>CP036272.1:0-468088 GCA_007745635.1 Stieleria bergensis
GTGACGTCGGAGCAACAGCCGAACGCGATTGCGTTGGAACGGCCGTTGCTGGTCAACCGCCCCAGATCCGCCAGCCGCTCGAGCGTTCGCCCCTCGTCCTCTCGACTGGCCACACGCGTCGACTCCCACGCTCTGCTGCCGTACTTCATTGCTGGCAACGAGAACCGCTTGGCGGCTTTTATGGCTCAATCTGACGTGATCGACACGTGGATTGAACCCCTCTTGCTAACGGGCCCTGTGGGTGTCGGCAAGACCACCATGGCGCTGCACCTTGCCGCTTTGTTTGCCAGTTCTCGATCTTTGTCTGGCGATCCAAACGCTGTCAAGTTTCTCTCTGCCGCCGACTATGGCCGGCTCTACGCGTCTGCCATCTCCGTTGACCATTTACAGCCTTTGCGAAAAGAGCTGGAAAGTGCTCCCATCCTGGTCATCGATGACTTACACGACTTAGCAAGCAAGAAAGCAGCCCAAAACGAACTGGTCACTCAATTCGAAAAACGTAACCGTGATCAGTTGCCAACGATCGTTACCAGCAAACGATTCCCCCGAGAGATCCGCGGCCTCCAGCCTCAACTAGCGAGCCGCTGTGCTGCCGGCCTGACGATTCCATTGAACTACCCCAGCTTGGAATCTTTACCAACGATTGTCCAAGAGCTTTGCCTGGTCCATCAAGTCGAATTAAGTCCAACCTTATTCGGGTTGCTTATCGCTGGATTACGCAAAGACCTGTCCGTTCCCGCCATCGACGCCGTCATCAAACAGGTGCAATTGCAATGCACCATGAACGACAGCGAACCAACTGTCCAAATCATTCAAGCGGCGATCAATAGCATCGACAACCACTTGAACATTGATCTTGGCAAAATCACTCGCATCATCGCTCGCCTGTGGGGGCATCGAACCGCTGACCTACGTAGCAACTCGCGAAAACAATCCATCGTTCGCGCCCGTTCACTCGCGATGCTGCTAGCCCGCCAATTGACTCCCCATAGCCTAGGAGCCATTGGTGACTATTTTGGCGGCCGCGATCATTCCACTGTCCTGCATGCGATTCGCAAGACGGAAAAGCTGCTAGAGAGCGACAGTGATCTCCACCGCATCATGCTCGAAGCGACCGAGAAACTCGCTGCGTAGTCTCGCTGGGCCGCCTGCTTTCCGTTGGCCGCCTCGTTTCTGCTTTTCTTTCTTACTTTTTTTCCCGCTCGCCACTGTGGAAAACCCGTCGATTCGCCGTCGAATGTTGGTCTCTGGAGTTCTCCGCAATTGTCTCTCGATCTGACGCTCTGTTGATGTTGGTGCGATCATCACCCACCACACAACGATTCACCGACCCTTTTCTAACGACTTTCCCACACTGCTTCCGACATCGTAAATGGTTTCCGACAAAGAGCTTACGAAGATTAGCAGGTCCAACATCACTGCATCTTGGTGCCTTATTATGACGACTAAGGTTTTAAAAAATTAATCAATGACAATGAGCAACAGCATTCCCAAACCAGCTCTCCCACAAACCGTCACTACCGCTGAATCATGAATTGGTTAAAACATGGTTCTTGAAACTGAAACGTTTATCTCGCCAAGAAAACAAAATGAAGATCCAAGCTGCTCTCGACTCTTTTAGCGATGCGTTCTTTATCGCTGCAAGCGTTGTCTCGCCGCGTTCACCCAAAGCGATTTTTAAAAACGTCAAAGTCACCGCCAGCGGTGGGACAGTGTCGTTGTCAGCAACTGATGGTGAACAAGGGATTCGGATCACTGTCGAGGGAGTGGTGGATGTCAACACCGAAGGCACCGCGTTGCTTCCAGTCGGCTATATGAGTTCGATCTTGCGAGAATTCAACGAAGAAACCATCACGATCGAGACCAGCGACAGCGGCATTCAGGTCTACGGCGTCCAAAGTAATTTCAAGTTACCGGCTGCCAACCCGGATGAGTTTCCGGCGATCGCGCCGTTCGAAGAAACGCGTTACTTCGCGGTGTCGGGACGAGTTCTGGGGACGTTGCTGCGACGAACAATGTTCGCCACCGATACCGACAACACCCGGTTTGCTTTGGGAGGTGTCTTCCTGGAGTTGGCCGAGACTTCTATCACGGCAGTGGGCACAGACGGTCGTCGCATGGCCATGATGCAAGGGCCTTTGGAAACAGTTGGCGGCTATGAGCCATCGAGTGGCACGACCATCGTGCCAACGTCAGCGATCCAGGTCATCGAGCGAACAATCGGCTCCAGCGACGACCCGGTCGACATCGCCGTGCTCGACAACCAAGTCAAGATTCGGACCCAAAACGCCGTTATCTTTACGCGGCTTGTCGAGGGCCGGTATCCGCCTTGGCAGCAGGTCATTCCACAGAACGCCGGTGGTATTGAACTGGATTTGCCAGTCAACGCGGTTTACTCCGGTATCCGCCAGGCTGCCATCGTGACCAACAAAGAAAAACGAGGCGTGAACCTCACGTTTGGCGATGGCACGCTGAAAATGGAAGCCAACACAGCTGACATCGGTGAATCGTTAATCGAAATCCCCATCAGTTATGCGGAAGAGCCGATTGAAATGACAGTCGATCACCGTTACTTGGGGGACTTTTGTAAAGTCTTGGACATCGAGCAGATGTTTAAAATGCAAGTCGAAGGGGCAACCAGTCCCGCATTGCTGACAACTGATGACGGCTATCACTACGTCATCATGCCGATGTCACGGTAGACGTTTCGAAGGGCAGGGCAGCAGAACCAAACGCCAGGCAAACGAAGCGACGCTGGCAAAGTGCTACAATGGCTCAGGTGTTGAAGGAAGCAGAAACAAACTTGAAGTCAGGAAACTCCGATCGTGAGCGAAAAGGTAGACAATAGCCAACTCGACCAGTTGAAACAATTCACTAAAGTCGTCGCGGATACCGGCGACTTCGAGTCGATCAAAGCGTACGCCCCGCAGGATGCCACCACAAATCCGTCCTTGATTCTGGCAGCCTCACAACAGCCCCAATACCGCTATCTGATAGATCAAGCGATCGAAGAGCACAGCACCAGCTCGTTAAGTGGCGGAGATCGAACCGCCAGTATCATCAACCGCGTGCTGATATTGTTCGGCAAGGAGATTTTGAAGATCGTTCCCGGCCGAGTGTCCACGGAAGTCGACGCACGGCTATCGTTCGACACGCAGGGCACCATCGAGCTAGCCAGGAAGCTGATCGGCCTCTATCAGAAAGATGGTGTCGATACCGATCGAGTCCTGATCAAGATCGCGTCAACTTGGGAAGGCATCCAGGCAGCAAAGGTGCTCGAACAGGAAGGCATCCATTGCAACTTGACACTCTTGTTTTCGATGCCTCAAGCCATCGCTTGCGGCGCGGCAAAGGTGCAACTGATCTCGCCGTTCGTAGGCCGCATTTACGATTGGTATAAACAGAAAACGGGTCAGGAATACGCAGGGGCAGACGATCCGGGTGTCCAGTCGGTTCAGCAGATCTATCAATACTACAAACACTTCGATATCAAAACCGAAGTGATGGGGGCTAGTTTCCGAAACACCGGGCAAATCATAGAACTAGCCGGATGCGACCTGTTGACGATTAGCCCGAAGTTGCTTGAAGAGCTTGATTCAACCGCTGGACCGTTGACTAGAAAACTTGACCCAGAAGCAGCCAAGCAAGCGGCCATTGAACCGGTGGAGCTTGACGAAAAAGCGTTCCGTTATCAGTTCAACGAAGACGCGATGGGGACGGAGAAGACGGCCGAAGGCATCCGGAAGTTCGCGGCCGATATTGTCAAACTAGAGCAGTTGATCCAGCAGGGAAGCACCGAACCGGTCTAAAGCGATGAAGCAGCGTAGAACCGGAGACAACGAAAAAAAGTCGCGACCGCACAAAGTCGTCTCGATCGGCGACGTGATCGGACAGTTGATGGCTCGCCGGGGATACGCCCAGCAACAGACCAACGATCAATACAACCAGTCGTTGAAAATAGCCTTAGGTGCGGATCTAGCAGGCTACACAACGGTAGGAAAGCTTAGCAATGGCGTGCTGAGAATCTATGTGCCAGATTCAGTGTTGGTGCAAGAGTTAACGTTTCAAAAGCGTAAGCTTGTCAAACAGCTGCAAGCTGACCATCCAGAAGGCAAAATCCGGGACGTGAGGTTCTCGATACAGCAAAGCTAGTTGTCAACGCCGCCAGCGGCCAATCGCTACCAGTGGCAGGTTTTCAATATTGCAGAGAACCAACGACGGCATAGCCAATAAAGAACAGATACAGAAAGACCAGAAAGATCGACTTCGCCAACGTCAGTTGCATGCGGTGCAACAGGACGGCCAGCGTGATCGCGGTCAAGCAGACCATTAAGATCTGCAAGCCAAACAGACCAGGCATTGGTTTTCCATCGACGGCTAAGCTGATCGGCTGGCCAGAGTTCAGCATCAGTGCCGCAATCAGTGGCACGCTTAGACAGATGCAAATGTCAAAGATGTTGGACCCGAACGCGTTGCTGACAGCGCCATCATCATCGCCTCGTTTCGCTGATCCGATTGATAGAAAGGTATCGGGCACACTACTGGCAGCAGCGGCAACAATCACAGCAACAAAGAAGACTGGTACGTTCAGAGTGACAGCTAAGTTTTCCGTGATATTGACGAGCCAGTAGCAAGCCGACGCGGTCACGAGGGTCGAGACAGCAATGATCATGCAGGCGGACGTGATCGTTAGTGGCAAAGAAAACAATCCAAAAAAGAATCCGGCTTGCTGTTCATCGGCGTCATCATCAGCGACAAGCTCGCGACGGACGTTGTCAATTAAGCTGTCGTTGGCATGAATACCAGCATCCTTAAAAGTCGTGGCAATGGTCTCATCAGAGAGCTCGGACAAGGATTCATCAGGAGACAGTTTCTGAACGACCAGGTCGCGGAGGCGGCGGTGTTTGCGAGCATCTAAGGCCAGCCAAACTAAGTACACGACGTACAGAGACAGAAGGGTAAACACAGCCGGCCATCCCATCGAGCTTCGAAACAGAAAGGCCACCAGCACGAGTTCACAAACAAGAAACCACAAGCCATCACGAAAGATCACCTGCTTGTCCACTTGAATGAAGGGCCGACGCTTTCGCGTAAACGCGATAGCGATGCCACAGAAGGCTGGAATTAAGATCATGTTGTAGACGGCCGACCCAGCGCAGGTGGCGATCGTTGCACCAAAGCCATCGCCCGCTTCGACAGGTTGATCGGATAGCACAACCAGCAGAACAAAAAACAGGCCGGTGAATAGCTCAGGTAAAGAGCTAGCCACGGCATCGAGTGTTGCACCGCGAACACTACCAGGGATCCGCCACTGCTCGCCCAGGTATTGAGCCGCATCGGCAAAGGGATCACAGGCTTGCCAAATCACAACAGAGACGGTGGTGACCTGAAAGAAAGCGTAGGCAAGTTGAGCGATTAACGATGATGAACTGGCTGACCAAAAGTAGCAACCAATCAACCCAAAGACACTGACCGCTGTCACGAAAAGAGACAAACGAGCACCAGAAAAGGCAGATTCGTCACGACGCTGTTGATCAGATTGAGAGGGCTCTTGGGGCAGATGATCAGACACACCGACGTCACTTTGTAGTAGGTAAGGACAGGAATCACCATCATGGTAATTCCATCAGGCAGCAGCAGGTCATTTGATGTAGAAAACGTCGGCGGGCGATCCCGAGCGACGACATGGCAACCGGTGGGGAAGAGAGTCGTCCGCAACGGCCATCGATCGCGATGAACTAAAAAGTGTAACCAGAAGACGGTAAAAAGCGGATAGGGCACAGGCAATTGGCATAGTATCATTCGGCGATGAATACAGAAGAGCAAGTCAATCAGCGACCAGCGGAGTTAATCGCAGCAGCGGACAACCGCCTGGTTTGGGAATGGAAAACAACAGAAATCGCCGGTCAAGAGTGGCCGATGGCGGTGGCCAGTGATCCCGATGCCATGTTGGTAGAAGCCTGCGAGCGCCAAGACGCAGGGGAGAAAGACGTCATCGACCCGTTCTGGGCCACGACATGGCGAGCCGCTAGCGGATTGGATCGATTCTTGGAACGTCTCGACGTCCAAGGAAAACGAGTGCTTGAATTGGGCTGTGGGACCGGTCACGTCGGAATAGCGGCAGCGATTCGAGGGGCCAACGTTGTCTTGACTGACGGAGTCGAAGATCCCCTGCATCTCGTTCGATTAAGCAGCTACCCGTTGCGAGAACGGTGCCAGGTCCAACGTTTACGATTTGGTATCGATCAATTGACAGAAAGGTTTCCAGTGATCGTCGGAAGCGATGTAACGTATCTCAGAGAACTTTGGCCGCAGTTGATGCAAACGGTTGATCAACATTTAGCGGATGGTGGACAACTCCTGTTGAGTGATCCCTTCCGAATCATTGCACGTGAGTTCAGAGATTGGTTGAGTGATCAACAGTGGCAATACGAAGAACATCAAATAGAGATGCCGGACGATCGCAAGCATCCCATTCGAATCATGCAAATCAAACGCCAGCGGTAAGCAACCGGCGAGTTACCGACACAGTCATCACCAAGGGAAAAACGGCCACGGACCCACCGCGCTGGCGTCCAAAGGATTGACACTTGGTGGTAAGCAAACGTAGCCATCACTTTGCCCCAAGGCGACCAAGTCACCAGAACCCTTGGAGGCGGTCAATTCGATTTTGCCGTCGTCTAGAACGCGAGCGAGCAACATCGTGTGTAGCGGCACCTTCTTGAACGTCGCTTCTTGTAACGTTCCCATCATCGCCGTCGAATGCCAGGACGAAATGCCAGCGATCTTCCTGAGTAAGGGGACAAGGAAACGACTGGCATTGATCGCTGTACTAACAGGATTGCCAGGTAGACCGAGAATCAGTTTACCGCTGTTGGTCCCCGCACCTAGAATCGGTTTACCAGGTCGAATAGGTAACCCATGAAAGACCACCTGCCCGCCGACCGCTGCGATCGCATCGGGAACAAAGTCATAGTCACCTTTGGAGACACCGCCGGTCATCACGACCGCATCGGCTTCTTCTAAGGCCGTTTCCAGATGCCGGGTCAAACTGGTGAGATCGTCTTTCATGTGCCTCGCATCGACGGTTTTGATCCATGGATGAGCGTCTAAAGCCGCACGAATTGTCGCCTGATTGCTGTTGCGTAATTGCCATGGTTTTAACTCTGTCGATGTCACCGGCAGCACTTCATCGCCGGTCGTTAAGACAACCACGTTCACTTGTCGTTTAACCGTTGACGTGGCCGCACCAAAGTTTGCTAGCGTCGCCATCACGGCAGGCGAAACCAGTTTGCCAGCTGGGACGACCAAGGAACCCGCACCAGCATTTTCACCGACACGTCGAATGTGGTCGCCCTTCGACGTCTGGTCGAGTACGTTTTGTGAAACGCGAATATGATCAGCGAATTCTTCGGTGTCTTCGCGTTTCAATACAGTATCAGCGTCAACAGGGACAATCGCACCGGTGAAAATACGAGCGACAGAGTTGCTGACCATCGTCGGCGGTGGCGAGCCGGCTTGGGCCAAACCAGCGATTGGTATTTTGTTGTTTGCCGTCAACTGATCGAGGCAAATGGCATAACCATCCATGGCCGAGACATCAGCAGCCGGACTGTCTCGATCGGAAACAACGTCGATCGCCAACACACGACCGTGACAATTCTCGACGATCTCAGTTTCAGTAACCGTCGCTAGCTGGGCGGCGATCGCGTCGATGGCAGCGGAGGGATTGTCAAAGGCAAACGATTTAGCGTTCATGTTTCTCGCTGATTTGGTCGTAGTCTTGGGGCGTGTTGACGTTAAAACACTGAGCCGCTGGAACCTGGTGAGTGCGGGCAGATAAAGAGTGACAAAGACGTTGCATGCTGAATTTCGATTGAGAAATCGCGTCGTTGATAGCCGTGATAACACTGACAGGGTAGATGGCAATCAATGGTTCAATCCACGGCGAATCAGCAGATTGGTCGTCACGTTGCACACACAAAACCTGTTCAGGGTTGGCTGCATAGCAATTGACCAGCAAATGCAACGCCTCGGTGGTTAGCACAGGGGTGTCTACCGGTGTCAAGATACAAGCGTCATAACCGTTTTGCTGAGCGGACCGTAAAACGGTCAGCAAACCGGTGATCGGACCATTTGAGACCGCCGGATCGGCTAGTGGTTCGATGAGCATCGAGCCGAGAACGGGGGTAGCGGTGATTGAAGTGCTATAAGGCACCGACAGGATGATCTTGTCGATTGAGAACAGGCTCTCGTTGGAAGAGAGCAACGTTGCCAGAGCTTCAAACCGCTGCACAGCCACATCCAGCAGTGATCGCCCAGCGCCGGCATCAAGCTGTGCTTTATCTTGGCCCATTCGTTTTGACTGGCCACCACAAAGGACAACAGCCAACAGTTTCATTTGAGGACACACAACATTCGGATCCCAATCGGGTTTGGCAAGCATCGAAGCTGATCACAAACGTGTTCAACCGTTTTGGGACTCTTGTTTGGCGACGACATCTTCGACCCATGACTTGGCTCGCATCATGGTTGGAAAGCCAATCGTCGGAGCGGCCAACAGAGCGACGTGCCGAAGATCATCCGCCTCGCATCCCGCTTCCAATGCTTTGCGGCAGTGAGAGTGGGCGGCGCCTTCCAAGCCAGCACCCAACGAGATCGCCAATTTAACTAACGCGGCTTCGCGGGCGGTGAGTGGTCCGGCTTGACGAGTGCTTTGAGCAAATGTCTCGTACGCTTGCATCACTTCCGGATAGTCCGCGTGCATCTGCTGGTAACGCTTTGGGATCATGTGCAACTTTCCTTATCTCTGTCGATGGACATCGTAAACACGAACCTTGGTTGAACGTTGTTCGGTTCAGGAGGAGGCTCGTTCAAGTGAGTTCAGCGGTGCGGATACGATTGCTTGTATCATTGTATCGACCGTCGAATCCTCGGCGATAGCGGCCGCAGGGTAACCGAGATCGGCTAACGTTTTGGCCGTCGTAGCGGAAATGGCAACCAGTTTGGTGTTGTTCAACGCGTCACCAAAGTGGCGAACCAAGTTGTTTGCGGTCGCGCTACTGGTGACGGTGACCCAATCGATTTGATGATGACGCATCATATCGTGCAAGCTGGCGTCAATGGTTTCTACATCACGATTTTGATAGGCAACGAGCTGTTGGACTTCGAAACCTTGAGCCGTCAAACGCTGTTGAAGCGTGTCGGTGCCGCGGCTGGCACGAATCGATAAAATCGGCGGCAAACTTTCCTGATGATCGGCAAACTGCTCTTCTAACAAGTCACATAAACCCGTGCTGCTAAAGTCGTCGGGAACGAGGTCCGCAACGATTCCGTATTGCTCCAGTTGTTCGGCAGTCTTTCGTCCTATCGCAGCAATCCGGTTGCCATGTAACGAACGGGCATCAAGGTCTAGCGAAAACAGGCGGTCAAAAAAGGCAGTCACACCATTGCGGCTACAGAAAACAATCACAGCATCGCTTTGCAAACTGTCGATCGCGAAGTCCAAATCTTCGGGGTCATCCACCGGCGCGACTTCAATCAGTGGTTGGCGAATGGGTTGACCACCCAGAGCGATTATCGCTTGGCAAGTCGCATCGGCTTGCTCAGCAGGACGCGTCACCATG
The DNA here is from genome assembly GCA_007745635.1 of Stieleria bergensis. Taxonomy (GTDB): domain Bacteria; phylum Planctomycetota; class Planctomycetia; order Pirellulales; family Pirellulaceae; genus Stieleria; species Stieleria bergensis. Next base: position 9,627 of record CP036272.1, read on the forward strand.
ATGCGCTGTCCATGCAATGCACGTTGATCAACCCATTTCATTGTGTCCGCCAGAGACGTGACCGGTCCGATGATGGTGATGACCGGCGGCCGAAACTTGGACGCAGGGGTTAAGCAAGCGGCAATTTCTTCTAGCGTGCAGTGAATGGTTTCCTGATCTGGGTGACTGCAGCGGCGAACCAGTGCACAGGGAGTCAGCGGATCCTTTCCAGCAGAGATCAACGCGTCGGTCCAAACCTTGGCCGTCGTCACGCCCATATAGACAACCAGCGTCCCAGGAAAATTGGCCAACGCCTGCCAATCCAACGCCGACTGTGTCTTGCCAGGTTCTTCGTGCCCGGTTATTAAGGCCACCGCGGAGGCGACCTTGCGATGAGTAATGGGGATGCCGGCGTAGGAACCAGCCGCCAGGGCAGCGGTGATCCCAGGCACGATTTCATAGGAAATGCCAGCTTCATTCAGAGCATCCACTTCCTCAGCCGTGCGTGCAAACACCGCCGGGTCACCGCCTTTTAGCCGAGCCACGCTGCGGCCGGCTCGCACGTGCTGAAGCATTTCAGCAATGATCTCTTCCTGCGTCCAGATTCGACTCTGTCCGTGTTTTCCGACGCAAATGCCCGTGGCCTGAGGGGCGAGGGCCAGAAGTTGCTGGTTGCTTAGACCGTCGTATAACACGACATCAGCTTGGCGAAGGCAGCGGGCACCACGCAGAGTGATTAACTCGGGATCACCGGGGCCAGCGCCGATTAAATACACAGATGGCAGCATGCGGACACTTCGTAGGGACGTTAGAATTTCTTGTTTGCGTAGGTTATGACAACAAACCTACCTCCCCGGCGACCGCAATTTCCCAGGGTTTTAGCAACTTCACCGCTCCCGCAGAATCAACCGGAAACCCCCTTTTGGTGGGCTCTTGAAAAGCTGGCAAAGTTGACTCTGGACAGAATTACTCCCCCTCGCCATACTATGCGGCCCCGAAAAGAGATCACTGGAAGATCTGAGGGCCAGGGTAGCCCCCGATTCGACAGCGTGGCGGCCCAAATCAATCGAACAACACAAGTCATTTCCGGCAAATCGTAGCAAAACAAAATGCCAAATACTGCCAGTGCTAAGAAGCGTTTGCGTCAAAACGAGAAACTTCGTGCCCACAATCGTAGCATGCGGAGCCGCATGCGAACTCAGATTCGCCGCGTTCGTGAAGCTGTCGCAGAAGGCGATAGCGACAAAGCGCAAACTGAATTCCGCCTTGCAGCGAAACGACTGGATCAGGCAGCAGCGAAGAACTTGATTCACAAGAACAAGGCTTCACGCTCCAAAAGCCGTTTGAGCTACTTGGTCAAAAGCATGTAGTTTGCTTGGGTGCGTCTTTGCCGTACCCGCAAACGAAGACGGCCACAGTCGGCCGTGAAAGCAATCTGGCAACTCCATGATTCATGAATGGAGTTGCCAATCGCTGCACCAAGAAAGCGTCTCACAAGACTTTCTTCGATCACGCTCTGTGTGCTTTCATGATCCACTCAGACGCCTGTCTGCTGCGCTTTACACACCTAAGAGATTGGTGTCGAGCCACCGAGTGTAACGTTCGGACCCTTATTGAAAGGGTTCGTTTTTCTTGACGTACTGAATCGGCTGCTTGGGCAACGATTCCAAGAACAGACGTCCGTACGGCTTGGTCGAGATCCGTGAGTCTAGGATAACGATCGTTCCCTTATCGGACTTGGTGCGAATCAATCGACCAACCCCTTGGCGAAACTTGATGGTCGCTTCTGGTAATTGGTAATCGCTAAAGGGATTCCCACCACTTGCTTTGATCGCCTCCAGTCGAGCTTGTAACAGGGGGTGATCTGGCACAGCAAAGGGAAACTTAGTGATAATCACGTTGCTGAGAGCCTTGCCGGGAACATCAACCCCTTGCCAGAAACTGTCTGTCCCCATTAGAACGCCGGGTTCTTTCTTAAACGCTTCTAACATTTGAGTGCGATTAAGACTTTCACCTTGGGTGTAAAGAGGGATTCCATTCTGTGCCAGCCAACGCGATGTGGCGGTCGCACATTTTCGCAGCGCAGCATAGCTGGTGAACAAAACAAAGGCGTGTCCTTGGGAGTATTCGACGAACCGTTGCACTTGCTTTGGCAATTCGTTCTCGAAAGCATTCCGGTCACGCGACGGGTCGGGCATGTCGGGGACAATGATGACACGGGATTGTTTTTGGTAGTCGAAGGGGCTGCCGACGCGCACGGATTGGCCGCCCGTCAAACCGACTCGAGATCGATAAAACGTAAACTTGTCGTCATTGCCCGACGCGATCGTCGCGCTCGTCATGATCACGCTGCGTATCGCATCGTTCTGAAACAGATGTTCTCGCAAGGAACCCGCCACGTCGATGGGAGAGGACGATAATTCAATGCGGGGCGTGCGAGCGCGGTTGCTAGAGGCTTCGACCCAATAGACAGCACCGTCTTCGGTTTGTTTGATCCACAATTCCAGCGAGTTGGCCAACAGCATCATGCGTTCGCTGGCCGACTCGAAATCCAATTTGTCCGCCGCGTTTTTCATCGCATCGGCTTGACGTTGCAGTTTTTTAGCCAGGACAAGCATTGGCGCCGAAAGATCATTCTTGACAACGTCTTTGCCCATCACTCGGCCATTGGATGGTGCATCGTTTTGCTTCCAATCCAGGATGTCGGCAAAAAAGTTAGAGTGGATGATTCCCAATCGCTGCACTTCGGATTGCAAGCCTTGCAGTTCTTTGTCGACCAATAACCCTTTGTTTGTGCGATCGTTGAACAGGCGATCAAACAGATACGTGAACTGACCGCTGGTGATCTTGAGCCCCAGATGATCACCGGCGACGGCTTCGATCGTATGGCATTCGTCCAAGATCACCGCGTCATAGTCAGGTAACAGTGAAACGCCTTCGCGACGCAAGCCAAGGTCGGTGAAAAACAAAGCATGATTGACAATCAAGAGTTGGGCATGATTGGCGCGGCGGCGAGCCTTAAAATAGAAGCATGAATCATAGTGTGGACATTTTGACCGCAGGCAATTGCCCGTGTCACTTTTGACCTCGTCCCAAAGTTCGCCATCGGGCTTGACTGGGACGGTGGCCAGCGAACCATCATTGCTCTCTTTTGCCCAGGCTTGCAGGGCACGCATCTGCTGGAACTGACGATCTGCCGCCAGCATCGACGTCGCCCGACTGACGGTGCGTTCCAACCGTCGTTTGGACATGTAGTTGCCTCGTCCCTTGACCAAAACACTGGAAAATTCGCGCGGAATCACAGCGTTAAGAAACGGAACGTCCTTTCCGATCAACTGCTCTTGCAAGCTAATCGTGTGGGTGGAAATTAAGATCCGCGGGCTTCGCGTCTTGCCGTCTTTTTGCTCGATTTTGGTGTCACCGGTGGCATGCAATACCGCAGGGACCAAATAGGCAAAGCTTTTGCCAGTCCCCGTGCCGGCTTCAGCAATCAGGTGTTTTTGGTCGGATAAGGCGTCGTAGACCGCGTTGGCCATTTCCAACTGCTGCGATCTCGGTTCGTAGTTGCTCAACCGTTTAGCCACCAGGCCGTCACGACCTAGGACAGCATCAACGGATAGATTGGGCTCGGCCACGAGTGTCCTGAACGGTTATTTGGTTGCAGCGGGCAGCGAAGAATTTGCGGAATCCAGACAGCAGCGTAACACAGCAAAGGCGGAGAAATAAGTCCCGCAAATTGCCGAACCATTGGCGGTGGCATCCCGGCGGAGAACGGCGGTTCGACGCCGGACCAAGGAAAACTTTGTCACCGCTGCCCCATTGATGACCAGAGGTGTCCGCTGTGACGCGTTAATAGAGGTATCAACAGCACTGCTCAAAGACACCTCAGTTTCATTGGTTGAACCCTTCCACTCGATCGCCAGCAAAACACTATTTTTGATCGCAGAAGTGCCGCTCCCGGGACACTTTCATCGATGGGATAAAGATGCAATTCGCAACGCTCAGGCGGAGTCGGTCACTTGCACCGCACCGGCAAACAGCGTTAAGTTTGACGATACCAATCAGGAGACTGTTGGGGCTTTTGAACAACCGCTTTTCGGTCGCCGCTCGCTGAATCGCGATGGCTGTCATCGATGGCAAGATGGGTTGTTCACAGAGCTTTCCCAGCGCAAACGTTTTGAATCGAATTTCAAAGGAGATCTCTCATGGCTAAGAAGAAAGCAAGCACCAAAGCACCCAAGGTGGACCCTAAACTGAAAGCTGTGTTGGATCGCGAACCAGGGTTGGTCACAACCTTACAGCAGATCGAAAAGTCGTTTGGCGATGGATCGATCATGCCCCTGGGGGCCTCCACGCGTTTAACCGTCGATGGCATTAACACTGGTAGCTTGTCGTTGGACATCGCACTCGGTGGCCAAGGGTTGCCGCGCGGACGGATCATCGAAATCTATGGTCCAGAATCCAGCGGGAAAACAACCTTGGCTCTGCACGTGTGCGCAGAGGCTCAAAAGAAAGGTGGCATCGCAGCGATTATCGATGCTGAACATGCCTTCGATCCCAGCTGGGCCAAGAAGATTGGCATTGAATTGGAAACTCTGCTGGCCAGTCAGCCCAGCAGCGGTGAAGAGGCCATGCAGATCTGTGAAATGCTGATCAAGAGCAACGCCGTTGACGTCATCGTTATCGACTCCGTCGCAGCCTTGGTCCCCAAGAAAGAACTCGAAGGCGAAATTGGGGACAGCCACGTTGGTTTGCAAGCTCGCTTGATGAGCCAAGCGATGCGAAAACTGACCGGCGCCATCGCCAAAAGCAAATGCGTTGTGATCTTCATCAACCAAATTCGTGAGAAAGTTGGCGTGATGTTCGGTAGCCCAGAAACCACTCCCGGTGGACGGGCGTTGAAATTCTATAGCTCTTGCCGAATCGATGTTCGCCGGATTGGTGCTCTGAAGGACGGGGAAGAACAGGTCGGTCAACGTGTGAAAGCCAAAATCGTTAAAAACAAAGTCGCTCCGCCTTTCCGTATCGCTGAGTTCGACATGATGCACAGCAATGGGATTAGCTATGAAGGCGATCTCTTAGAACTGGGCACCGAACTGAAAATTGTCAATCGTAGCGGTGCTTGGTTTAAGTACGGTGAAACGTACCTCGGACAAGGGAAAGAGAAAGCACGGAACTTCTTGATCGAGAACACCGATGTGGCCGAAGAGATTCGGCAGAAGGTTCTCGCTGAAGGAGGTTTTGGAGATCCAGTCGACGAAGCACCGATGGTTGATGATGCGTCAGGAGTAGACGCTGAAGCCGCAAATTCGTAACCAACGTCGACCGATCGCCGGCGGTGCGAGATGAGTGACCCTGGGATCCTGCTTGCACGATCCCTACACTGACCTGGACCGCTTCAAGTTCATTCTTTCAGACTCGTAACTCACTGCCAGCTATCGTGGACAAAACACCGACCTCCATTCAACGTGACGGTGAAAAAGGAATTGTCATCCAATGGTCCGATGGATTGGTTAGCCGCTGGACTGCCTCCCAATTACGTATCGAATGCCCTTGTGCACTGTGTCGCGAAAAGAAACGTGGCGACGATCAACAGACCAATCGCGATGGTCCAATGATGCTGCCCGTCCTGGCGGCCGCCGAAGCAAAACCTCTGACCATCGATCAGATGAAACCAATTGGCAACTATGCCTACAACGTCCGGTTTTCTGATGGACATTCGTCGGGCTTGTTCACTCTGGACATGCTTTACAAATAAACCTAAAGCATCGGTTTCTAGTTCGGTTTCACAGCGATTCCAATCAGAAGCCACGATTGTTCGCTCACCGAAATGACAGCGTTTGCTTCAATGCACCCTGTTTTACTAGCTTACGTGGCTTTCTAGCCCCTTCGCAGCCCTGGAAATCGACAAACACATCGAAAAATTAGAGCGAGCCACCCAAAAGGGGGTGCAGTCTAAGGGGCCACAACGATAGATTGTTCAGCAATCCCTGGTGTCGACGGTTTATTGCCATCTCGACGCCAGTGCCCCTGGATTCCATCAACGATTGAAAAGAAAGCAGCAACATGAGCTTATTGGCCGTTCAGTATCAATTAGTTCCCGAGAGTCCCATTTTGGTTGCTGCGAATCGGGAGGAATACTACGATCGGCCCAGTCTTCCGCCTTCTATCCAATCAGGCAAGCCGCGAGTATTGTGCGGTATCGATCAGCAGTCCGGAGGCACTTGGTTAGGTGTCAACCAGAACGGCATGTTCGTTGGCATGTGCAATCGAGCCACGGCTGTACCGATGTTTGGACAGCGTTCGCGCAACTTGCTCGCGATGGACTTGATGCGCTGCACAAGCGCCTCACGAGCATTGGAAAAGGCGCTGGCAGAGCTCAGTGAAACGCGCTATGACGGCTGCAATTTAATCATTGCCGATGGGCAATCCGGATATGCTATTCACTCTGACCAGAATCAAGAAGTCGTTGATCTGCAACCGGGGCTGAACATCATTGGGTCCCACAATTTAAACGATCCCGATGACGAACGCGTTCGAATGGCTCGCCGCTTGTTGACGCTGCAAACGCTTGATTCACCGGTCAAGTTTTTGGCGGTTGCCTCACGGGTGTTCGCTCGCGCACCGGTTGGCCCTGGTCGACCTAGCATGGTGATTCGCAATAGCGATTACGGCACCGTCAGCAGCACGCTGATTGCTTTAGGCGTTAAACCAAGAGACGCGATTTTCCAGTTCAGCAATGGCGCACCCGACGTCGCCAAGTACGAAGACAGCTCGCCCATGCTGCGAGACATCTTGAGCCGTGGTCTTCGCGAAGCTCGCACCAAAGCGAAAGCCAACGCTCAGTAACGGCTTCAACGCCAAACAGTCTTCGTTGCTTTACCGCTGACAGTCATCAACGTTCGTACAAACGAACCTTCATGCGCCGCGGTCACGGCGCCTTGAGCAGTCGAGGCTTATTCCTGGCAGCGCTAAATCGCCTGTTCCAGCAAAGCCAAGGCGTGATCAATGTGCTCTTTGGTTGTGATCGCTGGCGGTGGCAAAAAGCGGATCCGAGTGGGTGAACCACCACAGACAAAGCCTAGCAAGCCAACATCAAACATTCGCATCATGCACGCTTTGGTGTCGTCAAAGCTACCGTCACCCGGTGTAAAGACCACCATCATCCCTTCACCGAAGGGACCTGAAATCTTGTCAGGATGGCGTTCGCTAAGCGCCGCGAGGCCCGCTTGGAAGTGCTGGCTATTGGCTGCGTTGGCGCCGTCAGTGCCAAAGCACTGATGACTTTCTAGTCGATTCAGCATTTCGATTCCGGTCGCGATACTGCCGGTCGATCCGGTGAACGTCTGGCTCAAGATCGGTCCGGTAGGCTTCATCTTTTCGCTATACAGAGTCGCACAAACTTGAGTCACCTTGCCGATGGTGACGATGTCAGCAAACTGGTCGAGCTCATAGTGCTGAAAAGCAAACGGTCGTGTGGTGCGAGAGAACGATTGGACTTCATCGAAGATAATTGGCACCCCATGGTCGCGCAGAGGCTGACAGAGGGCAGCAAAGAACTCATGGCTGCCCGGATAGTAACCGCCTTCGCCAGCGATCGGTTCAGCCCACAGGGCCGCGTATCGTCCGGGATGACGTTGCAACAGTTGGTGAAGTTCTTTGACGGCCAGTTTCTGTGAACCCTCTGGATCAGTCAGATCGCGGAAGGGCAAATAATCCACAGCGACACTCAGTGGCAAGCCTTGACGATAGGCGGGGCGGTCGGTGATCGCCGCCATTGCCAATGATCGTCCAGCGAAGGCATTGCGAAACGCGATCACTCGATCAGCGGGCGCTGCAGCATGCATGGCAATTTTCAAGGCGTTTTCGTTTGCCATTGCGCCACTGGTCGTTAACAGACAGTGTTTCAACGCGCTCTCTGATTCAGTTGCCAACGCAAGCAGTTTTTCCATCATCACGACACTGGCAGGGTTCTGCTGCAGGTTGCCCTGCATGATCGTGTCTTCAAGTGCAGCATCAATGGAAGCGTTAAGCATTCCCAGGTCGCTATGTCCAGCGCCATGGACACCGATGCCGCCAATGAAATCCAGCTTGACACTGCCGTCGGCGAGTTCAACGTAGGGACCGCGTCCGATGCCAGAACTGAGGTAGGGCCAAATAGGAGGCGCGCCACGGACAGCGGTCAACCGATCGATCCAATCGGCAAAAGAGTCTTTCAAGTTGTCCGGTGCCGGACCGACTTGAAGGGATGACGCATGCTCGGTGACCGCATCAGCGAGCAATTGTTTTGCCTGGGCAACACGCGGGTCGTTGCGGAGTTTGCTGCTTTGCAAAGCGTCGTCCAGTTTGGTCGTTCGATCGTTATTTTGATTCACGTCACAGGCTCAAGCTTGAGGTAATGTGGGTCACAATGGCGCCTCCCATGAACAATAGATTCTATTTTACTGATCGGTGAGCGCGCCGCCGCAGAGAATGTTTTCGGGCAGGCAGATTGAACAGAAGAGTGTTCCCCCGCACGGCGATACACAACAAAGTGATACACAGCCAAGTGGTTCACGGGCAGGAATCATCTGCAACGTTCACCGCAGAGAGAACCAATTGAACAGTCAGGACTTCCAAACTCCAGCGTTGACTAGCTGTTTGGTAACCTTTCCTGCCCAGTCCTTGTTAGCCGCCGGAGACGCCGGGCTGGGGTGAAGAATTCGCACGATGGTTGCATCGAAGTTTCCTTGCTGAACAACTCGTTTAAAGCAGGCTTCTGCATAGACACCAACGGCAACTAAGAACCTTGGCTTTAACAATTGCATCACGGCTAACAAATGATAGTCACAAACCGCGGTCAAAGGTTCGCGTTCATTTGCCGGCAATTTGTCCGGTGTCCGGTTTCTAGCAGACTGTTCCATAAAGACCAAGGGACAGTAATTGACGACAAACTGAGACTGGAAAAACGCATCGGGGGTGACGTAATGTTCGGAGAACAGTCCCCACAGTCGCCGGCCGCTGACTTCACTGCGTTGACAGGCGAACCCTTCAATGGGCCGCTTTTCGTGCTCATTGGGAGGCTTGTCGACTGGACATTCGATCTGCATCCAATCGCGAACCGCCGCGATTTCACCAAAGGGAACACCGGTTTGAGCCATGCCCCAGGGTCCCGGATTCATCCCCAGAAACAACGCTTCAAGATTGCCATTCGCCAATGACAAGTATTCTTGATGTGCCTTCCAGGCATAAACCAACGGGTTGTAAACGTGGGTCACGGGTTCGGCAAAGCAGAGTTGATCCACACTTTTGGCAAGATCAGATGCGATGCGAGTCAAGTCGCGGGTGATGGATTGATTCACTAGAGAGCTAGGTATTCTTCAACGGCTTCGGTCAGAACTTCAATGTCGGGATTCTCGGCTGTCCAGCGCTGAATGCATTCGCGAAGGATCCCGATGCGAATGGTTTCACGACCGACCACTTGATACCCAAGCGTCTGAATCTCTTCGACTGCGTTGGGTGGATTGGCTAGATCAATGACCAATTTAGCTTCGTCGCAAGCAGGCCAATTGTCCAGGTCCATCTGCTGGGTCAGCGCGATGATGTTCGCGTTGCGGATCGCCTCAGGAGACGCCCAGGCGATCGGTGAAATATTGGTGTCGGGAGTCAGTAAGTCCGCCAAGCTCGGGTGCGGTGGTCCGATGCAGAGTAAATCGGGAGCCGGTATGGTTTCAGCTTCGGGACCATCGCCGCTTGACGGTTCGTCGGAAGGATCCTTTCCGGGCGAGTCCAAATCCGAGCACGCCGGTTCAATCGCAGCGTCAGATTTCACCGCCTGCTGCAGAAACAGCGAGAGCGCGTTCACGGCCGACCAGTGAGCAGAGTCTTGTTCGCGAAAATACAAGTCACAGCCTGCGACCAGCTGATTGGTCAGGGTAGGGGACTGGACGGTCGCAATGTCGACTTCGCCGTGAACCAAATTTTGGTCCAGCAAAACCCCTCGGAATCCCAAGACCCAGGCACCATCAATGGCGCGTTGCAAATCGAGATGCGGCACGTCGCAGGAAAGAACTCGCCAAGACAAATTCAGCCCTTCGAACGCTCGCTCGAGGGCAAACTGAGCTGGATTTCCCGCAATCGGGTGCCCCAGCACCAGTACGACTGGTTCGGTGATGCCGTCCATCGATTGCCAATTGAAGAACGAGGAATAAAAACGGTTTACGCCAAGCCTACATCAGACCGATCAACGGACATTCTGGCAAGACCACCGACCTGGCCAATTACAGCCCGAATTGCGGTTTGGCACGTTTTGAAAGGCTGCGCAAGATGCTAATCTGGTCACCAGAGAAAAAATCCTCAGCGTGCAAGAAAATAGCCATGAATTCAACTCAGACCGAATGCCCTTTAGAGGTAAATCAGGTTCACCAAGGGGACTGTGTTGAGAACCTAGCCCGGGTACAACCGGGGTCAGTCGATCTCGTGTTTGCCGATCCGCCGTTCAACATCGGGTACGAATACGATGTCTACGACGACGCGCAAACGAGCGAGGCGTATCAGAACTTCTGCCGAGACTGGATCCAGGGCGCTCATCGAGCGCTGAAAGACGATGGCTCGTTTTGGTTGGCGATTGGCGATGAGTATGCTGCCGAACTGAAGTTGTTGTCCCAGGAGATCGGATTCCATTGTCGCTCCTGGGTGATTTGGTATTACACCTTCGGCGTCAATTGTGTGCGTGGCTTTAGTCGATCGCACACCCATCTGTTTCATTTCGTCAAAGATCCCGAAGCCTTTACTTTCAACGGGGACAATCCAACGGTTCGTGTTCCATCGGCGCGGCAATTGGTTTATGCCGATGCCAGAGCGAATCCCAAAGGACGACTGCCAGATAACACTTGGATTCTTCGTCCTCAGGATGCCCCCGAAACAGGGTTCAGCCCCTGGCACGATACTTGGTATTACGCGCGGGTCGCCGGTACTTTCAAGGAACGCGAAGGGTTTCACGGTTGTCAGATGCCCGAACAGCTACTCGGTCGCATCATTCGTGTCTCTAGCGAGCCGGGTGACTTGGTGCTCGATCCCTTTGGTGGCAGCGGTACGACGCTCGTCACAGCGAAAAAGCTTGGTCGGCAATTCATGGGATTCGAACTGTCCGAAGAATATGTAACGCGAATCAATCAGCGTCTCAGCGGTTGTCAGGTTGGCGACCCGCTTGATGGGCCGGCTGACCCGGCTCGCAGCACGGTGTCGACGAAGCAAGGTAAAACACGCACAAAATTCGTCAACGGTCGCCCAGTGATTCCACTGACCGATGACAATCGACAAGCGATTTGTGATGCGTACGAGTCCACCAGGCAGTTCGCAGAAACGAATCAGCACGCCGTGCCAACCAATGCCCAGGACATCTTGCTGGAACCAGAATTGAATGCTTGCTTCATCAAACAGTGCCAAGCAGCCAAGTTGCTTGGAGACGCGAGAACCTGGAACGAATTTTTGCTCGCGATGTCCGATGGCCAACTCCTGCCAGAGCAGCAATCACGAGCCAAGCCAAAGCTCAGCAAAACACAGCGAAACGCACCGGCGGCTGAAATCGCTTTTCAATTGATGTCCGTGGACTATGCCATGGACATGGAAACGTTATTCAGCACACCGGCTGCTGCGGCAGAGTTTGATCAAATCGCCAACCAGTTCGCCGATAGCCAGACCGCAGAGTTGCCCGCAACAGTTTTGCGACAAGCCATTTGGGATTTGCGAGAGTCTGTTCAGCGACGTAGCATTGCCAACGCGGTGAAAAAGAACGCTGCGGAGTTACTGAATCGTCAACCGGATCACGAATGGTCCATCAGCGAATTTTTGTCAGAACATGCAGAGACGCCGCACACATACCAAGGTGTTTATGCCATCAGTGATGCCGCGTCACCGTTATACATTGGACAAACCGATGATCTGAACAGCGTTGTGCAGTGGATCTCGGAAAACTCAGCGTGGCAGCGTTTCAAGCCGGTCACTGTCCAGGTCTATTCGCAGTCGAAAGCGAAAGAGGCACTGGTGCTACAGCTGTTTTTGGTTTCGCGATTTCGGCCTTGGCTCAACGCCCACTTCATGCACCAGAAGGTAGCAACGAGCTTGTTCTAGAGATGGCCGATCAAGATCAATCAAACATTCCGCCAGAGAGTGGACGTTACTGCTTGCAGTTCTCTGCTGCCCAAGTTGCCGGCCTAGCCGTGCTGCTGGGGTTGATGATTTGGAGCCAGCTGGTCAAGGAGTCCGATGACGGCTTTCCAGCCGATCCCAGAGGAGACAGCTCTCATCTTCAAGCGCTCATGCCACTGAATCTGACCGTTCAGTCGATAGACGCAGCGCATCCGGCTTGGCAGCAGTTGAAGTTGGTTTGTCCCGATGATTCCGGTTATCGGTTTTTTGTGACTTCGCCAGCCAATGAGACTGTTTCCCAGCAAGCCAAAACTTGGAACGAAATCCGCTTTGTCCATACTGAACAAATGATTGTCGGTAAGATCGCCTTTTCTGACATGAACGATGGTAGCAGTCTGTTTGCTTGGCCACCCACGTTTGAGCAACTGCTGCGGGGCTATCACCTTGATCCCGCTGCCTTTTATCAAACAAAGTATCAAAACACCGATGATCGCTTGCGATTGAGCCAGGTGGATTACCAGGCCATCCAGGTCCAATGGGCGTGTCCACGATCTAGCCCAAGTTGGCCGATGAGGTTAAGCCTGGGGCAAGCGCTTCGCGCGTCTGGCGAAAATGATCAGCAAACCTGGCAATTCCAAGTTTATGAATTGCAGGCGAAATGTCCGATACCATCCTATGACAGCGGCCCCATCGGTGATTTGATCCTCGGTCTGTTCCCCGTGCAGACATTGGAATAATCACCGACAGGCCGAAGGGCGGTAGCAGAATCGCAGACATCATTGCGGTCCAACACTTCTTGCGAATGCGTGGCCACTCAAAGGCCTATGCCAGAGTGATTGCGAAGTCGCTGGCTGGCTTCGATTACGCAATTCGCAGTAGACAGAGCAGAAATAACCTGCAAAGCTTGCGAGGTTTCGCTATCTTGCCATCAGCCGCCTTTCCTGGATAGTTTCACCGGTAGCTTGGACGCTTTATGACTTCTGATCTTTCTCCATGGCAGCGTTTGATTGAGTGGAAACAAGGTTTCCCCAACGTTTCATCCTGCCGACAACTTCGTCGCGCCTTGCTGTCGTTGCTCATCGGTGCGTCGACCTTTACAGGGGCTACATGCCTCTCGATTCAGGACGGTGCAACACCATCAGTGTCGGCAGAGCCCGTGGTGTGGGTTTCGCTTAGCGATCAGCTTCCCCAGCGTGTGGCCAATGCCGCCAAGGCATCGGTGTCACAGCTTCGGGTCGCCGATCTACCCAATTTGGAATCAACGCGCGCCCACGCAAGCGAAGCGATCGCTCAGTTGAAGACCTATCTCAACAGCACGACCACCGCAGAGAATGCTGCCGCTTGGCTGGAATACTTGAAGGCAGATGAGCTGCAAAAGGCGCTCGCTGATGAGAGTCGATCAGCCGTCATTCGCGCCGCCAGCGACGTGCAGCGTCGTTCGAGTGCACTGCATGACGGATTAGAGCGAGCCGCAGTGGTCCAGTTTCGTACCGCCGCTGGTAACGTTGCTGATGCGTATCGCTTTGAAAAAGGTGAACAGGTGATTCAGTTGTTTGGCAAGCAACTGGAGCGTTTGTCCGATCAATGGACAACGATTGAAGGCGAGCCGCATCCGGATGATATCGCTAATTTACGAAACACCGTGGACATGCTTCATCGCGGTGGTCAGCAGGTCGAACTGCTAGACGTTGTCGCGCGAGAGTTTGGCCACTCCAACTTGAAGTTGTGGATCAGTGAGGACTTGATAGCCGCCTCGGTTGGACGCCCACTTGATTTAGAACAAGATGTTCGAGAATGCATTCTTGGAACTCGCATCATAGGCAAAGCACAAATCGAAGGATCGGTTTCTGCAGAACTCGTGCCAAGTGACGAATCGATTGCCATCAAAGTCATGATGGATGGCAATGTGACTGCGCGAACGATGGGATTTAATGGGCCAGTGCGGTTGCGAGCCAGCAGCAACAGTGTGGTGCATGCCGAACAAGTCTTGCAACTGAATCAGCAAGGGCTGGCGATGGGCCAAGTCTCAACCGAGGCGACCAGCAACAACAAGATTCACAGCATCGAGCATTCGCTGCGATTCGTTCGTGAGATTGCCAAACGCAAGGCTCGCCAACAGAAGCCGCAAACTGACCGCATTGCCTTGGCTCGCCTAAAGAAACGCGTTGGCGAAACCTTCGAAGAACAAGTCCAGCAAGAGTTCGGTGCAACGGATCCGTTGCAATTGGTCAATGGATTCATCAATCGATTGAACCTAAGTCAGCCTAAGGCCGAGTTCAGTAGCACAGAAGATGCTGCCATGGCGAGCGTCGTGTTGGCCAAGCCTCAGCAACTGGCGTCTGAATCAGCACCCAAAGAGATCGCCGAACCAGGACACGTTTTGGTGCAAGTGCACGAGTCCCTGGTCGCCAACTCGTTGGGCAGCTTACTGGCTGGACGCAGTCTATCGCGTTCAGAAATACAGGAGCTGATTGAACGCATCGCCAAGCGAACCACCGAATCGTCTGAAGACGAGGCACCGAACTTCGAAGTGGATTTTGATTCTCGACGTCCAGTCGTGTTTCAGTGTCGCGACGGTGTGCTACGAATTGGGATTCGTGGCACGCGATTTAAACAAGGCTCGCGAGAGTTGAAGCGTCCCTTGGAGATTTTTGCTGAATATCAGGCAACCAAGCAAGCGGACGGTTCGATCATTTTGGAGCGAGTGGGAGAACTGAATGTCAACTTCCCGGGAACCGATCGGCTAAGTGTGACACAAGCAGGCTTACGCGGCGCGATGAAAGAGAGCTTTGCCAAAGCCTTTGCACCGACCTTAATGCACAAGCCTTGGGTGGTGCCAGAAGATGCGAAGCTGGAAAGCCTGGCCGGTCGACGCTTCGTTCCCATCGCGTTCGATGTTGACAACGGCTGGTTGACGTTAGCGATCCGTTTGGCCGATCAGTGATCACGGTCATCAATGCCTTTGAGCACTGAATGTGTTGCGAGGCTGACTTTAGGGTTCGACAACAAAGTCGGACTGGCGGGGTTTGGCGCTTCTCGACAACCGTCAGGCCGTTCGCTCAATGGCGGCGATTGACCTTCTGGTGCTGCAGGCGTCGTAATCACAAGCGGCTGGAGGCCGCTTGTGTTTCTGATTCCGCGATGACGCGATCGAGTGATTAATCGGGCCATTCTTTCAGAAAGCCACACAGCGTCACCGCGTCGAATCTTTCACCTTGACCGGCAGCATGCTATTTCGCAGCAGTGTCACCAAAGATGGTTCCTTCTTCGATGCTGAATTCAGCGTAGACAGGCAACTGGCTGCTAATCATTTCCGCTTGAGCGACGGTTAACTTATTGATGCCTCGGAAATCCACCGGGCCACCACGGCCGAGGTATTCCGTTGTGAATCGCTTATCGATCGCGATGTTCGCCGTTTGATATTTGTCGAAGACGTCAGTTTTAGCATTCATGACGGCCAAGTCGATCTGGTCGTTGAACACGTTTGCCGTCAAATAGCTGTTGTCAGCCTGCAACAGTCCAGCCAGGACGACATCGTCTTCTCCCACCGAAGGGACGTTTCGAACATTGTCCATTAACTGCTGAAGCGTCGCCACTTCGCGTTGGGCTTCACTCATGTCGACCCGAACGTTGGCCAAGAAGAATGTCCACGCGTTGTCTTCGCTGGATCCTGGCACGGTCGAAGTCTTCGTTTGGAAATAGGCGACCAGCGTGTCGTATTGCATGATGTTCTGTGGGTCTGCAACCATGTAAGTCGCCGATCGGTCAACCACACATCGATGCGTATTGAAAATGATCGTCGGTACTTCCAGTCGATCCGCAGGTCCGGTGGGCGTGCCCAAGACATATTCAAACTTGGCTCCCGCGTGCCGGTTGATCTCGTCTAGAAGGCGCGGAATCAAATCCGTTTCCTTGGCCGAGACTTGTTGCAGAGCCAGGATATCGAATTGCCGAATCATCTTTACCAGCGTTTCCCGAGCGGTCCGGTTGTCGAACTTGCTCGCGCCGTAGCCACAGAGTGCCCAAGATCCGACGCGTAGGATTTGCGGGGCCAGAACAGTTGGCTTCTCTGATTTGATCTGTCCAATCAAGGTCGCATTGGGCGCACTGTCAGTGAACTGAAAATTGATCAGCGAGTCCTGGGATTCCGCGGTGCCCGTTGCCTCTTGATCCTTCCGCTTGACCGAAAGATCACTCAGACCGATGATTTCGTAGCGAGAAAGAAAGAACAGCCCACCCCCGATCACCGCCACCAGGACCAGCAGAAAGCCAAAGGGGTTTCGTTGATTGGATTCTTCCATGGTAAGGCACACACTAACTTGCTGGCGATGACAACTTGTCCAACAACTGTCGTTTCTCAATGACAGCTACTATCCTGTTATCGAAACGAAACCAGCTAGCGGTTAAGATGAAGCGTCGATCCGCTCCAGAGGCAGCCGACCAGCGACCGCACCGGCGTTAGAATCGTTTTTGCCATCATTTCAAGTTTGCAGATTCTAACGCGACGTAGGTTTGTAGCAGCCTTTCGGGACCGGTGAAGTTTTCCGGTCGCGTCGATCGCCAGCCATCAATTTGCTCATGACAAGTAACGAAAGCACAGTGACAGTGACCCGGCCGATCGTTTTGGGAGAAGTCCTGTTTGACTGCTTCGAAAACCGTCAGCGGGTGCTTGGCGGCGCCCCCTTTAATGTGGCCTGGAATCTACAAGGATTGGGCGAGTCGCCGTTGTTCCTCTCAGCGATCGGCGACGATGATCTTGGGCAGTCCGTCTTGCAGACGATGAAGAACTGGGACATGGACTCGACAGGGCTTCAGGTTGTCAGTGATCGGCCGACCGGAACGGTCCAGGTATCCGTTGACAACGGGCAGCCGAGCTACCAAATCGTCGAGCATCAAGCCTACGACTTCCTCGATCAAGCCAGGTTGTTGAAGGACGCGCGACTGGCTGATCAGCCAACAGATTCTATGCTGTACTGTGGCACCTTGGCATTGCGAGGTGCAGCAAATCGGCAGAGCATCCAAGCCTTGATTGCTCAGTGGACGGGGCCTCGCTTCGTTGACCTGAACCTAAGACCGCCACACTTCGATCCAGCTTGGCTTCCAGCGTTACTCGACAACGCAACTTGGGTGAAGCTAAACGATGAGGAGTTGGCTAAGCTAACAGGCAAAACAATCCAGGATCCCGACTCCATCGTTCAGGCCGTCGCGATCATGCGCAGCCGATACGGGCAGGCAAACTACTTGGTGACCTGTGGAAGCCGCGGGGCACACGCACTGATGGGTGACAACCGATTTTTTCAGCCAGCGGTTGCGCCGGATCAGTTGATGGATACCGTGGGCGCAGGAGACGCGTTTACGGCCGCCACGATGGCTGGATTGATAAACGATATCCCGATTGATCGCACTTTGGCGGCAGCATCCAGACTCGCCAGCCGTGTGTGTACGCTGAAAGGAGCGACCACCATGGATCGCACCCTCTATCATGGCTTGTTTACAGCCTAAGCAATAAGAAAGGCCGAGTAGACGATTGCTACTCGGCCTTGATTTAGATGGTAGTCAGCGTTTGAGACTAGAAGTTCGTGCTGTAGCGGCTGGTCAGCTCACGTTTCATCAACGCAGTCGCTTGATCGATTCGTTGCCAAATCTCCTGGACGGTTGCTGAACCCTGAGATCGAACTTGGCTGGTCATGGCGGCGTCGGTTTGACCTTTCGCACGCAGTGAAGCGTGGAGGGGGTCCATGCCGTAACTATATGGAATCGAGCCGTAGTATAGGTCACCGGTGGAGACTCGATAACCGCCCCCGGACCAGACGAATCCGCTGGAGACAGGATTGTTCGACTTGTAGATGTTCGAAGATGTCCGTCCCACACCTTTCATGGTTGATTCAGCAGATTGAAGCATGCCGGCCATTTGTAGACCGTAGTCAACGACATCCGAATCGACATTCAAGGTTGGCAACTGGGCGATCCGTCGAGAGTACTTGTCGTACCACATGGCGGCTTGGCCAAAGGTTTTGACCTTATCGCGTTTGGGTTTCGTTCGCAGGTCATCAAGCATCGAAGTCACAGACTTGTAGTACTGCTGCGTCGCCAACAGCTTGGCTTGACCTTCGGGGTCAGCACCTGCCGACTGGGTCGCGTGATAGGCGTCGCTCAGCGAGCGAGGCAGTTCCAAGATACTGAGAACCTTTCGAGTTCCGCTGTCGGACAGGTTGCCTTTGACAATGAAGGTGTTGTCAACAATCGTTGGTTGCCATGCTTCGATATCGTCAATCATGGCTCCGTGGTTGCGAAGCGCAGCGATCAACATGTCTTTGCCGATGTCCTTAATCGCTTCGGGGTTTTGGCCAAAGTCAACGCGGATGGCGCCAATGGTTTGTTCACCGACGGTGACACCCAAGGTAATGCCTTCCATGCTGTTAAAAAGTTTCGCCAAGCCATTGACGTCCAAGCCGCTATTGGAAACGATTTCGGAATTCTCCAGAGCCGTCTTCAGTTGGTCCGGGCTCATCGTGTCAGCGACGTCAAACGCCATAATGATCGGTGTGCCAACCTTGGTTGCGTACGCAAACGCTTTTTGCAGATAGGGTGACATCCGAGATCCACCGACAGGAGTCACGTCGGTGCTACGCAACCAGCGCGAGACCTGTTGACGGTCAGCGGGTAGATAAGTTCCCAGCATGTCCGATTTGAACTGCAGGACATAGCGATCATCAGGTAGTCGAGCCGCGTTCCGTCCCTGAATGTTATCCATCTTTCCACCGTAGCGAGCGGCAACCCCTGCCAGATCGCGATCACCGGCTAGACGCACCATCCCCATTTCCCAAACAGGTTGGCCAAACTCGATGTCCTGCCGAGCTGCTAGCAGGACTTCGGTCGCATCTGGTGGCAAGGCAAAGATACCAGCATCGTAAGCAGCCTTGGCACGTTCCGGCCAACGCTCACGATCCGCGACAGGTGCACGAAACATCTTTTGAGCATTGATGAGCACCAACGTGTTGGCATCAGCAGGAACTCGCAATCGCATGCCACTGAAGGGTTCTTGTGCCTGCAGCGGTGCAGTGCTCAGCAGTGACAGGAAACCTGTGCACAGAACGACTGCCAGGACGCGCGGGATGTAGGCATAGGAGAGACGTCGCATGATTACCTCGTGGAACTTTGGAGCGAATGTTCTTGTGATTCGCTGACTAAAGAAGATTAGGTTGTCGTGGTGTTTGGGAAGTCTTTATTCTAATTGTTGCCGGTCAAACAACAGGTGCAAGTTGCAGATTTTGGGGGACTGCGAGGGAAGATCAGTTCTGATATCCTACAGCCAACCCTCTAGATTTATCTCCCCAATTCGTTTGTCAACTGTCAGAACCGATGAAGCATCTCTCATTGCTCGCATTTCTAGCGATATTTAGCGTTTTCACCGCCGGTCGATCCGCCGCCACCGAGAAAAGCAAACAGCAACAACCAAATATCCTGTGGTTGTTCGCCGAAGATACCTCTCCCTGGATGGGTTGTTACGGCGATCCCATTAATGAGGGCCAGACGCCACACATCGACGGCCTGGCCGCCAAAGGCGTGCGATTCTCGCGAGCCTACGTCCCCGCGCCAGTTTGTTCCGCTTGCCGATCGGCCATGATGGGAGGCATGAACCAGATTCGCTTCAACGCTCACGAGCATCGCTCGAGCCGCGGACCGGCGAAACTTCACTTGCCACCAAACGTCAAACTATTGCCTCAGCTGATGAAGGATGGTGGTTACTTTACGTTCAATCTTGGCAAAGATGACTACAATTTTGTCTGGGACAATGCCGCCACCTATTCGCTGCAAAGCAAACGCCGCAGTCCAATTGATTGGGATCAAGTGAAAGCCAATCAACCCTTCTTTGGTCAGATCCAAACCGCCGGCGGAAAAAACAACACGACGAAGTTTCCCGCCGATCGCAAGGTCGATCCTAAGACCGTGACCGTTCCTCCAGATTATCCACAAAATGATCTGTATCGTGAGACAGTTGCGCAGCACTACGACGCAATTCGCCAAGATGATGACTTCATCGGGCAAGTCCTTGAGGGACTGCAAGCAGCCGGATTAGCTGAAAACACTATCGTGGTTTATTTTGGCGATCATGGAGCGAACAACCTCGTTCGCCACAAACAGATGCCCACCGAGGGCGGACTTCATGTCCCCTTTGTTGTTGCTGGTCCTTCACCCTGGATTCCCGCAACCTCGGTCCGTGACGACTTGGTCAATCTGCTGGACTTGTCGGCAACAACTTTGACCTGGGCCAAGTTGCCTGTCCCCAATTGGTACGAAGGCCAGGACCTGTTCGCACAGAAGTTGGTTCCACGAGAATACGTTGCCGCTGCCAAGGATCGCCTCGATCACACCATTGATCGCGTTCGGACCATTCGCACCGATCGCTATCGTTACACACGCAACTACAAAACCGATCGCATCTTTCTGCAACCACAGTACCGAGACAATCGGCCCTTCTTGCAAAACTTGCATCAACTGTATCAATCTGGCGAACTGTCCCCGAAACTGACAGAAATCTATTTCGGCGAACGCCCGCCTGAAGAGTTTTATGATGTGCAGGAGGATCCCAGTCAGATCAATAACCTGATCAATGATCCAAAGTACGCAGCCGAGATCGAACGGCATCGCCAATTGCTCGCTCAGTGGCTTAGCAAAGGTGACGCCGGTGAAGGCGAAGAATCAGAACAAGAATTGGCCTATCAAGCCAACGGGAAAAAATGGGGCGAAGGCGTGAATCCCGAATATGAAGTTGTCCGAACGGACAGCGATGGTGATGGCTTGTCCGACGACTGGGAACGCATCAATCAACGTGATCCCAAAGACGGGCGGTTGCAGTTTCATTTTGACTGTGGCGGTTGGCAGACGGAAGGTTGGAATGCTACCCAGCCTGAGGTCGGCAATATCGCCGGTCGCTTAGGTTATTTGGATTTCGTTCTAGCCGGTGGTACGGCGACGCTGAAACGCGACGGCCTGGCAGCGGATCCGCAGAACAATCAAGGTCAGCTTGTGGTCACTTTAAAGGCGCCACCAGAAACCAAAGTCACACTGATCAGTGACGGAAAACGAGTTTCTCGAACGACTCAAGCTCAACGTACCGGTCAGCATGCTGGCTTTCAACCATTGCTCTTTCCAATCAACTGGCGCGATCAGGTAACGTCTCTTGAATTGCAATTTACCGGTCGGGAAGATGCTTTGGTTGAAGTGGACTCGATCGAAGTCGCAAACAGCATCGAAGAGTAAAGTCCAGAACGAAACGGCTGCAAGCGAGCACTCCATCGTTTTGTGACTATTTTCATTGTTCGTCCTCAACAGCACTCCGTCAGTGTCGCAGTGCGTGAGGGAACGCTCATCCCTGGGAAGTTACCATCAACACTTCCATCTGTAACAACAGGGATCAACGGAATGTTCCATTCGATCAGAACCATCGCAGTCTTTGCAATGGTTGTGGCTTGACTCGTTTCCAAAGCCACGACTTGCTGTGATCAAGCGGATTCGCGGTTCACACATTCCAGCCTTTAGTTCGCTCTTGCTCGGTAAGATTTCGCTGGAATCCAGGTTAGGTCATCCCAGTAGGGAGTGTCGTTGGGCACAACGGGTCCGGGTGTCGTCCGGCCGCGGAGAACAATCTTTGTCGCCTCCCTGGTCAGCAGCTTGGCGATGTCTGGCCGCTCGCTGATCAGATTCTTTGTTTCCGAAGGATCATTACCCAGATCATACAGCTCGGCAGGTTTTCGTTTCCAGCGAAGCACCAATTTCCAGTCACCCCTGGTGATAGAGAATTGTCCTGACGAAGCATGATTGATCAAACCGGGACGCTCTGCGTTGGTCTTCGTATTCGAGAGCACGTTAGCAAAGCTGATGCTGTCCACGCCGTCCGTCTCGCTGCGCTCACATCCCGTCACATCCGCGATGGTGGCTAGCAGATCAATTTGTCCGACGGGTTGCTCGTAACGCCGCCCAGGTGTGGCGATGCCCTGTGGCCAGCGAACGAAAAATGGGACGCGATGACCGCCCTCATAGATTGATCGCTTGCCTTCACGATAAATGTAATTGCTGTAATGAGCGAACTCTTGGATGCGACCCGCCCAGGACTTTTCCGGTCCATTGTCGCTGGTGAACACAATCATGGTGTTCTCATCCAGACCGGACTGGTTCAGATACTTCATCACACGACCGACGTGGTAATCGGTTTCGATGACGAATTCACCATAGCCGCCACATTCGCCTTGCCCATGAAACTCGGGTAAAGGGCAGACCGGATAGTGCGGGGAAGTGTAGGGCAGGTACAGGAAGAACGGATCGGATTTTCGTTCGCCCTGTTGGTGCGTCTTCATCCATTCAATGGCTTTGTCGGTGAAACGGGTCAAGCATTGATTGTCGATGAAGTCTTCGGCAACTTCGAATGGCCTGGTCTTCTGCGGTGTCGGTGTCTTGGCTGGAGTTTTCTGATAGGGCGGCATGATGCGATAATCCACATGTCGCGCGTTGTTTTTCTTGGCTGTAAAGAGGGTTGGCGGGACCTTGGCATGACGTCCTTCAAACCATGCCAGCACGCCATAATTCAGTGATGCAGGGATGCCATAAAAGTAATCAAACCCGTGGTCCAGTGGCATATTCTTTGTCGGCTGGCTCCAATCCCGAGTCTGATGATCTGTACCAGGGAAATCCATTCCCAAATGCCATTTTCCAACCATGGCTGTGTGGTAACCCTGTTGTTGCAACATCGACGCGATGGTCGATTGATCGGGCGTAATCAAACATTCGTCTTCAGCCCCCATCACTCCGCGTTTGAGTCGCGTTCGCCAGGAATAACGCCCCGTCAAAAGTCCATAACGCGAGGGTGTGCAAACAGCATCGCTGGAGTGTCCGTTGGTAAACGAGATGCCTTCTTTGGCAAGTTGATCCAGGTGGGGCGTTTGAAACTTTGCCATCGGGTTCAAGCAACTAGCGTCACCAAATCCTTGGTCATCGGTATAAATGATGATGACGTTGGGTCGTGGTGGCTGAGCTGTGGCAAGCTTAGCGGGCAAGCACTGAATAACGGTCAGCAGTGCGAACAGAAGGACAGACCAGCGCATGATTGGTGTATTCCAGATGGAAAGTGTGCGGTGCAGTTAGGCGATTGTCATGGCCTACGCAATGATGTCGTTGATAACATGACCATGAACATCAGTTAGTCGGCGATCAATGCCGTCATGCCGGACGGTCAGTTTCGTATGGTCGATCCCCAGTTGGTGCAGGATACTCGCGTGAATATCGTAAACCTGAGTTGGCCGATCGCGTTCCAGCGGTTTGTATCCCCATTGATCGGATGGCCCGTAGCTAGTGCCACCTTTGAATCCTCCTCCGCAAAGCCAGTTCGTAAACACATAGGGATTGTGGTCACGCCCAACGCCTCCCTGGCTACTGGGCATCCGGCCAAACTCGGTTGTCCAGAGCACGATCGTGTCTTCCAGCATCCCGCGTTGCTTGAGATCTTTGATCAAGGCAGCGGCGCCAACAGCCATGCCGCTGGCCAGGGGACCATGGTCGCGCTGAATGTTTTCGTGGCTGTCCCAGTTTCTGCGTGGGAATCCGTTGTCGTTGCCAGACCAGATTTGGACAAATCGGACGCCGCGTTCCAGCAATCGACGAGCAATCAAACACTTGCGACCAAAGTACTCGGTCTCTTCAGCCGGATTGATTTCTTTTGGGTACGTCGCTCCAGCTCGATCAAGCCCATAAAGCTTCATGATGTGCGCTGGCTCTCCGCTTAGGTCTAACGCCTCCGGGGCACTCATCTGCATGGCGGCGGCCATTTCGTAGGAGCGAATTCGAGCCTGTAGTCTGGAATCGCCCGGACGTTGCTGAGTGAAGCGTTGATTGATCCGCTGCAACATCTCCAGTCCAGCCTCGTCGGCTGCGCTGGTCACGTAATCGGCTTTTGGCGTCAGATCTTCGATGGGGTTATCGCGCTGGGGAAAGATGGCGGTTCCCTGGGCGCTAGCGGGCAGAAAGGCGGCGCCCCAATTCTTGGGACCATTGCTGGCAAAGCCGCGATGATCGGGCAGCACAACGAAGGTCGGTAGGTTCTGATTTTCCGATCCCAACGCGTAGCTAATCCAGCTTCCCATGCCAGGAAAGCCAGGGCGTTGAAACCCGGTGGCCTGCAAGTACGTTGCCTGAGAGTGCACTCCCGTCTTGCCAACCATGTTGTGCACAAACGCGATGTCATCCACGCACTCGCCAAGGGGCGCGACAACATCGCTGATCATTTTGCCGGACTGGCCGTAGGCAGCAAACTTGAAGGGTGATTTCATCCACGGTCCCAGCCCATTTTGAAAGGCTTCGACCGGTTCGCCAAAGTCGCTGTCTTGCCCGTGGTACTTTTCCAGCATCGGTTTGTGGTCCCACAGATCCAAATGGCTGGCTGCACCTGCCATAAAGAGCTGGACCACACGCTTGGCTTTGGCGGGGTGATGCGGACTGGACAGCACGCCTCCGGTCGCTGCCGATGTGTCATCATGCAGCATGCTTGCTAAGGCAAGACCACCAAATCCTTGACCGACCAATCCTTGACTAACCAAGCCGGGGCCAATCGCACCGGCTCCAGCAGCATTGGACAGCATTCGTTTCAAAAATTCGCGGCGGTACATCACTCAGATCAATCCAGATAAACGAATTCGCTGAAGTTAAACAAGTAACGACAAAGATTGGCCAAGCCATGCTCACGAGCGTAGGCAATCATCTCTTGGCGTGATTCCAGGTCAGGTTGCCGCTGTGCGATTTGCAAATACGCTAGGTCAACTTGACTGGGTAAATCAGACGCGTCGCTGGCGACTTTCTTCGCCATCTGCTGGGCCATGTAAAGGTTGAAACGATTGTTCAACAGTGACAGGGCCTGTAAAGCTGTCAATGTTTCGTTACGTCGCGGAGTGCTCTGTGATGAATCTGCACAGTCAAGCGTTGTCATCCAGGGGTCCGGTTGCGAACGAGCGATAAAGCGGTAGATGCTCCGGCGATGGGTCGTTTTGTCTGCTGGATCAAACTTGTGGTATTCGTAGTGCGGTGAGTGCGCTGTCTTTTCCAAAGCAAACAGATAGTAGCCCGGTCCACCCATGGAACGATTCAAGGAACCGCTGGCAACAAAAATCGAATCGCGGATCTCTTCAGCACTGAGGCGTCGTCGATTCATCCGCCAGAGGTAGCGATTGCTTTGATCCTGCTGGGCCATCGCCTCGCGGTGCGCGGACGATTGCTGGTAAGTATTGCTGGTCACAATCATTCGATGCAACGACTTCATTGATTGCCCATGCTCAAGAAAGTACCTAGCAAGGTAATCTAACAGCAGCGGGTGGGTTGGTTCTGCACCCATGCGTCCAAAGTCATTGGGTGTCTCAACGATGCCTTTGCCAAAGTGATATTGCCAGATGCGATTGACAATCGATCGCCACACCAAGGGGTGATCCTCATGGGTCAACCATTGCGCCACGGCAACGCGTCGGGCGGCTTCGTCTGGCAGGTCGTTGTATTGCCATGGGTCGGTGGAAGAAAACGGCAGCACGCCTGGCGCAACGGGCGTGCCTTGTTGCTGAACGTCGCCTCGTAGCAACACATGAATCGGTCGCGGTGTTCCATTGGTTGGCTTGAAGTTGCCTTGCGCTTTGAAATGCGTTGCTGCTGCGTAAACCATTTTGCCCCTGGGCAGTTTGTCACGGTTTTCCCGAGCATTCTTGATCGCAGCTTTCAGTTGATCACGCTTGGCTACACGTGCTTTGGTTTCGATTTTGGCTAGCAATTGGTCACGCTCGGCGATCGCTTCGGCCAGTGCTTGCTGAACATCTGAATCACCCGCGCTGGGCCAGTGTCCATCGACTAAATTTTTTCTGCCCCAGCGCGGAGCCGCTTGGATGGAGTCGAAAGAACGGACTTTTGCGCCTTGCGCTAGGTTGCCTTCGTGACTGTCAATTGCAGCATCGGAGTCCTGATAGGCTTGCAGCTCCGAGATCGCAAAAATGTAATCGTTACGACGCTCAGCAAGCCGCGTCGCTGTGACTCGGATTCGCCGAACAGGATGCGGTAGCGAGTCACAGGTCAACACCACCGGTCCAAGCGCGGGATTGGGCTGATCGCTCTCGGACCGATTCGTGACCATCAGCCATTGTGTGGTTTCGTGATCTGTTTCATCGGACGTCACTTCAACTCGATATCGGATCGGAAAACCAAACCCCGATCCAATGTCGGCATAGTCATCGTGGCAAGGGCGGAGAACGATCTTGCCAACGGTTTGGGGCGCGGGCAAAACCACCTCGACCCACTTTTCCGTGTTTTGGTTGTTGGTGATGGTGCTGTGGTAGCCAAACTGAACGCCTTTCTGAACAGCCTGCTGGGACTGAAGCGATGCGACTGTCGTCGTTAACTCCTGCAAACGGTTGCCGCCGAGCGACTTGATGTCCGCTTCAAGTTGCTTTTGTTGCTTGGTCAACTTCGCCAATTGAGCTTCAAGATCGCGACGCTGCTGTTCGATCTGAGGGTCGAGATCATAGGCTCGTTCGGCACGGTCAACAGCAGCGAAGACCGATTGCAGTGAGTAATAGTGCTCCTGCGTGATCGGATCGAACTTATGGTTGTGACAGCGAGCGCACTGGATCGTGATGCTGCAAAACGTATTGATCGTATTGCACACCATGTCGTCTCGGTCCAAGTTGCGAGCGACTTTGCCGTCGATCTTCGCTTCAGAGACTTCAACGTGCCCGATAAAGTCCCAAGGTCCGGCCGCTAAAAAGCCCAAGCCAATGATCCCGTCGGGCTGGCCAGGGAATAACGCATCGCCAGCAATCTGTTCTTGGATGAACTGTCCGTAAGGCTTGTCCTGGTTCAGCGAGCGAATCACATAGTCGCGGTACGGCCAAGCGTTGTGGCGCAGCTTGTCTTTGTCATAACCACAGGTGTCCGCATACTTGACCACATCCAGCCAGTGCCTAGCCCACCGCTCTCCATAATGCTTGGACTCTAACAGTCGATCGACTAACTTTTCATAGGCCGCGGGGTCATCACTTTCGCAAAACGCTTGAACTTCCGCCGGGGTCGGTGGCAAACCGATTAAGTCATAACTCAGTCGACGAATCAATGTGCGACGATCAGCCGGTGGGCTGGCCGTGAGCCCTCGCTGCTGGAGTTGTCGTAAGACGAATGCATCGACCGGTGTTTTAACCCAGAATCGTGATTCAGGATCATCAAACGTTGGCACTGCCACCGATTGGAGCGGGCGATACGACCACCAATCAAAATCGCTGACCACCGCTTCGGTGAGTACAAAGTCTGTTGGCCAATCAGCTCCCTGATCAATCCACTTGGTAAGAACGGCAATCTGTTCAGCGGTCAGAGGCGAACCATCCTTGGGCATCTCGGCCTTGCCGTCATCTGGAGTGACTACTTGTAACAAGTGGCTGCCAGCAGCATCTCCGGCAACGATGTAATCGTCTTCCAGTGCTCTGGCAGCGCTGTGCAGTGAGAAATCGCCCTTGGATTCGTTTTCGTTGTGACAACTGAGGCAGCGTTGTTGCAAGATTGGCGCGACTTCCTGCTCAAAAAATTGATCGTCGGCAGCCACACTCTTCATCGCGAAGCCGGCGACGCAGAGCAGCAGAACACCGAGTTTGAAAAAATCCATCATGGGCTGCAGATGGGTAGAACAGGCAGGGAAAACAGGCGGGAGGGATTGCATCAGTATAGACCGACGCTCGCTGGACCGCTAGCAATTGAGTGTTGGCCATTCAACCGTTCAACGGGGTTTCGCGGGCACGTTTCACGGCAGGCTCAGCCACAGAAAAGCCGCCGCAGCTGTCTTTTTTTGCTAGCAAATGACTCTGAAAAAACTGGATTGGTGAAATTTTCCCGATTTATGTAAACTCTCGTGGCGGCGTTGTTTCACAGCGCTGCCAGGCAGTACCGTTTGGATTCCATTTGGGTCCAAAACAAAGGAATTTTCGGTGCTGAACAGATCCATGGAGGGAACCAATGCCTGGAGAATCGTTTCGATTTATTCACGCCAGTGATTTTCATTTAGAAAGTCCACCGGGTGAACTGGATATGCTGCCAGCGCATTTACATCAGGACATCGTGGCAGCACCGGCAAACGCAGCGAAGTTAGTGTTTGATGCTGCGCTGTCACAGAAAGTAGACTTTCTGTTGCTCTCTGGTGATTTACTGCACCCTGAAACAGCTGGTCCGGCGGGGATCAGTTTGTTACTGGAACAATTTCAGCGTTTGGCCGAAGAGCAGACACCAGTGTTCTGGGCAGCAGGCACGGTCGACGATCCGGTGCAATGGCCAGCGGCGATCGCGTTGCCTGAGAATGTCACGTTGCTTCCCAAAGATCGTGTGGAAGCAGTCCCGGTGCAGCGAGCTGGGCGAACCATCTGTCGCATCATTGGTCGCAGCAGCGATGGTCGCACGAATTTGCACGTGCCTGGATTTGAATGTGGTTCTAGCGAGCTCTATTCCATTGGGCTGGGCTACGGTCAAGTTGATGTGAACGCTCTTGCGGAAGGTGGTTGTGACCTGTGGTGCTTAGGCGGTCGACATCAGCCGGAGGTTCTCTCCTTTGAAGAACAGCCTTTGGGAATCTATTCGGGGACACCACAGGGTCGGAGCCTGACCGAGCCTGGTGCGCACGGCTACTGCATCGTTGATGTTGATGCTGACCAGCAAGTCCGCATCACCGAGGCACCCGCGGACCGATTTCGCTATCAGTCACTTCACATCACGGCTGCAGAACAGCACGTTGGATCGGACCTCAAGCAGTTGATTGAGGGACAGTTGACGCGTTTGCAACACGATGCTGGCGATCGTAATTTGATTGTCGGTATCCATGTTGATCTTCATCCCCAAACTTTGGCGGACGGCTTGATTGATTCCGAGTCGTTATTGTCCTGGGCGCGAGATCAGTTTGGGCGGCAGAGGCCAGCAGCCTGGGTGGCTCACGTCGTGTTATCCGCTCCGGAACAGTATCCCAGTTCATGGAGCGAAGAGGAAACCATTCTGGCCGACTTTCTACAGGTCGCAAACACTTATCTCGAGCGGGGAGGTGAGGACATCTCGCTGCTTAGCATGACCGAGGAACAGCCGAACACTTCGGCAACGGTCACCGCGTTACTGGGAGACGTCTCAGTAGAAAAACGCGAACAGATTTTGCAACAAGCAACCTTGCTAGGCGCTGAGTTACTGCGCGGCGGGAAACCCAACTGGGTGCAACAATCATGAAACTAAAAGACTTGCACATTGATGGCTTTGGCGTCTGGTCAGATTTGACCGTTGATGCATTGCCCGATGGAATGACGCTGTTTTACGGCCCCAATGAGGCTGGCAAAACAACGGTGATGCAGTTTCTGCGATCGATGTTTTATGGCTTCACCGCACAGCGTCGTGAGAAGTACTTGCCGCCGGTGTTTGATGGCATTCCTGGTGGGTCGATTCGATTGCTGGGGCCTGGCGGAGGCTATCAATTGCGCCGCCATACCAGCATGACCGACCAAAGCTGCGGTGGACGATTAACGATCGAAGGACCCGATGGTCAAACTCAAGGTCAACATCGCTTGACTTCCCTGATGGGCCAGATCGACGAGGCGATCTTTACCAATGTTTTTGCGATCGGGATGCGCGAGCTGCAAGAACTTGGCAGTCTCGACAATACCGCTGCTGCAGATGAACTGTACAAGCTTTCTAGCGGACTTGACCGAGTTTCGTTGGTCGACGTGATTCGCAGTTTGCAACAGGCCCGGCAGTCGATTGTCGGAAGTGACGACAGCGAAGGCAACTTAGAGAAACTCAACACGCTAATCCTGCGCCGCGATGCTTTGCGCGAAGAAACACGCACACTGATGGTCGCCAGTCGTCGTTATGGCGAACTCGCCTCGCTGCGCCAAAGTCAGCAACAGGAAATCGCCGATCTTAAACAACGAATCGAATCTGGTGAGCGTGAAATTCGGATCGTTGAAACGGCCGTCAGCATCTTGGAACCGTGGCAGCAACGAAAGGAACTTGCGAAGCAGGTTGCGGAACTAAAAGCGGATGCTGATTTTCCGGAAGCAGCTCCTGGCAAATTGGTGAAGATTGATTCGGGCTTGGAAGAACGCCAAGCCAAATTGGAGTCGGTCAAAGAGAAGCGACGTTCGGTTCGCGAAAAGGCTTCGCAGATTCCCGTTTCGGCGCAGCTGATGGATCTGGAAAGTCGAATCGAGGCCGCGGCCGAGCAATCCACTTGGATTGAGGCACTTGAATCGCAGATTGAAAAGATCAATGGACAGATTGCGACTTCGGAATCCGAGGTCAGTCGTCAAGCCGAAGCGCTAGGAATCAGTGCCGAAGACCGTTCTGAGCTCATTCAGGGTAGCGACCACGCAGTGCCGGATTTGTCTCGGCAAACGTTGGCCGCACTTGCTAGGCCAGCCAAACGCGTCAAGGAGCAGCAGTTTCTGCTTGACCAAGCGCGCAGTGAGGGCGTTCAGCAGAAGGAACTTTTAGAGAAGTTCCAAGACGAGCTTTACGATGCTTTGGAGCGATCAGAGACCAACGATCTACAGCAAGGCATTCGCCAGCGTCACAAACAGCTGGCGGATCTAAGGCGGATTGCGCAGCTTGGTCAACACATTGATAAGCTGAAGCGACATTACCGATCGCTCGAGACAGAGTCGATCGACTTAGCGACTCAAGAGGTCTTGCCGCTAAATCGGATGCTTATCTCCGGTCTAGTGTTTATTGCCGGTGTTTGCTGCCTGATCTTATTCCTGGCACATTTAGTGCCCATCCGGTTGTTTCTCTATGGTGAACCGAACCTCATGCATGGCGTGTTTTGCCTGCTGATCGGTGTGTTGTGCTTGACGGTTTGGTACTTTAACGATCAGAACGAGCGGCGTAGTACGGCAGGTGATCTGGGCGAGGTTGACCATCAGATCGAAACGCTGCGCAAACAGATTCGCGAGCTGGAATACGAGCAGAATCAGATCGAATCGGAATTGCCAGCCAGCAATCATCCGATTGATGCGCGGATTCGTCAAACGGAGGCGCTGCTGGGTGAACTAGAGGATGCGATGCCAGTGTTTCACGCGCACGCAGCGGCACAACATGCGTTGCAAACCGCTCAAGAGAAAGCGACAGAGGCATCGGACGGTTTGCGACAGGCACGTGAAGAATGGTCGGCGACCTTAAAACGCATGGGATTGTCCGAGTCGTTGTCTCCACGCAGTGTACGCAAGCTTGGCGAGGGCTATGAAACGCTGAAAGCATCCATGGCTCGTCTGCAGACGCTGCGGATGGAAGGTGACGATCGGATGCGAGAGCGAAAAAGTTTGGCGGCGCGAATCGATGCGCTTTATCAAGAGGCTCAACGGATTGTGAAGCAGGATGTTGCGCAGCTTCGCGAAGACGATTCTGACGACCTGTATGATTCTCACGACGATGTGACGTCTCCGCAAGAGAGTGACCATCAAGTGTCTCATGCCGGTCCGTTGGAGCAGTTGCATTATTTGCAGGAAGAGGTTTCTCGACAGCGTCATTGGTTGAAGCGACGAAGGGAACTCAAAGATCAAGATCGTCAGCTCAAGCGTCAGCAGGCCTCGCTGGCGCGAGCCATTGAGCGCGGTGATCAACAGCGACGATCACTCTGGGCCAAGTGTGGCGTGGCAAATGCAGAGCAGTTTTATCAGCGAGTTGATCGCAAGGCTCAGCTCGTAGACCTGACCCAGCAACATGATGCAGTTGATCAACAATTGAGTTCGATGATTCCGGCCAACGTTAATGACGCCGATGTCATGAAGCAGGTCGATGGTTCGACGACGGCAGATTTAGAGAAACGCTGGGATGCATTGACTCAACGGGCGAGCGAAACTCAGCAGCGAATCGACACACTTCAGACTCAACTCGGCGAGTCAGCCGCTGACATGAAGCATCTTGCCGAAGATGATCGGTTGATGGTGGCGCAGTTGGAACTCGCTTGCTTGCAACGCAAGATTGATACCATGGTTGAACGCTGGCAAACCTTAGCGACCACCGGATTCGTGGTGGAACAAGTT
Source organism: Stieleria bergensis (assembly GCA_007745635.1). Classification (GTDB taxonomy): domain Bacteria; phylum Planctomycetota; class Planctomycetia; order Pirellulales; family Pirellulaceae; genus Stieleria; species Stieleria bergensis. The sequence goes on from CP036272.1 coordinate 41,810, forward strand.
TGTCAAAAGTTTGAGCGTGAACGGCAACCGGAGACTCTGCGTGAAGCCTCGTCATTTTTGTCTCAGCTAACCGACGGGAAATACATACGCATCTGGACTCCGCTGGGAACCAATCAGCTGAAAATTGACCAAGCAGACGGGAGCGTGCTGGACCTGAATGTACTTAGTCGTGGAACGCGTGAAGCGGTGTTCATTGCTTTGCGGTTGTCGCTGGTTGCAGCCTATGCTCGACGAGGTGTGACATTGCCGTTGGTCTTGGACGATGTGCTGGTCAACTTTGATGGCAATCGAGCGCTGCATGCCGCTGAGACACTGAAAACATTTTCAGAGCTTGGCCATCAAGTCATGATGTTTACCTGTCATGAACATATCGCCCGCCTGTTCCAGTCCATTGATGTTCAAGTGCGAGCGTTGCCTGCACAAGGTCAGCCCGGTCGAGCAGATGTTTTAGCGCCCTTGCAGGAGACAGCGGAGGTCGAAGAGATTGCCGAAGAACCTCCAGCTGCTGAATTAGAAGCCCCAGCGCCGCAGCTTGAGGAAGTGCCGGATGATCCTGACCCCGTTTCAGAGATCGAAGAGACTTTGGAGACTGAAGTCGAGCAAGAAATCGAAGAACCCGAGCCTCCGGCGGCTCTGCCTTTGCCAAAGCGAGATCGTAAGCGAGTGCGTCGACAAAATCGTCAACAAGTGATTCCCATGGAGCGTCTTGGCAATGATCAAGCAGTCGCCGATCCAGAGGCGACGGTGAATTGGATGTGGTTTCAACGCGAGCCAGCTGATGGGAAGATCAGTGAGGATGAGCGGTTGGCGGAAACGATCAACATTCACAATCGGGCGGAGGTGGATCCCGATCTTGAATCCGAACAGGCGGCTGAGGAGATTCCAGAGGACGTATGGAATCGAAATGCCGCTTGGTGGGATGGGCATCGGGTAACGACCTAGATCGCTTTGCTTTGTTGTTTGTCTGTCAATGGTTGTTAGCAGACACGAAAAAACGGCAAGCTACCGAAGGTAACTTGCCGTGATTTGTTTGCGGTAAACGGTCCAGCGACCGAGTCCTTATTCTTGATCAGCTTTTGCAGCCGCTTCGAATTGCTTCAGCAGGCCTTCCAGGCCTTGCTTTTGACGTGTTGAAGTCGTTGCATCCATCGCTTGTTTGACAGCAGCTTCGGCCTCGTCCCATTTCTTCAGGTCAGCGTTGATGTACGCGATACGAGCGTAGAAGGCGACTTGCAGGTTGGGTTCTGCGTCGTCCATGGCGCCATTCATTGCTTTGATCAAGTCATCTGCAAGCAGCTTCATTGAATCAGTTCCGCGAGCCGCTCCGTAGAGGTTTGAAGCGGCGCGATAAACAGCGATGGGGTCACCAGCGGCTTGTTTCAGGTCGTTGCGGAAATAGGCCAAGTCTTCGTCGCTGATGGTGCCTTGCATCAGGTTGATTCGGTGCAAGTAACCTTGCCACATGTCTTTGTTTGCTTGCTCTTCTGCACCGGCAAGTGCTTCTTTGATCATGGCACGAGCGTCGTCGAACTTGCCAGTTCGAGTGAGCTGGTTGAACTTTTGCATCATCTCTTGCTCGATGCGTTCGCGGTCAAATGCTTTCTTGAAAGCGATGCGATCCCACTTGTCGGTGATCACTTCGTTCAGGGGATCGTCCATGCTCATGGGGTGACCAATCCATTCGACAACACCGGTTTTGCCGACGATGAATGCACAGGGAATGCCGTTGCGCTGCGCGGCCCGCATGTAGTCTTGGCTGACCGAACCATCGGGGTCACAGGTGAGCGTGTAGTTTGCGGTCACCTCAGCCATGGGCTTTTCTTCGGTGGGGTGAGGTTTGGCCAGGGCGGTTGTGATGGTTTCCACATCTTCAGTCGAAACGCTTACGATTTGCACGTTATCCTTGCGGTGCTTTTCCTGCAGTTTTGCCAAGTGAGGCATGCTGGCCACGCAAGGTGGGCACCATGTCGCCCAGAATTCGACGACGTAGACCTTGCCATCTTCGAACTTGGTGACCTTTTGGTCTTTCTCATGGAAGTAGTGTTCGATGTCCAAAGCAGGAGCGGTTGAACCGATTGTCAGGCTTGGCTCGGCAGCGGTGGCGGGGCGAGAGGCCGGTGCAAGCACGGCGATCCCCAATACGAGGGCTAAAAAGGTTCGTTTCATTTGTTCTCTCTGGATAGGGAAGGCGATGGTGTCGACCGAATGCAGACGTGTCGACGGAAAGGACGTTGATTTTGCGATCTTGCGACGGTTTAGCCGCTGAATACGAACTCAGAGACATCCCCCACTGGGGGAGAACCCAACCAGGGGAGGCTCCGCGTAGCACCCACCGATAATAACGTAAACACCCATAAAAGGGAAATGCACAGTCGTTGCGCGCGTCCGCCAGAATCCGTTGCCTTGCATCGGCGATTGTCTTTCGAGTGGGAGACCGGACTTGGATTTGCTTCCGGTAGGGATTGGCTCGGTCGTTTACCTCAATCGTGGGAATTGTGCCGTCTCGTGGAGCAAAAGCCGTTCAATTCGACCGAGGGGCGGTGCATAATACAGCGACTTAAAGGCGCTTGATGTGCCTGTTGTGACGGTTTGCAGTGTTACCAAAACGGCCGGTGGTTCCATCTGGGTGGTGTTTTGGCAGTGGGCCGATGAAGGCTGACGGGCTGGCTTTCCCTTCCTTACCTCTGAAAAGTGATTTCATTTTGTTTGCACGGCTGTATGCACGAACGGTCTTTCTGCCAACTTTGGCCTGGAACATGCTTCTGGGCCGGGTTCTGAAGGTTCGGCATTGGTGGGATTCCATTGACGACAACGTGATTTTGGGAGCGTACCCATTTCCTCGGGATGTGGCAGCGTTGCGCAGCGAAGGTGTAGCGGCGGTTGTCAATACGTGTGAAGAGTATGCGGGGCCACTGGATCAGTATCGGAATCACGGGATCGAGCAATTGCGCATCCCCACCACCGATTTCACACCACCGAAACTCGCTAGCATTGAAGCGGCTGTTGAGTTCATTCAGAAATATGCGCTTCGCAAGGACGTCGTTTATATTCACTGCAAAGCGGGACGGAGTCGCAGTGCGACGGTTGCTTTGTGTTGGCTGGTGAAATATAGGGGCATGACGCCTGAGGAAGCGCAGGCATATCTTTTAACTTGCCGTCCACACGTGAAGCCGAACATCGATCAGCGGCAGGTTGTGAAAGACTTTGTGGCTCGGTTAGCGACGGCGGAAAGCGAGTCAGGATTGTTTCCCACCATCGAGTCGACAGTTGATGGAAGCATCAGCGCTGACTGACGATAGGTGTTTAATCTTGTCGTGGCGTGATGTTTTTGGGGTAGCGAAGCATTCGAATTCTTCCGCGTTGATCTTGCTTTGCTTGTCACATGAATAGTGACCTTCGGTATGATGATCCTTGGTGTTGTTGGAGTCAGATGGCTTTTGCACTGAGGGAAAGGCTCGATGAATGGCGAGTTAGGGTGGGTGCCGAGTAGAGAAGCGGATTTCAAGCAAGGTGAAAAGAACGCGTCGAGTCTAAGTGACTCCGACGTCGCGGCGTTAAAGTTATCGATGCTTCCTGGCGTGGGGCCTCGGATAATGAGCCGATTGTTGGAAGTATTCGGTGACGCGAGCTCAGTATTAGCAGCGTCAACGGAGCGTTTGGCCGCGGTGGACGGTGTTGGCAAGCAGTTGCTTCACAAGATACGGCATGTGGAAGACTACGTTGACGTGGGCACGATCGTGAATTGGTGTGCGGTTAAGGGCGTGCAGTTGCTATTCCATTCGTCTGACGATTATCCACGACCGTTGAAAGATCTTTATGATCCACCCCCGGTGTTATTTGCCAAGGGATCGGTTCTTCCCAGTGATCGTCTTTCAGTGGCGATTGTGGGAACACGACATGGAACGGCGTATGGGACACGTCAAGCCGAGCGAATGGCATATGGGCTTGCGCAAGCGGGTGTGACAGTGGTCAGTGGATTGGCGCGAGGGATTGATGCTGCGGCACATCGAGGGGCGCTTCAGGGAGGCGGCCGGACATTGGCTTTTCTAGGCAGTGGGCTGGGAGAGATTTATCCTTCGGAGCATGTTGATCTAGTCGAGGAGGTGTCCCAGAGCGGGTCTGTAATGACAGAGTTTCCTCCATATATGAAGCCGCGGGCTGGGTTGTTTCCTCAGCGGAATCGTTTGATCGCGGCGATGTCAGCAGCGACGTTAGTGATAGAGGCACCGCAGCGGAGTGGCGCATTGATCACGGCACATTTAGCCGGAGAGTTGGGGCGGGACGTGCTCGGGTTGCCGGGGCCGGTCACGGGGCGAGCATCGCAGGGAGTCAATAGTTTGATTCGTGACGGCGCGATTTTGGTACAGACAGTGGACGATGTATTGGAATCATTGGGGCCATTGGCGGAGACGGTTTCAACGCGTGATGGTCATCAGGTCCGTCATCCGGTGGAGCTCAAACTGAACGAAGTGGAGCGTCAGGTATTAGACGCGGTATCTGAAGGCGGTGTCTTAATCGACCAAGTGATACAGGCCAGCGAGTTGCCAGCTCACCGGGTCATGGCAACGATTGGCGTGTTGGAGATGCGTCGTCTAGTCCGCCGCCTCCCCGGCCAGCAAATCGCCCGCGTCTAGCGGCTTTCATGCACCGGGGCCTGTCCCCACCAGAATTCCAATCTTCGGGGTCTGGCCCCATGGAAATCCTAATCTAAGTGGGTCTGACCCCGTTGAGAGGCGTTTGAATGGGTGGACTGGGGAGATGAGGTGCCCTGGGCTTCTTGCGATCAGCCCGTGATGGTTCCGAGGTCGTCGTTTTGGGCCGATTTCATGAAATCCGTCCACCGTCCGCGCAGACCGATAGCCAGCAAGCAGAGTGAAATACGCAAAATCTATCCCGGACCCGCGACGAGAACCTTGCCGCTGAAGCCAACCCAGCTTGCGATCAAGTTCTTAACACCAATCGCGCTTGCTTGCGGATGTAATAACCGTCGCCGCTGACGTGCTTGCGTTCGTCAGCCATCGAATCCAATGATCCAGCAATGTTGCCAAATAATTCTCCAAATCGATTGGTCATCCTTAACCAAATCTTGGAGGGCACGTTCGAAAACCGCAACGCTGCGGGTAGTTCGTCCGCTCCCTCCTGGTTGATTCCAAGGGTCCATTTCAATAGTTCAATGTAACGCTCGAAACTGATCGGTAAGAAACCCTTGTCGCTGCATCGCTTTCCACTGTCGCTCCGCATCGAGCCCACTGCATCACCCCCCTCGTCAATCTGCATCTCCGCGAGCGCTTCGCAACGCTGGGCACGACGTCCTTCTAGCTTAAATCGATGCCGTCGCGCCTTTGCCTCTGCTTCAACCTGATCCAGCTCGTATTCCTGACGTAGAAAATCCGTGATTCGATGCCCCAACGCTGTGCTGTCATGCTGCTCGAAGGGCTGATCAAGCCCAGCTCGAATGCGATTGAGGTCAATGTAAACGGTGCACGATAACAATGCCGCATCGTCTACCAGCCGCGTTGAACCATAGCGTCCCGCCCAAAAACTCCCTCGATGCTCGTCCTCCCGATTGGCTCGTTGAGCGATGTACTGATTGAGTTGCTTCATCAAATGAGAACAACTACTGAGTTCCGTGCGGCATTTTTCTAGCTTCTCCGCGTCTGCCATCAGTCGCTCAATAGCCTTTTCCGTTGGACCCTTGAACTTTCCGTCCTTGTCTCGCTTTTTCGAAAGCGTATTCAGCCAACGTTCCGCGACTTCACGGTCACTCAATCCCGCAACAATGTCAGGCCGAGTGCGCACGTTGATGTGATAGTGATTCGATAAGATGCCATAGGTCAGCAATTCCACGCACATGTGCGCGAATAGCTGATTCATCTTGTCAATAATCCATCCATGTCGATAGGAAAAGTCCTCTCCTGTCTCTGGATTCTGCCCCATCAAAAAGAGGCCATCAATTGTCCGATTATAGAGATGCACCGCTTCGACCTGATGAGGATCGAGCACCTCTGAACGAGGATCGCGAGCCATTGCGCAAGATTGCCTGGGTGATTAGCAGGGGAAAGCCACGCATACCTGCCAGTACCTTGCGTCTAATCAAAGGGCGGATCTTCACGCCCAACTATGAGAAGTCAAACCCATTAATGCAATTCAAGACGGAGTTGTCAATCCAGTTTCTCAGCCACTAGACAGTTTTCTAACAAAATAGAATCCAACACGTCTGCACCCCATCGCGCATGCACTCACCGCCGCAACTTAGCCTCCGCAGATGACCGACACGCCTGATTGAGCAACGCAAAGTCATGCAATGATGTCCCGAACCACATTGCCGTACACATCTGTCAAACGAAAATCTCGGCCCGCGTAACGATAGGTTAATTGAGTGTGATCCAATCCCAATAAATGCAGCACGGTCGCGTGCCAGTCATGAACATGGCAGGGGTTTTCGACGGATTCGAACCCATGCTCATCGGTGCTACCGTAGCTGTATCCGCCTTTCACCCCGCCACCAGCCATCCAAAGTGTATAGCCTTTGTTGTTGTGATTTCTACCGTCCCCGTTTTGAGCAGAGGGCGTGCGACCGAATTCGCCTCCCCAAATCACCAAGGTGTCTTCTAGCATGCCTCGCTGCTTGAGATCCTGCAGCAATCCAGCAATCGGCCTATCACAGGCTGTGGCTCGGGCCTGATGGTCGTCTGTCAGCCGAGTATGCTGGTCCCAGTTGCCATGACTGATCTCAATAAACCGCACTCCTGCTTCAGCAAAACGTCGGGCCAGTAAACATTGCTTCCCAAAAGTCTCTGTCTCTCCACCAGTGGCACCGTACATTGCCAATGTCTTTTCATCTTCCTGAGAAAGATCCATCAGCTCAGGCATCGCATTCTGCATCCGGAACGCCAATTCGTAGGACTGAATCACTCCGTCAACGTTGCGAGATTCCTCCGCCGGCATTTGGCTGCGGTTGAGCTGTTGGATGAAGTTTAGCTGCCGACGCTGCTGCTGATCGGTCAACCGTGGGTTCTTGATGTCGGGCACGCTTGGAGTCTGCCCCGGTCCGAATCGTGCAAACTGGTTCGCACGTCCTCCGATTCGTCCGACTTTTGTCCCGCCGTAGATGGCTGGCAAGAAAGCGCTACTAAAGTTGCGCGAGCTTCCAGCAGGTGGGCTCAAAGAAACAAACCCAGGCAGTGAAGCGTTCTCCGTTCCTAAACCATACAAGGTCCAACTTCCTAAAGAGGGTCGCACAAACTGAGCCGTTCCCGTGTGCATCTGTGTCATCGCGGCAGGATGAACCGGCTGGTCGCAGTGCATGGAGCGTATCAAGCACATGTCGTCAGCATGCCTGGCAACTTCAGAGAATAAATCGGAAATCCATAAGCCACTCTCTCCACGCTGCCGAAACTGCCACGGTGACTTCAATAATGCGCCTCCGTACTTGCCTTGCTTGCCATGATCTCGCAACAGCTGTGGTTTATAGTCAAAGGTGTCAACGTGCGATGGGCCGCCCTGCATACATAGAAAGATCACACGCTTCGCTCGCGCGGCGAAATGTGGTTGTTTCGGGGACAGCGGGCTCTTGCTGGACTCAACCTCTGTCCCAATTGATTGCTGGCTTGCACTCATTCCAGCCATTGCCAGATAGCCGAACCCAGCTGAAGTGTGTTTCAGTAAGTCGCGTCGAGTCAACATGGTTTGATCATCCAACGAAAAGGTAATGGCTTGAAGTCGACGAAGTACGAGCGATGAAGCCGGTCGCAATGTCTCAATAGCAGCCCATCGCAGACTGCTTGGCAATGTCCAGATCGGGCAGCTTATCTCAGATAACGAAACTCGGCCGCGGCAAACAGCCCCTGGCAAAATGCACTCAAGGATTGCTTGGGCGTTAACTCTGACTGGCTGAGGAACCGCAGCGATGCCTTGCGTTCGGTCTCACTAGGCCGTCGCCCGTACGCTAAACGAAACGCCAAATCAACTCGCTGGCCGGTCGTCTCTGCTTCGTCTTGTAATCGATTCGCAAATGAATCACTCAGTCGAAGCGTCAGTGGATTGTTCATCATGAAGAGCGCTTGATTCGCTGTGTTGGAGGTCTCTCTCGAGCCTACGATCATGCTGGGATCTGCAAAGTCAAAGACTTCCAGCGAACGCGGTACCAGATCACGGACAACCGGAAGATAAACACTGCGATGGTTGTCGCTGGGACTGTCTAGCGAGGCATCTTGCGTTGCTTTGGCTACTAAGTCGCGGAACTGCTGCGAATTGGTTCCTCCGCGTAACTGATTGCCACGCATCCCGCGACCCGCATTCGCAGGCCCACGTGCAAATCCACCCGGGCGACGATTGGCTCCTGCTTGTGGACTTGCACCAGGACTGAAACCCTGCTGCCTGCCTTGTGCGACTGCGTTTTCAAAAGCTTTGCGGAGGTTCTCTCGCGGATCTCCAAGTTGCTCACTGCGAACACGCTGGTAACCTGACTCGGCTACTTTGGAACCAAGCGGACGTTTCATGTCGATTTGATTGGCAATCTTGAGCATAGTGTCGCGGATCGATTCGGCCGGGAGTCGTTTGACATTGCTGCGCCACAATAGCTGGTTGTTCGGATCCGCTTGATGGCTCGCTTGATCAAACGTCGATGCCATTCGGTAGGCGCGACTGCGTGCCATCATGCGAATCATTGACTTGACTGACCAACCAGAGTCGACAAATTGAACGGCCAGTGTATCCAGCAATTCGGGATGAGAGGGTGCCGCACCCGTCATGCCAAAGTCTTCCGTGCTACTGACAAGCCCTTGACCAAATACATGAGCCCAGATTCGATTGGTCATGACTCGTGCGGCAAGCGTGTTTTGGTCACTACCGATCCAGCGAGCCAACTCGAGCCGTCCGCTGGAGTCGTTCGGAATTGTGAAATCGTGATGCTTGAGCGCCAGCGGCAAGTCGCGTTGGATCCGGCCAGCGGGCTGATCGATCTCGCCACGAACCAGAAAGCTTGTGTCGCCAACCTGTTTTGCCTCTTGGACACCCATGCAAAAGCTTCTCGGATTGCCTTCCGCATCGACCACGGACAACTTTGCTGACAACGAGCCCAGTTCATTTTGTAATCTCAGCCGAATCTGTTGATTACTGACATTGGGGCGATTGGAATTGCTGGCACCACCGCGTCGTAAGTCGCTTAGTTGTTGCAAGGTCGACTGAATGTCATCGTGCAACGCTTCCAGCTCGGACTTGCTATACGATCGACCGATCGATTGCTCGTCAGAGACCGGCAGCAGGATCGAGCTTGAGTTGCGACGCTGTTGTGGTCCACCAAAGGTTCCATACTGGCTGGGCGGATTACCAAAGAAGGTTGCTGTGCTACGAAATATTCCAGCCAATGCGTAATAGTCTTGCTGCCGAATCGGATCAAACTTGTGGTCATGGCAACGTGCACAGGCAATCGATGTTCCCAAGAACACACGAGTGGTGGCATCAATCTGTTCGTCGGCAAGATCAGCGGCAAATTGTTGAGCGCTCTGCTCGTTGATGTTCTTCGTTCCCATTGCTAGGAACCCCGTGGCAATCAGGTTGTTTGACCACTGTGTGTCGTTGCCAACGGGCAGCAGGTCGCCAGCGATTTGTTCTTGAACGAATTGATCGAAGGGCTTGTCGTCGTTGAACGAGTCGATGACATAGTCACGGTAACGCCACGCATTCGGGTAGGTCATGTTGACTTCGCGACCCGTCGATTCCGCATAGCGAACCACGTCAAGCCAATGCCGTCCCCAATGTTCACCAAAGCGTGGTGACTTGAGCAATGAATCAATGACCCGATCCACAGCCGCTTGTGCATCAGCCTCATATGCGCTTGCAAACCAGTCCAATTGTTCCGGACTGGGAGGCAAGCCCGCCAAGTCAAAGCAAAGACGACGAAGCACGGATGCCGCATCCGCATCGGCCGCTGGGGAAAGGTCCTTCTCGTGCAACTTCGCTTCAATGAAACGATCAATTTCGGTGCTCGCCCAGTTGCTGCTCGGTTCGCGACTGCTTGGTGGGGGAGGTTGATGCGAATGTGGAGGTTGGTAGGCCCAGAACGTCTCTTTGGCCTCCCTGATCGAGCCCTCGTCAATCGTGCCGTTTGGCTGCTCAACAGGTTTGGTGATTCGCGGGTCAGGTGCTCCATCGAGAATCCAACGTCGGAAATCAGCAATCTGTTCATCGCTCAGCCGGCGCTTCGGTGGCATCACAAAATCGGTGTGGGTGATGGCACCGAAGAACAGGCTCGAGTCTAAGTCGCCCGGAACAATCGCCGCTCCACTATCACCGCCGACTAATGTGGCATGCCGAGTGTCCAACTTTAAACCGCCTTTGGCCTGCCCGGATTGACTGCTATGGCAACCATAACACTCTCGAATCAGAACCGGTCGAATCTTGGTCTCAAAGAACTTGGTCTGATCAGCAGTCAGCTCCACTGGCTCGCCGATTTCCAGTGCATGACAAGGCAGGCTGCCAAGCACTAGCAATAGTCCGATGACGCTGGAAATTCGTTGTGATGGTTTCATCGTCGTTCGCTCATCAAGAAAAGGGTGTTTCGCACCAATCGTTCTACCAACGGCTCGTATGAGCATGTGCCCTTATCGAGCCACTTCTTTCTGGTCCGATTGTGCGGACTGTCGCGGTTTCAGGGCCTGAGGTTGGTCCAGAAGCTAAGCGGTCCTCCCGCGACTGTCATCAGCCAATGTGCAGCACATCATCGCCCGACACTAGAAAAACCAAGCAACCGGGCCAATGTTTCGCCGCAATCGAAGCTTTGCCGCAAAACCAAGGACGAGCTGGCCAAAGAGCGGCGGACCTCGCGACTGTTTCTTTATTTTAAGATCGACATCTCGAGATGATCCGATATGTTGTGTTCTCGATCATCTTTCCAGTCGGGAATTCAGACCAAACTTCATCGATCGGTGCAGAATTGTGGCAGACAAGCGAACAAGCTCTCGTCGCACGCCAGCAAGTGGCGGCAGTGCGACAGGCCCTTCGGAAACCGTGACAGGATTCAATGAGGCAGCGGAGTGCCTGAAGATCTTGGCGCACCCGGTCCGATTGCGGATGGTGCAGCTGTTACTGGAAGGCCGTTACACGGTTGGCGAAATTGCCGAAGACTGCGGGATAGCTGACAATGTCGCCTCGGAGCACTTGCGTTTAATGCAACGCTGTGGATTCTTTGATTCCCAGCGAGAGGGTCGCCGAGTGTATTACCATGTTGCCGAACCCCATTTGAAGTCCCTGATGGCATGCATCGAAGCAAGATTCATGCCCGTGTAAGCGATCATTAGACCACCAAGATTGCGTTCACATGCCTGTCGGATGCGGTAGGCAGTCACACTGATTTAGCCAACGACAAATTGCTTTGGAGAAAACGATGCAAACAATTCACCCTCAAGCATTAGCTGAAAAGCAACGCTCTGAAACCATTGATTTAGTTGATGTGCGAACACCTGCCGAGTTCGGCGAAGTCCACGCGGTAGGCGCTGTCAATCAACCGCTCGATTCGATTGACCCGGCGAGTGTGCAGGCCGGTCGCAATGGTCGAGCGGAGGAGCCGCTGTATCTGATCTGCAAAAGCGGCAGCCGATCGGCGATGGCTGTCAAGAAGTTTGTTTCCCAAGGGATTGAAAACGTCGTCAGCGTTGAAGGCGGAACCAGTGCTTGGGATTCAGCAGGCCTGCCGGTGGTTCGAGGAAAGAAAGCGATCTCACTGGAACGCCAGGTTCGAATTGCGGCAGGGTCATTGGTTGTGATTGGCGCTGCGCTTGGTTTCTTTGTCGATCCACGCTGGATCGGGGTCAGTGCCTTTGTTGGTTGCGGATTAGTCTTTGCGGGTGTTACCGACACCTGCGGCATGGGCATGATGCTGGCCAAGATGCCATGGAACAAGTGAGCAACGCGGACGGCCTCAGTTTCCTTCCCATTGATTCATTCGCGATTGAATGAAGTCGATGACGGCGGCTTGTTGTTCATCTCCGCGACCGGTGATTGCCATCGGTTTGCCAAACTCGAAATGAATCGTTTTCTCCGGCGAGATTTTCCCAAAGTCCTTGAGCCGCCGACCGTTGCCCCACGCATTCGTCTTCAATGCCACCGGTACGACCGGCACGCCAGCTTTGGCAGCAAGTTTGATTCCGATGGAATTAAACTGTTCCGGGTCGAATTCCACGGCACGAGTCGTTTGTGGAAACACGATGACGGAGATCCCGTCTGCGAGCAGCTTTTTGCCTTCTTGAATCACGGTTTTGAAGTCCTCGCGCGGATTGGAGCGAGAAACAGCAATCGGATTTCTAGAGCGGAGAATGTGCTTGAAAATCGGGTAGTCCATCAAGCTCTTTTTGACCACAAACGTCACCTTCGTCAGCGGTTGAATCATTGCTGGCAACACCATGGTTTCGCACATGCTCATGTGATTGGCGACGAAGACGCAACTACTGGGTAAGTCAGTGAGGTGTACAGCACCAGAAATGTTGACCTTGATGCCCACGGATTCAAGCGAGTGCATCACCTCGTGGCTGGTTTCAGCCCATCGTTTTCCATCATAGGTCCCCCGCTTGGCCTCCCGGGCGCTGGACCAAACGATACAGAGGTATCGCAGGTAGAAGCTCAGGCTCGGAAAGAGCTTGGAGAGCAACCCGACGCGATGTTGGGGTGACTGATAGCTGCCATCGTGATCGGCAAACCAGCGATCCAGGGGGATCAATTTTTCTGTGGGCATGTTGTGAGCGGGAAAGAGAGATCGTCTGGAAAGAAGTGGGTCATCAAGCCTCAATGAACAGCGCGATGGCCTGTTTCTGTCATCGTCGGTGCCTCGCTCGTGACCGTCAAGCAGGGTTTGGGGCGAAGCCCCCGAAGGCTGAGCTTCAACGCGGGTGGTTCACAGCAGATGTCCCGCCACTACAACGCACTGCAACCGCGTTGGCGGGTCGTTTAACCAGCGGATTGCGCCGCGATGCCTCGGTGTTGCCGACAGCGGGCAAGATTCCTGCATCACCGATTGCCGGATCAACAAGGCTCCTGAACCCCCCGCTCCAGCAGAAGGGTTAACGTACGAAGCTGGATGACTCGCGGTCCGCTAAGCTAGCTCCAGGATAAGTCAAACTCTGACAGTGGCAAGTCACGCACGCGATGTCCCGTGGCAGCAAAGATCGCATTGCACAGTGCGGGGGCGTATGACGGTACCGGGGTTTCACCCACGCCCGCAGGAGCTTCATCACTTTCGACCACGTCCGCGATGATTTCACGTGGGCAATCTGACATGGTGACCATGCGATAGGAATCGAAGTTCGATTCGACGCTGCGTCCCTTTTTGAAGCTGATTTTGCCGTACCGAGCTTGGGTGGTTGCCATCACGGTGGCGCCTTCGATTTGTGCTTTGACGCGATCCGGGTTAACAATCAAGCCAGCATCCAGGCTCACCCAGACTTTATGGATGGTTAGCTTGCCTTCGCGACTGACTTCGACTTCAACCACGTGTCCTGTGTAGCCCAGGAAAGAGCGGCAACAGGCAATGCCCATGCCTCGCCCTTTGGGTAGCTCTCCGGCTCGTTTCCAGTCACTTAGGTCGGCCGCCCGTTTAACAACGTTTTTCAGTCGCCCGATATCGTAGGGATAGTTGTCATGCGAGGCGCCACGGTTGCCCAGTCCAGCGGCCTTCATGTCAATTTGACGATCTGCTCCCAGCGTTGTCAGCAGGTATTCGTATGGATCGATGCCAGCGTGATGCGCTAGCTCATCGATGAACGAACCGAGTGCGAAGTTTTGTTGGATGTGAGCGACGGAGCGCAACCAGCCAATCCGAGTGTGCGACTTGGCGTTGCAGCCCTCGATTTGCAAGTTGGGAATGTCATAGGGAATGTCAGTCAAACCCATCTCCATTTCCCAGGCCTGTGGTTGGTCAGCGCCAGCGACAAAGGTCGAGCCGATGGTGGGATAGGCAGCGCGAGCAAGCAATGCTTCCGGTGCGCCATTCTCATCAACGGCCGCTTGTAGGTGAAGATGAGAAATTGTATGGAAGTAATCGCTTTGCAGATCATCTTCCCGCGTGAAGGTCACATGCACCGGTCGCTGAGCTTGCAGCGATAGCAGCGCGGCTTCGACACAGTAGTCCGGCTTGCTTTTACGACCGAATGCGGACCCCAGCAGGGTGACATTAACAATCACCTCTTGCGGTGGAATGCTCAGCGCGGCGCTGACGGCTTGCTGAACTGCTTGTGGGTTCTGTGTTGCGGTATCAATCAAGCAATGAACGATCTGACCGTTCTCGGTTCGCACATCAGCCACAGCACAGGGTGGTTCCATGGGAGCGTGTGATAAGTGTGGCGAACGATAGTCCGCGTGGAGCACTCGATTGTTAGTGTCGGCGGCAGCTTTTTCAATCAATGCGGGCGCGTCACCCGCCTTGCGCATGACTTTGCCAGGCTGATGTGCTGCCTCGGCAAGCGTCTTGGCAAATGCATCGGTGTCGTAGTCAGCGTTTTCTCCCAGGTCCCATTCGATGTCTAACGAGTCGCGACCTGCAATGGCCGCCCAGGTGCTCTTGGCAAGCACCGCCACGCCGCCAAGTGGCTGGAACAGTGGTGCACCTTTGAACGCAGGGATCTGCAGCACTTGTTCGACGCCGGGAGTGCTCAAAGCGTCCTTGTCGTCGACAGACTTTACAACGCCCCCGACAACTGGGGGCCGCGCGACGACGGCGTACAGTTGATTGGGCATTCTGGCGTCGATACCGTAGATTGCTTTTCCAGTCAAAATCGCATCTTGATCGATGATCGGCGCGTCTTTGCCGATGTATTGCCACTGCGACTTGGGCTTGAACTTCAGCGAGTCCGCCTTTGGGATTGGCAGTGTTTTCGCGATCTCAACAAGCTCGCCGTAACCAATCTTTTTTCCACTCTTCTGGTCGATGATGTGGTTCTCTTTGGCGATGCATTGATCGACTGCGACGCCCCATTTCTTGGCAGCCGCTTGTTGCAGCATGGTGCGAGTGGTGGCACCAGCAACGCGCATGCGATCGAAGAAAAAACGAATGCTATTTGAGCCATCGGTGTTTTGATCGCCTAAGCGTTTATCGCCAATCGCTTGCACCACATTCACATCATCCCAATTCGCTTCGAGTTCGTCAGCAACGATCCGCGGCAAGGTGGTGCGGATGCCCGTGCCCATCTCGCTGCGGTGAGTCAGAATCGACACGGTTCCATCGGGAGCGATGGAGACGAACAAGTCAGGATTGAACGAGTTTTCGGTGGCGACGGAGGAGTCTTGAACTTGTGCTGCGTCACCGTTTTGGGAGTTCATCACCAAGACAAAGGAACCGGCAGCAGCGCTGGCAGCCAGGAACGTTCGCCGACTGGTGGTCGCAGGGGATTGGGACACCGCCAGCGCGGCATTCGCTTGGCGTCCCGGCCCAGATTGCATGACAGCAGCGGCATAGTCATTCAGTTGGCGCTGGGCCTGCTGAAGGCTGTGTTGCATTGGGCTGGCGTCGTTGACGTTTGTTTTCGAAGTGCTCATTGTGCTGCCTCCTGTTGGCCCATCTTTTGAGCGGCCGATTTGACGGCTGCACGAATCCTCGGGTACGTGCCACATCGGCAGATGTTCCACATTTCGCCTTCGATGTCTTCGTCGGTTGGATGATGATTGTTCTTCAGCAGTGCGGCGGCCATCATCATCTGGCCCACTTGACAATAACCGCACTGGGCGACGCCAAGCTCTTTCCAAGCTTGTTGGACGGGGTGAGAGCCGTCTTCGGAAAGGCCTTCGATGGTCGTGACTTCGCTGTCTCCAACTTCGCCGACCGTTGTCTGGCAGGACTGGACAGCATCCCCATCAATGTGAACGGTGCAGGCACCACATTCATTGACGCCGCAGCCATATTTCGTTCCTGTTAAACCCAGTTCATCACGCAATGCCCACAGCAGGGGCGTGTCTTCGGGGACGTCTTTCAAGTCGCGAACGACGCCGTTTACTTTGATCGATGTCATTGAATGCCTTTCATGCCGTAAAGTGCTGACCAGACGAGGTGCCAGTTGGTGGAGCAGGGTAACGCCAATGCTTGCCCAAACGAAGAGGCTGCCTGAATTATCTGCATGATTGATTTTAGCAGAAGGCTTGGTCGAATTGGCTTTTGCGATGTTTGTTGATGGTGATTAATTTGCCGAGTCCGACGGCTTGTATGGGCTCGCAGCCTGGCTGCTTCACGACTGTCTCGCTTTGTCAGTCGTCAGTGCTGGTCACGTAGGGCCCGGTATTCTTGCGGAGTGTCGATATCCGGGCAAGCTTGCTCGCCGGGGAGGTCGACAAACACTTTTTCCACAGAGTCAACCAAGTGATTCAAGCCGCGGTCCGGTGGAATCTTTATGATTTGATACATTACGCTGATGGGAAACAGGACTGGGTGGCTGGATTTTCCCGCAAACCGGGGAACAACGACGTGTGCAGGGTCGGTTGCAGCGGCTGCCACGGCGTCAATCACTTGTGTTTGTAAGGTCGGTAGATCGCTGGGCGCCACAAAACAGCGATCGGTTGGCTGCGGATTTTGACTATCAATCAAAGAGTGCAGTCCACAAAGCACTGAGGCTTTCATGTCGATGGGGGCAGTTTCCGGCTGAACCAAGTCCACTGGATGGCGTTTGATTGTCGCAGCTAATTCATGATCATCCTTGCGACAGACGATCACGACCTTGTTCACGCAACTGGCTTGCCAAGCGTCAAGAACGTGATCAATCACCGTTTGCCGTTGCCAGGGCAGCAACAGCTTGTGAGTTCCCATGCGCTGACTTCTTCCAGCCGCCGGCAAGATCGCATAATATCGTTCTGTGGTAGAAGTCACGTTGGTGTTCAGGTTCCGTACCAAAAGCGGTTGAAGAAATTTTCAAGGAGATTGGCCAATGGCGTTAGATATCGTGCGGCATCATCAAGCGCTTTCCCGGCTGATGGAATCTCAAACTCCTGTGGTGATTGTAACGCTGCTGGCAGTGCGAGGAAGTGCGCCTCAGGACGTGGGCGCCAAAGCGATCGTGACCGCCGTTGGTCTGGCGCACGGAACCGTGGGGGGGGGGAAAATCGAAAATGCAGCCATTGAACATGCGCTGCAAATGCTGAACTCCGGTGACCGCCCAACAAATGACATGGTCACTTGGAACCTGCAGACAGACATCGGCATGACCTGCGGGGGCGAGGTCAAGCTGTTCTTCGAGGTATTCGGACGGATTGACTGGCATTTGGCCGTGTTCGGAGCAGGGCATGTTGCCCAGGCACTGATTCCAATGTTGATGCAGCTACAGTGCCATGTGACTTGGATTGATCCACGCATCGAATGGTTGCAGCGTGTACCAGATCACCCTCGCCTGACGAAACGCTGTGTGGAACATCCAGAGCAGTTGGTCGCAGAGCAATCCCCAGGGAGTTTCTTTGTCTTGATCAATCGCGGTCATGCCACTGATTTTCCAGTGCTTTGCGAACTGTTGAAATCTCGACAGGCGCCTTACATCGGCGTGATTGGCAGTCTTCAGAAACGCAAAGTCTTGGAACGCGAATTGGGGCAAGCCGGTGTGGACAAAGATCGGATCGCTGCATTCACTTGCCCGATCGGGTTGTCCATCGGCAATAACTCGCCTGCTGAGATTGCCATCAGCATTGTGGCCCAGTTACTGCAGCAAAGAGACTCTGTGGGTGCCCAGTCGGAGACGCCGGCACGTTAGCGGAACTGGTCTGTCCAGCTGACGTTGCTGCACACCAGGCTAAAGGTTAAGACGCACGGGTTGACCGGCATGGCCGGGTTTCTTTTCACCACTGGGTCTTGGCGGGTTAACCGCCCCTGCCGACGGCCTTGGTGGATGCTATATCTTGCTAGACCGGTGTGCCCGTAATCGATCAAGCAGAGTGGCAGATGGAAAGTTTACAGAACAACAGCCGATGGCGTTTCGCACTGACTGGCAAACAAGTCATGCAGTCCTCGTTGGTTGTCTTTTGGGCGACATTTCTATCGGTGATCAGCGTCGCCTTGATGTTGACGCACTGGGTTCCACTGCCAGCACCGAGCCCCAACCAGCCGGTTTCAGCAATCGTTCCCGAAGCCGGCTTGCAATCGGCAAGTTTGGGGTTTGGCTGGAGTCATGACGCTGAATCCGATACCCCTTCATGGCGGGCTTATCACTTTATCTATAGTCAGTGTCCCTGTTCCTTAAGGGTTATGCGTCACTTGGCAAACCGACTGTCCCTTGATGATATCGCGGAAACCATTGTGTACGTAGGCAGCGAACCACCGCGCGAAGAAACGCTCCTGACCGAAAACGGCTACTCAATCGACGTCGTTTCAGCTCAGGAATTGTTTTCGCAGTACGGCGTTCAAAGCTCGCCTTTGATGATGATTGTGGATCCGCAGGGCATGATTCGCTACAGCGGTGGCTACACATCACGAAAGCAAGGTTATGCAATTCAAGAGCCTGCGATCATCGAACAGGTGATCAGCGGTCAGGCGGTTGATTCACTGCCCGTGTACGGCTGTGCTGTTTCGAAGTCTTTGAAGGACTTGGTGGATCCACTGGGGCTCAAGCCGTGAGGACTGACGGTCCTGGCCAGAATGATTGTGGGATGGCCCAGAGTGATTGTTGGATGGCCCAGAGAGGCCAGGTGGTAGAAGAGAGGGGCATTGCAGGATGCCTCGATTATCAGTGAGCGATGTAACGAACGAGACGACCAACAAATGATTGCCACACTTAGCCGTTACCTGATCTTGCCTCGCGAGGTCAGTGAGTTTGAGCACAATTACTTGCACAAGATCAACCGTTTAGCGTTGATCTTGTTTCTGTGCCATTTGCCGCTCTTAGTTGGCATTGCGTACTTCAATCAAACGGGATGGCTGTTAGCCACGGTGTTGACCAGTGCAGTGTTGGCCGGGCCTGTGTTCGCGTACTGGACCAGCCCCAAAGGGCGTGGAACTTCGATCGTGCTGGGGCTGTGTGCCGTGTTCATGGGTGGTTTGTTGGTGCATTTTGCCCAAGGGCCGGCTCAGATTGAAATGCACTTCTATTTTTTCATCATGGTGGCTCTGCTAACGCTCTTTGCTAATCCAATGGTGATCATTACAGCTTCGGCTGCGACTGCCGTGCATCACTTGGGCCTCTGGATGTACTTGCCCGACAGCGTGTTTAACTACGATGCTCCGTTCTGGATCGTCGGAGTGCACGCGGGGTTTCTGGTGGTAGAATCCATCGCCGCTTGCTTCATGGCCCGTAGCTATTTTGATAATGTGATCGGCATGGAAAAAATGGTTGCGCTGCGTACGAACCAAGCTAACGAAAAAGCGCGCGACATGGAATACATTTTGGATGCCGTTCGTAGCGGGACGACGATTGCCAGTGGCAATTCCGACAAACTGGTCTCGCACACGAACGTACTCGCCCACACAGTGGACCAGTTTGAACTCAGTATTCGCGAGATCGCCGGGAATGCCTCGCATGCTGTTGGCGTCGCGCAATCCGCTGTGCAAGCTGCCAGTGACGCAACTGAAACCATCAATCGTCTTGGCGTCAGCAGTAAAGACATCGAAAGCGTGATCAAGCTGATCGACTCGATCGCTGAACAAACGAACTTGCTGGCTCTCAACGCCACGATTGAGGCTGCGCGAGCTGGACAGGCTGGTAAAGGCTTTGCTGTGGTGGCCAATGAAGTCAAGGACTTGGCCAAGGAAACAACACAGGCAACGGCCGGAATCGTTGGCCGCGTGCAAGCCATTCAAGATCAAACGCAGGATGCCTGCAATGCGATCGAACAGGTCATGGAAGTGATCGAGACCATTAACGAAAGTCAATCCGCAATCGCGGGTGCGGTCGAAGAACAGTCAGCCATGACTGGCGAGATTTCCGGCAGCATTTCCGAACTGGTCAACACTGGCGAAGAGATTGCTTCCAGCATCGGCAATGTGGTGCGATCCGCCGAAGCCCGGTCAACCGACGGTATGACGACGATGGTCTGATTGTTCAGGGGCACGAAGGCGGCCTGCGAGAGATCACCACCAGGATTCCAACTGTACTCCAGCGGACAATCCAGCGGTGCGATTGACATAGCTGGGACCACCGACCAAGCCTTCAAACTGTTTGCCCCACCAAGCCCATGTGACAAAGGTTCTTAACTCAGGCCGTGCGAAGAAGTTATTGCCCACTCTTAACATCGGGCTGATCGTCAATTTATGCAGCGAGCCGTTTCGGTTGTTGGCGCGATCGTCAATGTAGTCCGCACCGTATTCAAACGCCAAAGCGCCGTGTTCGGTCAACATGAAGATCGGGCGAAATCCGCCCGAGGCCCAGCTAACTCGCGGACGTCCGGGGCTGTCCTGAGTCGTTTCGCGATACACCGCAGTGCCTTGCAGGGCGAGCCATTCACAAGGCTGCATCGTAAACGTCTCGGTCATCAAGAACTGCGAGAACAGCTTCTGGGGCTGATAGGGCTGATTGGTGGTGGTCGTAAAGTTCGCCGAAGCGCCACGCCCCCACATGATCGATGACTTATTGAACCCACCCAACAAATCTTCGATCAGGTGAATCGCCCCGGCAGCGTATCCACTCTTGGGCGGTTCGTAGTCGTTGCCTGGAATCGTTGTCCCACCCGATTCTGCTGAACCAAAGCCCCACAGCATGAGTTTGCCGATCGGCATTGGAATGTCGTGTAGTCGCATGTCGAGATTGTGTTTGGCAATCCGACCTTGACTCGTCTCTGGAGTCGCCAGCGAACCTGAGAGATAGGCAAGGGATAGCTTTGCGTCTCCAATGCCAATGTCTTCTACCCCGCCACCATAGCCTGAGACATCCAGGAAGAAAAAGTCGATGATGTGAATATCGTGCCGGTCGTAATAGCGACTGCCGATCCAGAACGACCAGTCGGGGACCGCGGGGAGGTTGGCGAACTCCATGAACGCCTCGCGCAATACCACAGCGTTTGTTGAGTCGAAGGTGGCATCCTGGAACGTTTGATAGGCAACCATGAATTCACCGCGGAACGTCGCACCGGACTCCAACTTGCTGGTTCGATCCATGATGATTTCAATATAGGTATCGTTCTCGTTACCAAGACGGTACTTTGTAGGCACTCCCGAGAGTTGAAAGATTTCCTGATCGCTCCCGCGACCGCTCGTCCCCGCTCCAACGCGAGCATAGCCATGAAAGTTGACGAGATTCTCAAGCAACTGCCGCTCTTCGATTTCTTGTAGCAACTGTTGTTGGGCGCTAGACGGCAACGACTGATAACTAGGGACGCGTTTTTCTAACTGACGTCGATAGGCGTCCAACGTTGATTCGTAGCTGCGCATCCGACGCTGTCTTTCATTGCGGTCGTTTGTTTCTGTTCGTTGCAGTTCGCGCAAGCGTCGCTCATAGTCATCTGCGATTCGATCCAAACGGGCACGAAGGGCGGCGATGTCTTCGGGGTCACCAAGCTCACCATCCGTTCCATCGTTCTCTGTGATGTCCGTCTCTGGGAGATTGATCAGCGGAACTGGCAGCGTCGGATTTTCTTGAGGGATCGATTCCAATGGTGTCAGTCAAGGGATCATAGGGTCTCGGTCGACAGCATTGCCACCAATTTCGTTTTCAAGTTGATCGCTATCAACGATCGGTGGCTGGAAAGTAACGACTGAGCCCGATTGGGATTCGATCAGCTGGCCGAATTCGGTCGTCTGCGCAGGCGTCGTTTCTTGCCCGACACAGGGCCAGGTAGACAATCCAGTGCTTAGCCCCGCAACGATGATCTGGAGTAACGGTGAACTTGAACGAGCTTGCCGAGTGGCTGGATCGGATAAGAAAAAGAATCGGTCGAAAAATGGTAGCATCAACAGTTCTCCCGGCCCTGCAGAAACCAAGGGTTAGCTGATGGTAATGATGTGAGAGCAGGCGGCGTGCTGCCCCAGCCGCCGCCTGCAACTCACGTTCGAGGAGTTTGAAATCGCAAGCAAGTGCCCCTTGCGATCTCAGACACAACTCTTGCCACACTGGTTACCCCGTCCAGCAGCTGGCTTTTTTTCTAGCGCTTGGCAAAGCTCGATCGCAAGAGCAGGTTCTGTAAAACAGATGGGACCGTTGGGGCAACCAAGACGAAGCCGTCGAATGTCAGTCCATTAGACGCCGCGATTGACTTGCCCGGAAGGTCGCGCGAATCACAGAAAACCACGCGATTCAGGGTGCCAAACGCATTTGCCTGATAGGTCAAGCAGCGTGCCGCAGGGGCCACAGCGCTGAGCCCTGGGAGTCAAACAGGAGCGGATAGGGTTTTCCCTACCCGCGCAACAAGAGTGGGCTCTGGCCAACACTCCTTTCAAAGCTTTCACCTGTGAGTGCGGATCGGCAACGTCTTCACCAGACGATGTAGGCAACGCAGTGACGACGAAGCATCGGGATTGCAGGTCACCGGATCATCATGCGATTTCGAAAATCACTTTGAACGAGTCAGCATGCTTGGCCGCCTCGAATGCGGCTTGGTAATCTGACAGCGCAAAGCTGTCGGTGATCAGGTCATCCAAGTTGATGTGCCCTTTGGCGATCGCATCAAGCGCTTGATCAAAGGGTCCACAGCGAGAACCCAGCAGGTTGATTTCATCGATCACAATGGCAGCCAATGACTGTTCGTGTTGCCCCGCAACCGTTGTTTTCATGATCACCGTTCCCCGAGGCCGGACCATTTGCAATGCCATCGGCAGGCCAGTGGTTGATCCCGTGCAATCCACGACCAAGTCAAAAGCGTTCGCGGGAACGTTGCTGGGCAGCGTTCCCTGAAGTGCTTCGGTCGAAACACCCCGTTCTGTGAATCGCCTCAATTTTGCTGCGTGCTTTCCAAACACCGTGACGTTGCCGCTACAGTTGGCTAACACCTGGGAGCACATCAGTGCTAGGCGTCCATCACCAAGCACGGCCACACGATCGTTTGGAGTCACGGTGACCTGTTCTGTGATCTCAAACGCCGCTGCCAAAGGTTCGGCAAAAACCGCTTGTCGATCTGAGATCTGATCCGGTACGCGATGCAGATTGCGTTCGGGAACGGCCAAGGTAGTTGCGAAGGCTCCGTCATGCCGATCGATCCCAATCACAGTGCGATTGGGGCAATGAGTGGGGCGTCCAGCTTGGCAGGTGTCGCACTGATGACAGCTGCAGTTGATTTCACCGACAACACGCTGATCGGCAAATTGACCTGACCTTGCAACGCCAACGAATTCGTGTCCAAGCACTCCAGAGAATCCCATGTAGCCTTGAATCAACTGCAGGTCCGTCTCGCAAATTCCAGCCAGTGAGATGTCGACGAAGACTTCACCTGTCTGCAAGTCAGGTGCCTGCCGGTCTGCTTGGAACTGAAGTTCGTTTCCGCTGAGAGTGATTGCTTGCATCGGATCTTCAAAGAGTTGGCGATGTTTCTGAACACCGTTTCTGTTGTAGGCTACTGTGCTTGCACGCACCCTGAATGACTGACTAGCTCAGTTGGCGAACAACGATTCTGATCACGCAGATCAGTGCAGTCAGCGTACAGGTGCTTCAAGCCAAGCTCATTCGCATGCCTCAGCGGAATGGACGAGCGACAATGACCCTCAGGTGCGAACTTTCGTCACTGCATGAAGGGTCCGCTGGTCACAACGCCACGAAACAGTGATTTGATGCTGTAGTCGGTTGTAGCGGATTCATCGACAATCTGATCAATGGTCAGTGTGTCCGAGGCATCGCTGGGACGGGCTAAAGCATACGCTAGCAAGTGGCCCGTGAAGCCACGTGCATAGCGGTCTTTTTCGTTCAAGATGGCATCTTTAAATTCGACCACTGTTTTGAAATCATGTTTCCCGAACAGAGTGCCAGCCATATCGACGGGGTTCGCATTGGCATCTTGTTCACGCCACTTGCCGGTGGGACCAAAGTTCTCAAGCGCAAAACCCAACGGGTCGATTTTTTCATGACAGCCGGCGCAGCTGGCCCGTTCGCGGTGCAGTTTCAAACGCTTACGCAACGAAAGCTCTGCCAGGTCTCCTTTGGGATGTTCGTCAAGCGGCGGGACATCCGCTGGTGGCGGCTCTGGAGGATTGTTAAAAATCACCGTTGCCAGCCAAGCGCCACGGGTAATCGGTTGAGTACGTGTGGGGGACGAAGTCATCGTCATCACGGCGGCGTTTGTGATCACCCCTCCATACCGACGGTCTTCGTTGGGGACCCGATGAAAGTCGATGGAGCCAACGCTGCCAGCGTTGCCCGGTAAGTTGTTTGTATTGGCATAGTAAAACTGATCCAATCGTCGGCTGCGGTAGCTGAATGGTGCATCGATCAATTCCAGAATCGACCGATCCTCGATGAGAACGGTTTCGAAGACCAGCAATGGCTCCAGCATCATGTGCATGCTTGAGCGATACTTGGAAAAGTAAAAAACCGAGAATTGCTTGCGATTGGGGATCGAAGAAATGATACGTTCGATCTGTAGCCACTGCGAAGGAAAGGCGTCGCAAAAACGTTTCAGTCGTTTGTCCAACATCATGCGATCGGTCTGTTTGACAACCATTTCAGGGTCGGTCAATTCGCCCTGCGCTGCCAGTGACAAGAGCTCTTCGTCGGGGATGCTGGCCCACAGAAAGAACGACAACCGATTGGCAATGCGATAGCTGCGAGCGACGGCGTTGTCTTGTTCTGGTGCCGAGTCACCACCAAGGTAAAAGAATCGCGGCGAAGCGATCACAGCAGACGCCGTTTGTTTCATCGCCTCGGTGAAGTCGTCGCCCTGCTTGATTCGATCACCGGCAAAGGCGGCATAGCGATCGACGGTTTGTTGATCGATCGACGATCGAAACGCACGCTGCAAAAAGGGCCGCAAGCGGCTTGTCAATACTTGATCGATATCGATATCGGTGTCGTTACCGGGGGCCATGAAGAACGCTTTCCAGATGCCGACGTTCCGTTGATTGAAGTCTGGGCTTTCAACAATGGAGCGACTTAGACTGAGGAACGACTCCAACAACAGCGGTGACAACGACAGGTGATCTGCTTGGTTGTCGAAGCCGTGTTCGGCGCGTAGGTCTTGAGGAAAAGCGGCCACGCCGGCGAGTCGTCGCTCAATCATTTGTGACTTGCCGAGCGGTCGACTGCCTACAGCGATGCGATCGGGCATGCGGCCGCTGGCTGGATCAAAGTAACCGCGTTGATCTCGCATCACTCGTTCGGGTAGCGTGAAGACAATGCACTTGAGTTCAAACAAGTCGATGACGGCGTTGTTGTACTGAAAGCGGTTCATGCGGCGAATTGCGGTCTGCGATGCCTGGCCGTCGCGCTCAGCTTCTTCAACCACATGACGCAGTTGCTCGCGTAGTGCTTCGACGATCTGTTCGCGCTCCTCAGGTTCTGGCTGCGAGGCGTCTTCTGGTGGCATCTCGCCAAGATCAATGACATCGATCAGGGTTTCTAGCTGATCAGCACTGGCCGCCATCACGGCGAGGGTTTCATCGTCAAGTGACAACTCGCCTTCGGGTTCGTCGCCGCCATGACAATCGGTGCAGTGTTGCTGCGCAAACGCAGACAGCGTCCGCTGGAATTCAGCGTCATCCGCCGTGGCAACGCTTGTCATGCCAAAGAGGGCCGCCAGCAAAGCAATCGCGAGCCTGCCGATGATTCGGTGGTTAGGGAGGTGCATGTTGTCAGCAGAGAGTCGTGGAGGGGCTTGCATTAGTTGACGTTTTCGTACCAAACGATGTTCCGTGAGCCGCGACCGGCGTTCAGCAGATCCATGTCACCGTCGCCGTCCATATCCACCGCTTTCAGGTCGTAGCTCTCCTGATTCGCGTCAACGAGGCTTGGTTCAAAGTTGCCTTGACCCGTGTTGTGATACCACATGACCCGTTGGCTGCCGTAGCCACATGAGGCCACATCCATGTTGCCATCTCGGTCAAAGTCAGCGACGCACAGCGAATGAGGAAATTGGAGTGCGATGTCAATATTGTGCATGGTCCAACTTGGGTTTTCAAACCAAACGATGCCAATTCCATGGCCTCGGCTGGCGATCCAATCGGTTTTGCCGTCTTGATTCACATCGGCGGCTACAACATTGGTCGCGCCGGTCTGGTCGGTTGCCAGGCTAACCTTTTCCCAGCCTTTTTCTTCAATCGCGGCCGACTTGCCAGGATGCTTCCAATACGCGAACCAGTTTCCATCGGCGAAGGGACCCCCTTTGGCACCCACAGCGATCTCTTTCCAACCATCGCCATCAATGTCAGCGGCACCCATGTAGTGGCTTCCACCGCGAGCCGTCTTGTCAGCGAATACATGTCGTTTCCAAGGCTGATCGCCATGTGGATTCTCTGGGCGGCTCAGCCAGGCAATGGAATCACCAATGCCTTTTTCCGGCTCAAAGTTATTGATGACCAAGTCATCTTGTCCATCGTTATCAATGTCAGCAGTCAGCAAGCAATGCATGCCCGTGATTTCATGATCGATTGGGCGACGCTTCCATGATGAATCGAAGTGTTCCTTGCCTGGGTTTTCCAGCCAGAATGGGTGACGCGAGGCGACGGCGCCCGCCCAGTCCGAATCGCCGTCACCATCCGCATCGATTGCTGTGCTGTGGATGGAACCGCCTCCGCCCGGCAAGCGATGCAAGACAACCTCTGCTTCAAAATCGGGCGCCATCCAAAGACTGACCTTTCCGCCAGAGCTGCCGATGACGTCCATCAAGCCATCGCCGTTCACATCGATCGGAGTCGCTGTATTGCAATGGCCAAGCCTGGCAACGACGTGCTTCTTCCAACGTGACGCAGTGTTTGGCTCTGCTTTGCCTGCACGGTATCCAATTTGGACTTGTTTGAACAATTGATTGGCCAGGCCAGCGTCGGTGGGAATGTGTTGCCGAACAAAGATCTGGAACATTCCAAGTTCGGGCATCAGATGAAAATTCGTTGACGCGTAACCACCCCAGGCATAACTCTTGGCAGTTTGTTTCTGTTCGGGCAGGCCGATCGCGACATCATTGATGGAAAAGCCCAGCCCAAAACGAAAGACACGACCGGGCAGCTTCAATCGGTCGGTGAACATCAACGCCACGGTTTCCGGCTGAAGAAACTGTTCCTGGCCCACTTTCCCCTCGCTGACAAGCATCTGGCAAAATTTAGAGTAGTCATCGATCGTCGAGATCAAGCCGCCGCCGCCGGAGTGAAACTGAAAACCGGTCTGAAAGGGACTGGTAGCTGAGGCATCCAAAACGCTCAATTTGTCTTCAGCATGGGTATGAATTGAAGCCAGGCGATCGCTCGGCGTTTCCGATTCGATCTCAGCCACCGAGAACGCAGTGTCGTTCATCTTCAGAGGTGTGAAGACAGCCTCCTTCATGTATTGATTGAGTGGTTTCCCCGACCAGATTTCGATCAAGTGCCCCAATAGGTCGGTGTTGAATCCATAGGTAAATCGTCGTCCTGGTTGATGAAGCAAAGGGACGTGTTGAAACCGTTTAGCTGCTTCCCCGATGGTTATCTTCGGCGGATAAATCCCTTGAGGTCCGTTGTACTTTAGGCCGTGTTTGGCATGTGCTTGTTTGACGGCGGGGTGACCATTGCCATACGAGATGCCAGCTGCGTGGCAGAAGAGGTCGGCAACGGTGACGCGGCGATCAGCGTCGACCAGAGATTGATCTTTGCCCGTGCCAACCACTACTTTCATTTCAGCAAGTTCTGGAATGTATTTGGAAAGGGGATCATCCAGCTTGAACTTGCCTTCTTCCCAAAGCTTCATGGCAGCGACGGAGGTCACTGGTTTGCTCATCGAATAAATGCGCAGCAGTGTGTCGCGTTCCAATGGTTGCTTGGATTCAATGTCGCGAACGCCTGCGGTGTGAAAGTAAGCCTCTTTGCCTCCCAGCCAGACCAGATGAGCGGCGCCGGCGCAACGTCCTGATTCGATCGACTGGTCGATTTGACGCGTGACTTCGTTCAGGGTTTCAGGAAGGATCGACTGCCCGTGAGCATGGAGCGTCAATAGTCCAGTGAACAGGCACACCAAAAGACGTCTGGCGAACATAGAGCACCAAGCAGCAAGAGAGGGAGGGCAGGGACGGCGGAGTTCAACACTATAGTCGAATCAGCAACCGTTGTCGCGATAGGCGACCCTGGATCCCGTTGCGCTCTCACTGAAGCTAGCGCCAAAGCCGCCAGTTATCAATGAGTGGCAACCGACTTGGGGGTGATCAGATAGGTGGCCGCTGCGATGATCAGCAACAGTCCAAACAAGGGCAGCGTATTGTTGACCAAACTGCCCAAACCAATCACGACCATCAGGACGGCGCCAGTCATTCGTAGGACCGCTGATCCGCGCAGAGCTCGAATCACTCGACTGGCGAATAAGATGACCAGCAAGCCGATCAAGACGGCAGCTACAGAAATCAATCGCAACTGATCTTGCATGCTAACGCTGCGTGCAGAAAGTTCCAAGTCGCCGCCTGGTGTCGTGAAAAGAAACTCAGTCGTTGTTTCATCGTCGCCCGCTGGCATGTCAATGTCCAAGCTTCCCAGGAATCCCGGATTGGCATTGTTCAGGTAATTCAGTGGCGCGAGGGCTTGGCCAGCTTGTTGTTGAGGCTGTAGACCGGATTGGGCCATGAGACCACTGAAATCCAGCCCGATGCCATTGGCGTTAGGGGCCGCGGCGTTTTGGCTGAGCGTGACAGCGCCGCGCTGCGACTGCTGAGATTCTAGCTGGCGACTGTAGCGATCGACCTGAGCGCGATAGTCGCCTGAAATCTGTTGCTGGACTTCAAGCTTCTTTTGCAGGTCCTTTAATTGCACAACTTCAGATGATTTTTCATCCGCAATCATGGCGCCGTTCTTGGCCACCGGTGCGTTGTTTCGTGTCTGCACGCTCTTGCGAGCTGGTTGCTTGAACTGCCTGGAAAGCGACTGGCCTTTGCTCGCTTGCACGTCCCGCTTTTTGTTCTCAGCGATTTCTCCAGTGTCCGCGTTGGATAAGTCGTTATCCGCAAACCACTTGGTGCCGAACCGGTTGGTTGATTGCTGGGGAGCCTCTGCGAAATCACCGACGATCTTGCCGCTGGGTTTGGAGGATTCAACAGGTACCGAAAAGTTATTTCCCAACGAAGAAGCAACATTTAGCGATCGTCCGTTGCGCTGTTCGCGGAAAAATTCATCGATTGCCAGCCGGTTGCTGAACTGAGCATCGGCGTTCTTATTTGAATCTTCGAAGTCCTGCAGTTGTTGTTCAGCCTGTTGAATCGCAATCGTGTTGTTGGCGATCTGTTCTTGCAGATCGCGGTTGTCCCGGATCTGATCGTTGAAGGCCTGAGACTCTGCATTGAGTAACTTCAAATTATTCTGCGCGCGAGCTTTGGTGTATTCACCTTTCTTTGATCCCAGCAATTGCGTCATCTTGGCGATTTGTTCGGTGCGGTACTCAACCACGCCAGCAATCAGTTCATTGTCATCGCCGACTTGCCCCAAGGTGCCTTGGAAGTCAAACCACTGCATGTCTTTGGGAAGTCGCAAACGCACTTGAGAGCGTTCGACATTGATGTTTACAGTTTTCATCAGTGGGAAGGCGACATTGGAGAATTTTCCAGGTCGATTTATCTGTCCACCGTATTTCAGGATCACGGCGTAGTCCAAGTCACCTTCGGCGGTCTTGATCAACGGGATCAACATGTCACCCGACGCGTTGCGACTCGGTTTCACACTTTCCCCGGCAACCTGAACCGTCCAAAGTGCGGACTCAGCAGGAATCTGGACGGCTAAGAACGGCTCGGTGCGGTTCTGAACGCGGTACTCTTGTGTGGCTCGGTAGGCACCGTATTGATCGACAACGAGCACCGTTTGCGCCAAGCCGATGCGAGCGCCAGAGGTTTCAATCACGCCGCGAGTTTTGGTTTGATAAGTCAGCAAAGGTGCATCGTCCTGGTTGGATCGAATGCGGAAGACCATGGATGCTTTTTCAGCCAATCGTGAAAGTCGAGCGATCTTGGCAAGTTCACTCTGTTCGAGTTCCTCAACAGAAACCCGTTGGTCGGTCAGCAGTTCATCACGGCTGGCGTTTTCAAGTGTGATATAGCTTGCGGAGGTTTGACCGGTTTCAATCACTGCGATCGGCGAGTCCTGCGAGCCTTGACCCAGTAAGCGATCGTTCTGAACAATGATTGCGAACTGCCCCATGATGGCCTCTTGCAAGTCCAGCGTGACGCGGACGCGAGCGGAATCGGCAATGGGTTCGACGGTCTTGCGGCGCAATCCAGGCGCTTCGATGCGAGCCTTGGCAAGTCGATTCGGTAAGGTGAACTGATACTGATCGATGCCGGCGGAGGTAATGTTGGCTTCGATGTAGATCGTTTCTTCGAGTGCACGATCGGTGACTTTAATATTGCTGACAAGCCAAGTGCTCACGCGCGGTGTGCGTGGTGTCACGCGGACTTGCCCACTGTAGTTATTGTTTTGATAACCGAGAACCAGTCGAGCCAGTTGGCGCTGGCGACCGCTGAGCCAAGAATTGATGGCGTTCAAGTTCAATCGCTGGCAGTTTTGTAACGCGGTGGT
Organism: Stieleria bergensis; assembly: GCA_007745635.1. Classification (GTDB taxonomy): domain Bacteria; phylum Planctomycetota; class Planctomycetia; order Pirellulales; family Pirellulaceae; genus Stieleria; species Stieleria bergensis. The sequence continues at coordinate 72,354 of CP036272.1, forward strand.
GGTCATGTCGTAGGCCGGATCAATCTGAAAAGCCAGTTGACCGTTTTGCCTGTCCATGTTCAAAACATCGACGTTTGGCAAATCGATGGCCATCGGATTGGCTTGAGTTGCCTGTCCCACTGCCAGCGGCATCGTTCCATCGATGACGATGTCGAATTGTCCCAGTTCGCCGTCAGCCAAGAAGAGATCCAGTCTGGATTGGCCATTGTCTTGCTTGACAAGCGCCCATTGGAATGCGCCCGAGTACTGTGGAGGATTGATTTCCAGTCCCACGGGCAGCAAACATTGGACGACAAACAGTGGCCGATCTTTGGCAGTGATGCGAATGCGTGATTCAAATCGACTGGAGCGTTCTGAAAGTCGCAGGACGGACTGAACGGTTGCGCTTGCCTTGACGGGAATCGCGTCGACATTGATTGGCAGCCGATAGCGTGGCCGAGCGTAGCGATAGGCCTGGAAGTTTTGCAGTGGCAGCGGGCCATTGTCGTTGTAGGGTGCAAACCATGCGAAGTCGGTTGGAATATCGACGCGGCCCAGGCCCTCGGCGACACCCGATCGCGTTTTCAACAAGGAACTGCTGCGGACGAGTAACTGGCCTTGCTGTAACATGGCATCGGGAACAATCAGATTCGGAACCTCGATTCCAGCGGATTGTCCTTCCAGGATCGCATGCTGAGCAGAGATGATCACGGTCAGGGTTTCTTTATCAACGGCCGCTTTAAGCAATTCAATATTTAGCTGCTGAGTGGTCTCCTTTGGTTGGATTGCCCAGCCACGCACGTTGTCGCCAAGCACTTTTTGCACGAGGTATCCGTTCGGCACATCCATGGAAAAGGATTCGCGTTGGCCTCGGCGGAACGCGAACGTCCCTTTCCAAACCAAACGCGTCATGTCTTCTTGGACATCGAACACGGCGTCGGTACCGACAACCAGTCCTTGATCGACATCGGCTTCGGTGATCTTGTCTCGCCAACGCAGGCGCAGCTTGCCGTCGCTGGCTAAGCTGGTTTGCAGGACCTCGTTCGCTTGTTGGGTCAAGTAATCATTGCGGTCGAGTTTGCCATCCAGGAAAACCTCGGTGTCTTGGTTGGGCACACGAATCGAAAGGGCGGCAGCAGGAGCCGGTGGCAGAACGGCCTCAGCGATCCGCCACCCACCACTCTTTTCCAAACCCAGTCGCAGTTTGATCACCAGTTCATGCTCACCCGGTCCGTCGGTGTAAAGAATCATCAACTCGTTGCCAGGTCCTGGAACCTGTAACTGCTGCGAATCGAGCTGGACGCTGTTGTTGGCAGGAACCGCTTGCTGCTTCATTTCAGCTTGCTGCATGACGATGGGAGGCCGCGGTCGAATGGCTCGCAGTCGTGCGGGTTGACCGGACAAGGTCGCTTGTTCAATCACGCATCCAGAGAGCGCCAAGGGAATCCCCATCGGCTTCTTTGCAAACTGCCGCAAACGCAGTTTGCCAATGATTTCCAAAGTTTGATCGCCGCCAATGGTCATGGTGTAGCTTACATCCGACCAAGCCACTGAAAGCGGTGAAGGGGCGTCTTTCGGTTCGCTTTGTTGATGGCTGATCTGTAACAGTTGCTGATACAGTTTGGCAGGAACCAACAATGTGTCGGTATCCTCGGGCCGGTTGGGTTGATCGGGATCATAAGGAACCACGATGGCATCATCGGGAATCGCGACGGTTCCCTGGCTGGGTTGCATGGCCTGGATGGCTTTCATCAAGCCGTCCCATTGCTTGTCGTTGCCAACGGTCATGGGAGCAAACAAGGATGGTTGCGGGTTGATCGCCTCCAGGTTTGGGCCCGGCGAGTCTTGACCGAACGCGGCGGGCTGGCCGCTGGTCAGTGTGCAAAGGACCAGCAACGTGGCGGCCGCCTTGCTGACGCTTCGCTTGGTAAAACGTTTAACAAGTTTTGCCGATGACGTTTTCAGCTGTGTCGCTCGAGCACCGATCGCTTTGCAGAGGCTTTGGCATTGATACAGAATGAGCAATCCCACCGCAGCGGCTAGTAATGCGGCTTGCGTCCACTGCCACTGCGTTGCGGCTCCCATCGCAACTGGAACAATCAGGGACAGTGCAACTAAAAGCACGAGGTACACCAGTCGCTGTGTAAACGTTTTGCGAGTCAGTCCACCAAACACGGCGATCAAACCGATCAGTGCAACGATGCCTTGGTATCGTGAGCGATGCAGGACGATGACTTCGACTTCATTGCGATTGCCGAGGCTTGTCCATTGAATGCTTTGCTGCAACTCAATCGCGGAGAGATCAATCGGTAGACAGCGAAGGCTTTCCATGGCCCACGATCGATTGATTCCCAGCAGCTGTGTTTTGGCAGCGCCGGCAGCTTGTTGACCACCACCGAATCCACCAGGAGCGGGCGGCGCGGCCGGCTGGCTGACGGTGGCAGGTTGAGTGGCTTGCACGCCACTTTGTGGGCGTCTCACGCTGCTCCTGTTTGCGCTTTTGGCGACCGTGGCGGGCAGAGCGTCTCCAAACGGGTCAGCAGCGGGAGCATTTGGAGCTTCCATTGCCGGCATTTCTGTTGGTTGATCAAAGGGGGCGTTGCCCTCGCCACCAAAATCGCTCATTTCTGACTCTTCCTCGGTGGCCATTTCTGCGTCATTAAAAACGGCGGCATCATGGCGGGCCAGTCCCATCGCCGGGCGAGGCATTGCATCGCGGATTGTCGCGGCTTGTTCAGCGCCGCCCAACAGGTAGGCTTTGGCCAAGAAACCGCCCAGCGGCGAAGTGCTGGTGGAGGATTCTTGTTCCAACAGACGACCGTCGATCGTTGTGACTTGATAGCCCTGTGGTAGATACACCTCCCACTTCAAATTGGCCACGGGAATGGTTTGCAGTTTGGCAGTGTCTGTGCCCGGCTGGTCCTGACTGGTTTGCGAGGGAGTCGAGCGTTCGGCGAGCGACGGTCCTTGTAAGCGCATCTTGCCTCCCAGCATGATCGACTTGACCGGCATTTCATACACCACCTGCAGATCGCGCAGCGGGTTGGTGACATCAGCTGGCATCGCGATCAAGATTTGTCCATCATCACCTTGAGCCAACGCAGGTTTACCACCGAGCAGCACCGCCCACAGCGAAGCATCTTTAGGCAGAAGCACTTCAATTTGGCTGCTTTTGGTTTTCAGCGCAAAGCGAGCCGCGCATTGGCAGCGACCGTGGGTTGACACCTGGGCGACGATCTCAGCCCGCTGAACAATCGTCGCCGGCAAAGCCTCAATGGCACGGCGTTTGATGGAGACAACCACTTGATCTTCTTCGGCGACGTATCCATAAACGCCGATCAATCGATTCCCCAGCTGATACTCGGCATCGAAGACTTCGCCAATATCAATGCCACGAGGACTTTCTTGGATGGTTGTTTCGAGGTCAGCATCACCTTCAACAGCGATCGCACCGGTTTGGTATTCTGATCCCAGAGCGCGAGCGGTTGGCAGTGTCACGTTTTCGATGTTGTCCTGTTCGGCGTTCTGAGTGTAATCGACGGTCAAGCGGATGCTGCCAGAACGCGGTTGATCGAGGACCACGGTCCAGACCCGGCGGTCATCGATCACTTCACTCGTTGACTCTTTGATCCCAACACCGTCTAAAGCGCCGATCAAGACTTCTTCAGGGCTGTTCCCTGGCAAACTGAATTGCAGCGTGGCGGTGCGAGCTTGTTCGACAAGGAAGATCAATTCATTGTGGACCGTCCAGGCCTCGGTGCCGATGCGCACGAAGTTCATGATCCGCGCCGTCGAACGCGGCGTGGCGCGAGTGACTTCCACTGCAGCCTGCCAGTCATCCGCTTCATAACGGAATGAATCGAGCACACGATTGTCTTCGGTCAAAGTGCTTCGTACCGTTGCCCCTTGAGCGTCTTTGTCCAAGACCAAGTTGGTCAGTTGTGTGGCGGTCGCTTCCAAGTCATCGATCGGCTTTATCGAAAGCACTCCTCGGTGCACATCGCTATTGCTGACCGGAAACGAAGGTAACAGCAATGATTGCGTGTTCCAGTCTGCGAACCAGTTTGGTGGAACATGCTTGGCTTCAAACCAGACCGTTGTGGCTTCTGTTGATGCCAAGCCTTTACGAAGCCTGACGCGGACCCGCGTGCCGGTGGGTTCGGTGAATCGTTCAAATTGCAGTTCAGCATTCACGCCGTCACGAACCCATTGCAGATCCCAATCTTGTGGGACAACAAATTCGAAATTGAACAGCGTCTGGTGCATCGGCTGTAGCGTGATTCCACCGGCAGCCGTCACTCCGGCGTCAGAGAACGTAAACAGCGTGTTCGCATCGACCTCAAGCTCCGGTTCCGGCAGGACAAAGTCACTCGACAGAGCGTAGCCAGCTTGGGGAGCGTAGTAGGCCGTGATCGCTTGTAGTTCAGCCTGGCCGGGCTGGCGATTGAGCAACGACTGCGGCGCGGCGACGTTTAACAGTTCGCTATCAATCGCGTACATCGATTGTGGTGACAAATTCGATGCTTGCAGTCGAGTTTCGGCAACGATGCCGATGACTGCCGTGTAACCAGCGAGTTCGCGTGGCTGGAAGGTGGGGAAGTTCCAGTCCGTCAGCCCTGGCGACTTGCGAATCATCCGTACGGAAATCACTTTCCGATCAATGGCTGGTTCCTGAAACGTGACCACTAAATGCGGCTGTTCATCGATCGTTTCGACTTCCCAGCGGCTGAGTCCCTGGCAAGTGACGGCTTCAACATCTAGCGATTCATCCAGTCGAAATTCAAACGACTGGCGGGAACCGTTGACGATGTCCATGGCAAGGGAGGCATGGAGTAGTTCGGCTTCGGCGGTGACTTCACTGATCAACACAGCACGTCCAAGCACGGTGTCCTGATCACGACGCTGCTTGTTGTTCAAGCTCATCGTGATCGTCATCATTTCCTTGGTCGGGACGATTTGGAACTGTGTTTGGTTGCTGTCTGCCAGGTAGTCACGGCGAATCACCCGAGCGCCTGACTTGATCTCGACATTTCCATTGACGGTGATTTGAATGTTGCTGCTCGATGCAATGGGAACACCGAACTGGATCGTTTGCTGGGCAGCGTCCGTTTGGACGGCGGAGATCATTTCCAAGGAGAGTGTTTTCGTGCCCGCCCCATCCATTAAACATTGAATGTTGCTGGCCTGTTCCTGGCCGGCTTGTTGTTCCTGGCCGGCTTGCTGTGCCATGACGGCCGGTTTGCCATCGAGCAACGCCGTTCGCAATCCAAGGGACTGCAAAGGTAGGGCAACGATCTGCGGTTGGTCTTTGAGTAGATCGAAAACCAAGTCCCCACGCATCACGGCTCGGCCATCAAGCAGATTGATTTGATAGTCAGCTTGAATCAGCGCTTGTTCGTGCGGCAGCTTTTCTGCCGGATCAATCTTTGCTGCCTTGGTCAAAGCAGCGAATTCAGCTCGCGTGGTCAAGACTCGATCCGCCCCCGGGCCGAGCAAGGCGTCCAGGAAATCAAAGGGAACTCGCAGTTCTCGGACAGGCTTGTCGAGACCAGGCTGCGATGGCTGTTGCGCCCAACCGTTGGCTGATGTCATCAGCAATGTGGTTGCCGTAACACACCATGCAAGGAGCGTTTGGCTAGTGGGCTTATTCATTGTCAGCCTCCTTGCGATCGTTTGACTCGTTTGAGTTGTCATCATCCGCGATCAAGAACTCTTCATCGATCTCATCTTCCTGATCGTCTTGGCTGCTTGGTTCTGGCGGCGTTTGATCAGCTGTTGCGGCGGTCTCGTCCTCTGCGGATGCTTCCTTCGCGGGCCGGTTCCAGCCCGTGCGAATTGAACGGTACACGGCTTTGGTGGCATGCTGAGTCCCCCACGCACCCCAAACCAATAGAAGCACTAACATGCCCGACACAGCGGGCAAGCCAAGCAGGTGTTGCGAAAAGTTTGGTGTCAGCACGCAGCAGCCAGCAACGGCAATGCCTAGCAGGACCAAAACACTGACTTTGCCAGCGAGACGTGTGGCCATGGTCAAGAGCCCAAGCACAATCAAGCAGGTCAGAATCAATCCCCCAATCATCGATTGCTTGGCGGTCGTTAGCGATAGATTTCCTTCGGGCGGCGGATCGGGCCGCAAAGCCGAATAGAGGAACATGGTTCCATCGGTCTGGAACACCGAATCTTGCATCGTGTTGATGCCTTCGCTGACCCATTGCTGCAGACGCTGTTCATCTTGATTGGGAACCGGAGCGACTTTTGTGAATTGCTGGCGTCGCCATGTGAACTCTTCTGTCCAGGGACCGCTGCTGCTGAGCAGCGTCCATTCTTCGGGTAGATAAACTGCTAGGTAAATCTTTTGCAGTGCCGGCTGATCAGGGAACTCCGGCAGGCTGATGTCATCAGAGCCACCTTTGACCGTATACCGCAAGCTAAGCACAAATTCATCATCGGGGGTTTGTCCAGACAGCGGAATGAACAACTGATCTTTGTCACCGCGTTCCATGGGAACAGGCGCACCATTGATGCGAGCGGGCTGCGAATCAAATTCGGCCTCCGCTGGCAGCAAAAGAGCCAAACGCTGTTCAGCGCTGCGGACTCGGTACATGGCATGCACGTTGCGGTAGCCGCTACGCGTTAGCACGTTGCGCACCAAAGCGCGTTCGATGCTGGTGCGTTTCATTGGCTGAACTTGATACCGTGTGGCGGCCAATGAAAGTGTCCATGCATCGTGAAATTCCATCGCCGCCGCGGCATCTTTGACATTAGCGCCAGGCATTAAGTCGACGGACGGATCGATGGGACGCAGTCCAGTGGGTTGGCCGACCGGTTGCACGTCCAAGGTTTCGCTTTTGGTGATCACGATTTGTCCCCAAGATCGATCCACGTCTTGTGGAACGATTGCAGGCACATCGATTTGCACGCTTTGACCGACCTCGAGTTCGGCGATGTTTTTATCCCACGCCAGCACAACGGTCTTCTGTCCATTCAGCTCGCTCTCGGCGCTCAGCTGCCAGGCGACATAGCCCTCGGCGACGTCATCCGGTTGCGGTTGCATGACAGAATCTCGCAGACCGCCGCTCTGGTTTTGCAGTTTGTCGGCAATGCTGTCGGGAACATCAATCCGCAGCGACTTAACGCCTGAATAACGGATCTCAAAGAACAGCGTACAGCGATACTTGACCACTCCACTTTCGACGTCGGTGACAAGCAATTGTCGCGCCGTGACAGAGGGGTTCCGACGAAGCACATTGACTTGCAAATCGCTCGGTTGGTCAGAGAATGTGAACGCCAGCGTTGGCCGCGTTGCAGAGTACCGACTGTCACGCGTCGATTGCACCTTGCTAAAGGCCTCGGTGAACGACACTGCACGCATGCCATTGTTGCGATTGGGATTCAGACGCAGACTTTCCGGAGCATAAACAACCACATGTCCGTCAAGTCGACTGCGGTAGGTCTGATCGCCTTTGGGAATGTCAATCTGCACATCCGACGCGTTGCCCGTTGGCGTGAGCAAGTTAGGATCGGTCAGCGTTTTGTACATTTGTACCCAAACACCAATCTTACCGATCGCTTTACGAGAAAGATTGATTTGCAGACGCGTGTTATTCTGGCCGGTCACGTCGTGTGATTCGACGGCCGCCGGTTGAGCCTGCCCCTGTGCTCGGCCGACCACTTGATCGATGGTGTATCCGCTGGGGACGTCCATTTCTAATTGAAAGACGCCTGTTTGTTGGATGTCAAACACGACGTAAGACTCTAACGTCAAGCGGCTTGGCATGAGGTACGCTTCGACCAGCTGATCGATTTCGATTCGTGGCTTGATCTTTTCCAGCGACAGTTCCAGTTTGTAGGGCAGGGCGGAATAGCGAAACGCATTGGCCCATTTTTGGCCCGCCAACGTGGGTGGCAGTTCACTGGCATCGATCTGCAGCAGACCTTCACGCGCGGTCAGTTCCATGCGTAGCTCGGGGGCGACCTTGGTGACCACGAAGCCTTGTTGTCGGCCAACACCGATCGCTTCAATAATCGGAGTCTCAATTCGCTGCATCATGGTTTCGTCGATGAACTTTTCCAGTTCGATCATCAACGCTTGCTGGCCCTCAGCGGGCTCAAAGAGTTCGACCGTGATGCGCTGCTTGTCGTCTTGGACTTCAACGTCCCATTTGCGAATGTTCGCATCGGCAACGTTGACAACCTTTTGGTCGCTTGGAACATCCACAATCAACTGTTTCAATTGTGCACGACTGATGGAGTAGTTGACCTGGGCGCGTGTGCGGACGGCACCTTCGGCAAAATGAGTTTGCTGGGCCGTTTGAACGCTGGTAAGCGCTGTCATGCCACTGGCGCCTTCGCTCTTGGCGGTCCAGCGAATCGATACCTCTGGCGCGGCACCAACGAAAGCCCACAGCACCGTTTCATCCGCCTTTGGCTTGGAGTCGTTTGGCTTGGAATCGTTTGGCTTGGAATCGTTTGGCTTGGAATCGTTTGGCTTGGAATCGTTTGGCTTGGAATCGTTTGGCTTGGAATCGTTTGGTTCAGCATCATCAGCCGCGGTGGCATCCGCGTCGCCAGCCGTTGCAGTCGGATTGCTGGCGGGTGATTCACTGGCTGGTAATTCACTGGCTGGTAATTCACTGGCTGGTAATTCACTGGCTGGTAATTCACTGGCTGGTAATTCACTGGCGGCGATCATCGGTGACACGTTGATCTTGGCGTCCGAGCCGGGGACACGAATCTTCCAGCGATTGACGGGCGCCTGGGGAGCAGAGAGTGAGACGCTATTCTGTCCGGGGCTTTTGTTGAAGGCGCGGACGTAGACCAGTTTCAGCTCGATGCGATTGTCTTGCTGGCCGGGGTTCTTGACGACCAATTGGTAGCTACCGTCGGCCTTGGCGGTGATGCGAGCCGGCTGGTCCCCGATGGTTGCCGATTGAATCGCGGTGTTCTTGAGGTTCAGTGGGATCGTGTTCCAGCCCTTGCGAAGCAGTTCAATTTCGAGGGTGGCTTCGACTTGCACGACGTCCGCCTGCACCGTGGCTTCGCTGGTCGCTTGCATCAAGATTGCGTCGACGGGCGGTTGGTCAGCGGCGTTGGGGACCCCAGCGGGGTTCTTTTCACGCGCCGCCTTCCACAGCGCTTGGAATTGATCGTACGGCAAGAAGACCCCGCGGCCCTCTTTTTCGAAAACATCACGCAGCTTTGAAAACGGGATGTAAACCGTTTGTTCGCGAAGCGTCTTGTCGTCGTCCGCACTCGCATCGGATTGCGAGTCTTGGGCTGCATCTTGACACCAAGCTGTTGCGGGCGTCATCAATGAAGCAGCCAGACAGATCGCTGCCAGCCACCAGGGCACGAATGTTTTCCAACACATGACTGAGTCACCTAACCGCATGATCCACCTCGAGAAAAGGATGCGACTGCCTGTTCGCAGCGGAAAAACCAAACCGCCGAACGCTGATCACCACCAAAAAGCCCTGCTCGTTGCTCGCTTCAATGGGGTAATAAAGCCACTGACTGGTCTATCTTAAAAGACAGTTACGAGAGTAAGACGATTGAGATCCTGTTTTGTTAGGTGAAACAGATTGTTTTTACAATTATCAAAACCGCTTGCATTGTGATTCACGCAGACGAGAAGTCGGAGTTGCCGTCCTTGGTGACTCGGCGGGGCAGTGATTAGAATGTGTGGCAATTCCTTTGCCCCGCTCCAAGTCTTACCAACTCTGCCGCCATGATTCGATTCCGATGTGGTTTGCATCTCTTGATCGCAGCCGTCTTGTTCTGTTCTGGTGTGATGCTGACCTCTGATGTCTCGGCTGCTGATCGGGCCAAGATCCTGCTGATTGGCAAGCGTCCCGACCATCCGCACGGCTCGCACATGTACATGCATGTCAGCAAAGTGCTGGCGAAGTGTTTGCAGAACAATGGTCCGATCGAAACCGTGGTCAGTGAGGGTTGGCCCGAAGACGCAAAGGTCTTGGAAGGCGTTAAAACCATTGTCTTGTACTCCAACCCCGGTGCAGAGTTCTTGTTGGATGGCCCCGGTGCTCCGGCATTTCATGAACTCATGCGCTCCGGCGTCGGCTTGGTCACCCTTCACTGGGCGTCGGCCGTTTATCAAAGGGACGAGCCTCGCTTGGGCGGCGATTGGGGCAATTACCTGGGTGGCTATTGGGTCTCCAACGTTGGACTCAGTACCGACAAATCGAACTTACAGCAGCTCGTGCCCGAACATCCGATTTGCCGCGGCTGGAGTGAGTACGAACTGCACGATGAATACTATTTGAACCCGACCATCAAGGCGGCAACGCCCTTGCTGCAAGTCAGTACCAAGGGGCAAGGCGTTGTGGTTGGTTGGGCCCATCAGCGGGCCAACAATGGACGGGCCTACGGGACCACGCTGGGGCATTTCTATCGCAATTTCCAGCAGGAAGCGTTTCGGCGAACCCTGGTGAACGCGATTTTGTGGACCGCGCACCTGCCGGTGCCGCAGGAAGGAGCCAACGTGGACATCGATCCGGTCTGGTTGGCGCTGCCGCCGGATCCCAAGGCCAAGCCAAAGGTCTCGGCGAATCTGCGCGATCCAAATCTGGTGGCCTGGTGCATTGTCCCCTTTGATGGGAAGAAACGTGATCCAGCACAGCGCGCCAAGATGCTGGACGAAATCGGCATCAAACGCGTCGCCTATGACTGGCGTGCCAACCATGTGCCCACGTTTGAACAGGAGATCCTGGAATACAAGAAGTATGGCATCGAATACTTTGCGTTTTGGGGACAACATGATGCGGCGTTTGAGCTGTTTAAAAAACACGATCTGCACCCACAGATCTGGCAAACCGCGCCTTCGCCTCCAGCGGACTCTCAACAGCAACGCGTTGCCAAAGCGGCCAGTCAACTGCTACCGCTGGTCAAGCGAACGGCTGCGATGGGGTGCAAGCTGGGGCTTTATAATCATGGTGGCTGGGGCGGTGAGCCGGAGAATCTGATTGCCGTTTGTCAGTACCTCCGACAGCAGCATGACGCCGATCATGTGGGCATCGTTTACAACCTGCACCACGGCCATGGTCACCTCAATCGTTTCGCTCAAGCGCTTGCCGCGATGAAGCCCTTTTTGCATTGCCTGAACTTGAATGGCATGGAGACCGATGGCGACAAGCATGGCAAAAAAATTCTGCCGTTGGGTGTGGGCACGCATGATGTGAAATTAATTCAAACGATTTCTGCCAGCGGTTACCAAGGCCCCATCGGGATCATCGGTCACACTCAGGACGATGTGCGCGAACGCTTGCAAGACAACTTAGACGGACTGCACTGGATCTTGCCCCAGCTCCAGGGCAAGCCGGCTGCGAAGAAGCCTCAGCCGAGAACCTATGACGCGGCAGCATTCGCTGAGCCGCCCCCGACCTATGTGAACGCGCCGGACGAACCAGCAGCGGCCAACAAGGTGGTTCAAGATTATTCTGCCGACTTGGTGCAACAACTGGTCAAGGAAGCCCAGCAACAGGGCAATGCGGTCAATGGACTGGTCGCGTTTACCGATCAGCGTCTGGCCTGTGCTTCGTGTCACAAAATCGGACAGCACGGTGGATCGATCGGTCCAGATCTGTCGACGATCGCTGGCAAGCGGACGCCAGCTGAATTGGTCGAATCCATTTATTGGCCCGCCCGTCACATTGAACCTCAGTATCAAGCCGTGGCTGTCCTGGACGATGAAGGCAAGCTCGTGCAAGGATACGTGGTTCGCGAAACCGACCAGGCAATCACACTGCGAGACATCAGTCAGCCACAGAGTGAACCGATCAGCATCGACCAAGATCGTATCGAATACGTTCGCAAGATGGGATCGTTGATGCCGGAGAACTTGGTGGCCAGCATGTCTCACCGTGAGCAGTTGGATTTGCTGCGTTTTTTGTTTTCCTTGGGCCGCGACAACACCATCGAATCGGCTGTGATTGATGGGGCAATGAAGAGTGCCCAGTCTCATGATCATGGTCCAGTGGAGTTTCCAATCACGCAACAGCCATTGCAGCCAGAGCTGTGGCCAAACTGGCAGCACGCTGTGAATCGTGATCGCATTTATGACTTTTATGCCAAGCAGGCGGATCATTTTCGCCGCGCCCCCAGGAAGCCCAAGCTAATCAGTTCCTATCCAGGTTTGGACGGTGGCAAGCAAGGTCACTGGGGGAATCAAAACGACAATGTCTGGGCTGACGATCGTTGGAGTGAAACCGATCTGGGCAGTCTGCTGGGAGGTGTGTTTCGCGGCGCCGGGCCAGCTGTGACTCGCGGCTATTGCTTTCGGGATGCGTCCCGGTTTTCAGCGTGCTTTGACATCGATCGGCTCCGCTACACAGCCGTTTGGAAAAAGGGTTTTGTGGCATTGAGTGATCGCCGACATGGGTTCATGGGCGGTTTGACTTTGCAGGGCGCTTTGGATCCAGCGACGACCAAGTCGGTTGCGGAGATTCCCGCTAGCATGCTTCAGGGCGCTGAGACGCCGCCGCTTTATCAAGGCCTTTATCGCAGTGGATCGAAGGTCGTTTTTGCCTATTCTGTCGATGGCAATTCCTATTTGAGTTCATTGATCAACCGCCAAGGCACGCTTCACCGCGTCGATCAGCCCGCCAAGCAATCTTCGCTCGCCAAGCTCGTCGCCAATCCGGTTCCAGAGTGGCCGCAGACGTTTCAAACTGAAATCACTTTCGGCGACCAGGATGGAGAGGGCGGGCAGGCTTATGTGGTCGATACGATTGCATTGCCTAAAGACAATCCATGGAACGCGCTGATGTTTATCAGTGCACAGGCGTTCTTGCCCGATGGTTCGGCGCTGGTTTGTACGATGCAGGGTGATGTTTGGCACGTCACAGATTTCCAGTACCCCAGCCGACACGCAACCTGGCGGCGGTTTGCTGCGGGACTGCATCAACCGCTTGGCATGTGGATCGACGAAGATGGCATCTTTGTCCAATGTCGAGATCAGATCATGCGACTGCATGATCGCAATCAGGATGGCGAAGCGGACTACTACGAGTGTTTCAGCAAATGTTTTGTCAGCTCAGCCGGTGGACACGATTATATCTGCGGCCTGCAACGCGACGCAGAAGGATACTTTTACACAGCGTCGGGTAATCAAGGCTTGCTCAAGATTTCGCCTGATGGCAGGTCAGCCAAGGTGATCGCGACGGGCTTTCGAAATCCAGACGGTTTGGGCTTAACGCCTGACGGCATGGCAACGGTGCCTTGTTCAGAAGGTGGTTGGACTCCGGCTTCAATGGTGTGTGGCGTTCCAACGGCTGATCGCGACACGCCTCTGCATTATGGTTATCGCGGCCCGGTAAATGATCGGGCTCCTGAAGTGCCGCTGGTCTATCTGCCGCGCGGGATTGATAATTCTGCCGGTGGGCAAGTGTTCGTTGACAGTGACAAGTGGGGGCCGGTTCAGGGGCAGTTGATTCACACTTCGTTTGGGACTGGAACGCATGCATTGGTGCTTCGAGATCAAGTTGGCGACCAGTGGCAAGGCGCGGTGGTCCCGCTGGCGGGAGACTTTCTGTCTGGCACCCATCGGGCTCGCTTTCATCCGGTCGATGGACAGTTGTATGTCAGTGGCATGCAAGGCTGGGGAACGTACACCCCGGACGATGGTTGTTTTCAACGTGTTCGATACACCGGCCAAAACGTCCAGCTGCCCGTTGGATTCAAAGTGCATCAGAATGGCGTGGCGATTCGGTTTTCTCAGCCGATCGACAAGCAGGTTGCCGAGCAAGTTGGCAATCATTTTGCCCAGGCCTGGAACTACCGATACAGTTCGGCTTACGGTTCTCCCGAGTTTTCGCCCTCGCAGCCAAGCATTCCTGGCCATGATCTGTGGCTGATCAAGTCCGCTCATGTGGTCGATGATGGTCTGACCCTGTTTTTAGAAATCCCGCAACTTCAGCCCGTCAATCAGTTGCATCTGTTGTTGCAAGTGTCAGCGGAACAGCAGCGAGAAGTGTTTGTGACCGTGAACGCTTTGGATCAGCCACGGCTAGAGATCCCCGGCGTCGAGAGTGCGTCCAAGCATGTTCAGCCGCATCCGATGCAACGTGACATGGCGATGTTGAAACATGTGCAGGTCAATCCGTTTGCCAAGAAGATCAAAGGTGCACGAGCGGTTGAGATCGCGACGGCGGACAATTTGACTTATGCCACGCCATTATTTGAAGTGCAAGCCGGTGAGGCGGTGGCGTTGACCTTGGTCAATCCAGATGTTGTGCCACATAACATCGCGATCGTGAAGCCCGGCGCGCTGGAGGACGTGGGGCGGCAGTCGGATCGTTTGATCTCGGATCCTAATGCGGCGTTTCGGCATTACGTGCCTGATTCACCCAGCGTGATTGCGTACACCGATGTGGTCACGCCTAAGCAGCGGTTCACGATTTACTTCAAGGCACCAAAGAGACCGGGCCGTTACCCCTTTCTGTGCACGTTTCCAGGGCACTGGAAAGTGATGAACGGCGTGATGGTGGTGAAGTGAGTTCACGGAGACTCACTGGTCAGCGCTGCCAGCTTGCCTGGCCTATTTGCGGGGCAGAGCGTCTAGGTTGACTTCTGGACGCGTTTTTGATGCAGGCGTGACTTGGAAGCGGCTGCCGGGTTTGGTGGTTTCACTGAAGAAGCCACAATTGCGAAGGAAGAAATGATTGCCTTCGCTGCCACCGGCAAAGTCCAAGCGTTGTCCGCGTCCGCCAGTGGCGTCAACCGAGAACGATGCGCTGTCGCAGGAGTGCCATTGGCCTTCGCGATCAACCACCCAGATGTTGCCGTAGTCGACCTTGCGCTCGAACTGTCCAAAGCTGGGGCTGAAGTTTTCCAGGAAGCTATGGAAGCCCGTCAAATAGGTCTTCGTCTTGGGGCGTTTGAAGCTAGCCACCAATCGCCATTCGTCTTTGGCTTTGTCACCAAACCAGCAGGTGTATGCGGTTTCGGTTTCGCTGACAGGTTTGACTTCGGTTAGGAACCGATACGTGCGTCCGGCGACCCAAGGGTATTGCATGTAGCTTTGACCGCCGGAGCCTTCGTTGCCGAACTGACCGATGTGAACTCCGTCGCCCTGGCCCAGCAATTGAATGCGTTGGTCGGCGGGAATGTCTCGCGGGTTATCGGTTTTATACGGACTCCAAACGGAGAACAGCACGCGCCGTTCGCTGGGGCTGTTGACTTGCATGCCAAAATAACCTTGGCCAAAGCCATTGGCCATGAAGTACGACCCGATGGGATCCATGCCTTCGGGGACAGTCAGTTCACTGTAGGCGTATTGGAGCTTGCGATCGCGTGGTACCGAATAACGCAGGTGGACCGATGGGCCGCGACGACCCCAATAGAACATGTTGCCGTCATTGCTCTGGACGAAGTCTACTTTCAGATCCGCTGTGTCACTTTCGACGATGATCTCACCAAGCGTTGCAGAGCCCTGGCCGATGGCTTTGATGTTCAATTCGACGTAGCCTGCTGCTTTGACGTTCACGTTGCCAATCGCAGCACGCTGATCAGTGGCCTGACCAAGATCGCTAACAAATCGTTCGCCATTGATGGTTGTCACGGCTTTGACAGCGCCGTTGCTGACGGCTTTGGCAAAAGACAACTGGAGCTCAGCGGGATTGCTGATTCGAAAGTAGGCGCTGAATTCGGCCGCGCCTTTTTCTTCCGCTGCGGCTGTCAAACGCAGGCCACTTCGTGCATCGATCGCGCGGCCATCGCGAGGGCTGGCCGGGAACGAGTTACCCGCCAAGGGGACAGACCATCGTTTGGCAGACTGTTGTTGGGCAGTTGCCACGTTGAAGCTGGCAAGGCCAGAGACGCCACCGACGAACAGGGAGAGTGCAGTGATCAGAAAGCGCGCGGTGCTTGAAGTCATCTTGGTAGGACCCTTGGCATTGATTTTGAAAATCGGCAAAGACGCCGGATGCAGCCCCTAAAGGTAGTCCAGATGCCAACGATTGCGATGGCTTTTTCTGTCGCTAGATAGCCAGTGTGTTGCGGTTTTCTGACACGAACGGCTGTGGCGCTTGCCGCTGTTTTTGTCAGCGGTGGCCTATTAAAAAGCCGGGCCTGTTAAAAAAACGGGGCTGGCGGCCACCGGCGGATGCAAACACACGCTAACGCGATGACGGTGTGCTTCGCAATGACGGTGCGCCGCGCTATTTGACTGCGACGATATAGCAGATCCAGCTGGGATCACTGTCGGCTGCCCCACACCGGTGCCAGCCACCGTCAAGATCGGGGTCGTCGGGATTCTCACGTTCCCAGTACACATGGCTTTCCCGAAAGCCTGCTTCAGCGAGCAGTTCACGGACTTCAGGAATCGTCCAAAACCGCCAGTGGTACTGAAACGCTCGACGCATGCGACTGCCATCAGCGAACTTAAACGAGATTGAAAAGTCGGCGTCGGCGGTCACGGGATTGAATGATTCTTGTGTCCAGTGATACTCGAAACCACGCTTGCCTTTCTTGATCGTGCGTTTGTCGGTGTTGCCTTCGCTGTAGCAATCACCTCCGCCCATCATGTCCATCACCATCACACCTTGTGTGTTCAGGTGGTTGTAGGCGGTTTGAAAATAGTCCAGCACCAGTTGTCTGGTTTTAAAGATCCAAAAGGAAAAGTTCTGAGCCGCCAGGACATCGACGGTTGGTGTGTTGCCTGCGCGAACGTCTTGTTCCAGCAGGTGCACGCGGCGTTGCTGCGCTGGCTTCAATGGTTCCAGATTATGCTTGCGACCCCATTCTAAGGTTTCGCTACACAGATCGATTCCATAAGCAGTGCGTCGCTGGCTGCTGGCTGCCCAATGACAACAGATGGCAAAGGTGCCACAAAAGTCTTCGCGCAGTGAGAGAGGTTTGTGTTTGTAAGCGTCTCGGAAGGCTTGATCAAAGAACTCGACTTCGTGTTCAGGCGTTTGGACAGATTGCTGATACAGATCAAACTTGTCAGCGGTCGCAGCCATCGTCGCCACACGTTTGCTTGATTTGCGTTTTGCCATGTTGTTGCATCAAAATTGAATTGAGCGAGAAAAGCAAGCAAGTTGCTGAGCGTACCGAGTCCCAACAAAGGTTCCCAGGCAATCTGCTTTGCAGCAAACTGCATTGGCATCAGTGATACAGCGATCGTTGGCGCTGGCATCATTTTGCACAGCGCGTGATCGTCGATCCTTTTGCGAGTGACGCAGCGAGGGTCGCAGCGAGCCTAGCGGCGAGCCATCCGCCGCGCGATCGCTTCGGTGGGCAGCGGCATGATCTCGGCAGGACCGCTGGGATTGAACAACGCTTCGTCGCGCGATTCGGTATCCTCGGGACGTTCATAGGTGACCAAGTAGGCACCGATGATGTCGCCGGACTTTTCGTAAATCGGTGGCCAGAATTCTTCACCGCGGATGGCGAGTGTTTTGGCCAGCAAACGCGTGGCTCGACCAGAGAATCCGCTCAGCACCATGTCCAGACGGCCCAAAGCTTCTCGATAAATGTAGAACACCAATGCGGTGTCCTTATTTGTTCCGCCAGCGAACTCCCAGGTCCCGTCATTCTTTTCAAAGTAGAAACCAGGTTGAGGCGCGTCTTCGTTCTTGCTGAGCCGTGTCCCGGCCGAAGCACTGTCTGGTTTCGGATCGGTGTCGCGGTAGCGCAAAAAGAACGGGCAGGATCGAGCCGAGACATCGTCAACGTCATCTTCGGTCACATAAGGCGTGCAACCAAACACGTCGCTAAAGAGCAGTTCCACGACGGGGTTGCTCTTGATGCTGCCGACGCAGATCATGCCGCGGTCCCCAGTGTCGTCGATGTAGCTTTCGAAGACGTCGTGAGCGCGGGAGCGGACGTCCTGAAGGTCGACCTGTCCGGGGCTCCAAACCAGCGTTTGTTGAAAACGGTCCGGCATGGGCACTTCGCGGCCGGCTGTATCGCCTTCGCTCTCTTTGTGCTTGGCCACGCCGCCAAGGGTGGACACGCCGCTCAGGACTTCGCCGACCAGAACGGAGTCACTGGCAACGACCGAAGCGCCTTCGGGAGTTGGGTTGGAATCCGTTGCCCGAACGCCAATCACCAATTCAATCTCTTTGCGACGCGCAATCAATTCCCAGAAGTTTTCTGGATTAACAGCGAACAACGCACCAGGCAGTTGGTCGGCAGTGGCATAGCCTTGATCGATCAGGTAGTCACAAAGTCGCGAAAGTGCATCCAACGGAATGTACTTGGCTTCGTTCTTCAGCAATGAAGCGACTTGGTGGCGATCGAGCCCGGTGTGTTCGACAATTGACTTGATCGTACCAGGTCGTTTCCGACGATCCGGTGTGTGCCCAAGAAGTTCAGCCAAGCGAAATGCGTATCTCATTTCCAACCTTGTGTTTGAAAAGTGCTCTGCGGATGCTGCGTTCCGTGCAAGCCGCTTCCATTTCAATAAGTGTTGCTATTTTATCGGATTTCTTCTACCCCATGCCGCCCAGAACACGAGGCCAACGGCAAGTGTACCTAAGCCAACCAGGGCCTGAGCAGGGGATCTTAGGGCCGTCAACGATAGCACCGTTAATGTACCCCCAAGGTAAAGTAATGGTACCCAAGGATGTCCCCAAACCTGTATCTTGAGGTCACTCTTGCGGCCAACCCACAATGAGAGCATGCCACAAATTGCCGCACACAGCGATAAGGTGAAGCCCAAGTAACCCAGTAGATCCGAAAGCCGAGTCGTCAAGACCACAACACTGGCCAAGCAGGCTTGCAGCGCGATCGCGATCCGCGGCAGCGGGTCGTTTTGAACGGTTTGGCGGTTCGAGCCAGATAATCCGTTATCGTCCAGTGTCTCGGTCGAGTTGATTTCCGACCCGGTTTCAGCCGATTTTCCTCGCAAAATCGCCGGCATCAGACCGTCAGATGACATCTTCTGATAAACCCGAGGCCCGGTCTGCGTGAGCGCCAGAACCGAAGTGATCAAGCCCAGGATGATCATCACGCGGGTCATTGGACCCACCCACTGGCCGATTGCCAGGCCTTGAGAGGTAAGCCTTTCCCCCAAAGACTCTGCGGTTCGAGCGGCAATATCTTGTTGACCGGTCACCTGATCGGCGCTCGGCAAATACATGAAAACGAGGTTTAGAAGCACGTACAGCACCGTCACCAGGGTGGTTCCCAGCAACATGGCTCGGGGAACGTTGCGCCTTGGTTGCTTGATTTGTTCGCTCAGATAAACCGCGCCGTTAAAGCCGCTGTAGCTCAGTGAGATCCAAGTCAGCGCCGAGGCAAACGCCAGCGCACCAGGCCACCAATGAGTCGCGCCGGCTTGTTCAACCACGCCAGGCTCTGGCAGGGCGGGTTCTTGCAAACCCAGCCACAGCGAGCGAACGGAAAAGGCCAGCCCCAGAAACAGTGCGATCATCAGCAGCTTGGCAATCACCACTGCATCTTGTGTCCAGGCCCCACCGCGTAAGCTGGTCGCATGGATCAACGCTGCGATCACGATCAAGCCCACCGCAAACGCGCCTTGAGGCATCGCATCGATCAGTGGCGACGACCAGAGTCGCAGGTGAGATTCAAAGGTCGATGCCGCAAGCGCCATGGCGCCTGTAAATCCAGCCAGCAAGGAAACCCAACCGGCCATCATGCCGGCCGCTGGATGGACGCCGCGGGCGAGAAACAAGTACTCGCCACCCGACTCAGCGTACCGGGCCGCCAAACCGCCATAGGTGATGGCACCGCTGATGGCGATGACACCGCCAACGATCCAGGCCCAGATCACGGTTGCCGGAGAGCCTAGGCTGGCCAACGAGAATCCGCTGGTTGTGTAGATGCCAGCGCCAATCATGCTGGCCGCGACGACCAGTGTTGCCGATGGCAATCCCAGCAGTCGATTGCCTGCTGAGAGCTTCTCTGTGTCGTCTGCCGTTTCCGAGGCGACGGATGCATGAGTGTTTGGTTCCGACTGCAACTTCAGCTCAGGATTGGATTGACTACATGGCCGCCTTCGATTCCTGTTAACCGCTGATCCAAGCCTTTGAAGGCATAAGTAAACCGGTCGGAATCAATTCCCATCAGGTGCAGGATCGTGGCGTTTAAGTCGCGGATGTGGACAGGATCGTTGACGATATTGTAACTGAATTCGTCGGTGGTCCCGTGCACCGTGCCACCTTTGATGCCGGCACCGGTCAACCAAACGCTAAAGCACTTGGGATGGTGATCGCGGCCATAGGTGTCTTTGGTCAGTTTTCCTTGGCAGTAAATGGTCCGCCCAAATTCGCCACCCCAGACGACCAGTGTGTCGTCGAACATCCCACGTTGTTTTAAGTCCTTGATCAGGGCCGAACAGGGTTGGTCAATGTCGCGACATTGATTGGGAAGGTCTCTAGGCAGTGAACCGTGTTGATCCCAGCCGCGATGGAAGATCTGTGTGAATCGCACGCCACGTTCGGCCATTCGTCGCGACATGAGGCAGCAGTGAGCAAACGTGCCCGGCGTCGTCACATCGGGGCCGTACATGTCCAGCACATGCTGGGGCTCATCACTGATGTCTGCCAGTTCTGGAACACTGGTTTGCATGCGGAACGCCATTTCATACTGTTCGATCCGAGCTTGCGTTTGCGGGTCGCCAATGGCGCGGGAAGTGTCTTGATTCATCGCGGCCAAAGCGTCAAGCATTTGTCGCCGAACTTCGCGACTGACGCCCTTGGGATTGGATAAATACAGCACCGGGTCACCGCTGCTACGCAACGAGACGCCTTGGTACTTGGTGGGTAAAAATCCGCTGCCCCAAAGTCGGTTGTACAGCGCTTGTGCTTCTTTCCGTCCGGTCCATGATGCCGTCATCACCAAGAAAGCGGGCAGGTTTTCGTTTTCGCTTCCCAGTCCATAGCTCAACCACGATCCCAAGCTAGCTTTGCCCGGCAGTTGATCGCCGGTGCAAATGTAGGTGATCGCGGGGTCGTGATTGATCGCTTCGGTGTGCATCGAGCGAATCAGTGCCAGGTCATCGACATGCTTTGCGGTGTGTGGCAACAGCTCGCTGACCATGGTGCCAGATTGCCCATGTGGAGCAAACTTGTAGCGACTTGGTGCGACTGGGAAACGAGCCTGTCCGCTGGTCATGGTGGTCAAACGCTGGCCCATGCGAATCGTGTCCGGCAGGTCTTTGTCAAACCATTCGCTCATTTTGGGCTTGTGATCCCACATGTCGATCTGACTGGGAGCTCCTGACATGAACAGATAGATGGCCCGTTTTGCCTTTGGTTCATGGTGTGGCAGTTCCGGGATCGCTGCGGCGCTGGCTAGGCTTGGCGACAGGCTGCGATCGCCGGCCAAGCTTGCCAAGGCAGCTGTGCCAAGTCCGGTCGCTCCGCGAGCAAGCAAGGTGCGTCGTGAGAGCAAACGCCTGACTTGTGCCTGATAGCTTTCTGGCATGAGGTTCATCGTTTGGTGTTCCTGGTAAGTTGCGATGTTTCGCCGGTCGAACGGGGACGCAGGGGTTGGTTTACTGGTTTACGACTTGGTCAAGGTTCAGCAGGGCACTGCAAAGCATCATCCAGGCAGCGTGTTCTGCCGCATCCTGCATGGCGATTTCGCCTTCGTCCACCGCCAGCAGATCCGTTGCCGCCCCGGTGGTCAATTCAGCTTGTTCGCCGTAGTGGCTGCGCATCTGTTCAAGCAGTTTGAGCGCTGCACTTAGCTGATGATCACTTGGCGGATGCGTCGTGACGGTTTCAAACAGCCACGTGATTCGCTGTGCATCATCGCCAGCTTTGACGTCGTTGGTGGTCAGTGCTCGATGAGCCAAGTGTTTCGCTGATTGCAGGTACTGTTGTTCGTTCATCAGCAACAGAGCTTGCAGCGGTGTGTTGGTCCGTTCACGCCGCGCCGTGCAGCTCTCCCGGCTCGGTGCGTCAAAAGTTGACATCGTTGGCGGAGCACTGGTGCGTTTCCAGAAAATGTAGACGCTGCGGCGGAACTGTTTCTCAGGATCTTGATCGGCGACAAAGTTTGCGGTGTCGCTGCGCGTGTAACCCACCGCGTACCACAGACCTTTGGGCTGCGGAGGTTTGACGCTGGGACCACTGAACGCCAAATTCAACAAGCCACTTAACGCCAACGACTGGTCGCGTAGCACTTCGGCATCAAGCCGGAAACGTGGTCCACGGGCGAAGTAGCGATTGGCCGGATCGAGTTCATGATTGGCGGGGTCGACTTTGGCGTCACGGCAGAAGGTCTCGCTGGTCACAATCTGTTTCAGCAACGCTTTGACGTCCCAGCCACCGGCTTGAAACTCCAGTGCCAGATGGTCCAGCAGTTCTTGATGGCTCGGTGGTTCGCCTTGGCTACCAAAGTCTTCGCTGGAGCGGACGATGCCGGTTCCCATCAAGACTTGCCAAAATCGATTCACCGCGACACGTGCCGTCAGTGGGTTCTCGGGAGTTGTCAGCCACCGCGCTAATCCCAAACGATTCTTCGGTGCCGAGTCGGGCATCGATGGCAAGAACGCGGGGACTTCGCGCGGCACGCTATCGCCAGGTTGATCATATTGTCCACGCATCAGAACATGAGCCTGACGAGGCTTGGCAAGTTCTTTCCAGACCAGCGTGGTGGCGATCTTGTTTTCGATGTCCTGTTTGGCTTTCTTAGATCCAGCGATCAGGTCCTGCAGCGCCGTCCAGTCTTCGTGGTCACAATGCACTTGGCGATAGTAGGTTCGCAGTGACTCCTTTTGTAACTCGCTGCGTTCGTCTCGTGCAGTCGCAACCAGTTGACGGATCGATTCCGGCACTGGCAACGCCGGAGAGCGAAACGCATAGGTCAGCATGGGATCACGCTGGCTGGTGATCGTCTTGATAAA
Organism: Stieleria bergensis; assembly: GCA_007745635.1. Lineage (GTDB taxonomy): Bacteria > Planctomycetota > Planctomycetia > Pirellulales > Pirellulaceae > Stieleria > Stieleria bergensis. The sequence continues at coordinate 95,170 of CP036272.1, forward strand.
TAAATGGTTGTCGCCTTTGACCAAGTCAAGCTTGTAAGTATTGGCCAGCGGCTTCATGGGGCCCGTGCGACGAACATCTGCGATGCGTTTCTTATTCAAAAACACAATCGTGGCATCGGAACTGCCTAGCAGCAGGTCAATGCTTTGTGCTTTGGGAGATTTCAGTGACTGGTAGAACACATTGATCGTGACGCCATCATCGCGATAGGGCAGTGCATTGGTTTTGACTTCACTGATGGATTCGGCAAGCTGCCATTTGATTTCTTGCTCACCATCTCGGAATGTCGCGTTTGGATCAAAGGTTGCATTTTCGGCCGCAACGTTTCTGCCGTAGGCCGCTTGGGCTGATTCGGCAGCAAACGGACCCGCCAATTGCAGCGGTCCCAGTTCGACCCATTCCTGCGGCACCTCCGGTTCGCCTTCAGCTAAGTCCAGCTTGACGGCGTGGAACTGATGACTGCCGTAGATGCTTTGGTATTCCAGGCGGACTCGTAATCGATTGGCACCTTCCTGCAGGCGCTTCGTTAACTCTGGCAAACCGAACGCGGCGCTGCGACTGCCGTTCTTTTCATGCCCGCCGACGGCCCAGCCTTCATCGCCCACTCGTTTGCCATCGATCGCATACGAGAGAGCGAATTTGCCATTGGGTTGTTCATAATCGGCGACGGCCTGAGAGATCTTCAGCGACTGCCATTGCACGTCAGCGTTGGGCTCGGCGTCATCATCCACTTGCGCGGTTTCAAAGGTGATCTCCGTCAGAACGGCGTTTCCATTGCTTGCGCGACCGACCCGATTGGAGGTTGGTTCGGCGATGACTGACAGCAGAGCGGTGCCCCAGTCTGACTGGTCTGTCTCAGCAGGCAGTGCGAGCACGATGGAGTGAGTGTCCTTGTCAGCGATCTCCTTGCCCGAGCGGACGATGGTTTCTTCATCGATGTGTAATGGCTTGCCGGCTTGGCTGGTGGCGGCCAGTGCTTTTAAGGTGACGGGGTCTGCAGCGGGTTCATCGCTGGGCTTCTCGACAGGCTTGGCAGCGAGCTGGTTTTCCCATTCGACTTGCGCCGCGTCGACGGTGGGCAGGTCACCTTGCTTCTCTGTTTGGTAATCAGCGATCTGTTCGGTCAGCTGTTTGATTTGCTCGATTTGTTCGGTGGTCGGAACTTTGACGACCGGTGGATGGTCTTTTTTGTTTCCATCCAAAGCGCGACCATCGAGGCTGTTGAAGAACGCTGACAGCGAGTAGTAATCTTGCTGCGTGATGGGATCAAATTTATGGTCGTGACAAACGGCGCACTGTGTCGTCAAGCCAAGAAAGATAGTTCCAAAGGCGTCGGTGCGGTCGATGACATTCCGCGCAAACACTTCATCGTAGATTGATCCGCCTTCGCTGGTGGTGACATTCAGTCGATTGAATCCACTGGCGATCTGTTGTTTCAGGGTGGCGTTGGGCAGCAAGTCGCCAGCCAGTTGTTCGGTGATGAACTGATCAAACGGCATGTTCTGGTTGATCGCTTCGATGACCCAGTCTCGATAGGGCCACATTTCGCGATAGTTATCCAGGTGCAAGCCATGGGTGTCGCCATAGCGAACGAGGTCCAGCCATTGCCGACCCCAGTGCTGGCCGAACGAGGGTGAGGCAAGAAGTTCGTCGACCAAGGTTTCGTAATTCAGCTTGCCTGTTTTAACGGCCTGAATCTGTTGCCGAGTCGGTGGCAGGCCTGTCAGTGCCAGGGTCGCGCGACGCAGCAGCGTCAGGTCATCGGCTCGCGGGCCGACTTTCAGCCCTTGTGCTTTGATCTCTTTGTCGATCAAAACGTCGATGGCATGAACGTCTGCTTTGCTGGTGACTGGGCTTTGCTTTGGCGGAACGAATGCCCAATGCGATTGCACTTTGCCGCCCGCTTTGATCCAGCGATTCAGGATGGCGATTTGATCGTCCGTCAATGGCTTGTTGTACGCTGGCGGTGGCATGATCAATTCTGGATCATCGCTGGTGATTCGATCATGAAATTCACCGTCGATCACCGATTCCACGCCCTGGCTCTGGTCCAGTCGCAGATCGGCTTCGCGTTTGTGCTGGTCGGGGCCATGGCAGGCAAAGCAGTGGTCGGACAGGATCGGTCGAACTTCGCGCACGAAGTCAACGGTTGCAGAGTCTTCGGCCACCGCAGGGCTGATCAGCCCTAGCCCGATCAGCGCCAAGCAGCTGGCAATCGCTTGTTCAAAAAGACGTTTGCTTGTCCGTGCGAATACTGTGTTTGGTAGGATTCGAATGGGATCGCTCATGAGTGGTGCTTCGGTGGTTGGCCAGCGCTTGGGCCGTCTTTCAGTGGCCATTGCGTGGGAGCCGTTGTGTGAGGCCTGGGAATGGTGGGCCGTCATGCGAGAGACGCAGAGGGTGGGAACGGACCGCCAAAATCCGTCCATAGTTTAGCTACTAGGAGCCTGATTGGCTGGGGCTGAGAGTCTGTTTTCGGCAAGTCGACCGATTCCCTGGGTCAGTTCTTTCAGGTTTCGCGGATTTTGGCCCAAATCACCTTTGCCAAGACGCGATTGGCTCTCTGCATGCAGAGACAGGAAGCCGCCATCAACGGGCGTCAGTCGCACTGTGATATCGTCAACAAAGCGAAAAAGTTTCGTGCTGCGCGTTAGGCGAATGACTGACAGCGCGGTTGGCGTTGTGTCCTCGGATTCGGCGGTTTCGTCGTCCAGGACACTCCAGTGACTTTGCGATTGGACCCAGTCCATGATCAATGCTTGCGCTGCATCAGCATCCATCTCTAAGGTCAGTGGCCGCAGTTCTGGATCCTCCGCTTGTTCGGAAAGCTCAGCAAAGTTCGTCGTCCAATCACGGCCCCAGTCGTCGATTTGCGCAGCGATGGTTCCCAGAATCAGCAGAGTCACGATCAGAGCGAGCCAAGGAATCATTTTCTTCATCGTCATTTGGGTGCCAAGAGGGTCGAGTCAAAGCTCGCCCTGCGGTAAGGTTGGTGTTTCGATCTGATGCGAATTGAACCGCAAACAGGCCTATGAATCGCTGGCCGTGGTGTTCGAGGCGTTGTCTGACTTGAGTCCTTGGTAAGCCTAACCGTTGAGCGAGATTGATGGCACAGCAAACTCCTTCACTTTTTCAGTCGCAAGAAGATGACGCGCTGGCGGCGGCTCAGCCGTTGGCGGCACGCATGCGACCTCAAAAGCTGGACCAGTATGTCGGGCAACAACATATTTTAGGTCCCGGCAAGTTGCTGCGACGCATGATTGGTGCAGGACGATTGGGGTCGATCATTTTGTCCGGACCTCCCGGCACCGGCAAAACAACCCTGGCGCACTTGTTAGCGGGTGAAACGGGCAGTCAGTTTCGTGCACTCAGCGCCGTCACCGGAGGCGTCAAAGAGGTCCGCGAAGTGCTTGCCTGGGCAACGGATTTGGTCGCCAGCGGTCAACCTCGGCCCGTCTTGTTTGTCGACGAAATCCACCGCTTCAGCAAAAGCCAGCAAGACGCTCTGTTGCCAGACGTTGAGGCAGGGATCGTGTCATTGATCGGCGCCACAACCAGTAATCCACACTTTGCCGTCAATGCGGCGTTGATCAGCCGAAGCCAGGTCTTTCAGCTCCAGTCGCTTCGCAGCGAAGAGATTAAGCAGTTGCTACAGACCGCGATTGAGGATCCGATTCGTGGCTTGGGCAAATTGTCAGTGCAGGTCGAGGATGACGCGATCGAATTGCTGGCAGATGTCTCCGAAGGTGACGCGCGACGCGCGTTGACGGCTTTGGAGATCGCCGTGTCCAGTACCTCCGACAGCAAAGTCACGATTCAGGAAGCCGCGGAGTCGATCGGGAAACGCATCGCTGGGTATGACGGCACCGGTGATGATCATTATGACTTGATCAGTGCCATGATCAAAAGCATCCGTGGAAGCGATCCGGATGCTGCGATCTACTGGTTGGCTCGAATGCTAGACGGTGGCGAAGATTTGCGTTTCCTTTGCCGACGCTTAGTGATTCTGGCTAGCGAAGACATTGGCAACGCGGATCCGCAAGCTTTGCCGATGGCTGTCAGTTGCATGCAGGCCTGTGAATGGATCGGTTTACCCGAAAGCGAATTCATGCTGGCGCAGACCGCAACGTACCTGGCCTTGGCCCCGAAAAGCAACTCGGCAGGAGTGGCTCTAAGCAACGCACGAAAGGACTTGCGCGAAAAGAAAATCGTTGCCGTTCCGCCGTCTTTGCGCGACGCTCATGGCAGTTCCGCAAAAGCAGAAGGTCGCGGGGAAGGGTACATGTACAGCCATGATTATCCCAATGCGATCGCACCTCAGCGTTACTTGGACAACGAGCAACCCTATTACCAGCCCAACAATCGGGGCTTCGAAAGGGAGTTGCAGAAACGACTGGACTGGATCAACAAGCAGCGCCAGTCGTCGCCACCATCGTCGGATAGCCGCTGAGCCATCGGGGGCTTCTCGTTCCGGGGACAGTGTCTGTCGATTGTGTGGATTCTGCAGCCTGTGGCTCCAGTTTACGATCCTTGCTGGTGATTGGATCCGCTGAGCAGAAAGGGGAGAACGGACAGCAACCTAGACTTTTAGGTCTAGTGATTGTCCCCGCCCTCGGTGTTATTTCTGCTTCCATGAAGCTGCTAATCGTCCTCTTTCTGATCGCAGGTCTCGTCTGGGCAGTGGCCTTGATGCGGCGGTTGCCGAAACAGCACACGCAGTCTCTGTCTCGATCAGTGGTGTGGTTGCTGCTGATCGGAACCGTGTTGGGGCCCGCTTCGTTTGCCATTGAGGGGCCGATCCAAATCAGTGTCGATCGAGTGTTTTTGGCGCTGGTCTGTGTTGCCGCTGTGATTCAGTGGCGGTTTGGCGTGTTGCGACTTGATCGCTGGCAGCGGGTCGACATCGTATTGGGGCTGTTCACGGTTTATCTGTTGTTTAAGTCACTTGGCGGTGTGCCTGATGAGGCTCGCGTCAATCCGATGGGACGATGGCTGTTCTATGTCTTTGTGCCGTTGATGGTGTACACGCTCGCTCGCTTTTCTCGCTGCACGCGATCGGACTTTCGCTGGATGCTCAACGCGCTGATTGGCTTGGGTTTGTATCTGTCCGTGATGGCGATGTTCGAAGTCTTGGGATGGCACCATTTGGTGTTTCCACGATCGATTGTTGATCCGACGCAGTGGGAGTTCTTTGGTCGCGGTCGCGGTCCACTGATGAATCCGATCGGCAACGGGTTTGTGATTTCACTGGGGATCGCTGCGTTGACCACTCGGTTCCTGGATGTCGGGCGCCAAGGCAAGATGATTTGTCTCTGCTGTGGCGTGATCTTGATGGCGGGCTGCTATGCAACGCTGACGCGAAGCTGTTGGATCGGTGCTGTTGGTCCACTCATGATCGCCGGCTGGGTGTTTGGTTCCCGAGCGATTCGTGCTCTGGCACTGGTTGCCTGTGTGTTGGCGGGGATGGTCTTGGTGACCGATACCGGCCGCTTGCTTGTCCGTGAGGTTGTCGCCATGAAACGCGATCAAGCGCTTTCGGCAAAGGACGCCGCCAAGTCCGTTTCGTTGCGTCCCTTGTTGGCCATCGTTGCTTGGGAGATGTTTTGCGATAAGCCGTTGGTCGGTCATGGCTTTGGACAGTACTTTCAACACAGCCAACCCTATTTCAGTTCGCGATCCTATGGGCTGCCTTTAGAACAGGCTCGCGGTTATGAACATCACAACACCTTTTTGGCGTTGTTGGTCGATACCGGATTGATCGGCTTGGGATTGTTCTTGCTGGCGATTGCAGTCGTTGCCGCGCGGGCCTGGTCGATGCTTAGAGATCCGCGCAGAGAAACAGCTGCCAAGCAGATGGGGCTGTTCTTTCTATGTTTGTTTGCCGCGTATTTGCCCAATGCCGTTTTTCACGACATGACCATCATTCCAATGGTTCAGACGTTCGTGCTGGCCTTCGCAGGCTTTGTGGTCTCGGTGGATGATCGAGGTTTCGCAGGCCAACGGAATGCAGAAGAACCGAAGTTGCGGTTGGCGATGCAGTAACACGCTCATGCAGAACACACTCATACAGAACACGCTCATACAGAACACGCTCATACAGTGGATGACGTGCCAGCTTGATCGCGATGTGTGTTGCGGAATTGTGTGGTGGTCAGCCCAGTTTCGCGTTTGAACATGACGCTCAGGTATTCGCTATGTTCAAAGCCACAGCGTCTTGCGATGGTTTCCAGCGGCAACTCAGTTTCTTGTAGCAGTTGACGCACTTTGGCGATCCGCTGTCGGATGATTTCTTGATGAGGCGATCGTCCGAGCAGTTTTTGGTAGCGGCTTTCCAGCACTCGCCGTGTTAGTTCGGTGTGCTGCATGACATCGTGAACATTGATGCCATGAATCGCGTGTTCGCGAATGTAGCGTAGTGTCTTGGCGATCTCGTCGTCTTCGATTGCGGTGACGTCCGTTGATTGCCGGGTGCGGATACCCAGTGGCTTGATCAGTCGGGGTTCCGATTCTACTTGTTGGCCCGACATCATTTGATGCAACAGGGACGCAGCTTCGAATCCAACGCCGCGACTGTTGGGGATCACACTGGATAGTGGTGGGCTGGCAAGACTGCACAGTAATTGGTCATCATCAACACCGATCACTGCAACTTGCTCGGGGACGGCTAGATCCAGCTTTCGACACACGTCAAGGACTTGTTGGGCTTTGATGTCATAGCATGCCATGATGCCAATCGGCTTGGGGACATTTGCCAGCCAGTCGGCCAGCGATTGCTCTTCGTCTTGCCAGCGGTAGTCTGCTGACAATCGCGAGGTTGATTCGTACAGAAAGTACTCGGCGCTTGATTGTCGAACGTGATTGGCAAAGTTTTGTTCGCGCCATTTCGACCAATTGAATCCAGGGTCACTCACATAGGCCAGATTCCGAAAGCCACGTTCAATTAAATGATCGGCGGCCAGTTCTGCTGTCGCCAAGTCATCGGTTTCCACCCAAGGAATGTCTGGAACCCGGCGCGCTGCACTGACATCAACGGCTGGTAGTTGGCTGTTCTCAACCGCTGTCGCCATGGAATCGGTTTCGACGCGGGCAATGATTCCATCTCCCTGCCAGTCAGCAAGCCAGGCAGGCGGATTGGCAGTGCGTTCTTGTTCAGGCAAATACACCGACCAGGGTTCGTGCTGATTAATGTATTGAATGATTCCCTGCAAAATGCCTCGGGCATAGGCATTGGAGGTTTCAATGAGCAGTGCGACGCGTTGGCGGGTTGCCATGAGACAAAAGAGATTGAGCTGGAACGTTTTGGGGGTGTGGCAGCAGGAACGGCGATCGCAGGGATTTTTGAACGATGAGACAGTAAAACGGGGGCGAATCGGCGGTGGCGAGCCCCCGTTCTGCGAGGCGTGGAGGCTCTAAGATACGGGGAAAAAGATCAATGCCAATCCAGTAATGAAGCGTTTTGCGAGATTTATCGCGGTGAAATAGCTCATCTACGCTGTGATTTATCTCATGGTAATCCTGGCGATGGCTGCAACAATAGGTCGACTGCATTCCCCCGCCGACTGGCTCGGCGATGCTTTTTCCCTACTATCGACTCTGTCAGTCATTGGAGTGACGATGACAAAAACACTGAACGTAGCAATGATCGGATTGGGCTTTGGTGCCGAGTTCATCCCCATCTATCAAGCTCACCCGAACACCAATGTGATCGCGCTTTGTCGTCGCAACGAAGAAGCGCTCCAGCAGAGCGGCCAACAGTTTGGTATTGAGCGTTTGTACACTGACTATGACAAAGTCTTGGCGGATCCTGATGTGGATTACGTTCACATCAACAGCCCGATTCCTGATCACGCGTGGATGTCACTCAAAGCCTTGGACGCCGGCAAGCATGTCATGTGCACGGTGCCAATGGCGACAACGATCGACGAGTGCCGTCAGATTGTTGAAAAGGTCAACGAGACTGGGTTGAAGTACATGATGGCTGAGACGGTGGTCTACAGTCGTGAGTTCTTGTTCATCAAAGACCTGTATGAGAAAGGTGAATTGGGCAAGATCCAGCACTTGGCTGCGTCGCATCCGCAAGACATGGACGGCTGGCCAGAGTACTGGGAGCGTATGATCCCCATGCACTATGCCACACACGTGGTCAGTCCTTGCTTGGGGCTGGTCAATGGCTTGGCAGAATACGTCAGTTGCTTTGGCTCCGGTACGGTCCGAGATGACATCGCTGAGAAGTCAGGCAATCGATTCGCTGTGGAGAGCTGTCACATTAAGTTGAAGGACAGTGACTTGACCGCTCACATCTGGCGATTCTTGTACGACGTCGCGCGTCAGTACCGTGAGAGCTTTGATGTTTACGGCACCAAGAAAAGTTTCGAGTGGACGTTGATCGAAAACGAGCCACATGTGATTCACACCGCCAAGAAGCCTGAGCCGGAAATTCCAGAGACGGTCGAAGTGCCAGACTTCGCGCACTTGCTGCCCGAAGAGATTCGTAAGTTCACCTTGCCTCAGGAAATTCATGACGCTGAACACCTGTCCTTTGTCCAAGGTGGAGGACATGGTGGTTCGCACCCGCACATGGTTCATGAAATGGCCTCGGCATTGTTAGAGGACCGTGATCCATCGCCGAATGCTGTGACCAGTGCGAACTGGACCTGTGTCGGTATTTGTGCTCACGAGTCGGCGCTAAAAGGTGGCGAAAAAGTTGCGCTGCCAGAGTTCACACTGCAATAACAACTGCAACGCCGTCGTTGGATGCGTGTGCGCACGCATCCAACATGGCAGAAACTGAGCCGATGCCTGTTGGGATCGGCCTTCGTTGACGGACATCCCCTTGGTCTGCACGCGATTGCAATCCTGCGACTGACGCAGTGCTGGCAATCAACACTCCCGCTCCATTCCTTTCCGGATTCTTGATGATGATCACTCGAACCCACCAAGTGATAGCTCTGATCTTTTTAATCGCGTTTGCGTTTGGAGGTGCGCTTGCTGAAGCACAGCAGCTGAACGCCCAGTCACAGGTCGATGCACCGCTGAACCTGCTGTTTCTTGGTGACAAGGGGCATCATCAGCCGGCTCGCCGGGCGGCGGAGTTGATCCCCGTGCTGGCCGAGCGAGGCATCAAGGTTCAGTACACCGACGATGTCAATGCCGCTCTGTCACGCCAAACGCTGGATCAGTACGATGGCTTGATCGTTTACGCAAACATCGATCAGATCTCGGATCCGCAGGCCGAGGCTTTGTTGTCGTACGTCTCTGAGGGTGGTGGCTTCATCCCACTGCATTGCGCTTCGTACTGTTTTCGCAACAACCCAGACGTCGTGGCTTTGATTGGCGCTCAGTTTCAACGTCATGGCGGCGAAGTGTTTTCGGTCAAGCCAACCAAGGAAGGCAAGTCGCACCCGCTGCTGAAGAACTACTCCAGCTTTGAAAGTTGGGATGAGACTTACGTGCACACGCTGCACAACACCAAGCAGCGGCTTGTGTTGGAACAACGTCCAGAGGGCGACGGTTTAGAACCATGGACGTGGATTCGCACTCATGGCGAGGGGCGTGTGTTTTATACCGCCTGGGGACATGATCAACGCACCTTCAATCAGCCAGGCTTTCATAATTTGGTTGAGCGTGGCATTCGCTGGGCCTGTGGCCAAGATCCGACGGTGGTTCCCGAGTTTGTCGGCGTCCAGCCAGAACCGCTGGAATCGTTACCGATGAAACCCATCCCCGATGGGCTGGCAACCTTCGAATACATCGATGTTGGTCCGAAGATTCCAAACTACGCCGTCACGCGTCGTTGGGGCGAACAAAAGAAGCCCCTGAACCTGATGCAGAAACCGCTCTCGCCAGAGGAGTCAATGAAGCACTACTCGGTGCCGGAAGGGTTTGAACTGTCCTTGTTTGCTGCTGAACCCGGCATCGGTGGCAAGCCAATCTGCATGGCATGGGATCATCTGGGTCGGCTGTGGGTCGCCGAGACCTATGATTATCCCAATGAGAAACAGCCCGAAGGCAAAGGCCGTGACCGGATTCGCATTTGTGAAGACACCAACGGTGATGGCAAAGCCGACACGTTCACTGTGTTTGCAGACGGGTTGAGCATTCCGACCAGCATTGCGTTCTCACATGGTGGCTTGATCGTTCACCAAGCGCCTCAAACGCTGTTCCTTCAAGACACCGACGGCGATGATGTTGCTGATGTGAAAAAGGTGTTGTTTGATGGTTGGAGTGTTGGTGACACGCACGCCGGGCCAAGCAATCTGAACTACGGTCACGATAACTGGTTCTACGGCATCGTGGGTTACGCCGGTTTCCAGGGAACAATCGCCGGTCAGCAACGATCCTTCCGCACGGGTTTCTATCGCTTTCAAGTCGACGAAGTTGATGGTGAAGTCGAAGTCACTGATTTCGAATTTCTGCGCAACACAAACAACAATTCGTGGGGCGTTGGGCTTAACGAGCAAGGTTTGTTGTTTGGTTCAACCGCCAACCGCAATCCCAGTGAATTTATGCCCATCGCGAACCGCTACTACGAACAAGTGCGGGGGTGGACGTCGTCGGGACTCGGTGGCATCGCTGACAATCACCTCTTTCAACCGGTGACGGATAAAGTGCGTCAAGTAGATCATCACGGTGGTTACACCGCAGGTGCTGGACATGCCATTTACACCGCGCGGCGCTATCCGGAATCCTTCTGGAATCGCACCGCCTTTGTTGCCGGACCCACCGGCCACCTGGTCGGTGTCTTTGCTTTGACGCCTGATGGAGCAGGCTATCGATCGACCAGCCCGATGAACTTGGTTGCCAGTGATGATGAATGGGCAGCGCCGATCATGGCAGAGGTTGGACCCGATGGCAACGTTTGGGTGATCGACTGGTACAACTACATTGTGCAGCACAATCCGACACCGGCTGGATTCCGCAACGGTCCTGGCAACGCCTACATGACCGAGCTTCGGGATAAGAAACACGGGCGGATCTATCGTGTCTCGTACGGCGAAGCTGTTGCCGGTGAACCCGTTAAGCTGGATGCCAACGATACAGCGGGGTTGGTCGCGGCACTGAAGTCCACCAACTTGTTGTGGCGACGACACGCACAGCGTTTGCTGATCGAACAAGGGCGAACCGAAGCGATCCCCCAATTGTTGCAAATCGCTGGCGACGAATCCGTTGACTCTGTGGGACTGAACACGGCGGTCGTGCACGCGCTGCGAACGCTCAATGGTTTACAGGATTGGAGCCACCCCAAGGCGCAGCAAGTCTTGCTCAAAGCGCTCAAGCACGCTTCGCCGGCCGTGGTCCGAACAGCGGTTGAAATCATGCCTCGATCGGATTGGGGCAGTGAACAGTTAATAGCAGCCGGTTGTGTTAGCCATCCAGATGCACAGGTCAAACTGGCGGTTCTGTTGGCTCTGTCCGAAATGCCTGCATCGCCCTCCGCTGGCCAAGCCGCCGTTGCGGTGTCGAATTCTGACACACTTTCCCGTGACCGCTGGTTGCGCGAAGCGGCCGTGAGTGCTGCGGCAACGAACGCTCAGGACGCGCTCAGCGATGCGTTGTCACAGGAATCACCCGTCACTGCGGCCTTGGTTGAAGCTTGCCGCATCGTGGCACAACACATGGCTCGCGACCTGCAAGAGAACGCCATGACTGCGTTGCTGCCATCGGTCGCCAAGGGCAACCCGGAAGTTGCTTCAGCGATTATCAATGGTTGGTCCCAGGGTTGGCCCAAGGAAAAGACTTTGGCACTGAGCGATGACTCCGAAGACGCTTTGGTTTCCGCCTTTGATGCCTTGCCACCAGCGGCACGCAGCCAATTGGTGCGGCTCGGGCAAACCTGGGGCAGTGAACGCCTGGCGGCCAACGCTCAGGCGATCGCCAAGTCCTTGCTGGCGATCGTGGAAGACGAAGCAGCGGCAGGCAACGCTCGCATTGATGCGGCACAACAGTACATTGCTCTGTTGCCTAGCGACTGTGATGCAGTGGAGCAGTTGTTGCAAACCGTTTCGGCGCGAACTCCAAAAGACGTTGCCGCCGGTGTGATTGGCGCGTTGAAAGCCAGTCGTTGTGAGCAGTTGGCCGAAGGCTTGTTGGGCTATGTTCCTGAGATGACGCCCGCCAATCGCTCTGCAGCGATGCTGGTGCTGTTGTCGCGACCGGCATCAACAGAAAGCATGTTGAATGCCATGCAGGCAGGCAAACTGACCCGTCAAGATTTGGCGCTTGATCAGCAACAGGCGTTACTGTCACATCCGAACGAAACCATTCGTCGGCGGGCGGCGGAAGTGTTGGCCGCCAGCGGTGGTTTGCCCAACGCGGACCGGCAAAAGTTACTTGAGAGCATGTTGCCGCTGCTTCAGGAAACCGGGGACGTCGCCCGTGGCAAGCTGGTCTTTACAAAGAACTGTGCCAACTGTCACATGCATCGCGGTGAAGGCAAGAAGGTCGGTCCTGATCTGACTGGTATGGCCGTGCATCCTAAATTAGAACTGCTGACGCATGTGATCGATCCCAGTCGCAGTGTCGAAGGCAACTACCGGAGCTATTCGGTGTTAACGATCGACGGGATTGTGATCACCGGGATGTTAGCGTCGGAGACGCAGACGGCGATCGAGATCTTTGATGCGCAAGGCAAGAAGCACGTGATTCTGCGCGATGACATCGAAAGCTTGAAAGCTTCACCAAAGAGCGTGATGCCAGAGGGCTTTGAAAAGCAAATCGACAATCAAGGCTTTATCGATCTGCTGGAGTTCTTGACCGACAAAGGCCAATACCTCCCATTGCCGATCGATAAGGTTGCCACGGCAATTAGCACCAAAGGATTGTTCCATGCCGGTGACGAAGGCGCGGATCGATTGGTGTTCGCCGACTGGTCACCCAAGATGGTCAACGAAGTGCCGTTCCAGCTGATTGATCCACGTGGCAAGTCGGTTCCAAACCTGATCTTGCTGCACGGTCCCCAGGGGTCGATGCCGCCGAAGATGCCGAAGTCCGTTCGGTTGCCGGTGGGAGCCAAGCTCTCGCAAGTGCACCTGTTAAGCGGTGTCAGTGGTTGGGGCTTTCCCGCACACAATCAAAAGTCCGTGTCGATGACGGTTCGTTTGCATTTGGCCGACGGTTCCACCGAAGATCACGAGCTGGTCAACGGTGTTCACTTTGCGGATTACATTCGCCGAGTGGATGTGCCAGGTTCAACCTACGCCATGTCGGTTCGTGGCCAGCAATTGCGTTACATTGCGATTGATGTTCAGTCCGATCTGGCGGTTAAGCAACTAGAATTCGTCAAGGGTAACGATCCCACAGCCCCCATCGTGATGGCTGTCACCATCGAAACGGCCCAGCACTAACCAGCTGTTCGCGGTTCAATCCGCCACGTTTCCCATCAGCAACCCGTCAGCCGTTTTGGCGTTAGCCACGGTTCTTTCCGTGGACTGTCGCGTCACAGAGACCGGACCTGACAGCCAAGCGGCTAATGCGGCGGCCAACTGCTTTGGCGGTGGCCGCGGGTCAGTGATGGATTACACTTCATTCTGAACGGCTGATTGCTTCCTCACACTCTTGAGCGTTCTCTATGAAAGCCTTTGCTGCGTCGCTATACGGCTTGTTGTCATGTTGCTTCTTGGTTGCTCCGCTGCAGGCAGAGCAAATCCCTTGGTCGAAACGCCCGCATGTGGTGATTCATCGTCAAGGTGACGCGGACTGTCACACGTTTCGGATTCCGGCAATCGCTGTGACCAATGACGGAACCTTGCTGGCTGTTTATGACATGCGTTATCGCAGTCGCCGCGACTTGCAAGGGCACATGGACATCGGTCTGTCGCGATCAACCGATGGAGGCAAGACCTGGGAGCCGCCACGGCCGATCATGGACATGGGTGAATTTGGCGGATTGCCGGAAGACCAAAATGGTTGCTCGGATCCTAATCTTTTGGTGGACAAAGCAACCGGCGAAATCATTGTCAGCGCAGTTTGGACGCACGGTCGACCAGGCACACATCAGTGGCGAGGCAGTGGGTCACAGCCAGGAGTGTCGCTGGACAAGTCAACTCAGTTTGTCGTGGTTCGATCGAAAGATGATGGCAAGACTTGGTCGAAGCCGGAAAACTTGACCAAGCAATTGAAGGATCCCAAGTGGTACTTGTTTGCGCCCGCACCAGGCAATGGCATCACCATGTCCGATGGCACCTTGGTGATGCCAACCCAAGGGCGTGATCACACGGGATTGCCGTTTAGCAATCTGATGTTCAGCAAAGATCATGGCAAGACGTGGACGGTTTCCAATCATGCTAGAAGCGATACGACCGAGTGCGCCATTGCCGAGTTGTCAGATGGATCATTGATGTTAAACATGCGCGATAACCGCAATCGATCCGATAAGTCATCGAGTAATGGACGCGCCGTGGCGGTGACCGGTGACCTGGGGGAAACGTGGAAGGTTCATTCCAGTGATCACGGCGCGTTGCCGGAACCGGTTTGCATGGCCAGTCTGATCTCGCATGACTTAAAGGACGGTCGTCGCGTGCTGTTCTTTTCCAACCCCAAGCATTTATCCAAACGCCGCAACATGACCGTGCGAGTGAGCTTGGATGATGGCAAGACCTGGAGCGATGGGATTCAGCTGGATGCGGAGGGCGGTGCCTATAGCTCGCTCGTCATGGTCGACGATCAAACGCTGGGCATACTGTACGAGTCCTCGCGTGCCGACATGGTCTTTCAAACAATCAAGCTCAGCGAGTTCGGCCTGTAACCTGCCGCGCTTGCACGCACTGCTTTGAAGATCTTCGAGTCCTGTGGTGCCGATGCGGAAAATCCACGTGATTGCGGCCCAACGGTGCGCTGCGATTTCATTGGTGCGTGCAAGCACGGCACACTATTCGAACCCAGCCGCGGTTCGATGAAATCGCGATTGCCCAGAGAAAACCCGGGGGCAACGCAACATCAACCAGAATGATTACATCTTCGAAGCAGTGGTGCCGGCCTAAGGCCACCAGCGTTTGGGCTCTGGCAAATCAGCGGTTCGTGTCTACTGGCGGCGCGTCGGGTGGATTAGACTGTGTTGCATTCGAATCCTGTAAAGTGCGTTGAATCGAGGAAAAACAGTGTCAGAAGGCAGCAAAGGTGGCTGGAGAGCTTGGGCGCAGCTGGTGCGTCTGCCCAATGTGTTTACCGTGATTGCGGATGTGGCGGCGGCCTATTTGTTGCTCAGCCATGGCCCTGCGCCTGTTGAGCGTTTTGTGCTAATCATTTTGGCGGGTGTTGCCTTGTACTGGGCCGGCATGATCTTGAACGATCTGTTTGATTATGGACGCGACACAGAGGAGCAGCCCTCACGTCCATTGCCCAGTGGTGCGATCAGCCTTGGTGCCGCCCAGACCAGTGGCTTTGGCTTGTTAGGCCTTGGTGTGTTGCTTGCCGCTGGCGCCGGTTACGTTGGAGAAGGGGCAACCACGACTTGGTTGCCCGCCGTGGTTGCGATCGCGCTGGCGTTGGCGATCGTCGCTTACGATGGCCCGCTCAAGAAAACTCCGTTGGGGCCTGCACTGATGGGTGCCTGTCGGTTCCTGAGCTTCATGCTGGGAGCTTCGGCGGCAATCGAGCTGAGCGATGGGACGCCGCAGATTCCTAAGTACGTCTTGGGCGTCGCGTTTGGGTTTGCGGTCTACGTCATGGGCGTGACTCACTTTGCCCGCGATGAGTCCAGCGTGGATGAGTCGGTACGCGATAATCCGATCAATCTACGCATCGGCACGCTCTTCATGTTAATGGGCGTTCTGCTCCTCGCGTTCGCTCCCGGATTGGCGACCAAAGCAGAGCTGGCGGGGTTTGTGATGGTCCCCGGGCCACAGTTCGCAGTGCTGATCGGCTTGATCGCCCTGCCGGTGATCGTTCGTGTGATTCGCGCTCAACGCAAGCCATCGCCATCTGCACGAGGGCTTGCGATCCGTAATGCGTTGCTGTCGATCATTCCGTTTGCCGCCGCGTATGCCTTACTGGGGGCGGGTCCGAAGTGGGGCTTGATCATTTTTGCGTTGGTCGCGCCGGCGATTTCTTTGGCGATGCGATTGCGGGTGACTTGATGGTCCTGGCTGGGTTTCACGGCAGCAGTCTGCATTATCACGATCCCATTGAATTGGTGAGCGTGTTGGCTGAGCGTGGATTTGGTTGCTTGGCCATTCAGCCACGCCGGGGGCTGCTCGATCCGTTTGCTGGCACCGAGGCCTTTGATCGGTTGATTCACGTGGCGACGGAGCACGGCATGCAGCTCGTGATCGATTTAGATGCGCCCTTTTATGATGATCCAAGACGTTACCAGTGGCCTTCGTTTTTGGAACCGCATTCCCGCTCCGCGCAGCATGCCGGGCAATCCAGCGCAGCAGACCGGTTGCAGCGATGGGTGCAATGGATCGCGGAGAAGGATTGGCGGCCCGCCGCGCTCACCTTTTCCACGGGGCGCGCCAACGAAACGGACAACTTCTCCACCACGGCCCATCAAGCGATCTTGGATTCCTTGGTTGAGCAGTTGCAGCCCGTGTTGGAGTTAGCGCAGCGTCTGGCAGTGAGTTTAGCCCTGAGGCCTGCAGCCAAACATGCTATCGCCACGGTCGCTCATTTTGAACGCTTCTGTCAGTGGATCGACGGCGGAGGTGAATTGGGATTGGCAGCCGACGTTGGCGAAATGTTGCTTGGCGGCGAGATCCCTATCGGGGCTCGATTGGCCAGGATGCAACACAAGTTATCCTGCGTTTATCTTTGTGAGCCCGAGATGACTGACGGACGTGACATCAGTTTCGGTGGCGGCGACATTGATTTTGCACGCGTCTGGGCTGCGATCGCTGAATCGGGGTTCAAGGGGCCGGCGGTGTTTCGGGCGCTCGGCCAAGGGCAGCAAGGCCTGGCCTTGGTGGATCAAGTGCAAGCGATTCTCTCGGCTGGGCGATAGTTCTGGTGATCAGTGCGGAGTGCCTGCATCAGCCGCTTCGCCGCTAAGCCCGGTTCTCTGTGCAGCCGAACCAAGTGACCGAGCGGTGGCGAACGCCAAAACGGCTGATCGCGTTAGATGATCGGAAACACAGTGGAATGCAAGGACGTGGTGAGGGTTGGCCGACATTTGTAGGACGGGCATCAGCTTGGCGGGTGGAATGTGGCCAAAAGGAGTCGCTCTTGCGATGGATTTGGTGGTCCGAAAGCCGCCGTCTGCCGTGAAACAGGAAATTTGCGTTTCACGATCAACAAATTGCTGGACCCTCCAGCCGGTGGGCGCGTAAGATTGAGTGGTTCAACAGAACTGAAGGGTTAAGTAAGGGAGCGGGAGCAGTGACGGAACTTCTCAGTGATCCGGCCGTGAAGGCTGGTCTTGCCGTAGTGGTTTTACTTGTCGTGAGTGCAGTTGCTTTGCAAATGGTTTTGCGTTTTCGGGACTCCACTCGCGAGGATCCGGATATAACGGCAGACGCTCTTTCAAACTTAGAAGAAATGCGATTGAAGGGAGAGCTTAGCGAGGAAGAATTCCGAACAATACAGTCAGCGTCCTCGCGCGGCGATCAGTCGTGAAGGCAGCAGCTGAAAAGTCGGAGTCCACCCTCACCGTCCCAACGACCTTACCTTTCAGTAGTTGTTTCCACGAATCAACGATTTCATTGCTTCATTGACGAAGCGGTGTTGCTACGCCGGGATGCGACCTATTCCGCAGTTGGCCCTCCCAATCAACTCTGGGCAATCGGCTTCGGAAACCATAGACCAACTTGTTAACAACGCCGACGTTTTCACATTCGTCAAGGACGAATCCTTTCAAATCACCTCCCGTTGGGAAGTTGATGCCGAGTCACAACACTGCCTTGCCTGGGAGATTTCCTTGGGCGGGCCAAACCAAGCGTGACCTCCGCATCGCCTTCCCAGCATTGACGCGAAAGCAATGTGAAAGCTAGAGCCGAACCGTGTGGAGTTTTCTTTCGATGCAGTGTCACCGTTGACCGGAGACCTGATCCGACTGCGTGCACCCGTTGTGCGATCGTGGGCTGGGTCATTGGGCAAGTCAGCAGGGGCAAGGTAGCGAAGGGAAGCCAAAAAGGAGCTTTCCATGCCCGTCAAGGACAATAACACGACTACCCGAAGCGGATCCTCCAACAAGAAGAACGCCTTCTGTTCCTTCTGCCGCAAGAGTTATCGTGACGTCGGCCCGTTGGTCGAAGGTCCCGGCGATGTTTATATCTGTTCTGAATGCATTGAACTTTGTCAATCCATTCTCGAACAGGAAGAACGCCGTCGTGGACCCAGTAAATCGCTATTCAAAGAAACGCCTTCACCTCGTCAGATCGTTGAACACCTCGACGAGTACGTGATTGGTCAAGATTCCGCCAAACGTGTCTTAGCCGTTGCGGTTCACAATCACTACAAACGCTTGACCAGTGAATGGGAAGGCACCTCGGACGTCGAGATCGAAAAGAGCAATATCCTGTTGGTCGGTCCAACCGGTAGCGGCAAAACCTTGTTGGCTCGATCGATGGCTCGGATGCTGGACGTTCCCTTCGCAATCGGCGATGCAACCACATTGACCGAAGCGGGCTACGTTGGCGAAGACGTTGAAAACCTTCTGCTAAAACTGCTGCACGCGGCTGACTTTGACGTCGAAGCGGCACAGCGCGGTATCTTGTACATCGACGAAGTGGACAAGATCGGCAAGACCGGTGGCAATGTCTCCATCACTCGCGATGTCTCTGGTGAAGGCGTTCAGCAAAGTCTCTTGAAAATGCTCGAAGGCACCGTTGCCAACGTTCCCCCACAAGGTGGACGCAAGCACCCTGAGCAACAATACATCCAAATCGATACCAGCAACATCCTGTTCATCGTTGGTGGAACCTTTGTTGGCATCGATGACATCATTCGCCAACGGATGGGACACAAGACTCTGGGCTTCGGTGACGCGTCTAGCTCGCGCAACGAAATGACCGCCTCTGAGTTGGTTGCCGAGATCCAAGTCGAAGACGTCATGCAGTTCGGCTTGATTCCCGAATTGGTCGGTCGACTGCCCGTCGTCAGCTACTTGCAGGAACTGGATGAAGAAGGCTTGGTGCGTGTGCTGCGTGAACCAAAGAACGCACTCACCAAGCAGTTCGAAGCACTGTTCAAAATGGAAAAGTGCGAACTGAACTTCACCGAAGAAGCCTTGCACGAGATCGCCAAGCGTGCTCTGAATAAGGGTGTCGGTGCTCGTGGCTTGCGTGGCATTCTGGAAGACGTGATGCTGGACATCATGTACGAATTGCCCGAGCAAGGTGAAGGCAAAGTCTACACCATCGACGAAAAGGTCGTGCACGGCAAGCGGGACTTGTTCACCATGCCGACTTCGAAAAGCGCCTAACGTCCGCTTGGTTTAGAAGGGTGCGTGCACGCACGCACCCAACCGGAAAAGTTCTAGTGTGCCGTGCTTGCGCGCACCATCTATCCACGTAGTGTGCCGTGCTTGCGCGCACCAATCGAACGGCAGCGCACAACTGGTCCGCAATCGCGTGGAATTTCCGCATCTGCACCACTGGGCTTGAAGAGTTTCTAAGCAGTGGTGCTCGCACGCACGATCGTGTCGCCTGCCCTCAATTCGTCCTGTCACAGATCAGGACGAAGGAAAACGCAGATAGCGCAGAGTGGCCTTCGTGATCTCTGTTCCGCAGTGTTTCAATCTTTCGAGTTCAGGCTATGCAGCCGACGCGGCGAACGTTTGTCGCCCGATCGTTCCATTGGCAGTGTGCCAGCGCACACCCTTCGTCGATTCGATCGATGCCGTGGCAGTGTCCTCGTTAACAGTTTCCGCTTAATGATTGCGTCTCCTGGCAATGGTGGTGAAGTCGGGAATGAACCACGAAGGACTCGAAGATCGCGAAGGAGGAAGTCGCGATGGAAAGAGTGGACAGTTCTCAATTGAACGCTGCGAACGTAGTCATGTTGCCTGAACGCCGAAGGTATTCCACACCAAAGGCCAGGGTCGCGCAGCGCACCCTGGTTCAGTAGCCAATCAGGTCCTCCTACCCTGCAAGGGTTGAACAAATAGGCCGCCACTGTTTGTCCCCAGGCAGGAATCAACATGTACAGCTTCGATCGACAGGGCCGCATGGACACCCACAGCACCGTGACTCCTAGCGGTTCCGTCGAAACGGATTACGAGTATGACAACCTGGGGCGACTGGACACGCAAACCGAAAGCAATGCTGCCGGGCAAGTCGTGGCCTCTTATGACTACGACGTGCGTCCCGATGGCAAACGTGTCTCGCTGAGCGAAACCCACTGGTTTGACGATGATGCCGATGGAGTCAGCGAGCCAACCGACGGAGACAACGTTCGCGATGCGAGCGAAGTCCTGCAGTCACAGTATGACTGGACCTATGATGCTGCCGGCCGCCTGACTGACGAAGCTCTCAACCACTGGGACGATGCGGTCGACGTCAGCGAATCATTTGTCTATGACCTGACGGGCAACCGAGTCGGCCTTCAGCGTGACGCTGGCAATGACTCCGTCGTCGATCAAGCGTTGACCTACGAATTTGATGCCAATGATCGCCTGCTCCACGAATACCTCGACAGCGACAACAACGGCGGCACAGACCAGACAACAGTATCACACCCAGCAGACTGAAAAGACGCTCTACAACGGGTTTGTCGACGATTCCAGGGGATGTCCCGTGTGTTGCTAAAACTCTTGATGGTCTCTCTGATGATGACTTGATGGAACTTGCAGGGGCGAAGCCGATCAGGTGCCGACTTCCCTGGGACGTCCAGGGCTGTGATCAAGGCCGGGAGTGGCTGGTGACTAGCAAGCTTGCAGAGGCCCTTTTTAGCGTTGGGCAATGGGGACGGTGGAATGTCCCGTTTCGATCAGTGGCTCACGCTGCCCCCATGCTTCACGCTCGTCGTACAAGAGACGGAGTGTTCGACGTCTCGAATCGGGAACACTAATAGGCACTCATTTCCACTAATTGATTCGTGTTGATAAGTGCTTATTAGCGTTCTCCATTTCCAGCAATTGCCTCCATTCGCATTCGAGGCAGTGGACTTGACTTAACAGGCCATCAACCGAGTTCTGATGTGGGGACGGAGTTTGAGCCCTGATGGGTTGCCTGGTTATACTTGGGTGTCCAAGGCGTGTTTGGGTTGGTGGCTTTGTTAGAAGTGCCGTGCGTTTGACGGCTTGGCAGTGTGTTGACGCAGTAAGAGTGCGTTTGATTGGCCCGGTGGATTGAAATGGTCTGGTTTTGACGCGTTTGGATGGCCAGCGGCGCTGGTGTCAGTTTTCTAGTGCAAGGGTTTGGGCGAGAAGCCTTGGAGTTGCTTGCGTTCTGATGGGCTTGCCAGGACCCTTTGTAGAACACCTACGGCGTTCGGAGACGATGTGTGTGGGGCCTGTCCCCAGGGTGCGCTGCGCGACCCTGGGCTATGGGGTAGAACACCTTCGGCGTTCGGGCATTCGGTCCGGACTGGAAACCTTCGGGGACGGTCCAGGGAGGAAGATTGTGACCTCCTCCTTTGTGCTCTTCGTGTCCTTCGTGGTTCATTCCCGGCTTCCGCTGCGATTGCGGACAGACGCTATCATCAAGCGGAAACCGATAAACCGAGGCCCTTTTCCGCCTCCGGAATAAGCTGTTGTAAGAGCAACTCCGACTGTGGTAGCAATCGATACGCGAGCAGAAAATAACCCCGTCGGATCAATGCCCTGTACCGAGTCGGCGTGCACGTCGGAGTACTTTGTGCAGGGTGCTGTGCTTGCACGCACGAGATTCCCTGGTTAACTCCACTGACGCAGCCAGGTCTCCAGCATCAACAGGTTCCACAATCGGTATCCGTGATTGTTTTCCATGCTGGTGTGTTCTCTGACCAGGCGACGGACGGTTTCGGGGCGGAAGTAGGGCGTGATCTTGGCGTCATCGGCCAGCAGCGTTTCCTCCACAAAGCCCTTCAGTTCCTTGCGGAACCAAGCGCCGATCGGAATGCCAAAGCCCATCTTGGGACGCGTAAAGATTGAGGCCGGAATCAAGTCACCAAGCGCATCGCGCAGCAGCTGCTTGCCACGCCCGCTGTGATACTTGAGTTCCACCGGAAGCGAAGCGGCAAACTCAACCACGCGATGGTCCAGCATCGGCTGGCGAACTTCCAGCGAATGTGCCATCGAGGCGATATCGACCTTGGTGCACAAGTCACAGGGCAGATACGTGAACAAGTCGGAAATCGACGCTCGCGTGATCAAGTCGCGACCCTGAGTCCGCCGCCACATGTCTTCTAAGAATTCAAAGGGATCTTCGCCCGGTAGCTGTTCAACAAAGTCATCGGTGTACAGGTCGGCACGCAGTGATTCAGGAAAGATCTGCAGCCAGTTGAGATAGCGTCTTGCTTCGGGTTGCCCCAGAGCTTCAAGGAACCGTTTCGCGCGACGAACGATTGAACGTCGCTTGTTGCTGTCCGGCAGACGCTGCACTAAGCCAATGCCAGGCATTCGATGCAGTGGAAACAGACGCGAGAGGCGATGGCTTAGTTGCAGAGCTTTGTAGCGTTCATAGCCGGCAAACAATTCATCGCCGCCATCACCGGAAAGTGCCACGGTGACTTCGCTGCGAGTCAGTTCGGACAAGTACCAAGTGGGAACCGCCGAGGAATCGCCAAAGGGTTCATCATAATGCCAGGCTAACTTGTCGATGATCTCAACGGCATTGGGCTGAACTTCGAACCGAGTGTGTTTGGTGCCCAGATGATTGGCGACTTCTGCGGCGTAATGTGTTTCATCAAAGTCGGCGATCGGAAAGCCGATGCTGAAGGTGCGGATGGGCTGACTGCTGGCCTGTTGCGCGAGTGCCGTGATCAGTGACGAATCGATGCCGCCGGAAAGAAACGAGCCCAGCGGGACATCGCTTTGCAACCGCAGTTTGACCGAATCACTAAGCAGCTCGCGCAGTTCCTCGCTGGCTCTCTGGCGACCGATCACGCGTTCGGCCTTGGGGTCGAAATCCCAGTACGGCTGAACCTTGAGTCCGTCTTTATCGAACACGGCGTAGTGTGCCGGGGGCAGCTTGCGAACGCCTTTCCAGATCGTTCCCGGATAAGGGATGTATTGATAGGTCAGGAATTCGTCGATGGCCGCCGGATCAATCTCGTTGCAGACGCCATCAACGGCAGCAATCGTCTTCAGTTCGCTTCCAAAGACCAGTCGATCGCCGGTGACCGCGTAATACAAAGGTTTTTGGCCGATGCGATCGCGCGCTAAGATCAAACGTTTGCGAACGGAATCCCAAATGGCAATCGCGAACATGCCATTGAGATGTGCAAAGCAGTCCGTGCCTTGATCTTCGTACAAGTGCACGATGGTCTCGCCATCGCCATCGGTAGCAAAGCGGTGCCCGCTACCCTCGAGTCGCAAGCGGAGCGATTTGTAGTTGTAGATCTCGCCGTTGAAGACCGCTTGCACGCGTCCGTCTTCGTTGCCCATTGGTTGGGCGGCGCCTTGCAGGTCAATGATGGACAGGCGTCGAAAGCCAAACGCAGTGCCAAAGCGGCGGCCCTGTCCATCGACTTGATCACGTCGAATCCAAGTTCCCAGATCATCTGGCCCACGATGGGTGATCGCGGCGGTCATCTTTTCTAAGGTTTGGTCGGAAATGGCCAGCGAATCGCTCTGCCATACCGCTCCAGTAATTCCGCACATCGATGTTGTTTAACCTTGGTCCAAAAGCGGCAATAGCTCGCGGAGTGACTGAACCATTTCCGTCATGGCTTGAAAGCGGTCACCGGGCCTCTTTTCAATCGCCCGCATGACGATTTCATCGGCTAGCGGAGGAATCTTCCGATCCGGAGAACGCTCACTGGGCGGAGGCACCGAACAGGAGATGATATTGTGGAACGTCTCGTCAACATTGGCACCGCGAAACGGTTCCCGAATCGCCAGCAGTTCATACAAGCAGACGCCAGCGCTGAAGATGTCAGAGCGTTCGTCGATGGCTCGTGTGCCTTGGATCTGTTCAGGCGACATGTACAGCGGCGTGCCGGGACGTTGGCCTCCGCCGGTCAGCGTTTGCAATTGATCGTTCTCTTTTGCCTTGAGTTTGCTGGCATCATAGCGCTGCAGGGTCTGGTCATCGATCGCACCCCAGACTTTGGCAGTTCCCCAGTCCAGCAAGTAGACCTCGTTAAAGTTGCCAACCCAGATGTTTTCGGGTTTCACATCACGGTGGATCACACCGCGCGAGTGCGCGTAGGCGAGCGCTTGACAGGTGCCGATGAGGCTTTCCACGCGGCGATGAACGTGATAGTGCGCGGTGGTCTGTTTGTCACCGGCTGCGATGCGTCGGAGGATTTGAAACAGGTTTTCACCGGAGATCAATTTCATGGTGAAAAAGATGCCATGCATCAAATCCGTTCCGATATCGTAAACCGGTACGGTGTTGGGATGCTGCAGTTGAGCGGTCACACGAGCTTCTCGCAACAGACGTCGCCGCTCGTTATTGTCGCCGCGTTTTTCAAAGTGCAGCGTTTTGATGGCTACATTGCGACCCGTCACGGGGTCAAAGCCAGCGCGCAAAATGCCGTTGCCACCGCGGGCGATCTCACGCAAGCCCGTGTAACGCTCGATGTTTGGCGGTACCTTTCTGGGCAGGTCGGGGTCGGTTCCCGATAAAATAATGGTCGGCTCTTGCTGCATAGCGATTCCGTACGTTCCCTTGCTGCCGGCGGTGCCAATCGGATGCTCTCCGATGAATGATTCAATTATACATCGGAATTAGAGAGCCCTGGAATGAGCGAGACCGCGCGGAACGAACGTAGGAATTGGTCGCCCGTGGCAAAATTCCGCGCTCGATTCATCTGGCTCTCGGCTTTCCACGCGGGCCTAGACGTCCAAACATGCGATCCAGTTCATCGCGGCTGAAGAACAGCGCGGTGGGGCGCCCGTGCGGGCAGTGGTGCGTGTCTTGATAAAGATCACGCTGTTCTAATAGTGTAGCGATCTCTTCAGAATTCAGCGGGTCGCCCGCTTTGACTGCGGCCTTGCAGGCGATCGTGGACAATAAATGGTCTAGCAAGACGATCGGCTCGGGTTTCTCGCCACCGCCGAGCACGGAGTCTAGGATCGTGCGGAGCATGTCCGTCGGTGAGACGTTTTTCAGCATCGCCGGGTAAGAGTGGATCACGATCGTGTCGCCACCGAACTCGTCGATTTGCAGTCCAATCTCGGCCAAGGTTTTCTGATGCTCCATGACCGTGGCCCGTTCGGCCGGCGTCAGCGAGACCGGTTCGGGAACCAGCAGCCCTTGGGACTCCAGGGCTTGTCCGCTTTCCAGGACCCGTTTCTTGACGCGTTCATAGAGCACGCGCTCATGCAAGGCGTGTTGATCAATCACGACCATGCCGGTTTCGTCTTGAGTGACAAGGTAGCGGTTGTGGACTTGGAAACCCAAATAGCAGGTGGTGGGAGACTGCCAGGGGGCAGCGTCGCCAGGGGCCGACATCGGACCTTGCCCAGCGGCCAGCGCGGTGTTGTCACCGACGGGTTGCAGAGAGTCGGAATTGGGATCCAGCTGGCCGATCCCTGCGGCTTGATTGCCAGGGGGTGAGAGTGTTGATCCGCCGGGGAAGGCTTGGAACTCGGGGACACCACCAAGTTGGCTGGCGGCCCAGGCCGTGGCTTCCTGTGATCCACCGCCATTTGATCCACTGCCCTGGGGGGAAACAAACACATTGTCGCTGCTCGACTCGTTGCCCCTTGCCCATTGGATCACGGATTGTCGATGCGCTTGTTCGGTCGCTGTTTGATCGCTGGTGGCTTGGCCCATCATGGCCACTGAATGGGGCTGCGCGGTGGTGGGGCCAGGGGGCGTTGCTTGGCTGTTGTCGGTCCGCCCAACACTGTGCGTGAGGTCAGAGGTCAGAAATTGGTGACGCAGGGTTTGCAGCAGGCGCCCATAGACGCGTCCACCGTCGGTGAAGCGAACTTCTAGCTTGGTTGGGTGAACATTGACGTCGATCATCTCCGGCGGCATGTTCATGCGCAAGAAGCTAACCGGGTGTCGGCCTACCATTAGCAGTCCGCGATAGGATTCGCCCAGTGCGTGCTGCAACGCGCGATCGCGAATGTGTCGTCCGTTTAAGAACAAGTACTGCATCCGAGAGTTGCCACGACTGACACTGGGGTCGCAAACATAGCCGCGAATTTTGATTTGGCCATCATCGTTATTGATGGCGATCAGAGACTCAGCGATCTCATCACCAAAGAAGGCCGCGATACGATCAGCCCAGCGCTCGGTGGCCGGGAGATCATGCAAGGGTTTGTCGTTGTTGCTCAGGACGAAGTGGATGTGTGGATTCGCCAACGCAATCCGCGTGAAGGCTTCAACGATGTGCCCCTTTTCCGTTTGGGCAGTCTTCAAAAAGCGATGACGGACGGGGGTGTTGAAGAACAGGTTACGGACTTCCATTACCGTGCCCACCGGACAGCCGCAGGGTGCGGCGGGTTCAATCACGCCACCGCGCACAAGGATCTCGTTGCCAGCATCGGCGTCTGCGACACGACTGCGAATCGTCATCTGGGAAACGCTGCCGATCGACGCCAGCGCTTCACCACGAAACCCCAGCGTCGCGACATGAAAAAGCGCCTCGTCGGTGGGCAGCTTGCTGGTCGCGTGGCTGGCCAAGGCCAGCGGCAATTGCTCGGCGGTCATGCCGCAACCGTTGTCGCTGATGCGGATCAGTTCCGTTCCGCCACCGACGATGGAAACTTCGATTCGAGTCGCGCCAGAATCGACGCTGTTTTCCATCAGTTCTTTGACCACCGATGATGGCCGCTCAATCACCTCGCCAGCGGCGATTTGATTGATCAGATTTGCGGGCAACTGACGAATGGTCGGCAGGGTTCGTTTTGTAGCATCCATCAATGCAATGTATCCACATTGAGAGAGAAATCCAACGGGTTCAGCCTGACAACTTAACAACTGCAATGGAACCTGCGTTTACTGAATTCTCCCGATCAAACCACAGAATCAGCGAAAAAAACCAGGTGAATATTGCTAGCAATTGTCGATCAAACGGGTGGCAGAGCTTGGATTTTTGGGCCCCAGACATTAGGCTTTTGGCCTGAAAGTCAAGTCCTGTTGGACGGTTTTGGAGCCGCTGCTGGGAAGGGTTTGCCGATCATTGGTCCGAACCTGGCCTGTGGGGCAAACGTCTCGCAGGCAGCTCAAGCGGCCAAGTTTGCTCTGATGACACCACTTGGCTTTCAATGCAGATGCGTTTTTCAAAAGGGGGCGTAGCTCAGTCGGTTAGAGCAGGGGACTCATAATCCCTTTGTCGCGGGTTCGAGTCCTGCCGCCCCTACTTTTATTCTTAGCTTTCTTTCTTAGAGAGCTGTTCGGTGAAAGCTCTTTATGGCGTTCTCTAGCCAATCATTAGACGATCTTTCTGTTGACGACTACTTTGACGTGCTCGCGCGCTGGCTTGAACTGGAGGGCGAAGCGGAGCGCGAACGGATGGCTCAGCGCCGGCAGCTGTCGCGTCAACAGGATGCCGAACGCACCGGTGAAGCCATTCTGGGGCTGCAGATCAGTGACCATGGAACCGGCCTTGCCGGTCGCATGCTGATCACGTTCAGTAAAGCCGATGGGAGTCGACTGCCCATGAATCGGCTGAAGGTCGGGTCGCCGGTCGTCATCAGTGATGCCAGCAACGTTGCCGATCAAGGCATCCCCGGTGTCGTCAGTCGCCGCAAAGGTGAGTCCATTCAGGTCGCCTGCGAACGCTGGCCCGAGGCAATGCGCTACCGCTTGGATCTGTCCCCCGACGAAACCACTCGCCGCCGTCAGTTGGCCGCAATGGCGTCGGCGCGGATGGCCAAAGGACGAACCAAGCAACTGCGCGAGATGATTCAGGCTGGCAAAGCGATCCGCTATGTAGAGCCAAAGCCGCTCTCACCAGCCAAGCATCTGAATCAGCCACAACAAGATGCGGTGGCATTTGCGCTTTCACAGCCAGATCTGGCAATTTTGCATGGACCACCGGGAACCGGTAAAACCACCACGCTGGCAGAGGTGATTCATCAAGCGGTCCAGCAAGGTCAGCTCGTGCTGGCGTGCGCGCCAAGCAACACCGCCGTTGACAATTTGCTTGAACGCCTGGTCCCACTCACACCGTCGGTGGTTCGCGTTGGCCACCCAGCCCGCGTGTTTGAATCATTGCGTGGACACACATTGGATGAACGGGTCGACCAAGATCCAACCTCTGATGTGTTGAAGGACATGCGCCGTGAACTCGCTGAGATCCTGCGGTCAGCAGCGAGGCCCCATCGTGGTCGTGATGGCAAGCGAAGACGCGGTCTGCTGTACGCCACCGCGGGTGACTTGCGCGGTCAGATTCGCAACCTGGAACGGCGGGTGGTGCGCGGTGTTTTAGAAGCTGCCGATGTGATCTGCACCACGACAACCATTGACGATGATCTGTTGGGGAACATCGATTTTGACATGGTTGTCATCGACGAGGCCTGCCAGTGCACCGAAGGCGGCGTCTGGCAAGCCATCTTAAGGGCCGACAAAGTTGTCATGGCTGGCGATCATTGCCAGCTGCCGCCAACTGTCTTGTCCGATCAGGCCGCCAAGGAAGGCATGCGTGATTCGATGATGCATCGCTTGATCGAACGCGAAGGCCAAGACATCTTTCGTCGCTTGACAGTCCAGTATCGAATGAATGAACCCATCATGCGGTTTTCTTCCGATGAGTTCTATGATGGCAGCTTGATCGCCGATGCCAGTGTTGCCGAACATCGCTTGGATCAATTGGCAGGTGTTGAATCCCTGCCGATCACACAGGAGGCCATGATGTTCGTTGATACCGCAGGCGCCAACATGAACGAACGCATGGAACAGGATGGGCAAAGCAAATTCAACCCCGGCGAAGGCAAGCTGGTCGTCGACTTTGTCAACGAGTTGATCACCGCCGGGATGCAACGTGATCAGATCGCCGTGATCGCGCCTTATGCAGCTCAGGTTCGTTGGTTGCGCCGGAACTCCTCGATGCGAGACATCGAAGTGGATACCGTGGACGGTTTCCAAGGCCGCGAGAAGGAAGCGGTAATCATTACGTTCACCCGCAGCAATGATCGAGGCGAGATCGGGTTCCTGGCCGACACCAGACGCACCAACGTTGCCTTGACCAGAGCGCGGCGGAAACTGATCGTGATTGGTGATAGCGCGACCTTGGGTAGCAATCCCTTTTATGGAAAACTGTTGGAGTATTTCGAAAACGCCAACGCCTATCGAAGCGTGTTTGAGTTCGGCGTGGACGCGTAACAGACAAAAGCCAGTCATTCCAGGTAAGCCCCGCTCGCGAACGCGTTAAGCTTGCGTTTACGATATGATGGGAGACCTGCGAATGTTGCTGTTCACCGCGTCTCGTTGGTTTGTCTCATGTCCCCGAATTTTCTTTGCACCGCGATTAGCGGTTTGCTGACGCTAGCCTTGAGTGTGTTTCTTAGTTGCGAACTTTCTGCTCAGCCAGTGCCACCTGATCAGCCAGTGCCGCCTTGGCCGGTGCTAAAGCCCTCCCGTGATCGCCAGCCGCTACCGGGAACCCAGCCATTGCTGGGGGAGCATGATTTTGCGGATGTCATCCTGGATGGTGTGGATCAGTTTTTGCAACAAAAGATTGACCAGTCCAAACGAAATCGTTCCCGTCCCGATGCACAATCTTCCGGTGACCGACGAACTCGTTTTGGAAACCAGTTGGGCTTGCATCGCGACCAATGGGTGGACAATGGTCAGTTTTCGCGGTTGGGAGGCATCGCCGCGGCGCCCACCGAGATCATCGGCGTTTGCCTGACCAAAGTCAGTTGGTCGGCATTTGCCGGCGTGCAGGGATTCGGGTTGTTGCTGCAACCGGCGAAGACTCCGGTTGCCAATGTGATTCTGATCCCGGACGCAGACCAGGATCCGTTAGAGTTTGTGGTTGCCGCGGGCAACGAACCGTCTAATGGCGGACCGGCCTGGGCGTTGGCAAACGCGGGTTGCCGCGTGCTGATCCCGCTGCTTGTCGATCGTTCGATCAACAGGTATCGCTTGACCGAACGAGAATGGTTGCATCGTCCTGCCTGGGAACTGGGACGGACTCTGACAACATATGAAATGCATCAAGTTCGCGCCGCCATCGGCTGTTTGCAACGACTGCCCGCCACCGGATCTGGCAAGTGCTTGCTCGGTGGCTGGGGCGAAGGTGGGCGGCTGGCGATGTATGTTGGGGCCGTTGACCAGCGGGTCGCTGGAACCTTGATCAGTGGCTACTTTGGGCCGCGAGATTCGTTGTGGACTGAACCTGCCGAACGCTCGGTGTTCGGGTTGTTGAACGAGTTTGGTGATGCGGAAATCGTTTCGTTGCTGGGGAACCGTGGGGCGTTCATCGAGCATTGCCCAGGTCCCACATTCGGCTATCGATTGGACGAAGATGGCGAGATTCAAATCCTGACAACGCCTGCTGGTTTGCCGGGCAAGCCCGGAAAGTTACCGCAGTTCGACGCTCAAGCGGTGAACGATGAGGCGCAGCGAATCGCAAACCGTGACGCGATCGAGCTGATTCATCGCCCGTCGCCGTTGTCATCCGAGACGCTGCAGGCATGGCTGAATCTGTCCGGTGTCGCGGCAACGATTGATCCCAATGCCGTGGTGAATGCCAGTGATCAAACGCTGCGACAATCGCTGCAATTGCGTCCCTACCAAGAGCGGTTGGTCGAGCAATTGAGGCGGCACA
The DNA here is from genome assembly GCA_007745635.1 of Stieleria bergensis. Classification (GTDB taxonomy): domain Bacteria; phylum Planctomycetota; class Planctomycetia; order Pirellulales; family Pirellulaceae; genus Stieleria; species Stieleria bergensis. The sequence continues at coordinate 125,915 of CP036272.1, forward strand.
ATCAATGGGCCTTGAACGATTCGCGGCGCATTCGGCAAGCACGCATGAAAGCCCTGGATACATCCTCGATCGATGCGTATGCCGACGCCTGCGAGCCACTTCGCCGCGAGTTTGCTGAGCAAGTCATCGGTCAGTTTGACGACAAGTTGTTGCCCGCCAATGCACGCTCGCGAAAGTATCAAGAAGGACCGCTGACGGTGAGCTACGAAGTCACGTTGGATGTCTTTCCCGGTGTCATCGCGTATGGGATTTTGACTTTGCCAAAGGACCTGTCGATGGAGGGGACAGAGAAACGACCGGTGATCGTTTGCCAACACGGTTTAGAGGGACGCCCGCAAGATGTGATCGGTGAATCCAAGTTCAAAGCTTACGCGGCATTTGCAACTCGGTTGGCAGAACGAGGCTTTGTCACCTTTGCGCCGCAGAACTTCTACATCAAACAGGATCGCTTTCGTTTGATGCAGTTCAAAAGCAATTCGATTGGCCGAACGCTATTTTCGGTCATCGTGCCTCAGCATCGTCAGATCACAGATTGGTTGGCGGAGTTGCCATTCGTCGATGATCGGAAAATCGCCTTTTATGGTCTTAGCTACGGAGGCAAATCTGCGATGCGGATCCCTCCGCTGGTGCCACGTTATTGCTTGTCGATCTGTTCGGCTGACTTTAACGAATGGATTTGGAAGAACGCTGCGACCGATCCTGCTTCGCTGCGCTACAGCTATGCCAACAAAGGCGAATACGAGATCTTTGAGTTTAATCTTGGCAACACGTTCAATTACGCCGAGATGGCCGCCTTGATTGCACCGCGTCCGTTCATGGTCGAACGGGGGCACTTTGATGGTGTTGCGCCCGACGAAACGGTGGCGTATGAATTTGCCAAAGTCAGAAACCTCTACCAAGCGAGACTGGGACTTGAAGACCGCTGTGAAATTGAATGGTTTGTCGGCCCCCATCAAATCAATGGTGTCCAGACCTTTGAGTTTCTAGAGAAGCATCTTGGTATCGCCATACCGTAGTGCGTGACGCTGGCCAGGGCATCGGATGCCAGCCGCTCCGCTGAAACAAACGCAGTTCGTTGCAAACGAAGTGGATGATCAGGCTGCTCAGGTCGATGGGCGTTGCGCTTGCATCAATTCATGGCATCGCCGAGTCGCTTCACGCCATTGGCCTGCCTCGGCAGTTTCAATGATTTGCTGCAATGACTCCAGCGAAGCAGAGCCATCCGGCGTCAAGTCAAGCTGTTCTTGCCAAAGTTTAGCGACGGCCTGGAGCTGTTTCTCATTCTGGCGATTGCAGGCTGAATACAAGGCAACCGCAAGGTTCCATGAGTTGTCGTCTAGCTGTACCTCTTGGCGTGGCCAAAACCACCACCCGGCAACCAACAACACCGCAGCGCCGATGGACAGTTTCCAGCCAACCGTTGCTTGGGAAGGATCTCGATTCATAACTTTTCCCAGTCGATGGTCTCGTGTTCGGCCATGCTGCTCAGTTCCGCCCACACCATTAAGTCAATGAATTCGGTGACAAAGCGAACCGAACCATCACCAAACCCGACATAGCCTCCGCCGGAGTGCTGTGAATACATTTGGCCAACGTGATAAGTCGGAAAGTTAATTGGGTGAATGATCGGTGTTCCAGTGATGTCTAGCTCGCCGCCAGAGGGTCCCGCATGAACCAACGTCAGTGTCGCCGCCGCATCGGGGCCGTTCTCCGGTGAAGTGAATCGAGGGAACGTAAAGGCGCCGGGAACCACACCGACCCAAGTCTTTTCGCTCAGGAACGAACTGTGTTCACCGAAGAAGATGGTGTTGCTTAAGCCATCCAGGCAATCGCGAGCACGTGTGTTCGAATTGCGAAAGAAGGGACCATCGGCGACCTGTGAAGCATCGCCGTCAATGGAGACGATCTTTGTTGTCCCCCGATAGATGTCCGTGAAGACCTCGCCCGTTGCTGCGGAACCACACTCGCCCCAGCAGCTTTCTTGGCCATGACTGGCAACGTAATGGCTGCGTCCAAGTCGCAGCGCTCGATTGCCAATCATCAATTCAGCGCCGTTTTCGTCGCGCACTGTGAAGGGGCCATCGCCGCCGGTTGAACTGGGACAGAGATAGCTGGGCAGTGTCGTTGCCACCGCATCGGCGTTTTGATCCGACCAAATCGATTGATCAAACCGAATCTGTTCAAACAGTGGCTGAGCTTCCATGTAGGGCAGGATCGCAGAAGCCCAGCCCCAGCCGGGAGCCGCATCCCAGGTGACTGGATCAATCTGTGCATAGCCCGGCCCCGCGCCGTTCCGCGTGCGATAGGACACATAGCCCGGAGCAAACTGCTTGAATGCGGTGTGGTAATTGTGGCTGGCCAGCGAAATCTGCTTGATGCGATTGCTGCACTGCGTCCGCCGGGCGGCTTCGCGAGCCGCTTGAACTGCCGGTAGCAACAGCCCAACCAGAATGCCGATGATGGCAATCACCACCAGTAGCTCAATCAGCGTGAATCCGCGCCGTCCCGCAGCGGGGCCAAACCGTTGGCCAGGATCAATCGCAGCAGGGTCGCAAGAGGTCAGTCCCATGGCAGTGCTCGGTCATTCATCGGATGAGAAGGCCAAAAGTTAGCTTCGGCTAACTTTTGGTGAGGGCAAAAAAAACGACTCCAAGGCCTTCGTTCAGGCAGAGGTGTCGCCAGGCAGGTAAAACTTAGCTTCGGCTAACAATTCTAGGTTCAATCGAGTCGCCCCAGCAAGGTGGCTCTGTGGCGGAGCGTCCATTTTTTGCCTTTCGGTGCAGATCGTTCCGTTAGGGAAAGCTAGTGAGGTTGCAAGAGCAGAACGATGCCGTATCTGTGTGAGTTCACCGAAGCAGATCTGGATCGACCGCCTTCCGAACGTAACCGTACACCAGAACCGTTGTTGGCGCGGGTGGTGGGCTTCTCTTTTGCACGCGGAGGTGCCCATGTCTCGATTGAAAACTTACAAGCTTTGGCAGCAGCGGTTGTTGCGCTTTGATGCCTCACAGATGACGGTGACTCAGTTCTGCCTTAGTGAAGGTATTTCACAGGCTTCTTTCTACAAGTGGAAAAAGAGGTTCCAGGATCCCTCTGTTCAGCCCAAGACGCAACTGGCAAAACCGGAGGCTCAATTCATTCCGCTGCGACTGACCGCTGATTCCGCGAACGACGCCACGGTGAACTCTCGCCAACACGACGATCGAACTCCCCGGCAGGGTTCGCATTCGCGTGGAAGTCCCCGCTGACCGCAAGCCCGTCGATCGCGCGGAGGCTCAAGCATGATCGGCTTGCCCACTTCAGCGCCGATCGATCTGTGCACTCAGGCCGTTGATTTTCGCAAAGGCTTCGATGGCTTGACCGGAATCATTACCACTTCGATGAACCAGCGCGTCGCCGATGGATCGCTGTTCCTGTTTGTCAATCGCAGGCAAGATCGCATCAAAGCCTTGTGGTGGGAGACTGGCGGACGGACTCTTTGGTACCAAAGGCCCTGAGCAGGGGACGGTTGACGGGCAGGCTGCCGTGTTCTGAGTATCCTATGCTGGTTCGGTGATTCTTTCCCCAATCGTTTTTTTTACACAACAAGTGCGAGTCGTTGATGATCAACAAAGCAAGATTTCTGCATTTCGGGACGCTGTTCTGTCTGTTCCTGGTCAGTTTGCCAGCCGGGGCACAGAACCCGCCGTATGACGTTTTTCCTGATGCCGAAGCGCCTTATTACCGAGTTCGCTATGAAGCATCAACCGAGCCGGGCAAGTTGATCTTTCCGGTCAAGTACACGGTCTGGATTCCGCCTCAGGTCAAAACGCTGCGCGGTTTGATTGTGCATCAACATGGATGCGGCGAAGGATCTTGCAAGTCTGGGCTGACCGGTGCGTTTGATTTGCACTGGCAGGCATTGGCAGCCAAACATGGCTGCGCGTTGATGGCGCCTTCGTATGAACAGCCTCAGAAGGCTGACTGTCAGATGTGGTGTGACCCGCGGAACGGATCGGCGGACGCGTTTTTGCAAAGCTTAGTCGATCTTGGCAAGCTGTCTGGCCATGCAGAACTTGCCGAAGTGCCTTGGGCGTTGTGGGGGCACAGCGGTGGCGGCCATTGGGCGGGCGGCATGACGATGCTGTATCCAGACCGAGTTGCCGCAACCTGGTTGCGTTCGGGAGTCCCCATGCTGGAAGTCAATCCAGATCGGCCGGGCATCAAGCCCCATCAGCTTCCCAAAGCGGCATTGTCGGTGCCAGTGATGTGTAACCCGGGAACCAAAGAAGGTGTGACGGTGAAGGATGGTCGATTTGCTCGCGTTTGGCCGGCCAATGAAGCTTTCTTTTATCGCATGCGCGGCGAAGGAGCGTTGATTGGGATCTCTGTTGATCCTCTGACCGCCCATGAATGTGGCAACCAGCGCTACATGGCGATTCCCTGGCTGGACGAGTGTTTGGCCAAACGCCTTGCCAAGGGTGACGATCAAACGTTACGACCGATGCCTACCGACGAGGTGTACTTGGCAACCGTGCTGGAGACCAAGCCAGTCGCTGAAAAGCAATACAATGGTGACGCTGCGAAAGCGATTTGGTTACCCAGCCAGCGAATCGCTCAGCAGTGGTCGCAATATGTCACGGACACCAAGATTGCCGACAACACGCCTCCGCCCGCAGTTCAACAGGTCAGTGTCAAGGACGGCGTGTTGACATGGCAGCCACAAGCGGACTTGGAAAGCGGCATCAGCCATTTCTTGATTCAACATCAAGGGAAAACGATCGGGCGAGTTCCTGAGACGCCCGCGAATCGCTTTGGCCGGCCACTGTTTCAAGGGCTGCAGTACAGTGACACGCCCGACATGCCTCTGGTCGAAGCTCAGTTTGAGTTGCCTGCCGAGCTTGCCAGCGGAGCAAGCGTGACCGTCATCACGGTCAGTACGGTCGGCGGCAAGAGTGAGCCCGCTGGTTTGGCGCGTTAGCAGTTGGGCCCTGTTGAGTCGCCGCCGATTAACCGAGACGATCGGTGGCGACATGGTACTGAGGGTCTTCGGCTAAATTGACTTCGACCAAGTCGCCTGCTTTGTCTAACAGCGCTTTGCATTCAGCGCTAAGGTGAGTCAAGCGAAGCCGTTTGCCGGCGGCATTGTACTTTTCGGTCAGTGCGTTGATCGCTTCCATGCCGGACTGGTCGTAGACACGTGTGAAGTAAAAATCGATCACGACGTCGTCGGGGTCCTTGGAGACATCGAACAGTTCTTTGAAGGAGGTTGTCGACGCAAAGAACAGTGGTCCGTGAAGCTGGTACGTCTTGATGCCATCATCGTCGACCAATTCTTCGGCACCCAAGTGCGTGGCGTGTTGCCATGCGAAGATGCAAGCCGACACGACAACACCCAAGATCACAGCGGTTGCCAAATCGTGCATCAACACGGTGTAACCAGCGACCAGCAGCATCACCAAGTAATCTGACTTGGGGATCCGCCGAGCCATCTTGATCGATGCCCATTCAAAGGTACCGATGACGACCATGAACATCACGCCAACGAGTGCTGCCATGGGGATCATGACAATCCAGGGCGAAAGAAACAGGACAAATGCCAGCAGCAAGCAGGCGGCCGTGATCCCGCTGAGCCGTCCGCGGCCACCGGAGTTCACATTGATCAGTGACTGACCGATCATGGCACAGCCTCCCATCCCGCCGAACAGACCACAGACGATATTGGCCAAGCCTTGGCCGATGCATTCACGGTTGCCCTGGCCGCGAGTCTCGGTGATTTCATCGATTAGCGTCAGAGTCATCAAGGACTCGATCAAGCCAACGCCAGCCAACGTTAATGCAAAGGGGAAAATGATCCACAGTGTTTCCCAGTTCATCGGTGGTAGCAGATACTGCTCGTCCTGAAAGAACAGTTGGGGCAGGCCGCCTTCGATGGAACCGCTGGATTGTTCCAACGCCATCGCGGCGGTCAGCGTGGTGGTGGCAGCGGTTGCCTCGACCGCTGAAACGTTTTCGCTACCTGCTTGAGCGACAAGCTCTGCCGCCGCGCTGTCTTCGATCAACATTGCGGCGCTCTTTTCTTTGAGCATGTCACCGACGGTCGCCATCGCGCTGGTGGAACCGGCGGTGTCCTGCAGGAACCCCGACTGATTCACGCCCACCGAAATCAGGGTGACGGTCAAGATTGCTACCAAGGACGCGGGCACGGCGCGAGTCAACTTGGGCAGCAGGTAAATGATGCCCATCGTCAGAGCGACCATGCCTAGCATGAGCCACAGTTTGGCACCCCCAAGGTAGGCGAGTTCTCCTGTGTCCAAGTCCAGTGTTTTGAAGCTGCTCAACTGAGCCATGCCGATCACGATTGCCAGCCCATTGACAAATCCCAGCATCACCGAGTGTGGCACCATGCGGATCAGTTTGCCCAATCTGGCAGCGCCGATGGTGCATTGAATCAATCCACAGAGAATCACGGCGGGGAACAGATATTCCACACCGTGCATGGCGACCAAGCCAACGACGACCACAGCCATCGCACCGGTGGCACCTGAGATCATGCCCGGACGCCCACCGAAGATGGCTGTCAGCAAGCCGATGAAGAAGGCCGAATACAAACCGACCTGCGGGGCGACGCCAGCAACAAACGCGAACGCGACCGCTTCAGGAACCAACGCCAGAGCAACAGTCATGCCCGATAAAACGTCGTCTTTGTAACTACCGGCTTGGTTGCGAAAGAAGTTCAGCATGAAGGTTGACTGTCGAATCTGTTTAGGAGGTCACTTTGCAATTCTTATTCTTTTCAAGCGGGGAATACTAATAGCCCGTCCCGTTTGGTCAACCGTGTCGCGGAGTGCACTCGGACCACCCGCTGGCGAGTTTCCCCCGAGTCCGATTTGGAGGTGAGTTTGATTCACCTTCCGGGGCAACAGTGAACGCTTGCAGCGACGTAAACCGGCCAATCGTTGATGGAATGAAGCACAGAAAACTTTTGCTTCTTGGTGGTTTCTGATCCTGAGGGAGCGGTGTTTTGCAAGCCCTGTGTGGCATCGGCCAGAATCCAGCCGGGCAGCCGGCAGTCAGTCAACCTTCCGCCAGCACGGCAGCCAGCATGAAACAGCAGCGTGAAACTTGTCCCAACCGTCTCCCGAGCGTGCTTCAGTGGCGATCATGCTTCGGTGGCGATCGCGCTGTCCGGCGTTCCTCTTGACGGCTTTTGGCTGGATTGGGTATTCGCCAACGTCGCCCCCATCGCCGGACTATGGATCACAACCCGCCCATGCGTTCTCTGTTGTCGCTTTGCTGTTTGCTGTCTTGCATGCTGGCAGGTTGTTCGCTGCCGTCGGGGATCTTCCGCTCGCGCTGGGCGATGGATGATTCGGAGTACGCCGATAAATACTGTGACGGTGCCGACAAGTCCGATCTGCTGGGCAAGCTCAAGCAAGCCTCTGATGCTCGGTTTATGGATCAAGCCACCGGCAGTTATCTGGGGGGTGGCTACACCATCCGCGGCGACGATGATCAAGGCTTGGGGGCGCTCGATCTGGGCAAGGAATCTTACGTGATGAGTGGCATGACCACCCGCGCCTCACTGACCTTGATGGCCAATGGCGAGGACTTGTTTACCGGCGCCGACGGTGGGCTCCGACTACAAACGCCGTCTCGTTTGGCACCCTTTGTTGGTTTGGGAGTTTTTGCCGGCGCGGCCCGAGAGACGGTGCCTGCTAGAGACGACTTCATCGACAATGATGAAGATGGAGCCATCGATGAATTCGATGAGGAAGACGAGCGATTCACTGGAGCCCTGGCGGCGGTCTATCCCGAGCTCGGCCTGCACTTCTGGTGGAACTCCAACACGCGTTTGACTGCTTATAGCCGTTACATGATCACGACCGACGGACGAGAGTCTGACGATTGGTTAAGTGGAATCGGGATTGCCTGTTTCAACAATCCAATCAGCAAGCGGATGCGCGACAAACGGGCGCGGCGACGTGCTGCCGGTGGTGTCAATCTGATGTTCACCGATCAACCGACAGAACTGGTTGAGCCAATGCTGATTGAGCCCGTGCCAGTGATCATGGACCAAAGCATTCCGGTGCTCGATTCGTCACCAGAGAGCACCGATTTGCCCGCGGAGTGATTTGAACTGCTGCCAGCGATGTCAGAGTGACTAACCCCATTCATTTGCCGCTGAAATCGATCCGGAATCGTAGCTCCATTGGTTTTGCCTCGCACCCTGACAGCACAGGTGGGGGATGACCTTGTGAGGTGGTTTTTTCGGCCGGCCGATCGCACGACCGGTCAGCAAAAGCGTGGATTCAGGGCGAATGGACAAATAACCACTGCCAGTGGTAGCCTTAACCCGCTAGGCTGCGAAAAGTTAACCGCAACCATTGTCCAGGTGATCGAATGTCGTCTTCCCAACAGCCTGCTGCTGATGTGCAGCCAGAAAGCTTTGCCGCCTTAGGCCTAGACTCCACCGTCTTGCAGGCTCTTGAACAATGCGGTTACACCACGCCAACCGAAGTTCAGGCGCGAGTGATTCCTAGCATGCTGGAAGGTCGCGATGTGCTGGCTCAATCGCAAACCGGGTCGGGCAAGACCGCAGCCTTCGCATTGCCGATCCTGTCCACCAGGCAGCGAAAGTCGAATAGCGTCAGCACGCTGGTCCTGGCACCAACACGTGAACTTGCACTGCAAGTCTCGCAGGCCTTCGAGACCTACAGCCAATTCGTCAAAGGTTTCAGTACGCTGGCCATCTACGGTGGTCAGGATTACGAAGGTCAATTCCGCGCCCTGCGTCGCGGCGTCGATGTTGTGGTCGGCACCCCTGGACGAGTGATCGACCATCTCAAGCGAGGCACCTTGGACTTAAGCCAGTTGCAACGTTTGGTGCTGGACGAAGCCGATGAGATGCTCAACATGGGCTTTCAGGAGGATGTCGAATTTGTGCTGCAGCATGTTCCTAAGCAGCGTCAGGTGACCTTGTTTAGCGCGACGATGCCGCAACAGATTCGCAAGATCGCTGGGCAGTACTTGGAAGACCCTGTCACCATTACTGTGGAGCGAAAAGAGGCTACCGCTAGCTCGATTCGACAGCGTGCCGTCGTGGTCACCCCCAAAGACAAAATGCTGGCTCTGCTGCGATTCTTGGAAGCCGAGCCAACGGACGGCGTGATCATCTTTACCAAGACCAAAGATGCGACGATTCAGGTTGCCGAAAAGCTTGTTCGGCGAAGTTTCAATGCCACGGCTTTGAACGGGGACATGCCACAGTCCGTCCGTCAGCGCACCATCGATCAGCTGAAAAGTGGTCGTGTCGATATCGTTGTGGCGACCGACGTTGCCGCACGGGGCTTGGATGTCAGCCGCGTGAGCCATGTTTTTAACTTCGATTTCCCGCACGATAATGAATCGTACGTTCACCGTATTGGCCGCACCGGTCGTGCGGGCAGAAGTGGCGACGCCATCATTTTGGTTTCGCCAGCACAGCGTCGTAAGTTGCGCTACCTTGAACAAACCACCAAGCGTGAAATTGAAATCGTCAATCCGCCCAGTGCCGACGAAATCAACGCCATGCGAGTGCAACGGCTCAGTGACCGAATTGCAAAGACCATCGAGAAAGGTGTGCTCACAGTCTACGAGCAACTGATCCAACAGCACATTGAATCCTCTGGCCATGATCCCAGCGTCGTCGCGGCCGCACTGCTGAAAATGAGCCAGAAAGGGCACGACTTTTTCGTCAAAGATGCACCGAAATCAAAGAAGAGTCGAGATCGAGATCGAGGCAACGATCGTGAAGGTGGTTTCGATTCCGATCAGCCTCGCGAAAGTCGCAAAAAACGCAAGGTCGGACGCCCTGAATTTGGCATGACACGTTACCGCATCGAAGTCGGCCGCGAAGACAATGCCGCTCCAAGGAACATTGTCGGGGCGATCGCCAACGAAGCTGGCATCGATAGCGAATTCATTGGGCCGATTCAAATTTTCCCACGGTTCAGCACCGTGGATCTGCCCGAAGACTTGCCCAAGGATGTCTTGAACACCCTGTACAAAGCGCGTGTCGGCGGAAAGAAGATGCAGATTCGAGTCGATTCCCCACCGGGAAAATCGAATGGCAAATTCGCCGGCAAAAAGGACTTCAAAGGTGCCGACTCAAAAGGCAAAGGCAAGTCCAAGGGAAAGTACAAAAGCAAGCACAAAGGCAAATCTGCTGACGATGTCCCCAAAGGATACCACTCCGGCGGCAAGTCTAAAAAGAAAGGCAAGGCCGTCCAGTAATCGGTTTGCCAGCGGTGGCCAGCGACAGGAATGTGGCTGACAACTGCGAAGCGTTTGGCAGATGATCAAAGCCGGTCAAGCCAGCGCCTTTCTGATCTTTCGCGCTCAGCCCGTGCACGGCTTGGATGAGCAGGGCTTTTCATCAAGACGTCACGATCCCGCCGGGCACGCTTGGCCAAGAGGGTCGTGATTGCATTGGAGATGCAGCTGGCTGGTAGCCAGCGCCGTGAAGCAAACTAGAGCAAGCGCCGTGAAGCAAACTAGAGCAAGCTTTGCACGAAGGGGATCACATCCTTTTCATAGCCAAACCCGGCTGTGTCGCCCGCGTCGACAAACTTCTTGATCAGTTTGCCGTCGGCGTCATAAATCATGACCACTGGAATCGAGGGGATATCCAAGGCGTCATACATTGAGTCGCTGTCAGTGGCGCAGATGTAATTGGGAAAGGTAGCTTTGTTCTTGGTCAGAAACTCAGTGATGGCCTCTTGATAGCTTTCTGGTGGCGCGGTTTTGCGACCATCAAAGTCCAGGCTGACTGCAAAGCAAGAGACCTCTTCGCCATGTTCTAGATTCAAGCGAACCAGGCCGGGGAACTCTTTCAGGCAGGGGTCGCAGGCCGTAGACCACAGATCGACGACCGTGATCTTGCCGGTCGAGGTGACCGCCTTTTGAATTTCTTCCCAGGGCGTGATTTGCAGGTTCAATTCGCCCGTGCTGCTTGTGCTTTCCGTGCTGCCGGTGGCGTTTTGAGGGCCGTTTAGCTCTGGTAATTCGATGCCGCCACCACTGGGAACCGGATCGTCGGCTGGTGCGGGGTCTTTGGCAGGCATGTCGCCGCTGGGAGGCAATGCAAATTCGCTGTCCGCCGGCGCGTCAGTGGCGTCATTTTCGGTGCTGGCAGCGGGTTCACTGGCAGGCATGTCGATGCCGGGGGCAGGCTGATCGGTTGTGCGATCGGCTTCCGCGGTGGGCGATTCTTTCGGGGGAGTGGTTTCGTCGGGCGATTTATCTGCACCGCAGCCGCTGACAAATAAAATGCCGGCGATGCCAAGAATCAAGCTGAAGTGACGAATGACTGAAATGCTGGAACCTGATGTCTGCCCGGTGGGTTTGTTGGTTGAGTTTTTCGAAGACAGCAGTTTTGCCGGGGAAGCAGCCCAGGAGGGGCCACGAGCCCAGGCAGGTGAAGAGTGAAGGCGTGTCATCATGTCCAGGACCTGATCGAATGGGGGAGTTTGACAGAATCGAACGGAAGGTGCCGCAGAAAAACCTCTGTCCAGCATCAATGTATGCCGATTTCGTCTAAACTGGAGGCTGGTATTGGCAGCAGGTTGTGTTCCCCATCATCAGGGACCAGAGGCCGAAAATTTCGATGCGAACGTTTCGAAATCAGCCGAGCGCGCCTGCTTGTATCCATTCGTCCTTGTTCACTCATTGTCTCGTAAAAAATCCATGACTGCAACAGAAGGTGATATGACGACAACCCAATTAGTGGTTGCATCGAAAGCCGGTGACAATGCGGCCTTGGGGCGATTGTTGGAGCAGTACCGGGGTTACCTGATCATGTTGGCGCACCGCAATTTGAGTGAAAAGCTGCGGCGTCGAGTGGATCCAGTCGATATCGTGCAAGTCACGTTCCTGGAGGCCAAGCGAGATTTGGGTTCGTTTCGAGGCGCTTCTGCGGGAGAGTTTGCTGCCTGGCTGCGAGGCATGTTGAAGAACAATGTGGCTTCGGCTGTCACTCGGCACGTGATGACGCAAAAGCGATCTGTCAGGAGAGAGGTGACCGCAGCAGCCAAGGCCGCCGACGAATCGGCTGGTTCACCATGGATCGCGCAATTGCCTGGAAGCACCACCAGTCCCTCTGGTATTGCGATCAGGGCTGAAACGGCAGTGGCACTCTTGGAGGCCTTGCACCAGCTTCCCGAGACTCAGGCGGAGGCGATCCGGTTGCGTTATATGGAAGGATTGTCGCTGGGTGAGATTGTGCAGCGAATGGATAAATCAGACACCGCTGTTGCTGGGCTTCTCAAACGAGGTCTCAAGAAACTGCGGACGATCATTGATGCCGAGAACAATCCGTATTTATGATCGGCTCACATCCTTCTGCGTCCACCGCTGTTTCCAAATGCTCTCTTTTTAGAACGCCATGTCCGAATCGCAAGAATCCGAAGATCAGGTTGATCAGGCCTTTGCTGCCTACTTGCGTTCTTGTGATGAGGGCTTGGTCGCTTCGCGTGAAGAGTTTCTTTGCCAGTTCCCGGAGATCGCCGAGGAATTGCGGGAGCTGATGGATGCGGCAGACGCGATCGACACCTTCACGTCGGGTGTCTTGACCAGTCCCCTTTATTCCGGCGAGCTGGAAAAGGCTGGGTTTGCCGGAAATGGGGCCGTTGAGGCTGGGGCAGACGGAACGGAATTTTCAGAGACCGGAGAGTTTCCCAGGTCGGTTTCACCCAGTGATGAAACGGTGGATCGATTGGCTGCCGATCCGAATGAGTCCGATGATCCAGCGTTGACACTGCCGGAAGCCAACCGGCCGCAAGGTGATGTGGGACCGACGCTTCCCTACGAGATTGGCGAATACCAGTTGCAACAAGTGATTGGACGCGGTGGCATGGGAGTGGTGTACAAAGCCAACCAGTACATGCTTAATCGCACCGTCGCGGTCAAAATGATTCGCGGCGGTATGTTGGCTTGCGAGAACGATGTACGACGTTTCTACACAGAAGCCCAGGCAGCCGCTGGGCTCAGCCATCCCGGGATTGTCCCTGTTTATCAGTTTGGGCATCATCGCGGGCATCATTACTTTTCCATGGCATTGATTGAAGGCACCGATCTGCAGCGCCGAATCAATGACGGGCCGATCGAGATTGACGACGTTGCTCGATACGTTCGCGATGTGGCGCGCGCCATTGATCACGCCCACCACAATCACGTGTTGCACCGTGACTTAAAGCCTGCCAACATCCTGATCGACCGTCGAGATCAGGTGCATGTCACCGATTTTGGTTTGGCAAAGAACCTGACCACTGACAGCAGTGTGACGGGTAGCGGTGCGGCGGTCGGCACACCCAACTACATGGCTCCCGAACAGGCTGGCGGACACAGCGATCGAGCCTCACGGAAAAGTGACGTGTATTCACTCGGAGCGATTCTCTTTGCTGCGGTAACAGGACGTCCGCCGCTGGTCGGTGATACGATTGTGGATACCTTGATGCAGGTCATTCATGATCGTCCCGAGCCGATGCGGAACTTTCGCCCCGGTGTGCCACAGGATTTGGAAACCATTGTCAGCAAGTGTCTGGAAAAGCAGCCGGCAAAACGCTACCAATCCGCCGCTGATTTGGCCGACGATCTGGATGCTTTCTTGGAAGGTCGTCCAATCATGGCCCGGCCGCGCGGAAAGATCGTGCAGCTGTGGCAGGGGTTCACCGGTATTCCGCTGGTGGGCGCCTTGCTGGGACGCAAGGTCGTGCGAACCACTCCAGGGCATCGCCGCTTGCAAGCAGGGATGCTGCTGATGTTGGCATTGCTGCCTTTCTTATTCGTCAGTGCGGCGATGTGGAGTCGCTATCGCCAGCAGGCGATGCCCGCTAGCGTCTCGATTGCCGGCGGGGTCAAGAGTGGCGTTTACAATGAATTTTCGGCACAGCTGGCACAGCGACTCGCTGAGCAATATCAAGTTGAAACACAGGTCATGCCTACCGGTGGTTCGATCGACAATCGCGGGCGCCTGATCACTGGTCAAGTGCATCTTGCACCGATGCAGGCCGCCGCCATCAATAGCAATCAGCTAGTGGTTGTCGCGCCATTGTTTTCTGAATTCGCACACTTGATGGCTCGTCACGCGCCCGACCAAGCCATCATCGATGAAAGTGAGCGGTTGGTCGATTGGCTCCGCGAACAGGTGGTGGCGATTGGCCCCGAAAAAAGTGGCTCGCGAATGACCGCAGGAACCATTCTCGGTTCGCTGGGAGTCCAGGCTGATGTCAAGCTTTTGGAACAACCTTGGGAGGAGCTGCAGCAGAGTGAGGCAACGGTTGCTCTGATCTGTATCCGACCGGGGAGTGAACTGATTGATCAGTTGTTTGAACAGGGCTGGAGCTTGCTGCCTTTGCCTAGGAGCACCGAGGTGACGTCGCACCTGATGCTTTATCAGCAAGACTTGAAACCCAGGCATTATCCCGATGCACAGTTGGCTGACGCGCGTTATCCAACCGTGGCAACGACCGCTTTATTGGTCACTCGCTCCGATGCTCCGGATAAACTGGTTCAGTCTGCGCTGCGTTGTTTGTACGAGTCCCCCGATATCATGCCCGGTCTGATCTCCAAAGCGGAGGCAGCCAAGACCCGGGGATTGCCGTTTCATGATGCTGCGCTTGAGTACTATTCAGGCGAGACAAACAGCGATTGAAGGCCGTTCTCTTCATCCGTTTATCATTTGACATTGCTAAAACGCAAACCTTGTCAAATGTCTCTTCGGCGCACTGCTGTAACAGATATGCAGCTGGCACCATCCAGGTCGCGGATTGATCAAATCGCCAAGGCGAGGGGGAGAGTCGATGCCTAGCTCTTTTTGCTGGCGTTTAGCCACCAGGGTAGTGTCGCGATGTTCGTTGCAACCCGTTTAGTCGCTGTAATCGATACGAGTATTTAGTGCATATGGGTTCACAGCCCCTTGGACATGCTTTCCGTCCGATTTGCGACATAGGGTTGAGTGTAAAGAGATTCGCAAAGGAAAGCATGAATGTCGCCCCATCTAGATTGTCCAAAAACGCCGCTATCATTGTGTGCCTTACCGATCGCCTTACCGGTGAGGTGTGACAATGGTTGAATTTCATGCGGAGCGGCGCTTGTTGATCATTGACGATCATCAACAGGTGCACGATGACTTTTTTCATATCCTGGGTGCCGCTAATACGGGCTTGACCGTTACCTCGGCCACCAAGCTGATCGGCCCCACCAGCCCGTCGACCGACGAGAGCTCGGCGTCTTCTCTGAGCTTGGCAGCCCAGAGCTTGGCAGCCCAGAGCTTGGCAGCCCAGAGCATGCCAGCCCAGGGTGTGCCAGCCCACAGTAGCCCAGTTCTGGGGATGCCTGTCTTCAGCATTGCCAGCACTTACAGTGGCAAGCAGGCCATCGCGCATGTGCAGAAATCGGTTGAGCTGAACAATCGCATCTCGGTTGCCTTCATTGATTTGCAGGTCTCCGGTGAGCTCGACGCGTTGACGACGATTGAGCGCATATGGGCCATCGATCCTGCCGTTCAGATTGTGATTTGCACATCCTACACCAGCGGTATCTGGGACAGTGTCGTGCGGCGATTGGGCTACAGCGATCAATTGTTGCTGCTACGTCAACCCATGGAGAACGACGAGCTTCGTCAGATCGCATTGGCACTGAGTGAAAAGTATCGTCTCTCGTTGCGACAAGCTCAGAAGCTTTCGGTGTTAACCAAAGAGGTCAAGAAGCGTCGCCAGATGGAATCGGAGCTGCGTGAAATAGCTCACCGTGATGCGTTGACCCAGTTGCCCAATCGGCCATTCCTGCTGAATCGTTTGGAAACGGTGCTCTCCAATCAAGGTTCACATCGGCAGTCCGTCGATGCGTTGCTGTTCATGGACCTGGATAACTTTAAAGTCATCAATGATTCCTTGGGGCACGCTGCCGGTGATGACTTACTAAGCCAAGTTGCCCAGCGACTGAAGCAGTGTTTGCGAGACTGCGACACCGCGGCACGAGGCAGTGCCGATCTTAAAAGTGACTGCAACGAAACCATCACCGAAGAGACTCAGGAGGATGGCGAACCAACGGAGCGAACCATTCGCTTAGGCGGCGACGAGTTTGTCGTGATGTTGGAACGGATGACTCACTATGAAGATGCCATTCGCGTTGCTCGCCGCATCGTGGCCAGCATTGCCGAGCCGTTCCGACTAGGCAATCGCAAAGTCACGGTCGGTACCAGTGTTGGGATCGCTTTCTTGAGCGATTCGATCCGCGATGGACACCAATTGCTGAGCAACGCCGACACGGCCATGTACCAGGCGAAGAACCTGGGCAAGGGCCGGATCGCTGTTTTTGATCAGTCGATGCACGAAGCTTTAGTGGCTCGGCATCAACTGGAAAACAAGATGCGCGAGGCATTGCGTGACGATAAACTGGAATTGCGTTATCAGCCGATCATCAATCTACGAAGTGGCGAGATTCAAGGCGTTGAAGTGCTTTCTCGCTGGCGTTCTGACGATGGTGAATTCGTGCCCCCGGGCACGTTCATTGCCATGGCTGAAGAGATTGGTTTGATCACTCAGTTTGGCGAATGGGTTCTGCGCCGTTCGATCATGGAATTTGGCCAGATGCTCGAACGCTTTGATCCCATGCATCAGCCTGACGTGTATTTGGGAGTCAACGTCTCTCGCAAGCAATTGAACGATGTGATCTTTGCAGAACGTCTCTCGGGGTTGATCGAGCAAACTGGCTACAGTCCGAATTTGAAAATTGAAATGGCCGAGAAGGGCGATGCTCGCGATCATGAGCGTGTCTTGCGCACCATGCATGGACTGCATGAAGCGGGCATCGGGATCCACATTGATGACTTTGGCAAAAGCAGCACGTCGTTGACCTGCTTTCATGACTACCCGATCGAAACCGTCAAAATTGATCGGTCGTTCACCAGTTCGATCGCCGACGATCATGGACGTGCGATCATCATGCAGGCAGTCATTCAACTGTCGCATCACCTGATGGCCAATGTGGTTTGTGAAGGGGTGGAAACGTCCGAACAGTTGGAGCTCTTGCAATGCTGGGGATGTGACCTGGCACAAGGTTTCTACTTTGCCCCGGCACTGACGATTGAAGAACTCGAACGTCTGCTGCGTGATCCGAATCGTAGCCACGGCCTGCGTGAGCTGCGTCGCTTCCTGACCAGTGTCGATTACTCGATGCCGGTCAGGACACCGCTGGGGCAATCGAACGCCGGTGGGCCTGCTCAGATTCCGCTACCGTCTTCCGCTCCCATCCTCCCATCGACGGGACCCTACGCTAGCGACGGGCGATAACGGCTGGCAACGCTCTTCGGACGCCGCTTTCGTGGTTCGCTATATTCTTGTTGCCGCAGGCAGCGATCGAACCAAGTCGCGCCAGTTGATTGACGTTACACTAGGTGACATTCTGTCTTTGTCTTCGTGACCAGGACGACTTACCTTGTTGTTTCAATTTGATGAATGGGTCGATGGTTTTTGAGCGGATAGCTGCACGCGCGAGTTGGTTTCTGTTTGTCTTTGTTGGGTTGATCGGTGGGCAACCGATGATGCCAAGTTGTTGGGGGCAGCCGACGTCTGTGGTGTCCGCCACGGGCACGGATTCTGTGTCGTCCCCGGTCCGCAACGTTTTGTTGATCATGGCGGATGATTTGAAGGCCAGCGTGTTAGGGTGCTATGGTGATCCACACTGCCAAACCCCGAACCTGGATCGACTTGCAGCCAAGGGGTTGCTGTTTGAACACGCCTACTGTCAGGCAACTTGGTGCGCGCCTTCGCGTCGTTCGATGATGTTCGGTCGTTATCGCGATCAAGCCAATGTCACTCTGGGCCAGCAATTGCAGGACCATGCAGCCTACACCGCGCGTGTGGGTAAGATCTTTCACATGCGCGTTCCGGGGGACATCATTGCTGGGATAGATGGCCTTGATCAGCCCAAATGTTGGACGGAGCGATTCAACAGCCCCGGACCTGAGACGCATACTCCGGGCCTCTATGCCTGTTTGAATCAGAACCTCTTCACTCGCCAGCTTGCCAATCGCCAGTCAACCAAGATGCCACATCGCATGTTTGTCACGGTGCAGTCCGATGGTGATGGCACCAGACAGGCTGATTACAAAGCGGCGAGTCAAGCGATCGAGCTGCTCAAGCAACGTCGTCAGAGCGATCAGCCGTTCTTTCTGGCTGTCGGATTAGTGCGTCCCCATTATCCGATGGTTGCTCCAAGCCATTACTTCGATGACTATCCAGTTGATCGGATCGCAATGCCCGCCAACTGGAAAGACGACACCTCAGACATTCCCAAACAGGGCAGGGCAGCGACAACCAACGCCAGGAATTCGATCGGTGATTTTCCCGAGAACCAAAAGCAGATGTGGAGCGGTTACTACGCCAGCGTGGCCTTTATGGATGCTCAGGTCGGCAGAATTCTGGATGCCTTGGAGCAACACCAGCTTGCTGATTCAACGGCCGTGATCTTTACCAGCGATCACGGCTATCACCTTGGTGAACATGGCTGGTGGCAAAAGAGCAACCTGCATGAGGAAGTGATTCGGGTCCCGCTGATCGTTCGCGTGCCCCAGCAAGCACGCGGCCGATCAAAATCGATGGTCGAGCTGATTGACCTGTATCCTACGGTCTGTCAGTTGATGAGCGTCCCCACGCCGGCGGTTGCGGAGGGAAAGAGCTTACTGCCCGTGCTGCAGGATCCACTGAAACGTCTTCGCCAGGGAGCCTTATCGATCCACAATGGTCATTCCTTGCGGACCGACCACTGGCACTACATGCGATACACAGATGGCAGCGAGGAATTGTACGACATGCAACAGGATCCCGGTGAAACCAGGAACTTGGCCGGCGAACCCACACCGTCCAAGGAGCTTCTGCAGATGCGGCAGGCGCTGCAGCAACGCCTGCGTGAAATCAAGACAGTCAACTAATTGACCAAGCGATACGTCCACTCGTACTTGAGTGCTTCCTGCATGTCATACTTGTTCAGAATGTACGACTCTTCTTTGGCATCGCGGTGGGCTGGCATGCCAAAGCGAATGTTGTCACGGATTTGGTCCATCGCATCACCGGGGCGGTAGAAGTTCAGTTTCAACATCTTGCGACGATACGGTGCATCGGAAGCTTCGCCATCGACCTGAAAGGCGTTGGTCAGTCCAGAGACCGAAAGCGACAGGAAGTCGATGTGGGGATTGACATCCGTCCACGTCACAACACCCCACACACCAGGTGCATCTGCATCGGTGGAGTGGGGAACGGGATGGCGAGTGATTTCCACGGTGTTGTAAAGCGGTGCCGTGATCTGCTCGCGAGCAGCGATCACACTGGTTGCAGACGGAATGATGCGGTCAACATACTCGGTACCGCTGACATGGTCCGATAACGTAATCAGCGGGAAGAATCGGCGAGACTGATAAGCCACCGACTCAACACGTGTGTAAAGACTTGAGCCCGCCACTTGGTCAGCAGCAGGACGAAGGTCGCCGCCACGGTAACGAACGCGATACACCATGTACCAAATCAGTTTGCGTTGGACACGACCACCTGGCATCGGCACGTCTGCATAGATCTGACGCAATGGCTTGAACGAAAATTCCAAGCAATAGATCTCCCGTCGCAACACGACTTGCTTGGCCATTTCGACCAGCGTGCGAGTGCGTGGATCAAAGTTTGGCGTTCCGTCTTTGAACTTTGCTGGGTCCCAGGCCAGTTCTGGATAGGCTTGCAAGAACTCATTCATGGCCAGCGGGCCATCAATGGTTTCTTCTGGGTGAGGTGCCGGCGGGATCACCGTGACAACACCCGGGGCAAACTTCGTGTGTTGTTCGGTGTAAGGATCCTTTATCGGCGGAGCCGCATCCTGTGCTCTGACTGCTGGCGCGTTGACCAGGCCGAACATCACGACGGTGAACAGTAGCCAACGACTTGAAAAGGTCCGGCTTGGCGTTGGGTTGTCGATGGTTCGTTTCAAGACAGCAAACATGACTTGAGCTCGGATCGTTGAAGGTTGGTGGAGCAGAGGAGCGAGTGTTGAATTCAAAACAGAAGCTGGGGCATCAACGTGCACTGGCTGGTGGTTGCACAGACGCCTTTCCGATCTTCGCGGCAGCGTCCCCCGAAATGCTCGCATCAGATCCCGTCTTTGTGGCTCCCATCTTAATTGGCTCTGGGCCTGGATTCAGTACCTTAAGCGAGGGATTCTGCTGGAGATTTGCTTGTCCAGGCGGCTCCGTTGCGGAATTTTCACGCATTTCAGGCGGCTTGCCGTCCAGGATCTGATCCTCGGACAGGAATCGCAGCGAGTCGGCGAATTGAGCGTCACTGCCGGCAAATGCCTCAATCTGAGCCGCTGGCAGTGTGAAAGTGGCTTGAACGCGTTTCCCCTGGTCATCCGAGAAGTGCATCATGATCCAGCGAACCGGGACTCCAGAGGTCTCGCCGTCAGCAATCACCGTCAGGATCCGCAGGCCTTGCCCGCTGACGCGTTCGGAGCCGTTCACCAGTTGCGTCAAGTTACCGTCAACCGATCGGCTGACCATCGTTTTGAAGGCCTCCAGAGTCAATTGATGACCCTCTGGAAGGGCGGGCAGCATCTGTAGATTGCACTGCGACAGACTCTTCTCGTGTTCGATCATTCGCAGCACCGCTGCGCCGGGGCGATCCTGGATCATTTTCCAGCGACGTTGCATCATCGCTGAACAGCCCAGTTGAGCGCTTTGCAATTCGACATACAGGCGATCTGCAGGCGGCTCCGCTGTCGTATCGATCGAAATCGGATCGCTCGCTAATGCCACGGGCTTTTCCATCGGCTGGCGAATCATGCGAAGGGTGCCAGCCAGATCAAAGCCGGGTTCCGCTTGACCGCTGCGGCGTTTTTCGTGAACTGCCAACGCAACCCATGGGCAGAACCCTTGCTCAAGATCAAACAACAGCTTGCCCAGGAGTTCGATTTCCGTTTCGACCGAATCCACTGAGCCTTTGACGTTGCCTTTGAACTGCAGTTTGGCTTGCCGGTCATCAAGGGAGACCACTTCGCATTCCACACTTCCGCTGTCGGCCGTTGTCCAGTTCAGCAGTGCAGCGATGTGCTGCACATCGATCTTGTAGCGGTCACCGGCTGTGACGGCTTGATCGGGTAGCAACGATTCGCTGGCAAGCGCATTGAGAGGCGACTTCAGCAAAGAAAGCTCGCCATGGGTCAGAAACGTCGTTGGCGAATAGATGGTCGCTGGCAAACGTTTTTGATGCACAACGGTTTGCCGCGCCGAGTCTCGAATGGTTTGGTGACGCGAAGTCTTGTTCAGCTTGCTGGTGCTTTCGGCGGCGTGATAGTATCGCTCGGTAACCAGATCCCATCCTTCGCTTTCGGCAGCACGTCGTTGCCGTTCTTCGTAGTCCAGCACCGCCTTCGATTCGATCGGAAGTTCCCGAGTCTCGGAAGGTTTGATCAACGGGTTCTTGGGGACCAGCACATTTCCTTTGACATCCAACTCGATGCGCACTCGCATCAGAGGATGATCGATCGGTACCAGCCTGGTTGCTTCCCCTGCGTTGGCAGTTGTCGTAGCCGTCTTGCTGTCGCTCTCCAGTGGATTGCCCAGCAGTGGTGTTGTCAGGATGGACTGTCCGGCAACACAGGCAGCTGTTGGAGCGAGCACTGATCGCAATAAGAACGATCGACGATTAGTTTGGCTGCAGTCCTGATTGCTCACGATTCGCGTTCCGTGCTTCAAAGGTGCCCCATTGAACTGGAAAACACAATTGGTTTTCTCTGTTCGCGATGGATCGGGTTCGTTCGATACTCATCGCTGTTGATCGACCAAATCTGCCCATCGAATCAAAGCAATCATCTCAATGTGGTGTGACTGCCACTGCTTTGATCGTTTCGGCCCCGAAAACGGCTACAGCCCGAAAAGTTTGCCAGCCAGCTTGCCTGAGCCGGGGGCACTGCAGATCGAAGGAAAACTCAGTGGTCAGCCTGTTCTGTGGTTGGCTGGAGGGTGTTTTTCAGTGGCCAGCGCGTCGGCCTATGTTGGTGATCAGCCGACAGGCCTGGTCATTCTTGCCAACTGTATGATCTCAGAATGGTGCCGGTTTCTGGGGAGTGATTGAAATCTCAATCAGCGCAGGCAGGGCGATTGTCCTGCCATTTGTGCAATCCTGCGTGAAATAGTTACACCGTTCGGTTGACAATTAGCGAGAAGCAAAAAGAAATCAAAAGCTTTCCGCATCTATAAACTACCTTGGAGTAGCGATTTACGTCGCTGGAAGCGTAAAAAAGCCTAGCGACTTGGTCGGATTCAAGCGGTTTGGCCCCAAATTTCCTACGGAATGTCCAGTGAAAAAGCAATGACTGCCGGGGAATCTTCAACCAGAAATCGAAAAAGTTAGCCAAGTCGCCAAGAATCCGCATGTTCAAGGGAATTCACACTCCGAATGGGGATTTTGCGATCAGCGGCTGAATCGATTGCTCGAAGTGAACCGTCTGGCTGTTACAGTCGTCCTAAGAAAAGGCGTTCAGGATCGTGACATGATTGGATTCACTTCGTGCCCTCGGGGACGTCAGCGTTTCCACTGCTGTGTTGCGTGACAAGTTTTTGGCGGATCTGATGCCGTCTTGAACTTACAAGGTTAGCCAACAAGGATTCGCAGCATTGAATTTTCAAAAACAGAGAGCCTGAACAGAATCGGGCGCAATTCGCCGTGACCAAAGGTGTCGTTAAACATGCGATACCTGATGCCATGGCCCAGCAAGAATCGTCTGATGGAACAAGGCTGATTCGGGTATCCACGGAATCAATGGAACGAGACTTTGGGAATCAATCCAAACGCGATTTGTCAAGATCGCAGGGACTTGTTTGGAGTGGACCGAAGTCGCGAGGAGACCTCTTATCATGAATCGAAATTACCGCGACGACAAAATCAAGCAATTGCGAGATCAGCTGCGTTTCAATCAAAAGGCGACGTTGATCCAGCAAGCAGCTGCCGCTGAAGTGCTGTTTAACGACATCACCGAAGATCGCTACTACGCCTATGATTTTGTTTGCTTCCGAATCACCAAGTACCGGCCGGATCTTCCCAGCCGACACAATCTTGCCTCACAGGACTTGGCTCACGATCTTCGGCTGTTGATTGAAGATCTGTCTGAACTTGCTGACCTGAGTGGCGAGGAGGTCGGTGAGCAGATTTTGACCGTTCAAGATTTGAGCCGCCAGTTCAATGTTTCCACCAAGACGATCAGTCGCTGGCGCGAAGCAGGTCTGGTCAGTCGGCGAGTGTCCATCGATGGCCGCAAACGTGTTGCTTTCCTGGCTAGCAGTGTGGATCATTTCGCAGCGGCCAACAAAGACAAGATCCGCCGAGGCGAACGCTTCAGTCAGCTGACCGATGACGAGAAAACAGAGATCATCGAACGAGCGCGACAATTGGTCGAAGGTGGCGCTGCACCTGCCGATGTCACCCGCTCCTTGGCTCGGCAAATGGGACGCAGCGTTGAGACCATTCGTTACACGTTGAAGAACTTCGATAGCGAAAACTCCGCCATCGCGATCTTTCCACATCACCGTGGAACGTTGACCGAGGACGACAGACGCTCGATCTTTAACTTGTATCTTGCGGGACACACAATCGCACAACTGTGCCGCCGGTTCAATCGTTCAGAGACCAGCATTCAGAGAATCTTGCTGGAGATGCGCAAGCAGCGCATTCTGGAATTGCCGTTAGACTACATCTATAACGAAGATTTCGAGGACGATTCGCGTCAGATCGAGTACTTGGGCCCAGAGCCTCAACCGGCCGTTGCACCTCGCAAAGTGCGCGTGCCCAAGGACCTGCCCAGCTACTTGTCCAGCCTGTACGACGTGCCATTGTTAACGCGAGAACAGGAGTACCACCTGTTTCGCAAAATGAACTACTTCAAGCACTTGGCCAATCGATTGCGTCAGCAATTGGATCAGCTCGATGGCGGCAAGTCATCGGCGATGAACCAGATTGAGGCGTACTATGATCGCGCTGTTGAAGTCAAAAATAGAATCGTGCAGTCCAACCTCCGGTTGGTCGTCTCGATTGCCAAGCGGCACCAAAGTGGTACCGAGGACTTCTTCGCCTTGATCAGTGATGGCAACATCTCGTTGATTCGAGCCGTCGAGAAGTTCGACTACTCACGCGGCAATAAGTTCAGTACTTACGCCAGTTGGGCGATCATGAAGAACTTCGCTCGCACCATTCCGAGCGAATTCAAGCATCGTGATCGGTTCCGGACCACAACGGAAGAACTGTTCTTGGCCAGACAAGACGAGCGTTGTGATCCCTACCTGGAAGAATCTGCTCAACGGCGCCGTAAACGTCAGTTGTCGCAGATCTTGAACCGCTTGGATGAACGCGAGCAAAAGATCATTGCGGCTCGATTTGGTCTCGATACTGGGACGGAGCCGTTGACGCTGAAAGAAGTCGGTGCTGAGATCGGTCTGACCAAAGAGCGAGTTCGTCAGTTGGAAGCCAAAGCCTTGGCGAAGCTGCGGACGGCTGCCAGTGAAGACAACTTAGACATCGAGATGTAGTGCCGTTGAACGCGGCGGTTGGCCGCGTCGATCTCTAAGGGTTCGCCTTAGCAGGTGCGTGTGATCACGCGCCTGCTTCGTTTTCTAACGAATCCGCTTCGTCAATCAGTGCTTGATTGAACTTTGCCGGATCACTGCTCTCGTCGGCCAATTGGATCCGCCGTCTCGCATCGCGAGCCAGTGTGATGCCCTCTTGCAGAAACGCGATGAACAGGATCGCAAACGCGCCCAACATTCCAAAGCGAACGGTGACCGACCATTGCACGAAGAAGTAGATAAAGGCTGCCATGACCAAAAAGGACACCGCAAAGGCAAACTTGCCAAACGCTTTCATCTTTAGATCGCGAGCTTGCATGCGAATGCTGCGCGCGACGGCTGTGCGCGCCGATTGATTTGCCAAAGCTCGCATGGCAGTAAGGTTGGCACCGCTTTGTCTGGCGTGCAGTGCTTGATCATCACCGTGGGCACTTGCGATGGCTTCTTCTGAAACGGGCTCGATCGGCTGACGCTTGCTGGCCGTGTCTGACCCCAATAAGTCAGCTGTGGCAGCTTCCAGCTGGGAAAGCTGCTGTTGCACCTCGTCGGGGCCGATCACAGCGTCGTCAAGTCCGCTCTCGGGTTCGCTCTTCTCCGTGACGAGATTCTCAGGTGCGGATTCACTTGACTCGCTGGCTGGCGTGTTGCGACTGGCGAAGGAGTCCGGGTCGGTTGCTGCTTCAGGATCGGCGTCGAAGCCTGCTTGTTCTTCCGGTTCGGTAGCTTGTGCTTCCGTGCGGCCCAGCAAGCGACTCATGTACGCTTCAACGGATTCCACGCCTTCTTGGTCTTGTTCCAGTGCATCTTGGGTCTCACTGGACTCAGCAGCGGTTTCTTCGGCAGCGGGTTCCTGTTCGGCCAGCGTTGATGGAGCAACAAGTTCAGTGTCGCTGTCATCGTGATGGTCCTCTGGGAACTGATGTTCGGATTCGAAGTCCCGTGACGCGTCGAAGCTGTCGTGGGGAGAAAACGACTGGAAAGGCGAGTCTTCCTCGGTTGCTTCCGCTTCTGTATCGGCTAAAGCATGCGGTGCTGCTGCGTCCAGTTGCGGTGCTGAAGGCTCTTCGTTGGTCGCCTCGGTTTGCTGGCGTTCGGATTCAAGCTCTTCGATCAGTTGACTTGCCAGTCCTGAAAGCGGCGTTTCAGTTGCCGGTTCACTGGTCTCATCAGCAAAGTGCGGTGCGTCGTGTCCCCGATGGAGATTGTCATTGAGCGCATCCTCGGTTGCTTCATCGCCGGTTGCATTGATGGCTTCTTGGACGTTGTTTTCGATCTCTTCGATCGAATCATGGACTGCCAGTTCCGGAGCTTCATCCTTCCAGAAGCTTGACGCATCGATGGGTTGATTGTCCTCTTTTGCGGCAGTGGATTCAGTGAGGTAGTGATTCCACGGTGCATCATCTTCTGAGCCAGCATCAGCAGGTGCGCTGGACTCGAGGTGCGTCTGTTGTTCGCCTTCAACACGCCTGATGCTTTCTTCGCCGGAGGGTGGATTGTTGACTGGCAGCTCGTGGCGAAGTTCGAGTGTCTGTTGAGCGACGTCCAGCTCTGTTCGCAACGTTTCAATCTCATCACGCAGATCGGTTTCCCGTTGTTGATAAGACTGTTGCAGCGATTCCACTTCTTGACGAGCGAGCTCCAGTTCATCCTGGGTTTGCTGGAGCGCTTGATCGTTGCCAGGTTCAATGCTGTCTTCCTGTGACAGGCTTTCGCTCAGTTCGGCCGCGGTGGTGCGGGCTTGTTGCAGTTCCGATTGGGCGCTGGCGAGCTGAGTGGTCAAATCGATAATCGTCTCTTGCAACGACTGTGATTCTTGCTCCCAAGATTCAATTTGCTGGCTTTGTGTTGCCTTGGTTTGATCAACTAGCAGCTCCAGTTGACGCAGCGATGCCTGAGCGGTGGCGTAGTCGGCTTGCAGCTGCGAAAGCAACTCGTTTGCTTGATCTTTTTCGCTGCTCTCTGCTTCGCGATCACGACGCAATTGCTGCAGTTCTTCTTCAAACTGGTTGGCTTGAGCGTTGGTCTGTTGATGTTGATCGAGCGCTTGATCGAGTTCCGCTTGGAGGTTGGCGATCTTTGATTCGTGCTCAGACTGTAGTTGTGTCAGCTGATCCGCTTGCTCGGCCAGAATCTGCTGATGGCTGGCTTCCGCTTGCTGCAGTAACTCTTGCTGGTCGGTGAGGGCTGTTTCGGCGGCTTCAAGAGCGTCGCGAGCTTCCTGATACTTGGCTTCGGTTTCGGCCAATTGTGCGTGGCCTTCAGATTCACCCTGTTCAAGCTGAGCTTGCGCTTCGGCACATTCTTGTTTCGTTTGTTCCAGCTGCTGAAGCGTTTCTTGGTAGCTGTTCTCGGTGGTCTTGAGTCGTTGACGAATCTCGGCGACTTCATCTTCATGCTTCGCGTCAGCATCTTGCCACTCCTGTTCGCGCTGTTGGAGCTGCGTTTGAAGTTCATCCTGGCGATCGGCTGCCTGCTGCTGAACGTTGCTCAGTTCAGTCTGTGCCGCCGACAGGTTTGCGGACGCTTCGTTGAGCTGTTGTTCAAGCTGATCGATTCGTTTTTGCAGCTCAGCATGCTGTTGGTCGTCTTTGGCAAGCGAATCGTTTGCCCGTTGCCGTTCAGTCTCCAATTCAGCGCTCAAACGAGTCAACTCAGCTTGCGCGTCCTGGTCACGCTGTTCAAGTTCGGAGCTGCGCGTTTGGATGTCTGCAAGCTGCTGATTGAGATCGTCCAGCTGTCCCTGGAGTTGTTCGACGGAGTCGGCTTGTTCACCGAGTTGCGATTCCGCTTGGGCGAGTAGTTCTTGCTCTCGCTGGTCCCACTGATCTTTGTACGTTTGCAACTCAAGCTGGCTGTCTTCAATCTCTTGTTGCTTCTGAGCGAGTAGATCAAGATGCTGTCCGCGTTCTTCCAGCAGCGCCTCAAGTTCAGCTTCTTTGTCGGCGATGCCGGCGCGGTTTTGGTGCGATGCTTGTTGCAGTTGCTGGAGTTCAATCTCGGCAGCAGCGATTTGATCGCGCTGCTTGCGGCTGTCGATTTCTAGCTGCAAAAGTTCTGCTTCGCGTTGGCGCACCGCTTCGGTACGCTTCCAGAGCTCTGATTCACGCTGGTGCAGTTCCATTTCGCGTTTATCACAGCGGCTTTCTCGCTGTTCACATTCAGCATGTCGCGACTGCAGTGCTTCCAATGCTGTGTCTTTTGTCCCCGTTTGAGCAGCGAGCGCGGGGGCAGGTGAAGGAGTCGCGATTTCTTCAACCGTTTCGTTGGCTCCCGAGAGTAGCTCGAATCGGTACAAGCCGATGCGAACGATGTCACCGATTTGCAGATTGGCTTCTTGAGTGTTCTCGCCGTTGAACTCCAGCGATGCGTCCAAAGCTCGAATCGCAAGGGTGCTAGCATCGCGATGAAGCTCGGCGTGAAATTCGCTCAGCGAAGGATCGTCTAGCTGGATCGCACAGTCTTCCCCGCTGCCGATTGTGTAGTGGTTGCCGGTCAAACGCAGCCGACGAACGGGTTGTCCCGGTCGGACCACACGAAATTCTAACGCAGGCATGTTGGGGCGCAGTGGTAGCATCGCATCTTGGTCTTGATGCGGTTCGGCGATTGCCGCCGAGCCCGGATCGAGCGTTCCGTCGGTCTGGGAATCGGCGCCCAGAGAATCCTGGGGCGATTGCATGGGCTGGCTCGCGTGGTGCTCGAAAGCTGGTTCGTGGGAGGAGGGCGATTCGTTGGGTTGGTCGCTCACTGGGACGATTCCCCGAGTTACGGTGCGTGGGTGATTCTGAAGGGGAGTGTGGGATTCCCGAATAAGAATTCCATACCTCTAGATTTCGGTCATGACGGCAATCCCGTCGAGTGATTTGGGTCAGATTTTCCGATTAGGCGTTCATGGATGGGATTGACGCCCTAGGGCGCGCTTCGAAGGTGCTCAAACTGTCTTGCCTTGACGAAAGTTTTCGTGATTTTGTTTCGCCACTAAGTGGCGGTTAAAGTCCCTTTGCAATGGTACTAAAGAGATTTGAATCGACTTTCTGTGTGACTTTCGCCCGTGGATGTATAGGATATTCGCGACCCGGCCAGCACGCCGCGCCGCCCAAAACACGGCTCGGGCTCAATGCAGCTCTTTAGGGTGGTGGCGGATTGTCTATCCGTGGTGTTTCGGCAGGTGAACTGGGTGACGATGGACGCTGCTTTGCGGTCTCTGCTGTGAGCGTGCCCATTGGGTGCCAAGACGGAATTGACTCCAGTCGGTCTCTGGCAATCGAGAGGCGGTTCGGTGGCGGCACCAGCAATTGACCCTACGGGTGTACAAAACGTTCGCCGGTCAGCGATAGTTCAAACGGTGACTCAGCAGTTGATTCGTGGCTTGGCGAGCTGCCAGCCGCCGATGGGCAAAGTGCTGTGCTGGAGAGGAATGGCAGGTTGCCACGGGCGTTAACGAACCTGTTTTTCCGGCAAAAAACAATCGAAACAAACAATCAAATCGAACAAACCAATCAGAAAATCGTCCTGTTACGTGCTGTCGCTGGGGCATCGGTGGATGGGCTTCTGAAATGAGGGTGGTGAAATGGCTAGAGCAGATGCGTTGGAAAAACTGCGAGAAACGTTGATCAATCGTCGTCGAGCCTTGGTTCGATCAGCGACGGGCGAGTTGAATCAGCTGCAAGGACGATCAGCAAAGACGGGGGATCTCTTGGACGCGGTGGCGGAGTCATTGCAATCCGAGCTCAATAGTCAGTTGCTGGAGGCAGAAAGTCGAGAACTGACGGCGATTGATGATGCGTTGGAGCGATTGGATCAAGGCGAGTTTGGAAAGTGCGAAGCCTGTGATCGAGCGATCCCACTGACTCGACTGCGGGCCGTCCCCTATGCCAAAGAGTGCATTGAATGTCATCGTGCCTCGGTCAAACGCCGATCGCATCCGGCCGCGACCATAAACCGAGTGTTTGACTCGTACCAGCGCGCCCAGTAGCGATCGCCGTGCAATCTGGAATGAGTCACGAAGAACTCGTAGGCTGCGTGTGCTTGCACGCACCAATTAACTCGGCACCCAACGGGTGCTGCACTTCACGATTCTGTGGTATCCATGCGACCGAACTCGTAGGGTGTGTGCTTGCACGCACCAACCGAATTCAAAGCTCTTCCCAACATTGCTGCGTGCTTGCACGGCACCCTGTCGCCTGTGGGTGTTGAGCGCGGTCCATTGTTCTTAGGGGTCACCGTCGGGCCGAGGTCAGTCTGTGTCGACTGGGGTGTCCGTACCGGGTCCGGTGATTCGCAACATGACGAATCATTGGCCTGTGATTCGATGCGCCAGTGATGCTGATTCTGTGTTCTCGATGGGCCAGGCCTAGCCCCTCTGTGTTGAGAAAAGTTCTTGGCCTCAGAGGTCGATGCTCAGAACACGGCGCCCTCCCTCGCCGACCCTCCCCCTGTGAAGATGATGGCACGACCATGGCTGTTTTAGAACTTGGTCCAACAAGTGATGGACTATTCAAGCGTGATCACTTATCGAAGCGTTTAACCAAACGTCAATCCACCTCGCGCTCCTGGCGCCGGCAGTGTCTGGCGTTTGCGCTGGCAACCGGCTTCCTGCTGGGTGCCACTCAATCAGATGCGCAGGAGGTTGTTGGTTCTGGTCTGATCAACCCGTCGGCAAATGGTTCACCGCTTGCTGAACAGATTCGCAACTATCAGCCCTCTGTTGGAGAGCCGTCTCGGCCGAACTCACAGCCTGTACCCGTTGGCATGTTGGGCGGCTCGGGTTTCAGTGTTGTTTCTGATCCCGCTCCAGAACCAGCCAGCCAAGGGCGTGTTCGTTCTGGAGAGCTTGTTCAGGAGTCACGTTCGGCAACATCCCACAAGCCAGCCATCATCGGCGACGTCTTGACGTCTGCAAAGGCCGAAGATCAAGCAGCGGCGATTCGTTCGCGGCGCGAGCAAATGTATGAGGAGCTTGATGCTGAATTCCAAGTCTTTGATCGTTTGGGCAACTTGGTCCGCCGAGTCTCGACCTTAGTCAAGCCGAGCGTGATTCACATTGAGGCGCATAAGTCCGAGCGCAACGGTAACCGCCTTGATTCGTATGACGAAGCAGGGAGCGGCGTGGTGATCAATGTGAACGGTTCGCCATGGATCTTGACCAATCGCCATGTCATTTTGGGGTCCGATCCGAAGGAGATTTTGCTGCGCAGCGCCGATGGACGCCAGTTTCACCCCACGCGTGTGTTGTCGGATGAGAAAACCGATGTTGCGATCATGAAAGCCCCTGGCTTAAATGTTCCCCCGGCTCGAGTTGGTGACAGCAATGCGGTGGGGATTGGTGATTTCACCATCGCGATCGGCAGCCCCTTCGGGCTGAGCCATTCAGTAACGTTTGGCATTTTGAGCGCAAAAGGCCGACGTGACTTGTCGTTGGGTGAACAGAAGATCGAGCTCCAAGACTTCTTTCAAACCGACGCGGCGATCAATCCAGGTAACAGTGGAGGTCCGTTGCTGAGTCTACGTGGAGAAGTCGTTGGCTTGAACACTGCGATCGCCAGCAGCAGTGGTGGTAGCGAAGGCATCGGCTTTGCAATTCCAATCAATATGGCGATGCAAGTTGCCGAGGAACTGGTGCGTCACGGGCGACTTCGCCGCGGCTATCTGGGTGTCACCCTGGATCCTGATTTTGACGGTGCCAAGAGCATGCAAGGCGATTCGTTTGCCTTTGGAGGCGCGTTGGTGAAAACCGTTCGGCGTGGTTCACCGGCCCAGAAAGCCAATCTTCGCGATGGCGACATCATTGTCCAGTTTAATGGCCATCAGGTTGAAAACGATGACCACTTGGTCACGCAAGTGGGCATGACACCTGTTGGTAGCAACGTCCCCATGATCATCTATCGCGATGGCAAACGGTACCGAGCCGAAGTGCTGCTGACCGATAACCAGTAGTGGTCATTTGAACTGCCCGGCGAGAGCAGGCAGCCGTGAAGCGTCGTTTGGCCAGTGAGCTAGCGAGTTGACTCGCTCATTGGCTGTGCTGGGCATGCTTGCAGAGCGTGCGGAGTTAGCTCCAGAACTGGACCATCGATTGCGGTGTTTCTGCTTGCCGCAGTGAAACAAGGTTGGGTGAGGGTGTCGCTTGGTAGCCTAGCACCGAGGGGATAGAACGGCTGCAGTGACGTGACCACATGCCGACCGTATAAGCACCTGTGTCGCGAATCACCAACCAATCGCCCGGCTGTGCCGCTGGCAGCGGAACCTGTCGTCCGATGATGTCGCCCGAGAAACAGAGCGGCCCCGCAATCGTGGTTTCTGACTGTGCTCCTTCCTTCAGTTGGCCGCTGGCATCGCATAGAGCAAAGGCGTGTTTCCAGTTTGCGGGCATGTATGCGGGCCGCATTAATAAGTCCGCGCCAACATGAGTGATCAGCATGGATTGCTCGGGCCGCAAGTATTCCACTTTGCTAAACGTGATCCCGCAACCGGCCTGCACGCTGCGGCCAAACTCGGTGACTAAATCCAAGCTGCCATCGACTAGTTTTGGTGCCCGTTGACGAAGGGTTTGCATGTAGTCAGCAGGTGAGGGCGGCGTGTCATCGCCTAGGTAGGCGGTGGGCAGTCCGCCACCGAGATCAATGAATTGAAGCTTGCGCTGGCTGGCCGCTTCGATCTGCTCGCGCAGCGTCTGAATTTCAACCGCCGCGTCAGCCAGCATCTTGAGCGAGCAACCTTGTGAGCCAACATGAACATGTAAGCCGGTCAGCCAGCTGTACTTTTCGAAAGCGGCGATCAGCTGGCTGCGATGTTCAGACAAACGCACACCGAACTTCGACGTCTTTGAAGCCACGCTGGTTTCCGCAATCGAGCCAGCGCCGCATTCTGGATTGACTCGAATGCCAATTCTGGACGTGGACGTCATTCGGCTCAGGCAGGTCTCGATGCGTTCGAGTTCTGGCAAGCTGTTGGCGTTCAGCAGCACGCCAAGTTCCAGAGCCGATTCGATCTCCGCAACCGTTTTGGCCGGCGAATCAAACACGATTCGTTCGGGACGGCAATCGGCCGCCAGTGCTAAGTGCACTTCTTCGATGCTAGCGGCTTCCAAGCCAGCGCCGGCCTGGGCAGCGTGTCGCAGAACAGCCACCAAGGGATTGGCTTTAATAGCTAGGGCGTGCAGGCAGTTCGGTGGGAACACGGCTTGCAGTGATTCAATCCGCTGCTGCATCCGCGATAGATCGTGGATCAGAAAAGAAGTGGTTGCTTCTTGGACCCCTTCGCTTTGCAGTGCAAGCTGCAAGATTCGGCTGGCTTGATCCGTTCCGATTCGATCTTGAAACACATCCATTGTTTGGGCGTCGTATGAGGAGAGTGGTGATCGGTTGCCTGGCCATCGGTCTGAATGGCCGTGTTAAGCCGTGCGGCTGATTCGGGCAGAGTGGCCGCTGGGGATCACAACTTGATGCGATCAGTTGGCAGCCTCAATGGCATTCGCTTCAGCAATCAGATACTGCAGTTTGGTTCTCAGCCGCAGCAGTTGTGTTTTCAACCAATCAAGGCGGGCTGTCAAGTCGTTGCCGATGCTTTCATCGGTGGCGATTCGCACGATCATCGCGCCGCCAAGTGCAATGCGTAGTGCAGAGGAGCCATCTGCAAATGGGACAGGCTGGCCAAGGTGGTAGCAGGCTTCCAATGCCGATCGGTCAGGTGAGTCAGTCGTTTCGATCGGCAAGTTGATCCGTTGATGCCACTTTCGCAGCGTCGCGCGGTCCAGCAGTTTGCCGTCGATGCGGACTCGAAATCCAAACACAGTGGTTTTTGATTCGAGGAGTCGTTCTTGATGCGGGTCTTCGATGGGAGCAAAGACTGGCATGAGCTCGATGCCATCACCCTGCGAAAACGTCTCCGGCACTGCGGCTTCAAAGCAGCGCATGATTTTTAGCCGGGCGTGATCTGAGACATCGTAGTAGGCTTGGATTTCTTCTAACGCAGCGCTCCATCGCAGCATCGCACCCACGTTGATCCACTGTCCCAGCCGTTCGCGAATGGTTTGCCAGTGCGGGGGCACTTCTGCAGCGATCAGGTAGTCAGCCAAGCCGGCGGGCCAGCATTTTTCATCCAGCGATTCTTCCGGCCGAGGTTGCAAAGCAGGCGGAACCATCAAGCAGCCGGCGAAGGGCGGGCCACCATAGAACTTTGACCCCGTTATGAAGACGAGGTAGTTTCGTTTTAGTGCTTCACGCAACCCCTGGCGACTGATGCGTCCCTGAGCGGCATCGACAACCACTGTCACATCATCAGGGAAGTCACGAGTGATGCGAGTCACGCAATCCAAGGTCGGGGCATGCATGCCCGTCTTGTTTTGAGCAACGATATGCAGCAGCACGTGCTGTTCTTGATCGATCGCCTTGCCAACGATCTCGATGACCATCGAGTCAATCATGCTTTCAGGTAGCATCTGGCCATGGGCGTCGCGCACATCCACTGTGTGGACATCAACGTCGTCGCAAAGCGACTGACAAACCGGTTCGTTGCAACTGGCTTGTTGTCCCGAGGGCAGCAGTGTGTCGTAATGCTGGCCAGCGGAGGCGATCGGTGTGCCGCTACCGACTTCAGATGGACCGACGACGATATTCACAATGCCGCGTTTTGATTGGGCAACCGGTTGCTGGGCGTGCAGACGCCGAGCTCGCAGACGAGTCAAGGCGAGGGCCAGCAGTTCAACATCCGTTCCAGAGGGTGTTAGAGCGATATCGATTGACTCTGGAATCTGCAGCAACTTGGCAAGGCGGTCGCGAATCGACTGGCAGAGACGCTCCGATTCATCATGAAACGCTTCGGCGGATTCGGCGTCCGCATTCCGCAGCGTTTCCAGCGTTCGTTCCGCTGCGGTTATGCCGCGATGCGTTGGCGACGAGCACGTGCAAGAACCCAACGCAATGACATCGCGAGGCAGCGCCGAGCATCCGTATCCGTTGAGTCCGTTGTGTTTACAGATTAAACGGTTATCGCTACCGCTGGTGATCAGTTCGGCAAGATCGGATTGAAGAGAGATAAGCAAAGGGAACATGCCGTAGGGAGATTGCTGATGGTTGCGTGGGGAGTTTGCAACCATTGACCACCTTATAAACGGCTTTACAAGGTGGTGTTCGTTAAGATTAGCAAGGGTCGGCTTGCGAGCTTAGACCGATGTGGTTTCGTTTGTTTCAGCCATTGCCGAAGTTGTTTGTTCTTTGGCAGCCTGGTCGCTGGTCGCATCCGTTTCCTGGCTGGACTCCTCTGCGGCAGCACTTTTCTCCTGCACGCTCAGAGCAGCCATATTGCGTTTGATGTTTTGACGCCAGCGAGCTTTGCGTTTCTTGGAGTCTCGTTGCTCACGCTCTTTGCGAGAATCAAAGAATTCCAGGAAGCGACCTTGCAGTAATCCGGTGTCAAAGCAGAGTTGCTCCATGATGGTGTCTCCACCATCTCCCTCGCATTCAACCAAAACGGGGCCCAGATCGGTCAACGCGACGTCCCAGCCCTGGAAGTGGCAGCCCGAAAGATTAGGCGCTGCTCGCATCACAACCTTAACCATCTCCTCCCAGTGTGGGAAGACCAAATCGGCAAAGCTGGTGTCCGTGACGGGATGTTTATCGATTGGCTGTGTCCCATTTTCGGTGCGTTGCAGGGTGCGGCCGAGCTTTCCCGTTTTCACATCGATGCCCGCCAACAGATTGCCTGGACGCCAGAAGTTGTCTGCGCCGTTGGTCGACCCCGGGATCTTCCAGGACGCCCGCAGCAGCTCGCAGCCGTCATCGTCTTGCAGGACATACATTCGGACGGTTGAAACGCGATTGCCAATGATTGGAATCAGGTCCTCGTGAGGCAGCAGCAGCGACTGGAAGAGGTATTTGAAGTCGAATTGTCGAATCTGATCAATCAAGCGATCCAGATCAACGTGGCGTCCATCGGAAAGGATGATGGCATCTTCTGCGTGATCAAAGCCACTGATGTTTGCCGAACCCAGGCTGCAAACACTTTCCATCGGTTTGCCAAAAATGGGGTACCGGGCATCCTCACGCAAGAAGCGGCGAACATCGTCACCGTCTCGCAGGTTATAGGCATTGCCAATGGACCGTTCCGGATGAACAAAGGCTTGCGTTTCGGGAGTAGGCAAGCCAAGTCCCTGTAGCAGTGCCGTGAACGTTGGCTTGTCGTGACAGACGGTGGCCCATGGTGAACTGACTCGTTTTGAACCCGAGCCCATGAACGTTTGCTTGGCTTCCCAGGTGTAACGTTCGTCGTCATACAGTTGGTACAGGAAGTACTCTTCCGGGCTAATTTTTGCTTTGCTGAACTGCAGCTTGATCAGTTCCTTCAACATCGAGCCGATGCTTTTGCCGGCTTCGGCCGCTTGGTGCATCCAGGTCAGGTACTCTAACGCAGGTTGCTTCCGTGTCGTGTCCAGTTTGAAGTTCGTGTCGGACATGGAACTCTCGTTAATTCGTTGGGAGCGGGTGTGAGGGCGTACCGTCATGGATCGGAATCGCTGGCGCAAACATTGAGGCGTCGCGAAACTTTGCCGAAGGCAGCGATTTTGCGGGTCGTGCGGCGGTTGTCGGCTGAGGTTTCCAGAGCCAGAGTTTCCAGAGCCAGACGCGGCCGGAGAAATCTGTGGCCAGAGGAAATGCGTGATCGCACTAAGTGGATTTAGTTCACCCGTCACCAAGAGGCGCTTAAAAAGCGCTCAAATGACGATCAAGAAGCTTCCCGTGACCGAGTGAACCGGTCCGGGGAGGTGAACATCAGCCGCATGTCCAGGGGGAGGTCCCCCAGCGAGAGTTAGATTGTCACGACGCCGTTGCTGTCCCCAAACTGATCCGCTTTTGCGCCCATCTGTTGCATCATCCAGAGATACAGGTTGCACAGTGGGGTGCCGTTTTCGTAGCGAATGTGACGACCGGTTTTAATCCGGCCAGCACCTGAGCCGGCCAAGATGATCGGCAGGTTATCGTGATTGTGGCGATCACCGTCGCTGATCCCGCTGCCATACACGATCAAGCTGTTTTCCAACAGCGTCCGCTCGCCTTCACGAACGGAACTGAGTTGCTTTAGCAGGTAGGCGAAACGGTCAAGGTGGTAGCGATTAATCTTTGCGATCTGAGCTTGCTTGTGTTCGCTTTTGCCATGGTGGGAAAGTTCGTGGTGACCCTCGTTGACACCAATCTGCTTGTAGTTGCGATTGCTGCCGGCGTTGGTGAACATGAAGGACAAAATGCGTGTGCTGTCTGTTTGCATGGCCAACCTGATCATATCCATCATGAGCTGGCTGTGAGTGGACAGGTCAGCTGGCACGCCGCTGGGGCGTGGATAGTCCGGCACGCCGTCTTCTCCGATGCGTAAGTGATCGGCACCGCTGATACGCTTTTCAACATCGCGAACCGCATACAGGTATTCGTCCAGTTTGCGTTTATCCATCGCCGGTAGTTGTTGGTGCAGGCGTTTGGCATCATCGAGCGCGAAGTCCAGGATGCTTTTCTTGCTCTTTTCGCGAGCGGTTTTCGCGCGGCGGGTTTGTTTTTCGGTTTGTCCTGCAAACAGTCTGTCAAACAGAGCTCCGGGATCGACTTCTTTGGCCATCGGGCTGGTCGGGCCACGCCAGGACATGTTGGAGGCATACGCACAGCTGTATCCACTGTCACAGTTTCCAGCTTGCGCACTGGATTCCAAGCCAAGTTCTAGCGATGCGAACCGCGTGCGATCGCCGACTGCCTGGGCAGTGGCTTGATCCACTGAGATACCATTGCGAATGTCAGCGCCATTTGTTTTGTGCGGATGAGCGCCTGTTAGGAAGGCAGCCACGCTACGAGCATGATCGCCACCGCCATCGCCGTGCGCTCTGGCTCCGTCGAGTGTAAGGCCCGAGAGCACATTGAATTGGTCTCGGTACTCAGCAATGTGTTGTAGCGATGCTGACATGTTGTA
Source organism: Stieleria bergensis (assembly GCA_007745635.1). Classification (GTDB taxonomy): domain Bacteria; phylum Planctomycetota; class Planctomycetia; order Pirellulales; family Pirellulaceae; genus Stieleria; species Stieleria bergensis. The sequence goes on from CP036272.1 coordinate 163,476, forward strand.
GCCAGTGCCGTCGCCTTTCGGGGTCCAGTCTGGCATGTGCGCCCCGTTGGGCACATAGAAGAACGCCATTCGCAGAGGAGCGTCTTTGTCGGCTTCTGCCGCGGTCAGCAAGCGGCCGGGCATCATGGACTGCAGCATTGGCAAGCCAATCGTCACACCCATGCCACGTAAGATTGTACGGCGAGAGATCGTTTTCAGGTTCATGGTTATCAGTTCGTTGGCTGGTCACGGAAACCCTGCCGTTGGAAAGGCTCGCTTTCGATCACGGCAGCAATCATGTAGGCAATTCGGTCGCCGCCTTGTTGGCAGCGCTGAACAATTTGGTCAATCGCACACTTGTCATAATACTCTGTGCCGCGACCGGTGGCGTAGATCAATAATTTTTCGGCAAGGCAGCGCATGAAGTCCTCTTTGCGTTTGCCGATCAGCAGCTTTCTCAAGCCATCGACTCCTTGGACCTCGGTGCCGTCGGGAAACTTGGCCGATGCATCGATGTCCGAGCCGGCGTCACGCTGGCGGTATTGTCCCACCGCGTCAAAGTTCTCTAATGCAAAACCAATTGGGTCCATCATGCTGTGGCAGGAAGCACAGGCAGGGTCAGCGCGGTGCTGCTGCAAACGCTCTCGCAGGGTGCCCACAAGCTTGCTGCGTTCCAGTTCAGGAACGTTTGCCGGCGCTGGCGGCGGCGGCGTGTTGAGCAGGTTTTCCAGCACCCACTTGCCGCGTTTGACGGGACTGGTTCGCGAGGGGTTGCTGGTCACCGTCAACACGCTTGCATGGGTTAGTAGGCCGCCGCGTGGTGAGCCTTGCAGGCTGACTTTGCGAAAGCCGTCACCGTTGACGTTACGGATGCCGTAGAAATTAGCCAGCGAGTCATTGAGATAGGTAAAGTCAGCGTCGACTAAAGTTGTCACTGGCAGGTTTTCACGCATCACACCGGCGAAGAACGTGAGTGTCTCTCGCTTCATCAATTCACGCACTTCTTCATTGAAGCCACGGAAGACGCGCGTGTCTGGATCAACGGCATCGAGGTTGCGGATCTGCAGCCACTGCGAAACAAAGTTGGCCACGAACTGATTGCTGCGTCGATCCTGCAGCATGGCGGCGACTTTTCGCATCAATGTTTCACGCTTACGGATCGTGCCCTGATGCGCCATTGCCAACAGTTCGTCGTCGGGCATGCTGGACCACAAAAAGTACGAGACTCGAGTGGCCAGTTCATAGTTGCTGATCAGCGGTAGGGTTCCATCAGCGGCAGGTTGCTGTGGTTGCTCGACTTTGAACAGGAAGTGCGGTGAAACCAGCGCTGCGCTGATTGCCACTTGGATGCCTTCTTCAAAGGTGCCATTGTCTCGCCAAGTCTCTGCTGCCAGGGCAACTAAGCGATTGACTTCATCTTCGGTTGCCGGTCGTCGGAAGGCGCGGCTGGCGAACCGCAGCAGGATCGACTGCGCTGACTGACGATATTCGTCTTTGCCCCGCGGGTGAACGAAAATGATTTTGCGATGGCTTGCCGGAACCAGTTTGGGATCGACGTAGGTGCTGCGACGTGCGGTGCCGGTTAGCTTCACTCCATGCAGACGCATGTTGCGGTCGGCAACGTCTTTCTTGTAGTAGTCGTTGATAAAGGCAATGTCGATGGTTCGCTTGCCCGTGGCAAACCGCATTGAGATCTTGAACGTTTCCTCGGTCTTGTTGGGAATGTTGATGATCCGTTCTTTTGATCCCCAAGTGATCTTTGCCTTGACCGGTTCATCGCCACCTTGATCACCACTGGCAACCATTTCAAATGTGTACTCACCTGAGAACGGTGCGGTGAACTCCCAGGTCACGGTGCTGTTGGATGACATGCCGAGTGGACTTCGATTGCCCCAGCGATCAGCGCCTGTTAGCGATCCAGGACTGACTTGCTTTTCAAAGATCTCTGCTGGCGGCGGTGTGTAAATCGCCTGGCCAGAGATCTCGAGCGCCGCTTCCAAGTACTTTTCCATCAGAATCGGCGGCAATGAAAGCACGTCGCCAATGTTGTCAAATCCATAGCCAACATCGTCACCCGGGAAGTCGTCAGCGGGTTGATAATCAACGCCTATCAGATCGCGGATGGTGTTGCGGTATTCGGTTCGGTTCAAACGCCGCATCGTGACGCGGCCAGCGTTGGGGTTTTGCACGCAGTCAACCGCGTTAGCGATCGAGTCTATGGCGGCGATCATGCGCTTGCGTGTTTCGTCGTTCAGCTTCGGGCCGTCCTCAGGAGGCATCGTTCCCAGGCGAAGGTGCGCGATGGACTGATTCCAGAGCGTGCGATTCTTGTGAATTGCAGTCGCACGCGAATCGGCTTCTAAGTCAATCTCGCTGCCTGAATCATGACAGTCGAAACAGAACTGCCGCAGCATGGGTTGCAGCGTGGTGCGAAATGCAACTTCGCTGTCAACTGGATCGGCGCTGGCCCGCGTCGCGGTCGACAGCGAGCTGATCACGATCAATAACAGCAGGCTGGGCAACCATTTGCCAATTCGGCGGAACAGCGTTCCCTGCTGGTCGGTGGTCGATAAGAGCGTGGGCGTCATGGGCTTGGCAACTGAGAACTCAGGCGAAAGTGACGATCCGAATCTGGACCGACCGTCCCATTCTATCTTAGCCGCCAATCATTGGGGCACTGCGCGACTTCTTTCGGTTCCAGCAGAAGTTCAACGGGTGGCGCGATCCAATCGATCCATAATAGCCGCACCCATTCCGGTCCGCACGCAGCGATCGACGACAATCAGCTGGCAAGCGGAATTGTCCGCTTGACGCATGAAATCAAACAACTGGTGAGCCACTTGGTTCAAATCACCCGACTCGCTGGCGGCTCGGTGCCAGCAAAAGCGGGAGGCTTCGTCGGCAGAGAGGCTGGAAAAGCTGATGCGAGCGACGGACCTGGCAGGCACTTGGTCCGCGTTCCACTGGTCGACAAACACAATCGGCTTGGCCGGCGAGTAGTGCTTGGAAAGCATGCCAGGACTGGGCAAGCTGGAATTGGGCACGCCTTGATGACGGTCTTGCACTTTGTCCGAAACGGCCTCGGTGATGAGCGTGGTTGCTTCGGCGAGCTCGAAATGTTGTTGCAACTGCTCTTTGCTAATCCCGCCTGGACGCAGGATTTCGACGCCGCGTTCGGTCGGCCTGATGACAGTGGACTCGACTCCGTACTGACACGAGCCACCGTCAAGGATCATGGCGACGTGATCGCTGAGTGATTGGGCGACGTGCTCGGCGCGCGTGGGGCTGATGGAGTTGGATCGATTGGCGCTTGGTGCGGCCAGTGGAAAAGGGCATGCAGCTAGCAGTTGTTGCATGACCGGATGATGGGGGACGCGAACAGCAACCGTTGGGCCTCCCGCGGTCACTGCATCGGGGATCGTTTCTCGTTTGGGCAGGACGATGGTTAGCGGTCCCGGCCACAGGGCTTCGGCAGCCTGGCAAACGTTGCGCAACCAGTTTGATTCGATCTTCGCCCAGGCTTCTATCGCTTTGCTAGATGCCACGTGGACGATCAGTGGATTGTTGGCGGGTCGACCTTTGGCGGCAAAGATTTTCGCAACCGCAGCTGGATTGGTTGCATCGGCAGCCAAGCCGTAAACGGTTTCTGTTGGCACCGCCACCAGCTGACCGGCGGCCAGGGACTCGGCGGCGGCTTGGATCGATGAAGTGTCAGGCTGGACGATGAGGGTCATGGTCTGTCCAACGGGCTGAGCCGCATCGGCATCAGCCGTGGTTGTGTAAAGAATCAGCTGCAGTCGTGCTGGCAACCGGTCCCGAAGGTCAGCGAGTCTTTCTAGGCTAGCACTGCAAGTTGTTTTTGAGTCAGTTCAGCGATGCCTTTCTTTGCCAGGGCAATCAGGCCAGCGAGTTGTTGATCATCAAACGTCGCTTCCTCGCCAGTGCCTTGGATTTCGACAAACTGGCCACTTCCAGTCATGACGACATTCATGTCCACCGCAGCAGCGTAATCCAGTTCGTAATCCAAGTCCAAATAGACTTGGTCCTTGACCACGCCAACGCTGATCGCCGCGATGCTGTCTTTTAAGGGGCCATTGCCGATGGTGGAATCGGGCAGTGCTTGTTGAACGGCCATGGCCAGAGCGATGAAGCCGCCAGTGATCGAAGCGGTGCGAGTGCCGCCATCGGCTTGCAGGACGTCGCAGTCAACCACGATGGAGCGCTCGCCGAGTGCTTTCAAATCAACGACCGCTCGAAGTGAGCGACCAATCAAGCGTTGGATCTCAGTGGTTCGACCGTCCACTTTACTGCGTTCGCGACGTTTCCGAGGAACGGTACTGCCGGGCAGCATGTTGTATTCCGCAGTCACCCAGCCTTTGCCTTTTCCTTCTAGCCAAGGTGGTACGTTTGGTTCCAGCGATGCGGTGCACAAGACCGACGTGTTGCCAGACTTGTACAGCACATTGGCAGGGTGATGTGACAAGTAGCCGGGTGTGATTTCAACGTCGCGCAGGGAATCAGTGGGTCGCATGGCAGTGATGGAATGAGGGAACAAGGAGCCGGTTGGGCGTTAGCGGCGATGCGTTGTTGATCAGAAACCGTTGCACCGCAGCTTATTGAACGTTTGCTTTGATCCAAGCACGATTGAGCAGCCAGACCAGTAAGCCTTTTTGAGCGTGCATTCGGTTGCCCGCTTGGCGAATCAAGTCACTCTGTTCGCTGTCAGCGACTTCATTGGTGATCTCTTCACCGCGAACGGCCGGCAGGCAGTGCAGCACTCGCGCCGTCGGCGGTGCAGCTGCCATGAGTTGGCCATTGATTTGGTAGTTGGCAAAGGCTTGGCGACGCGCTTCCATTTCAGCTTCCTGGCCCATGCTGGTCCACACGTCGGTGTAAATCGCATCGGCCGTGGCAACTGCTTTGGCAGGATCGCGTACGGTTTCGATTTTGGCGTTGGGATAGTGGTCGGCAACGCGTTTCATCCAAGCGGCGTCCATTTCGTAGCCGTCCGGGCAGGCGAGTGTAAATCGCATGTCGAGCATCGCGCAGATCAATGCCAGGGAATGAGCGACATTATTGCCGTCACCGACAAAGACAAGGTGCTTGCCTTCGTAGGTTCCGAAAGCTTCCTGAATCGTGGTGACGTCTGCCAAGGCTTGGCAAGGGTGACAGAGGTCGGTCAAGCCATTGATTACGGGCATGGCATCAAACTGAGCCAATTGTTCAACGCGATCGTGTTGCTTGGCACGGCACACGACGGCGTCAACGAATTGACCCAAGACACGAGTGAAGTCCGCGGGTGATTCGCGTTTTCCCCAGCCCACATCGTCGGTGAGAAACAAGCCTCGTCCACCCAGTTGCGTCATGCCTGATTCAAAACTGACGCGTGTTCGTAAACTAGGCTTTTCAAACAACAGAGCAATGACATGGTTGCGCAGGATATCAGGGCGATCGCCTGCGAGCAGTCGTGACTTGATTTCAATGCCGGTTTTCAAGATCAGACGCAGTTCATCTGGCGTGATATCGAATAATGTGATCAGGTGTTGCATGGCAATTCAAACGGTTTGGGGCCGTAGCTGAATGGATAACGGCGTCATGAAAATGACGCCGCCAGTGTTTCTGCTTGATTGAAAGGTGTTGCGAAAGGGTGGAAAAGAAAGAAGAGCGAAAGGCGATGCCGGGGGTTCACGATCAAGTGCTTAAATGTTTAAGTCTTTGTAGATTTCTGTACCCACGCCTTCGGAGGTATAAATCTCTAGTAACAGCGAATGGCGCAAACGACCATCAATGATGTGAACCTTTCCAACGCCGCGATCAAGCGTTTCTAAGCAAGCTTCAACCTTGGGGATCATGCCCGAGGCAATTTGTCCGTTGCCAATCATGGCTTTGGATTCTGACTCACTAAGCGAATGAATGATGGTGTCTGGGTTTTCTTTGTCGCGGCGCACGCCGTTGACATCGCTTAAGAAAACCAGTTTCTCGGCACCCAAAGCTTGCGCCACAGCCATCGCTGCTGTGTCTGCGTTGACATTCAGGACGCCGCCGTCACCGTCTTCGCAAACGCTTGGGATCACGGGCACTTGATCGGTGTACAGCAGCCCTTCGATCACATCGCGATCGACTTGGGTGATCTTGCCGACGCGACCCAAGTCTTCGCCGCTCTCTAGCTTCAAGACTTCGCCAAAGAGAACATTGGTGGTGTGCACTGACAAGTTCATCGCGCGGCCACCGAGATGTTCGATCTGTTCGGTCAGCTGCTGGTTCACTTCGCCCGCTAGCACTCGGCGGACGACTTCCAAAGTTGCCTGGTCGGTGTAGCGACGCCCCTGAACAAACTTGGGTTCAATGTTTTCTTCTGCCAGCGCGCGATTGATTGCCTTGCCACCGCCATGCACAATCACCGGTTTCATGCCCACGGTTTCCATGAAGATCACATCCAATAAGATGTGCATCAAGGCATCCTTGTCATCCAGGACGCTGCCGCCCAGTTTGATGACGGTGGTCTTGCCACGAAATCGGCGGATCCAGCCCATCGCTTCGATCAGGGTGTCGGCTTTGGCGATCGCTTCGTGCACTCGGGCAACTCCGCTAGGGTAGGGTGATGGTGTGATTGGCTGTCGGAAGCCGCCTCGCCCTTGTTTTGGATGGAGGCAGGCGGTCCGCGTTTTCTGTCAACGTGTTTGAGTCTTTTCGCCAGGGCTGCGCCGATCAGCGTGGCGCTGATACGCTAGAGGTCCGCGAAGCAACAGTGCGCCGTTGTTTCTGGAACCGTTGCTTCCCGTCCGATCTGGCGATCGCTCGATTGGTTCACTGTTCGGTGAGCTCACCGCTGGGTCAACTTGAACTGCAACGGTTGGGAAAAACGCACCATGCTAGGTGCACACGACCGAAGGGTCAATTGTCAACTGGCAGCGCGCGAAGCGGTTGGGCAAAGTTCCTAGTGGTTTGATCCGCCAAATTTCACATCGAAGTCAGTAATTTTAATTTTGGAACAAATATGCGTAATTTAGCGATGATAGGGGGCGGTCAGATGGGCCGCGCGTTGGCTTCTGGGATGATCGCTGCCAAAGTGCTGCCCGCCGATCAAATCACCGTGGTTGACACTGACCCGCGTTCGGTTGCCTGGTGGCAGGAGCATCAGCCACAGGTCCGCGCCGTCGGATCGCTGGAGGATGTCGATGGAGCCCAAGTGGATGCTTGGATTCTAGCGGTCAAGCCGCACCTGATCGCCCCCGTGGCAGAGCAGCTCAAGCCGATCGCTCAGGGCAAGCTTGTCGTCTCAATCGCGGCCGGTGTTTCGCTGCAGCAACTGGGGGACTACCTGGGACATGAACGCGTCGTTCGAGTGATGCCCAACACGCCTTGCTTGGTTGGTGCGGGAGCCAGTGGGTTTTGTGTTGCCAGCGATGTGTCGGCAGAGGATTGCCAGTGGATCGAAAAAGCACTGGGGGCCGTTGGCGTCGTGGTTCAAGTTCAAGAATTTCAAATCGATGCAGTGACCGGATTAAGTGGGTCAGGTCCGGCTTACATCTGCATGGTGATCGAGTCGTTGGCCGATGGAGGCGTCAAAGCCGGCCTGCCACGCCCGTTGGCAATGCAGCTGGCCGCGCAAACCGTGATGGGCACTGCGAAAATGGTTCAAGAAACTGGCAAGCATCCCGGCGAACTGAAGGACGCTGTGGCCAGCCCGGGTGGAACCACCATCGAAGCAATCAGTGTCTTGGAAGCCGGTGGCTTGCGGTCGGCCATGATTGAGGCTGTGGTTGCCAGCGCCAATCGCAGCAAGCAACTGGGCTAGGGTGTTTGCCTGTAGAGCTGTGTCTTGTCCGCGCAAGCAGGCTGCCCACTTTTGGATGGAACTTGTGCAGGCGAATGGCTCACCAAGCGCGTGAGGCAGGAGCACTCACGAGTGTTGCCGATCAACCGAATGGTTTTCGTTTCGTCACACTGGCTGTGAATTCTAAAATGAATCAACCCACTGCGCGTCGAGAGTTGAAGCTCGCTGGCCTGGATGAAGTGCTTGACGAGTGTCGTCGACTGTTGGAATCTGGATACCAACGCCACGGGAATTGGTCACTCGGTCAGATTTGCAATCATCTGCGGTTGACCATTGATGCGAACGTTCAGGGCTACCCGACTTGGATGATGGTGATGGGGCTTCCGCTGCGTCCATTGCTTCGGCGCTGGTTGTTGCCCAAGCTGATGGACGGCGACTCCCCGGTCGGGATTCGCACAGCAGGTCGGTTTGTGCCCGCTGGGGACTTGAGTGATGCGGCAGAGATCGATCAGCTGGAGGCAAGCATCCAGCGGTTTGGTCGCGCCGAAACACTGCATGGCCATCCAGGTTTTGGTCAGATGTCAAAAGAGGCGTTTGAGCAGTTCCATGTTGTGCATGCTGTTCATCATCTGAGGTTTTTGTCCACCGTGGAACGGCCTCGTTGATCGCCAGTGCCCTTCTAGCAACGCCCTGCCTGGGAGAGGCTGGTGATGTTAGGCATTAAACGTCCGCAACATTTTTCGGCCGTTATAGAGATAGAAGACCTCTTCAGGACCGATGGGCCGCGCCCGTCCACTGGTCGCTTGATCGATGGTTTCTAAGCCATCGGTGATCACGACGCACTGAGTCTCTTCGCGCGTGGCGGTGAAAATACCGGCGTGCTCGCCCAGGAACAGGCCCAGTTGTTTCGGTTCGATTGATTCATAGCCAAGATGCTGCAAATGTTGTTGCAGTGTTTCCATCGCACGGCGCTGAGCATCGTTCAGTGATTCGGCAGGCACTCTGAAAACGTCAGGATGTTCAACATGCCAGCCAGCGTAGATGGCGAAGATGTCGTCTTCGGGCATGTCGCCCAAGTCGCAGTTCAGGCAAAACGTGGCGGGGCCCGTCAGGCCGATGTTGCTATACGTTTTGTTGGGGCCCATGTTGTAGTCGAATCGAACGAGCGTCACATCGACAGGTGACTCAAAGCTGGGCCACATCAACCGCCGTTTGGCAACCACCTCCAGTGCCGTTGGAGGAACACCTAGTTGATGCGGTTGGCTGAGCCATAAAGCCATTTCGGCCGTTGCGGTGGATTCTTCGCTCCGCAGTTCGTCATCGATTTCATCGCCAAAGCCTAGCTCGTCGGCGTACTGAATGGCTCGCAATCGAGCCGCGGGGTCATTCGCCAGTTCAATCAACCGTTCTCGGCCAGCGGGCTGATCGAGTCTTGCCAGCGCGCCGGCGGCTTCGCATTGCACGCGGCGGTGCAGCAATTCCATCGCTTGATTTAGCTTGCCAATCGCCTGCTCATCGCCAATCAGTGACAGGGCGTCGCATAAAGACACCGCCAGCGCGACCGATTCACTAAGACGTCCTTGGACGGATGCGATGTCGCCACCAAAGCTACGGGGGTTTTCTTCAAAGACCCCCAAGTGATGAACAACCTGTCCTAGTAAATGAGTGAGTCCCGACACCATCTCAGTCGCTGGATGCTGATCGGTCCGCTGCTCTCGGGTGACATAGTTGGCCAAGTCCAGCACGGTGGCCGCCAAAGACGGTTCAGCGATGAATTCCAGTGCCTTTGGGAACACCGCCTCGATGGACCAGTCATCGTGCTGCATCAACAGGCCCAGGATCTGGCCGGTTTCCAGCCATTCTTTGGGTGGCCGTTGCTGCAGGACCTGAATCAACGTTTGCAGTGCCAGATCGCTGCGGCTGATGGTCAACAGCTGCAACAGCAATTGTCGGTTGGAAACATTGTCGGGCAGCTGCTCGTCTATTTGACCAATCAGTTCCGGTGGCAGTGATTTGATTCGCAGTTGGGAGGCTTCGTCGCGGTCCTTTAGCAGGGCCGTGTGGATGATGCTGAGCAGCGCCCCAATGACGGCTGGGTCGGATCGATGCAGCTGATCGGGATGCTCGGCCATGTACTGGATCGCGATCACAGCAGTGTCGGCATCTTGTGCGGCGATCTCACGAAGATGGTAACCGGCAGCAACCGGGTCGGATTGTGGACCGAGGATAGATTCCAGTGTCGATTCGATGCTCACGAAGAGTTCCTGCAAGATGTAAAGTTCAGCCAGCGAACATTAATGCAAGCAGTTTGGGGCATCGGCGAGAATTTCTCAATTGCAACCGCCGGAAACTCGCCGGAAACTGCTTGCCATCAAGGTCGAGTCAGCTTTTGAGTTTCGTGGTGCGTGCTTGCACGCAACTTACCGGGCGGGCGGGGATTTTGCGGGCACCGGATCATCTTTCAGTCGTTCGGCGACAAGTTCACCGGCGCGTTGACAGATCAGGGCTCGCGAGGCGGCACGACGAACGGCATTGCGATTGAACTGCGGTGGATATCTTGGGTCCCGTGGGAGCGCTGGTTGCGGAATGCCAGGGTTTGGGATCATGGGTCGCGGGACGGCTTGCGGCACTGCGTTTGGCGGTTGGACGCGATTTGGGATTGGTCTTGGAACCGCAATGGGCTTGGGGGCATCGGGCGGAGTGTCGTTCGCGGGTTCCGTCGCGGGTTGTTCCGTCGCGGGCGGATCAGCGTCTTTGATCTTTCCAGGTTCGGGCAGGTCGGCCAGCGGGACGACAAGCTCTTGAACGACGATGCCTAGTTCATCATGCTCGGCGGGTTGCGCGAAACCGATTTCAACAATTGGAACCGAGCATCGCTTGGCAATGGTAGCGGCCGCCAGATCTCGAAGCTGCACATTGCCACGAGTGTCACCAGCGTTGAAGCGCTGCACGATCACACTGGCGTCATGAAGGTACGGTCGCAAACGGCGGAGGTCGTCATTGTCACCTTTAATTGCAATGATCTGCATGCCCCGTGTCAAAGCGCTTAAGCTGGTTGCGTTTCCTAGCGTTCTACGGGCCAATGGCAATGCATTGTCAAGGTTCCATCGAGCCGCCATGGTCAGCGCTGGACTGCGGACGATGGCGTCACTTTGGCCGATCCACTGCGTCACCAACTTACGAAAGCCATCGCCTAAGTCTGGGTCGGTCATCAAGCGATCGGCGACGTCGCTGAACGACAGCACATAAACCATTTGGCTGTCGTACTGAGCGCCGCCAGGAAAATTGTCTTGCGTGATCGGCAACAGCATCGCCAGCGTTTCGGCGCGCGTTGGCATGGTCAGCAGTTGGTTGCGGTTGGCATTGATGCGCTGGGCTCGGTGGTTGATTGCCAGAGCGAGTTGAAATGGCTGGCCGCCAATGGCTTGGATGATCTCCGGTGTTTGGCGAACCAGGTCAACGTACGCTAGGCGTGATCGTGGTGAGTCACCGAAATTGTCTTTGAAAACAGGCCAGTTGTCTAAGTCGTCCGATTTCCCGCTGAGAAAGTTTTGGATGCGACTTTGGATATCGCGTTTGGAAAGCGATTGCAGGACGCGCTCGATCCGCTGTGTCTGCTCTGCATCGCCGGATGCACGCATCGCGTCTCGCAACGCTTTGGTGACGGAGTAATCGGCTTGCAGTAACGTTTCAACGGCTTGCTCGCGTTGATCGAAGGAACCGCTGGCCAGGGCGTCGATTAAGGACTGGGCTTCGTCGTCAGAAAGCTGCTTGCGAACGGTTTGTTTGGTTTCGGTGAGAGTCTCGGATTGCGCACAGGCGGTCCCCAGCAGGCAGCCAAGGCTGACCAGAACGATGACCGCCAGCCGCAGAGTTGGCAACGACATCAGCGGTGCGGTGACATTGCTTGGGTAAGCCATGGTGGTCATGGGACAAACTTCGTTGGCGGGCAGACGGTCAGTCAACTGGACGAGCGGGTGAGCCGTTTGTGGTGAGCCGACAGTCGTGCTGGGCGGTTTTCGCACGGTAAGTTGGCGGGTGCTGTAAAGTTGTTGGGGTCGTATGGCCGGTGATGGTCATTGCCGAAGATCACTTCAGATGGCGGCCGGTTTTCGCTTGTCGATTGTACCCTGACGAGCTAGTCTACGGTTAGTCGTGGCAGGCGGGAACGCGTTTCTGGCAGGTCACATTTAACGGGATTTAAGGCCACTTGCAGCCCTTCTGCTAAAGAGCCATGCAAACAAAGCAAACATCTACGGGCGGTTCTATGCCCTCATCACAACTGCCTGATTCTTATTCTGATAGTGATCTTGTGGCAGAAAATACCTCCGATGTCGACTCGAATCAGGAGTTTTCTCAGCCTCCTCGGGTGTCCGATCAGTCCGGTTTTTCGACTCAATGTGTGCACTCTGGCGAGCCACATCTGAAAGACTCCGGAGCGATCCCGACTCCAGTTTATCACGCTGCCACCTACTCCTTTGACAAAACAGACGATTTGCTTCGTTTTGTCCACGGCGAAGACATTCGCGAAGAGTACGGACGTTACGGCAATCCTAACGAGCGGAGTGTGGAAGCCAAGATTGCAGCGATGGAGAAAACCGAACAAGCGGTGATCTTCAGCAGCGGGATGGCCGCCATTGTCGGCGTCTTCATGAGCAAGCTCTCCGCAGGCGACGAAATCATCTTCTTCGATCAATGCTATCGTCGAAGCCGGGACTTTTGTGTGAATCACCTGTCGCGTTTCGGCGTCGTCACCCGGCAAGTGCCCACCGGTGACTACGAGGCCATGGAGGCGGCGATCACCGACAAGACGCGAATGTTGGTCAGCGAGTCGCCCACCAACCCGCACTTGACGGTCGTCGACTTAGAGAAGTTTGCAGCGATTGGCAAAGCCAATGAAGTGGAGACATTGATTGATGCCACTCTGGCAACTCCGCTGAACATGAATCCTGCAGAATATGGTGTCGATTATGTTCTGCATTCGGCGACCAAGTATCTCGGTGGTCACAATGATCTGATCGCAGGTGTGATTTGTGGCAGCAATGAGTTGCTAGAACCCGTGCGTGATCTGCGTGGCATCAGCGGCAATATCAATTCGCCCCAGAACATGTATCTGCTTGAACGGGGCTTGAAGACATTCCATCTGCGCGTGCAGCGGCAAAACGAAACGGGCATGAAGGTCGCTCAGTTCTTGGAAACTCATCCACGTGTTGAACACGTTTATTACCCGGGTTTGCCGAACCATCCTACGCATGAGATCGCTGCGGAACAAATGCGTGGCTTTGGTGGGCTGATAACCTTTACCGTCAAAGATGCCGATTGGCGTCAGACGGCGAACGTGGTCGATGCGGCTCGGATCCCGCGGATTGCGCCCAGCCTTGGTGGTGTCGAATCGTTGATCGAACAACCATTGATCATGAGCTATTACAAATGCACGCCTGAAGAACGCCTGCAGTACGGCATTCCAGACAACATGATTCGCATGTCGTGTGGGATTGAAGATGCCGACGACTTGATTGCTGACCTCGACCAAGCATTACGCTCATGACTGACCCACAGCAACCGTCTGGATCGTTTCGTACTCGATCGATCCATGTTGGTAACCAGTGTGATCCCGCCACCGGTGCCGTTGTTCCACCGATTCATCTCGCCACGACCTTCCGTCAGCCCGGGGCAGGGAAGTGGGGCGAGTTCGATTATTCTCGCAGCGGAAACCCCACACGCAGTAATCTGCAAGAGACGCTGGCGTCGTTAGAAGGCGGCGTCGGTGCGCTGGCCTTTTCCAGTGGCATGGCTGCGATTCACGGCGTGACCATGATGCTAAAAGCCGGCGATCATGTCTTGGCGGGTTGCGATCTGTATGGCGGAGCCTATCGGTTGCTGCACAAGATTTGTGATCGTTCGGGGATTGACGTGAGTCTGGTTGATCTGACTGATCTCGATGCCGTCTCTGGGGCGATCACCGACCGCACTAAATTGATCTGGGCGGAGAGCATTGGTAATCCGCGCTTGTCGATTCCTGACTTGCCAGCATTAGCAGCGTTGGCCAAGCAGCATGACTGCTTGATCGGCGTCGACAACACCTTCGGGACGCCCGCCTTGTTGCGTCCGCTGGAGCATGGCTTGGATATCGTCATGCATTCGGCAACCAAGTACTTGGGCGGCCATAGCGATTGCCTGGGCGGGACTCTGGCTGTCGCCGAACAAGAGCTGTTTGATCAGCTGTACTACATTCAAAATGCAACTGGCGCGGTCTTGGATCCGTTGAGTTGTTTCTTGACCAGTCGTGGGATCAAGACGCTTGACCTGCGTGTTCGAGCACAGTCGCAAACCGCACTGCAGTTAGCGACGTGGTTAGAATCACACCCCCGCGTCAAACAAGTGCTGTATCCGGGCTTGCCAAGTCATCCCCAGCATCAGCGCGCGACAGAGTTGTTCGATGGCGCTTATGGTGGCATGGTGACGTTCGAGTTAGACGCAGGAGTGGAGCAAACGGCGAAGGTTTGTGAGTCGACCAAGTTGTTTCACTTAGCGGTCAGTCTTGGTGCGGTGGAATCGTTGATCGAGCAACCCGCAACGATGTCGCACGCCAGCTATGACGAAGCGGATCGCAAGCGTTTTGGAATCAGTGACGGTTTGATCCGTTTGTCCGTTGGCTTGGAGTCTTTCCAAGATTTGCGTGACGATTTGGACGCTGCGATTCAGTCCAGCAGCTAGAACCGGCACGCGGCGGCCTGTTTTGCAGAAAGAATGTTGCCAGAGGCGGGGAGTCTCTTCGATGGGCGACACCTCGTCGTGCGGATCGGATTAAACTAGGGACCCAATCACTTCCCTTGTTTCCCCACACGAAACCGACCGCCCCGATGACGTTTATGAAATTCTCGGCAGTGTTGCCGCTGTGTTGCGCCATGCTCTGTTCGCTGATGCTGATTTCCCCCGCCCAGGCTCAGCAAGGTCAGCCCAACATCGTCTTCATCTTGGCCGATGACTTGGGTTATGGCGACGTTCAGCCGCTCAACCCTCAGTCCAAGATCGCAACTCCAAACTTTAATCGCTTGGCGAAAGAAGGGATGACGTTCACCGATGCGCATTCCCCGTCGGCCGTTTGCACTCCCACACGTTACGCGACGTTGACGGGGCGATACTGCTGGCGAAGTTCGCTCAAACGCGGTGTCTTGAATGGTTATGGGCGTCCGCTGATCGAGGCCGATCGACCGACCGTGGCTTCGCACCTGCAAACCGCCGGGTATCGAACCGCGTGTGTGGGCAAGTGGCACTTGGGATTGGGCTTTGTCAAAAAGGGCGACGCTTATGATTGGTCGGCTCCATTGACGTATAGCCCAGTGGATGCTGGTTTTGAATACTCTTATGTGATTCCTGCGTCCCTCGATTTTCCACCGTACGTTTACATCGATGGGCACCGCATCACTGAAGTTCCCGATCGCACGCAACCCGCTCAGAAGTTTCCTGCGTTTTTGCGCAAAGGCGAACTCGGTGCAGACTTTTCAATCGTCGATAGCTTGGATCACTTGACCGATAAAGCGACCACTTACATCAAGCAGCAGCAAGACGCCGAGCAGCCGTTCTTTCTATACTTTCCATTGACCGCTCCTCATAAACCGGTGATGCCTCATCCACGGTTTGAAGGCAAGAGTGGACTCGGTCCCTACGGTGACTTTGTCATGCAGGTGGATTCGGTCGTTGGCCGAGTGTTGGATGCGTTGGATGAATCCGATCTCGCAAACGAAACCGTGGTGATGGTGACCAGTGACAATGGGTCTTACATGTATCGTGAAACCGACGCGGGGCAGCCGGCACATGTCAAAGATCCCTCTCAACAGGCTTATTACCAGGGCGATCATACCGCCAATGGCCCTTGGCGTGGCACGAAAGCAGACATCTGGGAAGGTGGTCATCGAGTGCCGTTCTTTGCTCGCTGGCCGGGGAAGATCGCTGCTGGCTCAACCTGTGATCAGCCGATTTGCCATGTTGACTTGTTTGCTACGGCGGGCACGCTGGCAAAGAAATCGCTCCCCTCGGCGACCGTCGCCGCACCGGATAGCTTTTCGTTGACCCCTCTGTTCATGGGGCAGAACGCGAAGTTCAAGCGTGCCGCAGTGATCAATCATTCAGCGGCCGGGATGTTCGCCGTCCGCAGTGGTCCCTGGAAGTTAGTCGTGGGCAATGGCTCCGGAGGCCGCGAAAAACCATCGGGGCGAGCCTTCACGCCACCTTGGGAACTGTACAATTTGGAAGCTGATCCGACGGAAGCAAAGAACGTCTATCACGACCATCCCCAGGTCGCGGCAGAATTGCTTCAGCAATTGATGTTGATGTTTGCCAACGAGCGAAGTCGTTAGGGAAACCACGGATCGTGCCTCGATTCGGTTGGCACCGATCCTCCTCCTCTCACTCGCTTCTCCTGCCATGTTAGAAACCGCTGCGCCGCTGCTTGCGTTCAGTCCGATCCTTGTTGTCGCCGTGCTGCTGGTCGGGCTGCGGATGCCGGCGTCGCGAGCCATGCCAGCGGCTTACCTGGCCGTGGCTTCGTTGGCGCTCTTTGTCTGGCAAGTGGGTCTCTGGGACGTGTCTATGGCAACCTTCAAAGGGTTGCTGATCACGGCACAATTGCTGTGCATTATCTTTGGAGCGTTGTTCTTGTTGAATACGCTCGGTGAGAGTGGCGGTTTGACGGTGATTCGAAGCGGATTCACCAATATCTCTGCTGATCGCCGCGTGCAGGTCATTCTGATCACTTGGCTGTTTGGTACGTTTATCGAAGGCAGTGCAGGGTTCGGAACTCCCGCCGCAGTTTGTGTCCCCTTATTGGTGGCGATTGGATTTCCGGCCAAGAGTGCTGTCATCAGTGGGATGCTGATCCAATGCACCCCGGTCTCCTTCGGTGCCATTGGCACGCCGCTTTTGGTCGGTGTGCACGACGGTCTTTCAGGCAACGAGGCCGTGGTGAGTTATGCTCAATCGATTGGGGCTGGTGATGACGTTGCATCGCTGTTACCCCTGATTAGCGCTCGTGTGGCGATGCTGCACACGTTGGTCGGAACCGTGATTCCGTTAGTGTTGGTTTGCGTGCTGACGGGCCTGTTCGGGGCGCGGCGGAACTGGAAGGATGGCCTGCGTCTTTGGAAATTCGCGCTCTTCGCTGCCTTGGCGATGACCATTCCTTACTGCATCATCGCTAGTTTCCTGGGGCCAGAGTTCCCGTCCTTGTTGGGCGGACTGATCGGCATGTTGATCGTGATTCCGGTGGCCAAACGAGGCTGGCTGTTGCCCGATGAGCCAGCCTGGGAGTTCCCCCAGCGCAAGCAATGGCCCGACGCCTGGAAAGGTTCCGTTGACGTCAAAGTTCAGCAACCCGAGCGGCCGCTTTCGCCGCTGGTGGCCTGGATGCCTTACGTGCTGGTCGCCGGGATTCTTCTGTTGACGCGACTCGAGTCGCTTGGGGTTGGTCAGTGGCTCGCCGGTTGGACCTTGCTGAATGAAGCTCTGATTGAGCAATACTTTTCCAGCGCGGTGACCATCAAGCCAGTCAAGATTCTGTTGAATCCGGGTGTGCTGTTCGTCGTGGTTTGCTCGCTAACGGCGGTCTTGCACCGCATGAGTTTCGCGTCTTTCAAGTCCGCAGCCTGGGCCTCTGGAAAAATGACGCTCTCGGCATCCCTGGCGCTGCTGTTCACCGTGCCAATGGTTCAGGTGTTTATCAACAGCGGTAGCGGGGCAGCAAACTTGGCTTCCATGCCGGCGGAATTGGCTGCCGGAGTCTCTTCGTCGGTGGGCTCGGCGTGGCCGTTGCTATCGCCTGTTGTCGGCGGCTTGGGCGCCTTTGTCGCCGGCAGCAATACCATTAGCAATATGATGTTTTCGCTGTTCCAGTTTCAAGTGGGCCAGGACATCGGCGTCGATCCCATCTGGGTCGTAGCCTTGCAAGCGGTCGGCGGTGCAGCGGGCAACACGATCTGTGTTCACAATGTGGTTGCCGCCTGTGCGGTGGTCGGTTTGGTCGGGCGCGAGGGAGAGATCATCCGCGTGACGGCGTTGCTGTTCTTTTATTATGCTCTATGCGCTGGAGTGATTGGTCTCTTGGTGACCTAGTGCGGCGCTCTGTTGCTTGATCTGCAGATGAGGGCGAAACGCTAGCCAGTGAGGCGGTTGTCGCATCCCTGTGATTGAGATGGCGTTTGCCCCGAGGAATCGGCAAGGCGATTCATTGGTGTTTCATGGGCAGGGAGGCACTCGCTTGCGCCGCGTGCTTGTTTTGGCGGAGCCTAGGCCAGCCAATCGTTGACGACTCGGCCGTGAATGTCGGTGAGGCGATAATCGCGACCGGAGTAACGGTAGGTCAACTTGGTATGATCGATGCCCATCAAGTGCAATACACTGGCATGCAAGTCATGGACATGCACTCGATTTTCGACCGCGTGCATTCCAAAGTCGTCGGTCGCTCCATGGGCGTAGCCGCCGCGCACGCCTCCACCGGCCAACCACATTGAAAATCCTGTGTGGTGGTGGTCGCGTCCCGCTTTGCTGATGTCGGTTTGCTTTTTGTCCATCTGAGCATACGGTGTGCGGCCAAACTCGCCGCCCCAGATGACCAGTGTGTCTTCTAGCATGCCGCGTTGTTTCAGATCTGTCAGTAGCGCGGTCGTGGCGCGATCGGCGTCAGCGCATAAACCCTTGTGGCCAGTGTTGTTGTTTTTGTGCGTGTCCCAAGGTTGCTTGCTGCCTTTTTTGACATAAAACACCTGAACAACACGCACGCCACGTTCCAGCAAACGCCGGCCGATCAGGCAGCTACGGGAATATTCTGTGTCGCCATAGGCGTCTCGAGTGGCTTGAGATTCCTTGGACAAATCAAAGGCATCACTGGCTTCATGCTGCATTTGGAATGCCAGTTCCATCGAGCGAATGTGTGCATCGAGACTGGCTTCGCCTGGGCGTTGTTGTCGGTGCAGGTCGTTCAGGGCTTGCAAGACCTTGAGTTGCTGACGTTGTTGATCTGCATTCAACGCGGGGTGTTGTACGTTCTGAATCAGCTTCTTCACGTCGCGATGATTGGTGTCGATTTCAACACCTTGATGATGTCCGGGCAGAAACGCACTGGACCAGAGTTGTGGGCCCACGACGGGCAATCCCGGTGATAGGGCAATGAAGCTAGGCAGGTTTTCGTTCTCGCTGCCCAGTCCATACGAGAGCCATGATCCCATGCTAGGACGCGTCGGTTGCTGATTGCCGCTTTGCATCATCAACAGACCAGGCTCATGGTTCGGCACATCGGTATGCATCGAGCGAACGACGCAGAGGTTATCGATGTGCTTGGCCGCTAGCTTCGGAAACAGCTCGCTGACCTCGATGCCACTCTGGCCATGTTTGCTGAACTTAAATGGTGAGGGCATGTAACCCGCTGCACGATTCTTTTTATTGATCGAATCGTCATTGGGTTTTTCACCGGCGTGCTTCTGCAGCATCGGTTTGGGGTCAAAGGTGTCCACATGCGAGGGCGCACCATTCATGAACAGAAAGATCACTCGCTTTGCTCGAGCCGCATGGTGCAAGCCGCTGGCGCCGCTGGGCAGAGTCGCATCAGGGACAGCGGCGCTTGCTTGGCCAGTCGCGGCCAGCGAGGAAAGCATGCCAACGGCTCCGAAGCCAGCGCCACTACGGCGAATCAGTTGTCGTCTCGTCAGCATTGGGTGATTTCCAACAAAAGAGAGCAGGTGGTTTGATGGTTGGGTTTGAGCGTTCGTTAATCGATGATGAACATTTCGTTGCTGATCAACAA
Source organism: Stieleria bergensis (assembly GCA_007745635.1). Classification (GTDB taxonomy): domain Bacteria; phylum Planctomycetota; class Planctomycetia; order Pirellulales; family Pirellulaceae; genus Stieleria; species Stieleria bergensis. Next base: position 183,029 of record CP036272.1, read on the forward strand.
GACTTGAGCAAATGCTTGCCAGTTGTTGTCACTGGCCTGGAGGTACTGCTGGGCGATCTCACGTTCTTGGGACGCCGGCAGGCGAGTGAAGAGTTGGCGGTACAGAAGTTCGATTCGCTGTTCATCGTCGTCGCTTGATGCGATCACGCGATCGGCGAGCTGTTTTGATTGTGAAACCAGGAACTCACTGTTAAGCAAAAATAGTTTCTGCAGCGGCGTATTGGTTTGGTGGCGAATGGCGCTATGGGCATTGGGGTCGGGGAAATCGAATCGCGCCAGCATCGGATTGAGGTCCAAGCGGCTGATCTTGGCGTAAATCGTGCGTTTGTTTGCCTCGGAGTCCAGTGGGTCGATGGAGCCTCCGCCAATGGTGGCCTGCAGTTGACCGGATGACGATAAGATGGCGTCGCGATAGGCTTCGATGCTCAGCCGTCGGCGGCTCATCCGCCACAGCCATTGGTTGTCGGGGTCACGCTGCAGATTGGCCTGGTCGACCGCGCTGCCTTGTCCGTAGGTCGATGAAAGCACGATTTCACGTTGCAGCCATTTCAGTGACCAGCCATGATCCATGAACCGTCGGGCTAAGTCGTCTAGTAATTTTGGATGCGATGGCGGTGAACCCAACGCTCCAAAATTGCTAGGTGTCTGCACCAATGGGCGGCCCATCAGTTGATGCCAGACGCGATTGACGATCACGCGGGCAGTCAGCGGGTTGTCTTGGCTGACAATGGCATCAGCCAGTTCTTGGCGACCACTGCCATGAGTGAACTCGCGGCGTTGTTGTTCGCCTAGGACCGTCAGGAAACCGCGTGGGACAATGTCCCCTTTGCGGTTCACGTCGCCACGGATCATCACATTGAGGTCTTTCGCTTTGCCTTCGCGGACGACGTGCAACGAGTCGGCGGGCTTCTTCGATTTGCTGTCTTTATCCAAGGGGCGATTGAACATGTCCGTGCTGGCGAACACACCCGCCAACGCATAGTAGTCTTCGGTGGGAATTGGGTCGAACTTGTGATCATGGCAGCGGGCGCAGGCAACTGTCAGCCCGAGTAAGCCTCGGCTGACCGTGTCGATACGATCTTCCCATTCCTCCGCCATGACCTCTGGATCACCACGCCGGTAATACTTGGGGCCCAGGCCAATGAAGCCCAGTGCTGGATGTTGATCCTGGTTGTCCGGATCCATCAAGTCAGCTGCTAACTGCAGTCGTACAAAGTCATCGTAGGGCAGGTCGCTCGCCAAAGCATTGATCACCCAGTCCCGATACAGGTACGCGTTGGGATAGGTCAACGAGTCATTGTTGCCAACAATGTGCGCTTGGTCTTCGGCATAGCGGGCAACGTCAAGCCATAGCCGCGCCCAACGCTCGGCGTGTTGAGGCGACGCGAGCAGGCGATCGACCGCTCGTTGCTTGGCATCTGGCGAGGTGTCGTCGATAAAACGAGTCACGTCGTTGTCGGTTGGCGGTAGGCCAATCAAATCGAAGCTGACGCGCCGTAGCCACGTGCGTCTGTCGGCCGCCGCAGACGGGGTCAATTGATGTTCAGAAAGCTTGGCCAGAATGAAACCATCGATGGAGTTGCTAGGCCAAGTTCGCAGATCAGGATCTTCAATCGGTGGCGCCGATTGGCGCTGAGGTGGCTGAAAGGCCCAAAAGTTGCGTGCTTGATCCCAATCAATGGTCGCCTCTGACGCAGCACCGTCTGTGTCTTCGGGAACCAGGGCGCCCTGACGAATCCAAGTTTCAAAGTGAGCGATGACTTGATCATCAAGCCGCTGATCAGGAGGCATCTCCACGTCATCGTACTTGAGAGCAGCGATCAAGGAGCTTTCCGCTGGTGATCCGGTCGCAATCATCGATCCAGAGTCGCCTCCTTGATGAATCCCGGAAGAGGTGTCCAGCAGCAAACCACCTTGAACAATGTCGGATTCGGCGGAATGGCATTCGTAGCAGTGTTTGATCAAGACCGGTCGAATCTTGCTTTCGAAAAAGTCTAACGCTGCTTGATCCTTAGCACTTGGAACGCTGTCTTCGGCTGTCAGCATGCTGGTCTTGCCGCAGAGGCTAAGCAGCAAAAAACAGGCCAGCCTCAGCCAAACCAGGGCAACGCGAAAGGCTTGCAGCGTGTGATGATGAGTTCTTGAATAGCGCATTGCAAGGAAAGCCTGTTTGCCGAGAGCAGTTCAGCGCAGACAGCAACAATCAGTGGAAGGGCGGGAATCAGCGAGCTGAAAACACGCTGATTTCAATTCGTTCCGGCCGGGAGCGAAGGTAGGTCATCCCCAGTATAACGAAACGGTCACCCCAATGCTGTAGCAATCGGCGAAGCCCCGTCAGTCAAAGCGTCGGGTTAGGCAGATTGGGACGCCAATCCGGGAAGAATGCGCGGGTGTCTCCGCGCTTGCTTTGAAGAGCTGACGTAGGGTGCCGTGCTTGCACGGCACCCTATCGAAACGTCGACACCGTCGACGCACCCTGCGAACTGGGGCGGTTAGTCCTCGATCGGAGTTTCCTTGTTGCCATCGCGAATGAATGGCTTGCGGGTCTGTTCACCTTGCGCGGGCTCAAGATTCCGAACCCAAATGTTGCGAAAGCGAACGGGGTTGCCGTGGTCTTGCAGTTGCAGCGGTCCCTTTTCAGGATGCTTGGTGTACTTGGGAGGACGATTGTAAGGAGTGTCCCCTTTTAGTTCGAAGTGATTCAAAATCACGACGCCGTTGTGGATGGCAGTCATGTACGCAGGCGACTGAAGTGATCCATCGTCGTTGAACTTGGGAGCGGTCCAAAGGACATCGTAGGTGTTCCACTGTCCTGGCGGACGCATGGCGTTTGCCATCGGAGGGGTTTGTTTGTAGATCGCGCCCGCTTGTCCATCGTGGTAGGTTTCGTTGTCGTAGGAATCCAGGATTTGGATTTCATAGATGCCCATCAGGAACAGTCCACTGTTGCCACGGCCTTGGCCTTTGCCCTTCGGTGGTGTCGGAGCTGACCATTCAATGTGCACATGGCAATCACCGAAGGTTTCTTTGGAGACAACGGGGCCTTTGCCGGCGATCATATCGCCCTCTTCGATCGTCCAGCGTTCACCGTTTTTCCAGTGCGATAAGTCGGTGCCGTCGAACAGCACAATCGCATCGCTGGGCGGATCAGCTGCTGTAGCGCCGGGGGTGACGATGGCAGGTTTTTTCCAGGTGATGCCGTTTAGATATTCACCAGCTTGGGCAGCGGCGCATGAAATCGTGGTTGCAACAAGAGCGGCGCCAGCCAAGCATTGGCGTAGCGTACAGAATGATTTTTTCATTGGAAATTTAGCGTCACAGTAATGTGGGGAAAGCAATGTTCACCCACATTATGGTCACTGAGCAACGCGAACACAAACCGTCACCAGGAAGACCCTTATTCATGACGCAGGGCGTCAATTGGATTCATCCGAGCCGCCCGAATCGCTGGGTACAGGCCACTGGCTAGACCGACGAGCATGGCAATCACGACGGCCAGCGGAATCGTTTCGTACACGATTGTCGGTTTTGCTTCACGAATGACCTCCGGCAGGGCAGCGAACTTGTCGGGGAACACTTCCTGCACCACATAGATTAGCGCCTGATACATCCAAGGCCCCAGGAAGCCCAGCAGAATCCCGGCAGCGGCGCCAGCGGCACTCAGCACGATGGTTTCCACCAAGAACTGGCGAATGATGTCGCTTCGTTTGGCACCGAGGGCGCGGCGGACACCAATTTCACGCGTTCGCTCGGTCACACTGGCCAACATGATGTTCATGATGCCAATCCCGCCGACGATCAATGAGATACAGGCGATCAGGATTCCAATTCCCAAAAACATCATCCGCAAGTTGCGAGCTTGTTCAAGCAGTTCAAGCGGAACAACCACAGCGACATCACCCATCTCTTGGTGAGCGTCGTTAAGGAGATTTTCAATCAATTTGGCGCTGCTACGCACTTCTTTGACGCTGCCAACCTGTAGCGTGATTTGATTCAGTTCCATGATTTCAACTTGGAACTGTCCGCTACGGCGAGTGACAATGGTGTCGCCGATCCGTTTCTGTAAGGTTTGAATCGGAACATAGACGTCTGCGGAGAAGTCCTGTGAATCCAGCGAACCGCCAATGGCCGCCGAAGGATTGCGAGGTTCAAGAACACCGACGATTCGGTAGTAATCTTTGCTTTCGGGAACGTAGATTCGTTTGCCGAGCGGTTCTTCATAGGGAAACAGGAGACTGGCAACGCCTGCGGAGACCACACAGACGGTATCGCTGCGAACACAATCGGGGTCGGTGATAAATCGACCACCACGCTCGCGTATCTTTAATGCGTTGACGTCGGTGTAGCCTGGTGTGCAGCCAACCAAGCGGCCATCAACGACTCGATCGCGAAACGTGAACTGGCGTCGGATTTCTCGAATCGGAATGGCGGCCTTGATCGTGGGCACGGAGGACAGGATGCGATCCAGGTCACTGCGCAGTAAGCCATACTTGCTGGCGCGCATGCCGGCGAGCTTTTCCTCTGGTGGCTTTTGGCTGCGGACGATGATCGTGTTGGCACCAAGCGATTCGATTTGCTTTTGTACTTGGTCACTGGCGCCTTGGCTGATCGCTGTTAGCACGATGACAGCCCAGACACCGATCAAGATGCCTAGCATCGTCAGCCCCGTCCGCAGAGGGTGCAAGGCCAGGCTCTTGACGCCTAATCCGAAGGTGCGAATCCAGAGCAACATCTTAGAGGTTGGCCTCTTTTACGAGCTGTGCGACGGTTTCGCGTTGGGTTTCGCGAGCCGCTTGGCGGACTGCTGGTGAGTTGACATCGTCACGATGCAATTTGCCGTCTTTGAGACGCACGACTCGTTTGGCCCGTTCGGCAACATCATCTTCGTGAGTGACCAAAATGATCGTTCGGCCTTCGTCGTTGAGCTCGTCAAAGATCGTCAGAATCTCTTCGGTTGTGACTGAGTCCAAGTTACCAGTGGGTTCGTCAGCCAAGACAAAGTACGGATCGTTGACCAGCGAACGAGCAATTGCCACACGTTGCTGTTGTCCACCGGAAAGTTGCGAGGGGCGGTGGTCCAAGCGATCTCCCAGCCCCACACGCTGGGCCAGTTCAACACTTCGCCGGTGTTGCTTGGAACCCATTGCACCTTGGTAGTACAGCGGCACTTGGATATTTTCAACAACGGTTAATTGCTGGATCAAGTTATACGATTGAAAGACAAAACCAATCCGCCGCGAGCGAATCTCAGCAAGCTCGTTATCGGTCATCAGCGCGATGTCATCGTTGCCTAGCAGCAGCGAACCGGATGTGGGTTTGTCTAGGCAGCCCAGCAAGTTCAGTAAGGTGCTTTTGCCGCTTCCCGAGGGGCCCATGATGGCGACGTAGTCACCTTCGGGAACATCAAAGGAGACACCGCGCAAGGCGCGAACGACTTCGCTTTTGAGCACATAGTGCTTTTGCAAATCGCGAATCGACGTGGCCAATTTGGGCCGCTCGGCGTCACTGATAAACGGTGACGGAGAGTCGGTTTGGGAGGGTTCAGAAATCGACATGTTGGCATCAGCCTCCCATTTTGGATTGAATCGCTTGCAGCAACTCTTGACGCGTGACGGTGCCGTCTTTGTCGCTGTCTGCGTTTTCGACCATACCACGACGTTCTGATGGAAGGGTCTGGATTTCGTCTTTGGACAGTTTTCCGTCTTTGTTGGAGTCGACGGCATCCATGGTGTAACCAACCAACTTATCGGGGCTAGGAGGTCCACCGCCGCCGCCACCAGGTCCACCGCCACCGCCGCCAGGTCGTCCGCCACCGCCAGGTCGTCCACCGCCACCAGGTCGTCCACCGCCGCCACCAGGTCGTCCACCACCTCCAGCACTTGGGCCGTCGGGGTTGGCGTTGGTCATGGCTGAACGTTTGATCGCATCCTTGTCTGCGATGTTGCGGTACTCGCTATTGTCATCGAGTTCGATGACTGGCAGATCCATGATGTTCAAGTGTTCCCGCAAATCCAAGACGATCGTTTCGCCCTCGGCAAGCCCTGCTTCGATGGTCGCCATCGTGTCGTTGGTTGCGCCGATGGTGACTTTTTCGGTGCGGAACTTCTCAGGGCCTTCCTGGACCAGCGTGTACATGTCTTTGCCATGTTCATACAACCCCGTGATGGGCACTTGCAGGACGTTGTCACGTTGATCGATAAAGATCTGCACTCCGGCGGTCATGCCGGTGCGAATGGTTTCCGGTGGATCAATGATGGCGATCGTGACCGCATACTCTTTGGTTGATGAGCTAAAGAAACTGCTTGGTTCGGCGTAGCGATTGACCTTCGAGACACGTCCTTTGAGAACCATTCCAGGAATGGCATCCACGTTGATTTTGACTGCCATGCCTTCAGAGATCAGCGTGATCCGTGACTCGTTGATCTTGCATGTCACCTGCATCTTGCTGGGATCGGGCAGGCGGATCAGTTCCTGTCGCTCACGCACATTGGCGCCGGCTTCTACGACAAATTCTGCGTTGCCACCGCGACTGCTATAGCGGTTCGCATGCACCACGACGCCGTCCGAAGGAGCGTACATGATGCAGTTTCCGATTTGCTCTTCGGTGTCAGCATACTTGGATTTCTGCTCCATTAATTCGCTTTCATAAGCGGCCAGTTGTGCTTGCGCGGCTTCAATGTCGCTGTCAAACTGAACCAGCATTTTTCGGCGAGTCAGATTCTGCAGAACCTTTAAGCGTCCTTCGGCGGCTGCCAGTTGATTTCGCGCGTTGGCCAGGGCGAATCGATCCGCATCCAACTGCAACGACTTGATCAGTCCTTTGGCTGCTAACCGCTGGCTGCTCTCCAAAGCCTTTTGTGATTTGATCAGCTCTTGTTCGGCGATCAGCTTTTCACTCAAGATCGCTCGCTCTTCGGTCATGTAGACGCCTTCGAGGTATTCTTCGCGAGCGATTTTGGCTTGTTCCACTGCCGCCTTTGCCGTTGTCACGTTGGCTTCAGCGGTGATCACGCGAATCTTGTCTTCGTTAAGCGTTTGTTCTAGCTGTGAGGAGTCAAGCTCGACCAGTTTGTCGCCTTCTTTGACGCGAGCACCTTCATCAATCACCCACAAGATTGAGATGCTGCCACCGACGCTACTGGATTTCACTTTGCAGACAACATCGATGTTGCTGCTACTTTCGATTTCACCTTGCTCTAAAACAATATGGTCAAACGCACCTTTGCTGACCGTTTCGACAATCAGTTCGCCCGGCTGCAGGCCCTGATTCCGCGTTGTATAGATGCCATAGATCACCGCTGCGGTGATCCCGATGACAACCAAGGCAGCGGCAATTGCGCCAGCCATGCTGCCAGACCGGCGAATCGCACTGAAGCGAAATGCAGGGCGGGAGACTGCCGACGGGAGCACCGGAGACACGGAACGGAACTGCGAGACACTCGAATTGCGTTGACCGGTTCGGTCAACTTCAAAGCGCGATGGGCTGTTCATGTTCGGTTGTTCTTCGAAAAGGGATTGATTTTGAGTCAAGGGTCGCAGCGATGAGTGACCAGGGGGAACGCTGGTGTCGACAACGAATTGACGAACATGCGGCCCGGTCTCAAATGCTGAATCGAATCTGTTTAAACCCCGCCCCTGCCGCTTTGTTTCTCTGTCTAGGAGCACTCTTTTGGTGTGTTGAACCACATCGGCTGGATCAGCCTGCCGGTTCAAGCAGAGAACGGCTGCCACGAAGCATTTTGGCACCGATCACGGAGGCTGGATCGGTCGTGACGATTGGCGAAACGAGGCGTTCAGGCGGAGGGATGAGATCCGACGGTTCACGGCGTCTAGGGCACCGCATCGTGTCATCTGGTAACACATCGCGTCATCTGGCAACGCATCCTGGGGGGTGAGTAACTCAGTTTACCCACGAGGCAACGGACTGCGGTCAATTTCTTGTTGCCAAAGCAGGGAAATTTGCCGAGTTTGGCGGTTCTCTCCATGACACGACAGGTTTTGCAGCCACTCCGTCGCGCCGGGCAAGACAAGCTGTGGCGGTCGGCTTTCCGTTTTTCAGTGCCGTGCACTCCAGTTTGGATCTCGGTAGCGGGTTTCGGCCAGCTTTACGGCTTGCCCCAAGACATCGCTGGTCACCAGCTGTGCCGACTCGGCGGGTGCAAGCGATTGTGTGCTTGGGTGATAGATCGTTGGCACACTGCCGAAATCAATTTCGCTAATGGGCAGCGCAAACTGCTGCTGCATCGATTTCCGCAAAGGCTCGATGGACAGCGGAGCATTGGTGATAAACGCTTGGTGATCGCGGCCCTGCCGGTAATCAGGTTGGCGTGGTGCAAAGTCCAAGCATTGTTGAACAAGCTGCAAGTCTGCGTCAACCAAGAGCGTGCCATGATACAAAACATGGTTACGCGTCAATCGCAAGGCGTTGCCAGAGAACTTGCGATCATTCAGGGTCAGGTCACAGATGCCTTGCATGTCGGCCGCAGGCAGCTGGTCTTGCACCGAGGCCAGCAGGCGCGACATGACGAACTGATGCGCGCGATCAATTTTTCGCAGTTCTGGAATTTCGTCCACCGAGAGCACGACGCTGTACATCCAGCAGTTTGGCCCGCCAACAATGCTGGCTCCGCCACTGCAGCGGCGCGTGATGGGAATGCCGTGCTGCAGACAAAACGCGCGATCGGTTTCTCGGGCGACCTTTGACGAGCGTCCCAAAACAACGGCAATGGACGGCAAGCTCCAGAGTCGCAAGCTGGGCCCGCAGTGGCCCGCTTCGGCCATGGTTAGCAAGGCTTCGTCGACGGCCAGTTGGAAAGCCACATCCGGGGGAATGGCAACATCGGCATGGAGGGGTTGCTTGTTCATGTTCCTCGCAGCGCATCAAGCATGTTGATTCTGACGACTTTGATGGCTGCCAATAAGCCCGCGAGCAAACCAAAGCCAAGAATGCCTAGCACCAACAGCACCGGTTCTAACACCGGCGGCAGCATGCCGCTGGTTGCCGCAAAGGGCAGCACCGCTAGCACGGCGCAGAGGACTCCACAGCCAATCCCAAGCAGCAACAGAGCAGCGGTCTCGCCGACGACCATCTTGGCCAATCGCTGTTGCTCAAACCCAATGGCTCGCATGACGGCCAGTTCATTGCGTCGTTCAAGCACATTGCGAACTTGAGCAATGGCCAATCCAAGTGTCCCCAATAACAGCCCCAGTCCGCCAAGGCTTTGGAAGGTACGCAGGTAGGTGTTTTGAACGGCCATCATGTTGCTTAGAACAACCGCCGCGTCAGACACGTCAAAGCCAACATCACCAAGGCGAGATTCCAAGGCCTCGCTGATCGCGGCCAGCTTTTCAGTTGCCGCATCAATCATCACAAAGCGATAGCCGTTGATGTCGGCGAACTGTTGTTCAAAGTTCTGTTCGCCAATTAACAAGCGCCCTTGCAACAAGGAGTTTTCCAGCAGTCCAACGACTTGAAAGTGAATGGTCTGATTGTCGTAGGTAAACGCTTTGACTTCACCAATGCCTTGAATCATCTGCAGGCTCCACATGGCCGTGTTTTGATCGATGATCACTGGGATCGGGTCCTCGGCGCTGCCGCTGGCGGGCGTCGATAGAAGTTCCCACGGATTGCGGATCGGTTGGTCGTCGCTTGGCAATGTTTTTGCGGCCGCATAGAAACGGAAGCGTGTCAGTTGGTCCTGGTATCGCTGGGGAACGCCAAAGACGGTGGGTTCACTGGCGCGATAAAGGTTATTGCAACTGGCGTCTTGACCGGTCCGCTGTCGAAACATGACCACGGTGGTATCGGTCATGGTGTCTTTCGCAGGGCCCAGCAGGCCCGAGCGAACTTTGGGATCGCTTAAGTCTTCATACATGGGCTGAGACAAACTGGCGATCAAATCAAAGCCTCCGGTGCCCTGGTCGCTGGGCGAGAGCCGGAACGCAGCAATGGCCACAATCAGGAAGCTCGCTGTGGCGATCAGGCCAACGGTCAGCGTGCTGCGGAGTGGCGCGCGAGTGGTGTTGCTGCGGGCCAAGGACCAGAGCGAATACTTGCCTGCTTGTCTGCCCGTGCGCTGACGGCTTAAGCCCCGATAGATCATGGCCAGTAGACCAATTAACAGCAGCATCCCGGCTCCGACAAAGCCACCCGCAGCAGTCTGGCCACCGGACATTGCACCGCCGATCGCCGCACCCATTGCAGCCAAAAAACAACCCACGACCAGCCACAATGATCGTCGCTGAGGCTGGGGGTCGTGGGAAGCGGTCGCATCGAGGCGTCCACGCAGCAGGCTGACGCTGGATTGACGCAGCAATGATCGGAGTGACCAGCGAATCGTTAACCAGCCAATGAACCAGCCCGCAAACGCACCCATGATCAGGCTGGTCGCTGACCAGTGAAAGGTCAGAAACGGGACAGTGACGGCCCCGACCCAGAACGTCCGCAGGGCTGCCAGAACACCAAAGGCGTAGGCCACTCCACCGGCTGTTCCCAAAGCCACGCCCAGTCCGGCAACGACTAACCCTTCACGCATGAACACGGCGGTGACGGTTTTTTGCTCCACGCCGATCGCCAGTAAGGTTCCCATCTGACGAACACGAGAAACCAAACCCAGCCGAAACAGCATGGCAATCAACATGATCGCCGCAAAGATGACGAAGAAGCTTAAAGATAGAAACAAGCCATCGAAGGGAGTCGTCCCCTTGGACGCTTGCAGTTGAGCCTGACGAATGTCTTGGACTTTCCAGCCAAGCGCGGGCAGAATCTCAGCGGTCGCTTGACTGAGTCGATCGATGAGTGGCTTTTGATCGGCGCTATCGGTCGCTTGAATCATCAGGCCGGTGGTGTTGCCAAAGCGACTTCCAAAGAGTCGCCGGCCTTCGGCAAGTGGGATGAAGGCTTTCGGGGTCAATCGATAGTCTTTCCAGTACTTGTCATCTTCGGTGGGGACGCGACGCGTGAGTTCAAACGGCGTGTCCCAGTCGCTCATCGATTCCTGGTCCGTCACCCCTGGCACAGTGGGTGTCAGGTCTGGGTCGTTGTACCGCGTCGGCGCCTGATCAAAGACCGCTTCACGTCTGCGAAAGTAAGGTCGCTTCGGTTCAATGATCGGAACCACGTCGGTAACAATCGCTTGAAACGATCGCTCGATTTCTTTGCCATTGGTCACTTCGGGTTCATAGTAGGCGATGTTGAGCAGCGTTCCTGCCGAAGCATTGATCCGCTCGGCAACCCAGGAGTTGATGACCATTGGAATGGCATCGGGCGGAACGTCAACGTCGGCGGGGATGTTGTCCAGGCTGTAATCCAGCGGCAGTCGCGCGCTGTTGTCCACCGAAGCCACGGTACTGTAGGTGATGATGGGGAACGATTGGTCCGGATCATTCACCAGCGCAATTTCGTTCGCTAAATAGGTCAGCACCGGGGTGATGCTCTCTGGCGGCGAGGCCTTCGTGATCGCCTCGACAGCATCATCAGGTAACAGCAAGCGATCACTGGTCACTAAGTCATAGCGATAAATGGTTTGATCATCAAAGCGTCGATCAACCCGCTGGAGCTTGAGCCCCAAGTCGGCCAACGAGACTTGCAGGTCACTCTGATTGATGGCTTGGCGACTGAGTGTCAGATTGGCTTGGTCCGGTCGTGACAGCACCTCCTGTACCAATGAACGCGAGAGGAACACATTCATCGGCGTGGCCTGGGTGGGCGACAAAGCAAACCGCGCTAAGCCTTGGTCGGGCAGGATTTCAATCACTTCTAAGCGTGGAATGCCTTCCGATTCGGACTCTTTCTTTCCCAGTGGACTGTCGGCTGGCACCGCTTGATCGACGGGCAATCTCACCGTGACCAGGTCGCCCACTTGGATGCCTAAGTCGTCAGCGACAGATTGGGTGACGATCACCGATTGATCGTCAGGCATTTTCTGCGGGACAATGCCGCTGGTGTCCAGTTTCCAGAACGCTTCGTCACAGGCGATGACCTGTGCACCGCTTGTGCGACGCAGTTCGGAGTTTTGTCGCGATTCAACAACGGCTTGCTGGAAGAGGATCAGATTGGCCAGGTCATCGGCGTTTGTACCGAGCGTCTGGGGTGAGTTGCTGACCGAAAAGAAGCCTCCGGGCGCAATCACGCTGTGGATCTTGCCCAGGCGCTGCTCCGTTAAGTCGCGCAGGCTGCCACGCATGGAGTCGCCGACGAGCAAGGCACCCACGATGACCGAGGTGGCGATCGCCACACCCAGTGCTACCGAAAGCGACGTTTGTCGGTAGTAACGCACGCCGGCGAAAATCAAACGGTTTATCGTCAGCTTCGTCCCGCCACTGGCATCGTTAGCGCGGTTGGTCGTCGTCATCAAGGCAGGTCCATCGTGAGGATGAAGGTACATTCGGACAGCAGCACGCCGTTGTCATTAACGGGGACGCGATGCGGTTGGGCTGTTTCTCACAGCCATTTGCCTGATCAAATCACGGCCAGCGGGTTACGCTTGGTTTCCATCGTCCCGCGAGTGACTCCGACACGATTTAAAGCATGCAAGGACTTCCAAACATTGGACGCGGAGGTTTTGCCACGCAGCAAGTCTCGGTACAGGCCGACAGTCTTGCCAACTTGTTCCGGGCTGTCTTCCAAAAACTCGATTCGGAACCAACGAACGCCATCGCTGATCAGGCCTGCAGCGCTCTCGGCGCCGCTTTGTGGAGTGGCATTATACAAGGTGTTGCGGCAGGCAACGTCGGCTTGCAAGGCATGCTGCGCTCCCACGCGATCTCGTAGATGCACTTCGTGGCGATCACAGGGCCGTCCGCAATTGGTCTTGTCGGTCCCAGGGGAAAGCACCGAGCAGAATACACAGTGCTCCATATGGAACATCGGAATGTGTTGGTGCAGAACGATCTCCATCCAATCGCTGGGGACGGATTGAATCAGATCGCCCAGTTGATCTCCGTTCAAATCGTACGACGCGGTGACACGCTGGACGCCCAACGAACGAATCCATTGCGCTGCGCGATGGTTCGCTACATTCAATGAGAAGTCAGCGATTACACCAAGGTCGTTCTCGTTGGCAAATCCAATCGCGGCCAGGTTTCGAGCCAATACAAAATCTGGTTGATGCCGCTTTAGCACGCGCAGCAAACCCATCTCACCGGGCTTTTGAATCCGAATCGAAGCGATGCCAAAGGGTGTTTGGTGATCTCCCATCGCTTCTCTGACCTGGGCGTATTCGCGAACGTCGTGGAAGTCCGTGTAGATCAGATCCACGCCCGCCTTGGCGGCGGCCTGGACTTGAGGCAGCGTCCGGCATAACGCCGCGAGCTGCGGTGCAGAGTCGACAGAGGCGTTTGCTTCGTCAAGAGGTTGTAGCAATTGTTTGCCAGCAGCAACGTTCACCGATCGCCCCGGCGGCTGCGTGATCGCATTGCTAAGCCGATCAGTCAGTGTCCGGCGCAGCTGATTAAGCAGGCTGGCCGGGACCATTGGGCTGCCTGTGATTTCAGCCGTCACGTTGCCCAACGCAAAGCTAGTCGCTCCCAGCCGGCCAAGTTTTTCTTTCAGATCGGCGATGCTGACAGGCCGATTGCGCGCAGCTTGGAGTGGCTGGTCGGATTGCGTGGAGACGGTGAATGGATTGGTCTGATCGATGGTGGCAGTGATCGACAGTGGTTGTTCAGCGCTGGCGATCACGTGAAAATCGACGTTGACTCGCCTCACGGCGTCCGCCACTTGATAGGTGCGTTTGAGTCGCTTGTTTAGCTGCGGGTCATCGTTCTTGAAAACGCTGGCCGACGGCATGATGGTGTCCCAATCAATTTCACCGCGACCAAAGCCAATCCAGCCGCGTTCTCCGGCGCTAATCTGTTTTAACTTGTTGCCATTGGCATCCGCGATCGAATAGATGCGTCCACCTTGCATGGCTTGTTCGCTGCCGCCTGTTTCCGTCGATTCGATTCCAATGCCGTCTCCCAGCGCCAGAGCGGTACTGGGAGTTAGCAGAACACTTTCCGAGCCAAGCTGTTCGATCTGCCCCAGCAGCACGCCGCGTTTCGCGCTGTGCTTTCCGGGGACCAGTCGCTTGTGATCATTGCCTTCTAACCAGCCGGGAGTAAAGCCGCGCGAAAACGACAGCTCCATTTCGACCTTGTCCTGTTCACTGACTGTGATCTGTCCATCGCGGACGGCTTGGTCGATGAAGCAACGGTAGTGTCGCGTTAAGTTGGCGACGTACTCCGGTGTCTTGAGTCGACCTTCGATCTTCAGTGAAGCGATGCCGGCTTGCATCAGAGCGACGATGGCGTCGTAACCGGCCAGATCCTGTGGGCTTAGCAGGTAACGCACGTCGCCAAGGTCAACGTCCTGGCCATCGCAAACCAGTTCGTAGGGAAGGCGACAGGCCTGCGCACATTGACCGCGATTCGCACTGCGGCCACCCAATGACTCACTGGTCAGGCACTGGCCACTGTAGGCGACACACAAGGCACCATGGATGAACACTTCCAAAGGCAGTTCAGTCTTGGCTGCGATGGACGTGATTTCTTTGACAGAGAGTTCCCGAGCCAGGACGGCGCGGGACAGCCCAAGTTCCATCGCCATGGCAACGGTTTCAGCGCTGGTCAGACTCATCTGCGTGCTGGCATGAATTTCAAGTTCCGGACAGATCGTGCGAATCAATTTCGCGACGCCAAAGTCTTGCACCAAAACCGCATCCACCCCAGCGGTGGCAATCTGTTCAATCAGCGGCACCAATCGAGGCAACTCACTGGGAAAGACCAGTGTGTTCATGGTGGTGTAGCCACGCACGCCACGTTGCCGCAGCAACTGCATCAATTCATCGAGTTGCTCGATATGAAAGTTGGCCGCACGATGCCTGGCATTGAAGCCGCAGTCCAAGCCAAAGTAGATCGCGTCAGCGCCGTTCTCGATCGCTGCGGTTGCACAGTCCCAATTTCCAGCCGGCGCAAGAAGTTCTGGCCCTTGGCGGCGGTTGCCAGAGGTGTTTTCCTGGCCGTCCGCTAGTTTAGCGCTCCGAGCGGAGGGTATACTCGAGCGGTTAGAAGAATCGTCGCGATTCGCAGCGGGTTGGGGTGCCGAATTCATGTGGCAATTATGACCGGATCGGACGCCGTTGCGAAGTCTGGTTTTCCAGAGGGTTGGTTTTTGTCTGCCGCAGTTGCGGTCGGCAGCGACGAAGGGCTTGTTCTGAGATTGTGAATTGCTTGTCAGGCGGAGCAAATGATCGGCTCAGTGCGAGCTGTTCTGGCCTTCGCAGTGTTCGCCGGTGACAAGTCAATGTTGGTATCGCGCAAGAGACATGGAGTTAAAATGGACCAAGCATCGCCTGATTCCCCCGTCGCGGCTGGTTTTGACTCCGACGTCGATTCGGGCTCTGTGCCGGTGCCCAAGCCCATGCTGATTCGATTCCTGCGTGTGACTGGCTGGTTCACCGTGTTGGCCTTGGGGGCGGCGCTGATGCCGGCGAAGTGGTTTGTTGAGGCCACGGAGGAACTCGGGCTAGGTGAGTTTCCGCCAACGCCTCTGGTGTATTATCTTGCCCGCCATTTGTCGCTGATGTACGGGTTTGTTGGAGTGGCATTGCTGTGGTTCTGCCGCCAGTTTTCTCAACCCGGTCCTGTAAGCTGGGCCGCTCAGGTGCGGCCTTTGGGGGTGTTCGTGATTGCCTTCGGTGTCGCCCGAACCTTGATCGACGTGATTGCTGGGATGCCGCTCTGGTGGACGGCCGTTGAATCGGGAGGCATGCTCTTGGGCGGCTGCGCAATCTTGGTTCTACAACGCCGAATGAATTAGCGGCGGTTTCTTCGCAACACGCATCCTGTCACAGGAGCAGCGCCAGCAGTCCGCTGGCCAACGGTTTGACCCTTGGCCACGCACGCACGAATCGCTTTAGACTGAAAACACATAGCCTTGAATGCGATCGACAGCGTGTTGGACTTCGTCGGGGCGGGGCAGTGGTGGAATGCGTTCGAGGTAGTCCTCCGGCAGTGCCCGGTCACGCAGGAAGCGTTGCAAGATCGAATAGTCGACATCTCGAAACGCTTCGGCTTTTTGGTAATGTCGAATGCCGATGACTTCGTCCGCAATCCAGGTCACGCGTTCAATCCAGCGATTGAGATCGCAGTCGCTGGCATCGATATTTGGACGGCTCCCTTGCTGTGTTGCCAACGCATTGATGACCCCTTGTCGCCAAGAGCGTGTGGGAGTTTGTTGGCGCGACAACGTGCCACCGGCTTGGTAATCCGCCCCATCGATCATTTCATAGAACTGATCATCATATTGATCGTCGCTAATCTCAATGCGAATCAGATCCAGGATTTCACAAAAGATAGCATCGACAGCGGAGTCGAACATTGCCGCTGGCGAGGCAATCATATGGTGCCCGAGTAACGCTCGAGTCACATGGTCCAGCAGCCAGAGTCGTTGACCGGGATCCCATTGGTCGAACCATGGCACGCCATACTGCCACTCGTAGCGGTCGTCGCGAATTTGATCCACATGTGAATCAACCATGGTGCCAATCGCACCGCGAACAAGGTCCGCTTCCGGTCCCAGCAGGGAGCGAGTTCCACTTTGAGTTGTCCAAGGCATGTTGAAGGTCTCTGGGTCTTAAGGTTGGGTAACAGCGGAACGGGGGTGCGTCTGTGATCGCACGACACCGTTGGGCTCCATAGGATCGTTACCCGTTATCAGTTCGGTCGCTGGTCTTTCGCCAATGGTGTTATCAGCTCAGTCCAGCGTTTTTGTCCAGCTTGCGGCTGGCCCCCCGCAAGCATTTTCTGACGCGTTTCCTACCCCCCGTCGGTTGACGATGCGCTGCTGGTTAGCGATTGAATCTTTATCAGATCCGATGCGTTGTTTTGCAGCATCGACGAACGTCAATTGGTCAGATGAACTATCAATAGCTTATGACTTATTGCATTGCGCGCGGATCGAAAATATCCTGGTTGTGGGTTGTTAGGCAGAGCGGCGGGAATTGCTCGCCGGGTGAAACAATACGTCATGGGTCAAGTCTGTTTCGGTTTCCCGCGACCGAATCCCAAACGTTCAATTTAGTCCTGCCAGATCGAAAATCGTCCAGTGATCAAACACCCTTCAGCGATGAACGTTTCGGTCGTTAGGCCGAAACAGCATTGGCAATGCCTTGCCTTATGGCTTACTTGGCTTCCCTTATTTGATTCGAGTACCCTTGATGATGAAGTTGTCGATTCGTGCAGGTGAGATGACCTGGCTGTTTTGTTTGATGCTGATCCTGCCGATCTGTATGCGGGGGACCGTCGCACAAGGGCAGGAACTCACGTCGGATAAGCGACCTAATATCGTCATGGCGTTTGCCGACGATTGGGGAAAGTATGCAAGTGTCTACGCCGCCAGCGATGGCAGTGCTTTATGCGATGTGGTCAAGACACCTCACTTTGATGCGGTCGCCAAAAACGGTTTGCTGTTTAATCGAGCTTACGTGAGTGCGCCATCCTGTACTCCTTGTCGGAGTTCATTGCTCTCCGGCCAGCACTTCTGGCGCTGTGGACGAGCGTCCATTCTGCAGGGGGCCGTTTGGGACTTTTCCAATCCTGCGTATCCGCTGCTTTTAGAAAAGTCTGGTTACCGGATTGGGCATACCTATAAAGTCTGGTCTCCCGGTAAACCAGCCAATGCTCCGCACGGAGGGAAACGCTGCCAATTCACCACAGCAGGCAGCAAGTTCAATGGTTTTTCTCAAAATGTAATGCGTTCCAAAGACCTGCAGGCCGGTAAGGACAATTTGTTGCAAGAAGTGCGAGGCAACGTGCGGTCCTTTTTGGATGCCGATGATGACAGCAAAGCCGATGGTCAACAGCCATTCTGTTATTGGTTTGGTCCCACCAACTGCCATCGAAAATGGATTGCGGGCAGCGGCAAAGCGATCTGGGGAATTGACCCCGATGATTTAAAGGGCAAGCTGCCGCCGTATTTTCCAGACGTGCACGTTGTCCGCGAGGACTTCGCCGACTATCTGGGCGAAGCACAGGCCTTTGATGCAGCGCTGGGCGTGATCATCGAGGAACTGAAACGCATCGGAGAATTGGACAACACGATCCTGGTCGTCAGCGGAGATCATGGGATACCCGGAATGCCGCGTGGGAAGTGCAATTTGTACGACCTGGGGACAAGTGTTCCCATGGCGATCAGTTGGCCAAAGGGAATCAACAAGCCGGGACGGGTCATCGATGATTTTGTTTCCTTGCCCGACCTGGCGCCAACGTTTTTACAGCTGGCGGGAGTTGAAATCCCTGAGCAAATGACGGCCAAGTCGTTATCACCTCTCTTCACCAGTGATCAGGACGGTCAAGTTGATCCCTCACGCGATGCCGTCTTCACCGGTCGTGAACGGCATGTCGCCAAAGCACGCGCTGATAACCTGCCTTATCCACAACGAGCGATTCGAACCGATCGCCATCTGCTGATTGTCAATTTTCAGCCCGATCGATGGCCCATGGGCGATGCGGTCGGTTATGGTCGCAAGTCGGATGCTGCCTTTCCTGAGTACGAGCGTTTGCGCGAGAATACCTTTGCCGCATTCGGTGACTTGGATGCCAGCCCAACCAAGGCGTACATTGTCACCAACCGTGACGCAGTGCCGGATGCGTTCGACATTGCTGTCGGTCGACGGCCGATGTACGAATTGTATGATATCGTTGACGATCCACACTGCATGAAAAACCTTGCACAGGATCCCAACTGGACTGGAATTCGTGACCAGCTTCGCCAACGCTTGTTTGACGAAATGCGCCGCACCGGTGATCCACGTCTGCAGGATTCAGTGCCTTTTGAAGCGTCGCCTTTTACGGACTGATGGCAGATTCATGGACTCAAGCTGATCGACTGCGGCAGCACGGATTTGTGCTGCTGCATGGCGCTGTTGAGCGTTCGACGGTCGCTGAATTGATTCAGCAGTGCGATCAGGCGTTGCAAGCCGAAGCCAGTGCTGAACAAGCGGCCAGTGCAGGTCAGGCGGCCAGTGCGGGTCAGGCGGCCAGTGCAGGTCAGGCGGCCAGTGCCCGCAGTGCTGCGGGGCACATCTATGCGGCTAGAAATCTGATCGACGCTGTGCCGATGGTGTTGCAATTCTGGAAGGCTGGAGGATTGAATCACTTCTTGCGTCAACAACTTGGTGACGCTTTCGGGTTGGTCCGAGTGTTGTATTTTGATAAGCCACCGGATCGCAGTTGGTCGCTTCCTTGGCATCAGGATCGGGCCATTGCGGTGCAAGATCATCAGCAGGGTGTGGAGCCCTTTTCACGTCCCTCGGTCAAAGCAGGCGTGCCGCATGTGATTGCCAGTGATGAACAGCTCCAGCGGATGTTGACGCTTCGAGTGCATCTCGATGATGTTGACCACCAGAACGGTGCTCTGGAGGTCATTCCGGGTTCCCATCAGTGGACCGGTTGCATGGCGCAGGGCATCGATTCCAGAGTTCGTATTGATGCCAAGGCAGGTGACGTGCTGGCGATGCGACCGCTGATTCAACACTCCAGTGCAGCGTCTGATCCGCAAACACGCCGGCATCGCCGCATTGTTCACTTGGAATTCGCTGCTGGGCCGGACTTGCCGGCCGGTTATCAGTGGCATCGCTTCGAGTCTTGTTAGTCGACCGCTAGCGAGTTGGATTCGGGAACCGTGAGCCCGCAACAGGTGCTGCTAGCTGGCTTCAATCCAGCGAATCAGCGTGCGGACCATTGTGCCTGTGCCACCTGCGTCCCGGTAAGGCTTGGGGCTATCGGCAAAGGCAGGGCCAGCGATGTCCAAGTGGACCCAGGGTGTTTCGCCAACAAAGTTTTCCAGGAACTTCGCTGCTGTGATGGCGCCACCCCAGCGACCTTCGCCAATGTTTTTGATGTCCGCGACTTTGCTTTTTACTTTGTCGTTATAGAGGCTGAACATCGGCAATTGCCACAGCGGTTCGCCTTCGGACTTGGCTGCTTCCAGAACTTCGTCACAGATCAATTGATCATTGGTCATTGCACCGGCGACTTCAATGCCTAAAGCGACCATGCAGGCGCCGGTGAGCGTTGCCAGGTCAAGCATCTTGACCGGTTGATGTTCAATGGCGACGTTCAGTGTGTCAGCCAAGACCACGCGGCCTTCGGCATCCGTGTTCAAAATTTCGATCGTCTTGCCACTGCGCGTTTTGATCACATCGCCCAGTTTGTAGCTCGATCCGCTGACCATGTTTTCTGCGAGTCCGCAGAGGCCGATCACATTTTTCTTGACACCCAGTTTTGCCAACGCATGCATGGTGGCGACGACCGTGGCTGCGCCTCCCATGTCACACTTCATGTCGATCATGCCGTCGCTGGGCTTGAGCGAGAGTCCGCCGCTGTCAAAGGTGACCCCTTTGCCTACCAGTGCGATGGGTTGTTCGCCAGGTTGTCCGCCATCGTAACGTATGATGACAAGACGCGGTGGTCGATCACTGCCCGCCCCAACGGCAAGGATCGCGTTGCAGTTTTCATGTGCTAAACGTTCTTCATCCCAAACTTCACAGCTCAGCCCGACTTCGCTGCACATGGTTTCAGTGACTTGTGCAAAGGATTCGGGATAGATTTCCGCGGCCGGTTCGTTGATCAAACGCTTGGCCAGGTTGGTCGAATCGCCGATGACCTGTCCCCGATCAATTGCCGCTTGAGCAATGCCCGAGAAGGCAATGCTGTTGGGCACATGGATCGTCGGTTTGGAACGATACAGGCCTTGCCCTTCGTGTGCGTACAGGACACCGGCAACAAGAGCGTCGTGGTGTGCCGCGTCGATGTCTTCGCCTAACGCAACGATCACCGAGGAGCGTTCTTTGCTGTTCAGTTCCCGAAGCGCTGTGCTGGCGACACGGAAGGCAGACTGCCGTGTGTGATCCTCGTTTTTTCCCATGCCAATCAGCAGCACGAGCTTTGCTCCCGAGCCATCGGCGTTGCTGACTGCCGGACCCGGAATCAGCATCGAATCGTTTGTGTCTTCGGGGGCCAGGTTCTGGTCCCTCAGACCGCCAATGGCTCCACCGAGCGTTTGATCCAGGGCCGTTGCGGTTGCCGACAGGGGACCCTCACTGGGAACGCCCACGATGATCACGTCACAGGACTGCTGGATCGGGTTGTCGATTGCAGAAAATTGCGGGTGGGGCAGTTGTGAGAGGATGGATTTCCGCTGAGACTGAGAGGGGGTTTCCGTCATGGATCAATGCCAACAGACTAAGGCTAAAAGGATAGAATTTTCCAACGCGGTGCACATTCAGTGTTCCGTTTTGACGCGGCCGAGGCAAGTGGGCGAGCGATTGACAAGCAATTCACCGCTCCGAGCATCTGCTTCGTCACACCATTTTACAGCATCTTTGTAGTTTACCGACCAGAATGAAACATCGCAGCACCTCCGACGTCGTGCGGGACCTTCGAAGCGGCGGATTCTTGATCGAAGTCTCTGATCCGGTCGATCCCAAGCTGGAAATGGCAGAAATTCAGCGCCGGGTTTACGCCAACGGCGGGCCAGCGCTGCTGTTCACCAATCCGATTGGCAGTCAATTTCCAATGGTTTCGAACCTGTTTGGTTCCCTGGATCAAGCTCGTTACCTGTTTCGCGACACCTTGGAGTCCGTGCGCCGCTTGATCGAGCTGAAAATTGATCCCACGGCCCTGCCCAAACGGCCCTTCCGCTATGCCGGTGTGCCCTTTGCCGCGCTGCACATGTTGCCAAAATCAGTGCGTCGTGGCGCTGTTTCTGCAAACACCTGTCAGGTCGCCGATCTGCCCGCGCTGACGTCGTGGCCTCGAGATGGTGGGCCCTTTGTCACGCTGCCTCAGGTGCTGAGCGATGATCCGGATCATGCTGGGAATCTGATGAAGGTCAACTTGGGCATGTACCGCGTGCAGCTTTCCGGCAACGATTATCAAGGCGACGAAGTTGGATTGCACTACCAGATTCACCGTGGCATCGGTGTGCATCACAAAGCCGCGCTCAAACAGCAACAACCTTTGCGAGTCGCGATCACCGTTGGTGGCTCTCCCGCCATGACGCTTTCGGCTGTGATGCCGTTGCCCGAAGGCTTGACCGAACTGACCTTTGCAGGTGCTTTGTCCGGCCGCCGAGTGCCGATGATCAACGGCAATCGGTTAGGAATCGGTCCGCATGCAGCGGTCTACGCTGATGCCGATTTTGCCATCGTCGGTTCCATTGATCCAAGCGTCAATAAACCTGAAGGACCCTTTGGTGATCACCTTGGATACTACAGTTTGCAGCATCCGTTCCCCACGCTGAAAGTGGACAAAGTGCTTTATCGTGATGGAGCGATTTGGCCATTCACGGTCGTCGGCCGACCTCCCCAAGAAGACACAACGTTTGGGCAGTTGATTCATGAATTGACCGATCCCATCATTCCCACAGTGATCCCAGGCGTCAAAGCCGTTCACGCTGTCGATGCAGCCGGTGTGCATCCGCTGCTATTAGCAATCGGTAGCGAACGCTACATGCCGTATCGAAACGAAGTCGCTCCGCAGGAGTTGCTGACCCAGGCCAATGCGATCCTGGGCAACGGACAGTTATCGCTGGCAAAGTACTTGTTCATCGTGGATGATCCTCAGAATCGACTGGACATTCACGAACTGGATCCGTTTTTGCGCTATGCGCTCCAGCGCGTTGACTGGCGAAGGGATTTGCATTTTCACACGCAGACGACGATTGATACCCTGGATTATTCGGGGACGGGGTTCAATCGAGGCTCTAAAGTGGTGGTCGCGGCCGCTGAGAAAAAGCTGCGAGACTTGCCAACGGAGTTGCCTGCAGGTTTGACGCTGCCGGACGGGTTTAGCCAGCCGCGAGTGGTATTTCCTGGAGTTCTGGCAGTGCAAGCACCTCGCCTTTCACAGCAGGTTTGGGAGTCAACTCCCGAGCCGGTTAGCCACGAAGTTCGCCAGCAGATTCGAGCCTCGTTGCGAGCGTTCTGTGACCAGTTGTCGACCGATCATCCGATCAACGCGTTTCCCCTGGTGACCTTGGTGGATGATAGTCAGTTTGCCGCTGAAAGTGTTCCGAATTGGCTGTGGGCGACATTCACTCGCAGCGATCCAGCTGGTGACGTCGATGGTGTGGGCGCCCAGGTCGTGGACAAACACTGGGGCTGCCAAGGGTCGCTTGTCATTGACGCGCGTTACAAGCCTTGGCAGGCACCACCATTGGTCGAAGATCCAGAGGTCACCGCGAAGGTTGATGCCCGTGCAGCTGCCGGTGGGCCATTGTCCAAGTTCCTCTAGTTCCTCTTGAATGATGATCGGCGCGTTGGGATCGACACGCTCGCTGATTTGATTCTAAAGTAGGCTTGCCATTCGCATTGTGGCAAACTCCCGCCTTTAACTTTCTTGGTAGCGAGATGTCAGAGCACTCAACTGGTTCGCTTTTGCAAAGCATTTTCGAGACGGATCATCCGGTGGTCTTTGTCACCGGCAGTGGAGCGGCTCGCGTGGGGCGAGCGGTGATTCGCGAATTCGCCGCTCATGGGTGTCATGTCGCCGTGCACGCGAACAGCAGCGCAGCGGAGGCCCAAGAGTTGGCTGATCAGATCGTCGCTCAAGGGGCGGTTCAGGCAATTGCCGTGCAGGGAGCGCTGCAAGAAGAGGGAGTGCCAGAGTCTTTGGTCAGGCAGGTCGTCGATCACTTTGGACGCCTGGATATCTTGGTCAATAGTGCTGCCATTTGGTCGCCGCAAAAGATCAACGAGGTCAATGCTTCTGATCTGCAGCGTTACTTTGACATCAACACGATTGCTCCCTTCATGTGTGCTCGGGCAGCTGCCAAGGTGATGGCTGCCCAAGACTGCGGTGGGGCGATCGTCAATTTAGGTGACTGGGCGACCGTCAGGCCGTATTTAGATCACGCCGCATATTTCCCCAGTAAAGCAGGCGTCGACATGATGACCCGCTCATTGGCCGTTGAGTTTGCTCAGTGGAATCAGAAGATTCGCGTCAACTGTGTCAAACCCGGGCCGGTGATGTTGCCCCAAGACGTTTCAGATCATCAGCGTCAGCGGCTGTGTGAAAGCACGTTGGGCGGCAATGTTGGGACTGCCGAGCATGTCGCACATGCCACCAGAATGCTGTGCGAAAACACCTTCATCAACGGAGTTTGCTTGCCCGTTGACGGCGGACGCACGATTTACGCTCCTGATGGCTTGCAAACCATCGAAAACATTGGCTAGCAGGGAGAAGCGGCGGATCGGAAGCCGCTTTCAGGTCGCTTGCAACTGATTTGGCGTTCGTTTTAGTTGCCAAACAGGCCGCGTCCCCGAAAAGGGTTGTTGAAGGTCGGCTTTTTGGGCTTCGACTTGGCCGGACCGCTAGGCGTGTGAATCGCGCGCGGCTGTTCGGCTGCAAAGATTGGGCCGTCCAAGATCAGGGCCTGTTGTGTCGGGTCCAGCACGGGGGCGGCACTGTAGGTGTGAAAGTCATTGCCGTAGCGAGTCACAGTGCTGGCCAGTGACATCGGAAGACGAGGAAAGGCCCGGGGGAGTGGCAAAGCCGATGAACTTTGGTCAGCGGAGTCCGATGCGGTGCGACTGGATTCCCAAACCGGCTTAACAGCCACTTGGAATTCCGGAGGAGCTGGCGTTGCAAACAGCCACGCGTCGCCGACGAAGGTCTGTCCTTCATCGGACACATATGCGTGATGCCTTGCTGGCGGGTTGAGTTGAGGTGAGTCGGCGAAGACTGCTGGTGCAGTCCCGAGAATCGCTAATTTAACGGTGAAGCTGATTAGCGTGGCGTTCCTTCGATGTTTGGTCATTGCATCAATCCGTGAGCGAATTAAATGGGAGGGGATAAAAATCTTCCCGCTCGTTAGCAACAAGCAAATCGAGGCGCTAGAAATTGCGTCGAGAGATCAAAGAAGTTCCCCATGGCCTTCGCGATGTATCATTTACCGGTGACCTGGTCGGTTGGGTGGAGTTTGCGGGCTGGTCGCATTGAAGGGTGGCGAACGCCAAAACGGCTGATGCGTTTTCATCAGCCGCCGGCCGTTAGACCCGGTTTTTTCGAGTGAGCAACGTAGGTTGCCGTGCTTGCACGCACCAGAAATCGTAGGTTGCCGTGTTCGCCTTGGTTCGCCCGGCGACGAGTGTAGAACACCTACGGCGTTCGGCAGATTGAACGCCACGCTTACCCAGGGTGCGCTTCGCGACCCTGGGCTGTGAGTATGGAACACCTACGGCGTTCGGCACCGCCTTGGATCAGCAAGTCGGTTGGGTGCTGGAGAATGATTCCCTGCCAACAGGTTGCCAAACGCATGGCGGACCTTTTCGAACTGCTTGCGGTTTGGTCTGCTAACAAATCGCGGTTCTTCCTTCGCTCGCTCCAATCTCCCTCCGATTCGTCACCATGCCTTACGATCAATTTCACTTCCATCTCTATGGCCCTGTCCAAGATACCGCTCAGCTCGCCGGCCCCGCGCCGCCTCTGCCTGCCAGTTTCGATCAAATGATGCAGCGCTTTGACGCTGCGTTCCCAAACGCCTACAGCGAACCCGATGGCTCCATCGCTTGGGCAAGCAAGCAGCACCAAATTGTTGGCACGATCTATGATTTCGCCGGTCAGGTTCAGTATGTGGAACTGCGAGGACGAGGCGAATTGGAGAAAGTGAGGGCGTTGGTGGAAACACTTTGCGGAACCACCCAGATTGAAGCCTTGACCGTGATGGTCTTGCCAGAAAGGCAGTGGAAGAATTTTCAAGACTTTGAAAAAACGTTCCCTGAAGCCTAGGTTGCTGACCGCAAAAATCGCTCGGTGGGTGTCGAGCCGCTTGACGGATTTCTACGATTCCTCTGAAAACAATCGCTTAGAACAAGAAAAAACGAACTTTCTGGCTTTTTAAACGCTCAAAGCTCTTAATTGGTCCGCCTTATGCATTGGTCCTGATTCATAGAGGATGGCGGTTTCATGGCATGGAACTCCATTATGAAAGTAGGAATGGTTCCTGCCGACATTTAGCCGGATGTCTCGCACTACGAAGGATTGACTATGACAACTGCAACACTTGAAATCAAAGAAGTCGAAACGCAATCGTTGACGCAGCACGAAGCTGTCGTGAACATTCAATTGTCCGATGCTGAAATCCAGCGTCGAGTTGATAGCATCAAATCAACTTGGACAGCAGCTGACCGCCGTGAGCGTCGCATCGAAGCAGGCGAGCGATTCCATCATCTGATGGAAGCTTTGTTTGCGGGTGCTGCCTAAAGCGGAGCCCGGAGTCATATCGATCCCGAGTAGGCATTGGCTTGGGGTGAGATGACCCGACTGATGCTGGCGAAGCAGCAATGGCCCCGCCCGCGTGTGGGTCTAGCGATCGAGGCCTTCTTGGTCGCCCGTTAGCTGATCGATGGCGTGGCCGACTTCGCCATCGTGGTAGCGAGACGATTCCAGGAACGTCTCCAGCAAGACGAGTGCAGCCACCGCGTCAAGCTGCTTCTTTTTTTTCTGCCGAGTCAGCGACTGGCTTCGCAGTCGTTCTTTCGCGGCAGAGGTCGTGAATCGTTCGTCAAACATTCGCACCGGCAATTCAGTCTGCTGATGCAGCCAGCGAGCGAATCGCCGACTTTCGCGACTCTTATCGCTTTCTTTGCCGTCGCAGTGGATCGGCAGTCCGACCACAAAGCCCACCAGGCGTTCTTGTTTGGCAAGCTGCTTGAAGTACTTTTCATCGCGAGCGGTTTGGCCCACTTGGTAGATTTCCAGTGGGCTGGCCAGAATGCGATCGGGATCGCAAATTGCAATCCCAATGCGGACGGTGCCATAGTCGATGGCAGCCAAGCGGCCGGTGCTGGGGAATAAATGATCCATGAGCAAAGCGATGTCATTCGCAGCTGTGTGGGAGAGCCAGTGAGTCACCGCAGTGGCCGGCCTTGAGAGGCGAATCTCAAGTTTGGTGCTCAGGCAAGAGGCCTTCCCCGCCGGCTACGCGTTGGACGCTTCTGCAGATCGTTTTGCGAGATGGTCTTTGACGGCCTGAGTTGGCAAGGGGATGCCACGAATGGTGCCATCGCAGACGACTTTTTCGTTGACCACGCCCTGGAAGTCCGCGACGATCATGCGGTTTCGTCGAGCTCGGGTCAATTTGATCAGGATCACAAAGCGATCCCCGGGGACAACGACATCTCGAAATCGAGTGGCGTCGACTCCGCCAAATCCAACCATCTCGGCGCCCAGGAGATCGTATTTCTGGGCAAAATAGCTGGACAGCTGAGCGACTGCTTCGAGTTGAATCACGCCAGGCATGACAGGCATCCCCGGCATGTGACCACGACACCAGAATTCGTCGTGCCGGACTTCTTTGTAGCCAGCGCAGCGCAGTGTGTCGGGGTCCTCATAGAGGATAGCCGTCAGGTGCTCCATCTCATGACGCTGCGGATTGAACTGGCGAATCAAATCCAGATCCGCAACCGGCTGGTCATGGCTAAACAAAGGAGCGTCGATCAGGAAGTCAGTTTTCGGCACCGTCACCGCCTCTGAATGAATATTGCAGCTCTAAACTGGGGAGTGATCAGGTCTTGATCTTCTTGCGTTTTGCTTTGCGTGCTTTAGCGCTGGCCGGGCGACGGCCGTGGTTTGCTTTTTTCAATTTGTGTTGTGGCTTGGCCATGATTTCGTCCTAGGAGACAAAAGTTTGGTGTGAGTCGCAATTTGTAGCCCCGGACCATACCACAAGCCGGTCGTCAGCGGTAGCCTCAACAGTCGCTTTGTGCACGGAACTCTGGGGAACGCCGCTGATTTGCGTAAAATTGCAGCGGTCGGGCGAACTCGGCTGATTGCCAGCGCCGTATTCGGCTCATTGGTTTGGGGGGATCGCGGTAGCCATGCGAGACGGCCTTTGGTTAGCCAAGTCAATCGTAACGACTTTCAAAGCGGACGTAATACAGTTTCTTATCCGTCAGCACACAAAGCTGATTGCCGTCGGGATGTGCCAAGATGTGTCGGGTCGAATCCTTCTGGTTGTCGAGTCGATGCTGGGCAACTTTTACACCTCGGTCGTTGACGACGACCAGGTGATGATCGTAGTTCTGTGCATAAAACCAACCGGTTGCTGGGTCGATCGCCAGGCAGCGGGGGGAGTTTCCAGTAGTCATGCCGACCACAGGTTTCTGCAAATTTTCCACGCTGTAGACATAGGTTCCGTAGCCGACATCGGGATGCTCGGCCAGCGAGCGATTGCCGCCCCCCGATGGCAAGGCGACAAATCTGCCATCAGGGCTGATTTCCAGTCGGCGCGGATTGGAAGCAATCGATGGGCCCACCTCTTGAATGCTGAGCCCTCGGCGACTCACCGCGAACTTATAGATGCCACTGCGGTCGGCGGCCAGGACATACTTGCCACCCGGGACCGCAGCAATCAATTGAAACTGCGAAATCCCCGAGGCCGATGGATGCGCGTTGACTCGAATGCCGTCCCAGGCTTTGGGGGCATTGTGAAAGGGGGCTGCATTCACTCGCCCTGTCACTTTTCCGTTGCGAGCATCCACGGCATAGATGTCTCGGCCACCGCCGTCGGTCACAAACACGACTGCTGAAGAAGGCTCGCCGGCGACCTTGTTGATCCCAGACGCCTCATGTCGATGTTTGATTTCCATCGACTCCGGATCAACCACACAAAACTCTTGCGTTGACTTCAGGGCAGCCACCAATCCCAAACTGCAGCGTGAAAGCCAACTTCCTTGTCCGCCTAGGTCAAGCGAATCCAGTGAGCGACCGTCGAGTACGGATAGCTTGTGGAGGTGTCCGCTCTGGTCCAAAGCGAGCACTTCCTGGCCGTTGGCTGACCACTGGAGATTGGGGACAATGGTTGCCCCGTCAATATCCATCTCGACAATCTTGATCTTGGTTGGGTCCTCTGGCGGTGGCGTGGTTTTCTGTTTCTTCTTCTTGCTGCTTGCCCGAGCGAGTTTTGCCAGGAAACTGCGGTCAGCAGCACTCAGTTTCTTGGTTTCCACTGTGACGCGCTGGCCGCCTTCTTTTTCTAAGACGACACTGCCACGGGCTTGGCTGATCACTTCGGCCTTCAGCGTAAAGTTGCCGTCCGCACTGGTCCAGGTTCGCATGTCACCGGAGGGGCCGTCGCTAGATTGTCCGAGTGCCAATCGACTGGAGCAAGCGATCAGCAGCAGTATCGCCAACAGTGTGGCGTATCGGTTTTGTCGTTGCAACGATTTGCACCTTGAGTGGGATTGGAGCGAGCAGGGCTAGAATAACCGTAGCGGCTTGTGCGCACCGCCGTTGCATTGTACGCATTTCGGCTGGTCTTGCCAGTAATCGCGGTTCGCAGTCTTGGTTTCCAGTGCGGCTAGCCCCCCAGCGAATCGGGCGAACTACAATTGTTTGGGAACAGCGTGGGCTGCGGAGCGTTGTTGTAGGGACAGGCATCGTTTGCGATCATGACTTTGATTGCGTTAGTCAATCTTTGTTTGACGTTCTATCACACATATCGGCGTATGAATTCAGCATCGAATCAATCCAATCAAGGGTTTCCCAGTTCAGTTCGTGCCCATCGTCGCGATGTTCGTGCCCATCGTCGCGATGTTCTGCGCGTCGGTTCGTTGGCACTGGGCGGGTTAACGTTGGCGGATCTGTTTCGCGCCCAAGGCGTACGGGGCGATCAAAAATGGTACGACTCTGTCGACGGCCCTGCCAAGAGCGTGATCCAGATCATACTGCCCGGTGCCGTCTCGGCTCAGGAAAGTTGGAATCCAAAGCCAGAATCTCCATTGGAGTACCGTGGGCCGTTTGGTGTCAATCAGACATCCGTCTCCGGAATCGTGCTCGGCGAGATGATGCCGCAAACTGCCAAGGTAGTTGATAAGCTGACGATCCTGCGTTCGGTCGTGGGCAAGATCCCCGATCATGGTGCTGGGCAGTACCACATGTTTCGTGGTTACCCGATGACGCCGGCGTTGAAGCACCCGACCATTGGCAGCGTTGTGAATCACGAATACCAATCACGTGGCGAACTGCCGGGCTACTTGGTGATTGGTGATTCAAAAGATGAAACCGGCTACCTCAGTCCCAAATACGGTCCGTTTACGACGGGGGCTGATCCCGCTTCGTCTGGTTTTCAAGTTCGCGATTTGCGTTTGCCAGGCGGTGTGACGATGGATGCCTTTGAGTCGCGCAAGCGCATGCGTGATGCGATCAACGCCCAGTTTCGTGCTTTGGAATCCAACGCATCTCCGCTGGACACCATGGATGCGTACTATCAACGCGCGTATCGCATGATGACGTCTCAGTCGGTTCGTGACGCGTTTGACTTGTCCAAGGAACCGGAGCAAATCAAACAGCGTTACGGCAAAGATCAATTCTATCGTGGCTCTGGTTCTCAGGCCGCTCTGCGGATGTTGTTGGCTCGGCGATTGGTTGAAGCCGGCGCTCGCTTTGTCACCTTGCGTTATGGTCAGTGGGACGATCATTCGGCGCTGCAAACGAGTTTTGAGCAGCAGATGCCAGCTTTCGATCACGCCTTTGCAGCTCTGATCAATGATCTTGATGAACGCGGTTTACTGGACAGCACCTTGGTCTGGGTTGCGTCTGAGTTTGGCCGGACCCCTAAAATCAATCAAGTCGCTGGCCGGGATCACTGGTCGCGTGTGTTTTCCATCGCGATGGCAGGCGGCGGGCTCAAACGCGGCATGATCTACGGGGACAGTGATGCAACGTCCACCGATCCAGCCCGTGATGCGGTTCCACTGGCGGACCTGCACGCAACCATCTATCGCCAGATCGGGATCAATTCGGACAAAGAGCTGATGACAGCAGGGAAACGTCCGATCGAAATCATTGACGGCGGCAAACCCATTGACGCGATCGTGGCTTGATCCTCAGCTGGCTGTTTGTTTCTTTCTGCTCGCTGCCATTGACCTTCCGCTTCACCATTTCAATGAAACTTCCATCTTCACTCCAGCAAGCCATTTGTGCGGCAATTCGGTCGGCTGTGATCATCACGGTCCTGGTGAGCGTGTGCGTCTTGGATCGGTCACGCTCTTGCAGCGCTCAGGAACGACCTGAGTTTTGTATTTTTCCTTATCGCTGTCCGATTGCAGCGCGACTGTCTCCACAGGTCGGCCAAACAGGCAGCGAGGTCAAGCTCTTGCTGCAAGGCGCCAGGCTTCAGGAAATACAGGAGGTGCTGTTCTACCGCTCTGGCATCACTTTTGTTGGATTCGAGCCAGCGGCCCTGGTTCCCGATGACATCCACCAGATGCCGATTGACGCGCCGGAGGGAACGGCGGCTTGGTTGACATTGAAGATTGCCGGTGACTGCCCCTTGGGCGAGCACTTCTTGCGGGTGCGCACCAGCGATGCCTTGTCCGAAATGGTTTCCTTTTGGGTGACGCCGTTTCCATGTGTCGCCGAGCAGCATCTTGGGCACGACTCGGCCACGTCATCCAACGGTTCCATTGAAACCGCCCAGCAGATTGCGCTGGGAAACAGTGTTTACGGATACCATCCTAAGAACAGCACCATGGATCATGACTTCTATGCCGTTGACTTGAATCAAGGGCAGCGGTTGACGGTCGAGGTTTGGTCCTCCTGTTTGGGCTATCAACATTTTCGGGCCATGAGTGACATTGCGATCACCGTGTATGACTCCGATGGCAAGCGAATCGCGGCCGTGGATGACAGTTCCCTGATGGGCATGGATCCGATTTTAAACATCACGGTCGAGCGAGCCGGGAAGTACTTTGTCAACATTCATCAGAGCATGGACTTTGAAGGTATCTTGCGGCACTATGTTGCTCACTTTAGTGATGCACCTCGTCCAATGATCACTTACCCGCTTGGCGGACAAGCGGGGACCGTGTTGTCGGCGGTGGGAATCGGGGACATCAGCGGGGACATTCCTCTAGAAATCAAGTTGCCAGCTAAGCCTGGCGCCTTCGAAAAAGCAATCCTGGAGCATCGCACTGGCAGGAGTGTCGTAGCCAATCAGGTCAAGTTGGCTTCCTTTGGTGATGTGCTCGAAGACGACCAGGCTCACTTTACCCCTGAAACGGCACAGCGCTTTGACGGTGACTTGCCGATCGCATTCAATGGGCAAATTCTGGACGAAGGCAAAACCGATTGGTTTCGTTTTCGAGCCGAGAAAGGCAAACGCTATCGAGTTCGCACCTACGCGGCCACGCTGGGATCTTCGCTGGATGCCAAATTGCGGATCATCCCGGCGCCGGGAGTGAACAGCCGAATCAACATCACTGCCGATGACTCATCGTGGGTCGACCATGATTGGTACGGTAACGATAAAGTCTGGATCATTCAGGATCGCATGGATCCGATCGCGGTCTTTGAGCCTGATGTGGACGGTGAATACCTTGTTGGGATTCATGATTCGCAGCGTTTGTATGGCCCTGATTATGTGTATCGCATTGAGTTTCAGCCCTTAACCGATCGAGCCTTGGTGCACTTTCCAACGGACTATCGCGAGGCGCCAAACAAACGCGATCGATTGGTGGTTCCGCGTGGGAACACGATCGAGCATCCGTTTGCGATCAAGTACGCGACGGGTAATCGCTATCGCGGCGGCATGCGTCTGGTTGCCCATGGCTTGCCCCAGGGAGTCAGTTTTTCCTGTCCGCCCTTAGAGCCAGGGCAGATGTTGACGCAGGGCGTGCTGACGGCAACAAAAGATGCCAAGCCTTGGTCAGGCCTGATTGATTTTTCACTCGAGCCCACCGAGCCGGATGCGGACTTCACCGGCAGTTACGTGCACAATGTCCCGTCGACGCAGCGGCGTGGAGGCAACGACGTGGTGTTTAATCGCGTCCGGCGTTGCGCGCTGGCCGTCGTGCAGGAAGCTCCGTTCGCGGTGTCCGTGAAGCAACCAACGATCTCGCTGGCACAGAATGCGATCATTGATTTAGAGGTCCAAGTTGATCGACGCGATGGCTTTGAAGGTGCCGTAAGGCTGTACGCTGCTTGGACGCCACCAGGGATCACGGTGTCGGTGCCGCTGGTCATTCCTGCCGGTCAGACCAAGGGAGTGTATCGCTTGCAAGCCTCTGGAAGTGTCAAGCCAGGCCAGTATCCTCTC
The DNA here is from genome assembly GCA_007745635.1 of Stieleria bergensis. Taxonomy (GTDB): domain Bacteria; phylum Planctomycetota; class Planctomycetia; order Pirellulales; family Pirellulaceae; genus Stieleria; species Stieleria bergensis. The sequence continues at coordinate 216,111 of CP036272.1, forward strand.
ACCTTGACGGCCCAAGAGAATCAAGGCGGTGATCGAGGCTGGGGCACCGGTTTTCACTTCGTCGCTTCACCTCCGATTCAGCTTTCCGTGGTCCGTCCCTATTTGGAGATTCAGCTGGCCCGTTCGTCGATTGAACGTCTGCAAGAAGGCACCATCAAAGCCACAATCAAGACCATCAATCCATTGCCTAGCCATGCCCAAGCCACACTGGTTCGCTTGCCCAAAGGGGTCGAGTTGCTCGCTCCCGTGACGATCAAGCCCGGACAGAGGGAGGCGGCATTCCAGGTTCGCGCGACAAAGGACTGTCTGACAGGGCAGTACCGTGAGATTGGCTGTCAAATTGCGATTCAAGCAGCCGGCCAAACCATCACTCAACAAACTGGGGACGGGACTCTTCGAATCGATGCGGAACGCTGATGAGTGATCGCACGATGAATCGACCGCCACTTGTAACCACCAATCGCCCTTTGCAGCCCCTTCAAATCATGCTTCGTTTTGTTCTTTTACTAGGCTTCACCCTGTTAGTGGTCCATCCACTGGCCGCCGCGGAACCAAAGGCGTCGACCAGTTTCAAGCTGGATGTCATGCCGGTGTTCATGAAATATGGTTGCAACTCCGGTGACTGCCATGGAGCGGCACGCGGCAAAGATGGCTTCATGTTGTCGTTGTTCGGTTACGATCCAGAAGGGGACTATTATCGCTTGCTGGAAGAGCATCCCGGCCGGCGGGTCAATCTTGTTGCCCCCAGTGAGAGTCTGCTGCTGCAAAAAGCCACCGGGAACGTCACGCATACTGGAGGCAAGTTGTTCACCGAGCAGGATGAGGCTTACAGGTTGTTGTTTCAGTGGCTCGCCGAGGGTGCCAAGCCAGACCCAGAAGACACGCCAACGATCCAGGGCATTCGAGTCCAACCCTCGGTCATCGAGTTCGCTGCGCCCGGTCAAGACACGGCGGTTAAGGTCATGGCTTCCTATTCAAATGGCTCTCAGCGTGACGTGACTCGCTGGTGTCGCTTCCTTTCCAGCAATGAAGCTGTGGTGGGAATCGACGAAGCTGGCAACGTGAGCGGCAATCGGGCTGGCGGTGCTCACGTGTTTGCTAGGTTCTCTCGTTTTACCGAAGGCTCGGAAGTCGTGGTGCTGCCTCGCGGGGAATCCAATTGGACCCAGCCGCCAGTGAATAATTACATTGATTCGTTGGTCTTCGCCAAGTTGCAAAAACTGCGGATTGAGCCATCGCCACTGGCCAGTGATGAGCACTTCTTGCGGCGTGTCACGATTGACCTCACTGGCACCTTGCCAACACCGGATGAGTACACTGAGTTCATCACGTCGACCGACCCGAACAAACGCTCTGCCAAAATCGACGAGTTGATCGCACGGGAAGACTTCGCCGAACTTTGGGCAGCGAAGTGGGGCGAATGGTTGCGGATCAAAGGCGACACCAACCCCGGCAGCGGGACGTCGATGAAAGCCGCTTGGGCGTTTTTCTATTGGTTGCGCGATCAGTTTATCAAAGATCGTCCGCTGGATGAACTGGTTGCCGATCTGATCACCGGAACAGGATCCAATATTCGCAATCCACCAAGCAACTTTTACACCATGGTCCCGCAGGCTGGATCGATTGACCCGGGGGCACTGGGGAAGGACGTTGCACAAATCACACTGGGGATTCGCACCGGTTGTGCAGAGTGCCATAACCATCCCTTTGATCGCTGGACCATGGACGACTATTACGGTTGGACATCATTCTTCACCGGGATTCAACGGAAACGGGGACGCGAAGCCCGTGAGATGCTGATCTCCGTTGATGTGACCGCGCGGCCAGCGAAGCACTTGATCGACGGAACTGAGATGCCCCATCGATTCCTCGGCGGTGAGGCACCTGATGTGACCGATCGTGACCCGCGCAAAGTTTTGGCAACCTGGATGACGGCCAAAGAGAATCGGCTGTTTCGCCGTAATCTAGCGAACCGAATTTGGCATCACTTCTTCGGTCGCGGGATCGTCGAACCGATTGATGACATTCGCATCAGTAATCCACCGGCGAATGAGCCCTTGCTGGAGGAACTGGGGCGGCGCTTGGCGGAGGAGCACGGGTATGGCTTGCGAGAGTTGGCTCGGGACATTTGTCATTCGCGAACGTATCAACTGTCCGCGCAAACCAATGCCTCGAATCAAGATGACGAGGAATTCTTTTCGCACGCCCGGTTGCGACGCCCACGTGCTGATGTTTTGTTCGATTGCCTCTCCCAGGCCTTGGAGTATCAGCATCGCATGCGACGTACCAGCAAAACCAAAGCCGTTGATCTGTTTGATGGCGGGCAGCGAGATGACTACAACGCGTACTTCTATTCAACCTTTGGCCAGGCACCGCGCCAGAGCGTTTGCGCCTGCGAAACCTCGGACGATGCAAAACTCTCGCAGGCCTTGCACTTGATCAATGGCGATACCATTGAACGCGCCCTGTCTCGCGAGTCGGTGTTGATTCCGGCACTGATGAAAACGTTTCCCAATCAGCCACGCCCCGTCATTGAACAACTGTACATTCGTGCCTTGACGCGCAAGCCGAGCGAAAGTGAATGGGAGGCACTGCTAAGCGAGTGGCCGGACACCATGGACGTCAAACAACAACTCACGTTTTACAACAATGTGATGTGGAGCTTATTGAACTCGTCCGAGTTCCTCTTCAATCACTAGGATGCTGCAGGGCGCGGGCCTAGCATGAGCCAGTGTTCTGAGTCGCCCAGGATCCTCCATCGCATCAAGTATTGCAACCAAGACCAATGAAACTCATTTTGCCAATGTCTCGTCACCGCATGGAACGTGTCGTCTGCGCATTACTGGTGGCCGTGGTTGGCGCTGCGACACTTGCAGCTGAGGCACCCAATTTTGAACAGCATGTGTCCCCGATCTTTAAGCAGCATTGTGTGGCCTGTCATAATCCAGACGATGCGGAAGCAGGATTAGATCTGAGTACCGCACAGGCGGCGCTGGCGGGTTCTAGCGGTGGCGACGTTGTCAAAGCAGGCTTGCCAGATTCGAGTCCGTTGGTGTTGACAATGACGCATCACGAGGATTATCCGGAGATGCCGCCGAACAAGCCAATGCTGGCGGCCAAGGAAATCAAGGTCGTGCAGGATTGGATCGCGGGCGGCTTGCTTGCTTCGGCGGGAGGTCAGTCTCAGCTTCGTGAGATGACGTTTGAAATTGCAGCCGGGTCCTCACAGCGCCCCGAGCAAGTGGCTTTTCCCGTCGGTTGGCCGGTGCCTGCCAGCCCCCAGCCAAACGCGGGGAAAATCGCGTCACCGGCGATTGCGATGGCGGCCAGTCCCTGGGCGAACTTGATTGCCGTCAGCGGTCACCGCAGCGTTTCTCTTTACGGGGACAAGGATTCCGATGGTGGTGCTAAGCTGATTGGCTCTCTGGACTTTCCCGAAGGTGATGTTCAGGATCTGCGTTTTTCAGCCAACGGCCAGCTCTTGTTGGTGGCCGGTGGGATCGCAGCCAAAACCGGCAAGGTCGCGATCTTTGATGTGGCCACAGGCAAACGCGTGGCCACCTTGGGCGAGGAATATGACGCGGTATTGTCCGCGGATATCAGTGCCGACCATCGCTACGTTGCGTTGGGGACAACGTCAAAGTTGGTCAAGATTTACGCTGCCGAGTCCGGCGAGCTGTTGCACCGCATCAAAAAACATACCGACTGGGTTTCCGTTGTGCGATTCAGTCCCGATGGCCAGCAATTGGCTAGCGGCGATCGCAACGGGGGCGTGTTCGTCTGGGAAGCGGAAAGCGGTGGCATTGTTTACTCGCTCGATGAGCACAAGCAGAAGGTCACCGCGCTTAGCTGGCGACCTGATGGTGCCGTCCTGGCTTCAGCTGGCGAAGATGGCACGTTCGTTTTGTGGGACATGAAAGATGGCTGGGCGACGCGTGCCGTCAAAGCTCACGTCGAGAAAGCGTTGACGCGTTACTCACGGCGAACCGGTGTCCTTGATATCACCTTTGCGGCTGACGGCACGTTGTTAACGATCGGTCGTGATCGTTGGCTGCGGAGCTGGAAAGTCGATGGGCAACCGCTGAAGAAGTTGGCCGCGTTGGAGGGCTTGCCGCTGCGATTAGGCTATGTCTCAGCTGCAAATCGAATCGTCGTGGGTGATTTTGATGGCCAGTTAACCTGGTACGATCACCAGTAAGATTCGGCGGTCGGGCAGAGGACTGTGGAGTGCGACGCACCGTCATGGGACACGCGCTTGATGCTTTTCGAGCCATCTTCCCCGGCTCTCTGGCAAGTGGCAGCGTCAGGCAAGTCGAAACAGCGTCAGATGGCTTGTCGACTGGCGCCTTGTCTTTAACGTTTTGTCTTTCAGCGCCTGATGACTTCGCCATAGCCGACTTCGTCAGGCGGCGAGGCTGTCGAGTACTGTCCGCTTTGATGGACCGAAGGTGGTCCAAACGGCTGGACCGATCCGCTGGCGACTTGCTTTGCAGAAGCGGCGGCCGCGCTGCCTGGTTGAGCCGCGCTACCAGGTGGAACTTCGTGGTCGCGCTGTCGGTGGTACCATGTGTTGGCGATCGTTCTGACCGCGCCACCGCCAGCTTGTTTCGCAGGGCGACTTTGGTGGGCCATTGCGCCTGGGGAGTTGTCAGACGCGTTGCTCACGGTGTTTCCCACCAGTGCAATCGCATTCGGATCAAGCTGGGCATTGTTTGGTTGTTGAGCGAGTTTCGCTTGAGCATGCGGATTGTGCACTGAGACAAACGCATCCACGGGGCCGCGTCCATTTCTCACCCAGGCCAGCCAGTGGTTTTGCAGATCCGCTAGCGACTGATAGCCGTAATGCTGACGAACATTGCTGGTCCATGACTCGTGCTGCATGTAGCCTTCAATGAATTTGATGAACTCGCGTGGTCCGGATTGAGCGATCAAGAATTCGCAAACCGAGTAGCCTTGAGCGTACAGCGGCAAGATGTCCGAGGGGTACTCTTTCATCAAGAACATTTGGTTCATGGGAATGCCGCGGCGATGGCTAAGGAATTCCAAGAGCTTGGCATCATGTTTCGTGCGTTCGGCGCTATGTTCAACCGTGGTGCAAATGCCTTCATCAGCCCAGCGTGGCAAGGGCTTGCCAAAGTGGGTCGCCAAAACCGTGTGAGTGACTTCATGCGGGAGCACGCTATCGAGGATGCGTTCGGGCGTGCCGATGACTTTCATTTGAAAGTTGCCCACCGGAAAGACGTTGTAGTTGGTCACACCTTGAGCAGCCAGGTTCGGCCCAGCGACGACTTCGATGGGGCAGGGATCTTGCCAAGGTTGGATCGGGCGACCGAGCCAGTACTGAGCGAGCTCCAAGCGATAGCGTTCGGCTTGCTCAGCCACTCGATCGGCAAGTTTCTGCGTGGGGGCCTGAACCAGAAAGTTCTGTGTTCGGCGGTGGGCTGCGAAACAGACAGTGCTCAGCGAGGCGAGCAACAGCGCGCCAATCAGGTGCGCAGTCGTACGAATGTTGGCTTCCATGCCTTGGTCCTTGGTGTTGCCTGAGTCCGGTGCGGGGGAGGAACTCACTGTCAATCGAACACGTCCTTGTGTTCCAATTGACGACTCAGAGTGCAATGTAGGGAGCTTGGCTGGCGACCGATAGAGAAGTTTTTTCACGCGTGAAACACGCGTTTTGAGCGAGCAGTGGCTAGCCGTTTGGGCTGGCGTTCCTGCCCGCGAGCATGGCTGGAGGTGCTGAAGCAAGCAGGTCAGCCTACCTCGGTCCATGCAGACGCGGCGGATCGCGTTGGGTCGGTGCTAGATCGCTTCGTTGCCGGTTTCCCCGGTCCGAATTCGAATGCAGTCGTCCATCGGCAGGACAAAGATTTTACCATCGCCGATCTCGCCACTCGGTTCACTGCGACCACCCTGCAAGATGGCTTCGATGGTGGGATTGACGAAGTCCTCGTTGACAGCGATCTGCAATTGGACTTTGCGCAACAGATTGACGCTGAATTCAGTGCCACGATAGTTGCCCGTCTGGCCCTTCTGTCGTCCAAAGCCTTGGCAGTCTAGCACCGTCAGTCGATGCACGTCGACTTGGGTAAGAGCTTCTTTGACGGCTTCCAGTTTCGATGGCTGGATGATGGCGATGATCAGTTTCACGGACGAACGTTTCCTAAGCCGAGAGGGCGTCGAGGCATGGGGTTATCAGGGGTGGCAGCAGTGCCGCGTTTGAACGATGGACCGCCTGAGAGTTCACGGAGGCTGTTCGATCAGCAGCAGTTTCATCGGATGCGGCTTCATCCGCCGCGATTTGCTGGCCGCTCACCTTTGATTTTCATCGGGAGAGTCAACAATCGGCGCTCCGATGCTGAGCACGGGGTTCAATATAACGCAACAAAGCCGGCTCCCGAAGCGGGCTACCGGCTTTGTGCTCATTGGTCGTAAAAATGCGAGAAAGCCCTAACTCGGACGAGCGAGGCGGACACTCGTCCGAGCAGGGCGCTTCTGGCCCAGGCAAGAGCCGAGAAGTTCTCACATGGTCCGCATGATGAGTTTGATGAGAAACCCAAGTGCCGGGATTAGCGGCGAGTTCTTCATCAGGTCACAGCGTCCAATTCATGACTGGGCAAATCAATGCCCGTGTTCGGTCACCCTGCCGCTGAACCCGGCAAGCCGAGATCAGCGACAGGGCTGCGGTAGGTAGATCAAGTGATCTTTTGTCCGGCAACAGCGTCCGAAGGATAGGCTTGCATGCCGTGCTCCGAAACGTCCAAGCCAGCTTGTTCTTCTTCTGCACTGACTCGCAGCATGCCAACAGCTTTCAGGCCGAAGAACACAACTGCCATCGTCGCGAAGGCCCAGACACAGATGACAACCGTTGAAATGCACTGGACGCCGATGAAGCCCACTCGAGTCATGTCGTCTACAGGAATGTCACCGAAGATGCCGGTGGCGATACCGCCCCAGACACCGCACAGGCCGTGAACTGGCCACGCACCCACTGGATCGTCGATTTTCAGCTTGTCCAGCATCACAATGCCCAAGACAACCAACGCACCACCGATTGCACCGATGATCAAAGATTCAGTTTGGGAAACGCGGTCGCAGTTAGCAGTGATCGCAACCAATCCACCCAAGATGCCGTTCAAAGCCATGGTCAAGTCTGGTTTGCTGAACAGAGCCCAGCCAACAATCATCGCAACGATGGCACCAGCGGCGGCAGCAATCGTCGTCGTCAAAGCAATGTAAGCAGTCGCAGAAGCGTTGGCACCACCGGCGTAAGTCAATTGGCTACCGGGGTTGAATCCATACCATCCCACCCACAGGATGAACACACCCAGAGCTGCGAAAGCAATGTTGTGACCTGGCAGTGGAACGCTCTTGCCATCGGCAGTGTAGCGACCCAGGCGGGGCCCAAGAGCAATGGCACCAGCCAAGCCGGCGAAACCACCCACCGCGTGCACGACGACACTACCGGCAAAGTCTTGGAAGCCCATCGCGTCCAAGAAGCCACCACCCCATTTCCAAGAACCGCTGATTGGGTAAATCAGGCCCGTCAGGATGGCACTGTAGATCAGGTAAGCACCGAATTTCATCCGGCCAGCAACAGCACCCGAAACGATGGTTGCAGCGGTCGCAGCGAAAGCAACTTGGAACAAGAAGTCAGCAAAGTTGCTAAAATCGGCGGTGTAGGCAGTGTCGTCAGCTGACACCATGGGCGTCACGCCACCGAGGTAACCTTCGACAACCCAGCCGTCGCCGGGATACATCAAAGAATAGCCAACAAACAAGAACAAGATGACACCCACTGAAAGGTCCATCACGTTCTTGGCCAGGATATTGACGGTGTTCTTGGCTGAATTCAACCCAACTTCGACCATCGCGAAGCCAGCCTGCATGAACAGAACCAAGACAGCACACACGAACATGATCAGTGTGTTGATCGTGAAAGCGTAGTCGCTCTCGGTGATATACACGGGCTCTTCAGCAGCTGCTTCTTCAGCAACGACTTCTTCAACTGCCGCTTCTTCCGCAACAGCTTCAACTGCTGCTTCGACAGCTGCCTCAGTTTCCTGTCCCATTAATTCTGGAGCACCCAGCCCCAGCACGATGCCCACAAGGGCTAAAGCCATCAGTGGTGTTCGCCACTTTCCAAGTCGACGCATGTTTCTCTTCTCTCTGAATGTTAAGTACGGAATGCGATGACTGACATCGCGCTGACGCGATGACAGTTAAGAGGTCGGACGTGTGGTCAGAGGTCATCATGCTGATGACCGTTCCGATTGCCCAACTGGCTTCCCCAGCTGGACATCGGGACAACTTGATCGACTGTCGATTCCGGTCGTTACTTACTCCTGCCCGGGCCATCCATCGTTAGGTTGAGTGGTAACTGAGGAACTCGATCGTCCGCTCGATCGGGAGAACGCAAATGCATAGGGCGCGCCAAATTCGGGCTTCTTTTTGAAAAGAGTTCTTAAGTCGCTAGCTAGCAGGGACTTAAAAAAATATCAGCGGATGGCGGTTTGGTCGGAATCTGTTTACTCGTACCACCTGGGAAGGGGTGTTTGCTTAGAAGGCGAGCATTGATCTGCTGCGCATTTGGGCAGCAGGTTGCGCAGCGCTAAATCAACCGATGTGCAGTTAAATAAGGAGGTTACGATGAGTCGTCGGGGACAGAGAAGCATTTAGTGCGGGTTTAACTCCCCAAGTTGCTCGATAGCGTTTCATTGGTTTGCGTAAATGTTGTGCTGGGATAAAAACGCTTTGTGTCAGCGGCCAGCAATGGTCGGCTGTCCCGCAGGCCTGCATTCAGCCCGGCCTGCATCGATGCATCTGCCCAGCGCCAGTCGCCCTCGTTTCATCAGCCGCATGGCCGATAGGCCCCGTTTTTGAAACGGCAACTCCCCGTGGCTGAACCGTGGCTCACGCCAAAACGGCTGGTGGGGTTGGCTGATGTTTCGCTGGCGATGGATCAGCAGCGAACAAAACTCGCTGCAAATGCGATTTTCAGCGCGCTTTTGTGGCAGGCCAGCCCACTAACGTGTTAGAAAGCATGCTGATGGTGCGCTTTCGTCTCGGCAATTTGATTTTTCTCTTCTCGGATTCTAGTCCCAGGCGGTTTCATGATTGATCAGTACACTTCTGATGCGTTGCCCAGCGAGAGTCTTGCGGTTGCATCGCTGGATGGGCAACCTGATGCGGAACTTTTGAACGCCTGGGTGAGGGATCATCAGAGGCCCGCGCTGGCTGCTTTGATCCGACGATACAGTGCAATGGTGCTAACGGTCTGTCGTCGACGATGCCGCAGTGAGCACGATGCGCAAGACGCATTTCAGACCACCTTTCTGGCGCTGGCGGGGCAAGCAGACCGAGTGCATCATCCCGAGCGGTTGCCAGGCTGGTTGCATACGGTGGCTCATCGCGCGGCCAATGCAACTTTAGAACGTACCGCCACCGTTGATTTGCAAGAGGTTGATGTCGCGTACCAGCCGGTAGACCCGCTGGAGAGTCTGACATTGCAGCATGAGGCGATGATTTTGGATGAACAGTTGTCTGATCTGCCAGAGCATTATCGATCGGTTCTGGTGTTGTCTCTTTACCAGGGCATGTCCATTGATCAGGTCGCCCGGCATTTAGAGGCCACGCAGGGAACGGTGCGAGGCCGACTGCAACGGGGACGCAGGATGTTGGCCAGTCGATTGCGTCGCCATGGTTTCGTTCCCGTGGTGTTCTTTGCCGCGGTGGCGGCTTCGCGTGCCTCGGCTGTACATGCAATGGCGGCCGCTGAGATTGCTTCCCATCACTTGCCGCCGACGCCAGGAAACGTTCCACAGGTTGATGCGGCACTAACAGCGGGCGCCGAAGGTGTCATTGCAGTCGTGGGGCGTCCCTCGATCAAGGCAATGGGCTTGGCCGCAGCCATGTCCACTCCGCTGGTCGTCGGAGCGTTATTGATCTGGCAGAGCCATTTCGCGGGCAGTCCATCCGCTGACCAACCGGAGTTGTCACTGTCTGCGGTGGCGGAGAATGCTGAGCGTCGATTGGTCGTCGAGGATGTGACCTTTGCTGAATCGGTGACCAGCGATTCCGGCAGCAACGTTGGGACCGTGGCTGCGATGAATGAAGACCAAGCGGATGTCGTGGGGCAGGCCGGTGGTGTCCAGTTGCAGTCGGGCGCATCGCCCGTTGGCGGTGTGATGGAGGCTGGCTCAGGGTTCAGTGCTGGCCCCTTTTTCGGCGGCGGTGCAGGTTTGAACGCTGGGGCAGGGACGCCGATGGATTTTGCTGGCCCGACCACTGTGATTGCAAAAGAGATCGAGGCCAAGCTCGACCAGCCGATGGACCTTAAAGTACACGCAGATCTGGACTCCCTTGCTGTGGAGTTGCAGGCGGCGACCGGATTGCCCGTGACGATTGATTCCCGCAGCTTGCAACTGATTCAGCAAGCGGAAGTGTTGCGGGATCTGAAGCTTGATGTCAAGCAGTTGCCCCTGCGATCAGCATTGTATCAGTTGTTAAGCCCCGCAGGCCTGAAAGCACAGGTTACCGATGACGGCATCGAGCTACTGGCGGACTTTGAAGTGTTGTCACATTGTGGAATTGAGAATGAACGCTGGGTGACTCCGGGGATTGAGTTGGATGAGGAAACGCATGAGAAACTCGAACAGACCGGCTCCTTATTGCTTACTGAATTCCCCTTGGTAGAGGCGGTCCAAGACATGGCGCGTCAATGGGACGTCGCCATCTTGGTCGACCAAAGAGCATTGGAAGAAGAGGGGCTGAGCAGCGAGACTCCGATCAGTTGCACGCTGAAGGATGTGACCCTGCGCGAGGCCCTGAACTTCATCACCCGTGAGCTACAACTCGCTTACACAGTCAACGACAAGGTGCTTACCGTCACGACTGGAACGTCTGTCGAATCGATGCTGGCGTCTCGCATCTATTGGCTTGAGGGGACAGGGCTGCCAAGCAATGATCCTTTCGGCATTATTCAGGTTATCGAGACTTCAATAGCCACCGACAGCTGGGAGGTCATGGGAGGACCATCCACCATTTCACCCATGGGAATCAAGCGTCCTGCCATTTTGGTTTCGACGACCTATCAAACCCATCATCACATCAAGAAGCTGCTCGATGTGATGCGTCACGGACACTTCGGCCGGGCGACGGTTGTCAAACCAAGCAGCGTTGAGAGTGCACCAGTGCCCGCCGGCGGCGGCGGGGTGTTTTAGCAAAGAATCATCGGCTGCAGACCGATAGGCCCCGTTTTTGAAACGGCAACTCCCCGTGACTGAACCGTGACCGAACCGCAGCTCACGCCAAAACGCCTGGTGGGGTTGCTGTTGGGAAACCGCGGCTGATCATCAGCAGGCGACCGGCCAAAAAACTTGCCACGCCAGCCCACTCAGTCGGGGCACCCAGACGCGGGCCTATCTTGGCAGCTTAGAAGCTTTACTTGAAGCTGATCTGCATGCGGTTGTCTTCGCCGATGGCTCCATCGTGATCTTTGCGATCACCCCACAGGTATTCGATCCCGGTTAGGAAGTTCGGTATCGGGTTATACAGCAAGTTTGCCGAAACATAGCGTCCGCGCCGAAACGCATCGTCCGCTTGGCCGCGGAAGGTTTGGACTTCCGTCATGCTCCAACCGATCGATGAACTGTAGCACTTGTTCCAGTAGTGGTCATAGTACAGCACGATCCCTTGCAAGGGCTGCGGAGCTGGGTCCGCGGGGACGACGCCGTTGCGAGGAGCAATGTCTACGCCACCGTCATTCATATAGCCGGCGATCCCATGGCCAAAAACGTACTGACCAATCAGACGATTTTTACCCACGGTATACAGGTTGCCGCTGAGGTTGACACCCCAGCCGACCAGGTTTTCTTTGGGGCGGTTCCCAGCCGGTGGCGGATCGGCAACCGTGTCGTAGCCTAGAGGGCGAATCAATCCCGCGACTTGAAAGTGTCCCGCACCTTCCTGAGTGTATCGATAACGCCAGCCAAAATCTGGAAAGCGTTCAACCGATTGAACATTGGCGCCCAGGTCTTGGATTTCCCGACTGAAGACACCTGTGTCAATTCCAGAGTCCGGCGTTTCCAACGAAAACGCCAGCGAGTGATCGCCTTGGATCGGCGTCCAGCGAATCTGTGGTGTTCGCAGGAACACCATCCCGGCCGGTCCCCAGTAATCGATCACGTTGGGGAACACGTTGATGTCCATGAACAAACTGTGTGTCTGCCCGCCAAGCCAATTGTTATAGCTACCGAAGGCATGTCGCAGCCGAACGGTCGTCTGGCCTTCGTCAGCACCAACACCAAAGAAGTCAAACTCCACCTTAGCGTTTAGATCTCCGCCCGTTGTTGGCACGACAGCGGAAGCGCCTAAGCGTGATTGCCGAACGCTTAGCAGAGCGCTGCCATCGGAGCCGTATTGGCCGGCTTGCGTTGGAACTCGCGAGGGCCGCAGGGTTGACTCCCAGGCCGGCGCGACGCGGTTGAAATCTTGGATGTAATCAACCTGGCCAAATCCGTAAACCGTGACCACAGGTTTGCCAGCTTTGGCACAACCGCAACCGAATCCACATGACGCGCTGCAGCCACCGGGTTTGCAAAAGTCGTCGCAACCTCCCAGGTTGACCTGCACGCCATCGCAGGGGTCACCGTTGCTTGCCAAAGCCACGAAACTGTTTGCTGGCAGCTGGTCGGACGCATTTGCGACGATGACAGTTTGGTGGTCGTCACCAACGCTTTGCTCGGCAGTGTCGCCGCTGTGTTGAGCACTGGCTGGCACCAGTGCGGGAGGCTCTGTCACCGTTTGATTGGTTTGTGGCGTATCCTCGGCCATGGCGTAACTGCACTGTCTTGCCTCTCATGGAATTGGAATTTTGCCTCCGGTGAATTAATCTCACCCCCCGAGGAGAATTCTGATGACAAAAAAACGACGATCTTTCACCGCTTCACAGAAGGCTGATGCGGTTCGCAGGCATCTTAAAGACCAAATTCCTGTCTCGCAGATCGCTGACGAGATGCACGTCCAGCCAACGATGATCCACAACTGGATCAATTCCGTGCTTCAACAGGCTGAACGCTCTTTTGAGTCGCCGCGATCGACGAAGGCTGAAACGTCCAAGCACGATGCCAAGCTCCAGAAGATGCGTGAGAAACTCGACGCTAAGAACGAAGTCATCTCTGAGCTGATGGAGGAGAACATCCGCTCAAAAAAAGAAAATGGGAGCTCTAACCGGTCGCTGGGTTCCTCACGATACACGAGACCAAATCGTCGATTACATCAACCATTGGACGAAACAAACTGAGCTGCCTGCAAAGCAACTGCTGCTGTGGCTTGGCTTGGCGGCCAACAAGTTCCACACCTGGAAGAAACGCTACGGAATGGTCAATGACCACAACGGAAAGATCCCTCGCGACTGGTGGCTCGCGGATTGGGAGCGGCAAGCCATTGTCGCGTTCCATGACAAGAATCCACTGGAGGGTTATCGCCGATTGACTTTCATGATGCTTGACGATGACATCGTTGCGGTGAGCCCTTCGACGGTTTATCGCGTTCTCAAAGCAGCGGGGCGTTTGGACCGCAAATCCGCGACCAAGTCGCTCAAAGGAACAGGCTTCAAACAGCCTAAAAAGCCGCATAGCCATTGGCATACCGATGTTTCTTACATCAACGTTGGTGGAACGTTTTTTTACTTGATCACGGTACTCGATGGCTTCAGTCGTTACATCGTGCACCATGAACTTCGCGAGTCGATGACGGAAGTGGATATTGAGATTGTGATTCAAGCAGCGCTGGAAAAACATCCCGGTGTGAAGCCCCGAATCATCAGCGACAATGGTCCGCAGTACATCGCGAAAGACTTTAAAGCATTCGTTCGCTTCAACGGTTTGACGCATGTGACGACGAGTCCTTACTACCCGCAAAGCAACGGAAAGCAGGAGCGATTTTACGGGACGTTGAAGACGGAGTGCATTCGTCCCAATCCGCCGCGAGATCGTGACGAAGCGGTCAAGCAAATAGCTGCTTATGTGTGTCATTACAACGAGACGCGTTTGCACAGCGGGATCGGTTACATCACGCCAGCGGACTGCTTGAATGGCCTGTCCGGCGAGATCCATGCAGAGCGTGATCGCAAGCTTGAAGAAGCTCGTTCACGCCGTCGCGAGCAAGCATCACTTGCAATCGCGAGCTGATGTGAGAGACTGAGAGAACTTGGTCGGAGGATAGGGCACTGGTGAGGACCAACCCGAGCGCCGTGCCAAGTGAAACGTCGAAGGGCAGCGGTGTCAGACGATGCCGCTACTCTTCCCTTCGATGTTTCCACAATGCGAAAAAACTTCGGGCAGGATGCCTGATCTTCACGGCAGGAAGCCGCCATCCTGTACTACTCGCCGGTTAGCAAATTCCAATTCCCGTTGAACCAAGACAGGTGCTGGCGGTCATGGCCACCGCTGGGCTGTACGATGATAGCGGCGTGTGGTTGTATCACGTTGGTTTGCCAGCCAAGAGCGGCGTTGGCGGTGGCATCATCGCTGTGGCACCAGGCAAATTCGGGATCGCCGCATTCAGTCCACCACTGGATGAAGCTGGCAATAGTGTTCGCGCTCAGAAAGCGATCGAAATGATCGTCAATCGACTGGGGGCTAATCTTTACATCTCCAAACCAGCGAAGTAACCAGCCAACCGCCTGGATCGAATCGATGCGGCATGCAGCTTGTTTAAAGTTGCATGCCGTTTTTCGTTTCGTTGCGCCTGTCTGGTCTCGATCGTCTACGAACCGGGGATCGGTTGAAGTATCCTGGTGCCTGTCCAAGAGGAATGAGCACGTTTTTTGCGCGAGAGAGGCAGATGATGAGAACTGGTGTTGTGGGAATGGTTGCGTTGTTGCTGATGGTGTATTCAGGCCACGCGCCACAGGCAAGGGCTGAGCAGCAGAACGTTGCGAGTTGGCCTGGCAAGCAATCTGAGTGGCATGGCTACACGCGTTATGATTTTCCATTTGCCGGCAAAAAGGCCTATGTGGTGGTTCCCAAGGAGGTTCGCAAAGGCAGCCCTTGGGTCTGGCGGGCAAGGTTTCCCGGTTTTCATGCCGAAGCGGATTTGCTGTTATTGGAACGCGGCTTTCACATCGCGCACCTCGATACCGGCGGGATGCTTGGGAGTGATCCGGCATTGGATCTCTGGGATCAGTTTTATCAGGCCATGACGGCAGATCATGGGCTGAGCAAGCAGGTCGTTCTGGAAGGCGTCAGTCGCGGCGGGCTGTTTGTCTATCGCTGGGCCGCGCGCCATCCCGATCGTGTGGCCTGTCTGTATGCTGACACGCCGGTCTGCGATTTCAAGAGCTGGCCGCTGGGGCAGGGCAGTGGGATTGGTAGTGCCGGCGTATGGCAAACGCTGCTAAAGGAATATCAACTGACCGAGCAGCAGGCGTTGGACTACAAGCAGAATCCAATTGATGTTTTGTCACCGATTGCAGCCGCCAAAATTCCTGTGCTACACATCGTGTCATTGAATGACAAAGTGGTCCCGCCAACAGAAAACACGTTTGTGCTTGCGAAACGTTATCGAGAATTGGGTGGCAAAATGGAGATCATTGAAGTCAAGGAAGGCACCGAGCGATCCCAGGGGCATCACTTCACCCATCCCGATCCCCAGCGAGTGGCCGACTTTATTCAGCGGCACGTTGAAGGCGGCCAGTAGTTTTTGATTCGCCAGCGCTGGGCACGCTTGTTGGCGCGGCGTGCTTGCCGGTGGCAACAACTGATTGCCAATGAAAAAAACGATCGCACCTTGAAGGATGCGATCGTTCGTCATGTCAACTTGGTACGGATGGATCTTAGAACAAGAAGATCGTGTCGATACCGAAGGTGGTTTGATTATCGCCGTCTTCCAGACCAGCAGCGGTGCGGGTCGTGGTTCTGTCCCAGTCGCCGCGAATTTCTGGACGAATCAAGACGTTGGCGTGAGGCTTGTAGTTCAAGCCCACGGTCAACTCGTAGATGTCTCCATCTGCAGCGTAGACGCCCTCTTGGTTGTACCATTCGAAGCGTCCACCAACAGCCCAGCAATCGCTCATCGTGTAGATCAGGTATTGGTTAATACCGTAGGTTTGACGAACCGTTGCACCTGCTGCATCTTCTGAAGTCAGAATGTCGTTCTGGATGATGTACTCAAGGTTGTCAGAGACGTTCCAGTCACCGATCAAAGAGTGCATGTAGCCCTTTTCAACCGATCCGTCACGGTCTCCGAAGCGACCAGCAACGGTAGCGTAGGTCACGGTGAAGTCGTCGGTCAAGCCGAGCGAAACACCACCCAAGAAGCTGTCACCGTTGTCATCAAAGCCACTGTCCCAGCCCAAGGTGTAACCACCCCAGACAGTCACGCAGTCGCTGGGTGTGTACGTCGCCAGGAAGCCCGAGTGAGTGAAGGGCTCGCTGTTGTACATGGTGTACGCGTGGCTATAGAAGAAGTTATCCGGGGCGGTAACAACTTCCCATCCGATGATGGTGTAGAAGTGACCCGCTTTCACAGACAAGTCCCCGTAAGCTGCTTCGACGTACAGCTGTGGAATGGCGGAACCGTAGTCGTTGCCATTGTCCCAGTCGTTGTCCCAGCTGGGTGCAGCGATACCGAAGGCCTGAGTGTCAGGTCCGTCCGTACCGTAAACGTAGTCGATGCGACCACCGATGTCCAAACCGCAAGATCCGTCAACGGCCTTTTCAGCGAACAACCAACCTTGGTGCAGTTGTACTTCGCTGTCACGGCTGTTGAACAGAGAGTTGCGTTTGCTGTGATAGCCCAGTTGTAGCCAGCCACCAGCACTCCAGCCACAGTGATCACCAAACAGTGACCACTGTTCACCGAGGCAGCAGTCGCCTAAGCCATCCAGGCAGCCCAGACCCAAGCCGCAGCTTGATCCGCAGCCACACATTGAGTCGCAGCCATAAGCGTCGCAAGCATCGCCACAGCCACTATCGCAACCACCGCCGCACGAGGTGCAACCGCTGCCAGTGGCAGGAGCGGCTGTCGGTGCCGGTGGAGCAGCGTCGCTAGCTGATTCAGCCGCTTGCTCTTGAGCATAGCGATTGGCGACCGAGTAGATCGGCTGAGCAGGTCCGTTCAGGCCAGGAGCCATTGGAACCGCTTGAGCCGAGTAAGATTTGTACTGGGTCGCATTGCCGGCCTGACCAAAGCAGGTATCGGCAGAAAGTCCCACTGCCGCCAATGAAGCGGTCAAGTGGAGAGCGAGAGAACGTATTCGATCCATGATCATTCCTTTGTGATACCTTGGAAGGTTTCCGTCTGAGTTTGTGGCAGAGTCAAAGGATTGATGACGGGATGCGCGCCAAGGCAAGGCGGTCGATCCTGAGGATCGCCACGCCTTGCCACGCATCATCCGCTTGACGAACCAGACAAGAAGTGTGCTTCCTTGCTTGGTTCATTCGCCCCTGCGAATCAGCCCCAAAGGCAGTGATGGTTTGTGTTTTCGATCAACGCCCGTGATGATCTCTTTGGTTCGATTGTCGACAGACGACATCTACGGGGATGCCTACCTGTTCGCTCGAACCTAACACTGCCGTGATAGGGTTATCGGTGACGCATTGAGTGGAAATGCGTAAACATGGATCGCATCTCACGCGGGTTTGCCCCCAAAACGTGGCTTTCTGATAAGCGGTAGCGGTTGTGTCGATTTGTCTGGCGAGGGGCTAGTGATTCCAGGGTTGTTGTGTTGCCTCGGCATGACGGTGATCTGGCCAATGACCTGGAAAAGCTTGGGTCAAAACGCAAAAAAACCGGCTGCAGCGGATGCTGCAGCCGGTTGTAGAATTCGAGACAAGCTCGAGACCCAATGAATTGTTCTTAGAACAAGAAGATGGTGTCGATACCAAAGGTGGTTTGGTCGTCGCCGTCTTCCAAGCCAGCGTCGACGCCAGCGGTGTTGTCCCAGTCCCAGCGGACTTCAGGACGAACCAGAACGTTGGCGTGAGGCTTGTAGTTCAAGCCTGCTGTCAACGAGGTGACTTCGCCTTCGCTATCGAAGACGCCTTCTTGGTCGTACCATTCGAAGCGTCCACCGTAAGCCAAGCAGTCGTTGACCGTGTAGATCAAGTACTGGTTGATGCCGTAGGTTTCACGAACCGTTGCACCTGCTGCGTCTTCCGTCGACAGGATGTCGTTCTGGAAGATATATTGCAGGTTGTCGCTCAGAGCAACGTCGGCAACGATGGAGTGCATGTAGCCACGCTCGCCAGAGCCAGCACCAACTGAATCGCCGAAGCGACCAGCAACGGTGGCGTAAGTCAAGCTCACGTTGTCAGTCAACGCCAACGAGATTCCACCTAGGAAGCTGTCGCCGTTGTCATCGAAACCACTGTCCCAACCTAGGGTGTAACCACCGTAGACGGTCACGTCGTCGCTTGGAGTGTAGGTGAACAATGCACCGGTGTGAGTAAAGGGCTCACTGTTGTACATGGTGTACGCGTGGCTGTAGAAGAAGTTGTCCGGAGCGGTAACAACTTCCCATCCGATGATGGTGTAGAAGTGACCTACTTTCACAGACAAGTCGCCGTAGCCGGCTTCCATGTACAGTTGAGGAATGGCCGAACCGTAGTCGTTGCCATTGTCCCAGCCATTGTCCCAACCGGTTCCTGTGCCGAAGGCCTGAGTATCAGGTCCATCGGTACCGTAGACGTAATCGATCCGTCCACCGATGTCGAAACCACAAGAGGTGTCGATCGCTTTCTCAGCGTACAACCAAGCTTGGTGCAGCTGGAACTCGTCAGGACGGCTGTTGAACAGGGCGTTGGCGCGGCTGTGGTAGCCCATTTGAACCCAACCACCTGCACTCCAACCACAGTGATCACCGAACAAGCTCCAAGGCTCGCCGATGCAGCAGTTGTGGTCCAGAAGGCCAAGGCCAAGTCCGCTGCCACACATTGAATCGCAGCCGTCGTCGCACATGGCGTCGCAGGCGTCTTCACATCCGCAAACTGGTTCGCTGCAGTCGCAACCAGCTTCTTCGCAGTGTCCGACTAACTGAAATGTCTCATTCGCACTAGCGCTCATGCTGTTGGCGTAAGACGCACAGGCAATCGCGGCCAGCATCGCAATTTTGCTAAGCTTCATCGCTATTAATTCTCCCGAATTCCATTCACTGGGGTCTAAAAATGCCAGGGCAACTACGGTATTTCACGCCCGCGACCAAAAGATAGCGGGCTGTTGAAGACCCCGATTGGTCTGGCCGTTTCGTTTGCCAAGTTCGGATCACTGCGAATGTGTGATTTCAGGAATTCAAAGAAACCATCCACATTCACTGTGGCGAACTTGGCAAGCGTCGTGACCGTCTGACGTGTTGCCTCTGTCGTCACAAGCGGTATCGGGTTTTCTGAGGAGGGTGTTCAGACACAAAGTCGTGTTTTCCACCACGCACCCGAATTGCTGTTCCTCATGTCGCGGTTGCGGAAAGATTCCCGCCTGCGTTAGGCAGGGGCTTTGGGGGGGTGTGGGCAAGTCTTTGCCCGGCGTCAGGGCCATGCGAGCCAGCTGGCCGATCCTTGCCCGTCACATCAGTTGCCGTTTTCCCAGTCCAAGCGGTCGAATCTGGGCGGTCGAATCTGTGAGGCTGGCAGCAGGCCAATAAAAAAACGGCCGACAGCACACCTGCTTTATCAGGCGTCTGCCGGCCGTTTGTCATCTTTAGCCGAGTGTGATTTCGTGGCCAGCTTTCTAGCTGCGAGGGATCTGCCCCGCTTTGGCGTCTGCTGCCGCTGCTGCTGCATCTTCCGCGTCACGTTGTTCCTGAAGTGTATCGATCGTCTCTGGGTCAACCGTTACAACAGGCGTGGTGTCCTGGCTGCAGCCAAAGGAGCCAATCAGCAGGCCAATAATCATCAGGGAAGTGTATCGAGGCATCGGCCCCTCCATATCATCAGTTAAATCGGGATAGTGTTTTCGAAGATTCATGCTGACAAATGCCACTCAGGGTGATGCCTCCGGTCGGGAATCAACCCTGGCGAGCATTTGGGTTCCAACATGATCACCTGGCGAAAACTAGAAGTCTTCGTCGATGGTTTCTTTGCTGGCGCGAGTTCCCAAGGCGCCCCAAATTCCATAGGGGCTTGGAGATCCGGGAGGATTCACGCTGCCAAGTTGCACTGCAGGGGCGTTCTGGTTGCCCGCTTCAATCGAATCGGTGACAAATCGCACGCCACCATCGCCCAACAAGACATGAGCTCCACCAGGGTGCCGGCTGCCAGCGGCGCCAACAAGCTCCATCTGCGTGGCTCGGATCGTGGCCAAGCCCTGAGTGTTCTCCACACAGATCTCGCGGTTTGGTGGCAGGATGGTTTGGAAACCTGTAAAGACCAAGAAGCCGCTGGCCCATTGGAAACCACGGGCACGACTGGACGAGCTGGCATTCTGCAAGTTGGCTAGCTCCGAAGGTGCCCAGAAACCGGGGCGCTCTGGATCCTTGAACTGTTCGCAGAAACTTGGGTTATTGGCCACCGAGTTGAACCCTTTTTCACCGATGTGCGGCTGGGTTCGAACGTCGTTGTCACCGAGATCGGTGGGGATTTCACCGGCCATGATGGTGTTGGACAGTCCGTCCAGTACGTCGCGGAACTTGGTCACCTTCATCGGCACAAACATGCCTCGCTGGCCTGCGTTGAGGCGTGCTTGGCGATCCGCATTCGGTGGCGTCATGTCCCAGTTGTAAGCACCGCTGTTGATGCGATCGACTGCGTCTCCCATGCAGGCCGCGTAGTTCGTCCGCGCATTGGCTGGTAATCCAGAGCCGGGGTCGCTGGGGCAACGTAGCCCGGGGATTTCTGTGACCCAAGGGTCAAATCCTAGCCGGTCAGGGGTCGGCCCCATGGGGTAGTAGCCTTTGGTGATGTCGCCATTGCTGATCTGTTCCCACAACGCTTGTTGTTCAAAAAACGGCGTCAGGCCGACCAAAAAGCTCAGCTGTTTGCGGTTGTCGCGAATGTCGCTGTCCCAGTGACCCACAGCTGCGTTGTCTCCGTTCGTGCCGCCGCGTTGCATGGGCAGCTGCTTGTACGCGGATTCGTAGTTGTGAACCGCCAAGCCCAGTTGCTTCATGTTGTTGCTGCAGCTCATTCGTCGAGCCGCTTCACGAGCGGCCTGAACCGCTGGCAGTAGCAAACCAACCAAGATTCCAATGATGGCAATGACCACCAGCAGTTCCACCAACGTGAACCCGCTGCGATGCGAATGTTTGTGATTCATAAGATTCCTACCGAAAAAAAAAATGCGGGCCATGACATGACAAAGAGCCCGTTTTGTTATGGCCAGGACGCCCGTGAAAGAGGGGAAATCATGATTGTCGAATCAGTGTCACTGGCGGTGTCTCACGAATGCTATGCATCACGGCGCAGCAATCAACCCTTAAAGTGCGGCCAGCCACACTTATTCCGCCAGCGCTCGGCCCGGCTGGTGAAGCGTACCTTGCCTCTTAGGGTGGTTCTGAGTCAATTGCGGCGGTTTGCCGCCTCGCTGCGTTGGATGGGCCGCATTCAGCGCTTGGGGCAACGACATGATCTCTTGCGATGTTGACTTCGCTGCGGCGGGTTCGCACCCACGCCCTCTCGGGTGCCCGTCGATTTGCATCCTGACCCGCTTGGCTGAAAGTCAACGCTGAGTCCAGTGGGTATGATGACCTCTGACCCGGTATGTTTGGCAACCCGGGTCGGCTTAGCAACCCAGTGTGTTTCGATGTGCTCGGCAGTATCTTCGTGATCCGCTTGCGCTGCCGGTGTGGGAAAGGAGAGTGGATCGAAAGAGTGGTGCTGGAAGAAGAGTGGTGCTGGAAGAATGGTGTGACTGAATTGACTGACATGAAAGAGACTGCAACGCGAATGAGAGTCCATTGCCTTGGGATTGCCTCTGGACTGCTGGGGCCGCTCTTTGCTGTGCTGATGCTAGGTGGATGCGGTGATCGGGCGGCCCAAGAGGAGGCGGCGGCGTTGTTGAAGCGACAGCAGCAGCGTTTGATTCAAAAGGATGCTGCGGCGCCAAAGTCGCGCGAGGAACAACTCGTTGACACGCGTCGCTTCCTTGAACAAGACAATCCAGAGTTGGCGATCCAGTCTTTGAAGTCGCTGCTGGTTGCGTCCCCCAATGATCCAGAGGTTTTGTTTGTGCTGGCCCAGACTCAGCACGCTGCCGGTGCGTTGGATTTGGCGGTGCAGGCGATCGAGCAGATGCCAAAGCCTGCCGAGCCGGAGGGTGATGGGCGGTGGCAGCGGCGCGCCTTTGAAGCTGGCAATGACTGGTTAACCGAAGCCGGTCGACTCTCGGCCGCAGAGCGTCTCTTGACGAAGGCGATCGAGCAGTTTCAGGCGGGCTCCCATTCAGTGCGGTTTCGACGGCGCTTAGCAGAGAACTTAGCCCTGCAGGGACGTCGGTTTGAGGCATCGAAGCAGTTGCGCTGGCTGGCCAAACGTGACGCGATTACCGAACGCGAGTTATTTCAGATGCAATTCTTGCGTGGCACGGTGGTTGTTGACGTGCAGAAGGACACCGGGGCAAAGGGCCAGCTCAATCTATCCTTGCTGCGTCAAGCCAAACAAGCCCACGCAGAGTCACGGTCGCGCGAGGCGAACGCGATGATTCGGCCATTGAGTGATGCGTTTCCAGAATCCGCCAGCGTGGCAGCTTTCCAAATGCGTTTGGCTCACGAAATGGGAGACGATCAGGCTTGGCTGGCGCAGCTTGATCAAATGCCTCCCGGAGTTGCCCAGCAGCCGGAGTATTGGTGGACACTCGCCGACTGGTACAGTCAGTCCGGACGCGATCAGATGTTTCTTGGAAACGGTGCAGTTAGATCCAACCGATCGTGTCGCCTACTATGGGCTGGCGGGAGCTCTCAGTCGTTTGGGGGAAGACCAAGCCGCGGCAATTGCCAAGCAGCGCGCGCAATGGTTGACCGAGGCATCGGTGCTGTATTTACAGTTTGGCCAGCAGCCCGGCACCGCCGATCAGCTGATGCAACTGGCATCGCGATTGGAGTCCCTCGGTCGTCCTTGGGAGTCGGCAAGATGGAAGCAATTAGCGATTCGTAAAGCCTCGCAAGCTCAGCAGCGAACACTGGGGCAGAGTCCGTTGAGTGATCTCATGACGATCGACTGGACTCAATGGGCAGCCGAGCAAGAGGCGGCCTTACCCGATGGCTTTCAGCTCTGTGGTTTAGAACTCAGTCAGTGGGAGCCGCCCGATGTAGGAGTCGTCGCATCCACGCTTCTTGCAGACCAACCCGTCGGCTTAGCCGGCACGTCGTCGACCGTTTTTCAACTGGTGAATGTCGCCGCCGACGTTGGCTTGCAGTTTCAATACGACTGCGGTTCGCAGCATGAAGATCGAACGTACGTGTATGAGGCCACCGGGGGAGGCATTGGTGTTGTAGATTTCGATCTCGATGGCTGGCCAGATTTGTACTTCACCGACGGAGGCGGCTTGCCATTCGATCAAGGGTCCTGTCACCCTAGTGTGGTTTATCGGAATCTGGCTGGAACCGGGTATCAGGTGGTCACGGATTCTGCCGGTGGCCAAAACGGTGGCTATGGGCAAGGCGTCGCGATTGCGGATCTGAACCAGGATGGATTTCCGGATGTGTTGGTCGCAAATCTTGGACGCAATGCCATCTTTTTGAATCAAGGGGATGGTAGCTTTCGTCGGCTTCAAGCGGATGCCGAAGAACCGCATTTGATCAATGGTTCTTTTTGGACCTCGTCGATTGCTTGCGCAGATCTTAGCGGTGACGGGTTGCCGGAACTGCTTGAAGTCAATTACATCGACGACCCTAAGGTCTTAGAAATCTATTGCAGTGGGAAAGAAGATCATTGTAGCCCGCGGCAGTTTCGGCCGGCAGCGGACCGAGTGTTTACGGTTCGCGCCGATGGTCGCATTCAGCCTTGGCAGGGGATGCCAGGGATTGAATCGTTGCCCAGTTTAGGCTTTGGCGTCGTGGTCGCAGATTTTGATCAGCAAGCTGGCAACGATGTTTACTTGACCAATGATGGGATGCCCAATCACTATTGGCAGTCGCAAGTGGCAACCGATCGGGCCGATGCGACGAATCAGCAAGCCGATTACGTGCTGGATGAAGCCGCCAGTCTATCAGGCAATGCAGTGGGTTCATTTGGCCAAGCACCGGGGTCGATGGGACTGGCAGCCGGTGACTTCGATCGTGATGGCAATTTGGATTTGCATGTCACCAATTATTCGAACCAGCCTTCTGACCTGTATCTACAAAAGACGCCCTCGGTCTTTGTGCACAGTGCGACCCGCTGGGGACTGGCTCAGGAAACGTTTCCTATGGTCGGCTGGGGAACCCAATCGATTGATGTTGATCGTGATGGCTGGTTGGACCTGGTGATCCTGAACGGGCATTTGCATGATTTTCAATCGGCGAACAGGCCGTATCGCATGTGGCCCCAATTATACCGCGGCGGTCCAGACGGTTTTCGTCGTGAGCTGTCCCAGCAGTCCGATGGCTATTGGTCACAGCCCGCGCTGGGCAGGGCCTTGGTGACGCTGGATTGGAATCGTGACGGAAAGACGGATCTGGTTGCCGGGGATTTGGAAGCGCCGACTGCACTCTTGGAAAACCGATCGGCCGGTGGTCGTGTCTTGAACCTGCAACTGGTTGGAACTGATTGCGAACGCGATGCCATCGGAGCCAGGGTTGAAATTCAGATCGGGCAGCAAAAAATGGTCCACTGGGTGACCGCTGGCGACGGCTTGTTATGCAGCAACCAAAAACAACTCTCCATCGGCGTCGGCCAAGCAAAGCAAGTGGACCGAGTTCTCGTCCGCTGGCCAACTGGCAACATCAGCGAGTCTGCCAATGTTCAAACCAACGCCGGTTATCTAGTCATTGAGTCCCAAGACGAATGGTTTGAAATCAATCGCTATGAGGATGCGTTGAAAAGCAGATCGCAGGGTCGCTGACGCGAGTGAGTCTGCGTCCGCTTGCTCGACCGATTGCAGGTCGCCAGTGGTTTCGTTTCCAGTGTCAGGCCGCGCGGCAAAGGATTCCGCATCGCCTGGCGATGGCCTTCGCGTCTAGCCTGCGGTTTCTTGGTCTGCCGGTCTGTCGTTGACTTGCTTGCTGGTCAACGGTGCAAAGGTTTAAACGTCTCGCGACGTCGTGAAGGTCCTCACCCTGAAAAGGCCTAGGGGAGGTGTTAAAACGAGCCAAAATGAGCCAAAATGGTCGATAACGACGGCGGTTCGTTTCATCATTAGGATCACAGATCATGGTTTTTTGGCGTTCAAAGAAGAAAGTCGACGATTCGGCAGCCGAATCTGCTTCGCCCAGCGAAGCTCCCGTTCAGGGCGAAGCGGAAATCCAGGCAGAGGTGCCGCCTGAGCAACCCGCAGCACCGGCGCCAGCAGCTCCGGCTTCGGCAGCCCAGCCAGTGGCTTCGGCAGCCCAGCCAGTGGCGGCCGAAGCACCCTCATCCACAGCGGCTGACGATCCGCCTGCCAAGAAAGGCGGGCTGTTCGCACGTTTCAAGTCCGGGCTGCAGAAAACCCGTCAGGCTCTGAATACCGATATTCGTGACCTGTTCAAGGACGAAGGCCGGTTGGTGGATGATGAATTCCTTGGTGAGTTATTCGCCAAGCTGATTCGCACCGACATGGGCGCTGGTCCCGCTGAAGAACTGCGTGATGACATCGCCAAGCGATACCGCGGCCGGAAGGTTCAGTTAAGCGACATCATTGGGTCGATCACTGAACAGACGCGGGAAATGCTCAGGCAGGATGCGGCGCCGCTGAATCTTCCTGGCACGCCTTCGGTGATCCTGGTGGTCGGTGTCAACGGCAGCGGTAAAACGACCTCGATTGGCAAGCTGTCGAATCACCTCGTCGGTCAGGGCAAGAAAGTGGTTCTCGGTGCTGGCGACACGTTCCGCGCCGCGGCGGTGGAGCAGTTGACGATTTGGTCACAGCGAATCGGTTGCGACATCGTCACCGGCAAGCCAGGGGCCGATCCGGCCAGTGTTGCTTACCAAACGGTTGACAAGGCGATTGAGATCGGCGCCGACGTGGCGATCATTGATACCGCAGGTCGACTGCAGACGCAATCAAACCTGATGCAGGAACTGGACAAGATTCGCCGCGTGGTCAGTAAGAAAATTGAAAATGCACCGCATGAGGTGTTGTTGGTGCTTGATGCCACCGCCGGACAGAATGCGCTCAGCCAAGCCAGTGGCTTCAGTGATGCTGCGGGTTGCACGGGCATCGTGCTTGCCAAACTAGATGGTTCGGCGCGCGGTGGTGTGATCTTGCCGATTCGTCGTCAGTTTCAGTTGCCCGTCAAATTCGTTGGCTTGGGCGAAAGCATTGAAGACATTGCACCCTTTGATGCCGATCAATTCGCTTCGGCGTTGTTTAGTGACTGAGTGCTTGAATCGTTCGCCAATCCGGAATCATCATGTTGCACCTTCAAAGTGAATCCACCAAACGCTGGCTCAATCAAGTCGATCAGCATTTGGATGAAGTCTTGATCGACCATGCTCATTGCGAACGAAAAGCTGCCAGCACAGCGATGAGCCTGATGAATTCCTATACCGAGAATCGTGAGCTGTGCGTTGAGATGACGCGCATCATCGAAGAGGAACTCGAGCACTATCACATGGTGATGGAGGTGCTTGATGAACGCGAGATCTCGTTTTGTCGTCTGCCCAGCGGGCACTATGGACGCGAACTAAATGCACTCACTCGGCCTCAGGAACCAAACCGCGCGGTCGATCGATTGCTGATCGCTTCGTTGATTGAAGCACGTAGCTGTGAACGGTTCAAGTTGCTGGCACAGCACATCAAAGAACGTGACCCCAAGCTGGCCGAGTTCTATGCGAGTTTGTTTGAATCTGAAGCCCGCCATCACACCACCTATGTGCAATTGGCAGAGCACTTTGCTGCGCGCGACGAAGTGATGCAGCGTCTAGACCAGCTGTCCGCAGCGGAAACAGAAATCATTGCCAAAGGTTCCCCCTTGGCTCGCATGCATAGCTAGTGTTCGTGTTTCACGCTGCCAGGGGCTGTGTTTCCGGGATCGATTTTGGGTTGCACAAAACGCAGTGAACGAGTTTCACGGGCGCTCTCTGCCCGCGCGAAGCCTGCTGGCTTGGCAGCCGTGCTGTTGGTCTGAATTGCCTTGGTCGATCGACGCGTTAGCCTTGCCTTGTTGCCGAAGGAATCGGGGATCGCTGGCCGTTGGGGCCGCTGATGCAATGCTGTCATTGCTGCAATTGGGACGGAGTCCATTGAACGGGTTGTGTTCAAGTGGTTGGCTCAAGGGAGGTTGCTGTGATGAAGGTTATGAAGTTTGGCTATCAGTCGCTGGTGTTGGTTTGCTTGCTCTCGGTTCATCTTTCCGGTGGTTCGGCAAGTGCCGTCGAGCCCGCGAGGATCCACTTTGATTTGCCCGGAGTGGCAGTGGCGAACGAGGGCGAATCGGTCGAGGGAGGCCGCGTCATTGACATCGATTTACCGTTGTCGTTGATCTGGAATCAGGAAGGCACCCGTCTGACACGCGCCTTGCCACCGATCGATCACATGCTGGTCCGTGTCTCAATGCGCAACTCAGCGCCCGTGGTCGGGTATCAGCCGAAAACAACGTATCAATCAGAATTCGTCGGTCCCGTTGCGATCACGACCAAACACGAATCGGCATCGACCATCGGATTGAATGTGGATGCCGTCATGCATCCGTTTCGAATTCATGGCGGTAGCGATCGGAATGACAAGCAATCCGACGCCAGTGAATATCAGCAGCACGCCCCTCGACAGGCTGTGATTGCGGCGGGAACCATTGATCGAGGCGAAGGGGTTTACTACAAGCTTCGCTGGACGCGTCAAAACGTGCTCGAAGGCGAGAAGCGATTCCAGGCCTCGTTCGCCGTGCCCGGTCAATGGCGGGGCGGAGTGCTGGATGTTTCCGTCCAAGCGATGTCGGTCAAGGAAAGCGTTTTCCGGCGTCATGGCATTCACGCTCTGGACCAACAGCACTTTGTTGTCGCTCTTTATCAGCACGGTGACGTGGAAGCCGCTCAAGCCGCGCGAGCATTGGCAAAGTTCGATCGTCAGTTGCAAGCAAGCGTCGATGTCCAACCAACGTGGTCCAGCAAACTAGCGGGAACACTTTCAACGGTGAGCACACCGGCGGTTAAGCAATGGCTTTCGGAATGGGATCATCAGGCTCGATCGGAAAAACTGTATCGACAAGTGATCAGCAGCGACCTGGATCAACGAGCAGAGCTCCTGATTGATCGCTTGCCGCATTCAGTGCAGCGGTCCGTGCGTCAGTACAACCAGGCCCAGCAAGAACTGTTAACCCTCACCAAGTAGAATCGGCGTCCCCAGTCGCTTCGGGATGCCGTTTTTTCACACCAGGCGATCATTTTAGGAGCCGCCAGTCACGTCGCGAGGGCAGTTCTCTGGCAAACAAACGCCTCTGGCCCTACTTGTCTCGTCGAGGAATTGTCCTAATGTATGTCAGCGGAGGAACGTCTCGTGGTGAGAGGCACCTGCCGCTGGTTTCCTTTTGGACCCGATCTTTTGGACCCGACGAAGAGCCCTTTGATGAATGCAGCTTTGATCAGCTTGTTGAACGCGGTGTTGTTGATTGCAATGGGATTGTGGGGCTATTTTTCAGCGGAAGATCCTTCGCCCACGGCGCTCATTCCTGTTGGTTTTGGCGTCTTGATTGCCGCCTGTTTCACCGGGGTTCGTAGCCAAAGCAAAGCGGTGGCTCACATTGCCGTGCTGTTGACCTTGGTGGTTTTGCTGGCGCTGTGCATGCCTTTGATGAGTGCCGTCAAGGGTGGCCGCGGTGACGCGATCGGCCGAATCTTGGTCATGCAAGTTTCCAGTCTGTTGGCCATGGTTGCCTTTGTGCGCAGTTTCATCGACGCGCGCCGTCGCAAAACAGACGCCGCCGAGTAGCCTGTCCCAGCACATTCGCGGCAAGGGCGTTCGCTGCGGTAAAGCGATCCCTTGGCAGGCGGCTCTCTGAACAGCGATCTGCCCTAACAGCCGATCGGAGCTTTTCTCTGGCGCACTGCATTCTGGCGCACTGCATTCTGGGGACCTGATCCCCTACAGATTGCGAATGCCCTGTGCCGTCACAAAGCTGGCACCAAATCCGTTTTTGATGGGCACTCGCTGATCAAATTTCAGTGAGCGGCTTTCGATTCCAGCGGCACGCTAACGCTTCATCTGTTCTTTCATCGATTGGCGAAATTCAGCAGGTAAGATCATGCCCGGGTCGGTCGGTCGCTGAATGCGAGGCGTGATCAGAATGATCTGGTAAAGGTCATGTGACGTGAACACATTGCGCTTTTCGCCGGAGGGCACAGTGATCTTTTCATGAAGGTAGGGGTCGATCAGCAACGAGTGTTTGGTGGGCACTGTCGAACCGACTTGCAAGGCATGGCAGTGCTGTTTGATCGCATTGACTTTGCAGTCGTTCGACCCAACGCCAAAGACCTCTAGCGTATCAACCTCAGCCGTTTTGCGCTGAATCATTTGGAAATCAATCTTCAGCTGGTTCCCAGGCAGCGTGACCGCTTTGGCCTGCAGCGAGGTGCCTTCAGAGATCGGGCGTGAACGGACAGCTGTCGCTGGCTGGTTGTCAACCATCACGCGTTCTACATCCGTCATGTAGTGACTTTGATTGGTCGTCGAAACAGCACCGGATTCACCAAGGTTGGTGACGATCACTGGCCGCGAAATGGTTTTGACGTATTGGCCTGATTGCAGCAACCGCAAGACCGCGGCTAGATCGCTGGGCTGAATCGTTGCGGTGGAAACAATCGTGTTCGCATCCACCTGATGGCGATTGCTGGAGTTTGTCCGTCGCGCCGTCTGTTCCTCAGGCTGTGGGGCTTCTGGGTTTGGCAGAATCCGATCCGCCACGGCGGTCAAGTTCGGTGACGGTTCCACATCGAAGGTTGAGTGGAGTTTGGTCTGAACATTCTCATCGCCAATCAGCTTGTAAAGTTGGCGCCGCGTGTTGGCATCGATCGATAACCATTGGATTTCAAATCGCACCCGGTTGCCGGTTTTTGCCAAACCCAGCTGACGGCGTTCAAGTTGCTGTTTCCAGCCAGGTGCACTCGGGGCGTTTGCGGGGCTCGTCTGGCTGTTCGGTGCAGAGGCAGGCAGATTGGCAACGCCTGTTTCTTGGGCGGCCGCAAATCCAGGCAGCGACGCCATCAAGATCAAGCTTGCAAGAAGGCAACGAGACATGGCCGAGCTCCAGGATTCTGTATTCTGCTAATGGATGGCGGGTGGTGCGATGATGCACCGTTGGTGTTTAGCAGGCGAGCTTGATTGGCGGCAAGTCTGATCCGTCGATTGCAGTTTTCGTAGGGTGCGTGCAATCCCGGCACCAATGCTTCAGTTGGGCTGGGATCGCAGGTGATGGTGCGTGCAAGCCCGGCACCCTACGCGGCTTGCGCCGTGATTATTTTCGTAGGGTGCGTGCTTGCATCACTCATGGCCTTAGGGTTTAACCCATGGCTTGCGGGCTTCGTCCGCGATCCTGGCATCCAGTTCTTCCATCCGCTGACGGAGACGCTGTACAACGTCCTGTTGATCAGCAGCCAGATTGTTCTGTTCGCCAACATCTTTGGTCAAATCGAACAGTAAAATCTCTGGCGGGGGAAGTTGTGCTTTGGGTTTGTTGCGGGGGCGACGTCCCTTTTTGACAAGCAGTTTCCAGTTGTCTTGTCGAATGCCTTCGATGGCACCTTGGGAGGTGTAATAAAGGTACTCGTTTCGTGGCGACTGTTCGGTGCGACCGTGCAACAGTCCCGAGACATCCATGCCATCAATTTTGCGATCGTTGGGAAGCGTGGACTGGGTGATCTTGGCGATCGATGGTAAAAGATCAATCGTGCCCAAAAGCTGGTCGCACTCAGTGCCAGCGGGGACGCGGCCCGGTCCCCAAACCACACAGGGCACGCGCTGACCGCCTTCGAAGGTTGTCCCTTTGCCTGCTCGCAAGGGACCGGCAGATCCGCCGTGGTTCTTGAACTGCAGCCAAGGGCCATTGTCGGATGTGTAGATCACATAGGTATTGTCGCTCAAATTCAGTTTGCGAATGGTTTCCATCAAACGCCCAACTTCATCGTCAATGTGTTCAATCACGCAGGTGTAAGCGTTCTGTGGATCGGGATCATAAACGTCGGCCGGCACATACAGTGGAATGTGGGGCATGGAGTGAGGCAGGTACAGGAAGAATGGTTTGTCTTGGTTCGCTGTCACAAAATCAATCGCTTTGTCCGTGTAGCGTCGGGTCACGGTACGCTGATCGACGGGCAGTTCGATGATCTTTTCGTTTTCCATTAACGGGGTTTTCCAGAGCGTCAGGCACGACTCGGGATTCTTCCATAGCTCATCCGACGGCACACGGGGCTTGCCCGAGTTGTCCGGATGATTCATGTCATTGGAATAAGGAATGCCCAGGTAGGTGTCGAAACCGTTTTGCTGTGGCAGGGTCTCGGGATGATGCCCCAGGTGCCATTTTCCGAAGCAGGCCGTTGAATAGCCCAAGGATCGCAGGTGATCGGCGATGGTGTGCTCGCTGGGGTTGAGTCCCTTTTTGGAGGACGGGAAGAGCACGTGCTGGTGCATGCCAACTCGCTTGGGGTAACAGCCGGTCAGTAACGCGGCGCGCGAAGGAGTGCAGACCGGTGAAGCGACCATGAAATTGGTCATTTTGCGACCTTCAGCGGCCAGGCGGTCAATGTTTGGCGTCTTGATTTTTGTCGAACCAAAGCAGCTCAGGTCCCCGTACCCTTGATCATCCGCGAAAATAATGACAAAGTTCGGTCGCGGTGCCTCGGCAGCCGTTTCTGCTTGCAGTCCCAGTCGCGGTAGCAACAGAATTGCCACCAAGATGAAGCCGAAAGTGATTGAGGGTAATTCCAGGTTAGCCTGACAGTGGGTGAGCTTGCATCGAAGCCGTCTCATAGCGGGGTGCTCCATCAGTGAAGATAGCGTAGGGTGGGGAAGTTGGTCATTGGAGTGGATGTCTGCCGCGTTGCCGGTTCACACGCCAAGGGGCATCTATCATATTCCAATCATGACGGTTTAGCTGTGATACAGAGCACGATTCTGCGGTACTTCGCCCAAGTCCTGTGTTGGCCGATGTTGCGATGGCACGATGTGTTCAAACGTGTACAAGCCCGTTGAGTCGCTGCGGGAGCCGATCGCCAGGCGATTTTTGCCAGCATGCATCTGCTGAATGCATCTGCTGAATGCATCTGCTGAATGCGGCTGCTGAATGCGGCTGCTGGAACCAAACTATTTGATGACGTTGAGAACCAAGTTGAGTATCAATGAGTGACGAAACCCCAGCCGCCAGCCAAACTCTGGCGGACAAGCATCAAGAACTGCCCTACGATTCGCTCTTGCTGGTTTCCTTCGGTGGACCAGAGGGGCCCGATGACGTGATTCCATTCTTGGAAAACGTCTTGCGCGGCAAAAATGTGCCCCGCGAACGCATGCTGGAGGTCGCCGAGCACTACCAAAAGTTTGGCGGTGTCAGCCCGATTAATCAGCAGAATCGGGAACTGCTGGAGGCGATCAAAGCGGAATTGTCCTCTCACGGAATTGATCTGCCCGTCTACTGGGGCAATCGCAACTGGAAACCTTTGTTTGCTGACACGCTCCAGCAGATGAAGGATGATGGCTGCAAGCGGTCGCTGGCATTCTTTACCAGCATGTTTAGCTGCTACAGCGGTTGTCGTCAGTATCGCGAAAACATCATCGAAGCACGCGAAGCCGTCGGCCCGGATGCTCCCTTGGTGGAAAAGGTCCGCATGGGGTTCAATCACCCAAGTTTTATCGATGCCATCTGCGACGGCGTGAGGCATTCGCTGGCTGAGCTTGGCGTCGGAGCGGACCAAGCCAAAGTCTTGTACACCGCACACAGCATTCCCAATTCGATGTCGGACAATTGTGACTATGTTAAACAATTGACCGACACCGCCGGTTTGATCTCCAGTCAGCTGGGCGTGACCGACTGGGAACTGGTTTATCAAAGCCGCAGCGGTCCGCCACAGCAACCTTGGCTGGAGCCAGATATCTGTGATCGCATTGAAACGCTGGACGAGGCGTCAAAGCTTTCGCATGTGGTGATCGTGCCCATTGGGTTTATCAGCGATCACATGGAAGTGCTGTATGACTTGGATGACGAAGCCGCAACGTTGTGCAAGGAACGAGGCATCCAAATGAGCCGCGCCGCGACCGTCGGTGTGCACCCGTCCTTCGTCGGCATGATCCGTGAACTGGTGCAAGAACGCATCGGCCAGCTCGATCAGCGGCGGGCAATGGGCGACCTTGGTCCCTGGCATGACGTTTGTCCGGTCGATTGTTGCACCTACACCCCACGCCGGCCACCACCAAGAACTTAGTCCGACTTTGCTGTTGTGATTGCACGGCAACCGCCTGGCATCGCGACAGTGACTTTGCCGGTCGGGCAGCTTTGCCGCATTGCTCCGGCTAATCCAGTTCTTGTTGTTGTCCTGGACCACCAAGGACGAAGTGTCCGATCACCCTCATTGTAGTTGATGATCACAGCAACAAGGGAGGGTTGGTTGTGTTGCGGACAGTTACCTTTGGATTGATCGCAGTTGTGTTGATAGGCTGCGGTCCTAGTGTGCGCGTGCGGCGTCACCCCGCACCGGATGCAAGCGGCGTGCGTTACTATCGTCCCAAGCCCTATCTATTGGTGCAGGCCGCGCCACAGCAGGTCACCAAAGATAAAGTGACCAGCCAGCATTACACCGGCGAAGCGGTCTCGATCAGTTTGCAGTATTTGCCGGACTTTAGTGAAGAGTATGCGATTGATGTCCGTCCCGGTTTAGGGAGTGCTGAGGTCTCTGTGGAGCTGGAGGATGGTTGGAATCTTACCTCGATCAACCAAACCCTGGATTCCAATTTTGATGAGAACGTTGCTGCGATTGCAGAACTGGCCAGCGCGGCGGCATCGTATTCGCTGACCGGTGGCGAGGCTCAGGGGTCAGGCAGCACACAGCGATTCGTTGTCAAAGCAACCAACGTGCCGCTGGGTTATTATGAATCGGTCCTGAAAGCCGACCGCTGTGGACGCAAGCGGTTGTGCGGATGGCGATACATTGGCTTTTTGCCGTTTCAGCCAGGGTGCTCGCAAACGGTGATGCCTTGCGGTGGGGTGATTGATGACTTTGGCGAACTCGGCCAACCGCTCTATGGGTTGGTATTTGACTCTGGGGTCATGACGTTCAAGCCCATGCATCGCATCGCGAGCGAAGCGGATTCAACCAAGCAAGCGGTCAGTGTCGGCGAATTTCAAGCGTCTCCTTCGCAGGCTCAGGCACTGCAACAGCTTGAAGCTGCCATTGAGCGTTCGATGCTTGAAGAGTACGGCGAGTCATTCCACGTTACGGCAACGTTTGATCGAGATCAACATCGCGTCAGCATTCAATTGCCACTTCGTGAATCTCTGACGCAACAGGAAGTTGTTCCGCGACTGCTGGTGAACGATCGCGTGGAAGAGGCTCTGCTTAGAATGGGCGACCCTGTCCCAGAATTTGTTGAATGATCTGGTTGGATGCAATGGGGCGTGGATTCCCGGTCGTCGTCAAGGTGCTACTTGCCTGACCACAGGTGCTGAGATTGCTTGATCAGCTGTGGTTCGCGTTCGGTGCCAATCGCTTGGTAGGTGTCCCAAGCGGGCTTGGCTTTGCCGATCGGTTCATCGGCGGTGGGGTAGGTACGCAGCCCCAGCAGTAAGCCGCCTTCGCCGGGGTGGTCGTTGGGGCGATGGTAGTCAAAGGCCAAGATCGAAGGGCATTGGCGAAGTTTTTTCCAGGTGTACAGCAACGCTGCCGATTGCATCATTAGGGCAGCAGGATCATCGGGGTTGGCGTGAAATCCTTGCTCGCTGCAGATCACAGGGCGGAGCGATCCATCACTTCGCCGCATCTTGGTTTGATGCATCCAGCGATCCAAGACTTGCAGGTTCTTGATCGTGATCAGTTTGGTTTCAAAGTGGTCTTCAACCTGAGTATCGTCCCAGGTGTTGGCATTCCAAAGGCTTTGGGGATAGGGATGGTAGGCCAGGCCCCAGGCGAAATCACCTTCACATTGGTTAAGGTCGATCAAGTGTTCGACCATGGCCTTGGGAGCATAGGTTTTCCAGTGGACGTTCTCTTTGATGTTCCAGCGATGCGTCAAAGAGATAAAGGTGTAGGCGTGCGGGTTGTGCTGCTGGACCGACTGTTGCACGATCCGCATTGATCGCACGTAGTGATCCATGAACAACTCCATCGGTTGTGGACCCATATTGGTCCATTGCCAGCCGTAGTCGACTTCATTGTGAATGATCCAGTGATCGGCGCGGGCGACGCTTCCTGGGCCGCCGCCGTAGCGTTGGGCAAGCACTTCGATGCTGGCGCGGTAGCGTTCCACAGCCGGCTTGGTGGTCAGGTTGGGCATCGCATAGGCGCCGGCGGAATCAGATTCCGGATGGGCGAGCAGGGAAGCTGGATTGCCAGGGCCGCGATTGCCAGGGGCGGGGATCAGCACGATCATGGCGACGGTCGCTCCCGCATCGCGAGCGATTCGCACGCTGTGATCGAGATGATGGACTGCCTGCGGATTGAGCCACCAGCGTTTGCCTCGCAGTGTGACCGCAGGCCAGTTGGGATGTGGGGTGTCGCTGATCAGGGAATGAATGGCAGCGTTCACGCTGGCGTGCTGGAGGCCAAGGTCACGAAGTTGCTGTGCTTGAAAACGCGGCGTGATGCATGTCAGGCCTTTGGCTGCCTGCAGTTTCGGTGCTGGCGCCAATCCCGTGTCGGTGTGCAGTCGGCTGGCATAGACCGCCTCGCTGACGGGTTTCCAAGTGTGCTCGTCGCGCCGGTGAAGCTGCATTCGGTTTCCGGCAAGGAAGAGCACCGGATGGTCGGCGGCTTTGATCGTTGTGGACCAATTGCCGTCGGGATCAATCGGCACGGTGATCGCTTGATCGAGCTCCTCTTGGCTTGCCGGCGAGACGCTCATCTGATGCGCCAGTCGGGGAACCAGAAAGTAATCGCCTTGTTTGTCTGCCGGGATCGATCCCTGGAGGGTGGCTGTTTGCCCATGGAGCTGAAACTGATGGATGGATCCCGGCCATTGTCGATGAAGGTAGTTTTGTATTTCTTTCGCAAGTTGTTCTTTGGCGGCGATTCGCGCAGCAGCTTGTTGGACTTGCTGGTATTCTGGGTCACTCATGGGGCGAACCTGGACGTTGCGTAGTCGCAGTCGCACGTTGGCTTGCTGGCCAAGATCAATGCGAGCGGGGAACGGTCGCATGGAGTTACAAGAATCGGGGTCAAGATCCGTCAGATTGATTTTGTACTCGGTCCAGCCTTCGGCGGGCATCAGGTTTGGCAACGATGCCGCTTGGGGAGAATGGAGAGTTTTGCCGCTGCGCCACTGCAGGTTTTTGATCCCAGCTGGGCAAAAGTATTCCAGTTGCAAGATCCACGGTCGTGGTTGGGATTGCGAAACAGGCTTTAACGCTGGCAGATCTATTTGGAAATAGGGATCTGTTCCAGTTGTGATCAATTGGTAAACACCCTGCTGACCCTCCGTGACGGTGATTTGATTTACGCCGCGACCGGCCAACAATGAGACAAGGGGAATCGGTCGCAGTGATTGTGGGGTTGTGGATTGGGCAAGCAGAGCAGGGGCCCAGAATATCAACGACAGCAATCCAATTGTGACCCAATGTTTCACAGCGAGTTCTCTTGACGGGGGCGAAGGTTCTTTGAGGGCATCACGCGGGCAGTCGGAATTGACCGGTGGCAGATTTAACCAGGGATAGTCTAAAGGAAGGTAATCGCATGAACGCAGTGCAATCGTATCGGCATACAAAAATAATCGCTACCATCGGTCCGGCCACCGATTCCCCTGAGAAGTTACAGGCGATGATTTCAGCCGGTGTTGATATGATCCGGCTGAACATGGCTCACGGTACAGTCCAGTGGGTCGAAGAGATTATTGCTAAGATTCGAGCGGCCTCAGCAGTTGTTCACCGCGAGGTGGCGGTGATGATGGATGTAAAGGGGCCGGAAGTGCGGACCGGGGTCGTCGCTGAAGACATTGAATTGCAGATTGGTGACCGACTGGAGCTCCATTCGGCCGCCATCGATCCGGACGCAGGCAATGTGATCCAGCCAGGATCCTACCGCGTTTCGGTTAATTATCCGGACTTGCCCCACGATCTGGAGGTGGGTGCAAAGGTCTTGATCGATAGTGGTTTGTTGCATTCCACTGTGATCGAAAAGAGCGATCGCATGGTTTCCGTGCAGATCGAAACGCCGGGGACGCTGACCTCTCGAAGGCATATCAATTTACCGGGCACATTGATCAAGCTGCCTGCCCTGACAAAGAAAGACGAAGCCGATTTGTTGGCCGGAATCAAAGCCGGGTTGGACTTCGTCGCCTTGTCGTTTGTGCGACAAGCCGCCGATGTCGTTACCTTGCGCGACTTTCTAAAAAGTCATGGCAGCGAAGCCCGCATCATCTCCAAGATCGAAGACCATGCCGGCGTCGTCAACATGCACTCCATCATCCACGAGACAGATGCAGTCATGGTCGCCCGCGGTGACCTTGGGATCGAAATCGCGTTTCAGAATTTGCCCATTGTGCAAAGCAAGCTGATCGAAGCCTGCATGCAGCAAGGCAAGCCGGTGATCGTGGCCACTCATTTGCTGGAGTCGATGATTAGCAGTCCCATGCCGACGCGTGCTGAGATCTCCGATGTCTCCAACGCCGTGCGCGAACAAGCCGACGCGATCATGTTGTCAGGTGAAACCACGGTCGGGGCTTACCCGTTGGAATCCATCGATGTCTTGAAAAAGATCATTGAGAGCATCGAGCCATCTGTGGGGTCTCAAGTGAACGAATCGATCCATTTGTACACGCCTAAAGCCAAGATGCTCAGGAGCTCGGTAAGCTTGGCCGCTGAACTGGGGAACTCTGCCGTCGTTGTGTTCACTCGCAGTGGCTTCCTGGCTTACGTGCTCGGTGCGTTACGCGCTTACAAAGTGCCCATCCTGGCGTTCACGGATATTCCAACAACCTTTCATCAGTTGTTGCTGCCTTGGGGCGTGGAACCGTTTTTGATGGATTTCTCTGACGACCCTGAAGAGACCATTCAGAATGCTTTGCAGCTTCTGCGAGAACGTGGCTTTGTCGATCCAGAAAGCTGGCTCGTTGTGATCACCAATGCCTTGGCTGACGGTCAGATCATCGACTCGTTGCAATTGCGTCAAGCCGGCGCGTAGGGTTTGTCGGGTGCGTGCAAGCGCGGCCCCAATGCTCCAGTTTTCGTAGGGTGTGTGCTTGCACGCCCCAATGCTCTAGTTTCGCTGCGATCGCAGGCAAACGCTACTTGGCAAAGCCGCGTTTACGCAGCAATGCGTTGGTGTCGACATCGCGGCCTCGGAACTTGCGAAAGCCCTCTGCAGGGTCAATCGTGTCGCCTACGGAAAACACGTTGTCTTTGAGGCTCTTGCCAAGCTCTGGATCAAAGTAGGTGCCAGCATCTTCAAAGGCCTCTGCCGCATCGGCTGTCAACGCATCGGCCCACAAGTAGCTGTAGTAGCCCGCTGAGTACGCGTCGCTGCTAAAGATGTGAGCGAAGTGAGGGGTGCGGTGTCGCATGGGAAGTTCCTCCGGCATGCCGATCTCTTTGAGCGTTTCTCTTTCGAACTGATCCGGATCGA
This sequence comes from Stieleria bergensis, assembly GCA_007745635.1. Taxonomy (GTDB): domain Bacteria; phylum Planctomycetota; class Planctomycetia; order Pirellulales; family Pirellulaceae; genus Stieleria; species Stieleria bergensis. The sequence continues at coordinate 254,909 of CP036272.1, forward strand.
TTTGCAGTTCGTCGCTGGTATGAATCTTCATGTCAATGATCGCACTGGCCAAGTATTCAACGGTTGCAAAGCCTTGGTTAAAAGTCGCTGCCTTTTTTAGTTTATCGATCAGTTCCTGTGGGATAGGCTCGCCGGTTTCGAAGTGCACGCAGTAGGTCTGCATGACTTCTGGCGTGTCCAGCCAGTGCTCGAGCACCTGAGAGGGGAATTCAACGTAATCGCGTGCGACTGAGGTGCCAGCTTGTGACGGGTAGCGCACCTTGGAGCTTAGTCCATGCAGCGCGTGTCCAAACTCGTGAAACAGAGTGACCGCATCATCCCAGGAAATCAGGACCGGCTCACCTTCGTTGCCGGGTAGAAAGTTGGAGTTGTTCGAGACGATGGGCGTGTCGACTGTGTCACAGTTTTGTTGCACTCGGTAGGCCGTCATCCAGGCGCCGCTGCGTTTGCCAGCACGAGCAAAGGGGTCAAAGTACCACAGTCCCACATGATTGTCATCATCATCGGTGACTTCGTAAACGGTGACATCCGGATGGAACACTGGAACCGGTTGGGCGAGTTTGAAATGCAGGCCAAAAACGTCTTTGGCAACAAAGAACATGCCTTCACGCAACTTGTCCAATTGCATGTAGGGTTTGATCTGTGTGAGATCCAAGTCGTATTTTGCTTTGCGGACTTTTTCCGAATAGTAGCGATAGTCCCAGGGAGCGATGGTGATTTTGTCGCCACCATCGGCGGATTCTTTGTCAGCAATGGCTTGCATGTCGGCAACTTCTTCAGCGACTCGTTCGACCGCTTTAGGCCACACTTGGTGCATGAGTTCCATCGTGGCTTCTGGAGTTTTCGCCATCGTGTCTTCAAGCCGCCAGTGGGCATGGGTGGGGTAGCCGAGCAGTTTCGCTCGTTGTCGGCGAAGGCCTAAGATTTCCGTAATGATTTTGTTGTTGTCAAATTCATCCCCGTTGTCGCCACGGTTGTAATAGGTTCGCCAGACGTCTTCTCGCAGCCCGCGATCCTTGGCGTAGGTCAAGAAGGGATCCATCGACGATCGAGTGTTTGTGATGGCCCACTGATCGGGTTTGCCGTTTTCTTTCGCGGTTCGCTTCATGGCCGACACAATGCTTTCTGGTAAACCATCGAGCTGGGTTTGGTCGGCGATCCAAGTGATGTAATTCTTTTCGTCCTCAAGAACGTTCTGGCTAAAGTCAGTGAACAGCCGAGCGAGCTGAGAGTTGATCTGAGCGAGCTTTGCTTTGTCTGACGAATTCAATCGTGCTCCACGACGAATGAAATTCTGATGGCGTTTCTCGACCAGTCGGCGCTGATCAGCTTCAAGCTTGTTCAGGTTTTCCTCGCTGGCCAGCGTTTCCAAGCGCTGGAACAGTTTTTCGTTCTGGTAAACCCAGTCAGAGTGTGCCGAGAGTTTGGGCGCGATCACTCGTTCGATGTCGCCCACTGGGCCGAGGTTCAGATTTGACGAATAGACACCAAAGATGGAGTCCAATCGGTCCATGGGTTCATTGGCGTTCTTGATGGCCAAGATCGTATTTTCGAACGTTGGCGCGTCTGGATTCTCGGCGATCGCTTGGATCTTCTCCTGGGTTTGTTGAATCACCGTCTCGAAGGCCTCCACAAATTCGTCGGGGCGAACCAAGTCCCAGGGCGGAACGCCTCCGTAAGGGCCGGTCCATGGCTTCAGTAACACAGAGTCAGACATTTGCGCAGTTTGTTGGTTAGTTGTTGAGGTTTGTGGAGTGGTTTGTGCAACCGTCGTGTCCAGATGGCAGGCTGCCATGGCGAACAGGATCGACGTTTTGAGGATCAAGTGAATTCGTTTCATCGCGTTGCCTGAGGTAAGCGAAATCGCGCGAGCGATCAGAGTGGTGGGATGTGTGATCGTCCGTGCCCGCTTGATTGGCACGGGAGATTGGAACCGTTACGCGAATGCTTTGCGAAGCATTTCCAGGCTTTTGGGAATCGCGGTTTCGTGCTGCTCTTTGCCTTCGAATTCCAGCGAGATATAGCCCTTGTAATCAACCGCCTTCAGGATTTCAGCGACGCGGTCGTAGTCGATCGGCAGCGTGTACCAGGTGCCGCCGCCAAAGTATGTTTTGGCTTGCACGAAGACCGCTTCGGGTGCGAGTTGTTTGTACTGGGCGTATTGATTTTCAAGAAAATTCCCGGTGTCTAACGTGGCTCGTAACCAAGGTGAGTCGATGGCATTGATGATCCGCAGGACTCCTTCGGCGGTACGGCCCAGCCCCCAGTGATTTTCCAGTCCCAGAACAACGCCACATTTTTCGGCGGTCGCGAGGCATTCTTGGATGCTGTCTTCGACCCACTTGAAGCCCTCCTCGTCGGTGTAGCCTTCCAAACGAGGCTCGATGCCTTTGTTGGCCATCAATTCGTCAAAGTTCTTTGAGGTGCCCCAGCGACCGGTGTTGATGCGAATCGTTGGAATGCCTAACGCGTAAGCCAGTTCGATGCAGTGCTGGGTGTGTTCGATATTCTTTTTGCGTTCTTCGGCATCAGGAAAGACGAACGATTGGTGTGTGGAAAAACCGCATAACGAAAGTCCATGGCGGAAGGCACGCTGCTTGATTCGTTGCAAGGTCGCATTGGATTCGTCTTGCATTTGTACATGCAAAATCTCGACGGCATCAAACCCCGATTCCGCCGCCAGGTCCACGCACTGTTCAATCGATAGTTTGGAATCTTTGCGGTAACGCCAGTAGGAATAGGTGCTCACGGCGATCGGGTTGGGCTTGGAAGCCTTGGCCGGTGTTTTTGGCTCAGCGGTGGCAGCGTTAGGATGAATGGTTGAACTCATGGCAACCGCCGAGGCCGCGGCGGCGGCACCCACGAATGAACGTCGTTTCAGTGTGTTCTGGGGTGACCGGTTTTCGGGTCGTGCAGACATGATGGGGCAAACCTGTGCGCGGATAAAATGGAATCGGAAACGATGGAGGCTGACCGATGCTCGGGTCAATGCATTGGGGATCGTTTGGCAAAAGTTGGAATCAAATCAGGCGAGCGTTGCGGTACTGTATCACTTGGTTAGGCGACCATCGAAGGTTGGTTCGCTCATTCTAGCTGATTGCTGAGAATCGTTCACCAACTGGTGTTGAATTGCCCTTGTCTGTAAGCGTCCGCCGGTCCCTTCCGTTCGCAGGACGCCTCCGCTTATCATCAGGCTTGTGGCGGTGCCTGGTGGGGATGAATTGTTGTGGTTATGTAGCTTGTTGATGGCGGATATCCCTCAATCCGGTGCTGGGCCGATGGCGTCGGTTTTCCCAGCGTGTGAGCGCAGGCTCGTCAAGCAATACTCTAAAGCGGCAGTGTCTCGCTTTGACGCACTGTGCCCCGCGTCAGGTTCCTGAGCCCGTTTTCGTGCAACGCAACCGTGCTGAGTTGAACGAAAGCTGGTTTGGTCGCCAAGACCGCAACTAACGCCATCAAGAAAGTTCGGATGAGTTCCAGTACGACCAACTCTCTGCATCAGAATGATCCCATTGAAGCGGGACTGCACTTGGGTCAGCATGCTGTGCCACAGATCGCTGGCGATCAGCCCGCTTCGTCACCAGGCGATCATGATCCACCGAAAATTATCATCATTGATGATAACACCGCGATCCATGATGACTTTCACAAGATCTTGGATGGCCGTCCAGCAGCCAACGCGGGGGCACGTTTGGCTGACCTGGAAATGGAGATTTTAGGCGGAGACGTTGGTCGGGAAATTCAAGCAGGCAAGGACTCTCAGCCACGTTACGAACTGCACTCTGCCTTTCAGGGAAAAGACGGCTATGAGATGGTGCGCGACGCGGTGCGCATGGGTCGACCCTTTAGCACTGCCTTTGTCGACATGCGCATGCCTCCCGGTTGGGATGGCGTGGAAACCATTCAAAAGCTGTGGGAGGTTGATCCTCATTTGCAGGTGCTGATCTGCACGGCTTACTCGTCACATTCGTGGGAAGAGATCGCCCAGCGTCTGGGGCACAGTGATCAGCTACTGATCCTGCGCAAGCCCTTTGATCCTGCAGAGGTCAGTCAGATCGCGGCATCGCTGACAGAAAAATGGCGGTTGGCAAATCTGTCGCGTGAAGTGGTTCAAGATTTAGAAAAAGCCGTGGCGCAGAAGACCCGTGAGATTCGCGCTCAAATGACGCAGCGGGAGCGGGTCCAAAAGCAGCTTCTTGAAAAAGAAAAGCAGCTTCGCGAATCGCAAAAACTGGAAGCGATCGGAAGTCTGGCAGGAGGAGTGGCTCACGAGTTCAATAATCTGTTGCAGATCATTCAATCCTTCAATCAGTTTGCTCTGGATGCTTGCAAACCGTTGGATCCAATGCGCAAAGACCTGGAATCGGTTGCCATCGCTGCCAAACGCGCTTCCTCTTTGACTCGTAAGCTGTTGGGGTTCAGTCGGCAAAAGAATTTGCAGTTTGGCGATTTGGACGTCAATCAAGTCGTTGGCGAGATCATCGGATTGGCGGAGCCCTTGGTGGGTTCACGAATCACCATGGCACATTGTTTGGGGGCAGAAAAACCGACCGTCCACGCTGATGCGACCGAGTTACAGCAGGTGCTGTTGAACTGTATCATCAATGCACGCGACGCAATGGATGGTGCTGGTCAGTTGTTTATCTCAACCGACAACGCGTATCTTGACGACAACTACTGCCGCGTCGATCAGAATCTCAGTCCCGGTCTGTTCGTTTGCATCTACATCACCGACACCGGTGCAGGGATGTCACCCGAAGTCCAGCGACGGATTTTTGAACCATTCTATACCACCAAACAGATCGGAGCTGGGACAGGCTTGGGCATGGCCATGGCATACGGTTTGATCAAGCAACACAAAGGTCATATTGACGTCGATTCCGAGGTTGGCAAAGGAACCACCTTCAAGATTTATCTCCCCGTCCAGCAGGCGGATGCATTTGAACAACCAGAATCAGATGGTCCGCAGTCAAACGATCGATCTGATGCCGTCGGAGTTGATCGAGTGGAATCCCAAGGCGCTAACATTCTGGTCGCTGATGACGAGCATTTGCTCCAACAGGTAAGCAAGCGGATCCTGGAATCAATGGGGCATCGTGTTTTGCTGGCCAGTGATGGACCCAACGCGGTCGAAATGGTGACTCAGCACGCCGATGAACTTGACCTCGTTGTCATGGATGTCATGATGCCCAACCTGACGGGAACTCAAGCGGAGCAACAGATTCATCGCCTCTGTCCGGATCTGCCAGTGATCTTCTGCACCGGACACGCGCCAGGATCAGAGCAAGGCGGCGGTTTGCCCCAAGGATGCCCCGTTTTGCGCAAGCCATTTCAACCCGACGAACTTCTCAAAGTCGTGCAGCAAACGCTGCAGCAGTCTCGGGGCTAGCCAGATGAGCCACGGCAACCCACGCGCCTTGCAACTGGGATTGTTTTCGTCGGGCGCGTGCTTGCACGCACCAATGCGGCTCGCAATGCCCTCGCGAACCCGGAGATCTTCAAAGCAGTGAATGCCTGTATCCACTGCGAAAATGCAGCAAAAATCCTGTGGGCGTGAAAGAATTCAGCAAATTTTGCATGAGTCAATTCGGCCAGAATTCCGCAAAGGACGAGATTGCGATCGGTAAAGTTTGCCCAGTTTGCAGTAGTTAGTATCCTAGTTTTCCTGATTGGATCGATGTGAATTTCCAGCTCAAAGCTTCCGATAGCAGTGATTGTTACCCTGCCATCGACGGAGCATCGTAGTGCTGTTGAAGAAGACTGACCCCTGCCGTTCCAAGAAATTGTCATCTGCCCGAGCACGGCGACTGTCGCGAGCTGTGATCATCGCCTTGGTCACTGGCGTCGCGTTTGTGCCTGGTGCAATCGGCCTAGAATCGGCCCAGCGCGACTGCTGTGGTGCTGATGAAGCCCGTGATGGTTTCGTCCTTCGGGCGCCCCAAAACACCGGTGCTGACGACTCAAGCGGCCAAAATGCGAGCAACCAGGAATCGGGCCTCAAAAGCGAGGTTGCCAAGCAGCCGCCTGTCGCTCCGCCAGCAACTGCAGCTCAGCCTGCCGCGGTGATCGCGAAAGCGAATCCGTCGCCATCGAAAACAGGGACGGAGCATGTGGAGGCGGCTGCATCCACTGCGACGGCCGCCAAGCAAACGGTTCCGTTGACGCCTCAAGGGCAGCAGGCGCAGCCGATCGACGCGAGCTGGACAAAACGTTCTCACGACTCAGGTCCAAAGCCAGCCCCCGCTGGTCGCGCAAAGCCAGTCGGTCCTGTCGTCGCTGAAGAATCACAACCCGACCAGCCGGAAATGCTGCCGCCCTCCGGTGCAGGCAATGTCACGGTTGATCAACAGGCTGGATCCGCGCAGCAGGAGTCGCTGTCTCAATCGGCTGACGCCAATCCAGCGTCTCAGCCGTCTGACGCTGCGATGTTACCGAAGGCAAGACTGGCCAGTGATGGGCAATTGCCCGCCAAGTCGGTGGCGTATCCATTGAAGCGTCCGCAGCTGAGTCCCCCCGGTGACCGTGTGCTTGATGGGCAAGCGGGTTTAGGACAGGAGGGTTTGCCAGAGCTTCCGCCTCCATCACCAACCCTGTCTCAACAGGTTCGCCCCCTGAATCGCGATGGATTCCAACCGGTTCGTCAGGAAGGCAAATGGGTGACGCGAGACATGCAGAATCGGCTGGCCCCACTGCGGGATCCAGAGCCATTGCCGCAAGTCAGTCAACGGAGATTGACGCCCACACGTGAAAACGTTGACGCTAGCCAGTCGACGATTCCTGTCTCTCCAATCGCAGGTCCCGACGCTGCGAACCGCGACCAGCCCGCGTCGACTGAATCCGATTCGGTGTCAGCCGAACCGATCGCAACGTTGCCTCAGCAACCGCTGGCAGACCAGGATCGACCGAGTGAGCAGGGTGACGGGCCAACGGTTCAAGAATGGATCGGTCGCAATCAGCCTGCACCTAGTGCAGATCAAACCAAGTCAAGCGATTCCGAACAAGCCACGCCCAAATCGCAGGCCAAGCCAGAAGATCAGAGCGCGACCGCGCCAGCGGGTTCCAAGAACGTAGCTTCGGCGCAGTTGGGCGATAAGCCGTCCACGACAGAGCATCTGAGCGATCGAGGGGCGGCAACGGATCCGAGCAAATCGACGCCAAGCATGGGGTTGCAGCCCAAGGATTCCGATCCAGAAGCCAAGGTTGCACGGAAACCGACTGACGGTGCCGCAGCCAGGCCGGTGATCAAATCGATCAACGAACCGCTTGCACCTGGTAAACTGACGCCCATCGATGGTTTGAAACTGGCTCCTGTCCCCAAAGGGTCCTCCGCTACTCAAGGGAGTGCGGAGCCCAAGCAGCGAGCAATGGATACCATTGCACCCAAATCAGCGAAGCCATTGACGAAGCCTGCGAAGCAGACTCCAGCCGTCGCAGGGGACTTGACCGCCGATGCCAGTGTTGCTGCCAAGCCGATTCAGCCGACTCCTACATCGACCCAGTATGGAGCTTTAGACTATGCCGGTTATCCATTAAAACCGATTCAGGTTTCGCGCTCTGTCAATAACTTGCGACGGACGATGGAGCGGGCGCTCAATTACTTTTACAACCGTCCCGAATCGGCAAACGGTCGCAGTAACTGGGGCATGATGCATTCCGTGATGGTCTACGGCGCACAAACCAATGTGCAAGTTGGCCGAAAACGCTACAACGCGATCGCTTGGATTGCTGGCAACAACGTTTGTCGCGGACAGCGCTTACTGACCCTTGACTCAAAGGGCCTCAAAGCACGCACGGGCGTTGGCCTGCAGGGTCACCAAGGGCAATTCCTTGCCGTGTTGGGCATGTGCAACGTGCCTGCGGAATACCCGTTGTATGCTAGTGGGAAAGCGTTCTCGGTCGCGGACTTGATCGAGGCCGAACAAAAAGGCTGCAAGCGTGGCGAAGAGCTGACGTTCACGCTGATCGGATTGTCCCATTATCTTGATACGGACGCCTCTTGGGTGGCCGCGGATGGACAGCGTTGGGATTTTGAACGCTTGATTGCCGAAGAGCTAAGGCAGCCGGTCGTCGGTGCTGCCTGTGGGGGAACTCACCGGTTGATGGGCTACGCTCATGCACTGCGAAAACGCCGCGCTGAAGGCAAGCCCCTGACCGGGCAGTGGTTGCGTGCTGAAAAGTACGTCGATGACTTCGTGAAATATGCGTTCTCGCTACAGAACCGAGATGGTTCAATGAGCACACGTTGGTTCGAAGGCCGTGATGACAACGGTGATCGTGATCGGAAAGTTCAAACCACCGGCCATTTGGTGGAGTGGTTGCTGACCGTGCTTCCCGATGATCAACTGCAAGATCAACGCCTGGTCGCCGCTGTCAGCTATCTAGCTCGGGCGATGGGGTCCGATCTCGGTCACGAGTGGAGCATCGGTCCCAAGGGACATGCGCTGCGATCGATGGCCATGTACCATCAAAGGGTCTTCCGAGCGGGAACGCCCTGGATTCCAACCGCAATCGCTGGTCGACCTGTGCAGCGTCAATAAGCAGCGGAAACGAGTGAGGGATCTCGCCAGTTGCCTTGCAACGCGAGCCCCTGGCCAATTGGACGCTGTGCCGATTGAACGCTGTGCCGATTGAACGCTGTGCCGATTGAACGCTGTGCCGATTGAACGCTGTGCCGATTGAACGCTGTGCCGATTAATTGTGGGCCCGGGCAAATCCTGCCCCGTTCAGGAAACCCCGCGTCCCGCCTGCTGATCTTTGCTGGCGATCTGACCGAGGGGGAAGAGAAGTTCTGTGCGATGAATTACAATGCGTCGCCTGTGCCGTCATGATGACGGCGTCTTCTCCTTCTGATTCCTTCCCCAGTTCGGCGCCCACTCATGAATCGCGTTCTGTTTGTCTTGTTTGCGGCCACGCTTGGTCTTGGTGCCTCACCTTCTGTTTTGGCTCAGCAGCCGGGTGATGTACAGGTTTTATTCGATGGCAGTTCCTTGCAGGGCTGGAAACACGCCGGGAATTGGCAGATTCAAGAGGATGCCGTTGCACGCATCAAGCCCGGCGGTTCGCTGGTCTACACCGAGAAAAAGATTCCTGATGACTTCGAACTGCGCTTTCAGTGGAAGGTCGCTCAGGGAAGCAACAGCGGGGTCTACTATCGCCCGGGCCAGTACGAGTACCAGATTCTGGACAACCAGCGTCACAGCAACGGCACCAATCCTCGCACAACTGCCGCGTCACTTTATTTTTGCATGGCGCCCTCGGAAGATCGCACCGCCGCGATCGGTCAGTGGAATCAAGCCAGAATCGTTTGCAAAGGAAGCGTGATTCAGCATTGGCTAAACGGTCACAAGGTCATCGACTTTGACTACAAAGATCCGCAGTGGGCTGATGAGGTTGATTTGCTGCGCAAACGGGGCGGTGATCTCGCCGCACGCGGTGCCTTCCTGAGTCTTCAAGACCACGGCGACCCGGTTTGGTTCCGCCAAATCACCTTGCGTGAGATTCCCCCCAATGAGGCGATTGAGCATCAAGTCGTTCAACCGGCCAAGATCCCCCCGGCTGCTCGCGCTGAAGAACTGAAGAAAGTTCAAGGGATCATGAAACGCCGCCAGGAGGCGCAGCGGAAAGCACAGCAAGATAAGAACGATCAAAGCAACCTGCAGCCGTCGACAAGTGGGAGCAAGCAAACCTTTGTCTCGGCCAAACGCAAATCACCCAATGTTCTTTTTATCCTCGCCGATGATCAGTCGCCCTTCGATTTGAAGCTTTATGATCCTCAGTCCACACTCGAAACACCCAACCTGGATCGACTGGCAGCACGCGGGGTTGTGGTCGACGGTGCCTATCACATGGGCGCGAATGTAGGGGCGGTTTGCACTCCGTCGCGGCACATGATCATGAGCGGACGCAGTGTTTGGCATCTGCCCAAACGAAAAACCAGAAAGAACAGTGCTGCTGATGCGACACCGGATTTAGCTCCCGCCGATTTGGCTCAATTCACCATGCCGATGGTGTTCAAGAATGCTGGCTACGACACCATGCGGACCTGCAAAAAGGGCAATAGCTACGCGGCGGCGAATCAACTTTTTGAGGTCGTCCATGAAGCGACCAAGCGTGGCGGGACTGATGAAACGGGAAGCGCCTGGCATGCCGAGCGAGTCCTGGAGTATCTCGATCAACGGCAAGGCACCAAAGACGAAGATCCATTCCTGATTTACTTTGGGTTTTCCCATCCGCACGACACACGCGATGGAAAGCCAGAGCTGAACGCAAAGTATGGTGCCGTCAATCACACTGATCGCAATCAATTGCCACCGGCCAATGACAAGCAGCCGCCACTGCCGGCAAATTATCTTGATCAGCATCCCTTCCATCATGGGCATCCAAACCTGCGCGATGAAGTGGCTGTCAAAGGGGTTTGGGAGAAACGCGACGAACGCACGATTCGCAATGAAATCGGTCGACAGTTCGCCTGTGGGGAAAACATCGATGTGCAAATCGGCCGTGTTCTCGAAAAACTCGAAGCGATGGGAGAGCTGGACAACACCTATATCTTCTACACAGCCGATCATGGGATGGCCATCGGTCGACATGGCTTGCAGGGGAAGCAAAATCTGTATGAGCACACGTGGCGCGTCCCGCTGATTGTTTCCGGACCGGGAATCCCCCAGGGGAAACGCGCCATTGGCAATGTTTACTTGATGGACGTGCTGGCCACGATGTGCGACTTGACTGGCGTGGCCGCTCCGAAGACCAACGAAGGCCAGAGCTTTAAGCCCGTGCTGATGGGGCAGCAAGAAACCGTGCGCCAAACGCTGTACGGTGTCTATTGCGGAGGCACCAAGCCAGGCATGCGCTGTGTTCGCAAAGGCGATTGGAAGCTGATCAAGTACGACGTGATGGACGGACAGGTTCGACAAACTCAGCTGTTCAATTTGGCGGACAATCCGAACGAATTCATTGAGCAACATCATCGCGAGTCCATGATTTCGCTCACCGGAGTCAAGCCAGCGGCGAATCAAGTGAACTTGGCGGAAGACCCTCGGTACCAAAAGCAACGCCAGGAGATGGAAGCCTTGTTGCTCAAGCAGATGAAACAGCTTGACGATCCCTATCGACTGTGGGACCAGCGTCCGTAGAAACGGAATCCCGTCGCCGCGATGCAGGTAACGTATGCTTCAGTGGGCTGGCTCACTCGGTCAGCCTAGCGGTTTCGTCATTCTTCCTCTGGCTTGATTTCACCCAATGATTCGATTTATCTGCGGCGCCCTCGCCTCAATCCTGCTTCCCGTTGCTTCGCTGCCGGTTGTTTCGCGGCCCGTTGCTTCTGCACAGCAACCGCCGATGACGGATTACTGTGCTCGACTTGAACAGGAGATTCAGGGACGCAAACATGGCTTTCTGGCTGGTAACCTGAGTTATTATGTCGGCGGTTTTCATGCCAGCTGGGATCCGATTGAGGACGAGACCATTGGCCTGACGCATCCGTTTCATCATGACTTGCGCAGTCGCGGAACCGGCCTTCTGGAAAGCGAGCTTCGTGGCGGTGAGAACACTGGCCGGGGTAATGATTACTTGGGCTGGGAATTCTACAAAGACACTCGTGTGCTGTATGGCAGTGTGCGGATTGGAGACCGTCGAGTTCAAACGCCAAAGCCGACCAGCATGCGATGGCGGCCCGATAAACTGGTCTGCCGTTATGAACTTGATGGTGTCACCCTTACCGAAGAGAAGTTTATCGCAGCCAATGATGCCGCCGTTTCGATCATTAAGTCTTCGGTTCCTGTAACGATCGAGTTTTCTGGTCACAGCTTTTATTCACGCAACAGCCAAACGTCTACCGCCCAGGTTACTGTAGATCCGACTCAGGATGTCTTGCTGATCCTTGAAGGTGGAACGGTTCGTTCAAGACCGGATCCGGGCCCCGTGGATCGGGAACGGTTTGGACCCTGTGTTTATGATGGAATGACGACGGCGCTGGCGTTCTCGTCAAACCTGGACGGTTCAGTGGAGGTGACAGCCGACCAACAGGACGTCCAGCACTATACCATTCGCGCTCCCTGTGATTCTGAGGGTTTGGTGGTCGCCTGGGCGATGAATGATGAAGCCAACGCAGCGAAGACTGCGGCTAAACAGGCCGTGCAGCACTCCGCCGATTGGTTGCAAAACAAGACCCGAGTGCTGAACCAGCAACTCAATCAGCAGGTGCCTTACTTTCGTTGTTCGGACAAAAAGATGGTGGAGATTTACTACTATCTTTGGTCGCTGTACCTGATGTATTACATCGATGTTGGACAGGACTGGGAGCTCGAACCGCACACTCAAACCGCCGTCAATAACTTTCTAGGCATCCACCGTTATGATGCGATGTTTCAAATCAAAGTGGGTGCTTGGCTAAGCGATCAGCCACGCTATGCCTATGGGAATGTTTTGACTTGGAAGCATCTCACGAAAAATGGACGTTACCGCGAGCTGGACAATGGGCTGCGGATGCTCGCTGACAACAAGGGCCGAACGTGGCATAGCGGTGCTTACGGCGGCGAGATGTCGGAACATGTGCTTTCGGCATGGCAGGTCTATCAACATACCGGCGATGTCGAGTTTCTGAAGGCCTGCTACGAAGGGCACTTCAAAGAGTTGTTCTGGAAGCGAATTTCCGTGTTCGCCATGAATGAATTTGAGGTTGCCGAAACTCTGGAGGCAATGGCTAAGCTGACGGGCAATCAGGAAGATGTTGCACACTGGCAGCAGCTGGTACGGCGTGATCGAGAGCACATTCGGTTGATGTTTGATCAACGTTGGCAAGCGCATGGCGTTGACAACTATTTTGCCGCTCCAGACAACGGGATGATCATGACCAACGGGTTCTGGGCCATGCGGTCAAAGCACTTTCCAAAGGAATATGCCCAAGCGATGGTGGAGTCCTGGGCGGTGAATCGCGAACGGGGTTTCTATGGGGACTACTTCCCGCTGGCAATGTCAAAGCAAGCCATGAAGACGTTCAGCACGCCAGATGATCACTCGTTCGGTTACACGCCGGACACTGCCTACTTCACATTGGATGGCATGTTTCGTCAGGGGATGGCGGAGGTGGCGAGCGAGTTGACGCTTAATCATTTGCAAAACTACAACTATCACTCACAGTGGCAGATACCGGTTGCTCCGGAAGCCTATCGTCGCGATGGCAGTTTGTTCGGTGACCAGTACTCAAACTTTAACGCTGGCAAGATTCTGTTGTACTTAGAGGGCTTGGCAGGCTTAAGTGTTTCGATCCCTGAACGGACGTTGACCGTGCGTCCCGCGTTACCAAAGCAATGGGAATGGATGGAGGTTCGTTTGCCGATCGAAGGTCAGTGGACAACCATCAAGTACCAGCACGGCCAAGTCAACGTGCAAAATTGTCCGCTCGACGTGCGTCAGTAGACGCGAGTCCATCAGCCGTTTTGGCGTTGGCCACGGTTGCTTGTTATTGTTCTGTCCCTGAAATGTCTCGGCGCACAAAAAAACCGCATGCCGTTGCCGGCATGCGGTTGTTGTGTCACAGCGAGACGCTGAACTTATTCTTTGGCAGCTGGTGCTGCTTGTTGCTGCTGAGCCAAGCCCGGACGGACTCGCTTGTTGATGTCCGTTTCCAGCACGCCGAAGACGGCTTCGTGACGGGCAATTGACATTTGCAAGGCAGCCAGCAAACGCTTGGCGGTGTAGAAGTTCACAATGATACGTTGCTTGACTTCAATGGGATCCTTTGGCACACCGACGGGTTGTGGGTTCAGGCCAAAGTCTACGATCAGCTCTTCGGGAGAACCGGTGACGCGGCAGAAGTTCGCGTAGGTGGCGAGTGCGCTGTCATCGTTAACTTGAACTTGAACCGGTTGCTGCGTTTGGGCTTGTGCGGCGGGGGGCTCAGCTGCTTCTGGCTTGGTCGTTTCTTCGGCCATCGTAAAACTCCACAGGGGGTAAATGTCCGACCGCGCTGATATGGCTGGCATCACTTGATGACAATCAAGACAGGCGATCGTTGAACAAAAGGAAAAGTTAACTCGCTTCGTCAGTTCAAACTCTTTGGCGGCACTGCCTGCAGGATTCAAACTCACGAAAGTGAACGGGGATTGACTTGTTGTTTAGAGGTCAAAATTAAATGTCTTGGTAATCACTCGCCATAGCCGTTGCCATAACGACTTTGGGGCGACGTGAATTTTGGCACTGCCACGAAAGCCTGGTTTGAGTGGCATTTCGCCAGCGATGTCCTTCAGCGGCACACGAGCCTGGTAGGTAACGTTTCGGGCTTTCACCTGGCCGGTGGTGGGATCGATTTCGGTTTGTAAATCGCCACCGGTTTGACTGGTCATCGAGCTGGAAATGTTGCTCAGCGGCTGAACTGATTTGTCAACAATTTCGCCTGAGAACGTCTGCATGCGGCGTGAGTCCAGTTTAAGGTCGACCAGTTGTCCGGCGCTGACCAGTTGAACATCGCCCTCGTCGACAGCGAGAATGGCTTCAAAGTCATCGGCGTTGCCGATTTCACAAAGGAGATCTTCGCTACTGAGCAAGGCACCGCGGTTGCGTTTGTCCAAGGGCGATCCGTGCCAGGTGTCTAGCTGTCCGCGATCGTCTTTGGGGGCTGGACGGTTCGGCGGTGGAATCACGGTCCCAGAGATCGGAGCTTTGATCTTCAATCGATCCGCTTCTTCTTGGAGCAACGCTTTGCGGTGTTCAATCGACTCGATGATTTCTCCCTGTGTCTCTAGTTCGGCAGCCAGCGCGGGGTCCGTGAAGATGCGTTGCTTAAGCTTTTCGAGCTGTGAGCGCGCCATCTTTTCTTCGATTTCCAGGTCTCGCATCTGCATTTCTAAATCGCGATTGCGAAGCTCGGCAATCACGGTTTCGTCAGCGATAACCTGATCGCCTGGCTGAACCGTGGAAATGATCTGACCGTTGGTTCCCGCGTACACTCGGCCTGATTCGGTGGGCCGAATTTCAAACGCACAGTCGACGTGGTGTGGGAACGGAATGTAAACCACCGCTGCAACCACGCTGGCAGCGATTGCCAGACTGACAGCGACATTGAATCGTTTCACTTTTGAAAGTCTCCCGGGAGTTCGACAAAACTTCCACGTTTGAATCACTGGTTGCGCGACGAGACCGGAAAAACCAATCAGCGCGACAACCCGTCCGATCACTTCCAGGCCGTAGGGTTCCAGGACTTTGATGACGAACCAGCAAATTGAAAACACGACCACCCAGCGATAGATCACGCTGGCAATCGTAAACATTGCAAACCAGAGTCGGCCACGCGTGGGCAAAAACGGGTCATCTTGAAGTTCCAATCCCAAGCAGGTCGATTGGAACCAGCGTTTGAGAACTTCAGTGCTCTTCTGGCGAAGGTTGGGGATCTCCAGAAGGTCCATCAAGATGTAATAGCCGTCGAATCGTAGCAACGGGTTACCGTTGACTAACACGGTGCTGACGACGTTTAGGAACATCATGTTTAGACACAGGTCATTGATGGTGGTTCCCGATTTGGTAAAGAACCAGACAAAGGCCGCCAGCGAGGCCAAGATCATTTCAACATAGATCCCCCCAGCACCAATCCAGACCCGTTTCCATTTGTTGGGCAACATCCATGAATCGGACACGTTGCAATACAAGCAGGGCGTGAAGACCAGCAGCATGAAGCCAATTTCGTGACACTCACCGCCAAACTTCTTACAGCTCAGCCCGTGCCCGAATTCGTGCAGCACTTTAACGATGCCCATCGTCGCGGCCAAAATCAGCCAGCGGTCGGCAGCAAAGAACTGCTGGAACGTCGGTAGTCGCGCATAGACCGTGTCATACTGCGTTGCCAAGAGCATCGAGGCCGCAGTGAACAGACCGATGAACCCAAAGAGTGCCGGGACCGTGAAGATCCAACCGATCCAGGGCAGCATCGCATTGAGAATGCGTTCAGGATCAAAGCCGCGAAATCGCAACGCAAACACGTTGGCGACTTTGCCCATCATTTCTTTGTTTTTCTTCGTTCGCCCACGGGTTCTCAAGGCTTTTCCTTGACCCGGCGAATTGCTGATCACCAGACCACTGCGGTGCAACATTCCGATGAATTGCTGCAAATCTCCAAAGGTGATTTTTTGAGGCGCGAAACGCTGTTCAAATCCATCTTTGATTTGCTGCAAACTGACATGCCCATCAAGCATGTTCAGAATGAAGAACTCTTCGTCATGGAAACGATAGTACTGCAGTCCCACCGGTTCTTTGATGACCCAATAGCTCGCTCCCTGATAGCGGTGTCGACTGGACACCAAATCAGGGCGTCGGCGAACCGTTAACGGTCGCGACGAGCTACTGATCAGAGATTCGGCAAGCGTGGTCATGAGCGGTGGAGTAGAGCAACGCCATCAGGCGTTTGGAGATTCTGCAGGGCGTGGGGATGAGTGTCTGCGGCGGGGCGTGGATTACTGAGGCAACACGGTGATGGTTGCTTGCATGCCAGGTTTGACAAGCCAATCATTGCCAACCGGTTTGTTTTTGATCTTCACCCAGAAGCGATGTTCACCATTGATGTTGCGCTCCAGGCTGACATAGTCAATCACCGCGTCGAAGGGTTCGATCTGCGGTTGTTCGATGCTGCCGCCAACGGTGATTTCAACTTTGACCGGCATGCCTCGGCGGATCAGGCCGTTCAGATCGCGGGCGTAACCTTCCACGCGGACCACATCCATTTGCACCAATTCGCAAATCGGCGAACCCGGTTGCACCCATTCGCCCAGTTGGGCGTAGCGGTTTTCGACATACGCGGGAAAGTCAGCGCGAAGGGTTCGCATTTCAATTTCAAGCTCAACCAGCTGGGTTGCGTATTGGGTAATGGAGTGTTCGGCGCCAGCGACTTTGGCGTTGATATCGGCCAACTCAATTCGCAGTTTGGCGCGATCCGCTTCGGCTTGCATCTTGCGCATCTCCCAGTAACCGGCAGCACTGCGTTGGTACAGCTCCTCGAAACTGTTTGCTTGAGCGCGGGCAATTTTTTCGGTTTCGACCGCGTCTCGTTTATTGATGTCGTTTTCGGCGTTTAGTTTGGCAACTTTCTCTTCAGCCGTCTTTTGCTGCATCGTCAGTTCGGCTTGGCGGGCGTCAATGACAGCGATGATTTGTCCCGCTTGGACAGCCATGCCTTCTTCGACTTCTAGCTTGATCAGTTTGCCTGCCGACTCCGACGGCAGCTTGGTCTTGTTCAGGAATTTGACGACACAGCGTTCAACGGTGATGCCGCCAGCGGCGACGTCCGCGCTAGGCAAGGTGATCGTTGGTGCGGGCAGCGTTTCGTCTTGCGCGAACGAGATCTGTGGCGCCAGAAGCAATGCAGCGGTGGCAATGGTCAAACGCAGTGAAGATGGCATGGGACGGAACATAGGGAATCGATGGGTTGGTTTAAACCGTCTGTCAAACGGATGAATGGTCGGTCATCAGGCTTAGAAGAAGAACTTGCAAAGCCATTCGTAGATTTCATGGAAGAACACGTAACCGCTTGCCGCGCGACCGCATTTGACTTTGGCGATCACCGACGAGCCGGCACTGGGCGAAAGTTTTCGCAGTGATTCTTGGTCCGGGGTGGCATCCATTAAAATGACCGAACCGTTTTCTTGATCCGCTTCGGCCCGCAGCGAAACGTCTTGACGTTTCAGCGTCGCGGTCAGTGGATCCATGGTGGTGTCAGTCGCCAAGATGTAGGTGACTTCGACTTCCGAGAGATTGTTTGCACGAATGTAGTCTTCGAGGTGGCTGTCTCGCTTTTCGGGAAGCTTCAGTTGCAGCTCTAGGTCCTGATCCAGGTCGGCAATCTCCATCAGAACTTGGCCGGTCATGATGGGGCGACTCTGCAAGCTGTCGGTGACATCCCAGGTCGTGACCACTCCGTCAATCGGCGATTTGACGATCAACAGTTCTTTGCGTTCCTCTTGAAGTTTGATCTTGCTGCGCAAACCGGCGATCTTGGTTTGCAGTTGATACTCTTGGCCTTCCAAAGCCGTTCGTTCGGCCGGTTCCATTTGTTCAGCGCCATAGACACGCTGGCTGTAGATTTTGCGTTTTTCAGCCAGTGCGCTTTCCAATTGATCGTTTAAGTCTTGCAGCTGCATGATGATTTGCGGATTGCGCATCGTGACCAGCTTTTGGCCTTTGGTGACCTGCTGATTGCGCTGCACATGCACTTTGACGACTTCGCCATCAACGGATGCAAACACGTTTTGCCGAATGGTCGGTTCCAGTGTTCCTTCAGCCGACAGATTGAAGTCTTTCTGGATAAAGGTCAGTCCCAGAATCACAGCCAGCAAGAGCACGACGACGGCAATGGTTTTGGGCAGCGTGCGGGCCCGCAAAATCCAAGTGGCGCGTCCCAGCGTTCGCCATAGCGGCATCAAAAAGACGTTGGTGTGGGACTGTGAGTTGGCAATCGCCCGCGTGCCATGCTCGTAAACCAAGTCGCAGCGCTGTCGGAAAATCTCTTCGGGAAGATCGGTTTCAATCTGTTCAACAATCAACGCACCGATCACTTCACCACGGTGTGCGTTGTCGCGATCGATTTCACCGGCGGCTCCACTTTCGTTTTCGGCACCAAGTTTTCGAAAGGGCTCGCGAAGCGGTAGCACGGCGATGTTTCGCCCGTAGGACTGATCAACGTAGTCCTCCAAGGCATCTTCAATCTGCGGCGGTAAGTCCTCGGTGGCACCGTCGTGATACAGCGGTTCGCCCGCGGCACACACTCGGGTTGCCAAGTTGTTCAACGCTGTGACGATGTTGGAACGGTTTTCAATGGTGTCTTGGCCACTGATGGCTTCAACCTTGCACTTGCGTCCCTTTTGAATGGCCACGCTGACGCGGTCACAACCGATCAGTCGACGCCCCTCGTTGGCCACAATGTAGGCGGTTTCTTTCAGCTCAAGTGATTCGTGGACGGCGCGAGCAAATGAATCCGCTTGCTGCCAAAGCGTCTGCCGATCACCGAGCGATCGTAGTTTCTGGCTACGCAGCCACTCTGCTGCCAGCGAACACATCTGTTCAACAAAACGCAGGTAGCCACGTTGCGTTTCCGGAGCTGTGTCGGGACGCTGGAAGATTTCAATCAAGCCATCTTTCTGACCGTCATGGGCCAACGCGCCAACGACCAACAAGTACTTGGTCGGATTGCCTTCTGCATCAGCGTCGGAGGTTCCACTGTAGGGCGGAATCAACATCGACTGACCGGCATTGGCCACACGGCTAATCAGGCGACGGTGGCGCACCGAGTCATCGGTGTCCTCAGCCAAGATCGATGGCTCGGCATTGATTTGATACTGCAGTCGTAGCTGACTGTCATCGTCCAACAGCCAGATGGCCCCACCCGCTGCGGCCAGTGCTGTGATCACCCGCCCCAATAACTCGGGGTAGAACTCCTCAGCTGTCGCGCCGCTCTTGGCCAACGTGGCAATCTCGTTGACTAGGCCACGGATTTGCGCTTTGGTATCTTCGACGGATTGCTGATTCACCGACATGGGTCAGTTTGCCAAATCAATTTGAAAGGTGGATGGGGAGCCTTCCCGGGACTGCTCTGAAGCGTTGCTTGTCTTTGCAGGGCAGATGGGATGACTAGGTGGTTTGTGTTGGCGATTTAGCGACTTCCCGATGAGGGCTTTGCGACTCGACAGGCAACCGCCAGCGGTCATGCATGTCTTAACGACTAAATCGGCTGTGCGACGTTAGTAAATACCCGCAGCGGTTTCCATCCCGAGTCGCCAACTCTGTCGAAATCAGTTGGTCAAACAGGCAAGCTTTGCCGGTTTTCACAATTCCGCTCGACATCATATACAGTTTGTATATGATTGTCTAGTGAAATGAGTACTTCGTCCAAAACATCTGCCGACCCATCCTCTGCCGCTGGTCCGCCGCTAGGTGAGCGAGTTTCCGGCGATGCTCAGGCGGATGCCCGCTTTGCAAAGCAGTTGCTGGGTGATTTGCAGCGCGAGATGAACCGTTTACAGCGCGAAATTCGACTGGCGATTCAAAGCCAGCTTGCTCAGATGAGCGGTCGCTCGATGGGATCTTTGGACGCGAACAAGGAACTGGCCAAGTCTATTCAGGCGATGCTGGATGCTCATGGCTTGCGAGTGCGTTGTACTCAGTGCGGACAGCCGGCGATCTTGCGTGTTTCGCCTCGCCGTGGGGCCCCGCATGGTGTGTTTGTGTTCGATCACACTGTCGAAGGCAAGCGAACATTTCACGGCGGCTGGGTCACGGCTCCGGAGATTCAACTGGTCGCCAAGCCCGCTCGCAAATCTCGCCAATGAATGGCTGGCGATGACAGGCAACGCTTTGCCGCTGGCCTGGCAATTCATGCCACTTGCAGGATCGCGCCGATTGCTGAATCAAGGTAACTGGCCGGACAGCGCTTCGACTTGCGCGCCCTGTGGTCTCTCTGCTACACTTTGCTTATGAGCACCGAAGACAAAATCACCTTGCCCACCGCCGAGCAGATTCCCAGCATGTTGCAGGCAGCGATCGGGCAGATCAAGTTTGCCCGACAATACACGTTGCAACTCTTGGAGGCGACTCCGCAAGAGCATTGGTTCACGATGCCAGCCGGATTGCCTACCAACATTGCTTGGCAAGTCGGTCACCTCACCGTCAGCCAGTACGGCTTGTTATTGTTTCGATTGCGTGGCCGTGAGCCGGAAGATTTAGAGCTGATTCCCGGCAGGTTTCGCAAGGCATATGGTCGCGGCACCTCGCCCAGTGATGATCGAGCCAAGCAGGGTGAGCCGGAGGAATTGTTGCAGCGTTTGGAGACCGTTTACCAGCGTGGTTTGCAGCAACTGGAGAGCGTTGCTGCGGAAACGTTGCTTGAGCCCGTGGAGATGCCGTACGCGGCTTATCCAATCAAACTCGGGTGCGTTTTGTTCTGTCCGCTTCATGAACACATTCATGCGGGGCAAATCGGGTTGGTGCGTCGTGCCTTGGCGTTAGAACCGGTTCGTTGAAATTGAGTTCACTGATCTTATGAACCGTAAAGCGATCCGTCGATCCCCTGTTTTGACTCGTGGTCCTGTCTTGGAACGCGAGGAATACATTGAACAGGCCCACTTGTTTGAACTGTTGTTCGAACAGGGCGGTGGTGCGTTTCCGATCCAGGAATTGCTGCAGCAGCTGCGTGATGAAGTCTTGGCCACCACGCGACTGGTGATGGCGATTGACTATCTGTTGACAGAGATCAAGCATTCGGGGCTGCTTGGTCCAGCAATGCATCAGTTGTCGCATTACTTCACGCCCTTTCAAACGTATTTGATTGATCAAAGCGAATCCGATACGGGCCGCTTTCTGATGAGCACGGCGTTTCAAGTCTTGCACAGTGAAGCAAAGTACCGGCTGCAGGATTGCAGTCCGGTGGGTTTGTTTTTGTATCAGTTTGAAGTCTTGTGCCGCAGTCGCCTGACGTACGATCGAGGCTTAACGGCGATCAGTGGTGATCCGCTGTATGACAACCAGTGGAGTCAATGGATTCTTGGCTTGCGAGCTCAGATTGGCTTGGTTGATTTCGCGGACTTGCTGTTTCTTTCCAGTGAATACTATCGCGATCAGTTGTTGGCCTCCAAGCAGTCCACTGAGGGCAAAGGGCCGTTCTTATTGGATGCCAAAACAGGACGCATCGCCTTTGCCAATCGGCGCAAGGATCCAACGTTCTTGTTTGGAGCCTTGCAACGTCACATGGGCTATCCAGCGGTGCCCAGGCCCAAGCCGGTAGACGATTCCAAAGAGGTGCTTTCGCGCATGTCGCGTCGTATCGAACGCCTGGAGTCACGGATTCAGTTAATGGAAGAAGAGCGTCGCGCGACGCTGGACATTACAAAGTTTTACGAAAAGCAGTAGACAGCAGCGGCAGTGACTGCGGTTTCTTCTCTGTTAGCTCGCCTGGACGTAACGCTTGTCGAGGTTCCGGCGTTTATCGTGTTAGTGCCCAGCCATCGGGCGGATCGGGCAATTGAAACGCTTGGTGGTACGTGCGCTGCGCTGATTCGACCCAAGCCAGTGTCTTGCTGTGCAGTTTGGTTGGTTTCAAACGCTGTGCGTACGCAGCAAGTTCTCTCGCGGCTTGGTAATCTTGCCTCGCGACTTTGGCGATCGCCAGATTATGGATGGCTGCAGAGTTAAATGGGACGCGCACTAAGAGTTCTTCCCAGGTCGCTTCCGCTTCACTCCAACGCCCCTTCATCGCCAACGCGACCCCGTTGCGAACCGCGCGGCTGCCTGGCAGGCCGTAAGTGATTTCAAGTTTGATTTGATGTTGTTCCAGCGAGGGTCCAAAAATCGACTTGGATTGGCGAATCAGCGCTTCCTGCAATGCTGCTTCCTGATCATCCCACTGGGCGAGATCAGAGAACTGCTGCTCGGCCCATTTCCAGTCGATGATGATCGGTCGAGCCACGCTGACTGGCAGGTCAATCGCCGAGCGATTCTCTGTGTGCTGGGGCAGGTGTTGTTGGCCCGTTGCCAGGGGGGAATTGGTCGCGGTTTCTGGCTTGGCTGATACCGGGATCACCTGCCAAGCGACTCCTAGCCGAGGGTTCTCACGTTGCCACGCCAACGGTCGTGGGTCTGGCAGGACTTGCCCACGCAAGATGTAGTCAACGTTTTCCTGGCGAGCCGCCGAAATCAGCGAGGCGTCATTGCCATCGGTTCGCAGGAATGAAACCAACGCGATTTCTGGATGGGGGCTGTCTTGGTCAGAGGCTGACAGACCAACGGTTTCCGAAGGCACCAGCCGCACGGTAGCGGCGGCGTCATTGGCCACGTGTTCCAGGAGTTGCCGGCGAATGGCCTGAGCGGATTCTGGCGGTCCATCGAGGGGGGCGACCATGATCTTGGGTCGCAATTGGCCTGCGAGGGCTGGTTTTTGCCAAACATGAATCGGCGCGCTGATCTGACAACCTGCTAGCATCGCCAAGCAGGAAAAAAGCATCATCGAGCGGATGATGAGAACAATGACGCGAGCATCGAGGGACCACATGGTGCTCGAGGGAATACCTAAACGCTTTGGTTGGCGTCAAGATCGCTGTCTCTGAGGCGATTGAGCAACCAATCGACGGCCTTTGAACCTAGGGCATGGGGATTGCCTTGTTGGCTCGCTAAGATCATGGTGGTGGTCCGTCGTTGATTCGTTACTCCTGTCGCCGAAATTGCCGTGAATTCGACTGCTTCTTTGCTGCCTGATTGGGATTGTCTGCGTTGGGACAATCACTTCACGGACCAGTTGCCTGCTGATCCGGTCGAAGAGAATTCCATTCGCCAAGTTCACAAGGCTTGCTTCTCTCGAGTGCTGCCCAAGCAGGTCTCCAAGCCACTGTGCATTGCCCATTCACGGGAAGTGGCTGCCCAGCTTGGCATTGGCGAGTCGCTGGTGAAGTCACAGGAATTTGCGGAGGTCTTTTCCGGTAACTCGATCCTGCCTGGAATGGATCCTTTTGCGATGTGTTATGGCGGCCACCAGTTCGGCAATTGGGCAGGGCAGTTGGGCGATGGTCGGGCCATTAATTTGGGACAGGTTGTTGATGTCAATGGTCAGCATCAAATGCTGCAGCTCAAAGGCGCCGGCCCGACACCGTATTCCAGGTTTGCCGACGGCTTAGCTGTCCTGCGGAGCAGCCTGCGAGAGTTTCTTTGCAGCGAAGCGATGCATCACTTGGGCGTGCCGACCACGCGAGCGCTGTCGTTGGTCTTGACCGGTGACGGGGTGACCCGAGACATGTTCTATGATGGCAATGCTCAAATCGAACCGGGCGCGGTTGTCTGTCGCGTGGCGCCCTCGTTTTTGCGGCTGGGGAGTTTTCAAATCTTTGCCAGTCGCGGTGACATTGAAACCTTGAAAACGCTGGCAGACTATTGTCTGCGGCATGATTTTCCGGAGCTGGGGCCTCCTAGCAAAGAGGCCTACGCGGCATTGTTCGCTGAAGTTTGCTTGCGAACGGCGAAGCTCATGGTGCATTGGATGCGAGTTGGATTTGTGCATGGCGTCATGAACACCGACAACTTGTCTCTTCTAGGTCTGACCATTGATTACGGTCCCTACGGCTGGCTGGAAGATTACGACCCGAACTGGACTCCCAATACCACTGACGCTCAAGGCAAGCGTT
This sequence comes from Stieleria bergensis, assembly GCA_007745635.1. GTDB lineage: Bacteria > Planctomycetota > Planctomycetia > Pirellulales > Pirellulaceae > Stieleria > Stieleria bergensis. The sequence goes on from CP036272.1 coordinate 279,055, forward strand.
ATCGATTTGGGAATCAGCCCCAGATCGCGCAGTGGAATTTGGCTCAGTTTGCAGGGGCCCTGCTGCCGCTGGTCGATGATGATCCAGATCAACTTCAGCCAGGGCTTCAGTTATATGTCGAGACATTTGACCAGCAATGGACCCAGATGATGTGCGACAAACTGGGTTTGGGCACGTCTCAGGGTGACGAGGACCAACAGCTGTTTGGTGACTTGTTCGAGTGCCTGATGTTGGCCGAAACGGATATGACGATCTTCTATCGCAGGCTGGCCGAGGTGCCTTGTCAGGAGCCCGTTGCGCGAGTGGTTGATCTGTTGCGTGATGCTTACTACACCCCTGATCAAATCAGTGACGAGGTCGTCGAAAAGACTCAGCGGTGGTATCAGCGTTATTGTCAGCGTGTGCAGCAAACAGGATTCAGTGACTCAGAGCGACGGCAGCGGATGAACCAAGTCAATCCGTTGTATGTGCTGCGGAACTATTTGGCTCAGCAAGCCATCGACCGCAGTGCCGAAGGCGATCACAGCGCTGTGATGGAACTGCTCGAGGTGCTGCGCAACCCCTATCAGTTTCAAGAAGGCAAAGACAAGTTTGCCGGCAAGCGACCCGAGTGGGCTCGGCATCGACCCGGTTGTTCGATGCTGTCTTGTAGTTCGTAGCGAAGATCAGCGGCGCGCTGAGTGGCCCGCTGTCGAATCTTGATCGACAACAACTAGCGTTGCATCAGATAGGGCTGCAGTTCTCGCAGCAATTGATCGCTTGGCTGATCGATCGTCACGGTTCGCTGTCCGCCGCGTGCATTGGGATCGGCAACGATGAATTGAATCGCGCTTGTTGGCTGCATGGCCACCGGTGCGCTGGGCTGAGGCATTGCGGTGACGGGTGCTGGTGCGGGAGCAGACGCCACCGATGCGACCGGATTTGCAGTTTGATACAAGCGGCCAAGATTGACTCGATCGAGTTGCCATTTAATGCTTCCCGGACCGGTGTAGAGACCAACGTCACCTTTCGGATCGGCCGCATTGCAAACGCCAATCAGTTCGCCCTGCATGTTAAACAAGCCACCGCCGCTGCGGCCGTTGACAGGTGCTTTGGCGATTTCAATATTGGATAGTTTGAGGTGCTGGTCGTACTTGTTCACGCCTGTGATGCGGCTGTCGCGTCGTGACGGATCGGCGCCATGGTCGCAGCCGAAGCTAAAGATCGATTCGCCATTTTGAGGGCTGCGTTGCATCGGAGCGATCCGAGCGGCGGTCATCTGCATGCCGGGCTGAATGACAACCAGGGCGATGTCGCGAACCTCTGAATCAAAGTCCAGCAATTGTCCGGAGACCGTTTGTGTTTTTCCGCCGATGAAGAGATCGACTTCAATGCTGGGGTTGTCTCCGTTGTCGCGAAACAGGTGGCCGCAAGTGATCACCAGGGCGTCTGCGCCTTTCTGATCAATGATCGTTCCGGTGCCCACGCCAAAGCCTTGCTGATCGCGAACACGCAAGCGAACGGTGGCAGCTCGAGCGGTTTGAATGGCGTGTGCCACTTGGACGCTGGGGACCGATTCGGGTGCTGCGGGCTGAAGGGTCGCGTTTGAGGGTGCGGGGGCTAGCTGGCCTACGGCGGCAAGATTGGCCGCTGCCGCGGGATGGACCCTGGCGGGGTCAAGCAGACGATGAGGTGCCACGTTGGCCGCCGTTCGAGCGATGGTGCCATTGGTTGGCACCCGCATCGCTTGAGTCAGTGCGTGGGTCGTTTGTGTCCCAACGTGCCGGCTGATTTCCTTGCCACCGCTCCAAACAATGTAGGTTGGCAGATTGCGAATCCCGTAACGCTGGGCGAATCCAGGTTCTTCGTCGACATTGACATGACGAATGATCATGCCGTTTGATTCCAGTTGCGCCAGTGTTGGACGCATGGTCACACAGTGGCTGCAATGATCGCTCGTAAACGAGAGCAGCACCGGTTCGGAGGCGCGGAGGGTTCCGCAAGTCACTAGGCTGATCGCGAATCCCATCCACAGAACGAGCTGTCGCAAGCCAGGGGAAGCGGGATTCCTTGAAAGATAGCCGTTGCTTGGGGTGAACGTTTGCATTGGTGAAGTGTCTCTCCTTAGACCTCGCCACAAGGCGCTAGCCATGGATTGCGGGGGAACCGTGTCCAGCTTTTCCATCGACTCGTTGCACAGCCACCGGTTGACCACCTTGTCAGCCAGCGCTCACGCGGTGCGTCATGCACGCGTGAAATAGGGTGCCGTGAAACTCGTTTTCCGACGGGGTCACTCTCTAAAAACGCCTCCGCTGGCGGCAAGTCCAATCCGGCGAAAAATCAGCGGGAAACTCCAGGAAACAGATGGGATTACGCTTTTGCCCTGCGCGGGTACAATCCTGCTGACGCAAAATTGAACCGCTTTACCTCTTTTGGATTCTCCAATGTCGCCACGTCGGATTTTGGTTACCAGCGCATTGCCCTATGCCAACGGGCCGATTCATATCGGTCACTTGGTGGAGTACATTCAGACCGATGTGTGGGTGCGATTTCAAAAGCTGATCGGGAATCGTTGTGTCTACATCTGTGCTGATGACACGCACGGAACGGCGATCATGATTCGTGCCAAACGCGAGGGCCGCAGCGAGGAACAGCTGATCGCGGATGTCAGCCAACAGCATCAGCGCGACTTTGCCGACTTCCATGTTGAATTTGATCATTACGGCAGCACCAACAGCGACGAAAATCGCCAGCAGTGTCACTTCATCTGGGATGCACTTCGTAAAGCGGATTTGGTTGCCGAAAAATCAATCGATCAACTCTATGACCCCGAAGCAGAGACGTTTTTGGCCGATCGTTTTGTTCGCGGCACCTGTCCCGTTAGCGGGCATAAAGATCAACCCGGCGATAGTTGCCAGTGCGGTGCAACTTACTCGCCCACCGAACTGATCGACCCCGTCAGCACGCTTAGCGGTGCCACGCCGATTGTTAAGTCCGCCGTCCACCTGTTTGTTCAGCTTGAGAAGTTGCGAGGCTTCTTAAGTGAGTGGATTGAAAACGGGGACGCACTGCAGAAGGAAACAGCCAACTATCTGAAGGGCTATTTCTTGGCGGATGATAAGCCGCTAAGAGACTGGGACATCAGTCGGCCGGCACCTTACTTTGGTTTCGAGATTCCAGATTCGCCTGGCAACTACTGGTACGTTTGGTTCGATGCACCGATCGGTTATCTCTCCTCCACGCAGCAGTGGTGCGACAAGACGGGCGAAGCCTTTGATGATTGGTGGCGCAGTGACGAAACTGAGATTCACCACTTCATTGGGAAAGACATCACGTACTTCCACACATTGTTCTGGCCGGGGATGTTGAAAACTGCCGGTTATCAATTGCCAGCCAAAGTGCACATCCACGGATTCTTGAATGTGGATGGTGCCAAGATGAGTAAGTCGACCGGCACGCTGGTTTCGGCCGAGACATTCCTGAAGCACGCTGATCCTGATTTCTTGCGTTACTTCTATGCCACCAAGTTGACGCCCCGAGTCGAAGACTTGGACTTGAGCATTGATGAGTTTGTTGAAAAGGTCAACAGCGACCTGGTCGGCAAGGTTGTTAACTTGGCCAGTCGCGTGGGGAAATTCGCTGCGACCACTGGATTGGCTGAAACGTATCCTGATGACGGTGGTTTGTTTGATAATGCTGCCAAAGCCGGTCAAGAGATCGCCGATGCCTATGAAGCCGGTGACTTCTCCAAGGCCATGCGGAAGATCATGGAGCTGGCCGACGCCGCAAACCCCTTCGTCGAACATGCCAAGCCATGGGAGATGAAAAAGGATCCTGAACGCCAGGAAGAACTTCGCAACGTCGTCACCGTCGCACTTAACCTGTTCCGCCAGTTATCCATTTACCTGGCACCTGTCTTGCCGACACTGGCACAAAAGTGCTCCAGTTTGCTCGGTGAACCCATCGAATCATGGCAGCAAAGCCAAACCCCGTTGTTAGGGACATCCGTCAATAAATTCAAACGCATGATGGAACGCGTTCAATCAGAGGACCTCAAAAAGATGATCGAAGAAAGCAAGCAAGAAGCCGAAGCTCAAGCCGCCGCAGACAATCTGCCCACGTTCAATGATTCTGATCAGCCGCTTAAGGACGAACCCTTAGCCGAAGAAATCACCATTGACGAATTTGCCAAAGTGGACTTTCGTGTCGCACGAGTGCTTTCCGCAGAACACGTCCCAGAAGCCAACAAGTTGCTAAAATTAAAGTTAGGCTTGGGCGGCGATGAAACTCGGCAAGTTTTTGCTGGCATCAAGGCCGCCTACGAACCCGAAGAGCTCGTCGGTCGCTTGGTCGTCATGGTGGCAAACCTGAAACCACGCAAAATGCGATTCGGATTGAGCGAAGGAATGGTTTGTGCATCCGGTCCTGGCGGAAAGGATGTGTTCTTATTGGCACTCGATGAGGGTGCACAGCCAGGCCAACGCGTGCATTAATGCTGGCGCTCCGTCGCATCGACTTGCCGCCGGCAGAGGCTGGTGAGATCGGGACCGGCGACCAGGCTGGATGCACTGGGTGATCGTCGGTCGGTTGCCGCCGGTGATGAGCATTGGTTGACCTTGGTGGAAAGTGCAGACGCTGCGGTGAGTGCGGGGCGATTTGGGAGACGCGATTCATGATCAATGCATTTCGGCAGTTGCTGCTGGATCATTTTGTCTTGCAGCCTTCTCGCGGATGGATCGACCACGATCATCAAGAGCGTTTGGTGATCGATCATGGTCTCGATAGCGATGAATGCTTTGCTCAGCGTCCCAATTTTCCCGATCGTTCGCTGGATGTTCCCGCCGAGTTGGTCATCATCAAGTTTCCCGGCATCAAAGGCCGTGCCGAGCGCGCCAGCCCCTGGCCAGCAGGTCTGGTTGGGCGCGACGTCTTGCAGTTGTCGTGGAATCCGCCGGGATACGGAAGGACAACCGGTCGGGCATCGATCAGTAACATCGCCCGCCGTGCGTCGGTGTTCGTCAGGCTGGTGATTGAACACTTGCAGCTGCAACACACACCCATTTGGCTGTATGGTAATTCGATGGGCTGTGCCACCACCGGTGCCGTCGCGGCCTGTTCGAACACGCTATGTCCTGGCAATGTCTGTGGTGTCGTTCTGCGTAACCCACCGCCCTTGGTCGAAGTCATCAAGCAGCAGGCTAAAGACCATGTTTTGGGCAGGTGGGCCGACTCTATTGCGGATAGCCTGCCCCCAGAAATGAATCTGCTGCGAACCGCGCGACAGATCCAGTTGCCGATGCTGGTTGTGCAAAGCGAGCTTGATGAGTTGGTGCCAACCACACTGCAAGACAAAGTCGTCAGCGCCTGGGCAGGACCAACACAACGCGTCGTGATTCCTGCTGCTGACCACAGCGGCACGTTAACCGATGAACAGGACCCGTTGCTGGCTCCAGCGGTCGATTGGTTGGTCGAACACTCGCTTTCGATGGCTAAACTGAACGGTATTTTGTCGCCTAGATAACGCGCTTGCTTCGCCCGTCATCCGATTCCCCTCGCGCTGTTGATCGATCAGGCGTCTCTTCTTACCGCTTGCTCTCGCTTCGCTAGCCCGAGTGTTGCGTGCAATCGCTATTCTTTGCCAACCCGGCGGCGCGTGAAAGAACTTTGGGTTTGGTTGCTGAATTGCTCTGGTTCCGCCGATCTAAGCGTAAGCCCGCTTCGGTTTTACCGCGTAAGCCCGCTTCGGTTTCAAACCGAACCTTTTTGACATTCACGTTCAGGATCAGCAAATTTCCGATGAAACAGGCAAGTCTTTGCATGCTCGCGTTCTTCGCAATGATGTTGTCCCACTCGGCAACGTGTTCTGCACAATCGGGATATTCCTTCGAGTTTATGGATGACTTCTTCAAGCCTTGTCATTCGTACCGTAACCCATTCGAAGAGCGCATAGAGACCGAGCGGCATGACTTCACTCAGTCGACCACCACTGTTGGTTACGGCGTCGCTCAGCTTGAAGGCGGCTACAGTTACTTCTACAAAGACCACGATGACGAGATCGAGCACACGCATGTGGCTCCTGAAATGCTGTTGCGTCTGGGGTTGAGCGAGGACATTGAGTTCCGTTTGCGCTTTAACTATGCATGGCGCTTCATTGATGTCGCCGATCATGAAGACGGCGCGCAAGATTTGATCTGGAGTTTCAAGCTAGGCATGACGGAACAATGCGGCTACCGACCGGAGAGCGCTCTCGAGTTGCGTTTCTCGGCCCCTTCGGGTGCAGATATTTTTTCAACTCAACGTGTCGATCATGGCATTGACTACATCTATGGCTGGGAGCTCGCTGAATTCTGGGAACTGAGCGGGTCGACGGGATACGGTACCGGAGGTCTTGATGACATCGGATTGATTCCCAGTGAACCCGCTGAGGATTGGTTCATCGTTTGGAACCAATCGGTTGCCCTGGGAGCTGAACTGACGGAGAACATCACTTTGTACCACGAGTTCTATGGGCTGTTCTCACATGCACTGCAAGACAACTTTAACATCGTCGTCTACAACATCGGTGTCGACTACTTTGTCACCGATGACTTTGTCTTGGATCTGCGCTTCGGCAAGGGGCTGACCGATGACGCAGATGATTTCTTTGCCGGTTTCGGCGGCGGCGTGCGATTCTAGTCAGCGTCACATTTTCTAACCGCCTGTGTGGAGCCACGCTTCAGGCTTGGTGATTTGGCAACTCTGGGCATCACTTGGGACAGTGGTCGTTTGCGCAGATCGTGAGAGGTTTTAAGAGACAGGCAGGCTGGGCTGTGACCTGAGACGCGGCTAGCCGCACCAGTGAGTGCGTTAGGCGCCTTTCGATCGAGTTGCTTGGAGTGCACTAACGTAGTATTGGCGGCAATCATCCAGCCCGTATGGAACCGTTACCAGATCTTCAACAATACTTGCCTCGAATTGGGAGGAATCCAGCTACCCAGTCGAGCCAACTCGAATGGGAACATATAAAGTAGGCAGTCTGCGTAACTGCATAAATCCATGCAGATATCACAGATGTCATGCCAACGCTGGGCGATCCATCCCATTGGATTGACCAGCGACTCTCGCTCGATCGCCTACGATTATGCCTACCCAAAGAAAGCTTGCTCGCAAGTCATCACGTCAGCGTACGCTTACCAATCCCAGCGTAACGAATCGACGGCGTCGTCTCTTAGAAGCGCTTGAGCAGCGTGTTCTTCTTGCAAGTGACTTTACGTTTAATGCTGATCCTTCAGCAGCTGACGTTCGCTTGTACACCGACAGCGGCAGATTGATCTTGGAGGATTCCGATGGGACGGAACTCAAGTCCGAGGCGCTCGCTGATGTTGAAAACATTGAGCTCGATGGATCGGGGTTATCTGACAAGTTTCGAATCGGAGACCTTAGTGGCTTTTTCGGCACGCTAACGGTCGACGGAGATAACGGTCGCGACAAAGTGATCTTTGATGGCTTAGTCACGATGGCGGATATCAATCAATCGGGATCGATCGATGTGACGGCTGAAGAGATTGTCATCGAAGGCAGCGCCAATATCACGGCGGGTGACATCAAGCTGTTTTCAACCGGTAATGAAGGTGCGTTGTCGATTGCCAATAACCTGCCGCTGGACATCACCGATGTGATTGAAGGAGAGCGCAAGATCTCCATCAAGTCGGGAGCCATTTTAGACGGTGACAAGATTCAAATTGATGCGCAGCGCATCGCTTCCTTGGTCAGTCCAGTGCGACCTTGGGGCGTGGGTTTCAAGAACGCCGCGGTCGATATTCAAGGTGCGACGATCACGGGTGATGAAATCAGCATCACGACAACGACGGCTGACGAGAACCTGACAGACGCCTTGCCCGATTGGGCGAACAATTGGCTGGCGGGGCCGATCACCAAGTTCATCTTCGACGGGATCTTCCCACCGATTCCGGTGGCAGCCATGATTCGCAGCGGCGAATCGAATATCACGATCAACGACAGCATGTTGTCGGCCGACGGAGACATTTCGGTCAATGCAATCTCAACCACCGATGCCTCAACGGCAGCGATGGGGGTGCGTGATGCGGCGGATGATATCAAGACAAAGAATGCCGGCGGCAAGTTCTATCAAGCACTCAATAAGTTTGCCGTTGGTTTTAGCCGTGCGGAAAGCATCGCCACCACAGAGATCACCGGCACTTCGGTGTTTGATGCCGGTGGCAATGTCGACATTCTTTCCAATGCGACCACCACCGCCGCGGTGACGTCAACGGTGCGTTTGAACATGAATGCCGCTGATGGTCCAAACTCATCGCCAACGAACCCCAACGAGTTTGGTGCTGCGGTTGCGGTCACCAATTCGGAAACCACATCGACCACCACCGTCGGCAGTGAAGTGCAGATCACGGCGACCGGCAATGTGAATGTGCATTCGATTGGCGACGTCACCAATAGTGCGAAAGCTGGCATCAACATTTATGTCGATGGGCGCGGTGGCATTGGTTTCGCCCTGGGCGTCGATAACGCGACCGTTGAGACGCGCGTGGACGGCAAGATTGATGCCGGTGGAACCAACACCGACAAAGAGCTGGTCATCGCTGATATTGATGGGCAATCGGATACCATCACCCTGAATGATCACGGATTGAAGACGGGCGACGAGCTGATCTATTTGGCGATCGATCCGAATGACGATGGGGACCCGCCGACTGAGTTGGATGCGATTGGCGGGTTGGTGAGCGGTGCTCCCGTCCGCGTGATCGTTCTGAACGAGAATGAGTTTCAGTTGGCGTATGAGTTGCCAATGGACGTCGATGGTCGACTCACCAACCCCGGTGCCATTCACACATTGACCCAACGCGAGGTCTTTGAATTTGACCCCGGCGACTCAAGCCAGTTGGACAAAGTCAATAACTTCATCACATTGCCAACACTCAGTTTGGAAGCCGGAGATTTGATGGAGTACGCTCCAGCTTCGAGCGTGCAGAGCGGAGTGGACCCTGCCGATGTTGAAGCCATCGGTGGTTTGGCTGACTTCACCAATTATGTTGCCATCAACGTCACCCAGGATCAGAGCGCTGAGACGACGACGTTTCAGGTGGCTCAAGAATCGGATCCAGGGGTTCCGATTGACTTGACCACCAATGGCGTTGGCGATGCTCACTTTTTTGCCTTCTTGACGGAGACGGAATCCTTTTCGCCCTCGACGGCAGTTGACGAGGGCACCAACTTCATCACCATTGCAGACCATGATTACAACACGGGTGATGTGGTTCAGTATGACACCGATCCGACGATTGAGTCCAAGCAAGCGGTGCGAAGAACCTCTTGGATCTCTGAAGCCGAGCCGGTGACGATCGATCCCGATTTCATCGATGCTGATGATGATCCGACGATTGATCCGGACTTAGATACCATTCAGATCGCTAGCGGGCATGGGTTTGTCACTGGCCAGCCGGTGCACTACTCATCTGCTGGAGGCAATGCCATCGGTGGCTTGATCTCTGGTCGTGATTACTTTGCCATCCTCGATTCGCCGTCAACGTTTCAGTTGGCGATTTCGCAGGCCGACGCCGGGATTCCGATTGAACTTTCAGGCGGTGCCAGTGGGGGCGCTCACGTCTTTACGCCCAGCGTTTCGAATCAATCGCTTGATGAATTGATGGTCGGCAACCACGGTTTCCAGACCGGGCAAGCCATTCAGTTTCTGGCCGGCGACGCCGGGCCACCGGCTGAGTTGATTGATGGTGAAACTTACTATGCCGTCCGGATCAATCGAGATCGCTTGCAGCTGGCAACGAGTCCAGAGAACGCGACAGCAGGAACCGTGGTCGAGTTTACCTCTGCGCTCACGCCGGACCAGTTCTCGTCGTTCGTGACCGACACATTTGTGATGAGTTTTGATCCGTCGGTCACCGCTGCGGCAGTGGATTCAGTAAATCATGCCCTGCGGATCGAAAACCATGAGTTAGTTGATGGGTCGGAGGTGATCTATCGTGCGGCGGGCGGCGACCCGGTCGGGGATCTCCAGGCCGATGAAAGTTACTTCATCGAACGGATCGATGCGGATCATCTTCGTTTCCGCGACGAAAGTGGGAACGTGGTGCAGTTGCCAGGTCCAGGGACCTTTGGCGCTGGTTTTCATTCGCTGCTCGTGATCGGTCCGGACATCGATCTTGCCACCGATCTGTTTCGGCTTAGCGATCATGGTTTGGTGACCGGCGATCAAGTGATCTATCGTGCCAACGGGGACAGCGCCATCGGTGGCCTGCAAGATGGTGAGACCTACGGCGTGGATCGCGTCACCGGCGACGAGTTGCAATTGGTGGATCTGGGGACTGGCAATGTCATTGCGTTGTCTTCGGGGGCCAGCGACCGAGAACTGCATGGTCTGGAAATCCAGGTCGTCGAGATTGAGGAATCGCTGGAGGTGGCGATCGATGAACTGAATCTCGATTCTAACTTGCTGTACATCGAGGATCATGGTTTAAGTGATGACGATGTCGTTCGGTACAGTTCCAGGAATGATTCCGAGATCGGTGGACTGGTCGACGGCGTGCAGTATTTGGTGTCGGTTGAAAACAGTGACGAAATCAGTTTGCGTCCGTTTGATGGTGGATCGGTCATTAACTTGACTTCCGGTGCGGGCGCCGGTTCGTTGCACGTTTTGGATTTGCTGGACATCAGTGCCGGAGAAACGTTGGAGTTCACGCCTGAGTTGGTGACTTCACCGGTCGGCAAGGTTGACTTTAACCCGACCTTGATGCCAACGGTCAATACCACCGACAGCACCATCTTCATGCCTGGCCACACGTTTTCACCAGGCCAGCGTGTCACGTACTTGATCGCCAATGGAACCGAGATTGGTGGCCTGACCAATGGGAATGACTATGTCGTTCTACCTGTGACCGATGAGACGTTTCAGTTAGCGGATCCCAGTGACCCTGACACGCCGATTCCATTCACGTCGATCGGAACAGGGAATAATCACGGCCTGGAACGGCTTTCTGAAGTCACGCAGTTCGACCAATCCATTCGTGGGCTGGATGACCAAGGGCAGTATTACGTGCGCGTCATTGATGCGAACACGATTGGCTTGTTTGAGAGCAAGCAGGACGCGACAGCAGGTGGCGTGGTTAACCTGAGTCCCGATGATGCTTCGGGCTCTTCCCATACCTTGCAGACACCGGCCGGCGCTGGCATCAAGCTGCTTGGTCAGCTTTCGGCGACAAATTCCACCACTGCGGGCGTGGGGATTGGGGGGGCACCGAAGCTGGCAGACTTGCTGACCGCTGGTGAAGTCCAAAACCCTGGCTACGACTTCCTGTCACCGAAAAGCTTTAAGAAGGGTGGGGAAAACTCGACGCTACAGAAGAGCATTTTGTCCAACGATGCCAAGTCGGCGCTCAAGGGCAGCAATACCGACGCCAATAGCACCTTCAGTGTCGCTGGCGGAGTCGCGATCAATGTGATCAATCATCAAGTCGATACGATCGTTGGCAGTACAGCAGAATTGACATCGCACATCGACGTCATTATCTCCGCCCTGGTCTATAAACAAAAGATCAAGGTGAGTTCGCAGGGGACTGTTTCCAGCGATGATGGTGCGAAGAAAGATCCGAACAATGCCAGCAAAACAGTTCCATCACGGGACAAGGACAAAACGTTTGCTGCCGGGATCGGGGTCTCTATTGGTATCGTCTCCAATCATGTCAATGCAACGGTGGAAGACAATGCGACCATCAACGCACTGGATGACATCACGGTGAAAACCGAACTGAACTATCCGCTGTTGGTGCGTCCGATCGATTTGCTTCCATTCGCGGCCTACTACGCGGATGGGTTTGACCCGGAAGCCGATGGGATTGGCGAATTGGCATCCCTCATTAAAGGTGACTTGGGCCTGACCGACATTGTTAATGTTTGGGCGGCGACGAAGGCAAACGGTTCTGGTGTCAAGGGAGACCAAGAAGCTGCTGCCAAATACACGCTGACTGGCAGCATTGGCGTGATGGTTTATGACAATGTCTCCGAAGCAACGATTGGCTCCGGTGCAATGATCAACCAGGACAGTTCCCTGCGTTCACCCACGCAGTCGGTGTATGTTGATGCGTTGTTGATGATGCAGATGATCAACGTCGCTGGCGTGGTTTCGCTAGGGCTTCATCGCGAAGGCATCCAAGATTCCATTCAAAAGCGAAAGCCTGGCAAGGTCTTCACTTTGCTGGGGAACAAGGCCGGATCGATTGGCATCGGTGGGTCGGTTATGGTGCAAAACTACGACAACCGTACCGTGGCAATGATCGAGGAAGGCGCGCGTGTTTACACCTCGGACGTCGGCGAACTCAGCGTCAAGGCTGTGGAAGATGTTTACACGTTCGAAATCGTCCAGTCGGGTGGCGAATCCGGAAAAATCGGTGTCAGTGGCAGCGTGTCGGTCATCGATCAAGACAGCGATACCATCGCGCGCATTCACTCCGGGGCGACCATTGACGCTGGGGTCGTCACAGTGGATGCCGTCAATGATTCACGACACATTGCCATCGCTGGCGCATTTCAACTGGGTAAATCGGTCGGCGTCGGCATTTCCGTCGGCGTGCAGAATGTTGATCGCAACACTTTGGCGATTGTCGGTGATCGACGGTTTGACTTGAAGGCGGATGATGACTTCGATTTTGGTGACAACAAGGTCAAGATTGAACGACATGGGTTGGAAACCGGTGACCGAGTCCTCTATCGCCCCGTCAAAGGCGGCGATGCGATCAGCGGCTTGACTGCTGGTGAGATCTATTATGTGATCACAGATGGCGATGACGCCTTTCAATTAGCTTCATCGAAGTCGGCTGCCAATTCAGGCGACAACCTGCAGATTGAAAAGGCGGGCAGTGGACATCAATTCGATGCGATTCCCAGCGAAGTCTTTTCCGTTGGGCCTACTCAAATCATTCCAGCGCAAAGTGAAATCGAGATTGAAGGTCATGGTTTGCAAACCGGTGACTTGTTGTCCTATCACAACACTGGCAATGCCGGTGACTTAAGTGGGCTTGAGGATGGCAAGTCGTACTTCGTGATTCGGACCTCCCCGGACCGCTTCAAGCTTGCGTTGACTGCTCAGATGGCGTTGGCCGATGCGCCGGTCCCCGTCAACGCAACAGGTGCGAGTGATTCGCATCGCTTCGATCGTCAATTGGCGCTCGAAGCCCTGTCACTGAAAGCGAACGCATCGACCAAAGGTCGTAATTGGTCGTTTGGGCTGGCCGGTGCGGTGGTCAGTAACACGCCGGATAAGAATGCACAGCAGCAAGTCGCGGGCGGCAACGCGGGTGGAAATGGCTTGTCCAACCCACGCGGTTCGGGTTTGGGAATCGCCGGTGACTTTACTCTCAATGACATGGACAGTCAGACACAGGCCTATCTGAACACCGATGGATGGGTTGATCTGACGGGCACGGGAGATCTGGAACTGAATGCGGATGACTTGAGCAGCGTGATTGCGGTCAGTGGAGCGTTGGCTCTTGTGCGAACCGGTGGCAACGCGATCGCTTTGGCGGGGTCCATTAGTTTGAACTTCGTTGACATGCGCACCGAAGCTTTCGCGGCCCGTGCAGCGATTAGCGGTGATGACAAAGTAGTGGTGGACGCCAATCGTGAAGGTGACTTGGTCGCGATCTCACTCGGTGCTGCTGGTTCGCTTTCTACTCCTGCGGCAGGCGCCAGTCAAAAACGCAGCTTCGCCTTGGCGGGATCCGTTTCTGTCAACGAAATCGACACGGTAACACGCGCCTATTTGGATTCGGTTGAAGCGCAAGGGCTGACCGATGCTGATCTCGACGCCTTCGATAATTCGAATCTCTTTGCCCTTGGTGGCGGGATCGGTATCGCCATCAAAAGCGGGTTTGGATTCGGTGCTTCAGTGGGCATCAACCTGACCAGCACTGAGACCCAAGCGTTCATCATTGATTCAAATCTAGGCCTCAGCGGTGATGTGACTTTGAATAGCCAGAATGATCCGTCGATTCATGCGATTGGGTTTTCTGCCGGAGCAGGGCAGTTTGGTGTCGCTGGGACGTTAAGCATCAACAAGGTGGATTTTCAAACGGGCACATCTCTGGAACGCAGTTCAGTGCAGGGTGCCCATGATGTCAAGCTGGAAACCCAGGACACCTCCGATATTCGCAGTGACAGCGGTGGTGTCGGTATCGGTATCCGTTTGATTGAAGATGGCCAGTCCAGCGATACGGCGGTCGCAGCAGCACTGGGCGTGGCGGTTGCCATTAATGATTTGGGGACAGAGTCAGGGTCTTCCGTTTATAGCATTGTGGATGAGTCGGTCATCAATGCCACTGGCGAAGTTCTGGTGGATGCGGTTTCCGAGGCACAGTTAAACGCTTTGACACTGGCCGGTGCCGTCGCTGTCAGTCGGAATTCTGGATCGGCGTTTGGTGGTGCCTTTGCTGGCGCGGCAGCCGCGTCGCGCAACCGAATCAAAACCAATGTCATTGCCAGAATCGATGACTCCGATGTCACCGCGGGGCCGGTGACGGTCACGGCGACGGAGCGTTCAAGGATCGTGGCCGATGCTGGCGGGTTCGGCATTGCGGTGGCGGTGGCGAGTTCTGGCAGAACAGCTGGCGCGCTGGGGATTGGTGTTGGAATCGCGCTCAATGAAATCAGTGGAACCGTTGAGGCGTCGATCCTCGGTAGTTCATCAATCATCGCGGACGGGAAAGTGACCGTTGAGGCCAAGACAGAGCTTCCCACCGGCAAAGACAATTCAATCGACGCGTTGGCGCTGGCCGGTGCGGCCTCCGTTGGCGTGGGGACTGGATCGGGGCAAAGCGGTGCGTTCGCCTTCGCGGCGGCGGTGACTGTGAACACCATCGATCGCAATGTTGAAGCGGTTGTGCGCGACAGTTCCGTTGTCACCAAGACAGGTTCGGGAGCCGATATTGAGATCACAGCGAGTGACCGATCGGTCATTCGTGCCGATGCCGGAGGCTTTTCCATTGCTGTAGGCGTTACCACTGGGGGCGGCAACACGGGAGGGCTCTCGATCGGTGCCTCGGTTGCCGAAAACCGTATTGGTAACGACGCGGGGTCGGCCAGTGTGCAAGCCATTGTTGATGGATCGACTGTCAATGCCGATGGGTCGGTAGACGTTTCGGTGGATCATGTGGCGGCGATCAACGCGCTGGTCATCGCTGGTGCGGTGACCGTTGGTTTCTCTGCCGGAAAAGGTGGCAGTAGCTTGACTGGCGCCGGTGCCGGTGCGTCGGCTAAGAACAAAGTCAAGCGCAAGGTGAAGGCCAAGATACAAGGTGCGTCCGATGTCGACGCCAAAGGATCCATTGACGTCCTGGCCACCGACACCTCATCGATTCGCAGCGTCAGCGTGGGCGCTTCGGTCAGTGTCGCAGCGGGAGCCAAGGATAGCACGAGAGCCAGTTTGGCGATTGGCGTTGCGCTCGCTGAGAACACGATCTCTAACGAGCTCGATGCGCTCGTCAGTGGGAGTTCAGTCGCTGCTGGTGGCACGGTGTTGGTGTCAGCGATCAGTCAGCAAGCACCCTTGTTTACGTTGGACCAAACCGGTTGCAATGCAATCACAGCGGCGTTGCTAGATGATGCGTCAACAGAGGTTTCGGACGACCCGCTGACCAACGCTGACGAAAACGCTGACGACATCACCAATAACGAGTCGATCATCGACACGCTGGTTGAGCAGTTTGAAAGCAACGGGGTGGATCTTTCTGATGACGTCAAGCTTTCCCAAGCCGAAGAGGATACCGCGTGGGTTCTGGTCGATGAAGTCAAGGCGCGATCGTGGGTGATTCGCAATGTCGACGACGCGTTGCAAATTGAAGAAAACGCGGTGCAGTCCATTGCAGTTGCCGCCGCGGTAAGCGTTGCTGCGGGCCAAGATGGGATCGCGCTCAGTGGTGGCGGAGCATCGGCAAAGAACAAGATTTTCACCACCAGCGACGCGCACTTTACCGGTGGTGATCTGACCAGCGGTGGTGATGTGACGGTTCGCTCGCAGAACACCGGCGGAATTCTGGCAACCGTGATCACCGTCTCTCTTTCGGTGGGGGTTGGCATTGATGGCAACGCAGCGGCCGCGGCGATTGGGGCTTCGTTGACGGAAAACGACATCGGTGGCAAAGCGAATCCTGCTCGTTCGTCCTCACTGCTGGACAGCGTTAATGTGCAGAGCGTGTCTGGATCGCTGAATGTCTCTTCGCTGACAGCCCAGTCGATTCACAGTGTTGTGTTTGCCGGCGCTGTTGCCGTGTCTGTCGCGACCAAGTCAGGTTTCGCACTTGCACTCAGCGGAGCCGGAGCCAGTTCGCACAACGAGATCTATTCAGATTCGACAGCCAAAATCAGCAACATTGCTCCCGGTCAATTGACTGCCAGCCACGTCAAGGTCACCGCCGATGATGCGTCCCAGATTCGCGCTACCGCTGGCGCGGTTTCGATTGCCGCAGCATTTTCTAAAGAGGGCACCGGAGTCAGCGTCAGCATTGGTGTTGGTTTGGCACGAAACAAAGTTGATAACCATGTGATCGCCGAAATCAATGCTGCTGATCTCACCAGCGGCCTCGCGGCTCCCAGTGTGGGAACCATTCAGGTTGATGCTCGTTCGGATGCAAAGATTCGCACCGCTGCGTTCGCGGCCTCGGTCGCCGTCGGTGCCAGCAAAGGATTTGGTTTTGGCGTCAGTGGTGCCGGAGCCGAAGCGAAGAACATTGTCTTGGGAGAGACTCAAGCCAAGATTGTCGAAAGCCAGTTGCAAACCTCCGGTGCGGTCGATGTTCAATCACACAACAACTCCGCGATCAATGCGTTTGTGATCACGATCACTGCCGCTGTCGGTGCTTCGAAATCAGGTGGCGGCGGGCTGTCCATTGGCGGCGCTGCTGCACGCAACTACATCGGTTGGGATCCCGCGAGTGATTCGATTGAAGCCGACTATGAAAGCGATCAAGTGGTCTATAGCTTGACCAGCGGCAAGACGGTTCGCATTGTTGAAGGGCCCAGGACTGGCGAGGTTTATGAGTACTCAGGTGAGCGCATCACCGATGCGGACCCACAGGAAGATGGGATCCAGGCGATCAGTTTGGAAAGCATGGATTTCCAAGATGATACCGTTTGGACCCTGCTGGGCTTGAACCAGGAAGACGCGCTCACGCTGGCCTACACCGAGAACACCAGCATCCAAAGCGGCGGTGACCTCACGGTCAAAGCAGAAGCGGTCCAGGAGATCGTTGCCAAAGTTGGAACCGGAAGCATTGCCGTGGGTGGCGGCGAAAAAGCTGGCGGCGTGAGTGGCGCCGGTGTTGAAACGATCAACCGCATCAGCACAGCAGTCGATGCCTACATTGATGGTGATTCGACCACCGCCGGTTCAGCCACGCCAGGCATCGTTGCGAGTAACGTCTCTGTGACGGCCAAAGATGAATCGCGAGTCGATGCGAACGCGGGTTCGGTTTCGATTGCTGGGGCATTAGGTGAGAAAGCATTCTCGCTATCCATCGGTGTCACGATTGCGCGTAACGAGCTGGACAACAAGGTCGGTGCCACCATCATCAACGTTGGTCGTCTCCATACGCCAGGCAACCTGACCGTTAAGACCGAGGTGCTGCCAAGTGATTTGCCGGACGCCGATTACAACAGCCATTCTGGCGAGCGAGCCGTGGTGCCCGGCCAAACCGTTCTGGTTTCCAATAGTCACAACGATGGGGGAACGCCCGGACGGATCTATCAGTATCGTGGTGAGGAGACGACCACGATCCAACTAAACGACGAAGACTTTAGCGATACCGCGTACTGGTCGTTGGCCGATGGGACGATCACGTCGGTTGCTTTTGCTGCTTCACTTGCAGCGACTTTCGGCTCTGATGCAGCGATTGGAATCAGCGGAGCCGGTGCGGGCGCCAAGAACATTGTGCGCACCGATTCCAACGCACTGATCAAGGACAGTACGCTGATTGTTGGCGGTGCCGCCGACATCGATGCTGTGAGCGCAGCATCAATCAGTGCGACCATCGTTGGTGTCTCGGCTGCGGTGGCAGTTAGCAAAGAGGGCGGTTTTGGTTTAAGTATCGGTGTGGCGATTTCAGAGAATGTGATCGGCGCCTCGTCCCCGCAGACCGTGACGACAAACCGAGCACAGAATAGTGGCGTATCGGCGCAGATCCTGGATTCATCGTTGGATGTCACGGGTGTCTTGGAAGTGGATGCAGCGGCTGATCAAAAGATCGATTCGTTTGTGCTCGCCGTTTCAGCAGCAGTCGCTGGCGGGAAGAGCCTCGGTATCGCGGCTTCCGGCGCTGGCGCCTCGTCGACCAATCGGGTCAATCAAACGGTGATTGCCAGTCTCTCTGGTCATCGGGCGGGAGGGATCAGTGCTGAATCGATTGATGTCCATGCCAGTGACATTTCGCTGATCGATGCAGAGGTCGGATCGGTGGCACTCGCGATTGCGTTTGGCAAATTTGGTGCCGCTGGGGCGGTGGGAGCTGCGATCGCAGAAAACCGGATTGGGAATCAAGTCATCGCGACGATTGCCGAAGTTGGCAGCGTGACAGCGGATACCGGTGACATCGATGTGATGGCCAGTGAAAGCAGTCGCATTGAGTCCTATGCGTTTACCGCCTCGATTGCGTTTAGCTTTACTTTGGGTGGTGCTGCCAGCGTGGGCGCCGTGGTCTCAAGCAATACGATCACCACACGAACCATTGCTTCGATTGATCTCGCTAGCTCGGTTCAGGCTGCCACGGGTGTTTTCGTTCAGGCGATGGACGACGCCACGATTTCAGCAAACGTGCTCTCGGTCACCGTGGCCGCCGGTTCCTTTGTGGCCATCGCGGTGGGTGTTGGTGAGACGAACAACTTGCTTCAAAACGAAGTGGACGCATTCATCGATGGTTCGACCATCACAGTTGACGCTGGTGGCGTCGCTGTCCATGCGATCGTTTCGCCCACCATCAATACAGATAGTGATGTTGGTGTTGGCTCGGGAGGCATTGGTTCTTTTGCCGTTGGCGTCATTTCGGCAACGCTGCTGATTGAAACGGCGACGCGTGCGTTTATTCGCGATGCAGACATCACTGCCACAGGGCAGGACGTGATCGTTGATGCAAACAGCACCTCGTTCGCGGATCCGAAAGCGCTCACGTTTACGCTCTCCATTGGTGGAGGTGCGGGAGTGTCTGTGCTGAAAGCGGATGCCAACGTTCAGGGCTTCACCGAAGCCTTTGTTTCCGGACGAAACCGGGTTACAGCCGCCAGCTTTAACCTGAACGCCAGCGATCAGAACACTCTGCAGCCCTATTCCGAAGCTGATGCGGTGGGACTGTTTGCGGTAAACGATGCCGATGCGGTGACGGGGCTCGATCGACGTACCGAAGCCTATGTGCCAAGTGACGCGTCGCTGACGATGCCGGAGGGTTCGTTTAGCATCAATGCAGTCAGCAATTCAACCGTGTCATCAGAAGTCAGTTCCGTGGCAGTGGGCGGGGTGACCATTGATCTGGCTGAAAACTCATCGACGATCGACGCTGAAACTCGGGCAGTGATTGCCGACCAAGCCTTTGTGGACGTGCGAGAGAGTGTCAGCTTGTTGGCGACATCGAATAACCTTGCCGAGTCTACCACTTCGAGCGTTGGCGTCGGTCTGGTGACAGTCAGCGTCAGTAAGCCCACCGCGCGAGTGACACCGATTACCGAAGCGATTTCACGCGGTGATGTGCGAGCGAATTCGTTGTCCGTCAATGCTCTTGGCGGTGATGACCGTGCCAATGCTGGAGCCAAAAATACCAACGTCGGTGCGTTGGATATCAATTCGTCGAATGTGGAATCGACCAGTGATCCCACCGTCCGAGCAATTGTTGGCGGCGTGGTGACTGTCGGCGCTAACGTCGACATCGAAGCCTTGTCACGGACCGATGCCGACGCCTCGTCGGAATCGCTCAGCGTCGGCATCGTCTTGTCGGTTCAGAACTTGAACGCAGAAGTAACGGTTGATCCGACCGTGGAAGTTCAGATCGAGCCCGGGACGACCATCAGTGCAGGTGGGCTGATCGACATTGATGCTTCACACGGCGCGCGTTTGCCGACGTTCAGTGACGGAACGTTTAACGCAGCATCTACCGACGCAGTCGATGTCCCAGAAAGTACCGTGACGTTTACCGATACGCATGCCCTGGAAAGTGGCGATGCGGTGATTTACCGGCCTGGCAGCTCGCTGGAGATTGGCGGCTTGGAAGCTGACCGGCGCTACACGGTGCTCAAACGCAGTGACACTGAGATTGGCTTTGGGGTGCTGATTCGCGAAGAGATCTTGCAGGGAAACGCACGCATTCCAGCGGTTGATCCAACACGTGATGAAATTCGTTTTGCGTCAACGCATAATTTGCTCTCGGGCGATCTCGTCAGCTATCAACAGAGTGATGGTTCCGTCATCGGTGGTCTAGCTGATGAGCATGGCTACGAAGTTCTGGTCATCGACCCGTTTACGATTAAGTTGATTGACCCTCAGGATCGCCCCGATCCGGCGATCAATGTGGCCGGTAGCGATGTCGAAGGCAATGCGATCAAGTTCACTGCGCACGGGTTCAGCGATAAGCAGATCGTTACCTATCGAGCTCCGCAGGCGGTCGCGGGAACCAATGGACTAGTGGATGTCAAAGGTTCACAGGCAGCAACGGTTGAGGAAACCTATGTGTTTGAGAATCGTGACAATCTCTATTCCGTCGGGCACGGTTTCTCCGCCGGCGAAGAGGTGATTTATACCGCGGGATCCGGCACACCCATTGTCGGGCTCGACAGCGGCGAGCGTTACTTTGTCATCGTGCTTTCGCCGGATGAGTTCCAGTTGGCATCCAGCCTGGACAATGCTCTGGGTGATCCCGCCAACTCGATTGACCCAACGCCCCTTCCAATCGAAGCCGTTGCGGAGGAAAGCAATGTGCAAATTGAGTTTCGCCGCGTGCTTGATCAAGGGATTGGCGGATTAGAAGACGGCGCCACATACTTTGTCCAGTTGGATGAATCGGACCCAGACAATGCCAACAAGTTTGAGCTGTCACTGGACTTCGACGGCACTTCCGTCGTCCCACTGGTCGGCACGGATCAAGGTGGCAATGGCGAATTGACTGGATTGGGGACATTGGGGCGCGACGGAGTCAATCTCACGGCAGCCGGTTCGGGCAATCATGAATTGGTGCTGTCGTTGACCTCTCTGGGGAGTGGTGTACAACGGTTTGATGGCATTGGTGGTGCAAGAGCGTTCATCGCCGCACCAAGTG
Source organism: Stieleria bergensis (assembly GCA_007745635.1). GTDB lineage: Bacteria > Planctomycetota > Planctomycetia > Pirellulales > Pirellulaceae > Stieleria > Stieleria bergensis. The sequence goes on from CP036272.1 coordinate 300,345, forward strand.
GTGATGATGTCGCCACCGTGACAGCAACCGGAAAAGGAGGTGGCTTCATTCGCGCTGGCAGCATTGATACCGTTGCCACAGCTACGCCAACGGTGAACATCAGCATTGGTGAAATCGGTGGTGCGGAGGTCAATTTGGCTGCCGAAACGATTCAGGTCGATACAGTGCTGATTTCCAATGTGTCCACCACGGCAACCAGCAGCAAAGGCGGAGCGTTTTCATTCGGTGGTGGCTCGGCAAGCCTGACCATGAATGTCGAGGGGACGATTGATATCCATGAGTCGGATTTGGTGGCAACCGATTCGATCATGATCAAATCCGATACATCACTGATTGGATTTGTCAAAGGAGAAACTGATGGAGGGGGCTTCGTCGATATCTCCGATACGGACATTACAACGGACATTGACTACGACTCGGTGGTGACCTTTGGTCGTGGTACCAATCTGGTTGCAGAGAACTTAGTGCAGTCTGAATCAATCACCGATATTTCGATCGATGCGGACTCCAATACGTCGACCGGTGGAGTTGGAGGCAGTTCAGGAGCGACCGCGCCGATTCTTGTCGGTGCTGACAATGAACGTTCGAGAACGGTGACGCAATTGCAAAATGGCGCGTCCATTTTGGCGAAGGATATCAAACTCGATGCTCACACAACCCAGGTCGATCTGTCGGCCACTTCATACGCTCGGTTGGGTGCGTTTGCAGGTGATGCCGACGCCTTGTCACGTATCAAGATTTATGCTGACACGGCCGTGCAGCTTGATGGCGGTTCGTCGATTGTGGGACGCAATGTGACGCTGGACGTTGACATCGATGCCATCAATCTGAACGCACCTGCGGAGTCACGCTGCGTCTGCGCGTTTGGCGATTCGGATACGATTTCTGACATCGTTTATGAACACGCCGCCAGCGTGATTGCGGTGTCAGGGTCAGCGCTGTCAGCCGGTTCCTTGAATGTGACGGTTGACCAAGAGGTGGAAAGTTACCTTCGTCGTGGCCGTAGTCATGTTGGCGGTGTTGGTGGTGAAACGATTGATCGTACCGGTTCGCTTAATGCGGAAGAAGTCATCCGTTGGGACGCTGATGTGTCGTTGCTTTCAGGGCCTACCGATAATCCAACGCTTGAAATCGATGCCGACGGTCATCTGATTCAAGCCATTAATATTGACGTCAAGTCCGACGCGACAGGGAGCACGCTGCTTGGTCAGGGTGATTCGGTCAGTGGCGCCGACACCATCTTCGTTCAGCCAATCAATAATAGTCAAGATCTAGCAGGCACGGCCATGTTCAGGGCTGGTGGAGCTTTGAGCGATAGCTTCACCACGATCGGTGACGATTTGCAAGTGCCTCGTCTTCCTGCTCGGGAAATTGCCGGCACAAGTGGAACGTTCAATAGTGGAACGGCATTTGATAAAGTCAATATCATCAGCGAATATGAAGCCGATCTTGACATCAGTGACATTCAAGTTGTGAGTCCCGATGCGCGTCCGAAGATCGAACTGAAGGCTTCGGACATCAGCATCGCGTTCGATGTTTCCAGCCAACTGCCAGCGGGCACCGCCGTGACGGTGGAGCAGGCTGCGCAAAGCGGTGATTTAATCATCTCAGGAACGTTGGATAACCCACTGGGAACGACACTGATTGAAAACACCAATGGTGACGTACTGGGGAGTGGCACGCTGCGTTCAGCACAGTTGGCGATTCTCGCTGAACGTGGAACGATTGGATCCGCTGGGCAACCGCTTGATGTTCAGTTGGTTCGAACAAACTGGGGACGCGCGACGGTCAACGCGATCTCGTTCGGAGACCTTGACCTGTCGATCACCGGGCTGTTGCGTGACGAAAACTTGGCAGCCGAGTTCGACAGTGATTTCATGGAGGCCGGTGGCGACGTCAGTTTGGTCTTCCCAAAACCTCAGGAACAGGTCGATCCGGATGGAACGACGCAGGTTGGCGTAGATGTCAATGTCAACAACGGCGGCTTTGTCACGTATGGAACACGTTATCCCGGGTCGGCCAGTCCACAGACCATCGATCTTGATCCGCGAGTGTTCCCGAATTTAGCCACTAGCAGCGATGTTGATGCACTGTTCCAGTTCCAACGAGTCATTGGTGACAATATCTCCATGTTGGTTCCCGATCGCGGGATTGCCGATCCGCGAGTCTCGATTGACGCCAACACCAACGTCCGTAGCGAAGCACCGATCAACGGTGTGATTGATGTTCAGACCAGCGGCGATATCACCATCGTTGAAGAAGGTGATTTCCCCGTCCAGAAAATCACTTCCTCCAACGGCAGCCTGGATTTGACCGCCGCTGGTTTGCGATCGAATCTGTTTGAAACCTTGGACTTTGATCCTGCAGAAGCTTTCATTTCTGGAAACAGCGTTCGGTTGCGTGCGACCGGCGCGATCGGATCGTTGGCCAGATTTGCAGTGATCGATTCATCCGCACAAGATTACGGCGTGTTGGATGCCGTGGCTGCTGACGGCTTGTACATTCATGAGTTAATTGGCGCGTTGAATCTCGATGCAGCCGCTTCGAAGTACGACGATCTAATCCTGATCGTCGAAGACGGGAGCCTGCTGGAGGGTACCGGTAGCTTTGCTGATGAGACCGCTGACCTGCAAGCTCGCAACATTGACTTGATCGTTGACGCCGGAGCAATTGGTTCTGCAACCGAGGCACTTGAGATCTACGGTGCTGGGATCGGGCAACGAGAGGAAACGGATCGGATCACGTTTGCCGTGCCCCAAGACGGTCGCTTGTATGCGACAGCAATGAATGACATCTACTTAACTGAAATCAATGCCGCACTGCGGGTTCTATTAGTGGAATCCGAATTGGGGGACGTTGGTTTAACCGTCCTGGACTCTGTCTTTATCGACAATGCTTTTCCAGGCCCTTACGGTGAAGATCTTGTGCTGTTGAACCTGCCAGGGCAATCTTTGCAAGGTGTCGCTGTGACCACGGGAACCATCAAGGCTAATGGCAACATCAGCGTTGACGTTGGCGATAGCGTCTTCTGGGAAGATCAGACGCTGGTGGAAGCCGGTGGATCACTGAGCATTCGCGCCGATGCGACGACCGAGAATCCTGATGTTGGAATCGGAGCCGATGTGGATCTGTTGGGAGCCATCATCGCGGCGGATGTCAGTGTGACAACGGGATTGGATTTGGACTTCATTCAAGTGACCAGCCCAGACGGGATTCAAGCAGCGACCGTTGTCATCGACAGTGACGATGCTGTTCAGGCGGCAACCAGTGACTTGTTTGCCGACGATCGAATTTTTATCTCGCGCGTGCTGCCTGGCACAACCATGACCGTTCAGAGCGGTGAAGGTTCCGATCGCTTCTATCTTTCCAGCGATGCCTCGCGTGCCTTGTTTGAAACGCAAGGGTTCTATGATGATACCGTTGATGCGCTGACATTCCTGCAAGGCACGCTGGAGACCATTGAAGGTGACCTTGTTCTGGACACCGGCCTGGGCGGAAACAGTGATACCAGCGACGGTGTCTTTGTCTCTGCGGCTGGGGCGTCGGCTGAGTTGACCGGTACCTTTGCTGGTGGCGTGTTGTCAGGCCTGGGGCTCGGTGGCGACGTGACGCTGACGACTGATGAAGCTGTCAACTTGCTGTTAGCACTTAGCGATCACGGCGATGTGTTTGACCTGAAGACGCTTGCCAGTGAAGTCTATGCTCAAGTCATTGGTGGCGACGGCGACGATGAGTTGAACGTTGGCAATGACTTACGCCGACTGAATGAAATTGCGGGCGTGATCTCGTATGAAGGCAGGGGCGGCACTGACATGTTGAACGTGACGGCTCAGTCGCCCGTTGCTGCTGAGAGTTTGATGACCGCGATTTCCTTTACCGGTCTGGAAATGGGAACCAACAGCCGTTTTGCGCTTCAGCAAGACGAGTTTGGAGCTCTGCTGGATGAAGACTGTTTGCAGGATGCTTCCTGTCCCGCAGGAATTTACTTTGCTCGTCGTGCTGGTTTCGATGCCGACTATCAGAGCACGGTCGAGTCAGTCAACTTGACACTTGATGGCGGCGAAATTCGTGTGGACAGTGTTGATCCTTATGGGCAACGCAAAATCAGTGGTGCAGACGCAGTGGTTGTCGGTTCCAGTGCCAGCGGATTATTCCCCGCGTCTCCCGCCCGCGTTGACTTTGTCAGCGGCAACTTGATTCTGGATGATCCCGCCGGCACGGGATACGACTTGGTCTTTGATGATTCCGGCGACACCGTCGAAAACGTTGGTCAGTTTGACGGCAACCAGGTGACAGGGCTGGGCATGACTGGCCGTGTGCAGTTTGCCGATGCAAATTCTGTGACGGTTCGTCTGGGGGCTCAAGACGATACCTTCTACGTTGCGGCGACACAGTCTGGCCAACCGCTGGATCTGAACACCGGTGGCGGGCTGGATTCCGTTTATGTCGGAACCAGCCAGGGCAATGAACTCGGTGGTTCACTTGGCAATATCCAAGGCGCGCTGTCGATCAATGGTCGTCAGCCGCAGTCTGGTGACAAGCTGTTCCTGAACGATATCCAGGGTGGCAGTGGACGCGATTATCGCATGACCAACGCGGTCACTCGTTTTGTCGAGTTGCTGGGCGAAGGGTTGTTCGCACCGGTCTCCGTCACCGTTGATACCAATGGTGATTTACAGGTTGACTCGGATGACTTCAGTCTGGTCGTGCAAGACGATCTCGAAGCTGCGATCACCGCTGCTAGGAACGGAACCAATCTGGACAGTGGTGTTTCCTTGGACATTTTGATTGGCGGGCAGACCGTTGAAGTCCGCATCGCTGCACAAACCTTTGCCACCGACGAAGAGCTCGCAGCCTATGTTCAGCAGGAGTTGCAAGCCAGCGTTGATGCCACCACCGTATCCGGGTGGCCAATTGATACAACGACCCTGACGGCACTTGGCGTGGCAACGATCACCTACGAACGGATGGAGACCGTTGTACTTAACGCCGGTGACTTTAATGATACCTTTGATATTCAAGCCACACATCGCGAAGTCGATCCGTTGGGTGGCAAAGCTGCTTCGCTGACAATCAATGCTGGACGGGGCGACGACGTTGTTGAACTTGGAGAGTCCGATGGAACCAAGCACTCCTTGGACCGATTCCAAATTGACACCGATCTGCCAACGGTTGATAGCCCGAAGGGAATTGTGGTCTTTGTCAACGGACAAGCTGGAACCGATCGGGTTCACTATCGCGATTCTGCAAACACCGCCCAGACGACGGTTAGCTTTGGTGAGTTCAGCTTTGCCGAATTGTTCCCAGCCGACTTGCAGTCCAGCCCACCGGTTGCGGCCGCAGACCAATTGGCTTTGTTTAGGCAGGTGTTGCGGCAAGACCCCGAGTTGTTCCAATACTTGGCAACGGTACTTGATCGTGAGGGCTCTTCGGGCCCAGTCAATGTGCGCGAAATCAACGTCGAGGCGTTAGAGGTTTCGTTGGGTTCGGCCGACGATATCGTTAGCCTGCCAACGGCTATGTATGATCGTTTGATGACGTTCCATGGTGGGGATGGGGATGATCGGTTCTCGATCGAGAATGGCGTCGACTTGGGTGGGCAAACGTTGACGATCAATGCCCAGGGCGGAGACGACTTTGTCTTGGTCGACTATTCGATGACTTCGATCATTGATCCGGGTGCTTTGGGACAGACCCTGCAGTCGGTTGGTTTTGCGACGGTTGATCGAACGTTCTTGGAATTTGATCGCGGTGACTACTACGTCGAAACTCGGTTGGACAGTGGCGATTGGCAGTTCCGGATGGTGGACGCTAACGGGGCGTCTCAGGTGATCCAAGCCGTTGATGGTGGGCCGCGGACGCTTGCATGGCAATCCATTGATGCGATCACCGAAACCAACGGTTTGCGATCCTTCGATACCGCTCGCGGGATTGCCTTGAACTTCATTGCCAGTGAAGCTGGCTATCAGACGGGGATGCGCGCCGATGGGACGGCAACGCTTTTGCTTGTCGGTGCACCCGAATTCGCGAATTCCATTGTGTTCGACGCAGGAACTCACTCGACTGCTGCCGGGGACACGTTGCGTGTTTCGGGCGATGGTGATGTCGAAGGGGCCGTTTATCGACCAAGTGACAGCGCTGACGGAGCGGGCTTGCTAACGATCGCGGAAACCGAAATCAGCTTTGCTGGCGTTGAACCGTTGATTGTCCATGGCTTGCCTGACCTGCAGGTGATCGGACCCGATGATGAGCCAGTTGATCTGAACCTGGGGAGTGAACAACTCGATCCGCAAGCTTTCTCAACGGTCACGCTTCATACGCTGGTCATTGATGGTGTGGTCTCTTGGAATCAGCAGACCAAGTTGGCGATCGACCCATTGGCCAACACTGAATTGTTTGGCCGCGTGGTTGCGATTGATGGTGACATCATGGTCGTAGGTGCTGGGCGAGACAACCAGCAAGTCGGCGTGGTCCATGTTTACGCTTGGGACACAGACAGTAGCGTTTGGGAAGAAATTGCCAAGTTGTTGCCCAGTGATCTGGGTGATGGAATCGGTGGCGAATTTGGCGCTGCGGTGGCCATCAGCGGCAGCACGATTCTGGTGGGGGCTCCTGGTGATGCGGCCGGCAGTACACTGGTCGGCGCGGAATCTGGTGTCGTCTATGTGTTTGGTGATCCGCAGGGTGATGGCAGTTTCGAACAGCTCGCCAGGCTCGTTGGCGACGACGTGGTCTCAGGCAGTCGATTCGGTGAATCGGTCGCGATTCAAGGCGACACCGCCGTGGTTGGGGCTCCTGGAATTAGCGAGGCGTCAAATTTAGGTGAAGCCGTTTATGTGTTCCAAGGCAGTGGCAGCGTGTGGAGCCAAACACGCGACTTCCAAGGTTCGGGAGACTTCGGACGCTCGGTCGCGATTGTCGATGACTATGTTGCGGTCGGTGTGCCTGCAAGCAACGCAGGCAAGGGCTACGTTCGAGTTTACGACCGAACGCAGTCTTGGGGGTTCACGAATTTGTACGCTTCGGATCGGCAGAATGGAGAACGATTCGGGAGTACACTGGCCATGGCGACAAGTCAGATCGTTGCCGGTGCACCAAATTGGGACAATCCAGCACGCTCCGGGGCCGATCATGGTCGTGCCTTTGTGTTCCAGAAAGAAGGCAGTTCATGGGTCCGTGAAGCTCGACTGACCGCTGACGCTGGTTTGCCAGAGTTCGAAGGCACCCTGGAAGGCAATGCTGGCGATCACTTTGGCGACGCGGTGGCTACCGATGGGCAGTACGTTGTCATTGGTGCACCCGATGCCAATGTCGGTTCGACGATTCGCGCCGGTGCAGCCTACGCTTACTTCCGTTTAGACAGTGGCACTTCGGGACTGGGCGCGACATGGCAACGTTCCAGCGGTGAGTCGGGGCCTGGAAAGTTGGTCTCGCCTGAACCATCGCCAGAAGAGCCCGGAACGGACACCATCCCCGATTTGTTTGGTACCGCTGTTGCCGTCGGTGGTGGACGCATCGTGGTTGGTATTCCCGGATCGGACTTATTGGCCAATGGATCGGCTGTTCGTCGCGATGTTGGCTCGATCAAGACATTTACTCCTGACCCTTATCCTACGCTTGATGGAGAATCTAACGCGCTGGCTCGGCGTGGCGCACGGATGCAAGCGGAAACGCTGGGCGTTTCTTCGAAAGGTGACTTCGGATACGAAAGCGTCTATGAGCCTCGATCTCGAACGCTCTTTGTCGCCGCGCCCAACCTGGATGGCAGTGGTGCGTCAGCAAAGGTGTATGTGTACATCAACGAAGGCCTCTATTGGAGGCCGGCTGGTGAACTCGTGCCTACCGAGGGAGGACTAGAGTTCGGTCGCGCCATGGCGGTTGTTGGCAACACACTGGCCGTTGCGGCTCCAGGATCGAATCGAGTCTACGTTTACAGTCGTTCTGGCCAAAACTGGAACCAAGCCGACGTTTTGACTGGTCGTGGAGGATTTGGCAGTTCTGTGGCGATCAGTCCCAATGAACAACGCATTGCGGTCGGCGAGCCAAAGTTGAACATTGGTTATCAAGTAAGCGGCTCTGGTTTTGAAACAACCGGCGGATACATGGCGTTGACCACACCTGGGAATGTGGTTGTTTTCCAGCGTCAGGCAGGCAATACCTGGCGCGTCGAGCGACGTCTACTGCCAGACGATGGTTCGCTACCGAAAACAACAACCGTTTACGGCAAAACGTCGATTCTCGGTGCGGGAGTTGTCGACATTCATGAGGATGTGGCATCACAGGGTTACGGTGATACTGTCACATTTCGGAGCCCGGGGACCTATGCATTAGAGGATTACAGTCCCAACTTGGACGATGAGTCCTCGTCCGCTACCCTTGGTCCGGCCACGAAGCTCACGCTGATTGATACCGCAACCGGGGTTTTCGATAAAAGCGAATCGGACCAGGTTTATACCAACTGGTCCAATGCGGACAACAATTTCCGTTATCGCAACACCACGCATAACAATGATGATGCTGAGAAGATCAAAATTCAATTGCTCGATGTTGATGGGGTTGGGAAAGGCAAGCGAGAAACGCAAACGACCGTGGGCGTGCCTCATAATCGAGCGCTGCGCGACAAGAGTGGCGTGACTGCTTATGGCGGTGTCGCGAATGCGAGATTTGGTACCAGTGTTGGATTCATCAACAACAATCAGGTGGCCGTTGGAGCGCCCGCCTATCAGGGAAGTACTGGCCGAGTGGCAACCTATGATTTGAGCTACGTTGATTTCTTCAGTTCAATCACCACCACCAATCAGGCGTCGAATCCCGGATTGTTTGCCAGTCGATTTGTTCAGCAGTCAGGCTTGGATTCTAGCTTTGGCCGCGAGTTGGCCATTGATCAAAACGGCAATCTTCTTGTTGGCAGCGTGTATGGTGGCGCTGGCAGTTTGGGACAGTTCAGTCCGACGGGGAGCTTCCAGGATCGTGTTGGGGGCGCGGTAAGCGACTTTGCCACTGAAGGCACCATCAGTAGTCGCGGTCACACGACGATCGTTGGTGCTCCCTCGGATTCTGGGACCGGTGGAGCGACGGTGATTGTCAACGGTGTGCCGCGCGTCACGCTGGATCCCATTCCAGAGAACGGCACCGGTGTGGACACGACGTTTAATGCCCAGAGAGGATTTGGTACCGGCGCATCAATTGCCTCACGTGATCATTACTTGGTAGGCATGAATGCGGGTGATGGTGACGTTGGTGAATTGATGTACAACTTCCGCGAACGAGCCAGTGAGTGGAAGCCAACGTCTGGATTCGTCACGCCTGGTAACCTGCCGAAAGCTGAACTCGGTTCGGCGGTCGCGCTGCAAGGCGTCACCGCTGCGGTTGGCGCAGCGGACTATGATGACCGTGGTGCGGTCATGATTTACGACACGACAGAAACGGGACAGGACAAGAAGCCACTGGCCGTTCTGCAGTCTTCGGACATCGCGACGAAAGATCGCTTTGGGGCCGCCGTGTCCATCTATGGCGGCACTGATGCTCTGACATTGATTGCCGGTGCACCTGCGGCAGGTGATGGTGCAGCGTATTTGTTTAATGGTCTGGGGAGCACCTGGTCTCAGGAAGCTCGCGTCAGTGGTGATGTGGGGGAGAGTGGATTTGGTTCCGCCGTGGCAATCTCTGGGAACACCGCTGTTGTCGGTGCTCCCGGGGGGAACGCAATTTACGTGTTTGTCCGCGATGGCATCGGTTGGACTCAGGAAGCCAAACTCAGCGGTGGAACCGGTAGCCTGTTTGGTAGCTCGGTTGCCATCGACGGCGAGACCTTGGTCGTTGGAGCACCGGGTGAAGGTGGTGGTGGCAACGCCTATGTCTACCAGCGAACTAGCGGCAATTGGACGGAGGTCGGTAGTGGTGGCATCGTTCCAGGGAATGCCTCAGCGAACGATGGCTTTGGTTCGTCGGTGGGCGTGACGGGTCGAACGGTGGTTGTGGGTTCGCCTGGCCGGACCATCAACGGCCGCTCTGGCGCAGGGGCGATTTATGTCTTCAATCGTGTTGCTCAGGCCATGATCCAAGACAGTGTGCTTAGTTTAGGCGCAGCGGCCGCTGCGGACGACAGCTTTGGATCAGCGGTTGCCATTGAGCAGACCAAGATCGTTGTGGGAGCTCCCGGCCGTGATCATGACTTTGGCTCTGGGCTAGGGCAAGTTGGCGTTCAGGCGGATGCTGGGGAAGCCTATTCCTTTGCACTCAAAGATGATCAGTGGGTGTTGGAAACAAATTTGCAAGAAGGCTTGTTCGGTAGCGATTCTCGCGCTGGGGACAAGGTGGGTTCCGCCGTAGCGATCAGTGGCTCACTGGCGTTGCTGGGCGCTCCGCAGCCTGAGGGGCGTCCCGCCCAGGCCGATACCGATGGTGCCGGTTATGTCTTTGTAAGAGACATCAGTGGACCGCAAACGGTGATCTATCCTGAGGCTCAGGAAGTCTTGCTAGAGGGGGCCGCGGTCAACACGCTGTCTGGAACGATTGGCGACAAAGCTGCCGCCCAGTTCAAGTTCTTTGACATTAACGACCTGCAAGTCTTCACAGGAAGCCAAGATGATACATTGACGATCGGCGAAGAGGGGTTGACAGCCTACGGGTTGCAATCCATCGAAGTCGATCTTGGTGAAGGCAACGATACGATCAATGTCTTGTCCGATAACATTGATTCACCCACCGCAGGCTCACTGATTCTGACCGCAGATTTGGGCGGGGCGGCCGAAGGTTCACCGTTGCCAGGGGCTGCTCCTGCACCTGCGCCACTGTTTGCTGCATTCGGGTTGGCCGCTGCACCAAGTGCGGCACCAGCACAAAGCAGCCCGGCCTCGCCGTATTTGTTGGTCGTGTCGCAAGTCGATGCCAGCGGTGGTGGCGGCCAGAACAGTCTTAACGCTAAGGCCAGCACGGATTGGTCGCTCTCAGATAACCAGTTGAGCTCTAACCGTGGAAGCATTCGTTTGCAGAGTTTCGTCAACGGATCGCTGACCGGTGGTGAAGACTCCGAGGTGTTGTCTCTCAATGGTTGGAGTGGGAACGCCAGTCTCGATGGCGGCGGCGGTTACGACGAGTACGCGACGAATTCGCCGGACTTGAAATCGCTGAGTGCAACCGATTCCGGTAGCGGCGACAATACGCTGACGATCGTCGGGACTGCCGATGATGATTCAATCTCTGTCACGCAGGGGCAGATCTTTGTGAATGCTGTGGCGTACGACGTGGAAGGCCTGAGCATCATCCGAATCATTAGCGGTGACGGCGATGATACGATCAGTATCCGTGAACTAGAGGGCGTGACCGTTTACGTTGACGGGGGTGAGGGCGACGATACCTATCAGGTTGAACTGGCTAGCAACACCGTCGATTCCCTGGTGCGAATCGCGGACACTGGCGGTCCTTCGCTGACCGGCGGGGACGTGATTAACTTTGATTTCGGAACGACAGTTGGAATTCCCGATGGCAGCTTGATTCAAGCCAATAACGCTGGAAGCATTGCCTATTATGACTCTGCGATTGAGTCCACTGGATTATTCAATCAGCCCCCGATCTTGACTGTCTTTGGCACCGAAGGCCCTGACACCTTTGTCGTCAATGGCGATACATTGACGTTTGGCAGCACGGTCATTTCGCTCCTGAATACCATTGAGCTGACGATCGAAGCACTCGGCGGAGACGACGTGATCGTGATCAATGACTTGCTGCCAACCATTCAGTTGACGGCGCTCAAGGGTGGCGAGGGATCGGATACCATCGAAGGCCCAGACCAACAGGGCACTTGGAGTCTCACTGATCTTGGGCTCGGCCAATTTGTCGGTGAAGACACGTTCTCATTCGAGACCATTGAGACCATTCAGGCGGGCGACGAAGCCGATGTGTTTGAGTTCATCAGCGATTTGGGCGGACTGGCCGGTAACTTGGGCACCGGTGGAGGCTCCGACCGATTGGACTTTAGCCAGCGTGACTCGGCCGTCGCCGTCAATCTGGGAACCGGTGGCGGTGATGCGATTGGCGGAACGATCACTCAAATCGAAAGTGTGATCGGAACCGCCGGGGTCGATACTCTGATCGGTCCTGATGCCGACAATGTGTGGAACATCGACGGATTGAATCGTGGAGAAGTCGACGGGATTCGGTTCAGTGCGATGGAAAACTTGACGGGTGGGCGTTTGGCGGATCGTTTTGTGCTGCCAAGCGTGCTCTCGGTCTCTGGGACCATTGATGGCGGATTGGGTGTTGACCGATTGGAAACCCTGTTCACTGAATTTGCTGATGAGGTGACCGTCAACGCGGGAGAAATTCTGGTCAGTGGCACTCAAAATGGACGCTTGCTCTATGCCAGTCTGGAGGAGTTGCAAGCCGATTCACTGGGCGGTGATGATGACATCACCTTCAATCCGCTCGCAACCGGTTATCCGGGGCTCATCGAATTCAACACCTCTGGTGGCAACGATGCGTTGGAGTTCTATGTGTCACTCGACGCCAGCACTCAGTTTGTGATCGACGGTGGTGAACAAACGACCACCGACAAGATGACGGTGTTGGGTACGGGGGACGCCGATTCACTACGTGGCAATAGCAACGAGATCGCATTCGGTTCGTCGCTGATCATTTCCAGCGAGATCGAGGATTTGACACTGGATGGACAGGGTGGCGCTGACGCGCTGACCTATTCAGGCAATGCTTTCACGGGGGACATTGTTCTACGTGGTGACGAAGGGGATGATCGAATCACCCTGGAAACTCCGTTGACTGCGGGTAGTTTTCTGGCCGATGGCGGCGTTGGGTATGACCGCTTTAACGTGATCACTCAGGATGAGAATGACAGTGTTGCGATCACTTCGTCGGTGGTCAATATCGCCGGCCAGACCCCGGTGGTTTATCAAGCGATGGAGGAGCTGGAAATTGCCTCCAACGGTGGTGCAGATGAAATCACGGTGTTCAGTAGCCATGCAGGGCAAACGAATCTGTTGACCGGTCCTGGCGCTGACACGATTCATCTGTTAGGCAATGCAGGATTGGTGGAGGTCTTTGCCGGTGCCGATAACGATGTGGTCAATGTGCAACGCATTGGAGCACAGGTGTTTGTTGATGGCGCTGGTGGCAGCGATGTTGTCAACGTGACGTCCACTGCACCTCAACCTGGCGGCGTGCTGACTGGCATCGAGTCCGTCTTGGATTTTGTTGGCGGTGGTGATCCCGGTGATGTCTTGAATCTAGATGCCTCGGGAGACTCCAGTGACCTTGTCGGATTCCTTGATTCCTCGACGGTATTCGGATTCGGAATGACCGGTGGCGTCTTCTACGATGAGCTTGCAGAGCTAAATGTGACGCTCGGTAGCGGTGATGATCGAGCAACGATCTATGATACGCACACCGGGCAAACCAACCTGCTCACTGGAACCGGGGACGACACGGTCTTGGTCGATAATGTTCTGGGAGCCACGTTTGTTGAGACAGAAGCCGGGAACGATACCATCAATGTTCCACTGAACTCTGATCCTGTGGATGTTGTTCAGCCCGGAGATACAACTGATGCCGGCAACCCGACCTCCAATGGCGATAGCACCAACCAGGCTGGAGTCGTCTCCGATCCGTTGCCCTTCTTTAGCGGTCTGTTGACGGTTGATGGCGGCGGCTTGGCGGGGCAGTCTGACGTGATGAATGTTTGGTCGATCACTGAATTTCCCGATCAGGGAATTCTGGATCAAACCTTGATCACTGGTTTGGGGATGGAAGCCGGTATCGCTTACTTTGGTCTTGAGACCTTGAACCTGTCGTTGAGCCATACCGCCAGTGCTCTGTTGGTCGAAGGCACACACACAGCGCTGACAAACATTTTCAGCGACTCCTATTACAATCCAAATCACTTGGAGCTTCCTGACGAACCGCTCGGTGCTAACGATGTTGTCAACATTCGTACCATCAGTGGTGAAACCGTTGTTCTGCTTGATATCGGAGATGACACGGCCAACGTTGGGAGTCTTGCGCCTGCGTTCGGCGGCTTAGTGGACTTCATTCAAGCTCCGCTCCTGATCGATGGTCAGCAAGATCACGATGTGATCAATGTCGACGACAGTGGTGATGCGGCTGATAACGTTGGTGTGCTAACGCCTGCACGTTTAGATGGATTGGGCATGTCTGATGGTTTGGTTTACTTCAGTGACGAAATCAATGTCTTGCTGGGGGCCGGAGAGGATCGATTCACCATCGAAGGCACACACCTTGGTTTGACAACGGTTGCTGGTGGGCCTGGTACCGATCGCATTGATGTGCTGTCAACCAGCGGTCTGACCCATGTCGACGGAGAAGCCGGTGAAGATACGATCAATGTTCAAACGATCGATGCAACCACAACGGTCTCCGGTGGGCCCGATGATGATGTGATCAACGTTTCGGATATCGCACCAGCCTTTGGCGGGACGTTAAACCAGATCAACGCATTGTTGATCGTTAACGGTGACGAAGAGAGTGACACCTTGAATCTGGATGATACGGGCGATGGTCAGCCAAACGTGGGTGTGCTGACTGATACCACCGTCACGGGACTGGGGATGGCGATCGGCGTTCAGTATGGCACGCTAGAAGTATTGAACATCGACTTGGGTGATGGTGGGAACACCTTCACCGTCGAGAGTTCGCATCCCGGTGAAACCAATATCAATTCGGGTCATGGCGATGACCTGCTGCTGATTCGCGGTTCTGATGGCCAGCTGAATGTTAATGGCCAGGGCGGTGACGATGACTTCTATGTCGGTAGCTTGGCGCCCGAACTGGGAGGCACTCTGAATCAGATCGGTAATCTCAATTTGATGGGTGGTCCAGGATTTGACATCTTGAATGTTGATGACTCTGGAGACGGTTCCGACAATCAGGGTGAACTCACGGCCAACACGTTGACCGGATTGGGAATGAATACTGGGATGCAGTATTCGACCATGGAGAAAATGGACTTGCTGCTCGGTTCTGGCAGCGATCAGTTGGACATTACTGGCGTGATGACTCATCCCGATGGGGATCGGATTCTGACTGAAATCAATACCGGAGAAGGCAACGACGACATCACCATCACGGTGAATCAGGACGATGGCTTTTTGTCGGTGAACACCAATGGTGGCGACGATCGCATCGATGGGACAACGTCCACCTTGCCATTGATCCTCTTTGGTGGCGATGGAGCGGACGCGATCATTGGCGGTTTGGCCGACGATTTGATCTTCGGCGATCGCGCCAGAATTGACTATCGAGATCAGTCGGGCAACTTAGTGACCCGGCTCGGTATCGATGTTCAGCAACGAACCTTCCTGCTGCCTGGGACGCCAGAGAGTTCCACATTGGACGTGCCGATTCGTCAAACCAATGGCGAAACGCTTGATCCACAGCTGATCATTTCTCGTGATCCAGCGGTTGGCGGCGATGATCAGCTTTCCGGTAGTGCCGGTCGCGATATTCTGATCGGTGGCTTTGGTGCTGATCAAGTCTCCGGTGGCACGGGCGTGGACTTGATCTACGGTGACCAAGTGAGCATTGACTATTCGTCCGATCCCAATGGGGTGTCCACATCGATCCTTGCGTCGGATCCATCGGTCGGTGGCGACGACATTCTAAGCGGGGACGAGGATGACGATTTTATCTTTGGTCAGCAGGGCAGCGACACCATTGATGGCGGCTCTGGAGAAGACGACTTGATCGGCGGTCACAATGTTCTTGGTGGCGTTGATGGTGATGATACGATCCGAGGTGGCGATGATGCTGATGTGATCCTTGGTGATAATGGCGTGATTCGCCGAACACTGACTTCCGACGATCCCGAAAGCTGGCTGCGTTATCGCGGCGTCTATCCGCAGGTGATCCGTCAGATTGAGCGTTTTGATTTGGTTGAACGCACCGGCGGGAATGATTTCTTGTACGGCGATGAAGGCATGGATATCATCCTCGGCCAATTCGGTGACGATTTCATCGATGGTGGCGCTGGGGAAGATGAGCTGAGTGGCGATCAAGGAAGCGACACCATTGACGGCGGAGCTGACGACGACTGGGTCTTTGGCGATGTCGGTTACGCCATTCGAGCCTTGGATGAATCTGGTGAACCGGTGATGAACCTTGATGGTTCGTGGCGACGCGATGTTTATCTGGAATTGCAAACCACGCTGCAAAGCCGGGTTTCGCTTGGAGACACATTGCAGCAAACGGCAACGCCGGAGACAGCCAGGCAGTTCCTGGGCGCTGACTATGTCGTGCTGGGTGGTTCCTACAATGCCGATGGAACTTATCGAGTCGCAAGTGATCAGGATCCTTGGCAGACCGAATTGTTGCTCTTGGACTCCGACCAAAGTGGCGACGATAAACTGTCCGGAAGCGGCGGGAACGACATCCTCTTTGGTGGCTTGGGCCAAGACTTGATTGATGGTGGTGACGACAATGATGTGATCTATGCCGATCTCGCCGAGACCTCGGTGGGATACCAAGCTGAACTGCCAAACACGCAGACAGGCATGCGACTGTTTGATCGCACTCAGACCACCGAGTTGCAAGAGTTCCAGGTGCCACAATTTGGTTTCTCGGTGCCGATGAACCGCATGGTGATGCCCGATGAACTTAGTCTGATTGAAACCCCGTTGAGTTTGGTGCCGGATCAGTTTGCTGAGACGATTGGCTCTGCCTCTCAAGTTGCCAATTACCAGCAGCAGCTTCCACAAGCGGGCCAGGGCTACTTTCAACCGATGATGACTTGGGTCAGCGATGTCGCAAATCATGCGGCTCAGTTGCCTGGCAATGATCGTCTCTCTGGCGGTCGGGGGGATGACTTGATTCACGCTGATAACGCGTATGCGGTTGCCCCGCTGGTTGCCGAAAGCCCAGTGCTGCAACGCGCCATGTCAACCGTGTTGGCTTCGATTAATTCAGTGACTCGTGAACTGGCCTATCTCTCTGCTCATGTGGAGACGCTCGATCAGCTGGCCAACGGTGCTCCTGATCCCGTGGTGATTCCAGTCGGTAACGACCAGATCGATGGCGGTGGTGGAACTAACACCATCTATGCCGACAAGACACTCTCGGTTGTTGTTCCCGATTCGGATTGGGATGCAGATCAGTTGGGACTGACTGATCCGCTGCATTTGATGCATCACTTGCGAGACCAAGAGCACGCGGTGGTTGATTTGGCGAACTTTGTGTTCCAAATGCAGAACGAGTTGCTCTGGCAACTGGTTGACCAAGCCGATGGATCGGGAAGCACCGTCAGCAAAGTCGATTTGAATTTGGGAAATGACCAGATTCAAGGTGGTAACGAATCAGATGTCGTGGTGGCTGACGATGCGGTGTTCGTCACCGGCAGTGTGACGATGGATTCGATCTATCAGTTTGCGAACCAACTGTTGCAAATGAACGCCTCCAGTCGAGATTCGATCGAGGCCTTGTTGCGAGACGCTGAACTTGAGCGTGATGCCGAGATCATCTCGCATGTGTTAACCAATCACCGAGATTTTATTACAGCGTACCCCGATGAAAACCTGCTGCTGACGATTCCGTTCGATTTGCCAGTGTCTCGAACCATTGGCAACGACGTGGTGGATGCTGGAGCCGGGAACGACTTGGTTATCGGTGACGTTGGCGTTCTGGTGGGGGCTGTTTTGACTGGTCCGGTGGCTTCTGGTGATCATCAAGCTGTGCTCGATGATTATTTGCAAACGCTTTCAGGGGAAGTGTTGTTGGATCAAGTCTTCAAGGGAGACACTCATGATAATGCCTTGAAGCTGATTCATAATGTTCACTCCCATGACTGGCGAGATGTCGCGGGCCATACGATCCCACTGAACAGCCACAACGATCAGATTCGCGTGGGAGCCGGCGATGACCTTGCCTTCGGTGACCATGCGGGGATCGCGACACTGCAATCATCGATCGATGGTCCCCTGATTCAGGGAGACGTGTCCGCGTTCGACTTCAAGCCTGCGTTCAATGGCTTTGATGGTCGTTTGAATGATTTCAAACACCTTTGGTTACAGCGAGTCACTTACCAAGATCAGCTACAAGCCGAGTCGGGGGCCAATTTGCTGGCCGGTCAGTTGGCCGATGACACGCTGACCGGTGGAAGCGACGCCGATCGTCTGTTTGGTGGGCCAGGGGACGATCAGTTCCTGAACGTTGATGCGGTGGCGGATCAAATCCGACAAGATCAAGTCCTGGATGTTCACGCCTTGGCGTCATCAACGAGCAGTCGATCCATTCTCGATCAGACCATCGCGTTCGATCAGTACTTGCCTCAGCAGGTGTTGCGGTCTCAGCGCGACGCGCTGGGAATCGGCCCGCAGGCCAATCGCATGGATGTCAATGACGATGCTCGGGTCAGTCCAGTGGATGCCTTGATGGTGATCAATCATTTGGTCTCCTCGTCTGGTGAAGGTGAGTTTGCGTACCCGGTCGATCGGAACGCGTTCGACATCAATGATGATGGCCACGTTTCGCCGATCGATGCCTTGCTGGTGATCAACTGGATCGTCCAGCGAGTCGGTGCTGACGATCTGCAATCGCTGGAGTCACCGCTCGAAATTGTGGGCACCTTGGTGTCGGTTCCAGGCCCCGTGGACGACGAAACACCTGAAGCAAATGTTCAGAGTGAAGTGGATGAAGCGCTTCTGAGCTTTGATTTAGAGACGACAGAGTTTCCGCTTGGCGAAGGTGAGCAGACACCGTTCCAAAGCTCATTGGTTGATCAAGTGGCAGGAGAGCACGCCCTGGAGGACTGGGGCAATGATGCCGACCTTGACGATCGGCTGCTTTGGTTGCTAGCCGATCAGCCAGAAATGCCCCGCTGAACGAAGGGGCAGCCACGCTCATTGGGCATCATCAACTCCCATTTTGGAAGGATGGACCGATTAGATGGCTGGCGCTAACCAAAAAAACTATGTTTGACGATCGACCCTCAAGCGGTCGATTAGCAGGGCATGCAACGGTTCTGCGTAACATTCGTTCATTAGGGAGCATATCGTGTTCGAGGCTCGTATTAGAAAACGTCGTATTTTGGCTGCTGCGCTCTGTTCGGTTCTTTCTGTTGGTGCTGCTTCTGCGGCCGACCAGAACGCGGCTTCACAGCTAGGCGTTGTCGAGGTTGAGCTACTCTCGGGCGATGTCCCTGAGGCGTCGGTTACATCGGAACCGATCGTTCAAACGCAGGCCAGCGAAGTGACACCGGCGCCGACGGACGAACAACCCACCGTCGTGAACCAGCAAGAGATTGAGTTGGTTGCTGCGAATGCTTCCACTCCTGAAGGGCAGTTGCTCTTCAATTCCATCGATCCATCTCTGCAGGTGGCGTTGCTGGACGCCGAAGAGGAGAATTCAGCAGAGGACATTGCCGAGATCGCTGTCCCCATCACTCCGACGCATTCTGCCGCAGATTGCTCACAGCTCAATGTGTGTCAGCCGACGGTTTCTTGGTTCGGCTCGGTGGATTATCTGTACTGGAAGCCTCGTCGCCAAGGATTGGACCTGGGGATCGTTGATCCCGATACGGATTCAAACATCGAGGGCCAAGTTCGTTCGCTGGAAATGAAATCAGACAGCGGACTGAGGACTGAGGTTGGGCTTCGTTTGGAAAGTGGCTTGGAGTCCGTTTTCCGATACACGTACTTCGAAGCAAACGACGCCGATTCTGTGGCCGCACCCGGTGGTGGCCAGATTTGGTTCACGCGAGCCAACCCAGCCGGCCTGAACAATGAAGCAGCGAACTACGATGCAACCGCTGACTTGAACCTGAATATTTACGATTTAGAGATGGCGTACTGGTTCCGTAAAAACTGCGATTGTCAGATTCGTGGTTTTGGTGGTTTTCGTTATGCGACCATTGATCAATCGCATCAAGCCACCTACACCGGCGGAACTGTCGTCAATGATCGCATTCACTCATCCCTGACTTCGCTGGACGCCTATGGTCTGCGATTGGGCGTGGAAAGTCGTTTGCAATTGTTCGAATGTTATCAGGTGTTTGGCCGTGCTGCGTCTTCGGTTTTGATCGGTAACTTTGAAACCCGATACACCGAAAGCGAAAATGGCTTTTCTGGTAATGGTAACGTTGCCATCACAGACGAGTTCTTTGAAGTGATCCCTGGCATTGACTTGGCGGTTGGTGTTTCACGATCACTCGGGCATTTCAATGTTGAAGTCGGGTACGAACTGGCTGCCATGATGAACGCTGATCGTCGCTACAACTTCACTGGGGCTGAGACCATCAGCTTAGGAACGATGACGAACACCGTCCATGACCTTGGCTTGGATGGCCTGTTTATCAATTTCTCATACAGTCGATAAACACGCGGAGACTCA
Organism: Stieleria bergensis; assembly: GCA_007745635.1. Taxonomy (GTDB): domain Bacteria; phylum Planctomycetota; class Planctomycetia; order Pirellulales; family Pirellulaceae; genus Stieleria; species Stieleria bergensis. The sequence goes on from CP036272.1 coordinate 320,694, forward strand.
GTTCGTCTGTGTCTTCACATGTTACGGGCCGAATTGATATCGTATTTTTGGCCGAACTGTCACTGTAGGGATTTGGGGCCTGTTTTCGCCGGTTGGCCGAATTGCTGAGAATTTTGGAAGGCGTCTGGCAGCGATTTCATGTTCTCCACACGGTCGCCAACTCGGAGGTGTGCTACGCCCTGGTTTGCATCTTTACCTGCTGTTTCGATCAGTGGCTCACGCTGCCCCATCGTACACGCTCGTCGTACAGAAGACGCAATGTTTGGCGTCCTGGATCAGGAACACTAATAGGCACTTATCAAGGCTAATTGATGAGTGCCTATTAGTGCTTATTAGCGTTCTCCATTTCCAACGCTTGCCCCCATTCGCATCCGCGGCGGTGGACTTGACCGTCCGAGGCGCGTCGCCGGGCCACGGTGAATGCTGACGCTAAGGCCAGAACAGCGGATGTGTCCCATTACACGCAGGCCGTTCAGCCCGTTTTTGGGGTCGCGGTGTTGCGCGGGAACATACAGTAGTGCGTCATACAGTGGTGCGTCATACAAGAGACGCAATGTTCGACGTCACGAGTCAGGAACACTAATCGGCACTCATTGATGAGAGCCTATTAGTGTTCTCGATCTCCAACGATTGCCTCCATTCTCGCTCGAGGCGGTGGACGTGACTTAGCAAGCCATCAACCGAGTTCTGAAGTGGAGACGGAGTTTGAGCCTTGATGGGTTGCCTGGTTTTACTTGGGTGTCCAAGGCGTGTTTGAATGGGTGGCTGGGCTAGAAGGGCCGTGCGTTTGACGCCGTGGCGATCGATTGACGCGGTGAGAGTGCGTTTGATTGGCCCGGTGGATTGAAGTCGCTTGGTTTTGAGGGCTTTGGATTTGGTAATGGCATGCCACTAGCCGGATCGAGATCATTGGTGCGTGCAAGCACAGCGCCCTACGATTCTCGTCGAGCATTCCATCGTTTATTGTGACTTTCTCCTTCGTGCTCTTCGCCTCCTTCGTGGTTTATTCGCGGTTTCGCGACGATTGGCAGCCTGTCCCCAGGGTGCGCTGCGCGACCCTGGGCTATGGGGTAGAACACCTTCGGCGTTCGGAAACTTCTGTGTGATGACAATCCGCCCATGGAATCTCGCTGGCAACTGTGGTGTGTTTCCCTGATTCTGTTCTATGAAGAAGAGTCATCATGGGCTGCCCTGCGCCGTAGGTGTTCCATTTTCACAGTCCAAGGTTGCAAAGCGCACCTTGGGTGGGAGCTCACTTGGCGAGCCGGAGAACGCCTTCGTCAGCGCCGTGTTCAGCCATGTAGTCCAGCAACAGGCGGCTGGCAACGTCCCATTCCGGCATGCCTTGCAGTTGCTCGTTTGCGGTCGCTTGGTCGCCTTGTTCGAAGGCTCTTAAGCCCAGCTCATACCGTGTGATCAATGGGGCGGTTAGTTGACAGGTTGCGGATTCATTGTCCACCGCATCAACCAACTGGTACACCGTGGTTGATGACTGAAAGCCAGCGGGCAGGACCTGAGCTAAGCGTCGCGTTGTGAATTGCGATCGCATCTCGGGGCGATTGCACAGTGACTCGTATGCTGCTTGATCGATGATGATTTCCGCTCCAAAGTGTTTGGTCATCGATTCGAGGCGACTGGCCAGATTGACCACTGGCCCAAATGCCGTGACTTTGACTTGATCCTTGGTGCCAATCTGTCCGGCCACTGCGCGACCATGTGCAATGCCAATCCCGCAGCGAAAATTCATCTGCGATTGCTGGTACTCATTGCGAATCATTAACGCAGCGCGAGCGGCGGACTCCAGTGAGTGCGTTTGGGAAAGGGGCCAGCCCCAGAATCCCATTGCGGCATCACCATGGAAGTCACCAATCACACCGTCGAATCCGAGGATGTGCTTGGTCATCACTCCTAAGGCATCGCTGACATCACTCAGTAATTGCAGAAGCTGCTGCGAGTTCTGCTCGCTGTGCCGTGAGAAGCCGCGCAAGTCGCAAAACATCACGGTGAGTTCGGCTTCACGCGGTTGCAGCACTTGGTCGCTGTCCCCGGAGGCCAGGGCGCGCATGACCACCGGCGCAAAGAAGTGTCGCATTGCGGCTTGGCGGCGCGACAGTTGTCGTGTTTGACGTAGGCTCGCAATCGTTGTTCCTACCAGTTCAGCAAACTTGACATCATCGTGAAGCTGGTCAGAAACCGAGACCGGATTGCCACCGCTATCATTGGCGGTCTCTGGCGTGCGGCCGGTGATGTAGATCGCCCAGCCGCGACAAGCACGTGTCCTTAGCGGCACGCAGAATGCCCAGTCCACGTCCTCTCGGCTGGTGAACTGTGGTGCGACGTCTGCAGATCCAGCGTGGTCGCCAGCGGCCCAGACATGCAAAATGCTTTCACGTTGCTCGATCGCCCGTGCCACCAAGCGGCGACTGACCGGCGCTGCACCCATCGAGGCACTGCGATTGTCGTAGTGCAGTTCTTCAATGATCGCGCCGGGATCTGAACGCAAATTGGGCGCCGATAAGATCGAGACACATTCCGCCGACGGTGTTGACTGCAGCAGAACGCTGGTCACGCGCACCAGCAGTTCTTGATTGCTGTCGCTGCTGGCAATCAAATCCGGTAACCGAGTCAGGACTTCGATGCGCTGGTTGATATCGCGGAAGTGGCGTCGACGTAAGGCGATATGATCAAAGATGTTTTCCGTAACATCTTGATTCGCCGCACTTGCTATCGGTGCTTGAATCCCAACCGCTGGCGTGGAGGCTAAAGTAAACGTGGTTTTGCCAATGACGAAGTGATCTCCGGGGACCAGAGTAAACGACTGTTGGGCTTGGCCGTGGTGATACACGGGATTTCGAGCGGCATCAGCGACTTCGACCAACAGGCGGTTCTCGTTGCCGGGAATCAGTCGCACATGGTTTCGAGAGATCATCGAATCCCAGGGCACATTCCAGTCAGCATCTTGACGCCCAATGGTGATCGCTGTGGCGTCAAGATAATGCGGTACCTCGCGCCGCCAACGGTTGTAGGCCTGGGGTCCTTGGGCAATGAGATCAGCCATGTTTGCTTGCTTCTACACAGAGTTACGGTAGCAGGCGTGGGGATCAGGGAGCGATCATACCTCGCACGCCACGTGTCAGAGAGACGGAACGCTCGATACGCGACGTGTGGGTGGAGAGGTTCGGTGTGATGAGTTTGCGGGCGCGACGCGCTGAGGGGCGTTGATGAGGGGCGTTGATGAGGGGCGTTGATGAGGGGCGTTGATGAGGGGCGTTGATGAGGGGCGTTGATGAGGGGCGTTGATGAGTGACACGTTCGTTAGCGCGTTGGGAGTGTCTTGGTGCGTCTATTGGCGAACCCAGCAGGCGATGGTGTGCTCGTCGGCAATCGATTTGTGCTCGGGCCGTTCACTGCGGCATTGATCCTCGACCAGCGGGCAGCGATCTGCGAATGAACACCCAGGGTACTGTTTGTCGGGGCTGGGGACTTCGCCACGTAAACGAATGCGATCTCGACTGGCTGCCAGTTCTGGATCAGGGACGGGGACAGCCGATAACAGTGCCTCGGTGTACGGGTGTGTGGGGTTTTCGTAAACCGATTCGCTGTCACCCAGTTCAACCAGACGGCCCAGATACATCACGCCGACACGATTTGCGATTTGCCGAACAACGCTTAGATCGTGTGCGATGAACAAATAAGACAGCCCCAGTTGTTGTTGCAGATCACGCAGCAGATTCACAATTTGGGCCTGAATCGAAACGTCTAAGGCGCTGACCGGTTCATCACAAAGGATCAATTTGGGATTCACGGCTAATGCGCGAGCGATGCCGATGCGTTGCCGCTGACCGCCGCTGAATTCATGTGGATAGCGATTCAAGAAACGTGGATTGAGGCCCACTAAGTCCATCAGCCTCAGGACTTCCAGTTTCCGATCCTTGCCCTTGGCGAGCCCATGAATCTTTAGAGGTTCGCCAATGATGTCGCCCACCGTCATGCGTGGATTGAGCGACGCGATCGGGTCTTGGAAGACCATCTGCACGACGCGGCGATGCTGCATCATGGACTTGTCATCCAGTCCTGTGATGTCGTCGCCATTGAGTCGCACGGTTCCCGAAGTGGGTTTGACCAAGTTAATGATCGCTCGCGCAGTCGTTGATTTACCGCATCCGGATTCACCGACCAACGCCAGCGTTTCGCCTTCGGCAATGTCAAACGAGAGTCCATCAACTGCCCGAATGAAGCCTCGTTCAGGATTCAGGAACGAACCGCGGCTAAAGGGGAAGTGGACCTTCAGGTCATCGACTTGCAGCAAGGGTTGATTATCGCTGGTTTGTGCTTCAGGCATTGCTGGCCTCCTCTTTGGCAACGAAACAGGAGACAAGGCGACCGTCATGCAGAGAGTACAGTTCCGGTGCTTCCTGGCTGCATTGTTCGACTGAGACATCGCAGCGGTCGCGGAAAGCACAACCGGCGGGTAAGTTGCCTAGGTCTGGTGGTTGTCCTGGGATCGCGTACAAAGAATCGGTGACTTGATCGAATCGTGGCAAGGATCGCAGCAAGCCTTTTGTGTAGGGGTGTTGTGGGTTGGCAAACAGCTCTTTGACTTCGGCTTTCTCAACCACTTGTCCGGCGTACATCACTAGCACACGATCACAGATCTCAGCGACCACGCCCAGGTCATGGGTGATCATGATGATGCTGGTGCCACGTTTCTCTTGCAGTTCACGCAGTAGCTCTAGGATTTGTGCCTGAATGGTCACATCCAGTGCCGTCGTCGGCTCATCAGCGATCAAGAGATCGGGTTGGCACGAAAGAGCCATCGCAATCATCACGCGCTGTCTCATGCCGCCACTGAACTGATGCGGGTAGTCGCGCAGTCGTTTTTTGGCGTTGCTGATGCCGACCAGTTCCAGCATGTCGGCGGCTTGATCATTCGCAGCCGATTTGCTCAGTCCCAGATGCAACCGTGTCATTTCGGTTAGCTGTTGGCCAACAGTCATCAACGGATTGAGCGCCGTCATGGGGTCCTGAAAGATCATTGCAATCTTATGGCCACGAATGGACTGCATCGAACGGTCGTCAAGTTCCAGCAAGTTCTGGCCGTCATACCAAACTTGACCGCCATCGATTCGACCGGGAGGTTTGGGGACCAAGCCCATCAAAGCTAAGTTCGTGACGCTTTTACCACTGCCACTTTCGCCGACGATGCCGACGGTTTCACCTGGATAAACATCAAAGGAAACGCCGCGCACTGCGCGAACGTCGGCCAAGTCAGTTTTGAAGGTGACTTGCAAGTCTTGCACCTGAAGCAGGGGTTCAGAGCTGCGATCTGCTGGTGTGTTGTTCATGGGCGAAGTTGTCAGGCAACGTTGATTCGTGGCGAGATCCGTGACGTTAATCTCGGTTTTTCATCCGTGGGTCCAGTGCATCCCGCAGCCCATCCCCAAGGAAGTTCAGAGCAAACAGGGTGAATGCCAATGCGGCGCCGGGAAAAAGAACGACCCACCAAAAGATTTTGATGATGGAGAGTGCTTCGATTCCATCATTCAGCAACAGGCCCCAGGAGACGTCCGGCGGTGCAACCCCCATGCCCAGGAAGGACAGGAAGGCTTCAAACAGCATCACGCTGGGAATCGTTAACGTTAGGTAGACGATCACGACGCCCATCACATTGGGAACCAGGTGCCGGAAGATAATCCGCGGCGGCGAAGCCCCGATGGTCTGAGCAGCCTCGATGAACTGTTCATGCCGAAGCGCGAGCACTTGACCACGAACAACACGCGACATTGTTAGCCAGTAGATCGCTCCAATTGTGATGTAAAACACCATGATCTGATCGACTCCAACGCTGTCGAACCAAGCTTTCACGTCGGGTTCGCCAAGGAACGTTAGCAGGAAGATCACCACAAAGAAGAATGGGACGGAATACAACACGTCGACCAAACGCATCATCGCCGCATCAATGTGACCGCCAAAGTATCCTGCAATGGCACCATAGCTGACACCGATGATCAAACTGACCAGCGCGGCAATCACTCCAACGATCAGTGAAACTCGAGCACCCCAAAACACGCGTGCTAATAAGTCGCGTCCCAGTTTGTCGGTTCCAAAAACACTCGGGATCGAATAGTCACCGAAGACTGCGATCCGAATCTCGGTCATTTTCCATGACAACGGGTCCAGTTCATTCCAGAGTTGGTTGAACGGGTGTTCGACTTCCATCCGGCTCTGAATGCTCTCAGCGATTTTCTGCTGTTCATCCGCATCGCCGGTCTGTGCCGCATCTTCCTGCAGCGCGACGATCATCTTGTCGAACTTGGCCATTTCGCCAGTCAGCGTTCCGCCTTCAAATTTGAGATCGGCTCGACTGCCCATGACCACCGCCTGCAAATTGGGCGGTAGGAAACGGCGGTTGTTCAGGTCTTTGTCGATTGGGCTCTGGAGTGGCAGCAGTGGCGTGATAAACGCCATGACTGCCAGCAAAATCAAGAACACCAGCGAGATCATCGCTGTCTTGTTGCGCCGCAATCGCCGCCATGCATCTTGCCAGAGTGAAACGCCGTGAATCCCTTTCGATTCGGCCAGGATGCGTTCCAATGTCTCTCGATTCGAGTCAGTCATCATTGCAGTTTGACCCTCGGATCGATGATGCTGTACGTGATATCAACCAATGTGTTCATCACAAACAGAAGGACCGTGTAAATCAAGACCATCCCCATCGCGACGGTGTAGTCACGCTGCAACGCAGCGTTGATGAAGTGGCTGCCCATGCCAGGCAGGGCGAAAATCTTTTCCAGTACAACGGAGCCGGTCAGCACGCGAGCGACCGCTGGGCCCAGATAAGACACCACGGGCAACAAGGCGCCCGGTAAGACGTGACGGGTAATGACTTTGTGGCGAGGCAAGCCCTTGGCAAAGGCCGTTCGCACATGGTCTTTGGTCATCGTTTCTAACATGCCGGTTCGCGTCAGGCGAGCAATGTACGCTGCGATCGGCATGCCCAAGCACAACGCTGGCAGTGCGATTTGGCTGAGCGTGCCCCAGCCGGCAGCAGGAAACAATTGCAGCATGAAAACAAACAAGAGAATCGCGATACTGGCAATCACAAAGTTCGGCACCGCGATCCCCAGCACCGCAGCCATCATCAAGGCTGTGTCAGCGGGCGTGCGTCGATAGACAGCTGAGATCACCCCGGCGGTGATGCCTAGGATCAATGCAAAGACCAATGCAAAGATGGCCAGTGAGGCAGACACTGGAAAGCCTTCGGCGATCACTTGGTTGACGCTGTAATCTTCCAGTTTGTAAGACCAGCCCATGTCGCCGCGGAATACGATTCCTTTCAGGATGTCCACGTACTGCTGCATGATGGGTGCATCCAGGTTGTAGCGCGCCTTCATTTGCAATTCGATCGCTGGCGGCATACCGCGTTCGCTGCTAAATGGGTTGCCCGGGACGCTACGCATGAGCGCAAACGAGATGGAGTAAACGACCCATAAGGTCAACACCATCCAGAGCCCGCGTTTGAGTATGTAGCCAGCTAAATCTCGCACCCTAAATCACTCCTTGGTGGCGGTTGATGAGTCGCGAAGACGCAGCACTGACAGCGGATGCAGGTCTTGCGCTGATGGAGCAAAGCCTTCGATGTTTGGCTTGGCCATCTCTGCCGAGGTGTAGAAATAGATCGGAATGATTGGCAGTTCAGTAGCCAGAATCTGTTCAGCCTGTCGTAGGAGTTCCATTCGCTTTTTCGAATCAAACTCCTTTCCGGCAGCAACAATCAAGCGATCATATTCAGGATTTTTCCAGTTGGTATTGCTCTGGGGACTGGAGGAAACCCAGAGATCCAGGAAGGTATTCGGATCGGGATAGTCACCCACCCAGCCATAGCGTGCCATCTGATAGTCTTCTTGCTGCACCGTTTCGATGAAGCTGCCCCATTCCATGTTCTTCAGTTCGATCTTGATGTTCAGATTGTTTTGCAGCTGTTGCTGAATGACTTCCGCGATCGGCCGGTGCGTTTCACTGGTGTTGTACATCAAGGTCAATTTGGGAAAGCCACGGCCACCGGGATAGCCCGATTCGGCCAAGAGTTCGCGTGCTTTTTCCAGGTTCTCTGGCAATCCCTCGGCGCCTCGATAGCCTGCCAAGCCGGGCGGCACGACGGATAATGCAGGCTGCTGTCCCGCTTTGGTCACTTCTTCGACAATCTGTTTGCGATTGATCGCCATGCTTAGCGCTTGACGAACCTTGACTTGATCCAGCGGCTTGACGGCGGTGTTGAGTTTGTAGAAGTAGATAGAGAGCTTCGGTCCGCTGTGAAAGTCGTCGCGTTTCTGCAGTTCTTCCAGAACACTGGTGGGTAAATCATTGATCCAGTGCAGTTGGCCCGTCTCGTACATGTTCAACGCCGTGTTCTGGCTTTCCAAGGACATGAAGTCGATGGTTTCCAAGCCGACTCGATCGATGGCCCAGTAGTCGGGGTTGCGACGCACGCGGACGCGGTTTCGCAAACGACGGAAATCAAGATTAAAGGGGCCATTGGTGACGATGTTCTCTGTTTTGGTCCACAGAGGTGCACCGTGGGTCTCGATGCATTTCTTGTTGACCGGAAACAGCGGGTAGTAGGCCACCAAGTTCAAGAAGTAGGGGATGGAGTTGTTCAGGTGAACGACAAAGGTTTTGTCGTCGATGGCTTGAGCTCCACCGTTGTGCACAAAGTCAACGAGTACAAAGTGCGTTCGCTGGATGTCTTGGTCTGCACTGCAGATCTCCAATGACTGACTGAAGCGTTGCGATTCAGCGTTGCCATCCCACTGTGGTTGGTCGGCGTCATCGGTGGGGACGACGTCAATGCGGTAGATCCATGACTGTTTCCACTGGGCGATCGCGCTGTTGCGTTCATCTTCATTCTGGATGTATTCGCCTGATTCGTTTTTTTCAAACTCCGGTTCAGGTGTCTTTTCGATCTCACGCAGCCAGCCATAGACAATGGTTCCACGTGGAAAGTGTTGCAGTGCTCCCTTTTCATCGCTGTTCGGATCGCCATCTTCTGGCCGATCCCAAAGCTCGACTTCCACTCGATCGCCGATGTTTAACAGCTGCTTGTGATAGGCCTCGGCGAGTCGCAATTCATTGATCAAGTACCCGTATTCACATCCAGTGGCTGGATGGAGCATGCGATGCCAGGACCAAGCAAAGTCATGCGCAGTGACGGGCGTGCCATCGGTCCAAAGAATGTCATCACGCAGGTGAAAGGTGTAGGTCTTGCCGTCTTCGCTGACGTCGTAGCTTTTGGCCATGCCAGGCTGTGGCGAAAGCGCTTGCAAGCCGGTTTCTGGATCGGGATCGCCTTCGGGCAGCATCCGCATCAGGCCTTCGAAGATCTCAAAGATGATCCGGCTTTCCGGTTGTCCTGAAGCCCGGTGTGGGTCAATCGTCTTCGGATCGGTGCCGTTTTGTAAGGAGAAGTCTGCCGGCGGAATGTTCTCCGTGCGCGACGCCCATAAAAGAGCGAAGACCAGAAGAATCAGGGCAGCGATGATGAATCCACGACGTATTTCCGGGGCCACTACTCAAGCTCGATCTGGTGGTGGGGCGGATGGGCAAGCTGTGCTGAAGCTGAGCAACTGTGCAAATGGTAACCGTTTTGACCGACAGCAAGCGACATGCAACGGCGACTTCGCCAAGAATTCTAAGAATCCCGCAACGCTGCTCAGCGACGCAACTGCATTCTAATTGCCTTGCAAATCGGTTCTCAGTAAATGAGGCATGGCAGCGATGGATTTCCGGGGATCATTGAGGATGCCCGACATGCCACCCTACGAATCAGATTCGGGGTGCTTTTTGAACACGATTAACGTCACAGAAAATGCCAGTGCGATCAGAATCGCCCCCAGCAAAAACGGTGCCCCGGGAAAGATGATTGGGTCGCCGCTGGTCGTTTCACGATCACCGTTGGTGAAGAAGCGGAACAAACCACTGGTGAAAATGATCGGAGCGAACACGCTGGTCAGGCTTTGCATGCTGGCCAGAGCACCTTGGACTTCGCCTTGTTCGCTTTCGTCGACTGTTTTTGTGACCATGCTTTGAATGGTCGGGCCGGCCAGACCGCCCAAGGCGCCGACCATGGCGATCAATGGAAGCATCCAGGGATCGCTAGCAAAGGCATAGCCTACGAATGAGATCGCTGAGATGATGGTGGCGAACAGGAGCACCGGTCGTTCACCAAACCGCTTCACGGTCGGGCGAACCATCCCACCTTGGACAATCACCGCGGTCACACCGACCCAGCAAAGAAAGAATCCAACGCCAGTGTGGCTCCAGTTAAACTTGAACTCCGAGAACAGCACGAAGACATTCTCCATGCCTCGCTGTGCCAGGGCTTTCAGCAAGAACGCAATGGCCAGTCCAGCGACAAAGGGGTAGCGGCGCAGTGTTTTGAAGGCTGCCAGCGGCCCAAAGTTCTTGATCGAAAAGTTGCGACGCTTCTCCGGAGGCAGTGATTCCGGCAAAATAAAGTATCCGTACAGCCAATTCACCATCGCCAATCCGGCAGCGGCAAAGAACGGTGCACGAATAGAGATGGTGTCGGATAGAACACCGCCCACAGCGGGTCCGATGATGAAGCCTAGGCCGAAGGCCGCACCCACCAAGCCAAAATTTCTGGCACGGGTTTCGTCAGTCGAGATGTCAGCAATGTAGGCATTGCCACTGGTAAAGCTGGCTCCAAAGACACCGCCGATCATGCGCGCGACAAACAGCAGCCAAACATTATTGGCGAAGCCCTGAATGATAAAGTCGACGCCTAGCCCAAACAGTGACGCTAAAAGAATCGGTCGTCGTCCAAAGCGATCGGAAAGTCCGCCGACAACCGGGGCACACAGAAACTGCATGCCAGCATAAGATGCAGCGATGACGCCATACCAAACGCTCGCACCGGACGAATCCAGGCCTGTCAGCTCTTGGACCAATCCAGGCAGCACAGGGATCACGATCGCGATGCCCAGGATATCGATGAACAGCGTGATCCAGATGAACAGCATGCCAGCTTGGCGTTTCCCACCCTGGCCGGATTGGGTGCCCATTGAGTCGCCGGCTGCACCGTCAGTTCCTTCACCAACCGCTCCATCGCCCGCATCACCGGGGGGCTGGTTCGGGTTGTCGTCAGCAGGATCAGAAGGGGGCGGGTTCATGTGCGGCGGCAATGCTGGCGACCGGAACCGTGCTCCCTGGGGGACGACAATATCCGGGTCAATGGATCAACAGACGCGTGGTAAACGCGTTTTTAAACTGATAGTCAGATTATCGTAATCAAGACGTTATCTCACAGCCCCCTCAGGCAAGTTATGCGGACAAGTTTGTTGCCACATTTGTCCGATAGGCCGACATCGCAGGCAAAAAACCAGCGAAAAGCGCCAGCATGATCACCAGCGGAAAGACCCAAGTTTCATATTCGCTGACGCTAAAGATGCCGACTTGGATCCCGACCTGCTGCTCAATCACGCCGCTGGCCAGCCAGATTGTCCCGTGGGCCAGCAGCCAGCCGGCCACCGCACCGATCACGGCAATCAAGAGGCTCTCGGCCAGAATGATCGCCGTCACTGAGTCGCGTCGCGCCCCCAGAGCTCGCATCACGGCGATGTCTCGGCGGCGGTCGTTCATCGAGTTATAGATTGCCACTAAAACCCCAACGGCGGCGACCACACAGGTGATCAGCGTGATCACCAGCAAGGCAGTCAGCACGGGGCCGATAAAGGCGTCCATCAGTTTTGTGATCTCGCCCGCTGGAGCAGCCGCTTGAGCTCGGAGGCTTTCGTTGATCGTATTCTGTAACACGACACCCAGCATGGGGTTGCCGCTGCGAATCAGGATCGATGTGACTTCGCGTTCGGGGATGGTGATTTGCTTGAACCCTTTGGCGTCAACGATCCCCTCGGTCGCCGGGGCAATGACTTCGTCCCCGTTTAGAGGCTTGGCATGTTTTTCCAGCAGGTAAAAGCCTTCAAGGTTAACCAGCGCCACGCGGTCGTTTGGCGTTCCCGTCGGTTCCATCACCCCGACGACGACGAAGCCTTGGCCGTGTCCCATGCCTTCTGGATCGCCGTGGGTGGAGTTAAACGTGTCGCCTACTTTTAGGTTCATCGTCTTGGCAACTCGAAAGCCAAGCACGGCTTCAAAGAAGCTGTTTTCTTCGGTGTAGGACTTCAGTGCGCGGCCTTCACGGAAGCTGAATGGCTCGGTTAGCTCTGGGCCATAACGCAGGTCTTCAAAAAATTGCGGTGTCGTGCCGACCACGCGATACTCGCCCAGGTAGTCACCCAAGGCAAGCGGAATCGCAAAGCCACCGTTGGTGTGCGCGGAATACTTGCCGGCACGTTCGCCCAACGCTGGATCGCCGCCGTATGTGCGTACCATTTTGGCTCGCGTGTCTTTGTCGAAGAACTCCATGTACTCCGTAAACGGCAGGTTCTCAATCGGTTGACTGAGGTAGTAGACGCTGTTGAGCGTGAGCTGTAACGCGCTGCCTTTGGGGCCGACGACGAGGTTGTAGCCGACTTGTGCATTGCGCGAGAACGCTTCGCTGACAATGCCGACGACCGCCAGCACCAAGACCACTAAGGCGACGCCTAGGGTCAGCGAAAGAGTTGTTAGCAGGCTGGAAAGTGCGCGGTACTGAAAGTTCCGCCACGCGATTCGAATTAACCACATCTTGAATCAGTTCTCCGATTGAGTCGCGAGCAAAACGCGATTGATTTCATCCAGTCGATCGACTCGAGAGAATCGTTCGGTGACCTCCATGGCATGGGTGACCATGAGCAGGGCAATGTCTTCGTCGCGACAGGAGTTGATGATCAGGTCCAGGACCGAGTCTGCGCTGGCGGGGTCAACATTGGCCGTCGGTTCATCGGCAAGTAACAACTTGGGCTTGCCCGCGAGTGCACGGGCGATCGCCACACGCTGTTGTTGTCCAACGGAAAGCTGTCGTGGTTTGTAGGTCATGCGATCGGACAGACCCACTCGGTCTAGCAAGTCCTTGGCACGCGCGGTGTCCACTGGGCGTTGTCCAAAGGCCATGCCTAGTTGCACGTTTTCCAGCGCCGTGAAGGCAGGCAGCAGGTTAAATGTTTGAAAGACATAGCCCACGTTGGCGGCTCGGCAGCGGTCGCGTCCCTGTTCAGAAAGTGTCGAGAGTTCAACGCCAGCAAGTTTGATGGAACCGCTGGTCGGAGCCAGCAGGCCAGCGATCAAGTGCAGCAAGGTCGTTTTGCCGCCGCCGCTCTGGCCGACCATGGCAAGCTGTTCACCGGTGCCGATCGAGAACTCCGGAATGTCGAGCACGGTTAGAGAGCCACCGCCTGGTTGATCGTAACGCATGATCAAGTTGGTGATCTGCAGCACTTCGCCGCCACTTCCATCGCTGTAGGGGTTGGGCATGATGTTGGATCGTCAAGCGGAGAGGGGGAGATGCGAACCGTTGGCTCAGTCCGTTTCGGATTTGAATTTAAAGGGGTCGAAGGGTGGTTTTCCGCCACGCTGCTGGCTAGCTTCCGCGACGCATGGCCCGCTGCAATCCGCGTTGGGTGTCGCGCTGTTTCATGGTCTCGCGTTTATCGTGAAGCTTTTTACCCTTGACCAAGGCCATCACGCATTTGGCCAGCCCGCGATCATTAAAGTAGACGCGCAGCGGGATCAGTGTTAGTCCTTGTTGAGGGGCACGTGCGGCGAACTTGTCGAACTCCCGATCATGCACCAACAGTTTGCGAGGGCGTCGCGGATCGTGGTTCCACATGCCAGCGTTGTTGTAATGAGCGATGTCGGCGCCAATCAGCCACAGTTCACGGTCCTTGGCCCGGATATGAGCCTCGTCAAGTGACAGTTTGCCCTCGCGCATGGATTTGACTTCGCTGCCCATCAGCATCAATCCACACTCCAGGGTGTCGATAATTTCGTAACGATGGCGGGCTTTGCGGTTTTCTGCCACGATCGTTATCTGTGGCTGGGGTTTACTTTTCCCCTTTCCGCTGCCCTTGCCGCTGGACGATTTCGCTTTCTTCGCTTTCTTCGCTTTCTTCGCTTTGCTTTTTGCCATAACGCCTGGATTGTATCTCGGTCGGGCCAGTTAGCCATTGCCCTTTGGTCAGACTCACTACAATACCTGGTGAAAAACTACGCCCCGTGAGCCGATTCGGTTCGTTCCGATTGGCTGGATGACCCCTTCTACTTGATTCGACCAGCACGAACATGGCCTTTCGATTACCTGTCGTCGCCGATCCTGAAATTCCAGAGGGCACCGAACTGAGTGCCAGCGGCCGACTGCCCAAGTGGCTCAAACGCCCTATCCCCCGAAGTAACGCCAACCACATGACCGCGGGTCTGCTGGATGAGCTGCGGCTGGAGACGGTTTGCGATAATGCCAAGTGCCCCAACCGAATGGAGTGCTACAGCCAGCAGACGGCGACGTTCATGATTCTGGGCAACACCTGTACTCGGCCCTGTGGCTTCTGTGCTGTCCATCGTGGTCGTCCGCCACAATTGCCCGAAGCTGACGAGCCCGAACGTGTTGCCGAAGCCGCTGCCCGTCTAGGGCTAAAGCACGTCGTCATCACCAGTGTGACGCGCGACGATCTGCTGGATGGTGGCGCTGATCACTTTTATCAGTGTGTGGTCGCCGTGCGCGAGCGAACGGGCGCTACCACCGAAGTGCTAACGCCTGACTTCGTGCACTGCAAGGAAGCGCTCGCCCGCGTCATTGAAGCCAAGCCGACCGTGTTCAATCACAACATGGAAACCGTGCCTCGAATGTATCGACGTGTCCGTGGTCCCAAAAGTGATTACCAGTGGACCTTGGGTATGATGAAGAAGGTCAAAGAGTACGACCCTGGAGTCAAAACCAAAAGCGGTTTGATGTTGGGCCTGGGGGAAGAGCGTGGCGAGTTGCTCGATGCCTTGGCTGACCTGCGTGAATATGGCGTCGATTTTCTGACGCTTGGCCAATACTTGCAGCCCGGCGAGAAGTACTTGCCCGTGGTGCGGTACGTGCCGCCCGAAGAGTTTGATGAGCTGGGTGAGATCGCCAAGCAAATGGGCTTTACTAAAGTCGCTAGTGGCCCCTTTGTTCGCAGTAGCTACCACGCACGTGACATGGCTGAAACCGAGTAGCGTTGGCGCTGCGGGGCTTGCCAGTCTGATGGCAGGTCCTCGTGACGCAGTGTCGTCGCCCAATGAAAAAACGCACGCCCAAGTTGGGCGTGCGTTTCAGTTGAACCAGAAGATGGGACAGACCCAGGTCAAGTTCGGTGTCAGAGCTTAGTTAACGGCTTTGTTGACAGCGCCGATGACTTTGTCCACGTTCAGTTCAGCAGCGCTGCTGGAGTGGTTAGCAACAACGCGGCCGCCGGCAGCAACGATGACGGTGACTTCTGCGTCAGCGTCAATCTTGTAGTTGCTAGGTCCGCTGACGTTGTCTTTGGCAATGGTGACAGGGATGTTCTTGGCACCTGAGTCAGAGACAACTGCTTTGGCGCTGTCTTTTAGTGCGGAAGCATCTTTGCCCATCAGGGTGACAAAGCCTTTCAGTTGAGCGTCTTTGTTCGCTTCAACGGCTGCGTCCAGTTCTTTCACCAGTTTTGAAACTTTGCCGTCGGTGCTGCGAGCAAAAACCATCACCATGGGGCGAGAGCCATAGCGGCAGCGATAGCACAGTTGCTCGCCTTGGTCGACGCCATCGCTGTCGGCGCCACAAACTTTGGTGACGTAAAAGGCACCAATGCCGTCGCCGGTTTTCAGGCCTTCGCCTGCAGCAGCGAGGTTGATTGATCCAAGCAACATTGCCACAGCGGCGACAGACGTAATCAAACGTGACATTCTGTGTTCTCCAAGTAATGGAAGAAGGAAGGGTAGGTGTGGTTGTGTGGTGTCATGGGCGTTGCAGTTGCATGGCCGGTGTTGCAGTCGCCACTTGACAATGGAAGGAGGGCACCTGCCGATCAAGCGAATCATCAGGATGAACGCGCTCGGCCTTCGTGATCTCTGCTCACTCTGTGTGATTAACCGATTCTGGCAACCATGGTTTCGTCAATCAAGCAAGTTGATTGAACAAACGCACACATCAAGAACTCGATCACCCTCTGTCGGTGGCTAGTGGCGGCCGATTGCTCGGTTCTTGTTTGCTCGTCATTTGCTAGCAAATAGAACGCTTGAAACCGGCAGTCAATCTAGCCCCCACATCATACACCAGTGGCATTCTCGATGTGTGGCCATTGCAACCTGTCGAGATGAATGTTCAACGAATTCGCTGATCCGCCACAAAAGCTTGAAGGCCGCGTTTTTCCTTCAATTTGTCGCGTCGATCATGGCGCCAGACGCTGTAATTTCCAGCCTGAATCAGATCGGAAGTACTGTAGCCGGTCGTGAAGTCGTTGTTGTCTTCCTTGCCAAAATTCGATGCTCTGGGGATCGACCGCATAGCCTCCCCAGGATTCAGGGCAGGGGATTTCGCCCGTGCCGTAGGTCTGATGCAGTTCGCTTAGTTTCTGCTCCAGGACGTCGCGAGAGGCAATCACTTCGGATTGATCGCTGACCAGGGCTCCGAATTGGCTGTCCCGTGGGCGCATGTGAAAATACCGTTCGGATTGCTCTCGGGGCGCCTTGCTGATTGTGCCTTCGATCCGAACTTGACGTTGGACATGTTGCCAGAGAAAGCACAGTGAGACGCGCGGGTTGGACTCGATTTGCGAGGCCTTGGCGGACCTGTAATTGGTGTAGAACCAGAATTTTCCGTCATCCAATCCCTTCAGGAGCACAATGCGGCTGGTCACGTTGCCGGATAAGTCGCTGGTCGCAAGCGTCATCGCGTTGGTTTCCACCCAATCGGGCAGGTCGCTGACGTTTGCTTCTTTTAACCAGCGATCAAACTGAACCATTGGGTCGGGATCGACGTCTGTTTCTTGCAGCGTCTTGAGGGTGTAGTTCCGCCGCATCTCGTACAGGCTCATGTCTCAGTTCCAGGTTGAAAGGCGTTGGGGATGGGCTGTGAAGAGGAAGGGAATGGGTTACCAAATTCTGCGTGCTTGTAAAGTCTGCGTCCGGGATCGTTGGTGGTTCCAGACAAGCAAGTTTAGGCCGCTAGCCAGCGTTCAGCCAGTCCGCCAGCGGGCGGAGAAAATTGGTTTCTTTCCAGGCCCCATTGGCACGGACGTTGCAATTCCCAGACCAAGGCGATGACGGGCTGTCACTTTGACGACAGGTTTCATCATGCCGCTTTCGTGGCTTTCTCTACAGAGTTGACAATGCAAGATTCATTCACTGGACCAGCGGTGCCCTCCCTTGTTGGCAAGCTTTTGGTCGCTTCGACATCCATGCGCGATTCGATTCTTTCTCAGGCCGTCGCCATGGTGGTTGAGCACCACGAGCGTCGGATTTCAGCGGTGTTGTTGAATCGGCCGATTTCAACGCAAGTTCATGCAGCTGAGAGTGCTGAACCACGCCAGTTCGAAAGTGGCCAGGGCACGACACGGGATGCTCATCGCCTGGAGAGTGCCCAGACGGACCAGGCGAACGCGGTCATCGCGGCGGCATTGCAGGCTCTGGGTGAAGTCCATTTTGGCGGGCCTCTGGCCAGCCCCATGCTCGCGATTTGTGGCGAGCCAGAGCACGGAGAATTTCAGATCGGCCCTGGGGTGTACGGCGCAGTCACGCGGCAGACGCTGGCAGAAATGGCCATCGATCGACCTGAGCATTGCCGCATCTTGATCGGGGCTCTCCGGTGGGGGCCAGCTGAACTGGAGCAGCAGCTTGTGGCAGGGTTATGGCACCTCGCCGACGCTCAGGCCCAGCACGTGTGGCAGGAAGATCAATGGATGTGGCAAAATCTGTTGCCCGATGCCATGGCGGGTTCTATGGCCCAGTGGGTGGGATTGCCGCAGCGAGTGTCCGATTCCAGTTTGAACTGAGGCCGGCCCTCATTGGAAAGCTCGCCCTGGATTAACTCCCTTGTCCTGGATTGGGCCGCTCACCCGAAATTGAGACCGGTGAATTTGTTTTCCACTGTCAAAAATCCTGAATCATGTTAGTGTTTTGACTCCCCAAGTGGTCGTCAAACGCTGCTTGGATTGAGCCTCCGACCGATCGTGAATTCAGATCCGAGCTTTGTCCGCCTGATCAAAATGGCGATGAAAAGACAGCGCGGCAAGACGTTGCCCAACCAATCTGTGATCGGCAGTCAATCTCTTTGAGTCCTTAGCGTGTCGCAGAACAAGCCCAATCCCGACGATCAGCCCAAGCCCAAGAAGTTTCGGATCACTCGAAAGCGTCTGGGCACCATTAGCTTTATTGATCCCAAGGGCGAGTTTGGGTTCATTGACGCCGAGGACTATCGTGACGATGTTTTCTTTCATCGTTCGGTGTTTGAAGACGTAGTTCGTGACCGCCCTGAGCGATCTGGGTTTGATCGATCACGTTCGCGAAACAACAAGTTTGATCGTCGTTCAGACCGAGATCAAAAACCGGGACGCAGTCATCATCGCGATCAAGGCTCTCATCGTCCTGCCGACTCCACAGCCTCGCAATCGGACGGAACCGGCAAGCCCGTGGAAGTTGTCGTGGGAATAGCGAAGTTGCCGGAAGCCTTTATCACACGTCACGTTGAATTCGAGATTGATGACGACGTGTATGATCAAGACAAGAAGTTGCGTGCTAAGATCGTGCGATTCACTCAGCGTCCCATGGGGCGCGCGATGACCGCTCGCGATTCAACAATCAAAGTGATCACGCACCACCCCAAGGCTCGTCGCAAGCGTCCTGACTGGCGCAAGTGATTGTTGCGTTTGGTTGGCGGGAGCCAGCGTCATGACACTGCTTTGACGCATTGCATCAACGTTGTCGTTTTGCTTCCGTGCCCTCTCGCAATAGGAGAGGCCAGGTGGTGGCACACTATTTGTCTTCGGCCGGTGGGAATCGGCCCGCTTCTGCTTCGGTGACAAGGATTTGCAGGTCTTGCAGAATCAGGTCGCTCAGGTTCTTGTCCAAATTGGTGCGTGCCGATTTAAACAACAGCTCGACTTTCCGTTTCTGGCTAGCGATCGCCGAACGATTGCCATTGCGCTGCTTGTTGATCGCATTGATAAACTCTTGTAGTTTGAGTTCCAGAGCCGCCGCGATCGATTTCCGTGTTTGCTGGGCGAACAAGCTGGTTAGGATGGCGCGTGCTTCTTTCACATCGCGATCTTTGACTCGTTTGCGAATGCGAATGTCGAGCAACTTACGGATTGCGACCAAGTCAATGATTTGATTCTGCAGACCACGGACGTAGGCTTCGGCTTGCAAACGCATGTCGTCGCCGGCGAGATCGGCGACCTCGACTTGAGTCAGGCCGGGAGCAAGGGGAAGTTTCGCCAGGATGGCGCCTCCGTTTTTCACATACAGCACACGCACGGGGTCAACGTCTTTTCCAATCACCAGATTGCCGTTCCAGTCGGTGCGTCCGACCAGCGAAAACGTTTTGTCTTCACCGAGTGATCGTTGGTGAAGTTCGTAACCAATCAGCGGTTTGTCAGGCCGTTTCTTGGCGTGCAGTCGCAAGGTGGTGGTGTCTTGGGAGGGTTTGACCAGGCGTCCCCATTTGGTGACTCGCATGCTGGGGCGGCTGCTCAGTGGGCCGCCGGCCATCCCGTCGATCAGTTCCAATTCGGCACGTGCACCTTCGATGTCTTTGACCATCAGGAAAGCCCAGTCAACGCGTCCCACCTGCAGCGGTTTGCCGTCGCGACCGTTGCGTCGTAGCAGCGGTTGCAGCAACGAACCGGCGGGGACATGAGCTGCAGAATTCGGGTCGGTGATCAGCCCAGCGGCGCGGACGATGCCTTGCGCTTTCTTGCGTCCGACTTCGTCCAGGCGAACCAAGGGTGAGAACGCATCCGTCAAAGCGTAGTTGATCACGTATGGCAGGATCGCAGGATTCGAAACTGGACGCGTGTAGGTTTCCGAATTGGTTCGCATCAAGGTTTCGATTTCGACCACGGACAATTCGCTGCCAAGCGAGGTTGAGTTGTCGATGTGAACCACAAAAATCTTGTCGAAGGACTCTGCTTGGGCTTTCACCAGACCGCTGATCGGTAATTCAATGATCTTGGCTTTGTTCGATTTCGATCCTTCGGGCGCGAATCCAATCGCTTGGCCGCGAGGGACGATCAGGGCCTCTGTGCCTTCTTGGACCCAGATCTCGCTCAGTTTCAACGCATCCTTCAAGGAGCCATCTGTTTTGCTGATGAGGTTGGCCAGCAGTTCAGGGTCCGACAGCTTTGGCGGCGCGTCTTCACCGGCCTGGGCGTTATCGGCTGTGTCTTCAGCAATGTCTCCGGCACCGGTCGCTTCGCTGTCCGACTTGGTTGCCGAGTCAGCGGTCGGTTTGGCCGGCGTTTCCGCTTCGCTGTCAGTTGCCGCTTCGCTGTCAGTTTCAGTGGGGGCTTGCCGAGCCTGTGACTTGATGAGATTCAGCAAGGTTTCAGTGGTCTGAATCTTTTTCAGGTGCTCATCGGCAGTGGCCAGATTCTTGATCCGAATTGAGTATTCCAACGAATTCCGCACAGCCAGTACGGGGTCGGAGGCCGTGATCGCATCGTAGGTGATCAGGTCCATCGATCGATTTGCCAAGCTGTTGACTGCCGGTGGTGCAGTTTCAACCGTCATGTCCCAGATTGAATTGTAGTCCCGCTGCAGCAGTGTCTTGACTTGGCCAGTGAATGCTGGGGTGTGATGTTCTGGTTGGTCGCTGGCGATCCAGATCAGGACCTTATAAGGCGCAAAGTCCCAGGGTGGGACGCTGAACAGTTCGTAGTCCATCACTTCCTGCATTTCGTCGTCGTCCACCGTCACGGTGAAGGAACGTGCAGAGTCATTGGCTGGTGCATCGGGCTTGGACTCTGCTGGCTGGTCGGCTTGCGCTGCATCGGTTTTGGGTTGAGGTTGCTGTTTGGGCTTGTCTTCCTGAGCGGTGGCAAACGCACCGGTCAGCAGTATCACGACCAGCAGCAGTGCGTGGCGGGCAGCTGTGGTGCATGAAGCAGAAGCGATGGGAGTGAATTGCATGGTAGGTTCGAAGGCGTGGTTTTGCATTAGAATTCGATCCTCCAGCTATCCGCATTTTGGTACAGGCTGATGATGTTGCGTCCGACGCCGCGCAGGTTCTTGCGATAGGCGTAGGAGTCGACCATTTGCCACAATGGGATCACGGGGAGTTCATGGTGTGAGATAAAGTGCAAGTCCAGCAGTCGCTGTCGCACTTCGCCCCAATTGAGTGCTTCTTCCAGTCGTCGCAGGCCCAAGCCCAGCAGCTGGTCTTCACACTTGGCCAGCCCTTCCGGTCCCAGTACTCGGCGGGCGTCCAGGATGGGTTCCCAGATGGCGGTCGAGACATAGCACAGGTCAGCTTGATCTGGATCAGGCATCGTTTTGCCCGGTGGCAGCTCAACGAGTTCAACTTCCAGCCCCGTCAATTTCCATTGATCAGCGATGGTTTGGCAGGCGATACGGGACATGTTGTCCGCTGGATGCGCGAGGCGAATTTCACGAAGCTTGGGAGGTGTTTCTTTGTTGCGTTTCGCTTCTTCTTCCATCATGTTGATGGCGACTTGTTTCAGCAAACGCGACAGGCTGGGTTCAAAGGGGTGCGGTTTGATGTCTTGGTCATACGCGTAGCCCAGTGGGTCTTGGGGGTCCAGTCCAGCCGGAAAGGGGCCGGAGAGGACGCGGCAGCCAGCGGAGCCGGCGCCTTCTTTGCCCAGCAACATGTTCAGGATGTTCTCGCGATCCATTCCATAGACCAGCGCCCGTCGAAAGTTATCATTGGCGATGTAGGGATGATCCGAGCAGGGGATCAGCATATGGACCGTCGGCAATGGATAGGGGACAACGGTGATGTCTTTGTTTTTGCGTAGTCGAGCTGCATCAGCAGGGAATAGCTGATCCAGGACATCGATGTCGCCACGACGCAAGCGTTCCACGGCGTCGCCGGCGTTGCTGCAGTGGATCTCAACAATCTCTTGCGGCTTAGAGGGGTCGGAGAGATTGGACTTGGCAATGTCGGTCAGCTTGAAGCGTGTTTCTTCACCTTTGATTTCACCAAGTTTGTAATCATTGGTTGGTTCTCCAGCTTCGCCACCAAACCAGCTGCCATCTACATTCAGTTGTAGCAAGCAGGTCGGTAGAACGTTGGGGCGACGGAGTGTGAGGTCGATTCGCCGGGGGCCATTGATGGCGATCCCGTCAACCGCCGCCGCCCAAGGCGTGTAGTACTCGGGTTGTTCTGGGCGGGCGCGATTGGCCAGTTGGTCGGCCAAAAAATCGATGCCCAGTTTGTCCAGTGGCGGTTCCAGCTTGCTGAGGTTCAGATTCAAGGTCAGCAGTTTGCGGTCCGCAGACAGTTCCGAGTCGCCAAACAGAAAGCGATAGTCGCCGCCTTCAGGGAGAACGCCATGGATTTCAAACAGATTGCGATACAGCAATCGTCCGGCTCGTCGTGCGGCCCAGCTATCCAAACGCACCGGATCAAATTCACGAGCCGCTTGCAGGACGCCGACGCGGACCATGGGATAAGCTTTAGCGATGTCGCTGACCAGCTTTTCGCCGCCCTCGATGTCGGGCTTGAGGTTGATGCTTTCGATGGCCCGGGTCCGAGCGAGTCGATAGTCTTTGGCCTCAAGTGCTTTGAGAGCCTGGTCGCGTTTTTCCTGTGCGAGCTGCAGGAACTCGTTTTCTAGCCGCGAGATGGATTCCAAGTTATAGGCTTTGTAGCTCTTCTTCAAACGAACAAGCAACTGCTGCGCGATGGCATATTGTTTTTCCTCCATCAGCGATCGCATCAGTGTACTGGTCGTGCCACTGATGCCATTGATGACTTCTTTTTGGCGATATTCAGGGTTGTACTGATGCAGTTCTTCTAGCAAAGCGAGCGCTTCGCCGCGTTCGCCCTTTTCGGCACGCTGGAATGCGTTTTTGAATAGAAAGTCCGAACGCAGATTCCGCAGGCCTGGACGCGTGGGGTAGTCGCGAATCAGGATCGACAGGAAGGGGAATGCCCCGGTGAAGTCGCCGCCAGCGATGCGATCACTGGTTTCTTGTTCCAGGCGTTTTTCCCAGAAATCGATCCGTTCAATTTCCGTCCATTTCGCGCCAAACTTCTTGGGTTGCAAGCCCATGACTTCGAACTCAAGTTTGCCATCGCGGCGCGAGGGCATGTCGCGGAAGGGCAGTGGTGTCACCATTGCCCAGCCGCCGCCGGATTGGGGCGTGAAGAAGATCAGGTCATAGGGATCTTGACGCAGCAGGTCCAATCCTAGCTCAGGCGGTTTGCCTTGACGCGAATAAGACTGGATCTGCGCCTGAGCGGATTGCTCAACACCGGGGATCAAGCAGCCGGCCAATAGGATTGCCAACAAGAGCAAGGTTCGGATCATGGAACAACCAAGTGACGTTGGGATGCGATGCGTCTGGTCGACGCATTGTCTTGCCGGGTGACCGTTCTGATGGCTTTGATCGCAAACAGGACGGTGGCGAAGTGCATGGGGGGCGTGACGGTGAAGCGAGGTTCGCATCATGGCTGGCCCCCTTGAGGCATGTCGACAGAGAAGATGACGCCTTCCGCTCCTGGAACCAGCAACTGTTGGCCATAGGGCAGGGGAGTCGCAGAGAAGGGCTGGCCGATGTCTTTCCAGCCCGACAGTTGTCCAGCGCTGGGGTCAATGACTGCAACCCAGCCAGCGGCACCGGCCAGGACAAGCTTGCCGTCGTGCAGCAATGGTTTGCCGACTGCTTTGCCTGGTCCCACTTTTACGGCGTACTGTTCTTGGCCTTGATCGTCATAGGCTCGAAGCATCTGATCATTGGTCAGGATCAACACGTGTTGATCGGCGTTCATGGGGCCCCAGACCACTCGGCCAGCGGTTTGAGTTTCAAACTTTGGCTTCAGTGAAGCCATGTCGAAACCTAACAGTTTGTCTGCGGCCGTTCCGCCGACTGGCACGAACACCGTATTGTTCAGGCCAGCAATGGATCCTAGTGGTTGGCTGGGGAGTTTTCCTTCGGCCAGGGGCGAGATTTGATCGCCAACTCGCAGGCGATAAATGCCTTTGCGATTGTCTGCCAGGACGATTTGTGTTTTGTCTTCCGGCACAATGATCGAATTGGTCCAGGTGACTTTTTCGGAAGGGCTGCTGCTGGGTTGGAATGGATTGCTGATCTGGCCACCCGTTTGGTAGTTCAAGAGCAGAGCTCGGCCGTTATTGAGTGGCACAAACAGTCCATTGGCGACGCACAAGGCAGGGCCACCGGGGACGCCGTTGACTAAGTTCAGTGAAATCAATCGCAGCTTATCGTTTGCACGTGATGGATCGTAGATCGCAACTTTCTGTGCCCCTGCTTGATCACTGTTGTTGATTAAGATCCAGCGACCGTCTTGGAGAGCTTGCGCGTTTTGGAAGCGAGTTTCAATCGAGGCGTCGTCAGGAGACTCAAGAGGTGTTCGCAGTGACTTCGATGCGATCGCGGCATCTTCTAATTCAAACAAAGCGGCTTGGCTGGTGATCGCACGCACGCCACCGTCAATCGGCAAGATCAACTCGATCGGTGCGCTGACATCAGCATTCCAAATGCTGTCACTGGAAGAAGGCTCGGCAGCACCAACGCGGATCCAATCCGTGCCGTTCATTCGCCGTGCATGCAGCACGGCATCACCGACAAACAGGGGCTCGCCAACGAAAGCGTCATTCAGGAAGGCAGGTTCGCGAGGGACCACTTGGCCCCGGTTGGCTTGAATTTCATAACGACTGAACTTTGATCCGGTCGTCCAAAGTTCGTTTTGCCCGAGAGTCATTTGGCTGAGCGTTGGCGTCGAATAGGAACGCGCGACGTCGGCGATCACAGAGACTTTTTCGCCTTCGCTGGAGGGTTCAATATCCAGAACCTTGATTTCGCCGAGGTCGCTGAGCACGATGATTCGACGTTTATCCAACAGTGGTGCAACGACCACATTGCCTTCGATCGTGATCGGGTCTTGGGCCTTTTTCAGGCCGCCGCCCGATTGATCCACGTTCAGGATGTGAATCATGCAGGTGTCCTGGCTATGGTTCTCCAAAACGAACAGGTGATCAAGCAGCGCAACCGGTGGCACGGCAATGGTCCCTTCGCGATGTCCGATGTAAAAGCTCTCCATGCTTTCGCCGCTACGAGCGTTGACAACGTACAGGTTGCTATGCCCGCCGGGTTGATACAAGACCGAGCGTTGGTTGTCGACGCCGGGTCCAACGTTGACGGTTTGCGGGATGGTTGTCGACCACAGTCCCTCGCCGGTGGTGGCGTCCAGCTTGAACAGTTTGCCGCTGACAGTGGTGACATAAACGTAGTCACGTGCAACGATGGGCTGGTTATAGGGTTCGCCAATTTCGGTTTTCCAAATCACCATCCCACTGCGTCCGTCGCAGCGTTCGATGGTCAGGTCTGTGGAAACGCTTAGCAACACGGCGTCGCCGCCTTCTAGTGGGACAGGGCTGTGGGCAAGGTTGTTGCCGACATAACGTCGCCATTGCAGCGTGCCATCTTCGACGTTGAACGCTAGAACACTGCCAGCAGCAGGCACGAAGTACGTGGAAGCCGTTGGGCTGGAAACGCGATTGCCAGATCGATCCATCAAGATGATCGGTTCGACATCTTTGTCGTTGTTTGGAGTGATTGACTGAGGTGTTTTGACCGACGCTGACACGAGTTCATTTTGGATGTCGCTCGCTTGAAGGATCAATTTGACCAAGCGTTCGTTGCGGCGTAGCTCGGGGTATTCTCGCAGTAATTCGCTGTGGATGTCGTAGGCGGCTTTAGTGTCCTTGGACTCCAGCAACGTCGACATGTTGTTGACCGCTTTGTCGAGTTGCTCGTTCCGCTTAATGTCGCGAGCCGCACGAGCTCGTTTTTCAGAGATCAGGTCTAGTTTGGTCTTGTTGGTTTCACGAAGCGTTTTGTCGATGTAGTTGGCGTTTTCAAACAGTTCCATGTGTTTGTCCAACTTCATGATCAGCTTGCGTTTTTTCTCCGTTTCTGGAACCTTGGTCGCGGCTTCGGCAATGTTGTTTGCGATATCGATCAGCAAGCCAGCGAGATTAGGTCGGTCCCCCGTGATCGCTTCTTCTTGTTCAATGGTCGGCAGTTTGTCGACTGACAGGTCGGAGGCCAAAGTTGGATCGGACTTTTGTTCAGCGCGGTAAAGTTCGGTCAGGACGACACGGACGCGCGACTTAGAAGCGTCCTTATGATCTTCGCCCCAGGTTTCTACAAAGCTTTCGTAGCGGGTTTGTGCGACGGTGTAGTTTTGCGCAGCATAGGCGTCGTCAGCCAGCTTGATTTCATCTTCTGCATTGCCCGAACTCAGCAAGAAATACAGCCCGGCAATCATGCCAGCGAGAAAAACGATGATGCCAACGAAGCCGTAAACTTTGAACGAGTCCCACTCGTTGTCTTCTGGCTTGGTCGGGCGTTTGTTATTCCCGTTGCCACCACTCGATGGTCGGGCACCAGAGGGGGATTCTTGAACGGGGGTTGCCTCAACGGCCACCGCTTCGACGGGAACGGCCTCCACGGGCACTGCTTCAACGGGAGTCGCGTCCACTGCCACCGCTTCGACGGGGACCGCATCAACGGGCACTGCCTCTACGGGAACGGCCTCGGAGACCACGGTCACCTCATCTTCGACCACCTCCAAATCATCAACGCCCAGTTCCTGGTCTGCGGTCGTGCTTTGGTCGTCGTATTCGCCGCTGCGCAGTTCGCCAATCAGTTTCGAGGCTTGAAAGCGAGTCAGCTGGCCGTTGTCAACCAACAGTTTGGCGACCGCTTCTGGGGTCACACTGGCGCCACCTTGGCTGAGTTGTTCGCGGAGGGCTTCGATGATTTCCTGATCCAGCAAACCCCGGCGTTCCATCTCGTTGATCAGTTCGTTAGCAAGCATGTTGTTCGGATTCGGTCTGGTTGGGTGGCAGTGAGTTAAGCAGCAATAGCAGGGGGAGAGAACGTTGTGGCAGCTCTATTCAAGGTATTCCACTTCCGTCACTTCGATATCAGTACAGCCCTTGATGGTGCCGGCGTCCATGGCATCGACAAGGAACTTCAGTTTGCAGTCTTCTTGCACGCGAATGGACATTTTTTGAATGCCTTGGTCGACCACTTCGCGAGCCGAGAGCAGTCTTAGCAAGTTTTGTTTGCCGGGGTTTGAACCGAGCAAATCATCGCCGAGGTAGACGGTGAAGTTGCCGAAGCGATCAATTTGCACTTCCACCATCTCCTGTTCTTCTTCAGGTTCATCCGTCGTGTTCGTGCTGGGCTGGTCGCTCTTCTCCTTGGGCATCGAAATCGCTTTCTGCAACGAGAACGATGCTGTGACCATGAAGAAGATCAGCAGCAGAAAGGTCACGTCGACCATCGGCGTCATGTCCAGTTCGTCTTCCTCTCGGGACCGTTTGAACTGGATCGGTTCGTCATCCAAGTCGTCATCTACCGCTGGTGCGGGCGCAGCGGGTTGAGCGTTCGCTGGAAGTCCTGGAGGCTCCGATGCAACGGCCACTGCTTCAACCGCCACGGCCTCAACGGCGACCGCTTCGACGGGCACGGCTTCGGCGACTTGGTCGGCAGCGGGCACGGTGATCGCTTGGCTGCACTGAGGGCAGCGAATGCGTCTGCCGGCCAACGAGTCTTTGGCTTTGTTGATCGCGCCGCAATGAGAGCAATGAACGGTTATCGACATGTCGGCTGTATGATGAAACGTGATAAGTGAAGTGTCAGCATGGCCGCAACGGCCAGCCAGGCTGGTTTGCAAACAACTGGGACAGAGTTGTTCGCAGGGTGATGATCCGGAGCTTACTGTTCTTTCACGGCGATGTGAGTGCGTTCGATCTCGTCGAAGTTGTCACCAATGATGCGACGAATCTTGCTGATCTCGCGCACCGGGACGTCACCACTACTCATGATCATGACGTACTTCTTGTCGAACCGAGTGCTGGTGCTTTTAAGTTCCTTGGACACATACTCGATGATTTCACCGGTTCGGGTGTCTTCGTCGGTACTGAATTCACGCTGCGTGATATCTTTGACGATCACTTTGTCTTTTCCGCCCGGTTCAACAAAGATCACTGCCGAGTTTTTTGCACTGATAGAGAGTCCTTGATCGGCATTGGGGATGGGTGCCATCTGTGTGGGATCCATCTTGGAGCAGACAACAAAGAAGATGAGCAGCAAGAAGGTGATGTCGATCATTGGGGTGATGTCCATCTCGTCTTCATCACGCTTCTTGCGCGGCATGACGAAATCGTCTTCTTCTTCGTCGTCCATCAGATCAGCGGCGAATTGATTCATGGTGACTACCGACCTCCGGTTTTCGCCAAACCAGCTTTGAAGGCGTCGATGAAGCGACCGAGGCCGGACCCAATCAGGTCTTCCATCTTGGCAATTTTAATGTTGATGTTGGCAACCATGATCATCAGCGGAATCGCGATCGCCAGACCACTTGCGGTGGTGACCAACGCCACTCGAATGTCACCGGCCAGTTTTGCGGGGTCAACATCTTGACTCGGGTCAGAGAGCGATTCGAACGCACCCATCATCCCGAAAACGGTTCCAAAGAGACCAATCATGGGGGCGCTTTTGATCACGGTGCCGACCCAGCTGAGTCGATAATCCAGATCGCTCATGACATCTCGTTGGAAACGGTCCATCATGAACTTGCGAGCCTGTTGCAGGCCGCGCTGCCGATTGCTAACGGCCATGTCAATCATCTGCGGCAACGCCCGCGTGTCGCCTTCGCAGTATTCAGTGACGCCGTCAAAGTCGCCGGCGTTGAGCATCTGCTCGACGTCTTCCATGAACGCGTCCTGTTGAGCTTCGTTGCGAAACCGCTTTTGTTTGACGCGGTTCCAGATCACCACAATGCAGTACAGGCCCCACAGCGCGACGGCGGCCAGCGCACCATAGGTTGCGTCAGCGATAATGTTGAAAAGAGAGTACGCAAGCATCATAGACATTTCGTGTCGTTCCCGTTGAAGAGTCAGATGTCGGAATAGTGGTGGCGGCCAGTCAGTGTGCCGCGTTCCTCATCAGTGAGGACAATTGGATTGGGGTTGGTCGGGCGTGCAACCTGTTTTCATGTGCCCGGCACGTGTTTTAAACATCATTGTTCGAAGCGGTTTGGGGATCGACGGTGGTTTAGCGGCCCGGCCGATACCGTTGGTCGATCAGTTTCCATTCATAACCGCCGCCACCGGCGGAGCTTTCAAAGTACGTCTTGGCGATGGACTCGGGAAACTTCTTGCCAGCTTTTTCACAGTAATCCTTTTCCAGTCGCAGGAGCGTCTGTTTCATCTCCTCGTTAATCAGCATCACGGTGCTCCGCCGAGTGGTTTGAATGCCAGCTTGGCCTAGCAGCTGGAGGTCGAATTGCCGCAGCGGGTTGGTGCGTTTCCAGGAAAAGTAAATTCGCTTTTCGGTCGATGGGTCTGCGGTCGTTCGCTTGCGTGGGCTGTTGGCGAGGTTGGAAGCAATGTCCAGGCCGTTGCGCCCGCCGCCAAAGGCACAGAGTTCGATTTTGTAAAAGTCTAATTGCCGCGCGTAGTCATCCCTGCCTTTGGCGTTGAAGGTCAGTTCCCAACGCTCATATTCGGGGATCGCGTCGATGCCTTCACCGGGCGGTCCAGGTCGGCGACTGTCACCTTTGCCTGTTCCTTTGGTGGTCGCTGCGGTCGGTGTGTTGGAACTGGTCGGGGCTCCGGCAACCGTGCTGACCGCGTCAGTGACGGCTTCCAGCGTGTCCTCCAGGGTTGGCTCCATCAGGTCTTCGACCTCTTCAGCCCCTGGTGGCTCAAAGTCACGCTCGAAACCCGGCGGGTTTTCGGTGCCCGAATACGTGATCTCGATCGGCGCAGCGTCTGCTTTGGGGTCGCCACTGAGCCACCAAATGATCAATAGCATCAGAGCAAAGCAGCCCAGAAACAGGATCAACGCCAGAAACAGCGATGTGACTGAATCAAAGCGACTGACCTTCAGTCCTGATTTTTCAGAGGCGGTCGATGTGCTCATGCCAGAGTGCGAATTGGAAAAGTTGTTGGTACGTGGGCGCACGCAGAATCTTGAAAAGGACACAATGTAACCATCTGAGTGACATTGGGTCTTTCTAACGTGCAGGCAAAGGGAACAGATTAGAAGTTTCTGTGACTTCGCCTAGGAGTCCCTGCCTATCGTAATCCAGCGGACCGCGGATTTGTAGGAGTTCTATTGTGGGGTATTTGTAACTCAGGGGACAGAGTTTTTTAGGGAATGCGCTGTGAAACGGCTCGGGGCAAGCGTCGAAACCTAGGACAGTCGGTGGTTTTGGCGTGCTGCCGGCAGATTCACCGCTGTCATCGTCCAATCTGATAGCGTTGTTCGACGATCCGAAATTGGTATTTGCCAGAAACACTGACGCACTCGAAATAGGTTTTGCGAATGGATTGAGGAAAGGCTTTGCCCGCTTCTTCGCAGGCCAGCTGTTCCATGCTTAACAGCTTTTGCCGAAGCGAATCGTCGATAAAGCGGATGATCTCGCGGCCCTCGGTGTCAATGCCAGCTGCGGCGAGGAGCTGTCGATCGTATTGCAGCAGGGGGTTTTGGCGTTTCCACGAGAAGTGCAGCCGATTTTCGGTCGAAGGATCGCCGATGTGGCCCGCGGTCGGATTGCTGGCCAGCGAAGTGGCTGTGTCAATTCCCGCTTTGCCACCACCGAAAGCCGCCAGTTCGATAGAGAAATGGTCAAGCTGCCGGGCGTAATCCTGTTTGCTCTTGGCGTTAAAGGCAATCTCCCAGCGAGCATGTTCAGGCACGAAATCATGTTTCGGCCCCCGATCCTCGCTAACGCCATCGCGGTCCCAGTGGCGGCCGTCAGCGAGCCCGTCGTTGCCGCCGTCAGATTGGCGCGATGCCAGCAGGTGGTCCGTGCTGGCAGCAGCACTGGCAGCAACCTTGCTAATCTGAACAATGGCTTCTTCGAGTGTCGGTTCCTGCAGTTTCACAATCTCGTCAGGGCTGGGCGGCAGGAAGTCACGCTGTGATTTGCCTGGCGCAGCGGAACTGCTAAGCGTTGGGAACGGTCTTTCTGGGGAGTGCTGGTGAGGCTCGCCGCTGAGTAGCCAGATCGCCAGCAACAGCATCGCGAAGCATCCCAGCAGCAGCATGACGGCCAGCAACAATGAGGTCACGGATTCGAAACGGCTGACTTTCAGTTCCACGGCTTGTCTTGGCGCCGGGTTTTGGCTTGCAGGCCGCTGAGTTTGGCTTGCAGGCTGGGGTTTGTCAGCGTGATTGGGGTCGAGTGCCGCGTTCAATGCTACGCTCCAATGAAGAGAAGGGAGGGCGAGAAGAGTCCCCGATTGTACCGCTTTGGACTTTCCGGTTGCAGGTTTTCTGCCTGATTCGTTGATTGCACCTGTTTTGAGGGCAATGTTTTTACTCAGATCTGAAGGCGAACCGATTGACGAACCGGGTTGTCTTAGCGTACTATTCCGCCCTCTGAAACGGATTCAGCCCTTCGGTCAGGTAGCTCAGTTGGTAGAGCACGGCCCTGAAAAGGCCGGTGTCGCCGGTTCGAGCCCGGCCCTGACCACTTTTACTGAATCCAAAACCGCTCCTGGCCCAGCCACGAGCGGTTTTTTTATGCGCCATGAGAAGTTCTTCTGTGCCGCGTGGTGAGGCTGGCCGGGGTGGTGCTTGGCTCCCTTGCTGGCGGCATCGATCGTCACCGGCAAGCCGGTCTCTGGCAAGAAACCTGCGGTTTTGGCCAAACTTGACGAGATCCCTGGGTGGTTTCGTTTCACAAGTTCAGCGATCAACGTTAGACTACGGGCCACGAAATGGGCAGGAAACGAAGCAGTCGCCGCTATTTCTGGGCGACCGACGCAGCAGTTGAATGGTTGGGTGCCTTGGCGGGCTGTGGTTTGGTTTTCTAGCTCGCAGTTCATCAAGTCATGCCAACCAGCAAGAAGTGAACGTGGAAGATTCAACGGATGCACCATCGTCGGCCGATTCCAGCGGCCCAAACTCCAGTGAGATGCCAGCCACTGAGGCTCAGGCGGTTGAGAAGGCCCCGGCAGGCGAGCTGGCTTCGGCCTCCGCTGGTGATCAGACGGGCCCAGCCAAGACCGGTGGGGAACAGTGGGGATCACGAATTGGTGTGATTCTAGCGGTAGCTGGTTCAGCGGTCGGACTGGGGAACTTCTTGCGATTCCCCGGCCAAGCCGCCAGCAATGGTGGTGGCGCTTTTTTGCTGCCTTACTTTATCTCCCTGTTGGTTCTGGGGATCCCGTTGTGTTGGGCCGAGTGGACGATGGGACGCTTTGGCGGCCTGAAGGGATTTAATTCAGCGCCCGGCATTTTTAGCGCTGTCTGTCGCAGCTTGAAAGCTCGCTACTTGGCCGTTCCCGCGCTGCTCATTCCGCTTGTGATCTACATGTACTATGTGGTCATCGAAGCCTGGTGCTTGGCCTATGCCTTTAAGTATTTGACCGGCGACTTGATGCTGGGCGACAATCCGGACGCCTATGGAAAGTTCTTTGGGGACTTCGTGGGCAGTGGTGAAGACGGCGCCATCCTGGGTGGCACCAGTAGCTTAATTGTCTTTGTTGGAATCACGTTCGTCATTAACTTCGTCTTGATTTATCGCGGAGTCAGCAAGGGGATCGAGACCTTTTGCCGGATTGCGATTCCCATGATGGTCGTGTGTTCGTTGCTGGTCTTGGCTCGCGTGCTGACCCTGCCCGCTGAAAAAGTCAGTGAGGGGCTGGGGTTCATGTGGAATCCCGATTTCAGCAAGCTGGCTGATGCGAAGACCTGGTTGGCAGCTTCGGGGCAGATCTTTTTCTCGCTGTCGGTTGGCTTTGGCGTGATCATCAATTACGCCAGTTATTTGAAGAAGAAAGACGACGTCGTGCTAAGCGGTTTGACTGCTTGTGGGATGAATGAATTTTTCGAAGTCTGCCTGGGCGGCCTGATCACGCTGCCCGCGGCATTTATCTTTTTAGGCGCTGCGGCAGGCGATCAAGGCACGTTTGGTCTTGGCTTCACGGCGTTACCGAACGTCTTTGCTCAAATGCCTGGAGGGCAATTCTTTGGCTTCTTGTGGTTCTTCATGCTGTTCTTGGCAGCCATCACCAGTAGCCTCTCCATGTTGCAGCCTGTGATTGCGTTCTTTGAAGAAGGCTTTGGAATGGCTCGCCCGGCTTCTGTTTCCTTGCTGGGCATTATCACCCTGGCAGGCAGCATGTTTGTGATCTGGTTCTCAGCCGGCCTGAAAGCGCTGGACACCATGGATTTCTGGGTTGGTACCGTGTTGATTTTCATCTTGGCCATGGTGCAGTCCGTCATCTATGGCTGGATCTTCGGAGTCAAGCGGGGTGTGGAAGAGTCGTCACACGGGGCTTCGTTTAAGATCCCGATGGTGGTGCATTACATGTTGAAGTTTGTGGTGCCGCTGTATTTGGGAGTGATCTTCGTTTTGTTCCTGTACCAAGCGTTGCCAGATCCAGTGGATGCGAACGGCAACCCGGTGCTGGACGATGATGGGGTGCCAAAGCTTGGTTACCTGTCGCAAATCGCTTCCGATCGAGTGGTGCAGTTTTCGTTACTGTTCATTGTTGGCACGATTGGTTTCTTGACCGCAATGGTGCACGCCGCTGGACTGAAGTGGGCCGAGCAAGGTCGTTTGAAGGACTTGGATTAGGTTTCATTGGAGTCAGATCATGTTATTAATGTTACAAGAATCCGCGTCGAGCGACGATCAAGCGACCGCCACCAGCGAAGAGGCTGCGGCTTTGTCTCAGGAGGGAGCGGAGTCTGTCGCGCAGCAAGCGCCAGAAGTCGTCCAGGAGGCCTCGGCGGAGACAGTTGCCATGGTTGAAGTGGTTGCCCCGGAAGTCGTTGATTATTCGCTCAACGGTGCTGGCATTGCTTTGATGGGGATTTCAATCACGACGGTCATATGCTTGCTGAGCTTTTGTCTGTATCGTGTTTTGATGACTCCAGCGTCTGAACTGGATTGATTGATGGCGTCGATTTGCGTGATCAATGTCGTGGGCATGACCCCACAATTGCTGAAGCATGCGCCCGTGATGCGAGCTCTCGCTTGTGATCCCGCGGCGGAGACGCTTGAAAGTGGGACGGAGCACTACAGGCCTTGGAATAGCCCGCTGCCCGCGGTGACCGCCACCAGTCAAGCGACCATGCTGACGGGGCTGCCGCCAAAAGAGCACGGTATCGTTGGTAATGGCTGGTACTATCGCGACACCCAGGAGATTCGTTTCTGGCAGCAAGCGCGTTCGTTGATTCAAGCACCGGCCTTTTATGACGATTACGAAACCGCCAAGATGTTTTGGTGGTTCAATCAGTCTTCGACCGCTCGCTACAGCTGCACGCCTAAGCCGCACTACGGTTGCGATGGCAGCAAAGTCTTTGATGTGTTGGATCATACCGGTTGTGCCTTGACCGACCGGCTTGGCCCGTTCCCCTTTTTCTCGTTTTGGGGGCCAGGTGCTGGGCTGCCATGCAGTCAGTGGATCGCGGATGCCTCTGCAGTTGTGTTGCGCGAGAAACGTCCTCAAGTCACATTGGTCTATTTGCCGCATCTGGATTACGACTACCAACGTCACGATCACCAGGATCCACAGCGTGTTGCCGAAGTGGATGCTTGTGTTGGCCGGATTGTTGACGCAGCCGAAGACACTGGCACCAAGTGCGTGATTGTTTCTGAATATGGGCTGGTTCCAGTACATCGGCCGGTGCACTTGAACCGCGTCTTGCGCGAACACCAATGGCTCTCTGTTCGGCGCGGCCCCTTCGGTGAGACCTTGATGCCAGGCGAGTCCAAAGCGTTCGCGGTCGCCGACCATCAACTGGCTCACGTCTACGTTCGTGACGACGCTTTGATTGCAGACGTCAGGCAGGCGCTGGAGCAAACGCCCGGTGTGGCATCCGTGTTTGAACCGGCTGAATTGGAACTGGACCATCCTCGCAGCGGAGACTTGATCGCGCTGGCCGAGTCCGATGCCTGGTTTACGTATTACTACTGGCTCAGCGATGAATTGGCTCCCGACTTTGCTCGCACGGTGGACATTCATCGCAAGCCAGGCTACGACCCCTGTGAGTTGTTCATGACCAGCAAGCTGCGAGCGGCGATGCGGTTGGCGCAGAAAAAACTGGGCATGCGTTACAAGATGGACGTGATTCCTCTGGATGCCACGCTGGTTCGCGGCAGCCACGGTTTGCATCCAGCGGCTACCGAGGGACCGCTGGTGATTGGGCCTTCCGATGGGCCCGAAGTGCCTTGGGAGATGACTGGTTTTGCGGATTATGCCCGGCAGTTGCTGGACTCTTGAATCAGCGGTCCTCAGAACCGTCCAATTGTTGAGATTTTGGTGGAATGCGGTTAGGCTAGGTTGTTCCCGCCTGTCCATGCATCGCGTTTTGCGACTGCGACTCCATCCCGCCGATTCTCATGTTCTTTCCCGTTCGTTTATCGCTTGTGGCTCTTTGCGCACTGCTGATGATGGTGTGTGCGGGACAATCGACGCTGTGCGCGGCTGATCCTGACACGACGTTTTTTGAAACCAAGATCCGTCCGGCACTGATCGAACACTGTTTGGAGTGTCACGCCACCGAGACCGAGGCAAGCGGTGGTTTGCTCCTGGATTCTCGCCAAGGTTGGGCAACGGGCGGCGATCTGGGGCCGGCAATCAAACCTGGTGATGTGGACGCGAGCTTGCTGATCCGCGCCATTCGCTATGACGATCCCGATGTGGAAATGCCGCCAGAAGGCAAGTTGCCCGCCGCCGTCATTGCTGACTTTGAAACTTGGATCAAACAAGGCGCGGTGGATCCCAGGAAACAACCCGCCAGCGGTGATCCAGAACAGGCGACCGAGTCGGTGGTCGAAAAAGCGGCCAAGCACTGGTCTTACCAACCGCCCGTGATTGATGACGCGCTCGCCAGCCGAGCGGATTTGATCGACCATTTGATTGATCGCCAAATCAAATCCCAGCAACTCACCAAGGCTTCCCCAGCTCGTCCCGCCGTGTTGATCAGACGACTTGCGTTTGACTTGCAAGGTTTACCGCCGGATCCAGCCGAGGTAAAAGCATTTGCTGACCAGGCTTCGCCCGAGGCCTATGAGGCACTTGTGGATCGCTTGCTTGAATCGCCCCAGTTTGGTGAGCACTTTGCAAGGCACTGGATGGATGTGGCCCGTTATGCAGATTCGATCACGCTACGCGGTTTTGTGCTCAATGACGCGTGGCGTTATCGAGACTATTTGGTTTCAGCGTACAACCAAGATCGGCCGTTTGATCAGATGATTCGTGATCAGATCGCCGGTGATCTGCTGGCAACGGGTGATCTAGAAGAAGACCGACTGCGTGCGGTTGCCACCGGTTTTTTGGCGCTGGGGAATTCCAATCTTGAAGACCAAGACAAAACAAAGCTGGAATTCGATCACTTGGACGAACAGCTCGAGACCATCGGTCGGGCATTTATGGGACAGACCATTGGATGTGCTCGCTGTCATGATCATAAGTTTGATCCCATCACCGCCGAAGATTACTACTCGATGGCAGGCATCTTTCGGTCCACCGTGCCGCTGGCCCACGCGAATTTATCCAAGTGGATCTCAGCACCGCTGCCGATCTCGCCTGAACAACAGCAGCGCTACGATCGGCTCAAGAAAGAGCTGCAGGTGGTGGCGGCGCAGATTAAGTCGTTCAAAGCGCAGCAAACAGGCAAGCCTGCAAAGGGCAGTTTGATCGCCCTGGACAGCTTGCCAGGAATTGTGATTGACGATGAACAGGCCACGTACGTCGGTGATTGGACGCATTCCACGTCGGCGAAGCCGTACGTTGGGAAGGGGTATCATCACGATGCCAACACCAGCCAGGGCAGTAAGTCAGCCACCTTTGAGCCAAAAACGATCAAAACGGGACGCTATGAAGTTCGGATGGCCTACACCCATGGAACGAATCGCGCCACGCAAACCATTGTCCAAGTCTTTAGTGCCAATGAATCCAAGATGGTGCGCGTCAATCAGAGGCTTGCCGGACCGATTGATGGCTCCTGGATTTCTTTAGGCGAGTATCCGTTCGAGGCTGGCGGGCAAGCCTTTGTGATGGTCTCCAACGAAGATGCCGATGGTCACGTGATTGTTGACGCGATTCAGTTCTTGCCCGTTGGACAGCCCGATCAAAAGATTGCCAAAGCGGATCCCCAGAAGGAACGTGAGTCAGAAGAGCAACGTGAGGTGCAAAAAAAGCTTGCGAAGCAGATCAGTGAACTGCAGGCGAAAGAAAAACAGCTCAAAGCTGAGGTTGCCAACCGTCCCACTTATCTCTCGATTAGTGAAGGTGAACCTAAGCAAGAAGTCGCCATTCGTGTGCGGGGCAATCCGCATCAGTTTGGTGTCAAAGTCCGGCGGGGCTTTATCGCGGCCGTTGGGCAAGCGGATCACTTTGCTAAACAGATTCCTCAGGATCGCAGCGGGCGTGTGGAATTCGCCCATTGGATCGCCGATCCCCAAAACCCGTTGACCGCTCGCGTTTATGTCAATCGAGTTTGGTCCTGGTTGATGGGCGAAGGTTTAGTGACGACTGAGAATCAGTTCGGAACCACCGGAGCGCCGCCCACTCATCCTGAATTGCTCGATCATTTAGCTCAGCAGTTCATCGACCAAGGCTGGTCGACCAAGCAGCTGGTCAAGCAGATCGTGACCAGTGATGCCTATCGGCGTTCGTCTCGGCGCGATCAATCGTCCCAGCAAAGAGATCCTGAGAATCGCTATTACAGTGCCGCAAACGTTCGGCGACTGCCAGTCGAATCATTACGCGACGCAATGATGATGGCCAGCGGGAGGCTGCAGATGACGATGGGCGGTTCGCTGATCCCCAAAGGTTTGTCGGCGGATTATAACTTCAATCATCAAGGGTATCGACGCAGTTTGTACCAACCGGTGTTTCGCAATTCGTTGCCACCACTGTTTCAAGCGTTTGATTTCGCAGACCCCAGCGTTTCAGTTGGCGATCGCAATCAAAGCACCGTGGCCACGCAAGCACTGGAGATCATGAATCATCCGTGGGTCATCGATTGCGCGGCCGTCACGGCGAAGCGAGTGTTAGACGAAAAACAGTGGCGTCAATCAGCTGAGTTAGTCGATCGATTGTATTGGCTTTGCTTGGCTCGTCAGCCATCAAAGCAAGAGCTGGAATCCTGCGTGCAGTTTTTGACGGCAGAGGAAGCGTCCAAATCGCCGGATTCACAGCGTGTGCAAGATCTGGTGCAGGCCTTGTTTGTATCGATCGATTTTCGGTATTTGGAATAGCATGGTTCTAGCGGCTTGTGGCTAGGTTGGTTGCCGGTTGGTTTCCAGCGGCTTGTGAGTAATTGTAAAACGGGTGAGTTCATATGACGTTGAATCGACGAATGATGTTGGCTGGCGGAGCCTGCGGATTTGGCTCCTTGGCCACCCAGGCCATGGCTGCCGAAACGCTCTCCAGCAACGCCTTGCCGGGTTTGCTGGCCAAGCCCCATCACGCACCCAAAGCCAAACGCGTGATCTTCTTGTTCATGCAAGGCGGCGTCAGTCAAGTTGATTCCTTCGACTACAAATCGGAGCTCCAGCGCCGCGACGGCGAGCGGATGCCGTTTGATGATGCGCGTGAGTTCGCGAAAACTGGCAAACGAGGCAGTGAGCAGCGGCTGATGAAGTCGCCTTGGAAGTTCAATCAATATGGCCAAACCGGGAAGCACGTTTCCGATCTGTTTCCCAAAACGGCTCA
Organism: Stieleria bergensis; assembly: GCA_007745635.1. Lineage (GTDB taxonomy): Bacteria > Planctomycetota > Planctomycetia > Pirellulales > Pirellulaceae > Stieleria > Stieleria bergensis. Next base: position 359,555 of record CP036272.1, read on the forward strand.
GCATGTTGACGATTTGTGTTTCTTGCACGGCATGCATACCGACGGCGTTGCTCATGGACCGGCGACGCTGTTCCTGCACTGTGGGTCAACCAACTTCATTCGGCCTTCGATGGGGTCTTGGGTTTACTATGCATTGGGCACCGAGAATCGGGATCTGCCCGGTTTCGTCTCCATTGCTCCTTCCATCGGTAATGGTGGTCCTCGAAACTATGGCAGCTCTTTCTTGCCCACTCGGTTTCAGGGAACGCCCATTGGTCAGGCAGGCAGTGAGACCTTGGGGATCAACCACTTAGAACCCAAGAACTTTGGCGATGATCGTCGGCAGCAGCAATTGTCGCTGATTGATTCGCTCAACCATTCTCAGATGCAGCGTCGACAGCAGGCCAGTGAAGAGTTTCAAGCCATGAACGATTCGTTCAAGTTAGCTTGGCGGATGCAGCAAGTCGCACCTGATGTCTTGAACCTCAAAAGTGAAACACAGGCCACGCGTGATTTGTACGGTTTGGATAATCCCAACACGCGATCTTATGGCGAACGATGTTTGCTAGCGCGTCGTCTGGTTGAATCTGGCGTTCGGTTTGTACAAGTTAATTACGGGGACAATAGTGCCAACCCCGCCTGGGATCAGCATTCGAACTTGCCCAAACATGAGACTCATGCCAGAGCCGTTGATCAACCGATCGCGGGCTTGTTGGCGGATCTGAAGCAGCGTGGGCTGTTAGAAGACACGATCGTCTGGTGGGGTGGAGAGTTTGGGCGAACGCCTTACAGCCAAAACAACGGGACCGGTCGAGATCATAACCCCGGTGGCTTCACGGTATGGGTGGCCGGCGGTGGATTTCAACCAGGAACCTCATACGGTCAGACCGATGAGTTTGGTGCCAAAAGTATCCAGGGCAAAGTCCACATGCACGACTTGCATGCCACGGTGATGCATCAGTTAGGCATTAACCATGAAGCATTAACGTACCGATACGCAGGACGCGATTTTCGTCTTACCGACGTCTACGGACGTGTGGTCCATGAAGTGATTTAACGAAAAAAGCGGCGCACGCGCCGCTTGGTGTTGACGATCCCAGTCGATCGATTGATCAGTCAGGATCGTCGATTCGTTGTTGAACCACTCGGTCGACAAGTGGCTTGACGTCACCTGTCTAGGGCGAAGAGGTCGTCGACTGGATCTTTTCCATCACTTGATCGATGCTAAAGCTGCCTGCTTTTTGACGTGGTGGGAATTCGCGGAAAGTCTCCAGGAATTTGCCCACGTATTGTTGAGCTGGAACCAGGAAGAAGACTCGGTCGATCATCCAGTCATAGTACGTGTTGGATGTGAAGTAAGCTCGTTCAAAGGGGTCGCGACGCAGGTTGAAGATCAACGGAATACGAAGTGGTGTCCACGGTTCAATCCAAACACGCAAGGTTCCCTTGGCTTTTTGCTCAAGGAAGATTGCTTTCCAATCCCCGTAGCGGAGTGCGGTCAGATCGCCCTCGTCACTGAAGTAAAAGATTTCCTTGCGAGGGCTCTTGTCGGTTTCTCCGGTCAGCATCGGCAGAATATTGTATCCATCAAGATGAACTTTGTACTGACGGCCGATCGCTTGAGCGTCACCCTCAAGTAGTTTTTCTTTGATGTTTGGTTCACCGGCTGCTGCCAAGAACGTCGGCAACCAATCCATGTGGTGCACGATTTCATTGCTCACTGAGCTGGCTTCGATTTTGCCAGGCCAGCGCACCATTGCTGGCACTCGCCAACCTCCTTCCCAGTTGGTGTTCTTTTCGCCTTGAAATGGTGTCAGACCAGCGTCAGGCCATGTGTTCATGTGGACACCGTTATCGGTGGAATAGATCACGATGGTGTTTTCGGCGATTCCCAGTTTGTCCAACTTGTCCAGCAGTTGGCCAACGTGGCGATCGTGTTCCACCATGCCGTCGCCATAGGTGTTTTGGCCTGAGATGCCTTGAAGTTCTGGCTTGACGTGGGTGCGGAAGTGCATGCGAGTGCCATTCCACCAGCAGAAAAAAGGCTTTTTGGCGGCATGTGCTCGATCGATGAAATCCATCGATGCAGCGACGGTTTCGTCGTCGATGGTTTCCATCCGTTTGCGGGTCAACGGTCCGGTGTCTTGAATGACACCATCAGCCGCTGATTTGATGACGCCACGAGGACCGAAGCGTTTGCGGAACTCTGGGTCTTTCGGATAGTCGGGATTCTCAGGCTCTTCTTCAGCGTTCAGGTGATACAGGTTGCCCAGGAATTCGTCGAATCCATGATTGGTCGGCAGGTGTTCATCTTTGTCGCCCAGGTGGTTCTTGCCGTGTTGGCCAGTCATGTAACCGCGGGCTTTTAGCAGGCCAGCGATGGTTGGGTCTTCGATCCGCATGCCCAGTTCGGCGCCGGGCAGGCCGACTTTGGAAAGCCCGGTACGTTAAACGCTTTGCCCGGTGATGAACGAGGATCGACCCGCTGTGCAGGATTGCTCGCCATAATAATCGGTAAACAGCATGCCTTCTTTGGCGATCCGATCAATATTGGGTGTATGGTAGCCAACCAAGCCGCGAGAATAGGCGCTGATGTTGGTCATGCCGATGTCATCGCCCCAGATGACCAAGATATTCGGTTGGTCCTGGGCCGATCCGGTTGAGGCACTCATCGCCAAAATCGCGAGAGCCATGATCGCCTTGACGATCTGCTGAGAGATGTTCATTGTGTGATGTCGATCGCTAAATAGGTGTCTTTAAGCAGAATTACACCTTGATTGACGATAGCTCACCATTAGCACCGTGTCGGCTGTTTTTGAGTAACGGGTAGGGAAACGAAAGAGCATGAGAACCCACGAATTAATCGGAAAAATTGCCAAATCCCTCCAGCAAGCGGTGATCGGACAAGAAGCCGTGGTTGAGCGATTGCTGGTTGCTTTGTTGGCTAATGGGCACGTGTTGATGGAAGGTTTTCCAGGCACCGCCAAGACTCGATCGATCAAGACCCTTTCCCGATTGATTGAAAGCGACTTTAAACGTGTTCAGTTCACACCGGACCTGTTGCCATCTGACGTCACGGGGTCAGAGATCTATCAGGAAAAACTCGGCACGTTTGAATTTCAGCAAGGGCCTCTCTTTGGCAACCTTGTCTTGGCAGATGAAATCAACCGAGCGCCCGCTAAAGTGCAAGCGGCACTGCTTGAAGCGATGGAGGAACGCCAGGTCACCGTCGCAGGTAAAACGTATCCGTTGCCACCGTTGTTCTTAGTATTGGCGACACAAAATCCCATCGATCAAGAGGGGACTTACCCGCTGCCTGAAGCGCAAATGGATCGCTTCATGGTGTATGTCAAAGTTCCCTATCCTGCGGCTGAAAACGAATTATCCATTTTGCGATTGGTGCGTGCGGAAAATACTGGGCATGCCGCCGAGCCACCGGCTCCGATCACTCAAGACGTGTTGTTTGCTGCGCGCAAGGAGGTCGACGCGGTGCAGGTTGCTGAGCCGGTGGAGCAATACATCGTGGACCTTGTCACTGCGACCCGCGAGCCGGCTCGCTATGGCAAGCCACTCGAAGACTGGATCGAGAACGGCGCCAGCCCGCGAGCAACCATTGCACTCGATGCCGCGTCACGGGCTCGCGCGTGGTTGCAAGGACGCCAGTTCGTCACTCCCGAAGACGTTCAGGCGATGGCTCACTGTTGCCTTGCCCATCGCCTTCACTTGGCGTATTCCGCGGAGGCCGAAGGCAAGAGCCGCGAAGACATTGTCGATGCGTTATTAGAGGCTGTTGCCACCGTTTAAATTGGGCATTTTCTTAGCGGCGAACAGGCTGGGACGGATTCAGCGGTGGGAGTGGTAGATCGTTGTTGGCTTGTCTTGCTGGGGCCCGCTGCGCTGCGATGATGGCATGCTGCAGAGCGTTGCCGTCCCATCCCTTCTGTTCAGCGTGTGGATCATAGAGAGATTTGGCAAGCTCTTGTTCGGGACTCGATAAACCGGCCAGTTGTTCGTCGGACAAGTGAACAAGCAGCTTCCAACGCTGCAGCAGTTGGTAGGCCGACATGGCATCATTTTGGTCACATGCCGCGATTAGATTGCGAGACGTCTTTGTTGGTTCACACTGCAGGTGTTCTTGCCAGCGTTTCCAAGTCATGTAGCCACCGAATGCAAGTCCTGACAGGACAAGGGTTCCAATCAGAATCGACCACGGCGATACCTCTCCAGTGGATGGGTCAAGGTTGCTCGCGCTGGCCGCCAAGTCGTCGGTCGCGATCGAGCCTGCGACCGTGATCGTTTTGCCTGGCAAGATCTGCTGGACCAGTTGCTCTGATTGAGTATTCCACCAGCGGACGGTGACGTCGGGAATTTGATAGGTTCCCGCGCGTTCAAATTGGTATTTGATGGTGTCGGTGCGTGTGGCAGTGGCTTCGCCGCGTTCCGTTTGATCGGTCACGACGGGGCGATCGGTGTAGGTTCGAATGCCGTCGATCGCGGTCGTTGGAATCGTCGGCAGGATCATCGCTGTTGTGTCCGAGGCAAGCTGCTGGACGTTGCGTGTGATCACGTCACCGGCGGTCAAGTCGTCAATGCGATCGGGAGACCAGTCTTGTTTTGCGCGTAGATTCTTGGTGGCAACCACCAGTCCAAGCGACTCTGTCCCCGGTGGGCGTTTTGAAGCAAACTGCAGTGCCGGCGTCTCATTCTGATGTGGTTCGGCCTTGGAGGTGAAGTCTTGCCGGGCTGAGTATCGGACGCGAAAAGGCGGGATTTCGATCGATCCCGTCCGCTGCGAGAAGACATGGAACTCATGCAGTTGAGTCAGCTGTGTTTCCCCGTCAACCTGTTCGCTACCGACGATCGGTCGGCCAATCTTTTGGATGATCACGCGATCAAGTTGTGGCAAATCAAAGGCTGCTGTGCCACTAAAGGGGCCGGGAGAGAGTAGTTTGATATTCAAGCGGATCGGCTGACCCGTCCAGGCGGACTCTTGGGCAAGTTCGGCCTGCAACTGTTGAGCCATGGCAGTTGGCTGCAGGCATGCCGAGCACAGCATGGAGAACGCTAGAAAAAGCAATCGCGCGACACTCATGGCTTGGCGGGTCTCGGCGCTGGGGAATTGTCCAATTGGTAGGCGAATTTGGCACGGAGGAAGTCCGCCGGTTCGGTCTGGATTTTGCGAAGCCACAGAGACTGCATGGCGGAGTCGTTGATCGGTTCGTTGTCGATCTTTGTCTCCTGGCCTTCGGGACTTTGATTTTTGTCGAAGCGGATTTCGTCGGCGCCTAGTTTTTGGTCACCCATGTCACCGCCTTTGCGTTCAACTTGCTTGGCTCGCAATTGTGCAAGTTTTCGATTGTCCTCTGCCGCTGGGAAATTTGGTCTTAATTCTAGAGCTCGATCGTATCGCTCAACAGCTTCGTCATAGCGTCCCAAGAAGACCAAGCAATTGCCACGGTTGTATTCTGAATCGGCAGAGGCGTCTTGGGCGAAGGTCTTCTCTGCTTCCTCGAATTCACCGGATCGATAGAGCGACGTTGCTTTCCAGCGAGGGTCTTCAAACGTCTTTGCGGCCTCATCGAAGCGACCTTCATCGAACAGTCGCTGCCCTTGCTGATCGGCAGTCAGCCACAGGGAGGCCCAGCTAAAGGCGAGTAGACTAAACGCGATGGCTCTCATGATGCGGTCTCCAGTTTTGCAAAGGTCCGCTTGCGGAACGAAACCAACAGGGCCGCGGCAATCAGTGGCACAAGCCAATAGCCCGATTCCGACCAGCGGGGTTTGCTGTCCGGTGCTTCGACTGGGACCGCCGGGCGATTGGTGCGGCGTACCAGCGTTTCAATGTCGGAGTTGTCAGCGCTCATGACGGTCATCGACGATGCTGGTCGGGCCGCTTGTTCAATCGCGTTCAGTTCGGGTGTTTCCGCACGCGCGATCGCCAGGACTTCGATGGGCACCGAGGATTGATCGCGAAAGGATTGGATGACTTGTCGGTCGCTGGCTTGGAGCTGATCGCAAACAAGACAGATTGATCCTTGGAATTTTCCAAAGCGATTCACCGCTAATTCAAGGGCTGCGCTTAAGTCGCTGCCCGGCCGGGGCATGATGTCCGAGCTGATTTGATCAATCATCTGGGCAACCAATTCGGTGTCTCGGGTTGGTGGCAACACTAAGTGTGGGGAACCCGCATAAGCGATCAAGCCCATCGGCTTGCCTTGGCGTGCGCGTGCGAAATCCACGACCTTCAGCCGTGCTCGTTCCAGGCGGCTGGGTTGAATGTCGGTCTGATTCATCGACTCGGTCGCGCGAAAGACAATCATCACGGGCTCAGGTGTGTCACCAAGTGGTGAGGGCTGAAGATGCCAAGTGGGGCCAGCAACAGAGAGAATGGTCGCGATCCAAACGGCCAAAATCAGCCAAGTCCTGTCGGATCCGCCTTGCGATGAGCGAACCGTCATCGCCGGTAATAATCGAGGATCAATCAGAGCGCTCCAGCCCGCCAGTTCTCGCCTGCGTCGTTGTTGCTGGTACCAGATCCAAACGACGATCGGAATCAATAGCAGCCACCAGGGGCGAATGAAGTGAAAATCGCTCATGCATTCACCTCAGGCTGATCGGCTGAAGTGGCAGCGTGGACGGGTTCAAGTTTGAAAGTCCGTGAGTTGACACGTAGCCGCACCGATTGCGCAGCAGACTGATTGAGCACCGGCTGGCCGCGGAGGCCAATCGCCGCACGGCCGATGGTCAGTAACAGTGCGGTGGCGAGCGGCCAAAAGTAAAGATCGGTGCGCGGTCGGTAGCCAATCTTGGTCAGCTCCTGAGTCTCAATCTGGTCGATGGCCGAATAGGCTGAAACCAGCTCGCTGCGATTCACGGCTAAAAAGGTTTGCCCGCCAGTGGTTTGCGACACTTGCTGCAAACTCATCATGTCAAGCGCTTCTTCGCCCACTGTCTCTGGATCACCCATCGCAATGGTATGGATGGTGATTTGTTGATTGGCTGCGACTCTGGCTGCTTGAGTTGCTGGAACGGAGCTGGCGTTGTCGTTGCCGTCGGTCAAAGCAATGATTGTTTTCTCTGGAGCTTCACTTTGTTCAAACAGCGTGATTCCCAATCCAATCGCGTCACCCAGGGCCGTGCGAGGGCCCGCCATGCCAACATCTGTTTCATCGACCAGTTGATCAATCAGTTCCAGATCGTCCGTAAAGGGAAGCTGGACGAACGGCGAGTTCCCAAAGACGACCAGGCCAACGCGGTCACTTTGGCGGTTCTTGAGAAAGTCTTTGATGACTTGCTTCAAAGCCGATAAACGCGTCGTTGCGTTCCCATCGGCTCCCTGGAAATCGTCTTGATTCATTGATCCTGAAAGATCGACCAGCAGCAGCAGGTCCCGGGTCGGCTCGATGCGTTCAATCGGAGCGCCCACCCATTGAGGACGCGCTAGTGCGCCGATCACCAAGGTCCAGACAAACGCCTTGCCGAGTGTGGTAAGCCAAGCTTTGCCTGTCGGAGGATGGTTGCTGGTGTCAGCGTTTGGCAAGCGTGACAGAAAGGGGACGCGGACGCTGGAGCGTTTGAGAACCATCGCCGGAGCCAGTCGGTGCACCATCCATGGTGCTGGCAACAAGAGCCATAGCAGTGGATAGGCGAAGTTCAACATGAATCCGCCTGCTGTGGTGAGGTCGTGTCCCGATGTGTTTCGATCCAGGCGCCGGCAAACCGTAGCAACGCCTCTTGAGGCGGTTGAGGCGGTTGGGGCGATCGGTAAATCGCCAGGCTTAAATCGTCAGCGACCTGCTGTTCAAGCTCCAGATCGGTTGAGCGTCTTAACCATTGGATCCAGTCATGTCCCGTTAAACTTGCAACCTCGGCACGTCCAAATCCAGCCAACGCAGTCCGCTTCATGATCTCAGCGACTTCGGCAGTGCTGGTTGCCGAACGGAGTTCAGCTAATGCGGCGCGGCGGTATGCCGTTCGTTTCCATCGTCGGTGCCATCGCAAAGCGGTGATCAACGCTACGGACAATCCAACGGCAATCAGAAACCACCAGCCGGGTGCAAGCGGCCAATGAGAAATCGCCACCGGTTGGTGAATGTCGTGCAAGTTGTTTAAATCACTGGGGGCCATTATCGTCCAGCCCCCAGTGCTTCGCGTAACTGATCAATCACTGCATGCTGAGTCCCGATCGGTAGAATCGGAATGCGAATCGATCGAAGTCGCTGCTGGAGTGTTTCGCAGCGATCAATGAATGCTTGTTGGAACTGTTGTGATAGACGCTCGTCAACGGGAATGCTCACTTGTTGTTCGCCATCGGTCGCGTCCAGAGGAAGTCGATTGTTGATCGAAATGCCCAGTGGGTCATAGACGAGCGCCGCCAGCACATCATTCTTCGCGGCTAATTGAGAGACCAATTGCGTGGTTTGATTGTCGTCTCCGTTGTAATCCGTGATCAGGACGATCAAGTAATCATGCGAGGTTAGGTTGACGGCGCGCGTTAATGCTTCGTTTAGCATGCCGGGACGGCTGAAGGTTTGTGTTGAAAGGCCATGGTTGATACGGACAAGCTGGTGGCAGAGTCGCATCACATTGGTTCGGCTGCGCTGTGGCTTGAGTTCGACAATCTCTTGATCACCGAAGATCAACGCTCCCACGCGATCTCCCGTGCGGAGTGTTCGCCAAGCGGCTAGGGCTGCCAGTTCTGCGGCGGCCGTGGCTTTGGTGGTTCGGATGCTGCCAAAGAACATGTTGACGCGTTGGTCAACCAGCAGCAAAACGGGGCGATCACGCTCTTCGTTGTACACGCGTGTGCAAGCTCGCCGCAGTCGGGCTGTTGCGCGCCAATCGATCGAGCGAATGTCATCGCCGGGACGGTAATCCCTTAGCTCTTCGAAGATCATGCCGCGACCGCGCAGCCGCGAAGCATGCTGTCCACTCAATAAGCTGTGGATCGGTTGCTTGGTGGTCAGCGAAAAGTGCCTGGCATCGAACTGCAGTTGGATCAAACGCTGAAGGCTCACATGTGCGTCCGATGGAGCGGATGCCGCGTGCGATGCGTTTGCCGAATCGTTTTTGTCTGTCAGCCTGCTCATCGAATTCATGCACGCATGGAGGCAGAGTTGGGTGGATCGCAATCAGCCTTGCGACTGTTCTTTATAGAATAGTCTGTTCGTTGGGCGACCGTGGCTGGGGAAATACAGCCAAAATGATGCGGCAGCTGATACCGCCAGGCGGGCGTTTGAACAGGGATCCAGTGCGTCACCGAGCAGAGAGAGCTCGGTCAGCATCACAGCAGAGGCGGTTGGCAGGCTTCGTCGCGTCGATGTTCGCCTGAATTTTGCCTGCCTGTTGCCTGTTAAGCCGCCTTGGGTGTGACGGACCATTCGCTACCACAGATCGTGCGGTAGAAGTCGTTGCTTTGCAGCACCGTTTCATGATGCCCGCTGGCTTCGACTTGGCCATGAGACATCACAACGATTTGATCCGCCAGGTCGAGGCAGCTGGGACGGTGTGTGATCATGATGCAGGTGCGGCCAACCAAGAAGGTTTTGAGCGCCTGATGAATCAGCTGTTCACTTTCGCTGTCAACCTGACTGGTCGCTTCATCCAAGATCAGGATATCGGGATCACGCAGGAAGGCACGTGCCAGGGCGATCCGCTGCATCTGGCCGCCACTCAGACGAACGCCAGAGCTGCCGAGTCGTGTGTCGTAGCCATCGCGAGTTTTCTCGCTGATGAAATCATCGGCAAAGGCTAGCTTGGCCGCTGCGATCACTTGTTCGCGCGTCGCTCCAGGGCAGCCATAGCGAATGTTGTTTTCGATCGTGTCATCAAACAAGATCGATCGTTGCGTGACCAATGCGATGCGTTTGCGCAAATCACGCGGACGCATCTGATCAAGCGGCACATCATCCAGGCAAACCGCTCCGGACTGTGGATCATCAAATCGGCACAGCAGGTTCAGTAAGGTGCTCTTGCCACAGCCGTTGGGACCAACGATTGCCACATTGGTGCCGTGCTGGATGCTCAGATCGATTCCCTGCAGGACCTTGGGGCCAGAGGGATACTGGTAGTGAACGTCTTTGAAGACGATTTCGCGGTGCGGGCGAGCCGTTGTCCGAGGATGCTCGGGCTCGGTGACGCGAATCGGTGCATCAATCACTTCCATGACGCGAGTCGACGCAGCGATGCCCGATTGCAGGGAACTCCAGACATCGGCTAGCTTGCGAGCTGGATCGGCAGCACCGATCAAAAAGCCAAAGAACAGGAAGATCTGCCCTTGGCCAAGCGGTTCGCTGGTGATCTGGATGCCAAACAAATGTGTCTGTTGATTCAGCACCAAGTAGCCGCCGGCCAAGATACCCAACGAAACCGTCGTGATGCCCAGCATCTCAGTCGTGGCTCGGGCCATGGTGTTGTAAAAGGTCATCTTCACCGACTGCACGAAGTAACGCATCGTGCCGCGATGAAGACGCGCTCGTTCTGATGCGTGGGTGTTGGAAACTTTGACCATGCGAATGCCGGCAAAGGAGTCATTGAGCACACCATACAGTTTGCTCATTTCTTCCATCGCACGACGACTTGCGCGACGAATCGAGCGGCTGAGGTATTGCATGATGACTGCCAAGACGGGCAGGACCACCATGATCAGCAGTAACAATCGCGGGCAGATAATGGCCGCACCAACAAAGCAGGCAATCATCTTTAAAGGTTCACGCACCATTCGGCCAAGCAGCGTTGTGATTCCACCGGTGATCAAGCTGACGTCGTTGGTTAAACGCGCCGTCAAATCTGCAGAGCCGTTTTCGCCGAAACTTTCCATGTCCAGGTGTAACGCCTTGCGAAAAAACTGTTCGCGCAAGGTGACTGCCGAGCGTCCGGCAACGAAGTGCACCAACATCAAGTTAGCGGCCAGCGCCAGCAGTTTTAGCCCCGTCCCAACGACCAGAAATCCTAACACTAATAACAGTGTCCCAAACGGGGTTCCTGGTGTGTACTGTTGAACGTAGGGCAGGGCAGCTTGATACCACTGTTGTTGTGATTGCAGTGTTTCCTGCCGCTGCTCCAATCGCCACAGCTGGTCGTTGACCTCTGAGGTTTCGATCTCGATCAGCGCGCTGCTTTGCGCTTGATTTTCAGCCAGTTCGGTTTGCAAACTGGTGAGTTGATTTTCGACGTAATCGGTCAGGTTATCGCCTTGGAAGATCACGTCGACCATTGGCAGGACGGCACTGATGTTCGTGCTCCATAGAACCGCGATCATCAGGGAGGTGGCGAACAGCCCTGCGATTGCCCAGCGGTGCCGAAAGGTGATTTTGAGAATTTGAACAAAAGGTGTGTTCACTGAGTCGTCCTTGATTCAGCTTTTAGCCCGTCGATAAGAATGATTTGATGGAGCTCTTGTCGAGCTGGATTCGAGTTTGGCCCTGGAAAACCTGGGTTTTAACGGAATCCATCCATGCCCTGTGTCGGCGTCCTGGAGACGCCGGACTTCTGTTGTAGCGTTTCGAACCAGACAGGGCCAGTCCGTTCTGGCATCATTCAGTGAAACCAGAGAGACTGGAGAAAGGTGGTCACTTGGTGGTCGCTGGCAAAACAGACGGTCTATTCAAAGATGCCGGCACCGAATCCGCCATCGTCAGCGCTTGAGTCGCTGCTGCTCTCGGTTGATTCGCTTTCCTGGGCGGGCCGTTCCGCGTCGGCTTGCTTGTCACTGGCCTTTGCGGCAGTGGATTTAACGCCCGAGGAGTTGGCGGCAGAGGAGTTGGATTGCGACCGTGATCGGATGCTATCCATCTTGGGCGGTGGTGGGCCTTGGTGGGCGGAGTCGATGACGGCGTCCTCGGTCCCGTCTCCGGCATCAGCAAAGTCGTCATCGTAACGCGACCGATAGCCGGGTTGTTTGGCTTGATCGAGTTCGTGATCAAACTCGCGAATCACCGCGCTTTGAATCCGCTCCCGGCACTCACTGTTGATCGGGTGCGCCACATCAGCGTACAGCTTTTGTGGTGAATCCAGTGCACCGTCTTCGTCGAAGTGCAGTCGGTTACCGCAATGATTGCAGTAGGAAGCCTTGAGGTGATTTTTGTGGTGGCAACGTCCACAGTGCCCGGTCAGTTTGCGACTGGGCATGGCAACAAAGGGGCCGTTGGAGCCGTCAATGATTTTCAGGTCGCGTACAACGAAGCAGCCATCGATGGTAATCGAGCAAAAGGCGCGAAGCCGATCCTCAGAGGATTCCATTAGCTTGATTCGAATCTCGGTGATTTCCACAATCCCACTCCCCTGTGTTCTTGACTGCGATTCTAGTTCAACTCCGTTCCGTCCTAATTGGTGCAGCAGTCGGTGTGATGCGCGCTAGGCGAAGCAAAACACCAGGTGTTAGGTCGGACTGCAGTGCGTTCAAAATGCGTGAAGCGTTTTCAAAGTTGCTAGCTACACCAAAACATGCCGACCCACTACCGGTTAGTTGACACGTTTCCAAGCCCGATTTCCACAGTGATTTCAGTAAATCCTTCACTTGTGGGGTAATTTCCTCAGCCACCTCGCTCAATCGATTCATCATAGACGATTCCCACTGCTCTCGGTTGTTGGACTGTAAGGCTTGCCGAAACTTTGCCGAAGAGACGGGGTCCTTTGGAATTCGCAGCGCCGAATACACCTTGGCGGTGGAAAGTGGAATCGGTGGATAAGCAATCAACAGGTAGGTTTCGCTGGGATCAAAGTCACTTGAGATCGCCAGCGGCGCCACCTTCTCTCCTCGCCCCGTTGCCCAGCCCATGCAGGCTTGTTGCCCGTTTTCGCAGCTCATCGGCAGAAAGAAGGGCACGTCGCTGCCGATGCTGGCCGCGATCTGATGAAGTTCCTGATGATGATGGGTTACTTGGTGAAGCTGGGCAGCGCAGGAGATCGCATGCGCCGCGTCACTGCTCGCGCCGCCCATCCCGGCGCCCGCCGGAATGCGTTTGCCCAATCGAGCTTGAAAGCCGCTGGCGATGCCAAAATGCTGGCGAAACGCTTGCAATGCTTTGACAACCAAATTCCGTTCGTCGGTGGGAATGAACAAAGCGTCCTCTGGATCGGCAAGCGACGGGGACTCTGTGGTTGGCAGACCAAGTTCGCGGGCAATCTCGTTGCGACTGGGAAGCCAATTCGCTTGCAGTGACACCGTGGGATCGTCGGTGCGTTGGACCTGGAGTTCATCACAGAGATCAATCGCCGCCATCACGGTGTCGATCTCGTGATAGCCGTCATCCCGTTTGGCTGGGATTTCCAGAAACAGGTTTAGCTTTGCGGGTGGCCGCGTATGAACCACGAAGTTCTCGCTCATGTGCGTTTTCGTTACAAGTTCTGTTGATCGCTGAAGGTTCTATCGCGGTGCTTGTTGCGACCACAGTTCGGTGAGGACAAGCAAATGTTCTGTGGCCGTGATCATTTGGTCCAAGCAAGCGAATTCACGCACGCTATGAATATTGTGTTGGCCACTGGAAAGGTTTGGCGTGGGCAGGCCTTTTTCTGTCAAAACGCTACCGTCGGTGCCCCCGCGAACGATCTCTGTCGTCCATGGTTTGCCCAGTTGATCAAAGGCTGCCTTTGCCAGTTCGATGGATTCGGGAAGTTTGGCCAGTCCTTCGCCCAGGTTGCGATACTGTTTTGTGATTTCCACATCGACTTTCAGTCCCGGCCATTTGGCTTCGACTTCGGTGGCGATCTGTCGAAGTTGATCGGCGTAGGCGGCTAGGTCTTCGGCATCGAACGAACGTAAGATCAAGTCCACGGTCGCCTGGCCAACGCCGCCGCGAATGGAGTTTGCATGAAGAAAGCCTTGGCGACCGTCGGTGGTCTCGGGAGTTTGTTCGCTGCGTGGCAGGGCGGCCAGGAAATCGCCAGCCCCACGCACGGCGTTGATCATGCGATCCTTGGCGATGGCAGGGTGGATGTTGTCGCCATGAAAGGTGACAGTGGCCCCGTCAGCAGAAAAGGTTTCCACATCAATGACACCCGCGCCACCGCCATCAACGGTATAGGCGACATCTGCGCCGACTTGATCCAAGTCAATTTTGTCGGTCCCATGACCAATTTCTTCATCGCACGTGAAGATGATCTTGATGGGCCCGTGCGGTAGCGATGGGTTTTCAAGCAGCGTTTGAGCCAGTTCCATGATGATGGCGACTCCTGCTTTGTCGTCGCCGCCAAGTAGCGTCGTCCCGTCAGTGGTGATCAGCGTTGTGCCGACAAGATCATTCAACGTTGGATAGCTCTCCACTGTGATCACTTCGCCGCTGGCCAGGGGGATGTCTCCTCCGCCATAGCTGTCAATGACTTGCGGTTGAACGTTCTCGCTGGGCGCATCAGGTGACGTGTCAACATGAGACAACAAGGCGACAGTAGGGGCCTGTGCACGGTCTGCTGCTGAGGCTGGCAGGGTCGCATAGGCCAAAGCGTGTTCATCGACGGAGACATCTGTGGCGCCCATCGCTTGTAGTTCCTCTGCCAACAGTTCCGTCAGTTGCCGCTGTTTAGCACTGCTGGGATAAGTGCTGCTTCGCGGGTCGGCGGCGGTATCGAGTCGAGCATAACGTAGAAAACGTTCCAAAAGACGTTGGCGATTGATTTCGATCATGGTGATTGTTTGTTAAGCTTGCGACGTTGTTGATGGGTTCAGAGGCCGAGTGATTTTGGCCCATGCCGTAGGCTGACCCGCTGCGGTTGCCCTGCAAACAACTTAGCAATTCTGTGCTGTTTGTGCAGGGTGGATCGGATCACTGTCCGGCTGCGGTCGTTGCGTCAATGGTGTCCCGTTGCTGCCGTCACCGTGCCGGCAACACATTCACACACACATAGCTGCAGTGATCCGCGGGCGAGCCGCTGCACGACAAGACAATCAAACAACCGCGAACTTCAAGTGCAATTTGATCGATGAGTGATAAGATTACCCACCTCGTGTTTGACTGCGAAAGCATCGCCGATGGTGATTTGATTTCTGCGGTTCGGTATCCCGGTGAATCCTTGAACGCCGCCGAAGCGGTAGAGAGGCACCAAGCGGAACTGCTGGAAGAGAAGGGGGTGACATTCATTCCCGCAACGTTTCAGATTCCGATTGCTGTTGTGATTGCTAAGGTGACGGCCGATTATCGCTTGGCCGATATTGTTTCCTTGGATGAGCCTAAATTCCGCAGTCACGTCATCACCACGCACTTTTGGAAAGGCTGGGACCTTTATCATCGACCTCAGTGGGTCACCTTTAATGGGCGATCCTTTGATCTTCCCCTGATGGAGCTGGCCGCGTTTCGCTATGGCATCCCGATCCCAGCTTGGTTCAAAAATGACGGCTACCGATCACCACGCAACCGGTTTAGCATCGATTCGCATTTAGACTTGCAAGAGTTACTGACCAATCACAGCGCTGTTCGGTTCAACGGCGGCCTGAACCTGGCCAGCAAAATGCTGGGGAAACCCGGCAAGATGTCGATCACCGGTGATCAAGTGCAACAGCAATGGAACGATGGCGATTTGATCGGCATCAGTGATTACTGTCGCTGTGATGTGCTGGACACCTATTTTGTGTTCCTACGCAGTATGGTGGTCACTGGAAAACTAAGCTTGGAAGATGAGCTGGCGATCACAGAAGAGACGCGGCAATGGATCGAAGCCAGAGCCGAACAGTGTCAAGCGTATCGAACTTACTTGGATCACTGGAAAGGCTGGACCGACCCGTGGGAAAGCGAGTCAGTCGAAAGCGAGAGTGAACCCAATCAGAGTGAACCCAATCAGAGTGAGCCTAATCAGAGTGAGCCTAATCAGGGTGAGCCTAATCAGGGTGAGCCTAATCAGGGTGAGCCCAGTCAGAGTGAGTAACGCGCCGCTTCTAGTCGCGGACGCGTTGCGTTGGTAACTGAGCGGCTCTCTGCAAGCTTCGCCACCAGGACAAGGCTCACGCCGCTGGGGTGACTGCGTCGGTGACTACTTCTTCTTTTTCGTTAGTTTGCCTTGCAGGTAATCGAGTCGGCGTTGCACTTCACTCTTGGGGCTGACTTTGAACAGGAAGTGAAACTTCGTGGTGTCGATTTCAAAGTCGTGGAAGTCATGCAGGTAAACGATTGAATTGAGGATCAACAGCGCTTCGGCATGATTCTTGTTTTCCTCATCCGATGGAGATCGTTCAATCGATCGTCGCATGTAGCCGCTCATCGGTACATCTCGATAAGTCGGTAATTCTGGAGCGTTGACGACCAGGAATTCTGCGGCGCGGGCCACGACCAACGGCTCTCGGTCCAGCAGCAGCGGTTGGATTTTGGGGATCAGCGGAGTGGCATCTTTGCCAAGCGTGCTGCAGGCGACCAGTGCCCAATAGCGCGCCCAGGGGTCCTGCTGAGTTTCCGGATTCAGTTCCACGGCCAGTTTAGCCAGTGCTTCTTCCTTGGGCAGCAACGCCATATTGACGGTGTCAATGTAGTGCGAGATGGCAGCGATATTGGCCTGCCCCACGGTAGTTGGCTTTTGCAGGGCCTCGTCGAGTAAAACGGCTTCCGTCAAGAAGCTCAGGTCTGGCATTGACTTCAGGCGGTCATTCAACCGTTCTCGCATCATTCGCAATTGGCGAGCGTTGGCGGGGTCGCTGGCCAGGTTGTTGATTTCATAGGGATCGCTGGAAAGATCGTACAGTCCTTCGGCTGCCTTGGGCAGAAAGAATTGTTTGGCAGGCCCGGTGAGTTTGCCTTCCTTCCAAAGCCGACGCCATTCTTGATAGGTTGGCGCGATGTAGCGATAGTTGTTTTGCAACGCGTCTGGATAGAACGGTTCAAAGTTGCGGATGTATTTCCAGTTGCCGACACGCAACGTGCGCACCAAGTCGTACTTTTCATCAAAGCGATCCGCGTAGCCGAAAGCTTGATTGCGTTTGTCGATCGAGGCGGGATCGACATCTGGCCCTAGGAAAGCGCGACCGTCAATCCCGTCGGGAATCTCGGCACCGGCGAGGTTCAGAACGGTTGGCCCAAAGTCAACAAACTGCACAAAGCCTTCGCAGGTCGTGTCAATGTCACGCCCTGGCAGGTTGCGGAAGTTTTCAGGGACGCGGATGACCAGCGGAACATGCAAGCCAGATTCGTAGGCATAGCCTTTGCTGCGAGGCATCACGCCACCGTGATCGCCAAAGTAAAAGACGAACGTGTTTTCTAGGACACCATCGGCTTTTAACTTTTCAAGGACTTCACCCACCAACTGATCATTGCGTTTCATGCGATCGTGATAGTACGCATGGGTGTGACGAAACAGCGGTGTGTCAGGAAAATAGGGTTGCAGCTTGATGGCCTGAGGATCGGTTTCAATGGCTGGCAATTGAGTCGTTGAAAAGTGCAGACGGCTTTCGTGTGAGTCCGTGTAGGTCTGCACATGAAAAAAGGGAGTCTCTGGAGTCGGGCGATTTCGCCAGTTGGCTTGCCGATTGGATTGGTCCCAGACGTCTTCGCTTTTCTTGGCGTTGTAATCTTCTTTGCTGTTGTTGGTCGTGTAGTAGCCCGCTTGACGCAGGTAAGCAGGAAACATCTTTAGCTTGCCAGGTAGAGTTGCCGTGTTCATCTTGCGGTGAAACTGAGTGGCAATTCGCGGTGCATAACAGCTGGTGATCAGCGTGGTGCGAGCAACAGAGCAAACCGGTGCGTTGGAAAACGCCTTGGCGAACACGATGCCTTCTTTGGCCATCGCTTCGATGTTCGGCGTGGCGGCTCCCTGTGGATTGAACAGCCGTAGGTAATCCGCCGAGTTGTCTTCCGACATGATCCAAACGATGTTCGGTCGCTTGGCGGTCTGGGCGCTGGTCAAACCAGCTTGACCGACGATCAAAAGAGCGGCGACACATTGAAACAACGCGATCAAGGCCTTCTTATGGCTGCAGAGCTTTGGTGAATCGATTCGCAAGAGTGATACCATGTTGTGGGTCAAGCGTTGAGGGAGTTGTCTGGGAGACTCTTGGGGAGCACAGGGAGGTTCGTGGGGTGGCCGATGTTTGCCGGCCGATGTTTGCCGGTCAGGCGATTGGTCCACAGGATAATTGCACGACAGGCTTCTGACCAATCACCAACAGCCGGCCAACAGGTTTTCCACATTCGCAGCGCTCGGTCCATGCGATGCCGTGCAAGTGACTAATTGTGCCCCCGCTGGTGGCCGCCTGTGGGGAGAAACTGTTGGGTTTCGGCAAAATGGTCGCTTTGCAGGGTCCCGTGGTGGCGTTCTGGTGGCAGATTGCGGCGTTTTGGAGACCGAATGTGGTGAATCGGCAAAAAACGGCTTGTCGAACTAGCTGAGTTCCAGACATAATCTGCGACCCAAAAAAGTGAATTTAGATCCACAGCTCAACCCTATCCGTTCTGAATTTCGATGTCAAAAAGCAAGAAAAAAGCGGAAACAGTCTTCCTCGTCTGTGAAGAAACTGGCGATTACAACTACACCCTGAAGCGTAAGCCAGGCGGTGAAAAGCTGAAATTGCGCAAGTATTCGCCTCGGTTGCGAAAGCACACCGTGCACATCGAAAAGAAGAAATAAATCGCCTGAGTTAAAGCGGTTTCCCACCGTTTCTCTTGAAAATCTCTCAGCGATCAGCGATCAGCGATCAGCGATCAGCGATCAGCGGCAGCAGGGCGAGGTCCACGCCTCGTCAACCTGCGCCGGCAGGAGCGGTATCGAACCGCCCGTTTTTCTTGCGCCAAAGCTTCAGCGCCTGATTCTTGCAGAGTCTGTTTACAGAGCCGGCTTGATTGAGCAGCAGCAAAGCCCGCTTGCAGTCTCATCGCCTGGGCTTCTTCTGTGTCCGGGTTTTCCCTTCGTTGCCCGGTTGGTTTTTCCCAGCTCACCGCCGTTCGCTACATGTCGCCAGGGCGGTTCCCTGATATGCTGCATCGTGTCTAATTGGAATCGTGTCTGATTGATGGTTCGGGTTGGTTTGCAGGTGGTAGGGAGAATTCAAGGATGAAGCGAAAGTGGCGTGTCGTTCCTCATGACGCACATCGAGTGGAACGCTTGATTCAAGGCTCGGGGCTGCCGGCCGTCGTGGCTCAATTGCTGGTCAGTCGCGGCATTTACGATGGTGATTCCGCCGATCAGTTTCTTTCCACCAAGTTGACCGGGTTGCGCGATCCGCAGGAATTGCCAGGTGTCCCGTTGGCGACCGAAGTGATCGGTAAAGCCATTGCTGATCAGACTCCGATCGTGATCTATGGCGATTACGACTGCGATGGGATGACCGGTTCCGCTCTGCTGTATAACGGTTTAAGCCTGTTGGGAGCGGATGTCAGCTACCATGTGCCCAATCGTTTAGAAGAAGGCTACGGCTTGAATCAGGATTCGATTCGCAAGCTGGCCGAACGTGGGAAACGCATGATCATCAGCGTTGACTGCGGAGTGACGAGCGTCGAGTGTGCTGCACTGTGCCGAGAGCTGGGTGTTCAGTTAGTCATTACCGATCACCATACTTTGGGTGAAACGCTTCCCGATGCGGATGCGATCGTGCACCCACGCCTGCCGGGCACCTCTTATCCCTTTGGTGAATTATGTGGCGCCGGGGTGGCCTTTAAGTTAGCTTGGTCATTGTGCCAGCAAGCTGCTGGGGCCAAGAAGGTCACCGAATCGATGCGGCGGTATCTCTTGCAGTCGCTGACACTGGCAGCCATTGGAACGGTCGCCGACGTTGTTCCGCTGGTTGATGAGAATCGCATTTTGGTAGCGCAGGGACTGCGGCTCCTTGCTCAAGATCCGCCGCTGGGTCTGATCGAGTTAATGAAAGTGGCTGGACTGGATCGCAGCGGTACATTGAACACCGAGAGCATTGGATTCAGTTTGGCGCCACGGCTCAATGCTTCGGGCCGACTCGGTCAGGCACAGCTTGGTGTGGAATTGCTGACGACGGATTCGCCGGAGCGCGCCGAAGCCTTGGCTCGCTATATCAACGAACTGAATAAGAATCGAGAGACCATTCAGCGTAGTGTCACAAAAGCGGCCCAATCGCAGGCCAAGGATCAGTTCGACATTGAAAACGATCCAGCGCTGGTGCTGGCTGGAGTTGGCTGGCACCAAGGCGTGATCGGAGTGGTAGCGGGGCGTTTAAGTGATAAGTACGGTAAGCCCGTGATCATCATTTCTTTGGATTCCGCTGGCAAGGCTGCCGTCGGTTCCGGACGCTCTGGGCCTAGCCCGATCAATATTCACGCGGCGCTTGCGGAGTGCGAGGATCGCTTGGTGCGGTTCGGTGGCCACAAGGCGGCGGCTGGTTTGACGATTGAAGAGTCTCATCTGGAAGGCTTTCGACAGGATTTCTGCGAGGCCGTGAGCGAGCAAATTGCCAGCGCAGATTCGGTGGTTGAACTTGTCATCGATGCCGAAGCCCCGCTGGCTCAATTGAACCTCAAGACGGTTCAACAGATTGAAACGATGGAGCCGTTCGGCGCCGGGAATCCCCGTCCCACTTTAATGTGTCAGGACGTTAGTTTGGCAGAGCCCGCTCGTCGAATGGGACCCGGTGATCGTCACTTGACCGTGCGATTTGATCAGGGCGGCAAAAAGATCCGTGGCGTGGCTTTCGGTGCCGGCGACTGGTGTGACGAGATCAATGCTTGTGAGAGTGCCTTGCAATTGGTGTACCGTCCGGTGATCAATGACTTCAACGGGTTTCGAAGTGTCGAAGTGCATCTTGTCGATTGGCGACCGAGCGATTAGCCGCCCGCACGGCGTTTGCTGATGGACACTTGCTTGGGCGCCATGAATCACTGGCTTCCAGTGGACAGTGAGTTCAATTGGTCACTGCGTGCAGTTGGGCAGAGAGAGATTTAGCGGTCTCGTTGGGTGCGTCACTTTTGGAGATCGCGCCGCTGACGGCAATGCGTTCAAAGCCTGTTTGCAGGACGTCTGTCAAGTTGTTTTCGGTAATGCCACCGATGGCAAAGGCAGGGACGGGTTGTTTCTCAAGCAGTTGTGCGGCCTCTGAAAGAAACTGCGTGCCCGCAAAATCGCTGAATGATTTTGTGGTGCTGGGAAAAGTAGGGCCGCAACCGATGTAGCTGACGCCTTGCTCTATCGCTTGTTGGACTTGTTGCGTGTCGTGGGTGGACAAGCCGATCAGTTTTTCGGGGCCCAGGATCGTCCGCGCTGCTGAAACTGGTAATTCGTCTTGTCCCAGATGAACGCCGTCGGCATTGGTGGCTGCGGCGATGTCCACTCGATCGTTAATGATCAATAGCGTGTTGGTGCGCTCAGTCGCTGCGGCCGCCGCAGTGGCATGACGATACAGTTCGCGATCGGTGGCCTGCTTGTCGCGGAGCTGAAAGACATCCACGCCACTTTCAGCGAGCTGCTCGATCTGCTTTGCTGTGCTGGCTTCGTCTGATTGGCACTCAATCAGCAGATACAGTCGCGCTTCATTGATGCGGCTGACTCGTTGATGGCAGTGGCTTTGCAGCAGGACGTTTTGCATCAGCGAGTAACTTTGGTAACGCAGCGATTCGAACTGTTGCCCGAGCTGTGCGTCGATGGTTTTGCCATATTCCTCGAGAACACGTAGGGATTGCTGAACGCGAGCAGCGGCAGCGGCCAGCACATCGTTGGTTGTTTGTCGGTCATACTCCGACGGTAGCTGGATCGTCGTTCCCACATCGGCACGCGTATCACGGGCTTGCAACAGGGCTCCTGGGGGAAGTCGCGAGAGGGCTGCGGTGATGCCGTGGCGAATTGCCTTGGCGTCGGTTGCAAGTTGTGAATCGTCTAAGACAAAGCGTGCGTATTCTTCTGTGGTGCGAATTCCTTCGCAGGCTCGATTTGCCGATGCGTCCAAGATACGATAGGTGCTGTGTAATTTATTAGTCACTGCCTGTTTCCTGTTTCACCGACGAGGCGATCGATGGTTTTAGTCATTCGAGTCATGGTTCTGATGCTGGTCTTCAACGTTGCCAGTTCAGCATGGTCACAACGTGCAAATCCTGCATTCAGTGATCCAGAGATTGATCCCAATCTACCCAATGTTCTGCTAATTGGTGACTCCATTTCCATGGGCTACATGATTCCTGCCAGGAATGCGCTCAAGGGGAAAGCGAATGTCTTCCGCCCAAAGACGAACTGCGGACCAACAACCAAAGGGGTGGCGGAAATCGAACAATGGTTGGGAGATCGAAAGTGGGATGTGATTCATTTCAATCACGGATTGCATGACTTGAAGTACATGGGGCCAAAGGGGCAGAACTTGGCCGACCCTCAAGCGGACGGGGCACACCAGCAGGTGCCAATGGATGAGTATCAGAAGAACCTGCGAACGATTGCCAAGAGATTAAAGCAGACCGGAGCGATCGTGATTTGGCGAGAGACCACCCCGGTGCCCAAAGGTTCCCAAGGCCGAGTGCCAGGTGATTCGGCGAAATACAACGCAGCTGCCGCAGAGGTCATCAAGGATGTCGGCGGGATTGCCACCGACCCCTTCTATGAGTTTGCTTTGTCAGTCAAAAAAGAGCAGCGGCCAGCCAACGTCCATTACACCTCTGCTGGGAGTCAGCAGCTTGGCCAGCATGTTGCTGAGGTGATTGCAAAGGCTCTCAAGTAACTGGAGTCATGTTGCCGTGTTGTGTTGAAACGCGAATTGCGGAACTCATCCAGGGCGAATTGAGCATCTGCATGAGCATTTTGGTGGCGTTTCAATGCCATTTCATGCCCCGCCTTAGGGTTGTAGGTCCCGTTTAATTGTCACAACCGGTGAATCGCTACCTGTTCTCTAAACGAAGTGGCTTGCTTAGCTAGAGTTTTTTGACAGGTAGGTTTTCTGACATAGCTTTTTGGTGAGAGCGGGTCACGACGACCTGCTGCCGAGATCGGCTCAGGAAAACGAGCATTTGATCTTGGACAGCCACCTCCAAAGAAAAAGGCAAACCGCTTGCAAAGGCGGGGCGCAAAGCCACGAGCCCAGTTGACAAATCATTTAAGTGAACTGGGTAGTCGGGCTGCCTTCGGAAACTATCGAAGCTGATGTTATTGATCGGCTGCGTCAACCCACTCAAGGCACTATCAAGGAGACATGGCTGCTTCTCGTCCCGGGTATCTATTCACGTTGAATCGACCCAAACTAAAATCGCGAAGGCAAAGCCTTCAACCGAGGAGATAACACCATGAAGAAGTTCGCAAAAAGCGTTGTTGAGTTTTTGAAAGAAGAAGATGGCCCAACCGCAGTTGAGTACGCCGTAATGCTGGCGTTGATCATCGTCGTTTGCTTGGGCACCATCACTCAGCTCGGAACCGCTGTCGAAGAAAACTTCGAAACAGTGACCACCGCTCTGTAAGCCTAAGCGAGGCTGGCGAGTTCATCGCCGGCTTTTGTTAGCTTGAATAAGTACTCGACTGATCGGGCACCCTCAGGGGTTGTCCCGGTCACGTCGAGTTTTTTTATGCGCTCTGAGCAAGTCTCTCAGGATGCGCTCATGCGGGTCAGGATCAGCGATTGTGGCGGGAAAAAATTGGGGCACTGTCCGAAAACACACCTTGCCTTTCAAAGTGCAACGTATGGTTTCGTTGAACGCAGCTCTGTCTCGCTGCCCCTCACCCAAACACACAACTAATCATTTTTTTGCACGGGAAACATGATGGAAACACTCATTGAAGCCATTACCGAAAACTGGATCGTCTGGTTTGTCACCATTGTTCTGATCGTGGCTGCCGTCATCGACGGTGCCATTTTGAAAGTGCCTAACTGGCTGACATTCCCCTTCATCATGACCGGCTGGGTTCACTGGACGATGCAAGAAGGCATCTCTGGACTGGGCTGGAGTCTGTGGGGAACTTTCGTTGGCATGATGCTGTTGCTCGTCCTGCGAAACGTGGGCGGCATGGGAGCTGGCGACGTGAAGCTGCTGGCCGGCGTGGGTGCCTGGCTTGGTGCGGTGATCACATTATGGGCCTTTGCGGCCACAGCCATTGTCGGCGGCATCATGGCTGCCGTGATGATCTGGCGCAGCCCCAACCCCAGTAAGCACCTGCAAATGGGGATCAAGATCCTGCAGGAATGGAAAACTGTCCGGAAGCCTTCCGAGCTGTCCAAGATCGCTCGGGAACGAAAATCCAGCATGTACCTCTTGCCGTACGGAATTCCCATGGCAATCGGTTCGATCGCATACTTCGCTTATGACGGCATGTTGATCGCATGGTGAGCAATCACCAGTGGGGGGCACGATCACCAGGGCTGGTAAGCCCGATCGTCATGTGGGGCGATGCTGTTTCGGCAGCTTTTGAGTCAGCAAGTGAGAGCCGAGTGGAGGCTTGCGCAGCTTGCGTAAACTTTACCGCATTTGCCGATCTGTTTGTAGAGCCTCATGTTTGCAGGCCGATGTAATGCGAGGGTAATTGCTATCCTCGCACCAAAGCTTTTTACTCCTCCCCTAATTTAGTGATGCTGGAGAAACTCCAGAACTGTCATGCGAAACAAAACACTCGTTCTACTACTCGCTGGGATTTGCGGCACGGTCGCTGCTGTCGGGATCGGCCAATGGATGCAGGCCAACACAGGCTCTCCGAAGATGGAGACGGCTGAGATTTTGGTCATCACCAAGGCGATCAACGCAGAAGACAAGATCACAGCCGAACAGCTAAGACTAGAAGTCTGGCCAAAAGACAAAGTGCCCAAAGGGGCGTCGGCTGACTTGAAGGATTTCGAAGGCCGCTATGCGAAAATGCCTTTGTTTCCTGGTGAAGCCCTGGTGGATGTGAAACTGATGGACAGCGTCGAGGACGACGTGGTGCCAGATGGATACACCGTGTTGAACCTTCCGGTTGGCAACGGAGCTGCCGTGAACTTGCTGGAGCCAGGGAAAAAAGTGACGGTCACTGGATTCTTTGAGCGAGGCGATCAATTCCTGGAAACCTTCTCTGTTGACGTGCTTCGCGGGATTCGCATCTACAGCATCGACGGCATCAAGAAGTTCACCGAGGAGACGCCTCGTCCCAAATCACCGCGAAACATTCAGCTGCTGATTCGCAAAGCCGACCAAACGGCTTTCGAGTTCGCCAAGCGTAGCGGAGACATTGAATTGGTCTTGGGGAGCACCGGGACGGTTGAGGAAGATTTGCCGGCTGAGGAAGTCAGCACACTGGCACAGAAATTTCTAGCCAAGATTGAAGAACAACAAGAACGCGCAAGGGCTGCCCAAACCGTCGAGGCTGCAACAACGTCGGAGCCAGTAGTAGCGGTTGCCCCGGTCGCCACAATTGAGACACCGCGAAAAGTGTTCGTGATGGAGAAGTATGTAAACGGTCGGGTGGAACGCTACGAGTTTGCCGAAGATGGAACTATGCAGAAATTGGGTGAGACGGAAGCGGAGTCCACGCAACCGTCTTCAGACGATTCAAATGCTGGAACAGCGCCCGGCAACACCGACGCACTGATCCAAGGAGCGGAAAGTCCTTTCTTTATTCCTTCTGGTGAAGGTAAATAAGGCAAAGACTCGCCTGCTTCAACGAAAACAATGTGACTGCTCTGATTCAAAAATCTTTCGTCAAACAACGGATCTGTTTGGCGATTGAGGTTGAATGAGACGCAAAAGGAAAACTCTTACTTACCAACGTTACTCGCAAAGAACAAATACTTTTGGCATCGCGTTTGATACCAAGAGGAATTTCGGCACCCGTTCGAAAGTTTGTTCCGCAAGGATGCCCTGCGATGGAAATGTTATGTACCGCGGTTCGCCCCGCCGCCCTCCGATTCGCGGCATGCGTGATGGTAGCCAGTTTGGCTGCTTTCGCGACTGCTCAGAATCCAGGTTCTAATCAACAGCAGATGGTTGCTGCCAGTGCTACAGCTGCACAACGAACCATCACCCAGCCTCTAGAAAGCATGGAATTGCTGGTCAAGTCCAGCACCATTTTGAAGCTGGAAAATCCCATTCCGCGATTCCAGGTTCACAATGAGGAAATCCTGGGTGCCAACCCAATTTCTCAGAACGAACTTCAGGTGTTCGCCAAAATTCCTGGAACCACGCAGATCAACCTTTGGGATACTGAAGACAATCAGTACACCGTTGATGTCACCGTGATTGCAGACGCTCGTGAAGTCGAAGGGATTCTGGTTTCCCAGCTTCCTTATGCGGCTTTGAAGGTCACACCAATCAACTCGTCCGCGGTTGTCAATGGTTACGTCACCAGTGCCGATGACGTTGACTTGGCGATCGCAATTGTCGAGCGATTCTATCCAACCGTTGTCAACAACATTCGCGTTGTTGGCGTCCAACAGGTTCTGCTGCACACACGAATCATGGAAGTTTCACGCACGAAACTTCGTGAACTGGGCATCGATATGACGTGGCAGAGCGGCTCGACCTTACTTGAAAGCTTGCCTTCTGGCATCACGAGTCCGACCAACGTTTTCCAAGGTACGGAATTCGAAGCATTAATCCGCGCGATGCGTCAGCAGGACTTGATCAAGTTCCTGGCTGAACCCACTGTTGTTGCCACCCATGGTCGTCCAGCACGATTCATTGTTGGTGGTTCGGTACCTTACATCGTTCCATCGGGCAATGGTAACGTGCAGGTAGAGTACCAAGAATATGGTACATCCGTCGACTTCCTACCCTTCGTCATTGGGCCTGGCCGAGTGCGTTTGGAAGTTCGCCCCGAAGTCACCGAGCCAGATGAAGCTCGTTCGATCGTTGCTAACAACATCAACGTTACCGCTTTCGTTAGCCGTTATGTTGACACCGCCGTGGAGCTGCAAGCTGGTCAAACCTTCGCGATTGCTGGTTTGTTGCAGAGCCGAACCGAGGCTGAGCAGCGGATGACACCGTTCTTCGGTGAACTGCCTGTGATGGGTGCTTTGTTCCGTCGCGTTCGCGAACGTCGCAATGACTTGGAACTGTTGATCACCGTGACGCCTGAATTGGTTGACGCGATGGATCCTCATCAAGTTCCAATCGGAGCTCCCGGGTTGCACTCTACTAACCCGAACGACAAGGACATGTACTGGAACGGTCACATCGAAGTTCCAACGTTATTGGGTGGCGATGGCTGCTCCATCGAGAACGGTTTGTACCCTTCAGCTGGAACGCAGCAGTTGCACGAGAACGTGATGCAGCACGGTGCTGATATGCCACGCGGTAGCTTGATGAACCAGGGTCCCAAAGCTGGAGCCGAGCGGATTCCAGCCGGTGCCGTGGTTCCTAGCAGCGAGCCAACCGTGGTTGGAAAAGGGGTCACAATCGTCACTCCAGAGACGCCGTAGCCTGCAAAAGGTCGCAAAGTAAGCCGCACACGATGATGGGCAGTCGTGTGCGGCATCCATGGTTTACAGGGGTATCACAAGACAATGTTTGACTGGATGATCACACCATGACAAATGTCCTTCGATTGACATTGGTAGACCCTGATGACGATAGTCGCTCAGAACTGAAATCAAAACTGCTTAGCCTGGATTCGGTTTGGTTGGAAGCGGACTGTTCCCGCTATGAGTTCTTTCCAGAAATCATGGAACAGACCACTCCCGACGTGGCCGTGATCACATTGGATAGTGATTTTGATAAAGCCACGCGACTGATCGAGCGTTGTGTGTCACTGTGTCCCGACGCAGTCATTCTTGCCGCCAGCGAAAGCACAGATGGGCATCTGATTTTGCAGGCGATGAGAGCTGGAGCCAGAGAGTTCCTAACCTTGCCACTTTCCGCCGAAGACCTGACGGCCACAATCAGTCGGGTTGCCAGCCAAAAGTTTGGTGGCGGAGAGGGTGCCGCGCGAGGCTGCGAAGTCATTGCCTGTCTTGGAGCCACTGGGGGCGTGGGCACGACCAGTGCAGCGGTCAATCTTGGCTGCATTCTTGCCTCAAGGCCAGGGAATACCGTGGCACTGATCGACTTGGATCTGGCCCTGGGTGATGCTGATGTGTTCTTGGATGCCATTCCAGATTACACGCTCGCCGATATGGTGCA
This sequence comes from Stieleria bergensis, assembly GCA_007745635.1. Classification (GTDB taxonomy): domain Bacteria; phylum Planctomycetota; class Planctomycetia; order Pirellulales; family Pirellulaceae; genus Stieleria; species Stieleria bergensis. The sequence continues at coordinate 387,463 of CP036272.1, forward strand.
AAACATCAGTCGGCTTGACATCCAATTGCTCAAGCAATCATTGACCAAGCACAGCAGCGGTTTGTATCTGCTGCCCAGACCGGTCGAACTGCAAGACACTTCAATGGTTGACGAAGGGTCGCTACGCAAGGTCGTGGGGCTAATGAAAGCCTCGTTCACTCACCTGGTGATCGATGTTTCCAAGTACTACAGCGCTGTCGACATGGCGGCCATCGATATGGCGACTCGAATCCTCTTGGTCACCCAACTGGATTTGCCATGCTTGCGAAACGTCGTCCGATTGATGATGAACTTCGAAGAGTACGAAGGCCTGCAAGACAAAGTCAACATCGTCGTCAACCGCGCTGGACTAGAGTCCGGCCAAATCAGCCTCAAGAAGGCGAAAGAAACCATCGGCCGAGAGGTCTTTGCACTGTTGCCGAATGACTATCGAACGATGGTCGAGGTTCGTAATAATGGCGTTCCGTTGATCAAGCAGGCACCACGTGCTCCGCTCACGCAAGCTTATGTTGATCTAGCCGACAAGATCTCAGCTCCACCGCCAGAAGAAGCCGGCGAGGAAGCCAAGAAGGGCGGCGAAAGCAAGTGGATCAAGTTCTTCGGCGGTTCGAAGTCATAGCCTGATCCGATCGAAAGCCGCGAACGCCAAGCGAGCGTTCGCCATGCAGAATCAATGAAAGCCCGTCACCTGAGTCCAGGTGGCGGGCTTTCTTGTTTGTGTCATCGACACTGCAGCGTCAGGCCGGTTGCGCCTTGCCCGTCTCGGGGCTTGAGGAATACTAGCCGCCGATGGTGTCGCTGCCGACGAAGGGACGCAGCACTTGAGGGACGCTGATCGTGCCGTCAGCACGTTGGTGGTTTTCAAGGATGGCAATCATTGCGCGACCCGTGGCAACCGCCGTTCCATTTAATGTGTGCAGGAAGTGCGTCCCTTTTTCGCCGTCGATCTTGTAGCGAACATTCAGGCGGCGCGCTTGGTAGTCGGTGCAATTGCTGGTGCTGGTGACTTCGCCCCATTGACCGCCTTCGCCGCGCCCTGGCATCCAGGCTTCGAGGTCATATTTGCGGTAGGCTGGACCGCCTAGATCGCCGCTAGCCGTGTCGACGACGCGGTAAGGGATTTCCAGTGCATCGAAGAGTTCGCATTCCAGGCTTCGCATTTCTTCGTGAATCGCGGCGCTCTGGTCGGGCAGCGTGAAGGCGAACATTTCGACTTTGGTGAACTGGTGAACGCGATACAGGCCTTTTGAGGCGCGTCCCGCCGCTCCGGCTTCGGTGCGGAAGCAGTGGCTCAGGCCGCAGACCTTGATTGGCAATTCGCTGGCCGAGACGGTTTGACCGCTCATCATGCCACCGAGCGTGATCTCGGCGGTGGCAACTAAGTTCAGTTCCGTGTTTTCAATGCTGTAGATTTGTGTTTCTGGGCCACGTGGGTTGAATCCTGTCCCTTTTAGGACCTCTGTGAGTGCCACGTCTGGGGTGGCAACAGGGGTGAAGCCTCGTTCGCAAAGAAAGTTGATCGCGAACTGTTGGAGAGCGAGGTCTAAACGGACCGCAGCATTTCTCAGGAAGTAGAATCCTGCACCCGCTACACGTGCACCGCCTTCAAAGTCAAACAGGTCGTGCTTTTCACCAAGTTGCAAGTGATCCAGTGGCTGAAAATCAAATCCGGGTTTTGCGGTCTTGCCGAAGCCAAGTTCTTTGGCATTATCTTCGCCGCCGGTTGGTGCGTCAGCGTGCGTGAGGTTGGGGATCAGGGTTTGGATTTCTAGGATCGTCTGGTCGAGCTCGTCGCAGGTCTTTTGCGCGTCGTCTTTTTCTTGACGCAGTTGGCGACCCTTTTCGATCAGGGCGTTGCGTTCTTCAGCGTCGCTCGCTTTGGGAATCTGCTTGCTGATTTCATTGGCTTGACGGTTGAGTTCTTGAGCCAGTTGCAGCTTTTCGAGTCGCTGCGTTTCCAGTTGGGAAATCTGCGAGACGTCACAGGAGACGCCGCGCCGTTCGCAATTGTCAGCGACAAGTTCAATGTTCTGCAGAATGAATTTTCGATCAAGCATGGTAAGTGGTCAACACGCGGTGTTGAGGTTGTGTCTAGAGAGGAGTGTAAGCGATGTTTGGTCAGCCTCGGCGAGGCTTAGCCTTGTTGGTGCTCGGCAGCAATTTGGTGCCAAAGTCGAGCGGAGGCTTCAATGCCGCGATAATAGTCGGCGATGCGGAATTTTTCGTTAGGGCTATGGGTATTGTCGTCGGACAAGCCCCAGCCAAGCAATAAGCAGTCACAATCCAGGACTTGCTGAAAGCGAGCGACGATCGGGATCGAGCCGCCTTCGCGGATCAGCACCGGGGCGGTGTCGAAGGCCGCTTCGATCGCGCTCGATGCAGCTCTGGCAAAGGGAGTCTCGATGTCGGCCAGCATGCCAGGGGCACCATGGTCGTCTTCCAATTCCCAACGAACGCCCTTTGGTGCGAGTTCGCCGAGGCGTTGTCGCAGCGCGGCAGAGAGTGCTTTGGGGCACTGGTTGGGAACCAAGCGGAAGCTCAGTTTGGCAGAGGCCACTGCGGGAATGATTGTCTTGACGCCTTCGCCTTGGTGCCCAGAGGTGATGCCATTGATGTCGAATGTGGGACGCGCCCAGCGTCGTTCGTCGGTGCTGTAGCCCGTTTCGCCAAACAGTTCGTCCACACCGATCACCGCAGCGAAGGAGGCGTCGTCATTTGGCAGGTCGTTCCACTGCTGGCGTTGCTGGTCGCTTAGCGGTTGAACGTCATCATAGTATCCGGGGATCTGGATCACGCCCTGGTCATCCACCAATCCGGCAAGCATCTTGCACAAGGCGATTGCGGGGTTCATGACGGCGCCGCCGAATGAGCCACTGTGTAAGTCTTGGTTGGGCCCGCTGACGGCTAACTCAAACGTGGCAATGCCACGCAAGCCATAGGTGATCGCCGGTTGGCCGTCGGCGTACTGGCTGCTGTCGCTGATCACCACGCAATCACAAGCCAGTTGCTCGGCAAGATCCGGTAGCATCTGTTCGAGGCTTTCGCTGCCGACCTCTTCTTCACCTTCGATGATGAATTTGATTTGCAAGGGCAGTGTCTGGCCGCTTGCTAGCCACTGGCAGACGCTTTGCACGTGTGTCAGGACTTGTCCCTTGTCATCCGTGGCACCGCGAGCGTACAGGTTGCCGTCTCGTTCGGTCGGCTCAAAGGGGCCACTGATCCAGTCTTCCAGTGGCTCGACAGGCTGCACGTCGTAGTGGCCATAAACCAGCACGACAGGAGCCCCAGGGACGGGCGGCGTGTGAGCGATCACGATGGGGTGTCGCTGAGTTTGGATCACGTTGACATCAAGTCCGGCGTTTCGCAGCTTGTCCGTGACCCATTGGCAGCCCGCCTGAACTTCGGCCAGTTTGCTGCTGTCGCTACTGATGCTGGGAATCTTCAGCCACTGGACCAAGTCGTCCAGCATTGTCGCGCGTTGCTGGTGCAGAACCTGAACCAGAGCGTCAAGATCTTGAACGTTGGAGGGGGAGCCAGTGGATGAATTCGAGTTCACCGGTTCAGTCCTGGTGGTAAAGGGTGTTGGGGCGATCAGGTTGAAACAACCGCGCCAAAAATGTTGAATCTCGGTTCGGCGTGGCAATCGCCGTGCGTGGGGGCGAAGATTACACTGTCGAATTACGAAAAAATCGCCGATTTCTGCGCTCACCTGCTGAGGCGAGGGCGCTAAAATAAGCTGCCTCGCATGAAAGTGACAGTGGGCTCGGCCCGCCAAGCGATCACCTGTTTCCCGGTTTCGACTACGCAGCATCCTGCCGGACTGCATCATGTCCAATCCGGGTTGGCACGACCAGTCCTGTTGGGGGCGGTTTTTGCTAAGATGTGCAGCCAATCGCTTGGTGGTTGGTCCGTCTCAGGCGGTTCTGCACCGGCTTGACGACGAAACGTATCCTCCATGGTTCCGTTGTGCCCTAAAAACTGGAGATCGGCCCACTGGGGCCCCATCCCAGTGCGAAATGTCGGCTTATCATTCGCTGAGCGATTGTATTCATTTCCTGTGTTGCCTACTCTTTTGTTTGTTCGTTCCGGCCATGTCTCACGATCCGTTTTCAGTAGATTTCGACCAAATCGCCGTCGCCGAACCGGCTGATCGTCAGCAGAAACAAGCTCAGTCTGGGAAGAAGAAACCCAAAAAACAGCCTCGCTACCACGTGATTCTGTGGGATGATTCACACCATACCTATGAGTACGTGGTGATGATGATGCAGAAGCTGTTTCGCTATCCCTGGGAGAAAGGGCTGCTGATTGCCGATGAAGTTGATAAACGCGGCCGGGCCATTTGCATGACGACCACGATGGAGCATGCCGAGCTCAAGCGGGACCAGATTCACGCGTTCGGTAAAGACGATCTGATCCCTCGCTGCAAAGGCAGCATGAGTGCGACGATCGAACCGGTCGAATAACGCCTTTAGAGTTCTCTTATCGTACTATGTCGGCAAAGTTAAAAGTCACCACCCTGGGCTGTAAAGTCAACCAGTACGAAACAGAACTGGTTCGCCAGGGATTGCAGCGCGTCGGTTTTCAAGACGCCGCCGACAGCGAGTCTGCGGATGTGTGCTTGGTCAACACCTGCACCGTCACCAATCAGGGCGACGCTAAAAGCCGGCAAGTCATTCGCCGCATGGCTCGTGAAAACCCCGACGCCAGAATCGTCGTGATGGGATGTTATGCCACGCGAGCACCCGAGGAGGTCGCCGCCCTGCCCGGGGTCGCTGAAGTGGTGACCGACAAACGCGAGCTTCCCGACTTGATGTCTCGATTCGGTGTCGTGGATGTTCCGACAGGATTGGACGGCTTCTCTGGTCGGCATCGCGCTTACGTCAAGGTTCAGGACGGTTGCTTGCTGCGTTGCAGTTACTGCATCATCCCCCATGTGCGACCCGATCTGACGTCGCGACCGATGCAGCATATTATCGATGAAGTCAGTCGACTAACAGACGCTGGGCATCGCGAAGTTGTGTTGACTGGCATTCACCTGGGGCACTACGGAGTCGATTGGAACCGAAACAAGCCACGTGAGGAATGGACACGCCTGTCCCACTTAGTCACGGAGCTGTGCCGGCTACCCGGAGACTTTCGCATTCGACTGTCCAGCATTGAAGCCACTGAAGTCACACGCAGCTTGATCGCCGCGATGAACGAATTTCCAGAACGAATCGTGCCCCACGTTCACCTGTGCTTGCAAGCTGGCAGTGATTCTGTCTTGCGACGGATGCGACGACGCTGGGGCACGCGAATGTTTCTCGATCGCTGTCGCTTGCTGCGTGATTCGGTGGAAAATCCAGCGATCACAACGGACATCATTGCTGGTTTTCCCGGTGAAACGGAAGAGGAGTTTCAGCAGACCCTGGAGACTTGTCGCGAAGCGGGTTTCTCAAAGATCCATGCCTTTCCCTTTAGCGCCCGTCGCGGCACGCCGGCTGCCGAAATGAAGGATCAGATCCCCGGTGATGTCAAAAGCCAACGCGTGCATCGGTTGACCGAGCTGGAAAGCGAACTCCGGCAAGACTACTTCAAGTCCCTGGTCGGCAGTGAAGTTCAGGTGCTCGTCGAATCCAGCAAAACCCTAGTGCAGCTTGGTGATCCTGAGACGTCAGGTGACACCTTGGTGCGCGGGACGAGTTGCCGCTATGCACCTGCAGAGTGGACCGCCGAGTCAGCGGTTGCCGCACAACCTGGCGACTTAGTACGCGCGAAAGTCGTTGCCGGCGATTCAGAAAAAATCTTGGTCAATCCAGTTTGATCGATTCCAAGGGCGTGCGATCAACGATCGGCGAAAGGTACGTGTACCCTGCCAACGCTGCTTCAAAAGCCTTGGCCATTCGCCCGGCTTGCTGCTGATCAATTCGTTCGCTGTCGATCGCGTCTTCGATGTTTTGGCCAATCCGATCCAGTAGCTCGCGGTCCTCGTATTGCACATAGCTGAGCACTTCGGACACCGTGTCACCCTTGACGATCGAGCAGATTTTCAACGCATCATCGTGGCACTGCACGTGCACAGCATGTGTGTCGCCAAATAAGTTATGCAGATCGCCCAGGATTTCTTGGTAGGCACCAACCAGAAAGACAGCCAGCGTGTAACGTTCCTGTTCACGCAGCGGATGGACTCGTAAGGTGTCGTTGCGACCTTCTCCACAGATGAATGAGTCCACTTTCCCGTCGCTGTCGCAAGTGATGTCTCCTAGCACTGCATTGCGTGTCGGTTCTTCGGTTAAACGCCGAGTCGGCATGATGGGGAAAATTTGGTCGATTGCCCAGGCATCTGGCAGTGATTGGAACAGTGAGAAGTTGACAAAGTAGATGTCCGATAGCATGCGGTCTAGGTGCGCAAGCTCTTCGGGGATCGTGCCGTCCCCTTTGTCTTTGGCAATCTCTCTAACACGCTGGCAAACGGCAAAAAATAGGTTTTCAGCATCGACTCGCTGTTCTAGTGGCAAGTAGCCGCCACCGAATAAATGGATGCACATGTCGAGAGCGACTTCTGCATCATGGAAGGTTTCCATGTGATTGGCGGGAGTCAAGTTGCGGTAGCTTTCCCAGAGCGTTTTCACGGGTTGTTCGTAGTTTTCTGGGGGGCCGCTGGGCAGGAGATTGCTGGCGTCTGCTGTGGATTCGGCTGTGGCAGGCTTGGCCCAAGTCGGTAATTCGGGAAGGCCGGGTTGAGAGACGCCTAAGGTGTCCAGGACAAGGACGCTGTGGTGAGCGGCGACGGCCCGGCCGGTTTCGGTCATCAAAATCGGGTGCGTGACGCCAGCTTCATCGCACACCCTTTTTACATGTGAAACCACATCGTTGGCGTATTCCTGCGTGCTGTAGTTCATGCTGGATTCGCTGTCGGAATGCGTCCCAGTGTAGTCGACCCCCAGGCCGCCACCGACATCCAGGTAGCCCATCTTGGCGCCGCGCCGTTTGAGGTCGACGTAGATTCGTGAGGCTTCGGTGATCGCCGTTTTGACTTGGCGAATGTCGCTGATTTGGCTGCCCAGGTGAAAGTGCAAGATTTCGAAGCAGTCTGCATAGCCCTGCTCAATCATACGATCCAGCGCGTGCAACACTTGGGCGACCGTCAGGCCGAATTTGCTGCGATAGCCGCCACTGGCTTCCCAGCGGCCGCTGCCACGGGTGGCTAGTTTGACGCGGATGCCAAGCCGCGGCCGAACGCCAACTTCTTTGGCAACGCGGAAGATCAAGTCCAGTTCGCTTGCCTTTTCGACGACGGGGAAAACTGTCCGTCCCAGTTTTTGGGCCATCATTGCTAGGCGAATGAATTCTTCATCTTTAAAGCCATTGCAAATGATGGGCAGCGTGGGGTCGCTCATCGCAATCGCTGCTAGCAGTTCTGGTTTGCTGCCTGCTTCAACGCCAAATCCCAGTTTGCGACTTTCGTCCAAGACCTGCTGGATGACTTCCCGTTGCTGGTTGACTTTGATTGGAAAGACGCACTGATACCGATTGTCGTATCGCTCTTCACGGATCGCTTGTTGAAAGCACTGATTGAGCGCGTTCAGTCGATCACGCAGGATATCGTTAAAACGGATCAGGATCGGCAGTTCCAGACCGCGATCACAAAGCCGATCCACCAAGCGATTCAGGTCAATTTCTGGACCGGCTTGAGTGGGGCGAACCAGGATCGAGCCCTCGGGGGAGATCGAGAAGTAGGGCGCGCCCCAGCGGTTGATGCCGTACTCTTCAGCAGCATCGTCGATGGTCCAGCCCGAGTGAGGTTGCGGTTTGTCTATTGAATGCAAGTCCTGTTCGCTGGCAGAGGAAGCTTGGTTGGTGCGCTGGTCAGCCGATGTTTGACCCTGACGAATGATCTGAGCACACATGCCGGGCGTTCCCCGAAAGCGAGTTAGTTGTTAGTGGCAGGTCGGCAGCTGCGCTTCGCGGTCGGTTGCGTTTCGGCAACACGATGCCTGCGACGTTTAGCCTGCGACGGGGCTGGGGGCATCATCTTGATAGATTTCTTTGATACGGCGATAGCTATCAAGGAAGTCGGTGATTGATCTGGTGCGGTCGTCTGCTTGCGGTTCGATCATCTTCATGATGATTCGTGCCAACGCAGGGTTTACATTTGGACAGGTGTCTGTCAGTTCCTTCGGCTCGCGAGTGTCGTGATTCAAGGCTGCTCGGCCGGTCACGTCATCGCCTTGCCAAGGGTGCTTGTAGCCAATCATACAGTAGAACGTCACGCCCAGCGAGAAGATGTCGACGCGTTTATCGGTGGGGCGGCGACGAACGACCTCCGGTGACATGTAAAGCGGTGTTCCCGTTCGATTGCCCGGGGCCATATAAGGTGGTTCGGCCGGAACGGTTAAGCCAAAGTCGATCAGTTTGATGTCTTCTGAGCCGGGCAGCAGGATAAAGTTGCGCGGGCAGATATCACGGTGAATGAACTCTTGCTGATGCACGTACTTGAGTGCTTCGGCCATCGATTTGATCAGCTTCAGTCGCTTGCCAGCAAGGTGCTGTTCTTGCTTTTTTACGATCACGTTTTGCAGCACAGGGCCGCGGACGAACTCCATGATGATCACGGGGAAGCCCTTCGTTGAGACACCCACTTCGTAGGTTTCGACGACGTTGGGGTGGTGCATTCCCAGAGCGATCTGGCCTTCGCTCGGCTTTTTGAATTGTTTAAAGCGTCCTTCAAACGCTTCAACCTTTTCGGGGTCCAGCACTTTGACGCCTACGACTTGATTGTCGTTGTTAGAATCCTTGGCGGCAAAGAACTTGGCCATCGTACCGGTGACGGCGGTTCGTTCAAGCTGGAAGCGTCCTTCCAGGTCGATTGCCCTGCCGGATGACTTGCCGGATGACTTGCCGGATGACTTGCCGGATGACTTGCCGGATGACTTGCCGGATGACTTGCCGCCCAGCATTGATTTAAATGAATCAAGAAGGCCCATCGTGTCTCTATTTTCCGCAGTAATCGATTGCCCGAGCAATCTCGGTCTTTAGATTCTTTCGTTCCACAATGCGGTCGATGAAGCCATGCTCCAAAAAGAACTCGCTGGTCTGGAAACCTTCGGGAAGTTCAATGCCGATCGTCGCTTTAATCGTTCGTGGACCAGCAAAACCAATCAATGCCTTGGGTTCAGCGAAGCAGAGGTCGCCCAGTGAGGCAAAACTGGCTGCCACTCCACCCATCGTCGGGTTGGTCAACACGCTGATGAATAGTCCGCCAGCTTTGTCGTACCGAGCCAATGCTGCACTTACCTTGGCCATCTGCATCAGGGACAGGATGCCTTCATGCATGCGAGCTCCGCCACCGCTAGCACTGATGATAATCAAAGGCAGGTTCTGTTTGGTGGAATGTTCGATCAGACGGGTCAAACGTTCACCGACGACCGATCCCATGCTGCCCATGATGAAGGCACTGTCGGTCACAGCAATCGAGACGCGGCGGGCGCGAACCATTCCCACGCCGGTGACCACGGCATCGGTTAGCCCGGTGCGTTTCTGTTCACCCACCAACCGTTCGACGTAGCGTTTGCGATCGGAGAACTCCAGTGGATCGGTCGAGCGTAATTGCTCGTTCATTGGCTCGAAGGTCCCCTCGTCGATCACCTGATTGATGCGATCGGGCGCCGAAACATAGAAGTGGTGTTCGCACTTCGGGCACACGTTCAGCCGCTGCTCAACTTCTTTCTTATAAACGCTCGCACCACATGCGGGGCATTTCAGCCACAGGCCCTCAGGCACGCCACGCTTCTTGGGAGTGTTGGAGGGAGAGGGGGTAGATTCAGACATGGTCGGCTGTGCGGAGGAGGCGACGGCAGAAGATTCGACGTTGGCCATAATGAGGGCAAACACACGACTAGGGGTGGACTTAAACGACGCCTGGAAAGTCTAGCTAAAAGTTCTTGAATTCTCAGCCCCAAATGCAACGGCTTAGCCTGTTCGGGTGTGGTTGTGCCGCCCGGCGGGTGTTTTTAAGCCCTGCTCTGCGTTTTTTGGCGATCATTGCTGGTTGTTTCCAGAACGCTTTTGGTTGTCCCCACAGCGATCCGGCCCGCTAGGCTGGGCGGCCACGCACTTCGTCGCTGCCCGCGTGACTTCTGTTGCCCTGAGGCTGGTTGAGGCAAAAAGTTGGGCTAAACTAGTCGCTCTCCCGCCCCTGGCTGTTTCAAGCCACCGATACAAGCTGCTGTTTTCAGCTGCCCGTTCAAACCCCTGGCAGGCACTTGCTTGCACCCCAATTGCTCTCTTGATTCGTAAGGTCATCCCCTATGAGCTGTTTTTTTCAGTTGTTGAAAGCCTCCCTGCTGGCTGGTTTGATGCTGTTGTTCACGACCGGATTTTCACCGTCCGGGGCCGTTGCACAGGAGAATCAAGGCAAGCAAATCTTTGTTGAAGCGGAGAGCTTTGCCGATCTCGGTGGCTGGAAACTGGACACTCAGTTCATCCAGCAGATGGGTTCGCCTTACTTGTTGGCTCATGGTTTGGGGAAGCCGGTGGGCGATGCGGTCACGCAAATCGATGTTCCCGCCAAGGGCGTTTACCGAGTCTGGGTGCGAACGTTTGACTGGGTCGCACGCTGGGATGCGAGTGGGCATCCAGGCAGTTTTCAGCTCTCCATTGATGGCGATCTTTTGCCCGTCACCTTTGGAACACAGCACAAGCGTTGGGCCTGGCATGATGGTGGTGAAGTTCAATTGGATCCCGGCAAAGTCGAATTGCGATTGAAGGATCTGACGGGCTTCAATGGTCGTTGTGATTGCATTTATTTCACGCAAGATCTCGATGTACAGCCTCCTCAGCCTGGCGGAGTGATGTCATCGTGGCGTCGCAAACAGTTGAACTTGCCCGCCGAAACGCGGCAGGTCGGTCCGTATGACGTGGTGGTTGTCGGTGGCGGTTACGCTGGGATGGGGTCGGCGATCAGCGCCGCACGCATGGGCTGCAAGGTCGCCTTGATTCAAGATCGTGGCGTGCTGGGCGGCAACGGATCGAGCGAAGTTCGCGTGTGGGCCAAGGGGAACATTCGCCGAGGTGAGTACTCTCGCATCGGCGAAATCATTGAGGAATTTGCCGACCGGGCGACCAAGTCTCCTGGCACCTATGAAGAGTTCGGCGATTCGCTGAAAGAACAGATTGTCCGCGCTGAGGACAACATTGATCTTTTCCTGAACCAGCACGCTTTTGACGCGATCATCAAGGATCAGCACATCCAGTCCGTTGACATGCTCAATACCAAGACTGGAGAAGTGGTGCGAGTGGCGGGAGATCGATTCGTTGATTGCACTGGTCACGGTTGGCTGGGGGTCTTTGTTGATGCCGATCGTGAGATGGCTGAAGATGGACGCATGGGCATGAGCAATATGTGGGCCTGGGATGAAGCGAAAACCGCACAAGCGTTCCCTCAGACGCCTTGGGCGTTGGATTTGAAGATGCAAGATTTTCCCTACCCCCGTGATCATCATGGGCAGTGGTTCTGGGAAAGTGGTTTTGATAAAGACGCCGTCGGCGATGCCGAGGGGATTCGCGATTGGAACCTCCGCGCCGTCTTCGGTGCTTTCAATGCGATGAAAAACAGGGACGGAGCCGCCGATCACCGGAATGCCTGGCTGACTTGGGTGGCTTACGTGGGTGGGCCGCGTGAAAGCAATCGCTTGCTTGGTGATGTGGTTTTGACGCAGGAGGACGTCGTCGCCAAGCGGCAGTTTCCCGATGGCTTCGTTCCCAGTACTTGGTCAATCGATTTGCACTATCCCAAAGAACAGTATGCCAAGTCCTATCCAGACAACCCCTTCATCAGCAAGGCGGTGCATGATAATCGGGTTGATCGAACGTTCGGGTATCCCGTGCCGTATCGCTGTTTCTATAGCCGAAACATAGACAACCTCTTCATGGCCGGCCGAAACATTAGCGTGACCCACCAAGCCTTGGGCACCGTGCGAGTGATGAAGACGTGCGGCATGATGGGTGAAGTGGTTGGCAAGGCGGCGTCCTTGTGTGTCCAGCATGACTGTTCGCCACGCGAGGTCTATGAAAAGCACCTCGATGAGCTCAAGGAACTGCTGCGTTTACCTGGCAAGGCTCGACGAGCCAAGCCGGGAGCCCCGATCAGCATTGATCCCGGAGCGCTTCCCGAGGCACCAGCCTATGGCCCATTTACCGGCCGCGATCCCGCGAAAATGAAAGGGATCGTGGTTGACGATCGCAATGCCCAGACGGCAGGCAAGTGGTCTGCTGGTCGAACGGGTGGCAAGTACATCGGGTACAGCTATCGTTATGCGTCACCGAACAGTGGTGCATCGGCAAAGTACAGCATCAAGGTTGATCAACCGGGGCGTTACCAAGTTGGCGTTCGCAGTGCTCCGTTCGATAATCGATCGACCAGTGCCCCGGTTCAAGTGATCTGTGGTGATCAAGACGTGACCCAGCGGATCAATTACCAGGGCACCCAGGATGGCGAATTCGTTCCCGTTACCATCGTGAACGTCGCTAAAGGGCAATCCGTGCAGGTGCTGATTCAAAGTGCTGAAACCAAGGGCCTGATTCACCTGGATGCGGTTCAGTTGTTGGCTCAGTAAGCCACACCGTGAGGCGGGTTGATCGGGTGTTGTGTCTTCACGCACTCGGTGCATGCTGGTGATTTGCTCGATCGCAGCGGCAGTTCTTGGCGCTCAGGGGATGGGCTGCGTTGGCTTGGGCACTGGATAGGGAGTCGGTGCAGCCAGCTCCAACGCCTTGGACCAACGCTGTGAGGCTTCGTTTTGCCCCATGCGACGCAGGGTGGTTGCCAATCCAATCATCGGTCCCGTCTGGAGAGGCATCGGCAACGCTTCGACCTCTGTTTCCCAGCTTTCAAAGTCACTTTGGATCTGCACGGGAGTTTTCAGTTGCCACAACAATTGCTTGGCCAGCGTGGCAATCGTTGGTCGCTGAGTCTGTGCGGCCAGTCGCTGCAAGGCAGATTTGGCCGCGTCGCGATAGTCCTGAGAACGCATTAGCCAGCTGGCGGCAACCAGTTTGACCGCCAGGGAGTCACTGCCGGCAGCTTTGACCGCAGGTTGCACCAATGCCGATGTGTCCGACCAGTCCCAGACAATGGGCAGTAAGCCAAGTGTCATCGCTGGCAGCGGGCGCTGGTCTAATTGCCGGACCAATTCGATCGCCACTGAACCGCGATTGCTTTGCATCGCAGCGCGTGCGGCAAGCATGGAAAGCCACTGTTGACGCCACACAGGAGCACGCTGTCCGTTTTGCGGTTCGCTGACCGCCTTGACGATGGCGGGCAGGGCAGCGGAGAACTGTCGTTGATCATACAGAGCTAACGCCTTGATCTGATCGTCGGGTGTGTTGGCCAGACGCACATGGATGACTCGATTGGCGGCATAGGTGTCGACTTGCACTTTGCCGGGGACTTGGATCTTGGCTTGCTTGTCGTTTAATTCGAGGATCTGTCCCCGAATGCTGTTGACGGGAATTGGAAACCAGCGTTGGTTCCGCGGCGTTTGCTGGGCAGTCGCAGAGGGGGCCAAGAACAGTTGGTGCGCGGCCGATGGCGCGGTTGGTTCTTGGGCCTGCATTTGCGTGACCGGCCACGTTGTCGGCAGCGCAATGGCCAGCGTGCTAAGCAACAGCACAGCAGAGGAGAGAGGCGTGGTTGAGCTCACGTGATCGGCGCTGGTTGAATGTGTTTGGTCTGTCTTGGGTCGATCGGACATCGCAGCAAGTTGCTGAGTTTTGCAAGTTGCTGAGGTTTGCGAATCACTGGGGCTTTTTGAGGAAGCTGTTCAGCGTTCGCACGTCGACGTACTGGTATTGACCACCGTTCATGGCGGCCAGTTCGCGCAGGAAGCTATTGGCTGCGCCGCTGCTTTGGCTGCCGAACTCGATGGAGTGGATCGTTGTTCCGGCCGAATCCGCTCGCATCTGAACGTCGCGCAGTTCGCTGCTGCTTAAGCGAGGCATGGTGGCATCGGTCAGGAAAAAGATCACATCGGGCCGCATTCGCAGTGCCATCAGCAGGGCGGTTTTGTGCTTTGTGCCGCCGAAGGCTTTCATTGATTCGATGTAACGTTCGGCAGCTTTCAGTTCGTCGCTTTGGCCATCAATCATTTGCGTGATGCCTGAGGACGTGGGAAAGGGGCTGGCGGTATCGTTGTAAAAGATGATTTGGAACTGTTGTTTTTCGGTTAACGAATTCAGGCTGCGCGTCAGTTCGCGTTTGGCGCTGCGCAGTGGCAATCCGCTTAGTCCGTTCATGCTATCGCTGCGATCCATCACATAAACGTAGCGCCGTCCACTGCCGCTGACCCCGAACAGTTCAGCGGTGCCGGTTGGTGTGCTGGGGAGAGATTGTTCGGTTTGCGAACTGCCCAGGTCCCCGCTGCCGATCGCTGCGTCGCCAGCGATGCCGCTGCCGCCAACTGGGGCGGGAGTGGCTTCGATGGCCGCCAGGATTCCGTCTAAGTCGAGGGCGTCATGATTGCCTGCCGGTGGTGCGGCGGCGGCCATGGTGGCTTGTTGCAAAGCCTGTTGCTCTTGCTGAGTTTGTTGTTGCTGGGCGGTCTGTGCTTCTTGGTAGACGTCGCGGTCGGGCAGCCGATGGACCACCGCAATCCCGATCGGCCGGTCTGGAGCGCCGCCGGTTCCTTTGGTGGTTTTGGCGACGGTCCACAGCAACAGGATCAAAACGATCAGGTGAAAACTGCCTGAAAGCACCATGGCGGGCCACTGCCGATGCGGCGTTTGAAGCGTTGGCTGTCGTGCGGCCTGGCCAGCTGGGAAGGGATTCACGTTGGCGGCAGGGGCGCTGGTGTTTGGCGGCGCCGTTCTCTGCTGGGGCTTGCTGGGCACTTCTTCTGGTCCCCTTGCCGGCCGTTGTGGGGCGGCCGCCTGATTTCCGCTGGCCGCCGGATTCTTCTTCGCCGCATGGGGGGCAAGTCGTGCCGATTCGGGCTTGGAGGGCGGATCTGGGCCGTCAGTGGGTGGTTCTGTCACGAGTTGTGGGCCACAATGGGATTTTGAAGGTGCTGGTGCTTTTCAGCGAGGCCTGAGCAATTTACGTTATGCCTTGCTAATTGTACCTTTGATGGACGAGTTTGACCTACCAGAATTTAGCTTGCCCGAACTTACCTCGGAAACCAACCACGGAGACTTACCTGTGAGCGAAGCTCGTTTTTTGTTTACTAGCGAATCTGTCAGCATGGGGCATCCCGACAAGTTGGCTGATCGTATTTCCGATGCCATCCTCGATGCGTTGTTTGAGCAAGACCCCAATAGTCGTGTCGCCTGCGAGACCATGGTGACCACTGGTCTGGCCGTGATCGCGGGTGAGATTTCCACGCAAGCCAAGGTCAACTACTCCGACGTTGTTCGTCAAACCATCAACGAAGTCGGTTACACCGACGATCACATGGGGATCTGTGGCGACACCTGTGCGGTCATGGTATCTCTGGACACACAGAGTCCTGACATTGCGCAGGGAGTCGATTCGGACTCCGACGCCGGTAAGGATGTTGGTGCGGGCGACCAGGGCTTGATGTTCGGTTATGCCTGTACTGAAACCCCCGAGTTGATGCCATTGCCGATTGCACTTTCGCATCGCATTATCAATCGCATCACCGAAGCTCGCTTCAATAAAGAAGTGCCTTGGTTGCGTCCGGATAATAAAAGCCAAGTGACCGTCGAATACGTTGGCAACAAGCCTGTTCGCATTGATACCGTTGTTGTCAGTGCTCAGCACGACGAAGATGTGACCAACGACGAGATCCGTCAGTTCATTATCGAGAACGTCATCGCACCTTGCCTGCCAAGCGACTTGGACACCAGCGACATTACCTACCACATCAACCCGACTGGTAAATTCGTCGTTGGCGGGCCTCATGGAGACTGTGGCCTGACCGGACGTAAAATCATCGTTGATACCTACGGTGGCTGGGGACGCCACGGTGGTGGTGCGTTCAGCGGCAAGGATCCAACAAAGGTTGACCGCAGTGCTGCTTACATGGCACGCTACGTCGCCAAAAACATTGTTGCAGCCGGATTGGCCGAACGTTGTGAAGTCCAATTGGCTTACGCAATCGGTGTCAGCGAGCCGGTGAGCGTGCATGTTGACTCAGAGGGAACCGGTACGGTGCCAGATGAGGTGCTTCGCGATCTGGTTCGCGAACACTTCCCGCTGACTCCCAGTGGCATCATTGAGCATCTTCAGTTGCGTCGACCGGTCTACAAGCCAACCACCTCCGGCGGTCACTTCGGCCGTGACGGTGAAGGCTTTACCTGGGAAAACACCGACAAGGCAGAAGCCCTTGCCGCAGCAGCGAAAGAGGCTGCCGCTGGGTCAGCCTAGGCGTGTATCGATGTTGGTTTGACGCGGTGGATGATGCACGCTTGGCGGTTTCATTCAGCTGGGTCTCGCCAAACTGGGTCTCGCCAAACTGGGGTGCAGCAAATTGAGTCGGGCAATCGAAAAGGACGCCATGTTCTGGCGTCCCGATGGGCTCAACGAAAAAAAGACGGCTGGTGTGACCAGCCGTTTTTTATTGGCGATGACTTGGGGTTGTTATTCGGGGCGGATTGGAAATAGCCACATGCGCTTGCTCTGGACTTCTGATATTCATCTCAATCACGTCGATTTTCCCACGTGGGATCAGTGGCTGTTGGCGCTTTGCGAAGCCGAGGCAGACGGCTTGCTAATCACGGGTGATATTTCCGAATCGAATGATGTTTACTTCCAGTTGCGCCGCTTAGCAGACGCCTTTGCCAAGCCCATCTATTTCGTGCTTGGGAACCATGATTTTTATGGTTCCTCCATCGCTCGAACGCGCCAGCAAGCCAGTGCTTTGGCAAGGGAGTTGCCAGAGCTGTGCTATTTAACCGATAGCGCGCCCATTGCGATCAGCGATTCGGTTTACTTGTTGGGCGAAGATGGCTGGGGCGATGGGACGCGCGGTGACTATCAAGGTTCGCCGGTTCGGATGCAAGACTTCGAACAGATTAGCGACTTTCATCAGGTTGATCGAGATTTGTGGCAAGGCCTGATTCAGCAGCAAGGTCAGCAGTCTGCGGCAAGGGTGAGGGCCAAGTTGAGTTCTGTCCCGGATTCTGCGCAGACGATTTATGTGGCCACGCATGTGCCACCGTTTTGCGAGGCATGTTGGTATCAAGGCAGGACAACCGACGAGAACTGGGCGCCGTTCTTTGTATGCGGCCAAGTCGGAGACGCTTTACTGGATTATGCTGCCGAGCATCCGCACATCAAGTTGGTGGTCCTCTGCGGGCACACTCATTATCGCGGCACCGCTGAGATGTTGCCGAACTTGGTGGTGCACACGGCGGCCGCTGAGTATGCGCAGCCAGAGATTGAATCCAGTCTTGAGATTCACTGAGCCAGCAAGTCCGTCGGTTTTAGATTGCCCGATCAGAGGGCGGGTCCTGAAGTGATCAGGCTGAACGCTGGTGCGGCGGTTGCTGGGATTTCTGTGCTGAGTGTTGATCGCGAACGGCGACGATCGTGATGCCGAGTTGTTTTGCCATTTGGGCTGTTTCTTGTTGTTCGACAACAATGGTTTTATCGGCTTCAACCACGATGGCTGTGCCACCGCCCTCATACACTCGTTGCACGGTTTGCGGGCCGATGGTGGGGACATCGAAGCGCATGTCTTGTTCTGGCTTGCTAACTTTGACCAGCATCCAACCGCCGCGCCGGCATAATTGCCCGGTTCGCTCGATGCACTGATCCGTTCCCTCGACGGCTTCAACGGCCAGGATGGTTGAGTCCTTGACGGTTATCGATTGGCCGATGTCCATGCCGCCCATTTGCTTGGCAACCTGCCAGCCAAAATCGGCGTCTTGCTGTTGTTTCGAAGAAAGCGTTTTGCCGCAAAAGACTCCTTCGCTGATCAACAGTTGTGGTGCGAGGTCCGTCGCTGCGGCGATCTTCATGTGATGTCTCTGGTAGGTGTTGGTGACGGCGAGCAAGAGGTTGTCATCGCGCGCATCGGGACGTCGTCCCAGCAGCGCTGGAGCAAAGGTGCGAATGGCAGTCCAATCCGGGAGGTGCTTGAGAATCAAGCTGCCTTGAAAGAGCAGGTCCGACTTAAACAGTTTGCCAGCCATCGTGACCTCTTCAACACCCTGTCGTTTGAAGAAGCGGATGTGGGCGCCGATTTTTCCGACCCCAGACCAGCGGACACCGCTGCAGATCGATTCCAGTTGTTCGCTGGCGTGGTCCTTGATGGCCACGCAATAGACATCGCGACCGTTGTTGGTGACATGCTCAGCGACTTCGATCGGGAAGCTTCCCCAGCCGGCGATCAGGCCGA
The DNA here is from genome assembly GCA_007745635.1 of Stieleria bergensis. Lineage (GTDB taxonomy): Bacteria > Planctomycetota > Planctomycetia > Pirellulales > Pirellulaceae > Stieleria > Stieleria bergensis. The sequence goes on from CP036272.1 coordinate 405,801, forward strand.
TCGGTGGTCCCGTGCGCGCGGCGGCAGTTGAAAGGTTGGTGGCCTGATGTGAATCGCGCTGCATTGCTCGTCCTAGCTTGCCGTTGATGGCATCCCCTTAGGCAGCCTCGCCTCGGCTGGAGTTTTGGGAGATTGGTTTGGTTGTGGTTTCTGGTTGATCAGACGACGGAGCAAGCTTCTGCAGTTGCTTGCGAAGTTCCTTGAGCTCTTTTCGCATCTCTGGCAGTTTGCGCTGAAGGGCGAAGATTTGCATTTGATCGCGATAGGGAATGGCCGGTGCACCCAAGTAGAATTGGTTGCCAGCGCAGTCGTCCATGACACCGGCTTTGGCGCCGATGATGGTGTGGTCTCCAAGCGTGATGTGATCTTTCAGGCCCACTTGGCCAGCCAGGGTCACATAATCACCGGTCGTGCAGGAACCTGCGATGCCGACTTGGCTGCACAGGAGGTTATGTTTTCCGATCTGGCAGTTGTGGGCAATCATCACTTGGTTGTCGATCTTGGTGCCTTCACCGATTGTGGTCGCGCCATAGCTGCCACGGTCAATGGTGACGGAGGCTCCGATCTCGACATCGTTTTCGATCTTGACCGAACCCAGTTGGGCTTTGGCAACGTGCCGGCCGGCTTCTTGTCGATAACCAAATCCATGGGCGCCTAACACAGAACTTGCGTGGATGACCACGCGATTGGCGATCTCAGTACGCTCGTACAGCGTGACGTGGGGATAAATCACACAGTCATCACCGATGGTGCAGGCAGCCATGATCACGACGCCAGGCATGATCTTTGTGCGCTCGCCGATCACCACGTCTTCAGCAATGGTCGCAGTGGGATGGATTTCTGCAGTCGCAGCGACTTTGCTAAACGGGCTGCAGCCTACGCCGGGAATCTTGGGGCCCAGTGGTGGGCGGAAATGAGCGACGATTTTTTCGAACGCCAGATGCGGCTCGTTGCAGACAATTTGTGGAACGTTGATCTCGGCTTGATAGCTGCCAGTGACGAAAGCCAGCGCTGGTTTGGCCTGAGTGTTCCAAATCGCTGCGTCAGCAGGCGAAAGGATCAGGGTGATCTCTTCAGTGGTTGATTGGCCAGCCGGATTGGCACCTCTGCACAGCAGTGAACCGTCTCCATGAAGCTCCCCGCCGACGAGCGTGGCGATTTCTTCGAGTCGAAGTTCCATGGCGAAGTCCTTTTCGCGTTCTGAGCACACTCGGGAGGTCAGTCGCTGGCAGGCAGTCGGCTGAGAGTGGTGCAGTGTCTGGGTAAACTGCTGTGGCCAAACCGAACGGGCTGATCGTGGTTGCGGCCACGGGGTGAAGCGTGTTCGGGTGGGTTGCAGCAGCGGCAGGGAATGAGCCAATCACCGGTATAGCGGGTTGACGGCGTTTCACGCAAGACGAGCCCAGGTCTGAGGCCGCGAAAAATTCGGACGCTGCTGAGGGTCTCAGCCTTTTTGGCGTGTCGCCGTGGATGATTGGTCGCCGCGATTGAGCGACCGGGGGCGGCTCGCGGCTTTCTAGCCCTTGTGTTTGCTGGCAGAAGAAAGGGTTGGCAGTGCCCCGAGTCAGTTGCCGGACGCTCGGGATTTTCGGTTTCCAGTGACACCGATGCCCAGCGTGCACAGTGCCAGCAAGCTCGTGGCAGCGGCGGAGAACAGAGATCGATTTCTCCAGCCCTGTTTGACGTCAACTTCTGTCTGGAAGCTGTATGGAATGCGAACGTCCAGGGAGCGTTCTTCCATCGCATTGAACTCCATCACCATGTCAGCAGGCGAGGCTTGCTGGTGGTCGATTTTCCGATCGGCCAAAAAAGACTCGGTGGTCACCGGTGCTTGACTCATCAGATACATGGTGCCGCAAAACAAAGTGACCATGCTGGCGAGGACGCAGAGCAAAAAAAAGCTGGCGAAAGCGACGTTGGATCGAGGTTGCTCGGCCTTTGGCGCCGTTGCGCCAGGGGCCTCCTGTCGGGGGAGTTTTCGAAGCTCACCTAATTTAGGGACTTGAATCACAGCCTCGCAGCTGGGGCAGGGGATCTGTTCCCCGGCACGGGCCGGTGCAACGGGGACCTGGCTCTGGCAGTCTGGGCAAGTTAGCAGATGCATTTTAACGGTCTTGCGGGAAATAAGAGTTGGAATTGATATGCAAATGGGTGGACCCGGGCGGTCGTCGGACTAGAATCTTGTCGGTGCTTGGTCATGCCAGTGTACCTGCCACTTCTACGTCATGGCGTGTAGACCCAAGGGAATGGTTCAAACCCCATCCTGTCCGGTGACACCGCTTGGCGTCGTACATCAAAGATGAATGTGGATCAAAGCGAATCATAGTTCTCGCATCAGGCTCCGTCAGGATGATCGGAAGGCCTCACCCCCATGGCATGAATCACTAAGTATCGCTAGGAAGGCAAAAATAACTGCGCCAACTTGTTTGGTGCGCCCATGCAAACAAACTTTTCCCACCTTATTGACCTCATAAACACCGTCCATCATCTCTGGCGGCCCCACCAATCGAAAGGAACGAGAACCCTGATGTGATCCCACCTCTGTCGCAAATCACCTTTTAGGTGTGGCGCCGATTTGGTTGTGCTGGGTTTGGTTTGATTGCTTCTGTTTGTTGTGATCAACCGCTTCATTAGCATGACTTAGTCGAGGGCTACCCGGCTCGGGAATCAGCATTCGGCTCTTGCGAGTCACTGCACTCAGGTGCGGCGTCAAGTCAACAAGAGTCCATTGTGTTTCACATGCAGCGTTTTGGTTTCGATTGGAGTGCCCGTTGGTTCCCCTGCGATCGTGTCATCGATTGATCGGCACCGATGACTGGGGATTCACTCGTCACTGGGGGCTCACTCGATCCACCCAGGCAACGAGATCCATGGCAGGCGTTTACGAAAGTCATCACAAGTTGGTTCGTTTGTTCTTGCAGTTGTGATCGCGAACTCGTTTGGCCGGAAGCCTTTTCCAGGTGACCTCCGGTGGGTTCCAACTTCGACATGTGGCGTGATTAAACTGGTGCAGGCTGTCGCGGGGGAATGGTGCTAAGCCAATAGGGCTTGGCCAAGATGACTTTGCAAAAAGGCGTGGTGTGAATTCGCGCACATTATGAAGAAACCTTTGAAAAGCACTAGCAGATCGCACGTTCTAGCGCTAGGTTTTCGAAGGTTACTGACGCATGAATTCCTGCGCCAATGCGTAAAGTCAACCAAGCAAGGTTAAATGGGACAACCAGAAGTTTTTTCCAATTAAGGGAGGCAGTCAGGCAAACGCTAGAGGGGTGGTAGAGTTTTGTTGGCATCACAATGTGGTGACCGCAAACCGCTATCTCAAGCAAAAACTCATCGCTGTGACTCCATCAGAGATCAGATGCCACATCGGCTGGATCATGATGTTTGGTTGCAGTGAAGTGATGTTTGTCAGGCTGCATGGTTTCCGATCAGCTCATTGCCACGCCGACCAGCGGACCATTATCGTTGATTAATAACCCCAAACATTCCTCCTGGAGTTTGTACTCTTGTTCGATAGCCTCTTGGACGAATTCGATGACGTCGCCGTACAGTCTGCAGACATGGTATCCGGCGGTTTCCGTAAATTACCTGTTGATGAGAATGAGGAAGATGGTGGCGTAGCAAGTGCACAAGAAGTTGCTGAAGGTGAGGTTCAGCTGTCAACTTCAGATGACATGTTTGGTGTCGATGAAGTTGAAACTTGGTCGGACGATCCGGTGCGAATGTATTTGACGCAGATGGGTGAGATCCCTTTGCTGACTCGTCGCGAAGAGATTGAACTTGCCAAGCGTATCGAAGAAACTCGCCGACGCTTTCGCACCAAGTTGTTTGAGAATCACTATGTCTTGCTAGAAGCTTACAAGACTTTGAAGAAGGTTTATCGAGGGCAGTTGCCGTTCGATCGAACCGTTCAAGTCAGCGTCACTGACAGGCTAGAGAAAGAGCAGATCATTGGCCGCTTGCCACACAATCTGTTGACCTTACAGACGCTTCTCAAACGCAACCATCGCGATTGGAAGATTGCGATCAGCAAGTCGGCTTCAAAACGCCGTCGTGCAGAAGCCTGGAAGTCATTGGCGCGCCGTCGCCGTCGCGCTGTGCGACTGATCGAAGAGTTGGGTTTACGAACGCAACGCATTGAGAACCGCATTGAGTTGCTGGAGAAGTTCAGTCAGCGCTTGGATGCGATCGATGGTCTGGTCAAAGAGCAGAAGCGAACGCGTGCGGGCAAAGAACGTCGCGAAGAATTATTGCGTGAACGTCGTCAGATCCTCACTGCCTGCCAGGAGACACCGACTTCGCTGCGAAATCGCGTGAAGATGCTCGGTAGCGTTTATTCTGAGTATCAGCAAGCCAAGCGAGAACTCAGCGAAGGGAACTTGCGATTGGTGGTTTCGATTGCCAAGAAATATCGTAACCGTGGCTTGTCGTTCTTGGATCTTATTCAAGAGGGCAATGCAGGTTTGATGCGGGCGGTTGACAAGTTTGAATATCGCCGCGGTTTTAAATTCTGTACCTACGCGACTTGGTGGATCCGACAGGCGATCACTCGCGCTGTTGCGGACCAAAGTCGTACGATTCGGATTCCTGTGCACATGGTGGAAACCATGAGCCGAGTTCGCAATGTGGCACGGCAACTGTTGCAAGAACTGGGACGCGAACCCTCGATTGAGGAAACCGCTCGTCGTGCCGATGTGACCGTTGAAGAAGCTCGACGTGTGTTGACCATGAGTCGGTTCCCAATCTCGTTGGATCGGCCCGTCGGTAATAGCGAAGACAGTCAGTTTGGTGATCTGTTGCCAGACGGCGCTGCAGAAAGCCCGCAAATCGGCGCGACGCAAGAGATGCTGAAGATGCGGATTTCAAACGTGCTCAAGTCGTTGTCCTATCGCGAACGCGAGATTATTAAGCTCCGTTATGGACTCGGTGATGGGTACAGTTACACGCTGGAAGAAGTCGGCCATATCTTCAAGGTTACCAGGGAGCGGATTCGACAAATCGAAGCCAAAGCGGTTCGCAAATTGCAACAACCTAGCCGAAGCCAAGATCTCGTTGGGTTCCTTGACTGATTGCCATGTTTGATATTGCTAACGCCCTCGGTGAAGGCTGGACCATCCATCAATCTGGCAAGACCGATCAGGCTTTGGCGATCTATGAGAAGGTCATTGATCAAAAGCCCAAGAACCCCGAGGCACATGTTTATCGGGGAATTGCGCTTTTCGATTTGCGCCGGTTTGATGAAGCGATTGAGGCTTATCAAACGGCGCTGAAAATTCGTGACCAGTTTCCTATCGCGTGGAACAATCTGGGCAATGCCTTCCGGATGGTTGGCCAGATTGACCAAAGCGATCAGTGCTTTGAGACTGCGCTCAAGCAAGACCCCAAGTACCTGTCCGCGATCAAAAACCGTGGCACGCTGTGGGTCTGGGCAGGCGAGTTAGAACGCGGTTTGACCTGGTATCAAAAAGGCTTGCAGCTCGCTCCTAAAGAACCTGAACTGCATCGCAATTTAGGGGTCATCTATTTACTGCTCGGTGATTACAAGCGTGGTTGGCCAGAATATCGCTGGCGCTGGAGCATGCCAGGCATGCAGCGGATGGCTGGCAGTTTGCCTCTGTGGAACGGTCAAGACTTGTCCGGTAAACGCTTGTTGCTGTTCCCCGAGCAAGGTCGCGGCGACGAAATTCAGTTTGTACGCATGGCCAGTTGCCTGTCTCGCTTAGGCGCCCATGTCTACATGGTTTGCGATGAGCCGATGATTCCGCTGTTCCGTTCGGTCGCCGGTGTGGCTGGAATGCTGCCAACGGGCGAATCCATGCCGCCGATTCATTTTCAATCTTCGCTGATCGATGCTGTGGATAGTTGGTATCAGCGTTTTGGTGAGTTGCCGTACGGGTTGGATGGTTTTAACACGCACCCGACTGCCGGTTACCTGAATGTGTCGCAACCGTTGACGGAATATTGGGGCAACTGGCTGAACGCCAATCTGCCTCGCGCCGAAGCTCCGGAGAAGTCTCCCTTGCGAGTGGGCATCGCTTGGCAAGGAAACCCCGAGCATCACGCTGACGTGTATCGCAGCATCGCATTGCAGCAGTATCGTCCGTTGGCGGAAGACCCAGAGATTGAGCTCGTGAGTCTGCAATTTGGATTTGGCAGTGAGCAGCTGGAGCAGGTTGATTTTGGAGATCAGATTCTACGCTTGCCCAAGGACACCGATGCAACGGGCGGCGCATTCACGGACACCGCTGCAGTGCTGAAAAATCTTGATCATGTGCTGACGACCGATACGTCACTGGCGCATCTATCGGGCGCTCTTCAGGTTCCGACCACCGTCCTGCTGGGGAAGATTCCTGATTGGCGATGGCTTCAGAAAGGTGACACCACTCAGTGGTATCCTTCGATGCGATTGGTCCGCCAAACAGATCTTGGCGATTGGGAGACGCCCGTGCAACAGGCTCACCAAGCCATCAAGGCTGGCGCTTGACCAAGTGGTTATTTCACCGAGCTGGCTTCAATGCGAAACACAGCCATGTGAGTGGCTGTTCCCGGTCCTGTCCCTTCTGGGTAGCGATACTTTTCATCATCAAGCAGGAACGTGCCTTCCACAGTCACCGGGCGAGTGGTGAATTTTGCCGTCGCATCACCTGTCATTTCAACAAACACGCAATCAAACAGTAAGGCGCCTGGCCCGAAGCAGCATTCCTGGTTGTCTCGAACCAGTACGAACTGCTTGATTCCGGAGCTTTGAAAGATGGAGCTCGGCAGCATGTAGCCGCGGAGTTTGACGTTCTTGTCGTTGATGCGTTTAAGGCGTTTGGTCCACATCGATGAATTGAAGGCAGAGTCCTTTTCGATATCGAACTTGAGATCATCGAAGTTGATTTCGCCTTTTGCCAGTTGCGCTTCCGAACTGGGGCGGAACTCAACTGTTGGTTTATCGCTGTTTTGGGCAAACCGATCGCGAGGCGAAAGGGCGCTCTGTGGGCGTGTCGCCTGGTCACGTTTTGCTACCTGAGCTTTTCCCTGTGTGATGGTCTCGGAAAGATCCGCTCGCTTGGGAGTGGAGTCTTCGTCTTGGCGTACCGCGTTCTCCAATGCGTTCTCCAACGCGTCGGCAGGGGCGAGATTCCAGAGGATGAACGCAGCAAGCAGCGCAAGGCTGGATGTGACTGCGGTGATGATAAGGCGTGCTGGACGGCTACTGAGGAGCGGGCTGGCCATGGAGTGATCCTGCTGGTTTCACGGCAAAATGAAGTCACGGTCAGGCAAATCAGTTACGGCTAAGTCCGTTGGCTCAGCGCTGATTGGCTTGTTTTAGCTTCCGTGACCTAACAGTATATCGGATCAGCAGGGTCTGAATCCAGAGAAACTGTTGTGGGGATTGCCGCCGCAGGCTATTTGAGCCGGGAGTCGGAGCCGCTAACAAGGCGGTAGAAGACTTGGTTTTCGAAGCTTGCCCGTGTCTTTGGAAACTTATTCAGCTGAAACTTGCCGATCAGTTTTCGTTTGGCCAAGTCACCCGCTTTCATGGTTTGGCCTGGCTTGAGTGTGATTTCAATCATCTCGCTGCTCTTAGGCTGACCGCCAAAACAGCAGGTTTGCAGGTCGCCGACGATGATGAACCGATTCAGCATGCCTGTGCCACTGGCTGGGTGGATGTAGCCTTTGACGAACACATCTTTGCCGTCCAGTTCAACGGAGGCTTCGGTGTACCGATCTGGCTCGCCATCGAATCGCAACATGTTGAAGCCAATTCGTTCGTAGCCTGCGGGGACCTCGGTGAGGTAGACGTAGGTGTGGAAAGACGAGCCGGTCACCAGAATGGTGAGGTTCATCATCAGCGCGAAAAAAGCCAGCCCGCGACCACTGAATTCGTTGGGGTACTTTCGAATTGACCGCAGGGAGAACAGGGCCAGCACGATGCCCAAACCTGTGAGGGCAAGGACCGGCCACATGATCGACAGATAGCCTGCAAGCGAAAATGCGCCTAGGACGGTTGCCCAGATCGCACTGCGGCTGATTGCGCGATAGGGAAACTCGTTACTCGAATCAACGTTGGTGGATTCCGAGGCGAATGCGGTTTCTAGATCGGCAAATGACGTTTGGTTCTCTGCGCTCATCGATGCTATATCAGGGTTCGTGCCCGCCATCGGGCCGTTGGCTTTGAGATCAAGCTTTGGGGGGATCGAAGACGCGTCCTCCGGTCAGCACTAGGAAAATGCCGATGCAGAGTGACGCCAATCCCATGACCATTACGAGCGTAAGATTCCAAGGGTTCAGCTGGTTTGGCAAAATTCGTGAACCCAGCAATTTGGCACCTGGGATGCTAGCAACGGTGGTCAATTGGGGCGCATCATCGGAGTGGTTTCGCTTGGCGGTCGCATCGCCAGTCGCGACAAATGAAGCGTCGGCTACCTTGAGCGACGGGCCGTTGATCGGCAATCCGCCAATTGGGCGAGCCTTGTCGGACCGAGTGTCCGAAACGAGAGCTCGTTTGGATTTTTCGAAGCGTTCCTTGCGAGTGCGTGAGGCTTGGTCATCTTTGTCGTCACTTTTCGACCGGATTGGAATCGGGAAGAAAGCTTTTGAGCGCTGCACGGCGCCGGGGTCAATTTTCTCGAGTTCTTCGATGGCCTTTTGGGCTTCCGGCAATGGGCAGGCTCGCAGGTAATTGACCACGGGAACGCGGACCCAGTTTTTCTTTTCGTCAGCGTCTTTAAAGAGCTTGACCATGCGATTGACTTGGCTCCAGTCGTCCCACTTGGCTAGATCGGGAATCACCATATCAGCGAGCTCGGGTCGCTCAAGCACTGCGTGCAAGGATTCCACCAGTGCACTGCGTGGGATCACACCACCGTCGGTTCCATGGAAGCGAATCGCCATGATCGCCGCATAGGTTTCTTTGAACGGAGCTTTCTTGTTGGTGATGAACAGTTCGTTGATCAGCGGCAGGCCTTTTTCGCCCGCCAGTGTCAAGTAACAGGCGATCAACGCATCGAGTCCACTGGAGACACTTTTGGTCGGCGTGCGCAGTTGGGCTTCCAGCATCGGCAGGTCGTCTTTGCTGCCGCAGATTCCCAGCATGGTGAAGTACAGCCGGCGACGGTCAGCGCCGATTTCAGGGTTCTGGACCCATTCCACCAGTCGGTCGTGGTCCATCTCTGCCCCTAGTTTCATCATTTCTTCGTAGGGCGTGGAGGCGAACTCGTCGTAGGCATCGCGGGAGATCAGGCGATCGTCGTTCTCAAGAAATTTGCGGAAGTAGCGCAAACGCGACAATGGATCCTCTTTCAAATTGATCGCACCGATGATGTATTTTTCAAAGTCTTCTGTCAGTGGCAGGCAGGACCACTGCAGTTCAGGTGGGTCGACCCCTGAAAGCAGGAACCGGCGTCCGACTTTGACATCGCCGTAGTAGATTGCGTCAATGACTTGGTCCACCTTGACCAGTTCGCCACCGCGAAGCACCTGGTGGATCTTCATTTTGACGATGCCGGTATCCAAGTTTCGCGTCAGTTGGCTATCAACCGACGAAGCAATCACCACCGCGTCCATGGTCAGAGATTGCTGACGAATGGTTTGCTGGACAGATTCACAAAACGGGCAGGCCTGGGACACGGCAGGCAGCAGTGTCAACAAGATCCCCAGTGCGACGGCCAACCCGCGGCCAGCAATCCCACGCCAACACAGGGCAGGCGCATTGCGATTGAGGCGTGGTAGACTGTAGCGGTCGCGATCGAGAGGGGCTTTGGGATGAGTTTGAGCGATGTAACTCATGCGTGGATCAACTTGCATTCGAGGAGCTGCCAAAAAGATTGTGGGGGGGAGGCGATCGAATTCCCTCTATCATACGTTTCTCTTGGCCGAGAGGTAAGCCAGAAAGCGTTTCTCATCGAAATCGCCTCACGATCGGCTCAACCCGAACAGCCCGTTTTGCCGATACCACCCTAGACCAGGGAGATCTCCGGGTTTTGCGAGTCGTCCGTTGTGTGCGGATGGCCGTGAACGGCCCCCAAATCGCCGGCTAAGTTGACGCCGCGGTTACGAGCCGATTGGAAAAAAGCCTTCCTGTGTGCAGCTTGAACGCAGTCAAGCGTCATCAAGCACATCCATTTCATCGAACAATTTGTCGGTCACAGCTTATTCGCGCCAAGACAGCAGCAGTTTGTCGAGTGCTAGCGAATGGTCGTTGAGGCCGACATGAGGGGGAAAGCAGGAATGCTTCGTCAATTGGTTTTTGTTGCCGCAGTCGCCTTTGCGGCTCTTGCTGTTTCCGGCGAAGCGTCGGCCGAGCAGCGTGCTTACGGACAAAATTGGGGTAGCAATAACCGCTACGTCGACTGGAATCGCTTTTACCACTATCCCTACGTTTACTACCCACAGAATTTTCAGGGACAGGAAGCGTATCGCAGTGCTGATAGCTTGTATCACCGCTATCGCCCTGAGATGCAGATTCCCGTCTACAACCGAAAGTGGCACAACTATTATCCCAGTCCACGTCGCTTCCACTCCGGACACCACTTCATTTTGGATGTCTTTTAATCGGCATCCCGCCGATCGCTTGGTTCTTAGCTTGGCGTGACTGGGGCGATGAGCGGTGGCTAACAACGGAGCGTCGCTGCGCACTGTCGTGCTTCGACGCTCGTTCATTCCAGCAGCAGCCCGAGCATGGTTCAGCCAAGTTTTCAGAGTTCCAAATATCGTGTGTTGCAGCGTCTGATCGACCGATCAGCCACGCCGATTTGGGCCATTGACCACACTGGCAAACTGGTATTTGTTTCCGCCGGGCTGGCAACGCAATTACAGTTGGACAGCGAGTCGCTGATTGGGCGTCTTGCGGTGGTGTCGGGGAAGTCACCGGCAGATCCACTGGATGCTTTGGTAGCCTCGCTGGCTGCGCCTGTCGGGATCGAACAAACCCGACAAGCTTGGTTGCAAGTCCAGCCCGCCAATCGCCAACGCTCTGGCAAGACAACGATCGAGACGCTGTTTTTGTATCTTGATCAGGCCGCCGTTAGCGATGCAGGATTCGGTGCATCTGGGCTCGCTGAACTCTCCAGCACCGGGCACTCGGCGACGGGCCAACCCGATGGTGATGTTCCTCCGGTTGGATTTCCAGCTCCAGCTGCTTTCTGGGAAAGTCATCGTCCGTTTGTTCTGGCGATTGGAGGTTTTAGCGCTGCGCCACTTCCTGGTTTGGATGTCACTCTTGCCCGGCAATTGAGACAGCAGCTTGATGCGTGGAATCAGTTGCATCATGCGCTCTCGAATCAGCTTTGTCTCGGTCGTTCACGATCTGCCCAGCGATTGCGGCGCCAGATCGAATGGGCCGTCTCGCGACGCGCGGACCTGTTGATCTCTGCCCAGGCGGGTTGTCTGGAAGAAAGCATTGCCCGTGATATCCAAGTTCAAAGCACAACGGACGAACCCTTTGTCACCATTGACGGTCCGTTGATGGATGCGGAGCTCTTGGATGCTTCCTTGACTCCTGCGCTGCATCATTTATTGGATGATCCGCAGCATTTGGCGACGGTGCTGGTAAGGGGACTGGACGAGACGCCTTTAGAAGCCCAGGCTCAGTTGTGGGAACACTTGCGGCAATCAGGTGATCGATTGAGGTTGATCGCCCTGACTTCTCCCGATCCCAAGATGGCTGCTTCGGAGGATCCCGCCTTGGTCAATGATTCTGCGCTCAATACGTTCGATTCAGGGACAGGTTCTACTGATGCCATTGGGGTCTTGCCGAAAATTGCCGATCGTTTCTGTGGGCCAACGATTGTGATTCAGCCGCTTCAAGAACGCGTGGAGGATCTGCCGTTAATCGCGACGGCGATCCTGCAGCAGTTAAGGGTGGGCGGCGAATGCGATCTCGATCGGTTTTCCCAGGCCGCGATGGACGCGATGGTTCTGTATCCGTGGCCCAATAATTTTGTTGAACTGAAACAAGCGATCCAGCATGCGGCAAGCAAGGCGTCGGCCGCGAGCCGAAAGTCAGCCGCCGTTCGATCGATTCAGCCCGATCACTTTCCGCTGGCAATTCGATCTTATCGGCCGTCTGGCCACCCATCACCTGAAGTCTTGAAGATGGATCTTGATCATGAAGTGGCTCGCTTTGAGGCTGCTTTGATCCTCAAGACGCTTGAGCAATCTGATGGCAATCGCGCCGAAGCAGCGCGACGACTAAGTATCTCCAGGGCAAGGCTGCTTCGCAAACTGGAGACCATTGAGCAGACTCCAGCACTTCAAGCCAGTGATTGGTACCAAGGGCTGACATTTGATGGAGAGCAAAGTCGTGATTGAAGTTGCTGTGCTCGTTTGTGAACAGGGGCACCGCTGGAGCGATGCCGCAAAACGTTTTGCCAATCAACACCTTAAGCAGAACATCGCAAGTAACCTCTCGCTGGAGAGGCAATTGCTTTTTCAGATTCTTCCCGTCGATGCAACCGTCGTTGCTGCTGCCTTAGGTTGTTACCGTGACGCAGTCGTCGTTTGGGAAGTCAATGCAAAGAACGTTGACCGCCGGCTGTCAAACGTGGTTCACCTTCATCGCCATGCTGCGAATCGGCTGCAGTGGCTGGCAGTCGATGATCCTTCGCGAAAGCTCTCTCAAGCTTTGCCGCACTTCATGAGCTTTGCGATTAGCGGCATCCTAACTCAGCCAATGCAAATGCAAACTGTCTTCAAGCTAACAACGGCTCAGGTGGCACGAAACGCTCGTCTCAACACGCCTGTTTAATCGCGGCGTTGGTGGCTGTTGCTAGCAAATGCAGTGGCGAGTCTGCGTTGCTTTCAGAGAGCAGGGAATGCCTTGTGAACTATTTTTGAATGACTCTGCAGAGGGGGTTTTTGGCGTCTGGCCGATAGGCTGGGGGAATTTAATCGAATTCCAAGCCCTGATGGTAGAGGTTTCTGTTGCGACCGGTTCGCAATTAGCCGGATAATCGGTTCCTACGATCTGTTGGTCGATTTGTCAGGCAACGTTCGGCGCATAAAAAAGCCCCCGCAGGAATGGGGCAATATTCCTGCAGGGGACAGTTGACGACAAATGGGGCCGAATGGGGCAAATTCGGCCGATTCGCCGGTTACCTGACGAGTCAGGCAACGAGTGGAATTTTAGTGATTCCCGCATGTCTGTATGTAGGAACATTACTGCAATTGAAAAAAAATCATGAAGCCCCTCTGCAGAGCGGACACCTAGGTCTTAATCCAGCTTGCTTTTCAAATCTCGCTTTTCAAACCTCGCTAAACAAGCCTTGCTATGAAATCTATTTTGATTCTCGATGCGTTTCCGATTATCCGACAAGGGATTGCGGCGCTGTTTGTTGACCGTAGCGACTGGTTCGTGTTCGGTAGTGCTGGCAGTCTGCAACATGCCGAGCAATTGATGGAGGAGGCTCATCCAGATCTGATTTTATTGGGACTGAATCTCCCCGATGCTTCCGGCACGCATGCGATTACGCATTTAAGCATGAAGGCACCTCATTCCCGGATCGTTGCTTCCTCGCCCCGAAGCCATGATCGCTATTCCCAGCAATGTCTTGTTGCTGGAGCTCATGGGTATGTCAGCAAGACATCACTGCCGGATCATTTCATCAAGACCATTGATGAAGTGGCGAACGAGCAAGTAGGAGATTTTGTAGATCAAATTGAGTTGCCTTCAAACAACGTCATTGGTCAATGTATCGAGTCGGCTCCACTGCCACATCCCGATCGACCTTGGGAGCATTATCAGAGTGACAAGGATGCGCCGGTCCGACCACTGGATGCGTTATCGGATCGCGAGCTGTTGGTTTTAGAGTTGATTGGATCCGGCCAGAGCACCGCCGAGATCTCTCGCTACATCGGTATCAAGCCAAAGACCGTAGACAGTTACCGTGAACGAATCAAGAAGAAGCTGTCATTGGAGTCAACGTCAGCGCTGACTCACTATGCGATTCGTTGGGTGATCGGCTTGGAGTCAATTTAGCCGTTGCGTCACTTCAGGAAAGCAACTCGTGTCCGATTCGCTGGTTGCACTGTCATTCCCAGGCATTGAGAGCCTGGGAATGGATCTTTCATCGCTGCGAGCCTGAGTGCGTGATCATCTGGCTCGAGCGTTATGGGCCCGTCTCGCCCAGCTGTTTAGTGTTCAGCCTCAGCCTGAACTTCTTCCCGGGGCGCTCCCTCGATGTCATCATCCCCCTGGATGTAGGTCTTTTCGCGATAGAAGAAACCAACAGGGATGAAGAGTAATGAGGTGACAAAGATGCATTTGGTCCAGAACCAGAAGTATGCGGCACCATCGAGCAGCAGCTTTCCTCCAACCGCGTAATCGGTGCTGATTTTTGTTTCCTTCCCCCCGCCTCGAGCAGCGCGAAGCTCTTTCATCACCTCTTCGGTTTTATTGGCATCGCCGCCGCCGCGGACGCGAATTTGTTTGCGTTCTAGCCAGCTAAATGCATTGGGATCCTGCTCCGATTCGGTTGAGTTAGCCACTCGGCTGATGGTGCCCGTTAGGATTTGGTCCCACGCGGTGGCTTCTTCCTTGTCCGCTCCTGCAGAGTCGAGTTGGTAGGTGTCTCGCGAGGTGGTCCGGTATTGGATCGGGTTGCCGTACGCGTCGGTTATCCCGTCGAGGATGGCTGCGCCATCTTCGGTACTTGGCAGCGTTTGATTGTTGGCAAAGAACGCAGTGCTGATCTTTTCCGCAGCATCTTGCAGCGACGGTTCACATTCGCTGGTGACTTTGTCGACACCATTTTCTTCGTTGAATGTCACGATCACGTCATCGCTCGTGCCTTCCTTGCCATCGGGTCCGAGGACGACGAAGGTGGTGTCGTCTTTCTTGACACCGGCAAAGTGTTTGTTCGAGACCTCTTCTCCAACCTTCAGCTTTGAAAACTTCAGGCCACCAACAAAGGCATTGACGGCGGGCGTTTCGATGTAACGGTTGACTTGAGATGTAAACACATTGCCCAGGGTGACGGAGAACAGGAAGACAGCCATGACCGCAGATTTCATGGTCTTGGGAGCCTGGGTGTAGGCGAATTCCAGGCAGGTAATGGAGACCATCACCTCTGACGCGGTCAGCACTGCGTAGGCCAAGAATTGCCAGCCGATTGATGGCTCGGCACCAGCATCAATCGCCTGTTGTAGCATCGACACGATCGAGAAACCGCCGGTCATGACAAAGAGTCCGAGACTGATTTTGCGAATCGGTGTGAGCTTGAACACCTTGTCGATTGCTGGATAGATTCCGAACTGGAAGACTGGGATTAAGGCCAGGACAAGAATGGGGTTGATGGCCTGAATTTGCGATTCTAGCCACGTGAATCCCAGCCACGTCTTGTTAAGGCTTTTCGCTTGCAAGACCCAGGAGGATCCTGTCTGGTCAAAGAGGGCCCAGAAAACGGCGACAAACACAAAGATGCACATCAGCTTGGCGATGGCGAGAATACCGGTGGGGCTAAACGTTTCGCGAATGAAACTCGCTCCGCCGGCGGGGATGTGGACGAATTTGTTGCGTCCCATCCAGAACATCAGCGTCGCCAAGGCCATCAAGACACCTGGGATGCCAAACGCCCAGTGTGGGCCGAATTTCTGCAGCATCCAGGGAGTCAGCAGTGTGCTGATGAAGGATCCGAAGTTAATGCTAAAATAGAACCATTGATAAACCTTGGTCAGCAGATGCTTGTTTCGCTCACCAAACTGGTCGCCGACGTGAGCCGAGACGCAAGGCTTGATGCCCCCCGACCCGATCGCAATCAGTGTTAGGCCAATGGCTAGCCACCATGACGCTTCTATCGGCGGAGTCCCCATAAAGGCTAATGCCGCGTGACCAATGCAGTAAACAATGGAAAGCGACAAGATGGTGCGGTACTTGCCTAGGAAAATATCCGAAAGCAAGGCGCCGAAGATGGGAAAGAAGTAGGCTGCCGCGGTGAAATCGTGATAGTGGCGAATCGCCGTGGCTTTGGACATGCTCAGCCCTTCAGAGCTGCCCATCCAGTGCAGATAGTCCGTCATGAAAATGACGAGAATGCACTTCATTCCGTAGAAGCTAAATCGTTCGGCGGCTTCATTTCCAATGATGTACGGGATCCCGCCAGGCATGCCGTCCGTATCACTTGGTTTGACTGCGTACTTGTGCTCATCACTAGCTGGTGCAGAGTGATCGCTGCTCTCTGCTGTGGACTCATGGTTGCTTTCAGCCGACATACGGAATCCCAATTCTGATACGTGTGATTCGTTGAATGGTCAGAGCGTCCAAGGCCGCGACTCGCTGCGTGCCTAGGTGCCTGGTGTGGTAGCAGTATAAATTCGCCGACCAATCTTCGCTCCCCTGATTGCATGACTTCTTGGCGAACGCGACGAATTTACAGCAGAATACCCCGTCGCTTACTTACTGGTCGCGATCCATCATCCGAATCGAAGCGGGCAACAGGCTCAGATTGATCACCGTTCCCACAACCAGTGTGCAGGCCACCAAGGTGCCGAACGTCGCGGTGGGGATGAATTCGCTGCCCCCCAGAACACCAAAGCCGACCACCAAGGCTAGGGTCGACAAACACACTGCGACTCCGACTTGTCGCGCCGCGCTGACAACGACCACCGAAACAGGTCTGTCGGTCATGCGACGTCGCCGGTAATGTGACATCAGGTGAATCGAGGAATCAATCGAAAGCCCGACTGATACCGCAGCGATCATTGCCGCGCCCATGTTGACCTTTTCGCCAACCAGCAGAGTCACTGCTAGCACCAAGAATGCCGGCAGCAGGTTAGGGAGTAGCGCCGCGGATGCTAAACGCAGACTGCGATTTGCCAACACCATCAAGATCCAGATCAATGCTGCCGACACTCCAAAGCATCTCCATTGGTCGGCGATCAACTGGTCCACTAACTCGGTCATCATCACGTAATAACCCGTGATCAGTGGTGCCGCGTTGGCAGTCCAGTTGGAATCCGCAGCCCATTGCGCCTGGTGCTCGTTGGCGATGCTGGCAACGCTTGCCATCAGAGCTTGCTTCTGAGCCGTTGTCAGTGCTTCGCTGGAACGCAACATGATTCGCAGTTTGCAGCGGTTCTTTGTGTCATCGGGGACGCCGTTTGCCGCCAGAGGTTTTGAGATCAACGCTCCGACGAAGGATGGCAATCGCAACCGCATCGCTTCGATTCGCGCTGTTCCATTCATCAAGCTGCCTAGTCTGGACTGGCCAAATGCTTGCGCTGCGTCGGCAACACTGATCACTTTGGTTAGCCCGTTGGGGCCAGCCAAGTCTTCACGTAGCTGTTGTTCAAGTTGATCAACCTTGGTCAGCATGCTGTCGGTCACCGGATAGGGGACGTCGAGCACCAAGTCCCAAACGCCGGCGCCTCCTAGCTTTGCTTCGACATTGCCATAGTCTTGGGCAATCGAACTGTCGGCGCGAAAGTTTCGCAAGAAGCTACTTTCTGTTTCACCATTGGCAACCAGCAGCACGGCCAAGCCCATCAGCACCAATCCCGCAGCGACAATCAAGCGGTAGTGACGCACGCAACGCGATGCGATCAGCCCACTGGCTGTTCGCAATCGAGCCGCTAACCCACCAGCAAAGCGGGGCGATTGGCGAGCCGATGGGAATTCAGGAAGCGACAAGCAGGTGGGCCCGATCAATAGCAACGCCAAGCAGACATTGATCGCTGAGAATCCAATCATCCAGCCAAACTCTTGGACTGGAAGGATCTCGGAGAAACCCAAGGCAAAGAAGCCGGCTGCGTCAGTCGCACAGGTCCAAAAGATTGGCAGCGCCAAGCAGCGAAAGCTTTCCAACATCGCTTGGCGAACGGAATCACCTCGGCGGCGGCGAGATTGATAACGTACCCCCAGATGGACAACCGCCGTCACGGTCACCACTGTGTCAATCGCTGTCATGATAGAAGCAATCAACGACAGCGAGATCCCCAGCATGACCATCAACGCACGTGTCACCACAATCGACCAACCGATCACTAACGTGGTTAGCATGACCAATCGCCAGTCCCATAGCACGATCAGCAACACCAGCGACAATAACAGAATCGTGATGATCGCTAGCGAGGCGCCGTCGGTTTCCACCAAGCTGAACGCCTGTTCAACCAGGACTGGCTCGCCAACAAGAGAGACTTCGCTCACCCCTGGTTGTTGGGACCACCACTGCACTGCCTGATTTAGCGCCTGCAGCGTTTGGCCTTCTTGATCCGTGTTGGCAATCACCACGGCTGCGGCATATTGATAGTCCGCTGAGTGCGTGTAGCCAGCAAACAGTTTTTCCAATTCCACCGCCGCTGGGTCGTCGCCTCGCAGAAGACGTGGAATGGCATTGGGCTCCGGCGTTGATGCACCAGTGAGCAACTGCAGCGGGTTTTTAGAACTCTCCTCGGCCAGTTGATTCAACCGCTGGGGAGTCAAAACCGAGGCGACATCGGGAATGGTTGCTAAACGCTCCGCCAGTGCTTGGCAGCGTTCCATGCCCGCTTGACTGGCTAGGTCCTGGTCTCGATACATCAGGATCAGCACATCTTGGTCGCCGAACCAGGTTTTCATGTCCTGGTAGTCACGCAGCAGTGGGTTGTGCGCAGCGAACAGCGTGGTCACGCTGCGCTGTGACTTCAGTTGCTGAGCAATGGGGTAGGCGATCACCCAAAGGGCCACCGCCAAGCAGATTCCCAGCCACCGAGAAGTAACGATCGTTCGAATGAATGGATGCATTGGCATCAGGGTTAATGCACAAAGGGATGGGCGTCAAGCGGCGGTTGCCTTCATTTCTGGCCTCTGTCGGTCAAACTTGTCTTCAAATGACTCGATTGCAGGTAAACTAGCAAGCCAAGTGGCTTCATCATTTTTTCTGTCTGATTCATGCATAAACGTTTGGTCATTGTTGCGATCCTTTTTTGCTTGCTGGTGCGAGGCGGTTTCCTGCTGGTCGCTCCCGAACCGTTTCAAAAGGACATTGATGCTTATCGAGCCATCGCACTGTGCTTGCAACAGACGGGGCAATACGGGTTGCTGCCAGCAGTTCCAGTTGAGAGCAGCGATCTGGAGGGCAAAGCCGAAGCCGCCGCCGAGAATGCATTGGCTTCGCTGGGCTCACCAAAGCTGGGCCCACCAAAGCTGGGCTCACCAAAGCCAACGGCATTCCGGCCGCCGTTGTATCCTGCTGTATTGTCTCTGTTGGTCAAAGACGGTGCCTTGTCAGTCTTCGCAGTGGCCTGTTTGCATTTGACCATGGCAGTGTTGACCGTGGTGGCAATTTTCTTTGCCATGAAAACAGTGACAGGTCACGCTGGTTTGTCTCTTGCCGCTACGATGATGGTTAGCCTGGATCCGATTCTGCTGCAGCAGTCCTCGCTGGTCATGACTGAAACCATGGCGGCGATGTTGGTCGCAATCGTGATCTTTCTGTGGTCACAGTTAACGAGCAAACAGAAAACGCCAGGGCTGATCGGGCCATTGGCTGTTGGCTGTATCCTGGGGCTGGCTTATTTGTGCCGGCCAACATTCTTGGTTTGGGCCGCTCTGCTGATCTCGGCATTCTGGGTGCTTTGTTGGCGGGGCCAAAACACTTCTGGCCAGGCGGCTTGGCGGGGATTTCTGGCCGGTGACGTCTTGGTCAAGCCCGTGGTCATGGGATTGCCGGTGCTGGTCATTCTGGCGGCCTGGACGGCGCGCAATCAATGGGTTTTAGGCGCCCCGGTTTGGGCGACAACGCATGGCGGATACACGATCTTGCTGGCGAACAATGAGTCGTTCTATGACTATGTTGATGCCAGTCCCGCCCGCGCAGTACTTGGCCCACCCTGGGATGCAGAGCCATTCTTGGATGCTTATCAGCACCGCTTTGTGGGCCAGATGCGTGCCGCCGAATTCTGGGAAACCGATTGGCAACAGACGCCCCTTGAGACGCCTGCATTCATCGATGAAGTCACTGATGACCAGGACTGCAATCAAGCGGCCAAAGCAACGATTCGCCGAAGACCAGTCACGTTTGTCACTTCCGCAGTGGTGCGAGCGATGCGGTTGTGGAGTCCCTTGCCACTGAAACGCCCGCCGGGCTTCTCGATCAAGATCGCGGGCGTTGTTGTTTGGTACCTTGTTGTCTATGCGCTGGTTCTGTACGCCATTGTGCGTCATCGCAAAGCCTTGTTCCAGCGGCAGTGGATCGCCGTGTGGCTGTTATGTCTAACACTCACCGCCGTTCACGCGGTCTACTGGAGCAATCTGCGAATGCGAGGCCCCGCGATGCCGGCGCTGTGCATGGTCGCTTGTCTGGCGTTCCTGCCAGCGAGGCGTGCACAAACCAGCCCAATGGATTCAAGCCAGCCAGCATCGCCTGGTTGACTCACTTGGTTTCTAAGAGCATGGCACTGCAGCATGGCGCTGGCAGAATCAGGTGCCAGCGAGGGTGGGGGCTAAGCAACCAGAGACTGCGTGTGCAATCGATCGGTGATGCCCATCTCTAACAAGGCGTTGCGCCCACAATGTCGTTCTGCAATCAGTGAAGCGTGTTGCGCACAGCGCTGCACGACTGCTTCACGCTCTTCCAGGAAGCGATCCAGCAAATCCGGGATTTGCGAATGCTGATCATACATCCATCCAATGGAACCTTGTCCGCCAGCGAGTTCCACTTGTTCGGCTAGCCAGCACTGGTTGGGCACAATCACCGGCACACCGCGAATCATCATTTCAAGCAGGACGCCACTGCAGCGGTTTGCGTAGCGTTGAGGATCATAGAGGAATAAGCCAACATCAGCAGAGTCCAGCCAGTCATGGTAGGCAGCCGTCGACAGGTTGTTTGTCATGACCTCCAGTGGGCAGGACGGCGGCTGATCGTTCGGTTGCTGTTTGGCGTTTTGATAGTCGTTGTGCAGTGAGGCGGGCACCATGCGTTGCCAGCGTTTGTCTGGCATCTGCATCGAGACCAAGAGTCGTTGGTCGGCGAATCCTGTGCTTGCGACGGATTCAAGAAAGCTGCGAATCTGGCCGCGGCCTTTCTCAGCCCGTGGGAGCCCAGCCAGCACGACTCGCATTCGCTCCGAACCGTTTGGCTTGCACAATTTACTTTTCGAGCGATGAATGCGTGTGGGGTACGAGATGGCGCTGACATCGACACCAACGCGTTGGATCTGTTGGGCCAGTCCCGGCGTTGTCGCGTGAAGATGAACGGTGTGTGGCACGAGAGCTTGGAGGCAACGGTTGACTTGATTTCCCCAGGCTTCCCAGCGACGCTGCACGTTGCGCGATGGTGTCGGTTGATCGCAAAGTGAGAAATGAAAGATCACATGGATGGGCAGTGGAGGCACCGAGGTCTCGCGCAAGGCTTGAACGAGAGCCAGCATCACGAAGTCGTCGCCTGTATTGAGAACCAGTCGATCGTGAATCGTTGGACGCGCGTTCTTGAAGAGATCTTTCATGCCTTCGACCCAGAGCCGCACCATCTCCTTGGGATGATGTTTCAGCCGAGTGCGATCTCGGAGCGCTGCAGCGTATTGCCGCGCTGTCTGCCCCAGGCTTGAACGATCGCCGGTCAGGACCGCGCCGTCGAAATCTCGTTCAACGGTTGAAGCCCCATCGACGCCCAGGGACCAACGCAGCATGCGCCGCACGTTGAATGGCGTTTGCAGGTCATGCTGCCAGTTCTGAGGCGCATGAGTCGCGAAGCTTTTGTGGGTCGCAATGGCGCCCGCGTAGCCAAGCTGGTTGGCACCATCGAGCAGCTGTGTGGCCAATTCAAAATAGTGCCCACCTTGATCTCGAAGATTGTCGTCAATGAATAGCAAACGTGTTGTTTGTTGGACATCCATGAGCGATACAAAATCAATCAACGTCAAAGCTTCAAACGATCCATTGAAGTTTGCGAATCGTTGCGCTAGCTTGGGAAGTCGGGCACCTGCCCGAGCGATCATCGCTTGTAGCACTGGCTGGCTGCCGGTGCAAGATCAATCCCCTATCGAGAAGGGGGTTGGCGGAGAAGGCTGATCAAGAATCTGTGGCGATGATCGAAGCCTGAGCTTGCTGGGTGAGCTTGCTGGGTGATACAGTAAGGTCGCTCGGTCTCTTGGCGCTGGATGGCCAGTGGCCAAGCGATCGATGATGACCACTTGGCGCGTCTGAGTGTGTCTCTGAATGCAGTGTTTGTCAGCACTCCATTCCAGCGGTTTTCTAGCGCATGAACACGATGCCGTCACCGTAACGCTGAACATCCAGTTTGACCGAGATCAGGCCGCCGGCGGAAATGGCGTCGCGTGCGGGTTGGCAGTCATCGTTGAACAGAACGTCGCGTAGCACGATCCTCTGTCCGCCAGGATTGGCAAACAGGTTCACCGCAATATTCAGAACCTCACAGAGATTGTCTTTGATGTTCTGACTGATTTCGCCCGATTCAATGGCGTCGCGAACGCCGCCAAGCGGGATTTGGGTCAAGGCAGCGCCCAGGATGCAGGTGCTGGCAATGTCGCAGCCAAAGTAAGCCGCAGGCTGATCTTCGTCATCAACATAAGTCGCCACGGCCATGATCGTTTGTGGATCTTGGCCGGAGACTTCATTGCCGTGAACATCCAGTCCGTACAGGCTGCCAAAGAATTCACTGGCTTCAACGATACTAGGCAGGTGGGCCGTGTTGCTCATGTTGTTCTCTTAATTCGGGAGTGCGTGGGTAATCAGTGAAGGGAGATGTTATCGGCTTCACTGAGCGTTGGTGGCTCAGTTCAAGTGCTATGCACACATGCGATGCCAGCCCGTTGGGCGAGGCTCACTGAGGAAGGCCCACCAAGTCAGGCTCCGCAGAGTTAGGCTCCGCTGAGTTAGGCTCCGCTGAGTTAGGCTCCGCTGAGTTAGGCTCCGCTGAGTTAGGCTCTCTAAGTCAGGCAGGGCTCGATGCATCGCTGGAGCGATTCGGGCGTGAACGGTTTGGTGACCACGAAGTTCGCCCCGGCTTCGGAAGCTGTTTGCTGGGTCGCGGGGCTGCTGTCGGAAGTGATGAATCCGAACTTCAGGTCGCTATTTGTTTTGCGAACTTCGCGCAACATTTCGATGCCATTCATGTTGGGCATGTTCCAATCAGAAAGCACGAGGTTTGGTTCTTCGGAGGCGATTTTTTCCAAGCCTTCAACGCCATCGCTGGCTTCGACGGTCTCGTAGTCGCCGATGGAGAGCTGCTTCAGTGCGCGGCACACAAGCAGTCGCATGGCTTTGCTGTCGTCAACGATTAATATTTTCACGATGATGATCCCCTGTTTGGGTTCCCTGTGAGGTCGAGAAGTAATCCAATGAGCGAGCTATCTGATCAAGTTTGTTGTCCGTCCCAAACACTTAGTTCGATGATCAGGGGTTCACGCTCACAATCATAGGAGGCAATCAGACGATTGGGGCACTCATTGTCAAAGGGTTTTCCGACACAGGGGAGTGACAGATTACAGTCACCATTGAGTACACCTTTAACGTTGCCGCCGATCACGTTCACCGCTTCGCCGAGTGCATCGACTTTTTCTTCTTCTTCCAGCTCGTTCAGGTCAATGCTAAACATGGTGGAGGCGATGCGTTCGATCAGCGTCATGCTGGCGACAACCTTGACTTCAGCATTCCACTGTCCGGAGATGCGTACGGTTGCTTGCAGCGCGTCTTCGCCAGGCCCGTCAGCACTGGGGGGCGATTGGAGTGCGGGGATACCGAGCATGATTGAAAACAGATCTTCGACCATTTGGTCTACATCTGCCGTTTCAATCGGCATGTTCACTTGGCTGTCATCGTTAGGTTTGGTAGCAGACGGTGCCATCTATCACTTTCCTCTCGTAGGGAAGGTTCATGCCGATCATGGTTTCGGCAGAGCCGATAAACAAGTGGCCATTGGGAGTTAGTACTTTGCCAATACGGTTTAAGATGCTTTGCCTCGTGGGCTGATCAAAGTAGATCAGCACATTACGAATCAGAACAATGTCGACCGCGTGGATGGGTGGGAACGGGTCGATCAAGTTCAGACGCTGATGTCGGAGCATGGAACGCAGTTCGCTTTTCACCTGCCAGCGACTTCCTCGGCGATCAAAGAATCGCACAAGGTCCCTCGCAGGCAGGCCGCGGTTGACTTCTAATTGAGAGTAGATTCCATTTCGCGATCGTTCCAGCATTTCCTCACTTAAGTCCGTAACTAAGATGTCTACATTCCACCGGTCGAGCTGGGGGAAGTGGTCACGTAAGACCATTGCCATGCTGTAGGGTTCTTGGCCACTGGAGCCAGCGGCACACCAGATTCGGATGGTGCGCGTTGCGGCATTGCGCTGCATGGCTTCCGGAATGAAGTAGGTGCGCATGGCTTGAAACAAGTGAGCGTCTCTGTAGAAGCTTGTTTCGTTCACCGTAATGGCTTCGGCCACGCGGTCCTGAAGCGTGTGGCCGCGAGTGCCCTTCAATTCAGTCATCAAGGTGTCGACGTTATCGAGGCCCGTGCTGACCAATACCTTCTGCAATCGTTGCTCAATCATTTGCTGTTGGCGCGGAGCGATCACGTTCCCTGATCGCTTGGCGACCAAGTGTTGCAGAAATTCGAAATCAGGAGTTGCCAGAGGCATTTCGTGAACCGTGTTCTATGACTGTTTGAGGGCTTGGAAGACACTGCCGGTGGAGGCGAAGATTTCACCGGCCATCTGATCAATGGACAACACTTTGTCTGCGAGACCTCGACGAACCACTTCACCAGGCATTCCCCAGACAGTGCTGGATGCCTCGTCTTGGGCAAACACCAATCCTCCGCTGCCCTTGATCTCTCGGGCTCCGTCGGCGCCATCACGGCCCATGCCTGTGAGGACAACTCCCAAGACACTTTTGCCGTACACTTTGACCGCAGATTCAAACAGCGGGTCAGCCGAAGGGCGGCAGCTATTGATGTGGTCGTACTGCTCTAAATCGATACTGACTTGCACGCCATCGCGAACCACTTTCATGTGATAGTCACCTGGCGCGATCGCGATCAATCCGGCTTGCACCACCTGGCCTTGAGTCGCTTCAACCACCGTGCGTTTGGCTTGTCGGGTCAGTCGTTCGGCCAGCAGCGGTGTGAACTCTGCAGGCATGTGCTGGACGATCAGGATCGGAGTCTGCATGGCGCTGGGCAAGGTTTCCAGGAGACACTGCAGCGCCTGAGGGCCACCGGTGGAGACCGCGATCACAACGATTTCAAACTTTTGTAGTTGACTGCGCGTTTGCAGCTTTGCGCTCTCAGTGAGTTCCTTGGCCGGTGGCGTTTCTCGCTTCAAGGCCACTGCCGCATTTGTCTTGTGCGGCGTCTGGGCTACGCTGGCGGTTTGAGCTGGAATTCGAGTGCCGTTGTTTATCGCCTGAGCACTGCCGGGAGTGGCAACGTGTCCGTTGTCGGAGGCCGTTTTTGGCAGCGCAGTTGCTGAGGCTTGTGAATCGCGAGTTGCCAAGTTGCCTTGCTTGATGACTTTGGGCAGCAGTTCGCTTTGTACATGGGCCAGCACCATTTCTGCGGGGCGGGTGGCGCTGGGTTTGGCAGCAAAATCACTCGCGCCGGCCGACATGGATTCCAGATTTAACTCCGCATTGCGGCTGTTCATTCGACCGTGCATGATGATCGGCAAATGAGGATGCTCCGATCTGATGCGACGCACAACGTTGGGACCACTAATGTCTTTTAACGCAACATCTACAATCAACACGTCAGGGCGTAGTTGAGCGATCTGTTCAATCGCATGGGAGCCGCTTTCCGCTTCCCCAACAACTGCGATCCGCGCATCTGCCTCGAGCGCTTTTTTCGTCAACCGCCTCATGATTGACGATTCATCGCAGATTAGGATTTTCAGTTGATTCATCGAGTCAATAGCAGACAAAGACAAAGGACAGATGCAAAGGGCAGTCATCAGAGCGTCGCAAGGTCGATCGCAAAGCGGTCTTTAGGTGGGTTCTTGCATGGGTGATTGCACTCCGATGAGCTGCAACTTTTCAACCAAGATGTCATGAGTAAAGGGTTTCATCATGAATTCGTCGACGCCAGCGAGTAGAGCACGCGCCATGCGAACGGACTCGGTTTCTGTGGTGACCATGACGAGCTTGTGGTGCTTTGTTGCCTCGTTGGCACGCACGCGTTCGACGAATTGGAGCCCATTCATGACGGGCATGTTCCAGTCAACGAGAATGACCTCGATGTCTTGATTGTGTTCAGCTAGGAGTTCTAACCCAGCGCGTCCATCGCCCGCTTCGACGATTTCAAACCCAATCGACTTCATCGTTCGCGAAATGATCCTGCGCATCGCAGAAGAATCGTCAATGATGAGCGTTTTCACGACGGTAACGTCCTTTGCTGGTATTCAGCGAAGCTGTAAGAGTGCTGGAGGAATGATCGACGGAAGCCTAGGCGATTCAATCGATCGTTGTTGACTCATGATTGCAGGGCATCGCGATGGTGTTTGTGTGCGATCGATGGTCTGGCTTAAATGGTCGTGGTTTCTGGATGCCGCGAGAAATCTTCGCCGCCAGTTTCGCTAGCGAGCTGAGTCGCTGCACCGACAAGCTGAGTCAGTTCGTCGGCCATGGATTCGAGTTGGGACGCAGTCTCTAGGACTTGCCCTGAGCTGCCCGAAGCCCTGGCGGTGCCGGCGACTCGAGAAACGCATTGGGCGATTTCTCCGCTGCCCGTCGCAACCTCACTGATGCTGCGAGAGATTTCAGTCGTCATCTCGGTCTGCTTATCAACGGCCCCGGCGATTGCGGTTTGGCTCTCGTTGATCTGTGCGATCACGTCGCTGACGCGGCTGATTGCTTGAACCGCATCTTGCGTGTCGCCTTGAATGGTTTCGATGCGGCTGATGATGTCTTCGGTCGCTTTACTGGTTTCTTTTGCGAGTTCCTTGACCTCGTTGGCAACGACCGCGAAGCCTTTCCCAGCTTCACCCGCTCGGGCTGCCTCAATGGTCGCGTTTAGAGCCAGTAAGTTCGTTTGTTCGGCGATCGAATTGATGACCTTGATCACGTTGCCAATTTCACTGCTGCTATCGCCTAGTCGCGTGATGGTGTGGTTGGTTTGACTGGCGGCCTCAACTGCCTTTTGAGCGATTGTCACGGCGCTTGAAGCATTGCTTGAGATGTCTTTGATACTGAGCTCAAATTGGGTGACGGCACCGGCGAGAGTCTGCGCGTTCGCGCTGACCTCTTCTGCGGCCCCACTGGCAACCATCGCGTCGTTGGAGGTTGCTTCAGAGCTGGCTGTGATTTTGGAGACAACGCCCCGCGAGAGTTGTCGCAGGCGGTTCGCAGACCGCTGAAGAGGGCCGACGGTTTCGCGGCAAACGAACCATCCAATGGCAGCGATGAAGACTTCAACCAGCAGGAAAGCTCCAATGGAGAGCCAGATTCGCGACTGGATCATGCTGGCGACATTGGCTTCGATTTCGGCGTTGCGCTGGTTGGTGAGCTTCACGACTTCGTCAACCGCTAACCGATGCTGTTGATAGTCTTTGCGAAGAGGTCCGCGTACTAAGTTACTTGCTTTTTCCAGATCGCCCTCTAAGCAGGCTGGGATGAATTGGGTGCGTACCAGGCGGTAGAAGTCTTCCGCCGGTTGGTGCGCGTCAATGGACTTTGCGGTGGCGATGGGGCCATCATCCAAGGTGTCTTTCCAGTGCTGGTAGCGCTCGTTGTATTGAGCTTCCAGCGTCTGACACCGTTTTGCATATTCTTCCAGTTCTGCTTTAGGAGAGCCAGCCTCAACCTCATCGACCATTTGCAGGACCACCATGTATGATTCGATGATGTAATTGGGTGGCGGCAGGATATCGCTGATGAGATCTTTGCCTTCGATGATACGTTGGTACTGAGCGCTGCCAACTTTGAAGTCCGACAGTGTTTTCCAGGCCCAGGCGCCAAACCCCAGGAAGGCAATTGCGAAACACAGCACCATTAGCCGAAGTCGGTCACGTACGGAGAGTCCTGCTAGATTCATGAGATTGTCCTATAACTGTTTGGATGCGTTGTGTTTGGTGGTGTCAGGCGAGTTGCCGATCAATGGGAACTGTGGAGGTGGGACGCTTCGTCAGGCAGCGAACTTGATCACGCAGGAAGTGTCCAGGATCAATAGGAGTTCATTCTCTAGCTTGAACGCTCCACGGATCAGTTCGCGGGGCGGTCCTTGTAATGTTTCGGGAGGTGTTTCGAAGCGGTCGCTTTGAACAGCGATGACGTCACCGATTTCATCGACCATCAAGCTTGTCGGGCCGTCTTCGGTTCGAATCACAACGTTCATCGCATCGGATTGTTCTTTGGTCAGTGAATCAAGTCCGAGTTGTTTGCGAAGGTCAATTGCGCTGACAATTTGGCCTCGCAGGTTCATGAGTCCGTGCACCGAAAATGGGGCCAGGGGAACACGTGTGGTGCGTTGGCTGCGGAGGACTTCTTGGACTTGCCGAACTGCTACACCGAACAGTAGTTCGCTGACTCGGAACGTGCAGTAAGCTTCTTGTCCGCTACTGCTTGAATCCGTTGAGGGATTTCCCTCGCCATTGCTTGTCATCGTTCTGTGTCTCTCAATCAATGTGGGCGTTGTGGGTTTGGCGTTTGGCTGAATTCGCGATTGGTTTAACAGATCACGACGCCACTGGCCTGGACAACATGTTGAAGGTTGACCATTTCGGTGACGCGGTTCTTGATGATTCTGCTGTTTCCTTGAGTCTTCGTTTCGACGCTGATATCAGCGGCAACAATGTCAACAATCTTTCCGACGACGACGCCGACGTTTTGGTCTCCCTGAGAGAAGACGACGGTGCTGATGACGGAGTCGTCTTCGTCGCCCATTGGTGCGCAGTGCAAGGGGCCGCCAGTGAGATCGATCAGCGGCAGGATTTCTCCGCGATATTGGACAACACTTTTGGAGCCCGCGTGTTCGACATTTTGGACGGGGAATTCTTCGAGTCGAGCGACGGAGGAGAGTCGAATGGCGGCTCTGAGTCCCTCATGTGATTCGACGACGAGAAGTTCCTCTTGTTCACTGGATCTGGACATCGCGAGGGGTGGCTTTTCTCTGACCGATCGATCGCGGTGTTGGGCCAGGACATGGCTCTTTTGTGCCAGTCCCAGCACATCGAGGATTAAGGCGACGTGTCCGTCGCCCATGATCGTTGCTCCTGCGTAGGCTGGGATAGCCTTGAGGTTTTGCCCCAGGGGCTTGACGACGATTTCTTGGGTGTCAGTGATTGAATCAACGACAAGTCCAAAGAGTTCAGAGTCGGCTCGCAGGACGACGATATTGATGTCTTCGTTACGGCGATCTTGTTTTCTTCGTTCACGAACTTCCAATTCCTCGTCCAGGTAGACCAGAGGCAGCAAGTTACCTCGCAGGCGATAAACAGGGACATTGTGGATGTACTCAATTTCATCGTTAACGCGATCGTTGCTTAATCGCACGAGTTCCATCAAGTTGACCTGCGGGATGGCATAGTGGTCGTCGTCCACAGTGACCATGAGTGCCGGGACAATCGCCAAGGTCAATGGGATTTTGATTCGTAGTGTGGTTCCTTTTCCGGCGACGCTTTGGATATCAAGCGTGCCTCCGATCTGTTCAATATTGGTTTTGACAACATCCATCCCCACGCCTCTTCCAGAGACATTGGTGACTTTCTGTGCTGTTGAGAAGCCGGGCAACAGGATCAGATTGATCAGTTCTCTTTCCGACATCTCGTGAGAGACATCGGCAGCGACGACACCTTTTTCGACGGCTTTTTCTCTGATTCTCTCTGCGTTGATGCCGCCTCCGTCGTCGGCGATCTCAATGTTGACTTGGCCACCTTCGTGGAAAGCGCGTAAGGAGAGAGTGCCGAGACCTGGTTTGCCAGCAGCAATACGTTGTTCCGGGGATTCGATGCCGTGGTCGACGGAGTTGCGGACGATGTGTGTGAGCGGATCCTTGATTGCTTCTAAGACAGTCTTGTCGAGTTCGGTATCAGCGCCGAACATTTGGACTTCAACCTGTTTGCCCAGTGTGGCAGAGAGGTCGCGTACGACCCTAGGCAGTTTGCTCCAGGCATTTCGAATCGGCTGCATTCGGGTTTTCATCACTCCCTCTTGGAGTTCGGTCGTGATGAGGTTCAGTCGCTGGGAAGCTGCATTCATGCGAGCGTCTTCCAAGCGAGAGCAGAACTGAACAATTTCATTCCGAGACAGGACCAGTTCACCGACGAGGTTCATGAGTTTGTCGAGAATTTCGACATCGATTCGAACTGAAGCGTCAGCGACTGTTTTGTTTGCCTGGTGATCGGAGGTTCCTTTGTCTTCGGAGTTTAGGGTTGGAGTTGCGGTTTGGGGGTCTTTGTTGACCTTGGGCGGGGTTTGGTCGGGTTGAGGCTGTTCGTTTACCGGAGCAGCGTTGCTGACATGCGGGGTGGGGATGGGAGCGGTGGGGGCATCTTGGGCAGGCCCTTCGGTGGCTGGTTCTAAGACCGGCTCGTCTTCTAAAGCGGGCTTGTCAGTTGTTGGTAGCAGGTCGTCTGGATGGTTGGTGAGTGCTGTTTCGTTGTCGATTGCTTGAGGTTCGGGGGGATTCTGCGCGTCGAGTTCCGTTGTTAATTCGTCATTAACTTCGCTGTCTAATTGCGGAGGTTCCGGTGGCGGGTCTACAGGTTCAGTCGCGATAGATTCGGGAGTTTGTTCGGCGGGCGGTTGGCTGGGCTGAGTCCCAGCGTCAGCGCCGTGGAGCAGTTCTTGGAGCTTTAGGATGAGAGCTTCGTAGTCTGCGTCACCTTCGTTGCCGATTTGTTCCAGATTGGCGAGGATGGCACGAATTGCATCCACCATGCCAAGCAGTCCGTCGGCGATGTCATGGGTGAGGCTAAGTCGTCCATCGCGCAGCTTGACCAGTAGGTTTTCGCCGACGTGAGCAACTCGCTCCAGTTTGTTTAGAGCCAGGAATCCGGAGGTGCCTTTGATGGTGTGCACTGTGCGGAAGATGCTTCCGAGTCGTTCGCGATCATCGGGGCGATCTTCGAGCGCCATCAAGTTTTGGTCGAGTTCGTCGAGGCTTTCGTAGCTTTCGACAAGGAATTCCTTAACGATTTCCATCTCATCATCGTCGAAGCCGTCCACGATAGCTATGCCCCAGGAACAAAGGAAACAAACGGTTAGTAAGCAGGAGTAAATGCATTCACGTCTCTGGCAGGATCAGCCACGCGGCGAGTGCAGTGATTAAAGAGTTCATTGCTTGCGATTGGTGGGCAGGTTGGCTGGATATTGGGAATGAGGGGAGGTCGTCGTCTTGGCCAAGAACCGCAGGGGGAAAAGTCCGGTCCTATCAATCATGAACAAAGGTTTCACATCAGGGACAGTCCCCATCCGCTCGCTCCTACTGCTTCACATCTGGGGACAGTCCCATAAAGTGAACTAAGAGTTAGTTCACGGTGACTTGGGGGGCTGGGAGGAATGAGGGCCGTCCCTTGGCTGGTAATCCCTTTGGCAAAAGTGCGTTTTTGACCCAATGACTGGTCTTCTTCGAATCGTTCCACCCCCTTGGCGCAGACCCCTAGCCCAGCCAGATCAAAGCCGGCTTTTCGAGGTCACTCAGATGGCTCTGTCATGAAGTGTTGTTAGCTGCTCCCCGGCAGCAACGCTAATCCTTCTCGCCGAACCGCTAGAGGCCGATCGCTGCGCAAACCTTTCATCCGTTCCAGCGAGTCTCCAGTCCCAGCCACATGCGGGAACAACCGGCAAAAGTCTGTCATCAGCGTCAACCATCCACCCGCCGCGATCCCAAGCCGAGTCAGAATCGCTTCCACATACTCAGGCGTCTTGCCCGGTTTGCCGTCAACGAGCAATCGAGCCGTGTAGTCAAGCATCTCAAAGTAACGCTCCAGCGAAATCGGTAACACGCCTTTGTCACTGCACCGCGCACCACTCACACTTTGCTTCTCACCGCTCTGTGGCTCCAGTTCATTCAGCGGGATCGGACAGAGGAAGGCATCAGCCGCCTCTGCACCCCTGCCCAACCAAACATCTTCCTGAAGCCACCCCAATCCCAACTTCAGCATCCATTCCGCCTCGTCGATCGGCACATTCCGCTCAATCGAATACGCCAACAGACGACGCTGGCCGCCAGAGAACTGTGCGTTTTCAACTACCGTCGCCAAACCCGCACGAACCGGATTCAAGTCCACATACATCGTCGCTGCCATCACCGCCGCTTCGTCCTCCAGTCGCACCGAGTGGTATCGGTCACCCCAAAGATGCCCGTCCGTTCCCTGTTCCCAGTTGATTCTCGTCGCGATGTACTGATTCAACCGTCCCATCATCGCCGAAGTGTCGCTCAGCTTGCGACGTACCTTGGCCAACTCAATTGGGTTGTTGCGAATCATGTCGAGCTCCTGCTCGGTGGGCTCACAAGGATCGCCCTCGGGCGTCTTGCGTCTCGGACTGATCATCAGCATGCGACGAGCAACATCTGTGTCACTCCACCGAGCAACCAAATCAGGGCGTGTCCTGATGACCATGTGATAGTGGTTGGACATGATCGCAAAGGTGACCAAATCAATGCCAAAGTATCTGGCATAGCGTTTGATCCGCTGCACAATCCAGCGTCGGCGATAGGTGAAGTCGTCTTCAAAGCCAGCGTCCCGCCGCGCCTTGCGATGCAAAGCCCCCGGCAGGCTTCGCTTGGCTTTCTTTCTTGCTTTGGTGTTCTTTTGAGTCACCGGAATCGACAACACCTTGCCAAATAAGAACCGTCCATGAGCGACTTTGGTGCCAACTAAGACACATTGCACCTGGTCGGGGTCGAGAATCTCAGAGCGAGTATTTCGAGGCATAAGAAGAGGCCCTCACCAATGAAGGAAAGTGTGAGGCCGGAGCAGTGCAACGGCGCGCACACCCAGCCATCCAAAAAACGATGAACTGAAGTGGGCATCATTGCGTGCACTTCTAAAGACCGCTCAGAAACGCCGGGCTCTCCCCGACAGGCAGTCAACCACTATTAAAAGACCCTCGCACACTGATGGTCAACATCCAAAAAGAAATTCCTCACAAAAAAAACGAATGGCCGTTTGCTAGCAATCATGCTCAAAACGCGTCGCGGAAATGATCACTTGGAGTTGGCTCGCCGATCGATCCAACGCTTTGATTTGGCCTGAAAACGCGGCAAACTACCTTCTGTCACTGATTGGACATCAATCCGCATTGCCAATCGTGACTGAAAGAGACGACTCAATGCGTCGCAACGATCTGGGGATAACTCCGCTTCTACATGTAGACTGTCCATTTCGCCTTGCTTGTCAATGAAGACTCTAAACTCAGTGGTCGCATCGAGCTGCCGCACGATAGCCTCAAGACTACTCGGGAAAATATTCACCCCACGCACCACCACCATATTATCGGCTCGCCCCAGGACTCCTCCTTCTAAAAACAGGAAACGACATTCCTGGTCGTGTTCCAGTTGAGGATTGATCATGTCACCTGTGCGGTACCGAATCGCCGGTCCACCAAATCGTCCCAGTCCAGTCAGGATTAATTCAGAGGGCTCGCCCTCCCGCGCTGGCCGCCCTTGTGGACAGCCATCATCAAAGCACAGACACTCGGCAATGAACTCTGTCTCGATGACATGGATCCCACTGCCTGCCTTGTCCCCAAACCCCCAAGCGCCTAACTCACTGGCGCCTACATGGTCGATGACCCTCGCCCCCCATCCATTGGAAATGCGTTCGCGAATTTCGGAAACGCTTCCGCCAGGTTCGCCAGCGACAATCAGTCGAGTCACAGGGCTCGATGCCAAATCCATTCCAAGCCTGCCCGCAGTCTCCAGCAGGTGAAGTGCATACGTTGGTGTGCAGCAGACGAGCGTGCAATCCTGTTCGACGATCATTTGCAGTCGAGTTTCGCTGGACATGCCCCCACCCGGAACAACCATTGCGCCAGCTTGAATGAAGGCGTCACAGGCTGTCCAGAACCCAATGAAGGGCCCAAAGGAGAACGCCATCATGGCGGTGTCCTGATCGGTGACCTCAGCAGCCGTTAGGACATGCTGCCAGCAGTTCAGCCACCAACCCCAATCTTGTTTGGTGTCAAAGACTGGCATCGGATGCCCGCTTGTTCCACTGGTTTGATGGTAACGAGTGTACTGTCCCCTTTCTTCGGAGAAAATCTTGCCGGGTTGTCCTCTCGTGTTGG
This sequence comes from Stieleria bergensis, assembly GCA_007745635.1. Lineage (GTDB taxonomy): Bacteria > Planctomycetota > Planctomycetia > Pirellulales > Pirellulaceae > Stieleria > Stieleria bergensis. The sequence continues at coordinate 439,942 of CP036272.1, forward strand.
GGATCAAATCCTGCTTCGTTAACAGTGGTATCTGGGCCAGTTGGTCCAGCGAAGTCAGCGGGAGTCGTACTTCAGAATGTCGCTCCCGGTAGAACGGATGGTCGGCAACATGCGTTAGCAGATTGTTTAATCGCTCAAGTTGGTGTCTTTGTAATCTCTCCCGTGAGAGGTTCCACTGCGTCTTAATCTGCTCTGAATCATTTCGTTGACTATCCAAGACCATCACCTTTTTATTCTCAGCTTTCCGCTCGTTACAGTTGCCGTCTCCCGCAGACTTATCGGCTCAAAAACAGCCCAGCGAACTCTTTCCGGTGGCAAAATCAAGGGGGCTCATTTTCGCCCCAGATCCTCACTCTGAATGTCCTGCCTGAAGACGGTGAAGGAACGGTTAAGAAAACATTATAAAGACATTTTGGCGTTGAATGCCGAGCCTCCCCCGATGACTTTTTGCCGTACAACTTACGTCCGCAGGCGGTGAGTTAGATGGTGGCAGGTTCATCTTCCGATGGTGACCAAGTCCGTTATTTAAAGGCCGGTGACGATCGCCCTCAGGCACCCATTGAGTTCTGTGGCGGTTTCCTTTGTTCTCGTTGCGTCTCCCCATTCCAGAGCGTCGCTTTCACGGCTCCGAGCACCAAATCCACTATGACACCTCAATCCACACTCCGCAACTCGTTGAAACCAACTCGTCTTGGCTTCACGCTGATCGAGTTGCTGGTCGTGATCAGCATCATTGGTATTCTGGCTTCGCTGACGCTGCCCGCGATTGCCAAAGCGCGTGAAGCAGCTCGTAGTGCACAGTGCACCTCCAACCTGCGTCAGTTTGGCATCGCGCTTCTGACGCGAGCTTCCTCCGTTCCCGGAGAGCAGCTTTGTTCGGGAAACTTTGACTACGGTCGCGATGGTGTGCCGACTGAAACCGGTTGGGTACACGACATCGTCAGTCGTGGAGCTGGTTCTGTCGGCGAAATGCTCTGTCCAAGTAATACAGCGACTACCAGCAAGGCGATTGAAGAGCTAATGACGTTCTCCGCCGCTGACCTGAACAACTCAGCATGCTTTCCTGATCGCCGCGGTTCGCTGACCTACACCACAGACACTGGCGTCGTCAAATCAAACGTGGTCCGTCTGATCGCCCCCGACTCGGCTGATCCTAATCTAGGCAATGGCAGTGTCCTCGGGCCAGGCCAACGGGCAGCGGCCGTCAATCGCCGCGCCATCGAGCAGGGTTACAACACCAACTACGCAGCAACCTGGTTCCTCACGCGATCAGGATTCACGCCTGATAGCAGTGGTAACCCCACCGCGAAGAATGCTAGTTGCGCCCGAGACATGCGAGGAAAGAATATCACTGACGGTCCAGTGCGACTGCGAAACCTCGAGTCCGCGTTTCCACCTAAGTCGATCATTCCGCTGCTCTGTGACGCCTCTCCCACAGGAGTTCTCAGCGTCTCGGTGGGTGACTTCGATGCCGGAACGCTTTACGCCACACCGATCGTTGGTGGTCCTGTCGTCCACACTCCAGGTTTGTCGGCTTCCAATGGTGAAAGCTTGCAGTACTTGCGAGCACCCGAATTCCCAGATGGCTTCAGCCGAACTGGGGTCAATGGCTGGCAGTACACTTGGGACTTCAAGACTCGGCAAGATTACCGAGGCATCATGCCGGTGCACCTCGGTGTTGCTAAGGTATTGATGGCCGATGGTTCGGTGCAGTCGTTGTACGATTACAACAACGATCAGTACATCAATAACGGATTCACGATTAACTCCGCTAGTGCCTCATACTGGACGAGTAACGACGTTGAAGCGGACGATACCAAGTTGGCCAGCTTTTACTCGCTATTCTCAGAAGGCCCCATCCAGTAGCTCGCTGGATGTTGGTGATTGGTTCATCAGAGCCTGCTAGGAATGCCGCCAAGATGCGGCGTTCCCTCGGTTAGCGACTCATTGAGACTGCAGCAGTGCCGGTCGCTCTGGCGCGGCGCAAGATTGGCAAGCGCTGCATCGCCATGGCCCGCTGTCGAAAAGTGCCGATGGCGAGTAAACTTGGTGGGACAGCTCCGGCCCGTCCCTCGAATTTGCTACGTCAATGAGCAACCTTATCACCCAGCGTTATGGCAGTTTAGACTGCCACGTCATCGATCATGAGCCCGCAACAAAGGCTGCGAATTCACCTCAGGTGCTCTTCGTGCTCTGTCATGGATTTGGTGCACCGGGCTCGGATCTTGTCGATGTCGGTCGGGCATTAGGGCAGTTTGCCGCCAGTCAAGGCATTGCCATGCGAGTGCTCTGTCCTGAGGCGCCCATCTCCCTGGACGACATGGGGTTGCCCGGTGGCCGTGCGTGGTGGCGGTTGAACATGGCTGCCTTGATGGAGACGATCCAGGCCGAGCAATTTGAGGAGCTGCATCAGTCAGAGCCACCCGGATTAGACGAGGCTCGGCAGATGCTCGGCGAAGTCATTCAGTTGGCCCTCCAGGAACTGAATGATGACACCGTGTTTGTGTTAGGTGGTTTCTCCCAGGGGGCGATGCTGACCATGGACACGGCGCTCCGCGGTGATTGTCCGGCACCTCAGTTGCTGCTGCAATACAGTGGGACCGTGATTTGCGAAAGCCATTGGCGTGCCAACATGCAGCGTCTCGGTCAATCAGTTGTTTACCAGTCTCATGGTCGATGGGACCCCATTCTCCCATTTGTTTCTGCCCAGCGATTGCACGAACTGATGGAAGCGGCCGGTGTCCAGGCAAGTTTCCATGCCTTTGAAGGACAGCACTCGATTGATCAACAGTGCCTGGTCGATTCGGCGCAGGCCTTGCTGCAACTGTTAGGTGATCAATCCAAGTAGCCGTTCCACGTGAGTCTGGTTGTGGGTCGTCCATTTGTCGCCAACCCGCAACTCACTTCGAACGCTCTCCATCCACCTCGTCAGTCAGTCACCATTCCAAGCCACTGCAATGCAAGAGCAAGTCCAGCCAGCAACGTCATCACCCCGTCAACATTCGGTCACGCTTGCGAGTCGTCGTCCGACTGAAGAGGAATACGACAGCGAGTATCACCAGCAGTTGATTGGCCTCGTCCCTGGACACTGTGTGCTGCAAGCCCTCAAGCAGCAGAAAACGTGGTTCAACCAGATCAGCCAGCTCGTTAGCACGGAACAGGTCGATCGCATCCATCCACCCTACCAATGGACCATCCGGCAAGTGTTTGAGCACTGTGTGAATACCGAGCGTTTGCAAGGCTACCGCATGATGGCGATCGCTGACGGAAGTCAGCCCACGCTGCCGAACTGGGACGAAAATGTGTCGGCCGATAGTCGCTTTGGTCTGGGAAACCTCACCCGTTTGATTGATGAATGGAATCACCTGCGCCAGGCGAATGTGGATTTGTTGGTCCGCTTGACGCCCAGGTCATGGCAGCCGGCAGGAAAAATCGCTGGACACCGAATAACCGTCAGAGCTTTGGCGTGGGTGACCGCTGGGCACCTCCAGCATCATCTGCAAATCGTGGAAAAACGCTGCGGCATCACTGCGAAAGACAGCCCCTAGCTGCTACAGTGAGCGGTTTGAGCCCTCCCACACAAATCGAAGTAGCATGTTTGTTGACCGAGTCCAAATTGAGTTACACGCCGGTCGTGGCGGCGATGGTTGTTTCAGCATGCGCCGCGAAAAGTACGTTCCGCGCGGTGGTCCAAATGGCGGCGATGGCGGCAACGGTGGCAGCTTGATCTTTGAAGCCAGGCTTGGTGTGAATTCCCTTTCCGCCTACGCCAACCGCAAGTTCTATCGTGCACCCAAAGGGAGCCCAGGCCAGGGGGCCTTACGGCATGGTCGTCGTGGGCGCGATCAAGTCTTGCTGGTTCCTCCAGGGACCACCGTCATTGACGGTGAACAAGGCTTTGTGATCAAAGACCTGACGCAGCACGGAGATCGTTTCGTGATCGCTCGCGGCGGAAAAGGGGGCAAGGGGAACGCTCACTTTAAATCCAGCACCAATCAGGCGCCACGCGAGTTCACACGCGGTGACGAAGGCGAGGCGCGGACGGTGATCCTAGAGTTGAAATCCATCGCCGATGTTGGCTTGGTTGGTAAACCGAATGCTGGCAAAAGCACGTTGCTCAGTCGTATCACAGCGGCCCGTCCAGAAATCGCTGACTATCCATTCACGACCAAGCATCCAAATCTTGGAATCGTTGAACTTGATGCTGCCAACTCGTTTGTTCTCGCTGATATTCCCGGTCTGATCGAAGGGGCCAGTGATGGAGTTGGTTTGGGGCACGAGTTCCTGCGACACGTCGAGCGCGCCGGCTTGTTGGTTCACCTTGTCGAACCGCTGCCTACCGATCAAACCGATCCCATCGAAAACTATCAATCGATCCGCAACGAATTGGCTCAATACGATCAGTCCTTGGCCGAACGCGATGAGATTCTAGCGGTCAGTAAGTGTGAATTGCCCGAAGCCCAAGAGGTTGCCGAGGAGCTGCAGAAGCTCACTGATCGCAAGGTTTATTTGATCAGTGCCATGACAGGCGAAGGCTTGGATGCGCTCAAAACCGAAGTCATGGATCAAGTGCGTAGTCGTCGCGAATCGCAGATCGATGCCGGGGAAGAACCACTGCAAGTCCAGTCGGAGTTGCCGCCACCAAAACGACGCCGCGTGCCGCCCCACCTAGCCGGCCCGACCGCTAGTTTGTCGGATCAAGTGCAAGCCAAAGACTATCTTGATACCGACGAGCCCATCCAGGGACAGGAAGGAGATCGCGGAGACGGCAACACGTGAGTCAGCCCGTTTGCCGCATCGCGCTCGATATCGGGAACTCTGCCGCGAAAGTGCTGATCGAACCGGTCGCCGACGCCTCGGGGCAGTCCGTGCCCCAGTTGCAATCAGCGAGCTTCCTCTTTGCTGCGCAAACCGAAGGGCAGGGTGATTGGACCGATCAGCTTTGTCGTTGGGTCGCAAAGTGCCTGTCCCCTAATGAGGCAATGTCCCCTAATGAGGCGCTGTCCCCGAATGCGGCGCTGTCTGTTTCCGATCCCGTTTCGATCCGGTGGTGGGTCAGTACCGTCAATCATCGCGCCAGCGAACAGCTCAAACGCTTTCTAGCCGATCAACAGGGGCCGCGATCGGACTCTTGCGAATCGGGTTTGCTTCGAAAACTCATGTCGGCATCGTCATTTGACGATTGCTGGCGAGAGATCAGTTATCGTGACATCCCTTTGCAGTTGCACGTTGACCGTCCACAGCGGGTTGGTATTGATCGGTTGCTTGGTGCTTATGGGGCAGCGAACCGATTCGGTGCCCCGGTGATGGTCGTCGATGCCGGGTCAGCGATGACGCTGGACTTGGTGACTCAGGGGGCATCGCAGCGCAGTGATTCTGCTGACGCTTCTGACACTGCTGGGCAGTTTGCATTCTGCGGAGGTGCGATTTTGCCGGGTCTGCGGATGCAGCAAAGCGCTTTGGCAGCTGGTGCGGAGGCTCTGGCGAATTTTGGTTCCTTGGCCCTCTCTGGCGAGGGGCCGTCTCAGCGAGGGGCAGACGCTGGTTTTCCCAGTGCTGCAGCAGTGCCCGCTCTGGGGCCGGCCCGCGACACGCGCTCTGCCATTCAGCTAGGTGTCCAGGCCGCAACCGTTGGCGGAGTCACTTGGTTGTGGCAAAAGTATCGGGAAAATCTTCAGCAAGCGACATCAGGGCCTAAGATTCCGGAGCTGCCGATCGTTATCACTGGGGGTGACGGGACGGAAATATCAGCATATCTAGGGCAATGCCACGAATTGGTCCCCAACTTGGTTTGCTTCGCCTTGCTCGATCTCGCTCGTTCAGCCACGGTCTAATCCATATCGCAGACTTGGTTTAGCCGGGAATGGGGAAAGATTGCCGGGTATTTCACGGTGTTCTAGCCGTTTGGGCAATGCAGCGCCCCGTCTTCCAAGCCGTCGAATCTTTGGTTGCTGGCCGACAAAATGGCTGCCGGTCGCCAAAAAGGGCTCTTTTTGCGGCCATCGCATTTGTAAAAGGATCCTCAGTGCCCCAGAAATGCTCCCTATTAAGGTTCGCCCTACTCGTCGAAGCTCCTAGAATGACCTGGGGTGTTTTGACGAAATCGCGACCGAACCGCATGTTTCATTACTAACCGATTCTCTCAATCGTGCCGCTTAATTCCGTGATGACTGCTTCGAAACTTTCTGACTTACTTCCGATTGATGCCTCCGTGATTCACCCCACGCCTTATCAGGTGTTTGGGCTGGTTGATGGTGAAGCGGATCGTGAGAAAATCAAGTCAGCTGTCAAAGGCGTTTATCACCATTTGAAGCAGGCCAAAGAGACTGCAGATCCGGCAACTTGGAATCAAGCCGCGTCACTTGTCGAGGCAGCGCGCAAGCAATTGTCACAACAGGTCGCAGCGGGCGACAGCAGTGTTGGTCAGCCAACGAGTGCGATTCCCGCTGGGGCTCAACAGCCAGCTGCTCCAGCTGCTGACCCACTGGCCGACTTGTTACCAGGTGGGACTGGCGCTGCTGCTGCGGATCCCAATGCAGTGTTAGGGCTCAACCCACAGTCTTCGGCTGTTACGCCTCCGCTGGGAATGCCACCGTTGGGCGCCGCACCAACCTCCAACGTCTTAGGTAGCGTTCCCGCACAGCCCGCCGCCGTGCCGCAGTCGGCGCCGGTTGCTGCCAATGCTCCGGTTGCTGCCAATGCTCCTGTGGCTGCAGTCAGTCAAGCCGCTCCAGGATGGAAGCCACGAACATCATCCAAGCGACGCCGTAAACGATCCTCCATGATGCCGGTCCTGTTCGGCTTGACCGTCCTTGGCATGGTGGGGTGCATCGGCTTTTTGCTGTGGTTCATCAATCAACCGCCAGAGCCAGGCGGCAGCGGACGAACCGTGATCGCCTCAGCCCCGACGCCTGCGAAAGTCCCTTCCAAGCCGCGTCCCAAAGGGGATGGCGTCATGGGAGAGGTTCCGTCGAGTGGGACCGCGGGTTCGGTTCGCAACGGAGGCAATCGCACCGGTTCGGGTCTGTCGAGTGTGATGCCCGGACGCAATCCAGGCATGGCACCGGTCGACACGGGGAACGGCATCACCATGACAGGCAACAGTGGCAACAACCCGGCGATGGTGACGCCAATGCCAAAGCCTAACTTGCCAATGCCAGAGCCCACCGAGCCAGAGCCCACCGAGCCAGAGCCCACCGAGCCAGAGCCCACCGAGCCAGAACCCATGGAGCCAGAGCCGATGGAGCCAGAACCCATGGAGCCAGAGACTCCCACACTGACTCCCGAGATGGTTCTGCAGGGTGATCAGGAAATCGCGGCGGTCACCAAGTTGATCCAGTCCGCCGACTGGGACCAAATGAAAGATGCCGCGGAGAAGCTTTCTCAAAAGAAGCAGCTAACCGATGAGCAACGGCAGCGTGCAGACAGTCTGTATGACATTGCTGACCTCGCCTCGTTCTATCGCGGTGCGATCACGCGCGGCCTCGGCACGTTAAACGCCGGAGCGATGTTCGAGGTCGCCCCAGGATTGCCAGTCGTCGTTTCTGAAGCGAATTCGGAAGGCTTGAGCATCATGGTGGACAAACGGATTAAGTCATACACCTTGGATTCTCTGCCCGAGCGATTGACAGAGAAGTTGGCTGAGTTTGCACTCGATGCGGATCGACCGGACTCCATAGCAGGTTTGGCGTTGTATCGTCTGATTCATCCCAAGACGAATGACGAGTACAAGGCCGACGCATTAAGCTTGCTGCAGTCCGTTGACGGTCAACTGGAAATGGTTGATACCGAATCACTGCAAGCGGTGGCGGCAGAGATTTTCAACTGAATCGAACTGTCTGAGTTCAGTTCACTTGATTTCTGAGCGGTTGTCCTTGCAGCGCTCGGAGCACCTCTTTGGCTCCTTTGGTACGAAACTCTTCAGCTCCCTGGTCGCAATAAAACGCGCTATGCGGTGTCAGGATTAACCGATCGTGCGCCGGGTGATCTGGATCACGCCAGGCTTGCAACAGAGGACTATCCGCTGCCGGTGGCTCTTGATCCAGCACATCGATGCCAGCCCCGGCCAGTCGCCCTTCCTGTAGGGCCGTGACAACACTGTTGGTGTCAACAATGCCGCCACGAGCGGTGTTGATGAGGAAGCTTCCCTCCGGCATCATTGCGATTTCTTCTTTGCCGATCATCATGCGGGTCTGTTCAGTCAGCGGGCAATGCAGAGAAAGGATGTAGGCTGATCGGAGCAGTTCTTCCAGTGAATCAACGCGTCTGATTCCCAAGGACTTGTCCAGGCCATCGCACTGGTAGGGATCGTAAAAGACGACATCCATGCCAAAGGCTTTGGCTCGTAAAGCGGTTGCTGTGCCGATTCGTCCACAGCCCAGCAACGCAAAGGTGCGTCCTGTTAAGCGTGGGATCGGGGCTGCTTGCTCAACGCTCCACGGACCGCGATTGTGACGCAAACGGCTATTCAAAAAGTGAGTCCCGCGCCCGAGAGACAAAGCCATTGACATCGCTGAATCAGCAACCTCATTCGTGCCGTAATCTGGGACATTGCAGACGGGTATGTTACGCGCCGCTGCTGCTTCGAGATCAACGCCGTCATATCCAACGCCGGGGCGTACAATGACCTTGCAATGGGTGAGTCGATCGATGGTTTTGCGAGTCAAGTGAAAGTAGTGGTAAACCATCAACGCGTCGGCGTCTTCAACTTTGCCCAGTAGTTCATCTTCACTCATGACATCCAGGGCCGTGACCACCGCATGTCCATCCAGCACGGAACGTTCATAGTGTAGCGGTTCGGTGATGAAATCAGTGATGACAACTTTGGATAAAGAACTCATGTGGCACCGCCGCGGGGAAAACGATCTTGAAATGTCGGAAGCGATCAGCTTGGCAAGTGGCAATCCGGCACCCAAATCATTGCTGCCTTGGGTGGTCTCAAAGAGGCGGATCGGATTGACGTCAATTCGTCGGCGCACACCTAGCGAAGCGATCGATCGGTCGTTAGGGTGATGTGTACCAGGATTATGAATCACGTTCAACCAGATAACCATCTTTCATGGACAGTCGTCAATTATCCGATCCAGTGCTTCGGGTCACGCTGCAAACCTTGACGAAGCTGATCTCATTTCCCTCGGTCAGTTCAACAAGCAACGTCGCAGTGAACGATTACTTGGCCGAACAGCTAGAAGAATTAGGCTTTGCGATCTCTCGTACCGAATACTTGGATCGCAATGACGTGCAAAAATCGAATCTCGTTGCGGTGCGTCCACCGGTTTCAGGAAGCCTGGCTGGCGGAGGACTGGCCTATTTTTGTCATACCGATGTTGTGCCAGTCAATCGATGGACTGGACCGGTCATCGAGAAGACAGCCACTCAAAAGACAGCGGCGCCCGATTCGCCCGCCGATCCGTTTCAGGCGATCCTCAGTGACGATCGTCTTTACGGTCGCGGTGCATGTGACATGAAAGGCTCCGCTGCTTGCATGCTAAGTGCCATCAAACAGATTGATCCGGCCCAGCAAACGGCACCCCTTTGGTTTGTCGCCACCGCTGACGAAGAAGTTGGCTTCGTCGGTGCCAAGCACATGGTCGGTCACTGCGCTGGGTATGCCCAGTTGGCGGCAGCTGATCCAGTTGCAATCATCGGCGAACCCACTTCGCTCAATATTGTGTACGCTCACAAAGGCATCGCGGGATTTCGAGTGGTCAGCCAGGGGCGGGCAGGGCACAGTGCAACCAATATTGGCATCAATGCAAATGAAGCCATGGTTCCGATGCTGGAAACCTTGCTGCAGTTATCCCAGCAATCGAGGTGCGAGGGGGCACTGCAAGATAGTCGCTTCGATCCCTCGCACCTGTCGTGGAACTTCGGTGTCAGTGATCATTGCAATACATTGAACATCACACCTGGTCGCAGCACAGCTTGGGTAAGCTTGCGCGCCATGCCAGAGATCAGTGGGCAAGGCCTGATCGATGTAGCCCGCACAAAGGCGGCCGAGTTAGGCCTGGAGCTTGAAATGATTGATGGCTGCGCACCGCTCTGGAATGACCCCGATTGCGAGCACCTTCAAGAGCTTCAGTCGCTTACCGGGACGCAGTTGCAAACCGCCTGTTACGCCACTGATGGAGGCGTGTTAGAACAACTCTCCAGGCGAGTTGTCATTGGGCCTGGCAGCATTGAACAGGCCCATACGGTGGATGAGTGGATTTCGCTAGAACAACTGCAGCAGGGGACGAAGGTCTTTCATGACGCGATCCTCAAATGGTGCACCTAAGGCAAACGCAGTTGGGCCAAGTGGAGTGGGCCAAGTGCACCCGGTGTTCCACCCCCACTTCTGATCATATTGTGACCGCCTGGCTGTGAAGCAATCAGACGGTGGCACCACTAGGGCAAGTCAAGTGTTGCCTCTTTCGTGATTGCCGATCGTCACGCGACAAGGGCGATCGCGCGATCAGCCACTAGCGTTGGAATGCCTCCTCGGATTGCGTAGAGGAATTTCCCATCGGCCGACACCAACCCTCCTTCAAGCGGGGCTTGAACTCGCTGATCTTGTTGGTCGCGAACGTCGTTCTGTTCAATTCGCTGATTGATTTCTTCAATCAGCGTTTGATCCGCGTACACCAGCTTTTGCTGGGTAATCGGACACTGGATCAATGCTAGCAAGTCATCTTGCGACATGTTTTTGGATCTGTGGTTAGGGTTTATTTGAGTTCACTGCACAGATAACCGATTCTCTTATCGGATCAGCGAGTCACTGAACAGGAATTCGGTACTGGGGCCTGTGATCGGTACTGGGGCCTGTGATCGGTACTGGGGCCTGTGATCGGTACTGGGGCCTGTGATCGGTACTGGGGCCTGTGATCGGTACTGGGGCCTGTGATCGGTACGTTGGTTGGCAAGACTAGCACCGCACATGCGCTGCAAACAATGGGCCCTCTACTCTTAAAAACCTGACGCGAATGGCTGCACAGGCTAGGCTGCGTAGGAAGGATTGATAAAGCCATGTTGTTTACAAAGGACACCATGCAACGGTTTTATAGCATTGAGAACAGCAATCAGCACCCCAAAATGACGGCCACTCGCAGTTGGTTGTTAACGGGTGTCTCGGCGATTCTCGCTTCGACCGTTTTCACGATGCCTCAATCAGCAAGTGCACAGCAGCGTTTGATGCAGGATCCTGCCACCGGCAACGTGTACCGGGAAACCACTCGTACGCAGTATCAGCCGGTGGTCAATGAGACCATGCAGTCGCATCAGCAAACCCGTTGGCAGCCACAGACCACCACCGAGACTCGGCCAGAGCTGCAGCGCAATTGGTATCCGGTCACACAGTACAAATGGATGCCCTATGTCGAAGGCCGCTGGAATCCATTTGTCCAGCCGCGAATCGCCTATCGCCATGTCGCCGAAACTCATTGGCAGTCACGTGATCAAGTGATCGATCGTACCACCACTCAGACGAGATGGGTTCCCAAGACCGAAACCGTCCAAGTGCCACATCGCGAAGTTACTTATCAAGCGGTGCCGAAAACCGATTATCAGTTGGTTCAACGTGGCACGCCAGCGGCCTCCAACTTGCCTCCTTCGGTCGCCTCTCGTTTGCGTCCGATCGATCAGGGTTCCTCTCGGATCGCATCGGTGCCGGTTAGCAATCCACTTGCTGGCGGTCGCAGCGAGATGCAAAGTGGGATGCCGGCCGAGCGTCTGTTGCCATCGCCAACGCTGGTTCCAACGACCACCATTGCTGCACCATCAATGCCGCTGCGTCGTTGAGTTCGCCAGCAAGATCACTTCAGCGAGATCACTCCAGCGTTCGAACAGCAACCAGTTGCAGTGTCGACCAGCGATGCCCTCGGGCGTCCGTACCGCGATTGCGCAGCCAGCTCAGTAACTGATCGAGCGGCTGGCCCAGGCCAATTTGAGCGTCAGGCTGTTTGCTGGCAGCTTGCATGCAGGCCCAGTGATCTCCTAATGTCCACAGTGCACCCGATGTGCCAGGTGGAAAGACATTCCGCCGTTGGCCATGCACTTTCACACAGTGTGCCAGTTTACGGCCAGAGACGACCACGCCGTTGGGAAAGAACTCCGTCGGCGTAAACGGTGCCGCAGGGGAGGTCCCGAATGTCTTTCCGGAAATGCGTTCGTCGATTGCCTGGATTAACGCTGCTGTTGAAAGCGGGGGCGCCAACAGGTCGCACTGGGAAAACTCCAGACCAGCTCGGTTATCATTCGCTTGGCAGGTCCACTGTTCAAGCCGATCCAGGATCATTGCACTGGGTTGCCTGATCCACAGGATTGCCACGTCATAGCCGCTTCGTTTCGAGCCTTTGATCAAGCGTTGGCAGCGGACGCGCAACCGGGGGGCTAAGCGGATGGATAGCGTGCGTTGTCGGATCTGATCAAACAGATGGGCAACCGTGACGATCCCCCAGTGTCGTTGACCGGTGTCGTCGAGCCACTGCACGATCCCATCAGTACGCACAGGACTGTCGGTTCGAACGGTCAGGTTGGCGTCACCAAGGCCGTTGTTGCCAACGGAATTTGATTGCGACGAGTGGCGTCGTTTGGCGTTGGCTTCAAAGCTGGCCAAGCAGTCGACATCGATTCCCAAACAGATGCGTTGATAGCTGCCTGGTTTCGTTTTGAGTCGAACTTCAATCTCGTCTGCAAGCCGCCGGTTCTGCGAAACGCGGCCACGCTTTTTAGGTAGGTAGATACGGGCGACTGGAAAGCCAGGTTGAAGTTGCCCGCCTGTTTCTTTGATTCCGATGGCAACCTGACAATCTTGGCCGGTGGTGTGTTGGCAATGTCGGCGGATTGAATTTGCAATCCGCGACCATTGGATCAAGGAAAAGTCACCAAGAGTGTGGACCGCATGTCGCTCCATGACATCCTCGGAAAGTGATCGACAGCCAGTGCAACGCGGCGGTCGTTTGTTTACCGACCAAATAGTTTGTCCAAGCCAGAGTTGATTTGATTCAAACCGTTGTCGAGTTGTTTTTCAAGCAGGTTGTCCAAGCCACGCTCGACGGCTTGCTGGCCAGCTTGTTGGCCCAGTTGCAGCATGATGTTGCGAATCATGGACCGGTCGAGCCGTGGATTGCTGATGGTGCCAGCGACTGGGAAAGTCAGTGACTGACCGTGCATTGACTTCAGGTCTTGTCCCAACCAGCGTTCATCCAGTGGGATGGCAGCAACTAAGTTCAAGGTTGAATCGAAGCCAACGCTGCCTTGGGTTAGCAACTGTGCTTTATCGATGTTGAACAGCATGCGTTGATGGGTGACGCGGCGATTCTTGATGTTAAATTCCACGTTCTGCGGCGGCATCTCAACTAGCGTACGCTGCATCTGAGCCGGCTTGGGAGCGAGTTCAAGTTTTGCTAACGAGCGTAATTCGTCAAGGCCTTGAATCACTTGTTCGGTCAACGGCCCAGACGCCAGTCGAAGTTGTTTGACTTGAAGTTCACCCTTCATCACGCTGCTGCCCGGATCGTCCATATTGATTGTGACTTGATCGAAGTTCGCATCGAGTATGCCTTCTAAGCGAGCGGCATTGGCTGCTAGTGGAGTCAGGTACTTCAGCCAGTGTTCACTGCTTTGCGCGGTGACTTGTAATTGTTCAATCTTTGCACCCGGATCGAGCGTGACCAATGTCGGGCCTTCGTTGTGAAGCATTGTCAGTGCGAAGGTGGCTTTACCGATGTGCTGGTTGGGAAGCTGACCGGGAAACATGGCTTTGGGGTTGGTCATCGGGGCGATGGCCAGCAATGGAATCGTCACTTCATGGATTCGTGTTTGGCTGCCCGTGGTTTCATAACGCAGTCGCGCCGGACCGGCGGTGATGCCTTCGATTGTGCAGCGGTCCCATTGCAGTTCACCGCTGGCTTTGTAATTGAGTTGCCCGTCTTGGGCGCGACCGATTTGGACTTCAATGGGGCAGTCATGCAGCCCCGCAGCGGTGATCGGTGTTTGCAGCAACTGCGTAAAGCGCTTGGCAAGTTCTTCGGATTGCCATCGTGCGGTGCCGGTGAGTTTCGTGTTCCAGCTCTCTGGCTGACTGGCTGAAGCGAGTGGCTGAGTCTGGCCCTGCAACGAGGCCGATGCGGCTTGGCTGGTCAGTTGAATCAATTCGACCTGCAAGGTTTGCTTTTCAGGCTGGAAGATCATCCGGCTATCAAGAGTGACCTTGGGTTCGGACCACAGCACATGCGGAGGCAGGCTTTGCGTGGCCGGGCCTCCTGGGGTGGGCTGCCAGGGCGGAGCACCTGTGTTGCCGGTGCTCACGGTCCTGCCGAGGCCCTGAGGTGGCATCATCGGTGCGTTGATGTTCTGTGAGACCACGAGTTGGGTCACCGTGTTGCGGGTGTCGATCGACCAGACCTTGCGATCACCGGTTAACTTGATGGTTCCCGCGACGCGACCGGCCAGACTGTAATCCGAAAAGGCAGCTGGCGAGGTTTGTGGGCGGGAGAGACCATTTGTGATCCCGCTTGGAACTTGCTCACGAATGGCTCCCTTCAAGGCGTGAAGATTGCTTTTCCATGATGCTTCGAGGCTGGTTTTTTCGGCAGCGGCTTCACCACGCATGGCAATGGAGATCGCTTCGCCGACGGCTTCAAATCGCTTGATGGACGCCGTGCCAGCAGGCAGTCGTAGCGCGCCTTCAAACCGGCCACTCAGATAGGGTTGCGTGTACCAGTAGCCATCGTGCAGCAATTCTGGTTCGGTAATCACAAAGTCGGTTTTCTTCAGCGTGCTGGAATGGCGAGCGACATCGACTTCGGCAGTCCCCGTCATGCGTCCTTTGGCATCCAGTAATTGCCTTGGAATCCATGGCCGAAGTGATTGGGCGAGGTTTGCTAATTGCCCATCAAACTCCATGCGGACAGGATAAATCGAATCACCGTCAGGGCGGTCGACGGGCGAATCCAGGGCAGCGTGCAGAGTCACGCCACCGCTTGCCATGTTGGCTTCAGCTGCCGTCAATTTTACGAGCGTGTTTTGGGACCATTGTCCTTGGGCCACTACTTTTCCAGTGACACGCTGGCGATGAAAACTGTCTCCACTGGGGAAGGATACCAGTAAGTTTTCAGCTTTGCCGTCGCCACTGAGTTGCCAAAGATCCAAACGCTGTTGGTTGCCAGTGTTAAATGAGGGGCGAGCATTCCAGGCGATCTGTCCCGTTGCGTTGCCGCCAAGGGAAAGGTTGGAAAGGTCAATCACCGGCCGCAGCATGGCATACAGACGACCGAAATCAACGTTGACCTGAGCCGTGCCTTGACGCAAGTTGCCGCTTCCCGATGCGTTGGCAAAGCTACTGAGGAATTCAAAGCGTTCGGCGTTCAGCTGTTCTTGATCGTTCACCACGATCGCGTTCATGGTGATTCGATCGATCAGCACAGGCCGGCCTTCTGCCTCTGCATGGATGGGGTTCAGTAGAACTTTGAGTTCACTGCGGCGACGCTGCGGGTCGTTGGTAATCGTTGCGTTGGCTGCACCGGCAACCAGCTTGGCACCTGGTCGCAACGGAATGATGCCCGGCAGCGAATGATGGAGCTTCGGCAGGTCAACGTTGATCGTTGCTGTGCCGTCAAGCGATTGCAGCCAAGCCAGTAAGTTGTCGTCGGTGCCGACCAGTGACAGGGTTCTTGGAAAGCCACCATCAAGGGTTGCCGAAGCAAAGTCGGTAGTCACTTCCAGGCCGCGGCCAAGTACACGTTGGTCCGTCAGGGCAAACCGACCATTGAAGGTTGCCTGATCGTTGGACCAACGCCGTGTCTTGGAAGAGGTGTTCTGCGTGGTGCTTTGGGACAGGCTGTCTTTGACGACCGTTTCGACGGTCAGGTCGCGAATCAAAACATTCTGCAGTTCCGCTTGCATTTGACCGTCGATCGTACCCACCGCGGTAAATCGGCCACTGGAGTGTCCTTGCAGTGATTCTGGTAACGAAAGCTGTTCCTTCGCGAAGCGACGGCTGGCCAGGTTCACAACCGAGAGCGGAAACGATTTGGCTCCGACGGTGATTTGCCATGCAGGATCAAACCCGGAAGCACCCATCGGCTGAATCTGTAACGGTTGGCCATTGACCTGCACATCGTTATCGATTCCCCACTGGAATTGACTTTCAATGGCGCCGCCACTCTGTCCATCATGCAGCACGCCAGCCAGTTCGCCTGCAATGGCTTGGTCGGTGATCGTGACGGTGGCGGTTGAGCGATCCAGCGACCAGCGCCGTTTCGTCTCGTGATCGGTCACGGTGGCAGTCAGTTCGTCCATCACAAACGACCCCAGCAAGCCAGCGGAGTCGTCCGCGTCATCTTCATCCATCATCGCGGCAACGTCGTCTTCCAGGCTCGAGCCGCCCTCAAAGACTTCGAAATCGATTGCCACGCCATGCAAGGCGACATCGCCCCAATCTTGAGGTCCGCCGGCAAGAAAACGCGTCACCGTCAGCGCAGTGTCAACGTCCTGCAATACGATGGTTGTGTTTCCCGATGGGCCTTCGAGTTTGAGTTTCTGAATCGAGAGCGGTGTCAGCCAACCGAGCTGTACACCTTCGGCTTGCGCTTTCCAACCGGACGATTCAAACTGAGATCGAACCAGGGAATGCATCATTCCCGAGTAGCTCATCAGGCTTGGCAATGTCAGCAAGAACAACGCCAGAAAGCCTCCACCGATTAAGCTCAGTCGATAATGGCGTTGGCTACGGCGTTGTCGACGTCGACGAGTGGCGGCAACCTGGGAGCGTTCCAGATCATCCAGGGCATAATCATCAAGGCTCACTGCTCGTCCTTGTGGCTGGCGTTTTTTCGCGTTTGACGGATGGCCTACGAGCATTCCATGACCCGAGGCACCACTGCGGCTTGTACCATAACCCTCACCACTAACCCAAGATCAATTTTGAGGCCGCCCGCATGAGGGGTGTCGCGTCGGCTCAAGTGATTCGGCTCAAGTGAATTCGGCTCAAGTGAATTCGGCCCAGCGGTTAGCCCAGTGTCGAATCGCCGAGAGCCTCCAGCGGGAATCGTGCGAATTCATTTCATTTTTTCAAATCCAACCCAAAGCCTTGCTCGTCTGAACGGTGCCGCGACCGTTTTATCGTGGTCGCCGACGCTTGTCTGCTTCGGCGTCCGTTCCGTGTTTGCAAAGGCTGCAGAGGTGTCAAACGGTTGATGAATTCCCATGAACCCACCGTCGATTCATCCAACTCTGACGCTCAAGGCGAGCGACTGGAGCAGCTATTCGATGCGTGTAGTGGTGAATTGATGGGAACGGTGTATTACCTGGTGGGCAATCGCGAGGATGCTCGTGATGTCCTGCAGGAAGCGTTCCTGAAGTGTTGGCATCGTCGCGATCAGTTGGAATCGGTGGGGAACCTACGTGCTTGGGTGTTTCGAGTCGCCTTGAATACGGCTCGGGATGTTCGCAAAGCTGCCTGGAATCGCCGCCGTAAACCACTCAATGAATCACTTGTCACCGGAACGAATTCCAGACCGCCTGCAGGACGCCGCCCCGCCACTGATGCGGCCGCTTCTGCAGACGATCGACTGGGTGAAAGCAGCGGTTCAGAAGAACGCTCGTCAAGCAGTCGATCCGCTTATTCCCCGCGGCCCTACGAGGACCTTGCCATGGTTTCCGCACAAGACAGCCCGCCGGAGGGCTTGATTCAGTCGGAGGAGCTTGCCTTGTTGCGGCAAGCAATCGCTCAGTTGCCAGAGCAACAGCAGCAGATCTTCCTGCTTCGCCAAAACGGTGACATGACCTATCAGGAGATCGCTGAAGCCATCGGCCAGCCGCTGGGGACCGTCAAAACTCGCATGCGTTCGGCCCTCGCGACGCTACGTCAAACCATGGGAGGCCAGTCATGAACCCGCAACCTAACCCTTCCCAGTTGTCTGATGATGACCTGCAGCAACTGCTGTTGGAATTGCACTATGGTCTGTTAGAGGACCAAGAGGCTAGCGAATTGCGCCACAGCATTGCAACGGATTCGCGATACGCGGCATTGTGGGCGCAGACTCTGCAGGCGGCCGACAAGATTGCTTGTGCTGCAACGGTCCCCAATGATCAACCCGTCTCTGCACAAGCGGCTTCCGAAACTGGCGCACTTGATCGCCTCTCTGCCCCGCAAAAGAGTCCCGTTGTCAGTGATGCAACGGAACTGAAATCCAGCGAAGTCAATCACACGGCGGTTGACCACTCGGTTGCGTCTTCGGCAACTCCGCACGAGTCGGCTGATTTGGCTCTCTCAGCGACCACCGCCTCAGCCACCGTTGATCTTGACGGTGATGTCGTTATCAGAAGCAGCCTGAAGAGTTGGTTGGTGTATCTGGCCGTCGCGGTTTGCTTTGCGGTGGTGATTCCAACGGTCAATCTGTTGCGGGCAGCGCCCGAGAAGCCTCACAGACAATTTCGCGTCGCCATGGAATCTGCCGCCGGCCCCGACTCAACGACGCGCAACCGGTTCTATGTCACCGTTTCGCCAGCTGATCAAGCAGTTAAGCGTTCCGCTTCGTCCACTGGATCAGTCAGTGGACTGCCCTTGGTGCCAGCATCGATCTCGTTTCGTGTCCTCGCCAACGGAGCTGTGCTCTTTCGTGGGGAAGTCTCAACAGAGGATGGCCAGCCAGGGAAGATTGTGATTCCAGATTCGATTGCGATTCCCAGCAATGCGACGTTGCACATCGATGCGTCACCGAATCAAGACGATGGCGAGACGTATCAGCTGGAGATCCCTTTGGAGCCGACTCGTTGTTTGACGTTTCTCTCGACCGATCGCCCCGTTTATCGACCTGGTGAATCAATCTACTTTCGTTCGGTCACTCTGAACCGTCAGTTGCTTCCGCTGGAGAGTGAGGTCCCGATCCGCTATGAACTGTATGCACCGGATGGTTCTTTGGTCTCAGGTTCGATCAGCGATGGTGTGACGGAACGCGGCGTGGGCAATGGGCAATGGGTGTTGGCTGCAGACGCCAGCGGAGGCACCTACATCTTAAAAGCCAAGAGCCTGGACGATAGTTTTCCAGAACAGTCCTGCCAGGTGGAAGTGCGTCGTTATCGCGCGGTGAAACTAAAGACCGACCTGGAGTTCAAAAAACGCTCTTTCGCTGCCAGCGACCCCGTCAAGGCAGAACTCTCGGTGCGCCGTGCCGATGATTCCATCCCAGCGGGAGCCGCCGTGGAGATCAAGGCGACGCTCGACGGAGCGACGATCTATCAATCCAGTGGCCATTTAGATACCACAGGGGAAATCGCCATCGAATTCAGTCTCCCCGAAACCATCGTGGATGGTAAAGGGACCTTGGCTATCGTGATCCATGATGGTGCTGTCACCGAAACCGCCGCGCGACCCATTCCAGTTCACACGGGGAAAGTCCAAGTCGATTTCTTCCCTGAGGGCGGATACTTGGTCGGTGGCTTAGCCAATCGCGTTTTCTTTACCGCTCGTGATACGGATGGAAAACCAATTGAAATCAAGGGAGACTTGCTCTCGCAGTCTGGCCACGTCGTCGCCAAAGCCCAGACCGTGCGTGATGGCATGGGGCGGTTTGCATTCAAGCCTCAGGTCGGCCAGCGTTATCAACTTCGAATCACCTCGCCCCAGGGAATCACTGAGCATCCTTGGATGCAGGCCGCAGTGAACGACAGGCCAGTGCTTGATGCCGGTGTGGGCGTCTTTGAAAGTGATGCGCCTTTGGAGCTGAATGTTCGTAGCACCCGACAACGGACGTGTATCGTGCGAGCGGTCTGCCGAGGCGATTTGATCGGTGTGCAAACAGTGGATCTGAAGATAGGTGACAACCGCTTGGTCATGCCAGTGCGTGATGGGGCAGCAGGAGTGGTCCGAGTCACGGTCTTGGATACCGATCAGCCGCAAGCGAAGCCGCTCGTTGAACGACTGGTGTTCCGGCGCAGCGATGCGGTGCTCAAGGTGACCGCTCACAGCGATGATCAGCAATCCGTTTTCGCTCCAGGCCAGTCAGTGGCGATGACGATTAATGTGACGGACCAGTATGATCAGCCCGTTTCCGATGCGGTGTTAGGAGTTCGTGTGGTTGATGATGCGGCGCTAAGCCTGCAGACCACCGAGACCGCAAGCTTGGCAACGTATTTCATGTTGACCAGCGAGATTGAAAAGCCAGAAGACTTAGAGCACGCAAACTTCTATCTAGATGATTCAGAGGAAGCGACGGTTGCGGTTGACCTGTTGTTGGGCACGCAAGGTTGGCGACGCTTTGTTAGCGGTTCACCAGACAAGTTTGATGAAACCTTCCGAGCGGCACTCATTCGATTGTTGAAACTCAATGGTCCGCGGCATCTAGGTCGGCCAGCAGCGGTCGATAACGCAGCGTCCCTGTCCCAACAGTGGGCTGTTTATCATCAGCGTGCCGGTTTGCATTGGGAGGAATTTGTCCGAAACCTTCAGCTTTGGCTAGCGTTAACCCTGATCGCTTGGTTGATCGCGTTTGCTTGTCGGCCTCGTCGTTCGGTTGTGACGTCGGCGCTGTTGCTGATGATCTGTGTCGGGCTGTTGCTGCCCCTTGGTTGTGCAGCACAGTATGAAACGGCATCGCCAGCACCTGACGATAGGGCTACAGAAAGTGCAGTCGATCAATCCGTTTTCTTGGAAAGCGAAGAGAGAGCGGATGCGACCGCCAAGGTGATGCCGACTCGTGACCGTGGCGGCGACAATGCTGGCGCTGCACCGGCCGATCCATTTGGTCCGCTCGGGGAGATGCCATCGGCTGATAGCCAAGCCGGTCAAGCTCAGCCAAGTGAGTCCGCTTCTGAAGCCGCTCCTAAGAGTGACGATCCATCCGAAGCATCGTTTGCCGACCGAGTCATCAATCTCTTGACTGGCAAGGACGACGATCAAGATCTGCAGTACACACAGTTGTCAAATCAACAACTGCGGCAGCTTGCTGAAGCTCGCGGCATTGACGCTCAGCAGCTCGCCGATCGATTGATGGAGGAAATGCGATTCCCGATTCGTCAGTACAGCCATCTGCGCGAGAAGCAAAGCACAGGCGTCCGCAGCGACTTCGCCGAAACCCTGTGCTGGAATCCACTGATGGTCACTGATGCGAGAGGGACCGCCGTGATCCGGTTTGATCTGCCAGATTCCATCAGCCAATTCAAAGTTGCAGTCGATGCTCATTCGGCGACTGGCCAACTGGGCAGTGGCGGAGGGCAGGTGATGACAAAGATTCCGCTGCAAATCGATGCCAAGTTGCCTGTCGAAGTCACGGCGGGGGATCGGATTGATTTGCCGATTGGCTTGGTCAATGGAACGTCCCGAGAGACTGATCTACAGGTCAAAATTGACGTTGGCGATGTCGTGGAAGCGGAACAAGAAACTTTGCCAACCCGTCTGGCCGCGGGGGATCGCAAGACCGAGGTTGTGTCCCTGAATGTGATTTCTCAGCCACAGGTGACTCGGTCTTTTATCACTCTGTCGGCCGCTGAGCAATCTTCTGTGGACGGATCCAAAGCACTTTCAGATACCGTTCGCCGCAGTTTAAGAGTCGTTCCTGTTGGGTTCCCATTTGAACGATTCCAAGCTGGCAGCTTGCAGGCCGATCAGGGTGTTGTAATCGAGGTGCCTGGCGGTGTGGTGGATCACTCGCTTGCTGGCACGGTCAATGTTTATCCCAGCACACGCAGTCAGTTGAGCGCAGGCCTGGAAAGTATTCTTCGCACGCCGCACGGTTGCTTTGAACAGACTTCAGCTTCCAATTATCCGAATGTGATGGCGCTGCAGTTGATGCTGATCGATGGAACGGCTGGTCACGCGACCAAGCTTAAGGCTCTGTCATTGTTGCGTCGTGGCTATCAGCGACTGATTAGCTATGAATGTTCACAGCTGGGATTCGAATGGTTTGGTCATGATCCCGGTCACGAAGCGCTGTCAGCATTTGGATTGATGCAGTTTACCGAGATGGCATCACTCATTGATGTGGACCAAGAGATGCTGCAACGGACACGCAAATGGCTGCTCAGTCGGCGCGATGGCCAGGGGAACTTTCAACGCAACCCTCGGCATCTGCACAGTTGGTCGGCAAGTCAAGAACTGGTCAATGCGTACATCTTGTGGGCGCTCAGTTCGGCTGATCTTGCCGCCAATGAATCGCTGCGGGTCATGCCGCAACTCAAACGCGAACTGACGCGTATGAAGAGTGTCGCGTTAGAATCCGAGGATGCGTATCTGATCGGCCTTTCCGCGATTACCCTGGGCAATCAGCAGGATAAACCGGCATTGGCGACGCTACTGAAGATGCTTTCCTCTCTGCAGCAATCAGATGGAAGTCTCGAGGGGCAAACCACGATCACCAATAGTGGTGGTCGGTCGCGGATCGTGGAGACGACGGCGATTGCTCTGATGGCGTTCATGCAGGACCCCGCTTATTATCCACAGGCCAAGCAGGCAGCGCAGTGGTTGATTGATCATCGCCAAGGCGGTGGTTTCGGGTCAACTCAAGCGACGGTGTTAGCGTTGAAAGCACTGACGGTGGTTCACAAGCTGATCGTGGGCCCTGAAGGAGGCAGCATTGATGTGCTGTTGGCCGGCGAGACTGTCGATCAGATCACATGGCAAGGACGTCCTGGTGAGTCCATCCGTTGGGGAATTCCCCGCCATATTCTGGCCAAATTGAATGCTGATGATCAGGCAACTCTGCAGCTTCGTTCGCAGCAGTCAGCCGCGATCTCCTTTGACGTGACTTGGACCGGTCGGACCACCAAGCCGCAAAGCGACCCTGGGTGCCCCTTGGCAATCAATGTCAGTTTGGGGGAACCGGTGGAACAGAACGTCCGTGTCGGAGAAGCCATTGACGTTGTCGTCGAGGTGGCCAACGGACGCGATCAGGGACTGCCGATGAGCATCGCCGTGATCGGTTTGCCCGGTGGCTTGGAACCAGTGAACGAATCGCTGGACCAGCTAAAGGAAGCAGGGGAGATCGATTACTATGAGCGCCGCGGACGTGAAATCGTCTTCTACTGGCGCAGCTTTGATGCCAAGCAACATCGAAAGCTTCGGTTCGCAACCATCGCTCAGATCGGCGGCAGGTACGCTGGACCACCCAGCCGAACGTACCTGTATTACACCGCCGAGTCCAAGCAATGGCATCAGCCATTGGTTGTCCAAATCAAGTGACCTCGATGAGGTCGTTGACCGCCGCCCGCTGATTGTTGACGATCTGACAACAGTGACTGAACACAGGCAACCGGTGCTGACAAAGGGTGTCGCAGCGCCGGTCGCTTGATTCACGTTAACGTTGGCGTCCGCTTGGCGGTTGCCCAGCACCGCGACCGTTGGATCGGATCGAGTCCACGCTCGGTCGGCCTGGGAACACGTTCTGCATCCGTCGTCGTCGTTCTTCCAATTCACTTTCGCGGCGCTCATTGTCGCGGCGCTGGCGATCCAATTCCTGTTGCTGGCGACGTTCTGCTTGACGACGCAGTTCGTCCTCTTGGCGAGCCAAGTCACGGTCACGCTGTTGTAGAACATCACGTTGCTGCTGTTGAGCGATGCGGAAGCGATTCTCTTCGGCAGCACGTTGTGCCAGCAATTGGTTGTTGAAACGCTGTTCCTGTTCTCGAGTGCGGTTCAGTCCGTACTGTAGTGCAGGGCGCGGTCCGAAACTGTCCGCTCGGAACGTCGGGCTGTAACTGCTTCTATAAAATGGGTCAGGGTTAACGCGGATTCCATGTGACGAACCAAAACTGACGCTCAGTCCCAGTCGAGGCGAGCTGATCTGAACGGAAGGGCGGCAACTGCTAACGACGACCGGTCGCACAGGTGGCGTCACGCAGATCGGCCTTGGAGCGCACATCGGTGGCTGTGGTGCGCAGATCGGTTGTGGTCGGCAAATTGGTGGCTGCGGTGGGCACGCCGGTGGCGCCAAAGCGAGTCGAGCGTATTGTTCCATTGCGGCGACGAACCTGTCACCAGCTTGTAGCACGTCGCACCAGCGATCATGCAGGCAGGGTTCGCAGGTGAACCAAGGGCGCCGCGTGATGCAGCGGTCGATTTGTTCTTGCAAGTCAAACGTCTCAGACGCTTCATCGCACAAGCGTTGAAAACGTTCTGGATGTCGTGCAGCACTGCGAAGCCGACTGGTTTGGTCTTCCAGGCAGTCCACCAAGCGTCGGTCGTCGCGACTTGAGTGACGGTTGCGGAAAACCTGACGTTCGAACTCCAGCACGGCGTCACGGTAGCAGTCAGCAGCTTCGTAGACGCAGTCATCGTAGCCAGCCTGTGCACGGTTGAAGGCAAACAGAGACGCGAACAACACTGCGGCGGCACTCATCAAGCGTGAAAGTTTCATCGGGCTCTCCTGGATTGGGTCAGTCACTGAGGTTTAGTGCAGTGAGTTCAGATCACTACTGTCAGCAAGCTCGTTGAAAGCGGGGAGGCCAACACGCTTGCTGATCTGAAATCATCAAGAGGCATCCCGTGTGCCAATCATCCGACGAAAGAACAAGAAGTAGTCGTAAGGTCCTTGTTTGCTGAGGGTTATGTAGATTTCGGTTTGGGTGGATCCATTTCCGCGACGTCATTTTGACAACACGCTGGTTCCGTAGTGATCATTTTGATGACGTGTCAATTGCGCAACAGTGTCGGCGTAGACTTCGCAGTGGTTGCGGCGGAGTGATCAGGATCTGGGGTGGCCAGGGGCGTCTTGTTCAGGATTCGCACCAGCGAAAGCAGGTTAGCTGTTAACGTTTTTCTTTAGATAGCGTTGATAGGCTGCGACGGCAAGCTTGTCGCAGCGTTCGTTTTCAATGTGTCCAGAGTGTCCTTTGACATGCTGGTAGTTAATGGTGTGAGTTTCGACCAGTTTGTCGAGTTGTTTCCAGAGGTCGACATTCTTGACTTCACCGGATTTCTTTCGCCAGCCATTTTTCTTCCAGCCTTTCATCCAGGATTGCATGCCTTGCAGGACATAAGAGCTGTCCGCAAACAGTGTGACGTTGCAGGGTTCCTTCAGTGCTTTGAGTCCTTCGATGACGGCCGACAGTTCCATGCGGTTGTTGGTTGTTTCCGGCTCGCCTGCGGAGCGTTCCAGTTCCTTTCCCGTTTGGTTGCACCGGAGGATAAACCCCCAACCGCCTGGTCCCGGATTTCCGCTGCATGCTCCGTCGGTAAATAGTTGAACTGATTTCATTGCAGAGGCACTTGCCGTTAAAAGGGAGCAGGTTGTTGTGGTGTTCAGAAGTTGAAGCTTGCCGCAGGAAGCGAGGCAGAGCTTCACAAGCATCCTGTGGTGACGAGTTTTTGGCAACCTTGATTGGATGGAAGTGAGTCTGATCGGGTTGAGATACCGAGGGGATTCTTGGTGCTTTTTTGCGTGCGGGAGCAATTGGGGAGAGATCCGATTTAGTAATTGAGAGCGGCTGTGGGTTTGGTAGACTAGATTTCTTGCTCTTCACCAAATCATTCATCGCAAAGTCATCTGCTCAGGATCTTGGAGCTTGAAATGAAGTCTTCATTGTTGCCTCATCTGCTGTTGGGGTTTGTCTCGGTTGTTGGCATGATCGCAGTGGCGCCTGTGCAGTGCGCGTTAGCTGAAGATTCATTTGTGAAGGCACCCGATGGGGTTGTCAAATACAGGCTGTCGAACTTGACGGTAAAAGAAGACGTTCGGGGGAAGTACTTTTCGTTTGACTACAAGAGAACCGCCGAGGGCGAAGGGACGCCACAGTTGCGGTACCGGACCAAGCGTGGAGTGTCGCGAGTGAGTGGGTTGCCGATTCGGATTGATGAATCGGGCGATTTTCACTTGCGTGATATGTTCGCCAGGACACGGACGATCCTTAATGGCGGCGACGACGAGTTTGCGATTGAGTTTTTCTTAGTGGCTGATGTCGGTGTTGGCGAGAGCTTTCTGGTTTCTAACGTCGTCAGCAGCGGCAAGTTGGGAAGTCGTTTGAAGGTGCGGCAGCCCAGCGAGGCCGATCGGCAACGGATTGCGGCATTGAGGATTGCCAAGTTACCGCCGCGAACGGTTCCTGCCGGTCATCATCGTTCGAATGCGACGACGAGTTTGGTTCCTGGGACGCCTTGTCTGTATGGGATTGCAGGAGACTGGAAGCCCGGGGTCTTTGTTGCGATTTCGTCTCCGTCCTACGTCAAGGTGAAGCCTGCGGACTCGGATCGCTTGCGGGTTGTCAAGCGGAGTGAGTGGTTAGCGATTTCTGATGAAGACCTCAAGGCACAGCAAAGCAGTCCTGGTCAGTACAAGCTTGATTTTCAGGTTTTGGAGGGCAGCTATTTGGTGCTTCCGAAGGGCTACAATCCCATAAGCGCTGAGCAAGAACTTGTAAAGGGGACGCCATTGCGTCGCGAGTATCAATCGGAATGGCAGGATGTGTTTTTTCTTGCCAAGGAGCCTGCTGCTGCAAGGGTGTTGGTGCGAGATTCACGGGGAGCCAAGGTCGAGTTTGTGCCGTATGGAAAGTTGGCAATCAGCCAGCAAGCTTTGGAAGGGCAAAGCGTGGCGGTGACCAAAGAGAAGTTCGCGAGCTTTGTTGCTGATGTTGCTCAGTTGAATGTTGGTAGGGCGTCGATGGAAAGTGGGGCAGGCTTTTCGAATCGCGCGGCGTCTTCTTCACCGGCAACAGCCAGTTCGGGTGCCAATCCGTTTGGGGGTTCAGAAGTGAAGCCTCCGCGTTTGGGCCCCTTGCGAACGTGGCAAGATCAATCGGGCAAGTTCAAGATTCGGGCACAGTTCGTCCGCCAAGAGGGAAGTGCTGTGGTGTTGAAGCGTGAAGACGACCGGACTATTTCCGTTCCGATCGATCGCTTGAGTGGAGTTGACCAGGAGTATCTTGCCGAGCTTGACGGAAAGATGGGAGATGAGTCTGCGTCACCGTTTGAGGATGATGTGGACGTCTCAGGTGTTGCTGCGGTTGATTACTCAAAGATCATGCAGCCTGTCGCTCGGATCACGGATCTTTCTTGGGGAGCGAAATCGGTTGCAATTTCGCCGAGCAACAAATTGTTGATGATTGGGCGAAAAGCGTCGTGTGCTTCGTTGTGCGAGTTGCCCAGTGGCAGAATGCTTGTCGATTCGGGTCGGATGGAGCACATGGGTGACATTGGAGTGTGCGCGTTTACGCCCGACGGTAAGGTCCTGTTGATGGGCGGTGCGAAGGGTTTGGTGGAAGTTTATGCGGTTGCTCCTGACGGGAGTCTGAAGTTAAAGAAGCAGCATCAGGTTCATGGGGCGGAGGTTACGGCGATGAGTCTTTCGGCCGATGGTCGTTTTGCCCTGACTGGGGCGGCGGATAAGGGGGCCAAGTACTGGGAGATTAGCTCAGGGCAGGTGCGGGGTGTGATCGCTGATTTTGCTGGCAAGATTAAGGCGACTCGAATTGCACCGTCGGGGTATGAGTTGATGGTGACGGACGGCAAGATGTTGAAGGTGTATTCAACCAATGAGAGTGCTGTGGTGAAGACGCTTGAGGTTGGGCGTTCGCATGTGTCGGGGCAGGCAGCAGCGATTAGTCCCGATGGCAAAATGCTGGCAAATGGCAATGCGTATGCGATTGAGTTATGGGATCTTGAGCTTGGTGCCAAGGTTGGTGTGCTTGAAGGTAAAGAGATCAATTGGTCGATGCGTTATGGTCCAGACGGTCGGCATCTTTTTGCCGGAGGGAATGGAGTGATTCGAATCTGGGACTGTCAGCGTCGCGCGAAGGTGCAGGAGAATGTTATTGGCAAAAGCTTTTATGTGCAGAATTTGACAGTGAGTCCTGATGGTTCGCTGGTTTCTGCGCCGTGTGAGTTTAGTGCAGTGGTTGTGCTGAAGGCTGGCCAGTGAGGAAAGCAGGGCATCGGTGTTTGTAAGTAGTTGGGAGGGATGATGAATCCTAGCGTCTCGCAACAGGGTGCGAGCGGGGATGAAACCGCCGTCACGACCGTCCGTGTTTGCTTGTTGACTTTGGGGTTGGCAGGCGGGATTCCTCGCGTGGTTTCTGAAGGTTGTTGCAACTCATGCTGGCGGTCGGGGTTGAGTTGCAATGTGGGTTGTTCTGTCGCGGTGCGAATGCCGCTTGTGATGTCCGTATGATTTTGCGTCGCAGTGTGGTGTATCATTTCTTTCACGGGGACAGTCCCGCGCCTCTCATTTCGTCGGATTGC
>CP036272.1:468771-756745 GCA_007745635.1 Stieleria bergensis
CTTCGCACCTGGGACTGTCCCCGGAGTGAAGAAAAGCGATCTTGATGAACTGATGAACTGGGACTGTCCCCGTGGGGATGGGGATTGAGGAACGGGGACTGTCCCCGTGGGGATGGGGTTGTTGAGGGACCGCTGAGTGTTAGCTGTCCGTGTCGGGGGCGTCTTTCTTGATCGCGAATCGGGATGGATCCGCTAGCTGTTGTGCCGCCTGCAACGCTTCATCACTTAATCGCCACGGAAGCTCCACCCAAAAGGTGCTGCCCCGACCAAGCTCGCTCTCAAAACCTACTTCTCCACCAAGCAACTTGGCGAGCTCCTTGACAATCGATAAACCCAATCCCGTGCCCGCAAATTCTCGCGTCAAACCCTCGCCGTCTAATACCTTGCGACTTTGACGAAACTTCTGAAAGATGATGCTTTGATCTTCGTCCGCAATCCCGACCCCAGTGTCTATCACCAATAACCGAAACCGACCCGTCGATAGACCACCCGAAAGGTCCGCCACGCGAATCGTCACCCGCCCACCCTCAGGTGTGAACTTGATCGCATTGCTCAGCAGGTTGTTGCAAATCTGCCCCAACTTGTTGGGGTCCTGGAATGCCGGTTGTAGGTCCTCCGGAAAGTCCGTCGTGACAAGGATCTCTTTCTCCTCCGTCAGTGAACCAATCATGTCGCATTGCGCCGTAATCAATCGCCGTAAATCAAATTCACTACGACGAACTTCCATCTTCCCAGCTTCGACCTTCGCCAAATCTAAGATGTCATTGATCATCTCCAGTAGCAGACGGCCGCTGGTCTGAATGTTCTGCGCATAACGACGTTGCTTATCCGTCAGTGAATCAATCCCGTGCAACACCTCCGAAAAACCAATGATGCTGTTTAGCGGAGTTCGTAACTCATGACTCATATTCGCCATGAAGTCACTCTTGACACGGTTTGCTTCATAAAGCTGCAGGTTGATTTGGGCAAGCTGGTCAGCACGCTCATCAAGCTCTGCATTGATCACACGCTCTTTCTCTTGACTGTCTAGCATCCCACGCAACATCCGGTTAAATGCGTCAGCAAGCTCTCGGAATTCGTCTTCTGATTCGATACTGGCTCGCTGAGACACATCGCCGTGCGTAATGGCATCACTGACGTCGCGAATGTGGTAAAGCGGCTCCAACACCAAGTAACGAATCAACGCGTGCAAGATGTAAAGCGTCGCCGCAACAATAAACAACGCTAATGCAACAACGATGGAACTGATCCAGGTCGTCTGGTCTTCTGTGTCTTTGTACGGCATGGTGACCATCATCACACGCATCGGCGCTAACTCCGCACGCTCCGCTGCAGTTCCCTCCAATGCTTGTGTCACCAACGCTTCTTCTCCATACGGACGATGGCAATCAACACATAACGCAGTCGGGAAAATTGGACGATAGTAGCTGTATCGACCATCGACGGGACCAACCTCTTGATGGACCGGTAGACTCGCCAGCCCTATCGACGGCATCGCGTTTTCTTCTGCATCAATCTCAGCAACAGGCTCCTCGCTAAGCAAGCTTTCCAAACGCTGTGTGAGCTGCTGGCGAAACTGAGGCTCGAGGTCCTGCAAGATCTGCTGCTGCTGTGGATCTTCAGTGGGATGCTCAGGTAGATTCTCAAAACGAAGCTTCGTGTCGCTGCCCAAGAGCGTGAACTGAACGTCGTCACTCTGGACCTCAGCACGCAACTGGTCTGTTAGCGGCACGATGGTATTGTCCCAGTCAGCTTGGTCGTCAGAAGCGTCCGTCGCGATGGCGCTGTCAGCCGGTTGCAAGTCCTTCGCCCGTGGATCAGCTGGCTGCAAATTCGATAGCTCCACGCCGCTATGCAAGAGCAGCAGCTCGAAATCCGCTAGGTCTTGAGCCCGCTGCTGCGCCGTTCGGCGAACCAGTCGCTTACCAAGCGTCTGAACAACGAGAAAAGCACCGCACATCAGAATTGTGAAGGCTGATCCAAAAAATAGCAGACTCTTCCGCTCAAGGCTCATCGAGGAAAACAGTCGTTGGACCAAGCGAATCATAGCGGTGATTGTCTGGGGGGCAGCGTGCGGGGGGCAGGTTCGTCAACAGCGCTAGCCTGCATCGTAGCTCGTAGGCAAAACAGCGTCAGGGGGATTCCCAAATAGCAGGTGCCGCCTGGATCGAAACGGAGGGTCATTCCAGGTGATCAGGTCGCCTGTCTGCCAAACTGTTGTAATCAGTTTTGTTTTGCCAGACCAGCAACTTTTGCCGCTTGTTGTCTTTTGACACCCGACTAGCATGTTCCCGCGGTCCAAGCCGATTCCCTCGTCTTGGATCGTCCCGCCAGTCAGTCCCTCTAAAGGATTCTTTCATATTCCAGCGTCCCCTGTTAGCAGTACGCGGGTTATTGATGAAGGGTTTCCTCTCTCGGACAGCCTGGTGAGGGCGATTTGCCGCCGAAGCATTGGGGATGACCCAGTTGATGATTGACGCAATTCTGCTCGCCATGGCAACCTCGCTGTTGCTCAAAGGGGCTTGTTGTCACCACGACCCAATGTCGATTTTTACCCCTTCCTATCAGGAGTTACTGATTCATGAATCGCAAGGTTCAAGTCATCCTGACCAGTTTGGCCGTTGCAATTTGCTTTGTAAACGCGCCCACTGCATCTGGATGCCAGCTGTTCAAGCGAATAAGTTGCCAAAGGTCAGCGTGCTGCCAGCCGCTGCAGGCACGTGTTCGCGGCCTGTTTTCACATCGACGTTCGTGTTGCAACCCCTGCCAATCGGCTCAGGTTGTCGATCAGCCCGCCGTGGCAGAACCAGCGATGCCAGCAGCGCCCAAAGCCGCTGACACGAAGCCTATGACTGAGCTCAAGCCAGCAACGCCAGCGCCGGCTAAAAAGCCAGCCCCAGCAAAAGCTGACAAAAAGCCAGCCCCCAAGAAACCCGCGCCAGCAAAGGCTGACCCAAAGCAAACGCCAGCTCAGAAAAAGGCTCCCGCAAAGCCAAAAGCTGACGCGAAGAAGCCTAAAGCCGACGCTAAAGCGCCTGCAAAGCCCAAGGCTGACGCCAAGAAGCCTAAAGCCGACGCCAAGAAGCCCAAGGCTCCTGCAAAGCCTAAAGCCGACGCCAAGAAGCCCAAAGCTGAACCCAAAAAGCCAGCTGACAAGAAAAAGCCAGCTGACAAGAAAAAGCCAGCTGACAATAAAAAGCCAGAGCCCAAAAAGGATCAGCCTAAGAAGCAACCAGCCAAGGAGCAGCCTAAGAAAAAGGAGCAGCCTAAGAAAGATGCTCCCGCAAAGCAAAAGGAAGCTGCCAAGCCAGCGCCAAAAGCTGAGCCAAAGCCCGCTGCTAAACCTGCACCCGCCAAGCCAGCCCCCAAGGCTGAGCCTAAGCCCGCAGCACCAGCTCCAAAGGCTGAGCCAGCGCCGGTTGCTCCACCAGCTCCCAAAGTGGAACCAGCTCCAGCAGCTGAACCAGTTCCAGCAGCTGAACCAGTTCCAGCAGTTGAACCAGCTCCAGCGGCTGAACCAGCTCCAGCGGCTGAACCAGCTCCAGCAGCTGAATAAACTCGCCAGAGTCTGCGGCGATTCTCGTCGCATGCCTGAACCATCGATAAACGCTCTCCATCATTTGACGGGGAGCGTTTTTTTGTTGGCTTGCTACACTCTCATGTTGTCGTTTATTGGTCGCCCGAGTCCGCCATCGCTGATTGCTGTGCTCGGGCGAACGAGTCAAGGCTCTGTTGGAATTGCCGCATGAGTATTCGGTTGATGCATTATGATCCGCGCTGGCGGCAAGAATTCCAGCAGACACGCAGCAGTCTTCTGCATAGTTGCCAAGGCTGGGTCACTCAGGTCGAGCACATCGGCAGCACCGCAATCGACGGCCTGATTGCACGTCCGGTCATCGATGTCTTGGCAGTGGTTGACGATGGGCAAACGGACACGGACAGTGCCATGCAGGAGGCCGCGTTACTGATCGAGGGGCTCAACTTTGGTCGCCAAGTGCCACCAATGTGGGCCGCAGAAACCATTTGCCTTGTCAAGCCACGTCGTGGCTTAGAGACACATCGTGTTTACCTGACGTACCCCAACAGCCCTTTCGTCTCCAGCAGCTTAGCAGTCCGTGAGCAACTGCAGTCGGATCGAGAACTCGCCTTGCAGTTTGAGGAACAGAAGGTTCGCTGCTGGAAGGAGTCTGAAGGTGACGTGGATCTCTATGCAGAGAAAATGAGCCCGTACTTTAGCGAGTTACTCTAAGGTTGCCTGGCCGCGACTGCACTCCATGGACCTGGCCCAATTTTAGTCTGCACGAACGACGAGTATTGGGGCGATGTGGCAATCCATCGACGGCGAGCGCAACAAGGTAATCCTTAGGCAGCAGGTTTACGAATCGATCGTCCGTGTGATCAACATGCGGATTTCGGTCATCGATTCGATCGCATACCGAATTCCTTCACGGCCTAGGCCGCTGTCTTTGACTCCGCCATAGGGCATGTGGTCCACTCGCCAAGAAGGCACGTCGCCAATCACCACACCGCCGACGTCCAGTTCGTCCCAAGCTTGTTGGACCTTGTAATGATCTCGCGTGAACACGCCTGCTTGTAACCCATAAGCACTGTCGTTGGCGATGTTGATCGCTTCGTCAAACGAATCAAAGGCTTGCAGGATCGCGACCGGCCCAAACGCTTCTTGGGCACAGAGTGGTTGATCGCGAGCCACATTCTCTAGCAACGTGGCCGGGATCATCGCGTGATCACGCGTACCGCCGCACAGTAGGTTTGCACCGACCGCAATCGCTTGTTGGATCCAAGCCTCTACCCGTTCCGCTTCGCTGACATCGATCATCGGGCCGATGAACGTTGATTCAAGTTTAGGGTCGCCGCAGGGCAGTGCGGTGGCGGCATCAATCAGACGCTGTTTCATGGCCGGATAAATGTCGCGATGGATCAGGATCCGTTGAACACCAATGCAGCTTTGTCCAGACTGATAGAAAGCGCCGATCATGATCCGCTGTGTCGCATCATCAAGATTGGCATCATGGTCAACGATACAGGCGGCATTGCCGCCGAGTTCAAGCACGACTTCCTTTTTGCCGCACCGAGCCTTCATGTCCCAGCCAACATTCGGTGAACCGGTGAAGCTAAGCAGTTTGATGCGGTCGTCGGTCACCAATTGATCCGCGGTGCTGCGACTGCAGGGCAAGATCGAAAACGCCCCTGAAGGCAAATCGGTCTGCGCGAGGATTTCGCCAATCTGCAAGGCGCCAACAGGGGTGCGACTGGCGGGCTTTAAAATAAAGGGACAGCCAGCGGCGATCGCTGCCGCCACCTTATGAGCGGCCAGGTTAAGCGGAAAGTTGAACGGGGAGATGAATCCGCAAGCACCGATGGGCACGCGGCGATACATGCCGCGGTATCCCGCCGCACGCGGAGAAATCTCCAGTTCCAGAACTTCACCCCCGATCCGCACGGACTCTTCGGCGGCAATCTGAAAGGTGTCGATCAAGCGAGCGACTTCGCCACGGCTATCCTTGATGGGCTTTCCCGCTTCGACACACAGCGACTGTGCGAGCTGATCCGCTTGAGCTTTAAATGCTTCCACGCACTGCAGCAAGACAGCCTTGCGAGCAAAGGCCGGCAGGCCACGCATGGCGGCCTCGGCTTGTTTGGCTTCCGCAATCGCTTGGTCAAGGGTTTGACTGTCGGCCAGTGAAACCGTCGTGGCGACTTGGCCGGTGAACTTGTCGATCACGTCCAGTCCACTGGAGCTTTCAACGGGCCGATTGCCAAGGTAGTACGGATAGCTTGCTTGCATGACTAGCCCTTCATGCTGCGGTATCGTTCAATCAGCTGATTCGTTGAAGAGTCGTGTTGCAAGTCTGCGGAGTCGCTTTCCAGTTCAGGGATGATGCGTTTGGCTAGCACCTTGCCTAGCTCTACGCCCCACTGATCGAAGGGATTGATCTGCCAGATCACCCCTTGGGTGTACACGCTGTGTTCATACAACGCGATCAGTTTGCCCAACACAGCTGGCGTTAGCTTCTCAATCAGCAGTGTATTGCTGGGGCGGTTGCCAGCAAACACGCGGTGCGGCGCGAGTGATTCCGGAGTGCCTTCATCAAGGACTTCTTGCAACGTTTTGCCCATCGCGAGCGCTTCACCTTGAGCGAACACGTTGGCGTTCAGCTTGTCGTGATGATCGCCAATAGCGTTGAGTGACTTGGCAAAGGCGATGAAGTCGCAGGGGATCAAATGAGTTCCCTGGTGAATCAATTGGTAGAACGAGTGTTGGCCATTGGTGCCCGGTTCTCCCCAGTAGACAGGCGAAGTTGCATAGTCAACTT
Organism: Stieleria bergensis; assembly: GCA_007745635.1. Lineage (GTDB taxonomy): Bacteria > Planctomycetota > Planctomycetia > Pirellulales > Pirellulaceae > Stieleria > Stieleria bergensis. The sequence goes on from CP036272.1 coordinate 475,107, forward strand.
GTTGGTTGTCCAGACGCACTGACTTGCCATTGCTCTCCATCGTCAGTTGTTGCAGGTAGGCAGGGAAGCGATGGAGGTACTGGTCATAGGGAAGGACCGCAGTGGTCTGAGCACCGAAAAAGTTGGTGTACCAAACGGTCAGCAAGCCCATGATGACAGGCAGATTCTGGGCCAGTGGAGCGGTGCGGTAGTGTTCGTCCATCTCGCGGAACCCGGAGAGCATTTCGGCAAAGTTCTCTGGACCGATGGCTAGCATCGTGGACAGGCCGATCGCCGCGTCCATGGAGTAGCGACCGCCGACCCAGTCCCAAAAACCAAACATGTTATCGGTGTCGATTCCGAACGCGGTCACTTGTTCAGCGTTGGTCGAAAGCGCGACGAAGTGCTTTGCGACCGCGGATTGGTCGGCATTAAGCCCCGACAACAGCCAATCACGAGCGGTGATCGCGTTGGTCATCGTTTCTTGTGTCGTGAACGTCTTCGACGCGATGATGAACAACGTTTCGGCGGGATCAAGTCCGAGCGTGGCTTCGGCAAAATCCGTCCCGTCGACGTTGCTGACAAAACGCATGGTCAGGCTGCGGTTGCTGTAGTGCCGCAGTGCTTGATAGGCCATCACGGGCCCCAGGTCTGATCCACCGATGCCTATGTTGACAACGTTGCGGATGGGTTTGCCTGTTGCGCCAGTCCACTGGCCGCTGGTGATCGCATTGCAGAAGTGACCCATTCGCTCGAGCACGTCATGAACACCGGGAACCACGTTTTCGCCGTCGACTCGAATGTCGGCTCCCTTGGGAGCACGCAGCGCGGTGTGCAGCACCGCACGGTTCTCGGTCACATTGATCTTTTCGCCGCTCATCATGGCTTCAATGCGAGCGGGCAGATCAGCCTGGTTGGCCAGAGCGATCAGCAGCGACATGGTTTCGCTGTTGATGCGGTTTTTTGAATAGTCCAGGTGCACGCCAACCGCGTCCAGAGAGAACGTTTGTCCGCGGTTGGGGTCGTCGGTAAACAACTCACGAAGATGTAGCGAACCGATCTGGTCGTAATGAGTGTTTAAGTCTTTCCATGCGGATTGCTGGGTCAAGGGGTCAGCCATCGTTTTCTTTGGGTCTCGAGTGTAGGAGCGCGAATTGCCTAGCAATAAAGGGGGCGCTGATTCTACCGCCAGATTGATTGTTATCAGCACGAGTTCATACGACTATAATACGTTGCCGACTTTCATATCATCCCCTGCCTTCATTGATCGACCCAAATGACTTATTTGGATTCCCAGTATCAGCCTTTGCCGCAGGCTTTGTTTTCTCGGCTGATCTGCCGATCCGCGACGACGCCGGGCCGCAATTGGATTGCGTTGATGATTTCCCTCGTCGCGATTCAGTTAAGCGGTCTCGGTCAGCCAGTGGTCGCGGAGACGCCGCTGTCGTTTAACCGCGATGTCCGCCCCATTCTGTCTGACAAGTGTTTCTTCTGTCATGGTCCCGACCAGAACCATCGGGGGGCGGATCTGCGCTTAGATCTGGCTGAATCAGCGGCCGATGTTGCCTTTATCGCAGGATCGTCGCAGGAAAGCGAAATGATTGCCAGGATTTTGGAATCAGACCCCGAGCTGCTGATGCCGCCGCCGGAAACGGGGAAGGAAATTCTGCCTGGCGAGTTGGCGATTCTGCGCCGCTGGATCGATGAAGGTGCCAAGTACGAACCCTACTGGGCCTATGCGACGCCAAGGCAAGTTGCAATTCCAGCGGCCGTCTCTGTTCAGGATGTTCACCAAGTGCAGCCAGCCGCTGGTCCGATCGATCGCCTGGTCCGATTCCAGTTGCAAGCTGAAGGCCTCGCCCCTGCGGCGCGTGCGACTCGACGTGATCAACTGCGACGTTTATCGCTTGATCTGACGGGATTGCCAGCGAACGATCAGCAGGTGCAGGCCTTTGCCGGCGACCCGTCCCCAGGGGCTTATCAGTTGCAAGTTGACCGGTTGCTTTCTTCGCCCGCCTTCGGGGAACGCCTCGCTGAATACTGGTTGGACCTGGTTCGATTCGCAGACACCGTTGGCTATCACGGAGATCAAACACACAATGTCGCGCCGTACCGTGATTATGTGATTGATGCCTTCAATGATGGCAAGCCGCTAGATCAATTCAGTCGCGAGCAACTGGCCGGTGATTTGCTGGACGCGCCAACGGTTGAACAGCAGATCGCAACAGCTTACAACCGCTTGCTGCAGACATCGCACGAAGGTGGCGTGCAGCCGAAGGAGTACTTGGCCATCTATTCAGCGGATCGAGTGCGGAACTTTTCGGCGGTCTGGATGGCGGCAACCGTTGGTTGTGCTCAATGCCATGATCACAAGTACGATCCCTATACGGCGCAGGACTTCTATGCACTGGCCTCGTTCTTTGCGGATGTGGATGAACAGGCGCACTTCAAAAACGGAACCAACTCACTGCCGACGCGTCGTGACCCTGAGATCAACGTGCTTGATCGCACCGATCGCTATCGCTTAGCAGAGCTTGATCGCCGGATGGCTTCGCTGGATGCGGATTCGCCATTGCTGTCCGCTTTAAAAGCGGAGCGTGAGCAGGTCGCAAAGCGGACCGTGCGAACCATGATTACTAAGGCGGTCACCCCGCGTGAGATTCGTCTCCTGCCACGCGGAGATTGGCTTGATGATAGCGGTGACGTCTTGCAGCCTGCGATTCCAACGTTCATGGGCGACATTCGAAAGTCGGCTGGATTGTCAGCCGACCAGCGACCGAATCGCTTGCACCTTGCCAATTGGTTGTTCGATACCCAGAACGGTATCGGTGGCTTGACGGCGCGCGTGTTTGCAAATCGTTTGTGGTATCAATACACCGGTCGCGGGCTAAGTCCCTCGCTCGGTGATTTTGGCGGCCAGGGTGTGCCGCCGAGTAACCCTGAACTCTTAGACTACCTTGCCAACCGCTTGATTGAATCCAACTGGGACATCAAGGTCGTGGTTCGAGAAATTGTCACCAGTGAAACGTATCGTCAGCGGGTGGTGATGGATGCGGACTTGCAAAAGCTTGATCCATATAACGATCACATTGCATCGCAGAGTGGCCATCGCTTGCCCGCCGAAACGGTGCGCGATCTGGTGCTGTCTGTCTCAGGGATGCTGGACCGAACGATCGGTGGAACAAGCGTCAAGCCCTTTCAGCCAGCCGGTTATTACCGGCACCTCAACTTTCCGACTCGGCGTTACAAGCCGGATGGCGGCGCGATGCTGTGGCGGCGCGGCGTTTACACTCACTGGCAGCGGCAGTTTCTGCATCCCACCATGAAGGCCTTGGATGCGCCATCACGCGAGGAATGCACGGCTCAGCGAGCTCGTAGCAACACGCCGCTGGAGGCTTTGGCGCTGCTAAACGATCCGACCTTTGTCGTCGCCGCACAATCGTTGGCCGCTCATGTGATGCAGGATGCGCCAATCCAGCCTGAAGGAAACGCTGCAGCGATTGATCAGCTTTTTCGAGCCGCCTTGGCTCGGGATGCCAACGAGATTGAGCAGCAAGCATTGGCCAAGTACTGGCTGGCAGAGCGGACGCGTTACCAAGGCAATCCCGCCGCGGCATTAGAAAACTTGAAGCTCAGCGAATCCTTGTCGCTGCCTTGGCCAGCGGAATCGACGCCGGCCCAGCGTGCCGCATTTAGCTCCGTTTGCCGTGTGGTCTTGAACCTGCACGAAACGTTGTATCGTCCATAGCAGGCCGCGAAAGGCAGCGTTGCAGGGGAGTCAATTTCCGCGACGCGTCGAAAGTTTAGCCCCAGTATCCTTGTTCGAACGTTTCTGTTGCCACGCGTCAATCTATTTTCAGATGACTTCACTATTGTCCCTTTATTGAGCCGCTATGATGAGTGATCAAAACCGACGGGCTTTTCTAGGTCAAGCTGGGCTTAGCCTGGGCGCTGCCTCGCTAAGCAGTTTGCTCGCGCGAGATGGGTTAGCTGCCGATGCTGCGACGCCCATTGGTTTGCCTCCGGGGCGAGACGGCTTGCCCGATCTTCCGGCCAAGGTGAAGCGAGTGATCTTTTTGTGTATGGCCGGTGGGCCGTCGCACTTGGAGACATTTGATTACAAAGAAGAACTGAATCGGCTCGATGGTCAGCCGATGCCATCCTCGTTTACCCAAGGGCAGCCGATCGCTCAGTTGGCCGGTCAAGCCTTGAAGGTTCAGGGGCATTTGACGAAGTTTCAGAAGTGTGGGCAGAGCGGTCAAACCATTAGTGATTTCCTGCCCTGGCACCAAAAAATGGCCGACGACATTTGCATCATGAAGTCGATGGTCACCGAACAAATTAATCATGATCCTGCGCACACGTTCATGAATACCGGGACCGCCATCAGTGGGCGACCATCCATGGGATCATGGGTGACTTATGGGCTGGGCAGTCAAAGTGATGAACTGCCAGGCTTTGTGGTGATGACCAGCGTGGGTGGTCGCAATCCACAGCCAATCGCCTCGCGGCAATGGTCGTCGGGGTTCTTACCAAGTCAGTATCAGGGCGTTGAATTCAGTGGTTCTGGTCAGCCGGTTCATTATGTGGCGCCGCCGCCGGGAGTTGACGTGGCCGGTCAGCGTGGGCTGATTGATTCGATTGCTGCGATCAATCAATCGCGGCTGCAACAATTTCCTGACCCTGAAATTGCTGCCCGGCTGTCCGCCTATGAAATCGCATTCAAGATGCAGCAAAGCGTTCCGGATCTGATGGACATGTCAGACGAGCCACAGAGTGTGCTGGACATGTATGGAGCCAAACCAGGGGACGGGTCGTATGCCAGCAACTGTTTGCTGGCGCGACGATTGGCGGAACGTGGCGTGCGGTTCATTCAGTTGTACCATCGTGGCTGGGATCACCATGGTGGTTTGGTCAAATACATGGACATCTGCAGTGGGCTGACCGACCGGCCGACGTATGCCTTGATTCAGGATTTGAAGCAGCGGGGAATGCTGGAGGATACCTTGGTGATCTGGGGTGGTGAATTTGGCCGTACGCCGATGTTCCAAGGCAAGGGCGGAGCCGGGCGCGACCATCACATCAAAGGCTTTTCCATGTGGATGGCCGGCGGCGGAGTGAAGCCGGGGATCAGCTACGGTGGAACCGATGAACTGGGTTACAGCGCCGTTGAGGACGTCGTGCACGTTCGCGATTTGCATGCCACGATGTTGCATCTATTGGGAATTCGTCCCGATCGCTTTTCGTATCCGTTTCAGGGCTTGGACATGCGACTGACGGGGGTTGAACCAGCCAGGGTGCTGCATGATGTGCTGACCTAGAGGCCTCTGCCGGAGCCTTGTTGGCGGCCAAGCTTAGGGGTTCGGCTGGCAAACGCGGCCAATTACCCGTTTCGGAGCGATCGAAAGGACGCTCCGTTGGCTCGTCAACGGCAGGTGATGTGGCGCTGATCCGGCAGTTTGCATCGGAGTTAGGGGGGCAAACAGGGGCGTTTGTCCTCGAATTTAGCCCTGTACGATGGCCTGCTCAGCGGCTAGACTCTGGGGCTCGACTGGGACCTGCCCTCGGCCAAATCTGCGATCTGTCGCATGTTTTGGCTGCAAACGCCTGAATTTCGGCGGCTTTGGTCTCAATCACCGCACATTCGCTAGCCAAGCTTGACGCACGTGCATTTTTCAATGCATGGACAAGGCGAGGCAGCCAGTGAATGCTGGCTAGGCTAGATTTGACGACACGGACGCGCGTTCAGTCGCCTGGTTGTGGCCAGTGATTCGCACGATTGAATTCAATAACAAGTATTAAACGTAAGTAAGAAGTTAGCCATGTACGCCATTATCGTTGACGGTGGTCGCCAGTACAAAGTCGAACCAGGAATGGAAGTCGACCTGGATTTTCGTGAAGTGGAAGACGGTTCCAGCCTGACCTTTGAAAAGGTTTTGGCAGTCGGTGGCGATGAGGGCTTGAAGCTCGGCTCGCCAACTGTCGACGGTGCAACCGTGACCGCATCCGTTATCGGCGAAAAGCAAGGCAAGAAGATTTACGTGCAAAAGTTCCGTCGCCGTAAGCACAGCAAGAGTCGTATCGGTCACCGCCAAAAATACACTCGTGTTAAAATCACCGAGATCGCAGGCGTCTAATGCCTTCTAACCGGCTCGACGATTATGAGCTGGGCGACGTCCTGGGTGTTGGCACTGTCGGCACCATCTACTTGGCGGTTGAAAAGGAATCGGGACGTTCCGTCGCGCTTAAAAAATTGCACCCGCGGGTTAGTCAAAGCCCGTTGATACGGGCGCGGTTTAAACGTGAGATGACCATTCTGGAACGTCTCCGTCATCCCAATATCGTTGCCTACTCTGGCGGCGGTCGCGACGATGATGATCAATCGCTGTTCTATGCCATGGAAGTGGTTGATGGCGGCACCGTGGCTGATCTGCTTGAGTTCGGTGGCCCCTTGCCGTGGACCGCTGTTGTTGAGATCACTCGGCAACTCTGTAGTGCATTGCAGTGTGCTCACAACATTGGCATCGTGCATCGTGATCTCAAGCCCAGCAATCTGTTTCTCACCCGTGACGGGGAGATCAAGCTGGGCGACTTTGGCATCGCTCGCGACCTGACGGCTAGTGATCTGACCAGCGATGGGATCACGGTGGGAACCCACGCTTACATGGCGCCGGAGCAAATCACGGGCGACCCATCTGTCTCTGGCAAGGCAGACTTGTACGCTTTGGGATGCTGTGTCTTTGAGATGCTCTCGGGACGCAAGGTCTTCTTGGGGGAGAATTATGCTCAGCTGTTCGATCAGCATCTTAAGCAGAAGCCGCCTTCGATTCGGGATTTTGCAGATTGCCCCGAAGCTTTAGAAGAGGTGATCTTTCACTTGCTGGAAAAGGAGCAAGAGGATCGTCCCTTTAACGCTCGGAAGGTCCAGGGGGTGATGCTCGAGCTGTCAGACGAGTACACCAAGCAGTATCCTTCGAGTGTCTGTGAAGTCGAAGATGAATTCTGTTTTCCAGCCGGTCGCCAAGAGCTTGTCGAGCGGATTCGCCGTCGCTTAGAACCGGTGACGCGCGACGTCAGCAACTCTCGCTTGGGAATTGCAGTGGCCGTGATCGCTTTGATCGCCATCGCCATCGCAGGCTTGTCAGCGCTAAGCCAGTAAGCGGTCGAGCAGATGTCTAGGATGCGATTGCACGCACAAATTGCCAGCAATCGCATTGTTTTTAAGGCATTGGTGCATGCAAGCAGGCCGCCTACCTGACTAGATCTCGTCGGCCATCGCTGCCATGACCACGGTTTCGCCGCTTTCGCCGTCGATTTTGGCTTCGGCAAAGGAGTCATCTGTTTCCCAGATTCTTACGCCCGTGGCCCGTGCGCCGGTTCCCGCCAAAAGTCCCGGGCAGACCTCTTTGAGCAGGTAAAGTGCCATGTTTTCCGCCGTCGGGTTGTATGGCATTTCAAAGTAACGGCAGGGTTTGATGATCTTCAGTCCTTGACGCGCGTTGTCGTCGTCTTGGTGAATCAGGAAGCCGTGATCCCAGTTGTCGTCCAGCCAGGTTTTCATCAGCTTTTTTAGCACTGAGAAGTCGATCACTCGGCCGATTTCATCTTGCTTGTCGCCTTCAACGTAGAAGTCCGCCACGTAGTTATGGCCGTGGAAGTTCTCGCACATGCCGCCGTGGTGCATCAGCCGGTGTCCAGCGCAGAAACGAATTCGCCGCATGATTGTCAGGGACATGGATGGGATCTCAGTTGCAGGAGTGGTGTTCAGAGTCGAAAAACTCGCCCGTCGGGCGATTCGTGTGAGGAAACTATTCTGACGAACTATTGAAAACAGGCAAGTGTTCCCGGCGACTTGGGGTGCGACTGGGTGGTTGGCCGCCAACGGTTCCCCCAGAAACCACACCCCCCCGTAGGTTGCCGTGCTTGCACGCACCAAATCCCCAGAAACCACGTACCCTGCAAACCTACGAGACCAGGTGCTTCGATGGTTCAGAGATTTAGCTGATGAAGGAAGGCTTCGATTTTGAGATGCGTGGTGGTGGTGGCACTGATCACCAGCCAAATTTGATCGCCAATTGTTTGATGGGACATGGTGCTGGCGCCACCCATGTTTTCCCAGCAATCCAAGTCGATGTGTCTTTCAATCTGCTCCATCATTCCACTTGGGTCGACGATCCCGTGGTATCCATAGGTTTGCCTAGGAGTATAGATTCCGCCGAATCCTCCACTGACAAATCCTCCACCTCCGAATCCCATTCCGCCTCCCAAGGCGTTGCCAAGCACAGGGTTGCTCGCTGCACCTTCGGCGTTCAGATCTGGAGCAAGTGGGGTGACATTGTAGAGTCGTTTGACCAGCGTTTCCTCGGCTTCCGATGCCGTGGTGATTGTTAGTTGGCCAGCGCGAACGCAATACGTCAGTTGCAGGTCGTCAAGGATGGCAGATACAGCGACGAGCACGCTGAGGCTATCGGCAGGCTGTCCATCAATCAGTTGGCGTGAAGTCGGTTGCGTCGCGATCGTGCCCTCCTGCCACCATTTTCTTGTTGGCAGTCGGTTGTCTATTTCGCTTGTGACGGGTAGCGCAGGCTGGCGGCGTTGTGGCCGGGAGTACCAAGCGGGCGGTATGTACGTGACGGGCGTCTTCGCATCGAGTGCCTCGTCTTCCAGGGCGCGATGATTGATTCCGATTGGCAGGAACTCGTTCAATTGGTCAACGACATCAGTCAGAGGCTTCTCAGTGATGCGACCTAGGGTGTAGGGTTGATTGAGCGCGCGGAAGATGGCAGCCTCCTGAGCGGCGCTCATCAACGGATCCACGGTCTCGCTGTAAATGTACTTGCCTTGAACGGACCTTCGTTGCCGCTTGCCGAGAGTTGGTTTGTCGGTGCTTTGGGGACCGGTCCAGCTAAGCAGTTGCGCCTGTGCGATTTGGGGCGTCGAAACTGAGACGAGGGCGGCAATGCTGAGCAAGGCAAGGTAACGCATGTTGGCTCCTGGATTGAAAAATCGACATCACATCAAGCGACTTACGAAGCTGAGTGAGCAATTGGCATGCCAAATGCAATCATCGTTGATTAACACTTGTTTGTCACTGCGATGTCTTGGTTTGCTGCACTCATGTAAGCCAGGTGTTGCAAAACGATACAGTTAAGCTCTCGTCAATCAGAGGTGTGGTGATGCGATTCGGACAGGTTGGTTTGTTGGTGTTACTGGTCAGTGCACCGGTGAACTGGAGTTTATCCAGTGCTGCGGCTCAGGGACCACCGGAAGGTCAAGTCAATGTGGTCGACAGCACGATCACGCGGGTCACGGTTTATCAGGATCGTGCCAAGGTCGTCCGCTCTCTGCAGGTCCCCGCAAACGCTCAGCAGCAGCGTTTGCGACTGTCTGATCTGCCGGAGTTGATGGACCAGCAGTCAGTGCGTTGGGAATCGGCTGAGGGAGTGATAGTGCGTTCGCTGTATGTGCAGCCAGCGCTCAGCAATGGTGACAGAGAAGCGCTTGACGAAGAGGTGACCAAGCTGCAGGATCGCCTTGCCGACGCTGTGGCTCAAATTGCCGTGATCGAGCAGGACTTGGAAACGCTTGAGCGACTCGCGCAGTTCTCGGCAAGCAAGGCAGACGGAGATCTCAATCGAGGGCAATTGAATGCCGGTTCGTTATTGGAATTAATGGAGGGGCTGACGAATCGCCGGCGTGCCTTGGCCACGGAGCTTCAGCAAGCGCGCCGCGCAAAGTTGGATGTAGATCGGGACCTGCGTCGCCTAACCGATGGCGTCGGTGCGGCGGCGGAATTTGAGCGGCCTAAACGCAGCTTCAATGTTGATTTGATTGTCGAGGCGGAGCAGGGCGGTCAATTGGAAGTCACTTACTGGGTCAGTGGTGTGGCTTGGACACCCCAGTACATCATCGAGGCTCAGAGCGCTCAAGCCAACTCCGTCAAGCTACAGCTGCGTTTGGATGCTCAAGTGTTGCAGGGTACCGGAGAGGACTGGGACAACGTCAAACTAACGTTTAGCACGGGTTCGCCCTCTTTGCAGGCTGATAGCCCAACCTTGGTTCCGTTACGCGTCAGTGTTCCGGGGATGAATGGTGGTGGCCAACCCACGGCGAATCAATTTGGTTTCGGTGGCTGGCAGGATCAACCGATCATGCAAAATAATCTGCAAGTCAATGCCAGCGCCGCGGAAAGCCAAATCACCGACGTGAATCTGAAACGGATTCCCCCCGCAACGCTGGCCGATGACGCCGTCAAGAACATTGGTGACGAATTCTATTCTGTGGATCAACTGATTTCAGTACCAAGCCAAGACAACTCGTTGGCCGTGACGCTGTTGAATGTTGCCACCGAGGCGAAGACACATCATGTTGTGACGCCGCTACTGAGCCAGTTTGGGTACCGTGAATCTTTGATTGACAACCCAACGGCTCGCGGATTAGTCGGCGGCGGTTGCCAAAGTTACTTGGACGGACGGTTTGTGGGACGCAGCACCATTCCGCCCACCGCTTCATCCGGAAAGATTCGCATTGGCTTGGGCATTGATCAGGACATTCGCGCTCGTCGACAGTTGATCGGTCGCGAAGATAAAACCAAGGGTGCCAATCGCTTGTCAACATTGAAGTATCGCATCACGCTGGCCAATCACTTGGACTCCGTCGCCGATGTACGTCTGTACGATCGTTTGCCAGTCTCGTCCAGCGACAACGCATTCAACATCATGGCGGATGCGAGTACGCTAGGCGAAATCTCTGATGATGCCAGGTATCTGGAATTGCGTCGCCCCGATGGGATTCTGCGTTGGGACTTTGAGCTGCCAGCCAAATCTGTTGATGACGACATCGTTGAACGTGAGTTTGGATACACGATCGAGTTGCCAGCGGGAAAGGTTTTGGACGCGTCAGCGAGTGCGAACCAGATGACTGATGACTTGCAGTTTCTGCAAATGAAAGGCGGCATGGGTGGTGGTATGGGCGGCATGGGAGGCGGTGTCTTCCGCGTTCCAGAGCAGAGTAAGTAGTCGCTTGATCAGTTTTGGGACGCGGTGCCAGCAGCATCGCGTTCCGCGGGCACTGTGAGGCAAGTTCACGGAGTCAAAGCCGGCACTTTCCCGGTCGGCGTCACTCTTCGTTCGGCTGATCGCCCTTTCTTTGCGGGCCGTAGATGGCGTATTTTGCAAAGTCAATCAAGCCCGCGAAGCGGAAACTCGGGTCGACGTAATGTTCGATGACATAAAAAGCAAAGTAGTACGCGCGGCAGAACGCCCAGATGGTGATGGCCAGAAGCAGCGCAGAACGCAGGTTGGCAGACTGAATCAGCAGCAACGCTGACGAAAGCTGTCCTACACAGACGAACAGAATTCCCTTGAACCAAATCACGCGAGGGTTCGTCAGGTCGGCCATGAGCTCACGATGTTGTTTGGGGGAGTGACGTCTGAGGCAGTGTGGTTTGAAGTCACTGGACAACGGGCAGAGACCACAGTGCGTTATCGACAGGCACAGTGCGCTGTCGAGTGACGCAGTGCTCTGTCGAGCGACGCACAAGGCCCCAGGATTTGTCTGCAAACGATCGCTCGTAGAGCAAGTTTCCAGCCAAATCAGAGGATCGCCTACGCAAGCGTCCAGCGTTTTCAAGATGAGGTCGCCCCGGTTGGTTTGCGGCGGAGGCATGCCAGATGCGTTTCCTGCGCTGCCACTCACTGCGGGAATGCGATTCGGATTCGGCGCCAGTTTGAGTGGCCGATCAGTAGTTGTTCTCCGAGGCGATTTCTCGTTCGCTGATCGTCAGTTGATACATGTCTTGGATCAATTGAATGTCACAGGGGCGTTGTGGAACTTTCCGCCGAGCGAACATCCGTTGTTGCGTATTGACCATGACTTCGGCTGGCAAGGATGCTCGCTGGCCAAACAATCGGGCATCATTGACAAAGCTGGGGACGTTGGCGGTGGCAAAACCGTACAGCATGCTGCATGCACCAATGACCTTGCCCGTGAAGATGCTGGTGTTGATTGCTGTCTTGCTGTAGTCGCCCATGATGCAGCCTAAAAACTGCATGCCTGAGGCTATTTTGCGATCGTTGTACTGAATGTTCACTTTGCCATAGGTGTTTTTTAAGTCGCTATTGCAAGTGCCGGCGCCCAGGTTGATCCAGCTACCGAGGTAACTGTGTCCTAGGAAGCCGTGGTGCTGCTTGTTGGTGTAGGGTTCAATGACCGATGCTTCGACTTCGCCACCGATTTTGACGGTGTGTCCCAAAGCAACGCCATCCTTTAACGCGGCATGTTCAATGACGCGTGTTTTCGGTCCGGCATAAACGGGGCCGGAGAGGAAGCAGAAGGGGCCAACGTTAACGCCTTGATCCAGTAAGATTGGGCCGTCATCACATTCGACGACTGCATACTGGCCAATCGTGACGTCTTCACCAACGAACAGACCGTCTTGGATCTCTTTGTATCCACCTTGGGTGAGTCGCCACTGCATCATCTCCGGCATCAGTTGCATGTGATGCAAGATCACTTCGTGTGGCCAGTTGAAAGCGGGGAGCGATGGCAAATCTTCCGCAGATCCAATGGTTTCTGCAATTGCGATCAATTGCCGCGCTAGTCCGCCATCGTTGGGCGTCGTCAAGTTTGTCGCGATTTGGGTCGGCTTTGTTGTGGGCTGTCTTACCGTAGGCGCAAAGGGCGATGAGGTTGCCTGTTGCACGGGCTCGGAAGACTGGGCTTCTTTTGGCAGCGAAATCGCTTGAGTCAGTTGCGGAGTCAGTCTGGCGGCCAGAATGGCGCCACTTGTTTCACAGCGGATCACCTGCGCTCGGTTGCTTTGAATCAGCGTCTTCAGAGATTCAAAGGCCGAGATGCTGGGGACGAGTCGCGCGTTGACAAGCAGCACATCGCTGCCGGTGACATCATCGATGTTCGCGGCGGTTAGGTCATGATCCAAACGCTGAATCTCTGCCAGGTAGCTGCGGATGGAGACGCTTAGCGATCCGTCAAGCAGCTTGAGCCAGTCAACTAACTGTCGGCTTGCGCAGGTGATGGCATAGGCTGGTCGTGCCAACGTAATCGGAAAAATCAGATTGACCAAATCGTCTTCAAAGCAGATGATGTGCATCGAAATGGAGCCCAAGAAAGGGTTGATTCGCCTCGGCAAGGCGGCTGAGGAAGCGTTCCAATGTGAGGGTGAGCCCTCTATCTGGTTAGCTTGTAGCGATTGCGCAAGGTGGTGAGGGCTAGATTGGCCTCACCTGGGTTAACACGGTCATCGCAGGATACCTAGACCCTCACCGTTGCTCAAGGAAAGCTAGATTGAAATGCTTCAAGACTTACCACTTTGTTGAATTGTGATGATGCCCCACACTCATCGACGGCCCGGGGTCTATTCCGACGGCCGGCCACTTATTGACCGATATCGATTTTTTTTCGTCTGCATGATGACTCTCATGATTCATGGAGGTGCAGAAAATCTGCATGCGCAGACGGTAAACTTTGCTGAGGCCACACATGCGACCGGCAAGGCTGACGAACTGCAGTTGGTGCAGTGGATCGATCAGCTCGGTAGCGAATCTTATGTGCGTCGTAAAAATGCCTATCGATGCTTGTTCGTTGAAGCAATGCGCGACTTCGAAAGTCTGCAGCGTGTGCGTGGCACGTTGGAAGGATACGAAGCGGACTCCACGCAGACGGTCAGCGATTTGGAGCGAAGTCGCTCGGTGGATTGGCTGTTGAAAGAACTGCAGCAAGAGTGGTTGGACATCAACTTGCAAGCGTTCAAAACCCAGCGTCCGTTTAAGGAAACGCTGTTGGGGCCCTGGCCGGAGTTTGCTCAGGCCGTTGGTGATCGCTTTCGCACTCGCCAGTTGTATGCTCAAGTCATCAAACGTTATCCACAGATCATTCAGGGAATTGATCTGGAGTTACTCGATTCGATGGAAGACGTTGACCGGTTAAGACGCGACGATACAGTCGGCTGGGCGGGCCATTTGTTCGTCCAGGCTCAGCTCAATCGTCAGATTCGAATCGAGCGGCGAGTTTCCGTGGGTGCGGATCGGGGGCGGCAGGTGGCGTCCAAAATGACCGCGATTTTGCACTGCAATGGTTCGGGGCCGAATGTCGAGTCCGGATTGATGGAGCCTGTGATCACGGATCTGGTGCAAGCTTTCCTGATCGACGCTGGAGTGGACTTGCGCGAGCGCTTGGTGATTGCTTCTCGGTTCGGTTGTCATGACTTGGTCCAGCGTGATTGTCTGTCAGTGCTAAATGATCCCACACAGTCCCCCGCTCGGATTGTCAATGCTCTGTTGATCGCTTCGGCTGTTGATGGCGACGATCAGCAGGTGGACCGGTGGCTGGGGCGATTCTTGAGTGATTCGCGCGTGAGCCATGCTTGGCGTTCTTCACTGCGGCCAGAGGCTCCACGGCGGACGCAGATTCGTGATGTCGCTCTGGCGTTGGCCATGCACCGGTCTGGACTCGATCCGCGCGAACATGGGTTCAAGCTTTTGGTGTCTGACCCGGTGCTGATCTTTCGTCCCTATAGTTTGGGATTTGACAGCGAGCAAAGCCGCCGGCAAGCGCATTCGGGTTGGCAGTTGGCCGTTTCAGGCAAGGTTGCCAGTCAGGCAGTAGGCATTTATCCCTCTGCAGCCGAGAAGTAAGCGGTTTAATTGCCCGGATCGGCTTAGAATTTTCATCCAGGATGGCAGCGCTGCCGGTTGTGGACTACGCTTCTCGGCGGATTTCCTTGCGCCTGGAGCCGATTTTGAAGCCAATTTTGGCTCTTCGAATCGATCGCTTGCTGTTCGCTCAGCTGCCCACAGGGCTCACATTGAATCCGTTCGTTCTGATTCCCCGCCAACAGGTCCTGATTTTCCAGCTCGCATGGCGAGTTGTGCTTCATCATGATTCATCGATTTTCAGTTGTTCCCACAGCGCCACCAGATGCAATTCTTGGGCTGACGGAAGCTTTTAAAGCCGATACCAATCCTGCCAAGATGAATCTATCGGTGGGGGTGTATAAAGACGAAACGGGGCAGACTCCGATCCTGGATGTCGTGAAAGCTGCCGAGAAGGTGATTCTGGAGACAGAGACCACCAAGGGCTATTTATCCATCGATGGGATGCCCGATTATCGTGACCAAGTTCGCGAATTGGTGTTTGGCGAGACCGTTGATGCCAATCGAGTTGCTGTGTTGCAATCACCGGGAGGCACCGGAGCGCTGCGAGTCGCGGCGGACTTCATGGTCGCCCAGTTGCCGAAGGCTCGCATCTGGATTCCATCGCCGACCTGGGCCAACCATCCTGCCATCTTTACTGCTGCGGGATTGCCAAGTGACACCTATCGCTACTTGGGAGACGATCGCACCTCATTGGATCTTGATGGGATGTTGCAGGCCTTGCGTGAGCAGGCAGCGCCCGGTGACGCAGTTCTATTGCATGGTTGTTGTCACAATCCAACAGGCGTCGATCCAAGCCCAGCAGACTGGCAGCAGATCGCTAGCGTGATTGCCGAAAAGCAGTTGCTGCCATTGATCGATTTCGCCTACCAAGGTTTCGGGGACGGAGTCGAAGAGGATGCTGCTGGCTTGCGAACGATTTTGAATGCCGTGGATGAAGCCATGGTTTGCACGTCGTTTTCAAAGAATTTTGGCTTGTACAGCGAACGGGTCGGTGCGGTGTCATTGGTCGCCGCAGATCAGGCCGCTCGCGATGCCTCGCTTAGCCAGTTGAAGCGAGTGATTCGCTGCAATTACAGCAATCCACCACGACACGGAGCTGCCATTGTCGCAACGGTCTTGTCCGATCCAGAGTTGACGGCTCAATGGCGACAAGAACTAGAAGCCATGCGGGTGCGAATCACTCAGTTGCGCCAGCAGTTCGTGTCTGCAATGCAGCAGCGCGGTCATGACTTTGGGTTCCTGCTCAAGCAAAAAGGCATGTTTTCGTTCAGTGGTTTGAATCCGATGCAAGTCGATGAGCTGAAGAGCAAGCATGGAATTTACATTGTCGGCAGCGGGCGGATTAACGTTGCTGGGATGATTGAAAGCAAAATGGATGTCTTCTGCGATGCTGTGGCGTCGGTGATCTAAACGAAGCGATCCCTGATGTTGCCTTTTCTGGTTTGAATGAATTGAACTCTTGCCAATGGTGTGGCGATGCACGCGAGTGTTTGTGTTGATGCGGTGTTTGAAGGTGTTGCGACCGTTGATGCGGTCCGTCGTGTCAAAGCTTGTGGCATTGACGCCTTTGAATTCTGGGGCTGGTGGGACAAGGACTTGCCTGCCATCAAAGATGTGGCCGTTGAATGTCAGATGCAGATCGCCAGTTGCTGCACCAAGTTCATTTCATTGGTCGACGCTGCCAAGCGTTCTGAATACCTGGAGGGACTGGCTGAATCCATCCAGGCTGCCAAGAGCTTGAATTGCCCAACCCTGATCTCGCAAGTCGGTGATTTCTTGCCTGATGTGCCCCGCGAGCAACAGCATGAGTCATTGGTTGAAGGGTTACGTCAGGCAGCTCCGTTGCTGGAAGCCGCTGGCGTGACCTTGGTGTTCGAGCCGCTCAATGAGCTGGTCGATCACGTGGGTTACTATCTTGTGCGCAGTGATGAAGCGTTCGAAATTGTTGATGAAGTTGGCAGTGATTGCGTGAAGGTCGTGTTTGACATTTACCATCAGCAAATCAGCGAAGGGAACGTGATTCGCAACGCCACAGAGAACATTGGCAAGATCGCGCACTTCCACGCCGCGGGGAACCCCGGGCGGAATGAGTTGACTCGCGGCGAACTGAATTTCTCGCAGATCCTGGCTGCCATCGCTGCGACTGGTTACGACAAGTATGTTGGCCTGGAATACTGGCCGCTGGATGACGTCGAAACGGGACTGAAGCAGGCTAGCGAAGTCTTCGGCGCGCTTTAGAGTTCGCTCGGCGACAGTTTGATCGCAACGCCGTTGGCCTGTTGATGTAGCGCACCAAGAGGGTGCGTCCTGGGGAATGCGACTCGTCTAATCATGCTACTCGTTGGGCGATCGAACAAAGGGGTCGCTGAACCGAGGGTCTGCCAAAAACTCCTCGTCGGATAAGGTCTCCAGGAACGCGGCCAAAGCAACTTTGGGTACCTCAGGAAGCGCCAGCCCGTTGGCGGCAAAGTCTTCCAGCAATGGATCAAGGTTTGGGTGCGGACGCACCGACCAGTTGTAGTGTTCAATCACTTGGTCGATCGTGTGGAAACGGCCATCGTGCATGTAGGGTGCCGTCTGCTTGAGGTTGCGCAGGCTCGAGGCTTTGAATTTTCCTTGGTCGGTCGGTTTCCCGGTTGTTGTCGCGACCCCCGGGTCGGTATTTGGCGCATCGCTAGAGTCGATCCCGTTGTTGCTGGCGGTCTGCAGTTGAAAGATCAGCCACTGAGGCGACTGTGGGTCATCGTGTTTCGGCAAATGGCAGTGTGCACAAAGGGCTCGTCCAAAGAATTGTTCTTTCCCCAGGTTTTCTTGATCGGTGAAGTTTGGAAACGGCTTGCGAGGGTCGCCCGTTTGCTCCAGTCCGTGGTCGTAGCGAGATCCGAAGGAAGTCATCGATCGCACAAATTGAGCGAGTGCTTTGGCAATTCGGTCCGATGTAATCTGTTTGTCTCCAAAAGCGTTTTGGAACAGTGGTGGATAAAGCGGGTCTTGAGCAAGTTGCCTGATCAAGGTTGGTAAATGGTGTCCCATTTCAATTGGATCTTCGATCGGCATCAAAACTTGCTTTTCCAAGCTGCCTGCGCGTTGGTCCCAAAACATTTTGCCACTGGCAAAGAATCTTAAGTTAATCAGTGCCATGGAATTGCGTGCCACCGGTTTGCCTTCAAAGCCGACGCTGGTCGGTTTGGGCTCGGCGAAGCCAGCCGCTTGCAGATGACAGCTAGCGCATGATGTGGTCCCGTTAGCCGAGAGCTTGGTGTCATAGAACAACACTCGGCCGAGCGTGGCCCCCTGATGAGTGATTGGGTTGTCAGCGGGCGTATTGTCTAGTGGCTGCAACTGTTTTCTCAAGCTAGCAGGTGCATCAACCTTGCCGTAGTCAAACGGTTGGTCAGGCAGACGCAGTTGTCTGTTGATGGCCGGCTGCGATGAATGTGTTTCAGGTTGTTGCGCAAAGGTGTGTTTACCGGCACAAAGGGCCAGTAGCAAATAGATGGTCGCAAGTGGGCCAACAGAGGGAATGGCGGTAGAACGTCCATGAACTAGACTCGCGGGCTTCGATTTCAAGTTGGCTATTTCATGCCTGCGGTGGTGGTTCATTTCCGCCACGAGAGTGGGTGTGTTCTGTGGCGGATGGTCAAGCAACTCAGCAATTTCATACTTCATCGTATTGATTTGATCCCGACAACGGGTTGGCAAAATCCTGACAAATTCCTGGCAATTGATGCGGAGTGCCGTCATTAGCGACGCGTGACTCTGTGACACACGACAACACCAACACAGGTGTTGGACACGACAGTCGGCGACCAGAACGCATTCCACGCACTGATCTGCCTTTGTCGGAATTCAGGCAATACACTTGATGGAGGCAAAGAACATCATGTTAACTCAGCATACCGCTTACGACCTGCCACGTGCGGCAGACTTTGTTGCACCTTACTTTTTTTATGCCACTCGCACATCGGGTGAGGTGACCTATGTGAGCCCTTCGGTGAGATCGGTACTCGGCTACGGCCCCGATTCAGTGACTGGGTCAAATTACCGAACCTACTTGGTTGAAGGTGATCCACTGAATGAAGACATTCACGAATGTGAGCAAACGGATCTCTCCGGCGGCGGAAGCTTGCACGCGTTGCGTAGTGTTCGAAACATCTACGGCGAACGTCGTATTTTGTCAATCAACACCGTTGCGGTTTCCGAAACGCCTGGTGGTCCGGAAGTTCGCCGTCACCACATCGCTCGCGATGTGACCGATAGCGTGAAAGTGCATCGTGAGTTGATGTCACGCTTGCAGTCCTTGGAAGTGGAAACTCGTAAGTTGACGCTTCAGGAACGCGATGTCGCTGAGCGTCTGCTGCAAGGCATGATGAATCGTGACATTGCTCGTGAGTTGAAGGTTTCCGACCGGACAATCGAGCGTCGTCGGGCTTCGATCATGAAACACTTGAACGCTGCCACGACTCCACAGCTGGTTTCCAAGTTGGTCGAACATGATCTGTTGGCAACGCTGATGGAGAACAATTCAGAAGGCAACTGGCAGTCCGCGAAAAACTCTGCAGCGATCGCTGGACGCCGTGGCGTTCAAGAACACATGCACTAAGCATTAGCAAGCTTGCTAACACGCTTCGCGTCACGTGGTGATTGATTCATTGTCGTTCAGGCATGCTTGGTCGATATCCCGGTGCCGTGCATCGCACGGCAGGATTCGATGGAGCATGCCTTGTTCGTTTTGGCCGCAGCATGATTCCTTAGGCCAGCAACTCTTGGATCACTTCGCCGCCAAACTGTGATAACTGTTTGTGTCGACCAGCATGGAAATACGTTAAGTGATTATCGTCTAAGCCCAAAAGGTGCAAAAGTGTGACATGGACGTCGCGAATATGATGCACGCACTGCACGGCCTCGGCGCCGATCTCGTCGGTCGCTCCGATCCGGTGTCCGGCTTTGGTGCCTCCGCCAGCAAACCACATGCACATGGCTTTTGCATTGTGATCGCGTCCGTAGGACTGGCCGCCTCCTCGCAGCCCATTGTCTGGTGTGCGGCCAAATTCTCCGCAGAAAACCACCAGTGTCTCTTCCAGCAGGCCACGCTGTTTGAGATCTGCCAGGAGCGCGGCGATCGGCTGATCCACCGATTCAATTAAGGCGCCGTGAGCCTTTTGGATGTAGTCGTGACTGTCCCAGTTGCCAGCATAGGCTTGGACGAATCGCACGCCACTCTCTAGCAGTCTCCGTGCCAGCAGGCATTTGCGACCGAAGGCATCGGTATTTGAATTGCCAATGCCATAGGCATCCAGCGTGCGTTGATCTTCGCCAGCAAGATCCAGGACTTCAGGTACCTCCGTCTGCATGCGATAGGCCAGTTCGTAGCTTTTTAGCCGCGCCTCTAAGTCGCTGCGTCCGGGACGAGCGTCTAAGTGTTTCTGGTTTAGTTTGCCAAGCAGATCCAAGTTGCTGCGCTGTGCCTGAGGAAGAATCGCCTGCTGTGGGTTCAGGTTTAAGATCGGACTGCCGGCGGCTCTTAAGGGGGTCCCTTGGAATTTCGCTGGCAGAAAGCCGTTTCCCCAGTTGCCGGCACCACCTTGCGGATAGCTGGAACGCGGCAGGACAACAAAGCCCGGCAAATTGTCGTTTTCGCTTCCTAGTCCATAGTTGACCCATGATCCAACTGCCGGATCGCCGCCAAATTGATTGCCGGTGTTCAGTTGATAGCAGGCGGTAGGATGATTCACCGAGTCGACCTGGGCGCCGTGGTAAATGCAAAGATCATCCGCATGCTTGGCCAGGTGCTTCCAAGGTTCGGAAAGGCTAATGCCACTGCTGCCTGCCTGAATGAATTTGAACGGGCTTTTGACGAAGTAGCGTTTGCCCGACGACATCGCGGATTCCATTTCACCGCTGCGGGTGAACGCTTGAAGATGCCGTTGATTGAGTTCCGGTTTCGGATCAAAGGTATCCAGGTGTGATGGACCACCTTCCATCATCAAGAATAAGCAGCGTTTCGCTTTGGGGCGATGATGCGTGCCGGAGACGCTTGCGGATGCAGCTTTCGCTGGGGCGGCCGATGGGTTGTCCGCTGCCAGCATGCTCGTTAGGGCGACGGCTCCTAAACCCGCCCCAATGCCATACAACGCTTCGCGGCGCGTTGGAGTGACCCATGCTTGAGCAGCCCTTCGATGGTGTGTCTGTGCTGAGTTCATGATTAGTCAAGGTAAAGGAATTCGTTACTGTTAAAAAGCACGAGGCACACAGCTGCTAGGCCACGGGTCGTTGCGCTAATATCAGCGGGCTGCAGATCAGCTTGGTAGTTCTTGTAGGCAGGCATGTGTTCGACGAACGAATAGGGCTGTCCCGTTTTTTCGGCCATCACAGTACGCTGCAGTTGATCGGCGATAGCCGTCGGTTCTGGTGGCGCGGGCAGTGCCGCGTGTTGTCGCCAGTGTTGCAGACACAGCATTGTTTCTGCTTCGTCAGGCTGCCGGCCCAGGCAGATTTCAAAGGCCTGGCGAATGGTTTCTTTGGGCGTTGCCTGGCGTTGGATCAGTTGATCTGCCATCGCGATGGCTCGCTGCAAGACCTCCTCAGAGTTCAGTAAGGTTAATGCTTGCGGCGCGATGATGGATGTTTCTCGCAGTTCACAAGACTTGTCCGGTCCGGGTTGATTGAAGGTCTCCATGAATGGATCTCGCAGGCCACGAATCTTTTCAGCATAGATCGTTCGCCGATTGCGCTGGCTGGGCAACGGATCGGGCTCATAAACGGATGCCGTTCCACCCATGATTTGGCGAGGCTGAAAGGCCACTTCCAGATTCAGGTCAGGCCGGCATGGGATGCCGCCAACCTGCCGATTTAGTTCGCCACTGCAGGCCAGCATGGCGTCGCGAATTTCTTCGGCTGTCAGCCGGCGAGGTTGAAACACAGCATACAGTTTGTTTTGTGAATCGCGCTGCGCGACAAGCTCTGGATGGGGATGGGTGCTGTTGCGACGATAGACCCGAGAGGACACGATCAATTGGTTCAATTTTCTAACGGACCAGTCGTTGTCCATGAACCAGCGTGCCAAGTAGTCCAGCAGTGGGCCATGTGTGGGCGCCGCGCCGGTTGCGCCGAAATTGTTTGGATTGCCAGCCAAGCCGGAACCAAAGTGCCAGGACCAAACGCGATTCACGATGACGCGTGCCGTTAAGGGGTTGTCGGGCGAGGTGATCCAGCGTGCCAGCGCGAGTCGGCGTTTGCCTCGGCTGGCCGGGAATGGCTGGTGGTTCATGTTGCCAAGCGATTCGGCGGCACTGAGGGCTCCCGGCGTCACCGGATCGGTCGGCGAGTAGATGTTGCCACCTGCCAGGATCGCATCGGTGTCGAACTGTCCTTTGTTCCATGGATTGGCTGGCATCAGAAGTCGCGTGCTGACATTCCTGTATTGGATCGTCTTTCCTGTATAGACCGTCAGTGCAATGGGTTTGGTGCGATCAAGTTCCAAGCGATGACGCTGCATGTTTTTGTTCATGCGAGCTAACGAGGCTTCGTCCCCTGGCGCAAGCCCGTTGTCACCAACTTTTGCATCTCCGGTTTCTTGCTCGCGTTTTTGACTGACCTGTTGATTCAGTTCTTTAGACTGCTGTTGATAGGCTTGAATCTTTTCATTGACCCAGTTGTCTGAGTTGGCGAAGTTGGCCTGATTTTCTGCCGACAGGAACGCGACATCGCGTTCGGCAAATTGAGTCGTCGAAAAGACTGCCATCATGCGATAGTAATCGCGTGTTGGAACCGGATCGAATTTGTGGTCGTGGCATTTTGCACATTGCAGAGCATGCCCCAAGAAAGCTTGGCCGACGGTGTCGGTGATGTCGTCCAACCATTGTTGACGCGTTTCCTTAAAGACGCTCATTGAGGTCTGTTCCCACGGCCCCATTCTTAGAAAGCCAGTCGCAATCAGGTTCTCGCCGTTGCGGTCATCTAGCTCATCACCGGCAAGTTGTTGTTGAACGAAGGTGTTGAAGGGCACGTCGTTTTGAAATGCACGGATCACGTAATCTCGATAACGCCAGGCGTTGGGCCGGGAGTAGTCGTTGGCAAATCCAGCCGTGTCGGCATAGCGAACCACGTCCAGCCAGCGCTGAGCGAAGTGTTCGCCATAGTGTGGTGAAGCCATCAGTTGCTGAGCGTAATCATTGATCGCTTGCCCAGGGTCATTGCGATACTGCTGTACGAATGCATCGGCCGCCTCCACTTGCGGCGGCAGTCCGGTCAAGCCAAAGCTCAAACGTCGGGCGATCGTGGTGGCGCTGGCCTGACCGGCGGCTGGCAATTCAGCTTGCTTAAGTGATTGGTCAATCAGGTAATCTATCGGGTGTGCGTTGTTGGGCACCGAGACTTTTTGCAGTGGTCGATAAGCCCATAGGTTCTGCGCTTCGTATCGTCGAAATTGCCAGTCATCGGAGAGCGCTTTGCTGGTGTCAACAACAATGCCCTGGTCAAACTGTTGACGGATCAGCGTGCTGCGTTGTTCATCCGGCCAAGGAGCGCCCGCGTTGATCCAGTCACGAAGGTGCCAGTACTGTTCCTGGCTGAGGGCTTCTGCTTCCTTGGGAGGCATTTCATAGCCTTCTTCGCTACGCTTCGCGGTGCGGTACAAGGCACTGGCACCAGCATTCCCAGGGACCAGGACTTTGTCTTCAAAGTTGTCGCCACCGGCAAGCATGCTCTCGCGGTTGCGCAGGTCGAAGCCACCTTCGATGGCATCCTGATCGGCGCCATGGCAAGCCAAGCACTTTTCCGAGATCAGTGGCTGGACATGAAGGGCAAAGAGTTTCTCGCCTTCGCTGAACGTCGTTTCAGATTCCTGGGTGACGTTTTCAGCCGGCTCTGGCGAAGCTTGTTGTGCGGCTGCCGAATGGATGCGGTTGAATGCGATTAAAGCGGCGCAGGCAGCGAGAACACAGCGTAGGAAGGGTGGCATTCGTTCTGTGCAGGGAAAAGGGAAAGCGTTTCGGAGGGGCCTTTAGTTTACTCCCTCGTCTGTTTCAGGTGCAAACGTGGCGTTGGTAAATCTTTCAACTGAACAGAGTTTCTCGAGATGGAATGCCCTCTCCAGTCGGTGAGGTAAATGACTCAAAGTCGCCGGATTTCGTTGTGAGGACCGGAGGGGAGTCTAGGTTTTTAGGTATTCCTGTCTCTTGTTTCTCTCGGAGAACGCTCGATGCTGACAAAGCTTGGAATGAAACGCCTGGTGCGATTACACATGCTGCCCCCAATTGTTTGTGCAGCGACGCTGGGCACCATCCTGTTCGGTGCTGCTGACGGGCAAACAGGCCACTTGGTCGATGCTCAGGAGGCCATTAACCAGATCGGTCAAGAACCGGTGGTGGTGGAGATCGAACAGCCTGGTGATGATGCGGTGCTGGACTTGAAAGAGGAACAGGGATCTCAGGAAGATTCAGATCGAGTGGCCCTGCAGGAAGCGATAGAACAATACGTTGCAGCTTTCAATGAACGTGATGTTGAACGCTTTGTTGCACTTTGGACGGAGGAGGCGCTGTATCGGTCTGACGATCGTGATTCCCCAGTCGCAGGTCGAGAGGCACTCACGGAGTTGGTCAAGAATCTATTTGATCACTCAGGCGATCTTAAGTTGTTGGTCGACACTCAGTCGCTGGAATTTGTGTCACCGCAGGTTGCAATCGAAACCGGTCAGGCCTCCGTACAGGTCGATGGCAAAGTAACCGAGAGTGACTATCGCACGGTGTATGTCAAACAAGCTGGTAAGTGGTTGATTGATTCAGTCAATGAGCAAGTGCGTTTTAAGGCGCCCAGCCGAGATTGGGAACTCCATGGTCTTGGGTTTTTAGTCGGTCGTTGGGTGTATCAGGCCGATGACTTGGCAATTGATCTGCGCTGTCACCGGTCAGTTAACTCTAACTTTCTCGTTCGCAAGTACATCGTTCAGGGACGTGATGAATTGGAGTCTGTGGGGATACAGCTGATTGGTTGGGATCCAGCGGACAAGCGAATTAAGAGTTGGTTGTTTGATTCGCACGGCAGTGTCGTCGAGGGTAACTGGGAGCAGGTCGGCGATCATTGGACCGTGCATTCGAACGCGACACTAGGCGATTCTGAACAGGGGACGTTTAGCGTCGCGATCACTCCAGTGGATGCCAACACTTATCGTTGGCGAAAGTTCAATCGAAGTATCGGTGCAACGCTGCTGCCAAATGTTTCTGAGATTCAGTTTGAGCGTTTGCCGGAGTAATTCGGCTTCCTTGGCCGCTTCACAACAAAGAGAAAAAGATGACAACGATGTATCAGCGACTCCTTTGGATACCGTGCGGGATCTGTTTAGTTGGATGGTTTGGCATGGAGTGCCCTGAAGTAGAGGCACGCGGGTTCGGCGGTGGTGGCGGTTTCCGGAGCGGTGGTATGTCGCGGCCCAGTATGTCGCGGCCCAGTATGTCGGCTGGTCGGTCACCGTCTTTTAGCCGGCCGTCTCCATCTTTCAATCGTCCCTCGTCATCAATTTCGCGACCGAACAGTTTTCGCCCCAGTTCGCCAGCCCTGGGTGGTTCACAACCTGGATCCATTGCTCGCTCAAACTTTCCTTCTAGTCGCCCATCGTTAGGTCAGGGAAGTTTCGGTGGCAGTCGGGACCTTCCATCACGCGGAAGTCTTGGTGGCGACTCCGTGCAAGGTAACCCTTTTCAGTCCGGTCTGGGAGGTCGCCCCGGGACTAAGCAAGGGGCCGGAAACTTCAACCGCGGTGCCTTCGGTCAGGGGGGGCGGCCCACTGATTCACAGTTGAATCATTTCCTCGAAGGCGGACGCGGCGCAATGTCGGCAGGAGCTTTCGCAGGCGGCGGGGCAGCGGCAGCATTCCTGAGCCGGGAGTCGGGCGGTGCGAGCCCCTTCCCCCGTCCTGGCAACGTGAGTCGTCCTGGCAACGGAAACCGTCCGGTCGATCCTGGTTTCGGACAACGTCCGCCTGGTGACAGACCTGGCGGTGGAGACCGACCCGGTGATCGTCCTGGCAACGGAAACCGTCCGGTCGATCCTGGTTTCGGGCAACGTCCGCCTGGTGACAGACCCGGCGGTGGAGACCGACCCGGTGATCGTCCTGGCAATGGAAACCGTCCGGTCGATCCTGGTTTCGGACAACGTCCGCCTGGTGACAGACCTGGCGGTGGAGACCGACCCGGTTTTGGCAATCGTCCGATTGATCCCGGGTTTGGTTATCGACCACCAGGGTATAGGCCGCCCTATCATCGGCCTCCAGGAACACGACCGCCCTGGTATCGTCCACCCGGAATGCGACCACCAGGGTATCGGCCGCCAGCTTACCGACCACCGCCATCCTTTCGTTGGCCGTCGTATGGCTTGGGCTATTGGAATCGCAATCCCTGGCACTGGGGATGGGGGAATCACGATTGCAACTGGTGGGCCTGGGCGACCGCAGGTGCTGTTACTGGTTGGCTGGGAACAGCTTGGTTTGACACAGCGCAGCCCGTTTATTACTCCTACGGTGATAACTTGTACTACGAAGGAGACACGGTTTACTACAACGAGCAGCCCGTCGCCAGCACGACCGAGTACGCGCAGCAGGCCCAGCAGATCGCCGACAATGTGCCCGACGTGCAATCGGACCAAATCGAGTGGCTGCCGCTAGGCGTCTTTGCGCTCACTGAGAGTAATGAGACTGCCGAAGATGCCACGATATTCTTACAATTGGCGATCAGCAAAGAAGGCATTATCGCCGGCACGGTCCAGAACACCACGTCCGATGAATCCTTCGAAGTTCAGGGGACGATCGACAAGGACTCACAGCGTGCTGCCTGGGGCCCAAGGGGAAAAGATTGGCCAATTATGGAAACAGGTTTGTATAATCTGACAGAAAACCAATGCAGTGCATTGATCCACTTTTCTGAGTCGGAGACACAGCAGTGGTACCTATTCCGATTGGATGAAGAAGAGAAGAACAAGCAAAGCGACAGTCAGGAAGGTGGCACCGAGCGCGTTCTGGATTAGCGAACGCCGCGATCATGCGTTAACCGGAATGAATCGTTGTTCGGAAGATCAGCCGATGGCTGGTTGATGTTTAGTCAAGTAATCATGAAAAAAGCCAGCCATCGCAAGTTGCGACGGCTGGCTTTGTCTTTGGCTGTGCTGTGAAGCAGGTTCGCTTAGGCTTTCGCGAATGGGTCGTACTGTCCAGGAACTGGAATGGGGTACTTGCCGTCGGCGCCCGGAGACGCTGGTGGAACAGTATCGAGAGTGTAGTCATCGATACCGGGAGCCAATTCGGTTCCGTTCTTGAGCAGGTCGTCCCACTTCAGGATGCGACCGCTGTAGCAAGCCTCACGACCCAGGATTGCGGTGAACGTCGACATCGCACCGTATTCACCTTCGTTGTAGATGTCACCGCGAGAGAGAGCAGCGATCAAGTCGTTTTGCTCTTGCTGGTGTCCGCGTTGGCGTTGGCCTTCGAAACGCCAGTTGCCAGCCGAGCTGTCAATGCTGCTGCCGGAAACGTTCGCGGTACCTTTGCTGCCGTGTGCGTACTCGGCAACATGCTTGAACGATTTGCCGCCTAGGTGACGACCTTGGCTGTACATCTTGGTGCCGTCACTGAAAGTGTATTCGCAGAACGTGTGATCAAAGATCTGGCTCTTGGTTGCATCGCCATTCATGCGAAGCTCACGTCCACCCATGCCGTTACATTCGACGGGGTATTCACCTTTCAGCCAGCAGCCAACATCCAGGTTGTGGATGTGTTGCTCACAGATTTGGTCACCGGAGAGCCAGTTGAAGTGGTACCAGTTATTGCACTGGAAGCCCATTTCAGTTTGTTCTTCGGTACGGTTGCGATACCAGATGCCGCCGCCGTTCCAGTAAACGCGTGTGCAGAGGACGTCACCGATGGCGCCATCTTGAATCCGTTGAATGGTTTCTTTGTATTGGTTTTCGTGGCGTCGCTGCAGCCCGATACCAACCATCAAGTTTTTCTTCTTGGATTCTTCGACGGCAGCCAGAACACGTCGAACGCCCGTGGCATCCGAAGCGACAGGTTTTTCCATGAAGATGTGCTTGCCAGCGTTGACCGCTGCTTCAAACTGTTGCGGCTTGAAGCCTGGAGGCGTGGCGATGATGACCAAGTCCGCATCGACTTGCAGCAGTTTCTTGTAGCCGTCCAAGCCGCTGAAGATGTTTTCAGCTGGCACGTCTACCATGTCAGCGTACTTGCCCTTTTCACGAGACTTCAGAGAGTTGACCACTCCGGAAGCCTTCGCTTCGAACGCATCGTGAACAGCGACCAGTTTGACTTTTCCACCGCTATTGAAAATGTTCATGGTGGCGCCAGTACCGCGACCACCACAGCCGATCAGCGCGAACTTGATTTCGTCGCTTCCTTGGGCGTGAGCCGAACGGGCGATTGTGCTGCTGAGGACGGTTCCCGCTGCAGCTGCGGCAGAAGATTTTTTCAGAAAGTTTCGTCGTGTCGGCTGGTTATCCATGAGGTGATCCTTTTCGGCTATCTCGTTACGAAGTTGTCTCTCGTCCAAGGACGAAATGATTTCAAGTGGTTCGACTGTGAAGCAGGAGGTGCTTCACGTTTGCTCGGGCGTGGCGATTCAGCGGTTCATTGAAGGTGCTGGATCGCTGTTCTCGAGGCTCCCCGACTCGCTGGCCCATCGGTACGCAGCGTTTCGCATCAAGCTGTGGCTTCGGTGATGTTTGGCCGACTGTAGAGGGAGTCAGCCGCGAGGGGGAAGGGAACGTGAGGGTGACTAAATCCCCATCGGTTTATTGTAGTGGGATTCTGTGCGGATTTAACTGATTGTAGCGCGATTTTTCGTCTTCCCGAGGCTTTTAGAGGGGGGGGACGATCCCGCTCCTGTGTCCCCACGCTGTGAAACGGAGCCAAAAACGCGGCGCAATGCCGGTGTGTGGGCCAGCCGCCCCTGTTTGGCTGCCTGCTAGATGGGAGTTCCGTGGGGGCGGGGAGATTTCAGATGCAGCTGTCGCGAGCGACTTGGCGTAAGCTACTTTCCTGGATTTCGCTGCAGCACATAGACAACGTCTTCGGTTGTGCCATCGACTTCGATCGGTTCATTCAGGTCGTAGCCAAAGTCAAACGTGGCCAAGCATTGCCATTGCTTTCCATAGCCAATCAGCGCGTCCATTTGTTTTTTGGTGTAGCTGCGCAGGACCAATTCGTCCTCGATGCGGAAACTGCCGCTGGGCCGGTGAATGTCAAAGCGGATGCCGAACCGCTCCACGCGAGTTTTGGGATTGCGATCGTTGGTCCACATGTGTGTGTTGACGGTGAGCCGGCCTCGACTCGCGCTCCATGATTCGCCATCGCTTGGTTCGGATTGGGTCGGCGTCAGATGGACACCCAGCAAATACAGTCCGCCCGGCTTGATCGTGTCTGCCATGCAAGCGAAGTGATCACGGGCGGCGGTTTCGCTGGACAAGTGGCGAAAACTATTGATGGTATTGAACGCCACATCTGATTTGCGTTTGCTGCGGAAATCAGACATGTCGTCCACGCTTGCGCGATGCGGCATGTCATGGCGTTCGAAACGCTGATTGCAAAACTCAATGGCTTTCGGATTCAGATCAAGCCCCGCGACGTCATAACCCCGACGTGCCAAGGCATACAGGAGGCGGCCGGTCCCGCAGGCCGGTTCAAAGAAACGCTTCGCCGGACGAGGCAGAAAAATGTGCGCACAGCCGAGGATGAATTTTGTCTCCGCAGCACAATCCGCACCGAAAACCAAGTCGTAGTATTTGGGATGGTCGTAGATCGATTCGTGCAGGATTTCCATCAATTGGTCGAGCCTAAGAAGACGCAAATAAGAATGTGGGTGTCTTTCAACGCTGCCCAACAGGATAGAACGCCCATTGAGTTGGCACAATGCACACCCCGAAGACAACCGGGCGGGCCTTCAAGACCTGCCTTGTCGGAGGCTATCATGTTACGGTGTTGGGAATCTCTGCGTACACGCTTTTACATCGCCCGGTTTCGTCATGCTGCTGATCTTGTCTCCGTCAAAGACCATCCAGGAAAGTTCTCAGTCGCCCGTGGTTCCGGTCTCGCAGCCGGAGTTGCTTGATCAGAGCGCCGTGCTGGTGGCGCAGTTAGCGAAGTTGACGGCACAGAAACTGCAAGTCTTGATGGGCACCAGCGAGAAATTGACGCAGCTCAATTATCAGCGTTATCAAGCCTGGCAGGCACCGCTGCCCGAGTCGGCGCCGCCGGCGATCTTGGCGTTTCAAGGCGATGTTTATACCGGCCTGAACGCCGAACAAATGACCGCCTCCCAGCTCAAGTATGCCCAGGACCATCTGCGGATTCTCAGTGGTTTGTACGGTGTGTTGCGACCACTCGATGCCATGTTGCCCTACCGTTTGGAAATGGGGACGAAAATGAAGACGTCGCAATGCGCGAGCTTGTATGAGTTTTGGGGTGAACAATTGACCGATTCGATCAATGCTCAATTGACAGCCACGAAATCCAAACGGTTAGTCAACTTGGCGTCCAATGAGTACTTCAAGTCATTGAAGGTAAAACGCCTTGTTGCTGACGTTGTGACTCCGGTCTTTAAAGACGCAAGCAATGGCAAGTATCGCATGGTCAGTGTGTTCGCGAAGAAGGCTCGCGGTACGATGGCGGCATGGATGATCCGCAAAAAGATCAAGAGCGCTCAGAAGCTGATCGCCTTTGCCGAAGATGGTTACTATTATGATGAAGCATCATCCACAGAGTCCAAGCCGGTGTTCTTGAGAGATTAAGTGAGCCGGTTCGTTTTGGATGATGGCAGTTCGGTTGGTGAGTCGTTTGTGATTCTCGGGTGATGGGGCGTTCGTTGAGTCAAAGAAAGTCAAAGCAAAACACCGCTTCACAGACCAAGCCCGATCGCACTGAAAGGTCATCCGGTCGGGAGGCTGATGCAAAAGCCACGTCGCAACGATGGTGGTTCTCTGTGCCAACGGACTTGGGCGACGCAGATCGTCCACTCTCCGGTCGCTGGCCGGGCTTCATCTGGTTGCTGCTGATTTCGGCATTCGCGCTGCTGCTTCGTCTTGCGAATGTTTATCAGACCAGTGCGCTGCCGACCGTCGTCAGTCCGCTCGGCGACAGTCGCGGCTACTTGCAATGGGCAGACCAGATCGTTGGCGGAAACTGGTGCGGCACTGAACCGTTTTATCAAGCTCCGGCGTATCCCTACTTTCTGGCGCTGCTCAAGGCGGTTTTCGGCGACAGTGTCGCCGCGATTCGAGTCTGCCAGTCGCTGCTTGGCAGCGCTGCGGTGCTGTTGGTCGGATTGGCAACGCAACGCCTGTTTGGAATCCGCTATGGCATTGCCGCAGGGTTGGCGTTGGCGCTGTATCCGCCGGCGATCTTTTATGATGGATTGATCCAAAAGGCCGCCTTGGCCAGTTTTTTGCTTTGTGCGCTGCTGTACTTGATCAGTCTGGCAAATGTTGGCCGCTGGCAAGTCATGGCTGCAACCGCCTGTGGAGCCTGCTTAGGGTTGCTGTGCTTGACTCGTGAGAACGCTTTGATCTGGTCACCCGTGCTGGTGCTGTGGTTTCTGTGGAGCAGCGGCAGCGAACAACAGAGTCCTGCGGTGACAGATGACGTTCAAGCAACGAACGGGAAGTCGTGGATTCCAGATCGACGCTCGCTTCAAAAAGGATTGGCATTTGTCGCTGGTCTGATCGTTGTCTTTTTGCCCGTGGTGGTGCGCAATGGGTTGCTGGGCGGCGTTTGGTCGCCGACAACGTTCCAGGCTGGGTCGAACTTTTACATTGGCAATCATGCCCATGCGACAGGCGTCTACCAACCACTCATCTCTGGACGCGAGACGCCGCTGTACGAACGCAGCGATGCAATTCAGTTGGCGGAACAGAATACCGGTCGCGAGTTGACGGCGGCCGAAGTGTCACAGTTTTGGTTCGACAAGGCGTTCGCTGAAATCGGCGAAGCCCCAGGACGCTGGGTGCGTTTGTTGGCAACGAAGTCGCTGATGGTGATCAACGATTTTGAAGTCCCCGATGTCGATAGTTATCAGTTGTTCTCGCAGTTTAGTGTCGCATTGATGGTGCTGTCACCGATTTGGAGTTTTGGCTGGTTGTTCGCGCTTGCATGGATTGGCATGTTGACCACCGTTGGCCGGTGGCGATCGCTGTGGTGGTATTACTTGCTTCACTTGGCAATGCTGGCTGCGATTGTGGGTTTCTTTTTGCTGGGCCGTTACCGACAACCACTGGCGGTGTTGCTGATGCCGATCGCAGCCGTCGGAGTCATCACACTGGTCGATGCTATCGGCGACCGTCGTTGGCGACCGTTGATCACTGCGTCGCTGATCCTTGTTGCCAGTGTGCTGGTTGGGAAATTGCCGGTATACGATCGCCAGGCAATGCAAGCGAGTGCCTGGATGAATGCAGGGATTGCAGCGGGGCGCCAGCAAGACTACCCGCAGAGCATTCGCTATTTTGAGACCGCGTTGCAAATGGACGCAGACTTGCCAGAGGCTCATTTCAACCTTGGTCGAGCACTGCAGTTGTCGGGACGCCCTGATTTGGCGCTCCAGTCCTATCGCCGGTCGTTGCACTTGAATCCTGACTTGATTGACGCTTATGTGCCACTGGCCCAGGTTCTAGAGCAGATGGGGCAGGTTGCTGATGCGATGGTGGTCTATGAGGAAGCGCTGCGTGTCAATCCTGTTGATGCGCGTGCGGCGGCAGCGCTCAGTCGCTTGAACGCCACGCTAGCGGCACCTTAACCATGCTTGGGCAGGGCTGATTCATGGACATGAAAAAACGCCAATCCGCAACCTGCGGACTGGCGTTTGAAGTTCAATGGAGCGTCATGCTCGTCGCGAGAGACTATTCGTCTCCCGCGCCGGGGTCCGTATCGTTCTCAGCGGCTTCCATTTCTGCCTCATAATCCGCGTCCATCTGAGCGTTCTCTTCTTCGGTCTCCTTGCTTTCAATGACCGTCGGTTCTTTGCCGCCGCAGCCGAGGGCTGGAAGCGTTAGCGTAGCGACAGTGAACAGGAAAGCGGCAAATGATTGGGTGAGTTTCATCGTGAGGATCGTGGTTATTCGAATCAAGGTAGGTAAGGTTTAGGGCAGGAGCTTTAAATTGCCAGAACAGCAATGCTTCGATAGTCCTGGCCCTGTTGTTGAATGCAGATGGCTAGCCATCTGTTGTGGGTGTGAAAGGAAACGGCCAAGGCAAGTGTGGTTGCTTGCCCTGGCGTTGCAAATGCTTGTCAAGCGAAGTGCAGCTTAGTTGACGATTTGGTCGCCGCTGTCGCCATTGAGCTGTTTGGTTTCTCCGTTGGCACGGGTTCCCGCAGCGCCCCACAATCCATACGGGCTTTCAACGCCCTGGACGTTGGGACTTGCACTTGGAGAACGGCAAACGGTCGGCTGATTCAAGTCGCCAGTGTCAACGCTTTCTGTGATGAAGGTGACGCCACCATCGCCCCAGAGCACATGGCACCCGCCAGGGTGACGGCTGCCGGCGGTGAAGAAGCCGTGGTTGCCGTCGCTGTTGTTACGCACGCAACTGGCCGAGTTCGGAGGCAAGATGGTTTGCACACCCATGTAGGCAATGCGGCCATCCGCCCAACGAGCACCCCGTCCATTGTTGATGCCGTTGTTGATCGTGGCCGATGGATCGTAAAACGCAGGGCGTTCTGGATCGATGTGACCTCCATTACGGCAATTGATTGGCACGCCAATGTGCTCGCCAGCACCGGGTTGGAGGATGGAGCCAAGGTTACGAGCGTAGTCCGCTTTGACTTCACGCTGCGCCAGCGAGGTACAGATCTCGGCACACGCGATGGTGTTGGACGTGCCATCCAGAATGTCACGGAATCGCATCTTGGTACGAGCGCGGAAGAAGCCACGTTGACCGGCAAGTGCTCGCGTGACCATCCAGTTTTCGTCAAAGTCTTGACTGGTGTTTGTGGAGTTGTTGTTCTGCGAATAGCCTCGCTCGTTTTTACCACCGCTCCACGCATAGTTAAACGTGTCACCGTAACTCGCAGCATAGTTGCAGCGGCCAAGTTGGGCGCCTTCACCAGGGTCACTGGGGCAGCGAAGCAGTGGAATCTGCGATGCCCAGGGATCGAACTGGCGAATCCACGGAGCCGGTCCCATCGGCGGCCAGGTGCCGTAGCCTTTGCTAATGCGTTCCCACATCGGTTGCTGTTCCATGTACGGCAGCAGTGGAACCATGAAGCTTAATCGCATTCGGTTACTTAGGTTGCTGATCGGGTTCACATAGGAACGGCCAGTGCCGGTCATGTTGGTAGGCAACTGATTGAACGCCGCATGATAATCGTGCATCGCAATTCCAATGTTATGGAAATTATTGCTGCACGACATCCGTCTAGCTGCCTCTCTGGCCGCTTGCACGGCGGGAAGAAGCAGGCCGACCAAGATGCCAATGATGGCAATCACGACAAGCAGTTCCACGAGTGTGAAACCCTGTCGCTTCGTTGGTTGGGTCATAAGTCTCTCCATCCATCTTTAATGACAAACAAAATAAAACACTTACCAGCGGCTTCTTCAGCCAACGGCAAGTTCGTACGCTCTATAAAATCTCTCGCCAGCGGATTTTTGAATTCAACGGCAAGGGAGTACACATTGTGATGCTGTCATGATGCGTTGGAATGCTGAATTAATCCTGCGAACGCGTCATGGTGAAGCGGTGTGAGCTGCGACTCTGTGGATGTGTTCAGTAGAGTTGCATTGACCCCGTTTAATGGTGGTCCACTTAGTGGTGGCCCATTAACAGCGGTCCAGTGATTGAGGTTCAAGGCCGCAAGGGCGTTCCGTCGCAATCATCTTTGCGGGCATGATCCGGAATGGTTCAACGCTACCGAGTGATTTGTTGCGTTGGTCAAGCGACAGCTAAAGTGTTTTTGAGGTTTTGAAAAGTAACGCAGATAAGGTAAGGGTAGGTGCCCAGACTCCCCCACTATTGCAGAGATCAGCTGCCGTTGCAACAAGGTATTTAAAGAACGGCCAGGGAAACAAGGTCATCGCTCAATGCATTGCTCAATGCGGGCTGCGGCTTGCCGAACCGCTTTGCGGGTCATGGAAATCGTGACAAGAGTCGTTATCGGTTGTTCACGGTTTAACTTGCTTCTGTTTTCTCATCAAAATTTCGGCAGCGATCGCAGGGTCCGCACGAATGAAGTGATCTTGTAGAGCTGGGAAAATGGCGCCTTGGGTTGTCGAGATCCAGATTGCATTGCTTTTGTTTTTCGGCATATGACAGGCAATGCAGTTCTCGGTTAGGAGGTCTGGGTGAGCTTTTTCGCTAAATCCGCAATGCTGTATCTGATGGCACTGCAGGCATTGTTTTGTAAACCAGGCGGCGTTGTTACGTTGAGATTGATGTGGGTCATGGCAGGTAACGCAGGTCATTTCTGATTGCTGGAAGCAAGCACTTAGCGAAAGCCTGGAGCGTTGATTGCTGGTGTGGACTGTCCCGGATTGTTCACTCGGAGGTGCATGGTAGAAGTCTTGGACGCGATCGCCTGGACGGAACTGGTAGGGCTCGGTTTTGCCGGGTGTGGCTCCGGAGTGGCATTGGCTGCAGATGTCAAGTTGTTGCTCACGGGTCAATGAGATTGGTAACACAATGTGCTTGGCTTCTTTGGTGGCTGGCTGGCTGCGATGGAACTCCACATGTTCTTTTCCTGGGCCGTGGCAACGTTCGCAGGTCACGCCATAGATAATCGATTGCGGGTCGTACTGGTTGTTTTCTTCGCGATGCTCAGCGAAGGTGGTGTGGCATTCGAGGCAGCGGCGTTTGATCGGTCTGGCATAGGCGGCGTCTCCGTCAACAAATCCCGGGCTGTTGGCCCAGTGGCCGGTTTCGCTAATGAATGACACGTTCATTTGGAAGAGTTTGTCATCGTCCCAGTACAAGTAGCTCTGGCCCAGTTTTCCGCTGCCCGTGATGATGTCGATGGGGAATTCGAAGTGCCAGTCGTAGTAGCGGACCCGCTGGGCACACTGGTCTTCGCGGCAGACCATGGTGAAGTCCAGGTTGGGATTGCTGGTCAGGAGCTTGTTCTTGCCGGGTTCGAATGAGCCTGCAATGCCGGCCTTGGTTGCTGGCCGACTGGTCAAGTAGTGTGCCGTGTGAATGAAGGTGTTGTGATTGTCTCGGTGGCACTCGGCACAGGCGTCCGGGCCGACAAACGAATGCGTGGCGGAGCCCGCTTGCTGGGTTGTTGGGGCGGAGTTCGTGGTTTTCAATTCGCCGTTGGCGGATTCCAGGTCCTGCGGGGAGCGGGGGCGACGGTTGGGGGGAAATGGGATCTCCACTCCGTGTTTTTGCTGGGGACGCGTGATCAACCAATAGGCATCGGAGATTGAATCGGCTTTCAAGTCAGACGGCAAGGGTTGGACTTTGCCGGCCTTGGCGAGTTGGTCCATCAGGATCGAGATCTTTTCCTCATCGGTTTTCATGGGGCCGCGATCAAGCTGGGCCTGTTGCTGGCGTTTGCGCAGTTGGGTGACCGCATCATCCGGTCCCTCCGCACTGCGATTCCAGGCTAGCAGGGCGAGAGGGATGAAGAGCAATGCGCCGGCCAAGCAAATCTTTTTTGCCATGATTGGAAGTGGTGGAGAGGAGAGCAATGGGGAAGAAGCTGGGCTTACTAATGTACCGTTTCCCAGTCGCTCGGTTTCCAGAGTCATGGTTTCCGATGCGATAACGCCTAGTGAGGCAGCGTCGGCTGGTCGATTTCTGGGCCTGGAGTCGAATGGGATCAACGCATTCGCTGGTGTGGGCTAGGCAAACTATTCCGTGGGGCGGGGTTTTGCTAGTCGCGTCATCGCAAGGGAACAAGCCAATCGCGTCATGCGCCGAACCCTCAGCGTTGATTTTCCGTTCGGATTGATCTTGCCGCAGGCCTATTGGGGCTATATGTCTAAACAGTAGCGACGTGAAACTCCGCTAAATCGCATGGAAATTGGGCGTTCAATCAAGAACAGAGTATGGATATGACCACAACAAATCCCTTTACGAGAACGCAACGCTTGGCGGTTTGGGTTGCCTTCGGTGTGGTTGGTTTGCCTGCCTTGGGTTGTCATCAGACCCCGTATTTGCCCGGTGGACCCGGCGTTCCTGCGCAGACGATTGGTGGGGTTCCGGTTGCCGCTGGCAATAACGCTCAGGTTGCCGAGCTCTCGCGCCGCGTCAACGAACTGGATCGCAACAACAAAGATCTGCACATGGAGGTTGCCAACCTGATCACGCAGCGCGATCTGAATGCGGCTCAGTTGCAGAAGACAAAAGAAGAGTTGAATCTGACCGTTCAGCGTTTAGATGAAGCCAATGCGTTGGCGCAGAACTTCCAGAGCCAAGCGCGGACCTTGCAGGCTTCTGTTCAGCAGCGTGGCGGGGCGAGTATTCAGCCCAACACGAATTTGGCCGCTTCGGCCGCACGTTTGCAGCTCAATCCATTGGTGGTTCAGCAGGATGGAGGAAGCGTTCGGATTGTGCTACCAAGCGACCAGTTATTTGAGCCCAATACAGCGCGAATGTTGCCACGTGCGGATCAGATGTTGGCGCCTGTTGCTGCTCAGTTGCGTACGGTGTTTCCAAAGCAACGCATCGATATCGAAGGGCATACAGACAGCACGCCGGCAGCGATGGGCGGTCCGGCGGTCAGTCATCAATTGGCATCCGCACAAGCGTCGGCAATTTTGGATGCATTGACGCGGCGAGCCAACATGCCGGCGGCGCAGTTTTCGGTCAAGAGTGAAGGCATTGCTCGGCCGGTAGGTTCGAACGAGACGCCAGCAGGTCGGGCAGCCAATCGTCGCATTGAGCTCGTCGTGCGACCGGATTTCTTTTAGTCGCAAGAGCCAGTTTGGCGTTCAACCATCTTCCGGGCTTCATTTCGAAAACAAGCCTCACTGTCCCCAGTAGGGATCCGAAAGCTTAACCTCGCAGGGGTTAGCAGGTTCTCGTTGCGGGTGACGCCCGCAGTGCCATTAATCCGCCGGGGACCGATTAATCCGCCAGGGACCGATTAATCCGCCGGGGACAGTCCCCGTGAGAAATGTTTTGCTAGCAGGGATCACGATCCGCCGGGGACGATCCGCCGGGGACAGTCCCCGGATTCGCCGGGGACAGTCCCCTGTGAGATAGGTTTTTGCTAGCAAGAAACACCGTTCCGGCTGGGGACAGTCCCCGTGGGATGTCCCCTGATCCGCCGGGGACAGTCCCCGTGAGATGTGTTTTGCTAGCAAGAAACATCGTCCTGATCCGATGGGGACTGATCCGCTGGGGACAGTCCCCGTGAGATGTCCCCTGATCCGCTGGGGTCAGTCCCCGTGGGATAAATTTTGCTAGCAGGGATCACGGTCCTGATCCGCCGGGGACAGTCCCCGTTAGATATGTTAGCAGGGGTCACGGTCCTGATCCGCTGGGGACAGTCCCCCGTGAGATGTGTTTTGCTAGCAGGGGTAACCGTCCTGATCCGCCGGGGACAGTCCCCGTGGGAAATGTTTTGCTAGCAGGGGTCACGGTCCTGATCCGCTGGGGACAGTCCCTCGTGAGATGTGTTTTGCTAGCAGGGATCACCGCCCTGATCCGCTGGGGACAGTCCCCCGTGAGAAATGTTTTGCTAGCATGGATCACGGTCCTAATCCGCCGGGGACAGTCCCTGTGAGATGTGTTTTGCTAGCAAAAAACACCGTTCCGGCTGGGGACTGTCCCCGTGGGATAAATTTTGCTAGCAGGGATCACGGTCCTGCTCCGCCGGGGACAGTCCCCTGTGGGATGTGTTTTGCTAGCAAGAAACACCGTTCCGTCCGGGGACAATCCCCGTGAGAAATCTTTTGCTAGCAGGGGTCGCCGCCCTGATCCGCCGGGGACAGTCCCTGTGAGATGTGTTTTGCTAGCAAGAAACACCGTTCCGGCTGGGGACAGTCCCCGTGGGGTAAATTTTGCTAGCAGGGATCACGGTCCTGCTCCGCTGGGGACAGTCCCCGTGAGAAAGGTCCGCCGGGGACAGTCCCCGTTAGATGTGTTAGCAGGGGTCACGGTCCTGATCCGCTGGGGACAGTCCCCCGTGAGATGTGTTTTGCTAGCAGGGGTAACTGTCCTGATCCGCTGGGGACAGTCCCCGTTAGATATGTTAGCAGGGATCACGGTCCTGATCCGCTGGGGACAGTCCCCGTGAGAAAGGTCCGCCGGGGACAGTCCCCGTTAGATGTGTTAGCAGGGGTCACGGTCCTGATCCGCTGGGGACAGTCCCCCGTGAGATGTGTTTTGCTAGCAGGGGTAACTGTCCTGATCCGCTGGGGACAGTCCCCGTGGGAAATTCTTGCTAGCGTGGATCACTGTTCCAAATTGCAGGGGACTGTCCCTGTGAGATGGGGCTGGCGCGGTTCTGTGTTCGATGGCTGTGGCAGTGTCATTGCGCTGTGGCTTGTTCGTGCCTCCACCGCAGGCATTTGTGCTCGGTTCCCAGTTGGTCATTCGGGTGGCAGGTCGGTCGCTAGATCGAAACGCTGCCAGCAGCTGGCCGTGATCATGAGCGCTGCGATGGCCGCCGCCCAAGTGCCAGTGATCGCACCCAATAAATAGACCGACGAAGAAACCTCCGAACCCCACAGCGATCGGCAGATCGACACCCAGGCGAGCAATGCAGCAATGGTGGTGGCGATCACCAGAATCTTCCCCAGGAACATGATGTTGGCACGGACCACCATCGCAAACCCTTGGGCGTTCTCATGGTGTGGATAGACCAAGAACACTGAATTCTCTAGTGCAAAGGTGAACACGGCCAGTGCTGCCAGCATGCCACCCCAGCCAATGAACTGTTCCCAACCAGGATGAAGAATCAGCGCCGCGATCGCCAGCGTGATCCACTGAAAGCAGATGGTGATCAAGATAGGCAGCGTGAGTTGCCCCAGAACCGCCTCGATCGGACGCACCGGTAGCCCACGCAGCAGTAACACTCGTTTCAGGTCTCTGCGAAAGTCCAGTCTTAGCGCCGGTGGGGCCAGCATCATGGTGCACATGGCAATCCCGCCAATGATAAAGATCCATTGATTGTTCACCCTGCCAGTCAAAAGCGGCGAGAGGCAAAGGAAGGTTGGGACCAGAAAACTAAAGGCAATGGTGCCGCTGTAGCGACGAATCGATAACGCTTGCCGCCACAATAATGCAACTGAGTCCTGAAACTGCTGCGGGACAAACCGCTCAATCCGGTGCATCAATTGACCGGTCACGGGCAAGGCATCGCACAGCGTGTCTGCGGATGTGGGAATGCGGTAGTTGCCTTCTTGCAATCGCTGTTTTTCGTTTGCGAGTTTTGTATCTGCGGACCACTGGTCCACCCTTACCAGAACGAAGATTGCGATCGGTACGGTGGTGATGGCTGCCATCGCTTGCAGGGCGCTCCATGAGGTCAACGTGATCGTGGTCGCCAGGCAAGCAGCGGGTTGCCATGCGAGCGACATCCACTGAATCACGCTGCTCGTCGCGACAGCACCAAGGGCAGGGAACACGTTCATGGCATATTGCGGTGGAGGC
The DNA here is from genome assembly GCA_007745635.1 of Stieleria bergensis. GTDB lineage: Bacteria > Planctomycetota > Planctomycetia > Pirellulales > Pirellulaceae > Stieleria > Stieleria bergensis. The sequence goes on from CP036272.1 coordinate 515,346, forward strand.
GATCCGTGCGGGGTGATCAACCAGATCTGTGTCAGCAATGCAATCAACGTTGCCGAACCGATCGCAGTCATCGCCGTCTTGACAGCAATGTGATGCCGCTGAGAAAGCCCGGTGATGATTCGCGCCCAAATCATACGCGTGGTTTCGAGCAACGTAATCGCTGCAAACACTCCAATGCCTAGCAAGCCCAGATAGGAAACGTCCGGCGCCAAGGCGACCATAATCAATGCCGTCTTCAGCAAGGCCGAAATCATCATCCCGATCACTTTGTATGACGCAAACGTTGCTCGGGAGATCGGTGCGCCACCAAGCCATAGCTGCTCGGCTTCGGTGTATTCCATGTCGGCTTGCTTGCGTGTCCAAGCACAGCGCGTCGCATGGTAAATCAAATACAGCACCATGCCGCCGGAAAGCCACATGCGCAGAGATTCTGGGTCGCCTCCGTCGCGTTGGCTCATCATGTAAACGCCATTGACGATATAGATGCCGATGAATATCATCGCCAGCAGTGAGGCGGTGACGCGACGAGGCGATTGCACACGACTAATCGTCCGCGCCATGCGGAACCATGTGCGGCGAAAGGTGAGCCAAATCAGATGACGGTTCAAGAGGTTCATCGTTGCCAGGATAAGTATGAAAGGCAAGGCAGGTCACTGTCACCAGCGCCCATTGTGTCACTCGGATGGTTCATGCGCACGAGGTCATGATGAGTGTCGTGGCTGTGTGGTTCGGTGAAGACTCGCTAACAGATCGGAGTCGCCGGCAGCGAGTCACTTGTCGATGCCGCCGTGAGAGGTGCACTCGCCTGAACAGTCGTCTCCTGTGCAGTGATCTCCCAAGCAGTGGCATCCTTGGAAGTGGCTTCAAAATAGGCTTGCTCCAGCGACTTCGCGTTGGGAAACCGATTCCAAAGCTCTTCGACTTGTCCAAAGTACTGCAGCTTGCCGTCATCCATCACAAGCAAGTGTGTGCAGATGTCTTCGATCATGGCCAGCAAGTGGCTGGAGATAATGATGGTGGTGCCAGCATTCGCGCGGACTTGAATGGATTCCAGTAGCCGACGAATTCCCGGCGGATCAAGACCTGTCATCGGTTCGTCCAACAGCAAGACGGCTGGGTCGAATAAGTAGGCGCAACTAATGGCCAGTTTCTGCCGCATGCCGCGCGACAAAGTGGTTGCACCTGCGTTGGCTTTACTGGCTAACTGAAAATAATCCAGTAGCTCGTTCGCTTTGCGTCGATGGTCAGGCACATCATAGATCCGCCCAATGAATTCTAAGTGCTGGGCGACGGTCAGGTCGTCAAACAGCGGCGGATCATCTGGTACATAAGCCAAACGACGCTTCAGCTCAATCACGTTGGCTGGGTTACCGTCGGAGAGTTCACAACCGGCAATTTGAAGCTGGCCCGAGGTGGCCGGAATCAGCCCTGCCAGGCAACGCATCGTGGTGGTCTTCCCAGCCCCGTTGGGGCCGACCAATCCGCCAATGTTTCCTGACGCCAAATCGAAACTGACCCCGTCTACCGCGAGGTAGTCGTCGTACAGTTTCTTGAGTTCATTGCAGTGAATCTGCGGCTCGATTGAATGGGGGTGATCAATCATCAAGACGGTGAATCCGGTTGCCAAAGAGGTCAGAAAAGGAACGGGTGCAGGCGATGGTGTGACTTCACGTTAAAATCCTAGACTTCCAAAGCCTCTCACTCACCATCTGCCCCTTGCAAGGCTACGTCATGGATTGGCAAAGGTCGGATAACGGCGGTGTCAATGAACACAACGCGGACATTTTTGAGGGATTTTTTAATGCCTCCCTGCAACGGGCTACCTGCCAATGATTTAACAGAGCAGGTGGGATTGCGCCTGTCGTGATGATTGATCCAAAGGTATCGCTTGTACCGTAAACTGCTGATCCATTCCCTCATGACGTTGACGACCGATTGCCATGCCAGATGAGATTAATCCCTATCGAGCTCCGCGAAGTGATTTGCAAAGCGCTAGCGAGAGTGATGCTGAGATCGCTGTCGAGTATGTTATGAACGAATCACAGCTCAGCAACGCTCAGGCGTACTTCTGCTTGCATCGCAGCGGCGGAAGAATCGGCTTGGTCTCAGTTCTGATGATTGCCTTCGCAGTTCTGTCGATGGTCGATTGGGCCTGGATTCCGGCCAAACTGCAATTCGCCCATGCTGAGAGCCCATTGCTGATGATCGCGATCAGAGAGCTGATGGTGATGGCGGTCGCGATTGTCAGTTACCAAGCAGTGACCGTCCGCGTGCGCCGGGACGCTCGATCCTACATGGAACAAGTGGGAATGGTGCCAGGAGCCTCGATTGCGTTGTCTCTGGACGGCAATCAATTGCATGTGCAAAGCATGCAAGGTTCATTTGCTTACGGCGTTGCAGACTTGAACGTTGCTCGCACGACACGCGGCCTGTTGATCATCACTGAAAAGAACAAGTTTTGGTATCTGCCAGCCAGCGCGCCGTTCATCAGCGGTGATTTCAGGACGCTCTTGAAAACCTTGCGATTCAGAATCAGGAATGCAGCCAGAGACTCGCTGACGAAACACTAAGAACTAAACACGAAGAACGATGTCCGAGGACAACTCGCAGGCTTGGGGATTGCGTGAGCGCTCACCGATTGACATCATCCAGCGAACGGGCGCTCGCGTCGTGGTTGGGGTCCAGGAAGGACAGTGAGTCATGGTCATCGCTGGTCTGTTGCTGGCCAATCTGTTTGATCTGATCGTCAGCTAGAACATTCAGCGGTGTGTAGTTCGGATGATGTGACGCTTCATAAGGGTCATTGGATTTCGCATTGTAGCAACAGATCATTGACCAACGCGGGTGGTCGGATCGGTTCTGATCGCTGCGATGCAAAAGATTGCTGTGGAAGAACAGCACATCGCCAGGCTCCATCTCGATGAATTTCAAGGGCATGCGTTCAGCAATTGCAGCGACTCGTTGCGGATCCGCGCCGGCTTGATCACCGGTGAGTTGATGATTGATTCGCCCGCAGTGATGCGAGCCTTCAATGACTTGCAAGCAACCATTCTGTTTGGTCGCAGGATCAACGGCGATGAAGGCGCTGACAAGATTAGGGGTCAGGACAGCATTCGCGTACCAGTAGCCATAGTCTTGATGCCAGGCCCAGGCGCCACCGACTTTGGCGTCCTTCATGATCATCTTGCTATGGTAGTGATACGGTTCGTCACGGAGCAACGCGCTGGCGGTGTCAACGATCCGGTGGCAGCGCGCAAAAGCACCGTAGATACCGTGGCCGGGATGATTCCATAGGGAAAGCCGGATTGAGCCACCTTCGCCGTCATTGCGGCCAAACGCATGCTGGTCGAGCTGGCGATCTTGTTTGGCGGCTTGTCGCAGAAAGCCAATCTCTTCGGCATCGAAGAGATTGCGCTGCAGCAGGAAGCCAGCATCGTGATACTGCTGGAGCTGGGAATCAGAGAGTGAGTTGTTTGCAGGGCTGGGCATGTGCAGACGGTTGCAGTCGAGAGGGGCGTGGCCGACCATCCGATCTGTAACGCAGTCAAGTGCCGAGCACATCGACCGCCGTGGCTAACAGAAAGGATTCAATCTCTATTGTACATGTCCGTAACGGTCGCTGTGGCACCAGGGAGCGTTTGAGGGTGAGGCACCGGGGGGAGTTCCAGGTAATGGACCTTCTTGCGGTGGCATCACCGTCGCGGGAAGAGGCTCCGGGGGGGCTTTGATTTCCTGCTTCAACGGGCTCATCTGACGAAGCTGATCAAGATTGGTCAATTGATGTTGAGACATAAAGTGACGCAGGCTGTCGAGCGTCTGGCGAATCACATCAGGGCCGTTCCGGTACAGTGCTGAAGCCATCATTGTGACCGTTGCGCCCGCGATCAAACTTTTGATCACCGCTTGACCCTCGGAGATCCCACCGTTGGCAGCGATGTCTAACTGAGGCAGCGCTGCACGCACGCGTAGGATTCGTCCCAGGGATCGTCGAGTGCTCCCAGAGTTACCGCCGCCCCAGTGGATTCGCATTTTGCAATCGTCCAGAGTGATGTCGACTTCTGGACCATAGCCAAACATCACCAAGCCGTCGCAGCAGTGGCTGATCTGTTCGGCCATGTTGACGATGTTGGTGTAGTCTCGCTGAAGTTTGACAAACAAGGGGAGCGAGGTGGAAGCGCGAACACGTTGGCAGGTTTCAATGATCGCCTGTTCGATCTGTTCGCCGCTTTGTTTCAAGGAGCAGGCGGCCCAGTTAAAGTTCAGCTCAATGCCCTGAGCGCCAGCTTGTTCGATCAGGCAGGCCGCTTCGGGCCAGTTTTCCCCATGTGTGCCACCCAGGCTGGCGATCACTGGGATCGGCGAACGCGATGCCGCTTGGTCAATCAAGTCCAAGTAGCTTTGTGTGTCGGTGCAGATTAACGCGCTGTCGTGTTCGATGCTGGCCACACTGCTGGATGAACTGTTGTTGGAAGCCGCCAGGTCGTAGACGCTAAACTCGATGCCTAAGTCTTCAAACCAACGCACCGTTTCGTCTTCAAAGAGAGACGGCAACACCAGGGCGCCAGCGCCAGCGTTAGCCATGGCCAGTCGCATTGCTTCGCGACTTGTCAGCGGGTTCGCACCAACAACAATCGGCGAGGCGAGTTGGAGGCCACCGTAATTGGTGCTTAGGTCGACGCTCATTAGATGGTCCCTCCTGTTTACTGGGCGCAAAAATCATCAATCGGTCAGACAATGATGATCGAATCGTGTTTCAGTACCCTCTATCGTATCGCGATGCTGGTTCACCGTCGCCGGAAATATCGCCTGAACCGCGTCAATCCACAAAACTATGCATCTTAATGTTACATGGCTTTCTCGTTGTAACACGCATGCGTGACCTCTCAAGCATAGCTCGATTTTCACGGTGAGGATGCCTGAATCGGGGAGACAAATCCCTCGGGTTTGGCAGCTAGCACAGAGCAGGGGACTTGGGTAAGCAGAGTGACGGCAGTGTTGCCAATCAGGAACCCAGCGACTCCCGTTCTGCAAACCGTGCCCATCACGAGCAGATCTGCGTGGACGTGTTCAACCAGCCCCAGGATTTGAGGGGCAGGTGTCCCGTTAGCCACATGGAGGATGACGGGAACTTCCGGGTCAACATGTTCTTTGACCAAACTTTCCAGTTTCGCTTTGGCGTCCGCCGCATGCTTGGCTCGCATCTCATCGACTTCTTGGTCTCCGCTCCGCCGCCTGAGGGCCGCTTCCATCCAGATGTCCCAAACGCAGACCACGTGGAGTTCTGCATCGTCGTTGGCGGCGATCGCAGCGGCGTACTCGAGGATTTCTTGATTGAGCGACTGGTGGGTTTTGTCACCGGCTTCCACGTCCACGGCAACCATCACGCGATCGAAGGAGCCAAAGATTTCTGGCTTCATGATCCAGACAGGGCATGGACAATTCCGCATCAGCGATTGGCTGACACTGTCCAGGTAGTTGCGTTCTTTGCCAGCGGTGCCTGAGCGGATGACAAAGTCATAGTCATGTTCAACGACTTCGCGTGCCAGCAGACCGGCCGTGTCGCCGACCTTGACGATCACTTCATGCTCATCGGGATCTCCGCCATGCTCAATGATCTGGTGCCTTAGCTTGGCCTCGTGATCTTGAATCAGCAGATCTTGGATCTCAGCGGGGCTGGCCGCATCGGTCCACCAGCTCAGGCTCGATGGGATTGGTTTAATGACATTCATCAAAGTGACTTTTGCCTTTGCTCGTTTTGCAACGGCAAAGCCACGATTGATTGCGGCGATGGAATGCTCGCCCTCAGCACTGACAAGTATTTTTTTAATTGATAACATCTCGGTCGCTCCCTTCAGATGAAGCCGTAATGCTGGGCACGGAAAGTGGATGTGTCAAGGTGTCACAGGCAGTGCGTTGTCACCCGTTGTGTCACCACAGACCTGTGGTTGCAGCTGTATTGCTTGGCCGATGATTGCGTCTTTCCGTTGAGGCTTGTGGCGGAAAAAAATTCCTAGGCGGAACAATTTGCCACTGCGTCAAGATCGTCAGCGTTTCAGGCATGTTAGCACGTTGTCTACAGAGTGACTGTTGCAGCGCGCGTGCCGAATGGTAATCAAAGCTTGGGAATTTGACGGATTCTGCTCGAAGGGTTGCCCAGGCATTCTTAGGCATCGGTGGGGCTGATGTGCGTGGCAGAAACGGTCATCAGCGACGTTCGCTGTCGATAATGACGGTTTGCTAGCCAACGCTCGATCCGGGCAGGGATCATTGCTGACAACGGACTCGTTGCATGTTAAAACGTAGGCAGCATTGATTACTGGATGCCCGAGATTCTACATGCCTGAGATTGCACGATGAGCGATGATTCACGAGCCTTGTTTGAGCGTTTGGGCGGCGCGAGCAGTCTGAAAGCGATTTTGGACGACTTTTACCTGCGTGTCTTAAAGGACGCGGAACTCGCACCGTTCTTTGCCGAGGTTTCCTTGGAGCGATTGCGGAACATGCAGTTTCACTTCATGGCATCCGCCTTTGGAGGTCCCGTTGAATACTCGGGAGCAGAGCTGACGGCGATTCATGCTCATCGTGGCATCAAGAGCACGCATTTCGCGAAGTTCTGTTCTCTGTTTGCAGACGTTCTGGAGGATCACAGTGTCGGTCAGCGTGAAGTCGATGACGTCCTGGGGCGGTTGGCCATGTACAAAGATCGGATCACCGGCGATGCCACCGTGGACGGCTGATCGAGCCAGAAGCTAGGGTTAAGAGATCAGGTGTCCCAGGTAGATGCCCACCAGGTACGCCAGGGCCGCGGCCACTCCGCCGACGACTAAGGTTTCCAAGCCTGCCCAGTGCCACCGTTGCTGGACAAAACGTGACTTGATGGCTCCCACGCTAAAGAAGGCCACTCCCGCGAACAGTGTGCTCAGCTGAAACGACGTGTTCGTTGGGCTCAATTGCGCTACGCTTGCGACAAACGGCAGCAACGGAATCAAGCCGATCAGGACGAAGGCAAACATCGTCATCCCGGCGGCTTTCAGAGGGCTGCGGCTATCAATCGACAAGCCGTGTTCTTCGACCAGCATGGTCTCAATCCAGCGTTCGCGATTGGATGTAATGATCTCAACGGCTCGCTCAAGGTCATCGCCCGAGAATCCCTTGGCGGCAAAGATCTGCCTGATCTCCTCACGCTCCCCTTCCGGGTAAACATCGATTTCGTGACCTTCGGATTGGCGAATGCGATGTTGGATTTGCTGGTCGACCCGAGTGCCCAGGAAGTTTCCTGCGGCCATGCTGAAGCCGTCGCCGATCAGATTTGCAAATCCCAAAATGATGATGATCTCAGCCGATAGACCGGCGCCCGCAGATCCGGAGACCACAGCAAAGGTTGTCACGGCACCATCAATGCCACCATAGACAAAGTCAGACAGGTAACCGCTGTGTCGCGGGCGATTGAGCCACGCTGCAATCTTGGAACGTGTGTGCCGGCGCTCTAGTTGTTCTCGGGTGGGAGCTTTCTCGGCCATGGCTCGACGATCTGTGTTAGCGTGTTGTGTTCCTGATCGGTTTTGACGCTGGCGTGTGTGGGGATTGTCTGGCTAGTCCACGATGGCTTCTTGTTGGCTCTCGGAGTCTTGCTCAGGCGAATCGCTTTGTGCAAACCGTTCCAGCAGTCGATACAGTTTACGTCGGTGAATTCCTAGCACGCGAGCGGTTTGGGCTTTGTTTCCCTTATTGCTTTCCAGGACATGCAGAACATGCGATTTGGCGACATCATCCAGTCGCAACGAACGACCGGCTCTGGTGCGTTGATCGCCGCCACTGCCGGTTGAACCGGTGCCACCTGAACCCGAGTCAGCGAAGTCAACAATTTCACGAGGTAAATCATCCATCGTGATGTCATTGCCGTCAGAGAGGATCGTTGCTCGCTGCACCACATTGATCAGTTGCCTGACATTGCCCGGCCAAGAGTACTGATTGAGCGCTTGACGGACGGCGGCATCCACATGCCAAGGCACTGGCAGGAAATGATCAATCAACAGATCCAGGTCCCCGTGGCGCTCACGCAGAGGCGGTAGCGTCAACGTCAAAACATTGATGCGGTAGTAGAGGTCTTCTCGAAACCGACCCGCTTGGACTTCCTTGGATAAGTCGCGGTTGGTCGCGGCAATGATCCGCACGTTGACAACCTGTTCTTTATGCGATCCGATCCTCCGCATCGAACCGTCTTCTAGCACGCGCAGCAGTTTCGGCTGCAGCGCCGGTGGCAGCTCGCCAATTTCATCAATGAACAGCGTGCCGCCATCTGCGATTTCAAACAAGCCGGGCTTGTCGGCGGTGGCACCAGTGAATGACCCCTTTTGATGCCCGAACAATTCGCTCTCGACAAGTTGTTCCGGCAACGCCGCGCAGTTGATCGTGACAAACGGTTTGTCAGCAAGACTGCCGTGCTGTTGAATCGCTCGTGCCACGACTTCTTTGCCGGTTCCGCTCTCACCCTGAATCAAGACGGGTTTGTCGGTTGGAGCGACTTTTTGAACCATCTTGACGACCTGTTTCATAGGCTCGCTTTGATGAACGATTTCCACAGTTGGCCGGGAACGTGAGATGATGGCTTTGAGCTGCGAATTCTCCCGTCGCAGTTTCCCACGGTCTCTTGCCAACGCGCAGTGGTGTTCTAAATCGCCCAGCGAACAAGGCTTGGTCAGGAAGTCACAGGCGCCCAATTTCATGGCTGTCACGGCCGATTCGATGGTGCCTTGGCCCGTCAACATGATCACTTCCATGTCGATTTTGTCTTGGCGAACCCGTTGCAGTAACTCAATGCCACTCATGCCGGGCAGATTCAAATCAAAGACGGCAACGTCGCAGCTGTGCTCTCGCAGTAACTCCTGAGCCTCAGCGCCATTGGCTGCTGTCAGCACGTGGTGGCCCTTGCGAGTCATCCAACGCGCGGAGGTCTCGCGGAAATCGTCTTCGTCTTCAACAAGCAGAATACGGATCGGAGAAACGGTCATCGTTGACCCTAGAGGATAATTGTGTGGAATCAGAGGTGTGCGAATGGTCTCGCTGCGTGGGCGGATTGTCGCGCTGTTGGGGCGAAAGATCCAGTCCGATACAGCGGTTTTGCCGCCAGCATCTGGTTATCAGTCCGCCAGTGCCCGGTCATTAGGCCGCCATTGCCTGACGGAATCGGGATAACCCGCATTGCGACAACACTGATGATGCAAAGCATGCGCCAAGTCACATTCGATCATGCGAATTGTGTTGAAGCGTCTGATTCTGTGCCCGCCGATGCGATGGATGCCGGTCAAGTTTCGTTGCCAGGACTGCAATCCTGCTGGCGGGCGGACCGTGGTGAGCTAGATGCATCCCAATGAAAACACCTGTGGCCCAACGAGAGATCGCCCACAGGAATCGAACAGCGGCTACCCGGAAACGGGCGGCCTGCGTTTGGCAGCCTGCGTTGGGCAGCCAGCTCGTTGAGAACCTTCAACGAGCTCCATCGCTTGCCGGTCCATGATGGCTAGCAGGTGATGACCAGTCTGTTCCTTAAATTGATCGTTCCCCGAGGAGTGTCCCCTAATGACGTCGCCCTTTAAACGCAGCATTCTTGATCAGCAAGCAACCGACGGCTGTGCCAGTGTTTTGTCGCCTGCGTTGTCAACGTTGGTCGATCTTGCCCTGGTGCTCAAACAGGCCCACTGGAACGTCGTGGGCAAGCACTTTCATCCGATTCACGAGCAGCTTGACGAGATTGTTGACACGGTACAGGAAGCCAGCGATTCGATCGCCGAGCGTTTGGTGCAGCTTGGCGTGTCGCCCGATGGACGTGCCGCGACGGTGGCCGGCGACAGTAAGTTGGCAGCATTTCCAGAGGGCTTTCAAGGTGGCGAGGCCACGATTCAGTTGACGTCCGATGCCGTCAAGTGCACCATCGACGTGCTGCGCTTCGCGATCGCTGCGTTAGGAGACCTGGATCCGATCGGTGAAGACCTTTGCATTGGCATCTCTGCAGACCTCGAAAAGCATCTCTGGATGTTGCAGGCTCAAGAATGCGAGTGAGCGAACGAGGAAGCCATTTCCCCGTCGGGCAACTGCGATCACTGCAATCGTTCTTGCAGTAACTTGAGTTCGGGCGCAAAGGGGTTGCCTTCTCGGGAGAGCGTGCTGGTCAATTGCTTGACATGTTTGCGGGCATCATTGACCAGTTTCTGTTGGGTTTGCGAGTCGTTGGCTTTTCCAGCTGCGACCAAGCGACATTCATTTAGGCTGACCGCTGATTGCATCATGCGTTCGAAGTAGCGGTCTGGATCGTCGCTGTCTAAATGTAAACGCGTGAGTGACTGATTCAGGCGTCCCCAGCCCCAAATGGATTGATCGGGGATGCCATTGATGGCTTTGGACCAATCCGCAAAGGTTTGATTCTTTCGCGCCGTGTCCGTCAGGAGTTTAGCGGCGATGAGTTGCAGTTGAATGATGTTTGGATTGTCTTGCAAGAGTTTGCCAATCGAACCCAACGCCTCGGTGGTGTTTCCTGTATTGATGGCAAGGTCGATGCGTTTTAGTTGCAGGCTAAGCAGTTCGCCTTCAGAGAGTGACTTGTCCTTCAGCGCTTGCCCGAGCGCTTGGTCGGCTTGACTGAACATGAAGTTTCGGCAGGCTTCATCTTCTGCTTTGCTAAGCAGCGGCAGCCATGCCTCGGCGGTTCGCAGCAACGCCTGCACCGAGGGGCGATCACCACTGGATTGAAGCGACTCTTGCAGGATGCGATCAAGGTTCTTGGCATCGGTCAGAGTAACGATCGGAGCTGATTGCAGCGATGTGGTCAGGTTGCTGGCTAAGCTCTTGTAGCGGCTGGCGAGTTTTTTCGTCGCTTCTGGACCGTATTGCTTTTCAAGTTCAGCCAGCGTGGCTTGAACCTCATTCAGTTGTCCGCTGCTGTGATAAGCCGAGAGCAGCATTTCTTGCACCGCAGTGACGAAGGCTTCGGACATCTTTGTTCCGTCGGCGATGTCTTTCAGCAATCCGGTCTTGGTGTCCAATAACTCGATGGCTTTGTCGGCCTGATCGCGACGCAAGTAAATCTGAGCCAAGGTCATTTTGCCCGCCAGCAGGGTTTCACTGGTTTCGGACTTTTCCTGGTACGCAGCCACTGCGGTTCGCAACGAGCGTTCGGCGCAGCTGATGATTTCGGGGACCTGTGTGGTCTGATTGGTTGATTCACGCAATGCCGCTTCGCTCCAAAACGCTCGTCCGGCGGCGAGTTGTGCTTGTGCGTACAGCGGTGCGGTCTTGGGGATGCGCGAATACACTTTTGCGGCTCTGACATGCCAGGTTGCCTGGTCCAAACGCTGCGCCGTGGCATAACGCATGGTAGGCAGTTGGGGGTGTCCTTTGGCTTGCTGAGCGATCAGGTCGCAGAGTTCTGTCATGCGTTTCAATTCGCCGCCTCGTTCCGGTCGTCCGAAGTGCCTAGTGTGGGCGTTTTGCATAACGCCAAATCCCAAAGATCCAGCGGCATGCTTGGTTTTCATGTCGGCTTCTTTCAGGCCGAGAATGGTTTGCACATACACCATCGCTTGGTAAGGATGGCCAGCATCGTTCAGCAGTGAAGCCAGTGTGAAAAGGATCTGTCCCCGATAGTTGTCCGGTATTTCTTCAGCCGGTCGCATCAGGCATTGGCGAAACTGAGTGATCGCCGTCAACAGCAACTCGTCGCTTTCCGGCGAGGGGTTCTTTTTTGCGGCGTTGTACTTTTGCATCGTGTCGTACGCCGTTTCATAGATGCGGCTAAATTGAAACGGAGCCTTTCCCGGGGTGGGGATTTCAAGAGCCGCACGCGGCGTGGGCTGTTTAGCCGGTGGCGTGGCTGGGCGATTCAACGCGCGGATCTGTCCAATGGGCGGCGCGGGAACGACCGCGTTGATCCCCTTGCCGGCTGAGCCTGGCTTGGGCAACGAGCCTGGCTTGGGCAACGAGCCTGGTTTCGGCAAGGAGCCTGGTTTCGGCAAGGAGCTGGCAGCGAAATCGACGGAGCCAGATTCACCGAGCGCGAAGGATTCGCCGCCGGTCCCACTGACGACGTTATTGGCCACCTCTTTTCCAGAGGGCAATGCGGGTTCAGAGCCAGCCATGCCGGAGCTGGACGCGGTTCCCAGTTCGGCGAAGGTGCCTGCACCGAACTGCTGGTCAACGGATTCAGGATTTTCGGCCTGTGCCCGTGCCGCGGCATCGGCGATTTCCTGAATCTTACGCTGGGCCAAGGACTTCGAAGTGAGGGCAGCGATGATGACCGCCAAGATCACGATCAAAGCAGACCATTCAACCCAGCTGATCTTTGCCAGCAGGCGTTTGAAGCCGCCTTGGGGAGAGGGTTGCTGATCAGGAATGTCTTTGATGTCGACCGATTCCCAGTGCTCGGGAATGCTGGCGTTGGCAGCTGGGCGAGCATCAACCGGCTTGGCTCGCTGTTTCCAGTTGCTTGATGGATCATTCGAGTTGACGTGGGAAGGCGAAGTCATGCGCAGCTTGAAGGAGGAGAGCGAATTCCAGCGTGTTGCCCGGACGCCCACTTTCATTCACTGAACGTGCAGGTTGTTCGGCTGCCGCCAGCGAGGAAGTGTTAAAGGATTGCGGAGGAGGATCGGAAAAGGAGTTTATTTTTTCTTGTTGCCAAGCTTGATGCCCCAGATTCCGTTTCGCTTGTTGTTTCGGGGGCGGGGGAATTTCTTGGCGATCAAAGCGGCTTGAGGATGGACGCCAACATCTTGGTAGGTGCCACGGTGTTTCTTGGCAAGCTGTTCGAATTGCTTGGCGTTCTGTCCGCTGACTTCCATCCCTAAGGTATGCACAACGACCTCTTTGTTGGGATTGGCAACAAAGAACTGAGAGGCTTTGTCGGTGAAAGCTCCATCGCCCAGCACAAACATGATATCAGGCTTGAGGCTGAAACCAAGGTTCAAGGCTTCTTTGCCATCGGTTCGCAGACACAGTGGAACGGTCTGAACCCATTGGGCGAGCAACTGTTTGTTGCGATCGGTTGCTGGGATCAATGACCTCGCCGGATACGGATAGAACAGCGGGTAAGCCGTGTCACTGTAAAAAATGACATAGAACTTTTGTTTGCGATTGAGTTTGCTGACGGCCTTGACCAGTTCGTTTAACGCTGTTTCAAACCGACCCCTGGTCATACTGTTTGAATTGTCGATGACAAACACGAAGTCAATGGCTTCTGTTTGGGCGTTGAAGAACTTGAGTTTGTTCTTGGTTGGTGTCATGTCTTTGCCGTCACCCTCGCTGCCGCTGGATGATTCGGGTGCGGCCAGCAGACCATCGGTTGATGGCATCACATCGACGGACACAAACTGCTCGGTGACTTCCGAGATCACTTCCATCGGCTCGCTGGTTTCTTCGACGACCTCTTCAACCTCCTCGTTCATCTCCACTTCGACCGGTTCGATGACGATTTCTTCGATCGGATCGCTCACGGGGCTGTCAACAGTGATGAACCCCGGGTTTTCGATGGTGTCATCGAGGAACAAGATGCTCGAAAGCAGCAAGGCAACCGCAAGGTGCAAGGCAATGCTGATGGCGCTGGTGCGGGCGCCTTTGCCAAATTGGTTGCCTCGATTGTGCCACCAGAGATTGGCGGCAATGAACGGCTTGCTCAAACCGGAAGCCTCGGCAAGTCGAGCCTCTAGCTCCGCGCGTTTGCGTTCTTCGATAAGCTCCGCTTGGCGGTACTTGGAGACCATCGCGGCTGGGGATTCGGAGCCATCGGTGACCACCGTGAATCCTTCCAGCAGTGCCTCGTCCAAGTCTTGACGTGGGATTTCGAAAGAGGAATCCCCATCGGTGACCAGCACGCGGTTCTGCTGCGAGGGACAGTAGAAGCCATACTTGGCAGCCTGCTCCAAACCCTGTTGGTTGGTTTGGAAAAGCATCTTGCCATTGGAGATGATGAAATGATCTGACACGGAAACGCTCCCCGCGCAATGTTCGGTATCGTCAAGTCGACAAGCTGGGATGTTGTCTTCGTTGTCGCTGAACCCAAGCAGGCGAGGCTGCTGGGCAGTGGCGGCGATCGATTTGACGTTGGGTGGATAAGAGAAGTGCACGTCAGTGAGTGTCACGTCTGATTGCCTCGGCCGGACGGAGTTGCCAGAGATCTGGCAGCTGGGCTGGCAAGTGAGGGGCAACCACTATTCTACTGGGAATTGATTTTGGTTTCAGCAATTCCAGAGTCAGGAATCGACTCAGTTTGGTGGTTGGCCGGAAATCAGAGTCTCTTGCAGCCTGTTTTGAGGCTAATCGCACCGCAATGAACGGTTTGGAAGCGATCAATCTCAGGTCCAAGTAGACACTGGTCTTCGAACGCTGGCGATCGCCCGGCAGACTCAAAATCCCCAGCTGCGATTCAGAAAAGCAGTCCGAATCCGCAGTATCAGCGACTTCTTCGGCAAAGTCATCCGCCGCGGGATTGGATTTCCGCGCTGAGAGTGGTGGTTCGGCAGTTTCTGAGCCCACCGATGATGCAGCCTGTTGGCTAGTCTCTGAGTGTCAGGCCGTGCCCCTTGAGGACTTTTTCCACCTGAACCACGGTGGTTTCACCAAAGTTGGTGATTCGTAGCAGACTCTTGCGAGTCCTGCCAACAAGTTCGTGGACGTACAAAATCCCGTCCTCTTCCAAGGCATTGATCGTGCGGACGCCTAGTTCCAGGCTGGCGATCGGTTCCTGGAGCAACTTTTCTTGTTGCTGTTTGTTTTCCCAGGTGTGATCGAGAGGAATTCGAGTTCTGGCCATTTGGCAGTCCTTTGTACAAAAAGCGTTCTAATGCGGCACCATCGCCAGCGACGGTCTATCGTAGCGGAGAGATTGAATGCTGGCAATTTCCCCGCAGCGGTGGTCGCTCGCAGCCCGAGGGCGTTTGTGACGCATGAGGGCCGACGGTGGTTCGCCGACGTGCCGATTGATCCGACCATCAAGGCCTCTAAACTGAGCAAAAGCTGCTGCCAGCGACTTCAACATCGCCTGATCTGCACTATTCTTTGTGCCAGAATCGTGGTTCGAGGCGTGTTGAAATTCGAATGAGGCAGCGTGGTGCAACAGTTTGATGTGTTTAATGGGGATGCGGACGGGATTTGTGCCCTGCATCAAATGCGGCTCGCCAATCCCTGCGAGAGTACGCTGATCACCGGCGTCAAACGCGATATTGCGCTCGTCAAGCGTGTTCCGGCAAGCTCCGGCGACCATGTGTTAGTGCTCGATGTCTCGTTGGATAAAAATCGCGACGCCGTGGTCGACTTGCTTGGCAACGGCGTTCAAGTGATGTACTTCGACCATCATTTCGCTGGCGAAATTCCCGCTTCGGATGCTCTGGACGTGCACATCGATACCGCAGGTGATGTGTGCACGGGCTGGTTGGTCAATCAGCATCTCGGTGGTGCTTATCTGGGCTGGGCAGTGACGGCGTTGTTTGGCGACAACCTGCACCAAGCTGCTCATCAAGCCGCCGCTCCGCTGGACCTGAACCAGGATCAGTTGCAACAGCTAGAAACCTTGGGAACCCTGCTGAACTACAACGGTTACGGCGCGACGTTACAGGATTTGTATTTCGCTCCCGATGATCTGTATCGTCGTGTTCAGCCGTACGCCGATCCGTTCGAATTCATCAAGACAGACGACACCTTTGCGACCTTGCAGCAAGGTTATGACAGCGACATGAGCCGCGCGGCGTCGATCGAGCCGGCTTTCGTCGATGAATCCTGCGCCGTGTTTCGGTTTCCCAACGAAGCCTTTTCTCGCCGCGTCAGTGGTGTTTATAGCAATCAACTGGCCAGGCAAAATCCAAGCCGAGCACACGCTTTAGTCAGCGAGCTCGATTCCGGAGAGTTCTTGGTCAGCGTCCGTGCTCCGCTGGAAACCAAGCAAGGTGCCGACGAGTTGTGTCGACAATTTCCAACCGGTGGTGGTCGCCAAGCCGCTGCGGGAATCAATCAACTGCCCGCCGACCAATTCGACGCCTTCGTCGCAGCGATGCGAAAGCAGTTCGCTTGATCTCTGCAGTTCGCTTGATCTCTGCTGTGCAATGCAACGCGATGGTTTCGCTAGTGCTGTGATTTGGATGGCGCTGTGATTTGGATGGCGCTGTGATTTCGATGGTGCTGGGCGGCAAGATGTTGCGAAGAAAGGCCCGGCAGCAGTGCTGTCAGCTCGCAAAATGCGGCCAGAAATCCGTCCCAGCGGCGGATTGGCTTACCCCATCACAAAAGAAGCGTAGGTGACCCAATTGGCACCTACGCTTCAAAAATAACGTTATGATGGCAGCAAGCAATCGCAAGCCGATAAACCGCCGCGAGCTACTTCAAACACAAATTTGTGCTCGAAGTCAATGATTGTCTCCTTAGCGGTAAGATTAAGTTATCGTGAGCGGCCTAGAAGATCAACACTATTTCTATGAACTTTTCACCTGATCAAGCGTTTTCTCCACCAGACCTTCTGCGTCTGGGGGGGCAGGTTGTGGTTCTTCCTGTTATTCACGGCAGCGGTCAATTTGCGCTGACTGTGCGGCGTTGGATGTTGGAACAGGACTTTGATTGCATTGCCGTGCCGCTGCCGGAAACGTTTCAACAGCCGGTCGAGCAGGGCATTTTAGAGCTGCCACGGCCTTCGATTGTGATTCAGCCCACCGAATCGCAATTTGATCCCGAACAGTTTCGGGCGGGACAGTTTGGCGGCGAACACTTCTCCGGCGAAGATGACCTGGACGACGCGCCTGCTGAGTTTGATCAGTCGCCTTACAGTTACGTGCCGATTGATCCCTGCCAACCGGTGATCATGGCGATCCGGGCGGCGATGGGCGAACACATCCCGCGCGAATACATCGATTTGGAAACCGCACCGTTCATGCCGTTTTCTTCGGTGATGCCGGATCCCTACGCTGTTCAGCAGGTTTCGGTGGAGCGATTTGCCGCGGCGCTGCTGCCGAGTTTACCTCGTCCTTCTGATCGCCAAACGCAGGCCAGGATTCGGCACATGGCGTTGCGTTTGGTGCAATTGGAGGCCCGCTACGATCGTATTTTGCTGGTCACCAGTATTCTGCATTGGCCCTGGATTCGCGAGGCGTACAACCAGATCACCGGGGTCGATCAGTCAGCAGCATCGCTGGACGAAACGCTGGATCCGCCCGAGCATGATCATGTGTTGTCTGCGCAGCATTATCCTGTTCAGAAACGCACCTTGATGTTCATGCTCGGTGAGTTGCCTTACATCACGGGCTTGTATGAACGGGCTCGGTTGCAGTTAGAGGATGACGAAAACTTACAGATTGACGGCGTCAAGGAATTGTTGATAGCGGCGCGAGAAAGCTATCGAGCTGATCTCAAGCAATTCGCTCGTAAAATCACTCCGCTGCATTTGTCAAAGTGCTTGCAGTACATTCGTAACCTGTCGTTGATGTCTCGCCGGATGACTCCGGACTTGATCACCATCGTGACTGCGGCCAAGCAAATCATGGGCGATCAGTACGCCCTGCATGTGGCTCAGCTTGCCAACCGCTACGCCTACAGTGATGACGGATCGGAACAGGACGAAGATGCCTTCACCAAGGACTCCGCCGTCAAGTTAGGGATCGATCAGGTTCAGTTGCCCGATGGCAACGTGGTTCCGGTCGTCAGTCGTTTGCCCGGCCCGCCACTGAGTTGGCGAACGTTGGAGCTAAAACGCAATCCCAGCAATCCTGAAAAACAGCGTTGGAGCTATTTGTGGAATCCGTATTCGCAGTGCAGCTATCCGCCCGAAGACGAGCAAATTGAAAACTTTCGAACGCGAGTGTTTGATCGCGCCAAAGCCATCATGGGCAATGATTTAGCCAGGACGGAAAAGTTCACCACCAGTGTCAAAGATGGCATCGACATTCGCGATACCTTAAGGCACTGGTACGACAAGCAGATCTACGTCAAAGTGATTCCGCCCAGTCGCGGAACCCTGGATGCTTGTGTGATGCTGTTCGATTCTCCTGCTGATCCGCGGCACTACGTCTGGCGGACGACTTGGTTTGCCGAACACAAAGACGAATCGACGTTGGCGTTCTTTGCCACCAGCTATGAAGATCAGATGGTCGGTCCCGGAATTGCCATGGCTCGCTACGGTGGTGCCATGTTCTTGTATCCACCGGTGATGGTTCCCGACATCTGGCAGGATCCCCGGCTGGACTTTACTGAAACCCTGGAAGAGCGTTTGATTGCTGCGGCGTGCTTGCACGGCCGCGGACGCCAGGTGGCCTTGTTAAGTGGATTGCCGCCCGGTGGTGGTTGGCAGCGTTTAGCCAGACGTTTTAAGAAAACGTTGGTCCATGTCCCACTTTCATCGTTCAGTGACGAACAGGTCCAGCAATTGCGGATGGTGCATGTCTTGAACGGTTACGAAGTGCGTTCCTACGCCGAAGATTTCATTCGGCGCGTTTAAACAGTTCCAGATGCCTGGTCTCGGATCGTGACTCAGGCATTCACCAGCGGCCAGATTACGGGTAGGTCGGTGGTTGCCAGTCTTTGGGCAAGCGTCCCTGTGGACGGACCCCTTTGCTGCCGACAGGAATCGGATGATCTTTGAATTCCTTTAGCGGAAGATCGTCCGGCAGATGTTTGATCTTAAAGTCTTTGTACTGAATTGTCATCGCTGGGCCCACATGCACTTGGACCGCTAGAACACCTTCTAGGGAGCGGCCAGCGGCGTCAAAGTCCAGCAGATCAGCGGTCGGATGGCCATCAATCCAGTGCTGGTGATGGTTGCCTTGAACCAAGACGCGATAGTCGTGCCATTGATCTGCCGCAAACGATTTGACGGGGAGCTGTTCCACGACCCAAGGCTGACCCTGCGGATCGACGATTACCTTTTCGCCGGTGTGGGAAAGGATGCGTCGGCCTTTCTCTTCGTACAGCATGCCGTTGAAGTTCGGATTGTTGGCGACCACGTCGCACTGATAGCCGGTGACCACGTCCAAGCCCAAGTCTGGGCGTGACGTGCCGCGATACTGGATGCCGCTGTTGCCACCAGCGGTGACTTTGACTTTGACTCGCAAGTCAAAGTTGCGAACCGTTGAGTGCTTCCAAGTGATGAAGCGATTCATTTTCAAGCTGCCGTCGGTCACCCCGGTAAGCGCGCCGTCTTTGACAGACCAGTACTTTTTGTCTCCCGACCAGCCTCGCAGGCTGCGACCATCAAAGACCGAAACAAAACCCTCTTGGTCCGCTCGGGCGCTGACCATGGCGCTGGCGTCTGGGTGTGGCGCAGTGGATCGACTGAGTGGCTGCTTCATCGGATCCAGTGGCCCACCGAGCGTGTCTACTTTTTGATCTAACCGCTGCCGCATCTGGTTGAGAACTTGCTGATGCTTGGGGTCGCCAGCTAAGTTGACCAGTTCGTTGGGATCTTGTTGCAGATCGTGTAAGAATTCGTGGTTGCCTTGGTCGATGTAGCGAATGTACTTGTAGTGCTTGTTTCGCAGTCCTTCAAAGGCTGGGATGCGGTTGCGAACCGCAAAGTGTTCGTGAAAGCTTTCCTCACGCCAATCGTCTGCTGCTTGGCCTTGAACGATCTGGTTCAAGCTGGCACCGTGATAGCGTTTCGGCACCGGCACGCCAGCCCAGTCCAAGAACGTTGCAGGAAGGTCTAGGTTCAGTGCGATCTTGTCGGTCACTTGACCTTGGTGGGCTGATGGAACGCGTGGATCCATGACAATCAGCGGCACTCGCAAGGACTCCTCGTAATGCGACCACTTGCCAGCCAAGCCGCGGTTGGCCATGTGATAGCCATTGTCAGCGCTGTAAACAACGATGGTGTTGTCCGCTAGCCCGGCTTCCTCGAGGGCTTCCATGAAGCGGCCAATCGCCCCGTCAATTCCACTGACCATGCGGTAATAGGCTTTGACGTTGGTCTGGTATTTTTCTGGGGTGTTCCAACGCCAGAAGTAGCGTTCGCGGTTGATCGTGGTGCGTAAGAAGTCTGGCAAGGCATCAAAGATGGCAGGGTCGCCCAGACGTGGTCCCGGGATCTGCACGTCGTCGTACATTCCATCCACGGCGCGCGGCCAAGGGAAGTGGCCAATGGCAGGTCGACGGTCGCTGTCTTCGGCGTGGCAGGCATTGAACCACAGGTTCAGTGCGAAGGGTTTGTCTTTGGGTTGGTTGCGAATGAACTCAATCCCTTTATCGACAATCACCTCGGTTTCATGTCGCAGCGAACCATCGGGTTGAGGTTTGTAAAACGGATTGCGGCCAATGGCTTGGAAGTCGTCAAAGTGATCTTGAGGTTTGTAGCCCCGAGGCATTTTGGCATGCCATTTTCCAAAGTAGCCCGTGCGATAGCCGGCATCGCGAAGCAGGTCAGAATACAGCACCTTGGCAGCGTCGGCCCGGGTCTGGTCGGGGTTGGCAGGAGTGCCATAGCTGCGTCCCGTTAATCCCGTCAAAATGGTCGTCCGACTGACCCAGCAGATCGAATGGCTGACAAACATGTTTTCAAAACGCGTGCCTTGTTTGGCCAGGTGATCAATGTTGGGCGTTTTGATCACGTCGTTGCCATAACAGCCCAACGTGGACGTGGTCTGATCATCGGCAAAAAAGAAGACGATGTTGGGTTGTTCAGCGTGGCTGGAGGACGCTAGGCGAATCAACGCGATCAGCGCAATCGCGAAGAGGGCAAGTGATTTTGACATCAAGCAGGGGCGGGCAGTGGGGAAAGGGCAGGGAAGAGTCGCGCTAATAGAATAGACGAAACGCCGGTGTTTTGAAGCATGATCCCGCAGCCTGAGGACCAGTTTCTCGAGCCACCGGTCAGTCACCTGGATTCGTAGGGTGCCGTGCTTGCACGTACCAAAGAAATGACAACGCACGACTGGGCGGCAAACGCGTGGATTTTCCGCCTCCGCCCACCGGACACAAAGATCTTCAAAACAGTGCTGCAAGCATGCACCCTGTCTTGCTAAAACGTTCAAAAACCCGCGGCTAGAATCGAGTCTGCCATCAATCTGACACGTTCTTGAACGTGTGGCTCAGGAGTCGTCTTCGCTCAGGACGGCCATGAAGGCCTTTTGGCTGATCTCGACATTGCCGATCGCCTTCATGCGTTTCTTGCCCTCTTTCTGCTTTTGCAGCAGCTTGCGTTTCCGTGTGATGTCACCGCCGTAACACTTCGCGGTCACATTCTTCCGCATTGCGGGCACGGTTTCGCGGGCGATCACGCGGCTGCCGATCGCAGCTTGCACAGCGACCTCGAACATGTGGCGGTCGATTTCGCTTTTGAGTTTCTTCGCCACCGCGCGACCGCGACGGTCTGCATCTGCGCGGTTGCAAACGATACTCAACGCATCGACTCGCTTGCCGTTGACCAGGAAATCGAGTCGGGCCAGATCGGCTGCTTCATAGCCAATGATTTCATAATCCAAGGTGCCGTAGCCACGCGTGCAGCTTTTGATCTTGTCATGTAAGTCATAGACGACTTCCGCCAGCGGGATGTCATAGGTCAACATTGCTCGCTGAGCCGCGAGGTATTCCTGTGACTTTTGGATGCCGCGTCGCTCCTGGCACAGTTTCATCACGGCGCCAATGAAGTCGGTCGGCACAATGATGTTGCAGCGAACGATGGGTTGGCGGAATTCTTCGACATCGCCCGGGTCAGGCACGTCTTGTGGCTTGTGAATTTCGACCGTTTCACCGCGTTTGTTGACGATTTCATACGTCACATTGGGCGCGGTTTGCACCAGGTCGATGTCGGACTCGTTTTCCAATCGCTGTTGCACAATTTCCATGTGCAGCAGGCCCAGGAAGCCGCAGCGAAAACCAAAGCCTAACGCATCACTGGTCTCGGGTTCGAACTCGAAACTGGGGTCGTTGACCGCTAGCCGTTCCAGGGCTTCACGCAGGTCGGAAAAGTTTTGACCGTCGCTGGGGAACAAACCACAGTAGACCATGCGTTTGGGACGCGAGTAACCAGCTAGCGGTTCTGCAGCGCCGTCGCCTGGGATGCTGATGGTGTCACCGATGTGAACATCACCCAAGCTTTTGATATTACAGATCAGGTAACCAACCTGACCGGCAGAGAGTTCGTCACAGGCGGTGCGGTGGGGAGTGAACTGGCCGAGTTCGACAACGTCATGAGTGGTGTCGGCACGCAGGAAGCGGATCTTTTGCCCCTTGCGCACGGTGCCTTGCATGACTCGCACATACGTGATCGCGCCGCGATAATCGTCGTAGTTGCTATCGAAGACCATCGCTTGCAGAACCGCTTCGGTATCGCGCGGCGGTTCGGGGATGTGTTCGATGATTGCATCGACTAGTTTGCCAACTCCCTGTCCCGTTTTTGCGCTCACGCGGACGCAGTCGTCTGGGTCGGTGCCCAGCGAGTTCATCATCTCTTCGGCCACTTCGTCTGGCCGAGCGTGAGTCAAGTCAATTTTGTTGATCACGGGGATGATGTGCAGATCATGTTCCATCGCGGCGTAGGCGTTGGCAACGGTTTGCGCTTCCACGCCTTGGAAGGCATCGACGAGCAGCAGGACGCCTTCGCAACAGGCCAAAGCGCGGGACACTTCATACTGAAAGTCGACGTGGCCGGGAGTGTCGATCAGGTTCAGCTCGTACTCATCTTTGCCACGACGAAACTTCATCACCACCGCGCGGGCTTTGATGGTGATCCCACGTTGGCGTTCCAATTCCAGGTCGTCCAACAGCTGTTCTTTCATCTCACGGATGCTGACCGTTCCGGTTTCTTCCAGAAGTCGATCCGCCAACGTGCTCTTGCCGTGGTCGATGTGTGCAATGATGCAAAAGTTTCGAAGGTGCTTGGTCATTTTGATGCTGCGAGTAACTCTTTCCTAGCATAGCCGGCCAACCCCAAGTATCCCGCGTCCGCACCGAGCGTGGCGAAGTTGATTTCGGTACCGGCAAAGACACTTTCAAAGGTGCGTTGTTTGAATTCTTCAATGATGCCATTTAGGAAGCGACGGCCGATGGGGCAGTTTGCTCCACCAAAATTCATCGCTCCGCCCAGTGAGACAACTCCGGGGTCCAAAGCGTGCACCAAGGTGGTGACGCCGATTCCCAACCAGCGAGCGGTCTCGTCAACAATCCGCAAGGAGAGCGCGTCGCCCGCCTCGGCTTCTACATAAACTTTCTTGGCTGTCAGTTCATCATCCGCTCCGCCCAGCAGGCCCGACAGGCTGCTCTGTTCGCCGTCGGTCAGCAGTTGCCGGGTGCGTGCGACAACGCCGCTGGCACTGGCATAGGCTTCCAGTTGTCCGCGGCCTCCGCCCCAAATGCACAGCCGTGCGTGTGGCGATGAATCGACAATGATATGACCGCATTCGCTACCGAAACTGTTTACTCCGTTGACCAGTTCGCCGTCAACGATGATGCCACCGCCCACGCCAGTGCCAAGGGTCAGCAACAGCATTGAATCGCAGTGCTCACCGGCACCGATCCAGAATTCGCCATACGCGGCGGCGTTGGCGTCATTCAGGAAGCTGATCGGCCGCTGCAGTTGGTCTTGGAACGCTTTGACGATTGGAAAACCCCACCAGGACGGCAGCTGCGGAGGTTCAACCAACAATCCCTTCGGGAGATCCATCGGGCCAGGGGCTCCCAGGCCGATTGCAGGCACTTTGCCAACGATCCCGAGTGTCTCTTCGGTGCTGGTCACCAGATCACCGATCCGTTGCACCCCGGACTCGGGCCCTTGGGACTCCATCGTGGCGATTTTTTCGTAGGCCACGGTTTGGCCTGAGTGATCGACTAAACCAAGTTTGATTCCGGTCCCACCGATATCGACTCCCCAGTAGTAGGGGGGCTCAGATTCGGTCAGTTGGATGATTTGCGGCCCGGAATGATCCGTTGGTGAACCCATAACCTTTGTCATTCATGTTGGTAGGCAGGTGATGACGTCGTCATCCTCGACAATGTCAGTTGCACGCGGTGCGCCCGGTGTTTGCGAGGGAGTATAGGACCGGTTGCGATCACTCACAACGAGCTTTTTAGGCCCTTTTGGGGGATCAGCCCGGATTGTCGCCCTCCCCGGACCCCAGGTCGTTGTTGTGGTGACTTGGTTTACAATATTCTGCATCTCTGACGGCACCAATTGCTGAATCTGATTCCTCAAAAGAACTCCATGAAAATCGTTTTTTTAACCGCGGGTGCTGCCGGAATGTTTTGCGGTAGCTGCATGCACGATAACGCCTTGGCGCGGGCGCTGAACGATCGTGGAGCCGAATGTCTTTTGCAGCCGGTGTACACGCCGATTCGCACCGACGAAATCGACGTGTCAGGGCAGCGCGTTTTCCTGGGAGGCATTCACGTTTATCTCTTGCAGCAGTTTCCCTGGTTGAAACACCTGCCGCGAGCGTTTCGTTCGGTGCTGGACTTTCCACCGCTGATCCGCTGGGCCACTCGCAATGCCGGCGGAACGGACGCCAAGACGTTGGGCGCTTTGTCGGTCTCGATGCTCCGCGGAGCGCAGGGAAATCAAGCTGGCGAGTTCGAGGAACTGAATGATTGGATCTGCAAAGCGTTTCAGCCCGATGCGGTGGTCTTTACCAACCTCTTGATCGGCGGCGGTATCCCGGAACTGAAACAGCAACGTCCACAGACGAAAGTCGTCGTCATGTTGCAAGGCGACGACATCTTTCTGGATCACTTGCCCGAAAAGCATCGCGCCCAAGCCATCGAATTGTGCCAGCAGTTGGTGCCGCTGGTGGATTGTTTTTGCAGTCACAGTCAGTTCTACGCTGACAAGATGAGTCGATTGCTGAACATCCCTGCTGATAAGTTGGTGATCACACCGCTTTCGGTTGATCATCAACCGTTTGAACCGGCGTGTCTCGTCGAAGGAGCAGGGCTCAGCCAGCCCAGTGAATTTCGCCTGGGCTATCTCGCGCGAATTGCCAAAGAGAAAGGCCTGCAGCGTTTGGTCGATGCCTTTGTGTTGATCGCAATGGAACATCCCGAGGTGACCTTGCACGCAGCGGGTTGGTTAGGACCAAGCGGCAAGCCTTACTTGGAGGCCATTGAAAGCCAGTTGCAAGACGCAGGGTTGTCCGAGCGATTTCATTATCACGGCAGTCCCGACCTGGCTGGCAAGGCGGCCTTCCTGCGCAGCCTGGATGTGCTTAGTGTGCCGACTGAGTACGAGGATCCCAAAGGCTTGTTTGTGCTGGAGTCCTTGGCCAGTGGCACACCGGTTGTCATGCCCGATCATGGCGCATTCGGTGAACTGATTCGTTCAACGGGCGGCGGTGTCTTGGTGCCTCCGGGAGATCCCAGAGCGCTCGCAGAGGCGATCATCGAAATCAAGAATGACGAATTAAAGCGTCAACAATTGGCCGCTCAAGGGCTGGAGGGCGTGAAGACCAAGCACACCATTGATCGTGCCGCAGAGCACGTGTTAGAGATCATCGGCGAGTTGTCATAAGCCCTTCAAGCCCAGACGCGGCGTGCTTGGATCGCAGAAGTCTACTGGCAGCGATGCAGCGTCATCAACGCGAACGAGGTTCCATAGGGACGATGGTAATCGTACAGTGGATAATCCCACCAGCTGCCGTTTGTTTCTTGGCGATCGAGCATCAGTTTTGCCAGCATGGCTTTGAAGGGCGCTTGTTTTTCTTTGGGAAGTAATTCAAGTTCCAACGCACCGTAGTAGTGGCCAAAGTAATAAAAGTACCCGGCCACTTGCATCCACGACTCATGAGGGATCGGTCGCTTCCGGCCAATGTCTAACCAGCCATTGCGAACGTACAAGCGATACAGCCACGTGCGAATCACTTCATCGGTGATCGTCTTGTCACCCCATAGGCGCAGCCCGACATTGCAACACTGTGAACGACCGAGTGAGCCACCGGGGCGATTGATTTCCCGCGCTGGGCGATCTTTCAAGTATTCACCGTACAGGTAGGAAAAATCCGGTCGCTTTTGACGTTCGATCGCAGCGATTGCGCGATTGACCATTCGCTCTGGCGGTTCAATCCCCAGCGACTTGGCCTGATGCAAGGCGACCAGGCCAGCGCCGCCAACAAAGCTGATGGAGCTGGACGTGGGCTGATTGGATTGATAGCGAAAGTCATAATAACCCCAGCCACCGTCAACGGATTCGTAGCGTTTTAGACGCTCAAACTGTTCACGCATCAAGTCGGCGATCTTTTCCCGCCGCTCGGTGTCTTCGGGGAATCGCTCATACATCCGACACAGTGCGGTGATCGAATAGATGTGTCCCCAAACGTTGTAGATCGCGTCGCCTGTTGCCCGACGCAAGGTCGGCAAGTGCTTCATCAGGTACGCTTCACCACGATTGATCGTGTCCTGGGTCTCGGCGCGCTGGGGAGCGACTTCTAATAAGGCGGCGACACAAAGTGATGTCGTGGCGATTCGAAACGCATCGTGGGCGCCAGGCACAGGCGCAAAGATGTTTAAGCCTTTGGTCTTCGTTGGTGAGCCCCAGCCACCTGTTGGTCGCTGGTCTTTGATCAGGAAATCAATGCCGCGATCAATCGCCGCCTGCAAGGTCTCTGGGGATGCCATCGCAACGTCGGGCAACGGCATTGGCTTGCCATTGACGGTGACCGTTTCAGCGGCGGTTTCGGTGTCGGATGTTTCCCGGTCAGCTTGCTGTCCGTTAGCAGTTGCTGGCAATCCGATTAGCAACGCAATCAGCAGGAAGCAGGCGGCGGGGCCCTGTGCAGGTTGCCAGCTCATTGCTTGGCCTCTTTCTCAGCCTGCTTGTTGCTGGCTTGCTGTTCCTTGTCATTCTTGGCTGGCTTCTTGGTTGCAGGTGCATCGGATTTGCCGCCGGTGGTGGGCAGGGTCACTTTGCAGGGCGCCAACATGGCCGAGGGAGGAATGTTGGCCAACACGGCCACGCCCCCTCGGAATTTGTTCGCTGCGTAAGGCAGACCGGCCAGTCCTGCCAGACGACCTTTGACCGGTTGCCCAGGCTGACCGGCGAGTTCAATCTTGCAGTCGGCTCCCTTGTTGACTTTGCCGTGTTGCTCGGCGGTCAAGTCGAGCGCGACATGCAGGTCGTCAATGCCGACGACGGTGCCCAGCACTTGTGAGCCGGTCACTGCGGACTGGGCTTTTAGCTTAACGGGCTTGGCTGGCAAGCGACCGTTCTCCAAAGCGCCGTGAACAAAGATGCCATTGATCGGGCTGTTGATGACGACCTTGCTACGTTCGCGTTGCATGGTTTCAAAGTCAGACTTTTGGCGTTGAAAGTTTCTTCGGCTCTGCTGGATTTCCAATTTGCGTTTCGCTTGAGCGTTGCGAATTGACTGATTGGATTTGGCAAATGCCATCATGGCCCGGGCGATCGCGTCCTTCTGGTCGATGTCCTGTCGCGGGATGGTGGTTTCCAAAGTCTGTTTATGGCGCAGTTCGGCGCGTTTCAAGCTAAAGGCTGCCGATTCCATGGACCGTTTCGCGCGGCGCAGAACGATTTCTTCGGATTCCTCGGTGAGGTCGTCTTCTTTGTACATCTGCAGCAGTTGCTGGTATTCTTCACGAGCACTTTCAAACGAAAATCTGGAACTGATCAGCGACTGTTCTGCTTGTTCGAGTTGGCCGGGGCGATCGACTTTCTGGTAATAGTCATGGTCTTGACGTGCCCGATCGCGTTGGCGAGTCGCAGCTTGCAGGTCCAATTCGCTGGACTTTACAAATGCCTCGTAATCGAACTCGGCTTCTTTGGCCGTGAGTTCGGCGAGTTTCAAAGCCGTCTCGGCGTCTTCCAGTTTCTTGTCCAACGCTTTCGTTTCAAACCAGATCAAGGGCTGTCCCTTTTTTACTAGTTCAATCGATGGAAGGATCTTTTCGATCGTCAAGCCACTCAGTTGCTTGGTGTTCGCGGTTAACTCGACGACGGTTCCGCCAGTGACCACTCCGTCAATGGAGATGGTTTCCGCCTGGTCTGCTTTGTCGTCGTCCGCGCTAGCAAGATGAGACTGACCGGATGTCAGAAAGGGTGACACTGCCACGCAGCTCAAGAGCAGCAGTTGTTTGCCAGGGTGGATCAGTGATTGAAAATAAGATCGCATGGTGTGTGATTGAAAAAGTGAGTTGGATGAATGAAGGCGGGTGCTTAGCGTCTCTCGCCGCACTGATTCGTCCCGAGGAGTGTTGCTATTCGCTGAGTTGCTGGCAATTGAGTTGCTGGCAATTGAGTTGCTGGCAGCGGTCAGTGCAACGGATGAGCGCAGCCTGGCGAACTCCGCGGGACACTGGCCAACCATACTCTACAAACAGGTGTCGCGTTGTCCGGTGACCCTTGTAGCGGCTTATAAATCCAGCGCATCCAGCGAGTCGATCAGCTGATCCAGGTCGTCTTTGGGCTGTTGAGTGAGATCAGATTGTCGGCGTTTGAGCTGGTCATCGATGCCGCGCGCGTCGCGGCCGGCAAGCAGGAGTTGCTCGTCTCGCTCGCGTGCTGCGGTGGCGATTGCGTCGTCGCCGCCTTCTGGAGCACCGAATAATTTTGACAGGTCGATTTTAAATCCATCACTGCCGCCCGTGTCGGCACCCGCGATTGCAGGGGCTTTGTGCTGTGGAAAGATGATTGCGTTTTCGGGGCAGACACGGCTGCACGCAGGGCAACCCTTGCGGCAGTTGTCGGGCTGTTCAACCAGGATGGTCTCTGACCCGTCGACGCCATAAACTCCAAACAGGCAAAAGTCGATGCATTCCATGCAATTGGTGCAGCGACTGAAATCGATCACCGGGTACCAGCGCCGTGATGTGGTTTCGTCGATCTGCAGCATTTGGCCGCCGATCAATGGCATCGCGTGCGGGTCGTCGCTGGTGACAGCGGAGTCAGCTTTAAGAGCCGTCTCTGAAGGCTGGACGGTGTCTTGGATTTCCTGAACAAAACGGCTGAGCGGGAGCTCGTTCTTTAAGTCGATGCAGCGAATTTCGCGATCAGGACGCGGATAGAGCGTGGCGACACGGTCAACATCGTCGCGCTGTTCGGCTTCGCTGTCTGGTGTGTCTGCCTGGTCATCTTCTTGACTGAGTTCGTCCAGGGCCGTGGGAACGTATTGGCCACCGATCCCATTGCGATCCAGAACCCAATGCGCTGCGCGGGGGAAAATCCAGGAGGCAAAGATCAGATTGCCTTCTAGCTCGGCCAGTTTTTCAAGTGACTCGCTGCCTTTGGGCAAGTCATACAAGTGCGGCACCACAAGCACATCCACCCCGGGCAGCTCTGCAGCGGCATCGGCAAGCGATTGTTCCAAGGATCGTTTCGCAGGGTTGCGCGACTGGCCGCGAGAAATCACGACCGTCCAGGAAGAAGTTTGTGTTGTGGTGGGGGAGATCATGTGATCACCAGTCAAGAGGTTTCTGCCAAGCAGCTTTGGCTGCGTCTGTCGACAGATTGAGTAACTCTCGCTGGCCCCGAAGTACCTGAACCTGTCGATCTTCAGCTATTGTACCTACCTGAGCAGCGGGCACACCCTTTTGCTGGAAGATCTGCAGCACGGATTGCACGGCTTCTGGCTGAACTTCGGCCAAAAACCGCGAATTTGACTCGCTAAAGAGCATCGTCAGATCGCCCAGTTGGTCGTCTGCAGTGGGTTCGGCTGCCTGCAAATCAAGCGAAATGCCCAATCCGCCAGCCATCGCCATTTCAGTTGCCGCGATCGCCAAGCCACCCTCGCTTAGGTCGTGGCAGGATCGGATCAGGCCGGCACTGATGCACTCATGGACGGCCGCAAAGGTTGCTTTGGCCAAATCGGTGTCTACGGTGGGCACTTGGCCTCCCTGCTGATCGTTGACCAGGCAATAGTGCGATCCGCCCAGCTCATCCTTGGTCTTGCCAATCAAGATCACTGCATTGCCAACTTCTTTGGCGTCCATGGTGACGGCTGTGGCGACATCATCAATTTGACCCATTGCACTGATCAGCAAGCTGGGCGGAATCGAGATGGTCTGTTTTTCATCGCTGGCATCCATGTAGCTGAACTCGTTGTTCAAGCTGTCCTTGCCGCTGATAAACGGTGTGCCCAAGGCAATCGCCATGTCTTGACACGCGATGGCGGCACGAACCAGTGACCCCAAAGTCTCTGGGCGATCGGTATAGCCCCAACAAAAGTTGTCCAGGATGGCAATCTTGCTAGGGTCCGCTCCCACAGCCACTGCGTTTCGCATCGCTTCATCAATCGCCGAAGCAGCCATGTGGTAGGTGTCAAAGTCGCCGTAATGTGGATTCATCCCACAACTGATGACCAAGCCGCGTTTGCTGGTCAGCAATGGCTTGACCACCGCCGCATCACTGGGGCCATCACAAAGTGGACCCACCAAGGGTTTCACCACGCTGCCACCTTGGACTTCATGGTCGTACTGTCGAATCACCCAATGCTTGCTGGCAACATTCAGGCTGGAAAGGATCGCCAGCACGGTCTCTTGCTGCTGCTGGGCGTCGGCTGACTGAGGCAGTTCAAGCGGTTGTTGTGCGGGCGGATCGTAAACGGCATCGCGAATCACCGGCGGACGACCGTCGTGCAAGAACTCCATGCTCAGTTCGCCAACGGTCTGGCCGTGATAGGTCAGGTGCAGGTTGCCGGTGGGTTTGAACTCGCCCAAGATCGCTGCTTCAACGCCTTCACTGTCGCATAAGGCTTCTAGCTGTTCCCAGTTTTCGCGCGGCACGGCCAAGACCATCCGCTCCTGAGCTTCGCTGATCCAGATTTCGGTGTAGCTCAGCCCGTCGTACTTCAGCGGTGCTTTTTCCAACCAGACTTCAGCACCCAGTTCTTCGCCCATTTCACCGACGGCGCTGGAGAACCCACCGGCTCCGCAATCGGTCACAGCGTTGTACAGGCCGCGATCGCGAGCTTGGATCAGAACGTCCAGGACCATCTTTTCAGTGATGGCGTTTCCGATTTGGACCGCGCCACCGGAGAGAGACTCGGATTCGCTGGTCAATTCGGCAGAACTAAACGTTGCACCGTGAATGCCATCGCGACCTGTGCGGCCGCC
Organism: Stieleria bergensis; assembly: GCA_007745635.1. GTDB lineage: Bacteria > Planctomycetota > Planctomycetia > Pirellulales > Pirellulaceae > Stieleria > Stieleria bergensis. Next base: position 546,354 of record CP036272.1, read on the forward strand.
GAGTGAGACAATCAGGTCGCCGGGCTTCACTTCCTTTTCTTCCATGCCGACGGGGATCATGCCCACATTGCCAGCATAGACCAGGGGATTGCCGAGATAACGCTTGTCAAAATAAACGGCGCCGTTGACGGTGGGGATGCCCATTCGGTTGCCGTAGTCTCGTACACCGGCGACGACGCCTTTAATGACTCGACGCGGATGCAGCACACCGGGCGGCAGGCTATCGGCGGGCGTGTCTGGTGGTGCAAAGCAAAACACATCCGTGTTGCAGACCGGTTTCGCGCCAAGGCCTGTCCCCATTGGGTCGCGGATCACACCGCCGATCCCCGTGTTGGCTCCGCCGTAGGGTTCCAACGCCGAAGGGTGATTGTGTGTTTCGACCTTAAAGCAAGCGTGGAACTGATCGTCAAACGTGACCACGCCGGCATTGTCTTTGAAGACGCTGACGCACCAGTCTTGATCTTCAAGCTGTTTGCGGATCGACTGCGTCGCGGCAAAGATGGTTTCTTTGAGCATGTTGTCATACTGACGCTCATCGGTGCCCGGTGAACCGTCGGCACCAACGCCCCGGTAGTGAATCCGTCCCGCCAGTGTTTTGTGGCTGCAGTGTTCGCTCCACGTCTGCGCGACCGATTCCAGTTCGATGTCCGTGGGATCGCGATCGAGTTTGACGAAGTGATCACGAATGTTCTGCATCTCGACCAAGGTCAGGTACAGTTGCCCTTCGCGGGACAGTGTTTCCAGTTCGTCGTCCGAGAGGCTGCGAATGGGGACGCGAGTGAGCGAAAAATCATAGGCGGCGCCGACGTCCAGTTGCTCCATTTCCAGTGGGCCCGCAACCACCTGCTCGATGGAGTCGTTGGAGAGGGCGCGACGGCAAATAGAATCAAAGGTGTCATCATCCACACCGCTGATCCAGTACTTTCGCATCGTTCGCACCGCATCCACGTCGAATCCTAAATCACGCGCCGCACCGATCGTGCTGGCCGCGACCGGGTCCATCACGCCAGGCTTGGGAAGGACGTTGACCAGTTGGACACCCGCCTTCGCAGAGCTGGGAGCGGTGGACAGTTGGACCGATCCGGCCTGACCGACGACGGTACGCTCGGTGACCGAATCGGCCAGTAGCCGCTGGGCCACGTTTTCGACTTGTGATTGATCTAATTCCCCTTGGATCAAAAAGCTCTTGGCAAAGACAACGCTGGCGGCGTCGCTGAGCCCAAGCTCATGGATCTCTTCACGCGTTCGTTCGCCTTCGCGGTCAATTTCACTTTCAGCGGGGTAAATATCAATTTGCCAAAGGGGCATGAGCCTGTCTTCCTGTTCGAGGGGGTTGCCTTCGCTGCCGCAGGATTTGCGTCGATCGCAGAGTGGATGGCCGGACGCAGCCAATCTGTCGCTCCGATTTGCCAGAAGTGTATCGCAATCGGGGGCCGCTGCCGAGAAGCCGATCCACAAAGAATTTGCTCGAGTGATGCCATCTTCCCTCGCCACCGCGATGGCGGACTGTTGAGGTGTGCTGACTGGCCTTCGATTACCGAATTTGCGGTCGAGTTCAGCGCATTTCAAGCGTCCGTCGGAGCGACGTCACGACGGTTCTCCCCATCAAATCCCAGCGACGCGGGTGACGGTTTGTCCGATCACGAGGAGCGAACGCAAACGGGTCCGGATTCCTGACGCTGGCGACGGTGGATTCCTGGTGACTGTGACCGTTGGCGACCGTGACCGTTGGCGACCGTGACCGTTGGCGACCGTGACCGTTGGCGAACGTGACCGTTGGCGACCGGGGGGCGTTTTTAACACTGCGTGAATAACGCCGTGTGAATCAAATGGGTTGGCCGCTAATGTGGGCCTCAATCCCTTCGGAAAAGGAGTTCCCATGAAGCTTCATCGATTGATTCCCGGTTGGAATCAGAGTCGTCAGGCTGTGAAATTCGCACGATTTGCCAGCGACTACCATCGTTTTCGGTCCTCCTGTGATCCGCAGCAGAAACCGAGCGTCAATTGGTCCGACCGGTACCCCTGTCTGGATGATCGCACGCAGACAACCGGTTTTGATCGACACTACATTTATCACACAGCCTGGGCGAGTCGAGTGTTGTCGCAACAGCGTCCGGCCGAGCACGTGGATATCGGTTCGAGTTTGTATTTCGTCACCGGTCTTTCGGCGTTCATCCCCGTGCGGTTTTACGACTACCGTCCCGCTGAGGTCTCGCTTTCGGGGTTAAGCAGCGGGCACGCAGACCTGACCGCGTTGCCTTTCGAAGATCGCAGTCTTCCCTCGCTTTCGTGCATGCATGTTGTTGAGCATGTAGGGCTTGGGCGTTACGGCGATCCCATCGATCCCGGTGCGGCGTTGCGGGCGATGAGTGAATTGCAGCGCGTCGTTGCCAGCGATGGTGTCTTGCTATTTGTCACGCCGGTTGGGCGGCCACGCGTTTGTTTCAATGCTCATCGCGTTTTCAGTTACCAGCAAGTGCTGAACGCGTTTTCTGATCTTTGCTTGGAACAGTTTGCTTTGATCCCCGACAGCGCCAGAGACGGTGGTTTGCTGATCGATGCGGATCCTGCCCTGGTTGCCGACCAAGATTACGCCTGCGGATGTTTTATGTTTAGGAGAACAGCACAGTGACATTGATTGGAACAGACAATGAATCAAATCGCGTCGCCTGGGTGACCAATGCGTTGAGCGATTTGCCCTCTGGCTGGCGTTTGTTAGATGCGGGTGCTGGCGAGCAGCGTTTTCGCGGCAACTGCGGTCATCTTGATTACGTTTCCCAAGATTTTGCTCAGTACGTTCCCAACGCGGAATCCAAGCGTGGCCTGCAGATGCCCAAGTGGGATTACGGAGAATTGGATCTGGTCTGCGACATCATTGACATTCCAGAACCGGACGAGTCTTTTGATGCGATTCTGTGTACTGAGGTTTTGGAGCATGTGCCCAACGCGATTGCAGTGCTAGAGGAGTTCGCGCGACTGCTGCGTCCCGAAGGCAAACTGATCGTGACGGTTCCGTTTATCAGTTTGACCCATTTCGCGCCGTATCACTTTGCCACCGGATTCAATCGATTCTTTTTCGAAGAGCATTTGCAGCGGTTGGGATTCCAGGTGGACACGGTCATGCCCAACGGCAACTTTTTCAAGTTAGTGGCGCAAGAGGTTCGGCGCGTCGGCGGCGTCGCCAATCGATATGAAGCCGGTAAGCGCCGCTGGTATGAACGAATGGCGACCAAGGTAGTGCTGAAGATGCTTGATCGTTTCAGTCAACATGATCGTGGTTCAGCAGAGTTAGGTTGTTTTGGGACGCAGCTGATCGCGACCAAGTTAACTGCCGCGGCTACTCAGGCTGCTTAAGACAAACCGATACAGGACATCGTCTACGCAAGGATTGCATTGATGAGAATCTTTTATGCCGCGCCCGATTATGCGCTTGATCGCCGCACGGTGGATACCAAGCTGTGGCGCGCCAATCTGTATGATTCGCTGGTTGACCTCGGCCATTCTCTGGTTGAGTTTCAGATTGATTACCAGCCGTTCAACTATTGTCTGGAACCCAAGACGACCGAACAGCATGAGCTGGTGCGCAAGAATCGTACGATGTTCAGCGAACAGCTGATCGATCAGGTTCGCAAGGCACATCGCGAAAAACCGTTGGACTTGTTCTTCAGTTACTTTTATTCGGCGTACGTGTTTCCCGAAGTGATTCGTGAAATCAAGTCGCTGGGGATTCCAACGGTCAATTGGTACTGTAATGCGTCGTATCAGTTTCATCTGGTCCAGGAGATTGCTCCGGCCTACGACTTTTGCTTGGTGCCAGAACGGTATCGGATGCCAGACTATCGGCAAATCGGTGCCAATCCCATTTACTGCCAGGAAGCGGCCAATCCAAAGGTCTATCGCCCCAGCGATGTGCCCCGTGATTTTGATGTGACCTTTGTGGGCCAGTGCTACGGCAATCGTCCTGAATACATGGCAGCCTTGTGTCGAGCCGGATTGGATGCTCGCGCATGGGGGCCGCATTGGCAAAGGAAAGCCAGACTGAAATGGTCACGACGACTCCGTAATCAGGTGCGCAAGTGGACCGGGCGTCAGGAAAAGTACTTGGCGATGCCAGCCAAACACTGTGGCCCACCGCTGTCGGACCAAGAGCTGATCGACATGTACAGTCGCAGTCAAATCTCACTAGGCTTTACCACCGTCGCCCAACGCCCCGCCGATGGAACCCCCGCGGTCCAGCAGGTTCGCCTGCGTGATTTCGAGGCCACGATGAGTGGCGCGTTCTACATGGTCGAAGCCTTTGATGAGCTGGCTGACTTCTTCGAACCCGATCGCGAGATCGTGTTTTTTGACAGCGAAGCAGAGCTGATCGAAAAGGCCAAGTATTACTTAGCGCATCCTCGACAAGCCCAAGCGATTCGCGAGGCTGGACTGAAACGTGCTCGCGCCGAACACACCTGGCAGAAGCGTTTCGTCGATGTGTTTGAACAGATGGGCATTGATCATTGCAGTCGATTGGAGGCAGCATGAGTGAGCAAAAACGATTGTTGTTGGTCAGTAAGTTCGCTTTCTATCCGCCGCACTGGAATGCGTTTGCCTTGAGCTGCAAACGCTACGGCGTGCGTGGTTCGGTGATCGCTGCTGCACCGCCAGAGTTGCCAAAAGTGCACCAGCAACTGGGCTGGGTCGAATCGGAAGCGGCGTCCAAAGAGCCGTTTGTCGATCGCATCGAGCATCTGCCCGCTGGCAGTCGGTCCAGTCAACGACGCTGGCTGGCAGGAGTGCTCAATGAAATCCAAGCTGATCACATCTGGCTCCAACAGGAACCGGTCGAGAAGCTTTCCATGCAGGTCTTGGCGCACTACCAAAACGACCCGCGTCCTGTGATCGCATCGGCGGTTTGTGAAAACCTATTTCGTCGTCGCAATGTGTTTAAACGCTATGGACGCACTCGGCGCTGGCGTCGCTTGGATGCCTTGTTGGCTACGGCAACACCATCCATTGAGGCAATCCAAAATGCTGGAATGCCAAAGCGTGTTCCGGCGACGCCGTTGGTCGCTGGCATGGAGGGTCCCACGTCCATTCCCACTGCGTTGGATCTGAACGAACTGCAGATTGGCATCGCACCCAAGCCCGACGATTTTGTGGTTGGGTTTGCCGGTCGCATTGTCGAGCAGAAAGGCTGGGGCGTCTTACTGGAGGCCGTGGCCAGATTGCCAGAGACGTTCAAGGTTGCCTTCGCTGGTTGTGGCGATCAGTCCCAGCAGTTGAAGCAACGGGCGATGGAAGCCGGCCTGCGCGGCCGTGTCGCCGTGGCGGGCAGTTTGCCCAAAGATCAGCTGTGGAGATTCTATCGAGCGGTGAACTGTGTCGCTGTGCCTTCAATGACCCGTCCCAAATGGAAAGAACAGTTTGGCGGTGTGTTGGCAGACGCAATGGCTGTCGGTGTACCCCTCATCGGTTCTGACTCCGGAGCGATCCCTGAAGTGATCGGTTCTGCAGGTGTGATTGTGCCCGAAGGTGACGTGCAGTCACTCTCCCGAGCCATCAAGCAGCTCGCCGAGTCTCCCGAAACGCGGCGGCGGCTGAGCTTGCAAGGTCGCCTGCGTTATGACAGTGAATTTTCCATGTCGGCTTACGCTGACAAAGTCGCTCAAGGCGTGGGGCTGCAACACGCTGACGCTGTGTCACCGGATCTTGATGTTGGACGCCGCGTGGCCTGATTTGACTGACTGAACCTTTGTTCTGACCCTGTTTATTCTGCTGGTTGCCTTCGATGAAGCGAACGATCAAAAAAGTTTATCGCCGTCTGTTCGCCAGACGCAGTTGTTACAAGCTGAACAAACTGCTGCTGGAGTGTGGGATGCACGGTTTGGGGATTCTGAATTTCGAAAATGATCGCATTAGCGGAGAGGCAAACTTTCTGCAGCGAACCTTGCGACGCTATTTGCCCAGCGATCGAAAGCCAGTGTTTGTCGATGTCGGCGCGAACATGGGAGACTACTCAGCGGATTTGTTGAAGTGGTACCCGGACAGTCGTGTGATTTCGATCGAACCGCAAGCCAATAACTACCGGTACATGCAGGAACACCTGCAGCAGGCGGAAATGCTGAACGTGGCCTTGGGAGCCGAGGTTGGCAGTCTGACACTTTATGACCGTAACGACAGCGAGATCAGCTGCCATGCATCGATGTACCGGGAAGTGATTACCGATTTGCATCATGTCGATGTGGTGGAACATCAGGTTGATGTGACGACGCTGGATCAATTGCTGGCAGAACGCTCGATCGACCGAGTTGATTTGTTGAAAATCGATACCGAGGGCCATGAGTTCGAGGTGTTGAAAGGTGCCACAGAAGCACTGGCCCAGCAGCGGATCCCTTTGATTCATCTTGAATTCAATGAAATGAACGTCGTCAGTCGGGTGTTCTTTCGAGATTTTCGTCAGTTGCTGGCGGGCTATCAGTTCTTTCGATTGTTGCCGAATTCGATGATCGAGATCCCCGACCGTTCCATTCAATCGGAATGGTTCGCTTACCAAAACATTGTCTGTGTGCACGAGAGCATACAGGCTGCCAAACGTACCGCAGCGTGAGGGCACCGCCACATGACGCGAGCGGTTGCGCCACACAAATGCCTGACCGACACTGCGCTGACAAACCATTCGTTTCTGGAGAACCCCGTCCGTGTGTGGAATCGCTTTGATCTGTGGACCCGAGGTCATGTCGCTGGAACCAGCCATGGCAGCAATGGTCACTGCACTGTCCCATCGAGGCCCTGATGCTGATGGGCAACTCCGTCAACGGAATTGCCTGTTAGGGCACACACGCTTGCAGATCATTGATCCTGTAGGTGGTGTGCAGCCGATGGAGGAACCAACCGATCGGCTGGCGATCACCTTCAACGGTGAAATTTACAATCACCGCGACATCGCCAGGGAACTGCGTTCGGAAGGCGTTTCACTGCGGACGACCAGCGATACCGAAGCCTTGCTATTGGCGTATCGGCAATGGGGTGAAGACTGCTTGCAGAAACTCAATGGTCAGTTTGCCTTCGCGATCTGGGACCAAGCGGAACAGTCGCTGTTTGCGGCGCGGGATCGGATGGGCGAGAAGCCTCTCTTTTACGCTCTTGCGGCAAACGGCCAGCTTATCATTGCGTCGGAGATCAAAGCCATCGTGGCCTCGGGTTTGATCCAGCCAGAGGTTGATCCAGACGCAATCGCTGCGTACCTGCACCTGAACTATGTTCCCGCCGACCGCACCATTTATTCAAATGTTCATGTGCTCCCTGCGGCCCATCAATTGCGTTGGCGCGATGGCCAGCTAACGGTGTCGCGATACTGGGACTTCGAGCTGTCAACGGTTTCGATGGACGAACAGGAGGCGGTGCAAGAGGTGCAGCGTTTGATTGCTCAAGCGGTAGAGCGTCAAATGGTTGCCGATACGGAAGTCGGAGCGTTTCTTAGCGGAGGCCTCGACTCCAGCACGATTGTGGGCTTGATGACTCCACACTCAGAGCGACGCATCAAGACCTTTGCCGTCGGCTTCGGTGATTTGATCAATGAGTTGCCTTACGCTCGGGACGTCGCACAGACGTATCAGACCGAGCATCATGAGTTGCAAATGTCCATCGATGTGGCCGAGATGTTGCAGGTGATGGCTCAGGTTTATGACCAGCCCTTTGGTGACTCGTCCAACATTCCAACTTACCTGATCTCGCAGTTTGCTCGCCGACACTGCAAGGTCGTGCTCTCCGGAGATGGCGGCGATGAACTGTTCGGTGGCTACAGCTGGTATCGTCACTTGATGCTGCGGCAAGGAGTGGGTGATTCACTGGGCCAGCAGGTGCTCTACAAGGCAATGGCCGAGCTTTCCATGAGCGGGAACAAGCGAACCTGGCGAGCACGAGCAACTGCGGTGAAAGCCAATCGCAAGGGCCTGGACTTGTGGCAGGATCACCTGCAGCGGTTAGGCGCTGGAACGGGCATCGATCCATTGCTGAACCGACCCGGTTCAAGTGGACTTTCCTGGGCGGCAAACCATCGACCAGTGGATGATGTCCGGGGCATCGACCGAGCAGTGGATTTTGATTTGCGCTGCTACCTGCCCGGTGACATCTTCACCAAGGTGGACCGAGCCGCGATGGCGCATGGGCTGGAGACGCGGGCACCACTGATGGACGTGGATTTGGTGCAGTTCGTGCTGCGTTTACCCCGCTCGTTACGGTTTCAAACCACGCAGTCGCTCAAGCCCTTGTTGCGACAGTCCTGTCAGCATTTATGGCCCAGCTCAATCGTTGGTCGAGACAAGCAAGGATTTGGTGCACCCATTCGGTCGTGGCTCCAGCAGCCAGCGGTCAGTCAGCAGTTTGCCGCGGTGTGTTCGTCGACGAGTGCCTTGTCCACGTATCTGCCCGGTTTGCAGTCTCAGCGAGAGTCGCTGTCACGGCATCCCCAGCTCTGTTGGAATTTACTGTGTCTGGGGCTTTGGCTGGAACGCATTGCCAGTGCAGCAACGATCAAGAAGGTTGCGGCTTGATCGCGATGTAACGACGAATTTTGATCGTGTCACGAGGTTCAAATCATGGCGAATCCAATCGTAAGCGTGTTGATGGCCGTCCATAACGGGATGCCGCACCTGCCGCTTGCCATCGAAAGCATCCAGCAGCAAACATTCGCCGACTGGGAAATGATTGTCGTGGATGATGGTTCCACCGATGAGTCCGCAAACTGCATTGCCAAGTACGCTGTCGCAGATCGCCGCATTCACTTGGTGCGACAGTCAAACCAAGGTCTAACACCGTCGCTAAACCATGCCAGCAAACTGGCTCGTGGTTCGTTCTTGGCCCGAATGGATGCTGATGATGTGGCCATGCCAACCCGTTTTGAACAGCAGGTGGCTTTCCTGTGCAATCACTCTGATGTCATTGCGGCCGGTGCGGGATTGTTGCTGATCGATCCCGATGGTGATCCCTTGGGCACACAAGTGGTTTCAGCCGATCATGATCAGATCATCCAGCAGTTGTTTCAGGGACAGGGCGCTCTGCCACATCCGACTGCCATGATGGTCGCCGAGGCCTTCGAACAGGTCGGGGGTTATGACGAATCCTTTACCAAAGCACAGGACTTGGATTTATGGTTGCGACTGTCTGCGATTGGCAAGCTGGCCAATTTGTCCGAGCCACTGTTGCAGTACCGCTTGCATGTCAACTCGATCACATCACGGCATCGCAGTGAACAGCTCGAATGTGCTCGTCGTGCCGTTGCCGCAGCGTATCAGCGGATAGGGCAAGACGTTCCGTTGCTGTCCCATTTGAGTGATCGGGGGCAGACCGCGTCTCAGGTGTACCGCCGCTGGGCAAGAATGGCCTTGAAGTCTGGCTTTGTCGATGTGGCTCGAAAGCACGCCTGGAACGGGATCAAAGCCTCGCCGTGGTCGCTCAGTCACGTGGGGATCGTTGCCAAACTGATGGGGCACGCTTTGTCCCCCTCAGCCTCGCTCAGCCCGCCAAATTCGGATGCCACCGCTCAGGCAGCTCGGGCGGCGTAGTCTTGCGAGGCCGCTGAGATTCGCTGATAGAGATCATGGTACGCTTGCACACAGCACTGCATGGTGTAGTGCTGTAAAATGAGCTGGCGTGAATTCACGGAGAGGCTCTGACGCAGCGCTGGATCACTGTGAAGCGCGTCGATGTTTTTGGCTAGCTGTGCGACGTCGCGCAGCGGGCTTGTCAGGCCCGTGACTTGGTGCTGCACGATCTCGGGGAGACCGCCCACGTCATAGGCAATCACCGGAACCCCGCAAGCCATGGCTTCAATGGCAGTCTGTGGCAGGTTCTCTGCCCACGAAGGCAGCACAAACACGTCCATCGCAGAATAGATGTCTGCCTGATGCTCTGGGTTGCTGACGAAACCAGTGGAGCGCATGGGCAGTGGCATTTGGTCTTCGAGTTCTGGTTTCGACGCACCAAACGCTAATGCGGTGATCTCTTGTTTGCTACGGAGCTGTTCAGCAGCAGCGATCAAGTCTGACAAGCCTTTGCGAGGATTGCCCAGTGAGGCAGCACCGAATCCAATCACGAACTGCTGTGGGGCGATTCCCAGTGCTTGCTTGCTGGCTGCTTTGTCTCGCGGTTGAAAGACATCCGTGTTGACGCCGTTGCGAATGACTTCGATGCTGGAAGCGTCTTCAAGCAGTAAGCTTTGCCCAGCAAGATCGGCTAGCCACTGACTGGGCGTGACGACGTGCAGTCGTTTGCCGCGATAGGCTTGCTGTTTGATTTGCACGATCTTGTTTGACAAATCGCTCGGCCCGCGATGTTTGATCTGTGGGCAGTTTCCACAGCCGGTTTGGAACTGATGGCACTGGTCCGCATGATGGCAGCCACCGGTGAAGGCATTCATGTCATGCAGTGTCCAGACCACTGGCAGATGATCGGGGACGCTGTCAAAGAACGTGGGAAAGTCCAGCCACCGCGAGACCCAATGCAAGTGCAAGATCGTTTGCGGATTCCGCATGCTCCTGGGCAGGACAGTGCGCCGCGCGACGCGCGGGTCGGTGAAGATTTCTAATTCCCGGCTGCGACCGCTGCGATACCAAGCTTTGGAGAGTTTTAGCCGCAGGCGTTTTGCCAGGTCGGTGCTGTGGCTCGGCCAGCGCAGCGACTGCACGCCTTGGTCATCCTTGGCGGGGTCATCACTGGATGGCGCGGACAGGGTATTGAGTGTTGATTGGACGCCACGCTGCAACAGTCCGTGATGCAATCGGTTGGCCGCAACGGCTGCACCTCCCACTGCGGTGGTGTTGAATTGCTGGATGATCACGGAACGGTCCTTCGATTCAATGGATGACAACCTGATGTCCGTTGTTGATTGCGGTCAGAGCTGAAGATTGCGGTTAGAAAGGTGCGTGAAGCAGTGATTGCTGTGTACCGAAATGAACCAGCCAAGCCCAGAACGGTTTGCCTGTTGGCGCGTGATCCGTTGCTGGACGGTTCCCCTGTGACCGCCGATCGAGGCTCGTGGAACGGGTGAAGCCGGGCGGTGAACGAAACCAGGGGGACGGGTTCGCCTCGCAATTCACGGCCTGAAATCAGCCCGGTGGATTGTGCGGTGTCAGATTGCCCGCATCAACTGTGATCGGTAACCAAGCCTTGGTCCACCGTTGGGGGTTTTCGGTCAGCGGCGAATGGCTTGGTGTTGGCACCTAGTGTGCGACCGCCACGCTGCTCTGGGCAATGTGGTCTCGGCGGTGCGAGCTGGTGGTGCGAGCTGGTGGTGCGAGCTGGTGGTGCGAGCTGGTGGTGGGTGCTGGTGGTGGGTGCTGGTGGTGGGTGCTGGTGGTGGGTGCTGGTGGTGGGTGCTGGTGGTGGGTGCTGGTGGTGGGTGCTGGTGGTGGGTGCTGGTGGTGCGAGCTGGTGGTGGGTGCAAAATTGGAGGCAGGGGGCCAGCGGGTGGGCAAATGAGGGTGGGAATTTTGCCGGAATGGGCAGGGGGGGCTAGTGTACCCGCTGCAAAACAGAACTCAACTTCGTATCCTAGTCTGCTCGTGACTGAGGCGGGTCCAGGCACTTTCCCCCCTTTTTGCCATCTCAGTGACACTGGTTCTTGTTTTGTATTCTGGCTGAGGTTCGATGCGTTCACTCGGCGGAACAGCGATTTTCATGGCGGTCCCGACGCGCTCACTGCTCGCCGGGGAAGCTGTTGAACGTCGATGAAGCAGGCAAGAAAGGCGGCCAGATGTCAGTCGATGTGCAGATGAATGTAGCCCGTTGCAGTCGCCACTCCCGTTTTATTTCTTAGAGGTGATTTGTAGTGAGACACTGGAAAAACTATTTGGTGATCGCGATGTTTGCATCGCTGTTCGCCGTTAACTTGCCGTCAACGGTCATGGCTCAGGACGCGGAGACCGCCGCTCCGCCAGCGCAAGAAGTGGTAGAAGATGCAGCAGCAGAAGCTGCGCCCGCAGATACCGAGGCGACTGGCGCTGCGTCTGACGGCACTGACACCACCGACGGCGATGAAGATACCGCGACCGACGAAGCGGTGGCTGTTGTGGAAGGCTTGACCGACGATGAGATCAAGGATTCTTCTTTGGCGGCACACAACGCTTGGATGCTGGTCTGTTGTGCCTTGGTCCTGTTCATGACTGCGCCTGGATTGGCGATGTTTTACGGAGGCTTGGTCCGACGCAAGAACGTCTTGAGCGTGATGATGCAGTGCATCTTCTTGATGGGACTGATGACCGTCGTCTGGTGCCTGTACGGCTACTCGCTGGCCTTTGGTGGCGACGGTTACTGGATCGGAAACTTCGACTATGCCTTCATGAACAACGTTCAACGCACCTGGAGCGATGCAGCAGGTGGACCGGTCACGCCGATGGAAGGTGAGATTCCGCGACTCACCCACATGTTGTTCCAAGGCATGTTCTTCATCATCACCCCAGCCTTGATCTGTGGTGCGTTTGCAGAACGGATGAAGTTCGGCGCGATGGTCATTTACTCGATCCTCTGGGGCACCTTGATCTATTGCCCACTGTGTCACTGGGTTTGGGATGGCGGTCCACTGTCGTACAACGACACCAGCCTGATGGGCGGCGCGTTGGACTTTGCTGGGGGAACCGTGGTTCATATTTCCAGTGGTGTTTCCGCTTTAGTTGCTGCCATCTTGATCGGACCTCGGATGGGTTACCCCAAAGAGCCGATGCAGCCTCACAACTTGACCTACACCGCGTTGGGTGCAGCCATGTTGTGGGTCGGTTGGTTCGGTTTCAACGCCGGTAGCGAACTGCTGAGCGATGGACTGACCAGCAGCGCCTTTGCTGTGACACACTTTTCAGCTGCCGCAGGTGCCGTCGCCTGGGCGTTGACCGAATGGATTGTGCTCGGTAAACCAACCGTGCTGGGTGCCAGTAGTGGCGCCGTCGCTGGGTTGGTCTGCATCACACCTGCTGCTGGATTCGTCCAACCCATGCCAGCCTTGCTGATGGGCTTGATTGCTGGTGTGGTTTGCTACTGGGCGTGCAGCAAACTGAAACATGCCTTGAAGTACGATGATGCTTTGGATGCGTTTGGCGTTCACGGCGTCGGAGGGACCGTTGGCGCTGTGCTGACCGGTGTCTTCGCCACACGAGCTTGCTGGGATGTCGCCGGAGGCGAAAAGATTGGTTTGGTCGAGTCCGGAGGGGATCCTGCGCTGCTGATCGGTCAGATCGTTGCTGTGCTGGTAACCTTTGCCTTCGCTGGAGTCGGCAGCTTCGTCCTGCTTAAAATCTTGGATGTTGTGATCGGCTTGCGAGTCCCCGCAGAAAACGAGCAGCGTGGTTTGGATATCACCGATCACGGTGAAGAAGGCTACATGCTCGCGTAAGCAAAACGCGACAGTCATTCACGTCCGGTGCGTGCTGGCACGCACCGATGCTCGAAAAACACTCAGTTGCAGGTTCGTCGCTTGCAGACTTAAGACGGCTCGGGCGTCGAGATGATGCTGAGCTTTAATCCGATGGCGGCGGTCACCAACACGGTGGTCGCCGCTATTTTTTGCGCTGTGGCAATGCTGGTGCCGTCAGCCAACATGCCCCACAGCAGCGATCCGGTGGCCATCGAGAAGGCCATCATGGTCAAGTAGCAGCTCATCCCACGAGCTCGCAAGCGATCCGGCAGTGACAATTGCGCCGCGGTGTTCAGGCTGGTCAGCGTGATCATCCAGCCCATCCCCATGATCAGTGTGGCAACCACGTTGATGGTGCGATCGGTGGTCACGGACATCAGGGTCATCCCGATGGCAAACAGCGTCATCGCCATGGTCACCGCTTTGTCGGCCCCCAACCAGCGGTGCAGTTCTGGCATCAAGCGAGCTCCGATGATGGCTCCGCCTCCGATGCAGGCCACCAACACGCCAAAGCCATCAGCACCCCAGTCCAGGCGTTGCTTAACAATCAACGGCAACAGACCCCACAGTGCGCTGGCCGGAGCAACAAAGAACAGCAAACGCAGCAAGACGTGTCGCATCGCCACACAGCTGAACGCATAATGCAGTCCTTCAAAGAGCGATTGTTGAAACGATTGGCCCCGGCTGGATTCGACCCTGTCCCGTTTCCAGACCAGCAGGGCGATGATGACCGCAGCGAATGAGGCGGCATTGAAAGAAAAGGCAATCCAAGAACCCAGCCAAGCGACCAGCAGTCCCGCCAGCGCAGGTCCAACGCCGCGGGCCAGGTTGAAACTAATGCTACCCAGCGCGACGGCACGGGACAGTTGCGATCTGGGGACCCACTCGGGAACTGAGGCTTGCCAGGTTGGCACATGCAAGGTCAACCCTAGGCCAATCAGGAATGTCAGGCCCAGCAAGCCCCAAGCGGTGATCCAGCCCATCGCGGTAAGCCACGCTAACGTGCCGGTGACGCAGAGCAACATCAGCTGTGTTCCAATCAGCAATTTGCGTCGATCCATTCGGTCGGCCAGCACACCGGCTGGAATGGCCAGCAGCATGATTGGCAACGCCATGGAGGTGCGCACCGCGGAAACCATCTGAGGCGACGCGTCCAGCTGAGTCATTAACCAGCCGGCGCCAATTTCATGCATCCAAGTGCCTAGATTGGAGACCAGTGAGGCTAGCCAAAAGGTGCGAAACACTGGGTTCTTGAGTGGCAGCCAGGGCGAATCCGATTGTGCTTCAAGAGGTGTGTGGGGGGGCTCCGAGGCCGGCGTTGCAAGCTGCTCGGGAGAGCGATCGTCGGGGGCGACGGTCGTTTCCGTTTCTGAATCGGCTTGCTTTACGGGGTTCTTCATCGCAACCAACATGGCAGCATCGATGGGATTCGACCAGACCAATTCACCGACCCCAGTGCTGGCACGCCCAGAATGCCCGGCAGGCAAAGACCGACAATTGGACTATGATTTCCAAGCCAAGTCGACTGAAACTCCTTCTGCCTCTCTGTATCGATTCATCCATGGTCAATCGCCCCTACGACTGGGTCTTCTTTGATTCCACCGGCACCTTGATGCGTCCGGTCCCTGAGCCGGCAGAGGTTTATCACCAAGTCGGACAGGCGTTCGGATCTGATTTGTCGGTGTCGCAGCTTCGCGAGCAGTTGAAAGAAGCGATGAAGACGCACTTTTTGGGCGACACAGTGGACTTGCCCACCGATCAAACCTTTGAACGAGAGCGTTGGCGGCGGATCGTCGTCGACACGATCTCCGACTTGCCAGAAACACATCTTGACGAAGCCTTTGCACAGCTATGGCTTCGATTCAGCGAAGCCGACGCCTGGCAATTGTTTGCCGATACCGTCCCCACGCTGCAGCGTCTGAGAACAGCTGGATATAAGATCGCGCTGGCATCAAATTTTGATCAGCGTTTGGTTCAGATTCTGCATCAAATGCAAATCATGGATCGTTTTGACCGGATTGTAATCAGCGCTGATCTTGGCTGGTCAAAGCCCAGTAAGAAGTTCTATGAAGCGGCTCAGCAAGCGGTTTCAGCGACAGACGTTTCACGTTTGTTAATGGTTGGTGATACGTTTCAAGGAGATGTTCAAACGCCGCGTTCGGTGGGCTGGGATGCCAGGCATTTGGTGCGTGACAAAGACAACGCATTGGAAACGCTGTTGGCTGATCTATGACCCGCCACCGCATCGTCTAGCCAAGTTACCCAAGCGGCTGATGAATTGTTGGCTAAATTCTTTCGCTTGCGGGAGAGTCGAGCCGAAGCGAGGCGAGGGGAGTGCCGGGATAAAACCGGATTGAGATAGGGAATGAAAGTGTCCTACGTAGAAAGTCTAGCCAACTGCTATGGCCTCCATCGGAGGTGCAGAGAGGGTAACCGATCTGTGCTGAGCGTCCGACAAGGGGGGAAACGCAGGCCAGCTATTGAGCTCCGAAATCTGAACTTCCGTGTGCCGACCTGGTCCCTCTATGGGGAAGGCAACACCGATGGGTTCGTCATTAGGCGAGAACCCATCGGACACGGCGGAGTCACGAGAACCTGCGCATGCGTGGAAATCTCAATCGCGAGAACCGGGAGATCCGATCGGCCACTGGCAAGTATCCAGTGCGGGCAGCGAACCGTCCAGCGGGAAAGGCTGCCATGAACGCTGATCGGAAGTCGGATGAGTCCATAGTACTGCCGACACAGGCGAACAACGCCGGAACTGAACCGGCCGCGGAGTCTGTCGAGGAAAGGGACTCAGCCAAGATGAGCACCTCGCAGCACGATCGACCCCGAACTTCGAGTCGGACCAAGCGTCGTTCTCGCGGGCTGCTGGGTGTGCGCGAAACAGCGCGGGACTGTCCTGCGTTGAAGTTCGAGAACCTGTTGCATCACATCAACGTTCCCCTGCTGCACGAGGCCTTCGATGATTTGAAGAAATCTGCCGCAGCGGGCATCGACGAGGTGACTTGGCAGCAGTACGAGCAAGACCGAGAAGCCTCGATTGAGGCTCTACACGGTCGTATTCACCGGGGTGCCTACCGAGCGAAGCCCTCCAAGAGAATCTACATTCCCAAAGCCGATGGCCGGCAACGTCCGATCGGCATCACGGCCCTGGAGGACAAGATTGTCCAAAAGGCAACCGGGTGGGTCATGCAGTGCATCTACGAACAGGATTTTCTCGGATTCAGTTATGGTGGCCGTCCTGGTCGCGGCGCTCACGATGCACTCGATGCGTTGTGTGTCGGTGTGAGCAGCAAAAAGGTGAACTGGATTCTGGACGCCGATGTGAAAGGCTTCTTTGACAACGTGGACCACCAATGGCTCATGAAGTTCATCGAGCATCGCATTAGCGACAAACGGATTCTCCGTCTGATCGGAAAATGGCTTCGAGCCGGTGTCAGCGAAGACGGTGAGTGGTCCAAGACGACGGTGGGGACTCCGCAAGGAGCGGTGATCTCGCCGCTGCTTGCGAACATCTATCTTCACTATGTGTTGGACTTGTGGATCGACCACTGGCGAAGACAGCGCGGCCGCAAGGACGTCGTTGTGGTTCGGTACGTCGACGATTTTGTGATTGGGTTTGAGAGCAAAGCTGATGCTGAAATGTGCCTGGAAGCACTCCGGGAACGTTTCGGTAAGTTCGGCCTTGAGCTTCATCCCGAAAAGACTCGCTTGCTCGAGTTTGGTCGTTATGCGATCGAGCGTCGATCTGAGCGAGGAGACGGTCGACCGGAGACGTTCGATTTTCTCGGTTTCACGCACCGCTGTGATACCAGCCCAAAGACGGGATGGTTCATGATTCGCCGCGAGACGATCGCGAGCCGGATGGCTCGTACCCTCTCGGCAATCAAGGCGGAGCTTCGTCGTCGGCGACACCAGTCAGTCGGCCAACAAGGTCGGTGGCTGGGTAGTGTGGTCCGCGGCTGGCTGGCCTACTATGCCGTCCCAGGCAATGTGAGCCGCCTACGTCGATTTCGAGACGAGGTTAGCCGACTATGGTTGCGTACGCTTTGTCGTCGCAGCCAACGGCATCGCTGGCCTTGGCCTCGCATGAAACGGTTGCTGCTGACCTACCTCCCTCACGCCAAGGTACGCCACCCGTATCCAGATCAACGATTTCGCGCCCGAATCAAGGCAGGAGCCGTATGAGACAACACTCAAGTACGGATCTGTGCGGGGGGCGGCCGGAAACGGCCGTTCCTACCGTGACTGAAGTGGTTGGCAACGCCGACGCGCTGCAAAGAAACCCTCCCCGGATGGCCTTGAGATTCGACAGGCTTCCCGCTTTGCCGATCGTCCCAATCATCGACGCGCCACTGCGACTTGCCGTCCGGGCCTCCCAGAGAGAGGATGTTTTGGGGTAGGAAATCGCGGCCATTAAGAAACCGTGGCCAGCGCCAAAACGGGCGCTGTTAGTCTGGTTGGCGTTCATCAACCGGCGGCCACAGCTGCAACTCGCTGGGGTCAGTTTGATAAACCTTGCCACCTGATTTCGAGAGCACCAACCGCTGGGATGCTTTGAGACGCGTGGGGGCGAACACGGCGTGGATTTGACCGTTATCGGTGTTTAACAACACGCTTGCGGAGGTCTGTCCCTGATGGTGCACAAGCATCCACCGGCCCGCTTGATCCAGGTCGACTTCTTGAGCGTTGGGAACCAGTTTGCTCCATCGTGTGGTTGCATTACTGACATCCCAGCACGTTGCCAATGACATCGATCTGCCGTAGGCCTGACCGATGACCAGATGGCCTGATTCAGGGAGCCACTGCATCCAAAGCGTTCGACTGGGCGTGGGGATGATGGCTTGCTGTTGCATGGTCTGTGGATCCAGCAAGCGGACACCGGAATTGCCACGGCTGGCAACGGCGACGAGCTTGGCGTCGGGTGACAGCCGTGAGATTAAGTTCGATGCTCGACCCGTGGGATAGCGACCGAGCTGCTGGCCAGTCATTAAGTCCAAGACAACAACCGCACCGCCGTTGTCATTGACTTTAACGTAGCGATCCAGAGCATCGATTTCTAAGCCGCTGACATGGGTGCCGATCACCTCTGCTGTCCAGCGAGGCTGTTGGGTTTCCGTCTCCCAAAGCTGAATCTTAAGCACGTTGTCATCCAAGCCAGTGATTTGGCGAGGCAGGGCCAGAGCCACGTGATTTCCCGATGCAGAAAGTGTGCCATGGTAGTCATTGTCCACCCTTGGGAATTTGAAGATCGGTTTCCACTGATCATCAAACAGCACATGATGTCGTTCTCGACCGAATGATTCGTAGGCGAGTCGCGTTTTCCAGTCCTGGCTACGAGGGCCAAGCTCGTAGCGTTCTAACAACTGAGCCAGTTCGGATCGATTCCATGCGACGGGTTTGCTGCTGGGATGCTTGGTTCCGTTAGCCAGCCAGCGTTCGATTTCACTGACGTTCCCACTGCGACGATTGTTCGTCGGCGTCCCCAGGTCCAACGACGGCCAGTTCGCATCCGCTTGGGAATCAATGAGCTTCGTTGATGCCTTGTTGCTTGTCACGTCAGGGGTTTCTGGTTTGTCTAGCAGTGTTGCCTTCGAGCCATTGGCACGTCGAATTTGCCCTGTCCAGGAGTTGCCGTATTCAACGATCTGAAAATGCTTGGCAAGTTTCCGTTGCTTCGACGCCATTTCTGTTTCGTTTGTTGTCTGGAGGTTCCACAGCCTTGCTCCGTTGCCGGCAGCAATCAGGAGTTGTTTGCTGTCCGGGCTGAATGCCAAATCATTGATGCCATACGGGCTTTCTAAGAGCACCGCGGGGTTGTCGCGTTGCAAGGGCTGCCCATTGCTGTCAAGGTTCCATTGCCAGATCGAACCTGGCACCGATTCCTGAGCTTGGTTGGCTGCGTTTAGATGGGATCCGTCAGGCGAGATTGCGACCGCGTTCATCGGAGCTTTGATGGTCTGAAGCGTGCTGGCTTGGTTGCCGGTCAGATTCACTTGGACCAGCATGCCCGTGCGAGCACTGCCGCGAAAATACAGTTTTGGGGCAGTCGACTGTCCGGCGATAAACAGTTGTCTGCCGTTGGGGTGCACGGCGACATCCCGCGGTTCCAGTTCTGGAATGGTAATTTCTTGAACCAGTTCACCGTCCGGCAGGCTCAGTTGCTGCACGTGTCGTTTGCCGACGGCGAACAGGCTTTTTCCATCCTTGCTAAAACACAGTCGCTGGGCATCGCACTCCTGCCAAAGTGGGTGGTCTTGATCCTGACGATCGACAAGCAGCAGGCGGGTTTTCGGTGGCTGGTTTGGCAAACCGCTTGGCCGAATGATTGACGCGATGAAGCGACCGTCGAGCGTACAGACGGACTGCTGGGGCCAGATGAATGTATCGAAATCACTGCGCCAGACCGTTGTGCCCTTGGTGATGGAAATGATCAGAGGGCTGTTGGAGGTGCGTGCAAAGACATGCTCGCCATCGGCAAGGAACTGAACATCCTGCAGGTCGGTGATCAGTCGTTGGTTGCCCGTGGCCAGGTTCGTCAGCGTGTCACTAAACCAGCACAGATTGCCGGTGGGAGCAAAGGCAACTTCGTAAGCCCGAAAGGGTTGTTTCGAGGCGGACCAAATGGCGTGGTCGGTTGCCAGGAATTGATCTTTGACGGTTTCGAGAATCCCTGGTGATTGAGCGCCACCGATGCGATTTCCTCGGGCCAAATAGTCACCGGCAAGTTTGGTCATCGTCGGCTTGTCATTGACCTGTTTGCCACCGGGAATCTGGACCGCGCCCAGTTTGGCTGACAGTTCGTCCTCATAACCATTGGGGTATTCCATGCCAACGAAACAAG
Source organism: Stieleria bergensis (assembly GCA_007745635.1). Taxonomy (GTDB): domain Bacteria; phylum Planctomycetota; class Planctomycetia; order Pirellulales; family Pirellulaceae; genus Stieleria; species Stieleria bergensis. The sequence continues at coordinate 566,588 of CP036272.1, forward strand.
CTAAACCCGAACGCGTGTAACGGATCGCACAAACGGGCATTTCAAGCTCGCTTGACTCGCCAATCATTTCGCCGGTCGAGGGCTTAAAACGTTGCAAGGTCGTCAGTCGGCCTGTGCTGTCTTGGGGGACATCAATCTGTTTGGGTGGTGCTTTGGCATCGCTCTGTTGAACGGCAGCGATCACTTCGGCACCGGAATCCGTGATGTCAAAGTCTCGCAAAATGCCGTTGAGCGGAATCTCCTTGATCACGTTTCCACTGTTTAGATCAACAATGTCGATCTGGCCTGGAGACGCTTCGAGTTCGGACATGGACTCGCGCTGTGTGACCTGTGCTGAAGCGATCAGTTCAGCCTCGGCAGCGAGCCGAAGCGTTCGTTCTCCGGTCGTCGAGTAAAGTGTCTTTTGGGACTGCAAGTCAAACAACAGCGACGTCTTTTGGCCGGCTTGGATGCCGTGGAACACCAAGCGATTTTCTGAACCCACAAACTCAAAATGTGGCGGTTCTTGATCATCCTTGGGCAATGGGGTTTGAACTTCGATGCGTGATTCAGGGTTGTCGACCTGCAAGAGAATGTAGGCAGCTTCGGAGTCTGCGTGAAAACACTGATCTTTGTTGGCAACAAGGAGGTGCTGTCCCTCGGGGCTGATCGCCGCCATGAGATACAGCGGACTGGTGCGTTGGGTGGGCAGTTTAGGATTGGCTGTCCAGGTTTGAATCCGTGCCATGTCGTCGGTGTCATAGACTGAAATCTGATCACCGTAAACGCGCAGCAAACGCTTGGAGTTCGCACTGAATGACAAGGCGTTGTTGACCGTGGGCCAGCGCTTGACCGGAAGGCCTTGCTGAACATCATAAACAATCGTTTCGGTAATGAACGTGCTGCCGACGGCCAGTCTTCGATCGGGTGAAACGCTGATCAAGCGGGGGACGCAGTCTTGTGTTTGCAGTTGAGCCAATTCGTTGGGAGCTTTCCGGCCGGCCAGTTCAATGGCACTTAAATGGGCGTTGGTTTCGGCCGAGGGCTGCTGAGGAATCTTTTCGCAACCGCATAGGCTCCAGGTCAAAAGCATTAGCGCACTGGCTAACGCACGGACTCGCGCAAGGTTGTTAAGCTTCATCGGAAGGGATCCACTAGGAATGCGGATGGGGACTCGAATGAGCTGCCGAATGAGCTGCCGAAAGAGAGAATCGCTCAAACAGGGCCAGGCCAGTGCGAGGCCAGGTCAGTAGTGCGAGGGCAGTGCCGCACCCCAACGTCGTCAGCTGATTGTATCCGGATTTGCCCGGCGACGCGAAACCGCAATCCGTCTCGGTGCCCGATTGGGGTTGCCGCGAGCGATCGGCGCGATGAATTGCCTGTCCAGAATGTCTTGGGGTGGCAGGTTCGCTATCCGATCTGCTGCTTGGTTTCCTTGGCTTTCTGCAGCCAGGCTTGCAGCTTTTCATCATCGCCGCTGGCGAGAAGGTCTCGTAGCTGCTGAAGATGATTGGAAAACGCATCCAGCTGGTCCAGGATGGCAGGGCGATTGTGTTGGCAAATCGCAGTCCACATCTCCGGGTCACCCGCCGCCACGCGAGTCATGTCTTTCCAGCCGCTACCGACTAGCGGTGCGCTTTTGGGATCGGTGTTGCTGGCCAGCAGCGAGGAAACCAAGTGCGGCAGATGGCTGACCGAAGCGAGGCAATTGTCATGTTCTGCCGGTGAGAGGTTGACCGTCCGTCCACCGACCAGTTGCCAAAACTGTTCGGCCCGGCTGAGATGCTCCTGGGAGGTGTTGTCATCAGGCGTGATGATGATGCACTTGCCATCAAACAGAGTGGCGGAGGCATATTCGACGCCAGATTTTTCTGAACCAGCAATGGGATGCGCGGCTACGAAGCGCTTGGCCACCTGCGGATCTTGATTGACTTGATCAACGATCATGGCTTTGGTGCTGCCAACATCGGTGATGACAGATTCCGGCTTGGTGAACTCGGCGACCTGACTGCTTAGCGGAGCAATGCGATCGACGGGACTGGCAATCACAATGACATCGCTGTCGTCACAGGCTTCGGATAAATCAGCAAAGCCTCGATTGATCGCTCCGACGCGAATCGCGATGTCACAGCTCTCCGGTCGCCGGCTATAGCCATGAACAGTCACGCCGCAGCGTCGCAGTGACATGCCGACACTACCGCCCAGCAATCCGACGCCGACAATGGTGACCTGGTTGAGCCAATCTGGTTTTTGGGGAATCTGGTGCATGATCCGATTCTAACCTTATTCCAGTTCTGGCAGGGAGTGCCCCATCTTTTCGCGTTTGGTTTCCAGGTAGTGTTTGTTGTGCTGGTTGACAGGTGGCACGATGGGAACTTGGTCAACCAGATTCAAATCGAAGCCGCGCAGATTGAAGGCCTGTTGCTTTTTGGGATTGTTCGTCAGCAGGCGAACTTCACTGATCCCGAGGTCTTTCAGAATCTGCAGTCCGACTCCGTAGTCTCGCATGTCGGCTTTAAAGCCCAGGGCGTGGTTGGCTTCGACAGTGTCCAGCCCTTCATCTTGCAAGGCATAGGCTTTGATCTTTTGGGCGAGTCCAATCCCGCGTCCCTCTTGAGGCAAGTAAACCAATGCGCCGCGGCCTTCGTCGGCGATCATTTGCAAAGCCATGTGAAGCTGGTCACCACAATCGCAGCGCAGGGACGAGATCAAGTCACCGGTAAAGCAACTGCTGTGCATGCGAACCAGTGGTGGCTTGCTGGTGTTGGGATCGGTCAAGTCACCAAAGGTCAATGCGATGGGCTCTTGAGCTTCAAAATCAACCGAGTACACGATGACCTGGAAATCACCGTACTTGGTGGGCAGCTTTGATTCAGCGGCACGGCTGACCAGTTTTTCGCTCACGCGGCGGTGTGCGATCAGATGTTCAATGCTGATGATCTTGAGATTGTTTTTCTTGGCGATGGCGATCAGTTGATCGCGCGATGCTCGATCACCGTCTTCATTCAGGATCTCGCAAAGCACGCCAGCCGGTTGCAGGCCTGCCATGCGAGCCAGGTCAACAGCCGCTTCGGTGTGACCGGCCCGCCGCAACACTCCGCCCGGTTTTGCAATCAGTGGATAGACATGCCCGGGGCGCACAAAGTCTTCGGCTTGGACTTCGGGGTCAGCGATGCGAATGATGGTTTCGCTACGTTCGGAAGCAGTGATCCCTGTCTTTGCCGTCGCAATGTCAACCGGAGTGACGAATGCGGTTCGCAGCGGAGCGTTGTTGTCACTGACCACCGGTTGCAGCTTGAGCCGTTCGCCGACCTCCGGCAGGATGGAGACGCACAGCTGTCCGCGACCACCCAGAATAAAGTTGATCGTCTCCGTCGTCGCTTTCTCGGCGGCGCAAATGAAATCGCCTTCGTTCTCGCGATCCTCAGCATCCACGACGATGACGACTTCCCCTCGTTGGATCGCCTCAACGGCCTCGCTGACCGGATCTAGCGGAAAGTCATTGGTGGTTTCGCTGTCTGACATAGCACTTATCAGGGAGTTGGGAGTTTGGGATGGGCTGATGGAAAGCCCGGATTCAAGGGGCTGCTGCTGGGGAGGGCAGCTGGGAATTTCTTGCGAAAACGTGAATCCAAAGGTCACGATGCGGTAGTATAAGGCAGGGTGGCTAGACCCCAAGTTGTTGCGGCGAAGTTTCCCCGAGAGGTCCGAAAGTCGTCCCATAAGTCGGGTTTTGTTCCGGTTAGTTGCGTCCTTCGATGACTTTGAGAGAGTTTTTGCAGATGAAACAGTGGCTCATTCACGCCTGCTTGACTGGAATCGTTTCCATTTCGAGTCCGTTTGCTCCGCTGGGAAGCGCTCAAGAGATCAGTCAATCTGCTGATTCCCAGCAGACCGGTGATCCCCAGCAAACCGGTGATCCCCAGCAGACCGGTGCAAGCTCGCCAGACACAACGCTCAGTGCAGATGATCCGTCTCCTCCGCCTGCGGCGGCAAAGGCGAAGGAAAAGGAAAAGGAAAAGCAGAGGCCGGAGACGCCTGCCAAAACGTGGTCGGTCAAGAAGCTGGCAAACTTGGACTACACCCGCGTGCCCAATCAGCGGGATCGTGCCGATGAAACCACTCAGCAGGATCCGCCAGCGCAACAAAACCGTGAGCAGCGCTGTGATTTATTCTTGCCTGTTGAATCGATCATTGCTGGCCAGGACAGTGCTGCGGCCGCCAAAGCGGACAAGAAAAAGAGCAGCTTTCCTGTTGTCGTTTTGGTGCACGGCGGTGCATGGGTTGCCGGGGACAAGTGGAACATGGAGCGCCATGCCCGGCACTTAGCGGCCAACGGTTATGCGGCGCTAAACATCAACTATCGACTTTCGCCCGGCGTCAAGTTTCCGTCGCATTTGGATGATTTACGGTTGGCGTTGTGCTGGTTGAAAGCAAACGCGGGGCGGTACCAGTTGGACGTCGATCGCGTGGGCTTGTATGGCTATTCCGCTGGGGCTCATTTGGTCTCGTTGCTGGGGTGTTTGCAAGATGAGCCAGCCGCAGTGGTGCAGAAGACCAGTTTGTGGCAGCCAGCTGATCCACGCTGGGGCCAGTTGCCCAGGATTCAGGCGGTTCTGGCAGGTGGCCCGCCGACTGATTTTCGGCAGGTTCCCGAGCGTGGAACGTTTTACCAATTTTTTCTTGGCGGGACCCGTCAGCAGGTCCCCGAGCAATATCGACTGGCCTCGCCGGCTGAGTTTACATCGATGCAGGATCCACCGATTTGTCTCGTGCAGGGGGAAAGCGACCTGTTGGTCAGTTGCAAGCAAACGGTATCGTTCGCCGGTCAGTGCAAGCGTGCAGGGATTGATGTGACCTTGATCACGTTACCCAATCACGGGCACATGACCACCTTCCTGAGTGGCCAGCTCAACCAAGCGCTGCTGGACTTCTTTGGCGATCGTCTTTAGTGGCGGTTGGTCGTCAGTGGCCTCATCCTCACCCGGACAGCAGTCTCTTTGCCGTCGTCAACGCGACACCCAGGTTGCCTTGACCGGTCCGACACAAACTTCTCTGACGATCCCCTGGCGTGTCGGGTTGTTCGTGATTTCCTGTTCATGACGTACCACCGACGTGCGACGGCGATGATCGTTTGCTTTGCAATACCCATTTCAATCCACGCGAATTAAACTACCGCGACGTTTCCTGATCATTTTGCCCTGTCTCTCCGATTCAATGGAATGCAGATGATGGCTGCTCGGCTTGCTTCACTTTGTACAGCGTTTGTTTCTCTTGCCCTTTGCTTTGGGCCTGTGGCTGTGGTTCAGGCGCAAAAGCCGCTCCGCGCACTGCTGATTGCCGGTGGTTGCTGTCATGACTATAGCGGCCAACATCTGGTGCTGGCCAAGGGCATCCAATCGCGTGCCAATGTGCAGGTGGATGTTTACTGGACCGATGATGGCAGTACCAATCCGCCCTTGATGTTGTTTGAGGATGAAAAATGGGCCGAGGGTTACGATGTGATCATTCATGATGAATGCGCAGCATCGAACAAAGACATGGCGATCGTGAATCGCATTTTAGAGGTGCATCGCAAGATTCCTGCGGTGCATTTGCATTGTGCCATGCACAGTTTTCGCACTGGCACAGATCTGTGGTTCAAACACCTTGGCTTGCAGTCCACCAGTCACGGGCCACAGCAACCGATCCAAATCAACCGGGTTGATCCGACTCACCCCATCACCGAGCCCTTGGTGGATTGGAAGACCGGCAACGAAGAGCTTTACAATAATGTCAAAGTCTTTGAAACAGCGCACCCGTTGATGACAGGCGTCCAGCAGTTTGATCGCAACGGGAAAACCATCACTGACAAAGCCGTTGTGGCTTGGACGAATCAAGTGCCCGGCTTTGCCAGAAGCTTTAGCACCACCTTGGGGCACAACACGGCGACGGTCGCTGACGGTCGTTACTTAGATTTAGTCACCCGTGGGCTGTTGTGGTCATGTGATCAGCTGAATGATCAGTACCTGACACCGTTTAAAGGAGTGAACAAGGTTTCCTTTATCAGCAAGGCAGAAGCTGCGGTCAAGAAACGAGGTGTGATGCCCAAGGGAGCGACGTTGGTGGTTGCCTCGGCCAGTTCGGTGCAAAGCGGTAACGATCCAGAGAACGCGTTTGATAATGATCTGGAAACACGTTGGTGTGCCAACGGAGGCGGTTTCCCACAGTGGTTGGCATGGGAATTCGAACAACCGCGCAAGCCCGAAACGATCTCAATTGATTGGGAATTTGCTGATCGTCTGTATGCTTATACGGTCGAGGGGTCTGCTGATGGGAAAACCTGGCAGACGTTGTTAGACGCATCGAAGAATCAGAAGGCTGGCAATCAGCCCCGCCCGTTGACGTTGACCGGACCGGTGAAGTTCATGCGAATCAACGGACTGGGTGGCAACCCCGGGGCATGGTGCAGCATCCGTCAGGTGTCTCTCGGTGGTGATCAGTTCAGTGTCTTGTGGCCCAGTGTCGCCAAGGGAGTCGGTAAAACCTTTGCACCGAAACTTGCCGATCCTTACAAGACCTCGGGGAACATTCCACCGACGATCGAGCCCATGACTGCTCAGCGTGAGGCTGGCATTCTGAAAGACGTGCGTGTGCCCGATGGGTTCAAGGCCACGCTGTTTGCTGCTCCACCGGCTGTGAATTATCCCGTCTTTGTTGCCGCTGCTCCTGATGGCACCGTGTTTGTCAGTTCTGATGGGAACGGTTCACTGGGCCGTGACCCGGGACGCGGACGTGTGATTCGGTTGCGTGATCTGGATGGTGATGGCCGAGCGGATGAAACGAAAGTGTTCTGTGAAATCGATGCTCCAAGAGGTTTGGTTTGGGATCACGATCGATTGTATCTCATGCACCCGCCACACCTGTCGGTGTTCATTGATCATGACAAAGATGGAGTCTCCGATGAGCAACGCATTCTGGTTCGCGACTTGGCCTTTGGTTATGACAAGCGACCGGCAGATCACACCACCAACGGACTGTCGATGGGACCGGATGGTTGGTTGTATGTCGCTGGCGGTGACTTTGGTTTCATCGATGCCACTGGAACCGATGGTCGCAAACTGACACATCGCGGTGGAGGGGTGATTCGAGTTCGGCCCGATGGCACGGGCTTGGAACTGTACTCGACCGGCACGCGAAACATTCTTGAAGTCGCGATCAGTCCTCGACTCGACATGTTTGCTCGGGATAATACCAATGACGGCGGTGGCTGGGACGTTCGGTTTCATCACTTTACCGGCAGCGATGACCATGGCTACCCACGGCTGTACAAGAACTTTGCTGATGAGTGCATTGTGCCGCTCGCTGATTACGGCGGCGGTTCAGGTTGTGGCGCGGTTTACGTGGACGAACCAGGGTTTGGAATTTATAACGACGCGCCGTTGACAGCGGATTGGGGGACAGGTGCTATCTGGCATCACAGTGTTCAGCCCAAGGGAGCAACTTTCGAGGAAACTCAAAAGCCTCAGCCACTGGTGCGGATGACGCGGCCGACGGATGCTGATGTTGACGGTCAGAGTCGCTTGTTCTGTGCGAGCTGGAAAGGTGCGACCTTTAAGTGGCAGGGACCGGATGTTGGCTACATCGTCTGTGTTCAGCCGGTTGATGCACCGCAAAGAGAGTTGCCTGATTTCGCTTCGCTTTCCAGTGATCAATTGGTTGCCTTGTATGCCGATCCTAGTTATCGACGCCGCCTAGCAGCACAGCGTGAACTCAGTCGTCGCAAGGATGCACGAGCCGCCGATCTGCTGAATCGAGTCAAGTCGCAGCGCACCGCTGAACGAAACTTGGTCGAGGAGTTGCAGACCACCGAAGACGCGTCGCGATGTGCCAAGGCTTTATCGCATGCCGATCCGATCGTTGTGCACGTCGCGATTCAACAACTGGGCAAACGTGGCTCTGCCGAGCAGGCTTTCGCAGTGCTCGATAGTGCCTCCAGCGATGCGGTCAAGCAAGCCGCCTTGCGGGCGCTGGCGATGATTCATCGAGAGGATGTTGTCAGCGGACTGATGCAGCGCTACGAGTCGGCGACCGCCACGTTCGATCGCCAAGCTCTGTTTGCTGCGATCTGTCGTTTGAATTTTCGCGAAGCCAAGTGGAACGGAGACTCATGGGGCACGCGTCCTGATACACGCGGACCTTACTACCAGCCGATCGCATGGGAGCAAACCGATCGCATCCGGGCCTTCTTGCAACGCCAGCTGGGCGAAGCACAGGCAGCGGATGCAGCGGCGATGGTCGCCACAATGAATCGCAACCGCATGGAATCCAGTCAAGGATTGCAGCGTCTGCTGCAGCTCGCCTTGGTCGATGCGAGGTTGATGCCTCAGGCGTTCAAGCAGATCGCCGCGGCTAAAGAGTTGCCAGCTGAGTCGATGTCTGTTTTGGAAAATGCGATCAAGCAACCCAAGATTGACGGCCAGTCTTTGCTGCACTGCGTGGAAGCGCTTAGCCGAATGAATCAGCCTGCCGCGATTAAAACGCTGGTGCAGGCACTCGCTCGCATGCAATCTGACCGATCGATGCGTGGACAGTACGGCCGGGCACAGAAAGTCGCATTGGAGTCGGCGCTGGTTCAGAATCAGGTCGGCGTCTTGATCCAGATGTTGGGTTCGGATCAGCCCAAGTTAGGCACAGCAGAAAGTGATTGGTGTTGGGCAATGATCTTGCAAGTCGCTGGGACCGGCAACGCCAGTCCTGAAGCTTTGGAGCTTGCTGAAGACGCCATTGAATCGGCTTGGCAAGACGCCTCAGTACAGTCACAGCTGATCAAAGTCGCTGGCCAATGGCGTCATCATCTGCTCGATGGCAAGATTTGGTCGCTGTATCAGTCGACTGAAAATGCGGATCTAAAACGAGTGGCTGGCCAAGCCGTCAAGCAGTTGGATTTGGTCAAGCGAATGCAAGATGATTCGCCCAAGATTGGAACGTTAAGTGTTGCCGATGCGTTGGCAATGGTCGCTGAGATGCCGGGTGATGTTCAGCTTGGCAAAGAGCTGTTTAAGCAAGCTTCGTGTGTGAGCTGTCATACGGTTAGCAAGTCGGGTCCGCAACAAGGGCCCTATCTGGGCAACATTGCCAAGACCTACAAACGCGCTCAGCTAGCCGAAGCGATCTTGATCCCCAGCAAGACCATCGCACAGGGCTTTGCAACAACGCAGGTGTTGACCATTGACGGAGAAGTCATCACGGGATTTGTGACCGACGAACAAGCCGAGCAAGTCACGATTCGGGACGCTCAGGCCAAGGATCATGTGATCAGCAAAGAGGACATCGAAGTGCGCAAGCAACTTAAGACGTCGGTGATGCCCGATGGTTTGTTAAAAACCTATTCGGTGAAAGACTTGGCGTCGCTGTTGGATTACCTGGTTCAACTCTCCAAGTAATCCAATCGCGCGAGTCGTTCAGATTTGCGAAACACAAGCAGGTTGGCCCACAGTGCGAAGCCCACCGCGAGTGGTGCAACGGTGACAGTGAAGGCAATGCCGGCGCCACGAATGCCCATGGTCGGACACAGCCAGGCCGTCAGCCCGGTCATGGCCACCGCCGTGATCGCAATGATTGTGTTGACCCATCGTGTGAGGCCGATGAAGTTGAGAAACGCTGGTGCCATGGAAAATTGCGTCCAAAAGCAGGCGCCCACCGCGATCCAGCACAGCGTCGGATAAGCATCGACATACCCTGGTCCGTAGATCGAGAGAATGTTGCGTCCGAAGAAGGCGATGATGCCCAAAAACAGAAGGTTGCCAAGCGCAACAAATTGGTGGCGTTGGTTTCTCAGTCCAATGCTTTCTTGCCATTGCTTTTTGGTAATCAGCTTGGACAGTTGTGGCTGAAAGTATTTGTCTGTCGACTTGGCGACCAGCATCACGAGGCAACCGGATTGCATCGCCGCGGCCAAGTGCGCCACTTGGTCTTCGGGGACATCAATGATCCCGGCGATGACCAGATTCATCTGCAGCAGCCAGGCCATCAAAAAGCCAAACGTTGCAAATGAGATACAGGAAAACAGCCACCTGCCCCCACGGTAAACAGGCTTGGCTTCCTTGGCCTGTTGGGGGATCCGTTTAAGAAAGAGCGGCAAGCAGATCGTTGACGCGATGACGGAGCCAATCACGTAACAAGTGATCGCTTGTGGGGCGGTGGGTTGTTCAAACAGATAGGGCAAGAGTTCTAGCCCGATCAAGGTCGTCAGAGGTGCAATCACACGAATCGTGACGGTCGCGATCACCGCTCGTCCAGCAGCCATCAGGTATTCGGACAGAACACCTGATAACGCGATGATCGGTAGGCACAGTTCGCCAATAAACACCGTTTCTGATGCGATCGACTGGTGTGACTTTAAATACACATTCAGGACCAGCAGATTGCTGATCGATAAGCTCGCGATCGCGCAAACAGCGATCCCAAATCGCCAGTAGCCGGCGTAGAAACCCCATGCTTCTTCGGCCTTGTAAGCCGGCAGGATTTTCAACCCATACTTGCCCACACCTGCTTCGGTCAGGTTGCTGGCAACGCCCAGAAGCGTAATGGTCAGAATGAACCGGTTGAAGAACTCTGGGCCAAGGTTACGTGCAGCAACAACGGTTACCGCATAACCAAGCAGAGCTCCAATGGTCCCCGCAGTTAGAAGGGCAAGCTCGGCATGAACGTGTAACGGTTGAGGTTTCGAATCGCTGCGAGCCGATTGATGCAAGACGTTTCCTTGAAGGACAGTGGAGCCAGTGACTGCTAACAGTATACTGTCGTTGGAAACCGTTGTAGGAGACACACGTGAGTCCGCGTGTGATCAGGCAGCCGCCGGGGAGGGCGGTCTGCCTGGGGAGTGTGCGTTGCGTCCTGCCAGCAGCTGGTTTGCGTGCTGGCAAGTGCTCTCGCTACTGGGCGGCCACTGTTGGACGTGGAGGCAGCAAGCGCCGTTGGGTCAACACCGCCTGTTCAGACGCGGTGGCCTGTTGCCAAACCGGTTGGTGAGCCGAATCGGCAGTCACCGTTTCGACCACAGGCATGTCGCAGCAGCCAGCCTTTTTCTCGGCGGACCAGGTGTACTTGCAAGAGGGGCAAGTGATCTTGTCCTTCTTTAAGACACAAATGCGACGCAGGCGAGCTCCATTGTTGACACAGGCCGTGCAGCCGTTGCCATCGCAGGAATCGCATCCCGCACAGCCCGCTTTGCGTTTCTGCCAAGGAAACACCACGCGTGGAATACAAATCACTTTGGATTCTACTTCAAAGCAGGTTTTGCTTTTTGTGTCCGGTTTTGCGTCCAAGGTGCAACGGTGGTCGCAAACAGGACAGCATTGCACGCCGGTTTGATCACATTTCTTTAGGCCACCCGCAGTGGCAGTGACGCCCAGAGAAAGGCCGAGCACAAGCGTGAACGCCAAGCTCGTCAAGCCATTCCTGAGGTGATTGTTTGTGAAGGTCATCATGAGATTTCCGTAAAGAGTGTTCGATGTGTCAGATCAAGACTTGGTGCCGATTAAAAGTCAAGCATGTAACGCATGCCAAAGATGTCAAAGTCGCCAGCCAGTGGAGTCCCAAAGGGCGTTGAATTGGCGTTGTTGACGTCCTGTCCCGCATCCGAAATGTGACCGGTGATGTAGTTGACTTGAAGCTTGGAATAGGCGGTCCAGTACCAGTTCAGTCCAGCGGTGACGGTGTAACCCTGGCCACCGTTGATGTCTGAATCAGACAGGTCCAGGTAATCGCCTCTCAGAGCCAGTGCCAATGCTCCCCAGCCGCTCCCGCAGCCACCGCGGCAGCGATCCACCAAGAAGAAGTTCTCGAAGGGTTTGACTCGATCGATCGTTCCTGCTGACCGTTTCAGCGGAATGTGCTCACCGGTCAAGAAGTAACAGCCGTACAAGTAACCGCCATGGAAGAACAGGTCGTCGCCATTGAATCCACCCGAGGCGTCACGCTGCACCCAGTTGCCGATGTATTCTCCGGTCAGTGAGAAAGCACCGATGTTTAGCATCGATTCAACACCAAGTTGTTGGTACTGGTTGGCACCAAGAATGCGACCGGTGTTCCACCAGCGGTTTGAACTTCGTGCTTCAGGACGTGTCCGGAAGCGAGCTTCGTTCGAATTGGTGTCAACGTCGGTCGTTCCATCACCATCGGTTTGGTTGACGGATCCGGAAATGGCCCAGTGATAGTAACCACGGCCGCCAGAGATCTCGTCGTACCAGGGGCTCGCGGCGAAACGGCCATACAGGCCACCCTGTTCCTTGTCACCAATTGCAGCACCATCGGAGGTGATGTTCTCCAACAAGAACGCACCATATCTCCAGTTCATCGACTCGTCGTCGCTGAGCCCATAGAAACACATCCCCAGACGACGCGCGTCTTCGTTGAATGTTTCAACCGCTAGGGGGCGTTCGGCAAAGACGTTGTGACGGCTACTGTTCAAATGGTCCAAGCCGATAGGACGCTTCTGAATACCGATCAAAAAGGTGTGATTGTGTGGTAGATCGGTGAATCCCAGATAAACGTCCTTCAGCTCAGGTGTCTGAGGGTTATGGAAGTCAATCTGGATCCGGTAGTTCATGTTGTTGGGAACCGTTCCCGTCCAGGTCAGACGAATGCGACGGAAATCCCAACGGTTCTCCGGATCAAAGCCTGGGTTGCCAATGCCGTTTTCCAGTTCATTGATCCCCGGATCGCTGTTGGAAAACAGCCAGTTGTCGAGGTGAATTCGACCATTGAGTTTGTAAGCAGACTTCTTTTTCTTTGCTGCTGCAGCGTCCTCTTGGTCAAGCTTGTAAGCTTCCAGAGACTCGATCCGATCCAGTAGCGCTTGATACTCTGCGTCAGGCGCCGCCTCAGCCGTGGTCGGCGTTTCAGCGGACGCCAGAATGGGTTGGGTCACATTGCTTGACAGCAACGGATACGAGGCGTCCAGCAACGGGCCACCCTCTACCAAATCATTGCTCTGGGGTTGATCGGCAAAGACTTGAGAAGCCCCTAAAGAGAGGACGGCGCCTATTGCCAACGCGCACCGACGAAGTCGATGCTGACGAGAAGCTGACATTTTATCATCCGTGATAATTGACTATCGATCAGGTCAAAGGCAATGAAGATTGCTCAATGAATGTTGCCATCAAACGTTCGGTGCGTCGCGAGGGTGTCACGGCGTTGCGTCGCCACTCTGCTTTGTTCGCAGCAAGCGACTATCCAACCAAGCGAGTGTTGGCAGCTGGAATCATCGAGTCAATCAAGTCGACAATCCGTTGTCGAGATGCTTTGACCATTCTGTTCGTGAGGCAGGCGAACGCATGTCGCCTGACTCTCCTTTCAAAGAACTGTGTTAGCGTCGGGACACATTGGGGGCGCCGTGCAATTGAACCCTCGATGTGTCTAGATTTCGCCTAGTCGTTAAAGTCATAGCAGCGACGTGAGTTTCACGTCTTTTTGTGGGTTAATCCGGCAAGATATTCTGCCTGCGTGCTTTGGGCGGGCAGGTTCGGGCTGTTGAGCCTGCTTCAGGGAGATCTTAATTTCTTAACATTTCTTTTGGGATGGTGCTCAATGGGCCGGTATCTCAGGGGGTCTCGGGCAACCTCGCGATCACACGATGAAAGCGAAGTTGCACCTCACGGTCCACCACTCTGCGAACTCCTTCGACCAAGCAGGAAGGTTCGTTTTCGGTCTCACCCTGCTTGATGATGGTTGGCAAATCCGTTCCTGGAGCAACGCTAAAGGTGCGTTGGTTGATGGTTTGGTTGCCGGCATCTAGTTCGGGGATGATGAAGTGACAGGTGGCCCCGAAGGTCAGCATGCGGGCGGCGAAGGCATCGTGGTAGGGGCGAAAGCCGGGGAAACCGGGCAGCAAGCCGTGATGTAGGTTGATGATGCGTCCGCCAGCGAATTGCCAGCAGGTGCTCGCCGGCAGAATCCGCATGTAACGAGCCAGAATCACGTAGTCCACGTCGTACTGATCGACCAGTTGCACCATCTGTTCATCATCGGGTACCCCGCCATCGTTGGCGATTTGGTGGAAGGGGACATCGAACTCCTCGCCGAGGTGAGCCAGTGTGGAGCGATTGGAGATCAGGACCGACGGTTCAGCGACAATGAAGCCATCGCGAATCGCTTGCAGGACCGCCCGCGGGGTAAATTCGCTGTAGGTGCAGCAGATGGCCAGTCGTGGGACGGCGTGCCGTTGGCTGGACCAAACCCGAATCGCCAGCCCCGTGTGGTCGCCAATTTGACGCATTGCCGCATCCAGTTGGTCGTAATGCTGGGCATCAATCGAAATTCGGCACAACATGGCGAACAATTGCTCTTCGTCATGGTCATACATCTGGATTTCGGTGATGCGAGCACCCTGGGACGTCACGTGGTGAATGATCGGATCGGCCAGGGCCACGTTGTCCGGGCCTAGTGCAGTGATGACGACTTCCATTAAATTGCTCCTTTGTGATTGCGGCTATTGTCGTCATGATCTGCAGAAATTTCCATCCGTGCAGTCGCGGCCTGAGGGCGGCTTTTTCCCAAAACAGTTGCAGGTTTAGGCTCCGTGTCGACCAAACGACTCAATCGTGACGATGTGCCCAGCGATCAGATGTTGTGCGACCTTTGTACGGCCAAGTGTTGTCGCTATTTTGCCTTACCCATCGATAAACCAAAGTCGATGAAAGACTTTGACTACATCCGCTGGTACTTGCTGCACGACCGAGCGACGGTATTTGCCGAAGGTAGCGCCTGGTACTTGTTGGTGCATACCACCTGCAAACACCTTCGAGATGATCATCGCTGTGGGATTTATCAAACGCGACCTCAGATCTGCCGCGACTACACCACTGACGAATGCGAGTTTGATGATGACTGGTGCTACGACCTGTATTTTGAATCGCCAGAGCAGATTCAGGATTATGCCGAAGCCTTGTACGGAGTGCACTTTCCGGATCAAAATCATGGGGGCATCAACAAATTGCGCCGCCGTCGACAGCAAGAGCTCCCCGTGATCTAAAACTCTCTGTGATTTAGAACTCCCGATTCAATTGGCTTGACGCCTCGTTACCAACATCACTCGCTCCGAACGACCTTGTCTCAATGCGGCAAACGTCGATGTGACTCGGGTTCCCAGACCCGCCACGATCTCCCTTACTGAATAGAAAGAACCACGCATGTCATTGATTAAGCCTCGCACGTTGAACGGGTTCCGCGACTACTTGCCAGCGGCAATGATTCCGCGAGAGCGTTTAATGGAGACCGCTCGCGCTGTGTTTCGTTCGTATGGCTTTGCACCGATCGACACTCCAACGCTTGAGTACCTGGAGGTTCTGACCGGCAAGGGCAGCGATGAAACCGATCGCCAAATCTATCGTTTTGAAGACAACGGTGGCCGCCAAGTTGGCATGCGTTTCGACTTGACCGTCCCCCTGGCACGCTTTGCTGCACAGCACATTCACCAACTTGGGACGCCGTTTAAACGGTATCACATTGCCCCGGTGTGGCGCGGTGAACGACCGCAGGCTGGTCGCTATCGCGAATTCATGCAGTGCGACTTCGATACCATTGGCACTCAGAGTGTCGTCGCTGATATCGAAGCGGTCTCGGTCATTGATCGCTTGTTGTCATCGATCGGCTTTGAACGGTTCAAGATTCACGTTAACAACCGTTGCGTTTTAACAGAGTTGTTGTCTCACCTGGGACTGCTCGATCAGAGCGTTGCCATTTTGCGCTCCCTGGACAAGCTGGCCAAGATCGGTCGCGAAGCGGTGGCACAAGAAATGTGCGATGCAGCGGGAATCTCGGCCCAACAAGCCGATCACGTTCTTAAGCTGGCGGAACTTCAAGGAGATGCGGAATCGATTTTCGCAGCGCTGCCAGAAATCACCGGTGGATCAGAGTCAGCGATCGAAGCGATTGAGCGATTGGAGGCGATCTATCGAGGAGCCTTGGCGGCCGGTGTTCCTGAGCAACACCTCAAAATTGATGTCTCGATCGCACGCGGATTGGACTATTACACCGGCGTGATCTTCGAAACGATCTTGGATGACCTGCCATCGATCGGCAGCGTTTGCAGTGGCGGTCGTTACGATAACTTGGCCGGGTTGTACACCAAACAGCATCTGCCTGGCATCGGAGGCTCGTTGGGACTGGATCGTTTGTTGGCGGCGATGGAGCAGTTGGAGATGCTGCCGGGCACCAGCACGCCCGCCGATGTGTTCATTCCTTTCTTCGACAAATCGCAGCGAGAGAACTATTTGCGACTCGCCGCCACGCTGCGAGATCAGGGGATTTCCAGCGAGCTGTATCCGGATCCGAAAAAACTGGGTGTCCAGTTGAAATACGCTGACGCCCACGGCTTTCCGGTCGCCCTGATTGCGGGGGGCAACGAATGGGACAGCGGGAAAATCCAAATCAAGTTATTGGACAAGAAGCAGTCCGTCGATGTGAATTATCGGCACGATCAGCCCGCGGAACTCCTGGCAAAGCTGGCCCAGGCCCTGGGGGGCGAGCTATAGTAGAGGGTGAAGTCCCGTGCGTTGCTTTTTCCATCTCTTGGCGGATTTCCGAGAATCTCATTCATGGCAACCAGCATCCCCTCTGCAAATGCTCCGGCAGCTCATTCCACCGACCAGCTCATCGGCCAGCGTCTCGACGAGGCTCGCCGTGCTCTCTGGTTCGGTGAACTGACGCGGACCGCCCTGCGCGCTGTGATCGCGTGCTTTGTGGTCACGTTGGCATGGATCGTGATCGATCAGTGGATCTACTCGCCCGGGTTGATGGTGCGCACGCTGTGCTTTCTTACTTTCGGTGCGGCATTGATCTGGTACTGCGTTGCCCGGCTGTGGCCCGTCCTGACATCCAAGGTGACCGACGAGTATGCCGCCTGGGCACTCGAACAAGAACATCCAGACTTCCGTCAGCAGCTGACCAGCTACGTGACCTTAAAAGACCAGCAAAGCGGTTTTCGCGCTCGCGTGGTCAAAGTCATCGGCGCTCGCGCAGCCAGTTTGCTGCGGATCAATGAGTCCCTGCCCGCCGAAGCCGTGGGAACGTTTTCTTGGTGGTTGGTCACGATTGCTGCATTCTTTATTCTGGCCCTGTACTGTGTCCTGACACCAAAAAGCCCTTTGGTCTCTGCCCAGCGACTGTTCCTGCCGCTGGCGACAGTTGAACCTGCCAAGCGTGTGACCATCTTGGATGTTCAGCCAGGCAGTGCTCAGGTCTTGGCTGGTCGTACTGTCGAGTTTTCTGCCGAGGTTGCGGGTCTGTACAGCGACGAATCGGTGCAGTGTGTCTGGGCCAGTGATGGACCGGTTCGCGAATTGCCCATGGAAGTCGATCCAGACAGCGGTCTTTATCTGGCCGCCCTGTCGCTGGACCCTTCCATGTCCGGACACATCGAGTATCAAATCACTGCAGGCGATGCCAAGTCAGGACCCTATCGGCTGGACATCGAAAATCTACCCGTTGTCGCGGTACGCAAGATCCAAATCCGTCCACCGGATTACACAGGCCATCGAGCACGAACCACCAGCAGTCCCTCGATCTCCGTGATCGACGGCACGATGGTGCAACTCTCCGCCGTTTCCAGCCGTCCCGTTGTCAAAGCGGAATTGCAGTTCAACATCAAGGCCGTTGGCAGTGACCAGCAGCCCTCCGCAGCGCGGATCCCGATGCAGATTGCCGATGACGGAAAAACGCTGCAGGTGGAAACCGTCTTGCATGCAGTCGCCAATCACAGCCGCGCCACACAGCCGGTCAACTATCGAATCAAAGTGTGGGACCAACAAGGCCAGTCCAACCCCCAGCCAATCGTCTACCCGATCGAAGTGATCGCGGATCTGTCTCCCGAGGTGGCCATTGTGTTGCCCAAGCGTTCGCCGATCAAACTGCCTGTCAACGGCCAGCAGACGATTGAAGTTCATGCCATGGACGCTGATTTTCAGTTGAGCACACTGCAGCTGAAAATCTCTGATGGCATCGGCGAACTCAAGTCACCGCTGATCTGGATTAACGAAGATGGCTTTAGCGGACGCGGAAACCAAATCGCTGAATTCCGTTTCCGCCCCCAAGACTTTGGCTTAAAAGCCGGCGAAATTGTTCAAGTGATCGCCACCGCTGCCGACAATCGCTTCTTGCCAGATGATCCCTTTGGCGGCCCCAACCAAGCGGTGACCGATCCTCTGGAAATCCAAATCATTGCCGCAGAGCAAAACCTGCCCGAAGAGCCACAGGAAAATGACGGGTTGTCCAAGCCCGACCAGCAACCGCCGTCGGATGTTGATCAGCAACAGGATCAAGAGCAACAAGGGGAAGACGGCGAGTCGGGAAATAAGGGCCAATCTGGAGACAAAGGCGAGTCGGGCCAGAACGGGCAATCGGGCCAGAACGGGCAACCGGGCCAGAACAACCCGTCTGGTGATGACGCTCAAATGAATCAGGGTCAGGGTCAGAGCCAGGATCAGGACCAACCCGCGGACGAGAATCAGCAAGATGGCCAGGATTCCGAAAGCCAGACCGGTGAAGGCCAACAGGGCGATCAAGGGGAACAGGGCGACCAAAACCAACAGGATCAAGGGCAGTCCGGAGATCAAGGCCAGCAAGGCGACAACGACCAGCAGGGCGATGGCAACCAGCAGGGAAACACTGGCCAGCAGGGCGATAGCGGCCAGCAGAACGGTCAAGGTGGGGCTGATTCAGGCAATTCATCCATGCAGGATCAACCTGCCGGCCAGCAGGGGGATTCGAGTACGCAGTCAGGCGGTGGCCAGTCCTCCGCAGGACAAGACTCGCCGCCCAGCGGTGATCAGCCATCTGCCGATGAGGGGAACGCCGGTGGGCAAGATCAAAATCAGACCGCAGGCCAGGATTCAACGGGACAGGATCCGTCCACTGGAAATCAATCCGGTGACGGCATGACAGATCCCCAGGACGCACCGCCCAACTCGGGCGACCAAGCCAATCGGCAACCCCCATCAGGCCAAGGCCAATCTTCGCCCGACCAACAACAGCCTGTTCAGGACGATGCGGATGCCTTTGAACGAATCAAGGACTACATCGAACAGCAGAAAAATCCCAAACAACAGGGACAAAACCAAAGTCAGCAGCAGAAGGGACAGGGCCAGCAGGGCAGCGCCAGTGATCAGTCAGGCGATTCCACACAGCAACCCGATCAGACCAACGGATCTGAATCAGGGGGCGATCAGAAAAGTGGGGACGCAGGGAAGGGTGAGTCTGATCCTAGCCAAATGACCGATCCAGGGCAGGAAAATAAAGGCCCTGACGAGGTGGGGACAGGCCAGCAGCCTGAGACGACTGACAAGCCCCAGGGAAGTGGCGACAATGAAGCCCAGGGAAGTGGCGACAATGAAGCCCAGGGAAGCGAAGCCGCACCGATGAACGAGCAAGGTGATCAGGCTAACAATCAGAACGGCGACCAGAACGCGGATTCAGGTTCAACCAGCGATGCTCAAGATCAATCGCAGGGTTCTGGACAGCCGTCCAATCATCAAGATCCTCCTCAGCAACCCTCGGCAACGGACAAGCCGTCTGGCGACGATCGCTCTGCAAACACCGGTGACCAGCAGACCAAAGATCCCAAAACTGACGCTGATCAAACCGGTACTCAGGGGCAAGATGACTCGCAAACGGGCGGTCAGAATGAGCAGGCCGGTTCGCAGGCAAACGATGATTCATCAACAGGAGATTCATCAACAGATCCCCAGGGCCAGCAAGACCAGAACTCTGGTGGTCAATCCGATCAACCGATGAATGATGCCAATCGCGATCAGAACTCAGGCCAGGACGATGGTCAATCTGAGATGAATGATCGCCAAAGTGACTCCGAAAATAGCAGTGATCCACAAACGGGACAGGGTGAAGGTCAGCAGGACCAAACGGGGCAAAGTGGACAGGACCAAACCCCGTCGCAAGACAATCAGAACTCTGGCGAGCAGAACTCTGGCGAGCAGAACTCTGGCGAGCAGAACTCTGGCGAGCAGAACTCTGGCGAGCAGAACTCTGGTCAGCCTAGTAATCCTCGGCAGAAGCCCGGCCAGCAGGAAGGGGACGACCCAAATTCAAGCGATCAGCCAGGAGAGCAGCCCAGCCAGGAGCAAAGCCAGGAGGGCAACAATGGCCGTCCTGATTCTAATGGGACGGGGTCTCAGCCAGCACAGCAGACCGTTCCGCCTCCTCCGCCAGATTTGGAGTACACCAAAAAGGCAACCGACATGGTCTTGGATTACTTGAAGGAGCCGCGTGATCAGTTTGACCCTGAATTGCTCAATGACCTCGGTTGGACGGAACAAGACATGCGCCGATTCCAACAGCGTTGGGAACGGGTTCGCCAGTTGGATCAGCCTGGAGCGGATGCAAGCGATCAGCAATCGTTCGGAGATGCACTGCGCAGCTTGGGGCTCAAGCCCGGTCGCAACGCGGCAAAGTCCAATGGACTGGGAACCGATGGATTGCGTCACCTGAACGACGCTCGAACACGCCGCCCCCCACCACCGGCACTGCGTGATGCTTTTGAAGCCTTTCAGCGTCGACAGTAATCAGACGCTGGGGCGTTGCGTGACCGTTTACCGGTTCAACGCCGACTTTAATGCATCCAGCCTGTGTTGTGAGGCCGGTGTCCGCTTGGGCAATCCTGCTAGATGATCATGTTGCTGCTGCCACATCTTGATCGCTGACTCCGGGCGGTGCCGCAGCAGGCAAGGGCCCAGCAAGAACGCTGTTTCTAAATCAAGCGAATCATAGGCGGTGTCTCGCCGGTGATCGGATTGGGTTTCAAAACGCATGACTTGATAGCGGCCGCCACGGACAACGGTTTCCGCGATGATGGGCAATCCGTTTTCGTAGGCCCAGCGACGGACCAGATCCAGGTGATCGTTGGGTTGCAGGACCACCACTGGCGGCAGTCGTTCAGGGTGGGCCGCTAGAATTTTGCAAATCGCTCGGCCACCCATGCCACTGATGCTCAAGCTGTCCGCTTCGTCCGTTGCCAGGCCGTCGAGCCCATTGGCGAGTCGAACCTGGACGTTCAGCCCAGCGAGAGTCCGTTGAGCCATTTGTAGCGGCGCTGTTTTGTTTTCGATGGCGATTCCGGCATCCACGTTTCCCGTCGCGATCAACCAAGCCAGCAGGTAGCCATGATCGCATCCGATATCCACGTGAGCCAGTTGACAGGGCTGGCGCTGGCGTCCCTCGATCAGCTGCTCGGCCACACACTTCAGACGGTCATCCAGTGGGCGAGCGGGTTTCATCAAGGACTGGTTTGGGCTGCGTGTGTGAGATGAATGGACCCCATCGGCTCGCGCCGACAGGCCAGAACCTGCAGTGCAGGGCGTCAAGCCGTCGCTGTGATGGCACCCATCTGAGGCGGTGTTTGACCAAATTATCGCGTATTGGGGTGGGGGCGCAAACGTTGCCTCACAAATTATCTGACTTTTGCCCGCCAACGAGTGGTAAATCTGCCGCATTGGGGAATCATCTACTAAGGCCTCCGATCCGCTGCTTGCCAGCTCGCGGCTCTGGCCAACGAATTAAACTGTGGATTGCGTGATTGCACACCACATTTCATTACCTTGTCCATTGATCGAGTCGCATGCAACGTTTCGTTTTTGACACTCCTGTTCGCTCCATGCGATGGGGCATTGCTTGGTTCGGTTTTTGGGTTGCCGCTGGGATCGGTTGTCCTGGCTGGGCTCAACAGCCACCGTCGGCGTCCGCTGAATCGGTGGACCGAATTGATTTTGAATCTCAAGTGCTGCCAATCTTGCAAGACTCCTGCCAGCACTGTCATGGCGAGGATGAACAAGAGTCGGGATTTCGAGTCGATGGACGCGCGCATCTGTTGCGTGGCGGTGACTCCGGGGCTGCTGCCATCGTTCCAGGTGATCCCCAGAGCAGCTACTTATTGGATCTGGTCAAGCATGTCGAAGAAGGCATGGAAATGCCGCCAGATGAAGACAAGTTAAGCAAGCAGCAAATCGATGTGCTCGCCCGCTGGATCCGCCAAGGTGCGGTGTGGCCAGGGCAGATGGAGGCGGTTGAGTTAAAACTGCAGGGGGCTGATCACTGGGCCTTCCAAAAGGTGACGCGCCCCGAAGTTCCCCCAGGTAGCCAGCATCCGGTCGATGCGTTCATCGATCAGGCGTTAGCAAAGCAACAGCTCACCGCAAACGGATCTGCCGACCCACGACAGTTGATTCGCCGTGCGTCGATTGTGCTAACCGGTTTGATTCCGACCCCGGAACGCGTGGAACAGTTTGTGGCTGATTCCAGGAAAGATCCTGCGACATCGTACGAGCATCTTGTGGATGAACTCTTGCAGTCACCACATTTTGGCGAGCGTTGGGCTCAGCACTGGTTGGACGTGATTCGCTGGTCGGAAAGCAATGGATCAGAATCAAATCTTTATCGTAAAAACGCCTGGGTTTACCGTGACTATGTGATTCGCAGTTTGAATGAAGACAAGCCGTACAACCAGTTTGTCCGTGAGCAGTTGGCTGGTGATGTGATGGGATCGGGGGAGGCATTGGGCTTCTTGGTTGCCGGTCCGCATGTTCCCGCGGCCACGGTGGGGCAAGAGGCGTCCGCGATTCGCCAGGCTCGAGCTGATCGAATGGATGAGGTCATGCAAACCGTCGGAGCTTCGATGATTGGCATGACCGTGGGCTGTGCACGTTGTCACAATCACAAATTTGATCCGCTGACAATCACGGATTATTACGCGATGACGGCTGTGTTTCAGGACATCGAATTCGGTAGTCGCTTTCCCGAACTCTCGCAGGACCATCCTCGTCGACAACGCGGCCAAGCGATTTGGACGCAAATCAACCAGCAACGCAATCGAATGCGACCGCACGGTGTTTGGGAGGAGAATTGGGGTGCCTATCGTGAAATGCACCTGCGTCCGGTGACCACCACTGCGGTCCGAATCAATTTTCAGTCCGTGGCTGTGGGAATCGATGAATTGGAAGTCTTTGGTCCCCAGGACAACCGAGAAAACCTTGCGCTCGCAGCCAGTGGCACCCAAGTCAGTGGTCCAGATGAAATGGTTGGTGATCCGCGTAACGTGATCACACGGCTGAACGATGGTGAATATGGAACCATGGCCTGGCGGGCTCGGGGCAATCCCAAAGACAAAACCAAGCGGCCCTACGCGATCTTTGAGTTTACTGAACCAAAGCAGATCAACCGTTTGCGAATCAGTTCGAACCGCGAGTACTTCTATGACACCGACTATCTGACGCAAAAGCCCGGTCTGAACTTTGGTGACTATGACGTTCAAGTGCGCGACCAAGAGGGGAACTGGAAAACCATCGCATCCAGTTGGTACATGAACCAACAGCTGAACAAGGACATTGCCGAGCGTGGTGAAGCGATGGAGCAGATTCAGCGGCTGATTGATCTGTTGGCAGAGGAAGGTCCGCGTCCAAGTTTCATCGGTCGATTTGTTGAACCCGCCGTTACCCGAGTGTTGCACCGGGGCAGTCCCGAAAATCCTAAAGCGGAGGTCATGCCTTCGGCTCCGGCTGTGTTTGGGGGCGATTTCGGATTGGGTTCCAACGCAACGGGTGCCCAACGCCGCCAGGCGTTTGCACAGTGGGTGGTCAGCCCTGAAAACCCACTGACGTCACGCGTGATGGTCAATCGCATTTGGCACCATCTCTTTGGTGCTGGGATTGTCACCACCACCTCTGACTTTGGCACCGCTGGTGCTGCACCCAGTCACCAAGCACTGCTGGATTACTTGGCTGCAGAGTTCGTGGCTCCAACTTCGGATCAGCTGCAGCCGTGGTCGGTCAAGTCGATGATTCGCCTGCTGGTCACCAGTGATGCATTCAAACGTTCATCACAGCCGCAGCAATCCGCACTGGCGATCGATGGCAGCAGTCGCATGCTATGGCGGTTCCCACCACGGCGTGTGGAGGCCGAAGTGGTGCGTGATTCGATCTTGCTTGCCTCAGGTGTGTTGAATCCAGAGAAGGGTGGGCGCAGCTATCGCATTCACAATATCAAGAAGACGTACGCGCAGTGGGAAGTGGTCGATAATCACGGCGCCGACACGTTCCGGCGCATGATTTACCAAGAGCGAATGCGGCGTGTCGATGATCAGATGTTCACTGCATTTGACTTCCCCGATTGTGGGCAAGTCCGTGCGAAACGCCCCGTTAGCACCACGCCGCTACAGGCTTTAAACCTGATGAACAGCCAGTTTGTTCAGCATCAAGCGGACCTGTTGGCCAAGCGGGCGATCGAGTTTGCAGCTGGCGACACCCAGGCCGCGATCAAACGTTGCTTCGAATTGCTGTTGGGACGCCAACCGGACAAGCAAGAAGTGGACGATTGTTTGCAAGTCGCTCAGCAGCATGGTTTGCCAATGGTTTGCCGAGCTCTGATCAATTCCAACGAGTTCATCTTTTTGCCGTGATCCAGCGCCGTCATTGGCTTCTCACACCACGATTCATTTTTCACTTTATCGGTTTTCAACCATGTCCAATCCTGAACGTCTTTCGCCGCTAGGCCGCCGGTTCCTTGATCGTCGTGGCTTTTTGGGGATCGCTGGCATGTCCACCGCTTCCTTAGGCTTGGCCAGCCTCTTGCAGCAGGATGGGTTGCTTGCTGCGGATTCGCGCACGACCAGTGGGAAGACTCCGATCCGTCCCGACGTTGATCCCGATCATCCTTACGCACCGAGGCAGGCTCATCATGACATGCCTGCCAAACAGGTGCTGGTGATCTATTGTCCCGGCGCTGTCAGCCATGTGGACACCTTTGATTACAAGCCCGCGCTGACCAAGCTGCACAACCAGAAGCCGCCGGGATTGCCCGCGGTGACGTTCGAAGGCCCGTCGGGAAACATCGCCAAACCCTTCTGGGACTTCAAGCCTCGTGGCCAGTCTGGAAAAATGGTGTCAGATCTTCTGCCGCACCTGGGTGAACTGGTCGATGACTTTAGTTTCATTCATTCGATGACCACCGACACCAGTGCTCACCCGCAGGGCGAGAACTTCATGAACACTGGTTTCACCATGGAGGGCTTCCCCAGTTTTGGTGCTTGGGTAACGTACGCGCTGGGCAGTGAAAACCAAGAATTGCCAGCATTCGTCGCGATCAATGATCCACGCGGTTTAGCACGCAGTGGCAAGAACAACTTCGGTAACGGCTTTTTGCCAGCTGCCTTCCAAGGCACCGATTTCAACGCCATGAATCCACCGAGCAACCTGCGACGTCCAGGGGCGATTAGTTTGCAGGCCGAACGTGACACGGTGTCGTTGTTGCAGCGACTGAACGAACGGCATTTGAGTCGCTTTCCCGGTGATGCTGACTTGGCCGGACGGATCGCCAGCTATGAGATGGCAGGCAAAATGCAGACCTCCGTGCCTTCGGTCATGGACTTGTCCAATGAAACTCAGCAGACCTTGGACGCCTATGGAGTCGAAGGTGGAAGCGAGCTGAAAGGCAAATACGCTCGCAACTGTCTTTTGGCCAGACGCTTGATTGAAAAAGGCGTGCGCGTCGTCCAGCTCTTTAATGGGAGCGATCCGGCCGGCGGCAATGGGATCACCAACTGGGACTCGCATAAGGACATTCTGAAGACCCATGCGATGCAAGCGGAGATCATGGATCAGCCAACGGCCGCACTGCTAGCCGATATGAAACAGCGTGGACTGCTGGATCAGACGCTGGTGGTTTGGGCGACTGAGTTTGGACGCATGCCGTTCTTGCAGGCCAACGGAACCGGACGCGATCATAACCCCAGTGCCTTCACGTGCTTCATGGCAGGCGCCGGTGTGAAGCAAGGTTTTAACTACGGCGAAAGCGACGAGTTTGGTTTCAAGGCAACGGTGAATCCAACCACGGTTTACGACTTCAACGCCACGATCTTGCACTTGATGGGCCTGGATCATGAACGTTTGACGTTCTATCACAACGGTTTGGAGCGTCGCTTGACGAACGTACACGGTCACGTCATCAAAGACCTGGTGATGTAGACGGTTGGCCATCATCCGTTTGGGCGTTAGCCACCGGCGATGGTTTGGAACAGGGTGATCACGTCGCCATCGGTGAGCGGATGCTGGTTGATAGCTGCTTTGGGAAGCATGCTGGAGTTGACAAACAGATTGAGATGCGTCAGCAGGTGTCCGTGTTCGTTACAGACAGCAGCATAGAGATCAGGTGATTGTGATTTCAGCTGGTGTAACGCATCGCCAACCGTCGAGGCGTTCAATTGGATTTCGTCAACGCCATCACATTGCGCTTGCAAGACAGAAGGGACTTCAATGGTGATCGCCATAGGGAGTTCAGCAGACTGGTAACGAGAAGTGAATCGGATGCCGCTGGAGAGATTGTAGCTCAGTCTATTGCAGTTCATAAAGCTAGGCTTTCGAAGGTTTCTCAGCCGAGAATCCCTGCGGTTTGGGCTTGCAATGCAGTCCTGATGGATGGTTTGAGCGGTTACGCATTCAGGACAGAGTCAATTGAAATCGCCTGCTGTTGTTTCGCCGAAAGGTAGCAGGCGTCGACCAGCGCCATCGTTTGCAAGTTGTCTTGGCCACTGGTCTCCGTTTGCTGATCGTTTGCAAGTGCGGTCAGTAGTTCAGCCATCGGACCTAAGAAGGCGTCGGGGAACCAGACGTGATTCCAGCGCGGCTGGTGCCAGCGTCCAGTTTTCGTCAGCGTGTACTCCAGTGTGCTTGGTTCTCGTTCGGGATACTTGGGCCAGCCGATGGTGCCTTTGGCCATCCCTTCGGTGCCTTCGAGACGATAGTGGATTCCCAGGTCGGCTTGGGCGCCCTCTCTGGCGGGACCTGCCCAAACATCATCACAGATCTGGCAACGCAGACCGCTGTCGTATTCCAAAATGTACAGGCCGATCCCATCTTGATGAGCAAACTGGGTGCGTGGGTCGGTGCGAAAGCTAGCGAAGACTCGTTGGGGTGTGCCAAACCAGCAGCGCATGGTGTCAAGGTGATGGATGGACATGATCCGGCATGTGACCCAGCCTTGTCGCTGTTGCCAAGGCATCCAGTGAGGAATGGCGCGCATGTCAAGCGTGGCCAGCACTGGGTCGCCGAGCCAATCGCGTCTTAACAGACTGGTCGCCGCGCGCACGCTTTGGTCGTACCGCATGTTTTGATTGACCGAAAGCGTGATGCCTGCTTGCTGGCAAAGGGCTACGATTTGCTTGGCCTCTGACAGGTTCACTCCTAATGGCTTTTGCGCCAAAATTCCGCGCAGGTGATCGCGCTGGCAAGCCGCCTGGATCACCTCCAGCAGACAGTCTGGTGGGACGGCGATGTCCAGCACATTGATGTCTTGGTTGTCTAGCAACTGGTGGTAGTCGGCGTAGACAGAGGGGATGTCATGTCGCGCGGCAACTTGTTGTGCGGTGTGGTGCGTTCGCGAGGCAATCCCGGTGGCATGAATTCCGGCCGCTGCATAGGCGACCAGATGGCAATCCGCCATGATGAACCCCGCGCCGATACAGCCGATGCGAAAGTCTGTGACCTCCGGAACCGGCGGCAGGTAATCAGCGGGCGTGATCTCGTAGTCGCTCATGCTTCGTCTGGGGTACCGAGCACATCGGCCAAGCGGCGTTTGATCAGCCGCGACCAAAGTTTGTAGCCGTCTGGATTGAGATGCAGCTGATCGTCCACGAATAGTTCGCTGCGCGGCTGTGTGTTTGTATCCAAGAAGTTGCCAGCGGTGGGGATGAAGTGCGTCCCGGGTGTGGTGAGGGCAACCTTTCGCAGTCTCGCATTGGCTTGGCGAATCGTTGGCCAGACATCAAACCGCTTTTTACAGGGTGTGATCTCGATGATGAAAAACGGGGCAGAGCTCTGGTGTTGTTGGGATTGTTCGATGATGTGGCGCGTCAGGCATTCCACTTCGTCGATGCTTAAGTCATCGTCGCTGCCGACGATTCCGTTGCCAACAAACATCACGATGGCGCGATACTGATGCGGTTGCACAATCTGCTTGGCAAACACGGCCATGTCACTGTACTTTGCGCCTCCATAGCCACGGCGGATCGTTTGGTAGGGCGTCATATCGGTGGCCATCGTGTCCCAGCGCCGAATGCTGCTGCTGCCGATAAACAGCACCGCATCGGGGTTATCTTTTTGGTTGGCATTCAGTTTGTCAAATGCGGCGATGTCTTTGGACCAACGTTTGATCGCAGCTTTTTCAAATCGCTTGATCAAGGCGTTTGTGGGCTGGTCGCAGACGTCATTGGAACTTGGCCGCCCTTGACGGTTCGCATCTTGGGCCAAGGTGGTGGTGGCTAGCCAGCAGGTCGTGACCAGCAGGGTCAGTGCGAATCTCATGTTAGAACTCATCGATGCGGCGGTATCAGGACAGGCGGCCTAGAAGCACAGGCGATGCAACAGTGTATTCGCTTTTGTTGGCACCGTGTGGTAGCGATCTGCCTGCCGCGTGGTGTCCGCAGTCGGCGATCAAGCAATTGAGCGGCGGTGGCTGGTGGCCAGCGGACGGTCGATAAAAAAAGCCCGCACACAAGTCAATGTGTGCGGGCTTTTTGTTCGATCTGGTCAGTCGCGATTGCGAGACCAGGAAAGCGGAGGGCATGGGACTCGAACCCACAGCCCCTTACGGGGTACGTCAGTTCCAGTGACGCTGCTCACCAATTCGCTTACCCTCCGGGAGCGGCCAAATTCTAATCCGAACAGGCCGCGAATGCCTAGTGCCTGAGCGGGCAAAATCGCAGACCGCTCAAAAGACACCGCCAGATCCATGGCGTTCGCGTTACAGCGAAGTTTTTGCGCCGCTGATCAGCTTGATGAATTCATCATTGCTTTCGAAGCGACCGAGTTGTTTCGTCAGTTGCTCCATCGCCTCGCTGGGGTGCATGCTGGAGAGTGTCCGACGCAGCATTGTGACGGCTTCGTAGGTCTCGTCGTCGTGCAGCAATTCTTCGCGGCGAGTACCACTTTGGCTGATGTCAATCGCTGGCCAGACACGGCGGTCAGCCAAGCGGCGATCGAGCACCAGTTCCATGTTACCGGTACCTTTGAACTCTTGGAAAATCGCTTCGTCCATTCGGCTGTTGGTATCCACCAAGGCGGTGCCGACAATGGTTAGCGAGCCCCCTTCTTGGAAAGCACGAGCGGTGGCAAAGAGTTTCTTGGGGATGTCCATCGCTTTGATGTCCAGACCGCCGGACATCGTCGCTCCACCGCGTCCACTACGGCCAACCCACTTGTTAAACGCACGTGCAAGGCGGGTGATCGAGTCCAGCATCAGGAACACATCTTGGCCCATTTCAGCCAAGCGGCGAGCGCGATCGATCACCAGTTGGCTAAGCCGCACATGGCTTTCCACGTCCATGTCCAGGCTACTGGCAACGACTTCACCCCCGAGGACATTGCGTCGCATGTCGGTGACTTCTTCGGGGCGTTCATCGATCAGCAAGACGATCAGTTTTAGCTCAGGATGATTGGCTGCGATCCCGCCTGCGATATCTTGCAGCATGATGGTTTTACCACTGCGTGGCGGAGCAACGATCAGTGCACGTTGTCCTTTGCCAAGTGGTGAAAGCAAGTCAATCACGCGGTTGGTGATCGGTTTTTGTCCGCGTTCCAGATGCAGCCATTCTTCCGGATTGATCGCCGTTAAGCTGTCAAAGGATTTGACATCTGGATAGGCCTCTGGCGAGATTCCATCGACGTCTAGGATCTCGCGAATCCGCGGCCCTTGCTGACGCTTGGTCTGCTGCATCATCGCTTTGATGTAGACACCTTGTCGCAAACCAAAACGCTCGATCATTGTGCCAGGCACAAAGGGGTCGGTGCGTTCACGCGAGTAATTGTTGTCGCGGCTGCGCAGGAATCCATACCCGTTAGGGTGCATTTCCAAAATGCCTTCACAGTCCTCTAAGGGAGCGTCTGTGATGACATCCGCTTCGCGATCGTAGTTTTGTGAGCCATTACCGCCGGGGCCTTTCCGCCGACGTCGTTGGTTCTTCGGCTTGCCATTGTTTCCCGAGCCATTGTTTCCCGAGCCGTTGTTTCCTGGGCCATTGAATTGGTTTCCAGGTCCGCGGCGGTTGAACCGTTTCTTTTTCGCCATGAGTCATCCAGAGAACGACACTGATTTCCTTTGCCTCGAAAGAATGAATGCGTGGGCAGCAGCGTCGATTCGGCGTATATAGTCAGAGTCCGCAGGATATGAACATTCACGACTGCCTTGCGAGGACTGCGGAGATAATCGCAAGGAGTCAATCCAGTAGTTGTGCAGGACCAAGCTGTTGTTTGGTCCATCAGTATCTAGGGGAGAACAGCGATCGCTGAAGCAAGTGGTTTGCCGGAGTTGCACTTCGCAAGTGCAACGAGCAAGCGTTTCAAAGCGTCCATTCCTTTCAACTTGTTCGCTGTTTCAGCATGCCAAGTGGCATGTCGCATTGTTTCACAAGGTAAGCCGTTGCGGGCTGCTTCCAAAACCTCGTGAAGGTTATGTCCTTGCCAACTGAACTGTGTTGCTCGTCTGCACCGCTCACTGAACGGCACTCCTCATTCATGACAGATTCACTGAATGTTTTGCGAGCAAAACGCAGCGAGACTGCTGGTGAGGTTGAGTCCGTGCCAATCAATGGGGGCAGCAATCAATGCAGCCAATGTGGTTGGGCAGACGCAGTCCAAACGGTTGGTTTGGGGAGGTTAATCTTGGGAAGCAGATTCACCAAGTATCAGAACCATCACACCGACCTTGGTCGGTCACGTCACAACATGTCACGCATGATGTTTGTGTGTCTGTGATATCGCGGCGGAGAAAGTTTCCTGCAGTTTCGTGCCAGGGGGATCCCGCCTTAAAAGCTGTGGCAACTATAACTTGTCTTTTCTGCTTGTCAAGTCGACTTCAAAGGGGCGGCGGTCGAGGGTTTGCAGGCGATCGGAAATCAGTCTCCCCCCGGCCGCCGGTG
Source organism: Stieleria bergensis (assembly GCA_007745635.1). Lineage (GTDB taxonomy): Bacteria > Planctomycetota > Planctomycetia > Pirellulales > Pirellulaceae > Stieleria > Stieleria bergensis. Next base: position 597,519 of record CP036272.1, read on the forward strand.
ATGATCAAGATTTGCCACGCCTGGCGGTCGTCAAGCGCCTGGCCGTGGTCAAGCCGCCTGGCTGCGGCCAAACGCTCGGAGTCGCAGAGCCATTGCGGGTGATTCAGCCCGTTCGGCCGATTCCAACTGGGCTGATGATCGATCGCTGAGCTGGCGATCGCTGGCGCCAGCCCCGATTGTTGAGCGGGAATGAGTTTTCTCTAGTTTGCCAGGACTCTCTGGCTTGTTGGCTGATTTTCTTGTTCAGTTGGTATGGCGTCAAAGTTCGCCTATTTTGTACTTTCCGATTAAACGAATGCCCCGCGATGGCCGATGCACATCGTGAAGCGTTGCGCTTGGGAAACCGATTGCGGATTTGGCCGCAATGATGCAGCACAAGACAGTGTTGCCACGACTTGATTTGAATGCGTTGCACGAAGCAGTCCGCGTTCATCGGTCGCCACGGAGCCCATGGCTGAAGGCACAACGCACGACAGATACCTTATTGGCAGCCACAAAATTCCTTTCGGATTGATAGCAGGAACGCAGGATGCGACACGCAGCAATCTTGGCCGTAGTACTAACCTTTGCTGGGTTGGCTTCCCACCACGCAGATGCTCAAATCGCTTGGCAGAAAGACGGTCCGACGGCATTGGCGAAGGCCAAAGCCGAAGGCAAGTTGATGCTATTGCACTTCTACGATGACAACTGCATCTACTGTGACAAGCTCGAAGAAGGGGCGTTTCAGGACGCCAAAGTGATCGAGGCGATCAATCGCAATTATGTGACGATCAAAGTGCACGCGATGAGCAATCCAAAGCTCAAAAATCAATACAAGGTCGATGCTTTTCCGACCGAAGTGATCGTGACCACCGATGGCACGCTGTTGAACAAATACACCAGTCCACAGAACCCACGACACTATGTGCTAAGGTTGGCCGAAACGCGGATGGCTTACACACGCAATTTGGAACGAATTGCCGCTGCCAAACCAACTTCAACGACACAGCCAGCAGCGGCACCTGCCGCCACACAGCCTGTTGCCACGCAGCCCGCTGCAGCCACATCAAACGGATTCGCGTTGCCAAACGCCGTCCCCACTGCGTCGGCTACGCCGGTCACTGCCAATCCAGCACCTGCCAATCCAGCACCTGCCAATCCAGCACCTGCCAATCCAGCACCTGCCAATCCAGCACCTGCGACTGTCAGTGCACCAAGCGGTGGCTTTCAGTTGCCTGCGGGACCCGCTTTGCCACCTGCAGCTGCTCTGGCTGCGGACACCGCTTCACAGCAAGTGGTGCAGTCAGCGGAGTTAAAAAGCAACGCAACAGCCGTTGTGACCGAAACAAGTGTGCCGGAAGCAAACGCGGCTGAAGCAGCTGCGACCAATGCTCAGCCATCCTCTGCACCGCTTGCCAGTGCAGCAAAGCCCGCAAGCTCGCGGCCCAAGTTGGCGATGGAAGGCTTCTGTGCTGTCACGGTTGTCAAAAAGGAGCAATGGGTTGAAGGCAAGACCGAATTCGGCGTCATTCACTTGGGCAAGCTGTACCTGTTTGCCAGCCAAGAGACGATGGACGCTTTCTTGAAAGAGCCGATGCTGTACACGCCGGTCTTGAACGAAATCGACGTGGTACAGTTCTTTGACGAAAAGAAGATTGTCGTTGGGAAACGCGAATGGGCTGCCTTTGATCCCGTTCACAATCGCATGTTCTTCTTTGCCGATGAAGATTCTTTGGTCAAGTTTGAAAAGCAGTTTGAACGCTACGTTGATCCAGCGATCGACGTGATGCAGCGAGCCGTCAAGGAATCAAATCCCGAGACGTGATCCAGCTGATGAGCCGACGCAGTGGCACTTACGGCCGCTGCTGACCAGGGTTCTGTTGATTGGCATTCTCTGATTCGGGCCGCGCATAGCCGGGACGCACGCCCATCAGAATGCATGTTGCCGCCGTCAGAGAGATCACGCCAATGAGCAGCCACAGTGCTCGTGCGGTTGCCATGCCATAACGCTGCTTGATGCGATCAATGGATCGCAGACGATAAGGTGCTTGCCAAGAGCTTGCCGCAGCCAGCAGTGCAATCAGTCCCGCGATGATCGCGATACCAGAGACAATCCAGTCACTGAAGGATTCCATGCTCGCGACCTTGTACGAGTCGGTGATGCGGCGTGATGGCCAAGTCGTTTGAAAGCGGATTCAAAACCACTGACGACTAAACGTCGCTGCGTCGTAAACGGCGTCGCAGAGTGCGGAGTTGCAATCGAGCGTTATCGCAGTGCGGGTTGATGGTGATGCATCGCGAGAGTGCCTTGATCGCAGCTGGGATTCGCTTACGAGCAATTTCGCAGCGGCCGATGGATTGCCAAGCGGTGAAGTGATAACGGCAACGCCATAAGCATTGCGTGTAGCATTCAATTGCTTGCTGATAGTCTTTGGTTGCATGCAGGCAGAGCCCGAGCTGATAGTGGGCTTCAGCATACGAAGGGCATTGTGCAATCAATGTTCGCAAGATCGGCATCGCAGCGCTAAAGTTACCGCCATCAATCAAGTGCATCGCACGCAACAATCGCTGTTGGTGAACGGGAGCTGCGGAGCGAACCATGATGGCGCGAAAGCTGTCCTCGGCGACCATGCGCACCCCGCGATCCTGATCGCTCATCGCCCGGCCGATCACTTCAAGCAAGCTTGCATCACCAAGAATCCCCAACGCGATGCCAGCCGCACGTCGTTGTTCCATGTCGCCGTCACAAAGCAGGCGAGCGAGCGTCTCAGGGCTGTAGTGGCGATCAACTTCACTGGCAAACCGAGGTGAGTCGCAGGTCGACAGTAACCGGCGATAGGCGATTGCCAAGTGTGTTGTGTGTACAAGCGGGAAGGTCACGAGGATGTCCGTGGGTGATCGATAAGTGCTGAGGCGGGAGAGGATGAGGCGGTCGGAAAAGTCCAGCCGAGTTCAGTCAACGGCGCCGATGGTTGGCTCGTGTTGCCAATCTTGCGGCCGGTTTTGCTGCAGTCTGGGGCACGTTTTGCAGCAGTGGCTGGGACAGTTCGATTGGAAAAGCTGAGGTTGGATGCAGCAATTGCTGGCGTGGTTCCGCCCTCGTCTGCTTTCCAAGAAATTGTCGCCGTGACGTCAGCAGTTGTGGTGGGTGGGATTTCAATGCGCAGTTCGTTTGGGGACTAGTTTAATTGCCGTTGGCGCTGGATACAACAATGGGCGCTCACAGTTTTGGGTTCAGCGATTAACTTTGCTCTGCTCACGCCCCTACAGCCCTCCGTTGTCTCGCGTTACACGTCCTCTCGCTGGCCGCCCGTTACAATGGACTTTTCAGCTTGGTCTCTGCGCTGTCTTTCTATCTTCTCGATCTCCGGGAGTTCGGCAAGATCAGTCTGGCCTGGAAACCAGCAATCGAATGTCCGAACGTAGCGTTTATAACTGGCTTTTAGGCCTCAAAGTTTACCTGTCTGACAAACTGACCCTGATCCGTTGCTTAGCGTCGTTGGTAGAGTTAGGATTGCGAAGTCAGGTTGTTTTCCATTGTTGCCGTTCATGGCGCTCGAAGAGACCGTTGTTGCCCATTGTTTTGCTAGCAAGCAAGCGGCATGTTGGGTCTGGTTTGTGTGCGATGCAAAAAGAGAAAATCATTCGATGTTTGCCGAAAACATTTTGCTGGTCAGCCGCTCTGTGCTTCAGGCACTTGGGCAACGGCTCCCCGCAATGAATCGGCACAGGCTTTCCAAGATGCAGGATCGCTTGCTTGCCTCTGGTCCGCAGCATCGCAATCGGCTTCGCTGGATCTTGCTTTGTGCCATGCTGTTTGGTCTTGGCGACAGCCCGGTGTTGCCCGTGAATCCATTGGTTGCCACGGCAATCGCCCAGCGCCCCCAGTCATTGACTTTGACGTTCCAACAGCGCTGCCAATTGCCTCATGGTGCAGTGATTGAGCGTGTCCCGTTGCGTCAGGCGATTGATTCGGTTGCCAGGCCAGCCACGCCGACGTCGCTGAATGTCTGGTTGGATCGGTCGGTTAACCCGGATCAGTTGGTTACACCTGGGCCGCTGGGGCCTACACGCTTTGCGTCTCTGCAAGCGATCGCATCGGCGGCAGGTTGCCTGAGCGTTGCTGCGGGTGATTGCCTGATCATCGGACGGCCCGATTGGGTTGCCGCCATCGTGATGGAGCACCACCAAACGCTGGCAATACGTGCCAGTCGAGAGCGTCGGCGCATTGACATTCAATGGCCACAGTTGACGACACCTGAACAGGCTGTGGCTCTCTTGCGGCGCAAAGCACCGTGGGCAAAGTTGTCGCTACGAGAGCTTCCCCATGATTTATGGCCAGCGGTCAACTGGCAGCGTGTGTCGCCCGCGATGGCTTGGTTGTTGATCGAAGGGCAGTTTCTTGAGACAGCACAGATCGAAGGGAAGGCCAAGGTCGCTTTTCGGAAAGCGTATGGTGGTCCGTTTGCCGTGGCTGCCGCTCAACGCTCTGCGGAGGCTGTGGCGGACTTTCCGGTCACTGTTTCCGCCGGCGATGTCACGGTGACTGGTGACATCGAAACACACGCGCGATTCTGCGCACTGTGGCTGGGCGCCGCATCGCAGCAAGATCCACCGCAACTAAATCCGCGCAATCCAGCCGACCAGGGCAACCAGCCTGGGCAGCAAGATCAGCCCTCGGCCGGCGAGTCAATGGAGGATGTGGTCTCTCCGTCAAATCCAGGCGATGGCAGCGAACCTACAGTCGCTGTCATGGATCCATGGAAGGTGTTGCGCGCCGATCGCCGACAATTCACTTTGCAGGTGATAGATAAGCCAGCCGGGGCAGTGCTGTTGGCGTTGTTGCAAAATGCCGGCATTACCGCGGAGATCGATCCGGAAGCGAATCAAGCGGCTCAGACGTTGGTCAATTTGCAAGATCGAGACCAGACGTTGGAGCAGTTAGTGCGCCAGGTTTTGCGGACCGCATCGTTAAAATTAACGGTTGGTGCGGGCAAAGCACGGGTCGTCCCTGCGGATTGATTCCGAGCGCGTTTTTCGCTAAATCGACTGTGATCAAGGCTGCAGTGTTGCTACCGTCTGTGGTTGCCGATGATTGCGACTTGTCTTGTCGCTCCCAGCCTGTTAACTCAGCCTGTTAACTCAGCCTGTTAACTCAGCCTGTTAACTCAGCCTGTTAACTCAGCCTGTTAACTCAGCCTGTTAACTCAGCCTGGCAACCCAGCCCAGCTCATTCGTCTTCCGAACGGTTATTGGAGAACCATTAGCAATGGTAGAGAACATCCCTTTGATTCGTCATTGTCATGATGGACTGACGATTGAGGGTTATTCACGTGCAGCGGTCCAAACGTGTTGGCGACTGAACGAATTGAAATTGCTGTTTGATGTCGGTGCTCACCCATGGGACTTCATTGGTACGCCGACGTTGTTCATCAGCCATGCGCACTTGGATCACATTGCTGCACTGCCGTCTTATGTGTCTCGGCGACGAATGATGAAGATGGAACCTCCGGTGGTCTATTTGCCTGATTCGGCGGTGGATGATGCCTGGGAGATGTTGCAATCGTTTCGTCGGTTGGATCGAGGCAGTATGCCTTGCGAGCTGATTGGCATCAAAGCCGGTGATGAAATCGAGCACGGTCGAGAATACTTGGTGCGCGCCTTTCCCATGCGTCACACGATCACCGCCTTGGGGTTCGTGGTGTACCAGCTGCGCAACAAGCTGAAGCCCGAGTTCTTGAAGTTGTCCGGTGCTGAGATTCGCGACCTCAAGCAAAATGGCACGGAAATCACCACTGAACAACAGGTGCCGATCTTTGCCTACACCGGAGACACGTCACCACGTGGTTTAGATAACAATCCAGAGTTCTATCAAGCCAAAGTGCTGATCAGTGAGATCACCTTTGTCGCGCCTGAGCACCGCAAGGACTTGATTCACAAACATGGTCACATGCATGTGGATGATTATCGCGCTCGAGCGGACCAGTTTGCTAATGAGTTAATCGTTGGGGGGCACTTGAGCACGCGTTATCACGACAAGCAAGTGGAGACCCTGGTCCAACGAGCACTGCCAGGCATGCTGGATGATCGGCTCAAGCTGTGGATCTAAGCTGTGGCATTACCGCACCGTTTGCATGCCCAGTGATTCGATCCCGCAGTAACAACGCAGGGCAACCGTGCACAGCAGGGCCGCAAACGGCAACGTGACGACCAAGCCGATACCAAACAGGCCAAAGCCCAGGGCGATGCAGCCCGCGATCCAGCATCCAATCAAAAACGATGTCAGTGGATTGGCGGTGCTGATCTGTAGGCTGATCATCAAGTTCTGCTGCCGGAACCCGGTTGCCTCGCACAGTGGTAACAACGGCCAAAGCACCGTCAGCGAGCCGATCGACAACAGCAGGCCAATCAGCGAGGACAAGCCAATGCTGACGGTGCTGCCCACTGCAGAGGATTGAGCCGTCATCTGTGACGCGACGACCGGCACGCTGATGGCGATTGCTTGAGCGACCAACAGGCAAAGCGTCGCCAAGCTGGTGGCGATCAAGCCGTTGAATGATTGCGATGGGGCATCCGAGGGATCTGTTTTTGGCTCCCCTGCCGCATGGTCGGTTACTTTTCTCGCACGCAAGAATGCCTGCCAAGCAACAAAGCAAAGTGTCAAGGCAATCACTGGCGAATAGAAGTACAGCCAGCTGATGTCTGCTTTGGGGTTGTCAATCAGCGTCTGATTCGCCTCCAGGATTGGCATCACGATCAACGCCATCATCACCACCGCTGGAATCAAAAACCAGGCTAACAAGTACCCGTAATGTCGGCGCAATAAGGCAAAGGCCAGCGACGTGATCATCTCAATTCGAATGTTTGGCAGCGTCTGATCACGATGGTGCTCGCTCAGTAGGTTGCGCACTTGCTGCACCGGCGTTGCAATGTGTTGTTGCAACGTCGACGCGGTGAAGCTGGCGTTGCAGGCCGGGCAAAACGATGATCGACCTTGCGCCGAAAGCGGAAGCTCCAAGACGGCTTCGCAGGCAGGGCAAAGTTGCTGAAATGAATCCATGGTGTCAGTCATTTGCCCAGTTAGACAGTAAGAGTGGTCACAGCGCGTCTGCAACAACGAATGTTAAATGCGAACGCAAATGGCTAGCACTAGCAGCGTGACGGCAGTCGCATCAGCCCATGTTAGTTTGTCACTTCTGGCGTTGCGACGCAAGTAATCCAGCATTCGACCTGTTGGGCACCCCAGTCGGCAGTAGGCCATCGGGATCTTCGCTGAAATCGCTAGCGTCACCAGTGCGAACACAATGGCGGTTATTGGAGCAATGCCAAGCAGGTAGGCATGAAACGGTTCCCAGCTGGAGAGGTCCGCCTGCGGTCTGAACAGCAGCATCACATAGGCCGCTGTCAGCGAACCACCAGGCAAAATGAGCAATGCTTTTTGTAGCCGTTTGGTCCGCTTGGCGGCGCTGTGTTGCTGAGCCTTGCTGGTGCGTTTTCGCTTGCGTCGTAAGAGCTGCTGGGCCGCCCCGTGTGGGCAGAGGTGATTGCAATAGGGATTGCTTTTGCCCAGCGGCGGAGACAGGATCGCGATGGCCACCACGGCGGCCAGGACTGGAGCGATTCGCCAAGGGATGCCACCCTGTGCCCAACCAGCAACCAACGCCAATGACACCAGGTTGCCCGCCCATAAACCGATCACTGCGATCACCGTCACAAGCCAGGTCCGGCGAAAGGCAGCATTGCGAAACCAGGAGAAATGCCGCAGCAACGGCAGGGCCAGGATCAACAGCAGGCAACACAGATCCGCCCAGCGCATCGTGTGCAGCCATGGCTGGATCACATCTTGCCAAGCTTTGGCGGTCCAGGGGCGTGATTGTTTTGCCGCGTGTTGGATCGCGGCTTGTTTTTCCAGTTGCCATTTTCGGACGCTGCGCACCAAGGTTTCCGCCACCGCCAGGCTGGTCATCGTCGCTCCGGAAACGCCTTCGACACCCGCTTCTTGCAGGTCGAATGTGGCTAGTTCTGAAAGCGTCTTGCCTTTGAAGATCGCCCAGAAACCGTACTCCGTTCGGCAGTATCGCACATAGGGTTCGTTGTCGTAGGAGGTCAAGATTTGCAGCTGGCTGATCTTGGCGGGTTCGCCGTCCGTACTGGCTGGCAACCACAGCAGTACATCGGTGGGGCCCTGATAGCCGGCGACATCATCGGCAAAGTCAGCTGTTCGCAGTAAACGACCAATCGTCTGTCCCTGTTTGTCGTCGACACGGTACAGCAGGTCTTCTTTGGCAATGGAGTTGGCTTCAGCAAAGTACGTTTGGACGGTTCCCAGTAACAGTGGTTCCTGGAAAATCAGTGACTCGCGTTGGCCACCGATCCGTTGCAAGATCCCTTCGCTAATCGCCATCGACGTCAGCGTTGCCCCTGAAACAGCATCGATTGATTGATCGCTTGGCGGGCCCGACCATGTCCAGTTTTGAAACTGAGTAAAGAAGTCAGCATCCTGACGAACGGCTTCCACGTGCTCCACTGTATCGTCGCTGCTCAACAGCGCCACGCCCAGCATCATGTCATTGGTGTCAAGCACCAGTAGACTGTTGCTTGGTCCGCGATAGCCGACGGCATCCGCTGCTTGGGGGAGCGTTGTGCCTGCTCGGCCGAGCAGTTTCCCCTGGGCATCATAAAAGGGCCAGAATCCATTGGAGTCGCTTTGCGGGCCGATCGCGTCGGCTCCGCTGGCGATCGCTTGGATGGCCTTCAGCGGAGGCGCCAAGATCTCAGTGGAATCGGAACCCTGCGAAAGCGTTCGTTGTTGGACGGGGCTGGGCAGCAGCAACAGCAAGCTGGCAACCAGTGCCAAGCGTAACCCATGAATCAGTGCAGCAAGTTTTCGACGAGGCGGTGCCATATCCGAAGGAGACTCGATTCTCTAGCAAGGCGTTCAGCGGACGCAAGGCAAACGAGTTGCGTTGCTGGATGCGTCAGTGAAGTGGTGGGCGAGCATGGTGCCGGCGTATTTGATTGATCCATTGCAGCGCTGGAGCATAAGATCGGATCAATTTTGTGATCTGACTGGTCGATGCCTTCCATGGCTTGCACAGTAGGCTGGGTTGGCCACCGGCGACCCAGAGGTCATTGAGCAGCAAAGCCAAAACAGCCGGTCGGTCTGGATTGCGCTCTCCGAGTCGCAGATCGGCTCGATGATACTTCGCTCGCAAATCAGTTTCCAATGTTGGGGGCGAAAACGTCAAGGGTGCTTCCGGCCGATGGGCAGCCGAAGAGGCTTGCTCGCCAGGCATGACCATTGGGACGATTGGGCTGGCAGTGCGCACGGAAACTGCCATCACGAATCGTAATCGCTGCAGCGCAACCTCTCGGTTTTTCACTTGACTGCGTCGCTCGGTCGCTTCGGCACCGACATCGGTTGGGCGATGAACCAGAAAGACGCCGCTGCTGGTTTTGTTGCGATGCTGTCCGCCCGGTCCACTGCGGCGCTGGGCGCGGAACTCGCACTGCTGGTTCAATTCGTTTGTGCTTAACAAGCTGGGATGCGTGTCTTGGAACAAGCGGCACTCAAGCCGTTCTGATTCAGCAGGAAATTGCGCCTCCCCACGCTGTGCTTCGCGGCTTTGTGCTGCGCCACTTTCCGCGGAGCGATCGGTGCGTTTGGCCATGGGCGGTGCGTTTTCCTAGACGGACGTCATGCCGGCGAGCTTGGACGCGTTCAAGACCCGTCCGATGCCCAGGTAGTAAGCAGCGGTTCGCAAGGAAACATTCTTCGACTGCGCGACTTGCCAAACTTGTTCAAAGGAATTTGACAGTGTGTGGTCAAGTTCTTGACGCACGCGATCAAGCGTCCAGCGGTAGTGTTGGCGATTCTGTACCCATTCAAAGTAACTCACCGTCACACCGCCCGCGTTGGCTAAAATGTCTGGCAAGACCGTCACGCCACGCTCATTCAATTGATCATCGGCGTCGGGCTCAATCGGTTCATTGGCGGCTTCAATGATGACCTTCGCTGAAATGTGATCCACATTGGACGCGTTGATCACACCACCCAGAGCGGCTGGGATCAGGATGTCGATCTCAGGCAGCGTTAGCAAGTCATCCACTGGCAGCACTTCGCAGCGATTGAAACCGTGCAAGGTTCCGTCCGGATTGTTTAGCTTGTGGTGCAAGACAGCTCCCATGTCCAGCCCCTCTGGATCATAATAGGTTCCCGTCATGTCGCTTAGGGCAATGATGGTGAACATCGATTCATGCAGAAACTTGGCGGCATGTGAACCGACATTGCCAAAGCCTTGAATCGCGACCTTGGTGTCAGCAGGCTTCATGCCCAGGCGATTGCAGGTCTTGATGGTCAGCGTGCCCACGCCGCGGCCGGTGGCTTCTTCACGGCCGACGGCGCCGTATTCTTCGACCGGTTTGCCGGTGATCACCGCTGGATGAAAGCCGTGGTACTTTTCCCATTGGTTACGGAACCAGGACATGACCAGATGATCGGTGCCCATGTCGGGAGCTGGGATATCGGTGTCAGGGCCAACGATGTCATGAATCTGGTCCACAAAGGCTCGCGTCAAGTGTTCCAGTTCACGAGTGCTGAGCTGTTTGGGGTCCACGCCGATGCCGCCTTTGGCGCCGCCATAGGGAAGGTTGGCGACGGCGGTTTTCCAAGTCATCAGGCTAGCCAGTGACCGGGTTTCATCCAAATCGACTTCGGGATGGAATCGCAGACCGCCCTTCATGGGACCACGGCTCTTGTTGTGCTGGACACGAAAGCCAACAAACGTGCCCAGTGAACCGTCATCGCGTTCGATCGTCACTTGGACTTGGATCTCACGACGAGGCATCAGCAGCGCCTGGCGCATGTGGTCGTCGATTTCTAACAAGTCGGCGGCGCGATGAAAGTACTTGCTGGTCGATTCAAAGGCTTTCATGACTTCACTCGGGCATTCATGGTTGGTGATGATGGATCAATCGCAGGAGCCTGACTGCGGACGGGCAGGGTGCAGCATCGCCAGATAAGGTGCCTTCATGCTGCATTGAAGGTTCCCTTGCGCACCATTCATCATAGGTTCTTCGGCAAGTTGTTGTCGTCGTCGGGAGCGATTGGCGCGAAGATTTCCTGCGGGTTCGCACTCGGTCGATCTGGCGAAGCGTCGCTAAGCGGCGACGGGCTGATCAGAGAGCTGGAAACGAACGGCGCTTCGACGTTTGGGGGCTTGCCCGCGCTGCTGTTCTTGCTGATAGATCGCGATCACACGGCGCTTGACGTCGACCTCTTCTGGCAACCACTGAGTCACAGTTCCCGTACGATAGTATTCCTGTTTCAGTTCGTTGACTTGGTACTGGTTGAAGCGACTTTGAAACAGGTTCTTGGCCGCGATCCAAGGCGTCTTGCTCAGGGCACTGAAGTATCCGCGATGGAACGCCGTCGGCTTGACGGCGTGGCCGGCGATCGCTTGAGCGTCCGCGGTGGCACGCTCCAAAACTTGGCTGAGCGTCGTCAGGGCCAGTGAGAAAAGCTCGGCTAGCAAATCCATGCTGGTCGACGTTAAGCCTGCGGTGGGTGATTGCGGTCCGTCGTCGAACACGTAATGGTCCATCAGGTCGTCGCAGCGCTCATGCGCAAATTCGGCACCCGCCAGCATGCAACCGCCCAGCCAGCCAACCTGTGTGGAAAGATCAAGATGAATGCTGAAGTCCCCACGCTGGCAACGCTGATAAATCTTGCCGTAGTGCTTTCGGATGCTACTTTCCAGCGGCAGGTGAACGAGCGCTTCGCGATCGTTGCTGACGGTGTGCAACGGCTGTAACACATCGGTCAGATAATGGGAGAGGATCCCAAACGCATGCGCCGCATCGGCGTACTGTCGCATCGCGATGTAGGTCACCAAACGGTCGTACCATTGGTGTGCAACACGCGGTGCGCCGCCCCATGAGCCCTGATCAACGTGAATGTTGTGGTTATGAAAGTCACGGAATCGTTGGTCCGGATCGACCGCGCCGCGTAACAAGCGACGGTGATGCTGTAGAAACCAGCACGCTAGGTTTTTCGCCTGGGGCGTCTGGACCAGCGGCAAGCAATCCAGCGCAAAGCGATGATGCGTGCTGGTGCAATGAGTGTTTCGAATCAGTGAATAAAGTTTGTTCATCGGCCACATCGATTCATCAGCGCAAGATCGAAACGCTACCGTACGCCTTGAGGCTCTGCGGCCACAAGAGCGAAAGCAAGGCTTGAGCGATTCACACGCGAGATTCCCTTGGCAATCCGCCCTGGATTGGCGGTTCAGGGCCCTGGAGGAGCATTTCTGGTACGAGCAGCACAGGCACATGCTCAGCGGCGGGAAGTTCTGTGCCTCTCAGCTCAGTGGCTCTGAGACACAGCGGCTCTGAGACACAGCGGCTCTGAGACACAGCGGCTCTGAGACACAGCGGCTCTGAGACACAGCGGCCTGAGACACAGCGGCCTGAGACACAGCGACTTTAGCGTTCAGCGGCTTTACTGCTGACCACGCGGCGCGTTAGGCTTTAGCAGCGGCTGTCGCAGGCCGCCTCTAGAACACCGGATTTGCCATCCGGTTCGGTTGACTCGTTTGAAATCATTTTGGAGCACGCCTTGACAGACAATAGCAATTCACAGCTGATCGGACCGATGATCATCGCTTCTGCGGAAGTGGGCGTCGGGTATGCAAAACGATTACTCGAAGGGGTGACCGAGCAGAACTTTGCTCGCTGGGCATCGGTGGGTGGGCAGGCGGTGCAGTCGAATCATCCCTGCTTTGTGCTGGGGCACCTGAGTCTGTATGCGCCGCGCGTTGTCAAGGAACTGGGCGGTGATGCAGCGGGGATTGAGCCGAGTGACAAGTACGTCGAGCTCTTTGGCAAAGATTCGCAGTGTCAGGATGATGTTGACGGCAGCCTGTATCCGCCCATGCAAGAGGTCGTCGATGCCTTTTTTGGTGCTCACCAGCGAGCGATCGAGACGTTGGCAACGGCCAAGGACGAGCAGTTCGGTCAACCCAATCCCAACGAGGCGATGGCCGCACGCTTTCCCACCATTGCGGCGATGCACTCGTTTTATCTCAGTGGCCATGTGATGATTCACATCGGTCAGTTTAGTGCCTGGCGCCGCATGCAAGGCTTGTCACCGGCTTAAGCTGCCCAGCAATCGCTTCCAGCGACTTGATTCAAGCTTGTCGCTCCATGCAGCTCAGCGCACCGATCAAAGCGTCTCGCGAATCCCGGCAGTCGGCCTCTGCGTGCATCATTCCCACGCATGGGCTATCATGGGGGCTCCTCCCGCCTTCTTCCTTCCGCGATTCGCAACCGATGATCAACCTTCTCTCCCGCTGCGCCTGTTGCTCATTAGCAGCGCTGGCTTTCAGTGCGTTTGTCTCCGCCCAGAGTGCAACGTCGACGACTTCTCAGGGGCTTGCAAAACAGAGCGAGTCTGAATCGGGCACGCTTGAGCCGCTGCCGTATAACGATGAAGACTTGGTCGTTGACCTAGGCGTCGGCCTGTGGGCTTGGCCCTTGCCCATGGACTATGACGGGGACGGCGACATGGATCTGTTGGTGTCCTGTCCCGATAAGCCGTCCAATGGCGTTTACTACTTTGAAAATGCCAGTAACGATCCCAAGGTCAAGCTGCCCGTGTTTCGGCCTGCGGTACGGTTGGGGAAAACCGGTCACAACATGCAAGTCAGTTACGTTGCCGGGCAACCACGTCTCTTGCGTGAAGGATTTGAAATCGTACGAGACGATTCGGGGCGATTTGATTTTGATCAACCCCAGCGCATTTATCCCAAAAGCAACGTGCATTCGAATCGTGTCCGCGGCAACATGTGGCGGTACGTTGACTTTGATGGTGACGGCGACCAAGACTTGATCGTCGGAGCTGGAGACTGGACGGAATATGGCTGGGACAATGCTTATGATTCTCGTGGACGCTGGCATAACGGCCCACTGCACGGTTACGTCTACTTGATTAGCAATCAGGGTTCCGACGAACAACCCAAGTACTCCGACAAACCGGTCAAGCTGCATGCAGGTGGTGCCGCGATTGATGTGTATGGCTGGCCGTCACCAAACTTTGTTGACTTTGATAGCGATGGAGACTTGGATTTATTGTGTGGCGAATTCTTGGATGGCTTCACTTACTTTCAAAACGTTGGCACTCGCAGGGAACCGGAATACGCCGCTGGTCAAAAACTGAATGATGTCAGCGGTCATCCGCTGCAAATGCACCTGCAGATGATTACGCCGACGGCTCTTGACTGGGACAAAGATGGGGACGTGGATCTGATCGTAGGTGATGAAGATGGACGTGTTGCGCTGGTTGAAAATACGGGCACTCTGCGTGACGCTCAGCCTGTGTTCTTGCCGCCCAAGTATTTTCAACAGCAAGCGGACACGCTGAAATTCGGAGCTCTGGCAACACCGTTTGCCTACGACTGGGATCACGACGGCGACGAAGACATTCTGTGTGGAAACACAGCTGGCAACATTGGCTACTTTGAAAACTTGGGGACACAAGCAGGGGGGACACCACGCTGGGCAGCCTGCCAGTTGATTGAAACGAAAGTTCATCCCGATGCGATGGCAAAGCCATTTCGTGTGATGGCCGGTCCTAGCGGTTCGATTCAAGGTCCCTGCGAAGCCAAGTGGGGTTACACCACACTGTCGGTCGCGGATTGGGATCAGGATGGTGACGCGGACATCGTTTACAACTCGATCCTTTCCAAAGTTCAGTGGCTGCGAAACGAAAACGGCCAACTGTACGAATCCGACCTCACCCGCACGCCTTCTGAGATGCCGCCAGCGTGGTACTGGTGGCAAACGAAAACACCCGCCTCGATCACGCAGTGGCGAACGACTCCGGTGGCGATTGACTTTGACGGCGATGATCAGCTGGATTTGCTGATGTTGGATCAGGAAGGTTATCTGACCTTGCGAAGCAATCTGGGGTTGGCCAAACGCCTCTTCATTGACGCCAATGGAAATCCCATTCGTTTGAACCAGCGTTCCTGTGGCGGATCAGGACGCTATAAGCTTGCCGTGGTGGACTGGGACGGTGATGGCCGATTGGATGTCTTGGTCAATTCCGAAAACGCGGCTTGGTATCGCAATTGCCTGGATCATGAAGGTCGAATTGTTCTGAAGAAAGTTGGCAACCTGGCCAAACGCAACGTGGCCGGTCACACGTCCAGCCCGGCTGTTTGTGATTTCGACAACGACGGCAAGCCTGACTTGTTGGTGGGGGCTGAAAATGGACGCATTTATCACATTCGCCATCAAGACTGTGTCCAGTTCTCTGAAGCACAGCGCTCCGTCACGCTGAATCTTCAACCCCCTCAGCCGCGCATGCCTGGCTTGATCAGTGAGCAGTTTGTGTTTAACAAACCGCCGACGCCTCAGTGCCATGCTTCGACGGTCGTGCAAACGACGCGTGGGCTGGTCGCCGCCTGGTTTGCAGGCACTCGGGAAAAGAACAAAGACGTTGGCATCTGGGTGAGCTATCACGACGGCAGTCGCTGGTCAGCGCCGCGTGAAGTGGCCAATGGCGTTCAGCATGACGGCCTGCGCTATCCCTGCTGGAATCCCGTTTTGCATCAGACACCGGGCAGCGGTCCCCTGTTGCTGTTTTTTAAAGTGGGGCCCAATCCCGCCGCGTGGTGGGGCGAAATGATGATCAGCGACGACGGTGGGCGAACCTTTGGCCAGCGCCAACGTCTGCCTGAAGGGATCGATGGTCCCGTGCGCTGCAAGTCGATCGTGACCCGCGATGGAGGATTGCTTTGCGGCAGCTCGACGGAGTTCGATGGATGGCGCGTGCACTTTGAAAAAGTTGACCTGCAAGATGGCAAGCCAACCGCTTCGTGGCAGCGCATTGGTCCGATCAATGATGCTTCCAAGTTCAATGCCATTCAGCCCACGTTTCTGCGCCATCAAGACGGTTCCTTGCAAGCGCTCTGCCGCACCAAAGAAAGCGTCATCGCCAGCACACGCAGCCAAGATGGCGGTCAGACTTGGTCGCCATTGATTGCCACCGATTTGCCCAATCCGAATTCAGGAATCGATGCCGTCAGCCTAGCGGATGGTCGGCATTTACTGATCTACAACCACTTGGATAGCGGGAAAGGCCAGTGGGGCCCGCGTGGTCAATTGAATCTTGCCATCAGTCGCGACGGCGACCACTGGACGCCAGTGGGAGTCCTCGAGCAAGAGGCCAAAGCCGAATTCAGTTATCCGGCGATGATTCAAACCGCCGATGGTTTGATTCACGCCACGTACACTTGGAAACGCCAAAAGATCAAGCACGTGGTCATCGACCCGGCAAAGTTGCAACCGATTAAAGACTAGACACATGAAGTTTTCCATACGCACGTTGCTTGTTTTGACCCTGGCCGTCGCCGTTGCGATTGCCTTGGTGATGAAGCTGTATCAATCCCGTGTGCAGCAGGAGAGACTGTTAGCCCGTCAGGCACAGTTGCAATCGCTGCAGGCTGAGTTGCAAGCTGTCAGCGGATCAAGCGAAATGCGGCAAGCGATGGCGGATCAACAGGCGATGTATCAGCGCGCCCGGCAAGATGCGTTGGATCACTTTGCCATCCTGCAAGCACGCGACAGCAAGATTGAAGATCGTGGGCCGGGGGTGGTCTCACTGCGCAGCGTGCCCGAGATCACCGGTCTTGGTGAAGGCAACCGGACCAGTTTTCGAGTTCGAATCCCGGCCGACCGCCAGGT
Organism: Stieleria bergensis; assembly: GCA_007745635.1. Classification (GTDB taxonomy): domain Bacteria; phylum Planctomycetota; class Planctomycetia; order Pirellulales; family Pirellulaceae; genus Stieleria; species Stieleria bergensis. Next base: position 614,244 of record CP036272.1, read on the forward strand.
CTGGCTTAAGTATGTGGCTGCACCCGATCCGCCGAGTGCGACCACCGAACGATTGGACGAACTGGCAATCGAATCCTTGCAGCCCCAGCCCATGGAATCAAGTTCGGGCGGGGAGCCTTCCGGCTTTCAGCATCCAGGTGGCTACGCCTTTCCATTGCCGACCGGAGAGCACGTTCTGACGGTCACCTCCAACCGTGTCGAGTCTGATGATGATGAGGGAGAGACGGTCCACGAATTTCGGATTCAGTTCGGCGATCAAGTCTTGTTGCAGTCCTCGCATCGTAGCAGCGGCACATCGGCCTTCGGCACGGTCGCGTTAGGGAGTTCTCGGCAGAGCGACTATCAACCTGGCAAAACACCTCACCGACTGCTGCGTCTCCGATTCAATCGGTCGCAAGGCAGTGGGCCGCCGGTTGCTCATCTCTGGCTGGGTGAACAATCGAGCGATTTGCCTGCTTTTCCGGGACTGGCCGGCCAACCCTTGCAGTAACCGGTTCACCATTGATCCCTCTCCTTTGCCAAGTCATCCTGCATGAGCGATTCAGAACTAAACATTGAAGTCAACGCTGACAAAACCGTTCCTCACGCCGGTTCGTTGTGGCTCACGCTGACCATGCTTGTGTTGTCCGTCATCATGCTGGTGATGCTCATGATGGCCGCGCGTGATGCACAGCGGTTGCGACAGCGTGAAGCCGACGTTCACCAGCGATGCGAGCAGGTCCAGTTGGCGCTTGATGAGCACAAAGTAGCCTTTAAACGGATCGAAGACGCACGTCATGACATCTTGCAAGTGATGGGAAAGGTGAGAGCTGTCGGCGACGTCCCGGTTCTTGATGCACCACTGCTGGTCGCGACCGCAACCAGCGATCAAGCCTTAGTCATTCATGTCCCTGATTTGCCAGAGACTTCTGTCGAGGTCATCGTGGATGCCAGCTGGAAGCCGCGGAAAACCAAATCGAGCGACGGGACTTCTGAAGAACAAAACGACACTGCAGACACCGGCAAAATCCCGCCGGGTCAACAGCAGTGGATTGTCAAGTTAGCTCCTGGCCAACGTTATCTCTTAAAGTCCAAGTGGAAACAGTCAGAGGAGACGACGATTGCCTGGACAATTCAGTCATCAGATCCCGAGGCGGAAGCGGCTGTGTTAGATGTCAAGCGTTTTGTGGATTTTCCCATGCTGTATTTGTTTTGACCATTGTGTTGAGTGTGATGAGGATTTTGCGCATGCATGCGGTAATAACGACCTTTGGAGGCTTGCCTTGTTCGGCCAGTCTCTTGGAAAAGGCTGCGATCGCTGGGTTGTATCGGCGAGCACTCAGTGCGGCCATGTAGAGCGCCGATCGCACTGATCCACGGCCTCCAAAAATCGAACGCTTGCCTCGCATCTGCCCGCTGTCCCGGTTGAACGGTGCTAGTCCAACGAGCGAGGCGATTTCCTGTCGGTTCAGGTCGCCAAGCTCTGGTAACTCTGCAATGATCGTTGCTGATGTCACATCGCCGATACCAGGCATCGTCCCAAGTAATTCGGCGCGATGCTTCCAGTCATCATCAGACTGCACAAGCTTTTGGATCTCACGATCAATCATTTTGATGTCCTTGTTGATTGCATCGAGAACGCGCTGAATGCTCTTGCGAACCGCTCCGGACACGGCTTGTCCCTGTCGGTTCTTCTCGGCAGTTCTGGTGCCGATCAACTGTCTTCTTCGAGTCACAAGCTGATCCAATTCACCCTGCAATTGCTTGGTTTTGGCGACGGCTCGAGGCCTCGTCAATTTCCCAAACAGTGCGATGATGCGTGCGTCGATCTTGTCAGTCTTTGCCAATTTTCCAATCGCTTTGGCAAAGTCTCTCACTTGTCTCGGATTGACCACAGAGACAACATGGCCGGCTTCAACAAGTCGCACAGCGAGTGGACGTTCGTAGTTGCCAGTGGCCTCAATTACGATCAGGCAAGACTTCGCTTCTGGCAACAAATCCACTAGCTCATCAATTCCCTTTGGATCATTGGGAACGACAGTTGTCGTGGCTTGTTCATCAAACGCGAGATCAAGCTTGGCTTTTGAGACATCGATTCCGATAAAGTGTTGAAAACTCATCTTGGATGTATCCCTTCCTTGCAAATGCGAGCTCGAGAGCTTGTCTCGGCTCAGGCGGCTGTTCGGGCTATTTACCAAAGGCCGACGACGATCCAGCTCCCGCACAGTATCTGCGTTGCAGCACTCGAGGGTCAACGATCTGCCGTCGGCCGCAGTTGCTTTAGCCTCTTCGCTACGCTCAGAGGCTAAAGCAACTGCATCTGTAGTGTCCAACGAAACACCACTAGGATGTAACATACAAGGGGTGTCGCACGAACTTCCAATTCCCAAAGTGCGTTACAGCAGTTGGTCGGTGAGTAATGAAAACTATCTGTCTTACCCGAATGCAATCAATCGCGTCACCCTTGCTCGCAGTCAGCCTGCCAATACCTTGCCGCCGAATCAGACCACGCGGTTAGTTGACTGGGGGCAGACAGGGAAACGCAAGGGAGACGATCAACTGGTTCAAGTTCGCACCACGGTCTCGTTGCGCTGTGCCGGTCCGCCGAAAATGTACGCCGGTCACGCAACGTTTTTCTCCAAGCCCGGTATCGAATTGCGATACGACAAAGAGGGCTTGTTTGATGTGATCGAAAGGTAAGCGTGTCGGGGACGTAGCGAGCTGTTTGGCGAGCTGTGTTGGCAGGGGGTGCACCGGCGATCAGCCAACCCTGCGATAGCGCGATTCTATTGCTTGGCCATCATTGATATGCTATTTCAGTGATTTCATGACCTGATGGTTTTCTCCCTCCTGCCTTCCCCCCCCACTTGCTTAGGGATTCTTAATGCCCCTCCGTTTCCTTCGTGGCATCGCGTTGGCGATTGCCTGCACGGCGCTGCTGTTGTCGACGCTTTCCGTCAATGCTGACGACTCTGCCTCGTTCCAAATTCTCTTTAATGGCAAGAACCTCGAAGGCTGGAAAGGCCTGCCAGGCCTGTGGTCTGTCGAAGACGGTGCCATCACCGGACAAACCACGGACAATGAGCCGATCAAAGCCAACACTTTCTTGGTCTGGCAAGGCGGAGACGTTAGTGACTTTGAATTTCGCTGCTTGGTTCGATTCGAAGGCAACAACTCCGGAGTTCAGTATCGCAGTGAATTGACCGATCCCGATGGTTTGGCACTCAAAGGCTATCAGGCTGACTTGCATCCACGCGCCGACTACATGGGCATGATGTACGGCGAAAAAACGGGACGTGGCATCATCGCTACCGGTGGCCAGCAAGTGGTGATTTCTGCTGATGGCAAAAAACAAGTCACGCCGATTAACGCTGATCACAATGCACCGACGGAGCGCTGGAATGAATTGCGTATCATTGCCGTTGGCAATCGTTTGGTCCATCAAATCAATGGCGTCACCACCACTGATCTCACCGACAATCATCCCGAAGCCTTCGCGACGGGCCTCTTGGGACTGCAGCTTCACCGTGGACCGGCGATGAAAGTCCAGTTCCGCAACCTATTGTATCGGAAGCTCACGGCTGACCAGGGCGGGGAACTTCTCGATTCGTTGGCAGCCCCGACCGCTGCGGCTGAGACGAACGACGAAGCAACGGTGAAACCCAGCAAACAACCGCTGGAAACCTGGCTGCGATCCGCACCGCAACCACAATGGGTTTGGGCCAAACGTGCTGGCAGCAATCAAAAGGTCTGGTTTCGACGCGCGTTTACCGCCAAGGCGAATATCAAATCAGCGCGTCTTTATGCAACCTGCGATAACCGTTTGCAACTGTTTCTCAATGGCAAGTTGATTGAAAAGAGCAGTCGTTGGGAACAAGCCACCGCACTGGATGTGACGAAGGCCGTTCGCAGCGGGCAAAATCTAATTGCTTGTGAATGCCAAAATGATGGCGGCATTGCAGCGCTGATTGCAAAAGTGACTATCACCTACGCGGATGGATCCGAACAACAGGTTGCCACCGATAGCACGTGGAAACAAACTGAGAAACCTGTTGGTGACTGGAAACAAACTGGCACCGATGACAGCGATTGGTTGGCCGCAGTAAAAATCAATGCACTCGGTGAAGGCCCTTGGGGGATTCCTGGAACAGCGACCGGTGGCGGTGGCCAAAAAAACAATCTGATTCGCCCCTATGAAATCACTGCCCCACCTGGCTTCGAGGTCACCCAGGTCTACGAGGTTCCTCGCGATCAAGGCAGTTGGGTTTCTTTGGCATCCGACGACAAGGGACGCTTGTATGCTTGCGATCAAGGCGGTGCGGGACTCTATCGTCTGACGCTTCGCAAGGGCCAAGACGCTCTGGTTGAAAAGGTCTCTGTCGGTTCGTTGCAAACCATTTCTGGCGCACAAGGGTTGCTGTGGGATGACGGCGCTCTGTGGCTTCATCGCAACGGTGGTCACCTCTATCGACTCACGGATTCCGATGGCGATGACATGCTAGATAGCGCCCAGCAGTATCCTGGAACCCGTGGGGGCGGCGAACATGGCAATCACGCGGTGATCAAGACGCCTGATGGAAACGCCATTTATATGGTCGGTGGCAACATGGCTCCGCTGGCTGAACACCAACGTAGTCGTGTCCCCACTTGGTATGAAGGGCACTTGATCACTCGCATGTGGGACTCCAACGGTCACGCTCGAGGGCGACTGGCTCCCGGCGGTTGGATCACCCGTTTGGATCCTGAGACTAAGCAGCAAACCGTTTTAACCACCGGATTTCGCAATGAGTACGATGCGGCGCTGAACCGTTTCGGTGATCTGTTTGCTTATGACGCGGACATGGAATGGGACCTGGGATTGCCGTGGTATCGTCCCACGCGAATCTGTTTCGCAGCCAGTGGAGCCGATTACGGTTGGCGCAGCGGTTCAGGGAAGTGGCCCACTTATTATGAAGACACGTTGCCACCGGTGGTCGAGATCGGGCCCGGGTCACCGACGGGTGTGATCTCCGGCTTGGCAACCAGCTTTCCCACCAAGTATCGCGACGCTCTGTTCGCTTGCGACTGGACGTTTGGCACAATGTACGCCATCCATCTTCAGCCCGACGGGGCAGGCTACACGGGAACCGTTGAGCCATTCGTTTTTGGAGCTCCCTTGCCGCTAACCGATGCCACCGTTGGGACGGATGGCTGTTTGTACTTTGCTGTTGGTGGCCGTGGGACAGCATCGGGGGTCTATCGTGTTCGCTACGTTGGCGATCAATCCACTGACTTGCCAGCGGACCTTGATGCCGCTGCTGCAGCAGCACGTGAGCAACGTGAAAAGCTGGAACGCTTCCATGGGCTGGTCGACAATCAGGCGATCGCCGAAGCCTGGCCGCATCTCTCCAGCACCGATCGCTACATCCGCCATGCGGCACGCATTGCGGTTGAAAGTCAGCCGGTTGATTCGTGGGCCGCGAAAGTGGCTGATGAAACTGATCCGCAAAGCAAAATCACGGCAACCGTTGCTCTGGCTCGCCGTGGAAATGAGTCGCACAAGGATGCTGCCATCGCCGGCTTGCTGAAACTGCCTGCGAGCGAATTGACGCATGGACAGCTGCTGGGGTTGCTGCGCGGTTATGCGTTGATCTTCACCCAGCTTGGCGCGCCGAGCAACCCTCAGCGCCAGCAGGTGATCGATCAACTTGATGGGCTTCTGCCCAGTAAGCATGCTGATCAGAACCGCGAACTGATCCGTGTGCTGGCTTACTTGCGCAGTCCCACCGTGGCGGCAAAGGCCATGCAGTTGATCAATGATCGCGGGGCGCCCAGCGTCCCACCTTGGTCGGACTTAGCCAGCCGCAACGCATCTTATGGCGGTCGCATTCTCGACTTGATGAAGTCGCCGCCACCGTCGGATGAAATCATGTACGCGTACTTGATTCGCGAATTGCGTGATGGCTGGACGCAAGCACTGCGGCGCGATTACTTTACCTTTCTTAACGAAGCAGCAAAGACATCTGGTGGTGCCAGCTATGCAGGCTATTTGACGCGAATTCGCGACGAAGCTTTGGCGCTTTGCACCAGTGAGCAACGGGTCGCACTGAACGAAATCACCGGCGAAAATTTTGATCCCAAGCCTGATTTTGACATCGCTGAAATCAAAGGGCCTGGCCAGAGGTGGACCGTCGGTGCGGTCGCCAAAGAAATGCGTGGACCGAAGGACTTTGCGCAGGGACGATCCATGTTCTTTAGCGCCAAGTGTGCCGCCTGTCACCGGTTGCGATCTTACGGAGGCGCTATCGGACCTGACCTGACCAGCATTCCTAACAAGTTTGATCAGGACTATGTGATCGAAGCCATCGTGAATCCCAGCAAACATATCTCCGATCAGTACGGTTCCTCACGCGTGCTGACGATCGATGGCCAGATTCTTGAAGGCTTGGTGGTCAAGCAAGACAATGGTGACCTGGCCCTGTATCCCGTCGGCCAAGATGCGAAACCTGTCGCAATTCCTGCTGAGGATGTGGAATCGATCAGCGAAAGCAAGGTTTCTCAGATGCCAGCAGAATTGCTCGACACATTGAGTGCCGAAGAGGTGCGTGACCTGATCACTTACCTGATGTCCGCTGGTAATGAAAAAGATCGCCGCTGGACGAGCAAATAGGTCGCTGATGTCGCCCGGATGGCAGGCTGCCTGGCAGCAGCGATGCTTGTCAGGCAACAAAAAACCGGAACCGACCGCCGGTTGCTCATGGATGATCCATGAGCCTCTGGGCGTTCGTTCCGGTTCATGACTGTTAATAAACCGCCGCGTCAAAATGAGACCTGGCGGTTGAGATCCAAGTTCGGTTACTTGGCGCTCTTTGGTGGTCGGCCCATGGGATTAATCGTCGACCACAGATCGAATTTGTTGGCCATTCGCTTGCGCCATTTTGGATCACCGTACGGTCGGTCCCGTTTGACGCATGTCTGCAATTCGGCCAACTGATCGGGATCAAACTTCGCGTTGACTTTTGCCGTCCAACGTGGTGGCTTCTTAACGGGCCAAGGTGCCAAGAATTGTGGTTCCAGCTTGGGCTTTTGAACCGATAGGTACAGAGAACCATACTTGTAGTCCTCGGCCTTTTTGGATTTCTTGGCACGCAAGCCATTGCTTTCGACAAACCGGCACACGTCTAGAAAGTACTCGTTGTCTTGCACGATGAAGCTCTTAAAACGCGATTGATAGAGCTTGCCTTCGTCTTCGGTCTTATGGGTCACCAGATAACGCTGCGCGTGCGTGGCAGCCACAAAACGCATGAATTCGCCCATCTGGCGATCTTTCTTGGGACGCAGGACCAAGTGCCAATGGGTGGGCATCAAGCAGTACGCGTACATCTCAACAGGATAACGTTCTAGCCCTTCACCAAGTCGCTGAATAAAGACTTCGAAATCCTTCGCTTTGCGAAAGATCTTTTTTCCTTCGAAGCCTCGATTGAAGACGTGATAAATCAGACCAGCTTTGTCGAGTCGATTTCTGCGTGGCATTAGGTTCTCCGAGAAATGTTGTGTTCGTCAAAAAATGAAGAGTGATCCCAGCCCCTGAGCACTCAATCCCTTTGGGGGTATGATGGAAGACCATTCGGGTTTCGTGTTTGGCCTGCTCTTCCAGCAGGCCGAGCAAATCGAAAGGTCTTGGATAGTTCGCCGTCGAAATGACAAAACAATCGGAAATGGGTCAGAGCCTTAATCGTACTCAAATAAACAGTAATACAAGCTCAACTTAAGAAGTATTCAATGCAACATTCATGGATTGGCTGCGTAGTTCCCACAAAACAGACGTTCTAAAGGGGGTTTCCAAGCTAGCCCTGCCTGGATCGATTGCCTGTTGGACCATCAAGCTAACAAGGGGGACAGAATGGTGGGTGGGCCTTCGGTGCTCTTGCTAGTGGGTTGTCTGCCGTAAGGAGCGCGTTGGCGTCGTGGTTCTGTCCCGTTACCCGTCACTGTCCCGGTCCCCGTTGTTGCTCTCACAGAACCCGTCACCATTCTCAATCGCGAGCAGGTGTTTTAGCCCCACAGCAGATCTGCAGCGTCGAGCCACAGATGCTCCTCTTCTAGGAGTGACTGATCAATCAGTGTTTGGTGCAATTTCGCGGCAGCGAATTGCCGTCGCTGCCTGCGCTCGCTCAGCTCGTCACTGACCAGCATCACCGTCGTGGCGATTAATAGCGTTGTGACCAGCAAAGATGAGGGCGACTGCGGCCAATCACGCCCTAAGCGGGGTGCATGTCCCTCAATGACGTGGCTGACTGATTGATCAAGGGGCAAGTGGACCAGCGTTTCAGGGACAAAGCACTTCACGGATAAGGCGCCGGTGATCCCCGCGGCCATCTGGCCGTAATAGGCGTACTGAACCGCTGTCCGATCATCGTAGCCAGCCAATTTAGCGTATCCGTAACCCAATCCGGCGCCAGTTGCATCGAACAGGGCCGCTTTCAGGGCGTATCGAGCAGCGCCAGATGGTCCCTGGACAATTCGTCGCATCAAGGCCGCGCCACCTGATCCGGCAATCCCGCCTGCCAGCGAGCCAATCATGTATCGATTGGTTGCATCATCCATGGCGGCCGCTGTGGAGTAACCCAGCAGTCCTGCAGCCAGCCCGGCCAGCGCTCCCGATGGAACTGAAAAACCATACACAGCGCTTAGGCCCACCGACCAGAAACCGATTCCCGATCCCATGAGTTCTCCCTGGATGTGGGCATCAATCACACCAGCGGCCATGCCAGCGGCGGCGTACCATCCGGCGGCGGGTGCCATGGCGAATGCGACCGTGGCAATGCCCACCGCTTCGATCGCGGTGGCAATCGTCTGGGATTCGATGCCAAAGAGCGTGCCATGGTGCAGCCCTTGCTGGCCTGAGGAGACGATCCATTGCCCGACGCTGGTGAGCCCGATGGCGTTGGTTGCCATCCCCGCTTGAATGATCGCTTGGTTGCCCGCCCAGACCAGTCCATCGGCAATCGATCCGGCGACCGAATCAACCGCTTCGCCAACTGCGACGAAGGCGTCAATCAGCGGCGCGAGCATGTCCTGCAAGGCTTCCGTGCTGACCTCGGTTTGGTCGTTCTCGAATGCAGCGCTCAGGACGGGATCGATTCCCATGCCGTAAGTCAACGTGCCAAAGGAATCATTGTGAACGAGCACAAACTGGTCGGTGCCTGGCAAGCGAACAAAGTAGTTGTGAAACGCGGGGACACAAAAGTTGTAAACTTCCTGGTGACGGCTAAGATCGTTGCCCGGCGTCTGGATGGATAGCAGTTCGCCCGTGGAGGTTAACAGCTGATCGCCGGCTTTCAATTGACAGGCGTCTTGGAATCGGCCTGAGCCATCGGCCTGTTGAATAAAAACTTGGTGGCGAGGCGTTAACCAGAGTTGGCTTTCGCCTGCACTGATTGCCATCAATGGTTGTCGACCTTTGTGATAGAGTTCTGACACGGCCTGGCAGCACAGGGTTTTCCGTGGCAAGTCCATGCACTTGACTCGGTCGTTCACCTTGATGGTCTCAATTCGCTTTGCTTGGCCATCATGCATGAGCACTTCCGTGCCCGCTGGGAAACAGTACTGTCTTGCCAGTGCCTGTGCTTGGTCCGCGCTGCCAGCGAGTTCTGCGGCGCCACTGGCCTGGGTTCCACTGAGCACAGCAGGCAGCACCATCGCTGGCTCGCCTCGAAAGCCTGCTGCGGCCAGAGATTCTTTGGTGTTGGCAAAAACGGTGGCGATGGTTGTGGGGTGCACCGCGGGGATGCCTTGGCTGACTTTCGCGGAATGTGCTCCCAGATCGGTGTCCAACCAAATGGGATTTCCCACCGCAGCGCTCGCTAATTGGCCTGGCAGGCCCGCTTGGTTGTCACTGCTGTCAAAAAAGTCTAGCAACTCAGCATAGCGATCCTGGCCCTGGACATCGACTTGGTCGACTCCATGAACAAAATCCACTTCTTGAGCGATCACATGATCGATCTCTACGTCGATGCTTTGCTGATCGCCGGCCACGTTTCTCGAACCCGACTGCGATCCTGCGCTGGACCAGCGGCGAGTTACGTGACCGGTGCGTTGATCACTTTGCTGACTGAACGAGTAGCTCTCGTCGCCGGATAAGGTGACGTCGTAAAGGCCACTTGGATGGGTTCCCGATTGAGTCAGCGTGTAGACATCGGTACCGGTTTCGGTGGAGGCTTCCTGTCCCAGAATATGGTCTGATTGGCTGTTTCGTTGGAACTCTTTGAGGCCCTGGCCTGATAGCGTCGCGGTCAATGCATCACCTCGATCAACCGACTGTTCAAATGAGTACGATTCGGTGACGTCGTCGGTTGAGTTTGCGATCCCAATGATCGAGTTTCCGGAGGTGAGCAAGCTTTCTGTGGTCGCTTGCATGCTTTGGTAATCCAGGTCACCATGATTGTGAGTGCCCCGTTGGTGTAACGACTGGTCGCTGATCAGGTCGCCTGTTGTGCGGAAAATCCCCGTGATCACGTTGCCTTCATTGATAAGCGTTGCCGTGCTTTTCTGTGTCTGTTGCGCGACATAGTCGGAGCGATCGTCGTTGCTTCGAATGGATTGAGTCACCTCACTTTCGAACGCCTGCTCACGTTCGCTTTGAAAGCTGCCCGTCCATTGATTCGAGACAGACAGATCATCGATCACGGTGGTGCTTGTTTGCAGCCAGTCCAGGTTGTCGCCTGCGTCGGTCAGTAATTGCCGAGAAACGGTTGCTGCCGATTCCTGGTGCAAGCTGTCTTCACTAACGCCAGTGACCAAATTGGCTTGGCGCGAAGTGGTGGTCACTTCGTCCGAATCAATGATGGTTTCATAGCTTTCAGGACGATTTCCCCGTTCGATCCGACGGCTGCTTGAGCGGCTTTCGGTTTCGCTGCTTAGGTTGCCTTTTAATTCATTCCGTGTTGTGATGGATTGAGCGGTTAAGGAGCTGTCAATGGAGACCGTGTCCGTGCCATTCTGGTACCAGCCCTCCTGTCGATGGTTGGTGGTTTGAGTCAACGTTTCAGTGATGGAAGCGTCGGTCGTGATTCGATTGCCAGTGATCAGTTGTTCGCTGGTGGCTGATTCTTCTAATTGGTTGTTCGTCGAATGATGCGGCCAGGTTGAAAGGTGACTTGCGGTTCCTTCCTGTGATTCATTCACATTCCGCTCATAGGATCCTGTCCATTGATTGCCTGTTTCGCTTGCGACACTTTGAGTCGTCAGCTGGCTTGAGTCGAGTTGCTGAAAATCACCGTTGCGAAGTTCGGCGTCACGAGCCTGAGAGAGCTCTGTCCGTTCGCTTCGCTCAAACTGTCCTGATAAGCGATTGCCGGTCGTCGTTTCCACAGAATTCGAGTCGGTCGTCATCGAGTCTTCGATCACCTGAGTTTGGTTTTCGGACAGCGTGTTGGTGTCCGTTGTCACGATGGCATGGCGATCCAAGGTGTACGTGCCACTGATGTGGTTGCCCTGATGCTGCTGAGTGGTCGTTGCCTTGGTGTTGGATTCACTTTCAATCAGTAAGGTTTGATTCTCGCTGGTCTGATGGGAGAAGCTTTCCGAGAGGGTCGTTGACTGCGAGTCAAAGTTTGCCTCACGCGTGTTTCCCGATTCGACTTCTTCGTGAGTCACCGATTCGGTGCTGTTGGATTCGACCCATTGGTCTTGGTTTTGTTGCACTTGATGAGTGGCGGTGTCGTTGGTGACAACGATCTGATTCACATAATCACCCAGCACAGCGTTGCCCTGCGTCGTTGTGTTGGATCGGTGCACCAAATCGCTTGTCAGATCGGTGGACAAGGTTTGGTTGGTTGTTTTCACCGTCGAAGAGGTCTCTTCGTTGGTCTCGGCGTTGGAGGTGTATTCGCCTGTGATTTGGTTTTCGCTGGCTTGCTGAGTGGTTTCGCCGGTGGTGTGACTGACCGAGGCAATGCTTTGGCCTTGGTTTTGTTCGCTGCGTTCTCGTGTAACATCGTGATTGTGCTGGCTTTGCCTGGCGAACACTCCCGTCACGACGTTGCCCGTGGAGTCAGACAGGAGAGTTGACTGGGAGGTTGTTTTTTCTGTTGTTTGCGCGCCCTGGTTGTCGGTTTCAGTGGTTTGAGTCAATGCCGAGGTGGACGTGGTGGCAAGGGTTTGCACGCCGGTGATTCGATTGCCGTTGGCAGTGCTGGTTTGCTCTTGTGAGCTATTGGCGGTTCGGTGAACCTGATACGTTTGATTGGAGCTGGTTTCGCTGACGGATCCATCGCGCTGCAGCGTTGTTTGTTGCTCAAAGTCTCCTGTGATCCGATTCTCTTCGACTTGAACTTCATCGCGAATTGAATCGGTGCTGGCGATGTCCACCACGGAGAAGCCCGCGTTGTTTTCCTGGGTCGTTCCTGCGGATTCGGTCTCGGTCTTTGTCAGCGAGGCGTTTGCCCCGGTGAAGTGATTGCCTTGACTGGTTGTCGATGATTCCGTGGTGCTGCTGGATCGGTGATCTGCGGTCAGAGTCAGGTGTTCAAAGGTTTCAGAGAAGGTGTTGACGGCGTTTGATTGCGATGTCGTGCTGTAATCCCCCGTGACACTGTCACCCAGTTCGGAAGCTGTGGTTTCGATGCTTTGTGTGGTGATGGAACGCGTCGCCGGTCCGGATTCATTGCTTTGTTCGCTATCGGATTGGTCCATCTGGCTTGTTGAGCGAGAGTAGCGTCCATCGATGCGGTTGCCGTCTTCGCTTACGACAGTCGTTGTTGACGTTTGATAGGCCGAGGTTGACTGCTCGACTTGGTTGCGAAGGGACCCGGTGGAGGATTCGTCGCGTGTGCTCTCGGTCGTGTCGCTGTACTCTCCGGTGTATTGATTGCCGTCGCTTGTTAGCGACGTGATGGTTGTGACGCGAAGGTCTTGACCAGTGACCAGGGTTTGATTGACTAAGTCTCTGCGGATGATTTCGTTCGTCTCGCTTTCCGTTTGGAGGCTGAAGTCGCCCCCGATCCAGTCCGAGTTTCCTTCCGAAAGGCCGCTGGTCTCTCGCCTCACCGTTTCCGTCACGACTTCATGATGGATTTGTTGCCGGTTGGATGATTGCAGAAGTTCATCGAAACTGGACTCGCTCTCATTTGTTCCCTGGATTTGGTTTCCCGAGTTCAGTGCATGGGTGTTGCGCTCGAGAGTGGCGGATTTGGTTGCCAGGAGCCCGCGATTGCTGGAGCTTTCATCCTGCTGTTCACTGACATTGGATTCTTCGCTGGAGCTAAACTGTCCCGATAAAGCATTCTCAGTGATGGTCCGGAGGTTGTTCTCTTGTCCCTGGCGAGTCACAACAACCTGCAGGCCTTGGTTAAGTTGTGTTTCTGTGGATTCGTAGGTTCGGTTGATTTGGAGGCTCGAATCAGTCTGGGATGTGAGTGAGTTTCCGGATCGCGTTTCATCCATGGATCGAGTCGATTGTTCGTCTCTGGTTACCGAGAGGGGGCCATTCGTCTCGGTGACATGATTGGCTTGTTTTACTTCACTATGGCTGTTGCCTGAGAAGACACCGCTGATCAGATTCCCCGACGTGGAATTCGAGTACTGATGGGTTTCAACGAGAGTTGATTCGTTTCGTAAGGTTTTGTTGTTTTCCGTGGTCGTGATCGTCGTTTGTTGATGGCCGGAAGAGGATTCTTCATAGTCACCCGGGATCAGCCAGTCGCTGCGGTTGCCGGTGGATTCATAAGTGGTTGCTTCAACGACATCGATCAAGGACGTGCTGTTCTCGAGTGTTTCCTGGCGGGTGCGCTGGCCAGAGGTCGTGGTTTCGACCACATTGGTTGCCTCAATTGCATTGCCGGAATACGTTGAGTCCTGTGCAACCGACTCCGTCACCTGAGCGATGACGATCAAGGGTTCCTGGGTGACGGTGGAATCAATCGTTGATTCTGTTTGGCGGTTGGCTTGCCCTGATCGCACACCTGTGAGCGAATTGCCTGTTTCCTGATCATCAAGGGTCAGTGATTCGGTGGCCGAGACCTGTTGAAGGTAGCCTTGATTGGAGGTTTGTTCGTCTAGTTCTGTGTCGGTTTGAGTCGAGGATTGCCGCGAATAGTCTCCGGTGATTTGGTTGCCAGTTTGAAGGACGGTGGTGTTCGTTTGTTCCCTCGACTCGGTTTCTGTTTGCTCGGTTTGGTTGGTCGAATCCGAGTTGCGTTTCACGCTGGTTGCGACGGATTCCTGGCGAGTTTGATGCCCTGTCACTGCATTTGTTTGTTGACGTTCGATGCTGGTGGTGTCAACAGACAATTGCATCTCGATGAACTGTGACCCATTTTGGCTGAGTTCCTGTTGGTTGGATTGTGCGGTTGAAGTCCGTTCGGATTCAGCGGTTCCTAAAACGGAGTTGCCAATCTGTTCGGTCTCCGTCGTGGTTTTGACGTCGATCGTTGTGCTGACAGACAGTGGGCCGTTTTGTAGATGTTCTTCAATGACGGTGGTTGATTGCTCGGACTCGGATCGGTTGTATTGACCGGTGATTTGATTTCCAGAGGAGTTGCCGGTCGAGTCCGCATTCGATTGAGTGGTGGTATGGGAGGTGCGGGGCAGATTGCCGGCGGTTTGATCAACAGTCGTTGTCACATCGGATTGCCATTGTTCATCGAAGTCGCCCGTGACCGCATTGCCGCTGCGGTTGGTCGTTGTGCGCACCGTGCCGTGCTGGCTTGATTCGATGTTTTGCGTCAACTGCTGTGAGTTTGACTGGGTCGCGATCGTTTGTTCGACGGTCTCTTCGCTAGAGAACGTACCCGTTGCCGTATTTCCCGTTGTATTGGTGCGGCCGGACACTGAAGTCGTCTGCTGTAGGTGAGTTGTTTGGGTTCCCTGCCACTGGGATTCGGATTTGTCTTCGTCTGACGTTGTTGTGCTGCGCTGGTGATAGCTTCCATCGAACGCGTTGGCGGTCCGCGTTTGGTCCGTTTGCACGGAAAGTTGCACGTTCGTTTCGGCGACAATGCCTTGATTGCTGGAATCCGTGTCAGTCTGAACCAACTGGCGGATTTCGGTTGTGCTTTGCTGGTCCCCACTGGCTGCATTGATGACGCTTTCGGTGAAGCGATCGATTTCCATGCTTGAGGTTGTTTCCATCACACGCCCTTGGTTTACCGTTCGGGTGGCCTCCGCGGTGGTTTCTTCACCGGTCAGCGTGATCTCGCTGATCGCGGTGTGGCGATCTCCACGTTCAACCTCTCGCTCGTAGGATTCGATTTTCAGGTCGCTGGTCCGCTGTTGAGGGTGCTGGCTGGACTGGCTTTCAGTGTTCAGGGTTGTCGACCGCACCGTGCTCGCATAAAAGCTTCCGTCGGTTAGGTCATCCTGACGCTGCACATTGGATGTTGCTTGACTGGCACTTGATGACGTCAGCGTCATGTCGAAGTGTTGCACTTGATCGATGGTTTCAGACGACATGTTGCGTTGCGTTTCGCTGCTGGCTCGGCCGGAGATCTGATCCCGATAGCGGAAATCATTTTGAGTCGTGCGAGTTCGCGTCCCCGTGATTTGTTGTCGGTCCTGTGGCAACATGTGCCCGTCGGCAATGACCAAGCTTTCGAACGAAGCGGTTTCAATCACGTCCTGCAGAGGCGTCAAGTCAACCGGCGATGGTTGCTGTGGATCGCTGGGCAAACCACCGCTGTAGGAGAGGCTGATTTGCTGAGAGTCCTGGATGGTTTCCGATCGTTGTGAGGAATGTTTGGTGACTGCGTCGCTGTACGCGCTGCCGGTGCTGCTTGAATCGGTGATGGTATGGATGGTTTGAGTTTGTGATTGGTTCTCAGTGGTTTGCGTGGTCACTTGTTGGCTAGACGAGCTTTCGGTGGAATGGCTGATGCCGGTGAACTGATTGTCGCTGCGCTCGGTCTGTTGCGTTGCAGTGGTGGTCGTCCAGAGCAGGGTTTGGCGATCGGCCAATTTGGTTTGCTGTTCGATGGATGTTTCTGTTTCAAGATCGACTTGCTGAACTGATTCACCGGTGAATCGATTGGCTTCCGTGTTGGAAGAGGTCAGGGCGGACACGGTTGACTGGGATGTGGAGACCGTGTTGCCCTGCTGTTCGTTTTGTTCTGTAGAGGACTGCTCGGATCGCATCGCCGTTTCAATCAGATCACCCGAGTGGGCGTACAGGATTGCGTTAGCACTGGAGTCAAATGAAAACGTGGTCAGTGAGTCGGCAACTGTCGCTTGTTGAGCGACACGCTGCGAGGTCTTGCCGTGGCCAGATTCGGCCGTTCGCCGATGCGTGACTCCAAGTCGCACGTCACCGTGGCCAGTGACTTCGGTTTGCTTGGAAGTGATCGTGCGACCGTTCTGTTGCCGGCTGCCGAGTACGAAGATCGAGCCAATGTCGAACTGCTGAACATCGATGGTGCTTTGCGAGTAGCGTTGGAACTCGAACGTTCCGGTGCGATCGTTCCCGGAAGATTGGTGAGTTGATTCCACGTGGCTGGACGTTGTGGATTCTGATTGGCCTTGCCCATAGGCTGATTGCGTGTTCGTCTCTGAAGTGCTGGTTTGTGTGTCAATGATGTCAAAGACACCTGTCATTCGATCGCGTGAGTGTCTGGTGGTTTGTTGGCCGGTGACGATCGATGACACGTTGTCTTGCTGGCCAGCAATCTGTGATTGCGTTGATTCCACTTGTCGCAACTCTGTTTGGCGAACGGTTAGCGAATCGCCTGCAAAGAAACCGCCGGTTTGTTTTTCATCCCATGTCGTCGTGGTGTCGACCTTCGATTCTTTCGCAAATTCGGTGTCAGCGTCGTGCAGGATTTGCGTTTCAACAATGACATCCGACTGCCCATCAACGGTGAAGTAGTATTCTCCGTCGGTGAAGCTCGCGTCAGAGTCATTCAGAGTACCGCCTGTGCGAGTGGTTTGCTGGAACGCCGATGTCGTGGTCTGTGAATGCTGGCCTTGGTTAACACGATGGCTCGATTGATCGGACTGACTGCTGGTGGATTGCTCCACGAAGAAGGTTTGAGACTGGGCATCAAAGGTTTTGTGGAGTTGGTCATCAACGGTATCGATTCCGCTTGAAACGGTTTGCATTGGCCCGTGAACGTCGATGCGATTGACCAATTCGGATGTGCTGTCGGTGTCGATCGTAAGTTCGTAGTCTCCAGTGGATTGGATCGTTCCATACGAATGACGGTCAGACTGAAGATGGCGTTGTTCTTCGAAGCGATGGATCGCGTTGCCGCCTTGTAGAAAGGATTCACTGACGCTGTTGATCGCCCAGTCACGATGAATCTGTTCGCCATCATCGCTCCATTCACGCAGTGTTTGCTCAGTGCTTTGTTGTCCTGATCGAAAGAAGTCTCCTAAGTCAGTGAGATTGGCCCCTGCGATTAGTGATTCGATTTGGCCTTCTAATTGAGGTGAAAACAGATTGGTTCCAGACGTCTGATAGACCTGTGTGTCACTGGAGGTGAGCTGCCAGTCAAATCCTGCCGTGCCCGCGTTCTTTTCATCGATAAACGAGCGTGCCAGCGAGCTGTGCATCGTTGCTTGTTGCCCTGCTGAGTCGATCTTGATGGCCGAGTCAATGGAAATCTGTCCATCAAACGCGGTTTGATAGCCCTGCACGGTAAAGCGATCGGGAGAGAAATTGACTGCGTCTAGGCTGCCAAACGCCAGCACCTTGCGAACATTGATCGATGTGCCGTCGGCTTCGTCACGCCGGTCAGGAGTGCCGCTTCCATCGTTGCCAGCTTGTTGAAGTGCAAACGAATAAGCGAACGCTGCCGTGCCACGAGACAGCACTTCGTAGGTTCCACTTGCCCGATCGACGACGGCCACGGTGCGTAGGCCCAGTGAGGTTGGGGCGGTCGTGGATTGTAGATCCACAGCATCGCTTTGGCGCGGTGCAGATAAGTCAATGATGAGATTAGCGTCAGGTTCGCCGATCGCTGCGGGAGCCTGCGGTGATGCATAGCTTTTCACCAGGGGTGGAGACTGGGTTCCATCGAGTTCATCCAGCAGTAATCGTTCGATGTCCTCTTCGTTGGCAACATTGACCACGTTGGCCAGAGAGACAGCCACGCCACCGGTGCGATACTTGTTGTCGGTGATCTGGACTGTGATCGCATACGGGCCTTCGCGTTGATACTGATGATCTGTGACAACTTCGAAGGTCAGCGGAATGGAATTGCCAGCGCTGTCACGTTTTGGAATGACGCGTCCGATTGCTTCATTGCCGTCGCCAAAATCAATTCTGGCTTCAAACTGTGACGCAGACGCATCTGGGTTCCCGGCAACAAAGGAGGCGACCGCCGCAGAACCGGCGCGTTGGGCACTGCGGTTTTCGCTTAGTGGACGCCCCTCCAGGGAATAGATCACGTCGCCGGTGGCGTAAATCGGTGCTGTGCCCCGAATGATGCGATCCGAAGAGACGAACGCGACTTGCCCGCTATTGTTGACCACGTCAAAGCTGTCGATCGAGTCAATCGCCCCAATCCCCGGCAGAATCTCTCCAAGATCAACGATCTTGGAATGTCCAAGGTAATGGCTCTCTGGCAACACACCGTCGGCCGATGAATCGTCGTTGGACGGAAAATAGAAACGCGTCGAATGCAGTCCCTGGTTGCCATCTTGATCCTCGGCCATGAACGTAATGGTTAAAAACGGTGTGCCGTCTGGTGTTTCAGCATCACTGCCGATGATTCCCGCAAGTCCCGTTTCCAGATCTTCGTCCGAGTCCTGTTCATGCGGCTCTGAGGGAGCTTCACCGTTTGATGTGGAACCGCTTGGCGACGGCGCCGGACTGATTCCTTGTAAGCCATTGATCCCCAAGGGGCCGGGCAGAAAGTCTTTGATCGCGCCGATCCCAATCCCATCGATGGAGACTTCGTTGGCGTCGACAATGGGGTCGTTCGAAACTCCTGCGACCTTTGTCCAGTGGCCTGATTCGGGATCAATGGCGTACACGCCGACCCCGCGCGGCCCGTCCGCGACGGTGGCAATGTACCCGTGATCACTAATGGCCAGTTGACCATGAAGCGGTGACATGCCAAGGTCAAAGACATTTCCGTCGATGTCCATTCGATAGGCTTGTCCATCGCTGACAAAGACACTCCAGCCTGAATCCGAGATCTGCAAACGACTGACCGGACGATCAATCGGAAAGCTGGCGAAAGGAAACTGTCGATCTTGGCTGAAGGTAACTAACTGCAAGCCTGCGTCGGTTTCCGAGTCATTGGTTTGCGCAACAAAGACACTTTGCCCAAGGTTATTGACGGAGATCGATTCTGGATGGATGACATCGAACGGAGTGACATACAATCGATCGGCAAAAATGGGGATCAACGATGTTGCCAACGCGGCGGTTCGAATGCGATCGAGATCATATTCACCCGGTTCCAGCAGAGCGTTCCAAACGGGATCGACGGGGGTGTAAAAGGCACTTGCCCAAACGGGATCGTAGGTCCAGATCCGTGGGACCATCGTCCAAGACAACGTCAACGAAGCGCCAACGGCACCGGGCAGAACTCCCGCTGTGGTCAATGCCATCATGTCCGCCCACTTGGGATCACCCCACCGTAGGCCCGCCGCCGCCATCCCTGAATCGCCGACCGCGACTTGATACGGGGCCACAAACGATTCCTGTCCTTCACTGGTTAAGGCTGGCTCCGCGTTCCACAGTTCCGCATAGCTAAGGGCAAGATCAACCTCGTCTAAAACAGGAGTGCCCATGGCAAACAAGCCTGTGACGGCTTTGGTGTTCATGTGCCGCTGGGCAAGCAACTGATTGGCATCGTTCAGTTGGACCTTGTCACTGAAACGAGCCATTGGCGAAACACTGTAGTCATCGCGCGGCGGTGGCGAGACCTCTGATGTCCCAAACGCAAATCGCTCTGGAACCAACGCCACCGAACCACTGTCCTCTGACCAGACATACAAGTTGTCACGCTGTGCCTGCGTGACACGGTATCCAATGTTCCCATGGTTATTGATCGAAACTCCGGCGCCAATCTGCTCGTATCCCGATGCCACTAACTCAAACGCGTATCCGCTGGGGTTGCTTCGCAAGACGATCTGTACAACACCACTGCTGTCCGCTTGATTGCTGCCTACCGATTCGACTGGTGCGGAGCCGTCAGTCAATGCGGCCTGCGCTTGTATGTCAACTGGTGCTTGTATGTCAAACGGTGCTTGCATGCCAACCGGTGCTGAGGCCAGGCTGGTTTCTAGCGAGTAGACAAATCGATCAATGACATCGATTCCCTGTGCTTGAAATTGGGCAATGGTTTCGCTGTTGGTTGGGTCGTATCGAAAGCTTCCGTCGGGATGAACCGTGACCCGAGCGCCATATTGGCTGACGCCATCAAACACCGCCTGCATTGAATCTTGCTGGCCGTCATCTGGGTCAACGTCATTGATCAGTAGACCTTGCTGAGCAGGTATCTCCAGGACTTGAGAAGCCACGGCCCAGTACCCGCGTTCGATGCCATCGTCACCTGCGACGGGCGCATCATCGACACCGATCACCTGCAGTGTGACGGTGGCTGAACGCGCATTGGAGTGCAGGTCACTGGCCCAGTAGACAAAGCGATCGGTCGCCAGTTGGCCGGCGCGGAGGTGTTGAAACGCAGCGCCCGGTTGGTAGTCAAAACCTCCGTCTGGACGAAGCGCAACGGTGCCGCCTTGTTCGGTTTGTAACGCGGTGCGACTGGGATCGACACGCAACGTGTCGCCATCCCAATCGAGATCGTTCGCCAGCACGCCCTGGGCCGAGTCAATCACCAAGGAACCCGTCGCCAGGATGGCAGGGTAAGCATCGTGAATGATCTGCGGAGCATCGTTCTGGCCCTGCCAAACCACGTGAACCGTGGTTTCCGTTGAATCGTCTTGCCCGTCGTGTACTCTGGCCAGGAAACTGTCCTGCATGGTCTGGCCATCGCTCAGCGAGCGAATTTCTGGACTGGAAGTTGCGTCGACGGTTAGGGTGCCATCTGCTTGAACGTGAACCGCAGCACCCCTCGCGGTTTGAACCGTTCTTGCTTCGGCGGTCAACGCGGCGTTGGCGGCCCATCCATCGGGATCAACCGCAGCGTCTAAGAGGTTCGGAGCCTCTGTCGCCACGGGTTGCCCGGATTGCCAATATCTCAGCGTCACGTTGTTCAGGATGGGGGCTTGATTCAGGCTGGAGCCGACAATGATTTGTGCAACCGCAACGCGGGCACTCTCTGGCAGTTGCTCGACGGTTCTGCGGTCACTGGCGCGATCCGAGAGGCGATACCGAATCTCGTCAACTTGGGTTTCGCCCGCTGGCAAGTTCTGCAGCACCGTAACGTCTGAAGGATCATAGATCCAATGGCTGCCATCAAAGGTGATGGTCGCCCCTAGCATCGACCGCCATTGAATCGCTTCAATGGCAAGGGTATCGTTTCGATCAATGTCTTGGTCGTTTTTCAGCAGTGATGATTCGGGGATCACCAAGGACTGATTCGCTCGGGTTGCCAGTCGTTGTGGGGCAGCAGCCCAGTCGTCGTTGGCCCAGTCGTCGTTGGCCCAGTCGTCGTTGGCCCAGTCGTCGTTGGCCCAGTCGTCGTTGGCCCAGTCGTCGTTGGCCCAGTCGTCGTTGGCCAAGGGTTCATCATTGACACCAGCGATGGTCAAGAACACTGTTGCTGTGTGCTGTAGATCAGGTGCCGTTGTCAGCGTGTAGGTGAACGAGTCTACAATGCTTTCCCCGGCCGCCAAGCGATCGTAAACACCATGGCTGTGCAAGACCCAGGTTCCGTCGCTCTGGACATCGACACTGGCTCCCCATGTGGTTTGGCCAGTGCTTTCTAACAGCGAAAATTCGTCGGGAGCCGATCGATCGATCAAATCGTTGTCCAGCACGCCGGCGGTCTGAATCCAACTTGAAGCCTGATTGGCCGTCAGGCGAACGAAGTCATTCTTTGCCACAGAATGCTGGGGATCCGTCATCCACAAGGGATCCGGCAACCAGAGAGAAGACAGAACGGTCCGGCGCTGTTCCGTGAGATCATCATCCATGATCAACTCCGCAACGCCTGTTGTCGGGGGCGCTGACGTTTGCAGGGTCCACCGGCGGACCTGACCGTCGGCCAATCCAAGCCGATGATCCGAGGATTCGATCAACAGCGAATCAGCTTGTCGCTCAATTGACCACCAACTTGGAACCTCGCTGAATTCCAAATCCAGGTCTGCTGGCAATGGAAGCTGGATCTGATCGATGGACGCGTGTCCCGAGATGGCGGGGGAGAGAACAAAGGTGTACAGGGACTGTTGACCAATGGCCTGAACTTGAGAGTGCAATTGACCGGCATGCTGGGAGGCTGTGTCCCAGTTCAGTTCAATGACTTGGCTTTGCCGACCATCGATGTCCGCCGCCTGAAAGTACAGCGTTTGTGGCTGGCCAGCGGCCGGCGCGCCCAGAATGGATTCGACCTGATTCGACGAGAGTTCAAACTGGCCGCTGTGCAGACTTGGCAGGAGGTCAAACACACGATCGTTGAAGCCCGGATCCGCGCTCACCTGCGCGATGACGAGTTCGCGATCTGACAAGACGACGCCTTGAACGGCAGGTGCCAACCAGGCTCCACCACCGGATTGTTGAAGCTCGAAAGTTGGTGGCAGGAGCGGCCCATGCGTGATCAAAAGCTGTTCGCGACGAGTCACGCCCGATGCGGTTTCGGCCGTTACCTCAATCAGGTTCTGGCCGGCATTGAGAGTCACAGGGATCCGCGCCCGTCCCTGATCGTCGGTCTGAATCATCACGTCGGTGCCCGAGAGCGTGAGTGTCAGATCAGGTTCGCCAGTCACGTCAATCATCACGTCGGACAAAGGCGTGTGGTGCGGATTGCTGGCTGAGCGATCTGATTCTGCTAATTCAAGTTCCTGTTGGCCAGGAACCCGCGAATCGATCGACAGCAGGAGCGGGGGCGTCTCCTGAGAACGATTTCCAGCTGGGTCTTCGATGGTGGCTGTGATTGAGTGGACTCCATCCGCCAGCGGTCCCAACGTTTGCTGGGCCACTCCCGTCGAATACACCTCCGAGACAGCGTTGCCATCAAGATGAAAGGTGACCAGTGCACCACGCTGAGCAAACAGTCGCACCGTTGGGCGAACACTGCCCGTCAGATTGTCCGTTGCACTGACGCCCCAGTCATCGCTGGACAGAAGGTCGGCAATCGAGTCAACCGATGGCGCCGTGCGATCCAGGTCAAACACCAGTTCATTGATGCGTTCATTCCCGTAGAGATCAATCGCTGTGGCCTGAACGATGTAGCGACCGTCGGCCAAGGCAGTATCCGGTGAAGTTTCCAGTGCGTCGGCCAGCACTGTTTCTTCAAGGCTGATCACTCCGTCTTCTAGATCTGCAAAGACAGAGTGTTCGCTGGAGCCATTGAGGCTAATCTGTACGGCAACCAGTGGTGAGTCGTCGTTGACTTCCAGACGCAAGCTCGGATCGTTTGTTAAGCCGTCATTCGAATGGCGACCACTGTCGTGGTTTAACGAGAGTCGCAGATCAGGGGCCGTCTCATCGATGAAGTGAATCGAAATGTCCGAGTGGATTTCATTGCCCGCAACATCCCTGGCAACCACGTGTAACGCGTTCAGCCCTGGCAACAACGAAATTTCGCCGATGGCAAGATGTCCTTGCTGATTGGCCCGGTTGAAAGAAAGCAGTTGTTGATCGCGGTAGACTTCAACCGTGACGTCTGCGTCCGCTGTCGCTTGCAGTTGCACGGTTGATCGCGCGGTGTGCCAGCGACTGCCGAGGTCAGGTCGTTGGTGCTGGCGGGGTAATGACAGGATGGGCTGATTGATGGTTTGATCGAGCGTTAGGAATAACGGGGCAGTGTAGGGGCTCGTGTTTCCGGCGAGATCAACAGCCTGTGCCACGAATCGCTGAGACCCCGGAGTCAGATCGGCCAGGAATCCGATGCTCGAATCCGCCGCCTGCGAATCCACCAGTCGGCCATCAGCGAATAAACTCACCCGACTGGACGCTTCATGATTCAGTCCCGTCTGTAGCATGACGGTTTGTTGGTTGGTAATCAGGTCGCCAACCAATGCTGAGTCATCGATGGCATTCAATTCCAGTGAACTTGGAACAGATGGTGCAAGTTGATCAAGGGTGAATTGGAACGGCACCGCCTGAGCACGGTTGCCGATTTGATCCACTGCGCGAACGGCAACGCTGATCACGCCATCAGCCATTGGCTGTAGCGATGACGTTTCAAACTGACGTGGATCAAATTGCAGTTGGTTGCCGACAAGCAACCCCAACGCGTGCACCCAGACGCCGTCGTTGACCTGGATTTCGACTGCGGCTAACTGGCTTGCATCAAGGATCGTGGCGACAACCGTCGCGTCGCGAGTGATCAAGTCGGTGGAGTCGAAACCTGTGTCATCGGCTAATTCAATCGAAATGTCTGGCGGGCTAACATCGGGGACAGACACATGCAGTTCGGTGTTCACCGTGGCGTGATTTCCAGCATCATCAACGACCGTGACGCGAAATGGATTGGAGCCCTCGCGTAGCAGGAGGTCGTCAAACTGAAAATGGCCGTCTGCGTTGGCAAGGGTTTCGTCGAGTGGAATCTGTCGCCCATCGCCACCGAACAGCATGGCCCGTTGCCCCGTCGTCGATTGCCCCTGCGGGATTTGCCCCGTCAGGCGGCCACGGTCTGCATTGACTTGGGATAGATCTATCTCGGGAATCAACGGTGCCGTGGCATCGATCGTTACCGACAGTGGTGGGCTTTTCTGTCCCACATTTCCTGCGGCATCGATCCAGTGATAGCGAACGAGATGCGAGCCCTCGTTCAAACCATCAATCGTGACGTGATTCGTTTGGTCTCCCGAGACGTTGCCCGAGACTTGGTAGCGACCGTGTTCAATGTCATTCACCCAGACCACGACTTGTCCAGGTTCACGAAACGGGATGGCAAAGGTCAGTGACGATGACTTTGTTAAATCATCATTGTCATGGATGCCGGTATCGCTGGCGGGAACCAAATCGGGAGCGGTTTGCGCTGAAATCGCGCTGCGATCGAGTTGCACTCTAATGGTCGACGTTGCCGAACGATTCTCGTATTCATCGATCGCTTGGAACTCTAATTCATAATGCCCGTCGGGCAGTTGTGCTCCGAGGACCGTTTCGAGTTCACTGGTTGTTAGCTGAATGACGCCTTGGGCGAGTTCTGTGCCCACGGTCGGTGCAGTGACCAAATCCACTGCATCGAATTCAGACACGACGCCAAGTTCATCGTTCACGGTGGCACGGATGTACAAGTGAGCCAACGGGCTTTCGTCAAGCCAACTTCCCGTGATGGCCAGATCATTTGTTAGCCCATCGCCTGTGTATCGACCGTTATCATTTGCCAGTCTGACGGCCAACTCAGGAGCAGCGGATTCGGGACGCATGCGAACGATGGCCAATGTCGAGTGGCTTTGGTTGTTGAACGCATCACGCACCGACAGTTCGACGTGATTGATTCCAAAGTTCAGCGGAATCCCGGTGAGTTCGAAGTGTCCGTTTGGATCGGCAACCCAGGTTCCAGGCAATCCCAGGATTTCGACGAGGGCTCCCGGTTCGGTCTGCCCCTGCAAGACAATCTCGCCGGTCTCCGTCATGCGATCGTGGCGAACACCCGTGTCGGTTGCGGCGCTTAGGTCAATTGACTCAATGACTGGGGCCGTGCTGTCAATCAAGACCGTCAGTGGTGGCGACAATGGACTGTGATTGCCAGCCAGATCGATCGCTTGAATCTGAAACTGATAGTCACCATCGCCTAAACTATCCAGTTGCAAGGGAAAGGTGCTTGTCGGTCCAGCAGCGACTGCAATCGGTTGTCCATTTTGAAACAAACGCATCGCGACATCGTGATCGACCTGTCCTTGGATTTGAAAGTCGCCTGTGCGAAGGGTGAGGGTGTCGGCAGCGTTTGGATTGCCAGCCAAGGTGGGTGGTAACGGTGCCAGCGGCGCTGTCTCATCCATGTCAAAATCAATGACGACCTGTGGACTGTGGTTGCCAAAGCGATCTTCAGCGATGATTCCAATCCAGTAAGCTTGGTCTGTGATGGGCAACTGATTGGCGGTCAACAACTCCTCTAGCGAGAGTTGCAGACTGTTCTCAGTCGATAGGCTCTCGATCCAGTCCTGCGCGTTGAGCCCATTGACAGAGACGTTTAACGAGCTGATCTCGCTGTAGTCATGGACAAAGACGGTCAGCAATGCATCGCGACGAAACGTCTGTGAAAACGATGGTTCAAAGTTGGGCAGCGTCAGTCCTGCTGTCACACGCGGTGCATACTGATCGACAAACTTGTTTTGCAAATTGGTCCAAATGGTGAAGTCATAGCGGTCAACGCGTCCATCAGAATCCAAGTCGTGATGGGCAACGTAGTGTTCGTTGCCTTGCAGCGTGTTAAGACTTTGGCGAATGGTCAGCCAGTCGTCGTGCAAGACCTGACTGTCACCGTTGACATCTGCCAGCAAACGATGGAAAGGGAGGCTGGCGAAGGGTGACGTGGAGTCGGCATCCATTCCCATCGTCTGTCTGCGATTGGCAGCGCTGGCAATTCCCGTGGTCCGCAGCGTTAAATAGTATTGATCATCTTTGTGGATGAGCCCAGAAACATGGATCTGTAACGTCGCTGAATCAGCATCGTACTGGTAGCGATCCGGTGGGATGACGATGGGATGCCCCAGCGCATCGACCACTTGAACATCGGCAGCAACGTCCGAGAACCAAACGTCTTGGTTGAAGGTGACGCTCAGCTCATCAATCGATGATCGTTGGAGGTGGCCGCGATTGATTTGGAAATCCATGAGGGAAACGGGCTGGGCGATGGTGTGACTGACATCAACCTGCACCGTGACGGTTTTACCGATCGGATCGGCGGAACCATCTTGGGCGATCGCAGTCACCATCACTTGATCTTGGCCGCTCCAGCCCACCGATGGAATCAATTGCAAGTTCTGCAACTGGTCGGCAGTCAATCGCCAACGACCATCCTGCTGGCGCTGGCCGGCGCTTAGCATCGCTCCGACAGGTAACGAATCGATTTCAATCAGCAGCATTTCACTGCCATCGAGATCGGTAGATTGGGCGTCAATGATCATCGCCAGGGTTTGTTCCTGGTCGCCAGAAAGTGGATTCGCTACCAGGATTGGAGCATCTGTGACCGGCAAAATCTGTAGCGATACCAGCGTTTCTTCGCTTTGAAGCCCTCGATGGTCCGACGCGGTGTACGTGAAGAAGTCGTCGCCCGAGTAATCGGGCATCGGGGTATAGGTCACATGGCCCGTTTCATCGTCGATTTGCAGCGTCCCATGGTTGGGTGCGGAAACGATCACAAGGCTGTTAGGGTTCAGTTGTTCTTGATCATTCATCAACAGATCCAAGGTCGTTGATTGATCTTCTAGCATCACCGCCTGGTCGCCCGCAGTCCAGGGTGGCGTCAACGTGTTGCCTCGCAAGTTGAGCGTGTCCACGATCACGGTACTGTCCGCGTGTCCTTGGCCGATGAGATCAAAGGACAGGATCGCCAATGAGCCAGTGGTGACGGTGGATAAATCGATTTGCACATGCATCTGACCGTTCGTCCACTGACCACCGAGGTCATTGCTCGGTCGCGCTGGTGTGACATCCACCATGGTGACACCGTTTGCCGTCATCGCCGTTCCATCCGCGGCAAAGCTTAGCAACGCGTCGCTGTCATGTTGCGTCAACGCTGGAACCAAGGGTTGCAGCGTCTGAGCGTCTAAGAGTGCGACTTCAAACGCATCAGGAGCTCGATCTTCTGTCGCATTGAGTTGCAGTCCCTGGAGATTGAATTCCAAGACGGTTGCTGTTTGCGGAACATAGAACCCTTGTCGTAATGAACTTCGTGAACCAGGCGATTCGTGGATCTTCGCTTGCCCTGATTCAATCACGGCATGGCCACTCGGGGACCAACCCGAAACGGTGTCGAAATCACCATTGCGGATCCCAATGATCGCATCATCCAGGATGACCAACGAGTGCGCGAGGGGCCCCGGTGAACTGGACGGTGGATTGACGGTGACGCTGGAGATGGACGCTGTGGAGAGCGAGAACGGTCGCTCAATTTCAGTCGCTGGTGCTTTGACTGCGGACTCCGGTTCGCCGGTTGTCGCCAGGAGATTGGCCCCCACGATCTGCCGATCCGGATCAAAAAAGAATCCGCGATGTGAGACCGGACTTTGCTGGCTGCGACGGATGCCAAAATTCACTCCCAGCCATTGGCGATCTTGCCGATCGATCACTCCGTCGACGTTGAAGTCAGCGCGGCGGTTGTAGTTCAATTGGCCAAACGTTGCTCCGCTGTGATCCCAAAATTGCTGACTGTCGTAGCCCGAGACTGCTCCATCGCCGTTGATGTCGCCGATCAGGTCGATCGTCAAGCGATAGTCACTGGCGGCCAGCATCTCAGATGCACCGATGTTCAGAGCGTAGAGTCCGGCCTGGTGGACAGCATACACCGCCGAAACCCCGTCGCCGTGACTGCCAATGGCGAGCGGTTGCAAGCCATCGATCTGCGGCACGGCGGGCGAAAAGTGTCGCCCGTTGCCCTCTAGGTGCACTCTTAGCCAGACTTGTTGATGAGCGGTCTGCTGCAATTGGACGGGATCAATTCGGAAGGCAAAGGACTCGATTTGCTGGGGGGACAAGCGACCGGTTTGTTCGAATCCCGCAAATTCCACCGTGCCGCCCAAGTCCTGCCGAATGGGACGCTGAGATGGGTAATGTGTTCCACCACCGTTGGAATCTGTTGCAACCTTTAGCACGTTGAGGGTGGGATCGTCCACCAGCGGAAGATAACCGTACGCATGCAATCGCAGCGGCGCTGAATCATCATCCGCTTCGACCCGGTAGACAGCGACAAGACGATTCTGGTGATCAGATTCATATTGCAATTCAGCATCAGGCAAGCGGATGGCGGTTGGGCGTCCCTGTTTGTCACGCACGATCGGAACAAACGTGCCATCGCCGAATCGCAGTCCACTGTCACTGTTTTTCACGACCGTTTGGTCAAGCACTCGGCGTTGAAGAAACTTCCCTTGTCCGTTCAGGTGGTCGATCACGCCATCGGCATAATGAATCGACAAGGCCTCCGCAGCGGATTCTGAATCATCTTGTTGGACCGCGCCTGGATGGTAGGGAACACCGTTGATTGCATCGTAGAACGTGTCGCCACCACGAATCAAGCGTTGACTGGGCGATCGTAGCTGAACATTGACGCCGTCCTGGCTAACCCAATGTGGTTCAAAGTACTGTGGGCCACCGGTGGATGCTGGCGCCTCAATCGCGAGCGGTTCGAAGCGGAACGCGACGCGGCGTCCCTCCTTGAGCGTTAGGTACACACGCTGTCCCCACCGGATGCCTTGCCGGACGGGGTAGCCGCCTTCGTCGCTTCCAGTCACTGGGACAGGGTATTGAACGTGGTAGTCATCCCAGGTGAATTGCCATTGATCTGTCAGTGCATCGTATCTGCGCTGCAGTGCAAAGGGTTTGTCGTTCACCTCCAGCACCGCATCAACGTCCACACGCTGAAAGCCCTGTGTTTTGTCGCTGGTCAGGATCTCGATCGGCTGTTCGATCGAGGCAATGTTTCCTGACAGATCGGTCGTCGTGAGTCGCAAGCGATAGTGTCCATTGGCAAACCGTCGGGGGTCCAGGGTGGTCAACAAACTCTCGTGACCAACGATGTCGTCTTGATTCAACAAGCGTGCTGACTGGCTGTCCGTTGCGACCAGTTCCAGAGTCCAGTTCAGCAAGTTGGGTGCAACAATGCTCGCTCGGATCTCTCTAGGCTCGGTGATCAACGCATCGTCAAGGTTGGACCAGGCGATCTGCATTGGCTGATTGACAGGGCCGCTTCGTGGCTTGAGTTCGCGTGATTGGGTGCCGATGAAACCATCGGCATCATGGGCCGTAGCTGTCAGGTGGAGCGACTGATCAGCGGGCATCTCTAGAGAACCGACGCCGTTTGCATCCAGCGTGACGGGTTGTTCATTGGCCACCAGTGAACGCTGCACGATCGCTGCGATTCCGCTGGCTATCACTTGGACACGGATCGATTGGCCGGGTGTGGCTGCTTGCAGCGGCGTGGTCACGATTTCAATGATTGGCTGACTGGCGATCGCAGTCACGTGGACTTGCAGCGTGCCTCGCGAGATAGCCACGCCATCGTCAACCAATAAGTCGATCACATGCACACCCAGTTGGCCGGGACTGGGGGACCAGCGAATGACAGGCCGTTGTTCATCGAACGTCGCGCCCTCCGGCAGGTTTGCGACCGTGTACACCAAGTCGTCATCCCTGTCCAAGTCATCAGCCTGAACTTGATATTCGAATGGCTGGCCGACCAATGCTTGGGACACTGCATCTGCAATCTGAGGGTTTCGATTGAAATCTGAGATGATCATTGGAACCGTGACCTGCTGGGCCGCGCCCTGAGCATCTGTCAGCATGAGGTCAATGGAATACCGTCCGGCCTGATCGAAGTCGGGCAGCCAGCGAACTCGGCCGCGACTGGGATCGAAGCTGGCGCCTCGGGGTAAGTTGGCCACCGACCAAGTCGCCGAGTCTGCATCGGGGTCCGCCCCAAACACTCTGAATTCAAGGGGCGATCCTTCACGCCCAAACTGTGGCAAGGGATTAGAGATCAAGGGCGCTCGATTCGTGTTCGCGACATCAATCGTCAATTGAAATGACTGTGCCGAGGCTCCATCACTGACATGCAGGCCAATGGTGTGTGTGCCCGCTTGGTCATGAGCTGGCGTCCAAAACAGCTGTCCCGTCACAGAATCCAGGCGAGCGCCTAGCGGCAAGGCGGTGCTGGTCCAATGCAAGGCGTCATCCTCCGGGTCCGAGGTCTGCCACTGCATCGCCAATTCTTGACCCTCACTGACTTGAACCGAGGCGGTTTCCATATCAGCATGTTGCAACTGCCCTGCAGAGCGATCAAGCAATTCCACGCTGTTCACCTGCGGCGGCGAGTTCTGTTGACGAACGATCAAGTCAAATGGTGTTGTGGTCGACAAGGAACGATTGGTCTCTCCGTTGCCAGAGTCCCTTGCCGTGACGGTGACCTGGTAACGTCCAACGTCTGCTGTGCCGGGATCGAACTTCAATAAGTACTGCCCGTAAACCGGTCCTGCCAACAGCACTGCTCGATCGGGTAGTCCCGAAAAAGTGACCGACAGTGGCTCTTGATCGGCATCGAAAACCTGGAGAGGTACTTGGACGCGCGTGTCGACTAGGGCAACGGTGTCGGGAATGGGCTCGATCGTTGGCGGCTCATTTTCGCTTAACACGACCACCGAGAAGTCATAGCGTGACTGAGCGATGAAGTTCGCTCCCTCGCCGTCGCCGTCATCCGTGGCAACCAGGCTGAACGTGTAGCTTCCCCGGTCGCCCACCGTTGGTTGAAGCTCGATCGTTCCGGTTCCGTCCTGATGGTCGCTGAAACGAATGAACGATGGCAACGCAGCATGGTCGGCCCAACGGTTGAGTTGCAGTGAGACTGGATTGCCTTCGGGGTCGGCGGCTGTCACAGGGACCTGTAGCGTTTGGTCTCGCGTGATTTGAATCGCATCAATCGGCTCGATCACAGGAGCCAGGTTGATCGGCTGGACTTCGACCACCAAGGTTGTTGAGGCCGAATGGAGTTGTTCTGTTCCATCGCCATCGTCGATGGCGGTGACTTCAATTTCAAAGCGTCCCGATTGATGATGATCTGGTGTCCATTGAAGCTGTGCCGTTTGGAAATCGAACGTCGCACCGGCTGGCAAGTTGCTGACCTGATACTGCAAGCGTTCAACAGGATCCCCGTCATGATCGGGGTCGATCGCGCGCATCGAGACATCAAGCGACTGGCCTTGCTGGAGGTAACGAACCGGTCGATTTTCAAAGAACGGAATGCCGTTGGCATTGAGTACTTCAAACGGCAGCGTCAATTCGCTGGAGTGCTGGCCGGCATGAACTTGAATGGGAATGCTCAACTGCGACGGTGCAGCGTAGCCAACGCGCCACTGCAACAAACCGGTTTGATGATCTAGCGTGGCGCCACTTGGCAAGTGTTCCGAAGTAAAGGATAAAGTGTCGCCGTCGGGGTCGCTTGCCTGAACGTGATGCAGCACGAAGTCTCCCTGTCGGACGGTCAAGGAATCAACGAGTGTGACAAGAGGTGCTTGATTGAGATCCATGACGTCAATCGTAAAAGCGTGTGTTGTCGTCTGCTTGCCATCGCTGGCGAAGAGAGTGACATCCCGGTAGCGGCCTGCGGAGTCCGCTGTCGGTGACCAAAGCAGATGATTTGAATCGGGGTCGAAAAACATGCCCGGCGGCAGGTGATCTGCCCAGACCTCGATGGGATCGCCGTCGACATCTAACGCATTCAACGCAATCGCCAGTGATTGGTCTTCGCGTAGTGTGAGATCGCTAGGTGGATCAATCCACCGTGGAGGACGATTTCCACCAATCACTTGCAGTTCAAACGCTGTCGATGCGATCGCTCCCCGCGAATCGATCACGATGACCCCGACGGTGGTCTGCTGTGGGGAGTCGCTGTTGGTCTGCCAGGAAAGTAAGCCAGTCTGTTCATCAAGTTGCATGCCCTCCGGTCCATCGACCAGCAGGAACCAGAGTTGACTGCCGTCGGGGTCTTGCCCCTGGAGTTGATGTTGGTATAAAGCTCCCGCATTGATTGACGCGGGATTTGGTTTCTGGAGTTGCGGCGGTTGGTTGACCGTCGCGCTGGCAAACAGAGTTGGAACGAAGTCCGCCGAACCGACTTCATCAAGCGACAATTCAACGGTCACTGAATCGGTGCTTTCACCGGGACGCAGGCTCAATGTCTCGGGTAAGGCGGGGGCAAGATCCACGAGCCAGGTGTTCAATTGCGGCGACCACGCGGCATTCAAGGGGACGGAGTCCGATGACGCACTGTTGGGACTCAGTCCCAGCGACATCGGTAGCAAGAGATCGTATGGCGTGCGATTGGTGAATCGAACCTCGTAACGAACGGTTTGTTCCAAACGGTGGTATCGTGTCCCGGTTATTTCCCATTCAACTTGTGCCGTAAAGTCACTGACGGTTTGGAAGGCAACTTGATAGGCGGTCGGCAGCGGGAAACCGCCACGGCTTTCGATGCTGGGGACCACCGTCAACTGATAGTCACCGATTTGCATGCCTGCAACGGAAACCAACGCCGTGCGTGAATCCGCGTCATAAATTATGGTGTTGATTTCGACCTGATCGGTGGGTTGATAAGTGTCGCTCGGATCGTTGCGGTAACTTAGAAGGTAGTTGTCCGGATTAAGAACTGATCCCGGATGATCAGGGGCGTGTTCGTTCATCGGTTGGCTGAAGGTCACGCGCAACGTTGCCAGTGGAAGCGCGGCGATCGTTCCCGGTGCGGGACGCGTCGCGACGACCTGTGGAACGCTGACCGTGCTGAGCCGGTCAACGGTGTCCGTCTGGCTGACATAGATCGCGCCATCACGTCCTGTCATCACGACATCGCCGCGCGTGCCACCACGGGCGATGATTGCGCGTTGCCCACTGCCGGGGTCAATCATCGTGAGATGGCTGCCCTGGTCCGTCGGTTCACCGTTATGAGACACAAACAAGAGGCCTGACAAAGCCGTTTGCGGTTGCCCAAAAGCGATGGAATCAATCGGCGTCTTGAACTCCGCGACGGTGGATGCTCGTCCCGTTTCCGAAAACTGCACCACACGATCACGCTGGGGCCAAACCACCGCATGCAGTCGCCCGGATTCGTCAAAGGCCAAGCTGCCGTAACGCAAGTTTTGATCGCGTGTGAATCGAGTGAATTGGTGACTTTCAGGATCAAAACGCTCGACGCCGAATCGAGAGCCAACGAAGACATTCTGCGAAATTGGATCGATTGCTAGTCCCAAGGTCAGTCCGTCACCATATTGCTCGATCAAGGATCCGTCGCTTGGATCAAGTAGCAGCAGTGGGCCGCCACCGGTTGTCGCCCACAGACGCCCAGCATCATCAAACTGCATTTGATAAACAGGGTAGGGCAGTTGGTGAATCAGGGCTGCGGCGGTGCCTCCGGCGTGTCGATCGCCGCGCTGACCAAATCGATACAGTTGATTGCGTCCACTGCCGGCAACAATCCACCAGTCGCCCTGGGGTGACTGGGCAATTGCAGTCGGACCAATGCCCGATGCATCTTGCAAGCCACTAAAGTTGCCCGCAAAGCGCTCCAATTGAAAAGGCTGGACGGCGGACTGAAAGGAGGGTTGCGAGGCTCCATCCTCCTCCGTCGCGCTGACGACTTGCTGAGCCGCTGCGGACAGTAATGGATGAGGTGCGCTGGTGGTCCGGGCCGCCCGTGGGATCACCGGTGGCACGCTGGTTCCACCGGCGGCCGGCTGCCCGGTCACCGAGTGAACACTGCCATCAAAGGGAACGATCGCCCCAAGCGGTGGTGAGGCTTGATTGCCGGCCCAGTCGGTGGCCAGTGCCAGGAACTGATAGTTTTCTCCTGGAAGCCCTTGGAAGACGCTTGAGCCTTCGGGCTGAGCCTCCTGCCGTTTCCAAAGTTGGTAGTTGGTTCCATCTTTGGACACATAAAGTGACACGTGCCGCACCCCGCTCCCTTCGGTCTCCTCGTTAGCCAGCCAGGAAACCTGCCACCGTTCCTCGGTTTGTGAGACCGTTAGAGAAGCCACTGGCGGTGTCGCATCCAATTGGTAGATCAATGGCTCGGCAGCATCCGGTGCAGTGAGATCGGATTGCCATGAGGCACCCAAGCGAATCGAATTGCCAGTGCTGGCCGTGGGAAGTGGCTGGACTTGGTAACGTACATAGCCCGCACCGTCACCCCTGGCGTTATTCGGTGGCAACAGTCCTCGCAGTTGATCCGTCAAGACTTGGCCCGTGGCAGGGTCAATCGCTTGAATCAACCAAGACGCGGTGGAGTGAGTCGCGTCGATGCCAGCGCTTAATCGAATGTTGAATCCCAATTGTTCTTGGAGTTCATAATCGCGTTGATACTGTGGTCGGCCTGTTGGCAGGGTCAGTTGCAAATCCCCAAGCCGAATCTCGCCCAGCGTGAAACGTGTTGGATCGATCAGCGGATCCAGTGGAACGTGCAGGCGAATCTCGTTCAGATACCGGCCGTTCTTTGTTGTGTTCTGAAAATGAACCGCCATCGGAATCGCTTGATCCGCTGCCAGGTAACCGGACGATTGAATCGCCAGCGGTCCTTGCTGGGAGATCGTGCCGGTTGCAACGCGATCCGATTGCGTTTCACCCACGGGGGGATGAAGCGGGAACAACGGCTGCTGATCATTGGTCAGGATGCCATTGACTTGATAGTCTGCGGGGATGCCAGTGTCGCGTTGGTGGAACGGCACCCAGGGCACGTAGACGCGAGTGCTTTGAAAGTGCGTCGGTGACTGCAGCCCCAGGTCAACGTCGTCGATCGTCGGTACGATAGCAACAGGGTTGGGGTTTTTCAGCATCGCTAGCAACGCAAGCGAATCCGCTGTGAAACTGTCACCGGACAATTGAGTTTCCGCCAACTGATCTGAGTCATGCCCGTACCACATCCGCAGTTGTTGAAACAAATCCACCGGATTGCCATTTGCGATTGCTGTTTGTCCCGCGGGGCCATTGAGCACTAACCCTGCAAGCGACGCCACTTGGCTGATCAAAACGGTATCAATCGTGGACAGCTGATCCATTCGATGCAGCTGACCGGAGGATCTTAAGGAATCGAGATACAGCGCCGCCCACTGATTGGCGTCAGCGGCCAAGGAGACCAAAGCAACATCCGCGCCGGGATCTTGCAGAATCCCTTGGCGCAGGATCTCGCCCTGAGTGATTGCATAACGAATGAATTCGTCTTCGGTCATCGCTGTCGCCGAGGCAGCGACATGGAACTGGAATGGGACCAAGGGCTGAACTAAAAGATTGGGGACAGAGCCGAACGTTTCCCAAAGCAAGTACAGCCCCGGCCAGATCAGATCCAGAGCCTTGGGACCTTCGGCCAGCAGGTCCGTTTCCGCGTATTTGGGAAGCGCCTCGTAGATCTTTGCTTTGAATTCTTCCCAGGCGTGATCATGCAGCGCTTGCAAGCCGGGGTAGGTTTGTACATCAAAACTGATTCCCGTCATCTCCTGAGCGGCATGCGCAAAGGCGTAGCCTGAGGCCGTCACGTAACCGTCCAAGTTCAACGCTGAGTCCAGCAGCGCCCACTGTTCTGAATCACTTGATTCACCCAGCGATGGTTGCCCACCTAAGTTGGATGCAAAATGTAAAAACGGCAGGTTATGCACCTGACGGTTGACGCCTAATGCAGGGACTTGCACATCAAAAGCCACATAGGACGCATCCACATTGCCGATGTTCTGCAAACTAAGACTGTAAGTGCCGTTATCACCTGCGAAGACATAGCGAGGGCCACCAATGCCAACGGCGATCTCGGCTGGCACCGTTGATTCGATCAAGAAACGATAGGGTGCGACAACGGTTTGACCATCTGGGTTGATCACCTGTACGTCGTACAGGCCATGCAAGGCCTCGTTAAACTGAAATCGGACGCGGAGTTCGGTCGCTGACAGATGCTCGATTGCCGCCGGTTCGATCTCCGCGAACCCCGGACGCACTAACCGCACGACTGCGTTGGTATCAAATCCTGCACCATGAATAGATGCCGTTACCAGTCCCGTGTCGCCAGCGAAATCGGTTTGCACATCGGTGATCGTCAGTGGCAGGGTCCTGGCCAAGACCTGAACGGGGATTGGGTCGGGGTCGGGTGCGATCACAGCGCCCCGGTTGCGCAGCAAGACGTAATAGATGCCAGCTCTTGTTTGCGGAACGATTGCGCTGGCCTGTGTGGAAACCAAGCCCGCCGAACGAGCATCAAACTGATTGACAGTCGGGGCTTGGCCGTACCGAACAAACACTTCGTTGCCCGTTGCCGAGTCGCTGTTGATGGCTACTTCCAAGGTTTCGCCCGCTGAGACCTGAACGGCAAACAATCGATCTGCCGTCGCGATCTGTGAATCCAGTGCCGTGCCCAGTTGGATCGTTGTGGGCGTGATGGTCAGAGTGGATGCTGAGGCTCCCGCGTTGTTCTCGTTGGCATTTTCTTCATAGGCTTGGTCGAAGATGTCGGTGCGAACCAAGGCGTAATAGGTGCCAGGAGTCAAAGCGGGGGCGGCAACGGTGATGACTTTCGAATAGCTTTCCCCTGCTGCTAAAACGCCGTCAAACTCGCTGGTTGGCAGCACGTGGTCTGTTGCGTCCCACGCCGCGTCCTGGCTTAGATAGACGGCATCAAACCAGCGCCCTGTGACCGGTTGGTCGCTTTGATTGGTGACTGTCCACTGCAGCTGAAACTCCTGCCCGACTTCGCTCAGCTCGCTAACCTCGATCGAGGAGACCACCAAGTCGACGGGAGCTGGAAGCTCGATGAGCGTTGGCACCGGATCCGCGTTCGTGTTGTTGTGCTCCTGTTTCCCTTCGAGCACCTTGCCGTGAGCGCTGCGGCCCAATGGATCTGTGACGACCATCACGTGAAAAGGACCTAAGAGATCCGGGGGTAGATCCAACAAGACGCTGACGGTGCGCTCTTGGCCAGAGGGCAATCGGTCTTCATGCCGAAAGGAATCTAAGTAGAGGTCCGTGGTCACATCTAAATACTGATCGCGTGAAAGATAGACATGATCGAACCAAGCGGTTTGGTCAGGTGGCATTGCACTGCCTTCGTTCGCGACCTGATAGCTCACTTGAATCTGACCAGCCTTGGGAGCTCGCTGGGGAGCCTCGACGGTGGTCACTTGCAGGTCTGGAAGTGTGGTCGCGTTCACATGCAACGGGAGCGTCAGCGCATTGTTTCCCTCGTTTTGGAATTCATGAACCCGACCGCGAGCGGATCGTCGTGCCGCTTGTGATGCCAAATCCCAAGGTGCTAATTCACCAGGCAACTCAAACTCCAAACCGGTCAGTCCCAAACCAATGTGGCTTGGACGGTTTCCGCGATCCCGACTGGCCGCAGCATCGGCAAACACGGTCACGAAGAAGTCACCCTCGATGCCCGCTGGGACATTGACACGGACCGTCCGTGTTTCGTGCTGTCCGGGATGCAACACTCCGACACGCGGTGATGCCAACAATTGAGTGTCGGTTTGATCGAGGGAGGGATCATGTGAGAGAAACACTCGATCCGTCCACGACGTTTGACGTGTGGCCCGATTGCCCACGTTGGTCACGGTGTACGTTATCTCGATTGATTGTCCGGACGCAACGACAGCGGGGATCGTGACGTCGCTAACCTGTAGATCAGCTTCGTAATAGCTGATCGGCAGATCAACTCGGAACAAGTTATCGCGTGGATCTTCAAACGCCCATCGTTGGAAGTGGCTGAGCCAATCCTGATTGCGTCCCTGCTGGATCGGAAACCAATCGGTC
The DNA here is from genome assembly GCA_007745635.1 of Stieleria bergensis. GTDB lineage: Bacteria > Planctomycetota > Planctomycetia > Pirellulales > Pirellulaceae > Stieleria > Stieleria bergensis. Next base: position 652,705 of record CP036272.1, read on the forward strand.
CGCAAGATTCGTGAGTCATAGGGAAACACCAAGGGGCTAAGATCATTGTTTGCATTGAGATGAATCCATAGCGAATAATTTCCGTCGGTGCCCTCAGGCAACTGGATCTCTTTTTCAATGGTATAGCGATCGCCGGGCTTCAGTGGCTGGCTGGCAAGATGAGTGGCTTCGCCCAAGTAGGATGCTCTGTGACGATGAAACTCTTGGTCTGGTGAAAGCCACAGAAAGTCCTTCCAGTATCCAGTGCCCGGCCAGAGGGTTGTCTGGCCAACGTTCTCAACGGTGTATCGCAGCGAGACGACTTCACCCGATTGAGCTTGTTGAGGCAATTCGAAATCCACAATCGCAAGGTTGGCCGCCTGGACGGTTACATCAACAGGAGCGGCGCGCCAGTTGTTTTGTTCGTTGATTTCGGTGACGGTTTGAATCACCGGTTGGGTGTCGATCGCGCCCAGGCTTTCATAGATCACTGACAAATCGAGACCACCGCTGGAGGGCTGCACCGCATCGGTAATCACGATCAGGTATTGACCTGTGGTTGCCGGTGAAAGCAGGATCGAAAGTTGTTCGGCATAGGAACCACCAGCGACCAAGCCGCCTTTGCGTTGCACTTCGCCAAGCAAGAACGTGTTGGCATCGTCGCGATTTGGGTTGGGCGAATCGCTTAGATACACACGGTCGACCCATGGCCCCGGACCGGCGTCGCTGAGCCCCCGGTTTTGCACGACCCAGGAGACGTCCAGTTGCTGTCCCGCGGTCAGCGATGCGGGGGCATCGATCTGAGTGACCTGTAGATCGGCAAGCGATCCGATGATGTCAATCGCGGCAGCTTGATAGTTGTTGTTGTCCGCTTGTAACGGATCGTCCAAATTGATCTTCGTCGAGAGCGTGTCTTCCACGATCCTGTCATAGGAGTCGACCCACGGCATGATGTACCACTTGCCCGATGGCAGCTGGTCGGGGAGCGTCACTGACACCTGTTCGTCATAGCCGGCCAGACTCTGTAGGCTGCCTTGGTGGGTTTCGCGGCGCAGCAAATGGTCGCCTTTACCAGGGTGTGGTCGATTGCGATCCTGGGTCAACCAAATGGATTGGTCCCACTGCATGGCGTTGGCATCGTTGACGCTGCGAACGGTTTCACCTGGTCCATAGTTCGTCACCGTAAAGCGAACATCAATCGTTGATCCCGCGATGGCCTGATCTGCGACGACAACGTCTTCGACAACAAGGTCTGGCAACGGCGTGGGCTGAATGAACAACGATTGGACTCGGATGTCATTGCCGTCGTGAGGCCATTGGTCAATCTGGTCCTTCGCGTCGGTTTGCACGATCACATAGGCGTCGCCGCGAAATCGCATGGGAACCGTCAAGCCGCTGACTTGCGAAGCGTACTCCGCGCTGGATTCCAACGCGCTAACCGAATCAACCTCACCCAGCAACAGGTCCGCTTCATCGATGGACGCATCAAGCGACAGGTAAACACGATCCACCCATTGTTCTGACCCTGTTGCCGCTGTTCCCTGGTTGATCACGGTGAAGGAGGGCGCCAGGACTTGACCGGGGCTTAATTGTTCGGGGATGTCGATCGAGCTGACTTGCAGATCAGGTCGCCGATGGGCGTTGACCACGACGTTCTGTTGCCGTTGATTGTTGGTGACCGATTGGCCTTCGTAAACGTCGCCGATCGCGTCAGTGATCACGACGAATTCAAACGCGCCGGCCAGCTGGCCGGGGATTTGCACCGACTCGCGGCGGGTGTAGGACTGACCAGCCAACAGTGATTCGCCGCGACGATAGCTTGCCAGCAAACGGTCGCCGGATGCGCCACCGGGCGCGCTGGCCGGATCCAGCGGTCGCAACAGCAGGCGATCCTGCCAACCGGTCAGCGAGTTGGCATTGGTGACAAGATCTCCGTTGCCAGTATTGCTGACGGTCCACTGGACATCAATCCGGCTGTCTTCGGTAAACTGCTCGGGGACTTGAAGGGATTGAATCTGCAGATCTGGCAATGGTGGTTCAGTGATTGTTACCAGATCACTGAGTGCCCCGTTGTTTTGATCGAAGATAAATTCATAAGGCGCCTGCCGTGCAGCGCTGCGGACGACAACGTAATGTTCGCCCTGTAAGCCGTGTGGAATCAAGATTTCGGCTTCGTGCGTGTACTGTCCCCCAACGGCAACTTGTCCAAAGTGTTGCCACTCAATCAACGTGCCGTCAATTGGCGCCGCGGACTGCCAATCGTCCGCCGGTTGGCTCATCAGGAAAATTTGGTCCACCCAATCGCCGCGATCCGTGATGCCCAAGCCTTGGTTTTCCACCGTCCAGCGAACTTGCAATGTTTCGCCGGCGTCAATCTGGCCAGCCAGTTCAATCTCCGTGACAACCAGATCCGCAGGCAACGATTGCATCAAGTCGATGGGCTGAGATGCTTGCCGGACGTTGTTTGCCTCCTGTTGATTCTCGAATACTTGCTGATCAGCGTCCGTGATCACCGCGATGTGAAAGCGGTCATCAAATCCGATGGGCAATTCAATGGTTTCTTGACGTTGGTAGCGTTCGGAGACCTGCAAGGGGTGCGGGTGAGAGTATCTGCCAATCAGCAAGTCATCGTCATCTCCAATCACGTTGTTCGGGCTGAGGACGATTTCGTCGTGCCAGGTGTCGGTCAATCCAAGGCCTGTTCCGATGTTTTCGACGGTCCAAGACACATCAAACGTGACAGGGTCGCCAATGACTCTCTGGGGAGCATTGAAACTGCTGATGCTAAGATCTGCATAGGGGGCCAATGTGACTTGCATGGGGGTTGCGATAACGTTGTTGGCTTCACCAGTGTTGCCTTCGAAGAGTTGATTGTCATCGTCCGTGACTGATAACAAGTACAGCGATCCAGACAGATCGACCGGCAACGTCAGTTCTGTCTCTAACACTTGAGTTGCGCCCGACGCCAGGGCTTGATCGACCATCAAGCGGTCAACCAGGCGATCGTCTGCCGACAGGGTTTCGTCGCTGGACAGATAAAAGCCTTGTGTCCACGCTCGTGCTGCGCCGCTTCCGGTATTGGTCAACTCTAAAGAGATAGAAGCCTGTTGTCCTGCGATTGCCTGCGACGGGGCCGTCGCTGAAACCGGCCAGACATCGGGCCGAGAAACGGTGACAGTCCCTCCATGCAGTTGGTTGTTGGTGTCGTACTGGGCTTCGTAATAGTCGTCCGATTCATCCACTTCGATCAGCCACTGGTACTGGCCATCGGGGATCGCTGGAAACGGAACGGACAAGGTGGATGAATAGTCATTGCCAGGGTGCACCTGCATCTGGTGACGAACCGATCCGACCCACCGCTGATAGCCCTCTTCAAGAGGAAGGAGCACCAGGCGATCAATCCAAGCCGCGTCCGTGGCCCGATTTCCCTGGTTGAGCACATTCCAGCGAACATCAATGCGATCGCCTGGTTGTGCAATCGATGGAGCTTTGAGTTCGCTGGGAACAAAGTCGACCAGCAAAGGCATCTCCCAGAGCACCGCTTGGGTGTATTCGTCTTGGCCGGCTTCGCCATTGACCAAGTCTTGATCTTGGTTCATCAGATTGCCGTTCAGATCCGTCACTCCAGGACCGAGCGTCAATTGATGCGTTCCATTGATCCAGTTGCCGATGTCGGCCACCAGTTTCCATGTGCGCAGCGTTTCATCGACAGGTTCGATCACTTGCCAACTGATGAAGTCGCCGCTGGGGTTTTCCACACGGACGTTCTGTTCCGTCAACGTGCTGGCGTCGATGGGTTTGTCAAACGCCATCACCAAGAAGGGTGCCTCTAGATCTTGTGCGGCAAGGGACGGCTGAACCTGATCAAGCCGTGGTCCGGTTGCAAAGCCAGTGGTCAGCGACAAGCTGGTGGGACTGAGCTGGGGAACCAACGCGTGCCCGGGAAAGTCCAGCCCTTGATAGGTCAGGTCTCCCAGCAGTGATCCGAATGCCAGGACTTGGTACAGATCGCTCGGTCCAGCGGCGTACCCGTTCTTGGATTGAAACCGGATGTCCCCGTTGACCTGAAGCTGCCCCGTGACGGAAACTTGATCGTACTGGCTGATCTCGTTCAGGCCACCAATTTCTATCAGAAGCTCCGCGGCGCTGTCCAGAGTCAGGGCGCCGGCGATCGTTAGCTTGCCACTGGGTTGTAATGAGCCAGCGACATGGATCTCGGTGGCTTCAATGCGGCCATGTCCTGCCAGAATCGATGACTCTGCAATCTGCAGGTCACCGATAAGGGTCGGTGGCGCGTCGGTGCTGAGGTCGTTGGGCTGATTTCCCGCGGAGACGAAAACACCCGTCAGCTCGACGGCAGGCTGGCCTTGAGAGCGACGATCGGTGCCGAAGTCGATCACGCCCTGATCGACGCTTTGCACCAATGAAAATCGCTTGGTTCCCGTCAGGCTGCCCGATGAGCGATCGGTCAGTTGCAGCAGTGATGGCAATCGGATTTGACTGCCCAGTCCTTCACTGATGATTTCGGTCCGTCGATTGGCTTTGTCCCCGATTTCTGGGTCATGAATCGATTGAAGTTTGCTTAGATCCACTTTGCCCCCGTCAGCCGCTTCGATTGCCAGCACGGTTCCGAAGGCGGTTCCGCCGGTCATTTGCGTGACCTGGCTGAGGTCGAGCAAACTGCCGGGCCCCTCTGCTCGCAATCTGGCGACGCTCGCGTTGGCAGAGAGGTTGTGATCGATCCGGCTCACATTCGGCAATCTGATCACCGCACCGTCTGCGGCCAGGAGGCTTGCCGAGTCAATGTTGGCAAGTTGCGGCGCCAAGACGCTGGCGCCTCCTGATAAACTGAGCTCACCCTGTCGCAGATCGCTTAGCGTCGACAAGTCGGCGGCATGGCCGTGCAAGCGAATTGCCGAACCGGGAGCCGACATCAACTTGGCAAAGGACAGCGGTTGTGTGCCAGAGGATTGCAGGATCGAGTTGATCGCCTGATCCAGTTGTTCAAAAGGAAACGTTGCTTGCTGGTCCACCAAGACGTCGACGTTCTGTAACGCATGCAAGGACGTCAGGTTGAGGCTGCCGCCAGCGGTTGCAACCATGCTGGAGCGAATTCCACCAGCGCCGCTGGCGACTGGCTGCTGTCCGCGATCCGTGACTTCTTCTAAGGAACCCAAGTCCACATGGCTGGACGCGCCGTCGGCAGTCACATGAATGGCACCACGTCGCTGAAAGCCGGTTTCAGGATCCGCGATGCGTTGCACCTTGGGCAACAGGATTTGCCCTTGGTTCTGCGCGGTGATCCACAACCTGGACTCATAGCGATCACCGCCAGTCAATGCCGTGAGGTTCGGCAATTCAATTCGGCTGTCCTCTCCGTCAGCAATCCAGTCGCGATGGTAGGTGTGAGTGGAGCTCTCGAACACATATGCCACCACCGCCGGGAAGCGAAGCGCTGATCCTGACCATGCTTCCAGTCCGCTGCCATCGAGACTGACGATCTGGCTGGCATCGAATTGGCCGCCCTGATGAACGGCGACTGAACCACCTTTGAAATGTTGCAACTGATTGGCAGTTACGGTTCCCGCATCAATCGTCAGATGTGTCGTTTGTGATTCCAGCCATTGCGGCAAGGAAAGATCGCCGCCGGCAAGGTCCAGTCGGCCATGGTGCCAGGTTTTGATCGCTTCGATTGCCAGTTGGCTGGCCGAATCGACGGTGGCCCAGACGCCGTCCAGGTGATGCAGGCTGGTGGCATGGATCTGCCCACCGTTTGTGGCGCGAAGCTGTGAGTAGCTGCTGTCGGACGAATGCGAGGTTTTGCGATCGGTGAACTGTTCAAGCACCGGCATTGTGATCGCACTTGCATTGCCGTCAGCTTCCAACACAATGGCTCGATAGGAAGCATTGCCGTCTTGTCGATCGATGATTTGCGCCAGCTTGGGAAGCGTAATGACGCCACCGTCCTTTGCACGGATCGTGAAGCGACTACCGATTTGCACGCCGCCGGTAAGTTGCTCTAACTGTGGTGCGTCAATTCGTGAACCCAGTCCCTCCGCAATCCAAGTGCGGTGCTTGGAGGAACTGGGGGCAGCATGCTGATACTCGGTCAACGTTTGCAATTCAATCCGCGCACCATCGGACGCTTTGAGATTTGCACCATCGATGTCAACGGTTCCGGCAATCGTCAGACTGGTTTGATTGCCCGTCGCCTGAATCGTTGTTCCCGATGTCGCGGAGAAGGTTCCACTGATCGTGGAGTCGCTTTGAACGAGCAACGCTCCGCTTAACAAATTGATGGTGGCGTTGCTTTGTAACGCTGCCAGTTGCAAGGTCTGATCATGGTTAATCGTGATTGTCGCCAGCGGGTCGTCGATCATCGCGATGTCTAATGGGCCGGGAACCGCTCCACCATTCCATTTCGTCGGGTCCGACCAGTCACCATCGCCGCCGAGCCAGTCGATCGTGGTCAGTGTGGTTGCCTGAACCAGAGCGGTTGCCTGACCTGGTGCCTGCTCGGCTTCCGGGGTTTGGCCGAGAACCAAGAATCTGCCAACACTCGGATGGGGCGTGCGTTGCAGGTTAACGGCTAAGGCTGCATCTGATGCTGCGTCTGCTTGGCTTTGTCCCGGAAGATCCATCCGCAGTCTTGATCCACCGCGCTGAATTTGATCGTTGGGAGTTCCCACAGATGCGCACAGTGCCGACGTTTTTTCGTGGGGGCCGTCATCACTGGGCAGGCCAGCGGCTAACACGCGCCGGTCCTCCAGTGATTCGAACGGGGACAGCAAGCGGCGGCAAAGTTCGGCTCGAGTGGCCTGATTGCGATTCCGCCGACGACTGGTGCGTGCGCGCGGTGGGCGTTTTGAAACAGAGCGTGAGGGCATAGGGGAATCTCGGTGTGGGAGCGTACCGAATCAATTCATTCATGCCGTGCAACCAGTTTCAGCCCAGGAACACCTGTCTTACGCCGTGTTGCTCCGTTTGCCCCAACGAAGCCGGGCCAGATCACAGGAAGAAGAAAAGCCGAGGCAGCCTGTAGCGAAGGCACCCCCATTCCTGATAAACTTAAGTGGCCGCACGAACCGCTAGATGGTACCGATCCCCCCGTAAGATGCAAGCATTTTTTAGCGGCCTTGCGATTCCCGATTTTCACAGCCCTCCACAAGCTGCCCTAGGTCACCATGAAATTGTCCGCCTTGATCGCCGCCTTGGTCGTCGCTCTCGTGAGACCTGATCCCGCGGAAATTCGGTGTCATGGAGAATTGGTGGCTTATTTAACGGCTGCCAAAGCTGTCAGCGAGACGGCGTTTGAATCCGACTTGATGATCCAGGCGCGGGGCAGTTCCATCGGCCAAGAGCTTGAGTTCGTCAACCTGGATCTGCATTTCAGTCGAATTCAGCGTTTCGATCAGGCAGCCCAGGGTTTGGGAACTCTTGACCAAGGTCGTGGTTATCAGCGTGTGGATTTGCAGATCAGTCCGCGATTTGATTCCTGGTTCGACGGCCAAGGTTTTGGCAGTCGCGTGGATTTCGAGTCTCAGGTTTCCCTGGATGCGTTCGCCGATCTAAGTGATCCAACGCCCTGGTTGCTGGCTGATGACGAAACGCTACGGATCGCGACGCTCACGATGGACTATGGTGGGTTGGAGCTCAGTGCGGGGGATTCGGTCACGCTGGATGTGCTGGGCCAAGCAGATGCAAGCGGCTCACGAACCACTTCATTTGTCTTGCGTGATCCAGGCACTGAGATTGCGTCGATGGTGGAGCCCGTGTTTCAGCGTCCTGAAGCGCACTCTGAAGGTGCTGGCGTTGCAGCGTTTGAGAGTACGATCACCGTTGCGGTGGTTCCCGAGCCGGCGGTGCTGTTGCCGTTATGCTTGGGGCTCTTGAGTGCGTTGTTGCTCAGGCGTCAGCGTCACCATTGATGAGAGTGCGTTGGTGAGCAATGAACAGAAGTGCAGTTCGCGCACCGCTGATTCTTGAGCGTGATGTCTTAGAGGCACGTGAGCAACGGTCGCGAGGCCTGCCAGAGATGCAGACCTCGCGAGTCGAATGGATTGAGCCGATGCTTACAGGGCTTTGAAGCGGATGTTTTTGAACTCCGCCCACATTGGTTTTCCGGCGTGCAATTGCAGTCCGATTCGGCCTTCGCTGAGTGCTTTTTCTGGATGTTCGTCGGTGAAGTCCAGAATCAAGTGGCCGTTCAAGTAGTGGCGAATGCGATTGCCTTTGGCGATGATCACGATATCGTTCCAGTCGTCGACCTTCATCAGTTCTTTGAACTCGCTGGCTGAAATTAGTGCTTCGGGATCAACCTTCTTGCCGTCCTTTGTCCAGACAGCTTTCTCACCGGCCAAGCAGATGCGTCCGCGCGTCCCCTTTTCGTCATAGATGAAGCCGGGCACGTTTGGGAAGTTTTCTTCGTTACGAATTTCGTGCTGGTAGCCTTGCAGGACCCATTGGTTGCTTGCTTTCTTGCCGGTTGTGAGGTGTTTGGATCGGTATTGCACACCCGAGTTGTTGACAGCGTTGCAGCGGAACGACAAGCGGAGTTCGAAGTCCTTGGCTGAATCCTTCCAGATCAAGAAGGTGTTTCCCTTGGTCGAATTCTCTTGAGTGGTTTCGCCGTGAATCACACCATCGCGAACGGACCAAAGACGTGGGTCGCCGTCCCAGCCTTCCAGGCCTTCGCCATCGAACAAGACCGTCATGCCTGATTCGGCGGGTGGATGACCATCATGAGCTTGGGCGGTCATGGCTGGGCCGGCCAGCAAACCGACCAAGGTGATCAACAGAGCAGGACGCAGAATGTAGTTCATCGTGCAAGGGTTCCTAAACAGGGAGAGAGGGACGGATTGGCTGTCGCTCAGAGCAGACAGTGTACTGTGGTTTGCTTCGCTTGCTGTGCCTGACTCTCGCGGGGGGCTACCTCGCAGAAGGGGACGCAGCCAGCAAGCGTGGGGCTGGGGGTTGGCGGACCCACGCGGCGACGTCTAGACGCATCACCGGGCACCATCGGCCTTCGCAAGTGTAGTCCAATGTCTGGGAATTCGTACCACGCCCCTGTGTGATTTCGCCGATCAAGGGAGGGCCAGCGGGGGTGGGGATTCGGAGGGTCCACTGCGAGGGCCCAGCTGGGCGAGATTCGGCTTTTGCGTTGGTCGGGGAAGTTTCCCGCTGCCCACCCTCGCAAATGGCCCCGTGGTGCGGCTACAATTCGGAACATCGCTGGCGGGGCTTCCCGGCAGCAATGCTTGCCAGATGGCCATTGGCCGCATCAACCCACAACGAAACGTTAGATAGAACAGAATACAAATGAGCAGTGATCCAACCGTCACCGGCGTCATTCACTTGATCGAAGAAACCAAAACCTACGGCAGCAAGGGCTTTCGCAAACGAATGGTCGTGCTGGAACAGGACAAAGGCAGCTTCACTAACTTTGTCCCGGTTGAATTCACACGCGATGCCTGTGACTCGGTGGACGAACTGAATGAAGGCGACGAAGTTGAAATCACGTACCGCCTAAGTGGTCGCCGCTGGCAGAAGGATGCGAACAGCGAAGTGCGTTTCTTTGTCAACGTCGAAGCACTCAGTTTTCGCGTGACCGGGGATGGCGCCAACAGTGACAATGGCACCGAGCGTGTGAGCGACGCCAACGACGCGTTCAATCAAGTCGGCGACGAAGAAGCGCCGTTCTAAGGACCGCAATTGATCTCAGACCCGCAGCAAACGCGATGCCGTCTCTCCAGCGATCGCCTCTGCAGATGGCCATCTGCTGATCGCCATCTGCTGATGGCAGGGGGCGACAAGATGCCAACGCGTGGATACAATTGCCGTCGTGTCAGTGGGGCGTGGGGCTTGCAAGTGATGACGCTTGATTCCCCCAACCCAGATGCGCTTTCACGCCCCCATAGCTCAGAGGATAGAGCGGTTGCTTCCTAAGCTGCGTCTGCGCAGGTTCGAATCCTGCTGGGGGTGCTTTGGCGATTGATGGGGTGCCTGGGCGATGGATACAGTGCCTGGGCGATATCGCATCCTTGTGATGATGTGTTTCGCCAACTTCCTCTAACGGTTACCACGGTCGCATTTGCGGTGGCCGATTTCATCCCGTTCACATCGCAGATGAGGCGAGCTCGCCGACTGAGCTATCGGCCGACTGGGCTATCGGCCGACTGGGCTATCGGCCGACTGGGCTATCGGCCGACTGGGCTATCGGCCGACTGGGCTATCGGCCAATCAGGCCAAAGGCAACCAGAGCACCGAAGATTGCCATCAGAGTCCCTGCAACCATGCTGAACCGATGCACGTGGTCTCCCCAACGCAGGCGTGAACGTGCCGTGATCAGGCGATAGAGGATGAAGTTGGACTCGGTGAGCCCACCAAGAAAGATCAGCAAGCCGATAGCGGTGACAAGCAAGCCCCAGGGATTGTGCATGATGATTTTCTCGTCTCGTGATGACCTGCTATCCGCCCGCTGGCTGACCGCAGACGAATCGGTTGGGTGAAAACAGAAGTCTCTATTGTATGGGCGCGGAAAGTGAATGGGAAATCATAGCTCTTGGTGCGATCAACCTGTTTGAATCTGGCCGCTAAGTTTCCGGCCTGTGCTGGATTGGCCAGTGCTGGATTGGCCAGTGCTGGATTGGCCAGTGCTGGATTGGCCAGTGCTGGACTGGGTTGGCTAGCACCGTGCCGGCTGGCTGGCGAGCATTTGCGGTCAACACGCCGACAATCGCTCCCAATGTGGTCAGGATTTGGCCTATGATCCAGTGAGTGCCAGCGTGACGTCTGATGCACGATTGGAATTGAGAGATGACGGTGGCAAGGGCTTCCGCAGCAAGAGATTGACGCATGAACAACCAGCCCAGCAACTTTCTCCGCCCATGCTCTGGCGAGCGGTTTTGCCGATTTGTCGCCTTGGCGTTGCTGGCTTTGATGGCGGCGACTGCGCCACTGTGGTTGCCGATTGGATTCGCAGGCACTGATGCTGCTGATTACCCACCGATTCCCAGCCTGCCACTGCCTGTTGCTGCACTGGCATCACTGGGCTGGATCGGGCTTGCGTTGGTCCTGATCGGAGTCGTTGCCATTCTCTTTCGGCCGCAACGGACAAGGCTGTGGTGGTTTCCGTTTAGCGGTCTGTTGTTGCTGTTTGTGGTTGACCAGCAACACCTGCAACCGTGGGCGATTCAGTGCTGCTTGTATGCCATGTTGCTGGCGTCACTTTCCTGGCAACAAGCACGACCTTGGATCATCGCGATTGCCATTAGCATTTACTGTTACAGTGCGACTGGAAAGCTGGACTACCAGTTCGCGCAGACGGTTGGCACGCAGTTTGTTCGCACACTGCTGTCCCCGTTGATGGGCGTTGAAAAGGGTGTCGCAGCCAAGCTTGCCTTGCTCTTGCCGTCGGCCGAATTGGGGTTTGCCATCCTGATCGCGATTCCCAAGACCCGACGACTCGGGGGCGCGTTGGCGATCGTGATGCACATCACATTGATTGGTTTGCTGGGACCCTGGTCGCTGAATCATAGCTATGGAGTGTTGATGTGGAATACTGTTCTGGCTGTCCAGAGTGCGCTGCTCTTCCTGCCACAGCCTGCCGGTGATCAGGCATCCAGTGCTTCCGAGTCATCTGAGCGAGGCCAGGGACAGGCTTCAATGCCTTGGGTGGGCTATGTCGCGCGAGGGGTTGTTGTGCTGGCATTGTTGGCTCCACTGAGTGAACGTTTCGGCTATTGGGATCACTGGGCGAGTTGGGCGCTTTATGCGCCGCACAGCAGTCGAGCTCTGATCCAGATTCATGAAACCTCGGCCAGCGAACTGCCCGAGTCGCTGCGCGAGACGTTGTTGGAATCCCAGTTCGACGACCGCTGGCTCACCTTAGATTTGGGGCAGCTTTCTCTTCAGCAGCGGTGGGTTCCGGTCTATCCGCAAGCCAGGTATCAGTTGCAGTGGGCCGCAAAGCTTGCTCAAACCTTCTCGTTGGCCGATGGAATTCGAGTGATTGTCAAATCGACCGCTGACCGCCGCACCGGTCAGCGAGATGAGCGATACTTGTTGGGGCAAGAGGAAGTGGTTTCAGCAGCTGACGAATATTTTCTTGGACGCTAGCCAATTTTGACGCCCGTCCGACGAATCAAGTAAACTACTAGTCGTTCGGTGGCAAACTTTTTTGACATGGGCAGGGGCACAGCCAGATCGGGGCGCAAAACCATCCGGTTTTTTGCAGCCCCGAAACTCTTGCCAATGCTCGGTGTTAAAACTTCTTTTGCTGCATTTTTTCTTTTCGCACAGCATGCGGTGCCGATCATGCGTTCTCGTTCTCTCTGTCATTCACGCCTTTTTCCACGTGGTTTTGCTTTGCTGCTGGCAGTCTTTGTCACTGGCGTTACAGCACACACGTCCGTTGCCGCCGAGCCCGACCAGGAACTCACGGCCGCCGATCTGTTGCCAGACAGCGTGGTCGCCTATGCCGACGCGCCCGATTTGGCTGGACTGGTCGAGACGGTTTTGAACCATTCGGTGACGCAGCAGATCAAGCAATCGCCCGTCGGGCAACAAGCGATGCAGGCTCCTCAGTTGGCTTTTTTAGAGAACATTCTTAAGGGCTTCGAAGGCCAAGTCGAAATGTCCTGGCAGCAGGCGCTGAAGTCATTCACTTCCGGTGGTGTCTGCATCGCACTGGATGCACCCACCCAAGGTGTTGCCGTCTTGATTAAAGGCAGCAATGCCGAAGACATGAAAAAGTTTTCAACACTTGCGCTAGGCACCATTCAGTTGGCCAACAACAGTCTGGGCAAATCAAAGAAAGCTGAGTATCGAGGTTTCGATGCCTATGCAATTACCGACAAAGCAAAGATGGCGATCATGGATCAATGGTTGCTGATCACCAACAATAGCGACTTAGGACGATTGATCATCGACAACTATGCCGACAAAACCTTTGATCAATCACTCGCAAAAAACAGTCGTTACCAGGCGGCGTTGAAGCAAGTTCAACAGTGTAATTTGCGTGGTTATGTTGATGTCGAAGCGATCCGAGCACTCAACGTGGCACCGGAGATCTATCGCGGAACGACAGACAATCTCGTCGCAGAGTTTTTGTTTGGTGGCTTGGTCGGCAATTTGCAGCACACACCTTATGCTGCGGTGGGTTTTCAGCTCAGCAACGAAGCCATTCGCCTGCAAGCTGCCAGCGCGTTCGATCCGGAGAACATCGAACCACGCCAGTACTTTTTCGGTGAAGATGGCAGGGCAACGGCGCCGGCGATTGTCAGTTTACCAGAGACTTTGCATCGCGGCAGTCTCTATCGCGACCTGGGCCAAATGTGGTTGCTGAGCCCCGATTTGATGACTGACAACGCGAACGAGGAACTGGCGCAAGCGGACACCACGTTAACAACGTTGTTCTCGGGGCGTGACTTTGGTGAAGACATTCTTGGAGCGTTAAAGCCGGGGATCAGCTGGATCGTGGTCTCCCAAACCTTTTCTGACAAGGCACCGTTGCCAGCGATCAAGTTGCCCGCGTTTGCGATTGAAGTGCAGATGATTGACGCGGAGACCACCACGCGTGAGTTCAGGCGAGTCTTCCAAAGCTTTGTCGGCTTTTTGAACATCGTTAGCGCGATGAATGGCCAACCGCAATTGGATTTGGATTTCTTAAAGGAAGGCGAAGTCAGCGGTGTGATCGCCAGTTTCGTCCCGCCGATTGACAAGCAAGACTGGAAGAAGGCACCGATTCAGTACAACTTTTCACCGTCTTTGGCGTTTAGCGGCGATCGCATGGTGCTGGCCAGCACAACCGAACTGGCGACTGCAATGTGCCAAGCAAAGGCCGATCAGCCAAACTTGGTTCAACCGGGTGACAATGGTTTGATGCATTTCGAAGTCGCGCCCATTGGATCGGTGTTGGAACAGAACCGACAGCAGCTTGTTGCTCAAAGCATGCTTGATAAAGGGCACGGCATGGAAGCTGCAGAGGCTGAGATCGGCATCCTGTTTAATCTTCTGTCCATGTTCAAAGATGCAACCATACAATTGCGAACGGATGATCAGCATTTGAAGTTTTCGACGGAAGTGCGATTCGTAACATCGAACTAAACTGCTTGCTAGGACTGTCCCGGTTTCAGGATGAACTTCGTTTCCACCCTCCAAGTGACGTTGCAATGAACGCCTCTTCTGAGCAGTTGTTCCTAAACAGTCTTGATCCGCAATGGGCTTGGCAGTCGTTTCAGCCCAGCGACAGTGATCCGTGGAACTTTGACGCCGCGGCGCATTTGGTGCGGCGAGCAAGTTTTGGTGCCGACGATGCCCGCATCAAGACACTTGCCTCGGGAACTCCCGCTCAGGCGGTTGATTTGCTGTTGGCGAAAGCCGACAACGGAGAAGTCTTTGAGCAGGTTTCCGATCAAATGGCTGACACGCTGTTGGCCAGTGATAACCCAATGACGCTCTCGGCAGCTTGGGTTTATCGGCTGCTGTTTACGCCCGAGCCGGCCTTGGAAAACTTGGTCCTGTTCTGGCATGGGCACTTTGCCACCGGCGCAGACAAGGTTGAAAAAGCCAGTCTGATGTGGCAACAGAATCGCATGCTGCGACAGCATGCCTTTGGCGACATCGCCGCGATGACACAGAGCATTGCCAAAGACCCGGCAATGTTGATTTACCTTGATTCAGTCTCTAATCGCAAGTCGCACCCCAACGAGAACTTTGCCCGTGAGTTGATGGAATTGTTCTGCCTAGGCGAGGGGAATTACAGCGAGCACGATGTCTTGGAACTGGCGCGATGCTTTACCGGCTGGGAAGTTCGCAACAATAAGTTTCGCAAGAACCGCTACCAGCACGATTCGGGAAGCAAGACGGTGCTTTCTAAGACCGGCAACTTTGATGGCGAAGAGGCCGTTGACATTGTGCTGGCACAGGAAGCCATGCCATTGTTTATCTGCGAGAAGCTGTTTCGGTATTTGATCGCCGATGGAGTCACCACACCAAAGTCATTGTTGGAACAACCCGCCGAGCTGCTTCGCCAGTCAGATTTGCAACTTTTGCCGACGTTAAAGCTGATGCTCGGCAGCAATCTGTTTCAGTCCTCATGGGCACGTCATCGCAAAATTAAGTCGCCGGCGCACTTGGTGATCGGCTTGATGCGTGGTCTGAAAGCGACGAGTAATAGCCATCGAATTGCCGAGGGCATTCGAGAGATCGGCCAGGGATTGTTTTATCCGCCTAACGTAAAAGGCTGGGCGGGCGGGCGCGATTGGATCAATTCATCGACGCTGCTGGGAAGAGCCAATCTGATTCGTGATCTGGTGCGTGATCCGGATACCAAATTCGACCAAGGTGGCTTGAGTGATTATCTCAAACGGATCAAAGCTGATCGCCCCGATGCGGCAATTGATTTGTACCAGCGTTTAATGATGGTCACTGCATTACCTGATAAGACGCGGCAAACGCTGATCGAATCCTTTCCCAAGTTTGGCAAGGACAAAGAGGCTAGGCATCGTGGACTGCTTCATGCGGTTGCGTCACAACCGACGTTCCAGCTCGGTTAATCGCCATTCACTTAATGCAGATCATTCATTCGTGTGACTTGGAATGATCTTGATTCAACAGATTCTGACTGTCTTCACTGTACTGAGAAACGTTCGATGCAAAACTCTGCACTTAATCGACGATTGTGGCTCAAGCAAGCTGCCGCTGGCACGGCGGCGGTAGGCGTTGGCACCTCTTCTGTGGTGCCAGCCTGCTTTCAACAAATTGCTGCTGCCAGCGAATCAGACTCGGGGCAAATCCTGGTGGTGGTTCAGTTATCCGGTGGCAACGATGCCCTGAACACGCTGGTGCCGTACAACGATGACGCGTACACGGCTGCTCGCCCCAAGTTGTCAATCGGGGCCAGTGATGTGTTGAAGTTGGATGATGAGCATGGCTTGCATCCTTCACTAAGCGGCTTCAACGAACTGTTGCAAGCGGGCAATGCGTCGATCATCCAAGGCGTAGGCTATCCAAATCCCAATCGATCTCATTTTGAATCGATGGATATCTGGCACACTTGCTTTCGTAAAGATCAGCGGACCGAAGAAGGCTGGATCGGCCGTTACTTGCAATCGCAATCATCGCCTCGGAGTGGAGATGCTCCGGCGATGCATCTTGGGCACAACGCCCAGCCGCTGGCGTTGGCCTCCCGAGATTTGACGATTCCGACCGTTAAAAGCTTGAAAGGATTTCAGTTGCGTGGTGATGAATCGGCCGTCGTCAGCGAGTTGCTGGGCAACCAACCGATGCAAGATCAGGCAACGCCAACCGCGCCAGCGGATTCATCCCTATTAGGCTTTCTGAATTCCAGCACTTCTAACGCGATTGCCGCCAGCGAACGCATTACCAGTGCCATCAAGGATTACGAGACTCCCGTTGATTACCCAGAATCTGGATTGGGTGCCAAGCTGAAAATGGTCGCCCAGTTGATCACGTCGCAGCTCAGCACTCGAGTTTACTACGTTGAACTCGACGGGTTTGATACTCATGCCAAGCAAGCTGATTCGCACGCTGCGCTCCTGCGGCAATACAGCGAGGCGGTGACGGCGTTTATGAAAGATCTCAAACATCACCAGTTGTCACAGCAGGTTTGTGTTTTGACCTTCAGTGAGTTTGGACGCCGCGTTGCAGAGAATGCAAGTGAGGGTACCGACCATGGAGCGGCTGGGGTGATGATGCTCTGTGGCGAGTCTCTCAAGCCAGGATTGCTGGGCCAGAAAGCGGATCTCACTGATCTGCAGCAAGGCGATTTGAAGCACCAAATTGATTTTCGCACCGTCTACGCGGGGATCATTCAAGACTGGCTGGGCGGCGATGCCGAAACGGCCTTGGGGGCCAGTTACGAGCCGATGAAGTTGTTTGCCTAGCCGTTACATCCAACCCCGTCAACGTGTCAGGATGGACCTCGCAGCGGCACAATTGGCCGCGATGCGGTTTGTCATTTGCAGTTGATGTCAATCGGTTAGTCGATGGGCAGTTCTTTCGCGCTCTGTTCGGTGCTGCGAACGATGCGAGTTGATTTTGGCGCAGGGACCGCTGAGGGTTGCGGTGTGATTTCATGGTCGCGACTGATCACGACCAGCCCGCTATCGGTCACTTGAAAACCTCTGGCCGCATCCAATTCCGGGTCAAAGCCGATGGAGGTTTCAGGCGGGATTTGTACGCCTTTGTCGATGATCACACCGCGAAGCTGACTGCGGCGACCGACACAGACATCGTCAAATAAGATGCTGTCTTGAACGCTACTGTAACTGTTCACTCGGACACCGGGGCCGATGATGCTACGCGCCACTTCACCACCGCTAATGATCGCGCCTTGGCAGACCATTGAATCCATCGCGACACCACGACGCGTCGAGCCACCTTCACTGCCAAA
This sequence comes from Stieleria bergensis, assembly GCA_007745635.1. Taxonomy (GTDB): domain Bacteria; phylum Planctomycetota; class Planctomycetia; order Pirellulales; family Pirellulaceae; genus Stieleria; species Stieleria bergensis. The sequence goes on from CP036272.1 coordinate 670,100, forward strand.
GACAAATTTGGGCGGTGGCAGGTTGGGCTGGTAAGCACGCATCGGCCAGTGGTCGTCGTACAGGTTCAATTGGGGATCGATGCTGATTAAGTCCATGCTGGCTTCGTAGTAGGCATCGATCGTGCCCACGTCTCGCCAGTAGGCGTCCATCTTGCGATTCTCATCCAGGAATGGATACGCACAGACGACGGAATCTTGGATCGCTCGCGGGATGATGTCTTTGCCAAAGTCATGGTTGCTGCCCGGTTGTGTCGCATCAGCACACAAACGCTCGTACAAGAATCTTGCATTGAAGACATAAATGCCCATTGAAGCTAAGCACAGCGAGGGATTCTCGGGCAGTGGTGTCGGATGTTGAGGCTTTTCCTCAAATCCAATCACACGTTGATCCGCATCAACTTGCATGACGCCAAACTGTCGCGCCTGCTCGATTCCCACTCGCAGGGCACCGATCGTGATGTCGGCCCCTTGCTGACGATGGTATTCAACCATCGGTCCGTAGTTCATTTTATAAATATGGTCACCTGCCAGGATCATCACTTCTTCAGGAGACTCACGTTCGATCGCATAGATGTTTTGGTAAACCGCATCGGCGGTGCCGCTGTACCAATCACCAGCGAGTCGTTGCTGGGGAGGGACGACGTCGACGAATTCCCCCAGTTCACGGCAGAAGTATTGTCGCCAGGCCAAGTTGATGTGACGATCAAGCGACTGTGCTTTGTACTGAGTCAGTAACAACAGTCGTCGCATTTGACTGTTCAGACAATTGCTAAGGACAAAGTCGATGATGCGATACAGGCCACCAAAAGGGACAGCAGGCTTTGCGCGGTCACGGGTCAGTGGTTCTAATCTTGAACCTCGACCGCCGGCCAGAATCACTGTCAGTATGTCTCGCATCTGTGACGCCTTTGCAACGCTGTGGGAACGGGTTGGTTAAGCCTCTGGTAAACCAATGCTTCCAGCATCGGCAATCCGACCGCCTGAACTGAATGAAACTCTACCTGCGGGTGATCGCTTCTGGATCATGCAGGCCTGTCATTCGTCATTATTTGGGGTAAGCCGCCTTGGTTTATCAGAGCGGACTGAGCCAAGGCGCCACCTCTGGCCGCCAGGGCTGGAGAATACTTCATTTCCAGCGGGAAAATCATGCGGGAAAATCCGATGTCGGTTTCCCCTAACGTACGGTATTCGGGCATAGATTGTCTATACAAGAAACTCAGTCGCCGCTAGCGAAAAGGGAATCGATTGGCCCGCGGTTTGCAATTCATGGCCTGGCCACTGAGTGTTAGCCTGCAATTTTGACAGCATGATTAGCGAAATCCCGGGCTCCAGTGGTCCTCGGCGGCTGAGATTCGAACTTTTCGGCAGCTGAAACTGTACTGCACGTGCCAGGCTTCTTGCCCCTCACGTCATTGAACGTTAATCGATTTACAAATTCGAAAGATGGAGTTCAAACGAATGATCAACCAATGGAAACACATGAGCGCTGTGCTCGCCGCCATGCTGATCGGTAGTCTTGTCACCGGTGTCGTCATGAGCACTCCAGAGGTCCTGCGACATGATCCGGTCGCGGAGACCTTGAACCGTCCCAATGCTTCTGCCAACCTGGACAATCGCTCACGGGCGCCGCTGCCAGCGCAGGATTTGCAGGCCGCTGTTGGGCTTTCCCAGGCCTTTCGCAACGTGGCCGAATACGCGCGACCGAGCGTGGTCAGCATCAATACCACTGTGAAACGCTCGGTTCGTCCGCGCGTTTTGCCACGGGGGATTGCACCTGGGGTTGAAGACTTGTTCGATCGCCCGCAAGAGCGCCAAGCAAGTGGCGTGGGCAGCGGTGTGATCATTAGCACCGACGGCTACATCCTGACGAACAATCATGTTGTTGAAGACGCCGATGGACTAGAAGTCGAACTGAGCGACGGGAGTACTGTCGAAGGAAAAATCATTGGCACCGATCCGCAAACCGACGTCGCCGTCATCAAGATCGACCGACAAGGGCTGGAGCCGATTCCGTTTGGCAATCCCGACAATGTTCAAGTCGGTGACTGGTGCGTTGCGATTGGCAGCCCATTTGGATTGGACCAAACCGTGACCGCAGGAATCATCAGCGGCAAAAATCGGGTTCGAGGCATCGTTGGTAACGGTGACGGCTTCGAAGACTTCCTGCAAACCGATGCCGCGATCAATCCTGGTAACTCCGGTGGTCCACTGGTGAACCTGCGTGGCGAGTTGATCGGAATCAACACTGCGATCATGTCGCGCACCGGATCGAGTGCCGGGATCGGGTTTGCAATTCCGGTGTCGCTCGCTCGACCGGTGTTTGAATCGATTGTTGAATCCGGTTCGGTCCGTCGCGGCTTTCTGGGAGCGGAACTGGGGCCTGTGAATGAGGACACGGTCGCGGAGCTGGATTTGAAGGTGTCGCGTGGTGTCGTGATTCGATCAGTCTTGGACAATAAACCAGCCGACCGCGCTGGCATTCGTCCCGGCGATGTTGTCACTGAAGTGGACGGTCGCGAAGTCAAGCGATTGGACTTGCTGCGCAATTATATTGCCAGTCGTCTTCCCGGATCCAAAGTGGTCATGAAGATTGATCGACGTGGCCGGCCGATGCAGGTGACTGTGAATCTGCAAGAGCGAACCGGTGATGCGTTGGCAGAGTTCGGAACGGGCTCGTTTGGTGGCGCTCAGTTGACACCCGCCACACCGCAAACCGCCAAACGGTTCGGATACAGCAATCTGAATTCCGGATTGATCATCACTGAACTGAAGGATGACAGTGAATTTGACCAGAGTGGGTTGGAAGTGGGTGACGTGATTGAATCGGCTGCTGGCGAACCCCTGAAGTCTGCCGAGCAGCTCAAGGCCATTTTGGCAGAGTGTGAGCGCCAGAATGTTGCCTGCCGTTTAGTGCTGCGTCGCGGCAACCAACGCATGCTGTTGGTCATCAAGTAATGTGTTCCGCTCTGTTTGACGGCAGAGGCGTGTGCTGACGCGTCTCTGCCGGGAATGGTGGCCGACGGTGCGCTTGCTGTGATGGATCGAGTGCTTGTACGGCGCGGCGAGGCACTGTGTGCAGCGGAGGTTACTTCTCGTACCGTGTTCCGCGATACACCATGGCTTCTTGCTGCCTTGTTGCGCGACGACTGACTTCGGGCATGTCTTCGTGATGCGAAAGCACCACCAAGACGTCGCCGGTGGCAATGGTGTCAGTGTGCTTGGGATTTCGCAGGACTTGGCCGTTAGGGCGTTTGATTGCCACGACCACGGTTCCACCATCGCCGGTTAGCTCGATCTCTCGGATCGTGGCACCATTGAGCTCGCAGTTCGGTTCCACCACCAGCTCTTGCATCTCCAGCCCGAATAGTCCCAGGTCCTGATTCAATCTGCCAAACGCTTGTGAGTCATCGATCAGACTTTCCAGGGTCGGGCTGGCAATCATGTTGGCAATTTTCGTGGCGCCGATCATTGTTGGAAGCACGACTCGGTTCGCTCCACTACGCAGCAATTTTCGCTCCGTCGCTTCGGATTCACCGCGAGCGATGATTTCGACGTCCTCATTCAGTTCACGAGCAGTCAGGGTGACAAAGACATTGTCTGGATCGGCAGGCAAGACGGTGGCGAGGACTTTTGCGCGTTGGACTCCGGCTTTCATGAGAACCGATTCCTGGGAAGCATCCCCGACGATGACAAACATGCCTGCCCGTTCAGCTTCCGCTAAGCGTTCGGCATCCTGATCAATGACAACCAGTTGGACACCGGCGTCGTGGAGTTCCAGGACTAAGCGCTGGCCCACTCGGCCATAACCACAGATGATTGCATGGTCGTTGGTTTGATCAATTCCACGGCTCATTCGTCTTGCTCCTAGTGCGCGGTGCAATTCACCTTCGGCGATCATTTGCAGGAAGCCGCCCAAGGTATAAATCCCACTGCTGCAGCCCGTGATGACCAAGCACACTGTAAAGGACTTTAGCCAGGGATCGTCCAGTGGTTGGACTTCGCCGTATCCGACTCCAAACACCGTGATTGCAACCATGTAAACCGAGTCTAGTAACGTCCAGCCGGCGATCATGTAAACGATCACAGCGGTCACACAGGTGGCCAGTAAAACGGATGCACCAAGGCGCATTTTCTGCAGGTGGGTCGAGCCTGCCATGAGTTGGTACCAAAGGGGAACAGAGGGCTACGCTGGCGATTATCATAGCTGATCGTCGATCGTCTTGATCAGAGGATCGGTTTAACGTCAGGGATCGCCCCGTTCAAGATCGACAGCGTTGTTCATGGTTCCCTGTGGGGCCGCGTCGACACAGTCACAAAAGAACAGCCGGCCATTGCTGGCCGGCTGGGGGGAGTTTGTGCGGTTGCCACAGCCGCTGTCGCGGCGGGTTTGTGCGGCTTAAAGGCGTGTGCTTAGCAGTTGCTCAGCCTGCGTTTGAGCCCGCTGCAAGACCTCAGCGATGGAAACTTTGGCCCCGCCTTGCTTCTTGCTCTCCGCAGCGGCTTCCATGAACGCGTACAGTTCGATGGTTTCCTGTGGCGCAATGGGAGGTTGACGGGAATCGAAGAAGGCTGTGATTTGTTTGACCAGCGGTTGATAGCCGTCGTACTTGCCAACCGGTGCGATGGCCTTTGATCCAAACGCAGTGCCACCGTAGCTTTTTTTGCCATTCCGCATGCCGTGAAAGGTTCCGATTCGACCACGGTCCCAGGTGCCGACAACGAACTCACGATCCTTCGTTGAGGTGTGGCTGACGCTCTGGCATCCCGTTCCCATGCAGGTGTAAAGCAGTTCCACGCCGTGGATCCCATACCAGAACAGGTCGGTGTGCGAGGGTTCTAGCGAAGCGGGGCTATAGGTGTTACAGCCCAGGACGTCGCCGATGCTGCCCCCGCGGATGGCTTGGGGGCCGGCGCTGTAACGCAGCGAGGAACTGGAGAACATCGGCACGCCGAAGTGTTCCGCTGCTTCAAAGATCGCGACGGCCTCGGCAAGGTTGCTGGCAACGGGCTTATCAATGAAGACAGGCTTGCCAGCTTTGAAGACCTCAATCGCTTGGTCCAAGTGCATCGTGCCATCATTTGTCTCCAGCAGGACACAGTCGACTCGTTTAAGCAATTCAGGAATGCTGTCCACGACCTCGACTCCCATCGCTTTGACTTCGGCGGTGTATTTGGGAATGCGGCTGGAGCTCGTTTCGATGGTGCGACTTCCGTAGGGATAAGCCGCAATGACCTGGCAGCCTTTCATGTCGGGGTCAGCAGGCGTCGCATTCATGCTGCGAGTGAACGCGGGCACGTGCGAGGTATCGAGACCAATGATGCCGACTCGGATTGTTTTTTCCTGAGCGGCTGAGAACTGAGGTAGGTTGATGAGGATCGCCAAGGCGACAAGGGTGGTTCGAATCATGTTCGTATTGGGGTGGGCGTGTTTGGGGGGCGTTTGGGACGTGGTGAAGGCTAGTGATGATGGTGGCGAGTTAGACCTTGGGCTCCCAGCCCTTGGCGTACTCGCGTCCCCATAATCGGTCCGCCGCTGCGTTCTTGATTGGCCGCCCGTCCGCTGGATTGGTTTCCAGGCGTTCACCGACGCGATAGGCCATATTGCCCAGGTGACACAGCAAGGTGCTGCGATGGGCGATCTCGATTTCTGCGTTGGGTTTTTCGCTGCCGCGAACACTGTTGATGAAGTTCATGAAGTGATCTTGATCGCCACCGGCCCCGGTTCCCGTCGCCACCTCTTTGTTGCGCAGGTCATATTGTGTGTAGCCGCTATTGCGAATCACAATGGACCCGTCGGTGCCGTGAAAGCTGACCCCGAATCCCGTGTCATGTGGTCCCAGAGCTGACCAGCTGAGCCCTTCCCAGGTGATGGTTTTTCTGCCCGGGAAGTCATAGACAACCATCATGGTATCGGGTGTTTCTTGATCGTCATCATGGCGATGCTTGCCTCCACCGACGGAGACAGCGGTGGGGAATTCAACTTGCATGCCCCAACGAGCAACGTCCAGTCCATGCACGCCGTTGTTGCCAAGTTCGCCGTTGCCCCAGTGCCAATGCCAGTGCCACTTGTAGTGAACCACGTTGTCTTTGTAGTCTCGCCGCGCGGCGGGGCCTTGCCAGAGATCCCAGTCGAGCCAGTCCGGTGGCGATGTGACGTTGCCATGACCGATCGGCCCACGGCGATTGTTGTACCAGGAGCGGCTGTACAGGCAGTCGCCGATCGCTCCGGAGTGTACTTTTTCGACGGCTTCAACGATTCCAGGCCAGGTGCGTCTCTGTGTCCCCATTTGGACGATGCGTTTATTCTTGCGTGCTGCTGCGACCGCCAATTCACCTTCCTCGGGCGAATAGCTGCAAGGCTTTTCCACGTACACGTGCTTCCCGGCGCTGCATCCCAAAATCGTCGCTGGGGCGTGCCAGTGGTTGGGCGCCGCACAGACTAACGCGTCAACGGATTTGTCATCTAAGATGCGGCGAAAATCTTTGGTCGACTTGGCGTTGAAGGATTGCTTGTCATTGACTTGCTTGGTCACGCGTTCAACGGCCCGTGAGTCAACGTCACAGAGATAGGCAATGTCGACTTGTCCGGTTTGCAGCATCCCTTTTGCAATCGCCCCGCCGCGGCCGTTGACGCCCATGATTCCGATGGTCAAACGCTCATTTGGATTCGCCGATCGAGGGGCTTCTTGAGCACTGGCCAGCGAGCCGCCAACCAGTGCGGTTCCAAGCATCGCGTTGGTTTTCAGGAATAAGCGACGATCCTGTTGACGGCGCTGTTGCAAGAGTTCACGATCTGTGTTCATCAGTGGTCACCGAATGGTCAAAGGGAGGGCGAAGAGGCGAGACCCGCGATTCTAACCGAAGCGCCGCCAGGGATGTTGCCACAATCAGTTCAGAGAAAACGCAATTCCCTGCGAGTTGCCTCAGTGAAACCATGGCGCAGAGGCCTACTGGACAGTGCCTGGTAGGACAGTGCTTGTTAGGCGCACGCGATGGGAGTCGGGTTCACGGGACGGAGCCCAGCGGCCACCGAGCAGTCGCTGGCTGATGAACCGTCAGCTTTCTGGGGCTAGCTGACGCTCTTGCTTTTCATTGAGCCACGGTTGTGCGATGACGACCGCCAGCATGACCAGTGTGCCGACGTAAAAGCTGCCACCGAGTTCGTGGTTCTCTTGCAGGATCAGGGCCCCTAAGCTAATGCCGTAAACGGGTTCCAAGTTATTGGCAAAGTTGATCGTGAAGACACTCAGCCGGTCAAGCAACTCAATGTAGATCTGGTAAGCCAAGATCGTGCCCGCCAGGACCAGCAGGGCAAAGTAGAAAATCTCCAACGCGCTCAGTTGCCACACGTTTTCTGGCCAGGCGAGCGACGCGTCGCTGAATTGATTGATCTGTTGGTAAAGCGACGGCCCGATCAGTTGCGCGAACGTACAGAACAGCGCAGCGCCTGCCATCTCGTACATTAATATGGTCTGCGGGTGAGCATGGGGAGCGAGCTGCCCATTGAAGATGGAAAATACGGTGGCGATGATTGCCGCCAACAACGCAATGCCCAGTCCCAGGTGATACGAGGTTTCATTGCGATAGATCCAGTACACCGCCGCGATGATGATGCAGCCGAGTAACACGTTGATCCAACGCATTCTCACCGATCGAACCATCAGCGGTTCCATAATTGCGGTCCAGAACGAAACGGTCGCCATTCCGATCATGCAAATCGAGACGTTGGCGATCTTCACGGTCGTAAAAAACAGGACCCAGTGAAACCCCAGCAGCATGCCATTGCCAATCAATGCCAAGGCCGTTTTCCAGTGAACGTTGATTCGTTTGGGAAGCACAGCAACTAAGATCAAAGTGGCCAGCAAACTGCGCACCCAGACCATCTGTGTGGCGGGCATGGGGATTTGATCCCCCAGAATGCCAGTGAATCCCCACAACAAAATCACGAAGTGCAGTTTCAGGTAATCGAAAATTTGGCCAGATTGATGTGGTTTCATATGCGGGGCACAATGAGGCAATGCCTGGACTGCTGGAGTGGCGGCTGCGTTAAAATCTGGGGGGCAAAATCAGGGTTGCGGCAACCAAACGCATGGTCCAGGGTTGCGTTTGCAGTGTGGCCCATTCATCGGAGTTTTCAGTGATCGTTACCATCGACGGACCTGCCGGAGCGGGTAAAAGTAGTATCGCAAAGCAAATCGCTCAAGCGCTAGGATTCGAATTCCTGGACACCGGAGCACTGTATCGTGCGGCTACCTTGGCTTCCTTGCAAGCCGGGGTGGATTTGGAAGATCCTCAAACGCTGGCCGATTTTGTTTCTCAGCTGGAGATTCGCTGGCAGGATCCTCAGGTTCGCGTCAACGGAAGCGATGTTTCAACGCAGATTCGCACCCCTGAAGTCACCGCTTCGATTAAGTATTTGGCCGACGAGCCTCGCGTCCGTGCCCAGCTGTCGTTGATCCAGCAGTCCATCGCTCATGGTCGAAACATGGTGACCGAGGGACGCGATCAGGGTGCCGAGGTGTTCCCAGAGGCGGAGTGCAAGATTTTCTTGACCGCCACTGCCGAGGAACGAGCCCGGCGCCGTGTCTTGCAGCTGGCAGAGCAGGGGATCGAAGAGGACTTTCAGGCGGTGTTGGCAGCACAAATGAAACGCGATCATGAGGATGAATCGCGGCCTGTCGGACGCTTGCGAATCGCCGATGGCGCGGTGGTTGTCAATTCCGATGGCCTGACTGCTCAGGAAGTCAAACAGCAAATCGTCGACTTGGTGCAGCAGCGCCAATAGAGGCAGCGGCTCGCGCGTTTGATGTCTCTGCACAAAACGCTTCAGGCGCGTCGGCTATGACGTTGCGGTTGGATGACCAACGGGTGGTAAACCGCTCGTCCCGCCTCGACTTAGGGCTTGCTGATTTTGTCAGCACTGCTGGCTCGGTTGGTAGCGCCACCTCTGGCTAACGCTAAAGCTGCAGATGACACTTGCTCTCTCCACGGAACGCCCGATTGCAAGTGTGGAACACCTATGGCGCAGGGCAGTCCATGATGACGTTTCTTCATCCAACAGAATCAGGGAAACACACCACGGCTGCCAGCGAGATTCCATCGAGCGGATTTTCATCACACCGAAGTTTCCGAACGCCGAAGGTGTTCTACCCCATAGCCCAGGGTCGCGCAGCGCACCCTGGGGACAGGTCCTATGCACATCGTCTCCGAACGCCGTAGGTGTTCTACAACTGGTTCGGGATAGTCCCTTGGAATGCAAGCAAATGCAAGGTGTTTCGCCCAAAGCCTTGCACCCGAAACAACAAACAAGCCGTCAAGCCAAGTAAAAAGCAAGGTATTCGACTTATTCAGCAAGCCCTACTTGTCAGGGCGAAAGCCCATTGATGTTTCCAACCAGCCTCCACAACTGCAGCCGCCGCCGCCCTCGGGCATCAGCAGCATGCCACCGGCTGGAACATGACTGATCCAGCAGTCGGTGCGCAAGCGATTCCATTTGCTGGACTGATTTTTCTCCGGCGTCCACATGGTCATGCTGCCGGCACGCAGAAACATTGAACGCGCCGTTAGCGTGTACGACGCACAAGTGTGCCCCCCGGGGAACTTCAATGCATCCAGGGTTTCTCCGGTTGCCAACTGCAGGACGACAGGGCGCAGAAAGACTTTGCCGTTAGCGATCGCAGGTCGTGACAAGTGCTTGCCGTGGTGATCGGCTTCCCAAGGAATCTTGCGGCGCCACCACTGGCTGCCGTCTTGCTGCTTGATGCCTAGCACTTCAAAGCGACCCTGAGCGGATCCGGAGACGATGAGCCAATCCTCTGACGCAGTCACAGACAGACTGGTTGTCAGGTCAATCCCAGGCAATGGTGTGCGATAGTGTTCCTTGCCGGTCTTGCGGTCGACGGCAACAAGTTCCAGTGAATCCCAAGCCGCTGCGTCTTGGAGCCTCATGAGGCTCCTGTCAAAGTTCTCGGGAGCTCTGGCTTGACAGAAAAAGACATGGTCGCCGGCGATGGTGATGGTCGAATTGAGGATCAGAGTGTCTTGGAATGTCCACAGCCGTTTGGAGCTTGCCGGATCAATCGCGAACAGGGACGAGCTGACGACTTTGGCCGCCAACGCACCGTTTTGGCTGTCGTACCAAAACTGTTTTCCGTACCAATCTGTGAACGCTGATGCATCACTGGTGACCGATCCAATCAATTGATTTTGGGACATGGACACGTAACCCCAGGCTTTGTTGCCGTCAGCGTTTGGATCATCAGGCACTTCAATGGACTTTGTTAACTGTCCCGTTTGGCAGTCCAGCGTCCAGCATCGATCGCCGATGGCAAGGTAAAGGTGCTTGCCATCGGTGCACCAGTTGGAGCAGTCGCGGGGAATATTGAAGCGAGCCATCTCCGGGATTTCTCGTGTCCATTGGATGGTGCCGTTGTGTCCATCGAGTGCCAAGATGCGTTGGTGCCCTTGGATAAACAGTCGGCCGTCGGCGTACAGTGGAGATGGCTTGCGGTTTTCTCGGTCGGACTGGTGTCTTGGCCCCGGTCGCCCCAGCCACTGAACCTTTAAGTCCTTGGCTTGGTTGGCATCGCTAAGTGTTTCGCCAGTGAAGTGTGAGTTGTCCGCGCCGCCGTACATGTGAGTCCAGTCTGCTGCGCCGCGCCGTTTGCCTTTGATCAAGACACTGTGTTGATCAAGTTGTTGAGAGGACTCCAGTTGAGCGAGTTGGTTCGTCGTCTTGGTCAAAGCATCCAGATTGGATTGGCAAACAATCGCCACGCCTCCGTCGGGGCGCACGTGCCTCCAGGCCGTTTCCAGTGCCGCGTGGTCTCGCGTGATCAGCACGTTGACAAAGTCCTCTGGTGCATCGCCAGAAAGTGGCATTGCGGCGATGCTGTGGCCACTTAAGTTGCGTGCTGCAAGCTCTTGGCGAATGCGGATGATGTCTTTTGGTTCAGCCGGGCAAAGCATCACCACCTGAGATTGGCTGGCGGTCTGGACAGCAATTGCCGTTGCGACGTCATTGCCAACGATGCCGATCAGGGGCCGCTGCGCTGATCGTGGAAAAGACGAAACGCTCTCAAGCACTTGGCCCAGCCCAGGTATGAAATCGGTGGATGCCGATGCCGGTGAATCGGTGCCCGCACCATGCGGGCGCTGCCAGGCATAGCTGAAATGAGTGTCAAGCAGCCAGGGGCCAGCATGCAGTTGGTCATCCTGAAAGACAGCGTAATCGTACAAGCTGCGTGGACGAAGATCCGTCAGCGTTGCCGTAATGAACGGTGAATCGGATTCCAGTGCTGCGATCTGCCACTGATGGCTTCCCTGTTCTTTCCATTTCAGCGTTAGCGCTCCGGTTGGGACGGATTTGTGGGTCTGTCCCCAAAACGCAGCCTGGCCGGAGGTCAGGAATTGAACGATGGGTCCCTGGCGTAATGATTTTGGCTCAGGGGTGGGCTCAACCGCAGGGAAGGTCGTGCGCAACTGGTTGAAGTCCGTAGCGACCTCGGTGGCGGTTAAGGGACGATCGTAGATTCTGGCCTCGCCCAGCATGCCTTTCATTCGATGGTGTTCGTCTTCATCGTGAAAGGCTCCTAAGGTGACAAAAAGCGTGTCGGGATATTGGATGCCTGCCGATTCGCAGTCCAATTGGGTGACCAGTTTGCCGTCGACATACAGTGATTGCTGACGGCCATCAAAGACTCCCGCCACTTGATGCCAGGAATCAGATTGGAAATCCTGCGGGGCAATGCAGTAGCGGACGCCGGTTTTTGTGCCGCTTTGTTTGATGCCGAAGGCGAGTTTGTTGCGTCGGTAACCCAGTACCCAGCCTTGTTCATCGTTGCCGTTGTCGCGAACCGCCGAGATCACGCCGCCCCATTCGGAGCCTTCACGCAGTCGCACCCACGCCAAAGCGGTGAGCGCGTTTCTTGGTAACCATGCCGGAGTCGCGCCGGTGGAGATCTCAATCGAAGTCGTGCCAGCGAGTTCTAAGGCTTCTCCCGTTGGCCACGATTGAATCGTCGCTGATTCTCGCAATCGGCCATGTTGATCGCCAGTTTGGTCAAAGACCTTCAGTCCCTTGGGAACCTTCGTTTCATGGGCTTGACGACGGTTGTTTGCCTCGATGCCTTTGCGTGTAGGGACCCAACGACTGATGAGTCCCGTTTGCAGTCCCTTCGCCAATGTTGGCAGTTCGGGGGCATGGCTTTGATTGGTTGCGGACTGTTTGGACGGGGCATTCAAATGATGAACGAAATCCTTTCCCTGAGCGGTCTTGGATAGTTCCGCCGATCCAAAGCATAGGAGTGTCCCGGATTCAGTGGAGGCAATGATTTGCCCTGCTTCAGTGATGGCAATGCCATGCACTGGACGACCGCGTTGGTCGGATGTCGATTTGGCGGTGCAGATCAGTTGGCCGGTTTCTGGGCGGTAGAGATTCAGGCCCGATGCAGTGCCAACGATCACCGCGTTTTTGGCCAGTGCAAGGGCATTGCCGGTGCGGATCGGCTGGCTCCAAAGCGTTTCTTGCGATGCATGATCGCGACAGGTGATGCGATCAGAGGTCATGCGAAACACTCGACCGCCACCGATCACGACCGATCGGACGTCGCGGTAAACGGCCAAGCTTGCGGCATTGTTCTCTGGATTGAATTGCTTTGCTTCAGCGTGGTTACCGAGGACGAGTTTTTGTTCGGGCGTGATGATCGCAAACGTGCCGCCGCCTGTTTTGGGAGAGCCTAAGAATTTGCCGGTTCGAGCGGAGAAGAACTTTGGTGCGATGCGACCCTGTGGTGCGATCAGTGTGTGATTGGCAATAGCCATGGCGCCTTCAAACGTGTGATCGTTGAGTCGTTTGACGAAGCCAGCTTCGTTGGTTTTTCCGGTTTTCACATCGATGCTGCACAGATAGGACGGTTCCCAAGGTAGCAAGGAGGCGGCGAAGATGGCTTGGTCCTCGTGAACCAGGACACCGGTGCGAACAGGCCACAGACTGATCAGGCGTCCGTCGTTGAGCACATGGTCGTGCAGTGCATCGCTAGCTTCGTGGGGCAGTTGGTGTTCTCTGGGGCAGAAGGACCATTGGAGCTGGCCGGATTCTGTCCCCAAAGAATACACGCGGCCATCATCGCTGCCGACTATGACCGATTGCTGGTGGATTGTTGGAGCCATGCGAACCGGGCCACCGGTTGCAAACCGCCATTTCAATTCTCCCGTGCTTTCATCGAAGGCGTAGACACAGTCATCCGCGGACGAAGCGATGTAGACCGTGCCGTCCTTGGCCACCGGGTGGTAGCACAGATCGTAATTCCGCATCGAAGGCAAATGACGTCGGTCGTTGAAGGCGTCCCAGCGCGCCGGGCCATCCCAGGCTGGTCGCGGTGGCATCGTCAGTTGGTGCTGCCAGAGGAGTGCGAGATCGTGAGTTGAGATGTCAACCTCAGCGACTCCCGAGCGTCGGTCGTCGCCGCGATAGGTCGCCCAGGATTCAGCGTTCGCGCGGGAGAGCAGGGCACTGCACTGGAAGAGCTGAGGGAGCTGGAGTAGCAGTGGCAGAAGCAAGGCCAGGAATCGCATGTTCATGCCATCGTAGCGTGTGGCGGCGGACGCAGGAGGATGGAGAGGGGACGCCTGCGGATAACCCACCATTGTACTACGCTCATTGCCTGCCTGCAGCGCCCGCAAATGAGCTGATTGCCTGTTCGTTTGGCGGCCGGCCGGAGCGGACCTAGCGGCCGGCCGAGTCGGGGCGTGCCATTCACCATCACCGCTGAGAGCCAACAAAAAACCCGCTGCATGCACGCAGCGGGTTTGATGTTTTTCTCGTTCGCTAAAGCGGCTGCTTAGAGCATGCCACCGATACGAGCGACCAAGTCAGCGGTGCGTGAGCTGTAGCCCCATTCGTTGTCATACCAGCTAACAACTTTGGCCATGTTGCCATTGATGACTTGTGTGAAGTCGGCAGCGAAGATGCTGCTGTGCGAATCGTGAACGATGTCGCTGCTGACAATTGGGTCAGTGGTGTACTTCAGCACGCCTTTCAAAGGTCCATCAGCGGCGGCCTTGATGGCAGCGTTGATTTCTTCGGCGGTGACGTCTTTGCCCAGGTTAACGGTCAGGTCGACGACGCTTCCGGTTGGCACTGGAACTCGCATCGCGATGCCGGTCAGCTTGCCTTGCAGTTCTGGAATGACCAGACCAACAGCTTTGGCAGCACCGGTTGACGTTGGGATGATGTTCAACGCAGCAGCACGAGCACGATACAAGTCGCTGTGAGGCTGGTCTTGTACGTTCTGATCGTTTGTGTACGCGTGAACGGTGGTCATCAAACCGCTTTCGATGCCGAAGGTTTCGTTCAAAACCTTCGCAACAGGAGCCAAGCAGTTGGTGGTGCAAGACGCGTTGCTGACGCACTTCAGGTCGGCAGTCAGTTGGTCGTCATTGACGCCCAAAACGCAAGTCAGGTCAGCGCCGTCTTTCGCCGGAGCGCTCAAGATGACACGTTTGGCACCAGCGGTCAGGTGGCTGTCATAGCCAGCTTTGCCGTTGCCTGCACGTGAGGTGAAGATCCCTGTTGATTCGATCGCGATGTCAACGTTCAAATCGCCCCAAGGCAAAGCACTTGGGTCACGCTCGGCGAGGACGGCGATTTTCTTGCCGTCGACGGTCAAGGATTCGTCGTCGTATTCGACTTCACCTGGGTAGCGACCGTGAATGCTGTCGTACTTCAGCAAGGTCGCCAGCGTTTTGTTGTCCGTCAAGTCGTTGACTGCGACGACATCAAACTCGTCACTGCGTTCCATCAAGTTTCGGAATGTCAAACGGCCGATGCGGCCGAAACCGTTAATTGCAACTCGAATACCCACGGTATTGATCGCTCCTTGGTTTATAAAAGGTTGGTTTGGATCACAACCGCTCGCTGGCCGTTGTCATCAGTCTCGGGGAAGGGGAATGTCTTTTGCGATGAAACGCGACGACAATACAATTTCAACAATTCAATGTTGTGTTGCACAATTGAGCTACGACAGTTGAGCTGCGGCAGTTGAGCGACAACACTAAACCACGGCAGTGAGCCTGCTGCAAAACGATTGTGGAATCCACGCAGAGCAGATTATAGAAACGCAGCCGAATTTACACCATGACCCCTGAATCAACACCACCCGCTTGGCAGCGACCGCCTGGCGTCGCCGCCGGAACCTGGGATTACGTGCATCATGGGGCAATCGCACGCCACTATGATGGCTTTGTGGCGGGCACTCCGCTTTGTCAGTTGGACCTGGACTACGTCCTGCGACATTTAACCCCCCTGATAGAGAATTCATTTGCCGGTACCGGGCTGCCCACGCGGCCCATTCTGGATCTGGGCTGCGGAACCGGGCGAATCAGTGTGCCGCTGTCACATCAAGGTCTGGATGTGTTGGCCATCGACTTGAGCCTGCCCATGCTCGGCCAGCTTTGTCAGCGAACCGCCGATTCAGATGCCAAAGCACCGCCACAAACCACTGCCGAAACCAAATTGGGGCGTCTGTACCCTGTCCAAGCAAATCTGGTTCAGTTGGACGGGATCGCTGATCAGGTGGCCAGCGCCGCGATCTGCATGTTCAGTACTTTAGGCATGATCCAGGGGGCCCAAAATCGACTGCAGTTTCTCAAACACGTGCGCCGCATTTTGCAGCCGGAGGGTTTAATGATTGCGCACGTGCATCGACATCTAGCGGCCTTGCGCGAAACCGGTGGACTGGGCAAACTGATCGGAGGTGCCTGGCAGGCGTGGCGACAACCGGAAACAGAATGGGGTGACGCTGTTTATGGCTATCGAGGTCTGGAGAAGATGTTCATGCATCGTTTCTCCAAACGAGAGTTAACCCGTTTGTTTGCCACTGCCGGTTGGGAGGTGCAAGTCATTGATCGAGTGAACCTGCACGGTGATGGCCTGGCCCGCAGTCGCTGGAACACGGGCGGTTACTTCATCGTCGCCCAGGCCACGGACCAGTGATGGGTGCGGTGTAGGTCGCCACTGGCTTGGCTTCCTGCTGGCTTCTTAGTCTTGAGCGGGTTGCAGCCCGTCGACCTTTTCTTCTAGGCCGATCGAAACATCGATCTGATCGTTGAACTGTTGTTGATATGCCTTGGCATCGAGTTCTAATCCGCCGCCGTTTAGCAAGATGGTCTTGGGGTAGGTGCCTCCGACCCATTTGAGGTTTCGCATCTGGCGACCTTGACCTCGTCTGGCATTGCTTTTGAAAACCTTGCGCTGGCCGTCAGCGACTGCTTCCAGTTGATCGGCGATGGTCATGTGATCAAGGGTTTGCCAATCGGCAGGCAGATCGGTTTGGTTTGCAAGCTTTGGCTTGAGATCACTGATGTCGATGGTCAGTGTTTGCCAATCGTCGGATGCCATCATTGGCACGACGCAGTAGAAGTCACCCGATGGAAACTCACGTCCATATTTGGAGTAGCTGTTGAAGGTGAATTCAAGGATCAGGTTTTCGCCAATCGGATCGAGCACGTCGAGTGATAATTTGGCACCAATCGGGCCACGCCATTTGGGGTCGCGGATCTTGCGAGTGTTCAAGCGATCGCTCGAATAGCGATACCAGTCCGGTTTGCCATCGTTCGCAAAGCTTGATTCAATCAGACGCGTTGTGACGTCGGTGACAGCTGGCTGAGCTTTCTGGACCTCGGGGATTTCAAACTTCTGCACGTTGGTGCTCAAGGCAAACAGCTCCGCGGGATCTTTCTTCCAGCGCGGCCCATGTAGCTGGAGAGCTTGGGGATGTTTGTAATAGACATTGGCCAGAGTAAAGAAGCCCAGGTCGCTCGAAGTGATTGGCGCCGAGGCAACATAGGCATCGCCTTGCTTTTCGACGCGAGCGGATCGATTGAAGCGAAATTGGCCGTTGGGATCCTGAGAATAATAGATTTCCACACGCTCCACCTCCGCTGGGCGATCGGGGAGGACGGTGACAATCGGCCCCGTCTCGTCCCCATGTAGGTCGACGTTGATTGCAGGCGTTTTCGGCAGTTCATAAGTGCCTTTGAGATACTGTTCGAACATCAGCAAATGCGTGAAGTCGCACTCGGCAGCATGCCGGTGATTCATATGAGGCGTGATCGAGAACCGCACCGGTGTGTCAGCAGGAATCGCAGGCCAGTTAAAGGCCAGATTGGAAAGCATTCCATTGAAGTCGTTTTGTGGGCCACGATACAGGATCGGGCAACGCACATCTTGCAACATTCGCGTGTCATCGATGTACTTGGCATAGAGTGGCTGGAGTGGTTGGGGGCGAGAGGAGTTGCCCTTGCGTTGCTTTAACGCTGCAGGGGCTGCGCCGGTGCCGCCGCAAGAGGGCACGGCAACTTTGACTCGATCGTCCGTGCCGGCCAGCATGACAGAAAGCTTGCCGCCCATCGAATGGCCGTGAACACCTATCCGATCGGGATCAACGAAGTCCAATTGTTGCAGCAGCGTGATCGCTCGTTTGTTGGCCAGGTTGATCAGGAACCAGTTGTTGTTGCGTGGTGAATCGAAATCGTCGTAGGTCAGCGGGTCAGGTTGAGTCTTCGCATACCAGCCGTTGTGTTTCTGAGTCGCATCCAGTGGCGACCAATCGGTGCCTACTTTGCCTTCGCCGGGTTGGCCAGGTTCTTGATGCTGCATCAAGCGACCGCCCCAATTCGTTGACAGCACGGCGTAACCGTTTTGAGCCACGCCAAAGGCGAGTTCCGCCATGGCTCGTTGACCACCACCGTGGATTTGCACCACGCCGGGAACCCTGCCCATTGGCTTGGATGGATAGGCGAGGTAGCCGCCCATACGCACTTGTTTGCCTTTGAAAGTGCCCACAACGTAGGAGATCATTTCGATGGTGACATGGTCTTGCTGATAACGATGCAAGACCTGTACATCCAGCGGATCCTTGGCCGGATCAAAGGTTGCCCACAACGAGGGGATGTCGGCCGGAAGGCTTTGGGCGGTCATCGGTGGCAACGTGTCCTGGGAACGATCGTTGTTCGATGATGGTTGTGCGACCAACAGGGAGTTCGCGCAGCAGCAGAGCACGAGCGACAACAGAGTGGGCAGTGTACGCATGGAATCTTCGTGGGGAGGCAGTTGAGAATCTGAGACTCTATTCTAGGTTCTGGTTTCTGCACCGCGTCCAGTCCAGTCCAGTCGTTGGACCGGCCAGATGCTGTCCCGCGGCAATCAAGAAAGCCTACCGCCTTGGGATTCTTCGCTGACGTGGCGACGGTGAAGTCGTGGAGTGCTGCAGCATGGGGGCATGACGTTTAATCGACGCGGTGCATGAGCAGGTGGAGTATACTATCGTCCTGTCGGTCTTGCCTCTCGTTTGACTTGTTGTGACTGGAATCTTGGTGGTCATGATGTCGTGTGCCTGCAATCAACTGTTGAGACATTGGAAACGTATCCCGTTGGTGATCGCGCTGTTGATCGTCACTGGCGTTGCTCAGGCACAGGTTCAGCCGGTGCTCAACGCTCAGCAAGCCACGGCGGGGTTTGCTGATTCGGATCGGCAGGAGTTGCGTCACTTGATGCAGCAGCACTGCGCTGACTGCCACGCCAATGGCCAGTCGGAAGGCGGCTTCGCGATTGAGCAGTTGGATTGGGACCTGGCGCGAGTCGCTGTCTTTGATCAATGGGAGACCATTCATGATCGAATTGAATCCGGTGAGATGCCACCTGCCCAGGCAAGCGAATTAGACGACGCGTCGCGGCAGGAGTTTGTTCAAACGGTCGCGACGCCTTTGTTTGCCGTTCATGCCCATCGAAAGGGGACGGTGCTGAGGCGTTTGAACCGCCAAGAGTATGAGAACACGGTCAATGATCTCTTTGGAACCAACTTGGCGCTGGCGGCAATGCTGCCAGAAGACGCCCGCAGTCATGAATTTGACAATGTTGGCCAATCGCTGGGCCTCTCGATGGTCCACTTGCAGCGTTACTTGGAGGCTGGCAACAAAGTGCTGGATGCGGCCATCGCGAGTCGCACCGAAGCAGAGAAGGTTGAAACCAAGACGGTTTGGTACAAAGACACGCGAGAAGCTAGTACCCATGTTGGCAAGTCGTGGAAACTGCTTGATGATGGCTACATGGTGCGGTTTGCAGGCGGTGGTTATCCCAGTGGAATGGTTCGCGGCACCGACTTTGGCAAGGCTGGCTATTATCGAATTACCGTGACCGGATATGCCCATCAATCGGATCAGCCGATTGTCTTTTCCATCGGTGGAACCAGTTTTGCTGCGGGGAGCGACAAGCCGATCTATGGCTTTTACCAAGCGCCGTCCGGTGAACCAACGACGGTGCAGTTGGTGACTTGGATTGAACCACGATACATGGTGCAGATTGAGCCATATGGACTTTCGATGAGCGGTTTTCGTCGCGGAGATCCCATTGATCAATACCAGGGACCCGGACTTGCGATTGGTGAAATCAAGGTCGAGGGTCCGCTGGTGGATCGTTTTCCGTCGGTCGGCCATGATTTGATCTTCACTGGGATGGGGCGTCGAGAGATTCCACCTCGCAATCCCAACGATCGCACCAAGTCCTGGTACAAGCCCGCGTTTGAAATCGTCTCCGAAGATCTGGAAGCCGATGTGCGCCGTGCGCTGGTGCGGGTTGGTGATCAACTGTTTCGGCGGCCTGTTCAGCCAGAGACTGTTGATGAGATGTTTGCGCTCTTTCAGCGACGCGTCGACGCGGGAGACAGTCATGAAATTGCCTTGCGGACTTCTGTGCTGGCGATGATGTGTTCCCCGCAGTTTTTGTTCTTGCAGGAAAAGCCCGGCCAACTGGATGACCATGCTTTGGCTTCACGACTGGCGTACTTTCTGCATCGGTCGTCACCTGATGAAACCTTGCGTCAACTCGCTCAGCAGGGGCGTTTGGTTGATCCGAATGTGCTAACCCAACAGACGCAGCGCATGATGAACAGTGGCCGGTTCGCACGCTTTATCGATGACTTTTGCGATAACTGGTTGGACCTGCGGCAGATGGATTTTACGGCCCCCGATCGCAAGCTATTTCCTGAATACGATTTGTTCTTAAGGCACAGCATGCCTCTGGAGACAAAGGCCTTCGTGCGACACTTGTTGGTCAAGAACTTGCCGATTCGCAACCTAGTGCAGTCTGATTTTGCGATGCTGAATTGTCGCTTGGCCGAACACTATGGACTGCCCAAGTTGAAAAGCGAAAAGATCCAGCTGGTGAAGTTGCCGCCCGATTCCCTACGCGGCGGCTTGCTTTCTCAGGCGGCGATTTTGAAGGTCACTGCCAACGGAACCAATACCTCCCCGGTGGTTCGCGGCGTGTGGGTCAGTGAGCGGTTGCTGGGAAAGACTCCCCCGCCACCACCGCCGGGAGTCCCTGGCGTGGAGCCCGACATTCGCGGTGCCAGCACGCTGCGCGAGTTACTGGCCAAGCATCGTGATTCCAGTAACTGTCGCGCTTGCCATGCAAAGATAGATCCACCCGGATTTGCTCTGGAGTGTTTCAATCCGATTGGTGGTTTTCGTGATCGCTATCGAAGTTTGGGAGAAGGCGATCGGGTGGACCGCGTGATTTTGGGGCGTAAGGTGAATTATCGCCTGGGGCCGCCGGTGGACGCTTCGGGCGAAGAGTCAGATGGGAATCGCTTCGCCAGTTTCCAGGAGTTTCGGCAGTTGTTGGCTGATCAAGATGAGCAGCTGGCCCGAGCGTTTGTAGGAAAACTGGCGACCTTTGCCAGTGGCCGTGAGCTCGGTTTTTCCGATCGCCAAGAGGTGCAGCGGATTGTTGACAGCACTGCCGAGACGGGCTACCGAGCGCGAGATTTGCTGATGGCTGTCGTCAAGAGCTCGATCTTTCGGCAGAAATAGTTATCGCAGTTGACAGGTGTTTTCAGGTACGATGGCGTGCATGCAGATTCATGGCATGCTTCCTAACCGAACATTGAACAGAGGCAGATCGTGCAAATTAATTTTCGTCAGCGAGGCATGTCGCGTAGAACGTTGTTGCGTTCAGCTGGTGTTTCATTAGCTTTGCCAATGCTTTCGGCCATGCAGCCAGCCTTTGCTGCGGCCGCAGAAACGCCCAAGCGCTTTATTGCCATCTGTGCCGGGTTAGGATTTCATGGGCCGTTTTTGTTCCCTGATCAACCCGGCCCGCTTCAGCCATCGACGCCGTATTTGAATCGTCTGCGTGATCATCTTGATCAGATCACGCTGTTCTCTGGATTGTCGCATCCGAATCAGAATGGTAACAACGGTCACGCGTCAGGCATGACATGGTTGACCTCCGCTCAGCGACCTGGGCTGGCAGGATTCAAAAACACGATTTCACTTGACCAGCAGATGGCTGCCAAGTTAGCCGTCGCCACTCGGTTTCCGTACCTGGCATTAACGGCGACAGGACCATCGCTTTCGTGGACGTCTAGTGGTGTCAACATTCCGGCAGCATCATCGCCAGCAAAGTTGTTCAAGAAGCTGTTTATTGCTGGGACGGAGGATCAGATTCAGCAACAGGTTGGCCAGCTACAGCGTGGACAAAGTATTTTGGACACGGTGTCAGGACAGGCCAAGCGTCTAAATCAGACGTTGGGTCCAGCCGATCGGGACAAGTTAGATCAGTATTATTCGTCGGTTCGGGAGTTAGAGGATCGTTTGTTGCAAAGCGAACAGTGGGCCCGGAAGCCAAAGCCTGCGGTCGATTATCAGCCTCCTACTGATGTCAGAGACAAACAAGACATCATTGCCAAGCAGCGTTTGATGTACGACATGGTTCAGTTAGCGTTGCAAACCGATTCGACTCGCGTGGTGACTTACACCCTGGGCAGCATGAACGCCGTGCCCAGCAACATTGTTGGTGTCAAAACGGACTGGCACAACTTGTCCCACCATGGCAAGGATGAAGAGAAGATCGATGAGCTGCGATTGGTCGAGCAGGCTGAATTCGATGCCTTTGCGACGTTCTTGGCAGAGCTCAAGGCAGTCCAAGAGCAGGGCCGTTCACTTTTGGATCACACTGCGATTCTATTTGGGTCTAACCTGGGCAACGCGTCTTCGCACGATTGGCGTAACTTGCCGATCATCGTTGCGGGTGGTGGCTATCGGCACGGGCGGTATGTCGCTCATGATCAAGCCAAGAATACACCGTTGGCAAACCTGTTTGTGCCGCTGGCGCATCGGATGGGGCTAGAAATTGATCGCTTTGGCAGCAGCACGCAGTCGTCTCTGCGGGGGCTAGAACATCTGTAGCACGTCTTCGATCTGAATGATCTCCAGGTTTGATCGCTGCAGTTCCTTGTGTTGCCGCTGCGAGAGTGTTTCCTGGGTGAACTGAAGTTGAAAGACACGTCGGTTGGTTGGCTTTAGCCCGCAAGCAAAACTGGTCGCGATCCTTCGTTGTGTCTCCAAGCCACTGAAGACATTGGACAGAATTGGCAGTGGATCACAGCGGCCGATCACCATCACGCGAGCCCCTCGTTGGATTAGCAGTTGAATTTGCTGCACGATTGCGCGCTGAACTCCGTATTCCAGCACCGGTTCGGTAGAGTCCGTAAAGTCACTGGCGAGTTCAGAGAGATGGAATCCGTTTTCGGGAATCTCAAACGGCTCTAAGACTTCGTTGGCAGAGTCGCCCAGAATCAGTCCGCCCAGGCTCATTGCAATTCTAGCCAAGTTGACGACTTGTCCCTCGTATTGGCGCATCTGCTGGCGATTCAAAACCAGTGCGCGCGTCATCACGGTCAGGCCGCCTCGGCCACTGTACTCCGGGGCTCCATGTACGCTGCGTGCGAGCGCGAACTGTTGGTCATTGATTGGAAAGTAGCTCAGCCCCCAAGCGTCGACATTGTTTTCAAACTGATCCACTTCAAGCGAACTGTGCGAGGGCGCCCACTTGCAAAAGGACGATGACATGGCTTGGTCAATGCCCGCAGACTTGCCGATGATTTGGTAACCCTTCATCCGCATGCGATCGACCGATCCATAAGTGATCTGATCGACGCTCATCATCGGTAAGGTTGCCTGGGTGGAAGTCATGGTCGGTCGAAGTCGGGTCGATGTCGGTTGAGGCGATGCTGGCGAGCAATCGCAAGGAAGAAAGGCCACGCATTGCGTCTCAGAGAGGCGCCATTGGTCAGCTGTTTTGGATGGCCCACTTGAGAGGTTCGATCACGCCTTTGGGTTGGATGTGCAACGGGACACGCGCATTGCCGCCGTAGCTGTCGGCAAGCAAGACGGATGATCCAACGATGCTGGCACTAAAGGCTTCATGTTTGGGAAAGTGATGAAAGCAGAAGTCGCGGAATCGAGGCATGTTGTTTGCCAAGAATCGGGCGGGATCTTGCTCCGCATCCAGACAGGTGTCACTTTTTGTGAAGATCACGCCCACCGCAGGGGTGATTGCATCCTTTCCTTCCTGTGCAGCCAGCGATTGTTTTTGCACGATGTAGGAGCCAAGTTTCATCGCGAATAAGTCTGCGCTAGAGCCGTTGTCCCGAACTTCCATGGAGTCACAAAGAAGCAGGAATGCGGACGTGCGTTTGATGATGTTTTCGACAGCCGGATAGGTGCCGGGCTGTTCCAGTTCCATCGCAATGGCTTCCCCTGCGAAGTCCGGCGCGACAAAGTCAACGGTGCGTTCTTCGTTCGGAGTGTTGTCGGTGACAACACAGTGAAGCCAATTCCAAAGGTCGGATTCGTTGGGCGTTTTGCCGGGAAAACGACGTGCTTCAAGATCACGCACGACACTTTCCTGGAGCCCAATCGAAAAGGCACCATTGGGAATGCCTTTCAAGTTTTGTGAGCCACCGCACAGCATGTCCAGCAGCACGCCAAGGTAAACCGTTTTGCCGGCGTTACTGGGACCGACGATGGAAATAAAGTGCGGATCCTTTTGGCGTCGTCCGACGGATCGAGTGATCTCCGTTGGCGTGTGGCAATGATCACAGAAATCATTCTGGTCGCTGATCGCTGACTGGCAGCAAATGCAACGGTTGGTTTCCGCTTCTAGCACTGCGGTGGAATAGTCTTCAGTTCTCATGAGTTTTGCCTGCACGTGATGCGAATCGCGAGGTGAGCCATTGCCCTTAGGCGTCGTGAGTGGATGGCGGTTCGGTTGGGTTGTCCGTCGGCCGTTGCGGCGCAGGCGGCGTCAGTCCAGTCGCTGGCAGGCAGCATCGGAATCCGAGGTTGGTAACTCGCGTCATCAAGGGCATTGCACTGCGAGCCTGGGCCGTCGTGTGGGTATGGAAGTAACTGTCAAAGGCGCCGCCGCGAATCTCCGCCATCGGCTCGTTGCTCAGCACTTGCACATTGTCTGTGGCAGCCAAGACATATTGCGTATTGACCCATTCCCAAACATTTCCGATCAACTGTCGAACGCCACTGGTTGTATTGCCTTCAAGGAACTCCTGAACACTGGCTGTTCCATGACGCTGGGATGACCAGATATTGGCATACTGAGGATCAAAGGAATCGCCCCAGGGGTAGCGTGGTTCGCGGCCGGTCTCTGCGTTTGTGTTTTCCCAAACCGCGGCACGTTGCCATTCGGCGCTGGTGGGCATTCGTTTACCGGCCCACTGGGCATAAGCGTTCGCTTCGTACCAGCAAATGCCGACAACGGGATGCGATTCGGTGCCTGCGGCAGGTTGCCCGTCACACCAATAGGCTGGACCAGGGTGACGCGTTTGGTCGCGAAACTGAGACAGCGTTGGGACGATTTGTTCGGGCCAGAAGTTGGGGTTTTCATAGCCACCGTCGGTAATGAAGTGCTTGTAGTCAGCGTTCGTGACGCACCAGCGATCGATATAGACCGATTCGACAGGGGTCGGTCCGATGGCGTGAGGCAGCAAGGCGAATCCTTTGTCCGTGGTGGTGGCGTATTCGGCCACCATCGAAACGCTGCCGGCCGGCACAAGCGCCATGTCGTGCTCGATGGCCTTCCAAGCAAATCGCATCGATTCGCCATCAAAGGGGACGCCATCACGGGGACGAACAATGCCGGCGTAACGACGCAGTCGGATCAGCTGTCGAATGTCGGCTGGTGCTTCAGGGAAGTCCAGAACGGGGACAGCGAACTCTGGCTCCGGCGCCGGTTTAGGCGCAGAGGGGCGAAAGAGTCGGAAGGGGCTGGTCAGGATGCTGGTTAAAGTCACTGGTCGATCACTCCCCCGATGCGTTGGTTGAAGAACCATCGGATCGATGGGGGTATTGAGGAGACGTTGGTGTGGCTCCTGGATAGGGATAGTTTGAGTATTGGCTCGATGATTGGTCTGCGGCGCTGGGCGGCAGAGGTTCGTTGTGGCCGGTTGGGGATTGATTCCCATACGGGTTGGGGACGCCCGGAGTCATCGGGTACGAAGCCGCCGGTGGTTGGGGCATCGAAGGGGGTTGCGGGCTGTTCCATGATTGCGGGCTAGCCGGTGGCAACGGAGCATTGGTTTGAACCGGCGGAGGCGCAGGCATGTGAGCACCTGCTGGACGGTCCGCCCCCGCAGGGTAGCCATCCTGGGAATAGGGCTGCTGAAGAGGACTGGTGCTGGGAGGCTGTGGATTGGGGGACGCTGCTGCGGCAGGGTGCTGATGCGGTGCCACGGGCGCGATCGGCTGGCCCGGTTGATTGAGCTGGCCCGGTTGATTGTTTGCGCCAGTGCCAGGGTAGCCCGGCTGAATGTTGTAGGGCTGGTTGTTGTAAGACTGGGACGCTGCCGGGAGCGTCGTGCCTGGCTGAGCGGGATGGCCGGTGGATGTCAAATGATCCGAACCGGCACCAGCAAAGGCGGCGGGGTCAACATACTGATTGTCACCCGCGGTGGGCTGGTGAGTTGGCATGGGCGAAATCGCTGGTGCTTGCCGAGCGGCTTGCAAGGCTTGCCGTCGCGCATCTTCGACTTCGAGCCACGCTTGAGTGACCAGTTGCATTTGTTCGCCAAGTTCGGTTTCTCGGCGGTGAAACTCATTCAACCACTGCTTCTGCTCGACGTTCTGCTGTTCGATCTGTTGCTCGAGCTGCTGTTTTTCAATGTTGATGGACTTTGACATGGTCACGAGCAGTTGACCACGTTGAACCCAAGAGTTGGCGAATTGCTCCACCGTTCCCACCAAACTTTCGGTGGTTTCTAGATGCTGTATGAATCGCTGTGAAAAGTCGCGAGCCGCGGAGGCATCGGTGACCGCCTCGGGTGTTGCTTGTTGCTGTGCTGTTGTTTGCTGTGCTGGTTGTTGCTGTGCTGTTGTTTGACGCTTGAGCTCCCCAACCGTTTCCATTAGCGAAGCCAGCGAATGATCGCTCCCAGCCTCTGCTGGCTGAGCTTCTTCGGGAGTCGGTTTCGACCAGAACCCAGACCAGATGCTTGAACCTTTTTTGGCGTCAGCACTGGGTTGGTTGGGTTGTGATGGTGTGGAGTGGTCAGACATTGGCTTTAGTCAGACATGGGCTTCATCGGCAAATGTGGCATTGGTTTCAACACCACAGACGATTGAAAGGGGACGAGGTCATGGCAATGGCGATGGGAGATCGCCACTGCATTAGTATTCGTCATCAACACGTTTCCAGAGTCCAGAGATTCGTTGGAACAGCGAATCTCCACGACTTTTTTCCTGTTCCTCTTCGTGAATCTCGCGAAGGTGCTCGCGTAGGGTCTGCAGCTTATGAGCAAACTCACGATCCGAGACATCTTTGGATTCGGAGGGCTGGTCGATGGCATGAATTTGCTTTTGCATTTCGACCTGTTTGCGAGACAGTTCGGCTTTTTCCTGAGCGACTTCGGCGATTGCGGCCTGCAGTTTTTCCTCACTTTCGCTTTTGGCGCGTTCCATTTGACGACTGAGCGTTGCGCAGCGTTTCTGAGATTCATCCAAGTCCGACTGCAGGCTGCGGTTTTTGCGTTGCAGCTGCTCCACCGCTTTGTCGGTCGCCGCCGTGTCAGGGGCATCGGTGCCGATCCGCTGGGCGGCTGTCACTAAGCGTCGTTCCAGCAGGTCGCGTTCCTCGGTGGTTTGCTCCAAGCGAGTTTTCAAGGCATCCATTTCGGCCTGCCATTCATTTTCGCGGCCGGCAATCCGTTGTTCAATTTCGCCGACCCACGTTTCCAGGCTGTCGCGTTCGGCTTGCTGATTCTGGATCTGCATTTCCGAAGCTTCGAGGAGTTGCTGCAAGGTCGAGACACGCTCGTCGTGTTCGGCGAGTTCCGCCAACAACTCTTCGACCCGAGCTTCAAGTTCCGGGTTTTGGTCGTTGGCATCCACCAGTGAATGGGCCGTTGCACTGGTCGGGGAATCGAGTCCCGCGAAGTCCGCCAGTTCAAGATCTCGTTCGGCCAGTTGTGCTTGCAAGTCCTCAATCTCTGCTTTGAGCAGTTCGACGACTTCAGGGGCAACGCTTTCCTCTTGATCGCCCCAGTCCAGTCCTTGTGTTCCAGGCGTCGCTTCGACGGCTTGCCAAGTGGAGGTTGAGTGGGTGTGGGGGTTGGAAATCGCCAATGCTTCGTCGGATTCACTGATCGGATCAGCCAACGTGTCAGCGTCGCTGCTCAGTTCGAGTGTGTCGTCATCGCTGCTCAGGTCCAAGGTGTCAACGTCGCTGCTCTGAAAGTGATCGCTTTGGCCAAAGCTGTCATCGTCAGACGAGTCAAAGCTGTTGAAGGGACTTGAGTCAGAGTCGGTGGCATCCATCGGATCGCGATCAAAGCTCGTTGACTGGAAGTCTTCAAGAGTTGAGGCGTCGTCTTCATCAAAGTCGTTGTCGATCAACGATTCGAACGCGTCGTGCCCCATCAGGCCGGTGTTTGGTTTTGCAGGCTCGACTTCATCGTCGATCGTTTCGGCACTCTGGTTTTCGTTAGCCAATGAATCCTGTGCAGGAGCCTCTTCAGGTGTCTGTCCCGTTTCAACGGCCTCGTGTGAATCGATGTTTTTGGTGGCATCAATCAGGTCGCTTAGTCGATCGACCAGTGAGTTCCCCACGTCAGTGTGGTCGGGGGCGACCGGAGCCTGATCCGTGGCGATTTTGGCGTCTTCTAAGCCGAGGCTTTCCATGCCGATGGCTTCTTCATGGCCCTCGTCTTCGTCGCTGATTTCCGCCGTTTCAATCGCTTTAGAGAATAGGCTGAGTGAGGCGTCGCCGATGCGCAGAGTGTCACCAGGTTTGAACTGGGTTTTCTCTTCGATGACTCGGCCGTTGATGAGCGTCCCGGTCGGTGACGCCCAGTCTTGCACGTAAACCGCATGGTCTTCGACAGCCAGCAGGCAATGAATCGCAGCAACATTGTCTCCTAAGACCTTGATGCCGCAGGTGTCGCCCGTGCCCAGGAAGATGCTTCTTCCGCTTTGCAGTTCATGTTTTGAGTCGCCAGACCCCTTGCGCCGGATGCGAATCGTAAACTGTTGTTTCGTGTTGATTGCAGTCATGAGATGCACTCCGATGCGAACTTACTGATGAGTCGGTGCTTGATTGGAACCGCTTTCGATCGCGGGATCGACAGCAGTAGCTGGGGGCGATAATTCGGCAGTTTCAGCGGCGGGTATTGAAGCCGTGGCTGGTGCCGGTAAGTCAGCAACCTCTCCCATGGTTTGCATGATGGAGTCAAGCGAGTAGGGGGATTGGATCAGTCGCGAGGGAGTAAAGCCCAGCAGGTCTTGCCATGGTGTGTTGGGATCATTGACCACTTGTGCTGGTGCCAGAGCGATGATCTTGGATGTGCCAAAGGCCTCGACCGCGTTGGTGTAGGCTTCGCGGACCTGCGCACAGGACTCGGGCGAATCAACCGCGATGAATACCGCGTCCGGCTTGGTGCGTTTGAGTAGCAATTGCAGTGTCAGCGTGTCGCGAACAATCTTGCCCTGGTAGGGTGATTGATCGGCTTTGAGTTCGGCACGTAACTTGGCAGCGGCCACGGCATTGGTTACATAGGTGACAAAGCTGCCCTGCGATTCATTGCGAGTGCATTCCAGGATTTCAGCCATGACAAAACCGGCGAGCACACGACGAACCTCTTCGCGATCCCAGCCCGTTCGGGTGGTCAATTCTTCGACCGAGCGTTCTTCGGTCAGTAGCGAAATGATCTTCATGTGCTTGGGGGACAAGCCCGCTCGATCCATGTTTTGTCCACGAGCGGCAGCGCGTTTGTATCGGTTCGCTGGATCGTCTTGCGGAATCAGTGCTGCGTCACAGTGCAACGCGTAGTCAACCAATAAACCCATCAGGCTTGTTTCGAGAGGCAGGTCACGCGGTAGAGCGGGCATCTCGTTCAAGGTGTTGAATCGGAATAGCAGCAGCTTGCGATTCTTGACCATCCCCATCAAGGTGGCGGCTTGGTAACGCAGTAGCTTAGCGGTGAGTCTTGGGTCCAGGACACGCTTGTCCATCAGCTGCAAGAAGCCTTCGAACTCTGAACTGCTCCGTCCGGCAATGGTCAGTCGTAGCACTTCGCCCAAGCTCTTCAGTGATTCTGGCAAATGGTCGATCGCTTGCTGCACTTCGTCGGGTTGCAAGCCAGTGGCTGTGATGCCCTGGATGCGTCCGCCATTGATGTAAATCCACAGACGCAACCGCTCGGCTTCAATTTCCAGCACACCTTTTTGGTTGCCATTGTTGAGCAAGTCGATGATTTCACGAATGCCGAACATGGCAAAGCGACCGGCGATATCTGGTTCGCTGGCGTCACCGATGATTTCCGGAACGGCGGAACCTTTACTTTGTGATTCAACGATCATGGCCGCGGTTTCAATCGCGTTTTCAACCGTCGTGATCAGAAGGTTTTCGGTGTAGGGTTTGGGCAACATGTCGACCACGTTGTCCAGGTCCGCATATTCAACGTAGGCCTTCTTACGCAACGTGGAACTGACGACGACGGGAATCGAGCACAGCGTGGAACTGGCCGCCAGTTCTTGGCAGACCTCGAAACCCGTTGTGCCAGGCAATTGGTGGTCAAGCAGGATCAGATCAGGATGGATCTCCGCCGCCATTTGCAACCCATCTTCAGCCGTTGGCGCCAGTGAAACAGCGTACCCTGCAGGGCTTAATTGTGAGTCGACAAGTTTGCGGATGGTGGCGCTGTCGTCGATGACCAGGACTTTCTTTTCGGCCATGAAACCAATTCCTCAGAAACGAAATTACAAGTGTTTTTGAACTTAGTGATACGATTAAAAAGTTAGTGTGTCGTCAGTCGGTTGCGTTTGCCCATGGCAGATCACTAACGATTTCATCAAAGCGTTCGGGAGTGATTGGTTTTTGGATATAACCCATCGCACCCAATTCGCAGGCCTGTTTTCCAGTGGTGTCACTGTTGCGACTGCTGATCATCAGGACTGGAATCTCTCTGTTCTTCGGCTCGTTCTTGATTGCCGTTAACAGTTCCATGCCGTTCATTCGCGGCATGTCAATGTCGCTGATGACTGTGGCAAAGGTCTGTTTGGCAAGCAGTTCGGAAGCCAGTTGACCGTCTTCGGCTTGGACAACTTGGACGGGGTATTTTTCTAATGCACGTTTGACTGCCAAGCGTGCACTTTTTGAATCGTCGACGACCAGAACCTGTGGCAGGGCAGCAGTCTGTTCGGCTGGCGAGCTGTCGGTCAAACGCTGAACTTGGCTGCCGTACTTCGTGGCGTCAACCAATTGGCGTGGGTCGAGCAAGAGGACCACTTCACCCATGCCGCTTAACGTGGCTCCGGTGCACAGTGGATGTGATTTCAACATCGGTGGCATGGGACGGACGACTACTTCTTCCGGGCCCAAGACATGATCGACTAGGAAAGCGATGTCGCCTTTGTTGTCGCCATCAACGGTAGCGGCGGAGGTTGCCAATTCGATGGCAGGGCGACGATTAAAGTCCTTCGCATTGACATCGTGCTGATTGCTTAAGTCCAAGATGTCATTGATATCGATGGGCGAATGATCGGCCGTGAATTCACCGGTTCGCCGAACCGATTGCGCTGGGAAGGCAAACAGTTGCCCACCGGAGCGGAAGACCATGGCGTGTTGAATCATCGATGGCAGCGGGAGCGAGAGCCGAATGGTCGAACCCATGCCGTATTCAGATTCGACTTCGACCCAGCCTCGCATCCGTTCAAGTGTTGTTGCGACCACATCCATGCCCACGCCACGGCCAGAGATTTGGTTGGCCGACTCGCGTGTCGAGAAGCCGGGGTGGAAGATCAATCGCGCCAACTCGGCACGACTGATCGATTTGTCAGGGTCAATTAAGCCGCGTTCGATGCCACGTCGGCGGATCGCGTCATAGTTCAGTCCGCGTCCGTCGTCGGTGACTTCAATCACCAGCAAGTCAGGGCCGCTGTGAGCATGTAGCTTGACCGTTCCCGCCGACAGTTTGCCTTCGGCGACACGTTCTTCCGGGCTTTCAATGCCATGGCTAACGCTGTTGCGAACGATGTGCATCAGTGGTTCAAAGATGCGTTCCTGAAGCGAACGCTCGATGCCGGTGTCTTCGCCAACCAGCTCCACTCGCACTTGCTTTTGCTCTGCTTTGGCAGCGTCACTGATCGCTCGGTGCAGACGTCGGAATAAACCCGAAACCGGCATGCGTCGCAGTTGGACCAATTCCAGGCGGAAGTTGCGAATGAACTGTGAAACGGCTTGGTTGCCGTCGGCCACCGGCTGGTAGCAATCACGAATGCGCTGCGCTGAATCCAAAACGTCGTTGGCGACTTCGTTCAGATGTGAGAACGAAACGCTTTCGTCATCTTGGTTGAGATCATAGCCGTGGTCGGCCGCCAGAATCGCTTCGCCTTCGTGGCTTAGCATGCGCAGTCGGGTCACACTATGAACCAATTCATCGTGAATCGATCGCAGTTCGCTGATCTCTGTGTCGCGTTGGTTTCGCAGCATCACCAGTTCGCTCAACATGTCCATCAGACGGTTGAGCTGAGAGGCTTTGACGCGAACGGTTTCGTCGTCATTCGACTTGTTGGCCGCTTTGCTAGCCGGCTGGGCCGCTGCTTGCGCAGGGATGGCGGCTTGCGAAGCAGTCGGTGTTGTGACTGCACTCGCGTCAGCCGAGGTGGCAGCAGGTGCTGGCACGGTGTTCTGAGTCGCAGCTTGTTCGGTGGGAAGCTCGCGTTTTTCCACGCGGGCTCGAATCACATCGGCATGCGGCAGCAATAGCTCTGATGTGATCGCATCATTGGCATCAATGGTGCGGCGGATCAGCTCTTCGACTTCATGAATGAACGCGGCTAAGTTTGCCCAGCCAACCGTGGCGGAGGCTCCTTTGATGGTATGCAGCTCGCGACCGATGATGGTGATTTGTGTGGAATCGCCAGGATTGGATTCGAGGTCGAGCAGGGCTTGTTCAATGTTTTCCAAACCGCGCGAGGCATCGTCCATGAATGCTTCAAACAGGTCAGCATCCACCTCAACTTCGTCGACCGGTGGCGGAGAGAGATCGCCGGTGGGAATCCAGCCTTCGAGGTGCTCGCCAGCCTCGTCGTCTGTTTCCTCTGCGTCGTCGGGTTCGATTTCCGCTGCTGAATCAGTGGCCGATTTCGCTGCTGAACCAGCGGCCGATTTCGCTGCTGAACCAGCGGCCTGCGGTGGGAGGCCGTGTTCATGGAATGTGTCGCTTTGGAGTTCCTGCGCTTCGTCGGCTGTGGAATCCGCCGCTGGAGTTGCAGCGGGTGCTGGCGAGCCTAAGCCGCTGAGCAGAGCGGCAATCTCTTCCGGGCTCGGAGCGTGAAGGTCACCTTCGCTGGAATCTTGTTCGTTGTTTTCGGTGTCAAAGTCTTGATCGGTCAGTCCGGATTCCAAACGGATTTCGATTGCTTCGAGCAGCAATTCCAATTCGTCGCTATCCAGTGGATCGCTGCCATCCCCAGTCAGTGCCTGGCGAATGGTGCTGCAGCTGTTGACGACGAACTGCACCATTTGAATCACTTCGGGATCGTCATCATTGAAGTCTGACAACGAAGAGTCGACCGCATCAGCCAGGCAGCTCAGCTGAGCAACGACTTCGTGCAGCCGATCATCGGTGTCTTCAAGACCGGCTTGGCTCAATTCGCTAAGCAGATCGACCGCTGTGGAGAAGTCAGTCAGGGTCGCCGCATCGCCATTGGCATGGAGCGTGTTGTCGTTCTCGGGAAAGGGTTGTTCGCTGGTCATTAGACGCCCTCCCTGGGTAGAGCGTTGGGATCATGAGCAGCATTGGGTTCACTGGTCGCCGCTGGAGCCCGGACCAGATCAACCAATTGATTTCGCTGGGCGGGGTAGCGTTCCAGGTTGGGGTTCGTGCAACCGCGAAGCCGATGGATATTGACGTCCAGATCGATGGCGGTTTTTGCCAACGTTTGAATGGCCCAAGCTGCGCTGTCAGAGCGTTTGCGATCGGCTTGGCCGGCAGCGTT
Organism: Stieleria bergensis; assembly: GCA_007745635.1. GTDB lineage: Bacteria > Planctomycetota > Planctomycetia > Pirellulales > Pirellulaceae > Stieleria > Stieleria bergensis. Next base: position 703,451 of record CP036272.1, read on the forward strand.
GATCGATTCCAGGCCGCCAGCTAATCCCTGAATCAAACCTTTTTGCTGTTCACCTTGTTGCGACAAGTCAGAGACGACAAACATGCCTGAGTTGGTGACTTGAGACAGCTCATTGAGTGTTTCACGGATCGATTCGACGACAGCGATTTCGGAATCCACTTCACGTTGCTCGCGACTGATCACGTTCAGTGAGTCGCTGGTTTGCATTTCCAACGACTCCGCCAGCACAGAGATTTCGCCTGCGGAGTGTGCGGTTTGTTCGGCCAGTTTGCGAACCTCGTCAGCGACGACCGCAAAGCCTCGCCCATGTTCGCCTGCGCGGATGGATTCAATGGATGCGTTGAGTGCCAGCATCTCGGTACGTGCTGCGATGTCGGCAATGTTGCTGACAATGTTGCTGATCTGTCGCGTTGGATCGCCAAGTGAACGCAGTTTCTTTTTGCTGCTTTCGCTGCAAGCGCGGATCCGTTGAACGGCTTCTGATAAGCTGTTGGTCTTTTCGATGGCTCGTTCAACGGTTTGCTCAGCAGACCCGATTTGTTGTCTCAGTTGCAGGCATCGTTCAGCGACCTTTTCCATACCGGCAGAGAGGTTCTGCAGCAAGCTATTGCTTCGCATGGCCATCTCAGCCTGTTGTCCCTGAAGACTGCCCGCTTGACTGCGGCTGACTTCAACCACACCTGATTCCAATTGTGAGATCAGTTGATGCAACGACTGGCCGACGCCACCGAGTGCGTTTTTGAACTGGCCCAAGTCAACATCATGAATGTCTTCGCGTTCTGCTAGGCGAGCGACCATGCTCTTGAGTTCACGCTCATTGCGACGCGAGTCAATTTCGATCTTCTCGTAGCGTTCAGCGGAGTGTTGCAGGGTGGTTCCAAGTTGGTCAATTTCGCTGATGCCGCAATCAACCGACGACTGATTTTGAAAGTCGGTCAGCATCTTGGCAATTTGTGACAAGCCCTGGTTGACCTTGCCAGAGACCAACAGCGCGCTGATGGCTGCCGCGGTCAAGCCAGCTCCCAGGGTGATGATCCAGGAGTAGTCCGGAGCGACTTGGCTTCCAATAAAACCGGCGCCACCGCTGACGAGGGCGATGGCCGAATGACTGATGAGAAGAGTGATGTTAGTTTTCATACGGCAGTCCACTGTGACGCTGACGATGGGGCGGTGTCGTGTGAGGCAGACTGATTGGCAATTCCCTGCCAACCAGATTCAAGTGTTTCTTGAGCGATGCGTTCCAGGCTGTTGATGTCCAGCACGCTGAGCACGTTGCCTGAATAGGATGCCGTGCCTAGCAGAAACCGTGTGCTGGTTTCACTGCGCTGGCTTGCATCAATGTGAGTCTCGATGGCATCAATGGAGATGACGCGGTCAATTGCGATGGCCCAGGATCCGTAGGGGCTATCGATCACAATCAGTTGTCCTTGGGGTTTGACAACCGGTCGTTGATTTCCAATCAAGGACTCCAAGTCGATGATCGGCAAAAACTCGCTGCGTAGATTTCCGATTCCAGCCAGCGAGGGGTGGCTTAGTGGGACGGAGACGATAGGCGGTTGCAGGGTGACTTCGCGGACACTGGTCGCCGGCAAGGCGAATAACGTGTCACCGCATTGGAACACGCAGTGCTTGTCACTGAGTGTTGCGATACGAGATTGTTTTGGAAGAACGCTATCCATCGATTCATTCCTTGACGTTGTCTTGAGGTTGTGATTGTGAAAGATTGCGAAGTGATTGCAGGACTCGCATCATGTCGGCTTCTTCCGGGGTTTCACCCAAGTCTTCTTGACGTTGTGATTCCTCGCCGCCCAAGTCCCAGGCGGGTTGAGGACTCTGGTAAATCAAGTCGACGGGATGCTCAATGGTGGGTTGACCGGCAACCTCACTTGTCTGTTCAGAAGCCGCTTCTGGGGCGATGGAGTGTTCTGGTTCGGCGACTGGAGTGCCCCAGGCAGAGAGCGGCACCGGGGCGGTGTCTTGGTCGGCCTGAGGTTGGTTCTCTCCTGCAGCCTCCGTGTTGGACGCTGTCGCCGCTGCTCCGTCGGTGGTGGTCGTCGTGTCGGTGACCGCTTCGGCCTCCAAGGCAGCCATCGATGGCGTTAGCTCTGGTTTGGCCAACAGAATCCGTAAAGCATCACGCTCGATCGAAAGCTGTAGTAATTGTCCTTGCATCCGTGCACGCAGATCTTCCAGCTCACGCGTCCATTGCTGGAGCGTTTCGGCGGTCAACGCCGGCTGTTCGTCTTTGGTGAATTCTTCCAGTAAGTTCATCTGCGTGGGATCAAAGTCTGTGGGGTGATCAACGATGAATCAGTTGCGGTCGCGAACGACGGTGTCAGGCGATCGCGAGAACAGCAATCTGCACCTATCGGCAACGAATCACGGGAGCAATACCATGCGTCGCGCTCGGGAGGCAGCGAATGCAGGAGGCCGTGTTGCTTGGAAAAGATGTAGCAGCTGTTTGCGGATCGCCTGGGTGCATCGACCTGCTCCGTTAAGTCAAGGCTGCCCTGGGCGGACTTGACGCGTGTGGGGTAATTTTGTTCGGTAATGCGGCCATCTCTTCGCCCGTCACTGTCCGCAGAGAAGGCTTAACGCCTAGCTTTGCCAATCAGTGGTTTCCAAAGAGATCCGTCACTTTGCGTGCACGGCCTCGCGGCCGGCTTGCCTTTTCGCGAATTACCGAATGAACGGCGCTCGCTACGGGTGAGAAGTCCTGCATGCCCCACAGGATCACGGCCCGACAGAGATCAGCCAAACGGTTGAAACAACTGCGAAGCCACCCTGGAGAACAAGGCGGCGTCCCACTAACAGAATGTCATGCTGCTAGGCTTGGCTGAGGTCTATGGGAAAGAGTTGGTCACAACCGATGACTGTCAAGTGAAACCCGAAAAGTAGCCCTAATCAGAGAGGTTTCACAGCATCGATCAATCGCTGTAGATCGGCCTGGCTGTGTAATGCGCTTAACGAGACACGCAAACGGCCCTGTCCTTCAGACACAGTTGGGGGGCGAATCGCTGGTACATACAAACCAAGCGATCGCATGCTTTCCGCTGCGGCGATCGTTGCAACATCACTTCCCGTCATAATCGGAATGATCGGAACACCGGTTTCCAGTGCGGTGATTGACTCTGTCCCGCTTCCTCCCTCGGGCAAAGTCGTTGCTAGCTGGGCTGCAGGGCTCCATCGCGTCTCAGCCAAGAACCTGCGAAACTGGGCTGCTAAGCCGCAGACGTGCTGGCGTCTTTGCTGGCAATCTGGCAATGAATCAACGGCAGCGATTGCCGCGTGCACAGCGGGCAGATTAAGAGCCGTGCTGTAGATCAGCGTGCGGCAGTGATTGACGAGATAGTCAGCGACAATTTGGGGACAGACAATAAATCCGCCTTGGCTTCCCAGAGCTTTGCTGAGCGTGCCAATGCGAATGTGCACGCTGTCCTTGACCCCCAGCGCCTCGCAGGCACCACTTAGGTGATCACCCAGTACACCGGTCCCGTGCGCTTCGTCAACGATCAGGTCCGCGTCGTGTGTTTTGCTGATCTGGACCAGTTGGGGCAGTGGTGCGAGATGACCATCCATACTGAAGACGGCATCGCTGACAATCCAGACCCGTTGGTACGCTTGGCGATGCTGGGTCAGGTGGTCATCGATAAAGTCGACGTCGCGATGCGGATAAACCACGCACTGCGCTCGACTTAAACGGCAGCCGTCAATCAGCGAGGCATGATTCAATTGATCGCTCAGGATCAAGTCGTTTGGTCCACAAAGAGTTGCGATCGTTCCCATGCAGGCGGCAAAGCCAGTGGGAAAGACGACGGCGCTTTGCGTGCCTTCAAGTGCAGCGATCTTGTCCGCCAGCGTCTGATGGTGCTCCGTCCAGCCGCACACTAACGCGCTGGCCGTTGAACCGGCTTGGCAAGCGTCTGAATCAGCTAGACGCTTCGCCGATTGTTCGACCGCATGATTGCCTGGCACTGGTTGATGAGCCAGTCCCAGGTAGTCATTGGAACCGAAGTTCAGTAACGGAGTGCCATCAGCCAGCGAAAGCGAGACTCCGGATGCCGAACGCGCCGTCAGTTTCCGCAGTCGCGATTGCTGATCCAGTGCGTCGAGTCGTGCTTGGAAGTCGTCCCACATTTGATCAGCAGCCTCGGCATTCGCCCTGTTCTCGGCACTTGCATTGCTAGTTCGCTTTGCCTTTGGCAACCATTTTGCCCCAGCTATCACGGAGTGGGACGATGCGATTGAAGATTAGTTTCTCTGCTGTTGTATCAGGATCGACGACGTAATAGCCGAGGCGTTCAAACTGGAATCGATCGCCGATCTGTGCTCCACTGATGGCTGGTTCGGCAAAGCCGCTGACAGTGCTCAGGGAGTCAGGATTCAGGTTGTCGAGAAACGATTTGCCATCTTTCGCCTGATCGGGGTTCTCGGTGGAGAACAGTCGATCGTAATTGCGAACATCGATCTCTTGGCAGTGAGCCTGGCTGACCCAGTGAATCGTGCCTTTTACTTTTCGCCCGGAATTGTCCTGTCCCGATTTTGTTTCAGGGTCGTAGGTGCACAGGATTTCGGTGATGTTTCCAGCCTCGTCTTTGACGACATCCTGGCAGTCAACAATGTAACCGCCCCGCAGTCGCACAGCGCCGCCTTTCTTTAAGCGGAAAAACTTGCGTGGGGCTTCTTCGCGAAAATCATCGCTGCCAATCAGCAGGGAGCCAGAGAAGGGCACTTCGCGTGTTCCGGCGGTTTCGTCTTCGGGGTTATTGACCGCTTGCATCATTTCAACATGACCTTTTGGCCAGTTGGTGATGGTCAGTTTGATCGGATCAAAGACAACCATGCGTCTGGAGGCGATACGGTTGAGATGTTCACGGACGGCGTTTTCGAGCCGCACCGCATCGATGGTGCTGTTGAACTTGGCGACGCCAACGTCAGTAGCAAAGTTGCGAATGGCCTCTGGAGTGTAGCCGCGTCGGCGCAGACCACTGATGGTTGGCATGCGGGGATCATCCCAACCAGTCACATGATTTTCTTGGACCAGTTGCAACAGCTTGCGCTTGCTCAGCACGGTGTAGGTAATGTTCAGGCGTGCAAATTCGATCTGACGCGGATGGTGGATCTGGAGCGCGTTACAGTACCAATCATAAAGCGGTCGATGCTGCTCGAATTCCAAGGTGCAGACGGAAAAGGAAATCCCTTCGATCGAGTCACTTTGCCCATGCGCCCAATCATACATTGGATAAATGCACCACTTGTCTCCCGTGCGATGGTGATGGGCTCGCATGATGCGATACATCACCGGGTCGCGGAGGTTCAAATTGGGTGCAGCCATATCAATCTTGGCTCGCAGGGTGCGGCTGCCATCGGGGAATTCACCGGTTTTCATGCGGCGAAAGAGATCGAGATTTTCTTCTGGAGAACGGTCACGATGAGGGCTGTTGACGCCGGGTTCGGTCACCGTCCCGCGGTACGTTCGGGTGTCCTCTGGTGACAGGTCGCAAACGTAGGCTTTGCCCTCGCTGATCAGGCGCTCGGCCCAGTCATAGAGTTGATCGAAGTAGTCACTGGTATAGTGCAGGTTGTCCCACTGAAAGCCCAGCCACTGGACGTCTTCCATGATCGATTCGACGTATTCGGTTTCCTCTTTTGAAGGGTTGGTGTCGTCGAAACGCAGGTTGCAAGTTCCGGAATGCTTTTGCGCCAGCCCAAAGTTCAGGCAGATACTTTTGGCGTGGCCGATGTGCAGATAGCCGTTGGGTTCGGGAGGGAATCGAGTTTGGACGGAGGTGAATCGACCGCCAGCCAAATCTGAATCAATGGCCTGTTCGATAAAGTGCTTGCTCGTCCGCTCGTTGGATTCATCGGGAGTCTTATCGTTGGGCGCTTGATTCATGTTTCCAAAATCCGTTTCTTTGAGTTTTGCCGCATGGATTGCAGCCAAAGCCGCAACGCGGTTGCGTGCGGCAATTTTGAGATTGAATGACAGGTTATTCGGACTGAGCAACCGTGTCGTCGCCAGGAGCGGTCTCGACTTCTTCTACTTTCTTCAGCGAACGAATGAAGTTGATCAGATGCCAAACATCCTGTTGTTCGTACTTTCCAGGAACGAAGGTCGCCGACGGCATCGGCGAGCCGGGGATTCCTTGCGTGATGCGGCGGTACAGGTCCGAGGCTTTCTCGCCACCGCGAAACACTCCCACCGTAAAGTCACGTGGCATGGCGAAACGCGGAGGCAGGGCGCCGCGTGCCATCAAAGGCACCAATTTCTCTTGATGCTTCTGCGGGTCAATGCCGACTTTCATTGTCCAGTCTTTGGTCCAGTCGTCATAGTCTTTGTTGCCGCCGTCACCTTTTCCAGTTGGTCCATGGCATTTGTTGCAGCCAGTGATGTTGCTGAGAAAGAGTTCATGGCCGCGGGCGACCGACTTTGCCAGTGCTTCCGCTTGATCGCCTTTCGACAGAGCAACAAATTCAGCGTGACTGTCCGCGACAGGAATGCCTTCGGGCGGTGCTGGAACGGCAGCGGCCATGTCGGCAGCACTTAGCCAATCGTCGGCAATTCCAGCGACGATGTCCTGAGCACCGGCATCGGCGATTTGGAAATCTTCCAGGGTTGGTTCAGGAATCTCAAGTTCTTCGTCTTCACTGACTTCTTGTTCACCCTCTGCATCGGCAACGGTTTCAGTCTCTGGTGCCACTTCGCTGGCTGATTTCTCTGGAACCGACTGTCCCTCATGATTGGGATCGAGTTCTGGATAGTACAAGCGATAGTCGCTAGCCAGGATGCCATCCAAGACACCCAACGCGACGATGTCACGTTCAAACTGGCCCCGCATGGACAGGTAGATGACGTAATCAACCAACGCTTGGATGTCTTCGTCAGTGACATCCACGATCCCGTTGCTCAGTGCCTTGATGCTGGTCATCGGGGTGCCAGGAATACCATCACGAATCAAGCTCGCCAGATCCTCTCGACTTGGCTTTGCATTACGGGTGGTGTCTTTGAACTTAAAGACTCCGAGACGGTAATCACGAGGGTACGGTGAGCTGATCGCAGCGAGTTCACCGCGGCCGTCGCCAGTAGTGCCGTGGCATTTGGCGCAGAGTTGCTGATACAGTCCATCCTTGCCAATGGCTGGTTTCATGCGTTCGAGAGAAACGACGTCGGTCAGGGCGCCGAACAGATCGTTCAAGTCCGTCAGAGCGAGCTTCTCTTCTGGATCGGTGCTCTTGCTAGGATCAAAGTTTGGAAGCTTGGGGTCCGCTGCGGTACCGAAATATTTTTCGACAATGTAGGCGGTGTCGCTGAGTGCTTGCTCGCTTTGAGGCTCGCTCAGTTCGTCGGTGATCTCGTACTTCATCACCTGCACCACGTTCGGTGCGTAGGCGAACTCGGGCTCGGGATACTCTCTGCGACAGCCCCCAAGAAACACAAACGAGGCAGCCAGCAGAGCGAGCAGCGGTAAATTCGACTGTCTCATGTTTTTGTCAACCTTTCGAGTGGATTGATTCGTCGGGAGGGTTCAAACCCGGAGTTTTCGGTAGGGACTGCACTCGCCCCGTTTCTGGGAGCCTTGCCGCGACGGTCCGGTTCGAATTGACCGCAAGCGACTGGCGTTTTGCACAGCGATTTTATCATCATGCGGCCCAAATGACTGCCTGAACACTCTACTTTCGCACAGCGGGCAGAGATGGTCCAGTCTAGACCACGAGGGCAAATCGACGCGGGCAGTGGGTTTTGGATGGTGATGCTGGGCAGTCTGTGAGTTTGCTGTGCGTGACGGCACACAACAAGGCCAGCGAGCTGCCAATCGGGAAGCTTCCGCAAGCGGTTGCTGTGGTTGTGTCGATTCGCTGCGTTTCTTTCCGGTTTGTTGGTTTGCGGGTTTGGCGTCGGCGGATGCTTTACGCCTCGGCTTTGGCCAGCGTCCGGTCGATCCGCGCGACAATTTTAGTTGGCCCCAGGATCGCCAGGGTCTCAAACATGCCAAATCCGGCAGGCGAACCCGTCACGGCCACTCGAACGGCATGAATGATTTGGCCAATTTTGATTTCGGCTTGTTCGCAATAGCCTTTGAGCAACGCTTCGGCTTCCTCGGCAGTGAACGAATCGACCTGAGCCACGGCATCGCGGAACCCCTTGAGCAACTCCGTGGCTTCGGCCGGTTTGCTAATGCGTTTGGTAAAGGCTTTTTCGTTGATCGAGTAGTCGTCGACAAACATGTAGCGGAAGTCGATGATGTCTCCGGCAACTTTGAGACGATCGCCTGCTGCTTCAACGACCGTTGCCAAGGTGGCATCTTCGGCTGATTCAACCAAGCCAGCTGCAATTGCAAAGGGAGCCGCGGCCGCCAAACGCTCGGCAACTGGCAGCCCGGCAAAGTAGTCCGCTTGAAAGGCCAGGAGTTTCTGCGGATCGAATGAAGCGGGGCTCTTGGTGACGCGTTCGAGCGAAAACAGTTCGATCATCTCTTTGACCGTGAACTTCTCGCTCTCTCCATCGAGAGACCAACCGAGCAGCAGCAGGTAGTTCAGTAAGGCTTCGGGTGAAAAGCCAATGTCTCGGTAGAAGTCAACGATGACAGGATTAAACGTGTCTTCGGATACCTCAAGCTGGCATGCTTGGGCGATCCGCTGGCCGTGCTCAAGTAGGTTCGCGAAGTCTTTGTTCTTCAAGTACTTCTTAAGTTTCCGCTTGCTTAATTTGGCGGATCCACCGGGTTCGGCCACGTACGGCAGGTGAGCAAACTGAGGGCGTTCGAAGCCCAATGATTCCAAGATAAAGATTTGCCGTGGCGTGTTGGGAAGGTGCTCTTCAGCGCGGACAACGTGGGTGATGCCAAAATCATGATCATCAATCACACTGGCAAGGTGATAGAGCGGACTGCCGTCGGCGCGAGCAATGACATGATCTTGTTCGGTAGACCAAGAAACCGTGACAGTGCCTCGGATGAGGTCTTCAATCACGCAGTCGCCTTCACGCGGCATCTTTAGTCGAACGATGGCTTGGCGGCCTTCGGCTTCGTAAGCCGCAGCAGCTTCGTCGTCCGCCGCCATCCAGCGACGGTCATAGAAAAATCGTTCGCCGCGCTTTTCCGCTGCCTCACGTTCGGCTGCTAATTCTTCTGGTCGAGCGTAATCGCGATACGCGTGACCGCTGGCCAGCAAGTCCAGGACGGCTTGCTTGTGGCGTTCGCTGCGCTGGGACTGATAGTAAGGAGCGTGAGGCCCGTCGACTTCTGGACCTTCGTCCCAGTCGATCCCCAACCAACGGAATCCATCAAGAATCGGTTGCAGGGCGTCCTGCACATTGCGACCGGCGTCCGTATCATCAATCCGCAGGATAAACTGACCGCCACTTTGTTTTGCCAACAGCCAGTTGAACAGAGCGGTGCGAACTCCACCAATGTGCAGGTATCCAGTCGGGCTGGGAGCAAATCGTGTGCGGATCATTACAGACGGTCTTTGATCAGGAGGGAACAAACGCATCGCGGCAAAATACGCCCGCAAAGATACCAAGCGGAGTGGCTTCGTCGAAGGGCAGACAGCGTTTTAACCGGGAAGCACGGTACTTTCACAGCGGCAAACCCACGCGGCTCTCGCGCGGCGCCGCGTGAGGGCCGTGGGATCGACCAAGCTTGTCAGACAGTTGCTGGTCGCCGATCCTGGTGAGTTCTAGGCGGCGTTGTTTCCGCGCCGCATCTTCTTTCTCATGCGCCGCCGTTCGGCCTTGCTCATCGAGCTCCAGTCGATGTCATCCTCATCGAATTCGTCTTCAACGGCGTGCTGAGGAGTGGGCTTTGCCGCAGTCGGAGCTGGCTGACGGGCTGGCTTGGGCGCTGCTTTGGCAGCTGGTGCGGATGGCTTCGCTGGAGCCGTGTTGCGGGCTTTTGCGGCTGCTGTGTCTTTGCGAGTCGGTGTCGATGGTGTGGCATCCGCTGCATCCGTTTCCCCCGCTGCTTGCTGGCGTTTCTGTTTTGCCGCCGCGAAGCGAGATCGGACTTTCCCCGCCAACCCACCGGAACGCTTGGGGTTGTCCGCCGGCTTCGGTTCCTCGGTGGTCTCTGCGGTCGATTCGTCCCGAGGTTTCGGCTTGCGTGATGGCAGGGCTTTCTTTAGCCGTGAGAACAGCGAACCGCTTCGCTCACGAGGCTCTGCTGGCGGATCAGTGGACTTCGAATCGGTGTCTGTTGCCGATGCCTTTTTCTTTGCCGGCACCTTGGCCTTTGCCGACACCTTGGCCTTTGCTGGCACCTTTTCTTTTGCAGAGTCATCGTTTGTCCCCGATGCGACATCTGCTTCATCGGTTGGTTTTGGTTTGCGACCCTTTGGTTTCAATTTGCCAAACAGTGATCGCAGGGCGGACTTGCTGGATTTCGATGCGTCGTCTTCTGTCGATGATGGTTTCGCTTCAGCGGCCTTGGCAGTGACTTGACTTGGCGCTGAGGGCGACTTGGCTTTGCGGGTTGGGTTGGCAGCGGCAGCTGGCTTGGCAGCTGGTTTCGCACTGCGGGATGCGAGTTTCGGTCTTGGTTGATCAGGCAGTGCGGCGTCCAAGGAAACCTGTTCTTTGTTTTGCCAGCCCGAGCGTTGGAACCAGCCTCGCAGGGTTTCTGTGATCGCGGGTTCGTCTGGCAGTTTGCGAACTTGGCGGAACATCATCCGCAGATAGCAGGTCATGCCAAACAACAGCGTCGCGCAGCCGGCCAGAGGCATGCTGGCGATCAGCGTCGACGTCAGCAAGCTGCTCACCGTGAACATTTTCCAGTGGGCAAGTTCTAGCACACTGAAACAGAGCGTCGCGACGATCACGCCGACCAGGGCCGCGCGGCAGCGATGGATTTCAGCGATCAAGCGAATTGCCAAGACCAATCCACCGACGTCGATCACAATGCGCAACCATTGTTGTCCCGGCATGACAGATCGCTGGCCAAAAACGAGTTCCAGCCAAGCGCCGCCCCAGGCCAGTAAGTTGGTCGCAGAGTGAACGCTCGCGATCACACAGGCAACCAGTAGGATTCTCCATAGTCGGTAGTGTCCCCGATAGTCATCGCGGCGATGCAGGCGTAGCCGGTACGTCAGTAAACAGACTCCGGCGGACAGCATGAACAGCATGCTCAAGCACCATGCGCCAAAGCCGTCCGGTTTGTCCAAGCGGAAGGGGTAGCCCAGCAAGGGATGGGCCAGCAGAACCGCATTGGTGAATGTTTGGTGGTGCAACAGGCCCAACAGCAGAGGCAATGCCAGCACGGTGGTGGCAAAGATCACGATCGCTTTTCGTGACACGGGCACCAAGGAAAACCAGCGGCCACGCAGATGTCGGTGGACGCGGGAACTGAATTCTTTTGCTCGCTGGCCTCGGGTGACTTGGTCGGCGACTTCATCCTCGCTTCGATGCACGGGAAATGCAGGCGTGCCCGAACCGGTGAGTTGCTTTTGGTAAAGCACTCGTCGGCGACGATTGGTATTGCGATGAATGGACGACATGCCGAAAGGGAAGGGCGTTGGCGAATCCGCTGAACGGAACGCTCAGTTGCGAGTCAGTGAGTGGATGAGGCGAGAAAGACTGGGCGACGGTAGCGAAATCGAGGGTCCCAGGTCAACGGAACCTCGGGGCCTGGAGCAAGATCCGGCCACGATTCTGGCTGGATTTTGTGCGGCGTTCCCCAGTCAATCGATTCGCTTTCTGGTCGATCGTGACCAGGGCAAGGCGGGCCGATCGGGGGACCCAAGGATTTGCGGACAGAAGAATTCATCGGCAGGAAAGCGCGCAGACACGTCACAACCCCGAACCTTTGGGGGCAAACGGTGCGTCCTGGAGGTGCTGTGGAGAAAAATCAGGCTGCCGGAGGTCTGCCGGGAAAGCGGTGCGGTGAGCCGTGAAGGTTTCAAGAAACTGCCAGGACTGACGTGCGGATCCGCCCAATTGAAGACCACCTGGGGACGGGAAGTCGTCTACAATGGAGCCAAAACAGAGTGAGTAGGCGGAGCTTTGCAGCCCGCTTCTCAATCGGTAGACGATCGAATTTGTACAGCAATCGTGTCGGCAAGTGGCGCGCTGCGGATGGCAACGCAGCGTGAATTTGCCTTCCTTTAACCCTTTCCTTTTCGTGTTCGCCGTCGAGTCGGCCGCGAGTCCACGAATGACCTTCGCCCCAGGACCTTGTCTTTGGGACGCTGGTAGAGTGTATTGAGATTAAGGATATTGGCTGCGATGAGTGAAAGTATGCTGAACTGTCATGTCTTGATTCTGAATCGTTTTTACATGGCGGTGCGAGTCGTCGATGTGCGACGAGCGATGACGTTGTTGTATCGTCAGTGCGCCGAGGTGGTCAGCCATGAAGCTGGCCAGTTCATCAGTTATGACTTCGAAAGCTGGTGTGAAATCAGTCAGCTCAATGCGTTGGATCGACAGCCCGGTGAAGACTTCATTCGAGCCGTTGGGTTTGATTTGCAAGTTCCACGGATCGCTCGGCTGACAAGGTTCGAACGCATGCCGATGCAAACGGTTCGCTTCAATCGCAAGAACTTGTTCGCCCGTGATGAAAACCGCTGCCAGTACTGTGGTAACGACTTCCCGGCCAGCAAGCTGAGCTTGGATCACGTCGTGCCACGTTCGCAGGGAGGCCCAACGACCTGGGAGAATATTGTTGCCTGCTGTTTGCGATGCAATTCACGCAAGGGTGGTCGAACCCCCAAACAGGCCGCGATGAAGTTGCGGACTCAGCCTGCGCGACCCAAGTTCAATCCCTTGGTCACGCATTCAGTCGGCGACCCACGCTATGAATGCTGGAAGACGTTTCTGCCGGCGGCCGGCTAAGCCATTGGCGTTTTTTGGCAGCGCCAAGGCTGTGTTGATCAAAGAGCGTTGGCACGCATTCAAGCCAATAAAAGAAGCCCCTTTGATTGCCTGCCAGGGGTGCATGCTGAATTAAAAAAACACTCGCATAAGCTGCGAGTGTTTTTTGGTTTTGGGCAACGCTTTGAAGCCAATCCGGCGATCGTGATGCGGCTGACTCTGCCAGTCGCACCGAGGCCTTTGAATGGCTTGCTCAGTCGTCAGCGAGCGGTTCTTTCTTTTCGGTCAGGACTTCGCACTCTTCCGATTTGGTCGCGTTCAGCTCGATGTAGCTTTGCCACTCTTCGGGAAGATTGTCTTCGTGGAAAATGGCTTCGACAGGGCACTCTGGTACACAGGCTTCACAGTCGATGCATTCTTCTGGATGGATGTAGACCATCTGGTCGCCTTCGTAGAAGCATTCGACAGGGCAGACGACCACGCAATCGGTGTACTTGCAACCCGAGCAGGGTTCGGCAACGACGTGAGTCATGTTTAGAAACCTTTCATGTTAGGAAATTCTTGAGAGTAAAAAACATCGATCCAGACACTATATCGTCCAAGCCCTGCAGTGGCTGTACCCCAACCAGCATGGCGAGGCTCAGAACGGGCAAAATGGACAAAATATTGGGCGTCTTGGTTGCCGGGAGGCTGCCAGGTCGCCAGCGCCGATGGTGATCCCAAGGGCTGGAAAAAGGTGATTCGGGGCGACTGATCTGCGGGTTCCAGTGACGGTAAACGCGGCTACTGGCGGTGATCCCATGCAGTGTGACTTGATCCGGTGCACAAAGCACCCTAGTTTGAGAGTCAAGTTGCCGACGGACTGGCGAGTTCTGAAAGAATCCGGCTCTCACGACAGCGACATCTCGCCAATTGGAATTCACCAAGCCAGCGAAGATCGACTTCCTTCACCCCATCCCAGGCGCGACCTTTGTCCGACCAAACTCCCTCCAATCCGACTCCTGCGCAGCCCGATTCCAATCATCGGGGCGACGACACGCTCGACGCAGCTCTGGAGTACCCTCGGGTTCGTGTTAAGCCTGGCCGCCACTTTCCTTTCTTGGCGAGGCACCCCTGGGTGCACGCGCACGCACTGGTCCCCGAAAAGAACAGTCTGCGCCGCGGAGATATCGTGGACTTGGTCGATATCGACGGTGGATTCCTGGGCCGGGGACTGATCAATCCTGACAGTAAACTGCGAGTCAGGTTGTACAGTTTTGATCCCCAGCAGCCGCTCGATGCCGCGTTTTGGTGCGGCCGCATCGATGCCGCCCTGGCTCGGCGTTGCCTAATCGATGGGCAATCCGTTGAAAGGCAGTCGCCCGATCAGCAGGCCGAGCGATTGATTTTCAGCGAATCCGATTTGCTCAGTGGCTTGATCGTCGACCGGTATGCAGACACGCTAAGCGTCCAATTTGCTGCTGGCGGATTGCTGAAATGGCGCGATGTGATTTTGGATCATTTGCGCTCCGCTTGTGGCGCCCGCCAGATCGTTGTGCGCATTGACGAAAAGACCGCATCACTTGAGAACATCGATCCGGAAGTGGCTTCGCAAGTCATCCCTGAATCTCTCCTCGATGGGGAGGTGCTGTACCAGCAGAATGGACTGCAGCTCGCAGTGGATCTTCTGGGGGGGCAAAAGACCGGTGGCTATTTGGACCAACGGCTCAATCACCTTGTCGCTGCGGAATACTGCAAGGGGAAACGCGTTCTTGACGTATGTTGCTATACCGGCGGTTTCGGATTGGTCGCGGCAAAACACGGTGCAGAGTCTGTTTTGGGAATCGATAGCAGTGCCGCAGCACTGGAAACAGCCCAGCAGAATGCGCAGCGGAATGAGCTCAATCAGTTGGATTTTCGCCAAGGTGATTGCTTTGATGTCCTGAAGGATTTGGCCGACGAAGGGCAGCAGTTTGGTGTGGTTGTGTTGGACCCCCCACGCTTTGCTGGGTCTCGGCATCAAGTCCGTCAGGCCTTGCGAGCCTACAGTCGATTGAATTCCATGGCCATGCGTTTACTGCCGCCAGGCGGAGTGCTGGTCACGTGCAGCTGTAGCGGTCGCGTAAGCCGTGCCGATTTCCTGAATATGCTGGTTGACGTTGGGAAGCGAACCAGGCGAGATTTGATCATTTTGGAAAATCGCGGGCCAGCACCAGACCATCCGTTGGCGGTGAGCTGTCCCGAAAGTAATTACTTAAAATGTGTGATCGCTCAGGCTCAGTAGCGGAATCGCTGCTCGGTGCTTGGCAGTCAGGCTAGTTGGTGGGACAGGGCGAGTTCGGTAATGCTCGGCCGGATTAAGGCGAGGCAAGCGGGAGCGGCGGCGTTCGGTGGATTCGCCGACTGAGCCACATTTCCCAACTGAAAACCCTGATTTCTGCCGAAAAACTGTATACACTAATGCTCCTCATCGATCGCGTCGAAGATCTGTCTCTTTTCTGTCAATAGGCTCATCCAATGGCTGGTGTAACACTGAAGGTCCTGCAGGGGGCCGATCGTGGGAAAGTCTTTTCCAGTTTGATGCCACCGTTCACGGTAGGCCGAGAAGAAGTCAATGATATTCAGCTGAACGATGAGCGCATCAGTCGTTGTCATTTCAAGGTTCAGCGTGATAACGATCGCTTGGTGTTAACCGATCTGGACAGCACCAACGGAACAAAGGTCAATGGCGTCGAATACCCGCTGAAGATTCTCCGCAGCGGTGATCTGATCGGAGTCGGCCGTAGTTTGATGCTTGTGGGGACAGAGGAAGAGATCGCCGCTCGTTTGGTCGCGCTCAACAATGATGGCAACGGCGCGGCGGCTCGCGAGATGTCATCCTCGGAAAGTTCCATCGCATTGGATCTAGGCCACGAGCGTTCGCCGATGCTCGACGCTGCAGCAGTGCACGACATTCCAGCGATCCCGGGTGGCTTGACCCCCGGACAGCGCGCACAGTTCTGCGAGGTTCTGGACTACTTGCAAAACCGAGTCTGCAAGCTGATCGATTCGGCCAAGATCGACGAGAACAATCAGACCGTCACGCTAAAGTACAGCGCGTGGCAACGTCTCTTGAAGGTCCAGTCACGCTTAAGCGAAATGCATCGCAGCGTCGCCGACCCCGGCAGCCAAGAATAAGCGACACGGGCTTGGCACCTTCATGCTCCGTCCCCTTTTTTGAAAGGGGGCTTGCTGGATTAGCCAGCGCTGCTGGCAACGTTTGCCAGAGCAACCTCTAGCGAACGCCTGTGCAGCAGATGACATTTGCACTCTCTGCGGTTTGCCCGAAACCACATGTGGAACACCTACGGCGTTCGGCAGGCCAGGTGGACATTATCTCGTAGCACATGATCAGGGAAACGCACCCCAGTAGCCAGCCGAATCTGGGACGGTGGCTTCCACGATCTCGTCCAGAATTCCGAACACCGAAGGTGTTTTAAGAATGGTTCTGGTAAGCCAATTCGTACGTAACCAAGTGCACGGTTTTTCGACCGAAGTCGCCAAAAAACTTGCGTCTAAATGAATGACGCCAGCGTCGAAACCAAACAGAAGCTAGGTGTTGCACTGATTTAGCAAACCCTAGCTGGTAGCCGGTTCGGAGTCTTCTTCCCAGCGCCCCGCCATCAACAGTGCGACCTTTCGGGTGGGCTCAAAACGCTCCAGCACAATCTTGGCTGCGGCAATCATTGGCGTTGCTAAAAACATGCCGATAATCCCCCACATCATCCCCCAAAACATCAGGCCAACCAAAATGGTGACGGGATGTAGGTCGGAAGATTCACCCATCATTTTGGGCTCGATCACGTTCCCACTGATCAACTGAATCGCACTGATGGTCGCAATCGCCGCCAGCATCCAGATCAAGTTTCCTGAGGGATCCAAGATGATCAGCGGAAGCGGCAGGATGGTTGCGATCACCGGCCCAATGTTGGGGATAAAATTCAGCAAGAACGCCATGACGCCGAACGACAGTGCCATGGGAACACCGAACAGCGCAAGCGCCAGAGAGAAGATCGCTCCGGTGACGACCGAGATGACGGTTTTTAATGACAGGTAAGTGCGGATCTGAAGGTCAATCTCACGAACGGTTTCCGTGTCCGCGTAGGATGGTTTGCCAAGCAGCAAAAAGAAGACATAGATCAGCACGATCATCGAGGTCGAGATCAGGCTCATGAATCCCTGGGAGACGACCGTGATGCCCTGTGAGACAAGTTCGTCCAATACATCTTGCTGCCTTGCAGCGGCCGTTTGGAGGCCGTTTCTCGGATTTCCCTGCATCGTTCCGATAAGTTCGTTTTCGATGCGACTCGGCTCGGCCGCTGGATCCGCTGCGGCAGTTTCAGGGTCGGCTGCTGGATCATCTGTTGGCCCCTCGGCCGCTTCAGTGTCATCGCTTGAGGCTTGCGAGTCTGGAGTGACATTCGGCGTCTGATCAGCCTCGGGTTTTTCGTCCGTCTGTTCAGCCGGTTTTGTCGCGCTGGCGACGATCGGCTTTGCGGATTGGGGGGCGCTCTCGTTTTCTTTCTCCTCCCGCTTGTCCTTGTCGGATTCCCAAAACTCCGGGTTCAGCCAACTGACCGAGGAGCTGAGGCGGTTGGGGATCCAGCCTTCAAGGTTGGAGGTGATCTGCTTGACGCGTTGCTGATAACGATCTTTGTTGTTGTTCAGGTCACGGGCCGAGCCAGCGATGGCTACAAGAAACGCACCAAGGAACGCCGTGCCCAGCAGGAACGCCAACCCGGCGGCAAAGATCCGCGAGACATGCAGTCGGTGTTCTAGATAAGTGAGCAGTGGGTTGATTCCACTGACAACGAAGATCGCAACCACCAGGGGGACCAACACCGGCCGCAGCCAGTAAACGGCGCCAAGTCCTGCGACCGTGGCCAGAATCATCAGGCAAGCGGTTTGGACACGGCGATCGGAGATGGATTGAACAGGGTGCGGTTGGTTTGCCATGTGACGTGGACATTCTAAACAGTGGGTGAGGGCTGCAGCCCCACCAGTATAGCGTCGCGCAGGAATCAGCGCGCCACCAGCCGACCCTTCCGCAAGCGGGACGGTGTTGCTGATAGGGCCATTCGTTGCCTGAACTCTCCCGCTTGCGGGAGAGTCGAGCCTAAGCGAGGTGAGGGGAGTGCCGGGATAAAACCGGATTGAGATAGGGAATGAAAGTGTCCTACGTAGAAAGTCTAGCCAACTGCTATGGCCTCCATCGGAGGTGCAGAGAGGGTAACCGATCTGTGCTGAGCGTCCGACAAGGGGGGAAACGCAGGCCAGCTATTGAGCTCCGAAATCTGAACTTCCGTGTGCCGACCCGGTCCCTCTATGGGGAAGGCAACACCGATGGGTTCGTCATTAGGCGAGAACCCATCGGACACGGCGGAGTCACGAGAACCTGCGCATGCGTGGAAATCTCAATCGCGAGAACCGGGAGATCCGATCGGCCACTGGCAAGTATCCAGTGCGGGCAGCGAACCGTCCAGCGGGAAAGGCTGCCATGAACGCTGATCGGAAGTCGGATGAGTCCATAGTACTGCCGACACAGGCGAACAACGCCGGAACTGAACCGGCCGCGGAGTCTGTCGAGGAAAGGGACTCAGCCAAGATGAGCACCTCGCAGCACGATCGACCCCGAACTTCGAGTCGGACCAAGCGTCGTTCTCGCGGGCTGCTGGGTGTGCGCGAAACAGCGCGGGACTGTCCTGCGTTGAAGTTCGAGAACCTGTTGCATCACATCAACGTTCCCCTGCTGCACGAGGCCTTCGATGATTTGAAGAAATCTGCCGCAGCGGGCATCGACGAGGTGACTTGGCAGCAGTACGAGCAAGACCGAGAAGCCTCGATTGAGGCTCTACACGGTCGTATTCACCGGGGTGCCTACCGAGCGAAGCCCTCCAAGAGAATCTACATTCCCAAAGCCGATGGCCGGCAACGTCCGATCGGCATCACGGCCCTGGAGGACAAGATTGTCCAAAAGGCAACCGGGTGGGTCATGCAGTGCATCTACGAACAGGATTTTCTCGGATTCAGTTATGGTGGCCGTCCTGGTCGCGGCGCTCACGATGCACTCGATGCGTTGTGTGTCGGTGTGAGCAGCAAAAAGGTGAACTGGATTCTGGACGCCGATGTGAAAGGCTTCTTTGACAACGTGGACCACCAATGGCTCATGAAGTTCATCGAGCATCGCATTAGCGACAAACGGATTCTCCGTCTGATCGGAAAATGGCTTCGAGCCGGTGTCAGCGAAGACGGTGAGTGGTCCAAGACGACGGTGGGGACTCCGCAAGGAGCGGTGATCTCGCCGCTGCTTGCGAACATCTATCTTCACTATGTGTTGGACTTGTGGATCGACCACTGGCGAAGACAGCGCGGCCGCAAGGACGTCGTTGTGGTTCGGTACGTCGACGATTTTGTGATTGGGTTTGAGAGCAAAGCTGATGCTGAAATGTGCCTGGAAGCACTCCGGGAACGTTTCGGTAAGTTCGGCCTTGAGCTTCATCCCGAAAAGACTCGCTTGCTCGAGTTTGGTCGTTATGCGATCGAGCGTCGATCTGAGCGAGGAGACGGTCGACCGGACACGTTCGATTTTCTCGGTTTCACGCACCGCTGTGATACCAGCCCAAAGACGGGGTGGTTCATGATTCGCCGCGAGACGATCGCGAGCCGGATGGCTCGTACCCTCTCGGCAATCAAGGCGGAGCTTCGTCGTCGGCGACACCAGTCAGTCGGCCAACAAGGTCGGTGGCTGGGTAGTGTGGTCCGCGGCTGGCTGGCCTACTATGCCGTCCCAGGCAATGTGAGCCGCCTACGTCGATTTCGAGACGAGGTTAGCCGACTATGGTTGCGTACGCTTTGTCGTCGCAGCCAACGGCATCGCTGGCCTTGGCCTCGCATGAAACGGTTGCTGCTGACCTACCTCCCTCACGCCAAGGTACGCCACCCGTATCCAGATCAACGATTTCGCGCCCGAATCAAGGCAGGAGCCGTATGAGACAACACTCAAGTACGGATCTGTGCGGGGGGCGGCCGGAAACGGCCGTTCCTACCGTGACTGAAGTGGTTGGCAACGCCAACCGCAGGCAGCCACAGCAAAACCCTCCCCGGCCGGCCATTGAGACTCTCGATGCTGCCGCCTTGCAACTCTGCACACTCACCAGCATGCCACCAGCCGCCAACCGGCCGACCGCTGGCGGGGACGGTGTTGCTGCAAGAACCGTGGCGAACACCACAACGCCTCGGTCCACCATCCGCCACTTACGCGAGAGATGTTCAGATTTGATGAAGGCAGTGTTGTTGATGTATGTGCTTCCCGGCAGCGCTGGTGGTGAGCAACAGGTGGAAATGAAGCTCCATCGGTGTGATTGCAAAGGAATGATGAAGAGTCAGAAGAAGGTGATTGTTTGCAATTGAATCCCTTTCATTCCTTGGTTGAATACGCACGTCGCCAGGAATGACAGCCAGACGACCAAGCTGAAAAGCTGCTCAAACGCCACAGGGATTGTGGTTCACGAGAGACCAGCCTGCTTGGCAAAGCAGTCAATCCATTGGTGGCCGCCGTGACGCGTGCGGATGGTTTTGCGTCACCCGGTCATCAGGCCAACGAAAGAGAAACACGGGTTAGGAAGATTCATTTCTGAACCCAGTGAATGGTACGTCCCCGAGGCACGGAGCTTGACATGCGAGTTTCCGTTGCCAAAGGAAGGCCAACGATTTGATTTGATGCCCAAGGCAGTTGCCGTTGCAGCGGCGAGTGTTGGAAAGGTGTCAAACGCGTTCCGAGCAAGCATTGACCTAATCGTGAATACGGACGCGGCAATGAGTTGGTTGAGAAGAATTTAACGTTTTACAAATTTTGTTACACAGGCGGTGTGAGTTGCATCGCTTTCCCCTTTGAATCCTTTAAGGAACTCAAAATGTCGCGTTCGCGCAAATCGGGTTTTACCCTGATCGAGTTGTTGGTGGTTATCGCCATCATCGCTCTGTTGGCCGCTCTACTGTTGCCAGCGATCACCAAGGCACGTGAAGCAGCTCGTGCAGCACAGTGCCGCGCCAACCTGAAGAACATCGGTGTTGGTCTGTACAAGTTCTCTGATCGTGACCCACAAAAGCGTCTGTGCTCAGGTGCTAGCGATTACCGTCGCGACGGCTGCATGGACACTTGGGGCTGGGTTGCTGACATCGTCAACGCTGGCGACGGTAACATGAATGAGTCGCTTGACCCTTCGAACCCTCTGAAGGGTTCAGAGAAGTTGAATGACTTGCTCGGTGGTACCGCAACCACACTTCCTAAAGAGGAGGCCCCAGCCGGTCGCTTGGTGGACGGTATCTGTGGTGCTGATAGCTTTGCTAGTACTAACGGAAACGGTGCCACGACCGACGGATTTGCTCAGACTCCAGCGAGCACTGCAGAACGCGCTGACTTGCTGGCTCGTGCGATCATTCAATCGGGTTACAACACGAACTACGCTGCTGGCTGGCACTTGGTTCGCAGTGGCTTGAAGGTCGGCTTTGATAATACCGCCACGCCTACCGCTCTGATTGCACCTGCAGGTGGTTCTGCGAAGGGGCTTGCCGGATCTTTGGGGCCACTGAAGATCGCTGTTCTGGATAAGAGTCGCGTCTCTTCCAGCAACATCGGCTTGATCGGTTGTGCAGGTGCTGGCGACATCGACGAAGCCATTCTGGATTTTACCTTGGCTATCGACCCAGCTTCTCCCTTCGCTACCGATGTGACGGAGCAGACCTTCATCGAAGCTGGCTCATTGCTGACCGAAGCGTTCAACGACGGTCCTGCTGCTTACAGCACCACGAATAACCGAATTCAGTTGATCGATGACGGTTGGGTTTTGAATGCTCAGCGAGACTGTGAAAAGGGTAACCCAACAACGACTGAGTGCGGTCCCTACGTAGTTGCGGCCGATCCTACCGACGTGACTAGCCAGCAGTTCTACAACCAGGACACACGTGACTGGTTCGCCATTCACGCTGGTGCTTGCAATGTCCTGATGGGCGATGGTTCGGTCAAGGTTTTCTACGACGTGAACTCCGATGGATACCTCAACCCAGGTTTCCCAGTTTCAAATACTTTGACACCCGCTGATTACGCTGAAATCGGTTACGAGTCTGATGACGTTGAAATGACCAAAGATCAGTTCTTCAACGGACTGTTCTTGGACGAGACCTACTTCAAGGGTACGTTCGAAAGCTCCTGATCACCGCTTTTGATTTTGACGATTTAGTCTGTTTCCTCGTGCCCGCTTGCGGGCGCGAGGAAACTTTATTTGATGAGAAGACAACGATGAACCTCCGCCGTTTACTTTGGATCGGTCTGACGCTGCTTGTGTTGGTGCCGATGGTCGGGCTGCTTGTGATGTCCGTGACCTACAAGCCCTATGGCGTTTCGGACTATCAACGGCCGAAATACGAAGAAGCTCTGCGGCGCATTCGAATGCGAAAAGAGGTTGCTTCGGTCGTCGTTGAAGGGAAATCCCCGCAAGCGTTTATGGAAGCAACCACCCATGACTTCGGACGCGTTGACCCGCACGCCACGATGTCACACAGCTTCACAGTCGAAAACAAGGGTGAAGCGCCGTTGACCGTGGAGCTTGGTCAAACGAGCTGTAAGTGCACCGTCGGCAAATTGGCCGGCGGAGGTCTGTTGTTGCCGGGTGAGTCCACTGAAGTGACTCTCACTTGGAACACAGGGCTGCAGGCCGAAAGGTATCGGCAGACCGCGCAGCTGATCACAAATGATCCCCAGCGCAAGCTGATCCAACTGGCTGTCAGCGGTACCGTTCGTGCTGAGCTTGTTGGCCCGGAGAGCTTTGCATTCGGCACGGGGGACTTGGGCGACATGATCGGCTCTCGCGGAGTGTTTTACAGTCAGCTATGGGATGACTTTGAAATCGTCAGTGTCAATGGTGACACTGAAGGGCTTGACTGGTACACCGAGCCAGTGAACGTGTCCGATGCCGAACTGGCCGGAACCGAAGCCAAGTCTGCCTGGCAACTGCATCTGTCTCGGAATATCAGCGAGACGGGTAGCTTTGAGGGTGAGCTGACCCTGGTGTTCCAGCCTTCGACCGGAGGCGAATTGATCGAGCGAGAGGTTCGGTTCAGTGGTCATAGCCGGAAGCCGATTTCGTTTGTGCACCCCGACCTTGATTCGAGTTCTGGATTGGACATTGGAACGATCTCTCAGGGCGCACACCACGAATATGCGATTTTGGTTCGGCAGCGTCAAGAATTGACCCGCAGTTTAGAGGTTCTGGATTTTGAGCCCAAGGAGCTCAAGGTCAGCATGGAGTCAGCAGGTGTGGACGGTGTGTATCGCCTAGTGATTCAGATTCCTGAGGACAGTCCCAGGTTGATTTTCAATCGTCCCGACAAGCGCGGTTATGTGCAGGTCGGTGATCCAGAGGATGAGAAGTTCCAAAACTGGCTGCCCATCACTGGCGCAGTCATTGAAATGCAGTGAATGCCGGTGGCTTTGAAGGCTGCTGATTTAGTTGTTGACTTGAGATGACCTAGATTGTGATTACAAATACTTCGACTGTAACCTGTGGTGCCTGTTCAGCAGAGACTTCAGCTGACGCAAAATTTTGCTTGCAGTGTGGGCATGGGCTGTATGAAAACTGTCCAGAATGCAGCAAGCCAGTGGCATTGACTCAGCCATTTTGCAGCCACTGTGGTCAGAACCTGATTGAGGCGATCGAGGCCAAGCGGCAGCGTTTTGAATCCATGGTCTCACAGGCTCTCAGTTGCGCCAAAGAGGATGATTTTGAAACCGCGACCAGTCTGCTTCAGGGACTCGCCGCGAACAAGGATTATCGGTATCGCGAAGTCGTTGAGTTGGCAGCGGAGTCACTCGATAAAATTGCGCAGATCGCGGCCGCTCGTGAAAACCTTGCCAACGAGTTAATGCAGCGGGCACAGCCAAAGATTGATGCACAAGATCATGAAGCTGTCGTAGCGATTCTTAAGAATGCACCGATGCGTTTGCTGACCAAGGAAATGCTGGAGTCGTTGCGGTTGGCCCAGGAGTTCCTCTCGGGGCAAGTCGATTCACATGAGTTACTGAAAGACGCGTTGAACCGTCGTGACTGGATCGCGGCTGGCCCCTTGCTTGACCACCTGATGGATACGTTGTCGGAAGGCGAATCACTGCACACGTTGGCGGTCGGGGTGGCGAATAAACTAACGAAAAACGCCAAGCAGAGTGTTGCGGACGGGCGTTACCAAGCTGCGATCGAAAGTTTGAAAGCGGTTCCAAGCACATCCGGCGTTGAAGAGTTGGCGGAGTGCCAAAAGACAGCGATCAAGATGCAGCAATGGATTGACGATGTGCTTTGGATTCGAAAGCAACTCGAGGATCAGCCTTTTGACACACCTGTATTAGGGCGTCTGGCCAAGCGTTTGCAAAAGCTAGAGCCAAAGGTTCCCGATCACGCCCAGTCGGTCCAGCAGATTGCCGCTAACTTGAAACAAGGCAAACGCCCAGAGCATGGGATCTTGCCCTATCGAAATGGTCCGCCCGTTTCCAAGCTGGGCGGGGAGATTGAGTTTCTTTGCCGGCTGAACTGCGTTGATTATGGAGACCTTGGCAACATTGTCTCCGCGGGCGCTCAGATGAATGTGGCATTCGGTCTCGCGCTGCAGGGTCTGGGAGTCGGTGATATCAAGTCATCGTTCGGGTCTCAGAAAGGGGTTTTCAAAAAGCTGCTCGCCAAAAAAGTCGAGTCGGCGTGGGGATTTGACGTCGGTTCAGCAACAGTCAAAGGTGTTCTGCTTGCCAAAGAAGGTGATGCACTTGTTGTAAAAGACGCATTCTTCAAGGAGCTTGACGCTCCCACTTGTCGGGCCGGAAGCGAAAATCCTGACGCGGGATTCGAGACGCTTCAGGCCGTGCTCGAGCAACGTGAAATGGGTGACACGCCCGTTTGGTGCAATCTGCCGTCGGACAGTTTGATCAGCCGATTCACGCAACTTCCTCCGGTCAACGATAGCGTGGCCAAGGGGTTGGTTGAACGTGAGATCAATGAGCGGTTGCCGATGGACAAGGATGACCTTTATCTCAGCACCTACATCGCTCCGCACGATGAAAACAGTAACCTGGGTCGGTCTGCCGGGATCGCAGCGATTCGCAAGGTGGTTGTCGATGAACGGCGACAGAAACTGAGTGACTTGGGCGTGAACGTTGGTGGGATGCAAGCAGATCCACTGGCGCTGGCCAACCTGATCTCTGTCGAATACAAGACCCTGTGGGAAGGTGGCGATGAGGAGGATCAACAGCCGCTAGAGAAACTGCCGACGGTCGCAGCATTGCACTGTGGGGCCGCTGCAACTTCCTTGTTGTTCGTCACCAAGAACACTCACTGGGTCTGGACTGTCCAATTTGGCGGCGAAGATTTAACAAGTGTCCTGGCTCGTAAAACCAAACTTACAAAAGCGGATGCCGAGGCCGCGAAACGCAAGCCGAGCACATTGGCGCATCCTGGCGATGCTTATCCCGTTGTTGAAGATCGAGTGAATTCGTGGGTGTCTTCGCGATTGAACACCCTGATTGACCAAGCACAACGTGAGTTCGCTTATTTTGATGTGCAGCATGTTGTCGCCAGTGGCGGGGCCTCGATGACCCATGGTTGGGTCCACGCTACCTTGATGTAGCGTTCTTGTCATGCTGCGAACCGAACAGGGATCGTCTGTTCAATGAGCGGCATGGATTGGTTTCAAAATCAAAAGAACTCTCCCGGCAGCCGATTGCCGTGATGTCATAAAAAAAACTAGTGTTCCCCTCTCGCTTGCCTCTATCAATCAGTGGCAGGCATTACCTGTAACACTTTCGAACAATAGTGTCTCAACCGACCATGAACGTTACAAAAACAAACACAAGTCCTGGGACCCGTTGTCTCGCTTTCAGCAGGCAGGCAGTCGCGCTGTTCATCATCGTCACGGTGGTTTGCGGCTGTGGAGGGCCGAGTACCGAAGATCTGTTGTACAAGTCGGCTAGACGGAAACGCGCGAGTAGCGAAACCGACAAAGCCGAGAAGAAGCCTGAGAGCCCAAAGGAAGTTGTCTCTGAAGCAGTCAAGCCCGCTGAACCGGAGCCCCAACCAGCGGAGGTTCCCTCGGCACGGCTGAGCATGAAAGAGGAATCGCCGGACGAGGCTGTTGGGACCGAAGAACAGGCTGCAGGCTTAGGGGTGGAGCAAAAGCCGACTCCCGCCCCAATCGAAGAGCGCTGGAAAGAACTCAAGCTCGGCGAAGCTCAGCAAAAAAACGAGTGGGCGTATCAAGGCCTGACATCGATCGGCCAGGCGATTGAAGCTTGCAAGAAGGATCGGAAATTTGCTTTGGCACACAAGAACAGTGTCGGAGTGGAAACACTTTCTTGGCGAGTGTTGATTCTTCCGTACTTGGGCTATCAGGAACTCTACGACAAGTTTGATTTGGAGAAAGCTTGGTATCTGGAACCCAACAAATCGCTCTTGAAGCACATTCCCAATGAGTTCGTGTCGCCGGAAAGAGGCGACACCAAAACAAGTTTTGTACTGCCTGTTCAAGAGAACTATATGTTTGGTCGTCTGGCGCTCCGCTTCCCTAGAGATGTGAGAGACACGCCTGCGGAGACCATCATGTTGATGGAGGCCAATGATCAATGGGCGATTGAATGGAGCGCGCCAGGTGACTTTGATGCTGGTCGCGAGCCGCGCAAGCAGTTGAAAGGGGTTCGAGCTGGAGGCGTGTTTGCGCTTTGGGGCGACGGGACGCCCTTCCTGTTGTCTGACTCAGCACCGTCTGGCGTCCTGAATAAGGCGCTCGAGTACAACGAACAGCAACCCCCGATGAATGCCCAGCTGCAGAAACCAATCCCTGTGGGAGCGATGATGGCAGCAAGCACGGCCTCCGATCAAGAGACCATCGATCCGGACATGGAGTCACCAGGCGAGGTTGCCGTTCCGCTTGCGGAAGTCGAGATTCCTGCACTTGAAGTTCCGATTGATTTCAGCGATCTTGCGCGGAAGCCGGTCCCCAAAGGTGTCGCATTGCAAGCTGCCTCGGAAAAACTTCGGACTGTCTTCAAGGAGGATCTTGATGGTCTTAAAACCGACGAAGATCGTTCCGAATTCGGTGCGGAGTTGCTTGAACATGCCAAGATCATGGACGAACTGCCTGCAGAGAAATACGTCGTCTACATGGCTGTTGAGGGACTGGCAATTGAGGCCGGTGATGCGGAACTGCTGATCGACGCCCTGGATCAACGCGTGGCACACTTTGAACTCGATCCCTATGAAACGAATGTGGAGCGTCTGGCCGAATTTGCCGGAAAGCATCTACTAAGCAGCAAGGACGAGATCAACGGACCCGAGCAGTATTCAGCACGTGCACTGCACGTGATGCTTGCTGGCTTTAAAACCGATGACTACGGCCGTTCTCAGCGGTTGATCCGGCTCGTGCGACGCTGGTATTCCCATGAAGACTCCCCTGACACGACCGAGAAGATTGATCGCTTGCGAAGTCTCCTCGGAGCCGCCTACCGAGTGTACGAAGACTCAAAAGAGTCGCTGTCGACGCTTCGCATTGACCCCGACAATGACGAGGCCGCTCAAGTCGTTGGCCGATTTCTTTGCTTCTTCAAAGCTGATTGGGAAGCAGGGCTGCCACTGTTGGCTAGGACGACGAACGAGGATCTTGCCAAATTGATCAAGGCTGACATCGCCAACCCGACTGCGGCTAGCGAACAGCTCGAATTAGCCGATCAATGGTGGACGATGGGGGACAGAACCACCAACGCGTACCGTCAAGCCGCACGGGACCGTGCGAAGCACTGGTATGTGATCGTACTGCCGGAACTGAAGTCGGGGCTAGATCGGCTGCACGTGGAGGGCCGGTTGCAGGAACACAGCAAGGCCGCTGCTTCGAGCCCCATCACGGTCATGCGCGAGTTAGCAGATGAGTTTGATGTTGACTTAACGTTACCTCTCGCAGCGGTTATTCGTGGAACTTCCACGAGCAAGTCACGCGATGACAAAGATCGTGATTGAGTGACGGTCGCTGGCCCGGTCATGCGGATCCAATCAAGCTGACCCAATCGCGTGACCACTATGATGCGAAGGCAAGCTGACAGTGTAAACCAGTGTCCGCTTCGGTGCCGTACGCCAGGCGGCCTAGGCTCTAGCAGGTAGATCATCCTCGGCAAATTCCACCGAGCGATGGTTCGCGATGATAAGATTCTTCATGCTGCTGTGGTCTGTCACACACTCGCAGTTGTTTTTGAGATCAAGAGTGCCAGTCTATTGCCAGGACCTGATGCGCCGGAACAGGACGCGTTCGCTAAGATACTGTGAAGTTCAGGATTCAAGAAGAGTGACAACGCGGAAGTAGTGCGTTGGAAAGTTGGTCGGGGCTGGTCTTGGTGATCGAGTGAGCGAGGTATGGACGTTCGCGTTCCCCATCGGCGTTTGCGTCACCATTTTTCGGGAGTTTTGCCTGTGAGCTATCTCTCGATAATGATGCTTTGCGATGTGTGATCAAGTGACAGCCTTCGGGCCGCGTCTGCCGCGGCGGCGCCCCTGTTGCCGATAAATGATCTTCATCTTTGCGACCGTGGGCTTTCTCGCCCCGCAAGGTTTTGGCAATTTGCTGCTTTACGCATCGACGAGATCCGTTAGGATGACTCGCATGTCAATCGATTTTAAGTGTTCATGTCGAATGGGGACGGGTTGCATGGTTGGGCTTCAAAAAGGGGCATCTCACGGTCGTTTGCGATCTGGGTTCACATTGATTGAGTTGTTGGTGGTGATCGCCATCATTGCCTTGTTGGCAGCGCTGCTGTTGAGTGGAATCACGCGGGCGAGAGAAGCGGCACGCAAGGCGATCTGCTCAAGCAATCTGAGGCAGGCGGGATTGGCCTTCTCATTGCGTGCCGATCGAGATCCCGCTACGGCTCTGTGTTCAGGTGCCTTCGACTATGAACGCGAAGGCTGTTCTGATCGCTGGGGCTGGGTCGCCGATGTGGTCAATTCCGGCACGGGTAGCCGAGGAACCTTGTTGTGTCCGACGAGCCCTTTGGCCTTTAGCGAGAAGGTGCTGGAGCTCTACGGCGTCCGGACCAACGACGGCTTGAATGATCTAACGGGGAACCTAACGTCGCGCTATGAAGACGGGATTTGTGGAAAGGAATCGTGGAAAGAAGTCAGTGGTTCCGGTTCCGCGGCAGATGGCTTTGCCAGGACCGAACCCGAGACCGACGAACGCCAGCAGTTGGTCAGCCGCTATTTCTTAGGCGGTGGATACAACACGAATTACGCAGCCAGTTGGTTTCTGATTCATGCCAAGCCCCGTATTCGTTATGAAGTTGGTACGGGGCGGATTCGCACCAACGGCCAGGCAGCCCAGCAAGGTTTGCGTGGACGCCGTGAAACGCTTGGGCCACTGACACAACGTTTTCTGGATCAATGCGAACGTGTTTCCAGTCAGATCATGTTGCTGGGTGATGCCTCCGCCGGCGATATCGACGAAGCCATTTCGCCGGTCACCTTTCAGACCCAAGACACCGACATTTTTGCACTGGGGGATTCAGAAGAGCGTGTCTTCATCGACGGCGGAACATTGGGGGCAGAGTCCATCAGCGAAGGTCCGGCGTACTATCACCGCAGCCAAGAAGTGATTAAACGCATCGGGTCCAATGGCTCTCGACTAGAAGCTCAATTGGCCTGCGAAGTGGCGGGCAACTGCGATCCACCGATTCGACGTTCTTCGACTTTGCACACCTACATGCAATCCACCTTGGCTTGGGTCGCGATTCACGCCAATTCAGCGAACTTCCTGTTTGCCGATGGTTCGGTCCGCTCTTACAACGATCGCAACGGGGATCTTTATCTCAATCCCGGGTTCCCAATCCCTGATGATCTGGATGAGAACCAATATGCTCAGTTAGGTTACCGAGATGGGACCATTGAACTGCCATCGCCGGAGGTGTTCAGTGGCGTGTTTCTGTCGCCCAAATCCATTAAGGGCGTCCACGAGTAACGTCTACAATCACCGGGTTGCCGCCAGCGACGTGGATTTGAAATTCGGCCCGGACGGCAACTCCGGTGCATTGTATGGTTAGCCAATCCTTGTGGCCTGCAAGCACTTGCTCGCAGCTTCTCGCACGATTTTGCTTCGGTCTGCCACTGCCCGGTGGAGCAACTCAATGATCTCTGTATCCGCAGCATTGATTGCGGATGCTGCCATGACGGCAGCCTTTCGAACCTTGGCGTCTGGGTTAGAGAACAGTGGTTTCACTTGATCGAGCGCATTGTGTGCTTCGGAACCAATGAAAGCCAATGCTCGAAGTGCATCCCGACAGCACTCCGCGTCACTCAACGCTGATGCGAGAGGACCGACGCAAGCGTCCGGGATCGTGTGTGCAATCTGGCCAAGTGCAAGCACAGCCAATCGTCTCGTCATCGAATCGTCTGATTCAGTCAATTCCGCCACGCGTGGAGCCGCTCGGGCGGCTGGTGTCCCAATGCGAAATAGAGCGCGTAGCGACTCGTGCGTGATCAGCGGGTTAGTACTGTCGAGCAATTCCGTCAATTGGGGAACGACCCGGTCGGCGTCAGGCTGCGACCATCGGCAACGATAAAGCATCGCCCACTTGTCGGCGTTGACTTCATCGAGGACAGCCTGCTCGTCGTTGATCATGCTTGATTGGCTAACCTGTTTCCGGAGCTCACGATCGAGTGTGTCGCCGATCCACCGTTGAAGCAGGGGAGGCAGCCATTGCGATCTCCGTTCGAATCACTGTGGTTGGAAACCCAGCGCGGCGTCAGCCCGCTGGATCAAACGCTGGAAACTACATTCGAATCGCCATGCAGACTTCGCAGCGGTTGCGCGCGAGCTGTCTGAGGGTGATGCTCTTGGGTTTCCATTGCATGACTTGATTGATCCACTGGGGGATTTTTCTGGCAACTTCGTAATCGCCTAACTTCAGCGTCAGCAGTAGCCCTTCCAGTTTGCATTGGCGATGGGTCACGATATTGTGAATCGTCGTCAGTGTCTTGTCTGGTTTGACGTTTGAATCGGTCAACAGCCATTTTGCCGAACTGTATTCATGTCGCGGCAAGTCCCCCGCACGGGCGCGCAGATGTTTGAAATTGGGATGGTCCATGATCTGTTCGTCCATTTCGGCTGGATCAATCCCAATCACATTCATGCCCAGTTCCAGTAGGTAGCCACAGGCGCCACCGGGTGCGCTACCGATTTCGACAACGGTGTCGCCTGGCTGCATGGGGAATTCGCTCCAGGCGATCGATTCGGCAGCTTTATAGTAGGCTCGCGACACAGGTTCTTGCGGCGGTTCGATGGGCTGAACCCCACCTGGCCAGCAGCTATGGCAATCAGAGGCTTCATGCCAGCCGACAAACCAGTGCGACGGGTCGATCAGAACAACGTCCAAGATGCGTTGTCCGGCGGTGGCAGTCAGGTTGGGTGAATAGGACTTGACCCATTTTTCTTTCAGCTGTTTGTGCATCTCATCGGCCACTGCCAGAGACACTTCATCCAGCCCGGGCTCAAACCCAAACTTGCCAATCGGCAGGCGATCGCGCGGCCACACATGAAGCTGGTCGAACGGCTGGGCGGCGTCATCAAAGGGGCTTTTGTCTAGCAGCAGTTGATTGAGTTCGGTGATCAACTGATTGCCTTCGCCGCCACGCAATTGTCCCAGCGAGTGCGAGCTGGTGCGAATGAAGATCCCCGCAGGCAAGTCGGTGGTTTGGTCGTGTTTTGCGGTGACAAAGCCGGGCCGCGAAAAGGCTAGTCGCCAGCCTTCTTCAGCCATGTCCGCTTTCACGCGAGTTTCCGCGCCGACGGCGCAGCAAAGCATGGCAAATGTTGGTTTGTTGTTCATAGAGTTTCGTTATGACGCTTTTGCAGGGGGCGTGCTTGCACGCACCGATGAACTTGTGTTGCGATTGTGATTGGTTGCAAAATTCGTGGGATGCGTGCAAGCACGGCACGCTATGGGGTGTGATTCTTGGAACGCCACGTGTTGATGCGGGCTTGGATTCCGGGGATTAATTTGGCAGCGTTCTTGTAGTACAGCTTTTGCAGGACTTCATCGGGAAGTTTGATCCCGTAGATGTTCCACAGGCCCTGAGGTGGCGGAACTTTTTCGCTGTATGGAAACGACTCATCGTGCGTTTCAAAGAATCGCCAGTAGTAATGGACGCGTGTTTCGGGAAAGGGACCATCGGTGCCGAACATGATGCGATCTTGATAGCGAATCAGGAAGTCACGCGTCGTGAAGGGTTGGCGTCCAAGTTCGGCAATGCGTGAGGAAGGCTCGATGTAGAGATTCGGGTAAGTGTCCAGCCACTTGGCGACAACTTTTAGATCCTCTGGATGATTCGCCATGTGGGCGCCAATGAACTTGGTCTTGGGGTGTCTGGCAATGACTCGGTTACGAGCATCGAGCAGGCTTTGACGGGAGGGCCACTTCGGTCCGTGGAAGCTCCAGTCGGGATGGCGGCTGAGTTCTTCCCAGCGTTCATTGGTTTCATCAATCGGGTCAAAGAAAGCCGCCGGATCAGCGGTATGAATGATGATCGGCAAGCCAAGTTCGCCGCATTTGGCCCAGATAGGATCCCAGCGTGGGTCATCGATCTTGAGCAACGTTCCATCTGGATTGCGATAGCCCAAGCCAAATTGCTTAAAGAGTTTTAGGCCACTGACACCTTCTGCGGCAGCTTGTTCAAGCAACCTTGCGGTGTCTTCTGCAAAGCCTGGCCGATGACAGGGCCAGAGGTCTGGGCGATCCTGAGGCGCGTTGCCTTGCCAGTCCACGTTGGCAAAGATGGCAAAGCGATCTTTGTACCGCGTCCACAAGTACTCTTGATGCCTCTTGAGTTGAGGCCCAAGTTTTCCATCAAGTGAAACGCAGGCCGCGATGCGGTTGCGATCCATCAAGCCAACGTAGTCTTCCAGCGCTTGGTCGCTGTCGCGTAAGCGATAGTGGAAGTGAGTGTGAACGTCGACGACTGGATGGGTGGCACGATTCAACGGGGTTGTCTTGCCACGCAGTTTTTGTTTTGGGCGAAAGTTGCGCAGCAGCAACTCGCGGCCGTCTCGTCCGTCAAGGCTTTCTGGATCGACCGGCGATTTCGATGTGGAAGCCGAGCCATCCGCTGGGGGGCTCGTGTTGCGCTGAGCGGACGATGCTTGGTCAGGGGCCTGCGTTGTGCTGTCGGATTGGCCGTAACAAGGATTCGCAACCAGCGTGGAAGCGACGATCCAGAGCATCATCGAAAATCCGGCCAACCATTGGACGTGTTGTCGCCCAATGCGAGCTTGCCGCAGTCGGTGAGCCCAGAGGACAGCTGGACTGTTGGTCGTTACAATGAGAAGATTGCGAGACATCGTGGTATCGGATATCGGGTGGCGAGCGTCCAGCAGGGAACTCGAGGCGACTGAGAGATTAGGTGTTTGAGGATCAGGGAGTGGAAAGCAGGGAACCGATCAGCGAGTTGACTGAAGATCAGAGTGCGGGTGATCGTCTGAGCAGTCAAAAGTTGTCGATGCAGGCAACAACTCCGCCGTCAGAGGTTCCAGGGTACCGTCTGGAACGGTTTTTGGGCAGCGGCGCTTTCGGACAAGTTTGGGTTGGATGCGATTTAAACACCGGCCGCCCCGTGGCCATCAAGTTCTTTTTGCATCGCGGTGGGGTCAATTGGTCCTTGCTGAGCCATGAAGTGAAGAATCTGGTGCAGTTGTCCGCTGACCGCAATATCGTGCAGGTCTTGGAAGTTGGCTGGGACAATGATCCACCTTACTATGTGATGGAGCTGGTCACCGGCGGCTCGCTAGAAGACGAACTCAAACGCTGTGGGACGCTGACAGCGGACCAAGCCGTCGTGCTGTTCCGGAAAATTTGTGTGGGGCTTAATCATAGCCACAGTAAAGGCGTTCTGCACTGCGATTTGAAGCCTGCGAACATCTTGTTGGGCGAGGACCATGAGCCGCGTTTGGCTGACTTCGGTCAAAGCCGAATGACGGATGATCAGACGCCCGCCTTGGGGACGCTGTTTTATATGGCGCCCGAACAGGCCAGTGTGGGCAGCAGTCCCAGTACCGGCTGGGATGTGTACGCCGCCGGCGCAATCATGTATCGCATGGTGACCGGAAATGCCCCGTACCGGACACAGGAAACGCTGGATCATTTAGACGCCGCAGGCTCGCTTCCCAAGCGGTTGGAATGTTACCGACACAGCATTCAGCAATCGCCGCCACCACAGCAGCATCTGCAAACGCAAGGTGTGGATCGTTTAATGGGACAGATCATCAGCCGCTGCATTGCGGCTGATTCCCGCCAGCGATTTACTAACGTCCAAGAGATCATTGATGCCCTGGATCGTCGCGATCAGGTGCGACTGCAGCGGCCGCTGATGCTGCTGGGAGTGCTGGGGCCGATGCTGCTGTTGATCGCCACCGCCGTGTTTGCTTTTCGCACCGTCGATAATGCGGTCGATCGGACGCGAGATGCATTGCACACCGAAGCCGAAGGCAGTAATCAACTGGCGGCCAAGTTTGCTGCCAGGACGTTAGAAAACGAGCTCGATCGTTACTTTCGTCTCAGCCTGCAGGAGACTTCCAAGGCGACCTTTCAGCAGCATGTGCGCGACGCTCTGCAAGACCCACCGCTCAAACAAGCCTTGGATGAAATCGCCGCAGCAGGGACCAGTCGAGAGGCGCGGCAGCGCACTCAAGCACGTGACGTGTTGTTGGATTCTGCCAGTCGCTTGAAGTTAAACGAATACTTTCAATCGCGTTTGCAGAATTATCTCGGTGCACCCGAAACAGCCCATGTGCCGCGCTTGGCGACCATTTTTGTCACCGATCCGCATGGCACCATTGTCGCGATCGCTTATAAAGATCCGGTGTCCAGGGAACAGGACAGTTCAGGTAGAAACTACGCCTACCGGACCTACTATCATGGCCTGGAAAATGACCTCGAAGATTCAACACCAATCGCATCGATTCAGCCACTGTCGAACATCCATTTGTCATCTGCATTCCAGTCCACGGCCACCGGACTATGGAAGATCGCGATCAGCTTGCCCGTGTATTTCGATCGCCCCAAGCGGCTCGTTGAGGGGGAACCAACGGATGATTTGAAACGCAAACCCGACGCGGTGTTTGTGGCGACGATCAACTTGGGTGAGATTGAGCTACTGCAGTCGGAACAGAAAGACAAAGTCGCCGTGCTCCTGGATGCTCGTCAAGGCAATTTGCAAGGAACCGTCTTGCAGCATCCCTGGATGGAATCGGATCAGGGCAAAGCTGCGGTTCGCGAAGGAGCACGGTTTCAGGTCGAGCCGGCCATGATGAGCGCCTTGCTGGACGGCCAAAACGTTGCCTACACCGATCCGATTGCCAAGGTCGACGACAGCGAGGACTATCAGGGCGAATGGATTGCTGCCATGCAACCGGTCTGGGTGCCGGAGAGTCAGGCGATCGCCGACTCCAGACGGCGGTCTCCGGAAGATCGCAAATCAGGCTTGTTGGTTTTGGTCCAGTACCACCTCAGCGCGGTGTTGTCCCCGGTCCGAAAGATGCGTGACAGTTTGATCTGGGAAGGATCCGTCGCCGTGGTCGCCATCTTCCTGGTCAGTGTCACGCTGTGGTTCTGGGTGCGACGCGGCAATCGGCCTGGCAACCGTCGCCTGGCAACCGAGGTGCCGCAGATGGGGCGATTGCGTTCGACGGTTGCCGCGGAATCAACCTCGCCATTGGCGGCAGAATCCAACTCCGCAGAATCCAACTCCGCTGGGGCCGCTCAGCATCGCCAGAGCCCTGAAGGGGCTGAGTTGACCGAGACCATCGAAGTTGAAAAGCAGGTCTAGGGCGAGGGACGCTTCTTTGGCGAGCGGCGACTAAGGCCTGCTCGGTCCATCAGCGAGCTCTTCATGACCTCTTCCACGTAGTCATCGTCTGGTGGTGGAGGCCCGTAAGCACCCAGCGTTTGCGGGTCGTATTCGACGATATAATCGTGGCGAGCGATGGACAGTTTGCATTTGGGGTCCAATCGTTTGCGATTGATTCGGCGTCCGTCGACCTTGACCCCGTTTCGGCTGTTCATGTCGCGGATGAACCAATAGCCCTGTTCCAGAGACATGCGGGCATGCTGTCCGCTGACATTATTGAATTTCAATTGAATGTCAACATCGCTGCGGCGACCGACTAGAAGGCGTGATTTTAGCAAGGGGATCGGGTCGCCACCCCCTGTTGGTGTCAACTGGCCGTACTTGCCAGCAAACTCCTGTTCGTCATTAAACTCGTCCAGAAGATTCACAGTTTTGCTCGTCGAGAGATAAATAAAAAGCGAATGGATCCAAATAAATAAAACGGCAACCCTAAGATTACCCAACTTCAGGATACCCAGAAAGCAATTCGCTGGCCAAACTGAAGCGAGAAACTTTGAACCGAGAGCTGGATTGCCAAGTCCTCCATTATGGTGGGAGCCACCTGGATTGGAACGGCCAAAACGGCGTTCTTGAACTCGAATTTTTGGGCCAGTTGTCCAGACAACTGTTTTTTTCGACACCAAACATGGATAGCGAAGGCATTGTGAACGGAACCGCTGAAACCAACGAGCTTCCGTGGCAACAGGAGGGGCTGCTTTACAACACCTTCGGTCGGGCACTCCGTCGTCGCTTTGGTGGGCGCGTTCAGCGTGTCAGTGTCGATGCAGGTTTCACCTGTCCGAATGTGGATGGCGCTTTGACCCGAGGCGGTTGCAATTTCTGTGACAATCGCTCCTTCAGCCCCTCGCGGCGCGTGCGTTTAAAACGAGTCAGCGAGCAGCTGGCCAGCGGCATCCAGAGCGTGCGCCGACGCTATCGAACCGTCAGTGGCTTCATTGCCTATTTCCAGCCGGCCACCAACACCTATGCTCCCGTTGATCAGTTGGAAGAAATCTATCAGCTGGCCTTCAATCAGGATCCCGCGATCGTTGGTTTGGCCATCGGTACGCGTCCTGATTGCATGCCCGAGAGTGTCATTGAGTTAGCGGCGAAACTTGCGCAGCAACATTATGTCTCGGTCGAGTTTGGCATGCAGACCATGCATCAACCCGGACTGGACTGGATGAATCGAGCGCATTCGCACGACGATCTGATTAACTCGATTGATCGCAGTCGTGATCGAGGTTTCGAAACGTGCGTGCACATCATTCTGGGAATCCCCGGTGAGACCCATCAGCACATGATGCAGACGGCATTGGAGGTGGCCAAGTTGGGGCCGGACGCCATCAAACTGCATAATTTGTATGCTGTTCAAGACACTCCACTGGGACAGGAGGTGCTCGATGGCACCGTTCACATGATGGAGCGTCAGGACTACATCAACACTGTCGTCGATTTCTTGGAACGAATCGCACCCGAGACGATTGTTGAGCGCATCAGTGGTGATGCGCCGCCACAGTATCTGATTGAACCCAAGTGGTGTTTGGAAAAGTCGGCTTTAAAGCTGCAGATTGAAGCAGAGTTTCGCCGTCGTGGAACCAGACAGGGTTCGCTGTACCAGCCACCCGACGTGCTGCCAAGTGATCGCCCCAGGCCTGTCGATAAGACCCCGGAGGCCGTCAAAGCACAGATTGATGTGCGCGGCCGTTTGCCCGTGTTAAAGATGGAACGTTGATCGCGTTCAAGACGATCCGTGATCCTGTCTCTACTTGATCGTCGGTGGTCCCATCACTTGATCGGCCGCGTTCTCTTCACCGGGTGTGATGGCTCCCTCGGAATCAATTTGATTCTTCTTGAGTTTATTGCCCGTGGTGCGATCAAAGGTGTCCGGTGAGATCTTTTCGGGGACGCTGTCCCTGGTTTGCGCCATCCAGGTTTTCAAGACGGTCTGCAACTTGTCTTGGGTGGTCGCAAGCTCTGGTTTGCCAGCCAGATTGACCAATTGATGAGGATCTTGTTTGACGTTGAATAACGCGACGGCTGGTCTTGGGCTGGTAAACACGTCCGCTTGAGCGTCGTTCAAATCGCCCGTTGCTTGTTTGGCCAGCAATGCCTGGTGCGATGGACTGCGAACAGAGTCAGCTGGGCCTTGCCAAGCCAAGTAGGGGCGGCGATTGATCAGGTACAGGTAGTCACCGTGGCGAACACTGCGTCCGTAGGCTTCATAGTCGTGCCAGTTGTGTTCGGAAAAGGCGTACTGACGCGTGGCGGCGGATTGGCTTTTGAACAGCGGTTGCATGGCAACGCCTTGAAAGCTTGCCGGTAGCTCGCATCCCGCTGCGGTCAGAATCGTTGGCGCTAAATCAATCACGCTGACCAATTGGTCACTGACGCCCGTCCAAGCGATCCCTTGTGGCCAATGAGCAACCAAGGCGGTTTTCATTCCGGAATCGTGCAGGCGAGTCTTGGCACGCGGAAACGGGCGGCCGTTATCCGCTAGAACAAAGATCAATGTGTTGTCCAAGACGCCTTGCTCTTTGAGTTCATCGACAACCACTCCGATGCGATAGTCAAATCGAGTGACTTCGTTGTAGTAGGATGCCAGGTCTTGACGCGTTTGCTGGTCGTCAATCAGAAACGGGGGCACGACCACGTCTTCGGCCCGGTGCATGGGGCCGTACTTGTCCGTCTGCCATTGTCGGTCCGCGTCCCAGCCTCGGTGCGCATCATAGGATGCAAACCAACAGAAGAACGGTTGCTCTTTGGGACGCTTTTGGATCACGGAAAGCCAATTCGCTGATCCACTGCTGTCATTCGGCTGGCGCCCACCATCAACGTGATCAAAGGCCGTCGGACGCGGCTGTTGACCCGCTTTCGGTGGTACCGATTTCATGTGATGCTTGCCGCTCAACGCGGTGTAGTAGCCTTGATCACGCAACACCTCTGGAAACCAAGGCAGGTGTGTGGAGATCGGTTGGTGCAGTTCGGCTGCCTTGCCGTTGTTGTGCGGAAAACGCCCCGTGATGATGCTGCTGCGAGACGGACTGCAACTGCTGGCGGTCAGGTAAGCGCGATCAAACCGCAGTCCTGTGGTTGCCAGTGAATCAATGTTGGGCGTTCGCGCCGCGGCGTTGCCATAACATCCGTAATCATTCCAGCTGACGTCGTCTGCAATGAAAAGGATCACGTTCGGCCGCGATTCGCCCCAAATGGTTCCAGAGAAGAGCAATAACCAGAGAGGTGCTGAACGAACAATAAATGCTAGCATGGAATCGGTGCGGGAGAGGGGAGGCAACACGCGGAAAGAGACGGAGCAAAATAGTATAGTCTCCTCTGTGCAGCTTTCGTTGCCTCTGGCAGTTTTCTGGGGGGCTGTTAAGCTGGTTCAGTGTTAAGCTGGTTCAGGGGGGCAGGGTCTGGGGCTGGCTCTGGGGGCAGGCGTTTGATGAGAAATGATTCTCGCTTGTTGGCGTGAGCAGCCAGTGAGTCTGTTGGGCACACAAGTCGCCTCGGGCAACGCAATGCCAGGCCGTCCAGTGAGGCACGCCAGGCCAATGATCCAGTCCCTGAGTGACCAGAGTTTACCCTTCGCTGGCCATGCGGTGATCGCCAGTGAGCCCGCTTCAACAAGCTGGGCAATCCGTCGCAATGACGCGGCATCTTGATTCGAACGTTTCGACGATGGAGCCATTATGTCAGCGACTTCAATTGCGGCCCCGATAGGGTGTCATGCTTCGGTTTTGCAACGCCTGTCTGCATTACCTGTCTCGGTGGCCTCGGAATCCGGCGACTTGCTGCGTTGCTTAGGGTCGCGTCCCTGTTATGGAGTGGCAAGCAGTCATTTTGGTCGCAGCAATCTTCATCTTGCCCAGTGCTGTCGAGCTCTGCGCATCACGATGCGTGACACTTGTCATCGCGGTGGCGTGCTGGTCAGCGTGCTGGGAACGGCAATTGATAGCTGGGCCGCGTTGGCTGCGAGTCGGTTTGAGATGCCGTTGATCCGGTTTCGTCTTGCGGATTCGGGGACGGTTCCTGGCCAACTGGTTCCTTGTCAACAGGGGCCGTTGCAATTCGAGGTCCCAGTCCAGACGTCCCTGTCAGCAGATCGCTTGCTTTTCGCGCTCTCACCGCGGGTGGATGTGCTGTTTCGTCGCTCTGGCGGCAGGATTGATCAGGCCATGCGGTGGCGACTGGCTGTCGATCAGAGTGCCTGGCTGCGCGTCTCAGAGTCTGAGCCGGCCGATGGTAAGCGTGATGAGCTGATCCACAAGCCCGCGTTGCCGTTGCCGCTTCGGATCAACGCTCCGTCTCACTTTGTGGACCCCGGTCGTCTCTGTTCCACGTCGTGTTGGTGTCGCCAAGAAGACGAGTGGTTGATTCATTGCACTCGGCAGCGCTTTGGCCCCTGGCCCAATCAAAGCAAGGTGGAGTTCCTGTTGTCGCTGTTGGCGGGTGCTGATCTCCGCCAGTGGACGCCGCAAGGTGTCTTGGAACGCATCCTTTCTCAGGGACGCTTGACGGCGTCAGCTGTGACCAGTGACCGGCGATTTCCCGTGGTTTGTTTTTCGGCTCGGTCGTTATCGCATTTGCTTGCGCAGCGCTGTTACCGACCCCATGTGCAGCGCTGGGATTACGAGCCCTATGGCGTCGCGATTCGCAAATCAGCGGCGATTGATTTGGGGATTCGGCCGGTGATCTATGGCACTCGGCAGACCAAGGCGAGTCTGCCGATGGATCAACGCTATCGATTTCAGGCGATTGGAAAGCAAACCGATTGGCGCTCAGAGCAGGAGTGGCGCAGCTTGCAGGACGTCGATTTAACACAGTTTCACCCCGACGACATTCGTGTGTTTTCATCAGCTGCCAGCCGTTAAGCCCGGTTTTTTGATGTGTAGGGTTTTGGCAAACCGTGTCTAATGCCAGAACGGCTGATGGCCGCTGGTCAGTCTCTCTTGACCTGCTGAGGGTGGATTGACTAGTTAGACGCGGAAGCTCCGCAGCGCACCGATCGGTAGGTTTGATGGTTTCTTGTTCAATGTTCACTGAATTACGCCGCTGGGTTGGTCTGCTGGCGATTGGCATCGCTGTGGTCAGCCTGGGCTCAGACTGCGCTCAACGGCTGGCTGCTCAGGGCCCCGCTGCTCAGGGCCCCGCTGCTCAGGGCCCCGCCGCTCAGGGCGAGCAGATCGTCCAGTTGAACCTTTCGGGGTCGGTCAAAGTCACGGCTCTATTGGATTTGATGAGCCAGGAGCTGGGGATTCGATTCCTGCATGGGACCGATATTGCCCGGCGAGAAGTCACGGTCTACACCCCAGCCGCACTGCCGAAAAAAGTCTTGCCAACGCTGCTGGGCAGTCTGCTGCGTGAGGCCAATTTAGCCATCGTCGACTCGGAGGTTCCGGGCTGGAAGCGCGTCGTCGACATCGCAGAGATCAGCAGCAGTGCCCCGGCCGGAGATGCCCAAGAGGTCTCCCGTCGCAATGGACCGGCGGCCGCAGTCACACAAGTCTTGCGAGTCAATTACATCGACGTCGCCTCGGTTTCCTCGCTTTTGAAAGGGTTCATCAGCAAGGGTGGAGCAAGCATTGTTGCCATACCCGATCAGCGGATTTTGATTTGCAACGGTTATGCGGCGGATGTCGCGCTCGTCGCCGAAATCTTGAGCTTGATCGATCGTCCGAATGCCGAGGGTGCGATCGAATTTTATCAACCACTGCGTCGAACACCGGAAGCACTGATTCAGCAGTACGAGGGCATTGATGCTCAGAACAGTAGCGGCCGGGCCTCCAACGTGCCCAAGCCACGGTTGTTAGTTGATCCGGCGGGACAGCGAGTGGTGGTGGCTGGATTGGTTGATCAAGTGGCTGATGTTGTGCGTCTGTTGCAGCGACTCGACAGTGGCATGCAATATTTAACTCGCGTTTACCGGTTGCAGTACGTTGCCGCCAGCCGGATCGATAACCTGATTCAAGGCATCACCGGCAGTGACGATCAAGACGATCTGCAAAGCCCAGTCAATCGATCGGTTGAAACCACGATTGACGAAGAAGGCAATCTGCTGGTCGTTCGCGGTGGCGAGACCATTCATCGGCAAATTGAAAAGTTGATCGCTGAATTGGATCGACCGGTTGATTCAGAGGCGAGCCCCATCCGTTTTTATAAGCTCCGCAACGCGACGGCGGTGGAGGTGTTGACTTCGTTGTTGGCGCTTCAGCAAGTCTCTGGGAACTCGGTGGCACAGGCAGGCGGTTTGTTGCCAGGCGCGTTCGGGACCTTAGGGGGCGTTGGACAAGTCGGTAGCATCGGCCCCAATACGATGCTGCCCGGTGGTCTGGGGGCAGGTAGTTTGGGGACAGGCAGTGCAATGAATCGGTCTGTTGGCGGAATCAATCCACTGGCCGGGCAGAACAATCCCTTGCTCGCCGATGCTTCCCTTGGCCTGGTCGGAGAGAACCTTGCGAATAATATGCCCAGCACGCGAGTTGCCAATCAGAATGCAGCGCTTGCCGGCCTGTACGGAAACAGCTTTGTCGCAGGTGGCATGGCGGCTTCGTCGGTGGCGATTTTGCCAGGCGGGGCACGAATCAGTGCTGATGTCTCCACGAACAGTTTGATCGTTTATGCACCCAGCAATGTGCAAACGATGTACGAGCGACTGATTCAGTCCCTGGATCAGCGACGCCCTCAAGTGCTGGTGCAAGCGGACATCATTGCCATTGATACCAGTGACGATTTTGCGTTGGGAGTTGAAGTGAGCGTGGGAGATCGTACAGGCGCCGACCGGGCGTTTGTCTTCACCTCGTATGGACTGAGCGAGGTGGATCCAATCTCCGGTGCGTTGACGGTGAATCCCGCCGCTGGTTTCAATGGTGTCGTGGTTGATCCCGATGTGGCTGACGTGGTTGTCCAGGCAGTCAGTGGGCATCGTCGTGGTAAAGTCTTGTCATCACCCAAAGTGCTCGTCAACGATAATCAGACCGGTATCTTGGATAGCGTCGCCAGTGTCCCCTTTCAGGCGTTCAGTCAAGGCCAGTCATCGACGTTGCAAGGTTTGGGTGGCAACCAGGAGGCAGGCACAAAGATCGAAGTGACGCCACACATCAACGAAGACGATCACTTGCAACTTGAGTTTGACATTGAATTTAGTACCTTCGTTGGTACCAGCAGGGACAATCTGCCGCCGCCACGCCAGATTGATCATGTGGGAAGTGTTGTCACCATTCCCGACGGTAAGACGATCATCGTTGGCGGTTTGAAACGAACCAACGACGGCAAAGCTTACACCGGCATTCCATTCTTGGAGAAAATCCCCGTCGTGAAGCATCTCACGGGGCTCACCGCC
The DNA here is from genome assembly GCA_007745635.1 of Stieleria bergensis. GTDB lineage: Bacteria > Planctomycetota > Planctomycetia > Pirellulales > Pirellulaceae > Stieleria > Stieleria bergensis. Next base: position 746,562 of record CP036272.1, read on the forward strand.
GAAGAACAGCAAACCATGTCGTTCTTTGTCTTCCTGCGCCCTGTGATTCTGCGTGATTCTCAATTCCGAGACCTGCAGTTTTTGTCGAATTTGGAATCCGCTGATGCCTGCCATCCCGGCGATGCACCGCTTAGCGGTCCGGTGGCGATTCTGGGCGCACAGGGTTCCGGTGGTTCCTGCCCGCCCAGGCGACTGAGGTCACAGGCGACCAGTTACGGCTCGATTCCGCTAGAACAATGGAAAAGTTTGACAGAGCAAGAAACTTTACCATCGAACAGCTATCATGAAGTGCCCCGGTCGATGCCCGTGCCAATCCCCGTGGAAACGATTCCCGTTCCACCGGTCGGTCCAGCACCAGGTTTGTTAGGACCCTAGTGTTTTAGAGGATGAGTCTTTTAGGATCATGAGTGTTCTAGCAGGCATTCGTCTCGTGAGACCCGACTCGTTGGCCTTGGCATCGTCCGGTTCGATCCGCCGTCACATCAACAAAACGCGTTGATCGGTTTGGCGAACTGCACGCTGGGGATTCTTCGTCCAATGTTTTCTCTGTCCAACGCTCTATGTCTGAAACTGCACTCGATTCGTCCGCTCATGAGATGGCAGCGCGTTTGCAGATGCCCTTGGTTTCCGACCTAGATTCTTACACGCCCTCGGCGTTGTTTGTTCGTCATGTGCCGATCTCGCATGCGCGTCAACATCATGTGATGGGGTTTGCCACCGAGCATGATGGAGTGATTCAACTTGCCATCGATTCCATGGCTGGCTATGCCCAATTAGATATCCTGTCGCGCGCCCTTGCTCAGTCCCTGGACGGTTCCCTGCAATCGTTCACGGTGCAACCTTTACCAGCGGCGAGCGAAGCGATCTTGAAAGCGATCAATCAAGCTTACGCGTCACAGAACAGTCAAACCCAGCAGGTCATTGATGCGTTGGATCCGGATGCCTTACTGAGTGAGCTGGCTCAGTTGCCCGCGGCGGAAGATCTGTTAGACACCGAAGGCCGGGCGCCGATCATCAAGCTGGTCAATCACATGTTGTTTGATGCCGTCAAGTCGGGAGCCTCGGATATTCATATTCAGCCTTACGACGATCGCTTGATGGTGCGACAGCGAATTGACGGCGTGCTGTTTGATGCCTTTGAGATTCCCAAGGCTGTCCAAGAGGAAGTGCTTTCTCGCGTGAAGGTGCTCGGCAGGATGAACATCGCAGAGAAGCGGTTACCTCAGGATGGTCGAGCGACCGTCCAAGTGGGCGATCGCGTCGTTGACTTACGCATTGCCTCTTTGCCCACCAGTCATAATGAACGAATCGTGATTCGCTTGTTGGACAAAAGCGCTCGGCTGTATTCACTCGCTGACTTGGGCATGCCCAGGCATGACTTGGACCGCTTTAGTCAATTGATTCGTCGTGATCATGGCATGATTTTGGTGACCGGGCCAACCGGAAGCGGTAAAAGCACCACCCTGTATGGTTCACTGCAAGAGATCAATTCGCAGGAACTCAATGTGCTGACGCTGGAAGACCCGATTGAATACCAATTGGATGGGATCAGTCAGACGCAGATCAACGAAAAGAAAGGAATGACGTTTGCGTCGGGGATGCGAAGCGTCCTACGCCAGGATCCCGATATCATCATGGTTGGCGAAGTCCGTGATGCAGAAACCGCGACGATGGCGATTCAAGCGTCGCTAACAGGGCACTTGGTGTTCAGCACGTTGCACACCAACGATGCCGCCAGCGCCGTGACGCGCTTGCTGGATCTGGGCACAGAGCCTTACTTGGTCAGTAGTTCACTGGTCGCTGCGCTCGCACAGCGACTGGTGCGGCGGTTATGCGAACACTGCAAACAACCGGCTGAACCGTCTGCAGCCGCGGCAATGCCCCCGGTTCCCGAATCGCTCTTGGCGGCTCATGGCTTAGCCGCGGAGTCGTTACCAGGTGTCTTTCGAGCGGTTGGCTGTGACGCCTGTCGGGGCACCGGATATCGAGGACGCGTGGGGCTGTTTGAGTTGTTGGTTTTAGACGATCGTTGTCGTGAATTGGTCCAACAACGTGCCGATGCAGCCGCGATTCGCACGGCAGGTCTGCATTCAGGAATGCATCTGCTGGTCACCGATGGTCTGTTGAAGGTCCATCAGGGGATGACCACGATGGATGAAGTTCTGCGAGTGACCACGTTATAGTTGACCGATGGCTGTCTACACTTACTCTGGAATCGATCGTACCAAACGCAGTGTCCAGGGGACCGTGCACGCCGACAGTCCCCGGCAAGCGCGTGATCGACTGCGCGATCAGGGGATCTTCGTTCGCAAGATCACCAGTACCGGTCAACGAACCACTCGGTTGTCGCTCCCCCAATTGAATCTGATGAAGTCCAAGCGCCATTGGGCTGATTCAGTTGGTGAATTGGCAATGTTGTTGCGCGCTGGCATCACATTGCTTGATGCCATGGATACGATTGCTAGGGAACATCGCGGAGCGTATTTGCAGGCTTGGTTACAGGTTCGTGAAAAGGTTGCTGCGGGTGAATCCTTTGCACAGGCGTTAGCCTCGCGTCCGGATTGGTTTGATGATGCTTCGATTCAAATGGTTGAAGTTGGCGAAAACGCGGGGACCTTGGAAGAGGTCTTGGAGCAAGTCGCTGAGTTCAAGCAGCGTCAAAGACGTTTGACCGATGCCTTGACAACCGCATTGCTGTACCCGATGTTTCTGGTTGTCTTTGGAGCCGCCGCCGCGGTGTTCCTGATGACTCAGGTCCTGCCACCTTTGTTGGCGAACCTTGAAGAAACCTTGGATCAATTGCCCTGGCCAACACGCGTTGCCAGAACGCTAAGCGATGCCTTGCTGGACTACCGATGGTCTTGGGGCGGATTGATTGTGGCAGTGATCGTTGCGGCGGTCGCGGCTTGGCGTCATCCACGGACTCGCTTTTTGATCGACCGCTGGATCTTGAAGCTGCCGATCATCGGTCCCATGGTGTGCAAGCAGAACGTCTCTCGAATCGCGATGATCATTGGCACCTTGTCGCGCAGTGGCGTGGAATTGACGCGTGCGGTGGACCTGGCCCAGCGTTCGACGTCCAATGGCGTGCTGCGACAGGCATTGAAGGAGTGTGGGGCTCGTATTGCCGCTGGAGAGGAGTTTGCCGATGCTCTGGGGCGACACCAGGCCTTTCCCCCCTTGGCTGTTCGCGTTTTTTCCGTCGGACAAGAGTCTGGCAAGCTGGATGAAATGTTATTTCGTCTCGCCGACGATTATGATGAACAGGTCAAGACGGCATCGGCGCGATTGACCGCGCTGATCGAACCGGTCTTGATCCTTGTCTTGGCACTGATGGTTGGCTTTTTATTGTTGGCCACAATCCTACCTATTCTTGAAGCCGGAAATGTACTCTAAACGCTCCTCTCGACGTGCGGCCTTTTCATTGGTTGAATTGATCGTGGTGATGGTGATTCTTGGCATGTTGGCCGGCTTGGTTGCCATCAAGACACGTGGCTATTTGGTCAACGCGCGCATCAATGCCGTGAAGACGGAATTTGCGACCATTGCGGAGGCATTGGAAACCTTCCGCATTGAGGAAAACCGGTATCCAACGGACGACGAAGGCTTAGAGATCTTGACTCAGCCGACCGAGACCTGGCCGGAGGGGTTCTTGTCCAAGGTGCCAGTGGACCCCTGGGGCAATCCCTACCTGTACTTTGTCTCGGATCAAAGCTTTGAAGTCGTTTCGCTGGGCGCTGATGGTCGCGAAGGAGGGCAGGGTGAGGAGGCCGATTGGTCCAGCGAGATTCTGAACGAATCATGATCCAGCGGCCAGAACGTTGCGCCCAGTATTGGTGCCAGTGTGGTGTGCCAGTGTGGTGTGCCAGTGTGGTGTGCCAGTGTGGTGTGCCAGTGTGGTGTGCCTACATACGTCTGATCATTCCCAGAGAGTGCTTCCATGCTGATCCCTTGTGCCAGTCGCCGCGGTTTCTCGCTGATTGAGTTAATGGTCGTGGTGGTCTTGCTGGCAATCATGGCGGCGCTGGCCAGTGTGCCAGTCAGCGGTGCCCTGGCGCGTCAGGATCTTTCCCGGTCCGTGCAACTGATTCGGCTGTTTGATTTGCGTCTGCGGCATCAGGCACAGTTGGAACGCGAGCCCGTCAAAGGCTTGATTGATCATCAAACGGGACGGTTGGTCGTTCTGGTCGATGGAGATCCGGTGAAGTCGTTTCAGTTGCCACAAAGCGTTGCCGTGCAGGCCATCGGCAACGTGAACCGAGGGATCGAGGTGGCGGGTAATGGGGACGCAGTAAGCTATGCGGTCCAGTTGGCGTGTCGTGGTGCCACGCAGTGGGTGCTGGTTGTCGGCGGCAGTGGGCAGGTGTTGGTGGACGTTGATCCGCGGTCGGTCAAAATGCTGTTGGGGGTCCAATGAACAGGCAGTCAATCAGAAACAGCCTGGCAACAAAACGCAGGCTGATAACAAAACGCAGGCGAGTTGGATTCACTCTCTTGGAAGTCGTCGTTGCCCTGGTCTTGATGGGTTCCGTCTTGGTGGCTTCGTTGCTTGCGTTTTCAAAGCATCAGCGGCAAGTCGCGTTGGCTGAGAAACGCTTGCAAGCTGTTCAGGTGGCCGACCAGATGGTGCAGCGTTTGGCAACGTCACCGACAGGGATTCCCACGCCAGCTAGCGGCAGCGTGGTCGGTCATGTTGGCTGGATCTGGCGCACCGAGATTGTGGGCCGAGTCGCGGTTGCTGATCAGTCGCTATTGGTCGTGCAGTACAGCATTCTGGATGTTGCCAATGGTCAGTCTGCGGTGCCCTTGGTCAGTGTTCAGGTCGTCAAACGCGAGGGCCTGTAATGAGTCCCAGGCAGTGCAACTTGAGCCGCTCGCGGCGCTGTGGCTTGACATTGATCGAGCTGGTGGTGGCGATGGTGTTGGCCAGCATCATGATGGCTGCGGTCGTGCGGATTGTCGCCGTAGTGTCGCGGCAAACCGCCCATCAGAAAGCTCAGCAAGCACAAGGCTTGGCAAGTGGGCATTTGATGCAGCGCATGCAACAGGAACTCGTCAATGCCCGTGGGATGGTGGTCAGCGCCACAGGGATGCAACTGGAAGGGTTCTTTGGTCCCGAGCAGATCCCTGATTTGATTCGCTATGAAGTTGTCAACGTTGGTGATCGCAGTTGTTTGGTGCGACGCCGTGGTACGGATGCTCAGTTGTGCTGGGTCGGTTTTGGAGGCTTCGTGTTTCAGCCTTGGGAGACCAGTGAAGGTGGCGAATCGACGGCTGCGGTGAAGTCCGGGTTGCCGGTCTCACTCAGTCAACTGCCCAGGCCGCCGGCACGTTTTCTGTTCGGCTGGCGTGATTCCGATAGCACCGTGTTGCAGCAGGAGGTCATTTGCCATCATGAATAGATCCCAGAACGACCAACAGGGATATGTCTTGATGGTTGTGATTGCGCTTTTGGCACTGGTGGTGACAGCACTGGCGTCGCTGTCATCGATCAGTTTGCGACAAGCGCTGGCAGCATCCGATGCGCAAACGCGTTTGCAGATTCGGTTGGGGGCGCTGTCACTGGAACAAGCCGTGCTGCCGCGCGTCGGTCACTACTACGATGACTTGCAAAAGCAATGGGAAAAGCAGGGCAGTGAAGGTGCCGATTCGGTCACCTTAGGAGCTCCCGTGCGCAGCGTGGTGGTCTTTGGTGGCGTCACCTACGATTTACTATTCGCTGATGAAGATGCCAAACTGAACCTGAACCGGCTTTACCACGTCGGCCAGGTCCAACGGGTGAACGAATCGCTGCAGAGTGTGTTGCCTCCACCCGCCTTGTCAGCGGTTCGAGTGATTCCGGCCTTGCCGAGTGCGACTTGGAAAGCGTTTGAAGCTCGCGACGATGATGCTCGTCCAGGTCGAGACGCCGGCGAAGAGTCGCTGGATGATCTCGACAAGCAGATCACTGCATCGATGGTGGTCCCCAATGCGATGGCGAGCTGGGGGCAGGTGTTTGACTTGCCAACACTGGCCCAGCGATTTGACAGCGGCGCCGCACTTCCCAATGTGACTCAGCAGATTAGCCTCTGGAGCGGGGGGGCGGTGAATCTTCGTCGAGCCCCTGATGCCGTGATTCTTGCTGCTGCCCGCTGTGTGCTCAGTCAGAGTGATGCTGACCAGCTTCTAGACCGATACCATGAAAACCCAACGATCGGCGTCGAGATTCTGGTAAATGGTCAAACCGAATCGAAGACAGAGCGGGAGCGTTTGCTTAAACTATTAGGGCAATCAAGCAGCAGCTTTTCGCTTTGGGTTGACGCCAAAGCTGAGGGGCAGCCACGACAACGCTGGTTCGCCGTGATGTTGCAGGACGAAGAAGGGACATCGCAGATCGAACGCTGGGCGTTCTAGTGCATGTCTCCCGCAAGCAGGTCTGCAGCGACTAAAGTCGTTCTGCGGTGATCGTTCATGCTGCTTGGTCATCGCTCCTTTTATTCATCCTGGTGGACTCGTTGATGACACTTGCGACACAGCGTCGACTGATACAAGCGGCGATGGTAATCGCCATTGCCTGTGGAGCCACTGCGCTGTTTTGGGTGCTGCGACCGATTCCTTTCGCCGATGGCAACACGCGGGCTGGAACCTTGGCGTTCGCAAACGCCAACAAAGATGGTGCAGGCAACGAATCAACCGGTCCCGCTGCGAAGACGGATCAAACAGGAAAGGTGCCGCCTGAACGTTATGAGTTGGCGTTGCGATCACCGCTCTACGTTCCGCCGAAGCCACCGCCGAAGAAGGTTGACAAGCCAGAGTCCCCAGCTCCCAAGCCGGTTCGAGCTGCCCCGCCCGCATGGACATTGGTGGGAACCATCATTGAGCCAGGGCGACGGTTGGCGATCCTCTCTGATTCATCAGGAAAAACCGACATTGTTGTTTCCGGAGAGGAGGTTCAATTGCAACCCAGTGGTGTGACCGTCACCAAGATCACCGCCGAATCGGTCACTTTGGATCGTCAGGGAAGCACTTCCAAGGTCAGCTTGGATCGATCGTTCCGCGCTGGGCAAACGGGCGGCAAGACGCCCAAACGCAATGAACGGGGACGCAATCGATGACGTCTTCTGTGGGTGTGATTCGACAGACCGATCGAGGTTGGGAGCTGACCGTTGCGGAGCAGACGCGTGTGATGACGTGTGACGGAGATTGGCAGCAAGAGTTCGTCGATGCCTGGCAAACGCTCTGCGGCAATCATCGGGCCGCGAATCGGCGCTGTCTCATCACGCTGCATCGCAGTGAGTGTTTCTTTGCGACATTCCCGCTCCCGGACGGAGTCTCTGGAAAAGATCAAGACGCACTCGGGTTTGAACTCGAACGTGTGTTGCCTTTGGACGCCGAAGCCATGGTCGCAGACTATCGCGAATCGAGTGACGGGACTCAGGTTCATGCGATGGCTGTCCAGGCCCAGCGGTTCACTGCATTGATCCGACATCTCGAAGCGATGGAAACAGAGATCATCGCGATCGTTCCCGAAGCCAGTTTGATCGCCCGAGCAGTGGCTCGTGAAGTCAATCTGCAACAGCCTTTCTACCTGCTGATCAATCCGTCATCGCCAGCCCAGAACGAATCGCCAGGATCGAGTGGCTGTGAGTGGATTTTGATTTCGCAGGAGGGGTTCCAACAGTGGACGCAATTTCCAGGTGGTCAAGCGGACTTGCAGCGCGATCTCAACGTGATGGCTGACCGAGTGGATCATGCCTTGCCGGTGGTTTGTGTGGGCGAGCCGATTGCGATTGCTCTGGCCAATCCGGTCATTGCTTTGCCGGCCCCCATCGAACAGATTGAGCAGTGTTTCCAGATCGGTGTCAATCAAGTGATCGCTGGTGGCGTTGGCCGCTGTCCAGATTTCCGCCGTGGTGAATTGGCGCCAGCAGATCCGCTGTACGCAATTGCCAAGCCTCTGAAACAATTGACTTGGGCTCTGGTGGCAAGTTTGTTAGTGATCGCCATCGGAGCAACAGTTCGCGAGCGTTGGTTGATGCAAGCCAGCGAGCAGCTTCAGCGGCGTAAGACGGATGCCTACCGCGAAGTCTTTCCCGATCGACGGGTTCCCGTTGCCGTGATGAGTGCGGTGCGGAACGAGTATCGTCGTGTGCTGGGGACGCGAGGGAATGGGGACGCGGTTGAACGGCCTGTGCCGGCGACGGATGTTCTACGCGCCGTTTTCTCTGCGCTCAGGCAAACCGAACAGTTGGGCATCGAGTTTGTGATCAATGACGTGGCGATTGAGAACGGCAGTCTGCAACTCAGTGTTCGTGTGAACGAGTTTTCACAGATTGGAACCATCACGACCCATTTGGAACAACAGGGGTTTGATGTCCAGGACCCGAGTTCCGATCAAGTTCCAGCATCCAATGATTTGCCCCACGTCACGTACCAGTCAACCATTCAGGCGGACTACCTTGGTGCTCAGACGCCGCTTACATTGGACACCGATCAGGGCTCGGTTTCGCCTCCGTTGGTGATCGCCTCACGCGACGCAGCATCAGATAGTGGAGGGCGGCAATGAATCGCACTCGATTACTGGTCGTCGTCGCGCTGGTCTTATTGGCATTGATCACGCTCAATCAGGTCGGTGCCGCGTGGCAGGCAGCGGCGCGGTTGCAAGCAGACCATTCGGATTTGACTTTGTTGCGTGGGCAGCTGACTGAGATACGTGAGCTGTCCGATGCACCGACGATCGCCGCGTTGCAAGTTGAATCACCTGAGTTGATTCCCAATCGCATCGATCAGGCGCTGGCTCGAGCCGGCCTGACTTCGCGTGCCTTTGCTGGGCATACTCCCGCCGAGCCCAGGAGGATGGGAACGTCCGAGTTTGTCTTGCGCACCGTGGACATTTCTTTGAACGGCTGCACGGTTGCCCAGATTGCCGCGTTTGCCCAGGCAATGCGTGAGGATGCCGATGGGACGGTCGTTCGTGATTTACAGCTGCATTCTCCCAGCCAACAGGGTCGCCGAGAGCTGTGGGATTGCGAGTTGGTCTTGACCCAGGTGGTGTTTTCCCCGAAAAGCGACTCATAGAGCCGTCTTTTTCGAGAAAAACATGTCATCAGCGGGATCCCTCTTCGCGTCACCAGTCGTTGTGGTGCGCGGTGCTGCGCTGTTGGCAATGTGTTGGGTGCTGTTGGGCGCCGGCTGTTCCACCACCACTCGGCATGAAATGCTTGCCGTCAGCCTGCCAGAGAAAGATCCGTCTGTACGAGCCTCTCGATTAACCGTCTCCGCCCTGCATGCGGTCGAGCTGGGGAATTTGGATCGAGCTCGAAACCTATTGCAACGAGCTGTTGCCCTTGCTCCCAATGATGGCCCGGCATACAGCAACTTAGGATTGGTTGCCTATCAGCAGGAGCGTTTCTACGAGGCCGTTGAGGCGTTTGAAATCGCTGTGGAGTTGCTCCCCGGTGACGCGCGAGCGCTCTACAACTTGGCGGTGGCCTACGAGGCTGGTGGTCAGGTTGAAGAAGCTTTGGGACTGTATGCGCAAGCGGTGGAGATAGACGGTGCGGATCCCATGCCACTGGGGAACCTGGTGCGCCTGCGAATCCGCTTGGGCGATCGTGATGAAAGCTTGCAGCAGCAGTTGCGGGATTTAGCATTGATTGAAAATCGTCCCCAGTGGCGTCGCTGGGCAGACATTCAACTGGCACTCAATCAGAATCAGATGCTTGATCGAGGTCCTGCGGTGCCTGATTTTAACGCGACCGTCGGCGGGCGATCGTCCGGTGAAGCTGATTTGCCGCCAGAGGCATTTGATCTAGAGAGTCGCATCATCGATCTCACCTTGCAACCGGTTCCCAAGGAAATGCCATCGCTTGATGATGGAGCAGGTTTTCTAAGAAAGGGGCGTGTGCCGAGTGTCGCCAAGGCGGTCGCGGTGGAGTCACAGCGCCGGACGCGTAGCGAGCAGTCGGTGCAGCAGGCGTCAGCAGAATCCGAGTTCGCCGAATTACTCTTGTCCACCGACTGAGCCGACCGTTCAGCAGCGACGCCAAATCTGCGGGGGACCGTCCCCTGAAACCATTTGTTGCCTGAACTCTCCCGCTTGCGGGAGAGTCGAGCGTTAGCGAGGTGAGGGGAGTGCCGGGATAAAACCGGATTGAGATAGGGAATGAAAGTGTCCTACGTAGAAAGTCTAGCCAACTGCTATG
>CP036272.1:756755-756877 GCA_007745635.1 Stieleria bergensis
AGAACCCTTGTATGTTACATTCTAGTGGCGTTTCGTTGGACACTACAGATGCAGTTGCTTTAGCCTCTGAGCGTAGCGAAGAGGCTAAAGCAACTGCGGCCGACGGCAGATCGTTGACCCTC
>CP036272.1:759531-956631 GCA_007745635.1 Stieleria bergensis
GTGTTGCCACCGGCTGTTGGGGACAGTCCCCAGCCCAACGGGAGACTGGGTGGCCTGCAAGGGATGGGTGATTTAGATCTGACCTGAATTTATCGAGAATCCTTTGTTTGAGAGAATCAAAATCATTGACGAGGCGGGAGTTGTGTATGAGAATCATTCTCAATACTGGGAGCGGTGTGCTGGCCATGGTGGTCGCCGCTGCATTTTCGTCCCTGATTTTCCGCCTTAAGTCGGATTTCCAGCCATGTTTTTGGACCCGTCTCCTTCGTTCTCAACGACTCAAACGCCTCCTCGCCGCGCGTTCACCTTGGTCGAATTGCTGGTGGTGATCGCCATCATTGGCATTTTGGTCGGGCTGCTGCTGCCCGCCGTGCAGGCCGCTCGTGAAGCTGCTCGCCGAATGAGCTGCAGCAACAACATGAAGCAGATCATGTTGGCAGTGCACAACTACGAAAGTGCGACCAAGCGCATTCCACCGGCTTGGACACGGCCAGCTTTAAGCGGAGATGGCTGGTCGGCACAGGCTCGAATCTTGCCTTACATCGAGCAGTTAGCGCTCGCTGACAGCGTTGATTACGCGGCCGGCTATGGCAATTCAACCATCCTCGTCGATGGCGAGCGGATTCGGATCGCTGCGTTTCGCGTCCCCACATATCAGTGCCCCAGCGAGATTCGTGATGATCAGCGATACAACGACGATGGCGACCCCTACCACTATCCGTTGAACTACGGCTACAACGCGGGCCGATGGATGGTCTACAACCCGGCCACGGACACACCTGGCGACGGCGCGTTTCAAACGGGCAGGCTAAGTGGCTTTCGCGACATTCTGGATGGCTTGAGCAACACGCTCGGCTTTGCCGAAGTCAAGGCCTGGAATCCTTACTTGCGCGATGCGGGGCTCGATGGCAATCTGCCGCGGCCGACCGAGACCGCTCAGATTTGTGCGCTTGCCGGAAGCTTCAAACGCAATACTGGACACACCGAATGGGTTGATGGGCGAGCGCACCAGACCGCGTTTACCACAACGTTCACGCCCAACACGAAGGTGCTGTGTGACATCAGCGGGATAGAGTACGACGTTGACTTCACCAATATGCGAGAAGGCCGAAGCGACGATCTGACAACGTTTTCTGCCGTCACCAGCCGTAGCTACCATTCTGGTGGCGTCATGGTCGGACTGATGGACGGATCGGTCCGGTTTGTGACCGAATCCATCGAGCGCCAGATCTGGCAAGACCTCTCCACCCGGGCAGGTCGAGAATCCACTCAGTGGCCCGAGTAATTCAGTGCCGCCGCGGCGATCGAAGGAAGTGTCCCACTAATTGTGAACACTTGAAAGAGAGTCTTTCGGAAGGCGGAAGGACTGACTGCAGAGTCAGAAGATTTGCTTGCCTCTCACTGATCACATGAGCAGAAAGCCGTTCCGTGCGTCCTCGCGAGGCTTGGCAAAAGCGATGTGTTGAACGGATTCAGCCAGCTCTTGTTATCGAAGGCTAAAATGCGTCCACCGCATATTCAGTGGACGCTTCTTTGATGTGCGCCCTGGCAGTCGATCCGTCCACGGCAATCGAAACAACGGCCCAAGGTGTAAGCCAAAGGCGTGGTACACCGCCAAGTTCCCAGCTGTGTTGAAATGTGGAATCGCTGGTAGTGGCGTGCTCCCCAAAAGCTGATCCAACGGTTAGCAAGGTTGACCGGCCGAGATCGTCAGGATCAAGGACTGGTTACACAGCCAGAAGATCCGCTTGCCTCTCAATGATCACATGAGAGCCAACTGCTCTGCGCGTCTTACGACAGCTTGCCAAATGAGCCAGCGCCGCTGACAACGTATGGCAGAGAAACGCACTTCGGTAACCTGCCAAAGCCAAGGCGATGGCTTTCACAATCGCATCCAGATTTCCGAACGCCGAAGGTGTTCTACCCCATAGCCCAGGGTCGCGCAGCGCACCCTGGGGACAGGCCTCACACACATCGTCTCCGAACGCCGTAGGTGTTCTACAAATGGAGCTGGTAAGCCCAAGAGAACACAAGCAACTCCAAGGCATCTTGCCCAAACCCTTGCACTAGAAAAATGACGCCAGCGCCGCTGGCCATGCAAACGCTGATAATCTGCCGGGGACAGTCCACCGAAACCGGCAATCGTCGCAAAACCGGAATTGAACCACGAAGGACACGAAGAGCACGAAGGAGGGAGTTGCGATAGACATCTCGGCTCATTGGACTGGGACTGTCCCCCGTCTTGAATGCCTGAACGCCGAAGGTGTTCTACCCCATAGCCCAGGGTCGCGCAGCGCACCCTGGGGACAGGCCCCACACACATCGTCTCCGAACGCCGAAGGTGTTCTACAACGGGTTCGGGAGAGTGCCTTGGAATGCAAGGAACGCCAAGGCTTCTCGCCCAAACCCTTGCACTAGAAAAGTGACACCAGTGCCGCTGGTCATGCAAACGCTCATAATCTGCCGGGGACAGTTCACCGAAACCGGCAATCGTCGCAAAACCGGGAATAAACCACGAAGGACGCGAAGAGCGCGAAGGAGGAGGTCGCGATAAACGATGGAATTGCTCGACGAGAATCGTAGGGTGCTGTGCTTGCGCGCACCAATTCACTCCGCACAGGCGGCAATCACACCAGCGGCCACCCCCATGATTGACAACAACGGGGCCACGACCGATGAGCAGAAAATCGTGCCGATGAAACTCGATCCGGCTAGCGGCATGCCATTACCAAATCTAAAGCCCTCAAAACCAAGCCATTTCAATCCACCGGGCCAATCAAACGCGCTCTCACCGCGTCAATACATCGCCACGGCGTTAAACGCACGGCCCCTCTAGCACAGCCCCCCATTCAAAAACGCCTTGGACACCCAAGTGAAACCAGGCAACCCATCAGGGCTCAAACTCCGTCCCCACATCAGAACTCGGTTGATGGCTTACTAAGTCAAGTCCACAGCCTCGAATGCGAATGGAGGCAATTGCTGGAAATGGAGAACGCTAATAAGCACTTATCAGCACTAATCAATTAGTGGAAATGAGTGCCTATTAGTGTTCCCGATTCGAGACGTCGAACACTCCGTCTCTTGTACGACGAGCGTGAAGCATGGGGGCAGCGTGAGCCACTGAGCAAAACGGGACATTCCACCGTCCCCATTGCCCAACGCTAAAAAGGGCCTCTGCAAGCTTGCTGGTCACCAGCCACTCCCGGCCTTGATCGCAGCCCTGGACGTCCCAGGGAAGTCGGCACCTGATCGGCTTCGCCCCTGAGGGCTCCATCACGTCATCACCAGACAGGCCATCAAGAGCTTTAACAACACACGGGACATCCCCTGGAATCGTCGACAAACCCGTTGTAGAGCGTCTTTTCAGTCTGCTGGGTGTGATACTGTTGTCTGGTCTATGCCGCCGTTGTTGTCGCTGTCGAGGTATTCGTGGAGCAGGCGATCATTGGCATCAAATTCGTAGGTCAACGCTTGATCGACGACGGAGTCATTGCCAGCGTCACGCTGAAGGCCGACTCGGTTGCCCGTCAGGTCATAGACAAATGATTCGCTGACGTCGACCGCATCGTCCCAGTGGTTGAGAGCTTCGTCAGTCAGGCGGCCGGCAGCATCATAGGTCCAGTCATACTGAGACTGCAGGACTTCGCTCGCATCGCGAAGGTTGTCTCCATCGGTCGGTTCGCTGACTCCATCGGCATCATCGTCAAACCAGTGGGTTTCGCTCAGCGAGACACGTTTGCCATCGGCGGATTTGGCGTTAGCCACGACGGGGTGATGGGAATCCGCATCTTGCATAACCGCGTCTATCGGGGACGCCAGCAGATGGCGTTGCCAACCGCTTGGCCCTCACCTCGCTTAGGCTGAACTCTCCGGCCGGCGGGAGAGTTCAGTCAATGAGTGGTCAACGATTCTGCATCAGCCGTTTTGGCGTTAGCCGCGGTTTGGTGATGTTTGAGATCGATGACTGGCAGGCTTAGGAGTCGATTTCGACGCGTTCACCTTGAGCATCGCGGCAGTCCATTTCCAGTGCTTCTGGATACACGCCTTCGCTGCCCAGGATCTGCACTGTCATGTTGCCGACGTCTTCCATCTCCATCACGCTGCGGCGTTTCTTGTTATTCAGATGCGCTGCGACTTCATCGTTCACTCGCACGGTGACGCGGCGAATGTGTTCGTTCTTGACGGCCAGGGCCAGCATGCGCACGACTTCGATGCTCATGCTTTCTGCGGTCTTCACCAGGCCGCGTCCTTCGCAGCAGGGGCAGTCACGATAGATGCTTCGTTTCAGGCTTGGGCGAACGCGTTGCCGCGTCATTTCGATCAAGCCAAACGGGCTGGTGCGCAAGATTTTCGTGCGTGCTCGGTCGCCAGCCATTGCGTCTCGCAAAGCACGTTCGACTTTGCGTCGATGGCTTTCTTTCCGCATGTCGATAAAGTCATTGACGATCACGCCACCCAAGTCACGCAAGCGTAACTGGCGAGCGATTTCCTTTGCGGCGGCAAGATTCAAGCGGAAGGCATTTTCTTCGGCCGAGTCATCGCTGCGAAAGTTTCCGCTGTTCACATCGATCGCCACCAAGGCTTCTGTTGGATCGATGACGATGGATCCGCCGTTGGGGAGTTGGACTTGGCGTTGGTGAATCTTGACGATTTCCTGTTCCAGGTCGTATTTGTGGAACAGTGGCGAGGGGCCTTCGTACAGTTTCAGGCGCTCGACCACGCGTGGCATGGTCATCTTTAGGAATTCGCGCGCATTCTCATAGGCGTCTCGACGATCGATCAGGATCTGATCGATATCATCGGTGTAAATGTCACGAATGGTTTTGATGATCAGGTCGCTTTCTTCGTACAGCACCCCTGGTTCGCTGGTTTTTTCGACGCGGCGAACGATGGTTTTCCAGAGTCGAGTCAGGTAGTCAAGGTCGCGTCCCAGTTCGTTTTCGCTGCGGCCAGCGCCGGCGGTACGGACGATAAAGCCGAGTCCTTTGGGTGGGTTCAGCGAAAGCAAGCAGCGGCGTAACCGCTTGCGATCATCTTCATCTTCGATTTTGCGACTGACACCGACGCGTTCGAGCGCTGGCATCAAGACAAGGTAGCGTCCGGGGATCGAGATGTAGGTGCTAAGCGTGGGGCCTTTGGTTCCAATGCCTTCTTTGATGACCTGGACCAGGACTTCATCGCCTCGTTTGAAGATTTCTTGGATGGGCGGTTTGATGCGTGGTCGCCCTCCCTTGAAGGCTCGTTTGCTGCCACGTCCGGATTCGCGTGCTCGCTTGGCGGCCGCTTCGGCCATCTCATCCGATTCACGTTTGATTTCTTCGGGGTCGTAGCCACCTTGACGAAAGTACTGTGGTTCGACGTCGCTGATGTGCAGGAATCCGTTGCGACCAACACCGAAGTCAACGAACGCCGCTTGAATGCTTGGTTCCAAGTTGACGATCTTGCCACGATAAATATTGCCGGCAAAGGCTTCGACGCTTTTACGTTCCACGTAAAGTTCTTCGAGTTTGCCGCCATCCAGGATCGCGATGCGGCTCTCTTCGGGCTGCAGCACGTTCATTAGCATTTCACGTTTCATGATTACACCTCTCCGATGGTGTCATCGTCGGGCGACGATGGATTAGTTTGTGCGAAAAGTTCGGGGTCAGCCGGTTCCAGCTCACGCTGCAACACGACATCTGTTCGGGTAATTTTCGATCCGCCAGAAACCCAATCAGCACAGCCGATCAGGTCCAGCACATCACTTGGTTTCAGGGTCGCTCCATCGCTGGCAGCCAAGTGCAATTGAATGCCTTGGTCGCTCAACTTGAGAGCATTGATTTGTTCTTTGATGCTGAAGGTTTGCTGCTTCTTCTTGCGTTCAATGGTGACGCTGGATTGTTGCATCAATTCATCCATCGCTTGTTGAACGTTGTTCAGGTCAACATTTGATTCATACAGTTCAGGGTCAGGCAAGCTGATGGTGTATTGCAGTTCTCTGAGTTTGGCTTTGCCGGCCGATTGCGGTATCCGTTGCACGCTGTGTAAGCACAGGCCAGGCTGCCGGTCACTGGAGAGTTTCTCCAACAGATCGGCTGCCAAGATGTCTTCCGAAAGGTCCAGTTCGACAACTTCACGCTGACCACTGACGCCCAGGGCCAGTGCCGAGGGGAAACTGATCCGTGGCTTGGGGTGGAAGCCTTCGGTCATCGACAGCGAAAGCTGAGCACGACGCAGCAGTCGCTCCCAGAGCCGTGCCAAGTCGCGGTGACTGGTCCAACGCAACAGCCCGTCTTTGGAAAAACGAATGCGATAGCGAAGGCGCAGCGGAGCTACGGCCTGGGCTGTTTCATCGGCAACCGGCTGTTCGGTGTTCGCTGGCGAAGCGTCCGAAGTGGTTGGCGATTCGCTGTCGTTTTGCAAAGGGGACATTGTGTTCGTGTGGCGTGGTTTGTGTTGCTTGATGCGGTTGTTGCTTGAGGAGCCTTAGGTGACAATCAATTCGGGGACATAGTCTGCTAGTCGATCCAGTAAGTACAGGTCAACGTCGCGAGCCGCTTCGAGTTGCATGACTCGTTTGGCGATCTCTTGACACTGCGCAATCGTGACGCTGCGAATGGCTTTTTTGACACGTAGCAGCGACAGCGGCGGGACACTCAAATGGCGAACGCCCATGCCCAGCAGCAGCAGAGCGCGTGCGGGATTGCTGCTCATCTCGCCACAGATCGATAGCGGCCGATCGAACTGGTCGCTGATGTCAACACAGCGATTGATCAACCGGAGCACTGCCGGGTCGCTGGACTGATAAAGGTCTGCGACATATTCATTGCTGCGGTCGACCGCCAGGGTGTACTGCGCGAGGTCATTGGTGCCGATCGAAAAGAAGTCGACTTCTTCAGCGAAGCGTTCCAAGGTCATCACCGCTGCGGGAACCTCAACCATCATGCCGACGGGAATGTCGCTGCGATGTGGAATGTCGGCTTCCTTCAAGTCTTCGGCCACCAGGTTCAACAGCATGCGGGCCTGGCGATATTCGTTGATTGTCGTGATCAAGGGGAACATCACGCGGATGTCACCTTCGGTGGCCGCACGCAGGACGGCACGAAGTTGGGGCCGAAACAGGTCCAGATTGCGCAGAGAAAGTCGAATGCTGCGTAAGCCCAGGAAGGGATTGTGTTCGTCACCACTGCGGCGGTGGTGTCCCATTTTGTCGGCGCCCAGGTCCAGCGTTCGAATCACCACCGGCCGTCCTTTCATTTCGCGGACAACTTGGCTGTAGGCCTGGTAGTGTTCTTCTTCGCTCGGTTCGTGATTGCTGGCCAAGTAGAGGAACTCGGTGCGATACAGGCCGATTCCATCGGCACCACGTTGCAGGCAGGTTGTGGTTTCGTGGGGGAACTCGATGTTTGCACTCAGTTGAATGCGAGTGCCGTCAACGGTTTCAGCGGGCAGTTCACGCAGTTGGGCCAGTCGGGCGCTTAGCGAGCGACCTTCATTGGCCAGTTGAAGGTACTTGTCCAGTGTGGCCTGGTCTGGATCGATGATGACTTTGCCGCGGTCGCCATCGACAATCACTGTGGCATGGTCACCAATTTTGTCCAGGAAGGGGCCGATTCCGACAACCGCTGGCAGTTCCAAGCCTTTGGCGACAATGGCAGTGTGTCCGCCAGGGCCGCCGATTTCGGTGCAGAAGGCACGCACGTGCTGGCGGTCAAGGTTTGCTGTTTCACCGGGTGTCAGCACATTGGCCAGCACGATGACTGGTTCGGAGAGTTCGCTGAGCTGGCTGGTGGGGATCACGCCCAGCGAGGTCAGCAATCGCTTTTCAATGTCCAGCACATCGTCGGCGCGATCGGCCAGCAAAGGGTCTTCGAGCCGGCGAAGGACTTTGGCGTAATTGTTTAGAACTCGGCTGACCGCATATCCGGCGGTTTGGCGTTCTTCACGAATCCGACGTCGCAGTTCGGCCTGCAGACGTGGGTCACGCAGCATTTGCTGCTGAGCGGCAAAGATTTCAGCGGTCTGTTCGCCAGCGACGGCAGCGGTTTCGATTTGCTGGGTCTGTAAGGCAGCGAACGATTCCTCGATCGCAGCTTGCAGGCGGGCGTATTCGGCGTCCACCTCGTCAGCGGCAATCAGTGAACGGGGAACGCGATAGCCTGCCGGATCCAGCACAAGTGCTGGTCCGATGGCGACCCCGGGTGAGACGGCAATGCCTTGTAATTCAACCATGGTGGTTCGATGTCGTCTGACCGGTTGACGCAAGGCAAAACGCGCATTGATTAGGACGGAACCCGTGCGGGGTGAACCTGATTTGGCGGCAGCAAAGCTGGTCCAGCAAGGCAGGTCACTTCGATCGCCAGCGTGGCTGGTGGATCGAACGTTCGCGCACGGTGCCGTTTTTCAACGGCCGTCTCTTCAACGCATGTTCCGCGATGCGATTGCACTCGGCGGACATCGATTGTGTTGTTCGTTGTGGTGTTAACTCGGTTGCAAGCAGTTGTGTCAACGCGAGTGTCTGCGGATCGGATTCCCGATTCGCAGCAGCTGTTGTTGCTGCCTGCAGGTTGGCTTCGATGGGATGGTTCAGCCAGGGGCAGTGGGTGGCAGGGCAGGGTCGCCTCGCCAGAGCACTGCGGGAAAATGGTGTTCGGTTGTTGCTGACCGGCCGGGGAGCTTATTCAGCTCGGACCTCAGCGGTGTTGTTGCCCTGTTCGTCTTCGGGCAGGTCTTCGTCAAAGCCACGCAGGAAAAAATCTTCCAGGCAATCGAGTGCTTGTTCAGCATCGTCGCCTTTTGCGATCAGGTTCAGTTCAGTGGACTGCGCCGCGCCGAGTGTCATCAAATCAAAGATGCTCTTGCAATCTGCCAGAACGCTACCACGTTTCAAGTGGATTTGTGATTGAAACTGATTCGCCAGTTCAACCAGGGTTCCGGCGGGGCGCAGGTGCAAACCCTGAGGGCTTAGGATGATGACGTTTCGGCTGGAAGCCTTGCTCATTCGAATGTTGGCAGGGGTCTGGTGGCGGTAACTTGTCGATATCTTACACGACTGCCGGCTTTCAGGGCCAGTTGATTGTCAGCTGATTTGGTTCGTACGTGGCATCGGTTCAAGGCCCCGCGTCGGGGATGGATGCCGAATGGACGGGGAATCAGCGTGAAACCAGGCGATTGCCTGAGGGGTGCCACGCCAAGCAAAAAAGCCTCTGGAGACTGCTTGGCGGCTGGTCGCCGCCGCGGCAGTGGCGTGCCATCACTGGTCTGACGCCCGGAAAATCTGGCTGCTGAGCCACTTAAACGTGTCGGTTTGCAACACTTCGGTGGCTCGGCAAACGGATCAGCCAGTGGCAAACTGATTGTCGTCGGCTTCCTGAAGCAGCTGCGAAATGTCGTCGGCAGTCTTGCTTTGTTTCAGGAAGCGACAGAACGTTTCGTCGCGCAGTTGGCGAGAAATGTTTTCCAGAGCACGCAGGTGGTCACCTGGGTATTCCGGGGGGCTGATGAGCAAGAAGAACAGCTGAACGCGTTCTCCATCAAGCGAATCGAAATCCACGCCATCGATGCTAACTCCGACGGTGCCGACCAATTTGTCAACGCTCGGGTGGCGCGTGTGAGGCACAGCGACCCCACGGCCGATCCCGGTGGAACCGATCCGTTCTCGTTTCATGATTGCGGCGATGATATCGTCGCGTTTATCCGCTTCAATCTGGCCAGCATCCAAAAGGCTTTGGACCAGTTCTTCGATCGCCTGTTCCTTGGTGGTGGCGGTCAAACTGGCTTGGATTGAATCCGTGTTGATGAAATCTGCAAATTTCATAAGGGCTAACTTCTTCGTTGGTGTGTGCGGTCAACGTGAGCAAACGCTGGGCTCAGAAGGAGTCTCCTGGACCCAGGAATCAGACCTGTCCACCCGCTCAGCTGGTGCTTCGGAGTCAGAGCGTTCGGAGTGCTCTGCGGCAGGCCCGCGCCAGAGGAGGCACGGCAGGTCTGCATCACTTCAAGCTCGCTCAAAGCATTGCAACGTGAAGAGCTCTGCAAGAACCCTTCACCCTGAGGGGCTTACTCGTCCGTTGACGGGGTTTCAATGTGTTTATGCCCGGTGGCTCGATGACCGGTTTTCTTGTCTTTTACTTTCCGCAATTGCTGTTCCGCTTTGGGAATCGCTAGGTCGAGTGCTGCGATCACTGTGGAGGCTTCCGCAGTGGCCACGCACTCAGGGGCGTGCTCGATGGAGACTTGGATTTCGACGCCTGGCTTATCCAGATGTTCGAGGTCGATGGTCACTTCGATGGAACTGATGCGATCGTATAAACGTCGCAATTTCACTGCTTTTTCTTCGATCAGTTCTTGGTCGCCAGGCTGAAGATTGCCATGACGGGCTGAAACACTCACCTGCATCGTCGCTATTCTCCTGTCTCTGAAACATGCAATCGCCACTTCCGTCTTGCTCACCAAAGCATACGCGACATTGCCGGTTGCGGGTAGCGATCATTTTGACCTTCCAGACGCCAAGATGGGAATCCCGCATCGCAAAGCCTCCCGATCGGAGATCTCGACGGGGCTGTGGAGGAAATCTCTGCGGATTCCTGTCAGAAATGGCTCGTTTGGCTGACGCCATCTTTCCAGTAGAGGTGTTTCTGCGTTTCGCTGGGGCGTTCTGCAGTCTTGCCGCTTGCGTCTGGCTGCTCGATTAGCCAATGGGACTGGCCATCGTTGGCCAGCGGCTTGGGTGTGGTTGTTTGTCGCGGATCCCGCCGCCGCCTGCCTGCCTGGGGCCTAGTGGAGCGTTTTGCGGCCGTTTCCAGCGGATCCGCCGCTCACCGAGCACTTGCCGCCGCTCACCGAGCGTTTGCCAGGGCAAAGCAACGCCTTGGAACAGCCAGCTGGGGCTGAATCAGCTCGCTGGGGCAAGTCACGCTTGTTGACTTTGCCAGAGCGTGGTAGGCTTAGCGGCTAAACATTTCCGTCAAATTCCACGCACCCCCTGTCCATCTATGGCCCGTACCGTCGTCAGTCGCGCTGAGAAAGCAGCCGAGGCGGAAGCCGCCGAAAAGGCGCTACAGTCAAAAAAGAAGAAGTCCGGCAAGCGAACCAAGGCTCAGGAGCACGTTCGCATGCGACTGTACTGGGGTGTCTTTAGTCAGAACTTCAAACGCGTCGCTGTGTTTGACTTTGACAAAAAGAAGGAAGCGGACAAGCGAGCCAAAGAGCTCAGCAAAGGCGGCAAATCACCGCACTATGTCTCGAAGGTCAAAGAAGAGATCACCGTCGAGTAACGCTCGATTGCCCGCGTTCAATTCAATCGCGTTCAATTCAATCGAGCAATCTCCACACGGCTGGTGAGTTTCTATCACCAGCTGAATGGGTCGCGCGTCATGCTTGCTCAGCAGGATCGTCAGCAAGCATCCATCCGCTGGCCGCTTCGATGAATCGGAAATTCGATCCCGCGTGGATGACTGGCTGCGTTTCTTTTGACGCATTCTCTGCCCAAGTCAGTTGGGCATCGGGGACACCTGCTATGCAGTGATAGCTCCTCAGTCTTACACTGTGTATCCTTTGATTGCACCGCGATCACGTTTGGTTCGCGGTCTGCCAATTTGTTCATTGATTGCAGTCTGGAGAAGCATCGTGAAGGTCCATGCGCAGAGTTTGTTGTGGAAGAGTTTGTCGGTGATCGCGGCAACTTTCGTTTTCTCATTCGTCGTCTCGCCGGTTGCTGTTGCGCAGCAAGAGGTGCCAGGGATCACGATCAATCCGTTGGCGACTGAATCAGTTGCTCGGCTGAATCCATACGTCGCCAAGCCGGTCGTCGCACCCCAGCAGTCGCAAGCCCTGTCTTCGGAGGTTCCCCAGATGCAGCAGTTGTTAGAGACCTTTCAGGCAGAGAGTTTTGAGTCGAGTGATCAAGGTGCGTCCCCATTGTTGTATCGCTGGATGGGGCCTGCGGACTGGGATTCCAAAAGTGAACAGAGCGATCAGGCGGGCTACCCACTGGTGATCTTTCTGCATGGTGCCGGTGAGCGAGGCGAAGATAACGCCAAGCAGTTAAAGCATGTCGCCGGGCAATTTGCTCGTGCCGATCGCCGTGCTGAGTTTCCTGCGTTTGTTGTCTTTCCCCAGTGTCCCGAGGGAAAGAAGTGGGTAGAGGTGGACTGGGGCGACAAAAAGGGGATTGGCACCTTTTCTGATGAGCCCTCCGAATCGATGGCATCGGCCTTCGAATTGATCGATCAGTTGTGTGAACAATGGCCGATTGATCGCACGCGTGTCTACGTGGGCGGCTTGTCGATGGGTGGCTACGGCACTTGGTTCGCGGCCTCCCATGGTGCGGATCGTTTTGCGGCAGCGGTCCCGATTTGTGGTGGTGGCGATCCTGAGTGGGCGAGTCGTTACAAAGGTGTGCCGCTGTGGGCGTTTCATGGTGATCAAGATAGCGCTGTGCCTGTTGGGCGTAGTCGCGAAATGGTTGCCGCCTTGGCAACAGCGGGCCATCAACCCGAATTGCGGTACACCGAATACGCCGGCGCTGGTCACGATACTTGGACCCGTACCTTCGAGCGAGACGATGTCTTTGCTTGGCTGTTTTCTCAGCGCCGCGAGTCCACCGAATGAAACGAGTGCCTGCCGACTGGGAGCCTCAGCAGGCAATCTGGATCGCCTGGCCGCACAACGAGAAGACTTGGCCGGGGCGTTTCCAATTCATTCCCAGTGGCTTCCTTCAGCTGGTCAACACCATCAGTGAGTCAACTCAGGTGAACCTGTTGGCCAGCCAATCGCCTGATCGGTCGGGGCTCGATCGGTCGTTGCTTGCCGGTTTGGCTTCGTCGGTTCGGCTGCACGATGTCGACACCAATGACTGCTGGATCCGTGATTATGGACCGACTTTTGTGGTCGGCGATCACGTAGCGGGCTGTTATGCGATCGATTGGAAGTACAACGCCTGGGGCGGCAAGTACCCGCCTTGGCAACAGGATGATGCAGCAACCGCGGCAATCATACAGGAAGCGGGTTGGCAGCGTTTGCAAGCTGATTTGTGTCTTGAAGGTGGCGCGCTTGAGTTCGATGGAACCGGCCGCTTGTTAACAACCAGCAACTGTGTGTTGACGCGAACGCGAAACCCGGGATGGACGCGGCGTCAGGTGGAACGCCGGTTAGGTGAACTGACCGGAGTTCACGAAGTGGTTTGGGTCGATGGTGGTGGCTTGCAGGGTGATGATACCGATGGGCACATTGATCAGCTCGCTCGTTTCTTGGATCCCGAAAATCTTGTCATTGCGGTCTGTGATGATCCAGAAGACGAGAATCACATTGGGTTGGAGCAGAATGTTGACCTGCTTTCTCGTTGGGCCGAAGACACCTCTCCCGCGGTGAACGTGCATCGCTTGCCGATTCCCGCGGCCCGCTTTGTGCAAGGTCAGCGCGTGCCGGAAAGTTACTGTAACTTTTTGCGTTTAGGCCCCGAACGCATCTTGGTGCCTTGCTTTGGGCAGCCAGGCGCAGATCAACGAGCGATTGAAACGATTCAAGCCGTGGCCGCGATCGAGAACCCAAACGTATCGGTCACCGGCTTTGATTGCGTTGAATTGGTTTGGGGACTGGGCGCATTGCACTGTGCATCATCCAATCAGCCCATGCTTCCAGTCCAGCCAGACCACCCATCGCTTTAGGCAATCAGTCGATCAATCTTCTCGAAGAGTCTTGTCACGATGAATCCAGAATCTACCACCGCGTTGGAATGTGTTTCCGAAATCAGGGACAGAGCGCGGGAGCTGATGACCGGACAAGGTGCTGGTCACGACTGGGATCATGTGCAGCGAGTGACGGTCATGGCTGAACGCTTGCAGCGCGAGGTTGGTGGTGATTTGGGTGTGATTCAGTTAGCCGCCTTGTTGCACGACGTGGGTGATGCCAAGTTTCATGATGGCGTGGAACGAAGCGCTGAAATAGCGAGCGACATGTTGAGCGAACTGAATTTGAATGCTGTGGAGTTGCAGCATGTGATTCACATCGTCGACAATCTTTCCTTTCGAAAACGTCAGCAAGCTCAGCCGCTCTCCTTGGAGGGCCAAGTGGTTCAGGACGCCGATCGCTTGGATGCCTTGGGCGCCATCGGAATCATTCGTACCATTGAATACGGTGCCGTCAAAGGGCAGCCCTTTCATGTCAGCGAAGATCAGCAGGGCGCTGTCAAAACGGGTTTGCAGCATTTTGATGACAAACTGTTTCATCTCGTTGACCTGATGAACACCGAATCGGCGCGCCGCATTGCCAAGCAGCGCGAGTCATTCATGCGAGACTTTGTCCAGCAGTTCCATCGCGAATGGATTTGAATCGTCTCGAGGCGCCTGTCTTGGTCCGCCTCTTGGAGGTCGTTGGTGAGGGTTTTCACTCAGAACGGCCATTTCAAACGAGGGGCGTGGATGTGTCCCTTGATCTGGATTCGTTGTGACGGCTATCAGAGGACAAGCATTTCGATGGACGGTGAGGCTGCTGTGTTCCTGAGCCCCCGGATCGAGTTTGCCAGTCTGTTCTGCATTTCCGGAGTTGTCAGCCACGATGTTTCGCCGTCCTAGCATGATTTCAGTGATCGTCTCCACCTACAACATGCCGTTGTGGTTGGAAAAGACGTTGATGGGCTACTGTCAGCAAGACTTTCAGAATTTTGAGATCATTGTTGCCGATGACGGTTCGACGGATGAAACCGCAGCAGTGGTGCAGCATTTTAGAAAGCGAATGAAGCAGCCGATCCAGCATGTTTGGCACCCTGATGATGGGTTTCAGAAGTGCAAGATCTTAAATCAAGCCATCCTGGCGGCGCGGGGTGACTACTTACTGTTTTCCGACGGCGACTGCATTCCCAGGTCTGATTTCGTCGCAACGCACTTTCGGCAAGCGGCACCTGGGCGTTTTCTTTCGGGCGGTTATTACAAGCTGCCAATGAGCATCAGTGAGCGAATTGGTGAGCAAGAGATCAACACCGGGCAAGCGTTTTCGTTGCCGTGGTTATGGCAGCATGGCTTGAGTAAGACGCCGCGCAATTTGCGCCTACAAGCTCGAGGGGTTGTGGCTGGCGTTTGCAATCGAATGACCACCACGCGCCCGACTTGGAACGGGCACAATGCCTCCGGTTGGACCGATGACATTCACTTCGTCAACGGTTTCGATGAACGCATGCGTTATGGCGGCGAGGATCGTGAGCTTGGTGAGCGACTGGAGAATCTCGGCATCAGGGGCAAGCAGATTCGCTACCAGGCAATCTGTGTTCACCTGGATCATTCTCGAGGCTATGTCAGTGACGAAGACTGGCAGCGCAATGAAGCGATTCGCAAAGCGACGCGAGAGCAGAAGCGGACCTTCACGGCCCATGGGATCCGCCAAGGTCAGGCGGTGGATCAAGACGGTTTCCAGCAGGACGCCCTGCAGCAGGGGCATCGTGTCGTTCCGCCCACCGCAGCGTAAGCGTTAGCTGGGGGTGTCAAAGTCCTTGTATCGAACGAAGCCTTCAATGGCTTGGTACTGAGCTAAGCCAAGGGCGTCGTAGATAGTGGCAGTTTGTGCGTTCCGTGCTTCTGCCCGTTGCCAGAACTCGCGGGCGTCTGATCCTGGAAACAATGCGCGATCCTTCTGCGATTCATGCTTGAAGATTGCGTCCCGTTTACGATCAACTTCTTGGGGGCTAAGTGGCACAGCCATTTCAATTTCATGAGGCGGCCATTCTTGCCAAGCGCCGCGATACATCCATAGTTCTGAATCAGCAAACCAATCGTCTTCTCGACAGGCTTCACAAGCTGCGAAGATAATGTTCAGGCAGGTGCGGTGAGTACCGTGCGGATCGCTGAGGTCACCGGCAGCATAGATTTGGTGTGGCTTGACTTCCCGCAGCAAGTCCACGGTGATGTCGATGTCCTCCTGCCCGATCGGCATTTTGCGGACTCGGCCGGTTTCGTAGAACGGTAGGTTCATGAAGTGTAAATTGGCATCCTGAACGCCACATACTCTGGCCCCGGCAATGGCTTCGCCTTGTCGGATCAGTCCCTTGAGTTGTTGGACTTCGCTAATGTCGACGGCGCCAGGCGATTTGTTGGCGATGCCGCCAAGCATTTTGTCGGTCAATTGCTTGATCGGCTCTTCGCCCGTTTGGAACAATTTGCAAAAGTCAGCGACAAATTCGGCAAAACGCAATGCATCATCGTCGAACACCGCCAAGTTCCCAGACGTTTGGTACGCCACATGGACTTGATGGCCTTGCCCAGCTAGCCGAGTGAGCGTGCCGCCCATCGAGATCACATCATCGTCGGGGTGAGGTGAAAACAGAATGATTCGTTTTGGAAACACCTCACCCGGGCGGTCGGGTTTCCCAGCTGGCCAGCCGGTGATGGTGTTTTGCAAGTGACGGAAAACAACCAGATTGATTTCGTAGGCTGAACCATATTCGGCCAACAAGTCTTGTAAGCCGTTTTCGTTGTAGTCGGCGTCCGTCAGCATCAGCACCGGTTTACCGAGTGATTGTGACAGTGCAATCACTGCGCGACGCACCATGAGGTCATCCCAGGTCACGTCGCCGAACAGCCAAGGGGACTTGATCTGGTTCAGATTCGCTGACGCAGCGCTATCGAGCAGCATCTCTGCGGCCGGGTGGGTTTGTAAGAACGTGGCCGGCACTGCGGCTGAGACTTTGCCTTCGAGCGACTTGGCAACAATCGATGCTTTGCCTTCACCAAAGGCCAGTAATAACACGCGGCGGGCATCCAAGATGGTTCCCACGCCTAATGTGATCGCGCGACGCGGTACATTTTCGACTCCAAAGAAATTGCTGGCCGCATCAATGCGCGTCATGGCGTCGAGGGTGATTGCGCGCGTTCTGGATGCGGTGCTTGACCCTGGTTCATTGAACCCGATGTGCCCGGATCGTCCAATGCCTAGGATCGCAATGTCGATGCCACCGAGATTCTCGATCGTTTGCTCGTACTGTGTGCAGGCTTCGGTGACCTGTTCTTGCGCGATCGTGCCATCGGGAACAAAGACTTGATTGGCGGGAATGTCGATATGATCAAACAGGTGTTCTCGCATGTACCGATAGTGGCTTTGCAGGCTATCGGGTTGCATGGGAAGAAATTCGTCGATCAAAAAGACCGCAGCGTTCTTAAACGAGAGGCACTCTTGCTGATGCATTTGAACCAGGCTGTCGTACACCGACACCATGGTGGATCCGGTTGTCAGTGCCAGGACGCATTGACGGCCTTGTTCGGCGCGACTGCGAATCAGATTGGCGATTTCCAGAGCAGCGGCTTGGCCAGCATCAGCGGCTTCTGGGAAGACTCGATATGGCATGCTTGATCCGTTCGGTGCCAGGGGAGTGATGATTAGGTGTGTGCGAGGCTTACCAAGCTGAACCGTTGCTGTGGTCAGTCGGACGACTTGATAATGGGACAAAGTGTTTGAGAGCGTCTTAGGGGCCCGTTGGCGGGCGCACGGGGCGGGCCGATTGCAATGCGTGCTGGGCAGCCCCAAGCATCCCGGCGTCATTACCCAAGGTGGCAAAGTCAATGATCACCTTGGTGCCCGACTGAACCAGGGAACGCTGTACCATTTCGTCGCTGATCCACTGTAAGAAGCGTTTGCCGGTGGGGCAATCAAGGCCACCGAATGTCACGGCACCGCCCAGCAAGACCACTGCGGGGTCAGCAATCTGGGACAGAGTCGCGATCGCGCGGCCCAGGTAGATGGCTGTTTGTTCAATGGTTTGCAAAGCGATTGCGTCGTTCTGTTGAGCGGCATGCCAAATGTTTTCAGGCGAAAACTGGTCAAGCTCGCGGAGCAGCGAGGGCTGATCAGTCGCTGCCAGCCGTTCGGATGCGGTTTGCACGATACCCGCTGCGCCAGCGTATGCTTCCAAGTGTCCGGGTTTGCCGCAACCACACATCCGCGCTTGCGGGCGGTGGTCGATGGTGATGTGGCCAATCTCGCCACCGCAGCCGTGATTGCCATTGAGTGGTTGGCCGCCCAGGATGATGCCGCCGCCAATGCCGGTGCCCAAGGTCAGCAGAGTCAGCGAGTCCCCGCGATGATCGCCATAATAAAATTCACCCAGTGCAGCGGCATTGGCATCGTTGACGACAGCAACGGGTTTGTTAAAAACTTCACCCAGTGCATACAACAACTCAATGCCATGCCAGTCATGCAGGTTGGCTGTTTCCATCAAGGTGGCGGTGGCGTCGTCGATCACGCCAGCCATCGCAAGGCCCACCGCGTGCACGTCGTCCAGGTTGGCCTGGTGAGCAGAAAGGTGTTCGCTGGCAAACGCTTGGGCTTGGCGAAACACGTCTTTGGGATGCTGGCATTCTGCGGTGGAAAAGTTGCAGCGTGCGATCAGCTGTCGATCTTGGAGCAGACCGACTTTCACGGAGGTGCCACCCAAGTCAATGCCAACAACAAACTGTCGGCGCTGGGTCGCGGGGCGATGGTGAGGCATGTTGGCGGCTTCGGCGGCCGGTTCAGAGACCGCTGGCTGGCTCGCGTGCAAGCCAGCGGGGGCGGCGAAGGTGTTCGTGCTCGCAGTGGACTCGCTTGGATCGTCGCGGTGAGATTTAGCGGGGGTGACTGGCAAGCGGGAAGACATCTATTTATCTGAACGGATACAGTACAAGTGGTTTTCACCACGGATAAAGATTTGGTGATCCGCAATCGCGGGGGTAGCGTCGACGGGTTCGCCAAGGTCGTTTTCTGAGATGACCTCAAACGTGTCCGAATCACGGATCACTACTGTAGTTCCTCGTCTGCCAGTAAGGTAGACGAAACCACCGGCTGCAACAGGGGAGGCATAGGTGCTATTGATCCCTGGCACACGCGCGGCGGGAAAGATTTCTTGGCCCGTGCTGGCATCAAGGCAGGTGATGATGCCTGATTTGCCCTTGTGAAAGTACAGTCGATTGCCGCTCAACAGAGGCGAGGCGATATCGGGGGTGTCTCGATCGACCGACCAAGCCACCGATTTTGTGCCGGCGAGATTGCCTTTGCCGTCGGGTCGAAACGCTCCTAAAAATGCACCGCGAAATCCACTGCCAACGAGCACCAATTCGCCATTGGAGACCGCGCTGGCCACTGGGCGTTGTGTTTGTCCGCCACAGCTCCAGAGTTCTTGACCGGTTTCCAAGTCATAGGCCCGAGCGCGAGTTTGTCCGTTCATAATCACCTGGTGCTTGTCGCCCACGCTGACAATCAAGGGCGTTGCCCAACAGGTGGGCTCATCACGATCCGTCTTCCAAAGCTCTTTGCCGGTCCGTTTGTCGAGTGCATAGATGGCCGAGGGGCCTTCGTGATCCCAGGGAACGATGATCTTGTCGCCCGCCAAGGTGGGTGAGCTGCCTTCGCCAAAACCAGCACGCTTGGTCATGTCGCCAAAGTCGCGTTGCCAAACCAGTTTGCCGTCCAAGGTGTAACAAAACAGCCCGCGAGAACCGAAGTACGCGTACACGTGTTCGCCATCGGTGCAGGGCGATCCGGAGGCATAGCCGTTGGTCGAGTGAGTCCCTTCGTGTGGCTTGGCGGTCGTGGCCAACTGGTCCCACAGAAGCTTGCCCGTGCTGCGTTCAAAGCACATCAAGTGAAACGCCAGCTCGGGCAGCGGGCCCGCTGGACGTCCGAAACCACCGCCGCGCCGGCCACCGCTGGGGCCACCAAATCCGCCAGGACGCTGGCTGCTGGGACGCTGGCTGCTGGGACGCTGGCTGCTGGGACGCTGGCTGCTGGGACGCTGGCTGCTGGGACGCTGGCTGCTGGGGTTCTGCGCCGGCTCTGTCGAGCTTGCGGTTTCCGGGGCAGCTGTTTTGACCGCCGTGGACACAAAGACTTTGTCCTCCCACACGATCGGTGATCCCGAGCCTCGCCCCGGAATCTCAACTTTCCAGGCGATGTTCTCAGAGTCAGACCAATTCGTTGGCGGCGTCGCATCGGGGGCGGTGCCATTGCCGGTCGGGCCGCGCCAATGGGCCCAGTTGTCGGCCAAAGCCGAGGACGAGCAGGAAATGGCAACAAGGGCGGCTGCAAACGTTTGCAGGGACAGCAATCGGCGGCTCATGGGTAAACCTAGAGGGTTGAAAAAGGCGATGGGTGGGACTGGCAACGCAGGCGGTTCATTGGACCAAAAGAGAGCGGAATGGGCTGCCATGGAGTCCTCATTTGAACCCCCGAAATCCGCAAAAGTTCTCCGCCCATTCGAACCCGCCTCGGCTGGCTTGGTCGGCGCCGTCGCTGGAATGCAGGAACGTACCGTTGAACCCTGGATTATCTGTCGATCGGTTGGCCGGTCAGCGTCAGCACTGCCTGGCGACTGCCGCCCTGATTGCGGTGTTCACACAGATAAATCCCTTGCCAGGTGCCCAGAAGCAAACGGCCTTCGCCGACCGGGATCTGCACACTTGTCCCCATCATGCTGGCTTTGACATGGGCCGGCATGTCGTCGGGGCCTTCCAAGGTGTGGACGTAATTCAGGTTCTCTGGCACCGCATGATTCATGGCGGTTTCGAAATCAATCCGCACATCGGGGTCAGCGTTTTCGTTGATCGTCAGCGACGCACTGGTATGGAGTAAGAACACCTGCAAAAAGCCGGCTTGGATTTGAGAGATTTCGGGCAGCGATTCAGTCACATGTCGAGTCACAAGATGGAAGCCACGGCGGTGTGACGGAAAGCTGATCTTCCGTTGGAACCAGAGGTTAGGAGTCAAATTCATGAAGTGACACTCGGAATAGGCGATTTAGAAATGTGAATTTAGAAAAAAAATGAGAATATTTTCCGGCATTGATGTCGATAGAAAGCTACGCGTCGCGGTATAGACCGACGGCGGTAAGTAATGGCTACAGAGCGACTTACTGCAATCGTGTTGCCGTCGATTGCAACTCGTGCAGGCGGTAACTTAACCACGATCGCATGGCAGTGTTGGATTGCGCCCCCTTGCGGCGGCGAAAGCCCTTAACCCGAAAATCTTCACACATCGGCAAGCATTACGCCAACCTTAAAGCGTTCTTGCTTGCTTTGAGAAAATTTAACGCGTTAGGGATGTCAAAGAAGGATGAGGTGGTGTTATCCCACCCAACAAATTTCTTGACTCAGTCGCTAAGGAGTTGATAATTCGACAGTCCACACTTGCGTTTGCCGAAAAGAATCGCAAACGTGGTGAAGGCCAGTCGATCTTCCATCCCATCAGATTGTTCGATTCGTAGCGTTTCCGGTTTTGTCGCTCGGCCTCTCCGCTGAGCAATCCCGCCAATTGGCAACGGACCTACGTCAACAATGCTCGGATCGAAGCACTGGTGCACGAATGAACGTCAACTGGGTTACCAGCTGGCGGATCAAACCGAACACCTGACGGTTTGATTGGCAGAGTCGACCGTTCCGAAGAAAAAAACATTTTCACTCCGACCTGACAGCGGACTTCCCCCCAGAAATCGCGTTCGTTGTTTAGAGTCGCCCAAATTCCACATTGAAATCGAGTTCAAGCGGAGAAAGTATGAAAGAAAGCACCCAATGCAAAAACGTCTTCCAGGCCATCTTGCGATACGGCCACGACGAAGATTTTGTACCCCAAGTGGACGAACAATTCTCACCCACCGATGCTCCTGCCGGTAGCGCTGAGAAAATCGAAGTGTTGCGTAAACGAGTTGAACTCGGCCAACCACTTTGGCACAACACCGACCGAATCGATTACAGCGGTTTGACCGGAGCCATCCGTCCTCGCGAGTAATCTCCGAGATCGGTGCAACGAATCGCCTTGGCACCACCGCTGAGGCCAACAGAGCGAACAACAAGACCCGCGGCCAAGTGCTAGCGGGTTTTTTAATGCGCTGTTAGGACGGCGGCCAGTGTCTCCAGAGCTGGCTGGCTGGCGTGTTGGCTGGCGTTCGGTTTTGGGCAGTTGGATGAGCAGCGGCTTCGTTTTTGTAAAATCTCAGTGTATTGAACCCCCAGTCTTCCTGTTTCGGCACGGAATTCGCCCCATAGAGCCTGTCAAGAGAGCCGAACTGCCAGGTTGACGTTGAGGCTCCGTCTGGACACCCGAGCGTTGCGATCCTCGATCCTCGGGTCCATTTCCAGATGCACTGCACGCCGTGTCGACCTCGCTGACGTTGATCCTTTGTCGCCTGAGATGAGGTAGCTGCCATGTTGTTTCGATTGCTGATTTTGTTTGTCACCGTTCCCTTGGTGGAATTAGTGCTGCTGTTGCAGATCGCTGAAGTGACTGGAGTCGGAGCGACGCTGCTGCTGGTGCTGTTGACCGGCATCGCTGGCTGGTGGCTGGCCAAGCGTGAAGGGTTGATTGCCTGGCAGAAGTTTCAGCAAGCGTTGCAGCAGGGCAGGGTGCCGGGCAAGGAGATTCAGGATGGCTTGATGATTGTCTTCGCCGCGGCGTTGCTGCTGACGCCAGGTTTGCTGACGGATGTGGTTGGGTTTACCTTGTTGTTGCCGATGGGCAGAGATCTGTTGCGGAAGCTGATTTTCGAGCGGTTCCTGCGTTCCAATGTGACCACGCAGTTTCGGAGTCGGACGTTTTACAGCAGCACCAGTTTCGGCAGCAGTCGCGGTGCTTATCAGCCGACCAGTCTGGACGATTCCGATGTGATCGACGGCAAGGTGGCTCAGCGTAGCGAGTGACAGCGGCGGCGACTTGTTTCGTCTGGCAACTGAGCATCGCTCACGGTGATTGGTTACAATGAGCCGCCGAAAGGGTCTCCCGCTCAGGCATGATTTCCTGCTCAGACGACGCATCCCCATCTTGATTCGCAGATGAGCATGGATTCCGCCCACGCTGCTTTGTAAGCGTTCTCTGATCGGACGACTCGCTCGGTGCATCACACACTCGTTCGATTTCAGTTCGTGTCAGCCAGCGGTTCGCTTGAATCATGCAGTGGCGTGATGTTGCTTTCCATCCCTCCCGCCCCTCATGCTGTGGTTTGCCATGTTTCGAAGTCTTTGTTGCGCCGCTTTGGTGTTCTGCTTTGCGCTCGTTTCCCGTCTTCCGGTTGGCGCTGAAGACGTCAAGATCGTGGATGATGGTGATAAAGCAGTGGTCACCATCGATGGTCAGCCGTTCACGGAGTACCGTTACCAAGGTTACGCCAAGCCGATTTTGTACCCCGTGCTTGGCCCAGGACAGAAATCCATGACGCGTCATTATCCCATGCAAAAGGATGTTGATAATGAAGCCAGTGATCACCCGCACCATAAGTCAATTTGGTACACCCACGATGAGGTCGCTGGCGTGCGTTTCTGGATGGAGAACGGTGACGGCAAGGCGGGCAAGAACGTCGGCGTCCAAGTTCAATCCGCGATGGAAATCGACGGTGACACCATCATTAGCAAAAACGATTGGAAGAACGGTGACGGAGAAACGGTTTGCAGCGACACACGGCGCATTCGCTTCGGCTCGGTCGGCAGCGATCGCTTCATTGACTATGCCGTCACGTGGCAAGCCACCAGCGAAGATCTTGTCATCGGTGATACCAAAGAAGGCACGATGGGCATTCGCACCAACCCGTTCCTGCGTTTAAAAGCTGATCCTAAGCGTGGGAATCACACGGCCGGTGGCCATAGTATCAATAGCGAAGGCGTCAAGGATCGCGCGATGTGGGGCAAGCGAGCTGCGTGGGTTGACTACTGGGGCGAGATCGAAGGCAAAGAAGTCGGTATTGCAATTTTTGATCACCCCAGCAATCCACGGCATCCGACATGGTGGCATGCTCGCGATTACGGATTGATCGCGGCCAATCCCTTCGGTGTCAATCATTTCGAAGGCAAGCCTGACGGCAGCGGTGACATGGTGGTCCCGGCCGGAAAGACGCTGAGCTTTCGCTATC
The DNA here is from genome assembly GCA_007745635.1 of Stieleria bergensis. GTDB lineage: Bacteria > Planctomycetota > Planctomycetia > Pirellulales > Pirellulaceae > Stieleria > Stieleria bergensis. Next base: position 783,362 of record CP036272.1, read on the forward strand.
GCTTTCTATTCCATGAAGGCGACTTTGAGAAAGCAGACATCCAATCACGCTATCAAGAGTTCAGCAAGTGAGCGGATCATTGCGATTGGCTGTTTGAGTCAATCGCTTTGCTATGCTGCTGGACAAATCGCAACAGCAACGGGTGTGCTGGTTCGGCCATCTGTCCGTGGTTGTAACCATCCAGTTCATGCAGAGTGGTGTCGGGATGTTTGACAAACTGCATCATTCGCCAGAGGTAAGCGGTTTCTTCGTAGCGGCCCGCCATTTCTAACTCGCGATCACCCGTGATCAACAGGAGTGGCGGGCAGTCTTTGCGAACGTGATACAGTGGTGCCATGTCGTCAACGACTGGCTGTTCAATCGTCAGGCCGCGTTCTTGACGAATGGTAAAGTGAGTGATGCTGTGGCCGCTGTAGGGAATCAGTCCCGCGATCTTGTCACAGTCAATGTGATGTTTGGCCAACCAGCGTTGGTCCATGCCAACCATGCTGGTCAAGTAGCCGCCGGCAGAGTGCCCGCTGACGAAGATCTTTTTTGCTGAACCGCCATGTTTGGCGATGTGATGAAAGGTCCAAGCAACCGCCGCGGCGGCGTCTTCGATGTACGCCGGTGATTTGACGTTTGGGGACAGGCGGTAGTTGACCGCGACAACTGCGATGCCTTGTTCTTTGAGAGCTTTGGGGACCGACTTGGAACCCGCTTTCAGACCACCACCGTGAAACCAGACGACGGTGGGGTAATTGTTGATTCCCACGGGACGGTAAAGATCCAGTTTGCAACGCTCACGCATGTAGTCGCTTTGCTGTTCGCCGTCTCGGTAGGCAATGTTCTCAATCAGCTCGTACTGCTCTTGCTGAGCTTGGCTACTGGGCGATGCTTGGCTACTGGGCGATGCTTGGCCAAATGCAGCGTTTGTTAGTCCGGTCAACAACAGTAGGCAAAGCAACACGACAGGGCGGCAGGTCATAGCGAGAGTTCCTTAAGGGAGGGCGTCACTTGATGGTTAATTTGTGACGGTGGGCCACTCATCGGCGGCCATCCTGTGGCGGTTCAGCCCAGAAGCGGCTGGATTCAGTTTTTGCAGCGTATCCTGCCCGCGTCAGCAGTCCGTTGCGATCCGGCAGATGAGCTTCAACCCTGGTATTATAACTGCGAAAGAAACGCTCGTCTGGCGTCGGCCCGATTCCATTTCACCTTGTCTAGAGACTGTTGATGAATGCTGTTCTAACCAAGTTTGTTGCGCTGGTGTTTGTGCTCACCGTTACCGTGGCGTGTCCCGCTGATTCACATGCTCAGTCCAGCGATGTGGTTCGTCCGTTGGTGTTGGCACACTACATGCCTTGGTATCAGCGGCAACCCGCTGATGACGTTGCCGTTCCCCAGAACGCTCAGGCCAAGATTCAGTGGGGGTGGCACTGGACGATGAACCATTTCGATCCCAATCAGCAGGTCAATGGTCGTCGCCCCATCGCCTCGCACTACTATCCGTCGATCGAGCCCTATGATAGCGCTGATCCGGATGTTCTGGCCAGTCAGTTGATGCTGATGAAGGTGGCTGGAATCGATGGTGTGATTGTTGATTGGTATGGACTGTCAGATTACCGCGACTACGGGCAGTTGCATCGCAGTACGATGGCGCTTGTTGAACAGGTCAAGCGTTTGGACATGCGATTGGTGATCTGTTATGAAGACCAAACCGTCAAGGCGCTGGTCGATGGCAAACGATTGCCCGCAGACCAGATGGTGCAGCATGCGGTCAAAGAGATCGATTGGCTGGCCAAGCATTGGATGAGCCAACCGTATTACGTCAAACATCAGGGCAAACCCGTGCTGCTGTCTTTTGGCTATGCAGGGTTAAGCAATCAGCAGTGGCAGCAGTGTTTGGATCAGGTCAGTACCAAGCTGGTCTATTTGAGCGAACACCACCCGCGTCCTTGCGCCAGCGGCGCCTATGATTGGCCGATTCCCGATCAAGGCGTTAGCGCAGCCGAGCGATTTTCCAAGCAGAGCAGGGAGTGGTCATTGGCCATGCCGGTCGTCTTTCCTCGTTTTGTTGACATCTACGCTCAAGCAAAGGTCAGCCCCGGATATGCCGAGATTCCCGATCAACAAGGTCAGACATTTCGGCAACTTTGGAAGATCGCCATGGAATCAAAGCCGCTGATGGTGCAGATTGCAACCTGGAACGACTGGGGGGAAGGCACGCAGATCGAGCCGAGTCGCGAGTTTGAAATGCGTGATCTAAAGTGGATTCAGCAAGCACGCCATCAACAGGGACAAAGTTCGGTGGGCCAGGTAAGTGACTTGAGCCTGCCCATTCGCTATCTGGCGGGTCGACGTTCAGGGGCGATTAGCGATGCAGTGGCCAATTTGATCGTGGATCATGTTGCCAAGGGGGATTTCAAACAAGCAGCCAGGCATCTGCCATAGAGGTTCCTTGTCGGCGCCCCGTGTGGCGGGCGACAGCTTCGGTGAATTAACCTTGGCCCGTGATCGTCTCGCAGGTTGCGTGCTTGCGCGCACCAAAGCCCTTGGCTACACGAGGCAACGAAGGGTTCTCCCCATTGACAGTTCGGTGGTCTCGTGTGAACTATGGTTGAGTGGCCAAATCTGTAGAGCACAACGAACGTGCAAATCAAGCTTGTTGGGCGGAAAGAAATGAAAAACTATCTCGCAGAAATCGTCGGCACCTTCATCTTGGTGGCCTTTGGAACCGGTGTGGTCGTTGTCGATCAACAGACCGATGCGGAGGTGACCTTGGTGGGCATTGCCTTGGTGTGGGGGCTGGTGGTTTACGCCATCATTTCCGCAATTGGCGATGTCTCCGGTGCTCATGTCAATCCTTCGGTGACCGTCACCTTATGGGCCTCTGGCCGATTCCCCGGTGCTCAGGTCGCGCCGTACATTGTGTGTCAATTGATTGGTGCTGTTTTGGGAAGCGTGATGGTTCGAGTGTTGTTCCCCGATGCGGACTCATTGGGTGGCACGGCGCCCAGCGGCGGGTTGATGCAATCGTTCCTCGCCGAGGTCTTGCTGACGTTTTTGCTGCTGTTTGTTGTGTTAAATGTTAGTGAAGGTGCGAAAGAAAAAGGCATCACGGCGGGGATCGCGATCGGTGGCGTGATCACTTTGGAAGTGCTCTTTGGGGGCCCGATCAGCGGCGCCTCGATGAACCCCGCGCGTTCCTTCGGCCCGGCGTTGGTCGGCGGAGATTGGACGGCGTATTGGATTTACGTTGCCGGGCCCATTCTGGGAGGCTTGCTGGCGGCGCCCTTGGCGATCCTGTTGCGCTCCGATAACAAGCCGGAAAAGCCATCCACCGAGTCATGATTGCAACGGGTGTTCGCGTTCTGTGCCTCGCTGGACGGGGGCTTGCACCAAATCTGGATTAGGGTCTTAATGCTGCCTACTGCATTGGCTGCTGACGGGGTTTTCGTCGATCAGCACCATCGCACTCGATGGTTCCTGGTCTCATGTTGAAGGACAAAAAATGAAACGCGTCTTGGTGTTGTGTACCGGAAATTCTTGTCGCTCGCAGATGGCCCAAGCCATTTGGCAAGACCTTGGCCAGGGGCAATGGGAGAGCTTTTCTGCTGGCTCGAAACCGAGCGGCTACGTGCATCCGCTGGCAATTGAAGCCGCCTCTGAAATTGGCTTGGACATCTCCAGTTACGAAAGCAAGTCGCTTGAGCAATACCTGGGAGAGCCAATGGACGTGGTCGTCACGGTATGCGATAACGCCAAGGAGTCGTGTCCCGTTTTTCCGGGAGCAGGTCAGGTTTTGCATTGGCCGTTTGATGACCCTGCCGATGCGACCGGCGATCATGAACAGCAGATGCAGGTCTTCCGTCGCGTTCGAGATGAGATTCGCGATAAGATTGGCGGCTACTTGAACTGAGCATCGCGGACGCTGTCAGTCATTCTGCTTTTGGCGCGGATGCCTCCGACGCGGGTGCTTGTGGCGTTTTCAGTCACCGCTTGGTGGGTCCATGGCAGCGACGGTTGGCTCGTTGCCCTTTCCTTTGTTGCCTTTCTTCTGTTTTCGGTTCTGCGTGATTAAAGCGTGCATGACATCGCTGCGACGGACCACGCCGCAAAGTTCGTTGGGTTCTTCGCGTGTGATCACCGGGATGCAGTCGTCGGAAACTTCGTTAAACAGCTCCACCGCTCGCGATGCTGGAGCATCCAGGTACAGCAGAGCGTCAGCAGCCGATGCCAAGTCTTCGGCGCGAACCAGTTTGTTGGCGCTGTGATCGAACAGCACGTTGCTTAGCAGTTGATAGCGAATGATCCCTACCACTTGCAGTTGGTCGTCAACGACTGGGTAGGTATTGTCGTGACTGTGTTCGATGTGGGAAATCACTTCATCGAAGTCGGCACCTTGGTGAATGCCTTTGGCTTTGCGTAGCAGGTCCTTGACCTGAACATTGGTTTCAAAGGTTGGTGTTGCTTGATTGCTCTCGCTATCGAGTCCTGTGCGAAACCGATCGATCAGCGCATTGAGCTGTTCCATCGGTGTGCGGTTGGTGTGGTGAATGGCTTGTGCCAGCGGGATTTCACCGGTCTCCAAGAGTGCTTTGCGAATGAACAAGGGGCCGATGATTTCAAACACCACCACGGATCCGAGGATGATGGTTTGAATCTCGCCACCCAATTCTGGCATGCGGTGCGCAGCGATGGTGGAAAGTCCAATGGCGGCACCCGCTTGTGAGAACAGGCATGATCCACCCCATCTGCGAAGCTCCTTGGGCTGCCGTGTCATTTTGGCGGCAACGTAAACGCCCAGCCACTTGCCACCCATGCGAGCTGCAATGTAGATCCCGCCCAAAAGGCCAACGGCAAGGAACGCCTGGGCGTCAAGGTGTGTCCCGTGAACGACAAAGAACAGGACCGCCATTAAGCCCGAAAGGTGATCCAGTTCGTCAACGATCTTTTGTTTGTAGTCTGACGTGTTGGCGACCGTGACTCCCATCATCAGGAAGGTCAACATGTATGGAATGTCAAAGGATTCGTCCACGCCATGCAAGAAAGTGACCGCAGCGACCAACAACACCAACCAGCGTTTCATTGCTAGGAAACCACAGCCATAGCTGATCACTAATCCGCCGGCGATCCCCAGGAAGATCGATCCAGCGATGTCCAGCATCAGTTGGCCAAAGTTTTGCAGTGCCGAGAAGGCCGAAATGTCTTGTGAAGCGGTGGTGACAAACAGCGCAATCTCGAACATCACGATGCAGGCAAAGTTATTCAGGGCGACCAAGAAGCCCGTGCTTTCGGTCACTGGGCCTTCAGAGCGAAACTCCTTCAGCACCAGAATCGTGGTCGCCGGCGCCGTGGCAACCGCTAAGCAGCCCAGCAGAATCGACTTCGGCAAACTGGCGCCAAAAATCATCAAGCAGAGCGCGACGGCGCCGGTGGTGAACCCAATTTCAGCGATGGAGATTGGCAGACAGTGCCGCGCAATGCGTCGGACTTTTGAAAACGTAAACTCACAGCCAAGGTTGAACAGCACCAACGCCATTGCCAGTTGCAGCAGGGGTTCAAACAAGTCAACGTGCTCTGCTTCCACCAAGTTCAAGGCACTTGGCCCCACCAACAGTCCGACCAATAGGTAGGCTGTCACCTTGGGCAGGTGCACCAGATCGGCCAACACACCAGCGGCAAGGCTAGCCGCTAGCAGCAGTCCGAGTGTGCTAGTGATGTGAATGTGGAAGTCACCCATGAAGCGATCAAGCCGTCAAGTGGTTGTTTTCTCAGTCAGGGATTGTATTCGTATCAGTCTGTCGAAGTGGATGCTAGCTGAATTACCGGGGGTGACCGTTGCCCTGCTGTGACGAACTGCGTGAAAACAGACGCAGCCTCATCGCTGGTCAAGGTAGCTCCGTGGGGGCTTGCCGATGGTTGGGTTGATTCGGTTCAGCTGCCAGAGACGCAAGGTTTCCCTACCTCTCTAGGTGCAGGTGAACTCTAGGGCATCAACAAACACCAGGTGGCGATGAATTGATAATGTAACGTCGTTGTCGGGCTTGATTGGCAGCGAAACTGCCAATCAAGCCGCTGGCCGCGTTTCAGGAGGCTCAGCGGCGATCTTTTTCGCATCTGATGCCTTTGCGTTTCCACTAAACGTGGGGGGATGGTTGGGCGCAGGCGATGATCTAGAATGCTCCTAATGGAAGTTCGTCCGCCCTTGGCCGTGGATTTGTGCGGCAACGAGGCAGGCTGGGCGTTAGGCTTTCTCTAAGCCAACTTTTCGTTCGGAAATTAATTCAAGGATCCCCCTTTGCTGATGTCGCAATTCCAGCTTCCCGGCGAACAAAGACTAGAGCCAGCCCTGTTTCTTCAGGTATAGTTTAGGGTTAGCACTCCGCCCGACTCGTTGACTTGCTTTGCAGTGTCTGTTTCTTGCGGATTGTCCTACCTACCACACATCCCACCTGAATCCCTTGCTGATGACAACCTGGTCTTACCGGGTAGTTTGATCAGCACTGTGTTTGTTGAGCTTCGTGCCTGGTCAGTTTTGACTCTGGCGAGTGTGCTGCTTGACTTAGAAGTGCCCTTTCCGCTGTTGTGGCTGCAAAATTGAAACGTGATCGATGGCCATTGGCTGTCGGATCAGTCGTTTTGCTCGCATCAGCGTCACTGGTTTTTCTGTGCACAGCCTGCGTCAGGCGGGGCTCCCTCGACAACCGTCGAACTGAAGCAACGTAACGGGCTGATGATGACATCGATGACAGATGCAGGTCGCACCATGAAACAATGCCAAACCATTCCTTCGCGCCTTCAACCCCATGCCAGGCAGGGCTTGATCAACCCGGTTCAGTGGTTGGTAGGCTTGATGGCGTTGCCGTTGTTGGGGTTCTCGATCACCTCCTTCTTCTTTGCAGATGAAGCAGAGGTGGGGGAGTCCATTCTGGTTCAGCGTGTTGACCGTCGTGATATCGACGTGACCGTGATTGAGCGGGGAAACTTGCAGAGTCAAACCAATCGTCAGATTCACTGCATGGTAGAAGATGTCCAGCGTGATGGAATCAACGGCACACCGATCTTGTGGATCATTCCTAACGGTAGTGATGTGAAGAAAGGTGATCTGTTGATTGAACTTGAATCGGCGCCGATGCGAGAGGCGTTAGACGAGCAGATGTTAGAAACAGAAGAGGCTCGTTCGACGAAGATTCAAGCACAGGCCAACTATGACAACCAGTTGGTGGTCAACGAAACCCAACAGGCCGCCGCCGTGCTGGCGGTTCAGTTAGCAGAGCTTGAACTGAAGATGTTCGCTGACAAAGAGAGCGGCACCCATAAGTTAGCGGTCGAAGAGATCAAGCGATCCATTGAGGAAATCAACAACCAGATTCTTGAAGCGCAGGCGACCTTGGCTCTGCGACGCGATGATCGTCGTGGCATTGAGTCGTTGTTCAAGCTGGGTTATGCGAACCGAAACGAAGTCCGCAAGAGCGAGCTTTCGTACTTGCAAGCCGAAGGCCAGTACGCGGTTCAGTTAAACAAACTGCAAACCACCTTGGCAACATTGAAGCGAACGGAAAACTATGAACGCGAAATGGAGTCGCTGCGACTGAACGGCAAACTTGAAACTGCCAAACGATCCTTGCAGCAGGTCGAACGAAATAGCCAAGCCAAGCTGGCTCAGGTGGAAGCCATTCTAAAAGCTCGCACTGAATCGTTGAAGAAAGAAGAAGAGCGTTTGCTGCGATATACCGATCAACTGGCAGCGTGCAAAATCTATGCTCCTGAAGATGGGATGGTGGCATATGCGGTCAGCCGGACCGAGACCATTCGCGAAGGCGTGCCAGCACGCTATCGACAGCACCTCATGTCCTTGCCCGCTCTGGATCGCATGCAAGTGCAAACGACCGTGCATGAGTCGGACCTGGATCAGATCAAGCTGGGCATGAAAACACGGATCACCGTCGATGCGTTTCCAGATAAAAACTACACCGGCACCGTGCATTCAATCGCTGTCCTGCCAGAGCAGAACAGCTGGTATGGCAGTGCGACGAAGGTGTACGCCACGACGGTTTTGATCGACGATGAAGTCACTCAGTTAAAACCCGGGATGACCGCAGTCACTGAAATCATGGTCGATTCCATTCCCGAAGCCATGGCGGTCCCGTTGCAATCGGTCATTGAGCGTGATGAACAAGCCTGGGTGGTTGTGAAGAATGGTCAGCAGCTGGCGCCTGCCAAAGTGCAAACCGGTGCTCAGAATGATTCCGTGGTTGAAATCACTGACGGCCTGGAAATTGGGACGGAGGTCGTCTTGAACCCGCGTTCGATCATTGACGATCTGCTCGACGATGAGCTGTTAAACAATGATCTTCTGAGCGACTGATTGGGTGGGCAGCGGCTGGTGATCCCAGCGGCTGAACTGAATTCGGCAGCACCTTATGGCGTTGCATTCGAGAGGCACTTTATGTGGTTTACAACGTTTCGACTCTCAGCCCGTAATCTGTGGCTTCATAAGCTGCGCAGTAGCTTGACGCTGCTGGGCACCATCTTGGGTGTTGCCAGTGTGATTGCGATGCTGTCGATCGGTGAAGGCAGCAAGCAAGAGGCGCTCGATCGGATTCGTAGCATGGGTGCCAACAATGTTATCGTTCGCACCATTCAACCAGCCGGCCAAGAAGAGGGTGCTGATTCTTCAGCCACTCAGCCTGCGATGGTGACCACTAGCACGTACAAGATCAACGCCTATGGTCTGACCTACGGTGATCTGCGATCAATCGATGCCTTGCCAACGCAGAAAGACGTTGTGCCGGTGATGATCAAGCATGGCGAAGTTGCTCGGCAGAGCCAACGCATGGCCAAAGCACGTTTGTTGGGGACAACACCTAACTTTCAAGCCACGCGAATCATGAACGTTGCCCGCGGGCGATTCTTGCTGGATTCTGATCTTGAAAACATGGCCAATGTGGCTGTTCTAGCCGACGGTGCAGCCCAGAAGCTGTTCGGGATCTCGGATCCGTTGGAGCAGGCCATTTTGATTCGCGGGACTGCGTTTCGAGTCATTGGCGTGATGGAGCCATCCGATAGTGGAGTGGCTCGATCGGGGCAAAGTGAAGGCAGCGATTCGAACTTCGATGTCTTTATCCCGCTGTCGACCGGAGCTGCCATCTTTGGCTTCAATGAGCGTGAGGGATCTCGCGGCAGTCGTGAATTTCATCGCGTGGAGCTCAATGAAATCACGCTGGCCGTCCATGCGACAGGCGACCAAACGGACAGCAGCCGAAATGTTGTGCCCGTTGCCAACATGGTTCGCACGCTGTTGGAAAAACGACATGGTGGCAAGCAAGACTACCAAGTGGTTGTGCCCGTTGAATTGATGGCACAGGCAGCCCACGAGAAGCGAATCTGGAATCTGGTGCTGGCTGCGATCGCCGGAATCTCGTTGTTGGTGGGCGGGATCGGCATCATGAACATCATGCTCGCCACGGTCACCGAGCGAACACGTGAGATCGGAATCCGCCGAGCGATTGGTGCCAAGAAACGCGACATCATTCGTCAGTTTTTGGTTGAAACCACCGTGCTCTCAGCGATGGGCGGTGTGCTGGGCGTGATCTTGGGAGTCGCCATTCCGATCTGTGTCACCCTGTTTGCTGGCATGGCGACGGTGACCAGTCTGGGAGCGGTGCTCTTGGCGTTTGGATGCAGCGTCCTGACCGGGATTGTGTTTGGGGTCTACCCTGCTTACAAAGCCGCGTCGATGAGCCCGATTGAAGCACTCCGCAAACAGTAAGCCGCCGCACTTCTTTGAACAGATTGCCGTGCCGGAAAAGTCTGCCTAACTGGTGCGATGCTTCTGTCGCGAATTACCGTCATAAAAAGGCCTTCAGCCGGACGATACAACCGGCATGATAGCGCCAGTTTCGTCCCGTCTTCGTGATTCCTTTACCAGTCGTTACCGCCGTCAGCTGTTCTCTGTCGTCTCGGTTGTGTTGCTGATCACAACTCTGACATCGGGCTGCTCACGATCGGCGTATCGGCTGCGCGCTGACCGCGACGTGTTTCACATCTATCAAGAGAAACAGGCCGAAGAGGCTTACACGATTCCACCGCTGCCCGGAGTGCAGGTGGATCCTCGTTCGCGGTTCTATGATCCATCGCCGGCGGACTGTCCGGCGTTACCCGAGCCCCAGCCGACGCTTTCCAGCTATCAGCTGCCTGACTTGGCCTCCGCCCCCGGCATGACTGCAGCTGAGGCCTCCCTGAGCGATTTTACCGCTGGCCAAGTTGAAGCGATTCCAACTCCCCAGGGGCAGCCCCGTGCCGAGATCGCCTCGCCGAGTGATCAAGTGCCGCTGGCTGAAACAGAGACCAACCCAGCAGAGACCAGTGAAGCAGAGACCAGCACAGCAGCGCCTGGGATCACCAGCGAGCAGCGCCTCGCAGACCTGATTCGACAGCAAGCCGCCGAAGACGATGCGCTACAGTCTGCTGATCTGCCCGGTCCCCCGTCAGCTGGCACGCCGCAGGACCTGACCGCAATGGATGGGGAATCCAAGGAAGCGGAATCCAGCGACGAGGCAGACGACGACGAGGCTGACGAAGACTCCGACCTTCGGATCGTGCCGATCCCCTTGCAGTACTGGCAAGAACTGCCGACCAGCTGTTTGCCACGGATGATGGAATTTGATTCCGTTCAGCAAGAGTTCCAGCGCACGGTTCCGGAGATGGGTGCCGCAGAAATGTTGTCGATGCGGAGTGATGCGCCGCGATTAACGTTGCCCATGATCGCCGAGCTGGCGACGATCAACCAGCGGCAGTTGCAGACGCAAAAGGAGCGTTTGTTTCGCAACGCCCTGGCGCTGACGACTCAGCGTTATGATTACGTGCTAAGGCCGACGATTCGCGGAAACGGGACGGGGCTTGACTACACGCATGCCCGGATCAATAGCGCCAGTAGCAGCGGCTTGCTGGTGCCGACTGAGACAGCAGTCACAAAAACGACCGCCACTGCGGGGCAGTTTTTAGCCGGATTTGCCAACGATGTGGTGCTGACGTTCAACGGGCCGAACGGATTTGCAGCCAACGTGAGTTCCGATTTGCTGTTCGAATTTCAGCAAACCATTTTTCAACGCGATGTGGTCTTTGAAGACTTAACTCAGGCCGAGCGGAATGTGATCTATGAAGCTCGCGACTTGATTCGCTTTCAACGCAGCCTGTTCGTTGATCTGGCAACGGAGTACTACCGTTTGCTGCTGACGTATCGAGCCATCGAGATTAGTTCGCAAGACTATTTCAGTAACCTACGTGCCTTTCGTGAAGGCCGCGAGCGATTTCGGCAGGAAGACAAGAACACCACCTTGGTTCAGGTGGATCAATTCGAGCAGAACGCGCTCAGCAGTCGCAGCAGTCTCGTCCGGGCCTGTAACGCGCTTGAGTCAGACCTCGATACGCTCAAGCTAGAAATCGGTTTGCCACCCGAAATGCCGATCAACTTGGATCTCAGCGAGTTAGAAGCGTTGACGGCAAGTGATCAATTGACCGTCGCGCGGCAACTGGTGATGCGAACCTTGCGTTCCCTGCGCGAAACCGATCGTCGTGGCGATCAGGCAGACGGAGGAGTCATTGATACCGAAGCGATGGTCAATGGCGCCAGCGCCGTGGTCAGTCACTTGCAGGACTCCTTGCAGATTCGTGCAAAGGTAGATCCCGCTGCGCGGCTCCAGCAAGTGCAGCAGGAAATTGATCTGTTGGCTGCCAAGTTGAAACTGTTGGAATCTCGCTTGATCTGTGACATCAAGGCGGACCAGTTACAACAGATCGAAGCGGATCCGCGTTTCCAGTTGTCGGCGCCGATTGCTTTCGAGCGAACCAGAGAGCTGGCCGGTGATTTGCTGGTGCAAGCGCAGCGGGCCATTCGGTTTCGCCGCCTGCAGAACAGAATGCAGCCAGATGCCGGCGGCGACAGCCAGCAACTGCAGGCCATGGGCCGGCGGATTCGCCAGGCCATCGCGCAGCTGAAGCAGATGGAAGACACCTGGGATCAGTCTGATCCGCGTGAGCAATTGCAGCGGATCGAGCAGATGGTTCAGATGGCGGTTGATTTAGGCCAGCAAGCTGAAGCGTTGGTTCAGCAGGCGACCGCAGAGGTGCTGCCGGCCGACAGCGCCGAGTTGCAAGCAGTGGTTCAGCAGGCCGTCGAGCAAACGCTTGAACTCGCTGATCGCATTGAATCCAGCTCGATCAGTTCGCTGGGACAAACCGATCCCGACCAACAAGAAGCCATGTTGCTGGCGTTGTATCAGCGTTTGGATTTGGCCAATGCACGGGGTGATCTCGCAGATCAACGACGTCAGATCAAATTGGCCGCTGACGATTTGAAGTCAATCTTAGATGTTCGCGTCTCGCAGCGTCTGAGCGCCAATCGCATCTTGAGTGATCCACTGGATACGTCAGCTGATGGAAACGTGACGCGGTTGAGTTTAGCGTTGGACACGCCTCTGAATCGGCGGATCGAACGAAACGTGTACCGGGCCACGTTGATCGATTATGACCAAGCGCGACGCAACTTGATTCAGGACGAAGACGAAATCAAGTTCGCAGTCCGTGAAGATCTTCGGCAGTTGCGTTTGCGTCGCAATCAATACGAGATCTCCGTTGCGCGTGCCGCGCTCGCCTATCAGCGAGTGGTCAGTACACGGATGCAGCTTAAACTCAACATCGGTAATGTTGTGGCTCGTGACTTCTTGGAGTCACAGCAAGCATTCACGTCGGCACTGAACAGTGTGGCCGCGGATCATATTCTGTTCATCTTGGATCGCATTGAACTCTTCAATGATACCGAATCGATCCGCTTGAATGCGTGGGGCTATTGGCAACAGGGGCAGGGCGAGTCACTCAGTTTGCCACCGCTGCCAGATTTCTATGATGCGAATCCAAACCCCTACGGCAGGATTCCAGAGTTCCTGCACTATAGTGACGAAGTCCGCCAGAATCACTGATCCGATCGCGTCGCCTGGCGGTTTCACGTGTGAAACATTCAGAATCGAAGGTGTGTTAAAGCAGACAATCTATAGGGTTTTTGCGTGCGTCTGGAAGTCTTGAAAAGAAAGGTCATCCAGCCTTCCGATACCTTCCGGCAGGCGATCATTCTGTGATGACGATTGCGCTGGTTCAAAACCGCCCAAGAGCCCGTGCATTCACACGATGGATTGCTTGAAAGAAGCCCTTGCCAGATGGTCTATCCATGCCATCGGGTATCATAATCTCCCAAAAACGTGGCGGAAGGAACTGCCTTACATGAGATACAATAGCCTTTTCGGGCGCATGGTCATTGCCTGCGCTCTGTTTTCGGCCACGATGACTGTCGTCAGTGCTGACTGGAATTCATTCTGGGAAAAAGTGCACATCGGTCATCGCCGCAATAACGCTTGGCCTGATCCATTCAATGAAGCGGACGCCATGTCGGTGATCGCCCCTTTTGAGGTAATGAAGCAGAACGGTTGGGTGCTGCACAACACCATCGGTGCGGATCACTTCCGTGAAGGCGATGGGGCATTGAAGCCTTCGGGTCGTGCCAGTGTGGCATGGATCGCGACTCAGTCGCCCTTGAATCGTCGCCAGATTTACATCGTTCGCGGTGCTAATCCAGAGGAAACGAACGCTCGCATCGAGTCCGTGCAGACGACCCTGAGCGAGACTCAGATTAACGGGCCTGTGCCGACGGTAGCCGTCGTCGATCGCACGGTTCCGACGTTCTCCGGTGCTCGCGCGGTGAAGATTCAGCGGATGGCATTGGAACGCATGGCAGCTCCACGACTGCCATCGTCAAGTAGCTCTGGAACGCTGTCGGCAGCTCAGTAGGCAGGCTGAATTGCCGATCCAATCGGCCGACCGAGTCGCAAACAGCCCGGGGAAATTGGAAGGGTCTAATGGCTGTGTGTGATCGTAGGTCACCGAATTGGGGAGTCACTTTTTATCACCGAGACGCTCGGTGTTGGGCAAAAAATCGAATCGCGGATCGGGCTGTCTAGCAGAGTGCTCGATTCGAAAACAAGATCACACGGTGATTCCTAAGGGAAACACCGTGTTTTTTTTTAGGGATTCATCCGCTCCTGGCTCAGCGTAGGTGAAGTTCCTTCCCTGTGTCGGTCGATTGGTATTTTCGGTGCAGGTGGAATGTTCGCTACCATCGCACGTTTGACTGTGTTTTGGCAGTCGCGATGCAACGGCGGTTCGCATCCCGATTCCAACAGCAGCAAGCACCAGAAATCTGCGTTTGTTTTGTTCAAGGGAGTTTGATCGTGCCGTTTGATTTACTAGATGGCCGTGCTCATCGCCGTGTGATTGTACGTTGTCTGGCAGCGTCGACGCTGGCCGGTTTGATGACCACCACCGGATGCCAAAATACCGCTGGCAAAGTTGCTAGCATGAATCCCTTTGACAAAAGCAATGAAGTCTCCGTTGCCTCTGCCAAAAAAGGCGATTCAAGCAACTTCATGACGGGGTGGTTCAAAAAGGAAAAGGACACGACGCCCAGAATCGTCGTGGCTGCTGATCAGAGTGATCCGACCAGCTTGGCCCATCAAGGCAAAGTCACGCCGGAGATCTTGATCGCCCATGGTCGCGTCTGCGAGTCGGTCAACGACTTTGAAAAGGCGATGAATGATTACCAGCGAGCGTTGGAGATGGATCCGGAAAACGGTGAAGCCTGGGCGCGACTGGCTCGCTTGCATTATCGACTCAAAGACCATGCTCAGGCCATTGAGTCGTTTGGGCATGCATTGAAGCAACTGCCGGATGACGCAAGCTTGCACAATGATTTGGCGTTGTCGCTTAGCGCCATTGGTAATCACCAAGCCGCAGCACAGGCACTGGATCAAGCCGTCAAGCTAAAACCTCGTTCGTCACGGTATTCCAACAATTTGGCTAGCGTCAAGTTTAAGAATGGTGATGCCCAAGGTGCCTTGGAGGTGCTGGTCAAAAATAACAAACCAGCCGTTGCTCACTTCAACATCGCGTACCTGCATCACAAGCATGGACAATCGCGTGAGGCATTGCGGCATCTCAATTCGGCATTGACCTATGAATCTACGGCCGCCGAGGATCCTGCGATCGAAGTCGCTGTCAAGCGTTCACGTGAGTTGATGCAGCAAATCGAAGCAACGGTGGCGGTCACCAATCAAGGTGTGGTTTCACAACAGGGATGGATTCAGCAACCAGCCGCTGCCAACACTGCCGCTGCCAGCCCGGTTGCCGCGACCAGCCCGGCAGCACGTATCGCTCAGAACCCTGCCGTGACGGGGACTTCTGTGCAGCCGACTTCACATCGCACTGCCACCGCGGCGCCGGCTGGAACTCAGTTGCCCGCTGCCAGCGGCGCTTCGTCAGCGAAGACGTTAGACTTGCCCTTTGGCAACTAACTGCTTTCCTGGCTGGCAGAAATCAAAACTGACTGGCAGAAATGAAAAAACGCCTCGATGATTCATCGAGGCGTTTTCGTTTGAGTCAAGAAGTAAACGTCAGCTTACTCTGGCTTCTTCTTACCCTTCTTGGCAGGCTTTGCTCGGCCTTGCAATCGCTGAGGCAGCTTGGCCTTTTGTTCGTCGGTTAGCAAGGCAACAATTTTTTTCATCATTTCCATGCGTTGGCCGTTCGACTTCTTCAGCGCGGCAACTTGTGCTTCGGTGAGTTTGAGTTCTTTATTGGCAGCCGCTTGTGCTTCGAGATTCTTCTTGCCGTCTTTGACCAGCTGCTGAACCAACTTGGTTCGCTTTTGCATGAGCTCGGTTGTCAAGCCGGCTTCTTCGCGCTCTTTGCGCATGCTAACGACCGACTCTTTGGCCATCGCGGTGATCTTGGTGGTCTGTTCTTCGGTCAGTTCCAAGTCGCCAAGCTGTTTCAGCACGCTGGCAGCAGGGTTACGACCTTTGCCTTTTTTGGCATTCTTGGGTTTGTCTTGGGCGACAACAGTGGTGGCGATCAGGACCACGCAGCAAAGTGTGATGCCACGCAGGAGCGAGCGTTTAGTCATGGGGGACCTTGTTGGGGAGGAGTTTGCAGAATGACAGGAGAGGCTGTTCGGCAAAAGGGAACCTTGCCAGCCTGCGACCATTCTATTCTTAACGGACTCGCTGGTGGGCGCTGGCGGCGGATTTCAGCGAAATCTGAAACGTTCACACCGTTGGGCATTAGGCAGGGCTGAGATCCAGCAAGCAGGGCTTAATCGGTCACCACAATCGAGGCTCGCGTGCGTCGCGCCAGAATCATCAATCCGGTCAACGTGAGCACCAAACCAACGACCAAGGTGACGGTGATCGGTTCGGAAAACAGGATCACTCCAGCTGTGGCTGCAAGCGCAACCTGAGAGGCATTGATCAAGTTCACCGCCACCAGCGGCAGACGCTTCAGCGAAGCGGTCAAGGTGATGAACGCGATGAAATTGCACAGCCCGGCAAAGCTCATCCACAGCCAGCTGCGAGCATGAATTTCGCTGATCTGAATCAAGCCGAGCTGGATGAGCGAATAGCCCCACAGCAATCCGACACCCACAGCGCCACTGATCAGCATCAAGGTCGTCGATCCGATGCCATCGCGCAAACTGCGACGCATCGCAACGCCAAAGTAGGCGTAGGTCAGTCCCGACAGGATCGCCCAACCGGAACCGAAGATGATTTGCCAGGCGCGTTTGGACGAGGCCGCTGAGCCGACGGAGGCGGATTCTGTCACCGTGCTGTCGTTGCTCAGCCCACTTGGGCTTGGCTCCGCAGCAATGCTTGCTTGATCCGTCGCGGCGAGCTGTCGTTTGGCTTCGGCCGGTGACTGGGAATCCATTGAGTCTTGGCTGGGAATCGCCAGCACCACAACGGCGGTGATCAGCGTCAACATCGCGATCAGTTTGCGCAGTCCGATCGACTCCTTCAGGATCACGACACCCAGAATCGCACCACAGACAATAATCGTTCCCAGCGTGATCGGAACAACGGTGGAGATACCGATCAGCTCGAGTGCTTTTTGAAAGGCAACGTTGCCAAGGAACTGGGCAAAGATCGCAGCGACGGTGAAGTCGATCAGCCGTGTCCGAGTGTGACGCGCTGATGGCGTGGCACGCTTTGCCGGGTTTGCTGGCCGACTGTGGGTGTGACTGGATTGTTGTTTCCACGCCCAGTGCATGACAATCCAAGGCGTTAGCAAAACAAGATTGGGAGTCGCTTTCATGGCGGAAACGACATAGGGGTTCACATCCACACATTGCCGCAGCCCGATGTTGGACGCCGTGTAGAGGATTGCCGACAGCAGGCCACAGAGGGGGCCAATGGCTTGTTGCCAGGGAGAGAGCACCGGTCGCGGCCTGGGAAGCGTTTGGTCCCTAGGAGGTGGAGGCGGCCAGGGTTGGTCCGCCGCATCAGCGTTCTCAGCAGAGGTGGTGCCTGCTGTGAGCGAAAGATCTGGGCTGGAAAGATCTGGGCTGGAAAGATCTGGGCTGGAAAGATCTGGGCTGGAAAGATCTGGGCTGGAAAGATCTGGGCTGGAAAGATCTGGCTGATGTGATGGACCCGACGCCTGATGATTGTGATTGGCCAGTGGTTTGGGTTGAGAGCTCACCTGCGCACGTCTTTCAGGCGATCCAGTGGAGGGATCTGTGGGCAGGTTGGTGTCCATTCTGGATCGGTCTCAATCGGTGCGTCTTGATCAATAGGAGTCTGTTTCGGCGTCGGCCGGCACAGCACGACGGTGACATTATCGTCCCCGCCACAGTCGTTTGCATGCTCGATCAAGGACCGACACACAATGGAGGCATCGGGTTCTGCCTCAACACGAGCGGCCAGTTCCTGAAGGTCCAAATAGCGATACAGGCCGTCACTGCACAGCAAGATGGCATCATCAGGTTGCAGAGCCACTTTATGGACTTCCGCCAATAACTTGCGTTCGGTCTGACCGCCAAGCACATTCCAAAGCACGTTGCTCCAGCGGCTGCTGGCTTCTTCCTCTGGTTTCAGCCCACCGGCTTCGACCAGCTGGTGAGCCAGGGTATGGTCGGTGGTGATTTGGTTGGCCTGGCCATTGCGAATCAGATAGCAACGACTGTCGCCTGCATGAACGACATAGAGGTTGGGCCAGGAAACATAGGCCATCGTCAGCGTGGTGCCCATGCCTTGATGCTGACGATTTTCACGCCCTTTGATCAAAACACGCTGGTGAGCGTCTTTGAAAAGTTCCTGTAATGATGTGATGAAGTCTTGTTCTGCCTGCTGGCCGTCAGATTGAAAGAACCAATGCACGCTGTTCAGCAGGCGAGCGATCAGGTGTTCTGCCGCGATCCGGCTGGCTTGCTCCCCACCTTGGTGGCCTCCCATCCCATCGGCGACCAGCAAGATTTGGCCCTGGAGACCACCAAAAATTCGTCCGACTTTGATCTCCGCTAAGCTTGATGCCGAGACCAGCATCGACTTGGTCATCTCAGCGATCAGAAACTGATCCTGGTTCGATGGCCGCCGTTTGCCCGGATCGGTCATGCCATAGGTGTCTGAGCAAGTGAACTCAAAATCGTTGTCCGACACGGCGCTACCTTTGCTTGATACTTTCGGTGCTGTGTATGATCTGTTACGGAGGATGGCCAGCAATCACGCGTGTCTTTTGGCAAACGTTGTGATGGCAGATCCACCTCAGCGGTCGATCGTTCCGACTGTCACCCAGTCTTCCGTCAAATCATTGTGTGGCCAGTGATTGTGTGGCCAGTGATCGTGTTGACAGAGACGATGGCTGCCTTGTCATTGTAGCGGCTGCGCAGAGATCGGCTAAGCAACAAGGGACTTTGGTTTCTTGATTGTTGGCCTCGTTCCTGCGAATCCCTTTAAACGGCATGGTGATTGTGTTCCTGGCCAGCTTCATGGAATTGGGTGATTGATTCTGGGTGAAGTTAAGTTAAGAATAGGTGCATGTGGGCCTGTTTCGGAATTTGAATGTGAAAGTGTGATGGAACTCTCAAAAAAGCGTCGCAAGAAGCTGCAGCAATCGGTCGAAGCGTATTACGGCTACCGTCGTTATGAAGACCGTGATGTTTATGTTTACGACCACGGTGGCAAACTCGGCTGTGGGGTTTTCGCCAGTCGCCAGTTCTTCCCTGGCGAACTGGTGTTTGAAATCACCGGTCAGATGATCCGCGCGGACAAGTACGATGGTTCGGTTTACGCCATGCACTTGGATGATGACTGGTATCTGGAACCGACCATTCCAGGCGCCTTCATCAACCATTCCTGTAGCCCGAATTGCGATCTGATTCAGGTCTCCGATGTTAGCAACGGTCTGGTTGCCCGCTGTAACATCGAACCCAATACCGAATTGTGCTTTGACTATCAGTGGGATGCACAGTGGTGGATTCCCAAGTGTCAATGCGGTTCGCGAAATTGTCGCGGCTGGGTTGTGGCTGAGGAGAAGGTTAAGAAGATGAACCGCATCGCTCAGCGCAACAAGAAAGCCAAATAGGGCTTGTTGAGAAAGAGAGATTTGGTGCGCGCTTGCAACACTGCTTTGAACAGGGTTGCATCCTGGCTGATGTTGCGTTTTCCTATGTTTTCTGGGGATAATTGCGATCTCATCGAACCGGGGCTGGGTTCGTAGGCGGCCGTGCTTGCACGCACCAGTGAAATGGCATCGCACAGTTGGGCTGCAATCACGTGGATTTTCCGCCTCCGCACTACCAGACTCGAAGATCTTCAAAGCAGTAGTGCTTGCACAGACCTTTCGATAACATCCTTCCGCTGGCGGGAGGATCGGACGCGGTAGCGGCCGGGGAGGGCTCCCTCTGTGCACTGCTGGCTCGGTTGGTAGAGCCACCTCTGGCGAACGCCAATGCAGCAGATGACACTTGCTCTCTCGACGGAACGCCCAAAAGCAAGTGTGGAACACCTACGGCGCAGGGACGTCCAGGCTGATGTATCTTCGTCCAACAGCATCAGGGAAACACACCACGGTTGCCAGCGAGATCCCATCGCGCGGCTTGTCATCACACCGAAGTTTCCGAACGCCGTCGGTGTTCTACAACTGGTTCGGGATAGCCCCTTGGAATGCAATCAGGTGCAAGCCTTATCGCTCAACGTCGCCAAGCGCCTTGCACCCGAAACAACAAACAAGCAGTCAAGCCAATCAAAAAGCAAGGTGTTCGACTCAATCTGCAAGCCCCAAATAGCTCCAGCGGATTGGACTCGATGGCACGCTGATTTTGCCTTCGGTGAGTTCAAGATTCGCAATCGTTCAATGGCAGTTCTGCTGCTCGATCTCATGATCGAGCGGTGGCTCGCTTACAGCATGTCTAACGGGTCGATGTCGACCACGTACTGCACGTCTTCTTTATCAGGGATCTTAAACCGATCGGTAGCGCGACGGATGGTGGCTCCCAGTTGCAGTGGGTCCAAGCATTGCAGCAAGATGTGAAAGCGAAACTTGCCGCGAAGCTTCGCCATCGGGGGTGGAGCCGGACCAAGGATCCGGACCTCGTAGCCCAGCGCCGTCCTTGAGGCCTCTAAGCGCTGTGTCAAATCGTTGGCTGCGGCTTCGGCCTGTTCTTCGACACTGCCGCGGAGAATGATTCGAGCAATCGATCCCAGCGGAGGGTAGTTAAATCTTCGTCGGCTTTGCAATTCCGCGTCGGCGAAGGTTTCATAATCGTGGCGAGACGCCGCTTGAATGGCTTCATGTTCAGGCGAAAAGGTTTGCACGATCACTCGGCCACCGCGTTGACCGCGTCCCGTTCGTCCGGCCACCTGCGTCACCAATTGGAAGGTGCGTTCACTGGCGCGAAAGTCAGGGAAGTGCAGTGCTCCGTCAGCGTTGATCACGCCAACGAGTAGGACGTTGGGGAAGTCCAGCCCTTTGGCAATCATTTGCGTGCCGAGCAGCAAGTTCAGTTCGCCGCTTCGAAACGCTGACAGCACTTTCTGGTGGCTGCCAGGTCGCCGCATGGTGTCGCTGTCCATGCGGGCGACGTTGGCTTGTGGGAACTTGGCACGCACTTCCATTTCTAATTTCTGTGTTCCCAGGCCTCCATAGCGAATGCCATCGAATCGACAGGCTGGGCACCACGGCGGTGTGCCAATGGTGTAATCACAGTAATGGCAGACCGCTTTGCCACCATCACGATGGTGCGTTAGTGGTAAATCACAATCCGGGCAGGACACCACATGACCGCAGGCCGGGCATTGAATCGTGGTGGCATAGCCACGCCGATTGAGCAGCAAGATCACTTGACCGTTTTCGGTTAGCGTTTCTTTGACCGCTTGGGTGAGTTGTCGAGTGATGGCGCCACCGCCACCGCGTTGATCCCTCGCTCTCAAGTCCACTAACTGCACACTTGGCATGGGGCGGTCGCCAACGCGTTTGGGCATGCTGATCAATTCAGCGACGCCGGTTTTGGTGGCGTGCCACGATTCTAAAGACGGCGTCGCACTGCCCAATAGCAACGGGATGTTGAGCGATTTGGCCCGTGCGAAGGCCACCTTTCGAGCATGGTAGCGCGGCTGGGTGTCCTGCTTGAACGAGTTGTCATGCTCTTCGTCTAAAATGATTAATCCTAAACGTGGCAGAGGCGCAAAGACAGCGCTGCGGGGGCCGACGACGACCTGGACGTCGCCCCGTCGAATGCGTTGCCACTGGTAATGACGTTCTGCCGGCGTCATCTGACTATGCAGGACCGCGACCGAGGAGAAACGCCGTTCAAACCGACCACGAGTCTGCGGTGTCAAACTGATCTCAGGAACCAATACAATCGCCGCACGGTCGTATTTGACCAAATGCTCGATGGCTTGAATGTAGACCTCCGTTTTCCCGCTGCCGGTGACCCCGTGCAGTAACAGTGTTTTGGCTTGTCCGGAATCAATGGCAGCGACAATCCGTTGATAAGCGTTGGCTTGGTCCTTGGTCAACGGATGGGTCTCGGTTTCCTCTCCGTCACTTTTTTGAGTTTGCAGCGACGGAGTGCCGGTCATTTCACGGCGCTGCTGCGTGGTCACCAGTCCCTTTTTCTTGAGCGCTTGAAGAGGCGCCTGAGTGCATTCTGCCAGCACGGTCCACTGCGGCCCGGTGAGTGGTTTTTCAGATTGAATCAAGACCGTCAAGGCGCGTTTCTGTTTGGGCGGTAACGCTTCAAGAACCTTGGGATCACGCGCTTTGTGCTCTGCACTGTAATACGTCTGTTGCCGTGTGCCCGCCGATGAGCGAACGCTGGCGGGGATCAGGGCATCAAAGATCTGTCCCGCCGGGCATTGGTAGTAATGGCTCATCCAAAGAACCAAGCGTACCAAGTGACTGTCGCAGAGCGGTTGTTCATCCAGAACCGTCCCCACAGGGCTTAGCTTGCGATTGCTGGCAGCGTTGTGGTCGATCTGAGTGCACCAGCCAGCGGTTAGTTTCTTGCGTCTGCCCAATGGGACTTCGACTCGCATTCCAGGACGCAGTTTTTCCAGCAGTTCGCTCGGCACACTGTAATCGTAGGGCCCATGGGGAGCGTCTCGGAACACGACGCTGGCGATCGCCAATTGCTGGGGCTCTTCCAGTTCCCAGGGCGGTGGATCCAGTTCAAACAGCTGCCCTTGCTTGATCTCGGGTTGAGCCGGCTTTTTGGCGCTTTGTTCGCGTTCTGCCAGTCGGCGCTGGGCCAGCTCCTCTTCGCTGAACTGTTCCCAGTCCGGCAGAGTCATGTCAGTGCCAGAATTCCGCGGCAGAGCGCGTTGCCGAATGGCTGGTTGCTGATGGCTGGGGGGTGGGCCGCTGGCCGCATTGCCTGAGCTCGGATCAGCCTGTGAACCGTGCGGGTCCTGGGGAAGATCGCTTTCGGAGGGAGATTCAGGCATGTTGGCAGCGCAGACTGGAATGGGTGAGCGTGGGAAGACGATTCTAACGGGAATCATTCGGATGATCAGGGGACACCCCTGGTCGGGCCGCCGAATTGCGTCGCAAATCGAGCAAGCTTGTCTTGGACACACCAGGCTTGTCTTGGATACACCAGGCTTGTCTTGGATACACCAGGCTTGTCTTGGATACACCAGGCTTGTCTTGGATACACCAGGCTTCAGGTCACCGGCGGGGCGGCGGAAGCCCGAGGTGCCTTGCCCAGGAGCGGGGTTTGAAGCGAGCCGAGACGCTGGTTTTAGCCCTCCAGCCTGTGAACCGATCGGAGCGGAACACGTTGCCAAGGTGCTCGATGGCGAGCATTTTGGTGCTGCTTATTTCTGACGGTCCAGGCATGCGTTAGAATGCAGCGTTTTGAAGTCTTGCCTTTGCAAAGAGAGTGTCGGATGCGGTTGGGGATTTTCGGCGGTTCGTTTGATCCAGTGCACCTTGGTCATCTGTGGATTGGTGAGGCGGCGATGGAAACCTTGCAACTGGACCGGCTGGCTTGGATTCCCACCGCGACCCAACCACTGAAACCAAGTGGTGCAGCCGAGGACGCGCAGCATCGATTGGCCATGCTTCAGCTAGCCGTTTCGGGGCGTGAAGGCTTCGTTGTTGATCCTCGCGAGATTCAACGCGACGGTGTCAGTTACAGCGTTGACACCGTTGGCGAAATCAAACAAGAGCATCCAGAGGCCGAATTGTTTCTGATCATTGGCAGCGATTCGTTGGCAACCATGCCGCAGTGGCATCGGCCGGCCGACTTGCTCTCGATGGTGACCTTGGCTGTGGTGCAACGACCGACCGATCAGACAGCAAGCGATCAGGCAGCAACTGATCAGACTGGGCAGGCTGCACTCGATTTTTCCGTGCTCGATGGATTGGTCTCGCCCGAGCGACGGGCAGCATTTGAAGCCGCTGTGATTGCGATGCCACAGATCGAGCTTTCTAGTTCAGGGATTCGCCAGCGCGTCGCCGCGGGGCAAAGCATCCGCTATCAAGTCCCCGCAGCGGTGCAGATGTATCTTCAGACACACCATTTGTATGTGCAGGAGTGATGGTAACGTGGGCTGTTAACCCCTGTTGAGCGCGTCGCTGATTCGAACGGTTTCGTTGACCAAGCCTTCAAGACGCTTGGCAACATCGGGGTCACTGATGGTGTCTGCTTGAAAAGCGTCGCCTAAGGCATAGACGAATCGAGGCACAATCAGGCAGCGGAAGTCCAGCATCAGGCTGTTGGCCAATCCTATGCCGCTCATGTAACTGCCCGCACCCCCAGCGGCTAACATCATGGCGACTGTCTTGCCGGTCCATTTTTTGCCGGTCAGTTCAATCGCGTTCTTCAGAGCCGCGTTGACATCGAAGTTGTAAACCGGGGAGGCAATGAAGACAGCTTGGGCAGCGTGAATGAGCTGGCCGAGACGAACGACTTCAGAATCGCCGTAAGCGCTGGCTCCATCACACAGGGGCAGAGCAGATTCTGCCAAGTCAAACCACTGAACGTCACGCTGTTGGTCGCTTAACTGTTGCCGACAGGCCTTCGCCATGATGCGGCTGCGGCTGTCGGGATGCAGGCTGGCGCTGAGGACCAAAAACATGAGCGAGCTCTCTAGAGGCTGGTAAACGATTGCACAAGGAAATCGTATGCCAAGACTGGCAGAGCTGACAAGTGGCAAGAGAGGCTTCAAGCGAATGAAGCCCGTTCTACGCTAGCGAACGCACGGTGAGCGGACAGGCTAGCAGCATTCAGAATTGTTTTCGCTGTCCATGCCCAGATGGTTTTTCAGCAAGGTGAACTTGTCATAGTAGCGTTCACTGCTGCTGTGGACATGTTCCGCTTCGGTGATGAATTTGATCTTTTCATCTGGATACACGTCGCAGTCAATCATGGTCTGCTTGAACGCATCCAGTGGATCGCCATAGGTGATCAGCAGTTTGTGTTCATCCAGTTGCACCTCTTGGCGGCGAGCAGGGTTGATCACTGCGATTCCCGTGCAGCCGTCATTCAGTAGCACGTCTTCATGGTCCAGCAGCATGCTCTTTAGGACGGGCATGTCGATGTGTTCGCGATACAGGTCATTTTGCTGTGGCGCGAAGTGATGGCTGGTTTCCAGGACGACATCTACCACCGGACCCAGGTGATCAATCAGCTCTAGAAACAGATCCATGATCCGGTTCCGCGTTGCCGCTGCCATGATCACAGGCGTTTCCAGGTTGCTCATTTCGTCGACGTACTTGTCGTAACGAAAGCCTTGTCGAGGAACCACTTGCAGGTCATAAGACGGACGAATCGCATCGGTCAATTCAAATGCGTCGTAAGTCTGAATTCCCATATGGGTTTGCAGTTCTTCGTCGGTTAAGGCTTCAAAGCTCCCGGGAGAAAATTTCGTTCCGAGATCGTCTGTGGTGTTGTTTCGTAGGATGCGTTTCAAAAAGCCCATAGCGGAGCGATCCGTTCAGTCGTGGGGGAAATCGAGGGGGCGATCGATTGAGAGAGAATGCGTGGGGCAATCGCTCTACAGCCAACGCTAGGTCACTCCTTGACGAGCGTCCCCCAAATCACACCACTCTGTCCGACGACGCTGGATTTTGCCGCCGCAGCTTTGACTTAACTGCAATAATCACTACAGGCGTTACAGTTGGCCGTGGCAGGTTCATGGCAAACCCTACCCTGAGCACATCCATTGGCGGAACTTGCCTCGACCGGTCGATTGCACCTGTGTGCCAGTCGTTTGACGCGACGCTTACAGCAAAGCAAGGCTAGGCTAGGCAGCAAGGCAGTCGCAGCGCGGCCAGTGTGCGACATCGCTGGCCACACCGTGGGCCAACAGACCGGGAAAGCATTTGGCGACAAGGTTCAGGACAGGAGCCTGGTGAATTGAAAGTTTCAAAACGAAAAGCGTCTGCCGTTCTCTGCCTGCTGCTGTGCGTGGGTTGCGAACCGTTGATCCCACCGCGGCCGCCGATCGAAGGCCAACAAGCGGCCACCGCTGCAGCGCAGGGTCCATCGGAACAGGGAGCATTGGCCGGCGGCCAGAATTCTCCGCCTCCAACTGCGGTCGGCGATTCGGCAAAAGACGCCGTGCCAGGTGTCGTCGGACAGGAAGCCATCACGGAGTGGTTCGAAGGGCCATGGGGGCAATGGTATCTGCATCGTCGCGGTGGCAAAGTCATCGGTGTCACCCATTTTGATGTCGACAAAGTGCTTGATCGCCCACTGCAGACGCCCAACGAACAACAGGTGGATTACACACGCACGCGGAGCATGTTGGTTGAACAGGGTTCACTGCGTTTCGTCCGCAGCCAAACGATTCAGTTTCGTGAAGCGGAGGACGGGCACGTGCGGCAATTTCAGTTGTCCGATCAAGCCGGACCGATCCAGAATCGCCTGACAGGCACGTGTGTGCGAGAGCGTTTGAATCTGTCGATCGATCAATCCGGTCAACAGTCGCGACAAGCGTTGGCTTGGTCGCCTAAAACGCGCGGCATGTTTGTCGCGATCGAATCGTTGCGGCGACGAATGGTGGAAGTCGGTGAGATTCGACGCTTTCAGTTCGTCTTGCCCTCGTTGCAGGAAATCGGCACCCTGCAATTGGAGTGCTTGGGTGACGCCTCGGTGCCGATGTTTGATGGCTCTTATCAAAAACTCCGTGAAGTTGAAGTCACCACCTTCCGGCAAGGTGTCAAGGATCAGCTCGTCGTGCATTGGGTCAACGACCAAGGCAAAATCCTACGCACGCTCGATCCCCAGCAGCACGTCGAATCCTTTGCTGTCGAACGCGCACAAGCCGAGTTGTTGTTTGACCCTCCCAAGGAAGATCAATGGTTGATTGATCTAAACGTCAGCAAACTCAATCTGGACCCCAGCGAGCCTTCTCCCAGTGAAGCACTCGCCCGTCAGTTGACCTTGTTTCAAAAGACCAACCGCCTGGGCCGCGTGGCTTACGAAATTCAACTCGCCGACGAGGGGGATCCCAGTGATGCCAATTCGGTTCACAAGCAGTTATTCACTTCGGTGCCCAGTTTGCCCGGTCAGCAGGTGCGGCACACGGAGGGCAGTTGCCAGGTCTTGATTCAGCAATGGGACCATCGGGGGCTGATTCAAACCACTCGTGATGAGCGTGACAAGCAAACGTTTGATGTGGATACCGAGCAAGCCTTTGCTGTGCCCACGCAGTGGTTGGATGCAAACGCGACGGTCGTTGGTAACTGGTCACGTCTGCTGATCGATCAGCCCAGCGTCAGCGATGTCTTGGATTTGGCTCGACGGATGACGAACCAGTTGTCGTTGGAACTGCAAGGGCCGTTCCAACCCGCATCCGCAGTGCTCTCTAAACGAAAAGGTGGCACGATCGATCATGCCGTTGCATTGGCTGCAATCTTGAGGTCCAAGCAGATTCCCGCGCAAGTTGTCTTTGGGATTCATCGGTCCACCTACCAAGGCCGATTAGGAGACTATCAGGATCAGGCAGCCAACGGCGAGGTGTTCTCTGTGACCAGTGTTCCGCTGAACGAGCAAACGCAAGCGGGGCAGCCAGCCGTTGCACCAAAGGTCTGGGCGCAGGCATCTGCTTGGGTTCTGGCCAAAGTGGATGGGCGCTGGGTGAGCATCAACGCAGTGAACGCCAAATTAACGACGCCGGATTATCTGTGTTTGATCGTGCCCCAGCCTGAGGAAGATTTGCACGCGGCGTATCAGCGTTTCTTTCGGTCGTTGCCCGGATTAACGTTTGACCTTCGAGCCCTGTTTGGCGAAGGGCACTGAGGGTGACTCCGATCCGATGCAGTCCTCGTGCTATCGGATCAGACTCTGGGACAGGCAGAATCTGGGCAGACAGGAATTGGGTCAGGAGGTTGAATGCAAGTGCTGCGCGACGGCGGCTAGCAGTCCATCGATCGTTTGCGTCTGAATTTGGTGTGGCGGATTCCAGTCAAACCATTGAAACCCAATGTGCTCTGTCAACGTTGGTGTGAATGTCTCCGCGACCCAGCCAAGGAAGTAGGTCACCTCTTTGTTCACCGGAGTGGTCTGGTTGGGATACTGAACGGGATAGTTCAGCTTGTATTCAAAGTCGGGATCAAGTTTGATCTTGTCCGCCGTTAATCCTGTCTCCTCTTGTGTTTCCCGTCGTGCGGTTTCTTGGATCGTTTCTCCCGCTTCGCGATGCCCTTTGGGAAGGTCCCAGCGGTCGCGATGTTGTAACAACAGAAATTGTTTCGGAGTCGATTCGGTCAGGATCAAAATGCCTGATGCGGAGCTGTTCTTGGTTTGCATGACGCCAGTGCATGGGGCTGGTAGGGACAGCGTTGTGAAGCGTGTTGAACGTGATTGGTTCTTGCGGTCGACTGTCCCCGCGAGGGGGAATTTGTCACGAACGCGGCAACGGGACCGACGAAAGGTGACAAAGTGACTGATCGGAGGAATCTTCTTTCTACTTTCTCCTGCTAATTTTGCTGTCAGTTTACCGCTAACCGAATTGTCATGCGCTAGCCTTCGCGAAGTCGGCAGGCTGTCAAGCTTTGCCTGGGAACGTGACAATGCGGGCGCTAGCGGTGCATTTTTCGCAATTAAACTCTGATGCTAATGGGGCGGTTCTTGTCCAGCGGTGGGTTGGCGACTGCCATTGGGACTGGTTGCCATCGAATCTGTGAAGGAAGCTCTGGTGTGAAATTGGTGCTCAGCTCAAGCAAAGGCTTGCCAGTTGATGACAATCCTCTATTAATGATCCCAGAAAAAAACACGCAAAGGGGTTTTTTCAAAGCGCCTCCGGAGCAGTCCAATGCGGGGTGCAGCTGGAAACAGTCTTGGTAAGTGTTTGGACACACAGACGTGTGGTTTAGGGTCATTGGCGATGACCGGGGTTGCTCAATGAGATTGACAGCACATGAGCCGCTGGGATTCGGCCATCATCGCAACGGAATTGGTTTGGCATAACTGGCAGATTTATGAAGATCTATACGCGTACAGGGGATTCGGGTAGCACAGGTGTTTTCGGTGGGCCGCGGGTCCCCAAAGACGACATCCGGATCGAGGCCTATGGGACGGTCGATGAGCTGAACGCCGCCATCGGATGCGTTCGTGTGGATGCCAATTCCGGCGACCTGGAGAGCATGGTCGATCAGCAGTTGGATCAGATTCAGCGCGAGCTTTTTTCGATTGGTGCTGAACTAGCCACACCGGTTCCGGATGATTTTGATTTGCGAGTGATCGATCAGGTGCACATTGGCCAGTTGGAGCAGTGGATCGATCTGTTGGAGGAATCGCTGCCGCCGCTGAAGCAATTCGTGCTGCCCGGAGTCGTCCCGGCGGCGGCGAAACTGCATTTGGCTCGAGCCATCTGCCGGCGTGCCGAACGCCGAGTGATCACGTTATCACGTCAGTCCGGGGTCGATGTTTCGAACGCTCTGATCATTTATCTCAATCGGCTCAGTGACTATCTCTTTGTGCTCTCGCGTTATGTCAATGTGAAAGCGGGCGCCGAAGAGCGTCACTGGACGCGGCCTAGCTAGGCTGGATTTGGACCGGCAGTGGTGTTTGACGCCGCGGTCATCGCTGCGGTGCCAGTCCTTGGGCGATCTGTTGCCTTGCGAGGCGTTTTGCATGCAGATGAGGATTTGGGGGCACTTTCCCCCATTGCCCGCCACTGGTTTGGCGATTTAAGACTGCAGATCCCCCTGTGGTGTCTCCCCGCTAGTAATAGTTTCTTCACAGGCGTTACAATAAGGGGCGTCTTGGCTTGCTCTTGGTGCCTAAACGAAGCACCCATTTGACAAAGCATGGGCTAGGCTTTGCCAGTTTGTTTTGCAAACGGTGTGAACATGTTTGGTGCCATCGAATTGGTCTGTCCGATCAATTTGCCGACCGGTGACTCGCTGATCGCGATTTGATCAGGGAAACCACCGCCCCCGCATCCATTCCAGAGCAAGCCAGGATAAGATTGTGGGGATACCACTGAGATTTAGACTGCATTCGCTGAGGCACTAACGTGAAAAAAGTTGAAGCCATCGTTCGTCACTTCAAGCTGGAAGATGTCAAGAACGCCCTCACCGACCAAGGCATCCACGGGATGACCGTCAGTGAAGTGCGTGGGTTTGGGCGTCAGAAGGGCCACACGGAAATTTATCGAGGCACGGAGTACGCTATTGACTTCGTTCCCAAGGTCAAGATCGAGGTCATCTGCACCGATGACAACCTGGAAACGGTCGTCGACACGATTCTGCAGACGGCTCAGACCGGGCAGATCGGTGACGGGAAGATCTTTGTCACCAACTTAGATGATTCCATCCGGATTCGGACCGGTGAGCGTGGCGAGGAAGCCCTATAGGTTGATCCTCTCATCCAGCACCTTGAGCGTTCAATCGCCAAGGACTCTGGTAGGAGCCGCGTCAGCAGAAATTCATGGGATTCACATCGTTATCTGAAACCGTTTTACGGGGACGGGAGATGCTGCGCGAAGGCCGCGAGCGTTGCCGTCGCCTTCAGGAGGCTGGGTCACGTGGATCGCAAATGTCGACCCTGGTCAGCGATCTTTATGACGATCTGGTCCTGCTGGTCTGGAACCAAGCCTGCCAGGAGCATTTTGGTGGCAAAGTCCCCAGCGGGTTAGCACTGGTCGCACACGGCGGCTTTGGGCGTCGTGATTTGGCGCCGTTCTCTGATGCGGATCTCATGCTGATTGTCAGTGCGCGAGCGACCGCCGATGGTGAACGCGTCGCGCAATCGCTGTCTCGAGACTTGGTCGACATCGGACTGGAGGTTGGATTCTCTATGCGCAGGCCAGGTGAAGCCTGTGCCCTCTCTTGGTCGGATCCCGTGATCTTCACTTCACTGACCGAGTCACGGTTTCTTGCCGGCAGCTTGAAAATCTTCAGCAGCTTCTTCGAATCACTTCGTCATGGAGCACGTCGTCGAAGTGGTCCATTGATTCGTAGTCTGATGGCGGCCCGACGCGAAGAGAAACTGCGTTGGGGCGACACCAGTCATCTCCTGACCCCGAATATCAAGAAGTCGCGCGGCGGCCTGCGTGATATTCAAATGATGCGTTGGATCGGTTTTGCCAGGTACGGTGAAGTTGATTTGGAGCGATTGTTAAAACTGGGCGCACTGAGTGAAGAAGATTATCGCGAGATTCGACGCTGCTACGAATTCTTGATTCGTCTGCGCAATGAACTGCATGTCCGCGAAAATCGAGCCCAAGATGTGTTGGATCGACCGACGCAGATGGTGATTGCCGAGGCCTGGAGTTACCCAGGCGGTGAAGGCATGCTGCCTGTCGAAGCCTTCATGCAGGAATACTTCGATGTCAGTCGCTCGGTGCGATACATTGCCAGATTCTTTGCCGATGATCATCGCCCTCGCCCGATCTTCGCTCGAGTGATGGAAACCTTGCGCGCCAAACGCATCGGCCAGGGCATGATGATGGGCCCAGAACATGTTTGGGTCGAAGCTCACGCGCTGCCAGAGTTTGTCAGCAGTTTGCCTAGAGTGCTGCGATTGATGAGCCTGGCAAACCTGCATGGTAAGCGGATCCAGCACCATACCTGGCAGGCGATCCGCACGGCCATGCAGCAGCGCAAGCCGGAGGCGCCAGATGCGGAATCCGTGGGGGCGTTTTTATCGCTGCTCAGCAAGCGAACGCGATTGGCTCCGCTGCTGCGGCGACTGCATGAGCTAAGGGTCATTGAACAGCTGATTCCCGAGTTCAAGCATTGTCGTGGTTTGCTGCAGTTTAATGCCTACCACAAGTACACCGTCGACGCGCACAGCATTCGAGCGGTTGAGGCCGTGACTGAGTTTGCTGATGATCAGTCGGCCATGGGACGTCGTTATCGACGTTTGAAAGATAAAACTCTGTTGCACTTGGCGCTGTTGATTCACGACATTGGCAAAGGCTTTGAAGAAGACCACAGTGTTGTTGGTGCGCGGATGGCACGCGCGATCGGTGAACGATTTGAACTCGATCACCGCAGTATCGAGATCCTGGAATGGCTCGTGCTCAAGCACCTGGCAGCCAACACCGTTGCCTTTCGTCATGATTTAAGTGATCCCACCATCTTGCTGGACTTTGCCAAAGAAGTAGGGTCGATCCGTCGCCTGGAACTGCTGATGGTTCATAGCGTGGCGGATTTGGCTGCCGTGGGGCCCGGAGTGTTGACGGACTGGAAGCTCAAGTTGATGGAAGACTTGTATCTGCGGACCCGGCGTTACTTTGAAATGGGTGACATCTACGCCGATCAAGAATCATTAACCCAGGACATTTGCCAGCAAGTGGCGTTGCATCTGCCACCGGCCGAAGAGGCTGCCACGGCACATCGCATCTTGTATCAATGTCCACTTTCGCTGCTGCGTCGCGAACGGCCAGAGGATCTTGCAGAGCAGCTGTTGAACATCGCGAAGCAGTTGGATCAGGGCGCGACGTCGGTCTGCTATTTCCACTTTGATCCGATTACCTCTGCGATTCGCTACGTCGTGATCCACCGACCCTCTGGACGGCAGGTCGGTGTCTTTGCTCGCATGGTGGGCTCTTTCATGGCTTGCGGGATTGATATTCTGCGCGCCGAGATCATGTCGGTTGGAGATCTGTTGTGGGATGAGTTCTGGGTTTCAGACCCCGATCATCCTGATCAGCCTCCACCAGAGCGAATCGCCAAAGTGATTGCGCTGGTGGAGAAAATGCTTGCCGATCCAGCCGCACCCTTGCCCGAACGAAGACGTACTTGGTCCGTTGGCAAACAGAAGGACAGCCCCGAAGTTCATGTGCTGCCAACGAAGGTTGTCTTTGACAACGAGACGCTGGATCGTTACACAATCCTGTCTGTGTTCGCCTATGACGAATCCGGGTTCTTGTACCGCATCGCATCCAGCTTGGCCGACCTTGACGTCGACTTGCATTTTGCCAAGATCGATACGCACCTGGATCAGGTTGCTGATGTCTTCTATGTGACCGAAGAGAACGGTCAACAGATCAGCCGTCCGCAGCGTCAAGAACAGATTCGCGAAGGATTGTTGAACGCCTTGACCGGCAAGTAACCTGTCTCTCTGCAAACGCGAAGCTTCCGTGGGATTGGTCTCTCGTTCCACGCCCTTGTGACTTTTCGGCTTGGCTGGCCTGCGCAGGCGTGGCAAGCTTTGCTGACTTGCACGCTTATTCGGCTTGCCAGCTGATCGTTCTGCCGATGAAACATGTCATGCAAAACACTCCACTTGCAACGACTGACGAAACCCTGGTTGTCGAAACGGAAACGCCAGCATCGTCTGCGAAAAACACTTGGGAATTCATGTGGGGAATTTGCACTTCGTCCCTGGCGCGTCAACACTATTAGTAACGAGTCGGACAAGTATGGATACTGCCACCGCCATCTGGGATTGTGTTCATGCAGTGTTCCCACACCCTCTTTAGCAAATCACATGGATGTTTCTCATGCGTATTTCAAGCCTCCTTGCCTTGGCACTGGCAGCAATGGCGCTGCTGATTGCCAGCCCAGCCACTCAAGCTGATTATGATTTCAGCGCGTTGTTGGCCGACGTCGACTTTAAAGACGAAGCAAAGCCCGCCCCCGTGAAGCCTCAAGACGGCTTCAACTTACCTCCTGCGACCCAGGTGCCCGCCAATCAGCCATTGGCCTTTCCCGAGCTGCCAGTCGCCAAAATCGACCAAGCCGCTGATCAGGTTGAAGCAGTTGCTCCACAACCGATTGCCGATCATGAGCACGTTGCTACAGATCATGTTGCCACACCGCACGCAGCGCCCTGCAACAGCTGTGGACATCAACACATCGGAATCTGTGAGCGAATTGGCGCTCAGGTTCATGGCCGTATTCAGCACGTCGGTTGCCAAACCTACTCCGTTCCACGCCTGCCAGTGAGCACGTTCTACCAAAACTGGCGCAGCAACGCGTGCAACGTGCACGTCTGGGACGGCTTTCACAACCACTGCCCATCCAAGCTCGACATGTCGATCCGTCACCTGGGCCCTTGCCACTGCGGAAAATGCCGTGGCGGTTGTGGAACATGTGACAAAGGCTGTGCATCAACTCCTTGCGACGCCCCAGCTTGCGACGCTCAGCCAGCCAGCTGAACGCCATGCATTTGAACCGGTGATCTGATTGACCTTCCGAGTCAGTGCGGTCACCGTGCGGGAGCCAGAGTCGTGATGGCTTGACGCCCCACCAACCTTCAACGCGGCCCGACACCTGTCCGACCGTTTTCTCTCCCTTGACATCGTTGTTCGAAGAGCCGTTTCAGTAGCCCCTGCTGCTGTGTTGGATTCGCGTTTTTCGAACATCTTGCCGGAACGTGTTGATTTGCGGGATCCTATCCCGCTGCAAAATCAAGGCCGTCTCACAGCCATGTGAGACGGCCTTTTTGTTTGGCATGCCGCCTTCATGTGGCAACCGGCGATCGCTAGCACGCTTTAGGTTGTTGACTGGCTGGCAGCCGGTTCGTCAGGTCATGGCTAGGTCGTCAGGTCATGGCTAGGTCGTCAGGTCATGGCTAGGTCGTCAGGTCATGGCAGCTCAGGCGGTCCTGGCGGATGGCAATAGCCCCCAGCGGTGGAGGGTTGTGCGGTGTAGGCACTTAGGGGCTTTTGCTAGCAAATATTCCGAATCCGCGGAAAAAACATTTGGTTCTACGGAAACAGCTAGAGCGTCAGCGATGTTGATGCCGATACTCCTTGTACCATGGATTGGGAGGGTGGAACGATCGGTGCCTATCGTTCCAGCACTGATGGGCCATGGTGAGGCAGGGAGGGCTTCACCATGGCCCTTCTCCTATCCAGGCGGCCTAAGGCCGCCTTTTTTTATGCGCCAATCAAAGTGGTCTAGCACCACGGTTTCTATCCCGCGTCGATTCTGACAGTGGGGTGCATGGCGGTGGATCTCGAGTTGGTCATCGGGAGTTGGTCATCGGGATTTGGTAACCACGAAGGACACGAAGAGCACGAAGGATGGGAGTAAGGGATTCGTGTTCTGACTGTCTTGTCTTCGTGGTTTCCTTTTCTCCTGGCCGACTGGTGGTGTGTAGCATGCCGAGCTACGCCAGCTAAGCGAATCCTGCGACGCAGCTATGGTTTGATTGATCGGACGGCGGGAGTTGATTCTGGGATTCCATGATGCCGTTGCTGTCAGCTGGGAGTTAGTAACCACGAAGGATGGGCTCAAGCGATTGGTGATCTGATTGTCTCGTCTTCGTGCTCTTCGTGTCCTTCGTGGTTTCCTTTTCTCCTAGCCGACTGGTATTGTGTAGAATGCCGAGCCACGCCAGCTAAGCCAATCCTGCGACGCAGCTTTGATTTGATTGATCAGACGGCGGGGGTTGACTCTGACATTTCACGCGGTGCTCGCGTCTTCAGCTACAGACGCAAAAAAACGCCGGATGCACCATGACTGGTACACCCGGCGCGGATGGAGAATCGTTGCGGCGCTGCTTGTTAGCTGAACAGCTGATCAATCACTTGGCCGTCGCGAACAAGCGTGATCGGCCGGCCGGTGCTGCTGTTGTATTCCAGCGTGGGGTCGATGCCCAAGTTCTTGTAGAAGCTGGCGGCGACGTCGTCTGGCGAGATGCCTTCGTGACGCGGACCTGATGCGGTGTCATCGCTTTCCCCGATGACTTGACCGCCGTTGACACCACCACCGGCCATCAGCATGAACATACAGCGAGGGTAGTGGTCCCGTCCCCCTTCAGCGGTGCGGGTGTTGATTTTTGGAGTGCGTCCAAATTCACCGGTCACGTAGATTGCGGTGGACTCTAGCAAGCCGCGT
Source organism: Stieleria bergensis (assembly GCA_007745635.1). Lineage (GTDB taxonomy): Bacteria > Planctomycetota > Planctomycetia > Pirellulales > Pirellulaceae > Stieleria > Stieleria bergensis. Next base: position 818,975 of record CP036272.1, read on the forward strand.
TGTTCCAGGCCGTTAAGCAGTCCGCTCAGGCCGGCGTCCAGGCGTGGCAGGTTGGTGTCCTTCAGCTTGGTGAAGTTATCTCGGTGAGTGTCCCAGCCGCCTAATTGAACGGTGACGAACCGGACGCCTGATTCCACCAATCGCAGCGACAACAGGCAGCTCTGGCCGAAGGAATCTTCGCCGAACTGGCGAGCAAAGCTTTCGGGTTCCTGGCTAATATCGAACGCTTGACGAGCCTTGGGAGAGGTGATCATTGAGTAAGCTTGATCACCAAAACGATCCAAGCCATCGAGCAACTGATCATTCTTTTCCAGTTCAGAGAAGCGACGATCAAGTTTATTCAGCAGGCTTTGACGGCGATTGACTTCATCAATGCCCACGCCACCGGGGAGTGAAATGCCACGGACGCTAAATGGACGTCCAAAGCTAGGTTGTCCGTTGGTTTCCAGCGGAGAGTAGCGAATTCCAAGGAACCCAGGGCCTTGGCTGGCCTTGGGCACTGCGACGGCGTCAGGCACCTCGGTGGGTGATGGCTTCTCTTTGCTCATCACAGCGGCAAAACTGGGGTACTCCAGTGCTGGGATGGGCTTGGTTCCAGTGTTGACGTACTCGCGACCCAAACGGTGTGCCGCCAAGGTGTGACTGACACCGCGAAGAATCGCAAACTTGTCCATGCAGCCCGCCAGTTTAGGCAAGTGCTCTGAAATCTGAATTCCAGGAACGTTGGTTGAGATCGGGTTAAAGCTGCCTCGATGGGTATCAGGCGCGTTAGGTTTGAGGTCAAAGGTGTCCATGTGTGACGGACCCCCGGGAAGTTCAATAAAGATCGCTCGTTCAGCGGCGCCGGGAGCAACTTTACCAGCGGCATGTAGCTTGTTGTAGCCAGCCAGGGTCAGACCGCCGATTGACAGCGTGCCGAGTTTCAACATGTCACGTCGTCGAACGCCATCGCAGGTTTGATGCAGTTTCATCGTCTCGATCCAAAGAATAAAAAATAAGCGGTTGAGAATGTTGTGCAAATCAGCCGCCGGCAGTGCTAGCGGCTGTTGGTTGAATCAGGGGATTGGCAGGTCAGTGGCTGATGATGAACTCTTTCGTGTTCACCAACGCCCAAACCAAACCTTCGATGCCCTTTGCTGGCGAGTCCGATTCACGAATGTAGTCGACAGCAATGTCCACTTCTTCGTCGTCGGGATAGCGGCTAAGGGTGCGTAGATAGGTCTCCTGGACCGCGCCTTCGAGTGAGGCAACTTTGCCGTCGTCCAACGAACCGGAGGAGGACTTTTGAACAAGTTCGGACCAGGATTTGGGATTCTTCAGCAAGTCTTTGAAGCTTGGGACTTCATAGACCTTTGTCAGTTTGGCGGTCTGTTTGCGATAGGCCAGTTTGGCTCGTTCCATCGCAGGTTCACGACGGCTTTCAGGCAGCTTGGCAAGCTGTTTCGAAAGGCTGGCGACTCGCAGGACCACTTGGCGTCGAAGGCCTTCGGCTTGCCGCGTTTGTAGGGCTTGTTGTGAATTACCCGAACCGCTGGGGCCTTGGACTCCCAAGTCCTTGCAGACCTCCGCGACCCAGCCGTTGCGATCAGCAATCCGTTGGAACATCTCTTGATCGTTTCGCAAATAGATCGACTGCAGCAAGCTCGGTGAGTCACTGCGGTCGCAATCGCAGTTCGATTCGCGAATGGATTTGCCAAACACTTCCAACGCAAACTGGCTTCCGCCACGAGCTCCGGTGGTTCCGTCAGCGATTGCCATGGAGGTCAATTCGCCACGCATCTGCAACGCTTTCTGTGACGATCCCGTGGCCAGCATGACCATGTCATAGACCACTTCAGCTGGCAGGCGACGCGGCATGTGACGCGAGAAGTTTTCGACGTCGGCAGCATTGGTCGCATTGGTTTCAGCGCTGCGCTGATAGGTATCGCTGAGCACAATTTCACGATGCAACCACTTCAGATCAAAGTCATGAGCGATGAACTCGCTCGCCAAGTGATCCAGCAAAGCGGCGTTGCTGGGTGGATTGGCAAGATTCATGTCGTCGGTTGGATTGACGATGCCGATCCCGAAGTAATTGTCCCAGACGCGATTGACGATGGCTTTGGCAAAGTAGGGATTCTTTGGATCTCGCAACCAATCCATCAGTGCCGGGCGTGGATCTGCGTCCAGTTTCAGTTCCTGTTCGGCACCCAGGATCTTGCCGGTTGGAATGTTCACTGGAGCCAATTTGCGACCTTTGCGTTTGGCTGCGGCACGCTGTTTCTTTTGCTGGTCGGTCATCCCACGGGTGTTGACGAGCAACTCACCAAAGGGCACAACTTTTCCGTCACGTGCAGCGCTATAGATTTGGCGGCGTAGTTCACCGTTGTCTAGTTTCTTGCCGCCCGTGATTTTGTCTAACAGCGCCTGGCGCGTGTCGCGGTTTTCGGGTTGAATGATGTTTGCATTGCCTGCACGGATTGGGGCAAACAGTTTGGCAAAGTCATCAAAGTCTTGTTTCGACCATTGATCGAAGGGGTGTTTGTGGCATTGAGCACATTCGATGCGAACACCCAGGAAGGTGTAGGCAAAGCCAATGGCGCGATCCTCTGGCTTCTGGAAATTGCGTCTTGCCCAAAAATAGGGCATGCTCTGGCGATCAGCAAACTGATCAAAATCACCACTGCAAATCTCGGTCATGTTCTTGCAGAACTGCTCGTAACTTTCACCGGCTTCGGAGGTGTTTGCGTTGACGATGCCTTCGACAATTTTGTCGTAGGGCAGGTTGTCCTCTAAACGCTTTTGCATCCAAGTGAACCAAAGCTTGCCAGCGACATTGCGCACGGGCAGAACGTTGGTCAGTTGTGCTTCGTTATTGCCAGTCCAGTCGCTCAGACGAGTGGCCCACCAAGCGGAATAGCCTGGTGATTGAAGGAGTTGTTCAACAAGCGTCTGGCGTTTGTCAGCAGACGCATCAGCCAAGAACGTTTTCACGGCATCAGCCGATGGCATCATGCCCGTGATATCCAGGGAAACGCGGCGAATGAATTCCGCATCGGTGCATTGTCCGGAGGGAACAATGCCAAGTTTGTCGAGTTTCTGTTTGACCAGCTGATCGATCGGTTGCTTGGAAACACGTTTGGCGATCGATTGTTGCTGGTCGCTCAGTTGGGTTGTGATTCGCTGGAGAACCGGGACGGGGGTGACGGCGTTGTCGTAATAAACAACCACATGTGTGTCGCCGGTTTCACCCGAAGTCACTAAGCCATTTTCGTCAATCTCAGCCACCGCGTCGTTGTTGCTGCTGAAGCGGCACAGGTCAGTGACGTCCTCGGCGCTGCCGTCTTTCCAGTGCGCGATGACTTTCAATTGTGCGGTTTGCTTGCTTTGAGTGAACTGCATTTCAGCTGGTTCGACCTTCAATGCTTGCAGTTCTTCCAAATCGGTCTTCTCGAACGAGGCTCCTTCCGCAATCCATTTGCGAAGCGCTCGATATTGCCAGGAGTCCAAATCCATTCGCTTGCCGCCTTCGTGGTAGTCGGCGTCAATGGGTTTGGCCAGGATCAAGCTTTCGTCGATGTCATCGGTGTCCACGCGGCCAGTGTTGTCAGCCAGCAGGGCATCGTGGTCGGTGGCGAAATCGTATCCAAACAAGGAAAGTTGAAAGCCGCCGCGACCTTGAAAAGAACCATGGCAGGCGCGCCCATTGCAGCCCATGCGGCCCAGCAGCGGCATCACGTGTTTCTGGAAGTTGGGCACTTCCTGGGTGTCCTTGTTGGCAAACCGGACCGACATTTTTGCTGTCGGTTGGGTTTCACTCGACGAACGATTGGCAACGGGTTCGTTTGGATCGGCATGCAACCAAGGGGCCATGCAGAAAAACAAAATCGCCGCAATCGCCGACATGAATCGGGATCGTTTGGAGAGATGCTTCATCGGTTCGATTCGAAGGTGGGATGACTGGAAGGGGAATTGGGAAAAGCTACGAAAACAAGACGCTTAATTGCGTCCGGCTTTGCGTAGATAAGATTGATAGGACGATTCAAGACCTTGCTCTAAGGCCGACTCTTGTTGCTCAATGCGAGCTTCCGCGTGGTTGGCAGCCTCTTGCAACTTGGCCAAACGAGCGTTCATCTGGGAAAGTTCCAGTTGAGACTTGCTGAGCTGAAGTTCAGCCAGTGTCTTTGTTGCAGCCAGTAAGGCCTCGCGATCGGCGCTTTTGTCACGCACCCGTAGCTTGGCGATCAGGAAGTTGATGGACGTCTGTGTTTGCACCAATCGAACTTCCAATTCGAACACTTCACTGCCGCGTTTCTCAGCGATCTGCAAGCGTCGCTGTGACTTGGCCAGGTTGCGAACCGCCGCTTCATACTGCTTGGGTTCTTTCTTCTTGAGCTGTTCCAGCAAAGCTTTCAGCTCTGGGAGGTGGCGATGAACCATCTCGGTGACGTTGTGTTCAATGGTCTTGAAATCCGCTCTGGCGTTGCCCGTTGGCTGCCGATTGGTGGTTCGGTTGCCGTTGCCAGGGCTCTTGTCGGCCGGTGGCTTGGTGCTGGTCTTGACCTGATTGGCAAGCAGGATCGCCGGAGTCGTTGACTGGACGCTTCCCCGTTTTGTCTCCGGATCGTTTCCCAGGCACGGGGATACAATCAGCAGGCATGTCAATGCAGCGGCAGCGATCACGGAGCAGGGGACTAAGTTAGCTTTCATCTTGCTCTCCGGATTCCAGTTGCGCTTGGACGGCTAAAACCATCCAGTCGAGTGACTCGTCGGCCGAGTCGGATTCAGCGGAGTCGTCCGCTAAGGCGTCGTCCGTTGCGGTGTTGAAGCTGTTTGGCCACTCTGATGCTTGTGGCGTTTGGCTGGTCAGTTCGTTGACGCTGTCTTTCTGGTTCCAACGTACGGCAGGATCCGCCAGTTGCATGGCAAGTTGCCACTGAATGTCAGCCGTTGGTTGGCGGCGTGCTTTTCCAATAGCTGATTGGCTGGCTGATCGGTTTGCTTGCTGGTTGTCATCTTGTTGGGCCAACACGGCCAGCGTGGTCATGATCAGTGCTGCTGCAGCGAGGGTGATCAATCGTTTCCAGTGACGCGAAGTCCGTGCTGGCGAGATCTTGCTCGGCGGTGGGGCGTTTTGTGTGGAATGAGCTTTTTGTTCCGCCGCTGGCGGTTGATCCCAAGGCAGCTCAGAGAGCTTCAACACCAGTTCGCTGGCCTGTTGCAACGCATCGGCCGCCTCAGGTTGGTCCAATCGCAATTCAAACGCGTGCCGCTCTGTCGACGAAAGTTCGTCCAACAGGTAGGCCAAGGCTTGGTCGTGAAGGCGTTCGGTTTGGTACATCGGTTTTTGGGTGTGGCCCGTTTCGTTGGGTGATTACTTGTCTTGCGGGTTGTGCTTGCTCAGTCGATTGAGTTCCGTTCTCAGTTGCGCCATCGCTCGTCGCATTCGCGTCAACACGGTTCCCAGGGGAAGCGAGAGTCGGTCGGCAATTTTTTGAAACGTCAGTTCATCGATGATTCGCAAGCGAATGATGCTGGCTGTCTCGGGGGGCAGTTTTTCAATCGCTTGCCAAAGGGCCTCAGAGAGTTCGGTCTGTTCGAGTGATTTGGAGGGGGCACTTTGATCAGAGTCTTGATTGCTGCGTTCATAACTGGCGTGCTTTTCCAAAACACGATTCGTAGTGCTCTGTTTACGCCACCACAGGGCGGCCTGGTTGGCGGCGACTTTGAAGAGCCATGCTCGGCGGGCTGGTTCAGTCAATTCTCGATCGTTGGTCATCGCGGCAAGCGAAATCACTTGCAAACAATCGTCAACATCTGCCGGTTGCGGTAACTTTGCGGACAGGAATCGGCGAAGTCCGGTTTCGCAATCCGCCAAGCTGGCTTGCCACGCTAACTGGCCCGCTGGGGGCTGGTTGGAATGGTCCTCTGGGCCTGCTCGCGCACCGCCCATGGCGCTTGCTTTGTCCTCGTTCGGGTCGTCGGGGTTATGAGGCACATTCATGCGTTGCGTGCGGCAACACCAGAACTCGATGTGCCATGACCGATAATTGCGCGAGAGCGGAAGATTATTTCAAGGTATTTTCCACTAGCCGTTCTCCCGGGACTTTCCTGGGGAGGGAAAGCAGCCATTGGGAAATGCTTGGGGTGGAATGCCACCACAGGAGGGCTAATGGCGGCGAATTGAACACTTGCCCCTGACAAAGGACGTCTCAGGGTGACAAGATAGTGTAGTGTAGCCGAACGAATACAGGTTTGTGGGAGCGATCATGGCAGAGGCAACGGAAGGATATTGGATTGGGTTCGATCTTGGCGGGACCAAGATGCTTGCCGCTGCGTTTGACGATGACTGGACGATCATTGGTCGTCGGCGTCGAAAAACCAAAGGTCGCGAGGGAAGCGATAGCGGCATCGAGCGCATTGGATCGACCATCGAACGGCTGATGAGCGAAAACGATCTCAGCCCTGACAACTTGCTGGGGATCGGCATTGGCTGTCCCGGGCCAGTGGATTTGAACAATGGAGCCATCCTGACCACGCCTAATTTGGGCTGGGACGATGTCAAAGTCGGTGACTTCTTAAAGCAAACCTTCGGCTGCCCCGCCGTCGTTCTCAATGACGTTGATGCCGGCTTGTATGGCGAATACTGTTTCGGTGCTGCCAAACAGTCTCGTTGTTCCGTGGGGCTGTTCCCCGGAACGGGTGTTGGCGGGGCCTGCGTTTACGAAGGCGCGATTCTGCAAGGCGACGGTATCAGCTGCATGGAGATCGGCCACACGCGGATCAGCAGCAGCACCCGAGCGAGTGGCATCAAAATGACTGGAACGCTGGAAGCCGAAGCCAGTCGTTTGTCCATCGCCGCCGAAGCAGCCAAAGCCGTTTATCGCGGTGATGCTCCGATCTTGGCGGAGATTGCCGGCACTGATCTTTCCGATATTCGCAGCGGTGCGATTTCCGAAGCGGTTGCTCGCGGAGACAAATCCATTAAACGCTTGGTGGTCGAAGCCGCCGAGACGATTGGCTTTGGTGTGGTCAACGTCATTCACATGCTGTGTCCTGACACCATTGTATTAGGCGGCGGACTGGTCGAAGCCATGGAAGACTTGATTTGCAAAACCGTCGAGGACCACGCTAAGAATCACGTGATGAGCGTGTACCGCGACCGTTTCAAAGTCGTCGCGGCCAAGCTTGGCGACGATGCCGGTGTACAAGGCGCCGCCGCCTGGGCCAGAAAGAAGATCGAACCCGTCTAACACGTCCACGCGGCGTCTTGCCGCGCGCACAGGTTTTGAAAGAAAGGCAACAGTGCCGCGCTGTTGCTATTTGCGTTTGGGCGATTTCGATTTGTTGATTCGCTTCATGGCGCGGCCTTGGTTGACCTCCTGGTCGATCTTAGCAAACTCGGCTTTCATCTCAGCAAACTTCTGCGGGTTGCTTTTTGACAGGTCGTTGCTTTCAATGCGATCTGATTCCAGGTTGTACAAGTACTTGTAATCGACAAGTTTCCACGGGCCTTTGATCAGAGCATTTTTGGCTTCGGCAAAGTTCTGATACAAGTACTCGTGTTGCTGGCGGGGCTTTCCAGAGAACGAGGGCACCAAGCTAATCCCTCTTGCGGGACCGATCTGATTTCCTTGAAAATCGGCGGGATAATCTGTCCCGGCCAGTTCGCGGAAGGTTGCATGCAGGTCGATCAGGTGCCCACGCTGGCGGTTCATCGTGCCAGGCTGGGTGATCCCATTGGGCCAATGAGCAATCATCGCGGTCGAAATGCCGCCTTCATTCTGGTTCTGTTTGTAAAGCCGCAGAGGCGTGTTGCAAGCATTGGCCCACTCTTTGGGATAACAGTAATACGACCGGCCATCCCAAGGCATGTAATCATTGTCTAAGGTCGGTTGGCGGGTTCGGTCAAAGGGGCAGGCTCCATTGTCACTGAGAAAGACGATCAGTGTGTCGTTGGTGATCTGTTCTTCATCCAGTTTGCCAACCAAGCGACCGATTTGCTGGTCCACGCGGTCAATCATGGCCGCGTAGGTGGCCATGCGTAGATCCATGTTGTCTTGTTCAGCAGTTGTCAGGGAATCCCAAGAGCGAACATCAGGCTCGGGCTGGGACAGTTTCATGTCAGCGGGAATGATGTTGAGTGCTTTCATTCGCGCGTATCGCTGTTGTCGCAGTTTCGCCCAGCCTTGCTTGTACTTGCCGCGATACTTTAGGACATCTTCTTTCGGTGCTTGCAGCGGGTAATGTGGTGCGTTGTAAGCCATGTACATAAAGAATGGTTTCTGGCGATCACGTTGATCGATGTACTCAATGGCTTTGTCGGTAAAGGCATCGGTGCTGTAGAAGTGTTTGGGGATCGGATAGTCTTGATCTTCCAGTTTGTATGAACTGCCGCCCTTGGTGCCTTCACCTGTAAAGAAATTGCTGGCACCTTCTAAGAAGCCAAAGTAGCGATCAAACCCTCGCTCAAGCGGCGTGTCAAAGATATGCCACTTGCCAACCATGAAGCTCTGGTACCCGGCCAAGCCCAAGTTCTCTGGGATCGTGATACTGTTTCGTGAGTTGCCTTTGACTTCGGTGTGGTAACGCCCGGTCATCAAGGTCGTGCGCGTGGTTTCGCATTTGGCACAGTTGGTGAACTGCGTGAATTTGATCCCTTTGGCCGCCAGCTGATCCAGATTGGGTGTGTCGATTTCACTGCCGAAACACCCCAGGTCCGAATAGCCCATGTCGTCAACCAAGATCAAAATGATGTTGGGCTGTTCGCCGCAGGCGTGCTGGGGGGCACTCTGGCAAGGGAGCAAAGCCAGCAGAAAGGACAGCAAGGGAAGGCAGCGAGTTTTCATGAAGCTACAGGTCGGGGAAGGAGGGAGCGTGCCGAGGCCGTCAGCGAAAGGTCAGCAGCCGGTTGATGGATCGGGAAAAGATAGTTTAATCGGTTGTCAGCTACGAGGCGCTAGCGTTGGGAGGATGTTGTGCAAACAAACCGCTGGCAACTGGGCGAACTGTTACACTGTTGGTTGACGCAACACCTCGTTCGCGTTGCTGATGTGAAGACTTCTAACCTCAGGCCACATCCTTGCCCTTCCAATGCTGTTCCTCTCGCGACGTGATTCGGTTGGTTCTCGCCGGCTGTGCGCTAATCGGTTTTGGATTCACGATCCATTACAACCTGCAACGGTTCCATCTGCAACGGGTTCATCAAGAGCTGAACGATCGGGTGGGGCTGCTGAAGATTGATGATCCCAAGCAGGTTGCAGTCATGGGCATTCCTTTCCTGCCCGAGGAGATCCCGCCCGGCGTCCAGAAGGCTCATGTGTGGAAGTTTCGTGTGTATTGTCCGTCAAAGTTTGACGGTCGCTCACGCACTTATCGCGGATTGATTCGTCCTGATTCTCCGTACAGTGCGGGGGGATCAAGTGGCGGCTTGTTCGGAGGCGGTAATCAGGAACCAGAAGAAATCACCAGCATGGTTTCGATGGTTAAATCCGATGGTCAGTGGACAATCTGCTACCGTCAGGGCGGTGGTTCCAGCAGCTTCAGTGCCTCCGATGAATTGGGGCTGGATGACATCAATGAATTGCTTGTCGAGCCGATTGTTGAACCCGGGCAGACACGCGTTTTTAATGCGAATGAAGCGATTTGCCTGTTTCGCATTCGTCACAAAGAAGAGGCCGTGGATCGATCCGGCAAGCCCCAGCCAGGCTTGTATCAAGGCTTTGCTGCTTACCTGTTTAGCCAGCAAATTGAACAGCCGTTTGACGACTGGGCCAAAGGCAACATCGAAACGTTGGAGGAAGGACTGCGATGAATCAAGCGTCACAGATCAATGCTCCCGGACCACAGGATGATCAGCCGATCACCGATGCGGACGGCTCAGGTGCTGAAACCAATCGCAAGCAACAGACTCGACTCAGGTTTGGATTGTTAGAGCTGCTGTTGTTGATCGCAGCAGTCGCCAGTTGGCTGCCCGTTTGGATCGCCCGACAAGAAATTCCAAAACTAAAAGCTGAAATCGAAACGATGCGGTTGTCCAGTTTGGAACTCATCGTGACCGACCCTGCACAATTGAATGCGCGGATCTTGCCAAGTATTTCCTCAAACGTTAGCAGCTGGAAGTACTTTGCACCCGATGATGCTGCACTCGATTTGCGTTTGGCGACGCAGGGAATCAATTCGCTTGAACCACCAAGTGAATTTGAATCCTGTGCTTTGCCAACCGGAGAGCATACCGTGCACGTTGAATTCAAATCAGATGCCAAAGGGTACCATGCCTTGGTCTATCTGGATGACGATTTAGTGCTGCAGCAGCATCATCCCAAGGACTGGGTGAAATCGGGCAGCAGCTCTTCCAGCGGTGGAGTCTCCGCGCAATCGAGCGTTTATCCAGTTGATGAAACGTTAACCTTGGTGAATCGCAAGATCTCCCAATGGCATCCATTGCACGGACGAAACACTCTGACAATGCCTGTAGGATACGATAGTAAGGGCACCTGCGTCTGGATCGCGCCACGTCATGACGCAGTGGAAGTCGCTTCGAATTTTCAATTGAAGACCAACGGTTTTGCGGGATCAGCGTTTGGGCATCGCCAGGGGATGCGAGTTCAACATCTGCAGGCCAAAGGACGCATTGGACTGCTGTCGATCGAACCCTCTTGGTACGCGACGCTTGGCGAGAACCGCTGGGGTTCCAACTACACGCCCGTGGGGATTTCCGTCCGACCTCTTGTCGCGGGTGCTGCGCAGCCGGAGGTTCCCGAGTTGCAGGCGCCCACTGATGTGCCCAGCGAAACCGGATTGACCATCACCATTCGGGAAACCCTTGACGAATCGGCCGACGCCAAGCCGCGGCCGCCGTCCTCGCTGTCACCGGTCGATGCCATCGGGGACGATCCGATGACGATGCATCTGTTTGCTCACTATCCCGCCTTCGCTTCGGGAGCCAAGCCGATTGTCGAAATCCTGTTCGATGCCAAGCATCCCAATCGCATCGGCTTCTTGCCTCATGCAGCGCCCGGTAGCGCCGAGATGGAAGCCATTGAGTTTGTGACTCAGTTCGATGCCAAGTTTCTTTGGCGACAGGTCGAACTCAGTTCGGGCGACAAGGAATCGGCAGAGGCTGATGCCCCACACCTCGTTCCACTGGCCAAGTTCTACCCTGAACATGACTTTCGCAATCTGGCGACAGCCGAACAGACCGAGCCGATGGAATTGCCATGGCAAACGGTCTCGCTGGATGAATTGCCCCAGGTCCAATCCGTCCAGGATGAACGCAATCGCCGGCAATTGACTTTAAGGACCGATGTCAAAGATTCAACCAAGCTGACCTTCCCGCTTGGCTTGCCACAGCAATGGGAATACGAAGGCGTTCCCAATCTGCAGCGTTGGGTGCTGCCTGTCAGCCAAGGCGTGACCGGCGATCAGCAGGCCGCCAAACGGCCGACTGTCGAGGTCCGAGCGGTGGTGAACTATCCCGGCACGCAGCTTGCGACTCCGGGCGGTCCGGTGATTGGCAACGTGCGGATCACACTGCCCATGCCAGTCACCGAGGCCGTCTGGTACGAGATCATCTCGGACATGTAGCTTGATAGCGACTGGTGGCGAGTACATCGCCGAGTACATCGCCGAGTACATCGCTGGGGACAGTCCCAGTCTGATCAGCGCGCTGATCGCGAGTACGCTGGTCAAATTGCGCGTTGGTCAAATTGCGCGTTGGTCAAATTGCGCGTTGGTCAAATTGCGCGTTGGTCAAATTGCGGCAAGGGCGCGAACCGGCGGTCTGCCGATTGTTTGTGCCTTGCCGCTTTCACTTGATGCCTGGAGTTAGACCCGATCGATGTAGCGATTGACCACGCTTTCGATCAGCTCTTGGCGGCCGCTCTGATTTTCATCTGCGTCACCTTTTTCCAGCATGTAGGTTTCCAGGTCCGCGAAGTTCACTTCGCCGGCTTCGATTTTGGCACCGATGCCGCTGTCCCAGCTGCTGTAGCGATCGTTGATGTAGTTTTCCAGCGCATTGTCGGCTCGCATGGCCGCAGCGATTTTCAATCCTTTCGCGTAGGCGTCCATCGAACCGACGTGAGCGTAGAACAGGTCGATCGGCTCGAAGGACTCGCGGCGAACTTTGGCGTCGAAGTTCACGCCACCGCTGCCCAGTCCACCATGCTTGAGGATGTAGTACATCATCTGTGTGGTCAGGTAATAGTCGGTTGCAAACTGGTCCGTGTCCCAGCCCAGCAGCAAGTCACCTGTGTTGGCGTCAATGCTTCCCAAGGCACCTTGTGCACCGGCATAGTCCAGTTCGTGCATCATGGTGTGACCCGCCAGCGTGGCATGGTTGGTTTCCAAGTTAAGCTTGAAGTGATCGGTCAAGTCGTAAGCCCGCAGGAAGTTCAAGCAGGCAGCCGCATCGCTATCGTATTGGTGCTTGGTGGGCTCTTTGGGTTTCGGCTCGATCAAGAACTGTCCGGTGAAGCCAATTTCTTTGGCATAGTCGACGGCCATGTGGAAGAACTTGGCCAAGTGGTCCAGTTCTCGTTTCATGTCCGTGTTGTAAAGGTTTTGATAGCCTTCTCGGCCGCCCCAGAAAACATAGTTCTCGCCGCCTAGGCGATGGGTGACTTCCAGAGCTTTCTTGACCTGCGCGGCGGCAAAGGCAAACACATCTGCGTTGCACGTTGTGGCAGCACCGTGCATGAAACGCGGATTGGAGAACATGTTGGCAGTGCCCCACAGCAATTTGACGCCACTGCGCTGTTGTTCTTCAGCCAGTACATCGGCGACGGCATCAAAATGCGCGTTGGATTCCTTCAGGCTGTTTCCTTCAGGCGCGACGTCACGATCGTGGAAGGCGTAGTAAGGCGCTTGCAGTTTTTCAAACAGTTCAAAGGCGGCCCGAGCGCGGTTCTGTGCGTTCTCGACGCTTTCAGTGCCGTCATCCCAAGGACGCACTGCGGTGCCAGGTCCAAAGGGGTCGCTTCCGGTTCCACGGAAGGTGTGCCAGTAAACGATGGAAAACCGGAAGTGGTCCTTCATCGTTTTGCCTTCAATCACTTCCTCTGGGTTGTACCAGCGAAATGCCAAGGGGTTATCGCTTTGAGGGCCTTCATATTGAATCGTTGGAATTTCTGGAAAAGCAGACATCGGGACCGCCGAAAGAGGAAGCTAGGAAGGATCACTGTCGTTGGAACGTTCCCAACGCAGGTCGACCTAGTTTCTAAACCGCAGCGAAGATTGGCAAGCGGTGAGCGGGTGAAGTTGGTGCCCAGACTTAAATCCGGTGGAAATAGTCTCAATTCACGATCGTTTTTGCAAGATTTCCTTGGGATTTTCGCGGTCTTTCTCTTTGCCAGATTTCGTATCCTTGCCTTTGAACTGACGCATTTCTTCTTTCATTTTGGCGATTGCTTGATTGCGTCGTTCGTTGAACGCTTGGCGCTCCCGATCGCTCATGGAGTCCCATTTGGCGGCATCAGGTTTGCGGAGTTTGTCGGCGTACTCGGCTTTCCGCTCCGGCGTCCAATATTCAGCCATGGAGCGGCTGCTTGATGGATTTTTGTAGGCCGACTGATTTTCACCGGACCACTGAGGCTTTTCGCTGGTGAAGGAGACGGCACTGGTTGAGATGGCAGGCGTGGCTTTTTCGCTGGCTTGTTCGTCCTCGGCGTTTGGTTCGCCGGTCGCTGGCAGGTTCACCTTGTCAGGGGTGGCGATGATGGACCAATGGTGCAGCATGCCAAACCGTTCGCTACGAGTGCCAACGATGGACAACTGCCACGTGCCTTTGATGGACTTGCCGTTAAAGGCTGACAGACCGGGTTGTCGTTTGATTAAACCTTCCGGTTGAAAGTTGCCTTCAAAGGGAGGTCTGGCTTTGACGATGTTGTAACGAGATTGGTCGTCGAAGGTTGTTTTTTGGAAGTGATCGTCGCCGCCGCCAACGGCTGTGAACAGTTCGATCCTTGTCTCATCAGGACCGGTTAAGAACGCATCGAGCATCCCGGTGCTCGTGTGGGTGATGTTGAGTTGGACGTTCAGGTCTTGAATGACGAAGTCTTCACTGATTTCGATTTCCGAAACGATGGTTTTCTTGGGTGGTAGCAGTTCGGCATCTTCGCTGGAAAACACACCGCCCATCATTGACTTCGACGACAGCACTTCCATCGTCGTCAGGAAACCGTCCCCATTTGCGTCCATGGCCAAGAACTGATTGACGGTTTCTTCATTGATTTCTTTTGCGTACTCGGTCAGTTCAATCTGTTTATCTTGGTTCGCATCGGACTCGTAAAACCAGCTGGGAAGCCCTTCCACTTGGCCGCCTGTTTGGTCTTGTTGCTTTTGCACATAGGCAAACAGCTCATCGCGAGTGAGTTCACCGTTTCGATCGACATCAATCATGCCGACGGGCAGTTTCATATCGATGGTTTCGTTTTCTTCTAACCGACCGTTCTTGTTCGAGTCGTAGCGGGAAATCAGTGCCGATGTCAGCCAGAATCGATTGCCTCCCGTGCGCCACCAGTCACGTCGTTCGCGTTCTTCTCGCTCTCGTTTACCGGGGTCGTCTGATCGTTCGATGCCATTTCCAACACGCACGGCTCGTTTGACTAATTCACCGGCATCACTGTTTAGTTGCCGACGTCGCGCATAGCGCTGGGCCAGTTCTTGTTCGCTAAGCAAGTCGTCTTTGTTCAAGTCCATGCTGAAGGGGTCGCGATGCGTCCACTTACCGCGATACGCTTCCCGGCGGTCCAGCTTGCCATCTTCGTCACGATCTAAGCGGCGGATGGTGCTGCGTGCTTCGTACACATCACGCATTTCATAGGGGTGTTTGACCGGTCCTTCGCCGAACTGTGGAACCACCAAATCATCCAGTCCGGGGCCAAAGCGTTTTAAGGTTGCTTCTCGTTCCGGGCGAACATCTTCACCGGCGACGCCGTTTTGCAGCGCGTAATAGATTCGCGCCGCTTCCTGCAGTTGGTCGATTCGATTGGGGCGTTTCAGTGACAGTCGGCGGGCTTTGGCAATCCGCTCGAGATAGGGTCTGGCGAGCGGAGTGACTTCTTCTGGGTCCAGGTAGCCGTTTTGGTCGCGGTCAAGCAATTCCAAGGACTCACGCAAGCCTGCTTGTCCCCAGGCATTCGTCTCGCCTAGCAACACCAGGGCCGCCAGAGTCACGGCAGTCAGGAAAACGCGTAAGCCAGCAAGCTGGTCATCGACACTGTCAAAGCGGAACATGTTTCAGTGGTTGGCTGTAGTACAGAAGCTTGTGACCAAAGTTCGCGAAGATCCAATGGAGCTTAGCGATCTGTCCGAGGTTTGCTGGTGTTCGAGCTGGACGTCGGCCGACTGGTGCTGGAACGTGTGCTGCTGCGGCGAGAAACAGCCTGGCCGGTCATCAGTTGTTGCAAGACTTCGTCGATCACTTGATTGTTCTTCGGGATCAAAATCTCAACGGTCTGTTCACCACGGCCGTCAATGATTTTGACCAAGTCCTCGACTTCGCGGAACAGGTCGTCTGGAGCGGTGACGATCAGGGAGTTACTGGCCTCGTGGACGGCCAGGGTCATTTTGGGAGCCAAGTCACGCGCCTGTTGACTGGCGGTTCGCTGTGGAGCGGGGCGTTTTGCATCGCCCTTTTTGTCGCCTTCGGGATTGGGGCGCTGTTGAGGCTGAGGTTTGGCACCACCTTGGCCAGCGGGGGCCTGCTGTTTGTTCTCAGCCACCCGGCCGGCAAAGGCTTGTCGCAAAGCCGCTTCGACTTCGCTGGCGATGCTGTTCTCCAGTTCAATCACATGCGACTGGCCGTAGGTTTTGATCTGAGTGATGCTGGCGTCTTTTTCAATGATCTTCAGGTAGTCTTCAATGCGGCGGATATCAGCACTGGTGCCTTGCACAATCAATCGATTCAGTCTTGAGTCAGCAACGACGGTTGCGGATTCGCTTGTCAACGTTAAGGTGCCTTCTCGGTTTAAAATCAAGCTGCCAAACGAACTTGTGCCCGACATCACAATCCCGTTCACTAATCCTTCGCCAGCGCTGGCAACCGAATCTCCTCCGTCAAGCAGTTCGGCCAGCATCCGAATGGCGTCTTCGGGACGCGTGTACTTCAGATAGAAAACAACGGGTTCCGAAGCCGCTTGACCACTGGGGCCAGCCAAGGTTTCCACGTGTGACAGAAACTGGTTCAACACTTCAGCATCCGTACACTGGACCAGTAAGCCACGGCGGGTCAGTTGGCAGTTAATCGCCGTCTGCTTGATATCCAGAGAAGGCGATTTCAAGACCGTTCCGGAATCGACACTCGCCGCTGCCGTCGTGGTCAGGGTGGAGGTCGTGACATAGGGGCTATTGCCCGTCGCAGTCGCTTGGATCGATTCGGAGATCGCTGGCCGAGGAGCGGTTTCGGTGGGCTGGTTGACAACTCGTTCGCGAGGCTCAGTCGAGTGACCCAGCGGATCGTCATACAGGATGATTGGATTCGGCAATCTCCAAAAGCGTGCCGCCAACATCAATGTCTGTTTCGCCTCTTGGCCGAAAAGTCCAATGATGCGAATCGTTTCATCGCTGCCGCCGCTGGCGGTTGAAGGCTGATCGAGTCCCGCGATGATCTCTTTGATCTGAGTGATTTGAGTCGGCGTGCCACGAACAAACAGTCGGTGATTCTCAATGTCGGCGTCCAAGCGTGGTGGTTCAACGGTGGGTTGAGCATCGCGACTATCACGATCACGCGATGACGATGAACTGCTGCTATCGATCACCGAAAGATCCAACATCTGTTCGACCAGTCCAACCGCCGTGAAGGCATCGATGTTCTTTAGTGGAATGACTTCAAAGGTGACTGCGTCTGCGGCTAGCTTTTCAACCGTTAGTTCGATTTCGCGTTGCACGGCTTCGCTGGCCATGGCAACGACCGTGCCAGCGGTTTCGTCCTTTGACAGGCGAACGTTTTCTCGGCCGGAAAGCAAGGTTTGCAGAACGTCATAGGCAAGGTCGACGTTGCCGCCTGCGACCTTGTGCGTTCGCAGGACGAGTTCAGCGTCTGATTCTTCGTCTCCAGGGCCCGGGAGATCCAGGGTTTGAATCAGCTGTTCGACGAGTTTGACCTTGTCTTCGATTCCGGTCACGAAGATGAACTTGCCATCGGGATCGGATGAAAGGCTGACATCAATGCCGATCATTTCGCCAGTGGCCAATCCAAGGTGAGGTCTGGCAACCGTCAAAATGTCTTCTGCGTCCATGTACTTCAGAGGGAAATTCTTGACAATCGTGCCGTTATCCAGCTTGCTCGGTTCAAAGGCATCCAAGATTGCCTTGACGCTCCGCAGTTTATCAACAGTCTCCGTCACCATTAATTGGTTGGTCTTGTTGAACACAGCCGGCGGCAGCATCAGCTTGACAGCCGTCAGTTCCTCAACGGCATCTTCTGCTTTCAGAGGCCCCAGCGGAAACAGGCATTTGACCACGTCGTGCCGATTCTTCGTTTCCAGTTGAGCCGGCGTAACCAGTGGCGCCAGCGCGTCGAGTTGCTGTAACCCACGAGGATCGGTCAAACTGATGACTGATAGCAAGTTCCCGCTGCGAATGATGGTGTAGCCCTGAGGCAGCAGGAACAAGTTGATTCGCGCGATGGCGTCGTCATGCGAGAAGACTTGCGGGTCGTTGTAGGTAAAGGAACCCGGGGGCATCGCATCAACATGCAATGCCGAGCCGGTTTCTTCGGCGATCCAGCCGATCACATCTCGCCAGGGCATGCCTAGAAACGAAAACCGTACGGAGTTCGGTGGAAGTGTCTCGACTGCCTCAGCCGGTGGCGGCACCAATTTGATCGCTGGACCTTGTTCGGCGGGCAGTTCGATGGTCCCGATTTCGTCTTGCTGATCGGTCGCGGTTTCTGTTGCGGTGGCGCCCGCACCGGGGATCACCAACAGGGGCCTGGCAATAGGGGCCTCCGGTGACACCGTTTGTGCACTGGTCCTTGGCGCGTTTGCGGTCGGCAACAGGAACGCGATTGCAATGAAGATGCTGGAAAGTTTGCAGCATGACGAAGGGGGGAGAGTAACAAATCGCATTTGCAGTGGCTGGTTCATGCGTCAATCCAAGTCGAAAACTTGGCGCGCATTGGGATGCTCCTGGCCGTTCAGCGAACAAATCGAGGAGCGAATTCGGAGGGGAAAGAGGCGGGGGGCGAGTGAGTCGCCTATCACTAGAGACTAGTGTAAAGACTTCGGAAGTCAATCCAAACAGCGTTTTCCACTACTACAGTACTTCCCCGAAACCACTGGGTTGGACATCCGATTTCTTGTGATTGATGCGGTTAGACACAAGCTGGCGATCACGGCAGCAACCTGGAACGGTTCGGATGGTTCGGATGTCGTGCGGTTTGTTGCTGCGGGGCGACGATTTTCCTGCTTTTTACCGGCTGAACTTCAGGAGCAGCCAGTCGCCCAGGCGGGGGAATGCGTTGCCAATTGCGATCAGGCAACGCAGGTGGCCTGGCAGGACTAGGTCGGTTTTTTTTCGTTGGGCACATTTGAGAACCGCTGCGGCAACGGTTTCTGGAGGCAAGCCTTTGACTTTTGTTCCCCCGCCCGGTGCCGAGGCGCTCTCGGGAAGTGCTTCGCTGTTGTGCTGAGCATAGCGTTGGCCAGCATCGGGACGCCGGATTGGACCCGGAGAGACGAGCGCAACGTGCACGTCTCGATCACGCCATTCCAGTCGCATTTGTTGGGTCAGTCCGGTCAGAGCATGCTTGGCGGTCACGTAACCACCCAGGTAGCGGGCGCCGACTTTGCCAGCCAGCGAGCCGATATTGACGATGCTGCCATGGGATTGCTCCAGCAAGATCAGCATCGCTTGGCTACAGTGCAGCGTCGTCAACACGTTGTCTTGCCAAAGCTGTTTCAGGCGATCGGCCGTCAACTCGGTCACCACACCTCGATCGCTGGTGCCAATGCAATTGACCAGGGTGTCCAGGCGGCCGAACTGGGTGTTGATCTGTTCGGCCAGTTCATGGCACTGTGCCAATTCGCTCACATCACAGGTCGCGATGGCCAGTCGATCGCCCCCATCGAGTTCATCGGCTGCGTTTTGAAGTCGTTCCGTCGAACGACCAACAATCATCACTCGGTAGCCGGCATTTAGAAACGTCTTGGCAATGATCTTCCCAAGACCGGCCGATCCACCGGTGACCAACACGACAGGAGATGTCTCGGGCACGATTGCAATTCCAGCTAAAAGGAAAAAATTGACTGCGATACATTGTAGTGGCTCTCATCCGGCCTTTCGCAGGGCAATTAGGTTGACCGAGCGGACGGTTTCTTTGACGTTTTGTCCCCAGAGGTTACAACATATCATCGAATCAACACACTGCCTGTTGTCGGAACGTCTGATGATCAGCAAGCCACGCTGGTCTTCGCGATGATTGGCCACGGTTCGCCGCGAGGGCAGACGTTGGGGCCGCGAACAAGCGTCTATCACGGCAGCTGATTCGTAAGCTCGCTCGTCTGCCAGTGTTCGACTTGCCAGTTGTGATCAGCTTGGCTGCATCTTCTCGCAACACCGCGTTGCCTCCATCTATTCTAAGTGAACTTAATGCACGGTCCCGTTTTACAAGACTCCAAGACAAAGATCGTTGCCACGGTGGGGCCGGCATGTCAGCAGCCCGAGCAATTAGCGGATCTGATTCGTGCCGGTGTGGATGTTTTTCGCATTAACACCGCTCATGGATCGATTGCCGATCACGAGCAAAAAGTGATGGCGATTCGCCAAGCCTCCAAACAGGTTGGCTGCCATGTGGGGATTCTGTTGGATTTAGCCGGGCCAAAGATTCGCTTAGGGGAATTGTTCTGTGATCCCCTCCAGTGTGATGTTGGAAAGACGCTCACGTTCATCAAGGAAGGAGCACCGCAAAGCGACGATCAATTGACATCAACTTACCCCAAGTTGATTGACGAGTTACAACCAGGCAATCACGTGATGCTGGCTGATGGTCAGGTTGCCTTGGAAGTCGAATCGGTGAACGCCGATCATGCGGTCTGCCGAGTCACGGCCGCCGGTGAAGTCCGCAGTCGTCAAGGCATTAACTTGCCCGGCGTGCAACTGTCCGTGTCTGCGTTGCAACGCGCCGACATTGAAAATGCGATCTGGGCAGCCGATAACGAGATCGATTTCATTAGCCTGTCATTTGTTCGTAATGCGGGCGACGTGATGTCGTTGCGGAATGTGCTGACGGCACATGAAAGCGAAGCCATGGTGATTGCCAAAATTGAAAAGCCTGAAGCATTGGAAAATCTTCAGGACATTGTTCAAGCGGCCGACGGGGTGATGGTCGCACGCGGTGATTTGGGCGTGGAGATCGATGTGGCCCAAACCCCGGTGGCTCAAAAGCGAATCATTCAGGTTTGCAACGCGATGGGCAAACCAGTGATTGTTGCCACGCAAATGCTAGAGTCGATGCATCACAGTGTGCGTCCAACGCGCGCCGAAGCCAGTGATGTTGCCAATGCGATTCTCGATGGCGCCGATGCTTGCATGTTGAGCGGCGAAACCGCTGTAGGCGACTATCCGTTGCAAAGCGTGCAAATGATGTCTCGGATCTTGAGCACCACTGAACAGACGCTGTCAGAACGAACCGCCTTGCAAGAGCGTCTCGAGGCCAGTGACCCGACTCACCTGGTTCATCCCATCACTGCCGCGGTGACTCATGCGGCGACCGTGGTGGCCGAATCCATTGAGGCCGCGATGATCATCATTGCAACCAAGTCCGGTAGCACCGCTTGGGTCAAGAGTCGGTCGCGTAGCCTGATTCCAACCTTGGCTGTTAGCGATCGATCGGCATCGCTGCGGCGGATGAACTTGTTCTGGGGCATTCGCCCGGTCGCGATGAGCCGCATGGGACCGCCGGCCGAAATCCGTGAACAGGTCTGTAACTGGGCCAAAGCCGAAGGCTCGCTAAAGAGCGGCGATCGCATTGTGTTTGTCAGTGGCACCGGCGTGGTGCAAAATGCGCACAACTCAGTCGTCGTGTATGTTGTCGACTGAGCGACTGAAAGCGTGAAAGCTTCGCCAACACAATCACGGCGTGTTTCTAATGCGCCTCTTGGTAGATCGCACCATCAGCACGATCGCCGTAGTACGAATAAATCTCTGGATCGATCGATTCGCTGATGAAACGTACCGCGCCATCGCAGAGCACAAACTGAGCGCCACCGTTATGAACGCTGCCAAAGCCTCCTGTTTCCAGTGGTTCGGGTTTGTAGGCCATGGCTTCCTCAAAGGTCATGGCATTGAGGCTGCTGGTATTGCGTAGTGTTCCACGTGTGCCTGATAGCCAGCCCAGGTTCTGGAAATCACCGACATGTTCACCCAGCAGAAAAGTGCTTGAAGCCCCGTCGGAGATGTCGGCGTAACGAATTTTGCTGTTAAGAAACATCACGCCATTGTTGTCTTGATCAATGGGAGCTTCGTCGGCGTGATAGCAAGCGGCATAATCGGAGACGGCCGCTTGGTTGAACGTCTCATCAACGCCGCTTGTATGTGGGTTGGAGGGGCAGCGCAGCGCCGAGAGTTCGATCTCCCGGACCTGGGCGTTTTCAGGGCCAAAGCAACTCTTGTTGTAGTCCAGCGTTTTGGCAAGGCGTTGTTGTTCTAAATGGGGCAGAATGTAGCCAACCCAACTGATTTCAATCTGTGTTGGATCCACGACGTTTTTAATGGGCCCGGTGGGGTTGGTTGAACCGGCGGGCAAATGCTCCATGGCAAATTCGAAGTGATGCACTGCCAGTCCAAGCTGTGCCAGGTTGTTGGTGCAGCTCATTCGGCGAGCCGCTTCACGCGATGCTTGGACCGCAGGCAGCAGCAGTCCAACCAGAATGCCGATGATCGCAATGACGACCAACAGTTCCACCAAGGTAAATGCGTTGCGTTTCATTCCGATTCACTCGTCTTAAATTGAAAGGATTTGGAAGTGATTGAAGGTCGTTCACCTAGCTGTGCGGTCACATGGGTGACCCCGTTTTCGATCCTGATTTGAATGCTGGCCGGCTGATCAGCCTGCGGTTCAGGAAGCTTCACGGTCCAGGATTCGCCTTGATAACTGGGGTTCTGTTGACGCTGTTGCACGGCACGCAAAATGCCGGCATCTAGCAATCGCTCGGTTTGGTTCATTTGATGTCGGCGCCGAGTTGCCCGTCGTTCGCTAACCGCGCCACGCACCATGAGCGTGACAATTGCCAACGAAACCCCCAGGCACGCAAGGACACAGAACATGATGGCACCGCGTCGTGAACGTGGCCCCTGTGGCTGCGGGCAATTGCTTTGCCGCGTGTGTGTGTGGTGGTTGATGATCATCGCTGAATGTCTCCAGCAACATGTTTGAGACGAAGTCCCGCCGTGATTTGGAGTTGTCGCCAAACCGGTGGCGTCTTGGACGTTGGAGTCGCTTGGCCATGGATGGTTGTGGGAACACGAAACAAAGTGAGCGACACCATTTGCGGGTCAGTGGAAAGTTCAACGGTCACTTGTTTGGGTTGTTGCCAGCGATATTGTTGTTGGCTGATGCGTCGTTCGCCTTGCATGCTGTTGCGCAGGATCAGGTCGTCGCTGCAGTGGTAAACCGCTTCCGTCGCGTCTCGGAATTGCAGTGTCAGTTGGTACTGGTCGCCGCTGTTCTGTTCCAGGCTGGCCTTACTTGCCAGATGAATGTCGTCGCGAATTTGTCTGCTAAACGCAAAAAATTGCCGATCATCGTTTTGTTGACGACGTGCACTGGAGGCTTCGTTCATGGAACGATGAATCATGGCCATCGATGTCATCATGACCGAGCTGCCAATCGACAAAGCAAACATGACTTCACGGAGCGTGAATGCGGTGCGCTGTTGGCGATTCATTGATTGGCCTCCGGCGCTGTTTCGCGAGTTGGTTGTGATTGTTCGGGGCTCTGTTTAGGCGGCTGTCCCGTTTCCGGATTGCAGTCTAGCCAAGCGGTCAACTGGATCGGTGGAGGGTCACCGGGGCGTTGCCACTGCATGCGAAGCGTGAGCGTGGTTCCGTTGCTGTCGGTGCTGGTTTCACCGGTCAGCGTGGCAGCCTGTAAGTTTTCCAAAACGTGTGCGGACGGTTTTAGTTGCTCCAGAGCTTGTTCGCGCTGGTCGGTGGGTAAGGCCACCAGTCGGTCCATCTGGTTGGACAGGTCGTCGGTGACTTGTTGGTAATAACGCGATTGTGTTCGCAATCGTGACGCGCTGACGATCAGCGGGATCATGACGCTGGCAATCGCAATCACCATTCCAGCGGCAACAATCACTTCGGTGAGCGTTGTTCCGTTTCGGCGGCAATGGCCGGTGCGGCAAGGATGCATACAAGCGGACATTAGTTCAGTGAAATGATGAGATTGGTCAGTGATGACATGACTCCCAGGATCAACCAGCCGGCGACAAACCCAAGGATGATTGTCGGTAGATTGAAAACGCCATTGATGAATCCAATCGCCGAACGATCGGTTTCAATTTCCCGTTGATTGGCCAAGGTTTGCAAGGTCCAGGACTGCGTTTGCGCCGTCTGCATGGAACGCATCTGTTTGGAAATGCTTGGTTGCAGTATGCCCTGCTGGTTGGCGAGCGACCAGAAATCAGCATTGTCTTCGAGTTGCGTTGCGACATGGAGCAACTTTTTTCGCCACTTGGCGCTGACATGGAATTGGGCCGCTGCCAACAAAGTGGGACGAAGAGGTTGATTTTGGCTCAGCGGCACGGAAACAATTCTCGCAATTCCCGCTTGCCGGTTGCTGCGAATCGATGGCAACCAGTCTGCCAAGAATGACTGAGTCATGAACCGCTTGATGTCCGGGATCTGCAGCAAGGCAACAGCAATCGTTGCCAAAATGAAAAACAGCAGTGCGATCCCGACCAGGACGTGATAGGCATGCAGCGATTCGAGTCCGAATCCCATTTCGAGCCCAAACTCCTCGAACATGTAAGCAATCATTGGCAGCACCAGTGACATCGAAAACGCCAAGGCGATCGAAATCGTGCAGGATAAAAACACAAAGTAGCCAACCTTACTGGTCACCGGTGCTTGGGCGCCATTGCCGGCATCGTCTCGATTGGAGTCGGTGAGGATTTTGAATGTCGGTTCAATGTTCTGAGTTTCAATGCCGCACAGCACCGCCAGGGTATCGGACTCGCTAAGGATTCCAGGAGTGTGCCGGACGGCGGCGCTCATCGAACCATCTGCTTTTAGCCAGCGGTGAAGCTGTTGGAGCTTGTGTCCATAACTGCCTGGATACTCCTCCGCCAAGTTCTTGGTCAGAATGGCCGGCGAGAGCTGTTGTTGATGCGCTGTGGCAAGCAGTCGTAGCAAGCAGCGCTGCTTGCTGGTTCGAGAGTTGCCAGCTTGGACGCCGGGTAGCTTTTCGAAAACTTTCTCGACGGTGACACGTAAGGGGACTTTGCTCACTGATTTGCTCCCTCTATGAAAGGCTGGTAATGAGGGACAGCATTGGAGCCAGGATGGAAAATACGGTGATGCCGATGATCATCCCAGTGAGAATGATCAGGCTCTGGCCGAGCAACAGGGTGAGCGTTTCACGCCGCGAGGTGTTGATCGTATGGTAGTTGTGAGCCAATTGTTGCAGCAGTGCAATGTTGGGGCCTTGGTCGCTGGTGCGGGGACGCAGGGCATAGAGGACGTTGCTTGGTAGCGATGAACGAAGGTTGCTCGGGGCGATCCGTTCCCCGACTTGCTGGGCCGATGCGGCAATGCGATCGATCTCCACGCGAATCAGCGGTTCGGAGCAACTGGCTGAGACAATCGCCAAGATGGAAGGGGTGTCTAGATTCTGTCGAGCGAGTTCCGCAACCTGTGAACAGACTTGCGACAGATTCTCGCTGACTGACGGCAGCCAAAGTTTGTTGTTAACCAGTCGCGGTTTGGGCCGCGCTGTTGCCCAGCGATAGGCGGCAAAGATCATGCCGGTCAGAAAAAGAGCCACCATGCCGATGGTCGCTGTCAGGTTGATCATCATCAGGTCCGAGACAGAGCAAACAAGTTCGGTGATCCCCGGTAACGAGAGTTCGAATTCATCGTACATCTCGCGAAACTGTGGCAGGACAAATGTGCCTAGAAAGACCAACAGCCCCAAACTTGCGACCGCAATGCTGCAGGGGTAGGCCACCGCTCGCATGCGTCTGCTGGTCGTTGCCGCTTGCAAGGCTTCATGCTCTGCCATCCGCAGTAAGCCTCGGGTTTGTGCCGCAGGCTGATCCAGCGTTAGAATCCACAGTAAACTGGGATAGTTCTGTGCAATCTTTGTCACGCTTTCTCCGCTGTGAATGGCTTTGCCTAATGATCGGCATTGCGTTGACAGTGCGCCCTGTCCGAGTCCAGCGGACCATTCTTCTAAGCGTTCGGCGAGTTCATCTCGTGACTGCATCACTTTGGCAAGATGTTGCTCTAGCGTGGCCGAGGCATTGGGTTCGGCGGATGCTGGCGAGGCGTTGTCGTTGGGAGAGGGATTGATGGGGTTACTCATTACATTCCCACCTCCGTTGTCAGGAGGTTCAACAATGAAGTCCAGGGAATGAACAGCAACAAAGCAACCAGTGCCACCGCGAGAGCGCCAAGGATCAGCGACGCCGATGCGCTAAAGCTGGACAACGTCAGCATGTGGTCGGCTTGACGGCGATAAAGCTGGCTTAGCGCTTGCAGGTTTTGCGAATCATCTGATGGCTGCGTTGGCTCGCGATCCTCCGCTGTTTCCACAAGCTCCGTCAACAGGGGCGGCAGCGGGCACGCACTCCAGCGACTGACCCGTTCCAACGCTAGCGGTTTGGAGACGTCAGATTGAGTCAGCTGGTTGAGTTGCTGAGCCTGAGCGGCGTAGCGATCAAAAACATTCGGTGTGTTTTGGCGGGACGGACTCTTGCGCAGCCAACGCCAGATCACAAACAGGGCCAGACCCCCAGGGATGGCGTACTGCCAGTACGGCATCCAGTGATAAAGCTTGATCAAAATTTGCGTGACGAAGTCCGGTTTCACAACGCCGTGCCCCGCGCGGAACTGATCCATGTCAATGTACTCCCGTTCAATGAACGGAGCTGCAGAGTGACAGACGACAAGCAAACATGCGTAGCACAAAATCAAGATCACCACAGGCACGGAGTCCGGCAGCGATGTTCGCGGGGGACGGCTATGGCGAATCGGTGGTTCAACCAGTGAGTCGAGAATCTGTTCCGGGGATGCGGACGCACTAAGCATCTCCAAGCACGCTCGATACCTGTCGGTCGTGCCTGGCAACTGACGAAGAATGGCCGGGGCGGATTGATCGATTCCAGAATACAGAGCCAACCTTTCGTTTAGCTCACGAAGCTCTCCCGCGTAGGGGGCGGGCAACCCAATCGATAAGCTCAAACCAAGTTCCTCTAACGCAATGAGATCGCGGTTGAGCCGGATCAAATGCTGCGCTGTGGATTCGTTTGGATTGCGGCTTTCAGCCATGGAGTCAAAGGTCTGTTGTGAAAAGCTGTGTGGATGAAAGACCGTTCAGCCCATCGTGATGCGGATTTGCTGGGTTTGTCGGTTCTGCGTTCAACGCTAGTCGCGGCCTGCGTTGGCGTCGGCAAGTGGTTGATGGATGGCAATCGCGTCTGGATTTGTTTAAGAAATTTGACAGAAGTATAGGGCTGGCCTCCGTCGAGACGGACGACTGCCGAGGCAAACCTGGATCGACCACTGCCGAAGCGTCTTTTGCTGCCCAGTGAAACCGGGGCGACGCGGTCTGTCTCCGCTGGCCTGAAGGTCGATGTTGGCCTGTAGAAATTGCTTTTATAGCAGGCTGACTGGGCGAATCGCGGGCGAATGCTGGGCGAATGCTGGGCGAATGCTGGGGGAATGCTGGGGGAATGCTGGGGGAATCGCCGGCTTGTCGGAGACTGTCTGTTTGCCGGTGATTTTGGTACAGTATTCCACATGAGTAAAACGCACGCCTTCGAGTTTCTTGACGCCCACAAGGATGACCAGCCCATCGATTTTGATGTGGCGGGTGTGTATGGTGCCGATCCGGCCTTGGTTTCCTGGGTTGCCATGCGGTTGACCGGCCAGGGGGACGTGACCCGGTACGATGGCGACGCCGTCCGCTGGAGCGATGTCGTTGAAGAGCTCTCCATTGCCTCATTATTTGACATGGGCGAGCAGCGCACTGTTGTCGTGCGAGCTGCCGACAAATTCCTTTCCAAAAGCCGTAGCGAAATCGAAGCCTATCTGGCTGGCGGACCGCATGCCTGTCGTTTGATTTTGCAGTTGGATTCCCTGGCCAGTAATACCAAGGTCTACAAACTGCTCGACAAGCAACAGCACCTGATTTGTTGTTATAGCGAAACGGGACAAAAGTCTGGTGTCACCGCAGCCAATCGCCGCTCGTTTCTGACCAAGTACATGGCGCCACGCCATCAAGTGAAAATGAATGCGGCCGCTGCCGATGCCTTGATCGAGATGCTCGGTCATGACATGGGGATGCTGGATACCGAGATCGCTAAGTTGTCACTGTACTTGGATCCTGGTGGCACCATCGACGAAGCCTTGGTGCGTGATGTCGTCGCCGGCTGGCAAGGCAAGACCATTTGGCAAATCATTGATGCGATCACCGCCGGTGACGCCGCAGAAGCGTTGAAGCAGTTAGATAAGTTGATCGACGGAGGGCAACCGGCGATCGCCTTGTTGCCACAGATTGCTTGGTCGCTTCGGCGATTGGGATTGGCCACTTCGGCTCACTTGGCTGCCGAACGCTCCGGCCGCGCAGCGCGGCTGGAAGAATCACTCAATCGCGCCGGCATCACTCGTCCCAACGAAGTCAGCAAAGCGGTCAAGGATATGAAACAGATGACACGCGCCCGAGCTGCTCAATTGTTGCCCTGGTTGCTCGATGCTGACTTGCGTCTCAAAGGCACACATAGCGCCGGTGGTCGCGATCGTTTCTTGTTAGAGCAGTTTGTGCTCAAGCTTGCCGCCAAACACTAAGCCCCCCCAGCACAGAGCTTGCCGCCCAGCACAGAGCTTGCCGCCCAGCACAGAGCTTGCCGCCCAGCACAGAGCTTGCCGCCCAGCACAGAGCTTGCCGCCCAGCACAGAGCTTGCGGTCGGTTGTACCGGTGGATCGGAATGCAGCTATTCTGCTGGCAAGGTCCCTCGTTTTTTGGGGAACTGGTGCACCCGTTGGGTGATCGCTTCATTGGCGAAGCTAGCTTACCCATGATGGCGGTGCTGGTTTCCCATCACATTCGTGTGCCTTGCTCAGGCATGGCTTGTTGGGGCTGTCTCAAGTTGCCTCGACCAGAGGTGTCTTCACTGCCTGCATCATTGGAATAATCGCTCGCGTTGGTGTCGCTCTGGATGGATCGTCAGAAGGGATTGGTGTGGAACCAGAGTCGGACTCCGGCGAATTGAAATCGCCCCACTTCTATTTCGTTGGCTTGCTTGATGGCCGAAGTCCTGATCAGTACCCCCGCATCGGTCCTCTGTCGCGTCCGCTGTGATGAAGTTCTCAAAGCCGTGGCGATGCGTTGGAACTATGTGGTTCGCCAACGCCATCGCTGGTTGAATGATCGCAGCGCTTACGATCGACAGGTGTGCCGGTTGCAGCAGGATTTGGCGCAACTGGGCATCGATCAACAGGTCTTGCAAAACGTCCAAGGCGTGGTTCAGGTCACCTTGCCGTGGTCAGAGCGTGATCGTTGGTGGGAGTCACGGATCATGCCCTGGGAATTCGCCCTGGCGGAAGCATCCAAGACCTTTCGCAATGGCCTGTCCCTGTTAGTGGTTCGGCATCTGCGCACCGGCCGCCGGATTCCCAAACGAGTCCCGCAGCAATGTGCCTGGTTGGCGAGTGTGCCGCAGAGTTTGTCAGCTCAGGTCGATTTAGCAGCCGAACAAGCTTTACTGGCCGATAGCTTTGATCCACAACAGATTACGCGAATCGGCCAAACCACACAGCCCACCGATCAGCAGATCAAGCAGGGTCTCAAGTCCGCGTCGCCGGACGTGATTCATGTCTCAGCGGTTGACAACCGGAGTGCTCGATCGGTCTTAGGCATGTCAAGTCATGACGTGCGTGATGGATTCAATCTGTGCGATGCTGCAGGCCAGCCCGAGGAGTGTCGTGCGGAACGAATCGCGGACTTGCTCACGCAGGGTTCACCCAAACCCATCTTTGTTGGATTCAATAGTTTCGACAGTGGCGTTCGATTGGCACCGATGACTTTGAAACGCGGCGTCGCTGCGGCGGTGGGCATGCAGCATACGTACAGCTCTTCGATCGCTGAACTGTTCTTTTTGCATTTCTATCGTGCGGCGGTGGAGTCGCAGTGGAATCTGTTGATCGCGTTCACTTCGGCCATGGAAACGTTGTCCAGTGATCGGCTGCGACTTCGCGGCAGTGGCATGAACCTATGGTCAGCGGAGTCGCTGATCGGCGGGAAACGATTTGACGACTACCAGCTCTGGCAGCAACGTCGCACGCAGGTCCCCAAGTCACCGACTAAAACGGGACAGAGAAGGTCGGGTTTGTCTCAATTGCGGCGAGCCGATCCGGAGCTTGATCGAGCTGCCGATCTGATTCAGGTCACTGTCAGGCCAAAGGCACAGCTGAATTTCTCTGCGTTGCATAACGGCGAGAGTTTATTCGAATCACTCGCGGTGCGATTCGTTGCCGATCGCGCCAGCGAGATCGGTGCGGTGGAAGACTTGCAGGTCTCTGTTAAGCTGATCGTTGGCATGCAGGCCTATCCGTTTCACACGCGGTTTGCCTTGGATCGTAAAACGTATCGTTATGATTTGTCCTGCGGGCTACGAAAACGTGCTTGCAATGGCGGTCCGGAGGGAGGCTGCATCGGCCAGCGGGCTGTTCATTTGCCGTTACCGGCGTCACTGTTTCACGGTATCTCCGAACGCACGCAGGCCAGCTTGTTCGTCGATTTGACCTGGCATGATCAAGTTGCATTTCGGCACGCGTATCCAGTCTGGATTTCGCCCGCCGATCATTGGTCGCTGGAAGATCAGCAGATCAGTCTGTTGCCATCCTTTGTTCAGCCTCGAGATCCGAAGATCAATCAGATTGTCGAAGTCGCGCATAAGTACCTCCGCTCGCTTGCCGATCGAGTCAGCGTGGGATTTGATGGCTATCAAAGTTATCAGTCTTCAGCTCAGGAGGCTGATCGCTGGGAAGGAGTGGATTGCCAAGTGCGTGCGATTTGGTCGGCGCTGTTGCTGGAGTATCAATTGGGTTATATCAATCCGCCGCCCTCCTATGAAGCGTTTCGGCAGCGACTGCGAACGCCTAGCCAAACGATTGGTGGTGGGTTTGGTACTTGCGTTGATTTAGCTTTGCTGCTGGTTGCCGCGATGGAATGGATCGAAATTCACCCCGTTCTGTTCCTGCTAAACGGGCATGTGTTTGCAGGCTATTGGAAAGACGTTCGGGCGCATCAGGACTTCATGGACGTGATGACGGACGCGGTGCCGTCGCCCGATGACACCGATGCGATGCGTGATGACCCAATGCATTGGGTTTCCGGGCGAAAAACGTATTCAGAGATTCGTGCTTGGGTGCAACAAGGTTGCTTGGTGCCAATCGAAACGGTCGCTTTAACGGAACAAAAAGGCTTTGGCGAAGCGGTTGCTGAAGGCCAGTTGCATTTTCAACCGCGACATAGCCATTCGTTCCGAGCGATGATCGATCTGGTTAGCGCCCGCGAAGGAGACCCGTTGCTTAACAACGCCGTCAGACCGCTGCCGTTTCCTACGCAGACCATTGCACAAGCGCCTTCGGGATACCCGGTCGATCTCTAACAGAGGAGTCAATGAGATGGAACAGGTTTTTCAGCAGTTAGCAATCGAGTCCTTTGGCGACTCACAGGTTCGTTCGTTGCACGGTTTTCAACGCGATGCACGCGTTCGCGCAAGCAGTGGTCGCGACGACGTTGCCGTGGGCGGCAGTGTTTGTCTGCGTCTGGTGGATTGTGACGGGATCTTGCAGTGGGAAGAAAGTTCTGGCGGAGCGCTGCCTCCAATGCGACAACAAATGCGCGGCCGATCGGGTGGCGACGCGGTGGATGCATTGGAGTTCGAGTTCAAGCGTCTTGCGCCTTCGCAGATCACCCGTTTCTTGGCCAAACAAGATCAGCGGCTGACACCACGACGGGGGCTTTCTCGGTTGAATCCAGAAACCAGAACGTGGACCCAGGCTGCCTTGCCCGACTCGGGACGTGCGTTGGTGTTGATTCATGGCACCTTTAGCAACAGCGACAACATGCTCGAAGGGTTTGCGGTCGATTCGGAATCGTCATCGCAACAAACTTGGTTGGATCAAGCGATCAAAGTCTACGATGGTAACGTGTATGCGTTTGACCATCCGACGTTATCTGTCGGTCCAATGTTCAATGCGATGGATTTGCAGCGTGAAATCGCAGGCAGCACAGCAAAGCTTGACCTGGTCGGTCACTCACGCGGTGGTCTGGTCGCGCGTTGGTGGTGTGAAGTCTTCGATCCGCACGCAGAACGTTGTGAAAAGGTTGTTGTCGCTGGCAGCCCGCTTGAAGGGACCGGATTAGCATCGCCAGCACAACTTCGCGAGACGTTGAATTGCCTGACTCAGATCTCTGCGGCGATCACTACGGCAGCCGGTTGGGTGGGGATGGCGGTGCCGATGTTCGGTTTCGTGCAAGCGGTCTTGAAGGTCGTGACCTCGTTGACAGGGCTGGGCAGTCGCACGCCGGTGATCGATGGTGTGGTGGCGATGATTCCGGGATTGTTTGCGATGTCTCGAGTGGGCAACAATCCCGAATTGTTACGCTTGCTAGACATTGGCAGTGGATCGGCGGATCGCTATCACGCGATCATCAGTGACTTTCAGTCGAACGAACCGGCTTGGAAGTTTTGGAACTTGTACCGCGTGTTGGACACCGGAGCGGATGCATTGTTTCCCGGGGCAAACGATCTGGTGGTGGACACCCGGTCGATGGTTCAGCTAGGGCATCAGCTGAAAATTGCAGATGAGCGAACGCTGGATTTCGGCACGAACGATCGAGTGCACCATCTCAATTACTTTGTTCAGCCGCAAACGCAAGCGTTCATCGCCGACATGCTTTGGTAGCCGCTGGCCGGATCGTCGCGACCTTGATTTTGCGGGTTTTGGGTGGTGTTCCGGGAAAGTTGACGCTTTTTTTAACAATTGGGGGCGCTCGATCAATCATAATGCTGTCATGGGCTGCCGATGGGCCATCGATCAGGCTCTTAGCTGACGCCTAACAATTGGGCTCAGGTTACGGCTGATCGGCATTTCTGTGATCTCATCTTTCTTATCTTCGCTGCTTGGTGCAATTGCCGGGTATCGATGAAGCATCACAAACAGCAGCCGATTGCGGTGATCATCCGATCCGTACGACGGCGGGGTAAAGTGTGAAATGAGCGGTGACCAACCATCGGTGGATCCATTCGATCTGAACCAGCAAGTGCGACAACTGGCGTTGTTTCTTTCCGAGCACGGCGAGGAAAGTGATCGCGCGTTGGCGATGTCGCAGCTGTACGATTTGACCTGTGATCGCTTGGTGCGGTATTCACTGTCCATCACTCAGCGGGCACATGACGCTGAAGATGCCGTCAGTGGGTGTATCTTAAAGGTCACCCAGCGACCGGAGCTATTGACGTCCGCTGATCAACCCTGGCATTACTTGTTGCGGATGGTTCGAAACGAGTCATTGATCACCTTGCGATCCCGGAAGCGTTGGTCTGCTCTGGGGATGATCGCTCAAGTGCTTTCGTCATCAATGGTGGATGTCGTTGAGCTGGATGATCAGCGCCGCATGGTTTGGCAGGCTCTTGAACGACTGCCTGGGGAACAACGCGAAGTCATCGTGTTGAAGATCTGGGAGCAGTTGACGTTCGCTGAAGTTGCCCACATCTTACAGCTTTCGCCATCGACGGTAGCTAGTCGTTATCGATATGCGATGGAGAAACTCTCCAATCGTTTAAGTGGACAAATGCAGGCAGAGCCTTCAGCCGAACTCGCTGACCAAGAAGCCGACGCTTCGGTCGGAGGAGGGGCATGATGAAACGTGAACCAGAACCGTGGCAGCCATTTGATGCCATTGAACATGATTTCCAAGACTTGGATTTGCCACACAGGGCAACTTCAGAGGTGCGTTCCTTAGAGCAAACTTTGGGGAATCTTGCGCATTGCGTGCGTACCAATTCCATCGAAAAGACTCAGCACCGCGACCAGTTGCTGAATCGATTCCAACAATCGTTTCTGCTCGGCCGTTGTCGTGTGCGAGTTTGGCAGGCGAGCCTGGCGGCACTGGTTTTGCTGGTGGCCTTTTCCTGCCTGCTAGGACGGCTGACGACCAGTCGGCAACCCACCGCGCTGACATCCCAGCAAGCACAGCAAGAGGCGGTGAGATTGTCCAGACAAACCGGTGTGAGTCTGGACTGGGCTCTGGTTGATATCTTTCAGCGATCCAAAGAGCAGAAGTCGCGTCAAGTAGCACCCTGGATGCCACCGCAGCGATGACACACGCCCGTGTGGTCATCGACCGATGATGGCAACTCCGTTTGCCAGTGAAGTGTGTTAAAAGATCTCGAAAGGGATCACACGCGTACCTTTGTTCTTGCTGACCGTGTCTTCCAAGGTGACCTGCAAACGATAACTGCCCGTGGGCAGCTGACGTGGCAGCGTCATGTGATAGCCAACGTAGTAGTCGCGAAGCCGATTCCTGGAAAGTTGTGTGTCCAGTGGCAATGCTTGATCGACCAGCACGTTGTTGTCCGCGTCAATGATTTGAAACTGTCCCTGAATGCGAGTTTCAAACATGCCGTCTTGTTCTGCGGCCACGAAGTGATCGACTTCACAGTACAACAAGACCTGTTGACCGGGAGCGAATCGGTTGCCTTCGAAAGGAATGAAGCGTCCGTACGATTCAATCTGCTGGCAGAATTCTAAATTGGATAGTTTGAGTTTGCCACTTGATTGAGCCAAGTGTTTGGCGGCAAGTTGGAACTCTTCTTGGACCAACGCCAATTGCTCAGGCGATGGGTTACTTGCCATCAAAAGCTTTAGCGCGTTGAGTTGATGCTCAAACGCAAGTTGGTGTTGGGGATCCAGTTCATCAAAGCCTGTTAGCTGGTCGTTTGACTTGCCAGCAAAGACCTGTAACGACTGAGTCAGCAACCAGCGCTGTTGTCGTTGCTGTGGTGTTTCATCTGCTGTGGGCTGAGCAGCGCGAGCCAACAGGGACTGGATCAGTTCCAGGTGTTCGCTGTTGGCTTGAAAGGTTGCGGACGTCGGCGAGCCCGCTTTGGCGGCACTGTCTTGCGAGTCCGTGTGCGGCAAAGCCACTTTGGCGACCGCTGGGATCACGCTGTTCGGATCCGCAGCGACCTCCAGCGAGGCCGTTTGAACCGGTGATCGTTCCGTCGACACGGCCACTGGACTGTCGGAACCGGTTTGATTTTCCGGCTCCGGAATCGTGCTTCGGGCGACCGATGGCGTGGGCAGGATCGGCATTCCCAGACCCGTCGTCTCGCTGGAACGATCGCTGTTTCCTGATGTCGCTGCTGGCTTGCTTTCGTTGCCAGCTAATTGCTGAGAGATCTGGTTGGCAAGTTGTTCGAGCGATGAGGGTGACGTTTGCCGGGCAACTAAATGGATTCGACGCGGTGCAGGGCCTGCGTAAGCGAGGTCAGCCTCGGGCAGTTTCGGCAAGTCAGCGAGTTGTTTTCGCAGTGCTTTGAGCAGCGAGTGAGGGTGTTCGGTGCGACGTGCTGACGTGCCTCCAGCGGCTTCCAAATCAGACAGCGATGTCGTGACAAGTGCTGCATCCGGCTGGTCGAGAGTGGTTTTGGGGCCGGCCGTGTCGCTCGGCTGGGCCAGCTTGCTGGGGTCGATGTTCGCAGCGGCGATGATGGGATTGGCGGTCGCTGGATCACGTTTTGCCTCAGCAAACGCTTGATCGGAATCGGCAATCAGGGAGTTGATTTCATCGACATCGACGTCCAAGTCATCAATGGCGACATCCGTTTGGTTCTTGGACGTTTCCGAAGGTGTCTCTTGGGCAACGGATTCGCTGGCAGGTTTGGCAGCGAACTGGTTCGTCTTGATCGGCGTGGTTGTTGTTGGTTGGTTGCTTGTTGTTGGCTGTGAAGCAACTGCCTGATGAGCCGCTTCGGTGTCGCTGAGGCTCATTTGCGCCGGGGCGGAACGGGTTTCCGTTGAGGCAACGGCAGTGGAGGGTGGTTGTTGGTTGGCTGATGTCTCTTTGGCAACCGAATCAGGCAGGGGGTCTGTTGAGCGGTTCGGTGGATTGCTGGCCTGTTTTTCGCCAGCCAACATGCCTTGTTCAGCGGTGGGGTCGTCCCTCAGGACGGCTGGATTGGTGGGCGATGGGCCTTTGCGGAAGGTGGCAAATCGACCAGCGATGCGCGAGCCCATGCCTTCGCTTTTGCGTGTTTTCGCCGGCAGAACGGCACCTGCGAGGCGCTGTCGAGGTGCATCGACTTCCGCCTCCATGGGGCCCGATTCTTGTACAGTGACAACCGATTGCAGACCCCGACCGGAGCGGCAGCCGACAGGCAGCATGCTGAGGCAGCAGACTGCTACCATCAGTGTGCGGTACGACTTGTTTCCAATATTCAGCGGTTTTGGCCAGAGCATCCCTGCCTCTCGCGATGTTTACGTTGCCCTTCGGTGACGGTGTGAATCGCTGCTTTGACGCGAATTCACTGCCAACCGCGCAGCGATTGTGGTGAGATCTTCAATGATTAACGTTGCTTTACCTAAATTGATTCTGACTGAGCAACGTCAAACTGGCGTGCAAAGCGGGAAACCCCCAGAAATCCGGCATTTTGCCTCCGCAGACAACGGTCTCGTCACGATCGAAGCGGCTCATTCCAGCAACTTGATCGGCCCGACCTTCCAGGGGCTTCACTTTCGCTGGGGGCCATTGATTGTTCTGGCGTTTGTGGTTCCCCGCCGGTCAGGGAGCTATGCTGAGGGCTTCATGCTGTGGTGAATCTGAGCGGCTTGAATTCACTGGGCTGAGTGGATTCACTGGCTCGGTTTTGAAAACCAATGGGGTGTCGCGATCGTCTCATCAGAAGGTGCGACACCGATTGAATGTTGCTTCGCTTGCCGTGAACTGGTTTTGAGCTCGACGAAAATGATTGCTTCTGACGACTCCAATGAAACTTCCCAAGCGAATCCCTATCAAGTGGCCGCGGGGGAACCACAGGCCATCACGCCAACACTGATGCTGTGGTGGATCGGGATTGTGGCCGTTTGTGCATTCGGCGGAGCGGTGCTGGGCGCTTTGCTGGGCTATCTGGTGGGGACGTGGGTGCCGGGCTATTACGAAGCCATCATCTATCGGCCACGGGGGGTGGCCATTGACCCACAGTCGATCGGAGTCGGCATGGGGGCAACGCAGGGATTTGGCGGCGGAGCGATGCTGGGCTTTGCTCTGATCGTGCTCTTTTCCTGGTATCGGACTCGGCAGGCGAACGCACAGTAACGCTGTGTCCCTGTTGCCACGGGCGGGATCACAGGACCGTGATCGAAAGCCTGACCGCGCTGGCGATGGGACGAGTCACACCTGCTGGCGCGACTTGTTTGGCAACGGTGGTCACGCGACCTGGCCGATCGAAACAAGGCGATTGGCGGGAAGCCAACGGCAGCAGGTTGCTTTCGCCGGGCTACTGAATGATCTCGCGTTTATTCTGCACGTAGTCCCAAAGCACAAAGCGATCTAAGTTGTTGCCACTGGTAAAGAACACTCGGCCATTGGTTGATTGAGCCAAACGATTTGCGAAACGAATGTCTTCTTCGTTCTGCGACCAGCTGGGAATCAAGAAGATATTGATGGTGATGCCTTCTTTGGCACACAGCATCGCTTCTCGCATCGTTGCTTGCTCGGTCGTGGGGTCCGGTGGGTACAGCATGTACAGCCATTCGCCTTCGCAATGGGCTGTCGGGAGTCCATCGGTGATCAAGACGACTTGCCGATTCGGTGTGTCACAGTTAGCCAGGCTTTGCCGAGCGAGTTGCAATGAACGCTGAATGTTGGTGAAGTGTTGATGGATCTGGTGTTCGCTCATTTCCGGATCACTTAAGTCGGCTTTGAGGCGAACCCACGGATCATGGATCGAAACGGGCTTGGGCATCAAGTGAATGATTTCACCGGGAGCACGCAGTTTGGCGAACGTATACATTTCGATGAAACGCAAAAAGTCGCCGGGATACTCGGACTGGATTAGGCCTTGCAGAGCCAACGCCATGCGTTTGACGTTGATGTATTGTCCGTCGTATCGCATCGATCCACTCATGTCCATGATGACACAGGTGGCACATTTGGGATGATTGCGAGTCTTATGAATCTCGATGTCATCGCTGTGTAGTCGCAAGGGCCGTGAGTCACCTTGGCGGACAAGGCTATTGATCACCGTTTGCGTGAGATCCATGTTGGCCAAGCTGTCGCCGAACTCATACGGCTTGGTCGTTTGTAGTTCGACCGCCCCTTGGCCAATCACGTTGCCTTGATGCCGACCGCTCTTGGAGGGCGCTAGATCGCTGAAGATTTTCTCCAGCAAACGCCCTTGAAAGATCTTGTAGGCTTGCGGCGTCAATCGAAAGTGTCCCTGCGAGTCCCGTTGCAAGCCCTGGCGTTCGGCTTGTTCACGGATCAAATTTTCGACTTGCCTCCGCATGTCTTCGAGTTGTTCGATGTCTTGTGCGGCTGCGAATTGACTTAGCTGATCCATGTCAATCAAGCCAATCTGTGCTGTCTCGGCCGCCTTCTTGAGTTGTTCAAGCAGCTCATCGATCGCTTCGAGTTCTTTCTTGATCTCCAAGGCCTGTGGCACAGACATGGATTCATTGCCGGTGAACTCATACCGACTGGCCATCTCTTCGATCTCGTGCTTGTCTACCATCGCAGTGTGAATCCGCAGTAACTGCGTTGGCAGGTTGCCACCAAGGGATTCGGCGCGGTACCACAGCGATTCCATCAAGTAAGGTTGCTGGTATTTGATTGCGGTGGAGAAAGCATCGCGCATCTTCTTGGGCACCTGGACGTCCTTAGTGCTCTTGTCAAACGCTTTGGCGGCTTTGCGGACCACAGAACGCGCTTCATAGGTTTCTAAAATCTTGCGTTTGCGCTCCTCCAGCATGGCCTGCAAGAAATCGATGCTAGGTCCCAAGCCTTTGATCTGGCTGGGATCAAGACGAACGGCGCGGGCCAGTTCTTCTTCGGTCAGGTCACGAAACTCACCATACATCAACGCCTGTTCAAAGCTTGGCGAGACTAAGTCGGGCGGCTCTTGTTGAGGTGGCGGAAACGATCGTGGGTCAAACTTTTGATAGGCGTGGACGATTCCGCCAACCGCAGGGCGACTCTCTGGACGATCGAACGGACCGCTGTCCTGTCCCGGTTGATCAGAGTGATTGGATGGCATGGATGGCTCGTAGGATGAATGATCCGAAATCGGTCTGCTTGCGAACGAACGCAGGACAAGGGGTTACAGTTCGTATTCAATCTTGCCGTGTCGCTGAGCACGGCTAATACGATCCAAGCTGTAGAGGCCAGCCAGGATAAATTCAACGCAGCTCGCTCGGACGGCTTCGTTGTCACTGGCATTGACCTCAAAGGCGAGTTTCCAAGCCGGCGGCACGGTTTTCAGACGTTCGGCATAGTCCGAACTGGGCAGCAAATCACCAACCTCTATGCGAATGCCTCCACGAAAGATCTCGGCGATCTCACCCAGGCCATGTTGTTGAACATATTCAGCAAACACTACTTCAATGGCCTTCGCGACGACCGCATCCAATACCTGCTTCTCGCTCATCTGATGCGTGCCCATCAAATCGAGTTCAAGTTTGCCCAGTGAACTTGCATACAGGTGGCCAAGGTCGCTGATCCGAGGCACTGCCGGTTTTTCGTTGTGAATGATCCCTCGTTGTCGCGCAGAGGCGATCATGGTGCGAAAGTTAGCCAACGAGAATCGAGCGGAAACACCCGATTGCTGATCAATGTACTTGCTCTTACGAGCCTGTTCGGTGATCTCTTCAATCAGCTGAAACATGAAATACGGCACCTGGACGGGGTACTCGCCGTCCATCTCCGCAGCAACCTCCTGCTGCAAGATCTCGATGCCCTGATCACGCTGTAGCGGGTAGTGCGTCTGGATGATTGTGCCGATCCGATCCTTTAATTGTGGAATCACCTTGCCGCTACGGTTGTACGTTGAAGGGTTCGCCGAGAAAAGAATCGCGATGTCGATGTCAAAGCGAATGGGGTAGCCACGGATCTGAACATCACGTTCTTCCAGGATATTGAACAGGCCAACCTGTACCAGGTCATCCAGTTCTGGAAGCTCATTCATGGCAAAGATGCCGCGATGCATGCGTGGGATTAAACCAAATGACAATGCTTCTTCGGCTCCCAGGCTGACGCC
This sequence comes from Stieleria bergensis, assembly GCA_007745635.1. Classification (GTDB taxonomy): domain Bacteria; phylum Planctomycetota; class Planctomycetia; order Pirellulales; family Pirellulaceae; genus Stieleria; species Stieleria bergensis. Next base: position 858,446 of record CP036272.1, read on the forward strand.
AGCTGTTAGTTTCCCCGGATCGATCTCACCGATGATGTCTGCGAACTTGGTGCCCGGAGACAGGCGTTCGCTGTAACGATCGTCGCGATGCCACCACGCGATGGGAACCTCTTCCGGTGCATGTTCCTTGACGATCCGCTTGCCTAGCGAAGTGATCGGTGCCAAGGGGTCTTCGTGGACTGGCAATTCAGGATGGTCAATGTAGGGAACCCAAGGGTCCAAGAAGCGTGTCAGCATCCGCATCAAACGACTCTTGGCTTGCCCTTTCTCACCCAGGAACAGCATGTCGTGCTGGGCAAGAATCGCCAGATTGATTTCCGGGATCACGGTGTCTTCGTAGCCGACAATGCCTGGAAACAGATCCTTGCCCGAAGCCAACATCTCCGTAAAATTCTTCTTCAGTTCCTGCTTCACCGATTGAGAACGCCAGCCCGAATCGATCAAGTCACGAAGATTGGTTGCGGTCGGAACTTCAGTAGCAACAGACATCAGCGAAAGCCTGGAAGGAGTGTGGAACAGAGAGTCCAACTATTGTACCGGGCGGCAAAGCGAACGGAGAGCGGTCAAGTTTGAAGCCCCGTGTTTTGCAGGTCTTCAGCCCATCTGCATCCTGAGGGAGTGCCGAAACCCGCAGCAGCGAAGGTTCGTTGGGTGCCAGCAATTGCCTCGTTTCTGTGGCATTGTGTTTGTCGGGTGCGTGCTTGCACCACTGCTTTGAAGATCTTCGAATCCGGTGGTGCGGATGCGGAAAATCCACGTTATCTCGGTCCAACGGTGCGCTGCGATTTGATTGGTGCGTGCCAGCGTTAGATAGACGCAATCAAGAACAGGGCGAAGCGGGCTTCGTTGTGTTTGCGCGATGTCGGGATTTGCTTACAAGGCATCGCTGATGCGATGTTGAATCAGCTGCTCGGATTGACGCTGTTGCTGAAGCAAGTAGTGTCGTCCCCAGAACCAGAGGCCTGCTGCAGTTGCCAACAGCAGTACTGTGAACACTAAAACAGCTTGCGGTGTTTGGATCCCGCTCCGAATCTTCTGCCAACGCTTTTGTGTTGGTTGCTCGACTGCCGCTTGCGTTTCGCTGGTCTCTGGCTGGGCTGGTGCCACGCCATCTAACTTTTGAGTTTCTGGGTCGACGGTCAGTGGACCAGCGGTGTTCAGGGGAGCGAACTTCGCAGCGGCGATGGTTTCCAAATCACTGGGACGAATGCGTCCCACATGTGCGCTGCTGCGATGGTCGGGACGCTGCCGAGGATCCATCAAACGGTACGTTGCAACCGCCACTTCTGTGAGCTCTTTCTCGACCTTGATGCTGGGGTCGCACAACTGTCGCATCGCCAGTGAACGTGACGCGCGAGAGGCTGCCTGGCGGATGATCGGCAGCCGAGACTCTCTGGGACGCAGGCCAATTCGATGAAAGTCATGAATCGCAAGCGTGACAGAGTCTGAATCCCTGACGTCCATCGCTGGGTTTAGCAAGCTAGCGATCAGTTGCCCGCGATCCGAGCCAACCGCGCGCGGCTTCTCTGTCCGAGCTCGCTGTTTGGGACCAGCAGTCTCGGCAGGGTTGGAATTCGAAGGCGGGGCTAAAGACTGATTCAAGGTGACTGTCTTGCGTGTGCTGTGGCAATCCATTGTAACAGCGGGTCGGTCGTCAAGGCAAAGTGGGTGTCGTGCCAGACAACGCTTTCCAGGGACCTCTTATTGTCGCGTCCGAGGTCAGTTGCGTCTAGCTTTCAGGATCTCAAAATTTAGTCGTCTCGATAAGGAGGGAATCGTGCACCTAATCGTCGCCGAAGGCTGTTCCTGGTGCCGATTGGACGTCACCGCTTGTCGGCTCACTGTCCACCGATACAGGGATTTCTGCTGTCGCTGATTTGCCTAGCCGCAAGTTGCTAGGCCCGGAAGTGGCCCGAGGGGGTGGTTCCGGTGGCCCCTGTCGGTGTTGCCAGGTGGCGTATGAGTCTCTTTCTAGCAAAGCGCCAGCAAGACAACTGGCCGCTCCATTGGAGAGCTCTGCTCGTTCGGCTGATCGAACGTGACGCGGGAAGATTGCGTCTGTGTGAGAGCATTGGCGACGCCGAAAGAGCACAGCGATGGCCATCGCGACGGGAATCACTTGGGGGGCGGATAGCTGAACGAGAACCAGTAGGGACGTTTGCGATCGGATCGGGTTCGTGTGTCTTCCAGAAGTGGGACAATGCTTTGATCAAACTCAATCTTGCTAGAGCTTGATCCGTGCCGGATTTCGATGGGTTGATTGAGGTCCAATCCCATGCCGGGACGAAACAGCAAGCGAAAGGAATCCGATGGCAGCGAAGCGACGCGAACCAAGTTGTCACCGCGGATCGCTGCTTCGATCTTGCCTGTCGTGATTCGATCGGCGTTCCATAGCACCGGTTCAATATCAATATTGGGCTTCAGCGGACCGAGTTCTAGCCACCAAAAATACTGGTCACCGGTGCGCATGGTGACGACGTCAAGTTCGTCCGGGATCGCTTGTCTGACGTGTGTGCTGGCGTTCATCCAGCGAAACAGCTCGGGGATCTCTTCGAAGAAATCCTCGCTGCCGCGGCCCCGATACATCACGACCGTCGCATCATTGTTGACGTTCATGTAGTCGTCCAGAATCGCTCCCATCCGAATCAGCGGCGGGGTTGGACCCGATGAACCGCCCATCAAGAAGTACATGGGAACGTGGCGAGCATTGGGGAAATAATGGCGAATGGTTTTCGATGGTTCGCCATTGATGCTGATCATGCCCGCCCAGTGATCAGGGTGAGCCAGTGCGATATCCCAAGCCGCAGTGGCTCCCTCGCCGTGTCCGGTCAAAAAGACTCGATCCGAATCGATCGATGCTCGTCGCATCGCATCGCGCAGCGCCGCCAGCACGGCTCGATGTTCACGGCGAGTGTATTCGTATTTGCGCTGAGTTCCGCGCGACCAGATCGGCGAGACAACGATGTAGCCGTTTCTCATTGCATGGCCACCGCGCTGAGTCTTTCCGGCAGCCACCTCACCAGCCCACCAGGTCAATTCGGCTTCTGCGGGCAGCCCTGGGGGCGGTAGCGCCAAAATGCAGGGATACTCGCGCAGAGGATCGTATTGAGGTGGTAGCTGAATCACATAATCGACCCCTTCGCCTCCGATGCTGGTTTCAAACGTGAGCGAACCGCGAGCGCTTTCCTGGCCTATGCGGTAGAAGCCTTCGATAGCAGGGTCAGCTGAGCCTTCAGGGAAGGGCAGTGTGGGCAGCAGTTGAGGCAACAGTCGCGCGATGTAATTCACTTGGCTGCCTTCCAGGCCGTCGATCTCTTTCAGGATCGCTTGTCGCCTGTTCGCGTCATCAGAGCCCAGGTATTCGTGAACGAGGTCGCGCACTTTGACCAGCGAAGTGGCGATCACCAAGTTCTGTTCGCCCGACCCTGACCCCATTAGCCAGCCAGCAACAGCCAGGGCGGTGCGGTTCTCTAGGCTGACGGTGTCGGCATCTTTTAAGCGAATGTAGTCGCTTAGCCGCGCCAGGGTGTTGGGTGATAATCCAGCGACGATCTCGTTGAGTATGCCTTGGAGAGCCGCCTGTTGAGCGGCCGGCAGGCGAGCGATATCTGCCTGCAGTGATTCAGCGATCGCTTTGACTTGCTGGTCGGTTTGATTAAGCTCATCGATCATGTCACGAACGCTTTGCCGCCGGACTTTGCCGACTGCGGACATTGGGAAGCGTTCTAGAATGCTGCGCGCGAATTCAGTTTGTCCCACTTCCATCCGACGCTGTGCTTCATCGACCAAACGCAACGCTTGTTGCTCGATGATGCCTGCCAAGTTGTCCTGCATGTCTTTTAGTTCTGGGAACTGCCTGATGGTTCGGGTCAGTTCTTCTTCGGCGGCGCGGTAACGCTGCGACGCCATGAAAAATCGGACTGCTTCCAGCCGTGCATCGGGATCGTTTTGGTCGAGTTTCTTGCGAAAGATTTTCTGTAGCGTTTGCGGCTGGATCGCCTTGGTTGACACACGCATGTCCCAGATCAGCGAAGGCTTTGCTTTCAGTGCTTCGATCTTGGCGTAGCGTTCGTTGATGGAACTGATGCCTTGGATGATGCTGAGCGGTAATCCATTGGGGCCGCGAACGACAACGGTGCGCCAGCCGTACTCGTTAAACGGCGATGCTCTAATGATGTCGCCCATCGATTGGACTTTCTTGCCTGCTGTCGGGATCGGTTGATCGAATTCAACCGTTTGCAGGATGCCGCCGATCTGCTGGGGAGCACCAACGGTCATCCCGCGCCGATGCACGTAGACTCGGCGAAGCCCATCATCGACCAGCAGAATGGGGCGGATCGCTGGAATGCCTCCGTTGGACTCAAAGGCATTCTGGTTTAGCGAGGGGATGTCCGTCGTTGAGCCTTGCAGGGTCAATCCGCTGCGCAGGGTGACCAGCTCTTCGGCGCCCACAGGCGTGGCGACAAGCAGTTGTGCGGTGACAATCAACAGTGCCAAGCCGAAGACTCGGTTTGGCAAACGCAGTCGCGTGATAAGCAAATGTTTCATGACACTCAATGGATACGTCTGCGTCAGGCAACGAATCGATGATTCAATTCGTCACCCAAGAACAGTGGCCGTCGATGTGGTGAATAGGGCACGCGGCCTGTTGCGTGGGGGGATTCTTGCTTTGGCTGTTGATCTGGTGGCAGCAGAATGCTGGCCATCAGGCGTTTGAATCTGCGTCCGATCGTCGCCACACGTTCGCCCATCGAGTCGACCGCGGGCTGTACGGTGGGGAGGGCTTGATCGACCCACTGACGCCCTTCCTGCAACGAGCCGTTCCACCAATGTGGGTCGGTCAATTGTAGGTTGCGTGTTGGATGGTGGCCAGCAAATGTCTGCCCTGACATTGTTTGAACTGGGGTGTAGCCGTGGTTGCCAGCACTGTGATCGTTGGGGGCTGGAGTGCCCGCGGCTGTGATCTGTTCTGGCGTGGCTTGGTCTAGCGTGGCTTGGTCTAGCGTGTCCGGTGGGACGCTGGCGGTCATCGTCGTGCCTGCGGGACTCCAGACACGATTTGCCTGTGGCAGCAAGGCGATCAGCAGGATCGCTGCAGCGCACGCCAGCAGGGTCCGTTGGCGGTTTCTGGTCGGCTGTGTTGCCAGCGTCACGGTTTGGCTGGATGAAACGTCCGCTGTACAGGCTGCCGGGGTGTTAAAACACAGGTTAGCAGCCTGCCAGATCTGGAGGATTTGGTGACAGCGCTGACAGTGGCCTGCATGGTCGTTCAGGTGCCGATCATCTGTCGGGTCCTGGCGCAGGTCCAAGCAATCATCTAAGCGATCTTGAAATTGTTCACAGTTCATCGATTCATGCTCTCCCGGTGACTGTTAGGAAGATGCTCTGCGGAGTTTCGTTGTCCGGCAACGACGTCTCGAGAAATCAATTGGTCGGTTACTGCCAGGCGTGCTCGACGGACGAGCGTCTTCGCGGTGCCCAGGGGGCATTGAAGGTGCTTGGCAATTTCGTCGTAGCTCATCCCTTGAATGTGAAAACATTCAAAGGCATCACGTTGGCGAGGTCTCAAGTTGCTGACCGCGCGGCAGATCTCTTCGCCGATGGCTCTGGCATCGGAAACCTGTTCACCGCTTTGCCCGTGCGGGTCGGCGATGGCTTCAAGCGAGGTGTGCGATTTTCGTTTGGCCAGTTGAGTGCGCGAGCGATTGCCTGCGACTCTGGCAAGCCAAGGTTTAAACGGTCGGCCTGGATCCCAGCGATGCAAGTATTTGGCGACGCGTGAAAAGGTGTCTTGGGTCGCGTCTTCGGCGTCCTGCCGATGGCCAAGAATATTAAAGCAGATTGCGAACACAAATCCGTGACAGTGCTGCATCAGAGCTGCGAACGCGTTGGATTCATTGGCCAGCACACGTCGGGCGAGCGCACCGGCCGGATCCAAGGAAGCGACTGAGTCAAGCCCAGCGACAGCCCCCGAGGGATCGGTGCTAGCCGTCTCGTGTCGTTGGCCCGCGTTCGGGATGGGGGGGTGATCCGGCATCCACTGTTTCCTTAACGAGGTCTGCTGGAGAGTTGGTTAACGGCGAAAGAACTTTCTTAGCGCGTCATCTGCTGCATTGGTTGAGTTATCGCCTTGCTGTTTCGAACGCAGGTGATCTGGCAGTTTGCCTTTTTTGGCTTTCTTTTGTTCACGCAGGCGTTGGACCAAGCTCGTGTCGTCACTGGAGAGTTCGGTGCTTTCATCGCTATCGTCATCTCCTGCCGCTTCCTGGCCCGATGACTTTAGGTCGGCGACGGTGAACTGACGGGTGTCGGGATCGCTTAACTTGCGAACACGATCGATTTGGTCGGCTTCGTCCAGCCAGTCGGTGACATCGATTTCTTCGAATCGACTGTCAGCGTTTTCAACGGTTCTGGCAGCCGCGTCACCCACGTCAGCCACTTGAGGTTTCTTGGCGCTCTTCAGGCCGTGTTCAATGACTAACTCAAAATTCAGCTTGCCAATCCGCAGATTGTCGCCACTGGACAGGATCTTGGCTCGCTCGGTGGAAAGCTTCTCGCCGTTGACATACGTCCCGTTGCGGCTCTTGAGGTCTTGAGCAAGCACACGACCTTCGCGAATGACCAGCACACAATGCTTGCGGCTGATGGAGTCGCTTTTAGGACGCAATTGGCAAGAATCACTACGCCCGATCAAAAACTGGTTGCCTGCAATCGGGATCATGGTGCCTTCATGATTTCCAGTGAGCACTTTTAGCTTGACTTCCATTGAATACCTTGTTGATCGATCAAAACTGGCTACGGCATTAATCCAAGTTGTTGTCTGACGAATGCTAGCCGCAGTAGACCAGCGCTGGGTGATGCTATACGCGCTCCGTTGGCATGGTGCGGGAAAGCGTAGAATAGCAGAAACGCGGCGATCACCGAAACTTCATTATACATCATTCGGTTCGCAGACTGGGTGTCGTTTTAGCGACGTTGCAACCAGTTTCTGTCTCGAAACCGTTGCTCAGCAACTTTCTCTGCCCGTTGTTGTTCTGTGGCGGACAGTTTGCCAGGCGAAAGTGAGAGATTCAGGCAAGCGGCAACGCGTTCAGAGATCCGATTCACCCAGTCGTCAAAGGTCTGGCGATGGCCCGTCAGGTTTTCCAGCCCCGGCAATTGCGGGGTCTGCGGACTGGTGCGAAACAGCAGGCTGCCGTGCTGGAGCAGCGATGCTCGGCCGCGACGCTGGGCACTGCCAAGCACTTTGTAGCCCGAAACGACGAGGTCTTCATCGGTGCGCCGCTGAAAGCACAGGAAGGACTCGGAATCAAAGTGGATCGGCCGATCGTTGCGATACGCCGCGGAAGTGATGCCGTTTTCTGCAAGCAGCTCCGCAATGATGGCGTGCATGCTCTGGTAGAGGTCCTGTCGGGCGCCTCGTTGACCGACCGGAGTGGCCAGGGTGAGGCTGTAGGTCAATTCGTGGTGGTGCATGATCGCGCCCCCACCGGTACTGCGACGCACCACGTCGACTCCCAGTGCATCGACCGAGCCACCGTCGACATCGGCACCAAAGAACCGCCATGCGTCTTGGTGCGATTGGAAATAACCTAGCGACAGCGTCGGACGCTGCCAGGTATAGAAACGAAGCGTCGCCGCCGGGCCGCTGGCAGACGAACGTGTCGCCGCCGTAGACGCCTCGCTGGTGGATTCCATGATCGCTTGATCAACGGCCATGTTCCATGCTGCTGGACCGTCAAGATCGACCAGCAGCCGACCAGCTTGTCGGTTTAAATCAACTTCGCTCATCTCGATAGCCAGCGATCAAGACGCCGGATCCGTCCATCGTAAAATGGGGCGACGAGCCGCGGTGACATCGTCGGGGCGGCTGATCTTGGTCGACAGCGGAGCATCCTGAATCAGGTCATCGCTTTCTTCGGTGATTCGGAATAACGCTTCCGCGAAGGCGTCCAAGGTCTCTTTGCTTTCCGTTTCCGTTGGCTCCACCATCACGGCCTCATCGACAACCAACGGGAAGTAAACCGTTGGCGCGTGGAAGCCGTAGTCCAAGATGCGTTTGGCGATGTCCATCGCGGAAAGATGCTTTTCTTTCTTCAGTCGGCTTGCTGAGGCAACGAACTCGTGCATGCAGCGATCGCCATGTGGCACATCCAAGAAGTGCTTGACTTTGCTGAGCAAGTAATTGGCGCCGAGCAACGCATCTTCGCTGACCTTGCGAAGGCCTTCTTTGCCGTAGGTGCGAATGTACACGTAGGCTCGTACCAGCACGCCAACATTGCCAAAGAAGCTCCGAACGCGGCCAATCGACTTGGCTGGGTTCACGCAGCGGAATTCGCCCGCGTGCTCTTCAACGATTGGACCCGGTAAGTAGGGTGCCAAGAAATCACGAACACAAATCGGGCCAGCACCAGGGCCGCCGCCACCGTGAGGGCCGGAAAAGGTCTTGTGGGGATTGTAGTGCATCAAGTCTGCACCAAAATCTCCGGGCCGAGTGATTCCCAAGATGGCGTTCATGTTGGCGCCATCAAGATAAATCAGGCCACCGGCCTGATGAACAAGGTCGGCGATCTCTTGGACCTGAGCGTCAAACAAGCCCAAGGTGTTGGGATTGGTCAACATGAACACTGCGGTGTCGTCGCCAAGTTTGCTTTTCAAGTCTTCGACGTCGACCAACCCGTTGGGGCCACTCTTGACGGTCTTGGTTGAAAAACCAGCCATTTGAGCGCTGGCTGGATTGGTGCCGTGAGCCGAGTCAGCGGTCAGAACCACCTTGCGACTCGTTTCGCCTTTGTCGGCAAAGTAGGCCGCAGCAACGAACAGCGCGGCTAACTCACCATGAGCACCGGCTGCAGGTTGCATGGAGACGCCGGGCAAACCCGAGATCTCAGCAAACATGCCTTGCAGTTCATGAAGCAATTGCAACATGCCCTGAATGCTTTCGTCGTCTTGCAACGGATGCACGTCAACAATCCCACCCAACGAAGCCATCCGCTCGTTCCGTTTGGGATTGTATTTCATGGTGCATGAGCCCAGTGGATAAAAGTGTGTGTCCACGCTCATGTTCTGTGTTGACAGATTGACAAAGTGCCGAACCACGTCACCTTCGGAAAGCTCAGGGAGTGGTGGCGGGGCGTCGGCCAATTGTTCCGCAGGCAGGAGGTCTGTCACGGTTTCGCTGCCAGCAGGCAGGGCGGGCAAGTGATGAGAGCGTCGGCCCGGACGACTCATTTCAAACAGCAGTTTGGTAGCTTGTTGATTTCGCATGTTTGGGACTCCAGGTTAGACGCTTTGAACGGTGATGTTGTCTGACGAATCGCATGCCGTGGCGTCGCTTGCGCGGCCAGCGGGAGCGCTCTGCAGGGTTTCGATCAAGCGATCGAGTTCTGCTTCGGTTCGCTTTTCTGTCACCGCGACTAAAAAGCAATCTTCATAACGCGAATCCAGGTCCTTCATCGGCACGCCAGCGAGCAAGCCCTGGCCTTGGGCGTGCTTGAGCAGCCCCGCGACATCGCCTTGCAGGTCGCGAACCAAGAACTCTTTGAAGACCGGTTGTGGATGGACAATTTCAAAACGCTCACTCGCAGCAAACTTTTCGCGTGCCAAATTCGTTTTGACCACACAGTGCTCTGCCGTTTCCTTCAAGCCCTGAGGGCCCAGCAAACTTAAGTAGATCGTCGCTCGCAGTGCCAGCAGCGTCTGGTTGCTACAGATGTTGCTGGTGGCCTTTTCACGGCGAATGTGTTGTTCACGCGTTTGCAGCGTTAGAACCCAGCAGCGATTGCCACGCCGATCGGTGGTTTGACCAGCAATCCGGCCGGGCATGCGTCGCATCAGCTCCTGGCGACAGGCCATGATGCCCAGATAGGGGCCGCCATATTGCAAGGGGTTGCCCAGGCACTGGCCTTCAGCGATGGCGATGTCAACGCCCATGTCGCCAGGGCGTTTCAGCAAGCCCGTGCTGATGGGGTCAAAGGACTGAATCAGCAAGCCGCCTTGCTCATGTGTGACAGCAGCGATCTTTTCAACGTCCTCGAGGCGACCGTAGAAGTTGGGGTGCTGGATCAGCACGCACGCGGTTTGGTCGTCAAGGGCTTCGATGATCGCTTCGCTGGTGCCTTGCTCGCTGGCACTGACGACGACCAGTTCGACGCCGATCTGGTGCAGGTAGGTTTCCAGGATCTGGCGATACTGAGGGTGAACGGCGTCGCTGGTGATGACTTTGTTGCGTTTGCGAACACTGGCCAACGCCATCAACACAGCTTCTGTGGCTGCCGAGCCTCCGTCGTACAAACTGGCGTTGCTAACATCCAGTCCGGTGATCTCGCTGACAAGCGTTTCGTACTCGAACATCGCTTGCAGGTTGCCCTGGCTGACTTCGGCTTGATAAGGCGTGTACGAGGTGTAGAACTCGCCACGAGACGCGATCTCATCGACCACTGCGGGAACGAAGTGGTCGTAGGCTCCACCGCCCATGAAGCAAAGGTGGCTGGAAACCGAGGCGTTGCGAGCTGCCAGGCCACGCATGTCCGATTCGAGCGCCCACTCATCGGCAGCCGGTGGGAGCTCCAGGGGCTGCTGCATTTGCAGTTCGTTGGGGACCTGCGAATCGATGATCTCTTGCACCGATTCGGCACCAATCGAACGCAGCATTTCACGACGATCATCGTCGGTATGAAAAAGGTATCCGTTCATAAAACCAGAGGACTTGAATCCTAACCAGGAAAACGAATGAGCCCGCTTTAGTTCCGTTGAAAGAGCACGCTCGAAAATATCGTGACGGTGGTGTTGGCTTTTGATCCGCAAAAGCCATGTTGCGACCCTTTTAATCCATGCTGCCGGAGCACCAAGTGGCGGCGAGGCCTGGCAGCATCAATTCACATTCAAAGCATCAGGATCGCGATGCTTGATTTGACCGAGTGGCCAGAGGTTTGTGCGACACATTCGTCGACGCGAAATCAGCCTGACTCGGCACACTGTTTTTGGTAGGCGGCGTAATCCATCAATGATTCCAGCCCCGAAGCATCGGTGATTTTGATCTTCACGATCCAACCGAAATTAAAGGGGTCAGAGTTCAAGTTGTCCAGTTCATCGGGCAGGCCTTCGTGGACATCGGTGACTTCACCTGCAATCGGGCTGTACAGCGGGCTAACCGCTTTGACAGATTCGACTTCACCGAATTCGTCGCCAGCATCCAACGCTTTGCCAACTTCGGGAAGTTCCATGTAAACCAAGTCGTTGAGTTGCTCAATCGCGAAATCGGAGATCCCGATGGTGGCAACTTGCTGACCGTTTTCTTCCGCCACGTCGACCCATTCGTGAGTCTCGGCATACAGCAGTTTGGTTTTGTCGCGTGACACTTGTTCCGTCCTTAATCGTGGGATAAATGGGGAGTTGCTTATGAGTTGGTTTCGGTCACGACCCGCCTAGGCCGGTCGGCGGTAGAAAGGCAAAGAAGTACGCGTCGCGGCCGCCAATTTGCCGCGAATGTCGACCTCAAAGTGTTCGTTTTCAGCCACCGAGGTGTCCACCATGGCCATCGCGATCGGGCGGCCAAGAGTGGGTGAAGGGCCGCCGCTGGTGACATTGCCAACGACTTTGCCTTCACAGAGCACGGGGCTTTCTTCGCGTGCAGGACGTTTGCCATCCAAAAATAACCCGATGCGTTGTTGCTTGGGGCCGTTAGCCAGAGCCGCTTCAATGGCGTCGCGACCGATGAATTTGCGGTCGCCCAGCGAGCAGGCAAATTTTAGACCAGCGGTGATCGGGTTAATGGTTTCGTTCAGTTCATGCCCATACAGCGGCATGCCTGCTTCCATGCGAAGTGTGTCACGGGCGCCCAGGCCAGCGGGGACAAAGCCTGCGTCGCGACCGGCTAGCATGATGTTTTCCCAAACCCGTGTCGCCTCTTCGGCGCGGACGATCAGTTCCAGTCCATCTTCGCCTGTGTAGCCGGTGCGGCTGACAATGGCCGGTTTGGAGAACTGGTCGGTGATGGTCGCTCGATAGTACTTCAAGCGAGAGGGGTCAAACGAGAACAGGCGTTTGCAAACCTCCATCGCCAGCGGACCTTGCACTGCGATCATCGCGGTTAATTCCGTGCGATCGGAGAACGTCACATCGGGAAAGTCGTCTAGCTGTGGCGTGATCCAATCAATGATCTTTTGCCGGTTCGATGCGTTGACGACCAGCAGGTGGTAATGCGAGTCACTGGGGGTTTTCAGGTAAGAAACGAGCACATCGTCCAGGATGCCACCGTCTTCGTTGCAAACCATTCCATAGCGCACCGTGCCCACGGGCATGCCGGTCACTTTACGTGTCAGCAGTCGATCCAGGAGGGCTTCGCTGGAGGCACCGTCGAATCGCAAGCGGCCCATGTGTGAAACGTCAAACAGAGCGGCCGCGCTGCGGCAGGCTTGATGCTCTTTGACGATCGAGTCGTACTGAATCGGCATCTCGTAGCCAGCGAAGGGCACCATCTTTGCCCCCGCTTCGCGATGCCAGGCATCCAAAGGAGTTGTCGCTAAGTTTGCAGTAGAGGTTGATTCGCTGGCTGTCATGGCCCGAGCCTTAAGGGAGACGGCGGATGGGGATTGGTCGCGGTTTCGCATCACCTATCAAAGGAACCGACGGCCGGTCCCTTTGGTGTGCGAATGATCGCTGCACCCATCACCCTTCATTGCGTTCGCTGTGCTGAGATCCTAAACGGCCTTTTGATCCGGCCGGAAAAAGTCCGGCCAGGAAGCGTTGAGCCAGAAGTCTGGCAGGCAGTGAGGTCTCAGAGAGGTCCTTGGCAATCAGCCAAAGGACCGTCGTCACGCCCAGGCGGTAACCGGTCCGCACACCTCGATCACGCCATCAGGTTGGGTTTCAGCGCGATAGCTGTCACCAACACCCAGGGCGGATGGTTTGATGCACGGAGTTCGGCAAGCCAACGGCGAGCGATCACAGAGCGGGGCCAAAATGTCAACGATCAGTTGTGAAGCAGCGGCTTTGGGTTTCGCCCAACACGGCAACTTTGCCGCCTGGGATGACCTCGCGTCACTTCACGCAAAACAGTGTAGCGAATTGAGGCAAGTCTTCCAGGACCACGTGCCAGAATCTTTGCACCTCGACCGAGAAGCCCCACTAATCGGTGCCGGTGTGGTGACACGGCACATTAAGCGATCGGGATGCCCGTCCACCTGCAGAGGCGGGGATGGGCTTAGCCGTAGGGGTCGTCATCGGGCTGGTTGCCGCGGATTTCCCCGCGCCGTGGCGGTGTGAGCGCCAGGCATCTGTCGGGCAACTCTCAGCGGCCTTTGCGTTTGCCTTTTTGGCGTCGATCCTTTTTTCGCTTGGCTTTATACGCTGAGGGTCGTCCCGAGTTGTTCTGTCGGTCTGATTTGCCCTGTCGCCGATCGGTTGGCTTTCCTTTGCCGACCGAGTGATTCTTGATGACCTGCAAGAACAGTTGTCTTTGGACCAGGTCAACTTTAGCAATTTTGACGGTTAGCTGATCGCCCAGTCGATAGCGATTGTGGGCCTTGTGGCCGACCAGCATTTGACCGCGGCGTTCATAGCGATACTTGTCGCCCGTCAGTTGGTCGATGCCAACGTAACCGTCGATCGGCAGTTTGCTGCAGCGTGCCAGAAAGCCGTCGGCAAAGACTCGGCTGACCACCGCCGTCATCGTTTCGCCAAGATTCTTTTTCAAGAAGTGCAGCAGTTTCAGCATCGTCAACTCACGCTCAGCCTGAGCGGCGTTGCGTTCCTGGTCACTGCAGTGGTGTCCCAGTTTAATCAAGGTGCCCATCGAATCATCGGGAGTTGGCACTTCTTGGTGGATGCGATCGATCAGGCGATGCACCGTCAAGTCGGGGAAGCGACGGATCGGGCTGGTGAAGTGGCAGTAGTTGGCCTTGTCCAGCGCGTAGTGTCCTTCGGTCTGCGGGCCATAGACTGCTTTGCTCATGCTTCTGAGTACGGCGTAGTTGACCGCATCCTCAAGCGATGTCTTGGCAACCCGATCAAGAACCGCTTGAATTTCAAATCGGCTTTCGATCGTGTCGATGCCCAGTCCCAGGTCGCGAACAAACATCGACAGTTGTCGCAGTTTGCGGCGTTCAGGCGAGGGGTGGATCCGCCTGAGGAATCGCAGGCCACGATCATCTAAAAACGTTGCCACTGCTTCGTTGGCGGACAGCATGAATTCTTCGATGATTTGGTGGCTTTCTGTGTTGACGGTTTTGTGTGCGCCTTTGACTTTACCATTGCGATCCAGATCAAGCTTGATGTCTGGCATGTCCATCGAGATGGCTCCACGGCGAAAACGCCGCTGACGAATCGTCATTGCCAGATCATGCATTTGGCTGACTAAGTCACAGGCTTCATGGCCCCATTTTTCGATGAAGTTTTCAGGGTGCTCTAGGAACTGGTCAACAGCAGCGTAGTGCAACCGCAAGTCGCTGCGGATCACGGCGTTGTAGACTTCTGTGCTCAGGACAACGCCAGCTTGATCGAATTCGATCTCCACTGTTTTTGTCAGGCGAACTTTGTCAGGTTGCAGGCTGGCCAAGTGATTGCTGATGATCTCCGGCACCATGGGGATCACGCGATCTGGTAAATAAACACTGGTCGCCCGCCGCATGGCTTCTTGGTCCAGTTGGCCACCGGGGTGAATGAAATGCCCAACATCCGCGATATGCACCCACAGCCGCCAGCGTCCTTGCTCTTCTTTGGCTAACGAGATCGCGTCGTCAAAGTCCCGGGCGTCAAAGGGGTCGATCGTAAGCGTGTACAGATCGGTAAGGTCTTTGCGGTTCTCCTTGGGATCGCTGGCTTCGAATTCGTCGGCGCGCTGACGTGCCTCGGCAATCACTTCTTCGGGGAACTCATCGGGCAACCCATACTGGCGCATGATGGTGAGGGTATCGATGCCAGGGTTGCGATTGCTGCCCAAGCGTTCCAGGAGGACCGCTTCGCCCTCCTGGCGTTCATCGGGAAAGGACACGACTTCGACAAAGACTTTGTCGTTCGGTTCCAGTGGCAGTCCACGCACGTCGCCGATAAAGACGGGCTCTTCGTGAGGTGTGCCATCAAGATAAACCGCCGCACGTTGATTCACCATCTGGAACGTGCCGGTGAATTGTCGTCTGGCACGCTGCAAGATTTCCACGACAGCGCCTTCATTGCCACCGCGTCGTGATGGTCGAACTTTGACTTCGACCTGGTCAGCTTCCAAGGCTCCGCCAGTTTGGCCGGGCGGAATGAAGATGTCTTCGCTGACCGCTCCATCGCCACTGTCGCCGGGGCGAACGAAACCGAACTGGCCGCCGGCGGCCATTCGGAAGACTCCGCGCACGCGATCTTGAGGGCCGCCGATGGCTCCGGTGCTGATGACTAAGTGGTTGCCGCCGTATAGCAGACGCCCTTCCAGAACCAATTGCTTAATCGTGCGCCGCAGTTCCCGATAGTCATCGGGTTCTAGCTGCAGCATGGCGGCGATTTGTTTGGGTTTACTGGGGCGATACTCGGGGGAGACCACCAGCCGCATGACCCGATCGGCTAATTCTTGAGAGATTTTCATGCCCCAAGAATACGGGGGCTCGCGCGAACCGGCAAACACAAATTCAAGGTTTCACCGTCACCCACTTCCAGGTCGTGTAGTCGTCGATGGCCGTTTCGACGCCCTCGCGGCCAAACCCCGTTGGTGGTTCGCCTCCAAAGGGAACCATCGGGTCTTGCTGGATGGTCATCTGATTGACGTGAACCATGCCCGTTTCCAATTGGTCCGTCAGCGCGAAGACCTGTTGCAGATTGGATCCGAACACGGCAGCAACCAGCATTCCGGGCCCCGCGTTGGCAAGCTGCAGCGCGTGCTCAGAGTCGTCCGCCGTCTGCAGGCTGACAATGGGTGCAAAGACTTCTGCTTGTGCGATGCGCATCGATGCGTTGACTTGGCTTAAGATCGTTGGGTGCAATCGATTGCCAGTCCACCGGTTGCCGCATTCGACCGTCGCCCCGTTTGCCATGGCATCGTCAATGGCTTGTTGCGCGCTTGCTTTGGATGCCTGGTTGATCAGTGGGCCAATGACGGTGCTGGGATCGGTCAGCGGACCGTAGGGCAGGGCGTTGGCTTTGGCCACAAGCTTGTCACGGAACTCTACCGCCACGGCTTGGTGCACAATGATCCGACTGGTTGCAAGGCAGATTTGTCCTTGGTACAGAAAGCTTCCCAAAGCAGCCGCGTGAACCGCTGCATCTAGATCAGCATCGGCCAGGACGATCAAAGCATTGCTGCCACCGAGTTCCAGGGTCAGGCGTTTGCCATGCTGTCCGCAAACCGCTTGAATGTGTTTGCCAACGGCGGCTGAACCTGTGAAGCTGACCATGCGCACGCCGGGGTGCGAGGTCAACGCATCACCGATCTGTTTCCCGTCTCCGTGGATCATGTTCAACGCGCCCTCAGGGAGCCCCGCTGCTGAATAGATTTCTGCCAAGGCGTTGGCCAAGACTGGAGTCTGTTGCGAAGGCAGCCATACAAACGGATTGCCAGTGGCCAGCGCCACGCTGCTATGCTTGACGCCTTTGATCAAGGGGACATTAAAGGGAGTGATCCCAGCAACAACGCCCAATGGCTGGCGTTTGGCAAAGCTGAGCCGTCCGGTTTGGTCGTCTGGGTAGGTGCGACCTGTCATTCGACGTGGCAGCGACGCGTGCGCTTTTAAAATCCCGATGGAGATTGCGATCTCTAACTTGGCTTTGCTAATGGGGGAGCCGATTTCATCGATCAGGATTTCGGTTATCGCATCGCTGCGCTGTTGAATCAATTTCGCGGCGTTTAGCAAAATCGATTCACGTTGATCGGGTGAGGTTTGCCGAAAGCTTTCTACAGCGTCCTGGGCAGCTGCCACGGCGGCTTCGACCTCGCAGGTGGATGCGGCACAGGCTTTCGCATAAGGTTCATTGTCCTCAGGACGCTGGGTGGACGCGGTTGCGTTGTCTGCTGACTTGACGGCTTGTCCAGCGATCCAGTGCTGAATGTGATGTAAAGGCACGTGAGTCTCGATACGATAAGGGTGGCTGGCGGGACAGCGTCTGAAATGAGCATCCTTACGGATAGAATCCGCATTCATTCAAAATAACGGACAGTAAACTTGACCGATAGAACGCTTTTGCCGGTATTGGATGCCGCTTTACCAACCGGTGTGGTGCGCCCCTTTGCCGATGGCTTGGCTGCACACTCCATTGAATTGACGCGTCATGCGGTGACCGAGTTGCAGATCAATTTGGGCAAGCTTTGCAACCAAACGTGCACGCACTGTCATGTTGAAGCCGGCCCAACCAAGACGCGGGAGAACATGTCCGCCAAGACTGCTGAGCGGATTGTTGAATTAGCGTCTCGGGCAAACGATTTGAGCCTCGTCGATCTGACCGGTGGTGCCCCGGAAATGAATCCACACTTTCGCGGCTTGGTGGAGACGTTTCGTCGCCAAGGTTTGCGAGTCATCGATCGTTGTAACTTAACGATTCTACAGGAGCCCCGTTACGAGTGGGTGGCTCCTTTTTTGGCCGACCAACACGTTGATGTCGTGGCCTCGTTGCCTTGTTATTTGGAAGACAACGTTGATTCGCAACGCGGTGATGGCGTGTTCCAAAAGAGTCTTGCCGGTCTGCGACAGCTCAATGAACTGGGTTATGGTCAGGGGGGATCGAAGCTGACGCTGGATTTGGTCTTCAATCCGACGGGGCCTTCGTTGCCGCCCGACCAAGAGAAGCTCCAGGCGGACTATCAGCATCATTTGTGGGAACACTATGGCATTCGTTTCAATCGCTTGCTGACGATCACGAACCTGCCCATCAAACGCTATGCCACGTTCTTGGCCAAGCGAGGTCGACTCCCTGAGTACATGAACTTGCTGGAAAGTAATTTCAATCCCGCCGCAGCCCGATCGGTGATGTGTCGAAGTTTAGTTTCGATTGCCTGGAATGGCGAAATCTATGACTGTGATTTCAATCAGATGATTGAGTTGCATCCACCGCAATTGCCAGCTCAGGATTCCCAGGCAGTCACGGTATGGGACATCCAGAGCCTGGACGCATTTGCCAACCGTCCGATTTCGGTGGCGGACCACTGTTATGGCTGCACCGCCGGTGCCGGCAGCAGTTGTGGTGGAGCGTTGACCTGACGCAGGAGCCATATGGGTGACCATGCACCAGGCTTGATGAACGTTCGCGTCCCTTTTCTCTTTGAACGAATTTATGAATGCTGTTCCCAAACCATCGTCTAAGCTCAATCCTGAAACGGCTGTTCGAGAGCGTTACTCGGATGCCGCCGCCCAGCGCGAACCCGAGTTGTGCTGCCCAGTCGATTATGACCCACAGTATCTAAAGGTCATTCCCCAGGAGGTCATCGACCGCGACTATGGGTGTGGTGATCCATCCAAGTCGGTTCGCGCCGGGGAAACCGTTCTGGACCTTGGCTGTGGCGGTGGCAAAATCTGTTTCATCGCTGCTCAAGTTGTCGGTCCCCAGGGCAGTGTGATTGGCGTGGACATGAATGATGAGATGCTGGATTTGGCACGCCGAAGCCAGGCTGAAGTCAGCAAGCAAATTGGCTTTGACAACCTGCGTTTTGTGAAGGGCAGGATTCAGGATCTGCAAGTGGATCGCGATCGCCTGGATCTGTACTTGCAGCAGTCGCCAATCGATAGCGAAGAAGCCCTGCAGCGGTACGAGCGTTTTGTCGCCGACATGCGCCAGCAGACGCCGCTAATCGCTTCGAATTCAATTGACGTTGTCGTCAGTAACTGTGTTTTGAACCTGGTTGATGCGGATGAAAAGCAGCAGTTGTTTCGCGAGATCTTTCGTGTCCTCAAACCCGGCGGCAGAGCCGTGATCAGCGATATTGTCAGTGATGAGCACGTTCCACCGGCAATGCAGAATGATGGTTATCTGTGGAGCGGTTGCATCAGTGGCGCTTTCCAAGAGAAAGTCTTCCTTGATGCCTTTGTTGAAGCAGGTTTCCAAGGTGTCGAGATGCCTGTGTATCAGCCCCTGCCGTGGCAGGTCGTTGAAGGCATCGAGTTTCGGTCTGCGACGGTGATCGCCTACAAATTTCCTGACGAAGCGTGTTGGGAACACTTCGATGCCGTGATGTATCGTGGGCCCTATAGCAGTGTTCGCGACGACGATGGACATGAATTTAGACGCGGCGTGCGCACTGCCGTGTGCCGAAAGACTTTCAACAAGATCAGCAGCCCGCCTTATGCGCAGGACTTCGTGACTCATTCGCCTGCCGAGCCCGTTCATCCCGAAGATGCGAAGCCGTTTGCCTGCACAGGTGCCCAGGCTCAGCGGCATCCACGTGTGACCAAGGGCGGTGAAGTCGGCTGCACGGGTCAGGATTGCTGTTGAGAGGAACGCCTGTCACGCTTCGCACCAATGCCCAACAAGCTGTAGGGTGCTGTGCTTGCACGCACCAATCCCCAAAACAACCCACGCAACTAGCTTGCCGTGCAAGCACGCAGTCTACGAACCATTCCGTTCTGCAAATGCGGGGTTTGCGGACAGAGCAGTTGCCAAGGCAAGCAGAACGGTGATCAAGCGAGATGCACTATTTCTTGGTTTGACGGTCTCGCTGGTGGCGTTTTTGATCAGGGTCGCTGTAGGTGCCGGGTTGAACAGGCTGGTGCGCCTCCTGGGCGATGGCTTGCATTTTGACCAGCAGTTGAGGCTGTTGTTCGGCAAGGTTGTCGCGTTCCGACGGATCAGCGGACAAGTCATACAGTTCCCATTTGGAGTTCGTCTTGGGCTGAATGCCTTTCATGTTCCCGATCCGTACAGCGACTTGGTTGCGGAATTCCCAGTACAAGTAATCATGCAGCCTTTGCTGACGACCTGCTGCGCGTTCACCAAGCAGAGTGGGCACGATCGAAATCCCGTCGATATCCTGGGGGCTTTCGACGCCAGCAATTTCAACGATGGTCGGCAGCAAGTCGGGGTGATAGAACGTCAAGTCGCTGACGGTGCCAGGTTCGATCTTTCCTGGCCAGCGTACCATCGAAGGGATCTTTAAACCGCCATCGTACAGCGATCCCTTGCCGGCTCGGAATTCAACGCCGTTTTTGGGGTTCACGTTTGGACCAAAGAAGCCACGTGGATGTTGTTTGCTTTTGAAGCGATCTTGGCCACCGTTGTCACCGGCGAAGAAGACGATGGTGTTGTCTTCCAGGTTTAACTCTTTGAGCAACGCAACCACTTCGCCAACATTGCGATCGACCATGGAGACCATAGCTGCGTAGTTTTTCGCATCCTGGCCTAGTTTAGGGTCTTTGATCCATGGTTCGTCACGATAGAGTTCCCAAGCTGGATCATCAGCGGGAATGTCGTATCGACCATGTGGAGGTGTGATGGGTAAGTAGCAGAAGAAAGGTTGCTCTTGATGGTTGCGAATGAACTCTAACGCTCGATCCATGATCTGATAGTGCGAATAGGTTTCGCCGTCGCGTTTGCCGTGGTTGCCAGCCAGGGGCACTTCTTCACTGTTTTCGATCAAGTACGCGGGATAAAAGCCATGTGCGTGGACTTGATCGTAATAGCCAAAAAAGGTGTCAAAGCCATGTTTCTCCGGCACTCCGGTTGAATCGCGGCCACCGCATCCCCATTTGCCGAATCCGCCCGTGGCGTAGCCAGCAGGCTTCAACAGCGAGGCGATGGTTTTCTCTTCGGCTCGCAGCGGTGTTCCACCACCATTGGCGCGCACGGATGCGTGACTAGCATGTTTGCCAGTCATCAGATTGCACCTTAACGGAGCGCAAACCGGTGCGCCTGCCAAGGCATTGGTGAATCGCAGGCCTTCGGCGGCAAAGCGATCGATGTTGGGTGTTTTGATGTAAGGATTGCCCATCAAAGAAAGTTCGTAATAGGCCAATTCGTCTGACATGATGTAGACGATGTTCGGCGGTTGTTCTGCGTCCGCAGCGTGGTGGTTGAAAAGGCCAGCCAGGCAGGCAGTGAAGGTCAGCAGCAAAGCAGTGATGTGGGGAGCGAGACGCATGTTGAACGTTGGGCGGTCGTTGTGAGGGAGGTCGCGAATTGAAAAGCGAGCCATGGGATAAGACGAACCAAGCCAGTGCAGGGGACTGCACTGGCTTGGTCGGTAACGGTTGTTCTGGCAAATGCCTCGGTCACACTTAGGCGTTCAGTTTGACGCTTGGATCGTCGGCGACGTTGACCCAAACGTGCACGTGAGGCTTGCCGCGGTAGTGCCAGACAAACGAGGGGCCTTCGAGACGCCAGTTGTCCCAAACGCCGTCCTTGCCCATGTCACTGTCACCGTAGAAGGCCAGGCTGCAGGCATCGAGTCCGCCTTGTGTTTTCAGGCAAGACATCACATCGGCTTGATCGCTGGTGCGGTACATCTCGACAAGCAGGCCGAGCGTCTTTTGCATCTCTTCTTTTTGATCCGCAGACATGTCAGCGACAGACAATCCGGGGATTGCGTTCTGGCCACGGAAAGAGACGGATTGTTCACGTGGAGTGCGGGCGACCAAGGCTTGTTTTTGTTGCTTGCCGTCTAGCATCTTGTACACGTTGTTGGCAGCAACGGCTTGGTGCCAGAACACGTTGTCGGTGTGCTTGTGGCCTTCGTTGAATTCCGGAGCGTGACCATAGAACAGCGGACCACCGAAGGCGACGTTATCGGTCGTGTTGCCATCGCAACGCAACGTCATGTGGCGTCCCGTGAGAACCATTTCAAATTTGCCATCGCCAGGCTTGCCAAAGATCGCCAACGACTGCTCGTTGCCAAAACCACCGGCATCATCGTCCAGTTGCTGGTAGTAGCGATCGTGCCAATCGGGATGAATGATGGATTCGAAGATCGATGTGATCAGGTCACGCTGATCGTCATTGTAAAACTTGCCGTTGATCTCGAAGGGAGTCACGTTCCAGTTGTTCTGGACACGGGTGCGGAGGAGTCCCCGTTTAGGATCGGCATGATCCCAGGCAAAACAAACCTTCGACTTTTGGTCTTCTGACAGTGTGCCATACAGCTTGCTGACAAGTGTTTCCGCTGTGGGTGCAGCCGCATCTTTAGCGCTGGCAACCGACCCCAGTCCGGTCAGCGATGTCGCAGCGACGCCCGTTGCCGCAGCAGCCGACGCTGTTTTTAGGAAATGACGACGATTGGGGTTGTTCATTTCGGTCATGTGTTTGCCTACCGTGGATGGGGAATGAGTGATTTCTATTCAATGAAAATGTTTGGCCGGAGCTTCCTGACGCAAACCACTGCACTCAGGAAGCTGTTAACGTAAACGCGATCAGAACGTCAGTTTAATCGATTTTTACTCCGCAAGTCGCGATTGAAGAGGCAATTCGATGTTGAAACACCATGAATCCCGCTCCCGCATCAAATGTCCAACCGCTCGGTTGCCAGTCGCAGCGGTGACCCCGCTGAAGGCGGTCAGGCGTTCGGTTTTCAGTCTGGTTTCTCTCGCGATTTTGGCGGTGCTCTCGGTGGCGATGACCGCTGGCCAAGTCGCGGCGCAGCAGCCATCTTCAAAGGCACAGCCCACCAGTCAAACCCCGGAATCTGGCGAAAGTATTGCCACCGAGATCCGGATTGCCACATTTGACTTGGATGCCACACCACCGGTCGGTGCTCCGCTGGCCTATGATCCTGTGCGAAGACACGGTGAAATTGGCTTGCGTTGCAAGGGGTTGGTCATTCAGGGGGCCGGTCAGCCGATTGTCTTGTGCGCCATGGATTGGATCGGAATCTCTAACGAAGCTCATGATGCGTTCCGAAACGTCCTGGCCGAGGCGGCTGGCACCGATCCTGGGCGAGTCGCATTGCACTGCTTGCATCAGCATGATGCGCCGCGATGTGACTTCACCGCCGAAGCGATCTTGAACCACGTCGGTTCGGCCAGCCTGGGCCCATTCGACAATTCCTATGCACGCCAGTTTTTGGGTTCCTTGGAACAGGCCGTTCGGCAAGCCGCTGGCTCGGCAACGAAAGTGACTCACATCGGTTTCGGAACCGCAGAAGTCCAGCAAGTCGCCAGTAATCGCCGGTTGCTGGACGACAACGGCAAAGTCTACGCAACTCGCTACACCACTTGCCGAGACCCCAAACTACGAGCCGTTCCAGAGGGCACCATTGACCCCGATTTGAACGCCGTTGTCTTTTACGCTGGCGACAAGCCGGTGGCGAGCCTGACGTACTATGCCTGTCACCCACAAAGCTATTATCGCACCGGAGTCCCCAGCCCTGACTTTCCTGGCCTGGCCAGAATCATTCGCGGTGAAGATGCACCGGAGACCTTTCACATGCACTTCAATGGTGCGGGTGGAAACATTGGTGCGGGAAAGTACAACGACGGCAACAAGGCGAATCGTTTGGTCTTGGCGGGGCGACTGGCCTCTGCAATGCAACAGGCAGTGGAATCTGCAAAGCCGATGCCGCTGCCTGCAGACGCGGTGAACTTGCAATCTGTCGCCGTGGCGCTGCCTGCTGCTGAACACTTGAACAAGGACGCCTTGTTGGAATTGTTGTCCGATCCAACTCCCGCCGTTGTCGCAAACACTCCTGCAGACCTCGCTTGGTTAAAACGCTGTCAGGAAGAACACAAGATCGATGTCAGCTGTTTGCAGCTCGGAGACATTCGGATCCTGCATTTGCCTGGTGAGCTCTTTGTGGAGTTTCAACTGGCCGCCAAAGCGATGCGTCCAGACCTGAACGTCACCCTGGCTGCGTACGGGGATTATGGTCCGGGATATATTGGGACAGAGATTGCTTACTCCCAGGGCGGTTACGAGACCAGTGCACGTGCCTCACGCGTCTCGCCTAAAAGTGAAGCCATCTTGATCGGTGCGATTGAGACACTGTTGGATGTCAAGGCACCAGAAAAGTAAGCCTGCAAATCAGTTGAGATGAAACATTGAGCGAGCTTGTGAAGAGTTGGAGAATGGTTGTGTTTCGGATTCATTGCATCGCAGTCTTGTTGATTCTGCTGGCAGCCCACGCTGCAGGGGATGATTTTGCGAGCCAATTGCCGCGAATCATGCCGACGGATCCGTCACAAACCGCGGCTGACTTTCAAGTTGCGGAGGGCTACCAGATTCAATTGATCGCCAGCGAGCCGTTGATCGCGACACCCGTTGAAGTTCAGTGGGATGCGGAGGGAGCCATGTTCGTCTGCGAGATGCGCGGCTATAGCGAGCATCGGGATGAAAAGCTCTCACGCGTGTCACGCTTAGTCGATACCGATGACGACGGAATTTACGATTCCAAAACCGTCTTTGCCGATCAGTTGCTGTGGCCGACGGCGATCTTTCCTTACGATGGCGGGTTGTTTGTCGCCGACGCACCCCATGTTTACTACTTCCAAGACACCGATGGTGACGGCGTCGCTGATCGGCAGACAACGGTGCTGACGGGGTTTTCCACGTCCAATGTTCAAGGCTTGGTCAACAGTTTCCGTTGGGGCCTGGATCACCGAATTCACTTGGCGTGCGGAACCGCCGGTGGACGAGTTCGGCGGTTCAATGATCACATCAGCACAGCCGTTGATGTGCGTGGGCATGACTTGGCGTTCGATCCTCGTGATGGTTCCTTCGAACGAACCAGCGGCGGCGCACAGCATGGCATGTGTTTCGACGACTGGGGACGCAAGTTCGTTTCAAGTAATAGTGACCATCTGCAGCAAGTGATGTATGAGAAGCGGTACTTTCGCCGTGGCACGACCAACCAGGCGCCGCCGTCTCGTCTGTCGATTGCCACCGACGGGCCACAGGCGGAGGTGTATCGCATCAGTCCCGTTGAGCCTTGGCGGAAAGTGCGAACCCGTTTGCGGGTGGCGGGCTTGGTTGGTGGACCGGTTGAAGGGGGAGGTCGAGCGACAGGCTATTTCACTGGTGCGACCGGGGTCACGATCTATCGTGGGGACGCGTGGCCGCAAGCGACCAAAGGCCAAGCCATTGTTGGTGACGTGGGCAGTCAATTGATTCATCGTAAGTTGATGACGCAAGTTGGTGTCCCGTTTTCTGGTTCGCGGATGGACAAGGGTTCTGAATTGGTTGCCAGCCGCGACATTTGGTTTCGCCCGGCGCAGTTTGCCTGTGGCCCTGATGGTGCTTTGACGGTTGTCGATGTCTATCGCGAAGTGATTGAGCATCCCAAGAGTTTGCCGCCCGAGATCAAACGCCACTTGGATCTGAATGCTGGGCGAGACCGAGGGCGGATCTATCGCATCGTACCCAACGGCTACAAACATCGTGTCACGCCAAATCTGATGCTCGCCAGCACACCAGAGTTGGTGCAGTTGTTAGCACACTCAAATGCTTGGCATCGAGAAACGGCAGCGCGGTTGCTGTTTCAACGTCAGGATGATTCCGCAGTGCCAGAACTGAAGCACTTGCTGCGAACCTCGCCTTCCGCACTGGGACGCATGCATGCAATGTACGCGCTGCAGGGGCTCGCTTCGCTGGACGCTGAAGATCTGTTCACGGCGCTAGGTGATGCCGATCCGAACGTCATTCGGCACGCACTTCGGTGTGCCGAGTCACAGCCTGAGTTCCCCAGGTTGGAAGCTGCGGTCGCTGCGTTGCTGAACCATCCCTCCTTGGAATTGCGTTATCAACTGGCCTTTTCACTGGGCCAGTGGTCGTTCCAAAAACGGGCGGACTACCTGGCCCAGATCTTGCTGCAAACACCGCGTGATCGGTGGATCCAGGCAGCCGTCCTCAGTTCGGCCGCCGGGCAGGCGGCACCGTTATTGATTGCGATGATGGAGGGGGCGCAGACGCCTTTGCCAGCTGATTTGGTCAATCAATTGGTTGCCAGTGCGGACCGCGAAACATTGAGTTTGCCGCAGGCAACGTCGGTCTTGCAGAGTTTGCTCGCTGGCGATCCTGACTTGGCGTTGTTGGAAAGTCTGCAACGCTTGTCGCCGCAAGTGAGTCAGTCGCTGGCGGATCAAACTCAGCAGCGAATCGACTCGCTGGTCCAACTGGCGTTGGCAGTCGCAGAGGATCAGTCGTCAGAGAGTCGCGTTCGAGTCCAGGCCGTCCAGCGGTTGAGCAACTTGCGTTCAAGCCGCGAACGGATTGCCGATCGGTTTGTTCGTCTGTTGCAGCGTCCGGAACCGATTGAGCTGGAAATCGCTTTGATTGACGCAATCAAAAAATTGCCCGCCGATGATGCTCAGCACGTCCTGTTGCAGCGTTGGCCGTCGTGGAGTCCCGCTGTACGGCGTCGAGCGATCGGTTGGTTGCTGGCTGATGCAACGCGCGTCGATGCCTTGCTCACGGCAATCGAAGGCAATCAAATTGATCATTCGGATGTACCGCTGGCCTCGCACGCGGCACTGGTTGGTCATCGCGATGCCGGGCTGGCCAGGCGTGCAAAAGCAATTTTTCAGCAGAAGCGTGAAGCATCACGTGAGGCCGTTGTGCAGCGTTATCAAGTGATTGCAGATCTAACGGGTGATCATGATCGCGGCCGTGTGGTCTTTCAGAAACAGTGTGCTGCCTGTCATCAGCTCGGTGAATCGGGGCATGCCATCGGCCCGAACCTGTTTGCCGCCGTGACGCGCGGAGCGGACTCGATCCTGGTCAATGTGATGGATCCGAATCGGGAAGTGAACCCACAGTACCTGCAGTACAACGTGTTGACGATTGACGGGCGGGTGATCAGCGGCATGATTGTTTCCGAGACGGCGAACAGCCTGACATTGACCGTCGGAGAAGGCCAGAGGCATGTCATCGCAAACGATCAAATTGAACGCATCAAGAACACGCAGCGTTCGATCATGCCAGAAGGTTTTGAGGCATCGATTACACCACAGGGGATGGCGGATTTAATCGAGTTTCTCTCACAGGCTGCCGTGGCCAAGCCTGATGAAAAGTCCTTGCCCTAAACGCAGTCATTTAATGTGCTCCAGCGGGTCGAATCGCGGTGTTGGCGTTCACCGCCGGTCTGCCTGAACACAACATCAATCATCAGGTCGCCCACCGCTGGCACGTCGTGCCAAAGCACAACCTGCCGCTAGCGTTTCATGCCAGCGGCTGGATTGGGTTAACTGACGACTACCGGCACAGCACGTCGTTGCGAGTCGATTCCGCGATGGCTGCGGCTTCACCGATCCGATCATCGGCGACGCCAAGTTCCTTGAGCGTGGCACCCAGGTTCTCAATCACGGCATCGAAGTGTTCGTCCGTTAGGCCCAGGTCATCAACCAAGCGTTGGTGGGCCTGTCGCATCGATTTGCCGGGATAGTTTGGTGCGCCACCAAAGGCGTAGGTCAGGAACATCTTTTGGTGGTTGGCTTGACGCTTCATATCAACACCTTCAAAGAAGTGTTTGATGCGATTGTCGGCCAAGACCTTTTCGTAGAACAAGTCGACTGCTGCTTCAACAGCTGGTTTGCCACCAATGCGCTCAAACAAACTACTCATATGACATGCCTTTTTTACTGTGGCGACGGATCGAGAGGCTGTACTTACAGTCTTGCTGGTCCAGCTCGCCAGAATGAGGAACAGCTGCCAGTGTACGAAATTGCGCGCTGCCCAATGGCGGTATCATTCGATCAGTGAAACCAATTTATCGAATTCACCGATCAAGCCTCTGGGGACTGTCCGCATGGGCACGCTGTGTCCTTGTGGGCACACGCTGGAGAGTGTCTGGATGACCATCGCAGTCGCTAAATCCGCAAACGGCTAGCCCTTTGCACGAACTACTGTGGCTGATAAGCCAGATTGGGAGTCAGCCAGCGTTCGGTGTCAGTCAGTGCTTGACCTTTTCGCTTGGAATAGTCTTCGACCTGTTCTTTGGTGATTCGATCCACGGCAAAGTATCGCGCCTCGGGGTGCGCAAAGTACAGGCCACTGACCGAGGCGCCCGGCATCATGGCAAACGAACTGGTCAATTCGACGGTGGTTTGGTTCGTCGCATCGAGCAGATCAAACAGAGTTTGTTTCTCTGTGTGATCGGGGCAAGCTGGGTAGCCTGCGGCGGGCCGGATGCCACGATATTTCTCTTTGATTAGTTCTTCGTTGCTAAGCCCTTCTGTTGCGCCAAAGCCCCAGTCCTGGCGGGCTTGCTTGTGCAGGTATTCGGCAAAGGCTTCTGCCAAGCGGTCGGCGACGGCCTGCACCATGATGGCGTTGTAATCATCGCCAGCAGCCTTGTAGTTGTCAGCCAGTTCGTGCGCTCCGATACCTGTGGTGACGACAAAGGCGCCCAGATAGTCCTGGCGTCCGCTGTCGAGCGGCGCGATGTAATCTGCTAGGCTACGGAATTCCGTCTGTCCTTTCCGCTGCCATTGCTGGCGCAAGAAATGGAACCGGGTCAGTTCTTCGTTGCGATTTTCATCGGTGTAGAGAATCACGTCATCGTCCACGCTGGCAGCCGGATAGAATCCGTAAACAGCGCGAGTCTGAATCAGCTTTTCTGCGGCCAGTTTGTCCAGCAAGTGATTGGCATCGTCAAACGTCGTCTTGGCTTGTTCGCCAAGTCTTGGGTCATCAAAGATCTTGGGATACTTGCCCTTCAATTCCCAGGTCATGAAGAAGGGGGACCAGTCGATATATGGGCGAAGGGTTTCGATCGAAATGTCACTCAGGACACGTGCACCTGTGAACGCAGGTGTATCGATCTGAACGTTTGCCCAGTCGGTTGCAAAGCGTTGCTCGAGCGCCTGTTTGTATGGCACCAGAGTTTGCTCACGTTGCTGATAGCTGGCAACAAGATCGGATTGCAGCTTGAGATTCTCGCTGACGAAGTCGGGTCGCAGTTCATCGCTTAGCAAGCTTTCGACCACCCCGACACTGCGGCTGGCATCGTGCACGTGGACAACCGGTGATTGATACGACGGTGCGATCTTTACCGCAGTGTGTTTAGCGCTTGTCGTCGCCCCACCGATCAGCAATGGAATCTGCATGCCTGCTCGTTCCATTTCGCGAGCAACGGTGATCATTTCGTCAAGGCTAGGGGTGATGAGGCCCGAGAGTCCAATCATGTCCACGCCGTGTTGAACGGCTTGTTTGAGGATCTCTTCGTAGCTGACCATCACTCCCAGGTCGATGACTTCAAAGTTATTGCATTGCAGCACCACGCCGACAATGTTTTTGCCGATGTCGTGCACGTCTCCTTTGACGGTCGCGATCAGAAACTTGCCACGTGACGAAGAGCCTTCGAGTCCAGCGTCACGTTTTTCTTGTTCCATGAATGGTTCAAGGTAATTGACGGCCTTTTTCATCACGCGGGCGGATTTGACGACTTGGGGCAAGAACATTTTGCCTTCCCCAAACAGGTCGCCGACAACTTGCATGCCGGACATCAATGGGCCTTCGATGACTTCGAGGCATCGCTCCACGCTTTGGCGAGCTTCTTCAGCATCCTCTTGGATGAACTTATCGATGCCTTTAATCAACGCATATTTGATGCGGTCAGAAACGGGAGCATCGCGCCACTCAAGGTTTTCGGCCGCTTTCTTGCCGCCGGTGCCTTTGACGGATTCCGCGATTTCCAACAATCGATCGGTTGCGTCGTCGCGGCGATTGAGCAGCACGTCTTCGACGCGTTCCAAGAGGTCCTTGGGGATCTCTTCGTAAACTTCCAATTGTCCAGCGTTGACAATGCCCATGTCGAGGCCAGCCTCGATGGCGTGGAAGAGGAATGCGCTGTGGATCGCTTCACGCACGCGGTCGTTGCCACGGAACGAGAAACTGATATTGCTGACGCCGCCACTTGCCTTCGCACCGGGGCATTCTTTCTTGATTCGACGGACGGCTTCGATGAAGTCAACGGCATAGTTGTTGTGTTCTTCGATGCCGGTGGCGACCGTCAAAATATTGGGGTCAAAGATAATGTCTTCGGGCGGGAAGTTGACTTTGTTGACAAGCAGGTCATAAGCTCGCTTGCAAATCCGCACTTTCTCGTCTTCTGTTGCCGCTTGGCCGACTTCGTCAAAGGCCATGACCACGGCGGCGGCACCATACTGACGGACCAGATGAGCGCGTTTCAGGAAGGCTTCTTCGCCGTCCTTCAGTGAGATCGAGTTCACGATCGCTTTGCCCTGTACGTTCTGCAGGCCGGCTTCGATGATTTCCCAACGACTGCTGTCGATCATGACAGGGACCGCTGCGGTGACATCGTCACCGGAGATCAATCGCAGGAATCGTGACATTGCTTCAACACCATCAAGCAACGCATCATCAAAGTTAATGTCGATGATGTTGGCGCCGTTTTCGACTTGTTGCCGCGCGATCTCGACGGCGGTTTCGTAGTCTTTTTCACGAATCAAACGAGCGAACTTGCGACTTCCGGTAACGTTGGTGCGTTCGCCGATCATCGTGAAGGGGACTTCCGGGCGCATGACCATGGGCAGTTGGCCCGACAGCCGAGTGTAGACAGGGCCTGGGGTTTCCTGTTTGGGCTTTTTGCCTTCAATCCGCTCTGCGATGGCGCGAATGTGGTCCGGCGTTGTGCCGCAGCAGCCACCGAGAATATTCACCCAGCCGTTGTCAGCGTATTCGCCAACGATGTCCGCCATCGCTTTGGGACCTAGATCAAACTGTCCCATTTCATTGGGCAGTCCTGCGTTGGGGTGGCAACTCACCGGGCAGGGCGTGGCATTGGCCAATTGTTCAATGTGTGGCCGCATGACGTCGGGGCCCAGGGCGCAGTTCATGCCCACAGAGAACATGGGGAAATGCTCAATTGCGGTAAAAAAGGCCTCGACGGATTGTCCACTGACGAACGTCCGTCCACCGTCACCAAAGGTACCGCTGATCATGACGGGAACCTGACGGCCGCCGGCGTTAAAGAAATCCTCGATCGCGAACAGGCACGCTTTTAAGTTCAGCGTGTCGATGGCGGTTTCTGGGAGCAGGATGTCAACTCCGCCGTCGACCAATGCTTCGACCTGAGCCCGGTAACTGTCCCGCAGCGCTGTGAAGGTGGTCGGACGCCAAGCCGCATCATCGACATTGGTGCTGATCGCAAGCTGCATCGTTGTGGGGCCAATGGAACCTGCCACAAATCGCGGTTTCTCGGGCGTCCGCTCGGTCCACTCATCGGCCGCTTTTCGAGCACAGGCCACCGCAGCGTAGTTGATCTCTTTGACCAATTCATTGGGAAGAGCAAACTCCACCATGCCAAGCGGTGAGGCACCAAAGGAGTTGGTCTCGACAATGTCCGAACCGGCTTCGTAGTAAGCGCTGTGAATTGCCGTGATTTTTTCAGGATGGGTCAGGCAGAGGATATCAGAGAAGTTCTTTAAGTCTTTGTGATGCCCGGAAAATCGTTCGCCGCGGACGGCCGCCTCATCCAACTTTAGACGCTGAATCATTGTGCCCATGGCGCCATCGAGCAGAAGGATTCGCTCGCGTACCAGTTCGGGAAGATGACTGACGGTGGGATTGGGCTGAAGCATGGTGAAGCACGTAGAAGTGAGTTGTTTAGGTAGCTTTTATTGTCGCCGATTCCAGGAAATCCTCAAGCCATACTGGGAAAATGGATCGTTGGCTGGATTGCCTCGCTGAGCATGGCGTGGGCAGCAGCGGATGAAAAGTGAAGCGTAAGATCAAAATTGAGTGTTTTCCGCCTTGTCTTAGTGGGTTGAAATTAGCTATTCCAAAACCGCCGATTTAGGTCAACCGCAACCGCCGGGGCTGTTAACAAACTGGACAGCCCTCGCATCGCTTCCGCGTGATTCATCCCGTAACGGGACGGTCCGCCAGAGGTGCGCTCGTTCGCCGCGTCAGACCAAGGTCGCCTTTTGCAGCCGATTTTCGGGAGAACACGGCGGTTTTCCACGGGAATCCGAGGGTGGCGCATGATGCCTCACCTGAAGACTGCTCCTCCTTTGACGGATTGAATGTCCTGGAATTGCACTGATGGAACAGCAATACGACAGCGCTACAGCAACGAAACGTTCGCCCCAAAACCAAGAAGTTCGCCATTCAACGGCATCGCCTCGTGTTGGGCAACTTGGTCGTCCCTCACAGGCCTTGACGCAGGAAGCCGGCAGAGTTGCCGATGGCCCAGCTCCGCCTGCCGTGAACCCAGCCCCGCCTGCTGTCAACGCAGCGGCTTCGCAAGGGCCTCGGGTTGGTAGCTTCCCACCAACCTTGTTTCAGTTGCCCGATCGGTCTGCTCAATCGATCGCTCGGCCAATGTCGGAACCCGTGCCCGGTTCGGGACTCGTGCCTGGTTCGATTGCAGCGCTGCAGCACCGTTACGATAACGGGCACAATGCACCGCAGTCGCATGTCGCCAATGCCAAACAGGTTGCCGAGCAAGCTCAAAGCACAACCGAGCAATCCGCTGAGCCGGATGTGCCCTCGGTGGATCGCGCCTTTGCCCAGATGCCTGCGGCGGATTCAGCACCGCCATGGGATCGCACGGCGGTCTCGCGGCAAGAGCAAGCTGACGAAGATGGCTCCGATCGAGGCTTTGACTCGGCCTCCCGGCTCTGGGATGAACAGCGAGTGGATTCGCCAGTCAGCCGACGTGATGTTGAGGCGGCCGATAATGCCAGCCAATCCGCAAGCAACACGAACTCCGACCAACAGGTCCGCGAAACGCCTGCCGCAGTCACTTCTGGTCACCAGGCTGAAACGCCAGTGCTGGCAACTGTCAAGCGATGGTTGACCAACAAAGGTCCCAGTGGCTCATCCGGAAGAGCGTCGACCAACGTGATGTTAGCAGCCGTGTTTTTAATCTTGATTCCCTGTGCATTCATTTTTGGACGCAACGGCATCATGAATTCGTCTCACGATGGCGATCAACCTGACAACGCAAGCGTCTCCTTGGATCCGAAGGAAACCAACGACATCAATGACTTGCCTGCAACCATGGGTATTCCCACCGAAGCAATAGGTCAACAGCCCGACGTGATGGCTCAGCAAGACGTTCCTGGACCAGCACCAGCGACTGAGTCACCCTTGACAAGGCAAGAGCGCGTCAGCGTTAAACCTCAGGAAATCCTCGGACATCAATCTGTTTTTCAGCCAGCAACCGCACCCGCCAATGGAAATCCTGATGCAAGCTACGTTGTTCCCGCCGGAGCCATCATGAGTTCCAGCCCAGGCAACGAGACCGGCCTGGTGGATCCTTCGGTGAGCACTGCCGGCCACAGTTCAACGCTTTCATCCTATGCTGGTCCCGCCGAAGTTTCGCCTTCCAGTCATTCAGGAATCCGTTACAGCACGACACCCAATGGGATTGAAGATTTTCTTCGTCGTACGATCGAACAACGTTAAGCGACTCGATTTGCAACACGCTTCTTCCCAATCGACTTCACTGACTAAGACATTATGAATACCAAGCAGTCGTTTATCGGCGCCTACGCTCGTCGTCGGCCATCTGCTAGTCCAGCCAAGGCAGCCGCGTCAGAAGACAATCCGATCGTGATCGCCAATCAAGAGTCGGCGCAGGTTGAGTGGACCATCGAATCACCCGCCCCCACACCGGTCGAAACAGAATCAGCGCCGGCTGCAGCAAAACCAGACGTTCAGCCAGAGCAGGAAGCACCTGCATCGGAGGACGCGCAAGCGGTTCACAAGCCGGAGCCAGCAGTGATCGATGTCGCCAACCTTTATGCTGGCGCGCACGATGATTCAATCTTCGTGATTGATACCATGAATCCAACGGAGATTCGTCCGCACCTGGAGCCGGTGGTCGATCCGTCTCAACCCAGCCCAAGCGGTGAAGTTTGGGTTAGCGAGACGTCGGATCAAGTCCTTCGCATCGACAGTGTGACGATGGAGCCACTGGATGCGGCAGTCGAGCCGACGCCATCGGACACTCACGAAGTTCAAGCCGCTCCAGCGGACCAACAAGCCGATTCAGTTGACTCCAGTGAACTGCCGTCGGCTCTCGAAACGACCGACACCGTTGCCGATCAACCTGTGACCGACGGGCAGTTGGAGAGCCCCACGCAGGAATCCGCCACGCAGGAATCCGCCACGCAGGCGTCAGAGCCCGTGTTGGTGGAATCAAAGTGGGCCGGAGCTGGCTGGGAAGTGGATGCGTTTGATATTCCACGTTCAGCCATTGACACCTTTCTCGATCCGACTTTCTTTCAGTCACTCGCACAAAAGCTGGGTGCGGCGGTTGAAAATGGGCTCAAGAGTGCCCTGATCACGAGCGTCAATCGCGGGGAAGGGCGGTCCACGATCGCCATCGGAACCGTCTTGGCCGCCGCCGCCAATGAGCTGCGTATTGCCTTGGTCGATGCCGACACGGGGAACCCACACTTGGTGGACGCTTTGCGTTTGGATATCGAGTCAGATTGGTTAGATGCGCTTCGCAGTGGTGAACCCCTGGAGGAAGTGGCGATTGCATCGATCCAAGATCGCTTTACATTGATCCCGTTGCTCGATGAAGCCAATCACCCGCAGCGAGATCCCGTCACTCCTCTGGAAGTCGATCAGTTGGTCGAAAGCTTGCGTGGCAAGTTTGACCTAGTGTTGTTCGATGCTGGGCCGATTGCATCACCCGTCACACGTCGTTTGGCGACGTCCCTGGACTCGTGCTTCATGGTCAAAGATCAACGGCAGACCCAAGATCAAGACGTTGCAACCGCTGCGCAGATGTTGCAACAACTGGGAATCAAAGGGGTGGGGCTGATCGAGAATTTTTGTCGCTAAGGAGCGGCTGAAAAGTTCTCCGCATGAAACTTCATGATCTTTAAGCCCTGTTTCTCGTAGATGCCTGTCGCACTGTGCGGCACTTCAGGAACAACCAGGGCGTGATGTTCGATGCCTTGCTCTTTCAGAAATTTCATGTACTGCAAGTTGTTCTGATAGTTGAACCCTTTGGTGCCAACGTAAATCATCAAGTTGATTTTGGGAGCGTTGGCCTGCTTGGCATAGGATCGAGCGAGATCCCAGGTGTTGTCCCCGATTGCGAATTTCAGATGGGGCGATTCGGCTCCATCGGGTGAAAGGCTGATGTTGTGTTCTGTTTCATAGCCCCCGCCACCAGCGGCAACGCTGGAGAAGAGCTCCGGGTAACGCAGTGAGAGACGCATGGTGCCTCGACCGCCTTGCGAAAATCCTTCCAGTCCGCGCGCTTTTCGGTCGGCGATCGTGCGGAAATTCTTGTCGATGTGTGGAATCAACTCTTTGATAAACACGTCCGCTCCCAACGCTTGCGGGGCACCCGCTTTGCCAATTTGATCGGGGACGTTGTAATGGCTGACCGGGCCACCGTTGACAAACACATAGATCATCGGCGGTAACTGGTTTTCTTGACTCAGCCGGACCAGATGATCGGCAAGTTTGATGCTCTTGGTTTCTCCGCCCGGGCGGCCACCGTGTAGGTAGTAAACCACCGGATATCGCTGATTGGACTGGTCGTAGTTCTCGGGCAGCAGCGTTACGTAGCCAACGTCTTTGCCGACAAGTTTGCTGGGGAAGGTGTGATGTTGGAGCTGTGGATGAGCGCTCGCTGGCAAAGGATTGACCCAGGAAAACGCTTTGGGACTGGGCTTCTTTTTTCCCCGCGGATATTCCAAGCGACGTGCCAGTTCTTTCTTCAGCAGGTTGACGAGCGCAGGATTGTTCTTCGCAATGTTGTTCGTTTCACCGGCTTCGCTGCGGTGATCATAAAGTTCCACATGACCGTTTTGATGAGCAATCATTCGATGGGTGTCGCTGCGGATGGTTTTCGCATTGTTGCGATAAGCAATGGCGGTAAAGCCCGGTTTCTGTGGTGATTGCAACCACGGAGTCAGCGACATGCCGTGCGCAAACTTGGGCTCGGGCAGTTCAGCCAGATCGCAGAGCGTGGGGAAAATGTCAATGGTTTCAACCACTGCGTCGCTGGGTTTGCCTTTGCCTTTCATGGTTGGGTGATGGATGATTAGCGGCGAGCGTAGCGATTCTTCGAACAGGCAGTGCTTGCCCCAAATGGCGTGTTCACCCAGGTTCCAGCCATGGTCACCCCATAGCACAATGATGGTTCGTTCCGCTTGCCCATTGGCTTTTAATCGATCCAGCAATCTGCCAACCTGTGCGTCTGCATACGTGACACAGGCTGCGTAGTGGCGGCGTACTAAGTCAGCGAATTCTGCATCGGTATTTGGATTTCGCCCCCAGCGATTGTATTTCATGAACTCGCCTGATCCGTGCCAGGTGGTTTTGCCCGTCGGCTTTGCCGGATGTTCGATCGCTGGCAGTTTCACATCCTGATAGTGCTGCATGTATTTGGCAGGTGCGCCAAAGGGAAGGTGCGGACGGATGATGCCAACGGCCAACAGGAAGGGCTTTTGTTTGTCGGCTGACAATTGGTCAAGTTGCTCCAGTGCCTCGTTGACAATCAGGCCATCGGGATAGATTTCGTCCGGGCCTTCGGTGGATTGATAGACGTCCATGTCTTTGGCGTTCTTGCGAATCTCGCCGTTAGCCAAGCCATGCATCACCCCACGCGGGTGCTGCCAATCACCACTGGGTAGCAGATGCCGATCCCACGACTCGGGCATCTCGATCTTGGTGTCGTCATCCCAGTCCGCTCCACCACGGCCACCAGGATGGTGCGAGACCTTGCCAACTGACACCGTGGTGTAGCCATTGTTGCGAAACCACGCCGGCATGCTGGGAGTGATGTCCGTGCCGTTGTCCATTTGGGCGGCGCGACGAAACAAGGCGTCGTTGTTTGATCCACCATAAGTGCCCGTCAGCAACGCATAGCGTGACGCGCCACAGGTCGGTGATTGCACATAGTGTCGTGTGAAGGCCCGCCCCGATGCTGCCAATCGGTCAATGTTCGGTGAGTGAATGTAGCTCTTGCCAAAGCAGTTCAGCTCAGGACGCAGGTCATCCACGCAGATCATCAACACATTCATGCGTTGATCGGACTTGCCAGTCGGCGGATCAGCGATCGTGAAAGGTGACGTGGTCAGCAAGAGGAACAGCACGCTCAGCGCCGAGGCCAGCAAACGCAATGACATGAATCGAATCCAAGTGAAATGAAGCAGCAGCAGAGACACGGGCCCGACATTGTAGTCAGATTCAACGCCAAGGTGGCGCCCGGAGCAGCGGCAGCCTGCCGCTTGCAACCGCCTGGATTCATCACGGCCGAACAGGCCAGTGTGAGACGGGAGCCAAGTCCAGACGGGAGCCAAGTCCAGACGGGAGCCAAGTCCAGACGGGAGCCAAGTCCAGACGCCGCGTCGACAGGCCCCAGGCGGCTCGCCTCGCCTGACTGGCAGATCGGAACGAATGCGCTGGCTGCTGACAAAATCTCTTCTTCGGATGAACAGGAATTGCCTAGCACAGCGGCGGTCGATCGAGTGTAATGAGGGTTCACGGACAGTCGGCCGGGACGCAAAAACG
This sequence comes from Stieleria bergensis, assembly GCA_007745635.1. Lineage (GTDB taxonomy): Bacteria > Planctomycetota > Planctomycetia > Pirellulales > Pirellulaceae > Stieleria > Stieleria bergensis. Next base: position 895,778 of record CP036272.1, read on the forward strand.
GACGTTCGGGTGGCTGTCGAGCATCATGCTGTTCGTATTCTTTTGACCAAGCGATTCAATGCTAAGTGGTTTAAACCAGCGTTCGTTTCCATTCTTTGCCTTTTGCTACACGTTTTGTTTTGTCACCGTCGGTGCGGCGCAGCAGCCCGATGCGGATTCGGCAAGCGTTGCTCGTCCCAATGTTTTACTGCTGTTGGTGGATGATCTGAAGCCAGCGATGGGATGTTATGGAGACCCGCATGCCAAGACCCCAAACTTGGACCAGCTTGCACGGCGCGGCATGCGATTCGATCGGGCTTACTGCAATCAGGCGGTTTGTGCTCCGTCGCGGTTCACTCTGATGTTGGGGTCACACTCAACCAGCACCGGACTGTATGGGCTTGGTAGCCAGTTACGGCGAATCCTTCCACAGGCGGTCACGATGCCCCAGCATTTTGCTGCCCATGGGTATCGGACGGAATCGCTGGGCAAAGTGTTTCACATTGGACATGGCAATCATGGCGACCCCGAATCATTTTCCGTTGAACACTTCAAAGAGAAGGTGATCGAGTACGCTGATCCGGCCAGCACAGAAGGTGGCAAGTTAACTCGCGAAGAGGCTTTCTTTACCAACCAACAGTTGGATCGAATCAAGTCCTTGCCTCGTGGAGCGGCTTATGAATCACCCGATGTGCCGGATCAAGCCTACGCTGATGGGCGAGTTGCCAGGGAGACGATTCATCGTTTGATGGCTGCCAAGAAACGCCGTGACGAAGAAGGGACTCCGTTTTTTATCGCGGCAGGATTTGCTCGGCCACACTTGCCGTTTAGTGCACCCAAGAAGTACTGGGACCTCTTTGATCCACAGGCGTTGCCGCTACCAGAAACAGAGAAGTTGCCTGCTAAGTCGCCTGCCGTCGCACACAAGCGTGGTGGCGAAATTGCCAATTACAGCCCCGTCCCGGAAAAGGTTCACGAGAACTATCCCATCGAATTGAAACGCAATCTTATCCATGGTTACTACGCCAGCACCGCCTATGTGGATGCTCAGATTGGTCAGGTGATCCAGGCGCTCGATCGATTCGACCTGGCTGACAACACCATCGTTGTTCTGTGGGGCGATCACGGGTTTCATCTTGGTGATTTAGGTGTCTGGACAAAACACACTAACTATGAACAGGCCAATCGAATTCCGATTCTGATTGTGGCTCCGGGAATCACCTCTCCAGGACTGGCAACCGGCCAGTTGGCAGAAAGTGTTGACCTGTTTCCGACGTTAGCAGAGTTGGCTGGCTTGCCCGCGCCAACGGGGCCGCAGCCGATCGACGGCGTCTCACTGGTGCCGGTGCTGAAGGATCCTGGTCAGCGAGTTCGCGATCACGCCTTCCATGCCTACCCTAAACAAATGATGGGGCGCGCGATACGGACCGATCGCTATCGTCTGGTCCAGTGGAAACGGGCCGGACAAAGCGACCAGGAAGCCGAGTACGAGTTGTACGACTACCAGGATTCCCAAGTCGAACAGGTGAACGTGGCGGGTCAATCTCCTGATGTTTTACAGCGTCTTCAAGCCATTTTGGCGACCTATCCGGAACCGTTGCCGCGCGGTCGCCGACCCAAAAAAGGAAAGTAAAACGGCTGAGTTGCCAACCGGTCGGGTTTCGATCTGAGTGAGGGATTACAATCAAGCTTCCTTCCCACCTTTTGCCTCCCACCAATCAAGGACTCTGTCATGCGACTGAAGTTGTTTACTGGCCTGATCGCTTCGTTATCGATTCTGTTTGTAGGTTCCGCGCCCTCGCATGCGATTGATGTTGGCGATGACGCGCCGAAGTTTGAAGCCAAGGACGATCACGGCAAACTCTGGAAGTCCAGTGACCATGTCGGCAAAAAGATCCTGGTGGTTTACTTCTATCCGGCCGACATGACCGGCGGCTGTACGGCGCAAGCCTGCGGCTATCGGGACAAGATGGAATCGTTGGCCTCCGCAGGTGTCGAAGTGATCGGTGTCAGTGGTGACTCTGTCGAAAACCATCAGATCTTTAAGAAAGCTCATCAGCTGAACTTTACGTTGCTGGCCGATGGTGATGGCAAAGTTGCCAACGCGTTTGGCGTCCCAGTGAACCTGGGCGACAAAGTCGTCAAGAAAGTGATTGACGGCAGCGCAACGGAATTGCTGCGCACTGCCACCGCGAAACGTTGGACCTTTGTCATTGATCGCAACGGAAAGGTCGTTCATAAAGACGACGCGGTCAAAGCCAAAGCCGATCCCGCAACCATCGCCGACGTGATTAAGAAGTTGTAACGGCTCGCGATCAGGAGCGAATCAGCAGTCGAGAAAGAAGTTTGGGCTGTTGCTGAGGAACGACAAGCGACTTCATCGTGCGTGATGAGGTCGCTTTCTTTTTGGCCAAGCTCTCCAGGCAAGCTTGGGCTGCTTGCCGGCCGCTGATCACCGCGCTTTCCATCGTCGCTGGCCAACCTGTTTGCACCCAATCACCAGCTAAGAATAAACGCTCGTTGCGTGTGCGGGTTTGTGGTCGAGACTGGTCGACCTGCGAGGTCAACGCGTACACACTCTTGGGGTCGGTGACCAGGCGATGACGCAGCAATCGCGCTTGTTTCGTCTGGGGAAACATGGTGGCTAATTCTGCCAAAATGGTCTCTGTTAGCTGCTGCTGGTCTGCCCCCCGCAACGCTGTTGAGGCGCTGATCACGACTTGGTAATAGTGCTCGCCATCGGCAGACGGATTTTGATTGGTCGGATCACGAAACAGCCATTGGGACTGAGTGCCGACCAAGATCGCATGATCCAATTCGGTGATCGGTTGATCAAACCACAGGTGAATGCCACTGATTGCCGAGGTTGGAAACTGTTTCGGTGACAGTCGCTCCGCCGAGGCATTCTGATTTCCGCTTGCGTAACACAGTGAATCGTCGTCACACAGGTTTGTCAGTTGATGCCAGGGGACGGCGCAAATCACCGCGTCCGGTTGCCAGGTCTGCTGCGCGGTGATCACATGACCTTGGTGGCTGATGTTCTGCACCGACATTCGCTTGATCAGACGCACCCCGCGATCCGTCAGTTTCTGAATCAGGTTTTGGCCAAACAGTTCCGCCAGCGGTTTGCCGGGAATGTAGAGATCGCAGGCTGCATGCGTTGCTGCAAAACCATCGATGAACACTTTCCGCGCCGCTTGCATCGAAACGTGTTGTGGTGCTTCGCCTAGTGCACTGATCAGAATGACATCCCAGAATTGTTCGCGACAGGAGGCGTCTTGTCCCTGATCAATCAGCCACTGCTGAGCATTGATGTTGCCAAGCTGATGGGAGGGCGTGCGAAACAATCGCCACATGCCTTTGGCGATCTGAGCTTTTTGGCGGGTGCTGACATGCCGCAGTTTGCTGAAGGCTGGCAACAGATGCAGTGGTGCGGGCAGCCAATTCGTTGGACGGAATCGACAGGCTTGGTAGTCGGGGTGTAGGAAGTTGAGTTCCTGGTGATGATGAAAGAACTTGAGCAAGTCCATGCGCTGCATCAAGTCCAGGAAGTTCGTGCAGCAGCCCATTGCCACGTGTTGGCAATAATCAATTTGCTGATCGCTGTTGGGATCGCTGAACGATCCTGTTCGGCCACCGAATTGCAGGCGTGATTCCAACAACACCACTTCAACATTTGGGGCACCGTCGTTCGCCGATTGACGACTGAGAGCTTCAGCGGCGGCAAGCCCAGCCAGTCCACCACCGACGATGACCACTTGCGGTTGGTCTCGAGAGTCGACCGAGCTCACTGCTGATCCTTATTCTTAGGGGTCGTGTCGTTAGGTGTTGCCTGAGAGCGAACAACGGTGCTCGCTGGATTGCTAGCATTCAGTTCGTTAGGCGGGCAGGGAAGGCGGCGATAAAGAGGGGGGATGAAATGATTGGCGGCCATCGTCAGCCGGTCAAGGAATGTCAGTCGAATTCGGCGTGTGACAATCTGCCGTGGGTTCTCTTTCAGTCTCTCGAGCAGTTTCCGGTACGTGCGCCACATCATGGAAAAGACACGTTGGCCGTCGGGTTCCAGCGAGTGGTAGACTTCCCAGCCACTGAGATACAAGGCTTCGGCGCGTTTCAGTTCATCTTCGATCAAGCAGGCCAGGCGATCATCTTGACGTGGATGAAGCAGGTCATCTTCGTGCAGGCCATGTTGCGCGTAATGCTGGCGTGGTAAATAAATTCTGCCGCGCTGAGCGTCTTCGCTGATGTCGCGAACAATGTTGGTCAGCTGAAAGGCAACGCCACAGTCAATGGCGGCTTGCTCGGGCAGTGGATCGCGAAAGCCCCAGATATGCAGGCAGGCTAAGCCTACCGAGGAAGCGACCAGATAGCAGTAATGTTCGAGTTGCTCAAAGGTGTCAAAGCGAGTTTTCTGCTGATCCGCGACAACGCCGTCAATGATTTCCAGCAAATAACGTGACGGAATATTGAAACGCTGCACCGTGTCTGCGAGCGCAGGCATGATCTGTTGTGCATGGGAAACTAAATCAATCGGCCAATCGTCGGTGCGATCAGGCAATCCCGGTGGCAGTAAGACTTGATCGGAGTTAGGATTGCGAATCAAGTTGAGCGCCGTGGCCTGACGCCAGTGCTCCAGCCAACGGTTGCGTAGCGCCAGCGGTTGGTTGCAGTCACCTAAGTCATCGGTGATGCGCGAAAACGCATAGAGCGCTTCCATCGCGCTGCGTTTCTCTTTGGCCAGCAAGGCAAAGGATCGATAAAAGTTGCTTCCACTGCGCCGAGTAATGCGTCGGACGCTGCGGTAGCTTTGCGGAAGATTCACGGTGTTGTTGCTCAAAGCATTCGTCCTAGCACTGCCCGCATCAATAATTTTGTCTGTTTCCAGAGACTGACTTTTGGGCGGCACCGCAGCACGTCGTAGTCCATCTTGGCAATTGCATCCAGGGTCGCCACGCCACCTTGCGCCATCAAACGGACGTCCGATGCCAGCCAACGCGGGAGCGATTCGACCAACAACATACCACGTTGAAAACGTTCCCGGGCATCCTGGCAAAGGTGTTTCAGCAAGCGCTTGAGCTCCGGAGCGGTGCTGGATTGCAGGAGCATGTCGGGAGTGACTTGGAACTCGTTTCGCATTTGTTCCGGCAGGTAAATGCGTCCGATTTGATGATCTCGAGCGACGTCTTGCCAGAAGTTCGCCAGTTGCAAGCCAATGCAAATGTCGTCTGACTGCTCAACCGCGATGCCCTCGCGGAGATCGGCCAGTTGCAGCACCATGCGTCCGACGGGGGATGCCGATCGGCTACAATAATCGAGAAGTTGCGGATAACTTTCGTACTGCGTCACCGTCTGGTCTTGGCGCATCGCTGATAACAGATCATCAAAGGGCTCACGCGTCATCGCGAACTGTTTGATGGTCGCGTGCAAGGCGGGAAAGAACTCGCGTTGCGGCGGTTGGCCTGCGAAGGTTTTGTCCAAATCTTGGGCCAGACGATCCAGTGCGGACAACGCGGCTTCCGGACTGGCTGATTCGTCGGCAAGGTCATCAGCGGTGCGGCAATACGCGTACAGGCTGTAGAATGGAGCTCGCATGGCCGCCGGCAGCAGAACGGAGGCGACGACAAAGTTTTCGTAATGGGAAGTTGCCAGCTGGCGACAATACCGCTCGCTCGACGCAACGCTCATCGCTGCTTGCTGCTTAGCGGGGGCCGCTGCCTGGGCGGCGTCAGTGGATCGGGGGGCCGCTGTGGGCGATTCCTCCCACTCCGGTTGCGGCTTCAGCGGCGACTTCAACGGATGTGCTCCAGAACTTACAAGACGTGGAATGACGAATCATGAAAATTGTATTGGCAGCCCCAAGAGGATTTTGCGCGGGAGTCAATATGGCGGTCGACTCCTTGGACTTGGCGCTACAACATTTTGGTACGCCCGTCTATGTGTACCATGAAATCGTCCACAACCAGTATGTCGTGAATAGTTTTCGTGAAAAAGGAGCTGTCTTTGTCGATTCAGTCGACGAGGTGCCCAATGGTTCGGTGCTGATGTTTTCCGCTCATGGTGTTTCACCTGCGGTCCGCGACCAAGCCAAAGCCAGGGACCTGCACGCGCTCGATGCCACCTGCCCGCTGGTGACCAAGGTGCACTTGGAAGCGATCAAGTATGCCAAAAGTGGATACACCATTTTCTTGATTGGCCACGAGGGACACGATGAAGTGATCGGTACGATGGGTGAGGCCCCCGAGGCGATTGTCTTGATCGAAGAAGCTGATGAAGTGGACTCGTTGGAAGTGGCCGATGATTCAAAGGTCGCCGTCCTCACACAGACCACACTGAGCGTTGATGATGCCAATCGCATCCTGTCCCGTTTGCGAGAGCGGTTCCCGGATTTGGAGAGCCCTGCCAAAGGTGATATCTGTTACGCGACTCAGAACCGACAGGATGCCGTCCGCGAGCTCTGCCAGGACGTTGATGCCGTGGTTGTCGTTGGCAGTCAAAACAGTAGCAATAGCGCACGGCTTCGAGAGCTTGCTGCCGAAAAAATCACCAAGTCCTTTCTTGTTGATGGTCCGCAAGGGCTCTCGCTAAGTGATTTCAGTGCCGACGATCGCGTGTTGGTCACCGCTGGAGCAAGCGCGCCAGAAAACGTCGTGCAGGACACGATTACTTGGCTCTGTGAGAACTTTGATGGCACAGTGGAAGTGGCCACGGTTCGTGAAGAGTCCGTGCACTTTCCGCTACCTCGATCACTCCGCGCCGTGCTGCCGGCGACGAAGTAGTCGGCGTTGGCTCGACTAGAAACGCACCAAAAATCGTAACTTGCCGTGCTTGCACGCACCAATGAACACGCGGCACCCTCCGTCGATACCGAAAGCTGTCGGTGTTCTAGATGCTTCGCCCATCGGCGCACGAAACTCTGCTACCATAAGGACACGCGCCAATCATGGCGGGCGTTTACTGACCAGTACCTTGGATAATGGCGTCGTGGAAACTCGAGCCTACAATACCGACAACACGCTCTCGGGGATCAGTTTCACTGGTGCTTCGATCGGTAACCTCTCTTATGGCTGGGATGCCAACAAGAACAAGACCAGTGAAACCATCACCGGCACGATGAGCAACTATGGGTTCGATGTCGGGGTTTCTGGTTACGACGACGAGGACCGATTGGTCAACTGGTCGCGAGATGACAGCAACCTGGATCAGTCCTGGAACCTGTCTCTTGTCGGTGACTGGACCAGTTACACCGAAAACGCTAGCGTGCAAAGTCGCACTCACGGTTCGGCTCACGAACTGTTGACAGTGGCCTCACAAAGTGTCTCCCATGACGCCAAGGGGAACATGACCTCGATCCCGGCAGTGCTTCGTCCAGGCAGCAACGCCCTGGCGATGAGCTGGGACTTTGACAACCGGTTGTCCTTGGCCGATACCGACGGGGACGGCATGGCGGATGTTCAGTACAAGTTCGACGCCTTGGGCCGACGTGTTTACCGAGACGATGGGACCGCGGCCACGGTCTACGTCCAAAACGGCCAACAGACCGTCGTCGATTACGCGTCCGGAGCGGCCGCGACCAGCCCGACGTACTGCATACCTGTATGCAAGCTACATCGACGAGCCTGTAGTGCGCATTGGCCATGCCGGTGGCGGCAAGCACTTCTATCACCGCAACCAACAGTACAGCGTGATCGCGCTGACCAACCACACAGGGAGCGTCAAAGAGCGTTACAGCTACGACGCCTACGGCAGCGTGTCGATTTTCGATGGCGGAGGCGTCTCTCGCGGCAGCAGCCAGTTGAGTAACCGCTACACGTACACCGGCCGCGAGTGGGACGAGGACCTGGACCTCTATCACTACCGCGCACGGATGTACGATCCAAAGTCAGGAAGGTTCTGTGGAAGAGATCCGATTGGGTTTAACGGCAGCCAATGGAATCTGCACGAATTCGTCAATTCGTCGCCCACCAGTTACTTAGATCCCCTTGGTTTGCAAGGGCATCAAGTTCGGCGTACATGCGGATCGTTGAGATATGAAGACAATGTTAGAAATCCTCGTTTTGGCTGTTGCAATGGAAAAAGATATGAAAGAGCGGTTTCAAAATGTGAAAATGGCAACATTGTAAATCGAAGCCACGGTTTTCAATGGTGTTGGCGAGAGTTTGACCCAGGCACGCTGTGTCGTCCCCTTGCCAACAAGTGCGGCTCACACAGTTTCATTATGTGGGGTGTATTAGGTAGCGATGGTTTACCAACACAACCTAATATGATTGGCCCGCATGATGGAACGGTTCCATTTGACTGGAACGTACCGCCGAAACTAGATTCGTTGGAAGGGACTTTTGGAATTGGTTGGGCGGGCCACCTCAGTGGGAGTCGTCATTCAAGCCTCGTGGATGCAAATCACTTTGTCGTAGTGGGAACAGATTGAGGCATGGCCCAGGTAGAAATAAGACTGGTTTTGATGCTACACCGAATGAAATATTGCATTGCATGAAGAGTATTAAGAAAAGCGGCTTTGCGTGGTATTGGAACAACTGCATCGACTATGTGAAGAACAATGCGATCCCAGAGTGTGGTTTGAAGCTTTGTGGACGTTAGGGAAAGGTGGTGTCGTGGTATGATTTTGGTTGTCGGTTTAGTTGCATTCGCGTTTCTTTCCCTAGTATGGTTGTATGCGCAGGTTAAACTTGGCTTGATACACAGGCTTGTGTCCTCCGCTGCTTTGGCCGCTTTAGTGATTGTGTTTTGCTCAGGCAATTGGTACCAGCAAGTTTTGAATGATAGATTTGCGATTCAGAAAGCAGAAATTGATTTTATTGAGTCGCTCGTGACGGCGACAGAACAATCTACGCAAAGGTCTGTGCTGCGCAGACTCCAACGTTTAAGAAGGTCAATGAGAGTTTCGTATGAGATTCGTAATAACTTGGATGGCTCATCGCTCGGCAAGTCTTCTCTCGGCGCTGTCCCGGATTTGGGCTTCCAGCCGAAACCGACGGACGAGGACAAGACGAACGAAGCGATTGAATGACCACGCAACTCGTAATCTACTGGACTTAGTAAGCCATGAACCGAGTTCTGATGTGGGGACGGAGTTTGAGCCTTGATGGGTTGCCTGGTTTTACTTGGGTGTCCAAGGCGTTTTTGATTGGGCGGCTGGGTTAGAAGGGCCGTGCGTTTGACGACTTGGCAGTGTGTTGACGCGGTGAGAGTGCGTTTGATTGGCCCGGTGGATTGAAATGGCTTGGTTTTGAGGGCTTTAGATTTGGTAATGGCATGCCACTAGCCGGATCGAGTTTCATCGGCTCGAGTTTCTGCTCATCAGTCGTGGCCCCGTTGTTGTCAATCATGGGGGTGGTCGCTCCTGGTTGGCTGGCCGCAGCTCGTCGAGCAACTCCATCGTTTGGAGCACTCGGCTAAGCCACTCGTCATCCAGCACCATCACCCCGCGTTGAAAACTCTCAATCAGCGTGCTCGAGCTTTCCGCTTGCACAATCGCCACTTGGACCGCTTGCCGCCAGTGCTCCCAGTCTTCTAAGTCCTGCCAACGCTCAAGCTGATCCAGCGCCCGCTCGGCAATCTCCATGAGCGGTTTCATGATGTACCGCTCAAGCGTTTCATGTAACTGCACACGCCCGTCACAGTTTTTGCAGCGGAGGATGATTGTGATTACCTCCTTCGTGCTCTTCGTGTCCTTCGTGGTTCATTCCCGGTTTTGCGACGATTGCAAGTTTCGGTGAACTGTCCCCGGCAGATTATGAGCGTTTGCATGGCCAGCGGCGCTGGTGTCAGTTTTCTAGTGCAAGGGTTTGGGCGAGATGCCTTGTACTTGCTTGTGTTCTCATGGGCTTACCAGCTCCATTTGTAGAACACCTTCGGCGTTCGGAGACGATGTGTGTGGGGCCTGTCCCCAGGGTGCGCTGCGCGACCCTGGGCTATGGGGTAGAACACCTTCGGCGTTCGGAAATCTGGATGCGATTGTGAAAGCCACCGCCTTGGATTTGGCAGGTTGCTTGGGCGTTTCTCTGATCATGTGCTTCGAAGGAACGTCAGCCTGGCCTGCCGAACGCCGTAGGTGTTCCATTTTCACAGCCCAAGGTCGCGAAGCGCACCTTGGGTCACTGGAACCATCAAACCTGCCGAACGCCGTAGGTGTTCCACATGCGGTTTGGGGCACACCGACCGGAGAGCAAGTGTTCTCTGCTGCACATTGACGATTCGGGGACAGTCCAGGGAGGATGATTTTGTCCTCCTCCTTCGTGCACTTCGCGTGCTTCGTGGTTTACTCTTGGTTTCACTACGATTGCAGGCAGGGGCAATGTTTGGGCAGGACCTGGGAATAGGGACAGAGAGTGTTCGTCGGACGGTTTGACGAATGGTGCGCGCCGGTTCGCTGCCAAGATGGGCCGATTGATCGACAAACGTTTGCCGTGTCGGCTCAATTCTCCGGACTCGAAATGTTAAAACACGGAGGCGCAGAGATCACGCCGGAAGGAAACTCTGTGGTCGCTGGGCCTGTGTGTGTTTCTTCTTCCTGATCTGTGACAGGCCCAAATGATGACAATTGTTCCGTGCGCATGCTGTTGATTGGTTACAGCGTGCTGATCTCCAGATGTGAATACAGGACATCGGTGCCGGGGTCATGTCCTTGGATCATGATCGTGCCCGGATCGGTGCGTAGGCCTTTGCGTGGGTTTTCATGTGGTTCGCGTTGGTCTTGCCACTGGCTGACTTGAATGCCGTTGACCCAGGCGGCGATCTTGTTGCCGCTCGCTTGCAGGAGCACGGTTGCCCATTGTCCGTTGTCTCCGGCGACGAAGCGAGCCTCTTGGCGGCGGAAGATGCCACCGGTGCCGTGATCGGCTGGCTGTAAGCGAGACGTTTCATAGTCATTGTTGACCTGGCATTCGTAACCCATCATTTCATCCCCTGGAATACAGCGAAAGAAGATGCCGCTATTCATGTTTGGTTGATCGATCTTGTAGCGGGCCAGCAAAGTAAAGTCGCCATAGCGGTCGTTTGTTTCCAGTTGTGTGCGTCCGCCTTGGACGTGCAGTTGTTGGTCTTCATTGATGGTGAAGGAGCCTGGCATCTCGGGGTACTGTTTCCACTGTGTCAGTTCGGCGTCCAGCAGGGACTCTAAGTCGAGCGGCCGAATCAGGACATTGCGAAAGGCGATCCGCCCAAAGCGATATTGCAGTCCGATCTGTCGGGCGGGCAGCGGATTGGGATCTTGGTACTCGCAGACGATTTGATCGCCCAGTTTGACGGTGATTTGATCGCCTTTGGCGATGATGGTCATCTGCCGCCACTGATCAGGTGTTTGTGGACCAGCGGCTGTGGCGTCTACTTTTTGACGCTTGACGATGCTGCCGGTTGGAAAGGGGTTTTCATCGTTTGCGATGTTGATCTCATAGCAGTTGTTCGCGGGGTCGGTTTGCGTGGCGGGGGTTCGTACAAAGACGCCGCTGTTGGTGTCGGTTTCGGCTTGGAATTCGACCTGCAGTTCAAAGTCCTTCCAACTGGAATCGGTGGTCAGCAGGCATGGTTTGCCTTCGTCTGCAACGAGGGCGTTGTCTTCGACATGGAAATTGGCGTTCGGTTGTGGCTGCCAGCCCATCAAGGTGACGCCATCAAAGAGGCGTACCCAGCCTTGGGAAAGCTGATCATCGGGAAGCCGCGCTTGGAGCAGGGCAGCAAGCTGTTCGTCACTCAGTTGCCGATGCGTGTCGGCAGCATTCGTTTCAGAGGCGCTGGTGGCGGGCTGTGACGCGACTGGCTGTGATGGCGTTTTGGCTGGGGGGGCGGTTTCGGAGTTGCATCCCGAGAGGACACAGGCCAAAACGAGCAGCAGGTTTAGTGTGACGGAGGTGTTCGGGCAGGCAGCACGCATGGTGTTGTTCGTCCACTGGGCGTTAGTAGTCAAAGGCTTCAGAGTAGTGTTTCCACTCTTTCTGGATCATCTGTTCATCTTCAGCGGAAAGCTGATGCTTGTTGGTTTTATACGATCGGTGCTCGTTCTTCACCCACTGATCGATCACCGGACGCACGGTTTGGAAATCACTTAACCGGAGTGATGAATAAATGTGTTCCAGAGTTTTTACTGGATCAGCGATCAGGTCTTCATAGCGAATGCAGACGATGCGTTGGGCGGGTAGAGCTTCCTTTTGAGGCAAGAACGCGTCGTACATTTTCTTCAAGCATTGAACGACATATTGCTTTGGCCGGCTTTGCTCTGGCTGGTCTCGGTCTGGATCGTCTTCCGGTCGGAAGGGAGGTTGTAGACCTTGGATATCAGCCAAGCTGTGCCAAAGTCGAACCGTGGATGGGAACAGCGCTCGTGGATCACGCGCGACATGAATGAAACGAGCTTCGGGGAATGCTTCGGCGAGTGCAGCCAAACGCCCGGTATGCGTGGGGCTCTTGATGACCAGAGGACGACCGGTGGTGAAGCTGACACTTTTTAAGAATCCACGCAGGCCGTCGATCCACGTCTGAACATCTTCATCACTGACCCCTTCAAAATCCAGGTACTCCAGATCCATGGGGTCTTGTCGCGGGAAAGCAATGCTGCGATAGGGTGATCGCATGCCCAGGTTCATCAGCGCGAACTCGTCTTCCTGAGGACGATCCCAGCCGGCCGCCATGTTGTCCATCGGACGCTTGCCTGGCAGCATCCACTTGAAGAAGCGACGAAAGATCCATTCGGTGATCAGGAAGTGATGCGGTGCAAAACACTGGAATGTTGATGGGCTGCTGTAACGTTCGTCCAGCACCATCAGCTCATGCAGCAATGTCGTGCCGCTGCGCCAGTGCCCAATGATGAACACCGGTGGGCCGTGCAGTTGCGTCTGTTTGAGCTTGCGACCATAAAACAGTTGTTGCACCCACGCCATTAAGGTGTTGAACGGGGTGGCAAAGGAGATGCCAATCAGAAATCCCCAGCGACTGGGGTAGATTCGGAATTTGCCATCACGCAGCAAACGCCACCAAGTCTTGGGACGCATTCCGTGCCAAAAACGCGGCGCATAAAGCGGGTATCGGTGAAAGCTTGCCGATTTGCGTCCGGAATCGTTTTTGGATTGCTCTGCCGGCTGTTGGGCGGCGGCGTGATCGTTAGACGCTTCGGATTTTGGTTGGGAGGGTTCAGACAACGGGTCGCCTTATCGTATTCGATGTGGGGCCAAATTCCGGATCGGACGCCAGTTTAGGTAGCTTGGAGAGCTGGGTTGGCAACATCGGAGATTTTCGGAATCTTCGTTATTATTGTCACCCGCTCGCTTGCTGCATACCGGTTAGAAGATCTGCCGCCGGGATCGTCGCCGGGAACGGTTTTATTTCTAAACGGCAACGATCCACTTGCTGGCAGGGTTTTTCCGGGCAATTGGCCAGGGCTCTTTTCTGCTGCCAGCATTGCATGATCGTCCAGGCAGTCCGTTGCCGCTGCAGATGAAGATCGGTTTTTGGCCAGAATCAGGCTCAATCCTCGGAACCAAAACCTTCAGGACGCTGTACTGGACCGATAGTGATGCGTTCTGTTCGGAATGTGCGGTCGCTGGCCGCCGAAGGTCCACGCCATCGGTTGTTCTGAGGCCGCGTTTTTCGGGCCGGCGGTCACTGATTGGAGCCCTGCCTGGTCCGGCTAGCCCTGCTTGGTGAGCTGAGTTTATGAAGTGATCCGTAAAGCGGCTGATTTCCTCCTGTGATTAGCTGCCGGCGATTATCACAATGTTGGATCGAGCTTGGGCTTGTCCGACTAAGCTGTTGACGTCGGCCCGACTGCTGCATGAAATTCGTCACTTTCTCCTAAACTTTCTCGATAATGAGCGATTCAAAAGACTTAACCTTTTCCGACCTGCAACAACACATTCGTCAGATGTACTACGAGAAAGACGTTGCGCGAGGGGTTGAGGGAACCTTCATGTGGTTGATGGAGGAAGTCGGAGAGCTGGCGTCAGCCTTGCGCGGCGATGATCGGGAGAATCTGGCGGAGGAATTTGCCGACGTGATTGCCTGGCTGACAACCATCGCCAACGTGGCCGACATCGATCTGAACGCAGCACTGACATCCAAGTACGGCCAGGGTTGTCCCGGTTGCAGCAAGTTGGTTTGTGAGTGTCCTGACTCGGAGAAGCCCTGACTCGGTTCCAGTCATTTAGAATTGCCTTTACTTTCGTGTTCATCATCTGATTAGTTCTGTGATTCCATTGTTTACTCGATCGATCTGCTTGGTTTTTGCGTTGGCTTTTGCCGGCATTGCCTTTGCTCAGCAGCCAGAGACGCAATCAAAACGTGCCGTTAGCGATTCACAAGGCGTCGTGGTTGGGATCGAGGGCCATTATCGCCTGGGGCATTTGACTGCCATCCGGATGTCATCCAAGGATCAGGCATCGAAAGATTGGCAGCGTGGCCAATTGCGGATCGTGACGCGAGATGGGGACGGGAATGACGTTAGCTACAGCAGCTATCCTCCCTTTGACGTCGCGGTCGATGCCGGCCGAGAATTAGGTTACGTCGCGGTCGGTGTTGAAGCGGCACCCTTGGCCCTTCATGCCGCTGGCTCCAACGGTGACAGTGATTCAGACGAGGCATCGGCAAGCGACCTGAGTTCATCTGCTGAGCAAGTGGTGGTGCAGACTCGGTTCCCAGAGGCGGGCAACCCCTTGCGGGGCCCTGCGCTGATCCCTTCGCAAACACCGTGGGTGGTTTCGATCGGTGATCCGTTGGGGATCGACAAGCTTGGGACCTCGAACGTTATGGTTGACAAGCTGGGTTCGGTTGCGGTGACCAACGTTCAGTCAGCCGCTTCATTGCCTTGGTCGGCTGTGGGTTATTCCGGAGTCGACATGGTGCTGATCAACAGTTCAGGGTTGGGCATTTTGCAGCAGATGAAGCCCGCGCAGCATGAGGCATTGTTCCGTTGGATAGGGCAGGGCGGTCGAGTCATGGTTTGCTTGGGGCAGTACGCGCCCGAGTTGCTGAAGGTCGCGCCCTGGATTGGAGATGCGATCGGTCTCTCGGACCTTCGAATGGATCGATATGATCCCGCAGACTTCGAGTCCTTCACCGTCAGTTCGACGCGTTTGTCGGAGTTCCAAGGTGTGCGTTTGCCTAAAAAACGCGGTCGCATGTTGGTCTCTGGTAAGACCACTCGTCGCGTCTCGGCTCCCTTGGTTGCCAGTTACGTGTACGGATTTGGAGTGTTAACGGCGATCACGGCGGACTTTGATCGCGCCCCGTTTGACACTTGGCCCGAACGGTTGCAGTGCTTGACTCGGATTTCAGGCGATTTGCTGGATGTGGATAATCAAGACGGGTTGAGCAAGTTGAATACGTCACAGTCGTTTGACGACTTGGCAGGCCAGATGCGATCGACGCTGGAACAGTTTCCCATCAAAGCCTCGGTTTCGTTTGCCTTTCTCTCGTTGATCGTGTTGGTGTTGGTGGCCTTGATCGGTCCATTGGATTACCTGTTGATCAATCGTTTCTTTGGGCGACCGCTGTTGGGTTGGCTGACGTTTCCGCTCGTTTGCGTCGTGCTTTCCGGATTGCTGCTTTTCCAAGCTCGACCACGATTGGCGACGCAAACCTCAGGGGCCGGCGAGAGTCCATCCGATAATCAGGGCAATGTTCAGGGCGACATCCCAGTTGATGCTCAGTCAGAATCGTTGCGTGCCAATCAGTTGCAGATCACTGATTTTGATTTGGTACAGGGACAGGGACGATCCTTGGTGTGGTCATCCATTTACACACATCAGGCGCGACAAATCGATGTCGGATTTCGCCAGAGAGCCGACTATGAAACGGTGACGCGGTCGGTCAGCGGTCCGAGTTCCGCTTCCGATCAGGCCGACGTCGCACCGGCGGTTGCTGAATCGATGGCTTATCCGTTCGGCTTCGTGGGGCGACCGTTCGGTGGGATTCCTCTGTCGACCGATGCGATTGGTTTTCCACGTTATGGAGTCAACGTTTCCAGCGATGCAGATCTTCGTCAAATCACTTCTTCGCTCACGGGACTGGTGCTGGCTCCGCGGAGCAGTAAGTCTGTGATTTCACAGACGGCATTCCAGACCAAAGTGGATCCTTCACTGGAAATCACTCGGCGTCCGCAAAGTGAGATTTTGCGTGGGACGTTGACCAACCCGCTGCCGGTTGATTTGGTGGATGCAGTCTTGGTCTACGGGAACGTTGCCTATAAGTTGCCGACCAGGATTTTGGCCGGCCAAGGGATTCCGGGTTTGGAAGAGCTGCGGCGGAAGAACTACCGCTGGCAATTGACTCAGCAATCTTCGCAGGGCGAAGAGGGCATGCAAACCGAGGCCTGGAAGGCGGGTGATTTCAATCATCCGACTCGAGTTGCCGAGATGTTGATGTTTTATGACTTGATTGGCGGTGAACTGTACACGGGTTTGCGCGACGACGTGCTCAGTCGCTGGGATGCATCTTCATTGCTGGCCGGTGATCGTTGCCTCTTGATAGGCCGTACGGAGCAACCGGTTTACGATTTGCACATCAAAGATCACAGTCAATCAGAGTCCCTGATTCCCGCTGGCCAAACGATCTCCTTTGTCCGCATTGTTCTGCCCGTTCGCGAAACACGACTCGATTAATTTAGACTTTCCGAGCTAGCCGTGATCAAAACAGTCGATTTAACAAAAAAGTATGGTGATGCCTTCGCGATTCGCGGGGTGGATTTGGATTTAGAAGCCGGTGACTTGTTCGGTTTCATCGGACCCAATGGTGCTGGAAAAACAACCACCATGCGGATCATTTCCACGCTCCTGGAACCGACTTCCGGTGAAGCCTACGTGTGTGGTCATTCAGTTCACACCGCTCCGAAGGAAATTCGCCGATTGGTTGGTTACATGCCCGACTTTTTCGGCGTTTATGATGACATGACCGTCGTGGAATACCTTGAGTTCTTTGCGGCGTCCTATCGCATCATGGGCGAGGATCGCCGTCGACGCGTCAATGAAATGTTGGAGATCGTTGACTTAGATTTTAAACGTGACGCGTTCGCCAATACGCTTTCTCGAGGTCAAACACAACGGCTCGGTTTGGCGCGAACCCTGCTGCATGATCCTCAGGTGTTATTGCTTGATGAACCCTTGTCGGGTTTGGATCCGAGAGCACGGATCGAGATGCGGAACTTGCTTCGAAAGCTTGGCCAGATGGGAAAAACCATCATTGTCAGTAGTCACATTCTGCCTGAGCTTGCTGATGTATGTAACAAAGTTGGCATCATTGACAAAGGTGTTCTAGTTCACAACGCCAAGGTCACCGATGTGTTGAGAATGGTTCGGCAATACGTTGTGCTGGTCATTACACCAAACGAGACTTCACAACTCTCGTTGATCAACGATTTGTTGAGCGATCACGAAAAGGTCCAGGAGTGTCAGCCCGGCGATGCCGCGATTCGCGTGGTCTTGAAACCAGACGTCCAGCAGTACGGGGATCTTGCCAAACTGTTGATTGAGAACGATGTGGATCTGAAACGATTCTCTGAAGAAGAACTTGACTTGGAATCAGCCTTCATGGCATTGACCAAAGGAACCAGCACCAGAATGTAGCTTGGCGTTTTATGTATGAGTCAACAGTGGTATATCAGGACGAAACACGGCGAAAAAGGGCCGTTCTCTCTGCAGCAGTTGCAAGTCTATGTTGACGCGCGCGTTTTGCGCCAGCAATCGTCCATTCGTTCCGATCAAGGTGTGTGGATTGCCGCGGGGACGGTGACTTCGTTAACCTTTCCAGCCAATGCTGCTTCGACGCTGCCCAGTGATCCAGTTACCGGGCCCAGTGATCCAGCAGCCCGGGCAAGTGATCCAGCAGCCGAGGTGCGTGATCAAGTCGCGTCATCGATCACGGAACTGTTAAGTCCCGTGCATCAGGAATTGCAGTCGTTGCGCGAGCAAACCGGACAGCTCGCCCGTGAGAATCATTCGCTGCGTGAAACGTTTCAGGCCATGCATCAGCAGATGCAAGCTCAGACCGAACTGATCGATCGCTTGCATCAGGAACTCAAGCAGCGCGGCCAGCAGGAAGCGTCTGAGACTGAAATGCCATTGTTTTCAAGTTCAGAGGCGGCCGCGAATCCGCCCACGTTGCGTGCTTTGGGGCTGAGTCCTGGTGAGGCTCAAGGCCAGGACCAGGGTTCGGGAGCTCGCTTAGCAACCACTCTGGCCGCCGAGCAGGCTGGTGATCAGTCACCTGAAACTCTGGCCGCCGAGTCCCCGTTGGCGCAAAGTAGCTCTTGGCGAGATCGTCGCGAGCAAGCCGGTGAAGACTCCAGTGAAACGCCGGTAACGACTTCGTCGAATCGATGGCGGGTCCCAGCGGATCGATCACCCGAGAGATCCGAAGTTGATCAAGCAGCGGTTGGGCGACTGCGTAGCGACGCATTAACACGATTGCTGGGGTCGGCGGAGGCATTCTCGGTTGCTGGCCAAGTTGGCCTTTCGGTGGACTGCTTTTCACCTCGTCAGGGGCGCGACTTTACCACGATGGTCACCAACGGTTTGAACGTTCGTGATTTGGTTGGAACGACGGATCGGCGTCTCTTGCGGTCCGAGCTGGTTCTGTACACCACTCATCACGATAACGCTGCGGCACGGTTTCTTAGTGCAGCGGGGCAGGGGGCGCTCGATCATGACGGCAAGTTCGGAATCGGAACCGTGCTGCGATGTGAACAGATGCCGGGCTGGGAAGCGGAGCACGTGCTGTGTGACTGTGTGGTTTTGATGTCCACTGTGTCCAGCGACACCCAGCCATTGGTGTCAGAGGCCACTCCAGGTGTTGCTCTGCAGCTTTACTGGGTGGTTCCTAGCAGTCGGGCCGAGACGGAATTGATCGAAAGCGAGGGGCTACACAAATGGATGAGTTTGTTTCAAGCCAAGCGAATGTCGCCCTTTTTTGACCTCACTCGGCCTTGCAACGTCAAGCGCAAGCATTGGTTCCGTCGCTAGGGCGGTCCCTCATTTGCTGATTCTTTCTAAAAAGGCTCAAGTTTCAGGGATCTAATGCCGGGGCGATCTTGACCGGCCCGTGCTTGAACCGTTATTCCCGCTGATGTGTGCCACTGCACTTAACGGCAGTGAAGACACTGGAGTTGAAGTCTTTCTGAACGCACGGAATCGTGACCACCAGGGAAACCTTGAATCCGGGGCAGTTCGCTCCAGAAGAAATCACTCGTGTCAATCCACCTCTATTCTCAGCGAAATCGGCATGCAGTCGAACGTTGATTGTTAACGGTATGAATTCATCCTTGATTGCATCACGAACGAAAACAGATCGGCGTCGTCCACAGCGAAGCAAGCGATCCGGCCGTGCCTTGGTCCGTTGTTTGGTCGCTTGTGTCTTCTTGGTCGGAATGCTCACAACGCAGTTGTTCGGTGGCATCGCCCATGCGCAAGTGGGCTTGGTGCCAGGCGGCGTTGCTGCGCCCGCCGGACAGCCTGCGATCACGACCACACCATTCAATACTGTACCGCCCGCCGGACCAGCAATCAGTGCGGGCCCGCCACCGTTTTCTACGTTTGATCCCTATGCTGTTCCAGCCCAGGCACCAACGACTCTGGGGGCTCCTGCGGCAGGCGGCATGCCAACGGGAACGGTGTTTGGTCCCGGTCAAGGCAGCGGTGGAATGTTTGCACCGGCAACACCGTATTCTGTTCCGGGAGCGCCAGCTTATGGCGGCTTGGCAACTCAACCGCCGCCATTGATTAATTTCGGCGGCCTAGCCAGTCCTACAGGCGTTCCCCTTGCAGCGCCCGCCAACGTCGGCGGATCCGTGATGCCAGCTCCTGCGATGGGTGGAACCGCTTATCCGTCGCCCGCTTATCCGCCAAGCTATCCGCCAGCACCTTACGATAGTGCTAACTCGATCTATCCCAGTGCGATGCCTGGAACGTTGTTCCCAGGAGGCATCAATGGAACACCGATGCCGGCATTTTCTGGATTCAATCCAACACGGATCGTCCAGCGACTGCGTTTTCGTCACTCCTGGATCTACGACAGCAATTCGGTCAATGGTGTTGAGATCAACATGACCGACGTGGCGTTAGCGTTTGCATGGCCAAGTTTTCTGTGGTCACAGCAACCGCTGTACATTGCTCCAGCGTTTTCCGTCAATACGTTTTCTGGGCCCGAGGCTTCCACCGGTGCAGACTTGCCAGGCAGCACTTATGGTGCGTCCTTGGATTTCTCTTGGCGTTCGAATCCGGATCAGATCATCGGTGCTGAACTGTTGTTCAGCGTTGGTTCGTTTTCGGAGTGGAATCTGGCACGCTCCGACGGGATTCTGTTTCGGGGACGGGGACTCGGTGTCGTCCGGCTCACGCCCACCACGACGTTTAAGCTGGGGATCATTTACTACGATCGCGTGGACATCAAGATGTTGCCAGCATTCGGTGTGTTCTGTCGTCCCAATCCAGGAACCAAGATCGATCTGTTCTTTCCTGAACCACGGTACGCACGTTACCTCGCGACGATCGGGACGCACGATGTCTGGTGGTACTTGGAAGGCGAATACGGTGGAGGTTCTTGGACCATTGATCGTGACGATGGGCGTGAAGATCAGTTCGACTACAACGACATTCGCTTTCGTGGTGGCTGGGAGTGGGGGCCAACGGAGCGAATGCGAGCAGGCCAGCGATCCTGGTTCTTTGACTTGGGTGTCGCCTTTGAACGTCAAATTGTGTATCGCTACAACCCGCAGGATAACTTGAATCTGGGCACCGCATTCATGCTGCGACTGGGCTTGGGTTATTAACGGCATCACTCTTCCACCAACAGCGGCTGACGCGTGAGCCACCCCAGGCAAGACGCGTCTTCCCGGCCAAGGATGGAACGCCTTCGGTCCTGCTGTCTGGTGATGGCCGTCTGGTGCTGTCGCTGGGGAGCGTTGCTCGACTGCCTTGAGGCGACTGGTTTGCTGGGACGTTGCATTTTGGCAACATGCCGGTGTGGTCTAGACGCAACGCGATGGGTGTGGACGCGACAAAAAACGCTTGTTTAGCTGGATTGGGTGGCCGGTATGAGGGTTGCTACTCAAGCAGGGCATGTTCCCTGCCAAGATTTTAATTCTCACCGTTGCGCTCAGCGCTGTTTGCTTGTTTTCTGGATGCGCGCCTTCGCGGTTTCGCGATGAAGTTGATTTCACCATCAAAGACGCATCGGCCGATTCCAACGCTCAATCGCCAACGGGTTTTCGGCGGACAGCAGATGGCTGGGAGGACACGACGTACTGGTTTCTGCCTTACCCGGTCGAAAAACGCTCGGTGGGCGCCTTGATGGTGGCTCAGCAGCAGCGTGAGCGAGGCTGGCTGCAGAGCTGTCTCACTGGAGTCCGCAGCACGCCGCCGTTGGTCATCGCAGTCGTTCAAATCTTCCTCATTTACCTTTTGTATCGATTGCATCTATCCGGTCAGCATTCGGCGTTCGGCCAACCGCGAAGCCAATCCACATGATCGGAACAATCGCTGCAACGTTGTTTGAGCACGACCCTTCACTTAACGGTAAACTATCTTGTTACCAACTGCGAAACCGTATTCCAAGCATGACGCATCGAGGTTGGGTTGCCCGAGATGGGCGGCCTGAAGTCTCGGCGCCGTTTGATACGACGAGCTTGGTGACAGCACTGTGTTTCTTTTCTGATGGTTAACCTTCGTGACTCGAATCTTATTAACTGCCTTTGAACCGTATGATCGCTGGAAAGAGAATTCCAGTTGGTTGGCGTTGATTGATTTGACCAGCTGGTACGACGGCGATTTGGAGCTGGTTACACGCCGCTATCCGGTCGACTTGGCCGTCATGCGAGAGCGTTTGCAGGCCGATCTGAGTCAAGGGTTCGATACCGTGATTCACCTCGGGCAGTCCCCCGGTGCCAGCGTGGTTCAACTTGAAAGCACCGGGCTCAACACACGTTCCGATGGTACCGCGTTGCAAGTTGATGGGCCGGTCGCTTACCGCAGCAATTGTGATTTGCACACCTGCCATCAGCGATTAGGTGACGCTGGAATCCCGTCAAAGATCTCGCATCACGCGGGCACGTTTTTGTGCAACGCGACGTTGTATCTAAGCCAGCATTTCTCGGCGATGACAGGCGGTCGCTCTCAGTGCCTGTTTGTGCATTTGCCGCTTTCGCCAGCCCAAGTGGCGGCAGATGGTTCGGCGCTTCCCAGCATGAGCATTCCGATGCAAAGCGCTGCGATCGCGCTGATTGCACAGGCGTTGCAGTAGCGTCGCACGCCGTGGCAGCTTGCCGCTTGCGCATTTTCAACACGAGACGCCACTCTTGGTGAGTGGCCTTGTTGGCTGGGCTATCCGTCCAGGCCGAGCTCTTTGATCTTTTTATGCAGCGTGTTGCGGTTCATGCCGAGGCGCGTGGCGGCCTTGGTTTGAACGCCGCCGCAGTCTCGCAGGACTTGAGCGATCAATTCACGTTCGACATGATCAACGACTTCTCGATAGACATCGTTGGATTCTTTGCCGGCTTGATTCAACCCCATGTACACCATCGATTTGGTTGCCGAATCAAGGTCAATGGGTTGTTCACCGGAGGGGGACATGATGGTGCCGGGATTGCCAGAGGTGACGCATTCGGGCAGCAAGTCGATGAGCAGTTCATCGGTCTCGGCCATCACCACGGCGCGTTCGATATAGTTTTGCAGTTCACGGACGTTTCCCGGCCAGTGGTAATCCTGCATTGCCTCCATCGTGCCTGGGCCGATATGAGCGACATAGCGATCGTTCAATTCGTTGTAGTGATCCAGGAAAAACGAAACCAATGCTGGCACGTCTTCGCGACGATCACGCAGCGGTGGGATCTCGATGGGCACGACGTTCAGTCGCCAGTACAAGTCTTCACGAAAGCGTCCTGCCCGGACTTCGTCCATCAGGTTACGGTTACTCGCTGCGATGATTCGAACGTCGGTGCGGAGCGTGCTGGTGTCACCAACGCGTTCGAATTCCTTTTCTTGCAAGACACGCAACAGTTTGACTTGCAGTGTCAGTGAGGTGCTGTTGATTTCATCCAAGAAGATGGTGCCGCCTTCGGCAGCTTCAAAGCGACCGGTACGGTTATTGACCGCTCCGGTGAAGGCTCCACGCACGTGCCCAAAGAGTTCGCTTTCGAGCAGGCTTTCGCTTAGAGCACCACAGTTCACTCGAACGAAAGGTCGGCCGCTACGGTGGCTAAGTTGGTGAACGGCGCCAGCGATCAGCTCTTTTCCCACACCGGTTTCACCGAGGATCAAGACTGAGGCGTTGCTAACGGCCACTCGCCGCGTGATGCGATACACTTTCCGCATCGCATCGCAGGTGCCGATGATCCCCGCTGGGGCGGCGTCTTGTCGGTTGTTTGAAGCATTACCTAGCATCGGCACGTCGATTGAATGGAGCGCTGTCTTCAACGGACCGCAACGAGCGGCAAAGAATCATTGAAAAATCGCCATTCCTTGGTTCATTTTGTCCGGCGCTTCACGAGTCGTCAACGCAGCAGCGTCGTGACCATGGCGTAGAACCTCAGAAAGCCCCGAAGGCCGGCCGCCCTGAGGGGGAGATCCGGCAAAGTGGCCAGTGTGTTCAGGAGCCAGTGTGTTGAGGGGCCAGTGTGTTGAGGGGCCAGTGTGTTGAGGGGCCAGTGTGTTCAGGACACGCCTCCGTCGCAGCAGTCATTGCCACCATAGCTAAAAACGGCGTCGCTGCGTAGCGACCCATGTCATTATGGGGTTGATTGAGCGCCTTGCAGGGCGTCAGTGCCGAGACGCTGGAAAACTTTGCGTTGCACCTCAGTCATGGCGGGCACGCGACGGAAGGAAACTTGATCGGTCAGCACGGGATAGTACGCCGCTCCTGAGCCGGGGAGATCCATGAGGTAAACGCCGGCGGCATCCTTCGCTTGCCAGCGATTTTCATTCAGCTGCCACTGCACTCGGTCGATGCTCTTTTGCGGCGACGTGTCGTCATGGAAGATAATGACTGAAGCAAGGCGACCTGCAGGAAGTCGCCGAGTCCGATCCACCGCTTCGATGGAGCTTCCGTCTGGCGGTGCGAGCTTGCAGACGATCAAGCGAATGTCGCCGCCTTGGCCCACGAGCTTTTCAAGCTGTGTCATGCTTGACGCAGATTTCACGTGGTATCCCATTTCGGCCAAGATCGATTCTTCGATGCTGATCACTTGAGGGCGAGTCTCCAACACGATGGCAATCGGCTTCTCGGTCAGTGCAGACATCTCGCTAAGCGTCTTGCGATAGAAGCTTTGGCGTGGGAATGAAAACTCCGGGGATTGCTCCAAGACCTGATGGATCAGTGCTGCTGCTTCAAAGCGAATGATGGGATACGGGTTGGACACCAGATCGACCAACGCACTTGATCCACCACCGGACTCTTGAACCAAGTAGTCGCGTGGGTTCGCCGGATCGATGGTGTTTTGCAATAAACGCAGGATGCCAAGCACGGCCGGCATGTTGTCTTTGGCCTGACTCATCACCGCCAGCAAGTTCTTTGTGGTCAGCTGGCCAGGGTACAGGCCCTGGACCGTTTTGATTTGATCCGGGTCGCCCCATTGTGGATCGGCGATCAACCGGTAAGCCAAGTCGCAGGCCAACACTTGGCGTTGATCGGAAATGGGTAGCTCGCCAATGCGTCGCAGACGTTGGGCGGCGTCATAGACATTTCGATAACGCAAGAAGAATTCGGTGCTTGCTGCCTCGGTCACGGCGCTACGTTGTGCGTTGACCGACCACAGCATGGCTGGTTTCAAATCGCGCGGCGTGTTGTCGGCAATTTGCTGAGCCGTGTTCAGGGCTCGCACGAGTTGTTGCCGAGCGAGGTCACGTGTGATTCCGTTGCCAATCAGTGCCCGAGCCACTTGAGTTTCGCTGTCACTGGCATCAACCGCAAACGCGGCACTGAGTGAATTGTTTACCGCAGCCTCTGATGAGAGTCGTTGCAGGACGCGCAAGACGTTGCCGCGGACAGTTTCGTTGCCGTAGGTGGAAAGTTGATCGGCTGCATTGACGGACTGTTCACCAAAGCTCTTGAGCAATCCCACCGCTTGGTTGTACTGATTGCCTTGGATTCCCTGGCCGATCGCTTCTAAGAGAATTTCGATGGAGGCATTGCCACCACTGATCAATGTGCGTCGAGCACTGAGAGTTTCATCGACGCTGTCGCCAGCGAGTTGTTTCAGTGCTGCGGAGAGACGTTGCCGATCGTGCAGAAAGTCGTCCGTGCCTTGCAGGATCTTGTCCAATCCCGCTCGGCCACCATCCGTTAATCCGTCATGCAGTGAGATTCGCAGCAGGGTGTCTTTGCCAATCAATTCGGCTGCTTCGGCCAGTTTGTCGTTCTCTTTGATGGTGCTGTAGGTGGCCAGCCAATGGTCCACTTCGGACCAGCTTCCGATCCGAGCCAGGGCGCCAATTGCAAAGGCGCGATCTCGACCACCGGCCGAGGCCGTGGAATCCAGTTGCCGTACCAATTCTGCTCTCGGCGACTGAGTTTCATCAGGGGCCTGGCCCTCCACCGCGTGCGGTGAGGCAACCAAAATCAACAGGGAGGCGAGCAAAATCAGGTGCAGCCGCATGACGGATCCAGAAGGGGCGAAGGTGGCTTGGCGAGCGATTCTCGGGAAATTGCCGATTGAACCGCCGAACCGATGGAACAGCCGAAGAGGCGGTGAGTTTAGATTCGGCGTTTAGCGCGTTGTATCTTAATCACCTGGCTCAGAAATTGCGCCCACTGTCACGTCGAGCCCTGGTTTTCCGTCATGCGCGACGGGAAATCACCTCACGAGGCCAGGCGAAGCGGCATCCCGCCACTTCAGTGACTCTCTCGCAGGGCATGATTGACTACAGCAAGTGATCACGGCCGGAGGACTGTAGCGCTTTGACAGCCTCGCGAACCCGTTCTTCTTCACTTTTGGGAGCCACCAGGGTCGCTCCTTCGGTTTGCACGATGATCAAGTCCTTGACGCCGATCGTGACGACCGTGTGGTCTGGATTGGAGTACACGATCGTGTCACGGGTGTCGATGCCTAGGTGATCGCCCACCACCGTATTGCCACTTGGATCACTGGGATGTAAACGACCCAGTGATTGCCAGCTGCCGACGTCGTCCCATTTGAATGGAGCTTCAATCACACAAACATTGGGATAGTTTTCCATCACGGCGTAATCAATGCTCGTGCCTTCGATGGCACAGAACTCGTCTTTCAGCACTTGCTCGTATTCCGGAGTGCCGATCGCTTGGGCGATGGTTTGGATGTGTTGGAACATTGCGGGCTGGTTTTGCTTCAGAGCATCCAGAATGGTGGAGGCTTTCCATAGAAAGATTCCACTGTTCCAATAGAAGTCGCCTGACTCAAGATACTGCGTTGCCGTCTGGCGATCGGGTTTCTCGCGGAAGCGTTCGACGTCAAAACTGGGCGCCAGTTGGTGACTTGAATCGAGTTCGCTGCCGCGCTGGATGTAGCCGAACGATTCAGCGGGATACGTGGGCTGAATGCCGAACGTCACGATCCGAGTGGGATCTTCGTTGACCAACGTTTCGGCGGCGCTAATGGCATCGCAAAACTGGTCGTTGGTTCCAATCACGTGATCCGAAGGCATGACGACCATCAGGCCTTCGGGGTCTTTTGCTGCGACAAGCGCCGCAGCCAAGCCGATGCAGGGTGCCGTGTCTCGCTTGGCTGGTTCACCGACTAAGTTCTCCCGTGGCATGTTGGGCAGTTGCTTGGCGATTGCGTCCACCAGAATTTCGTTTGTCACAATCATTTGGCGATCACTGGGGATCAGCGATTCGATTCGCTCGCTGGTCGCTTGGATCATGGTGCTTTCGCCGGCCAGTGGCAGCAGTTGTTTCGGCACAAGTTTGCGACTTGCTGGCCAAAAACGCGTTCCGCTACCACCTGCCATAATCACTGCATGAAGCATGTTGCTTGTCTCCTGGTTGAGGCATTGCCTGACTTGATTCACTCGGCGGCGGGTGCGTTTTCGTCACCCGGTTTCAAGGCCCAGAAGTCCAGCACGCGAGGTCGTTCCAGCACGGGGCCGATCAGTTTCACGAACGCTTCGTGGTCCAGGTGTGGTAAGTACGTCTCGCGTCCCTTTTCGCTGTCAAAGGTGACAAGGAAGGCGTGGGTGAACCCGTCGTCGTGTTTCTCTGGGCTGTTGTTCTGGCCCCATTCAAAGGCCTTGATGGCGTCGATCTTTCCAGGCAAGGCTGCAAACGCGTCTTCGACTTCCTTGATCTTGGCTGGGTCCGCGTCAGCTTTGAACTGAAAGAACACCGCGTGCTGCAATGCTTTCTCTGGATGCTGTTGGCTAGGGTCACCCCAGTAATCAATCACAAACACGTCTTCCATATGGGGACGCAGGACGTCTCCGAACGCTTTGTGTGCTGGGTGCGGCAGGTAAGTCTTGCGGCCCGCGTCGTCTGCGAAGGTCAGCAGGAAGCAGTGAGTGAATCCATCGTTGAAGCCTTCGGGGCTGTTGTTGACGCCATACTGGAAATCCGTGATCGCGTCGATTTTGCTGGGCAGGGCTGCAAAGGCATCCACGACTTCTTGGACTTGTTCCGGAGTCGATTCGTCCTTGAAGGCAAAGAAAACTGCGTGGCGAAGCATACCGGTCTTCTGTGTGTCGGTGGTGGAGGTCTCGTCTGCTGGTGTGCCTGTTTCCGTCGGCGCACCCGATTCCGTTGGCGATTCGGGAAGATCAGACGACTGATTGCAGCCAATCAATGTGGCCGCTGCCAAACAAACAACTGAAGCGAGGAAGTGCCGCATGTGGGAGCTCCTGGACGCGATCGTCGCGTCAATGTGTGAGGATGGGGCAGGGGAGTGAATGGGCTGGTGAGTCTATCTTACCAGGCAGTGTTTTGAAATGTTTCCGGGGAATGAAATCAGCCGCCGCACGCGTGGCTCGATGTTTTTGAGCACAGGGTTGTCGTTGGCGGCATTTGCTTCCTCGTTGGCTTAGTCAGGTTACTCGTTGGATTCAGTGGGTCCTGGTTCCTCTGTGACGGCTTCACGCAGTCGCTCTTGTTGCATCAACAACTTCTTTTGGTACCGGCTTTGGACAACGTCGACCACGATCAAGACGAACAAGACAAAGTAGAACGTGCTCTTGGCCATTGCTTCGACGTGATAGCCAAACAGTTCTAGCTTTGCCAAGTGACCACCTTCGCTGACCAACATGACGCCTACGATAAACAGGATGAACAGGCCCAGGACTTCATACATCCGATTCTTCTTGAGAAACGCGGAGACATGATCGGCAAGGAAGATCATCAGCAAGCCGCTGATGACAATGGCGACGGCCATGATGGCTTTGTTGTCGGTCAACGCTTTGGCGCTGAGGATGGAATCGAATGAAAAGACCAAGTTCATGGTGACAATCAAGGCGATGGCTTTGCCGACCGAGTTGCCTTTCTTTGCGTGAGGTTCGTCTTGGTCCAGGTTCGGGATCGCCAGCAAGTGATAGATTTCTTTCAATGCGGTCCACAGAATAAATGCTCCACCACCGATCACAATCAGTGCGTGGCCGCTCATTTGCATCGTGATGGCCTTGGTGTTGCAGTCAAAGAACGACTCCTCCAGGATCTCCAGCAGCGCGAGGACGATGTACAGCAGGACGATGCGAAATACAATCGCCAGGCCGATGCCCCATCTGCGCACGTTGGATTGGTGTTCTTCGGGAACACGTTTGCTTTCAATGGAAATGTAAAGCAGATTGTCAAAGCCCAGTACGGCTTGCAGCAAGACCAGCATCAGTAGGGTCATGATGCCACCGATGCTGAAGAGCGATTCGGCCGTGGCTTCGGCGCTGCCCGCGGTGGCTTCAGCCAGCGGCAGCCAATGATTCCAGCTGAGCGAGCTCAGCCACTGCGTGGCATCGGCAAATTGCAGGGACAGATTCAATTGACTGAGGATGTCTGGCTCCAACCCGATCATGTGATGGTCTCGATGGCTGTGTTGGTGAAGTAGGGACGTCCGCAAAGACGCCGCAAGCAGTGAAGAATCAAGGCGAAACGTTCAAGGCAAAAACTGCCGTCACTTGGGGCGCAGTGCAGGATGGCAGTTTTTAGCCAATCCATCCAGGGGAGCGCCCCGATTTTGCCCTGGGATCCTGATTGCGATTTGCTGCACGGAGTGAAGAGTTCCGTGATGGTTTCGGCTGTTGTCCAGCGGACAGTTCTTCTGGCGTCTGCGAATGGAGGCTGGCCAACTTGAGAGGCCTGCGTGTTATCATTGGAAACGGTGATCAGCGCTGAGTCTGGTCGTTTTCTTCTTGCATCACTTGATGGACTTTCCTAGATATGAACGTTTCTCGATTTCCCCTGGTCGTGGCTCTGGCGGCTTTGTCTGTGTTTGCGGTGGGGTCGAAGGCCCAAGCACAATCGGACGCCAAGCAGCAGTACGTTGAAGTTCGCACCTATCATTTGGGCGAAAACGGAGACGCCAAGGCGGTTGACCAATACTTGAGTATGGCGCTTTTGCCGGCCCTGAACCGACAGGGCATCCGTCCCGTCGGTGTTTTCACGCAAGCGCCTGCGGATAAGAACGAGCAGAAAATCGTTGTGGTCACGATTCCCTACGACAGTGCTGATCAGATGACCAAGGTTGCCATGGAGCTGCAGGGTGACAAACGCTATCAGGCCGATGCGGAAAGCTATCTCAATCGAGAACCAAGAGACGCTCCCTTTGCCAGGATTTCAAGCGAGCTGTTGGTGGGGATGAAGTGTTGGCCGGAGGTGACGGTGGAGAAGAATGTGCTGGAGAACAAAGATCGCGTTTATGAGTTGCGTTTGTATGAAAGTGCCAACGAGCGTCGCGGGAATCTTAAGGTTGAGATGTTCAACAACGGCGAAGTACCCATCTTCTTGGATTGTGGCATCACGCCGATCTTCATTGGCCAGGCTTTGATCGGACCTCAGACACCCAACTTGACTTACTTGACGGTGTATCCCAATGAAGAAGCTCGTGGCAAAGCCTGGGATGCTTTTCGGGTGCATCCCGATTGGCAGGTCTTGAAGAAGGTCGCCAAGTACAAGGGCACGGTCAGCAAGATTGACCTGTTTGTCTTGCAGCCTGCGGCTTATTCGCAGATGTAAAACGCAGGCCAAGGGTGGTCTGGCGAACAGCCCAAGGCACTCAAGACGCATCAAAAAAGGGTGCGTGACAAGCACGCACCCCACCGAAGCCGCGGAGTTTAGCTCGCTGCTTTGTTCGTTTCTTGCTTGGCTTTCTTTTCCGCTGCGGTACGATAATCCACCACGTCCCAGACCAGGCCTAATGCTCGCAAGACACGAATGGCTTGCCAGGTGATGTCAAACTCCCACCAGCGGTGGCCGTGCTTTGCCATACGTGGCCAAGCATGGTGATTGTTGTGCCAGCCTTCACCATAAGCGACGATTGCAACCAGCCAGTTGTTGCGACTGTCATCTGTGGTTTCGTAGTTTCGGTAGCCCCAGATGTGAGAGGCACTGTTGACCATCCAGGTGGCGTGCAACACGAAGACCAAGCGGACAAACAGTCCCCAGACCAACAGTGAAGCACCCAAGCTTGGGCCACCGATTGCCCAGCCGATGCCAAGCAGGATCAGACCGCTCAGAATGTGCAGTGGCAGGAACAAGTAGTCCAGCATTCGCATGCCGCGTTCTCGATACAAGTCTGGAGCCCACTTTTTCATGTACGCTTCGCGATCGTCATCGTAGGTGTGGAAGGCCAGCCAGAACATGTGGCTCCACAGGCCGCCGTCGTGAGGCGAGTGCGGGTCACCTTGCAAGTCGCTAAACTTGTGGTGTTTGCGGTGATCAGAGACCCAGCTTAGTGGCGAGCCTTCACCGGCCATGGTGCCGATGGTTGCCAAGGTGTAACGCAGCCATGGTTTGGTTTTCATTCCTGAGTGGGTCAGCAGTCGGTGATAGCCCAGGCAGATTCCGATGCTCCCGGTTAGCCAGTGAAATCCCACGGCAGTCCAGAATCCAGCCCAGGTGAACGTGAAGGGGGCTGCGGCGATGACGACCACGTGAGCCAGCGTCAGCCAGATGGCAGCGGCCCAAGAAATATTGTTCTTGCGGCGGCGCGAAGAAGCTGGCGGCTCAGTTGAAGTGGCTGATCGTTTGCTAGGCTGATCGTCTGCTGGCTCAGTCAATGGGTCAACAACGTCATCTTGAGTAGGGGGGCTCAGAGTTGTCTGAGTCGGTCCGCCGTCGAGTTCATTTTCCAGAGCAACCGGGTCTTGTTCAGACTCAGTTTTTGGCTCGATCGCGTTGGCCATGGGGTGTACTTCCTGCATGATGTCTGGTTGGTCACGCCCGCACGACAGTAGCATGCGGCGTTTCAAAGGTGCAGGAATTCTATCGGTTGCAGGCGGCTGCTCTGTCACGCCGACGACCAAAGTTTGTAACGGTGATGTAAAAGATTCAGTCGTGTCCTGTGCAGTGAGGGAATTCGGGGGGCGAAGGGCCTGGGACAAGGGGTGCGACAACTTGTACTTGCTGGCAGCGGGGCGTCGTCAAAGCAGTGGATCACCGCCGTGAGTGCCCCGTTGAGTTGGGATGGAATCGAGCGTTCTAGAGTCCCGGCCGACCGGGGCGTGGCCGGATCAGCCCGTCTCGGCATGATTTTCACGACAGGGACAGTCCCCGTTGCCGGAAGCTTCCCCTTTCCTGCAGGGCCTCCATACTTCGCCATTTGTCTATCCTCGCATTGCTTCAAGGCGGGGACAGTCCCCGCCTCGAATCAATTTCAGGATGGGGACAGTCCCCGCTGCGAATCCGGTTGCGAATCATTTCAGGATGGGGACAGTCCCGGTGGTCGATGCGGCGAGGACATGTGTTCGCGAGGCTGTCCGCAGGCGTTTCTTGAGTTCAGGATGGGGACAGTCCCGGTTGCTGGGGTGGTCCCGGTTGCTGCGGAGTTGCCTAGCTTTCGCAGGGCTCCTGGGTTCCTTAGGCTTTGCGTTCGGGCTAATTTCGGTCTGGTTTTCAAAGCGGTGGGGATTTCTGGGCGCGGTTCATGCTTTCGCTCGGGACGAGGTGTGGGCGCGGCCGTCGACGGCGGTCAGAGGCGGCGTCTCACGTTTGTTGAAGCGGCAAAGTTAGCCCAGGTGAATCGACCATTTTCAGGCTGCTTCACGGACTGCGGATTGGTCGTTTCAACTCGACAGAACTTTCCTTGGCTGCCGAAAAACAGGTGTTGCCAGCTCGAGTTGGCTCGACAGTCAGCTCGATGCTGCTTTGAGTGGGATTGTGCCACGAAGATGAAAGTTCGCTTGTCTTCCGTGGGCGACCACGTGCTTTGGTTTTTGCACAAGCGGTTGGGCTTTCGATCACTCGAGAAGTCCAACCGCTTTTTGTTTCCACCGCCCGCCCCGCCTGCCACTCCACCAAAGTCTCTCCAGCCGCCCCGAATTGGGAAATCAAGACCTCAGAAGGGCATGGAACGAACCGTCAAAACCGTCAAGATCGGGGTTGGCGACGGGGAACTGCCTGACCGCATCGTGAAATTTCGAAAAATCCGTGTTTCCCAAACTTCTTCAGGACGCTTTTCACTTGGTGTGGGCATGCTGCCGAACTATGCTGAAAGTGACTTTGAGGAAAGATTTGCGAAAATCCCCTGGGGAATTCGGGACGCAAATCAAACGCCTTCTTCCTCATAAGTTCTGTTTCACCTCCGGTAACCGCTGGCAGACGATTTGAAGCATTGTCCATTTGGTTGCTGACTAATCGGTGATTGCATCCCCAATTCCACGGCGAAACGGAGCCCAACAAGACGCTCCATTTGGCCTCATCGCACAAGGAAATTGAACGTGTCTCATTCCAGAAAACTGATCACTCGCCGTTTGTTTGCGGGCTTTTTATCTTGCTCGTTTGCGTTGGGCTCTGTGGTCGCAATAGCAGAAGCTCCCGCCAAGCAAGAAGCTGAAGCCTCGGCTACTTTGTTCAATGCCATGGAAGAAGGCAAGGTTGACGTTAAGTTCATCCCCCTGGGACCTGAAAAGGCTAACTTGATCGTTCGCAATAAGACCGATAAGCCACTGACGGTGAAGCTTCCTGAGAAGTTCGCCGGTGTACCAATCAATCGCCAGTTCGGCGGGATGGGTGGTGGCATGGGCGGTATGGGCGGCGGCATGGGAGGCATGGGCGGCGGCATGGGAGGCATGGGCGGCGGCGGTCAAGCCATGGGCGGCGGTATGGGCGGCGGCATGGGCGGTGGCATGGGCGGCGGCATGGGTGGCATGGGCGGCGGCGGCATGGGAATGCAAGGCGGCATGTTCCGCATTGCTCCCAAACGCGAGTTCAAACGCGCTCTGACGACCGTTTGCCTGGAGCATGGTCGTCCCGATCCCAACCCAAAGATGGCTTACACCATCATCCCCTTGGACAAAGTCACCAAGGACGGTCGCGTGCACGCTCTATGCGAAGCATTGGGCAGCGGTCAAATTGCTCAAAACACTGCACAAGCTGCTGCGTGGCACCTGACCGACGACCTGTCCTGGCAAAAGTTGGCATCAATGAACAAGGCCGAAAGCAAGTACACCGGCAACATCCGCTGGTTCTCGCCTCTGGAATTGCGTGCTGCCCAAGCGGTTGTCAGCGAAGTCACTCGCATGGCGAACGCCGCTTCAGAAGGTTCGCAATCAGAGTCGGAATCCGAGTCAAATTACACGCAGACCACAGCGACCTCGCTGTCTAGCAAAAAGTAATCCGGTTTTCCTGATCGCAGAATCTGCCGCTTCATCGCTGATTCGTCAAACAACTCACGCCAGCTTGGTCATTCAGCCAAGCTGGCGTTTTTGTTTGCCTCACCGTCGGCTAACGGTGTATTTGGGCGACCTGTTAGATCGCCTTTCATCTTGTGAACGCAGCCATCGGTTCCACTCTCTCTGATCAACAAGCCGTCTAGAATCGAGTAGACTGTCGAGCATTAGCACTCAATTCTTACGCTGGTGGTTGCACCAGTTCATGCACGGAGCAGGTGAAATGATTTCGCGACGCACGTTTGGGCAACGCTCTTTATCTCAGGCCGGTCTGGTCGCCATGGCCTCGATGGCTGCCACGGGCGTCAGCCTTGCCGATGACGCGTCGCGGATCCGCTGGGAGGTTTTTTCAGGGACAGGGTCCAGTGATTCACCAAGCGCTGATCAGCCCAGTGATCCACTCGAGATCGCGATGAGGAATCCCTACGGCATTGAGGTGACGCCGAACTGGATCTATTTTAGTACCGTTGATGATCATTCGATCTGGCAACTGTCTCGCAAGCAGGGGACCATTCGTCGATTCGCTGGCACTGGCAAGCAAGGCTATAGCGGTGACGGAGGGCCCGCTCTATCGGCGACGTTTAATGCGCCTCATGAGATTCGCGCCGATTCACGGGGGAACCTTTTTGTTGCTGACACTCGCAATCATTGCATCCGTCGCATTGATGCCAAGACCGGTGTGGTGATCACCTTGGCTGGTAATGGCAAGCCAGGTTACGGTGGGGACAACATCATTGCGACGCAGGCGCGTTTTAATCAGCCGCACAGTATTGTGCTCGATCCAACAGGCTGTATTGTTGCCGACACCTTGAATCATCGCGTGCGGCGAATCGATTTGCGCAGCGGACTGGTGCGGAACCTTGCCGGCACAGGCAGAGGAGCGTTGCCCACCAGTCATCGAACGGCCAACTTGCAACCGGTTTTTGGCCCACGTTCTCTAGCGATTGGCCCGAAGTCTATTTGGTTGGTTTTGCGTGAAGGCAATAGTATTTGGCGCATTGATCGCGTCACCGGCAAGATTGTGCATTTCGCTGGCACGGGCGAGAAGGGCTTTCGAGGTGACGGAGGCGATCCGCTTGAAGCAGAGTTTCGCGGCCCCAAGGGAATCGCGCTCGATTCTCAGCAACGCGTGCTGATCGCCGATACGGAAAACCATGCCATTCGCCGGATCGATCAACGCAAGAATCTCGTCGAACTGTTGCAGACGCCTTACCGGTTAAAACGCCCTCATGGAGTGGCAGTGATTCCGGCCGGTAGTGCAGTCGATGTGACTCAGGACACGTACTTGGTTTCTGATTCCGAAAATCATCAAGTGTTGTCTGGAGTTTAAGCTTTGCTGGGCTGGGACTCGCGTCGCGGAATGGATTCGCTGGAAAGCCGCGTTTGGAAAAGACACTGGATCCTGGTCCTGGATCAATTGGTGACAGGTGATTCCGGATTCAGGGATGGAGCTTATCGCAATCGGTGACGCGGATGGAAAGGGATTCAGAGCACTAGGAACCGATGTCTCCGCGGTCGCCGGTGGTTCCGGCGGCGATGTCGGCAGCAAAGCAATCGATCAGCGTTGAGACATTGGCCATTCGATCGAGTTCACGCACGGCACGAACACTGCGGTCGAGCCGCGCCAGCGTGATGGGCCGCGACTGGTAGTGGCTTGCTTCGTGCCGTACCAGGCGCCGATAATGTTGGATGCAGATGGAGAAAATATCGCGCAGCGCGGCGCGTTTAACGCGTGGCTCTTTGCCGGCTTGTTCGACTCGATCATTGATCAGTCGGCGCAGAGAAATCGGATCGGGTGCTGGTTTGGAAAGCGTGTTGCCGAGCGTCTTTGCGAATTCTCGCGTTTCAGCATCTAGGAAACGCAGTGCAACGGGAATGTCTCCGGTTGCCATTTCCACGGCTTGTTGAACATCTGTATTGCCAGCTTCGATCTGATGCTTTTCGATGATGAGCTGAATTGCTTGTTCATTTGAAAGCGGTTGAAAGCGAACGGCTTGGCAGCGCGATCGAATCGTTGGAAGTTGCTTTTGTTCGCTGGTGCCAACCAGGATGATCAGAGCATCATTGGGCGGCTCTTCCAGAGTTTTCAGCAAGCAGTTGGCGCCTTCTTCGTTTAAGAAGTCTGCGTCTTCAAGAATCGCAATCTTGCGTTTTCCAGCGTATGGACTCAGTCGAATATCGCGGCAAAAGCCTTCTTGCATCCGAACGTCTGGAGCACCGATCAGCAGGTCGATTGGAATCAGCGTTTTGTCATCTGGTTTCCGGACGCGAATCACATCGGGATGCGTTTCGGCGTCCACTTGAGCACAGGCGGGGCACTCACCGCATGGCGACATGTCCTTCGGTTGGGATCGCTCGCACAGCAAGGTGCGAGCGAGCAGGGTGGCGACACTCCGTTTTCCAATTCCAGGTGGACCTGTGAACAGCAAGCTGCCGCCAAGTCGTTGTTGCCCGATGGCGTTAGAAAAACGAGGCTTCAGTTGTGGATTACCAATCAGGTCATCCCAGTGGGCGATCATGTGCTAGAGATGTCTTGCGTGGCCGTGGTTTGTTCTTCGATCTTGTCAATCTTGGCCAACCGGTCAGCATGGCGGCCTCCATCGAATTCTGTCTGTAGCCATCGCAAGACCATGTCATCAATGGAGCGATCGCCGATCAGATCACCAGGCAAGCAAAGAACATTGATATCATTGTGGCGGCGGCTCATTTCAACCATGACTTCGTCATAGCAGGGTGCTGCTCGGACACCGCGGAACTTGTTGGCCGTGATGGCCATGCCGATTCCAGTGCCGCAGATCAAGATGCCGCGTTGTGCTTCGCCGCTGGCGACACGTTTGGCAACCGCTTCGGCAAAGTCTGGATAGTCAACAGATTGATCGCCCAAAGTGCCTTCATCGAAGACTTCGTACTTGGCTTGCTGTAAGGCCTGGATCAAACGTGATTTGACTTGGACACCACGGTGATCACTTCCCAGTGCGACGCGCATCACGCTGACTCCTTATCTTCGTTGGAGGGGCCGTTATCGTTGCAAGATTCGGGGACAAGGTCTTGGCCAAGCTTGTCCAGCCAGAATGTGATCTCTTTTTCCATTTGTTCGGCACACTGTCGGTAGGCTTCGGTAGGCATCCCGATCGGGTCGCCAATGTCGCCGCTGTCTTGACGCAATGTGAACACTTGATTTTGCATCTCCGGCCAAGCAGCGAGAATCGCTGAACGATGCGAGCGTGTCATGGTGAGCACTAAGTCAGCAGTGTTCATGAGATCTTCGGTCAAGGGTTGGCTGCTGTGACCGGTTAGGTCCAGTTTTTTTTCGCCCATGACTTCGATCGATTGGGGGCTCGCGCTCATCCCAGGGTTGGCAGCGACGCCGGCTGACAGGACGCGAACGGCATCTTCGCAACCAAACCGTTTGCGCAGTTGTTCGCGCATCAACGTTTCGGCCATCGGGCTTCGGCAGGTGTTTCCAGTGCACACCATTACAATCACAGGCTTGACGAATTGGTTCATTGCAGCTCGTTCAATCACTCCTTCTCGCAAAATTTTCCAGCGGTTTCCGATCACCTCGACGATTGTAGAGTGTCCGCCGTAGCGGGTGGGGCCGTCGTCGAGCAGCAACGGAATCTGGCCAGCATGCTGTTCTAGCAGGCTGGCTGCGTCAGATTGTGGTCGATCTGAGGGCCAATTGGCACTGGTCAATACCAGGGGGGCGGCCATAAATCGATGAATCCCCTCTAAGATTCGATGTTTCACCACTCGAAACCCAATTTGACCGCCATCTCCCGTGATTTGGGAGCGGACCGATGGAGGT
This sequence comes from Stieleria bergensis, assembly GCA_007745635.1. Classification (GTDB taxonomy): domain Bacteria; phylum Planctomycetota; class Planctomycetia; order Pirellulales; family Pirellulaceae; genus Stieleria; species Stieleria bergensis. The sequence goes on from CP036272.1 coordinate 933,329, forward strand.
AATCCGGTGATCGCCGAATGAGCGTCTGTGCAGGTGGTGACCAGCGTTAGCGGCCCCGGCCAGCAGCGATGGCTGAGTCGTTTCACCAGCCCCGACGCAGGCCAGAAAAAGTCCTCCGCGGCCTGGCGGCTACGAACTGAAATCGCCAGAGGGGACGATTCATTGCCGGTCAGTTCCAGCAAGCGGGCCACCGCATCCGGATTCAACGCGTGAGCGGCCAGTCCGTACACAGTGTCTGTGGGCAAGCCGACCACATTGCCTTCGGATAACGCCTGTACGGTCCGGTGAATCAAATCACGGGCATCGTCGGTTTGGCGAAGATCAAAGACCTGAGTCATGATGTCAGTGAATCCTGAAAAGGCGGCATGGCACTGCAGAACACGCGCGTGTTGAAGGCCTTCCGATGGCCGGTGCCGAGCGTCTATTGTAAGGTGCAGTGAAATTAATTCACAAGTCGCCCGGAAATTTCCACTCGCTGGCCCCAGATTGTTCAACCAAATCAGCGATTTGGCGGCGTCACGCCCCCTCAATTCAAGCAGCGATTGTGCGAAAAAAGCACGCTTTGCAGGTATACTGTCCAGCGAGCCTAGACGCGGCGATTTTTCAATCGAGCTCACTGATTTTTCGTCAATCGATTCGTCGCCTCCTCATCACAGGCAGCGGATCTGGCAACCGCTGCCCCCGTTCGTCAACCTTTACAAGTGACCCTCCATGCAACCGGGAAGAACGACGCCTGCCGCTGAAGAAACAATTTCGAGGCGAGACGGTTTGCGGCGTTTGGCAATGCAGGCGGCGATCGGTTATTCGGCAGTTGCCACCAGCGGTTGCGCACCGTTTCAGTCGGCGAGCGAAGCGGAATTGATCTGGGGACGGCGCGGGCTTAGCGAAGGGCGATTCTTGAAGCCGCGCGCGATCTCGATTGATCGCTTCGATCAGTTGTATATCTGTGACACGACCGGTCGGATTCAAGTCTTTGATCGCGATGGCAATTGGTTGCGGCAATGGTCCACGCCTGAAACCGCCAATGGGCGACCAACCGGTATGACGATGTGGCAACCCGATCCCGACGGTGGGCCAGAGGATGATCTGCTGCTGGTCGCTGACACACATTACTATCGCATGCTGGTTTACACACGTGATGGCCAGCGAAGAGAGGACCTTGAGATCGGTGGCGAGCCGGGAGTCGGCAATGGTGAGTTCGCCTTTGTCACTGATGCCGTGGCCGACAGGCGGGGTAACTTTTATATCAGTGAATACGGCGATTCAGATCGCATTCAAAAGTTCGCGCCGGACGGAACGTTTTTGTATCAGTGGAATGGTTCCGGAACTGCTGAAGGCCGGTTTCGCCGTCCACAAAGCCTCGACATCGATGGCGAGACGTTATGGGTCACCGATGCGTTGAACCATCGCATTCAGCGCTTCAACGTGCAGCCTGACAAACCTGAATTGATTGACAGCTTCGGCCACCTGGGGTCACAGCCGGGGCAGTTTCACTACCCCTATGGTCTGTTTGTACTTAAAGATGGTGGCGCGGTGATTTGCGAGTACGGCAATCAGCGGATCACACGCGTTGACGCCAGCGGGGCTTTTCTGGGCAACTGGGGAACACCTGGAGTTGGCAGTGGCCAGCTCGACGATCCTTGGAGTTTAGTCGTTGATTCCAAGGATCGTGTTCATGTGCTTGACAGTGAAAACCATCGCATCCAACGCACGCCTTTGCCTAGCGCGTGAGCCAAGGCAAGGGCCATCGGTGCTCTGAAGGAGAGGCTTGGGACGCTCGGTCAAGCCGTCGCCAAGATCAGAGCAGTGGATCGCGTTAAAGGATCGATTCACGAGCCGGACTAGCCGTTGGCGAGCAGTTCGTCCATGGTGGCGACTAGGCTTTTGACAGCGTCAACGCTGTTCTGGAAGTCAGCGGTTTCGCTTTCGGTCAAGCTCAGTTCGATGATCTTTTCAACACCGCCGGTGCCCATGATGGCTGGGACGCCCACGTAGTAGCCACCAACGTTGTATTCATCGTGGCAAAGTGCCGCGACGGGAATGCAGCGTTTCTTGTCCTTGACGACGGCTTCAACCATCTGTGCACAGGCGGCGGCCGGTGCGTAGTAAGCGCTGCCGGTCTTCAGCAAGGAGACGATTTCAGCGCCACCTTTACGAGTCCGTTCAACGATTTCTTCTAGGCGTGCAGGGTCGATCAGTTGGGTGATCGGGATCCCGCCAACGCTGGTGCAGCTTGGGATCGGAACCATTGTGTCGCCGTGTCCGCCCATCAGCAGTGCGCTGATGTCTTCGACACTCACGCCCAGTTCCATGGCCAGGAAAGTACGGTAACGAGCGGTGTCGAGCACACCGGCTTGGCCGCAGACTTTGGCGGAATCAAAACCAGTGACCTTCCACATTTGCTGGACCATGGCGTCCAGTGGGTTGCTGACCACGATGACAACGGCATCCGGGCTGGTGGCTTTGATTTGCTCGCCCACGCTTGTAACGATCTTGGCATTGGTTGCCAGCAGGTCGTCGCGGCTCATGCCTGGTTTGCGAGGGATCCCAGCGGTGACAACAATCACGTCGCTGCCTGCGGTATCGTCATAGCTGGTCGTCCCGATGACGCTAGAGTCAAATCCCATGATCGGCGATGCTTGACGCAGGTCGAGCGCCTTGCCCGCTGGCATGTCTTCGGTCGCTGGAATGTCCAGCAAAACGATGTCGCCTAATTCGGCTGCTGCGCACCAATGTGCACAGGTTGCACCAACATTTCCGGCCCCGATGATTGAGATTTTCGCACGACGCATAAGACTTCTTTAATGGGTTGAAAGGAGATAGCGGAATGGATTGCAAGGGAAATTAACCCACAAAGCCGGATTCGGAAACGGCTACCGCCGAGCAATCTAGCGATGAACAGCCAGAAAGCCGCCGATGTCCTGCGATTTCTCTGCCCATTCCAGCCGCAAGACAAGTGCGGCCGTGGAAAAGCCAGGAAAAAACGCTGGTTGCTGCGAGTGAATTTCAGACCCGCCCTGGTCAGGAAACATCGTCGCAACTGTAGCGGAATGGTCAAGAGGGTGGGCGATTGGCGGACGACTCACAACGTGCCGCGGCAGCGTGAGTGGTCGATCGGATGGTTTTAGAACCCAGGAATCAGCACGCAGCCCGGCGCGTCGCGGACGCTGCTCCATTCCAGCGAATTCCCCCAAGTTCCATCGCAAACTCATTGCCAAGCGTGTTCAGATGGTGTGAACGCTAGCAGGTGAGCCGGTTCACGATTCGCTGGGGATCTCAATTTTCGTCTCTTTCTCCAAACGGTCACGCACGCGTTTGTCTTTGCGCTGATTGGTCCACGTCCAGAACACCGTGCCAATGACGATCAGCAGCACCATGGAGAACATGAAGTAGCCCAGCGCGTTGACGCTGTCTTTGTTTACCTTGGGCGATGGTCGTGGATCCATTTTGGAAGCGATCAGCAGGGGCGCGACCTGCTTTCCCGCGGCCTGCTCGGTCATGAACTGATTGTCAAAACTCCACAGCCGATAAAAGAACGCGTTTACAAACGCAGGCGAATCCAATGTGGTTACGGTGCGTCCCTCGTCGACGTCTGCTTTTAGAAACTCAGGCAGCGTCTTGCTGACGATTGAAACCGGGTATCGTCCGGACAACTTGATCGGGTCTCCACTGGGGCGAGGGATTTGCACGACCACTTTGCCCAAGTCACTGACGCTGTCAATTTGATAGTAGTGGTCCTGTCCCATTTCGTCACGCCGTGCGGCGGAATCGATCATGACCTTGGTGATTCGCACAACTGACACGGGCATCCTGATCCAGTGGCCGGAAAGGTCCTTGGGGGACTTAAGTAGCTCTGCCAGTTCCGTGATCGCTGGCGCGGCGGGTTGCTCCGTTGCGACCGCGTCCGCTGCGCGAATCATGTTGTAAAACAGGTCAGCGTCTTTGGCGGTCAATGGTTTGGCGCCAATTTGCTGAATCTCCGATAAGAGTGACAGGTCAACGCCTTGCTGGCTAAGCATTTGCCAGCCGACGTTGTCTGGCTTGTGAGGCGTCCAGGTGAACGATCGGGCCGCAAAAACCTTGACGTCCGCAGTGGAATGAATCAGCATCGCGTCGGCACTGAAACGGTCGCCTTTGCTGACATTGGCTTTGATCGGAGCGGCGAAGACCAGTTGTTTGATTGATGGATCAGAAGACGCATCAGCAGCCAGTTCGTACTGATCGAATTGATCCATCTCGATGTACGGAGCGATCTCGGCTGGGATCTTGTAGCGTTTGATGGCGCTGATTTGACCGGTGACGGAAGTGATGTCGCCGGTTTGGCTTGTTGTTGTGAGTGGCGCTGAACGCTTGGTGAGATCTTCTTTGCTGGCGGCCTGTAAGCGAAACAGCAGTTTGCCAATCTCGGAAACTTGGTCGCTGTTGTTGACCGGGTAGCAGTCGGCAACGCGCTGCTGGTCAAACTGGCTCAGCAGATCAAGCCCCGAATCAGCGGCAGCAAGTTGGGGACCCAGTAAATGTTTCGGCAGTAAGTCCTCCAGCAGTGGGCAGTCCAGAAGTGAACCGTCAGGCGAGCTCCAAGGGCTGATCGCACCAAGCAGAATACTGGCCGTTACCAGGAACATCAGGCGAGTGGATGCGATCAGTGACTTGACTTGGCTGGATAGACGAACGTTTGCAATCATGAGTATGGATCGACGAATGAGTGGGGGAGGAGCCGTGTTTCTTCCAGTCTTAGATGGTCGAATCGGACTCGGGGGGATGAGAGGATCGGTCGACTGCCTTGGCCAGGTCATTGATGCCTTCGATGGGGTCGACTTTGGCTTCCTCTGTGGTTGCCGGGCGGTTATCGATGTGATCGGCCAGCACATTGATCCCGTCAAGAGATTCGCTGCTGGAGTTGCGTCGCAATTTGCGAGAGCGTTTGTGTTCATTGCCCGCGCGATACATCAGGAAGGCCGCCACTGAGATGCCTAGCGCAATGCAGCCCGCGATCATCAATAGCAACGGCGGTTCGTTGCCCTTGTCAGCATCGTTTGCCGATGATTCGCTGGCCGTTTTTTGCGAGTCGTCCATCGTTGCGGTGACACGTCCAATCACAGCGGCCGCCATCTGAGGTCCGGCGGCTGATTGATAGGGAATCCGTTTGATCAGACGTCCCGTGGCAGCAAAGAGCCCGTCTGGGTTGTGGGGGGATTGACTGCGATCCCAAGAGCCATCGGCGTCTAAGCCACTTGCCAGACTCGCGGGCAGTTCTGGGGTCAGCAGCATGAGCGGTCGATTGCCGCCATCGGAGGGCAGCATCCAGATTTCCCAGTAGTTTTCGATCCCCAGACCATTGCGTTTAGCAGGGATGCGTCGAGCACGCCCGATTCCGCCTTCAAGTCGAATGGGTTGGCCTTGATAGGTTGCCGATTGGTGCATCAGTTGAACAGTGCCAACAATGTCTCCTTGATCGCCCGGAAGTGTCCCCGCTTGTGAAAGTTGCAGATAAAAGGCGTCCGAGTCGGCGCCGGTCCAAACCGTGCCATCCTTGACTCGGCGCAGAGCAGCGGAGTCTAACGCCTTCATCATTGGCTCGATCCACCACTGGTTGTCTCGCCAGTAGGTCGTGTCGTTGACGGTCGAGTCGGGGGAAGCGTCAGATGCAGTGGTCGTTTCCGAGTTCTCTGTTTGGTCGACCGAAGCAGGGCGCTGGGCGATCGCCTGCGAGATCTTGTCCCTCTTTTTGGAGGTGTCGTCTTCAGTGAGGTCGTCTAGCAGGGCGAGCGAACGCTGTATTTGGTCTTCGTTGAGTCCCTGCCACGGGCCAAGTTGTGAGCTCGATCGCAACGCTTGCTGTTGAAGGTCAACGAGTCCCTGGATCCAAGCCTTTTGCAGTTCGACCGGTAGCGACTCGATCCAGTTGGTGGCCTCCGGCCACTGAGGTTGGGAGCGGTTGGTATGGTTCGGCTGATCTGAAGTGGCTGGGGGCGTCTGTTGCCCAGTGGATGTTGCTGGATCTGAATTCGCAACCGGTGTGGCTTGAGCGACCTTGGTGACTGTCCCTGTTTGATTTGTGTTTGATTGGCTGACGGGGATTTCCACCCAGTTGGATTGATCGGAGCCAAAGAAGGTTTGGTAAATTGCCGGGTCACCGGCCTCCCGCATGACCAGCAAAACCAGAGCCAGTGCGATCATCATTCGAATCACTCGCCGTGTCGCTCCGCCGCCGTTTAGCAGGCCGGCCAAGATTCCGGTCGATGATTTGGCCTTAGGTGCAGAGCGACGTTTGCTGGGTCGGCCTGAGTCCTGGTCGTTAGAGGGGTACAGGCTGGTGCGGCCAAACTGAGATGGGATGCGCATTGACGAAATCCTGTAGGTGGCAGCGGGAAGTTCTATCGGGTGGTCTGACGACGGTTTTCTTGGCAGATCAGGGTGATCGAGCGGGTACGCCAGGATTTTGGGGGCGTTTGGAATGCGTCGCGAATCGCATGCTGATTCACACTGGCGAATTCTTGTTCGATGGGGCGAATTCTAGCCCCGTGATTCTCTAGCATTTCGCTACCCGTGCGCTACAATTGAGGGTAGCTGAGTTAGGTTGGTGTTTGGCGGCGAATCGTCTTGGAGTGTTTTTCTCTCGAGCGAACGATTTGGCTTGACCAAACAAGGCGATTCGGCGAACAAAGATCGACCCGTTCGGGTAGGATTGAGTAGGGCGGATGATGATCAGGATTTCCGGTGCTGAAAAACGCAGTGGCGATTCTGTGACGCAAGTCAGGAACTTTGTTTGACGGCAGGCTGTTTGTCGTCGTAAAGTACCCAATCTTGCTCGAATGATGTATTATGCAGCCTTGACTTAAGTTCTGCGACCTTTGTGCCAGTTTTTTGACTGGTCAGTTAGCTTATCCCTCTCTTCCCTTCGTTGCAGTATGACGGATTTCACACGGCTTCATTGTCCGCAACACACTGGTGTTGGCCGGAAACCACTCCTTGGGCTCCTCTTTGGTGGAGTTCAGCCAATTGCTCTGATCGCGGTGATGATCGCCAGTTCGGGCATGGTGTCTAGCAGTCTGCGCTCTCACGCTGGCGAGCCTGCTCAGCGTTTCATGGGCCAATTACGCAATACCGGTTACTTTAACACCGCTCTGACTTACTTGGACCGGTTGGGCGATTATCCGGGCGTGGATCCAGACTTCGTGAGTGCCAAAGAGCTTGAGCGAGCGAACATTTTCTTCGACATGGCGGTTGCAGCACGCAGTTCTGCGCCTCGAAACGAAGCCTTGGCGAACGCTGAAACAGCACTGAGCGAATTTTTGGGCAAGGGCGATCACCCGCGTCAAAGCGAAGCCCGTCTGCAGTTGGGCAAGCTGCAAATGCTGCGTGCCTCTCAGTTGCTGGCAGGTGAACCCTCCGCTGAAGACAAAGTCTCTGCACGCGAAAGTTATCTGAACTCTGCCAAAACCTACGATAGCGTTGTTGCTAGCTTGCGTCCCAAGCTAGAGGCCATGCGAGGGGCGAACATTAACACTCAGCAGGAGCCAGAAAAGGCTCGGTTGCGTGAACAGTACCGCTTCGAATACATGAATTCACAATACTTGGCCGCTGATGCCTTGAAGCTAGCGGCGAAAACCTTTGATGATCCAGCCAAGGAGGGAAAGGCGCAGTTAGATGATGCCTTGGCTCGCTTCGAGAATGTCAACAAAAAGTACGGCATGTATCCCGTGGGAGCCAACGCACACGTGCCCATGGGCGAAGTCTACGAGTTGATGGGCGACTCTGGAAAGGCTGTCGATCAGTATTTGAAAATGTTGGAAGAAGCAGAAGTCGACGCACTTCGCGAATCCAAGTATCTGGCCTCCGCTGGCATCTCACGCATGAAGCTGCAAGAGGACCCCAAAAAATATCAAGAAGCGATTGATCGAGTCAGCGGATTCATTCGCGGCATTCGGCTTAATGAACGTGGTTTGCCAGCGGTTCAAAAGTTTCGGGTGGATGTCGCCAAGGCTTATATCGCCAAGTCAAAAGATGAGAGCTTGAAGAAAGGCGAGATCTCGCGAGCGAAGTCACAGGCTCGTGAATTGCTGCGAGATGCATCGAGTGTTCCAGGACCTCACATTGATGACGCCAAAGCGATGCTGGCTGACTTGGGCATCGAAACCGAGGCTGAAGCTTTGCCCAGTGCGGAGCCACCAGAGAATTTCGACGATGGCTTGGCCAAGGCAGAAACAATCTTCACAACCATTGATGGCTTGCAAGATGCCGTCAAGTTGATGAAGGAGCAAGACGCTGAAGGGAATAAGCAGCAGATCACTGATCTCGAAAAGAAAATTGGTGACTCGTATGTTGTCGCGATTGAGAACTTGCGCATGGCTTTGTCGATGATCCGTACCGACACGGACGTGCAATCGATCAATAAAGCGCGTCACTTGCTGAGCTATGGATTGTTCCAAGTCAAACGCTATCGAGATGCCGTCGTCGTGGGAAGTTTTCTCTCGCGGGCGGCTCCCGGGACAGATGTCGGTCTCAAGGGCGGTTTGATGGCCCTGCAGAGCATCCAAAACTTGCTCGGCGAAGTGCCTTCTGATTCCAATGCGGGTTTGCTAAAGCAGCTGGAGACGCTTGGCAATTATCTGGCCAAAACCTGGCCCGACGATCCCAACGCCTTGCGGGCTCAAGGCCTGCAGGTCCAGTTGATGCTGGAAAAGGACGATTTTCCAGCCGCTGAAGCGTTGGTCATGAACATGGATGCCGGCAACGAACGCGGCCGTTTTAAACGCCTGCTGGGAATGCTGTATTGGAACGAGTCGATCGGGAAGCGTCGTGACGGGGATGCCGAAGCGGCAGACAAACTGATCGAAAAATCGAAAGCCATGCTGACTGAGGGATTGGCGGAATACAAAAGCAGCTTGCAGCCAGCTCAGGTGGTTCAAGCCGGTTCGACGTTGGCACGTTTGCTTGTCATGCGTAAGGACTACAACAAAGCCTTAGAGGTTTTGGACAATGAAACCTATGGGCCGTTGACGTTGCTAGAAGGCATGGACGAGCAAGATCCGGCCGCCGCAGGCAACATTTACATGGCCGTCTTCAAATCATTGGTTGGCAAGATGCTTGCTGATCCAGATCCGAGTCAGTATTTGGATCGCATGGAATCGACGATGGAAAAACTGCAGGAGGTCTACAACGCACCTGAATCACAGGCTCGTCTGGCGTCCACGTATCGCTCGATTGCCCAGGACTTTAGTGAGCAACTTGATGCCGCGTCCGCAGCCCGTAAGGCGACTCTTGTCACCGTTTTCCGGACACTGTTAGATCGTGTTCGCAAGGCGACTTCAAACCCAGCGACGCTGCGGTGGGCTGGTGAGACACAGTTGAATCTAGGTGTCTCCTTGATGGGGCCAGGTGAGATGGTCGCCACTGGCGAAGCGGCGAAGCTGATCGGCCAAGCCAGTGAAGCGCTTAAAGGGATGGATGATCAGAGCGTCGCGACTCGGTATCAGCTCGGTCGAGCCTATCGGTTGACTGGCAAGTGGAAGGATGCCTTGGATACCTATGACGAGATTCTTAAGGAAAAGCCATCCACCTTAGAGGTTCAGATCGAAGCGGCGCGGACTTACTATGGCTGGGGGATGGATCTGAAAAAGACCAATCCAAAGTTCGCCGCGGGAGCGTTCACTGCTTCGCTCGGGCAGACCAACAAAAAGCGAGAGTCGGTTTGGGGCTGGCAAAAAATCAGTCAGCGAACCTCTCAGCAGATGAGTCAAAGTGAGACCTTGGAGAAGGCGTTTTATGACTCCCGATACCATGTCTTTGCGTGTCTGTACCAAATGGGCGTTTGTAGGAAAAGCACCAAGGAAATCAAGCAAGCGAAAGATCTGATTCTGAACCTTGCCAGCCGACGCCCGGAACTGGGCGGGCCGCAGCAGAAAGCGAAATACGACGCACTGCTCAAAGCTTGTCAGAAAGAACTCAAGGAGCAACCGGTTGGTTTGCCAAAGTAACGGCAATTGGCCCTGATGGGTGAGCGGCTCGGTTCGAGCTGCTCGCCTTGAACGCCTCGAGTTTGATGAAACCCCTATCACCTTCTCTCTGTTTACCATTACGATCGATCCATGAAGATGCCTGCAATGCGACTGCTAGCCCCCTCACTTTGCACCTTGTTCACGCTGTGCCTCTGCGTCCAGGAAGCTTCGGCGCAGGTCGATTCCATTTATGAGTACGGTGTCGCTTCTGCGACGCGTGGCTCGCTCGAAGGAATTTCGAAGGATGGCGTGGCCGTTAAGGTTGGCGGGAATACCAAGAACATCCCATCCAGCAAGATTCGTAAAATCAATTTCGGTGGCGATCCTGCTGGGCTGACACGAGCTCGCGATTTGTATGCCGACGGGCAATACGAGAACGCGCTGAAGGAGCTTGAGGAAGTCGACAAGGGCAAAGATTATCGTGAGGTGATCAATGTCGATCTGGCGTTTTATACGTTTGCATCAAATGCCAACCTCGCTCTCGCCGGTCGCCAAAGTCGAGAAACGGTTGCCGGACAGGGAATCAAGCTGGTTACCGCGAATCCTGATTCGTTCCACTTTTATGCCATGGCGCGGCTGTTGGGTGACCTGGCTCTTTCGATCAAGAACTATGACGCGGCAAATAAGTACTACGGCGCGCTACGGAATGCAGCTGCAATCGAAACGAAGATGCTTGGCGAGTACCTGGTGGCTGTCGTGACGATGGAGAAGGGTGACAATGACGCGGCGATCGCAATGCTGGATAAAGTGGCTGCCGTGAAGGTCCAGTCCACTGAGGGGCTGCGTTTAAAGAATCTTGCCAAAGCCGCTAGTGCGGTCGCGATGTCTCGATCTGGAAAGGGTGCCGAAGGCTTGAAGCTGGCCAGCGAATTGATTGGTGAGCTCAATCAAACCGATATCGAAATGAGTGCCAAGGTCTACAACGCTCAAGGCGCTAGCTATGAAGCCAATGGTGATCTTGAGGGAGCGATCCTCGCCTACTTGCACACGCACTTGATGTACTCTGGCCAGACCGATGCACACATTGTGGCCTTGAAGCGTCTTGTCGAACTGTGGCCAAAGGTTGGTCACCCGGAGCGAGCTGCCGCCGCTCGCCAAGAGTTGCAGCAGCGTTATCCTGGTGCCGCTTCCTGAGCCATCAGTTGATTCCCGTTGAAATCGAAAAAGCCGGCCCGTGTGCCGGCTTTTTTAATGGACTGTCACATGGTGCTCGCGTTTCTACCAAGGGTCGCCAAGCGGGTTCGCAGACAGGTTGTGGAGAGGGCGTTTGCTCGCTGATGTGTTTGTCTGTTCGCGCACTGGCTGAGCGCGTACTGGCTGAGCAGGATCCTGCCTGGCGAGAATCAATTTGGATGATCTGAAAAATCGGGTGCAGGTGCTTGCATCGTCCAGTTGCGGTATCATGCTGAACCTAGAGCAACTTCTGTTTCCCGACTCTCTTATTGATTTAACACCATGTGGCAGTCTTCGTCTGGCCGAGTGTCTCTGTTGCCGTATCGATCCCGACTGATGCAGAAAAATTTCTGTGGTATGCGATTGGCCAGTATGCGATGGGTCAGCTTGTTGCTGGCCAGCTTGCTTCTTCTGCCGGTTGTCTCATCGTCGCTGGTCGCGGCCGACGAGGAAGCCACCGAAGCGGAGTCTGACCAGTGGGATGTTGAGTCAGCTCCCGGTCCGAGTCGAAAGCAGACTATTGATTGCGACACTGGCACGTGGATGAATTTGGACGTCAGTCCTGACGGACGGTTCATCGTTTTTGACTTGCTGGGCGACATTTATGAAATGCCGATTGATGGCGCCGATGGCAGTAGGGCGACCGGGGGCAAGTTTCCCGAGAATCTGACTAAGAGCGTGGCTTGGGAAATGCAGCCCCGTTATAGTCCCGACGGCAAGCGCATCGCGTTTGCGAGTGATCGCGTGGGTGAGCAGGGCAAGGCCGGCGACAATTTGTGGGTGTTCAATCGAGATGGCAGTGATCCGGTGCAAGTGACCCAGGAGAGCTATCGCCTGATTTGTCACCCGGTTTGGCATCCCGATGGACAGTATCTTGTTGGGCGTAAGCACTTCACCAGTCGTCGCTCGTTGGGCGCTGGCGAGATGTGGATGTTTCATGTCGACGCTGTGAAGTCCGGAGCCACCGCTGGGATTCAGTTGACCAAGCGTCCGACCGATCAAAAGGACGTCAATGAGCCCGTGTTTTCTCCCGATGGGCGTTACTTGTATTACAGCGAAGATGTCAGTTCGGGAGACAGCTTTGAATACGACAAGGACTCGCATCAAGGCATCTATGCCATCAAGCGTTTGGATCTGAAAGAGCGACGGACGGACACCTTGATTCGCGGTGCCGGTGGAGCTTGCCGGCCCATCGCGTCACCGGATGGAAAGTCACTTGCCTTTGTCAGACGCGTCGGTGTGAAGACTGGTTTGCACCTCTATGACTTGCAGTCTGGGGCTGTCACTTTATTGCATGACGATCTGGAGCGGGACATGCAAGAGGCGTGGGCGATTCATGGGGTGTACACCGCGTTTGATTTTACGCCTGATGGTGAGTCGATTGTCTTCTGGGCACGTGGCAAAATTCATCGTCTTGACATTCAGACAAAGGAAGTCACAGAGATCCCCTTTCGCATTCGCGACCAACGAAAGGTCCAGCCCGCGGTACGTTTTCCCATTGCAGTCGGGCAAGACAGTTTCCCCGTCAAGATGCTGCGCGGTGTTCGTGTTTCACCAGGTGGTGATCAGGTGGCATTCAACGCACTTGGGTACATCTACGTGCGTGAATTGCCCGATGGAAAGCCGCGACGTTTGACGACTCAAACGGATCACTTCGAGTTCAATCCAAGTTTCTCATCCGACGGCAAGTACGTGGTCTATTCAACTTGGGACGATCAGAAGTTGGGGACAATTCGCGTCGCTTCGACCGGTCAAGACAGCCAGGAATCCTGGGTGGTCAGTCATCGTCCAGGGCATTACATCACGCCTGTTTTTTCACCCGATGGAACGAAGGTGGTTTATCAACGCGTAGGCGGCGGCCACTTGCGTTCGCCCTTGTGGTCGGGTGACACGGGAATCTATTGGGTTCCAGTTCGTCCTGCGGGGGATCAGTCGCCCGAGCCAAAGTTGATTCGTCGCTCTGGGGCTAGCCCACAGTTTGGTTCGGGCAGCGATCGAGTTTTCTTGACCCGTCGATCGCCTGAAAAGGAGTCCGATAACACCACGTTGTTCTCCGTCAAGCTTGATGGCAGTGACTCGCAAGACCATTTCATTAGCACCTGGGCCACCGACTATGCGGTCTCGCCGGATGGAAATTCCATTGCGTTGATTGAGCGTTTCAATGTGTATCTCGCTCCGCTATTGAGAACTCCCGAACCGATTCGGATTGGTCCGGCGACCAAGGGACTGCCCGTCGCCAGGGTGAGTCAGCATGCGGGTGACTTTATCCATTTCTCGCATGCCGGTCAGCAATTGAATTGGTCCTTGGGGCCGAAGCTTTATCAGTGCGACGTTGCCGGTGCGATGCAGCAATTGATGGGCGGCGAAAAAGAAGCCGCTGAACGTCCTGTCACCGAAACGGCGATCGGATTTGATCATCCGCATGCAAAGCCCGAAACGACCGTTGCGTTGATTGGGGGAAAGATCGTCACCATGGACAAGCAGGGTGTGATTGAAAACGGTACGGTCTTGATTGAAGGCAATCGCATTGTTGCGGTGGGGAAGAAGGGTGCTGTGAGTCTCCCGGATGATGCCATGAAGATTGATCTTGAGGGGGCTGTTGTTTTACCCGGCTTCGTCGACACACATGCTCATGGTGGGCAGGCTACCAGTGGAATCACGCCTCAGCAAAACTGGGTCGACCTAGCTCGTTTGGCGTTCGGTGTGACAACGATTCACGATCCCAGTAATGACACGCATAGTATTTTTGCTGCCAGTGAAATGACAAAGGCTGGTGTGATTACGGCACCGCGGACATTTTCCACCGGCAAGATCCTTTACGGTGCGACTGGAGCCAGCCATGTCGAGGTCAATTCACTTGAAGACGCGCGTTTCCATTTGCGGCGGATGAAGGCTGTGGGGGCGTTTACTGTGAAAAGTTACAATCAGCCTCGGCGCGATCAGCGGCAGCAGGTTTTAGCCGCAGCCCGTGAGTTGGAAATGATGGTTGTCCCCGAAGGCGGTTCGACCTTTCAGCACAACATGTCCATGATTGTCGATGGGCACACTGGGATTGAGCATACATTGCCGGTGCAGGTTGCGTATCAAGATGTCATGGATCTTTGGAAGGACACCGGGGTCGGTTACACGCCGACTTTGAATGTTGCCTACGGCGGGCTGTCAGGTGAACAGTATTGGTACCAGATCGATGATCTTTGGCTGCATCCGCGTTTGCAATCGTTCATACCACCACAGGTCTTGAACCCTCGTTCTCGCAGGCGGCAAAAGTCACCGCTGGAAGACTTCAATCACATCAAGGTGGCTGGCATTGCCAAGCAGGTTGTCGATCAGGGCGGTCTCGTTCAGGCTGGAGGGCACGGCCAATTAGCGGGGCTTTGCACGCACTGGGAGATGTGGAGCTTCGTTCAGGGTGGGATGACGCCCCAGCAGGCGTTGCGCTGTGGAACACTTTTGGGCGCCAAGTATCTGGGCTTGGACGAAGACTTGGGTTCGGTCCGTCAAGGCAAGCTCGCGGACCTTGTGATCATTCAAAAGGGAGCTGATCCCATGAAGGACATCCGCGACAGCGAGAAGATTCAATTCGTGGTTGCCAACGGCAATGTCTACGAAGCGGATCGCATGAATCGGCTGGGCAGTGGCCAGCCAAGGCCGCAGTTCTATTGGCAGTCACCTGGAGGCAATGCAGCAGGCGTCAGTGGCTCTGCTGCATTTGGTCAAGGCGTCGGCTGCAGTTGCCATCGTGGGCGGATGCAGCCGTAGCGTTTCGCGCTTCACAGCGAAGCGAGCCTTTGCTTAGAAGTTATAGTTTGCGTTGTCGGCATCGAAGTCTGCGTCGGCCAGGCCAACGTTCACTTTCAAGTTCAGGTAAGTGTACTCTTCGATCACTTCCAGCTTCTCTTGGGAGTCATGTCGTGGCCAATCGTAAGCGACGTAACGGAATGGAAGCCCCAGTTCATCATCCATGAACACTTTGGCTTGGTAGAAATCCAGTTCCGGACGTTTGGTGGGTTGAGTGACTGTCAGAATGCTGCAGCGACGATCGGCGACGACCTTGTTTTCTTCGATCGTTGCTGAGACATCGGGGAATTGTTTGGCTTGCTCGCCACGCTCGATCAGTTTGACCAGCAGGTTCTGCAAGCCGATCTCAGTCAGCGGATAGCGTTGGCCACGCATGGCCAGCGGTCCGGTTGGGCTGAGGTTGACCGTTGGCAGGAAGCGTCCTTTGATGCCGCCTTCGTGAGCGACCAGTTTGCCGTTATTTTGCCCTTCGACGTAAATGACTTCGCGGCCCTTGACTGTCGATGGTTTCAGGAACCCCAAGTACACGCTCAATGGTTGTGTGACTTGGCCATTGGAGATCTTTCGCGGCCGGACCTTGGCGCTCATGTATTCATGTGGTCCCAGAGTACCGCCGACGCGTTCGCGTTTGACGAGCACGGCGGTGTAGTCAGTGAGTTGTGTCTGGCAGGTCTTGAGACTCTTGCGAGCCAGTTCGATACCATGTTCGAGCGCCGATTTTTCGACTTTCGGTGTTCGCACACTGACGACTCGATGCACTGGTTCGTGCATCGCGGGTGGTTTGGCCGAGGCTCGCGACGTCGTGGTGATCGCTGCGGCCGAGCCGAGAAGAGAGAGAAAAGTTCTGCGTTGCATCGTGGCGGCTTCCTTGCTTCCAGGTCGATGGCTTGTTGGGGCATCGAAACGAACATCGCCATTGGCGACTAGTTTCCCTAAGCGGTTTTTTGTTTGCATGCTCATTCGGATAAACCCTCAAAGATCAACAACCCATTTTGGGTGTCGTGCCAGTCAACGATTGGTGTATTGGGGCAGTTTGCTTGGTCGATTCGGCTGGTTCGTCCCATTGTTTCCGGTTTTTTGGGAGTCGATTCCGTTTCATGCCAAGCGATTGTCAGGGCTCTTTACACGACCGCAGAAACGGAAAATCCTGCGAATCTTAGCCTGATGGCGGTGCAAAAAATTAGGTGAAACGTGTCGAGTCTCGTCTCGTTGACGCGATTCCAGTGCGGAGGCATCGTGGACGGGATGTCGTGAAACACGTTTATCAAAATCAGCAGGCCGTTGCCAGATGAACCAAACGGTCGTCAGTGTGCGGTCGTTCACCTCGGTTTCAAACAGCGTTGCTGTCCCCTCTGCAGAGGTTATTGTATGGGGGGGGGATTGGTAGACAAAGAAAATTACGCGACATTTGGCGTGGTCGAAGTCAGTGCGACCGAGTCTTTGGATCAACTGGCAAGGCTAAGTTGATTGGCAGAGATTGCCATGAGGCCTGGTAGTCGTTGGCGGGGTGATTGTTTGCGAGGCTTGATGGGGGTGGGTTTCGCGCCATGAATCGATGGAAAACCTCATCCCTCCGCTGCTCGACCGAATGGGGAGTCGGTAGAATGTGGCCACCACCGTGTTGGGGCGTTGTTGCCGGTCTGGTACGGTTGGTCTCGAAGTTATTGCATTTCGTTTTGGCAGCCTTTTGTGAGCAGACAGCACGATGAATGGACGACCCAATCCGCACAGTGAACCGTTGCCCGAACCATCGACGATTCCTCTGAATGGTTGGCACTGCGGGCACTACTTTTATCGCTTCCGTCGTGAGGCAATGTCCGAAGGGTTGGGGCCGCAAGCGGTCGAGGCATTCCGGCAAGCATTGTCACCGCAAGGTGATGCCATGCCGCAGCGAATCGCCAGCTATTGGATTAGCGGTCACGAGGTGGATTTTGCTGTCATCGTGATGGATCCCGATCCAGCGGTTGTGGATTCGGTGCATCAGTCTTTGGTCGCTCCACCGCTTGGGCAATACGTTGAAGGCACTTGGTCGTTCGTGTCGATCAGCGAAGTCAGTGAGTATGTACCGACGATTGAGCGCTACCGGAAGCGTTTGATTGCTGAGGGCGCAGTTGAGGGGTCACCGGAGCTAGATGCCAAGATCGCTGCTTATGAGCGTCGGTTGCCGATGATGAACGAGCAGCGTTTGCGTCCGGAGTTTCCAGACTGGCCAGCGGCGTGCTTCTATCCGATGAACAAGAGTCGCGTGCCGGGAGCCAACTGGTTCACTGAGACATTCAGTGATCGCAATAGCATGATGGCTGAGCATGCACAGAGCGGGATAGCGTTTGCCGGTAAGGTTTCGCAGTTGATTACTGTCGGGGTTGGGCTGGACGATTGGGAGTGGATGGTCACCCTGTGGTCGCGCAATCCGGATTACTTAAAAGACATCGTCTATAAGATGCGTTTCGATGTCGCCAGTGCCAAGTACGCGGAATTTGGGCCCTTCTATGTTGGCTATCGAGCTGGCGCTGACGAGATTTTGAATCACTGCAAGTTGGCTTAGTCGCCGTCTTAGCTGGTCAGCCGATCGAACGCCTCTTTGTATTTGGCTGCCGTTTGGGCAATGATGTCATTCGGCAATACTGGAGGCGGACTGTTCAGGTCCCAGTCTGACGCGGCCAGCCATTCACGCACAAATTGTTTGTCGTACGAAGGTTGGGCGTGTCCCTGGGTGTAGACCGATGCATCCCAGAAACGCGACGAGTCAGGTGTGAGGACTTCGTCAATCAGCACGATTTCATCGCCCACGTGTCCGAATTCGAACTTGGTGTCGGCGATGATGATGCCTCGGCTCGCCGCGTGTGCTGCTGCTTTCTGATAGATCTCCAGCGTGCGTTGCTTGAGGTCATTGGCAAGCGATTCGCCAACGTCCGTGATCATGCGTTGCAAGGGGACGTTTTCATCGTGTCCTTCTTCTGCTTTTGTTGCCGGGGTGTAGATGGCTTCTGGTAGCTTGCTGCACTGCACGAGGCCTGGTGGTAGTTTTTCACCGCAGATCATTTCAGTGGCTTGGTACTCGCGCCAGCCGCTGCCTTCCAGGTACCCTCGAGCCACGCACTCGAACGGAATCACAGACGCTTTTTCGACCACCATGATGCGGTCGGTCAGAGGAGTGGTGTCGAACTGTTCGCTGATTTCTGCTGGGACTTCGCAGGAGATCAGATGATGTCGCACGTTGAGAAACTCAAACCAGAAGCGACTCATTTGAGTTAACAGTTTGCCTTTGTCAGGGATCCCGCAGGGCAGAATGTAGTCGAAAGCGCTGATGCGGTCGGTGCTCACCACCAGGAAGCGATCGCCGAGATCGTAAAGGTCACGGACTTTGCCGCTTTTCCTGGGCAAGGGCAGTTGCGTGCTGAGCAGGGCGCCGGCCTCGTCGAATTGGTAAAGTTCTTGGCTGGCTTGTTGAGAGTCTGCGTTCACGATGGGCTCGGAAGGAAGAGACGGTCCAGTGAGGCTGCGGGGGGCAACGGCCCGGCAGTTGAATTGGACCGTATTGTCCGGCAAAAAAGGACATTCGGCAACCTGCACTTGGCGGTGCCGGTGAGCCGCCGTTTTGCAGGAGGTTTGTCGTAGAGTTTTTTTGGGGGCGTTGGGGCTTTTTGGGGCGGCCCCGTGGTCGCAATGCTGTTGGATTTAGGCGGGTTGTAGCGGAAAAGCCAGTCGTACTGGTAAGCGCAGAAACTGTTTGGGATCGGCAAGGTGCCTGCTCGCGAGATTGTTCATTGAGCGGTAGAATTCAGACGATCATTGAGACGAACGAGGCTGTAGTTTTTTACGATAACGGATTCAGGCACTTATGGGACAATTTCAGTTTGCTGTCCCCTCTGATTCGATCTCGCTCTTGGCCCAGTCCAAGTGGCGAGACGCGTACATTTGTGGCGTGGAAGGCGTGCCATGGGAATGTAGTAATTCCGTGCAAGATGGCTTGTTAACAATTCGCCGTCCGCTGCGAGCTTCTGGCAAGCTTCATCTCAGCTTGCCCATAAAAGGTGTCGGGTATCGTTTGTTGTCAACCTGTGCGTTGGCTTCCGATCAGCCACCGTATCATTTGTTGTTAGAACTGGCGCGTGGCAGTTGTCAACGTGTTCGAGATCAAAGTAGTATCTGGCAACGTGCTGGCTTGCAAACAAGCGATCGATTCGGTGATTTGTTGCAACGCGGGACCTCGCAGTTGCTTGATGCGATGCAGGTCAAACACGATTCGGCGGCGTGTTCTCAGCACGCTTTGTTGGCGATCAATACCTTAGAGTCGGCAATTTCAGATCTTGGAGAATCGTTTGCTTTGCAGTCGATTGCGTTTCGCAAACATCGTGAGTCGCAGCTCGGTACCTTGCTGGCCGCGAGTGTGATTCCTCCTTCGCCAACAGGATCACTGTTGGTGGATCGCTTTGGCAGTGCTTTCAACAGTGTCGCGGTTCGTTTGAACTGGGGATTGATTGAGCGTGAGGCAGGGAAGTACGCGCATCAGCCCGGCGATCAAACCATTCAGTGGTGTAGTGAACGTGGCCTGCGCGTGATTGCTGGTCCATTGATTGATTTTCGGCGTCAAATGTTGCCGCCTTGGTTGTACTTGATTGAAGACAATTTCGATGGCTTGGTGAACTCCGTCACCGAATACATCGAACGAGTTGTGACTCGCTATCAAAATTCGGTTCATCTTTGGAACTGCGCCAGTTCGTTAAATACGCTTAGCGGTCTGGATTTAGACGAGGAGCAAATCATGCGTTTGGCGATTGCGATATTGCAGACGGTTCGTCGCTGCGCACCCAATACGCCGGCTGTGTTTTCCTTTGATCAGCCCTTTGGCGAATACTTGGCTCGGCGTCCCAATGGCATTTCGCCTTTGCATTTTGCGGATGCACTGGCTCGCAGTGGGTTGGGGTTAGCCGGAATTGGTTTGGATGTTCGATTAAACTATGCGGAACACAGTACGGCGGCGCGATCGGCGATGGACTTTGGCGCCATGATTGATCGTTGGGCGACGTTGGGTTTACCGATTCTCGTTCAGCTAGCTATTCCCGGTGACGTTGGTGCTGATCCGCATTCGATCATTCAGAACGAAGCGAATGTGAGTGGGCAGAACAAAGCCGAGTTGGCTGCCGCACAATTGCAGACTGCCGGGCCAATCTTACGAACCTTGTTGGCCAAGCAGTTGGTGCATGGAGTGGTTTGGGATGGTTGGTCGGATGCTGAACCACACGTTGAACCGCATTCGGGTGTGATTGATCCAGTGGGGACTGTGCGACCGGTCTTGGAATTGTTTGAACATCTGCGATCTGAGTTTTTGTCCTAGCTGTTTAGTCGTTGGGTTACATTGAGGAAACAATCGATGAAAGCGTTGTCATGTTTGGTGTGTCTTGTGGGGATGGGTTTGTTGAACTGCAGTAATGTGCGGGCGGCGGAACCCATTGAGCCGATTGGTGAAGTGCAGGTCGTTGGTGAGGGCTACGCTTTTACCGAAGGCCCGGCATGGCATGCAGAAACAGGGACGCTTCTGTTTAGTGACATTCCTAATGCGACGATTCACCGAGTTGGGTTGGATGGCAAGATCACCGTCTTTACCGATGACTCGAAGTTCAATAATGGGATTTTGATTGATGCTCACGGGCGGGTGTTGGGATGTCAAATGGCAGGCCAAGTGGTTCAATATGATTTAGCATCGGCAAAGGCAACGAAGCTGGCGTCTGAGTATGCGGGGGCTCGCTTCAACGCTCCGAATGACTTGGTGGTTGACCAAGCGGGAGGGATTTATTTCACTGATCCTTTGTTTCGAGCTCCTCAGCCTTTGCCTCAGGGCGGCCAATTTGTTTATTACATTGCCGTTGATGGGACGGTTTCTCGTGTGACCGAGGATTTGGCGGCGCCCAATGGGATTGGTTTGTCACCTGATGGGAAACAGCTCTATGTCTGTCCTAGCAAGCAGTCCAAGATGCTTGTTTATCAAGTGCTTGGGCCTGGGAAGCTGTCTTCTGCGAAGAAGTTTTGTGATCTCAAGCAACCGGCAGGGAAAAGTGAGACAGGTGCCGACGGGATCGTTTTAGATATTCAAGGCAACGTGTATATTACCACGCATCTGGGCGTGCAGATTTGTTCGCCAGCGGGTGAGTTTTTGGGTGTTGTTTCGTTTCCTCAGCAACCGGCCAACGTTTGCTTTGGTGGCGAAGATTGGCAGACCATGTATGTCACTGCTCGAACGGGGGTTTATTCGGTTCGGATGCCGATCGCCGGTTTGCATCCAGAGAGCAAGTAGGTGCGAGTTGTTAGGGTTGCCTGTTTTTGTGATTCGAATGGTTGAGTGTTAGAACGATATGTTGAACGCGGAATTTGAACCTAGTCATTTGGCGACCAGCGTGTTTGCTGTTCCACCGCTTGCTCGAGATCAGCAGGGGGTGATTTCGGCGGAGGAGAATGCCAGGATTGTCCAGCATATTGAACGCGGCGGGGTGCGTTCTCTGCTGTATGGTGGGAATGCAGTGTTTTATCACATGCGCCTGAGCGAGTATGCTGCGGCGCTTGATATGCTTGCCCAGATCACCGGTGGCCAGACAACCGTGGTGCCTTCGATTGGCCCGGCGTATGGGTTGGCTGTTGATCAGGTTGATGTCTTGAAGGAGCGCGAGTATGGAACGGCGATGTTGCTTCCTTCGCGAGATGTGGTTGATCAGCAGGGAATTGCCAGTGGGGTTCGTCGATTGGCGGAACGATTGGGAAAGCCGTTGGTGCTGTATTTAAAGTTTGATCGGTGGTTGTCACCGGATCTAGTTGCGGCACTGGAGCAGGATGGTGTGATTTCTTGGATCAAGTACGCGGTTGTCTTAGATGATCCGGGGCAAGACGACTACTTAAAAGAGTTGTGCGAGATCTTTCCGTCGGAGCGAATGGTCAGTGGCATTGGGGAGCAGCCAGCGATTGTGCATTTGCGAGACTTTGGGATCACTGGATTTACCAGCGGTTGTGTGTGTGTGCGTCCGGAGAAAAGCATGGAGATGCTTCAGGCCATCAAGGCTCAAGACTGGGAGCTTGCGGAGGCGATTCGGAGATACTTTTTGCCGTTGGAGGATCTACGGAACGAGTACAGTCCGATTCGAGTGTTGCATCATGCTGTTGCAGAAGCGGGGATTGCCAAGACGGGTGGGCTGCTGCCTATGCTCAGTGATTTGGGCGAAGACGTGATTGCGAAGATTCGAGATGCGATTGCTGGAATGTAGTTCTGTGTTGGTTAAGGCTTCACTTCAGCCAGTTCATACTTGGTAGACCATAGGATTGGCGTGTTGTCGGGTCTGAGAGTAGGGTTTGTTGCAAGAGGGTGTGTAGCCATTGTCTGGATGTGTCGTTCAGTTCAGAGCCGACGGTGATTTCTTTATCAGCGCGAAGGTACAGTTCCTCTGAAGCATTGTGTCGGGACCGGGCGCCTGTTTTCCGGCGTTCGATGGTGGAGACTTGCTGAGGGTCAAAGCGTCTTTTTCGCATGATCCCAAATGCTCCGGTAGCGACTGAGCAGTCATCTTCGCGGAGTTGAATTTTGATCATGCCGGCAAAAGACATGAGAGTAGCGAAGAGGATGGCGATTCCGATAGCGACGAAGGGAATGAGGAAGACACAGAGAAAGATTGTGCTACCCCAGCCCATCGGTTCATCGTTCATGATGGGCACGCCATTGACCAGGCCGGGGATGGGAGCGTCTTTGGGTAAGGGGCCGAGGAGGTTGAAGTAGATGCCGGCAAGGGCGGCGCTGACGAAGACGGAAACGATCCCGTTCCAGAAGACGGCCATTCCCAGAGCGACCAGTCCGGTTTTCAGTGAGCGTATGGAGGCGCGGAGGGTCAGGCCATCGCCATCGACGTGGAGGGTGCAACCGGGGGGAGGAGTTTTGATGAGTGAGATGACTTCATCTCGTTGGTAATCGGGGTGGTCCATCATGGGTGAGGGGGTGGTGAGGCGGGGCGGGCTGGACGAACGCTTGCATTCAAGATCACGTCGTGGCATGCCAGATTGTAGTCTTCGCAAAAGTGGCTGAGTGATGGAATGTTGCGACGCTTCATTTCTGGTTGGGGGTGAGAGTCACTTCGTCGGTTTGCGTGCTAGCATTTCTTTCACGGGGACAGTCCCGTGCCTCTCATTTCGTCGGATTGCTTGCTAGCATTTCTTTCACGGGGACAGTCCCGCGCCTCTCATTTCGTCGGATTGCATGCTAGCATTTCTTTCACGGGGACAGTCCCGCGCCTCTCATTACTTCGTCGGATTGCATGCTAGCATTTTTTTCACGGGGACAGTCCCGCGCCTCTC
>CP036272.1:957341-1065232 GCA_007745635.1 Stieleria bergensis
TTTCGCACCTGGGACTGTCCCCGGAGTGAAGAAAAGCGATCTTGAGGAACTGGGACTGTCCCCGTGGGGATGGGTGCTAGGCTGCGGCGCGGCCGTTGTGGCGAAGGCGAAGTTCTTCGTCTTCAATCATGTTGCGCTGCCATTGTCCATCAAGCGTCGCTTGTACCCGCGCCTCAACGCTGCGTCGCATCGCACGATGATAGCCAACCGATGCCGCAAACAAGGTCATTAAGTCAACAAAACGCGTTTGTTCTGATAACGGATGAGGATCAATCACCAAATGACTGTCGCTGCCAAACGTGAATAGCTTGCCGTCGACTTCCCCAATCGCTTCGCCATCCGCTTCAACATCAAAGTCCGCTCCAATCGAGACCCAATGCCGACGCAACAGCACGTTCCACATCCGCTGCGAATCATGAAAGCAAAAACTGAATAATGATGGGATTCGAAAGGTGCGATGATTCTGCTGGATGTAACTGACCTGCTGCATCCGCGTCAGCATCACAGCCATCGTCAAAAGCGATTTCTTGGTCCCCATCGAGTTGTGCACTTCAGTAGTCGTGACCTCCTCAATCGTCCCGACCCAACTCATGCGATCTCCGGTCGTCCGAAATAACTTCATGACCAATCGTCGGGATAACAAATCGGAAGATTGCATCTGCATGATCTCATCTTCCGAAAGGTCTTCCTCTAGCCGCTGCTTCTGCTGCTCCGAAAGACGCCCCGATCCCTTAATTGACTGCTTGATCTCGCGACGCCGCTTGTCTTTAAGTGAACGAATGGAACTGTGCAGTTCCTCGGCGTCCGGTTTCCAAACATCGGTTCGCAATCCGACCATGTGAGACTCTTCCCACTGCTCGGTTTTTGAATCCAACGTGCTGACGGTGCCCACGCAATCCATGTGCGTCGTGAAGTGATTGGTGTCAGCCGTTTTCAGCTTTTGCAAGAGTTCAATGTTGCTGGGATGCACGCCAGGCAGTGCCCACATGTCGATGTAACGCTGACAGCCTTTGTATTGCTTTCCAGTTGCCATCGTTACCAATCAGTAAATGTAAGCCAAACCAAAGTGAATGCTTTGCAAGTAATACGTGTCCGATCGGAAGCTAAACGCTGGACTCTGTGATCCGACTGCCGGATCTGCCAAATTACTTGCCAAGCCGGGATCGATCGCTCCCGAGACATCCAGGGCATCCGTCATGACAACTAGGTCATATCCAAAGGTGACGTCAACCGCAGGGAATCGATGCCAACCTACCGAAAGACTAAGTTCCGGAACAACACCAAAAGTTGTGTCGCTGTGCTGGCCTGCATTGGTCGAGCGAACGAGCAATCCGTTGGGATCGGTGACATTGACACCCCCATTGCTGATGAACGTCTCACCTCGAAGGTTCGCCCGACGCGTGACCGCGCCAAACGCAATTTTGAACATCGTGGATAACGACCAATGATCTTGGCGGTAGTTTGTGACTGCACCAAACTGAGCGCCGTGGAATTCGTTCTCAACGCCAAACGAGTCCGTGGTTTCCAGGACCGCTCCAACATCCGCAAAGGATGAGTCCAAGGAGATCGATCGATTGTTGAGATGCAACGACTGGTCCAATCGCATGAACTGATAACCATAAAGCCAGTCGACGGTGCCAATTTGATTGTAGGTCAATTGTCGGAACGATATGTCCCCACCGAATACGCGACTGTCACCAATCACCGTGATGTCACCCGTGGCCAATCCAGTCTCACTGACAATCAATGTGTCTTGAGCTGGCGTTTCCCCATCGGTGACGTTGAAGAACGGTCGGGCAATCAATGCCTGCTGTCCGCTGTTGAGACTAAAACCATTGGAAACGTCTCCAGAGAACCAAAAGCGACCAACGACATGCCGATCCTTGCAGTTGTCTAGCCACGTTCCTAGCGTGATTCTGGCACCCGCCTGCGCTTCCCGGAACCAATGCTCATTGCCTAGAAGGATCGTCGTGTTCGCATCATCGAGTGCTCCCGTCGACACCAAAGGCGGTAGCCGGGAACCTTTGCGGAAGTACAACATCAACTCAGCCGACCAGAAAAACTTCTTGGGCTGGACGAAGCATCGCCAACATCCATTGCAACCCATGCTGTCACAGCCACCTGAATCACAACCAAAGGAATCACAAGAGTTATCATAGCTCGGATCGGCAATCACTATCTCAGGCGTGAAGTATTGAGTGTTCTTGCACTTGGTGCAGCCACAGCCCAAAGTGTGTTGCGACGCGGTAGGTTGTGAGGAAACAACGGACGCAGGAGCCGCAGAATCGCTTGGCGATGCAACATGGTTGGGATCCGTCAGTGGCATCGGCAAAGGAGGCTGCGACGAATCAAGAGGCGCCTGAGTGAGGGTCGCTGAATTAATCTCCACCTGATGGTCGACGAGCTTGACCACGGGTTCTGACACCCTTTCGATCAGGCCAGGTGCTGTCCCAGTTGAATCGAGCGATTCCGCTACTTGGTGTTCTTGATGATTCACCCGGTAGCTGCCGCGATCAGGGGTTCGCTGCCGCAAAGGGTTTTGCGCCGAAACTTGGACTGCATTCAAAGCGATCGCAACAAAGCCAAAGCACAGGCAAAGCGTTGTCATGGACCCGTTCGGTCGCGATGCACGGGCTTGCTCTACGTCTCGGATGGGTTCGTTCTCAACGTGAAACTTCATGTTTGCAACTAACTGTCGTGGCCTGCTGGGGGCAACTGCGAATCGGATTGCTCCATCGCAGCGCGTTTACTCACTGGTCTTGGTCGACAGTTGACCACCTTGCGGGTGAGTAAAACCTGGCAAGGTTTGTGGATTATTTGGGTCGCGAGGATTTTGCCGGCGTTTCTAATTGCAAACCGCTGCTACGCGGCACGCTTTTGGCTCGCTATTTCGCCACGACTCTCTGGCTTGCCAAAAGGAACCTCAGGTTCTGCGACTTTTAGAATCGTCGGTGCAGACGCTGTCTTTGACGTTGCTGTCTTTGACGTCGCTATATGCGGCTGACCGAGACGTAGCCACCGCCCGAAGCTGGTTTTTCGGATCGCAGCTTCATAAATCAAGATGCTGATTCCGACCGCAGCGACGAAGGAAATGGCCAGTTTGGTACTCGCTGAACCCGCAGGCCAAACCAGTTCAAGGTCTAAGTGAATCAGCCCCAAAATCGGATGATGCACCAAATACAGGCAAAACGATCCACCCGCCAAGTAATTGATGCTCTTGGGAATCGAACGAGCATAGCGCGCCGCCGAGCCAATCACGCCAAATGAGATCAAGGCTGCGCTGGCAACGGTCAGCGTTGAAAGGGCTAACAAAATCACCAGCGACGATCGTTCACTGACGGCATCCAATCGCCAAAGACCCAGCAAGATCGTTCCCGGAATCACCGCCAATGCTAGACCAGTGAGTCGATTGCCGCGACGTTTCAAATGCTCAAGCCCTGGATCCAGGTGAGCCAAGGCTAAGCCCGCCGCAAAAAATAGCCCGCTATAAATCCACTTGCTGGGAACTGGAAACGGTGAGTGCTGAAACCCCCAAACCACCTCCGGCGCCACTGCAAGGCAGATCACAGCTGCAACCGGCAGGCAAATCAGCATCCGTTTCAAACGTTGACCCAGCCTAGCTCGATCGGACCAAGACGCCTGCGGGCGGCGCTGTATGAATGCCTTCGCCGCAGCTAACAACGCAACGTAAAGAAAAACATAAAGCAGAAACCACAAATGTCCCGTACCCCAGATCTGACCAGCAAGTTCATCGTCGAATTTAAAGCTCTTGAGCTTTCTCGGTGAGACAATCCCGTCATGCACCAGACCGATGGTCCAAACATATAGATTGATCGTTAGCAACACCGTTCCAGCGACAGCAAAGGGAATCAGTAACCGCTTCGCACGGCTCGTCACCAGTCCCCAGCCACTCTGTTTTTTCGCAGAGCGATAGGCAAAGTATCCCGCAATGATCAAAAACAGCGGCATGATCATGAGCTCAATCGGCCACATGACCCAATCTGCCAAGGCCGATTCATGTTGCCGTGCTGACCAAACCAACCCCGGCATAGCGTGCTGCGCATAGGGTGCAGAGGCATGTAGCAGGACCACCGCTAACGCAGCGAACGCACGAACCCATTGCATGCCCGCCAGCTTGTTGCCAGCGGCGCCGGTCGAGTCAAGGGTGTCGATAGATGGAGAATCTGCAGCCATGATTGGGACATAGCAAATTCATCAATTCAGCGGAAGAACAGTCCAGGAAGAAACCCTCTGCGATGCCTAAGGCCCACCGTTTCGCCAGAGTCAGCAGTTTTCCCAGCCTGTTGGGCCGGTTTTTGCAATGAGAGAGTGAACGATCGTTGCAGTTGGCGTTCAGCTGCCTCGCACGTCACCGGATCGATTGATTCTGGTTTCATGTGGACAGAGAATTCCAGCACGTGACAACCGGCTTGTGGTCAGTCTCACGATCAACGCTTAAAAGCACTCGCCGCGAAAACCTTCCCAGTTGAGACGCCACTCTGCGGTCGAAAGGTTCGTCAGCTTTCAAACGGACATCGCTTCGATGCATCTGGCCCAATTGTTAATCAATAAATGGGACGGAGCAGTCTGCTCATCTCTCTGAAAGCCCGATTCGGATGGAATCCGCCAAGCCTAAGCGGCTCGCTTCACGGGATCCAGCATGGCTTGGCTTAGCGAATCTTCCCAGCGATCATTGGTGCGAGTGAGCAGCAACGTCTTTGGCTTCGCAAGTCGCGACAGCAGTTGTAGCTGCGTTTGGTTGGGAGCTTCTTGATGATTCCAAAACACCAGATCCATCTGCCCGTAGGTGGTCAGTACTCGTTGCAAGCCTTGTTGAACGGGCATGGGCACTAAATGCGCTTTGGCTGGAAACTCACGCAGTTGTTGGTGGTACTCACGAAGCGTCACCTGGCTATCGCCCATTTCGAATTCGTCTACCGCGATGTAACGAATCGGTGTGCTGTGGCCGGGGCGAG
This sequence comes from Stieleria bergensis, assembly GCA_007745635.1. GTDB lineage: Bacteria > Planctomycetota > Planctomycetia > Pirellulales > Pirellulaceae > Stieleria > Stieleria bergensis. Next base: position 962,318 of record CP036272.1, read on the forward strand.
TGAGCTGATCCAGGATGTCCAGGGAACGATCGTGAATCCCGATTTCCAGAATGGAGTGTGGTTCGGCCTTGACTAACCGGTCAAGCCACCGTTGGTCGTCACGGGAAAGTGATTTGCGTTTCGATGTCGACCGTTTTGCCGGTGCTTTGAGAGCCACTGGCTGCGGTTGAAGTCCATCACTTGCTGAAGAGCTTGTGGACTTGGGGGGCGATTGTGGTTCTGGGGCGGCTTGGTCGAGGGGGGCTTTTTCCCCGCGAAATGAGTTCCACAGTTTGCGAAGTGGCATCGCATGCTCCCCACGTAAACGCCTTGGATATCGGTCATGTCGCAATCATTGCGTCAAAAGATAGCTCTTTATCGACATTTCGATCAGCCCCGCTACAGTCATTTTGGACCGCTTGTCGGCATTGAGGCGGCTGTCGTTCCAGAGCGTCCAGAAAGTCCGCTGTTCTCCCATCGTCCGCTTGGGAATGGATTCGTTTGCCAGTCAAGCCAATGGCTGCTCATTCATCTAGAACCAGTCGTCCATGAATGCATGCAAGCACTTGGTGTCGCCGGCATTGGGGAGGCCGAAGCGATCTCTGAGAGGGGGGCATCGATTGCGATGGCCGATCTTCAAACGGGCGCCCAAGCAAACGGCCAAGCAAACGAACGGGTGAGCCGTCATGCGTTGGGCGGCGCGAGCATTGCTCTTGAACCGGTGGGATGGTTCCACGATCGGTCTCAACGTCACTCTGGAAAGTTTCCTGCCTTTACTCCCAGGACGCCGCTTTCGTTGGTAATATGTGGGGATTAGAGCATCCTAGTTGCAACGGGAAATGAAGCAGTGGTAGTCAAGAGTGGTGGTGGCTTTCGAGCGATTCTTTACACCTTCAAGAAAGGGCGTGAAGCGGGTGGTGTTTGGAAGCTTTTTCGTGCCATGCGAACTCGCAACACCTGCAAGACCTGTGCGGTCGGAATGGGTGGGCAGAAGGGCGGCATGGTCAATGAGCAAGGACATGCCTTTGAAGTCTGTAAGAAAAGCATGCAAGCGATGGTTGCTGATATGCAGCCAGGGATTGATCCAAACTTTTGGAAACAGAACAGCGTCGAAGCACTGCAGCGACTGTCACCTCGTGAACTTGAAAACCTTGGCCGCATCATTCACCCCGTGCGTTATCGGCGCGGTGAGACTCACTATGAAGTGATCACATGGCAAGAGGCTTTTGAGTCCATCGCAAGTAAGCTTGGGGCGGTCAAACCTGACGAATCGTTTTGGTACTTCAGCGGTCGCAGTAGCAATGAAGCCGGTTTCTTGTTGCAGTTGTTAGCGCGGGTTTATGGAACGAACAACGTCAACAATTGTAGCTATTACTGTCATCAAGCCAGTGGTGTTGGTCTGCAATCGAGCATCGGCAGTGGCACGGCGACGATCGTCTTGGACGACCTCGAAAAGGCAGACACTGTATTCCTGATCGGAGGGAATCCGGCCAGTAACCACCCGCGCATCATGACCAGTCTGATGCGCGTCCGGCGCAGCGGCGGCAAAGTGATTGTGATCAATCCTGTCAAGGAAACCGGGCTGGTCAAGTTCCGGATTCCCAGCGATCCCATGTCATTGATGTTCGGCACAAAGATCGCCAGTCACTATGTGCAGCCGCATATCGGTGGCGATTTAGCTTTGCTTTGGGGCATCGCCAAATCGATCGTCGAAACAGGCGACACGGATTGTGATTTCTTAAAGCAGTTCACCAAGGGATCCGAGCAGTGGCTGGCTGCGGTGGAGGCTTTCAGTTGGCAAGAGATTGAAACCAAGTCGGGTGTTGCCAGAAGTGAAATCGAATCGATCGCTAGGGTGTATGCAGAAAGCAAACGTTGCGTGTTCTCCTGGACGATGGGGATCACGCACCACGCTCATGGCGTTGATAACGTGCAAGCGATCGCTAACTTGGCATTTGCCCGAGGCATGGTGGGGCGACCGGGTTGCGGCCTCATGCCAATTCGCGGCCATAGCAATGTGCAAGGCATTGGGTCTGTGGGTGTGACGCCGAAGCTGAAGCAGCAGATTTTCGATGCATTAAAACAGAACTTTGATGTGGAGCTGCCAACGACGACGGGGAAAGACACGTTGGCCTGCATGGAGTCTGCTAATTGCGGCGAAATCAAAGTCGGTGTCTGTCTGGGGGGAAATCTTTATGGTTCCAACCCCGATTCGACCTTTGCTGATCAAGCGTTGTCGAATCTCGAAATGAACGTGATGATCAATACCACGATGAACACTGGGCATGCCTTCGGACTGGCCAAGGAAACGATCATTCTGCCCGTGTTGGCAAGAGATGAAGAGCCAGAGCCGACGACGCAGGAATCGATGTTCAACTTCGTCCGACTCAGCGACGGTGGGCCAAGACGTTTGCCAGGGCCGCGTAGCGAGGTCTCGGTGATTGCCGACATCGGCAAGCGTTTGTTGCCCAACGTCAACGGAATCGATTGGGAGGATTTGGAGAAACCGTCGACCATTCGCAAATGGATTTCCAAAGTTGTGCCAGGTTACGGCAAGATCGCTGACATTGAATCCACCAAAGAAGAATTCCAAATTGAAGGACGCACCTTTCATGAGCCAAAATTTGGTACCGAAGACGGCAAGGGCGTCATGCATTGCCATCAACTACCAAGCTTGAAAGGCACCAGCAATAATCAACTGCGTTTGATGACGGTGCGCAGTGAGGGGCAATTCAATACGGTTGTCTACGAAGAAGAGGATTTGTATCGCAATCAAGATCGACGAGAGATCATCCTCATGCATCCCGATGACCTGGAGCGTTTGGGGTTAGAGCATGACCAGTTGGTGACGGTCACTAGCGAAACTGGGGCTCTGGAGCGAATTCATGCTCGAGCATACGATTCGATTCGTAGCGGGAACGCATTGATGTATTACCCAGAGGCCAATGTTCTGGTTGCCAGACAGGCTGACCCCAAAAGTAAGACCCCGGCATTCAAAGGCGTCGTGGTTGAGATTTCACCACAGGACGCCTCTGATCGTTAGCCGGTCTGGCCAAGCGTTCTGGCAATCCATCTGTTGTCACTATCGGTCTCTGGGCGTTCACCTGCGTGGCGCGGAGACGTCAGCGTGGTGAGCGGGCTTTCTCTGGGCTCTGTTTTTCAAGCCCAATCACCCAGGAAAGTGCTGTGCTTGCATCCTCAAGGCAACCTGCGTGGCGTTCAGGCAACGTGCAGATGTTGATTATTTTATTGCGGGATTGACGAGGGCTGGAGTGACTTTAGGATTCTCGCTCGCCCCTATTGGGACAGAGGTTTGTGTTTGTTTGCCGCAATGCGAACCGCGACCATCGACTGGACCGCAGAGCATCGAACGCAGAAGGAAAATGGCGCGTTCTTGCTGACCAGTCGAAGCTTGCAAGGCATTACTTGCCAGCGAGGCGCCCTTGATTCACCGCCGACCATGTAGTCACCGTGAATTCACTCACCGGCAGATTTGGAGAACGTCGAGATGTTGCTTTCGACTGACGTGTCCTTGCCTAACGATGTGCAACCGGAGTTTCCCGATTGCTGTGTGGTTTGTTCCTGTAAACCGGACAGCTGCGCGGAGCTGTACGTGCATTCACGAAGCTCTTTTCTGGTGTTGTTGCTGCCAGTGTTGATGTTCTCTGGGTGGAGTCGCATCAAAGTGCCGGTGTGCAAGCGATGTCGTGGCCGGTTCTTTCTGCAGCGTTGGGGGCGATCTTTAGTGGCTTGGGCTACCATCGCCGTTGTCATCTGGGGTGTGTCACTCTTGATTCCTCACTGGGAGGCAACGGATAAAGCAATGGTGATCCTCGGCGCCGGGATGATGGTCGCCCTGCAGTATGTGCTGCTGGAAGGTCTGCTGCCGCGAAAGTTCGATCTGTCGGCGTCATCCACCAAGACCACTTACGAATTCAAATCTTCTTCCGCAGCCTTTGAGTTTTATCTGGTCAATCGCAACAATCATCCTGATGCCGACATCAGGATCATCAGTGGCGACTAAAGCGAGTGCTGGTAGAGCGCTGCGATGGCGAAGGCGGGCGCGGAGCGAGAAACCTCCGGTCCCAAGATATCTTGCAGAGAAACCATCCGTGTGCCGGAGTGCTTTGATCGGGCTTCGGATAGCAGGTCCATGCCATGTCCACTGATTAACCAAATGGCATTCTCAGTGGTCTGTTCGTTGGCAATCAATGTGTCGATCGCAGCCGTAAGCACCGACTGGGCCTGTTGATGAATGTGATGCGCCATGGATTCGGCATCTTGCATCGAAACGTTGCGATGGTCCAAGCCAATCATTCTTGCCATCCGATTGGCAGCTTCGAGACGACCGCGGGCTTTTCCATCGGCGGAATCGAAATCATGATTGTTCTCTGCTTGATGGCCAGTCAGCAGCCTAACGTCATCCATGGTTGCAAATAGTTCTCGCATGACGGGAACCATGGTGCCTGCGAATGGCAGTTGTTCAATCAGCGAGCACACTGCGGTGCGTTGGCAGCCCAGGTACACCAATGAGCGTTCTTTTAGGCGATCGAAATCGGTCGCACTGCTGCTGGCAATGTCACCGTTTTTGAGCGGAATCAAATCGCTGGTTGTTGATCCGATGTCAATCAGCAGAGCAGTGGAGTGAGCCGAGGTTGGCGCTGCGGTGAGTTGCTGCATCAGGTCGCTCAAGCACTCAACGGCATCCCAGCGGCTGACTTTGGCAACAAAGTTTGCCAAGCCGTGCCAGTTTGATGCTGCTGCTCGGTCGCAATGCGCTCGTGTCTCTGCCTCGTCATGGAATGTCCCATCGACATGATAGAACGCAGGGGCGGGCCAGTGCAGTGCTTTACAGGCCGAGACCAGTGCCTGGGCGATGTGATCGACACCCTGTTGTCGATCGACAAAGCAATCCGCTAGCTCGCCCGTCATCGTCGCAGCGACTTGATGCCGGCCTGGATAGTGCTCTTGAAGGTCCAGTTGCAACTGTGACGCAAGACGTTGATAGTCCGTCCACATTGGAAACGCAGTGCAGTGTGCCCGTCCCTCTAGCGAGACATACTTCAGATTGGCGCCGCCGAGATCGACGCCAAGGACCGGTAAGGTCATGCGGGTTGCTTTTAGATTTGGGTGGATGGTTGCGATCAGCCAGCTTTGGCGACCTTGTCAATCGACACGCAGCCATCAGATGTCCAGCGAACGGAGTCTTCGCCATACTTGCAACTGACGGGGCCTGATTCTAAGTCAAACAACCGAGCGGCCAAGTTGCCTTTGATCATTTCCCGCAGGCCGACATAAGACGTGGTCAGTCGAGCGTTGATCTCAATCACACAGTCATCGCTAGGCTGATCACCCAGGATGAGGTCCAGTCCCACAAATCCACGAGGTGTTGGTGGCATCGCCGCAATGGCTCGGGCAGCCAACGCAGCGGCGCGACGCTGAGCATCATCGTCCAGTGGTCCGCAACCGCCAGTGTATTGGCAGCTGTTGTCATTGATCGATTGAGAAACTGCGGGCAGAAAGACCTGCGTGTTGCCAGTGCTAATCAGGGACACTGAAATGCTGCGCCCCGGCACCCAGCCTTGCAGAATGTCCGTAGGTGTTAGAGCACTGTGTGCGGATGCAAAATCGCTGAACGTCGCGATCTCCGTCGTGCCGCAGCCATCACGTGGCTTGACGACATACTTCGGCAGGTCCTGCAATTCGTCCAGCAAGCGATTGTCGTCGGTCGACAGATAGGCGGGATGAGGCACTCCGGCGGCGTGAAACAGTTGGGCCGTCTGCAGTTTGTCGCTGGCGACCCGCAGAAAGTCACCGCTACTTGCCACGACATCAATGCCTCTGCTGCGCAAAACCGAGACGCCTTTGGCCAGCGTGCCATCAATCTCGGGGGCAATGATCAAGGCATAGTCACATTGCTGCGCAGCCTGCAACCACTGAGCCCAGACGGGTTTGCCCGCTTCGAAGGGGTGCTTGTGGCATTTGTCGCACTGAAGTTCGAATCGCTCATCGAGGACGACCACAGTCTCGGCAAACTCCGAAACGTCATGTGCCAGAGCACGCAACATCGCTTCGCCTTCTCGGCGCAAGCTAACCGGAAGTTCATTGATGGGCGTGTCGGCAAAGCCGCCGCCGCAAACATATTCACCGATAAAAACTTTCAACGTCATCCTCCAACGATCAGACAATCTGATCGTTCAGATTGCAAAACAAGGTGGTTAGAAAATTCCCAGGTGATCGCGTGCGTCATCCGTCATGCAGTCGGGAGACCAGGGTGGATCCATGACAACTTTGACTTCGCAGGTATCCACTTCTTCCAGCTCTTCTGCGGCGTTTTTACAACCGGAAACCAGCTGCGGGCCAGCAGGGCACATGGGGCTGGTCATCGTCATTTCAATATTCACGTCGTGGCGACCATCTTCTTTTTCTTCGCCAACGCTGACAACATAAATTAAGCCAAGATCAACGATGTTGACGAACAGTTCGGGGTCAATGACTTGTTTCAGCGATTCGCGAACTTTGTCTTCAGCAAGCATGCGACTTGTTCCTAAGAAAGAGGCATCACGACATCGGGTCGTGCATCACTCTGGTGGTCCATTTGTGTTGCGACCGTTTCGCCACACAACTTCAGTAAGCACCAGCAGGAGATCAATTAAGAGCGGACAAGAGGCTGTCATTATACGGCAGTCTCGGGCCGTCAACATCACCCCTGCGGTTGAATGGAGTCGGATCGAGTCATTCCATCCCCTTGCATGCATGGTTTGATGCGGGGGCGTGCAGCGATGCGCGCCGAAACGCACATCTTCAGGATCCAACGACAGGGTAAATCAATCGTACTCGCGCACTTGGCGGGCAATGGCATCGCCCAGCGCGTCGCGAACACTTTCGATACTGATTCGATCGAAGATTTGCTGGAAGAACCCAATCACGATCATCCGCGTGGCTTCTTTGCGTGTGAAGCCTCGGCAGCGAGCGTAGAAGATTTGTTCTTCATCGACTTTTGCAGTCGTGCTACCGTGAGTGCAGCGAACGTCGTCGGCTTCGATTTCCAGGCCTGGAATAGAATCCGCGCGAGCCGCCTCTGACAGCACGAGGTTATCGTTGCGTTGATAGCCGTCGGTCTTCTGTGCACCTGGATCGACTTTGATCATCCCACGCCAGACGGAGCGGCTTTGATCTTGTTGTGCAGACTTGTAAAGGAAGTCACTGCGACAGTCCGGTGCGCGGTGGTACTGCTGGGTGTGATACGCGAGATGTTGGCGGGCTTCGGTGAACATCACGCCATTGACCTGGCATTCAGCACGCTTGCCGATCAAGTCGACCGACTGGTTGACCTTGGACAGTTGTGAACCCATCGCCGCGATGGTCCACTGCAGGGTGGCATCACGACCAACCAGAGCTTTCTGCTGTGCGAAATGGTATGTCTTGTGTCCCCATTCCTGGAGGCTGACGTAACGCAAGTGAGAATTTGCTTTCTGGATCAGTTCAACGCCACCGAGATGTAGCCCAGCGGCTTTGCTGTCGACGCTGTTGTATTCGTGCAGCACCGTGGCCTGAGCACCTTCCTCGATCACGATCAAGGTGTGCGTGGTGTCGCTGCCGCCGTCGGTCAGGATTGATCCGATGTGCAGTGGTTGTTCAACGACAACATTTTTGGGGACATACAGGAACTGGCCACCTTTTTCGAACGCTGTATGCAAGGCTGCAAAGCGATCATGATCGGGATCGAATGTCGAAAACAAATGCTCTCGAACCAGTTCGCTATGCGACTTGGCAGCATCGGAAAGCGAGCAGAAGACAACGCCTTTAGCGGCCAGTTCGTCGCTCAGTTCGCACTGAGTGATTTGACTGTCGATGGTTTCGATGCGGCCACCCAAATCGACTCCGTCTACCAATTGGTGGATGGTGTCCGTTTCAGGTTTGGTTTCCAGAGCCACAGGGGCATGGAATTTAGACAGTTGGAACGTCCGGATATCGGTACGAATCCATTCCTCGCTGCGTCGTTCGGGCCACTGCATTGCATTGGCGTGTTCGAACGCTTCGCGGCGAAGTTGCTTTAGCCAATCAGGTTCACTGACGCCTGCGGTCAGCGCGTCAAAGCCTGTGGCATCAAAAGCTGGCAAAGTTGTGGAGGTCATTTTGATTGAGTGATCAGTGAAATGGTTTGATTTGATGTGCAGAGGAGCAGCAGCGGGCATCAGCCCACGCTGCCTTCCATTTGCAGTTGAATCAGGCGGTTCATTTCGATGGCGTATTCCATCGGCAGTTCTTTCACCAGTGGCTCGATGAAGCCGTTCACGATCATCGTGCTGGCTTCTTGCTCACTGAGTCCGCGCGACATCAGGTAGAACATTTGCTCTTCGCCGATTCGAGAGACGCTTGCTTCGTGCCCGATCTGCACATCTTGCTCGCTGATCTCGATGTAAGGGTAGGTATCGCTGCGACTTTCAGGATCCAGGATCAAGGCGTCACAGACCACGTTGTTCTTGCTGTTGGTGGCACCGGGTTGGACAGCGACTAAGCCGCGATAGCTGCTGCGTCCGCCGTTCTTGCTGATGCTTTTGCTGATGATCTGTCCCGTGGTATCGGGAGCTTCGTGGACCAGTTTGGCACCTGCATCTTGGTGCTGGCCGGCGCTGGAAAAGGCGATCGAAAGGATCTCACCACGAGCACCGGGTTCCTTCATGTGGACCGCGGGGTACTTCATGGTCAGCTTGCTGCCCAGGTTGCCGTCGACCCATTCCATGGTTGCGTCCCTGTAAGCCCAGGCACGTTTGGTCACCAAGTTATAGATGTTGTTGGCCCAGTTCTGGATCGTGGTGTAGCGGCAGCGAGCATTTCGCTTGGCAACGACTTCGACCACAGCGCTGTGCAGACTTTCGGTGGTGTACATCGGTGCGGTACAGCCTTCGACGTAGTGCACGCTGGCGCCTTCGTCGACCAAAATCAGAGTGCGTTCAAATTGCCCCATGCTTTCCGCGTTGATGCGGAAATAGGCTTGCAGCGGGAATTCGATTGACACCCCTTTGGGCACATAGATGAACGAACCGCCCGACCAGACTGCGCTGTTTAGAGCGGCAAACTTGTTGTCTTCTGGAGGGATGATTTTGCCGAAGTATTCGCGCAACAATTCAGGGTGTTCGCGTACGGCGGTGTCCGTGTCGGTGAAGATAACGCCCTGCTTGGCCAAGTCTTCTTCCAGCGACCCGTAGACGACTTCGCTTTCGAACTGTGCTTTCACGCCAGCGAGAAACTTTTTCTCGGCTTCGGGAATGCCCAGCTTGTCAAAGGTGTCCTTGATCTCTTGAGGCACGTCGTCCCAGGTGCGTTCCTGTTGTTCGGTCGGCTTCAAGTAATAGAAGATGTCTTGGAAATCGATATCGATGTCTCCGCCCCATTTCGGCATGGGCTTGGACTCGAAGATATCCAGCGAGCGCAAGCGGAACTCACGCATCCAATCGGGCTCGTTCTTGATATCGCTAATCTGATGAACGATCTCCCGATTCAGGCCCTTTTTGGCTTTGAAAACGCCGGTGGTTTCCGTGCGGAAGTTGTACTTGTTGATTTCACCAATTTCTGGCTTGGCAGTTTCGTCTGCCTTGACAGGTGTGTCAGTTGACATGGCTTTATTTACATCAGTCGGATGGAAGAAACAGATGAAGTCAACGAGCGTGCATTGACTGACGTTTGATCGGTTGCGGGCTGCAGGTGAGCCAGCGCCAGGCCGATCGATTGCGATCGGCCGAGCATTGAAAAGCGTTTAAGCGAGTGCTTCTTCAGCCAACATCTCTTGGTTCGCAGCTTCGGCGTCTGGGTAGGCGTTTCGGATGCGCTCGTAACCGTGTTGATGCAGTTCCTCAGCGAGTTCCTTGCCACCGGTCTCGACCAATCGGCCGCCCAACATGACGTGGGTAAACTCTGGTGGATTGTGCTCAAGCAGTTTGTCGTGGTGAGTGATGATCAGCAGGCCCATTTTCTGATGACCGATATCGGCGATGGATTCGCTAGCCAAGCGAACCGCGTCAGCGTCCAGGCCGGAGTCTGTTTCGTCAAGGATCGCGAACTTTGGCTGCAGCATTGCCAGTTGCAAGATCTCTGCTCGCTTCATCTCGCCACCGGAGAAGCCATCGTTGACATAGCGGCGAGCGAACTCGACATCCATTTGCAAGTGAGACATTTTGTCTTTGAGCTCTTTGCGGAACTCTCGCATTGGAATCAAGTCTTCGCCTTCTTTGCGATCGGGGCGTCGCACGTTGGTTGAAGCGTGACGCAGGAAGTCAGCCATCTTGACGCCGGGAATCGCCATCGGCCGTTGGAAGGCCATGAAGATGCCCGCCCGTGCTCGTTCATTGACTTCCATTTCCAAGACGTCTTCGCCATCAAGTGAAATGGATCCCTCGGTGATTTCGTAGCCCGGGTGACCCATGATTGCCAAGCCGAGCGTGCTTTTGCCGCTTCCGTTAGGCCCCATCAGTGCGTGAGTCTCGCCGTGGTTGATCGTCAGGTTGACGCCGCGAAGAATCGGTTTGTCACCAACGGAAACGTGAAGGTTTTCAATCTTTAAAACGTGAGTCATGGTTTCGCTAAATTCTTAAACGTTAAATGAATCAAGTGGGTTGGAGGTCGTCGGCGGTTAGCCGACTTTGCCATTGGCATGGTGGCTGCCAGTGGCCGTGTGGTTTGATGAAGCAGGTTGCTTGGTCGCTTGAGGTTGATCGGTGCTCGCTGTTTGCTCTGCCGGTGAAAACTGGCAGCAGGCATCACCGTCCAGACGGCACTGGCTTAACTGCAACTGTTCCCCGAGAGCTTCTGAGAGCACTTTTTCTTCGAGTCGGCACATGCTGTGATCGTTGGTCCCATCGGCCAGCGTCGGAAACGGACAGGTTCCGATGTCCAGCACGGGAAGTTCGCCAGAGGAGATCACATCACTGGAGACGCGACGTGAAGCCAGCAGAGCCGACAAACGTTGCATGCGCTCGTCCAGCGGTGCTTCATCATCGAGCTGTGCGGCGTACTCGCGCCCAAGACGCTCGGCGACACGCTGCAGCATTAGGTCACGGAGTTGTGGGTCTTCAATCGCAAGGATCTCTTCCCACATCGCCTGAACCAAGTCCGAGGGGTCAGCGCCGATGACCTGCCGCCCCGCATCGTTGATGCAGTAGTGGTAAGTCGGGCGGCCGCGACCAGCGACTGACTTTTCTCGATCGATCAATCTGGCTTCGAGCAGACGTTCGATTCGTTGGCGAATGGCGGTCGCAGTGACCTGCAGACGTTGCGTCAATTCGCCGATTCCCGCAGTCTGCCCGTCACGCATTGCCACCAGCAAATCGCGATCGACATCGCGAACGCTTGTGTCAGTGGTTGCAGGGGGTTGGTTGATCACGGTACTGGGCGGTTCGGGGATCGCAGGTGCAAAAATTCCGTTAAGCCGCCACGGGAGTGTCGTGACGTCACAAACTACTGTTACCGCCGCACCTATTTTTGACAACTGGCATTGTGAAAAATGGCGGGCGTTTTTTTGGGGGATCTCCATAAGGGCGTGCAGGTCGCCGATAAACGCCTGTTTTGCGGAGGTGTGGGCGGATGAGCGCATTCTGCTCACCCATCATGCGGCCAGATTCACAGCCTGTTTTTAATGCTTGCCTGCCGCGAAAAATGTCTTCAATCCATGTCGTTTCGCCTTCAAAGCCCCCCCTGACCGTCGGTCGATTGGGATGCTAGTATCTGACGCGGATCGCTGAGCCATGGTGTGATTCTGGGTACCCGAGGCACGACTTGGCCAGCTTTTGTCATCCGATTTACCCCCCTTGTAGTAGCAAGTTGATATGAAAGCCGTCGCCGTTACCCCAGGTACTCCTAATAGTGCTCACCTGAGAGACATCCCAGAACCCAGCCTGGATGCTGTTCCAGCTGGCGACGGAGTGTTGGTTAAGACGTTGAAGGTTGGTGTTGATGCAACCGATCGGGAAATCAACGAGGCCCTGTACGGTAACGCTCCCGAAGGAGACGACTACCTGGTCATGGGGCATGAGTCATTTGGGGTTGTTGAAGCGGTTGGTCCGAATGTCACGCGAGTCAAACCTGGCGACTACGTGACCGCGACCGTGCGTCGGCCCGGTGGTTCCATCTATGACATCATTGGCACCAACGACATGACCAGCGAGGAAACCTACTACGAGCGAGGGATCAACCTGCGTCACGGCTTCATGACCGAGAAGTTTGTTGACGAAGAGGAGTACATCGTGCGGATTCCTCAAGGGCTAAAGCACTTGCATGTCTTGATGGAACCCATGAGTTGCGCGGCCAAGGCGGTGCAACAAGCGTTTGAAGCACAGCAACGCATGAAAGTCTGGCGCCCGAAGTTGGCGTACGTCCAAGGTTCAGGCCAAATTGGCTTGCTGACCACTTTGATTCTCAAGCTCAAAGGATTGCAGGTTTACACCTTGGCGCGTGGCGAGGCTCCTAACCTGAAAGCAGAGATCGTCGAAGGCATGGAAGCCAAGTACGTCAGTACTCGTCAGACCCCCATCGAAGAACTTGTCAAACAAACCGGCAAGCCAGACTTGATTGTCGATGCCACCGGTAGCAGCAAGTTGGCATTTGATGCCATGAATCACGTCGGCCATAACGGTGTGGTGGTTTGGACCAGCATTACGGGCGGGGATCATCACATGGAGGTGCCCGCTGATAGTGTCAATTTGAATTGGGTGCTGGGGAACAAGTTGTTGCTTGGTAGCGTGAACGCTAACCGAACTCACTTTGAAAGCGGCATTCGCGATCTCGCTCTGGGGGACATGATGTTCCCCGGTGTCTTGCAGCGTATCCTGACCAATCCCGTCGATGGGCTGGAAAATTTTGGCGAAATGATGCGTCTGCTGATCGAAGACAAAAGTGCCTTGAAGGTTTACATGAATATCGCTGAGGGCTGATCAGCGGCGTTGCATCGCCGGGCACAGTCTCGTTCCGCGACTGTTGCCAATCATTGCCATTGCAGGCCAACGCTGGATGATTGATGCCCATTGCCAGCAGGTTGATGCCCAGAGATGCAATCGATTCCATCAGTTTGTCATTCGTAGCGCCGTCTGCCCGCTTGCTCGCTGCGTTTTGCTCGCTGCGTTGGGGAGTCATGATGGATGCCCCAGTAGCGAGCGATCCAGTAGCGAGCGATCCAGTAGCGGCCAGTGGAGCGAAAGCATCTTCGCTTCACCGGTCATCTCTCTGCGTCATGGCCGAGGCGGCTCGTCTCCACGCCTCCTCTCTCTGCGTGGCCTCCCAGGCCACCGTCTGCCATCGCTCTCGGTTTGCTGGGCTCATTCAATTGCTGAGCTCATCGTGCGCCTTGCATGGCACTTTTGCGTCCCTTTTTTCAGGGGGCGAGTTGACTGCAGTCCCTGCCGGGGGTGGGGTGGTCGGGTTATTGACGTTTGGCCGGGGGGTGTGCTAACTGTTCCTCTAAAGTGCGTTGCTTTTGGCGGGATGCCGACCCCTTTTCGTTTCTCGAAGTAAAATATGTCGTCTAGCCTTAGCGGATTCTTGGTGGCGGTATTGCCCCATTAACTCCCGATGTTATAACGAGACGTATTGCTTTTCTTAAGGGTGTCCCAGTTTTCGGCTGGATTCAGTCGATCGTGAGGAACCTAAGTTTTGCCTGCGTGTTCAATGAATTGAACGAAGATTGCCGGCCGATTGATTGTCCATGGGCGGATCATGTCCTCTGCCCCGGTTCCTTCTCCTGTTTTCTATTCAGTGTTTTGGTTGTTATGAATCGTTTCATTAAATTATTTGCTTTGCTGTTCGTTTTTGCCGTCGTCGGGTGTGGTTCGGAGCAGAGCGCTGTTCTTGATCAAGCGGTGGAAGTTGATCCGAGCTTGGATGCCTCGGCAACGGATCCGGCCCAATACGAGGCAATGCAAAATGCCGACCCCACTCCACCGGAGTGAGACGGTAATGAATTGCCCAGTCGCGGCAGCGGTTGCAGTTCTGTCGGCCCGTATACGCGTGGCCTAATGATTTTTAGCGATCCAGCGTTATCGCTCGATCTGTTTCTACTTTTTTCAATGATTTAGCTCTTACCGGCTAATTCCTCTTTTTATGAGTTTGATTTATGTCATCAAATCAGTCGCGTGCAGCGACCCGAACGGGCTTTACGCTCGTTGAATTATTGGTTGTTATTGCAATCATCGGGATTCTTGTTGGTTTGTTATTGCCCGCCGTCCAAGCAGCTCGTGAAGCCGCACGACGAATGAGTTGTAGTAACAACTTCAAGCAGATTGGGATTGGAATCCACAACTATGAAAGCACTTACAAGGTGGTCCCAGGCGGCTGGGATGGAACCGACGGCAATGGTTTTCGCTTGAATCTGAATACCGTGGGGATCTTGCCGTTTATCGAGCAGCAGCCGCTGTGGGAGCAGGTCTCAAACGGCGACGTCAATGCTGGGATTCCTCCGATGGGGAACAATACGGGGACCGATGCTCCCAACTTTGAAGCTTGGCGGACGCAGGTCCCCATGTTTCGCTGCCCAAGTGATCCGACTCGTTTAGGCGGTCAAGGTCAGCTGAACTATGCAAACTGTTATGGTGACGTCATCCGAGGCGTGTCACGGGCTCCGATGGCAGGAACACGTGGGCATCACACCGGTGTCACAGGATTTGCCCGCGGCATGTACCATCGCAGCATGGTGCGTGGTTTTCGAGATGTGCGTGATGGCTTGTCGAACACCGTGATCATGGGTGAGATCCTCGTTTCTAACCTGGCCCGAAATGTTGGTGGCTATGTTTATCACTTGGATGGAAATGCCTGGTGGGTTCCAACTCCTGACCAATGTAAATCGGGTCCGCATATCGACCCTGAGTTACCACGCATTTATGCACCGGGGGGGTTATGGCCCCGAGGTCGACGTTGGGCTGATCCCCATCCGCATAGCAGCGGCGTCTGCACTGTCTTGCCACCCAACTCGCCTTCCTGCTTGCGTAATACAGACAGCAATGATGCAGTTTATTCCATGGCCAGTAATCACAGCGGTGGTGCCCATGTGCTGTTGGGCGATGGTTCGGTCAGCTTCATCACGGACTCGATCGAGACCGGTGATTTGACTCGTCCTTCGATCGCCAATGGCTCATCGTTCACCGCTCCTGGTCGCCCCAGTCCCTACGGTGTTTGGGGAGCGTTGGGAAGCGTCGATGGTGGCGAAACCATCGAGCTGAGCCTGTAGTCCCCAAGGGCTCGGAATAATCAACCTTGCACGCGGCATGACGCCGCGTGTGCAGGTGGCAATGGCTCTTTCAAATGCTTTCTAAAGCGTTTCTCGCTAAGCAGTGCCGATCAGTTCGGGAATGGGTTTGCCGTGATCGACGATGGGGGTGGGGCGTCCATTAAAATCTTCGATCAAGATCTTGGACGAATCGATTCCCAAGTGGTGATAGATCGTGGAGAGGAAATCACCTGGTCCGCAGCGACGATCAATTGCATCCTCGCCACGCTTATCTGTCCCGCCGATGAAGCGACCGCTCTCGATGCCACCGCCTGCCCAGATGTTGGAAAACGCTCGCGGCCAGTGATCTCGTCCCGGTTGTTTGGTGCCCGCGGCAGCGCTGGCGTTGCCTGCTCCGGTACTGGGCTGGTAGTTGATCTTTGGTGTGCGGCCAAATTCACCGGTCACGACGACTAGCACTCGCTTGTCGAGGCCTCTGAGGAACAGATCTTCGATCAGAGCAGAGACTGCTTGGTCATAGGCTTCGGCGCGGAATCGCAGTGCATCGAACACGTGATGGTTCACAGCGTGGTCGTCCCAATTGTTGACGCGGCCGCACAGTGGACCACGCAAACTGGTTGTCAAAATGTCAACGCCGGCTTCGACCAAGCGACGAGCCAGCAACAATTGTTGACCCCATGAGTTTCGCCCGTACCGGTCTCGCGTCGCGTCGTCTTCCTGAGTGAGATCGAACGCTTCTTTGGTTTTGGAATTGGTCAACAGCGTCAGGGCTTGAGCTTCAAACTGATCCAAGGCTCCCATCTCACCGTGGTCTTCAAAAGCTTTTTGCAGTCGATCCAGTTTTTGGCGCAAGCTGGCGCGGCGGTGAACGCGTTCAACTTCTTTGGGGTCCGTCAGGCCAATGTTTGGAACAACGAACTTGGGCGAGTTAGGGTCGCCAGTGACTGAGAACGGCGAGTACGCATCGCCCAGGTAAGCGGGCCCGTTATAGGTGGCCGGAGGATTCACGCCGACATAGGCAGGAAGTGGATTGTTGGGGTCGCGATCCGGAGCTCGCAGGTAATTGGCGACCGACATCCAGTCGGGAAGTCGTGGTTTGGGTTTGTCACGAGTGTCGCTGTCACCGGAGAGCAACTGCATTGATCCAGCAGGATGCCCGGCTGCCTTTTGGTACATGCCTCGAAGCACGGTGAACTTGTCAGCGATCGCAGCCTGACGAGGCAGCAGTTCGGTGAACTGCATTCCCGGAACTTTGGTGGCAATCGTGCCAAATGGGCCGCGATACTCACTGGTTGCCAGCGGCTTGGGATCGTAGGTGTCGATGTGCGAACAACCACCGGGTTTCCAAACCATGATCACTGCCGTGCGCCCATCGGGACGAGTCTCGGCATCAACTGCCGCAGCAGAGGCGCGCAAGCGCATCAAGCCGGGAAGGCTTAAGCTGCCCATGCCTGCCAAGCCCATCCGCATGAAGCTGCGCCGAGAACCTTTCTGTGCGATCTTGTCGCCGGTCTGGTTGTGAGGATTCATGACACTTGTCCTGTAAAGATTGAAGGAAGTTGCGTTTGCAGCGGAGCTAGTTGCTGGGAGTCTTGTTGGCAAGCTTGTCTGCGGCTTCTTTGTCTTGGACATTGATCGTCAGCGGCTGAGAGACAAAAATGTCAACGATGTCCTTGGTCTTGGCATTCGGTTTCGAGCCACCGGCGGCGTATTTTTGGACGGCTCCGCCATAGAAGGCAATCGTGTACTTGCCAGCGGGCGTTTTCAGTTTGGCCAGATCGATCACAACGTCAGTTTTGGGGTCGGTCAAGGAGAAGTCCATGGCGGCGGCTTTTTCAAAGCCACTACCAAACGTCTTCAGCGACATGCTGCTTCCAGAGAATTCACCACGTCGAATCAGTTTTAATGGGAGGGTCACTTTGTCGCCGACTGTGGCTTGCAATTCGCCTTCCACTTCAGGGACAATCGACAGGCCAGCTTGTTCGACGCCTCCAACGCTGATGGGAAACTGGTCCAGGAGGCGCGGGTCGGGGATTTCAGATGCTGCATTGGGGACAGGCCACTTCATGGATGCCATGTGGCCTTGGCGACGAGTGATCGCGCCATTGATTTCAGCGCTACCCCAAAGCTGAGTGAACTCCAGACCTCGCGGCGCGTTTTCGTCTGCAGCGATCAGCAGGATGCCGCGTGTTTTGCCTTTGCCGATCGTTAGCCCCGTCGCGGTTACTCCCTCAGGCAACGAATCAAGTTTCAGGTCGATCGGGCCGTCGAACCCATCGCGCCGTACCGCGACGACTTCGATCGGGATCAGCGCGCCTCCACGCAGGGCAATGGGTTTGCTCAAGGCGTTCCGATCACCGTTTCGCAGTCCCATGTGGAGTGCCCAGCCAACGATTGAAAAGTCTGGCTGTGCTTTTCGGACCACCATCCGGTAGCGGTTGCTTGGGTCATTGCGAGTGCCACCAAACGAGTCCGTCATGCGAATCTGGTAATGCCCGTCTGCAGGGATGGTAAAGGAGCCCAGGATGTCGGCCGAACCTGCATTGTAGGGCGGGCCATCATAGGAATAGCCGTTGCTGGATCGTTTGACGGGCGAGGCGATGTCGCTCAGTTCCACAACATCCGTTAGCGTTCCATCGTCCCCAATCCGCTGGACGACAAGCGAAGGATCGGTGGGATGTCCAAGCCGTTCGGAGGCAACTTCGATCCACCACGTTTCATCTTGTTTGGCTTCGAATTGGAACACATCCACATCGGCGGCGGGATAGAACGAACCAGCGATGTCGCAGGGCAGGGCAATGGTCTGCGGTGTTTGCTTGGGGCCATTGGGTTCTTGTTCGTTTGCGGTGGCGGCGTGAACGAGTCCCACTGGCGGCCAGGAAAAGCTTTGCACGCTGCGAATTCGGGGCAGTCGCTGGACCACCGCGTCTGCAGCAAGTCGATTGATCGCCAAGCGAAAGAAGTGCTCTTGGCCACCCTTGTACGTTAGGTCGTGAACCTTAATCAGGTAATCGCCGTCCGCGGGTAAGGTGTAATCAATCACACCGCCAGTGCGTTGGACTTGCAGGTCGCCGCCGCTGGCGTCGGCAATGCCAATGACGGGCTGAGTCTTGGAGTCAATGCCTTTGGCCGCGCAGTCAACGACAATTCGCTGCCCCGCTTTGCCGGTAAACTTGTAATGGTTGATCGCTCGCGCGGTCAGCACACCGTTGATGATTTGGCCAACTTGCACTGGCATCGCATTGTCGACGGTGGTAGGTGGCTTCGCTTGGGTGACTTCGTCTTGGTCGCTGACACTGAAAACGCGAGCCGACGAAATCCCGAGAGCCGCCATCACACGCGCGTCATAGACACCCACCGGGCAGTCATCGGAAATCGTGACCAGGTAGTGATTGGCAACGGGATTGCCTTTGTCATCCACCTTGGGTTTCGCTTGGATGCCTGGATTCGAGAAAATCAGTTGCTCTGCGCCGTCCAGTGAATCGCCTTTGATCACTACTTCCAGTTCCGTCCCTGCCGTTCCGCCCATCGGTGTCAGGGTCAGCAGTCGTGGTGCAGGCAAGATGACCGACTGTGCGCAGGCAACGCTTAGGGTGGACAGCAACATCAGGCCGGTCATGGCCACGCGGACTGCCAGTTGGGTCGGATTTATCCGTTGGTGATTGTCAGTGGCGATGACGTTCATGAGAATCACAGTGGTGCGAGAAAAGTGGTTGGGAAATGTGTGGCGAGTTTGACGCAGGCGATCAGTGGTTAAACAAAAACTCTTTGGTGTTAATCAGAGCCCAGGCGAGGTCTTGTAAATTGGACCGCAGTTCACTGGCTGATGGCGTTTGCTGGCCGACGGTTGCGTCCGCTTTGGTGCGCAAGTACTCGCTGGCGATGCGGCGTTCTTCAGCCAGTGGCAGTCGAGCGTAGGCGGCCAGGTAAAGCTGGTCGATGATCGTCTCCAGTTCGGCTTTGTCGGTGATCCATTGCTGGATGCGACCCTTGCTATCACGCAGCTTGCTCTTGATGTCGTTGGCGTTCATCAAGTGCAGGCTTTGAGCCAGCGATCCTGATTGCACCCGTTCGCATTCACAGACGCTGGCTGCTTCGGGGCGACCAAATACCTTCAAAAAGGGTGAGCTCTTGTTGTAGCTGTTGTCCGGTAGCGCGACCGCTCGGGTGCCCAGCGGAAGGTTCGTGAACGAAGTGCTGGATCCAGCCACTTGATCGATGGCGTCGAGCAGCACTTCGGCTTGAAGACGTTTGGGGTAGTAGCGTGAATAGTTTTGGCGATCGATTTTGTTGTCTGGAAGCGGAATCGCGTCCAGTTGATAAGCATTCGACTTAACGATCACTCGGATCAATTCACGCAGGTCATAGTCGCTGTCAAGGAAGTGCCTCTCCAAGGCCGCTAGTAGTTCAGGATTGCTGGCGGGATTGGTGTCGCGAATGTCGTCTTCGGGTTCGACCAGCCCTCGTGAGAAGAAGTGTTTCCAGTAACGGTTGACCAATGCTTTGGCGAAGAACGGATTCTTCGGACTGGCCATCCAGTCAGCCAAACGCAGGCGAGGGTCTTCGTCGGCTGGGATTTCTCCCACATCATCACCTAGAGCACGCGGGGCGATTGGCTTGCCCGTTTTCATGTTCGTTGCCTGAGCGACACCGCGTTTGTGGAAGATCAAATCCTCGCCCGCAGTGTCGGTCGGCTTGCGACCGACTTGACTAAAGAACGCCGCCAGCGAGTAGTAGTCGTCTTGGCTCCAGCGTTCAAAGGGGTGGTGGTGGCATTGAGCACACTGCAGTCGCACACCTAAGAACAGTTGCCCTAGGTCTTCGATCTGTTGCTTGGGTTCTTTGACCCGTTTGTACCAGGCAACCGGAGGGTTGGCGACAATGGTTCCCGTCGCTGCAAGCAGTTGCCGAACCATCTGGTCATACGGTGTGCCCGCCAGCAGGTTGTCACGCAACCACGCATGGAAGGCGAAGTTGGCTTTGATGTCTTTGGTGTCGTCGCGACGGTTCTTTAAAACGGCAGCCCATTTGTTGGCAAAGAAGTCCGCGTAGGCGGCGCTGGCCAGCAAGCGATCAACAACGGTGTCACGTTTATTCGGGGCTTGGTCATCAAGAAAGGCCTGTGTTTCCCGGGCTGTCGGCAAGCGGCCCGTGATGTCCAAGCTTACGCGCCGCAGGAACGTGCCATCGTCGCAAACCTTCGTCGCTGGAATTCCCAGTCGCTCTAGATTCTGAAACACCAGCTCATCAACAAAGTTCTTGTTGGCCGGGAACTCGATGTTTTTGATTCCCAGGGGGATCGCGCCGTTGTACACCGAGACTTGGCCCAAGTAGCGAACCATGATGGAGACATTGCCAGGGATTTCTGCCGCCGTGACGGTGCCTTGATCAGTCACTTCGGCCATCGCGATGTTGTTGGATTCAAACAGCGAATCGCGAGTCACGTCGCGCGTTGATCCATCGGTGTAATGAGCGATGGTCTTCAGTTGAACGCTGGCACCGCGTTGCAAGATTCCGCTGGCGGGTTCAACGGTGATGGAAGCCAGTTGGCGATCGTCCTCGATTTTGTAGGGAGAGCCGGATTGGATCCACTGCAAGATCGTTTGATACTCCGGTGAGTCGGGCTTCAGTCGGACGCCGCCACCATGCGGCGCTTGTGCGGTGGCTTTGGTGAGCAGCAAGCTCTGCTTGGGATCCAGCGGAAATAACCGTCGCCCGCGTGACTCATACACCAGATGTCGATAGTCCAGTTCGGGTTCAAAGCCCAGTAACGACAGTTCAAATCCATTCTGTCCACCGCCGGCTTTGGCATGACAGACGCCCGCATTGCAGCCGGCTTTGGTCAGGATGGGAACAACGTCGTTGATGAAGCTTGTCCGCTGTGGTTGCTCAGCAACCAGCTCACTCGCAAAGAAAAGTGACAGCAGCAGTAGGAAGCGTAGGTGATACATGATCAACAGTGCGACAGGCGTGTTTGCTGCGTTTTCAGGGGCGCGTCGCCGGTGCGGAGGGAAGTGGTTGGCGGCGCGATTGGCAAGCAGGTTGCCATCAGGCAAGGCCTTTCAGCAAAACCCGAGTAGCCAAAACCCGACTAGCCAAAACCCGACTAGCCAAAAACTGAGCAGCAAAAAGAGATGGAAGGATGGAGTGGCGGGAGGTTGGGTGACCGGCCTGGCTGGTTGGCTGTGTGAGATCAATGCCAATGCAAAGCCACGCAACAATTTATCGGGCAGGTCAACGCAATAGTATAGTGCTGAGTCGCCCGGCGGTGTGGGGCATTCTATCAGAACGTTCGCAAACCTTGGGACGCAGGTTGTTCACGCTGCTCCCTCGATTGTGGTTAAAGCATTACAATGAGCAGCGGACTGTCGGGCTGAACGTATGCCCGATGGGGATTTTATGCGGTGAATTCGGTCTGAATAAGAGAGTCAAGTTGAATGCGTCAAGCTTTACTGATTGCGTTGGTTGTTGTTGTTGGTTGCAGGACTGAGGTTGCGACAGAGAGTGGCAGCTCCAAAGAGAATCTTGTGGATGCCCGAAAAGGCTTTCAGACTCGGGTCACCAAGCAGGGTGAAGATTGGGGGCCGCCCGATGTGCCCCCCGGCACGACGTTTGATTTGATCAAGTATTCATCTGACGTCGGGCAGTTGTCGGCCTATGTCACCAAAGATCCCGGTGATGGTCAGAAGCATCCCGCCATTGTTTGGGTGACGGGGGGCGACAACAACACGATTGGGGATGTTTGGTCACCCTCGCCACCGGACAATGATCAATCCGCTAGCGCCTTTCGGAAAGCAGGCATCGTGATGATGTTCCCGTCACAACGGGGCGGAAACGATAACCCCGGTCAGCGAGAAGGTTTCTTTGGTGAAGTTGACGATGTCATTGCGGCCACCGACACTTTGGCCAAACTGGACTATGTCGATCCGGATCAGATCTACCTGGGTGGTCATAGCACTGGTGGAACGATGGTGATGTTGATCGGGGCGACGACGGATCGATATCGTGGGATCATTTCACTAGGGCCGGTTGCAACTCCGGTTCAGTATGGCGGCGACTATGTTTATTGCGACGTCAACAACGCTCAGGAAATGCGTTTGCGTTCACCCATTGATTGGTTGCATTGTGTGAAGTCGCCGATGTTTGTCTTGGAAGGCGCTGAGCAAGGCAATTGGGAAGGGTCGATTGACGTGATGGCCGATGAAAATACCAATCCGCAGATTCAGTTTTTTCCTGTTCCTGGGCATGAGCATTTCACCGTGATCGATCCCGTTGCCAAGCTGATGGCTCAGAAAATCGTCAGCGGCAACGTGACGTTGACCCAGGCCGAAGTGCAGTCGTTGCGATAGCCCGCCACGTAGTCGCCAAGCGGGCGCCGCGCAAGGCCGGTTGCCACATGCCCTGCTGGCAGGGAAGTTTTGTGGTTGGTTTTGTCAAACGGAAAAGTAAACTACTTGCTTTTCGTTTGTCCCTTCAAAACCGCAGAACACAATGTTTGACTCACTGCACACCCGTTTGCTGGCAAGTTGCGCATTGGCATGCTTCGGTGTCGTTCTCGCTGTTCCAAGCACGGTTGGTGCCCAAACCAAGTTGTCTGACTTGGCGGCGCTGGCAGGAGCAGAGCAGAAGCCGTTTGTGATTGTTGAAGCAAAGAAGGGAAAGGCGATTTCGCGTGCTCAAGGAGTCGTGATTGGCAAGGGCGGTTTGGTGCTCACGGTGGGACACGTCAACTGGGTCCCACCAAGCGAAGACTATGCGGACAAGTTTCGCGTCAGTTTTCGTGGCAAGGGGCCCAAGTTGCCTCAGGATGCGGCTCATCTTCACGCAACCATCAATTCCAATTTAGAACAGCGCAAGTTCTATGAGTTCTACTACAAGGCGGATTTGATTCGTGATGGTCAGTCACGGTTCATTGATCAACAAGATCTTTCGCTCATCAAGATTGAGACGAAACGAGAGTTGCCCGTTTTGGAGTTCTACTCCCAGCAGCGACCCGAGCTTGAAATCGGGGACACGTTGTATCTGTGCCACTATTGTTTCCCGCACCAGCAGGCTGATCCAACGTTTTTGATCAATCCAATTCGCGTTGTCGGGATCGCCCAAACACATGATGGGTTGCAATGTGTTGCGAAGGGGTTTTATCGGCTTGGCAGCAGTGGTGGAGCGATTCTAAAAGACGGCAAACTGGTCGGCATTCAAAGTCGAGCTTACACGATCAACGATCGGGAAGGCGGCGAGGATCCGCAGGGGCTGGTTTCGTTTCAATTGATCTGGAAGGAAATGTTTGACCGCCTTCAAGAGCCCGGTGACCAACCGCCGTCAGCTGAACCAAAGCCAGTTTCAAAGCAGGCTGGCAAGCCGTCGGGTGATCGCGCGGCTGATGAATGAACCTCTTGTTTCACTGGCTGGCAACCGGGGCGTCGATCAATTCATGACGGTGAAGCACTTTGCCTTTGCGGTCGATTTCCACTGCTTGGCCCTCTGAATCAGCGGCCAGGATACGGTCACCTGATTGCGAGGTTTCCAGGGCGTACAGGTAGTTGCTGGACGGTTTCGTGTTCAATTCTCGAGCCCCGTTGTCGGTGCGGTAAATGCGGACATAGCCATCGCCATCAGTGATGGCAATCCGGTTGTCGATCCCCAGGTAACGCAGGCTGGTGACTTCCGCCTTTAATCCAGTGATGGTGCGGGACGCTTTGCCAGTGCTTAGGTTCCAGACTTTGATGATCGCATCACTGGCAGCCGAGCTGATTTCTCGCTGATCAACACGCCAGTCGATGGCGGTGACATGATGCGTGTGTCCTTCGAAGGTCTGCAGCAGTGCCCCTGAAGCAACCTCCCAAACCTTGACCAAGCCATCTGCCGATCCCGTTGCCAATCGCGAGCCATCGGGCGAAAAATCCAAACAAAGCACGGTGTCGGCATGTGGTTGTTCAATGCGTGTTTCAATCTGTCCGGTTTCCAGATTCCAGATCAACAGTTCCCCCTCGCGTGATGGTTGGCCGCCGCCAGTGGCGAGCCGTTTTCCGCTGGGATCAATGGCCAGGCACAGCACGCGATCGACAAGCGGGTTGGGCTGACTTGCGCCCAGTCGCTTTGCTAGTTGCCAAGGAGACGCTTGCAATTTCCAAGCCAGCAATTCGGTTTGAGTCTCGTTCGGTGCCGTCGAAGTTTCCAGCACGCCGATCAGGTGAGTTTCTGTCTGGGAAAGCTCAATGAGTTTTCCAGCGAGAGGGATCGTCGGTAACGCTTGTTTGCCAGGCCACAGTGTGATGGCTTCAGCAGTTGTCGAAAACGAAGCCAGATGGGTTTGCCCCTTGATTCCTGGTGTGCTCACAACCGCGATTCGATTGGTGGCGGCGCGAGACTGCGTGGCCGCCGTCTGGCTCGCTGTCATTTGTTCCTGGCGTTCAGATTGCCGAGCTTTCTCTTCTGCGAGTTGATCGGCCAGGGTCTGTTCGAGTTCCTTGAAACGGGACAGACGCTTTTCCATGCGGCCGCGATCCGCCTTAGCCAAGACAACTTTGCCTTCGGCTTGTTTCAGGGCCTTCTGTTTGCTCTCTAAGTCAGATGCCGTTTTCGTTTGTGCATCCATGGCCGTTTTCACTTGCTTGGCAAGATCGGCTTCGCTTGTCAACTTGGCGAGTTGTTGCTGGAGTGTTGCTTTTTGTTCCGCTTGATCGTCGGTTGTGAGTCCGGCGATCTGTTTGGTGAGCGTTTGCCGGTTTTGATTGACGTCGTTTTGCAGAGCTTGTTTTTCTTGGAGCGTTTTTAGAGCGGTCTCGTCGGCTTGTTGGGCCTTTTCAAGTGCTTGCTTGGCGGTCTCCTGTTGCTTGACATAGTCGTCGGTTTTCTTAATCAAGCTGTCCAGGCTATTTTGTTCCGCCTTGGCGTCGCTGGCAGTTTGGTTCTTTTCGGCCGTCAGGGCAAGCGACTGCTTGGTGCCAACGTCGAACTGCCACTTGGCATTGGCGGCAATCGCCTGTGCAGCGGGATCATGGACCGCAAGTTCCTGGAACTGCTTGCTCGTTAGATCGATTGATCCCAGTGTCCCGGTTTTGGAGCCGCCCAGTACAACAAACAGTTTGTTGTCGTCAACACTGAGGCTTGTGTCGGTTGCGGGCGCAGGCAGTTTGACAAAATTCTCCCATGTGCCCGTTATTTGGTCGGCCGATCGAACTAGCCCTGTATTGTCGATGGCCAGCCAAGTTGGTGTCGCGATCAGATGTTGGATCGGGTTCGCGGAGACCTTGATGGGGTCGGTGAGCGTATCTTGCGGGGCCATTCCGATGACCTGAATGCGACCATCCTGGAAGCCAAGTACCAGCTCATTTTCACTCGTTGCAATGCAGCAGGTGATGATCGCAGGCGTGTTGAGTTTGCTTTTTACGCCATCAGCGGAAAGGACATGAAGAGCCTGCTGGTGGCCGATCGCTGCCCAGTTTGCCTTGGGGCTCAGTGCGAGCTTTGGAATGCTCTTTTCATCCGTGACATTCAGTTGGCTGTTGCCAGACCACTGGAACGCTTGATTGCCAATCGTTCCAACGTGAACGCTGTGATCCGCTGTCAAGACCGCGATGTGGTGATTGCGAGCTGACGTCGCCAGAGCGATCACATTGTGAGGTGTTGATGGCAACGTGACAGCCTGCAGCGGTTCGTATTTCCACAGCGCAACCTCTCGATAACCAGCCGTTGCGATCAAGTTGCTGTGGGGATCGAAGTCGATGGCATGAACAAAGTCGCGCTGGGCTGGTGAGCTGTTGCGGTTTGATTGAGGCAACGCGTCAGCAGTCGTCTGGGGCCGGCGAAGCTCCGTCACCATTTTGTCGCCCAAAAAGAGACCGACGCGATTGCCAAAGCTGATTGCTTTCAGCGGTCTGTTCGGATGCATGGTTGCGGCAAAGGAGGTGCGATTGCTTGTCGGCAGCGGTTGCCAGTTGTTCTTGCTGGGATCCTCCTTCGGCGTGTCATCGATGGCGCCCTGGGCAATCCAGCGTCGCAGCAGGGCGAGTTGCTGAGGGGTTAGATTCTTTGCTCCGACCCCGTTTTTCGCCGGGGGCATCTCCAGGTCATCGCCGTGGGTTGCTGCAACGAATAAGCGACTTTCCTCGGGCTTGCTGGGCAACAACACCTCATCGTTGTCGGATGTTTTCATCGCGTCAACCGATTCCAGCATCACCCCGCCTTCGTCATCTCCTTTGCGGTGGCAGGCGACGCAGTTTTGCTGCAACAGGGGAGCGATGTCAGTAAAGTAGCTGACTTTCCGATCCGGCGGCAGTGTGGATTCGGGAAGTTCTGCCGCGGCGGTGAGCGAGCAAAGCATCAAAAGGCATAGAACAAGGCAGCGATGAAGCATCGTGAGGCTCCGCACCGGCAGGTGAGAAAGGCAGGGCAGGTGAGAAAGGCAGGGCAGGTGAGAAAGGCAGGGCAGGTGAGAAAGGTAGGGCAGGTGAGGAAGGCAGGGGCTCCATTGTACTTCAGAAGCCATTGCAGGGTGTGGCGAGCGAGTCCTTTCAACCGGGCCGAACGCCTGTCGGCGAATCGATGATCAGCCGCTTTGTTGTTAGCCGCGGTTTCTGGCAGTCGCAGTCGGCCCTGATGCTGGTCGCATGACTGAACTCATGCAATGAGCGTTAGCGTCATCACTCGTTTCATTGACCGGCAGGGGCGGCGGACCAGCCAACCGGTTGCGTCCAGGCCTGTTCCTTTTGGTTTTTGAACGACGGATCGGTGTGAGCTTGGCTGCTGGTGATCTGTGCTCGCACATACAGTTCATCGCCACGCATTTGATAAGTTGCCTGGGTTCCTGTCACCGATTTGACAGTCACGCCAACGTGATCATGTTCGTCTGTTTTTCCTTCCGCGTGATGTTTGAGCGTGGCAATGAAATCGATTTGGTACTTGGTGTCCGGTTCTGGCTCAATGGCGACTTGCAGGCTGCGGGTTTCTTCGTTGAACTGCACGTCAGACAGCGTGACACCGCTGGAGGCATAAAAGTCGCCGCGTTTCATCGCTTGAATCAGATGCTCTGGCGAGAGAAAGCGACTGCGGACCATCACCCATCCGCGACCGGGACGCGAGCCAGGTTTGCCGTGGTATTCATGAGAATCATCGGTGGCGATGCCCATGATTGGCGGAGCGCCGGCGGTGCCGCAGCGGATTGCGTTGACTTGATCCCACAGTTGTTCCATGCTGGGGAGTTTGTCATCACCCAAGTGCTTCACTCCGGGGTGCCCGTTGTAGACTTCAAAGAAGCGTTCTGAAAGCACAGCGGCTAAGTCTTCGGCGCTGATCGCTGATCCAAAATTCGGATGGTTGATGTGAGGCAGGACTTCGCGGCCATGCTCTTTTTCGTGCTGCAGGATCATGCGCAGGTTGTTCTGCATCGCCTCGCGGACCGTGGAACCGCCAGCCGGTTGGATCACTTCGGCGATGTTGGTGGCGTTGATGTGAACGGGCTTGCCTGCGGCGCGATCGCTGATCTCTTCGGCTTGAATCATGATGAACTGACCGGCCTGCTCCAGCAGAGCACGGAATTCATTAAGTGGTTTGAGTCGGACTTCGGTCAGTTTTGGGTCGCCGCTGGTTCGTGTTTGCACCCAGTTTTCGCCAAACTGATTGCGGTAGCGATCGACGACGCCTTTGTCGCTGCGGGCGACGATGTCTTTTTCTTTCATCCAGCGTTGCCCTTCGCTAAGCACGTTATGGTCGGTCAACGCCAGGAAGTTGTAGCCGCGTTGCTTGTACCACAGGGCGATCATTTCCGGGAATTGGTCACCATCGCTCCAGAGCGAATGGGTGTGCAGGTTGCCTTTGAACCATTTGGGGGCATCATCCAGTTTGCTGGCTGCTGCCGTCGATTCCTGTGCTGTGGCGGTCGATCCTGGGCAAAATACCAGTGATGCCAAGCACAGTAACAAGGGCATGAGGCGGAGAGCATTGCAAGCGATTGAAGTGGGCATGATTGGGGGATGAGCGTCGAGTGAGCGGCTGGAAAGGAATGGTGATTGTAGTGTCTTGGAACACTGGGGTGGATAATGTGTCCAGTTTGGCGGCGGGACGCTCGGTTGGCTGGACGCTCGGTTGGCTGAGAAGGCGGACTCGATGGCCCAGGCTGTGTCTGTCTGCTGGTCGCTGGACCGGTCAGCGGTGTGGAAACGGGGGCGAGCTGAGTCTGGGCGAGAACCGTCTCAGCTGGTCGGCGGCGAGGGGGTTTTGTGCCCCGGGGCACCCTCCCAATGGAAAGTCGCTTTAATTCCACGAAATGGCCTTGTTTCCCCCTGAAACGTGATGAATTGAACTTGTTTCACGGGGTCGAGATGGCTATGGTTTCGAGCTTGAAAAAAAATGGTGGGGTCGTCTCCCCGCCCCTGAATGATTCAGAGACTGCGTCAATTCTTTTTGTCTGCCGGCAATTTGGCAGCTTCCGACGCGTCATGACTCTTCAGCTACTTTGTATTTCATTCCTCTAACCCCGGATCTGTCCCGAGCGAATTCTAACGCAACCATCAAGGCGGGACGTTTGATCGGCACTTTGGTGTGCCTTCTACGTGAATTGCTGTTCGTGAGACCCAGAAATGCGGTCCGTTTGTCGAACACATCTCTGCATCGTTGCTGGAATTGCTGCCAGGGCTGACTGGAGAATCTCGGAAACTCTTATGGTTAACCGTAATCTTATCCGTTCCCTCGAAGACGATAGCATGCTGAGCGAGCTGGCGACGATGGCGCCAGAGCAGGAAACGGAAGATTGGCTTCTAGAATTCCTGCAATTTGCACCTCAGCAGGAATACATTCAAGGCCGCATCGTCGACGGCAAGATTGTCGAAATCAATGATGAATGGGCGCTGATTGACGTTGGCTTCAAAAGTGAAGGCACCGTCAATCTGAATGAATGGGGCCCTACCGAAGCAAAGCCAGAAGTTGGCGATGTCGTCCAAGTCCTGATTGAGGAAATGGAAGACAACTACGGCGCTGCCGATGACCCCTACGGCATGATCGCACTCAGCAAGAACAAAGCTGAGAAGATCATCGAATGGGAAGAGATCATCAAGAAGATTGGCGAAGGCCAAGTCGTCACCGGTACCGTCATCCGCAAGATCAAAGGTGGTTTGCTGGTCGACATCGGTGTCAACGTCTTCCTGCCTGGCAGTCAAGTCGACATCCGTCGTCCTGGCGACATCGGCGATTTCATTGGCCGCGTGATTCAGGCCGAAGTTCTGAAGATCGACGACACCCGTCGCAACATCGTCATCAGCCGTCGTTCACTGATCGAGAACCAACGCGAAGAAGATCGCGCGTACTTGATGCAGGAACTGGAAGTTGGCCAAATCCGTCGCGGGATTGTCAAGAACATCGCCGACTTCGGTGCTTTCGTCGACCTGGGCGGTATCGATGGTCTGTTGCACATCACCGACATGGCTTGGGAGCGTATCTCGCACCCGACCGAAATGGTATCCATCGACCAGGAAATCGAAGTCAAGGTGTTGCACATCGATCGCGAAAAGCAAAAGATCGCTTTGGGTCTGAAGCAAAAAGATCGCAACCCTTGGGAGAACATCGAGGAGAAGTACCCGGTCGACTCCAACCATCAGGGCGAAGTTGTCAACGTGATGAGCTACGGTGCGTTCGTCAAGCTGGAACCAGGCATCGAAGGTCTGGTACACATCAGCGAGATGAGCTGGACCAAACGCGTCAATCACCCCAGCGAACTGGTCAACATCGGCGACAAGATCGAAGTCAAAATCTTGGGTGTCGACCCCGAAGGCCAACAGCTTTCACTGGGCATGAAACAAACCCAAAAGAACCCGTGGGACGACGTTCTGGAACGTTACCCAGAGGGCAGCGATGTGACCGGAAAGGTTCGCAACCTGACCAACTATGGTGCGTTCATCGAACTGGAAGAAGGCATCGATGGCCTGTTGCACGTCAGCGACATGTCTTGGACTCGCAAAATCGGCCACCCCAGCGAAATGCTGGAAAAGGGCCAAGAGCTCAACTGCCGCGTGCTAAGCGTCGACGAGCAACGTCGTCGAATCGCACTTGGTCTCAAGCAGCTTGATAGCGATCCTTGGGATACTGACATTCCTCAGAACTACCAGCCCGGACAACTGGTCAAGGGTAAGGTCACCAAAATCACTAACTTTGGTGTCTTCATCGGTCTGGAAGACGGCTTGGAAGGCTTGCTGCACATCAGCGAACTGGCTGAGCACAAAGTCGAGAACCCTGAAGAAGTTGTCAAAGTTGGCGACGATATCGAAGTCAAGGTTCTGCGAGTCGACACTGACGAACGCAAAATCGGCCTGTCGCTCAAACGAGTTGAATGGGGCGAAGAGGAAGAGCGTGCAGCAGCAGAAGCTGAAGCCGCAGAAACCGACGGTGTTCCAGGTCAAGACGGCGAGCTCAAAGGCGGTTTGGGAAGCGGCGAAGGCCCACTGTTCCCAACCGGTGGCTGATCCAGTCCCGTCCTGAATTGAATTCATCAAACGGCCTCGGCAAGTGATTGTCGGGGCCGTTTTTCGTTTTGCAGTTCGGCTGCAGGAAATTGCTGGCAGGCCTTACCACTCTCGCTGGCAGGCCTTACCACTCTCGCTGGCAGGCCTAACTGCTCTCGCCGAAAGGCGTAGCCATGCTGCCGAGACGGTGCGGTGTGAGCGTCTTGTACGGTCGTGTGAATTCCTGTCGTCAGGCATGATGGCGACCTCTAGGTTAACCAACGCTACCAGTTGATCGATTGGGTGACGGAGCTTGCATGCTGTCTTCTGAGCATTGGGTCGAGAACCCTGGGTCATGTCCCTGTTTAGGCGAGGAAAAGCGAGCTGCTGCGATCCCTTCTCAGGTGCTGTGTGGGGTTCCTCGCCGCTGTCTAGGCTGTGGTGGAAATGGTACCACTGGCGGTTGGTCTCCAGCGTCGCAGTGTCGCAGGATGCTAGATGTGGATCAAAGTTGCTGCGTTATTGAAATTGAATCTTGATTCTTTGTTTGTGGGAACGATTTTCTGAACCACGAGCCGTTTGTCGGTTAGAGGCGACGAACATTCAACTTTGAACAACGATAGAGAATCATGAAACGTTTAGTCTGTTTTGTAGTCTTTTTTGCCGTTTTCATTGCATCCAAAGTAGATGCCGGAGTTGTCTATGATTTCTCGTTTGATTCTTCGCTGGATGATTATCAAGGATCGGGCATTGGGAGCGTTAGTGTTCAGGGAACACCGACGATCACGCCGGGGGGCGTCAGTGGGGCCTACGCGCGATTCGATGGTGGGAACTCATCCTCGTCTGACGCGATCAACCTGAATGTGGTGGACGATCATCTCTCTTTTGGCAACTTTGCCATTCGCTTGTCTGTTCTCAACTTCCCTGCTTTCTATAAGTGGGACGACTATCTCGGTTTGCGCACTTCGTCGGGTTTACGAGCGCATCTCGAACGTACCGGCGATGATGCCATCGCTCTTTTCAGTGATTCTGGTCCAGGCTCAGTGCATATTCCTTCAGGCGATCCACTTCTTGTCGAACAATGGTATGACCTACTGTTGACGGGGGAGGCAATTGGCGGCGACGTGTTGCTGTCTCTCTATGTGGATGGTCAGCTTCAAGGGACTGGGACCGGAGTTGGTCGAGCCGGGGATTCTTTGACTGAGATTCGCATCGGTGGTCGAGTGGGCGCTGATAATCGATATATCAATGCAGGGATCGATAACGTGCAGGTCTTTGACACTCACGCGGTCCCGGAGCCTTCCTCGTGCTTGGCATTGATCGGTTTGACCGTGGGAGCGACGTTGGTTCGCCGTCGCCGCAACAAATGATCACAGGTGGAGCCTTGGGCGCAGCGTACCCAGGGGAAGTGCCCGTAGGGCTGGTTCCCGCCGGCCGCCGATAACGAAACAATGCAGCTGGCCGGTAGGAACCGGCCCTGCTCGACTGGGAATTGTCGGCAGATCGAGTATTCTGTTGCTCTCGGAGTCTTGTCCGTTCCCTAAGCCCATTCACGAATCGCTTTCACGTCTCGATCTTGAGCTTGAGAGTGTCGTGCGTTGAATTGGAGTCAAAGTTGATGCGTTTCTTCGTCCTTGCCGTTTGTTTCGTCAGCGTTCTCTGTGTTCAGCAATCACGCTGTAGTGCACAGGATCGTCCTAACATCTTGTTTCTGTTTTCTGACGATCATGCCACCAAAGCCATTTCAGCGTATGGTGGTCCGCTGGCCAAAGTCGCTCCGACACCGAACATTGACCGTCTCGCTCGCACCGGTGCGGTGTTCACGAACTCGTTTTGCGCGAATTCCATCTGTGGTCCCTCGCGGGCCTGTATCTTGACCGGCAAGCACAGCCACAAAAATGGGTTCATGCGAAACGGCAACCGTTTCAACCCCGATCAGTGGACTGTCGCCAAAGCACTGCACAAGTCGGGCTACAACACGGCCGTGATTGGCAAATGGCATCTGCACACCGATCCGGTTGGCTTCGATCACTGGGAAGTCCTGCCTGGGCAAGGAAACTATTACAACCCGGTCTTTATCCAACAAGATGGTTCCAAGCAACGCTTTGAAGGTTATGCAACCGATCTGACCACAGACAAAGCACTGGCGTGGTTGGAAAAGCGGGACAGTGACAAGCCGTTCTTTCTGATGTGCCAGCACAAGGCGCCCCATCGTACCTTTTCGCCCGCATTGCGACACTTGGATGCGTTTGATTCGGTCACCATTCCAGAGCCTGAGAATCTGTTCGATGACTATGCCAATCGCAGCAAGACACTCGCTGGGAATGAAATGGAAATCGATCGACACTTTGATTGGGCTTATGATGCCAAGGTCCGCAAAGACGAACGCGGTGAAGTGAAGTTGCCTGCTCCGGATCGCTATGGAACGCCCGAATACAATCGCATGACCCCGGCGCAAAAAGAGGCTTGGGACGCGCATTTTGGACCACTGAATCAAGCGTTCCTCAAGAAGTTTGCCAGCGGCGAGATGTCAGACCGCGACGTGGTGCGTTGGAAGTATCAACGCTACATGAAAAACTACTTGGGAACGGTCAAAGGCGTTGACGAGAACATCGGCCGCATGCTGGATTATCTGGAGGAGAAGGGATTGGCCGAGAATACCATTGTGATCTATTCCTCCGATCAAGGTTTCTTTCTCGGTGAACATGGCTGGTACGACAAACGCTGGATGTTTGAACAGTCTCTGGAGATGCCGTTCCTCATTCGCTGGCCTAATGTGGTGAAGCCGGGGACGCGGTCAGAATCGCTGATTCAAAACATTGACTATGCGCCGACATTCTTGGAGTTCGCGGGGCTGCCGTGTCCTGATGAAGTCCAGGGACGCTCGATTGTTCCATTGCTAAAGGGACAGCGTGATGGCTGGAGGGAGTCGCTTTACTATGCCTATTACGAACTTGGCGAACACGCTGTTCCGCAGCACTTTGGCGTGCGGACCATGGACCATAAATTGATCTATTTTCCCAAGACGAATGAATGGAACCTATTTGATTTGAACGCGGATCCCGAAGAAATGATCAGCGTGTATGACAAGCCAGAGTACGCCAAGGTGCGCCAGGCCTTGACGGACGAGTTTCATCGTTTGCGAAAAGAGTACGAAGCGCCAGCGTTTTAGTTACCAGCGTTTTAGAACTTGATCGCGTCGCCGCGCTGTCCCTGCAGGCACGCTCATGGAGCATCCTTGTGCGGTGCCACTTGTTGCTCGATCAGTGACTGCAGCTTGATCG
Organism: Stieleria bergensis; assembly: GCA_007745635.1. GTDB lineage: Bacteria > Planctomycetota > Planctomycetia > Pirellulales > Pirellulaceae > Stieleria > Stieleria bergensis. The sequence goes on from CP036272.1 coordinate 996,226, forward strand.
TTTCTGTGTTCAGTTGCTGTTTGATTTGTTGAACGTCCTGAACGCAGGCTTGTAAACGCTGTTGAGCCCGCTGAGGTTGTTGAGAGTCAATCACGTTTTCACTTTGCAGCACGAGCAACCGGCGAAGTTCGGTTTGTCGAATCTCGTGAATCGTGTTTGCGGCGTTCAGTTGTGTTTGCAGTGACTGAACCAGTGTTTTCGCATTGGCAACGGCGTCGGCTTGCTTTTCTATTTCATCCTTGCTGTATTGCAGCGCTAGCCGAGCACGGGTCAGGTTGTCTTCTTCACGTGTCGGGCTGTATTGGGCGTAGGGAATGTCCCAGCTGTCGACGAATCCGTTGACGATGTAACCCAGATGTGAGTCGTCCAGGTTGCGTTTGAGTGAATGGATTAAGACTTGCTGCCAGGCCCGTTTCTCGCGGGCTGAATTCAGATTGCCCATCGCAGAGTACAGCATCGAAGGGGTGTTGCTGGTGCTGTTGTCAAGTTTCTGCTGAAGTGTTTGCAGCGTCTCGGTCGTCACAGGGCTTTTCAGTGCACAGGCTGCGATAGCCACGACTTCTTGATTCTGGTCATCGAGAGTCTTGGCAAGTTTGTCTTGGCCGGCTTGGTTCGACCAGCGAAGCGACGCCAGCGCGATCAGGCGTCGTTCAAGGTCGCGTTCTTGATCGAGAAGCTCAATGATCGCCTCGGTGGGGTAACGGCTTCCTGATCGAAACAGAGCCAGATGGCAGATCAGTCGTGTCGCTGTGTCGTGCTGAGTTGACGTGGCAATCGATTGAATTTGTTTGCGATGCCCTTGCTTGGCATACTCAGCCAAAATCCAGACCAGTTCGTACGGGAACACCGAGTGAACGGCTTGACGCGTGTTTGCTTGTTCGTCGTCATCGGAGTCGATCCCTAAAAACAAAGGAATCATTTTTCCGCCGACCGGAAGTCTATTCAGTGAGTCGCCCTCGACCTTCTTTAGCAATCGATAGTAGACATTGTGATAGCTGCCATAGGCGGTGTCACGACCACCACCGGACCCGGAGAAGTCCCCGCTGCTTTTGACTCGCTGCCGGATGCTTTTGGCAATCATGGCCAACTGGTCAGCTGTCATGTTGTCGTGACGCAAGGAAAGGGTGGCTTTCTGTTTCTGCCACCACTGCTGGTTCAGTTCAGCCACTTGTCGGGTCATGAATTCGGGGACATTGGGACCCGCTTGATAATGGATCGCAAACTGACGCCCCGTGATCTGTTCCAGCGTTTTGCGATACTCGGGAAGGTACACGTGTTGCGAGCTGCGTTCGGCATGGAGCACCAGGTACCGCATCAACAATGGGATCGACGCAGCATCGGGAACTTGGCGAATGATTGATGTTGCCCGTGCGTACTCGGTCCAGTGCGAGTTGTCGTTAACAGCATCCAAATGGGCTTCGGCTTTCAGCAGTTTGTCCCGATGTGGTGAACGGTTGACCAGTGTTTGGAAGTCGCGATCGAGCTGGTCAAGAAGCGTCTTGCGAGCGTTGACCGTCGAGGCCTCCGCTTCGTCTGGTGCCGAGTCATGCTGGGAGGGCTGTGATTCTGCTGGCGGCGGGGGCGGCTGAGTCTCAGCAACCGGCTCAGCACTCGGTCGAAGCCGGGCGGCTTCGTCGTCCGCTGGCGGTCGAGCCGTGGCCACAACAAGAAACAGTGGCACTGCACCGGCAAGGATCAGATTCTTCATGTCGTGTCCTGATTCAGATTCGACCGACCAGGCAGCACGCACTGAAGGGGAGGTGAGCTGCCTGAGGTCTTCTACGATCATGGTAAAGGTTTCTTAGGGATTGTTTCCATGCTGCGTTTCCAGCCACAGACGCTGCGGTTGAAATCTCTGACGCAGCCTTGCGGCTAGCCGCCTTTTGAGACTTTCTGCCTGAATTCTGGGGCCGAGATCAGGTTGCTGTCCGCTGGAAAACATTTTTTCGTTTTCTCAGTTACACTCGGAAGTCAATGCGTCACTGGAGATGTGGGAGCGTTTTGAATCGCTCGTTACGGACCTGCATCAGAAAGACAAATTCATGACTGCTGAGAAGACATCAAACGACCGATTGCCCGCCAAGCAGGCGGCAGATGAACTGGCCGCCACTGGCTCGCCGGATGCCACTGGCTCGCCGGATGCCACTGGCTCGCCGGATGCCACTGGCTCGCTGGATGCCACTGGCTCGCCGGATGCCACTGGCTCGCTGGATGCCACTGGCTCGCTGGGTCCAACTGGCTCGCTGGCCGACGCCAATGCCTCTGGTGTCTCCGAGGCACGATTGGCCGCGATTCTTGATGACTATCTGGCCAGAGTTGAAGCCGGGCAGTCAATTGATCAGGAAGCTTTCATCGCGGAGCACCCCGAAGACGCCGATGCCTTACGCGCCTGTTTGGGCGGTTTGGATTTCATTGCCGGTCAGGTTGCTCCACCTGCCAAGGCAGCTTTTGAGACAACTTCGGATGCGTCATCGAAGCATTCCAGCAGCGATCTTGCTTTCGAAGCCTCATCGCGTCAGCTGTCGGATTTTGAAATCGTTCGTGAGTTGGGCCGCGGTGGCATGGGGGCGGTGTATCTGGCGAAACAGGTTTCATTGGGCCGCGAGGTGGCACTGAAAATTTTGGGGTTTGGTGCCATTGGCGGTAGTGAGGCGTTGGAGCGTTTCCAGCGCGAAGCGGAAACCGTCGCTCGCCTTCACCATACGAACATTGTCCCGATTTATTCTGTGGGTAGTGAGAATGGGATTCACTTCTACGCCATGCAGTTCATTCAGGGCCGTGACTTGTCGGTCGTCAATGAGCAATCGGAACAGTTGCAATCGCCACGTCGCGCCGCCGAGTGGGCTTTGCAAGCCGCCGAAGCGTTGGCTCACGCACATCAGCGCAATGTGGTTCACCGAGATGTCAAACCGTCAAATCTGATCCTTGACGAAGACGATCAAATCTGGCTGACGGACTTTGGTTTGGCGAAGCGCAATGACGACTTAGCGATCAGTATGACGGGCGCGGTATTGGGAACGCCACGTTACATGAGTCCCGAGCAGGCAGCGGGGCACGATGATGTCGATGCGCGCTCGGACTTGTTTAGCTTGGGAGCGACGGTTTACGAGTTGTTGACCGATCAACCGGCCTTTGATGGTTCTAGTCATTGGGAGGTGATTGAAAAGATTCGCAACGAGGCTGTGATTGCTCCGCGTCAGTTGCGTCCTGAGATCAGTCGTGATTTGGAAACGATCGTTTTAAAGTGTCTCAAGAAGGAGCCTTCACAGCGATATCCGTCTGCACGACAGCTGGCCGATGATTTACGTGCCTACTTGGATGGGCGGGCGATCTCGGCACGGCGCAGCAACGTGTTGCAAAAAGCAGTGCGTTGGGCGCGGCAGAATCAACGCCGGGTCAAGCGATCGGCGGCCACTGTGCTGGCGACCTGTGCGGTGTTGGCAATGGTGGTGTTCGGCTGGCAGGCCTATCAAGGCTCTCAGGCTTGCACGTTGCGTCTTGAAGGGGCGCCCTCCGTTGTGGCAACCATTCACGATACCCAAGCCACAGGAGCAGTGGTGGACGTGCAGTCGGTGAGTTTACCGATGCCGCAAGCAACGGTAAGCAAAAGCGGCGACAGGCAAATCGAGGTGCAGGGCGGTGCAGCAGGGCGAAGGACCTATCAGCTTGACCTCATCCCGGGCCAGGAATACGAAATTGAGATTCCTAGCGAAGCACCCGTCGGTGATGAGTCACCGTTGTTGCCAAATTTTTATGCCCTCTGGCAGGCAACGCAGCAGGCAAGGCTGGTCTGTTTTGATCCGCAGGGGATTCAGTTGCGGGATCTTAGCGGTCAGTTGCTCTGGCAGGCTTCCGATGTTGGGGATGGTTTCCGTCCTGGCGGAGTCACGCTGGCTGGAGATTCCGCCGGGCAGAGTAGTGATTTCAATCAAGACGGCCAAGAGGATCTCGTGCTTGCATCAGACCAGCGGGCTGCATTGCTGGTGTTAAACGGGGACGATGGTTCCTTGTTGTGGCGGGCAGATGGTTTTGATCAAACGGTTACGGTGCCGAATCGAGATTCCGCGCAGGCTGCAAAAAACACTGCTGAGATTCAATCCGCATTGGTTCAACCCCCGCGCGTGGTTTCAGACTTGAACGCTGATGGTGTGCCGGATGTCGTTGTCACCGGGATCAGCCACGCCCCCTCGGTGTCGATCGATTGTGTCAACGGTGATCCGGGAACGGCACGCTGGGTAGCCGCTGTTTCGGGAACGGATGGCGAATTGCTCTGGCAAGCGGAATTGGATTTTCGCTGGTTTGCGACTCAACTTAATTCAGGGGATGGCAGCCAATCGGTTGCGGTCGGGGCACAGGAAGTTCCTGACGTCTATCGTTACTTTCCCTCTGGTTCCTTCAGTGTCACCGAGGGGCGTTCAGGTGGCACAAGCTTTCGCGACGGCCTGGTGTTTCGCGATGTGGAATCCATTCGAGAGCGTCACGGCGAACACGTCATGATGCCCGACGCCTGCCATGTGATCAACGGTGTTGCCGAAGGATTGCCAACGGGGTCAGTTGCATTGATGGCGGGAAGTCATTTGGTGCACTTGGATTCGCAGACAGGGAAGGTTCTCTGGCAGCACGACACCCAGCGTTTGCCAACGCGATCGATTCGTTGGACGGATTGTGATGGAGATCAAGTAGACGATGCGATTCTGATTGATCAACCGGGCAGCGGCGGCACACGCTGTAGTGTCTGGTCGGTTGCAAAACAAACGCTGCTGTGGCAGAAAGATCTGGCGGTGTATGACGTGCACGCCGATTGGCCTTTGGTCACCGATCTAGACGGTGATGGAAAAGCGGAATGCGTGTTGGCTTCCAAGCAGGGTGGCACGGGTGAGTCGCTGCCATGGAGCGAGTTGATCTGCGTCGATGCTGCCACAGGTGGTTTGGTGTGGAGTCGCAAGCAGTTGACGATGGACATGCAAGTCGATCACTTCAAGCGTGTCGCTGACTTTGATCAGGATGGCGTGGCGGATCTAGTGATCGCGACACTCTGGGGCGAACGCTTTGAGCCTTATCTTGACGTTGTTTCTGGGAAGGACGGCAACACCTTGGCGTCCTGGGGTTTGCCAACTCAATTGGCTGAACAAGCAACCGGTGGGCAGTTGCTGACGCGCGAGGCACGCTCCAATTCGTCGATCAATCAGGCGGGACGCACCGAAGTGCTGATTCAGTACCAAGATGCTGAAGAAGGTGGTCGCTCGGTTTCCCTGGTCGTTGATTTGGCAAACGGAGACCTCTTGCAACGCATCAACAAGACGCGTGAACAGTGGTTGACGGCCGAGACGGAAACGAGTCTCGCTCGCTTTGTTGTCGTTCATGATCTGGGAAATCCGGGACAAGGTCGCAGCGCGAAGGTCCTGGAGCAGGAGTCCATCGACTGGCGACGGCTAGCGGATTCCGATTGGCAAGTGGCTCACGATCTGAACCAAGACGGGATTCGTGATTTGTTGTACGAGCCAGCCAATGGTTTTGAGGCAGCGGTCTCCGGCAGCACCGGCGAGACACTATGGAAGTTTCAAGCCACGAACTTCAATGATCGACACTGGGCCACCGAAACGGCGGCAGACAGATTGCAGTCCAATCCGAATCCGCAAACTGCCATCGACATTGATGCAGACCAGGTGGGGGATCTGTTGTGCTGGTACCGTACCGGCGCAGGAACGGCGACCTATCGGCCGATCGAATGTTACTCTGGTCAAAGTGGGGATTTGCTTTGGCAGGCTGATGTCACGGTTCATACGATCGAGCACGTGGCTCTATTGCGTTGGGCTGATTTGGATCAGGATGATCGACCGGAAGCGATCGTGGTCGCGGCGATGGATTATCAATATCCAGCGCGTCGAGGATTCAGCACCAGTGATCTGCAGCTGTGGTTGTTGGTGCTTGATGGACAGACTGGCAAGCTACGTTGGGATCAGCCGCTAACGGCTGCTTATGGGACTGCCACCGGCTTGCAGCGACAGTATCAGTTCAAGGACTTGAGTTTTCAAACACCGCTCGTTGACCTAAATCAAGACGGAGTCTTCGACTTGGTTTTGCCCTCTGAGCGAGAGGATCGTGTCACCACTGAGCGGTTGCCGGAACTGGCCTACGAAGCCTTCGATGGAGCGACTGGAAAGAGGTTGTGGCAATATGTCGTCAAGGATGCCGGACGCAAGAATCCTTTCTTGCTGGTCTCGCCAGCGGTTCCCGTTGACTTGGATCGAGATGGAACTCATGAGTTGCTGACGATGTACCCCAAAGAAAAGTCACAGGGGGCTGGCAAGCCGACCCAACGATTGCTCTGCCTGACGGCGATTCGTTCAGATGGCAAACGCTTGTGGGATTATGAATCCAAGGCACCGACAATCTATCAGCAGATGACCAACAACCCGCTCGATTGGCGACAGCCCGTGGTTTTGCGACATCCGGGTGAGTCGGTCATGATCTGTTCACCGTTTTCCAGCAATGAGTCACTGGATCTATTGAACAATCAGGGGGGCGTCGTGCAGACGATCGAGTTGCCCAAACAATGGGGAGCACGGGTTTACAGCTTGGATGGCGACGGCGATGAACAGGATGAACTGTATCTGGATTCCCCCCAGTCACTGTCTTGCTGGCGTTTTCAAGATCAGCAGCTGATGCAGCAGGATTGGTCGGTTCCCTTTGGCCAAGCTCAACAGCGATTGGGATTCGCATTTGATCAAGCCACGGTTGTCGGCATTCAACCCGGGCACCTGTATCGACCCTCGGTTTTATTGCATCGCAGCCTCAAGGGACTGCGTCTCCAGGGGATTGATGCCGCCACTGGCAAGGTGCAATGGTTTCGCCAAACAGCCGAGCCAAGTTCCGTCAAAGGTGCCTATCGCATCAATGAAATGACGCCGCTGGATGGAACGCTGCTTCCAAAACTGTTTGTTCAGTTCGGTGACGAGGCACAAGGAGTTTGGCCCACGGCGGTCAACGCACAAGTGATGTCCGATCCGACGGCCATTGCCGCCCGTCCGCTGACGCCAATCAATGCAGCTGGTCTGCAGGATCCGCGTCTGCAACGCTCCCTGCCTGGGAAGAATGATGTTCAACAGATCGCCGGCGAGGTCGTTCGCTTCTGGTGGTTGGGGCTGATCTATTGTGCCTTGCTGGTTGTCAGTCCGATTGCCTGGATCAATCATCTGATCCGGCATCGCAAATTTAGCTTGCGATTTGGTTTGCTGTTGCCAGTCATTGCCGCGTTGGCGTTGATGGCATTGGCGGTGCGGCCGACTTCACTGTATGAGTTAACGGTCGTGCAAAAGTTCTTTCTGGGAGTGATCTACACGCCGCTGATTGCTGTTTTGTTCTGTGCGGGCAGTTGGCTGTTGTTGGGGCGTTGGAAACCGTTGTTGATCTGGTCGGCGACTTGCACTAGCCTCGCGTTGTTTGTGGCTTTGCTGGTCATGTGGTTGAGAAGTGAACCGACCGTTCCAGGCATCGCAGGACAGTACTATAGTTACGCTGGCTGGTATTGGTTGCTGGCCATGTGGGCCTATGTCTCGGGTTTGGTGTTGGTCTTTCAAGCTCCCGCAACACTCAAGATTTGGAAGCACTTGGTCAACGGTGGCGATCTAGCGATCAACGATCGGTAGCAGAAAGGGAAAGGTCGAATGTCAACGGAATTGCCTGGCGATGGTTCTGATCGTACCGAGTGGTTGATACGGTATCAGCCCTGGTTACACTATCTGGCCAGACGCGAGATCGATAGCCGTTTTCTTGGCAAGTACTCGGCCTCCGATGCGGTCCAGCAAACGTTGTTGGAGGCCTGGAAGAACTGGGATCAGTTCCGAGGCACTGAAGAAACGCAGCGACTGGCATGGCTGCGTAAGATTTTGGCGCATCAATTAGCTTACTTAGCGCGACACTTCGCTGGCACCAAGAAACGGGATGTTAAACGTGAGGTGTCGATTGAGCAATCGATGACGACTTCATCCGATCGCTTGGCGGCAATCCTGCCAGCGAATGACTCTTCACCCAGTTTCGTGGCCCAGCGGAATGAGCAGACCTTGGAGTTGGCTGCGATCTTGCAGCGGTTGCCGGATGATTATCGCCAAGTGATCGAACTCAGGCATCTCGACCAGTTAAGCCATCCGGAAATTGCCAAGCAAATGGACCGTAGCGAGGCCGCTGTCAGAATGCTGTGGGTGCGAGCGTTGGCAAAGCTTCGTCAAGCCGCTGGTGAAGCTTGAGGGTGCGAGGATGTGCCGCGTTGGCGTTCGGGGAGTGCCGCGAGTGCATGCCGTTGCGACACCCCGCTGGAAGCGGCGGGTAAATTGGCGATCTTGAACAAAACAAAAAGCCCTGCGGGTGCAGGGCTTCGTTCAATAGCAATCGTTTGACGATCGACGCCAGGTTACGCCATCTTTGCTGCGACGCGTTCGAGCAGTTGCTTGGTCAGCTTGATGCCTTCCAGTTCGCTGACTTTACCACCTTCATATTCGATGCCTACGTAGCCGTTGTAGCCATGCTTGAGGACGATTTCCATCATCTTGAAATAGTCGGTGTGAGTTTCGTTGCCGTCTTTATCAAAGTCATGTGACTTGGCGCTGACCGCTTTGGCGTAAGGCATCAATTCGTTGACACCTTTGTAACGATCGTAAACTTCAGGATCTTTGCCGCGACGAACCGTGAAGTTGCCAAAGTCTGGCAGGGTTCCGCAGTTATCCATTTCGGTCTTGGCGATCGTGCTTGCCAGCCAAGCGCCATTGCTGCTGAGACCACCATGGTTTTCAACAATGACGTTGATGTCATGTTTGGCAGCAAACTGGCTGAGTCGACGCAGGCCGTCGGCGGCCAGTTTCATTTGCTCGTCGTAAGACCCACCGCTGGCGGCATTGACGCGAATGCTGTGACAGCCCAGGAACTTGGCCGCTTCAACCCAGCGGTAGTGGTTCTCGACGGCTTTCGTGCGGGCGTCTTCGTTGGGATCGCCTAGGCGACCTTCGCCGTCACACATGATCAACAGGCTTTTGACGCCCAAGTCGTCACAGCGTTGTTTCAGTTCACCGAGGTACTTTTTGTCGTTCGCTTTGTCTTTGAAGAACTGGTTGACGTATTCAACCGCTTCGATGCCGCATTCCTCTTTGGCGATTTTTGGGAAGTCCATGTTGGTCACGTTCTTGGACTTGTCGAACAGCATTTTGTGTAGCGACCACTCAGCGAGCGAGATCTTGAACGGTGCTTCACTGGCGGCAGCAAACGCACTGCTTGATTTGGTGGCCAAAGTGGTGGCGGCAGCAGCGGCAGAGGCGTACTGCAGGAATTGTCTACGGTTGGTCATGGTCGCCCGAAATCAAAATGGGGTGTATTGAATGACGCTCGCAAGTCAGCGTCCGAATGCAATAGTGTAACTTAGCCGGCTAGGGAAGAAAAAGAACCTTTGAGGGATAACTCGGGAAATGCCTAAGTAGCCGCGGTCTTCTGACGCTTTTTCTGCCCGGTGGACACCTCGTTTACTGGAGGGGGTCGTAGCGATAGCCGACGCCGTAGACGGTCTGAATGATGCTGGGGTGCTTGGGGTCCGTTTCGATGCGTTTGCGCAATTGGCTGATCGTCTGGTCAATCGTCCGGCTGTTGGGAAGATGGCTGTCACGCCACGCGGATCGAAACAATTCGGCTCGTGTGATGACTTCGCCAGGCCGCTGAGCCAGTGTCTGCAGAATCAGCATTTCGCGAAGCGTCAAGCTAAATGTCTGCTCGCCACGACTGGCACGAAGCTCCTTGGGGACCACCTGCAGGTCAGCGATCGTGAACGGATCTTCACTGGGTTGTTGGTCATCGCGGGGGGCGGCTTCTGCAAAGCAGCGGCGGGCGACAGCACGAATCCGAGCGATCACTTCCTTGGTCCCAAACGGTTTGACAATGTAGTCGTCCCCACCAAGTTCCAAGCCGACGACCTTATCAATTTCTTCCGCTTTGGCCGTGATGAACAGAATGGGCATCGTTGGTGTCTGGCTGCGAAAGTACTTGCAGAGATCATAGCCACTGAGTCCCGGCATCATCACGTCCAGGCAGGCCATGTCGGGTGTGTTTCGATCGTACAAGTCCTTGGCTTGTCGACCATCGGCCGCCTCGGTGACTTGATAGCCTTCGCTGCGCACCAGTTCGACGAGCGCGGCTCGCGTGTGAGGGTCGTCTTCTGCAATTAAAATGTGCTGTGCCATCTCGGTCGCTCAGTAAGCTCGGTGGGTCAGATTAAACGCTGCTTTGAACAGGTTTGCATTCTGGTTGATGTTGTGTTTCCCCGGGTTTTCTCTAGGCAATCGCGCTTTCATCAAACGGGGCTGGGTTCGTAGGGTGCCGTGCTTGCACCACTAATGAAATGGCATCGCACAGTTGGGCCGCAATAGAGTGGATTTTCCGCCTCCGCACTACCGGACTCGAAGATCTTCAAAGCAGTGGTCTGATTAAGGCATGGTCAGATCTAGTGGGACGGTGAAGCGAAAAGCGGCTCCACCCAGCGGGGATTTCGTCAGTAGCTCCAGTTGGCCATGATGGCGTTGTGCCGCACGGCGAGCGATCGTTAAGCCGAGTCCTGTCCCACTTGGTGCGTTGATGGAATCGTCAAGACGCTGAAAGGCGCGAAAGATTCGTTGGTGATGTTTGTTTGGAATCCCCGCACCGTCATCATCGACAACGATCTGTAACTGATCCGATCCCTGTGGGTCGCTGTGCGTGGTGCAGGTCAGTGCACACGTTCCCCCGCTGGGAACGTACTTTTCAACATTGCCCAGCAGGTTGACTAAGACGATCTCGATAATGTCTGTGTCCAGCATCGCAGACTGCTGAACATCACACTGGACATTCAAGCTCAGGCCAGCGGTTTGGAATCCCGGTTGGAACTGTTCTTCAAGACGCTGAATCAGCGATGGAATGTCCGTGGATTGCAGTCGCAGCCGATTCGATTGGCCCTGCGGTCGAATCATCTCCAGGACTCCATCGACCAAACGTTGTAGTCGCTTGCATTCGTGATCAATCACACCAAGCCGCTTTTGGAGCGAACAGACCAGTTGATCCGATGGCGGCTGCTCCAGATCTGATTCAGCAAGTTCAGTGTACAAGCGGATATTCGTCAGTGGCGTGCGCAACTCATGTGAGACTTGCCCAGCGAAGCTCACGCGTTGCCGAGCCGCGTTGATCTGGCGCTGAACAGCCGTCAGGACATAGGCACCGATGGAGCCAAGGATGACGGCCAAGGCTGCGATTGCGAAGTAGATGGAGCTGGGGTCCGCTTGGGGAATCAAGGCCGGGTCGACGTACAGTTTCAGTTGCCAGCTTGCCAACGGCATCGGCAGATTGCGCTGTGAAAGCGCTTTTTGTTCGAGGTCGATGCGTGAGACTTCTCCCCACTGATACACCAAATGGTCCGATTCATCGACCAAGGCAATTCCACCGATCGCCGCCGTTTTCATCGGGGCCGAGCCCAACGAATTTTTCTGCAGGCTGATCGTGCCCGAAGAATCGGGTAGAGCAGCCAAGAGGTCCGACATCCAGCGGCCACGTTGCAGCAAGACACCCACTGCCCGACCATCTGGCAAGGATCGCCAATACACCAGTTGTACGCCTCCAGCCATGAACCACTGCTGCCAAGCGTTGCTCGCAGATGACAGCGCCGCGTCGGGTGGTTGCCCCACATTGGTATCGATCGCGTTGGCAGGTTCGAGAGTCGGCGCCGGCGTTTGGGTTACTTGGCGGCTTTGTCTGGAGGCCCGCTGAGGGAGTGCTTCGGCTTGTTGCGACGGTGGGGCAGGGGCCTGTTGGATGAACGATTGCTGCAATCGTGATTGCGGAGCTGGAGTCGATTGTGTGGGCGTTTGTTGGACGGGAGGCTGAATCTGTAATTGAATCGGCAACCGCTGAACGTTGGTGGTTTGTTGGCGTGGATCATTGGGTGGCATGTCGTTTTGCTGCGCATTGGTCGCCGAGCTGGGAGTTTGCGGCGCCGAGCTGGGAGTTTGCGGCGCCGAGCTGGGAGTTTGCGGCGCCGAGCTGGGAGCATTGGCTGCTTCACGTCGAACCTGTCGATTGCGAATCGTTGCCGGCCGAGAATCGACCAAGCCGACCAAGCCGGTCAGTAACTGTAAGGCTTCATCGTCAACCAAGTCTGCAGCACCGGGATAGATCAGTTGTCCGGTGGAGTTGATAAAGATGCACTGACGGACCAAAGGCAACGTGCGACGCATGCGTTTGAGAGACTCAGCGGTCAGACTGGGATCAGTGATCTCGCGGTCCAGTTGCTTTTGATAGTCGGCAAACAATTCGTCGATCGGTTCGCGAGCGGTGGCAAGTTGTTTGCTAAGCGTTTCGGCCAGTCGTTCGCGGGCCTGGACCTCTTGAGCTTTGGCCGCTGTGGCACTGATCCATGCCAGCGACACCAACGGTGCAGCTACCAGCAAGATCAAGGCAAGTAGCAGTCGGCGTGGCATGGATTGAATCCAGATGTAAAATCGAGTGGTCTGCAGGTGAACGATGATCTTAACACAAGAAGTGTGCGACGTTTGCCCCAACGCCGCACACTTTTGGAGTCATCATTCGTTGTCTGCAAGTCCTCGTCGAGCTAGGACCGGCAATCAGTCCGCTTGTTGTTGAGCGGCATTCTTGGCTTGTTCATAACGCATTGCTTTGCGTCCATAAGCCCATTGCTTGGGATCTTTGATGATCGTCGCTTGTTGTTTGTTCAGCGACACATTGCGTTTGAGTTCTTTGGTCAGCCCAGCAGGGAGAACTGCACCGTAAGAATCTTCGACTTCTGCCAAGCGGGCGGTGTTGCCACGCAGTAGTTTCTGTGCTTCGTCAACCTTTCCGGCGTCACGCAATTCGGTTGCCATGCAGTTAAGCGAGTTTGCCAACTGGATGGAGCAGTAAGCATAGGTTTCTGGATCTCGATCTTTGGCAACCTTCTTGGGGTCGTCACTGAAGCGAACTTGAATCGAGTTCTGTAGCAGGTCGTTTGTTTCGCTGAACATGTTGCGATACTTCACTGAGACTGCAGCCAAGTCACGGGTTTGGCCCGATTCACTGGCTGGGACTTCGACTTCGATGACGAAGTAACGCTCTTGTTGAGCATACAGCTGTGCCAGCGGGATCTTGATTTCTTTTCCGCTGATGTCAGCTTTCGAGTTCAAAACTCGCACGGGGCGAATGCCGTCGGCGACTTTGACGCGAATGTCAAAGTCCTTGGCAATGACGCTCAGCAGATCATTGAATTCCTTTTGGAACACGGCCATCAAGTCTTGGGCGCGTTCGATGAAAATGTGGTTACCGCTGCCCGCGGCCGCCAAGCGACTCATGAGGTCTTCGTTGTAGCCCAGTCCGAGGCCAAGAGTGCTAACGCTGATGCCTTCCTTGACCAGCGAGGCACCGAGCTGTTCCAGTTCGTTGGGTGATTGAGGTCCAACGTTGGCTTGTCCATCAGAGAGCAAGATCACGCGGTTGACGGAGTCTTCGTTCATGAACTTGCGAACCTCTGCGGCTCCTTTGCTGACGCCAGCAAAGAGGGCCGTGCTGCCACCGGCATTGACCGAGCGAATCTTTTCAATGATCGCTTCTCGATCGGTCGCCTTGGTGGCGGGAACCAAAACCGTAGCAGAATCAGCGTACAGAACCACCGAGACAATGTCGTTGTCATTGAGTCGACGGATCGCTGCGATGGCCGCTTCACGAGCTTGGACGATCTTTTGGCCGCCCATCGAACCGCTCTTGTCAATCACGATGGATGTATTGACCGGCGGGCGAGCCTCCGTTCCCGGCATCGCGAAGCCGGTCAAGGCAACCCGAATGTGGTTGAGGTTCTTGGCGTCACTGAGCATGGTCGGGCTGGAAACGCCAACCTTCAGTGTCAGTTGTTCGGCTTGGGCTGGAGCTGAACCGCTAGAGACAAGTGCGCTCGTCAGCGCTAGGCTTGCGGCGAGCGTTCGAAACAAACGGTTTCGAAATTTGCCTAGTAGTCGGCGAGAAGAGTTTCTGCCATCGATCGCTACGCTCATCGTTCTTTCCCCTTAGGACGTTGTGTTTACTGCAAGAGAAAGGCGTGATACACACAATTGCGTATCGAATCCTTTTCGCCGGCTCTCTTGCCTGTCACTAAGTAAACGATAAAACGGCAATTCAATGGTCGAATTGCGTTCAAAACTTTGTAAAAGGAATGTCAAAGCACGCGTGCCTCACGGATCCTGCGATCAACAAAGCTGCATTGCATCGGTTCCTGAAGCGGATTGACCGCGATTACTTTTTCTTCTTGCCGAACAGCCCACCCGATTTTTTCTTGCCGCTCGGAGGGGCATCCGAAATCGAGATCACTGGCGCTGCGTTGGCTTTCTTCGCAGGTGCAGCACCTGAGTCGGTCAAAATCACCGGAGCGGATGCCTTGACTTGAGGTTGCCCGTCACCGAGTGAAGCCAGTGCCGCAATGTCGGATGAGTTTGCCTTCGGTTTGCTGGTCTCTTCGCCAATGCTGATCGCTGGTCCCGTGCTGGTCGCGGGCTTTTTGGTCGCCATGAAATCCGGTAACGGGGCGTCGCCGAGTGGAGCAGCTTTTGCTGGCGGCGGTTGTTTACCCGCCGGCTGAATCATTGGCGCTACCGCAGGTGCCTGTTTGACAGCTGGGATTGGCGTCGCTGGGATTGGCGTCGCTGGGATTGGCGTCGCTGGGATTGGCGTCGCTGGGATTGGGGCAGCCGCAGCGTCGTCGACAGGAGTGAAGTCCAGCACGGAATTGATCTGCGAGCTGTCGGGTTCTGGCAAGATTTGTGCCGCCGGAATCGTGCCCAGTGTGCCAGGCGGTGACGCATCGAGCGGCTGGAGTTCAACCGGGGAGGCGGGAGTCTCAGCAACAGCACTGCCAGCAACAGCACTGCCGGCAACAGCACTGCCGGCAACAGCACTGCCAGCAACATTGATTTGTGGGGCCGCGGTTTCCTTCTTGACGGGATCTCCCAGTTCGATGAAGGGGATCGCAGCGGCGGTAGCGGTACCCGTTTCGGGGAGACCGCCGCCGAAGGGATCGCTTTCCAATTCGGTAGGAATGGTGTCACTGGGGCTCGTGTCGCCGGGAAGATCCTTGTCGCTCGATTCGATCTCGCTGTCTGTAAAGGCTTGATCCAGCTCTGGCAGTTCCGCCAAGGCTGCGTCACTGAATCCAGTGTCCAGGACGTTGATCCAGGATTCCACTTCGTCATCGCTCAGGCCAGCGGCTCGGTTGAGCGTCATGGAGATTTTGCGATCGACCTCCGGCAGTGCAGCTCGCACCCTCAGTCGCCCATCGGTGGCATAATCGAACTGCACATCAACGTTGGTGCCTTTGCGAGTTCCGCGCGGCAGGTCGTCGACAACACATTTCCCAATCTTGGTTGCATTGGTGCCGCGATCATCACCGCCTTCGACGATTTCAATCTTGACGTTCGCTTGATTGTCTGAGTGAGTTCGGAAGCGAACTGTTTTCCGCGCGGGCAGAGAGCTATTGCGGGGGATCATGATCTGCCGACGAGGCTCGCCAGTTTTGGGATCAATTGCCAAAACGCCCAAATCATGTGAGTTGACGTTGCTGACCGAGATCGCACCGGGTTGGCCTTGTTGCCCGTTTAGCAGCATTCCGGCATACAGTGCAGCGCCGTGGCTGACTGCTTCATCGGGTGACAGTGATCGGTCCAGTGCCATCGAGCTGCAGGATTCGAGCTCGCTGCGAATCATTGGCATGCGAGTGGAGCCGCCAACCAGAATTAAACGGGTCAGGTCTTTCCATGTGATCCCAGCATCATCGAGCACCAATTGAACGGTCATGATGGTTCGGTCCACCAGATCCATGCAGCGGTCGCTGAATGCCTGCTGGGACAACTCGGTACGCATTCGCATGCCTTCATGGGCAAAGGCTACTGTCACCGATTCGCGCTGTGTCAATGCATGCTTGGTTTGGTTGGCTTTGCGCATCAGTTCTGGCATGGCTTGAACGTCTTCACGCGGATCGACACCGTGCTGTTCTTGGAATGTTTCGGCAATGAAGTCAACGATGCGTTTGTCCCAGTCAATCCCTCCCAGGTAAACATCACCTGCGGTGGCGATGGTGTTGAATCGCCCCCCTTCGATTTTCATGACGGTGACGTCAAAGGTGCCACCGCCCAGGTCGTAAACCAGGACGGTCTCGGTATGTTCACTTTCACCGCTAGGCGAAAGGAATCCCTGCTGCACGCCGTAGCAGATTGCCGCCGCAGTGGGTTCATTGATGATGTCCAAGACATCCAACCCGGCCAATCGGCCTGCGTCTTGAGTGGCTTTCCGGCAGGGCTCATTGAAAAAGGCTGGGACCGTGACGACGGCTTGCTGGACATCGCCAAGGGTCAGTTCGGTGTCTTCTTTTAGTTTGCGCAAGATCAGCGCCTGGATCACTTCGGCGGGCAAGTGTTTGCCACAGATTCGTTTTTCATAATACGATTCGCCGATGTCTCGTTTGGCAAACTGAGCCAAACGGTCTGGTTCCAGCAGTCCCGCCTCAACCGCTTCGATGCCCACAATCGGGTGCTTATGATCGAAAAACACAGCGCTGGGCGTGGTCAGGTCTCCCTCTGCATTGCGGACCGTTTCTGGACGGCCATCGGGGCCCAAGTAGGCAACTGCAGAGAAGGTGGTTCCTAGGTCAATGCCGATGGCAGGGTGTTTTTTTGAATCAGACATGAGTTTGTGATAAGAGGCAATCTGAGGTCTGCAACGTGATCGATTGTCGCAAAACAAGACGCTGTGAAGACCGAGACGCTGTGAAGAATGAGTGCACTGTGTGAGTGTACAGTGACCGAACACGGTGATCGAAAATTACACTTCGTTCGGGAACGCCATTTGGGGCTCAATTGTACTCCAAAACGCCGGGGATTCGCCGCTTCATTGTCCTCGCTAGGCGGGAAGCCGAAAAGAAAGACTTCAGTGCCTTGATCAGGCCCCAGTTGAAGTGTCTTATCCGTTAAAATTGCACCACCTCGAACGGTGATCGAACCACCTAAAGATAGGTTCATGTCAGCTGTGGGCGGGGTGTTTGTCACCCAGCCAAACGGTCTCAATCGTCCGCCGCTGCGTCAGCCCGTGCTGGCTGTCGCGGCTGAGGCTTCAGGCTCCTTTCCGCTTGCTGCCTGTCCCTGTCACGGCTGCGGCATCCAGACTGAGGTTTGTGGTGGGTGAACGGAGCACGCGTGTCGGTTCTGGTTTGATTCTTTTCTGGCGACTGATGATTTGTTATGCAATGGCCTCAATTTCCCGATTACGGATGCTTCTTGCGGTGGCCAGAAAATGGGCATGGCTTCATTCATCCCGAAGACATGGCGACCGTCCGGCGGTTGATGCCCAGTCCCAGAGTTTTGAAGCGGACGCAATTTGATGGCACCTATTATCACTACCGCTATGGGCCGTTGGGATTTCGATTGCGGCCGGCGATGTGGTTGCAGGTCTCTCATGAAGGTTTCGACATCGATGATCGTGTTGAAACCGTTGGCGTGGGATTGGAACGCGAGCGTTTTGTGGCCACGATCTGGGGCATGTATTACATCCAGAGAAAAGGCTGTATCTTATATCGCTTAAGACGAGGGGATCAGTTGGTGCCCAATCTTTATCCCGCCGATCAAATGCGGCTGTTGGAAAGTAAAGCAAAATTGGGGCCCGCCCACACCAAGTATCGTCAGCCCAAATGGGAAAAAAAGGGGCCGGAGGGACGTGGCGCCGGTTGAGCGTTGTTCCGCTGGCAACGGAGTGACTTTACGCGGTCTCTCAGCGGAGTCTTTTGCCTGCCAGGCGTTGGGTCCATTGATTCAGCATACGAATTATTCAGCATACGAAGGAATGCAATCATCATGCAATTAGGTTATGTCAGCGCGATCTTGCCAGAACAGGATTTGAAGTTCGTGATGGAAAGTGCCGCGCAGTCTGGGTACGACTGTGTGGAAGTGATGTGTTGGCCCGTTGGCAAGGCAACACGCCGCTATGCCGGGGTGACGCACTTGGATGTGGCCAATCTTGATCAAGAGCAGATCGAATCGCTTGAGCAGTTGAAAGAGGAGACCGGGGTCTCGATCAGCGGGCTGGGTTATTACCCCAACGCTTTGTCGCCCGATCAGGCGGAGTCCCAGCAGGCCATTGATCATTTGCAGGTTCTGATCAAAGCCGCGGACCGATTAGGGATTCGCGTGGTCAATACCTTTGTCGGTCGTGACTGGACAAAGACCGTGGATGCGAATTGGCCGCGGTTCTTGGATGTCTGGAAGCCGTTGATTGAACTGGCGGAGCAGCGCAACGTCAAAGTCGGAATCGAGAACTGTCCGATGTTCTTCACCGATGATGAATGGCCAGGTGGAAAGAATTTGGCGCACAGTCCCGACATCTGGCAGCGGATGTTTAACGATCTTCCTAGCGATCATTTCGGGCTGAATTACGACCCGTCGCACATGATTTTCCAGCAGATGGACTATCTGGCTCCGATGAGTGAGTTTGCCGACAAGCTGTTTCATGTGCATGCCAAGGACGTGCGTGTGGACCAGGATCGTTTGGATCGAGTTGGTGTGCTGGCCAACCCAAACTTGTGGCATACGCCAAAGCTACCGGGGATGGGGCAGGTGGATTGGGGACAGTTCTTTGGTGCCTTGACCGACACCGGTTACAACGGGCCAGTGTGCGTTGAAATCGAAGATCGCGTGTACGAAGGGACGCTGGAAGATCGGCTTCGTGCGATGCGACAAAGTTGCAATTTTCTGCGAGGCTTTGTGGTTTAGCTATTGCCGCTTCGTGCGCTGTCTTTATCAATAACCACTTCTCAAGCAAGGCGGTGATCGCGGTGAAACGAGCCGTCGAGCTGCATTTCTATTTTGAACTTTAACCGGACGAGTAGACGCAATGGATCAATGGCCAATCGGAGTGTTCGCATCTGTCGATGCTGGACTTGGTGTCAAATGGGATGTGATCAAAGAGTTGGGATTGCCGACGATTCAGTTGCACGCCCCACATGGTGACCAGCGAGATCAAGCGACTGCTGAGCAATTGCGGGCTCAGTTGGAAAGCATGAACGTGCGTTGTACGGCTGTTTTTGGTGGCTTCGATGGTGAAAGCTACGCCGATATCCCCACGGTGGAACGCACCATCGGTTTGGTTCCTGAAGACACTCGGGAGTCGCGTCTTGCTGAAATGCGCGACATCTCTGATTTTGCAAAGCACCTGGGCTGTGACACCGTGGCGCTGCACTTAGGGTTTATCCCGCACGACCCCGAGGCGTCGTTATTCAAAGAAGTCGTTGCGGTCACGGCGCAGTTGTGTGACCACTGCAAAGCCAATGGCCAGTACTTGCATTTAGAAACCGGGCAGGAAACAGCTGCGGGCTTGATGGACTTTATTGCCGCCGTTGGCCGTGACAATCTAAAGATCAACTTTGATCCGGCAAACATGATTCTGTACGGAACAGGCCAGCCGATTGAAGCTCTGAAAGCCGTCGCTCCGCACGTTCGCAGCGTGCACTGCAAGGATGGTACCTGGAGTGATCAGCCCGGTCAGACCTGGGGGCAAGAGGTGGCGCTCGGTGAAGGTGATGTCGACATTCGCAAGTACCTGCAGACGCTCAAAGAGATTGGGTACGAAGGTCCTCTGACCATCGAGCGTGAGATCCCAGAAGATCCCGAGCGTCAGAAGGTTGAAATTGGTGGCGCGATTGAATTGCTTAATCGCCTGAAGGCCGAAATCCTGGGCTGAAAACATTGCTCGGATTACCGCGGTCAGGTCACCGCTGATCTTCCTGTTGAGTCGAATCAGCAGCAGTGAGTCGTTCATCAAGAACGCAACTGTTGACGCAATGCGGGAATGACCGAAGCTGGGACAAACTTTTCCAGCTGTTGGTCATCGTCGCTGATGCCGGCAATCTGTTTCAGTAGCGAGCTGCTGACGTGCGCGAAGCGTTCGTCAGCCATCAGAAAGACCGTTTCAATTTCTGGATTCAATTGGCGGTTGGCCATCATCATGGTGAACTCGCCTGCGGTATCGGTCAGCGGTCGAATGCCTCGCACCATGACTCGCGATCCCAGTGAGTGGACGAAGTCGACCGCCAGTCCGTCAAAGAACTCGACTTTGACGTTGTTCAGGCCGCTGGTGACTTGGGAGACCAAGTCACGTCGTTGCTGTGGCGTAAACAGCGATCGCTTGTCAGCATTGACGCCGATGCCAATGACGAGCGTGTCGAACAGTCGACTGGCACGCTCGATAATGTGCAGGTGTCCCAGTGTGATCGGATCGAACGATCCCGTGTAGACTGCGATCCGGTCGTCGGGGTGCGTGCTGGTCGAAGAGTGCATGATGAGTCTTTGAAAAGGATGCTAGCTTGCTTGACGTGCGTCATCGATTGCGTCCAGCAAGGGTTGGAAATCCGCAACGTTATTGTAAGCGTGAATGCTCGCTCGCACGCCTCCGCCGCGGCAGCTAACGACACAGTTTCGCTCAGCGGCAGCGCTGCGTATCGCAGCCGGTTCGATGCCGGGGACTTCGAAGGTGACGATTCCGGATTGATGATTGGGTGATGTGGGGACTCGGGTGATTGCGCCTGCTGTTTGCAAGCGTCGATCGAGCTCGGTGGCTAATTCAATCACGCGATCGCCGATCGCACGGCTGCCGTGAGCTTCACGCACGGCCTGAAAAATTTTCCAGCTCGCCAGCAGCGCCGCGGCGCCGACCATGTTTCCTGAGCCCGGTTCGAAGCGAACGGCGCTGTCACGGAGGACTAGATTGGGCGTGTCGTAGCTGAACGCTTGTTGGGCGCTGTTCCAGCCCACGTTGCCGCAGCGTAGCAGGTCGAGGTGACGTTTGCGAATCATGGCGACGCCGAAGCCCTCCGGGCCGAGCAGCCATTTGTGGCCGTCGGCAGCAAGAAAGTCCACATCGATTGTCCGTAAGTCCAGGTCGAAGATTCCCAGGCCTTGGATGGCATCCAGAAACACGAGGACACCGCGTTGATGAGCTCGTTGTACTAGTTCGGCCAAGTCAATGCGAAACCCGCTGGCGTAGCCCACCCATGAGGTGGCGATGATGCGAGTGGATTGATCCACATGCTCGAAGAGGTCATCGAGGTCGATGGCACCGTTGTTATGGGGGACGATTCGCAGTTCAACGCCGCGAGAGCGTTGGTTTTCCCAAGGGTAGCGGTTGCTCGGGAATTCGCCGTCGGGAATGACAATGTTGTCACCTGGTTTCCAGGGGAAGCCTTCGGCGACCAAGTTGATTCCGGTTGAGGTGTTGGGGATCAAGCAGATTTCGTCTCGATCAGCGCCTAGCCAGTCGGCGGCGAGATGTCGCAATTCACCGAGTCGGGCATTCCACTTGGGCCAGTGAATATCGCCGTCAGAGCTGCATTGATTGGCGTATTCCGCCATCGACTCGACCGCAGGGGCCGATAATGGGCCGACCGCTGCGTGATCGAGGTACGACCAGCGTTTGGCCACTGGCATCTGTTGCCGCCACCAAGACCAGGGATCGGATTGCAGCCGTGGGGCGTCCCCGGGGCTAATTGGACGGGATCGGTCAGAAGGCATGTCGGGAATACTCCGCAGGCAATGGGCGTTGGACGCCCGTATCAATTGGAATTGGCGGAAAAACTGACCTCATCGCACTCAGGCGACGATTTGGTAAACTAGGCGACGCTAAGCCTGTAAGGAAACCGGCGTAGGCTTGGGAAAATCATGAATTTGTAACTATACTACGGCGACGACCGCGTTGCGAAGTGACTTCCCGGTTCCTCTTCTAGACCTGACCCCACGAATTTACCGAGGAATTTTTGATGCCCAAGGCCCTTTGTCTTTTCAGCCTTGTTGCGTCGATCCTGGTGGCCAGTTTGTTTCTGCTGGATGCTTTAGCAGCAATGCTTGGCCAAACCGGATTAGCGATTTTAGGTGGCGTAAGCTTGTTGATGGACATCACGTTCATCGTGCTAGCTGGAATCATGGCGTTTTTGAGCTGGCTGACCTATAAACAGCAGCGTTAGTCGTCATTTGGTCATTGCCCCTGCGAGCACCTTCTTGGATCTATGATCGCTAGCGGGTCCCCTATCACTCCTTCGTTCTGACCAGCTAGGGTCCTTTCTCCGCTGGTGATGTTTATCGGCGTCACCATCTGTGCAGCCTATTCGAAGCACTTCTTTTCAATTGGTGGTAAGTTTGCCACCTCCAATCCGATGCTGGTGGCGAGCCTGTTCGGTGACCATTTCACCGCGGGGACTTCACCGTGGGGACTTCACCGTGGGGACTTCACCGTGGGGACAGTCCCCGCCGAATGTGAGCCTGGGTGGTTTGCCAGGATTGGTGCGTTTTGGGTGTCTAGGCTGTTTGGTTTCTCCTCTCTCCGGGGACAGTCCCTTCTGAATGTGGGTTTGGGTGGAATGCTGGGGATGGCGTGCTTTGGGTGGCTGGGATGTTTGGCTGGGATGTTTGGCTGGGATGTTTGGCTGGGATGTTTGGCTGGGATGTTTGGCTGGGATGTTTGGCTGGGATGTTTGGCTTCGCCTCTTCCTGGGGACAGTCCCCTCTGATTAAGTCGTTTTTCGCAGGGGACAGTCCCCTAGGAATGTGAGTTTGGGCGGAATGCCTGGGATGGAGAGCTTGGGGTGGATGGGGCGTTTTGATTTGCCTCTTCCTTGTGTTTTCCAGGGGACTGTTTTCCAGGGGACAGTCCCCGCTGATCAGTCCCCGCTGCAGGTGAGCTTGGGTGGAATGCCGAGGCTGGCGCGTTTTGGGCGACTGGGATGTTTGGCTTTGCCTCTTCCAGGGGACTGCCTCTTCCAGGGGACAGTCCCCTCTGAACAAGACATTTTTCGGCGGGGACAGTCCCCGNCGAATGGTCCCGTCTGATGACATTTCACCGTGGGGACAGTCCCTGCCAAATGGTCCCTGCCAAATGCGAGCCTGGGTGATTTGCCTGGATTGGTGTGTTTTGGGTGGATAGGGTGATTGGCTTTGTGTTTTCCTGGGGACAGTCCCCTCTGATTGGTCCGATTGGTCCCCGCTGATCAGTCCCCGCTGATCAGTCCCCGCTGATCAGTCCCCGATGCAGGTGAGCTTGGGTGGAATGCCGAGGCTGGCGCGTTTTGGGCGACTGGGATGTTTGGCTTTGCCTCTTCCAGGGGACTGCCTCTTCCAGGGGACAGTCCCCTCTGAACAAGACATTTTTCGGCGGGGACAGTCCCCGGCGAATGGTCCCGTCTGATGACATTTCACCGTGGGGACAGTCCCTGCCAAATGGTCCCTGCCAAATGCGAGCCTGGGTGATTTGCCTGGATTGGTGTGTTTTGGGTGGATAGGGTGATTGGCTTTGTGTTTCCAGGGGACAGTCCCCTCTGATCTCCCTCTGATCTGTCCCCTCTGATCTGTCCCCTCTGATCTGTGTTTTCCTGGGGACAGTCCCCTCTGATCAAGACATTTTTCGCAGGGGACAGTCCCCGGCGCAGACGATTTTGGGTTGTCCCTTCGCAGGGGACAGTCCCCGGTGCTTGTTGTCCCCGGTGCTTGTTGGGCTGGGAGGCTTGCTGGGTTTGGGGGGGCTGATTGAACGAGGTGCTTGGGCTCGTGTCTCGCAGGGGACGGTCCCCGGTTTCAGTCCCCGGTTTCTTCCGGTTTATTGGTCCCCGGTTTGTTGTGACCGATTGGTGGGATGGGTGCGTGCGGGGTTTGGGTGGAATAATGCGGTTCTGGGGGATTTGAATGCGAGTGGGACGGCCGCCGAGGATTCAACGGCTGTGACACTGTCAGCGGACTATGGGGCACTGTCGCTCTCACTGTTGGTCGGAAGGTTGCCTGCTTTCGATCCCTGTGATCGATGTTTATGCCCGCGAAGAGACGGTTGCTACCAGTTCGAGCGTTGCGAGTGGGACCCAAAAGTCGCTGGCCTGTGCCTTGGAATCGATCTTGATTCCAAGGCCCGCTGGCTGGGATGCTGTGCCGCTGGAATGAACGCATGAGCGTTTCGCCCTGTCTTCGCTTGAAGCTGTTTGCCGCTTTCGCACTGATGCTAACGTGACACGAATCGAACGCTATATTCTGAGACTCTTCTCGCAAACCTATGTGTTGATCTTCACGTCCATCGCGGCGATCTTCGTGGTGTTCCACGTTTTCTCGAATATCGAAGATCTGAATGATCTCGCTGAGCAGAATAACGCCAGCATGATCATGACGATGCTGGAGTGCTATTCTCCCTACATCCTGCTGGTGTTTGATATGACCGGAGCCGTCCTGGCGCTGATGGCATTCTTATTTACCGTCGGCTGGCTGCACAAAACCAGAGAAATCACCGCCCTGTTGGCTGCAGGGGTCTCGCATGGCCAAATCTTGCGTCCAATCATGGTCGGTGGGCTGGCGATACTCTTGCTGCAGATGGCAAACCGAGAAATGCTGTTGCCGCACGTTCGTGATTCGCTGAATCTAAAAAATAAGCACTTGTCTGGGGATGCCCCAGCACCCGTTCTGCCAAGCTACGATGAGCTGGCGGGAATCTTAGTTGATGGCGCGCAGGTCTTGCCACGCAGCCGAATGATCAACCGGCCTGATTTCCAGCTCGAAGGCGACTACGGCGCTTTTGGTGAGCTGCTGCAAGCTGAGGTCGCCCGCTGGGAGCCCGCGAACGAGGATCACGAAGCGGGTTACCTCCTGAAGCATGTCAGCGTGCCCAAAAAGATCGATCGCCTGCCCAGTGCTTCCATGGCTGATCGGCTGATCTTGATGACGTCAGCGGACCAAGACTGGATCGCAGCCGGTGACTGCTTCGTCGCCACTCCGATCGATCCTGAAATCCTGCAAGCCTCGCAATCAACGACAAAGATCAGCGGTAGCTGGGTCCTAGGCAAGCGACTAAGCAACCCGGCTGTTCACAGCCCGGCTTCAACCCATTTGATGTTCCATGAACGTTTGATTCGCGTGCCTGTGGATTTTGCTTTGTTCCTCCTGGGGATCCCTTTGGCCGTCAATCGCCGCAACCGGCAAATGATGATGACAATCGGAGCGGCTTTGTGTTTGGTCTTGGCGTTTTTCGTTCTAAAGACCGTGGCCACGGGACTGGGGGCCAGCGGGCTCTGGGTTTCACCTGCCTGGGCGGCCTGGATCCCTTTGCTTGCCTTCGGGCCATTAACCTATATGTGGTTCCGTGAATCCTACTCTCTTTAGTCGTCGAATTGATCGCCTGCAGATCAGGGCATAGCGTGATGGCGACGGTTCAAATCAGCGTGATCATCCCCACGCTAAATGAGGGTGCAAACATTGAATCGGCGGTCAAAGCTGCCCGGGCGGCGGGCGCAAGCCAGATCATCGTCAGCGATGGTGGCAGCGATGATGCAACGGTGAGGCTGGCCGAAAAAGCAGGCGCCCTGGTGGTCCTAGGAACCACTGGTCGAGGCAATCAGCTGCAGCAGGGAGCAGACTTGGCCGATGCTGACCTGCTGCTTTTCCTGCATGCCGATTGCCGTTTTGAAGCCGACGCCTGGGAGTCTCTTAAGGCGGATTTTCTCAAACACATGACCGAGTCGCCAGCGAAGAAGCCAGCGAAGCAGCCAGTGCACCACGTCTACTGGGGGGCGTTTGAACAGCGGATCAACGATTCCCGCTGGCGGTTCCGGTTGTTGGAACGCGGCAACGCGCTCCGTATCCGCTGGCGGGGAATGCCCTTTGGCGATCAAGCGATGTTCGTCGATCGAGTCAGTTTCCAGCAGGTTGGTGGGTTTCCGCAGGTTCCCTTGATGGAGGATGTGGGGTTATCTCAGCGACTGCGTCGCCGACGCTGGCCCATTCTGCGTCGCGAGGTGGTGATTGTCGACGCGCGGCGTTGGCAAGCCCGTGGCGTGATCAAGCAAACGCTACGCAACTGGGTGATTCAATTGGCCCATCTTTTGGGTGTCTCTGAATCAACGCTTAGCAGTTGGTATCGTTAAGCGTCTGAACTCTGACGGTCCGCGATCCAGCAAAGTTGCTCAGGGGCCAGCCGCCAGGCAGGAATCGTCTTGCAGCTTGTTGGGACTGTCGTAGAATCAATAGAACGAAGCAAGCGAACGTGATTTGAACGAGTTGGCAAATTTATTCTCTCAAATGTCTTTGCAGTTGTTCCTCAATCACCTAGTCTCTGAATCCACTTACCAATGAGAGATGCGTGGCGGCTGATTAGCCGTGTTCCTTGAACCATCCATTGAAAGCCACTGAATTAAAGAGGAATTGCTTTGCTTACCGAAGCCACTGTTGAAGAAATGTTTCGCAAGATCATTCGCGATGCAAATGGGAGCGAAGAAGTGTTCGAGCGAGCCGAAGATTTGCTCGACGAGGAGCTTCGACCTGAAAGCCCGTTGCGTCATCGTTTAACGACGGAACTAGAAGAGCTGCGAAAGCTTGCTGTAAAAGAAGACTGATCTTGGTCTGTCGATGGGGCAGGCACACGGGATCAATTTATCATTTCGAATTGGCAACCAGCGGCGTTGATGCCGCTTTCTTTTTTGCCAACAAAACAGTTTGATCATTCATGCAGAAAGCCGCGACGGAATCCTTTCCGCCGCGGCTTTCTGATTGCACCATGGATGCTTGACTGGTGAGCTTGACTGGGGAAGCCAAGTTGCCCGAACAGTTCCGTTCGGGCGGTCGCCGGTTAGCGATTCAGTTCCAAGCCAAAGGTTCCGCCGAACAAGAACAGGTCTTGATTCGTGTAGCCACCATTGACCGGCGCGTTGGCAGTGTCACCGCCTCGCCAGACTCCCCACATGTCGATGACTTGGACCCCGCCGCGAACGAAGATCGCTTTGGTCAGCTGGTAGCCCACTTCACCGCGTACATCGTAGCCAAACATGAACTCGTCGTTGCGAACGCTGATCGGTGTGGTGGTCGTCGAGAGAAGGCCGCTGACTTCATCTCCTTCGGCGATTGGAGCACCATCGTACAATGTGATCGCTTGCGTGGTCTGGCTGATGCTGTCTTGCAAGTTAAGACCGCAGAAGCATCGCAGATCGCTACTGAACTTGAATCGATTGCGGTAGGTGTAGTACCGGCCACCGAACTGTGCCAGCAACCCTTCGTTATTAGTGATCGCCTGGCGAGTGGTGACGATTTCACCACCGGAGCCATAGAGGGTTTCGATGGATGAGTCACCGTCGCCAACACCAGTGCCCGACCAGTCACTTGGAAGGTTTGATGAATCCCAGTCTTGGTCGCTGTTGATGTCGCGAACACGCATCCAGCGGAAACCAAGCCACGGTTCGATGATGCCGCCTTTACGAAGCGGGGCCATTCGCCAGGTCTTCATCAGTTCGTAGCTGTCAAGCTGAATGTTGTTCAGCATGTCGGTTTCATCAAAGAACCGATAGCTATAGCCAACGTTGTTGCTGATGCCTGGAACCGCTTCCCAGCCGAAGGGTGGTGCAGGGTTCGTCGCTTCGCCATCGAGCTCGTCTTCATTGAACACGTTGCCACGGGTGTGGCGAGTGACGTTCGCTCCGGCGATTTTCTGTTGCACATAGCTGAACAACCAACCGGTGTGCTCCTCGGGAAGCATGAAGCCCATTTCCCAACGGTGGCCCCAGCCATCATCGAAAATGAATTCGTTATCTGATTGGGGAACCTCCAGCTCTGGCCGTGAACCATACATGTAGGTCCGGTCATAGCTGGCGAACCAACCATTGTTCGGTCGTCGTCGCGGATGAGTTTCCGCAATGTCGATATCGTAAATAGGTTCGAACCAACGGAAGTCGGGATCGAAGTCAAGAGGGTCGGCAAAGGGAGATTCCTGTGCCTGAACACTGGTCATTCCACACAGAATAACCAGAGAGCCAATTAATTTAGCCGTCAGCGTCCGTACCGACATTGCTGTTCCACCGTCATATTTGAAGTCGTCGTCTCGGCCGCAGGCTGCTGTTTCCAGCCCCCTAAGTTCTACGGCCACGCCAAGGTGCATGCCGAATCTGTTACGCGGTTTCGCATTACAGATTCGGTCGTGACGGTCTTATCGGACATTCCTCCGGTGATGGCTTAGTTTCTTTGGTAACAGAAATTGCAAAAGTCCGAGAATCTGTCAAACCGGCACAGTTTGACAGGCCGCCAGCCTCCATCGCGAAGCCAAAATTGATCTCGCGTTCCCACAGCAAGCCTTCGCCGTCAGAGCCTCCAGAGGCGGTGTTTCACGGGTTGGTGTTGAGGCAGCGAGATGATGCTCAGGGTACGAAAACCAGGGGTTTTGATGCGTCTCGGTCAAGCAGCCGATAGGTCAAGCCTGTGAAACTTCACCCCGGCAGCCGATCACACTCGGGCTTTTTCATGTCGTGACGAACGGGCAAGTCAACCTCGCCGTCACTTTTTACCCAGCGCACGTTTCGCAGAAAAGAAATCCGTCAAAATGTTCCCACATTGCTCAGCTAGTACACCTTGAGTGACCTGCGAACGATGATTCAAACGCTGATCTTGCAATAATTGGTACAGACTATCTGTTGCGCCACCCTTCGGATCGGTCGCTCCATAAACCACCCGAGGAATTCGCGATTGCAAAATTGCACCAGCACACATCACACAGGGTTCCAGCGTGACATAGAGCGTGGTGTCTTCTAGACGCCAGTCACCGATTGCTGAAGCCGCTTGCGTGATGGCGAGCATCTCGGCATGAGCGGTGGGGTCCTTCAAGGTTTCCCGGCTATTGTGTGCGGCAGCAATGATCTGTTGCTGATGAAGGATCAGTGCACCAACAGGCACTTCATCTGCAGCAGCCGCTTGCATGGCAAGCTCATAGGCACGCTGCATATAGTGCTGATCGATATCGATTTGATCCAGAGACATGACCTGTCACCCATTCTCGCTAAGCGATTACTGTTCAGACTTCTGACGTGCCGCGGCTCGCTTTTCGGCTTGAGTCAATGCACGCCAGTGGATGTTGCGAATGCTTGAATCGCATTCAAAGTTGGCAATTCCCAGCGGGGCGCAGGGCTCCATTTCAAAGCGGATGTCAAAGGTGTGACCCTCACGAGGCACATCAAACATTTCAATCTCATCGATCCAGACGGTGATTTTCGCGGCGTCCACTCGCACTCGAGCTTTGTACCAAGTGCCGTTGTCATAGGCCTTGTACGTGGTCGTTTCGTTATCGCTTGCGTCGTAGCCATCGATGCTGCTGATGCCGGTGATCCCGCCACCCCAGCCACCCATCACCAGGCTGATGTAGTTCTTGCCAATGGGCATGGTCATTGCACAGAGAAAGTCATCGCCGCCATTGCGTCGGCATTCCCAGCGAATTTCGTAATGGTCACGTGCAAGCTTGGGAGCCTTCTTCGCAGCCTTGATTGCATCAAGAAGCTTGGGATCATTGCTGTCACTGCCAACCGCTTTATCGCCTTCAAAACTGCCCAGCCAACGAACACCTGTGATCGGCTGACCGAAATCGAGTTTGACCACGCCGTCCTTGATCTTTACTTCGCCGTCCCCACCGAACTCGCATTGCTTCCAGTGGTCCTTCAGTGCGATCCACTGCTGCTTGGCGACCGGTTTTGACGTCGGTTTCGCCTGGCTGTTGTTTCCAGGGTCTGCTGGTGCTTGCGCCCCGGCAGGATGGCTGCCGGCTGAACACAATGTCATCGCGATGGAGATCGCAGCGACCAACAGAGCATGTTGCTTGCCTGCTGTAGCGGGCAGTCTGGTTCTCAATCCAGGTGCAGCATCAGCTGGTGGGCTAAACGTGTCGTAGATTGAACAAAGAAGACGATGCATGACTAAATCCCGACAATCGAATCGTTGAAGATGAATGGGCTCTGTTGGTGCAGAGGACGCCTATTAAGATGAAACTGCGGATCGGCAAAAGCAAACGAGTCTGGCGGTGCTCTGACCCGGAATCTGTTGCAACTAGTGTATTTTGACACGCCAGACCATCATAGCGATGCGACATATCTTAGACCATAAGCTGTTCAATATTCGGCTGGGATTCATCATTTTGTGCCTGTACTGGCTGGCGCTGTTCACTGGCACACACTTGCCAGGGGATTCTGTTCCCAGCACCGGCCATCACGACAAGGTTCAGCACTTCCTGGCTTACTTCGGATTGGCAGTGCTATGCAGCCTGGTGATTTGGCCGAGCCCCTTCGCAGCCCAGCCATCTCTAGCCCAGCAGAACCAATCGCCTGGCGAGCCAAACCGCCCGAGCCCGATGAAGTCGCTCCGTCGCTGGTTCCAAGGTTCCCTCTGGCGATCGTCATGGCTGATCAGCGTGGTGTTGATTAGCTATGGTGCGATTGATGAAATCACGCAGGCTTTCTCGCCCGGTCGCAGTCCGGAGTGGGGTGATTTTCTGGCCGATGCCTTGGGCGTAATCAGCGGACTTTTAGTTTGTTTCTGCGTCTGTTCCCTCTGCATTGGCTTGGTGTCCTGCTTTGCCAAGCCGGAACAGAAATGTCAGGGCGACACAGAAAACCGTCAGCCCCCGGCGTCCGTGCCGCTGGATTAGCCGGAGATCAAAGGCAACGCATGCTTGGGGATCGGAGGGCCGAGACGCGTCATCTGGAACCGATTGGTCATCCAGAACTTATTCGTCGGCGGTGACCGTTGGAGTCGTTGTGAAGCTTTGCGAAGCATGCTTTGGCTGAGGCGTTTGATCGGTTGGATTGACGGCCTCGCTGTCTTCTCCTATCTGACGCTTCAATCGTGCCATGCGATGACGCAGCATGCGAGTTTGTTTTTCTAATTCACGAAGCTGTGTTTGCATTTTGGCCAAGCGTTTCTCTTTATTTAAGTTGAACAAACGCTCTGTCAAGTCAAACAAAATCAAGACTCGGAAGGCTTTGATTGCCGTGCCGCGTAAGCGATAAGCACGGGCCAGATTCGACAGCTGCTGAACACGCATGACGTTTGTCAGTCGCAGTGTCCTGGCCAAGGAAAGCGAACGCAAGAAGGCCACCAGCGGCAGCAGGATGATCGCCAAATCAATCCAGTGATGTTTGCAGTAGTCGATTTTCTTCTCTGCAATCGACACCATTAAGACAAACTCAAGGGCAAAGGCAAACCAGATCACGCCCGTGCCAATGTGCAGGAGCACACGCAGCCAAAGGTATGCCGCGACCTGGTCCTTGAGGAAAAACTCGGTGATCAAGATCGGCATGATTAACAGTGCCACGATCATCATGGGAACACTAAAGGAGCGTTCGAGTTGTCGCTGCAAGCTGGCGCCGCCTCGCCGCCACCCCAGGCCTGGCAGCCAAATGCGATCGCGCATCTCGGGACTGCGAGCGCACATCCGCAGAAACGGGCAGCAGCAGAAGACCAAGCTCGCAATGTGATAGTGTTTATTCGTTCGATCTGGAGCACGTGTCAGCACATGCCAGATGGCTTCGCCGATCACCACAATCCAAACCAAGCCCATCGTGACCAAGACCAAGGTTTCCAGATGCTCGATGACCCGCAGTGAGTTGTCATCAAAACTGCCAGCCAACATCTCGACGCGTTCGCTGTCTTTGTCGAACAGCTGGGAACGCGTTTCTAAGCCTGGAACATCGACCCACAGCACCACCAAGACGGCCAAGCATGCCAAATAAGCCACGGCCAGTGAAAACATCAACGCTTCACTTCGTTCGGCAATCCAACGTAGCCAAGCTTTTTTGATGATTTGGTTCTTCATGGTCTGTCTCCAAGGTGATTCATGACCATGGGGGCTCGCGGGCAACAAAGGGGCTCGCGGTTAACAAAGGGTGCTTGCGGGCAACAAAGGGGCTCGCGGTTAACAAAGGGTGCTTGCGGGCAACAGGGGGGGCTTGCGGGTAAAAGGAGTCTTCCCACCAGTCGCTCTGTGCTCACTAGACAATATTAGTTAGGCACCATCCTAAGGCGGGCAGGGCGTTCGTGAAAGCAGATTCAGCTAAATGCCAGTGACAGCGTTGGATCAAGGCTTTCCACGACCCGATTCCTCCACCCAATCGTTAGTGGCCTTGCACCAATTGTGGCTGCCCCAAATCTGCTTGTAAGATCCGGAATGGCAGCCCTTGGATGGCGGCGCCGCCATTATGAAATTTCATTCCGCGATATTCGACGCCATCAAGATCGATATGAGTATGGCCAAAAAATACATCGGTGACGCCTTCGGCCGTGCTGTGCTGAATCTGATCGGCATACTGACGGATGCATTTCAGGACCTTCAGTTCACGGATCGACATCATCGCCAGATGGTGGAGTTTGGCTTTGATCGCAAGATCGTAGGCAACGTGCCAGTGCTTGCGTCGGGGCTTCTTGGCCTCAATCTTTTGACGGCGACGATCGAGTTGATCGTGCGCCAGTTTTCCATCTGCAACGTCGCCATGTAAAAACAAACACTGATCCATTCGCACGAAGTAACGATGCCAATGAAAGTTCGTGTGTCGCTGTGCGATGGATTCTAAACGATCAACAAAGATCGGGTGTGAATCATGGTTGCCCAGGACAAAGTGCATGTTGCACTCAGGATTGTGCTGCATCAGGTCGACAATCCAACGCTCTGCCATTTCAGTGCTCCGTTTGTCGCACTGAAGGGTGCTCCACTTAAAATCAAAAATGTCACCTCCCAACACAAACGTCTGGCTGTCGCGAACGGATTGGTTGATCGCCTCCATCCACTGCGGACCGGTTGAGCGACTTGAAAAAAGATGCAGGTCGGAGACAAATCGGCAGGTCGACGAATCAGAAGTGGTCATCGCGGTCTACTTTGGGAAACACAGTCTGCTGACAAAGCGGTCTAAAGTGAATGCTGTCCAAGCGCGGCAGCAGCCAACGGTTAGACTTTAACCTACCACGCTTGCTGTTGCCAATTGATCCGGCCAATCGCTGGCATCGCCCAGGCAAACCGTCAGCCAGGCAAACCGTCAGCCAGGCAAACCGCCAAGCATGAGGCTGCAAACACAGCGCTGCAAAAACGGCACAGCATCAATTGAAAGGCAAATCCTGGACCAATTGGCCAGCGAATCGTTGCGTTTCCCTGGAAGATCAGTGAATCCCGGGTTCCAGTCCGGGGGAGCGACCGACCAGGAAGTCAAAATCGCAGCCTTGGTCCGCCTGGGTAACATGTTTGGCGTACAGCTGCCCATAGCCACGACTGGGGACCGGCGGGTTGACTGGTTTGGCTGCTTGTCGACGCTGCCGCTCTTCGTCACTGATGTCCCAGTGGATGGTGCGTTGCTGCACATTGATCTCAATCATATCGCCGGTTTCGATCCAGGCTAACGGGCCGCCGACGGCGCTTTCAGGGGCAATGTGCAACACGCAGGTGCCATAGCTTGTGCCGCTCATCCGAGCATCGCTGATCCGGACCATGTCTCGGACGCCTTTCTGCAGCAGTTTCTTTGGCAGCGGCAGCATGCCCCATTCTGGAAAGCCCGGTGCGCCCAAGGGGCCGGCACTGCGCAAAACCAGCACGCTGTTTTCATCGACTTGGAGGTCTTCGTCGTGCAGCTTGGCTTTCATTTCTGGATAGTTGTCAAACACCAGTGCTGGACCTCGATGATGCAGCAACTTGGGATCTGCTGCGATGGACTTGATAACGCAGCCGCTGGGAGCCAAGTTGCCTTTCAGAACACAGGTGCCGCCAATGTCTGACACGGGATTGTCCCGGCTGCGAATCACTTGGTCATTGATGACTTCTTGATCTTGAATTTGATCCGCCAGCGTCCCGCCGGTGATGGTCTTGCAGTCCGTGTGAAGCAGGTCCGTCATTTGTGACAGGAGTGCAGGCAATCCACCGGCTTCGTAGAAATCCTCCATCAAGAACTGGCCACCGGGACGAATGTCGGCTAGCACAGGCGTGGTTCGGGAGAAGGAGTCAAAGTCATCCAGCGTTAATGAGACTCCCAATCGACCCGCGATGGCGATCAGGTGAACAATCGCATTGGTGCTGCCTCCAATGGCAAGTGACGCCTTGACCCCGTTTTCAACCGACTGCTGATTCAGCACGTCAGATGGTTTGCGGTTGGCCCAGGCCATCTCCACGGCCGTCCGTCCAGTTTGCACGGCGAGGCGTTGATGGTCGGCCATGACGGCAGGGATACAAGCCGCGCCAGGCAGCGTCATTCCCATGGCCTCGGCAACGCAGGCCATGGTGCTGGCGGTGCCCATGGTCATGCAGGTTCCAGCCGAACGGGCGATGCAATTTTCAATGCACTTCCAGTCTGCGTCACACAGATTGCCCGCCATCCGTTCGTCCCAGTATTTCCAAACATCACTGCCACTGCCGAGAGTCTCTGTTTTCCAGAGTCCCTTGAGCATCGGCCCGGCTGGGAAAAAGACGGACGGGATGTCGGCGCTAATGGCGCCCATCAGCATCGCGGGCACCGTCTTATCACAGCCACCCATCAGCACAGCGGCATCAATCGGATGACAACGCAGCACTTCTTCGACTTCCATCGCCAGCAAATTGCGATAGAGCAT
Organism: Stieleria bergensis; assembly: GCA_007745635.1. Taxonomy (GTDB): domain Bacteria; phylum Planctomycetota; class Planctomycetia; order Pirellulales; family Pirellulaceae; genus Stieleria; species Stieleria bergensis. Next base: position 1,030,656 of record CP036272.1, read on the forward strand.
CGTCGTGGGCTTCATCATCATTTCGCCCAGCGACATCACCGGGACTTCGACGGGAAAGCCGCCGCTTTGTAGGATGCCGCGGCGAACAGAATCGCTGCGTTCGCGAAAATGCGAATGGCAGGTGTTCAGTTCACTCCAAGTATTCAGAATCGCCACCACGGGTCGATCTTGATAATCGACATCGTCAAAGCCCATCGCTTTCAAACGCGATCGATGACCGAAGGAACGCATGTCGTCGGGACCAAACCAACGAGACGAACGCAGGCGACTGGGGTCTCGATCGTTGTCGCGGTTTGCAGGTTGATGACTCTGGCTGGACGGGGAGGCGTTGCTCATGATGAAATCAGTTTCGGTGGTTGTTGAATCGCGTGGCGGGTGGGGAAGGCAGGCAGGAGGGATCAGCGATCAAAGATCTGCTGAAAGAGTTGGCGGTTTTCCACGCGACATTGATGAACTTGATCACGAATCGATCCGGGGTCGTTGCGGTTCATCAAAAATGCCAAGTCGTTCAGTTGAGCCTCTGATTCGGGAAGTTCATGGCGCGCTTTGGTGTTCATCAAACACAGGTTCGCCTCGACACGTCGTAGCGTTCGGTAGTTGTCGATCAGTTGCCGGACTTCAGCCTCAGGTAGCAGGCCCAGATCTGCGAGTCGGTTCAGTGAGTCAATCGTACCAGGAACAGACAAGCTGGGGTGCTCATGGATGTGCTTCAGGGTCATCATCTGAGCGATCATTTCCACATCCACGGTCCCGCCGACGCCGCGTTTCAGGTTTTCTTCGCTCGCTGTTTGTTGGATTCTCAGTCGCAACTGGCAGGTCTCGTCGATCATGGAGCGATGGAACTGCGTGGCCACCTGGGTTTCTTGTAACTGTTCGGTCAGGTTCGCGCGTACAAAGCGACTGCCAGAGACCACTCGTGCTTTGCAGAGCGCCAAGCGTTGCCATAACGGGGCCAGACCCCGTCGGAAGCGTTGGATGAATTGCTGTTGCTCGACCGCGATCACACCTTCTTCGCCCGCAGGCCGTAGTTTGCCATCGAGTTCATACAGTCTTCCGAACTCTTCGCTGTGATTGATGCGATTGACAACCGCGCCGGCGAGCTGGTTGAAGAATTGAGCGTTCGGAATGGTCTTGCGTGGACCGCCGACGCGTCGTTGAGTTTCGCCCCGGTCGCTATACAAGAACACCACATCTAAATCACTGTGATAGTTGGGTTCTCGACCGCCAAACTTGCCCAGTGCGACCGCAATCAGTTCCGCTGGTTCTCCCTGAGCATTGACCGGGTCACCAAAACGCATGGCAAGCTGTTCTTGTTCCCATTCAATCGTGCGTCGCAAGCAAGCTTCGGCGCAGTCCGCGAGCGCGCGGTGGGTGGTTTCAACCGTTTCTTTCCCCAGAATGTCGTGCACACCAATCATCAGGTGGGCGCTGTTTTTAAAACCATGAATGACCACGTCGATGTCGGTTGCTCGTCGGCATAGATCGATCGAACGAGCGTCCCAACGTTCAGCGCTGGGCAGGCGGTTCATCAACAATGAATCAATCAATTCATCAATCATCCCTGGCGTCGCAATCAGCAAGTCGCTCAGGTAAGGCGTTGCGGCACATAGCCGAACCATTAATCGCAGAGTCGCTGAATTGCTTCGCAGCAGTTCCCATAAGCTGGATTTGCCGCCCAGCGAATCAGCAACTTCGGACAAAGTGCTTAGCGTGCGATCCGGGTCCGGTGTGGTCGCGATCTCCGCAAGCAATTGTGGCGCAACGGCAGCAAAGAAATGGTGGCAACGCCGACGCGATAAGAAACGAACCGATTCAGTTGCCAGTGAATGGATGTGTTCCATTGCTCGTGGGATATCTTGTAGCCCGTGTCGCTGCAGCGTTGATTGAACCAGCTTGGGATCGGGGTCAGGGTCCAAGACCAATTCAGTTTCGACGGCAAACTCTGGTTCTTGATTGTCGTTTCCTGTGTCGTCCTGCCCATCAGGTGCTTCGACCATTAAGTGGTTGAGAACCTTTCGATTCAATTTGAACGTGTCATCTAATTGCGATTGGAAACGATCCAGGTCGCCGCTGGTTCCGGTGTCGTTGCGAATCCCAAGGTGCCAAGCGAGTCGTCGCCGGCGCGTCTGGTCACTGGGCAGTTGGCTGACCAAACGACCTGTCATGATCGACAATTGATGTTCCAAGCGGCAAAGTCTGGCAATCCCCTTCAGCAGCAGGCTGGATTCTTGATGGGTCAGACAGCCGGCAGATTCCAACTGCGCGATGGCTTCAAAAGTGTTTCCGACGCGCACCGCGGGGCAGCTCCAGCCGTGCAGCAATTGCAGGAACTGAATCATCAGTTCAATGTCCGCCCGTCCGCCTGGGGCTAGATTGACGTCTTCGGCATCCGCCTGTTTGACTTCAAAGCGACGTCTGAGTTTGGTTTGCAGGGTGCGAATGTTGGTGAAGTCTTGGCGGCTCATGAACTGTTGATAAATCCAGGGCTGTAAACGCTGAATAAAGTCACTGCCTAACTCTGCGTCACCGGCCACCACACGCGATTTGGTCATCTTCATCCGCTGCCACGTTCGCCCGTCCGATTCAAGTTGCTTGGCGGTCAGCTCGCTGTCATGAATCACCGTTTGATCGCCCAGCGGGCGAAACGAGGTGTCGACCGAAACGCCCAGGGCACTGGATTCATCCGTTTGGATCAGAGAGATGACTTCCTGGACCAGTTTCTGTAGAAATTCCTGGTGCGAATCGTTCTTGGATTCAATGCCTTGATAGAGGAACAGGACTTCAAATGGATCGCCATAGGCCATCTCCGAGCCGCCCAGGTGCCCCAAGCCAATCAGGCTGACGCGGACTGGTTTGCCGTCGGTGTCGTTGGGCAGGCCCATCGTGTTGGCAAGGCGACGCAGCGAAAATGCCAAGGCTGCTTCTAGAATCGCATCGGTTACATAAGCCAATTGTTGGCCGACATGCGCTGGGTTGAGGTCGCGAACAAATTCACCGTAGGCAATTCGAATGATCTCTCGACTGGAGAACTTGCGAATCGCCAACGCAGCTCGACTGGCGCTTTCAAACGGCTCGATCTCGGCCACCAATTCGTCGACCAGAAATGATCGTTCGGCCGGCTGCCCGTCACTGGCACGCATCAAGTCAAAGCTTTCAGGGTCCGCGATCAAGCGATTCGCAAGCGCTTGACTGGTGGTGAAGACCTGCATCAATGCCGACAGAGCTTCTTGGTCGCGCTCAAACAGCGACAGCAGTGAAGTAGGAGATCGACTGGCGGCAATGAAACGGTCCAGATTGGCAACCGCAGCGTCCGGGTCAACCAGCTCGTTGAGGTACTCAGTCAATCGACTCTGCAGCATCGCCAACAGGTCGGCCGGCGCACCACAGGACCAGATGCCAGCAAGATGGTGTTGTGCCGCTTGCCAATCATCGAACCGGTCGTGGTCAATCCATGAATAGTCGTCCAAGCTCATGACTGTTCTTTATTCCTAAGCGGCGGTGTTCCTGAGTCGCAGCGTTCCTAACTGGCCGTGCTCCGAAGGAGCGGCGTGTCTAAGTCGCTGTGTTCTTGGGTTTCCTGGTTCCTGGTTTTCCCGAAAACGGTTTCCGAAAAACACTTGTTCCTGGGGCTCCTGAAGAGCTGCGTTTTTAAAGTTTCTCGGCAGCTGCGATCCTGGAATTTCCAACAGGGGTGTGCTCAGCGATCCTCAGAAGTGGTGTCCCGAGGGCACCGGGAGTTCGTGATACAACGATTAGTGCAATGCGAGCGGAGAACTGGAACCAACACAACACAGTGCCAGTCTAAAAGTTTGAGGGAATTCCGTTAAGCCCGTCAGTGGTAACCTAGTTTATGACTGTTCCCCTTTTCGCATGGTGGCTTCATTGGGGGGTACTGATTTGGAATGGTGTGATTTCCCCCCGTGTTCATTTCCAGTGCTGGTGCGTTGTAGGTAAGCGGAGTTGTTGGATGGCAGCCCCCTGCGGACTCAGCTGTTGCATTGGAGCAACATGATTGTGTTTTTTCGCAACACACTGGAACCCAGGTCATCTAAAAACTTTTCGCGCAAACCCCACCCCCACAAGGACTTGCGATGATACAGGCCTTTTCTTCTGCTCCTACCGGCATGGACTATGCAGTTTCGGAAACCCAGCCCCACGAAGACTCGCAGTTCATGTCTCAGGAGAATCGGATGTCCAACAATCTTAACGGTCGCAGCTTGCAGGACGACTCGTTTGACGCCGATGAGTCGGTTAGCCGACGCTCTCGCGTGATGGGAGAAGATTTTGCTGAATCTCATTTAGAGCCCAGCGCCATCAATCTCCGCGGCCTTTCCGACGAAATGGATCCAGAGGCGGATCCGACGGACGATCCGGTTCGCATGTACCTGATGCAGATGGGGCAGATCCCATTGCTGACACGTGAGCAAGAAGTCGCTGCTGCTCAGCAAATCGAGCAAACGCGAGATCGATATCGGCACTGCATCCTGGCAACCGACTTCATGTTGCAGGCTTCCCTCAAGCTCTTGCAACAGGTTCGTGACAAGCAGTTGCGACTCGATCGCACGATTGAAGTCAGCGTGACCAACGCGGCTGAGAAAAAAGCCATCATGCAGCGGATTGTTCCCAATGTGGCCACGCTGGAGTGTTTGCTGCAGCGTAACAAGCTTGATTTTGCCGTGGCGATCAACAAGCAGCTTCCCATGCGTCAGCGCCGCGCTGCCTGGAAAAACCTCGTTGTACGTCGTAACAAGGCGGTTCGCTTGGTCGAAGAAATGAACCTTCGAACCGGCAAGCTGCAGCCGATCTTCGACAAGCTCAAGCAAGCCTCGGCACGAATGATTGAAATCAAACAATTATTGGCAAAAGATCCCAGCGAGTGGGCTCCGGGAATGCCTTCGCCTGAGGAAATTCGATCCGAGCTCAATCAGCTGATGCGAATGACTTACGAGTCGCCGGTGACATTGGCCAAGCGAGTGCGTCGCAGTGACGTCTACCGAGACGACTATGAGGCGGCCAAGCGAATTCTTTCCGCAGGTAACCTGCGTCTGGTGGTTTCGATCGCCAAGAAGTATCGCAACCGTGGCCTGTCATTCTTGGATCTGATCCAGGAGGGCAACACTGGCTTGATGCGAGCGGTGGACAAATTTGAACATGCTCGCGGCTATAAGTTCAGCACCTATGCAACGTGGTGGATTCGCCAAGCGATCACCCGCGCCATTGCTGACCAAAGCCGTACCATTCGTGTGCCCGTGCACATGATCGACACGATGAACAAGGTTCGTCAAATCACTCGTGATTTGGTTCAAGAGAACGGTCGTGAGCCAACCGCCGAAGAGGTTTGTGAACGCAGCGGAATGAGTCTTGAAGACACGCGTGTTATTTTGAAGATGAGTCGCCAGCCACTGTCCCTGGATCAGCCAGTGGGCGATCACGACGAAAGTGTGTTTGGTGAATTCTTGCAGGATTACCGCGACGATGATCCGCTTCTGGAAACCAACCGCCAGGCACTGAAGACTCAAATTAACTTGGCCATGGAGACGCTGAACTATCGCGAACGTGAGATCTTGCGTTTGCGTTACGGGTTGGCCGATGGTTACACCTATACCTTGGAAGAGGTTGGGCGAATCTTTCAAGTCACACGCGAACGAGTGCGTCAGATCGAAAGCAAGGCTGTGCGTAAGTTGCAGCAGCCCTACCGCGCTCGGTCCCTGGCAAGTTTCTTAGATGGTGCAGAGCTCATGCTGGCTGAAAACGGCGAAACCGTTTGATCGCACAATTGAACGCTCCATCCGATGCGTGATCACGCTTCGCAAGATTTCGTTCTCTTTGGTGCTTGCGTCGAGAATGGGTGACAGGATGTTCTTGTCACCACGGGTGAGCTAACACTGCGATGGTTCGCTCCGTTTGCTCTCCAAGCCGGCGGTGGTTTCTCTTTTGACTGCCGTGGTTGCTTCAGGAAGGGCTCCGGTTTCCTGTCGAGTCAATCGCATCCCAAGCCGACGGCTCGCCTCTATCCTGTCACGTTTCATGCAGGTTGTTGGCCAGGGTTCAACCGGCATCTGTAGGCGCACTTTTCGACCTGATCCCTTCATGGGACCGGACAACGTTTGGGCTTAGACGCACAGCATCTTGGATGCATAGGCCTTGGATGCACAGGTTGGGTTTGTCGCAACCATCCACGGCGGGCCAGTCGGGCTGGCAGGCATGGCCCTCGTTTGGTTGTCAATCATGGCACGCAATGGAGGAGGGCTAGACAACCGTTCTATGATTCAAACATCGGGCGAGTTGCAAAGATCAAGGTGCAACTTGTGATCAAGAACCGCAGTTGTCGATAGCAGGCGGTGAAAAAGAAGCCCGTCCTTTCATTGCGCAGTTTCAACGCAACGCCGTTCTAACTTCGCGCGGAGTCCATCAGGTCAGGCCAAACGAGCCAAGAACAGCAAACAGACATCACATGACAGTCAAGAATTTTGTCGTTATCGGTGGAAGCTATGGCATCGGCGCGGGCATCGTCGCTCGCCTCGCTCAACAGCAGCACCGCGTGGATCTCTTGTCGCGGACCAACGAGGCCGACGACTGCGCCGATTCTGCCAACATCCATTTTCATCGCTTTGATGCCTTGTCGGACGACATCAATCCTGACTGGTTACCGGACGAAATCCACGGTTTGGTGTACTGTCCTGGGTCCATTAACCTGGGGCCTCTTCGTGGACTAAAGCCCGCAGCGATGATGCAAGACTATCAGCTCAACGTGATCGGCGCGGTGAAGTGCTTGCAAGCATGTTTGAAGCCACTCAAGGCGGCAAAGGACGCGTCCGTGCTGATGTTTAGCACGGTGGCCGTGTCGCAGGGGTTGGCGATGCATGCTTCGGTTGCCGCAGCCAAGGGCGCCGTCGAAGGTCTAACAAGAGCATTGGCTGCCGAGCTGGCACCCAAGATTCGTGTGAACTGTATCGCTCCCTCATTGGTCGACACGCCGCTGGCGGAGTCGCTGTTGTCGACCGAGCAGAAACGCGAGGCGCTCAGTCAGCGACATCCGCTAAAACGCTTGGGAACCGTTGACGACATTGCGTCTTTGGCTGCGTTTTTACTCTCCAGTGACGCGACTTGGATCACAGGGCAAGTGGTCGGAGTTGATGGCGGACTGTCTCGTGTCCGCAGCTAATGCCAGAGCGGTTAACGCGGCTTTGATGCCTCGAACCGATACAGGCAGGGAGACGATAGCCAGGTCTCCCAGTGCGAGTGTCCCAGTTTTTGTAGGCCTTCGTCTGTCACTGTGCAGGGCAGCCATTCGCTGAAGGTCATTCCTGCATCTTCGCAAGCCTGTTGGTAGGTTGCCAGGCTGTGGTTGTAATCCGTGATTGAGAACGCTTGCTCGTGCAGCAAGAAGTCAATGTTGTACGGTTCGCCTTCGCCCAGCGATTCGGTAGCGTCGCAGATCATCCCGTACTGAGAAAAGTCAATGCCGGGACGATGGCCCAGTTCGCCAACGGTGGCAACCAGTCGACCGCCCGGGCGCAGGCAGTCGGCGATTGCAGCGAACATCTGGTCCAGTTCCTGACGGCTGCGGGCACAGTTAAACAGAAAGGCAGTGCTGGCGACGTCAAAGCTGCCCAAGTTCATCGAGCCAAGATCGACCGCTGACCCCGCGCGGTACTGAACTCCAAGAGAAGTTTGCAGTTCTTTTTGCTCCGCAATTTGAATCATCTCAACGGACACATCAACACCGACAACCTCTTGGGCGCCCTGTTGCTTGATCAGTCGCGTGTAAAAGCCATCTCCGCAGGCGAGGTCGATGACGCGTTGACCGTTAACATCACCAAGTAATTGCAGATGATTGGGGATTTCGGAGTAGAGTCGAAACGGGAGCAGTTTGGACTCAATGTACGCTTCGGCAAGTGGATCGTATTCTGTTGTCATCAGATCGGTACGGTGGAGACGACCAGCTTCGATGGGGCGATTCAGTTCCGGTCGCGTTCAGCGAGCGGATCATCGAGTGTACGGAGGTTACTTGCCGCCACGAAAGGCTTTGACAAAACCGCTGACGGTGATCAGCAGCACCACCGCTGGGATTGCCGGGATGATCAATCTGGGTTGAGTGGCCACGACAATCAGTGCCACCAGGCAAATGATCGCCGCGCCGGCTGGCAACCACTGAGCCGGTCGTTTGAGCGACGGCCAGGCGACCCATAATGCGATCAGCACCGAGCCCACTCGCGTCATCGCAGCGGCGGCAAAGTTGCTACCACTGCCACTGGATGTCAGGTAAACCGTCAATGCCGCGCCTAGCATCATCAGCCCGATACAGCCCAACGCATAGCGGCGCCACTCAGCAAGCGGGGATGTGGTCGTTGCAGCGGCTTGCTTGTTGGATTTAGCCATTAAGTGTTGTCAGGTTGCGAATCGTGTTCATCAGATGTGGTGGCTTGCTGTGGATTGGCCGCGGTGGGCAGGCGGCTCCAGAGCAGAAAGAGAACTCCTACTGAAACATAGGCCGCGACATATTCCATCACCAGTCGTCGAGACTCGCTTTGCAAGACTAAGTCGCCCCAGGATTCAGGTCCGAACGGCAGGAACATGCGATTGCCAGCAAGTGGACTGTGAATGAGGCCAAAAAGAGTAAGCCCCGCACAGAGAAGGGAAATCGTACCGGCCGTCGCTAGTTTTCGGTCGATCACCGCTGCCAGTGTCCAGGCCCAAAACAAACTGGTCAAAATGAACCCACTTGCCAGGATGGAGATCGGTTCGTAACGGCTCTGAAAGCTAGCGGTCAGTGAACTCAAGTGAATATTGGCGTCAGCTAATGCGGGATCACTGAGGACCTGAGAAACAAGGTTCACAACCAGTGCAGCCAGGGCGGGCAAGCATGCAATCGCAACCGCAGCGTAGTGACGTTTGGGGGTCACAGCAAAACTCTGCGACGTGATCTCAAGACCAATGAAGACCAAAATTGGCATCACCGCTGGCAGCGGAATCAATTCATTAAGTAGTGCAAAGTAGCCCAGCAAACCAGCTGAACCAATCACAACCGCAGTGCCAAAGGTGTAACCTGATCGACCGCCCATCGCTTTATACGCTGGGTGCCCGATGTATGGTGTGGTCTGAATCACTCCACCACAAAATCCAGCGATCAGCGTTGCGATCGCTTCGACTCCGATCACGGTCGGAGTGTGATAGCGATCACCCGCTGCGGCCGCGCTTTCGGTACAGTCAATGCCGCCAACCACCGTGGCAATCGCAAAGGGCAGGGCAATGGGGAGATAGCTTAATGCGGCCGGTAAGTCGCGTAGCCATGTTCCTTGCAAGGCTTCTGTCCACTGGGTGGGCAGCCACTGGACAGACTGCAACGCGTTTTGGAACTCTGGAAGCTCATAGTGGCTGATCTGCAAGAAACACATCAAGTAATACAGCCCGCCACCGACAACTAACGCACCCAACGTGCCAGGAAGGTTAGACGGCAAGCGAATCTTGCCAATCAACGTTACCAGGACGATCGCGAGTGCCACCAAGCCGGGCAGGGGATGCTTTAAGATTTCCGACATCGGCAAGAAACTGATCAGTGCCAACGCGATCGCAGCCAGAGATCCCAGCAACGCTGCTCGGGGAACAACACGCTGCAACCAACCTGTTGCCGGAGCCAGTGCAAGTTTAAAGATTCCACTGACAACCATGCACCAAATGCCAATGTGCCAGGTGCGATAGGCCGCTGCCGTTTGGTCCAATCCCAGGCTGTTGATGCCTTCTAAATAGGACGGCCCCAGGATCAGCAACGTGATTCCAAACACGCTGGGCGTGTCCAAGCCCAGTGGCATCGCGGTCACATTTGGGTTGCCCGAGGTCTTGGCCAAGCGAAAGGCAAAGTAGACAAACGCCAAGTCGCCAAGCAGCACTCCGATCGCGGTTCCAGGAATCATGCTGGAGGTGATAAAGTCTGTCGGGAATCCGAAGCCCGAGAGCAACACCACCACTAACAGCAGGCCCGTTAAGTTATCCAGCATCAGGCCAAAGAAGGCATTGATGTCCCCGGGACCCCACCATTTGTAAGAGGCACCTGGGGGGCTGCCGTTTTCTTGATCAGGGCTGCTTGTGTCGCTCACCGATTTTCCTCATCAAATCAACACAACTAGGTTTCGTCCCGTGAATGCCGCAGTTTTAACAGCATTCTGCAGCCTGTTTGCCGGTAACCAGCCTTGGTGGCATCAAAAAACGCCAGATTACCGTTTGATCGACCGCAGCACAGATTCATAATGACGGCCCGCTCAGAACTGGAACGTTCCCGCCGGTGATCATCGCGGTTTTGGCGCTGATTGCACGCGTGATAGAATTGGGGCTGATGGATTGGCCGGTTTTACCGGCGAGATCCCGTGATTCAAACGCGATTCGGAATCCTGCTGTTCGCGTTTGCGGTATAAAAGACTATACTGGTCGGGTTTCCACTGCCAGATAGTGTTTTATTATCCCCCTTTATCTGGATGGATCGGGATTCCGATCGCCTTTGTGACTTTTCTGCGGCCACAGCCGTTCGTTCTCTTCATCATTCCGAAATTATGACTGCCGTTCAAAGCTCTCTTGCTGCTGAAGCGATTGAAATCAGTGATGAATCACTGCTGGCAAGCTATTGCCAGACTGGTGATCGAGCGATTTTCAAGCAGTTGATGCAGCGTTATCAACGCGAGATTTATAGTTACTTGCGTCGTTACATTGGCAATTCTGAAATTGCCGAAGATGCGTTTCAAGGCACTTTCCTGCAGGTGCATTTGAAGTGTAAGCAATTTGACAGCTCAAGGCGTTTTCGTCCTTGGCTTTATGCGATCGCAACCAACCAAGCGATCGACGTTCAACGTCGCAACAAACGACATCGGATGGTCAGTTTAGACCGCACCCCGGCTGACAATGATCAGCGTGATGCAAGCTGGGCTGAAAAGTTGGTCGGTGGTGATCAAGATCCTCTGGCGGCAGCTGCCATCGAAGAGAACGGCGCCTGGATGAAAGAAGCCATCAGTACGTTGGCCGATCCAATGCAGCAAGTGATCCAGTTGGTTTATTACCAAGGGCTCAAGTATCGCGAAGCGGCTGACGTGCTTGGCATTCCCGTTGGCACCGTCAAGAGTCGTTTGCACGCAGCCATTCAGCGCTTGGGCGTGATGTGGGATCAGACTCACAAGGGCGAAGAAGTTTAGCTTCAGCTCGGGCCACTGCGGCAGATGGCCGATCATGACGAAACCTTAAAACGTGGCATCCCGCCGCGTTTTTTTATTGCCCTGTCGACAGGGTGTCCCGTGAGTGAGTCTCCCGTGCATGTGATGAATAAGGGGACGCTTGGTTCATCTGCTGGCCAGGCGTGTGGGTTGCTGATGGGCTAACCCCGTATTGACTTGAGTTTAGGCCAAGATCTCTTTGATCACGTGAGCTTCTTTGACGCCGGTCAGTCGCATGTCGAGCCCTTGGAATTTAACGCTAAAGCGATGGTGGTCGATGCCTAGTTGATGCAAGAGGGTGGCATGTAGATCACGGACATGCACGGGGTTTTCGACGACTGATAGTCCCAGTTCGTCCGTCTGGCCATATGCAATGCCGGGTTGAATGCCGCCACCGGCAACCCAGCACGTGTAAGCATCGATGAAATGGTCTCGGCCACCGATCTTGTTGTTGCGTGTTTCGCCCATCGGTGTGCGACCAAACTCGCCGCTCCAGATGACCAGGGTTTCATCAAGCAGGCCACGCTGGTGGAGGTCTTCGATCAAGGCTGCAGAGGCTTGGTCTGTTTGCTGGCAGCGAAGCTCAAGGTCTTTGCCAAGCGTTTGGCCCGGTCCACCGTGATGGTCCCAGTCGGTGTGGTAGAGCTGAATGAAACGTACGCCGCGTTCAACCATTCGCCGCGCCAACAAGCAATTATTGGCATACGAGGCTTTGCCCACTTCGGCACCATAGTGGTCGAGTGTGGATTGAGTTTCATCAGAGATGTTCATCAACTCTGGGGCGCTCGATTGCATCCGAAACGCCATTTCATAGGCTGCAATGCGCGTTTGGATTTCTTGGTCGCCGGTCGCCTCAAAACGTTTTTGATTCATCGCTGCAACGGCATCGTAAAAGTCGCGTCCCTTTTGTCCGGTAAAGGCCTGAGGGCTGGCGAGGTTGACGATGGGGTCGCCAGTGCTGCGAAACGGCACACCTTGATGACGCGATGGCAGAAAGCCACTGGACCACAACGCGGCTCCGGCGCGTGGACCGCGGGGGCCGGATTGTAGGACCACAAAGCCGGGTAAATCTTTGCACTCGCTGCCGATTCCATACGTCACCCATGATCCCATGCTGGGCCGTCCCGGTTGCGGCGAACCGGAGTTCATAAAGATCTTCGCTGGCCCATGATTAAACACGTCGGTGTTCATGCTGCGGATGAAGCAGACTTTGTCAACGATCCGACGATGGTGGGGCAATAGATCGCTAAGAGCCATGCCGTAGTCACCAGCAGGCGTGAACTTGCGGTTGCTGCCCAAAAGTTTGGCGTCTTTTCCCAAGAACGAAAATCGTTTGCCTTCAATGAATTCACTGGGCGTTGCTTTACCGCTCAGTTCCGTCAGCTTGGGCTTATGCGAAAACATTTCCAGCTGACTGGGGCCACCGGCTTGAAACAAGAAGATCACATTCTTGGCTTTTGCTGGGTGGTGCAGCACTTGCAGTTCGCCTTGGCTTTCTGCTGCCGTGGCGGACTCTTGCTGCAATAGATGTCCAAGTGCAATGGAGCCCAATCCGACACCGCAGTTTTGAAACAGCTGGCGCCGAGTGGCGAGTCGGGTCAGAGAGTCATCGGGAGTCATGGCATTCGCCTGCTGTCTGAAGAACATTTGCGGTGCAGTAAAGCGTGTTGGTCAAGCAATGTGTTGCAGAGTCGTCTATTCACGAGTGATGAATTCGTCCAAGTTCATTAGCACGCGGCTCAGGGCAATCCAGGCCATACGCTCCGAATCACTTTCCGACGCCGCCTTGAATTGAGCCTCTTGCTCGTTCAGAAAGTGTGTCAGGAAGTCGACTTCGTCGTCGCTGGGGTGGCGGCATAGGCACAATCGAAAGGCGTGCTTGATTCTCGCTGTGGTGTCGGTTTTCTCTTTGATGACGCGATCTGCCAAGGCCTCGTGCATTTCATACAACCCTGGATCGTTGGCGACCATCAGCGATTGCAGTGGCGTGTTGGAACGACTTCGTCGCGTGCAGGTGACATTAAAACGTGGCGTGTCAAAAACCGACAACAGTGGGTGCGGAGAGCTACGATAGAAAAACGTGTACATCGTGCGCCGATAGCGATCCGGGCCGGTGCTGGTCGGCCAGCTCTTTTTCTTTTGGGTAAACGCATACACTCCCGCAGGCTGAGGTGGATGCACTGATGGACCGCCAATGGTTCGGGTTAGTCGCCCTGCGGCGCTAAGCGACAGGTCGCGAACAATCTCGGCATCGACCCGCAAACGGTTTTGTCTGCCTAGCAAGTGGTTCAACGGATCAACTTCGTTGACTTCATGGCGGTCGCTGGAAGCTTGTTGATAAACAGCGGAGCGAACAATCATGCGGTGCAGCGATTTCATCGACCAGCCGCTTTCGATGAACTCTGCGGCCAACCAGTCCAGCAGTTCTGGGTGTGTCGGTGCGGTGCCCTGTGAGCCGAAGTCCTCGACGGTTTCGACCAGACCTTTGCCGAAGTACTGTTGCCAAACTCGGTTGACGAACACGCGGGCAGTCAAGGGATTGTTGGGGTCAACGATCCACTTTGCCAAGTCCAGGCGATTCTTGGATTCTTGCGCTGTTGATGACAGTAGATGCTGCGGCAATGTGGGGGCGACCGGGTCTCCGGGACGCAGGAAGTCACCGCGAATCAGCAGATGTGTGGGGCGTGGCTTGGCAAGTTCTCCCATCACCATCGCTCGAACGCGTTTGCTCTCCAGTGACTTTTTTTCTTGCTTCAACGCTTCAATCTTGTGATTCGTCAGGTTGGCATTGGCGGGAACGGTGGCTGCAGTCAGCAATCGAAAGCGTCCCAAGTTGTATGGCGATGAGCCTTGCCAAAAGCGAAGGGTCAACGAGAGTTCGGTAGCTTTTTCAGCTTGGTAGGGCGTTTCCAACGTAAAGTGTGCCCAGCGGGCGATGTTGCCTTGGGAGCCGTTAATCGCCCAGCCGGTGTGTGGATCGTTGTCGACGGCTCGTGAGATGTGATGGCCAGACTGGGAATGCTCGGCGACAGCAAAGCTGTTCAAGGGGATTTCAGTACCGTCGGCGGCACGCAGGACAACGTCAGCAAGGACAAAGTTGCCGTTGCCCGCGCGTCCTGGGCCGTTGCTGGGCAACGAATCGTGTTCCAGCGTTTCCAAACGCAACGCGGCGATTTTGCTTGCCGGAATCTGGTAGGTCACATGGTAGGACTCTTCGACTGCATTGGCACCGCTGACTAACAGCGACTGGTCGTCGAGCCGTTTAAAGTCCGCGCCCGAATCAGCCTTTTGCCGGATCGGATCGATCACGGACCACTTTAGCGTTTCGTTTTCCTTTCCCGCAGTCTGCTTTGCCAGTTTGGCTTCTTGTGCAAGTCTCGCCAGTTCGCGATCAATTTCACTGATCCGTTGTTGTCCGGGGTTGGACGCAGTGACTTCAGGTCCTCGGTTGTTGCGATCCTCTGTGCTATTGAAGAAGGCATACAAGCCGTAGTAATCCTGTTGGCTAATGGGATCAAACTTATGGTTGTGGCACTGCGCGCAGCCCACTGTTAGGCCCAGCCAAACCTCGCCAGTCGTGTTGGTGCGGTCGATCACTGATTCAACACGGAATTGCTCTGCGTCGGTGCCGCCCTCTTCATTGATCAATGTGTTGCGATGAAATCCGGTCGCGATCTGTTGCTCGATCGTGGCATCGGGCAGTAAGTCACCGGCAAGTTGCTCGACCGTGAATTGATCAAACGGCATGTCTTGATTGATGGCGTTGATCACCCAATCACGATAAGGCCACATCGTGCGCGGGTTATCAAACGTGTAGCCGTTGGAATCGGCGTATCGAGCTTGGTCCAGCCAGTGTCTTCCCCAGCGTTCCCCGTAATGATCGCTCGCTAACAGGGAATCGATAAGCTGATCATAGGCCTTGGGAGAATCATCCGCTGCGAATGCATCGACTTGGTCCGGCGTGGGCAGTAACCCAATCAAGTCTAGGGACAAGCGGCGAATCAATGTGATTCGGTCGGCGCGCTCAGCAGGTGAGAGGCCTCGCTGCTGTAGTTTGTTCAGGATGAAGTGATCGATTGGCGTCTGGCACCATTTTTCTTGACTGACAGCGGGCGGCTGGGGCTTGTTGATCGGTTCAAACGCCCAATGGCGTTGATACTTGCCACCGTGCTGGATCCAGCGCTGAAGCGTCTGTTGGTCGCGCTTGCTTAGCGGTTTATTGGCGGATGCCGGCGGCATGCGTAGGTCAGGATCCGTCGTGAAGATGCGCTCAATGACGTCCTGTCCCACTTGTCTGTCCATGGAACCAGCGTTTGTTGGGCTGCCGTTGGATGGCAGGTCAAGCCGAAGGTCTGCTTCGCGCGTTTCTTGGTCGGGTCCATGGCAGGCAAAGCAGTTGTCGGAAAGGATCGCGCGAACGTCTTTGTTATAAGACACCGGTTCGGCTGCTTTCAAAGAGTGGGCTGTGAAGACCAGGCTGGCAAGAAGTGCCACCTCAATGATTGCCAAAGTAACGGGGCGGGTCGGCGGTCGGTTGTGGAATCTGCGTCGCATTGGATTGAGCGCGGAAGGGGTTGCAAGCGTCGCCCCGGGGCCACTGCGGCCCTGACTCGGTCAGGGCGGTGGGAGTTTTGGGGGCTCAGGTGAGCAAACGGGCAGGTGAGCAAACGGGCAGGTGAGATTGGAGCGATTCTCAGGGGGCGATAGGTCGCCGGGAATCGTTTCCCCATCGTGATGGTCACACCATAACTCAATGGGCTCGGTAAGGCTATTGATGGTTGGTGGCATCCACCAGAACCAGGGGGGGCGCCGTGGAATGTGAAGAATGGCATCCTGGTCAGGAAGATGAACCTTTGGGGAGGGTTTTTCGTACAATGGATCAGTGGCACCTGAAACATCGCAATTGCTGACGTTTTTAGATGCATTTGAGACGACTCGTGGCGTGTTTTGTAACGTTCGGCGGCCGGATTTTCTGACCGGTTGACGGTTGCTCGTCCACTCTAGTTAGGTGCTTTGTTTAGTTGTCATGTACGAAGATTTGCTTGGATATTTGCTCGGCGCTCTCGAGCCGGACGAAATGCAGCGAGTTTCGCAGTGGCTGAAGGACAATCCTGAGGGTCAGCGTCAGTTAGAGGTCTTGCGGAAGCAGCTTGAACCGTTGGACGAAGGGTTCGAAGCGGTTGAGCCACCGCCACCGGATCTTTTGGATCGCACCTTGGACGCATTGCCCAGCGGAGCGCCTCCAGATCCGGAATTGAATGATCTGTCCGGCAATCCATTGGATGCGTTAGATCCCATTCTGGAAACTCAGTCCGGTTCCGTCACACCTGCATCGCGTATGGCTGATGCGGTGGCATCTCGAGGGAACGATTTTCGGCAGAAGCGTTGGAACCTCTACGATTGTGTGGTGGGTCTGGTTTCAGTCGCGGTGCTGTTAGCGGTGCTGTTAGCGTTGTTGTTGCCAGCGATAGCTGCGGGTCGATTTGAAGCGCGGCGAATGCAGTGTGCAGATCAGTTGCGAGAGTTGGGCAGTGCACTGACCCTTTTTGCGTCCAGTGATCCCAAAAGTCAGTTTCCCGCGGTGGCGGATTCTGGACCGGAAGCCTTCGCAGGTGTTTATCGATTGCGTTTGGAAGATCGTGGTTTGATTCCAGCGGATTTGTCAGTCTATTGCCCGTCGACCGATAGCTCGCAGCAATTCGCTTCTTATCCGAAATCGTCGTTGCCGTCATCACACGGTGCTGTTGGAGCCGAGTCTGTTCCAGCAGTGCCCGCCGATTTGACCGCTGCCGATCTGTCGGTTCCGTTTGACACGTTTGATTTGC
Source organism: Stieleria bergensis (assembly GCA_007745635.1). Classification (GTDB taxonomy): domain Bacteria; phylum Planctomycetota; class Planctomycetia; order Pirellulales; family Pirellulaceae; genus Stieleria; species Stieleria bergensis. Next base: position 1,047,679 of record CP036272.1, read on the forward strand.
CGACTGTCGATCAGTTGCGGTCACTGACTGTTGATCAACTGAAGTGGGTTCAGCGAGTTTCCGGCGGTGACTTCGCTTATTCGCTTGGCGTGATGAACTCGTCCGGCTATTCGGCACCGAAATTTGAAGGCCGCCAGCACTTTGCGATTCTAGCTGATGCGCCGTTGACTTCGACGCTGCCAGCCAATGGGTCGGCGCACTTGTTGTTGCCGCATGGTGATCGCGGCATCAATGTCCTGTACGAAGACGGGCGGGTCGAGTTTGTGCTGCATGCTCTGTTAGGGACGATGGACGATCATCCCTTTCTTAATCATGAAGGCAGGCATGAAGCGGGTGTCACGGTTGATGATGCCAGTCTTTCTCGCTCTCCACGAGCGCCCTTTGTTGACGCAGTGCAGCGATAACGCTACGTTCGCAGTGTCCGAAGCATCTTGAGGGTGCTTTTCGCGTTGCCTCGTCCTGAGCTGTGCAGATGGAACCAACTTTTACGTCTTTGTTGCCGCCGCTTTTGGCGATCGTTTTGGCAGTGGCGACGCGGCGAGTGCTCTTGCCGTTGACCGCTGGAGTTGCCTTGGGATGTCTGTTGGTCGTCAAAGAGGGCGAGCCGTGGTATCAGGCGCTGATCACGTTCTACGAAACCATCAAGTGGACGATCACTGATGGAAGTCACCTGCGTGTGCTGCAGTTTAGTTTGTTGCTCGGGGCGATGGTTGGCGTGCTTGAGATCGGTGGAGCGATGGCGTCGTTTATCGCTGGGGTGGCTAAACGCATCAAGGGCCGCCGAGGGGCCCAGTCGCTTGTCGCATTATCAGGATTGGCGATCTTCTTTGATGATTATGCCAATACCTTGTTGGTCGGCGGGACGATGCGCTCAACCACTGACCGCTTTAAGGTTTCTCGCAGCAAGTTAGCCTACTTGGTCGATTCGACGGCGGCACCAGTTGCTGGGCTCAGCTTGATCAGCACGTGGGCTGTGACCGAAATCATGTACATGGAGGATGGGCTGAAAGATGCCGGCGTGGAGGGTGCTTCGGCTGGTTTTCAGCTGTTTTTGGAGTCAATTCCCTATCGCTTCTATCCGTGGCTGGCCTTGGTCATGGTCTTTTTAATTGCGCTCACTGGTCGCGATTACGGGCCCATGAAAGCAGAGGAAGAAAAAGCCGTTGGTGGTCGTGCAGATCAGGATGAACCAGCTGATCAAGATGGGGGCAAGCAGGAGTTTAAATCGACAACGGCTTCAGCAGACGATTCGCAGTCGACGTCAGAGTTGCGCCGTGGGCTGGGCGAAATCTATGCCGAAGTGGTGCAGACCGAGCGGCCTCAGCAACTGATTGCTCATCAAGGAACCGGGGTGGCCTGGGTGCCGACACTGATTCCCGTGATCGTTTGCATTCTGACGGTGATTGGGGTCATGGTTTACACGGGCTATCAACAGGTCGGACCACAGTCAGAAGAGGTGTCAATGCTGCGTTACATCGGAGCATTGCTGGGTGAATGCGATTCCTACTTGGCGTTAGTGATTGGTGGTGGTGCTGGTTGGTTGGTCGCGTTGGGGGCTCATCTTTCCGCGTGGAGTTGTCCGGCGAAACGGTTGTTATTTGGTTCCTTGCGTGGTGCCGCCCAGATGCTGCCAGCAATGGCGATTTTGTGGCTGGCTTGGTCGCTGTCCCATTTAACCGAGAAAGAGTTCTTGAATACTGGCGGGTACTTGGCCTCTCTTTTGAATGAAAGTCTCAATGCGACTTTATTGCCGAGCGTGGTTTTCGTGGTCGCCGGTTTGGTGGCGTTTTCGACGGGAACCAGTTGGGGCACCATGGCGATCTTGACGCCGCTTTCGGTGAGTTTGGCAATTCAGATGCAGCAAGTCGCAGGTGCCGGATTAGATCCCAGCGGTGCAATCTGTGTTGCGACTGCGGGCAGTGTTTTGGCCGGAGCGATCTTTGGTGATCATTGCTCGCCGATCAGCGACACCACCGTGCTTAGCAGTCGCGCCAGTGGTTGCGATCACGTGGCGCATGTGCGAACTCAAGCACCGTACGCACTGACGGTGGCTGCGATTAGTATTGTGCTTGGGACCGTGCCAGCAGCCTTTGGTGTCTCACCTTGGTTGCTCTTGTTGCTGGGCAGCGTGGCCCTGTGGGCGGTGGTGCGATTCATCGGTCGAACAACCGATGAGGCCTGCCCCGCGAAAGCAGGTTAGCCCAGGAAAGCAGGTTAGCCCAGGAAAGCAGGTTGGCCCAGGAAAGCAGGTTAGCCCAGGAAAGCAGGTTAGCCCAAAACAGGAGGGACGCGAAAGCACTCGTCGTCCGCAGCGGGTGCGTTGGCCAGCACGTCTTGGCGATCAAGGCTTGGAAGGACCTCGTCACGACGCCAGCGGTTGTCGACATCCAGCGCAGTGGTCATCGGCTCCACGTCTTCGGTGTCCAGTTCAGAAAGCTGGTGTACGAAGTCCAGGATGCTTTCCAGTTGGCCTGCCAGGTGATCAACCGGCAGATCCGAGATGTCCAATCGCGCTAGCAGCGCGAGTTTCTTCACATCATCGGTGGACAGAGCCATAGTGGATTCCTTTTCGCCATCAATTCCGCGATGGCCTGATGGGATAGCAAGCCGGCGTCTTTACGACGCTGGCCGTCACTTATTTGGCGCCGGAAACGTCAAATGGCTTGATCTTGACCGTCTTGCGAATGGCTCCGCTGCGGATGCACTGAACGCAAACTCGCATGGTTTTGTTTTCGCCTTCCGGAGTGGTGACGTGAACCTTTTGCAGGTTTGGCACGAACTTGCGACGACTGATACCAGTGATTTTGGTACCAACGCCGCCCAAATACTTGGCTTTACCACGAGTTTCAACGCGGTTGCCCATTTGGACCTTCTTTTGACATACTTCACATTGACGTGCCATCGCACCATCCCCGCCTGCACAATTGCGGGGCTCCTACATCAGTTGATTCTTGGATGTAATATTGTTCGATTCTAGCCTTCGCTCATTGAACGCTCTTGTTTCTGGCTCGCTTACCACCGTTTGGGGTGTTTTTCGAGGGCGGGGCCAAAAACGCGGCGCGAAGGGTCCAAGACTATACAAACCAAGGGGCGAACACGGAAGAACTAATTGTGGGCATTCTCGATGAGATCTTTCTTTAGGAAATCTGGCGAATCGGTTTAAGTTTGTTGACCCGACTCCCGAAAAGGTTTCCTAGGGCTCCTAATCGGAATCAGCGAGCCTCCGGTACCTCCCCACCGAGCGAAAAAGAGATGTTTCGGACACCCAAATGGACTTGGCTTAGTTTTTCACCACATTCAGCTGCCCGCGCGGCTTGTGGTTTTCGCCTGCACGCTCAGGCAGCGACTGGCTTGCTGGTCGGATTGTTCTGTTTGTCCACCGGTTGTCAGTCCTTGGTCGAGAAAACGCCCGGAGCGAGTGGCGATTTAACGCTGCCTGCGATGCAAGACATCTTGCCAAGCGATGACATTCTTTTTCCCAAGACAGCTGCTCAAACGTCGCCATTTCGGCATGTCGATGGAGCCATGTTGACACCGTCAATGGCAACCAGCGAATCGATGTCGATGGAGTCATATGCCAAGATTCAGCAGGCGGAGGCACAGAACTCCATCGTGCTGCAGATTCACGGTGATGAGGTTCCATTTCGTTTGTTGCCCCTGCCAGATGATGGACGCAGCGTCTTCGTCAGCGAATTGTTGCGGGAAACGGGTGTTCAAAATCGTTTGGGCATGCTGGACGTCGCCCTGTTCCGTAAGGCACCCGGGGCCATTGAGGGTGTTCGGATGGCTGTCGACTTTTCCAATGGGAAAGTCGTTCCAACCACCGATTACGGTTTGCGGCCTGGAGATCGAATCGAAGTGCGTAAGAAACAGAAGTCAGCGTTCCGAGCAGTGCGTCAGCTCATTCTGAAGCGATAGGCTGCCGACGGGGAAAGCGTTCCCGCTCCAAATTGTCGAGCGGGCAGGGCAGTGGATTTCGGTTGACGCTGAGGCGTCAATTCTGTTAGTTTTCGGGCCAATTCCGAGCATTTCTTAGGCATTTCTTGCCTGATTTGGCATGGCTAATCTGCCTCCATGCAAGTTCGACGAACGTTGCGGTGTCGTCAGGGCCGCGAGGTCCTTGGGTTGATTGGCCAGTCTAGTGACTTGGGTTGTCGATTGGCATCGATTGCCGCAGCTGAACTTCTTTGCGGCGCTGCGGTTGCCGGCCGATTAAGAGATGGATTGCTAGCGATGTCGCCAGAGTCTGCCATAATGGGAAGCGGTGACCGACACGGTGCCTCGTTCGTTTTTCGGCCAGTCCGAACTTTTCGTACCGCGTTGATTCCTTGTCTGTTCATCCGGCAGCGTTCATTAGCATCCTTACGGCGATTGCATGTCACAAGTTGTTTCCTGTCCGAAGTGTTTCGTTCGAGTGAGCGTGTCGGTGTCTCAGGCGGGGGCGCGTGTTCAGTGCCCCAAGTGTCAGCAAAGTTTTTTAGCGCCCAGTCGGCTAGGTGCAGGCGGTCCGCCGTCAGGCTCGGCAGGGGATGATGACGACTGGTTGATTCTGGACGATCTTGAGATTGGCCCGCGGTCGGATCAAATCCCGCCATCCGCGTCGGATTCCACCGCATCGGATTCCAAGGGGGCTATCCCCACCGAATCGAAGCTGAAATCTCAACAGGGGTCTGGCCCCACGGGGAGTAACTTCCCCCAGGGTTCGCCGCTTACCACCGGCTCCCAGTCTTCCCATTCTGACGCAAAACCGGGGGCTGTCCCCGCCGGATTTGGAAGCGATGAGGGGTCAAGCGATGAGGGGTCTGGCCCCACGGGGAATGACTCCTCCCAGAGTTCGCCACTTGCCACCGACTCCCAGCCTTCGCATTCTGACGCAAAGCCGGGGACTGTCCCCGCCGGATTTGGAAGCGATGAGGGGTCTGGCCCCACGGGGAATGCCTTCTCCCAGAGTTCGCCGCTTACCACCGATTCTCAGCCTTCGCATTCTGACGCAAAACCGGGGACTGTCCCCGGTGGATCTGGGGCGGATGGTGCTGGGGATGATGAAGACTGGTTGATTTTCGAATCTGATCCAGGGACAGGCGATAAGGGGTCTGGGACCGCAAAACCGAGGTCGGGAAGCGATGAGGGGTCTGGCCCCACGGGGAATGACTCCTCCCAGAGTTCGCCGCTTACCACCGGCTCCCAGCTTTCGCATTCTGACGCAAAACCGGGGACTGTCCCCGCCGGATCTGGAAGCGATGAGGGGGCTGGCCCCACGGGGAATGACTCCTCCCAGAGTTCGCCGCTTACCACCGACTCCCAGCCTTCGCATTCTGACGCAAGACCGGGGACTGTCCCCGGTGGATCTGGGGCGGATGGTGCTGGGGATGATGAAGGCTGGTTGATTTTCGAATCTGATCCAGGGACAGGCGATGAGGGGTCTGGGACCGCAAAACCGAGGACTGTCCCCGCCGGATCTGGAAGCGGTGAGGGGTCTGGCCCCACGGGGAATGTCTCCTCCCAGAATGTGTCGCTTGCCACCGGCTCCCAGCCTTCGCATTCTGACGCAAAACCGGGGACTGTCCCCGCCGGATCTGGAAGCGGTGAGGGGTCTGGCCCCACGGGAAATGACGGAAGCGGTGAGGGGTCTGGCCCCATGGGAAATGAATTCTCCCAGAATGCGCCGCTTGCCACCGGCCCCCAGGGTTCGCATCCTGACACCAGGCCGGGGTCTGTCTCCCAGGGTGAGCATGCGTTGGCTGATCGACACGCCGAACTGCCAATCACGGATCCTTCTCCAGCGGCCGCCGTAAATACCCCCACCCCTCTGCTTTTCGGCGCTAATCCCGGCGAACCAAATCTCTTCGCCGATCTGCCGCCCATCGATCCCATTATGCCTGTCGAGTCCCCCGCTCAGGGGTCTGGCGATTGGGCTTCGGCAACTGCTGAAGAGACTGGCGCGGACCCATTTGACCTTGATGACATTCAACTGCAAGCCTTGCCTGACTCGCCCAAGGTGGCTTCGCCGCGATCAACACCCGTCAACTCCCCGGTAGCTGATCCATTGCTTGATGAAGCTTTCGCCTCTCCTTCGCTGCCATCGACTTCCGCTGAACCGCCGACCGCGATCAGTCCGCAGGCTGAAGTGCATTTCACTTTTTCTTGCCCCGTTTGTGATTCTCGAATCACCGCCAAACGCGCCAATGAAGGGGACAAACTGCGCTGCAGTGACTGTCACAGCGACCTGACAATCCCCAAGCCCCCGCCGATCAAGCAAGCAAAGGAAACCTCGCCGAGTGAACTTGAATCGTTCGCGCTGGCACCTGAGTCGCAGATCAGTCGGGGCGCGGAGAATGACCCCTGGGTCAAGAATGCTGACCAACTCCTCGAGGAGGCCGCCAAGCCGGAAAGCACCAAGTTCGTCAGTCTCTCCGCTGACGAAGACCCTGAAGGTGGCTGGATGCACTCCATCGGCATACGGATGAAAGACCCAGGCGTCATCGCACACTTGATCCTTCTGGGGGCGATGATGGGAGCGTTCACGTTTCTCGCCACCTCCATTCATTGGCTGATCACGGTGTTCACGTTGCCAATCATTTTCGTCATTTTGGTGATCGTCCTGGTCGCATCCTTTGCCATTATGATGGCCACCGCCAATGGGCACGATCAGATTGATGAATGGCCGACCATGGATCCATCCGAGTGGTTCGATACGATGGGGGCGGTGTTGAGCGCGATGGCTGTCACCGTGGCGCCGATTGGACTGCTGGCATTCCTGTTTGGATTCAGCAACACGCTGGTCTTAGGGCTCAGCTTAGCGGCAATGTTTTCTATGTTTCCCATCGTTCTGCTGTCGATGCTTGACGCTCAAAGCATGACTGGCATCGTGTCACCAACGGTGATCAAGTCCATCAATCATCGCGGCGAGGACTGGGGCACGTTCTATCTGCTTTCAGCTTTCATGCTGTTGGTGACCATCGGATTGTTGGTTTACCTTAGCGGCACCTCGTTCGGAATGGCGGTTTTTGGCTGCCTCATCGTGGCCGTCTTTTTCGTCTACTTCACGCTTCTTGGTCGGCTCGCCCGTGGCATTCAAAGCGTCGTTCACTTTGAGCCTTTGGGGAAGTCGAAGGAAGACGAGGACCAAGACGATGGCTGAAAAGCGATCACCCTCGCGCGCATAAGTCACGTCCAAGCTGCTTCGTCCCGGTCGCGTCTGCCACTGCAACCACGCAGTGTTTAGGCTTCGCTTCCATAGGGGCGCGTGCTGATCACACCTTCGCTGGGGCTAGAGGCGGTCCCGTAAAGTCGCTTCGGAATGCGACCGGCAAGATAGGCATCGCGTCCCGCTATTGCTGCGTGTTTCATTGCACGTGCCATTTGAATTGGATCACGCGCGTGCGCGATCGCGGTGTTTAGCAAGACGGCATCGCCACCAAGTTCGAACGCCTGCGCCACATCGCTAGCCGTGCCAACGCCGGCATCAATGATCACTGGATAATCTGGATCATCGTTTTTCAGGTATTCCAGAATGATTTGCAGGTTGTTGGGGTTCAGCAATCCTTGGCCGCTACCAATGGGGCTTCCAGCTGGCATCACGCTGGCAGCTCCAGCAGCTTTCAGTCGCTGTGCGGTCACGGGACAGTCACTGGTATAGCACAGCACTTGAAAGCCATCGTCGGCCAAGGCCCGGCAAGCAGTGACGGTTTCAGTGGGATCGGGCAGCAACGTTTTGCTGTCGCCAAGCACTTCCAGCTTCACCCAATCGGCACCAGGGTTGCCAAGGGTTCGCAAGATTTCACGCCCCAGTTTGGCGGCCCGGATCGCATCGGCCGCGGTGTAGCAACCCGCGGTGTTGGGCAGCAGGGTGTAGCGATCCAGGTCGATAAAGTCCAGGATGTTCTGGCCGCCACGCTCGTACAAACGCTCACGACGAACAGCCACTGTCACACAATCGGCTCCACTGGCGTCCAGCGAGTCACGCATTTGCTGCATCGTGTCATAGCGACCAGTGCCGACGATCAAACGACTGGCTAGCGTATGCCCGCCAACGACGAGAGGTGCCTCAGATTGCGTCATGGTTGTCGCTGCAAGATGTTGTGGTGATGTCTGGATGGAGCTGCTTTGTTGTAGTCACAATGCTGAAGATCGAACAGCTGTCATCCAGCTCTGCCGCTTCAAGTCACGGCAACTAAAGCGGCGGCAGCTCCAAGCGTCAACCACCACCGACCAAGGTGACGACCTCGACGTCGTCACCTTCGTTGACCATTTGCTCGCCATACGCTTCGCGAGCCACCACTTCCGCATTGACCTCGACGGCCAGGTAGTTCGGTGGCACTTCCACCGTCTCTAGCAGTTCACGCACCGACATCGGGTGTTCGATGTTGACATCGCGACCATTGACAGTGATGGAAATCATAGGGCTCTAATGAAGTAAGGCGAGGGAGCAAATAAGTTCAAAAATCAGTCGTTCGCTTCGTCGAACGCGGCATCAAAGGCACGGTTGCTGGGCGAAAAGTCCAGCTTCTTGGTGAACTCGCACGCTTCGGCAGCGCCGTACTCGCGTTCCATGCCACTGTCTTCCCATTCGATCGAGAGAGGACCTTGGTAGTCGATCTCGTTCAGTGCTCGAATGATCTCTTCAAAGTTCACGCCACCACGTCCGGGACTGCGGAAGTCCCAACCACGACGAGCGTCGCCAAAGTTCAGGTGGCTGCAGTTGATGCCGGTGGCACCATCGAGAGTCACGATCGCATCCTTGATGTGCACGTGGTAAATGCGGTCGGGGAAGCGACGGATGAACTTCACCGGATCAATGCCCTGCCAGATCAAGTGGCTGGGGTCGAAGTTAAATCCAAATTCGGGACGGTTGTCCAATGCTTCCAAAGCACGCTCAGCGGTGTAGATGTCAAACGCGATCTCAGTCGGGTGAACTTCCAAAGCAAACCGCACGCCACATTCGCCATACACGTCCATGATCGGATTGAATCGCTCAGCGAACAAGTCAAATCCAGCGTCAATCATCGACGGTGGAACCGGTGGAAAGGAATACAGCAAATGCCAAATGCTGCTGCCAGTGAATCCGTTGACAACTTCGACGCCAAACTTCTGAGCCGCGCGAGCGGTTTGTTTCAGTTCCTCGATCGCACGCTGATTGACGCCCGCTGGATCACCATCGCCCCACACATAATCGGGCAGGATGGCTTGATGGCGTTCGTCGATGTTGTCCAAAACAGCTTGCCCAGCCAAGTGAGCACTGATGGCGTGGCATTGCAGCCCCGCGTCATCCAACGCTTGACGTTTGTTGTCGCAGTAGTCCGCTTCGGCGATGGCTTTGTCAACTTCGAAGTGGTCGCCCCAGCACGCCAGTTCGATGCCGTCATAGCCAAAACTCTTGGTTTTGGCCACCATCTCGGTGAAGGGTAAATCTGCCCACTGCCCGGTAAATAACGTGACGGGACGCGCCATGGAGGTCTCCAAAGAAAATGATCGAGGGGAGGGAGTATCAAAGCCGATATTGTGTGTCCAAACGCCGACATCTGCAACAGAGTAGACCGAAAATCAACGTCGCTCAGCGAATTCCAAGGCTCAGCTCAGTCACTCGTGAAGCTGTGCCGAATGAGTCAATAGGGACGGCCGAGCGTGGGGCGTCTTGCTGAAAACCTCAGCCAGTCCTCACTGCTAGGCCGGCCAGAAAAGCCCCCAGTCCGCCACACAGCCAGCCAGTTCCCCCACCAGCACCTGCCGATTTGGGGATGCCACCCTGGTCAACACAACGGTCCCCTCGAAAGCCGCTTGACGCCTAATGACGTGATCGACGCCGTCTGGTTGGCGTGCTGGTTTCAGACGGAGGCATTTTGCCGCCAAAACGATCGGTTTTTCAGGCCAATGGGCGGCAATCTTTGTCAAAGCATTGAGTTCGGGGGGCAAGAGTCCGTTGAGAGATGACGGTGTTGATCTACAATATTCGCCAATGGAGCAGGTGATTGACTCGGCAGAGACCTTGCCTGATCCTAAAATCTTGTCATTTCAAGATTCGCTCTTCTGACTTCACTTTTCAGGTCGCTTCTGCGACGATTCGTTCTCACCGACTGTCTCGTTCCAATCATCTCGGCCTGACGGCGACCACGTTCATTTAAGAAAACACCATGGCTCATTCCAACGCAAAGCCAGCTGCTGCCTCCACACCACGCTCCACCACCGCGCAATCGATTGCTGATCGATTGCGACGCAGCCTGTTGAAAAAACGTCAGGAATTGGAGGTGGATAAGATTTTCCGAGCCTTGGTCAAGCTCGAAGGCAGTGACTTGCACCTCAAGGTCGGTCAGCCGCCGATGGTGCGAGTGGGTGGCGAGCTAAAGGCCTTGAACCGACCTCCCATCGACGCCGAGGAGATGGTAGATCTGCTGCTGCCCATGATGGACGAGCGAAACCTGCGAATCTTCGAAGAGGAAGGCGGTGCTGACTTCGCCTATCTATGCCAAGTCGACGGTGTGAATTGGCGGTTCCGAATCAACATGTTGACCGCCCTCGGTAGCATCGGGCTGGTCGCTCGTCGGATCAATAACTTCATTCCTGACTTCCGTGGCCTCTTCCTGCCTGACTCGATTGAAAAATTGTGTCACTATGACCAAGGCATGGTCCTGCTGGCGGGTGTGACGGGGTCAGGAAAAAGTACAACCATTGGGTCGATGTTGAACTACATCAACTCGATCTATCGAAAGCACATTTTGACGCTGGAAGATCCGATCGAATTTATCTTCACTGAAGATAAGTGCTTGATCAATCAACGTGAAATGGGACAGGATGTTAAGGACTTTAACATCGGGATGAAGCATGCTGTTCGGGAAGATCCCGATATCATTCTAGTTGGCGAGCTGCGTGACGAAGAGACCTTCATGACTGCGATCCACGCAGCGGAAACGGGGCACTTGGTGTTTGGCACCATTCACGCCTCCAGTGCTTCGACCACGATCGGACGAATCTTGGACTTGTTCCCTGAAGAAATGCACGGAGCGATCCGCAGTGCGATTGCATTCAACATGAAGGGCATCGTGGCTCAAAAACTGTTGCGTAGCATCAAGCCCGGTGTCTCGCGTGTGCCGACTTGTGAAGTGATGACCTTTAATCCAACGATTCGAAAGTTGGTCCTGGAAGGCTCGGACGAAAAGCTGCCCGATGCGATTCGAATTGGTGCTGAAGACGGCATGCAAGATTTTACGATGAGCCTTAAGGGGTTGATCGATGATGAATTGATTGATCGTCCCACCGCGTTCGCCGTCGCTCCGAACAAGGACGCTCTGAAGATGGCCCTCAAGGGGATCGATGTGAAGGCTCCTGGGATTCTTTAGGTTGTTTTGTTTTCTGGCCCGCCGGTTTGAGGCGAGCTGTTTCTTCCAAAATTGTCCAGCGACTTCGTTCAACAGCTGACCTTGCCGGTCAGCGACTGGTCGCCGGGACTTCCCGTTAAATGATCGGTGCCTGCAGCATCGTTCCATACCGTTTTTTAGATTTCCAAAATGGCCAAGCAAGCAGACGAACCACAACAACTTTGGCAAACCGTTGCACCGGTCGAATTCAGTCCTAAGGCCAGTGATTCCAGTCAATCGCAGGCGCTTTTGGTGAGCGCTCGTCAGGGGGCTGGCTATTTCATCGCCGCTGGGCAGTTGGGACATGCGTTGCAGTTTCGAGCCACTCAGGTGCTGATGGATTTCACCGCCGCTGGCTGCAGCATTCGTTACATGGTCGATGGCCAGTGGGAGCAGATTCCGCCCTATGATCGCGAGACTGGCGACGCGATGTTGTATGCGTTGAAAATGCTTTGTCTGTTGAATCCTGCCGATCGACGTAGTGCACAGACGGGCAAATTGGGCGTGAAGTTGGGCAAGGAAAAATACGATTTGATTCTGCAGTCCCAGGGTGTGCCGACCGGCGAGCGAGCCTTGCTTCGGCTGGATCCGCTGAAAGTCCCGTTCGAGAAGTTGGAAGACATCGGCATGCGGGAAAAAATGGTCGCTTCCTTCAAGCAGCAATTGAATGATGAAGGCAAGGTGATTCTGATCACCGCGCCTAAGAGCGAAGGTTTGACGACGACCTGGAACGTTTGCATGAACGCGGCAGACCGGTTGATGCGCGACTTCCAGTCCTTTGAAGATCAGGCCAACCCAGAGCCAGAAATCATTAACATCAATCCGAACTTGTTCGGAGGTGATACTGGGATCGACGCCAGGGAATCGTTGCGAAAATCGATTCTAAAAGAACCTGATGTGTTTGTCTTTCCCGAGCCGGTTCCAGCTGATGCGATGGATCTGGCGTTAAGCATGCTGGACAAAGACGACAAGATGGTTGTCACTCGAACCGCTGCCAGTAGCGCCATCGAAGGATTGGTGCGACTGATTGCAACCTATCCCGAGCAGCGCCAGGAGATTGCTCAGAATATCAGTTGCGTGCTCGGCCAGCGTTTGGTGCGGCGGCTTTGCGATAACTGCAAAATGGGCTTTCAGCCCACGCCTCAGTTGTTGCATCAGTTGGGCATTCCACAAGGCCGCGTGGCGATGCTGTATCAGCCCTTTGTGCCGCCACCCATTGAGCAGCAAGTGGACGAGAACGGTCGTCCCGCACCGATCGCTCCCTGTCACATTTGTCATGGTAGAGGCTATCTGGGACGTGTCGGAATCTTTGAGCTGCTGCTCCCCGGGCCGCAACTCCGTGATGCGATCACCAAGACACAGAACTTGGCACAGCTGGCCGCCATCGCCAAAGCGGAAGGGTTTCACAACGTGCAGACCGAAGCTGTCTTGGCCGTGGCTCGCGGTTTAACGGGGCTGGATGAACTGAAACGAGCGTTTGCCAAGGGATAGTGAGTTGGAATGGCAAGCCAGTTGCAGGCGGCAAGTAGAACACGTGTGGTCGTCTGAACAGCGCGGTGTTGTCTAACGCAAGTCTCGGGCAGCTGTTGCAAGCCACTGCAGGATGCCGCTTTTGCACATTGCTAGCGGTCCAGCAATCCTGCAAACAATGCCGATCCGATTCGCACCAACGTTGCGCCGGCTTGAATCGCTTGCTCGTAATCGCCACTCATTCCCATCGATAGCTCGGGAAGTTCAATCCCGGTGGACTGCTGCAGGTCGTCGCGTAACTGGGCGACCTGTTGAAACTGTTGCAACGCGGCGTTTTGGTCGCTGCCCAGGCCTGACATCGCCATCAGTCCCATCACGCGAACCGATTGGCTCTGCGATTGCTTCAGCAGTTCCTTGACGGTCTCGGGAGCCAAGCCCGTTTTGGCGGCATCGCCACTGATGTTGACTTCCAGCAGAACATCGGTCGTGCACTGTTGATGTTCGGACTCTTGTTCAATCGCTTCTAGCAGACGCGGGCTATCCACCGAGTGAATCAACGGGCGATAACGCAGCATGCGGCGCAGTTTGTTGGTTTGCACGTGGCCGATCATGTGCCAGGTGATTGGCCCCAATTCGGCAAGGCTTTCTGCTTTGGACCAGAGCATCTGGGGCCGGTTTTCACCCAGGTCATGGCATCCAGCAGTCACTAGGTCACCCGCTAAGCTGGCATCCACATACTTGGTCACGCCAACAAGGGTGACGGATTCTGGGTCACGGCCAGCAGCTTTTGCGGCCGCCTTCACGTTTGCTGAAACGTGTTGCCAATTATCAGTGATCTGCTGAAGCGACTGAGATTGCGAAGTCATTTTAGAACAGGCCGTAAAGGAGAATGTCAGCTGTCATCAACGGTCACTAGATCTTCATAGGAACGCTCGCGCGGATTGAAGCGAGCCAGGTAGAAGTCCGCGATCATCTGTTTACCAAAAAACGTTCGCGGCACAGCCTCGCCCATTGATCGATACATGATCCAGTGCTGTTTACCAATTTGTACTCGGAATCCTGCAGCTTGATCAGGTCCAACGCTCGCCAGTTGGTAGCAGACATCCAGTTGCCGCCACGTTCGCGCTTTGGTAAACCGTTTTCGCCGCATGTCGATCCACAGTGGTGTGTACAATTGTCCTTGGCCGGTTGACTGAATCAGCAAGTGCTCGTCTTCGGTCTGTTGGATCGTGCCGGTGACCGGAGCATTGGAAAAGCTCTGTCGCCACTCATCGGCAAACAGTGGCAACAGCAAGGCGCGAGGGCGAAAGGTGGCATCCTTCTGAGTTGGTGCTGCGGACCAAGTCCCGATCAGTCCATCTGTCGTGTCGGGATCGAATCGACAGGACATCTCAGGAGCCAGCGGGATCCGCGTTTGGTACTCGATCTTGCTTCGCTCTGCATCACATGTACCAGCTGGCGACGGATCGGCATGCACGATTGCATCGGCAAAATAGATGGCTTGTTCTTCCCGAATCAGGCAAAACTGCCGCTGCAGCAAGTGGTCTGCACCCAGAGGTTGCTCGATCTCGAGGTAGTGCACGTCGTCATCGCTGTACTCGCAAGTCGCTTCCCAGTCCTGGTCCAGTTGCATCGGCTGGCCGTCGATGATCACCTGAGTTTCAATGGCGCCAGTAAAGACCGCTCGCTTGCCTGCTGACAATTCCCACTGCGTTTGCGGTTCCCGATAACGCACAATGCAGCGGCCGCGACGGACATCCCACTCAGGCAGCATGCAGGCGATCTTGGCGTGCTCGTCATGCAGCATTGACTCCGGCAAACTGACCTGCCAGGCGAGTTTTCCCCCGGTCTTGCTTTGCCCGCATGAGGCACGCATTGCCGGCAGCAGAGATTCCGGTTCCAGATTAGCAGCCTGAATCAACAGTCCGTTGGCGCCTGAATCTTCGGTCAGCTTGTCGCCGGTGTAGAAGGCTTGCCGGCCATCCTGTCCCGTTAATGCAGCTGCCCAGGTTGACAATTCAATCAGTGCGGGAGTGAGGCAATCGGCAAACCGTTGGTTTTGGACAGTCAGGTTGAGTGCCTGTGCAATCATGCGGCATCGCAACAGCGAGGCCAGCACCAATCGCAGTTCATGTGGCTGCGCAATTGTTTCTGTGACCAGTTGGTCCCAGTGATCACAGGCCTCTGTGATCACTGCGATGCTTACAGCACGTAGGCGTTGGCAACTGGGGCTGGCTGAGAGTCGCCATGACAAGGTCAGCCCTAACTCGCCGACGCCAATCAGCCGATCCACTGGGTGGTCAGTGCGGTCATGGGTTTGTTCGACGCATTCATGGCAGAGGCCAAGCAAGTCCCACCAGTGTCCCTGTTCGGTGTCGGTTAGCTGAGCCAGCGCACCGGCCAAGACGACGTGCATGATCAGTGGTTGCCATGACGATCGAGGCGAGTTCGACCATTCGGCTTGTCGGAAAGACTCGAGCAACTGAGCCGCCAAATCAATCGGCCGTTCCGCTTCGTCAAGCGTCTGGTCACAGGCTAGTTTTGCTAAGACTGCGAATTCAGGGCCGCTCAAGGCTGCATCACTGGGGAGGGCCTGGCTTGTCTCTGGCATCGCAAGCGACGCATTCGATGCTGCGGTGGCTAGCGAAGTGCCCCAGTGGTAGGCTGCCGCACCCTGAGTCGCCGAGCCGAAAATTTGCCGAGCTCCCGTTGATTGCACCTCAATCTGAATTTGTTGAATCAGCTTTTCCCAGGGTGTGCTCATCGAGTGGTGCTCATCAGTTCAGTCGGGCAGGCAGTGGGTTGAGTACAGGGGGTGGGTTCATCACGCAAGCATCTGCTGGCAAGGTTAACGCATCATGCCGAAAAAGAATAGCTTTGCCAAGTTCCCTGGGTCGTTTGGTTTCCCTCAACGTCAGTGGATTTCGACCGCTTGAGTGTCGCGAAAACAGGACCGGAAATGAGCCAAAACCCTTGCGATGACAGCAGGATTGTCGTGTACAGGAACTTCAATTTATTAGACAATGCAAGCTCGCAACGCTGTTTGGCAGCGAATTGTGTTGGAACATCACCTCTGGATTGGGAATGCATGGCCATGAGCAAGGTCGAATTGAATCACTTGACGCGCATCACGAAGTCGCCCACCAGAATGTCACACGCTCGGTTCAGCGGTTGGCCCTTGCTGGTTGCGTTCTTGCTGGTGCCGCTCGTTGCCTGTAATCAGCCAGCTGAAAAGCCAGAGTCGACGCCGGGGAAGGAAACCACAGCGGCAGACACAGCGCCTGATGCAGCAAGCGACACGGATGCAGCAAGCGACACCAGCCCAGCCGATCCGGCGACGGACAGCGATGAAGCGGCGACCGAAACGGACGTGCCAAGTGATCTGCCCCCCGATGACACTGCGGCGACTGACACTGCGGCGACTGACACTGCGGCTGACATGCCAGCAGCTGAGGACAAGGACAGCCCGATCACCTTATCGGATCCTAACGAGACCAATTCCACCATGGCCGATCTAAACAAGCCAGAGACGCCTGAGGCAGACGAACCCGATAAGCCTGGATTGTCGATGCCCCAACCAGAGGACACCACCGACAATGGCAAGTTAGAGGAAAGCGATAACAGTATCGGGCAACCAAACAAGATCATTTACGCTTGGGAAAGCGAAGATCCGACGCCCGATGAGATTGCTGCCAAAGCGTTCATGCCGCCTGCTGGTGCCAAGCCTTTGTCACGCACCAGTCGGCTTTGGGTCGACCCCGGCAAGCACCGCGTCTATGTCGACGGCTATGTCGCACTGCGTGAAGGTGCGTTGGAGATGTTTGCCTGCCCGGTTGGCACCAAGGAACATGAATCGTTGGTTGCTGTCCTGGCCCGTCCCAGTTATGTGCACGCGGCCCTCTTGGCTGCGGACGCGAATCCTGGAACACCGGCTAAGTTTCGACCTCAGTTTGAATCGCCAACGGGTCAAGTCATCCGCATTTGGGTCTGCTGGTACGATCAGGATGGCGCATTCCAAGTCGTGGATGCGAGGCAGTGGGTCCTGGATTCCAAGACTCAAAAAGCACTGGACGCCGAGTGGGTTTTTGCCGGCAGTGGCTTTTGGAAAGATCCAGATTCCGGCAAGGAACGCTACCTAGCTGATTCAGGTGATATGATTTGTGTCTCAAACTTTGCCAGCGCGATGCTGGACATTAGCATGGCCAGTAGTGCGGAGACGGATCTGTTGCAGTTTGAACCCATGTCCAAGCAGATCCCAGAGCGATACACTCCAATCCGAATGATCATGGTCCCTGTCCCTCAGCCAACCGATGATCCAAATCCCACGCCCGCAGATCAATTGCAAAAGCCAACCGCCGAGACATTGGTCATCAATCCCAAGGGGCTGGAAGAGGCTCGCGCGGAGCGTAAGAAAAAGTTGAAGGAAGCCAAGGCTCTGGCGGAGGCCGAAGAGGCCGCCAACGCCACCGAGGCAGATGAGAAATAAGCCGCCGGTTTAATCGCGATCAGATGGAAACAGACCGGCCGTTAGCACGGGCCCCAGCAGCCATTTTGGCGTCGCCACGGTTCTTGCAGCAACACTCTCTCGTCAGCGGGAGAGTTCAGTCAACGAATTCTTTCAGCAACACCCTTGTATGTTACATTCTAGTGGTGTTTCGTTGGACACTACAGATGCAGTTGCTTTAGCCTCTGAGCGTAGCGAAGAGGCTAAAGCAACTGCGGCCGACGGCAGA
>CP036272.1:1065699-1333618 GCA_007745635.1 Stieleria bergensis
ACCGAACAAGGCAAGCCTCCAAAGGTCGTTATTGCCGCATGCATGCGCAAAATCCTCATCACACTCAACACAATGGTCAAAACAAATACAACATGGGAAAATCCACAAAACGCTTGACATCTAACACAGCCGCTCCCGCTTGCGGGAGCGGTCGGCCGGTTGGCGGTGGTAGCGCGCTGGTGAGTCTGCCGATTTGCAAGGCGAGAGCACTGATTGTTTCAATGGCCGGCCGGGGAGGGTTTTGTTGTGGCGGCCTGCGGTTGGCGTTGCCAACCACTTCACCCTCACCTCGCTTAGGCTCGATTTTCCCGCCAGAGGGAGAGTTCAGTCAACGAATGGTCAACGCTTCCCATCAGCCGTTTTGGCGTTCGCCAGGGTCAAGCGTTACATCGCCTTCTCAGCGAACAATCGCCATCTGTTTACGCCGCTTGACGAGCGGCCGCTGGCCATGTCCTGTTGTTGGTCGTTGCTTGTTCAAGTGGTTCAGCTTGCCGCTGAAGCTTGTTGGGCAACAGGCGTGCGACGCTTCCCGGTTTGATGACGATGTTTTCAACTCCAGCCGCTTTGGCCAGTTGGTGATGATCCAGGGATTGATCGGATGTGATCCAGGTGTGACGATGCGTTGCGGAGGGCGCTGATTGCAACAACGCTCC
Source organism: Stieleria bergensis (assembly GCA_007745635.1). Taxonomy (GTDB): domain Bacteria; phylum Planctomycetota; class Planctomycetia; order Pirellulales; family Pirellulaceae; genus Stieleria; species Stieleria bergensis. The sequence goes on from CP036272.1 coordinate 1,066,353, forward strand.
CCAGGGTTTGCCAGCGGTGGCGGTTTCGTCCCACCAGATCTGATCGAAACCAGCGAGTTGCGCTTGCTGGGCACTGCGAAACGCAGCCGTTGGCACTTGATGCAGCGACGCCACTGAAAGCAAGGTTTGCTGAGCCATTGCATTGGCTGCAATCACTGCAATGGATGTAGCGGGTTCCGCCGGCATTTCTTCCCAGCCACAGCGTCGTAGCCTTTGTGGCAGTTGGACATCCCATTGGTGAAACTCAATGGTGGGCAGGTCAGTCCATTCTGGCAGCAAGGGTTCATTGAGATTTTGGTAGGGCCGTCGTCCGCTGGCGATCTCAAGAGAGCCGCGAATGGCCACTGCTTGGGCCGTTCGGTGGCGGCGAAGAATTTTGCGCATCGCATACTGCGCCGCGCTGGAATCATTTTGGCGGCAGAGCACGATCAGTCGCACGCCGCGCGCGCTGCGATCGATGGCAGATTGCATGTGAGGGCGATAGGCGATCTGAGCTGCTCGCGCTTCGCAATATTCGTAGGCTGCACGAAACTCGCGGTGGTCTCGCCCACCGATCCAGAGCAGCGTTCCGTGATCCAGTTTTTGATCCGTCATGGTTCAGTTATCACTTGCCGCTGACGGCCTTCGCAAAAACGTGGGCGGTCAGGGCTAGTCGTCGGCATCCAGTTCCGTTTCGGCGTCGCTCATGCACTGCCAAGCTTCACCCGGGGATTGGCATTGCCGGAGGTGGGTCAAGAAGTTTTCGCCTCTGATCAAGCGACTTAATTTGGCCAGGATACGAAGGTGGGATTGATCGTCGTAAGAGCAGATTAGAAAAAACACATCTGTCATATGCCCGGAATCACTAAAGGGCAGGGGAGCGGAGCTGATCGCCAGTCCCAGGACCGAATCGGACAAGATAGAGGTTTGCGGGCGTCTGGGGTGCAGCAGGGCGACTCCGCTGTCCAGGGCGGTAGGGTGCATTTGTTCCCGGCTCCGGACGGCTTCGGCCATTGCCGCATCATCCCACATCAATCCCGATTTCGAAACCAGTTTGCACATGTCGCGAATCACGGACCCGCGAGTGCGAGCGCGAAGGGGGACTTCGATGGTCTCCACTGGCAAAAGATCGCAAATCCCACGTTCGTCAGAATCGCGGGACATGCGTTTGACGACTCGCTCGACCCGTTGCAGGTCCTCATGATCTTCGCTGGCACCGATTTGATCTTCGAGCCAGTGATGGATCTCGGCTTCATTGAATCGCCACTGGCCCCTGACTTTGCGCCCAGGAATTCGTCCTCGCGAAGCCATTTTCTCAGCCTGCCCAGGCGTGATATGCAGATAAGCAGCAATCTGTGCGAGGTCAAGATCTTCCATCGAAGGGGTCCGTGGCGTTGCGTGTGGTGCAAGTTGGTGGCGGTCCGCGGAAGTGTATCAGTTAATCAGGCAAGAAAGAAGGCAACCCAAATGAGGGTCCTCGGAGCTGGCGTTGCTGTCCAGCCAGACGAAGCGCCCCGACTGGCGACTCGGCCCAGTTCACATTGGCCCCGTTCACATTGGCCCCGTTCACATTGGCCCCGTTCACATTGGCCCCGTTCACATTGGCGAACCGTTGCCGTGTCAGCCGGGCGAATGCCGAGAGTCACTGGCAGGTGCAGTTTGCCAGTTGACGGATCATGATGAAGAAGCGTTACCCGAACAGTTCATTCATGGGCATGCTAGTGCTGTCCCCGAATTGGTCGATCGGAGTGTCCATCGAATTTGCGATTCTCACGAACAAGTTAGCGAGTTTGTGCTGTTTTTCATCGTATCGGATGAACTGGCCCGTCTTGTGTCCCATTTTCTTGCCGCCGGCAAGAAGCAGTGGGAAGTTGGTGTTGTCGTGAACTCGTGACGTTGCCGCACCTTGAAAAACCAAGCAGCGATCCAGCATCGACCCGTCGCCTTCGGGAGTCTCTTGCAGGCGATTGAGAAAATAAGCCAGTTGCCGAGCGACAAACTGGTCCCAAAGGCCCCAGTCTTTGAACCCGTCCTTTGTTTTTGTTGCAGAGTGACTGAGCTGATGCAGGTCTTTGCTCATGCCGATGCGTTTGGAAAGGTTATTGGTCGGTGCGGTCCCGCCTTCGGAGGCCAATTGGTAGGTGGCGACGCGAGTGATGTCAGCTTTAAAGGCCAAGTACATCAAGTCGTACATGGCTCGAATGTAGTTTTCAACATCGGTAAAGTCGAGATCCAGGTTCATCGCAGGCGGTTCAGCGGCTTGCGAACGCTGTGCCCACAGCTTGTCGTTTTCAATTTTCTTTTCCAGCCCAGCGACGGCTGCCAGGTACTCGTCCAGTGTGGCTTGGTCTTCCTTGCCAAGCTTGCGACGGAAGTCTTTCGCGTCGCCGTAGATCTCGTTGATCAGATTTTGTTTCTCACGCAGTCGGGCTCTGGCGGCAGGGCTACTGGCGCCATACATGCGCTCATAGATCTCTTTCAAGTTCGACCACGCAGGAATGCCTTTGCCTTCTTGATCAAACGAGAGCGTGTAGGTGCGGCTGATATTTCCAACGCCACCGACGGAAGACAAGGGCATCGATGCCAGCTGAGTTTGACCGGCATGCTGATTGGCGATGACTTGATCGATGGAAATTGAATTATGAGTCGTCTGCCCTTTGATCATTTCCTTGGACGTCAGAAAACCAGTCGGATTCACATGAGCATCGCCACTATTGCGGTTCAGGGGATGCGACAGTCCGGAGATGACGGAGAGATTCTCACGCAAGGGATTCAAGGCTTGCTGGCTGGTGCGGAAGGTATAGTCCTTGCCTGCTCCTTTGGGAAACCAGTACCAGTCTTCATGCTGTGGATCGCGTTCCGGGGGTAGGCTGACGCCGTTGGGGAAAAAGATGAACGCAGCCCGTTTGGGAAGCGTCGCCAGAGCTTGTTGCTCGTTGCCGACTGCCATGCCGTTCAGGAAAGGCAATGCCAGCGTGATGCCAGAACCACGCAAGAAGGTTCGACGCGAAAGGTGCCAGGATTTTCGTGACATCGATTTAGAGTCCTTGTGAAAACTGTGGGCGGCGAACGATTTCATGAATCAGCGTCGGCACCGAGTAGTCGCTCTTGGTAAAACGAGCTGTTAATTCGGTGACCAGCTGATCATCAGCGTAGTTCAGGTCACGTGAGAGAGCGTAGGCAAGCACACGCTCGGTCAAACCACGAGCAAAGTCAGCTTGCCGTTCATTGACCAAATACGCTTTCAGTGTATCGATTCCATCGACTGAATTTCCATCTGGTAATGTGGATTTTCGATCGATCGGTAGATAGTTCTTTTCAAATGTGGGTTTCCGCTTGGCTTTGCCCTTTTGGTTTGCCTTGGTGATCATCAGCACTTTCTCTCGCCAAGCGCCACTGGCATCGTAGTTTTCGAATGGGATTCCCCAGGGATCAATGCGCTGGTGGCAACTTTTGCAGGCTGCGTTGTTTCGGTGGGCAAACAGTTTCTGGTTGAGTGTCATGGATTCAAAGCCGGGAATGCTTTCGTCCAGGGGTGGAACGTTGGCCGGCGGATCGGGGGGCGGATCATTCAAGATCAACGAGGAAAGCCAAACGCCACGCAGGATCGCATGTGAATTCATGCCATCCGAGTTGCCAACTAGAAAGGTTCCCTGGGTAAGCAGGCCGCCACGATGGTGATTCGATTGCACGGCAACCTTTCGAAAGTGATCGCCACGAACACCTTTGATTTGGTAAAAGTTCGCTAAGGTTTGATTCACAAAGACGTGATCGGCATCAAGGAAGTCCAATGCGCTGGCACCGCTTCGGAACACATCGTCAACCGATTCAATCGTTTCTTGGTGCATCAATGGTTTGAGTGTCGCACGATACCTTGGGTAGTACGTGCGATCGACTGCAACATTGAAAAGCAGTGACGTCTGCAGCCACTGGTCTGTGAATTGTCGAGTGAATCGGCGTGATTTTTCATCGGCTAGCAAACGCTTGACTTGCTGTTCTAGGATTTTCGGATCGGTCAGTTGTTCTGTTCCCGCCAGTTCTAAGAGTTCAGCATCGGGGACAGAGCACCAGAGGAAGAACGCTAGACGCTCGGCAAGTTGATAGTTGATCTCGATCGCCTCATTGCTATTGCCAGGCATGCCAAGATACAGGAAGGCGGGTGAGGTTAAGATTGCCTGATAGGTGCTCAGCAGTGCGTCGCCAGGTGATTGGTCTGCGAGGTAACGCTGATGGATCGACTGGTACTTGGCTTGTTCTCGCTTGCTGGCGGGGCGGCGAAAGGCTTGTTCAATAAATCGGTTGATTTGTTGCTGTGCCAGTGGTTGGTCTTTAGCATCGCCTTCAGGAAACAACAGGCCGGTCAGTTCTCGATTGTTGTTGCCAATGTATTCCAACGAGTCAAGCTGCAGCGGTTGCCTGGAAGCGTTGGTGATGCGAATGAAGAATGGACGGTCAATCGCTCGAGTCATTTCCGCAGGCAGCTGTTCGGGCGACGCGACCAGGGTGTGAGCTTGAATGTTCTCGCTGGCAGGAATCGAGATTCGACCGAGTGTCTGCACGACTTGACGCGGGTCAACATCGGAACGTTGAAAGCCGATCGCAATGACCGCATTGCAGTTGGCATCAGAGCGAGCGGCAAGGTTGATGTCAAAGCGATATTGAGAAATCGCAGGAATGCTCAAATCCAAATAGCCACCGGCTTTGATCGTGATGTCGCCATTCTCGGTTCGCTCGACTTTGGCAAGCGGCGGTTTTTGTCGCTTGCCAGCATCCACAAAGACCGGCGCAGGGTTCACGTCCAGGTTTGCCAAGTCGGCGCGAACGCGTTCGGGTTCATAGGCGGTCACCTCTTTCAGATCAGCGATGATCGACATCACGGTGTTGAGATACGCTTCCAAGTGAGGGCTGCTAATCATCAACAGGTGTGAGCTGTTTTTTAATCCAGTTTTCGTGCTGGCTCCTTCTTCCGGTAAGGCTTCGATTTGTTTGGCCACTGAGGTGTGTAACAAATCCTCCAATGCATACTGCAGTTCGTATCGCGTCAGGCGTCGCACTCGACCACGTGGCTTGCTGGATGCCTGCAACGCCACTTTCTTGAATTCACTATCCAGCCAACGCGCCATGGCTTGGCGCTGTTCGGCGGATGGCTGAGGTTGATCCTCCGGTGGCATCTCGCCGGTGTTGAAGGCTTCACGGATGTCTTCCCAGTGATCAAAATCCTTGCCATCAATGAGGTCGGGGTCGATCGTGTCCAAGGCGATGTTTGCTTTGGGAGTTTTACCGCTGTGGCAGTCAACGCAAAAGGTTTGCAGGACAGGCTTGATGGTTGTGGCAAACGTTTGCAGGTCGGCTTTCAAATTCGCCTGCGTGTCAGTTGCGGCCTGCGTGTCAGTTGCGGCCTGCGTGTCAGCTGTAGCCTGCGTGTCAGCTGTAGCCTGGGAGACGGCGCAGCCGATCGCAATCACGGCGGCGCCTAATCGGAAGAGTGTTGGGGCCGAGATCATAAGCGGCATCGCGAGTGTGATCGTTTTGCTCTCTCAGTAGGACACCAGCCAGTAGGACACCAGCCGGTGGATACCAGCCGGTGGATACCAGCCGGTGGATACCAAGAATCAACCGATGAGAGAAAACGGTAGGCGGGAATGGACCCACGCATGATAACACAGCGAGCCGCTGAATGAGCAGAAAGTTGAACGCATTCGAAGCGGCGTCTCGTCGCCGAACCAGTTTGCCGCTCGTCCAGTTAGCTGCGGCGTTTTGGCAATCGTGTTATCGCTGATTGAAGAACGGGTTCACCGAGACGCCCCGAGACTTTTTCTGCTGGACGCGCTGTGGGAGTCCAGCGGCATTGTCCTTCATGTTGCGAGGCAGTGCAACGGTTTCTTTTAAGTCGTCAGGGGCCGTCGTGGCATGCTCTGGTGTGCTCGCTCCGCTGTCTTGGTTCGTTTTGACTGCCTGACTTGGCTGGCTTGCCTGACTTGATCCAGAAAGCGCGTCGGCAACCGACTGGAATGCCTCGTCACTGGCCTTGGCGGAGACGGGGCTGGTGTTCGGTTTGGTGGCGTCTTCCTTTGGTGGGCCAAACGCGGGATTGTAGCGAACCTGATTGATCGGTCCTGTTCGGTTCTCGATGCTTGTTTCGCCGCCCTGCTGAGTTTCCATCCAAGCTTCCAGTTTACTGAGATCGCTGGCGGAAAGATCTCCTAGTCCGAGGTCAACCATTGACAAGGGAATGAACATCAGCATGAACAAGCCAAACATTGTCACACCGGTGAGCAAGGAGTTGACAACCAAGATTCCAAAGCCGCGTAGCATGCCACATTTACCGGCCATCCCAAAGACCCATGCAGAGCCTAGCCAACCCAATGGCGTTGCGATCAATGCGCTTTGCGGACTCGTTCCGATCACAAAGACAGCAGAGATGAACGAGCTCACAACACCAGCGGCGGTCAGCCAGCCGAGGCAGGCCAGCAAGCCTGGAGTTTCATCGCCGATCCAGCTGATCGTGCATTTCAAGCAGGCGGCCGCCGCAAGCGAGAAAACCACCAGGAAGATCAGGCCAACGCCAACGATCGTCACGAGCATCGAGGTATCGATATCTGGAAAAGAGTCCATCTGAGTGTCCTATATCAAGCTGCAATTTCTAGATGCCAACGTTTCCCTCCGGGGAGGTGTTTTGGCATGCGGATGGTTCGTAAGGCTAGCTTGATGGCGGTGTTGTCACGCAAAGGGAGCGCAGGAATTAATCTTTTGCCAGTTTGTGTGAAAGTGGAATCCCGTAAAAAAGATACAGGCGATACACACTGAATTTGTATCGCCTGTTGAGGGGTGGTTGTGACGCTGGGCTAGGTTCTAGCGTGACTGCATTAGCGGGGTTGAAGCTGGCTTGCAGAGCCCAGTTTGCCATGCGCTCCGTTGCCACTATCGTCCAGTAAGAAAGGTCCTGCGGATTGATCGCAGTGGTGTAGCAGGACGCTGTTTTTGTCGCGTTGGAATCGCTCGGCGGGTTCGAAATCGCCTTGGTAGCGAGCTACGTTCGACAAGCGAATCTCATCAATCAAGCCGGTGAATGGGCGGCTGGGTTGGCCGCTGCGATTGGGATCCGCGCCAAGATACAGCGGCAGCGTGTTCGTTTTGCGGCGTCCTTTCGCAGGGACGGCTGCGACCTGTTTGCCGTTGATAAATAGCATGGCTTGCTGTCCGTCAAAGACGCCAGCGACATGTGACCACTTGTTGAGCGGCAAGGGCAGGGGAGCTTTTGGCGAGATGTAGCGGCCTTCGATGTTGATATCGAATTGAATCTTGTTGTCATTGAAGAAGAAGGCGTATTCGGAAGATTCTGTCTTGGCGATCGCTCCGACTGCATCGTTCGCTGCAGTCGGCTTGAACCAGGCTTCCAAGGTCAGCGGGCTCTCGGGAGCAATGTTGATGAGATTGCTATCGATTTGAACGGCGGTTGACGGACCATTGATGACAAGGGCTTGATTGGTTTTCGGGTCCGCTTGTGGCTGTGCACTGGGAGAGAGTTTGAGTTTCAGTGGCGTCGCGATCATCGGCAAATCGACGGCAGCTGATTTGGTAAACACGCGGGTTTCAAGGTTCACCTTCGGCCATGCCTTGGATGACTCGGGCCCACTTTCGTACTGAACCAGGAAGCTCAGTTCGGCGGTCTCGCCCGGTTCCAAGAGGCCGTGTTGGTGGTCCAGTGAACTGCGCCAGCCACTGCGGAGGGCATTGTCGTCAAAGCTGCCGGTCCACTGCAATTTTAAGTCCGTCGTATTGGTTAGCTTCATGGTGACTTCACCCTGAGTCTCGCCATCGGTGTCCACCATGACGTTAGGAGTGGTCTGTTGCCAGCGCAACCCACGAGCTTGGTCAACCATCCGCAGGAATTCAGGTGTGAATTGCTTGGGGTCCATGACTTCGCCAACCGGCAAGGTCGCAACGCTGATGGTTTCGGGGCGGACGGAAACGATGTTAAAGTGATGCAGCGAGCCAACGCCGGGAACCTGAGTGTCGTTGGGGAGGGATCCGCCAGTGGTTGCCAGGGCATAGTATTCGATGCCATCGATGGGACCTTCATATCGCATCCTGTGAATGTGCCCAGCGAAGACAGCACTGACGTTGCCGGCATCTTTTAAACGCGTGTGGACTTCGTCCCAATTGCACCCGGTGTAGCTGCCGCCGATCCAGCGAGGATGGTGCAAGAAAACGAACACGTGGTCTTGGTCAGCGAGGTCCTTGAGTGCTTGATCGAGAAACGCGAGCTGTTCTTTGCTCATGTTTTGCAACGCGCCGACACTGAAGGTCTTTTTGTTGGTTTGGGAGTCGCCTTCATCGCTATACAGGACAACGAATCCGGCGTTCTTGTGTTTGAAGGAATACCAGAGCGGTCCGAAATGCGTTTCGTAGTTCGCTTCGTGATGTCCTGGCGGAACGGGTTTCTTGCCACGGTAGTAAATGTCGTGGTTGCCAGCGACTGGGTACCACTTCATGGACAGACGCTTCATGATGGCTTTGAATTCGTCCGCTTGTTCCAGCCATTGAGGCGTTTCGTTGTAGCCTTGAATCAAGTCACCGACCGTCATGACCAAATCGGGGTCTAGCAAGTTTGTATCAACGACCGCCTGTTCCAAGACTTTTAAGCCGGCGGGTACACCTCCGGTACGATCCCCGTAAACGATGAATTGAAAGCCGTCTTTGGGAACTGGCGGCGCCAGACGCTTAGCGGTGCTGCGAGTTGTCATCACCGCTTGGGCGCCATCTTGATGGTCGCCATGCTTGTGATCGCCTTCGCCATCATGGCCGTTGGCAGATGGTATTAAGAACAAGCAGGCCAGCGCGGCAGAGAGGATTCGTAAACGCATTGTGGTCGAGATGGAGAAGGGGAGAGGTCGAATTCGTCGGCATCATTATGGCTGCGCAGAATGCTAGGTGTTGAAGAATGCCAGCCCAAGTGGTGAAGCTTTCAACAATCTTTCCGCGTTCCAAACGCATCTGCTTGATGATCAGCTACTCGGTTCGCCTAGCGGCAGTGAGTCCATGACGTGATACGACGGGCCTTGTTTTTCCAAAAAGCTGCCAATCAATTGGATTTCATCCACTACCATTTCGCCGACGATGGTCGCCGAGGTTTCTTCTAGGGCTTGCACTAATTCTGGTCCCGCGCGTCGCGAATTGCTTCGTACTCGACCGAGGGCTAAGTGTGGGACGTAATCTCGTGACTCGGGGCGATAGCCTAGATCTGCCAATGCGGTTTCCAATCCATTCACCAATCGGGTCAGCGAGTTGCTGGGGTCGGTCACACCCATGTAAATCACCCGCGCTCGATCGTTGCCGGGCAAGCCACCGGCGCCGCCAAACTGCAGTTCAAAGGGAGCGATGTCGACGGAGACCTTTCGCATGGCTTTGCAAATGTCGTGGACTTCAATGTTTTCGACTTCGCCCAGGAATTTAAGCGTTAGGTGCATGTTGTCGACCGGCACCCACTTGATCGAGTCGCTGTGTTCTTTCAGGCGTTTGATCATCTTTGCGGCCGCTGACGTGATTCCAGAGGGAAGTGGCACGGAGATAAAAGATCGAATCGTTTGCATGGAGAATGATGACGTTTCAAGTAGGCTTAATGGGACAACTTGGCTGGCGATGATCCGTCGCCGGTATGACCAGGCTGCAGTTACACTAAACTGAACCTCGGCATTGTAGACCAGCGACGACGATTTGATGATTGGCTAACTGTAGCGAATGGAATGGTGACTATGGAATCGGCAGCAGCCAAAACAAACCCCGCTTCGCCCGCGGAGCTCTTTCAGCCAACACCATTCGTCGCTCATCCCTTGTTTCGTGGGGGTTTCTTGCAAACCATCGCGCCGCGGTACTTGCCAGCGGTGAATTGTCTGGTCGATCAACGGCATCAAGTCGACCTGGAGGATGGGGATGCCTTGGTGTTGCATCAAAGTGATCCCCAGGTGTCCACCGGCGACACAAAAGATCAACAAGAGGCGGTGCCGAACTTGGTATTGTATCATGGCTTGGGTGGCTGTCATCGGTCACAGTACATGCAGCGGATCACCGACGGGGCATTGGCCCTGGGGTGGCGTGTTTATCGTGTGGACATGCGTGGCTGTGGTCAGGCGATTGACTTGGCATCTGGAATCAATCACGCCGGCCGCAGTGATGATGTTGCCGCAGCGTTAGAGTTTGTTGCCCAGCGGCATCCCGCTGGCCAATTGTTTGCTGCCGGCGTCTCCCTGGGGGGCAATCAATTGTTGCGATTCCTTGGCCGAGTGGGGGCGGGACAGGACGCGCGGCCGGCATGGTTTTGTCGGTTACTCGCCGCGGTCGCGGTGGTTCCACCGATAGACTTAGTCGCCTGCAGTCACAACATGCAGCGACTCTCAAGACGCATCTACAACCACTACTTCATCAAGGCCTTATTTGATTCCATCGGCACGCGAGCGAGGCAGCAGGCGGCGTTTCAACAGTTGCTGTCCGGACGCAGACCCCGCACATTGTGGGAATTAGACGAGCGACTGACGGCGCCACTGAGTGGGTTCGCCGGGGCTAAGGAGTACTATGAAAGCAGCAGTTCTGCTTCGGTTGCCCCGCAGATTGACCTCCCTTGTTTAGTGGTTTCCGCAAAAGACGACCCTATTATTCCCGCCGTTTGCTTCGCTGGTGTGCAATGGTCAGCAACGACGACGTGGTTAGGATGCAAGTCTGGTGGGCATGCTGGGTTTGTTGGACCGGGTCGAGTTCCGTGGATCGATCGCTGTGTGCTTCAATGGCTGCAGCGGTTTTGAGCGACAGTTCATGAGCTTGACCAGTTTTCGCGACCATTTTTTCTCCGTTTAGTGCCTGAAGCCATGAGGCGATGCGATGTCGGGGCAATATCACGGTTGGGACGAAGAACCAGACAAAGAGCACTTTCGGTTTGCCAAAACGGTGGGCCGACCAAAAAGTGCGTCCGTTTTCTTGATCGAAGACTTTGGCGCGCACACCTCGCCGCGACAAGCATTATCGGCAGTCGTTGCCGCAATGTCTCAGTTTGAAGAGCGAGTTGAGGTCATGAAAAGTGACTGCAACGATCGATTGATACTAAAATTAAAGCAGTCTGCCATGTTGCGTGTGGCGGAGATCCATGACGGTGATGGCACGCACTGGGGGATTTTAGGGGTGCGCACAAGTGCGCCGAAGAAAAAGCGGTTTCGCTGGAAATTTTGGGCGAGTTAGCAAGGTGATTTAAAAATGGCTCACGGCGGCAAACAACGATCGAATCGACCGCGCCGTGGTGGGCCGAGCTTGCTGATTCCATTTCTTTTGGCGTCTCTGGCAGCCGCTCTCTCCTGGTTTGTGTTGCATCGACCACAGCATGTCGAGGAACTGCTTGCCGATGCCGGTGTGCAAGTTGATGTGGTCGCACATGTCAAACTGTTGTTCCCGGAACAGCTCAAGCGTGAGCAAGCCGAAGCAAAACGCGTTCAGTTGATGCTTGAGCAACAGCAAGAGCACGCGAAAACAGAGCGACGTGTTCAACAGGCGATTGCCAGAGCCAACTTCTATCAGCAGAACGTGCTGCCATTAATCGACCAAACCAATCAGGCGGACCACGAAGCGGTCACCCGTTGTCGTCACCGCATCGCGCGGCAGATGGACTTGTATCACAAAGGTGCTGACCGTTTTGTCGCTGAGGTCACGAACCTGACGACGCGCTTTGGTGTGCTCAGCCGGATGCCGGGAGCCTGGTGGTCCGGAGACGATCGGATCGAAGCCTATGTTCGTAGCAAGTTCCATCAGCATGTCTTCACCGACAGGAAACTGATGGCAGACCTGTCCCGGATCTTGTTAGAGTTTCGCGATGAGATCAATGCCAATCAGAGACGCTTGTTGGCCCAGGTGCAGGCCGCAGTCAACGAATCTGATTTGCCGAAAGTCACTCCGCTGGAACCGCAGGTCTTTTGCGAACAGGTCGCGTTGACCTTGGCCGAATTCGCCTCCGATCAAGGGCTCACAAGTGTCGAAAACTTGGTGGGCGCACTGGTGCTTGGCGAGGTCGGGGCCTTTGCCGCCAGATCGTTGATCCTGGCCGTCATGGCTCGAATGGGACCAGCCCTGGCCACCGGCGCGGCTGCAGGGGCCGGTGCGGCGGTGGGAGGTTCGGCAGCCGGTGCAGGCGGCGGATCGCTGGCCGGACCGGTTGGGACCGTGGTGGGTTTTGGCGTCGGGCTAGCCGTTGGTCTGGCGATCGACTGGTGGATGACAGATCAGTTCCAAAGCGAGTTAAGCGGCAACATGCATCACTACTTATTCAAGCTAGAATGTGGCCTAATTGCCGGATCATCCGACGGCGGTGGCGATGGTCTGCGCGACACGTTGCCGATTGTTTGCGATCAGTTGAAACAGGCCTATCAGGATCGATTTTACCAACAGATTGTTGCGGAACCTTTAGCGTTAGGGAAACCATGATGAGCCGCTGGCAGCGTTGTCTTTGTACTGGGATTGTTTGCATGTCCCCGTTTTTGGGGCTCAATGGGTTCGCGCCATCTGCTCAGGCGGATCAGGTCGGGGGCTCTTCGTTGGTCGGTTGGTACCAGCAGCCCGTTATGATGTCGACTTCCTCAGTCGTCAAAGCGATCGCAAAGTACTTTGGCAAACAGGGGGCCGAGGAGGCTGCGGAGTACGCTGCCAAAAAAGGCACGGCGGAAATGGCTGAACGTGTCAGCCAAGCTGCACTGCGGCAAGGTGGCAAAGAGGCCACCGAGCAAGTGGCTTCGCTGGTTAGCAAGCATGGTCCCGATGCTCTGAAAGCTTTGGATAACGTGGCTGATCTCAAGCCGGTGTTGGCGGCGCTCGATGACGTGCCTGCCGATCAGGTTGCAGCGGCATTGACTCGACTTGGCAGCGGTGCTGCCGGTCGTGAATTGGCCGAGACCATTGCGAAGACGGGTTCGGCGGCGCTGAAGGCTGAACTGAAGCACCCTGGCGTGGGAGGCTTGCTGGCGACGAAGCTGGGCAGTGAAGGCGCTGAGCTGGCGACCAAGCTAACCTCGGACCAAGCCATCGCGTTGGCGCGTCACGGTGATGATCTGGTGAAATTGACCGCATCGCAGCGTCAAGGTGTGCTCAGCCTGGTCAAAAACGATGGCCAGCGAATGGCTGCCTTCATGGGGCGTTTTGTCCAGCAGAACCCCGGCAAGACACTCTTTACTGTGGCTGCAACGACGGTGATCTTGGCCGAGCCAGAACGAATTCTTGGCGGCGGGACGATTGCCTACGATGCCGATGGGAATCCTGTGCTGTTGGAAACCACCGGTCTGGCCGATCGGACTTTAAACCTCGGGGCAGATGCAGTCGGGCAAGTGACGGATCGTTTCCTGCAGCCCTTGTTCTACGTGGCAATGGTTTTCCTGGTGGTCTTTGCCAGTGCTTGGATGCTGATGAAGCTGTGGCATATACATCGCCGACAATCGCAGTTGACCCAACAGGCACTGCAATCATCAGCTGTTGTTGATGCCGTTTCGGCCAAGAAGAAATCAGCAGACGATTCCGAGGCCGCTTAGCAGCCCCGCATCGAAACTCCGCCGCACTTGACCAGCTTGCGAAGCCAGCGGTGAGCGATCACTGAACCAGACGGAATTCACCGTCGCTCGGTTCAGCCAGCTTCTGGAGGAACGATCGCATTTCGGATTCCACGCCCACGCCGATCGAGTTAAAGGTCAGATTGTGGAATCGGTTGTAGCTCAAGATGTCCTGCAGAATCGCCGCTGGTGCAGTCAATCGGCCTGCCGTTGGGCGGCCATCGGATAACAGGAACACCGCTTCGACCTGAGAGTCAAAGACCAGTGCTGCGCGAAGAGCACCATGGATGTCCGTGTTCTTGATGGGTTTTAACTTGCGCACAAAACTGGTGGCTTTGTACTTGTTTTCCTCGGTTGCCTGAACCAAGTCATGCTGGAAAAAATCGATCCGTTCATTGTAGGCCAGGATGCTGAACTCAGTACTGGGTTCAAGTAATTCGATCGCTTCGATTAACTCGGCTTTCGCTTGTTGCATGCGTATTCGGCCGTTATATGCTTCGGCCATGCTGCCGCTGCAATCCACCAGGAACAGCAGTCGCTTGGCGTAAATCGGGATCCCATAGTATTCCGATTCGACCAGTTTCATGTTGCTGGAACTGCTCTCGCTGGGAGCGTCGACCAGCTTGATTGTGTCGGTTTGGGGTTCCGGCTGTTCGGGATTGGGGCCTAAGAGTTCTGGAGACTCAACGTCGATGCCGACCCGAGCTTGCCAGCGCGCGAATCGCGGTGCATCATCATCAAACTGTTCCAGCGTGACTTGCTTAAAAGCCTCATTCATCAAGTGCTGCAATTGCCCGTCGGTTTGGTCAGCGATCATTGCCAACGCATCCCACGCCCGAGGATCATCCATCTGCACCAAGGCTTTGGCAACTGCGAAGCGAAAGCCGTACCGTTGGGCATACGCGGGGTGTTCTGTGAGTGCCTCAATGGCCGTAATCGCTGCGGTCCGTTGATTAAAGCCAAGAGAAAGTGCCGCAGCAGCAATCCAAGAATCGCGATCACATGTGAAGACCTTCACGAGACTTTCTGTCGCCACGGGCGAATCGATCGTGCCGATGCAATTGATCAGTTGCAACACCCCGGCTGGCAAATCATTCTCGTCGCGTTTGTTGATGGCGACACGCTTGGTATTGGACGCCAGTTTGGCCATCGCTTCGGTCATGTCTGGCAGTGCGGTTCGCTGTGCCTCTCGAGTCACTCCGATGCGATGAATCGCCGCGATTCGTTTGACGTCGTTTGTACCTGATAAGGCTACCACCAACTGGCGATTGCTTGGTCGCGTTTGTCCCAGGCAACGAACAGGCACCAGCAGCAGTGCGCAAAACGCGATCAGCAACATTAGAGGTGCACCGAGCGTTTCAGTGACACGGTGCTGGTCACGGTGCGATGATTCGACCGCACCGTCATTTGCTGATGAATTGAAGACGATCAGGTGGTGCATCTTGGTGCCTGCAACAGTGACATCTGCGAACACAGAATCGGGTGCCTGAACCGTTCTGACTGGCCACAGGCAAGACGGTGACCGTCACGACCGGTTACCGTACCAGAATTTTAGACGTTTGGCAAAAAGTCTTGACGATTGCCAATCAATAAGCACACGGCGCCATCAAGTTGGATCCCCTGTTCGGCGGGTGATTCGAGAATCAAACTCAGTTGGTTGAACGCGGCGGAAGCCTTGGTTAAGTCCACCTGCAGCGGGAACGTTGTGCCCGCTTTTGGGTGTGTCTCTAGCACAGTCCCGTTCAGTTGAATCGTGATGCGCTGGGCACTGAAATGGTCAATTTGCAGGACCATCTTTTCGTCTGCGTCAAGCTGTGGGGGGCGATTGAATGATCGTTGGTAGTGGACGATTCCTGCGTGAGGCAGGTCGCTTTCTAAGTCCGGCACATCAACTTTCGCAACCAAGTGATCATCAGTTTGTTGCCCATCAGCCACCAAGCGTTTCCAGGGGCGTTTTAGTCGAATGCTGTGCATGTTGTTCACCGCTTAGGAGGAGGACCTGGGCGAAGCAGGTTTGCGAGTCGTTTGGAACCGGTCGTGAACACGATAGCGAATGAGCAATTGGAACAAAAAAACGCCCGTGAGTCATCACGGGCGTTTCATGGTTTTAACGGTAACCTGTTATTAGAGGTTGGCCAACGCTTTGTCGACGGCGTTGCGATACTGGTCGAACTCAGCTTCCCAGGCCGTTGGAATCGTTTCCAACCACTGGTAATCGGCAAGGTCTCCCAGGATGCGAACACCCAGTCCGTCGTCGGTTTTAATGAACCGTGATGAGTCCAGGCGAACGGACAAGACGTCACCGTCATTCTCGATGATGGTCAGCAAGGCTGCATCGCAAGCGTCGTTCAACGCGATTTCCGCGAAGGCGGCGTCAAAGGCATCGTCAAGGATGAACAGTTTCAGCGAGCCGTCGGCATTCAGTTCAAACATGCCGCCACCGAGTTCACCGGTTTGTGACGTGTCGATGACACCAGCGGCAATGTAGGTTGACGTGAGCAGGTCCAGGCGACGAATCACACCGGAGACCCCGCGAGCCTGAATGGATGGACCGTTGTAAACCACCCGCTCTTCGCTCTCGTTGTTGATTTCCAGACGTCGTGCACCCGTGTAGGCAACGGATTCAGGAATATCGTATTCAACGATGTAGTTGCCGGGGAACAGGTTGTCGATTTCGTAGTCGCCGTTCTTGTCCGTCGCAACGGTCAGGATTTCCGTTTCGACTCCATCAATGACTTCCAGTAAGCGAACCGTGATCCCACCGAGACCCTTTTCGTCGTCTTCGTGGATGCCGTTGTACTGAGGGGCTGCTCCGTCATTCAGGACAGCGTCAATGTTTTCGACATGATCAATCCACAACGAGCCTTGGATGACCGATGGCTGGATCGTTTGACCAATGATGGTGACGGTCAACGATCGAGTGATCGCGTCAGCAATTCCGTCAGAGACTTCGTACTCAATTGTGATGACTTGATTCTCGCCATCTTCCAGTTCGCGATAGGAACGTGGAGTGATGAAGAGTTGGTCACCGCTGACGATGACCGCCACGTTAGGATCATTGACAACGTTCGTCACATCGACGCTCAGATCAGCGTTGCTGTCAATGTCGGTGACACCGTCTAGCAGCGAGATCGTTTGTTGTGTCTCGAACTCGTTGTAGTCAACGTCGGCCAACGTTGGAACTTCTGGAGCATCATTCGCACCATTGATCGAGAAGGTGACGTTGCGAGAAGCCTTGCCGCCGTTCCCGTCGATCAAGTCAAAGCTGACGGTGATCTCTTGCTCGTCGCCCTGATTCAAAGAGTCATAGGCTCTTGGATCAATATCAAGCGTGAAGCCATCAGCATTTAGTGAGACTGCTGAGTTGGGATCGTTGGTGACAACGAAATTTTCCGGAGTTGAATCGACCGTCAGCGTGTCGCCATCATCTGGATCGCTGGCACCGAAACGTAGGTCTGTGTTTGCTGCGCTGTCATCTTCGCTGAAATCTGGAATGTCGAGAGCTTGGTCGATGACAGGGTTGTCGTTTTCACCGTTGATCGTGATGGTCACTGGTCGATCGACCTGACCGCCTGTGTTGCCGTCGGTCAGGGTGACCGTCCCGATGAGGACTTTCTCATCATTGTCGTTGACACCAGTGACGTTCAGGAATTCGTAAACTCCGCCCGTGATCACCAACTCGTTGTTGTTGTTAAGCGATAAGGCTTGACCGGTGTCGGTTGGGAAGTCAATTTGCGAGATCGTCACTGAGTCGGACGTGTCAGGGTCTGAAGTACCAGCCAGCAGATTGATTGTGCCGTCTTCGTTTTCGTCAAAATCATCGACGATCGTACTGTCGAAATCAGGGGCGTCGTTGAGGCCCGTGATCGTGATCGTGACGGTTCGTGGTGTGGCTTGTGCATCGGGGTCGTTGACGGTGTCGCCATCGACAATGTTGACCGTCGCGATGATTTCTTCTTCTTCGCCCACTGCCAGATAGTTGTAGGCCGATGGATCCACATCGAGATTTCGTCCGTCAGCATTGATGCTGACGCCATCGCCATTGTCTGAGGCGAAGGTCAGGTCTTGGATCGAAAGTTCGCTGACATCGCTTTCAGCATCGGTGACGTCGGCCAGCATGTCCACGCTGAATGAAGGCTGGTCTTCGGTTCGATCATCAGGGTTTGTGATCGCAGCGTTGATGCGTGGAGCGTCGTTAAATCCATTGATGACGACGTTGAAGGTTCGCTCCGATGCACCGTTGTCTTCATCGCTGTAGATAGCTTGAACCAAAATGGTGGCGTTTTCGCCGGTGTTGAGACCATCGTACGCCGAAGGGTCAACTTGAAGGTCGTTTCCAACGCGCTGGAGGCCGCTGGCATCGCCATCGAGGAAGTTGACGCTATCCAAAGTCACTGCAGTGCCTTCGGGATCACTAACATTGACCAACAAAGGAATATTGAATGAGGCGTCTTGCTCAGAAACAGGATTTGGCGTGATATCGGCATCGAACACAGGAACGTCGTTTTCACCGTTGATGGTGATGGTGAAGGGGCGGTCGACGGTGCCGCCGTTTCCATCACTGATGGTGAAGGTTCCAGCCAGGTCTTCACTGGTGTCTACGGCCAAGTCATCGAACGCCGACAGGTCAACGACCAATTCGCCGTTGTCAAGCGACAGAGCTGCATCGCGTCCGCTCGTGACGCTGAATCCGGTGACCGTTAATGTGTCGTCTTCAGCGTCCGCAGTGTCAGTCAGCAAACCGCCGACTCGATTTGAGTCGTCTAGTGCGTTTTCGTCAATCTCAGCCGTGATCGCACCTTCAAAGGTCGGTGCATCGTTCTGGCCGTTGACGGTGATGGTGTAAGGGCGATCGACGCTGGCACCATCACCGTCGCTGATTGTGACCGTACCGATGATGTCTTCGGTTTCACCTTGGGCCAGATCATCAAATGCGTCGCGATTGACGACCAGTTCGTCTGTGGCAGTGTCCAGCGAAATCGGCGCGGTGCGCGTTGAGGTGGTGGTGATGGCCGTTGCGTTTAGATTAGCAAGCGCCGTGTCGGGGTCAGTGACACCGGACAGAGCATCAAATCGATTGGAGTCATCAACGGAGTTCTCATCGACTTCGCCGTCGATCTCGGCAGAGAAGGATGGTGCGTCGTTGCGGCCAGTGATCGTGATGGTTGCGTTCGTTTGGACCGAACCAGCTTCAGGGTCACTGATCGTGTAGGAGTAACTAATCTCTTCCGAAATGCCATCGGCCAAGAAGTTATACGCTTGAGGATTGACGATCAGATTGTTTCCACTGACGGAGATGCCAATCGGATTTCCCGACAGCAGCGTCACGCCAGAGACCGACAGATCGTCCCCGTCCAAGTCGTCGGCTTCTGACAGCAGGTCAACTGTCTGGTTTGGCAGTTCATCATCGAAGAAGCTGTCTTCGACGATTCCGCTGGTTGGCGGTCGGTTTGGCGTGTCACCTTCGATATTGATGGAGATCGTATTGGTCGTCGCCAAGTTGTCGGTGTTGGTGCCATCGTCAACGATTTCATAAGTGAAGACAAAGGTAGCCGTTTCCCCGTCTTCCAACGCAGCGTAGGCACCTGGGTCGATCGTCAACAGACCGTTGGCCGCATCAGGGGTGATCCCGTTGGCGCCGACACCGGTGCCCTGGTCATTGAATGACTGCAGGGAAATGTTCTGGACGCTCAGCGAATCGCCGTCGGGATCGCTGGTGATGGCTGGATCGCGGCCGAGTAGTAGTTCGTTAAACTCGGGGACATTTTCGCTGACCGTCACGGTGATTGTCTCAGAGACAACCGGTGCATCATTGCGCCCTTCGACCGTCAGTGTGATGGTTTGACTCTCTGGATCATTGACGCCATCGCTGATCAGGTAGGTGGCAACAATCTCAGCTGATTCGCTGCCTTTGAGATCATTGAACAGCGAGGGATCGACTGAAATCGTCGTGCTGTTGGCAGCCGGGCCAGTGACGGCGTCGGCCAGGCCGTCGGTGACCGTGAAATCGCTGACGGTTAACGGGTCGTTTTCGTCGTCGGTCACGTTTTGAAGCAATTCAAAGGTGTTGTTGCTCGCTTCCGTTTCGTCTTCGTTGGTCGTTCCTGTAGCCGGTCCGGACACAACGGGAGGATCGTTGGCTTCAACAACCGTAATGGTTACGGGCAACGTTGCGGTGCCGCCATCTCCGTCACTGACATCGATCGTGGCAGTGATCGGTGTGCTCGTGGCAGCGGAAGGAGTGATCTCCAAAAGGCTGCCATTGAGGGCTAGGCCAGCATTTCCACCTGCAATTTGTAAGTTGCTGAAGGTCAGTGTGCTGCTGTCCAGGTCGCTGACGAACCCACCGGTCAGCAAGTCAATCGGATCTGGATCATCGTTCTCACCGAAGCTGTCAATGACTTCATTGTCGATCACAGGATCGTCATTCACGCCATTGATCGTGATGGTCACCGTTTGGTCCACCGCGACGATACCGTCAAAGACCTGGTACGTTGCCTTCACTTCTACGCTGTCGCCTACTTGCAGACTGTCATAGACACTGGTGTCGACAGTGATGTTGCTGCCATCACGGGTCACGCCGTCGCTGGACGTGGTGAATTGGAACCCGGTGATTGACAGGTCGTCGTCATCAGCGTCTGTCGCACCCTGCAGAAGATCCATCCCCGTACTGACGACGCCTTCATTGTCATCGCGGGTAAAGGTCAGCGGCGTCTCTGAAAGGACTGGCGGGTTATTTGTGACAGGTCCCGTTGAGAGAGTGATGCGAGAGTTGTCCCCGAAAATGATCATGTCTTGATCAAGCAAGGTCGGGTCACCCCCACCGGGAACATTCGCTGCTAGACCTTCGTCAACAAAGTCAAGCGAGGCGACCAACGGTTGTGTTAGTTCTTCCTCCAAGAAAACTTCAACGCGAACAATGTCAAAGTCCTCTGACCAGTTGAACGCGGCCGGACGGTCTCCGCTGTTGTTGGCCGGGTCCCATTCGACATCCCAGACTCCGACTCCGGACGCACTATTGAAGATGCTGAAGCCACCGATCAGATCGAAACCGGTATCCAAGCTGTACTGGCCAACCGGGAACGTGTAAAAGTTCTGCTCGAAAAAGCCTGGGAAAGAGAGTTGGCGTGTCACCGTGTCCAGCGAGTATTGCAGCAGTTTCTGGTCTTCGTTGATGACCATCTGACCCGTTGGGACACCAAATTCGTCCAGTTCTGGAACTAGCGGTTCACGATACTCTGGATCGATTTGAACCGTTTCGCTGGGCAGTACAAAGTCGTGGTTGAAGAGGAAGTTGGGTTGATCAACCATTGCCGAGGCATCGTCAACCCAGCGGACGCGATAACCAAACTGTGTTTCAACGTCGATTTCGTCGAATTCGCCTAAACCCGTCACGCGGATGGAGTTCGCTGGCAAGCCAAAGGTGTCTACAAGGTCGTCTTCCAAGTTCGAGGAAGACGTATTGAGCAGCTCACTGGCAGAGTAGACAAGTGACGTCCCGTCGCCGCCTTCTTGAGTGATCGTCAAGTTGCCTGATGTCGCATCGATCACGTTCGAGCTGATGACGAACTCTTGCACTTCACGCAGGACAGGTTTCACCAACCCGTTGGTGCTGAAGTCAATGTCTTGGAACGCAACGA
Source organism: Stieleria bergensis (assembly GCA_007745635.1). GTDB lineage: Bacteria > Planctomycetota > Planctomycetia > Pirellulales > Pirellulaceae > Stieleria > Stieleria bergensis. The sequence continues at coordinate 1,087,546 of CP036272.1, forward strand.
TAAAGCCCAATTGGTCATCGCCGGTCCGCAAGTCATCAACGGCGACCTCTAAGAAGAAAGAGTTTTCCGGTCCAACGCCGACCTCGGTGATGCCGTTTTCTGACGGCAGCACATTGTCGCTTTCATCACGCACCGACAAGTAGTACTCTGCAACGGCTTCAACATCTTCTCCCGAGGCGATTGCGTTGATGACCGTTAACGCATCGAGCGCTGAGACCTTGCCGTCGTCATTGACGTCAACGCGGCGGCCAGCAAATGGATCCTCATCCAGAGGCTGGTCCAGCGATTCACCTTCCCCATCTGGATCCACCAAGTGATTGATGACCACCAAGGCGTCCAGGACGGACAACTTGCGGTCTTCATTCACGTCATAATGGTGCAGCGGGTTGTGTTGGCTAAAGGACGGTGTCTCTTCGGAAACCACGTCCCCTGCGAGCAACTGCCGCTGCTCCAAGCTTTCTGACAACAGACGACGCCGCTGTTGATTGCGACGATGGGATGATCGAGCGGCGCCCTTTGCGGATGCTTGGGAATCAAGTTGTGGGCTGCTGCCCTCCGACGCGCGGGGACGACGGGAAAGCAATTGACGAAGGCGTTTCATCTGCAGGGTTCCGAGCGATTTCTTATAGGGATTCCAGCCGAGGCCAGAATGGAGGGGCTTAAACTAAAGGAAGCTGTAAACGACGAACCGTTGGGGCACGGTGCTCAACGCTGACTGAGCCAGCACGCTGGTTCGACCAACTGGTTCCCAGGTTGCGAATGGATCGCAGTCTGAATGCCAGATCGGTTTTCTGCCAAAACGGATGCTGGATGTCGTTTCGCTTAGCAAGCCAACAACGGTGAATTGGGGCCGTCTCTTCCAACCATCTCAACGGATAGGCTTGCCAGCGTAGGTGGCAAGTTCATCCGTTCAGGTGGTCCTCTCTGACTGGTGACTTCGTTGCGTGGTGCAACTCTCGGTGGCTATCCTGCCGGAAAAGGCCATGTCAGATTTCGATTAGGTCGCTACACAATTCGCAATCGATGACTTGCGTTTCGTCGATCAAAAACCCGTTCCGTGCATCGCATCAGCGTTTCGGCTGGATGGGGTGCAATGCCTAGATCGGATCTCCTTTTCTATCTTCCCTAAATTAGTCATCTTTTTTATTTTCGCAAACGATTTCGGTTGTGGACGACCTAATAGCTTATTTTGACGCGTGAGTCTTGAGGAAAGTTCCGCCGGTTTTACAGGGTCGTTCAGATTTGAACCCTGCGTAGTTTGGGCAAACTGTGCGGGCTATGCCTCTTCGTTAAACAGCTGGTCGACCAATTTGGGGTGGTTCCAAGGTGTGTTCTCAAGTGCCCTGTGGCCTTTCCCAGGGCTGCCGGGCCAAAGCTCTGCGGAACTTTGGTCCTTGTTCGGATTATCGGGATAACGGTCATGCCGACTTTGATCAGAACTCTCACTCTTCGGAGAGAACTTGGGAAACGAAATTGAACCATCAGAGGGAGTTCTGTTCGTCAGCTCATCCGGTTCGCCGGTGTTCAGTCGCCTGCGAAGGTCTTCTCCCTCGGCTGCCCCGTTGATCGTCAGCGGTGTTTGCAGTGGGGCCGCGGTTGCCGCCGTCGCTTTGGTTGATGTCGCTGCGGTGGTGATGGCGCTGGTGCCCAAGACGACTTGCTCAGATTCAGCAACGTTGTCAGCGTTAAGAGTCATTGCCGCAGCGGGGACGTTTTCTGGTTCGCTCATTTGACGAACCAGTTGATTGATCACGGAGATCGCATCGAAGGGTGTGATCTTGCCATCGTTATTGACATCAATGGCGGGGCCTTCTAGCTGGTCGGCGGTCAGCGTGCGCGAGCCGTTTTTGGCTAGATCGTTGATGACGACGATGGCGTCGCCAACGGTGATGGAGCCATTTTGATTGACGTCGGTGGGAGTCAGGGGATTGTGCCGAGGGCTATCGCCGATTTGAGCTGGGATCAGGACGGTCCCGCCCACGAGGGAAGCGCCATCGCCGTCCTGGCTGATCGAGAAGCGTGCCGCATCGGGGTTGATCTGATAGATAAAGTTGGTGGGCACGACGTCAAGCACGTATTCGCCTTCGCCAAGACGATCGGTTGAGAACGTGGCTTGGGCTTGGGAGACTTCTTGGCTGAGGCCGCCGAATTGCACGGAGTCGATCATGATTTCCGTTTCAGCGTGTCCCGAGATCAGGACTTTCGTGATTTGCCCATCCTGATCTTCGACCACGACTGATTGGCTCTCTCCGGCGGGCACCCAAACGGTCTCCCGCGCGATCAGTTCGTCTTGATCGTTAAAGGCAGCCACTCGTGCGTAGCTGCCTGAATCATCGCCCAGCCACGCGGTGTCGACTCCAGTGACTCCGACAGTGACTTTGCCAGTCGGTTGATTGGCCCAGACTTGCAGTTGTTCGTCGCTGGCCCAAGTATTGGAATACTGTGAGGTCAAAAAGTTGTAGTTTTCAAAGCGTTGCTGGCTAGCTGGAACAGGGATACTGCCAACGGTGACACTCGAAAGGATCAGTTCGCCAACTGCCGAAAACCGTAGATCGCTACGCAGTGCGACTCGACTGATTGGCAATTCGGCTGCGACGACAGTGTTTGCGGTCAGCTCTGTTTGATCCTGGTTCAGGATTCGCATTGATGCAGCGGGCAGCAGTTTTTCACTCGCGTCGCGCACTCCGTTTTCGTTGGCGTCCAGGAAGATGACCCCGCCTCCTGTCCCAGAATAAAGGCCATCGATCATCAGGCCGCCAACGATTGGGCTTGTGACGCCGTTGAGGTTGCTGAGGGCGCGGACTTCGATCATCTGGCTGGGATCGCTGGCCGGAATTTCGATGTCGAACTGGACTTGATAGTCATCGCTGGTCAGCAGGCGAACCCATTGGCCGCCATCGATGCGGTATTCCAGTCCTGTGACGCGGTTGGTGGTGAGATCGCTTTGTGTTCCCGCCGAGTTTTGATTCGGCAGCGTCTGAACCGTCGCCGAACCTTCCAGGCGAAAACTGTCTTGTTCCGGTGAATAGCTGCCGGCGATGTCCAGGTTGAGTGGGACATCTAAGACATCAAAGATGCCGTCGCCATCGCTATCTTGCCAGCCAATCAGTGCCAGAGTACCGTCGTTGGTTTCCCCTAAAGCGAAGGCTTCAATGGCTTCGCTTTGGCCGCCCATGATGCTGACTGCGGGGATAAAGTTAGGAGTTGGATTGTCCCATGCATTGATGTTTTGGGCGTTGTAATAGCCACGCTGATCGGTGTAGTTGCCAGCACCTTGATACTCATCACGCGCCCAGAAGATATGTCCTGTTTCATGGGTAAAGGTGGATGTGGGACGCTCCGAAGGAACAACGGAGAACATACCACCGGCGAAGGCAAAGGCACCGCGAAAGCCTCCCGAGGGGAATAAGCCGTCCGCATCATTGCTGGAATCCACAACAACCATCGTGAACGCCCAGTCCGTTTCGTGTAGCTGACGTTGGTCGTCATTGAAGCTGCGGATCGCGCGATCCAAGGTGCCGGTTTCGGCATAGCCTAGATCGGTCATCCAGTGGCCGACGTAATTCTGAAAGTTGTCGCTGGTCCGGTTGATGGGCTCGTAAGGAGTTTCCACAGGAGACTCAGCGAACGTCGAATCGATCACGAATTCTAACGCGTGCTGGTCCGTTTGGTTGGCCAGCAGATCGCTCCACCAATCGAGGCTGTCCTGGATCTTTTCAAGCGTTGCCTGGATCTCTGGTTCGGTCCAGTTTTCAGTCGACGGGTCGATTTCGCCGTTGCTTTCAAAGAAGACGGGCGTGACCGTGACACTGCCCAGCATGAATTCCCCGGTATCCAGCGGCGTGGCGCCGAATGGAACATCTGCGGCGAGCAGTTGACGCTCTTGCAGTCGTTCCAAACGCAAACCTCGACATGCAGTGCTCGCCTGCCGTTTGCGTCGTTTTGGGTGCCGAAAAGGGGTTAAACGCATGGGGAGTTTTAACCGAAGTTGAAACCTGGCAAGGCTTTCAGAGGAGGTTGCCGTCATCTTGGCACGAGGCTGCACCAAGCGTGGTGGATAAGTGTTTCAGGGGCGGATTCGGTTGCCAGTCAGGTTGGTGAAATCAGAGTCTATTCGGTGTTCTGTTCGACAATAGTGGTTCCGACAATCGTTTGTGAGAATCGTCACCTCGTTGCGTCAGTCCTCCGACGAGTCGGTGTCCTATTGAAGTCAAGTTTGGCGGAATGCAGTCAGTTTTGTTGCATTTGATTCGGACTACCGACAGAGTGGGGGATCGTTGTAACGATTGTAGCTTTCGTACGCGGATCACCAAACGGCTTGCCAGGCGGTTGTCCGCCTGGCTTTGTTTTCGATCGAACTGCAGCGTTCTCCCTAAGAAGGCAGATTCGGATTCGCATTGGAACTCTGTGGCGACAAGGCCACAGAGTTCCGCAACTTGGTTTCCAGTTCGCAGGCTAACAAGCCCTACAGGGACGCGAAGAAATCATCGAGCGAAGAGTTCTCGTCGTCACTGCCTTCGTTGCCGCCGATTGCCGAGTCGCTAGCGAGTTGATCGACAATCGAATCCAATTGGATGGATTCTGGCGAATCAAAGACACTTAGTTTCTCAGTGCTTGGCTGAGTCACTGGTGTGGCGGTCTGAGCAGAAGTCTCGTCCGTTTGCTCGCCCTCAGCGTTGCTGGCGATCAGCAGGTCACCCACAAGTGTTGGGGTACTGGCCATCACACCTGGTGCGGCGGTGATGAACTGACCGGCAACTTGCTCGCCTTCGATTTGCTCGCCTTCGATTTGCTCAGGGCTAGCGTAAAGCTCTGACAAGTGGTTGATCACTCGGATCGCATCAACCAGGGTCACCGAACCATCACCATTCACATCGGGGAACGGCGGAGTGGTCACAGGATCGGTTTCGAGGTTGATCGGCAGAGCACCATTTCGAACCAGAGCATTGATTACCAACAACGCATCAAGTGGAGTCACTCGTCCGTTGCCGTTGGTGTCAAACTGGTTGGTGGTGTTCTGGAACGAGTTGCTTTGAATGCTGATCGGGTAGTCTTCGACTTCACCGATGCTGGCATCGCCCAGTGGACCCAGGTTGTCCGTTTCGCTAATGCGGAAGCGAGCATAGGTTTCACCGGCAACCGCATCATTGGGCACGCCAATGGTCACGTTGCTTTGGCCGCTCGCACCGATTGGAATCCGGTTGCCACTGAAGGACGTTCCGAAGCCGTAGTACTCGTCATTTTCGAACACACCGTTGCGGTTCCAGTCGAACCAAGCATCGACGAACACTGGGTTGTCAGAGGCTTGTCCAGCGTCGGTGTTGTTGACGAAAATGCCAACGTTGAAGTTGAAACCGTTCTGCACGAAGGCGGGGAGACTGATCCCGTCATCGTTATCACTGTTGGGCACTCCGTCGGAGTCTGCGGTCACGTTGCTGCCCAGGCTCAGGCTTGGGTCGACGCGGTGACGTGGTCCGCCGGTCGCCATCAGGCTGTTGTACGGTGCGGGTGCATCTCCGTAGTCATAGCCACTGCCGACAAAGATCGTCAGTTCGGTCAGCCCATCGGCCTGGTTGCTTTGCAGCAGGTTACCGACTTCGTCTGCGATGACGATGGTTTCGGCAACACCCAGCCCAGAGGTGCCATTGGTGCCTTCAAGGAAGACACGGGTGTCGACCAGCGAGGTGTTCACACCGGCGAGGTTCGCACCGTCAATTGCCTGTTGCAGCAATTGCACGATTTCCAAGGCTGGCAGATCGATTGGAATGGTGACAGGGGTGGACGCTTGGTCACCTGGCAGGCCAATTTCAGTCGCTGTCGAATTGGTCAGGTCAAGCGAGTAGTTTGCATCGCCACCGATGGAGATGCGTCCTTCACCTTCGTTCGTTGGTTCCAAGCCTAGGCCAGCACCGCCGATCGCTCGCACGAGAGCGTCAGCGACTTGGTCGAGCGTTGCCACGTCACTGATGAAGACTGGAATGGCTTCATCATTGCTCACGATGCCATCAACGGTCAGTTCGAAGGTCTTTTCTAGGATGGCTCCCAGGCGAATTACGATGCTGTCGCCGTCAGAGACGTCGGCAATATCGGTGTTGCCTGCGGCAGGAATCGAGAATCCGAATCCGGTGCTGGTTCCGACTTCGCCATCGATTTGTACCAAGTTGCTTAGAGTGGCAACGCTGGTCAGCGAACTTGCTCCCAAGATCTGCACTCGGCCTTGGAAGGCATTGGCGTTCAGGTTCAGTGCCGGATCAGCATTGATTGCCGCTGCCAACGCTTCGGCAATCTCAGTGATGCTGGAATCATCGCTGATGGTGACGGCTGTCCCGAATCCACCGATTGATTCGTTGGTGTCCAGTTCGAACTCACGCTGGTTCGTGCCGTCATAGACAGTGAACTGCACGCCATCGGCGGTGCTTCCGTCCAGGCCTGCGGCGAACGTCAGAGTCAAACCGGTCTCGAATTCAAAGACGGTTGGATCACCCTGTTCATCGACCACTGTGAACGTGCCACCGTCTGGGTAGACGCTGCCGTCGGTCGCTTGAATGATCGCATCGCTTTGGTCGACCATGCGGATGACGTAGGTCGAGTCTTCAACCCAAACGCCAGCGATTGGGGTCAAGCGAATGATGTTGGCACTGGGGTCATAGGCAAAGCGATAATCAATGCCCTCGGTCAGAGCTTCGCCATCTTTCAACAGGATCAATGAGTTCTTGGAAACCGTCGCATCGTTGACACCGGTTCCAGGAACGTTGTCCGCTGGTGCGATGCCGTCAATCAACTGAATTTCAAAGGCCAATGGCGCCGAGCCCAGTACGGTGACTCGACCGGAATCAAGCCCAATGTTAGGAGCGAACGGTGACAACAGGGTCACGCGAGGTCCATCCAGGTCGCCACGGTCAAAGGCACCACGATCTTTAAAGATGCGTTCACCTAATCCGCTCGGTGGTTCGACGTTTGGATCATCGACGCGGGTTTGCCCGTTGACGTCCAAGCGTGGCGCCAGCACGGGTGAGGGGGCAATGCCAATTGCATTTCGAACGGTCGTCAAGCTGCTGCGTTCTGGCAACGAGTCAATCGAGCTGTCGATGATGCGAGCACCTGAGGCCGGTGCAAACACAAAGTCTGACGGATCGACGAAGATCGCTTCGGTGTCAGAGAGTTGCTGGGCCAAGGTTCCCAATTCGACGTTGCCGTCGTTGTCCGCAGTGTTGCGGTAGTACGAGTTGCCGCCCAGGATGAAGCCGTCGTTGCCGCCATTGAGGGCGATGCCGGTTTCACTGTTGGCAATGATGTTGTTCAACAGCGTCGGTGACGATCCACCGGTCACATTGATGCCAACGCCGCCAGCGGTGTAAAGGTCAACCGGGACGGAGCTGATAGCTCCCACCGCGTCGATGTCAGCACCGCGTGAGTCGCTATTGGGATTGCCTTGACGAAGGTCAGTCAAGCGAACGAAGGAGAATCGGTCATCGGTGCCGAATCCAAACTGATCGATATCGATCATGTTGGTCAGGCCACCGACAAAGCCCACGTTGAAGTAGTCAATGCCGTCACGGCTGATTTCAACCGAGACAGATTCAATTTCACCGGCTTCAAAGACCACCAAGTCCATCGCCGAATTGCCACTGCCGGTCAGGAAGTTATCGGTGAACTGTAAGGTGATTGAACCGCCGTATCCAAGCGAAACGGTGCCGGTGGCGTCGACAGGCTCTGTGCCACGATCGACCAATTCTGGTGGTCCCAGAATGTTGTTCGTGGTTTGGAACAAGGCGTCTGGTGGCTGGTTGCTGGCGTCGGGATCGTAATCAGAAACCGAATCGGCGAAGGACAAGCCACCTTGGCTGAATAAGATGCCTCGGAAGGCTTCGGCGGGCACCTCAAGGCCGGCGGCAATGGTGCCACCGATGATGGTGTTGTTGACGATGCGGTCAATGCCGACAGGATCCAAGAGCGTTTCATCCGCTGTGGTGTCCAGGCCTTGCAGGTCGATCCCGCCAACGCTGTTGAACGCAATCACGTTGCTTTGAACCACGACACCAGGCACCAGTTGCTCGGTGTTGAGTTCAACGAGGTTCCGTGGGTATCGGACGATCGCTGGTTGATCGTTGCCCGCAACGGTTGCTTGGCCGCCGTGGACAATCTTGATTCCATACTCTTCGTTGAATAGGAAGCGGCTGCTTTCAACCATGATGACGCCCTGAGACTCACGGTCTCGGTTCCCGTCGCCACGTTGATCTGAACGCGTGACCTCTGCCAGTGAACCGTCTTCGTCTCGGATGATCAGGTTGCCAATCAAGTCGATGCTGGAACTAAAGCGATGGATCGCCTTGATGTCCTCTGCGACTGTTGGGTCAGAGGGGAATCCGGTGCTAGCGACGGCTCGAGCGTCAATCACGCTTTGGACGTCTTGTCGAGCGATGGCTGCCAAGATGGAATCGGCAACTTCTGAGGCGTTTTGGGGACGCAGGAGTCCCGTGACCTCGTCGACCACTTCCATCGAGAATGGAATCGCGACGCGACCTGGTTCAACAATGCCATCGGAGTCGAATTCAAACTCGACCGTGGCGCGGCCGTCGCTGATCCAGAACATCTGGCCATCAATCAGTTGGCTCGCTGGGCGAGCTTGAATGGTCAGGCCGTCGCCCAGGCGATCGTTGCTGTCAAAGGAGCGGAACTGAGCTCCCGTTGCGGATTCGATGTACTCGCTGCCGTCACGGATCTCAACTTGATAGCTGCCTGTGAACAAGTCGCTGACGGGGTCTGCTGGAACAGCGAATGCTGGTCGCAGGTCGGTCGTGAACGGATTGTCGTAGAACGTGCCATCGGTCAGCACCGCACGTGGGTCACTGATTTGTTCGCCGCGTTCGGCCAAGCCGATGATGAAGTTCGACAGGTAAGCGCCATTGAAGTCGTTGTTGCGAGCTCCCTGCGGTTTGCTGGTTGCCCCGACAGTGTCCGCGTAGCGGAGGTCCAGGTTCTGGAACTTGCCATAGTCGTCGACTGAGAAGCTTGGCAAGGTGATCAGGGATCCTGAGGTCGGAATGTAGTTCGCTTCCGCGAGGTCACCCAGGAAGAAGCCCAGCAATACTTGTTGCAACGACTCGGCCACGTCGGTGGCAGTCATGCTGTTGCGAACGGGGATGGTGTTGGGTCCAGGAGTGCCAACGTTGCGGATCGAAATCAAATCCGGAGAGTTGGTGGCAACCGTGGTTGCCGTGCCGAGTTCGATTGAGTTTTCCGAAATGTCCAGTTCCAGGTCCGTCAAGAAATCGAACGTTGTCGCTGTACTGATCAGGGTCGGGAACAGTGCTGCCAAGTCCGTGGGAGTCAGGTCAGCAAGGGTCTGGCCAACTTCCAACAGATCATTGATATCCAATGAGACCTCATTTTGTCCCAGAGACAGATCGTTCGGATCAATCGGTGACGTGTCAATCGAACGAGTGCCATCGTTGAACACGAAGGTTTGATCGTCGATGGTGATCGTTACTTTCGCGTTAGCGTCCGCTTCGTACAGATTGAAAATGTCCAGTCCACTTGGAACCATCATCATCGGTGGGAAGTCCAGCGTGAACTCTTCACGATTGACCGTGATCGAATCACCTTCCACCAAGTCCTCGGCGGCAATTGTTCGCAGGGCCGCAGATGAAGTGCGAACCGAACCGGCGGTGGAGAACTCGAAACGCAGTTTCAAGTCATCTTGACCGGCAAAATCACCCAAGGGGATCCGTGCCTGACGCCAGGTTGGTGTGTCGTTGAACAGCTGCTGTTTCTGGATGTCGACCGAATCGTTGTAGGGATCCAGCAAATCTGGATCGTCGAATTCGTCACCCAGCAGACCAGCGGTTCGTGCCAGTGTTGACAGTGCCACAGCATGCTCGGTGCCATCGGGCATGATCACATAGACTCGCAGTGAGTCGGCACCACCATCGTGTTGTGCGTAGTAATCGAAGTACAGCGTTGGCAGGTCGCTTGGCGAGTACTCTTCCAACGAGAACGTGCTACTTTGAACCTGGCCGTGAGCACCACCAGGGAAGTTGAAGGTGTCTTGAACGCCCTGGCCGTCAACACGTTGCGATGACGTGGGGTATTCCGGAGACGATTCATAGAACCGCTGGAAGGTGCCGTCATAGTTAAATGCCAACCCATTGCCACCTGATCCCGGCAACCCATTGCCACCATCAAAGTGCCAGAGGTTGTAGTCCAGGGTGCTGAAGTCCAGGCCTTGAGCATTGACGATGCCCGTGGAAATCATCGAGCGTCCACCGGCGAAGTAAGGCACCAATTCGCCTAGTGTATTGAAGGCGTAAACGTTACCGCGGTTGGTGATCCCGAACAGGACGTCCGAGTACAGTCCGCCATCAACACTGTTTGGACCTGCACGCAGGCCGGTGAAGGTCTCGCCGGTTCGCAGCAAGTCGGTCGCCGTTCTGACGTAGGTGCCGATTTCTCGGTTGAAGCCAGACGCGATGTCGAAGCTGCTGATGAAGTACAATTCCGCTTGGTCGGTGATCGCGAACAGGTTGTCGCCAACAATCTCGATCCCCGTGACAGTGCCTCCTTGAGAGCGACCGCCAAGTACCAAGTTGCCTGATGCGTTGGCTGCGAAGCCATTGATGACTTGCACGCTGCGCGTTCGAGCGTTCGCTGTCACGCTGCCGCCAAGTGCATTGATCGCCTCGGAAACTTTCTGAGCGACAGTCGCCGCATCGTCTCCCAATTCCAGGATGATCGCAGTGCGGCCGACTTCGACTCCGTCTGCTCCACCGCCAACAAAGGCGTTGGAGCTAATCTCGATGGAGCTTGCTCCTGGAATGCTGATGCTACGGTCAGTGACAGTCGAGGTGATCGAGTTATCGGCCAGAGCTTGCTCGAAGGCTGCCAGGATTTCCGTCCCGGAGGAACTCGCGTCCAGTGGGATCGCGATGTTTCCTGGGTTCACTCCGACGTCTCCGATCGGTGCAAAGCCAACGTCGCTGGCGACAAAGGTCGTGCCAGGGCTGAAGATCACATCGGCACCGCTCGCAATCGGACTGGACTCGGGCAAGTTGAGTCCAGCCAATCGAGCCAGCTCGCTGGCAATCGCATCGCGGCTACGTGGGGCGTTGTCTTGGAAGCGAACGATCAATGGGATCGCGTCTTCCTGGATGGGATCATCGCCTTGACGAACGGCTTCGAAGGTGATGCTTTCGTCTTGAGAATCGGTAATCACCAGGCGTTGGCCAATGTCCAGACCGGTGATGGAGTTCACGTCCTGAACTCGCAATCGCGAACCCGTATCGAACTCAAACGTGTTGGTGCCAACGGAGATTGTGTCTCCGTCGTTGACCAAGCCACCGCTTAGCAGGATAGTGCCGTCGAAATCGAATTCGAAGGTGGTTGTTTCCGTGCCGTCGTTGCTCTGGATGGTAAAGACGTCGCCATCGAACAGTTGTTGCTCTGGGAAACCAGACTGTCCCACTTCAAGCACACCTGTGATTCCCAGTTGAGAGCCTGCGGTTCCGTCGGGGGTGGTGTCGATCTGGCCGAGGTCACGGCCTTGTGTACCAGCACCCGCGAAGCCCAAGACCAAGCCGTTGGTGCCGCTGCCTGCGTTTCCGGTGTTCGGAGCAAACGAGAACAGTACGTTGTCGACGTAGGTGGGGCCGATGATCGGAGGACGTTCGCCAACGAAGAAGCCTTGTTCGACGCCGCGACGTTCGCGAATCGTGATCGCTTGGACGGTCAAACCGGTGTCGGTTCGTTGCTCCAAGACTTGAACGCCAGCTTCTGGGTTCTGCTCATGGAACGTCTGCAAGTTGGCACCCGCGGCCAACTGGTTGATCGACGCATCGCCGGTGTCAATTTGGGAGTAGAACCAGTTTGTGTCACTGCGACCGCGACCGCCAAACCCAGAGTAACCGTACAGTTCACCATTGCTGCGGAAGGCAACGTCATTGAAGGTTTCGCCGCCGAATCCGCCCACGAAACCGTAGTTGTCACCAGTGAACGGATTGACCAGGAACAGGCCGGTTGGCGTGTTGACGTACAGCAGGACGTCGTCCATCGAGTAGGGCACGAACGAATCAGTGCCAAAAAGGTCAAACGTATCGTCAACGATGTTGCTGACTGCATCCAGTGGAGCTGCACGCAGCAATGGAGTGTTGCTGTTGATGTTAAAGAACTGATCCATTGCCACGGGAACTTGTGTCTCGTTGGCAATCGCCAGGTAGTAAGTGCCTTCGCCGAGTTCAACCGAGCCGAGGAATGGATCCTCAACGCCTGCACCACCACGGCTGAGGTCGTCAGCACTGTTGCTCGACGGCGTCGCTGGCAAGTCATTGGCAATGTTGCTGTCGGTGGCCGAGTAGATCAAGCGTCCGCTGGAATCGAAGACGTAAAACGCCATGTCCGTTCGAGCAAAGTTGGACGCGTAATCCAAGTCGATGATCGTGGCCAACGGCACCGTGGTTTGGTCGCGGGTCAAGTCCTTGTACTGAATGTCAAAGCTGTACCAATCCACATCCGTCTGCGATGAAATTTCGCCAGCGATGGACTTGCTCAACTTGTCGCTCGACAACGGACCGGCTTCAGCGGTGGCATCGTCAGAGGCACCGAAGTTGCCGACACGCTGAGCATCGAAGATGCTGTCGTTGGGTGCCGTTGTCTCTGCTTCGTCACCGGTGAGCGGCGAGTGGAAAGGCTGGCCGATGATTTGCAAACCATTGGTTGCATAACGGATGTCGGCGAGCTTGATTTGCGTGCCAGCGACTTCATCGGTCTCACGCAGGCGAATTTGCATTTGGTAGCGACCGCGAGTCAGGCCGCCACGAAGATCACCGTTAATGAGCGTGTCATAGTCGTCGGCATCGCGGGTATTGCTACTGCGAACACGCACGTGGTACAGGTTGCGAGTGCCGATTTCACCGGGCAATCGCAGACGCATTCCAGCGTCTTTCTCGTTGATCGAATAAGTGTCTTGCAGCACCGACGCGTGCACTTCTTGGACCATGGTCGCTGGCTGTACCTGTGGGAACACCGATGCCATTGAAAGCGACAGCGTTGGCACGTCTTGAGCGATGTAGAAGTCTTCGTCGTAGACCACTTGCAGGACGTAGTCTTCGCCCGCTTCGCGTGGTTGCACGTTAACGGTAACTTGTCCGACCAAGTCTCCAAAGGTTTCATTGATGGCCGTTTCCAAAGCAAGCACTGGATCGGCTGAGAAGTCAGCAACAGGAATCGTCGCAACGGCACTAGAAATGTCGCCGTACTGCAAGGCGATTTCGCCAAAGCTTGCGTCGTCAACGGCACCGTCGAGATTGATTCGCAATGTCGCCATGCGATCTTCAGCCACGGTCAGTGGTTGAACAGCATCCTGATCCAGTCGAGAGGATACGAAGAAGCCAGTGGCCTGATCGTCTTCGCCTGCTAGCGAATCATTGGATGAAGCCAACACTTCACCGTTGATGTCAACCAGTTCGATCACAGTGTCCAGGAAGCGACTGGTGCGATCGATGTCCAACCAGACTTCGGTATTGCTCTCGGCAATGAAGGAATAAACGTCGAGGTCATCACCGGTGGTGATCGCTCCGTCGACAATGAAGCCTAGACGGCGGTTTTCGTCGCCTGATTGCTCATCCGGAGCAAGTTCACCCAGGAACTGACTCTGCGAGGGAATCGCGTTGGTGTCGAAGACTGTGGTGCGGACAGGCTCGGATTCCGCTGCAGAGGCCACGTTGCGATCATAGGCACCTTCGCGAATCGTCACGCCGTCCCACAGACCAGCTGCAACATCTGAGCGATCGGGGCTATCAATCGTTGCGGCGTCTTCAGCAAGCAGTTCCAAGAAACTGGTGACTGTTGCCGTGGTTGAGTTTGCTGCAATGGTCCAGGAGTGTGCTGTGGTCACATCTGCAGGACCAAACACATCGCCCAAAATAGGGTCGATGGCTGCGGGCAAGTCTGTTAGATCGATGTCGCCACCGATGCTGAAGGTTTGCGTGCCCGCCTGGATTTGTGTTTCCAGATCATCGTAGATGTCCGCAGCCCAACCGTTGTAAACGGCGTTCTGCTGATTGGTGCCATCGTCGATGTAGAAGCCGCCGTGCGAGAAGCCCACGCGGTTAACGCTGTCAACGGTGTACAGACGGAAGTCAGCTTGGCCAGGGGTGCCCACCGTGTACAAAAAGTCGTTCGTCGTGCTGACGTCTTCATCCAGATAGCTGACGATTTGCAGTTCTGGCATTGCCGTCGTCGATGAGAACTCAACGGTTGAGAGCAACGTTGGAATGCCATCCTCAAAGCGACTGGTGGCAACCCATTGGATCACCTGACCCGATGCCAGAGTCAACTCGCCACGGCTTTCGACCAAGTCATCGCCTATGAGACTCGCACCTTGTGTGATCGTGCTGGCTGACAAAGAGGTCGCTGTCCCGCTTTCAATGACGTAGGTGTCGTACGCAAAGATGGGGTCATTGATCACTTGGACCTGGCCAAGGACATCTTCAATGGTGATGTCGCTGGTCAGGGTGAAGTCAGTCAAGTTGCCATCGCCAATCTCCGCTGAGAAGGAGCCTGGAATGGTTGGATCAACATCGTTGTCAATCAGGTTGCCATTGTTGATTTCTGGGCCGACTGGCAACAAGGGTGTCGAAGTGCCCGCGTCGCCACCGGATGCGTCGCTGCCGGAGTCAACGCCGCTGATGATGCCGTCGTTGTCGGTGTCAACGGCCGCAAAGCCGTCGATCGTAAATCCAGCGCCAGCGAAGTCATCCGACAGTGCGGTCATGACCACTGGGAAGTCTGGGTGCCCAATCAGTTGCAAGGCTCCACCGATACGGTCAGCAATGTCAACGAATTCGTTTTCCGCAGTCAGCAGTGAGCCGCCGACAATGATTGCCGCCGGATCAGTCGTTTCCTGGCCATCTTCAGTGCGTAGCTTGACAACCAGCGACCCGCGGGCATCGCTCAGCAATCGCAGTCCGCCGAAGACAAAGCGGTTGGGGATTTCAATGGTGTCGGTCACCACGTGGACAATGTCAACGTCATCCCAGACGCCTTCGGTCACCAATTCGCCACCGCGAATCAGCATCCCGTTGATCTCGTTGCGTGTCAGGCTGTTGTCTTCAACCAGTGGGCCGTTGTTGGCAACGACATCGAATCGATTGACCGCGCCAGTGCTGCGGCCATTGTCTTGCACTTCCGCTGCATTGAGCGAATTGATATCGATGCTGATCGCCGCTGCATCGTTATCAATGAAATCGTTGTTGACCAAGATCGGTGTCGCTGCACGAATGAACACTGCACCAGGAGCATTGTCGCTGCGGCCGGCACGGGTTTCATTTAGCGATCCGCGACCATCCGCGTTGAATTCTACGCGGCTATTGGTCAGTCGCAGGTCACCTTGATGGACTTCGATCGCGTTGAAGGAAGCAAAGCCACCTTCAATCCGGGTTGTCCCACCGCCACCGGCGATCACTGCGTTGTCAATGCTGGCCGAGCCAGCATGTCCGATAAACAGGCCGCCCCAATCACCAGGATTGATGCTTGTTGAATCGCCACCGCTGTTGGTTTCGAAGGTGCCACCGTTGCCGTAACGAATGTCGTTCAGACTGGTGATGATAACCGGATTGCCTGGGGTGCCTTCGGCAACAAAGTTAGCACCAAAGCGGGCTTCGATTCGTGCCGAATCAATCTTCAAGACCGTGGAAGGATCGATGACCAGGCTGCCGTCCAGACGGCTACGCAATGGTGATGTCGCTTCGGTCAGCAAGGCTCCGCCTTGTTCCACTTGATCAAGGAATGAGGTGTTGGTCGCGTTCAATACCGAGACCAATTCATAAGGCCCTGGCAGACCCGTGCTTGGATCCACTGTCGCGCGGTACAGGTTGCGAGCAGCGACGTCGCTGCCGGGAGCAGGTGTTGGCAGGGATCGCAGACGGATTCCGCCTGTCGAGGTCGTTGTGACTCGAACGGTTGGATCACTGATCGCTGATTCGAGTCCCAGGCTGTCGACGTTCGTGATGCGGTACTCGTACTGGCCCGCTGGAACGGCTCCATTGATCGGCTCAGCAAACAGGCGAACCAAGACGGACGCGGGAGCGCCACTCTGGATCACAGGGCCGCCAGGAGTGCCTTCGATGATGAGGTTTTCCGCCAGCACGTGTGTGATGTCGGTGTCGTCAAATCGAGTGGCCGTGGTGATGGTTTCGAGGTCTTCGCCACTGCGTGTGGTCAGACGAATGAACAAACCATTGATGCTGTTGTCAGTGATTTCATTGCCGTGAATCTCCGGCCCAACACGGGTGTAGTCAGGAGTGAAGGGGCTGTCGGCTTGATACGTCGCCGCTGTGAATCGCGTCTCGCGGAATGTGTTGGGTGTCGCTGCGATGGCCGCATCGGCACTGTTTCGGAGGGTTGAGTTAACAACCGTGACGCGGGTTTCGGCCATGTCGATCGGGGACACAACCACTTCGCGTCCACCAATCGATACACGTCCACCACCGTATTGAATGTTCGCAAACTGAACATGGTTTAGGAAGACACCGTTCTCTTCATGGTTGCGACGCAGCTCATCAGCGGCATCCAAGTCGCCACGGAAGTCCAGGCCGCCCCAGTCACCAGCTGCGGGACTCGGCAGGAATTGAGGCTGGTTGCCGGTTCCCACGGTGGAGTCGAAGTAGCTGGTCAGGTAGACGCTACCAGGGATTAGAGAATTGGTTGTGTCACGTGCCGGCAAGCCGTTGGCAAGAACGATCGAAGGCGTGCCGAGGATCTGCAAGTTCGATCCGCTCAGGTCAATCGTCGGGGCGGTGCTGCCCACGCCGATTCGCGAATTGGCGAACTTCAAGATTGCACCGGTGTCGACAATCATTTGCACGTCGGCGGGCAGCTCCAGGTCCGTTCCGTCAACCATGGGCAAGCCATTGTTTTGGAAGCCGATTTGGTAACTGAAGTTGTCTTCAGGCGTCTGGACCAACCCGTCAAGACCACCATTGCCTACCACGCGAACGGTGATGTTCAATTCACGCAGGTACGTCATCAAGGTGTTGCCACGCTGTACATCTGCTGGATTGGACGAACTGCGCAGCGCGTTCAATTCCAACAGCGAACCGGACATCGCTTCGCTTCGCAATTCCATGATGCGACGTGCGTCGTTCAGGGCATGGTCGATTTCCGAATAAGGATTGTTGGCGTAACCAATCGTTCGGGTGCGGAAGGCATCGATGAAATTCAGGTCCGACTGCGAATGAGAAATGCTGCCCGTTGGCTGATGGAGCGCAAATTCACCCTTGTCGATGTACAGGGTTTCAGAGATGTCTGCTGTGTTGATCCAGTAGTTAAATGTACCGCCGGGACGGCCGTCACCATCGCCATCAAGGGCGACACCGGTGGTGTCAAACATCATGCTGGAGGCTGATGGCGTGAAGTCAACACGCAACTGATAGTCGCCTTCGCTCAGACCGCCAAATCCGGTGTCCGCGATCGCTGGTTCATAGGCATCGTTGCCACTGGCGCTGACGCCAATCATGTAAACGCCTGCCGACAGTGAATCCAAGCGGATCAGTGAGTCATTGCTGAAGTAGTCATCATTCTGAGCGACCTCAACGAATTCGCCGTTTGACTCTTGCTTGTAAAGACGCAGGTGCGTGTCCAGCAGGCTGGCCGCAGCGAGGCGTTCTGCAGTCGCTTCGATTGCAATCGATCCTGGCTCGCTGAGCTCGAATCGATACATGTCGATGTCGGTGCTGTCAGGGCGATACAGGTATTGGCCGTTAATGATGTCGGCGTGACTTGGGAACGCAGGCTCGTTGTTGGTGCCCGGTTGGAACACAAATCCAGTACTCTGTGTCGTGGGTTGAGGCAGGTCGTCGGCATAGCCGTAGCCGAGCAACTGGCCAATTCCAAACATCGCTCCACGGAAGAATTCACCGCCGAACGAATCGTCAATGGATTCATCAAAATCTTGGAAGTCCATCACGACGATGTCATCAATGCCATCCGCATCACGGTCTGCTGTGACCACCGCAGTGCCACCGTTTGCACTGGTTGCCAACGGGTCGCCACCGTACAGGTCGCCAACTGCGATCGAAAAGCCGCCGATGTCAACCGGATCACGATCCTTGACTTCAACGAAGTTCACGCCCAAGTATTGGCTGAACAGCGTGAGTGCCTCGCGAGCACGCTCCTGTTGCTGTTCACTGATGATGTTGAAGTAACTTGTGTCGTTGGTGATTCCGGATCGGTTCGGGTCGTCGCCGAGCCAGCTGGAAACAAAGTCGTACTCGATCACCGAAATGCCATCGACGGAGTCGGGAGCATTGCGAACGTAATCAAGTGGGACGGGGCGGTCGATCCGTGATGGATCTTCAGCACGAATCTCGCGTGTGCCGGGGACATCCGGGCCGGGCAAGCGGAGGTCGTAGGGGGTCTCGTTGCGAATCTCGCTATTCAAAATCGCCGATTGCGTGGTGCCAGTGCCAAGCGTCCACTGACTGTTTAGATCAAACGCGGTGTTGAAGCTGTCGCCCGCTCCGTCCGGAGCAAAGGATGAACCTACCGGCAGTGTCACGGTTTGAGGCCCAGAGGGCAGCGAATCCGACGAGCCAATGCGTAGACGGACCGAACCGCTAAGCACTTCTCCAGGGCTGCCAGGAACTGGCAAGCGGGAAAGCGGGTTTCCGTAGTTCAGTCGCGCGATATTGGTCACGTTGTTGTAACTGACCGATCCGGGCGTCAGCGGAACAACGATGTCGTCTTTGTTGTCGACGGTGTCTTGCGTGAAGATCAACGAATAGAAGCTGGGATCCTCAGCCTGAGTCTGGTTCAAATCATCATCGTTGAAGTGAACTTCGATAATGCCCGTTTCAGCAGACAGAGTCCCGTCGTTTTCACGACGCACAGGCTCGGGAACGACGGCAACGACGCGAGGGCCCAAGTTGATGTCGAAGATGCGTGTCAGGTCTTCACCATCATTGAACCGCTCTCCGTCAACGGCTCGCAGTGCCGCTGGCCCGCTACCGATCACATCAACCTGGTAGAGGTCATCGGGCAGTGGCTCGGCAAATCGAAACACGACTTCACGAGGCGAATCACCCAAGCCAACCCAGCCGGGCTCAACAAAAACGTCGCTGACACCAGAGAGTTCAAGCGGTGAATAGCTCGTGCTGTTGCCTCCCACTGCAATCGACGCGTCGCCTTGCTGAACCGAAGCCACGACCAATTCCGAAGCCTGTGGGTTGCTGTTGATCGCGTTGATGAAGTCTTGCGCGGTCGATGGTGCAAATTGATAGCTGTTCAACTGCATCCGAATCGTCTTGTCAGTCACAACCACCACAGGGTTGGCTGGGCCACCAAAGTTTTGGCTGCCAACTTCAATTTTTACGCCCCGACCATCGGCACCCGGTAACTGGGACACAAGACGCACACGCACGGCGCCATTGCTGCCCAAGTCCGTGACCGCCTGCGCAGAGTTCGCGCCCCGCAATTCAAGCGTGCTGCCGTTGATGTTGCCGCCGCCAAGTGGCTGTGCCGAAGAACCGCTGACCTGAATCACCTGTGCCAATGCAGACGAATCGAGGTCAGAGTTGAATGCTGCCACAAGGTCACCCGCCTGCGTGGTCGCAAAGGGGCTGGTGCTCAACGTCACCGTGATCGCGCGGTCCGCAACCGTGATCACAGGCGTTCGAGACGATGCACTGGGGTTGGTCAGCACGTTGATCGTCACGCCGTTGCCAAGGCTGCCAGACTGCTGCGAACGGAATTCAAAGAGCGACAAACCATTGCTGCCAAGATCACTCGTGGCCGACGCCGCTTCAAAGACTCCGTCTTCGCCCGCACGTGTGATCCGAATGCCGTCCAGCGTGGTCGGGTCAAGGTTCGTGCTGTCGTCAAACCGAAACACAAGCTCTTTGGGAGAAAAGTCCAGCGATTCACCGCCAAACAGCAGCCCGCCTTCATTGGGTTGAATCCCAATCAGCTCGGGACCGGCCAGCAGCTGGCGGTTCTCCAGCGACTCCAAAAGGCTACGCCGTTTTTCAGCGTGGCGTTTACGATCGGCTCGCTGACTGCGACGTCGTTTGGAATCCCCAAGGCGTGATGTCGAGCGTTTCATCGAGGGCTGGCGGTCGTTGGGCATGTCGGACTGGGAAGAGTTACGGAAGGTCATCCAAAGGCCTCGTCATTCGTCCCCTAAAAGGGGCTTCGGTGGGCAGCTAGGTTGTTATTTCTTTGACGCTGGCGGGTCTGCTTTGGCGGGCAGGAGCCATGCGACATCACGATCAGAACGCTTTTCCGAACGTGTTTGTATGTTTGTTTTGGCAATTTAGGGCGTCTGCGGCATTTGCGGGCTCCCGGCAGAAAGTTTAGTCAGGACCGCCCAAACCGCAACAAAAACCAAGTCGAAGGTGGGGGTTGAGCCTGAAACAGGCTCCTTGAGCTGGTTTGGCTCCCCTCATTTCTCGCTCTGTGTGCGCCCGCAAATGGCGGCAACCCGGTGCGATCGCGGTGATCGAAGCGTGGATCGAGTGCAAAACACAGCGTGGATCGTTCGACGATTTTTAGATTGAGAAAGTTCCTCTCTTGCATGGTTTCGTGTCAGGTTGTTACGGTCGCGGCGAGAAATCAGGTGAATCTCTCCAATTTCTTTAATCCCAACAGGGAGTGTTCCCCTGCTTGTGGCTAGTGTCTAGACCAGCTAAGGACGGCTGAAAAATGTGTGCATTTGCGAAGGCAACCGAGGTGTCTGAGCGGAATCATTCAGGATTTTCCGCGGAAAAGACCCTCATTCTGCCCCATTTGATTGCAGTGGTAGCCTGCGGGCTTTTTCTTACATCGGCTGGATGTCACTGGGGCTCTAATCGAAAAAACGTTGTTGGCACACAGTTACACCAACAAGGTCATTACACAGCGGCAATGCAGCAGTTCCAGCAGGTGGTCGCCGAGGACCCCGGCAATCCGGACGGCTACTACAACCTGGCTGCGACGATGCATCGCCTGGCGAAAGATCGCCAAGATCCCAAGATGATGGACGATGCGTTGAACCTGTATCAGCAGTGTTTGGATCTCAGCCCCAACCATGTGGAGTGCCATCGTGGACTGGCGGTGCTGTTGATTGACACTGGAAAACCAGATCGCGCGTTCGCCTTGGTCAAGAATTGGGCAACCCGTGTTCCAGGAGCGGCCGATCCACGAATCGAGCTGGCGCGTTTGTACGAAGAGACCGGAGATGCCGGGACGGCGTTGCAGCATTTGGAAAGTGCCGTGCAGCTGGATGCCAACAACAGTCGAGCCTGGTTGGCGCTGGGCCGATTGCGCGAATCCGGCGGTGATGACGCCCAGGCACTGCAGAATTACCAGCGGGCATTGGCTCTTAACGGTGGTCAGCCGGCAGTCGCCGAGCGAGTCGCGGTGCTCAATCGCCGCTTGAACTCGAAAATCGATGCCAGTCTCAATGCCAACAACGTGATGATCGCCCAGCCGCCACCGGCGCCTGCCGTCGGTCGGACACAGTTTTAGAGAGCATTGCTAGCGCTGATTTTCCGGTGCTTTGGAGGCTGCTGATTGGAAGCGGTTGGCGGGCCTGGAAATTCGAATTTCATCGGAGTTCCCATCAGCGGCGACGGGCGTGGTGCCGCCAGGCCCAGGATTCTGATCCACGCTCTGAATTGGCCGTCCGTGGTGGCCAAAAACAGCGGTTTGTTTACGGGAAAGTGGACCTGTTTTCCCGATCAGGCTCGCCCCACAGCCTGGCTCGGCCTATAAGAATGGCCTGCAATCGCGGCGGTTCGTGATTGCAGCAGCGGAGATGGCTGCAGCGATTGGAAGTTTCCAATCCATCTTGAGTTCCCACCACCGAAGAAAGCTTTGACTATGAAGTCGATGGAAAAAATCGTGTCGTTATGCAAACGACGTGGCTTCCTGTTTCAGTCCAGTGAAATCTATGGCGGCGTGCAAGGCTTCTGGGATTACGGGCCCTTGGGTGTGGAGCTGAAACGGAATCTCAAGGATGCTTGGTGGAGCGACATGATTCGCGGCCACAACAACTTATTGGTTCCTGAAGGCGCACCATCGAGCTACGAGATGGTTGGATTGGACTGCACGATCATCATGCACCCACAGGTGTGGAAGAACAGTGGTCACTACGACCTGTTCCATGATCACATGGTGGACTGCCGTGAATCAAAGAAACGCTATCGATTTGATCAGGTCCGTGGACGCTGGTGTCAGCGTGGTGAAACCAAAGTGTTTGTCTCCACGCTTGCCGAAGCTGAGCATGAAGCAGACGAAGTGCGTCGCCGGGCAATGAAGTTCTTTAAACTGCGTGCCAAGAACGCCGATGAACTGACCGTTGGTGATGAATCATTAACCCTCGATCGATTGGATGATACCAAGAGCGTGCTGGCTCCCGACGCCAAGAGCCTTGACACCTTAACCGATCCGCGCGAATTTAACTTGATGTTCAAGACAACGTTGGGTGCGTTGGGCGGTGAAGATGATGTCACGTTTTTGCGTCCCGAAACCGCCCAGGGAATCTTCGTCAACTTCAAGAACGTCTTGGATTCTTCGCGAGTCAAGGTGCCGTTTGGAATCGGTCAGGTTGGGAAGAGTTTCCGTAACGAGATCACACCACGGAACTTTACTTTCCGTTCGCGTGAATTCGAACAGATGGAAATCGAATTCTTCTGCCCACCTGATCAGTCTCAGCAATGGTATCGCTACTGGCGCGATCGTCGCTTGGCGTGGTACACCGAACTCGGTCTGAGCAGTGAATCGCTGATCATGCGTGAGCACCACACGGAAGAACTCGCGCACTACAGCGTTGGTACCGCGGACATCGAATATGCGTTCCCATTCCTGCCACCAGGTGAGTATGGTGAACTCGAGGGCATTGCCCACCGTGGTGACTTTGACTTGCGTAGTCACATGGAAGGCAAGTTGGATCCCAATTCGCCCGAAGGCCAACCCATGCAGGTTGAACTCAACGAACATGGCAAGCCCAAGTATCGAGGCAGTGGCAAAGACCTAAGCTATCGAGATGAAGTCACCAACGAGAAGTTTGTTCCCCATGTGATCGAACCCTCTGCCGGTGCCGACCGAGGTGCTTTGGCGTTCCTTTGCGAAGCTTACACCGAAGACCAGGCACCGGACGATAAAGGCAACATGCAAACGCGAACAGTGATGAAGCTGCACCCGCGTTTGGCGCCGCTGAAGGCAGCGGTCTTTCCACTGGTCAAGAAAGATGGCATGCCAGAGATCGCCAAAGAAATCTATGGCAATCTCAAGCAACACTTCAATGTGTTCTATGACGACAAGGGCGCCGTGGGACGTCGATATCGTCGTCAGGATGAAGCGGGCACGCCTTATTGCATTACCGTTGACGGAGACTCCGTCAGTGAAGGCACGGTGACCATTCGCGATCGTGATTCCCTGGAACAAACACGCGTCAAAATTGACGACGTGGTCAGTGAAATCACGCAGCGGATGTCATAAGACTGCCAGATGCAATGAATCTGCAAACGCGAAAGCGGCTGCAAAGCTGCTTTAGCGTTTTCGCTTTTTCTCGATCATGCTTTGGTATTCCCAGCGAGACTTCCACGCATCTAAAAACGGCTGGTAGTCTTCGCGTTCCACCCAGAACATCGGTGCAGGATGCGAGGGATCGACGTTGCCTTCGGGGTAATCTGCTCCCGCTTCACTGGCATCGCTGCTGGACAGAAACGTTTTGAGTTGTTGTTCCAGCTCTTCTGCCCGTTTGCCGTTTTCTTTGCTGACGTCGGTGGTTTCGCTGGTGTCATTGGCCAGGTCGTAAAGGGCGAATTGGCCTTGATCAACATTGGTTGTGACCAGTTTCCAGTCATCGGACACAATCGCGGCTTTGTTGCGATAGCGAAAACAGATGGGCTGTTTGCGAGTCCGCGGTTCGCGGCCTGGATCGATCAACAAACCGGCTAGGCTGATGCCGTCGGCGGGGCGATCTTTGGCTGGATGTTCGATCCCAGCAAGCTCCAGCACGGTTGGCATGATGTCCATCACGCTGGCGGGATACTCGGTCTGACGCGGCTGGATCGTGCCCGGCCATTCGATTATGCCCGGGACACGCAGGCCGCCTTCAAAGACATCGCCTTTGTTGCCGCGTAGCGGTCCCACGGTGCCTGGTTTGATCCCTTTCAGGCCGCCATTGTCACTGCAGTACCAAAGCACGGTTTGCTTTTCGATGCCTAGTTTTCGCAAGCCGGCTCTCAAGGTGCCAACGCTACGGTCTAACGCGACCAATTCACCATAATGATGCATCGATTGTTGGTTCAGTTCGGTAAACGGGCGGTTGTCTTCAGCGGACGCTTTGAATGGCGAGTGAGGCGTGCCATACCAGATGACGGTGAAGAACGGTTGATCGCTCGCGGCTTGCCGTTCAATCTGCTCTAACGCGCGGGCAACGACGACGTCACTTGAGTCCCCGGTTTGTGGCGCCAGTTTTCCCATGTCGCTAAACAGGGGATCGCGATCATAAAAGTTGGTGACCGAGGTCCAGTGTTGGAAACCAAACGTTCCGGGATGAAAGGGGTCATGGTCCCAGATCGGGACACCGGGCCCACGCAGGCCATTGAGATGCCATTTGCCAAAGTGAGCTGTTTGGTAGCCCGCTTTGGCGAGCACGGCGGGCAAGGTGATCTCTTGATGACGCAAGGCGTATCCATGTTCTGGAACCCCAACGCGATAACAAGATCGGCCCGTCAAAACAGCGCCTCGCGTCGGCGAACAGACCGGCGCGCCAGCGTAAAATCGATTCATGCGCAATCCAGATTCTGCCATCGCATCCAGATGCGGTGTCTTCAGAATCGGATGCCCGTTGTAGCTGGTTTCACCCCAGCCCTGATCATCCGCCATCACCAAAATCACATTCGGTGGTTGCTTGGCCATGGTGATGTTGGAAAGCAAGCCGACAGCCAGCAGACTGGCAAGTGTAACAATGAAACGCATGAGGCTATGGAGGGAGAGGAAGAAGGGCAGCGGAGAGCGACGCCTGGGGCGCGCTGACGACACAGCCACATCATAATCCCTTGATGGCTATCGCGGGGGCCATCTGCCAACGGTGACCGATGGGATCCGCCGTCGGTGGTGCAGCCAACCGTAGAGAGGCAGCCCTGTTTACCGGACGCCTGCTTACCCCGCGCAACGGGCAACCGGTCTAGCGAGGTCGAATGCCCAAGATGGTCGCTCGTGGAGCCAGTCCCACGGTTTGGACGGGTTGGTCCAGCAGATAGGTGCTTTGGTTACCTGCTTGATCGACCGCATCGATTCGCAAGTAGAGCTGCGCCGGTAGACGCGGGTCGGCTTGCCAAATGTACAGGCCATCATTACGAACGCCAGCCGCAATGGTCGTCCAAGGACCTTCCAGCGAGTCGCTGAAGGCCAAGCTGATAGGGCGTTTGGTCAGGTGCTCGTCCTTGCATTCGTAGCCGATGATCAGTGAACCCGCATCAACACCGTCCCCAAACCGAGCCGACGTGATGCGAATCTTTGGATTGGTTTGGTCGACGATCACGCTAAAGTCGGGGCGATCACCTGGCATTGGGCTGGGGCTCGCCAAGCCGCTCGTGCGCACTGGCACGACGCGAAACGAAAACGTGCCTTCCCCTTTGGTGACCACATCAAAGGGACTGGCCTTGTCGGGGTCCGCGCCCCACAGCTTCCAGGTGCGTCCACTATCCAACGAACCATAGAGTTCCACTTTTTCAATCCCATCAGCCCCGACTGCATGCAGTTGATAGTCCAATTCAAAATCATTGGACTTGCTGAACCGATACGGAACAGACTCGTGACCTTGGTGTAGATCAAACTGTTGCTGCTTGGACCGCGCGACTTGGTCGGCCTGTTGAGCCTGAGCTTCCATATTGAACGTCGCTGATTGCTGCGGCAACGGAGGCGGTGTGGATCCGCCATTGGACGCTGTCATGGCGCGAGCCGGATTCGCTGACGTTGGCAACCCGGCCGGTCGGGTCACCGGAGTCGGATCAGCCACGGCAAAGCCGCCGTCGTTTTCCACCGCGGGAAGTCCGCCACGCGGCAGCGTCTGGGCAGTGCCTTCGGTGCGATTCGTTGTCGCGACTGGATTCGTCGCCGCAACTGGCTCCGTCGCGTTGCCGGTCGCGGGGCCAGGCGGTTGGCGCCGCTGGGCGGGTGCTTGACCCAGGTTGGGATTAGACGGATCTGTGAGCCAATACGAAAAGGGGGACGCAGTGCTGGCGCCAACGCCTGGTTGGTTCTGATTTGCCACACCCGCATTGGCTGTCGCACCGGCATTGGCTGTCGCACCGGTGGAGACGTTTGGCGTTGCAGGCGGATTCGCTGAGGTGGAATTGGCCGACGGAGCGGTGTTAGCAGTCAACGCACTGGCTGGTGGAGTGCTGGCCACTGGAGCACTGGCCACTGGAGCACTGGCCACTGGAGCACTGGCCACTGGAGCACTGGTCACTGGAGCACTGGTCACTGGAGCACTGGCCACTGGAGCACTGGCTGTTGCGGTCGCAGCGGTCGGAGATGCAGATGCGCCCGAAGCCGTGTGTGAATCGATTGGCCGCATCTGGCCTGTGGCAACTGGCGCTGGAGTCTCTGGGTTCGTCGGCGTGGCCTGCCAACTGTTGTTCTCGTTGGTCCCCGCTTGATCCGTGTCGTTGGCGCTCTTGGGTGGCGTCAACAAGACGCTTGGCGGATCAGAGGGATGCGATGCGGTTTGAACGTTGGGCAGAAAACGCATGCCGGCTTCAACAGCGGACATGAAAAAGCTGTCCAGTTTCTGCCCGGGATTGATGCCTGCCCATTGGCTGGCAGCTCCCGGTTGGGTGCCGTTTGGCGTCTGTGGTTTGTTTTGGGCGATCAGCGGCGGTGGTCCGCTGGCAATTTTGGGCCGGCGAATCGATTTGGATTGGGTAGAGACATTGCCCAGTGAATCCACCGCGGTCACATGGATGACTATTTGGTTCCAGTTTTCCACGGGGGTAATCTTAAAGCTACCGTCTGGATTGATCGTGCTGTTTTCGATCGTCTGCCATTGGCGCTGGACGTCACTGGCCACCAAGACTCGAAGGCTGCTGACCTTGTGAGGGTCTGCCAGATCCAGATTGGCATCAATCGTGCCGTCGACTTGCCCATCTCCGTCGATCTGGATCTCGGGGCCCTTGGTGTCGATGGCGATGATGCGTTCGGGTTTCAGGTGACTGGTCAGAGGCATCTCGTCGGTCGAGTGGGTGAACCAGTATTCCCCGTCGGTGTCGGTCTCGAAATGGAATTTCTCTACCGGGACCTGTTTTTGTCGGTACACTTTCCAGGTTTGCCCACGGTCGGACGAGACATGCAGGCGGACCACACGAATTTGAGAACTGCGGTCCATCTGGAATGGGATGTCAAACACCCGAGATCGGAGCACAATGGGTGCCGATGCAGGGTTGCTTGGGGTCGATTCGCCTGCCTGCGAGTTGGCCGCTGACTTGGCCGTAGCGTTGTTCTGGCTGGAATTGACTTGCCCGTCGACGCTTTGGGCTGACGCCAGTGTAGGGAAAGCCAGAATAGGGAAAGCCAGGGTAGGGAACGCCAGTGTAGGGAACGCCAGAGACCACAGCAGCACGGTGCGCAGGCTCTGTTTACAGATCAAGCTGAATGACTTGCTCGTGGCGGTGTTCCGCCGATGGTGGAACCAGCTGTGGGGTGCGTTTGCTAGCATTGTCTGGTCAGTTGGTCGATTGTCACTGATGAAATCAAACTTATTCTGAAGCGTCGGCATCAAGCATTGGATTCTTGATGCTGAGTCGCTCAAATGCAGCGGGTCGAACCGCGAATCACAGTGCTGGCAATTTAGGTAGAAGACACAGTTTTTAGGTTAGTTCCTCTGGCAGGCTTGAAGCCGCCCAAACGCTTCGCTACAGACCGCTAGATGAATGATTGGAAATCACACAGATGAATGAATATCGATACGACGTCATTGTGATCGGTGCCGGGCATGCCGGGACGGAAGCCGCCGCTGCAGCGGCTCGCTTGGGCGCCAAAACCGCCTTGCTAACTACCAATATCGATACCGTGGGGCAAATGTCTTGCAATCCAGCCATCGGCGGCGTGGCCAAGGGGCAGATTGTCCGTGAGATCGATGCCTTGGGCGGATTGATGGGCCAAGCGATTGATGCCACCGGCATTCAGTTTCGCATGCTGAATCAACGCAAGGGCCCAGCGATGCACAGCCCCCGTGCTCAAGCTGACAAAAAGGCCTATCAGCAGTACATCAAGCATGCGGTTGAACTTCAGGACAATCTGGACCTGCGTAACGAGACCGTTGAGGACTTGATCACGGTTCCGATTCAAACGTCCGACGAGGGGCCCTATGCGACGGCGACCGAGCGGATTGTGGGTGTCAAGGTTCGTGGTGATGCCCAGTACATGGCAGACGCCGTGATTTTAACCACCGGCACGTTCTTAACCGCCATCATGCACGTGGGCGATGCAAAAGCCGCCGGAGGTCGCGCGGGCGAAGGCACGACCACGGGGATCAGTGGAGCGCTCAAGCGATTGAAATTTGAAGTCGATCGCTTCAAGACGGGGACTCCCGCACGGCTCAATCGCCGCACAATTGATTACAAAGGTTTGGACGAACAGCCCGGGGATGATGATCCGCAGCCGTTTTCGTTCCTCAACGATTCGTTGGATGTTGATCAGGTTTCCTGTCACATCGCACACACCAATGAAGCCGTGCATGAGCTGATCCGCCAAAACCTTCATCGCGCTCCGATGTACAGTGGCGAAATCCACTCACGCGGGCCGCGTTACTGCCCAGCGATCGAAGACAAAGTGGTTCGCTTCACCGATAAGTCCAGCCACCAGTTGTTTCTTGAGCCGGAAGGTCACCACACCGAAGAGGTTTACGCCAACGGGATCTCGACAAGCTTGCCGCGCGACGTGCAGGATCAGATGTTGCGTTTGATTCCACCGCTAAAGCATGCCACCATCATGCGTTACGGTTACGCCGTGGAATACGATTATTGTCCGCCCACACAGTTGTGGCCTCACTTAGAAAGCAAGTCTGTCGCGGGGCTCTATTTGGCCGGGCAAATCAATGGCACCACCGGTTACGAAGAAGCCGGTGGTCAAGGATTGCTGGCGGGATTGAACGCCGCTCGACGATTGGCTGGTCAAGAAACTTGGACGCCGTCGCGCGACCAAGCTTATCTTGGTGTGTTGGTTGATGACTTGGTGACCACGGGAACAGACGAGCCCTATCGAATGTTCACCAGCCGAGCCGAATTTCGGTTGCTGCTGCGTCAAGACAACGCCGATCGACGTCTGACAGAAGACGCCGAGCGATTGGGATTGATTGGCGCCGATCGACGCGAACGCTATCTGACCAAAATGGCAGAGATTGGAACGGCCAATAGCGTTCTGGCTGCGACACGAGTTTCAACCGCGAAAGGTGACGTGACCGGTGACGTGTATCTGCGACGTCCGGAGATCGGTTGGGCGGAGATGTGTGAATTGATTCCGGGCCTTAACGCTATCGGTGCACAAGCTGCACAACAAGTGGTCTACGACATTAAGTACGAAGGTTACGTCAGTCGCCAACGCGATGAAGTGGCTCGGCAGCAACGCATGCTGAAGAAAAAGATTCCCAGTTCATTCGATTACGCGACCATCATTGCGCTGCGTAACGAAGCCCGTGAGAAGTTGACCGAGATTCGTCCTGTCACCTTAGCTCAGGCTCAGCGGATCAGTGGTATCACCCCCGCCGACATCGCCTTGGTATTGGCCTACTTGGAATCAAAGTCCTGACGCTGAGTTTTCATCGCGGCAGCGAGACTCAGAGGGGCCGATCCCCACGCGAATCACGTTCAGGTGATGGCGGTGTCTGCCGTCACCAACACGAAATCGATGGCCACCGGCTACTTGTTCTTTTTAAACTTGTTGACGCTGTCGTACTTGATCTTGGGAAAGCTGTTCTGCCAACGTTTGAACTTGTCTGCCAAACGCCTGACAAGCTCAGGATGAGACTCGCTAATGTCTGTCAGTTCACTAGGGTCGGTGCTTAAATCGTACAGTTCGTAGCGTTTGCTGCCGTACCATTGAATCAACTTGTGCGAACCCTCTCGCATGGCCCCAACGGGAATGCATCCTGCGCCGTGATAATGAGGGTAGTGCCAATAGAAGGTGGTGCGTGCCGGGCGGGTGCCTTCGGTGATCAGTGGCAAGAGGCTGATACCATCTTGATGCTCTTTAGGAAGTTGCTGCAGACCTGCGGCTTGCAGCAAGGTTGGGTAAAAATCCATGCTGGTCACAGGCGTCTCGCAGGTGGTTCCCGGAGTGATGTGTCCAGGCCATCGAATGATCAACGGGACTCGGATTCCACCTTCATAGACCCAGCCCTTGCCAGCGCGAAGTGGCAGGTTCGACGTGCATGGTTTCGTTGATAAACCGCCATTGTCGGAATAGAAGATCACAATCGTGTTTTCCTCTCGTCCAGCTTTTGCAAGCGATTGCAGGATCTTGGCAACCGAAGTGTCAAGGCCTTCGACCATGGCTGCGAACGCGGGATCATCTTGGATCTGCTTGTTAGCTCGGTCGCGTTCGGTTTCTAATCCACTGGGGCCGAAGCTCGTTGGTGGGTTTGCGGTTCGTTTCGCTTGATACTTTGCCACCAAGTCCGCGCGCTCACGCAAGGGCGTGTGCACAGCGTGATAATTGACGTAGGCAAAGAACGGTTGGTCAGGGTCGATTTGGTTTAGGAATTCAAGGGTGCTCTGAGTGATGCTGCGCGTGCTTTTGGGATCCGTTTTGAGGTCGCCACTGCGGGTTGATTTTTCAGCGACCTCCGTAAAGCCCTCTTGCTGCGGAGTGGTGTTGCCAATATGCCATTTGCCGGCGAAGAAGGTTTGATAGCCGGATCGCTGAAGCGTCTTGCCCAGACTGATGTGCTTGCTGGGGTCAATGCTGCCGCCATAGTTTGTGCAGCCATGCCGGGCCGGCGTCTGTCCGGTCAGGATGCTCGCCCGGGTCGGCGAGCAGACCGTTGCTGCGGTGTAGGCCTGTGTGAAACGGAGGCCAGAGGCGGCAAGTTGATCAAGCGTCGGGCTTTCGTAAAACCGTGACCCGTAGCAGCCTAAGTCACGCCATCCCAAGTCATCCGCTAGAAAGAAGAGGATGTTCGGTGGGGAGGATTTGCCAGGTGACTGAGCGCTCAATGGGATGAGGCTCGAAAAGCAGCCCGCTGTTACAAGAATCAACGCCAACAGCCAACGCATGACCGTTGGCGCGTGGTGTTGAATCATCGCACGATTTCCTGGAGCTTGATTGCTTTGCATTGCGATTGACATCTGCATGACGTGTCATCTGCCTGTGGTTGCGAGAGAAAACGGTTTCAATACTTGGCTTGCTTTTTTAAATCGAACCAGCCACTCGCTTTGCTGGTTTTGACTGATCCATCGGCGGTCTTTGATAAGACCAGCGTGCCAGTCACGCGAGCGCCCTCACGGCGCGTTTTTTCCGCCAGTGTCACAATTTCACGTGGTTTGTTGGTGGGGCCGCGGTGAGGATGATCGCCGATGTAACCGCCATCATATTTTACGTCAAATTCCAGCAGTTCTAACGTCAGTTGCTGTGGGCCGACCCGGCCACGCATGTAGTTCAAGTCGGTTTGTGTTCCCCAGAGTCCACCATGGACGATCTGCCAAATCCCATCTCGTTGCTTGACCGTGATGCGATGATGTTCTCCGCAGAGATAAACATGAACGCCATGTTTGACCATCAGTTTCCAAAGCTTTGATTTCGCGCCGTTCTTCAGCATGCTGGCGCTGGAATTCTTGCTGCGGACTGGACCCACAATGGGCAAGTGACCTTGGACGATGATGAATTCGGCATCCGCATGGGCCGTCATGGTTTCATCAAGCCATTTCAATTGCGTTTCGCCAACGGTATAGCCAAAACGTGGTCCCTGATCTTCAAACGTATCCAGAGTGATCAGCAGCAGGTTGCCTTTGCGGACAAAGAAGCTGCGTCCGAGGTGATTGGCTGGGCCGTTTCTTGGCATGCCCATCAATTCGGTGAACTGCTTGGCAAACGCACGCGCGATGTCGCCTTTGGCCAAGCCACCATCGTCACCGTATTCATGGTCACCGGGCGCCACATAGACGGTTAAGTTGCGGTCGTCAAAACGTTTCTTGAAACCCTTCCAGTATGCTTCCGTTTTGGCTTTGACCTGTGCTTCATCCTGCCACCAACGCGCGTCCATGATGTCGCCAGCGTTGAGCGTGAAGTCCGGCCCTTCGGCTTCTAGGCGGTCAAAGAACCAGTCCAGCGTTTCCTCCCAACCCGGCTGTGGGTTGCGAATGTTCCAATTGAAAATGTCCGGAACGCTCGTAAAGCGGATCTCCTGAGCGTTGCACGCTGGTTTCCAAAGCAAGACGCTGCTGAACAGGATGGCCACGGTGATGCTTCGCCGAGTGGCCGACAAAAGTTTCGTTGTCAATCGAGTGGTTGGTGACATCAAGTGTTGCTTTTAGGGGTTCAAGATGCGTGAGAAGCAAGTCACACGCTGATAAAAGAGTTCTTGGCCGCAGTATAGTTGCCGCACAGTTGGCTCTGGTCGCGAACTTTCAGCAATGCCCTGGGAGAGTTTTCGCCGGAACGGTTCGTGGGGATGACGCCAGCCACCCACTGCAGGTTGTCGCTGAACCTAGCCCACCGTCAACACCCATCCGGTAACGCGAGTGGTTGGTTCAGTGCTTGGCAGTCGGCAGGACCCTGTGATGGCAAGCCTGGGATTCTAGAAAAACATTCGCTGCCAAATGCGTCGTCTGGGCCAGCGGTGTGGGCCGGGCGCTGTTATGCGTCAGCCTGCGTTTTTAACGCGATTTAGCCCTCCGTGTATTGGTTTGTCTTTCCACAACCACGAGAAGCTGCGAGGATTCTGTGGACAGGGTTTTCTCGGCAAACTTGTGCGAGCCGCTAAACTAGCTTGACCTGAACGTGCAAATTGGTAAGAATCGCAATTCAGGAGGTTTTGGCAAGTCTGGGCGGTATCGGGGTTTGCTGTTGTTTGCGTTTTTAGCGCAAGCCGAGCAAATTGATCTTGCCAGGGAACCTAGGGGTTTTGCTAAAACAGGAATGAAGTGCGAGAGGTCGTGTGATGATTTCTTGTGAGGCGTTCGTCTCACGGTAACCACACCGGTGGCTTGATGCGGTTTACTGCATCAAATCATGAGTGCCGCACAAGGAAGTTCAGCAATTGATGCTGATGAGAAAACGTTTGGATGGGCCGTACGGGGGTTCATCCTGAATCAAATGAAGCTCAGTTTGAGACTCAGGTTGAGAAACGGCTCGTCCTGCAGGGAGGAAGGTTTCTACGATGACCACGAAAACGGTCTTTACGACAGGTGAAGCGGCGAAGATTTGCAAAGTCAGCCAGCAAACCATCATTCGTTGCTTTGACAACGGATCATTAAAGGGATTTCGCGTCCCGGGAAGTAAGTTTCGTCGCATTCCACGTGAACATTTATATTTGTTCATGAAGGATAACGGCATTCCCACCGACGCATTGGAAAGCGGAAAGAAGAAACTGTTGATCGTTGATGATGACCAAGACTTGGTTGATTTGATCAAAGATGGTTTTGAACGCGATGGCCAGTTTGAAATCCGCACGGCGAACAACGGTTTTGATGCCGGAATGGGAGTCAAAGAGTTTCGTCCGGACCTTGTGGTCTTGGACGTCATGCTTCCCGACATCAATGGTAAGGAAGTTTGCCATCGTGTCCGCAGCGATCCAGCATTGGACTCGGTCAAGATCCTCTGTATTTCAGGGATGGTCGAGCACAATAAAGTGGAAGAGCTGCGTGAGGCCGGTGCAAACGACTTCATGCAGAAGCCATTTGCGATCGACGATCTGGTGACGCGTGCCTGTGGCCTTTTGGAAATGGAACGCAGCCTCGCTTAGATCGCGGTTTGCTCCTGGTCGGCAGTCGTTGTCTTCCTCTCCGATGCGAATCCACCGCGCAGTGTTTGGCTGCACGGTTCGTGGTTCCATGCTTGCTGGATGAGTTTGTATCAGTCACTTCGTCCAGCAATTCAGTGGGAAGGCAGATGTGCAG
Organism: Stieleria bergensis; assembly: GCA_007745635.1. GTDB lineage: Bacteria > Planctomycetota > Planctomycetia > Pirellulales > Pirellulaceae > Stieleria > Stieleria bergensis. The sequence continues at coordinate 1,121,640 of CP036272.1, forward strand.
CGGAAGGATTTAATGGTGCACCCCAATTCAGCACCTCGCAAAAAACAGTCTGTTCAAACGGATGGTGTTGAAGCGACTGGTGCCGTGATGCCTAAACTCCATCGCGGCCAGCCAACCAACACCACGCCGCCGGTGCGCGCCTCGTCGCGGCAGGATTCAGATTGGTGGGGATTGCTGCCGCAGGTGCAGCGGCAAGGACACGCCATCTGGTTGCCCTTGTCAGATACCGCCATGGTGTCTTTGCTACAGGCCATGCAACAAGCCCAGCCGTCGGCCGACCTCGTCAGTGACGAGCATCAACCCTCGCCAGCTGAAATAGGCTTGCTGCAAGCGCTGCGTCGCGATCCGCCGTTGCTGTTCTATGCCTTGCTCGGTTATGCCAGCGAACTTGATCAGCACGACGAAGCGGATCTGGTTTGTTTGACCGATCTTGCCAGGCACCTCAATGCATCCATGATCGCCGCATTCAGCGCTGGCGAATGGATGTTGGCTGCACCCAAGGTTGGTCAGTCACAGCAGCGCCATTGGTCTCGCTTGCTGGCTAAGTTGCCGGCCCTGGACCAAGTCGATGGTTGTCAGAACGCAAGCGATTCGGCTCTGGTCTCGCTGGCCGAGTTGGACGATGATCCTCAGCAAGAAGCATTGCAGCAGTGGATTCAGCAGCTGCCCGACTGGGTGGCAGTGCTCTGCCCAGAGGTTGATGCAGCCCTGTTCGATGGCTTACCAGAAGTCTACTTTGACAGCGAAGTGGATACTGCGACCGGTGTGGATCGGCCCGATGCGACAGGGAGTGCATTGCTGCAGCGTGCGGCCCGGTTTGCTGACCAGCGACGAGTCAACGAGCGCAGCATTGAACGACTGGCAAATCAAAAGAACTTGCAATCCGCTCAGCAATTAGCATACGGATTAAGTCACGAAATCAATAACCCGCTGGCGAACATCTCTGGCCGCGCCCAGGCGTTGCAGCGCGACGAGTCTGATGCGGCGCGTCTGGAGTCCTTGAAGCAAATTGACCGGCAAGTCTATCGCGCGTTTGACATGATTGCCGGGTTGATGTTCTACGCCAATCCGCCCAAGCCGGTGGTCAGTTCAGTCAAGTTGCGTGAACTCTTTGGTGCGATTCAAACTGAATTTGACGAGTTCGCTGAGTCGTTACAAATCGATTTTCAAGTGATTGAATCAGCCGATGACTTCACGGTGCAGGCGGACCGTGAAATGGTGCTTGAGGCGATTCGTGTTTTGGTTCGCAACGCCTTTGAAGCGGTGGGGCAGGGCGGAAGCGTTCACGTGCAGTCTAGCGCGACGCATCTAGCGACCGCCGGCAACCCCCAAGTGGCGGCGGTTGAAATCAGGGTTGCTGATAGTGGGCCAGGACTGGATCCGGCCGCCAGTCGTCATGCCTTCGATCCGTTCTACAGTGGTCGTGAGGCAGGGCGGGGTTTAGGCCTCGGTCTATGTCGAGCCCATCGAGTGGCTCAGTTGCACAACGCGAAAGTTGAAGTGAGCAGCGGCTTGGCAGGCTGTCAGGCGATGTTGACGATTCCACTGTTGGCGTCATCTTAGCGCGTTCCCCGGGCCACGCCGTTGGCGCGATCGGGACTGTCGCGATCGGGACTGGCACCAGTGTTTCCCCAGCCAGCACTTTGGCGATTCTGGGAAGTTGAATTGCGGTGCATTCATCTGTTTTTGCCGCCACATTCCCTCACGGAGGATCAGTGATCAGGCTCTGAAAACTTGCAGCGGGCACGGCGGTTTTGGGGGGCGATCTGAGCCGTTTGGTGTATCCTAGAAGGGATTGTTCGCCCGCCTCATTCTTCTCTCGAAAAGTCTGCCATGCGTTCTCGTGTAATGTTGATGATGAAATCTTGTTTCCAGCGGTTTGGTCTTCTGCTGTTGGTTGCTTTTGGCTCGATGGTTTGCGCCCCATTGGCGAGTGCTCAGTCGGCCGATGCCGTTCAGAAAGCCAGTAAGCCGCTCAATATTGTCTTGCTTTTGAGCGACGACATGGCCTGGACTGACTATGGGTTCATGGGGCATCCCGATATTCAAACTCCGAACCTGGATCGGCTTGCGTCACAGGCAACTGTGTTTCCGCGTGGCTACGTGCCAACAGCTCTTTGCCGTCCGTCATTGGCGACACTGTTGACAGGCCAGTATGCCTCTGTGCACGGAATCACGGGCAACGATCCCTCGCCCAAGTATGCTCAGAGAGACAGTAAACAGTACAACGATCAGCGCGCACAACTGATCTCCTACATCGATCGGTTTGAAACCATTGGAGACGCGCTGGCTCGGCAGGGTTACTTGAGTCATCAAAGTGGCAAGCTCTGGGAAGGGAGTTATCAGAATGCTGGCTTCACGCATGGGATGACACGCGGCTTTCCTGAAAAGGGTGGTCGTCATGGCGACGATGGGTTGACGATCGGTCGCACCGGCTTAGCACCCATCAATGAGTTTTTGGACTTGGCCGTCAAGCAAGACAAGCCGTTTTACCTCTGGTATGCTCCGTTTCTGCCGCATACACCCCACAATCCGCCGAAGCGTTTGTTTGATAAGTACAAAAAAGAAGGTCGGCCAATGACCGTCGCACGCTACTACGCAATGTGCGAATGGTTGGATGAAACCAGTGGCCAACTGATGGACTCGCTCAAAAAACGCGGTCTGGATGACAACACAATGATTGTCTACCTGACCGATAATGGTTGGATTCAGAATCCCAAGGGCAATGGTTACGCACCACGCAGCAAACAAACTCCGTACGAAGGTGGGATTCGGACGCCGATCTTTTACTGGATGCCTGGCACGATCCCTGCCCAGCGACGTGAGGAACTGGTCAGCAGCATTGATATCTATCCCACCATGTTGGCCGCCGCTGGTGTGACCCCTCAGAATGAGTTGCCTGGCCTGAACTTGATGCCGTACCTGACTGACGATAAACCCATTGAACGCAAAGCCATCTTTGGCGAAGGGTTTGCCCACGATATTGCGGACGTCAACGATCCTGAAGCGACTTTGTTGTACCGTTGGTGTATCGAGGGCAAGTGGAAGTTATTGCTGACCTACGATGGTGAGGTCAATCGATACAAGTCCACGCACCCAAGAACCGAGACAGGGCCACAGTTATTTGATTTGACCGCTGATCCTGCTGAAGAAACCAACTTGGCTGCCAAACATCCCGAAGTCGTGGCCCGCCTCGCAAAGCAGATCCAGGAGTGGTATCCGGTGAAAAAACGCAAAACCACCACCGTTGCCCAGTAGTTTGGGGCGATGTGTGCCGAAGGTGAAGGGACGTTCAGAACGCTAGGTCGGTGGAGTGGTCTACCGCTTGGCGTTTAAGTCTTGCAAACATTTGATGGATAGAGAGCGATGAAAGTGAGTTCAAAAGGCTTGCGTTCGATCACGGTTCCAGCCGGCTTCTTGGTGCTGCTGATCGCGTTGACAACCAGTCCCGCCAGGGCTGGAAAGTACAATCGTGTCTTAAGTCTCGGTGACCAGGGACCCGTCTTTAATGATCTGCCAGGGACCGATGATAAGACCTATTCATTGACGGATTTTGACGATGCCAAAGCCGTCGTGATCGTGTTCACTTGCAACACCTGCCCCTATGCGGTCGACGCGGAAAAACCGTTGATCAAACTGGCCAAATCGTATCAACCCAAGGGAGTTCAGTTGGTGGCCATCAATGTCAACTTGGTTGACGAAGATCGATTGCCAGCGATGAAGCAGCGGGCCGCTGCGTTAAAACTGCCCTATCCCTATCTCTGGGATCAGTCACAGCAGATTGCCAAGGACTATGGAGCCATCTATACGCCTGAGTGTTACGTGCTGGATGCGCAACGAAAGGTCGTTTACATGGGGGCGATCACAGGCAAGTTGCCAGGGCAAACCAAGAGCCTTCCGTTTTTATCACAAGCGATTGATGCTGTGCTTGCCGGAGAGAAGCTTGAGCATCAAGAAACACCTCCGATCGGTTGCCGCATTCGGTTGCAGCGACAACGGCGACCGCGAAAATGAATGCGAAACATTCACCCGTTGCAACACGTCCATCCCAAGGATTCGTTCCTAGGACGCCCTGGTGGCAATGGCTGTTGGGCGTCTTGGCGGCGATCTGCAGTGCAGTTGTGATGGGGATTTGCCTGGCCTTCAACGGACTGCTGACCGCACGATTGGTCGCTGTCTATCTTGCGTCGGGCGAAGATGTGTTGCCTAAAGAAGTCATTCAGTTATCTCTGTTCACCTTCCCAGTCCTGATGCTGATCGTGCAGTGGGTGATCCTCGATTGGTTGCGCGGTCTGTTCTTTTCCCGTCAAGGATGATTTGGATTCATGCAGTTGTATTTGATTCGGCACGCTGAGAGTGCAAACAATGCGTTGCCAACCTATCAGCGTGTGCCTGACCCGGATTTAACTGCTGTCGGACGCTTGCAGGCTCAGCATCTTTCTCATTGGCTGACCTCACTGCAGTGGGATCACTTGATTACCAGCCCGTTTCGCCGCACGATCAAAACCACGCTGCCAGTCTTGCAGTACAACCCCGGTGTCGTTCAGATCTGGCACGACGTCTTCGAACGCGGTGGGTGCTTTAGCGGTTATCGCGAAGACAATTATGCGGGCCAACCAGGAATGGGACGCGCGGAACTGATTCGCATGTTGGGTAAGGACGCCGAACGTTGTCAGATTGCCGAGACCATTGACGACACAGGATGGTGGAATCAGCCGCATCGAGAGACCGATCAGCAGGCATGGCAGAGAGCTCAGCAGGTCGTTGAGAAACTGCTGCGGATGTATCAGAACGATGAAGTCGTGGTGATGCTGATCCATGCCGACTTGAAGCGATTGATGCTGGCCGAGATGCTGCAGCAACGTTGCGATGTCGTTGGCTTGGGTGCATTACGGAACTGTGGCATCACCAAGGTGAATTTTCAACAACAGCAATGGCAGTTGGACTATTTCAATTCCGTGACTCACATGCCTGCCAAGTTGATCACTGGGAACGAACATTAGGAGCACCAAAGCCCGTCAGTCGTTCGTTCGCTACGGTTCTGGGTGAGCCTGGCCTCGCTGACGCTGGTGCGTGCAAGCACGGGACCCGCGGGTGCTGCCATCAGCCACGTTCTTTGGGGAATTGGTTTTGTTGCCGACCGACCGGCGGATTTTCAGCTAACGACGGGCCGGCCGTTTGGCTCGGAACTTACCCATGAGGCTGACAAAACTTGGCACCAAGACAGTTCGCACGTAAAAGGTGTCAATCAGGACACCCAGCCCCAACGCGAATCCCAATTCCACGATCCCGCGCAGTCCCAGCGTTTGGCTGCTGGGAAAGCCCAAGGCTTCCAGCGTCGGGGGCAGCCACGCCGATGCGGTCATGCTAAAGAAGGTGGCTGCCATCACCACACCGCAGGCAGTGATGATGCCGCCGGTACGACTGAGCGCATGACGGAGCGCGGCCAGCCATCCTCGCTGACGTTGTTCTTCGACGATTCGCGTGACTAAGTACACGTTATAGTCTTGGCCAACGGCGACCAGGATCACAAACAGGAAGAGCGGCAGTTTCCAGTCCAGGCCGACAAAGTCGTCACCGTAGATCCAGCCGAAAAAGGCTGCGGTGATGCCCAGCGTCGCATAGTAACTAAGCAGGACGGTAAAAATCAGGTAGGCACAAAGCATGAATCGTCGAATCACGATCAATAACACGAGAAAGACCGCAAGCACCACCGCGATCTTGATTCGCTGATTGTCTTTGATCGTCACGCTCCGAAGATCAATGATCGACGGCGTGGTCCCGAAAAGATAGACTTCGGATTCACTCCACTTCGACTGCTCGCTGTTTGTCACATCCAATAGCGTTTGATGGATGGCGACAACCTGTTGCTGTGTCTTGATCTCAAATGGATTGCCATCCATGATCAAGTCCATGCGCACCAATCGGTTTTGATACTCTTGGGTATTTGAAAAGAAGTAATCCTGGGCGACACGATGTTTCTGTAACGCCATTCTGCGCCAAGAGTCTGCATTCAACAGGCCCATGCCACGATCCGGTGGAAAGTCTCCCAGCGGATCATTGGCATTGCGAACCGCGACCACGCCGGATTGCTGATAGAGCAGCTTGGTCAGTTGCTGGACTTCTTTGCGGAGCTCTTCTCGCGGATGGTCTTCGGGCCGTACCATTAAAACGGTGACGGGGTTGATTTCTCCGATGTCAAAGTGTTGCTGAAGCAGTTTCGTGCCGCGGCGACTGGGCGCGGATTCATCCAGCTCACTTGTCAAGTCATACGTCACCGCTCGTTCGTTCTGTGCTCCGTAGTAGCTTGGTGGGAGCAACGCCAGAATTCCCAGGAACAACGTCCATCCCGGCCGCCGCGTTACTTTTAATGCAATCCACGACCATAGATTGTTGCGTCGTGCTGGGACGCCATCAGCGCGGATCCCGGTCAGCCTTGAGCGTGAATGTTGGTCCGTGGGATCAATCTTATTGGGCCAAAAGACGATCGGGCCGAGGACGGTCAACAGCGCGGGAACCAATGTCAAACTCACGATCAGTCCCACCAACAGGCAGATCGCAATGATGGGACCGGTGTAATGATATTTACCGAAGTCTGCAAACCAGAGCATGCCCAAGCCGACAATGGTCGTCATGGCGCTGCCCATCAGTGCACTGGTCACGCCGATTAAAGCACGGCGACAGGCGACCACCCACGGTGCTTGGCTGGCTTCTTCGCGAAGTCTAGAAATGAGGAAGAGGCAGTAGTCTGTTCCAGCACCAAACAGAATCACGATAATAAAGATCCGACTGGTGGTGAACACGCGCATGTCCAGCCAAGGGATCACCTGCTGTTCGGATAACTGTGCCAACAAAGCGACCAGCGATGTCGCAATGATCACGGCAAAGCCAATCGAGAGCATGGGAATCGCGACCAGCAATGGCGCTCGGTAAACCATGATCAGAATCAGCAAGATCATGATCACCGTGATCGACTCGGTGTAACGAATCGCATCCCGCGACGCGATCAACGTTTCGCCACCCACCGCGGCGCTACCCGTGACGGCAATCACCGTGTTGACCGGTTCCCCGCTGACGTTGGCAATCCGCTGGACGCTGTACTTGCGCACATCGTTGACGATTTGATGAACCTCCGTCAGTGTGGCTACATTGCCGGTTGCGGCGAGCTCACTCTCCAGTTGCAGCACCGCCAGTTGCGCGCCAGGCTTGCTGAGCTGTGATCCTAAAACAGACTCGTCCCAGGACAGAATGTCCAGCAAGGAATCCCAGGCAGCAACCTTTCGTTGTTCGATGGGTTGAAGTGTCTGATCAATCGATGGAACTAACGTGAGGGCGTCCTGGAGATCTTGGTCCGGTGAACGATCCTCCATCGGAGCGGTGGACAATAACTGACTGCGGTCATAGTAGGCGATCGCCATCCGAGGTTCAGTGAGTGTCGGAGCTTGATCGGGCAGGTAGTCGATAAAGCGTTCGTAAAATCGCTTGTCGATATTAATGCATCGATCCAACGTCGATAGCGAACGCCGCAGCCACTTGTGAGTCTCTTGGGGAGCCGAATCAATCGGGCCGCCTTGGTAGCCAAGGCTTAAGGCGCGACGATAACAAGCTTCTGACAAGCGGTGATAAAGGCGACGCAGCAGATCGTCTCCGACCAGCAAATCAATGTCGCTCAGTTCCTGTTGGTCGGTCGATAGCACCAGAACAATCTGGCTGCGCGCTCGATCTTGTTGAAAAGCCGCGTCCATGACGCGCGCTGCCACTGCAGAATTGGTCCCCGGCGGCAGGTAGTCAAAGTCGCCATCGTAGGCCACTTCATTCCAACGCGGCGCAGCCTGAAAGATACCGATCGCGATGACGGCAAATGCAATGACGATCAGTGGCGCACGTCGAACCGTAAAGTGAGAGAATCGACGTGTAAGGTAGGACAACATAATTACGAATCAAGCACGCCGCGTGATGGTTGACGCCAAAAGCTTGCCAAGGAGCAGTGGCAGTGCAGGTGAATCCAAGCGACACTCAAAGACTCTCCCTGCGGACACGCCAAAGGGGACTTGAGGCCGTCGGCCCGTGGGCCGGCTTGCAGTTGGATTCTGCATGCTAAAGGGTAGGTCACTCTGTTTGACGTTGTTTACAACGCGATCGAAGCAGAGAAGGACTAATCATTCTAGGCAAAAACAGCATTGTGGGGCGAATCCTTACAGTTCGGCAATCCCCTGCCTCTTGAATGTCAGCTCACGTCGCTCACAAAACCCTTAGAAAGACTCGCCGCTGATGGAAACACCTCCCGCAGAGGGGTTGATGTTGGGTTGAGGTTGTCCCGCTTGAGTGTTCACCGCTTGTCCATTGGCCCCCACGACGCCATTGCCTTGTTGGACCTTGACCTTCTGGGCCCGCGTCTTAAGGAGCGTTTCCACGGCTAGGGAGCTGGTGTCACCACGCAGCGTGTAGACTTCCACATGTCCCGCCGATTGCGAGGCTTCATCGAGTTGCTTGATCATGTCCTCGACAAGTTGTAACAGTGGTTCGCCTTCGGCGCTGATCAGCAGCGTGTTGCCAATCGGGTCAATGCCCATGGACAGTTTGCCTTGAAACGAAAAGTCGACATCTCCGCCGTCCTTGCCGCTATCTGAGGTCAGCCCGCTGCCTCGATTGCCACGCCCAGAGGATTTTGCGTTGGCCGGGCCGCTTGCTCCCCCACCACTTGCTTCACCGCCACCGCCTCCGGGAGCTCGCTGAAACGTTTTGTCGTTGCTGCTCAGTAGATCGCGATAAGCCTCTTTGATCGTTTCAGCAATCTGTGTCGCCTGGCCAAATTTAATCTGAATCAGTTTCGTATAGCGCAGGCTGCGTTTATTGACCGGTTCGGCAACATCCCAGAGTTCGATCAATTCGGCAATTGTTTTCAGCTGCGTCGACGTTGCACCCGAGACAACGATCGTATTGGTGTCAGGATCGTAGATGAAACGAAGTTTAGCGTTCTTGCCCAGTCCAGTCGGTCCATCATCGTCCCCACTGGAGGGCGCGCCGATCCACCACCGAAACAAGTCGTCGTCATCGCTTTCTTCCTCGTCTGATTCAAAGTATTCCGTCAAGTTCAGGTGCACCCAATAGGCGCTCTGGTTTCGGATTCGAAACACATGATAGGGGCGTCGCGGGGGCGCGAATCGCAACATCAGATCTTCTAGCTGATCCAGAACTCTAGGGTCAGCACCGGAGAGAACCAAGTTGCCATCGCGATCAAGATTGATCTGAACCGGCGCCGATGGTTGGGCTTGCGAGTTGAGCTTGGGTTCGGACGAAGAAGCCGGCGCGGGGGGACGACCCAGCAGTCGATCAAAGTCTTCACCTGACTGAATCAGATTCCCAATGGCCGACCGATCGCCGGGGTCGCCCTGCGCCGAATCGCGAGGATCAGTCACATCCTCTGAGTTAGCGTTGGGCTGCGGGTTGGTTGAGGGCGGTTGATTGATTGCCAATGTTGTCACCGCGGTCTGTGAAAAACTGGTCGTCGTGGCAGCATCCGGTTGCTTGGATTCGGCGTCGCTCTCTTGCTCTGTGTCACTCTCTTGCTCTGTGGTCGGTTCGGTTTCAGCCGAGTCTTCAGGTTCGTCGTTTTGCAGCGGGTCAACAAACTGGGTTTGGTTGGGCAAGACTAAAGGGACAGGGTAGAGTGTCTGCCACTGCTTTTGTAGTTGCAGCAGATAATCGTACGTCTCGGGTGTGGAGGAGGCGTCAATTCGCCGCACCGGAGATCGACTACCTTGAGGCGGCGGGATCTCGCCCAGTTTGACGAGCAGGTTCTGGACCTGTTTCAGCTCCGTTTCGTTTGCCCAGAGCAAGATTTGCCGATAGCGACTGTTGGCTGCCACGCGAAACTTGTCGTCGTTCTTCTTTTTCTTTTCCGGTGGCCGGCCAAACCCGTAGTAGAACATGCGATTGGCCGCAGAGTTGTCTTCCTGTTTATCGTTGTCACCCATCAGAAAGGCGATCGATTCGGCTACTTCGTTGGCGTTCAAACGGCGTAGTTGCAGGACATGTAATTCGCGACCGCTGCCATCAAGCCGTTTGACAATTTGATTGATCATGTAACGATCCGCTGCGGTGCCCGAAACGATCAAGGCATGGTTGTCGCTATCAGATTCTAGGTGCGTGCCTGGTTCCAAAAAGTTCATGTCGTTGACGATGTCAATTAACTTTTCTGGATCGATGGTATACAGTCGAATCACTTCAATTCGCGATTCAATGTCTGCCAGCGACGTGATCCCCTCACCAGGGACATCAATCCGTTTAATGAATTCCGCTGCCAAGGCGATTCGATCGGCTGGGCCACGAATGAAGATGGCGTTGCGTCGGGTGTCAGCGACAATCGAGAGTTCTGTTTTACCGCCTGACTCTCGTCCCGGTTGGACAGGTTGCACGCCGCCTTGCATGCCCATCTGCTGCATCATCTGCAACTGTTGGGGGTTCATTGGCGCACTGGACTTCTTTTCAATCTTTAAAAACTCGCTCAGCAGTTTCTTGCAAACTTCTGCCGGGATATGCCGGAGCTTGAATTCGGGCGCCATCGCTTCCAAGCTCAGTTGACTGACCTCCTGACGTAGCATTTCAGCGATCTGCTGAAGATTGACGGCCGCATCCATTGCCTCGATGCGGTTGGTGGTCGTCAGCGCAGTCAGGCGCCCATTGGAACTGATCATTGGCTTGAGTTCCACGGCCAGTTTTTCACTGCTTAGCCAGCCGACCTCCAGTGAGACACGCACAAAGGTGTGCGGCATCAAGTTGGTGAGCTGTTGCGGCGAGACGCGGGGCACCATGGCCGGATTGATCGTCGCTGTCTTGACCACTGAGATGCCACCGGGAAGCTCCAGCAGCGTGCCAGCAGGTGGCGATTAAAAAGGTCCATGGTCTGAGCAACCGTATAGCGGCCAGGCGTGCTCATGTTGACTTTGTCGCCCGGGAGCTCCTGCCAGTCCAGTGGCTTATCGGCGATCTGTGCAAGCCACTGAATCAGGTCAACCCACGGCTGGTTGCGAAACTGAAACGCAACTTTGCCGTCCTCGCCAACTGCTGCTTTCAATTCCTCCGGGTCCGCGTTTCGGTCCTTCTGTTCGGCACGGCGAATCACTTTCGGTTCGGGAGAGTCATTGCCCGGTTTCTGTGGCTTGGCGCTGCCGGGGGCGCCTGCCTGGCCGGGAGCCGGTTGCCCAGGCACGGGTTGACCAGGCACGGGTTGACCAGGGATGACCTGGACAGGCATGTCTTGCCCCGGCTGAGCGAAGATCGCCGGTTCCTGCAGCAAGATGGGGCTTGCCGCACAGGGGTTCGGCAGGCCGCTGCAAACCAGCAGGCTGCAAAGCAACGCGCTGGAAAGGTGTCCAAAGCCCAGTCGCTTGTTTCTGCTCACCGCTCGCGAACAACCGAAATGCGACTCTGGTGTTGTGGACGGTTGAGCTGCTGGGCAGTGGATCAGTGATCGCGGCATTTGATTTTGATGCTTGCTATGAAGTTCCGCAGTGACCGGTGACTAATTGCAGTGAAGTGCCATTCTGCGCGAAAGCAGGGCAGTATTCACTGGTTTTCGCAGGGAGGCGCTTGAGTTGCAATTCGTTGAGCTGCAATTCGTTGAGTTGCAATTCGTTGAGCTGCAATTCGTTGAGCTGCAATTCGTTGAGCTGCAATTCGTTGAGCTGCAATTCGTTGAGTTGCAATTCGTTGAGTTGCAATTCGTTGAGCTGCAATTCGTTGAGCTGCAATTCGTTGAGCTGCAATTCGTTGAGCTGCAATTCGTTCGGGCCGGTTGGACGCACGTTACGAGGCGTCAGAGAAGACAAGACGCGGGAGCCCGCAGAATTGAGGATGCATGAACCCCTCGATCTTGTTTACCAAACGCAGAGGAATCACGAACATTTCTGATCGGATCCGATCTATCGAGAGATCACCGAGATGTGCTACACCTCCCACAGTGAAATGGCCTCGCCGCCCCCAGTTTTTCCACAAATGCACCGACAGATTTAGCAGTAATGCCGAGCCGGCTGACCCGATACATTTTGGCGGAAGTCATGAAGATTTTCGTCGTTGCTTTAGTGGTGTTGACCACACTGATCTTATTGATTGGTGTTGGGCGTACGCTGCTGAAAGAGGGCTTGGGGCCCTTAGCCGTCGGTCAGTTGTTGCCCTACCTCTTGCCTGTGTCGCTTCAGCACGCATTTCCGGCAACGGCGTTGTTTTCGGTTTCCTGCGTCTACGGCCGCATGGCTGGCGATGGTGAAGTTTCGACCATCAAGGCGTCAGGGATTTCGCCGCTCAAGATTCTGCAGCCAGCGTTGATCTTTGCGTTTTTACTGAGTCCCGTCGCACTCGTGTTAAGCGACTTGGCGGTCTCTTGGGGACGGCCGGGAATTCATCGCGTGGTGATGTTGTCGATCGAGGACATTGTTTACCGAAAAATGGAATCGCAGCGTTCCTACATCGGCAAGGGCTTTTCGATTTACGTTCGCGATGTCGAAGGCCGGGTGATGAAGTCCCCGCGGATTACGATTTCGCAGGGTGGCACACCGATGAAGTTTAAGGCCGAAGAAGGCCGACTTCGTTTGGATGTTGAAAACGAAGCGCTCTACCTGGAGCTGACCAATAGCAGTTTGAATCGTGGTTCCGAGATTCAAGGCTACATTCCCAAGAAAGAATCCTATCCAATTCCGCTGGCTGATGGATGGAAAACCCCGACTGCCGATCAGTTGCGTCCCAGCGAGATGCCCTTGCGCCTGATCGCTACCGAGCGGTTGCGGCAAGACCAGCGTTTACGCGCAGCGGAAGAAAAGTTGGCCGCTCATACCGCGTTTTCGCTGCTGACCAGTCGCCCAGAGGAAATCGTCGGCGTCTCAGGGCAACAAATGGTAGGCGAGATCAATCACAGCCACCGGATCTTGGTCAAGCTGCAAGTCGAACCCTGGCGGCGCTGGTCGGAAGGATTCAGCTGCTTTTTCTTTGTCCTCATCGGTGCTCCGTTAGCGATGATCGCCAAGACAAGCGAGTACTGGATGACCTTCGCCAAGGCGTTCCTGCCAACCATTCTGATCTATTATTCCTTGTTCATTTTGGGTTTGGATATGGCCAAGCAATCCGTGTTTCCTCCCTATGGGGTTTGGATTGGCAACGCCGTCTTGGGCGTGATTGGAATTGGCCTAGTGAACCATATCCGTCGCTGTTAGGATTGCCAGTCAGATAAGTGGTTGGCCCCAGCAGTGTTGTCCCAGCAGTGTTGTCCCAGCAGTGTTGTGTCAGCGCTGTGTTGTGTCAGCGCTGTGTTGTGTCAGCGCTGTGTGTGGATTCGCACCCGGCGCCTGCTGCTGATATCACTTGCTCCAACCCGTTTCCCGGTTCTACGGTTAGATCTTCATCATGTCGCCTCAACCTGTCAGTTCGGACCACGCAAAGACCTTGCTGCAATCCATCGAGGATCTGTCCTGCACCGTGGGAGTGATCGGTCTGGGCTATGTTGGATTGCCACTGATCGATGCCTTCATTCAAGCAGGCTTGTCTTGCCTGGGCTTCGATGTTGATGGCGGAAAAGTTGAAACGCTATTAAGGGGGCGGAGCTATATCAAGCACATTCCCAACGAGAAGATTTCGCAGTGGTTGCAGGCGAAACAGTTTGACGCCACGGATCAAATGTCGCGACTGGGCGAACCAGATGTTCTGCTCATTTGTGTGCCGACTCCACTTGATAGTGCTCGTGATCCTGATCTGCGATACGTGACGAGCACCTGCGAAACGATTGCCAGTCAGTTGCGGCCTGGTCAGTTGGTGGTCCTGGAAAGCACGACCTATCCCACCACGACGCGCGATGTCATGGTGCCGATTTTAGAAACCAGTGGTTTGACGGCCGGAGAGGATTTCTTTGTCGCTTACAGTCCCGAGCGAGAAGATCCAGGCAACCCGGATTTCTCCGCCGCAGGGATTCCCAAGGTGGTCGGGGCGATCAATCACGACAGCCTTGCCTGTGCATCGTCCCTGTATCAATCTGCCGTGGCAGGCGTTGTACCGGTCTCTAGCTGCGAAGTCGCTGAAGCTGCCAAAGTGCTGGAGAATATCTATCGGGCCGTCAACATTGCCTTGGTCAATGAACTCAAGGTGCTCTTTGATGAAATGCAGATCGACGTCTGGGAAGTGATCAATGCTGCGAAGACCAAACCCTTTGGTTTTCAAGCCTTTTATCCCGGCCCCGGACTCGGCGGCCACTGCATCCCCATTGATCCGTTTTATCTTTCCTGGCTGGCAAGAAAGCAAGGCAGCAATGCACGCTTCATCGAACTGGCGGGCGAAGTCAATCGAGCCATGCCCGGGTATGTGATTTCGCGAGCGGCCAACTTTTTGAACGAAACACGCAAGCCCATCAATGGCAGCAAGATTTGCTTGCTAGGCGTCGCCTACAAGAGAGATGTCGATGATCCCCGCGAAAGCCCTTCGTTTGAACTGATGGAGTTGCTGTTACAGCAAGGGGCCGAGCTGACGTACAGTGATCCGCACGTGCCGACCTTGCCCTCGATGCGCCACCATGACTTGCCCGCCATGCAGAGCCAGGAACTGACACCAGAGTTTCTGGCCGAGCAAGACGCTGTGTTGATTGCAACCGACCACTCGGCGTTTGATTATGCGGCGATCGTCAAGCACAGCCAGTTGGTGATTGATACACGCAACGCAACCGCCGCCGTCACTGAAGGACGCGAGAAAATTCGCAAGTGCTAACGGTGCCACTCTAATCCTCGGCGGGTTCAGTCAATATCATGCGAGTTCTTGCGATTGAGCCCTACTACGGCGGCAGTCATCAAGCCTTTCTAGAACAGCTGGTGGCCCACAGTTGCCATCAATGGCAGTGTGTCACCTTGCCTGCCCGTCACTGGAAATGGCGGATGCGTAGTGCACCGGCTGAGTTACTGAGTCGACTGGCGGAATCGCTCGATGGCCAACCGCTGCCCGATGTGGTTTGGGTCAGTGACATGTTGGATCTGCCGACCTGGCTAGGGCTGGCGATCAAGGATTCACGCATTGACAACGGTTTGTTGAACCGGCCACTGGTGATGTACTTTCATGAAAACCAGTGGGCCTATCCGCCGGCCCCGGATTCACGAGTCGATCATCACTTTGCCTTCACGAACTTGCTTTCGGCGCAAGCCGCTGATCACTGCTGGTTCAATTCACGATACAACCGCGACAGTTTGCTCGAACGTGCCCAGGCCTTTGTCAAACGCATGCCCGACTCTCGGCACAGCATTGACTTGCAGGCAGTGGAGCAAAAAAGCGTGATCATGCCCCCAGGCTTTACCATGCCGAGTCTGACATTGTCGGACACCCCCATGCACCAGACTGCCGCATCCAGTGACCAGCCGATCACGATCGGTTGGGTGGCCCGCTGGGAACACGATAAACGGCCCGATCGGTTTCAACAGTTGCTGGGGTTGCTGACAACGGCTGAGATCGATTTTCAGTTGATTTTAATGGGCCAACGCGGCAAGACTGCTGAATGGGTTGATCCGATTGAGCAACAGTATCGAGCACAAATCCTGTTCAACGGATACGCCTCTTCGGAAGCGGACTATTGGCGCTGGCTTCATCAAATGGATGTCGTCGTCAGTACGGCTGATCATGAGTTCTACGGGATTGCGATCCGGCAAGCGATTTGGGCAGGCGCCGTTCCAGTCACGCCGAATGCGTTAAGCTATCCGGAGTTCGTGCCTGACACGTTGTGTTATGGATCGTTGTCAGAGGCTGCTGAGATCATCAATCGCTTGCAATCAACAAACGAACGCCAGAGTTTCGCGCAGCAAGCTTTGGCCGCAATCGAAAACGAAACCATTGAATCCGTGACGCATCGCATGGATCGCGAATTGGAACGCATTGCCAAATAAGGGGCCCAAATAAGGGGCCGGAGCACGCGTCCATCATCCGTTTTGGCGATAGCCACGCTTTTGGGTGACGAGCGTTATTGACGACCGTGGTGCGTGCAAGCTGGGCACCCTACGGTTTTGGTTTCATGGACGCGTTTCGGGGCGTCTTGCTATGGATTGACTTTGTCTGGCTGGTCCGCGAACACACCGTCGATCTTTGCGGTTGCTAAGGCTTGAATCAGGGCGTGCAGGGAAGGGCAGTGCTTGGGCAAGGCATCCTCGCGCACGGTCCACGGATGCACGGCCAAACGTTGGTCGTGCGCGTGTTCGACGAGCTCTGTCAGGGTCACTTTCCCCTGCGAATCCCAGCGGACAATGTCGTTCAGATTCGGTCCAATGCCGTCGGCGGTGTCGCGTAGATCAGCCAAACCGGCGGGGGATTTTAAACGGTTGTAATCCGTTCCTGAAACTTCATCGTGGCCGCTGCCGATCAGCTGAATCAACAAACCTTGATACTTCAGCTCGTCACGAATCCGGCGGACTTCGAATTCGTCAAAGCATTGCAGGTAGCAAAGGTCTTGTTTGCGTTGATAGCCAAACTGAGACAGTGTTTTCAGCACGATGGCGGAAAGATCACAGCCTTGTTGACGATGCCATGCAGGTGCTTTGATCTCGGGATAGATCCCCGCGGTGCGGCCACTGGATTGATTCAGCGACTGAATGAAATCAATTTCTTCGGCCAAGGTTGGAATCTGAAAGTTGGCGAGCGTTCCCGCGTAGCGTTTGGGGAAGACCGCTTTGCCGCTGGAGAGATTTCTCCGTTCGTGCAGACTCAGTTGCTTGATTTCAGCCAACGTGAAGTCGATCGCGTAAAAACGTCCATCGGATCGTTTGCGGTCGGGGAATCGCTGAGCCACATCGCTGACGGTGTCCAGATGCACATCATGCATGACGATGGGCTGATGATCCTTGGTGGCAACGACGTCCTGTTCCAGGAAGTCGGCGCCCATCGCGTGAGCCATCCCTTTGGCAACCAGGGTGTGTTCAGGAACGTAACCACTGGCGCCGCGATGGGCGATCACAACCGGGATGAGAGCATCAAGGGGCATCGATCGATTCCTTTAAACTGAAACCAGCCAGCCCTGCGTGATCTGAGACCGAAACGCTCGGTTCATCAGGGAGCTTTGCCCTCGACGATCAGGTCAGCCAGTGCGGTACGCAGTGGATCATCGTCGGGGCCACAAAAGCCCCAGTGCAGGTGCTTGCGCCAGCCTTCAGCATATTCGAATTGACCGCTCATGGCGCCGGTGTCTGCGTTAATATCTTTCATGGTTTGGATGTAGCTATCCATCCCTTGCGTCTGATCGAGCCATTCCTTCTGGCTCGCGTGACAGCTCAGCAATTCGATCTTGCGATCGACCAAGTCGCTTTGGTCGACGTAAAAATGCGGGTGCACCACTTCGCCCAAGGGCGTGCGGTTGCCAACGGGCTGAGCATGATAAACCGTCACCGGGTCAAAGTATGACTCCGCAGGCGGATTGGATTCGAGGTTGGGCATGCCATGCGAGAACGCTGCGCTGACTGCGAGCCGGCAGGCAATCTCGTGATCCTCCATGTAGTCCGATGGAGAGTGCGTCAGGACGATGGATGGCTTGGCTTGCCGCACAATGGAGGTGACCTTTTGCAGGTTCTCAAAACTGTAGCTTGCTTCCATGTCCCGGTAGATGGGATTGTAGAACGTTGCACCCATCAAGCGGCACGACTCTTGAGCTTCTTTCAAGCGAGTCGCCGCGCATTCTTCGGGGGAAAGAACCGTGCTGCCCTTGGAACCATCGCACAGGTTCACATAGTGCAAATCCCAGCCTCGTTTGGCCAGTTGTAACATGGTTCCAACCATCAGGTATTCGATGTCATCAGGGTGAGCAGCGATGGCAAGTACCGAAGGCATAGTTGTTGGTTCCTGTCAGTGGTGAGGTCGTTAGAAAGACGTCGCTAAGCGAAAGCGTGTGTTTAGAACAGAGTCGGCAGTTGTTGGTCAAATTGTCCTTTGGTCAGCACGTGTTCGATTCCGGCGGCGCGAGCTTGGCGAAGTTGCTCGGTCTTGACGTGTGCCCCGTAAGCAATGATGGTTGCCTGAGGACAATTCTGCTGGCAATGTTCGGGAAGTTCATCGACAAGATGGCTAAACATGGAAAGGTCAACAATCACCCAACTGGCGTCACTGGCATCGGGTAATGCCCCGGTCAGTTGGAACGTTAGCCCACTGCGTTTGGCCGCCGATTCCACGCGTGAAGCGAACATCAAATCACCCGACAGGAAGACAACTTTACCGGGCGACTCAGAGGGCGTGTTGGACATGTTTGCAGTGAAAAAGTGGAGGCACTGGTGGGCAGTGAATTGGACACTCAGTGGACAGTTCCATTGACATGGGGCCGCCAGTCGGCACGGCGCGCATCCGACAACTCGGTCGCGAGGGTCGGGTATCCTGCATGTGAACGATCCACATCAAGGCACGGCATCGTTGTGTCCGCCACAGGGTGGTTGTTGCAGGTCGCTGCCCCGTGGATCATTTTGGGCACCATTGCGATGCAGATAAGATGCCCGATGACGACGAGCTTGCCAAGCGAAAAAATGTCGCCACGACAAGCTGTTTGCCTTGTTAAGAAAATCGCTGACCGCGTGGATCGACAGCGCACGTGGTTTCGGAAGGCAAGTGGTTTCAGAAAGCAAGTGGTTTCAGAAAGCAAGTGGTTTCAGAAAGCACGTTGAACGATTTGTCACGCAGGTGTGATGGCGGCTAGCAGACGCACGACCTCTCGGGCTTCACCCGTCACGGCGCGCTGGTTGCCGCGACGGGATTGACCGTGCTGGGCCACCGCCAACTCTAAGCGCGTTTGGCGACTTCAGATTTCATGAATTCCAGGCCGTCGGTGGCCAGTTTCAATTCATCGTCAAACATGCGTCGCCAGATCTTTGTCGCTGCGGCGATCTCTGGCAAGGCAAGGCCGAAGGCTTCGATCACCAGCCAGCCGTCGTAACCACAGGATTTGATGGCGTCAAAGTTTTCGGCCCAGTTCACACCACCTTTGCCCGGCGTGCTGCGATCGTTTTCGCTGATGTGAATGTGAAACAGCTTGTCGCCTCCTGCGTGAACAGCCTCGGTAACACTTTTTTCTTCGATGTTCGAATGAAAGGTGTCATACATCATGCCACAGGCGGGATGATTGACTTCGCGCACAAACCGCGTCGAATCAGCGTGGCAATTCAAAAGATAGGTTTCGAAGCGATTGAGTGCTTCGACGCCCAGCTTAACGCCGACTTCGCCAGCGTGCTCGGCGACTTCTTGCATGCTTTCCACGCCCCACTTCCATTCGTCGTCGGTTGGACCAGCACCACTGAAGGCTCCAATGGCCGAGTGATAGGGGCCAACCAATGTTTCCACGCCCGCGGCGGCACAGAGATCCAGCGTGCGCTTGGTCGCTTGGATGCCTTTTTGGCGAACATCGGCATCGGGCGAGATTGGGTTGTCTTCTTCGGTGCGGATCGTCACGGCAGTTCGCTGCAGACCAACCGAATCGAGAAACGAGCCTAGTGCGGCATAGTCCAGGTCCAGGTTGAACATGGGAAGTTCAACGCCGTCAAAGCCAATCGCTTTGAGCTTTTCGATCACTGGATAGAGTTCTTGGGTGACTTCGCCGCTCCAAAGCAGCAGGTTCATGCCGTACTTCATCGTTTGCTGGGTCCTAGTCCTGGGAAGGGAGGGGATAATGTAGAGATCCGTCGGGCTTCGTTAGGAACTCATTGAACCTGGATTCTACCAACTCTCGGGCCGCTGCCAGCCAGGGCAACAAAGATTCCGGCAACTCCCGGAGCCCAACTCGCCGCATGACCTGATTCAACCGCACCAGCAGTGAAGATCGGTCCGAATAATCGTACAGAAACCGTGATTCGCCAAACCGTTGCCAAGTCGCTGCCAGTGGTGCGGTTGATCGTCCCATGATTTGGCTCGCCTGGTCTTGGATCACATCGGCTGGCAGCGAGGCAAAAATCTGGTAATAGCGCGCGGCCAGCTCGGGGCGCTGTTCGATCCACACGGCATCCAAGAAGATTTCAATCAGGATGTGGCCCAAGAACATGGGCCGGAACCCTCGGTCGCCCGGCAGTCGCTCACGTAATTGAACCGCTAACTGCAGATTGACTTCGACGAACGCAGCGGTTGTATGGAACCAATGGTCGTCATCGATGTGGCGGAGGATGCCGGTGGCGATTTGCTGCTGCAGTGCATCGCTCGCCTGTTGTGCTTGCAGCGCCATCTTGCGCCGGACTCGCAGTTGGCGATCTGTCGCTCGCAGCAGGTCAGGCAGTGCCGTTCCAGCAACCACATGCGGCTGGTCGAGGATCGGTAAGGCATGGGTCAGAAAATTCATCAGGCTGGCTGTCTTGAATTGCATCACCAACCGGAGGGGTTGGATTAGGTAAGATAGCGTTCGATCGCCGGTTCTGGATACCCATCATAAAAGCGACGGATCCAATGACGCCCTGACCATTGCTGAAGGTGTTGCTGCCAGCCCATCCGTTGCATGAAGCGATCGCTAATCCCACCATTGGTCACATGGGCCACGATCGCCACCGCGCCTCGAGCTCGGGCGATTTCATCCAGAACATGCACGGCGCCAGCAAAGGATTGATAGCCTGCTTTGTGGCCGCTGCGAACATAATCCAAGGTCAAGAATCCTGGCATGCCAAGCGGTTGGTGATAGTCCAGCCAGCAGAGATCATCGTCCATTCTTCCATAGGTCATCTGCCACAGCACTTGGGCGACGGAGACCGTTGACGGCATCCAGCGACGACGGATCTGTTGAAGCTTGCCACCCTTCATGATGATGCGGCCGCAGCGCCAACGTTTCAGCAACTGGGTGTTTTCACGAGGGTCGGTCAAACAAGATTGAAACATCACAAGCACCGCAAGCAAACAGGAATCACAGAGCATCGACAGTTTGCCCCACGCACCGATTGGGCACTGCCTGCTCTTCAATTCCTAGCACGTAGCTTGGGTGGCGTGGCGGGATTCTTACCTGCTGGTGCTCAATCGCCGGCTAAAGGCTCCGTAGTCGACGCCATCGATGTCACCATCGCCATCAAAATCCAGATCATCGGTGTAACCGGGCGCGTTCAGGTATCCGCCAAGGAAACTGGCTAGGTCACCACCGTCGACCAACCCATCGCCGCCAAGTTCACCAAAGAGTCGAAAGAAGTTGTCGGTGGGCTGATCGCCAAAGGTGTCATCAGCGACCATCAACGTGCCGCTGATCGTGCTGGATGTTTCGATGCCGACAATCCGCAATTCGTAATTGCCATCTGCCAGCGAATGGCTGGTGCCACGTGTGTCGACCCCAGGACCGGCGGCAAAGGTCAATTCAGCGATCGTTTTTTCATTCTCGACTCGCAAGTCAACCAGTAACGTTGTGACCACCGTGTTGGTGGTCACGTTTGTTAGCTCGAAGGCAGCGCCCGGCAAGTCGACTTGGCTGTCAAAGGTGACGCTGACGCGGTCAACAATCGAACGCTGTGTTTCTTCCACCGGCGCCAAATGGTCTCCACCGGTGACAATGCTTTCCACTGCCGGGGCGACCTGATCCATGCGGAAGAGCTCTTGGCCGGTCCTGCCATTGTCCGCTGCAAAGTAGAACACGCCGTTGACTTGAACCATGTCGGTGGGCGAGCTGCCTTGGTTCGCGATCGGGTTGAGGTCATCGATCAAGAACGTTCGTTCGGCGCTCCGGTCGGTCACCCAAAGCTCTTGCTGCCCGATGCCTTGACCTTGAGCGCTAAAGATCAAACGATGTCCATTGTCCGCAAGTGGGACAGGGTTGCTGCTGGATATTCCCGGCAGTAGGTCGATGACCAACGTGGCATCATTTTCTGTTCCATCGCTGCGCCAGAGTTCACGGCCGTTGGTCAGGTCGCCGGCGCTGAAGTAAACGTCACCGCCAAACTTGGTAAAGTCACGTGGGTCCGAACCGCCACCGCCCGGCTGGATGTCAGCCAAACGATAGGTGCCATTGAGTGTTCCGTCGGTTCGGTAAGGTTCGAAGTTAAGGTCCGAAGATGCGGCAGAGAAGTACAGGATGTCATCGATCACGGTCAAATGACGCGGCAATGAAGAGCCCCCGCCAACGCGAATGTCGGTTAGCGGATGCTTTGTGCCGTTGAAATCCAAGTACCAGAGTTCGTCACCGTTTGTGCCGTCGGTGCCAGTGAAGAACAGTTTGTTGCCCATCACTGTCAATTGTGCTGGATTGCCGTCGGACGTTCCCATGCGGAGGTCTGCAGCAAGTTCGACGATCTCCTGCTCTGGGTCATAGGCGAATAACTCCCGGCCGATGTTCTCAAACTCGGGGGTGGAGCTGTTGGTGTCGGCGCTAAAGTAAATGCGCTGGTTGAAGGCTGCCAGACTGCGCGGTTCGCTGCTGGGAATGCCTGGGATCATGTCTGTTAGACGCTGGGCCGATCCTGCAGCATTGATTCGCCAAAGTTCGATCCCCGCCGTGCTGTCGCTGCTGACAAAGTAGGCCCAGCTATCGTAAACGACAAATCGCGTGCCATCTTCGTCCAGTTCAATGGGCTGTTGAGCGGCCAGGGCCGTCACGGGCGTGGCAAGATTAGTAGGGTCCAGTAAATAAATCTGTCCATTGACACCCGTGGTGTTACTGTAAAACAACGCCGTGCCGGTGACTGGATCCAAGACATTCAGTTCCGAGATCTGGTCCACAGAGGAGGGCGAGGCGTCAAAGACTTGCGTCACCGTATCGGTCGTGGTATCCATCTTGAACAGCGTCTCGCCGTTGATGCCGTCATTGGCGGCAAAGAAAATGTCCGTGCCGACCACATACAGATCGTTGACTTCCGAATCTTCAGTGAACAAGTTAATGTTCTTAAGCTCTCTGGTTCCTGGATTGGAGCTGGAGTCCGTTCCATCACTGAGCCATAGTTCGCGGTCTTGGAACTGATTCGTTGTCGTAAAGATCAGTTCCCCGTTAATCTCTCCCAGTAATTCCGGAGCACCGTCCAGAGGCGCGCCGTATAAATCGACTCCCTGCAATGAGTCGACCATCTGTGTGGTGCCAACGTCGCTCCCATCGCTGAACCACAGTTCCCGGCCGGTGCCTACAACGTCGTCCGCCGAAAAGAAGAGGTTGTTGCCAACGGCGACCAGGTCGGAGGGGTTTGAAGATCCGACCGGGACGATGTCTTTGACAATCGCGGTGCCTTGCGGTGAGCCATCGGTGCGATGTAGCTCACGTCCCAGGGGAACACGTTGGGTTGTATTGGCTGAGAGATCGGCAGTCAGCTGAGCGTTGATCAGGAACGCTTCGCTACCGCCGTCTGGAAAGACATTGGCACCGTTGACACCCATCGTCATCCGCACCGTTGCGGCTGTCACGTTGCTGCCACCAGAATTGGATAACTGCAGGTTGTCACCGTCTCTAGCGCCGTACCAGTTGTCGATCGCGTCCCCTGTGCTGTCGCCGGGAACCTGCCATGTGCTGACGGGCGTGTTGAAGTCTTCATTCAGGTATAAAGTGAACGTGACGCCTTCATTCACCTCGCCATTGTCCATCTGGTTGCCGGAAATGAAACCGGAGAAGTCAATGTTGGACAGTCCAGCATCATCGCTAATGGTCCAGTCCCAGTATTCTTGATCAAGTTCACCGGAGCCAATCGATTGAATGTAGAAGTCGCCCACTTCGATGTTCGTCAACGCGACACCGGCCGAACCGATCCGCGCGGTCCCTCCGTCGACAAATCCCGGTCCATCATCGGAACAGCACTGGGCAACCGTGGAGACAGTTGAACTGCCGGCGGCATCGGAGAGCGTGCCTTGAAAGGCATTGTTAACGCTCGTGAAAATGCCAGCAAATCCGCCGCTGCGAGTGGTGTTGTCCCCATTGAGATCTGGCTGGTCAGCGACGACTTGAGTCAGCGGGCGAGAGCCATTGGCAGCAAAGAAGACTTCATTGCCGGCCACCGTGAATTCGGCTGGACTGGACGAGCCCAGTCCGCCTGTGGTGTCGGCAATCAATTCAATGCCCTGGTCATTAGCGCGGTAGACATGTCGATTGCCAGCACTGTCCCGAGCGGAGAACAGCAGCGAATTGCCGAAGGCGGTCAATTCGAGCGGGTCTGAATCGGCCGATCCCGGATTCAAGTCGTCCACCAAGATCGTTCCATTGGCTGTCCCGTCACTTTTGAAAAGCTCAATGCCATGGTCGAGGTCATACGCCGCGAAAAATAACGTGCCATCGACGTTGGTCAGATAGGACGGGTATGAGCTGACGGTCGATAATTCACCACCATCGGCGGGGTCGATGGTCAGGTCGACAACCATCATCGTGCCAGCGGCTGTTCCATCCGATTTCCATAGCTCGCGGTTGTAGTCACTGTCTTCATAGGACGTAAAGAACAGGGTTCCATCGACGTCGGTTAAATCCTCGGGGCGGCCGAAGGCAGTCGCATCCGGATTGATGTCTTCAACCAGGACCGTGCCGTTGCTGGTGCCATCACTCCGCCAAAGTTCATAGCCGCTGTTCTCTTCGTAGGCCGTGAAGAAAAGTTGATCACCGCTCTTGGTCAACTGATCCATTGAATAGACACCCGCTTCGTTGGCGTCATACACCATCATGGTGCCGGATTCTGTCCCGTCACTTTTCCAGAGATTCGTCTCTCCGCCTTCGTCCAAGGCAATGAAAAATAACTTGCCGTCGAGGACTGTTAAACCTTCCGGTTGCCCACCGACCGGCCCAGGGACGATGTCTTTGACTTGTGAGGTTCCTGCCGAGGTTCCGTCGGTCTTCCAAAGTTCACCACCAGACAGGCCATCATTGGCAACAAAGTAGCCCACGTCATCCATTTCAATGTATTGGTTGATGGACGACGATTCGCCAATCAAGTTGATGTCGCTGACAAGATCAATCGCAAAGGTCAGTAAGTGGCGATCTTCTAACCGTTGCAGGGCGTTGGTTAGTTGTCGACGACTTCGATGCTTTCGCTGGCCAAGACGTTTGTTGCTGGACACTCGAGGGCGTTTGGAGTCACTGTTGCGTTTGGATAACTGCGCGTTACGACCGACCTTCATGGGGCATGCAAATGATTCGAGGTGGGAGGCTGAGGTGCCTGTGATAAGTCGGCTTGAAGAGCCCGGTTTTCGCGGTGCAATTCATCGCGATGCACTGCAAGGCTCTCAAAGCAGGAGCGAGACGAGGCTTGCAGTATAACCGAACGCTGCGGCTGATGAGGGCGGCTGAACCTTTTCAGCAGACTTGCTGCCGGGGTTTCAGTCGCGCTGGCTTTGGGGCGGTCGTCTCGTGACCCCTCTGCGGGCAGGGCTTTGGTTTAACGCACTGACTTGGTCGTGTCTTGGGATGACCCAGACTGAACTCTGGCCATCTTCTTTTGGGTAAGGGCCGCAAACAACCGGTCGTTTGCTGTGAGGAACCACTTGCACGTCAAATAATTCTTCAACACCACTGACGAATTCTAAGTACGCGACGCACTGTCCACTTTTCAAGTCGACCAGGACCACACCGCAGCGCATCTCATCTGGTTTTTCACAAATCGGCACACCACCGAAGACCGATGTCTCTCGTGCACGGCTCATCCCGATGATTGCGAATTGTCCGGCAAAGGCCAGGCCGCGTCCATAGCCAGGGTATTGGGCAACCGTGGTGACTTGGCCTGACAGGGGATCGATCGTGATCAAGCGTCCTCGCCCACTATCGAGCGCATACAATTTGTCCTGATAAAGCCTAGGTGAATGCGGCATGCACAGGTTTTTGGCAATCACTTGTTGTGATTCAACCTCCATGATCACGCCGCCGTTGGCTTTGTGCTCTTTCCAGCTGCGTGGCTGATTGCCGGTGCCCAGCATCGAGACATACTTGGGGCGACCGTCGAGCATCGCCATGCCGTTTAAATGGCAGCGGTCTTGTGGTTCCAGATCGGAAATGAAGTCTGGTTTCCACTGTGGCACAAAGGCAAAGTCTTCGTGCAGTGTGCACAAGCAAGAAAACAGTGTATTGATCACCCACAGTTCTCCGTCTGTTCCCCAGCTCATTTCATGAATCGAAATGTTGCCAGTGACGAACGATTCACGAGCAAGGAATGCCTTGTCATAGGTGCCTGCGTGTTCCACATGCTGTGCCATCGGGCCGGCATCGCTTAAAAACCAAATCAAGTTGGGGCCTCCCACTGCGATGCGGTCTGCAGGTTGACCGTCCGCCATGACCGGACTGGTCACACCCATGGCTTGTTGGAAATTGGAGAACTGCAAATGCAGCTGACCATCGGAGGCAGAAATGCAGGCGAGTTTCCCTGCGGCATAGGTGGAAACCAATAACGAACAGTGAAGATGTTCCAGAATGGGCACAAATTGCGTGCTATGTCGAAAATCGATCTGCCGCTTTGGGACTGAAGGGGATTTTTTTTGTACCATGAGCGCTATTATCACCGTCGATGGGGCTCTTGAATCTTTGATGCGGTGGAGTGGATTTGATTCACCTTGTTGCGATGTCGTTTAGCGATTGGGGCAGGGGAACGAATCAGATCACTTCTTTTTTAGATGTCTTGCGAAGCATGATAGGGAAGGGAATGTCCAGCCAGGATAACCGAACATCGGAGCAAGCGTCCGCTGAAAACGCTTCACCAGCAAAACGTCCAACGATTGTGCAACGCGGCATTCAGTGTTTTAGAGTCTGCGTCATCGTTTATGTGTTGGTCTTGATTGCGATGGTTGTTTTCGAGAGTCGCTTGGTTTACCCAGGCGCTTATTTTACCCACCGCAACGCCGCTGTCCTTCCGGAGGTCGAAGACTGGGACTATCGCAACAAGGATGACTTGAAATTGACCGGACGGAAATTGTTGCGGCCGGATGCGAAGCGGACGGTGTTGTTGTTACACGGCAATGGCATTCAGGCCAAGTGGATGGACTTAAGAATCTCGCAGCTTGCCAATCTGTTGCAGTGTGATGTTTACTGCGCCGAGTACAGTGGTTTTCAGTACTCCGAGATCACGCCTTGCGAAGAGAACTTTCTAGCCGATGCTTGCTCGGCCCATCAAGCGGCCTGTCAAGATGCTGGTGTGCAGCGTCAAGACTTGGTTGTGTATGGCACTTCATTGGGCGGCGCGGCAGTGGCTGAAGTTGCCAGCATCAATCAGTCGAAAACAATCATTCTGGATCGAACTTTTGATGCAGCTGTGGCCGTTGCGGCGCAAAAGTACTGGATGATGCCGGTGCGATGGTTGATGCAAAATCGCTTTGAATCCCAACGCCGATTAAGCGAGTTTCAAGGCAAGGTCGTCCAGATTCATGGACCGCCTGATGCCATCGTTCCCTATCGCAATGGTAAGGCCCTCTTTGATTCCATCCCCAGTGAAGACAAAAACTTTCTGACTGTGGAAGGGCTGGGCCACAATGATTCGATGCCCAACGAAGTCTTGCGGCAAGTCGAAGCGTTGTTGCCCGAGTCAAACGTGCCCGAGTCAAGCGTGCCCGAGTCAAGCGTGCCCGCGCTAGAGGGCTCCAGTGCCGCCGGTGAATGACTCGTTCAGCCGTCGGCGAATGACTTGACGAGCTTGCTGATGGCTTTGAATTGGGGATGGCTGGCGCTGCGCAGCCACTGAAAGAAAACGGATTCGACGGTGGTGATGATTGCGCCTTGCTGTTGCATCTGAGCCATCGCGGTTTCATGTTCCCAGCCACCTCGGGCGGCAACGGCTTCGGAGACAATAAACACTTGCTTGCCTTCGGCTAACAAGTCTAAGACCGTTTGCAGCACACAAATGTGAGTTTCAATCCCACAAACCAGGATCTGGTCGCGGCCTTCATGATGCCACCGGTCCAGTGCTGTTCGGCAGACTGCCGAGGAGAAGTCAAGCTTCTCTTGAGCGCTGGGAAATTGCTGGTCAAGCGGATCGACCAGTCCGCCAAGGCCCTTGGGATATTGGACCGTCGCTGCGCTGGGAACGTCTAACAGATCGGCGCCTTGCAGCAGCGACTGAGTCCAGGCAACAACGTCCTGTCCCGATGGAATCACGGGAACAAGTTTCTGTTGCAGGTCGATGATCAAGATGGCTGATCGATGGGGCTGCAGAACGTCCGTTGAGGCATGGTGCGGCATGAGAGTGACTCGCTGGGCGGCAGAACTGGGCGGCAGGATCGGGCGGCAGGATCGGGCATTCGATTGGGACGACGCGATGAATTGGCCATTCGGTCTCAAGGCTTTAGCGCGTGATGCATCTTGAGTGGACCAGCCCGTTTTGCTCAGGTGCGACCGATCGGTGAACGTCGATCGCATGGCGCTGCGCGTCCCTTTGCAGCGGTCAGTGGCTCGGTTACTCAGGCTTGCTGGGTTTCTTGCTTTTTGAATCGGACTTGCTGCTGTCCGATTTCTTCTCGCTAGCCGCTTTCTTATCCGCTTTGGCTGCTTTCTTGTAGCCTTCGCTGCGATAGTCGGTTTGGTAGAACCCGCTTCCTTTGAACATGATCGCGGCGCCGGTCCCGAACAGTCGCTTGAGCTTCAGCTTCTTGCACTCGGGGCACTTCTTTAGAATAGGATCGCTGATCTTTTGAAAGACTTCCATTTCGTGCCCGCATGCTGAGCACTCGTAGTCATAGGTTGGCATGAGCGTTGACCTAAAAAAAGGAGCAATGGAATTAGGAAGCAGCACCACTGCTGACAACCACTTGGCTAGGCCGAATCACGCGATCGTGTAGCTTAAATCCGTTGACGGCAACATGAGAGACTTGGCCGGCGGGGACATCCGGGCTGGGCATCTGCGAGATTGCTTCATGGTGATTGGGGTCAAACTCTTCGCCCATCGCCGGGATCTCAGTGACTTGGTACTTGGCCAGCACATCGGTCAACTGTTTGGCAACCATCGCGACTCCATCTCGCAGTCCGCTCACTGAATCACCTTCGCCGGAGGCTGCTTCGAGCGCGCGGTTCAGATTATCGTGAACTTGCAGCAAGTCGACGATCAGATTTGTGGAAGCAAACTTCAGTTGATCGTCAAAATCACGCCGCATGCGTTTGCGAAAGTTTTCGGCTTCCGCCTGGGCTTGCAGCACGCGTTTGTCTGCTTCGGCGGCTTGAGTGCGTAGCCGTTCCATTTCTTCGTCGCGAGTCTCTGGCGCGTCGTCGCTGCTGGGGTCGACGGCGTCCACGACTTGTTCATCGATGACGACGTCGACTTCGTTTTTGTTGTTGGCTTGTTCGTTGCTCATGGTTCTATCAGCCTGGCGGGATTGGCCCGCTTGACGGTTTGGTCAGCTTGAATGTGTGTGTGCGTGCGGGAGGTTTGGTAATTGGAGCGCTGTTGTGAATCGACGCGATGTTGTTGCCGAATCAGCGAAGCTCTGATTAACCAAACAGCGTGGTGACTTTTTCGAGGAATGTCTTGCGATGTGGCAGCAGTGATTCGCTATCGAGTTCAGCAAGTTTTCGCAGCAGCTCTTCTTGTTCGGCGGACACCTTTTTGGGGACCTCAATGAAGACTTGCACCAATAAGTCGCCGGGGCCACCTCCGCGCGGGTTAACGACCCCTTTCCCCACCAGGGTGAACACGTCACCGTTTTGGGTTCCTGGGTCGATTCGTAGCGGTTCTGGGCCGTCCAGGGTGGGGACTTCGATCTCCGCGCCCAAGGCGGCTTGTGTATAACTGATCGGAATTTTCAGGATCAGGCTTTCGCCTTCCCGGCGAAACAGTTCATGCGGTTTAACGGTGATAAAGCAGTAGCAATCTCCGGGCGGTCCACCGTCAGGGCTGGCCTCGCCTTCACCTTGCACGCGAACCCGCATTCCATCATCGATCCCCGCTGGGATTTCGACGGTCAGTTCAGCGCGTTCAGTTTGCAGTCCGCTCCCACGGCAGTCACCGCAGGGCTGGCTGATTTGTTTGCCGGCGCCACCGCAATGTGGGCAGGCGGTTTGGACTCGTAGAATGCCAGCGGACTGAATGACTTGTCCGCGACCACCACAGGTATTGCAGGTGATCGGTTCGCTGCCTGGAGCAGCGCCATCGCCGTCGCAGGTATCACAGGGGACATTCCTGCGATAGGAGACTTCTTTCGCGACCCCTTTAGCGGCCTCGTCCAGCGTGAGCGTGATGTTACAGCGGACATCTGCGCCGCGTCGCGTGCGTCGTCGTCCTCCTCCTCGGCTGCGACCACCGAACAGGTCGCCAAACATTCCGCCGCCAAACATCTCGCCAAAGGCTTCAAAGATGTCTTCAACGTCGTTGAATTGTGCTCCGCCATCCATGCCTGCGTGACCGTACTGGTCATAGCGAGCGCGTTTTTCGGCGTCTCCCAGCACATCATAGGCTTCCGACGCTTCTTTGAATCGCTCGACGGCGTCTTCGGCTTTGCTGCTGTCGGGGTGGTACTTGATCGCCAGCTTTCGATAGGCGCGATCAATTTCAATTTTGGTGCACGTTCGCGTGACGCTAAGTACTTCGTAGTGGTCTCTTTTTTCGCTCATCAGGTAGCCCGAGTCAACCGCGTCGGTGATTCCGAGTGCTGCGGTTATCCCGCGTGGCACAATATGAAAGTGTGCGTGTCGCAAATGGTATGAAGGAACAAAGCAGGCCGCATGCCTCGTGATGCAGACAGCGGCCTGAGTGTTCGTTCAGTGGCTGACACCTGTCAGCACTTGAAAAATCAAGCGAAGCGAACGCTTGATAGAAGTTGGTTACAACGGTGGCAAGCACAGTTCATTGAACGCAAGCAAGCCGGTTGTTTGGGTTCACCACGCGTTGATTGCCAGGCAATCAACGCGGTGAGATCATGCGAGATTGCTTAGGCAACCACGCCTTCGATTCCCGGACCTTCTTTATCTTCTTTTTCGAAGTTGGTGACCATCGCTTCGGTGGTCAACAGAAGGCCAGCGATACTGCCAGCATTGGTCAATGCAGTGCGAACGACCTTCACGGGGTCGATCACGCCAGCTTTGAACATGTCGGTGTATTCGCCTGAGTGGGCGTTGTAGCCGATGGTGGCTTTCTTTTGCTGAACTTCGTCAACGACGACGCTGCCGTCGATGCCGCCGTTGTCAGCAATTTGACGCATGGGAGCCGCCAGGGCACTACAGACGATTTCAACGCCGATTTTCTCGTCGCCTTTGGCTTTGCTCTTGGCAGCTTCAATGGCTTCGATGCAGCGAACCAATGCGACGCCACCACCGGGCAGGATGCCTTCTTCGACAGCAGCACGTGTGGCGTGCAGAGCGTCTTCTAGGCGAGCCTTGGTTTGCTTCATTTCAGCTTCGGTTTCAGCACCGACGCTGATGACGGCAACACCACCGGAAAGTTTTGCCAAACGCTCTTGGTACTTTTCTTTGTCGTAGTCGCTGTCACTTTGCTCGATTTGAGCTCGGATTTGAGCGACGCGTTGGTCGATGGCTTCACGCTTTCCACCGCCTTCGACGATGGTGGTGCTGCCTTTGTCGACGACAACGCTTTTGGCACGACCGAGTTGTTCCAAGGTCACGTTTTCTAGCTGGATGCCCAGGTCTTCGCTGATCAGTGTTCCGCCGGTCAGCGTGGCG
Source organism: Stieleria bergensis (assembly GCA_007745635.1). Classification (GTDB taxonomy): domain Bacteria; phylum Planctomycetota; class Planctomycetia; order Pirellulales; family Pirellulaceae; genus Stieleria; species Stieleria bergensis. Next base: position 1,153,126 of record CP036272.1, read on the forward strand.
ATGTCACCAAGCATGGCTTTACGGCGATCGCCAAAGCCAGGAGCTTTGACGGCACAGACGTTCAGTGTGCCACGAAGTTTGTTGACCACCAACAGGGTCAGGGCTTCTGCGTCGACGTCTTCGGCGATGATCATCAGTGGTTGGCCAGTTTGAGCTGACTTTTCCAACAGAGGAATCAGGTCGCGAATGTTGCTGATCTTCTTTTCGTAGATCAGGACCAAGGCGTTCTCCAAGTTGGCTTCCATCGAACCGGCGTCGGTGATGAAGTAGGGAGAGATATAGCCTTTGTCGAACTGCATGCCGTCGACGTAGTTCACGTCGGTGTCACGAGTCTTGCCTTCTTCAACGGTGATCACACCGTCTTTGCCAACGCGTTCCAAGGCATCAGCGAGCAGGTCGCCGATGACTTGGTCGTTGTTGGCACTGATCGCGCCAACGCTGGCGATTTGAGCTTTGTCTTCAACCGGACGACCCATTTCGTGCAGTTTGGCCGAGGCAGCTTCGATCGCTTTGTCGATGCCGCGACGAACAGCGGTTGGGTTGCTACCGGCAACGATGTTTCGCAGGCCTTCTTTGAAGATGGCGCGTGCTAGGACGGTCGCCGTCGTGGTGCCGTCACCAGCCAGGTCGCTGGTCTTTTGAGCCACTTCGATGACGAGCTTGGCGCCCATGTTTTCGAAGCGATCTTCAAGTTCGATTTCTTTGGCCACGGTGACACCGTCTTTGGTGACAGTGGGTCCGCCGAAGGACTTATCAATGATGACATTGCGGCCAGTGGGGCCCATGGTGACTGCCACGGCGTTGGCCAGCTTGTCGATCCCGGCCATCATGCGGGCCCGGGCGTTATCGTCAAAAAGGAGTTGTTTTGCCACGAGAGGATTCCTCGAACAGTGTGATAGGTGCTGTGATTGAACGCATCCAAGGTCACGTCTGACGTTTTGGCGATCGCAGCGGATTGATCCCGCTGCGTTCTCAACCAAAGGTGTCAGAGGTAACGGCTAGAGAAGCTTGGCGAGGATATCGCTCTCACGAAGGATCTTCATTTCCTGACCGTCGACTTCGATGTCGCTGCCGCCGTAGCGGCCGTAGATGACCAGGTCGCCAAGGGCAACGCTGACTTCGCCACGGTTGCCGCTTTCGAGAAGTCTGCCAGGGCCAACCGCGACGACGGTGCCACGTTGTGGCTTTTCTTTTGCTGAATCGGGCAGGACGATGCCGCCTGCAGTGGTTTCTTCTGCTTCAAGTGGTTGAACAACGACGCGATCATCCAGGGGACGCAATTTCAAATCAGCCATGTTTAATTCGGTTTCGATTAAGAGTGTGTAAGGTTGGGTTTATGTTGGTTGATCGCGGCAAGTGCCAGGCGCTTGCCGCGAAGTGTTTGGTCGCTGCAGCGGCTTACATCATGCCGGGCATTCCGCCCATACCACCCATGCCTGGCATTCCGCCACCCATGCCGGGCATTCCGCCGCCCATGCCATGGTCGTGATGGTGGTCGTGGCCACCTTCTTCTTCTTCGACGGGAATCTCAGTGATCAGTGATTCCGTGGTCAGCAGCAAGGCGGCAACACTGGCGGCGTTGGCCAGTGAGGTGCGAACAACTTTGGCGGGGTCAACGATCCCGGCGGCCAGCAAGTCGCAGTACTTTTCTGCGTTGGCGTCGTAGCCTTCGGTTTTGCCTTTCAACTGAGAAACGCGATTGACAACCACAGCTCCGTCCAAGCCAGCGTTACCGGCGATGGTGCGAAGCGGTTGGTCCAGCACGTTTTGGATGATGCGAACACCGAGTTGCTGATCGCCTTCGGTTTCCTTGGCCAGCTTTTCAATCGCTGGACGGCAACGCAGCAAGGTTGTGCCGCCACCAGGAACGATGCCTTCTTCCAACGCAGCTTGCGTCGCAGCGCGAGCGTCGTCGATCAGAGCTTTACGCTCTTTCATTTCGGTTTCCGTTGCGGCACCGACGTTGATCTGAGCAACGCCACCAGCGAGTTTGGCCAGACGCTCTTGCAGCTTTTCGCGATCGTAGTCGCTATCGGTTAGCTCGATCTCGCGACGAATTTGCTCGACGCGGCCTTCGATGTCTACCTTCTTGCCAGCGCCACCAACGATGGTGGTGTTGTCGCTGCTGATGTGGATCTTCTTGGCTTTACCGAGGTCAGAAAGCTTGACGCTTTCCAGATCGATTCCCAAGTCTTTGAAGATCGCTTTGCCACCGGTCAGTGTCGCGATGTCACCCATGATGGCTTTGCGGCGATCGCCGTAGCCAGGTGCCTTCACAGCAGCGGCAGAGATGATGCCACGCATCTTGTTGACAACCAAAGTTGCCAGTGCTTCGCCTTCAACGTCTTCTGCGATGACAAGCAGAGGCTTTTTCTCTTTGCTGATTGCTTCTAGCAGAGGAATCAGCTTCTTGTTGTTGCTGATCTTTTCTTCGAACAGCAAGATGTAGCAGTTTTCCAGCTCAACGCTGACCGAGTCTTGATCGGTCACGAAGTGAGGCGACAAGAAACCACGATCGAATTGCATGCCCTCAACAAAGTCCACATAGGTTTCGTTGGAGCGGCCTTCTTCGACCGTGATGACGCCGTTTTTGCCAACCTTGGTGAAGGCTTTGGCTAGAACGTCGCCGATCGCGGGATCGTTGTTACCAGCGATGGTGGCAACTTGCTTGATTTCACTCTTGCTTTTCTCGTTGACGGGCTTGGCGATCTTGGCGATCTGGACCGAAACGGTTTCAACCGCTTTGCTGATACCGCGAGACAAAGCCATTGGGTCAGCACCCGTGGCAACCATTTTCAGGCCTTCACGGTAAATGGCTTCGGCCAACAGCGTTGCGGTGGTGGTGCCATCGCCAGCGACATCGTTTGTCTTGCTGGCCGCTTCCTTAACAAGTTGTGCGCCCAAGTTTTCGTAGGGATCATCAAGCTCGATGTCTTCCGCTACGGTCACGCCATCTTTGGTGACTTTGGGTGATCCCCAGCCTTTGTCAAGAACAGCATTGCGGCCGCGAGGGCCAAGCGTGCTCTTAACGGCTCGTGCTAGTTTGCTGACGCCGGACAACAGAGGCCCGCGGGCGTCGTCGTCGAAAACGATTTGCTTTGCCACGACGTTGATACTCCTGTGATTTGCAACGGTTTCACCTGAAGGCGCTGACCAACGCATTGGCCGAGCCGATCCAAGTGAGCACCTGATTAAAACGGGGAAGTGGATGAAAACTCGAACGATTGTCAGTCGCCGAGGGATGTAAAGCGTGTTTGGTCTGCATCTTGCCAACCGCCAAAACGGTCGGCATGCGATCGGGCCCAGCGAACAGAGGCTGTCGTTCGCTGCAACCGAATCCAGATGCTGTCTTCATTTGGCGCGATGTAGGTGGTGTGGCGGGACTACCGATGGGGAGGTGAATTCTCACCTCTGAGGGGCAGTTTCGCCGTCAAGCAAGACATCGCGACGGAATGACAGTTTGGTAAACAGTTCCGCACCCAGAGCAATCTGCGTGCCAAGGGCAGACTCTGGCGGGAAAAAAACTGATTTCAACCGCTCAAGATTCTGACGGCGGGCAGGCAGTTCGGGGGAATTGTTGACGATTCCGCAGTCATCCGCCAGGGCGGGAAAGAAATTACCACGCTGGTTTGTCAGAATCCGTGTCGTCTGATCCGCTTGCTGTCAGCTTGGCAGCGTGAAGTGAAATCGGCCCTGAGGACTCTGCGAAATGTGCAGATCCGACTCCGCTCGGATGGGTGGTTGCCGGTGCCTCCATGCAGCGTCTCCATGCAGCGCCTCTCAGGCAGGTCAAGAGGGTCTGACGTCGATCGTCTTGCCAAGGGCATGTTGCTTAGAAGCCTCGCGCGGTGCCAACGGTTTCGGTTGCTGGCTCAGACGGCACAAACTGCCGGTTCCTCACAATCGGTTGCTGGCTGCCTGAATGGCTTCCCAAACGTGAAAGTTCCTTCAGGATTCCGTTTGACGGAAACCTATCTGCATCGTCAATTTCTACACTAACAATTGTGGAGATTCCGCAACCATCGCCCCCCCATAGCGACCGGCACCAGTTGACGGGCCGTGGATGCGGGGTGCTCGGGAACGCAACTGGGGTGGCCGTCGGCGACGGTCGGTTGCCGGAATCAATCCCTTTCAATCATGCCCATTTGGGAAAATGCGATGCGACTGTTTCACGGGAACTCGTCACAACTCATGCTCCGATCCTGCACGCGAGTGATCGCGCTGATGGTCAGCTGCACCGTCGTCAGTTCGACCGCGATGGCGCAATGTCGTCTCTTTGGACGCTCAGCAGCCAAGCCGCCAGTGACGGCTTATTCGGTGCCTGTTGCTGGTTACGCACCCGTTGCTGGATCGTATTACGCGGCACGTCCCTCCATTTCAGCACCTGTTGTCGCCTTGCAGGCCCCGTCACCGTTGTATTCCACCTATTACGGAAGTGCAGTCGGAGTTCCGCTGACAACAACCACGATGCAGCCAATGGCGGCTCCCATGGTTCAGCAGACATCGTTGATGCCCGCGACCGGGCCAGTCGGTAACGCCTACCCAACAACCGTGACCGCCTATCAGCCCGTGGTGACTCAGCCCATGGTGACTGCCTATCAACCGCCCAAGCAGGAAAGTTGCTTCAAGCGGTTTTGTCGCATGTTTAGCGGTGGATCTCAGCAAACGGCTTATCGTCCGTCAACTTACTCGGCGCCGGTGACTTACTATCGCCCGCAAACGGTTTACAGTCCCGTCACCGGAGCGCCTACAACGGTGCAGATGCCGTGTACATCGACTGTCACACAGATTCAGCAGAATCCTTACAGTGTCTCGGCTCCCGTGATGGCGGCGCCAGCACCAGCTTGCAATAACTGCAACATTAGCACCGTCAGTGGCACAACAACGGGTGCCTGGGGAAGCAGCGTTGCGCCGATTCCCACATCCATCCCGTCAACTTACGGGCCGGCTGGAAACAACGTCGCCCCACTGACTGGCAGCGACCCGAACGACAACCGCCCGCTGCAAGCTCCATCGATCCAGCTACAGCGACCAGCACCTGAAGCGGACGGCCATGGTTCTAGCAGCCAGGGTTCTGGCAGCCAGGGTTCTGGCAGCCAGGGCAGCACACCTGCGTTACCAAGCACCACCGATTCTGCGTCCGAGCCCAAGCCGTTACAATGGAACGGCCGCGTGACATCAGGCTTTGGCAATTTGCCTCAATCGTCCAGTTACACGACCACCCAGCCGATGGGAGTTCAGCCGAACGCGCCTCGTACCGGGACGGCCCGGTCCTATGGTGGAGCGACTGAGCAAATTCGTCAGTCCTCTGGCTGGACCGCAGCGAATGAGCAAGCGGCTGGACGTCCGAACCAGCAAGCGAACTTCGAGACAGCCGTCCGCCCGCCAGCAAATGCGTCACAGAATGTTGTCCGGCAACCTGCCAACAAGCAACAGTGGCAAAACTACAGTCGTTTGCGTCCGATCGGGATCGCTCCCAAGCAACCTGCTGTGAACACAAACCAAGACTCCCTCCAGGCGCCTCCACTGCCTGCGACCACCGAAGCCAGGCAACCGGTTGGCACGGGGTTGTTTAACAGCGGGGCGCGTTCCACCTGATTTGATTTAGGATTGAATGCTCGCTGATGGATAACAACAAAATCGCCAACGTGTTTGATGAGTTGGCCGAGTTATTGGAGTTCAAAGGCGAAAACCCCTTTCGCATTCGCGCCTATCGCCAAGGTGCCAAAGCCATTCGTGATCTGGCAGAACCGGTCGCGCAAATTGTTGCCGATCCAAATCGCAAACTCTCTGACCTCCCTGGGATCGGCAAAACACTGGTTGATAAGACCACGGTGCTCTTGGAAACGGGGACGCTTCCTCAGCTGGAGAAGCTGCGCGGCGAAGTCCCAGAGGTTTTGATGCAAATGTCCGGGATCCCCGGGCTGGGCGCCAAGAAGGCAGCTCGTTTGCACGATGAGCTTGGCATCGAATCCTTGGATCAATTGCGTGAGGCTTGTAAAGACGGCCGAGTCGCTGGCTTGAAAGGGTTCGGCAAGAAAACCGCCGAGTCCATCTTGGGTGGTCTCTCGATCGCTGAACAAGCTGCTGAGCGAATCTTTTGGTCCAAAGGCGATCAGTTGGCTGCGTCGATTGAACAGCACATGAGGGACGGTGCTGGTATCGCCGAGATGTGCTGGGCCGGCTCTTATCGTCGTGGGCGTGACACGGTAGGCGATCTGGATTTATTGGTCGTTGCTGAAGATCGCCAAGCGGCGATGGATCACTTTGAAGCCTACTCCCAGCGCACTCAGACCATCGGCCGCGGGGAAACCAAAATCAGCATTCGTGTCAACAAAGCCTTTCAAGTTGACATGCGCTGTGTGGAAGCCAACCAGTTCGGCGCAGCATTGCAGTATTTCACCGGCTCGCAAGCGCACAATGTTCACGTTCGTCGGCTGGCCAAGAAACAAGGCTTGAAGGTCAATGAATACGGCGTCTTTCGTGTCGACGATGACACCATGGTTGCCGGAGCGACTGAGCAGGACGTTTACGCAGCGGTGGGGTTGCCCTGGATTCCGCCGGAACTGCGCGAGGATCGCTTGGAGTTTCAGTGGGTGGAGCAAACCGAACCGTCCCCGTTAATTGAGACGCAAGAGGTGCTCGGTGACATGCACATGCACACCACGGCCACCGATGGACAAAACACGCTGCGTGAAATGGCTGATGCTGCGATTGAACGAGGCTTGCAGTACATCGCGATCACCGATCACAGCCAGCGCGTTTCCATGGCCCGAGGCTTGGACTCTGAACGACTGCTCGAACAGTGGGAGATGATTGACCAGTTGCGTCCCGAATATGAAGGTCGCTTGGAAATCTTTAAGGGGATTGAGTGCGATATTCTGGAAGCCGGGGGGATGGACTTGCCCGATGATGTCTTGTCCCAGGCCGATTGGGTGCTGGCAAGTGTTCACTACGGGCAGCGTCAAAGCCGTCAGCAAATCACCGATCGTATCGTGGGTGCGATCAACAATCCGCACGTTGACTGTGTTGCACATCCAACGGGCCGTTTGATCAATCGTCGGCCACCCTATGAAGTTGACATGGAAGCCGTCATGCAAGCGGCCCTGGAATCTGGGACGCTGCTAGAATTGAACGCCAATCCCGCTCGTTTGGACCTCAATGAGGTTCATTTAGCCATGGCCAAGCGGTTGGGCATCGGCATCGTGATCAGCACCGACGCACACAGTACGTATGGTTTTGAAGTCATGCCGTACGGGATCAAGCAGGCGCGGCGCGGTGGACTGACCGCCGCCGACGTGGTCAATACACGCTCGGCTGAGGCATTCATGGCCCAGGTCGCAGCCGCGTCTGAATAAAGCAGACAAGCGGTCGAATTGCTGGCTTAGAACAACACACAGATGGACTGTGGAACAAAGACGGGATTGCCGGTGTATTGCAGCATGCCGGTGTCTGGGTTGATTTGAAAGATCGTTACCGAATTCGTTTTCTTGCCCGCGGCAAGCAACCAGTGACCCGACGGATCGAGGTTAAAGTTGCGTGGCCAGGCGCCATGCAAGGCTTGAACTTGAATCCTGGTCAGCTTTCCCGTGTCCTTGGACACACGAAACACGCTGATCGAGTCATTGCCGCGATTGGCGGAGTACACATAGTTGCCGCTGGGATGCACTCGGATCTCCGAGGCACTGTTAAAGACTTCACCTGCTTTGGTTTCATCGTCGAGTGTTTGCACCGTTTGGATCGGCGTCATCGTGCCCGCTTTGGCATCGTAGTCAAAGGTTGTGATCGATAGCGCCAGCTCGTTGAGAACATAGATTTTGCTTCCGTCAGGGCTGAATTTCATGTGTCTGGGGCCACCACCGGCTGGGCAGTTTCCAAAGCCATGGGGCGTCAGTTTGCCGTTGTCACTTTCAAGGCGATAGATCACCACTTTGTCCATTCCCAGGTCGGGCACAAACACAAACCGGTTGTCCGGTGAGGTGCCACACCAGTGCGCGTGCGAACTGTCCTGGCGTCGTCCCACCACGCCTGATCCGGGACCTTGTTTTTGTAGATCGCTGCGCTGGAGCAGGCTGCCATTTTCATCCAGTTGAAAACACGCTGTCGAGCCGGCGCCGTACTGAGCGGTCAACACGACCTTCCCGTCACGACTGACCGCGACGTGAGCCGATCCACCATCGCCGATCGGCACGCTGCTGTCTTTGGTCAGTTTGGCTCCCTCGATGCGGTAGGCGACGACGGACGCGGTGCCGTTTTCGCTGCCAACGGCATACAGCATTTTGCCGCTGGGATGTTTGGCTAAAAATCCTGGGCTGCTCAGTTCTGCAGCCAAAGAAATTCCTTTCAGTTGACCCGTTTGAGGATCGAATCTGCCATGGTAAATGCCTTTACTTAATCCGTTGCGTGGAGTGGAGGTGCCAAACCAAACGTCAACCATTGAAGCACTGTTCTGTTGAGCTTCAGCGGAAGAATCTTCAAAGGGGGATGCAAGAGTCATCGCAACGGAAAGAAAGGTTGTCAGAAGGAGATGAGGAAAGGAAGCGGCAAGTCGCATGGTGGGGAGTTCCTGCTGGCGTCGTAAGAATAAATCGGGGAACGGTTAATCTGTGAAGTTCAATGTCACAGCGCGGAAGGCGTGCACAACGATTCCACGTTGTAATCGCTGCAGTTTTAGACCCGTCAGGCTGTAAAAGACCTGCCAAGCAGTGGCTGGTGGGGGCCGGGTTTGCAGGACGTCAAGGTGCTCGTTGAACGTGTTTTGTAGCTCAACGGTCGCAGATTGGCTGTGAAACTGGGCGTGAAACAAGTCCCAACATAAATGATAACACAGGACAATTCGGCACAACCGACAAATTCTACTCAACTAGTAATCCATGCGTTCCGATATCGAGATTGACGCATTCTCGATACGCACATTGTGAGACGAACGCATGCCGCGCGGTCACTTCAAACAAATCGCTACCCGACTTTCCCTTGCTGCCATGTTGGCTCAGCCACTGCTGGCATGTGGTCCCGCCATGGCCGACCAACCATCGCTGGCGGTCGTTGCCAATCAGGGGCAAGTTCGGTTGTCCGCTGCTCCAACCGCTGGTTCTAAGTCGGTCACCGCCGCTGGAACTCATCAGCCGGTGGGTGCAGTGCAACACGCTATTCACCAGGGCGGAACACCGCTCTCTGGGGAGGGCATTCGGCAGGTTTCCGGTGCGCGATCAGCAGGTCAATCGCGAACTCCAGCGAGTACCTCGCAAGCCAGTTCACAGCAAGCAACCGGTTCGCAGTCAGCTCGGTCGTCGAACCAGCCGTCGCGCAGCACCAGCGGTGGGCCAGGTTTCTTAGGTGGTTTGTTCGGTGGGAAAGAAAAGGCCAAGCCTTCGACCACCAAGGCACCGCCTGTTGCGACCAAGGCGCCTGTGGTTGTGAACTGGGATGGGATTCCCTATCACGAAGCTCGCTCACGCGTTGCCAAGGACACTTCCGGTGCGACGCCGTTGCGTGATCCGAAACCAGGCGAAGCGCAAATCACATCGCCCAAGAGCTTGCAAGACACTCAGCCAAACGAAAAAATCGCGCGGTCCAATCCCCCATCTTCGTCCGCCAATTCATCGAGCCGTCAAAGCCTGCCGACACCGCCTTCATTGGAAGCTGTGTCGCGCAAGCCCATTGATCGACCGGCAGAACAAGCCACCGAAGCCATTGCTGTTTCCAGTCGTCGAAGAAATTCGATGACTGAATCGGTGCCGGTCAAAGTCGAACGCCATCAGGTGGAGGTCCTGTCACCGCTTTCCAGTAGCCGGCGAAGCGGTCGGCGCAGTGTGCCGAAGTTGGACCTCTCTGATATGGTGGCTTCCAAGTCCGCCAGTCAACGTCCCGCCGCGGCAAGCCCAAAGGTTGAACGCAAGCAAGTCGCGGCCGTCACGTCAAAGTCAACCCAGCCAACGGCAACGACGACTCCGGCTAAGGCTGTGGTTGCGAAGCCGACTGCCGAGGTTCCCACGCAATCGCCCGCTGCGATGGATGTCGCTAGCGGGGCGATGCCCAGCGAGAATCAATCCAGCTCGCGACGCCAACCAGTGGGTACCGCGCAGTCACAATTGGGACAGCCACCTGCAGCGCAATCGACAGTTGCACAAATGACACCGCCGCGATCGACACCTGCGATGGGCGGCCTGTCACCGAATCCCCCAGCCGGTCCGGTTGGCACGTCTTCGCAGCCTGCGATCCCTGTCGCGCCAGTTTCCAACGCGCCGCGATCGGCTGAACTTGCGACGACCCAACCAGCGCCGTCGGCTCCCAATACATTCCGTACCGCGTCGGCGCCCATTGGATCTGGCTTGTCAGGACGACCCGCTGCGATCCCTGTTTCGCAGCATCAGGCGTTGCCAAACCCTACTCGCACAGCACAGTCCACGACACCTCCGCTGCCAGCCTCGGGCGCTCAGCCAGCTCCGTCCAGCTTCCCCACTTCGCCACTGCGAAGCACGGCCAACGCTGCACGGCCACCAGCTCAAACGGTTGCCGCCGGATCCACCAGCAGCGACTTGCATCGTGCGACGTCTCGGCCCAGTCAGGCAAGCGGCACGCCGCTGCGTGCCTCAGCGGCGCCAGTGAATCGACAGGTCAGCAACCAAATGCGAAGTGGTCGCAACAGCGTGAGCTCCGAACTTCCAGGTTTACGGGTTGTCACGGTGGGGCCATCAAGTGTGCTCATTCATGAAGCTCAGCCCTTCGAGATTCGCGTTGAAAACCGCGGTTCGATTGACGCCAGCGGGATCATGGTTCGCGCACTGGTTCCAGACTGGGCGAAAATCAAAGATCATCGCAGCACGATCGGCACGGTTGAAAAGCAGCAGGTTGATGGCCAGGAACGAATGGTTTGGATCCTGCCCTCGCTGCCTGCCGGGACGTCTCAATCGCTGAACCTCCAGTTGCAAGCCTTTGCTGGCGGCGTCCATGGATTGGACATTGATTGGACATTGGTGCCACAACAGAGTGTGACCAGCATTGAAGTCAAGCAGCCCGAGTTGCAGCTGGTGATTGATGGTCCAGAAGAGGTTGTCTACGGGCAGTCGCAAACCTATCGCGTTCGCGTGATGAACCCCGGCAATGGAATCGCATCGGATGTCATGTTCACGTTGTCACCCGAATCATCGTCAGCCCAGTCGCAACCGATTGGTGACATTCCCAGTGGGAAAGAAGCTCAGTTTGAAATCGAGTTGACTGCTCAGGACATGGGCGACCTCAAGATCAGTGGTCTGGCGTCGTCACCGTTGGGGCTCAAGTCCAACGCAGAGAAAAACATTCGGGTCACAGCAGCTCGTTTGGAGTCTGCTCTGGCGGGACCAGAGTTGCGCTATCAAGACTCCAGCGGTGCCTACTTGCTGGAATTGACCAACCAAGGCAACGCCGTCAGCCAGAACGTCCAAGCGACCTTGAAGTTGCCCGCGGGTGTTCGTTACAGCGGTGGCATTCAAGGTGCTCAGCAACAGGGCAATACACTGTTCTGGACCGTTGATGGCTTGGCTCCAGGAGCCAGTCACGAATACGAGTTCCAGTGCTTGATGGCTTCCCCTGGCAACCATAATATTGAATTCTCTGCGGAGGGCTCTGCGGCCGGTAAGACCTATGTCGCCTTGACCACTCGCGTCGAATCGATCGCTGACTTGGTGATGACGATTCAGGACCCTGCCGCACCGGCACCGATTGGATCAGAAGTCGCTTATGAGATCGTGGTCAACAACCGTGGGAGCCGCCAAGCGGACGCCGTTCGTGTGATCGCTCAGTTCAGTGAAGGCATTGAGCCGATTCGGATCGAGGGGCACACCGGTCGCGTCTTGACCGGACAGGTGCTGTTGGACCCGATCAAAGCGATTCAGCCCGGTCAGACGCTTCGCATCAAAGTGATTGCTAAAGCGGAAACCGAAGGCAATCATCGCTTCCGCACAGAGATTCGTAGTGGTGAAACGGTCCTGGTGGCTGAAGAAGCCACTCGCTACCTAGGCAGTGGCCAACAACGCGTCTCGCGTCGTAGTTCGAACTCGCCTCGCTAGGCAATCCAGATGGTCGTCTGCCGCTGGGCGGCAGCGCGATTGTTACCGCTGGGCAGCACCTCGTCACGGAGCGATCGGTGACCGCATGGTGATCGGCGGCAGGGCTGTGATCGGCAACACTGATTCGCTGTGTTGATCCGCCGCGCGCTTGGCGCTCCGCGGTGGAGCCTGGCTGGTGGCAGCCGTTTTCTTTTGGTGCAGCTATTTTTTTTCGCGCGTCGCCGGTTGGTTTGGGCTCTTGATTTGCAGACAGCAATTTTTGCCTTTCTTGAGAACTAATGTTGTGAAACTTCGAAACTGCCAGTCAATCGTCTTTCTGATTGGCTTGACCACCGCCGTGAACCTGACCCGAGCTGACGAGATGACCGCAGATGAGAGTCGCGGGTTCCCCAACCTGCCAATGAAAACAGCCGGTGGGGCCCAGTTTTGGACCGACCATTGCTGGCAGGATGGTTATCGTTTGCAGAAGAACGCCTTGACCAAGCACTGGCGGTTGTTGGATCCCAATAATGTCCGTCTGGCCTGGGGAAAACGCGTTCAATGTGAACAAAAGCTGGTCTCGCTGTGCCCGCCACAAGAGGCCACCACCGCCAAGCACCGTGTGATTTTGCTACACGGATTGATGCGGACCGCTGGCTCGATGAAGTCAATGGCGGCATCGATCGAGGATGCATCCGATTCGGTTGCTGTGCCGATCACTTACGCCAGTTCCCGGGCTCCGATTGCCAGCCATGCGGCTGCTTTGCGAGAGCTATTAGAAGCCTTTCCAGAAGACGACACGTTTAGCTTTGTCGCACACAGCATGGGCAACATCATCACCAGGCATCTTGTGGCCGACCTGCAGCGTGATGGTGATCCGAAAGGGATTTTGCCGCGCTGTCAGGGAATGGTCATGCTGGGGCCGCCCAACCAGGGTGCAATCATCGCCGAACGTCTAGGGCCGACGAAGGTCTTTGCCTGGGTGACCGGAAAAGGGGGCATGGAGCTGGGGAAACGCTGGGCTGAATTGGAGCCTAATCTAGCGACACCACCGTTTCCCTTTCATATCGTCGCCGGTGAAGTCCATGGGCCGATTGAGAATCCGCTAATCGATGGCGATGGAGACTTTGTCGTCAAGGTCGAAGAAACCAAGCTAGACGGGGCCGCCAGTCACACGGTTGTCCCCGTTTTGCATAGCTTCTTGATGTCCGATCAAGCTGTGATTGAGCAGACGATCGAGCTCTTGTCAAACGCGACGGCGCAATAGAACGGATCAGTCGCCAGGGGCGAGTGTGGGCAAGCGCGCCCACGCCAGCGGCAAGCGTTGCCGCGAAGTGTCAGGTGAGAATGAAACAAGCCGCCATTGCTTGGGCAAAGGCGGCTTGTTGTTTTAGTTGTCGGTGTAGACAGGTGATCAGTCGCGGCGTCCGCCACGTCCGCCACGACGACGGCCACTGGCACCACGACGGCGTGGGCGATCATCGCCATTGTCGTCGCCACTGTCATCACCGCGATCGTCACCAGATTCGGCAACTGCTGCTGCGATTTCGTCTTCTTCACCAAGCTCTTCCAAGGCTTGGCGACGGCTTAGCTTGACGCGATCATGCTCATCGACATCGATGACCAAAACCTTCATTGGGTCGCCAACTCGAACCACTTTGTCGATGCTGCTGATGTAGCCGCTGCTCAATTCGCTGATGTGGCACAAGCCGTCACGGCCTGGCAGGATTTCAACGAAGGCACCAAAGTCCTTGATGCTGCTGACGATTCCGTCGTAGATCTTGCCGATCTGTACGGTCGCGGTGCAGGCTTCCACTTGCTTCATCGCTTCAGCAGCGGACTCTTTATCGCTACCAGCGACAAGCACGGTTCCTTCATCGTCGACTTCGATCACGCAGCCGGTTGATTCTTGGATACCGCGAATGTTCTTGCCACCAGGGCCGATCAAAGCACCGATCTTGTCCGGTGAGATCTTGGTTCGCAGCAAGCGAGGTGCTGTTGGTGCGGTTTCGCGACGAGGGCGTGCGATCGTCGTCAACATCTTACGCAGGATTTCGATTCGAGCACCGCGAGACTGCTTCAGGGTTGCGCTGATGATTTCATCGCTAATCCCGGTGACTTTCAGGTCAAGCTGGATGCCGGTGATCCCGTTTTGAGTTCCAGCGATTTTGAAGTCCATGTCGCCGAAGTGATCTTCTGAACCCAGGATGTCGGTCAGCAAGACGAAGTCATCTTCGCTGTTGCGAACCAAACCAACGCTGATGCCTGCAACGGGGTTGCTGATGGGAACACCCGAGGCCATCAAGCCCAAGGTGGCACCACAGACGCTGGCCATCGAGCTGCTGCCGTTTGACTCGGTGATGTCACTGATCACACGCACGGTGTAGGGGAAGTCTTCCGCAGCGGGCAGCACGGGGGCGACACTGCGTTCAGCCAAGCAGCCGTGGCCGATTTCACGACGACCAGGGCCGCGGATCGGGCGGCATTCGCCAACGCTGTAGGATGGGAAGTTGTAATCCAGCATGAACTTCTTGCTGAATTCTTGGTGCAGACCATCGACTCGTTGCTCATCGCGAGCGGTTCCCAGAGTCACGGTGACCAGAGCCTGAGTTTCACCACGTTGGAAGACGGCTGAGCCGTGAACGCGTGGCAGAACGTCGGTTTCGCATTGGATAGGACGGAGGCTGGTGTTGTCGCGGCCATCAGGACGCGTGCCAGCGACGATCAAGTCGCGAGCCAATTTGCCTTCGAGATCATGCCAAACGGTGCGGAAGCGTTTGGGGCAAACGGCGCCTTCTGCGTCGGGGTCAGGGATGATTTCGCCCTTCGCACGTTCTTCGACAGCGCTAACCGCTGCGGCGCGATCTTGCTTGCCGGTGGTTTGCATGGCCGACTTGAGTTCGTCGTAATAAGCATCGCTAAGGCGATCCAGCAGTCCGTCGTCTTCGGGAGCGACGAACTCGTCCTTGGTTGGATTGACTTTTTGGTACAGCTCTTCTTGCAACTCAATCACTTCACGGATCACACCGTGAGCGAAGCGAATCGCTTCAAGCATTTGATCTTCGGGCATTTCATTGGCGAAGCCTTCGATCATGGCAACTTGATCGCGCGATCCGCTGACGATCATGTCCAGTTCGCTTTCGTCCAGATCCGAGTTGGTTGGGAAGGCGATCAATTCACCATCAACTTTACCAACACGAACCGAAGCCACTGGGCCCAGGAAGGGCAGGGAAGAGATGTGCAGAGCCGCTCCGGCACCGTTCATCGCCAACACGTCGCCGTCGTTCTCTTGATCGCTGGCAACCACCGATGCTTGAACTTGGACTTCGTTCATGAACCCGTTGGGCCACAAGGGGCGGATCGGGCGGTCCATCAATCGCGAGCTGAGGATTTCTTTCGTCGATGGGCGGCCTTCACGTTTCAGGAAGCCACCGGGGAACTTACCGGCCGCTGCGAATCGCTCGCGATAATCGCAGGTCAGGGGAAAGAAATCGATGCCAGGACGTGGCTTGCTGCTTGCCGTAGCAACCAATACAACGGTTTCACCATACTGAACCAACACGGCACCGGCGGCTTGTTTGGCCAACTGACCGGTTTCAAACGACAGCACCTGACGGCCGATTTTCTTTTCTACTCGAATTTTATTTACAGTCACTTTTTCTACCTTCCTACAAACTACAAATGATTTAGCTAATTGCTTTTCTAACTACAGACATGGACTGAAGGACGCTGGCGGAAACCAATTTTCTTGTGTGTTGGGTTTCCAGTGGCAAGCGTCGATCGTTTTCAGTCACTGCAATGACAAATGATATGCTCAGCCGAGCTGGCTGCTAGAACACGACACTGTGCTCAAAATCATAGCGGTCACCGATTGCGTTGCGATCTCAGGGTCACGCTTGCAACCATCGTTTTTCGATCTTTCCAAGCTGCCGAGACTGGTGATTCAACACGTTGTTTGGCCACTTGATGGAACAAGTGAAGCCGAAATGAGTTGACCATCATCAGGTCAACCGAACGTGAGGCAAATGGATGCTAGCAAAAGAGACTAGATCCAACCGGTCCGTGGTCTGGGAAATTCGAAGCCGAATCAACGGCGGATCCTGCGGCTGAATGGTTTGCTAGCCAAACAGATCGCTAGCGGATTTTCAACCACCAAGAACCGTTACCGCCAAGCGTCGTTGGGGCGCGGTTAAGTGGTGATTGGTTCAAGGCCGTGGAGACGTGCGCCAAAGAGAAACGCGAGGTGAATCCTCGCGTTGGCTTCGATGTAGGCAATGACAGTGGGTCGCCTTGGGCGACGTTGCTCAAAGCCTTGTCACGCCAATGCGGCCGCTGGAGGGCTATTTACGGATGCCCAATTTGCCGATGATGTCCAGATAACGCTGTGGCGCTTCGCCACGGACGTAATCCAGTAAACGACGGCGGCGACTGACCAAACCCAGCAGGCCACGACGAGTCGCATAGTCCTTATTGTGAGTTCGCATGTGCTCAGTCAAACCGTTGATTCGCTCGGTCAGGATCGCGATTTGAACTTCTGGAGACCCCGAATCGCCTTCTTTGGCGCCGTGCTCTTTGATGACCTCAGCTTTGCGTTGCTTCGAAATCGTCATGTGATAAATTTTGTTCGTACAGTTTCTGATTCGTTTTGAAAATCCAAGCCCACAGTTTAACGCTCCGCCAGCAGCACGCAACGGCAAATTAATACATTCATTGCGGCCGATTTTGGCGGGTCTCCGCGTCTGACGGAGCTTGTTTGGCGAAGCCACGCCGACTGAGTTTAAGCAATCCGCAAAGTCGTCCCAGTCCTTAGGCGGGGGGGATTGTCTCGCTTTGCGGTGGGTGGCGTCAGGCTCCATTTTTGCCGGGCGTCACGCTTGCAGGTAGGCCAGCACTTGCTGGGCCATCTGGTCGGCGCTCAGGCCGCTGCCGCCGTCGAGCCGAATTTCGGGGCTCTCCGGTGGTTCGTAGGGGGCGCTGATGCCGGTGAAATGTGCGATCTCTCCGGCGCGAGCCTTTTTGTATAGCCCCTTGGGATCCCGAGATTCACAGATTTCCAGCGGGGTGTCGACAAAGACTTCGATGAAGTCACGCGGCTTTCCAGCGGCCGTCACCACCTGGCGGGCTCGGTCGCGGTCTTCCCGGTACGGGCTGACGAAGGCGGTCAAGGTGATCAAGCCGGCAGTCGCCATCAGCGCCGCCACGCTGCCGACTCGGCGGATGTTTTCCTGGCGATCGATTTCGCCAAAGCCCAGCCCAAAGCGATCGGCAAAGGCTTGGCCATGCTGTGGGGCCAAGACGGGGGCCGGGGCGCACAAGCCATGCCGCACGTTGTCCCCATCCAGCAGCACCGAGGCCCGCCCCTGACTGTGCAGCATGGCGTCCAGTGCATTGGCGATCGTGCTTTTGCCACAGCCGCTAAGTCCCGTGAACCAGATCACGCAGCCCTGTTGGCCGAGCAGTTCTTCGCGCTGTTGCCTCGTGATGCTCTGTTCGTGCCAGACGATGTCTTTGGAAATGTCGTTCGCTTGGGAATCAGCCACGGTGGTGTTTGCCGGAGAAGGTTGAAGAACAGAAGGGTTTAGGAGCTGGCGGAGTTTTTAGGAGCTGGCGCTGCGATAGCTTTTCAAACTGGTGCGAAACAGCCAGCGGCTCACCAGCAGGCTAAGCACGGTGACCAGTGCCGTCCAGAGCGCGATCCCCCATTCCCAGTCTGCTCGGGGTGACAGGGGCATGGCCAAGATTCTGGCCGGAACATTGACCACAACCAAGATGGGGATCACAAACGTGAACACACTGTAGAGCGGTTTGCCCCAGCCGCGATCGTAAATTTCCATCGGATAGCGGCTAAAGTTGGTGATGTAAAACCAGAAGTTATAAAGCGACTGGTTGCGGCCCAACCACACACTGGTCGCACTCAGGGTGATCATTAGGCTGTACATGATCAGCACGCCACAGATCACAAACACCCCATACAGAATCAGCGCCAGCGGCGAGGGCACCATCGGTTGCACGGGATCGTTCGCCAGGCGATGCAGTGCGACCGCAGCGATGGCCAGGCCAACCAAGAAGTTGGTCAGTTGGCTCCAATCGATTTTGCGAAAGGAAATCAAGAATTGAGTGTCAATCGGCTTGAGCAACGCAAAGTCCAGCCCGCCCGTTCGGATCAGTTCACTGAACTCTTGCGCATTGGGCATAAAGAATGCCTGGATGATCGAATTGATGAACCAAGTGGTGGCGATGAACAGGAAGAACCGATTTTCGTCCCAGCCCGTGCCTTCGCCAATCGAGGGGGTGTGCTGGAAGATGATCAGGTAAAAGCCCACATTCATCGCCGTCCAGCCCAAGCTGCTGACCGCTTGCAGGATGAAGTTCATGCGGAATGTCATGTCACGCACCAAGCTGTTGCGTGCAAAGGTCAACCAGACCCGCCAGTATCGAGAGAACTCTGTCACGGTTTAGCCTCCGAATCCACTGTAGCGTTTGATGCCTCGTGTGTACGCGAAGCGGCACAAAACGATGAAGAAGGCCAGCCATGCGGCCTCGATGCACAGCTCAAACGCCAGTTCGTCCTCGGGAATCTTGCCCAGGAAGATGGCGGCTGGGAAATACGCCAGGTACTTGAAGGGCAAGAAATTGACCACCTCTAAAACGCCCTCCGGCAGCATGGTCAGCGGAAACATGTGTCCGGAGAGGAAGAAACTAAAAAGCATCATGACGAACAGCAGCGAGGTGACTTCCAGGAACCAAAAGCCAATCATCCCGATCGCGGCTTCCAAAAAGAAACCGATCAAAAAGCCCATGACCAGCGAACTGCAAAATCCAAGTAGCACCGGGATGCTGGGCCAGCCGTCAATGAAGTAGTCGCGGGCCAAATAAAACACCAAGGCAAACGGTGCCACAGCAATCACGTAATAGGCCAGTTTGTGCGCCACCCGAGTGAGCAGCAAAAAGGCAATGAAGTCGACCGGTTGAATCAAATAGCGTTTGATCTCGCCATCGCGAATCTGCTGAGCAATTCCAGAAGCCAATCCCGGCATGCTGGAAAAGGCTCGTGCGACCATCGCCAACAAGTAATAGGCCACCATGTCGGCAAAGCGAAAGCCGCCAATCTGACTCTGTGAACTGCCCTCTGCTTGGCCGATCGCATCAAACACGGCGTACCACAGAAAAATCTGGGTGATGATCGGCAGGAAACGCATCAGCGTTCCCAGGGCAAAGTCTCCGCGATAGACCAATCGCTCACCCAACGACGTCTTGAGAATCATCACCCAGACCGAGATCCGGTTGGAAAACCGCATCGGTGGCA
Source organism: Stieleria bergensis (assembly GCA_007745635.1). Taxonomy (GTDB): domain Bacteria; phylum Planctomycetota; class Planctomycetia; order Pirellulales; family Pirellulaceae; genus Stieleria; species Stieleria bergensis. The sequence goes on from CP036272.1 coordinate 1,172,458, forward strand.
AAGGTGGGTAGGTCCGGTCGGATAGCGTTGCAGACAAATTAGCCTCACTCAATCGCGTTGTTCATCACTCGACGACCGCAAGATAGCCACATCCACGGGACTTGCAACGTCAACCGCGACTCGACGGAGGTAGATCGACGGATCAGGAACCGTTCGGCTGTTGCCGTTTGTTCGCACGGATCCCGATCAGGATCAAAACCGTGATCACTCCCGCCAGAACAAGGGCCGTCAAGGCCAGTGGGAATGACTCCAGAAACAATAGCGGCAAGGCAAACGTCAGAATCCCACCGCCAATGAACGGAGCCGAAATCGGAGCGGCAAGCGCGTATTCACCCGCAGCCGAAGTGCGCAGATCCGGATCCACCACCCGCAGCAAGACCAATCCAGTCGCGGTCGTTCCCGTTGACATGCCATAGTTGATCAAACCCAACTGGAACCAATGCGATTTCGGCAGAATCCAGCGTGAGAGCACCAGCAGGCAGAAGCAACACCAAACGCTGCCACACAAAAACAGCACCAACAGCGGACCGACCCAGGCAACCACTGCACTGAGTTTCAAAGATGCGATCGCGGCGACCACCAAAACCTCCATCGCGGCACTTCCAATGTGATTGATGGAAACGGGATCAATGCGATGTTCCCAACCCATTCCGCGAAACAGTTTCCGCAGACAGAACCCACCAAGCATCGCATAAATGAACAAGGGAAAGTCCAGCACGTTGGCGATCTTTAAACGTTTGCTCAGTTCGCTCTTGTCTGGCTTGGCAGCAACAGCGTTGTCCCCAGTCGATTCGGCATCCGTGGATTCAATGGCTGCCCCGTCGTCGAGTGAGCTTTCAATCGGTGTGATGGTTTTCCCGTTGGCGGTGGTTTCCGTCTGGGCGGTGGTCGCGCGTGCTTGGTCAATGCGGGTCGCGGCGGTTTGCACACCCAGTTGCATCAGGGCGCCCAGACCCACTGCCAGCGCGATCCAAACCAGTTGCAACAACATGGGGTCAATGGTGTCACTGGCCCAGACGGCGAACCCTGTTGACTTGGGTTTGGCGGCTTGCTTTTCGTTTGACGTTGAGTCGCCCGATGATTCATGAGCGCCATCATTGCCCGGTGCCCAGCCCAGACGCACGCCAATGTTAATGAAGACAATCCCGCTGATGATGCCGTAGACCAAGCCGAGGGTGGCCATCAGCAGTCCCAGGTCTTTCCCGATCGGAAAGTTGATGATGCTGTTGTTGAACACTTCGCCCATCGCACTGGCGGTGGCATGTCCACCGGCAAAGCCCGTTTCAATCAGCATTCCAAATGAATTGGGGACATCGACCCAGGGTTTAATCAGCAACCAGGTGGCAAGTGCACCGACGGCGGTTTGGCCAAGGACAATGATCCACGCCATCAGGCCTTGGCGGGCAACGTTGCTGGCTTTGATTTCCTCCCGGTCGCCCGATCCGGAGTCCGGTGGCTGCAACATCATGGCAGCAAACACGATGGCAATCAGTTCCCCAGGCCAAGTTGCCAGCGTTTCGATGGCTTGCTCGGCCCACTGCGATAAGCCGGGGTGCGCTGTGCTGCCCCAGTCACTCGAAAGTGGCGCCAAAATTCCCAGGCCAATGAATCCCGCGATGACTGACGCTGGGATGTACAGCACGCGAAACAGCGGTAACCACTGGCGCATTAGAACGCCAAGCAAAAGTAAGGCCGCCGCAAAGGCGAGGGTCAGGCTCATCGAATTGCCATTTCAAGCGAACTGCTGATTGATTGTTGGTGCGGCACTGAGCCATGATCACGTTGGCCAACGATTTGCGGGCGTCCCATGCAGCGATTGACAACCTGCTGAATTTTTACCGGGTCGGTGATTTCCGTCAGCGTGACAGGGTCGCCATTGGCACGCTGGCCAACGACCACAATGCGATCGGCCATTTGGATAAAGCTCACTCGCATGCCTTGGTCGATGACTGTACTGCCTAAATGCTGGACGAGGTCAGTCGGTAACCGTCCCGGAACCACTCCCTTGGAGCCTAGTTTACGGTAGCAGTAAATCAAACCAATAAAGACCGACAGGACGATCAGTAACGCACTGCCAGTGCGAACCATGGGGCCGGCGGCGAAGTCGCCTTCCAGTAAACCGTCAACAAAACTGGTGTTGGTTTGCTCCGCCTGGTCGCTTGGCATCAAGTCCGGAAACCCATCGGTTGCCGATGCCTGGCCACGGTTCGCTTGGCCACGGTTCGCTTGAGTCTCTGCCAACTCAGCGGTCGCTTTGGAGGATGTCTCTCTTGCGGTGGACTGTTTCAACGCCGCCTCTTCCAGTGACGCTCCGTCAAGCCTTGCGGCACTCGCTGGTGGCTGCGAAAGGGAAGCGAAATGATGGGGCGACGGTTGTCGGTCACCAACCACGGGATAAACGGCGGTGCTGGCTAAAGCTGGCGCCGTGCTGGCCAAGCGTGTTGCAGAGGCTTGGCTGTTGGAAGCCTGACTGCGGGGCGCCTGACTGCGGGGCGCCTGACTGCGGGGCGCCTGGCTGCGGGGCACTTGGCTGCGAGGTGCCGTGTACACACTCATTGGCTGGCTGCTCACCGGCTGGCTGCTCACCGACTGGCTGCCGGGATAGTTGTACTGGCTGCTTCTGGGCACCGACTGAGCATCGGCTCGGTTGATCACGCCGTCTAACATGCAGGCGGTCATCAAGACGGTCAATGCGGTTGCCAGTTGCCAGTTCAACGCCTGCTTGTAGCCTCGATCGATTCGACGCGTGCGGCTTTGCCAAGGTTTGAACAAGCAGGAATTGACCATGGGAGCACACAGGTTGGGCGAAATAGGGGAGCTGGAAGAGGCCCGATCAGCGGGACTCCGGGGTTTCCTACTGCTAATTCGCGTATTCTGCGGCAAAAATCAAGGTCACTCCGGGCCACGTACCGGTTTATAGAGGTCTAAATCCTCTCGGCCAGCCAGTTGAGCGTAGATTTTGACGATCTGTTTCAAGCCAGACAGATAGTCGGCATCGGTTTGGTCGCTGCACGGACAAGTGACTTGGAACAGGTATTCGGCGGGCAAATCAAAATGCACCGCGATCCCGGTCGGATGGGACTCGGTTGCGGTCCAGTGCTGCGTTCCCGTGGCGACGATCACCGCTTCAACGACTTCAGTGCTTTCATCGCCAAAGCTCAATTGAAAGTCCGGTGGGACGGCTTGTTCAGTGTCCGAGTCCGCAGCATCGGCTTCGCTGTCCGCTGGCTGCTGGGCTTGGTCATCTTCATCTTCATCGTCTGGTTCGGCAAAGCGAAGATCAGTGACTGGTTTGCCTGTCTGCACCCGGCCACGCAGCAGGTCCGATGCTGCGAGTGGTTCCCACACTCGTGTGATCCAGTGATCAATGGTGGTGGGTAATTCGCTCGGTGCCTCGCTGCTACCTTGTGCTTCAAGCGCGCGAAGTGCAAGCGGAGACATGCAGTGGCTTGGCATCTGCGGCAACTGCTCGTCGCGTTCGGATTGCAGAGAGGCAGCAATCTGCTCAGCGGCTTCATAGAGCGCGATGTTGTAACCCAAGAAGCGTCCATACAGCGCCGCTTCAATCCCCATCGGGCCGGCTCCGATCACAGCGATCGATCCAGGCGGGTCAAGTGTCATGTCGGTGGGGACGTGGTTTGCCAGGGAGTCCTGTGTCATTTAGCTGTGTCTTGATCTTGCCACTGCGAACATTTCGCATCAAGAAAGGCGGACAACCCTGGTGATTGGAGAGGTGAATGGTGTGCAGTCCCCGCTTCGTTTCGCGTTAATTGAACGGCGTGGCACGGGCGCGGGCGGGATCACGGTATTGTTGCTTGCCGACAGAAAACGGTTCAAGGTCTACTGCGGGAACTTTGCCCTCGATCAAGTCGACCAAGCAGGTTGCTGTCGCAGGGGCAAGGTGAACGCCACTACGAAAATGCCCTGCCGCGACGAACACCGCATCGTGATCGGGCAGTTTGCCAATCATCGGAAAGCCGTCAAAGGTCATCGGCCGCAAACCCGACCATGCCATCAGTTCTTCGGCCTCTTTGAGCGCCGGGCAAAGATCGGTTGCAAAGCGGCGCAGTGAATCCAGTTCGCGAGGTGTCGTGCCGTGTTGGAAACCAACCTCTTCTTCCATCGATCCAACCAGCACTTTGCCGTCGCGACGGGGAACCAAATAGCGATGCCCAATGTTGATCACACTTTGCAGGCCACGCTGGGGCATCTGGTATAGCAAGATCTGACCACGGATCGGAATCAGACTGCGCTGCAGTTGCAATCGCTGATCGATTTGGCCAGTCAACGCGCCCGCGCAAACGATCAGCTTGTCCGCCTCCATCTGACCGGTTGAGTGGTCGGCTGAAGAATGTCTGTACCGCAGGCGAATCTCATGCAGGTTGATCTCGTCGATCTGGCAGTGGTCGATCACGGTCACGCCGAGCTGTTGACAAGCAGCCAGCAAGGCACGCAACAGACGCGGCGTGCGAATGGCATATTCATCCGGTACCCACCACGCCCGGCGATGCGGCGGTTTTTGGCTCGCGCCTCCAGAGACTCGCTGGCACCAAGCTTGCAAGGCCGGTTCCGATTGCTGCAAGTCTTGCAGCTCGCGTTGCTGACATTCAATGCCTAGTTCATCCCAGTAAGCCACCATGCCAGCCATCGCTGCGGTTTCACCCACACTCTCTGATAAGTACCAACCGCCGCAGCGTTCCAGTTGACAGTCGATACGCGTGCGCTGTGCAAGTTCTCTCGCCAGGGCAGGGTACAGCTGGTGACTTAGCCCACGCAGTCGATCCAGCGGATCTGTGCTGCCGGTTAGATTGGCGGGCGGCAGGATGCCCGATGCGGCCCAGGAGCTGGCGGAGCGATATCCAGAGACCTGTTCGTCCGTGGAAGTTTGCAGCGCATCGCGTTCCAGCAGCGTGACGCGATGGCCGCGCTTGGAAAGCTCGTAAGCCGTGGTCAAGCCAATCGCGCCGGCTCCGATCACAACGATGTCTGACTGGGTCTGGCTCATGTTGCGGGCAAAGGTTAACTGTTTTTCAAAAGGGGGACGGAGCTTGGTTGCTTAGCTGAGAATCGCTTCCATTTCAGCCAGCAGTCGAGTGTTGGGATGGTTGAGATCCAGTGGGGCAACGTGCCGTTTCAGTTGAATGATCAGCGCATTGAGTTCATCGATGGTGTCAACGTCCTGCTTGATCGGCAATGTGGCCACGCTTAGGCCTGCGTGTTCCGCGTTTCGGCAGGTGTCTTGATACACCGTTTCAGTGCTCCACGTGATCGACTGAGTCAGTTGTTCAATCCGTGAGCTGTTTGTGCCGCTGATGCCGATCAAATAGTAGCCGCCATCCTGAGCCGGTCCCAGCACGACATCCTGTTGATCAAGGGCTCTTAAAGCCTGATCGATCAGGGTGACATCGATCAAGGGGCAATCGGCACCAATCAGAACTCGGTGGCCCTTGGTCGCAGTCGACTTGAACCAGCGATTGATCCGGTCGCCCAGGTCGCCGTCACCTTGGCTGGCAACGATCCAGTCCGCGGGCAGCTCGCGTTGAAAGCGTTCGCAGTCAGCATCAGGCGCGACCACAAATTGTCTCTGCCAATCGGCCGAGACCAGGTTCACCGCGTCAGCCCATGCTGTGGTCCCCAGAGTCTGGGCCAAGTGCAGGCAAAACAGCCGATGCATTTGAGCGCTCTTTTCGATGCCAATGGTTTGCCCGAGCCGAGTTTTGACCCGACCGGGTGTCCAGTACTTGGCCATGACACCTAGCAGGGGTGCGGCGGAGTGGTGCTGAGTGAGCATTTTGTTTCCAGCGAATCAGCTGCAGATCGAAGGCCCGAACTGGCAGCTGGGCGACAGTGGTGCACGCGTTTTGGGGGCTTCGAGTTGCGACGGCGAGGGTTGTGAAGGCTGTATCGATTGTGGTTCTTGCAGAATGTGGTGGCTTGAGACTGTGGTGCATCAGAGCAAACAACGCTTGCCGTTGGTAGAGAGTACGGCCGGTTTGTTTGCGGTGAAAAAGCTGAAATTCTTGCCGCCGGCTGCATTTCCTGCACTACACCGTGTGGTAATTGTCTACGATAGCTGCTTGCCAGACTGGGCCATTGGCAACTCGATTGGGTTGTCAATCCACACACTTGCTCTCTTCTAAGGGGGTTTGGTACGCCTTGCCGAGTGATTGTGGATAGGTGTACACTCTTGTGGCTGGGGATGGCAGAGGGTGATGGGCTGGGCGAACGGAGACGCGCGGCAAAGGTTCAGTGATCAGCCCTCTTGCTCAAGTGTCCAATCCAGTCTCCTGCTTTGAAATTTCAGCTTAGGTTGGAATTTCAGCTTAGGTTTGTTCGCTTAGATCTGTTCCCTGCGTTCCCGATTCGATCCGCTCCTCTGATCCCTTATCACCGGTGTCCTGACGTCCCACCGCTGCCATGAATTGTTCTGGCATGGTTGATGCATCGTGTGTGGCCATGAAAGCATGCAAAAGCTGACCGCCGAAATGTTGATTCGCCTGGTTGAGAAAAGCCAGCTCGTCGATCCGCAGAAGTTAAAGCGGTTTGAGAAGAAATTGCGCAATCATCATGATGGAAAGCTTCCCAGTGACGTCAAACTGGTCGGTCGTCTGTTGGTCAAAAACAACATGGTGACGGCCTGGCACTTGGAGAAATTGTATCTAGGCAAGTACAAGGGATTCTTCTTAGGGAAGTACAAGTTGCTCGGGCACATTGGCACCGGCGGCATGAGCAGTGTTTACTTGGCCGAACACACCAAGTTGAATCACAAACGGGCGATCAAGGTGTTGCCCAAGAAACGTGTGTCGGACTCGTCGTATCTGGCTCGTTTTGAATTAGAAGCCAAGGCGATTGCCTCGCTGAACCATCCTAACATTGTGACGGCCTACGACATTGATAACATTGACGATGTTCATTACATGGTCATGGAGTACGTCGACGGTTTAGATTTGCAAGCGTTGGTCAAACGTGATGGAGCCTTGGATCCGTCCTTGGCAGCAGATCTGGTCGCACAGGCTGCTCGTGGGTTGCAGCATGCCCATGACAACGGAGTGGTTCACCGAGACGTCAAACCAGCGAACTTGTTGCTGGATGAAAAGGACCGCGTGCGTCTGTTGGACATGGGTTTGGCGTTGATGGACGAAGAGGAAGAAGCTTCGCTGACGATGGCCAACAACGAGAACGTACTCGGGACGGCCGATTATCTGGCTCCGGAACAAGCGATTGACAGCCACTCGGTGGATCATCGCGCTGACATCTATGCTTTGGGCTGCGCCATGTACTACTTGTTGACCGGGCAACCGCCGTTCAACAAAGGCACGCTGGCCCAGCGGATCGCGATGCACCAAACCGAGATGCCACAGCCCATCCGGTCGCTCCGTCCTTCGGTGCCTGGAGAGTTGGAAGGCATTTGCGTCAAGATGATTCAGAAGCAGCCCGAGTATCGATACCAAAGGGTTGCCGACGTCGCCGAAGCTCTGGAGAAGTTTGTTGCCAAGGTCCCCAAGGGACAAAAGGTCGTCATTGGTTTGGGAGATGATCCTGGACTGCCGGTCAGTAGCAGCTCTTCGTCCATCTCATTGGATGATCCCTTCACTGCGGGAACGGGAACCGGTGATACGTTGTCCAACAAGAACGACGACACGATGACCAGTAGCCGCAAACGTTTGGTTGAGGAAGGCCTTAGCCCCAGCGACAGCGGAAAACTGGTCAGCGTCAAACGTCCTGAAGTCGATTTTGATGAGGCCAGTTATCTCAATTTGCAAGCCGAATCGGGCTATCAGCAGCCTGCATCAAGTCGTCCCGCCTCGGCGTTAGACAGTAGCTCCAGTGTCGGTATCGGCAGTGAAAGCAGAAAGGGCGGCAGTGGTTCCGGATCGGGGAAACGACCGGACATCTCGCTAATCATTGCCTTGATGGTCGCGTTCTTCATGGTGGCGATCACCATCGGGTTTATCTTGGCCAGAGCCGTCGGCTGATCAGGTGGCGCCCCAGACGGTGTCTGCCCACACCGGACGAGCGACACTGGCGCCGATGTGTTGCAGCGTGTTTCATTGCCGAGGCAGGGTTTCATTGCCGAGGCAGGGTTTCATTGCCGAGGCAGGGCATCTTTGAATGGCGTTGAATCAGCGCCCAGGAACGTCGCAGAAAAGGTATGATTGGATGATTGCCAAATCGGAGTCTTTTTCCTGACGCAGTTGCCCATGACCGTCGTTTTTGATCGTCCCTATCAGTTTGTGCCTCCCATGCGTTCGTCGTGGTGGCCAACCGTGATTCAAACGTTGCGGCTTTATGATTTGTACCTGAGGTACAGCGAAGGTGTCGTGGACTATGAGCTGCGTGGTCTCGAGCATGTCCAGGCCAGCAAGGATTCTGGCCGATCCATGTTGTGGGCGCCCAATCATTGCCGCTATGCCGATCCGTTAGCGCTTGGGTGGCCGGCCAGGCAGTTAGGCGTCAACGTTCACGCGATGGCATCTTGGCACTTGTTCAATGTGTCGAGCTTTGACTCTTTTGCGCTGCGCCGCATGGGCGCATTCAGCATCTTTCGTGAAGGCAACGACCGCCAATCCATCGAAGCGGCGGTGCAGGTTTTGGTGGAGGGCAAACGGCCGTTGATCGTTTTTCCCGAAGGGGCAATGAATCGCACCAACGATCTGGTCAAGCCATTGCTTGATGGCGTTGGGCTGATTGCGCGGACGGCCGCTCGTCGGCGAGTCAAGCAACTTGACGATGGCCAGGATCCCACGGTTGTGGTGCATCCTGTTGGCATCAAGTATTTGTGCATCGAGGATCCACAGCCTTGGGCTGAACTGCAACTCGATCAATTTGAACAACGGTTTGCCTGGCAATTCATGCCAGATCGAGACATTCGAACGCGAACAGTGGATGTGGCGGCCACGTTCTTGGCGATCAAGGAGATGCAGTATCTGGGACAGGTCCAGCAGGGTTCGCTTTCACAGCGACGGGACGCTCTGATCGAACATCTGTTGCGTTTCGGCGAGCAGTCGTTGGGCTTGCCGATGACGATTGCAGACGCGCGTGATCGAGGGCGAGCGATACGAGCCAAAGCCTCTGAGCAGCATTTTTCACCGCATCAGGACACTTCCGAGGCAGAGTTGCGACGGGTTGCCACAGCGGCGGATTTAGCCCAAGAACTCCTGTCCTATCAAGAGAGTTATTTGTTGCCAGGTAAGGCGACCGACACGCGGATCGTCGAAACCATTCAGCGGATGCAGGAGCTGATGGACGGTCGTTCGAATAATCGTGTTCCCTTGAAGGCTGTCATTGAATTCGCTCCGGCAATCGAGGTCAGCACGTCGCGGCCGCCCAAAGGACAGCGTGACCCGGTCATGCAAGAACTGGACGAACAGCTAAACGATTTGGTCGCCAATTTGTCAAAAGAAGCTCGCGCACTGTAGCGTTTGAATCGGATGCACCAGAACCCTTATCAACCACCCGCCGATCTTTCTATCACGGAGGCTGGTCAAACAGAGCTGTTGCCGGAGGGGCGGCCGATCTATTCCGGACCCACGGTAACGATCGAAGGAAGGGTTGATTCGGAACAGGCACTTGCGCTCGCTCGTCAGTGTCAGGTGGTGCCATTTGTTAAACCGCAAGCAGTCTTCCATCGGCTGTTTTCTGTCTTGGTCATTATGGGGACGCTGTTTTTTATCGGTGTGGTCCTGGCGGCTGATTTCAGTTTCTTTGCGCTCGGTTGTGTGTTTGTCTTCGGACTGGTGCTGTGGTTTTTGGGTGCCCGGTTGCGAAAAGAGCCCATGCTGTATGACGATGCTGATCCGCCGCTGGGAGGTTCGGTGCGGTTGCATTTGCACCGCGAGGGATTCTCGATCGAGAAACAGACGCGAGATTCGCGACCGATCGAAGTCTACAGCGGTTGGCAGCAAGTGCAGATCAGCTTGAGTGATCAGGCTTGGCTGTGGAATATCGGCACGATCAATCCCTTTCTGATCGTCAAGGATTGGGTGACCGATCCTGACGTGTTGGCTGCCATCGATCAGCTTTGTATGGATATCAGTTTTTGGAATCATCGCACACGCAGCCAAGGCATTCGCCAAACGTACAGTGTCCCCGAACCGGTGCGTCCCGATTTGAAACGATTCGCGGAATCGTTTCGGGTTTCATCGCTGACTGAACCGGCCAGTCGGCGACGAGCAAAGCAGCGTGTGGGCCAGCGTTTGCCAAAGTTCCAGTGTTCGGCCAACGTCTCCGGTCAGATCTGGCGTTGGGGTTGGTTGTTCGGGTTTCTGATCTGTTTGTTCGGTGGTCTCGCCGTGGCGATCAATTGGGGCCAGGCCGGTGGCGGTCCAAGGTGGTCCATCTCTGTGATCATCATTGCGATCGGGCTGACGGTGACGACGCTGGTTCCCAAGTTGTGGGCGCGGCATGAATACCATGTCGAGGCAGGTTTGTCCGAAACAGATCTGTGGTACGACTACCATGTGATTGTGTTGCGGATTTCGCTTGTCGGCTTGCCCTTTCGCCAGCGAGATGATGATCAATTGATTTTGGCAACCGACGATGGCAGCACGACCATTGTGATCGATCGCAACCAGTTTGCCGACGCGACTGCCTTTGATCGTCTCAGTCAATCCATGGTGGCTCAGTCGACCGGTTAGGGTGAGTTGCCCTCCATTGGGTCGCGGAAACTCCCTTGCGATTGGCACTCTGGCTCCCTGCTGAGGTGAGGGATTTCCTGGGCGTTCGGTCATTCTCTGTGGCTTGAGGTCGCTGGTACTTGCCAATCGGTGTTTGTGGCGCTACCAATACGGTATGTCAATCGAGCCCAGTCGTCGTCGTTTTTCAAATTACCGTCAAAAGGTCCGTCAGCGCGATCCCAGTAAAAGTGCTCCGATCAGCCATCATGGGCATGATCGAAAGCCAACTAAATTTGGGGATCGTGAACGTGGTGTGATCGAATTGCTGCGAGAATTCTTTCGCTTGATTCGTCCTCATCGCCGGTCGATTCTCATGGCTCTTGGTGGGTTAAGTGTGGCTGTTGGGTTGCGTTTGATTCCACCGCTGGGAACCAAGCTGGCCATTGACTGTGTGCTGACCAGTCCGCCTCGTCCGCTGCCATCCTGGTTGCAGTCGCTGCAGTTTCCCGCCGGTCAGATGGCTCAGTTGGTCTGGATTGCCACTGCGGTGGTGATCACCACGCTGTTTGCCACAGCGATTGGTTTGGCCAGTCGCTGGAGTGCGACCAAGGCCGTCAACCAGGCTCAGATTACGATTCGTCGTCGCGTCTATGAGCATGCGATCCGGTTGCCGTTGGGAAAAGTTTACGACCTCAAATCAGGTGGTGTTGCCAGCTTGATCCGCGAAGACGCTGGCGGGATTGCAGACTTGATTTTTTCCATGTTGTACAACCCATGGCGAGCCGTCTTGCAGTTCGTCGGGTCGTTGTTGGTGCTGATGCTTGTGGACTGGAAGCTCATGCTCGGTGGTCTGTTGTTGCTGCCGATTGTTTGGGCAACTCATCGAACTTGGATCAATCGAGTTCGCCCCATGTTTCGAGACGTTCGCAAACAGCGACAACGGATCGACGCATCGGCCACGGAAACCTTTGGCGGGATTCGAGTCGTGCGAACGTTTTCACGCTCGCGCAGTGAAGCGGGCAAGTTTGTTCGTGAAGGCGGCTTTTTGGTTCGTCAGCAGTTGTTCACTTGGTGGTGGGCGCGAACCATCGAAACCATCTGGGGCGTGGTGATTCCGCTCGCTAGCACGGCGCTGCTGCTGTACGGCGGCCATCAAATCATTCAAGGCGAATTGACGCTGGGTGACTTGATGATGTTTCTGGTCTATCTCACGATGCTGCTTGATCCGCTGGCCACCATTGCTGCAAGCGCCGTTGGTTTGCAGAACAACTTGGCAGGGTTGGATCGGGTGTTGGACTTGCTAGAGCATGAGCAAGAATTGCCCGTTGACCCTGAAGCCAAGCGTTTGGTTCACGGGCGAGTGCAGGGACAGTTGGAACTGCAAAATGTGACCTTTCGCTATCCTGATACCGACACCGTTGTCCTAAGCGAAATCAGTTTGCAAATCCCCGCGGGCAAGACCGTTGCGTTGGTGGGACGCAGTGGTGCGGGCAAGACCACGCTGACCAACCTGATCGCAAGATTCTATGATCCCACCGAGGGCGTGATTCTTCTAGATGGTCAGCCGTTACCCAAGATAGAACTCGATTCCTATCGTTCGTTGCTGGGGATTGTCGAGCAGGATGTGTTCTTGTTTGACGGCACGATTGAACAGAACATTGCCTATGCCAGACGCGACTGCACGCGGCAACAAGTCATCGAGGCGGCGCGTTTGGCGGCCGCAGACGAATTCATTGCGAAGTTGCCCAAGGGTTACGACAGTGTGATTGGCGAGCGCGGTGTCAAGCTCTCCGGCGGACAGCGTCAACGATTAGCCATCGCGCGAGCGATTCTTGCGGATCCCAAAATCTTGATTCTCGATGAAGCGACCAGCAACTTGGACAGTGAAAGCGAAGGCTTGATCCAGCGTTCGCTGGAAGAGCTCTTGGCTGGGCGAACCGCTTTGGTGATCGCTCATCGTCTTAGTACGATTCGCAACGCTGATCTGATTGTTGTCCTGGATGAGGGCAGGGTGCTGGAAACAGGGACGGACGAGGAGCTTCTCAAGCGAGGGGGGAAGTATCGTGAAATGGTGCAATTGCAGACCTCTCCCAACCCCAGTTGATTGCTGGCAGAATCAGGTCCGCTGGCAATCAAGAGTTTCAGCCTCTTGCTCGCGATCTAGAATGGGAGCGGTGAGGGCTGGCCCTAAGAAGGCAATGGCTGCCGCCGTGCCGTCGGTTGTTCGTCACCACTGTTCGCGGTGTTTCTGATGTTTCCTGCTGTACCTTTGGGTCGCGTTTCCCGTCTCGTTTACGGGCGTGTTATGCTTTGCAAGCTATTTTACAGAGAATCGTTCTCGCGCCTTGCTGTTACTCAAGCCAAGTCATTCACGTCCATTGGCGAAAATCACCAATGAATTCTAAGCACGACTCTGTTGCGATCACGCGACCCATGGATCGGTCACGGCAATCTCGTGACGCCAAGCTGCGATCGCTTTTCGGTGCGTCGCTCAGTTCGTTCATGCTGCGTCGGGATCGGCTCTGGCTGTTTTTTATTCTGGCGGCGATCACCTTAGTTGGGGTGGGCTGGCTGTCGAGCAACCGCATCGAGTCGATGATGAAGGAGCACTTGGCTGAGCAGTTGCAGACACTGCTGGATGCGGATGTCAGTGCGCTGGAAATCTGGTTAAAGTCACAGCAAGACTCTGCAGCCAACTTCGCCGATGACGCCGCTGTTTTAGCGGCCACCGAGCAGTTGTTGGCCATCGCTGATGATGAGAGTTCGGAGTCCATTCCCGTGCGACTGCTTGAGTCACCGGCGATGAAGCGGCTCAAGGCAATTGTTGACCACTGGCAAGATCACCATGGCGGGATGGGGTTTGCCATCTTGGATTCACAGCTTCGTGTGATTGCCGAGGACCTGGACAGCGAAGTGGGGAGATTGAAACCAGGCGATCAACTGCAGGAAATGTTGCAGCCGGTCTTTGATGGCAACACGGCGGTGTTCCCGCCCATGAAAAGCTTGATGCTAGTAGAGGACATTGACGGTATTCCCAGAGCGGGTGTGCCGGTGATGTTTGTTTGCGCGCCAATTCGAAATGCTGCTGGCGAAGTGATCGCGGTCTTCGGAATCCGGCTGAATCCGCGCGCCGAATTTTCACAGATCCTGCAGGTCGCCCGTGTTGGCAAGACGGGTGAGACGTACGCCTTTGATTCCAAAGGCATCATGCTGACCAGCAGTCGATTCGATGATGATCTCAAACAGATCGGTTTACTTGTCGACGACGACAATACCGAGTCCCTGTTAAACGTCGCGTTGCGAGATCCCGGAGTCGACATGACTCGCGGGAAACGGCCAGCGTTGCGTCGTCATGAGCAACCCTTTACTGCCATGGCTGCCTCGGCGACCGCTGGTCACAGTGGCGTGAATGTTGATTCATACCGTGACTATCGCGGTGTGCCTGTGGTGGGCGCTTGGACTTGGTTGGATCACTACGGATTCGGAGTCGCTACCGAAGCCGATCAGTCGGAGGCCTTTAAGACGCTTTATGGGCTGAAGCGAACGTTTCTGCTGCTGTTGGGGTTGCTTGCTGGGATGGCGACCCTGAATGCCTTCTTGGCTCGACGCGCGTCTCGCATGGAGTATCGGGCGCGTGACATGGCGATCCGAGCCAGAAAGCTTGGCCAGTATCACTTGGACGTTCTGCTGGGGCGTGGCGGAATGGGCACCGTGTATCGCGGCCACCATGACATGCTCCGTCGACCGACGGCGATCAAATTGCTGGATGCCGATAAAACCAACGAGCAATCCGTGGTCCGTTTCGAATGCGAGGTCCAGTTGACCAGTGAGCTGACGCACCCCAATACCATTGCGATTTACGATTATGGTCGTACGCCGGAAGGGGTGTTTTACTACGCGATGGAGTATCTGAGCGGGATCACGTTGACCGAACTGGTCGATCGCTATGGTCCGCAGCCTGAAGGTCGTGTGATTTATCTGTTGCAGCAGGTCTGTGGTTCGCTTCACGAAGCGCATCGCAAAGGCTTGATGCATCGCGACATCAAACCATCGAACATCATGATCACCGAGCGAGGCGGGCTCTATGACTTTGCCAAGTTGCTTGATTTCGGGCTGGTCAAAAATCAAAAGTCAGACTTAGACATCACCGCCGCTTCGTCGCTGTTGGGGACACCGCATTACATGCCGCCAGAGACCTTGCAAGGGAAAGGCTTTGGCACCGCCGGCGACATCTATTCACTCGGTGCGGTGGGCTATTTCTTGCTCACCGGCAAAACCTTGTTTGAGGGTGAGTCGATGTCTCAAGTGATGATGTCGCATGTCAAAGACATGCCGGTGACGCCCAGTCAGCGTTTGGGGAGACCTTTGGATGCGGATCTTGAAAAGGTCATTCTGGATTGCCTGGTCAAAGATCCTCAGGACCGTGTGCGGAGCGCCGAAGCGTTCGCCGATCGACTGGCGGCCTGCCAGTCTGCCTTGCAGTGGAACGCCAAGGACGCTCTCAAGTGGTGGGAGGACAATCTGCGTGGCGAGGAACCGTCGCCGGCTGCCGGTGTGACCAAGCGTCTGGAAGTGACTCAGATTGCGACCAAGCAAGAGCTAGACGTTACACGCGATCTAAGCGATGAGACGATCCGCTCGGATTAACGCTGGTAGATCGGCAGGTACCCATAGTCCAGCTGAAGCATGGTCAGTTTGCAGGCCGTGACATAGACGGGATGAATCTGACCTTCCCAGTATCCGTTGGGTGATTGCTGGCTAACGATTTGGTTGTAAAGCTTGGCTTTCCAAGGTTGCCACAATTCGTCGCCTTGGCGATAAACCACTTGGCTGTAGTACAAGTACGTGTAGTCCCAGTGGCCAAACGTATTCTTGCCGTTACCTAAATCGTGAAGTTCCTTCTTGGTGTATTCCCACATCTGCGGAACATGTTCGCTGTCGTAGTCGCCGGCGTTGTACAGGGCAGCCAAGGCAGCGGCCGTGATCGCAGGCCGGCTGCTACCGCGTTGACGGCTGCTGTAGCTGATGCCACCGTCGTCGTTCTTGCAGCCATAGATGTATTCTTTGGCTTTGTCGATGACTTCGGCCGTCACGGGGATGCCCGCATTGCGACAGCCGCGCAAGCCTTGCACTTGTGTGATCGTGGTGGAGCCTTCGTCGAAGTCGTTGCCCTCATCGGCAGAGACATAGCCCCAGCCGCCGGCGGCGGTCTGCGCGTTGCCACTGAACTCCACCGCTCGGGTTAGCACATCCACAATTTCGCGGCGTCGATCGAGCAAGCCTTCTTCACCCAACACTTGCGACAGGAACAGCATCGCGAAGCCGTGACCGTAGGTGTAGCGTTGATCGGTTTTGGGATCACCGATCAACCCATTGCTGCGGCTCTTGCTGATGATGAAGTCAGCGGCGCGTGAAATGTTTTTTGCATACGGTCCTTGAGTGGTGGTTGAACCGCTGCCAACGAGCGCGGTACCGGCCAGGGCTGCCATTGCGGTTGGATAGACCTGGGTGTTCCAATGGCCACGCGACGATTGTGACTTGGCCAGCCACTGGAGTCCCTTTTCAGTCGCGGTGTCCCAGGAAGCTTTGTCAGCAGCGGTGGCAATGGAGGGGCGAGCCAAGTTGCCAAGTGACAAGGCACCTGCACCAAGTGCTGCCGTTTTTAACCACTGACGACGGTTGCTAGAGGTTGGCGTGCGGTGGTTCATAGCGCAGTGATCTTTGAAAGAAAAAGGCACAGAGCGTGGCGGCTGTCTGGGCAAGGCAGTTGGTATCGCGTTACTTATATTGTACCGCTAATCCATCCCCATGAGAAAGAAAGATTTTTCCGGCTGCGACCGGGAGAGAGAAAAAACGCGAAAGTCGGCCCATTTACGGCTGATCGACGCTTGGTGACGCCGCGTCAACGCTGGCGTGCTTGCCGCGCCGCTGTTGACAATCGGGGCAGAAAAACGTGCTCCGTTGGGCCTGGACAATTCTGCGGATGCTGCCGGTTTGGCAACGTTTGCAGGTTTGCACAGCCCGATCGTACACGCGGTGGTAATTCTGGTAGCTGCCCGCGTCGTTCAACGCGTTGCGGTAGGTGCCATCGGAAAGCGTGCTGCCTTCGTGCGTGATGGCTTCTCGCAAGACGCTGTGGATCGCCGAGCAAAGCCGTTGCCATTGTGGTTTGGTCAGCTGATCACAGCGCGTGCGTGGATCGATGCCCGAGACAAATAAGGCTTCGGAGGCATACAAGTTGCCGACGCCCGCGATCGCAGATTGATCCAGCAATGCGACCTTGATCGCCCGTCGACTGGTGCCCAAGATGGATTTCAGTTGATCTGCGGTGGCTACCAAGGCGTCCGGCCCCAGTCGGTCAATCACGCTGCGTTTCAGTTCACTTGGGTTGAGCAATTGCACCGTTCCCAAGCCGCGTCGATCCCAGAACAGCACGTTGTGATCGGGCTTGCCATGCAAGATGATCTGCAGCCGCAGATGTTCCGTGCTGGGTGGGTCGGCTAACAGCACCAGTCCCGTCATCCGCGGTTCGATGACGATTGCCGATTCATTTTCCAGCACGATCAAGACGCGTTTGCCAAGTCGATCGATGCGTTGGACCTTTTGGCCGACCGCTTTCTTGGCGATCGTTTTCACACTGGGCTTGATCGAGATCGCCTTGCGCTCGCAGGGCGGTCGATTGATTTGCACAATGGTCTGCCCGACAATCGGAGCGATGCCGCGGCACATGGTTTCGACTTCGGGAAGTTCAGGCATCGTCAATCGGTGACAGGAGAAAACTGATTGTCTTGATTGCGTTCCCAGTGAGAGTCGATCGCTTCGTCAATCAGAGGGAGGATGTCAGGATCGTAGTTGGCGATCAAGTTCAGATCATAAATGCCCCAGTTTTCTGGATCATCCAGGTACTCTTGATCTTCGTGGCCGCTGAACAGTCGCCAGCCCGAGTCTTCATCGAAGTCCGGTTCTTCTCGGTACATGTAGCCCACGCCCAGATCGCTCACGGTGACGTCATCGGTGGCAAAACATTTCTCGGTGCCAGGGATCAGGACCTCAGCTTGATCGGGCGTGATCGCCAGCAACTTTTCCTGTCCCGGTTTAGGTGTCCAGGATTGGAATGTCCATTGTTCTTTGAACTCATTCAGCGGTCCGTCAAGTGATTTGACAATCTCGATCGCTTCGCTGAGCAAGCAGTGCTTTCCAAACGAACCTTGCTTGACTGGATCGGGGATTTCCATCCAAACCCGCTGGCCACCGCCACGCATGAATTGCATCGTCGTGTGCCCTTCATCGATGATGCCCAGGAAATCCTGGCGATCGATCAATTGTGCTTGCAGCATCGCCGGCAGTTCATCCTGACTCTTGGTCACCGCTTTCTTGGGCGCCACGTTTTCATCGGTGGATTCGGTGCAGTAGAAAACTCGGTAGGTCATGCGGTGTTCTGAGATTGCGTGAGGAAAGCGGTTGTCTGTTTGACGCAGGTGAGTTCGGGAACGCCTGTATCAGTGATTCGCAGGGTGAATGTCGCGGGTTGATCTGGCCGGTCAATCTGGCCGGTCAATCTTGCCGGTCAATGCTGCGGGGCGAATGGTCTCGGTGGGCGGTTATCGAAGCGGTTGGGTGGCGGTTGACACACCGCTTGGTGGAGGTTTTTGTCGCGTCCTGCTGGTTGGTCTGTTGGCTGGCCACGCGGACCAGTTCGGTTGGCTTTGTCTGACTTGTGGGGCGTAGGCAAACCCGAATCGGCGTGAAAACACGTGGAAAATCACCAAGTATTTCATGATCTCCCGAGAAACGCTGCGTTGACCAAATCGATCGCTCGGGGGATGATATCAGCACCTTTTGAAAGCTTACACGACGGACATAATTGACAATGAGTACTTTACCCCAGCAAAGCGAGCCGATGGAAAACGGATCTGCCACTGCTTCCGTTCCCGACATGAACGGACGTTTTGGCGACTTTGGTGGGCGTTTCGTGCCTGAGACTCTGATGCGAGCTCTGGATCAGCTGGCCGAGGAGTACGAAGCGGCCAAAAAAGACCCCGAATTTCAGCGTGAGCTGAATCAGCTCCTAAAAACCTTTGTCGGACGTCCCAGCCCGTTCTATTTTGCCAAACGCCTGACCGAGGCCGCCGGCGGTGCTCAGATCTGGCTCAAGCGGGAAGACCTTAATCATACCGGCGCCCACAAAATCAACAACACGCTTGGCCAAGCTCTGCTGACCTTGCGAATGGGCAAAACACGCGTGATTGCGGAAACCGGTGCGGGACAGCACGGGGTGGCTTCAGCAACCGCTTGTGCCCATTTCGGTTTGCCTTGCACCGTATTCATGGGGGCCGAAGACATCCGCCGTCAAAAGCCCAATGTGTTCAGCATGCAATTGATGGGTGCTCACATTGAATCCGTCGAATCAGGGTCACGAACCTTGCGTGATGCTGTCAACGAAGCGATGCGAGATTGGATGTCGTCCGTTGAGGACACTCACTACATCATCGGTAGCGTGATCGGACCGCACCCCTTCCCCATGATCGTGCGTGATTTTCAGTCGGTGATCGGTCGGGAAACACGTGATCAGTCACGCGAACTCTTGGGCCGTTTGCCCGATTGTGTGGTGGCCTGTGTTGGCGGCGGCAGTAACGCAGCAGGAATGTTCTATCCCTTCGTCGAAGATGAAGGCGTTCGCTTGGTCGGTGTTGAAGCCGGTGGTCGCGGCTCGCAAGCCGGTGATCATGCCGCTCCGATGGCCTTTGGTCAGCCCGGTATTTTGCATGGCAGTTACAGCTACGTTGTCCAAGACGATGACGGCCAAACCTGCGATGTACACAGCATGAGTGCGGGTTTGGATTACCCCGGCGTTGGCCCCGAACATAGTTACTGGAAAGATACCGGAAGAGTCGATTATATTCAGTGTGGAGACACCGAAGCGATGTCGGCATTTGATACACTGTCGCGCACAGAAGGCATCATTCCCGCTTTGGAAACCAGTCACGCCATTGCCAAAGCACTTCAAATCGCAAGCGAAATGTCAGCCGATCAGCACTTGGTCGTGTGCCTCTCTGGACGCGGCGACAAAGATGCGATGGAGATCGCTCGGCTGAAAGGACAAGAGTTTTAATCATGGTTAAGCTAACTTGGTTATCGCACGCCAGCTGGTTGATTGAATCCGGTTCACAGCGTTTGTTGCTGGATCCATTCTTTACCGATAACCCCGTTGCAACCGTCCAGCCGGACGCGTTTGAAAACGTCACCGACGTGCTGGTCTCTCACGGTCACTTTGATCATGTGGCCGATGCCGCCGCAATCTTGAAACGCTCAGGAGCGCGGCTGATTTCGAACTTCGAAATCGTCCAGTGGTTCGCTGAAAAGCATCAACTGACCAATGCGCTGGCAATGAATCTGGGCGGGGCTGCCGAGCTGGCTGAAGGCGAGATCAAAATGGTTCCCGCGCTGCACAGCAGTGGTTTGCCCGATGGTTCGTATGGCGGAACCGCCGCAGGGTTTGTGCTGAAGCTGGAAAACAAACGCATCTATTTCGCCTGCGACACCGCTTACTTTGGTGACATGCGTTTCTATGCCGGCGGTGTCGACGTCGCTGTCTTGCCCATTGGTGACCTGTTCACGATGGGGCCCGCCGATAGTGTTGAAGCGATCAAGCTGATCGGTCCCAAAATCGCATTGCCCACGCACTATGGAACATGGCCTCCGATAGAACAGGATGCCGAAGCCTGGGCGACGATGGTTCGCGGTGAAACGGATACCAAAGCCGTCGTTCTAGAAGTCGGCGGCAGCTACTCGCTGTAACGCCTGCCGAGGCGGCGTCCCGAGCGGATGATTCGTCCCGCCCCGCTTGATGCGGGAGACGCCCTGCAAGGCCTGCTGGCTGCAAGGACTGCTGGCTGCAAGTGGTGCTGGCTGCAAGTGGTGCAAGGCTGAGTGAGTTATTCGCTTTTCTGTGCAGGCCTTACGAAGACTTCTTCCTCTTCGACTTTGACTTCAAAGCAGTCCACACTGACGCGCGGGTTATCCTCCCAGGTGCCATCGTTGACGCAGAAACGCCACGCGTGCCAGGGGCAGGTGACCGTTTTGCCTTCCACATGGCCTTCGGCCAGAGAGGCCCCCATGTGAGGGCAGAGGTCGTCAATCGCGTCCCAGGACCCGTCTTCTTGGCGAAAAACAGCCACCATGCGGCCGTCGACCACCACGGCTCGACCTCGGCCAATTTCAAAGTCGCTGACCTTCCCAACTGATTCAAAATCGCTCACGACGGGGTTTCTCCGCGGGTAATTCGCAAGATTCTCTTGTCCTTGCGAGGGATAATTGTTCACACTGAGTGCTCTGATGACACACTGTAGGCGGAAATGCTGCTCGCTTCCACTCCTGCCACGGTCTCCCTTCGATTAACACTCTGTAGCGACATGATTCAACAGCAACGACGCAAGCTTTTAGAATCGCGAGTTTGGCCACACGTGCAAACGCCAGCTCAATACGTTGGTGGTGAACGCAACATCGTGGTCAAAGACCATCGTCAGGTGAAAGGCAAATTGGCGATTGGTTTTCCCGATGCGTACACGATCGGGATGAGTCACCATGGTTTGCAGGTCTTGTACTCGCTAATGAACCGTCGCCAGGACTGGTGTGCTGAGCGTGTCTTCACGCCTTGGCCGGATATGGAGCAATTGCTTCGCCAGTACGATATTCCACTGTATACGCTGGAAACCTTTTCAGCGCTGTCTGATTTTGATGTCGTGGGATTGAGTCTGCAATACGAGATCAGTTCTCCCAACGTGCTGACGATGATCGACTTGGGCGGCATCCCGCTGTTGTCTGATGATCGCACGATTGGTGATCCTTTGTTGGTCGCTGGTGGCCCATGCTGCCAAAACCCTGAACCGATGGCAGAGTACTTTGACGTCATGATCACCGGTGACGGGGAACCGGCGCTGCCAGTGATTTGTGATCTCTGGTTGGAGCTCAAAGAGCAATACCGCCAGAGCGACGGCAGTTATGCCACCGGCGAACAAGGCCGCCAGCAACGTGCCGAGGCTTTGGCCCAGGTCGCGCAAAAGCTGGAGTTTGCCTATGTGCCCCGGTTTTATCAGCCTGTTTACAAAGACGGCGATGGACGCATCGAATCGCTGCAACCCTTGCGCGATGATGTTCCCAAGACATTTGCACCCAGTGTGATCAGCGACTTGGATGGCATTCCACTGCCAACGAGCCCGATTGTGCCCTACATCGAATGTGTGCATGATCGAATTGCATTAGAGATCATGCGTGGTTGTCCTCACTTGTGCCGTTTCTGCCAGAGCACGGTGATCAAGCGTCCGCTGCGAATCCGCGAAGTGGAAACGATCGTGGAAGCGGCGTGGGAGAGCTATCTGAACACCGGTCATAACGAGATCAGTATTTTGTCGCTCTCCAGCAGCGACTATCCGCATTTCGAACCCTTGGTGCTGCGTTTGCATGAAGTGTTCAAGCCGTTGGGCGTGAATATCTCGGTGCCCAGTTTGCGCGTCAATGATCAATTGCGTTCCTTACCCAAACTGATCGGCACCGATCGTCGTAGCTCGCTGACGTTGGCCCCTGAAGTGGCTCGGGACGACATGCGAGAACAGATTCGCAAGAAGATCAAAAACAGTGATCTGATCGAGGGTTGCCGCAACGCGTTTCAAAATGGATTTGATAGCGTGAAATTGTATTTCATGTGTGGCTTGCCGGGTGAACGCGAGGTCGACTTGGACGGCATTGTGGACTTGGCCGAAACCATTGCCGGGGTCGGGAAGGAGGTCAATGGGCGTTACGCACGCGTGACCGCCAGTGTGTCCAACTTCGTTCCCAAAGCTCATACGCCGTACCAGTGGAATGGCATGCAGCGCAGGGAGTACTTTCAATGGGCACACAAGTACCTGTGGAATCGTCGCAAGATTCGCAGCGTGAACATCAAGTGTCACAACATTGAAACCAGCTTGTTAGAAGGCGTTCTAAGCCGTGGTGATCGGCGTACCGCCAAAGCGATTCGCTTGGCCTGGGAGCGTGGGGCAAGAATGGACGGCTGGACCGAACACATGGATCCTGATCGTTGGTGGCAAGCGTTGCATGATGCCGGAATTGACATTGAGGCACAGGTGCACCAGAAGTACGAATTAATGGATAAGTTGCCCTGGGACCATGTGAACGTAAAATTCGGTCGCAACTACTTGGAAAAGGAACAGGGCAGGGCAACCGTGCAATTGGAAGCCATGGCAAACGCGACCTGAAGCGAATTCGACGGACGGTTCACTTGGCGCGAAGATTCCGCTTGCGGGAAAGGATTCTGATTTGCTAGGGTCGCGGGCAGTGCCTCGGATTTGCATCCCGTTTTTGTCACTCGCAGTGGGCTTGGTGTGCGGATCGACCCGATTCGTCTTCCTGTTTCCCCTTCACATGCGCTGGCAATAGTCTCTATGACGCTTAATGGATTGCTACCGGGACACGGAACGCGGCGCTGATGGCCGATGTGGAAACGACGAGTCATTCCCTGTGATTGTTCTTGATGATTGTGTGTGGGTTCACATTTGGTGTTTTGCCAAATCGAACCTATGCTTGATCGAATGGTCCAAGTTGATTCGTCCGGCCCAATTTCGTCGCATTGTCCCAGTTAGGTGATCGCTGTTGACCACTCCCGCAGTGGGTCCGTGATCGCCCAACGGAATTCCTTTCAGTCATTGGAGCATTGCTCACATGCAGATTTACGGCCCATTTCGCGTTTCAACCACCAACGCTTCTTCAAACGTTCAAGCAACACAACGCGTTGATGCCAGCCAGGTTGATTCGGTAGATCATCAAGACTCCTCCGCTCGCAGCGTTGCTGACCGTGGAGTCGTCGACCAGTTGGACCTTAGCCAAGCTGCGACCGCAGCGAGCCGCTTGGATGCCAGTGCATCGGTTGCCGGCGATGGCATTCGTTTCGATCGCGTCGCTGAAATTCGTCGCCAGATCGCCGACGGAAGCTATGACTCGCCCGAGAAAATGGACGCCGCTCTGGATCGATTCCTCGACCTGCTGGGGTAGACGAATCGACGGGCAAGCAACGCCGATGACGCTTGCCAAGCGTTCGTCGTCCAAACGACGCGAGGATCGAGGATCGAGATGCTGGAACACTAATAAGCGCTCATCGACGCTAATTGATTTGTGCTGATTAGTGTTGATTAGCGTTCTCCACCTCCATTGCTTGCCTGCATTCGCGTCCGAGACGCGTCGCCGTGCCTCGGTGAATGCCGTTCGGCCCGTTTTTGGATCGTGGTGTACCAGGCGTTCGTCATCCAAACGACGCAATGCCTGAGGTCCTGGAACACTAATAAACGCTCATCGACGCTAATTGATTTGTGCTGATTAGTGTTCATTAGCGTTCTCCATCTCCATCGCTTGCCTGCGTTCGCGTCCGAGGTGCGTTGCCGTGCCTCGGTGAATGCCGTTCGGCCCGTTTTTGGGTCGTGGTGTACCAAGCGTTCGTCGTCCAAATGACGCAATATCCGAGGTCCGAGATTCTGGAACACTAATAAGCGCTCATCGACGCTAATTGATTTGTGCTGATTAGCGTTCTCCATCTCCATCGCTTGCCTGTATTCGCGTCCGAGACGCGTCGCCGTGCCTCGGTGAATGCCGACGCGAACTCTGAGTAGTCAGCACTGACGAATCACCAGCCAGTCGCGCCGGGCAACGAAGTGTCTAGGCGGCATACTTTGTCTCCCAATGGATGCAGATTAGACCTGAGTGCTGTTTCATGAAGTGATTTAGGGTGAGTTTCTCCGCCATCGCCCGTGATTTTTATCGCTTATGCCCCCAGGTGGCAGACAAATGCCAGTTGCCGGGGTAGACTTCGAATAGGTCTTTGGCAGGGCATGACGCTGTCCGCCTGATGGAAACTCATTGGAAAACAGCCTCAGATTGCTCGCTGGCGATCACCATCCCATCACCACGGATGGTTCAGCAAGCCACGGTTTTCCGACTCGATTGGGTTTCATACTTGATCCCGTCTTCCCCTTGTTGCGGCAGTTCCCCGTTAGATTGATTGATGGTCCAGTCCTCACAACATCCCGTCGAAACATCGCCCGCCGATTCCCCTGATGGCGAGGTGATGACAAAGGTGGAGGCCTTGGAGGTATCGCTATCACCTCAGGAACGCTTTAGCGAGTACCTACAGACTCGCGGGTTGCGGCAAACCAATCAACGCAAGTTTTTGGTGGAGCAAGTCTTTGCTCAGCATGACCACTTCGATGCCGAGGAGTTGATTGATCGATTGCCTCGCCGTGGCGAAGAAAACTACGTCAGCACTGCGACCGTTTATCGGACGCTCCGCGAATGTGTTGATGCCGGGCTACTGAATTGTTTTCAGCTCGATGGGCGAACGGTTTACGATCATGACTATGGTTACCCACAACATGATCACCTCTATTGCACTCAGTGTCGCAAGTTGCTGGAATTCCAGAGTGATGAACTGTTGGAAATCCGCGACAAGATGGCTGCCATGCACGGTTTTCGTGTCGAAAGCCATCGGATGATCATTCAAGGTGTTTGTCGCGAGTGCTCGCGTGCTCGTCGCAAAAAACGCAAGCAAGATTTGGTTTAAGCGATCACGGGCCCCATCAAACGTTTTGCCGTGAGCCACGGTTTGCTTGGTGGGAACTGCCTCGCTAAAAAACGGGCGGAATGGCTAATCGATTGGCCGCCGCTGTCTGGCTACAGGCTTTGCTCGGCGAGCTGCTTGATGATTGCTGCAAACACGGTTTCGTTCTTGTCAAAATCGCGGCTCTCTGCCTGCAGTTGCACGACCAGCACAGGAGGGTCTCCTTGCGTAAACGCTGCCAGCGAAGGAGTGTCCGCCTCCTCCTCATCGCTCCCTTCGGCCGCCGTGGGCTGGCTGAAGACCTGTTGAGCCGCAATGCGGTCGGCAGCAGGCAGGTTGGTCAGGAGCACAAATCGGCACTGGATCAGCAAATCGAGGTAGTAAAACCGCAGGTCGATGATCGGAGTGTCCGGCGAAACCAGGTCCCAGTGCGTGTTCTCACGCTCAACGTCGTCGTATTCCTCGCAGATCGTGGTTTCAATTCGGCTGATCATCTCGTCAACGTCGGCAGCCGGTGACCACTCTAGGGACAGGAAACCACCACCGGGGATGTCCAGAGTCGCGCCCATGCCGCTGCTGGCTTCCGTCTCCTCGCTGGGGGCGACCGTCCAGTTGTCCGGGTACAGGAAACGCAGTCCCATAGAATCAAATTGAGCAGGCATGTTGGCGGTGTTTATCAGGAGGGTTCGAAACGTTCTGCCGAGGAACCGAATTGCGTTCGCCGGGGCGATTTGCTAGGAGATAGTCTTGCGAATCGACAATCAATCGGAAAGTTCTATTTTACGGGCAATCGCGCGTGATGTTCTCGCTGCAATGCAACCAACGGCCTCCCAACGCCACTCCCCGCGCGAATGCAATCGCTGGGTGTGCGTCCCCAGCGATAACGTGGGCGGTCTCTGGAGCGTTGCTTGGGTTGCTGTGCCTGTCCAGTTTCGGATGCCACACCATTGGGCGGATTACCGAAAGTAAACACACGGTGGCCGCACGTCGGTTGTCTCGCCAGGGCTTGCAGGCGATGCGAAACGGACGTTGGGATCAAGCTGAGCAGCTCTTTGGGAACGCGTTGACAGTTTCGCAGGATGACGACCGGGCGCACCGTGGTATCGCAGAAGCTTACTGGAATCGCGGGGACTACGACCAAGCGATCCTGCACATGGAAAAAGCGGTTGAGCTGAGTGGACAGGAGCCACGATTGGTCGCCCGACTCGGCGAGATGTATTTTATTACCGGTCGACTTGATGATGCTCAGCAGCAAGGTGAAATCGCTTTGGCTGGCGATCGCGAGTCGCCGCAGATCTGGGTGCTGCGCGGTGACTGTTTTCAGCAGCGTGGCAACAGTCGCGAAGCGATGGCCGCGTACCATCGAGCGCTTGCCATTCAGCCTGATCTGGTCGCGGTGAAGCTGAAGATCGCAGACCTGTACCTGGAAAGCAAACAGTACGATCGCTTGCTGGCAACGTTGGATCAATTTGATCCTGCCGCCGATGATTCGCAGATGCCCACTGCGGTTCACATGATGCGCGGCATTGCGCTGCGAAGTCTGCAGCGTCCTGAGCTGGCCGTCAAGCACTTTGCTAAGGCCGCCGAGCATGATCCCAATGCCGCCGAGCCATTGCTGCAGATCGCTTCGATCGAACTGTCGCGCGGCGATGCTTATGCGGCGCATTTAGCCATCGAACGCGCCGCACAACGCGATCAGCCCTTGGTGCAGCAAACCGGCTGGGTTGATTACATGTTGTCACCACAGCAAGTCATTGCCTTGGATCCCAACCGCACCGGGGCTTCTTCGCCGCTGCGATAACCGAAACGGTTGCAAAGCGGCAGGCCGGGCTGTCGATGACCGTCATGCGCTTTGCCGATCAATGAAGCGTGAACGTGACGGTCCTGCGTTGGCTGACAGGGTCGGGCTGTCAGGGGCTGTCCCCCATTGAGCATGGTCCGGCATTGAGCATGGTCCGGCATTGAGCATGGTCCGGATGGTCTTACTGATCAACCGGCGGCGCTGCGCCTGGCTTGGCCACTATTTTGCCGTGTCGTCGTAGATTGGCAGGTGGCGATAGTAGATCTCTAGATTCATCAAGTTCAGCGTCGTGACGTAGACACGGCCCGCATAGCCGCCCCATTTATCCGGCACAGGCTTTAGCGGAGACCATGAACCGGCGTTGTCGCCTTGGGTCTCCTGGGTTTCAATCAACAAGGGGTTGAGGCTTTGGTTCCACTGTTCCCAATGTTTGTCGCCCATGTGGAACATGAACTGTGTCGCATAGTACCAGTAGTAACAGTCGCGTTGCGGTTGCGCGGTGGTGCCCAGTGCAGGGCGATTGCCAATCAGGTAATCGGCAGCCGAACGCATCTCAGTGCGATCACGCCGCCAGCCGCTGTACATCCGCATCAGCATCCCGACGGAGGTCATGGTCGGTGTGGGTCGCCGTCCGTGTCGTTTCTCCAAGGTGTCTGCCGCCAACGGGTTGTAGCGATAACGATCTCGGCGGTTGTTTTCGCCACTGGCGAGCGTCAACCAGTCATTGATCTTTTCGTACGTGCGTTGGCGGACGGTTAGGCCGGAGAGTTCGCCGCTTTTGAGTGCCATCATCATCCAACCTGAAACGCTGGTATCGCTGCCAACTTGTGATTGGTAACGCCAGCCGCCAAGTGTTTGGTGCTGAGACCGCATGATGAAGTCCAACGCGCGCTGCGCGGCCGGTCGTAGTTCAGGGTCCTGGGTCATGCCATAGGCTTCGCAGAGCGCCAAAGCCGCAATCCCATGGCTGTAGAACATCGCGTTGGGGTCAGTAGCAGGATTCTCGGCACGATACAAGTTTCCCGACGGTCGCTGGACTGATCTCAGGTAATCGATTCCCTTGGCAACTTGCTGGGCGTACTGATGCTGTTTGTGAGTGTAGCCGGCGCCTTGAAAGGCCAGTAACGCCAAGCCGGTGGCGGCGGTGTTGCTGGTGATTTGAACGGGTTCGCCATGCCCTTGTAGTGACCAGCTGCCATCATCGTTTTGGATGCGTGCCAAGTAGGCCAAGCCGCGTTCGATGGCTGCTTCGGTTTCTGGGCCGCCCATGCCAGCTTGCGGGACCGATCCGCCGTTGGTTCGCTGCATTCGTTGGGCAAACGATTGCACGGCTGCCACTTTGGCGCCCGCTGGTTCGACGGGGCTACCGCTACGTGGTCTTCGCCGTGAACGACGTGGCAGGTCGATCGAAGCAATTTGTGGTCCTGCATCGGCGGTAGGCAGGCCGACTTTCCGCGATGGGATTCGACCGAGCCCCGCAGGGCCGGTTGCTGCATCCACCAGCAATGGAGAACCGCCGGCGAGGCTGCTGGGTTGTCGGCCCATGGCTGACCCGCTCAGGCCCGAACCGTTCAAGGCGGACCCTGCAGGCGAACCCGTTTGCCCAGACCCGGTTGACCCGTTGGTTGACCCGTTGGTTGACCCGTTGGTTGACCCGTTGGTTGACCCGTTGGTTGACCCGTTGGTTGACCCGTTGGTTGACCCGTTGCCGCTGTTTCCGCCCGAGCTGGCTGGGGCGATCGCGCCAAAGGGGTCACTGTCCATGGCTTGCCCCGTGTTGGCCTGAGCGACGGCTTGGTCGCCACTGCCACCAGGTAATTCAATGGGCGCTGTGGAAGCGGCACCGGAAACCGCACTCGGTCGTCTGGAGCGTCCGGTCGCTCGTAACGCGCTGCCGGCATTGATTTGCGGTCCGCCCGAGAGTGTGCTGGCTTGGTTTCTTGCGATCTGTGTCCCCGTTGTTTGCGAGCTTGTCGTGGGCTGGTTGGAGAAGCTCGGTTGATTCTGCGGAGCGAAGCGTGAGCCGGCTTGCTGTGTCATCCGTTGCATGTTGTTTGGCACCGCGCGCAGAGCCATCGATGCTGAGGGTGATTCTTGTGCGACGGCGACTTCGATGGGTGTGGGCGCCGCGCCAAGTGCGGGAGCCGCTGTGCCGATCTCGGTTGCTCGCCGCTGCCGAGTCTGTCCCGCATTCCCGACGGTTGGCAAAGCATTTGTGCTGGGCGAGGCGGCCGGGGCGATCGCTGATCGTTGCAGCGTTTGTTTTGGCAACTGCGACATGTCACGCATGGTGGGCAAACGCTGGGCTGCGGCGCGGACCGTTGACTGGTTGGTTGATCGCCGTGGCAGGTTGGCTGTTGCCGCCGGTCGATCCGGCAGCGACTCGGATTGAGGTTGGGCGGGCGACGGTTGGTTCTTGGGAATTGCGATTTGTTCGGACGGGTTGGCTTGTTGCTGACGCTCGATTTCACGTCGCGCTAGCTTGCCAGCGGCGTTCGCCGGTGTGGGTTGCGACGAAGTCGGCTGTTGCCGTTTGATCAGTTGCTTTTCAGTGCGTTCCTGACGAAACGGTTTCGGATTCGGCATCTGCAGCTCCACGTCGTTTTGCTGCAGTGGAGGCATCTTGGGCAATTCTTGCGGCACCACGCGATCGCTGGTTTCGGAGTCAATCGGTTTTGACCAATCGGGCCGTTTTTCGTTGTTTTCCTTGGGCCGGAACAGATGTTCTGAGATGGTTTTGCGAATCGGTTTTTGCTTGGAGTCCCCGTTGGATGCCATCGGTTCATACCGTGAGAACACAACGTATTGCAGGGCCGCGATCAGCAAAATCAGGTGGACGATCAAACTGATCAGGAAACCGAGTTGGATCGATTGGCGAAAGAATCTGGAAAACACGAACCGCAGAATCACCGCCAGCGAGACGGAAAACAGCGGCACTGCAACGAAGTACGTTTTCGGGTTCAGCCACCAGCGTGGATCGTCGAGACGCAACTGGCTGACGACCAGATACAGCACCACGGCGCCAAGCGTTAACGACACAACGTCCAGCGGCCACTTCCGTTTGGGTTCAACCGGAGTGCTTTCGATCTTGGGGCGGCGAGGGGGTGGTGGAGGTTCCACGGTTCTGTTGGTCAGCTCAACGACGGGGTAGGGCTAAAGGGGGACGCACTGGAGTGATGGCGATTACGACGCAGGGCCTTTTAAGGTGGTGACCGAGTAATCACTGATTCCAGCGCGATTGCAAACATCCATCACGCTGACGACGGGCTGAAAACTGGTGGATCGATCCGCACGAATCACAACGGTCTGATTGGTGGGGTTTGATGCCGCTGCTGATCTGAGGAGCTGTTCAAGGTTCTCAATTTCAGTCGCTTGGCCACGCATGTACGTTTGCCCGGCCGCATCGATATCGATCACGATTTCTCTGGGCTTGCTGACCATCGGCACGGCCGAGGTGGCCGTCGGCAGCACGATGTCCATGCGACGCTCTTCTTCTTCGAACTCACTGGTGACCAAAAAGAAGATCAGCAGCAGGAAGACCACATCGATCAACGGCGTCAGGCTAAGCATTCCAGCGACGCTGGATTTTTTGATTTCAACAGCCATCGTTTAGCTTGCCCTCGCCGGAGGTTCATTGGTCGCTGTGTCTTGTGCCTGGTCAGTGGGGCTGACGCGCGGCGGAGCCAGCGGTGGCGCCGTTGGATTGCTTGGCGGGGTACTGGAGTGAGTGTCTGTCACCAATTCACCACGACTGTTCAGGCGATTGCGTCCAACGAAGCGTCGCAGCCCAGGCGCCAAGTCAAACGCCAGTTGTTCGATCTCGGAGAACAGTTTGGCGATTCGGTTTTCCAAATATTGAGCCAGAATCGCCGCGGGGATCGCAACTGCCAGACCGGCCAGCGTCGTGACCAGTGCGGTGTAGATCCCTTCGGAAAGTTGCTCACTGCGGGATTGATCGGCGGACAACGCGGTCGAATCATGAAACGCCACGATCATTCCCCAGACCGTCCCCAGCAATCCCATCAGTGGAGTCGCTGCGGCAGCCAGTGTTAACCAGCGGACTGGGCTGGCGTAGCGATCAGCCTGCCGCGCGACGGTCTCTGCGCCCACGGTTTCAATTTGTCCCAGGGGCTCGCCTGTGCGAGAGAGCATCGCGCCGATGGTGCTGGCCGCTGGGGAGGGATGGTTCGCACAGACTTGAAATGCCGATTGCGGGTCGAACAATTCAAGTGGATCCGCAATCTCTTTGAGCTGCTGGACGAATTCTTCGGGAATCACCTTTTCGCGTCGCAGGCTCAGCATCCGCTCGACGGCCAGCGCGACGACAACAAGGCTCATGATGATGATGGGGATCATGAAGCGGCCACCACTGAGCATCAGCGACATCATGTCGATGCCGGTCGGCGTTTCTGGCGTCGGCTCGGTCGGCGCAGCTTCATTCATGATCCGCTGGATCTCAGCGGCATCGACCGGTGCATTGTCCTGTGCGACGGCGATTCCCAGCATGCCGCCGCAAAGCAACCATGTCAGCACCCCGGCCAGCATTAAGCTTCGTGCCCATCGGCAGGTTCGATCGAGGAATGAGTCAGACGGTTGAGCAGCAGGTGTCATCAGGGCAGGCCGTGTAACCGGAGTTGCCGCAGCGCTCATCGCTGCGACGTTGTTGTGTGGGGGACAAGGTTGATTCACTTCAGCGCCTCCAAGCGTTCGGCGGCCTTCTTGGCAAGTTCATGGTCGCGGTGTTCCTCGACAACAAACTGGTAAAACGTGCGTGCGACGGTCTGGGCCTTGGTGCGCTTGGCATCGGTTTGCGCTTGTTGGATTAAAGATTCCGCACAGCGACCCGCTTCAAATCCGCTTCGCGCTTGCCAGGGCCGAATGGTGGCCGAGGCTTCTGAACCACCGAATCCATACATGACGCTTTGAAATTCCGGGATGGCTTTGTCGAAGGCTTGTCTCAGAAAGTAAATCTCACCCATCATGAACCGCGAGCGAGCCGCGACTTCCTGGCGACGATAGCCTTCGGCGACCTGTTGAAAGTAGCTTAAAGCGCGTTCTGTGTCACCTTTTTGTTGGTAGACGAAGCCGAGTTCGTACAGCAGTTGTGGCAAGTAACTGGTTGATCGAAAGCGTGTTTTCAGTGCATCGAACCAATCGATGGCGACATCCCATTGCTGCAACTGAGCAGCAGACTGACCGCCATGCAAGAGGACGAGTTCCCGGATACGGCGATCTTCTGGGTCACGGAGCGTCGTGGAGTCGTCACCGTTGGCTTCGATCTGTTTGCGAGCCATTGTGAAGGACTGCAGAGCTTGCTCGAATTGATCCATTCGGAACAGGCATTCGCCATCCATCATGTAAGCGTCCAGAGCCAATTCGCCTTTGGGAAACCGTTTGGTGAGGTTTGAAAACGCCTGGCGAGCTTGTTGCAGATTTCCTGCTTGGAAATCGCTCCAGGCCAAGCGGTACATGGCCTTTTCTGCCACGACGGGATCCTTGGCCGCGCTGGCTTGCTTGAGAAACTCTGATGCTTTGTCCCAGTTTTTTTGGTCGTAATAGAACTGGCCTACGAAGAAGGCTGCATCAGCGGTGAACGGAGCGTCGCTCGATTTGGCCAGGATGCCTTCAAAGACCTTGGCGGCTTGATCGGTTTTGCCTGCTTGTTGCAGCGCCCAGCCCATTTCGTAACGCAGGCGTTCTGGGGAGTCATAATCGGGCACTTTGGACAGGAGTTGGGACAATTTATTGGCGGCGTCGCCGAAGCGTTTTTCGGCTTGATCGACCAATGCCAATTCGTAGAGCACGTGGCCCAGTTGAGTGCCGGTCGGTTTCTTGGCCATCACCGCTTGCAGGTCACGGCGGGCCGCTGCGCTGTCGCCGGTGACGCGGTAGGCAATCCCACGCGTCAGACGAGCATCGGTCGCGGTTTCATGGTTGGGTGATTTGTCCAGCAATTCGCTTAACGGAGCAATCGCCTCGCCATGCCGATCGGCTTGGATCAATGACCAGCCGAATCCGAACAAGGCATACGGACGCAATCGTTTACTGGCCGGGTCATTGATCAGTCGTTGGTGCCATTGCAATGCAGTGGCGTGATCATTTTGGTCCGCAGCCAGTTGGGCAAGTCGGTAGCGTGCTTGCCTGACCTCTGGTGTTGACTCGGTTCGCTTGGCGATTTGAGCCCAAGCCTGAGTCGCCTCTTGCGAGCGATTGGCGTCGTCGTAGGCAGTGGCTTGCAGGAACTGAGCCTGTGCGGCTGTTTGACTGCCCGGTGCCAGCTTGATTGCACCGGCCAACAATCCGATCGCTTGGTCGGCTGACTTGTTCAGTAAAGCGGCCTTGCCCATCAGCAAGGCGGCTTCGGATTGTTGCTGAGCCGACTTCAGTGACGCAGTTTCTTTTTTCAACAGTTGCAAGGTTAGGTCGTATTGCTTGGACAGATTCGCTGCCGTTGCAGCACGCAGTGCCCATTGGCCTCGGCTGGCATGATTGGCCGGGGAGCGACCCAGCAAAGCTTGGAAATGCTGAACGGCCTCTTGGGATTTGCCTTGCAGCAAGGTCGATTCAGCAGCAATGAATCGCACGTCAATTGCCAACGGGTCATCCTTGAAACGCTGCATGAATTGGTTGGCTAGCTGGACTGCTTCGGCATACTGATCAAGCTGCAAAGCAGAGAACGCTGCGTTATAAAGCAGTCGCGGCGCCACCTCGCTGTCACCGTATTTCTGTGCAGCCTGTTTGGCAACTTGCAGTGATTTTGCCAGCGTGCCTGGATCGGCCGCAAGTGCTTCGACCAAGTCTAAGTATAAATGTGCCGAGTAGGTTCCAGCCACTTGCTTTTTGATTTGATCTTCGGCGACCTTGGCGGCTTGTTTGGTTTGTTTTTGGTTCAGGGAGATCTGTGCCAGCCAGTGAGCCGATTCGGTTGCGGTTTCGCCGCCAACGTTGGGTTGCTGGAGTTGTTGTTGGAAACGTTTTCCCGCCAGATCCAATTTTTTGGCGCGATAGTAAGCTTGTCCGGCAGCCAACAGGGCGCCCGCTGCCTCTGGGCTGTTGGGGTGCTTTTGCCGGAGCAGATCGTAGACCTGGGCTGCTTCGGCAGGCCGATTGGACTGCACCAGGGCAAACGCCTTGCGCAGCATCGCGTAGCGTTCGTCTTCGGCGTACTGGGCCGCCGAGAGCGCTCCATCAAAGAGCTTGAGAGCTTCGGCCTGCTTGCCCGCAGCGATGAATTGATCTCCCAAGCGAAGTCGCACATCCACTGCGAATTCATGCGTCGAGAATTCTTGCAACAATTGCTGGTAGGCCCGGACCGCTTGAGCATCTTTGCCGGCTTCTTCCAGAGCAACCCCGTAGGCATACAACGTGTCGCAGCGCAAAGGGGATTGCTTTGACGTCGCGAGCGATAGCATGCGCTGGTAGCTGGCGATGGCCGCATCAGCGTGTCCTAACTGATAGGCTGCTTCACCACTGTAAAAGTAGGCGCGGTCGGCAAACGTTGTTTGGGGAAACTCTTTGATCAATTGAACATACGTGGCAATCGTTTGCTGCAGTGCTTTGGCATCCGCATTCTGACCTTCGGTGGCCACGACAAACTGACACCATCCTAGATTGGCAAGGCTTTGCTCACGAAGCTTGGAAGCCGGGTCGGTCAATGCAGATTGAAAGGCTGTGATCGCGCGACCGTAGTCAGGCGTCTCACGCTTCATCTCGCAGACGCCTCGATAGTGAGCCGCTTGACTGGCGAGATCGTCTTTGGGGTATTGCTGAAGGAATTGTTCCCAGTTGCGAATCGCCAAATCGATGGCGCCTTTGTTTTGAAAATTCGCCGCGTCAGAGTACAACGCGATCGAGGCTGCAGTTGATTCTTCAGCTTTGCTGACATTTGCGTCAATGATCATTGCCATAAAGGTGACAAGGCATGCAGCGATGCTTTGCCAACGTTTCCGGGCACGGCGTCTGGCGACGACCGAACAAATGCCAGGGACTGTGTGACGGAGAGTGTCTGGAGCGAACAGAGATCGATTCATGATAGGGGTGTTGCTTGCACCGCAGAAAAGAAGTTGACTATCAGATGAAGTGTGATCATCGCTGAAATCGGTACCACTGTCCTGAACGGACGGGTTCCTCTCAACGACACATCTTTTTCCAGCTTACGCGAGGATCCAACTAGACTAAGTTTAACGGCAGTAAGGAATAAAGGATAGTTCGCCAGTCAGTTTGCCCAAACTTCGCAGCCTCTCCTGGGACGCTGTTTTGATGACTCCCTCAGGCTCCGTTTCACCGCCACCGTGATGCACTTCGCGTTGACGCTGCCGGTTGTAGCGATTGTTGCCCTCTTTGCCGAAGCCTCACCCGCCTCAGCAGCGGGGAAAGCAGATGGTTCTCAAAGGAGGGGCGGGCGGCTGATTAGGGCGCCGCGGAAGCATTTGGCGAAGCGACCGAAATCGGTTAATTCGTACCGTTTGCTTGCCGAAGCTTTGATTGGCAGCGAACCGCCGGGTGGGTTTGCGACGTAAGACACTTTGGTGCTCCCCCATTCGCATCGCCGCCAAACATTTGAAACGCTGCGATTTTGAATCGGTGACATGGAGGCTCGTTTAGGCCGTCACAGCGAAGAGCTAGCGGCGGTCATCGTTGGACTTTGGTTCACGGATGCACTCGGGGGTTCACAAATGCACTCGGGCACGCTGGCTGGAACCACAACACAAGACAATCGAAATGGCAAAGACCTGTTTGGTGACCGGCGGTGCTGGGTTCATCGGATCACATCTGACGCAGCAACTGTTGCAACGCGGGCACCGTGTATTGGTGGTCGACGACCTCTCGACCGGGCAAGCCAATAACTTGCAGCACGTGATGGATCATCCACAACTGGAGTTCATTCAAGGCAGCGTCGAAGATGATCGATTGGTTGCCGAAGTGGTTGGCCGCGCGGATTGCGTTTATCACTTGGCCGCCGCCGTTGGTGTGGCTTTGATCGCCAAGCAGCCGATTCAGACCATTGAACGCAACGTTTATCCAACACAGTTGATTTTGGATCGCCTGGGGGAACGTGCCAAACGCGGCCAATTGATCCCCTGTTTCATCGCCAGCACCAGTGAGGTCTACGGCAAGAACCCCAAAGAAGTGTGGTCCGAGGAGGACGACTTGGTTTTTGGCGCGACCACCAAGCCGCGCTGGAGTTACGGCGTCAGCAAGGCCATCGACGAGTTTTTGGCCTTGGCTTATTTCAAAGAATCTTCGCTGCCGATCGTCGTTGGCCGATTCTTTAATGTTGTCGGCCCTCGGCAAACCGGCGCGTACGGGATGGTCTTGCCACGCTTCGTTCAAGCTGCTTTGGCGGGCGAGCCGCTGGTGGTTCATGACGATGGCAAACAGGTCCGCTGTTTTGCTCATGTCGATGATGTGGTGGGGGCGGTCGTTACCCTGAGCGAGGCCCGTGAAACCGCAGGACGCGTGTACAACATTGGCAGCGACAAGCCGGTGTCCATTCTGCAGCTCGCCCAGCGAGTGATCGAGAAAGTCAATCCAGCAGCGACCATTCAGTTTCAGTCCTACCGCGAAGCGTACGATGATTCGTTCGAGGACATTCGCCGGCGAGTTCCCGATCTGAATCGCATTCGCTCGGCCATTGGATTTGAGGCCCAAAAAACGCTCGACGACATCATTGATGACGTTGCCAATGCCATGCGTTAGCGGTCGTTTCCCGGTGGGTTGCGTTTGTGAACGCGCCGGCGAGTAGTTCTGTGGGGTGGTTTCGGCCTCTTCTGGCTGGCGACCTGGGCTTATTGCTGTTGCTTTCCACCCGTTATGACTAGGCCTGGAGTTGGTAGCAGGGCTTGTCGGTGGTCCCGGTTGCAGCCTATTCTGTTGGGCCTTGTGGTTCTGTACACCAGCCAGTTCCACTCTTCACCCAAACAAGAGAAGTGAAAGTGCCATGAAAGAAGGCATCCATCCCAATTATGCGAAGACCACCATCAAGTGTGGTTGCGGCAACACCTTTGATACTCGCTCGGTCCGTCCAGGCGAAATGAAGGTTGATATTTGCAATGCGTGTCACCCGTTTTACACTGGTAAAATGAAGTTTGTTGACACCGCTGGCCGGATTGACAAGTTCCAGAAGAAGTTTGCAGCTGGTACTTACGGCAGCTTGCAGAAGAAAGGCAAAAAGAAATAGCTTTGCTCTTTCGCCTCTTTGGATTCCATGGGCTTTGGCGAATCACACGCCCCCGCTAGTGGAATTCGATGAAATGGCTACGTTATCGCATGGTCCACGGCAGTGATGGGCCATGCGTTTTTTATTTTGCTGGCGTCTGTTCTTGGTGAACGTTCGTGCGCCGGCATGACTTGCGACCTTCATTCCTCTTTCGCCTTCGGCACCCTTCATGAGCAGCATCCGCGATTTGCTGGAAGAAAAACTGCAGCGTTTCGAGCAACTGGAACGCGACATGTCCGATCCTGAAGTCCTCGGCGACGGGGCTCGGATGAGTGCCACAGCGCGCGAGCACGGTGGGCTGGCGAAGCTAGCCGGTCGTTACCGCGAGTTCAAAAAGCTGAGCAGCGAGATCCAGGGCTGCAAAGAGATGGCGGAGCTGGCCGAGGATGCAGAAGAGCGAGAAATGGCCGAAGAAGAAATGGCCGATTTGCGCTCTCGCCGCGAGACCATTTGGGAAGAGCTGCTGTCGATGACCATTGGCGGTGAAGATAGCCATCGAACGCGCTGCGTGATGGAAATCCGCGCCGGAACCGGTGGCGATGAAGCGGCTTTGTTTGCCCGCGACTTGTTCGAGATGTACCGTCGCTACGCGGAGATCAAAGGTTGGAAAACCGAGATCATGGATTCCAGCGTCAACGACATGGGCGGTTTCAAGGAAATCACGGTCACGCTAGAAGGCGAATCGGTGTTCCGCGATCTGGCTTATGAGTCCGGTGGGCACCGCGTGCAGCGTGTTCCGGAAACCGAAACTCAAGGCCGCGTGCACACCAGTGCTGCCACCGTGGCGGTGATGCCGGAACCGGAGGACGTGGAAATCGACTTAAAAGCCGATGACTACCGTGTCGACAAATTTGGTGCGTCCGGTCCGGGTGGTCAGCACGTCAACAAGACGGAATCGGCAATTCGCTTGACTCACCATGAGACCGGCATTGTTGTGCAGTGCCAGGACGAAAAGAGTCAGCACAAGAACCTGGCCAAAGCCATTCGCGTTTTGAAGGCTCGGATTTACGAAAAGAAACGCGAAGAAGAAGCTGCCAAGCAAGCTGAACAGCGGAAAGGTTTGATCGGCTCCGGCGATCGTAGTCAACGAATTCGCACTTATAACTTCCCTCAAAATCGCCTGACCGATCATCGCATCAATTTGACGCTCTACAAGCTGGATCAAGTTTTGACGGGTGATTTGAATCCTGTCACCGATGCCTTAATTGAATACGATCGCGACCAATTGCGCGGAGACATGATCGACTGATGAATGATTCATCGGGTGCCACAAACGCTGCTGCCAAGACCGCTCAGGATGATCGTTGGACCGTCTTGCGGTTGCTGAAGTGGACGACTGAGTTTTTCGAATCTCGAGGCAGTCAGTCGCCGCGTCTGGACGCCGAGATCTTGCTTGCGCACTCACTGGCGTGTTCTCGCATCGAACTGTACACCGCGTTCGAGTCTGAGCCTGACGAGGAGCAGCGCACTTGTTTTCGTGAACTGGTCCAACGTCGTGGTGAGGGAGCTCCGGTCGCTCAGTTGGTCGGTTACAAAGAATTCTATTCGTTGCGGTTTGATGTCAACGAGCACACCTTGATCCCGCGGCCGGAAACCGAGCACCTGGTCATCGCTGCTCTGGATCATCTGAAACAATGTGATCCCCAGGATCATCCGCCCGCGATTGCCGATATTGGGACAGGGTCTGGAGCGATTGCCGTTTCCATCGCTGTGCACAGCCCGTCGTCGCAACTGACGGCGATTGATATCAGTCCACAAGCGTTGCAGGTCGCAGCGTCAAATGCTCAGTTGCATGGCGCTGAGGATCGCATTGAGTTTGTGCAGTCGGATTTGCTTGCCGACGTTGATTCGGAACGTGTGTTTGATCTGATTTGTAGCAATCCACCCTACGTCAGTGAAAGCGAATACCAGCAGCTCGATCCATCGGTCAAAGGCTATGAACCAAAAACGGCACTGGTCAGTGGGCCTACGGGAACGGAGATCATCGAACGGATCTTACAGCTTGCGGAAAATCGTTTGGTGCCCGGTGGCTTGATGTTGATTGAATTAAGTCCCATGATCGCCGAGCAGTGTTTGCGTTTGGCAAATGCCCTTGATCATCTTGTGGATGCTAAACTAATCAATGACTTTTCCGGATTGCAACGAGTGCTCGTCGCTCACCGCGCGTCGCCCATCCATTGACGGGAAGCAACTGTGACAACCAAGCTGTCCCAACCATCATCCATTTGGGCGGATCCTAGCTTGGCAACTGCGCCCGAGCAGCCATTGAAGTCGGTTGGAGCGTACTCAGAGCGAACGACTCCCGATGGACAGGTGCGTCCGCACTGGCAATGGTTGTCGCAACAGCTTGATCAATTGGGGCCAGATGAGCTTTCCAGGCGTAGTGCCGCGATTGCCGATATCATTCGCGAAAACGGTGTCACGTTTCGTTCCGCTGCAACCAACGATTCAGCAGCCGAAATCAATCGGCCGTGGCAACTGTCGGTGATCCCGTTTGTGATTCCGATCCAGCAATGGGATCCAATCGCTGCCGGACTACAGCAGCGGGCGCGATTGTTGCAACGCATTCTTGCCGATCTTCATGGCCCACAGCGACTGATTCGCGAGGGCGTGATTCCGGGCGAATTGCTTTGGCGGAACCCGTATTACTACCGAGCCTTTCAAGGGCTTGCTGGCGCGCAGCCACAGCTGCATTTGAGTGCCGTGGACTTGGCACGCGGCGCTGATGGCAATTGGTACGCAACTGGAGATCGCACGCGAGCGCCTAGCGGACTGGGGTACTTGTTAGAAAATCGAGTGGTCACCGGTCGCGTGATGTCGGGTTTGATTCGACGCAGCAATACCGTGCGTTTAGCATCGTTCTTTGATCGATTTAAGAGTCACTTGCGTTCCTTGGCCAGTCAAAGTGACAACCCATGGATCGGCATCATGACGCCACCGCGCGGCAGTTACCGGGGCTTCGAAGACACTTACTTGGCCCGTTACTTGGGGCTGCCGTTGGTGCAGAGCGAGGACTTAGCTGTTCGCGGTGGATCGCTGTATTTAAAGACGCTCGGTGGCTTGCAATCCATTGATGTGTTGTGGAGACATGTCAGTGATCGACTTTGCGATCCCTTGGAACTGGCCGGCGACTCCAACCAAGGAGTCACGGGGTTGCTGCGCTGTCTACGCCGTGGCAGCGTTGCCGTTGCCAACGCCGTGGGAAGTTCCTTGGCGCAGTGTCCCGGTATGATGGCTTATCTTGATGCTGCAAGTGAGTTCTTTGACGGCAATCCGTTGCAATTGAAGTCACAGCAAACACTGTGGTGCGGTGATCCTAATGACTTTCAACAAGTGCTGGCCGACCCGCATCAATGGGTGTTTCGCAATGCCTTTCGCGTCAGCAGTGACCTGCCTGTTTGTTTGCAAGATCTTGATGCAGCCCAGGCGGAGAACTTCTTGGGCCAACTGCGGAAGCACCCGCAAAGCTACATCGCCCAGCGTGTCGCCAGTTTTAGTTTGACTCCGTTATGGAGTGACAATCGAATCAAGCAACGCGCGATGGTATTGCGTAGTTTTCAGCTACATGAAAAAGACAGCATCAATGTTCTGCCCGGTGCGTTGGCGCGGGTGGGTGAGAATACGCTGGAACTGACCACTTCACCGGTCAGCGGTCACTTGACGTTAGATTGCTGGGTGACGAATGATCAACCGGTTGGCACGCACCAGAGTCTGTTGCATGATAGCAAGACACCGGTGCAGATTCGTCGGGTTGGTGATGAACTTCCCAGTCGCGTTGCCGAGCATCTTTTCTGGCTGGGACGATATGCTGAACGTTCGGAATCGATCGCCCGGGTGATGCGCACCACCATGGACTTGATCGCTGGTGAAGACGATTGGGTGAACTTGCCGGCTGTGCCGCGTTTGATTCGTCAATTGGCAGTGCAGGGGCAGATTGAACCTGGTTTCGCAGTGGATTCCTTGGCGGCCACGCTACCGGATATCGAACAGATGTTGCCCGCCTCTTTGTTGGATCGTGATCAGGCCTTGGGCTTGGTGCGTTCGATGGGTGCGGTGATTGGCAACACCATCGCCGTGCGCGATCGCTTGTCCAGCGAAGCCTTCCGAATCGCTCAGCGGGCTTATCGTGATTTGACGCATTCGCCCTTGGCACATCCCACAGGCTCCGTCCCGAAAATACAGATCAGCGAAGCGATTGAGCGAGTCGAGCGTCTGATCGTCGATTTGTTGGCCTTGGCGGGGCTGACCAGTGAAAGCCTTGTTCGCAGCCACGTGTGGCAGTTCGTGGAACTTGGTCGTCGGATTGAACGCGCCGATCAAACCAGCGAGTTGTTGCGGCAAACGCTGGTGCCGGCAACGGATCAGGGAAAGTCAATTTGCGAAGCGGTGTTGCGGGTCACGGACTCGTTGATGACCTACCGTGCACGCTATCTGAATCTGATGCGATTGGCTCCCGTGATTGATCTGCTGGTCACCGATCCGACCAACCCGCGTTCGCTGTGTTTCCAGTTGCAGCAGACTCTGAAGGTGATCGATCTTCTGCCGACCCGTCAAGCCGCTGGCACGGATGATCTGTTGCGATCATTGGCTGAGAACTTGTTGCAACAGGTGGCAGACGCCGATCCAATGCAACTGGCTGAAGTCGCCGAGGATGGCACGTTAAATCATCTCGACGCGTTACTGGAGATCTGCTCGCGAGAACTCCCCAAGCTTTCTGAAGCTCTGGTCGCGCGCTACCTGATTCACACCTCACCACGGCAGTTGTTAACGGGCTCACAGCGATGATGAATCAAACGGGCAATCAAAGTCAGCAACAGAGTGGCCCAGTCGCCGAACCCTTGGGGTCGCAATCTCCGGCCCAGGAAGCCGTGCGGTACAAGATTCGCCATCAGACGCATTACCAGTACAGCGAGAATGTAGCGGTCTGCCAAAACCAAGTGCGTATGCAACCTGTGTCGCGTCCCCCTTGTCATTGCTTGTCCAGTGATCTAACCATCACGCCCACGCCAAGTAGCCAAGAGGAACACCGTGATTACTTTGGGAATCAGGTCACAACCTTCTCGATTGAATCTTTGCATGACTCGTTGTTCGTCGAATGCGTCAGTCTGGTCCAGGTCCGTGCTTCTGGCATCAGCGTGCAAACGAGATCCCCGAGGTTCGAGGAGGTGATCGGGTTGACCGATCTGCGATCCAATGCGATCCCCGCGACCGACACTGGTTTTCAGCCACTGATTGACGAATACAAGAACCCGTCCCGTCGTGTCCGGTTGAGCGATGATTTTGCCGGTTACGCACGCCAAGAATTCTCCGGTGGTCGACCGATTTTGTTAGCCGCATTGGGGCTGACGCAACGCATTCAAAACGATTTTAGCTACGACACCACGACCACGGATGTCAATACACCCACTGAACAAGCGTTTCAAATGCGTTCAGGGGTATGCCAAGACTTTGCCCACGTGCAGCTTGCATGCTTGCGTTCGTTGGGATTGCCCGCACGATACATCAGTGGCTACCTGCGCACGGTTCCGCCGCCAGGCAAGCCGCGTTTGATTGGTGCTGACGAGTCGCATGCCTGGGTTGAACTTTACGCTGGGCGTGAGTTGGGTTGGGTTGGGCTGGATCCCACCAACGGGACGTTTGTGGGAACCGATCACATCCCTGTTTGCATTGGATTGGACTATGAAGATGTCAGCCCGATGCGTGGCGTGGTGTTAGGAGGCGGTACGCACCATTTGTCGGTCAGCGTCGATGTTGAACCGGTGCCGGCCGGTCAGTAGCCAAGTGCTCCCTCAGCCGTTTTGGCGCTGGCCAGGATCGGGTCAGCAACACTCTGCTGTTTTGCGGGAGGGTTCAGTCAACGGTTCTCTCAGCAACACCCTTGTATGTTACATTCTAGTGGTGTTTCGTTGGACACTACAGATGCAGTTGCTTTAGCCTCTGAGCGTAGCGAAGAGGCTAAAGCAACTGCGGCCGACGGCAGATCGTTGACCCTCGAGTGCTGCAACGCAGATACTGTGCGGGAGCTGGATCGTCGTCGGCCTTTGGTAAATAGCCCGAACAGCCGCCTGAGCCGAGACAAGCTCTCGAGCTCGCATTTGCAAGGAAGGGATACATCCAAGATGAGTTTTCAACACTTTATCGGAATCGATGTCTCAAAAGCCAAGCTTGATCTCGCGTTTGATGAACAAGCCACGACAACAGTCGTTCCCAATGATCCAAAGGGAATTGATGAGCTAGTGGATTTGTTGCCAGAAGCGAAGTCTTGCCTGATCGTAATTGAGGCCACTGGCAACTACGAACGTCCACTCGCTGTGCGACTTGTTGAAGCCGGCCATGTTGTCTCTGTGGTCAATCCGAGACAAGTGAGAGACTTTGCCAAAGCGATTGGAAAATTGGCAAAGACTGACAAGATCGACGCACGCATCATCGCACTGTTTGGGAAATTGACGAGGCCTCGAGCCGTCGCCAAAACCAAGCAATTGCAGGGTGAATTGGATCAGCTTGTGACTCGAAGAAGACAGTTGATCGGCACCAGAACTGCCGAGAAGAACCGACAGGGACAAGCCGTGTCCGGAGCGGTTCGCAAGAGCATTCAGCGCGTTCTCGATGCAATCAACAAGGACATCAAAATGATTGATCGTGAGATCCAAAAGCTTGTGCAGTCTGATGATGACTGGAAGCATCGCGCCGAATTACTTGGGACGATGCCTGGTATCGGCGATGTGACATCAGCAACGATCATTGCAGAGTTACCAGAGCTTGGCGACCTGAACCGACAGGAAATCGCCTCGCTCGTTGGACTAGCACCGTTCAACCGGGACAGCGGGCAGATGCGAGGCAAGCGTTCGATTTTTGGAGGCCGTGGATCAGTGCGATCGGCGCTCTACATGGCCGCACTGAGTGCTCGCCGATACAACCCAGCGATCGCAGCCTTTTCCAAGAGACTGGCCGAACAAGGCAAGCCTCCAAAGGTCGTTATTACCGCATGCATGCGCAAAATCCTCATCACACTCAACACAATGGTCAAAACAAATACAGCATGGGAAAATCCACAAAACGCTTGACATCTAACACAGCCGCTCCCGCTTGCGGAAGGGTCGGCCGATTTGCGGTGGTGGCATGCTGGTGAGTGTGCCGAGTTGCAAGGCGGCGACATTGGTTGTCTCAACGGC
Source organism: Stieleria bergensis (assembly GCA_007745635.1). GTDB lineage: Bacteria > Planctomycetota > Planctomycetia > Pirellulales > Pirellulaceae > Stieleria > Stieleria bergensis. The sequence continues at coordinate 1,216,868 of CP036272.1, forward strand.
CGGCCGGGGAGGGCTTCTTTGTGGCGGCTTGCGGTTGGCGTTGCCAACCACTTCACCCTCACCTCGCTTAGGCTCGACTCTCCCGCCAGCGGGAGAGTTCAGTCAACGAAGGGGCAACGGCTCTGTTGTGGCGGCTTGCGGTTGGCGTTGCCAACCACTTCACCCTCACCTCGCTTAGGCTCGACTCTCCCGCCAGCGGGAGAGTTCAGTCAACGAAGGGGCAACGGCTCTGTTGTGGCGGCCTGCGGTTGGCGTTGCCAACCACTTCACCCTCACCTCGCTGACGCTCGACTCTCCCGCCAGCGGGAGAGTTCAGTCATGAATCACCTCAGCCGTTTTGGCGTTGGCCAAGGTTTGGTCACAACGACGGCAGCATCCCAAAAACGGGGCCTTACGGCCTGCGTTAATGGGGGACGAGACTAACGGCCGACACCGCGCAGGTCAAACGTGATTGGGTAATCATTTGGTGAACGGGAAGGTGGCAGGTCGGGGATCATCAATTTGCCGCCGGTCAGTGTGTGCGTTTCAAATCGTGCACTGCGACGTGCGTCGGCTTCGTACGCATTGATGGGAAACACTTCGTGAGCTCGTCCACTGGGGTCGGCTGCATGATAGCGGCAACCAGCCATGGAGCGATTGCTGAACCGATTGACCAGTTCAATTTGCAGCGGCACGTTGACTCCGATCGTCGGATGCAGGCAGCGTGGAGCTTGCCAGGCACGGTACTTGATCCCGGCCAAGTAGCGCCCCGTGATCTCACTGGGGTGCATGGGAACTTGATGTCCGTTGCACAACACTGCGTGTTTGGCTGGATCAAAGCCATCAAGCGTCAACTGTAGACGCTCCATCGAGGAATCAACAAAGCGTGCCGTGCCGCCTCCGGCGGGGTCTTCACCCATCAAGTACCAGGGTTCGATGGCATTGCGAAGTTCCATGCGAACGTCTCCGGTGACCATTTCGCCGATCACTGGAAAGCGGAATTCATACTGGGGCAAGTACCAACCTGGATCAAGGCTGACGCCCAGTTGACCGATTTTATCCAGGGCGTTGCAGAGATCTGTCCAGACAAAGTGAGGCAGCATGAAGCGATCATAAAGCATGGTTCCCCAGCGCACCAAGGGTTGCTTATAGGGCTGATGCCAGAAGGCGGCCACGACACCTCGAATCAGCAATTGCTGGGCCAGATTCATTTGTGGGTTCGGTGGCATTTCAAAGCCTCGGAATTCAACCAAGCCCAACCGGCCTGTGCTTGAATCCGGTGAATAAAGCTTATCAATGCAGATCTCTGCGCGGTGCGTGTTGCCCGTCAGGTCGACCATCAGATCACGGAACAGACGGTCAACGGTCCAGGGCATGATGTCTTGGCCATTCTGCTCAAGGCGATCGACTTCAGCCAACGCAACTTCCATCTCATAGACGCTGTCGCGGCGGGCTTCGTCCATCCGTGGCGCTTGGCTGGTCGGGCCGATGAATTTTCCGCTGAACAAGTACGACAGAGCGGGGTGATTGTGCCAAAAGCGAATCATGCTGGCCAGCAGGTCGGGGCGCCGAATGAACGGGCTGTCCTCTGGCGACTGGCCACCGAGCACGATATGAGCCCCGCCGCCGGTGCCGGTGTGAATTCCATCGAGATCAAACTTCTGGGCCGTTAAGCCGCTTTCGCGAGCCTTTTCGTAGATCGTTTCTGTTAATTCAACCAGCTCTGGCCAACTCTTGCTGGGCTGCACGTTCAGTTCGATCACGCCGGGGTCCGGTGTGACTTTGAACAGTTCCACGCGGTGATCATTCGGCGGAAGATAGCCTTCGATGATCACTGGGATTTCCAAGTCGGCGCAGGTTTCTTCTACCGCGGCAAGCAAGTCCAGGTAGTCTTCAAGTCGCTGAGTAGGCGGCATAAAGAGATGCAGCCTGCCGTGGCGAACTTCAATGCACAACGCAGTGGGAATGACTTCTGCATCGGGGACAGGCTGTTCTTTTTCTGCTTCCAGCTGATTGGTGATGCGTTCGATGCGACTGGGTTCTTGGCGAATCGGGACGGCCGGTGGCAGTGGCGACCGTGGCGCGAACGGGTCAACCGGCAACTGTTCATGGGCTGGCACACTGGATGATTTTGGAAGTCGGTCCAAAGGCAGCCGCAGCCCGATGGGTGAGTCACCTGGAATCACATACACTTTTTCGCCACGCATCGGCCAGGTTCCGCCGACCCAACCAGCATGCGCTTGCCACCAAGCACGTTTGAGCGGCATCACAAACCCTACCGGACGATCGAGTCCTCGCTGGAACGCACGCATCATCATGGCGCGCTCGTTGGGGTCCTCCAATTTGGGATCCGTTGGATCAACGTCCTTGGGCAGCTTTTGTTCGCGCCACAGGTAGTAAAACGTGTCCTCATAAACAGGGAACGAAAGCTTGGCGTCGATCCCCAGCACGCCCGAAAGGTGTTGGACAAAACGCTCTGCGTCGGCATCCTGATAATCATACTGCTTGCCTTCATCTGCAATCCAACGCGCGTCCTGCCAAACCGGTTGGCCATCTTTACGCCATAAACAAGTCAGCGCCCAACGCGGCAGGCTTTCCCCGGGGTACCATTTGCCTTGCCCGTAATGCAGCAGTGCACCGGGCGCCAGTGTGTCGCGCAATTTGAGCAATAGCACATTGGAAAGCACCCGTTTCTCTTCGCCAACCGCTTCGGTGTTCCACTGCGGGTCATCGGTGTCTTGGATGCCGACGAAGGTTGGTTCGCCACCGATGGTCAAGCGAACATCGCCATCATCCAAGAGTTGATCAACCTGATCCCCAGCAGACACAATGCTCTGCCACTGATCATCGGTATACGGTTTGGTGGTCCGAGGAGACTCCAGCACCCGGCGTACCGACATTTCGTGTCTGAATTCAACGTCGCAGGCTTCGTGGCCGCCAGTGATCGGTGCGGCATCGTTGTAGTGCGGCGTGCAGGCCAGGGGAATGTGTCCTTCGCTAGCCAGCAAGCCGCTGGTCGGGTCCAAGCCAATCCACCCACCACCGGGCACATAGATCTCCGTCCAGGCGTGTAGGTCACAGAAGTCCTCGTCCGGACCGGCGCCTTCACTTGGATCAACAGGCTTTTCATCAGCTGTTAATTGAATCAAGTAACCTGAAACGAACCGCGCTGCGACTCCCAGATGGCGAAACGCTTGGGTCAGCATCCAAGCCGAATCACGGCAGGAACCGCTCGCTAATTCGAGTGTTTCTTCTGGAGTTTGCACACCCGGTTCAAGCCGCACGGTGTAGCGAATCAGTTCTTGGGCTTGACGATTGACGTCGACGAGGAAATCGATCGTCCGTGGCATCTTCTTGGGTAATGAGTCAACCCACTGCCCGAGTTTTGGTGTCAGAGGCTCTGGTGTGATGTAGGATTCCAACTGTTTGGCGATCGCTGGATCGTACTCAAAGGGCCACTCCTGAACCTCTTCGTCCAAAAAGAAATCAAACGGGTTGATCACGGTCATGTCCGCGATCAGGTCGATCTCGATACTCAGTCGGTCTGTTTTCTCTGGGAAGACCAAGCGAGCCATGGGATTGGCAAAGGGATCCTGTTGCCAATTGATGAAGTGCTCGTCGGGCGTGACCTTCAGGTTGTATCCTGCAATCGACGTTCGGCAGTGGTAGGCCGGTCTTAACCGAACGAGTTGGGGGGCCAGTGAAATTCGCTTATCGTACTGATAATGCGTTTGATGATTCAGGGCGACGCGAATAGTCATTTGCTTCCAATAGCGTTAAAGTAGTCGTTGGCAATCGCCTGGCCGATTTCGTTGAGTTGAGTTTGCAGGTCATCGATGAAGCGATGCATGCCACCTGACAAGACTTCTTTCACGTCCATGCTTTGTAGGCGATGCCGGAGGGAGGCGATCTGGTTGCTCGATGCGCTGGGGAATTCAGCATCGCATTGCTTATGAATTTCACGCACTGACCAATCCGCACCTGCCACGCAGGCATAAATGCTGCGTGTAAAGGTTTTGTGGAAGATGAAAAACGAGACGATCTTTTCGATATCCATCAGGTGGTGTTCGCGACGATAGGCCTCAAAGCCACTGATGGCCAGCAGCAGGTTGGACCACTGCAGATCATCGACCGCGGTGCCGACGTCTTCAATGCGAGGCAGTAAATTAAAGTACTTGGCATCGAGGATTCGTGACGTCTTATCGGCTCGCTCGATCAATCGTCCCGCATTCAGAAATTGCCAGCCCAAGTCATGGCTCATGGTGCTGTCTAAAACGCCAGTCCACATCAAGGCATGGTTGCGAATCTCGACGAAGAATTCGCCGGTTGGTTGGCTCAATTGTGAAGGGCCAGCATCACGTACGAAGTGATAAAAGTCGTTCAGCTGTTCAAATGCCTCGGTGGAGATCGATTCGCGGACGCCTCGCGCGTTTTCACGAGCAGCACGCAAACAGCAGACCATCGAACTGGAATAATCTCGATCAAAGCCCAAGAACTGCACGACATTTTGAGGATCCGCGCGACCGTAGCGGGCGGCGAATTCCTTTTGATCCCCGGTGACTTCTACCAAGGGTGTCCAAGGGTCAACCAAGGTGTCGGGATGCTCCAACGTCATTTGCAAGGTGACTTCCAAGAAACGAGCCAGGTTTTCAGCCCGCTCGACTTGACGTCCCATCCAGTAAATTGATTCGGCGACTCGTGAAAGCATGTGATTTGAAGGCTAGGTGACGATTGCGATGGCCGGTAACGATGGCCCGTTAAGTGACCATCAATGATTGCAAGCAAGAACGGATTAAGTCGAAGGAGAGGATGCCGTGGCGACATCTTGGCCGCTTTCAGCCACAACCCAGGTGTCTTTGCTGCCGCCTCCCTGAGAGGAATTGACGACTAGCGACCCCTTTTTTAATGCCACTCGCGTTAGGCCGCCCGGCAATACCCAGACGTCATTGGGGTGGCTGCACAGAATGTACGGCCGCAGGTCGACATGGCGGCCTTCCAGTTTGTCGTCAATGGCCGTGGGCACGCGAGAGAGTTGCAGTGTGGGCTGAGCAATCCAATTGCGTGGGTTTTTCTTGATCTTCGCAGCAAATTCGCTGCGTTCTTCTTTGCTGGAGTGAGGCCCGATCAGCAACCCATAGCCACCTGATTCACCCGCAGGTTTGACAACCAGTTCATCAAGATGCTCCAGCACGTACTTGCGATCGTCGGCACGTTGACAGAGATACGTTGGCACGTTCGGCAAGATCGGTTCCTGACCCAAGTAATAGCGAATCATTTCCGGAACAAAGGAATAGATCACTTTGTCATCCGCCACGCCTGTTCCAGGTGCATTGGCAAGTGCGACGTTGCCAGCGCGATACGCATCCATTAAACCAGCAACGCCGAGTACGCTGTCTTTACGAAACGTTTTTGGATCCAGGAAATCATCATCCACTCGCCGGTAGATCACATCAACGCGTTTCAGGCCAGCCACCGTGCGCATGTAGACGATGTCACGATCGACCACGAGGTCGCGTCCTTCCACAAGCTCGATTCCCATCTGTTGCGCCAGGAACGAATGCTCGTAGTAAGCACTGTTGTAGATCCCCGGTGTAAGGATCACCACGGTGGGGTCCGAGACTTGTGGCGGCGCGACATCACGGAGCATCTGGAACAATCGCGAGCAATAGTTGTTGACCGGTCGAACATTCGAGGCACTAAACGCTTGTGGGAAGTTGCGTTTCATCACATGCCGATTCTGCAGCACATAGGAAACCCCAGAGGGACAACGCAGGTTGTCCTCTAAAACATAGACGGCTCCCGAGTTGTCTCGGACAAGGTCGGTCCCGGTGATGTGACACCAAACATCGTTAAACGGTTTCAGCCCCTGGCAGGCCTCCAAGTACCCGGGGGCACTCTTGATCAGATCCTCCGGAATGATGCCTTCCTTGACAATGTTCTGCTCGTTATAGACATCGCAGAGAAAGAAATTCAAGGCGCTGATTCGCTGTCGTAATCCCGCTTCGATGTGTTTCCAAAGCATCGAGGAGATGATTCGAGGCACGACATCAAAGGGGAAGATCTTTTCTGTCCCCGTTTTGTCGTTGTAGACGGTGAACGTGATGCCCATGTGGTACAGCAATCGCTCGATCGCCTGCTGGCGGCGACTGAGTTCGCCGTCGGGCATTTCCTGGAACAGGCGAATCAGTTGCTCTGCATCGGGCCGTGCAACTCCGTTTGCTTCGACGAGTTCGTCGTAAAACGCGTCTGTACTATAGCCTGGGAGCACGATCTTCGTCCGCTCGGATGAGCCGTCGGAAGGGCTAAAGGAACTGGAGTCCGCAGCGCTCTTCTGTGACTGCTGCATGGTTGATTCTCGTGGTGGCGGTTTCTGGCAACAAGATGCGAGGCAACGTTCGACGTTGCATTGAATGGGTGCCGTAACCTGTCGGTCACAGCATACGATCGCAATCGATAAAAACAGCATTCACCACCTGAACCAATGCATGGTTCATGAAGTGAGTGTTGAATTTGATCGACCCGCCTGACGATCGGTTCTGGTGCGTCGGACGCTAGCTGAGTTTTCAGCGAGCGGCCGAGCCATTGAGAAAAAATGGGAGCCTTCACAGAGGTGTCGCAGTGCCGATTGCCTGGGTGACTTGTTGCCAAGTCTGGCACATTAACATGTACTTCGTCGCCTGTTCCCGATTTACTTCAATTTATCGTACCTAAACAGTTCCCATTGGCCACTAAGTCGCACTCGCAATGTACCTTGTGGCATCTGGATGACCATAAATGCCCCGTTACGGTGAAAGCGTTCGTGCGCGTGCAGGTCGTTCACTCGAGAATGATTGTCACATCCCCACTCGATTCGCGTTCTGGTCCTAGTTTGCGTCAGGCTTTCCGCAGGGAAGGGATGATCCGCATGGATTGTCCGAAAGTATCGCACGTTCACGTCTTGAATAATTTTTAATGAAGTCGCTTTTAAAGTCTCTGTATCGCAAAACCCCTCTGCTCAGCTTGCTCTCTGGCGTGTTTGTCTTCGTTTCATGCTCGGCGATGTTGTTGACCGGATACGATCTGTCTTCTGCAGGGGCCTTGGCTCTGGGGGGATTGCCTCTGACGGCGGCGGTCCTGGATGTCGTTCGTCTGTTGCCACGGTCCGGAGCGAAGCTGAAGCAGGAGCTGGCAGCAGGGGATTCCCAGGGTGGCGCAGACCTACAGCAATTTCTGCAGGATCGAGCCGACGACTTGACGGCTCGCGAAACGCAGCTGACTGAGCAATCGCTGTTGTTGCAGCAGTGGTTACAGTTCCCTGACGCGATGGACTGGAATCAACGAGCGTCAACTGATCCCAGTTTGATTGATCATGCACAATCCGTGAAAGCCGATCCGCTGGCCAAGCATGATGTGGAACTCAAGCAACTGATTGAAGGCAAGACTCACGAGTTGTTTGAGGACATTCGCAATGACGTGTACCGCACTGAAAAGGGAGGTGTCAAGGTTTTCGATTACGGCCGGATTCGAGCCGACTTGTATCGCTTATTGGCTGACGTGGTGGCAATCTACAAGCCAGGCGAGCAGGACTTTCTTTTGAAGACCAATCCGGAGGCGTCGACTCGCGCGATTGGTCATGCTTCCTTGCGTCTGATGGTGGCCGCAGAGAGTTTGCCAGGCAATGTCTACCAGTACAATTTTCAAACCATTTATGACATGGTCAGCCGAGCGGTCAAGGCGTTTGGTTATTACAAAACCGCTAAGCCTTACTTGGACATCGCGTCGAGCGTCTTTTATGCCGGACGATTTGCCTCCGGCGCCAGTCCAATCACCTTGGCCGCTTGGTGGGCAGCGTCAAAAGCAACCACCTATGGTGCGTCGCGTCTCAGCGAGCATGTCATCAATGAACAGGCGATCGGTTTGATTCGGCAGTTGGTCGAAATCTTTGCTGTCGAAGTCGCTGCCATCTATAGCCCGCAGGTTCGTTATCGTGATGCTCAATGGATCTATGGTGTTGAGTTGGTGCATTTTGCCAGTAAAGTGCCGCTACCGCCTGAGGTCCGTTTAGCTGCCCTTGGTGAGCTTGGCAAACTGACCCTGCGTGCTGAATACGGCCGCGTGTCTTTGATGCGACAATTGGCGAGTGGCGCGACGTCGCGGCCGGACCAATATCTGCCCGCAGAAAGTCTTTCACAGCAAGATCGCGTGATTGTCGCTCAGCAGTTGGAACAGTTTGTGACCACGCATCTGCTCAAAGCATCGGTCCAGCAGGTCTCCAGTGAGCAGCTTCATCAGTGGTTTGCTGAGGTCGCCGAGCGACTGCAAATTGCGATCAAGAAATGGGGGCATGAACTATCGGACCAGGAGCAATTGGTGGCCGCCTGCCAGACGCTATTGGCGTTTCGCTTGGAATTCTTTGGTGAAGATGCGGCAGCGGCGATCAAGCAACTTGATGGAACCAAGACATTGTCCCAGTTATCGATAGAGGAACGTCGGCAATGGGAAGCCGATGGTTTAAGCGAGCCGCCATTTTTCTTTGCCCCGCCACCTCTTCCCCCTGAGGCCCAGATCTGTGAACGCTGGTTCGATGACTTGTTGGCGATGGTGCCGCCCTTGCCGCCAGCAGCCACACAAATCGGCGATTCGCAGCTCAGTGCAGAGGTGAAGCTTGAAGCTGGAAGCGAGTTCCTGTTGCGGAGATGGCTGGGACAGGATGCGATGCTGCAGGCCGCCTATTTCTTGCGAAAAGACGCCCAGCAGATTCAGGCTCGCTATCAGGAAGCCAGTCAACAAGAGCTCTTTCAGCAGTGCCAAAACCCAGCTGACGACAGCAAGACGCTGCCGCCGGTTTTGTTCTTGCAACAGCAACTGGGCGGAGTTCAGGTTGCTGCGCACTATCAATGCAGCGAAATCCAGACTGATGACGCGCGAGTCACTGGCGACGGCTTTTTAACTCAGCTGGGTGATACCTTGGTCGCCTATCAAGTGAGTGAGGCCAGCGACGATCCCGCTCATCAAGTGTTGTACCTGGTCGCAATCGCCAAGCGTGATCAAGTCCAAGCTACAAAACAGAGTGGTTACTTGCGGAGTTCCTGTCGCCTGCGATTTCCCTCTGGCGAATCAGTGACGGTGGTGGGAGGGGCGTTTAGCAGTTACGAAACCTTCTTCGCCGATCTACGCGTGTAGAAGCAGTTTCCATCCGCCGCATTGGCGTTCGCCACGGTTCGCTCAACAACACCCTCCCGCTTGCGGGAGAGTGCAGTCAAAGCTCATCCGCCGCATTGGCGTTTGACAAGCTTTTTGCGGTCTACTGGGGCGATGACGGTTCCGGGCGTGGGTTCAGCGAGTCGTAGTGCTCCGCTGAGACACCTGACCAAACCGGCGACGATCCCCACAGCGGTACCGTCGGCAATGTGGACTCCCAGGTCCCCAGGGCTTCAAACATCTCTTCAAACTCAGCGTGATGGGTCTGCCGCTTGTTGTTGGCTTCAGCGATGTCTTTGCCAACGTCAAAGAGTTCAGCGGGGCGATGTGAAAGTCGGACTAATTTGTGCTTACCGAACAGGATGGCGGCTTGGCCTTGTAATCGCCAATGCAAACGACGTTGGGAATCGAGCGAGACATCGGTCAGCTGTGGCAAAACATCGATCCCATCGTAGGGACCGGCGAGTTCGACCATGCGTTTGCGATTCCGCGCGTCTTGATGGCTGGGTGGATCGTTCAGCGGGAGTGGCTGCGAACCAGCAGCACTCATAAACGTTGGCATCAGGTCCAAGGAACTGATCACGGACTTGCAAACCTGGCCGGCTTGAAACTGTTTGGGCCAAGTCCAAATCATGGGGATCCGAATGCCGCCTTCACGCATGGTGCCTTTGGCACCTCGCAAAGGGCCATTCCAGCTGGCGTTGCTGGTCGCGCCCCCGTTGTCGGAGAAAAACACTAGTAGCGTGTTGTCCCATTGGCCGCTGTCTTCAAGGGATTGACGGATTCTGCCGACGTTTCGATCCAGTGCGTAAACCATCGCGGCATAAGTGCGCCGCTTCTTGTCCGTGATGTGCGAGAATCGCTCCAGATCATTCGGCAGAGCCTGCATTGGAGTATGCGGCGCGTTGTAAGAGAAGAAGACGAACCAGGGTTGTTTGGGCTGCTGTTCCGATTGCCAGTCAATGAAACGCAGACCCTCATCGGTGAAGAAGTCGGTGATGTACTCGCTGGAGAATTCTGTTACCGGCGTGCCATTGCGTTCGATAGAGTTCCTGCCGTTGAGCGGAAAGTAGCTATGGCTGCCGCCCAGCATGCCACAGAAGTGATCAAAGCCACGTTGATTGGGATGAAATGCTTCCCCTGTCCCCAAATGCCACTTGCCAATCAGCGCGGTGGCATAGCCGGCTGATTTCAATTGATCTGCCAGAGTCTGTTCACCGGTGGGTAAACCAAGCAGTTCGGGACGCGTAGCGTAGGAATTCGCGCTGGCATTTAAATTACCTTCATAGCCGAACCGTCTGGGGTCTCGACCGGTCATCAAGCCTGCGCGTGATGGGGAACAAACCGAACTCGCTACATAAGCATGGCGACAAAGCACTCCCGCAGCAGCCAGTTGGTCAAGGTTTGGCGTTTCGAGTGTTTGGCTGCCCATGCAGCCCAAGTCGCCATATCCCATGTCATCCGCCAAGATGACAACAATGTTTGGCGGACGCTGATTCTGCTGAGCCTGTAAAAGACTCTGGGATAGCAGGCACATCAGCACGGTCGCGATGACAAGCGGCGTTCGAGCGAGAAAGGAAAGCACGATAGGCATGAGAAACTGAGCCAAACGGGAAACGCAGTGGAAATGAAAAACACCCCCTCGAAGTCTGGCGACGGGGTGTTGGCAATTCCAGTTTAGTCAATTGGTTTGACGGTTAACAGCGAAGAATGTTTCAGATGTCGTCGGCAACCTTTTTCAAATGCTGCTGAAGCTCTTGCTGAATGGTCGCAGGCTGGTTGGGGGCTCTGCTGGGGGCTCTGTTGGCCTCTAAATCACTTACCACTTGATTCAGGTCTTGCAACTGTTGCCTGACGACGCGTTGACGCTTAAGCATCTTGGCCTTGATTTGTTTGGAGCTTTCGCCAACGAACGCAGGGATCTCTCGTTCGCGTAGGCTCGCTTGAAGATCCGCTTCAACTCGCTCAATGTGAATGTGATCAACGTCCGGTAGCTCACCAACTTCTCGGGGGACTCTTAGCAGTTTGGACGAAGAAACGGTGCGTCTGTCTTGGGTGTCCAAGTTTGCTTCGTTTTCAGCAGTCACGCTTTCCAAGGATCTCGACAGGATTATTAGCAGGGCGAATGCGGAGACAGCAATCACGCTCATCTTGATCTTGTAAGCTCGCGCGGAAGCTTTGAGGGCCTGTTCCTCACGTGGAGTCCGATCAGACCCCAAGTCATTCATGTAGTAATCGGGCAGCTTGGAGTTTGGTTTTTGCTTGGAAGTTGGCATGATGGGCGTTCAGAGTTAACAGACGGGGGCGATCAATGCATTTGTTGACTGGTCGAAGGATCGTGACGCAATGTTTCACTGTGTCAAAATGGTTGGCAGGTTGTTGGCAATCTCTTGAAAGATCCGGACCAAGTCCGCCCCCGTTGCAGCGTGATAGTGTTTGCCACCGCCAACGGCGGCGACATTTCGCATCGCTCGAGTATCTGCATTGGGGCCAAAGGTAACCGTATGAATGACCATCGGGATTTCCGCGATCAGTCGTTGGGCAATGGGCCCGGCCCAGGGGGCTTCGTTCTCCATTCCATCGGTCATCACAACCATGGTTTTGGCTGCGTAGGGACGAGCACGCGCATCGGCAAGTGCACGAATGCCTTGGTTCATTCCTTGTCCAATCGCCGTTCGCCCACCGGTATTTAGGCGATGGACAACACGCCGAATTTGGTTGAGGTCCTTTTCCAGCAGATTGTCGAGGGACGCCGCAGTTGAATAGCTCGCGAGCGAAACCTGTTCTTCTTGTGGTGTTTCGTCCAAAATATCTAAGAACGCATCCACCGCAACGACGAGGTCTTGCCAAGCATTTCTCGGCGCCATACCGTTTTCGTAATAGTCCTCGTAGACGGCCTGTTGATAGCTCACGCTGTCGTAGCCATCTGCATAGTAGTAGCGATAGCTGCCGGAGTTTCCATTCCAGGAACGGTTGACCATGCCTTGGTCAACGGCCCAGTTGATTGCGGAATTGCTGAAGGGGTCTTGGCCTGGTTCCCAGGGGAGATCCAGGTCGTCCATCGATCCCGATCGATCCAGGACCAGTGAAATGTCGCGGTCAACCTGCATCGCCACCGAGGGCCAGGAGACTTCAAACTCGTTGATCCCTAGCAGTCCTGGCAGGATCACAGGCACCGGATTGTTCAGTGAGTTGTTGGTGCGATTGCCAATCACTTGGAACGCGCTGGCGGTCAGGCCGCCGCGAACCGCAGCGGTCGAGAGGGGTTGGAATTCGTAACGAGCCAGGACGCCGCCTGGCTGCACCCCGATGCCGAAGATGATTTCCCCGTCGTTGTCTCCGGTTTTCAGTGCCAGCGGTTCGCCGTTGACAACATTCATCGCGGCCGTTGCTGCTGCTGCTTGGATTCCAGAATCAACGGACTGGGTCTCGCTAAATGCTCGCCCGCCGGCGCGAGCTGCGGCATCAGTGGCGACCATCAGTTGGGTTCTGGTGAGCTGCATGTGCGCGCTGTTGATCGCAAATGCAGCCAGCATCACCAGCACTGGGAAGATCAATGCCATCACGCCCATGATGGCGCCACGTCGGTTGTCTCGGCACTGTTGTTTTGTCGCGACGTTGATTTGTCCCATGACCTGTTCCTCACCGCTTGGTGAAAAGGCTAGCTAAAAGAAGTGATTAAAACGCGCATCAGGCACGGTTGGGTGCCGTTGACGCGCTAATTGGTATCTTGGTTGAAGTAGTGTTCGTAACGCTCGGTATTCATGCGGGCGGTGGTTGTTAACGTTTTGTTGCCGAACAGTCTGGGTGTCAGTAAAGCGACTTCATTTAGATTCACCGACACCGTGACATCAACCCAAAGTGTGTCGCGATCAATCGTGGGGACATCGATGGTGTAGCCATTGTTGATGATCATGCCCAACACTTGTCTGGCTTTGGCTTCAGCTTCCTCTGCTGTTGCACCGGGCACAACCACATGCCGGGCAGCCGTGTAAGCGGCATCCTGAGCGAGATTGCGAATCATGTTCATGCGAGCAATCTCGATGCAGGAGAAGCACAGGAAAAAGAAAAGGTTGGCGCACATCGCAAATTCAACTGCAGTGGCGCCGAGGCGTTGTCCATCGCGCTGGCGACGGATCGGACGAGCGCGATGTCGATGGCTTCTTGATGAGATCATGAGGTGTTCCTGGGGCTGACGAGCTGGGGCTGACGAGCTGGGGCTGACGAGCTGGGGCTGTTTGTTGGTCAAGACCCTTGGTTGGGATCACCCACTTGTGGGTTGCGATATTCCTTTCGCATCGTGCAATCTGCCGACAGGGTGTCCTTGGTGAAACGCCCCCAAGGCACGAGTAAATTGCCTTCTGTTGAAAGCGTGACGCGGACGGTTACATGTTGCAGTTGTTCGGCGTCTGTAAAGCCCGGGCTGCTTAAGGCGACGCTGCCCGCGTCGTAGGAAACATTGCGTTCATCAAGCACTTGGTAGATGCGGTTGATGACATCTTCGTCGGTTCGACCGCGAGCGACCCCGGCTCGTGCGCCCTCATAGGCCGCCAGCGTGATGGTTTCCTTCAAGAAAAACAGGGAGCAGAGGTCCAGCGTTGCCATGGTGAAAACCAGCAGCAGCGGGACACAGAATGCCAACTCGACAGTCGCGACCCCTTTGCGATCGGGCCAGCGAGAAACGCAATGAGTTTGGTCATTGCGCAGAGATTGCCTGCGGCGAAACATGATGGGCACTCCGGCTAAAAGTGTACAAGCGCGTTCTCGCTAATAGGGTGAGAAACGCACAGTCAACACGGTGGACCCTATGCCATGAGGGCTAGGGGGCAAGCGATTTCACCGAAGATTTAGCCAAACACATGATGTTTTTTTGCGGAGGGTCGGTCGCCGTTGCGTGGCCTACCTCATTGCGGCGAGTTTCATTGTCAGAAAGGTGTTAGGTGACGGAGGCGTGCAGGATGCCTGCCACGGGGTGGGGCTGTGGGGCGAATTATCCGTCCCGTTTTCACGAATTTGGCGGCCTAATGACGGTTCTCATACCAGGTTTCAACTGATGCTCTGTCTTGAGTGCCCCCAATTTAGTGAGCCCAGGCTCTTTGTCTCTGCTCCATACCATGCCCTTATCTGAAACACGGCTTATGAGTCCTTTCATCCCTTTTTTCGTGCGTTCGGGCGACAAAGCGGCTCGCCGCCCAGGCGATCGCCGCGGCGCAACCGTCGTTGAAATGGCTGTCGTGATGCCGGTCTTTTTCATGCTGGTTTTCGGCCTGATTGAGTTCAGTCGTGCAGTCATGATCCAGCAAACGATGACCGATGCAGCTCGAGCGGGTTGTCGGCGTGCCAGTTTGGCGTCTTGCAATGATTCCGGTGTCGCGGAGGCAGCGGCACGCGATTAGTTGACTCAGGTCGTGAACGATCCTGCAGCCTGCAATGTTGCGATCGCCCCCAATGGCTTGTCGGCACTGGAGCCTGGGACTGAGATCACGACCACGGTGAGCACGAACTTTTCCGATGTGTCCTGGCTTGCGCCAAATTTTCTTGACGGCGTCACGATTAGCGCCACCGCGACCTCGCTTCGGGAGTAAGCCCATCATGAACGATTCTGCATTATTCAATCAACTTCGCGCTGGTTCTGGTTCCCGCGCCCGTGCAACTCAGGCACCAGTCGCTGGGGTTTCTCGGCGTCTCGCAAGACGCAAGGCTGCATCACGCAAGGCTGCATCACGCAAGGGTGCAGCGGTCGTCGAATTTGCCTTTGTTGCTCCCGTTTTGGTGCTGATGGTCTTGGGCAGCATTGATGTTGGCCAGTCGATTAGTGTGTCGCAAGTGGTCAATGACGCCTCGCGCGCCGGAGCACGTGAGGCCTCCAGAGATCGAGCAACCGATACCGCTCAAGTCAGCAATGCAGTGACGTCCTACTTGCAACAGAACTTTCCGAACGTTGCTGCGGAAACCTTGGCTGGTCACACGCCGATCACCGTCGCTGATCGTGCGGGGACCGCCGTCAATGGGGACATGAACGCCTTGCAGACGGGGGATGCCGTCTCCGTGACCGTGACGCTGCAGTACGAGTCCGTACGTTGGACACCTGGTTTTCCCGGTTTGTCCAATTCGGCATTCACAACGACCACCGTGATGCGGCGTGAATAGCGCCAACGCATCATTCTGTATTCCTTATTTGTTTCCCTTTGATCGGTGTGTGAGTTTGGTAGGCAAACTCGTTTTGCTACGCAATCATTTTTGATTGATTTTTAACGCTTTGAAGTTTAAACACCTTTTGGATATAAGTTCGATGAGTCACTTCAGTCCTTACTGCTGGCCGACTAGGCGGCCAACTGCACACAGGACGGGGGCGATCGCAGTGATCGCCGCCGTGCTGTTGATACCGATGGCAGCGATGCTCGCGTTCGCTGTTGATTACGGATACTTGCTTCGTGAGCGATCTGAATTGCAGCGTGCTGCAGATGCGGCGGCACTCGCTGGCGTTCAAGATTTAGTGCCCGATGACCAGGGCGTTCAAGATGTCGCCACGGCGATGGCAACCATTCGGGAATATGTTGCCGCGAATATGACGGAACTTGAGGGATTCAATGTTGCGGATGCAGACATCGAAATCGGTCGATTCGATCCAGACATGATCTACGATTCTGTCTCGCTCTTGCAGGACGGGACGCTGGATACGATTCGAGTGACCCTGCGTCGAGATGGTGAGACGAATCCGGCGATACCACTCTTTTTTGCCAACGTGTTTGGCATGGACACCTCCGATGTCGTCGTCACGGCGACCGCTGTCTTGCAGAAAGCGCGTTACATTCCGCCAGGTTCGGATGTCTTGCCATTTTCCATTCCCCAGAACGAATGGAACAATATGGCGCAGAACGAGGTTTGGAATATTTACGGGGACGGACGGCTTGAAGACAGTCATGGGCACCTGATTCCTGGCAACTGGGGAACGGTTGACATTGGCAACGAAAACAACAGTACCGCAGACCTGTCTGATCAAATCATCAATGGGCTTCGCCAAGATGATCTGGATGAACTGTACGGTGATGGGCGAATTCCGACCAACGAATACATCGATGGTGACTTGGATTTCGACGTCCAGGCGGATACCGGTCTGTCGGGCGGGATGAAGCATGCGGTGAAGCAGATTCATGGTCAGACACGTCTGATCCCAATCTACAACGGTGTCAGTGGCAACGGCAATAACACCGAATTTAGCATTGTCGATTGGGCCGTGTGCCAAGTGGTGGACTCGCGTTTCCAAGGCTCGAAGAACACTTATGTTCGCGTCAAGAAGGCGTTCATCTATGACGGTGATTTGCGGCCACAACCTGATCTGGCAGTCAGCGAAGGATCGATCGTCGGTGCCTACACGGTACCCGTGCTGGTGGATTAGGCGATTGAACAGATCACGAGAATGATGTGGAAGACACGCGTTTGCCAAGGCAAGCGTAAAGAAGGGGCGTTTGAAGCAATTGGATTCCTTGACAGACAGTTTCATTCGTCCTGCTTCAGCACTGATGTCAGTGTTGAGGCAGGCCGAAAATTGAGCAACACGGACTTTACGATCATGGCTTTCTCAAAATCTCCTCAACCAACTGGCTGCCCAGGCCAGGCTCGCAAAGGTGCGATCGCCGCAACAACGGCGCTGCTGCTGATTCCGATCGCCGGAATGCTGGCCTTTGCGGTTGATTATGGCTACGTGCTTCGCGAGCGATCTGAACTTCAACGGATGGCCGATGCAGCCGCCTTGGCCGCCGTGCAGGAACTTGTGCCCAAGGCAGACTTGTCCCAAGATCTGGCTGCTACGCGAGCAGCGGTTCGCCAGTACGTGCAAATGAATTTGACTGATTTCGATGCCTTCACGGTCTTGGACGAAGACATTGAAATTGGTCGGTTTGATCCCGCAACTGTCTTTACAAACTTGACGATTGTCAATGATGGCGTGGCCGATACGGTCCGCGTGACGTTGCGTCGTGACACTGCCACCAACCCCGGCGTGCCAATGTTCTTCGCACGTGTGCTTGGCATGGACAGTTCCGACGTGGTTGTGACCGCTACGGCCGTGCTGCAGAAAGCGCGTTACTTGCCACCAGGATCTAGCGTGTTGCCGTTTTCCGTGCCAGAGAGTCATTGGAATGGTTTGCCGGAGGGGCACGTTTGGAGTATTTACGGGGACGGACACTTGGAGGATGGGGCTGGCAATATGATTCCTGGCAACTGGGGAACCGTCGATATCGGCATCTCGAATAACAGTACCCGTGACTTGAGCGACCAAATTCGTGGTGGGCTGTATCAAGACGATTTAGATGCGTTGAACGGCGAAAGTCGAATTCCCACCGACGAGTACATCGACGGTGATCTGGACTTTTACGTCAACGGTGACACCGGGCTTTCCGGCGGGATGCGACACGCAGTCGCCGACGTGCATGGTCAGACTCGACTGATTCCGATCTACGACGACCTGGCCGGCCATGGTGGCGGCACAGAATTTCGAATCGTGGATTGGGGCGTTGTTCAAGTGGTTAATAGTGAGTTTCGCGGCAACGGACGCACGTTTGTCGAAATTAAAAAGACCTATCTTTATGATGGCGACTTGAGACCGAATCACGATTTGTCAGACACCTCACACAGCATCAGCGCTGCGTTTACAACTCCGGCATTGATTGAGTGATCGCTCGAGCAGCGACGAAAAGGCTGATTTTCCAAACCAAACAAGGCAGCATGCGACTTCTGGGTTGCATGCTGTCTTTTTTTGCGCGGTGCTGGAGAGAACGGGCAGGGCAGGGTAAAGCAGGGGGAGACGCCCGTTGGGGGTGTCAGGGGCGGCGAGACGCTCGTGGTCTGACGCGGCAATCCATTTTAAAACTCATCTATCGTTTTCGACGGCATTTTTTCTAAAGTCATCCCGCTGAGAGGCCGACAGGCCTCCGTTATTTGCTTGGGCATTTGCTAGCAATCAATGCAGCTTGCCCAAACACCTTTGTCTTAGCGGTTCAACGTGTTGCGTTCTGTTTTCCTGTTCGTCTTTGCCATTTGTGTCGGCGTTTTGCCGATGTCAGCGCACGCGCAGACATTGGTCGCGGGCGAGCCATTGCAGGACGAGGCGATCTCTCCTGGCTTGCAGAATGCGATCTCGGACGATCAAGGCGTTTCAAGCGCGGGGCAGATGATTGAGTCAATCGCCGGTGGCGAGGGTTCGATTGCGGCTCCGGAGAACATTGGCAGCAGTTTGCGAGCGGTGCTGTTGTTGTCGGTCGTTAGCTTGGCTCCAGCGGTGCTTTTGATGACGACCAGTTACATTCGCATCATGGTCGTGTTGTCGTTGGTGCGGCAGGCGATTGGGCTGCAGACATTACCGCCGACTCAAGTGCTGACCAGTCTGTCGCTGTTCATGACCTTGCTTGTGATGACGCCGGTTTGGACGCGTGTGTATGACGACGCGATCGAGCCCTATCGTCAAGACGAAAGTGGCATGACGTTGGGGCAAGCCTATGATGCTGGCGCGTTGCCGATTCGTCAGTTCATGGCGGCGCAGATCGCCGCGGCCGATAATCGCGCGGATGTCTTTTTGTTTTACCGCCACGCCTATCCGGAGGGCGCGGCGTTGGAGTCCTTCGCTGAGGTGCCGATGCAAGTGCTCTTGCCGGCCTTTGTCATCAGCGAGTTGAAAGTCGCGTTCCTGATGGGCTTTACGATCTTTTTACCATTATTGGTCGTCGACTTGGTGGTTGCCAGTGTGACGACGTCGATGGGCATGTTCATGTTGCCACCGGCAATGGTGTCGTTGCCATTGAAACTGCTGTTGTTCGTCTTGGTTGATGGCTGGCATCAAGTGGTTGGGATGTTGTTAAACAGTTTTGGGCCGATCAGTTGACTCACATCGATGCAGACACTGCGATTGAAATGTGTCAGCAAGCGTTGCTGCTTGCTGCCATGATTGCCGCGCCGATATTGATTGTTGGCGTGTTGATGGGATTGCTGACGGGGCTGTTGCAGTCTCTGTTTCAGATTCAGGATCAAGCAATTTCCTTTGTGCCCAAGTTACTTGCCAGCGTGATGGTGTTGCTAGTTTGTTTGCCTTGGATGTTTTCTCAGGTGATGCAGTTTTGGCAGACCATGTCGGGTGTCGAACCTTATTAGGGTTCTCGTTCTTCCAAACATCATTCGGGTCAGTGATCGCGCGTGTTTGAATCCATTGCATCTTGGTTGCCTGCGGGGTTGGATTCTAATTGGTCCAATTGGTTGCCAGGGGTGAATGCCTATGCGGTGGATTCGTTGGTGGTATTCGTCTTGATCATCGCTCGGATCACTGGAACGGTTCTCGCGGTGCCCTGTTTTACGGCTTTATTGCCGATGCGATTCCGTTTGGTTTTGGTGATGGCGATTGCGTTGATTGTCGCACCCAGCACGATCGCTCATGGAACCGGGCAGCCAGTGCCATCAGGGGTGGTCGACGGATTGATCGCCTGTGCGCGCGAGCTGATGTTTGGCTTGGTGATCGGAGGCACGATCCAGTTGCTCTATTGCGGCATCTTGATGGCGGGTGAATTGATTGCTTCGGTGATGGGCATGCAGTTAGCGCAAGCCGCTTCGCCCAGTGAAGGCCAGTCCGTTCCACAGATGTCTCAGTTGTTAGGGCTATTGATTGTTGCCATCTTGTTTGCTGTTGGGGCGCATCGATTATTGCTGGATGGTTTGCTGATGAGTTTTCAGCGGATGCCGCCGACGGTGGTGCCATCAACGGCTGAGTTGGCGGAGTTGGTTTGGGACCATTTGGCGATCGGAATCGAATCGGGCTTGCGCGTTGCTGCACCGGTGATCGCAGTCGTGTTGATCGGCAACTTGGTTGTTTCCTTGATCAGTCGTTCGCTGCCACAGCTGAACTTGTTGGCGATCGGAATTAACCTGAATGTTTTAGGTGGCCTGGCGATCTTAGCATTGACCGTGGGTGCGGCTGGCATGATCTTTCAGGTTCAGGTGGCTGACACGCTTTCTCGGTTGGGGCTTTATTGATCTCGCAACATGTCAGATAAAGTTCATTTACCAACACCGAAGCGTCGCCAGCAGGCTCGTGCTCAAGGACGAGTTGCCAAGTCCAAGGAATTGGTGTCAGCCGGTGGCCTGTTGGCGCTCACGCTGATGCTATGGTTTGTCGCGCCAGAGATTGCGGATCGAGCCAGTGCCAGCATTCGGCAAGTGACACAATCGCCAGCGATGATCCGCGCCGACGGTGAAGCCATTTATCAGCTGTTGATTGCCGCGGCCTTTTCGGGATTGATGATGCTGGTCCCCTTGGCGTTAGCGATGATGCTGGGGTCGGTTTGTTTGAGTGTGTTGCAAACCGGTCCGATGTTTACGCCAGCAAAGTTACAACCATCTTGGCAGCGAGTGTCTCCATTAGCGGGTTTGCGTTTGATGTTTTCGGCGCGACGTTTGTTCGCTGTGGCATTGGCTGGATTCAAGTTACTGGTGATGTTGGCCGTTGCCGGTTTGATGATCCAAGGCAAACTGCAGCAGCTTGCCATGCTGGGTGGTTTGCCACTGGTCGAGATCGCCGCCACGATCTTTCAACTCGTGCTGGAGTGTGGTGTCTGGTTTGGGCTAACGCTGTTGATGTTGGCAGCGGCAGACTATGGCATCGCTTGGTGGCAGCATCAGCAAGACTTGATGATGAGTGAACAAGAGTTGCGTGAAGAGTTACGAAACGAAGAAGGTCCCCGCGGCCAGCAAGTCGCCAGGTCCCAGCCGGTGCAGGCGCTGGCTGAATGAGCATGCCGACTGGCAGCTTCAGCTCGATGGTGTGAGCGTGGGTTTTGCGTCTTATCTATTCTGCGTCACGTCGATTGTGGGGCTGTTCTGCCGTGGATCGTTAACCTTCCTGGTTCGCGGCTCCGATGCGTCCGGGGTTCGGGCGAACCTGATCGATGCTTGCAGTGTCGGTTGAGTGATGGGTGGTCTTGGGCGTTGGCAAGGGCTTGGCGTGCATGCCGCCATCGCAAGATTCTTGATGCAAAGTGCGAAACCCGCTTGACGATTTGCGGGCTTTTGATCTAGGCTGTTGACATGAACCAAGCGTTGCGACTTCGAAACGAAATTCTCCTACTCCTTCCATTGCTAGCCAGCGGGAAGACGAGGGTTTCTACGCATCGCTTGACGGGCTGCTAACGCGGCCGACCAACCGAACAAACGCAAAAACCCGAGTCTTCCCTGAGGCTCGGGTTTTTTTGTGTTTGTTACCGGTCGTTTACCCGTCGTCGCATTGACCCACATCGTTTCGTTTCTAACGTATCGTTTTCACTTCCAGTATTCCTTTACCCGTCCGGCAGGACATTGACATGGAACCACAGCAAACAGCCAATGCTGACAGCAAACCCGCTGCGGCTGACGCGTCCAATGAATCGCGTCATATTCGGATTTTTGACACCACGCTGCGTGACGGTGAGCAATCACCAGGGGCCAGCATGAACCTCGCCGAAAAGCTGGAAGTGGCTTACGCACTCGAGAAACTTGGTGTGGACATCATTGAGGCCGGGTTCCCGATTGCTTCACCGGGCGACTTTGAGGCCGTTCAGCAGATTGCGCGTGCGATCAAGGGATCGACCATCTGTGGTCTCGCCCGTTGTAGTGAAAAGGACATTCTGCGTGCCGCCGATGCGGTTGAGCCAGCCGAGAAGTCTCGCATCCACGTCTTCTTGGCCACCAGTGCGATTCACCGCGAGTTCAAGCTGCGAATGACGCCGGATGAAATCGTCAAGCGAGCAGTCGAAGGCGTCAAGCTGGCCGTGAGCCGCTGCGAAGACGTCGAGTTTTCGCCCGAAGATGCCTGTCGTACCGAGCACGACTTCCTTTGCCGGGTTGTTGAAGCGGCGATCGATGCGGGGGCCACGACGATCAATGTTCCTGACACCGTTGGATACGTCACGCCGCAAGAGATTTATCAAATCTTTGACATGCTGCGCAATCGAGTGCCCAACATGGACAAGGCCATCTTAAGCACGCACTGCCACGATGACTTGGGCTTGGCCGTTGCCAACAGCATGTCCGCGGTCGCGGCAGGTGCCGGGCAGATTGAGTGCACGATCAATGGGATCGGCGAACGAGCTGGCAACGCGGCGTTGGAAGAAGTCGTGATGGCGATGAAGACGCGCGGAGACTTCTATCGTTGCCACACCAGCATCGATAGCAAACGATTGGTGCCAACGAGTCGCCTGGTTAGCAAAGTCACCGGCATCAGTGTGCAGCGCAACAAAGCCATTGTGGGACGCAATGCCTTTGCACACGAATCAGGCATTCACCAAGATGGCATGCTGAAGGAACGCAGCACCTATGAAATCATGTCACCCGAAGAAGTTGGCATGGCGAAGACCGATTTGGTCCTGGGCAAGCACAGTGGACGCGCCGCGTTGGCCGATCGCGCTAAGACGCTGGGCGTTGAACTGGCCGGTGACGAACTGAAGAATGTCTTCGAACAGTTCAAAATCTTGGCCGATAAAAAGAAAGAGATCTACGATGGTGACATCATGGCTCTGATCCAACAACAGATCAGTACCAGTGACACTCAAGCGTGGACTTTGGTTGATTACGAAGTCACCAGTGCGATGGGCAAGACACCCAGCGTGAAGCTTACTCTGGGCAACGGTGGACAGGAAACCTCTGCCGTTGTGGCGCAGGGTGACGGCCCCATTGATGCCGCGTTTTGGGCTGTCGAGCAAATCACCGGTGTTGAGGTGATTTGCAAGGACTATCGGGTTCGCAGTGCAACCTTGGGCCGAGATGCCATTGGTGAAGTCAATCTAGAAGTTGAGCACAAGGGCCGCCTGTATCGCGGCGTCGGCGTCAGCACCGACAGTGTCGAAAGCACGATCTTGGCCATGCTTAACGCGATCAACCGAATCGCTGCCGAGTAAACGCTGCTGAGTCAACTCGGTTCGTAGGGTGTCGTGCTTGCACGCACCATTGACATGGCATCGCACCGTTAATCCGCAATCACGTGGATTTTCGGCTTCTGCACTGCCGGGCTCTAAGACCTTCAAAGCTGTCCCCGATCAGGTGCCCCGAAGAAACGTCCGGCCCGCCCGCCGAACGCCGCCCGCCGGACGCCGCCCGCCGTAGGTGTTCCACATGCGGTTTCGGGCCAGCCGAGCGTAGAGCTGCTGTCATCTGCAGCACGGGCCTTCGCCAGAGGTTGCTCTGCCAGGTGTTGTCAGCGGCGCTGGTTCATTCAGCACGCCACAGGCTGCAAACGGCGCATGCTCGCATGCGCCGTTGTTGGTGCTCCTCATTCACGCTGTCATTCGCTTGGCTTCTTGGGCTTTGATTCGTCGATCGGGAACTGCAGTTCGCCAGTCATTGGATCAGGCTTGAGACGCATCGAGTCTTGGTCAGGAGTAAATTCTCCGTCACCGGTCAGCATTTGAATCTGCGATCCGGGTGTGTCTGGTCCACTGGGGTCTGCGGGGACTTCGCCGACAATGTTGCCGACGTCCAGTGGTTCGTCCTCGGTTTCCATTGCCAGGACATCATCGACAGCGCGGCCGGTCAGTTGAACGTCCGGCAGGCCCGCCGTGTCGATTTCGTTGTCGCTTGGCACCGGGTCGAGTTCCTCTGGTGGTTCGGTGCTGGCGGTGGCAACATAGGCGTTCACGTCAGGGACTTCTGCGGCTTCGGACCAGTTGCCCGGTTCCCCTTGAGGCTGCTGAAACAGGCGATCGACGTTGCCACGCAGTACTTGATGCCCCAGTTCAATCGCACGTTCTTCGCTCCAGCCATTCTCGCCGACGAATTGCTCTGCCAAAACGCCCGAGAGGATGCGGCGATACATGTCGAATTTGGGCAGGACGAATTCTAATTTATAAGCGTCGCTGTAATAACCGATT
Source organism: Stieleria bergensis (assembly GCA_007745635.1). Classification (GTDB taxonomy): domain Bacteria; phylum Planctomycetota; class Planctomycetia; order Pirellulales; family Pirellulaceae; genus Stieleria; species Stieleria bergensis. Next base: position 1,240,909 of record CP036272.1, read on the forward strand.
TGCTTGCTGCGTGGAACGGCTTCCAGGCGGGCTGTCAGGTCGCGTTGGATGAACGAGGGCGTGTTGCTGTACCACCAGTGACCGTTGGTGATCACGTTGGGAAAGATCCAGCTGTAGCTGACCAGTTCTTGGTTGGTCACACTGGCGAGAACCGAGACTGGAAACTTGACGCTGGGAAAGGCGTTGAACAGTTCGCGGTACTGAATCAGTGACACGCGGCTATCGTAAAGGTCCTGTCCCTGAAAGACGCCAGCGGGGTACACGCCGCGATTGACGCCGATCATCAAGTCAAATGGCAGTCGGAATTGGCTGCACAATTGGGCCAGTGTCCAGAAGACGAACTGAGAAAGCGTTTCAACACTGGAGGCGTTGCTGTTCAGGCCATTTTTGAGCACTTGGTCCAGTGCCGCCGCCGCTTCTGCATCGCTGATGTGAGTGGGAGCAAAGGTGGGCGGCAGCGAAATTGCGCAGGCTCGCGCTCCGTGGGCCACAAAGTGCTCAAAGCGTTGTCGCAAGGCGTCTCGCAGGCTGCTGAGCGAACCGTTGAGCGACACGCCGCTACATGATTCCAGCCGCCGACGGACTTCGGGTTTGGCCAAATGAAAGACCAAGTCGTCGGTTCGCAAGCAGGGGATATAGGTGTTGGTATCGAAACCTTCCAATTCATCGTCGAAGTCGTTGGTCAAAAACACTGCCTCGACGTTGCTTTGGTCAAGGATCTGCTGGGACCAATTTGGCGATGACATTTTGGTCTCGGCCGCGTCGTACAGTGCTTCCCAGTTGTTGCTGGTGATTTGATCGTCTTCAAAGCCAAAGAAGGTCTGGCAGAGATCGATCAGCCAGCCATAGTTGGCGGTGTTGCTAATGTTCTCTAAACCAAACACCAGTCGACGCACGAGTTCCTGCGGACCGATATTGGGCTCTTCGATTTCCAGGCGCGGCATGCCAGCGGAATGAACCAGTTCGGTGTAATAGTGGTAGCCCAGAATGTCAGCCAGCGTTGTTGAGGCTGGGGCGTGCGGATTGATGTGCGTGTGAGGGTCGATCATGCGAATCGCGGAAATCGCCTGATAGATCGTTTCACGAGCCGAGGTGAGGTCACGCTGAGAATGAGAAACCATGTGAGCAATGCTTTGAGAAAGGGGCAGGCAAAATCGATGACGTGCGATTGTATTCGCAGCACCATGGCGGTGGGAATGACCGCGATCGCCGGTCGGATCGCGAATGATTGATTCCACGGCCACTGATTTTAGCAGCAGGTCTGAGCTTTTGTCGCCGCCCCACATCGGGTCTGGCACGCAGCCAGCCCCTGAGCGACCGGCATCGCCGATCCCCGCCTAAACCGCGCCAATCAACGTTTTGGGCTCCGATTTTGCGTGTTCTGCTCGGCAAAACGGTAGAAAAATGTGGAAATTTAGTTGCCATTACTAGAATGATAACTCGTACAATGATTTCCGTACTCGGGTGGTTGCACTGGACCGATAGATCGTCCAAAGCGTGTTGATGCCCTCAAAGCGTTCGCTTTTCCATTCCTTTTTTGATTGCGAAAAGATGCCTCAGTTTCCTTTTCAAAACCCTTCAACGTCTCAGCCCGAGCGAACGTCGCTCACGGGCAACGATGAAGTGGTCGTGGAAACTGGATTTCAGCCGATGCCCCAGCAACAGCGGGAGGCCTTGTCGCCCGACCTGCGAATCGATGGTCCGCAATCGATCAGACCGCCTGTCTTGTCAGAGCTGCCTGTCTTGTCAGAGCTGCCTGAGTCGTCTGCATCACAAAACGATCCGCCCGCTGACGCTTCGTCTGATCAAGTGGAGCTCACGCAGGATCAGCCACAGCAAGCTCCCGAATTGAGCGACTCGCCTGCAAAGGCCAAGTCAAATCACAGTGCTCAGCAGTCTCGGCGAATCCAACAAGCCTCGCGAGGTGCTCTGATCGAATCCTTGCGGCAAGCGATGATCATGGTGGTGACCGTGGCTGTCTTGCTGGTCGCGGCAAAATTTGCATTGCCTGGAATTGTGGAGTCGGTGACGCACGCGTTCCGGCGTGGACAATTGCGAGCCCAGCACGAAGTCGCGTCTGCCTCGCTCCGCGATGTCTCATTGGATTCTCTGAGTCATGCTTACCAAATGGTCAGTGATGTGGCCGGTCCCAGTGTCGTGCACATTGATGTGCAGCGCCAGGACGTTGGCAAGCTGACCCAGTTGTCCAGGAACTCGTCCGGTGCACCTTCGATCTTGATTTCAGATCAGGGCAGTGGAGTGGTCGTGGACACCGATGGTTATCTGTTGACCAATCGCCATGTGGTGATGGGCAGCCAGGTCATTGAGGTCACCCTGAGTGATGGGCGTCGCTGTAACGCTGATGTGATCGGGACCGATCCCGGGACGGACTTGGCGCTTTTAAAGGTTGATGCCGATCATTTGATTCCCATTCGCTGGGGTGATAGCGAGGCCGTTGGGATCGGGTCGCCAGTCTGGGCCATCGGCAGTCCCTTTGGCTTGAACAGCACGGTCACCTTTGGCGTTTTAAGCGGCAAGCATCGGGTGGTCCGAGCGGACGATCAATACCAAGATTTCATGCAAAGCGACGTTGCCGTCAATCCTGGCAACAGCGGTGGTCCGCTGGTCGATGCGGCCGGCAGTTTGATTGGCATCAACACTGCCATCATCGGTGACACATACCAAGGCGTTAGCTTTGCGATTCCTAGTGAAATCGCGCATCGTGTTTACGATCAACTGCGAGCCAAAGGCAAGGTGTTGCGCGGGCATTTGGGAGTCACTTTGCTGGAGGTTCCCGATCAGCAATTGACCAGCAAGAGCCATCTGCTGCGAGGCGCTCTGGTTGGCTCGGTGGTCGGTACGGATTCACCTGCTGCTCTGGCTGGATTGCAAGTTGATGACATCATCACGCACGTCGATGGCGAGGCAATTCGTTCGGTGGTTCATTTGATCCAAGTGGTGGGGAATGCCATGGCGGGAACGAAAATCGAAGTGTCCATCGTCCGCAGCGGCCAGTCCATGAATTTTTCGGTGTTACTGGGAACCCGTCCTCCGGCGCTGGACTTTCGATAGCCTCTTTGGCAACTCGCCCCATTGCCATTGCGGCGGATGCGTGCCCCGGTCGTGCTGTTTCGACGACGGCTTGGGTGGTTCCTCGCACACCAATTGATGCAGCCTGTGTCACTCAGCCGTCTTGATCGTGACTCAAATGACTTGCGGGGTGGGGTCTTGCCTGTGCTGTGGCGAAATTGCCAGCGTTTCTAACTGATTGACAATCGAAATCACCGTGGGACTGCTCTATACTTCCGTGATTCAGAATCACTGTTAGCAGGGTGCTCTCGCCGACCAGAGGCTGATTGCGAGCTCTCAACCTGCCTGCCACTTCAGGTGGCTGTTGCCTTCGAATATGACTTGAGATAGACGCCGTGAAAATGAAACCAATCACACTGTTGGCCGCCTTAATAGCCGTTTGTGCATTCTGTTTGGCTGGTTCAAACTGCCTCGTTTCGGCGGCTGAGCTTGCACCTGGACTGGCCAAGGAAAAGCCCGCTGAAGGTCCTTCCATCAAAGTGGACGAAAACCTTTACATGGTGCCCTACGATTTTCGCGTGCCAGGCACAGAGCAGGTCGTGGAAATGATCCCCGTGCCCGGCGGAGAGTTCATGATCGGTAGCCCCGAAACCGAAGCCGATCGTCAAGAAGACGAAGGGCCTCAAGTACGTGTCACCGTTGATCCAATGTGGGTTGCCAAGACGGAAGTCAATTGGGCACTGTACAAGGAATTCATGGCCTTGTACGGAATCTTCAAAGAGTTTGAATCGTCCGGGAAGCGTTCGGTCACCGATGCAAACAAAGTCGATGCAATCACCGCGCCGACCGAATTGTATGAGCCAACATTCACCTACGAGTACGGCGAAGAAGATAGTCAACCCGCCGTGACCATGACGCAGTACTCAGCTCAGCAATTCACCAAGTGGCTCAGCCTGGTCAGCGGTCAACAGTACCGCCTGCCAACCGAAGCTGAATGGGAATACGCCGCTCGTGCTGGCACCACGACGGCCTACAGCTGGGGCGATGACGCAGGCGCGATCGACGACTACGCGTGGCACTTTGACAACAGTGATGAAGGCCAGGGAAAGGTGGGGACCAAGAAGCCCAACGCATTTGGTTTGCACGACATGCACGGGAACGTCGCCGAGTGGACTGTGAATGCTTACACCGAAAATGGCTACGCAGACTTTGCTGACAAGCAAGGCATTAACGCAACGGAAATGGTGGTTTGGCCTTCCTCGCCATCGCCGTGCGTCCTGCGTGGTGGTACTTGGGAATTTGATCCGGAAGACTTGCGAAGTGCCTCGCGCTTGGCATCGGATGACGAAGAGTGGAAAGCTGACGATCCAAACTATCCCCGAAGCCCCTGGTGGTTCACCAGTGATCCATCACGTGGGGTTGGCTTCCGCATCTTCCGTTCGTACAAGCCATTGGCCAAAGACACGATCACCAAGTTCTGGGAACCACAAGCTGAAGACACCTTGTTGGATGTGAAGTCCCGGATTGATGGAGGTCGTGGCGGAATGGGATTGGTTGATCCCGAATTGCCAGCGGCTATCAAATAGACCAGGCGCTTGAGCCTCGTTTTGTTCCGCAAGACACTGCAACTCACGCAGTGCCACTGCAACTCACACAGAGCCTTTGCAAACAAGATGTTTTGCAAAGGCTCTCTGTTTTTGGTTCTTCGTGCATTGGAGTGGCTGGTGGCGAGTGGCTGGTGGCTGGTGGCTGGTGGCTGGTGGCTGGTGGCTAGAAAGTTTTTTACAGCGAAGGACGAAAGGAATTCAGCCCCACTGCTGTCGCCAGCCTGCAGAGGCTTCAAGTGATCGCCAGACGGTGGAACACAGAAGCTTTCCGGCAGCCACTCCTCGCCAGGCGGTAGAAGCGTGATCAATCATGTCGCAGCAAGTGATCTCCCTGCTGTGGCGAGCGTGGCGACTGAGAAAGCGGTAAGATGCCGCTTCGACTCGTTTGACGAATCTGCGTCACATTAGACGCCTTGATTCGGACCACTTCTGTCGCCAGAAGCCACTAAAATGCGTGAAGCACTTTTTGGGGGAAACTGAGTGGATTCCCCGTTCTGTTGTCTTCTATCTCTCGGAGGTCTCGATGTTGGTTCAATCCATCTTGCGGTTGCTTGCGTCGTGCGTGCTGGTCAGCGTTGGCGTTCACTGCTCTTGCTTGCATGCCGAAGCAATGCCTCCAGGTCTCTCGTCCGTCAAGCCAGCCAGCGGACCTGCAGTGAAGGTTGCTGAGAATCGGTTCATGGTGCCGTATCAGTTTCGCGTGCCGGGGACGGAGCGAACGATTGAAATGGTTCCCGTTCCTGGTGGATCGTTTTTGTTCGGTAGCCCGGATGGAGAGGCCAACAGGAAAGGGGACGAAGGGCCGCAGGTGCGCGTCAAGGTTGATCCGATGTGGGTCGCAAAGACTGAAGTGACTTGGGGTGTGTACAAGCAGTACATGCAGCTGTACGACTCCTTCAAGCAATTTGAATTCAAGCGTCAGCGCGAGATAAATGAACGCAATCAAGTTGACGTCGTCACAGCGCCGACCATCTTGTACTCGGTCAATCTTACCTTCGCGGCTGGCGACGATGACCAACAGCCCGCAGTGACCATGACTCAGTATGCGGCTCAGCAATTCACCAAGTGGCTGAGTCTGTTGACGGGCCAGCAATACCGTTTGCCCACCGAAGCGGAATGGGAATATGCCGCTCGCGCGGGAACCCAGACCGCGTTCAGTTGGGGAGACGGCATAGACAAGATCGACGACTATGCCTGGTACTTTGACAATAGCGAAGATGGCTATGGTCAAGTTGGAACCAAGTTAGCCAATGGGTTTGGTCTGCATGACATGCACGGCAATGTCGCGGAGTGGACCGTCAACGCGTACACCGCCGAGGGTTACGCGGGCGTCGCAGCGAAACCGAGCATCAACGCCACGGAATTGGTGTCTTGGCCCACCGCTTCGTCGCCCTGCGTTGTCCGTGGTGGCAGCTGGGAGATGGCTCCCCAGCATTTGCGCAGCGCCTCGCGATTGGCGTCCAGTGATCAGTGGAAAGACAACGACCCTTGCTTTCCTCAGAGCCCTTGGTGGTTGACCAGTGATCCGGCCCGAGGAGTGGGGTTTCGTTTGTTTCGATCCTACCGCCCGCTCGACCGATCGACGATCACCAAGTTCTGGCAACCACAGGACCGGGATGTCCAAAGAGATGTCGAATCTCGCTTGAAAGATGGACGTTCGGCGCTCGGTCCCGTCGACCCCGGCTTGCCCGCCGCGATCAAACAAATCGAGGAGAAGTGAGGATTTTTCATCCGCCGAGGGGCCCACGCCAGGGGTTCTTGGGGATCAGCCATTGGAAATCAAGGGGTTTCTGATTAGAACCTTTGACCGATAGATTGTGTCTGCATTTCGATCGTCACCCTCTAACCCACCCCCTGAATCGTGTTTGAGACTCTTGCTGTTGTCGGTGCTACCGGTGCTGTTGGACGCATCGTTTTGGATCAATTGGCTGACCGAGATTTTCCCTACAAACGGATCAAACTGTTAGCATCCCAGCGGAGTGTGGGACGCGAGGTTCAGGTCAAAGACCAGACGGTGAAGATCGAATTGCTCGCACCGGGGGCGTTTCAGGACGTGGACTTGGTGATCGCCAGCACGCCCGATGAAGTCTCGGCAGATTTCGCCCCCTATGCCGTCAAAGAAGGCGCCGTCGTTGTCGATGAAAGTGGTTTCTGGCGGATGGACCCTACCGTCCCGCTAATCATTCCCGAAGTCAATCCTCAGGCCATCGCCGGACACCAAGGCATTCTGGCCAGTCCCAACTGTAGCACCACGCAGATGGTTGTTGCACTGGCTCCCCTGCATCAAGCCTGCCGAGTGAAACGAGTGGTCGTCAGCACCTATCAAGCCACTAGCGGTGCAGGCTTGGCGGGGAACGTTGAATTGGAATCAAGCGTCCGAGCGCACCTCGATGGCGGCGCCAATCAACCGGAAACCTTCCAGTATCCGATCGGTTTCAACCTGATCCCACAGATCGGCGGCGAAAAGCATCAAGGCTACACCAGCGAAGAAATGAAAATGGTGTACGAAACTCGTAAGATCCTCGGTGATGAAGACATTCAAGTTTGTCCCACCGCTGTTCGAGTGCCTGTGATGACCGGACACAGCGAATCAATCTTGGTGGAAACCGAAGAACCGATCAGCGTCGAAAAAGCCATTGAGCTGTTCAATGCGGCTCCGGGCATCACCGTTGTCGATGACCTCGATCGCAAACAGTATCCAATGCCCAAGGACTGCGTCGGCAAGGACGATGTGTTTGTTGGCCGGATTCGCGCAGACATCAGTGGTAATGGGCATGGGATTGCCTTCTGGTGCGTTAGCGATAACCTAAGAAAAGGGGCCGCGACCAATGCCGTGCAAATCGCTGAACTTCTACAGTCCTCTGTGGCTTCTGCTTGATCGATCGAGTTGAATCATTGCAACGCACCTTTGCCCTGACGATCGCTTACGATGGCACTGAATACGCTGGCTGGCAAGTTCAGCCAGATCAGCCCACCATTCAAGGCACGTTGCAACTGGCAACTCGGCAAGCGACCGGGCAAAAGGTCACGGTGACCGGTAGCGGTCGTACCGATGCTGGCGTTCATGCCCTCGGGCAGGTCGCAAGCCTGCGAATGCCAGCTTGGAAGGCCGACGAAACCGCGTTGATGCGAGCGATCAATTCGCGCTTGCCTGACACCATTGTTGTCAAACGCGTTGATGCCGCAGATGATGACTTTCATGCCATTCGTGATGCCCAAGGCAAACGCTATCGTTACCAATTGCAGGTTCGTGGCCAACGCGATCCGTTTGAGCACCGCTATCGCTGGCGCGTTCGGCAGCACGTGGACATCGAGGCGATGAAGCAGGCGGCTGCGATGGTGATTGGGCATCGTGATTTTTCAAGCTTCGAATCGACTGGGGCAAAACGAAAAACCAGCGTTCGTGATGTGCGCGACTGCCAAGTCATTGTGGAGGATGACTATGAACGCAATGGTCACCTGGCCATTGAAGTGGAAGCCGACGGATTTCTGTACAACATGGTACGCAACATCACTGGCACGCTGGTGGAAGTTGGCTTTGGCAAGCATCCAGCGAGCTGGGTCGAAGAGGTGTTGTCTCTGAAAAACCGAATCTACGCCGGCCAGACTGCGCCGCCGCAGGGTTTGTTTCTCAAGGAAGTGTATTACCTACCCGGTTTTGCTGCCACGATTGAATCCAAATAGGACCGGCGTCCCCGTGAGCCGCCAGCCATTGAGGCAATCGGTGTTGCTGATGGGAGAATTCGTTGACTGAACTCTCCCGCTTGCGGGAGAGTCGAGCGTTAGCGAGGTGAGTGTGAAGTGGTTGGCAACGCCAACCGCAAGCAGCCACAGCGAAACCCTCCCCGGCCGGCCTTGAGACAACCGGTTTTGCTGATGGGAGAATTCGTTGACTGAACTCTCCCGCTTGCGGGAGAGTCGAGCCTAAGCGAGGTGAGTGTGAAGTGGTTGGCAACGCCAACCGCAAGCAGCCACAGCGAAACCCTCCCCGGCCGGCATTGAGACAAGCAGTGTTGCTGATGGGAGAATTCGTTGACTGCACTCTCCCGCTTGCGGGAGAGTCGAGCCTAAGCGAGGTGAGTGTGAAGTGGTTGGCAACGCCAACCGCCAACCAGCCACAACGAAACCCTCCCCGGCCGGCCTTGAGACAAGCGAAGCCTCCGACTTGCAAATCTTCGCATCCATCAGCGCGCCACCACCGCAAACCACCACCGCAAACCGCTCCCGCAAGCGGGAGGTTGTTGCTGAAGGGGCGTTGCGAACGCCAAAACGTCTGTGACCAACCGTCGTGGGGGTGGTTGTTTGCCCCGCCAAACTGCGTCAACGCGCCAGACGGTTGGGCGAAACCTGCTGCCATCGCTTCTACGGCAAATGAACACGCTGTCTACACGGGATCTTAACGATGTGGGCAGGTCTGTACTTAATAATAGGGCCCGCCACCGAAAGTGATGCCACTGAACGTGTGTGTGAATTAAGGAAGCCGCAAGTTAATGACGACCAACGCCACCGAACCGATCTTAGACGATGCGACGAAGGAGTTCGTGCGCCGGGTGATTCACGCCGAGTTGGTGAGCATCAATGAAATTAAAAAGGTGGTCGTTTCACTGATGGCTGATGGTGTGCGGGGGAACTTGTTTTCTCCGGAACGTTTGGCCGAGGGTTTGGTGGGCGCTGATTTGCTCACTCGTTGGCAGTCCCGCAAACTGCTTTCTGGCAAGTCACGTGGTTTTCATTTGGGGAACTATCGTCTCTTGCGGCCGCTAGGCAAGGGCGGCATGGGCGTTGTGTTTTTGGCAAAGCATGAAGTGATGAGTCGCCAGATGGCGCTGAAGATTCTGCCTGCTGAAGCATCGCGCGACCCGCGTCGGATTGCTCGGTTTAAAGAAGAAGCCCGGGCGAGCGCAAAACTAGAGCATGCGAATATTGTGCAGGCCTTCGACTTTTCCGAGTCTGATGGCAAGCTGTTCATCGTGATGGAATATATCGAGGGGCATGACCTGCATCGCGCTGTCGCAAAAGACGGTGTGATGTCTGCAGCCGAGTCTTTGGATGCGATGATTCAGACCACCGAGGCTTTGGTTCATGCTCATCAGCGCGGCATCATTCACCGAGACATCAAGCCTAGCAACTTAATGTTGCGCTCCGATGGCGTGATCAAGGTCAGCGACATGGGACTGGCTCGGATCGGCTATTCGGCCGATGGCAATGATACGCCGAATCGGTTGACCGGCACCGCCGACTTCATTGCTCCGGAACAGGCCGTGAACAGTCAGTCAGCCGATGCACGGTCGGACATCTATTCACTTGGATGCACCTGGTATTTTCTGTTGACCGGCAAGACTCCGTATACCGGTACTTCTGTGGCTCAGCGTTTGGCGAAGCATCAGACGGCGAAGGTTCCACTGGTCAAAGAGTTGCGGTCCGATTGTCCGCCGTCCATCAGTGCCTTGATTCAGCGGATGATGAGCAAACGTGCCGAGGATCGACCGGCCAGTGCCGCTGAATTGCTGTCGCAAATGAAGCGTCTCTCGGGGTTCAGTGATTCACGAGGCGAGCTTGCCAATCGCCCGGTTGGCGATTCGACCAACACAGCCTTTGCGGATGATTCTTCTAGCTTCACGGCATCGATCGACGATAGCGGTCCGCTGCGAGAAGCTGGCGCGTCGATGTATGCCGAGCCCATGGAGATTGATTTCGATCGTTTGCCACCGATGGAAGCCTTGGGTGTCCCCGTTTCTGGACCGGGTTCATCACCGGGTTCATCACCGGGGGCTGCCCCGGGATCGGCGCCTGCGGTTCCACTGGGGTTGGCGTCTGGGTCGGGGCCTGCGGTTAACGGACAGGCTATGCCGCAGCCTCAATTTCAGACGCCGACCTCAGCGACGTTTGCTGGCGGCATGCCAAATGCACCTGCGGCTCCCCCAGCCAGACAAACGCGTTCCCAGGACGCCCAGCAAAACATTTTGCTGGGCATCGGGTTGGCGGTTGCGGTTCTGGCGCTTGTGGTGGTTGTTGGAGTGACCGTCTATCAGCTGACTCGCGAGGAAAAGAGTCGCACGCAATTGAAGTCGACGGAGGGCAATGGACGCCAGGTCATCGTTGTTGAAAATTAGAGGCTCTCCCAGTCGATGGTCGGCTGGCCGCCAGGCGAGTGACCTGATCTGGCGTGATCTTCATGAATTTTGCCTCTCTGCGGTAACAAAGTGTTGGCAGAATGAGTGTCAGCAGCAAGATCGCAGGAGGACTTTGTGGGGTGGCTTTGGGGCCCTTCCTTTGGGCTGGTTTGTTGTCAGGTGTCGTCAGATTTCATTGATCGTGTTAAGATACGCAAACTGAAAGCAGCGATCAGCGAACGATTTTTCAAGAATCTGCATTTTGCTTGCTTGGCAGATCAATCATGATGCCTGGTTTAGAAGACGCTGTCCGTCAGACTCAATCGCCCATTTAAATAGTTAAATCCTTCAGTGCTTCAACGTTCTTCGATGCCCGTCGAATTGATCATGACCCAGGGAAGCCGGGCTGGTACGGCTGCGCCGCTCCAGGTTGGTTACTACTTGGTGGGCAGGCATCCTGAATGCCAGATCCGTCCCAAGAGTCGCTCGGTGAGCCGTCGCCATTGCTTGCTGTTGCACAACAGTGACGGGATCGGAGTGATGGATCTGGAAAGCACTGGCGGGACCTTCGTCAACGATAAACAAATCAAACCGCATCGCTGGGTCGTGTTGCGGAACGATGATTTGCTGCGAGTCGGCAAAGTTGAATTTCGCTTGGCCTTTGCCGCTGATCCTGCGGAGCAACCGCCAGCTCAAGACCAGAGCAACAGCGAGAACACCGAGCAAGCCGATGATCGCGAGACTCCTCAGTCGTTTGAGCAATTCGACGTCGCCTCGTTCTTAGATGGCGAAGACCAAGCGGAGCAGGATGCACGTTACTCGGCGATTCGTGATAAGTTCCAGCCTGAGTCCGAAGAGGCTGCGGGCAATGACGCTGGCAAGGCTGCTGGAGGCCAGGATCTGTTTGGTGAGATCGAGGGAGATCAGGAGTTTGGCGACACACTTGTGACCGCCGCTGGCGGCAGCGATGCTCCCGCCCCTTCAAAGCAGGCGACTGGCTCGGCGACCAAGCCTGACGCAAAGAAATCCAAGCCTCGGACAAAGAAATCGAAGCCGGCCAAGTTCAAGAAAGCGAAGTCTGGGTCATCCTTCATCGCTAATCTTTCGCTTGGCGAGAGCGGTTGGAAGCTCCCGCTGGCTGTGGTGCTGCTCTCGGCATCGGTTTTGATTTTGGGTTACCACTTCTATCAATCGTCGCAGCAGGGCGAAGTGAAAGTGAATGTCCGCAGTGAATTGGACTAGTGGTTGGTTCGACCGTCGAGCGGCTCAGGGGTGAACTCAGCTTGTTGGCCCGTCAACTCCAAAGCACAGGTCACCGGTGAAGCCAAAACTGTTACTCATTGATGGCTACAATCTCTCACAACCGGGGCTCCGCTCGGGTGCGGCATCCAGGCGTCCCGATCCGCGTTGGTTGCAACGCAATCGTGAGGGTTTATTGCGAGATCTGGTCGACCCTTTAGGCGACTGGTTGTGTCAGCAGACCGCGGTCATTTTCGACGCCGCCAATCCTCCCAAGGATCGCCCGCAGCGCTATGCTCACCACGGCATCGACGTCCGATTTTCGGTGGGTTATGCCTCGGCGGATGACTTATTGATCGAGCTCATTCGGGAGCATCACACGCCCAAGCGGCTGACGGTGGTGTCATCGGACCATCGCATTCAGCGTGCTGCCAAGGCTCGTGGGGCTCGTTTCTATGATTCACAGCCATGGTTGGATCGATTGCTTGACGGCCAGATTGGGTTAGCGGTGCCGATTCCCCGCGAGGCGGCGCGTCAATCGAGGGGCTCGGGCAACGGATCGCAGCAGGAATCAGGCTCGGATTCTGCCTCTGCAGGTGACCGAGTTCAGCGCGGGCAAAAACCGCGAATTGACAGTCCCGAGGAGGTCGATCAGTGGTTGGATGCCTTCGGATTTGGTCCGGATTCGGACAATCCGTAGGATGATTGCTGCTGCTCCTTCCGAATCTGACGTTTCCGACTTAGAATCCTGGCCCGCAGTCATGGCGGTCGTTCTGCCCCTCTGGGTTCAGGAGCTGACGCGCCGCTGCGGAATGGGAGTTTCTTTCCTTCATTAATGATGCAGTAAAGCGATGAGCAGCGCAGTGACCACGCAACGTGCGTACAACTTTTCGGCCGGCCCCGCAGTGTTACCTGTTTCTGTCTTGGAACAGGTTCGCGACGAAATGATGTGTTTGCCAGGATCGCGTTGTTCGCTGCTGGAAATGAGTCATCGCGACAAGGTCTTCATCGACATCTTGCACGACGCCGAGAACACGGTTCGTTCGCTGATGGGCATCAGTGACGATTATGCCGTCTTGTTTCTGCAAGGCGGTGCGGCGCTTCAGTTTTCGATGATTCCTGCCAACCTGCTTGCTGGCAGCGGCAAGTCAGCGGCCTACATTCAAACTGGCGTTTGGGGCAAGAAAGCGATCGCTGAGGCCAAAAAAGAAGGCGACGTGAACGTCGTTTATGACGCTGCGGAAAGCAATTTCAACCATGTCCCAGGCAGTGGTGACTACAGCGTCAGCGATGATTCAGCGTACTTGTACTTCTGCAACAACGAAACCATTCAAGGTGTGCAGTTTCAAGATGAGCCCGCTTGCCCGGCCGGAGTGCCACTGGTTTGTGATGCTTCGAGCGACTTCATGCACAAGCCGGTTGACATCAACAAGTATGGTTTGATGTATGCCTGTGCTCAAAAGAATGCCGGCCCGGCTGGCGTGACCGTTGTCGTCATTCGCCGCGACCTGCTGGATCGAGGCAGCAAAACCTTGCCAGGGTACCTGCAGTACAAGAATCACGCTGATGCTGATTCAGAATGGAACACGCCACCCACCTTTGCGATCTGGGTGCTGGGGAAAGTCGCTCGCTGGTTGCAGGATGACATCGGTGGATTAGAAGCCATCGAAAAGCTGAACCGTCAGAAGTCCAGCTTGCTCTACGATGCGATCGATCAATCAGGCGGTTTCTACACCGGGCACGCCAAGCCAGATTGTCGCTCGCTGATGAATGTGACCTTTACGTTGCCAAATGATGACTTGCAAGCGGCCTTCATCGCCGAAGCTGCCGCCAATGACTTGGTCGCCCTGAAAGGTCACCGCAGTGTCGGCGGCATTCGTGCAAGCGTTTACAACGCGATGCCACTTGAAGGTGCCAAGGCGCTGGCCCAACTGATGAACGATTTTGCCAGCAAAAACGCCTAGTCCTTGCCACGCATCTCTTTGCCTGTTTGATCCTTCCCTTCCTTTTCAACCCAATTTTTTTGGCGATGTACAGAATCCTGACGCTCAACAATATCTCCGTCAAAGGACTCTCACGGCTTCCTCGCGAAAGCTACGAAATTAGCTCCGAATCCAGTCAGCCGGATGCCGTTCTGTTGCGTTCGTTCAAAATGCATGAGATGGAGATTCCTGAAACCGTCAAAGCCATTGGTCGCGCCGGTGCAGGTGTCAATAACATTCCAGTTGACAAGATGAGCGAGAGGGGTGTCCCCGTTTTTAACGCACCTGGTGCCAACGCCAACGCGGTCAAGGAATTGGTGTTGGCTGGGCTGTTGATGGCGTCGCGGAACATCTTTCCTGCGATGCAATTCGCTCAGACCCTGGAAGGCGATGACGCCACGATTTCAACCGCCGTTGAATCTGGCAAGAAGAACTACGTGGGGCGTGAAATTCATTCCAAGACCTTGGGCGTGATCGGTCTGGGGGCGATTGGTTTGCGAGTTGCCAACGCCGCCAGCGCATTGGGCATGAAAGTCGTCGGTTATGATCCATTGATCAGTGTCGAAAATGCTTGGCGTCTGTCGCGGAACATCGAACAGGCCGTCAGCCTGGATCACTTGTTCAGCCAATGTGACGCCGTGACCGTTCACGTTCCCTTGATCGAGCCAACCAAGGGATTGGTCAGCAAAGAGCGCATCGAATCGATGAACGATGGCGCAGTGATCGTGAACTTGGCACGCGGTGGGATCTGTGATGACGAAGCCGTCCTGGCGGCGCTGGATTCCGGCAAACTGTCGGGGTATGTCATCGACTTTCCCAACGGTGCACTGCTGAACCACCCCAAAGTGATTTCGTTCCCACACTTGGGCGCTTCGACTGGCGAAGCCGAAGAGAACTGTGCCATCATGGTTGCCGATCAGATCAAGGAATTCTTGGAAGATGGCATCGTGCGAAACTCAGTCAACTTCCCCGAAGTCGTGGCACCGCGAGGTTCGGGTGACCGAGTCACGCTGGCGCACAAGAATGTTCCCAACATGGTCGGTCAGATCAGTACCGCCCTGGCCAACGCCGGCTTGAACATTGCCGAGCTGGTGAACAAGTCTCGTGGCGACTATGCCTACACGATCATTGATCTCGACGGCAGCGTCGATCCGGCGGCCCTGGAGCCCTTGTCATCCATCGAAGGCATCTTGGCCGTTCGCCATCTAACCGGTAAGTAGAAACCGCTAACGCCACCGTGGCAGATGATTTGTTGACCGAACTCTCCCGCTGGCGGGAGAGTCGAGCCTCAGCCAGGTGAGAGTGGGAGCTGTTGGCAATGCCAACAGCAAACCGATTGCAAATAAACCCCTTCCCGGCCGGCCATTGAAACAATCGATGATCGCGGCTTGCAAATCTGCAGAGTGATCATCACGCCACGACCACAAAACGGCCGAACCTTCCGCGAGGCGGAAGGGTGTTGCTGAGAAAGAAACCGCGGCTAGCGCCCATGCGGCTGATCCGAAATAGGGAACCTTGTCATGGCTCGCTTGTTGCTCTTCTGGACTCCGCTCGCGTCTCTGTCCCTCTTGTTTGTCTTGCCGGTGATGGCGGCTGAGCCTTGGCAGCGACACTGTCTCGACGATTCCTTTCGCGGTGCCGATGGGGTTCGCTTAGGGGACTTTAATGGTGACGGTTTGCCTGACGTGACCACTGGTTGGGAAGAGTCTGGGTTGGTGCGTTTGTACGTCAATCCAGGACCCGATCAAGCTGACAGGCCTTGGCCTGCAGTGACGATTGCGAAAGCGGCCTCTCCAGAAGACGCGGTGCCGATCGATGTTGACGGTGATGGCAGGCTGGACGTGGTCAGTTGTCATGAAGGCGGCAGGCGGCAAGTCTTGGTTCACTGGAACAACACCAAGGACACGCGTCACGAGACCGAGTTGCTTGACCGCAATCGATGGTCCACAGCGGCCTTTGATGCGCTTGATGGCCAGCGTTGGATGTTTGCCATGCCGTTGGGCAAGATCGATGGCCGCACGGCGATCGTTGTTGCGTCCAAGGATGCAAAGGCTTCGATCACGTTGCTGTTGTCGCCGAGTGATGCTCAGGCAGCAACCGCACGCGACTTGTCGGCTTGGCAGGTGATTCGGCTGCGGGATGCCGGGTGGGTGATGTCGCTGCGAGCGGTGGATATGGATCGCGATGGCCGGTTGGACATCGTTTTTAGCGATCGCAAAGGCTCCCAGTCCAGAGCCGGGTGGTTGAAACAGCCAGCGGAACTCAGCCAGCTGAATCTGACCACCAGCGTGTGGACCGAATTTCCGATTGCCGGGCAGGGCAGGGAAGTGATGTTTCTAACCGCCAACCGGCAGCGTTGTCTGATTGCTTTGCGCGGTGAGGCTTCGCTCGATGCGACGGCAACCGAGCTTGGCGAAGACTGGCGTGTTGACTCGATCACGCATCCCAGCGGCATTGTCAATGGCAAGGCCATCGAGGCCTTTCCTGATGGTCGTGTGGTCATGACCTTCAATACAGCGGCTGGTCAACAAAAGTCGGCTCCAGGGATCTGGATTCGTGACGCTGTGACGGCTGGTCAACCAGCCAGTTGGTCGGTGATTGATCCAACGGCTGCTGTTAAATTTGATCGGATGGAGCTGGTGGATTTGAATGGGGATGGCAAGCTAGACGTCATGACCTGTGAAGAACGTCAGAATTTGGGTGTGGTTTGGTACCAGCAGCCCTGATGGTTCTGCCAATGAGTTTGGGCGTGCTAAACTAGCACTATTCCCCGACCGCTAGATCATTCTTGGACAGTGCTTTGATTGACGCTTGGATCAGTTTGCCGATTGCCGTTCGTTATGGGCTGCTGGCTGTGCTTGGTTTGCTGATGGGGGCGGTGGCGAACCACCTGATTTATCGGCGCTGTTACTTTCCGCGGCCAATTGGGCCCTGGGGCCCCGCTGATGAGAAAGCCGGGCCCAAGCGATGGATGGACTATGTGCCCGTGCTCGGTTGGTTGGCACTGCGGCGTCAAGTTTCCGTGCACGGCAAGGGATTTTGGATTCGGCCGCTGCTGATCGAAGTCGCTTTGGCGGTCTCATTGCCGCTGCTCTATGACTGGTATGTTGTGAGCGGGATGCTGGTTCCCGAAGAGTTGCGCGCTCCGGCCAGCCTGGCCAGGCTGGAAGCCCTGATGAGCGGTATCTACGCCTTTCATCTGATCTTATTGCTGCTGATGGTGGCGGCGACGTTTATCGATTTTGACGAATATACGATCCCCGACATCTTGACGGTGCCCGGCACGATCATTGCCTTGGTCTGTGCGGCGATTTGGTGGGAACTGTTCATTCCAGTGGTTTATGTTTCGTTCCCAGACGGAACGTCGAAAACCGTTGACCTGACTTGGTTTACTTTGCCTTACGCTCCGGATCCAAGTTGGTGGTCAGCACGCGGACTGCGAGTGGCGATGGGCATTTGGACAATGTGGTGCTTTGCACTCAGCAATCGTCGTGTGATTTTGCGGCATGGCTGGTTGAAAGCGGTGGCTTACTTCATGGCCTCGTTGGTGCGTCGCAGCGCGTGGAAGCGATTGCTGGGCATTTGGGTGGCCGGTTTGATCGGGATCAGTTATGTGTATTCCCTCGGTCCCGGCAATCGACATTGGCTTGGATTACTAAATTCCTTGATCGGATTAGCGGTCGGAGGGGGGATCGTTTGGTTGATTCGCATCGTCGGCAGTCTTTCCTTGCGAAAGGAAGCGATGGGGTTTGGCGATGTGACACTGATGGCGATGATTGGGGCGTTTATTGGTTGGCAGGGCGCCACGATGGCCTTTTTTCTCTCGCCGTTTGCTGCCTTGTTAGTGGTGTTGGTGCATTTGGTTTTGGTTGGCAATAAGCCCTTGCCGTTTGGGCCTTACCTATGCGTTGCCACATTGCTGACCATTTTGGCTTGGCCGATAATGGTTGGCGAATGGTTTATTCCCACCTTAGGGGTGATGGCGAGTCTGTTGATTTGGCTATTCCTTGCCTTGCTTGGTATGATGGGAGTGATGCTGTTCTTTTATCGATTGATTGGTGATGCCCTTTACGCCCGGCACACCCAACAATCCGAACACGAATAAATGGCCAGGTTTTGGCGGATGTCTGTCTGACCGAATTGCCAAGCCTTTGCCACGAGAACTGTCCGTTTCAACGAATCAAATACAAATCGAAAAGAGGTTCTGTACGATGAGTCGTTTCTTTGCAACGATCAAACGCCCGCGGTCAATCTTCGGTCATGGGGCACGTTGGGGCTGCGGCATTGCGGCCATCGCCGCGTTGGGTTGGTTCATTGGAGTTGATGAAAAGCTTTCTGCAACGCCGTTAGAGCTAGACGGTCTGACGCTTGTTGCAGCACCCAGCGAGCAGCCCGATGACGAATCCAGTGAATCCACCAATCAGGATGCAAAATCAGTGAGCGATAAGAAAACGGAAAAAATCGACCACACCAAAAAGCAGGAAGTGAAGTGGGTCGACAAGTACAACCCGCTCAGCCAAGCCGCAGCCTATGTCTTGAAACGCAAAGGCACGCAACCACGTAGCAATGGCGGGTACACCAATACAACGGATAAAGGCACTTACGTCTGTCGCCAGTGCAATGCCAAGCTGTATTACAGTACCGACAAATTCAAGAGTCACTGCGGTTGGCCGAGCTTTGATGACGAAATCGACGGTGCCGTCAAGCGACATCTGGACGCCGATGGCTACCGAGTTGAAATCGTTTGCGCCAACTGTGACGGCCACCTGGGGCACGTTTTCGAGGGCGAGCAGTTGACCGAGAAAAACACCCGTCACTGCGTCAACACCATTTCAATGGTGTTGGTCCCCGCCGACGAGCCGCTGCCACCGGTTTTGAAGCTGGAAAAAAAGCGTAACAAGGACAAGTAGCAGCGGCATTCGGCTGCATTTGGATGCCTCGTCACTGGGATCGCCCCCTGCCGACCGCTTGACGCCTGCGACCGATTCACTGGTGTGTCCAATCTCTACGCGATGAACCTCCCGTCCAGGGAGGTTTTTTCGTTTGACACTCTCCTGAATCTCTTTCCTTTCCCGCCTAGTCGATTGCGCTCCTTTGGTCGATAATCTGGGGGTCGGATTGTTCTTTTTCGAATCCAACCCACGAGATAATACGATTCATGCTGGATTCAGCACATGAGTTACTGTCCCTGCAAGAACAGGGGCAGCTCACCGCGACCGAAATTGCTCAACAGGCAATCGCTGCCATTGAGGCTTCTCAGCCGATCCATAACGCCTACACGCACGTCGACGCCGAGGCGGTTTTGGCCCAGGCGCAGCAGATCGACCAGCGGCGAGCCGCCGGTGAGGCACTGGGTGCATTGGCAGGCGTTCCGGTGGCGGTCAAAGATGTTCTTTGCACCAAGGACATGCCCACCACCTGCAGCAGTCGAATGCTGGAGAATTTTCGTCCGCCCTACGATGCAACTGTGGTTGAAAAACTGCGTCAGGCCGACGCCTTGATCGTGGGCAAGACCAACATGGACGAATTTGCCATGGGGGCCAGCACCGAAACCAGCTACTTCGGGCTGACCAAGAATCCTTGGGACATCGAACGGACTCCCGGCGGCAGCAGTGGTGGAGCGGCCGCTTGCGTCGCCGCTGGAACGGTACCACTGAGCTTGGGAACCGACACCGGTGGATCGATTCGACAGCCCGCAGCCTTCTGCGGGATCACGGGTCTGAAGCCGACGTACGGTCGCGTCAGCCGTTACGGGCTGGTCGCTTTTGCCAGCAGCTTGGATCAAGTCGGTCCGTTGGCTTGGTCAGCCAAGGATTGCGCTTTGCTGCAAGATGTGATTGCTGGTTTCGAGCCGCGTGATTCAACCTCTCTGGACGTGCCAACCGAAGCCTGCTTTGCCGCAACGCAATCCGCTGATCTGCGAGGCATGCGAGTCGGTTTGTTGCGCCAGTCACTCGACAGCGAAGGTGTGGATGCCGCAGCGGTACAAGCTGTCTTGGATGCCGCCAAGGTCTTCACGGACCTGGGAGCGGAGATCATCGATATCGATTTACCGCACCGAAAGTATTGGGTGCCGACCTACTACGTGATCGCACCTAGCGAAGCCAGTAGTAACCTGTCACGTTTTGATGGGGCACATTACGGGCATCGGGCTAAAGATGACAACGGCAACGAAATCAATGACTTGGTTTCGATGTATTGCAAAAGCCGTGGGGAAGGTTTTGGTGATGAAGTCAAGCGTCGGATCATGCTTGGCACCTACGCTCTTAGTGAAGGGTACGCCGACGAGTACTACAACAAAGCGCTCAAAGTACGCCGATTGATTCGCGGCGATTATGACGCAGCATTCAATGACGTGGATCTGTTGTTAGGGCCAACGACGCCAACGAGCGCCTTCAAGTTTGGCGAAAAAGTCGATGATCCTGTGCAGATGTACTTGTGTGACTTATTCACCGTGGGAGCCAACTTGGCTGGCGTTCCCGCGATGTCGTTGCCCGCTGGATTCGATCAATTGAATCTGCCATTGGGCATTCATCTGCATGCTCCGGCATTGCAAGAAGCACGCCTTTGCCAAGCGGCAGCGGCCTTCCAAACTGTTACTGATTTCCATCGCCAGCGACCAAGCGAACCAAGCAGCAAGTCATGAGCCAGTATCCTTTCACCACGGTCATCGGTCTGGAAGTCCACGTTCAGCTAAAGACCGCGAGTAAACTGTTTTGCGGTTGTAGCACGGAGTTTGGTGCGCCGCCTAATACGCATGTCTGTCCCCTTTGCTTGGGGCTGCCAGGTGCGTTGCCGGTGATCAACGAAAAGGCGCTGGAACTCTCTGCGCTCGCCGGACTCGCGCTGCACTGTGACCTTCCCCCCGTGACCAAGTGGGACCGCAAGCAATACTTCTATCCCGATTTGCCAAAGGGCTATCAGACCAGCCAGTTTGATATGCCGATTTGTGCGGACGGGTTCCTGGAAATTGAAGATCCCGCTGACGCCAATCAAACGGTCCGGATCGGCATCATTCGCGCTCACCTTGAGGAAGATGCTGGCAAGAGCATGCATGATGAAGTGGCCGGCCGCGCTGACAGTCGCATTGATTTGAATCGCTGTGGGACTCCGCTGTTGGAAATCGTCAGTGAACCTGATTTGCGGACTGCCGAGCAATGTGTTGCCTTTCTAACCAAGCTCCGTGAGATGATGGTGCATTTGGGCGTCAGCGATTGTGAGATGCAGGAAGGCAGCTTGCGCGTCGATGCAAACGTCAACTTGCACATCGATCGCAATGGCGAAGTCATCGCCACACCGATCGTGGAAATTAAGAACATGAACAGTTTCCGCAACGTCGCTGCTGCGTTGGCTTACGAAGTCGATCGGCAGTACGAGGAATGGGAGACGAAAGGTCATACCATCAAGACGCACGGCAAGCGAACCTTTGGCTGGGATGACGGTAAACAAGTCACCTATCCGCAGCGTGAAAAAGAGGAATCGGCTGACTATCGCTACTTCCCGTGCCCTGACCTGTTGCCGGTGCGATTGACCGAAGCACAACGGGAAAAGGTACGCAGCATGTTCACTGAATTGCCGCAACAGGCACGCGAGCGTCTGCAAAGCCAATACGATGTCACCGCTTATGACGCCGATGTGATCGTGTCCGCCGGACCTGAAATGCTGGCTTACTATGACAGCGTTGCGACGGCTTGCGGAGACGGGAAACGGGCTAGCAGTTGGGTTCAGCAAGACGTCATGCGCAGCATCAAAGAGCAAGGCATCTCCGTTGATCAGTTTGCCATCTCTGCGGACCAGTTGGCAGCCCTGATTCAGTGCATCATCGCTGGCGAACTGGCCAACAACCGTGCTCGGGATGTGTTTGAACACATGCTGGACAAGGGGGTTGCCATGGATCAAGCGATGAAGGATCTGGGCATTGAACAAGTTGACGACTCTGAAATCGAGTCCCTGGTCGCAGATCTGTTAAGCAAGAATCCCCGAGTCGTCGATGATGTCAAAGGCGGCAACGCAAAAGCGGTTGGCGCACTGATTGGCCAAGCCAGAAAAGCCAATCCCAACGCCAACCCTCAGCAAGTTCGTGAGCTAGCGTTGAAAATGATCGAGCAAATGTGATTTGCCGATTCGCTGGCCAAGCGTTGGGAGTCGACGCGTCGGTTCGCACCGCTTGATTGATTCTAAAATTGATACCAGCGTCACAATCCATGCAACGCATCCGGCGGTTTCTGATCGATTCCATCAAACAAGATCCGCTCTTAGCGTCCCTCTTGATGCTGGTCGTTGTGGTCACCGTCTGGTTGCTGGCGATTCCGTTGACGGCGTTCGCCGCGCAGACCGCGATGCGTCGCTTTCATTTGGCCAATGATTCGTTTGCCACCTGGTCGGTGCAGTGTGTTGTGCCGCAGATGTATCAGTTTGCCAATCAGTATGAGTCACGCTGGTTACGGCCCACGCCGCCTGAACCGGCGATCGAAGTGTTCGATCTGGCGGCCGAGTTCCAAGTCGATCTGGATCCCAAGCCCGAGCCGGAGTTCGTGCGGGGGCCACGAAGGTTCTTGAATCACTACCCGGCTCGTCGTTTTACCTTTGCTCCAGCGCGTTTCAACTTGTTTCATGAGAGTGAAGCCAGGTGGATGCGTTTGCACACAGCCTATCGTGGGCAGGCCGTTGTCACCGATTATCACTTCGAGCCAATCGAGATCAGTCAAGACCCGCCACGGGTTCGCTACCAAGTGAAGCGTCTCTCGTCGACCATCCAGCCCGCAGATCAGGAGTGGTGATCTGTGGCTGAAGACGCAAGATCAGAAAACAGCAACTCTGCGGCTGACCCGTTGCGTTGGCGCGTGACGCTGGCCTTCATCCTGGTGCAAGTCGGCGTGCTGTTATCGCTGTTGTGGAAGGTTGGGTTTTTCCGCGACATGGATTTGGTCTATCGCCAGATTCTGTTAGAAGACACGTTTTTTCCCGATTGGCTGCGCGATGCAGCAGTGTTGCGCTGGGCTTACCTGTCGGTGGTCTGCGCGATTGTCGTTTCAATTTTGATTGCGCACGACAGGGTTCGAAGACTGGCCTGCGCGGTTGCCAGCACTGGCTTGTTGGTCATCTTGTTGCATCAGGGGGCTTACAACGACATGACGTTTACGACCAGTTTTTGGTGTTCGCTCTGGTCGTTTTGGTTCGCCAGTCGGATTCAGCGTGATCAGTCTGCGTTATTGCTGCGCAAAGCGGCTTTGCTGGCACGAGTGATTGGCTCGTTGATGCTGCTTGGAGGCGCAGTCGGCAAATGGACTGCTGAATACTGGGACGGACGCGTGCTATACGATATCTATTTTGTCGATCGTGACTTCTGGGTCTTTCATCGATTGCGAGATCAGTTTGATGCTCAGGCACTGCGTGGGATCGCGACTTGGTACAGCCGGTCGGTGGTGGTCTTGGAAACCTGCTGTGGGTTTGGGATGTGGTTGTTGCCAGCAAGGCCGGCAGCATTCTTGGGCGTGGCGGTGTTCTTTAGCATTGCATTCTTTTCGAATGTCTATTTGTTCTCTGTGCTTTGGTGCTTGATTCTGTTGTCCGCAGTGGGTTGGCTCGTGCCAAAACAAACCCACCGTTCCGGCAGGCCAGAACCCGCCGCAGGCCGTTAGACTCGGTTGTTTTTTGCCGCGGTGTCCGAGGAAGAACCGTTGACTGAACTCTCCCGCTTGCGGGAGAGTCGAGCGTTAGCGAGGTGAGGGGAGTGCCGGGATAAAACCGGATTGAGATAGGGAATGAAAGTGTCCTACGTAGAAAGTCTAGCCAACTGCTATGGCCTCCATCGGAGGTGCAGAGAGGGTAACCGATCTGTGCTGAGCGTCCGACAAGGGGGGAAACGCAGGCCAGCTATTGAGCTCCGAAATCTGAACTTCCGTGTGCCGACCCGGTCCCTCTATGGGGAAGGCAACACCGATGGGTTCGTCATTAGGCGAGAACCCATCGGACACGGCGGAGTCACGAGAACCTGCGCATGCGTGGAAATCTCAATCGCGAGAACCGGGAGATCCGATCGGCCACTGGCAAGTATCCAGTGCGGGCAGCGAACCGTCCAGCGGGAAAGGCTGCCATGAACGCTGATCGGAAGTCGGATGAGTCCATAGTACTGCCGACACAGGCGAACAACGCCGGAACTGAACCGGCCGCGGAGTCTGTCGAGGAAAGGGACTCAGCCAAGATGAGCACCTCGCAGCACGATCGACCCCGAACTTCGAGTCGGACCAAGCGTCGTTCTCGCGGGCTGCTGGGTGTGCGCGAAACAGCGCGGGACTGTCCTGCGTTGAAGTTCGAGAACCTGTTGCATCACATCAACGTTCCCCTGCTGCACGAGGCCTTCGATGATTTGAAGAAATCTGCCGCAGCGGGCATCGACGAGGTGACTTGGCAGCAGTACGAGCAAGACCGAGAAGCCTCGATTGAGGCTCTACACGGTCGTATTCACCGGGGTGCCTACCGAGCGAAGCCCTCCAAGAGAATCTACATTCCCAAAGCCGATGGCCGGCAACGTCCGATCGGCATCACGGCCCTGGAGGACAAGATTGTCCAAAAGGCAACCGGGTGGGTCATGCAGTGCATCTACGAACAGGATTTTCTCGGATTCAGTTATGGTGGCCGTCCTGGTCGCGGCGCTCATGATGCACTCGATGCGTTGTGTGTCGGCGTGAGCAGCAAAAAGGTGAACTGGATTCTGGACGCCGATGTGAAAGGCTTCTTTGACAACGTGGACCACCAATGGCTCATGAAGTTCATCGAGCATCGCATTAGCGACAAACGGATTCTCCGTCTGATCGGAAAATGGCTTCGAGCCGGTGTCAGCGAAGACGGTGAGTGGTCCAAGACGACGGTGGGGACTCCGCAAGGAGCGGTGATCTCGCCGCTGCTTGCGAACATCTATCTTCACTATGTGTTGGACTTGTGGATTGACCACTGGCGAAGACAGCGCGGCCGCAAGGACGTCGTTGTGGTTCGGTACGTCGACGATTTTGTGATTGGGTTTGAGAGCAAAGCTGATGCTGAAATGTGCCTGGAAGCACTCCGGGAACGTTTCGGGAAGTTCGGCCTTGAGCTTCATCCCGAAAAGACTCGCTTGCTCGAGTTTGGTCGTTATGCGATCGAGCGTCGATCTGAGCGAGGAGACGGTCGACCGGAGACGTTCGATTTTCTCGGTTTCACGCACCGCTGTGATACCAGCCCAAAGACGGGATGGTTCATGATTCGCCGCGAGACGATCGCGAGCCGGATGGCTCGTACCCTCTCGGCAATCAAGGCGGAGCTTCGTCGTCGGCGACACCAGTCAGTCGGCCAACAAGGTCGGTGGCTGGGTAGTGTGGTCCGCGGCTGGCTGGCCTACTATGCCGTCCCAGGCAATGTGAGCCGCCTACGTCGATTTCGAGACGAGGTTAGCCGACTATGGTTGCGTACGCTTTGTCGTCGCAGCCAACGGCATCGCTGGCCTTGGCCTCGCATGAAACGGTTGCTGCTGACCTACCTCCCTCACGCCAAGGTACGCCACCCGTATCCAGATCAACGATTTCGCGCCCGAATCAAGGCAGGAGCCGTATGAGACAACACTCAAGTACGGATCTGTGCGGGGGGCGGCCGGAAACGGCCGTTCCTACCGTGACTGAAGTGGTTGGCAACGCCAACCGCAGGCCGCTACAACAAAACCCTCCCCGGCCGGCATTGAGACAACCGGTGCCGCCGCCTTGCAACTCAGCACATTCACAAGCGCGCTACCACCGCAAACCGGCCGCCCCCCCAAAAAAACGTGAGGGTTTGGCTAACCAAGCCGTAGCGCACGCCAAAACGGCTGATGCGACGGCACGGTGATCACTTCAACTGGCTCTTTAGCGTTGCCAGATCCTGTTTCATTGCCGCCAGGTGCTGGGGGACCAGTTTGGGGTCGCGATGGTCCAAGTATTCTTCATGCAATGAGATTGGGCCATCAAAGCCGCTGTCCGCCAGCAGTTTGTAGAACTGTGGTTTCACCAGTCCCTGACCCAGGGGAACGTTGGTCACTCGGCTACCGTTCCACTGAAAGTCTTTGACGTAAATGGTGTCAATGTGGTCGCGAATCATGCGGAAGCTGATGGGCCAGCTGGTTCCGCCTTCGACAGTGGCGTGGCGAATGTCATACGCCATGCCTAAATCTGATTTGGGCAGACCATCAAGTACTTCAGCCAAATCCCAAATCGCAGCGCCCATGTATTTGCCGCCAGCATGGTTCTGGTACAGACCCGTGATCCCAAAGTCGTGATTCATTGCCGCCAAGGCTTTGAATTGATTGCGCCATCGTTGCAGTTGCTGTTTGATCGGAGTGGCTTGATCGTAGTGAACGTATTGCATGCGGTAACGTTGGATTCCCAGTGTTGCGGCAGTGCGCAGCATCCGCTCGGTCATCGGATCATCTGGGTCATTCACATTGGTAGTCATCAAGGTGATCTTCAGGCCATGCTTGTCCAACGCTTCGACCAATTCATGAAGCTTTTCGTGTGCTTGCTCGGGTTCGATATGGCCACCCTTGCGAATCGGAGCTTCGATTCCATCAAAGCCCAGTTCGGCGATCGCCTTGGCGAGCTGATCGAACGAAAGTGAATTAAAGGGTTTGGTGAACACGCAGACGGGGCAGTTTTTTAGCGAGCTCGATTGAAGGGCGCTGGCTGATTTCTCCGTCGCCAGTCCAGCTAGTCCAGCCGCGCCACAGGCCGTTAGAAACTGTCGTCGTCGCAAAGAGCTGTTCATTGGATTCATGGGTTGATTGGGGCAGGGAATTAACAGGCTCATTGTAGCTAACGGCCTCTCAGCCAAGCGGCGACAGGGGAGGAATTGCCAAAGAAGATGAGCAATTGCAGTGTCCGCTGACCCCCTGATTTGAGACGCCACAACGGGGGATTGCAATCGATGATTCAGTGCCCGGTCGGAACGCGGTGATCAAACGGTGGTGCTGGTTTTTCAGCACTTTAGTCGCTTGGCAGCAGGTGTGATTGCCGTTCGGTCAGCCCACAGAGACCGATTTGTGAAACATCGTTCGTGAAACCGATTTTCTGGGGCATTTCTATTGCTCTCCGCAGTGCAACTGTGATACCGACACGCAAAGACTTCCTTTTCATTTCATTACGCAATTGTTCGCTACAGGAATCTGGACTGATGGTAAGCCTTCGAAATCACCAATCTGAAATGGACCTTCAGCGCCGAAAACAGATTGTTGTTCGCTCGATCGTTTCGCTCGGTCTCTGTGGTTTGCTGTTGATCACTCAGCCAGGCTGTTTGGGATTGTTTGCAAACCTCGTGAATGCCACTGGTGCATCGAGAATCAAACCCGTCTGTTCGGAACTGGAAAAGTCCCGTGTTGTTGTTGTCGCTTTGACGGAAGAGAGCATTTATCGCGACGATGTTTCAGCTCGAATCTTGGGCCGCAACGTCAGGCAATGGCTGGGCACCGAAGTCAAAGACATTGAACTCGTGCGTGAAGACAAAATTGCCGATTGGCGTGACCGCAATGGCTGGGACACGATGGACTTTGTTGCCATGGGCCGCGAACTGGAAGCCGATAAAGTGCTGATCGTCCAGGTCGGTGATCTATCGCTGCGAGATGGAGCCACGCTGTATCGAGGCAACGCTAACGTCGTGACCACCGTGTACAACACCGAGACCGGCAACGAAGTGTTCCAGAGCGAAATTGAAGAGTTTCGTTATCCACAGAACTCGGGCGTCTACACGAACGAAACCACTGAGACTCGATTCCGCAAACTGTATCTTGGCATCCTCGCCAAGCGGGTCTCACGCCAGTTTTATCCTTACGATCGCAATGACGATTTCGCGCTTGACGCGATCACATCGCGCTAGTCGACGTTGTTTCTGGCAACGGTCACAAAGCCGGCCACTTGCCGCCTAAGTCTCTGTGGCAGCGACGCGGCAAACGCTGGCCGTTACAGCACACCCTTGGTGCTGGGAATCGCGTCACTGCGAGGATCGCTTTCGGCGGCCATGCGAATCGAGCGTGCGAGTGACTTGAACACGCATTCCGCGATGTGATGGCTATTGCGACCATGGTGCAGCACCACATGCACATTGCTGTGACTGTTGGCTGCAAAGGATTGCCAAAAGTGTTCAATCAGTTCGCTGTCAAAGTTGCCGATCTTATCCGCTTTGATTGGGGCATGGTATTCAAACGCATAACGGCCACCAAGATCCACCGCGGATGTGACTAGGCACTCATCCATTGGCAAGGTGAAGTGACCGTAGCGTCGCATGCCAGCTCGGTCGCCCAGCGCTTGGTGAATGGCTTGACCAAGCGCGATGCCGATGTCTTCGGTGGTGTGGTGATCATCGACGTGCAGGTCGCCTTTGGCCTGAACCTCTAAATCGATCAACGCATGCTTGGCTAGCAGATCCAGCATGTGATCCAGAAAGCCAACCCCAGAGTTTCGCTGGCCCTGGCCACTGCCGTCTACGTTTACAGACAGCTGAATATCGGTTTCACCGGTGACGCGATGGATGGATGCAGTGCGTGACATGAGATCACCTATCGAGTTGGGAAGTGAGACGCGGGGAAAGCCATGTAAGAGAAACGCAGTGAAGTTTGAATCCTGATTGCCGGAGCGGCTAGCCGATCCAGGTGATCCAGCCGGTTGCCAGCAACACGCTGCCCGAACTATTGGAAGAATCGTTCTATCATCATCATGCAGGCGTCAATCTGTTGGTCGGTGCCGACGGAAATACGGATCCCATCTCCCCAATCGGGAAAGTCCATGTAGCGGACCAGGATCTGATTCTTCTTCAGAAAATCGTACAACTCTTGGTGCTGACCCTGGGGGTGCTGCGCCCAGACAAAGTTCGCTTGCGAAGGGGTGACGTGAAAGTCCATTTCCGTCAAACGCTGTTCCATCCGCTGCCGCGTCTGCTTGAGCTTGGCGACAACTTCTGTCAGCCAATCTTGTTGGCTAATCGCTGCGGTAGCGGCAACGATCGAAAGATAGTCACAGTTGTAACTGTCCTTTATGCTGGCCAGACGATTGATCAGCGCGGGCTGAGCGACCAAGAAACCGAAGCGAATCCCAGCCAGTCCGTACGCTTTGCTGAACGTTCGTGTGACCAAGAGGTTGTCGTGCTTTTGAACCAAGTCCAAACAGTTGCTGTCAGCAAAGTCCGCGTAGGCTTCGTCGACCACCAAAGGGCAGGGCAGGGCGGATGCGATCTCGCTGATCTGTTCCGGGGCGACGACCGTTCCACTGGGGCTGTTGGGATTCGGTAAAAACACCAATCGCAAATCATCATCCGCGTTGGTGAAGTGAGTGGGCAGATGCCAGCCGTCAAGAAAGTGAATCTGTTCCCAGTTGGCTGCTTGGATGTCCGCCAAGGTCCGATAGAGAATGTAGCTAGGGTACGGCAGTCGCAGCTTTTCCTGTTCGCCCACAAAGCCGCGAACCAGAATCGTTAAAATGTCGTCGCTGCCATTGCCTGCCAAAACCCACTCCGGTCCGGGCAGACCGAGTGCATCAGCGGCCGCCCGGCGAAACGCGTTGGCCATCGGGTCGGGATAGCGATTCAGTGGTCCGGTCGCAGCTTCTTGTAACGCACTGACCACTGCCGGCGCTGGCGGGTAAGGGTTTTCGTTGGTGTTTAACTTGATGAACTTGCCCGGTGGCGGTTGTTCACCGGGAGCGTAAGGCAGCATCTTGGCAAGCGCTGGACGCAGGTCGATCTTAGTCATGATGATTTAATGGGACGGGGCTATCGGCGAATGGAAACACTGCGAGCGTGAGCGGTTAAGCCTTCTTTCTCCGCCAGTCGTTCAACATCTTCGGCAATTTCAATCATCGCGTCTTGCTGGAATGATGTGACGCTGCCGCTACGTAAGAAACTATTGCTACACAGTCCAGCCGCCCAGGTGCACGTTCCGCCGGTTGGCAACACGTGACTCGGTCCGGCAGCGTAGTCTCCCAGTGCCACAGGCGTGTAGTGGCCCAGGAATGCAGCGCCACTGTTTCGCAGCTTGTCCATTTGCTGCTCAGGGTTTTCGGTTTGGATATGCAGGTGTTCGGGGGCAAAGGTGTCGGTCAGTTGGCAGGCATGTTCGCTGTCACGCACCAAGATCAGGGCTCCAAAAGCAGCTAAGGCATCGCGCGTCAAATCGCTGCGATCAAGCAACTTCAGTTGCTTGCCAAGCTCTGCTTTGACAGCTTCGATGACGTCTGCTTCCCAGGTGATCAGGATGGCACTGCCGGGGGAGTGTTCGGCCTGAGCCAATAGGTCCGCGGCGATGAAGTCCGCTCGCGCGCTGTGGTCAGCAATCACGATGACTTCACTGGGGCCGGCAAAGGAGTCGATGTCAACCACTCCGTAAACATGCTTCTTGGCCAAGGCAACAAACAGATTGCCGGGGCCGACGATTTTTTGCACGGCGGGAACCGAGTCGGTTCCATAGGCCATCGCAGCCACCGCATGAGCGCCTCCCATGCGGTAGACCTCGGTGACGCCCAGTTCGTGACAGGTCGCCAGCATGTCCTGGTTGTAGGCTCCAAACGGGGTCGGAGGTGCAACAACGGCAATCTCATCCACTCCAGCCACTTGAGCTGGCACCACTGTCATCAGAACTGTCGAAGGATACGCCGCCGCGCCGCCGGGAACGCAGACGCCCACTCGTTTCAACGGTACATAACGCTGGGTCAGTGTGACGCCCGGTTTCGGGCTAATGCTGACGTCTTGATGGAGGATTGCCTTTTGAAAGGTTGCCACATTGTCGCGAATCCGACCGATGGTGGCGATCAGTGCCGGGTCAGCCGCCGCGTGGGCCGCTGCTAAATCCTCCGCTGGAACTCGCAGTTGCTCGGTAGTCAGGTCGGCCTTGTCAAGCTGCTTGCTGTAGTGCAGCAGCGCCTGATCGCCCTGGGATTTGACTTCACCGCAAATCCGCTCGACCACCTCAACGGGACTGAGCGGAGCTCCAAAGACGGCTTCGGTCAGTGCTCGCCCCTGGGGGGAAACCACGTCTCCTTGCGGACTGAGTTTCTCGCGCAGTTGGTCGAGTGCGGCGGTCGAACCATCGCGAGCGTCAAAGAACGCGATCAGATTACAATCGGACTGAGTCATTTCGTCAGGCAGAGGTAAGGGGCTGGGGAATTTCGCCAGCGAATTCCCAGGTCAATGAATCAGACATGATAGGCTGGCCAGCGAAATTGGTACACTGCCGCTGCCTGCGTAGAGCAG
This sequence comes from Stieleria bergensis, assembly GCA_007745635.1. Lineage (GTDB taxonomy): Bacteria > Planctomycetota > Planctomycetia > Pirellulales > Pirellulaceae > Stieleria > Stieleria bergensis. The sequence continues at coordinate 1,272,115 of CP036272.1, forward strand.
GAATTCACCTAGCGGGTTCGGTCACCGACGACGCGACATCCTGCCGCGTCGTCAAATCCATCGACGCGACAGGATGCCACGTTTGCTGATGCTTGGGGCTCTGTTGACCCAAGCCACCGATGACAGCGGCCCCCACATTCCCAATTTGCAGCCTAGCTGACCGAGCAACTTGAGCCATCAAACTGATTCTTCCGCCGACCGCGTCCCCTCGGCCCGTCATGTTCACGGGCAAGAGGGATCGACTGACGGCCCTCAGCCAACCGCTTGGCAGCTGTGGTCATTGGCGGGGCTAGCCGCCGTAATGACGCTCTGTTTTCGCTGGGCATCCTGCGGCGAAAGTCTGTGGGTCGACGAATTGCACTCCGCCTGGGTCGCTGTCGGGCCGCTGAGCGAAGTGACGGCTCGAGCAGCAATCGGCAACCAACAACCGAGCTACTTTCTAGGTTTGTGGGCCTGGTTGCACGTGTTCGGCGAATCTGAAATCGCTTTGCGGTTGAGCAGTGTTCTTGCCAGCGTCTTGACCAGTGTCTTGCTAGCCATCAGCGTTGCCCGCACGACACGCTCGTTTGCAACTGGCCTGCTGGCTGGCAGTTTCCTGGCGATTGACAAAGACGCGATCTTTTTTGGTTGCGAATTAAGACCTTATGCGTGGGTGATGCTGTGCGCTGCTGTGGCACTGCTGTGTTGGTCAAGTGGATTGCAATGTCGCTGCCGAGCAGCGCGGCAGTGGTGGTGGTTCGGGTTGGTCAGCAGCGTTTGCGCAGCGGTTTTATTGCATCCGACCAGCCTGCCTGTCATGGGACCGTTCTTTATCCTGTCACTGATTTCCGGACGGCTCGCGGCGACACATCCAGCATCCGAGGCTCAGGCGACTGCGGCCAGTCGTCTACCGCTGATTTGTGCCCTCGCCGTGCTGGTGGCATCGGTGGTTTGTTTTGGGGGCGCGACGATGCAGCAGGCATGGAGCCATCGGCAACGCTGGAGTGGGTTTGCGTCGGCGGATTCCTGGAGTCAGTGGTTGCAGGCTTGGCATTGGCAGTCGATGGTGGTCACGCCTGCGGTGATCAGCTTGCTGGTCGGCGCGATCGGATGGCGATTGGGGGCACGGTCGAGCGCGCATCGCGTCAGCTGGCAGACGCTCTTGGTGAGCCTCTTGCCATTGGTTTCGGCAGCGATTGGGATCACAGCGATCTTGATTGCGGCCAAGGACTACGGTGTGCCGTTGTGGCAGAAACGCTATTTTGTCGCCGCCTTTCCGTTGATCATCTGGACCACCGCCGCGCTCTTTGGATGGGCCATCAAATTGATCGCAACCGTCGCTGTGTTTGATCCCCATCAAGCCAAACGCTCTGCCTGGCGACTCGGCTTGTTGAGTGCGGTGCTGGTGGGCGGATTGTGTGGTAAGACGCTGGTTGATCAGGGGTTGATGGCTCAGATTCGGCAGGGCTACTGGCCTCAACAGCGACGCGGTGAACCGTGGCGTCAAGCAGTCAGCATCATCGATGAACATGCCCCACCTGCTCAGCCCGGTTCGGGGTCGGTGATCTGGATCGATGGTGGATTGATTGAGTCGCAGTTCATGCGCGAACCGCAGTCTCAAAACAGCTCAATGCCGCAGGCTTTGGAGCAGTATTTGAAGCTGCCGGTGACGGGGATTTACAGAGTGCAAGAACCGATCGAGGTGTTCAATGTCTATGAACATGAATCCTGGTTGAAAAGTCGCTGGAATCGCCAGGAAAGTCCGCCAAAACGCATTTGGTTGTTAGCCCGTTGCTCGGTTGACGGAGTACAACAATACGTAGACAAACTAAAACGGCTGGCTCTTTCCCAGACGCCGCGAGAAATGCTTAGCACTTGGCATCAAGACAAGCGAGTGATTCTGGTGGAGCTGACCTTTCAGTGACTCGCATGCACTCCCGCTTCGCTGGCGGCCGATCAGGCATTCACAGTTTTTTTTCCTTAATCATTCGGTGAACACTATGAATCTGATCCATCGTGATTCCACCTCGAATGGCCGTGTTCGTTGTGTTCAGTTCACCAGTGCGTCGATCGGTGCCTTGAGAACCTGGATCGCGATGATCTGCATCGTGGTGCTGTTGGCTCAGGTTCAGCCGTTGGCGGCTCAGACGATTGGGGAACCGATTCGGCCAGCAGGGCAGGGTGATGTCGTCGCCGATCAAACGTCTGTGCCTGAAGGACCGAAACAGCAGGAAGCGGGACGGAACCAGGCCGCAGAGCGTGGTTATCGGTTCTTAATCGAGCAACCCGTTTTGCCAGGCGATTTTACCGCCCAGGTCTTCGATCAGTTGTGGACGGTCTGGCCCGAACCGTTGCGAAGGAAAGCCGAGCAAGCAGGCGCCAAGCAGCGCCGTTTGATGATTTTAGATCGTTATGGTTTGACCGTTCGACCGAACGACGATTCGCTCAATCCCCTGCAGTATGTTGTTGATCAGCGAGGGGCGTTCACGATGAACTGTTTCGCCTGTCATGGCGGCAGCGTGTATGGCAAAGTCATGCCTGGGGCTCCCAACAATCGCTACGCGTTGCAATCGTTGACCGAAGACATTGGCAAGGTCAAGTTGAGACTGGGGATTCTGCCGGGGACAATGGAACTCGGAGCGATCTTCATCCCGCTGGGAACCAATAATGGCACGACCAATGCGGTCGTGTTCGGGATGGCACTGCTCAATGGACGTGATGCAGACTTGAACGTCATTCCCAAGTTGCCAGGCAAGTTCATTCATCATGACATGGATGCCCCGCCGTGGTGGCACTTTTCCAAGAAGCCCCAGATCTACATCGATGGCTTTGCGGCAAAGGGGCATCGAGCGTTGATGCAGTTCTCGCTGGTGCCTGAAAATGGGCCAGACTTCTTTCACCGTCATGAAGATGACTTTCGCGACGTGTTTGCTTACATCAGTTCGATTGAGCCACCGAAGTATGACGGGCCGATCGACCAACCCTTGGCTGACCGAGGTCGAAAGGTGTTCAATCAATCCTGTGCGGATTGCCATGGAACGTATGGCCAGAATGCTGACTACCCAAATCTTCGTGTGCCGATCGATCAAGTTGGTACCGATCCAGTCCGATTGAAAGCCCTGACTCCGGAGGGACGCCAGCGTTATGCTGACAGCTGGTTTGCTCGTTCCTCGGCTAAAGACGATGCCGCCAAAGATGGTCCAGCTGGCAACGAAACCGCACGCGAAACGAAGCTCGAGACGGTGATCGTTCCCGGCGGTTATGTCGCTCCGCCACTGGATGGTGTTTGGGCCAGTGCGCCATACTTTCACAACGGCAGCGTGCCCACTCTGTGGCACGTGATGCATCCTGAACAGCGGCCCGTGGTGTGGCGACCGCTCGATCAGACCATGGATCAGCAGAAGGTCGGATTGAACGTAGAAACGCTGGTCCAGGTGCCAGCTGCGATCCAAGACCCGCTGCTGCGCCGCAGTTACTTCGACACACGAAAGTCAGGCAAAAGCCGGCAAGGTCACGATTTCCCCAATCAGCTAAATGAAGATGAGAAGGCCGCTGTCTTGGAGTATCTGAAAACGCTCTAGAGTGTACTGTCCGCCGCGTTTGCTTGGGCGGCACCGCAGTGCTGGATGGTTTCCACTTATTGAGGGCGTGATTTCTGTGGCTGTTGAAGCTCCATGTCGTCTTCGCTTAGCAGGCGAGTTCCTAGTAGGATGCCGGTGCCTCGTAGACGGTACAGGAAGTAAATCATCCCCACCAACATCAAGCCACTACAGACGTAGAAGATCTTGTGCGGTGCCTCTTCAAAGAGTGGGTAGATCAGTTCGTAAAGGAACCCTGAGGCCACCATGAAGGCAAACGAGGCTGCGTTGGCGGTCCCCAGGAAACGTCCTCGCTCGCCATCAGGCGAATACTTTTGCAGCATCGCTTGCAGCGGGACAATGTAAAAACCTGCAAAGAACCCTGCACAGAAAATGAATGCGGCCACATTGGAAAGCGCCACACGCAGATAAGGTTGCTCCCCGTTCAGAGCGGGGTCAACAAAGCCTAGTAAAAAGAAGAACACCGTTAGCCCGAGGGCACCGATCGTGATCAGTCTTGGCTCAATGCGTTTCCCTGAGACAAAGCCGGCAAAGGCACATCCCAAGCCGACGGCGATGCCGAGAATCGCCATCAACAAACTGGCTTCGTCGTCGCCAACGGCTTGGATCCCTTGGCCAACGGTCGCGTCCAAGATCTCTTTGTACAGTGGCAGGACCACCAACGCCAACGCCGCCAACAGATAAAAGTACGACCACGCGAGCATCACCATCAGCAAACGTGTGCTGGCCATTTCTTTAATCGTTTGCCGGTAGGTCCCAAAGGGATTGGGATTGATGACAAGGTCTGCGTCACCTTTTCTGGTTTGGGTGATCAACGCGCTAGCGGCCAGGCCCATCAGCGCCGTCCCGACCATCAACACACCCGGTAGCCAGGCCAGTGCCTCAGTTCCATCGGTTCCGTTGTAATGTCGACTGGCAAATCCTGCGATCACGGTTCCCAAGATCACCGCGATGTTGGTGGTCATGTTGATCGTGCCGTTGGCGCGGCTCAGGTTCGGCGACGACACCAGTTCAGGAATCATGCCGTATTTGGCTGGGCCGAAGAAGGAGCTTTGGCAGGTCAGCATGACCAGAGAAATCACTGTCAGTGGCAGGCTATGCAAATAGAACCCTAGGCCGGCGAGCATCGCAATGGGGACTTCAGCGATTTTCACCCAGACCGTCACTCGGCGTTTGCTGAAGCGGTCAGCGATTTGCCCGCCGACGCCGGAGATCAACAGGAACGGCAACGAAAAGCAGACTTGCACCCAGCCGACGCCTAGCTGGCCGGTCCAGTGGCCGCTGACGAGACTGAAGACCAGAATCACCTTCAGAAGATTGTCGTTCATCGCGCCAAAGAACTGCGCAATCAGCAGTCCCTGAAAGCCACGGTGCCAAATCGAGCGTCCGTCGTGATCCTGGTCATCATTGGCTGGCAAATCGCTGCTCGATTGATCCGCGGCGGACGCCTCATTGGGATGCGAGTCTTGTTCGAGTTGAGTGTCGCTGTCCGATGGCATGGCAGTCCCGAGAGGTTGTGACGAGCGGGAGATCGAGTACAAAGCACGATTCCGTGAGGCGATTCTAGCAGCAGTGGTCTTTTGACAAGAGCCCAATGCCAGCGCCATGATGCGGACTCTTTCTGCTTTTTTCGGGCGTCAAGAGAAAGCTGGAATGCCTGTTGCCGATCTGTTTTTAGTGCGCGAGACGCTTGTCCGGTGTTGCTGTGGCTGGTTGGCGTTGCCAACCACTTCACCCTCACCTCGCCTAGGCTCGACTGTCCCGCCAGCGGGAGAGTTCAGTCAACGAATGGTCGACGGTTTCGCTGTGGCTGGTTGGCGTGGCCAACCCCTTCAGTCACGGTAGGAACGGCCGTTTCCGGCCGCCCCCCGCACAGATCCGTACTTGAGTGTTGTCTCATACGGCTCCTGCCTTGATTCGGGCGCGAAATCGTTGATCTGGATACGGGTGGCGTACCTTGGCGTGAGGGAGGTAGGTCAGCAGCAACCGTTTCATGCGAGGCCAAGGCCAGCGATGCCGTTGGCTGCGACGACAAAGCGTACGCAACCATAGTCGGCTAACCTCGTCTCGAAATCGACGTAGGCGGCTCACATTGCCTGGGACGGCATAGTAGGCCAGCCAGCCGCGGACCACACTACCCAGCCACCGACCTTGTTGGCCGACTGACTGGTGTCGCCGACGACGAAGCTCCGCCTTGATTGCCGAGAGGGTACGAGCCATCCGGCTCGCGATCGTCTCGCGGCGAATCATGAACCATCCCGTCTTTGGGCTGGTATCACAGCGGTGCGTGAAACCGAGAAAATCGAACGTCTCCGGTCGACCGTCTCCTCGCTCAGATCGACGCTCGATCGCATAACGACCAAACTCGAGCAAGCGAGTCTTTTCGGGATGAAGCTCAAGGCCGAACTTCCCGAAACGTTCCCGGAGTGCTTCCAGGCACATTTCAGCATCAGCTTTGCTCTCAAACCCAATCACAAAATCGTCGACGTACCGAACCACAACGACGTCCTTGCGGCCGCGCTGTCTTCGCCAGTGGTCAATCCACAAGTCCAACACATAGTGAAGATAGATGTTCGCAAGCAGCGGCGAGATCACCGCTCCTTGCGGAGTCCCCACCGTCGTCTTGGACCACTCACCGTCTTCGCTGACACCGGCTCGAAGCCATTTTCCGATCAGACGGAGAATCCGTTTGTCGCTAATGCGATGCTCGATGAACTTCATGAGCCATTGGTGGTCCACGTTGTCAAAGAAGCCTTTCACATCGGCGTCCAGAATCCAGTTCACCTTTTTGCTGCTCACGCCGACACACAACGCATCGAGTGCATCATGAGCGCCGCGACCAGGACGGCCACCATAACTGAATCCGAGAAAATCCTGTTCGTAGATGCACTGCATGACCCACCCGGTTGCCTTTTGGACAATCTTGTCCTCCAGGGCCGTGATGCCGATCGGACGTTGCCGGCCATCGGCTTTGGGAATGTAGATTCTCTTGGAGGGCTTCGCTCGGTAGGCACCCCGGTGAATACGACCGTGTAGAGCCTCAATCGAGGCTTCTCGGTCTTGCTCGTACTGCTGCCAAGTCACCTCGTCGATGCCCGCTGCGGCAGATTTCTTCAAATCATCGAAGGCCTCGTGCAGCAGGGGAACGTTGATGTGATGCAACAGGTTCTCGAACTTCAACGCAGGACAGTCCCGCGCTGTTTCGCGCACACCCAGCAGCCCGCGAGAACGACGCTTGGTCCGACTCGAAGTTCGGGGTCGATCGTGCTGCGAGGTGCTCATCTTGGCTGAGTCCCTTTCCTCGACAGACTCCGCGGCCGGTTCAGTTCCGGCGTTGTTCGCCTGTGTCGGCAGTACTATGGACTCATCCGACTTCCGATCAGCGTTCATGGCAGCCTTTCCCGCTGGACGGTTCGCTGCCCGCACTGGATACTTGCCAGTGGCCGATCGGATCTCCCGGTTCTCGCGATTGAGATTTCCACGCATGCGCAGGTTCTCGTGACTCCGCCGTGTCCGATGGGTTCTCGCCTAATGACGAACCCATCGGTGTTGCCTTCCCCATAGAGGGACCGGGTCGGCACACGGAAGTTCAGATTTCGGAGCTCAATAGCTGGCCTGCGTTTCCCCCCTTGTCGGACGCTCAGCACAGATCGGTTACCCTCTCTGCACCTCCGATGGAGGCCATAGCAGTTGGCTAGACTTTCTACGTAGGACACTTTCATTCCCTATCTCAATCCGGTTTTATCCCGGCACTCCCCTCACCTCGCCTAGGCTCGACTCTCCCGCCAGCGGGAGAGTTCAGTCAACGAATGGTCGACGGTTTCGCTGTGGCGGCTTGCGGTTGGCGTTGCCAACCACTTCACCCTCACTTCGATTAGGCTTGACTCTCCCGCCAGCGGAGAGTGCAGTCAACGAATTTTCCATCAGCTGTTTTGGCGTTCGCCACGGTTGCTTGGTTTATTTTCGGTGATGACAGATCGGCGGCTAGTCAGTGGAGATAGTTTGCCCTGACGTCGGCCAGCGGGTAATCACGCATGTCGAGGTCTGTTTCCTGTTGCAGGATTTCATGCAGACGGCGATAGCCGCGCGAGACCAATTCTGTTCGTTGGCTGGCGAAGGCGGCGTCCAGCGTGCGGCGATCCAAGGGGCCATCGACGATCAACGGTTCAAAACGTTGGTCTTCTATGAACTGTGCCAGGACAGGATTGCAGCGCAGATGTCGCTCGGGCGTGAGATGGAGCTGTTCCGGATCCAGTTCGCCGATGACAAAACGAAGGTACAAGTCGCTGTCAATGATCGCACTGACATCCTTGCCACAGACTTCACAGAAGTAACCTTCGTCACATTTCATGATCGTCAACGCACGCTGAGTTACATTTCCAGAACGTCGAACATGTCATACATGCCGGCGGGACGACCGATCAGCCATTTGGCTGCCGCGATGGCACCGGCGGCATAGCAATCACGATTGCTGGCTGCGACGTTCAGTTCAATGCGTTCGCCCAGCATGCCAAAAACGATGGTGTGCTCGCCGGGGTTATCGCCGACTCGAACGGCGTGGTAGCCGATCTCATTGCGTTTGCGTTGGCCGGTGTGGCCTTCACGTCCGTGAACATGAATGGTGTCGTCGCCCAGTTTGTCTGCGATCATGTCGCCAAACTTAAGCGCTGTTCCGCTTGGTGCGTCGGCTTTATAGCGGTGGTGCCGTTCGATGATTTCAACGTCCAGTCCACCCGGGACGTTGACCAGTTTTTCCGTGATTTGCTGTGCCAGCTTCATGGACAGGTTGACCGCCAAGGACATGCTTGGCGCCCAGACCACGGGAATCGTGTTGGCCGCGTTCTGCAAGCGTTCGACTTGTAAATCGGTCATGCCAGTGGTGGCAACCACCAGCGCGGTTTTGTAAGCCACGCATTTTTCAACGCAGCGATCGATTGCTTCGGGCAGCGAGAAATCGATCACCACGTCGGCTTCATTGGGCCATTTACTGGACACGGGAACGCCAAGCGTTTCGACCGCCGCCAGATCACCGGCGTCTTGCCCCAGCAGGGCGCTCTGATCGTTCTCAATTGCGCCCATCACGTCGATGGATGGATCTGCTGAAGCCAGGGCGACGACGCGACGGCCCATTCTGCCAGCAGCACCATGAACGGCGATTTTTAGAGATTCAGACATCAGCACTATCTTGGGAAGGTGGAACGCAAACGAGAGAATGCACGAATCAGGTCTGGTAATGTACCAAGCGTTGACCGCTGCAGGGAGATGCAGCTTGAACAGAAGCAGCATCCAATCGCAGATTCGCCCAGGCAAGATCAGGAACCGGTCTCAGTTGGGGTTGGCAGCTAGGCTGGTGCGTTGATCGCTAGGCGTACAACTGAATCGCTTTGATGATGTCATCCAGTTCGTTAGGAACCGAGATCGCTTTGTTGGCGTAAGAGGCCTTGGTCACACCTCGGCTACCCAAGGTTTTGTTGAACAGTTCTTGATCCGTGCTGTGATAAGCCACTGTCGCGGTTGGGTCTTTTAGCTCATGGCCGGTTAGCACGCAGACGACGCGATCACTTGGTGCGATGACGCCTTCGCGACGTAAAATCTTTGCGCCCGCGACACTGGCTGCCGAAGCGGGTTCGCAGCCGAAGCCGCCGGCACCGACCTGTGCTTTGGCATCCAAGATTTCCTGGTCGCTGACTTGTCGAACCACGCCATCGCAGAACTCCAACGCTCGCAAGCACTTCTTCAGGTTCACGGGGCGATTGATTTCAATCGCGCTGGCCAACGTGTCTGCTTTAATGCCATGGCGATCCATGTGATCCATGTATTCGCGAATCGGATCCATGTTGACGTTGCCGCCGTTCCATCGCAGTCCACGGCGTTCATGCAATTCATAAAGTGTGTCAGCACCGCTGGCGTTGATGATCGCCAACCGAGGCACACGATCAATCAGCCCCAGTTCTTTGAGTTCCATGAAGGCTTTGCCGAACGAGCTGCTGTTGCCAAGGTTGCCACCGGGAACGACAATCCAGTCCGGAACCTCCCAACGCAAGGCTTCCAGCACTCGCAACATGATGGTCTTTTGGCCTTCCAAGCGAAACGGATTGACACTGTTGACCAGATAGATGCCCAGCTGCTCTGCCACTTCGCGAACGCGAAGCATGGCATCATCGAAATCGCCGGCAATCTGCACGGTCAGGGCGCCATAGTCCAACGCTTGGCTGAGTTTGCCGTAGCTGATTTTCCCGCTGCCAATGAAGATCACTGCCTTCATCAAACGTGTGGCACTACAGTACAGTGCCAGCGAAGCGGAGGTGTTTCCTGTGCTGGCACACGCGGCTCGCTTGGCACCAAGCATATTGGCATGAGTGACGGCAGCACACATGCCGTTGTCTTTGAAACTGCCCGATGGGTTCATGCCTTCGTATTGCAAGTGCAGGTTGCCAGCATTGAGGCCAACAAACTTGCTTACACCATCGGCTTGTTGCAACAGCGTTTGACCTTCGCCAACGGTGACGATTTGGTCCTGGGGAACGAAAGGCAACAGCTCATGGAATCGCCAGACACCAGAGAAACGCACGGGGTTGGTGCGCTGGCTCCACATGGCCTCAAAGTCACTGAGCTTACTGGGCACGTGGGCGCGGTCCCAGTCGTAGGTCACATCCAGCAACGAACCACACCTCGGGCATGAAGCGTGCATGACGTCGGTGTCATAGGTCGCCGCACACACCGGGTTGATACAACGCTGGAAGGCGACATCAGTGCGAATCGAAGAGTCGGTTTGAGTTATGGACGCCATGATTAGACAAGCCGTTGAAAGATGATCGGGGCGATGAATGCTGTGCGGGTTGTACTCAATAAGTCGGCGATCGGTCCCTGTAGGTTCATCGAAGCCCGATGGGATCACCGAATTTGACGGTTGCAAAGCCCGCGCAGACTGCCATAAGGATAGGCCGTTAAGTGGTCTTTGTCGCCATCTGATTGGCGGATCTTGCTCAGCAGGTCCATCCAGCAGTCAAGAAAGTACGTTCTGCGGAGCCGCTGGGGCGTGATTTCCCCCGAAAAACATCCGCTGACTCGCTGTCGCCCTGCGAACTGGGGTCTGTCGCCCTGCGAACTGGGGCCTGTCGCCCTGCGAACTGGGGCCTGTCGCCCTGCGAACTGGGGCCTGGGCGGGATTCAAATGGGCGGCGAATTGTCCGTTCACAGTAAAAACCAAGCCGATTCACCTTGATTTGCTTCCCGCTGCTTGACAACTTTAGACGGTTCATTTGCGTCGTCTTTGGTCCCCCAGTCTATGTCGTTTCCGCCGCTTGCAGCTCTTTTGCGGCCCGCTGATCATGACTGCCTGGGATCGCAGCACCGTCGTTGCTGGAGCCACAGCGCCAGAGATCGGACTCATTGCAGTACTGGAAAAAGGAAGAAACCACAGGATGACCCCCAAATCGGAGAGGCAAGACGCCTCCTCTCGGACTGAGCCGTCGTTGCTCAAGCGCGGAGTGCTTTTTCTGTCCTTGGCGGTGCTGGGTGGAGGACTGGATCTGTACACCAAGCAGGCCATTTTCGCCTGGCGAGGCCTGCCAGGGGAAAAAGATATCTGGTGGGTTTGGGAGCCCTACTTTGGAATCGAAACGGCCGTCAACATCGGAGCACTGTTCGGAGTTGGGGCAGGCAAGGGCACTCTGTTTGCAGCGATCTCGATCCTGGCCGCCATCGGCGTGATCGTGTGGCTGTTCGTGTTTCGCGGCGCCCGATCACTGTGGCTGACCTGGGCCATGGGGTTGGTGGGCGGTGGCATCATTGGCAACCTTTACGATCGCTTGGGATTGTGGTGGGATGCGACGATGAATCCCGAATGGAAAAGCGGTGTCCGGGATTGGGTCCTGTGGCGAATCAATGAGCAATGGACCTGGCCGAACTTTAATATCGCTGATTCGTTGTTGGTTGTCGGCGCGGGCATGTTGCTGTACCAAAGTCTCTTCCCAGGACAATTTGAAAGCCTTGTTGACGAAGACCCGTCCTCGAGCGAAACGCCCGCTGAAGACGTCGCCGCTGAGAATGTCGCGGCTGATGCGAGTGATTGATTGCCAGAGGCAAACCACACCAAGATCAGTTGCCGATCGATCCGGGGCGTGATCGCTGAATCGCCACGGCTTTGTCCCGTTTTAAGTCACTTACAAGCAGACAAGACATGAATGGTCAAGCAAACAATGGTCAATTACCGGCTACCTGGGGAAGCGAGCATGAGGGGCGACTGACAGCGCTCCATGAAATCGTGACGCAGGCTGGTCAGTCGACTTTGTCACTGTTTGGTGACCCCAGTTTGCATGTCGACGCCAAGAGCGATGATTCGCCGGTCACGGTCGCTGATCGTGGCGCTGAAAAACTGGCGCGTGAATTGATCACGGCGGCGTTTCCCAAAGACACGGTTCAAGGGGAAGAGTTTGCCGAGCACTCTGGAGAGTCTTCGTATCGCTGGGTGATTGATCCCATCGATGGAACCAAATCGTTCATCTGTGGCGTGCCGTTGTACTCGACATTGCTGGCGTTGGAATGTGATGGGGAACCCGTTGCGGGGGCGATTTATATCCCAGCGCTCGGCGAAATGCTGCTCGCTGCGCTTGGTCAGGGATGTTGGTATCAACCCAGTGCCGGAGCGGATTGGAACGCTGCTCGGGTCTCCACGCGCGATTCACTTGACCAAGCCGTGTTCTTGACCAGCCAAGTGGATTCCTTTGATGAACGCGGTGATGCAGGGGCTTACCAAGCCTTGCAGTCGGCCTGCCGTCTCTCGCGCAGTTGGGGTGACGGTTATGGTTATCTGTTGGTTGCCACCGGTCGCGCCGACATCATGGTGGATCCCATTTGCAACGCCTGGGATGTCGCGGCCATGCTGCCGATCGTCCAGGAGGCTGGCGGTCGGTTCACAGACTGGAAAGGTAACGCCACCGTTCGCGGCGGGGATGGTGTGGGCAGTAATGGTTTGCTGCACCAGAGCGCGCTGGACCTGCTCGGCTGCTGAGCATTTGGTTGTTGTGGCTGGCGGTTGGCGTTGCCAACCACTTCACCCTCACCTCGCTTAGGCTCGACTCTCCCGCCAGCGGGAGAGTGCAGTTTACTGGCGCGTGCAAGCACGGCGCCCGACGACCTCGCAGGCTGGCGACGGCTTTTCTTGCCTTGCGATCAGCGCTGGAAAATTGGTAGCACACCGAGCGTGGCTTGCTCTCGTGAGCCAGTGCTTTTCTCGCATGTCGTGACTCGTTGGAAACCTGCAGCGAATGAATCGTTTACCGCAAATCTGTGATCGCAGTGACTCCCTACCATCTTTGCCGGGAAAGGTCTCGAAGCGTCCCGCGATCGGGGTGTTCTTGGCAGCCTGCGTGGGCGCGATGTTGTGGCCGATGGTCGCCGGGAACGCCGGTGATGACAGTTGGTCAATGGACCGAATCGTGACCAAGGCTCCTGAATTCGCAGACTCCAGTCCCGCTGCGACTCCGGTTGCCGATTCCGGTGCCGATGCAGACTTTCGTGCTCAGAGAGTGCGTGCGGCGGCACTCTCTGGGATCAGAGGCAATCACCATGTGGAATTGCCCTATAAAGCGACCCCACCTACAGCGACCCAACATACAGCGACCTATGACGAAAGCGGTGCTGATCCGGGGCAGCCGCCGCATCAGGATTTTCGCGTCATCATGCCGGTGGCTCAGCGGGCACAGCCCAGGATGGGGCCGGTGATTCCCAGCGTTGAACCGCCGCCGCAGTCGCCCGGTGATGCTGGTTTTCCGGTTGCGCAGGCGGGCTCTTTCAACACGCCTCAGCAGTCGGCGGATTCGGTTCCGGTCGCCCAGAACCCAGCGTTTTTTGGCCAAACACCGCCAAATACCCCCCAAAGCACTGAGGATTCGACGCCTCATGTGGGCTCCGCGGGTGATCTGATCGTTTTTAGTGGAGTCAGTTCATCAGGAAGTCACACAATTACGGTAATTCACACCAGAAAAATGCAAATCGCTGTGTATCATATCGACGGGTCAGGCAAGATTCAGTTGAAATCGAGCCGGCCTATTGATGCAGATTTTGCCCTCACGTTCAACGCAACCGCGCCACTTCCCCAGGAAATTCGCCAAATGGCGACAGAGGTTAAGTAACGGTTCGCTATGGCCGAGCTAAAGGGTAGAGAGTGGGGTTTCCCTCACAAATCTGTGTCAACATTGTCCGATTGACCCAATCGCTACCTTCTTTTGTACTTTTCAAAGCGTCGCGCCAATGTCTTATCTGTCTCTTGAAGAAGCCGCAGCAAAGCTAGGGATTAGCTCCGAACAGCTGGTAGAGTATCGAAGTCAAGGACTTGTTCGTGGATTCCGTGATGGATCAAGCTGGAAATTCGCCCCGGCCGATCTGGATCGCCTTGCCGATGAAATCGCCGATAGCGGTGCCGGTGGAAACGACGATTTAGATTTGCAACTGACCGGTCTGGATAGCGAACCGCTGAAGGAAATTGACTCCGCAGAGCTCTCGCTAGACGATCCTGCCTTGTTTGGCAGCGACGATTCGGTTGACCTTGCCATTGATCCCAAAGAAGGCAGCACGGGACCGGTTGCCAAAGCGGAAGTCGCCAGCGAAATGGATTCGTTGAATTTAGCCAACGATGATGACTTGGGACTGGCCGACGCCGACAGCGATGAACTGATGATCGGCGATGACTCGGAAAGCCTCGACTTGGCATCCTTCTCTGGTGAAGAAGTCGGTACGGCTCCAGGTGCCAGCAGCCTGGAATTAATGAAACAACTTGATAGCGGGCAAACCGACGCTCCTATCAAAGGCTCTTCGGGCGAAGACGTGCTGAGCGAGCTGGATTTGCTGGGCGAAGAGCAGGCAGCTGGAAGCGGTTTGATCAGTGGCGATAGCAAGAGTTTGCTCAACTCATCGGGACTCGACAGCCTAGGCGGCGTGAGCCCCAACGTGAACGACGACGCCCTGGCCGACGATGATGATTTGGTCATCGCCGATGATGACGCTGAAATCATGCTTGATAGCGTCGGAGATATCTCCGTTGCCGGTGATAGTGGCATCAACCTGATGAGCCCCAGCGACAGCGGTTTGTCTCTTGAAAGTGAGCCTTTGGACTTGGCCGGTAGCAGCCTCTCGGCGCTTGACCTGGGAGCGGAACTCTCTGACGGCAGCAACGTCGCCAAAGGTTCCAGCATCAAAGGAATGGATGATGGTGGGAGCGCAGCGGACGAAGAGTTCCAGCTTTCGCCATCTGAGATGAACTTCGATATGGATGACGACAGTTCACAGATCATCGAAGTGGAAGACTCCGAGATCGTCGATGTCGAAGACGCTTTTGGCGACGCTGACTTCGGTGGCGACTTTGGCGGGGCGGGTGTCGCCGCTGCAGGTGCTGCCATGGCGGATTTCGGTCAGCCGCAAGAAGTGACAGCGGACGCTTTCGCTGCTGAGCCTGTTCAGGAGCAACCACAGGAAGCCTTTGCGACGGACTCGTTCGGTGATGGTGCAGGCCCGGTCGGTGAACCGGCGGCCGTTGGTGCTCCGGCAAGTTTTGAAGTTCCGTTTTCAACCTGGGAAGTTTGCGGTCTCTTGTTGACTCTGATCCCACTGTGCATCTGCGGCATGCTGATGACCGACTTGCTGCGAAACATGTGGATGTACGAAGGCAGCAGTCAGCCAGTCAATCAGCTGACACAGGCGTTGATCGATTTGATGAACTGGAATCAGTAGTTTCATCAATGCATGCGGCACCCTGCCGCGATCAAGCACCCTCAAACGCGGCAATCTGCCGCGTTTTTTATTTGCCTCGCGATTCCTGTGGGCAGTCTGTGGGTGGTTGGATGCCAGCCTGTTCGTGCTGGCGTTCTGTGCCTGCGTTCTTGGCCTGCGTTCAAAGTGACCGCAGAGTTGGCGAGCCCCGGTGATTTGGCAAGTTCTGGCCAAGTTGTCGGCACGCTCCGGTGAGATGCCAGCTTAGAAGTCCCGTCTGGAGGACTTGCCCAACGGTTTCTTGGGCGGTGTCAAATGCCCGAAGACAGCCACTTAAGGGAACGAGTGCGACAATTACGTCCTGCTGGGTGGGTACGAGGAAACCTTATCGCGCGTCTATACTATTGCCGACAAGATTCGGCCAACCCGCCTCCCCTCCCACCTCGAATAACTCTGGATACTCTTCAATGAGTGATTCTATGCGCCGCCGTCTGCCCTCACGGTGGACGATTCGACTCCGTGCCATTGCTGGGATTCTCGCGGTCTTCCCACTGCTGATCATGGTCAGCGGATGCGATCAAGGACCAGAGCCGATTGACGTGATGAAGATTCCCAAGCAGCTCCCCGACGCTCTGTTGCCGGGTGATCAGCGTCTGATTGCCGCGATGGTGCCACATGGCGACAAAGTGTGGTTCTTTAAAATCGTGGGGCCAGAGGATGCCGTGCAGACGGTTGCTGATCAGGTCAAGGATTTTGTCAGTGAAGTGAAGTTTACGGACGCGGGAGAGCCAGTGTTGGAGCAGCTGCCCGAGGGCTGGAAACGCACCGCGCCGGGCATGATGCGATTCGCCACCATCAATATTAACACTGAAGACAAGCAACTCGACTTCTCGATCTCGACTCTGGGAGCTCCCGAAGAGGATTGGGATGCGTACGTTAAATTGAACGTCGATCGTTGGCGCAAGCAGGTCGGTTTAGAAAACGGTGAAGAGCCCTGGGCTGGCGGTGTTGAGATGACCGCTGTTGCGGCGGCGCCAGCAGCAGAGGATCAGAAGTCTGTGTGGGCTGACTTTACCGGCACGCCTCCGGAGGGTTCCGGCCCGTCCAGCATGCCTCCGTTTATGCAGGGGATGATGGGTTCCGGTTCCGGCCAAGGTGCGATGTCCCCTGGGCCTGCGTCCTCAGGTGCACCTGATCCCAGCTTGGGCTTTGAGCAGCCCGACTCTTGGCGGCCGGGGGAAATGCGCAGTATGCGAGAAGCGGCCTTCGAGTTTGGGCCTGCTGAACGAAAGGCGGAGCTGACGGTCATGACACTCGGCGGCGGTTTCGAGGCCAATGTCTCCCGCTGGGTCGGCCAAGTCTTCGGGAAAGCGCCTAGTGAGGAAGAATTGAAGGCCATCCTGGACGCCAAGGAAACATTGACCGTTTCAGGTCGCGAGGCGTTTCGGTTTATCATTTTCGGACCTGAGTCTGCCGAAATCGCCATCGATGGAACGATCGTCCCATTGGGAACAGGCCAAAGCAAATTCATCAAGGCGACCGGGCCACCGGAAACCATCAAAGAGCAGCAAGAGAATACTGCTGCGTTCTTGAAGTCGCTCAAGTTCTAACGCGTCAACCTCGCCGCTCTAGGCACTCATCGCTAGCCGATTCCGCAGCGATCAGGTGCTTGCTAACAATACATTTCACTGGTTCATCAGACAGTAAACGATATGGCTACCGCAACAAAAGAATTTGGCGAGACCCAACCAGCAACGGTTGATTCGCAAGCTTGGTTTGTCAAGGGATGGCTTCCCGCGTTGGCGTCACTGAAATGGACGGTGGCATTGTTCGCCTGTTCCTTGGTGCTGGTCTTGGTCGGGACACTGGCCCAAGATGAAATGAACATGGAGGAGGTCAAGCAGCGTTACTTTGTGTCCTGGATTGCCCAGTTGCACTTTGATGATTGGGCTCCACAATCGTTCTTCCCGCACTCCGGCAAGATCGGTCTTGAGATCGGTGATCGCGCCTGGACCTGGATTCCGTTTCCGGGCGGTTCTTTGATTGGGCTGATGCTATTGATCAACTTGGCTGCAGCGAAGGTCACCAGTTTTAAGGTCAAAGCGCAAGGTGGCAAACTGGCCGCTGGCATTTTGTTTTTGATTGTCGGCTTCGTGGTTGGATTCCTGGTTGTTAAAAGCGGCAACGATGCAGCCGGCCTGCAAGGTGCACCGCCCATTAGTTATGGGAAGTTTTGGGTGCTGTGCCAGGTTGCGCTGGGGATCAGTGCCGTTGGAATCGCGGCGGTCTCGCATCCCTCCAAGCACCGTGCGATGCGCTACATCGGCTATGCCTGCGCGGCGATTCTAGGGGCGACGCTGCTGATGACGTTAGTTGGCGATTGGGCCATCGGTGATTCAGGGTTGCGGATTGTTTGGCAGCTCAGCAAAGGGGTCGGAGTCGGCTTGATTCTGATGGTCGGATGTCATCTTCTGTTTGGACAACAGGGCGGCAACTTGTTGTTGCACATCGGTGTCGCTGTCTTGATGGTCGGACAATTTGCTTTTGGAGACCAGCAAGCAGAGCGACGCGTTTCGCTGGTGGAGGGCGAATCCACCAACGTGACCGTTGATACAGGCCGAGTCGGCTTGGCCTTCATTCAATCTTCGGACACCGAAGAGGATGTCATCTTTGTCCCAGCGAGCCGGCTGATCGATAGCCTGAAAAACGAGACAACGATCGTTGATGATTCCTTGCCCGTCAACCTGCGCGTGCTGAAGTTCTTTCCTAACTCGGTGACCTCCAAGGCGGATCCAGAGGAAAACCTGGCAACCGTTGGCAATGGCATGTTCCGTCAGGCCGTGGATCGTCCGACCAGTGGTGGGGCGAACAGCGAGATGAATTTTCCAGCCGCCTACGTTGAACTGTTGAACAAGGAAGATGAGTCCTCGCTAGGAACGTTCTTGTTTAGCGTTGAGTTCACTGAACGGAGCGAATTGACGCTTCGTGAAGTCGAAGAGGAGCTCTTTGAATCGATCACTGTGGGCCAGCAAACTTACGATGTCGGCTTGCGATTCGGTCGTGAGGTCAAACCGTTTTGGATTCACCTCTACGACGTGAAGCGGGAAAACTATGCCGGGACCGAAACGCCACGCGACTATCGATCAACGATCAAAATTGTCGATTTGGAAAACGAGATCGAGCGACGTGATGAAATCTGGATGAACAATCCTTTGCGTTATCGTGGTGAAACCTTTTATCAAAGCAGTTACCAAAAGCTCCCTAGCGGCAAAGAGTGGACCAGCTTGCAAGTGGTTCAAAACAAGGGCTGGTTGATTCCCTATGTCGCCTGCAGCGTGATTGCTGTCGGCATGCTGTTCCATTTTCTTGGCACCTTGCAGCGATTCATTTCTCGCCGCGAAAGAGAGACGCGTCGTGAGGAAGAGCCGCAGGTTTATCCGATTCGATCTGTCGTTGCCGGAGCAGGTGTTGCCGCGCTGATTGCGCTGTACATGCTGGTGCCCTGGCAGGCGATGGTGCCGTCTAAACGCGATCAGTCCTTCGATTATTACAGTGCGGGCAAGGTTCCAGCACAGTACAAGGGCCGCATCATGCCGTTGGATGCGTTTGCCAAAATGGCTCTGACCACCATCAGCAATAAGTCTTCGCTGAAACTTGATGAACCGCCGCTTGAGATGAAGGAACGATTGAACGGGGCAACCAGAATGTCGGCCATCCAGTGGCTGTTGGAATCAAGCCGAAATACCAAGGAGATCCGTGACCTGCGAATGTTCCGCATCGATGCTGACGAAGTCAAGGCGGAGATCGGCGTTGAGCGGCGCAAAAGCAAGTTGTATTCGCTGAACGAAATTACCAGGAACGGCGAAAAGGTTCAGGAACTCATCAACGCCGCAGTGCAAAAAGACAAAGGCGAACGCTCCTTCAAAGAAGCCAAGTTACTTGAGCTGGCCTCCCGAGTCGGTCAGTTCGAAACTCTGACCAATGCCTTTCAGGTGCTGCCGATCGAAGCGATGCAAGGACCAACCGGATTGCGTTTGCTGCAACAAAGGATGGGCCGGAACAATGTGGCCGACGTCGCTCGGATTGTTCCGCCCAGCGAGAAGGATGCCAAAGTCGCCGCCGAGAGTGGATCGGAATTGGATTGGGAGGTGTACGCCAATATGCACTTGATGGACCTGTTCCAGGAAATGCAGGGAGGCCAGAAGCCAGAAGAGTCGCGGAGTAATCCCTACACCAAAATGGTTGAAGCCTACTTTGCAGAGGAACCGTCGTACGCTGACTTCAATGCGGCTGTTGATCAGCAGTTGGCCCTGACGCAATCGTATGACATCCCCGGCGTGAATCTCTCTAAGATCAGCTTGGAACGTTGGCAGGAATACAAACATCCCAGCCGCTGTGCGATTGCTTTGTTCGCGATGGCTCTGGCCGGTGCGTTGGGCTTTTTGGCAACTGGTTCCCGAGCGAGTCGCAACGTCGTCTTTGGGATACTGGTTGTCGCCTGTGCGGTCCAGACCTTGGAACTGGGCTGCCGAATTTACATCACCGGACGCGCCCCGGTCATCAACCTGTATTCCGCAGCGTTGTTCATTGGTTGGTTGTCGGTGATCTTCGGCTTGGCGGCTGACCGGATCTTTAAACTTGGGATCGGCATTACCTTGGCATCGGTCTCTGGCTTGCTGTCCTTGCAAGTGGCTTACGGCCTGGCCGACGGGGATACGATGCCGGTCCTGCAGGCTGTGCTTGACACTCAGTTTTGGCTGGCCACTCACGTGGTGACTGTGACGGCCGGTTACTTTGCCACCTTTGTTGCCGGATTCCTGGGGATCTTTTACATCTTTGCAACGCTGTTCAACCGACCCGAGAAAGTCACGCGAACGATCTATCGGATCATGTATGCGGCGACTTGTTTTGGCATCTTGTTCAGCACGATCGGAACGATCCTCGGTGGCCTGTGGGCCGACGATAGTTGGGGACGCTTCTGGGGCTGGGACCCGAAAGAGAACGGAGCACTGCTGATCGTGATTTGGAACGCCTTGCTGCTGCACGCTCGTTGGGGAGCGCTGGTCAAAGGGCTGGGCTATTCCGTCCTGGCAATCTTTGGCAACGTGATCACGGCGTGGAGTTTCTTTGGGACCAACGAACTGGGCCTAGGATTCCACGCGTATGGATTCCGCGAAGGCATGTTGCGCTGGTTGTGTATCTTCTGGGCCAGCCAATTGCTGGTGATGGGAATCGGCGTGGTTTACGCGCTTGCAACCAAGCAGAAACCCAACCAAAGCACCAAGCCAGTCGAACCGCTTGCCTGATCGATCAACAGTCTCGCTGCCAGCCTGCTTGCAGCGTTGGTAACGATGTCGACGGTTTCACGCTGTCGCTGGCTGGTGATTAACGGGGACGTACGCCGCGAATGCTTGCACTTGGCGCCGTCGAAAGCTGCACTCGTGGCGCGGTCGGTAGCAGCACTTGGTTCCACCGGTTCAGCATGCGGCTTGGTGGTGACAGCACCGCGGTGACGCGATCGCTGCGAATGGAACTCTCTGGGGTCATGGCCAACGCTGTTCCGGCCCCGAATAGGATCACATTCGGTTGCAGGCCTTCGCGAAAGCGGTCGCAGATGCCTGTCAGTTGCAAGCGTTCATCGGCGATTTCAAAATGCATTGCGGCCAAGCGGCATTCGATCCCGCCCGGATTCTGTTCCCAGCGACTGGCATCGATCTGCAGCCCCAGTAATTGATCCAGGGAGTGTGCTAGGGGAGCCTCGAAACGAACTCCCGAAGCATGGATGATGCCGCTGGCGTCGATCGATTGGCCCGGCAAGAGCGTGAACTGATGCAGTTCAAGCGTGGCAGTGCCTGTGACACGATGTGCTAGTTCGTCGGTCAGGTAGCTGAGGTGCATGTTCTGGATTCTGGCACCGCTGAGATCAATCTTCCAGGCATCGTCGGTTTGCTTGCAGCGAAGGGTGCCCAAGAACTCGGCGTCCGGTCCCAGCTTGTGAACCCAGTTGGCGTGGTCGGCGATGGCGGCACAGGGCAGGGCGGTGCCAACGGTGGACAAGGTCAGCTCAGTTCGTGGTTGGTCGTCGCTGCGGTCGCGGAACAATTCAGCTTGGATCAGTGGTTCGCCGGATTTGTCTGGGTGACCGGCACTGGCAACCAAGCGAATGCCGTTTTCCTCGGGCGTGATCTTGGCAGTCACTTCAGCCAGCGGCAACGCGCCTAGCTTGCTGCGAATCGTCAGGTCTTGAGCCGTGACGTAGATCGGCACCACGGTGTGCTGGGCTGAGCTAATCAGCCGATCGTGGATCAGGTGCCAGGTCCGCTGGAGGCCTGCGGACTGCAGTTCTGGTTGATGCAACACGATTCCCAGATGGTCGTCTTGTTGCAAATAATCGATGCGACGAATGCTGCCCAAGTGCGATTCGGTTTCCGGGTCGATCAGCTTGACCGAGTGCAGGATGTACTTGCCCGGGGCCACTTGCTGGCATTGCTGCATTTTCACAATCAGCCCCAGTTCGCGACCGAGTTGCTGCGAAAACTTGGCCAGCACCGCATTTTGATGCCACGGCGTGCTGCGGTACAAAATTGCCGACAGAATCAAAAACGTCGGCAGGGCGCAGCAGAAAACGAACAAAATCCGAGCCACGGCTCGCTCTGTTCGTTCATGCATCCATGCACCTATCGAAGTGGGTGAAACGACGCTCATTGGGTGACCCCTGGGCAGAGGTTCATCCGGTCTGGCGTTAAACCTGACGCGCTTATGAGCTACGATTAAGCTCACCGATCTGGCTGCGATCCGTCGCAGTCAGCAAAGATCGTTGCCGATTCTATGTCGTTCACCCTGTTTAACGGTAGACCGTTTCCCATGCCAGCTTGGATTCGCAGCAATTGGTTTTTGCTAGCATTAGCTGTGAGCTATGCAATTGGGCACTTTGGGGCCTTTGCGATGCAGGCTGTCGCCGATCAGGTGTGGCTGCGCAGTGCGTTGGTGTTTGCGGTGATGTGGGCGATGGGGGTGACCTTAAAGCCGGATGCGATTCGCCGGAGCTTAAAGCAGCCGACGGCCAGTGTTTTGGCCGTGATGACCAACATGTTCTTGGTTCCGATGCTTTGTTTTCCGACGCAGCTGTTTTTGTCGGATCCGATGTTTGGCGGGTTGATGGTCGCCTCGTTGGTGCCCTGTACGCTGGCTTCGGCCTCGGTCTGGACTCGAAAAGCAGAGGGTGATGATTCGGTGTCGATGGTGGCCACCACGGTCACGAATCTGGCTTGTGTGGTGGTGGTTCCGGTGGGAGTTTGGATTGCGTTGGCGGTTGACGCTGAGGTGCCGTTGCTGGCACAGATGAAAAAGCTGGCGTTGTTTGTCGTGTTGCCGATGGTGCTTGCTCAGGTGATGCGGCGCGGCGGTTTGACCGGCAGCGGTCTGACCGGTAGAGGCTTAGGCGAATGGGCCGACCGCAACAAAAAGCGAATCTCGACGGCGGCTCAGTTGGGCATTTTGGTGATGGTGTTTTTTGGGGCCATCAAGGGCCGCATCTTCAGCGAGCAATCTGAGGAAGCCTTATTGGGTTCATTGCCGCTGGTGGCGATCGCTGCATTGGCCGTTCATTTGATTGCGTTAGGTTTCGGTGTTGGGTCCGCCAAGTTAATGGGTTTGCCGCGCGACCAGCAGATCGCCGTCGGTATCTCGGGTAGTCAGAAGACACTGATGGTTGGGTTGCAGATTGCCATCGATTGCGGCGTCAGCGTCTTGCCCATGCTGATCTATCATGTTCTGCAGCTCTTCGCCGACACACTGATCGTCGAACGCTGGCGCAACAGGAAGCGGCGTCCTGAGGCCGAGTCAGACGCGAATTCAGTTTGAAACGAATTGAGTCAGTGGTTTAGCTGCCACGGCGTTCACTGGCGGGGCCTTGTCTGTGGCCCGCGACCGGCGAGCAGGCTTCTGTTAAACTGGTGCAGCAAGTTTCTTCTGTTCCGTTCGCCTGGTCGACCACGATGAATCAACCTCCGGAAATCAAAGCAGGGCAATCCAACGCGGGCCCCGTATCCTCGCGAGACCAACAGGGTTCCAAGACGGGCCAGGAAAACGTTGCATTTTGCGATTCGATTTTTGCCAAGGCCTTTCATGCCAGCGCGTCCGACTTGCACTTCGAGCCGTATCAGCAGGCGTTTCGTGTGCGGATGCGAGTCGATGGTGTGTTGAGTCAGATTGCAGCCGGTCCGGCGGCGGACTATGCACAAGTCTCTTCACGCGTGAAGATTTTATCGGACCTGGACATCGCCGAACGTCGTCGACCACAGGAAGGCCGATTGAACTTGGTCATCGATGGCCGCAGCGTGGACTATCGTGTCAGTTGTG
The DNA here is from genome assembly GCA_007745635.1 of Stieleria bergensis. Classification (GTDB taxonomy): domain Bacteria; phylum Planctomycetota; class Planctomycetia; order Pirellulales; family Pirellulaceae; genus Stieleria; species Stieleria bergensis. Next base: position 1,295,763 of record CP036272.1, read on the forward strand.
TGCCCACTCGGTTTGGTGAAAAGATTGTTTTGCGAGTCGTCGACGCGACCGGTTTGAAATCAGATATGACCCAATTGGGGATGACGGCGCGTGAGGCTCAGTTGATGGCCCAGGCAACCGGCCAGCCGTACGGAATGTGCTTGGTCACCGGGCCGACCGGGAGCGGCAAAACCACCACGCTGTACTCGGCGCTCAATCGGCTCAATGAGATGCAGCGGAATATCACCACGATTGAAGATCCGGTGGAGTACAACGTCTTTGGCATCACGCAGATCAGTGTGCAGCGTGAACTGGACATGGACTTTGCTCAGATTTTGCGGCTGACATTGCGGCAAGACCCGGATGTTGTTCTGGTCGGTGAGATTCGCGATACCGAAACAGCGCGAACTTCGTTTCAGGCTGCCTTGACCGGTCACATGGTGTTGTCAACCTTGCACACCAATGACACGGTTTCGGCGATCTCGCGCTTGCGTGACATGGAAATTGAGCCATTCTTGATCACCTCGGCGCTGAACATCATTGTGGCTCAGCGATTGTTGCGACGGCTGTGTCAGAGTTGTCGCACGCCCACTCAAGCGACTCCGTCCCAGTTAAAAGCTCTGGGGATCAGCGAAGAGCAGGCTGCCAAGGCGAGTTTTCACACCGGGCGAGGTTGCCAGAAATGCAACGGTTCGGGCATGCGTGGTCGAGTGGCAATCTATGAGATGTTGGAGATCACCGAAGCGATTCGTGATCTGATCTTCGAAAATGCATCCGTCAATGATCTGCGCAAGCAAGCGATCAAGGACGGCATGAAAACGCTACGCGTCAGTGCGCTCAGCAAGGCCTTTCATGGAATCGTGTCGCTTGAACAAGCTGCCATCTACGCCGGCAAGTAGTTGGTGTCCCCTTTTGGCAGCGTCTTGCTTGCGCGCACTTCGCTGACAGGTTCGGGGTTCGAATCTGGCGTGCAGACAGGCATTCGGCCTTTCAGTGGCCCTTGTTTGAATTCACGACAGTTCAGTCTTGCTGCTGGCGGCAGGTTGGCGGATATTGCCCGCGTTATTTTGTTCGTCTTCACCACGCGGCTGTTTCATGAATCCAACTGATTTCGAATCCTACGACGGCTTGATCTTTGATTGCGATGGCACGCTTGCCGATTCGATGCCGGTGCACTACGTCGCCTGGCGCGAGACCTTACTGAAGCATGGGATCGAATTTCCTGAGGACACGTTCTACGCCATGGGTGGCATGCCCAGTGCTCGGATCGTGCAGGTGCTTAGCGAGCAACAGGGGGTGCAGGCCGATTCGGATGCGGTGGCCAAGCAGAAAGAAGATCACTTTCACTCGCTGATTGAAACGGTTCAACCGCTCGACAGCGTGGTTGCGGTGGCGGAAAGCTTTCGAGGGCAAAAGCCGATGGCGGTCGCCAGTGGCAGCGACTTGCAGGCGGTCAACCGTCAGTTGACTCACCTGGGCATTATCGACTGGTTTGACGCTCTGGTCACCGCCGAGCACACCGAGCGCCACAAGCCTCACCCGGATGTGTTCCTGTTGGCGGCTGAGCGTTTGGGAGTGCAGCCTGACCGCTGCGTCGTGTTCGAGGATTCTCCGCTGGGCTTTCAGGCGGCCGATGCGGCCAGCATGGACTGGGTGGATGTGCGAGTCCGCTAGAGGGGTTGGGGCGCTGGCCAGGTTGTGGGGTTCTGATGGCCTAGCGGCTGGGTCGCTGTTCTGGAGCTTGAAATGAGCGATCGAGTTGGCAAGCGGCGCGGTCTAGTTCGTCAGTGAGAGGGAGGCGAAGTTTGGCAATTGGCGGGACTTCGCCCCCTAATGTGGGCTGTTTTTGTCTTGGAGAGGGGTTTTCAGGCGGTAAATCGACGTTTGGGCTGTGCCGGAGCAAAAAAGACCTGCCAAACTACGCCCATTGTCCATTTACAACCGGCCCGAATGCTTTCTAAACTACCGGGCTTTATTCTTGGTGCTCGTTTAACGAAAGATACTGGCAGTGTTTGATTCCCTCTCAGAAGGATTGCAATCGGCGTTTAAGAGCTTGCGCGGCAAAGGCAAGCTTACCGAGGGCAATATGCGCGAGGGTTTGGACATTGTTCAGCGTTCGTTGCTTGAGGCCGACGTCAGCTACCCGGTCGTCCAGGACTTCATGCAGCATGTCAGTGAACGTGCATTGGGCAAAAAGGTCCTGCTGAGTCTGCGACCCGAGGAAGAGCTGGTCGGGATTGTTCAAAGTGAATTGACGGCCATTTTGGGCCCCGTTGATTCATCGCTGCACCTCAAGACGGAAGGCCCCACCATCATCATGATGTGTGGTTTGCAGGGGAGTGGTAAAACCACGACCTGCGGTAAGCTTTCTCAGTTGCTCAAAGAACAAAAGGTCACGCCTTTGTTGGTCGCTGCTGACTTGCAGCGTCCGGCGGCGATCGAGCAGCTAAAAGTGATCGGCCAGCAGTTGGACGTGCCGGTCTACGCCGAACCAGACAATAAAAACCCCGTTGAAGTTTGCAACAATGGGGTCGCTCGAGCGAAAGAGCTCGGTTCGCGGGTCGTGATTCTCGACACCGCCGGACGATTGGCCATCGACGAAGAGTTGATGGCTGAATTGGCAAAGATTGACAAGAAGGTCAGCCCCGATCAGGTTTACTTGGTCGTTGACGGCATGACCGGCCAGGATGCCGTCAACAGTGCTGATGCCTTCAATAAGGCCTTGGAACTTGATGGCGTGGTGATGACCAAGCTTGATGGTGACGCTCGTGGTGGAGCGTTGTTGTCCGTCAAGCACGTCACCGGGGTGCCGATTAAGTTCATCGGTACTGGAGAACATTTTGATGCCTTGGAGCCGTTTCGGCCCGAAGGCATGGCAAGTCGAATCTTGCAAATGGGTGACATCGTCGCTGCGGCGCACGAAGCTCACCGAATCGTCGATGATCGTGAACGCGAAGAGCTAGAAGCCAAGATGGCTTCGGGCGATTTCACGCTCGATGATTTCAAAAACATGATGGAAAAGGTCAGCAAGCCAGGCTTGATGGGCCGAATGATGGGCCTAATGCCAGGCATGGGCCAGTTCAAGGATGCGTTGGAGAGCGATGAAGCGGCTGGCGGGATTCGTCAGACCATCGGTGCCATCAATAGTATGACCGCCGAAGAACGTCGCAATCCAAAGGTCATTGACTCTGCACGTCGATCTCGGATCGCGAAAGGTGCTGGAGTCCAAACGCCTGTGATCAGTCAGCTGATCAAGCAGTTTGAATTCATGAAGCCCATGATGCAAGCGATGGCTGGTGGCTCGGTGATGGACCGAGCCAAGATGATGTCGCAACTGCAGGGCGCCATGAGTCAAGGTAATGGAAGCCTCGATGGCTTGCGAACCAAAGGGTCCACTGGCAAGCGACTGAGCAATGCCGAGCGGGCAAAGATGCGTAAAGAACGCGAAAAGCTAAAGCGTCGTAAAAAGCGACAAGGCAAGTGATTCAGTTTCCCTGGCCGGGACGCTGAGACAAGACTAGATTTTTTTGGCTGCGACAACCGCGCCAGTTTACAGATTAAACGTTTTCCCTTTTGTGAGTTTGAAATGGCTGTTCGAATCCGTCTGAAAAAGATGGGTCGCACCCACCGACCTTTCTTCCGCGTCTGCGCTATGGACCAACGTTCTCCGCGCGACGGCCGGGTGATTGAAGAGTTGGGCTTTTACGACCCCATGGTCCCTGAAACCGACGCACGTGCCCAGCTGAAAGGCGAGCGCATTGATCACTGGCTAAGCGTCGGTGCTCAGCCCACCGAAAAGGTCGCGGTTCTGATCAAAAAGTACGGCACCGATGGCACTCACCTGGACGCTCAAAAAGAAGCGCTCGAGCGATTGGGTAAACGCAAAGAGTACACCCCAGCACCTCCCAAGCCTGCTCCTGCTCCAGTCGCTGAAGAAGCGCCTGCTGAAGAGGCACCCGCTGAAGAAGCTGCTGCTGAAGAAACCACCGAAGCTGCTGCCGAGTAAGCAGCCCTTGGTGAGCGATGGTTGGCGACATCCCGGTCGCTGCCTGGCGTTGCATGCGGGTTTCAATTGCGAGGATTGATGGAGTGCGATTCGATGTTATCACGCTCTTTCCGGCGATCTTCGATGGTTACCTGACGCAAAGCCTGCTGGAAAAAGCGATCAAGAAAGGTTTGGTCGATATCCAGCGTCACGACATGCGTGATTGGGCAGGTAAAGCGCCACACCGAAAAGTCGATGATCGACCCTTCGGCGGTGGTCCTGGAATGTTGTTGCAAGTTGATGTCACCGTGCCGTGTGTGGAAGACGTCCAGAAAATGGGCCCCTCACCAGGCAAAGTGATCATGTTGACCCCGCAAGGGAAACGCTTTGATCAGCAGATGGCAGAAGAGTTCGCCTTGTGCGACCGTCTGGTGCTGATGTGCGGCCGGTACGAAGGCTTCGATCAACGCGTCACTGATATCTTGCAACCAACCGAAGTCAGTATCGGTGACTTTATCCTCAATGGAGGCGAAGTCGCTGCAATGACCATCGTCGACAGCGTCGTCCGGCTCTTGCCGGGAGTGCTGGGCGACGAAAACAGTAACATTGACGATTCCTTCAGTAGCGGCAATCGATTGCTGGAGTTTCCACAATACACTCGGCCTAGAGAGTATCGCGGTCATCAGGTCCCCGAAGTCCTGTTGGGCGGTAATCACCAGGCAATCGCCAAGTGGCGAAGTGAGCAAAGTCAGTTGCGAACCCAGCAGCGTCGAAGTGACCTGCTGGAAAAGCAAACTGACTTGCCAGCATCACAAACAGACGATCTCGGTCAATGACCAACGAGGTCGCCAGCGGTTGTCGTGACCGCTGATGGTTTGAAAAACACAAATTGTTGATCAGTCGTCCGGCCGATGAGTCGACGGTTGGAAATACACGGTTGGATATACCAAGAGAGAAGTTATGAGCCAAGCAATTCTTGAAAAGGTCGAAAAGACTGCCCTCAAAGAGAACCCACCTCAATTCGATATCGGTGACACCGTCGATGTGCACCTGAGAATTCTGGAAGGCAACAAAGAGCGGATCCAGGTGTTCAGCGGAACCGTGATCGGTCGTAGCGGAAGCGGATCGAAGGAAATGTTCATCGTTCGCCGTATCGTTGCCGGTGAAGGTGTTGAACGCAAGTTCCCCGTGCACAGCCCACGCATCGAGAAAGTCGAAGTCAAACGCAGCGCTGTTGTGCGTCGCGCCAAGCTTTACTTCCTGCGTCAACGCGTTGGTAAAGCCGTTCGCTTGAAAGAACGTCGCCGCAGCTAAAGCCTGGCTGCCTCGCAGCCATCGCCTTTGCTCTCTCACCACCAGCGATTCTGTGCAGCAGAAACAAACTGCCAGAGTGTCGCCAAGTATGCACTGAAGTGCCCTGCGAATTGCCGGGCATGGGAGCCTTTGCACGCATCGATCCGTAGGCAGCAACCGGCGAAGAGGTCTGGGTGGTGGGCCGATTTGAAAAGCTTGTTCCGATTCGGCGTGTGGTCCATTGGCTCGACCAAATGCGTTTCGGTTCCATTGATCTCTCTGCCCCGATCGGACAACGGGGCGAACAAGCAGCCGCGATCTATCTGCGTCGCAAAGGCCTGCGGATCATCGTGGTCAATGAATCGGATCACGCAGGCGAAATCGATTTGATTGCCATCGATCGCAAAACGCGCACCATCATCTTTATCGAAGTCAAAACGCTGCGTCGCCAGCCACCGGCTTCTGTGGTCGGTGATCCATCGTCGACGGGCTCCAATCAGGATCATCCGGCGGATCGAGTCGATGGGCACAAGCAGCGCCGAATCACTCAGGCTGCGCTACGATTCCTGAAGCGGCGCGGTTTGTTGGGGCACGCTTGTCGTTTTGATGTGGTCGCCGTTTGGTGGCCTGATGACTCGGCCGGTCCAGCGCACGTTCAGCACATCGAAAATGCTTTCGAGGCAACCGGCGATTTTCAGATGTGGTCCTAAGCCCGTCGAAGCGGCGTCCTGCAGAGTGCTGCACAAGGCAATCTGCCTGATCGACTTGCGATCCCGACGCCTGAATTGGTTCGCAGAATCGATGATTCCAGCTATAATACGGGGCCCCGCCCACCTTGTTTTCCACGCACTTTAGTGTTCTCCATGAAAGCCCCCTCTTGTTTGGTTGTCTTGCTGCTCCTGTTTGGCTCCGTCGCCAATGCCGCTGAACCCGCTGCCGGTTCACGACCCAATGTGATTTTCATTTTGTTGGATGACATGGGCTGGGGCGATTTTGGTGTGCTGCATCAAAACCAATCCAAGCACGTGCGCAAGAATCGCACGCCCATGTTGGATCAGATGGCTGCCGAGGGCATGCAGTTGCGACAGCATTATTGCCCGGCGCCGGTCTGTGCTCCCAGTCGTTCCTCACTGCTGACCGGTGTTCATCAAGGTCATGCCGTGGTCCGCGACAACCAGTTCGACAAAGCTCTGGAAGACAACCACACACTTGCCACCGTGATGAAGGCAGCTGGCTATCAAACTTGGTTGGTTGGCAAGTATGGCCTGCAAGGCGCGGTCAACGGACAAGACGATGACTACACGCCTGCGATGTGGCCGGCTTATCCAACCAAGCGTGGCTTCGATCGCTTTTATGGATACGTTCGTCACCGCGATGGTCACTTGCACTATCCAGCGGAACCTTGGGACATCGGTGGTTCAGCATCGCATCGCGAACCCAAGCAAGTGTGGTACAACGACAAAGAAGTCAGCAAAGACTTGGCCAAGTGTTACACCACCGACCTGTTTGCTGCCCGCAGTAAAGATTGGATCATCAAGCATGTTGAAGCAGGCAGCGAGCAGCCGTTCTTTTTGTATCTCGCCTATGATACCCCGCACGCCGCGCTACAAGTTGCGCCCTGTCCCTATCCTGAAGGACAAGGAGTCAAAGGCGGTCTGCAGTGGAATGGCAAGCCGGGTGAAATGATCAACACTGCCAAGGGCACCGTCGATGGCTATCGTCATCCCGAGACGGTTGGCAAAGGCTGGAACGATGTCGAAGAACGTTTTGCCAGCATGGTTCGCCGGATTGATTTGACCGTTGGCGACTTGTTGCAGACACTGCGTGACCTGAAGATTGATGACAACACGTTGGTTGTGATCAGTTGTGATAATGGACCACACCATGAATCTTACTTGATGCCGCGAAAAGGGTTCGTCCACCAGTACTCGCCACAGTCCTTCCAGTCGTATGGTCCCTTCGATGGCACCAAGCGAGATGTCTGGGAAGGTGGTATTCGTGTTGGCACCTTGGCTTGGTGGCCGGGGAAAATCAAAACGGGATCGATCAACGAGTCGCCTTCGCAATTCCATGACTGGATGGTAACGTTTGCCGACGCTGCTGGTTCGCCCGCACCGGCGCGGGCCGACGGTGTCTCGTTGATTCCATCGCTGACCGGCCAAGGCAAGCAACGTGCTGGTCAGGTTTACGTCGAATACTTCAACGGTGGTAGCACACCACGCTACGAAGACTTTCAGCCTGTCAAACGCAACAAGAAACGTAAGCAGATGCAAGTCATCATGCTCGATGGCTACAAAGGTGTTCGCACCAACATCACCAGCGCCGATCAGGACTTCGAAATTTACGATGTGAACAAAGATCCCAAAGAGCTTCACAACCTGGCCAGTGCGTCGCCAGCGATGAAGCGGCTCAATGAACGCATGAAGGATCGTGTTCTGCAAATGCGTCGACCCAACGAAACGGCCAAGCGTCCTTATGATGATCAGCCGATTCCTGCACTCGAAGGGGTTGCTTCAGCGGGATGGAACTATGAAACCTATGCAGGCAAATTTCCCTATGTTCCACAGCCCGGTTCGGTGGCCGTCAAAGACAGTGGCGCTAGCAAAGGCTTGGTGGCTCGGGATGTGCCCGGGGCAGTGACGTTTCGGGGACACTTGAAGGCGCCTAAGACCGGACGATACAAGGTGACGTTGACCACTCCAAGCCCCGCCTTTGCCAGGATTCATGATGCACAGCTGATCGATGCAGATTATCAGTTCAAGCCTGGTCAGACGTATAGCACTGAAATCAACCTCCAGCAGGGAGTGCACCCGGTGACCGTGACCGCGCTGGGAACCGGAGATGTCAAGCTGAACCTGAGTGTCCAGCCACTGTAAACGCGACGGCGCCCGTTTCTGATTGATAGTTTTGACTGCTTGCCCGATATTCTGATGACTGAGTCACCAACGATACATTCTTCCGAACCGATTCCGAAAGGCGACGCCGATGATGCCGCCGCAGTGGATCGTTTGCATGCGACGTATGCGCAATTGCGTGAAGAGCTATCGCGAGTGATCGTGGGTCAGGCGTCCGCAATTGAAGAGCTCGCGATCTGTTTCTTTGCCAAGCGAAACGCATTGCTGGTGGGTGTGCCTGGTCTGGCCAAGACGTTGCTGGTGGGCAAGTTTGCCGAAACGCTCTCGTTGTCGTTCAGTCGCGTTCAGTTCACTCCGGACTTGATGCCCATGGACATCACGGGAACGGATATCTTGCAAGAAAATGCGGAGGGTCGCCGGGAATTTCATTTCATGGCTGGACCGATCTTTGCAAACATCGTTTTGGCTGACGAGATCAACCGCGCTCCGCCCAAGACTCAGGCGGCTTTGCTGGAGGCGATGCAAGAAGGTAATGTCACTGTTTTAGGCAAAGAGTATCGTTTGCCAGCGCCGTTCATGGTCTTGGCAACGCAAAACCCCGTGGAACAAGAGGGCACCTATCCGCTGCCAGAGGCGCAGTTGGATCGCTTCATGTCGATCATTGAATTGGGTTACCCCAGCGAAGACGAGGAAGTTGAGATCGCTCGGCTTACCACCGGAGCGGAACAGCCAAATCTGGAGGCGCTGTTGAGCCTCGAGCAGATTGTTGGTTTCCAAGACTTGGTCCGTCGCATACCGGTGCCCGAGCATCTGTATCGTTACGCGGCTCAGTTGGTCCGCAAGACACGTCCAGGTGAAGGCACCGCGCCGGATTGGTTACTGCCGCTGGTCAGCTGGGGAGCAGGGCCACGAGCGGTGCAAAGTCTGGTTCTGGGAGCCAAGAGCCGAGCTGCGTTGCATGGCAGTTATCAAGTTCGCAAGTGTGACATCCAGGCGATGGCGCCGTCTGTGCTTTCACACCGGATCGTCTTGACCTTCGCTGCCCAGGCAGAACGCATGACAGCGCGGCGGATCATTGATCGCTTGGTGCAAGGATCGGACTGATGTTTGCGATCGTCGTTCAGCGTTTGGCCAGTTAAGCAATCGGAATTCCCTGTGGCCGAACATCCTTTCTTTGATCCCGAAGTCGCACAGCGATTGGCGGTAACCCCGTTGGTCGCTCGTGGCAGTAAATTGGGAACCGTCTCGGGACGCCATCAAAGCCCCCATCGTGGCTCAAGTGTCGAGTTTGCGCAGTATCGACGTTACCAACCTGGCGACGACCTGAGGCGTTTGGATTGGCGTGCCTACGGTCGCAGCGAGCGATATTACGTCAAGGAGTTTGATGCGGATACAAACTTGCGTTTAGTGTTGGTGGTCGATAGCAGCGGTTCGATGGGCTATTCCAATCGATTGTTGTTAACCCAGCAGATCGCGTCGACGCTGGCGTTCATGGCCGTCGCTCAAGGTGACGCGGCGGGGCTTTTGACGACCAACCAGCCCCGTCAGCAAACGCGAACCGAGTCGCCGGCTGCGGACAGCATGCAGGGCTTTAATTTCCTGCCGCCGCGCCGGGCTGCTGATCAAGTTTCGATTCTGTTTGACCGTCTGGCTCAATTGAAGCCCAGTGGTGAATCGAATGTTCCCGCCGCGCTGCATCATTTGGCTCAGACCGTCCGCCAGCGAGCAATGGTGGTGATCATTAGCGACTTGTTGTTCCCCCCACAGGCAATGCGTCCAGCGCTGGAGCATCTTGGGCATTCCAAGCATGATGTGGTGCTCTTGCAGTTAGCGGATCCTGAAGAGCTGCAGCCCCGTTGGAATCGACCGGTCCGCCTGCTGGATATGGAGAATGATCAGACCTATTCTGTCGATCCAGATCAAGTCGCTCACGATTACCGGCAAGCTTACGATCATCATCTGCAACAGCTCCGCGACATCGCTGCAGACACCGGGATAGATTACCAGTTGATGGTCCAAGATCAGTCGTTGGAAGAATTGCTGTCGACCTTGTTGGCCAAGCGAGCCTCGGCAGGCGGCGCCAGCGTCGGGCCCGCTGGTCCCGCCAGTGGTCCCGCCAGTGGTCCCGCCGATCGCGGCAAGGAGTTTTGATGAACTTCTTGCATCCGCAATACTGGTGGTTGATGCCATTGGTGTTGTTGCCAATCGTGATTCATTTGATCCATCGTCGGCGGCATCGCGAGCTGCCTTGGGCGGCAACCATGTTTCTTCAGCAACCGGGCGAGAATCGCCGCGGGCGTGCTCGATTGAAACGCTGGCTGATCTTGGCTGCCCGAGTGGTGGTTGTTGCGGCGATTGTCCTGTCACTGTTACGGCCGATGCTGGGCGGCAGGCTGGGGAACCTGGCCGGGCAATTTGGCAATCAGCGCACCGTGATTCTATTGCTCGATCGATCGGCGTCCATGCAGCGCAAAACGGCGTCCGGCGTTTCACTGCAAACGCTGCTGTTACAGCAAGTTGATGAAACACTGCAGATCGTCCAGCCAGCGCGTCGTGTGGTGATTGGCAGCGGTTTGGCCGAACCCCTTGAAATGTCCGTCGACGCAACACTGTTGCGGTCGCCGCTGAACGATCCCAGCGACTCCGCGGCAACACTGCCGGATCTGGTCTCGCGGGCGCTTCAATACATTTCAACCAACGAGCTTTCACAGGCCGAGTTATGGATTTGCAGCGATAACAGCCAAGCGGCGTGGCAGCTTGATTCGCCTGCCTGGCAAGCGATCAAGGAAAGCGTTCAAGCATCGACCGCTGACCTGAAAGTCGAACAGTTTGTCGTTGATGATTCCGCACTTGATCCCGGTGTGAATCGTTCCATTGAAGTCCAGTCATTGCGCCAAGTCAGTCTGCCTGCCGCGCATGAACAAGCGACCTCAAAAAATCAGCTCGTCATGTCGCTGCGAGTCATTCAGGATCAGCCTCCAGATCAAAGTCAGTCAGAGTCCGTTGAGGTTCAGGTCAACGTCGGCGAAGTCACGCATTTGGTTCAAGTGCCGATTCAAGGTGTTGTCAACCAACAAACGAATGTGCGAGTTCCCTTGGGCGACGATGATCAGCAGCGGTTCGGTTGGGTGGCTTTGCCGCCTGATTCCAACCCAGCAGACAATCGGTGGTATTTTGTCAGCACACCTGCCGATGCGATCAGGTTGGGCTTGGTGATGCAGGCCAGCAGTGATGCGCTTTGGGGTGCCGCCGATGTTTTAGGCACGGTGGCATTTGAAAGTGATGAACTGGATGATGAAGCGTTGGCAGACTTGGGAGTTCTGTTGTGGCAGGGAGACTTGCCAGGTGTGGATGATCAGCGGCAGATCGACGCGTTTTTACAACGTGGCGGTCAGGTTGTTTTCTTCCCGCCTGCGACGTTGCAAACGGCAACACAAACGAACGAGTTTCAATCGGTGCGATGGAACGCTTGGCAGCGAGACCAAGAGCGGTCAGGGCAGTGGGGGCCGCTGGAGTTTGCCTATCGCTCAAACTGCTCCATCGCGGGGGAATTGGTTGCCGAAGCCGTCGATGAAGCGACCGGAGAAGCCCTGATCGGCAGTCGGCAGGTGGGACGTGGCAAGGCCTGGTTCTGCGGCGCCGACGTGACCGATCGCAATAGCCAGTGGGTCAATCAAGGAGCCGCGTTGTTTTATCTGTTGCATCAAGTCACTCGCGCCGCGACAGAGATGCCCAATCAAACGCGACAGCAAACCGCTGGAAAGGTTCGTGGACTCTCTGGAGACATGGATGCGTCTTTCGTGACCCAGTTGTGCGGTGATTCTCAGTTTGCCAGTCGCGCCTTTGGCGATCATGCAGGGGTGTATCAAGTGGAGCTTGAATCAGCCGACTCAGATGAGTGGGTTGCCGTCAATCGGCCCGCTGCTGATGCACTGGCAAAGGACTACGGGGACAGTGATTTTACAAAAGCCTTTCCAGATTGGGATTGGAATCGAAACACGATTCAATCCAGTGTCGGTCCAGGATCGGGGCTTCTGCAGGAGGTCTGGTCAGCCATTTGGATGTTGGTGATCGTGGGACTCATCGTCGAGGCCTGTTTGTCATTGCAGGGTGGCATGGCAAAGCCCAAAGCGATGGCATTGAGTTCCCGGACGACTCCAGTGGATCAAGGAGGCCGTTCATGATGGCTTTGTTGAGCATCGTGGCGATGGGAGCGGTCATCCTATTGTCTGTCACCATTTGGCAGCGCAGTGGCCGCCGTCGACGGGTGGCGATTGTCGAGGCCGCACGCGTCTTGATTGTCGCGGTGGTGTTGTTTTTTGCGTGGCAGCCAGAGTCGCTGGTTCCCGTGAGGCAAAACCAGCAGCGCGACCTGGTCATTTTGGTCGATCAAACGGACAGCATGCAAACATCCGATGCCCTAGGCAACCAACAACGCGAACGACTGTCCCGCTTGTCCGCAGCGAATGCGCTGATGGAATCTGCAGCCTGGGATGATCTGGATTCGCGCATCAGGCGAAGGGTCATTCCGTTTGGAGACCAGGACGGCGGACGCTCTGATTTAGCGTTGGCAATGCGGCAGGCATGCGCTGATCATCCAGATTCGCTGGCCATGGTCATGGTTTCCGATGGGCAGTGGAATCGGGGACGGTCACCCATTGATCAAGTGCTGCAGGACTCGCTGCAGTTCGCTGATGCGTGGCAGATGCACACCGTCAGCGTTGGAAGTGAGCAGCGCTTGCCAGACATTCAGTTGATGCAAACTCAGATCCCAGCCTTTGCAGTCGTCGATCGTTCGATTGGGATCCCGATCTCCCTGCGCAATCGCTTCTCAACAACGCAGTCAATCAGCGTGCGGTTATTGGCTGAAGACGAACAAGGCGGTGTGACGGAAGTGGCGACGCAAGCGGTTCAAGTGTCTGCCAATGGTCGCTACGATGGTCGCCTGCAGTGGCAATCTTCCCAAGCGGGGACCTATCAATTGACGGTTGATGTTCCAGAGTTGCCCGGTGAAAGTGATCCCAATAACAACCAGTTCAGCCGACAGGTTGTTGTGCGGCCGGAGGCGTTAAAGGTATTGGTGATCGAGAGTCGCCCACGCTGGGAGTTTCGGTATCTTCGCAATGCTTTGATTCGTGATCCAGGCATCGATGTTCAGTGTCTGTTGTATCAGCCGGATCTAAAAGGGCAGGGTGGTGGCGGCAAAGACTATATCGAACAGTTTCCACAGGTCGCCGAGCAGCTGGCTGGCTTTGATGTGATCTTCGTGGGAGACGTGCCACTGCAGACGTCTGCCGATGGACAGAAAGGCCTGAGCGTCAAACAGGCCGAACAGCTCGCTGATTTGGTTCGACAACAAGCTTGTGGTCTGGTTTTGATGCCGGGACCGCGCGGGTTGCAGCAGTCGTTGCAGGGATCGGCGTTGGCAGCGCTCTTTCCTGTTGAAATGGATGTCGCGCGTCCCAAAGGCAGCGGTGCTGAACAACCAGGGGCATTCGTCTTGTCGCGAGCCGGTCGGGAGAGTCTGTTGACTCAGTTGTCCGCTGATCCAAAAGACAATTGGTCCGTTTGGGAGTCCTTGCCAGGGTTCTACTGGCATGCCGCTGCACTGAGAGCCAAGCCCGGCAGTCAGGTGCTGGCGGTGCATGCAGATAAGGTGAATTCGTTCGGCAGGGTGCCTTTGCTGGCGACTCGGTCGGCAGGCGCGGGTAAGGTGCTCTACATGGGAACCGATTCGGCCTGGCGATGGCGGATGGGGGTGGAAGACAAGTACCATTATCGATTTTGGGGACAGGTAATTCGCTGGATGGCCTATCAGCGAAACATGGTCGTTGGACAACGGATGAGGTTATCGTATCAACCGGAGGAGCCAGATGCGGGAGTCCCCGTCGCTTTTCGAGCCAGCATCATGACGGTCGACGGGCAACCGCTGCAAGAACCGACCGTCGAGCTGATTGCTCAGTCAAGCGACGGCGGCGAGCTGCGGTTTCAGTTGCAATCAGCCGACCAAGGTTGGGGCGTTTACAATGGAGACTTTGCCTTTCCGAAAGCCGGACGCTGGACGGTCCGATTACAAACGCCCCCCGGGCAGCCTCCAGCAGCCAAACCGCTGGAAACAGAGATTGTGGTCAATGAACTGGCCGCTGACGGAATCGGTGAACCCGCCCGGCGCGATATCATGAACGAGATCGCACGGGTCGGTGGCGGGCAGAGTTTTGAAATCACGGACGCTGCCGGTCTGGTTGCCACGGCAAATCAAGCTCTGGCCAGTGATCAGCAGATCAAACGCATCCAGTGGTGGAATCACCCGGCTGTGATGTTAACCTTGATCGCCGGCCTCTCCTTGTTTTGGGTTGGCCGGAAATGGGCGGGAGCCATTTGACCTGATGAATCCACAACGCATCGAATCGATTGAGATCCCGGAACGCTTAGCGGAATTGCTGAGCCGATTCGGTCGTGCGCAATGGCGCGGTCTGATCAAGCGACGCTTGGCGATGGGAGTCCTTCTCATCTGGGCTGTCTTTATGGCGTGCTGTGTGGTGGAGCGTTTGCAGGCGATCCCTGCGCTGGTTCGCGCAGTGATCCTGATCGGCATCGTGTGTGTGGCCCTGTTTCAGTTGCTGCAGATTTTGATCTGGCCACTACGGCATCGTGGTTTGATGGCGTTGGCCAGTCGGTTCGCTCAGGACCAACACGACAGCCAGCACGCCGATTTTGCTGATCGACTTTTCGGCGCGATTGAACTTTCGCAGAATCCACGTGAACTCGCACGATCGAAAGACCTCTGCCAGGCTTCGCTGCATCGGTTAGATCAACAAGCGGGGCCACTCGATGACCGGCTGTTTGATGATTCCAGCCCGTCGATCTGGCGCCGAGGTCTGGTGGCGTTTTTGCTGGGCAGCTTGCTCTGCATTGCTGCGATGCCAGCGGCTTGTTGGAACACGACGCAGCGAGTGTTGCTGCCGTGGCACTCCATTGAACGATACACGTTTGTCGCCAAGCCATCTTTGCCTGCGATTGTGCATGTGCCAGTCGGTGAAACAAGTTCTTGGTCATTGCAATTGCCCAGCGGCGGACGCTGGATTCCCGCCACGGCAACCCTGGCCGGGGAAGATTGGAGCCAATCAGCGGAGCTTGTAACTGGTGGCGATGAACAGCTTGCAGGGCGTTATCCATTTGAAATCCCCGGTCTTCAGCAGCCCAGTGAGTTAACCGTTCGGGTCGGTGACCTGCAGATCACGCAGCGTTTTTCCCCTGCGTCTCGGCCTGTTTTGAAGTCGCTGGACGCGGAGGTCTGCTTGCCAAACTATCTGCAGTTGGCCGATCAAGATCCTTGCCTGAAAACCACGATCGATGATGGGGTGTTTGCGTTGGTTAAAGGGGCCAGTGCCAGTGTGCTGGCGACCTTTTCGAAGCCTCTCTCGCATGCCACTGTCAATGGAAAAACCATTGCAGTGACGGGGGATCGGCTGGAGATCCCCGTCGACGGGCAGGATGAGATCTTGGTGGATTGGGTCGATGAGCTGGGAATCGCTGTTGCTGAGCCGTTGTTGATCACGGTGGACCGGTTCGATGATCGCTTGCCTGCATTACAGGTCACACACGATCCTATCGACCAGCGCGTGCTGGATTCTCAGCCCTTGGAGTTTCGGTTGCTGGCGGAAGACGATTTTCGTGTGCGTGAAGTCACCTTGCACTGGCGCAGTGCCGACCAGAAAGGACAGCGCGTGCTTGGTCCCGCGCAGCGTTTGACGGTGACTTCTTTATCCAATGACCAGCCTGTCCGATTGCCTCTTCAGGCGGTCTTTCAAGCTTCAGCAATGCATGCACCCAACGGGCTGGTGGAATTGCAGTTTTCGATCGCTGATGACCATCCGGAACATCACCCGGTCTTCAGTCAACCGATTGAGTTGCAGGTGTTGTCGGCAAACGATCATGCGATCTGGCTTTCCAACCAGCTTGAACGTTGGCAGCAGTCGGCGTTAGATTTGCGTGATCAAGAGCTACAGTTGTTTCAACGGAATCAAACCTTATACAGTCAGCCAGCCGATCGGCGTGATGCAGATTGGGCAGAACAGGTTTTTCGCCAGGCTCGCGAAGAAACCATCAATGCGCGCCAATTGCGACAGGTCGCTGCCGAAGGAAAACGTTTGCTGCAGATGGCGGCTCGCAATCAACGTGTTGAGGTTCAGGAACTTGAGACGTTGGCGACCAGCGTGAGTGCATTGAGCAAGATGGCCAATCAGCAAATGCCCGAGGTGAGCAAACTGTTGAAACAGGCTGCGGACCTTGCCGATGCGAGTCTGGCAGCGGCGATGTTGCCCGCAGCCGACCCGTCTGCGGACGCTGACATTGCCAAAGACCGCACGAAACCGGGAGACACGGATAACGAGTCGCCGTTTCAAGCTGCTGCGGACACGGAAACCACCCAAGGTGATCTCAAGCCGGGGCAGGGCAGTGCAGAGACAAATGCAAATGCAGAGACCAATGCAACCGCTTCGTCTAGCGACGGTTCCAAGCCTCGTTTAGGGCTGCTAAGCACCAACGTCGTTGACACCTCCGGACGCAAAGTCAAACCGACCGCCCCAAGCAAGGCGGAGGGGCAGCAGCAAGTGGACCAGGCCTTGGCCGAAGCGATCGAGCGGCACACGGAACTGGTCGCACAGTTCGACGAGGTCGCTGATCAGTTGAAGGCCTTGTTGGGCAATCTGGAAGACAGCACGCTGGTTAAACGTTTAAAGTCCGTCAGTCGAATGCAGAATCGCTTGTCGGTTCAGCTAAGTCATCAGATGGAACGGCGCTTCGCCCAGCCAGCTGACCAGAGCGATGCAGAGGTGGAGCCGTTGGTTCAGCAGGTTGCTGAAGCGTCTAGGAAAGTCGGTTTGGTGATGGATGATCTGGATGCTTTTTGTGAACGTCGCGACGTGCCTCATTTCGCCCATGTGTTGGCTGAAATGAAAGCATCATTGGTGACGCAAAAGTTATCTCAGTTAGAAAAGGACGTGGTTGATCGTCCTGGACTGGCATTCAGTGCAGCCGAATACTGGGCGGATACCCTCGATCGCTGGGCCGATGATCTGGTGCTGCCTGGCGAGCAACAAGAGCCGTCCAACAGCACCCTCAAGAATCCCAAGTCGCTCTCGCCAAAGATCCTCTTGGAACTGATGCGAATCTTAGAATCCGAAGTCAACTTGCGGACTCAGACTCGCATCGCCCAGCAAGGCAAGCAAGCCATGGAGCCCAACGATTACATGGCTGAGGCGATACGGTTAAGCGAAACGCAAGACTTGTTGCGAGATCGAATGGACGTCGTCATCGATACCTTGATCGCCGTCCCTGAAGGTCAAGTACATTTTCGCGGCGAAATCGATCTGCTGGGGTTTGCTTCGGACGCGATGGTTGACGCGACAAAGACGTTGGTACAGCCAGAAACTGGGCCGCCCGCTATCGCCGCGCAAACCGAGGCCATTGAACTCTTGTTGCGAAGCAATAAAGTCAATCCGGACACCAGTGGCAACAGTCGCCAGGGCAGTCAAGGTGGAACGACCGATCAGGCTGCATTGACCTTGTTAGCTGAAGGCTTGAACGAGAAAGCCATGCAACGTGATTCGGAGACACTGCTGTCAACGGGCGGGCAGAATCATCGCGTGCCGCAAGTGATTCAGTTCGGGCTGCAAGAGTACTATCAGCGGCTTGATCAGCGCCGGCGTCCGGAGCCTTCGTCGCCGTCCAATCAGGAGGCGTCGCAATGATCTCACGTCGAAATGCGTTGGCGCTGCTCGCTGGCACACCGCTGGCAGGGCTGTCATCCGTTCAGGCTCAGCCGCCTACCGGTGATGCGCCCTTGACGGATCGAGGTTACATTGGCAGTGCGGTGTCGCGCGACGTTCAGCAAATGTACAAAAAGGGCTTGGCTTTCCTGCAAGCGACACAAGATGCGCGTGGCACTTGGCCAGCTGGTGAAGGTGCGGGGGCGGGCACGACCGGTCTGGCCCTGTTGGCTTGTCTAGCATCCGGAGTGGACCCTAATTTTGGTCCCTTTCGACAAGTGATTCGCAAAGGGCTGCGGCACCTGATTGACGTGCAGTCACTGGTGACCGGGTACATCGGTCCAAGCATGTACCATCACGGCTTTGCACTGCTGGCATTGTGTGAAGCGATGGGCAGCGTCGATGACACGCTGGTGTTTGATGCTGACGATCCGCAAGAAAAACGTTCGTTGGCGCAAACGGTTGAGCTCGCGGTGCGGGCAGCGCTGACGGCTCAGAAACGCAATCGACATCGGGCTTGGCGTTATTCACCAGGAGCCAATGACGCCGATACCTCGGTCTCTGGCGCCGTGATGATGGGACTGTTGGCGGCCAGGAATGCCGGCGTCGAAGTGCCCGATCAAAACATTGATCAAGCGCTGCAATACTTTGTATCGATGACCGCCGAAGATGGCACTGTAGGGTACGTTGAATCCGGCGCCAGTGGTGGAGAGTCGATCGCTCGTAGCAGTCTCACTCACCTGGTCTTGGCACTGGCAAAACGGAGTGATCTTGCCGCCTATCAGGCGACTCTTGATTATCTGTTGGCGAACTTGGAAACCGAGCCGAGTTGGCCCGAGTATGCTCGTTACTATCAAGCACAGGCGTTGTTTCAAAGTGCTCCCAAGCAATGGAGCCAATGGAACCGCACACTGATTGCAAAGTCCTTGAAACTGCAACGACCCGATGGCAGTTTTCCTGGAGAGGTGGGTGTCACCAATAGCACCTCCATGTCTTTATTGGCCTTGGCATTGAACTTTCGTTTCTTACCCATCTATGAGCGATAGGACGATGTTGCGACCAAGGATTTCTCGTGTTTGGCTGTCAATCATTTGGCTGCTCGGTGGGACGCTGGGGGCAGCCCGCGGGCAAGCTCCTGAGCTGAAGTTTGTGTTTGACGATCAAAGCCACTTTCTCGGCCGGCTGGTTTCCCAAGATGCAGCCGACGTCAAGCAAGGCCTGTTGAAGCTTCATCAGCAACAGTTCGCTGAATCCTTGAAGGTTGATCGCAACGCGTTATTGGAAGCCGTTCTACAGCAGCATGCCTCCAACTACGAAGTCCCTGCGGCACAGGGCAATCAGATCGGGGTTGTTGTCACGCAGGCCGGCAATCGCTATGTGGGCACCATTCAGTCCGGGAAAGAGGGACGGTTGACGATTCGCACTCAGTCCGTAGGCGTTGTCGAACTGCCGCAGCAAGAGGTGGCGCAGATCTACCCCGTGAGTCGACTGGTCAAGGACATTTACCAATTGCGCTCGGCTAAGCATCGTGTTGATCGTTCGCCGCAATGCGGATTCACGCAGCAGGGATTGGTGCTTCATCAGCCGCAGACCTGGGCTCGGATGCGATTTGATTTGCCTGATCGATTTCGCTTGCGTTTGCAAGTCAGTGCAAGTGCCGATTCGGATTGGGAATTGCTGCTCGGTGACTGGTCTCTGCCGGTCGAAAACCTGTCTGGAACGGTGCAGGTGGGCTCGGTGCCTCGGTCGCCCCAGCAACAGCAGATGACCAGTGTTCAGGTCTGCCAGGGCAGTGTGTCCTTGGTGCGATCCAATGCCAGCGTCTCGGATGCAGCGGCAATTCCGGTGCAGGCACTGCAGGACGCCTCAGGCCAGAACCTGGACGTCGACCTCTATGTCGATCAAGTCAAAGGAACACTGATCGCTGCTGTGAACGGCAAACAGGTCGCTGCAGCGGAGTTGCAAGATCAAGAACCTGTGCGCCGCCAAGAACTGACACTGCTCAATCACGGCGACACATTAGTCGTCAAAGGCTGCTTGCTAAGTCACTGGGATGGTGAACGATTGCCAACTGCCCCCCTTTGGAAGCAGTCTCCGGGTGACAAGCAATCGCTCACCCAGCCATGTGTCCTGACCCGTGATGGACACCGGCTTTATGGCTCGATCAGGCTAACCGGTCAGGGCAGTTTGCAAATCCAAGAACAAACCATCCAATGGAATCAGATTTGGCAGGTTAACTTTCCAGCTGACCAAGTGGAACCATTTGGCCGCATCCCCTCAGGGGCAACCTGGACGCTCAAGGATGGCTGTCGGGTGACGGGGACTCTGATTGGTGTTGATCAAGAGCGGTTTGTGGTTCAAACCAACATGACAACGCCGCGCAAGTTCACCGTCGGTGATGTGATCCAGTGGTCGGGGCGTCCTCAACAGATCACCAGCCCACAGGGCAGTGATAATCCTGGCGTTCAGGAAAAAACAACCGCACGATTGATCGCCAGCGACCTGGCGTTGCTGGGACGCTTGCATGATGACCTACCAGGCCAAGTTGGTTTTCAATTCCAGCCAGCGATCGCCGCCGAACCGGTGCGTTTGTCCAATGATAGCGAGTGGCGGATCGATTTTCTGTCTCCTCAGCCAGAGTCGGCTTCCAACGCTGCGGAAACGATTCATCTGCGGGATGGACAGCGAATCAAAGGCAAAGTGGCCCATTTGCAGCCGTCGGGATTGCAACTTGATGATTCTTTATTTGGTACACGCAGCCTCCCTCCAGCTGCCGTGGGCTGGATTGATTTCCTGCCCGCTGATCCGCTTGATCCTGCAGCCTGGAATCTGGCCATCAGTTTGCCTCGTAATCAGCGGCAGGATCCACCAGCCCATCTGTTGGCGTCGGCGAACGGAGATCTCTTGCGTGGCAGCGTCTCTTGGCTTGACCAAACCGAGGTGATTGTTGGGATTCGGGGACAGAGAAGGTCCTTGTCGCGGAAGTTTCTGTCTCGGTTGATCTTCGTTCAGATTCCCGCCGCCGATTTGACTCGCAATGAGTTCGATGATCCCAAGCCGAAGGCTTTCAAGGGAATCACGGTTTGGACCGCAGACGACGATCTGGTTCAGGTACAAGCTGCGACCGTGCACCAGCAACGATTGCAGCTAACGCATCGACTCTTTGGCCAAGGCAGTTTGCCTCTGAAAGACATTCGATGCATCTGCTTTGGCAATCCAGGCTTGCCCAGAGAGTTGCAGGAGTTGCAACAGTCGGCAGAGTTGGTTCAGGGTGGTGAGGCGAGTTTGTTCTGGCAACCGATGAAGCAACCGCGTGATTTTGAAACGCAGGATCCTGTGCAAGCGGAACCCGCTCCGGCAGTTCCGCCCGCTCCGGCGGCGCCACGTGGTAAGTAGCGCTGGTAAAGGCACTCATTTTGTTGTGAGTTACCACAATTTAGGATTCATCGAGCTTTCATTTTGGTGGTTTTGGCAGCCGATAGGCTGCAATTTGCGTTGATTTGCGCAGCTGTGTTTCTGTGGGGCTGCGTAGGGATAGTTCCTTAGGGTGGTTCTGGATGGTCCGGATGTCTGGCATGGGATGGTCAATCTAGTTATTTTGGTTGCATTCATTGTTTTGATTTTTTGGCGTTTGGATTCGCCATTTACCACCCATTGGAGTTGATCATGTTGAAAGGTAAGCGTCGCCAAAACAAGCAGGCCCCTAGGAGGCGAGGTCACAGAAAGTTATTTGGCTGGCAGCGATTGGAAGATCGGCAGATGTTGGCGGCGGACACTGAGCTGCTAGTCACTCACGGTGACATTTACGATGGACCCGTGGTTGATTTGACGTCGCCCACTGGCGAGATAGTCGAGACGCTTGTGATCAACGGTGTTCATCGCTTCGACGACACCGGTCCTGAGTCTTGGTCAGACAGCGTCGTTGATGCGAATGGTGACTTATGGATCTTGACTCGTTCGGCATCCCCGAGGCTGTTTCAAGTCACACGGAGTGATGGATTAGAATCCGCAGAATTCGTGCAGCGGCATGTCTTCAGTGGATTCACGATGAATGCATTCACGACGGTCCCGACTGACTTAGCGATCTATGGGCGCAGTTTGTTTATCCTTGATAACTTGGATCCCCTGGAGTATGCCCCAGGGGCTCACACCGCTGATCCTGGAACGGCAGGGATCGTACAGTACGACATTGAAACAGGAACGACTCAGCACTTTTCCCAAGGTAAAGACTATACGTCGCTGTGCGTTGGCTTGGATGGTCTGTTGTATGCTGCTGGCAAAGAGCAAGTGGTCGAGGGAGTGCTGATCGACAATGTTGGTTACTTAGATGTAACGTTCGAAGTCGATGTTTATGATCCCGAAACTCTGGAGCTGATCGAGACACGCACGCCGCGTTTGTACAATGAATTCTATCAGATTCCGTATTGGGTTCAGTCTCGAGTCACCAGTTTTACTGTCGACCATGATGGAACAATCGTGATGGGATTCGATGGCAGTGGGTTGCTCAGGTTTGATGCAAATGACTTCTCCGACGGAAGTGACTTTAGCGATCCGGCGCAATATTTTCCATTAAACGACGTCGAAGGTGTCACCAAAATCAACCTGAATGCAGATGGTGACTTGGTTTACAGTACTCGCAATCCCAACATGCTGTATCGGGGAACGACTGATTTTTCGGTTCCGTTCTCTCGAGTTGGTGTTCGGCCTGTAGGTCCGCCAGCGGTGACCTTTAATCATCCAGCGATCTATGCAGACAACGCGAAGCCGCAGGCGGTTGATGATGTGTTCAGCGTGGCCGAGCAATATGGAGACTTGTTGGACGTGCTGGCCAATGACACCGATCCAGACAATGACCTGCTGGAGGTGCTCTCTGCCACCCAGCCTCTCAACGGAACCGTCACCGTCAATGAAGACGGGACGATCATGTATGTTCCCACCGCTGGGTACCTGGGCAGTGATAGCTTTGAGTACACCATTGCTGACGAACGAGGTGCTCGCAGTACGGCAACGATTAACTTGATGGTGGAAACAGCAACTGCTGAAATGAGCGACTTGATTGCCGCTGTTGAGACGATGCCTGATGCATCAAGTAAGTATCTGTTGAATCGCTGGGTGAACGTGATTGAACGACGTTTGGAAGCTGGCCAAACGACTTATGCTGTCGTGAGTCTGGCAGCCTTCCAACGCCGATTGAATATTGAAGTCTACCGAGGCCGATACACCCAAGCTGACATTCAGGAGGCTTACGACATTGCTGGTAGCATCCGTGAAGGCTTGGTTGAAGAGGATTCCAGCTTAACTGGGTGGAACAACTTTGTGGTTTGGTACTTCCGTCTATAAAGCCTGCTCACGATTGAACTGATTCACTGGACACGGCCATTGCGATTTGCAATGGCCGTTTTCAGTTGGTCTGAACCGTTCGTCGGTTGTGTGCTTGCACGCACCAATGCTTCATTCGTCGGTTGTGTGCTTGCACGCACTGGTTTGAACATCTTCAAGCACCGGTGGTGCGGATGCGGAAAATCGACATGATTGCGGCCCAACGGTGCGCTGCCATTTCATTGATGCGTGCAAGCACGGCACCTTGCCTGGCTAACCCGAAGCTCTTCAGCGCAGGGTCCAGTGAGTCACTGCACGGATGGGTCGTGGATCGAGTTTTCAGCAAAGCCTCGATTTCGCAGTAAACAAGCGTCACAGTGACCGCAGGGGACGCCGGGTGGCAAGGGGTCGTAACAGGACAGCGTCATGGCATAGTCCACGCCCAGCGAGAGGCCTTTGGCGATGATTTCTGCTTTGGTTAGATCAATCAAGGGAGTGTGGATGGTCAGTTTCTCACCTTGGACGCCTTGCTTAGTCGCCAGATTGGCCATCGTTTGAAAGGCTTGAATGTATTCGCTGCGACAGTCTGGATAGCCACTGTAATCCAGTGCGTTGACTCCAATGAAGACATCGTTTGCGGCATGTGTTTCCGCCATCGCCAGCGCTAACGAAAGAAATACCGTGTTCCGTGCCGGGACGTAAGTGATTGGGATCTCAGCGCCGATTTCATCTGCGGTGTCATGCTTGGGAACGATCAGGTTTTGATCGGTCAAAGCGGAACCGCCAAATTGAGCGAGGTCAATGTCAACCACTTGATGGCTTGCCACTTGGAATTGGCGAGCAATGTTTTCGGCGCGTTGAAGTTCGTATTGGTGTCGCTGCCCATAACGAAAACTCAAACAGTGCACCCGATAGCCTTGCTGTTGTGCGATCGCAAGACAGGTCGTGCTGTCCAGGCCACCGGACAAGAGCACGATCGCTGCGGGATTCGCCGCGTCGTTGGCTGCGGGACTGGATGCAGTGGGCTGGGAATTCATCAACTTTTCCTACGCGTTGGGGACGTCAGGTTTCTTCCAGAGCTTGCGAGAGATTGATGGCAGGTAGGGCGTCCAGTGATCTTGGTTTCCCATGCTGGATTCAATCAGGCTGTCAAACGAGGTCACTTTGGCGTCCAGGTTGTCGATATGGTGCAACGCAATCGCTTCCATGGTTGCTGGGAGGCAAGGACTGCCGTATTCCCTTTGTCCATGGTGTGAAACGATCAGGTGCTCCAGGTGCAAACGCAACTCTGCTGGAAAAGCTTGCTCGGTTTCGGTTTCGTACTGGGCAATTTTTTCGCCAAGCATTTGGATGCCAATCACAATATGCCCCACGAATTGGCCGCGATCGCTATAGGTCAGTTCGCCCTCACAGAGAATCTCTTCGATCTTTCCCAGGTCATGCAAGAAGGCACCAAAGGTCAGCAGGTCGGTGTTCACCCGTTGGTAGCGCGGCCCCATGAATTGACAGATTTCCATCAAGTCCACCGTGTGTCGGAGCAGGCCACCGGGATAGGCATGATGATTGGAGACGGCTGCTGTCGCTCGCCGAAAGCGTTTCATGAACGATTCGTCATTCAAATAACAGCTTGCCAGTTGCTTTAACGGTGGGTTGGTCAGTCCCGTCAGGATTTCGATCAGCGTGGTTTCAGCCTCGTCGGCCGCGTCGGCATCAAAGCGATCGAAGTCGGCGGGATTGACCGTTGGCGGGTCTGCCACAGCGATGCTGGAAAGAATGATTTGCAGTGCCCCTTGGTGGATCTGCGTTCGTCCGGCGCACTGAACATAGCCACCACGTTCTAGCTGATCATAGGTGTCGTTGTCCGCATTCCACAGCATGGCCACAATTGTGCCAGTGCGATCGGTCAATTTCAGCAGCAGGTACTGGCTGCCTTGGCGGTTGGTACGCTGTTGTTTGTCGCCGAGGACAAAGACCTGGTCAATGCTCATCGCATCGGCCAGCTGGTTGATCGGTTTGCGAGGCTTGGAGAGCTGACTTGCACCGGCGCCGTTGTTTGATTGATCCATAGCCGAAGTGGGATTGGGGGAAGTGCTAGTCATGCGGTTGATCGTTCAAGCCATGGCGATGGAAAACCGCGCCGGGAGAAATGGCATCTCGTGCGGCTGTTGGACGGTTTTCCGAGTCAAAAATGTAGGCAGACCCATGCACGGGAACCGAAGGCTGTTCCAAGACCGGTCCAGTTACCCTCAATCCTGCCGACGATGGTTCTATCGGTCAGTCAATTGAACCGTATTGCTAAAGGATTGGCGACCCCGCAGGAAGCTAATTCTGGGAAAACTCCTCCGAGTGAAAAGGGCACGTTGGCACAGAAATGCTCCCCCGCAGGGCTGCTTTGCGACAGAAAAGCTTTGGTTTGGGGCAACTGTCGCTATACTGGGGGCCATGTCTGACTCGTCTCCCTTTTCGACGGATACCTCGCCGACCAGCGTCAACCTGGCGCGTTCTTCGCGCAGTTGGACGCAGGCGGAAAGCGCTGCAGGGTTCATTTTGCGATATCTGTCGCCAATGAAGTCGCTGTTGATGGAAATCCTGCCGGCGGAAGCGGACACTGACCGAGCGCTCAAGCGGTTGCTGACGCACTTGGTCTCCGCGGGCTTTGGTCAAAAACACAATGGAAACCTGCGGCAGTTTGTTGCCATGGCGATTCGCTCCTGTGTCAAATCACACTTTGCCGAATCGAAAACGCCACTGCCAGAAGCCGTGCAACATCAGCTGGCCAGTGTCGGAAATGATTCGGACCGATGGAGAGGCTTGTGGCGAGACTGCTTGCTGCAACGTGCGTGGCGAGCACTGGAGCGACTGGAACACCAGGATCTTTCCCGGCCTCTGTTCGAGCTGCTCTGGATCACTGAACACGAGGGTGATCTGCCCACTGCCGATTTGATTCGCCGTGTGGCTGAAAAGACCCAGATTGAGGTGCCGGTCGGCCGAGTTGTGCCATTGCTGGCTGAGGCACGCATGCTGTTTGCACAATTCTTGGCCGATGAGGTCGCCGAAACGTTGCAGAATCCCGATGTCGGTGCAGTGCACGCTGAAATCGCCTTCCTGCAGCTCGAAACTTACTATGACGGTGTCCCACTGTGACGTGATGACACAGAAAGTCACTGGCTTGTCGAGGACAGGCTTCCCACTCACTGGAAAAAGCGGAGCCATTGGGCACTGCCTGTTCGCAATGCCACAGCAACCGGGCCTCTGACCGCTATCGCTGCAGATTGATTTGGAAATTCACGCGGCTTGTGACATAATAGAGGGACGCAATGGGTTGAAGATGCGTTCATTCGATGCCAGCCCGTTGTCCCCACCCCCTATCCCACCTCCATTTTGCTGACAATTCCTATCGGCGCTGATTTGTTATCAGTGGTTCTGGCTGCTTTGGTTGTTTGTTGATCTGCTGAGCACTTGTTTGTCCCAGCGCGTCGGAAAACAACGAACGCTGTGTGCATGAAATCCCCTGTTTGAGTTCCCGTTAAAATGGCTGTCGCCTGGAGCTCGTGGACAGCTGCTATGTTTGAACGAAACGCTAGCGACTGTGGGCGTGTTTGGGAGCCGGTTGCAAGATCGGCTCGACGAAACGCGCAGGAGTTCGCCCGGGCAGGCGGATGGTTGCCAAGACGCCACATTATTGTCGATTCGCAAAATACTTTGCATTACTTCACATCACTGGTCTACGGATTCAGGTCGATGCCGATCATGATTGAGTTTGATCTGCATTGCTTGCTCCGTTTTCGAGGATGTCTGGGAGAAAACACCTCATGAAGTTGCCATTTCACCGTCTCAACCTGATGCCAACCTGCTTCGCGCTGTTGTGCGTGTTGTTGTGCTTGTCGCCAAGCTTCACGTCCACTGCACATAGCCAAGGTCCGGCCGTTGATGACGAAGGTCGTGTGGTGAATTTTGAACGTGACATTTTGCCGATTTTCCAGAAGCGATGCCTCCAGTGTCACAACGTCGACAACGCCAAAGGGGACTTTCAAATTGATGACCCCGAGTATGCGCTGAGTTACATCGACGATACTGACGACGTTGATGCATGTACGTTGTGGGCCGACTTCCTGGTCACCGACGACGAGGACACGATGATGCCACCGGTCTCCGAAGGTGGCCCGCTGACGGCGCAGGAGTTGTCTCTGATCAAGGTTTGGATCTTGGAAGGCGCGAATTGGCCCGAAGGCTTGATCATCAAAGCGGCTGGCGAAGAAGACGCCGGTGATCAGCCTGCCGCCGAGCCTGCTGCAGAAGAAGAGGCGCGATCCTTCCTGTCACGCGTCTGGGCCTTTCAGGGCTATTTTCACCCGGCGACGGTGCACTTTCCCATTGCTCTGTTCCTGTTCGGCGCGTTCTTTGTCGTCGTCGGCGTGGTCAGGCCTTCACTCGGAATGCAGATCCCTTTGGCATGCCTCTGGTTTGGTGCGTTGACATCGGTGGTCGCCGCCGCGATGGGCTGGGCCTTTGCAGCCGAGCATGGCTATGGTTCGTGGTCGAAGGTTGACATGGATAGTGAGATTTTCTGGCACCGCTGGAGTGGAATCATTGTCAGTGTGCTGTCGGTGATCTTTTCACTAGTGGCCTTCAAAGCAGTCACCGGCAAAAAGCCGTCACTGCACAAAGTTTGGAAACTGGGCTTGTTGGTGTTGGCTGGCCTGGTTGGCTTGGTCGGTCACCAGGGTGGCGAACTCGTCTATGGCAAGGCAATGTACACCAAGGCCTTTGAATTGATCTTGGGACCTGCTGAAGAGCCAGCCGAGGAAACTGCGGCAGCGGAAGAACCTGCAGCGGAAGAACCTGCAGCGGAAGAACCTGCAGCGGAAGAACCTGCAGCGGAAGAACCTGCTACGGAAGAACCTGCTACGGAAGAACCTGCTACGGAAGAACCTGCTACGGAAGAACCTGCAGCGGAAGAAACTGCTGAGGCAACCACGGACACGAGCAGTGAGGCTGCTGACAGTGACGAGCCAGCGACTGACGAGCCAGCGACTGACGAGCCAGCGACTGACGAGACCGAGTGATTCTCTGAATCCTCCGCCCGCTCCTCTGAAGTGATCATGCCCATTGGTTGGCAGGGTCACTTTCTCGTTTCGCTGCCCGGAACCCGTCACCTGGCCAGTCTTGGCCTCTTCATCGTCGTCGATTGCACGTTACAATGACCAACTCATTGGTGGTGTATCAGGAATCAGACGTTCCAGGGGGGGAGTTGCCGTGGCCAAGCGAGCAAAAAAAAATCCATCAGAGCAGTCTCAGGCCAGCAATGGCGTGGCGGCAAGTGCAGCGGCTCATGGTTTGGTCAAGAGCTCTCGAAAAAAGCTGAAGCAGGATTTTCCAGATCGCTTTCTCAATCGTGAGCTCAGCTGGTTAGGGTTCAACGAGCGCGTTCTTGCTCAAGCGGCCGAGCCCACGCTGCCCATTCTGGAACGGGCTAAGTTTCTGGCCATCACTGGATCCAATTTGGATGAGTTCATGATGGTGCGAGTGGGCGGATTGAAAATTCTCCGCCAACGCAATCCATCCAAACAAGATCCCGCCGGCATGCTGGCTAGCGAGCAGTTGCAAGCTGTCGCCGAACGAACGCATCGATTTGTTGAACGTCAATACGAGCTCTGGCGTCAGCAGGTCGGGCCCCAGTTGGCAACCTCGGGGATCGTTGAGATCAATCTGAGTGAATCCGAAGGCACCGAACTGCGTTTAGCAACCGAACGTTTTCAGCAAGACATCTTCCCTGTCCTTTCACCACAGGCTGTGACTGCGGATGCGTTTCCGATGGTCCGCGGTTTGGGCATGCATTTGCTGGTGCGTTTGGAAATCGACGCCGAGACACGTTTGGGGGTGCTCGCTGATTCTGCTGACGAGGACGGTCAGCAGCGTTTTGAGTGGGCGTTGCTACCGATGGGCCGCACCTTGCCGCGGTTGATGCCGAGTGCCAGCAACCATCGCATGGGCTATGTGCTTTTGGAACAGCTGGTGCGGCATTTTGTTGCTGAGTTTTTCCCCGGTCGGAAAGTGCTTGAGTGCACTCCGTTCCGAATCACACGCAATGCTGATATCGAGTTACGAGAGGACGAAGCGTCTGATTTGCTGGGCGGCATGGAGGAAGTGCTTGAAAGCCGACGCTTTGCGCGAGCGGTGCGATTGGAGTACTGCGCGACCGCCAGCGAACATGCTGTTGAATTCCTGCGTCAGGTGCACGACTTGGATCCCCAGGATCTTTATCCCATTCAGGGACCTTTGGATCTTTCGTTCTTGTTTAGCTTGCATTCCGTTGATGGCTTTGAAAAACTGCGAGATGAGGTTTGGCCAGCGACTCCTCACCCCAAGATTGATCCTGATCAAAGCATGTTCAGTACCATCGAAGGTGGTGACTTATTGCTGGTGCATCCCTATCAGCAGTTTGACTCGGTGGTGCGTTTGATCGAAGAGGCGGCAGTGGATCCTGACGTGTTGGCGATCAAGCAGGTGCTGTATCGAACCAGTAAAAACAGTCCTGTCATCGCAGCCCTGGAACGTGCGGCAGAACGCGGCAAGTATGTGACCGCGATTGTCGAACTGAAAGCGCGTTTCGACGAAGCGCGTAACATTGAATGGGCGCGTGAGATGGAACGCAGCGGCGTGCAGGTGATTTACGGCATTCATGGGCTGAAGACACATGCCAAGATCTGCATCATTGTCCGCCGTCAGTCCAATGGCATTCGCCGCTACATGCATTTTGGCACCGGCAACTATAACGAAGTCACCGCACGCATCTATAGCGATGTTTCGCTGCTGACCTGTGATGAAGTGCTCGGTCGCGATGCAACGAATTTCTTCAATGCCGTCACGGGGGCCAGCCAGCCGGTGGAAATGGAAGAGCTGGCCGCGGCACCACTGCAACTCCGGCAGCGTGTCTTGAACTTGATCGAAGGGGAAACCCAGCGTTGCATGCAGTCAGGGCATGGCAGGATCATCGCCAAGCTAAACGCGCTGGTCGATACCGAAGTGATCGATGCGCTGTATCGAGCCAGTCAGGCTGGCGTCAAAATTAAATTGAACATTCGTGGCCAATGTTGTTTGCGACCAGGTGTCAAAGGTCTGAGCGAGTCGATTGAAGTGGTGTCCATTGTCGATCGATTCCTAGAGCATGCGAGGATCTTTTGTTTTCATCAAAACGGCAATGAGAAGGTCTACATTAGCAGTGCTGACTGGATGCCTCGCAACTTAGATCGTCGGGTTGAGTTAATGGTCCCCGTCAGTGATCCGACTTGCAGTAGCCGGTTGCGAGATGTCTTGAACGCTTACTTCAAAGACAACGTCAATGCCTGGCGGATGCAGGCAGATGGCCGTTATGAGAAAGTGCCCACTCCCAAGGACGCCGCCTATCGAGTGCAGTACGAGCTGTATCGACAGGAAGTCGAGCTCTCGTCGATCGCTCAGTCCAGTCGTCGGCAAACCTTTCGCCCTGTCAGTGGCTCTAGCTGAAACGCGATCTTGCCATGAGTGATAATCCGTACGCGCCGACCGTTGAAACGTCTTTACCTCTGGAGTCCCAGCAGGCATCGCTGTTGTTGATTGCTAAGCAAACGTTCTTAGCATGGGAGAAACTGCGGCTTGTTTATCTGGCCGTGTTGGTGCCGTTTACCTTGTTGCTAACAGGGGAGGCCCTTTTCCAAGTCGAAGTGTTTTGGCTGGTGATTGGCGGAGGTGTGTTTGCCAATCTGTGTTACTTCGCCGGTCCTCTGGTCGAAACCTATGTCCGCTGGTTGGGATACCATCAGCGCTGGCCGCGTTGGTGCCTGTTCATCACGGGCACTTTGTTCACGATGGCCCTGGCGATTGTTTCGCTGGCAGTGTTGCAGTTTCCTACGCCAGCGTAACAGGTTGGCGGTCCCGCGAGCACGCCTGTCTTCAGCGTACTTTTCCGTCGGCTACATTGGCGCTGATCGGCCTTGGTGTCAGTCCAGCAAGGACGCAGATTGGTTACTCGTCGGCTGGCTGATTCAAGATGAATCCAGCAAAGGCCCAGCCGAAGTCCGTGCGAACCCAAAAGCCACCGCCACTGTTGAGAGAATCTTGAATCTCTGAAAACGGTGGTAGGGTCGATCCATCAATGGGTTGGCGTTCTTTGTCGCCCTGGGGCTGCACGACGCGGCGTAGCAGTCGAGCCCAGAACGAGTCGCCCTGTTTGAGCTTTCCTTGACGGAACAGTTCATAGCGTGCCCGAAGTGAAACAGACGGCCGGACAACACCGAAGGCTGCGTAGCTTTGATCGGGTCCGCAGAGTCGTTGAAGTTCCGTCATCACGGTTTTTGTATCCGTCGTTTTGGACAACGCGTTTTCACCGGCTCCTTGATGGATGTTGTTGCCAACTTGAAGCAGCAGTTCAGCGCTGTTCGCGAAGACCAGGTAGTCTTTCTGCTCTTCGTCTTGACTGGTGATCACACCGAGGGCGATGTGATCGAACAGTGGTTCTTCGTTGGCTTCTTCTGATTCGTCTCCGAATTCACCGCCGTCTCCAAACAGGTCCTTCAGGTCGTCGTCCAGATCCTCTTCAAGCTCTTCGGTGTTTTGGATTTGCCACGCTTCGAAGGTGTCAACCTCCAGCGGTTTGGCTGACGGTTCGGCCTTCATTGCCTTGCCAACCACGGTGTTGATCTTTTCGGCATCGGTGACTTCAATGGCGATGGCAAAGCCGCCGGACGGTCCCTGGTCGGTTTGATCGCTTTCGCTTAGTAAGACGATTTCGTCGCCCAAGTGTGGCAGGAAGTCTTTTGCCAAGTCGATCATTGGGCCCTGTGGGTCGTCACGGATTCCTTCCAAGACGGGGCGGAAGATGTCTTCGGCCAAGGCGTCATTGATCACCGGTTCAGCAGCCCAGAAGGCGGTTTCGATGCGCCAGTACAGGTGAGCGAATGAACCGGCTTGGTTGCTAATCCAGCCTGGGACACCGGTGTCGGGGCCGTTGAAGGATTGCAGGATTTTGGCACCCTTTTCCAGTTTGCCAGGCGCAAGGATGACGCCCTGGTGCAGCACGTCGTATCGATCGCCGGCCAACGAGCCGACTCCGCCGATGGCCTTGATGAAGTCAAAACCGTTGCGTTGTAGCAAAGCGATGATGTCTAACTCATCCACTCGTTCGACTTTGACCATCTGGCGAATGATCTTGCCAACTTCAAACGGGTTGGCGTACCAACGCATGGCTTCATCAGCACCGTCCAGAGGCTCGGCTTGGTTGACGGTCTTGAGCTTGGCGAACAGCTCTTGGTAGCTTGCGGTGCCAGCGAAGCGGCCCGATTCGGTCTTACCTGCGATCACATCCAGCAAGTCCTGGATGACGGTCTCGCGATCTGACACAATCAGTCGCTCGTCGTTGTAGCAAATGGCCAGTTCATCGATGGTCAATTGCCCCGGTTTGCGCTCGTACTCGTAAACGATGATGGTCTCATCGCCATAAGTGACTTCTTTCTTTTTCGCGCCGCCTTCAACCAGGTTGGCGTCGATTTCCTTGTACTGCTGATCCGCTTTGACTTTGTTGCCGCGAATGTCAGCGATCAGGCTGATTGCATAGGGCCGATGATCTTGATTGAACGACATCCACGCGACGACGATTTCGCCGCTGCCAAGCTCGTACAGGTCCATCGGCTTGACGCCAATTTTCTTGCCAACCGAGGCCAGGAAATCGGAGGCCCGTTGACGCTGTGCGTCGATGAAGGGCTGCATCTTGTCGCTTTTCAGCAGTTGGCCAAGATCGGTTTGTCGCCATTGCTGACAGAACTGTGGCAGATCGCTGATCTGAGCCATGCACACAACCGATGTCGGCAGCAGATCGAGTCCAGACAGGTAACCGGCCTCTGCGGGCTCGGGTTCGACTGCCGGAACTTGCTCCTTAGAGGCCGAGAGGGGCTCTTGGGCTTTGGTTTCGTCTGATTCCTGCGCAGCGTCTATTGAGAGCACGGCAGGTTGTTCCTGCTGTGCATCCGCAGTGCTTGACAGTGGCCCGGCAACGCCAAGGCCGGCGGTCAGTACGAAAAGCATCGTGGCCAACGCCAACCGGACGAGGCGATGTCCAGCTCGTTGCCGGTTGCCAAACGTCAGATCGGTGGCACGATGGAAAAGTTGCCTGATTCTCATAGCGGTTGTTTTCGGCAGCCAGAGTCCGCTGACCGTCGGTATCTTCTGAAAAACCCTCAGATTCATCGATTAAGCCTATTTAAGGCACCCCATTACCTGCAGTATCGACCGCCCAACAGTGACCACTTAGTCAGCGCTTACCAGCATATTTAGCAGGAAAGCTCCGTCAAGTTTGGGGGCATCGCTAGGAAAAGCGGCGGTCGTAAAATCTTATGCAAACATACCAGCTTGCCAGTCATCAGCAGCCATCGCAGGGCCATGACAAGCGTAAACCGACAGGCGGTCCCAGGGAATGTAACGATTCCTCGAATCACCCTATAGTAGCTGGGTTAGCTTGCATTCCCAATCGCTGCTTTCGGCAATCTCTCATTCGCCTGCCATCCTTTGGCGAGAGGTCCGCGTCGGGCTCAGCATCGACCAGTTAGG
Organism: Stieleria bergensis; assembly: GCA_007745635.1. Lineage (GTDB taxonomy): Bacteria > Planctomycetota > Planctomycetia > Pirellulales > Pirellulaceae > Stieleria > Stieleria bergensis. Next base: position 1,329,545 of record CP036272.1, read on the forward strand.
TCCCTTGCTGCCCCGTTGGCAGTCCCAGCGGTCGTTGAACGGCCTCGGGCGGCCTGCCGGGCCTCTGCCGCCCTGCCGGGTCTCTGCCGCCCTGCCGGGTCTCTGGCCAGCGATCAGCGACAGCAAAAATGACCGTTAAATTTGGCCGCAATGGCCTGTCACTCACACGCATCCCTGCCAGAATCTACGGCTTTAGCACCAGCGTCAATGACCTCTCTAAAAACCAGCCATGACCGAAAACAACTCCAACAGTGCGGAATCTAAGTACCAGAACCCTTTGATCCAGCGTTACGCCTCCAATGAGATGGCAACACTGTGGGGCACCACAAGACGTTTTCAAACGTGGCGGCAGTTGTGGGTTGCACTGGCTGAGACCGAGCAGGAATTGGGAATCGAGATCACCGATCAGCAGCTGGAGCAATTGCGAGCGTTCCAGAACAATTTGAATCTTGATGTGGCCAAGGAATACGAACGCATTCGTCGCCACGACGTCATGGCCCATGTCGAGGCCTATGGCGACCAGTGCCCCGAAGCGAAAAAGATTATTCACCTGGGGGCCACCAGTTGCTTCATTACCGATAACGCTGATGTCATTTTGATCCGTGACGCCTTGCAGTTAGTCGCCCAGCGATTGGCAGCCACCATTGATGCGATGGCCACCTTCGCTCAGCAGTATCGTGACCTGCCTTGCCTTGGCTTCACTCACCTGCAACCGGCTCAACCGACCACCGTCGGCAAGCGTTGTTGTCTGTGGGCCTATGATCTGATTTTAGATCTGCAAGAGGTCGAGCATCGCTTGGCCACGTTGTCGGCACGCAGTGCTAAAGGAACAACGGGGACGCAGGCGAGTTTTCTTCAGCTCTTCGCGGGCGACCATGACAAGGTGCGTCAACTGGAACGTCGCATCGCCGAAAAGATGGGCTTTGACAAAACCTATGCCGTCACCGGGCAAACGTATCCTCGGAAAGTCGACGCAATGCTGCTGGATGCGTTAAGTGGTGTGGGGCAGTCGTTGCACAAGATTGCCACAGACGTCCGTTTGCTGGCCAATCGCAAAGAAATCGAAGAGCCCATTGAAAAGAATCAAATCGGGTCCAGTGCCATGCCTTACAAACGCAATCCAATGCGTAGTGAGCGGATCTGCGCCCTGACACGGTTCGTGATCAGTTTGCAGTCCAGTCCCGCAATGACCGCGGCGACGCAGTGGATGGAGCGGACATTGGATGATAGCGCCAACCGACGCTTGGTGATTCCCCAGGCGTTCCTGGCGATTGATGCTTCACTGGTCTTGATGCAAAACATCGCAAGTGGTTTTGTTGTTTATCCAAAAACCGTTGAACATAACTTGGCAAAAGAACTGCCGTACATGGAAACGGAAAACATCATGATGCGAGCGGTGGAGGCTGGCGGCGACCGCCAAGACCTGCACGAACGGATTCGAGTTCACAGCCGCGAGGTTGCTCAACGTGTCAATGCAGAAGGCAAACCCAATGACATGATTGAGCGATTGAAGAATGATTCGGCCTTCTCAGCGGTCGAGTTTGAGACGGAGATCAATCCGCTCGATTTCGTCGGCCGAGCTCCCGAGCAGGTCGATGACTTCATCGAAGATCAAGTCAAACCGATTCGCCAGCGTTACAGCAACAGTGAATCGCTCAGCGTTGAAGTTCACGTTTGATTCGGAAAGCCAGCCACGGTTCGAAAGCCAAAACCGCTGATGGCAAAACAGTAGGGTGCCGTGCTCCCGCAAGCGGGAGGATGTTGTTGATAGCGCCGTTGACTGAACACTCCCGCTTGCGGGAGAGTCGAGCGTCAGCGAGGTGAGGGGAGTGCCGGGATAAAACCGGATTGAGATAGGGAATGAAAGTGTCCTACGTAGAAAGTCTAGCCAACTGCTATGGCCTCCATCGGAGGTGCAGAGAGGGTAACCGATCTGTGCTGAGCGTCCGACAAGGGGGGAAACGCAGGCCAGCTATTGAGCTCCGAAATCTGAACTTCCGTGTGCCGACCCGGTCCCTCTATGGGGAAGGCAACACCGATGGGTTCGTCATTAGGCGAGAACCCATCGGACACGGCGGAGTCACGAGAACCTGCGCATGCGTGGAAATCTCAATCGCGAGAACCGGGAGATCCGATCGGCCACTGGCAAGTATCCAGTGCGGGCAGCGAACCGTCCAGCGGGAAAGGCTGCCATGAACGCTGATCGGAAGTCGGATGAGTCCATAGTACTGCCGACACAGGCGAACAACGCCGGAACTGAACCGGCCGCGGAGTCTGTCGAGGAAAGGGACTCAGCCAAGATGAGCACCTCGCAGCACGATCGACCCCGAACTTCGAGTCGGACCAAGCGTCGTTCTCGCGGGCTGCTGGGTGTGCGCGAAACAGCGCGGGACTGTCCTGCGTTGAAGTTCGAGAACCTGTTGCATCACATCAACGTTCCCCTGCTGCACGAGGCCTTCGATGATTTGAAGAAATCTGCCGCAGCGGGCATCGACGAGGTGACTTGGCAGCAGTACGAGCAAGACCGAGAAGCCTCGATTGAGGCTCTACACGGTCGTATTCACCGGGGTGCCTACCGAGCGAAGCCCTCCAAGAGAATCTACATTCCCAAAGCCGATGGCCGGCAACGTCCGATCGGCATCACGGCCCTGGAGGACAAGATTGTCCAAAAGGCAACCGGGTGGGTCATGCAGTGCATCTACGAACAGGATTTTCTCGGATTCAGTTATGGTGGCCGTCCTGGTCGCGGCGCTCACGATGCACTCGATGCGTTGTGTGTCGGCGTGAGCAGCAAAAAGGTGAACTGGATTCTGGACGCCGATGTGAAAGGCTTCTTTGACAACGTGGACCACCAATGGCTCATGAAGTTCATCGAGCATCGCATTAGCGACAAACGGATTCTCCGTCTGATCGGAAAATGGCTTCGAGCCGGTGTCAGCGAAGACGGTGAGTGGTCCAAGACGACGGTGGGGACTCCGCAAGGAGCGGTGATCTCGCCGCTGCTTGCGAACATCTATCTTCACTATGTGTTGGACTTGTGGATCGACCACTGGCGAAGACAGCGCGGCCGCAAGGACGTCGTTGTGGTTCGGTACGTCGACGATTTTGTGATTGGGTTTGAGAGCAAAGCTGATGCTGAAATGTGCCTGGAAGCACTCCGGGAACGTTTCGGTAAGTTCGGCCTTGAGCTTCATCCCGAAAAGACTCGCTTGCTCGAGTTTGGTCGTTATGCGATCGAGCGCCGATCTGAGCGAGGAGACGGTCGACCGGAGACGTTCGATTTTCTCGGTTTCACGCACCGCTGTGATACCAGCCCAAAGACGGGGTGGTTCATGATTCGCCGCGAGACGATCGCGAGCCGGATGGCTCGTACCCTCTCGGCAATCAAGGCGGAGCTTCGTCGTCGGCGACACCAGTCAGTCGGCCAACAAGGTCGGTGGCTGGGTAGTGTGGTCCGCGGCTGGCTGGCCTACTATGCCGTCCCAGGTAATGTGAGCCGCCTACGTCGATTTCGAGACGAGGTTAGCCGTCTATGGTTGCGTACGCTTTGTCGTCGCAGCCAACGGCATCGCTGGCCTTGGCCTCGCATGAAACGGTTGCTGCTGACCTACCTCCCTCACGCCAAGGTACGCCACCCGTATCCAGATCAACGATTTCGCGCCCGAATCAAGGCAGGAGCCGTATGAGACAACACTCAAGTACGGATCTGTGCGGGGGGCGGCCGGAAACGGCCGTTCCTACCGTGACTGAAGTGGTTGGCAACGCCAACTGCCAACCAGCCACAGCGAAACCCTCCCCGGCCGGCCTTGAGACAACCAATGCCGCCGCCTTGCAAATCGGCACATTCACAAGCGCGATACCACCGCAAACCGGCCGACTCTCCCGCAAGCGGGAGCGGCTGTGTTAGATGTCAAGCGTTTTGTGGATTTTCCCATGTTGTATTTGTTTTGACCGTTGTGTTGAGTGTGATGAGGATTTTGCGCATGCATGCGGCAATAACGACCTTTGGAGGCTTGCCTTGTTCGGTCAGTCTCTTGGAGAAGGCTGCGATCGCTGGGTTGTATCGGCGAGCAC
>CP036272.1:1333628-1343951 GCA_007745635.1 Stieleria bergensis
CCGTTGACTGAACTCTCCCGCTTGCGGGAGGATGTTGCTGATGGGCCGCCGACTAGGCTTCCATGGCGGCGATCATTGCCGCCAGGACCTTGTCGCGAATCTCGTCGAGGTTGCCTTCTTGAAAGGCCCCTGCGGCGGCTTTATGGCCACCACCGCCAAAGTGACTGGCGATTTCGTTGGCATCCATCTGGCAGCGACTTCGCAGCGAGATCTTGAAGCCACCGCGTGGTTGGCCAATGAAGATGACCGCCGCTTTGGCGCCGCGAACTGCCAGCGTCATGTTGATGGAATCTTCGGTATCGCTGGGCACTGCACCGAGCGCTTCAAAGTCCTTGGATTCAACGTAGGTGTGCATCAACGCTCCGTCCAGTTCGGTGGCGGTGCGGGAAAGGATCAGCCCACGCAGTTTGATCTTTGCCAGCGTATCACGTTCATACAGGTCGGCATACATTTCGGCCGGCACGACTCCCGTGTCCATGAGTCGTGCGATGATGCGATAGGTTTCCGCGTTGACGCTGGGAAATCGAAACCAGCCCGTGTCCGTCGCGATCGCTGCGAAGAGTGGAGTGGCCATTTGGCGGGTCAGCGGAATCTCAAACGCGTCGGCCGCTTGCACGACCAGCGTGCCTGTCGCTTCGGCTTGATAGTCTTTGTACATCGTTGCACCGAGATCATCTTCGCCGACATGGTGATCCAGTACCATGCGATCTGCCTTACTGCGCTGAATCACATCCGCCATGTCGCCCAGTTGTCCCCAGGCGCTGGTATCGAGAATCAGAAAGCAATCTGGCGAAATGTCTTCGGGTTCCAAATCATTGTCGCCCAGCACTTCAATGGTGTTGGCGGGGTCGATGAACTGCAAGGCGGGCGGCGTGCGATGCGCGTTGATAATGCGAACGTCTTTGCCCAGCTTGCGCAGCAGGTGCGCCATCCCAAGTTCGCTGCCCAAGGCATCGCAGTCAGGTCGAACATGGCTTACCAAAACAAAGCTCTGGTAGTGTGAAATCTGATCGACAAAGCGTTTCCAGTTGATCATCGATTGGGTCATTGGGGTTTCTGCTCAGAGAGCCATAGTTGCTGTGCGGCGCTGACATCTTGATTCAGTTGATCGATCAAAGCTCGCTGATCTGCAAAGCTGATGACATCGCGCAGTTTGGAACGCAATTCGACCTGCAATTGGCTGCCGTACAGGTCGCCAGAGTAGCCGATCACATGGACTTCGACTTTGCCTTGCTGGCCGGATTGAAAGGTTGGACTGGGGCCTAGATGGATGGCAGCAGCATAGCGTTTTTCCCCGATACTTGCACTGCCCGCATACACGCCGGCTGGAGGAATCAAAACGTCAATGTCACCCAGGTTGGCGGTCGGGAATCCGATGGATCGGCCACGCTGGTCACCGGTGACGACCCGACCCGAAATCACATGCCGGTAATCAGCCAGCTGGATGGGGGATTCAATGTCTCCAGCTTCGATCCAGTTGCGAATCTTTGAGCTGCTAATGGTTTGATCACCACTGGTCTGCAGTGGCACAATCTGGCATTCGAGTTGATTTTGCAGGCTGAGTTGTCGTAGCAGATCCGTATCGCCGGCGCGAGCTTTGCCAAAGCAAAAGTTGGCCCCTTCGACCAAGCCCGCAACCTTTAGGTTTTGGAGGATCAGGCGTTGGAAAAAGGTTTCAGCGGTCAGGCTCAGTAGCTCCGCAGTCGTTTGACAGACCAGCAGATAATCAATCCCCAGCGGCTGCATCAGTTCTGCGCGCCGCTCGATGGTCGTCAAGCGAACGGGTACCGACTGGGGACGCAAGATCTTGATCGGGTGGGGGTGAAAGAGACAGGCAATCGCTGGCCCCGAAAGCTGGTCAGCCAGCCGACGAGTCTGTTTCAGTAAATGCTGATGCCCCAGATGGACGCCGTCAAAGTTCCCAATGCTCAGGACGCCACCGCGCAGGTCAACAGCGATACCGGCGTCCGTCATCGGTCGCTGATCAACGTCGGTGATGTGAACAATTTGCGTCACAATAGCAAGGCAAGGCGGAAAGGGAACCAGTAATGAACGGGCGCGCCTAAAGCGTACGCTTGATCCTACGTTTTGTGCAGCGTCTGGGGGCGAATTTTGGGCAAGTCGCAGTCGCGTTGTCCCATGCCTGATCACATTGGGACGTTGTAACTCCTCAGGCAGTGCCCCCGAACCGTCGCGGGGAAGGGGGCGCTCGCTTGACACCTGCGCCGCAGCGCCATTACGTTTTATCGGCGCGATCAATGCAGTGCCGCAAGCGTCCGTGTTCTTCCTACCAGGCCCCATTCGCAGGAAACGTCAGGCGTGAACCCAGCTTATTTGTTGATTCCGGCCGTCTTGTTCGTCCTGGGTGCCGTTTGGTGGTTTCGCTCGCGCTCGCTCCCGCCGACCTCTCTGATGATCGAGATTCGTGAGCTCTTGCGTGAGATGCAAGTGGTCGCTGCTGAGAATGTTCTGCCCGCATCAGACGGAACCTCGGTGCCGGGCATCGATCAAGCCACAATGCTCAAACTGACCGCTCAGCTTCGAAAGACGATTCGATTCGTCTATACGATCGAAGAGTCAGACGAGGGGCTAACGCATCGAGTGTCTTCGCAGTTGCTCTTGCCCAAGCCGGAAAAGTACCAGATTCAGTGCATGTTGATTGTGATGTTGACACTGAATCAGTGCCTGGAAGAGGCCGGGATGGATCCCAGAAGCGTTTCGTTTCAAATCGACAAATCAGAGCAGGGCACGCACTACTTGGCGATGGCACTGAGCAAGGCTCAGCACGATCAGTTGCTCGCTGCTTGAGCGATTGGGGCAGGCCGATACGATCGGGGGCGTTGTTCCACTGGTTCGTCAGCAGTCAGCAGCTGGCGGCTAGCGAAACAGCCACTTGGGTTTCCCGTTGCGAAGCCCGTCGATCAACACGGCCACAATGATGATCACGCCGATCATGATGTGGGTGTAGGTGTTGGGAATCGACAGCATCGTGCAGCCATTATCAATGACTTTGATGATCAGTGCCCCGACCAGTGTTCCCAGCACCGAACCGCGTCCACCGCTAAGGCTGCCGCCACCGAGGACTACTGCGGCGATGATCTGCAGTTCCAAGCCAGTCCCGTCTGACGGGTTGCCATTTTTGACGTTACCGAAGTAAAGCAGTGCCCCGAAGGCGACAAAGATTCCGGCAATGGCGTAGACCAAGACAGTCGTCAGTGGCACGTTGATGCCACAGAGCCGGGCGGTCTGCGGATTGGAGCCAACGGCGACAATGTTTCTGCCCAGGACCGTGTAACGCATCAATGCGGCAACGATGATCGCCAGCACGATGGTTAAGAGCACGCTGCCGGGGATGGGCAAGCCTGGGATGAAATAATCGGTTCCCCGTTTGCCGGTGTAACACAAGTTTTCAAGCCAGATCGGCAGGTGTCCTGGGCCTGGGTAGACCGTTGATTCGCTGGCCCAGATTTGCCCCAGGCCAAGGAAAATCGTCATCGTCCCCAGCGTCACAATGAACGGCACCATCTCGGTCAGCGAGATAATGATGCCATTGAGTAGTCCACACAGCACGCCAATGACGAGGCATAGGCTAAGCGCACCAACGATTCCCATGACCGCACCACTTTGCTCCACCGGCACCGTGTAGTCTCGAAAGGCCACCGCCAGAGCAGTGCAGGAAAGCGTGAGCGCCGTGCCCGCCGAAAGGTCAATGCCGCCGGCGATAATGATCATCGTCATGCCCAGCGCTGGCATGCCGATCAGCGCCGCCTGGTGAGTCACGACGCGCAGGTTGCGCAGGGTAGCAAAACCACCATTACCTAAGGCTACGTCTAGCAGTGCAAAGCAGAAGATGATGGCGATTAACGCCAAAATGGGGCCAATCTGAAACTCCGTCAGCAGTTTCAAGATCCCAAGGGCTCGTGATCCTTGCGCTGAAGGAGCTGATTCTGGGGCGTTCGCTGGGGACACGTCGTCCGTCATGGTGATTGTCTTCAGGTAACTTCAAAAAGCTTATCGATTTGTTACAGCAACCGCTGCGGCGAGCAACGATTCTTCATTCCAGTCAGCGGAGGCTCTGGTTTCCACGAGCTGTCCCCGATTCATCACGCCGATGGTGTCGCAGACAGCCAGTAGTTCCGGTAAGTAAGAGCTGACGAAAATCACCGACTTTCCTTGGGCGGCGAGTTCCCCGATCATGCGATAGATCTCAGCCTTCGTGCCAACGTCAATGCCCTTGGTAGGCTCATCCAGCAAGTAAATGTCAGCATCCTGGGCCAGCAATCGCGCGAAGGCGACCTTCTGCTGATTGCCTCCTGAAAGTTCGCCAATGGTTTGTTCAGCCGAATGGGCTTTGACTTCTACTTTCTTGATCCAGCCATTCGCGTCTTTTCGGCGCGACTTCAGGTCGACCAGCCCATAGCTTGAGTAACGCCGGTGATTGCCCATCGCCAGGTTTTCGGTGATGGACAACGATTGGGCGAGCCCTTCTGACTTGCGATCTTCGCTCAGCATGCCAATGCCCAGTCGGCGTCGTGCGCCAACGCTGCTTGGCAGGCGATTGCCATCCAAAGTCGCCACCTTGGACTTCGCAGGAATCAGTCCTGCCAGGCAACGCAGCAGCTCGCTGCGTCCAGCACCGACAAGCCCAGCGATTCCCAGGACTTCGCCATGGTGGAGCGTTAGGTCGGTATCGATCGGCATTGGCTTGGCAGAGAGCCCGGCGATTTCCAAACGCGCTTGGCCAATGTCATGCGGCACACTGGGAAACAAATCGTCAACGTCACGACCCACCATCAAGGAAATGATTTGATCGTCAGTGATGTCAGTAAGTTGTCCGCTGCCCACACTGTTTCCGTCTCGCAGGACAGCATAGTCATCGGCGACTTCGCGGACTTCTTCCAGAAAGTGACTGATATAGATGACGCCGATGCCATCATTGCGAAGATCGTTAATGATCCCGAACAGGCGTTGAACGTCCGCCGCAGGCAGCGAACTGGTGGGTTCGTCCAACAGGACAATCTTGGCCTGGCTAGCCAAGGCGCGCGCGACTTCAATCAACTGCTGAGTGGCAACGGATTGGTCGCCTGTGCGTGCTGTCGGGGACAGATGTCCCAGGCCGACGCGCTGGAGGCACTGGCGAACTTGGTCGCGCTGCGATCCACGGAGCAACAGCCCACCACCGGTGCCAGAGCGGCCCAGCATGATGTTGTCTTCAATGCTTAAGTCTGGGGCGAGCGTCAGTTCCTGGTAGACGATGCCGATGCCCAGACGGCGAGCGTCCAGGGGGGATCGAGGCTGGTATTCCAAACCATCCAGCCGCATCGTTCCCGAATCTGCATCGTGCGCACCACTAAGCGTCTTGAGCAGCGTGCTCTTGCCCGCTCCGTTTTCACCGATCAATGCCAGGACTCGGCCAGCATGAGCAGCCAAGTTGACCTGATCGAGCGCGATCGTTGGCCCAAAACGCTTGCTGATGTCGCAAACTTCCAGCAGTGGCTGGCTGGCCGTCGACGCGGACTGGGCAGCTTCACTGCCCGCCATGGTTGCTGAATCGCTAGTGCTCCCGGACATCTATTCTGCCAATTCTGGCTTAAGCAACTGCTTCATATCCTGATCGTTCATGTTGTCAGGGGTGGCCAGGTACTCACCGGTGCTTTGCACGGCATCAACCTTTTCACCTTGCAGCGTTTTGGCCAGTGTCATCACTGATTGATAGCCCATTTGCACTGGGTCTTGTAGGACGATGCCATCGCATTGATCGGATTTCATTGCTTCGATCAGCGCTTCACTGGGGTCAAAGGCAATGAACTTTACTTTGCCGTCCAAGCCAGCGTTTTTCAGCGATTCCAGTGTGCCATTGGCGTTCGGTTCACAGACCGCAAAGATGCCTGCCAGTGATTCGCCATGAACTTGCAACAGTTGGTCGGCGGTTTCTTTGGATTTTGTTGCTGTATCGCCGGCATACTGGTCAGATGAAACCACTTTGATTTCAGGATAGGCACCAATGGCTGACAGGAATCCTTCTTCGCGTTTCTCCGTTGACTCGCTGCCGGCGATGTAACGCAATAAGATGACGTTTCCTTTCTCCCCGATTGCTTTAGCCAGCGCGTGACCGGCGATCTCGCCACCTTTGAAATTGTCCGTGGCTACATAGCTAACGATTTCGGGGCCTTCATCCAAACCGCTGTCAAAAATGACCACTGGGATTTCCTCGTCAATGGCTTCTTCGACCACATCGACTAAGCCACCTTTTTGATTCGGTGCCAGAATGATTCCATCGACTCCCATCGTGATCATGTCTTTGACCACAGAGATTTGGCTGGCGGTGTTGCTTTCAACCACTGGGCCTCGATAGACGATTTCAATGTTGCCAACGAGTGCTTCAGCTTTGGCCGTGTCGCCACTCTCAACCGCTGCCTGGTGGGCGGCGTTAAGCTCCTTGGCTGCCTTTTGAGCACCAAAATGAACGGACTTCCAAAACTCGTGGCTCGTGCCCTTGGGAATCACTGCGATGCGAGTTTTCTTGGGGCCGCCATCGCCACAGCCAGTCAAGCTCATCGTGGCAAGCATTGCCACCAAGGCAGTTCCGGCGATCCGTTTGAGATGATTGGCAAACGTTGCTGAGTAGGATTTCAATGAAGACGATGGCTGTTGTGTCATGCGATCGGAGGGGAAGAAGAATTGCGTCAGGCGCCGTCGAGGAGGTCTTAGACGCCCAAGGAAGGGAAGGACCATTATGATAACTAAAAATGTCTGATTGTGGATAACAACATCAGCCGGATCCAACGCATCGCCTCAAATTTTAAGCGTCGATCCGCGGCCCCCAGGCTTGTGGACCGTTCAGGGGCTTGGGGAGCTGGTTGCGGATTCCGACGCCTGAATGCTTTGCGAAAGCGAGTCCAGCAGGTCGGTGCAGATCATGCTGGCCTGGCCGTGCTTTCGAGCAGCAAAGTCACCGGCCAAACCATGCAGGTAGACACCCAGTTTGGCGGCGGCCTCAGTCGGCATCCCTTGACCAAGTAAAGACGTGATGACACCGGTCAAGACGTCGCCGCTGCCCGCGGTGGCCATGCCCGGGTTGCCGGTCGGATTGGTAGATCGACCGGCCTGTTGCGGAGTGACAATCACGGTGGGGCCGCCTTTGACAACCACGGTCAAGCCATGCTGAGTGGCCAGTCGCTGGGCAGCGTCGATTTGAGCCGCCCGGTCGGTGGCGGGAATGCCTGTCAGGCGAGCGAGTTCACCCGGGTGAGGTGTCAGAATTAACGTCCGTTGCTGATCGACTGTGGCGTCTTGAGGATCAGCGGCGAGCAGGTTTTGTGCGGCGATGACATTCAAACCGTCAGCGTCGATCACGCGGGGGAGTTGTGTCTGGCTCAGGATCGCAGTGATCAATCTGACGGATCCTGTCCCGGTTTGCATGCCAGGTCCGATACCAATCGCATCATAAGCAGATAAATCGGGCAGCTGTGCGGTTGCCGCAAAGGTTCCCGTCGTTTGGTTGTCTGCCAGTGGGATCGTCATCACGCCGGGATGAAAGCCCGCGACGGTTTCCAGGATAGCATCCGGCACCGCGGCTGAAACCAGCCCGGATCCACTTCGCAGGGCGGCCACAGCAGACAAGGAAATCGATCCGGCCATGCCACGCGACCCGCCGATCAGCAGGACGCGTCCACAGGAGCCTTTGTTTGCATCGCTGCGTCGTTGGGGAAGCGAAGCAGGGCAGGGCGGTACGGTTTGTTCACTCATCTTTGCTGTCCCCTTTTTGTGGTTGTTTATTCTGCCAGGGCGCGACGACCAATCCTGCCAGGTAGCCGGCTTTGAATCCCGCGTCAACATTGACCACCGCGACATTCGAGGCGCAACTGCTGAGCATCCCCAGCAGTGGTGTCAGTCCGCCCAGCGTGGCGCCGTAGCCGACACTGGTGGGGACGGCAAAAACGGGGACGGATAAATGGCCGCCGACTGCCGCCGGGAGCGCACCTTCCATGCCAGCGATCACAATCGCCGTGCGAGCCTTGCGCAGGTTGGGAACCGCGCTAAGCAATCGCTGGGGGCCAGCGACGCCAATGTCATGGTATTCAACGACGTCCACCTGCATCCAGCGTAGCGTCTCCAGGGCTTCGGCGGCGACCGGAGCATCGGTGCTGCCCGCGGTGATCAGAGCGACATGAGGGCGATGAAGGATCTCCTCTTCGCCCCCTGCCGGTTGGTCTTCTAAAGAACACATCCAACGCAGCGTTCTGGCCAGCGGGTGGTAGTGGATCCCGCAGGCCGGGCCGCCCAGTCGTTCCAGCACCTCGTCGGCTTGCTCGGGTGAAACTCGCGTCGCCAGTGCATGCTGGCCCGCTGTCTGCTGCTGTTTCATGATGTCCGCGATCAGGCTAGCGGGTTTGCCTTCGCCATAGATCACCTCCGGAAAGCCACAGCGTCGTTGGCGGTCGAAATCCAGGGTTAAGTGTTCGCTGCGGTTTGTGGTTGTAGTCGACGATTCAGATGAATGGGTTCCCAGCAGCTCCAGGACTTGCGGGATCGCTGATTCCACCGGGCATTCTCCGGTGGCGATCTTGGTCAGCAAGTCAGCGAGTTTGGGGAGCGACGGCTCTGACGAGGTCTGGGCGGGCTGATCAGGGGTCATGCGACGAGTCGATGGTTGGGCGTGTTTGGCGGAGATTGGTTGGCCAGTTTTTCGGCGGAGCACGGCCAGGGTTTCCGCGGAGCAGGGCCAGTTTGTCGGCGGAGCAGGGCAGTGTGGTAGGCAAATGGTCCGCTGTCGTGAATCTGCCAAGGTTTGCCGCAGCTTTCAATGCCAGAAACGCTCAGCGGGGGTTCGCAATTCGCCCGCGCGCTGGTTCAATAGCTTATCGCCGGTCCCCCAGTGTTCGCTGAGGTTTTGGCAGCACGGTTAGCAGAAGCAATCTTTCCCGTTTAGTAAAGGCGACTCATGTCGACAAAAAAGTGTGTCTTGGCCTATTCAGGTGGACTCGATACCTCCGTTATCTTGGGCTGGCTGCAAGACCAGGGCTATGAAGTTCATGCAGTGTATGTGGATCTTGGTCAACCATGCGAAGACCGTGATGCGATCATGCAAAAGGCACGGGACTGTGGTGCCGCGTCGTCTCGATTGATTGATGTTCGCGAAGAACTGTGCCGTGACTTTGCGTTCCCAGTCTTGGCGTGGCAGGCCAAGTACGAGCAAATTTACCTGCTGGGTACCAGCATCGCTCGTCCGCTGATCAGCAAAATCTGCTTGCAGGTTGCTCGGGAAGTGGGAGCCGTCGCCTACGCACACGGTGCCACAGGAAAAGGCAACGACCAATGCCGTTTCCAGCTGGCCGCTGAAGCATTGGATCCCAAAGTGGAAATGATCGCTCCTTGGCGAATCAAAGAATTCCGCGATGCCTTCCCAGGGCGTACCGAATTGATCGCCTACTGCGACGAAAAGAACATCCCCGTGAAGGCTTCGACCGCCAAACCCTACAGCAGCGACGAGAATGTTCTGCACATCAGTTATGAAGCTGGTGACTTGGAAGAGTTGGACGTCAACGGTGTTGAACTGGTTGAATTCGGCATGGGCGTCAGCCCACAAGAAGCTCCTGATGAAAGCGAAAGTGTTACAATCGGCTTCAAGGCCGGTGTGCCCACGACCTTGAACGGTCAAGAGGTCAACGCTTTGGAAATGGTCGAACAGCTGAACGACATTGCCGGACGCAATGGCATCGGCCGAATCGACATGGTCGAAAACCGATTTGTCGGCATGAAGAGCCGCGGCGTTTACGAATCGCCCGGCATGACGGTCTTGTACGACGCCTTGATGTACATCGAACAGTTGACGATGGACCGCGACCTGATGCACCTTCGCGATCGTCTGGCGCCTGAAGTCGCAGAAATGGTTTACTACGGCTTCTGGTACACGCCCAAGATGGATTCCTTGATGTCCTTTATCAAGGAAGCTCAGTCGCAGACCACCGGCGAGGTGATCTTGAAGTTGTACAAGGGCAACATCTCGGTGGCTTCACGGCAAAGCCCAAACAGTTTGTATGACGCCGAGATCGCGACCATGGAAGGCGGTGGTTCGTACAACCAAGATGACGCAGAAGGGTTCTTGCGGATCCATGGCTTGCCAAGCCGAGTCCAGGGAACCGTCACTCCACGCGAATACTGATCCCGAGTTCCGTCAACGGTTCTTTCCGCATCACCCTTCCGCTTGCGGGAGCGGCTGTGTTAGATGTCAAGCGTTTTGTGGATTTTCCCATGCTGTATTTGTTTTGACCATTGTGTTGAGTGTGATGAGGATTTTGCGCATGCATGCGGTAATAACGA
>CP036272.1:1344791-1639900 GCA_007745635.1 Stieleria bergensis
CAACGAATGGTCAACGGTTTCGTTGTGGCGGCATTGCCGTTGGCGTTGCCAACCACTTCACCCTCACCTCGCTTAGGCTCGACTCTCCCGCCAGCGGGAGAGTGCAGTCAACGAATGGTCGACGGTTTCGTTGTGGCGGCCTGCGGTTGGCGTTGCCAACCACTTCACCCTCACCTCGCCTAGGCTCGACTCTCCCGCCAGCGGGAGAGTGCAGTCAACTAATCGAGGACGTCGTCTCGTAGTTGCTCGTTGCCGTTCGGTGTGACCAGGGCGTTAACGATCTGTGGGTCCGTTTGGTTCTTCAAGAAATGGCTGCGCCCGTCGATCGTGGCAATGCTGACTCCGGTGGAATGCAGTCCGCCAATCTCTGTCCCATTTGAGCTGTTGATGTTGCCTTGCATGCGAGCAAAGGAGTAATCCTCGGGCTCGGTCCAAGATCCGATTGTCGCCCCCTTGGGCGGAGACGTGGCGACAACCAAAATCGTCTGGGATGGCAGATCCGACATCGTGTCCAGGTCCAGTTTGCCTTTGTGAGGGAACACGGTTTGCGGGCCGGTCACCAAGAAGAAACCTGTTTGCTCGTACATCGCCGCGTTGGATTGAATGGAGGGGTGGCGGTAGACGTCGGGCATCGCAAGGGCTGCAGTGAGGTTGGTGGCTGAATCCCAGGGTTCCTTTAGGTTAAACTGTTCATACAGCACCTCTTGGCCAATGAATGGCAGGATCAGGACACGCCACGAATGCAGCGGTTGGCCAGTTGAATCGTAGGTGGTCGCAGGCGGGTAACTTTTGTGTTTTTTGTAGTACGCGTTCAGGCCGTCGGCAATTTTTTCCAGGTTGGTCGACTCTGTGCGTCGCAATCTGGTTTCATTGATTCGGCTTAGGCCGGTGCCGCCGTAACGGATCACCGCTGCGGTTCCGGCGACCAGCACGATTAGCAGCATGCCTGCGATGGCAAAGCGAAAGATGGTCTTTTGTGAAACCTGCTTGGCCGCAGTCGTATCGGCTTGAGCTTGGATTTGGTCAAAGTCAGGTAATTGGATGGGTGAATTGCAGGAAAAGCATTCACCGGATTGGCCACTATACTGATCCTCAACTTCGGTCTGTGAGTTGCAATAAGGGCAGGTGAATAGGTAAGGCATTGCAGCGGTCAATCAATTCGGTCTGAAACGTTGCCAGTTGTGTTTTACGTGTTGGTTTAGTTTAGCGTGTTTTAGGAGCGAGTGCAGTGAAGGTGGTCTTACAGCGTGTCAGTGAAGCGAGTGTGCGTGTCGATGGCCAGGTCGTTGGCCAAGTTGGCCAGGGGTTGCTAGCGCTGGTGGGGATTGGACACGGCGATAGTCTTGAGACCGTGCGCTGGATGGTGCAAAAGACCAGCCAGTTGCGGATTTTTGAAGATGACGCCGGCAAAATGAATCGCTCGGTGCTCGATGTCGGCGGTGGTGTGCTGGCGATCAGTCAGTTCACTCTCTATGCCGACTGTCGCAAAGGCCGCCGGCCAGCGTTCACCGATGCAGCCGCGCCGGATCATGCGAAGCAGCTTTACGGTCAATACGTGCAATTGCTTGGCGAGGCTGGCGTGCACGAGGTCCAGGCTGGAATCTTCGCCGCCGACATGAAGGTGTCGCTGGTCAATGATGGCCCGGTGACAATCATTCTGGAGCAAGATCCACGCGATTGAGCGAAACGCTGTGACGCGAGTCGGGCAAAGCGGGCAGGGCAAAGCGGGCAGGGCAGTTGCCCGTTGGTTCAACTGTCGCGCTGTGCCTAGCGTTGTTGTTTTTTGGAGGTGCTGGCCCAATTAAAGTCCAGCCGATTCCAGTTTGGGTTTTCAGCTGGCTGGGTGGGTTCGTCAGCTTGCTGCATCCACCAGGGCCGCGTTAAATCGTACTGGGCGCGTTGCCGTAACCGTGACGCGATTTCATTGTCGCTCCAGGCAACATAGATCAGCGCAAATAGCAGTGAATAGATGAAGGCATTCGAGGTCGCGTTGCCTCCAAAGAACTTGAGCGCCGTGCCGAACGA
This sequence comes from Stieleria bergensis, assembly GCA_007745635.1. GTDB lineage: Bacteria > Planctomycetota > Planctomycetia > Pirellulales > Pirellulaceae > Stieleria > Stieleria bergensis. The sequence goes on from CP036272.1 coordinate 1,346,817, forward strand.
TTTCTTGGCGCGGATTTTTCCCAGGCCCAGTTCTAGCGCCCAAATCTCGTCGAGTGTCAGGTGGACAATGAAACCAAGTGTGACCGCCATCGCTTTGTAAGCTCTTTCGCCGTTGCTCATGCACGGCATCACCAGGTACCAACCCAGTCCAGCGATCAGAGCTGCGGGAAGACTGTGCCACATCCCACGGTGCACCGTGAAGCGTTTGAAGAATTCAAACACGCCGAATCGGATCACGACGTAGATCAACATCGCGGCTAACGCCATTGACTCATGTGACATGCCGAGGTCGCGAAAACGATTGAGCATCACAATCGGCGTGACGGCCGCGGCAAACATGCTGATCTCGCGCAGTGGTTTGCCGCCGTCTGAATCCAAGTCAGGCAGCATGCCAGCAACGGACATCAACCCACCGGCCAGGATGCCGGTTTCAATTGACATGCCCTGTGTGGCAACGCCCCAGTATCCATAGGCAATGCCAGCAATCGTGCTGGCGCTGATATGGGTTTTGAAGTCGGCCACGGATGGTGTTGGGGCTAATGGGATTGAGTTGCTTGGCAAGGTCTGCATGCTGCAGTCAGAGACGTCCGTGTTGTTGTTTAGCACGACCGGGCGGTTCAGCACAAGATCGAAATTTCGCTTCTTCAGGCTGTTGTCGCTTGGCCGGTCAGATCTGTGATTTTTGTCTCGCGTTGCAGTACTGCTAGAATCCCAGAGTCTGTATGTTCGGCGATGAATCGATGTGCCACGAACGAGATTGCTTGAATGGATTGGATGGAATCGCTAGCGGTTTACGACTACTTGATGCTAGGCGTCTTGGCTGTGGCGACCATTTTCGGCGGCATCAAGGGCGTGATTTGGCAGGTCGCGTCGATCGCGTCGCTGGTCGCTAGCAGCGTCGTCGCCATTCGCTATTCGGGCCGACTGAGTGAATCCATTCGTGCCGAGCCACCATGGGATCGCTATCTGGCGACGTTCATTTTGTTTGTGGCGACATCGTTTGTCATTTGGGCGATGTTCATGACGCTGAGAGCTCAGATCGAGCGTTGGAGGATGAAGTCCTTTGATCGTCAGATCGGCGCTTTGGTTGGGTTGCTGCAAGGTGTTTTCGTTTGCATCTTGATCACGTTGTTTTCGGTCACGTTGTTGGGTGACGATGTGCGTGAGTCGATCGTCGCCAGTCCTAGTGGTCGGCTGATCGCGACGATTCTTCATCGCAATCAGCAGGTCTTGCCGCCCGGGCTGCAGGAAGTCCTGGAGCCATCGCTGGAGAAGCTTCAGCCAGAACAGTCCTGAGATCAAACCCGAACAGTCCTGAGATCAGAAAGTGCCGTATTTGCGGCGTTTTCGCTGTCTCAATACAACATAAGAGTGATTATCGGACGTTGCGTTTAGGGCCAAACTGCCTTGTTTGGGCTCGATTGCCTGCCCGATTTGGCTTGTCGGTTGCCTTGGAAACGCCACTGGCAGCGACAGCATCGGTTGGCTGAATCACGGTGCGGCATCGAGTCATGATGCAAGAGATTCAACGCGTCAAGCGTTGCCTGGATTCAGGCGTTGATCGGTTGTCGACAACCAAGGGCTTGGTTGTTGACGGCGCCAATTGATACGCCACTTGAAACCTTTGAAACGCCAGTTGAAGCCTTCCAGTTGATACGCCAATCGAAGCGGCAGCGTGCCGCTTGAAGAGATGGGTGCATTGCCTGCGTCTGTCGCGGGCGTTATTCGGCTTGCTCGATGAATTCGCCGATGCGGCGAAACTTGTCGTAGCGATTGTCTAGCAGCTGATCCATTGGCTGATGTTCCAGTTCAGCCAGGCATTTGGACAGATAGGTTTTCATCCGGGCGGCCATTTGGTGATGGTCGCGATGAGCTCCGCCAAGCGGTTCGTCCAGCACGTCATCGACGACGCCAAGGCGTTTCAGGTTATCGCTGGTGAACTTTAGCGCCGCGGCTGCTTTGGGGGCGTGTTCGTGGCTTTTCCAGAGAATCCCAGCACAGCCTTCGGGGCTGATCACGCTGTAGTACGCGTGCTGCATGATGGCCACTTTGTCACCAACGCCGATCCCGATTGCGCCACCTGAGCCGCCTTCGCCAATGACCACGCAGATGATGGGTGTCTTGAGTTGGCTCATCAGGAACAAGCTTTCGGCGATCACTTGTGCTTGGCCGCGTTCTTCAGCACCGACACCGGGATAGGCACCGGGAGTGTCGATGAAGCAAACCAGCGGCAGTTTGTACTTCTCGGCCATCTTCATTTTGGCCATGGCTTTGCGATAGCCTTCGGGGTGAGCGCAGCCAAAGTGGCATGCGGCGCGTTCTTTGAACGTGCGTCCTTTCTGGTGGCCGATGACCATCACTTTGAAGCGATCAAGCTTTGCGAACCCGGTGAGGATTGCTCGGTCGTCGCCGTAGTGTTTGTCGCCATGTAATTCAACGAAGTCGTCGAAGGCCAGGTTGAGGTAGTCTTTGGTATAGGGCCGGTTCTTGTGTCGTGCTACTTGGACGGTCTGCCATGGATCGAGCGAGCTGTAGACGTCGCGCAGTTTTTGAGTCAGCTCTAGACGCAGCGATCGCAGTTCGTCATCCGCAGGTGTGGTGCGGTCGGTTTGACGTTGCAGGGTATTGATGCGGCTTTCCAGATCGGCGATTTCAACTTCAAAGTCGAGTCCTGGTCCTGCCATGGTTTGATATCCTAGAGAGAGAGTTGTGTGGTGGTGCGATGTCTGATTGAGCGGTCTGATGTCGGGCGATGCCCAATCATTCCGCGTCGTCGAAATCGTTCATGGATCCGGCGGCGGGTTTGCGGATCATGTCGTCAGCGCCGCGAATACCGGGCATGTCATCAAAGACACTGATTTCCGGTTTGCGTGGTCGTTTGTTCCATAGTTCGATGGTGCGAATCTCTTTTAGGAAGTCCCAGAGCGATTGGGGGCGCTGAGCGGGATTCTTCGCCATCATCCGTTTCGTCAAATCCGCGAACTCTTTGGTCACGTTATTGTTGTACGGGATCGGGCTGGGAATGAACGCTTGCAAGTGCTTGTTCAGCAAGTCGTTGGGCGTGTCCCCGGTGTATGGCGGCTTGCCGGTTGCCAGTTCAAACAGGACACAGCCAAAGGAATAGATGTCCGTCCGTTCGTCGCAAACTTTCTTGCGAATCTGTTCGGGGGCCATGTAGCTTCGTGTGCCCTTGGCCATCGGCGGCCGGTGCATCAATTTGCTGAGCCCGGTTTTCTTCTTTTCTGAAATGGTAAAGTCAATCAGTTTGACTTCGCCCTCGCGACTGACCAGAAAGTTGTCTGGTTTGATATCCAGGTGAATCCAGTTTCGCGTGTGCATGTAGTACAGGCCTTCGGCAGCCTGAATGATGATCTCACGCAGCATGAATGCCAGCGAGTCTGGGCCTCGGCGGAGCGCCTGTTTGGCGTTCAGTTCACTGAACAGTTCCATGACCAGAAAGGGGCGATCGTTGGCAACGCGATGTTCCAAGACCTTGATGATTCGCGGGCTGCTCTGCATGTCTTGCCCGACGGTGAACTCATGCTTTAGCGAGGCGACTTCTTTGCGGTCGTTGCTAGCGGATTCTTTCAGGATCTTCAGCGCATAGCGGACCTGTTCGTGTTCTTCGATCGCTTCCCAGACTTCGGAAGTGGAGCCGGCGCGAATCAGACGAGTCAATCGATAGGGGCCGAAAAAGTCGCGAGTTCTCGTCATCGGTAGCCGTCTGATTAGGACTGAGTGGGTGAACGCCGTTCGATCGGCAGCGGGGCGTCTTTGAGACCTATTTTGCCGGTCACCATGATAGTTCAGATTGCAGGTGCTGGGGAAGGTCTGCTGGCGGGAATGCGTCAGGTTCGGTGTGTGGCCGCCAAATGTTCGTAGAGAGCCCGAATCTGTTCGGTCATGTACTGGTGTCGGAATTGCTTTTCGAAACGCCTCTGCCCTTCTCTGCCGAGTCGCTGTCGCTTTTCGCTGTCATTGATCAAGTCAATCAGGGCTGCCGAAAGCTGCTGGCAGTCTCTTGCTGGGATCAGCTTGCCGGTGACATCGCTGATCACCACTTCGCGGGCTCCATCAACGTCATAGCTGACCGCTGGTTTGCCGGCAATCAATGCTTGCGGCAAGGCTCGCGCGAGGCCTTCACGCAGCGATGTATGGACTAGGATGTCCATCGCCCCAATCATTTCACAGACTTGGTGTGGCGGCAGCAAGCCAGCAAAGATAAAACGCTCTCGCAGTCCCAGTGACTCCAATCGCTGTTCCAGTTCATGACGCAAGATGCCATCGCCGACCAGCAGGAAACGTGTCTGCGGGCATTGCTTGACAACGTCCACCGCGGACGTGATTAAGTCGTCGTGTCCCTTTAAGTGAAAGAGTCGGGCGATCTTGCCAACGACGACTTCATCAGGCTGGATTCCAAACGACTCACGGACGCGCTGGCGATGCTGATCCGCGTTCAAGAACGGGTCCACTTCCATGCCGCTAGAGATGGTCGTGAACTTTGTTGCTGGCGCGACCTTGGTGGAGACCATCAGGTCTGTCATCGCATCGGCGACGCTGATCATGTGATGGCAATGCCCGGCCGCAAACCGCTCGCAGCGGCGAAAGAATTCACGAGCCGGTTTGGGCTGAAAGTCATGGAACGGCGCACCGTGAATCGTGTGCACGACCACGGGGACCTTTAATGACCAAGCGGCGATGCGACCCAGTAAGCCGGCTTTGGCGCTATGCGTGTGAACAACATCCGGTCGATAGTCGCGGATGATTTGTTTCAGAGCACGGTAGGCTTTCCAATCATTCAGCGGATGAATGTTGCGCCGCAGAGAGTCAACCTGGCGAATCTCGAACTGCCCTCCCCTGCTCTGTTCAGGCAGTTCATTGACGCCTTCGGTGTACCCGGATCGAGACAGTAAATCGCCTTCGGGGCCGAGGGATGGTCCAGTGACCAGCAGGCAGTCGTCGCCAAAGTCACGCACCAAGTCCAGGCAATTGAACAGAGTGTTTTCCTGCGCACCCCCAATGATCATTCGGGTGATCAGATGAGCAATGCGCACGATGGGATCCTGGGTTGCAGGTAGCGGGACAACTAGTTGTTGAGATGCTTGTCGAAGAAGGCGTCAATGTCGCTGACGACTTGTTCGATCCAGTCGTCACGATTCCAATGGCCGTGCGTAGCATCTTGGTGAACAACGATTTGATTGGCAATTCCCAATTCGGTCATCTTGGTGCGACTGAGGGCATTTCTCTCTGGCGTGTCTTTGCTGCCCGAGAGAAAAATCGTTGGCGGCATGTTGCTGTCAATCTGTTGGTGTGCATCCGCGAGGCGGTAAAGTTCGGGCTTTTCCGGCAGCGTTCCGTTCAGCCATAGAAACGCGTTTGAGACCGGCGGTTTGGCCGACTGGCTGCGCTCGGCCACGCTGCCAGAGGTTGTTTGTAACGGGCCCGCCAGAACAGCGGCAGCTGCTAGATGGCTGTTGGCTTGCTGATGCTGGCTGTGCCGCAGTTTGGGGTTTTGGCTACCCGAAGCCATCAGTCCCACCAGATGTCCGCCCGCCGAACCGCCAACGGCCGCAATGCGATTTGGGTCAATGCCCAGTTGTTTGGCATGTTGACGAAGGTAAATCGTTGCGGCATTGCAGTCTTGAATGCCGGCCGGGAAGAACGCTTCGCGAGCGAGTCGGTATTCGATCGCGGCGACCACGTAGCCTCGTTTGGCAAAGTGAACGGCCAGAGCACGGAACTTGTTCTTGTCACCGTTCTTCCAACCGCCGCCATGGACGACCACAATCGCTGGCTTGACGCTCGGGCCCTCCGTCGGTGTGAACAAGTCCATCAACAGTTTTCGCGATCCATCGGTGTGATAGACTTGATTGAATTTTGCGTTGATGTTTTTAGGAATACGGGTCGACGTCGCACGGTCCGAATCGTCATCGGTAGCCCGGTTAGGCACCACGCCGTAAGCGTTCACTGGCACGCTGTACAGACCGCCAAAGGTGCTTAGATAAAGTTTTTCCGTCACAGCGCCAGCGATGATGGCATTGATGGGGCGTTCTGGAGGTGTAATGGTCTGGATCTCGGTGCCCGTGGGATCGTAGACGTGGACGGCCTTTGCGGCAGTGACATACACATTGCCTGCTCGATCCACACACATGCCATCCCCGCGGAATCCGTCTGCCGTTTCGGGCAACTGAGCAAAGTCTTTCGCCGCTTGATCGGCAGCGGCACTGGTTGTTAGATCGATGCAATAGAGTTTGCCTGACTTGGCGGAGGAAACATAAAGCGTTTGTCCCGATGGCGAGAGAGCGATGCCGTTGGGAGTGACCAAGCCGGTGGCAATGTCTTGTGTGGTTCCGTCTGGTAAGACCTTGCGAACCAAGCCCTTCCCGGTCACGGTGACGAACACGTTGCCGTTGCAATCGACTGTCAGATCATTTGGGCGTTCTGTTTTTTCAAACTGAGCCAGTGTCTGGGGAGGACCGGATTGGCCAAGCACACAGATTCGCGCGCCGGGATTGTCAGCGAAGTACAGCTTGCCGAGTTGAAAGGAAGTCCCGCTGATCGCGATGCCTTTTAAACGCTCGACGACTTTGGCTTTGGGATTGCGCAAATTAAAGACAAGCAGTTTCTTGCCTTTGACATCCGGCACGAACAATCGGCTTTGCCCATCCCAGGAGGCACCGTCGGCAAGTTCAAAGTCGGTCGAAACGGGTTGGATCGGAGCATCATCCGGCAGCAAGGATGGCCCGTCAGCAGCCAAGCTAGCAGAGGCAAACAGAGTGGCAAAAAGGGCGGCAAACAGAGAACCGGCAGCAAGGCGACAGCAGACACGCATTGGAAACGTCCCGATGGCAGGGGGGGAGGGAAGCGATTGGGGAGCCGATATCATAGTCCCCCGAGCACGATTGTGTGAATCGCTGACCGCAGGGCCCAGATCAGCGCTGGCGGCGGTTTGTACCCGTTTCAAGACGCGAGAGCGTGCCGCTGGCGGTCGGTTGAGGATTGCCAGATCCGGGTTGCACTGGTGGCGTTCTGTTGCGCTGTTGGTGCGTGGGCGTGGAAACGACACCCGGTCAACGTGATCTCTTTGGTCGAAATTGCTGGCGGTTGGTGCCGCAGTTCGATCGCCGCGTTGGGGAAACGGAAAGGCGATTCGGATCAACGTGATCAGACGGCAGAGAGTGCCGTCCGCAAAAGACTGGCTACCGGATCGGTAGCCAGATGATGGTTGCCATCAATTAGGCGGTGCCAAATTCAACGCGACGAGGTTCCAGTTGGTTCTTCAGTCGGTTGACGATGCTGGTATGCATTTGGCTGACGCGAGACTCCGACAGGTCCAATGTGGCACCGATCTCCTTCATCGTCAGTTCTTCATAGTAGTAAAGAATGATGATCAGGCGTTCGTTGCGATTGAGGCCTTTGGTGACCAGACGCATCAAGTCGTTCTTTTGAACGCGTCGAGTTGGGTCTTCGCCTTTTTTGTCTTCAAGGATGTCGATTTCGCGAACATCCTTGTAGCTATCGGTCTCGTACCACTTTTTGTTCAGTGAGACGACACCGACGGCATTGGCGTCGGATTCCATCTTTTCGACTTCAGCGATGGAAAGCTCCATGTGCTCGGCCAGTTCCTGAACGGTGGCTGGGCGACCATGTCTGGTTTCCAATTGCTTCTTGGCGACGGCTAACTTGCTGGCTTTGCTACGAACCAGACGCGGTACCCAGTCCATGGTGCGAAGTTCGTCCAGCATGGCACCACGGATCCGTGGCACGCAGTAGGTTTCAAACTTAACACCACGTTCCATGTCGTAGGCATCAATGGCATCCATTAAGCCAAAGATGCCGGCACTGATCAGGTCATCAAGCTCAACGCCATCGGGCAATCGTTGCCAGATGCGTTCGCCGTTGTAACGAACCAGGGGCATGTAGCGTTCAACCAATCGGTTGCGCAGAGGTTCGTAGTTATCCGCATCCTTAGGGGTTTGTTTGATTTGTTTCCAAACCTCTAGGATTTCATCGTCTGTTGAAACTGCGGCTGGCATCCAATCCTCCGTGAACTTCAATTCTGCGCCAGCGACTTCCCGTCGCTTTGATCCAGTTGTGGCGTTGTGATCGAACCACTAACACAGTCAGCTTCCTTGCTAACAGGTAAGTGGAAACGATCAAAGGTCAGCCGCGTCTAAAATGATTGATGTTGCCAAAGGCAGCGTTCAATCATTCTGATTGCCTCAAACACGGTTCCCTATTCGTCGAAAACAGACTCTGAAAAAAACGCTCAAGTGCTTTTCTGTCAGTTCGTTATTCGACTTACTCCTTATCGGTTGCTCAGTGAGAACAACTTAAATGTTTTTTTCAAGCTGCTTCTAACTGAGTGATTTGGTGTGCGGCAGGTAATAACTTGTGGCCAAGTTTTTCACTGCTCGCCACAGCAATATCATCCGGCACGTTTTGGCCGTAAGTGATGTAGCTGATCGGTAGTTGTCCCTGTTGTTGCCAGCGGTCATTGTTTTCCGCCGCAATGGCTGCAACTGCACCTGCGGTGTAGGGGGTTTCATCCAGCTTTGTCAAGATCGCTGCGTTGGGTCGCGTGACGCGAAAACCTTCAATCACAGATTTGACAACTGCATAGGTGCTGGTGGCGCTAATGACCAAGTGTGTTTCATCAATCGGGACACTGCTCAGCATCTGGCTTAACTCGCCAAGACGACTGTCACCCGATGGGCTACGTCCAACGGAGTCGATCAGGACTAAATCGACGTTCCCGAGCTGGGCGATGGAGTCGCTTAAGTCCGTTGATGAACGAGCGACATGCATTGGTAATCGCATCAGTTCAGCGTAGGCTTGCAACTGATCGACCGCTGCGATGCGAAACGTGTCCAGTGTCAGCAGGCCGACTTTGCAGCCTTGTTGGATCCCGAAGCCCGCGGCAAGTTTAGCGATGGTCGTGGTTTTTCCGACGCCCGTGGGACCCACCAACGCGACGGTGCGTTTAGTGCCAGGGGATGCCTGGATGGGACCACTGAAGCTTAATTCACGGGTGATGGCCAGTTCTAGCTGTTGTCGATATTGATCGAGACCGGCCAGGCTGCCACGGGTGTCCGTTGTTCCAGCCATGAACGCGTTGGCGGATTGAAGCCAGCGTTTGGTGACTTGGGCTGGGATGCCACATTGATCGAGCGTGCGCTGCAACATCATCAACGGTTCGGCTGATGTGGGAGCGTTTGACGCGACCAGGCCGGGGATGCGTGTGCTGGCACTCGAATCTGCGTCGTGAATTCTATAGCGTCCGCGAGGAGCGGTTGCCAGTGAATCAATCGCTGAATTCGCCTCGTGTGCCGCCAGCAAGTTTGGCTGGCTGCTCTCACTTGACTCACTGCTCGCAGCCTCGGTTGCGACGGCTTCGACTTCCACGTAACTGCGTCCCAACCAACCCATCCATCCGTCGCGTCGCTGTCGCGTTCGCAGGACGGACGCCTCAGGACCTAGCTGCGCGCGGATTTCGTCTAACGCGGCTTGTAGGTTTGCGGCTCGAAAGGTTTTGATTTGCATCAGGAACAGAAAGGCTGTCAGGTGTGGTGAAGGAGGGTGACTTAGGCGGCGTTGGTCTTTGTGGCGGGGGTGGTCCCTGTGGTGGTGGTGAAGGTGCTGGCCGTGAGGCTCGCGTCGCGGTGACTTGTCGCTGGCAGTGGCGAAACCACTGTCGGGGCCAGAGTTGTGTTGTGGTCGATCTCGGTGGTTGCCAAAAAGGGAACGTTGATCTCGGCAGCTTCCATCGCAACCTTGGCGTAACGTCGCAGTTGTGGTGGGACAACAACAACCGGCGGATAACCGTTTCTGATCAGTTCTTTAACCCCTTGACGAATCGCATTGCAAGTGACGTCTGGCACTTTGTTCCAGACAGGCAAGAATTGTTTTCGTAAGCTCGGTAAATCGGTGTGCTGCGACTGTGAAACATTGCTCGCATGAAACTCGTTCACGCTGTTTTGCCACTGCATCAGGATGCTGTCGCTAGGGACCACAGCGTGCAATTTGCCCGCGCTGTCTTTCAGTGGTGCGCTGATCGTGCGAGCCAGTCGACCGCGGATCGCTTCAATGTGAATGCCCGTGTCACTGCTCTTCTCCGCCGCCGCGCCCATGGCTTCTAAGATGATTCCCAGTTGGCGAATCGGTATGCCTTCACGTAACAAGCCTTGCAAGACACGTTGAATGTCGGCGATCGCGATCCGGTTGGGGATCAGGTTGTCGATCAGCGCTGGAGCCACCTGGCGAAGCTCTTCAATCAAGTGCTGAGTGGCATCGTGTGAGAGCAGCTCATCGGCGTGCGTTTTCGCGGTGGCTTCTAAGTGGGTCGCTAAAAAGCCTGCGGCAGTTTGAGTTTTGTAACCATAGATCAACGCCTGCTCGCGCTGTTCGGGATCGATCCAGACGGCCGAGGTGCCGATCGTTGGCAAGGTGGCTGGTTCCCCAGGCAGGGTGCCGGTGGTGGGTTGTTCGGCGAACGCATACAGTTTGTCAACGTGCAAGGTGCCGCGAGCAACGAAGTCACCAAACAAACGCAGTTCGTATTCTTGGGAACCCAGTGTTGCATCGTCACGCACGCGAACCTTGGGCAGCACAATGCCGACCTCGGCAGCCATTTGATTTCGTAGGCTAGCGATACGCTGCATCAGGTCACCGCCCCGACTGGGGTCGGCCAGTGGCAATAGTCCCAGCCCAATGGCGACTTCAAACGGGTCCACGCTCAGGAAGTCTTCCACTCGCTTTTGCGTGCCAGCCTGAGCTTCTTTAATGGATTGTTGTTGTGCCAGCTGTTGTTCCTGTTCCGCTTGCTGTTGTTGTTGCCGGTACAGATTCCAGGCAATCGTCAAGCAAACAGCGCTAAGCAAGATCAAGGGCATTCGAGGCAGACCGGTCAGGGTCAACGCCAACAGAAAGATGCCCGTTAGAACCAGCGACTGATAATTCCCCAGCAACTGGGTGACCACGTTGTCCGAAAGGTTGCTGCGCCGTGTCCCGCGAGTGACCAAAATGCCAGCCGCCAAGGAGATCAGCAAGGAAGGGATTTGACTGACCAAGCCATCACCAATGGTCAGCTTGGTCAGTGTGGAGGTCGCATCAGCGAATGGCATCCCAAAGACCACCACGCCCAGGTACAGACCACCGATCAGGTTGATGGCGGTGATGATCAGGCCCGCGATTGCATCGCCACGAACAAACTTCCCTGCCCCGTCCATCGCCGCGTAAAAGTCTGCTTCGGCGATCAGGTTTTCCCGTTTCTCAGCAGCCTCTTGAGCATCAATCTTGCCGCCGTTGAGATCCGCTTCGATGGCTGATTGTCGCCCCGGCATCCCGTCGAGCGCGAAGCGGGCCGCCACTTCGCTGATCCGAGTGGCTCCCTTGGTGATGACAACAAACTGAACGACGATCAAAATGGCAAAAATGACCAGCCCGACTTCGATCTGATTGCCGGCAACGAATTGCCCAAAGACTCGGATCACGTCGCCAGCTGCGCTTGGGCCATCGGTTACCGCGTTGGTCAGAATCAGTCGCGTCGTGGCAATGTTTAACACTAAACGCGACAGCGTGGTTGCCAGCAGAATGGTGGGAAACACGCTGAATTCCAACGGCGTGCTGATGCGCAGTGCCGTGACGAAAATGATCACCGCCAGGGCTAGATTGCCCGCCAGCAACATGTCCATCGCTACCGGTGGCAGCGGCATGAGGATCACCGCCAGGCACAATAACAGCCCAACGGGGAGCAACCACGGACGTGTACGTTCCAACCAAGCCACAGTTGGCGTGTTCCAAAAAGGTGGGCGAAGCGGCCACTTCCCTGTGGCTCTGCGGCGAAGGTAAACAATTGTTCCCGCTGGAATCCAGATGATTCATGAAGACTTTACCGAGAACCTGAGTTTCACGCCGTGAAACAACGCCACCTGGCGTGTTGACGCCAGTCCATTGGCACTGGATCGATCGATGCCAGCTACTCTGCAGTTTCACCCAACAATCACAATCACCTCAAATCTGAACGCTCGCTGCATCAAGCTGGGAACGCTATGCTTTTCAGCACGTGCAAACCACTTCTCATTGTGATTCAGGATGCTTAGAAATGACTGCTCCGGAAACCTTGCAGTTCGAAAACGAGACGCTGATTCTGATTGACCAGACACTTCTGCCGCAGGAGTTAACTTACTTTCACTGCCAGAGCGTCGCTCAAACATTTGATGCCATCAAGCGTTTGGTTGTGCGAGGTGCGCCAGCGATCGGGATCGCCGCAGCCTACGGAGTCTGTCTGACCGCTCCGTCATCAGACCAAGGTCATCAGGCTGCGTATCAACCAGGAGCCAGTCAAGCGGATTACTTGGCCGCGATTGATTATTTGGCGACCAGTCGGCCGACGGCGGTGAATCTGTTTTGGGCGCTCGACCGAATGCGTGAGATTGTGGAGACGACGGCGTTGCCGCAACTGCGCGAGACCTTGCTGAGCGAGGCGCGAGCCATTCACGAGCACGATCGCACCATGTGTCACGCGATAGGACGTCATGGAGCCGGCTTGTTACAAGAGTCGCGATCCATCTTGACGCACTGCAATGCGGGAGGCTTAGCCACTTCCACTTGGGGCACCGCATTGGCTCCCATTTACTGCTTGCAAGAACAAGGTCGCAAGCCCAAGGTTTTCGCCGATGAGACGCGTCCCTTGTTGCAAGGTGGTCGGCTGACAGCTTGGGAGCTCTCCCAAGCAGGTGTGGATGTGACCGTGATCACCGATTCGATGGCTGGGTCGTTGATGCGTCTTGGAAAAATCGACGCGGTGATCGTGGGCGCCGATCGAATCAGCGCCAGCGGTGACGTGGCCAATAAAATTGGCACCTACCCAGTCGCTGTGCTGGCCAAGCATCACGGTTTGCCTTTTTATGTTGCCGCGCCAACCAATACCTTTGATCTGAAATTGATGTCTGGAGATGACATCCCGATCGAGCAGCGAGACCGGGATGAGGTTGCAGCACCTTATGGGATCAAGATTGTTCCCGATCAGGCCAGCGTGCTGAACCCGGCGTTTGATGTCACTCCGGCTAGTTATGTCGATGCGATCATTACAGAGCAAGGCATCATTGCTGAGCCCAATGCCGAAAAAATCGCGGAGCACTTTGCGTCCGCGTCGGCCAACTAGCCGCCCGCTTGTGGCGGCTTCGCATCACCTGGCGTTTGCTTAAACGCCAGCCAAACGATCCACCAGGGAGGGATCGTCCACGGAGACTCGCATCGGGTCTGCACCCAACGTGCCGACCAGCGACTTCAAGTATTCGGGCGATTCTGCGATCGCCAGCTGGTCCTGTGCGTAGCGCAAACGCTGTTCCAGTTGGCCATCTTCGCCGGTCGAATCAGCTTGACGCTGCGTGATCGCCTCTTCGATGCGCTGCACAAACGCTTTCCAGTGCTGGATGTCACGATGTTGTTGCTCATCCAGGCGACGTTTGTACCAATCGGTTTGCAGCATGTTTTCTAGCGTGAAGAGTTCACGCACGGTTGGGTCGTCGATGGTTTTGCCTTCGTAGGTCCCGGTGGCCAGGATGCTGACAATGGCTTTCAGCGGAGGGCAGCACAGTTCATAGCCGCCGTCCTCAAGGTAACGCTGGGCAACACCCCGTTGTGCTTCGGCGATATGCAGAATGCCGTCGGCGTAGGATTCCATGTCTTGCGATTCAGGACGCAAAATTTCATCGCTAAATGCTTTGCTTGGCGTGTCGAAGACCCGCGCCATGTAAGTACGCACAAAGCGTTTCGTGATGCGATAACCTAAGCGGTTGGCTGGAATGATTTGGCCTTTGTATTCAAAGTCCTCAACCTTTTCCAGCATGCCGTTTTCAATCATGTGTTGCGGCGTGCGTTCTTCAGCAGTCAGACGGCACCAGATTTCTGGAACCAGCAAGGAGATGTCGTGACCGACCTCAAAGCGAGGTCCGATGTGTCCGGCCGCGGTGCTGAATCCACCCAGCCCGGTCAAGATCATCGACACGATCATGTTGTTCAGGTCAGTCGCTGGCATCAAGGCATTGAAGGGGCCCTTGGTCAATGCACCCTCGCTGCCGGCACCGGTTGTACTTGGGCTTTTCCCAGTCAACGAGCAGAGGTAGTCCATCACCAATTCAGGCAGTTCCTGATAATGGATCGGCGAATAGACAGCCAGTGAGCGAATGCCGGTTTCTTTGTCCGGTGGATTGTTTCGGCGTCCGCCAAGTACCGCACCAACGGGCATGTGAATGGGCTCATCACCTTTCAACCCGCGATAGAACTGCACGCCGCGTCGCGCTACATAGGTGTCGCGTGCAAAGACCATGTCGGGACGGTCTTGTAGGTAACGCGGGTTCTTGGTTTGCTTGCCATCGACAATTCGAGGATTCGACGTGCAGACAACGTAGCTATCGCCCGAGGCATAGCTCTTGCGCAGCAGTTCAGACATTGGACCGGTGAACTTGTCAAATTCAATCGCATCCTGAACGATCTCTTTGACGTCTTCTTTGTCCAAGGGTTGAAAGTTGCTAATGAAGTTAGCGGGACGAGACAGGTCCCATTCGGTTTGCTTGTCCAAGCCGCGATGGATCGCGTCATCGGGACGCTGGAACAATCGATACTCGCAGTTTTCAATGAACTTGAAGCTGGTCGGAGTACCGGGAACATCGCCCACGTTGCTGACTTGATCGGCTGGAACGACGGTGCTCACGCTGATGTCGTCTTCGCGCTGAACTTTGGCCGCTGCGATGAAGTCCTGACGTAGCTTAAAGGTTCGCCAGCGAGAATCATCCAGTCCGACTCGCAAGTAAGTCCCGACCAGTCGACGATCGCCGATCTTCAGTTCATGTCCCGGCGAGCCATTGACAATGTCCACGCCAAACCGCTTTCGCCAGTCGGTTTGCTGGTCATTGGAGGTGAATCGCTTGATGATCAGCACCATTGAATAAACGTTCTCGGGGATCTCTGCCAACCATTCGTTGTACTCGTTGTTGTACTCCGGCGATGGCGAGAGCAGTTTGATCACGCTCCCCAAACTGCGGCGTGGGTCCAGCACACTGCGGCTGACATAATCTGAATAGTCTGTGCGGCCTTGGTACTGTGCCGACCAGCGAGTGGAATAGTCTTTGCCAAAGATCTCGTCCAGCTTGCCAAAGTCCTGGTCTCGGTCGCCGATAAAGATCGGTCCATACAGCATGTAGTCGCGTAGGCTCTTGCTGATTTCGCTTTTTCCTCCACCGCTGACGGTGCAGGGTTTGTGGCAGAAAACGCCTTCTCCTACGGTGCCGACCAATCGCCATGAAGGTGCATTGGGGTGCTTGCGAAGCTGAATCTTGTAGCCGCTTGGGGCAATGTAGATCTGCTCAGGCGACAACGGAATTCGATGCTCGCCCTCCGCTGTTTCCCATTTGATGCAGCGTTCAGCGAGTGTTGCCTTGGCGTTTTCGGGAATGTAAATGATCGAGGGATCGTTCTTGTCGATGCCGTAGCCTTCGGGCTGTGGCTCAACAAATTCGCTGTAGTCTCGGGCGACATCTGCAAACGTACGACCGTTGTAGCGTCGGCTGTTGACTTGAAACTCTTCACCCAGTGAATAGGACGCAAACGCCAACGCGCCGCCGGCATGCTCCTCTTCTGTTTTGCCCATCATGTTACAGGCATAGCTGATCTGCGTTTTGACTTCTTTCTTGCAATAGCCGTAGTAGTTGTCGGCGATCAAAGTGACCACAACGCCATCGCGATTGCGACAAGTCAGTTTGAATGCACTGCCACTGTTGTACTTTTCAGATTCGTCGGTCCAGCTCATGTCATCGGCAATTTGACGCTCGGTCGCTTGATCGCGATGCGGAAGTCCAAGCTCTTTCTTGGTCAACTGCGTCAAATGTGGAGCCAAAATCACGCAACCGGTATGTCCCGTCCAAGAAACGGGGTCAATGCCCGCATCGTTCTGTGGGATCAGCGGATCGCCCGCGTTGCCAAAGATCGATTCCACAAAATCCAAGTTGCTGACCAAGCAGCCAGGAACAAAGAAGCGTGTTTCCATGGTTCTGGCTTCACAGACTCCGGGAACCGCAGGGCAAACCAAGGGGCGGAGCATCAATGAGACCCAAGTGTGGGCCGGACGCTCGAGATCGCTGGTGTATGGCAGAAGCGTCAACTCATCCGGTGGCGACATCGCGGCACGAAACATGTTGACGAACACGTTTCGCGGCACTGCACGTTTATCACCTGGAATGGGCAGGCCGTCTTGGACAACATGAAACGTGCCCGCCGTCGTGCGGCGGTCGGCACGAGGGTTGTTCAGGATGCCGTTGGTCGATCGATAGGAGTCCACCAATTCATTCTGGAAATGATCGCCGTTGGCAGGAACGCTTAGCTCGCGTGCCATCCCATGGCGATCCAATGTCAAACTATTGGACGGTAAACGCAGAGGCTCTTGGCCGTCTAGCAAGTCACCAAAGTAACGCTGCAAAAAGCCTTCGATGCGAGAATCAATCGGTGCACGGTAACTGGACAGCAGACGCGACTTCTCTTTGATACTGCCCAAAATCCCCATCGAGAATTCAGACATCGACGTGGCGATGCCGTCAGCCGAGTTGTCTTCCGGATTCAAAAGCCCCGCCGCGGCAAGCTGCAATGCTAAGTAACTTTTCAGGTTGTCTCGCTCCGCTTCGCTCGAAGACTTCGTTTTGTCCCATCCGACGGCACGTTGTAAATCGGCCGCAGAAGTCAGTAGCGAGAGGTTCTCGTTGAAAAGGGATTTTTCTTGACGCGAAGACATTGAAAAGGGCTCCTCGAGCTGTTGGCATTGCTTTAGTACAACGTTCGCTTGCGAACGGAATCACAAGAATAGCAGACGCCAGACCGATCGCAGAGTGTCGGAGCCTCGCCTGGTGGGTGTCTCGCTGGACTCGATAGCGGGGTGACTGCTTGCCGCGTCTCGTTAGCGTCGTATCAGCTCCCGTTGTTATCCATTGCCGGGAGATTCGCCGCCGTGTTTCTACCTTGTGCAGACGTGCAAGCGGTTTCACAAATTGATGCAAATTCTGTGAAGAACTGCGGTGTCGGGCCGCTGGATGATGCAAACCCGCACACCGATGTCCGTTACCGCACGCATCGCGGGGGGAGGAAGCTGGTCCACAGGAGGCGGCGTGCAGGCGGCCATGAAGAGCGAAAATGCGACCCGGTGCCGTGGCCAGACACCCCAGAACCGGTGCCGTGGCCAGACACCCCAGAACAGACACCCCAGAACACACCTGAGCGGCGGGTTAACCGAGCTCGTTTTGCAGCGATTGATAGGTCGGCCAGAATGCCTTGATCTCTTGAAGTGACTCGGTTTGGTAGCTGTCTTGAGACAAGTCAATCTCTTTTTTGGTGTGCTGAGAGATCGTCGCTTCGATCCCTTCTTGATTCATTTTTTCCGGTGGCAAGGAGACCTTGCGCAATTCTGTTTCGGCTGTTCCAGTCGCCGTGTGCGGGTAGCATGGCAAATAGATCGCACCGGTTGCAAAGTCGACCGCGAATGCAATCACACCGGGAACAAAGAACAGCAGCAAGCCAACGCCGTTCAATGCAACGACTCCCCAGTCAAGGCGGCCTTTCGGTTGGCCGCGGCGTTCGGGGTAAAGCACGGTTCCACAGCCAGCCAGCAGCGCGGGGGTAGCAGCCAACAAGAGGCGTCGAGAAAACTGTTGAGGCATTTTTATCATCGATCAGGCATCAGAGGAGTTCGAATCAAGCCCCAACGGCTTGTACGAAATCACTTCTTCGCCAATCAACGCCAGTCACTGACCAACCTGGCAGAACCCACAAATAAATCAACGGCCAATCGTCTTTGCTTGACGATTGGCCGTCGTTGATCGGCGCTCACGGATTTCCAATCGAATGGGGATCGCTTCTCGCATTGCCCGCAATTGGAGTGGGGTCAGATTAGTACCTGAAGATCATCTCCGTTTGCAGACGTCTCAGCAGGACGTCTTGGAAGTCCGTCAGTGGGATTTCGTAGTTGAGCCCCAGCTCGATGTGACCGTTTGGTTTGTACTTACCACCAATGCTTTGGTACACCAAGTCATTGTTGTCGACTCCGCTGAAGTTCAGGTTGAACAGGTCTTGTCCCGCCACTCCGGCCGCTGCAGCGGTGGCAGGTTCATCGGTCCAGTGCCACCACGTCAATTCGGTAACAACGTAACAGCAGTTGGTTAGACGAACGTCAAGGTGGTTCGACCAGTGCACGGATTCTGATTGCGCGAATCCATCAACAGGAACTCGCCAGCCAAACGCAGTCATGTAGTGCGCGTTTCCGTCCAGGAACCGCTGGCCAGCGGTGCCGAACAAGTGAAATTCACCATTGGCAACATCTTGCAAGGCTTTGTCAGATCCAGTGGTCATTTCATAGGTCAAGCCACCAGAGAGCAGTGTCCCGGTTTCTGTGTTGCGAATCAGGTTGTACTTCAGACCGCCGCTGATCGCTGCCCAGCCTTCGTCCAACAATGTATCCAGCGTGCCGTCGGTATTGTCCCAGATGTAACCATCTTTGACACCGATGATGCTCAGTCGTTCCGAGAGTGCGGCGCGGAACTGAACCGCCATCAGCTGGATCGTGCCTCCAGCAGAGACGCCGTTGCCAATCGTGCTGGGGACCCAGTGATTGACAAAAATGGGACGCAGTTCGGTCAGGGTGCGAGGGTCTTCGAAGAAGACGAAGTTTGACATCGGGCTGATGAAGTCATCGAAGCAGTGATCGCTCGGCTTGATCAAGCTCTTCATGCAGGACAACTTGTCTCCAGAGCAACCCCAGCCCGATAGCAGTGGGCATTTGCCTGAACCGCAGCCAAGCGAGTCGCAACCGGAGTCGCAGAGCGCGTCACAGGAGGTGTCGCAGCAACCTTCCGCTCCGCAGGTGACGTTGTCACAAAGACTGGAGTTGCAGCTGGCCAGCTGCAGGAATTCTTGGGCACGTGCGACGGGGGCTGTCAGGGAGCCCACTGCAAGCAGAATGAGAAGTGTTTTTAGGTGGTGGGTTAACATGCGTTGGCTCGTTGGAAGAATGTGCGATTTCCTTGCGACGTTCAATCGGCACAAAAATCCGTGCGTGATGAAAACTCCCAGCGCCGGCGTTAAAGTTCACCAGGGGCACGCGAATCATTGTCGGCTAGCCCTAAGATTGGGGTCAAAGACCCCGTTTCTGCTGCCAAAGAGAGCGGAAATGACACACTGTGCACACTGGCACGCCCCGTCTTTCCATGTAGGGTGCCGTGCTTGCACGCACTGCTTTGATGCTGTTCGAGTCCGTTGGTGCGGATGGGGAAAATCCACGTGATTGCGGCACCAACGGTGCGCTGCGATTTCATTGGTGCGTGCAAGTACGACACCCTAGTGCCCCCTGCCCCTGTTCGATGAAATGGCGATTGCCCAGTTCAAAGCATTGGTGCGTCGCGGTTTACTGCCCGATAGGATTTTCAAACACTTCTTCGCTAGCGCGAGTTCCCATGGCGCCCCAGATTCCGAACGGGCTGCGTTCGCCTTCGGGCAGGGTGCCGATGGGGAATAGTTGGTTTCCGGTATCGATTGAGTCAGTGATGAAACCGACCGCTCCATCGGCCATCAACACATGAGCGCCGCCGGAGTGGCGACTGCCAGTACTGATTGCACCCGAGCCAAGGAAGCTGCCGTCGATACACAGTTCCGAGTTAGGCGGTGTGATTGTGAAGAATCCGGTTGCCACAGGATAGGCGACCATCCACTGCATCCCGCGATTGTTGACGCTGTTGGCACCGAGCAATCCAGCGGGTGCTGGGCAGTTGGAACCGGTGCACCATTTGGATGGTCGCTCGGTATCGATCTGACCGAGGGTCTGGCAGATTCGTACGTTCGTTTCGACGTTGTTCTGAGTGGCATTGCCATGTGTCCGCACATCGTTGTCGCCGAGGTCTGTCAGGATCTCGCCCATCAAGATGGTGTTTGATTGGCCGTCCAGGAAGTGCTTGAATTTCATCACCGAGCGAAAGACGAACGCGCCGCGCGCGTAACGACGCTGTATGTTTCGTCCCGCACCTGTTGGCAAGAAAGGGTTTCCGTTGGCGCCGTTTTGTGGTGGTGGAAAGGCCAGCGGCATCATGACGGACTCGACCAGAAATGCATCGCCCAAGCAAGCGGCGTAATTGGTTCGGCCGCCTGCTGGTAGGCCTACACCTGGATCGCTCGGGCAGCGCAGGCCAGGAATTTGTGTGAACAGAGGTGTGTAGTTTTCACGCCCTGGGCCAATGGTCGGATGAGGGCCAAAGGCTGGGTAATCAATCACACCATCGGGCTGATAGTCCAGTGGATTCTTGATTTGTTCCCACAGCGGACCCTGTTCCATCTGTGGCAGGATCGGCACCAGCATCGATAGCACACCCGAGTTATGTGTGATCTGTGGTGTCACCGCATCGGGTGCGATGGGGCTGGTCGTTCCAGAGCCGTGTTTTGGCAACTGTTGATGCGATGTTTCGTAGTTGGTGATCGCGATTCCCAACTGGTTCATGTTGTTGCTGCACTGCATTCGCCGCGCCGCTTCGCGAGCCGCTTGTACCGCTGGAAGCAATAGTCCAACCAGGATGCCAATGATTGCAATCACGACCAGTAGTTCGACCAGGGTAAAACCAAGGCGGGATCGATGAGCCGTTGCGTGCATGGCTGGTGTCAAGTGATGAGTGTTGAGAACCGGATAAGAGAGCCCGCTCAAATCCATCGTATGGGAATCCCCCCCCTTTCCCACAGTTCAAGATTGGTTTCCAGTGATTTTGTGAAAGATGACTGCTTCGGGGCGGCCCTGTGGAGGGGGTGTTCCCGGTTGGGTTGCGTGAGCGCAAAAAAACACCCACCTCTGCGGTCTGCAGAGGTGGGTGTGCGAAGATCACGTTGGAGTTCGCCGCTGGAATGTCCGCGGCGCGACTCGTTTCGATGAACTAGTTGTTGCGAATGGCAGCCTGAGCAGCAGCGAGGCGGGCGATTGGCACGCGGAAGGGGCTGCAGCTGACGTAGTTCAGGCCGGCGCGGTGGCAGAAATCGATACTGCTTGGTTCGCCGCCGTGCTCGCCACAGATGCCGATCTTCAAGGCTGGCTTGGTTTTGCGGCCTTTGGCAACACCCATATCGACCAGTTGTCCAACACCGGTTTGGTCCAAGGCTTGGAAAGGATCGCTTTCCAAGATTTCGTGTTCCAAGTAGTCGGGGAGGAAGCCACCGATATCATCGCGGCTGTAACCGAAGGTCATTTGGGTCAAGTCATTGGTACCGAAGCTGAAGAAGTCAGCGTGTTCGGCAACTTGATCGGCCGTCAAGCAAGCGCGTGGAATCTCGATCATGGTACCGATCAGGATGTCCAGCTTGCCGGTGTACTTCTTGGCAGCCTTGGTCGCTTCGATGGTCTCTTCAACCTTGGCACGCAGGGTGGCCAATTCTTGGAAGGTACCCACCAATGGGATCATGATCTCGGGGTGTGCGTCGATCTTCTTCTTGGCACAAGAGATGGCTGCTTCAGTGATCGCCCGAACTTGCATCTCCAGAATTTCTGGGTAAGTGATGCTAAGTCGGCAACCACGGTGGCCAAGCATGGGGTTGGCTTCGTGAAGTGCAGCGCTACGTTCCTTGATTTCAGCAGGTTTCACGCCCAACTGTGCGGCAACTTCTTTTTGTGCCGCAGCATCGTGAGGCAAGAACTCGTGCAAGGGTGGATCAAGCAAACGAATGGTCACGTGCAGACCTTTCATTGCCTTGAAGATGCCTTCAAAGTCTTTCCGTTGGAAAGGCAGCAGTTTGGTCAACGCGGTACGGCGAGCGTCTTCATCCGATGCCAAGATCATGGCACGCATGTGCGTGATGCGATCGGCTTCGAAGAACATGTGCTCGGTACGGCAAAGTCCGATGCCTTCAGCGCCAAAGCCACGAGCTCGCTTGCTGTCAGCAGGCGAATCAGCGTTGGTGCGAACCATCAAGGTACGGTACTTGTCGGCCCACTTCATCAGTTTGGCGAAGTCGCCAGAGAGAGTTGGCTCTTGCGTTTCGACGGCACCCACCATGACTTCGCCGGTCGTTCCGTCCAGGCTGATCACGTCTTTGCTGGTCAAGGTCTTGCCATTGACGACAATCTTCTTGGCCTTTTCGTTGATTTGAACGTCGCTTGCACCAGCGACACAGCACTTGCCCCAGCCACGAGCAACAACAGCTGCGTGGCTTGTTGCACCACCGGTGCTGGTCAAGATACCCACGGCAGCGCTCATGCCATCGACGTCTTCGGGGCTGGTTTCGCGACGAACAAGAATCACGTTTTCGCCAGCGTCTTTACTCTCGCGAGCTTGCTCGGCGGTGAATGCCAGAGTACCGACGGCAGCACCTGGAGAGGCGTTGATCCCTTTGCAAAGCACCTCGGCAGCGTTGCGAGCGGTAGGCTTGAAGCTAGGCAGCAGCAACTGAGTCAGTGCTTCTGCAGGAACTCGCATGATGGCTTCTTTCTCGTCGATCAGGCCTTCTTTGACCAAGTCGCAAGCGATCTTAACGGCAGCCAGACCGGTTCGTTTTCCGGTACGCGTTTGCAGCATGAACAAGGTGCCACGCTCAATCGTGAACTCGATGTCCTGCATTTCGGTGTAGTGGGTTTCTAGAGTGTCTTTGATCTCTAGAAGTTGCTTGTGGATCGCACGGTTCCACTTTGGCATTTCTGCAACAGGTTGCGGTGTACGAATCCCAGCAACAACGTCTTCACCTTGAGCGTTGATCAGGAATTCACCGTAGAACTTGTTCTTGCCGGTGTTGGGGTCACGGGTGAAAGCAACACCTGTCCCTGAATCGTCACCCATGTTACCGTAAACCATCGACTGAACGTTGACAGCGGTGCCCAAAAGGTGACGAATGTTTTCGATCTCACGGTACTTGACCGCGCGGTCAGTGTTCCAAGAACCAAACACAGCCTTGATGGCCAGTTCCAGCTGAGCGAAAGGATCTTGGGGGAAGATTTCGCCGGTGTGCTTCTTGTAAACTTCTTTATAAGCGACGCACAGTTCTTTCAAGCCTTCGGCTGGAACTTCGGTGTCGTCGGTGACTTTGTATTTCTTTTTGACCTTGTCAAAAGCTTGCTCGAATTGGTGGTGGTCCATGCCCATCACCACGTCGCCAAACATGTTGATCAGACGACGATAGGCATCGTAGGCAAAGCGAGCGTTGTCCGTCGCCTGTGCCAAGCCTTCGGTTGATTCGTCATTCAGGCCCAGGTTCAAGATGGTGTTCATCATGCCGGGCATACTGACAGCAGCACCACTACGGACGCTGACAAGCAAGGGGTTCTTGTTGTCACCGAACTTCTTGCCAAGCTCTTTTTCAAGAGTCTTCACCGCTTTGCCAACATCAGCCATCAGGCCGCTGGGAAGTTGCTCGCCAGATTTGTAGTACTGGTCGCAGACATCGGTGGTGATTGTGAATCCGGGAGGGACCGGCAGTCCGATGGATGTCATTTCGGCCAGGTTGAGGCCTTTGCCGCCGAGTAGATTCTTCGCTTTTCCTTTGCCTTCGGTTTTTGTTTTACCGAAGTAATAGACCATCTTGTTCGCCATGGTTGTTCTCTATCGAAACCGTCTCATGAAGTGCGTGAGCTGGCGGAGGCGTCCACAAAAGTTCTGTTTGGCGGTTGCCAAAAAATGTGGAAAGCCGAATCGTTGTCCGCTGAAACTCGGGGAATTGTAAGGTTACTGTCGCATACGTCGCGTTCAGGTCGCCGCCGACATCCAAGAACGCCGACATCCTGCTGTCTGACTCATCCTCGGTCTTGGCGACAAAGCTGCCGAGGATGGCTGCGAGCGGCATGAAATCCGCTGCTCGAGCCAGGATTTTCAGGAACCAAGTCCTACTCAGTCGAGCCGGTTTTGCACACCCACTGCGGCCAAGCGCGCCTAAATCTATTTAGGAGAAGCGTTTTGGTCAATGAGAGGTGAACGTTTGTAGCGGATTTGGCGGCGTTCAAATCGCTCCACGTCCAAATCGCCTTCCTCAAGACCAAGCGACATGCCGCCAGCTCGTCCGCGGTTGCAACACAAACTGCTGGGACTCTCACACGTTTTTTTTCCGGATCGGTCTCGGCGTGGCCCTCGCTCAACTTTACAATCCCGTCCTCTGACCGTTCGCCAGCTGCCGCCGCCCACCGAGTTGCAGCAGCCGGCCAGCTTGCAGAAACCGGATTTCCTTGTCGATCGACTGCCCCTCCTACCGATTCTTGCCGTGACAAACGCTGCTAGCCAACTTCGCATTTACAACACGCTGACGAAAGAAAAGGAACCCTTCGAGCCGCTCCAGGCTCCTAAGGTTGGAATCTACCTCTGTGGGCCTACTGTCTATGCCGAGTCGCACATGGGGCATATGGTCGGACCGGTGATCTTTGACACCATCAAGCGCTATCTGCGGCACAGCGGTTATCAGCCGGTTTTGGTGGTCAATATCACCGATGTTGATGACAAACTGATCAATAAAAGCCACGAACGCGGCATTCCCGTTTCGCAAATCGCCACCGAAATGACCGCCGATTACCTGGCGAACTTGCGCGAATTGGGCGTCAATCAGATCGATTACATGCCTCGGGCAACCGATCACATGGATGACATCATCGATTTCATCCGCCAGTTGATCGAGAAAGGCTTTGCTTACGAAGCCGACGGCGATGTCTTTTTCGACGTCGTCAAAGATCCCAACTACGGACAACTTTCCAATCGCAACCTGGACGATCAGCTAGGGGAAGGTGGCGGAGCGGCCGCGAAAAAGCGATCCGCCGGCGATTTTGCCCTTTGGAAATCTGCCAAGCCAGGCGAGATCAGCTGGGAAAGTCCCTGGGGCCAAGGGCGTCCCGGTTGGCACATCGAATGCTCGGCCATGAGCCACAAAATCCTTGGAGATACCTTTGACATCCATGGTGGTGGCTTGGACTTGATGTTCCCCCACCACGAAAACGAACTGGCACAAAGCAGCTGCTGCCACAACCAGCCGATGGTCAAGTATTGGATGCACAATGGTTTGATGCGCGCCGGCCAAAAAGGCAAGCTTGGTGGCAAGAGTGATCGCGAACAAGCCGCTGCTGCGGAAGAATCGGTCGAAGAAGCCGCCTCGGCAAAAATCAGTCGCTCAAAAGGTGACGGAGGATTGAGCGGTCTGATTCAGCGTCACACCGGGACTCGCATTCGATTCTTTCTTTTGCGAACTCACTATCGTAGCACCATTCTGTTCAGCGAAGAAGGTTTGGAAGAAGCCGGCACCGCACTGGATGGTTTCTATCGTCTGTTTGATCGCTTCGCTGAGATCACGGGGTTGTCGTTTTACGATGGCAAAGACTTGACACCCGCCGTGACGCGTGAAGAAGGTGAATTCGACGCCGGCGACAATGAAATGTTGCAGCAAGCAGCTCAGCTGCGCGCCAGTTACCTGCAAGCGATGGATGATGATTTCAACACCGGGTTGGCCGTCAGTTCGCTCTTTGATTGGCTGCGGATGACCAATCGTTATCTGGATCAGCATCAGTTAGCCGCCGGGGCCGAGACGCAATCGGCTGAAGTCCAAGCCTTGATCACTTCCCTGAAGGCGATGAAGGAATTGACCACCATCCTGGGCTTGTTTGAAAAGCCACCTGCACAGGCTGGCGGTGATGATGATTCGCAAGAGTTGCTCGACAAGACGGTGCGGCTCTTGATTGATTTACGCAAAAGCGCGCGAGAGAACAAAGACTATGCAACCGGCGATGCGATCCGCGACCGCCTGGGCGAGATTGGGATCGCGTTGCTAGACAAGAAAGAAGGCACCAGTTGGGAACGCCAGTGAGTGTCGCTGAGCGATTCATGACCGATCGCCCGTGTCGTCCTCTGGTGCAAAGTTGTCACGCAGTCCGTCGGGGGCTCAATTGAAGACGACCGCTTCATCGCAATCCGTTACCGTGGTGGGCATTGATCCCGGGCTGCGGATCACTGGTTATGGAGTGATTCGCGCTTGTGAGGGCAAAATTCAGTTGCTCGAAGCCGGGATTGTCCGGGCCGTCGCCAGTCGGCCTTTGGAACAACGCATCCAAGAAATTTACGACGGCGTGGCAGAGGTCGTGCGGGACCATCAGCCTGATTTTGTTGCCCTTGAACAGTTGTTTTCACATTACGAACGGCCCAAGACGGCGATTTTAATGGGCCATGCCCGCGGTGCAATCTGTTTGGCTGCCGCGCAGGTCAATGCGCCGGTTCATGCGATTGAACCGACGCGAGTCAAGAAAATCATGACTGGCAATGGTCATGCACCAAAACATCAAATGCAGCAAGCGGTCAGATTGCAACTTGGGTTGAAGGAAGCACCGGAGCCGGCGGACGTTGCCGATGCGTTGGCGATCGCAATCTGTGTGTATCATCAACGGTGTAATCCGCTAGCCAGCAGTTAAATAGAAACGGAGATCAGATCAATTGATTATCAGCATCAGTGGCAAGCTCGTTCATGTTAGCGACACGGCGATTGCGATTCAGGATTCGCCTTTTGAATACGAAGTCTTGGTCGGTGATTACACACGCCGGCAACTGCAAGCCAAAGTCGGTCAAGACATTCGCTTGCATACGTTGAATTACATTGATGGGAACACGCAAGGCGGCGGGCGTTTGACGCCGCGTCTGGTCGGGTTCTCCACCGAGCCAGAGCGACAGTTTTTCGATTTGTTTTGCAGTGTGGATGGCGTCGGAGTGAAGAAAGCGCTGCGTGCAATGGTTCGCCCCGTCAAGGAGTTGGCGGTGATGATTGAACAGCAAGACGCCAAAGGGCTCTCTGCATTGCCAGGTGTCGGCCCGGCGACCAGCGAGCGCATCATTGCCAAGCTGCGCCGCAAGATGCCTCGATTTGCGTTGATGGTCGATCGCGGTGGCGTCGAAGGCGAGGTTCAGCAGGAATCCAACCCTGTGATCACCGAAACGTTTGATGCGTTGATGGCCCTCGGCCACAGCGAAGCCGATGCGCGTCAGTTGATCGACACCGCGATGGAATCCGGCAAGAAATTCAAGGACACCGAATCGCTGTTGACCGCCATTTATCAGCGTCAGTAGAGGCGGCATCCGCCGGGTGAACTTGAATCACTTGGCGGTTTCGGTAAACACGGTTTCACGCAAGACGATGACTTTGATTTCGCCAGGGTACAGCAGTTCGGCTTCGAAGGTTTTGGCGATGTCTTGGCAGATGATGGCAGCTTGTTCATCACTGGTATGGTTGCTGTCTACGATGACTCGCATTTCCCGTCCAGCGCTGATCGCGTAGGCTTCGCGTACCCCTTGGAAACGCTTGGCAATGGTCTCCAATTCTTCCATGCGTTTGATGTATCGTTCTAGCGATTCACGTCTCGCGCCGGGGCGACCGGCACTGCACGCATCAGCGGTGGCGACAATCATGGTGTAAGGGTGCTCGGTCACGACTTCGTCGTGATGTCCAAACGCGGCATGGACAACCTCCGGTGACTCGCTGTGTCGTTGCAGCAGGTCGGCGCCGATCTTGGGGTGGCCGCCTTCGAGTTCGTGGTCGGCTGCTTTGCCGATGTCGTGCAGCAGTCCACAGCGCCGCGCCAGGTCGCCATTTAGCCCTAGCATTTCAGCGATCATGCCTGACAAAAAGGCGACTTCGATACTGTGCCGGAGCACATTCTGGCTGTAGGAGGTTCTGAAGTGCAGTCGGCCAAGCATCTCGATCACGCGATCATGCAAGCCACTGATGTTGACTTCGTTGGCCGCTTCCCTGCCCTTTTGCAGAATCAATTCGGAGATTTCTACTTGCGACTCGGTAACGACCTCTTCGATCTTCGAAGGGTGAATGCGTCCATCGGCAATCAACGCGATCATGGATCGCCGGGCAATTTCGCGGCGGACGGGATCAAAGCCACTGACAATCACGACTCCCGGCGTATCATCAATGATCAAATCGATCCCGGTGGCCTTTTCAAAGGCCCGAATGTTACGGCCTTCGCGACCAATGATTCGGCCTTTCATTTCATCGTTGGGAACATCGATCGTGCTGGTCGTTGATTCGGCGGTAAACGCAGACGCGTAGCGATGCAGCGCGGTCAGGATGATCTCGCGGCTTTGTTCCTTGGCAGCCTCGGTGGTCTGCTTCTTGGTTCGTAGGATCAGTTTGCCGCGTTCGTGTTTCAGTTCCTCTTCGAGCGACTGCATGAGTTGCTGGGAGGCTTCTTCGCGACTGAGGCCGGCAATGCTTTCCAACAGCTTCTGCTGCTGCGATTTCATCTCGGCCAGTTGCTCGTGTTCCTGGTTGAGTTCGCTTTGACGATCATCAAGGCGTTGCTGGACCGTTTCGGTGCCGCGTTGCTGTTTCCGCAGGTCGGACTCTTGCAGGTCCAGTTGTTCACTGCGGCGATCGAGATTCTTTTCCCGGTTCGCTTGCACTCGGCGAAGTTCGGCGATTTCAGATTCGCCCTTGGTTTTGATTTCCAAGGCCTGTTCTTTAGCGTCCAGCAGAAGTTGCGTCTTCAGGGCTTCCGCTTCACGGTCGGCCTGACGCATCAGTTCTTCAGCTTGTTCTGCCAGTCGGATTTTGTACACCGACAGCTTCCAACGCTGGTATCCCATCATCAGGACAGCGCCAGCTAAGACACTGCAGATAAAGAACAGGAATAAGTTTCCAACGATGGCGTTGTAGATTGCCTGACGCTGAGCAAAAATGGTTGCCGAACAATAGAGCCAGGAAAGGGATTGGATGACAATAGGCGTTACAGACAAGGTGGCGTGATCGGATTGGTCTATTTAAAAGATCTTCTGAACACAGATTCGTCCAGACATCTAAATTGGTAATGGGATGCGTCAAGATTGTCGACGCTCAACAGGGGGTCAATCTTAACAGATTCAAACACCGCTTGGGCAGTGGCAATTTGGCCAACTGCCAACCACCTAGAGACGTTTGGGTCGTCTCAGCACTCCGAAAGAAGGAAACGGCATGGCATCAGAGTCAGAAGCGGAATCGCTTGATGCTTTCGATGCGCCAACCGAATCATCCGATCCGCGGCTATCAGCGTTTGCCGAGCCCTCTTTGGCGGCCGCCCTGGTTCACGCGACCGCTCAGCAGTCCGGTGACTCCCAGCCTTGGAGCAGCCTGTTGCAGGCGATCCAGGGCTGTCTGCCAGCGAGTGAGTTCGCAGGGCTGGGGGTTTTGGTAGGCTGCAGTGGTGGCGCAGACAGCGTAGCCTTGCTGGTGGCGGTGCAGGCGCTTGTGCTTCAGCACCGCCAGCAGAACCCCGCTGCGCGTGGATTTGTAATCGCCGCTCATTTCGATCATGGATTGCGCGGCGCAGAATCGGCCGCTGATCAAGCGTTTGTGCGTCAGTTGGCGTCTGAATTAGGGATCCGATTCGTTGCCGGAAAGGGGCCTGGCACCGATCGGGATGAAGCGTCTTTGCGGCAACAGCGTCGCGAGTTTTTCTTGCAGCAACTGCAGCGTGCTGGCGCTCGCTATTTGTTTCTTGCACATTCGATGGATGACAATGTCGAGACGGTGCTGGACCGTTTGATGCGCGGCACGGGGCCGACCGGCATGCAAGGTATCGCCGCGTTTCGGCCTTTTCAGGATCAATCCGGTGGCAGTGACTTTGTCGTGGCGCGGCCGATGTTACAGGTTCAGCGTCATACGATTCGTGATGCGTTGACCGAGCTGCAGATTCCCTGGCGCGAGGATCCATCCAACGCCAGCACCGAGTATCGACGCAATTGGATTCGGCATCAATTATTGCCATTGCTGGCAACGCAGAATCCGCAGGTCGTCTCTGCGGTTGCCCGTCTGATTGAGTCGCAAAACCATTGGGGAAACGTGATTGCTGATTTGGCGGATGCTTGGTTGAGTCAGCATGTTCTCAAGACGGAGCCATTGGTCCTGCGATCCGTTGAGGTTCCGTTGCCAGGCGATCCCTCGAACGCAAGTTTGCAGCGCACACTCAGTGCTCAGCCAGTTGTTGTGGAAGCCTTACGCCGGTTATGGCACCAGAAGCGTTTTCCTTTGCAAGCGATGGACCAAAGTCATTGGCATCATCTCTATGCCTTGATGGTTGGGCAGGGACCAAGAACGCTGACATTGCCAGGTGCGGTTCAGGTCACTCGCGAGACCAACGAGATCACAATTGTTCGCCGTTGAATGAAATTCAGCCTCGTGGCGGCAACATGCGGAACTTAATGTTGTTAAAGTAAGCCGCAATCAAATTGACTGTCCCACTATTCTTGCTTCACTTGCAAGCATTCGGCTGCCGGTAAAATTGAGAGTCTCCGCAAGGGCGTTCCTGGGCGCGATTCGTTGGCATGTCTGTTTTAAAAGATGATTGCGGGGTTTTCTGTGCTGCCAATGGTTCGCGCGGCCTGTGGATTTCCGAAAGCTTCGTGCGCAGGCCCATTGAAGTGCTGAAGTCAGCAACCTTGGACATGACAATGATCCTCATGGATCGTTGTTACATCAGGAGAACTCTCAATGAAACAGTTAATCAAAGCGATCTCGCAGGGGAGTTGCCTTCTAAATCTAGATGCAACATCGATGGATCAAGTGGTCGAGTCCTCGATCGATATCTTGATTCAAAGCGGACGTCTGCCCGAGTATCAACGTGAGTTGGTGATCGAAGGGGTGCATCAGCGTGAACAAATGGTTCCGACCGCAATTGGCTCGGCATCGGCGGTTCCTCACTTTTACGATGATCGGATCGAAAAGCCGTTGATGGTGTTTGTGCGGCTGAAGCGCGGCGTGAACTTTGGCGCACCCGATGGCATTCCCACTCGTTATGTTTTTCTGTTAATCGGGCCGACGGATCAGGCCGCCAGCCACCTGGATTCATTGGCTTCGATCGCGCGGATGATGAGCGACAATGTTTGCCAGTTCGAATTAACGTATGCCGAATCCGTCGAAGATGTCTTGGGGGTGATTGAGCGGCATCTGTCGCGCAACGCTTTGGCTCAGCCTCCCAAGCCGCGTGAAGTCGTCCAGGGACTGAAGACGTCCAGGCAACCCTTTGCTGGAATTAGCCAAGACTTTGCCCGCCGCTGGAAGTGTTACCGAGCGGACTTTGTCGATGGACTGCGGTCCAAGAGTATCGCCTCGATCGTATTCATGTTCTTTGCCTGTATCGCTCCAGCGGTCACGTTTGGCGGGTTGATGGGACGCGAGACTGAAGGCGCGATTGGGCCAGCACAAATGTTGACGGCGACCGCTGTTTGTGGATTCCTGTACGCGCTCTTTGCAGGAAGCCCCTTGGTGATTCTTGGTGGGATCGGTCCACTGCTGATCTTTACAATCATTCTTTATCAGTTGTGCGCAGACATGGGACTGGGCGATCAGTTCCTAGGTGTCTATGGCTGGGTGGGATTATGGACCGGGCTGCTGGTGGTGCTGATGGCGGTCACCAACGCCAGCAACTTAATGCGGTATTTCACTCGGTTCACGGATGAGATCTTTTCCGCGTTGATGTCGTTAATCTTCATCTACAAAGCGGTCGAGGCGCTTGTCGCTGGCTTCACCGGCGCTCAGGCGGCGGGGGAAAGTTACGAAAAAGCATTGTTGGCGCTGGTGCTTGCGGTGGGGACGTTCTATGTCGCGATGTCGTTAGCCAGCTTTCGGCGGAGCCGCTATTTGCTGCCGTGGATTCGAGAATTCCTGGCTGACTTTGGACCGTCGATCGCACTGGTCTGTATGGTCATGTTGGCCTGGACACTTGGCAGTGCAGCGACGTTGGATACCTTGCAGGTTTCCGATAGCGGCAGCGGTCAGCGAACGGGGCTATGGGTCGACTTGTGGTCTGTTCCGCACTGGGCCAAGTTGGCCGCCGTGGGGCCTGCTTTCTTAGCGGCCGTGTTGATCTATCTGTCGCAGAACATCACGTCTCGGTTGGTCAATAGTCCTCAAAATAAACTTGAAAAGGGCGAAGCCTATCACTGGGATTTACTGATCATCGGTTTGTTGGTCGGCCTGTGTTCGCTGTTGGGCTGGCCGTGGATGGTGGCCGCAACGGTGCGTTCGCTGGCCCATCTTCGGGCATTGTCTGATACCGAAGAAGTGATTCAGCCCGGTGGTCAGACCAGTGAACGTGTGTTGCATGTTCACGAGAACCGAGTCACCGGCGTCGCGATCCACTTGCTGATCGGTGGGGCAATGTTTGCCTTGTCCTACTTGCAGTACATTCCGCTGGCCGCTCTGTATGGAATCTTTTTGTACATGGGCTTTGTTTCCCTGCGCGGTGTGCAGTTCATCGAGCGTTTAAGTTTTTTGGTGATGGATTCCGCCCTCTACCCCGTCAATCACTACACACGCCGAGTCCCGGTCAAGACCATTCACTTGTTCACCTTGATTCAGTTCGTTTGCTTGGTGGTGCTGTGCGTGATCAATGTCTTTCCGAATCAGGTGGTGCGCATCCTGTTCCCGATTTTCATTGCCTTGTTGGTGCCCGTGCGGTTTTTGCTCAATCGATTCTTCGATCATGATCAGATCGAATTTTTGGATGCTGACGAAGAGCCCGATGAAGAAGAGTTTCATTGGGTCTAGTCGTGCGTCTGCATTCGCTCGGCCAATGCATTGACACCGTTTTGATGACAAGACGATCCAGCAGGCCAGTTGGTCTATTGGGCCAGTTGGTCTATTGGGCCAGTAGCATGCTGAGATAGCTCGGTCGCACCGATTCGGTCAGTCCCAGCAGCGTCGCAAGTTGTTCGATTCGCTGGCCTGCGATGTCAGCTGCTGCCGAGGATTCATCATCCAGCACGCATTCAATTTCGGCAAAGTCACCCAGTTCTTGAACTTGATCCACCACGACGCACATCGCGGGGAAATCCGCGTGATCGCTGGCAAACTGAAAAGGCAGCCGAGTCTTGCAAACTGTGGCGACGGCGCTAAAGCCCAGTTCCTGTAACAGATCCGTCATCAGTTCACCCTGCTGATCGTTTGGTCCGAGAGGCCATTCGAGTTCCTTGCGGGCTTTCAAGGCGGCATTGGCAAGTTTTAGCTTGGGGCCTTTGTACGTCACATGCGCTTGGCCGTTGATTCGGCGAACTCGCAAGGCTTCATTGGTGGCGACAAAGTCCCGGCAAGGGTGGCGGAAGTAAGTGTCCGCGTGTTGTTCTGCCTGCGCTTCATCGGCACCGAGTCGCGGGAGTTGGTCGATGACCGAGGCAGCATCGCTGAGACGATACTTGACTTCAACTTCTAACATGAATCACTGCTGTGGCAGATGAGAACGAAGGCGATCAGCAACCAACGCGTCGGATTCGACAGCCAACTGTTGCTGCATGGCCGTTAAGACGGCTGGTTCGTCGATGTGATGGCGACCCAGCGTGTTCGCGGCGTACATGCGAACCAGTCGGCTAGGGCTGCGCAGTTGTTCAATCCATGCCGCAGTCGTCTGGGGTGGATTTTGTTTCAGGTCAATGATGTCGGACGCACTGACGGTGGGGGCGTGGATCGTTTGCTGCTGGAGCGTCGTCGGGTTGTTGGCGGTCGTGGCGGTGGTGACTTGGCCAAGCACACCCGCTTGATCACCGGCAGGAATCGATTGCAACACGCCACGATCGATCAGTTTTGGCGGCGGCCAGTCGGTCCAGTTCGCACCGGCCCCAGCAAGGTTGTCAATCGGCAAGGGGGTCGTGGGCTGGATTCGCTGAGGCACGCTTTCGGTGGTGACACTGGCTGCGGGACGATTCTCGTTTAGCAACTGCGAAAGATGCTGCAGCACTTGCTGGCATTGCTGTTGTTGAGCGTCGGATTGGCAGCGTTTGCGGAACTCGATGGCTTGGACCGTCAACGTGTGAGCAAGTGATTTGGAACGATCGATTCCCAGCGAGTGACTGCATTCGTTCAGTGAATCTTCGATCGAGCATTCGCTGTGCTGCGATTCGGCACTTGCCTGATCAAGGCCTTGGGCGACTGCCAGTGCGTTGGCCAATTGTTTTTCAATCGGCAGGCTGTTCCAGGTTGCTGCTTCAGAACGAATCAGCTTGGTCGCATGTTCGGCGACAGTGGCGTCCTGGTCCAAAACCGATGTGGCGATGCCTTGCAGGCCAAGCGTGCCAGCTTGACGCAGATGATCAAGCTGTTGAATCTTCTTGCTGGGTGGTTGCTGGGAAAACGAAGCCAAGATGCTGTTTAGCTTCGCGTTCTGCCGCAGCTTTTCCGTTCCCGTCACGACAACTAGCAGGGTCGCGGCCAGTGTGAACCCAATGGCCGCTGACATCAGGTTGCGGCGCCGCGCACTGCGTTTCTCAGTGAACACGGAAAAGGGGTTTGAGGTTTGTTCGAATTTTTGATCATCCATGACCGATCACGTTGTCTTAGTCGTGGCCTATCGCCGAGGTGGTTTACCGATGCTGCCAAAAAGCAAGTTTGGGAAACCAGGGGTACCGTCATGAGAGACGCTTAAGAACGTCGGATCATCCAATAACAGGCCCACTGGACGCAAGATCAGCTGGTGGTGAATTTGTGGCGGTGAAACAGACGATCGTGGCGTTGCTCTTGGAAACAGGCCACTGCGGCACCTAGTCGCTTGGAATCTGAGCGTCCACGCGTTGTTACGGCTCTCTGCCAAACGCTTGCAATCAGAAAACTGCACCTCCGCGGGGTGAGACAGCCGTCGGTGCTTGATCGCCCGTCTCCACCGAGTCAGCACCTGTACAGAGTGAACACCGGTTGTGGGAAAGTTGTCGCTGCCCGTCGAATTCGGTTCAGCTCGACTGTTGAAGGCTCCGTTTTCATGTTCCAATACTGTCTCCGCGAAGGCGGCATTTGATCCGCCTGCCGTCTTGATCCGATCAAACGTTTACCGTTAGGAGCATCATGTCAGCACGTCCCCCTGCCGAATCGTCGTCCTCAGCCTCTGCAGTACGGGTCTCGTCGGAATGTTTTGATCCCACCGATGCCAGGCACTTCAATGCACCTGTCGCGCGCGATGCAAACGAGCCCAGTCTTCAGGAACGAGTGATTCAAGCACTGCGTCAACCCGAGGATTTTCCAGGAATCGACCAGGCGGTGATTGAAGGGGATCAGGTGGCAATCGCGTTGGACCCCAATGTGCCCCAAGTGGATCAAGTCTTGGCGGCAACCTTACAAGTTCTGAAAGAAACCTCGGCAGCAGAGATCGAAGTCCTGGTCTGGGATGAAGCCACTCCAGAGATCATGGAGCGGTTGCGCGAGGTGGCTGGCGAAACTCCGCTGACACAGCATCTTTGCGATCACCGTGAAACGTTGTCGTACTTGGCGGCAGATGTCGACGCGATGCCGATCTACCTGAGTCGCGTGCTGGTCGACGCTGATTTTGTCTTGCCTCTTGTCGCGCTGCGAACAGGTGTCGCCGAGGACCGTGGGGATGTCAGCGGCATCTTTCCTGCGATGGCCGATTCCGCAACCAAGCAGCGGTTTGCACTGGCGCAGCGATCCGGAGCCTCGTTTGCGACGGATCCGAAATCCGGTCAGACCATTGCCGAGGAAGTGCCTTGGCAATTAGGAGTGCAGCTGATTCTGGCCATCGAATCGGGCGGAGATGGCTTGGCTGCCGCAGCGCATGCCGGAACGGCGCTGCAAGCCAAACAGTGGATTTCCGAAAAGGGGACGGAGCTTGATGCGGCGCCCCTGGTGGTGGCCATCCTCGCTGGAGAACAGCACCAGCAAACGTGGGAGAATGTTTTGCGAGCCATCGAGGTGGCAGCCGAGGCGGGGCAACCGGAGGCAACGATTGTGGTCTGGTCGAATTTAATTCAACCGCCCCAAAGTGAGCTCGCGATCCTGGACGACCTGCCGTTTGATTTTCTGCAGGCGAACAGCGAGCAACAGGAATTGGTCAATGGCATGCCGCGTTGGCAGCGGTTTCAGGCACTTGCCGCAGCGCTGCAACCCTTGTTGCGGCAACATCGCGTCCTGCTGCACAGTGGGCTGGATCGTGATGTCGTTGAGTCCATCGGCATGGGGGTGATCGAATCCGAAGAGGAGCTCGCCAACCTGTGTCGCAATTTTTCCAGTTGCAACGTGCTGCACGCAGCCAGTTCGTTTGCTAGTTCCTGAGGTTGGTCGGTGCTTTCACTGCTGATTCGAATCACTTAAACTATTCTAGCGGTGTTTGCGAGTCACGTTTGCTTGTTTCGCTCCTTGTTACCGGGCCTGTTATGACGAAACCGATTTCTCCGATTCCGATCTCGCAGGCTTACCGGTTCTGTCCGCAATGCGGTGCCGAGTCTCAGCCGATCTCGGGGGGACCGTTTCGATGTCCGCAGTGCAGCTTCACTCAATTCTTTGGTCCCGTGGCTGCTGTTGGAGCGTTGGTGGTCGATGATCAGAATCGATTATTGCTGCTCCGCCGAGCACGTGATCCTGGCCAAGGCATGCTTGGCTTGCCCGGTGGCTTTGTCGATCCCGGGGAAACCATCGAAGAAGCGTTGCGTCGCGAGTGCACCGAGGAAACCAATTTGCAGATTCAGCAAGCAGACTTGTTGGTCTCGTTTCCCAATCGATATGAGTACCACGGCTTGGTCTCTCCGGTGATCGATCTGTTCTATGTTTGTACCGTTCAAGACGTCACCGCGATCGAATTGCAAGTGGCGGAAGTCGATCAGTATCACTGGGTGCTGCCTGGTGAGGAACCACTTGATCAAATGGCATTTGAGTCCAACCGCCGTGCCATTGAGTTGTTTCGTGCGGGCTGAGGCATGATCGATCGGACTGGCCAGTCGCTCGCCGGTGCTGCTGTAAGGAGCCTGCTTTGAAACAAGATCTGTTGTTGACGGCAACCGAAATGGAACGCGACGGGATTGCCCAGTTTGATGGCTTGGCTGCCGATCGTGTGAACGTTCAAGTGATCGGCGTGGGCTTGGTCGCCGCGGCAATTCATACCATGCAGGCACTGCAGCGGTTCCAGCCAGCGCGGGTCATCGTCGCTGGGATCGCCGGCCGGTTTGGTCGCGCTGATGGCTTGAATGACGCTGATGGCTTGAATGACGGCACTGACCTTGATGCGGCGACAGATGTTCCGCAGCATGCCCACTGGTTTCGAAGTCTCGCCCTGGATGGGATCGGAGTGGGCCAAGCTGATCAGTTTCTTGATCCGCAAGACTTGGGCTGGGACTTCGCTGGAAAGGGGACGCGGAATGTGGATTGTGCCCTGCCCTGCCCTGTTGATCAGGTGACCGGTTTAGCGGACGGTTATTTGTTAAGCGTCTGCGCAGCATCGGCCAGCGCCGAGGAAGCCCAGTGGAGGCAGCAGCGGTTTCCCGGCGCCGTTGCCGAAGACATGGAGTCGTACGCTGTTGTCAAAGCGTGCCAAGCGTTTGACGTGCCCGTGTTCGTGTTGCGCGGCTATTCGAACTCGGTGGGGTACCGGGACCACGCCTCTTGGAAAATTCAGCCCGCGTTGCAGTCGATTGCCAGTCAGTTGCAATGGTTTTGGAAAACTTGCTGATTGATCCTTTCCCTGTCACTCATTCGCATCCAAAGACAATCATGGCAAAGCCGATTCGTTTAGGTATCTCCACCTGCCCCAATGACACGTTCACGTTCTATGGATTGATCAATGATTTGGTTGATCGTCGGGGCTTAGAATTTCAGATTGAATTGTTGGACATTCAGCAACTGAATGATGGATTGTTTGGCAATCAGTTTGACGTTGCCAAGTGCAGTTTTCATGCGGCTCTGTTGCTGAGCGATTCCAAGACGGTGTTGCCCAGCGGTTCAGCATTGGGCTTTGGTGTTGGGCCGTTGCTGTTGGCCAGTCAGGCTGATTCGCAGCCACAGACCAAGCAGCAAGTCACGTTGTGTCCGGGCAAACACACCACCGCAACCATGCTGTTTCGATTGTTCTATCCAGAGACCACCACCGTCCAGCATGTGGTGTTTTCTGACATCATGCCCGCGCTAGTCAAGCAGACGGCCGACTTTGGTGTGTGCATCCACGAAGGTCGTTTCACGTGGCAGGATCAGGGGTTGGCCTTGGTCGAAGATCTTGGGACGCGTTGGGAGCAGGAGACCGATTGTCCGCTGCCGCTGGGCGGTTTGGTTGCCAAGGATTCTTTAGGCGATGAGTTGATCGCTGACGTGCAGGCGGTGGTCCATGACTCGCTGCAATGTGCTCTGGCAGATCCTAAGCAAGCACTGCCAACCATGCGGAAATACGCCCAGGAGTTTGAAGATGAGGTTTTGATGAAACATGTGCACTTGTACGTCAATGACTGGACCGTCGCTTTGGGGACGGTTGGTGAAAACGCTTTGCAGCAATTGAATCAACAAGCCAAACGCTGTGGGCTGATCGCTGATGATCAGTCCGGTCTGCGCATTTTTGCCTGATGCGATAGTGTTTCGCCCGGTCCGTTAGGCAGGTGGTTGATGGATCATTTTGGGGGTGCGGGCGGTGGTCGGTCTAATCGCCAGCGGAGACTGGCATTGGACGGATTTGGCTGGATGCTTTAATCTGTTAGCGGACAGCTCGTCGTAGGACCTTCTGAGCTGGTCGTCCGTTAGTCACGCAACGAAATGGAATCGAATCGATGTCAACCAAACGCGTGTTGTTTGTTTGTATGGGGAATATCTGTCGTTCACCGGCGGGCGAAGCGGTGATGAATCGCTTTGCCGAAGAGTTCGGCGTGGACGTTGAAGTTCAGTCAGCTGGGACGCATGGTTATCACGTTGGCGATCGTGCCGATCCCAGGATGCGGACCGCTGCGGAGGATCGTGGCTACGACTTGGCTAGTCTAGCGCAGCAGGTCACTGAAGCAGATTTGGCAGAAGGCGTCTATGACTTGGTGCTAGCGATGGATGCCGACAACTATCAAAACTTGATGGATCTGGCGGGTGGATCAACAGATCACATTCGCATGTTTAGCGATTACCTCGACGGCAACTGGCCGAGTGACGTTCCTGACCCCTATTACGGCGAAGCGGACGGTTTTGGCGAAGTTCTGGACATGCTTGAAGAGGGTTGTCCCGTCATTCTGCAAACCCTGGCCGGAGAAGCCATCTTCGACAACTCCTGAACAGGGACAGAGTTCAAGGCTGCAGAATTTTAGCCAAGCGTGGCCTTGAAGATCTGCAGGTTAGCCACGCGGGGTGCCGTGCAAGCACGGCCCCCTATCGAACGCAGCCCCGGTTCGATGAAATTGCGATTGCCCAGAGAAAAGTCCGGGAATCGCAACATCACCAGAAAGATAAGATGTTCAAAGCGCTGCGAGCTTGCACACACCCTGTTGGTGTGCGGGGGATGAACTTATTTTGCCGCTGCAAAACGAGTCGCCACAGCGTCCCAATCCACTGCGTTCCAGAAGGCAGCGATGTAATCAGGGCGGCGGTTCTGGTAGTTCAGGTAGTAGGCGTGTTCCCAAACGTCCAAGCCTAGCACGGGTGTGCCGGAGATACCGGCGATTTCAGCACCCATCAGCGGGCTGTCTTGATTGGCAGTGCTGCCAACCTTCAGCTCGCCAGCTTCGACGTACAGCCAAGCCCAGCCGCTGCCAAAACGGGTTGCTGCGGCCGCAGCAAACTGTTCTTTGAACGCATCAAAGCTTCCGAAAGCGGCGTCGATCGCAGCAGCCAAGTCACCGCTCGGTGCGCCACCTTTGCCAGGGCCCATCACGGTCCAGAACAGGCTGTGGTTGGCGTGGCCGCCACCGTTGTTCCGGACGGCGCCACGTTTGTCGGCTGGAACGCTGGCTAAATCAGCGACCAAGTCCTCGATCGACTTGCTGCCAAGGTCGGTGCCTTCGATGGCGCCATTGAGCTTGGTCACATAAGCGTTGTGGTGTTTGCCGTGGTGGATTTCCATCGTCTTGGCGTCGATGTTTGGCTCCAGGGCGTCCAAGGCGTATGGCAATTCGGGCAGTGAGTAAGCCATTGCGAGCTTTCTCCAATATTTCGAGATGGTGAAGTGACTGGGAAGTGGATGTTTCAAACGATAGCAATCGAAGGACCGCTGCCCAAGTGGGGGCAGCGGTGGAGACCAGCAAATCAGTTGATCCGGGCTAGCGGTCGGCTTAGAGTTCAGCTTCGATCGCTGAGAGCAGTTCTTTGTCGCTGGGTTTGGTGCGAGGCTGAAAGCGTCCAACGAGCTGTCCTTCGCGGTCGATCAGGAACTTTTCAAAGTTCCAGCTGACGTTGCCCTTTCCTTTGGGCTTGATGTCTTTGGCGGTCAAGTACTTGTAGAGGTCGGCAGCGCCGTCACCATTGACTTCCACTTTGCTGAACATGGGAAAGGAGACGTCGTACCGATCGCTGCAGAAGGTCGCGATTTCGGCGTCGGTGCCGGGTTCTTGCTTGCCAAACTGGTTGCAAGGGAATCCGAGGATCACCAGGCCTTTGCCTTTATATTCCTTGTACAGATCTTCCAGGCCGGCGTACTGAGGAGTCAATCCACAGCGGCTGGCGGTGTTGACGATCAGGACGACCTTGCCTTCGTAGTCTTCCAGGTCAACAACTTCGCCCTTGATGTTTTTGACTTTGAAATTCAACGCACATTCGTGGTCCGCATCTGCGGTTGCGACCAGGCCACTGAGGCTTAGAACGCAGATCGCCAGGGTCGCAGTCGCAAAGGATTTGATCAGGGTCATGGGAGAGTCTCTCGATTAAAGGTTGGAAAATGGAGGGAATTCGATTGTGGCGAAACACAGCGAACATTTTGAGCTGTATTGTTGCGAGCCGACCAGTGGAGGCTTCAACGAACCGTACCCGTGCTGAGCGCCAACGCCGGCCGAAGGGTTCGCCAAAGGTCCTTTCGGCCCGGGCCGTGGTTATGGGCAGCAGTTTTGGAAGTCTGTTGCCCGGTGCGTTACCAGTTGGCGGGGGGGAAGGTCGTTCAGTGGGAGAATTTTCAAGTTCTAGGGCGAGTATACCGGCCCTGCTAGTGGCGACGGGCGGTTAGGGAGGTTAGTTTCTTGGTTTTGTACGCTAGGCGCGGTTTTTGCTTGCAACAGATTTCAAGACACGTCAATATCGCCACGCCCACTGATTAATTCTTCCCCAAGGTAAATGCGACAGATGGAAAATCGGAAAAAACTACTCACAGCGGGGTTCCTCACCCTGATTGCAGCCGGGATCGGGTTTGCGGTTCGTGGAGGTTTGTTGGACATTTGGTCCGCGCAGTATGGTTTCACGATGACCGAATTGGGTCAGATCACCGGCGGAGGTCTGCTGGGATTTGGTTTGGTGATTCTCTTTGCCGGGCTTTTGGTCGACTTCGTTGGCTACAAAAATTTGCTCGTTCTGGCGATGGTTTGTCACGTCGTCTCAGCGGTCATGCTGTTCTTCGCGACTCCGATTTTTAATGCTGCCGGGAAAGACGCAGTTTACGATGTGCTGTTCTGGTCCGCGTTTATTTTTGCCGTCGGCAATGGTATTTGCGAGGCCGTGATTAACCCGCTGACCGCGGCTCTCTACCCCAAGCAAAAAACACACTATCTGAACATCCTGCACGCTGGCTGGCCAGCAGGTTTGGTGATTGGAGGCCTGATCGTTTTCGCAAAAGAAAGTATCGGCTGGGAAATCTTGTTGGCGACTTACCTCATTCCTGTCGCGATGTACGGGGTGATCACGCTGAAAGAAACCTTCCCGAAGACGGATGCTCAAGAGGGTTCGATTTCGTACGGGGGGATGTTTGCCAGCTTGATGGGGCCGTTCTTCATGATCCTGCTGGTCGCTCACGCGTGCGTGGGATATGTCGAACTTGGGACCGACAGCTGGATCAACAAGATCACCGGTGGAATTCTCAGCAGCGCAATGTTGGGTACGGCGCTGTTCATCTACACGTCGCTCTTGATGACAGGCTTGCGATTTTTCGCTGGACCGATCGTGCACAAGATTTCTTCGCTGGGCTTGCTGTTGATTTCAGCTGTGACCGGTGCGACGGGTTTGTACCTGATTAGTATCGGCGATAGCGTTCCCTTCATGTTCTTCGCAGCCACGGTTTATGCCCTTGGGAAAACCTTTCTTTGGCCAACCATGCTTGGTGTTGTTGGTGAGCGTTTCCCCAAGAGTGCCACCGTTGCGATGGCTTTGATGGGATTCATCGGCATGACCTCCGCCGGTTTGTTGGGTGGCCCTGGTATTGGGTACAAGCAAGACTACTTTGCGTCGAAGTACATCCAAGAGAACAATCCGGAAACGTTTGAACGTGTGCAAGCGCCCAATGAAAACTCCTTCCTGTTCTTCCCAGCAATCACTGGTATCGATGGTTCGAAGGCTGGAATGCTGTCCGACAATGGCGAGGCAGTGCTGAAAGATGTCGAGATTGCAGCCGATCAAATTGATGACAAGGCATTCACCAGCTTGCGAGAGAAAGCAGCTTGGTGGTCGGAAAACGAAGAATTTGCGAAGACGGATGCTGGCCCTGTCGCTGAGGCGACACTGTATGGCAGTCGGATGGCGATTCGCGTGACAGCCTTGGTCCCAGCAACGATGGCGGTGCTGTATCTGATCTTGTTGCTTGCCTTCAAAGCACCGGCCGGCGGGCACACCGAAGAGGCCGAAGAGATCGCTCAGTCAGGTCCTGCTGAATATTGAGCTGAATCTAGATGACGGCCCGCGCAGGGCTGAACTCGGAATTTTGCATGTGAAACGCCCCGAAGTCTATCGCTTCGGGGCGTTTTTCTTGTTTCTGCCAGTGGATCCCAATGGAAGTGCTTAGATCTCCCCTGAGCAATGGCTGTTTTTCTGTCTAGAATCTCGCTTCATTGTTACGGTTTAACCATGCTCAGTTTCCTCGTTTCCACCTGAAGTCCTGTGCTACGCACTCACACCTGCGGACAACTCCGCAAAGAACATGTCGGTACTGAAGTCACCCTGTGCGGTTGGGTGG
This sequence comes from Stieleria bergensis, assembly GCA_007745635.1. Taxonomy (GTDB): domain Bacteria; phylum Planctomycetota; class Planctomycetia; order Pirellulales; family Pirellulaceae; genus Stieleria; species Stieleria bergensis. Next base: position 1,389,631 of record CP036272.1, read on the forward strand.
AGAACAAACGCGATCACGGTGGAGCAGTCTTCATTGACTTGCGTGACCGCTATGGTTTGACGCAGGTTGTCATCGGGCCGCCAGAGGCTGAGCAAGCCAGTATCGACGCTGCCGGCCACGTCTCAGCGGAAAGCGTGATCAAGGTGGTCGGCGTGGTCGCCAATCGTTTGGAAGGCAAAACAAACGACAAACTGGCGACCGGCGAAATCGAAGTCCGCTGCCCCAAGCTGGAAATCTTAAACGCTTGCCAAACCCCACCGTTCACACCCAATCAGCCTGACCTGCCCGGTGAGGACTTGCGGTTGAAGTATCGCTTCCTTGACCTGCGTCGCCAGGAGATGCAGCGGGCGATGGTGTTGCGCAGCCAAGTCATCAAGATCATGCGTGACTACTTCGCCGAGCATGACTTCATCGATGTTGAAACACCGATCTTGGGACGCAGCACGCCTGAAGGTGCGCGTGACTACCTGGTGCCTAGCCGTGTGCACCCCGGTGACTTTTATGCCTTGCCTCAGTCGCCACAGCTGTACAAACAAATCCTGATGGTGGCCGGTTTCGATCGCTACGTGCAGGTGGCAAAGTGTTTCCGCGACGAAGACTTGCGTGCAGACCGCCAGCCTGAATTCACTCAGCTTGACTTGGAAATGTCATTCGTTGACGCGGATGACATCATGGGATTGATTGATGGCCTAGTGGCCAAGACCGCGCAGCAAGTCTTGGGCAAAGAGGTCACCTTGCCACTGCCACGCATGACCTACGAAGAAGCCATGCGACGGTTTGGGCACGATGCGCCCGATTTGCGTTTCGACATGGAAATCGTCGATATCACCGAAGTGGCCAAGAAGACCGAATTCCGCGTCTTCCGTGGAACTGCCGATGCTGGCAACTTTGTTCGCGGCCTGCGAGCTGTGGGGGCGGCTGAAAAGTATTCACGGCGTCAGATCGATGAACTGACCGAGTTTGTCAAGGAATTCGGGGCCAAGGGCTTGGCGTGGTTCCGAGTGGAAGAAAATGGGACGCTCTGGAGTCCTGTCGCGAAGAACTTTGACGAAGAACACTTGGCTGAAATTAAGTCACTGATGGGCGGTGAGCCTGGTGACTTGCTGATGTTCTTGGCGGACACCTGGGATGTGACTTGCAAAGGTTTGTACGCGCTTCGTAAGCGGCTCGGCAAGGAGCTTGAACTGTACGGCGACGATGACTTGCACTGCAGTTGGGTCACTGAGTTCCCGATGTTCGAACGCGACGAGGAGTCAGGACGCTGGGTGGCAATGCACCACCCCTTCACTGCCCCGCTGGAAAGTGACTTGGAAAAGTTGCAGGCCGAACCCGAAAACTGCCACGCTCAGGCCTACGATTTGGTCATCAATGGGAGCGAAGCCGGTGGTGGCACGATCCGAATCCATGATCAGGAAATCCAATCGCAGGTCTTTGACTTAATGGGCATCGATGAAGCGACAGCCGAAGATCGATTTGGCTTCTTGCTCAATGCCTTGCGTTACGGTGCACCGCCACACGGTGGGATTGCCTTGGGCGTCGATCGCTGGGTAATGCTGTTCGCCGGTCTGGAAAACATTCGCGAAGTGATCGCGTTTCCAAAGACGCAAAAGGCGTCCGACATGATGACTCAGGCTCCGGGCGAAGTCGACACGGATCAGTTGACAGAACTCCACCTGCGAACGCTGGCCAAGAAGCAGTAGCTGGTTGGGGGATTTGCCTCGCAAGTCCACGCATTAAAACATTCTTGGTCAACATCCTCCCGAGCTGTCGTTACAATCTCGGGACGACGCCTGTCGTTTTGCTAAACTTATTCACTTCCTGGGAGACATTCCATGCGCCGTCGTACCATGATTCAAGCCACTCTTGCTGCTGGCATTGCTGGATGTGCCTTAAGCAAGCCGTCCTTGGTTGCAGCCGACGAGGCAGCCAAACAGGTTCCTTGGATTCGCAAGACGCTGAAGATCGGCATGATCGGCGTCAAAGGTTCGTTGGAAGACAAGTTCAATGCAGCCCTGGAAGCTGGCTTTGAAGGTGTCGAAGTCAACGTGCCTGGCATCAATGTGGATGAAATCAATGCCGCTGCCAAAGCGACCGGAATCGTCATCGACGGTAGTGTCGGCGGAACCCACTGGAACATTCGTCATAGCGATCCTAAACCAGAGGTTCGTGCCAAGGCGCTGGATAACTTGATTCGCGGCATCGAAGAGACTGCCGCCGTCGGTGGTGACTCTTGCTTGTTGGTCGTTGGTCATGGAAAAGATGGGACGCAAGAGGAAGTCGCCCAGCGCTCGCGCGAGAATATTCTCAAAGCATTGCCAACTGCTGAAAAGCACAACGTTTCTATTCTGGTCGAAAACGTCTGGAACCATTTCTTGTACGACCATGGTGGAGATCACACGCAGTCTGTGAAACCACTGGCCGATTACATCGATTCGTTTGACTCTCCCTTGGTCGGCTTGCAATACGATCTGGGCAACCATTGGAAATATGGTGACACTGCTCAGTGGGTGCGCGATCTTGGACCTCGCATCAAAAAGCTGGACATCAAAGGCTTCTCGCGAGCAAACAACAGGTTCACCAAGGTCACCGAAGGTGATGTCAATTGGCCCGCGATTGAAAAAGCACTTCGTGACATTGGCTTTGTCGGCTGGTGTGCCGCTGAAGTTGGCGGTGGCGACTTGAATCGCTTGAAAGAGGTTGCTGCCAATATGGAAGCCGCTTTGAACTGTACCAAGAACGCCTAACAGGCTGTCGCAAGCGAAAATCCGCTGCCTCGTCATTCGAACCGAAAACAAAGCCCGGTTCGAAAGTCGGGGGCAATGGTGGGGAATGTCCCCCCTTAAATCAACGGGCTTATTCTTAGTGGTCCATCAGCTTCATGCACGCAGAAGAATCGTCCGCAAGCCCGTCTGAACCCTGCCACGTGTCGGTCATGCCCGATGAAGTGGTGCAGGCTGTGGCGGAGTGCCAGCCCAAAGTCATCATTGATGGGACCTTCGGTGCTGGCGGGCATTCGCGACTGATGTTGGAGCTGATGGATGCCAATGGCTCGATCATCGGCATGGACCGTGATCCTGCGGTTTCAGCGCGACAAGAGGCCGCTGAACAGGCCGGTCAGTCCGATCCACGCTTGAGCGTTTTTCTGGGCAGTTATGAACAGTCGCCCAAAGCACTTGAAGCGTGTGATTTGGAAAAGGCCTGCGCCATGGTGCTGGACCTTGGGTTGTCCAGTGACCAGCTTGCAGATCGTTCGCGGGGATTTAGTTTCCAACACGATGGTCCGTTGGATTTGCGTTTTGATCCCGAACGTGGAGTGCCGGCAAGTCAGTGGATGGCGCGTCACAGTGAGAAAGAAATTGCGGATGCCATTTACCAGTTCGGCGAAGAACGTTTCAGTCGTCGCATTGCTCGCGAAGTGATTCGCCGTGCCCGTGAAGGCAAGGCAGTCAAAACCGTCGCGGAGATGGTCGACGTCTGCCGTCGCTGCGTGCCCCGTGGCAAGAATCACGACATCCATCCCGCCACTCGCACCTTTCAGGCCTTGCGCATCGCAGTCAACGATGAACTTGGCATTCTGCAGCGGACGCTGGCACACTGTGCCGATTGGATTCGCCCGGGCGGTGTCTTGGTTGTGATCAGCTTTCACTCGTTGGAAGATCGACTGGTCAAGCATGCCATGCGTGATGACCAACGCTGGGAAGTGGTGACAAGAAAGCCGCTCCGGCCAACCGATGCAGAGATCGAGACCAATCCGAGGTCTCGCAGTGCCAAGTTGAGAGTCGCCAAGCGACTGTGATCATCGCGACTGTGATCATCGCTAGCGGTCTGTTTTGCCAGCAGTGATACAACGACAGCGAAGAAGTCGCGCGCGGCGACCGTTGAATCGTGATCGCAAACAGTGGCCTTGCTTGGCAGAGTGAGCTGGCCGCCAGAGTGAGCTGGCTTCTGAGTCGCAGCCAAGTTGCAACCGATTGAAAGGCGAGCGTTCGCGACCGGGCACATCTTGTGCCCGGCCCGTGAGGTGTTCATTGTCGCGATACAGAAGCGTATCTGCAATGAATATCAGCCCGTGGCCGCAAGCTGATAGCGACTACCTCACACGAAGGCGAACTCGCGGAAGATCATTGATTCTAAATGGACGCTGATCGAGTTTGCTGGTTTGCCGAATTGGCTGGTTGCCACGCTGGTTGCCACGTGGGCGGGAGACCAGCAGATGTGTCAGCAAATGCGTCAGCAAGCAAGGCAGACAGCTTCGAACCGAGTGCGTTTGGCAGGGCCATCCTGGCCTGCGACGCCGCATGGTGTTGAAGCTGCAGTGCGATCGTCTCGGGCCTAAGTTATTTGCTAGCAACAACTTATGGTTTCTGAGGCGGATTCGCGATCAGGTCCAATGGGTGGGTAGCAACATGGAAAGCCCCTGTCACTAGCTCTAGCCTACGCGGAGGACCCGGCTGGTCAACCACAGATTTTTGAGAATCCTGGATACGGGCGACCGTCGTTGGCGGTAACTCGTTGGGCAGGGATGATTTATGTTCGCACGCGGTTGCTACGACTTTTTTCGACGAATCTTTGTTGTGGTTCGTCGATCAGGCAGAATCGGCCCTTGGGAGGGGTTTTGGTGAACTGGTTAGGTGGTCTGTGCATGAGATTTGAGCACCGCGTAGTCAGCCAGCGTTTCGCCGCAGATCTTATTCATGGCGGATTGTCGCCGGCGATCGACCGTCCGGGGGCTCATTTGTAGTTCCGTGGCGATATCGCGATTCTTTTTCCCGGCGACGGCCAGTTCCAGCACGGCGCGTTCCGCGTCGGAGAGCTGCTTGAGCAGACCGCTGGCATGTTGTCGCCGCGTTTTGGTCTGGTGTCGCGCAAGGCTGTTTTCGATCGCCAGAGGCAGCTCGCCCAGCAACTTTTCCATCGCGATCGGTTTTTCCAGAACCGTGTGAGCGCCTGCCTGCATCGCCGCAACCGCGATCGGAACATCGGCGAAGGCGGTGGCCAAAATCAGTGACAGCGAGGCGTTTGCGTTTTTGAGTCGGTGGATCAGTTCTAGACCATCGACGTCGGGCAAACGCAGGTCGGTCACAACGCAGCCAACATCATCGGCGGTCACAGCATTGAGAAACGAACTGCCGCAAGCGTAGCATTCAGGTCGATAGCCTTCGACCTGTAATCGGTGCGCAACGGTTTGCAGCACGGATGGATCATCATCGATCAGCAACACGCGGGGTTTAGCGTGAACCGCACTGGTCACGCTGTTCTGGGCAACCAAGGGTGTGGCAGTTGTTGAGCCCGCAGTGGTTGGGGCCATTGCCCCATGGCCTGGTGCGAGGTCCCGCCGGGCCGAGGGCGAGAGATCTTGGGGGGGCTGCACTGGCAAAGCTGGATTAGCTTGGGAGGGGGGAGTTTGCGAGGAAGGTGGGTTTGAGAGCTGTTTGTCGAGTTGCGAGTCGGGCATTGGGGCGAGAATCTAACAAGGCTGCTGGGCAGATGTGCCCGAGAAAAATCTATCTTTCAACGACTTGATCGGCAGTCCATTCGGTCCAGGTGGGCTGTCAAGCGAAACGCAGACGCATCTGAAGAAAAACAGCGCGAGCGGGGACAGAACTTTGGCCTTCAGTACCGTTATGTTGCAAGATAAACGGCCAATGTGCAAGGAGTGTTTACTGAAGTGTCCCATTTAGAAGCGAACGCATGCGATTGAGGTTCGATTTTTCGTTTTGGGTTCCCTTGGTGATCTTGCTCGCAAGCTCCAGGAACAACTGATCCACTTCGGCGGCAAGTTTTTGAGCTTGTTCTTGCTGCTTTTCAAAGTAGCTGATTAACTCCGCTTGTTGCTTTTCGTAGGCCGCGTTGATTTTCGACCGCATCTGAGCCTTTGTTGCGTCGATCTGCATCGCGATGGCTTGGTCGGTTGCCTCGCGAATTGCATCGGTTAGATTGGTGTTGACGGTAATGTCTAGGTCATCCCAGCGACCACTGAACCCCGCATCGATGGTGATCACATCTAAATCGGCCAGGCTCTTTTCAAAGGCTTGAACTGCGGCCAGTGATTCATGTTTGGGAGCGGTTTGGATTTGCACAGAAACATTGGTTTGCTTGCTGACCAAGCGGCCGTGCACTTCATCGCCTGTGGATCGCAGTTGCACCCAGATTTCTCGTTCTCCACCATCCGCGATGATGGCGAGAGATTCTTGGGTCCCGAACGTTAGGGGCGAGGGGGTTGATTGGGGCCAGTGGATGGTTAGCCGATCGGAATCACGGTCTTGGTATTGATCCAACACATAGTCAACATTGATCACGCGATTGGATGCCTGATCATTTTCTTTGTGCAATCGGAACCGAGTGTGCAAGGGGGACATCACCAGCGAGGGGTCGCTGGATAGATTTTCCACATTGCCCGTCAATTGATAACGCTCGCCGTCAGCGGACATGAAGCCGTCGATTTGGCAGTTGCGAATCAGCAATGCCGGGTCAGGGCCGCCATTGCGTAAGTCAATGCTGCGACCGCGTTCACGCTGCGCTTCGGGAGCTTTGACGGTCGCGTTGACGGTGAACTGTGCGATTTGCTTTCCGCCTTGCCAGTACTGTTTGATGGTTTGAACTTGTTGCTTAATCGCATCTTGCACCAGATCGATGCCAAAGTTTTTTGACTGGGATAAGTCGCCAGGAATGTACTGGTCGACAAGTTTCAGGTCGGTTTGTTTGGCCCGTTCCAGGGAATCAAGGTCCTCATCGAACTCGCGAGGCAGGGACTGCAGCGTTTGCAGCACGGTTTGGATTTCCGCTCGCGTTTGATCGCCCTTGGAGATGGTTTGGCCAATCAGTTGAAAGTCGCGCAGGGGATTGTTGATATCGCCAGCAGTGCGTTTCAGGTCCTTGACTTGGGATTCGATGGACCTGGCTCGGTTGCTGAGCGACTGAAACTCGTCGTGCCATTTGGTTTTCAACTGGCGACTGCGCCGCACGGTTTCCAGTTCGTTGACAACTTGTTCTGTCTTGTCAGCTGCTGCGCCGGCGACGTGGTTTAGGAAATTCATGGCAAGCGGTGACAACTGGCTTGGCAGGTCACTTGGAGACGGGAGATCTTCGATGTCCGTTGGCAGGTGTCCGGATTCGGATCGCTCGGTGCCGATCTCCAAGCCATGGATGACTGCATTGCGGGCAACCCAGCGACGCTGCATCAGTGCATCGCCATCAATTTCGACTTCGATTGATTCTGCAATCAAGGCATTGCGCATCTGGTTGCCTTCGCGCGGATCGGCAATCCTGAGGTTTCGGTACGCAATGCGTGGCGGAAGCAAGCCGACGTGAGCCGAATCAATCTCTACCTTCGCGCCAAGGCTGGCCTGCAGGGACTTGATCGTGGCCCACTTGGCAAGCGGCCCCAGCAACCAACCGATGGCTAGGATCAAAACAACAACGACCGCGAAACGCGGAATAACGTAGCTCCAACGGATCATCCGGCGGCCTTTTTGTCTTGAGATTCACGCAATTGAGTGAGGAGATGTTCGAGCGAGACATTGAGAGACTCTTGCGGGGACAGGCCTCCATGGTCTCGGTCTAAGATCGATCCGGGGTCGCTGGCCGTCGGACTTGTGAGCCGATCAGCTTGCTCGGAATCAGCGGCTGTTTGAGCAACCTCCTCTTGAGCAGCATCGTCGCTGCTGCGGATCAGATCGATTCGAGTTCGAACGGCCATCATTTGCCGGTGACTTGGCAACTGGTCGCTCGCCGATTGATCGGTGACAGGATCGTGAGTGTCTGATGCACTGAGTTCTTCCGTCGAACCCTGCTCTGCGGCTTCGCTGGCCAGTGCGTCCGGATCCGTTTCTGCCTGCTGTTCCTTGTCAGAGGCTTCATCCTTGTCGTCTTCTTCCGGTGCAATCCAGTTGAACAGCGGTAGCGTCAGGCGATACGTCGGATAGACCAAGCCCAGGCCAATCAGGAAACTGCCCAGAACAATGGTGTTGTTCAGATCGGTCCAGGGCACCATGGGCAACGCCCAAGCCTGCTGGGCAATGGGCAGTGTTCTTGGGTCGGTCAGCAAGTAGTTGCCAACTTGATCAGACCAGGGATCCAGGTAACCCGCTAAAAAGGTCACCCCGATCGCTACCAAACCCATCATCGCATGGTTCAATTTCATGCAGAGAATCAGCACCAGCAAGCCAATGGCCAGCAGGTTGCCATGCGGAATCAAACCGAGCAGCACGCCGGTAGCCACGCCCGCGGCAAGTTGTTTGGGATGCTTCCGCTCGGCAATCGCGGTAGACACCTTCTTCAGCAGTTTTAGGACAAAAAGCACCATCGCGGTGCGCCTCCATGCTCTCGATTCAATGATCAAGGAATCCGAGTGCTGCTGTTAATCCTCCGATCAACCCAGACAGCCTCAGTCTCGTTTTCGGCTCAAACCGCGTCAGATATTTAGTGCAATCGTTACAGTTTATTGACAGCCTGGCGACTGGGCAGATTGGGGTGTTTAGGGGGCGTGGTTCGCTGTTATCGATCGATGGTGGCACTGGCTGGAAACTGTCGCAGGCACGTGTCGTGTGAGCGAGGCGGGAGGTGACCGGCCGTCGAACCGGTGGCCCGTTCCATCTCAGCACTAACGTAAAAGGGGACGCACATGGTGTTCAGTGTTGCCGATGTCATGGGGCCTGATCAGGAAGGGTTGCCGCTCATTCGATCAGCAGAAAGGCCGCCGCCGGCGATTGGGACTTGCTGTCAATCGCGTTGGGAATGCCTCAAAATTTGTTGACCACCGCTGTCACAGTGTGGTAGCTTGAAGGTTCGCGTGTCTTGGTCTGAGGTGGATGGGATGTGTGGACTTTTCTTTTCCAAACTTGGCTCCTGGTCTGGACGGAGCTTTCCTAGGTGCTGGCGAGAATCAACTCGTGCTGCCTGGGGCCCGCTATTCTCTGGTCTGGCGACCTGTTGGATCTGTTTGCTTTCAAGCGTGGCGTTTGGCCAGGCCAATCAGCCGCAGCCAGACGTTGACGCTCCGTTTCAGCTATCCGATTTCGGTTGGCGACCAGCGTTTCAGAACGATCGGTCAACCCCCTCGCAACGGGATTCCGATGGCCGCAAGCTACATTTAATTGTGCTCACCAATGACGATTTTCTTGGTCAAGCACCAGTCAAAGCCGCGCCCGGGGTGCGTTTGGTTTCAGCGATCAAACCGGGGGTTGTTCGCCATTCGGTTTGGTGTCAGCGTTCGATTGCCAACGCTTTGCGAAGAGCACAGGAGGTGCGCCCCGGACTCAGCAACGAACTGGTCGTTAGCTATTTACCAGCTGGCGAACCTCGTCTATTGCACGCCGCCAGGTCTGAGACGACTGCGAAACGGGTGATCGTGATGTGCTGCAGTTCTGATGATCGATTGCTGGGACTCTTGGTTGGTGTGCCAAGTCATGACGACTTATTAGCGTTGATCGAAGACAGTCAGGAAGCTGCATTGATTGCCAGTTTTGCTGACCAGAATAGCGTTTGGCCCGATCAAGCCTTGGCCGATCGCAGTCGCCAGAGACTCCCGCGACGTTGGCGATTCTTGTTTGATCAGTTATTAACCAATCACGCTGGCGGCAAGGCACGTTTCACTCGTCAAGATCTTGCCGAGATCGTCACGACGACACACTTGGCGTCGCTTAGTCAAACGCTTTGGCCGGTCTATCTCAAGGATTGCCAGCAGCGGTTTGCCTTGGAACTGCCGGTCGATACCCAACGCTTGATCACCGTTGAGCAACACTGTGAGACACGGTCCGATTGGTGTCAAACCATGATCCCCTTGATCGCGGGCGTGGACGTCAAGCAGCACTGGACAGGTCTGACCAAAGTGATTTGGGGCGTCGACCCCTATGATCGAAACAGGGAAATTGACTCGTTGTTGCAGTGGTTGAAAGCCGCGCCAGATCGGGCTCGATTCATGGCTATCGCTGTGCCTGGAGATGCCGTGCCTGGAGATGCCGTGCCTGGAGATGCCGTGCCTGGAGATGCTGGCGGGCGGGAGTGGTTTGAAAACATGCCGCTCGAAACACACGTGGTGACACGATGGCGCGAGGCACATCAATCGATCGATGTTGAGGACCTGCGCATGATCAAGCCTGCAGAATTGGCAATGTGGATTCAACATGACCAATTGCCGGCAGTGGATCTGAATCTGCCCAGTCGCCTGCGCTATGTCATCGTGGAACCTGGGCAACAGAGAATGCGTTTGATTCGACAAACTGAATCGCCAAATCGGTTGCTGAAGTTGGCTGAAAAATTCAGCTCGCAAGCCAATCCAAACAAGTGACTTCTCAATGGGTTTAAGAGGTGGTGTGATGAAACGATTCTCAACGGCGATCATGGTCATGACCATGACACTCCCCTTGTTCGGCAGCGCTGCGGCCCAGGGGCTTGCAGCGATCAAGCAGAACCAGATCGTGCACGGTTCTCAGCTTTTCATGCAGGATTTCGTGCCTCGGCATCCCACGCTGCAAGGCGATGGCCTGGGCCCTTTGTTCAACGCCAGTTCCTGTGTTGCCTGCCACAATCAAGGTGGCGTGGGCGGCGGTGGGGCAGCCGAGTTCAACGCCAAATCGGTGGGCATTGATCGACTGGAAATCAAGGGACCGGGAATCGATCAGCAGGTGATTGCTCAAATGATTTCCAGCTTTCATCCAGGCTTCATTGATACCTCCGGTAGCGTGGTGAACATCTTTCCGTTGGCGCATCATGGTGGGTCCGCGGCGTTTCAGCAGCGAACCCAAGCTGTGTTGGAGCACTCGTCGATTCGATTTGCCTCATCGGGAGGATCATTCGATGCAGGCGAGGTGCGAGCTGGAAATGCGACACCGCTCCGCTACACGAACAACTTCGGTGGTCGTTCAATCGATTTGCATGCTCGCGTTTACCAACGCAATACCACATCCCTGTTTGGTGCCGGGCTGCTAGACAAGATACCCCTGCGAGACATTCAGAAACAATTTCGACTGCAAAAGCGGCATCCCGAAATCAGCGGTCGGCCGGCGACTTTGGACAATGGTTCTATTGGCAGGTTTGGCTGGCGGGGGAACGAATCCTCGTTGCTCAATTTCGTTGATCGGGCCTGCGCTGCCGAGTTGGGATTGAAAACGCGTCGAAGAGATCAGCCCTTGGACCCGTTTGTGCCGCTTTACCAGAACCCAGGCTTTGATGTCTCTGATCGCGAAATCCGCGCCATGTCAGCCTTCGTCGCCGCATTGCCGCGGCCCGTTGAACGGATTCCCCAACCCAATGAGGATCGCTTGATGGTACAGCAAGGCAAGAAGGCTTTTGAAACGGTTGGCTGTGCTGTTTGTCATACGCCTCAGCTCGGTGATGTTGCGGGGCTCTACAGTGATTTGCTGTTGCACGACATGGGCTATTCGTTGATGGACTTAAACCATGCCGAGCCTTACATTGTCAATCGATCGGTGTACCGAACGGTAGCCGAGACCGCCGCGAAGGTTGGTGGTGAACGCATGTTTGGGTACTACGGCAGCGGCGCCTTCATCGATCTGCCAACACGTACGGAGCGATCGTCGACTGCCGCAGCCACGGAGGCACAGATTGTTGAGTCCGTTGCCAGGTCCGCGCAGCGACCAACTTCATATCAGACACCTACAGCGTATCGATTTGTCGCCCCGACCCGCCCCACGACACCCTTGGAAATCATTCCAGGGCCATCGCGCAGCATGACTCTGGAGGTGCAGGATCTGACCGCGAATCAGTCAGGGGGCGGCGCCACCATCGAGACCACCGAAGACATCACCTTTCAGGTCCGCTATCAGGACACCAATTTCAACCAGGAATGGAGAACCCCGCCACTGTGGGGCGTTGCTGATTCAGCGCCCTACATGCACGACGGTCGGGCGAGCACGTTGCTTGAAGCGATCACGATGCATGGCGGTGAAGCCACCGGGACGCGTGATCGATTTTTATTGCTTTCGCATCAGGATCGCGAAGCCTTGCTGCTTTTCCTCGGCCACCTCGTCGCTCCGTCGATGCCGCAGCAAAAAGCGCCGGTGATTGCGCGGCAATAAATGCTAGCAATTCGCGAAACGACTTGTTGAAAATCTCGGTAGCTCCGCCTGATCTTGGGCGGACGGCACGACAAAGCTGTCTGGTGTCGGCCGATTTTGACGTTTGGGTTAAGTCCATCGGTTGCACCGGTCGATCCTCAGACCTGAAGTCTGCCGTGATGTAGCAAAGCTGCGCTGGACGACTCATTGAATCGGACTTTGAATTTTGACTCTGCCTAGGCAAGGAAGCCAACGTGGGAAACTCTCAGCAATCGACTCCTCGTTCAGCCGACCAAGCTGAAACGATGTCAGCTCAGTCAGCAGCCGACTACGACAGTCTACGAAAGGCGGACCGCAGCGAGCAGCGTCGCGGCGTCCTGGCGATCGTGGCAGGCCTTGCTCTGACCGGCGGATTTTACGCCGTGGTGTTTGCGACCGGTTGGTCAGCGCTGGAGCGATACTTTCTGGGCCACCCGGTGGCGGTTGCAGCGACAGCGTTGTTTTTCGTCGCCGTCGCGATTCTTGGCACTCAGTTTCTGTTTACCCGTCGGCAATGGCGTCTGTTTCACATTGTCGCCGACCAGGAGCTCGCCCCTGAGCAACACTCGCAGCGTCCTTCGGATCAGTTTCGCCAAGAACACGAAGCGGGATTTGTCGCTCAGCAGTGGAGTGAAACACTGAACCAGCTCTCGGCGTCAATGAAGCGTTCGGCGCTGGTGGTCCGGCTCAAAGAGGTCTTACTGAGACAAGGCGGTCGCGGGACCAGCAAACACTTGGCCGATGACTTGCGAGAGTTATCCGCTCGCGATGCCGATCTTGCTCACGACTCGTTCGCCTTGGTGCGGATCATTGTCTGGGCGATTCCAATGTTGGGTTTTTTGGGGACGGTGATTGGGATCACGCAAACGCTTGGCGGATTGGACTTTTCCAGCGGCAATGCTGCTGTCGATAACTTAAAGAGCGGTTTGTACGTCGCCTTTGATACCACGGCATTGGGTTTGGTGTTATCGGTGGTCGCGATCTTCTTGCAGTTCCCCGTCGAACGCAGCGGACAGCGTTTGCTGGCCGCGATTGACGAGCGTGTGGGGCACTTGACGGGCAAGCATCTGCCCGGAGACGAAGCCGCCGACAACCAGTTCGCCATGCTGGCTCAGTTGTACGAAGGGATTCGTGTCGCGGTTGCCGATTCCTTGGCCAACCAAACCACTCTATGGCGCCAGACCATCGATGAGGCACAAACCTACTGGCAGCAAGGTCATACGGCGCAGAGCGAAGCCTTTCTGAATGCCATCGAGCAAACCATGGTGCCCGCTCTGCAGACACACGCTGATCAGTTGGATCAGTCAGCTGGTGAGAACCGACAAAAGTTGGATGAGTCCTTCTATCGCTGGCAGCAACAGCTTAACGCGTGGCAAGAATCCATGGTCACCGGCGCTGAGTCGATGACTCGACAGCAAGCTCTGTTGGTCGATCAGGCTGATCAGGCGGCTCAAGTGCGTGATCAAGCGGCGACGGTTCTGCAGTTGCAGAACACCTTGGTCACCAACATTGATGCCTTGAATTCTCTCAACGGTCGAATCGATGAAAACCTTGGCGCTGCGGCGGGGCATGGCATGGTCGATGCCATGGTCTTGCTAGCGCGTGCGGTTGATCAGCTCAATCAGGCGCTCGTTGAGAACGCCCATCAATCTGTTGACAACCCAAGGCATGCGGCATGAGTCGACGTCGACGTCAGTCGCTGTCGCCAACTCTATTTCCGTTCCTAGCGGTGCTGGTTTGTACGCTGGGAACTTTGATCTTACTGTTGGCGTTGGTGGCGCAGAAGGCGAATCAAGACGCTCAGCATCTCGCCGAAGAGTCGGCGCAGCAAGCCGCTGCGCAGCAGGCCGTTGCGCAGCAGGCCGTTGCTGAGGAGTCCGCCAATTCATTGCCCACGCTGGAAAGCCTGCAAGATTCGTTGCAGGAAGAAGCGTTTCGGCTGGAGCAATTGGTCGCTGCCCGTGACCAACAGACAGCAGATCTAGAACATCGACGGAATCAACTGGCGAACGTCGAAGATCACTTGCGGCGGATCAGTGAACGATTGAAGGCCATCAGCAATGCGTTGGAATCCGCCGCAGACGAGGCCTCCGCGCCCGCCGCGACAGCCGATGAGCTTAGCCAGTTGAAGAAGAAAATCGTCCAACAGCAGGTGGTTGTGCGTCAGTTGCGTCAGGAAGTGCAAACGGCCCAGCCCCGATTCGTCATCGTGCCTCACCAAGGAGTGAACGGAACTCAGCGGCGACCCCTTTATGTGGAATGCCATTCCAAAGGCGTGACCATTTGGCCCGAAGGCGTGCAGATCAGTACCTGGTATCTGGAAAACAGTGATGCCGCTGCCAATCCACTTGATGCTGCACTGCGAGCCGCTCGATTCTATGCGCTGCAGAACTACGGCGATGAAACCGCTCCGTACCCAATGTTGATTGTGCGGCCCAATGGTGTCGAAAGCTACTACGCGGCGCGCAGTGCGATGAAGCAGTGGGACGATCAGTTCGGTTATGAACTGGTTCCACATCAAATGGAATTGGCCTATCCACCGTCCGACCCACGGATGAAGCAGCGGATCGACTATGCCGTAAAAGAAGCCTCCCGACAGGTCTCGCAGCAGTCTCTCGCTCGCAAGACCTCTGGGCGTGGCGGCTTGACTGGCGGCAGTGCTGCGAGTCGAAATCGCAATGCTGGAAGTGGTCGCTTGTCTGGGAACTCGGATCGATTCCCAGCAGGACAAGCCGGTGCTCCTTCACGACGATCGACCACGCCGCCCAAAATCACGGCCTCGCAATTGGAACGCCAAAGCCGTCAGCCTTCGATGGGCGGCACGCGTTTGAGTCCATGGTCGAATCCGGTCACCGCGTCCAACCAGCCCTTCTCTGCCGATCAGGCACGTCGCCGGTTGGAAGATAAAATGGGACAGACCGCCGAGTCGTTTGCAGGCGGCCAGAGGTTTAGCCCCTTTGACCGTCCACTGGATCCACCGCAAACCTCTTCCGAAGGCGTGAGCTGGCTGTCGGAAAACGGGGGTCAGCCTCGCGAGTCACAATCGACACAGCAGCCGACTCCCGGTGCTAGCTGGAGTGATGCCTTGGCAGGTCAACCGGTTGATGGGGCCAGGCTGGATGGGGCCAGTGTGAATAGGGCCAGTGACCCAAACAGTCAGCCGGCCACGGAGCCGTTCGCCGATTCCTCTGGTCAACCCTCGGGCCCCAAGAGTGATCAGCCCTATGCCACCGGGGATGCTCTTCAAGGCGGACGTCCACAGCGTCGTGTCACGGGCAATGCCTCAGCAAACATGCCCAATCCCTACTCTGCCGGGCCCTTTGGTGGTGGTGCAACCGACTCGATGCAGCAGCAAGCGAGACAAGCGGCCAGGCAGCAGCAAGCGAGTCAAGCAGCCGCCAATGCTCAGCAGCAGGCGACAAGCTCGCCCCGTTCCCAATCGGCATCTTCTGGTTCACCGATGGTGCGTCCAGAAGGTCAGAACTGGGCCTTGCCCGGCAACCTTGCTCGGCAACGAGGGATTGAAATCGTGCGTTCGATTGTCGTGGAGGTCTATCCCGATCGTTTCGTGCTCCCTGCTGGTCCGCGCAATCCCAATGCGGAACGGTATTCCGTTGGGGACTTGGGCATCCATCAAGCGACCTTGCAGCTGGCGACTTCGTTGCGCGATCGAATCTCGCGTTGGGGAGCCGCAGCGCCCGGATCACGCTGGTCACCTATGTTGCGCGTGAAGGTGATGCCTGGGGCTGAGTTGCGTTATCAACAGCTGTCCCAGTTAATGTCTCAAAGTGGAATCGAGGTGGTGCCTTACCCCGAGCGGCAGGCTCGCACGCCGGTTGGCGGCTCTGTGAATGATCTTGATGGCAACCAGCAGCCCAATGCTGCAGCAACGGAGATTCGATGATGAGTGGTACACGAAATCGTAGTTCTGTTTCCGTTGGTCATGATGCGTTTCTGGATATCGTTGCCAACTTGGTGGGCATCCTGATCATCTTGGTCGTGGTGCTCGGCAGTCAGTCACAATCTCGAATCAACGAGGCTTCCAAAGCCGAGCCCGTTGACCCGCTGGGATTGAATTCAATTTCCGATGACAGCGCGAGCGAAGCCGAGCGTCAAGCGGTTGTCAGGCAGTTGGCTCGAGAGCGATCTCGAGCCTCTGCTGCGACGAAAGACTCGCAGCGGTTGGAATCCACTGTCAAGCAACTTGATGTGCGAATTGAGACCACCAATCGCAGACGCACCGTGATGCTTGCCCTGCTGCAAAAAGCAGAGCAGGTCTGGACCGACAAGCAAGCTGAAATGGATCAAGAGGCTCAGGCGGCAGCACAGCGCCAGGAAGCCGCAGAGAAACTAAAGCAGGAACTCGCTGAAATCGAAGGTGAGCGAGGCCGGTTGGAAAAGGCGACGCCGGAGGTGATCGCGATTTCACACCTGCCAACTCCCATGGCGAAAACCGTGTTTGGCAAAGAGATTTATCTGCGGATCAAGAACGATCTGATTTCGGTCGTCCCTCTTGATGAATTGTCAGAAGCCATCCGAGTGGACTTTACACGAACCGCACAAAACAGCCGCAAGGGTGCCAGCGACGCAGTCGTCGGGCCGATCCGTGGCTACGTGGCACGCTATGTCATGAATCGCCAAAACCAATTGGTTTCCAATGGTGGCAATTTAGCTCAATTGACGCGTGCCCGAGTCGTGCTGGCAGCGATCGAACCGGTCCAGAAACCCTTTGGCCAGCCGGTTGCCAAGGTCTTGAAGGATCCAGATTGGCTGGACGTCGTGTTGGCCGGAGCCCCCAAAGATACCACGACCGTGACGATCGCCGTCTACCCAGATAGCTTTGATTCATTTCGCAAGGTGCGTGAACAGATCTATGCCAAGGGCTACGCCACAGCAGCACGTCCACTGGAGAATGGGAATCCCATCTACGTGAACTACGCCGGCGGCGGCACAAAGTCAGCCGCTCAGTAGGCGAGTAGGCGAGTGGGCGAGTGGGCGAGTGGGCGAGTGGGCGAGTGGGCGAGTGGCGAGTGGCGAGTGGCGAGTGGCGAACGCCAAAACGGCCGATGGCAACCGTGGCCGATGGAACGGCTGTTCTTGGTTTTACAGCGCTTTGTCGCTGATGTCTTTGCGACACCATGCACCGGGCCAGCGGATCTTTTGCACGGCCGTGTAGGCTTGCAGTTTGGCGTTGCTGATGGAGTTACCGATTGCCGTCACACCCAGCACGCGGCCGCCATCATTGACGACTTGGCCTTCGTCCAGTTTGGTGCCAGCATGAAAGACTTTGACATCGGGAACTTCGGCAGCTTGGGCCAGTCCGGTGATCTCGCGTCCCTTTTCATAGCTGCCCGGATAACCTTCGCTCGCCATGACAACGCAAATGCTTGGACGCTCGTCCCAGTCCAGTTGGCCGATCTCAGCCAGTCGTCCGTCGGCAGCCGCAACCAGGATATCAAACAGGTCGGATTGCAAACGCATTAACAGTGGCTGGCATTCGGGATCACCAAAGCGAACGTTGAATTCCAGGACTTTGGGGCCTTTATTGGTCAGCATCAATCCCGCATACAGCACGCCCTTAAACGGCTTGCGAGCTCGTTTCATGGCGTGCACCACTGGCACCAGCACATCACGTTCGATCTTTTCGAACATCTCTTCGTCAACAATCGGTGTTGGGCAATAGGCGCCCATTCCACCGGTGTTCGGGCCAGTGTCACCATCGAAGGCAGGTTTGTGATCCTGGGCCGCTGGCAAGGAGATGATGGTTTCACCGTCGGTGATCGCCAACACGCTGGCTTCTTGTCCCATTAAGCGTTCTTCAATGATCAGTTCATTGCCCGCTTCACCAAACTCTTTTTGTGCCGCGATTCGATCGATTGCTTCCAGCGCATCTTCACGTGTCTGGCAAACAATCACCCCTTTGCCTGCCGCCAGGCCATCGGCCTTCACAACGACTGGGGCTGGATCGCCGATTTCTGGATACTTGTCTTTGATGTACCGCGATGCGTCGCCAGCATTGCGAAACGTTTGGTAGTCCGCTGTTGGGACATCCGCAGTGCGGAGCAGATTCTTGCAAAAGACTTTACTGCCTTCCAGTTCCGCGGCCGCCGCAGAGGGGCCGAAGGCACGCAGGCCGGCGTCCTCTAAGGCGTCGACCAAACCAGCAACCAGAGGCGCTTCGGGACCGACAACTGTTAGGTCGATCGCATTCGTCTTGGCAAATTCCACCAAGGCAGGCACATCGGTCGCCGAAATGTCGACGTTGGTCGCTTCTGAAGCGGTACCGGCATTGCCGGGAGCGACAAACACTTCTCGAACCTTCGGACTTTGACCCAGTTTCCATGCCAGGGCATGTTCACGACCGCCGCCACCTACAACCAATACTTTCATGAATCTGTGAGCCAATTCCAGAGTAACAAACATCGAAAGTTCGAACGCCTTCATGCCGGTTGCTCGTCAAAACCAGTTGATGAACGCCAGGATTCTCTCGCGGCATTCGGCTGACTTACAACGGATCGCTGGAATGTACCGAGAAATGATTCCAGATGTCAGATGTTAAGCGTCACCAGCCACAGAGTTGTGGCCTGTCGCGCGGCAAAATTGGCGTGTTTCGAATCAGCACCGTCTTCAGGTGAACACCGTCACTGTCGGGTGCTTGGCAGCGAGCGAGGCGGGATCCCTCAACAGCGTTGCGCTGAATCCCTCAACAGCGTTGCGCTGAATCCCTCAACAGCGTTGCGCTGAGGTCTGACACCTCGGCAGTGCAGCCGGCAGCGCCAGGAACACGCTGAGTTTCTCCTCCCAATTCCTGTCTCAGCGGACGGATCGACGACTTTTGCACAACGGAAACGCGATGGAGAGGTGCTGCAATCTGCATCGGCGTTGGCAGGTGCTTGTTGGCAATCACGTGCTGGGAACACGTTTCACCATGGAGGCTCTGCCATGGCTTGGTTGGTTGGTTCTTGTGGGGAGTTTCGGGTTGGCTCTTGGTGGTGGTTTTTCGCCCTTGTGGATGGGGGGAAACGCGGTTTGGGTGATGAAAGGGTCGATAAGTTGTCTTTATTGGCATGATTCAGTAGACAATCGCCCCGTTGACGATACAATGTCGTTAAACCCGCCGGGAGCCGTCTTTCTGTCACCTCATACACCACCCACCCCTCGGTGACGCGATTCCCAGCAACTTGTTTTTATTTTGCGGTGACCAGTGGATTCTCCATCCGATTGGTCACCGCTTTTTTGTTGATAGCTGTTCCTGTTTTCGTCCGGCGAGCTAAGCTAGCGAACTGACGCAATCATTGCGGCCCTTGGAATTGGTGTACGGATGTCCACCAGATGTTGGTCGCTCAATGATCACGGCATCAACCTCCCACAAAGATGAACAACCCCTCTACTACTTGGAGCTATGGTGTGAGCTTGAAAAAGTTTTCAAAACGATTGTTGCAGTTGTCTGCCGCTGCATTGGCTGTTTCAGCAGCGGTTAGCCATTCACCCGCCGCGTTGGGTGAAGAGACGGCAACCTTGCGCGTTCAATTCAAAATAAAGGGCGATGCCCCCAAGGGCAGCAAAATCACTCCCACCGTTGACCAAGCTTTTTGTGGTCAGTTCGGCATTCCTGATGAGACCTTGGTGGTCAATCCAGACAACAAAGGAATCGCCAACGTGATTCTTTATGCCGACACGGGGCGTCTTGGCACCAAGTTGCCCAAGGTAGATGCTGAGCCCAAGACGGTTGTGTTGGCGAATCAAAATTGCCGTTTCCAACCGCGCGTTGTGTTTGTCACTGTGGGTGATACTTTGAAGATCACCAACCCTGACAAGGTTTCTCACAACGCCAACATGCAGTTCCTGGTCAACACTCCAGAGAACCCCAACATTCCACCAGGTGGATCTCACGAAACCACGCCAGCGTCTGCTGAGCCTGCACCGATTCCCGTTTCGTGCAACATTCACCCTTGGATGAAGGCTCAAGTCGTTGTCATTGACAATCCTTACGGGGCTGCCAGCGATGCTGACGGCGTCATCGAAATCAAAGGCTTGCCAGCGGGCAAAGTCACCATGCGTGCGATTCACGATGCCGGCCGTATGTCGACCGTTTATCTGAACGGCAAGAAGACCTCTTGGCGTGGCGCTCGCTGGAAGCTTGAGCTCAAGCCTGGCGTGAATGACCTGGGCGTTGTCGAAGTCGACGCCGACGTCTTCAAGTAGGTTTGCTGAGACGCAGCGACTGATCAAAACGGAAACCCCAGCGTGGTGACATGCTGGGGTTTTTCGTTGGGATCGAACACCGTTGCCCGACCGAGCGCTGGCACTGGTATGATGCAGTGCATGATTTCATGCAGTTCTGGATCGATGGCTGGCGCCCCGGCCAGCGGTTACGTTCATCGTGGTTTTGAATCGCAACCCAACCGGTTCAGAGAACCCCGTTTCCGCTGACCGAATGGGTGAGTTCCGTTGATGATCTTCAGAGCCCTCTTCGTCTGTATTGTGTTGCTGTCGGGATTTACGCCGGTCACTTGTTTGGCGCAGTCGCAAACAGCGACGCTTCGTGTGCGTTTCAAATTGAAAGGCGACCCGCCCAAGTTGCCATGGATTGAGCCGGATCGCGACAAAGCTTTTTGTGGCCAGCGCAAGATTCCCGATGAGCGGTTGTTGGTTGACCAGGAAAATCATGGGATTGCCAACGTGATTCTGTATGCTGACACAGGACGACGTGGCACACCATTGCCTGAAGTAGACCGCGAGGCCAAGACCGTGGTGATCTCGCAAACGGACTGCCGCTATCAGCCGCGCGTCGTGTTCTTGGCTGTCGGAGACACCTTGAAGGTGGCCAGCCATGATGATGTGACTCACAATGCGAATCTTCAGTTAGTGGCCAACTCGGCACCCTCGGTCCAATCGCCGCCTGGGACACCCTTGGCGGTGAAATTGGCTCGGGCTGAGCCGGCTCCGATCCCAATTCGTTGCAACATCCACCCCTGGATGATGGGTTACGCGGTCATTTTGGAGCACCGTTATGCCGCCGCAAGCGATCGCGATGGCGTCCTTGAAATCAAGGGGTTGCCGCCAGGAGAGGTAACGTTTCGAGCGCTTCACGAATCCGCTCCACTGACCGCTGTGATTCTCAATGGCGAGTTGACCGCCTGGAGCGGTGCCCGATTCCAGGTCACTTTGAAGCCCGGTTTCAACGACATCGGCGTGGTGGAAGTCCCCGCGAAGGCATTTGAGGAGCGTTTGAGCGTTGGCAAGTGATCAGACTTCGTCCGTGACGACTAACCGTCTGCGACAATTGATGCGGTTGGTTCAGCACTCGATTATCGGTTACGATTTCACTATGAATCGAATCCATTTTCTGCGACCGATTGGCGGCTTGATGGCATGGGCCGCTGTCTTGATGTCCGGATGCGATGCTCCTGTTGAGCAGTATCCGCCAAACGCGGTGCATGCGCTGGTGGTTCACCATCGAACGGATCTTCCGACTGAAGCAGCCGCTCAGGAAGTCACTCAGCTGATCGACCAGTGGTTCGGCACGCCACTGGAACCGCACTGGCCAGCGGAGTTGCTGTCCGGCCAAGCAGCGAAAGGGCTCGTTGATCAGGACCGTTTGCTGCGTGCTCCGGGTTCGTTTTACAGTGATCAAGACAATCTGCACTATGGGCTCTACACCGAACACTGTGTGCGTTGCCACGGAGTCAATGGCGGCGGGAATGGGGCCGCATCAGCGCTTCAGAATCCCTACCCGCGTGATTTTCGTGCCGGGATTTTCAAATGGAAATCAACTCAGCGTTCGGCGAGGCCGACCAAGGACGACCTGCGTCGCTTGATGGTTCACGGAGCCCCGGGGACCAGCATGCCGTCGTTCAGTCGGTTGTCTGACGATGACTTGGACGTGCTGGTCGACTACGTGATTTACCTGTCCGTTCGCGGCGAGTTGGAACGCTGGTTATTGTACGGCGCGGTTGAAGAGATCGGGTACGGCGACGAACCGGTGGAAGACCCCTTCCGATTCGGGCTCGTCTCGATCGACAACGCCACCGGAGACCGGGCCAGTGAGGCTGCGTTGTACGCGGCCGAGCATTTGAAGCGCATTGTGGATCAATGGGGACAGTCAGCGGAAGTCGCTGTGCCTGGAGCAAGTTCCGATCCCGCCAGCGGCTCGTCGGTTGATGCCGACAGTGTTGCTCGCGGCAAGGAGCTGTTTCATGGACAAGTTGCTAACTGTGCCGGATGTCACGGCGTCGACGGTGTGGGGGGCGTGAACATCGTTGACTACGATGATTGGTCAAAAGAGTATTCAACGCGACTGGGGATCACGCCCACTGACCGCCAGGCGCTGGAACCCTTTGAAGCTCTGGGAGCATTGCGTCCGCGTCTTGCACTGCCGCGTGAGTTGGCTGGAGGCTATGCCCATGGGGGCGCAGACGCTGTCACCTTGTATCGGCGAATCACTCAAGGGATCGCGGGCACTCCGATGCCTGCGGTAATGCTGAGTGAAACACCGTCAGCGACCGCGCTGACTCCGGACCAAGTTTGGGACTTGGTTCACTACGTTGAGTCGCTGCTGGAGACGAAGTGATGAACCGAGAAATGTATCGCCGGATCGGTGCCGTGTCCGGGCTTGTTCTGGCCTTGGTCTTGATTCGCGTCCTGGGCTACCAAGGTTATGTAGCCGGTGCTGCGTTCGGTATTAGTGGGACATTATGCGGCGGCATTTTGGGCGAACAAGTATTTGATCTTAAGCAGCGAACTCGATAGCCGCTGTTCAGGCAGCGTGGCGATCCTTGAAACGAATGATTTGGTAGCGTCAAGATTTGAACAGGCACCAAGTTAAATCAGCGATGACACAAACCGAAGTAGAAACAACCACGACTGACGAAGCCACCGGGGCCGCTGCATTGGGTTCCGCTTGGCAAGCACCTGCAAGTGATTCGGCAGCGTCCGGCGCCTTAGCGCGGTCCAAATGGCTGCATGTTTTTAGTGTGCTGGCGGTGTGCCTTGTGTGGCCCTTGATCTGGGTTGGTGGGATGGTCACGACGATGGATGCTGGCATGGCAGTGCCAGATTGGCCGGGCACCTACGGATACAACCTGTTTCTGTATCCACTGTCGACTTGGGTCTCCGGCCCCTTTGATTTATTTATCGAGCACGGCCACCGACTGTTAGCCAGCGTGGTCGGCATGGTGGCGATTGTGATGTTCGCTGTGGCGATCAAGGGCGAGCCACGTCGTTGGGTGATCGCACTGTCGGGACTGGTCTTGGCGATGGTTATCGGCCAAGGCGTCTTGGGCGGTGTTCGCGTGCTGCTGAGTGATCGCAGCAGTGCCATGATTCACGGCTGCGTGGGGCCGATCGTCTTTGTGCTGTGTTGCCTGTGTGCTTCGGTCACCCGGCGAAGCTGGTGGGATCGCAAAGGGTTTGACGGCCAGTCAAATCCCCCGCAGGGTGTTGGGAAGCTGGCCCTTGGATTTGCCATCGCTTTCCTTTGCTTTGCCTACTTGCAGCTGGTTCTGGGAGCCCAAGTGCGGCACGTGCAGCCGTTGACGTCAACGAAGATGTTTACCCACCTTGTGGTGACCCACGTGGCTGTTGCCGCTGGATTGCTGGCGGCGGCACCTGTTTTATTGACTCTGACCCGTCGCTGCGGCGATTTGACGCTGTCCAGATTGGGTGTGGGCTTGATAATGTTTGTAACCCTGCAGGTCTTGCTCGGTGTGAGCACTTGGGTCGTCAAGTACGGCTGGCCCGAAATCCTGAGCAGCTTGCCGTTGGGAGAAGGTTACTTGGTCAAGTCCAAGGGCTTTTTCGAGTCCATGGTGGTGACGGCTCATGTGGCAGTTGGATCATTGATTCTGGCGAATGCGGCATTGATCGTGATGCAGTGCTACCGCCAGAATTGGCTGGCTGCGGGCGACCAGTCCGTTCAACGCTCTCCGTCAGGCGTCGCACCCGAGACAGCCTAGCAACTCATTAGATTTTCCAGCAACGAGTCAACGGCATTCGCGCCGGTTGCAATTCCAATCCCTTTTTCTTGTCGATCACACAAAGTCATGGCAACTGATTTGCTCACTGCAGAATCTGACAGCCGAACCGCTGTCGCAGCGCGTGGTGAAGATGCGCTGGCTGGTCGTGCGGATCGAACACAGGTCAGTTCCTCTTCGGTGGACGGCCAAATGGCGATGGAGATTCAACCTTTGTCTCGGATGCATCATCTGGCATCGACTGACGTGAACGCAGTTCTAAAGGATCTGATCCAACTGACCAAGCCGCGGATCGTGGTCATGATTTTGGTCACCACCGTGGCCACTGCAATGATCGCTGCTGGTGGAACCATCGCTTTGCCGACGATGTTTCTGTTACTACTTGGTACCGGCTTGGTTGCTGGCAGCGCCGGTGGGGCCAATCAAATTTGGGAGCGAGTGATTGACGCTCGGATGCCGCGAACCGCGGTGCGTCCCCTGCCCTCTGCTCGACTTTCATTGGCCTTTGCCACCGCATTCACGGCGTCCATCGGTACGATGGGGGTGATGATTTTGGGGATGCGGTTTGGTTTGGTCCCAGCACTGGTTGGTTTGGCCACTTGGGGCCTGTATGTGTTTGCTTACACGCCCATGAAGACACGGACCTCATGGAACACCACCGTCGGCGCCATCGCCGGGGCGCTGCCCATGCTGATTGGTTACACCGCTTTGGGTGGATCGTTATTGGACGTCACCGGTTGGTTGTTGTTTGCCGTTTTGGGCGCTTGGCAATACCCGCACTTCATGGCCATCGCCTGGCTGTATCGGCGTCAGTACGACGAAGCGGGCTTTCGGATGACGACCACCGTTGAACCAACGGGCATCTCCGCGGGCTGGCAAAGCATTATCGGATCGATCGTTGTGATCGTCAGTGGTGTTGCTCTCTGTTGGATGAATCCAGGGGTCTGGCCAGCCGCGATCGGCTCGGTCGCTGTTGCTGCGGCAACGTTGCCTATGTTGAAAGCGTCCATTCGGTTTCTGCGTCAACGCGATGATGTCACCGCCCGGCGCCTGCTGCGATCATCACTACTGGTCTTGCCAGCAGTCTTGGCTGTCGTGACGGTGCGTGTGTTTCTATAATCCGAGAAGTCTTTGCGATGAAAACAGCGGCAAATATTGTCAGTATCTTGGTAGCCGGTGTCGTGTTGGGACTGGTCTTTCGTGAGTTTCGCAAGCCGAAGGCCGCCACAGGTCCTGGCCCTGGCGAAGTCGTCTACCAGCCCGATGTGGCTCCGGGTGAAGAGCCAACCGCATCGAAAGAAGAGATGGATGTGCCCGAAGTCGTACGTCTCGATTCGCCGCCGCTGCTTAATCACTTTGAATTGATCGAACGCAGTGGCAAACCGATCAGCACCGATGACCTGAAAGGTCAACCGTACGTGCTGAGTTTTTTCTTTACAACCTGTCCCAGTATTTGTCCGCAACAGAATCAGCGGATTCAAAAGTTGCAGGATGAGTTTGCCGGTCAGCCGATTCGATTTGTCTCCATCACCTGCGATCCAGAAAAGGACACCCCGGAGGTGTTGACTGAATACGCGGCACGCTATGGGGCGGACAAAGAGCAGTGGTTATTCTTGACTGGCGAGTTGGACTACATTCGCCAGATTGGCGTCGACATGTTTCGCCAGCCCATCGCCAAAGGCTTTCATACTGAAAAGCTGGTCCTGGTCGACGCTGAGGGGAACATTGAAGGCATGTATGTGCAAACCGAACCCGTGCACATGGAAAAGTTGCGTGAAGCGATGCGTTCAATGATCGAGCCCAAGTAGTCGCCCGCTGATTCGCTCCTCTGGTCTCAATTGCACCTCTGGCTCAGTTTTCACAATGAACCTGGGCAGGCTTTCTATTCTCTGTTTTGCAGCGGCACTGAATTCATGTGGCAAACGCTTTCGGATAATCTGCCTCATTGCACAGCGTTTCTCAATAGCTGTGCCTCCGTCTTGCTGGTGTTAGCCTTGGTCAAGATTCGCCAAGGCCGGCGAGTGGCACATCGCAATTTGATGTTTGCTGCGTTAGCGACCAGCGCGTTGTTCTTGGCGTTGTACTTGTTGCACAAAGTTGCTTTGTATCAAGTCACCGGTGAATTCAATAAGCGTTTCCCCACCGATCCGGAAATCGCCCCAGCAGCGGCTCGCCTGGTTTACTTTGCGATTCTGGGAACACACTTGGTGCTGGCGATCACGGTGCCGTTCTTCGCACTGCGAGCGGTGTATTTAGGTGTCAAAGATCGCGTGGCAGATCACAAACGCTTGGTCCGTTACGCCTATCCGATTTGGATGTACGTGAGTGTCACCGGCGTGCTGGTGTACCTGATGTTGTATCAGTTGTATCCGGCCAGTTGACCGATGAGTGAGGGTTGGTGCGCGGGAGTGATGTGAGGCGCAGTGTATGTTTGGGTTGGTGTATGTTTGGGTTGGTGTATGTTTGGGTTGGTGTATGTTTGGGTTGGTGTATGTTTGGGTTGGTGTATGTTTGGGTTGGTGTGTGCACGCACCACTGCTTTGAAGCTTTTCGAGTAAGCGATTTTTGGTGCGTGCTTGCTGGTTGGATCTGGGGCTGGTTTAGCCCTTGGTTGCACCGACGTATGCCATTCGCAGCAAGTGCAGGACTTCGTCGAACATTTTGTTCTCTTCGTCGTCCGTATTTCCCTTGGTCTTTTCTCGTAGCATTTCCAGGGTGTCGATGAAGTGTTTGGCCATTGGCAGGTCGGTCGACTTCTCTTCGGTCGCTGGGTTGGGCATCACGCCCAGGGCGATCATTGCTTGGCTGTAGAACGTGCTGATCAGGAACGCCAGTGAAGGCGGTGGCATCTGCTGCATCGCTTCTTCAGCGGCGGGTTCTGGTGCAACTTGTTTTTCTTGTTCAACCTGCGATTTCCAATCGGAATCGATAACCAAATCGGGTTCAGAGTTTTCTTCGCTCATGATTCTTCAGTGCGGGGAATAAAGGGGATCGTCGTGTGTGTGTGCCGCGCCTAGCGGTCGCTAAAGGCAGGTTGATCGCTACTGGATTTGCCTTTTCGTTCGATCGCCGCATTGACAAAGCCAGCAAACAGCGGGTGTGCCTTCAGCGGCTTGCTCTGGAATTCGGGGTGGTATTGAACGGCGACAAACCAAGGATGGTCGGCCAGTTCAACGGCTTCAACCAGTGTGCCGCTGGGGCTGGTGCCAGAGAATTGCATGCCGTGCTGGGTGAACAGATCGCGGTACGAGTTATTGAATTCGTAACGGTGACGGTGCCGCTCGTCGACTTCATCTTTTTGATAGGCTGACGCCACTTTGGTCCCGGGCATCAGCTTGGTGGGCTGGCTGCCCAGTCGCATGGTGCCGCCCATTTGAGTGACGTTCTGCTGTTCATCCAACAGGCAAATCACTGGATCAGGTGAGTCTTTGTCGAACTCGCTGCTATGCGCTTTTTCCAGGCCACAAACGTTGCGGCCGAATTCAATCACGGCGCATTGCATTCCCAGGCAGATCCCGAAGAATGGAATGCCACGTTGCCGTGCATACTGAATGGACTGGACTTTGCCTTCGACGCCGCGTTCACCGAACCCGCCGGGGATCAGGATGCCGTCGTATCCACTGAGCAGTCGATCCGGGCCTTCGCGTTCGATGTCGCTGCTTTGGATCCGTCCCACACGAACTTGAGCTCGGTGGGCCATGCCGGCATGGTCAATGGATTCGTAGATGGATTTGTACGCGTCTTTGTGTTCGGCGTATTTGCCTACCACTGCGATGCTGACTTCATGCAGCGGATTTCGCAAGTTGTGCAGCAGGTCCGTCCAAGGTGTGATGTCCAGCGACTTGCTGGGCAGCGACAGTTGCTTGACGACCAATTCATCAAGTTTGTTATCGACCAGTGAAATCGGCACTTCGTAGATTGAGAAGTCTTTGTCCTTTTCTTCGATCACCGCTTCCACGGGAACGTTGCAGAACAACGCAATCTTTTCGCGATCTTCGCGGCTAATGGAGTGTTCACAGCGGCAGACCAAGATGTCTGGCTGGATACCGATTTCACGCAGTTGCCCCACGCTGTGCTGCGTGGGCTTGGTCTTCAGTTCGTCGGCGGCTTTCAGATAGGGGACCAGCGTCAGGTGCATGTACAGCACGTTGTCGCGGCCGAAGTCTTGAGCGTATTGGCGGATGGCTTCCAGGAACGGCAGGCTTTCAATGTCGCCCACGGTCCCACCGATCTCGGTGATCACCACGTCCACATCATCGCCACCCATGCGAGAGATCACCGACTTGATTTCGTTGGTGATATGAGGGATAACTTGCACGGTTTTGCCAAGGAAACGCCCTTTGCGCTCCTTTTCAATCACCGACATGTAAATCTGGCCGGTGGTGTAATTGCAATCCCGCGAGAGAATACCGCTGGTGAACCGTTCGTAATGACCAAGGTCCAGATCGGTTTCACTGCCGTCGTCCAGAACGTAGACCTCACCGTGCTGGTAAGGGCTCATCGTTCCCGGATCAACATTGATATAGGGGTCAAGTTTCTGCATGCGCACGCGTAAACCGCGTGATTCGAGCAGCATTCCCAGCGAGGCGCTTGTCAGGCCTTTTCCGAGCGAGGACACGACCCCGCCGGTTACAAAGATATGTTTCGTCATGGACGCTGATCATACCATGACATACGGATTGGAAAAGGCAGCTTGTTCCGGATTCCGCCGTCGTAGTTCCCGATTTCACATTGTGCGGTCTGTCAGCCCACGCGGCTTCTCGGTCTAGCCGGCTGCGTTTCAGCCTTCGGCTCGGTTGTCTTTTAGCCTTCGGCTCGGTGTCGGAATCGTTCCAGGTCGGCCTCGGTGTCGATGCCTGGTTGCGCAGGGCCGACGCGGGCGACCAGGATTCGTTTGCCAGCTTCGATGGCCCGCAATTGTTCCAGCTTTTCGGTTGCCTCCAGCGATCCGGTGGGGGATTGGCTGAACCACTTCAGGAACTCACGTCGATAGGCGTACAGGCCAAGGTGATGCCAGTAAAGTGGTGGTTGATGGTCAAGCAACCGCTCTGCAGGGCCTTGGCGATCATGCGGCACGCAGGCTCGAGAAAAGTACACTGCCCTGCCCTGCCCCTGCGGCCAGAGCGTCGCCGAGGGGTTGGCGGAATCAGCTTGCCTGTCCGCGACGATTTCCTGGTAGTCAGCCAGAACGATTTTGACGATGCCGGGATCGCCCAGCGCCGCAGCATCGGTGATCGGGGTGCCAGCGGTGGCCATGTCTGCGTCGGGATGATCAAGAAGCAGTTTTCCGACGGCCAGAATCGCGTTGGGATCCAGTTCCGGCTCATCCCCCTGGACATTGATAAACGTGTCGATGTCGGGGAATCGAGCGGCCACCTCCGCGATGCGATCGGTGCCGCTGGGGCACAGTGGGGA
Source organism: Stieleria bergensis (assembly GCA_007745635.1). Taxonomy (GTDB): domain Bacteria; phylum Planctomycetota; class Planctomycetia; order Pirellulales; family Pirellulaceae; genus Stieleria; species Stieleria bergensis. Next base: position 1,419,077 of record CP036272.1, read on the forward strand.
CGTCATCACCCAGCGGCCACCAAACTGTTCGACCTGGTCGGCAACTTCTTGGTCATCCACGGCGACGATCACGTTGGTGGCTTGGCCGTGGTCGTCAAATTGTGTGAGCGGGCACTGGCAGGCTGCTAAGTAGGTGTGATGCAGCACGGTCTTGCCGGCGACGACGCGTAGCAGTTTGCGCGGCAGACGCGTCGAGTGGAGGCGTGCGGGCAGGACGATCAAGGCGCGGTCCATGGCAGGCTGACTGGTCTCTGGTGAGGATTCGGTGTGCAGCGTTAAGAATTGCTGATGCCAGCAATTTGAGCAATGGTCTGATTTAGCAATTCCTCGCCGCCGTAAGTCATGCCCAGCGATTGCAGCTTGCGAGTATCCATCAAGTGCTTGGGCTGTTTGGGCACGCCGATGATCTTGCAATCCTTGCCCAGGAGTTTCTTGGCCCGGTTGGCGACTTCAAAATTGCTGATCATGCGTTCGCAGCAATTGTAGACGTCGCCGCTTTGGAGCTGTGGCGATTGGATCAGCAGCAGTGTGGCTTTGGCGACGTCCGCCGCATGGACGGTTTTGCTGCCGCCTTCGGCACGCCGTTCGTTGTCACCAGGGCCGCAGTAGCGGATGGACTGAATCAGATCAAACCATTTGGAGTTTTCAATCGGGGACGCGGCGCCGTAGATGCTTGTCGGACGGATCGTTGCGGTCTGCAGCGAAGTGCTGACGCCGTATTGACGAATGAGCAACTCAACCGCGCCCTTGGTCGCGCCATACAGTGTGCTCGGAAGCCTTGGGTGGGATTCGTCCAGCGGCCGATCGCCCAGGACCGTCTCATGCACGGCTCCGCTGGACAAATAGATGAATCGTTGCACGCTGGAATGGGCGGCGGCCTCTAACAGGGCCAGCGACCCTGTGGCGTTGCGGTTCCAGTACTGAAGAACATCCGCAGGTGGATCCAAAAAACGACCGCCCATCGCGTCGTGGGCACTGTGCACCACCGCGTCAGCGCCGGTCAGCAGCTGTTCAATCGCTTCGGGTTCAGGAAGATTCCCGGTGATCCACTGCAGGTTTGCATTGGCCACCTTGAGATCGCTGGCCACCTTGAGATGGCTGGCCACCTTGCGGGCGCTGGCCGGTTGCCGAGTCAACGCACGGACCTGATGTCCGTGGTCCAAGGCATGTTGAATGATGTAGCGTCCTAGAAATCCGGTTCCACCCGTGACGGCAATCTGCATCGAGAAAGATGTCCTCGGCCAGCGAATGACTCAAAAGTACAAGTGAATGACGGAAAGGGTCCAGTGAACGTTTCAAGCGTCCCCATCGTCAGCAATGTCTTCAAAGACGATAACAATGATCCACTACGGCGTGGATCCATGAAACGCCAATTCACCCTGCGAATTTTGATGAAATTTGGCGAGTTCGTTTCAGCGCATGAAAAACAGCGCATGAAAAAACCCAGTGAAGCGAATTCACTGGGTGGCTAACTGGGCGAGCGTTTCAGCGGGATGGAAAAGCGTTGATTAGTTGTTGATTGCACCGGTGATTGCAGTCGCTGATTCATCAAAGCTTTCGCGTGTTGCGTTGGACAGAGCGTCGATTGCGCCGAGGCAGACAACCAGGATCAAAGCCAGCATCACTGCGTATTCCACTGCAGTAGTGCCGTCTTCATCAAGCCAGAATGACACTGGCTCGGGTTCGGGGGCATCGTGTGACATGGGTAAATATATATCGAGTAGGTAGATTTTGTAAGAAAACCATCGGTCCTTGAAAACCTATGTCAGGATCTGGCGTAGTACGGTCAGATTCCCGTAATAATTGACCGAAATCTGTCGATAATTCGCGTTTGCCAATGCGCTGATCTGTTTTCCATGCTAAACCGCCGCCTGGGGTGCCGGAGCATGGCCTAAACTATGCAGTTGGGTGCAGGAATCGACCTGCAAAGCGGCAGGTTCGGCTACCAAACGAAGGTTGATGACGGTTTTTCGGGCGGGCGAGCAAATGCCCTGCGGGAGTGGCTGGCTGGCTTTTCCAGTGCGGATGGTGATGCACCGACACCCAGAGAACGATTTCCTGGCCGAGCGATGCCTTACTGCCGGGGAATTGTCGCTCTAGCAACAGCTGCTGGTTGAGTCGATCCAAGGGGCGAGATAGTCTTTTGCTAGGGGAACGACACGCCACTGCCTGCTGGGAGAGTTGCCTGCTGGGATGGTTGCCTGCTGCTACTGGAAACGGAAACTCTCCGGGCCGGCGACGTACCAAGCGTCGATGCTGCTCCTTGGAACACTCCATCGGAAGAAAGAATACATGTTGGGTCCAGTTTTCAACCGTGAAGCCATCGTGGCACCGAAGCGAACGAAGACGTACTTGTCGCGGGGCATTTACGTTGCGGCGTTGTTTGCATTGCTGTGCACCGGCTATCTGGTGTTTGATGGATCGAGAAGTCTGTCGACGGTCTCGGATTCGGCTCGATTCGGTGGCTGGATGTTTGTGTTGCTCGCTCCACTGCAGCTGTTGATCCTTTGCAGCATGTCCGCGGTCGGTTCGGCGGCCTCGGTGGCTCAGGAGAAGGATCGCCGTACCATTTTGTTGTTGTTAATGACTCGTCTCAGCGGGTTCGAAGTGGTGGTGGGAAAACTGACCGCCACATTGCTAGGGCCTGTTTCGCTGTTGCTGGCCGCGTTGCCGCTGTTCTTGGTGCTTCCATTGCTTGGCGGCGTGGCTCCCGAGCAGGTTGGGGCGGTGTTTGCGATTACTTTGGCATCGATCATTTTTGCTGGGTCGGTGGGAACCGTGATGGGGCTATGGCGTGAAAAGACGTTTCAGGCCATCGCGTTGACGGTCCTGGCGATCTTGATGTTGCTGGTTTGTGGCGAGATTGTGATTGGCAGTGTGTCCAGCTTGCCCGAAGCGGTTCGTTTAGCCTTCAGTCCTTTTCGAGCCTTGATGGCATCGGCCTCGCCCAGTGGCATTCTGACCGCATCGACGTTCACGGGAATTGTTGCTTTGTTTGCCGTGATGCTGTTGCTCTCGGCGTTGGTCTTGTTGATTGGGGTCGCGCGCGTTCGCATCTGGAACCCTTCTCGCGAAGTTCGGTTTAAGGCTCCTGAGCCCGAGACCGGTGAAGAAGCCAAGGAGCAGGAGACGAAAGAGTCATGGAAGGTGCGAGCTCCGCGACCGGTGTGGAACAACCCAGTGCTGTGGCGTGAGGTTCGCACCTGGGCCTATGGGCGGAAAGTCATCGTGATTCGTGTGGCGTTCGCCATGTTATTTGCGTTGGGAGCGTTGATCGTCTTTGATCAAATTCAGTCCGGCATCGCGTATGAGTCGATTTCACGGGTCGGCCGTTCCCTGCCTTCGGCAACGCTGCCGGTTGCGGCGATCGGCGTGGTGAGTCTTGTCTTGGTCAATACACTGGCAGTCAACTCGGTCACAAACGAACGGGATGGATTGGCATTGGACTTGTTGCTGGTCACGGATCTTTCGCCGCGAGAGTTTGTCTTTGGCAAAATGCTGGGCGTGCTCTATGTGGGCAAGGAACTGATTTTATTGCCGCTGGGTTTGCTGATTTATTTGGGTGTCAGTGGCGTGACGACTTACGAGAACATGGTCTATGCGATTTTGGGCGCTGTGATCCTGTATGCCTTCGTAGCGATGTTGGGGATTCATTCCGGATTAAACTACGTTGCCGGACGCACCGCGATTCTGGCTAGCCTGGGCACGGTGTTTTTCCTGTGCGTGGGCATCGCGATTTGCATGACCATCATGGTTAGCTTTCAAGGTGCTTTTCAGATGCAGTTGGCTCCGTTCTTGTTGATGATTCTTGGGGGCGGTGGCGCCTTATTCGCTTCGCTCGGATGGCGGAATCCCTCGCGCGCGATCTTTGTCGCCTCCTTTACTCTGCCGCTGATTACCTACTATTCAATCACTCAGTTTCTGCTGCAGACCGACCACTTGTTTGTGTTTTTTGCGATGTTGACCGGTTATGGATTCACCATTGCGGCGCTGATGATTCCCGCCCTGAGCGAGTTCGATGTGTCTCTGGAAAAAGATCGCAGCCGCGAAGGGGATGGCTGATTGAATTTGATCTCAGAGTACGCTGCCTGGCTGCTGCCCATGGCGGTCTTGATCGCACTGAGCGCTTTGTTTAGTGGCAGCGAGGCTGCCTTGTTCTCGCTTTCTGCCCGTGACCAGCGCAGGCTTGACTCGGCAGGCGGTGGCGGCCGGATTGCGTTGTCGTTGTTGGGCAATTCCGAACAACTGCTCTCAGCGATTCTGTTTTGGAATCTGCTGATCAACATGCTGTACTTTGCCATCGCCTCGATCGTCGCAGGGGACTTAGAAGCCAATGAATCGTTCGGAGCGGGTTGGGCGCTGGGATTCACGATGCTCAGCCTGCTGGCGATGATCTTTTTAAGCGAAATGCTGCCCAAGAGTTTGGCGGTTCTGGCGCCGCTGCGAACGTCTATTGTGATCGCTCGGCCCTTGAACATCGCGTTTCACATCATCAAGCCACTGTTGCCGTTGATTGGAACGGCGAATCTTCTTGCCGGGCGTTTGCTTTGGCCAGGCTTTCAAGCGGAAAACGAAATCGATCTGGCCGACATCGAGCGTGCGGTGGAATTGGGGACGGACGATGCAGCGTTGATCGAACGCGAACGTCTAGCCGTGCGTTCTTTGGTTGAACTGGGGACAATGCGTGCGAGTGAGCTGATGCGGCCGCGAGGCAAACTGCGGCTCTTTCATCCTCCCGGTGACCTTGCTGAAATCTTTGAGCAAGAAACTCCCGGTGGCTATCTGATCATCACGGACGAGTCTCGCAACCACATGGTTGGTTCTCTGGACGTTCGTCTGTTGCGTCCCAGTCAAGTCGATCGTTATCAGGACTGGATTGAACCTGTCACCTATGTCCCTTGGGCCGCCTCCGTCGCCAGAGTCTTGGACCAGTTGACCAAAACCGATTCGCACGTCGCGATTGTGGTTGACGAATACGGCGACTGCATTGGAGCCTTGTCAACGGATCGGATCTTTCGGCGGATTCTGGCACCGCATTCGTATGAAAACGTTTCAGGCGATGCCGCGCTCGCGATGAAAGACATGGGAGATGGAAGCTGGCAGGTTTCCGGGAGCATCCCGCTGCGCCAGCTCGCTAAATTCTTGCAGGAAGAACTTGCTGATGAATCGATCGCGACCGTTGCCGGTTACCTGCAACGCACGAACGAACGATTGCCACGAGTTGGCGATCAGGCGTTGTTGGGACGCTATCAGTTGTCTTTACTCGATCAGGTTGAAAACGAATCCACGATCGAGGTTCGGCGGGTGAAGGAAACGGATGCTGGTGACGGTACTGCTGAGTTGGAGGTGGATCAATGATCTTCGCTGCACTCGGTTTGTTCCTGGTCTCGTTGCTGATGAGTGGTTTTTTCAGTGGCAGCGAGACCGGCATGTATCGCGTTTCCAGAACGCGATTGATTCTTGATGCGCTTGGTGGTTCACGTGGTTCGCGCGTGATGATCTGGTTGCTGAATCGGCCGGCAGTTTTTGTAGCCACGGCATTGGTCGGGAATAATATTGCGAACTTTTTGTCCAGCTTTGCCACTGTCTGGTTGATCGGCATTCTGTTTCAGGGTTCCTCGGCGGCCGAATTGATTGGGCCAATCTTGATGACTCCGGTGGTGTTTATCTTTGGCGAACTGTTGCCCAAACACTGGTTCTTTCACGCGCCCTATCGACTGTTGCACCGTGTTCAGCCGCTGTTGGTCTTGGCCACGATCCTGTTTCTGCCCATCAGCATGCTCTTGGCCTTGCTGGGCAAAGCACTGAGTTTATTGACAGGGCAGACACCGTTTCGTTTGCGATTAGCAATGGCGCGCGGTGATGTGGCTCAGTTGTTACGTGCAGGCGAAGAGGCTGGTATTTTGCATGCCGCACAGCGAACCATGGCTGAGCATCTGTTTGAAACCGGTAACGAACCGGCGCTTTCGTTTGCCGTTCCAGTGCAACGGCTTGCGGCGGTTGATGCGGGAGTGGATGTGGCGACAGCACAGTCTGCTGCTCGGCGCAAGAACCATCCCATCCTGTTGGTCTCTGAAGCCGGGCAGATTAAAGGCTACGTGAGGTACGCTGAATTAATCGGTCAGCAGACGTTGCCAGCGAGTCGACCTGTGGTGACCGCAAGTGTGGCTGAAAGACACTTTACCACGCTTTTAAGAATGTACGACTCCGGCAGTGAAGTCGCCTTGCTGCAAGATGAGAACCAGGTCACGCGATCTGTCGTGACCCGTCGCCAGTTATTGCAGTCGTTGAAGTAACCTTGCAATCGACCGCTGCGAGACTTCTATTCAGATGCTGGCTTGCTGTAGCCTAGGCTGTTGATGACCATCAGCATTTCGTCGCAGGTGATGTATCGACGATGATGTTCCATTTTGTATTGATCGATCGCTAGGGCAAGTTCGCGTCCATCTTCGCTAAGTCCCTGGTAGCTGCTGCCAAACTGACGACGCTCGTTGCTGCCCAATGACCGACTATTGGCACGACGTCGATCGACAAAGTCTTCTCGGTGCGATGGTTGGGTGGCTGAATCATTTCCAGCTTGGAAACCACTGACAACAAAGCCAGTGCCGGTGGTGAATTGCGACGAGGCGGCATCAGCGTTGTGAAGTGACATACGATGATCTCTCTTAAATAAGTCTCTGGGGGACAATGTCGCCGTAACCAACAAGCGTCGGTAAAGTGAAAAGCGGAGGTGCGATTAGCGTGATTCGTTTAGCCAATCGTTGCCGCTGTCAATCAGTTGCTGCCGACTCGAGCGTTATCGTTGAGTCGAATCAGGGACAGCAGGTAACCAGCGATGGATCGGTGTCAGTGATCCAGGTTCCAGCAGCAAGTGCTATAGAGCGCAGGTGTCTTGCAGTCATCTGCATCTGGCAGGTCACTGGCACCGACATCAGTTAGCCCCATAACGATGAACGTCGTCAACGTAAACGTAGGTCACTGATCCGCGCAGGGCTGAGATTGAGGGGGATTTCATGAGTCGGATTTGCTAGGAAAACCCTCACCTCCCCCCCGCTGACGAGCACACGATGCTAGTTGGCATTGGAATTGCCGTTGCAACCGTTGCATTCGCACCTTGGACAGCCGAGGCTGCCGGTGGTGTGGGCCTGGTAGACGTCTTGGGGAGCACAACAAATTGCACTGCGATCACTTCGCAAAGCGATCAGCAGTGCGTCTGATGCATTCGATCAGTCATCAGCAGGTGCACCATCTTTGATGACGAACCGAGCTCGTAGATGCGCGACTTGCGATGCCAAGTCTGCTTGTTTGACACTGCGGAGCACTTCTTGGAAGTCCTTGTAGGCATCTGGCGCTTCATCACGCGGATACTGGCGACAGTTGCTGATGATGTCCTGATCTAGCAAACCTTGGTCAATCGCTTGTTGCGAGAGTTGCTTCTTCGCTTTGGTCCGGCTGAGGCGACGTCCCGCGCCATGGTTGACGCTGTACGCTGATTTGTCCGCTCCTGCATTGGCAACCATGACCGATGATCCATCACGCGGATTGCCAGGTAGCAAGATCGGGTGTCCGGTGGACTCAAATCGTGACCCTTGCAGTTGCGGGTGATTGGCTGGCAAGGCGCGCGTGGCACCTTTCCGGTGCACCCACTGAGCTTGCCCGTCGATCGGTTCCTGTCGAGCAATATTATGCGAAATGAAGTACACCAAATCGCCTTGCGCGCCTGGGAAGACCTCTTGGAAGGCCTCCAAAACCAGGGCATTGATCAGCAGGTGATTGACGGTCGCAAAGTTCGCTCCCATCGCCATATCGCAAAGGTATTGCTGGCCTTCAGGTGAATCGACATGAGCGTAAGCCAGTTGCGGATCATTCGCTGGGAACGGTTGGCCTCGCTCTTGAAACAATGATTTCAATGCGCGAAACTGCATCATGGCCAGGTCATGACCGAAACCACGCGATCCGCAATGCGAGAGGAACGCGACGCAGCCATCTTTCAAACCGAATTGGCTCGCCACGCCAGTTTGCTGTTGGTCCACTTGAACCGCTTCGGCTTCACCGAAGTGGTTGCCGCCTCCGTAACTTCCCAGCTGACGGTACTTGGTATCCAGACGTTTTTGCTTATCGCGTTCACGACCGATCCACTCCAAACGCTCAGCCAAGGTTTCCGTGCGACCATCGGGCGCGCTGTGCGAGGCGTCCTCGCAGGCGTCAGCCCAGTGAGTGGGAATGCCCAGATTCTTTAGGACAGACTTCGATGCACCCTCGGTGGCAACCTGGAATCCCAAGCGGCTCTTGACCGACCGAGATTTCGGCACATGGCGTTGTCCGCGACCGGCACCGGTTGGCACGCGTTCACAGATCGCTCGGATCACTGCACGACGAACCTTTTTGGATTCCAGCTCACTCGCCTCCAGGTCCATTTGCAACAGGCTCATGCTGCACTTGATATCCACCCCGACCGGCCCGGGGTAAACGTGATCTGGTGACACCATCACGCAGCCCACCGGTGCCCCGTAACCAAGGTGCGCATCCGGGTTCAGCACCACGTGGCTGACGCCGGGGGCGAGTCGACTGTTGATCGCTTGCTGAAAGGTCTGATCACCAAAGGTCTGTCGAATTGATTCCGTTCCAATCACAGTGATGGGTGATGTTTCTGGTCCGACTGGAAGGGTCGCCGTTGCCTCACCGGTGATTTGAAGTTGTTCTTGGATCAGGTTGGTAGGTTGTTGGTTCATGCAAACGTTTACGGGGTGATCGTCGCGTGCGCGCAGCAGCGCACTGGTCAACTGGCGACGTGGTGAAGGTCAACTGGCGACGTGGTGAAGGTCGAGGCCGACGTTTCCACAGACAGATGATTCGCTCCTGCGAATCCGCTCAGTTTAGTGGCGTGCTCATCAGGTAGCTCGACCAGAAGAATGGCTGGTCGCCCGATAGCATTACCCCCTCTAGATCATCTCCAAGCAAAGTAGGTTCGCCTGTCGGATCTAAAACGCTGCCACGAAGAATTTGCCGAGCGCGATCAAAGGCTTCCAAAGCGGAGGCAAATGGGAGTTCTTGGCCGTACTCCTGAATCAACGTCGCCGTGCTTTGACCACCAAGCGCCCAGCGACTGAGCACAACATCGCGTACACCACTGTATTGCAGCTGCGCAATGGTCGCCATGATTTCAGAGCCCAGCGGTGGCTGTCCGGTGTCCAGATAGCATCGGAACCCCGATAAGAATACCGAACTGGGCACGCGTGGAGGTGGCCCCAGCCAATCTTCAAACGTACCGAGTGGTTGGCTGGTATCGCTGGGGATCAGTGCGGTGCGAAGCAGTGCGCCGGCTTTGGGGGTGGTGACTTGACCGACGATCAAGTGGTTGGCGACTTCGCCACTGCGACTGCTGGGAATCGCATAGCCGTTGGGAATCTCCACCCACTGTCCGGCTGGCAGAACATCGGTGATCGACTTGGCGATGGCGGCATCGTGTTCCATGTCACGCGGTGCAAAGAACCGGCCCAGGGCAATGCCGATGTGATGATCTTGCGGTGGTGCGGCGGTGGGCGACAAGGCCAGTGCAGGCGTGGCCGCGTAGGACAACGACACGGCATCGCCCAGCAGTTCCGAGGAAGCATCATCGGTCGGCAGCAACTCAAATGGCAGGTACCAAAGTCGACTGTCAGGAATCACCACCAGTCGTTCAACCTTCGCTAGAACACCTTGCAAAATGGGGCCAGTGTCTGGCGGGATCAAACGATCACGCAGCGACATGGCTTGTTGGCGCCAGGCATCATCCGTTGGCAGGCGAGGCTTTTTCTTGGTTCCAACGCCAACGGTTCGCAGCAGGTTAGCGATGTCAGCATCAATTCGCGGGCCGCCTTTGATTGACCAGATGGTGGCTTTTTCTTTGGTGGCTAGAATCGCATGGTAGAATCCGCCGTCGCGGAGATAGATCAACAATCCCGTTTTGTCTGGGATCTCCCCTAAGGGTTTCTTTTCGTCCAGCGGCTTGGGCACCACGGTCGGGATCTCGTTGCGATCCAAGGCCATCGCCCAGGTTTGGCTGATCAGTTTGCCATAGTTGGCGGCCGCTTGTTCCGGAGCGATTTGTTGTTTGGGTTGGTTGGCCGCCGCGAGCTGCGCCGCACTTAGATTTCGCACTAAAGCATCGGCTGTATTGCGCCACTGTAAGTCCTTTGGTAATAGCATCGGACCGGGCATGCGAGTCACCGCATTGGCCTGTAGCAAGCGGCCACCTAAGGCCAGCGGTTGTGTGACTCGGCCTTGCTGCAATTGTTCGATCCGCAGCATGGCATCGGGAGCGTTGTTGCGCGCAAACGCCGTGCTCAGTCGTGCCACACGCAAGCGATCTCGATTGGCAACTTGCCCCGCCAAGGCGTCGGTGGCATCGCGACGCCAGACCGCGATGGAGGGTGGATCAGCATACGTCGCCAACAGGTCATCAATCGATCCAGTGTCCTTGGTGGAGGCGATGATCTGATTCAGGCGAGCCAATTGATACAACCGCGGCATGGAGATCAGGCCCCGGTTACGGACCTTGTGGTCGGTGGCAAAGGCAAACATGGCGCCAAGCGGTTTCTGCCAAGGCATCGGGTTGCCCGAGGCCGCGTAGGGCTGGCGAGTGGCAAGTCGAGCCGATAGGTAAGCCATGTAACTGCGCAATCGAGGCACAACCATGTCGCGCCGGCTTAACATCGCGCCGGCGTCTTGTAAACGCTGTGTCGCATAGGCTAGGTCACCGGCCGTGATCGCAGCATCGACGCTCGCCAGCAAGCATTGTGCGGAGGCCAGACGCGATTCGCGAATCAAGGCCGCAGCGATCTCGCTGGCGGCCGCTTGCACCGCTTTGGCGGTCTGCGCTGTGCTGCAGCCTGCGGCTAACATCATTGCTTCGCCGACAAATTCCAGTTGATCCTCCGCGCCCGCTTGATTGGCCGCCGCAATGGCTTGTTGCAACGCTTGGTCTGGTTTGGCAGTCGCGGCAACCGCTGATGCCGAAGCCAAATTGGCAATCGGAGTCAACGGATGGATGCGACCTTGTAGCAGGCCAAACTGAACCGAATCTTTCACCGCCATTTCGTCTTGACCGGCGCCGAAGCGTTCGCAACCTCGCATGGCTCCGATCATGACTTTGGCGATGGGCACGTTCAGTCCAGCAGGAAACTTGGTCGCTTCTAAGCATTGTTGTGGCCCCGAATCCAAACGGGCCAATTCACCCATGATGATGCGTCGACGGTAGTTGGCAATCGCAATGCCTCGCAGCACTTCGACCACGTTCAGGCGGCGAATGTTTTGGGACTCAATCGCGCCCCCGGCCGCAATGGCTGCTTCATCAATCACTTGCCCACGGACAAAACTGATTTCACTCGGCAACGGAATTCGATTGAACCGACGCGCTGCTTGCCAAAGGTAACGAGGGGGGGTGACGGCGACGTTACCGGTGTTGTTGAGATCCCGCCAAAGAGGACGCGCCATCCAACCACGATTGCGAGCTACGATCGCAAACAGTTGATCCAAGCTCCGCATCGCGGATTCTAAATCACCTAGCTGATATTGGGTTTCCGCCAACATCGCATACACCGGAATCGAATCAACCCAGCGGCCGGCCGCGTCAACACGCGTGCGCCGCAGAGCGACATCGAATCCGTCCAAGGCACGATCGAGCTCGCCAGCGCGATAAAACTCCATCGCAATGAAATATTCCTGCGGTGGTGACGAGTTGTTGCCAGGTCCGGTAACCCCCGGGAAACGTCCACCGGGGAACTGATTTCCAGGCGGCTGATTTCCAGGCGGCTGATTCTGAGCCATCAACGTTGACCAAGGGAACACCGTCAGCAAAACCCAAACCAGGCTTAGCAGTGGAAGCGACGTTCCGCACGCAATGGCCGATGGGGAGACGATCCGCGCAGAACGTTGGGGCTTTGGTGATTTCATAGCAATGGATGTACCAAAGGAAGAAGATGCCAGCATGGCGACGAGAAAAGAGAACAGGGCCGTTCTTTCGTCTCAGTTTAGTGTAGATCAATACTGGCTCAGCGTCGAATCGGGCAAAGAATCTTTGCCGCCCAAGCACTTCAAGGGGACGCGATCAAAGCATGCATAAGCCGCATGCGGGCCGTTGCGCATCCGAGGTTTTGGCGTTCGCCACGGTTTTTGGTGATGAGCGTTTTTTTGACGACCATGGTGCTTGCAAGCACGGCAACCTACGGATTTGGCGTTAGCACACGGATTTGTCGCGTTCAGATGGAAACGGAACGGCGGCTGGTGCCTAAGCCGCTAGACCACTTTGGCTGAGAGTTCTTTGGTCGGATCCGGGGTGTCATCAAGGAAGTAGATTTTCCCGCTAGACACATCGTAGACAGCGCCGACAACTTGGGTCTTGCCTTCGTCAATGGCTTTGGCGATCGCGCTGCTGATCAAGGGGATTTGTTCCACCGTGTGCTGGACGTTGCGGACCACGATTTCGTCGACGAAGTCCGATTGCATTTGTTCCGACTTGTCTTTGGCGTCGCGACACTCCTGTGGGTTCACCACCTCAGCAACTTTGTCAACGATTGCCCCCAAGTGCTGGCAACCGGTCACTGCTGCCACGTCGGCTTCTTGAGCGACCAAGTCGATGCTGGAGATCACTGCTCCACAGCGTGTGTGTCCGAGGACCAGCACCAGTTTTACGCCACTGACTGCGACGGCGTATTCCAGGCTGGCCATCGACTTGGTGCCGATGATGTTGCCAGCGACTCGGATGCTAAACACATCGCCGATGCCTTGATCCAGAATCAATTCCACCGGGACTCTTGAGTCAATGCAGCTGAGCACTGCGGACAACGGGTTTTGTCCCATGCTGGTGGCGTTGACTTGGCGGCCCAGGTCGCGGCTCACACGTTTTCCGTTGACGAAGCGTTGATTGCCTTCTTTTAGCAACGCCAGGACTTGGTCGGGGGTGCTGCGTTCTTTGAGTTCCTTGGTGGCATAATCAGCGAACAGCAATTCGTCTTTCATGTCGTACTTGCTGCGGAATCCTCGTAGGGAGACCTTCACGCCGCGCGCCGGGGCGTCCTTGTCTTTGAATTCGCGGATCATGCTTAAGATGTCCGGATCGATATAATCGGAGGCGCTCGCATCGATCAGGATGTGCGTCCCACTTTGTGTTTCATCAAACAGTTGATTCAGTGAACCACGGTTCAGAAAGCTGACCTGTTGAGCCAGTTCAACGTGCGTGATTTCCCCATCGAGGTGAGTTTCTAGCACACGGCGAATGGGGCTTCGCAAATTACTGTTCAAAATGAACAGGGTGCTAATGGCTAACCCGATCAGGATCCCCGTCAACAGATCGGTGCGGACAATGGCGACGACGGTGACGATAAAGGGAATGAATTGGTAGCGGCCCTCGGACCACATTTGTTTGACCAGTTTCGGGCTGGCCAGTTTGAATCCTGTTACCAGCAGGATCGCCGCCAAGCAAGACAGCGGAATGGTATTGAGCAGCTTGGGAAACATCATCACAAAGATCAACAACAAGCCACCATGGAAAATGGCACTCGCTTTGGTCTTTGCGCCAATACCCACATTCACGCTGCCGCGGACGATGACGCTGGTCACCGGCAGGCCTCCAAAGGCACCCGAGACCATGTTGCCAATCCCTTGAGCGAAGAGTTCACGGTTGGCCGGTGATTGGCGGCGGTGAGGGTCGAGCTTATCGACCGCTTCTAAGTTCAACAGTGATTCCAATGACGCCACAATTGCGATCGTGACCGCTGCTTGCCAGACGATCGGGTTGCCGATTTGCATCCAGTCAGGAAAAATCAGCAAGTTGAAAAAGTCACGCACCGGCCCCTGTGTACTTTCCTCGTCAATCGGAATGTTGACTAAGTGCTCGGCACCAATGTTGATCGCTTCGTGAAACGATTGGAACCAGTACTGCAGCACGACTCCAAGAATCACCACCACCAACGGACCTGGGATCACCAGCTTCTTGAGCTGCGGAATCCGGTCCCAGGCGATCAGTAAGATCACCGACAAAATGCCCACGATCGCTGCACCGATGTGGTAATCGTTGATCACCCTGAATAATTCGCTGAGCGTGGTCTCGTGGTCAGGCTGGTACCAATCGTACTGGCCTTCCGGGTTTTGGTCATGACCGAAGACGTGCGGCAACTGCTTGAGAATCAGAATCACACCGATTGCCGCCAGCAGCCCCTTGATCACACTTGATGGGAAGAAGGCCGACAACGATCCGGCACGGGCGAAGCCCAAGCCAACCTGCAGGACGCCGCCGAGAAACACCGCCAGCAAAAAGGTTTCGACCGACCCACACTGCGTCAACCAGTGCAAAACGACTGCCGTTAATCCGGCTGCGGGACCGCTGACACTGGTCTGAGATCCACTGAGCGGTCCGACCACCAAACCACCGACGATTCCTGCAATCAATCCCGACATCAGCGGTAGATTGATTTGGTCGCCTTCAGGATCGGACGCCAAGGCAATGCCCAGGCATAGCGGTAGCGCGACAAGAAAAACCACCAAGCCACCGCGAACGTCCGCGAACAGTGTCGAGGGCGCGAATGGTTTGAGGTTGCCGGGGTTCGTTTGCTGTGGGGTGCTTGCTGATTCGCTGGCCATCGGGGTCTCGCAATGTATCTCACAGATTGATGCATTTGATCACGTCTGTCTCACCTCGCTGCCCGTTTGGCAATGTGACAGAACGCCCCGGTGAACGGGGGTGTGCGGAAATGATCCAGTCGCTGATCCTGCTGTAGCAAACTAGCATAATCATCGGTTGCTTGGGACCGGAATGGTGCGTCTGCCAACGAGTTTGACCAAGAAACGACAGGGGGGAGACTCGCTGCGTACTGGGGACATCCACGCTCCCTGCGGAAGGGCCCCGTCAGTGCGGCCAGGTCGGGAAATCTGCATCAAACGCTTGTTTTGCGAACCCTGCCATCACCCTCTGCAGGCCGGGAAAGCCTGAGTTTCGGGCAAGCGGGAGTGTAACGCAAACGCCGTCAGAGGCTCGCGATTCGTCTATTGGCACTACAGCGTCGGACCGACCGTCCAGGGCACGAATTCTTGATCGCCGAAGCCGTGCCGTTCGCTGGCCGTCTGCTCACCGCTGGCGACGCGCAGCGCATAATTAAAGAATTCATCGCCCAGCTGTTGAATCGTTTTATCGCCCAGGGCTTGGCCGGCATCGAGATCCATGTCATCACGCATGCGATCAAACAAAGCGGAGTTGGATGCGACTTTGATGACCGGGGCCGGTTTGCATCCAAAGCAGCTGCCACGGCCGGTGGAGAACATCACCAAGTTGGCGCCCCCAGCCACTTTCCCGGTCACGCTGGCTGGATCGAACCCCGGGGTGTCCATCACGGAGAGTCCTTTTTGGGTGACTTGCTCGGCGTATTGATAGACCGCTTCAAGCGCCGTGCAGCCGCTTTTGGCTGCCGCACCGAGCGACTTTTCGGTGATGGTTGTCAGGCCGCCAGCCTTGTTGCCTTGGGATGGATTGTTGTCCAGTTGGCCACCGTAAACGCCGACGTAGTCTTGCCACCAATGCAGTAATTGCAGCAGTTCGTTGGCGACCTCCGGTGTTCGAGCTCGTTGGCACAACAAGTGTTCGGCGCCAAACAGTTCGGTGGTTTCAGAGATGATTGCCGAACCTCCACAAGCGACCATTCGATCCGACACCACGCCGATTGCTGGATTGGCTGTCACGCCGCTGTAACCGTCACTGCCTCCGCATTCGACGGCCAGCTTTAAATGCGAGGCATCTTGGCTGGTTCGCTGGGCTTTGTTGGCCATGTCGAGAACTTGTTCAAGCAGCTGCTCGCCGCGCTCAATTGTGGCCTGCGAACCGCCTTCGTCCTGCATGGTCAGCATTGGGACCCCCGCATCGCGGGTCATGGGTTGTCCCTGCAGATCATACAGTGGCACGACGCCTTGATGCTGTGACAGGTAGCCCACGGCATTTTGCTCGCAGCCGAGTCCAATGATCAGCCGCCCGCCGACGTTGGCATGGTTTGCGTAACCTGCGAGGGTTCTGCCCAGCATTTGGTGCTTCAGCCCGTTGTACTCGAACGCGCAGCCGGTGGGGTGGGTAGCAGCAAAGACTCCATCGACATTGGGCCATCGTTTGAGCCGCTGAGCGTCAAAGCGCTGCGCGATCTTGTGGCAAACGGTCGCACTGCAATTCACAGTGCTGATGATCGCGACGTAATTTCGAGTGCCAACCTGGCCGTTGGCCCGCGCGAAACCTTCAAAGGACCGCTTAAGAGGCGGTGGCGGTGGCGGCGGGGTGGTGCTTTGGACGGACTTGTCCGGTTGGTGTGACTGGACAAGGTTATGGCTGTGAACATGTTGGCCGGCGGCAATGTCGTGGGTTGCTTGGCCGATGGCGGAGCCGTATTTCAGGGCTTTTTCGCCTTTCGCAATCGGTCGGGTACAAAATTTGTGCCCCGCTGGGATTCGCTGGGAAAGCGCAATGTGCGCGCCGGCTGGCAGAATCGCCGTCTGCCCGGCCTGAATTTCGGCCGTCGCGATGGCAACATTGTCTTGGGGGTTCAGCCGAATGCAGTGTGTGGCAGTGTTGCTCATCGTAGAAGGCCCGAATTGTGCCGGGCAACAGTCCCTGTCTGTGGTTCCGAAATGTTCTTCGCCGCCCTATATTCGCGGATGTGCTGGCGATTGGCCAGGGAGAGCAGATTGAAATTTGCTGCCAAGCATCGTCAAGGTGCTTGAGAGAATCCCACCCTAAGGGGGTTGCCCCGTTGGTTTGATTCCGACGAGCGGCTTCGTTGCCGTTGTCAGTGCATTGTAATTTCCAGACGACCTATGGCGCATGCGGATCATAACCCTCGATGAAAATCCACGAATTCCAAGGCAAAGAGCTCTTTCGTCAAGCCGGCGTGCCGGTTCTAGAAGGCATTGTCGCAGTCACTCCAGACGAAGCAGCAGCAGCGTATGACAAACTTGGCGGCCCGGTCGCGGTTGTCAAATCACAGATTCACGCTGGCGGACGCGGTAAAGGAACCGTGATCGGCAACCCCGAACAGCACGGCGTTGTGTTGGTGAAAAGTGCCGATGAGGCTCGCCAGGCTGCCGCGGGTCTGTTGGGCAACAAACTGGTCACCATCCAAACCGGCCCAGAAGGCCAAACGGTAAACAAAGTCTTCGTTGAAGCCGGTTGTGATATCGCTCGCGAGCTGTACCTGGGCATTGTCCTGGATCGAGCCGTTGCCAAACCGGTTTTGATGGTCAGTACCGAAGGCGGCATGGAAATCGAGACGGTGGCTGAGAACACGCCCGAACTGATTCATAAAGAACACTTCGATCCAGCCATCGGACTGGAAGCCTTTCAAGTTCGCAAGCTTTGCAAGAAGCTCGGCATCAGCGGTGCCGCCGCCAAGGCAGCCGCCAAGTTCATGCCTGCGATGTGCCGCTTCTATGTCGATTACGACTGCGAGCTCGCCGAAGTCAATCCCTTGGTCATTACCGGCGACGATCAAATGATCGCCCTTGATGCAAAGATCAACTTTGATAACAACGCGCTGTATCGTCATCCAAAACTCGCTGAGTACCGTGACCTCGCCGAAGAAGAGCCCAGCGAAGTTCGCGCCAGTGATGCCGGTCTGAGCTACGTCAAGTTGGAAGGCAATATCGGTTGCCTCGTCAATGGTGCCGGTTTGGCAATGTCAACGATGGACATCATCAAGTACCACGGCGGCAAGCCAGCGAACTTCCTGGACGTTGGTGGCGGTGCAAACGAAGAGCAAGTCACCGAGGCCTTCCGCATTTTGCTCTCTGACCCCAATGTGAAAGGCTTGTTGGTCAATATCTTTGGCGGCATCGCCCGCTGTACCACGATCGCAGCCGCCGTGATCGCCGCTAGCAAGACCGTGGGCTTCGAAGTGCCACTGGTCGTCCGCTTGGAAGGCACCGAAGTCGAAGAGGGACGCAAAATGTTGTCTGAAAGCGATGTGGAGATCATCACTGCGACGGACATCACCGACGCGGCCAAGAAAATCGTTGCCGCCACTGGTGTCTAATGCCGATCGCTGAAGTTCATTCAATAACAAACCATCACTAAATAATATTAGAAATAACCATGAGTATCTTGATTGATGGCAACACGAAAGTGATTTGCCAAGGCATCACAGGCAAGGCTGGTACCTTCCACTCGCTCGGTTGCCGTGAGTATGGCACGCAGATGGTCGGTGGCGTGACGCCCGGTAAAGGTGGCCAAAACGTCGAAGGCATTCCCGTTTTTGATACCGTCGAAGAAGCGGTCAGCGAAACCGGTGCTGACGCCTCAATGATCTTCGTGCCCCCGCCCTTCACTGCCGACGCGATCCTGGAAGCCATCGACGCGGGCATCAAAGTCATCGCGGCGATCACCGAAGGTGTGCCAGTGGTCGATATGGTGCGAGTCTACGAGAAAGTTCGTGCCAGTGACGCCGTGCTGATCGGCCCCAACTGCCCTGGATTGATCACCCCCGGTCAGTGCAAAATCGGCATCATGCCGGGCTACATTCATCAGCCCGGAAAAGTCGGTGTCATGAGCCGTAGTGGAACGCTGACCTACGAAGCGGTTTGGCAAACCAGTTCCCTGGGACTGGGGCAAAGCACGTGCGTTGGCCTTGGTGGTGACCCCATTGTCGGTACCAACTACATCGATCTGCTGAAACGGTATCAAGAAGATGACCAAACCGAAGCGATCTTGATGATCGGTGAAATCGGTGGTTCGGCCGAAGAAGAAGCAGCTGCCTACGTGAAAGAACACGTCACCAAGCCGGTGGCCGCTTTCATCGCAGGGCGGACCGCGCCTCCAGGAAAACGCATGGGCCACGCCGGTGCGATCATCAGCGGAGGAAAGGGGACAGCAACTGAGAAGGTCGCGGCGCTCGAATCCGCTGGCATCGTCGTCGCGCCAACCCCAGCTGATATGGGGCAAGCCGTCGTCGACGCGATGGGCAAGTAAATTCTGTCAGAGCGGCCTCTTGCCGCTTTCTTGATTGATGCAAAGCGGCCTCGCGCCGCTCCATGCACCGAAGCGTACACGCGGCGCGATGCCGCGTCTCCTGGGCGGAATCAACATGCTGAAACAACTCTTCTTAGTCCTCGCGATCCTTGTTTCTGGATCGACTCTGGTTGCCGGTCAGCAGCCTGTCAGGCTTCGCGTGTTGAGTTACAACATTCACCATGCTCAGGGAGTCGATGGTAAGCTTGATCTGCAGCGAATCGCCAACGTGATCCTGTCAGTCAAGCCGGATGTCGTTGCCTTGCAAGAGGTGGATCAAAACACCAGCCGCACCGGTGGTGTTGACCAAGCCGCCGAACTGGCCAAGTTGACTGAGATGAAGTCTGTCTTTGGTGCCAACATCGATTTACAGGGTGGGCACTATGGCAACGCGGTGCTCACTCGATTGCCAATCGGTTCCCATCAAAATGTCTTGCTGCCCAATGTCAATCACGGCGAACAACGCGGTGTGATTCAGGCGGATCTCAAGTTGCCGGGCAGCGGTCAATCGCTCTTGCTGTTGGCAACACATTTTGATCATCGAAAGGATTCCAGCGAACGCCTCCAGTCGGCCCGCAAAATCAATGCATTGGTGGCTGAGCGGCCTGACCAACCCGCATTGTTGGCTGGCGACTTGAACGCCACGCCGGACAGTCAAACCTTGCAAGCCTTGCAACAGCAATGGACTCTTGCCAACGAGCAGCCTTTAGCAACGATTCCGGTCAAGGAACCGGTCAAGCAAATTGATTTCATCCTGCTGCGCCCAGCCGAACGCTGGTCCGTGGTGGAAGTCAAAGTGCTTGACGAAGCCGTGGCGTCGGATCATCGTGCGATCCTGGCGGTCTTGGAACTTAAGTAAACGCACATCAGCCGTTCGCCACAGCGGTGTCTCGATATCACTCTCCCGCCAGCGGGAGAGTTCAGTCAACGAGTGCTTTCAGCAACACCCTCCCGATTGCCGGGGAGGGTTTTGTTGTGGCGGCATTGCGGTTGGCGTTGCCAACCACTTCACCCTCACCTCGCTTAGGCTCGACTCTCCCGCCAGCGGGAGAGTTCAGTCAACGAACGGTCCTATCAGCAACATCCTCCCGTTTGCGGGAGCGGCTGTGTTAGATGTCAAGCGTTTTGTGGATTTTCCCATGCTGTATTTGTTTTGACCATTGTGTTGAGTGTGATGAGGATTTTGCGCATGCATGCGGTAATAACGACCTTTGGAGGCTTGCCTTGTTCGGCCAGTCTCTTGGAAAAGGCTGCGATCGCTGGGTTGTATCGGCGAGCACTCAGTGCGGCCATGTAGAGCGCCGATCGCACTGATCCACGGCCTCCAAAAATCGAACGCTTGCCTCGCATCTGCCCGCTGTCCCGGTTGAACGGTGCTAGTCCAACGAGCGAGGCGATTTCCTGTCGGTTCAGGTCGCCAAGCTCTGGTAACTCTGCAATGATCGTTGCTGATGTCACATCGCCGATACCAGGCATCGTCCCAAGTAATTCGGCGCGATGCTTCCAGTCATCATCAGACTGCACAAGCTTTTGGATCTCACGATCAATCATTTTGATGTCCTTGTTGATTGCATCGAGAACGCGCTGAATGCTCTTGCGAACCGCTCCGGACACGGCTTGTCCCTGTCGGTTCTTCTCGGCAGTTCTGGTGCCGATCAACTGTCTTCTTCGAGTCACAAGCTGATCCAATTCACCCTGCAATTGCTTGGTTTTGGCGACGGCTCGAGGCCTCGTCAATTTCCCAAACAGTGCGATGATGCGTGCGTCGATCTTGTCAGTCTTTGCCAATTTTCCAATCGCTTTGGCAAAGTCTCTCACTTGTCTCGGATTGACCACAGAGACAACATGGCCGGCTTCAACAAGTCGCACAGCGAGTGGACGTTCGTAGTTGCCAGTGGCCTCAATTACGATCAGGCAAGACTTCGCTTCTGGCAACAAATCCACTAGCTCATCAATTCCCTTTGGATCATTGGGAACGACTGTTGTCGTGGCTTGTTCATCAAACGCGAGATCAAGCTTGGCTTTTGAGACATCGATTCCGATAAAGTGTTGAAAACTCATCTTGGATGTATCCCTTCCTTGCAAATGCGAGCTCGAGAGCTTGTCTCGGCTCAGGCGGCTGTTCGGGCTATTTACCAAAGGCCGACGACGATCCAGCTCCCGCACAGTATCTGCGTTGCAGCACTCGAGGGTCAACGATCTGCCGTCGGCCGCAGTTGCTTTAGCCTCTTCGCTACGCTCAGAGGCTAAAGCAACTGCATCTGTAGTGTCCAACGAAACACCACTAGAATGTAACATACAAGGGTCGGCCGGTTTGCGGTGGTGGCGCGCTGGTGAGTTTGCAGGTTTACAAGGCGGAGCAATGGTTGTCTCACTGGCCGGCCGGGGAGGGTTTCGTTGTGGCATTGCGGTTGGCGTTGCCAACCACTTCACCCTCACCTCGCTTAGGCTCGACTCTCCCGCCAGCGGGAGAGTTCAGTCAACGAGTGCTTTCAGCAACATCCTCTCGCTTGCGGGAGAGTTCAGTCAACACAGCATTAGCGGCTGTGTCCTGTTGCTTGAATCGCTGGGGTGACTAGGAGAGACGTCGGCGTTGTTCACCAACGACCGACTGCGTTCCGTTGCTGATGGATCCGGGAGCGACCATGTAGAACGGTTGTTCGGTCATGAATTTGCGACCGTCGACGGTGAAGGCTCGGATGCGCACCGCCCATTTCACGCGGATCAAACGACCGTGATAACTCAGTGGTGTCGCGGGCAGCAAGCAGTTCAACGATTGCTCATCGGCCAGTCCACAGCGATGCAAGTCGTCTTTTTCAAACCGAGTGAAATAGTGGACTTGCATGTCCGTGTCACCTTTGCCCTCGGTGTACCACAGCACAGAGACTTCAACGGCTGCCAACGCATCCAGGTCCACGCGGCTGATTCGCCAGCGCGCTTCAAGCGTCTTGCCGCCTTCGTACATGCCGTCTTCACGGCACAGGCACACGCTCATCGCGGGCTGCGTTTCTGCGGCAAGCCCGGAGGACGGACGACGACGGGGTAGTTTCGGCAGAATGATTGCCACTTGCGTGCTTCTCCGGAAACGATGACTTTCCAGCGGACGGCATTGTGCAGCCCGACAAACGAATGCATGACGTTGTCAGGCAGATCTAAAGTGAATTGTTGTTCCCAGGGAGCCTGCGGGTCAACGCGTACATCGCGTTCTTCACACAATTCTTCCGCGAAAACTTCACAACTTTCCACGCGAACGTCCGTCCCTTGACTGTACACCGTTTCCTCTTCGCAACAAACACGCACGCGCAGTCGTCGTAATCGTAATTTTCCGGCCTGCGAGACGAAGACGCGGTACTTGCCACCGGGGAACAGCGGATGGTCGCTGATTTCCACGATGGTGGACCCGAGTCCCACGGATCGTCGGAGCTGAGCGAGGAAGTAGGAAAATGACCAGTAACCCACCCAGCCGAAGGGAATCAGCAGGCCGGCCAGAATGTAACGCGGTTGAGCATGCCAGAAGCCCAGAATGACCACCGCCAGCAGGACAAACCAGACGGAATTCCAGAGCAGCGCCAGCAGCGTTGGGCCGACCAAATCCTTGCCCTGGGCCCGCTCAGCGGCTAGGCGATAGGTTAGACGCTCGCCCGGCGAATCGTTCATCGCTTCGCCGCTGGGAACCGTTGGCATGCGGTCTTCGCTGGTCGGTTCGGGCACGATGATTTCAATCGAGGAGGCTCGATTGGCAATCGCGGAGCGACGTTCATGGCTGGCGCCGATGTGAAACAAGCGGTACACCAATCCAGCCACGCCGGATGCAGCGGCGGCAAAGCCGGTCACGCCAAAGACCCAGGCGCCCAGACCACTGCCCTGAATTTCCTTGGGGGTCACTGTGTTTGGGTCAAGATTGGTCAGCTGAGCGATCGATTCCCAGCTGGCCAGTTGGTTGATCAACACCAAGGCGACCACGAACACGCCTGCGAGGAATACACAGCTATAGAAGGCTGTTTCCCAGAGGATGCTACGAAGTTCGTCGCCAATAAAACGCCCGCCCCGTTTTTTGCTCCAAGGTTGCGGAAAACGGGGCATACCAGTGACTTGATGAGAACGTGGGGCGAACAGAACGGTCGCAAATTGTAGGTCGTCACCGCCTGGGTGACAGCGGCGTTTGTCGTTTTTCGAACTAAGGGACCGCGGTCAGGTCTCGCTAGCGAGGCTTTCGGGGCCGGCGGCTTGGCCGATAGAAACCCAGTTTTTCCAGGGCTTCATAGACTTCCCCAAGCGTTTTTTCACCAAAGTTATTGATCGCCAACAGTTGCTTGGGGCTGGCTTTCAAAAGGTCGCGGACGTTCAGAATGCCTGTGGTTTCCAGGCAGTTCGTTGTGCGAACCGACAAGCCAATCTCTGCAATGCTCAATTCCAAACTCAGCGAACGTTGCTGAGCTTCCTGGTCGCTTTGGCTGACAGGGATCCGAGTGCTCATGCCTAACTCCTTTGGGGCGGCGATTGCGCTGCGATCACAAACGAGTCAGCAGATCCGTTTGCGAAAGGGTTGTAGGCAGATTCTCTGCGATTCCGCCTGGCAATGCAAGCAATTTCGGCATTCGGGGGGGAGATCGGTTTCTTTGAACAGCCTAGGCTGCTCGGAGCTCCCGCTGATGATAAGCGCTATCGATCCACGATTGCAATTCTTCCAGATCGGGCTGTTGGCTCCCACGCAAGATCCGTTTGCCTTCGTTACTCTTGGCGATCGGGCTGATCGTGTCCAACAGTGTCTCGGCATCGTACTCAGTGAGTTCTTCTGGGCTGGTGATTTCAGCGGCGATTAACAGCTGTGCATCGTGGCCGCGTAGGTTTGGCACGCGGCACATCAACGTGGCCTGCGCTTGCCAGGTGGTCACCACAGCAGCATCGACGCGGCGCTGTTGCAATTGATCGGCCACTGTTTCAGCGTCGGCTGTGACCAAGTCAGCGACGGTCCAAAGGTCGATCGCGTGCAAGTGGCTTGCCATTCGCTCGCCAATCGAAGGTGCGTCAACGATGGGGCTATCGAGGTTCAAGTAGAACTTGATCGAGTCCAATTCATGACCCGCCGAGGCCTCCACCACGGGTGCTTGCCGCTGACGTTTCCGTTTCGAGGAGGCCTGTGCGGTTTGTCCATGATCATCGACAAACTCGTAAACCACTTCGTCATGAGAATCGCTTTCCGCTTGCGCTGCAGATGCCTTTTTCACTGTCCCCTTTGTCGTCGCCGTGTTGGTTTCGACGGGTTGCACATTGCCAGCAGCGATCCAGCTGGTCAGCCGAGCGAGTTCATAGCTGGTGCCACTGAGTAGAATCTGCTGCCCACGTTCGGTGGCCAGGAAAGCTTCGACGCGATCGAGCAGTGAGTTTGGATTGGTGGCTGAAAGCGTTGCCGCATCCTTGATCCCACAGCCAACCAAGATGCGTGCATCGAAGCCGCGCAGTTGCGGCACATGGCACACCAAACGACATTCGGCTTGCCAACGACGAACTGTCGCGGCGGTCACACCGGCTAAACCCAAGGCGTCGCTAAGCCGATTGGGATCTTGGTTCATCAAGTGATTGATGTGTGTGACTTCCAAACGACGCAGTCTGGCCGCTGCAACCGCATCGATTGAAGGCGCTTGATCGATCGGGCTGTCAAAGTTCAAAAAGAAGGGGCTCTGTGCGGAAGCTTGTTGGCTGAGTCCCAGTGGCGGTTGTCCAGCGGCAAGGCTTTGTGAGGGGCTCTGTAATGAGGCAGGCTGTTGTGTGCCCTGGGGGAGCGTCAACGGCGAGTGCGCAGGCTGAGCGTGGCGAGCGATCGGCGCGTCGGTTGTGAAGTGCTCGCTAAAGTAATAGCCATCCGCCCAAGGTTGCATGTTGTCCAGATGGCCATAGCGATGAGCCCGCTGAGTAACCTGCTGAGTAACCTTTTGGGGGACCGGTCCTAGTGCCGCGGGGCGTTGGCCGCCGGCGGGGTAATCGAGTGTTGGCTTGGACATGGGAGGAATCTGGAATGCGGCTGCGGTCGCATCGGTTGATTCCCAGTAAGCTTGGTCTAAGTCTTCGTTGACAGCATCCAGGCTGCGTGCCTCCGGCAGCGGTGAATGTTTGGCCAATCGCTCCCAGCTGGCGGCCTCGTCGCTGTAATGCTCCAAGCCAACCTTGGCATCGCTTGATGGATCATGGGTGATTGGCTGAGTGGCGTGATAGTGCGGCCCGGAGTAGCGTTCGAGCGCGTAATGCGGTTTCCAAAGCGGGCGGTGTTGATGGCCGTCGCGTTTGCCATGCACGGCAAACGATTTGGCACCCGCAGAGATCATCACGTTGGTCAGGATGCGATCGCTGGTCAGAACAATCAGCTGATGTCCACTGGACTCACTGGCTTGTCGAAGTGTTTGCACCAGCTGATCGATTTGGGTTGCGTTCCAGTGGGCGCCAGTGATCAATTCCGGTTGCGTTTCGATGAGCAACGGAATGCCATGTCCTGCACTGGCCATCAAGCCGCTTTGTTTGATCACATCCGCTGCTGCCAAACGAACGGCAATCACAGCTAACGCGCGCTCAGCCGCACCATGCTGCGTTTCCGGTTGGCCGTTGATGTCGACCAAGCCGCCGTGCGGACGAACGGTTTGCCAGTCGCCTGAAGCAACGAACTGAGAAGCGTCCCAGTTGATGGTTCGCAATCGACCACTGGAAAGTCGGTTCAGCCAAGAGCTGGCCAGATCGGCGAACGATGCGGTGGGGCGAGACGCGTGAATCGGCTGCGTTGCGTTTTGGCAGCGAGCGGTCAACTCGGGATCGCAAAGCCCTGCCAGCAAGCAGGCTTGAACGCTGCGCGTGACACTGCTGACTGCGGTATCGGTTAAAATGCCATCGACGATGCTGTCGGGCAATTGGATCGCTTGCAACGCACGCGAGGCAGGGGTTGTGTCGGCAATGCCGTTGATCCAACTGTCGTGGTGGTAGTCAAATCGATGCGTGACATCGCCGCGAGATTCGAATTCGATCGTGCGTCGACCTTGTTGGCTGCCATCCTGTTCACGGCGGCAATGAATTTTGCCATTGGCTTCGACCCAGACCACACGGCCGGCCGAGCTGTTCATCATGCCCAAGGGATATTGGCGTCGAACCAGTGAATCACGGACAAACCGGACCAAAGCGGTTTTGCCAGCGCCAATTGGCATGCTGACAAGATTCATCGCCTGGGAAAACGGTCCCAATTCCACTCGGTTCAACAATCCGTGCGTGTCGATATCAATGCGATCCAGCAACACGGTAGGCTCCTCCTTGGCCATGTCAGTCAATCATTCTGAACACCAGTGGGTGAGCACCAGACGTCCAGACAGGGTCAAAACCGGCAGTTTTTGCCAGTCAAACAGCGGGAAAAGTCTACTCTAGAAAATCTCTCTGCTCAGCGAAAGACGAATCCCAGAGAGGAGGCTGCCTGGCGAGTTCGCCCCAATCACGCCTCATTACCCAAGTTCACCCGCACCGCCAGAGGCTTCTTCCCTGACTGCGATTGGCGATTCGCCGCTTAACTGCTGGCCAAACGCTGGCAATCGCTCGGCGTGGCGATTCTAATTGTCTTGCCAAGACTCTTGAGCTGATCCCGTTTTGAATCCTCAGGCCTTTGTCAACGATGAGCAACAATCCCTATCAGTCTCCGTTACCCACCGATGATCGTCAGCCGGTGCCCAGCGGCGAAGTCCACGCGAATTGCCCCGGGTGTCAAAGTGTTTATGCGACCAAGGTCAAGTTCACGTTGTGGGGCGGGGCCCTCGGGCCCAAGCTCTTTCATCATGTGAAGTGCGACCAGTGTGGGACGAAGTACAACGGGCGCAGCGGTAAATCGAACCTCGTGCCGATCTTGATTTACAACTTGGTCGCTGGGGTGATCATGTTCATTGCCGGGTTTGCCATCGCTATGACCAGGTAGTTGCCCGGTGGGCAGTCGGCTCCTCGCAGCGGTCGTGCTGATCAGGAGACTAGCGAGCCGGTGATCTTTCGAGCCGGTGATCTTTCGAGCCGGTGAGACAGCGGCAGGCGAACCTGACTTCGCCAGAGAGGATCTAGAAAGCAACGTTGGATTCTCGATGCAAGGAAATTGATTCATGTTAGACGCAGCAAACATGCAGCGACTGGTGGACATGCAACACCGCAGCTATCGGTTGCTCAAATGGGTCAGTCAGGCGGTGACAAGTCAATTCATTCGTTTTGACACTGCCCATCAATACACCACGCTGCCCGAGGCAACGGAGCCGTGGATGGTCGAGCATTACAGCAACTTGCCTGTCAATGCTCGACCTGACAGGCAGGATTTAAAGGCATTCAGTCACTTTTTTTCGACTTACCTGTCAAACTCGTTTGATCTGGTTGCAAAACCGGGAAAGCAGCGATACTCGCCCGGGGCACATTGTTTCTGTCCGATGTGCAGCTGGTTCGTTGAGGCACCGCATCTGAAAACCAAAAAGGTGGATTCCCGAGCCAAACGCCGAGCGCAGACCATGCGTGTGAACGTGATGGCTGGATTGGCCGTTGAGCGCCATCGAAGCGTTCCGGATTCAGTCTTGGAAGGATTGCTCAAGCAGCGTTCGACGTTCGTTGATGCCAGCCTCGCTGCCTATGGCGTGGATCTGATGGAACGCGAATTGGGGATCGTCAACGGGCCGGCCGTGCTGGCACTGTGGCGTGGCTTTGCTTGGAATGAACTGGGCTCGCCCAATCCACGCTTTCAACTTTCCGCCGCCGCCATCATGGATGCACAATCTCGCTTGCTGGAATCGGTAGTCAATGGTGCGCCTTCTTGACGCTCTGGTGGCAGGCGAGGTCGGTTCGCCTGCGCCGCGTCAACCTGGGTGACACGGCGACGAATTCACGTTGCCCACTGTCGCAACATCCAGATCAAAGAGTATCGTATCGTCTCTGACAGTCTTTCTCCTGAAGGCGGCCATGACCTTGACGACGCTCTGCAGGCACGCTTTGTCATGGAGACGCATTTTGAGGTTGCGATGCGCCATGTCGGATAACATGGCGAGAGAGAACGGTTGTGTACGAAGAGGCGAGTTCGCCGTGGCATCACTGAGGTGGATTGATGAAGGAAATCATTGCAAGCGTAGAGTCACTCAAAATCGTTCCGGTGGTCGCGATCGAAGATGTCCGTCACGCCGATCGGCTTGCTGACGCATTGACCGGCGGTGGCCTTCCCTGTGCCGAGATCACACTGCGTACCGAGGCTGGCCTGGCGTCCATCGAAAGACTTCGCAAACGCGATGGTTTCTTAGTGGGGGCTGGGACGGTGCACAGTGTCACCCAAGCGAAACAAGTCGTGGACTCGGGGGCTCAGTTCATTGTCTCGCCCGGTTTCAATCCCAAGACCGTCCAGTGGTGTGTGGAAAACGAAGTGCCGATCTTTCCGGGCATTTCCAGTCCAACTGATTTGGAGATGGCCCTTGAGTTTGGCTTGGAGGTCGTCAAATTCTTCCCCGCCGAGGCCCTGGGGGGCATCAAGACGCTTCAAGCGTTTCATGGTCCCTATCACACCATTCGATTCATGCCCACCGGCGGGATCTCTGCATCCAACATCGTGGACTACTTGAACTTACCCTTCGTGATTGCGTGTGGCGGCAGCTGGATGGTGAAGTCTGATCTGATCAGCGCGGGGCGCTTTGATGAGATCACTCAGTTGACGCGCGACGCAATGAACTTGATCTGAACGATTCTTTCGATCAACCGATCTCATTTAATAAGAAACCATCATGACTGATCCTTTGGCGATTCGCTCGGCAGATTCCTGCGAGTTCGATCTGGTGTCTCTCGGCGAAATCATGTTGCGACTCGATCCCGGCGAGGGGCGTGTTCGCACCGCCAGGCAATTCAACGCTTGGGAAGGCGGTGGCGAGTACAACGTCGCGCGTGGATTGCGTCGTTGTTTCGAAATGCGCACCGGTGTCGTGACGGCATTCGCTGACAACGAAGTTGGCCGCTTGCTGGAGAACTTGATTCTGCAAGGTGGCGTGGATCCATCGATGATTCAGTGGCGGCCCGATGATGGGATCGGACGTCGCGTCCGCAACGGCTTGAACTTCACCGAGCGAGGGTTTGGAATTCGAGGTGCATTGGGAACATCCGATCGCGGCCACACCGCCGCATCCCAGCTAAAGCCAGGGGATGTCGATTGGGACGTCGTCTTTGGGCAGCGCGGTTCACGATGGCTTCACACCGGAGGCATCTTTGCCGCCTTGTCGGAGAGCACCGCCGAGCTGACGATCGAGGCAGTTCAAGCAGCCAAGCGACATGGCACCCTTGTCTCGTATGATCTGAATTATCGACCGTCGCTTTGGAAAAGCATCGGCGGCGTGGAAAAGGCTCGCCAAGTGAATCGAGAGATCGCAAAAGATGTCGACGTGATGATTGGCAACGAGGAAGACTTCACCGCATGTTTAGGTTTCGAAGTGGAAGGCGTTGATGAGAAAATCTCCAGCATTCCAGTGGACTCCTTTCAAGCGATGATTGGAAATGTGGTCCAGGAATTTCCGAACTTTCAAGTCGTTGCCACCACGCTGCGGACGGTGAAGACAGCGACGATCAATTCCTGGGGAGCCATCTGCTGGGCCGATGGAGCCTTCTATGAAGCGACTCACCGGGAAGATCTGGAAATCCTCGACCGCGTTGGAGGCGGTGACAGCTTTGCCTCGGGTTTGATCTACGGCCTCCTAAATGATCTTGGCCCGCAGCTGGCCGTGGAATACGGTGCCGCGCATGGAGCCCTGGCGATGACCACTGCCGGTGACACGTCAATGGCTTCCAAGGCGGAAGTCCAACGCCTGGTCGGGGGTGGCGGGGCTCGAGTGGTTCGCTAAGATTCCCAGGCTTTGACGGGCAACGGTGGTGATGGATTGGCATTCACATCGGGAAAGCCTCTGCCCTGCACTGTCATGTCCTTTCCAAAGGTGATCCTCATGCAAGTCTCGTCCTCTTCTGCGATCCCTAAGATTGTCTTTGGCACCAGTAGTCTGGGGAACATTTATCGAGTGATGGCCGAGGAGACGCGCGATCAAATCATTGGCCGCGTTCTGGACGTCTGTCCCGGAATCATTGCCTTTGATTCCGCTGGGAAGTACGGCGCCGGATTGGCGCTGGAAAATCTGGGACAATCGCTCAAGCGTTTCAATGTTCCCCAAGAGCGAGTCCTGATCAGCAACAAACTCGGCTGGCGGCGAATTCCCTTGCAGGGTGATGAGCCAACCTTTGAGCCTGGCGTCTGGGTGGATTTGAAGCACGATGCCGTCCAAGACATCAGCTATGATGGCATCCTGCGCTGTTGGGAAGAAGGCAATCAATTCCTGGCCGGCTATGACGCTCAGCTATTGTCGGTTCACGATCCTGACGAATACCTGGCTGCCGCCGACAGCGACCAGGATCTTGAAAAGCGTTGGGATGACATTCGTGGTGCCTATCGAGCCTTGAACGAACTGCGAGAGGCTGGCAAGGCGACGGCGATCGGGACCGGCGTCAAAGATTGGCGAATCGCACAGCAGATCCTTGAGACTTGCGACTTAGACTGGGTCATGATCGCTGGCTGCTTCACCATTTATGATCACGACCAAGCGTTGATCGAGTTTATCGAGTCGCTGCGACGGCGAAACGTTGCGGTGATTAACTCTGCTGTGTTTCATGGCGGCTTTCTGACTGGCGGCGACTTCTTTAACTACCGCCAGCTGAACCGCGATGAGACGCGGGATGCCGAACTGTACGATTGGCGCGATCGCTTTTGGTCCCTGTGCCAGCAGTTTGAGACGACGCCCGCAGAAGCTGCTGTCGCCTTCAGTGTGTCTCCGCCTGGTGTGGTCTCCGTCGCGCTCAACAATAGCCGCGTGAAGTGGGTGGACATCAATGCTCACATGGCAACGGTGGAGCTACCGCAGGCGTTCTGGCGGGAACTCAAAGAGCAGCAGTTGATTCGGCCAGACTATCCGTACCTGGGCAGCTCCTCTGCTGGTTCCCAGTAAAGACAACCAGTCCTCTGGCGGGTGGCGCTGATGTCAATGAATCAGGTTTCGCTGTGAGCGAATCGGGATTGACGCCGCGCGAAGCGCTTTTGTATCGATGGAGGGAAATTCCCTCATCCCGTCGTCGTTGAACTCAGCCTGGGTGTTGGTTCTCAGCGAGCCTGACTATCCCTCCGTATGATGCCGAATCGATTCGCAGCCAGAACGCAGCTTTGCTCAGTGGTGGCCATTCGCCGATGCGCTGTGGCCATGCTGTGCTTGGGACTCACTGCGGCACTTGCTGGATGCGCTTCCTGGGCCGCCTGGGATAGCACTGAAAATGTGATCAAGCGAGCGTCCAAGCCAACGCTGCAGGACCAGCTGCCACCGGGGAAAGTGTCACGTCGTTTAGAGCTGGACACTCGCTACGTTCAGGTCAATTTTGATCCCAATCAGGCCGATCAAATTCAGTCGCTCTGGCAGTGGACCGATGAGACCGTGGTGCCCAGCGCCTTGCGGAAAGACTTGCAACGCAACGGCCTGAGAATCGGCAAGGTGATTCAAGAGCAGCGGCTGCTGTCGCGTCTGCAGACGATGAAAGACGAAACACAAGGCAATGTGCTGGACGAGTTTCTGGCTGCAGCGACCTTGTCTGGGCCACAGGCCGAAGGCGCCAAGCTGGTGCCGCTTAGTTTAGGACGCCGCATGGAATTCTCCATTCGGCAACCCTTGGCTGGCGAGCATGCCGTGATTGTCTATCAAGAGCCGCAGCCGATCGGCAAAACGCTCCTCGATCCACAATTCATCTTGGCAATCACCGCGCTGGCTTCCGACGAAATGGGTGAAGCCAGGTTAAAGATCCGTCCCGAAGTTCAATTGGGAAGCATGCGGCCCGACGTGATTCGTGGTCAAGCCGGTTCACGCATCGACATGAGACGTGATGCGTGGTCTTTGGCAGAGCTTGAGTTTGAAATCGCTGGCGCTGAGGGAGACTGGTTCATGATCAGTGGAACCGTGCCTCAAAAAGGGGTTGGCAAGCAGATGTTCTCGGGCAAGAGCGTGCAGCAGCAAGATCAGCTGACCGTGATGTTGCTGCGTTTTGCCAATGTTCCCAAGCCTTCTGATCAGCTCTAAACCAGCGCTTCGATTGGTTTGCCCTGTTCAACCATGTAGGTTGGACGACCCGCTTGATTGACAAACTGCAATCGTTGGTTGATGCCCATCACATGGAAGATGGTCGCCAACAAGTCTTGTGGACCAATCGGAGACGTCTTGGGGACGTCGACCTTTTCGGCTGATTCGCCAATCACCTGTCCCATTTGCAAGCCACCGCCGGCCAGAGCAAGCGTGCTAAGCGGCGCCCAGTGGTCACGACCGCCACCGCCATTGATCTTCGGCGTGCGGCCAAATTCACCACTGACAACTAGCAGCGTGTTGTCGAGTTGGCCGCGTAGCGAGAGGTCTTCGACCAAGGCGGCAACCGCTTGGTCAACTTGTGGACCCAGGCGATCCATTGATTGCTTGATGTTGCCGTGCATGTCCCAGCCACCAAAGTTGACGGTGACAAAGCCACAGCCAGCTTCACAGAGTCGACGCGCTTGCAAGAGCTTTTCACCAAGTCCCTTGCCATAGCGACTGACAACACGCGGGTCTTCGTACTTGAGATCGAAGGCTTGCTGCGATCGACTGAGGATGATGTCAAAGGCTTGTTGATCAAAGGCATCCAGGCCGTTCATCACATCACTGCTGTCGATGTCACGACGCAGGTTGTCGATGCCTTTTAGCAATTCACGGCGCGAATCCAGACGCTCACGAGCTACATTCAAAGCCATGTTGCGACGAGCTTCCCCGCCTGAATCAAATGGACCGTACGCGGTGCCCAGGAAAGCAGGGCCGTCGGCATAGATCCCATTGAGACGCACATACGTTGGCATCCCCGTGACCGGATGATTGGTTCCCCGAACGCGAGAAAGGATGGAACCGATACCCGGTCGAGATGACACCGCGCCGTTGTCCGCCAAGCGATTGTCATAGCCAGTCATGACATAGTGTGTGCCACCGGAGTGTCCACTATTCGTGTGTGCAAACGAACGCACAAATGCCATCTTGTCAGCAACCTGTGCCATGCGTTGGAAGTTGCCACCGAGAGTCACGCCCGGCAAATTTGTTTTGACTTCGCCGGTCACGCTGCGATACTCCGCCGGAGCGGTCATCTTGGGATCAAAGGTTTCCACATGCGTCGGCCCACCACTAAGCCAAAGCCAGATGATTGATTTATCGGTCGTCGAAATCCCGGCATTGGCAGCTTCGGTTTTATTCCGCAGCATGTCACTAAGAGTCAAGCCGCCAAGTCCTAGCGCGCCAACCTGAAGAAAGTCGCGACGACTGCTGCCGTCACACTTTTCGTGACGGCGCGTGTTAGAAATTTTTAGCATCTGTGTCTACCTGTTTGGAATGGACGAGTATGACGCAACCTTGCGTCCTGATTTCAAACAAACACATCACCAATGGATGATGTGTCGGGCATCAGTGCGGCGGCAATCAATGCCAATCGCTCGGGTCGGCAAGCCGCCAATCATATCATGGTTGACGTTGCCGCTGTGAGATTTATGCGGGAATTGCAACGAAATCAAACGCCGTCGGAATCCGAAATCTCGCAGAATGAATGTTCGTTAAGGTCGCTCAGGGGTTTGCATAGGCAGCCTCGCGGCGGAGTGTTGGTGAAGCGGTGTACGGCGAGTTTGACGTTGGGGCTGTTTCTTCACTCGGTGACCTGTCCAGCGGTTCATCGCTATGTGCGGGAACCAATGGCAAGCGAAACAGTCTGGCGGGGTGGGGTTACTGTCCGACCTCCAGTGTCTTCAGAAGTTGTCCATTGGTGCTGTTCCACAAATAAACCTTGCCATCGGCTGTGCCTGCCGCAATGGTTTTGCCATCAGGCGTGATGTCCACGCAGTGCTGCCATGCCGTGGTGCCACTAAAGTTGCGAATGTTTCCGCCGTTGGACGTGCGCTGCATTCGAACTCGACGATCGCCACAGCTGGACACGACGTCGCTGCCCTCGCCGACAAAGCGAATTGCGGTGACTTGTTTTTCAAAGTTCTGAATCGTCCTCGACTGATCACCTGTGTCGGGGTTCCAGACCTTGATCGTGTTGTCCGCTGACGCCGATGCCAGCAGGCTGCCGTCATTTTTCCATGCCAGGTCCAGGACATAGTTGGTGTGTCCTTCCAATCGTCGCAGTGGTTGGCTGCTGATCACATCGAAGGTGCGGATGTATTTGTCCGCCGATGCGGAGGCAATGCGTTTGCCATCGGGTGAGAATTTTGCCGCGTAAATCACATCGTCGTGGGCTTGCGGTAGAAACAGTGTTCGCTGTCCATCGTCTAGATGAAAGACCAACAGTTCCCCCGATCGTGATGGCGTCCCCCCGGCGACCAGCAAGTGCTGTGCGGTGGCATCAAAGTCCAGCGAAGTCACGCGATGTGAAATCAATTCAGGTTGATCGGCAGCGCCAATCGTTTGTTGAAGTTTCCAGCCTGGATTGAGATCCCAGAGTCGAAGCGACTGATCAGCCCCAGTCGAAGCTAGAGTATTCGCATCAAGAAACGTGACGCAGCGATTCGGTCCTTGATGTCCCGCAAACGCCGCGACTGCTGTCCCGGTTGTTCCATCCCAGGTGTGCACGTTACTAAACTGGCCGCCGGTGGCCAGCAGTGAACCATCGTCGGAAAACGCCACCGCGTTCAGGGGTTGCTCGGAATCCTTCGCTGCTTGATTGGCCTGCGTGACTTGTTCTTTGGCGGCGACCAACGCTGTTTCCATTTCCTGTACTGCGGTTTTTGCCACAGGCACCTTGGCTTCGGCTTCGCGTTTATCGCGGGCAGCGATGGCTTGCTTTTGAGCGGCCAAATTGCGAGCGGTCTCCGCACTCTGTTTGGCGGTCAATGCATCGGTGTATGGCTTTTGGGTGACAGACACCTTCTGGGTCATTTCGTTTGCTTTTTGGATCGCTGCCTGAGCCATTTGAATCGGTGCCTTCATTTCTTGTTGCAGGCGGCTGGATTCAGTTTGGGCCGTTTTGACGGCGGCCAGACTGTTTTGTGACGCCTGTTTCAACGCGTCATTTCCAGGGGTTGCGTTGGCGGCAGCGACTAATTGAGTGGAGCGTGCTTGGGCTGTTTTCAGAGCATCGGCAGCCGATTGAGCGTCCGCTTCGGCACGCAGTTTTTCTAGCAACGCTGCCCTTGCCTGTTTGGAGGCCTCGATCGCAAGCTTTTCCGCCGCAACTTTCTCAGTGGTCGCTTTGTCCAGTGCAGCGGTTTTCTCCTGCAAATCTTTGTCCGCAGTGGCGAGTTCCTCGTCAGCTTTCTTGGCGGCTTCAACTCGAGTCGGAAGTTGCTTTTCCGCGTCTTCAAGTTGCTTCTTGGCTGAAGTGACTCGGGCTTGTGCGGTTTTCTCTTGCTGCACGGCGCGCGATGCTGATAACTGCAAACGCAGATCGCCCTTCAGGTCGGCGATTCGTTGGCCATTGATGTTCCACAGTCTTGCCAGGTTGTTCTCGCCTGCGGTTGCAACTCTTGAGCCGTCGGGACTAGCGGCAACGGCCGTCACCGGGCCACCGTGGCTGAACTGGGTGACCTGCCGTGCGCTGTTTAAATCCCAGCGTTTGGCCGTTGAATCACGACTGCCTGAAATCACTTGTAGGGGGGCATTCGGAATCGCGGCCAAGGAGGTGATCTGATCGTTGTGTCCAGTGATCACTTTCAGTCCGTTGGTCGACCAAAGCTGGATCGAGGTGGCGTCCAGTGATCCAATGCGCCCCTGCTGGTCGGTCATCAATGCGGCAATGCTGTTTTTGTGTTGGGTGTATTGCTGGAGCAGTTTGCCTTGAGCGGTCTCATGGATCAGGCAGATCGGCGATTCGGCCTGCACCGCAACGATCACTTGGCTGCCATCGGGTGAAAGTGTGACGCTGGTGGCTGGTCCCCGCAGTTGGTTGACTTGGCTGATTCCGAATCCACTGCCGTT
Source organism: Stieleria bergensis (assembly GCA_007745635.1). GTDB lineage: Bacteria > Planctomycetota > Planctomycetia > Pirellulales > Pirellulaceae > Stieleria > Stieleria bergensis. Next base: position 1,455,110 of record CP036272.1, read on the forward strand.
GCTTTGCCACAGTCGCACGCTGTTGTTCTGGCCAGCGGTGGCGATGACTTTGCCATCGTTTGAAATGGCAATGTCGTTGATCCTCGCACCATGGCTGGTTGCGAATCGCTGTTGAGCATTGTCGGGATTGAATCCTCGAAAAACACCGTCTGCGTAGCCCGCCAGCAAGGTGGTTCCGTCGGGGGAGAAACGCAGCGAGGTGACTGCTTGCTTGTTTCCGGCAACACTTTGCTGGAAGTGCTTGGGTTTGGGATCGCCTTCTTGTGTGGGCTGTGGATCCGATTGCAGGTTCCAAAAAATGAGTTGTCCGTCACTGTGACCGCTGGCCAGTCGTTTGCCGTCGGCCGTGATGGCTAACCGCGTGATCGCTGGCAGCTCGCTTTCATCGGCTTGGATCAACCATTGATCGATCTGCTTTTGTTCGCCAACACTCCACAGAGTCAAAAAATTGTCGCTGGACGCTGTGGCAAGCGTTGTTGCGCCGGCGGCCGCGATGGCAGTGATGGAGGCTTGATCTGGCGACCACTGTTTGACGACGCCTTTGGGGTCAACGGAAATCGTCGTCGCTTTTTGGTTCTCGCCCAGCAAGACAATCAGCTGTCCATTGGCGCGAAAGATCGCTTGTTGCAATGCAGGACTGACAAGCGGGTGGATCTCTGGAGCAAACGCGGGGAACTGCCAGGTGCGAATCAGTTTGTCACTGCCACCGGAAACCAAGAGTCTTTCATCACGATTGGGATCATTGTTGGCATTGACCCATTCGACTGCGTTGACCGCAGCAGGGGTTTCAATGAGACCGCTGAGCGAACCATCGTCTGGATTCCAGATGCGGATGGTTTGATCAAGCGACCCAGAGATCAGTTGTTTGCCGCCGGCTGAAAAACGCAGTGAGCTGACTGGAGCGGTATGCCCGCTAAGCGTTTGCAGTGGCTGGCCGGTTTGGCTATCCCAAACAACAATCGTATGATCTTTGCCACTGGTCGCAATGCGGTGATTGGTTTGGTCAACGGTCATCGCCTGGACGTCAGCAGCGGTGTTGATCTGCTGTCGCACAACATCGCGTGGACGACGCCAGAGTTTGACTTCTCTGAAACTGCCCGATGCCAGCAGATCGCCCGCGGAACTGATCGCCAGTGATTGCACCAAGTCTCGGTGCGCGACATTGCCCATGGTGTCGCTGGACAACGCAGGGTCAGACAATTGAGTGACCAGCTGGCCGGTGGGGACATGGTACAGGTACAGTTGATTGGCTCGGCCACAGATCACGTATTGGCCGTCTGGTGAGAGAGTCACCGCATTGACGGGGCCAATTGATTTCGCCAGCGGACGCCATTGCTTGGGGGATAAGCTGGCGATGCCACCGGACCCACGGGCTCCCTGATCGATCCAAAGTTTTAGCAGGCCAAGTTCCTGTGAGGTCAAGTTGCTGGCCGCGACATCATTGTCTTCTGGCGGCATGATGGGATCCGATTGATGCGAGCAAACCTTCAGCAGCAAGCTCTCTGACCCTTTTCCGGCAATGGCTGCCGGTCCAGAGTCACCGCCCTTTAGGATGCCCGCCGCTGATTCCAGCACGAGGTCGCCCTGCTTTTCTGTCAAGCTATGACAGGCCAAACAATTCTTTTGCATGATCGGCAAAATGTCTTTTTCGAACATCACTGGTTGATCACGCTGGACACTCGCCACCGGAATTTCGGCGGTGATGTTGGTGATCCAGGCGATCAAGCAGGACAGAATGAGCAGTGACCGTTTCAAGGCTGAACCGTAAGCAAGTGGAAGGGTTAGCATCCTTTGCAAGTGGAAGTGACAAGCGAATCACTTGTCGAACACACCGTCGCCTCATGCCACGGTGTTCCATTGATTATTTCTTTTCGACTTCGATAACCGTCAGTTTGAAGGGGTGTTCCAAAGTCAAGTTTTGACCATTGAAGTTCATTTGCAATCGAAACGTCATCTCATGCTCACCCGGCGTCGCCGTTGCGTTGGCGGTGACGTTTACGACGGCGGCTTTCTTCGCTTTGTCCAAGTTGACCGTTGGAATGGACAGGCCGCCCACGCCGCCAGGCAGCCGTGGTTGAATGCTGACGTTACTGTCGAATCCATACAACCGCTCGATGGCGAATGTGACTTCAGCGTTCTCGCCCTGTTTGACCGTCAACGCATTGGGCAGCGTTGGCTCGATGGGGTAAGACGCCACTTTGATTGTGATCGGTGTTGAGGCCGTGGAGAAGTTCGTGCTGCGTTTGTTGGACCGTTGCTTGGCCTGCTGAGCGGCCTGATCGGCACGCTGTTTCTCTTGTTGTGCCAAGCGTTCGGTCTGCTGGGCGTCTGCGTAGGCCTTGTCCGCGTTGGTCTTGGCTTCCTGTTCGGATTTCTGCTGGGCGCTGATCGCAGTCGCTTTATCCGTCGCCGTCTTCATGGTCGTTTGACTGTTGTTGACCTTTTCCGTTGCCGCAGTGACCGCCTTGGCTGCCTCGGCAACGGCTTGGTTCATCGCGGCGTCATCTGGCTTGGCGGCCAGTTGTTTGGTCGCGTCTTGCTGCCGCTTGGTTGCGTCTTGCAATTCCTTTTGAGCTGCTGTGACGGCATTGCCAGCATTCGTCTCTGCGGTTTGGGCAGTTTTCAGGTCTGTCCCGGTTTGTGTTAGCTTGCGTGCTGCGTCTTGAGCAGATTTTTGCGTTTCCAGAGTTTTCTTTTTGGCGTCAGCAAGGATCGTGGCGAACCGCTCTTGCCTTGCGACTGCTGCCTCGGTTGCTTCGGGGTTGCGGCTGTATTGGAAACCTTGAGCAGAGCACGCTAAGTAAAACGTGTAGGTCCCGGGGACCGTGGTGGCTTGCAGTTTGAGTTCAAACTCGCCCTTTTCGTTGGCCGCCATCGCCACTTGGTTCAAATTGACATTCGGTGGCAGACCCAGCGGATAGCCAGTCAGGTTGCCGCCAACACCTTCGGCACGTTTGACCTGATAGGGGATCTTGATCACGCCACCGCGAGCGGTTTCGATCGTCTTGCCATCACCGGTGGTGCAGGACACCAGCGACTGTTCGCTATTGGAAACGGTCAGCATCAGCGCTGGAGTGAGACGCGCCGGAATGCTAGAGACGTTGGCATTGGGTTGTTGAAAGCGGTAGGTTTCCAGCACGCGTCCATAACGTGCCAGTCGTTTGAGGCTTTGCCCGTTGACGGTGGAGGTGCCTTGGACAGCAAGTGTGGACGTTGCCCCGGGAGCATCCGCCGCAGCAGTCAGCACCAACACGCCATAATCATTGCCCGGGCCGATGATGATCGGGTCGGTTGTGACTCCAGCTGGTAAGCCGCTGGCTGTGACGGTGATTTCACCGTCAAAACCATCCCGACGATAGGCTGTGATTCGCAGCGCCGTCCGGCCGCCTTTGCGGATCAGAATCGAACCAGGATGATCGATCGGTGATGCCGCAAGACGAAAGTCAGGCTGTGGCTGGCGAATGCAAAGACGGTAGACCAAGCGGGGATCGCTCTGCACGCTGCTGTACGAGTCACGCACCATCAATCGATACGTTCCGTCTGTGGGGGCTGTAAACAAATACGTTGGATCGTTGTGCCGATGGTCAAAACCCTTGTCTCGAATGCGGGTGGTTAGCTCGTCATGCCAAACGATCTGTTGCAGCTTCTCTTCGCCCTCGTCGGTGAGGGTGACGCGTTGGATCAGTAGCGAAGGATCGGTCGGCTGGCCCAACCGATGCGACAATAAATCAATGGCTAGTTTTTGTCCCGCGGTGGCTTCAAAAGTGAACCAGTCTATGTCTCGTTTGGGATAAAACTGGCCATGGATTTCGCACGGAAAGTCAATGGATTGTGCTTGTTGGGGGGAATCGTTTTCAGCCTGTTCCAGGACGCGTTTGGCACCGGCGACGGTCATCAGAAAGGCGTTTGATTTTCCAGCGGGAGAATCAATGCGGAATGTAAACCCATCCAAACCCGCTTGATGCGGGTCCAAGCGAGCGTCGAAATCAAGTTGATCAGCGACTTGCTTGGGGATCGGAATGTTGGTTTCAAACTGTTGCAATGGCGTTCCATCGATTGTGAAGCGACTGGCTTTTCCACCGGGCAGATTGCGACCGTAGACCGTGTATTTGTCATTCGAGCCAAGCAGCCCAGCAGGCGGAAAGACAAAGTCGATTTGTGGCCTCGTTGACAGCACGAGTCGGTACACATATTCAGCACCGCCGCGATGCAGGGAGTCACGAACCTTGATCAGATAGTTGCCGTTTTGAGGCAGCGTGAGGTTGATCAGCGGATCTCCCTGCACTTGGTTTTGGCTCTGCTGCAAGGTGCGTCCATCGGGCGCTTGCAGGGTGACCATCAGTTCTGATTTAGAATCGATCCGTCTGGCCAAAGCATCGATCGTCAGTTGCTGACCTTGCTTGCCTTCGAATTGAAACAGGTCGTGGTCGGACGTGGTTTTGAGTTGCCCATTGATGATCCCCGGGAAACTCACTTCGGTCGCGGTATCGGGATCTTGGTTGGGTTCGCTTTCTTGATACTCTGTCAGTGAATCAACCTGAAATGCACGTGGGTTAGACAGTCCATACTTGCCACGGCAACGGACCTCGTATTGACCGGAGGGAACATCGCCGTGCACTTTGACTTCGAATTGATTTTCAACGGGCTGGGGTTGGTCCTCAAACGGCCCCGCTTCGGCCAGTTTCTGAGTCGCGGAGATGCCAGGGTGCGAAAACTCCAGCTGATTGACTGCATCAAGGTCAACACCGGAGATTTCCAGCGTCAGGCTCTGGCCTGCTTGAGCCCCAGCAGGATAGATGGAACCCAAGTGCGTCTCAGGAAGCTGTGCAGTGGCGACTGACACAGCAATGATGACATGCAGGACAGCCAACGCGAAGGGGGAACGCTTGATCATGACACTTGATACGGGCACTGGATGAGGGAGCAGAAAAGGACGGAAGCAACGGTCAGCGAATGAATTGGAACTCCTTCGCGTTGAGCATCGCCCAGATCACATCTTCCCAGGCTTGCTTGGAGTCCTTGGCATCGCTGACATGGGACAGCACAAACTCACGTTCGGAGACCGTCGGCTTGCGTGAAAATGCCCACAGGTAAAGCTCGGTGATTTTGGCTTGATTTTCGGTGTCGCTATCCTTGGCAAAATTCGCTGCACGACCGGTGCCGCTTTGTAGACGGTTCTGCACGTCACTGGAATTGAGCAAGTGCAGCGACTGAGCCAAGTTGGCCTCCGGGCTGCGTTCACATTCACAAGCACTCTCCGCTTCAGGCTTGCCAAAGACTTGCAGAAAGTAGTTGTCAAAGCCATTGTCTGGCAATTGGATCGCCAGTGTCCCCCGTGGCACACCGTTAAAACTGGCTGGGACATCGGCGACATGATTGATGCTGTCATACAGCACTTCAGCTGGCAGTCGACGAGGATAGAATCGCGAAAAGTTCTGCGCGTCGGCTTTGTTTGATTCGGTCGGTTCACTGCTCAACTGGTAAACGCTTGATTTACAGATCGTGCGAACCAAGTCCTTCATGTCGAAGCCCTTGTCGATGAAGTGCTTCTCCAGTGCTGCGATCAATTCTGGATTGCTGGGCGGATTGGTGACCCGCAAGTCATCTTCAGGGTCCACGATGCCGCGGCCAAAGAAGTGTTTCCAGTAACGGTTCACCAGCGCTCGGCTAAAGAACGGATTCTCGGGGGCGGCCATCCAGTCGACCAAGTGATGTCGGGCATCATCCCATTCTGCAATGTCGAGCGGCTGACCGCCCAAACCAGTCGGTTTGACAGTCAACTTGGTGCGTGGGTTTCTGGCTTGGGCCAACTTGCCATTGAGAGACACCGAGTCCGGACGATTGGTCTCCGGGTTGTAGTTGCTGACCTTCATCGAGACTTGGGTGAAGAAGGCTTCAAAGCCGTAGTAGTCTTGTTGGCTCCAGCGTTCAAAGGGATGGTGGTGGCACTTGGCGCATCCCAAACGCATTCCCAAAAACAGCTGCGCGGTGTCTTCCATTTGCACCGACGAGGTTCGCAGCTCTCGATACCAGGCAACCGGTGGATGAGTTTCGGCGGTCCCACTGGCGGTCAGAATCGAGCGGACGAATTCGTCGTAAGGAGTGTTCTTGTCCAGTTGGTTGCGAATCCAATCATGGAATCGATAGGTGTAGCGAATGTCGTTGGTGTTGCGTCGCTTGTTGCGCAAAACCGAAGCCCACTTGTTGGCAAAGTAGTCCGCATAGCCAGGGCTGTCGACCAGGCGGTCAATCAAGCGATCGCGTTTATCGGCACTCGGATCGTCGATGAACTGGCGAGCCTGGTCAGCCGTTGGCAGCCGACCGGTGATGTCGATCGTTGCTCGGCGGATGAAGGTGGCGTCGTCGCAAAGACCGGAGGCTGGAATGCCCAGTTGCTTAAGCCGCGCGAACACCATGCCATCGATGAACGTTTGTTCCGGTGGCAGGGTTTCGACAGGCAAGCCTTGCGGAATGATTGCGCGGAAGACCGCCACTTGACCTTGGAAACGAACCATGACGGCGGTTTCACCGGGCGTGTCCGAAATGGTGACGCGGCCACTGGGGTCCGGGTGTGCCATGTCGGGTTGATTCGCTTCGTAGGCAGCCAGTCGCGTCACGTCCCGCAAAGATCCATCGCTATAGTGAGCCACAACAGACAGTTGCTGTTGCCCACCGGTGTTCATTTCTCGAACCGGCGGCACAACTTCAATGCGTTGGATCGTGGGGTCCTCTTCGGAGCTGTTGGGGGATCCCTGCGCAATCCAGTTGGAAATCAGTTCCCACTCGTAAGAACCGGGCTCCATCAATTTGCCGCCGCCATGGGGAACCTGGTTGGCCGGTTTCTGTAGCAGCAAACTGAACTCGGGATCTGCTGGGAAAATTCGCCGTCCCTGTTGTTCGTGTACTAAGTACTCGTAATCGTCTTCGGGGTAAAAACCCAACAAGGAAAGCTTGAAGCCATTTTGGCCATCCGACTTGCCGTGACAGCCGCCAGCATTGCAGCCCAGTCGGGTGAAGATCGGCACGACCTCGTCGACGAAGTTGACGGGCAGTTCCTGTTGGCATTGCGCGATTGTCAGTTCAATCGTTGCCGTCTTGCCATTGTTGCTCTTGGCAGTGATGCTGACGTTCCCATCACTTAGTGGAGTGACAAGGCCGTCTGCATCGACCTTGGCAATCTTGGGATCGCTCATGCTGTAGGTCACATCATGCGTGGCATCGTGTTGCTGGCCACTGCGATAGGAGCCAGTGACAATTAACTGCTTGCGCGCGTTTCGTCCACGAATGACAGTGGGTCCGGTGGATTGAAACGACAAGCCTTGCAAGTCACCGGCGGGGCCCAGGCCCGGAAAGTCCGCAGCAGGGGACGCGGTGTGCCAGCAACAGCTCGACAGGAAGGCAGTGATGCATACCAAAACGGTGAAACGCGCTCGAACCGCAGTCAGCTTTTGCAGCATCGGCGACTGTGTTTCTGGCAGGCGTTGTTGAGTGCCCCGATTCATCATGATCCCCATGATTTGGATTTGTCATCATCAGAAGCCCGTTGGCTTCTGCGTCATCTCGCCATTGTAGGTGAGTGCGACATCACGATGTTGGCGAAAATCGTGATGCACTGTTTTGGTGGCGCTGTCCTGGCTGGTTCTCTGAGGTCTTGTTCTGCGCGCTGTTTCGGTCAGTCACATTGTCGTGAATTGCCTAGGTTGCCTGAGTGTTCAGATTCGGGCGTGTCACAGGATTTGAACGCGGATTACTTTGCCTGTTCAGGAAGTTTGAACCAGCGAGCGGTCGCGTCACCGTTTGACAGCAGGACAGCAGATCCGTCTTGGGAAAATTTGGCGTCATTGCCGATTTTGCCAACTTGTTGTTCTAAGATCAGAGATCCGTCGCTGGTCTTCCAGAGTTTTAGCTGGCCGGCATAGCCGTAAGACAACAGTCTGTTGCCTGTGGCGTCAAAGGTCAGACTGTGAATGTAGTCGCTGTGGCCGGTTAGCTTTTCTGCTGGGCTTCCGGTCAATAAGTCATAGCGGTGGATGGCTCGGTCAGCGCCCGCTGCAGCTAAGGACTGTCCGTTGGGGTGCACTGCAACGCTGTACATCGCTTCGTTCAATGAGGCCAGTTGTTTCAGTTGGCGTCCTCCGGTGACATCCCATAAACGCAATGTTTTGTCTTCGCCCGAGGAAACCAGCAGCGAGTCATCAGGGCTTAGAGCTAACGCCAACACTCCGCCAGTGTGACCGCGCAGTTGAAAACGCTGCTGCCCGGTCTGTGGGTCCCAGATGCGAATCGACTGATCTGCGCTGCTAGAGACCAGCGTGTTGCCATCCTGAGTGAAGGCTAACGAATAAACCGAGCCGCTATGATTGAGCTGGCGTAGCTGGATGGGCGAAGCATAGGCCCACAGCGCGAGTTGTCCATCGGCTTGTGCCGCCCAAACACCGCGGCTGTCGGCTGTGAATTTCAGCGAAGTGATGGGCGCGGAGGACTGTGTTTGTTGATGCAGGAAAAGTTCCTGTCCCGGTTCGACCGACTGTCCGGGCGCGGCGGGGCCATAAAAACGAAGTCGATGTTGTTGATCGACGACGGCCAAGAGCTTGTGATCCGGCGAATAAGCTAGGCAGGTGATTGGAGACTGTGAATCGGGGACGCCGGGTATCGTTTGCATCAACTGCCCACTGCCGGGGTTGTAGATCGCGACTGATCCATTCACGGTGCCAATGGCCAAACGTTGGTTGTCATGCCTGGCGGCAATGCCGGTGGTTTGGGCTGGCAAGGGATCGAGCTGACGGATCGCTTTGCCAGTGTTGATGTCCGTGATGGTGACGCCGCGATCACTGCCGAAGGTGGCCACTTGAGCGCCACTGTTGAGTGTCGTCATGCCATCGATCGCTGTGTCGCTCACTTGGATGCTGCGAATGATCGCAGCTTTGTCAATGGACAGTCTGCCGTCGTTGGTGCCCGTGATCAAGCGTTTGCCGTCGCTCAGCCAGCGTGTTTGAACCGCGGCGGTGTCTGCAGTGCCGAAGGTTTGCAGCAAAGCGCCGGTCGCCAGTTCCCAGACTCTGACCACGCCATCGCTCGATGCAGTGGCCGCACGCTGTCCGTCACTGCGAATCGACACGCTGTTGATCGCCCCAGGATGCTCTATGGAATGCAGTCGGTGACCGTCAGCGATCTGCCAGAGATTCAGCACGCCGTCTGCGCCTACACTGGCCAGCAGTTGGTTGTTCGCAGTCACGGCCAGTTCAGCGACCGCATCGCTATGTCCCTTGAAGGTGTTGACCAGTGAGCGATCACTGGTTTTCCACTGCAGGATGTTGCCATCGCTGGTGCCAGCAAATAGTTGGCTGCCGTCGTTTGAATAGCACAGCGTGACCGCTTTGCTGCCCGCTTGTGGCCAAGTCTGTTCCGGTTCGGGTGTCGCGTTTTCGTTGGGCGAAACAATGGAGCTAAGTAACCACTGCGTCACCGTTGCGTCAGAACCGACGCAGGCGATGCGTTGGTTGTCGGGATGAAACACCAAGTCAACGACGGGGCCTTTGCCAATCGAAAAACTTGCGATCTTCTTTCCATCGCCAAAGTCGATCAAGTCCACTGTCCCTGAGTGGTTGCCAACGGCGAACATTCCGCGACTTGGCTGCAGAGCGGCGGCGGTGATGCCGGCTGGAAGTTTGGGAAACTCCTTGGTGACCGTGCCGCTGACTAGATCAAACTGGCGAAGCCAGCCATCGGCACTGGCAACCAAACCGATGTTCTGATTCACAGGGACGCAGATTTGGGCGATCGGTGATTTTGTGCTCGGCAAGTTTTGTGTTTCGGTAACAGGCAACTGCCAGGTGCGAATGCTGCCATCCTTGCCGGTGGAGATTAACTGCTGATTGTTGGGCGAAAAACTGATTCCAGTGACTCCGCCAACATGTTGACCCAGGCTCCCTTGGCGTGAGGTCAAAAACGGACTCCAAAGCATGATCTGGCCGGTGGAGTCGGCTGTGGCAAACAGAACACCATCGTTTCGCCAGGCAGTGTGCGTGACGGATCCCGCGTGGCCGCGACGTGTGGTGGGCTCGGTCGGATTCTTCAAGGTGGCCAGCGTGGCTGGATCGGCCGAGGCGATTTGGCTGATCTCGATCAATCGTACATTGCCATCGGCATCCGCTGAGATCAGGTTCCGATTGTCGCTGCTAATGGACAGCGCCAGGGCAGCTGATGTGTGGGCGGGGATCTTGATGATCGGGCTGGACTGAGGGACATCCCACAAGCGAATGGTGTTGTCTTGCGCTCCGGTCGCCAGCAACCGGCCATTCTTGCTCAGCGCCAAGCAGAAAATCGGTCCGGTGTGCCCGTCGTATTGACGCAATTGCCTGCCAGTGGCCAAGTCCCACAGTCGAGCGGTTTGGTCCGTGCTGGTTGTGATCGCTTGGTCGCCTTTGGGGGACAGAGCTCCCATGGTCACCGACGAATAGTGACCTTGCAAAGTCAGTGGCTGCTGGATGGTTCCCGCTTGATTGGCGACCGGTGTTTGCGCATCGCTGGCAGGTTGCCACAGCAGGATTGGCAAGAATAGAAAAAATCCCAGGACAACGCGACGAAGCGCTGTTGGGAAGTTGTCCCGACAGAAGTCCCTAACGAAAGAATGTGCAGTCAAATGCATCGGCTCGCCGATCGGTCAGCTAAAGCGTTGCAGCGATGAGCTGATGGCCCGATCAGTTGCGTGGGTTTAGCCGGATGGATTTCGTTTTGGCAAAGGTCAAGGTCGCGGCAACTGAGGAGTCGCTGGTGCCGGAGGCCTGGACGTTGGAATAGGTGGGGCTTTGCCGGGTTCAAGCAAGCTCGAACGCCAGGAAAGCATGTCGATGCGGTGGCATCTTTAGGTGGGTCAGCAGCGAGTGTGCTGCCGAGTGAGTGGAGTGGATTCTAACCGAATCGGGATCCCCTGGTTGGTTTCTTGCGGAAAACCACCTGCGTGAGGAACGCTTCGTACACCGAATTGGGCTCAAAAAAATGGTCGCCAATCGGAATTCGAGGCTGGAAAACATTTTCCTACGCCTCGGTTTTCCTATTTAAGGGTGGTTAGACGCCCCACTATCTTGGAATGCAGAGGGGTGATCATTGGCGAGAGTGGACCGATTGGATATGATCCGCAGTCGATCTACTTACGCACCAATTTTTGTGCCTTGAACCTATGAAAACCGACGAACTACGCGAAAAGTATTTGGAATTCTTTGTCAGCAAGGGCTGCACGCAGATAGCCAGCGACGTGTTGGTGCCGACTTGGGATCCCTCGGTCTTGTTCACCCCTGCTGGAATGAACCAGTTCAAGGACCACTTCTTGGGCAAAGTGAAGCTGGACTTCACCCGCGCGACGACGTGCCAGAAGTGTTTGCGTACCGGTGACATTGACAATGTGGGGCGCACGGCGTTCCACCACACGTTCTTTGAAATGCTGGGCAATTTCTCTTTTGGTGACTACTTCAAGAAAGATGCGATCGCTTGGGCCTGGGAGTTTTTGACGGAAAAGAAGTGGCTGGGAATTCCCGGTGAGCGTCTTTCGGTCACGGTCTACAAAGACGATGACGAAGCTTACAACTTCTGGCGCGACATGATTGGGCTTCCCGATGCCCGAATTGTTCGTATGGACGAAGATGAAAACTTCTGGCCAGCCTCGGCACCCAGCGAAGGTCCCGATGGTGTCTGTGGCCCCTGTAGCGAAATCTATTATCACCTTGAAGACGGCAGTGATGTCGAGATCTGGAATCTGGTCTTCACTCAGTACAATCGTCTCGGTGATCCACCGGATAACTTGAAACCCTTGCCCAGCCAAAACATCGACACGGGCATGGGCTTGGAACGAATCGCCAGCGTGTTGCAGGGCGTGACGACCAATTACCACATCGACACGCTGCGTCCCATAGTTGATGCTGCCGCCGAAGTGGTCGGAGTGCACTACCAGCCCGATACCGATAACGGTCGACGACTGCGTCGCATCACCGATCACGCGCGAGCCTGCACCTTTGCGATTCACGAAAACGTCTATCCCGGTCGTGACAAAGCCAAGTACGTTGTGCGCCGTTTGATTCGCCGAGCGGTACTCGATGGCTATCAGATGAATCTGCGCGATCCGTTTCTGTATCAGCTGGTCGGCGCTGTGGCCGAACAAAGTCAGGCTGCTTATCCAGAGCTTGGCGAAACCATGCAGCGGGTCGCTGAAGTCATTGAATCAGAGGAAAAAGCTTTCTTCGGAACCATCGATGGCGGCATGAAACGGATCGGGCAATTGTTCGAGCAAATGCAAGATGGATCCGCCGTGATGGTTCCCGGATCCGATGCCGCGGAACTGAACACAACTTATGGTGTGCCGCCTGAATTGCTGCAAACCTTGGCCGCCGAAAAGAACTTTACCTTTGATTGGCCTGGGTATCGTGATGCGATGCACCAGCACGCCATCGCCAGCGGTGCTGGACAGGTGGAATTGTTCCAAACCGGTCCTCTGGAAACGTTGAAAGAAGCGCTTCGTGAGACGCCATTCGTTGGTTATGACTCCATCGAAGCCAACACCACCGTCAAAGGCATCATCACCGGAGATGGGCACCAAAAGGACGATGAAGGCCAGTTGCTTAGCAAGCTGGAGCGGGCGGGCGATGGATTAAACCGATTGGTTCTGGCCCAGTCTCCGTTCTACGGTGAATCTGGTGGGCAAATTGGTGACACTGGGAAGATCGTCGGCGATGGATTCGAATTTGAAGTGATCGACACTCAGAAGCACGGCGGATTGATTGTTCACCTTGGCAAACTGATCAGCGGAAAAGTCACCGAAGGCGGCCAGTGCCACGCTGTGGTGGATGCGACGCGGCGGCAGTCCTTGGCGCGTGCTCACAGCGCGACCCATATTCTGCATCATGCATTGCACACCCACGTTGGCGATCACGCTCAGCAACAAGGCAGTAAGGTCGAAGAAGATCGATTGCGATTTGACTTTACCAACCAAAAGCCAATCGATGATTCGGTCTTGCAGAAGATCGAAGCCGACGTGGTGCAGTTCATCGGTGCCGGTGACGCCGTGGGCTGGGAAACATTGCCGCTGACTGAGGCACGCCAGCAAGGGGCGATGATGTTGTTCGGCGAAAAGTATCCCGACCCCGTCCGAATGGTTTCCATCGGTGGCTACAGCAAAGAACTGTGCGCTGGAACCCACGTTGATAACACCAAAGACATCGATGCCTTTGAATTGTTGGCTGAAGAAAGCGTCAGCGCGGGCACTCGCCGGATCATTGCGTTGACCGGATCGCGTGCTCAGCAGCAACGTCAAATCACCGAGGCCTTGTTGGAGCAGATCGCCCAGCGCTTGGGCACCAGCGGTGACAAGGCTGCCGGGGCTCTTGAGCAATTGGCTGGCGATGTGCGTCAATTAAAGAAAGAACTCAATAGCGGTAAACCGGGCGACCATTCTGAAACGTTTGCTGTTGCCGGTGACTGTGCCGCCGTTGATGTGTCTCAGTACAGTGGCATGCGTGCCGTGGTCCGTGACATGGCTCGGAAACTGAACGTCGCCCAGGATGACGTGCTGCAGCGAGTCGATGCTCTGCTCGCGGAACGGGCCGCTCTGATTCAGCAGCTCAAACAAGCCACTGCCGGCGGGAAAGTCAGTGCCGATGACTTGATCGGGCAAGGTGAAAAAGTCGGCGATCATCTGCTGGTGGTCGCCGAAGTTCCTGGTGCGAACCCCAATGTGATGCGCAATTGGATTGACCAGATTCGTAAAAAGGCCGACGGCGAAACCGCCGTGTTGCTGGGGACCGTTTCGGGCGACAAAGTCATGCTGGTCGGTGGTCTAAGCCATGGCTTGGTGGACAGCGGCTTGAAAGCGGGACAGTGGGTTGGCGATACCGCCAAGCTCGTTGGCGGCGGCGGCGGCGGACGGCCAGACATGGCACAGGCCGGCGGCAAGGATCCCGCGAAGTTGACCGATGCCTTGGCCACCGCCAAGCAATCCATGGCGGAGCAATTGGCACGCTAGTCGCACCTTCGTAGGCCGCCGTGCTTGCACGCACCAATGCCGTAGGCCGCCGTGCTTGCACGCACCAATCACCTCGAACCCACCCTGCTTGAACCACTTGTTTACCCTAAGCCAGGCTGGTTTCTTGCACGATCGGTTCCAAGGTCTCCCATTGCAACTTGCCCGTTAAACGATGGAAGGTTTCATCGTGTAAGACGACCAAGTTCAACCAGCCATTTTGCACCAAGTCTTGCAGCGATTCGTGTTGCTTGATGATGCTCAACACCGCTTCTGGGGCCGCATCGATCACGCCCAGCAGTCGCAGCGGTTGGTGTTGCAGTTGATTGCCATCGTGCACTGATTGGAACGGCAATCCGGTTTGCAGGTCACCGCCGTTGCCCGACAGGATCCCAAAGCGTCCGACGACGTTGTGCACGGTCTTCGATCCGCTGCTGTTGTACACCGGGTTCACCACCGAGGCGTAGTATTGCAAATTGATCCAGTGAGCGACGATCAAGGGTGCCGTCATGATCTGTTCCAAGACCGCTGATTGAGGGTCCTTGGTTTGATCATAGCTATGCAAGAAGGTTCGTCCCGACAAGTTGGCTCGTTTGGTTAGGTCTCGCGATCCGACCACGAAGGCAGCGTTGCCAGCGAGGCCCCACTCTGGTCGCACTTCGGACCAGTCAGCGCTTCGTCGGAAGAGATCCTGAGCCTGGTTGCCTGGCAGGTCTGCCATTCGTTCGCGTCTGGTTTTCGCGGACGCAGGGGCCATCAGTTCTTGCAGGTCATCGATGTCGACTTGATGGCTGTCAGGCACTTGGTCCGTCTCAAACAGTTGCACTTGGTCCGTGGTCGTATTGTGGAGTGCCCCGACGAACACCGTGTCCAATGGAATCTCGATGCCGCGTTTGGCAAGTGCTTCTCGAATCATCGGCTGGTTCAGCAGTTTGGCAGCAAAGCGAGCGTTGGCGTCACCAGCGTGACCACCGCAGGCACCGCACTGCAAGCCTGCTTGCAGTGGGTTGTTGTCCGTTTGGCAACCATGGCCGCAGAGCACGACGAGTCGAGCAAAGGAGTCCACAATGCCGATCCCACGAAGGATGGATTCGGCGAGGTTGATTTGGTCGCTCTTGTTGATGCCTTGTGGACCCAGTCCCCGAAAGGTTGGCCCCAGTCGATCGGTGGCTGAATAAGCATCTTTGCTAAAGCGAGCCAGGGTTTTCTTGGCCAGTTTTGGCGCGTACAGCAAGCCCAGTGATTCGACGTAGCCAAACATTCCAACGGCGCTGCACTGAAAGTTTTTCCAGGCCTGGCAAAGGCTTTGCCAATTCAATCGTCGCTGGGTGACCGTTTGTTCTACAGACGCTTCGTCACTGCCTTCCTTGACTGTAAAGCTGGGCTGTATCAGGGCTGGAACATTCACACTGCCCTGCTCTGTTGCCAGCCTTTCGTATTCCATGGGGACACCAAAGAAACCTGCGAATCCGTAGGTAGCCATTTCATTGCTGCAGCTTTCTAGATGTCTTCGGTAGCGTTCGCTTCGAGTGTCGATGCAGAACACCATCTGAGCGAGCTTTCGCGTGCTCTGGTTGTCATTGGGTTGCCTGTCCATCGACTGTAACAATTGACTTCGGTACGCGATTTCGGCCGCGCGTTGCAGCGTCAGGCAGATCAAGTTTTGCAGATTGCTGGGGGAGGCTGCCTTGGCTTCTGCAAGTCGGTTGGCCAGCGAAGGCCAGTGTGTCTGCCATTTCAGCTTCTTGCTCAAGACGGTTTCATAGGCCAATCGCATCGCCAGCAGCGCCGCAAAGTCGTTGTTTTCCAGCCCTTGGTGGGTGTCCTGTCGATGACGGTACTTTGTCCAGCTGGCCCACCCGGGGATCGTCAACGCAACGCACAGCAGGTAGTCGTCCCACAGTTGATCTGGCACGCCAAGTTCATCGAGCAAGGCTTCGATGGCTGCTTCGGGAGTTGCGGGCAGTTGTTTGACCAGGCGACGGAAGTTTGACAAGCCGATGATTTCGATGCTGCGATCAAGGCTGGCAGCGGACTTCCATGCTTGGTAGAGCGGCAAGTCTTGATAGGGGCTGGCCCATGCGGCTTGGCCTTGATCGTAATGCGCTGAACAGTGCTTGGTGATTTCGTTCACGATCGTTGCCGCCCAGTCGCTGCCCGTGTTGCGATCAATCGATTCGCTGGTCATGAACAGGATTCGATGTTGAGCAGGCGAAGCGGCAGCCGGGTGAGGATCAGCCGGTTGCTCTGGGTGGTTGAGCCAAGCCAGAATCTGATTGACGTCGACGCTTTCAGCGCCCTCCACGCCATCGGCCACCATCTCGTCGATGGCTGTGTTGAGATGCTGCTTTTGCAGACTGCCGTCTTGCAGTTGAGCCGCAAAGTGATCCACTGGTAGCAATGTTTGGTGATTACTGATCGTGCCCAGCAAGCCGGTGGCCTGCAGGAACGTTTGCTCGGAATAGCCGCTGTACGGATTGACGGCAACAAAGTCCTGAAGTGGAAAGACCGGCATGATGCGTTGCCATACGCTGTCGATCACCGAGTAGATTCCGGTGTGGTCCGCTTGTCCGGAAGCCAGGTCAGTGCTGGCAGACGATTCGTGATTCAATGATGGATTCATGTGTTTTTAATGCGTGTGAAGTGTGGCTTGGGGGTGTGCTGCGGTGTGCTGCGGTGTGCGTTTGGCTTGACTGGAAGTTGGTTTGATCACCATCGGTGCCGTTAGGATTTGGCGCCCTTAGGATTTAGCGATTGGCATCGCGATACGGCGGACGAGGTCGTCGACGTAAAACCCGTTGCTGGCATGGACTCGAATGGCTGCTGCCAGGGCAGTGTTTTTTTGCCGAACCAGAGTGAAGCTAGCCAAGAACACCACGATGAACAGCGCACCGAGTGACCACATTGCAATGGGGGACAGTCCTGTTGCAGCGGTGCCGATCGACGTTGCCGTCATCCAGTTGACCGCTGCGTAACCTGACAGGTACACCAAGAACAGCAGCGGTGTTGCGAAGAGGCCAGCTTTCCAGGTCGATGTTCGAGATTGGGCGAACGAGTGCCAGAGCATCACGGCAATCGCCATGCACCAGATGGCTGCCAGCAGGAATCCAGATGGTTTTTCGCTCAAGTTCATGCCCAGCAACCAGCAGGCGGCGTAAACCAGGGCCCCGAATAGTCCCGCAGCCAGTCCAGCGGTAACGACTTGGGAACCAGCACTCCATCGGGAACCGGGGTTGGCGGTGCTGCGTGATGGAGCTTGATCAAGAATGTTGCCGCTGTTAAGGAACGCATAAGCTTTGTAAATCGAGTGCGCGACCAGGTGCAGCATCGCTGCACTAAACGCACCTAAGCCGCACTGCATCATCATGAAGCCCATCTGGGCGATGGTTGAATAAGCCAGTGAGTGTTTGATGCTCGTTTGAGTCATCATCGCGAGGCCGGCAAAGCAAGCCGTCAGCGCCCCGATCGTGGCCGTCGTTGCCATCGCCGATGGGCTCGCCAAGGCCAGTGGGCTGAAGCGAACGATCAGGAAGCCACCGGCATTGACGATGCCCGCGTGCATCAGAGCCGAAACAGGAGTGGGGGTTTCCATCGATCGGGGCAGCCAGCCGTGGAATGGAAACTGGACCGACTTGAGCATCGCACAGCCAAACAGCAGCCAAGCGATCGAGGCATGGATCGGTTGGACCTTGCCCAGGTTTGCCAGTTCTTTCGCACCCGCTAAGACGAACGCGATGTCAAGTGTGCCAAAGGCTTGATAGATCAAGACAATCGCCACCAAGAGCAACGCATCACCGCAGCGTGCGGTCACAAACTTTGTCCAGGCCGTTTCCACCGCTGCTGGTCGATCAGAGTAGTGCATCAACAAGCCGTGAAGTCCGACGCTGGTGCAGACCCAACCCAGAAAGAAGAATGCCAGGTTGCCAGAGAGGCTGATCAGAGACACCGCGCCGATGGTGAACGAGAGTCGTCGAAAGTACTGTGCTTGTTGGGATTCGCCATCTAGATAGCGGATTGAGAATCGCGTCACGACCCAACCGATGAAGCTGACCAGTGGCAGCATGAAAGCACTCACGCCGTCGTAGTAAACCAGTTTGTTCAAACCAAAATCGGCGGCGCTGGCAGAGAGCGCAAACTCGATCGGGTTGCGGTCATCGATTGCAAACCAAACGCTCAGGAGGACCGCCAACACCAATTGAACGCCGACCAATCCAGAGACAATGCGTCCTAGTTTGGGCCCGTTCACGTGAGCGACACCACTCATTCGTGTCCCGATCGCTAAGGCCGCAAAGGCTTGCGCGAGCAGTAGAAAAAGAATCAATTCCATTGCACAAAGACTCCCAGATGAAAATGCAACTGAATGTTGTTTCGTGATACGAATCCCGTGACGACGCCCATCGTTGGTGCACAAAAAAAGCCGATTGCGAATCATTCAACTGATTCTGCAACCGGCTTGTCCGTGCAACCCAATGGATCGCTACGGCATAGGCGTTTGTTTAAAGGGTCGAGCTTGCCAGTGGCACACTGTCCCACTCGCACTCTCTATTGGCGCGCATCGGTAGCGCAGCGATGGAGTTTGCTGCCGCGATCGATGAGCGCACAAAAAAAGGCCGAAAAGCCACACGCATGTAGCTTTTCGGCCTTCTTCGCACGAGCATTTAATCTCGGCAACCAAAACCTGTTTTCACGGCAACTGTCTGTTTCCTGCGTGGATCGGAACTTGCGAACCGATCATCAAGACTCAACTCAGTCTTCTGTCGTGAATTGTCATAACCTTAAGCACGTCTTGAGCCTCAGTCAAGAGGCAAACCCGAAAACGTTGCACTGGTCCTGACTGCCGACGGTCAATTTGCAATTCAACGCGGGCTTGAATTCCAAGTCGCGGCCGCCATCACCAGGCCCGGCAATCATGGGCGATCGGCCTGGAGTGGTGATTAACGTTCAGCTATCGCGAAACTTGGGCGGATTCTCAAGCGTAAAGACGATGATGCGTTCGCCGGTTTTGGCGCTAATGTCCGTGTGCAAGCTGATGGGATCGCTGCCCAGAATTTCTTTGACCACTGCGTCCAGCAGAGGCCTGCCATGCTGGATGAGTTCCTGTCGGACTTGTTTGATCAAGTAGCGTCCCCGATCGCGTTCTTCGGCCTCGGCCAGTTTCAGTTCAGCTGGTGTCAGGACCCCTTTGAGCCGCACCAAAATCATGTCATCAACGATGTACGTTCTGGTCTCCAGTGGGCCGCGACCCATGAACTCCTTTTCAAAGCGAATGATGGCCTGGCTGATATCGCGTTCAGTTTCGCGTTTGGATTTCATCGTTGGCATGACGGGCGATGGACTCAACAGAGCAAAGAGTGGGCTAGGCGCAAACGGCACTCCCAGACTATCGGGCCCGGGCAAATCGTCAATAGCCTAGTCGGTCGGCTGAAGAGCAGCCAAGAGATGATTCGAGCTGGCGATTCGGCCGCCGCGCGGTGATGCTACGCGTCCGCCGGCTCAGCTTGCCGTGATCGTCTGACGCAGGTCTGGTCCAGCCTGTGTCCCTGAATCAGTGGCCACGTTTGCCAAGTGCAAACGCGGCCCCGCCCAGAGCGAGAAGGTACTAGCGGCTGACGGCTGGCCTGTTGTCGGCGTCGCCAGAGAGTGTCCGGCGTGTCGACCGTCCGGAGGGGCCGTTCTATTCGGCGGCCCATAAGGTGCCGTCGACCAGCAGCTTTAAAAACGTTTTGTCTTCGAAGGTTTTGCTGCTGTGGCCATACGTGGTGCCAAACACACGTGCCTTGCCGTATTGGTTGGCCCAGACGACGGGATGTTCCTTGCCATCTCGCTCGCTCTTGCTGGTTGCCAGGACGGTGGTGTTCGGCCAAACCTTTTCGATGATGTAAAGCTCATCAAATTCGATCACATGCCCGTCGGGAAAGGACTTCATGGCGGGGTGATCTTTGGCTTTGACCGTCACCGGGTAAGCGCTTTTGTGATCGTGGCGGCGGCTGGTCACGCCCAGCATTTGCCGCCAGTCGTCGATGTCCGCGTTGCGATAGGTGTGCATGGCGCAGTGAATCACCACTGCGGGTAAACCTTCGAGGTGCGGTTTGGTGATTGTGCGAATGTATTCGGGGTTGGTGGTGTCGGCGAAGCATTCGTTGTGAATGCAAACGTCGAATCCCTTCGGCCAATTGGGGTCCCCGTAGAAGTCAATCTCAGCTTCGGTGCCTTTGCCGCCTTCGTTGACGACAGTCCAGTTCACATCGACTCCGGCTTCCTTGAACGCCAGTTGCATGGACTTCGTTTGGAAGTCGTAATCATGGCAGCATCCGCTGGTGATCAGCAGGATGTTCAGTGGGCGTCGATCGTCAGCGGTTGCGGAATCAGCCTGGGTGAGCTGAGTGGCGCAGAACAGAAAACAAGTGGCGAGGCTGGTTAGCAGTGAGCGTCGAGAGATCATGGAAGTGAATCGGTGGGGAAAGCAGGAATCGGGGACGCGGTGTCTCTAGTAGTTGTCTCGAACGTCCACGGCATCGAGGACTTTGGTGTTGCGTTCGACCGTGATCACGGTCACTCGCTGGCGGAGCCCGTCTCGGCTCTCAGCCGTCACCGGCAGCACCTGACGTTTATCGGGGAGTTTCATCCGCAGCGTGAAGGTGCCGTCTTCTTTCAGCTTGATGGGATTGCCATCCAAGCTGACGTTGGAGCCAATCGCCGAGCGTCCGAAGACGATCAGTTCTGCGTCGACTTCAAAAGGTAGGTTGGTTTGTCGGGCCAGCGGGGGGTTCGTGCCCTTGGTCGGAGCGTTTCCGCCGGTGGGCATTGCTCGTTGCAGACGCTGTTCAAAGACGCCTTTCAGGTCGGTGTTGTTGCTTTCCAGTCCGCCGCTGAGTGCATAGATGCGTTCGTAGTCGTCGGCGATGTCATTCCAGTGTTCGTCCAATCGTTCACATTGGCCGGGGCTGGGCGTTTCGACAATGTTGCTGCGGCAGATGCAGTGGAATTGGTCATCGTCGACCAAGTAGCCGATGGCGACTCGGAATCGCGACGGCGGGTCTTGAACGTCGATGTACCAATTGTCGACGCCGCCGTGAATGGGAATGTCGCGCAGCACCGTTTCTGCGTTATTGTTCGCCGATCCTTCGACGTGCAGAAGTCGCAGGATGGGGGTCGACGTCAGCCAACGCTCGGCCAGCGATGACTCGGCGCGGGCGACGGTCGCACGAGTGATTTCCCAGTTCGCCTGCAGCCAATAGGCGTCGCGAACCAGCAGCACGATGCGATCGCTATGCGGTTGTCCGGTGCGAGCACCATTGCCACCGCGATTGACGGCGGTTCCGCCAACCAGCGTTCCCGTAGACAGGTCGCGGTTTCGCTGCGCCTGTTCGCGCTGACGTCGCAGTTGTGCTCGAATGCGTGCGGTTTTGGCTGACACCCGTGGGGCCGGCATTTCGGGAAGCGGCCGATCGTTCAGGGAGATGTTGCCCCGAGATTTGCCTTTACGAGCACCTGACGCAGACTTTGTGTTGCTCACAGACGTTGATCCGCCGGCAGCCGATGATTTGGCTTCGGCTGGTTTGCGGGCGGAGCTGCGTTTGCTTTCCGAGGCTGCTTGCGGGGGAGTGTTCTTGGTGGCCCGTTTGGGTTTGGATTTCTGTGGGCTCGATTTTTTATCGTTCTCCAGAGTGGTCTTGGCGCCCGAGCGGCTCTTGGTGACGCTGGATTTATCGCTCGCGGATTTCCTGGCGCTGGGGCGAGCGCTGGGCTTGGATTTGCTGGCAGCGGCTTTCTCGCTTGTGCCCTTCTCGCGGGCTTTGCGGCTGGCTTTCCGCGCAAGGCGACGATGAGTCTTGCTGATCGCGTCGACCAATTCGTCTTTGCGCATGCCGTGCCAGCCAGTGATTCCATAATCCTTGGCAATGGCGGCCAGTTCGCGTCGGGTTTGAGCTTTCAATTCGGCGGTTTTCATGGCGTCAATCTGCTCCGGAGTTGCGGAGTAACCAGCTGTCGGTAGGCGGGAGTGACCGTTGAACCATCGCAAGGCGGGATAAGATGGATGGTTCGAGCGGGTGAAAGAGGCTGGTTGTGGATAGGGTGATCAGGTGGTGAGGAAGAAAATTCCAAGGGTTGGCAAGCTTGCTGAGGGATCCTGGTGGTTGGCCGCTGAATCCTGGTGAGTGGTCAGTGTCCTGGTGAGTGGTCAGTGTCCTGGTGAGTGGTCAGTGTCCTGGTGAGTGGTCAGTGTCCTGGTGAGTGGTCAGTGTCCTGGTGAGTGGTCAGTGTCCTGGTGAGTGGTCAGTCGCCACCGTGCTTGGCAAGGAAATGGTCGCGAGGCTTCGCAAGCCGTCCCTTTGGGTGATTCGCACGGTTCTTTGGGCGGTTTCTTTGCCGCTGATCTGGACGCTGGTGGCCATTAATGGAACTTTGCTTTCCCCAGCTCATTATGTCAGGCCTTGGGCATCCGTCCATAGCTTGAGTCAAAGAAACTCGGGAGCGGCGGGCAATCAAAGCCATTTCGGCGCAGAATCACTGATTTTGGGGGCTAGGAATTTCGTTTGGGGGGTGACAGTTGGTGCGATGGTGTCGGTTGGACGCCTCGTTCTGCCGGCTGGGTAAGAGTTTGGTGCGGCGATCGGTCGCTGCACCTTTCCGTGTTGGCTTAGTTTGTCACACTTACCGCACTTCGATCGCGACGGGAGTCAGTCGTCTGAAATTGGAGTGTTTTGTCACGTTTGGGATCGTTTCGACGCCAAATTGAGGCAGACACTCGGTTTGGGCGTTGCACACACGGCCGACCGAAACGCTGTCGGCAATTCAGGTGTCTCTGTTCGGTTCGGTCATTGGCGTTTGTGGGCCTCTGTGAGGGAGATTCATGACAGGTTCAGAGCCGATCCCAGATCCAATTGATGCAGGTCCAATTGATGCCGATCCTGTGCAAGCAGGTTCGCAAGCGGAGTTCAATCCGCAGCGGCCGGCTGAAGATTCAGGCTCGACGCAACAACAGCTCGGTTCCGCAGGATCCAGTGGTGCCGTGGCTGGCCGCGTGATGGTGATGTCCGGAGCCGGATTGGAGTTGGCGGCGACCGTGTTGGTCTTTGGAGCAATCGGCGCCGGGTTGGATCGCTGGTTGCAGTCCACGCAGTCGCTTGGATTGGTGTTTGTCGGGTTGGCAGGTTTTGCCTTGGCGATGTATCGCTTTATCAAGCAAGCCATTGAGGCAACTCGGCGTGCCAGCGATGAGGCTCGTTTACGAAAAACGACTTTGGATCCAGGTCAGCAGGTGAAGGAAATTGGCGAAGATCGGCCATAAGGACGATTGGTCGCAGGTTGAAGTTGAAAACCAAGGTGCACAGTAGTGATTCCTTGGACTAACTTTCGGCCCAGGGTTGGCAATGCGGTGAACACAAACGCATGGTCGGCTCGGCAGCGAACAGGTCTCGGCAGTGCACCGGTGCCGCAGTACAACCGTATCACAGGACAACCGTCCCTTTGTATTGTTGTACAGCTGTACCACAGTGCAGTCGAAGCTTGGAGCGAGGTCCCTTGATGATTGGGTTCCTACAACACCATAATCCGGCCCGAGCGTTTACCGTTTGTGGTTTGGTGCTGGTCGTTGCTTGGTTGCTCGGTCTGGCAGTGGCTTGGTTTGCGGTTTGGATTGGAGTTGCACCGCGAGGTGAATTACCGCCAGTGGATTGGATGTTTGCCAGTCTGATTGGTGGAGGCGTTGGCGTGATGGCCGTGGTTCCGGGAGTGGTTTCGGAATGGTGTCAGCCACAAGCCAGTCCGGTTGAGCGATCGATCAGCAATATTTTGGTTGCATCATCGATTCGGCTCGTTGGGACTGTTGCAGTTGTGGTGATCTATGGTTATCAAATGCCCGCCGAGAAGGTGCAGATCGCGGCGCTGATTTTGGTGTGGTATGTGTACCTGACGTCGGTTGATGTCGTGGTGTTGGCTTTGGTTTTGCCTCGCCTCGACAAACGTCATCATTCAGGAAATTAGAATTACGTTCGGCAGACATCGATGAATTCGTTACTTCTCGCAGAAGATATTCTCTCGCACGTTGTGCCGCATAACGTTGGCGGGCCGTTGTTTACGGTCACCGTCGGCGGCCCTGACCTGGATGTTCCCGCCCTGTTTATCAAAGGCGGAATCTACGAGTTTTATCTCACGAACCACCTGATGATGACCTTCGTCGCGGCGGTGAGTGTGATTTTAGTTTTCAGTTATGTCGCGTCAAAGGTGCGTGTCAAAGGCGACGGTCTGGAGGCTTACCAGACCAAGGGCCGAGTGGCGCAGCTTTTCGAAGCGATGTGTTGGTTTATTCGTGACGAAGTTGTGCGTCCAAACCTGCACGAGAAAACAGATAAATACATTTCCTATGTCTGGACAGTTTTCTTTCTGATTCTGTTCGCCAATATTTTAGGTTTGGTGCCGTTTGGTTATTCGGCGCAGTTGGTTTCCATGATTTGGCAAACCAAGGAAGATGCCCAGAGTTGGTCGCATTTAGGCGGCACAGCAACCGGCAACTTGTCCCTGAACTTAGTGTTGGCGTTGTGCAGTTTCATCGGCGTGATTTACGTCGGGATTAAAGAGACTGGCGTGAAGGCATTTTTTGCCCACTTCAACCCCATGGGCTGGGACGGTCCGAAGGCGATGACCTTCGGGATCGGGTTGCCAATGTTTGGCTTGGAGTGGATGGGCTTGGTGATCAAGTCCGTTGTATTGGCCATGCGTTTGTTCGGGACCATGTTGGCAGGCCACTTGGTGATCGCTGCGATTGTGCAGTTGGTCAGTCAGGCGGGCCAGGTGTCACATATGCTCGGCTACGGGGTCTCGGTGGTTGTGGTGCTTGGGTGTGTGATTTTGACCTTGCTTGAACTGTTTATCTGCATGTTGCAGGCGTTCATTTTTACCTTCCTGACGGTGCTGTTCATCTCCGCGACAGCTCACGATCACCATCATGATGAAGAAATAGACTACGAGGCTGATCCGTTCACGGATGAGGCTCAAATGGACCTCGATAAAATTGTTGAGCCTTCACGGCTAGCTGGATTGTCCAGTTAGTTTGTCGAGGCCGAACCTAACCCTTTGAATTTTTCCTTTTGAGATTGTCTGACGCCGCAGTTGGTGCGGGCAACGATAGAAACCTAGGAGCGAGAAAAGATGATCGATTTCGCAATGATGCTTGCACAAGAAGCTTCCACCATGGGCGTCATGGGCATCGGTATTGGTATGGGCTTGGTCATTCTTGGTGCTGGACTTGGCATCGGGAAGATCGGTAGCAGCGCTGTAGACGCCATTGCTCGTCAGCCAGAAGCTGGCGGTACCATCAGTACTCAGATGCTGATTTCTGCGGCTCTGATCGAAGGTGTGACCGTCATCGCATTGGTCTTGATGTTCCTGAAGTAAGTCGGATTGGCGCCTTAAAGCGGGCGGTTGTGTTCACTGGGATCGGTTTGGCAGCGTGAAGTTGCTGGTCGGTTCGAAAGCTGACGCTGCCCTTGCCTTGAACCAGTTCAACGAAATGTTTAGGTATCAGACATGTCCTATTTTCGTAACACGATGACCACCAGCCTGCTCGGCATGCTGCTTGTTGGTTGTTTCGTGCTTTCGCCAGCGAAGGCAACTTATGCCGCTGCAGATGAACAAGCTGCAGCCGAGCATGAAGAGCCCGTTGCCGGTGAAAATCACGACGACAAAGCTGACGCGCACATCGAGCATGACGCTCATGCTGATCATGAGTTGCCGCCGATTCTGTCGGCTAATCCAGGCTCCGCGGTTGTTAACTTGACGATCTTTTTGCTGACGTTCGCGTTGCTGGCAAAGTTCGTCTGGCCCGTGATTCTGGGCGGCCTGCAAGCTCGTGAAGAGAAGATTGCTTCTGATCTTCGCCAAGCAGAGCAGTCCCGTGAAGAAGCACTTAAGTCGCAATCTGAATACGAAGCCAAGCTAAGCGAAGCGGCGACGGAGGCACAGACTGTTCTGGCCGATGCTCGACGTGACGCCGAAACCAGTGCCGCCAAAATCGTTGACGAAGCGAAAGCAGACGCGAAACGACAAGGCGACCGTGCCCTGGCTGATATTGAAACGGCTAAGAAAGTGGCTCTTGCTGAAATCGCCGACCAAACCTCGGGCATCGCCATTAGCGTTGCCAAGCAGGTCGTGGGACGTGAAATCAAAGCGGACGATCACGCCGATTTGATTAGCAAGGCTTTGAAGCAGGTCCCTGGCGATAGCTAAGCCCTCGTAATTGTCGGGGACGTTGCTGTGGCAACTGTCCCGGTCAAACAGATTTGTAGGAAACGTCAAAGCACGTTCGGAAGAAGCGATGGATAATCCTGACGCAGTAAAACACGAAACCGTGATGGACACCGGTGCTGAACAGCTGGGCAAAACTTATGCCCAGGCCTTGTTGAGTGCTGCTGAAAAAGCTGGCAAGATCGACTTGGTCGTTGACCAGTTGGTTCAGCTTGTTGACACGGTGTTGGCAGAAAATCCCCAACTGGCGGCTGCCTTTGCTTCACCTCGAATTGAGGTCGAAGAGAAGTGCAGCGTGATTGATAAGCTGTTTGGAGAAAGCCTTGACCCCTTGCTGGTCACTTTTTTGAAAGTGATGGCGGGCCGTGAACGGCTGGGGTTCTTGGGAGCTGTTAGCAGTGGTGCGATTGCTCGCTATGACGAGATGGCTGGCCGCGTGCTAGCCAAAGTCACCAGCGCTGTCGCTCTGGACGATGCGTCGCGAAGTTCGATCACGCAGACCTTGGAAAAGGCACTTGGCAAAACCGTTCGGTTGGAGGAATCCGTCGACGAAAGCTTGCTCGGTGGCTTGGTCATTCGAGTCGGTGACACGGTCTTTGACAGTAGCGTTGCCAACCAGTTGGACGTTGCCGGAAAACGACTGCGCAGTGGCTTCTCCAGCAAACTGGTCGAACACTTCGATCAGATGACTGCAAACTAAGAACAATCAATCGCACTGGCTGATTGCGAAATCCATCGGCCAATGATCACTTTCAAATCGCTGCTCTGTCGACTCCGTTGATGCGGGGACGGTGGGCCAGAGGGCTTGGAAA
The DNA here is from genome assembly GCA_007745635.1 of Stieleria bergensis. Lineage (GTDB taxonomy): Bacteria > Planctomycetota > Planctomycetia > Pirellulales > Pirellulaceae > Stieleria > Stieleria bergensis. The sequence goes on from CP036272.1 coordinate 1,482,176, forward strand.
TCGCGGCTGGAATTGCCCGGCACCAGACGGTCATTACCAAGACAAACAAACACCATAACTGACGCATTAGATTGCCATGAAATTTAGCAGCGACGAAATTGCATCGGTCTTGCAACAGGAAATCGAAAACTTCGATAGCAAGATCGACGTTCGTGAAGTCGGTACCGTCCTGGAAGTTGGTGACGGCATCGCACGTGTTTATGGTCTCTCCGGCGTAATGGCCGGTGAAATGGTTGAATTCCCCAACGGGGCAATCGGCCTGGCCTTTAACCTGGAAGAAAATAGTGTCGGTGTCATCATTCTGGGTGACTACCTGACGATTCGTGAAGGCGATGAAGTCAAGGCTCTGGGCACGCTGTTGAGCGTTCCCGCCGGCGACGCGGTCGTCGGCCGCGTGCTCGATCCACTGGGCAACCCACTGGACGGCAAAGGCCCCGTGCAAAGCGACGTCACTCGCCCTGTCGAAATCATCGCAACCGGTGTTGCCGAGCGTCAACCGGTGAGCGAGCCGATGCAGACCGGGATCAAAGCGATCGATTCGATGACTCCGATCGGACGAGGTCAACGTGAGTTGATCATTGGTGACCGGAAAACCGGTAAAACGGCGATTGCGATCGACGCGATCCTGAACCAAAAAGACACCGGCGTTAAATGCTTCTACATCGCTGTCGGTCAGAAAGACAGTGCGGTTGCAGGTGTCGTCGACGTCTTGGAAAAGTACGGTGCGATGGAATACACCACCGTCATCAACGCCGGTGCCAGTGCACCTGCGACGATGCAGTACGTTGCTCCTTATGCGGGAACAGCGATGGCCGAGCACTTCATGTTCAACGGCGAGCATGCGTTGGTCGTCTACGATGACTTGTCCAAGCAAGCCACCGCGTATCGTCAAATGAGCTTGTTGATGCGTCGTCCTCCAGGACGTGAAGCGTTCCCCGGTGACGTTTTCTATTGCCACAGTCGTCTGCTGGAACGCTCCAGTAAACTTAGCGACGAACTCGGTGGCGGTTCGATCACCAGTTTGCCAATCATTGAAACACTTGAAGGCGAAGTCTCGGCGTACATCCCAACCAACGTGATTTCGATCACCGACGGTCAGATTTACGTTCAGCCTGACTTGTTCTTCTCCGGTGTCCGGCCCGCGATGAACCCCGGTATTTCGGTTTCTCGCGTCGGTGGTGCGGCTCAAACCAAGGCGATGAAGAAAGTCTCCGGCGGTTTGCGTTTGGACTTGGCGGCCTTCCGTGCTTTGGAAGCGTTTGCTCAACTTGGTACCGACCTGGATCCAGCCACTCAAGCACAGCTCGACCGTGGTTACCGCATGGTTGAATTGCTCAAGCAGCCTCAGTACCAGCCACTGAACCAAGCACAACAGGTGTGCAGTTTGTACGCCGGGACCAAGGGCTTCCTGGACGATGTGCCAATCAAAACGGTTCAGCAGTGGGAAAAAGCCTTCCTCAGCTTCTTGAGCGACAAGCACGACAAGTTGCTAAGCCGTTTGGAAGAAGAAGGCGCGTTGACCGAAGGAGTCGTTGAAATGCTTGAAGCAGCGATCAACGAGTTCAAAGCCGGCTATCGCCCAACTGAAGAAGGCTAATTCAGCCTGTACACTAATGTCCCGTTTTCCGTGGCCCCTCCACTACCCTTTCGGCTCCGTTTGATAGTTCATGGCCAACGCAAGAGCACTCGATAAGCGACGTAAGTCGATTCGCAACATCCGCAAAATCACGCGGACGATGGAATTGATTGCTACCGCTCGCTACAAGAAAGCAATGGATCGCGCTCATGCCGCGACCGCCTACACCGATCAGCTGACAAAGATCGTCAGCCAATTGGCGGCGGCCGGTTTGCAGGTCAGTCATCCACTGTTGGAACAGCGTCCCGAAACCAACCATGCTCGCATGTTGGTGCTGACCAGTAATCGCGGTCTCTGCGGCGGTTACAACGGTTCCGTCCTGCGTGAAGTGATGCCACGGATCGCTGAGCTTCGCGAGAACATCCCCGACGTTGTCGTCGACTGCAGTGGTAAACGCGGCATTGATGGCTTGGCGTTCCGAGGGGTGGAGACGGATCAACAGTTCCGGAACTTCGAAGATCAGCCAGCGTTCGATGAGGTCGACAAGATCGCCTCGCACTACTTGAACCTGTTCATCACCGGCAAAATGGATCGGCTGGACATCGCCTACACCAAGTTCATCAGCACCAGCAAGCAGATCGCCAAGGTGGAAACACTCTTGCCACTCGCTTCATTGGACGAGGGTGACGACGTGGGCGAAAGTGGAATTACCGAATACGAATTCCTGCCCTCGGCAGAAAGCATTTTGGAAGAGATTGTTCCCGCCAGCTTCAAAGCTCGCTTGTTCAAGTGCTTCCTCGACGCCGCAGTCAGCGAGCAAGTTGCTCGAATGATCGCGATGAAGGGAGCCACCGAAAACGCTGGCGATATGATCAAGCAACTGTCCATGACGTACAACCGAGCTCGCCAAGGTCAGATCACCGGCGAGATCATGGAAATCATCGGCGGTGTGGAAGCTTTGGAAGGCTGATCCAAACCAACCATCGCATCGCCCGACGATCACGATTCAGCAAACAGCATTACGTAAACATCATCCAATTCCAGATTGTTGCTCGCCTTTGAGGCACGGCAAGCCGATTGATCGGCAGCAATCGAATCCACGTTTCAACGAAGAATAGAAGCATGTCCACCGCTACCGAAACTCGTGTCGTCGGCAAAGTCACGCAAGTCATCGGGTCGACGTTCGATGCCGAATTCCCCGAAGGTCAACTGCCTGCGATTTACAACGCTTTGGCAATCAAAAGCGAGCACAAAGGTGTGACCATCGACTTGGTGGGCGAAGTTCAACAGCACCTTGGCGGTGGCCGCGTTCGAGCAATCGCTCTGGGCAGTACCGACGGCATGATGCGAGGCATGGATGTTGTTGATACCGGCAGCCCCGTTTCAGTTCCCGTGGGCAAAGAAACTCTGGGCCGCGTCTTCAACGTTCTTGGCAAGCCGATCGATAAACGCGGTGATGTGGTTGCCGAAGATCACTGGCCCATCCACCGTCAAGCTCCGCCCGTCAACGAACTGTCGACCAACACTGAGTTGTTTGAAACAGGGATCAAGGTTGTTGACCTTTTGACCCCGTTTGTGCGTGGTGGTAAAGCCGGTCTGTTCGGTGGTGCTGGTCTGGGGAAAACCGTGATTCTGACCGAGTTGATCGCTCGGATCGCTAGCAGCCACGGTGGCTATTCCGTGTTCGCCGGTGTCGGTGAACGAACCCGTGAAGGCACTGACTTGTGGTTGGAAATGCAGGAAACCGAGATCGGTCAAACCGGTCGCAAGGTGATCGAGCAAACCTGCATGGTCTTCGGACAAATGAACGAGCCACCCGGGTCTCGTCTACGTGTTGCTCTGTCAGCACTGACCATGGCTGAGTATTTCCGTGATACCACCGGTGCTGACACGCTGTTGTTTGTCGACAACATTTTCCGCTTCAGTCAAGCGGGTTCAGAAGTGTCGGCGTTGCTAGGACGGATGCCTTCGGCGGTGGGTTACCAGCCAACACTGGCCACCGAAATGGGTGCCTTGCAAGAACGCATTACATCGACCAAGCAAGGGGCGATTACATCGGTTCAAGCCGTTTACGTTCCTGCGGATGACCCGACTGACCCTGCACCTGCTACGGCGTTTGGTCAGCTGGACGCGTTTATCTATCTGGAACGTTCGATCTCGGAAAAGGGAATTTATCCTGCGATCGATCCATTGGCGTCGAACTCGCGGATTCTTGATCCACAGTACGTCGGTGATCGCCACTATACGATCGCCCGTCGTGTGCAAACCATTCTGCAGCGTTACCGTGAACTGCAGGACATCATCGCGATTCTGGGTGTCGATGAGCTGAACGAAGATGACAAGACTGTCGTCCACCGAGCTCGCCGAATCGAACGCTTCCTGTCGCAGCCCTTCCTGGTTGCTGAAGTCTTCACCGGTAAGGCCGGTGAGATCACTTCACTGGAAGACACCATTCGCAGTTTCGAAGAAATCTGTGACGGCAAGTGGGATCACCTACCTGAGCAAGCATTCATGTACGTTGGTACGATTGAGCAAGCTGAAGAGCAAGCCAAGAAGATGGAGCAAAAATAATGTCGCTTCGCTGCATCGTTGTCACTCCAGAGAAGACCGAGTTGGACTGTGAAGCCAACGCGATCAACCTGCCGATGTTTGATGGTTCCCTTGGCGTCTTGCCTGGTCGGGCACCAATGATCGGTCGGTTGGGATTCGGTACCTTGCTGCTGGAAACCGCTGCTGGTCCGCAAAAATACTTCGTTGATGGTGGCTTTGCCCAAGTCGAAGACAACGTCGTTAACTTGTTGACCGAACGAGCGCTTCCAGTGGATATGCTGGACGTTGGCGAGTCCGAAAAAGTGCTCCTTGAAGCACTGGAACTGCCCAGCAACACTCCTGAACTGGCGGCCATTAAGGCCACGGCCGTTCTGCGAGCTCGTTGCCAGCTGCGTTCGGCTCGCTAGTCACCCTCTCTGAATGCAAAAGTGAAAGCGGCCCGCACGCCGCATTTGCTGATTGCTCTGTTCCAGACGCGGCAAGTCTTGCCGCGCGGATTTGGCTCGCTTTCGCTCTGAAAGCGGTCGTCTTTCAAGTCGCGTCGCTGCTAGCCCATTTGGTTTGCGATTTAGCATAGTCGCTCGCGGTCAGGTATCGGCCATAGTAGTTCTCTATGGCTCCCATCGCTTCCTGGCCTTTGTCTGGCAGTTTAGTGATGACGATCGAATCCGAACCTCCTTTGTGAGCAACGATCAAGGTGTTGTCATTCATGGTCATAGAATTGACGTCTGCAAAGCGAACCGGTTGCTTCCACTTGCTGAAGTTCATGCTCAGGCAATCGAGGGAAAGCGTTCCCTTTTTGCCGTCGTATTCAACCGGCGGAAACTGACGCTCCACAAATTCGCGTTCGGCGTCCGTGTTGGGAAGGTACCGATAGGCCAGCACCGTTTGGTGGATCTGCCGGAATTCTTCTTCGTAGGCATCCCATTGCTCGCGTTCAGCCTGTTCGGCGCGACCGATCAGATGGTACCAGCGTCCATCGCCGGCCAATGAGAGGCGGTTGAAATGAATTTGGTCGTCAACGGATGTGCCAACCGCTTGTAAGCGAGCATCCAGTGGCGGGTGCGAATCAAAGGGGTGCGAGGTCGACATGTTGCGAAGATCTTCCGTCTGCACAAACGTGGCCGCGTACTCAGTGAAGCCTTCTTCAATGCGTTGGGAGATATCAATGGATTCCAGTTCCTTGGTTTCATCGAACAGCTTGTTTTCGATCGAAGCTCGATAAGTGGAAAAGGCAATCAAACGCAGCATTCCGCTGGCCAAGTCGTTGGCAGAAGTGACTTCTGTAGCGATACGATCAGCACGGAATTCACGCTGACGACGTTGGTGCCCCAGCGTTAGTTCATACAGGCCACGAAAGCACAGCATGAAGAGATAGACCGGCATTGTAATGCCGCCTTGATACAAGGCGTTCAGGTAATGATCGAACCGAGTCAGCAACGGGCCAATCTTCTTTGAATAGGTCGTGTCATCACCGCTGAAGTGCGCCATCTCGTGAGCCAAGATCGCGTCCGCCTCAGATGATTTTAGGTGCTTGAGCAGTGACAGGCTGACGTATAGCGATCGGCCGGTGACGACTTGATCGGTCAACGTAATCGGATGTTCAGTGACAAAAAAGCTGTCGTCAATGCCAGCGACGATTTGATCCGGTGGCTCAGTGCCCACGCGGTTGCAGATCGATGAAAGTTCTTGCCACAGAGGTGCCGCCTCATTTTTTCCAATCACCGTGCCGTTCATGGCGAAGGTATCATCGATGCGTGTGAAGATGCCCTTGATCATCACCACAATGGCACCCAAGGCTAGCAGGCCGACCACAAAAATTAACTTGGGAATGAAGATGTTCATCCACAGCGCCGTCACCCAGTATGACAATGATACGAGCATCAGCATTTGGGCGATGGTTTGAAATGTGCAGAACAATCGTAGCAAATTCCAGCCCCATTTCATGCTCAGGTACTGCATCCGCTGGGATCGCAGCGAGACCACCACACTGGCCAGTCCCAGGACGATCATGCCAACTGCCGATACAACGCAAACCACCGAGGTGAGGATTGACCAGCGATAGAATTGCAGGTCAAAGACGGTCTGAGACGGAAGTTCGGCGGCAAACTCAGGGTCCTGGGCCAGAGTTGACAAAGGAATCGTGCGATACACTTCACTCAGTTGCGTTTTCTGTTCCGCCGTCAGATCCGCGCTTGTAGCAATTTGTTTCAGGGCGAAGTTACGGTACTCGTCGTCCATTGACGACTGCGCGTGATAGAAAAACGCGCCGTTAATCAGAGGGATTAGAAATAGCAGAAAGGCAGGCAGAACAAAGCTTTTGGTAAAGCTAAAGGGCTGGTCTTGCATCGTTGTCACGAAGGCGGAGAGAAGTCTGGAAAAGAAGCGTTTGGGGGAGGAGGCTTTGCTCAATATAACTGAGTCAGCGCTGCCATGCGAATGCCCCAAAAACGAGACTCTCCACGGACGTGCTGTTAGCTGTCCAGTTCCATCGACTCACTCGCTTCAGCAAATCGTTTCTGTGGCACGCCTAACCGATCCAAGATCGAAAGGTGCAACTGTGACATCGAGCTGGCGCGGCCCTGGCCTCGCTGTTTACCTTGCCGAATGCTTAGCTCTCGACCGCCTGCAAGCAACACGGGCAGATTGCGAGCTTCGTGTTCATGGCCATCGGCAAGACTCGATCCGTAGACGATCATGCTGTGGTCTAACAGGCGTCCCTCGGGCTCGTTAATGTCTGCCAAACGCGTCAGGAGATATGCGACTTGTTCCGTGTGCCAACGTGTGACACGGTTGTACATGTCACGTTTTTCGTCTCGCGAATTCCATGACGTCATGCCATCATCGTCTTCTGTTTTGCCACTGATGTCCTTCCAGTGGGACAGCGCGTGCCAAGTGCCTTGGACTCCGTCGATGAAGTTAAAGTAGCGATTGCTTTGTCCATGATCCATCATGAACGTGCAAACGCGTGTGGCATCGCTCCAGAAGGCCAGCACGATCATGTCCATCATGCTTTGCATGTACGCTTGATGGTCATCCGGAATGCCAGCCTCGGGACGTCGCAAGGCGTTTTGTAGGGCGGGCAGATTGGCAGCACGCTGTTTCTGCTTTTCGGCAAACTTGATGCGCTGTTCCAGTGCATGCACGGACTGGAGGTATTCGTCGATGCGATGCCGGTCAGATTGGCCGAGCTGGCGTTTTAAGCTCTTGCTGTGTTCCAGAACCAAGTCAACGACGGCTGGGTCGCCCAAGCCGGATTGACCACTTCGAAACATGCGATCAAAGACGATTCTGGGTTCGATGTCTCGCGGAGCCGGTGTGGTTGCATTGGCCCACGAGATTGCGTTTCGCGGCAGGCTGCTGGTGAAGATGCCTTCACCGCGCACCGAGAGTTCGAGTGATGGCAGTAACGTTTGTCCGTCAAAGTGTCTGGCAGCGATTTGATCGACAGAGGTGCCGCCGGCGTTGATTTCGCGTCCATCAAAGCCGCCGCCTGTGAGCCAAGTTGCCGTGCCCGCAATGTGGCCATTGCCGCGCGGCGTCCACAGGTTGCGAAACACGGTGATGTCCTGGCGATGTTTTTCCAACGGCTGCATCCAGGGGTTTAGCTTTCGCAAGTTTCCCTGCTGGTCAACGGCCTCCGGTTGCCAGGCACCGCCCGCCACTCCGTTGGGAATGTACAGGTACGCCACGCGCCCCGGAGTCTGTTTGCCTGAGCCCGACTCCGGCGCAGCGGCGACCGCCTTGTTCTTCATGGCCTCTAGCAATGGCAGCGACATCGCGGCGGCAGCACCACCAATGCCAGCACCTTTGAGAATCGTTCGACGCGAGAGACGGCGTGAGGATGGCATTTCAGATCGTTGGGTTTAGCGGATGAAAGGATGCGGCTAGCAGCATGGCCTGTTTATCGAATCGATGCTTGATCGGCCAGCAGTTCACTGCGCTGATCATTCTTTTGAAAGCATTCCGTTTGGACGATCAAGTGAATCAGGCTGCGGATTCGGTATTGCTTGTTTTCAAGATCAGCCACCAACGACCGAATCGTTGCTTCGTCGTAGTATTCCAGTTGACGGCCCAAAGCATATGACAGCATCTTGGTGGTCAATTGCCGATTCAGATCATTCAATCGCGTCTCGTTGATGGCTTTGCTGAGTCCTGCCAAGCCATCAACAACCGTCCCGTCAGGCAGGGTGCCTTTGGTGTCCTGATGGCGGCGGCCAGGTCGATACCGTCCATACCAATCAAATTGGGACAGGGAGAAACCCAGCGGATCAATCTGGCTGTGGCAGGCGTAACAGTTGGGGTTGTTGCGATGCAGTTGCAGTTTTTCTCGTTGGCTTAGATTGTCTCGGTCCGCGATCCGTTCGTCGAATTCGCTGACGTTCGGTGGAGGTGGCGGTGGTGGTGTTCCCAGCAAGGTGCTTAGAATCCAGTTGCCTCGAACAACCGGACTGGCTCGGCCGGGAAAGGAAGTGATTGCCAGCACGCTGCCATGGCCAAGCAGACCTCGCCGCGAGCTCTCGGTCAGCGAGACCTTGCGCATCGCCGATCCCATTACATCCCGCATGCCATAATGCTTGGCAAGTTCCTCGTTCAAGAATGTAAAGTCGGCATCCAGCAAACGTTCCATGGGCAGGTCATTAGCAATCAGGTCCGAAAACAACATCGCTGTTTCCGACTTCATTGCAGCAACGAGGCTGTCTGTTGCCCAGGGATTATCAATTTGGTCGGGGCGCACCCGATCTAAGTGATCGGTGCCTAACCATTGCGCTGCGAACAGCGTCCCCAACGTTTTCGAACGCGGATCATCAAGCATACGGTCGACCTGCTGCGCCAGGATCTTCGGATCCGTCAACCTGCCCTGCTCTGCCAACGAGAGCAGTTCATCATCAGGCATCGATGCCCAGAGAAAGTAAGACAAGCGACTGGCGAATTCATATCCAGAGAGCGTGCCGTCGTCGGCCGGTTGCTCGCTATGAAACAAAAAGTTTGGCGAGATCAGAATCACCTTCAGTACATCGCGAAGAGCTTGTCGCGGTTGCTGAGACTGTTGCCGTTTGGTTTGGTAGTGATTCAGTAGCGGTCGCAACTGTTCCTCAGAAACAGGCCGACGAAACGCACGGCTCGCGAACCGTTTGATCACGCTTTCCGGCGAGCGAAGCGTGGGATCGTTTTGTAGCAGATGTTGCCAAGCCTGTTTGTGTTCGGCGGTTTTAGGAATCAGAGGCAGTGCTGAATCGACAGCAAACTCGGCAGCCCCAACAAAGCGTTCCAATGTGATCGGCTGAAAAAACAGGCTGTTAGCACTATTGCGAAAACCGCTGCTCGCACTCATGTCTGCCGGGAACCGGTCCGCTGGGCGAACGTCAGCGCCCAGCAGGTCGCGCACGGTGTGATTGTATTGTTGGCGGGTTAGACGTCGTGCGGGTTCGTTGCCCGGGCGATCGATCGATTGGTAATCAAAGTCGCGAAAGTAGGCCGTTAGCCAGGCCAGCAATTCGCGCCGCTGGGCGTCGGGGATCGGTTCGGCATCCGCCGGTGGCATGGAGCGGACTTTGATCTGTTGGATCGCGTTGTTCCAATGCTCGCCGTTGACGACCAAGGGCAACTGTGAGACCAGCGTGTCAACGTTGAAGCTACCTCGCGATTCTTTCCCGCTATGGCATTCTGCACAAAGCGTTCTTAGTTGAGGTGCAACATGATCGGCGAACGTCCAGTCTTTGACGTTTGCGAAGTCTTCGTCGCGCAGTTTAACCGGTTGAAAGCTGGCATCGGGAATTTTGGCAGCGGGTTTCTCGGTGCGGTCTGGATTTGAACGCTCCTTGAGTCGCTCCTTCAGTTCACGTTCGAGTTCTTCAGCTTCTTCGTAGGCGTCTTCCTCTTCCGCCCAGAAGATGCCCAAGCGGAGTTCAGCAATGGCGCCGATGTGATCGGCGGCGCGTTCAAATGTTTCACGCTGTCGTTCAAATCGCTCAAGCCGTTCTTCGTCTTCGTTTTCCCGAGCTTGTTGCTGGCCGTCGATTGATTCGATCAACTCTGCCAATTGCTGGAGTAGTTCTGTGACTTCCTGGACGCCATCGTCTTGTTCGGCGTGGCGAAGTTCTTGTTGCAGTTCGGTCAATTCAGCTTGACGATTGAAAAGGTCCAAGCGTTCTTCTTTGCACTCGACGTCAATCTCCGCTCGTCGCAGTTGGTCCTCCAGAGCTTCAGCGTTCTCACTGCCCGATTCTTCTGCGGCTTCAAGTTGACGTTCGAGGCGGATGATCTGAATGGCTGCACGGCGAATCTCGCTAAGCAGTTCGATCCGACGGTGGACTTGGGTTCTGCGTCGATCAAGTTCACTAGCACGCTGCTTGGCTTCTTGCAAACGCTCGTCCAGTTCTTCTAGCCAAGGATTCTCGGCAGCTTCCTGGCTACGAACTTGCGCTGGTGTCGCGATCACAGTCAGTGCCAGCGTCAACACGATCAGCAATTGATGAGGAAGGCTCATTGGGGCTAATTTCTTCTTGGGGGGCACTTGAGATCGGGCTTGCTGAAAACGAGAAACGAAATTCATAGCGTCGCCCATTCAGGAACCAGCCAATCGGGGTCGAGCGGACCAATACATGATAGCTGATCATCAAGATAAGTCCCGTCAACACACAGACAATTGGCAGTTTGATCCACGGGTTGATGGCAAATGGCGCGATCCAGTACTGCACAAAAAATATCAGAGGAATATGGATCAAGTACATCCAGTAGGAAGCATCGGAGAGGTATCGCAGCAACGCGCTCGGTCGACTGAACCAGCACGCGAATATCCGGATCGATGCAAAAATCATCAGCCATGTATACGTCGACTCGATCAAGACGATCACCGTCCGTGGGCCGGAGACTTGCTTGCTGAGGTAAAGCCAACTGGGATACAGCACCAAGCAGCCAGCCGCCATCATGATCAATCCGATGACTCCGCTGGGGGAGCTTCGCTGAGCGTGTTGTTCAGGGGACGAGTCGGTGTAGTGGGCGTCAAAAGACAACGCTCCAAAACCAAAGAAAACGGCATAATAAAGCAGGACTGAGGGTAGCGGCAGGATCCCCAGCGAGGTTCCCGGGCCAAAATTACTGACCGCGTCGTGCATGGTGAAGGCGGGAATCGCGGTCAAGGGAATTAACCAGACGTAGCGAAACGAAGTGCTGGAAAACCACGCTGGCAGTCGCGGCAAGCCAGCGGCTCGCCCAAGGGCATAAACGATCGCTAACCCACTCACTAGCCAACACAGAAACCATAAGAACCAGAGGTGTCCAGTGGCTGGAAATGCAAACAGAAACTCGATTCGTTGATTGCCGCTCTTGGATGGTTTGTCCAACTGGATTGTTTCCGGTGGAATGTTGACCATCCGCGCGATCTGCCGACGGCCCGCGAGCACTTGGTCATGATCTAATTCAATGCTGACAAGGTTGCTGATCGTTTTCGTGATCCCCCACGGGGCGTACAGCATCTGAACACAGCTCTCACCGCGGTTGTTCTTAGATTGCGGATCCGCGCCCGCTTGAATCAATGATTCGGCGGTCTCTGGTTTGCCGAATAGAAAGGCACCATGTAAAGCCGTTGCACCATCTTTTTCGCGATGGTTGATGTCGCCACCACTGTCAAGCCATTGGTCAACGGCTTCGACATTGCCCGATGCAGCGACGTACCAGCCCGATGTCAAGTTTGTTGTTGAAGGTTTGCTTGATGGGGTTTTCTCCCGCATTTCGATTTGGGACGACTGGGCGGCGGCACGTTGTTGCTGCCATTGTGCGAGGACGCCGTAGCACACCCAGTTCAATGGAATGATTGTGATCATGCCGACCAGAAACGGCAAAAAAATTCGCTTGAAACGTTGCCAGAGGACTGCCCGCAGTCCTCGCCGACGAATCAGCATCATCGTGAAAAATCCGCTGATCACAAAGAACAGTGGCATGCGAAATCCATGGATCACTGCCAACAGCAAGCCCATGCTGGAACTGGGCATGCTGTCTTGAACTGGCCAGGCTCCGGGGATGGGAAGAAAGCCCAGAATCGCGTGCAAGACAATGCCCAGTAACATCGCGATCGCGCGCAGAGCATCAAGATCATGCCGGCGATCAATTCGGCCGGTAGAATATGGGACAGAATCAGCAGACATTAAACAGCCAGGTGAACAATTTGCAGACAGTCGTCGCAGCGGCGAAGGAATTTATCGCCACTTGGATGGTCTACCTATTCACTGCCGAGCTGGATTCAATCTGGACGCTGTAAATCCAGAAAAATTCTCATCGCTGCAGCCTCATCATCGCTTTCACTGCTGAGCCTTTCGAAGGATGGCAGCGATTTCTTCACGTGATTTTTGCAATCGTTCCATGTCCAGTTCAAGGCTTAAAATGTTTGCCAGACGGGTATAGGTTTGTTCCAGTTGCTGATTCCATGGCTGCGAAACCACCTGCAACGCGGTCTGCTGATTCTGGTTTAATGCCGTTCGATCGGCCTGCTGCTGAATCAGTAACTCGACAATCTCCTGGTGACCAAAGAAGGCCGCCACGTGCAGCACCGTCGAACCCTGAGGCTCGCGGCTATTCACGTCGACGTCGGCCTCCAGGCATGCGGTCGCAAGTTTGAGGTTTCCTTGAATGCATGCGTCGATTAAGTCCTGGGACGTCAGTTTGGTGCCAGTGGACTTAACCGGATCGTTGCCCGAGATACAGTAAAGCTTTGTCAGAGTACGAACGAGCAGTTTGCCATCACTGACCGATGGGGTGGCAATGCAAAGCTCTTCAAGTGGGTTGGTGTGCACCAGTTCATATTCGTCACCGGCTTTGATCACATAGGTCAGCCCGTCTTCACTGAGGCAGAACAGGTAGCCGTTGTACGCCCAGGGACTGGCGGTAAACGATCCGCGCGGTGAGATGCGGCGTTTGCCATACACTTCTTCGCCCGTCTTGGCATGATGGCAGGTGATGATGCCCTGATCGTAGATCGTGTACAGGTTGTCCCCATAAACAATTTGAGTGGTGTTGTACGGCGATGCTTTGGGTTGATACCATTGAATGAATTCGTTTTCAGCAAACTCGCCTGAGGGCGCGATGTCGCCTGATCCGCCTGGCAGAATGGCAAAGGTTGGACGGTGGAAATCCCCGACATAACCCGAGGCAACATAGCACATGCCATGAGCGGCAAACGGTGACGGAATCACCAGCACGGACATGCGTCCCTTGAAGTGCCATAGCAATTCACCTTGCGGGGAGTAGCTGCGGTTTTCGACGCGCCCCGGCACCACAATCTCTGTCCGCTGATCGTGTTTCCAGACGAATGGCGTTGCCCAGCTATGCGTCTCATCTCGTTTGGTGCGCCAGCGTTCTTGACCGGTCTCGGTGTCGAAGGCTGCGATCCAGGAGGATTCAAGATTATCGTAGACCATAATGACCTGCCCGTCACAGATCACCGGTGACGCCGCGGCACCGTAGTCGAGATTGGTTTTCTTGGGGGCAATGTCTTGCTGCCACAGCAATTCGCCTTCCAGAGAGTAACAGTACAGTCCCAGATCGCCGAACAAGACATACAGACGCTGTCCATCGGTGGTCGGTGTTTCGGCGGCGTAAGAGCTTTTCGGGTGACGCGGAACGGTGGGCCGTCCGGTATGAGCTTCGTGCTTCCAAAGTTGTTTCCCGCTGTCGATGTCAAAGCAATACACCATCCAGTGGTGAACCCCTTTGCCAGGATCTCGCACGCCCTGTCCAAGGTACAAGCCTTTTTGGGGCGGCGTGTTTTCTTCATCGGCGATCACGGTGCTCAGGAAAACGCGTTTGCCGACCACGATCGGACTGCCCCAGCCCTGTCCGGGAACGTCGACCGACCACTGTGTGTTGTCCTGCTGATTCCATTGAATTGGCAAACGAGAGTCATCGGCAGAGACACCTGTCGCGTCGGGGCCGCGGAAACGTGTCCAGTCTTGCCCGCTGCAGACCGGAGCTAGGATGGCCGCCAGCAACGCGAATGTTGCCAAAAACCTCGCCTGCGGTCGTCGAAGTAACACGAGGCTGACAGTTGCGTTCGTCAGAGGGTTCCGCATCAAGGCAATCAGGGACATTGAAGACTCACAGTGGTGGGTGTGGCGTGTTTGTGGGTTAACACAGAAGCGCTGCGAACTCAAAGGGTGAAGTTTCACTTCACAGCCTAAGAATGTTACACTCTTAGAGTCTGCTCATTGGACACTTCTAAACCATTTTTTTTACTCGGTGATTCAAATGCTTCGATCTTCGGTCACAACTCTGGCTCGATTGGCCATCGCGTGTTTAGGTTTCGCCGGGATTTCAGCCACGGCCACAGCCATGGCTCAGGACGCAGATCGCCGGGCCGATGCACCGGCGACCGATCGTGAGGCGGCCCAAGCCGCTGATCGACCTGGCGCTGATCGACCCACCAGAGATCGCGTCGCTACGGATCGGGCTAAGCCCGCGGCCGATCGGCGGATGCAAAGCGATCAACCGCGTCGCAGGCAGCGGCAGATGCCGATCGATGTCAAAGATCCCGCTGGCTTTAAACAAACCACCGACGAGACATTGTTCTCCGGACCACAGCCGGGTGAGCCGTTGCCGACACTGAAGGTGCGTGGGGTCGGCGGCAAGAAGGACGGTGAAGCGTATGATCCCGTTGCGGCGGCCAAGCAAGGAGTCCACGTGTTGGTCTTTCAGGAAGGCGACGGAGTCGGCCTGCGCGGCCTGTTGGCATTCTCGCGTGTCTTCAAACTGATTGCTAGTCACACCGATCAACCGTTGGCGTGTACCGCTGTCTTCTTGCAGGATGACATTGAAGCGGCTGAAAAGAAAGCACGCTTGATCCTGCGTTACCTTCCCGAGACCACTCAGCTGACCTTGTCCTCTGATGGTCGCGATGGTCCAGGGAGTTATGGCTTGAATCGTCAAGTGGGCATGACCGTGCTGGTCGTCAAAGATGGCAAGGTGCTTGATAACTTTGCCTTCATTCAGCCCATGCTGTATCCCGATGCTCACGTGGTTGGCGCGATTGCCAAAGCCTTGGATGTCAAAGCAGAAACCATGACCGCCTGGGTGAACCCGACTCCAGTGGACATGCCTGGAAAAGATTCTGGCATTGCGATGCGAGGCGGACAGCCAATGCGTGATCGACCAGAAGCGGCTCGAACCAACGGAGCTGCCAATGACTCGGCGGGTGACGTGGCCCGGCCCGAGGCTGACAAACAGCGACGCCAGGCAGCGTTCCGTGAAAAGCTCGGCAACTTGGTCGGCAGTGGCAAAGTCACTCGCCAAGAAGCAGCCGAATTGATGCAGGCGGCCTTTGGTCCTGCTGAAGAAAACAACACACGAGGACAGAGTGATCGCTAACGGCAATCGCATCCTGCAAGTCGGCTTGATTCTCTTTGCCTGGTCGCTGGGTGACAGCTCACCGGTTGCCGCCCAAGGTCGATCGGCAAAAACACCCGTGGACGCTGCAAAGCCTGAAAAGGGGACGAACGGCGATTCGCTGCCGGTCGACTTTCGCAATGACGTGATGCCGATCTTGACTCGCCAGGGCTGTAACGTGGGAGCCTGCCACGGCGCCGCACGCGGTCGCGGTGGGTTTCGCTTGTCGCTTTACGGTGGCAACCCCTTAGCAGATCACGAGGCAATCGTTCGGCACTTGAAAGGCCGCCGCATTCACTTCGCTGATCCCGAGAGCAGTTTGCTGTTGCGAAAAGCAACCGAAAGTATCCAGCACGGCGGCGGTGAAGTGCTGTCATGGGACAATCCTCTAACCGAAACCCTGGTCGACTGGATCGCACAAGGAGCCCAGCTTGGCCAGTCCGACTTGCCCACGCGAATCGAAGTGCAACCCCGTCGTGCAGAGCTTAAGAGCACGTCAGATCGCTTGTCGATTCAAGTCTTTGCCAAAGGTCCCAATGGGCAGAGTCGCGACGTCACTGAGCTGACCGTTTTGACGGCAGAAGATTCTTCCGCCGTTGAGATCCAGCGTGAACCGGTCACCATCACCGTCAATCGACCGGGACGCCACGTGGTCATCGCACGCTACTTGAACCACGTGGTGCCGCTGCAAATTAGCTTGCCTTTTGGGGGCAATGCCGCGGCCGTCAACTCTTCCGCTGCACAACGGAAACAGCAACATCTTGTTGACCGCTACATCGATCTCAGTTTGCACTCGCTGGGGTTGCCAGCCTCGGGGCAGGTGAACGATCAGATCTGGCTGCGCCGCCTGTGCCTTGATTTAACCGGTCGCTTGCCAGAGTTCACTGAACTTGATCAAGACCAGTATGACTTGTCGCAAGCAGATGATCGCCAGCGAGTGATCGATGAATTGCTTCAGTCACCTCAGTTTGTTCAGTTCTGGACCTTCAAGTTTTCACAGTGGTTGCGCGTCCGGCCGCAGTTGTCCGATGCACAGGCCGTGCGGCAATACCGCGATTGGATTGCGGATCAGATTCGCGGTGGCGTCAGTTATCAGCAAATGGCTCGCGAGTTGATCTTGGCATCCGGTAACTCTCAGCAAATCGGGCCAGCAAACTTTTATCGCACTGCTCAGTCGCCACGATTGCAGGCAGAGTTCTTTAGCGAGTTCTTCATGGCCAGTCGGATGCGCTGCGCCAATTGCCACAATCATCCACTGGATCGCTGGACTCAGGATGATTATCACGGCCTTGCGGCAATTTTTGCCAAAATCCCCACGCGGCCCATGGTCGAAGTGAATCCGTTTGGGCAAGTCATTCATCCGCGAACCCTGCAGCCAGCGGTTCAGCGGTTACCAGGGGAACGTTTTTTAGAACAGACCGAGGACGTGTTAAAAGGCGATCAAGGACGTCAAGCATTGGCTAGCTGGTTGGTTGATTCTCAGAATCCTTACTTTGCAAAGGCATTTGTGAACCGGCTTTGGAATCACATGATGGGACGTGGCCTGGTCCATCCTGTCGATGACTTTCGCGACACCAATCCACCGACGCATCCTGAGTTGTTGTCCGTCATGGCCGGTGATTTTACCGACAATGGGTATGACTTGCGTCACACATTACGGTTGATCGCAACCAGCCAAGCCTATGCTCGAAGTTCCGACGTATTGCCCGGCAATCAACACGACGACAAATTTTATTCTCACGCTTTGCCGCGGCCTCTGATTGCTGAAGTCATGGCGGATGCCATCAGTGATGTGACCGGGGTGGCTGAACGTTATGCAGAGATGCCGATTGGAACTCGGGCGACAGAACTGGTCGTGACCAATGTACGGACGCGGACACTGGAGGTGCTGGGACAGTGCGATCGCAGCGACAGTTGCGAAACAGGCAGCCTGCCCGTGGATGCCTTGGCCCAGAACTTGCACTTGTTGAACGGGCCGCTCCTGAATCAGAAGTTAGACGCCCCGCAAGGCAGGCTGCACCGCCTGCTGGCTGCCGGTCATCGCGCTGATGATGTGATTGATCAGTTTTACATCGCGGCCTACAACCGCAAACCGAACGCAGATGAACAGCAGTTTTGGCAACAACAGCTGCGCGCTGTTGGTCAAGATCGACAATTGCAGCGTGAAGTATTGAATGATTGCGTTTGGAGTCTCTTGAACAGTTTTGAGTTCAAACATCACTGATTTGTGATGGAAAACCTGGGCGGAACGTCCTTTCCCGATGGCACAGCCGATGAAACCAATTCTTTCCTATAACTGGGATGGACGACCGCGGCGCGATTTTTTGCGACTGGGCATGATGGCCGGTGCCTTTGCTGGCCTGTCAGCGAGCCAGCGAAGCATCGCTAACAATTCGGGGCCAGCCAAAGCGACTGGCGCCAAAGCATGCATTTTGATTTGGCTTGACGGCGGACCGAGCCACTTGGAGTCATTTGACCCTAAACCTGATGCTCCTGTGGAAGTTCGAGGGCCCTTGGGGTCCATTGCAACCAAGGTTCCCGGCGTCCGCTTGGGTGAGTGCATGGAACGCACCGCAGAGATAATGGATCGCATCACCTTGGTGCGTTCCCTGACATCGCCCCTTGGTGAACATGCTGTCGGGACACACTACATGCTGACCGGGTACCAGCCGACTCCCGTGCTCGAGTATCCGGCTTATGGTGCAGCGTTGGCCGAAGTGCATCAGCCACGCAGTGTCTTGCCCGCTCATATCGCCGTCCCAAAGTTCGACGATGCACTCAGTGGCAACGGATTCTTGCCCACTCGCACCGCTCCCTTTACCGTCGGTGGAAATCCTGATTCACCGAACTTTAAGGTGCGTGACTTGGAGTTCTATCCGGGGTTAACGCTCGATCGCTTGCAGCGTCGAAAGCAAATGGTCGGACAGCTTGATCAGTTCCATCGTAAACTTCAACAAGCGGATGTGGTGGGTGAGAGTGCTTTGCAACGGGCCTATCAGTTGGCCGCGTCCCAGGAAGCTAAGCAGGCCTTTGATCTCAGTCAAGAACCACAGGCGATTCGCAATTTATATGGACGTGGAGGTGGATCTGGGATCGGGCAAAGCTGTTTGCTGGCGCGACGCTTGGTTCAGCGAGGCGTCCCCTTTGTCACCGTTGGCAGCACAGGCTGGGATACGCATCAAAATATCCGCACCTTAAAAGAACGTTTTCCCGGTGATCGGAACGCCCACCTGCCTTCGATGGACAGAGCCTTCGCGGCTCTGGTCACGGATTTAGAATCGCAAGGCATGCTGGACGAGACCTTGGTACTCGTGATGGGCGAATTTGGGCGTACTCCCAAAATCAATGCCGGCGGCGGGCGGGATCATTGGCCCAACGCTTATAGTGTCGCGATGGCCGGTGGAGGTGTGCCCCGTGGTGTGGTGGTTGGTCAAAGCGATGCGCTGGGCGAACGACCAGCAGACCTGCCCGTCACTCCGGCGGATCTGGCTGCGACGATCTACACATTAATGGGACTGGACCCGGCGTTTGAATTGCATACCAGTGATGGTCGACCGGTCAGGTTGGCGCCCGATGGCGCTGAACCGATTCGGGAAATCTGCGGTGTCACGGAGCGAGATGCGTGATGCCAAGGATTGTTCGTTCGCTGCCCTGCCCTGCTGCCTTGTGTTGCGTTTTGCTGCTGTTGTGCGAAGTCGTTGCGGTTGCGCAAGCACCGGTGACAGGGATCTGTGATTTCAGTGCAGAAGGTTACCTGATGTCGAGTTCGCAAACGGGACTCACACGCTGGTCTTGGCCTGCGCTGAAATCCATGCCCGCGCTGAAATCCACTGAATCGATGGCAGGCCGTGAGGTTGCGATTGGATTTCCAGCGAATGCTCTGCTGCCCTCGCCAAGTGGCAAGTTATTGGCCGTCGCCGGTGGTGAGCCAGCTGAGAGTGGCACTGCTCTGGTGCTTGACTGGTCCAGTGGTGTTAAGCGAGTTCGTCTGACCGGGCATTTGGACGTGATCACGGCGCTGCACTGGCTGGATGATCAGCGTTTGGTGACCGTGGCAATGGATCAGCAAGTCAAGGTGTGGGACATTTCCGCAGGCCAAACGCTGGCGACCTTCGACGGACATGCCAAAGGCGTCACGGATGTCTGTGGCATTGGCAAGACTCGCTTGATTGCCACATCCGGATTGGATCAGGGCATTCGAATTTGGGACTTGGATTCTTCAGCCCTGGTTCGCAGCTTAAGTCTTCATACCGGAGCAGTGAATGCTTTGGTTGCCAAACCCAGCGGTCAGGACTTATCAAGCGGTCAGGGATTGCCCATGCTTGCATCAGGCAGCGACGATGGCACGGTTCGGTTTTGGCAGCCAACGATTGGCCGCATGGTGCGGTTTGCCAAATTGCCAGCGCCGGTGCTCGATCTGGCTTGGTCGACGGTAAACGATACCGTTATTGCCAGTTGTAACGACGGTTATTTGTACTGGATTGATCCGTTGACGGTCACCATCAGGGATCGCCGGAAGGTCAGTGACGGATGGCCTTACGCTTTGGCAATTGTCAACGACGGCAACTGGATCGTTGTCGAAGGTCGGCAGGGAGATTTGGTCCGAATACCTGTTGGCGGTCACGATGAGCAGTGAGTCGGGCAAGGAAGAGAATCGACTGTTGAACGACCCAAATGTGCTTGCTCCGTCTCCGTTTCCCATTCATCGTCTGAAGTCAGACGAAGCGGTTGTGTTTGATGCTGTCTCGCGCAAACGCTGCCGAGACATTCGCTTGTTGCTGACAAGTATCGGGTTGTCTTCACGGATGGAACCGTTCCAGTCCCGGTTCTATCTGATCGTCTCTCAGTCCGACGTTGGCGTTGCTGGACGAGAGATTGACTCCTATGTCAGTGAAAATCCCAGCGAGACGGTCGTTGTTGCGGCGCCAAGCGTCAACGCGGTTGGAGCCGGGGCTGGGGTGATTGGTTATTCCCTGGTGATGCTCTTGTTTGGATTCCTGACGGCTCCCTGGGGCATGGATCTGAACTTGGCTGAATGGGGCGCGATGCAAAGCGCCGCGGTGCGCAGTGGCGAACTCTGGCGCACGATCACGGCCTTGGACTTGCATGTCGATGCGGGGCACCTCTCATCCAATTTGGTTTTCGGTGCCCTGTTTGGTCTGCTAGCCGGTCGAACCTATGGCGGTGGGCTGACGATGTTGGTCGCTGTGATTGCCGGCGGCTTGGGAAATTTGCTCAATGCCTATGTGCAGCCGCCCGAGCACTCCTCGATCGGCGCTTCCACCGCAGTCTTCGCCATCCTTGGCATGCTGATTGCGGATTCGTTTGTCACTGCCAAGCAGCGCGACACAGGTCTGCGGAGAATCATTCGGCCCGTCGTTGCGGGCCTGTTGCTGTTTTCATACCTGGGAATTGGCGGCCCACGAACAGACGTCTCTGCCCACGTTTGCGGGATGTTGATGGGCGTCGCCGTTGGGTTCGTCTGCCGCCTTTACTTAACCGGATGGGCAAGTAAGACAGGGTTGCAATTTGGATCAGGATTGGCTGCCCTGGTGCTCACCCTGGCTGCCTGGACGGCGGCATTCCTGTAGCCGACAAGCACGAATCGGGTGCTGACGAACCACCGATTCAACAAGGTTTCCGCTCGTTGGAGGACCGGTTCGCAGGCGGAATGGCGGCTGGCGCCAACGCCGCTGAGAAGGCATCACTGCTCAAGCCTTTGAAAAGGGGACGGAGGTTTGTGCCGCGCGAAGTCCTGCGGTTTCGTTCCTTGCTGTGATCTGGGGTTACGGTTGAAAGTAATCCGGTAGATTCTTTTTGGTTTCAATCAGAATCGCCAGAATGGCGTCGCGGTCTTGCTTGGCAAGGTGCTCGTAACGTGGTGAAGCGTTCTTTCCCGAAAGCACGTCATGCAACTGTCGGTACACGGCTGCCAGCAGCTGTGGTTGCAATCGATCAAACTGAGGCGTGTAAATTTGATAGCTGCAGGGGTAGCGAAACAATCGCGTGTTCAAGTCCAACTCACGCAATGAGCGACCATTCTTGGCGGTGAGGCCTTGCTTTTGAAAGCTTTCTGTAAAGCTGCTGGATCCTTTGATTGACGCTGTCAGTGGGACCTCATCGGCGAACAACATGTAGTCAACGATCGACGAGGCGTATTCGTTGATCGCTTCTTGCGTTGAAACAGAGCCGTCCTCGGCAACCTGATAACCGGCGGTCAATCGTTTGGCGGCATAGTTAGCTTCGATCATGCGATTTTGCATGCCGATCTGATGCTCCAAAATCATCAGGGCGATCAAGTCACTGGTGGGCGACGGCCACAGGCTGGTGTCAAACTGAGATTGCAGCGTCTCGCTGGAGTCTTTGCCAAAGGCGACCATGGTTTCGTTTTCAAGAAACGAGTTGCCCATGTGCTGCATGCCGCCAGCATCGCCGGTCACAAACCAGCCTCCCCAGCGCTCTTCGATCGGACTGGTGTGGTCAGTGTCATGCATGTCCAATAGCAAATTGATCTTGCCGCTGGAACGAGTGCTGACGCTGCGCACCATGTGCACCGGGTGCTTACCGGCTCCGGTGGTGGTTTCATGGCAGGTGAGGCAGCGATTGTTTTCGCGAGAGAGATAGGGCCTGCGTCCCATTTGCATGCTGTAAAAAGCCACGCCAAGCTCAGGGTCCGCGGTTGCGATCTCCACTAATGAGCTGCCTTGAATCCAGCCCACGACCACTTCGTCGTTGAAGTAAAACGCACGAGGGTTACTGGGTGAGATTCGGAACGCTTGCAAACTGGTTTTAGAGAACACCAGGATTTGAGAATCGATGGGGATCTGTAAATGCTTCAAGAGCGATTTGACGTAACCTTGCTGCGGTTCGTAATCAAGCTGTACTGATCCATCTCGTAGTTGGTCGCGCAGTCGAGAAACCGGATTTTGTCCCGGGGTCTTCAGGTACTCAATCGGCGGTTGATCCAGACGTCCTTTGGACAGAATCTCGATCTCCGGGCCAGCCTCTGATTGCTCGATCTGTTGGGCGGATGCTGGCATGATCCAGTTGCCGCAACAGGCTACACAGGCAGCAAATAGACAACGAAAATAGAGCATGGTAGGACGCTGTAGTGGAGAAAAACTGGGATTCGGAAACGGGCGTCTTCTGCGTCAACCGGTGGCATCCAGTGCACACTGTGTGATCAGGCAACCGCTATATTGTAATGATTCTCTGCGGGCAAGCGAATCTAGATTTTCCAGGGTGGGGCAACGCGATGGATTTTGGCATCCGGACGGTGGTTTTCAATTGGCGCGTGATCGTGGCCTTGGTGCTTCTCTACCTTGGAACTTCACTTTATACCTATGCGATGGTGCATTGGTTTGGTGATGACGACCTTGCTGTGTTGGCGTTTTGGGGCTTGTTGACGGGGGTTTTTACGTCAACCTACGCGGCTTTGACCGCTTCGGGCATTCATGTTCTGTGGCGGCAGAGTGTCTATTTTGTCGTCACATTCGTGTTCAGCTTAGTGTGGGCGCTGATCGGCGAGGAGTATTCGGTCGGCGACGAAATCGAGTGGATGTTATTCATTGCGATTTTGACCATGGCGTTTTCTCTGGGCATGCTACTCTCGGCTGCGATCTGGTTGTTCGGCATCCCGAGTTGGAGTTTGCCAAACCAACAGGTCCAGCATCGGCCGGTCGCCTCCCTGCGAGCCTTGATGGCCATCACGGCGCTATCGGCAGTCGTCTTTTTTCTGATCCCCAAGCTTGGATTCGAATTGGAAGACTGGCAAGCCATCGCGATGCTTGTCCTGTTGCCACTCTTTGGCTGGTTTGCAGGTTCGATCTCTTATTGCCTGAACACCCGAGCGCGTTATTACCTGACCTTGCCAATCCTGGCCTTGGGATGCGCTGCCGGATGGATCGCTTTGCATTACATCGACTTCGATTTCGATGACGAGGAGAAACTGTGGTTCCCAGTCTTACAGGTCGGTCTCCCCTTGCTATGCAATGCGCTGGTTGGGCATCTGGCTGGTCACTCGGTTGGCCCGATGGCTGGGGATTCGGCCCCGGAGTCGTCATCATCCTCTCAGCAACCAGTTGTGTCGGGCATTCAGAAACCCGCGATGATTGAAGCGACGACCGGCAGTGCAATCGAAACGCCGAGTGCTGGCGGCGGCCATTGATGTTTCGCAGAGTCTTCGCCCCGTGTGCCGTGTGCGGTCAAAACGTTCTTTTTCAGATCAACCTCTGCACCTGCTCTGTTTCTTTGCAGGCCTGTCTCTGTCGCAAGTGGCTCCTGGCCGCCAGGGCGATCGATCGCTGGCGATGGCCTGCCGAGCGAGTGCAGAGATCTGCTGGGAGGATCGGTTCTGGCATTCGTTGGCTGAGTCACTGACTATACTGTTTGGTTTGAGCAACGTCCGATCGGTTGGTTACCCCGACGGCGATCGAACATTTTCTGTTGTTGGCGTGTTGGATGAGCCTCCGCTGTGAGCAACAGAAGTGTCTGTTATGATATCGCTGGCATGGACATGGACTCACTTGCCGTTCCCCCGCCCTTCCCTCCTGTAGAAGAAACTTGCGATGCGAGCTCTTTGTACGTTGATCTTTGGTGTTGTCTTGGCTGCAGTTTCCGTGGCCGCTGATTCGGATTCAAAGCACTGGCCGCAATACCGTGGTCCGGCGGGTGATGGGCGAGCCGATCAGGCGGATTTGCCCGTGACGATTGACGAATCGGTGGTGCGTTGGAAAACACCGATTCATGGAAAAGCGTGGTCCTCACCGGTCGTTTGGGGGAATCAGATTTGGCTGACCACGGCAACCGAAGACGGTACCGAGATGTCCGTCCTGTGTGTTGACAAAGCCAGCGGAAAAGTGATTCATGATCGAGTCTTGGTGCGCAACGAGCAACCCGACTTCTGTCACAAAATGAATAGCTACGCGACGCCCACGCCCCTGATCGACGGCGACCGCGTTTACGTTCACTTTGGCAAGTACTTGACCGCTTGCCTGGACGCGAAGACTGCCGAACCGATCTGGAGTCGCACCGATTTTGAGTGCAATCATCACCGCGGGCCAGCTTCATCGCCCATCCTGCATCAGGGAAAGTTGTTCGTTGCTTACGATGGATTTGACGTGCAATATGTCGTGGCGTTGGATGCTAAGACTGGCAAGACGGTTTGGAAGAAGGATCGAGAGATCAACTACGGCACCGACAACGGCGATCAGATGAAGGCCTATTGCACGGCGCATGTGATCACCGTCGATGGCCAAGAGCAGTTAGTGTGCCCCAGCGCAGTGGCGACCATCGCCTACGCACCAGAGACCGGGGAAACGCTGTGGACGGTTTATCACAGTGGCATGAACGCTTCTGCACGGCCCGTTTACGGTGACGGCTTGGTTTTTATCACCAATGGAATGGGATCCATGGTGGCGGTTCGTCCTGATGGGAAAGGGGACATCACCAAGAGCCATGTCGCTTGGTCTAGCCGAAAAGGTGTCGCCAAGAAATCATCTCAGCTCCTGATCGATGGCATTTTGTACATGAATAGTGACGACGGAGTGCTCTCCGCCCGCCAAGCCAAGACAGGCGACGTGTTGTGGCAGAAACGCGCTGGTGGTTCCTTTGCCGCGTCACCCATCTATGCGGGCGGTAAGATCTATGCCTTCAATGTCGAAGGTGAAATCTTTACTTTTAAGGCTAGCGAAGACTACGAAGAACTTGCCAAGTCAAAACTTGGTGACGGTTTCATGGCCTCGCCAGCTGTCGTGGGGCACGAAATGGTTTTGCGAAGCAAGTCGCACCTCTATTTGATCGCCAAATAGTTCCCGATCTGGCATCTGCGGAATTGCCAGCTTGGATTCACAGCGTGGATTCACAGCGTGGATTCATCGCTGATTTCCCCCGCAAGCCGATTGGGATCTCGGCACGCCAGATCATTGCCCGCTGGGCTTGACGCCTGGTGCATGAGTGCGGATCGACCACAGTGAGCCGCCGGCGGTGATGTACAGGGTTTTCAAGTCATCACCTCCGAAGGTGCAATTGGTCACTTCATCTCGATTGATTGGCAGGAATTGCAGAAGCTTGCCTGCTGGGGACAGCACGTAAACACCTCCCAAGAATTGATCAGCGGTTTCAAAGGGCGGCTTGGCAACGTTGCGACCACCAGCGACGTACAAGCGGCCCAGCGTATCAATCGTTAGCCCATCCGGTCCGCGTCCGCTGTGCCAGTCAAAGATCAGACGCTGGCTGTCAGCGATTGGATTGCCTTGAGCATCCAAGTCAAATCGAAAGAGCTTGCGGGCTCCGCCAACGGTGTTGTTGTGATTGTCGGCAACATACAAGTACTTGTCATCCGGCGAGACGAGAACTCCATTGGGCCGATCGACTTGGTGAGTGATGATTCGTGTCACCGTCCCATCCAGGTCAATTCGGTAAACGCCTTCAATGGAACGCCCATCGGCATCGATCATCTCCATCGACTGACGGTCGCCATAACGTGGATCGGAGAAATAGATTCTGCCTTTGGAATCCGTGGTGATGTCGTTCGGAGTGTTGTATTGCTTGCCCTGATAGTCTTTGGTCAGAACCGTCAACTTGCCGGTGTTTAGATCCAGTCGGCCGACGTTGCGAAATTGTTGGCGACACATCAACAGTGATCCTGCGTTGTCGATCAAGAGTCCATTGGTGCCAGCATCGGGCAGAAAGAGTTTTGCCGATCCAGATGGGCTGGTTAGCGTGATGCCCTCTGTTCCGCTACTGAAAAGCCCGTGGGCTGGATGCCACGCTGGGCCCTCTTTGGCACCCGTTTTGATCAGTTCAACGGGCTTGCTGCCCGCAGCAAAAATGGATTCCTGAGCGAACGTTTGGCTGCCAAGCAGACTCCACCCAAACCAGGCAATCGCCGCAGGGATCAGGAAACGGATGACAGGACGTGTTTGAGCCAAGGAGTGGGAATGGGCGTTCACAATGCTTGCTTCGATGGAGGGGTGTGACGATGCCAGGGGAAACCAGCAGTATAGTCGCGTTCTCAATCGATTGTCGCTACCACCCTGCGATTGCACACCTCACAACCCCAGGCGGAGACCGCGATTGTTTTCGTCGTGTTTCTGTTCCGAGAGGCGGTTCGGGTTGTTTTCGGGGACGTTGGAGGATTGTGGGCCGGTGCCGCCTTGCCACGCCACGGTGCATGCCTTTGGTTTGCTCTGCGATCAGGGACAACTTGCAGTTCATTAGTGCTTGCACGCACCACTGCCCCAGAAACGATGCGACGTGGAGTCGATTGGTGCGTGCAATCACGCACTTATTCTTCGTCTGCACTGAGATCCGGGATGACTTGCACGCACCCTGCGAATTGGGTGCGATCTAATCTTCAACATTGACATCACGTGACTAAGCGGCACGTCGCTCGGGAACGATGTGTTGACCCAGCGTGTCGATTTCAAGCTTCAGCAATGCTCTCACTGCGCCGCTGGCGTCAATCCTTCGATGCTGGTTTTCGTGCACCATCTGTTCGACCAAGGCGCAGACAGGCACCAGAAGGGAGTCTTCTGCTGCCGGAATTTTGGTGAGCCAATTCCACAGAATGCGTCCCGCTGCAAACACGTCGCTGGCCGGAGATGCTGCGGATGCGTTCTGCAGGATCTCCGGTGCGGCATACTGTGCCGTACCTTGAAAGTTGGCTTGTTGGGGCAAGACGCCCTGATAAGCGAAGGCGTAGTCAATGACTGTCACGTGACCGTTGTTACCCACCAGGATGTTTTCTGGTTTGATGTCACGATGAATCCAGCCCGAGGCATGCATGGCTTCTAAGGCTTGGCAGGTTTGCCGAACCAGCCACAGCGCAACGGGAAGTGGCTGATCGCCCCCACGTTCCAGATGCCACTGCATCGTTTGCCCTTCGATGTAGGGCATGACGGCAAAGGCTGTGTTGCCCGCGCAGCTGCCATCTAAAATGGGTGTCAGGTTGGGATGCGTGAGACTCGCGCCCAGAGCGATCGTTTGCGAGATTCCTGGGGCCGCGGCGCTGGACTTGGCGGATTTCGCAACGTAATCCCAGCGCGGACTACCCGCGGCATCGCAGGGCTGTGCGTGATGCAAAGCGTACGAATCGGTTGACGCAATGCGCGTCCCCAAACGCCAGATTCCCAATTGGCTAGGTCGCTGACCATCCATGTTGTGCCTCGTTGTGGCAGCCCTTCGGCTGCGTTCCCTGTTGTTGTGGCTAGCCTCTCTGCTCATTCATCGGCGCTGTACAGGTCGCATTTCAAGAACCCTATTGATAACCGTTAAACTCAGTTTGAATTACCCGAGCGTTGCAACAGGTTTCATTGAGCTGCGGGCGTTTCAATGTGGGGGACAGAGAGCGCAGGCGGCTCAAAATGCGGGCGCGGGTGCGAGTTCAGATAGGCCGCCAGATCAAAGGATGCTTGCACCGACAGGTCCGCTTCATCAGGTGGCATTGCGACCTTCAGCCACGATGCCAGTTTCGGGACTTTAGCCAGCCCCGCCCCGTCGTTATAGGATTCATCACCCCACACTGCGGGGCCATCGTCTGTGCCAGAGCCATTGTCTGCGTGGCAGTCTTGGCAGCGATCAGCATAAAGCTGTTTGCCGCGATCGATACTAGCGGGCAGTTTGGGGGAGGTGAGCATCGTGATGTGATGAGGGCCCAGGGATTGCTTGGCGTTCATTTTCAGCTTGGTGCCCTCAGAAAGCCAAGTGATGTAGGCCGCAATCGCCACCGAAGGTTCGCTTCCCGCAGCAGGCCGTGTTCCATTTTGGCTGCGTAGGAAACAATTCAAGATGCGATCTTCTAATGTGATGACTTTTTGTTCACGCGGCGCCCAGGCTGGATAGGCTGCTGCAACGCCAATGAATGTTGCTGCCTGGGGATGTTGACCGCCATCAAGATGACATGAACTGCATTGCAGTGAATTGCCAACAAACTCCCGAGTCAACGGATGGGTGTCGGTTTGGCGGACCAGTGTCTCACCAAGCAGAATCGTTTGCCTCAGTGGGCCGTGGGGAAGTTCCGGTCGGTCGGTGTTTTGAGCAATCGCAACTGTGCCGAAACTGCAGGCGATCACGACGAAGGTCAGGGAC
The DNA here is from genome assembly GCA_007745635.1 of Stieleria bergensis. Taxonomy (GTDB): domain Bacteria; phylum Planctomycetota; class Planctomycetia; order Pirellulales; family Pirellulaceae; genus Stieleria; species Stieleria bergensis. The sequence goes on from CP036272.1 coordinate 1,510,767, forward strand.
GTGAACGCTCGCCAAAGCAATGAAGGGTGGGCAGACATGGATCTGATCTCCGGCAGGATTGGATGATTGAAACCTATTTCACCAATGTCCGTTTGCAATTGGATTCCGTAGGTCTTGTCCGACAGCCCCATGCTGAGTCTGAAAAAAATCAAATGAACCGAAATCCGCAGTTGCAACCGTCAGTGCGATCCCTGGTGGACGACGGTTGCGATCGGACGCATGGATTCAAGTTGGACGGTCGGCGTCTTCTGCAGCTGCGTCGGGTACCGCGATGGCTTGGGAATCTATGAATTGCGGTGATTGCTGCTATACTGATGGGGTTCAACTTTTTGAATCTCGCCTCAATGATCGACTGCCCTGATTGCGTGTTTCGCAAGCAAGTCGTCGCTTCGCTTTTTTTGGCGCATCGCTGGTTCAGTCTGCCGACGGACGTTCCTCCCTTAAGGCTCATTTCGAATGACTCAATCTCTGAAACGACCTCCGCTGGCTCGGCGAACACTCTTGCGTGCGGCTGGGATTTCGATTGCCTTGCCGTCGTTGGAATCATGGCGGCAGGCGAAAGCATCCGAAGCAAAAACATCACCGGACGACGCTCATGCACGGCGGATGGTTTGCGTTGGCAACATGCTCGGTTTCTACCCTGGAGCCTTTTGGCCGCAAGCACCAGCAGCCGATCAGTTTGGGACCGACCAGAGTCGGACGATGGAATTGTCATCCACGCTCAAGACGCTGGACGCACATCGCGGAGACTTCACCGTGATTCACGGTTTGGATCACGGTTTGACCGGCGGTCACTTTTCGATCCATGCATTTCTCTCCGGTGTGCGAAGCGTGGATGCCAAATCGATGCCGCTGGCGAACATGACGCTGGATCAGTATGCAGCTGAGAAGGTCAGTGGCTTCAATCGATTTGATAGTTTGACCATTGGCAGTGAAACGGGAATCCATGGCGGGTGCCAAATGTCGTGGACTCGAACAGGGACGCGAGTGCCGCCAATCACTGGCCCTGCGCAACTATTCGAAAAACTCTTCATCGGTGTTGCTGAAAAAGACAAAGCGCGAGCAGCAGATCGATTTCGCTTGAAGAATTCGATTCTTGATTCTGTAGGCGAGGATGCGAAAAGTATCGCCAAGGAACTCAATCCACAAGATCGCCAAAAGTTGGAGGAGTATTTCTCGTCGATTCGAGAGGTTGAAAAGCGACTCGTCAACACGCGGCGGTGGGTTGATGTCCCCAAGCCAGAAGCACCGTTGGGAAAACCAAAGAACACGAACATGGTTGATGACCTGCCGATTCTTTATGATCTGATGGTCTTGGCGTTGCAAACCGATTCGACGCGAATCGCAACCTTGGAGATCGGTGGTGACTTTGAAGCACGCGACTTTGGTTTTAAAGCGGGCTACCACAGTCTGTCCCATCATGGCAAACGGCAAGAATCGATCGATGCGTTGAAAACCATCGAAGCCTATCAAGTGGAGCACTTTGCCAGGTTCCTGGAAAAGTTGCGTGCGTCTCAAATCGGCGAGACCAACCTGTTGGAGCAGACTTCGGTGCTGTTTGGTAGCGGCATGGGAGACGCCAACACGCACACCAATGTCAATCTGCCTGTGATTTTGGCCGGCGGAGGGTTCAAGCACCTGGGGCAATTAGGGTTTGATCGCAATGCCAAGGACACACCACCGATGAATAATCTGTTCGTGTCCATGTTGCAGCGTTTTGGGTTGCCCGTCGATGAGTTCCAAACCGGGACAGGCACGTTGCGCGGATTGGAGATGGTCGGTTGAAAAACATCATGTTGCTTTCCAGTTCCAAAGCCTACCTGTTGGCTTGCTTGATGGCCTGTTGGTCGCTGAGTGCTAGGGCCGACGAGAAACGCATCGTTGACTTTGTCAATCAATACTGTGTGGATTGTCACCACGACGATGATCCAAGTGGCCAGCGTACCTTTTCGGACTTTGATCCTCGCAAGCCCCATTTAGACACGCTGATCGCGTTGCAGGAAATGGTCGATCAGTTGGCGTTGCAGGACATGCCGCCGCCAGATGCCGAGCAGCCGGCGGCAGGCGAGCGAGCTGAGTTGATCGACGACTTGAGCGCGCAAATGGTGCAGTTGCAATCCCAGCTCGACAGCACGGGCGGACAAACGGTCTTGCGCCGATTGACCCGACGCGAATACTTGGCCACCGTTCGCGATCTGCTGGCATTGGATCTTCGCATGGTCGACCCCACCATCGCTTTTCCGGCCGAACGCAAGGTGCAGCATTTGGATAATGTGGGTGACACTTTAGTGACCTCGGGCTACTTGCTCGATCAGTACTTGGATGCTGCTGATCAGTTGGTCGAAAAGGCGTTGTCTGCAACCGAGCCACCGCAGCAGCAAAGCTGGCAGTTTCGTGGTCACTTTCGTCAACAACCTGAACTTGATGGTGCCCATCGCAAGGCTTTCGACTTTCAGTACATGTGTCTGTACGATGCTCCGCTAGCAGACAAGCCCGAGGGGGCTTATGGGGCGATTCATGATTTTGAACACGGCGTGCCGCATGATGGAGTCTATGAGATTCGCGTGCAAGCTCAGGCACTGCATCGAGACACACCGTACAAAGAATCCGATTTGCAGATCGATCTGTCTCAGCCGTTTCGAATGGGGATTCGGCCTGGCAAGCTGGAGCTCGGCAGCCTACACAACCTCCAGTCTTTGCAGCCCTTGTTGGCGGAGGTCGAAGTCGCTGATGATCAGTTGCAGTGGTACACGTTTCGCGTGCACTTGGATCAAGGGTTTACGCCCCGGTTCACGTTTGAAAACGGCTTGAACGCGGTTCGAGGTTTACATGGTCGACTGCATCGCATCTATAACAAAACGTTGCCCGAATCGGTGCGTGCAGGCAAAGGGATCGTTGCCAATCGAAATGCGATGTTAAAACATGGCAAGGTCCCGCAGATTCGGATCCATGAGATCACCATCAAAGGGCCCCTGGTCGAGGACTGGCCAACCGCCAGTGTCGCCGCGATCATTCCCAGTGGAGAGTTTCGTGCTGATGACGCAGGGCAGTTGATCAGGCAATTCGCCAGCAAGGCCTATCGACGTCCGATCACGGACCGCGAATACGCAACGCTGGGTCGAGTTTACCAGCGGCGCGTGAAAACGGGACACTCGATGTTTCAGGCCTTCAAGGACACCGTCAAGGCCGTTCTCTGTTCGCCCAGTTTTTTGTACTTGGATCCTGATTGCGATTCTGAATCGGAGCAGATTTCACAGCACGCACTGGCCGCTCGTTTAGCGTATTTCCTGACCGGATCGATGCCAGATTCAGAACTGCGGTCGCTGGCCGATCAAGGTCGTTTGGATGACAAAGCGTTGTTGCAACAGACACGGCGATTGCTGGCCAGCGAGCGAAGTGATGCGATGATCACGGGCTTCACTGATGCTTGGTTGGGCTTGTCGGAACTCGGTGGAATGCCTCCTGATCGGGGCAGCTTTTGGATGTACTATGCATCTTCCTTGGAAGCCGATATGCGAGCCGAGACGCATGCGTTCATGCGGCATCTGATCGCTGACAATGTTCCCGTTGATCGTTGGTTGAGTGCAGACTACTCCTTTATCAATCGTGATTTGGCACGTTTGTATCGAGTTCAGGAACAGTTTGGGACGCAGTCGCCAGCGGAGCTTCGTCGTTTTCAATTCTCTGATGGCCGGCGCGGTGGCTTGCTGGGGCAAGCAAGCGTGCTGACAGTCTCTGCCAACGGGATTGAAACCTCGCCCGTGGTTCGCGGAGTGTGGATGCTGGAAAACATTCTGGGCACACCGGCGCCGAGTCCGCCGGATGATGTGCCGGCAATCGATCCTGACGTTCGTGGTGCCAAGTCGGTGCGTGATCTGTTGCAAAAGCATCGCGCCAGCGAGGCCTGCGCGGGATGTCATCGCAAGATCGATCCGCTTGGTTTTGCGATGGAATGTTTTGACCCCATCGGTGCGATGCGATCTTCGTACGGACGGAATGTTAACGTTGATCCTTCGGGGCAGTTGCCAAATGGCAGCGAGTTTGCTGACCTGAATGAATTGAAGCAATTGCTGCTTCAGCGAAAGGGATTCTTCGTGCGTGCGTTCACCAGCAAGATGATGGCTTACGCCTTGGGACGCCGCATGGAGCCTACCGATCGCATTGAGATCGATGCCTTGCTCAAGCCGCTGGAATCAGAAGATTATCCAACCCGTCAGGTGATCGAGGCGATCGTGATGAGCCCGATGTTCAAGCAACGCTAAACGCGCTCGGGCAGTTGCCTCGCTTGGCACCATCACTGAGCGCTAGCCGCGCTTCATGCCAGCACGGCTAGCGGACTGCGACGAAATGCTTTAGCGACTGCGAGGATTGTGTTCAATTTGGTGAACCAGTTCGCGGAGCTCGGTCACCAGGCGAGCGTGCTGATCAGCGACGTTTTTGGTTTCACCTAAATCGGCTTCTAAGTTATACAGCTGACCGATGCTGCTGAGTCGATCGATGTTGGCTTTTGGATCGGTCTTGGAGGGCTTGGGCGATTTTGAAAAGCCACCGGAGCCCAGGCCTTCGATCCATTTCCAAGATCCACGGCGGATGGTCATGTGCCTTCTGCCGCTGCGTAGGGCCAGTGATTGACGCTTTGGTGCATTGGATGGCTTGCCGGTCAATTCACTGAGAAAGCTAAAACTATCGGGGCCAACATCGTTGGCCATCGCTTCGGCGTTGCGGTAGATGTTTGCTTCGACCAGCTCATCTAGGGTCGCTAGGAAATCGACAAAGCTAACCAAGCGATTGCTGGACGCACCTGCTTTGACCACACCGGGCCAGCGGATCACCATTGGCATGCGGTGGCCGCATTCCCAGGCGTCGGCTTTCATGCCACGTAGGCCGCCAGAGCTGTCGTGGTTAAAACGCTGTACATCTTGCTCGTACCAAACCGGGCCGTTGTCGCTGGTGAAGACCACCAGAGTGTCTTGGCTGAGCCCGGTGTCATCAAGTGTCTTGAGTACTTGGCCGATTTGATCATCAACCATCATGGCAAAGTCACCATATAGACCAGCGCCGCTTTTGCTGGCAAACTGCTTGCTGGGAAGCCACGGCGTGTGCGGTGCCGGGTAGGCCAGATACAGCATCAGCGGCTTTTCATTGCCAGCGTGTGAGCGAATGACTTGGCAGGCCTCGGCGGTGAATTTCGGCAGCACATCTTTCAGCTTTAGATCGGGAGCGATTTTTCCGGCACGCGAGAACGCGCCTTGAATTGGCGACCAGCCTGCCGTTGAGCGTGCTTCGATCGGAACGGTAGGCGGATCGACAGCTTGATCGTTTCGAATGTAAAAGTAGGGCGGGATATCGGTCGAAGCCCGAATGCCAAAGAATGAGTCAAAGCCAACGTCAACCGGTCCACCTTTGAGTGGTTTGTCGTATCCCTTTTCGTTGAAGCCTAGGTGCCACTTGCCGACCATGGCCGTGTCGTAGCCTTGATCGCGAAGCAAGGACGGTAACGTGACTTCGTTTGGTCCAATGAGAGCTTGCTTGGGCCACTTGCCAACATCAGTTCGAAACGGATAGCGGCCAGTCATCAAGCCGTATCGGGACATGTGGCAAAGTGGGCCAGAGGCATGAGCGTCGGTGAAACGCATCCCCGCAGCCGCCAAACCATCGATGTTCGGCGTCGGAATCTTGCTTTCCGGGTTAAAACAACCGGGGTCACCATAGCCCATGTCATCCACCAAGATGAACACGATATTTGGCTTGGCAGCTTGGGCTTGACTGGCGGTGCCAACCAACAAGCAAGCAGCGACAAAGAAGAGAATCGCGAGACGCAGTGAATGTGAAGCTTTGATCCGGTGGACGAGCAAACTGTTCATCAATGAAAACCGTTGGCGGGACAAATAAACTGTGCGAGAAATTCGCAAACGCCTTCGTCAGTGACTGACAAAGGCGTTGGCCAACAGTTTACACCAAGCGATTAGGCTCGGGGGCAGTTCACTTCAGCGATCAACGCTGGATGCTTTCTAGCAACCCACCGCGAGGCTGATAGCTGCGGCGTTGGGCGCTGTAGCTGGTGTTCGAACGTGGGGTGAACATTCGACTGCTTGAGTTCGAAGGGACCGGCTGTGGAGATGGGAGTGCCGAAGGAGTCGGTGGGGCGCTCTGCATGGGGACGTTGTGAATGTGCGAACCGGGCACCAGTGAAGGTGACCCGCAGTTGCAACTCCCTTCACAGCCGCAGGCGGGTTCCAGTCCACAACCGGGGCCGGCAGCGCCGCACCCACAGGGGCCTTCGCAGCCACAAACCGGCTCCAGTCCGCAGATCGGTTCGGTGCCGCAGAGTGGTTCAAGACCGCAAGAGCAAGCTCCTTCACAGCCACAGGCCGGCTCGATCCCACACACCGGTGCCCCCAGACCATCACAGGAGCAAGGCCCATCGCAACCACAGGCTGGTTCTGGACGACACTCGTGACATCCGCTCAGGCAACCGCCACAAGGGCCGGAGAAGCGACGATCCGAAGCGTGGATGTTTGGTGTCTTGCAGTGGCCGCAGTAAATGCCCCACAAACCGCACACGCCGCCAAAAACGCCTCTGCATTTGCCGCAGCTTTGGCCGTTGTAGTTGCCACACTGATCACAAGGATCTTGGCAGTCCGCCGGTTCGTTGATCCAAGGATCGACGTACAGATCACCACAGCCGAGGCAGGCTTTGTTGTCCGCGCAGCTGGTGCAGCCGGGCTGTGCATCACAGAGGCTATCGCAGCCACCCCGGCCAACCAAACTTCGCCCAACCAAACTTCGGCCGCGAGGTCCAACGCAACCGGTCAGCATGATTGCCAACAACGCCAATGGAAGCAGAGTTTGTAGCCGCAACATCTTAATCATTCCGTGATTCAGGAGGGTTTGCCCACAAAGCACGACGGCGGCCATGCTGGGAGTTTGGTGCCTCCCACGATCGCTTGCGCATGCTCCAGTACATCTGTGTCGGAACTGTTATCGTCGTCCTAATCGTTAAAGTTGACCGAAAATGCTTGATCCGAAAAAATGGCTGACCTTGCCAGCGGTGAAGTTTGAAAGCTGTCTTCCGCTGGCTGCCGCGATTTCGCTAGTGTCTGGCTACAGGCGATTGAAATGCGAGCCGCTCCAATGAGTTTCACGCATTTGGTTTCACGCACTGCTTGCCTGTCGATGTGCCCACACAAGTTGGGCAATCAGCCGTTCGGTCTAATTTGCTTGCCGTCGCATGTTGCTTGTCGCCCAGGTGGGTTGCGAGCGGATCGACCACTTGTGAGTCCCGGGAATGTCCGCCACGAAAACACCCCAATCATTGCGTTCGATTAACGGTCGTTTGTATTTGCCCGATGGAGAGATCTTTCGGCTGCGAGCGTTGCTTTGGTTGGCCATGATGGTGCTATTGTTGATTCCCATGGCCACCTTGCTGGATGTCTCGGTGGCGCGATGGTTTGATGGTGATCCGATCTCTAGAGATCTACGCGGCGGTTTGGATCTGATGCGAGTGTTCTCTGATGGCAGCGGAGTCGTCCTGATTCTGTTTGCGATCTTCCTGATGGCACCACAATGTCGTTGGCACTTACCTCGGCTGGCCGTGATGGCATTGGGGGCAGGTGCACTGGCCACGTTGGCGAAGATGTTCGCACTGCGTCCGCGACCGAGCGGCATCAATCTTGATGTTGCCTCCATGGATGCTGCTTGGATCTGGAAATTTGATTACTCCCTGTCCCAGATTGCTGCTTTCGATGCCAGCACGCGTTCGTTTCCCAGTGGCAATGTTGCCACGGCTACGGCGATTGCCGTTGGGCTGTGGTTTATCTTTCCCCGCGGACGAATCTTATTTGCAATGATCACCTGTGGCACAGCGTTACAACGCATGGCAAGCGGAGCGCATTTTCCCAGTGACGTGCTCGGTGGGTGCGTTGCCGGTTTATTGTGGGGCTACGTTTGCTTGAGTGATCGCATGCTGGGCAATCTGTTTGACAAAATGAGCCCTAGCGAAGCACATCAGATGCCGCTAACGGTCAGAGACTGGCAGGTTGAATCCAGCGTCGCGGTGGCCGGCCAAACTCCCGCAGCTGAAACGGATCCTGGCGAGACGCAGACTCCAAACCATCGAGCTGCCTAGCCGGTGACGCGTCCTTCAGTGACGTCCTCTTGTTTTGTGCGAAAACCACTGCCCTGCCCCCTGGGGTTGCGGGAGCTTCTGCCAGCATTGGATTAGATCAATCTGCCAGTTCGTGGGATGGAAATGCGCTCAGCGATGCTAGGTCATGGACTACAATCTGACGCACCAGCGTCGTCTCATCGTCGTCTTACGCTTTTGTTGTTCAGCTTAGGTCCAATGCATCATCGAATTCTCTCACTACGTTTGTTGTTTGCCGTTTTCTTTGTCGGGATTCTGCTGTCGCCTGTCTGTTTGCTGGGCGATGGCAATGCCCTTGTCTTTGGCAATGAGTCAGCAAAAAAAACAGCAAAAAAATCGGCGGACGATGGCAAACTGACACTCGATCGCATCTATCGGTCGTCGGAGTTCTCTTCGCGTTCGGCTGGCGGCAACTGGTTGCCAGCAAGTGCCGGTGAACAGGCCGCTTACACCGAACTGAAACGCGGTTCCAAAGGTGGCCAGGACATTGTGCGAGTGGACGCCAAGACCGGTCAGACAGAGGTCCTGGTTGCCGCCGAACATTTGATTCCCGCACAGGCTTCCGATCCATTGTCGATCCAGGCCTACCAATGGTCGAAGGATTTCAACAAGGTCTTGATCTTTACGAAATCGGTTCGCGTGTGGAGACAGAACACCCGTGGGGACTACTGGGTGTTTGATCGCAGTCGTGGGCAGTTGACCCAGATCGGTCAACAGCATCCGGCATCGTCGTTGATGTATGCCAAGTTCTCCCCCACCGGAAAGTCTGTTGGTTATGTCTTTGATGGAAACTTGTATCTGCAGGATCTGGACAGCGGCAGCACCAAGCAACTGACCCAGCGTGAGAGCGACAAGGTGCTGTATGGGATGAGCGACTGGGTTTACGAAGAGGAGTTCACGTTGCGTGATGGTTTTCGTTTCAGCCCCGATGGAAAACGAATCGCGTATTGGCGGTTCGACACCAGTCAGGTTGGACGCTTTACCATGATCAACAACACCGATTCGTTGTACCCAAAGAATAAGGTGTTTGCTTATCCCAAAGCGGGAACGACCAACAGTGATGTTCGCGTCTTGGTGCAAAACATCAAAGGCGGAAATGTGCAGGAGATTGAGTTCTCTGGTGACCCTCGCGAAAACTATCTTCCGCGGATCCATTGGATTGATTCAACCGGTGAACTATTGGTTCGCCGCATGAATCGTGATCAAAACGAAGAGTCCTTTTACTTGGTGAACTTCGATTCAGAAACCAAACGCTTGATCTATGTGGACAAGGATGATCGCTGGATCGATCTGCGCGATCAACTGCTGTTTTCCTCCAATGCAGAAAGCCTTTACGTTTTGAGCGATCGGACCGGTTGGCGGCAACTGACACATGTGAACATCGCCAGTGGTCAATCCAAAGTCGAATCGATCGGCAAGAACGAATTTGATATTGTCGATTGGATCTACCCGACCGAATTGCAGTCCGATGCTCGCACGTTTTACGTCATTGCGTCTCCAGAGAATGCCACCGAACGTTATCTTTATGCCATCGATTCGGTCACGGGCAAAGCACGCCGTGTCACCCCCAGTGAAGACGTCGGTTCACATCGCTACCAGATTTCACCCGATGGCAAATACGCGATTCATCAATTCAGTAACGTCGACACGCCGACGGTGACCGAAGTGATTTCGTTGCCCAATCACCGGACCATACGCGTGTTGGAAGACAACGCGGCGCTGAAGCAAGCAATCAAGAAGCTGGACCCAGTCAATACCAAGTTCATCCAAGTCGATCTCGGTGATGTCAAGTTGAACGCCTGGATGATGACGCCCGGTGATTTGGATTCCGAAAAAAAGTACCCCTTGTTGGTCCACGTCTATGGCGAACCAGCCGGTTCAACGGTTGTCAATCGATGGGGTGGTTCGTCGGCAATGTGGCATCGCATGTTGGCGCAGCAGGGGTACATTGTCGTCAGCATCGACAACCGCGGAACCGACACACCACGTGGCAATGCATTTCGCAAAAGCGTCTACAAGCTGCTGGCCACGTTGGGGCCCAACGACCAAGCGGCCGCAGCCAAGCAGTTGTTAAAGGACTATCCCTTTATCGATGCCAAACGCGTTGGAATGTGGGGATGGAGCGGTGGTGGAACCAGCACCCTGCACGCGATGTTTCGCTACCCAGATCTTTACAGCTGTGGTGTTTCGATCGCCCCGGTGGCCAATCTGGCCTACTACGACACGATCTACGAAGAACGCTACATGAGTACACCCGCCAAAAATGTTGATGGCTATCGCACAGGATCAGCCATCCACTTCGTGGAAGGTTTCAAAGGCAAACTATTGCTGATCCATGGGACGGCGGACGATAACGTGCATTATCAAGCCACAGAGTTGCTGATCAACGAGCTGATCGCCCAGGATAAGCAGTTTGAAATGCTGATCTATCCCGGTCGCAGTCACTCGATCAGTGAACGAGCAAACACGAGGCCGCACTTGATGAAGGCTGTGACGGATTACTTCCACCAGCACCTGCCCGTTGGGCAGTGAGCAGAGAATCGCAAGCCTGCCTGAAGCTGCAGAGTGCGACGGCGGCAATACTGGACACCCAAACGATTAGGGCGTGGGGGACAAAGTGATGCGTTTCCCTTTTTGCTGATGGACGTGCTTTTGGTTGGCGATGCGAAGGGCATTGCTGGCTGTTTGTTTCGATAGGCGGTTTTCTGGGTTCTAGGGGATGGTGGTGAGGTGAGCGTTTGATGAGCCGGTTTTCATGGGCCGCGAGCGCTGTCGGCTTCCCGAGCGGGTGGCTGGTACTGTGGGCTGATTTCTATTCTCTGCAAGCATCACTTGCATTGTCGTGCTCTTTGGTGATGCCCGCTGAAGCTTCGCCAGCCAACCGTTGATCCTGTCACAGATCAGGGAGAAGGAAAACACAGAGATCACAGAGTTTCCTCCGTGACCTCTGTTCCTCTGTGTTTCAATTTTTCGAGTTCAGGCTTTTGAGCCAACGCGGGAACGCTCGTCGATCAATCGTTCCATTGGCAGTGGAATGGCGCTTGCGATTCGTCAAATCGAGCGGTCGTGCGGGAGTGTCCCCGGTAACGGATTCCACCAAAAACTTGCGACCCACGGCAATCGTAGTGGAAGCGGGGATAAACCACGAAGGACGCGAAGAGCACGGAGGCGGAGGTCGCGATAGACGATGGAATTGCTCGACGAGCTGCGGCCTGCCAACCAGGAGCGGCCACCACCATGATCAATAACAACGGGGCCACGACTGATGAGCAGGAAATCGAGCCGTTCAAACTCGATCCGGCGAGCGGTTTGTCTTTACTGACTCCAAAGCCATCAAAACCAAGCGATTAATCCACCGGGCCAATCAAACGCACTCTTACTGCGTCAACACATCGCCACGGCGTCAAACGCACGGCCTTTCTAACAAAGCCGCCCAATCAAACACGCCTTGGAAACCCAAGTCAAACCAGGCGACCCATCAGGGCTCAGACTCCGTCCCCACTTCAGAACTCGGTTGATGGCTTGTTAAGTCAAGTCCACTGCCTCGAATGCGAATGGAGGCAATTGCTGGAAAGGGAGAACGCTAATCAGCACTTATCAACACTGATCAATTAGTGGAAATGAGTGCCTATTAGTGTTCCCGATTCAAGACGTCGAACATTCCGTCTCTTGTACGACGAGCGTGAAGCATGGGGGCAGCGTGAGGAAGTGTCCCGCTGATTGTTAAAAGTTGAAGGATGGTCTCCCGGAAGGCAGGATACTGCCTTTCGCCATTTCTCAATTTACGTCGGGTGCAACCGACGGGGAGACCATCCATGAACGAAGTTAGTCTTTTACAATCTCTTGGGCAAGTTTCTGCATCCGAAACCGGCATAGTCTTTCGTGATTTTTTGCGAGGCCAATTGCGGGAGATGATCTGCGAAGTCATGGCCGCTGAAGTCCCCGGACTCTGCAGTCCCAAGCACGCACCCTCCTCCAGTGGTCATTGCCGCGCTGGCTCAGCGTCGGGGCTCATTGGACTGGGACTGTCCCCGGTCTTGAATGCCAGTTCGGTCCGAATGCCTGAACGCCGAAGGTGTTCTACCCCATAGCCCAGGGTCGCGCAGCGCACCCTGGGGACAGGCCCCAGGCACAGGATTTCCGAACGCCGTAGGTGTTCTACAAATGGAGCTGGTAAGCCCATGAGAACACAAGCAAGTACAAGGCTTCTCGCCCAAACCCTTGCACTAGAAAACTGACACCAGCGCCGCTGGCCATGCAAACGCTGATAATCTGCCGGGGACAGTCCACCGAAACCGGCAATCGTCGCAAAACCGAGAATGAACCACGAAGGACACGATGAGCACGAAGGAGGGAATCCCGATCATCCTCCGGGACTGTCCCCGAAGTATCCTTGTCCCCGAAGTATCCTTGTCCCCGAAGTATCCTTGTGCAGCAGAGAACATTTGCTCTCCGGTCGGTGTGCCCCAAGCGGCATGTAGAACACCTACGGCGTTCGGAGGTTTGATGGTTGCAATGACCCAAGGTGCGCTTCGCGACCTTGGGCAGTGAAAATGGAACACCTACGGCGTTCGGCAGGCCAGCCTGACGTTCCTTAGAATCACATCATCAGAGAAACGCCCAAGCAACCTGCCAAATCCAAGGCGGTGGCTTTCACAATCGTATCCAGAGTTCCGAACGCCGAAGGTGTTCTACCCCATAGCCCAGGGTCGCGCAGCGCACCCTGGGGACAGGCCCCATGCACACCCTCTCCGAACGCCGAAGGTGTTCTACAAAGGGTCTTGGCAAGCCCGATCAGAACGCAAGCAAGCACCTTATCGAGCGTTACATCAGACGCCGGATTGGTCGGTTGTTGGTCAAGCCATTTCAATCCACCAAGCCAATCAAACGCGCTCTCACCGCGTCAACACACTGCCAAGCCGTCGATCTAGCGGGCCTCTCTAACCCAGCCGCCCAGTCAAAAATGCCTTGGGCACCCAAGTGAAACCAGGCAACCCATCAAGGCTCAAAATCCGTCTCCGCTTCAGGACTCGGTTGATGGCTTATTAAGTGGACGGCACGTCCAACTTTACAGAAATATGAATTCCCTGTAGCGCACTCAAGAACCAACCCCGTCGGATCAACACCCTGAATCGGATCCCTCTGCACGTAGGACTTGTGCAAGCTCTGCGGGGCTTGCATGTTACCGGCCTAGGGGCTAGCCGGTTGAAGCGACCGTTGGCTGGATCGTAACACCTTGCTCGTTGGTGTTACGACTGTGTCCCCGAATGGAATGTGCTTCGAAGTGGCCGAGGTTGGGGACAGTCCTGCGAGGATTGGGTTGCAATCTGGAACGCAACAGATGGCTAGCGTCCCGCGATGGGTGGGTTGTGACTCGATTACTCTTTGAATCGGTATCCCACTCCGCGCACCGTTTCGATCAGATCGGCGGACTCACCCATTTTCTTTCGCAGTGCTCGCACGTGAACGTCGATGGTTCGGTCCAAGACGATGGTGTCTTCACCCAACGCGGCGTCAACGAGTTCACTGCGTCCAAAGGCGCGACCGGGTTGTCGGATCAGCGTGTCGAGCAAGCGAAACTCGCTCTTGGTCAGCTTCATTGGTGTTTCGTCGATGGTGACGACAAAGCGACGGCGATCAACGGTGATGTTTTGGTGGCTGACCGCTTCATGGTCATCCAAGACGGGTTCGCGACGACGGAGCATGGCTTTGATGCGCTGCAGCAGAACCTTGTAGCTTTCGACCGGTTTGACAACATAGTCGTCAGCGCCGACGGCAAAACCGACCACTTGATCGGACTCTTCACCCATCGCGGTGAGCATCAAAATCAATGCTTCGCGAGTCTTAGGATCGGCACGCAGTTGTTTGCAGACTTCGACGCCATTGAGGATTGGCAAGTCGACATCGAGGACCACCAAGTCTGGAAGATAGAGTTTCGCTTGGTCGACGCCGTCGCGACCGTCGCTGGCTCGATAGACTTCGTAGCCGGCACGTTTCAATTGATATTCCAAACTCTCAGCCAATGGGCTGTAGTCTTCAACCACCAATACTTTTGTGCTGGACATTCTGTTTTGATCGTGTTGAGGGACAGAGCGGCATTCGCGATGGAAAGTGTTTCGCTGCAACCTCTCTGGGACAAACTCCAATTCCTTTCGATAATCCACCAAGAGTGTTGTACAACATCCTGCTCTATTTCGCAGAATTGTGTAGGCCGTCAGGGGAGTTCTTGCCATTAAACTTTTATGAAGGCGACCCCCCTAGGTGGATGGTGAAGGGAGCCAGACTTCGAATCGAGCTCCCTGGCCGGGGCTGCTAATGACTTGAATGTTTCCGTTAAGGGCTCGTACGAGGTTTTTCACGATTGAAAGGCCAATGCCCGTCCCACCATCGTGGGTTTTTCGTGTGTTCTCAACTCGGTAGAAGCGTTCAAAGATACGTTCTTGATATTCAGGCGCAATGCCCACGCCGTTGTCCTCTACCGCTAGCACAACGCCCTTGTCATCGGGGTAGCAGTGAATCGCGATCTGGCCGTTTTGCGGTGTGTGTCGGATGGCATTGCTGACCAGATTTTGCGTGATTGTCAGCAGCGCCTCTTCGTCACCGGTCACCATGCAGCGGCTTTTCTCAGTGTCGTCGTCGGTGCTGGCTTGCCTGGTGACGCTCAATTCAATTTCCTTCGCTGCGGCGACCGGCAGGAAGGTGTTCATTGCTTGGCGGATAATCTCATGGAGATCAATGGAGCGAATCCGCAGCGTGTCGGGCCCTGATTGTGCGCGGGCCAGTTTCATCATGTCGGCGATCAAGGCTTCGAGTCGTCGGCACTGATCATCGATTTGACTGATAAAGTGAATGGCGGCTTCAGGGTCGTCTTCGATCGCCAATTCAACCGTTTCGGCGTAACCCTTGATCGCGGCAAGGGGAGTTTTCAATTCGTGCGAAACGTTGGCGATAAACTCGCGCCGAATCGCCTCCAAGCGTTGGCGTTCGGTTTCGTCATTGAGAACCAGCAACATGTGAGGCCGATCAATGGTGCCCATCGGATTGATGCGGACCGCGATGGGGCGAACGGTGTGCCCGTCAACGATTTCAACATTGATTCCTGCCGCTGTACTGTCGGCATCGGTTTGCTTGACAGCGCGGATGATTTCAGGAATGCGAATGATTTCAGAGAACTTCCGTCCCAGATATGTCCGATCACTTGGCAGCGCGAGCAAGTGCCTGGCGGCTTCATTGATCAAAACGATGTTCAGCTCTGGAGACAGCATGATAATGCCGTCAGTCATGTGGGACAGGACGGATGTCGTGCGTTCCCACTGCGAATACAAACGCAAAAATTTACTGTGCCAGATCTCGGCTGCCGAACGTTCCTTCTCGTAAACGCTTTCAGCATTCTCCCAGCGAAGCAGATTGTGCACGATCGTGATGGTGCCCACCAAGAAACAGCTGGCCGCAGCGACCACGATGATTGCCGTGGGGGAGTCACTTGTGAGCGAAGAAAACCAGATCGCCAAGAAAATCGTCAGCATGCCCGCAATGGTTGCGCTTGCGCGCGGGCGAAAGGCGACATGGTCAATGGGACGTGCCCACTGACTGTCATCGGGACTGGGGGCGGAGCTGCTGGCGATTGAGACTCCGCTGCCGAGTTGCCTGGGAACGCGGGAGAGTGTCTTTGATGAGGGAGGTTCCGAGACCGGTTGGTTGATTGGCACGCTGGAGGTGGATCTGCCAGCTACTGGAGCATCGTTTTGCAAGCGGCGTTTGGTCGACGGTGAACTTGTTTGTTTAGCCATCGAGCGATTCCTGCCGTTCGCTGGAAACCGCTTGAGCGGTGACGGTTGATTCGGTGGGCGAGGGGGCGGCAGTGGTTTGAAGCAGCGAGGGATCAGGCTCCGCGGATGGGCTGGCCGGCCGTTGTTGCTTCCTGCGTGCCGGTTCGCTGCTGCTCTGGCTGGGGACGTTGGGAGAGCGTTTTAGCAGCCCCTTGAGACGTTTGCAGCCTGAACTAATGAGTGCAAAGAACGCTTCGGCTGGGACGCGCCGTCGAAAGCCTTTTTTGTCGACTTGAATGAGTTCGTCGGTACCAACATTCATTGCGGTCAGATAGCCAGTGCCAAAGCAATAGGTGTCGATACAAACGATGTGCCCCAAGTCCATGATGGTCCCGTCACCCTGGGGTGTATGGCCAACGTAAACGCGTTTGCCACTTTGATGTTCACTGGGAACAGGTGGCAGGTGATTCCAAAAGAGAAGCTCGTCTTTCTGCTGATCCATTGAAAGGTTAGGATCATAACTCGCATGAACGAAGATGGCTCCGTCGGTTTCATGAAAGTTCTTCAAGGATTGCAAGAAGCTGCGGTGTGAAGCTGGGATTTTTTCCAGTGATCCACCATAGCTAGAGACCGTTGCTTTCCCCCCGGATTGCATCCAGATGTCCGGATCGAGGCCACCGAAGGCAACTCCGCAGAGCATGATTTCATGGTTCCCTTTGAGCGCGATCACATTGCACTGGTCTTGCAGGGACAAGATCAAATCAATCACGCCACGACTATCGGGGCCACGATCAACATAATCTCCCAGGAAGATTAGATCATCATCGGGTTGAGGATCAATGCACTCGATCAGCGTGTGCAACGCTTTCGAGCATCCATGAATATCTCCGATCGCAAATCGCCGCATCTGAATTCTTGTCTCACCTCACCAGCGGTCAATTCATCGAGGGGTCGCTGGTCGTGACCCCCGGCGAAAGTGAGGCAATGACATCCAAGCCACATTGCTTGACGGCAGTTTCCCAAATGTGATCGTGATGTCCAAAGACAATTTCAGGAAGTGCATCCAAAACCATCCAACCGCCTGCGCTCAGTTCGGCATCCAATTGGCCTGGTCCCCAGCCGGAATAATGAGCAATGAAACGCACTGATGCGTCGATTCGCGTTAACAGCATTCGCAAATGGTCTTCGTCGCCTGTGATCCAAGTCTTGCCATCGTGCCCTACCACTGGAGCACCGAGGTCCGGGAGGTCATGCAGAGCCAGCAGCGGGCCTTCAACGGGGCCACCTTCAAAGATGTAGTCATCGGCTCGGGCTGGAGTCATCGGCATCGACATTTCCAGCACCTCGCTAAGCCGTTGTTCGGTCGGGCGATTCAATGACAATCCAAACGCACCCTCACTGCCATGGTTTACGATCAGCAGCACGCTCCGTAAAAAATTCGGATCGTTCAAATACGGTGACGCGACGAGAAGTTTTCCGCTGATTGGTTCAGGCATCAGGCTGCTATCTTGGTTGGATGTGGGAAGAGCATCGCTGCTGCTGTGACGCTGCCAAAGACAGGCTGGCAGACGACAAGATGGCTTCGGCGAAGGATTCTCCTCCGCCTTTATCATAACCCGCTCGCGAGCAGGGGGAAATTGCTTCACCCGCACCAAAGCCAACATTCTATCGAGACGGTTTCGGGTTCCAACGCCTTCGCTCGGTCTCGCAAATGAGCCTGTGCCACTCACCAGTCTCTGCCGGTGCAGTGACGTTCAGAGGATCCGCCGCCGCAGTGCGGGCCGTTTGGGAACAGATTCGCGGAAAGATGGCGGGGGATCGTCGTTCGCCGGAAGGGGGCGGCACGGAAGCGTGTGGCGGCCGCCAGATGCGTCACGTCCGCCCGACCTGTGCGTTTAACGGTACAGGTCTTTCCACAGGCAGCCAGCCCAGGACAAGCCCACGCCAAAACCGACCAGCATGTTGTTGGACTCTTGGTTCCAGCTTTCTTTTTGGCGCATCTGATGGATCAGAATCGGGATCGTGCAGGACACCGTGTTCCCAATCTTGGCGAGCTCAATGGGTAGCCGTTCAGGTTCGACTTCCATCCGGGTGCGCAGTTGATCGAGCATCTTCCAGGTGGCTTGATGCATCAAATAGTAGCCAATGTCATCGTCCTTGAGGCCATTGGCGCTGAGGATCTGTTCGACCAGTCGAGGGATCGCTTCGACAGTGAAATTGATCAGGCTGGGGCCATCCATGTACAAGCGACTTTTCCAGCGTTTGCGATGCCGTGGCTGAATGCTGTCTTCGACTGGACGCGCACCCCCGTCACCGACCAGCAGCATGTCACCACCGCTCCCATCACTGCCGAACTTGAAACCCCACAACGATTGTTGGTCGCTCGCATCGATCAGCGTTGCTGCGGCGCCGTCACCAAAAATGGTTCGCAGCGATCGATCGTCGTCGTCAATGAACTTGCTGTACGTTTCTGCTGTTAGCAGCAGAATTCGCTTTGCAGTCCCGCTTTGAATCAAACCGTCGGCCATGGCCAAGCCGTAGACAAAACCGCTGCAGCCAAGATTAAAGTCCAGGGCGCCGCAATCGGTGGACAGGCCAAGCCGATCTTGGATCAGGCAGCTGGTCGTTGGCAACGGATAGTCTGGCGTCTGTGTACAGAACAAGACAAAGTCAATCGAGGCCGGATCAATTTGGTGCTGTTCAAACAGCTTGCGAGTTGCAGCCACGGCCAAGTCGCTGGATGTTTCTCCCTCAGCTGCAATGTGTCGTTGCTGGATCCCCGTTTTGTCTTCGATCAGCTTGAGATCCCAATTGGGAAAGAAGTCTTGGAGCTGTTGATTGGTTTCAATGCGATCGGGCAGCTGAACTGCGATCGGTCCAATTTGGGCGTAGGGCACAGACGGCTTCCCCAAGTTGCCAGGACAAGAGACGGGTAAAAACTGCGGCGAGGTGGACGCTCTTTTTTATCTTAGAGTAGCAGGCGCCGCGTCCGGATGCACCCCCAGCCAGACTGCTCTGACCGTTTTCAGCTCGTTAAGCATCCCACTGCCAGGCGGAAATCGACGGAGTCCGCTTTTCTAAGCCCAGCGAGCGATTTAGCACATCATCCAGCTGTCTTCAGTGACAAGATAGTCCATCGGAACATCGTGAGCACTCATTGGGACTCGGTCGAGCACTTGGCAGTGAAACGCGAGGGCAATTGCCAGCGTCTGCTGCCCTTTCCTCGCCAGCAGGCGGTCGTAGTAACCCTTGCCATGCCCTATTCGGCCTCCCTGTGGGTCAAACGCAACACCTGGCGTGATGATCAGGTCAAACTGGTCCACCGGCAGTTGCGTCTTGGGATCGTTTCGGAGCTCCGGCTTGGGTTCCAGAATTCCATAAGCGCCCGGCTGTAACTGATCCATCGAATCGAGCCGAAAGACCTGTAGATCGTCGTCCACGCAATAGGGGATCGCCAGCCGCTTGCGCGTGCGCCGGCCAAGTGCTGGCGGAAGAGCCCCCGTGAGTTGCTGTTGCACGTACCAGGTGGTTCGTACCTCGTGGCGCACATCCAAGTACCAGAGCACCGTCTGGGCTTGTTGATAGGGGGGGGAGGCAATCAGCCGATCAATGATTTGTTCGCTGACGGACTGCTTGTCACTGATCTGAGCACGGGCACGCGCTGCGGTGCGTCTGAGCGCGGACTTATCGGGCGACGTTTGCATGGTGATTCGTGATCGTCAGGCTAGCAGTACCATTGCTGGAATCGTTCGTAGGGTTCGTTCCAAGCCTGTGGTTCTTGCGGTTGGAAAGTCTTGACCGCAAAGCTGTTGCGGACCAGTTCACGAGACGTTTCAATCGCTTGCTTGGTCTGTTCTGCGGTCAGTTCTTGCAGGCCAATCATTTGCATGGCGACGTTCCCGATGGCGGTGGCTTCGACCGGTCCAGCAATCACTGTCCGGTTGCAGGCATCGGCAGTCATTTGGCAGAGCAGTTCATTCTGCGTGCCGCCTCCAACGATGTGAATGGTCTTGATCGGGCTTTCAATCAATTGCTCCAGCATGCCCAGGCAGGCGCGGTAGCGCAGCGCCAGGCATTCCAGCGCCGCGCGATAGGCAGTGCCAACCGATGCAGGCTTGTTCTGGCCCGTTTGTTCCGCCACGCGTTCGATGGCGGTTAGCATATCGTCGGGAGCGGCCAGTTCGGGGTGATCAGGGTCCAGGATGATTTCAAAGGGCGTCGCCGCAGCGGCGTCCTGAACCATGGATTCCCAGGATGGTGTTTCACCACGCCGAGTCATGCTTTTGCGCAGTTGCTGAAACACCCACAGGCCGCCGATGTTTTTCAGCAGGCGAGTGCTGCCAGCGACACCACCTTCGTTGGTAAAGTTCAATTCAGAGCACAGCGGCGTGATCTTTGGCGAGGCTAATTCACAGCCCATCAGAGACCAGGTGCCAGAGCTAATGAAGCACCAATCCGGTTTCTCTTTGGCAAAGCCCTCCGCTGGGACGGCTAGGACGGCCGATGCGGTGTCGTGAGTGGCCGGCACAATCACCGGGACCTCTTGCAAGCCGGTGGCCGTGGCGACGCTTGGCTGGACCGGTCCCAACACAGTCCCTGGTGCGGTCACGTCCTGAAACATCTTTGTTGGAATGCTCAGTGATTCCTGCAGGTCGGTCGCCCAGGTTTTGGTGCGCGGGTCCAACATCTGACTGGTTGACGCGTTGGTCGCTTCGATGCTGTACTTGCCCGAGAGCAGCCAATGAAAATAGTCGCCCATCATCAGGAAGTGCTCGGCGATTTCGATGCAGCATTCCTTGTTGATCACCGACGAATACAACTGGATCAACGAATTGATTTGCAAGAACTGCAGGCCGGTCGCAGAGAAAATCTTGTCCCTGCCCTGCTCTGGGCCACCAAGTGCTTCACAAGCTTTTTCAATGACGCCGTTGTTGCGAGCGTCGCGGTAATGACGCACCGGACCAGCGATTTGGCCGTTCCGGTCGATCAAAACGTAGTCCACGCCCCAGGTGTCAACACCTACCGAGCGAATGTTTTCAAAACGCCCGGCGGCAAGTCGTAGCCCCTCCAGGATCTCGACCCACAAGGCATCGATGTTCCATTGCAGCGAGTCTTGAATCATCAGCGGATCATTGGCAAAGCGATGAACGTCTTCCAGTTCAAGCATGCCCTTGTCGTTGAGATAGCCTGCAATCACTCGACCACTGGAAGCGCCTAAGTCAATCGCCAAATGAACATCACGCATCAGAAGCCTCCGGGGGGTCTTGCTTGCTTTTGCTAAAAAGTGGGAAAAGGGGTGGGGTGCCGCGCGGCGGTGGGCATGGCCGAGGTCAAATCAATTCAGGCGACGACCTTGCGACTGCGCAATTTCGATTTCATGGCTTAATCGGTCAACCGAAAGCGGAACGATCGGAATGGTGACCAGTGATTCTGGATCGATCTCGCTGCTGGCGTTGCGTTTGGCAAGCTGCTCAACTTCGTCTTCGAGTGCCGTCAACCAAGCCGGGATGTCGAGGCCGGCGCCCGTTGGCGTGCGGGCCAGCAACTCGGCTTCCTCTTCCAGCAGTTCAAAGCGTCTGCTGGCGCGGCCCGCTTCGGCGTCTAGCATTGCTGGTTTGACTAACGCTCGCATGCGAGTGATCGTCATCGGTTGGATGAAACGCTCTAGAATGCGATCAGCAACGGTCGGCATCCGCATCGAATACTCGGTTTGCAGCTTTCGCAGCCGAGTGACAAACTTGTCGGACTCGGCGCCAATTCGCTCACTTAAGCTTCGTCGCCAGACCATGGCGGCCTTTTCTAGCGAGCGTTTCACGAGCACCTCATGAGCCCACATCACGGGCTTTAGGTTCCACGCAATGCGTTCATAGCCTGCTCGGACCCGCAGAAAGTCCATGAACATGTACACCAGATCACCACGGTCGCTTTGTGTGGTCGTGCTGTTGTAGTCCTGGTACTCGGCGTGATGATCCAATAAGGATTCGTACACGAGCGTGATCCAGCGTTCCGCCTGACCGATTGATAATTCACCCGATTGCAGATCTTGGAACAATCGCATGTCTTGAATCTGCGGATCGTCTTCTTCCAGGACGCGTTGCAGCCAGTCTCCGACGCCTTGGTGCAGAATCGCACGCACGTTGCTCAGTTGCAAAAAGACCTGGGTAAAGATCGGATCGCCATACTTGCGAATGAAGTCCACCAGTAGCTTCCAAGCCTTGGGATCGCTGACGGACTCTAAAGGGGACAGTCGAAGCGTCGTGCTATGCGCCAGCCATGAGCCGAGCATGGTTTCGGTCATGCGTTCGACCAAGGGGATCAACACGTCGTCGATCAGGTCTTCGTCTTCGTTCAGTTGCTGTAACGAATGCTGGCGGGCGACGGAGGCGGTCAGTGCATCGATCAGCGAGGTAAAGCCATCGCGGAACAAGCTATCGAATTCGGTCACTGCACCGATGCCGACGATGTTCTCTTGTTCCATTTGACGGGAGACTTCAATCAAGCGACAGGTTTCACTGATCAGGCCTCGACGAGGCAGCCAGTGCATCAGGTGTCGCAGGACGCGCTGCCGCAGGCGAGCCAAGTAGATCTTGACCGGGTCGCCACCGCGTGAGAGCGGAATGTAGAGCAGGTTTTCCTGGCTAATGGCTTGCACATAGTCGGGGAATAACTTGCGCGTCGTTTCACTCTGCCCGGCAATCAGTGAGGCATACAGTTTGACCGCCTGAATATCATCCGCCGACATCTCGTCCAGGCCAGCGTAATCGGCGCTATGTTTGTTCGCGGTGTCTTGTTGGAAAATCTCTGGCTGTCGGCTGACGTGTGACAGGATGGTTCCGCAAATCAAACGTCGCGCGTCGGACATTTCAACGGCTGCTCCGATGATCCGTTCCATTAACGAATCACGCAGCACGCGGATGCGGTCGTAATCTCGCATCGAGTCCTTGTCGCTGCCGGCCGGGGCAACATTGTAGTTGCGGACGCTGTCGAGCAATTCCAACAGGCCAACGCGATTCTCTTTGGCTCGTCTGGCCCACGAGCGGAGCGAGTCCAATTGTTCGGCTGCTCGCTGCGGTGCATCGTCATCGTCGGTGGCCACGACGTCGGCGGCAACGGACCACATGCGTGAAAGGGATTGCAGGAACGCCAACCGATCGGTCAAGCGTTTCCATTCCAATTCGA
The DNA here is from genome assembly GCA_007745635.1 of Stieleria bergensis. Classification (GTDB taxonomy): domain Bacteria; phylum Planctomycetota; class Planctomycetia; order Pirellulales; family Pirellulaceae; genus Stieleria; species Stieleria bergensis. Next base: position 1,533,861 of record CP036272.1, read on the forward strand.
GTTCGTTATGGCTGGCTTCGTTGGCCGGTTCGAAGACTTGGCCGTCGACGCCGTCATCGGTCGAGTCTTTGTAGGTCCGGCCTTCATTCAAGGATGCATAGATGTCATCCGGATCGCCATGCTCAGCATCGGCAAGCTCTTGTTCCCAGTCCTTTGGTGTGCGATTTTCTTCGCCGAGCTGAAAGGTTGGCGCCGACCAAAAGTCTTCGGCATTGGCTTCCAGGTAGTCCATCAATTTCCGTGTCAGCGTCCAGACTTCGGAGCGTTCGATGGGACTGGAACTGGAACTGGAACTGGAACTGGAACTGGAATCGATCGGACGGGCCGGTTCTGCGTCACTGTCGACGGGATGGTCGGATTCAGGATGCCCCAGGCCATGTCGTCGCAGCTTCAGGAGCCAGCGTTCGGCCAAGCGTGGCAATGAGTTGGCACCCTGCCGCAGGCCGATCTCGCCGGCGTTGCCCAACCAGTGAATCAAGAGCGCCATCGCAGGCAGGAAGTCCGCCCGTTCCAGCAAGGCTGTGATGACCAGTGAATAGGCTCTGGGAGAGTCAAAGAATTCCGCGTGCGGAGCCCAGAACTTCACATCGCCCGCAGCTGCACCGCCTTCGTGCCAGATTCTCAGGGCACGGGCAACCAGACTGGCCGAGTCATAGGACTCCAGCGGGTCAGCAGCTTCTAAGGCTTCGACCGTATGCGCACCATACTGACGCCACCACTGGGCGATCTCACTGTAGAGGTGACTGATCTTGGCATAGGCTTCGCTGTCGTTGCGAGCGGCCGCTTCGCTCCACAGCCGAGCCAGGTAACTGAACAGTTGATCAATCAGATACAACAGGTCATCGACACGTGAATCATGGACCGTGCAGTCGGGGCTGGGATGCAAGCTGAACTCGCCACCGAAGCCAATTAAATCACGCGGATCACAAAGTGCGCCGCAGTGAATGGAGCGTTTGATCAGATCAAAGACTTCTTCCGGAACGGCCATCGCTTGCTGGAGATTGCCGCTTCGCAAGGCTCGCAACCCAAGCGTCATGCGGCAATCAATCCGGCAGATCATCCGCGCTGAAGCCGCCGGCACAATGTCGGTTTGCTTGGATGCGGCATCCGGGTAGCCCATTCGCGCGTACAGTCGGGCCAGCTGAACGTGTTGCAACTGAATTGCACGTCGCTCGGCAAGTGCCGCGTTCAGGTTTTGGCGGGCAGCGCCAAAGGGTTGCCGCCGAGCTTTCTGTTCGTCTTCCAGTCGTTCGCGGTGCGGGCCGGTCAACTGATGCAGGCGATCTTCGTAGAACGCGTCGCGAAACTCGGCGATCGGCTTCATCAGCGTTCCCAGCGTGACATCGCTGGTATAAGCCGACGGCCCCCAGCCACTGATGCCGCTGGCCATCAAGATCGTGCCGGCAAGCACCGTCGCGGCTTCATCAAGCAGTTCATCGCGCTGAATCTCTGGCTGTTGCTTGAGTTTTTGCTCGACCCGTGAAAGCAACGATTCCAGAGTGACCTGACGAACCACGAAGCGGCTGTAGAAGCCTTCGGCATTGACGCTTCGTTCATCCCAGCCACCAAAGTGATAGTTGGGGCGACGATTGACTGGATGATCAAAGTCATAAGCGCGCGGGTCAAGCGCGAGTTCATCCATTTGGTCAAAGTGAAACGATGCCGCTCGCAGCACATCGCCGCTTGTGTTTTGCAAGATCCCGATGGAGCGTTCGATCAGTTCCTGGAAAGGGCCTGCACTGACGCCAACATCGGTGACATACAAGGGGATCGGCCGCACAAATTCATGCGGGTACGGCTGACAGGGGCGATTTTCAAGAATGGCCACGGGGCGATAACCCACGAAGTCATTCAGTTCTTCAATCGTCTCCTGGACCAGTTGCGATCGTGCAGCAGCGTCGTGCTGGCTTTCGCCTGATTCGGTGTAACGACGCAGCAAGACCTGCGAAGCCTGGGCAAAGAACAGGCCATTGAACAGGATCTCCGGTTCCTGATGAAACAACAGGTCGCGATGGTAATCCATGTAGGCGGGCAACAGTTCGCTTAACAGCAAGCGAGCAATGGTGCGTGCTTGATCGCAGTTGCTGAACGCCGATTGTTCCGAAGCCAGTTCCGAAAGGGTTTCTTCGATCCAATTGTGCAAGACCAACCAAGCCGGCGTGCCCGTTAGCGGGTTTCCGTGACTGGCACGCTGATACACCTCATTCCACAGCGCCGTGATGTCACTGGCATCACTACCACCTGAAAAATTCAGATAGCCGGCTAGCCGCTTGAGCGACTCTTTGATCGTTTGCGGAACCGGCTCGTTGGACATTGTGGCGGGGGACTAAAAGGAGTCGAGGCTTGGGCAAGCCCAACAGGCAAGTGGTCGGCGGACCCTTGTGCAGTCCTGATTCACAGGTTGGTGCAAAGGATACTGACGTCGACCGTGAGGACGAGTCGAAGGCTATTTCTTCTTGCTGCTCTTCTTCACTGGTTTCTTCGCGGCTTTCTTTTTGGTCGCTTTCTTTTTAGTGGCCTTCTTTGTGGCTGCTTTTTTAGTGGCCTTCTTCTTGGTGGCTTTTTTCTTCGTCGCCTTCTTCTTGGTGGCTTTCTTGGTGGTCTTCTTCGCCGCCTTGGCTTCTCCGAAGATGCTGTCCCAGTTATTGGAGTATTGTTCGTTGGTTCCGATTCGCAGAATAGTCATGATTTGCTGTGCTGAAGGGAGAGGGGTTTGAATGTTTGCTTGCTGGTTTGATTGATCGGCACCGGGACATGCCTGGTAAAACGCAATCGCTGCCGCTGGCAGTCAGAGGGCTAACAGGATAGGTCCAGGCGTGCCGTTCGATCAACCGGCGTGAATGCTCTTGTATCGAGCTTGTTTGATTTGATCAGGGTCTTCCCCAAGTCGTTCACGCAAACTGCGTTCATAGACTTCGAAATTACCCTCGCACCAGGTGACTTTGCCGTCGCCTTCGAAGGCCAAGATGTGAGTGGCAAGTCGATCCAGAAACCAGCGGTCGTGGGAGGTGACCACGACGCAGCCAGCAAAGTTAAGGATCGCTTCTTCCAGCGCACGCAGCGTATCGACATCCAAGTCGTTGGTTGGTTCGTCAAGCAGGAGAACGTTGCAGCCACGTCGCAGCAGTTTGGCCAGGTGAACGCGGTTTCGCTCACCACCGGAAAGCTTGCCGACCAATTTTTCTTGGTCGGGGCCACGGAAGTTAAACCGGGACACGTAGGCTCGGGCGTTCACGTTTCGGCCACCCAAGATGATGGTTTCGGTTCCGCCACTGATTTCTTCGAAGACCGATTTGTTGTCGTCCAGTTCATCTCGACTTTGGTCGACGTAGCCCAGGTCAACGGTTTCGCCGATCTTGAACGATCCTTGGCAGGGTTCTTCTTGGCCGGTGAACATCTTGAACAGCGTGGTTTTCCCAGCGCCATTGGGACCGATCACACCAACAATCCCACCGGCCGGCAGACGGAAGGAAAGATCTTTGATCAATTCTTTCTCGCCAAAGGCTTTGTGGATGTTTTGACCTTCGATGACCAAGTCACCCAGGTTGCGGTTGGAGGGGATTTGGATCTCCAGTTCGTCCGGACGATCCTCGAAGGTCTGTGAGGCCAAGTCATCGTAGGCTTTGATCCGCGCCTTGCTTTTGGCTTGTCTCGCCTTGGGGCTCATGCGGATCCATTCCAGTTCGCGAGCCAGTGTTTTTTCTTTGGCCTTGGCTTGTCGCTTTTCCAGTTCCATTCGTTTCTGGCGAGCTTCCAGCCACGCGGTGTAATTGCCTTCGAAGGGAATCCCACGGCCGCGGTCAATTTCCAGAATCCACTTGGCAACATTGTCCAAGAAGTAGCGATCGTGAGTCACGGCGACCACGGTGCCGGGGTACTTGGCCAGGTGCTGTTCCAGCCAGCTGACACTTTCAGCGTCCAAGTGGTTGGTCGGTTCGTCAAGCAACAGCAGGTCAGGTTGCCGAATCATCAGTTGGCATAGCGCCACACGCCGCCGTTCACCACCGGAGAGTTTGCTGACATCGGCGTCGCCCGGTGGCAGGTTCATGATCGCCATGGCGACTTCGACTTGCCGATCGAGTTCCCACAAGTTGTAGGTGTCGATGGTGTCTTGGAGGGTCGCCATTTCGTCGCACAGCTTCTGCATTTCGTCGTCGTCAGTGACGTCGCCCAGCAGCATGCTGATTTCGTTGAATCGATCGACCACTGCACGGCGTTCGGCGACGGCCGTTTGCACGTTCTCGAAAACGGTTTTGGTTTCGTCCAGCGGCGGCTCTTGTTCCAAGTAGCCGACGGTGAATCCTTTGCTCAGCCGCGCAGTGCCATCGAACTCGGTGTCCTGGCCGGCCATGATTCGCATCAGGGTACTTTTACCGGCACCATTGGGTCCCAGGACGCCAATCTTTGCACCGGGATAGAACGCCAGATGGACGTCTTCCAACACTGCTTTTTGGCCATGCTTTTTCGTCAGGCCTTCGACTTGATAAATGAATTGCCTTGACATGATCACTCCCATTCGATCGTCGCCGGAGGTTTGCTACTGATGTCGTAGCAAACTCGGTTCACGCCTTGAACTTCATTAATGATTCGGGTGCTGATACGAGCTAATAAGTCGTACGGTAAGCGGCTCCAATCGGCCGTCATGAAATCGTCCGTGTTCACGCTGCGAACCGCGATTGCGTTGTCATACGTTCGCGCGTCGCCCATGACGCCGACGCTTTGCACGGGCAGCAGCACGGCAAAGGTTTGGCTGGTGTCGCGGTACAGGCCCGCTGCTTCGATTTCTTCGATCACGATCGCGTCTGCTGCTCGCAGCACAACTAATTTGTCTTTGGTGACTTCACCCAGGCAACGCACGGCCAAGCCAGGGCCTGGGAAGGGGTGACGCCAAACGAGCGATTCCGGCAATCCCAGTTCCAGTCCCAAGCGGCGGACTTCATCTTTGAACAGGTCGCGTAGCGGCTCGATCAGTTCAAAGCCAAGCTCATCTGGCAGACCACCAACGTTGTGGTGCAGTTTGATCGTTGCCGCGGGGCCATCGGGATCGGCGCCGCTTTCGATTACGTCGGGATACAGAGTGCCCTGAGCCAGAAAGTGTGCGTCTTCGATTTCGTTGGCTTCCGTTTTGAAGCACTCGATAAAGTCGTGTCCGATGCGGCGGCGCTTTTCCTGGGGCTCGCTGATACCTGCTAGCGACGCCAGGAATTTGTCTTCGGCGTTGACAACATGCAGGTCGGTTTTGAAGTGGTTGGTGAACTCGTCAATCACCAAGCTCTGTTCGTTCTTGCGCAGCAACCCGTTGTCGATCAGAATGCAGGTCAGCTGAGGCCCGATGGCTTTGTACAGCATGGCCGCGACGACCGAGGAGTCAACGCCACCGCTGAGTCCGCAGATCACACGTTTGGAGCCGACTTGTTGGCGAATCTTCTGGATCGATGCTTCGGCGAAGTCACTCAGTTGCCAGCTGCCTTCACAGCCACAGATGTTGCGAACAAAGTTGGCAAGGATCTGGCCGCCCTGCGGCGTGTGGGTGACTTCGGGGTGAAACTGCATGCCGTAGACTGCCAGCGAATCGTGCTTGATGGCAGCAAAGGGGCAGGTCGAGGTTTGAGCCAGTGTGCTGAACTGTTCGCTGATCTGCGAAACCTGATCTCCGTGGCTCATCCAGACATCAATGCTGTCTTCAAGGCCGGCGAAAAGATCGTCGTCGCCGTTGCTGTGTTCAAGGATTTCACAGCTGGCGTGACCGTATTCGCGACTGGTTGCATTGGCCACTTTGCCGCCCAGGGCTTCGCAAGCCAATTGCATGCCGTAGCAAATGCCTAGCACTGGAATGCCCAGCTTGAAGAGCTCGGGGTCGCAGCGTGGGGCCCCGTCTTCGTAAACGCTCGATGGGCCACCCGAAAGGATGATGCCTTTGGGAGCCAGTTCGGCGATTCGCTGGGCGGACAGGTCGTGGCGAAGGATTTGGCAATACACGTTCTGTTCACGAACGCGACGAGCAATCAGCTGGGCGTACTGTGAGCCGAAATCCAGTACGACGATGCGCTGCTGAGTCAATGAGTTGGACAGGTCGGATTGACGCTCGTGCGAATCACTCATGCACAGGTAACCGGGGTTGGAAGATTACAGTTCAGCCCAAGTCCAGCTTGGGGCGCTGTAGAGATCGAAACATGGTGTCTAAGAGGTGCCAGCCGATTCAATGGTCTCGGGGCGGGCAGCCAAAATGCGTCGCTAGGTGCCAACATGCGTCGCTAGGGGGAAGTGTAGGAAATTGCCGCCTATTTCCCAAGGGGCCCAACGTGACGGAAATCGCGCTCCTGGCATTACATTTCTTTCAGTTTCAGAACCGCCTCGCGGGCACGCTTCAAAAAGGCTTGCTTCGATTCACCGGTTTCCAGAAAGATGGGCGCGCCGATGGTGATGCAGCTTAACAGCGGCACTGGCAGCACTTCGCCACGCGGTAGCACGCGGTTGACGTTGTCGATGTAAACCGGCACCAGTTCCAAATCTGGCCGTTTCTTGCCCATGTAGTACAGGCCGCTCTTAAAGGCGCCCATTTCCCCGGTAGCGCTGCGGCCGCCCTCGGGAAAGACGATCAGCGAATAAATGTCGCCCATTTGTTCCAACATCATGTCCAGCGGACTGCGGTGGACTTTGATGCCTTTGCGATCGATCAGCAACGCATTAAAGCTGGCTGCGATTCGCGGTTTGAGCCAGCCCTTGGACCAGTAGTCTTTGGCAGCCACCGGCCGCGTCAGAGCGCGAATCTCGGTGGGCAATGCCGACCACAGCACGACCGCGTCAAGGTGACTGGTGTGATTGGCAAAGTACACGCGCTGGCAGGTGTCCGGCTGGCAATCTTTCCAGCGAACAGTGAAGCCGGTGAAGAGCTTCGCCAAAATCACGATGACATGACTGGTAATTTTCATAGCATCACGTCAACGCAGGAAGACTTCAGAAGCCAGCGGGGTCAATGGCACAGCGGGCACAATGGCAAAGCAACCAGTTCTGGCCAACGCAGGCTTGCCAGAACTCACAACCCCTGATTCTAAACTGCAACGCCCGCTGATGACGAGGCCCCTGTGACGTTGTCGTACAGCGAAGTCGCTAACCGCTGGTATCCTTTGACCATCGATTCAAGCGAACCGGTCCGCAACACCAGTTGGCGACCTGTCCGCCCCATCCTTTCCCGCAACAGACCGTCGCCTAGCAATTGATTGAGACCCGCGATCATGCCCTCCAGGTCTTCGTTCGCAAACAACAGGCCCGTTTGGCCTTCGAGAACCGTTTCGCCGACGGACCCCACATCGCTGGCGATGACGGGAACTTCGCAGGCCAATGCTTCCAGAATCGAAACCGGTGACGCTTCGTTGAGTGAGCAGAGCGTGAAGACATCCAGTGCCGAAAGTAGCCGAGGTGTGTCGTGTCGGACGCCCAGCAAATGGACGCGATCGGCAACGTTTAATTGTCGGCACTGTGACTCGATCCCTTCACGCTCGGGGCCGTCGCCCACGATCAGCCAGTGCAGATCGGGGTGCACCTTGCGCAGCTTGGCTGCCGCAGCGACCAGCAATGCATGATTCTTTTCGGGACGCAAGGCAGCTACGATGCCAGCGAACTGGACGCTGGTTGGTAAGCCGAGTTCCGCACAGACTTGTTTTTTGGCAGCCGGGTCGCGAGCGAATCGATTGCAGTCGACACCATTGCGAACCACATGCACTTTGTTTGCCGGGAATCGCTCCTGGTGAACCAAGTACTCCGCGTGAGAATCGGCCACCGCAATGAAGGCTGACGTCAGTGGCGTCAATAAACGGTTCAAACGCCCCACCCCGTCGGGCCAGCCAGTGCTGTGCAGGGCGGAGATCACCACCGGGACGCGTGCGAGCCGCGCGGCCAAACGCCCCCAGAACATTTTGTCGCCAGCGCCAACCGTGATCACAACATCGGTTTGGCTGTGATGCATCAGACGTGCCAGGCGATACAACACCGTGGCGTCGTATTTGCTGCCGATCAGTTGACTGTGGACAGGAAACTCGTCGCGGATTTGTTCCCCCAGTGGCCCCGGTTCCTTCAGGCAAATCACTTCCGGCTGCAGCACATTGGGGTCCAGACGCCGCATTAGATTGACCAGCAGCGTTTCGGCGCCGCCAACGGGCATGCTGGTGATCAGGAATTGACAGCGCAGCGGCAATTGGATGGATGGGCAGCGCTGCGGCGGGCTGCCTAGCCGTCGTCGAATTCTGCTCTGTAATTCCGCTAGCATCTGCTAACTCGGTGGGATCAGTCGGAGATGGATTCAGACATCGCGCGGTGCACATCATCGGGTGCTTATCCCATAGCTTACCCAGTTGCTTGAAACCGCCAGTTTTTGCTAACTGTCCGAGACCGGTCGTCTTTGAGCGCCAAAACGGCGAATCTTTAACGATTCTGTCAATTCCGCATCCTTTTTCATCAATCCACTCAGGTTGGGCTTCACGCAAAATCTGCAGATTTGTTAAAGCCAATGAGCTTCCCGATTCTGTTTTGATGATTGACCATGAAATTGCGACCAGAAAACCACCGTGGCATGTCCAGTAACACCGAGTCTCGGTCTGGATGGAACCTCTTGATCCCCGCGGTACTCGCTGCCTGCGGGATCACGCTCTTGGGTGGTTGCCGGAATCCGAATTCGACCGCGGCCTATCCAGTGGCTCCTGGGGCGATGCAGCCTGCACAACCCGCCGCTGGCTTTCCAGTCATGCCTGCGGCGCCAACCTTCGGTCAAGCGACCCGCGTGCCACCGCCTAGCACGGGATCCTATGCGCCGACCAATCCATACAATCTGCCGTCCAACTTGCCGGCCCAGCCAGCAAGTCCGGTGAGCACTCAGATCCAGCCACTGGGAAGCACTTCCTACAATCAAACCACTCCCAATGGATGGAATGCCGTGGGGATTGTGCCGACGCCGTCGGTGATGGGGACGAATCCGGCCGGGGCAGTCATGCCTGCGGGTGCTGTTTCTCCGTCTGTCCCCTTTGGTGGCAGAGCGGTTCAGCCCGCAAACTGGTCCACACAGGCGAGTCCCGCGACGAACCGGATTCCTCCGGCGATGGACAACATCAATCGATCCTCGTCGCTTCCCGGCGCCATGAAAGCCATCGATTTGACTCAGTCGCCACCGCCACCGGGTTATCGTTCCAATGGTTACCAAACCAATGCTTACCAGGCTCCCGGCTTGGTGCCTGCTGCTTCGCTGCAACCAGGACCTGGATTTCATCGGGCAACGGGTCAGGGGTTGCAACCGGTCTCGCCAGCTGGTTTCAACCAACCAGCTCATTACAACCAGCCAGCTGCCTACAGCCAGCCGATGATTCGTCAGCCCAGCGGTTTTTCCACCGCCGGGGTGCCACAAGCGGCCGAGCCAGGGAGGGTCGTAGCGACTTCGGGGGCATCTCCGATGCCGACAACACGATCGCAACCGCCCGCGGTTCAGAATCCCGTGCGTCCGCTCGACAGCACTCAGCAACTTGATTGGCGTCGTCCGAATCCTCAGTTCTAAAGCATCGCTGGATTCAGCGATGCTGGTTGATCGTTTCCCCCCTCGTTGCGGGGCTGTGATTGGCCTCCCAAATTGGCTTCTCCGGTCGGCTTCTCCGGTCGGCTTCTCCGGTCGGCTTCTCCGGTCGGCGTGCAAAATCTTTAAAAACACTTGTGTTTGCATCGGAAGCGGCCCCTTGCCCGTCTGCAGCTATTATCCTGTAACGGCTCCGCTCAGGTGACCTGAGCTTCTCTTCGACGGCTTCTGATTGCCGTGCTTTTCAATCTGGCGTTATCACCATGACCGTGCAATCGTTTGCTGCTTGCTGTGCTTTGGGCATTTGCTTTATCGTCCGTTGTGCTGTCCCTGTTTCTGCTGAAACCGTCATCACAGCTTGGGATGAGAGCATCAATGGTGAGATCAATGCAAGCTCCGTTGGTCCGAGCGACCTGGGAACCTGGGATGGCGGTGTGCAGGGGACGGCTCGCTATCGTGTGATCGGTAGCGTTGAAGAGATCGGGAACCCGTTGGATATTCCAGACGATAATCTGCTGGGTACGGCCGATTTGTTTACGTTTGAGATCGCTGCTGGTAAGCAATTGGACGGCATTTTCTTGACCGACTTCACTGCCAATGTTCAAGACGCTTACATCTTCATGGCGATTGATGATGCGTCGACATTTGCTTACCCACCTTATGAAATCAATTTGAGAGACCGGGACTATTCAGCAGAATTGGTCGACGGTTGGCTGGTGGGTCGTGATCAAGATCAGCAGCTTGACCCAGGCGGGAACTTGCTGGAATTGACTGGCGGTTCAGCACTGCGTGGCAATGCACCGGCACTGGGGCCGCTGGGCGCAGGTTCCTACACGGTGTACTTACAAGAAACCGGAGCACAGAACTCTTACCAGTTGGACTTTCTGGTCTCCAATGTCTCAGCGGTTCCCGAGCCCTCAGCGGTTTTCGCTTTGGCTGGTTTAGCGATTCCCGTTTACCTCCGCCGCCGTCGCAAGTGATTGCGTTACAGCTTCAGATTCCAGGCTTGCATTTCTTTGGTGGCTTGATGGTCTGTCATGTCAAACTGCAGCTGGGTTAACGTGACATTGCCGGCGCGCAGTTCTGTGACGTCGGTGTTGTCTGATGGTGGTTGGGAAGGCTGTTCCCAGAGAGCCCAGTAGTAATCACGGCCGCCAGGGTCTTGGCGTTTTTCGTAGCGGTTTCCGTACTGTGCCAGGCCTTTGGGGACGATCTTTAGCTCTGCCGGGCCTTCGGTCGCTGCGGTGGGAATGTTGATGTTGAACAGGTTGCCCTTGGATTCAGGCTGCTTGATGATTCCTGAAATCACGTTGCGGGCGATGACTGCGGCCGCTTGAAAGTCCGCGTCGGGATCGTATTCCAGCGAAACCGCCACGCTTGTTGTGCCAAAGAAAGCGCCTTCGATGGCTGCGGCAACGGTGCCGCTGTATAGAACGTTGATCCCCGCGTTCAAGCCGTTATTGATTCCACTGACGACCAAGTCCACCGGGTCATCACGAAATAGTTCTGCGATCGCCAGTTTGACGCAGTCCGCTGGACTGCCCTCCACTGCCCAAGCCCAGTGTCGGCCATCGCGATGAATTGATTTGCAGACTAATGGGGTCAGGAACGTGATCGAATGGCTGACTCCCGACTGCTCGGTTGCTGGTGCAATCACGATCACTTCACCCAAGTGCCTGAGTTGGCTTTCCAGCGCGGCCAGCCCCGGAGCAAACACCCCGTCATCATTGGTCAATAGAATTCGCATCGCGTGAGCTCCCAGAGATTGGTTGTGGTTCACAGTACAGTGTGCCAATCACCGTCAGGATTGCAAGGCTGGCTGACGAAGTGGGCGAATGGGAATTGCTTGGTGGTGCGACTGGTTGGCGCGAGGGTTCCGCGATTGAGTTCCCTGGCCGGCGAGGCGAGTTTGTTGATCGAGTGCCAGATCGCTGAACGCAGGTGAGACAAATTGTTTGCCAAACCGGATTGCATCAGGAGGCTGAATGCCCGAAACTGCGGGAATGAATACTCAGCCAACTCCTGTGACTCCCGTGCAGATCGGACCTTACCAATGTGGTCAAGATCAGCCCTTGCTGCTGATCGCCGGTCCTTGCGTGCTGCAAAACGAAACGATCAACGATCAGATCTGTGAAGTCTTGTTGAAGCTCAATGCTCGAGATGACGTCAATGTCGTGTTCAAGGCTTCCTTTGACAAAGCCAACCGCACCAGTGCTGCCGCTGGCCGCGGCCCTGGCCTGGAAGAGGGTTTGGCGATGCTGCAACAGGTGTCTCAGCAAACCGGTTTGCCGGTGACCACGGACATTCACCTTCCCGAGCAGGCTCAGCCGGCGGCGGAGGTCTGCCAGTTGCTGCAAATCCCTGCCTTTCTGGCTCGCCAGACGGATCTGGTCGTCGCTGCAGCCGCGACCGGACGAGCCTTGAATGTCAAGAAAGGCCAGTTCATGTCCCCCCAAGACATGGCGTATGTAGTGCAGAAATGCCGCAGCGCTGGCCAGGGCGGCGTGATGCTCTGTGAGCGGGGCACCTTTTTCGGCTATGGGCGGCTGGTCAACGACATGCAATCCTTGCCGATCATGCGGTCCCTGGGTGTTCCCGTGGTCTTTGATGCAACTCACAGCGTGCAGGCCCCCGGTTCACAGCAGGGTTCTACCGGTGGGAACCGAGAAATGGTCGAACCTTTAGCTCGCGCGGCCGTAGCAATCGGTGTCGACGCGATCTTTTTTGAAACTCACCCGCAGCCTGACCAGTCCCCCAGTGATGGTGCCAACATGGTCCCACTGGAACGGTTTGAAGGGCTGATCGATCGCATTCTGCAGATTCGCCACACCATTCAATCCTTCGGCCCTCTCGATGGCACTGACTCGGATTCCTGATTGCTCTGGTCCGCACGCTCTGTCTTTTCAGATCAGAGGCTTGCTGACGTTTCCGCTGACCTCGCTTGTGTTTGTCCTGGCGATTGTCGGTTGTGGGGACGATCGCAAGGCGGTGCAGCAGATTCAGCTTCGGAACCTCCAGCGAAACGAAGACGAATCAAATCAGGATCATTTGGCAGGCGTTTTTGACATGCTGCCGAAGTATGTCAATCTGAACGGCCAGCAGGCTCAGCAACAGATCGCCTATCGGCTCAATCGCTGGGTGGCGACACAAGACGACAAGCAAGACGTGGCCCCGGTTAAGTCGATCCAGTTGATCGATTCGGTCAAGGGCCTGCTCTCGACCGAGCAACTCGATCGGCGTTTCGCCGCCGCCCGGTTCAATGGCAGTGATGCGTTGCACCTTCGTGATTGCTACCTGTTTCACCACTTGTACAGCTGGATCGATTCGCCCGCGATGGATCAGCCGATTCTGGCAGATTGGTTCCAAAGCCTTCAAGCCGATCTTCCCGAGGAGCAGCTTGAGCAACTGCGGACCAGCAGCCGGCTATTCGATTGGACTGTCCGCAACATTCGCTACGAACCTGATGAGTTATCCGTTCCCGGCGGCATTCCCACCCCGGAGCTGCCTTCGGAAATCGCTTACGGTGGCCCCGGTTATCGCCAGACTCTGTTCAAGTGTGCATTGCGTGGTACCGGCGACGGTCTGCAGCGCGCCGCCGTGTTCACGATGCTTTGCAATCAAGCGGGAATCCCCGCCGCGGTGATCGGCACCATCGATCCCAATGATGGCCAGGTCACTCCCGCCTTCTGCGGTGCGCTGATTGGCAAGCAGATCTATCTGTTCGAACCACGACTTGGAATTCATGTGCCGGGGCCTGGGCAAGAGGGCATCGCGACGCTGGCGCAGGCCCGCACCGACGAATTGGTGTTGCGACGGTTGAGCATCGCCGGCTTGGACCAGTTTAAGTATCCGGTTTCAAAATCAGATGTGCAGCAATGTGTGGCGCTGCTGAATGTGAAACCTGAAATGCTTAGCCAGCGGATGCGCCGATTGGAGGCCGCATTGACTGGGAATCGTCGCATCAATGTCTTCGTTGATGCGGATCAATGGGCTCAGCAATTTGATGCCTCGATCGGGATCAGTGATGTAAAAGTCTGGGACGTGCCACTGCTTGCCGAACGGTATCAGGTCAGTTGCGAAGCCTTTGCAGAACGCAAGCCCGCATTCAGTCTCTGGCATGCGGGGCCCTGGATCATGCTGGAAGGCGATTTCGATATGGCGAAGACGCTCCGCGAAGGCCGTTGGCAGCACTTATGCGGCGTCTTTCAGTCAGATGAACTGGAGCGAGCCAAAGGGGCGCGCACGTTGTACCTCGAAGAACGCTCGCCATCGTTTGAGATCGATGAGCTAAGAAACGACGTTAACCTGCAAATTAAATATGGTGTTCGTCGGCCGCTGAACACCAATGATCAACAATTCAATTCCATGATCTTGGAAGCCCAAAGCAACCTGCGACTGGGCAAGTATCTGGCAACCTACTGGCTGGCTCTGCTGCAGGCCGATGACGAGCTTTACGAGACGGCCAAAAGCTGGTTGGACGATCGCGTCTTGTCGGAGAACCTTGGCAGTCGCGTCCCCGTTGTGGCTTTGATCGCACCGGCAGCCCGTTACAACAGTGCTCGCGTGGACGAGCGTTTGGGGGAATTCCAACAGGCCATGGAGGCCTACAAACGCGAAGATGAACCCCAAGAGCATGGCAACCGGATTCGCGCTCGTCTGGTCGCCAAATACGTGGAAACTCTGCCGGCTGACACTCTGCCAGCTGACACGCAGTGATCGCTGCCCTAGCACATGCGTGGCTTCTGTTAGCGCTGACTTCTGTTAGCGCTGACGTGTTTCCAGATCGACGTCAGGTCGTGTTCAGATGAAGTCTCGCATGCTTTCCAACGCCAGTGGCTCTTTGGTGGCAAAGGGCTCACCGTAGCGTCTTGCAATCAAGTTCCCAAAATAGGCCGCGTCGCTCTCCAGACGTTCCAGTATCGTGGGTGACATCTCTTCGCGACCTTGGACAAACTGGCTGTGATAGGCGGCGATGGCCTGTTGCTTGGCTTCAAATTGATCGCTAATGTCGATGATCCAGTGGGGTTGGATCGCCAGTCGCAGATGAATGCAAAAGTAGTAATACAAACGCTCGGGGTGATAGCGTTCCCCGGGCATGTCGGTCTTGCTGAGCTTGGAATAAAAGCGAGCGGCCTCGATCAGTTCGGTCGCGACCACGTGATCGGGATGAGCGTCATGAAAGTAAGGTGCAAAGATCCAGCGGGGACGCAGCATGCGAAAGTAACTGGCGACCACTTTGCGAGATTCAATGGTGTGCTGGAGCTCACGATTCGGCAGTCCCGCATTGCCTCGCCACGTCGGATTCAGAATCTCGGTTGCCGCTTGCGTTTCGCGTTGCCGAATTTCCTCGGATCCCAGCGGCGTTGGTTCTCCGCTGGTCAGATCGAGGATGCCGACTCGCATGCCTTGTTGAATCATTTTGATGATCGTGCCGCCCATGCCAAGTTCCGCGTCATCAGGGTGCGGGGCAACGACCAGCATGTCCAGTGGCGCAACGTCAACAATGGTTTCCGGGCCCGAGCGATGAACGGTGGTCATGGCGACACCTCATGTGGCAAGCGATTCAATGAATGGAATCGGATTGTACGCCGCCGCGATCACGCTGCAAACCATGCGGCCCGAAACCATGCGGCCCGAAACCATGCGGCCCGAAACCATGCGGCCCGAAACCATGCGGCCCGAAACCATGCGCCACGCATCGTGGGGCCAGGCACTGCAATCTGACACGACGAACGCCTACCGCTGATAGATCGGCAGGTAGTGATAACGGACCGACAGTGAGAGCATGGCCAAGGCGGTTGAATAGACTGGACCGATATTCTTTTCTTCGCCACCGGGAGCTTGCCAGGAACCATCACGCTGCTGGGTGGGCAGCAGCATCGAAGAAGTGAGTTCGCGGGACTCTTTGGCAAACTTACCACCCACTTGATACATGCCTTGTGAATAGTAATACAAGCCGTACATCAAGTAGTGCTCGTCGCGTTTGGGCGGATGATCCAGCAACCACTGCGCGGCAGCTTTGACTTCAGGAGCGTCATACTGACCACAGACTTGCATCGCCAGTAGGCCTGCCGCTGTCATTGTAAATGTGGGACGCGGCTGTCCGGGGGTGTAACTGAATCCAGCATGTTCGCCCGGCGCATCTCCGGGCCGACCGGTGTAACTGTTTCGTAGGTACTGCAAGGCATCATCAATGGCTTCACTCGGAACATCCAGGCCATCATTCTTGGCTGAACGCAGAGCCATCAGTTGCCAGATCGAAACCGAAAGGTCCGAATCGTTACTGTCTGGAGCGTACCGCCAGCCACCTTGCAGTTTGCTTTGCTTGCCGACCGCTTGCGAGGACAGAATCAAGCGGATCGCTGCGGTCAAGGTTTCATGGATGCGTTGGTTTTGTTTCGCAGTGGCACCCATGCCAAGCATTTCTGTTAGCATCAATGTGGTGATGCCGTGACCATACATTCGCGAGCCATCGGTTTGCCCCAAGTAGCCTGTTTTGGATTGACGCCTTGGTTCCAGGACATAGTCAATCGCGGCGCTCATCGCTTCGCCCTCAGGCGTTTGATCGCCTGGTTCGTTGCCAACTGATGCCAGCGCCATGATCGCCAATGAGGACAGGGCGACTTGGTGCCGATTGCCGCTGATCGTCCCGGTGGACTGACGGTTTTTCAGCAGGAACGCCGTCGCTCGCTGAACGGCACGATCCAGTTCATCATCAACGTACAGTTGATCGACAGGCGTTGGTTCTTGTCCACCGGCCAGACGTTTGGTCAGCGGTAGACACGCCGCAAGGGCGCCCAGTTGCAGCAGGCTGCGCCGCGGCAATGCAGACGATTGGGAGTGGCGAATGTGGGTCATTGTTTTTTCTCCGCAGCTCGTCGTGACAAGGCCTTGAAGTAAGCTTGGACCTCATTCCGGTAGCCCGGCACGATCTTCTGCTTACGGCCCTGTGAGGCATCTTCAACGTTTTGGTCTCTTAGGTTGCCCCAGTCACCGTCAGCCAGCTTTTCGTCGATCAAGTCAATCTCGTCTGAACCGGAGGGTGGTTCCCCTTGGCCGGCTTGATCTTGAGGTGACTGACCTTCAGCCATTTGACTGGATTGCTGCATGCTTTGATTGGCCAAGGCTTGCTGCAGGGTTTGCAAGCGTTGCTTGGCAGCCTGCTGCATTTGCGATTCCAGCATTTGTGCCAGCGTCGGTGAGGCTTGCAAGGCATTGCTACCTGGTTGTCCTTGATCACCTGCCGGCTGTTGCTGTCCATTTTGGTTGGCTGCATTTTGATCTTGGCTAGGTTGGCCTTGTTGTCCCGGTTGGCCCTGCTGTCCTTGTTGCGCGTTGCCGGCTTGTTGGGCCGCCTCTTGAGCGGCTTGCTGGGCGGCAATGGCACGGTCCAGTTCGTCCAGCGTCTGAGCTTTTTGCATCGCCGTGGCTTGCGAGCTTTGGCCTTGTTGGCCTTGTTGGCCTTGTTGGCCTTGTTGGCCTTGTTGGCCTTGTTGGCCTTGTTGGCCTTGTTGGCCTTGTTGGCCTTGTTGGCCTTGTTGGCCTTGTTGGCCTTGTTGGCCCTGTTGGCCCTGTTGGCCGGGCTCGGCGGGTGCGTTCGCGGTGGTGTTGCTGGGGTTGTTGGCTTCCCCGTTTTGCTCACCGGATTGCTGATTCTGTTCCATCAGGTTTTCTAATGATTGAGCTTGCTGGTCCAAGGCTTCGGCGGCGTCACCGACTGCCTGGGCAGCTTCGCCGCTGGATCCAGCGTTTTCAGCGACTTGGTCCAAGGCGTCTTGTGCTTGCTGAGTGGCTTGTCCAGCAACCTCTTGTGTCTGCTGACTTTGCTGTTGAAGTTGCTGTGCCATTTCCTGCTGATCGAGTCGGTTTTCGTGCCTCGCTGCGCGATCCAGATCTTCGACCGCTGACTGGACATCTTGCGAGATATCCTCCTGCGTTTGCTGGCTCCGGCGACTGGTATTGGGATCGATCTCCAGTTCGTTGGCATAGTCTGCCTTTTCGGCGTTCTGGTTAAGATCCTTCGCCAGTTGTTCCAAGCGATCACCGCTGTTATTGGTGAGGGACTGAGCCAATTGAGCTGCTGGATTGGGTCGATCCAAGGGCGTTTGCAACGAGGGGTTCATCTCATTGGCACGCTGGTTGGAAGCTTGATAGCGTTCCTTGGCCAGTTTCTTCGTTTGCTCTGCTTGCTGGGCAGCATCATTGGCCGCTTGGACTTGTTCTTTTAGGTTTTCGATCTGGTCCTTTAAGCTTTGGTTGTCTGGCTCTCGTTTCAAACGGGCTTCATCGCGTCGAATCGCACTTTCTTGACGACGCGCTTCCGCCTTGGCTTGGCTAGCGCGGCGGTTTGCGTCTTGCTCGACTTGCTGCCATTGTCGACGTTGATCATTGATCGCAGCGAGTTCGTCGTTTTTCAGTTGGTTGCGTTGCGCGTTCAGTGAATTGACCATCGCGTTCTGTTGCGACTTCTCTGCAAACACGTCTTCCTTGCTGGACTGATCCAGTTGGTTAGCAGCTTCGTCGGCAGATTGAGCAGCCTGATTGACGGCCTCCGAAAGCTCTTGGTTGGCTTGTTTGATTTCGTCTAAGGTCGATTGTTCCTGGTTGGCGACCTGCTGAGCTTCGCGAGCCGCCTGACTGAGGTCATCGCGAACTTCATTGATCTTTTCTTGAGCATCAAAGTCTTTGCCAGCGGCGGCCGCTGAAGCCGCTTTGGAAAGCGCGTTGTTTCGTACTGCGTCGGCACGGCGGACAAATTCGTCCAGCAACGCGCGCTGTTGGCGTTTCTGTTCTTTGAATGACTCGTCGTCATTTTCAAGTTTGCGTTTCAGAGAGTCTTCTTTGCGGGCAGCCTGTTCTAAACTGTCTTGTGCATCACGCACCATGTCCGCAGAGATGTCGCTTAGCGCGTTCTGCATCGGTTGATTGGTTTTGAGTTCCTCTTCAAGTTGGCGAAGCAACTCACGAGGATCTTGTTTGGCGGTCTCTGCCATCTGTTCCGCGTCTTGATAGCGCTGGTCCAGATTGCTTGCCGCCTCGATGGCTTGTTGGTTTTCGCGCAGCATCTCACGCGACTGAGAAACATCTTCGCCGTTTTCCATTTTCTCAAAGTGATCGGCGGTGTCATTCAGGCGGTCGGCCAGTTCGTCGAGCGAATTTTCTACCGCTTGCAATGCCTCATTTCGGCTGACGGTAGGATCATTGTCGTCCTTCGCTTGCATGGCTTGACGGGTTTGCCGGACTGCATCGGCGATCCATTCAGCGGCGGCATCCGCGTCACGAGCTTCTTCACGGCTCTGATCATCGATCACGTCCGCAGTGTTGGCTTTATCAATCAGCGCCTGAATCGTATCGGTCGCCTGCTCGATCGCTTCGTCTTGCTCGGAGTCAGCCATGGCGGCCAGCTCTTCAGCGGTTGGTGGGCGAGCGTCTGTAGCCTGCTGCTGGTCTTGCATGGCAGGGTCGGCATCGCCAGGCTGTTCTGGATCAGCCTGTTCACTGGCATCGGGCTTGTCTGGATCTGCGTTCTGCTGTTCGGCAGCGTCAGGCATGTCCCCCGCTTGCGGATCGGTTTGCTGGTCCGCTTGATCGTTGGGTTTGGAATCGGCGGGATCCTTTGGTTGCTCTTCGGTCGGTTTCTGCTCCGGCTTTTCTTGCTTTTCAGGATTCGTTTTACCGGTCCGTTGTTGCTCGGTTGTGTCGGCGGCTTCTTCTGCTTGTTCGGCTGCTTTGCGCGCTTGTTCGGGAAGGCTGAGAACGTATTTTTGTAATGTCTGGCGAGCTTCAATCTGATGGGGTTTCCATTGCCGAATGGTTCCCAGCACTTCACCCGACATGCCTTCGACGGAACGCTTGGCTGTCAGGAATGGATCGGTGCTCCATTTTCTGGTGTACAAGCGATTGTTGGCCAAGCTGTGGTTCTCGCCGTGCCGAACTTGATTGATCGGGTCAAGGAATTGATTCCAGTCGAGTCCGGTTTGGCGAAGCTCTTCGACGACCTGTTCCAATCGCCCGTCTTGCAACTGGAACCAGAGCGGTGAGGCGATTTTGCGAATGGCAGATTCATCGGGCGAGAGTTCTGTCTTGAAGATCACCGTCAGGTCGCGATGGCAGAGTGTCAGGTCGTGTGTTCCCTGCAAGACGCGAATGGCTTTTTCGATTTCGCCATAAACTTGATCGGCCTTGGTTTCCTTGTAGTCGCTAAAGATCTGTTCGGTCACGTTATCGATCGCGCGATGGAATAGACGTTGATCAGCCGCGTACGGCAGGTCGGTGGTGATTTTGGCTCGGTTCAGTTTTTCCTGACCGGCGGTGCGCACTTTCAATCGTTTGAGAGCGGTCTGCCAACGTAATTCGGCGTAGGCCAGATCGATCCCGATCAAGCTTGCTGAATCTGCATCCTTGGCGGCTTCGTGTTTGCTCTGGGTGTATTGGTAGTGTCGACCGGTCTCGGCGAGCTGGCGGACTAGGTAGGCCAAGTAGTGCATCTCGCGATTATTGTCTCGCGCCCAACGCACCGCTTCACTGTGGATGCCGGAATAGACCAATGAATGGGGTTTGTTTTCAATTTCACCCTGCAGTGACTTTAACAGGCTTTCGTATTGGTCGGGATCAACGTCATCTTCGATGGCGTTGGACAGTTGGGTCTTCCAACGCACGCTCCAGCGTTCCCAGTGATCCCCTTGCATGTGTTGCTGTGTTTGTGGTGAAAGCAGTGCGAGGTGCTGGTCCAACAACTCATTGATTTCAGTGATCCAGCCATCAAGCAGCATCACATGGCTCTTGGTGCGCTGGTTCGCAGGTGTGGAAAGCACGCGGTCCAGGTACAGTTTTAGTCCCTGCACGTCTTGGTACATGGCGATCGACAGCTCGGTCGAAAACTGTGCCTGCGATAACTTGTAGACTCGGTCGCATTGGTAGGCGCAGGATTTAGACTGCGAGGCAACGCTTTCTAAGTTTCGCTTGGCCTGGTTTGCCCACTCGGGGCGTTGTTCATTGGCGGCAAACTGCGCCAGTTTCAAGTTGCTATCGATGCGGGTTTCAATGTCCAGCACTCCACGACCAATCCATTCCAACAAGGAAGCATCCGGCGCGTTCGCGGTTTGCGACAGCCCGACACTGACTTGTTTGATCAGGTTGACGGCTTGGGCTTGCAAAGGTTTCCATTCAGTGGCCAGCTGATCAATGTCAGCGGCAACGGTTTTCAGGTCCGGAGACTTGGTGGCTTCGTACAGGCGTTCCGAAAGCACTTTGCATTGATCCGACCACTGCAAAATCTGCTCAGTGCGTTGTGCGAGTGGATCGATATGATCATGCCGGTGGGCATTGAAAGCATCTTCCGCAATCAGCAACTTGATCGTCTCGGAGAAAGCCTCCGCGCCTTTTCGGTCACGGACTTTCAGACGCAACTGAATCACATCACCAGGAGACAGACGCTCGGCTGGTTGGCCGGCGCCGCTGGGATCCAGCAAGTCCCATTGCCATCGCATCTCGCTGCGTTTTGCCGGAGGTTCAATTTCGCGGCGAACATCAACGAAGTCACGACCGCCAATCTTGTATTGCTGAACCACGCTGTTTAGCGGCAGGTCATCGGTCGCCACAGCGCCCAGTTCAATGCGATCGATTGCCGAGACCAATTGCTGTGGTTCGACAAAATCTGCCCAGCGTACTAACGGAGCATTGTCGATGATGGGCGTAATGGTGTTGGAGGGGCTAAACGGATTGTTCAAACCGCTTTTGATGCTGGTCGCATCGATCTGGTACTGGCCGGAAGTCTTGATGGAGATTTTGGCCAGGAATTTGGTTCCAGATTCATCCACTGGTTCCAGTTGACTCCGCGTGCCACGCAGGCCAAACAAGATGGTGGCGTCTTCGACGGGCTGATCAAACGTGACCGTGACCAGAGCACTGGTGCCTTGCAGGGCTCTCAGATCACCGTGTTCGGCTGTTTCTACACGTTCTGGTAACTGCGAATACGCAGGTGGCTGCAGCAATTTTTCGAAGCTCACAACGCGCGGACGCGGCAGCGGAGTGAGTTGGTGCCACAGCGTGATCGCGTCGCCGGCTTTGATGCGATAGCTTAGCGGACTGCTGCTGATTGACAGGTTGGCCGCGAAACGCTCTGCATCGACCTCTAGGTCAGGGGCCAGTGCTGATGGCTGATTGTCGTTGTTTGCGGTGGCGTTTGGCTGAAAGTCCGAGGCATCGACGCGACGGGTCATGAAGGTTTCGCCCGAGTTGCCATCTTCGCTTTGCCACTGCAGCACCACATCGTGATAGCGTCCACCGCCAACACCAACGACAACCGCAATGGCATCGCCTTGTGCGACATAAGTGGATGCTGGTGAGGGTTCTAGGACGGCAATTTTGGTTTGCGAGGCGCGTTCAATTTTCAAGAGTGGCAGAGCCGCACGAGCGAGGCGACGCCCAAATTGAGCTTGGGGAATGAACAGCAAGCTCACGCAGACCAAGGTCACCAAGACACCGCTGACGACCCAACGACGTACTAAACCCAACGGCAGCATTTTGCGGAGGTCAATGGTGTTCAGTTGTTTGGCGACACGAGATTGCAGCAGGAGACGAAAATAGGCTGATCCATTGGCGCCCTGGGGATCCGCAAGCTCAACCGCCGAAACTAATTCTTCACGCAACTGCGGCGCGGCGGATTCAGCACGCTGGGCAATGGAAAGCGTGTCGGTTCGGCCAGCGGGCGCGATCCCTGAATACCAAACGGCAACCAGCGTGGTCACATACATCAGGCCACTAAGGCTCCACAGGACTGTGTCGCTCAAGAAGAACGCATAATCCAGTAACGCCAGCAGCAACGTGAGTGTCACAAACACCAGCAGGCCGACGCCCAGTCCTCGGAGTGCCAATAGCAGCCCACGACGGCGACGAAAACGCTGTAATGATTCAAGTGTGACAGGATCAAGTTCCGTAGACCGTCGGTCGGCAGGATGAAGATCCGATGGAGTGACGCTTGCCATGATTTCTGTTCTCTGTTTCGTAAACGAATCCGGTTTTTAGACGAGTCCGGCGCGCTTTCGCAGCCACCATTCCAGTGCTAACAACAGAATGATTGGAATGAACCAATAGAACGATTGCCACAGCACAGTGTCCGATTCGATGATCGTACCACTGCTCAGTGGTTTGAGGTATTCAATCAGAGATTGAGCATCCGACTGATGAACATAAATGCCGTTGCCCGCTTCGGCGATCTGTCGAAGCGAGTCTTCATTCAGGCTGACACGATCCATTTCGGCATGATTGGTTTGCCGAACGCGAATCGGTGCGTCAGCGAGTAACGCTGATTCGTCATACCCACTGGCGCGGACACGAATCGAATAATCGCCATCGGGCAGTGGCGGAATCATCGTGGTGTAGGTGCCACGGTCGACGTTTTCCAGCGACATTGGAACCGTCGCGATGGTGTTGCCTTGATGGACCACCAAAGCATCGACCGTCGAATCAGTCACTGGGTTGCCTCGGGTGTCACGCAAGCGAGCACGCAACAGCACCGATTCACCGCTTTCGTATTCGATCTTGTCGGTACCGACCGCCAGGAACTGGTCGCTTGCCGAATAAGGTGGCTGGACGACGGCTTGAATCAGTTGATTCCAGAATCTGCCATAGAATCGATCGGCTACTTTGTATCGCCAACGCCAGCTTTGGTCCGACGCCAGGTAGAAAACGCGTCCTGCACCATACATGCGGGTTGCCAGCCAGGGCGTTTTTCGCGCCGAGTCAGCTTCGCCATCCCCTGCTTCCACCCAGGTTTCAGCACCCTGAGCTAACTCAACTGACGCGGTCCAGTGCGGTTTGGGAAGCGATTTCCAAAGCGTGTTGAGCTGTTGGTTGTCATCGATCAAACCGAGAACGGGTTCTTCGAGGCCAGCGGTGGTGGGACGCAGCGTCATCGGCGATTCTTTGGCCGGCCCCGTGTAACGAACCGGAAAGACTTCGCCCAACGGTGTTTCGGCTAATTTGCGAAGCTCGCCGTGGCGTCCATCAATGATGACCAAGCCACCACCGGAGGCAACGAACCGAGCGATCCGCAAACGGTCCTCTTCGGTGAACTGTCCAGCGTCAACTTCGCCCATCAAAATGGCATCGTAACGGCCCATGCCAGCGTCGGTGGCGGGAAAGGTGTCTGGCGTGTCGCCGCGTTCAATGGTGGGGTGATGAGTTTGCGGGCCGAACAGCACCACGTCACATTCCCAAGATGGATCACGCACAAAAAGGTTTTTCAGATAACGTGTTTCCCAGCGACTTGAACTATCCACAATCAAGAGTCGTCGATTGCGTTTGGCGGCTGCGACTCGAAAGTCACGAGCATCATCGCCTACATAAACATCGTTGCCATCGGTTTCAACTTTGGCAACAAAATCCAGAACTTCGTTCAAGCGTCGCAGTCCGTGCGGCGTTTGTTCTTCAAGTGTTTTGACCAGCTTGGCAATGTCGATTTCAAACGGAATGCTTTGCTGTCCCGCTTGATTCATCGTGATGGATTCTTCCCAAACTGTTTGGCCCTGGGATTCAATCCGCAAACGAATCGGCTGACCATCCACACCGTATTGTTTGATCAGCAACTCCCCGGCGAGTGTGGCTTCTGCGGCAACGGTTTCCTGGCGAATCACTCGCACGATTCCCACCCCTGGTGGTTCATCAGCAGATCCCAAGCCGAGCGTGTTGACGGTCGTGCCAAGCTTGCTAAGCCGCTGGGCGATCGCGGTGCTGGTGCCTTTTTGTAAGCCCGTGCTGGTGTCGCGACCATCGGTCATCAGCACCACTGCTGCACGGCGAATGGAATCGTTTTCCTCGTCGCTTGCGGTCGATTCTTGACCACTGCCATCGCTACTGAGGTTGATGGTTTCTAAAACACTGCTCAGAGGCGCAGACAAGTCCGTGGACTTGCCCTCGGCAGACCATTGGAATGTCGCCGGACGATCGGTCTCGCTGTCCGATGACCAAAGCAGTGTCGGCGATCCTTGGTCAAAGGTGACGACATCAATCGAGTGAGTTTTTGAAATCGTTTCCAGCCAACCGGGCGTTGTGGCTGTGCCAAGCAACAGATCGGAAGCCCGCTGGAGACGCGAGTCTTTGTCGCTGCTGTTCTGGCTGTCACTCAGTGCCATACTGCCTGAGGTGTCGACGGCGAAGACCACTCGTCCCAGTGTGCCGACCACTTGGCGATGGTGCCAAACGGGGCCGGCCAGGATCAACACGGTCAGGAACACCGCAGTCGCTCGCAGCGCGGGCAGCAAAAACGAATACGGCTGCGGGAGTGTCTTCGTTTCGCGTGTGTATAAGGCGAGCACTGCCAGCACGGCCACCAGAGCGATGCCAACCACGACCGGTAGACTTAAGCTGCCGGCAAAACGCATCTGTGCGATCAAACTGTCGATCATGCTTTGCCTCCTACAGTCGATGATGTTCTTGCATGAGCGGACCCCGGAAGGCTGCTCGCGGATTGGTTGCGATTGCGTCGAACGAGGTGTTGCTGCAACCACAGTTCAGCAACTAGAAAGACGACGACCGCGACCCAGATCCAGAACCAGATTTCTCTGCCGAAGCTTCGCGTGCGATCGGCGTCGACCAGGGAGGTCGCCTGGGTAAAGACTTCTGCCTTCAAGGTCTTGGCGAATTCATCCATTTGGGCGTCCGTCGCTCCTTTGAGCATTGATTCGTTGGCGTCGATGACAGCCAGTCGCAGCGTGCTTTCGGCGGGAGTTGAATCCACTTGATCGGCCGCTTTGTCTGGGCTTTTTGACTGGTCGGCCCCCGCAGCTGGCTGCAGTGATTGACGTTCCGCAGTCAGCTTTTCAAAGCGGTACAATCCCGGCTGGTAGGTGGCCGTCCATTGAATTGTTTCATCGTCTCCGACAGGCTGCAATTGGACGCGTTCATCGGGTGTTTGCAGCCAGTACACCGATTGTCGGTCTTCCCGGGAGCTCTGTTTCGCGTTCTGCGCTGAATCGTCTGGGTCGTTGTCAGCCTGCAACCATTGGCTTTTCTTGATCACGATCGGCTGTCCCGGTGACAGCAAGTGCTGTCCGCGATGTCCGCCCAGGTCCAAGACCATCTGCTGAATCATGGGCAGGAAAACCGGTCGCAGCGGCAGGTTCGACCATTCGTCGTGACAGGCGAACGCGAACTGAACGACGGTTCCTTGTCCGACCGCTTGCGTGATGACCAGCGGATCACCCTGCATCGTTCGCAACAGGACTTGGCTGGCAGAGGTCTGCCGGTTGGCATCGGATTGGGCCGCTATGTCGTCAGTCGCTTGCTGCGCTGGCTGGTCCACATCGTCGGGGATGGTCGATGTCTCGGGCAAGGTTAGCTTGCGATAAGCAAACAAATCGATGCTGCCAAAGGGGTTTTCTTGATCCTGGCTTAGAATCGACCAGGGACGGTACTGTGACGAAGGGGTATCGACTTGGTAGCGGGAACTCTCTTCATCGGGCTGCCGATTGATCTCGCCAGTCATCTCACCGAGCAATGCCGGCAGAGCGATCTGGTCTTCACCGGCTTGCCAGCTTTTGTTGACCGCTTCCGCCGTGACTTGGGGGCCGTCTAGGACGATCAGTGAGCCGCCTTGACGAACGAAGCTGGTAAGCTTGGGCATCAACTCTTTGGGCGGACGGTTCACGCCAGCCAAAATGATCACGTGTGGCGGATCTTCATCCAATTGCTTGATCAGTCGATACGCGGAGGTGACCGTCGCGGAAACTGGGTCAGGGCGTTCGTCGCCACCGAAGGCGAAGGGGCTTAGCGCGATGGCCAGGAAATCAGCTTGACCGCCCAACGCTTGGTTGCTTGGGGTTCCATCGACCAGCACCACGTCAATTTGATCCGCCACCGAGACCACGGTGGAACGCTGGTTGTCATCCAACAGAGAATCGGCAGCGTCCACCGAGATCGACACGACGTGCTCGCCCGCTTGATCGATCACATGCGTCAGTCGATTGGTTAACGTCGAACGAGCATCGATATTGATTGAACGCGGTTCAAGCGGTTGTCCATCAATGGACCAGACCAATCGCAGGCCGCTGGCCGGTGTGTCCGAAGCGTTGTGAAGGGTTGCTTCAAAGACTGCTGGACGGGATCGTACAACGACCGGTGAAGTCAGCTCAACGGACTGGATCGCGACGTTGTTCAGCTGGTTCCACGGCGCGGCGACATTCATGATGTCAATCACTGGCGCGTTCAATTCGGCTGCGACGTCGGCTTCCAGCTCCGAGGCGACTTGCCGCGAAATCTCTAGCGAAGCGCTGTCCAGTGCTGCGGTCTGAAAATCCGAAACCAGGAGGATTTGACGGCGGTCGTTGGAGGCTTGCTGTGTTGCCGAAACCGCCGATTCAATCAACCGGCCAAGCGGAACCGCATCACCTTGAGCACTGACACGACGCAGGACATTCGCCGCTTCCGAAGCGCCCATTTTGCCCGGCACTGCACCGAGTCGAGAGGAGCGCACCAAAATGACTTCGTCGCGACGCGTCAGTTCGTTAAGTACCTTGGTCAGTTCCGCTTTGGCGTATTCGATTCGTGGTTGTTCGCCCTCAGGGGCCGCAGCCAGACTGAGTGAATCATCTAATGCAATGATCAACGTTTTGGGGATCTCACCGCTGCCAGCGCGGCTGCCGGTTAGCACCGGGCGGGTCAGGCAAAAGGCCAACAGCATCGGGATGACGCAGCGCAGTAACAACAACAGCAGTTGCGTCAGTTGCATGCGTCTTCGATTCACTCTCAGCACGTTGTCCAGCAAGTGCATCGCGCCCCACTGAACGGTCTTGAAACGACTGCGAAACAGCAAGTGAATAATGAGCGGCACCGTGAAGGCGAGCGCTCCAAAGCCCAGGATTCCATTGATGAAGTTCATCGGACCAGACGCCTCCGTGCAGCGACGTACTGATGCAACACATCCACCATCGGTTGGTCAGTGGTGACCGGGATCCAATCCACTCGGTTGCGTCGACAAGCATCTCGTAAGGCGCCGTTGTGCGCTTCGAGTCGCTCCAGATACGCACCGCGTATCGAGGCGGCGTCGACCGTTTGTTCAGCAATCGCATGCTCTAAGTCATGAAACTGAATTCGACCGCCAAATGGAAATTCAACTTCGTCAGGATCCAGAATTTGAAAAAAGAGCACTTCGTGTTTACGAGAGCGAAATTGTGCCAGTCCCGTCGCAATCGAATCGACGTCACCCATGGAATCCGAAATGATGACCACTAATCCGCGTCGCCCGATCTTGGGGACGATCTTGCGAAACACCGATCCCAAGTCGGTTTCACGTTCAGTGGGCTTATCGGTCAGTGCGGTTAAGATGGGCGTCAAGTGACCGGGCCGACTACGCAGCGGGACCTCGCGTCGCAGTTGGTTGTCAAATGTGATCAAACCAACCGGGTCTTGCTGGCCAAGCATGAAATAGGCAAACGAAGCCGCTAAGCCAACGGCGTACTCGCGTTTACTGTTGCCTTCAATCGCTTTGTCACCGGCATAGTTCATCGAGCCGCTGACGTCGACTAATAGATTGCAGCGGAGGGTCGTCTCTTCTTCGTATTGGCGAATGTAAAGCCGGTCGCTCTTGCCGTACACTTTCCAGTCAATGTTCTTTAGTTCATCGCCCTGGACGTACTGGCGGTGTTCTTTAAACTCGACGCTGAAGCCCTTGTGGGGCGAGCGGTGCCTGCCCGTGGTGTAACCTTCGACGACGTCCTTGGCCAGTAACTGCAATTGCGAGAGCCTGGAGAGGTCTTTCGGCTTGACGAGATCCAGTATGCGCATGGGGCGTGTCAGGAAAAGGATGGGAAATGCAGAACCACTGGGTTAAACCGCAGAACAGAATCACTTTGCAGAATGACTGAGCAGAATCACTTTGCAGTGTGACTGAGCAGAATGACTGAGCAGTGTGATTCGGCATCTGCCTTCACTCACGATCCTGGCGAACCTCGCCGGGGCCGCTTGGCTCTGAATGAAGTGAGCAATGGAGTCGCTGGTCGGTGAGTCAGGCTGGATCGCCCCCCCGCTGGCGTTTCGGAGTGCGGAGAAGTCTTCAGGCCGTCGCCTGATATTCTAGACACGCCGAGCATAGAATGCCGCAGGAATCTTGCCAGTGTGGGGGCGTGAGCCCTGCAATTCTAACGATTTAAACGCACGCATTGGCGATCCGGACTCGGAAGGCTCTGGGAAACCTGGATAATTCCCGGCATTGGGTGACATTGCCTTGCTGTCGGGTGGTGCGACCGATGCTCAGGATTCACCACGTTGCCCAGTCATTTAGCTTCGGAACCATCGCGTTGAACTTCAAGTCATCACCCACGGGATGGATTTTCGCGATCAGTGCCAACGTAATCTGGGGGCTGTTTCCGATTTTCTGGAATCTGCTGCAGAGCGTGCCCACGAATCAATTGGTTTGTCATCGGGTGGTCTGGGCCTTTGGTTTCTCGCTGCTGATCTTTGCCTCGCGGTATGCGTTGGCATCGCCACGACGTCGCGCTCGCTGGATCGTGCTGTTTCGCCGGCCACGCACTTGGTTGGTCTATGGCGCCGCCGCATTGATGGTGTTCTTGAATTGGGGGGCGTTCTTATGGGCGATGAATCACGATCAGTACTTGGCTGCTTCGCTGGGTTATTACATCAACCCGATGTGCAATGTGCTGTTGGGCGTGTTGTTTCTTGGCGAACGTCTCTCGTCGCGACGGAAGATTGCCATGGTGGGCGTGGGGATCGGCGTCGCGGTGATGACCTACGCCGCCGGTCAGCCACCGTGGGTGTCTTTGATCATGGCGACTTCGTTCTCCTTGTATGCCTTGATCAAAAAAGTTGGCAAACTGGATGGACTGAACAGCCTGTTTTTAGAAACCACGATTCTGTTGCTGCCCGTGTTGCTGTTCATGGCCGCTTACATTCCCTCCAGTGAGCATGTCTTTGCAGCTGGCAGCCGATGCATGGATCTGCTGTTGATCGCCGGTGGCTTTGTGACGCTGGCACCCCTGGTCCTGTTTTCAGCAGCCGCGCAGCGCATTCCGCTTTCGCTGCTAGGAATGCTGCAGTATGTCGGCCCCACGATGCAGTTCCTGGTCGCGGTCTTTTACATGCAACAACCTTTGCATCTGCTGACCGCCGTTGGCTTTGTTTTCGTCTGGGCCGGCGTCGTGCTATTCTTGATCGCACGCGATTAGCTAGGTGGGGTGCGTGCTTACAGGTATCGCATTGAAGCTCTTCGGGCTAGCAACGTAGGGTGCGTGCAAGGACGGCACCTTATCGAACTGCGAGTGGATTACCACGTTCGTGCGGCTTCGTAAGCGCTGATTTTTTCTTCGGACTTCAGCGTTTGGCCGATGTCGTCCAAGCCTTGCAGCAGCTTTTCGCGACGACTGGGATCAACATCGAAGGGGCGTTCCCAGCCACTGCCATCTTTAACGACTTGGTTTTCCAAGTCGACGGTCAGTTGGTAAGTGCCCTGCTCTGCTGAATTGGCAAATAGCGTGTCGATATCTGCTTCGGGCAGAGTGATCGGCAGCACGCCATTCTTGAAGCAGTTGTTGTAGAAGATGTCGGCAAACGAAGGGGCAATCACGCTGCGGAAGCCGTAATCTTCGAGCGCCCAGACGGCATGTTCGCGGCTGGAGCCACTGCCGAAATTCTTGCGAGCAACCAGGATGGACGCATCTTTGACCGCGTCTTGGTTGAGTTCGAATTCGGGGTTCGATGTTTCGCCGTCTTCTTGAAAACGCCAATCGTAAAACAGAAACTGCCCAAACCCGGTGCGCTCAATGCGTTTGAGGAATTGCTTGGGGATGATTTGGTCCGTGTCGACGTTGGCGCGATCCATGGTGGCGACAACGCCAGTGTGTACGGTAAAGCTTTGCATGGGATGATGGCCTGGAGAAAGGTGTGTTCGTTGTAGATCAGACAGGTCGAGCGATTAAGCTTTGTAGGACCAGTCACGGATATCGACAAATCGGCCTTGAATTGCGGCCGCAGCAGCCATGGCTGGGCTGACAAGGTGGGTTCGTCCCCCTTTTCCTTGGCGGCCTTCAAAGTTACGGTTGCTGGTGCTGGCACAGCGTTCACCCGGGGCCAACTTATCGGGGTTCATTGCCAAGCACATGCTGCAACCGGCTTCACGCCAGTCAAAACCTGCTTCTCGGAAGATCTTGTCCAGCCCTTCGCTTTCGGCATGCACTTTGACCTTGCCGCTGCCGGGGACAACCATCGCGTGCAGGCCATCTTTCACACGGTGTCCCTTGACGACATCGGCCGCAGCACGCAAGTCTTCGATTCGAGCGTTGGTGCAGGATCCGATGAAGACGCGATCAATGCCGACTTCTTGCATCGCGGTGCCGGCCTCAAGGCCCATGTAGCTCAGTGCATCACGGGTGGTTTTTTGGTCGGTCGCGTCGGAGAAGTCCGCCGGGTTGGGTGTGTTGTCGGTCACACTGATGACTTGACCCGGGTTGGTGCCCCAGGTGACTTGCGGCTGGATGTCGCTGCCTTGGAAGTGCAGTGACTTGTCGTAGCTGGCGCCGGTGTCGGTGGACAATTCGCTCCAGCGAGCGACGGCTGCGTCAAAGTCTTGCGGGACTTCAGGCAAGCCTTTCAAGTAATCATAGGTCACTTGATCAGGAGCGATCATGCCAGCTCGTGCACCGGCTTCGATGGACATGTTGCAGACCGTCATGCGCTCTTCCATCGTCATCGCACGCACTGCGTCGCCGGTGTATTCCAAGACGTATCCGGTGCCGCCAGCGGTTCCGATCTGTCCGATCAGGTACAGGATCATGTCCTTGGCAGTGACCCCCTTCGCCAGTGAGCCATCCACACGTAGTTCAAAGTTTTTGGGTTTGAACTGCAGCAGTGTTTGTGTGGCCAAAACGTGTTCGACTTCACTGGTGCCGATGCCGAACGCCAAGGCACCAAAGGCACCGTGCGTTGCCGTGTGACTGTCGCCACAAACAATGGTCATGCCTGGCTGAGTGTAACCGTTCTCGGGGCCAATGACGTGAACGATGCCTTGGCGGACATCACCGATATCAAACAGCGTGACGCCAAATTCTTTGCAGTTGCTGCGAAGCGTTTCGATCTGCTTGCGACTGATGGGGTCAGCGATCGGCAGTGAGCGATCGGTGGTGGGGACGTTATGGTCAGGTGTTGCCAGCGTTCGCTCAGGACGACGAACGGGGCGATTGTTGATGCGCAGGCCTTCAAACGCTTGCGGGCTGGTGACTTCGTGAACCAGGTGCAGATCGATGTACAGAATCGCAGGGCCGCTCTTGGGCTGGTCGACAACGTGTTGGTCCCAGATCTTATCTAGCAAGGTCCGCGGGGCGGACGAAGGTGCATCGGTCATAACGGTGAAGGGGGAACGGGGTTCTCGTTTGCAAAAATCGTGATGGGCTGGTCAGCGTGCGAGCGTCGCCAACGCTGGCGGATCATGAGATCCTCTGTGTGCGATCAGGAGCCAGAGATTTCGGCGGATTTCGCGGTTCGCAGACCTCGCCCAACGGACCCTAACTGTCCGCTGAAACCAGCAAATATTCAAGTGGTAATGGCTCCCCACACGCCGAAAGGCGGGTAAGAATCAGCTGACCTGGGGGTGAAGCTGGGGGCAGTCGAGAATTCCTCGCATCGGTCGCGGTCGCGGCTGCCTGCCGATGACTTCAGTCGATGAATCCAGGCAGAGCCAGATCAGACGATCATCATGCAGTCGCCATAACTGTAAAAACGATACTCTTCGGCAATCGCTTGGCGGTACGCTTCCATGATCAGTTCTCGACCGGCGAGGGCACTGACGAGAACCATCAGCGTGCTTTTGGGCAGGTGGAAGTTGGTCATCAGGGCGTCCACGACTTTGAAGTCATGTGGCGGCCGGATGAACAGGTCCGTGGTCGCCGTCCAAGGCTTGAGTTGCCCGCCGTTGGCTGCCGCGGCACTCTCCAGCACGCGCACGCTGGTGGTGCCCACTGCCACGCAGCGACCGCCGGTGCTTCGTCGCTGATTGATGAGTTCCGCGTTTTCCTCGGTAATCTGTCCCCACTCGGTGTGCATGGGGTGATCCTCCAGACGCTCGCAACTGACCGGCCGAAAGGTTCCCAGGCCAACATGCAGCGTGACGGAGGCGGTTTCCGTTCCACCGGACACAATCTGCTGCAACAGGTTCGGTGTGAAGTGCAGTCCGGCGGTTGGCGCTGCGACGCTGCCGGGCGCTTTGGCAAACACCGTTTGGTAATTCGTCACATCCGAATCCATCATGTGACCGTCACGAATGTACGGTGGCAATGGGACTCGGCCATAGCGTTCTAGCCAGACTGCTGCATCGATGCTGTCACCGTCAATCGGTGGGAGTTCGCCGCCAGCGTGGCGGTCTTCCGGTGGCATCGGCACAGCGATCAGGTGACCGTCGTCGGTTCGAGAGACCACTTGCAGTCGCATCCCCGGCAGCCCATTGCGATCTTCAATGGTGATCGTTTCACCAGCGACCAAGGTGCCGCGCGTTTTGGTCAGAACTTCCCAGATGCCGGTCGCCGGTTCTTGTCGTAAAAACAACCCCTGCCAGCGACCACCGGTGCGAGTCCGATAGCCGACCATTCGCGCCGGGATCACACGACTGTCGTTCAGTACCAGCGTGTCTTCGCTGCGCAACAAGTCCGGTAAATCACGCACATGGTGATGCTGGATCTCACCCGAGGCTCGATTGATCAGCATCAGCCGAGCATCACTGCGGTTGTTCAACGGTTCCTGCGCGATCAGCTCGCGAGGCAACTGATAGTCGTATTGGTCGATTTCGCTCATTGCCGAAGTTTAGCAGCGAGATCCCCAATCCGGTAGACACGCACCAAGACGAGACCTGCCGCGGTTCAATCAGCCCGGAATCGATTCGCCACCCTTGGTCGTGGCCCCGCAGTTTTCGCCCGCAGTTTTGGACCCGCCACCTGGGATTCAGTGGCAGCCAGAATCACTTCCACAGGCTGATTTCTTTGCCGTCGTTTAGATTCCAGCGGCGGACTTCGCCCTTGGCTCCCGCAGACAGCACCTCTGTGGCGTCTGCGGAAACATCCAGCGTGAAGAGCGTGTCGCCGGGGGCGGAGAGCGTTTTTTGGTTCTGTCCGTTATTTGCTTCGACCACTCGCACTTGTCCTCCGGTGGCCGAGGCCGCCAAACGCGAGGTTGCGCTCAGGTAGCGCAGCGCGGTCACTTCACCAGGGAACCCACCGATCGAGCGTTCTTGCTGGCGGGTGTTAAAGTTCCAGATCCGCACCGTGCCGTCGGCTCCTCCACTGGCGAGTTGCTGTCCGTCCCAGCGCCAGTCCACTGCCATGGCATGATGGGTGTGCCCGTCCAGAGCACCGATCACTTGGTCGGTGGCGATGTCGATCAAGCGGATGCTTTTGTCTGCTGCGGCACTTGCCAGCAAGGTTCCATCGGGCGAGTATCGTACCGATAACACAGTATCGCTATGCAGTTGGTCGAGCTGTTTTTGCAGTTTGCCGGTCTCGCAATCAACCACCAGCACTTGTCCGTTACGACTGGGAACACCACTGCCTGCGGCCAGCACACTTCCGTCAGGATGAAAGTCCAGGGAGGTGACCGAATCGCTGATCGGTGAAGCATTGTCTTGGCCGATCGTGGATTCCAAAATCCAGTCTTGCTGCAGCGAAACCCAGCGTGGCTTGCGGTGCGATGAAGTGACTGCAACAAGTTGCGGGTTCACCGATGTCAGTGTCCCCGATCCGCTCTCGGTCGTGTCAGCGACTTGGATTCTTGCCGAACTGTGACCGGTGCTCGGATCAAAGGTGACAAGGGTGCTATCTTGGAACAAGGCAATGATGGACTGGTCGTTTTCCGTGATCGTCAGCGAAACAACGGCGCGCGAGTTCATCGCGGTCTGGTGTTCGGTTTGCTGAGTCTGAAACCCCGTCAGAGTTGCCTGGCATTGCTTGATCGATTGCTCGTGTTGGGGGACTGCTGCCGCGGCCGAATCACGGGTGATTGTGGCAGTGGCCAGGGCCTGTTTGCGATCGATCAAGGTTTGCTGTTTTTGTTTCAGCTCATCGGCCAACTTCTGATTGTTCTTTTCCAGATTGGGGCGTTCTTTCGTTTTTGCATCAATGGTTTTTTGATGTGTCTGTTGCAGCTTTTGTTGCTCGGT
The DNA here is from genome assembly GCA_007745635.1 of Stieleria bergensis. GTDB lineage: Bacteria > Planctomycetota > Planctomycetia > Pirellulales > Pirellulaceae > Stieleria > Stieleria bergensis. The sequence continues at coordinate 1,568,567 of CP036272.1, forward strand.
CTGAGCTCTTACGGTGTCGCTCAAACGCGTCTGCAAGTTCTTGAGTTGTTTTTCGGCGTCGGCATGAGACGCCATCGCTGCGGTGACGAGGGCCTTCGCTTTGTCGATCGCGGCTAAGTTCTCCGTGTTGGGTTGCTCTTCTGGCGCGTCTTTGTCTTGGGCGGGGCCGGGAGCCTGCTTGTTCAACGCGTCAAGCTGTTGTTTTGCTTGCTGGACGGTTTTGGAAAGTGACTGAACCTGCTCGGTTTGCGTTTTGATAGCCGCATTGAGCTTCTGCAGTTGTTCGTTCAGCGATTGATTCAGTTTTTGGCATTCGGCAAGGTCTGCTTTGGTGGCGGCCAATTGCTGATCCAAGGCCGTCAATTTCTGGGCCTCCTCGCTGGCGGCTTTGCTTTTTTCGTCGCGTTCCTTGACTGCGGTGTCGTGAGCCTCTTGGACTTTTTGAAGCGTTTCGGCTTCTTTGGTGGCCGCCTTTTTCAAGCCTTCCGTTTGCTTGTTTAAACGCTCCAGGCGAGTCTGTTCGAACTTGACTCGTTGCTGATACGCACTGAGTTGTAATTGGCTTTGGGGATCGCCCGCAAACTGCTGGGCTACCGCGCCATCAGACGCATTGATCCACTGCACACTGCCCTGCTCTGTTGCACAAGCGAACTGAGTTCCCGCTTGATTGGCAACGATTGCAGTGACTGTCGCTGGAAGCTGGGTTTGGCGGATTTGTTTGCTGCCCGCCAAGTCAATCCAGGTGATCGTTTTACCGCTGCCAACGATCAACTGGTTGCCCGCAAGAATCGCCAACGATGTCGCCTGCGAAATCTTGTTGACGGCATCGATGGCGTGGGGCTGTCCCTGTTTCCAGGTCTGCACGCTGCCATCATTGCAGCGCGCGACCAGCCATTCCGCATCGGCGGATTGCGTGCACTGGGCGATGGGTTTGTCAGCTGTTCGTTGCCAGTTGGCATTCGCGTCATTTAACGCGTGCACGGTGACCGATCCTTCGGCGTGGACGGCAATGATCTGATGAGGCGAATCCCAACAGAGCAGCGAGGCTGGCTTGTCGCCGGCCAGTTGGTGCAGTTGATTTCCACTGGCAATTTCGGTGACTAGGAGGTTTCCCGCAGCGTCGCTCTGCACCATCGATTTTCTGTCTGGCGAAACGGCCAATCGCCCGTTGGCATCCTTGAGAGCGTCTGGGACGGTGGGCTTTTGATGGCCGCGTTTCCAAAGCCGAATGGAGCGATAGCCGCCAGTGGCGATTCGATCTCCCAGCGGCGAGATCGCGATCGCTTGGATCATGTCGTGGTCAGCGATACCGGCTTGCTGGAGCTGCGGGTCGGTTAGTTCTTGAACAGGCTGGCCGCTGGCGATGTCAACGATTGTGACGCGATTGGCCCGCGCAACAACTGCCAGCTGCCCGTCAGGGCTTAACGCTGACGCATAACTATTGCGAATCGATTCTGGGATCGGGTGCCATTGCCAGCCTCTGTCGGCCCCTTCCAGATCCGACGGGGCGCCCTGGCTGATCCAGCGTTTGACCAATTCAATTTGCTCAGGCGTGAACGGTTTGGCATCGACGGCATTGTCCGGTGGTGGCATGCGTTCGTCTTCGTCTGCCAAGATGCGTTCAATCAAGAGGCTGCCGTCTGCGTCGCCCGCGACCAGTGACGGGCCGTTGTCACCGCCGGCCAACAGGTCCTTGACGGTTTCTGCCGACAAACCTCCTTCCGATTCGCCTTCGCGGTGGCAGGCAATGCAGTTTCGCTTGAGCAGTGGCAAGATCTCCTTGGCAAACGAAACGTCTGAGGAAGCCGTTTGGGCCACTGAGGCGGGTGTGTAAACACAGACGCCCAGAACCAGCATTAGCAGGTGGCGAACAAAAGGAAAACGAGCGAAGTAAAGCATGAATGTTGCCAGCAGTGCAAAACGTCTTGCGCGATCGGGCGGAATCTGGTCAGCCAATCAATCGAGACGTCGTTGGGGGAGGCTTGCTAGGTCAGGGGAACGGTCCGAATCAGCTGAGGCTTAGGACGACGGCCTATGGAGTGATCTCTAGTGTGATCGCAGGGCCAGCCAAGTACACGGTGTAATCTTTGGGCTGAGTTTGTTTCTGCAAGTCCTCGACTCGTTTGGTGGTCGCGGCGATTTGCTTGTCAAGTTCGGCGTGCTGATCCTTGGTCTCTTCCTTGGCACGCAAGGCTTTGAGATGTTCGAGGTACTGGACCTCAGCGGTATGAACTTCAGGATGAACGCCTAGCTTGACTTTGGTCTCGCCTTGTCCCCAAAACGAATAGGTGCCAGGGACAGCTTTGCCGCCGACTTCGATCTTCCATTCAATTTCGGTTTTGTCGCCGGGGATGGTCAGGTCACCCGCCTTGGTGTCTGCGGGCAAATTACGAGCTCGTAAGACGATATTATTCTTGCCGCCTTCTGCGCGTTTGATTTGCAGTTTTACATTCACCGGTTTGCCTTTTTGGATCTGCAGTTTCTCTTGGCCCGGCGCTAAAGTGACTTGAACCGGCATGGTGTCCAGAGGTTGTGTCTGGACGATCAGTTGGTCGGTCAGCCGAGTTGTGGGACTGGTGCGACTGCCACCGCTAGGCCACTGAACCACCGCTGGCTTGGCCGCCACCAGCGGAGAGGTTGAATCGCCGTTGATGCTCTGGCCGACAATGTTCAGCGGGATCGTTGCGGCGTCGATGTCTTCTTTGGCCGTGATGATCAGATCGGCTTGGTTCTGATTGCTGGCAATCCAGGTCTCTGTGCAAGTCAGTGAATCAGGCAGGTTATCCACGGTGATTTTGATCGGTTCGTTCTTGCCAGTCCGCAAGGCAAAGACTCGGACCACGCATGATTCATGCTTTCGCAGGCAGCAACCATGTGGACGCGAAGTCTTGGCATCCTTGTGCGGATAGGTGTGATAGGCCAGCAGTTGAAAGCGGTCCGATGCCGGAGCAGCGAAGAATCCGTAGTCTTGGACCGAGCTCAGTGACTGCCCGTTGTCAAGATCGATCAGCGTGATTCGATAGGTGGCCTCTGCGGGGGCCGTGAATCGGTGAATGGGATCGCGAGTCTGCAAGCGGATCACACTGTCTGTCACGTTTTGTCCGTTCTCAACCGTCGCGATTCGTTTCCATGTCTGCCCATCGCCTTCGCCTTGCGGTTGTTCGATCAGCATTCTCACATTGGTCGGTTGGTTGATGCGGTCGGACAGAACATGCATGTCAATGGCCTGCCCCTGTGAGAGCTTTAGCAAGTACTGATCGCGATCTCGGCTGTGATCAAAGCGAGCTCGAATTGCCGCTGGAATCGTCAGCGTGGTTGCGTCGGAGATCTCTGCGGTCAGTTCTGACGGCAGGTCAACACGACTGATCGCAGACGGCGGAAACGCTTGGACGTGATCAGTCCACTCGAGCGGTTGGGTGGTGTCTTCGACCAGCAAACCGTAATGATAGGTGGGGCCTCCTCGGTACAACGCGTCGTATAAGCAAACGGTGACAGGTTCGCTAGCGATGGCGGAAAAATCCACAGTCAGGTCGCTGCGATCATTGCCGAATTTTCGCAACAAAGTGTTGCCCTGTTGGCTAACGACTTCAATGACGGGGATCAATTCCGAATCAATGCTGCTGCAGAAGACTGCTAGGCGATACGTTTTTCCCGCTTCTGCTTGCAATCGATAGCGTTCACGTTTGGCCGCCGCCGTTTGCCGGCAGTGTACCGTGTCGATTGCCAGTGACGGTGGATTATTGATGTCGTGCGGTGGGGTTGTCAGCGCGTGGACCTGTGGCGCCACAATGACGGCGCGCGGATTGGATAACCCAAAACGCCCGCCGGCACGGACTTCATAGCGACCCGGTTTGACTTCGGGAGCAACCTTGACTTTGAATTGTCCCCAACTGGGTTGAGCTGCATTGTCAAAGGCCCTGGCAGCGCCTTGCTTTAGCTGGGCAACGATCCCAGGATCGGAAAACAGCAAACGATCGGCCAAGCTATTGTGGGTGCCCTGAGTGATTGAGAAATCAGACTCCGAGCCCGCCGCTAGGAAACACTGCGAAACGCCGCGCAGTTCAAAGGCTGGCAACTGAGCGGTGGCACGCTGGCAAGCGAGGCACGCAAACAGCGCGAGCACCGTTAGCTGAATCAAGCGGGTTGGCAAATCGCATCGCAAGGGCGCGCGGCGTTTGACGCTCCCGTCAGCAAGGGAGTCATGGCAGGTCATGGTCAGGCAAAGTGTGGTGGGGCAAATCGATCAGTGATTGAATAAGAACTCTTTGGAATTGACCAGAGCCCAAATCAAATCCTGCCAGGGTTCAGGTGATGCTTGTTGATCACCAAGGTACTTGAGCGCGGTTTCAAGTTCACGCTCGGTTGGTTTGCGACTGAGCGCTGTCAGGTACAGTTCGTTCAGTTTGGCATCCGCCCCACGCGATGTATCCTTTGCCAAACGAACCGCACGCCCATTGGCGGTGGCCAGTTTCTGTTGAATCTGCTCGGAATTCAGTAGGTGCAGGCTCTGCGCCAAGTTGGCTTCACCGGAACGCTCGCACTCGCATGCGGTTTTGGAATCTGGCTGTCCAAACACGGTCAGGAAATACGAGTTGAATCCTGTGTCGGGAAGTTGCACCGCTTTGGTGCCAGCCGGCATGCCGGCGAACCCCGTGGTTGAACCGGTGACGGTGTCGATGGAGTCGAGCAGCGTTTCAGCCAACATCCGTTTCGGATAATAGCGTGAATAGCTGCGTTGATCGATCACATTGATGTCAGTTGCTTGCGAGGATGTATTGTAGGTCCGTGACAGGCAAATCAGGCGAATCAGCGATTGTAAATCATATCCGCTCTCGATCAGGTGCTTGGCCAAGGCATCAAGCAATTCTGGATTGCTGGGGGGATTGGTGACGCGCATGTCGTCTTCGGGCTCGACCAGGCCGCGTCCCATAAAGTGCTTCCAATAGCGGTTTGCCAACGACTTGGCGAAGAACGGATTGTCCGCCGCAGTCATCCAGCGACTGAGTTCTTCGCGTGGATCATCGATCTGATCAATCACTTTGGCTTCGCTATCCAGCCCGATCGGCGCTACCGATTGCCCGTTGCCTGGGTTCCTTGCCGATGGCGAGGCAATGCGATTGATGAACGTTGTCTGTCCATCGAAGTTGTCTGTGGCAACGGTTGAGAAGAACGCTTGCAAGCCAGCGTAGTCTTGCTGGCTCCACTTTTCATAGGGGTGATGGTGACAACGGGCGCATTGAATGCGTTGGCCCAGAAACAGTTGGCTGATGTCTTCGACCCGTTCGTTCTGGTCTTTGACCTGCGAAAACCAAGCGACCGCTGGGTTACTGTAAAGGGTTCCGCGAGCGGTCAGTAGTTCGCTCACCAACTGATCGTAGGGCTTATTGGTCCGAAAAGATTCTTTCAGCCAGTGATGAAACAACATGTTCTGTGCTTGAAGTGCGCCAGGTGTGCGGCGGTTTCGCAGGATCACGCCCCACTTGCGAGCAAAGAAGCTGGCGTAGTCGTCGCTGGCCAGCAGTTGATCGATTGCGCGTTCACGTTTGTCAGCGGCGCTGTCGGCAGTGAAGGCCTGCGTTTCTTCAACGGTCGGCATTCGGCCGGTCAAATCTAGGGTGATGCGCCGCAAAAAGGTGGCGTCGTCACAGAGCGGTGATGGCGGGATACCTAACGATGCCAGTTTGTGATGGACTTGCTGATCGACGGCGTTGACGGGCCAGTCTTTGCCAAAGTCGGTCGCTGCCATCTGAGTTTCAGCAGCCAGTGGAATCTCGGCACGGAACACCGTGACATGTCCTTGATAGCGAGCCATCACGGCGACATCGCCGACTGCGTCGGCGCAGGCGACTTGGCCCGTTGCGGTGACTTCCGCCATGGCGCTGTCGTTGGATTCGTAGACCGCCGCGCGGGTGACGTCTTCTTGAGTGCCATCGTTGTAGGTCGCGATCACGGCCAGTTGTTGCTGAGTGCTGGGCAACATCCGGCGCACAGAGGGGTAGACACGAATCGAGGTCACCTGGGGAATCTCGCCACTGTCATTTGGCATGCCCTGGGCAATCCAACGCCGCAGCACTCGGTATTCGTATGAATCGCGATCGGTCCGTGCACCGCCGCCGTGCGGGAGGTCGCCGACGGTTTTCTGTAGCAGCAAACTGCGCTGAGGCGCGGCAATCGAAACGCGACGTCCACGAGACTCTGAAACCAGGCGTCGATGGTCGCTGGCTGGATCAAAGCCAAGCAGCGAAAGTCGAAAGCCATTCTGACCAGCGATCTTGCCATGGCAACCACCGCCGTTGCAGCCAAGCTTGGTGAAAATCGGTGTGACTTGACCATGGAAACTGACGGGCTTGCTCTGGTCCATTCCACTGACGGTTAACGTTGCCTGAGCCGACAAGCCCTCTGGGCTGGTGGCTGTAACGGTGACAGAGCCATTGGCAAGCGGGGTGACCAACCCGTCGGAGTCAATTGCAATGATTGCCTCCGGCGCGGCAACATAGGTCACCGCAGTCGACTGGTCCGTTTGCAAACCGCGGTCGTTGGTTTGCGTCACAATCAGTTGCAAGCGAGCATCGCTGCCTTCCAGTTGTGTGGCCGCTTTGCCGTCGATGTTGTCGATGGACAATTCATCAGCGCTGGCAACCGCTGAAACCAATAGCAGCACCACTGCTAGGTTGATGTGCAAGAATGATCGGAACATGACCTAGCCTACGAGTTCGGCGATGGGCGACTTTTCGACCAGGAACTGAGGTCGGCCAGTAGGATCATTCATCGTGACCGTTTGGGTATCGATGCCCAAGCAATGATAAAGCGTGGCAACGATTTCTTGCATGTCGACGGGGCGTTCGACAGGTTCTTCACCCATTCGATTGGTTGCACCGATCGCTTGTCCGCCCTTCATGCCGCCGCCGGCCAGCCAGGCACAGCTGACTTTGTTCCAGTGGTCACGGCCTGCTTTGGCGTTGATTTTCGGCGTCCGTCCAAACTCGCCCCAGACGGCGATCGCAACGTCGTCCAGCATGCCACGCTCATCCAGGTCATTGACCAAGGCACTCAAGCATTGATCAAGCTTGCTGCCGTGATCACGGACCAAGTCAAAGTTTTGCCCATGGCTATCCCAGCGTCCGAAGCTGAGGCTGACCGTTCGAACACCGGCTTCGATCAGGCGACGTGCCATCAAGAGTTGGTCATTGCAAGTCGGGGCACCATCGAACTGGTACTTGTAGGGTTTGCCATCGCCGTAGCGAGCGACGACTTTAGGGTCTTCTTTGCTTAGATCCAACGCATCGACTAGCTTGCTGCTGGTCAATACATCCAACGCGCGTTGGCCAAAAGCGTCCATCCCTTCCATCGCGCCAGTGATATCAATGTCGCGTCGCATGGTGTCAAGTTCACGCAGCAACTGACGCCGATCCGAAAGACGCTCCATCGTGATGCCTTTCAGCGTCATGTTCTTCATGCCCGGTCCATCAGGCTTGAACGGTGTGTAGGCAGAGCCAAGAAATCCAGCTTGACCTGAATCAGACCAGGGGACGTGCCGAGTCTTGGCAGCCAAGCCGACAAATGGCGGCACGGCGGGGTCAACCGGGCCATAGATCTTGGCGGCGGCGGCTCCAATCGATGGACGGCCGCCAATACTCTTGAGCGAATTGGGATCCCAGCCCGTCATGCACTGAATGCCATCGTGCCCACCACGGCAACCCACCACACTGCGAATCACCGCCGCTTTGTCCATCAGTGATGCAAGCTTGGGAAAGACTTCGCAAATCTCGATCCCAGGCACATTCGTTTTGATCGGTTGGAACTCACCACGGATTTCGCTAGGCGCTTCCGTTTTAATGTCCCACATGTCTTGGTGAGGTGGACCACCGGCTAAGAAAATATTGATAACCGACTTGTGTCGCCGAGGTTTACTGGGGTCACTAGGTTTACTGGGGTCACTAGGCTTACTGGAGTTGGGATTCGCTGCGGCCGCTTCAGCGCGAAACAAGTCCGCTAACGACAGTCCGCCGACACCAAATGACAAGCCGCCAATCTTTAAAAAGCTGCGGCGTGATTTTCCATCACAGTAGCGACCCAAAGATGGTCCCTTGATCGTCAACATGATCAAGCCCGGGGTTTGGAGGGAGATGAAGGAGTGAGGGGGGAGCCGGCTAACGGCAGGTAGGAGGCGCCAGTATACCCCTTTAGCAACCCGCTATGCAAGCTAATTCGGTGCTCGCTCCATCTCGGGGTCCTGTTTTCGAATGGCAGTGATTGAGACGCTTTCCGTGATGCGGCTGGCCGCAGTTAAGGTGTGCTGGCTGGGCGTTCTGGTTGGGGGACGGTTGAGCTTTTTTAATGACACAGCTCGCATCTTGGGTTTTGAAAAACCAAGTCAGACGATGTGTTGAGATGCCGTTATAATGGGCTTGCCCTTCCACGTGGCCTTGCCCTTCCAAGTAGCCCTGCCCACCTTTTGCTTGCCTACCTTCTTTCCAGGCGATTGATCTCTCGTGTTTGATTGGCTCGTTCTCAAAGCGTTGTTCCGGCCTGTCTTGCTCAGGTGGGAGTGTTTCCGTTGTTGCTCATCGGTTCGCCATTTGCTGTGCCTGATCGCCTTATTGGCTGGTGGTTCTGTGCTCACGCATGCTCCGGCGGTAGCTGCTGAGCCAGTCGCGGCGCGAAGCGATTTGACCGCGACCATTGATCGGGCCATTCGATCGGCTTGGCAGCAGCAAAAGATTGAGCCCGCAGATCGTTGCAGCGATCCCGTGTTTGTGCGGCGAGTGTATTTGGACCTGCTGGGCCGCGTTCCCACGATGGAGGAGCGCGACACGTTTTTGGCAAACGCTTCAGCTGACCGGCGCAGCAAGTTGGTTGATCAGTTATTGACCAGCCCCGAGCAGGCCGAGCACTTTGCTGATCTGTTCGATGCGATCTTGCTGGGCCGAGGCAATCAAGGCGTCTACGACCAACGCGAAAAGCATGGCTGGAAAAAGTACCTGGTCAACGCGATTGCCGAAAACCGTCCGTGGAATGACGTTGCTGCGGAAGTCTTGCTGGCTCGACCGGAAGCTCCCCAGCAAGACGGTGCGGTGTGGTTTTTGTACGAAAAGAAGGACAAGTATCAAGAGATTGCCGAGGCCGTGGCGCCTGCGTTTTTCGGCATTCGTATCGAGTGTGCTCAGTGCCATGATCACATGATGGTCGACGAGATCACGCAAGCAGATTACTGGGGGTTGGTCGCATTTTTTAACCGCGGCAAAAACAAGATGACACCCAACGGGCCGCGCGTCGTCGAGTCAGCGATCGGTGGATTTTCTGAGTTCGCTGATTTGACGGGCTCCAGCAGTCCCAACCGCTTGCAGTTCATGGGGAAAGGTCCGCTCGATGAGGCACGCCCCAAAGCAGGTGACAAACAGCAAGATAAGGACGAGCTCTACATCAAGGCGGCGGTCAAGAATGATCCACGTGTGCCAAAGTTTTCGCGACGCGAGCAGTTCGTCAAGCAGGTGCTGGTCGAGCACCCTTTGTTGGCCCGAGCGATGGTGAACCGCTTGTGGGCGATCATGATGGGACGGGGATTGGTGCATCCCTACGATGAAATCGACAGCATGCATCCCCCCAGTCATCCCGAGTTACTTGACGCTCTGACCCAGGACTTTCGTGAGTCCGGTTTTCAGATGCGTCGTTTGGTTCGCGCCTTGGCAAACAGTGAAGCTTATCAACTGCAAGCGATCCGCCCCGAATCCGTCAACGATCCCCAGTGGTTTGCTTGGTATTTACAGCGCCCGCTAACTGCTGAACAAATGGCTCGTTCCCTGCAGGTCGTGTTGCGTGGAGAAGCGTCGCTCAATCGCACCCTGCTCGCTTCGCTGCGAACGCAAGTGCCGGACGTCTTGCCTGATAACGTTCAAGTTGACGTCACCGAGGCGCTCTTCATGACCAACGGAGCGCAGCTCGAAGCGATGATTCAAAACAGCCGCCAGCCACAATCACTGCATCAGCGGACGCTCCGCCAGTCCAATCATCCCAGCAGAGCCAAATGGTTGGTGGATGCCGTTTTGGGACGGTCGGCAGATCAAGCTGAAATCGATGCCATCACCGCCTACCTTGCCGAGCGGGACGATCGATTGGAGCAAGCAATCGATCAAGTCATTTGGTCGTTGGTCAGCAGTGGCGAATTTCGATTCAATCATTAGGAACAGGATCAAAGCATTGCGTCCCAAGCATCAACCCAACGATCCCTCGCCGCCTCGCGACTTGCGTTATGGCTGTGGTGGCAGCGAACATACGGTGCATCGCCGTCTTTTTCTAGAAGGCTCATTCGCCGCCGGCGCGGCTTCGCTGGCAAGTTTCAGTGGGCTGTTTTCCATTCCCGCAGTCGCCGAAGAAACCAAACGTGCTGGCAAAAAGTGCATCCTGTTATGGCTGTGTGGAGCACCCAGTCAGTTTGAAATGTGGGACCCGAAGCCAGGCACTGAAACCGGTGGACCATTCGCTGCGATCAATACCAATTTGCCGGGTGTGCAAGTCAGCAGTTTGATGCCCAAGTGCGCGACGATTATGGACAAGCTGGCGGTAGTGCGCAGCATGTCAACCAAGCCCAGCGAGCACTTTCAAGGCATCGACGCGCTCACTCGTGGCGACGCGCCACGGCCACCATTTGTCCGTCCCATTTTGGGATCAGTGGTTGCCGAACAGCTCGGGCAGTTAGACAGTCCTGTGCCACAATTCATTCTGCTGGATCCCTGTCCGGAGGGCAATGAATTCAAAGCCTTCAAAGCGGGTAACTGGGCCGGCTGGCTGGGAGCACAGTATGGACCCGTGCGAGCCGGTGGAGACTATGGGATCGCCAATCTCGAAAAATCAGCTGCGATCTCGGACTTGGATCATAGTGATCGTGAAGCCTTGCGAAGTTTCTTTACCAAGAAGTTTGCCAACGATCAACGCAGTGAAGCGGCTGATAACTACAACGCGGCTTATCAACGTGTGAAGGGCTTGATGTCCTGTGCTCCTCTGTTTGATCTGAACAAACTGCCGGTTGCTGATCGTGAGCGTTACGGCGGTGGGGCATTCGCACAGCATGCCTTGCAAGCGAGACACCTCATCGAAAATGGCAGCACATTTGTCATGGTCGCTAACGGAATGCCGTGGGATAATCATGTCTTTCAGCATGAGATGCATCAAATGTTGGTGCCAGAGCTGGATAACGTGTTGTTCCAACTGGTCAGCGACCTGGAAGATCGTGGCTTGCTAGAGGAGACACTGGTGATCGCGATGGGCGAGTTTGGGCGAACACCATGGTTGAATGAAGCACGCGGCCGCGATCACTATCCCAAAGCCTGGAGCATGGCGATGGCTGGCGGAGGAGTGAAAGGCGGAGTGGTGCACGGCGCCACGGATTCACAAGGTTACGAAGTGGTCGATGGCAAGGCCGATAATCGCAACTTGTTCGCCACCATCTTTGCTGCCTTGGGAATCGATCCACATCAAGAGTACGAACTGCCTGGCCTGCCAACCTTTCATCGCGTGGAAGAGGATGCGGCACCCATCAAGGAGGTGTTGCTATGAATGATACAGAAGCCAAGAACGATCAGAACAAAGCGGTCAAGCTAACGCGGACCGATCAAACCAAGGTGCCAATGGGCGTCCTGGATGGGAGCGTTTCCGCGGACTGGCAGCAGTGTGCGCTGGCATGTTTGGACGGGGTGTACTTGCTTAATGCCAAAGACAAACAACATCAGCGTTTATACCAACACGACAGTTGGGTCAGTTCCGTGCACTGGGTGGCTGAAGACCTGATCGTTTCAGCCGGATATGACGGAGCCATTCAGTGGTTCAATCCGCAAACCAAGCAGCCAATCGATCGGCTGAAACTGCATCAGTTCTGGTCTTGGGACATGGCCTTGTCTCCCGATCGCACGGTGTTGGCCTCCGTCACGGGACAATACCTTGCCGGCGGATACAAGTACGAACCGCAGAGCGAATCAGAGCCCTCGGTGTGTTTGGTGTCTGTCAAGGATCGCAAGGTCCTGCACCGGTTGTCACAAACGCCATCGGTTCAAGCGGTCGCATTCAGTCCCGACGGTCGCTTCGTCGCGGCCGGGAATTTAATGGGGACGGTAAGGGTGTTTGAAGTCGCCAGTGGGAAGCTGGCACGCGAGTTCAATACTGCCGACTTTACCAGTTGGGGCATCATCAAAAGCCATTGTTACCTGGGCGGCATCTTTGCGCTGCGATTCACGCCCGACGGCCAGCATTTACTGCTCGCCGGCATGGGGCCGATGCGAGATCCAATGGCTGGCAATGGCAAGCAACGCTGGCAAAAGTGGAAATGGGATCAAGCGGAACCACAACGCGTCGACCAAATTCATGACAAAGAGTTTGGCGAAGGCTTGATGGAAGCACTGGCCATTGACTCCGCTGGCGATCGCTTCTTGATGGCCGGACGATTGCGTGGTGGCAATTGGAATGCCGCCCTCTTTGAAGGTGCCACAGGCAATCAGTTGACGACGTTGAAAACGGGCTACCGAGTCACTCAGGCGGCCTTTAGCGACGACGGCAAGCGGCTCGCGCTGTTCGGTGCTCAAGGTCAAGGCAAGCGAAACAAAGAAGGCGAGCATCCGCACTTCGGACGCATCGAATTTTACGATGCCTAATGCCCCCGGGTGTGCACCGCTGCTTTGAAGATCTTCAGGTTACCTAGGTAGGGTGCGTGCCAGCACGCACTGATTCCCGAAAAGCACGAAATGCCAGGCCAAGGGTGTGCTGCGCATTGGTTGGTGGTGCCAGCACGGCACCCGCCGAACTCTGATCGCGTTCGTTTCTAGGTACGGGCTGCCTGGCAATGGATTCGATACAGCTGACGAGTCACTACGGACGGGCGCGGAAGTTCCACTCAGGGGTTCCCGGTGGATCGTCTGACGATGGGGTTTTGCCCAGACCATATTTCTCTGGCTGCATGTCCAGATTCTTGTAGTGATCCTTTTCGCGGATGAATCCATAGAACGTGGGGTAGAAGGCATCGACAAATGCGACATCGGCTTTCTCTGGCACGTCTTTGTCTAGCAAGTAGTACGTTGCGTTGACCAGCATGCGTCGCAGATCTTCGCTGACTAAGTCAACGCTTGCGCCGGCAGTGGTGCAAAACGATTTTCCTTCGGTGCCGTTGGGGGCGGTGTACGGGTGGACCCAAGCCAAGGCTTGCATGGGGTCGTTTTTCTTGTCGTCGATGATCTTGGACTTGGGGTCCAAGGTTTCCGTGACAGCACCGAGCAGCAAGACTTCATCTTTGTCGGTCAAGTTGCGTACCGTGTAAACATCCGAAGGGGCAAACACGTCGCTAACGCTGTTCAGGATGGGGTGGCTGGCTTGGTCTTCGACGACCACGCCACGAGCACCTTGTCGTTTGTGTCCGCCGTGGTGAGCGACCCATTGTTCGCCAAGAATCTGGCGACCGAATTGTCCGTGGCCAAGCGTGCCACCGAATTTGCCTCCACCTGTGAACGCGTGCGTGGCGGTGCGAATACCGATCACGGGTTTGCCAGCGTTGATGAAGCTGGTGATGTGTTTGGAGTCTTCTTCATTGGGGCGGCGAAAGCGAGTGCCGATCAGCATCAAGTCGGCATCATCTAGCTCATCCCAGGCCACAATGCCTTCTTGGTTGTTGGGATCAATGTACTTTCCGTCGGCGCTCATCGAGAAGATAACGGTGCAGTCAAAGCCGTGTTTCTGGCTGAGAATCTTGCCTAGCATCGGCATGGATTCTTCGGTGCGATACTCTTCGTCACCAGCGACCAAAACAATTTTCCCTTGCGACTTGCCCTTTGCTGGCAAGTGCAGGCGGCCAGGGCCTTCGCCCGCTTGGGCAACGGTGGCACTGAGCGATGAACAGACGAACGCTGCCACGCATAGCGTGCCAACAAATCGAGCTGTTAAACGGTTGATCGATTGTTTCATCTCATCGAATCCGGGTTGGTGGGTCTGGGGTGGTACTTCAGGGAGGTTGGCTGGCGACTCTTGCCCGCCAGCAGATAGCTTAGGTCTGCGCATGAGATTCGGCAAAGCTCCTCGAGCGAATTTCTGCCGGTAGTGTAATTCAAACAGAGACGGAGCTAAATGATCTGCAGTAAGCGAACCCAATTCAGCAACTTCGTCCGGTTGAGTTCCCCAGCGGTCTCGATGGGATAGCCCGCTTGTTGCAGCGGCGTCGACCAGGTGGGGGCGTCATCTGGGGAATCGATGGGAAGCAGCAACCGCAAGGCACTCTCGGGTTGGTTTTCTCGCAATCGAACCGCCGGTGGTTTCGTTTTAGCCGACACGGCGATGCCATTGAATTCGCTCCGATCGCTCAAGCCCATCGCGATCGCGAGCGTGTCTGCTGATGAGGTTTTATCGCCGTTGGTCACTCCATAAGTGGCCAAACCGATCGAACCAACCGTCACGCGTTGCAGCATCAGTGAGACAAAGCGAGCAACGACATCGATCTCTTTGGACTCCCAACCTTTCTCTGATTCGCAGCTGACGGCGCAAACCACAACGCCTTGCTTGGCGGCCAATGCTTGCCAGTTTTCGAGCGCCTTTTCTGGTTCACGTTCATCCGGTGGCAGCAACACAATCAGCATCGCCAAGCTGGTTGCTTGTTGGTCCAGGGCAGCCAGTTGGTCTTCAGACGGCATCGTCAAGGCAGCCAGGTTCGGTGCGTCAGGCAAACGCAGTGCCTGCACTTCCCAGGGCTTGGGCTCGGCATCAGGCTTCCACTGCGGCAAGGCTTCGGTGATGGCTTTGCCGCCAATGCTGGTCGGTTTGACGGCAACCGTTTGTTCCTTGCCATCACGCGTGATGGTCGCCTGGATCTCGGTGTCTGGTGCCGCTGTGATCAACAGCTTTCGCAGTGTTGTGACGTCCCTGATCTCTGTGTCATCCAGTTTTAGCAGAACATCGTTGGCTTGCAGTTTGCCTTCCGCAGCAGACTCGGGAAGGATGGCTTCAATGGTGACGGTTTGTTGTTGCTGTGCGTCATCGGCATCGTCTAACGTTTCGGTCTGGTCGACCCAGATGCCTAAACGCTGTGGCTCAAGCGGATCAATCTTGTCGGCCAGGAAAACATCCACGGTGGTCGTTTTGTCACCGCGTTTGAAGCTGACGGCGATCTTGTCACCGGCATCAAAGGGCCCCAGTGCTTGTTCAATCTGGCTGAACATCTTGACGGGCGTGCCAGCGATGGCGGTGATCTCATCGCCCACTTCCAGGCCTGCCTGTTCGGCTGGTGAACGCAGTCGCACGGCGCCCAGTGCGGTGTCCTCGGCTAACGGATCTTTGGATCGCGGGACAATCCCCAGTAGCCCTTTATGGATGTCTTGGCCCTCACGCATGCGATCGAGTTTGTTGGCGATCACATCCGCTGGCACGGCGAATGCAATTCCCGAATCGTACCAGCTGGTCGCATCGGGAGCTCCGCCCGCCGGCACGGCCGGGACCGACAGACCCACGACGTTACCACCGAGGTCAATCAAGGGACCGCCATAAAAGGTCGGTGAAATCCTGGCATCGCACTGTAGCATGGTTCCTTTGAGCCGTCCGCGAGCGCTGAGAATGCCGGAGCTGACCATCGGTGCTTGGTCGATCCCATAACGACCCACGCCAATCACGGTTGAACCAACGGGCAGCTGATCACGATCAGGCAAGTTAACTGCTGGTAGTGGATCCTTTGAATTGATCTTCAACAGAACCACGCCACGATGATGGTCTCGGGCGACAGTTTTCGCCGCAAAACGCGTTTGATCTGGCATCACCACCAGAAGGCTGGTCGCACTGCGACGAAGGATGATGTCTGATGCCACGACCAGGCCTGAAGGATCAACGATCAGGCCGCTGGTGGGAGCGTCTTGTTCAAGTTCGCTACGTCGACGACCGCCAGTTTGTGCGACACCGATGGCTTCAATCGAAACCACTGACGGCAGCACGCGCTTGGTGGCGTTGCGAACGGCTTGTGCAAATTGCTGACGGTACTGCAGCGACTTGGTAAGGTCTTGACCGGAGGCCGTGATCGGAAAGGCGGCCGCGATGACGCAACCGACGATCAGCAACCGAGCGGTGATGTTGTGAAACCAGTGCACTCTGGGAGCTCCAGCGAATTAAGGTTGCAAACGGACGGGCAGGATGTCGCTACCTCGTTGAATGGTCAACGAAAAAGCGTCCCGGCGATCGATCCGTCGCAGCAGTTCGGTAAACGTTTTCTGATCGCCAATGCGTTGGCCATCGAGCAGTAGAATCAGGTCGTCTGGTTTGAGTTTGGCCACCGCTGCTAGCGAGTCTTTCTTGATCGAGTCGACATACGCAGGGGTGGATTCAAGAACATCAGGGACAAGGATCAATCCCAATGTTGTGAGGTTATGGGATTGATCACGCGGCAGGATCGGTTGGTCTTCTTTGGGCTTGGTGCTCACCTTGCCAGCGATGATATCGCCAATCGCCGATCGCAGCGTTTCCAGTGGCAGCGCGTAGTTCAACCACACACCCGTTTCGGAATCGCGAAGCTCTTTGCCGATCATGCCGACAAGCTTGCCATCGTATCGCACCACAGCACCGCCAGCGGCCCCCGGGTTATTGCCAATCAAGTCCAGCAGAAACACCTTGCCTCGATAAGGCGTTTTGAAAGTGCCCCGTCTGGCGTCCAGTTTGGTGATGCCTGCGATGGAGCCTTGCATCACGCTGGCGGCTTCATTGCCGGTGGCGATTCCAAACAGGTTGCTAACCGCCAGAACCGGGTCGCCCCACTGCACCTGGAGGTCTTTCTCTAGCTTAAAGAATGGCAGATTCGTTGCGTCGATCTTCAGCACGGCCAGTTCTAATGCCGGTTCGATGCCAACGATTTCTGCATCAAATCGTCGGCCGTCATCAAGGATCACAATCGGAGCAACGTCCAGGACATAGCTCCAGGCCGTGACGAGATGCCCTTCGGGGGAAACCAAAAAGCCGCTTTGATAGGCTTCTAATCCACGCAGCCCCCCGGCCCCATAAATTTTGGCCACTCGCTGCTGTGCAGGCCGACTTTGCTCGGTCCAGTTTTGCTGCTCAGAATCATTGGCCGCTTGCTGGACCGGGGCTGCGGCGGCTGCGGGATCCTGGGCAGCAGCATGGCTTGCCGATAGCATTGCCGCGGCCGCAAGGCAAATCAGCCCTGCAAGACCGTTTCGCATTCGGTCACGGCTCTGACGTTCAAAAAATCGAGTTGCCATGTGGTCCTGGTTGAATGGATTCACTGTTTGTCGAATCATTGATCTTCTCCGTCGTTTGCCGCCGCTGTTTCCTTTGCTGGCGCTGCGTCGGAGGTTGTCTGTGCGTCAAATTCGATCTGTAACTCGGTGATCTTTCGCTTCGACTCGACACCGAAACGCAGGTCTAGGCCGGTGAGTTTGCCATTGTCGTATTCCAACCAAGCTTCTGCGGGGTCGGTGTCGCGGTCAGCAAACGCTTCAATGCATTCTAAAGCACCGGTCTCGGGGTGCATTAGCCAGCGATGTTCGATCTCTTGAGAGGTTCCCAGCATGCAATCGCGAAGTGGTCGCTGGCCGCCAAGCGGCATGGTGCCCCAGTAATAGGTTTCGCCAAACTTCTCCGGCCCCAGCAACATCAATCGGCGAAGCGAGTCCAAGGCGACTAGCAAGGCGGCATCGTTACCGGTGTCGACCGCGTCAAAAAAGTCACTCTTGGCTTTCAATTCCAGGCTTCGGTCACCAAGGCTGACAACACATTTTTCGTTCGACAGCAGCAGCTTGATGTCTTTGCCGTCGGCGGTCTTGCCCGTTAGTTTCCACGTTTCACCGGCTGGGAATTGATCCTGCAAGGACTTGAAGCAACGGTCTTGGTTCTGCTGATTGAAATAGTAGTTTGCAAACCCCTCTCGATTCTTGATCAAGGCCATGGCCTGTGGAGGAATCTTGACGGGCTTTTTTCGTGCACCACCGGGACCAGGCCCATGCGGTTGCGGCTTGGGGGACTCTGGTTTGGGAGCCTTGGGTTGGGGAGCATTTGGGTCCGGTCTCTGGGCGGGTCTTCTCCGCCGCTGCGGCTGATCCTCTTGGTTGTCTGGTTTGTCGCCCGGCTGATCTGGGACAGGAGGCGGTGGGGGCATGGCGGAGGCCATTTTGGTCAGCAATTCATCTCGGCGATGCACACCAGGCAAGCGGACCAGGGTCTCGATGGTCTTGCCTTCCTCGCGAAAGGTGATGGGAATGCGCCAGCCATTGGGCAGCGTGCCGAGGACGTTCTGGACATCGTTGGCGGTGCTGACTGGACGTCCTGCCAGTTCCAGAATTTCGCTGTTGTAACGCATGCCGCGTCGATAAGCGTCGCTGGATTCCAAGATATTGCTCACCACAACGCCGCCATCGGGGTCGGTCGTCACGGTCGCCCCAAGCGTCGCGTGATCGACAATTCGGCCGCTGCTTAAGTAGCCTAGAAAGTTCTTGGCTTGGTTGATCGAGATTGCATAGCCCACGCCGACGTTGACTCGGCCGCGTTTTTCGAACGAGCCACGGCCGACGATGCCCAGCAAGTCGCCTTGTGAGCTGTAAAGTGGACCGCCAGAGTTGCCTGGGTTGATGGAGGCGTCTGTTTGCAAGCAGTCTGCGTATTCCAATAAGGTGCCAGAAGGGTATTGGTAGCGACCGACACCGCTTAAGATTCCATAGGTCACCGTGGGTTGTAAATTGGTTGCCAGCAGGAACGGATTGCCAATCACCATGCACTCATCACCGGCCTTTGATTTCAAGCTGTCACCAAGCGTGGCAACGGGGAAGTCATCGCGTCCCAATAACTTGATCATGGCCAAGTCCCCAACGGGATCAAGCCCCACCAGCACGGCGTCATACACGCGCCCATCACTCAGGCCACACTTCATGTACGAGCCAGCGGGGCTGGTGACGTGAAAGTTCGTCAGCGCATAGCCTTCAGGAGAAATCAACACGCCGCTCCCACCGCCTCCGCCGCCGGGCATGAAGACGCTGACCGCGCTGGGACGCGCTTTGTTGATCGCTTTGATGCGTGCTTGTTCCGCTTGCTGAACCAACTTGGGAACAACGACCGGACTGTTGGTTTCGGCGCTAACTTGGCTTGCAAGCAGATGCAGCGTGATCACGACCACACCGATAAGCTGGCAGGTGAATTGGAAAGTTGTGATTCGAAAAGCAGTCATGGGTGAACTGGGGTGTTAGGATGACGGATCCGCGATGAATCAGCCGAGCCTGAGAGGAGTGATCAAATCGCTGAGGCAGAACTCATTTCAACAGTCGAGGTTTGATGAAACGCACCATGTCGCCCGCGTCACCATCGTCGCCGTCTAGAACTTCAAGCCGTAATCGTTTTGCGCCCGCAATCGGGATCCGAAAGCCCTTGGCTTCGTCAAGTTGCAGGGTTTGTTCCCACTGAACGTTGCCGTCGGTAGAGATGCGCACAAAGACCTTGCCTCCCGCTTCGGTTTGTTGCCAGCGCTGAACAGATCCCGAAAGCGTCAAGAAACCCGGTTCTACACGATACTCAGCCGTCCAGTTTGCTGCTGCGATCAGGTCTGCACCACTGGCTTTGGCACCGAACCATTGGTTCATTAATGCCCCGTCCAAAGCCGATGGAACAGTGGGGTTGATGTTCGACTGAGCCGCCGCCAACGATGCTAGAGTCGCTTGGCCACTGGACCACTGAATGGAAAGGATGTTCTTCAGTGGCAGAGACACCTTGCTGTCGTCGCTCAACAGAAAACTGAGTCGTCCCTCGTCTGAGTTGGATTGCAGCGAACGCGCGTAGTACCGCGAACCATTGCGATCTTCAATCTGCACGCTGGCACGCTTGGGGGCCTCAGTTGGCGGGCGAAAGATCACCCCCTCGAGTTTGTTGACCGGTGCGTCGATCTCGCGTCCGCTCAGCGAGAATTTCAGCGTCTCACCAGACAGACTGAGCGCCACGCCAGCGACGGGATCAAGTTGTCCGTTGTTGCGACGAATCACCATCACGTCACCACGCTGTTCTTTGTCTAATAAGCCTAACCACTGAGGATCGCTGACTGGATCGCCCGAGCGCAAACGCAGTGAACGAAGTGACTTGACGGGAATCGTCAGCGGTGCTTTCGAGGCGGGGTTCAGTGTTGCATTGCGATCATCAAAGCTCACTTCATCCATCCGGATTTCACTGCTGTCAGCCAGAACCGCCGTCAGCTTGGGGCGTTGTGAAAACGGACGCACATCGATGCGGCGGATGGCAATCAGCTCTTTGAGCTCAATCGTCCGATTCTCGGCCCCGCTGATCTTGATCGCGCTGGATGTGACGCTCTCTAGCTGGCAGGGAGTGAGGGTTTCGCCTGAGGTCAGCTCCACCTCGACATCAATGGCATGTGCTGCTGATGAAGTGAACACGATCGACAATGCCAGGACACAGCTGATCAGGCTCGGGAGCGGAAAACGAGCGTTGCGGCAGGAAAGAACGTTCACTTTGAAAGGTCGCCAAGTGGAGTCGGAAATCTACTGGTGCCGTGCCAACGCCGAAGGGCCTGGCAGTCTGCTTAGACCGAATAGTTTACCACACTTCAGCCGATTCACGAGCAACTAAAGCCACTGGCGCGGTGGAACAGCGGGGCTGAGTCGGATTTGACAGCACTGCCGGTCTGTGAGGTTCTGTTCGTGGATCTTGAAGCTGCGTCCCTGCAACCAACGGATGAAGCATTCAGCCGAGATCTGCCCTGCCGTTCTGGGGGTGGTTGGAAGTGGGGAACGCCCGCGCTGGGCTGTTTGGAAGCCCGCGCTGGGCTGTTTGGAAGCCCGCGCTGGGCTGTTTGGAAGCGGGGCGTGCGGTCCGATGGGAAGGCTGCGGGCGATCATCCAATGAATGGCACTTTGGGGCAAAGTGTTTAACGCCAATAGAAAAACCCCCTAAGGCCAATCGGCTTCAGGGGGTCAGAATTGTTCGGGCCCAGGCTTTGGGCATCACCGCCAGAGGTCGCCCTAAGGCTGGTTCTTGCCGGCCCATCGAGATCATGAAAATCGATCTGCTGGAAATCTCAGCAACGAAGACATCTGCAACGCCGGCGCGAGGCGCCGGCAGCAGAGTTGCCTTACTCAGCTGCAGGAGTCTCTTCTGCAGGGGTCTCTTCTGCAGGAGTTTCTTCTGCAGGAGTTTCTTCTGCAGGAGTTTCGGTAGTGCCTTCAGTGGTGGTGTTTTCCGTTTCGCCAGCAGGTGCTGGGGCTTTGGTGTCGCTGGGGCAGCCGGTGGAAACAACCAACATAGCAGCAGCGGCCAGGGTGGCCAGTAAACGTGACAGGGCTTTCATAATGATCTCCAAGATTGATTCTACAAAAGTGGGTCTTCAGGTCCAAAACATTTAATTGCCAATGACATGATAGCCAGGAGCTATACATGTATAGGACACGGCTTACGTGTTTGGCAGGAACGACCATAAAGCAGGCTGCAATTAAAGCAGGCTTGGGCGCTCCATACAATTACCTAGGCCTGTATTTTGACAGCTTACTCAGCAATTTCCATCCCAGGCGTTGTAGATTTTGGGTTCAAACGACCGAAAACGACACAGATGCCTTTAATTGGCTGGTAATCTTCCATCATTAGCCGCTTAAGGAAACTTTGATCAAGTTAACGCAGGATGCTGTAACGAGAGGTTCTTACCTCGTGATTCCATTTACCTAACCACAGACTCCCTGTTGCCTTAAAAAAATCACCGCCATGAATAATCTCACCGTTCGCCCCAAAGAAATGCTGATGACCGAAAATGTTCAGCGGGTTGCCATCCGACTCTCGGTGGTTGCGGCCCTGTTGGTTGCACCTTTAACTCTTGTTTCCACTGCAACAGCCCTCCGGCCTGTGATGCAGGATCCTGAGCCTGTGATGCAGGATCCTGAGCCTGTGATGCAGGATCCTGAGCCTGTGATGCAGGATCCTGAGCCTGTGATGCAGGATGAAGCATCCATCGCGACAGCTTCGGACGCCGAAGTCGAGACTGCTGAGGCCAGTGATGTGGCCGCCAGCGACCAGAAAACACAGGCCAATGCTGTCCAAGGAGCGGCGATTGGAAGTGATCCGCTGTCGGAACCCGTCAGCCTGGATCGCTCTGCTCTCTCGTCGCCTTCGGATCGGAAGATGGAAAACATCTTAAAGCCCGAGGACAATTTGCCCCAACCCACCGTTGATCTGGAGATTTCCAGTGTCGGGATTGCGGAGGGGGCCTCTGTCGCAGCCCCAGTGACCGCGGTCGGGATCGTCGACGTGCCTTACAACGAGTATTACTGGCAGTACGAAAAAGAGCGTCTGGCGAAGGTTCACGAATTACGAGTCCGTCGCGCACACTTTCAGAGCTACTCTCGACTGCTACGCACCGAACGCAACCTGTGGCTGGGCTACGAACCGTTGCGTCCCAACTGGCCAACACCACCGCAGTCTGCAAGTCGATATTCGCACGTCAATCGAATTGTGGTGCCAATTTATACCTATCTCGATGCCAGCTACTGAGCACAACCTTAAAGATCTTCCGATTAGCCACATCGGATGCGTGCTTGCACGCACTGCTTTGAAGCCACGTAGGGTGTTGTGCTTGCACGCACCACAGCTCCAGAGTCACTGAACTGATTGAGCCATCGAATTGATTTCACACGGCAGGATCGTTGTCCCAGGCGGCAACGACCTGCCGTTTTTTGATGGCTTACGGGATCGCTCTGCAGCTTGCGATTCGTTTCCCGTTGCAGCGGCCAGCTCGGTTGAAACGCAATCATGCACTGCGACGAGCGACCAGTCGGCCTCGGTTGCTCTGGCGAGGCGTTGGTAAAGCCTGCTGATTGTAGCACTTGATGGATCTGGTCAATCCGTCTTGTTGGTAACGAACACGACACCCTGTGCGGCGACGGTACATCATCGGCCGACTGCTGACCGATGAACAACTGCGGAGGCCAGCATCGGGGGCACGATTCTGATGTCCGACCCTTGTCTTGTTTTGGTAATGCTCGGTAACGATTGAGCACTTGATGTCATCAGGCATCGTGTGTTGTGCCGCGTGACCATTGTGGGTTCTCCAGGGCAGATTCTAATCACAAACGTTCTTGGCGATTGCTTCATGATGGATAACGAGATCAACGTTTTAGCGATGGTTAAAGACGGTGAGAAATTCATCTTCATGTTCGATGACGCCAATCGGGATGAAACCCTGCGCCAGCTCGCTCGCTATGCAGCTAACCCCGATTTGAACTTCTCTTGGCACGATGCGGCCATGTTAAGCCGTCGGATTCGTGAAGCGGTTCCCAGTGAAGATGACATTCAGTGGGACGAGCAAGAGCTGGGCAACGTGACCTTTGAGGACTTTTAACCGATTGCTGTTTGGCGACTGTCCCTCCTGGAGCATCATCGATGCATTCTGCGATCGCTCAATTCATGCGATACTTGGTCAACGAACGCAATGCCAGCGAGTTGACGATCAAGTCCTATCGCGAAGATCTCTTTTCGTTCGTCGAGTGGTTCGAAGCGACGTACGACAAGCGTCCTGATCCGGCCGCCTTGACGTCGCAGGACATGCGAGCGTTTCAGGCGGCGCTTCAGCAAGCCGAATACGCACGCACCAGCATTGCTCGCAAGCTGGCCGCGATGCGCAGTTTTTTTAAGTTTGCCATGCGAGCCGGATTGGCCGACCAGAACCCTGCTAAGCCGCTGCGCAACCCCAGGCGCCAACGCACGCTGCCACATGTTTTAACAGACGATGAAGTTGGCAAACTGCTGATCACTCCGCCCTCGAATAAGGTCGATGGGCTACGTGATCGAGCGATCTTGGAGACGATTTACTCTGCCGGCTTGCGTGTCAGTGAACTGGTGGGATTGCAGGACGGGGACCTCGATCGGCAACAGCAGATCATTCAAGTTCGCGGAAAGGGCCGCAAGGAACGCATCTGTCCGCTCGGTTCATTTGCCTTGAAGGCCATCGAGGCTTACGAATCCAAACGCACGCGGAGTGATCAAGCCAACGCGCTCGGGCCTGCGGCTCCGGTCTTCGTCAATCGCTTTGGCAATGGATTGACGACCCGAAGTATTGGTCGGATGTTAGAAAAACACCTTAAGATCGCTGGTTTGGACGAACGCACCAGTCCGCACACCTTGCGGCACTCATTTGCCACGCACTTGCTGGACCGGGGCGCTGACATACGTAGCGTTCAAGAATTGCTGGGACATAAAAGCCTAGCCACAACGCAGATTTATACCCATGTCAGTGCGGCCAGTCTGCGGCAGGTTTACGAACGAGCCCACCCAAGAGCTGGCTAGCCAGACGCAGTGGATCCGCCGTGTTGGGAGAAGGAGAAGAGCGATTCGCCGTCGGACGATAGGCCCGGTTTCTTTGCAGTGCCTGATTGTAGGTTGACTGCACTCTCCCGCTGGCGGAAGAGTCGAGTCTAAGCGAGGTGAGGGTGAAACGGTTGTCAACGCCCCTTCTCTCTTTTGTCCTCATGGAGAGTCGTTTGGTCGTCGTTGTCAGTTGGAACATCAGCCGAAGTCCTGTCGCGAATATTCAATGGTTGGCTTCGGTCACCTTTGCCTCGAAGCCTCGTTCTAGGACCGCTTGTTTGAAGACATTCAGGTCACAGACGTCGGGCGTCCGTGCTTGCACGCACCAATGTTTTGAAGAACGTTGAACTCGGTTGGTGCGAGCAATCCCCCCACGAGTCTTTCGTGCTCATCGTGTCCTTCGTGGTTCCATTGCCGAGGCCTTGACGAGCCTGCATGAGACCGTTGAAGACCTGCCGGCTTTGATCGCGTCTCAGCCACGGCCTAGGGGCAATGGCGCCTAATCGGTTCGCCGCCTATAAGCTCATGCAAGTAATCACCAAAGAGATCATCAAGTATTTTAACACCAGATGGGGCATCCCCTAATCACACGCTTCGGTTGCATCGTTTGTCGCGGCCCGAGTCAGGTGAAACACACTCCTGCACCTTCCATTCGGCTCATTTCGTCGATCGTCTCAGAGTAATGCTTGTCTGTTGATGGCGGCAGGCTCAAAACCCCTTCCGGAACATTAAACACGGATAGCTTCTTTAAAAATATTCTCCAGTAACTGAACGGCCCAATACCCAGTGTCTTCCAATCTACTTCGTTTTTCCAGGATGACTTGACGACAACATGTCGATTTGAGTCTTTCCGAATCAAGCTTCCTGACAGGCCAACAATGCAAACGCTTCCGCTGAACTCAGAAACATCAAGTTGAAAATCAATGTCCTCTGGAGGCCGCACGACAAAATCATCTTCAAATTCCGGTTGTACAACTAGGGACGAGGGACTCTCACCAGCAACGACAACTCTCCTCAATGTCGCTTCCGAACTTATCTTAAGTGCATCACCGCAATCAAGGTTTGAGAAAACGACGTTGTCGAGGACAACATCACTCGTCATTACACAAGTGCCCGGGCTTACCCTGCAATTGATGAATTTGACATTCTCAACCGTGGCGATTTTTCCTTGAGGCGGCATGACTGTTAAGTCAGAGAACTCAGCCTGTTCAAAGTCTCGGTTTGAAAGGACAGGATTCCCACTTCCGTCATCTTGAAAATCAACTTGTGTCATTCGCAGTCTCTCCGTCGTTATTCATCGAGTGATTGGATAAATCTTCGGCCCAGGTCACGCGGAATTGAATCGTAAGTGATCACCGCATCCACTTCTGGCCTAGCAAAGTGCGTCCGAATTGATGAAGGGCTGCCGCCGGTGACATCAAATCCGTGCCCGCCGGGGCCAATGAAATCCTGAGGAGTATTTGTCCTACCGGTCCAGCGAACATCGCTCAGAACACTATCTGGATTGCTTCTGACAGCCTGCCGCACTCGAGAAGCAACCCTGCTTTCTTACGCAGTACCGAAGAAAAGCTGCATTCGCCAAGGTTCGTCAGCAATCGCCCTAATCTGACTCGGTGAAAGCTCTCTCGCCAGAACGTCAAAGTTGTTTACCAGTTCCCCGCGCACTTCGCTCGTAATTCTTGCGAGTTCTCGCTGCTGCGAAAGAGTACGTGGCAGTGTCGGATTTGGGGCAAGGCTACATCAGTTCGACGGGCCGAACCTCCTCTGAGGATAAGTTGACGGCGAGAACGATTGACGGTGGATCAGTCGTTGCACTGCGATCGGTCATCCCTTCGTATGCGAATTCGACCTGCCAAGTCTCTGCGGCTCCATCTTTCAGACTCACGCCGAGGCAAGCACCGTGTCCATAGCCGCGATCCTTCATCATCCGTTCTGCCAGCTCAACGGCCAGCTCAATTTTAGTAATCGTACTCATAGCTTGTACTCCTAATTGTTACCTCGTAGACGGGTAGTTCAGCGACCAATCACGCTCAAGGTCGTTCAATTGTTCCCAGATTCGGTTGTTCTTGAGTCTCTCCAAAACCATTTGTTCACGTTGCGCGGGCGTGAACAGCTTGTAGTAATCGTCTCCGTACTTCTTGTAGTCAAGCATATGGGCAAGCTCGTGCCTGACGTTCAATCGCGTGGGATTTCTTGGCAGTGTCATCACGCCACGAACACCGTCGAAGCTGCCGTTAATTCCTTCGTGAAGATAGATGCCTCTGCGGTCGAGGTACTTGACCAAGGCCGGAATCTTCTCTTTCGGGAACAGTTCGCCGCCAAGTTGGCCAACTTCATCCATTAGATCTACCCTACTTGGGGCGATGGATGATGGGGGGTGTTTGGTTGCGGGGGCTATTCGCGTGAGCCGGGGACGATCTTTAGCTTGAGCTTTTTCTTGCCACGCATGACTTCAATCTCCACTGCTTCGCCGATCTTCAAGGCTTCGATTGCGTAGGTGTAGTCTTGAATGTCCTCGATCTTCTTTCCGGCCAAGCTGATGATTACGTCACCGCCTTGAATGCCCGCTTGGTCAGCGGGCGCGGTTCGAGTCACGCCACTTAACTTCACTCCCTTGATCCGACCGGCGGCGTAGTCTGGAATGGTGCCGAGGTAGGCGGTTAAGCGAACGCGCGGTGTTTCCTTTTTCTGTTCGCCTTCATCCAGCTTGAACTCAGGGACGTTGCTATCGGCCAGGAAGCCTCGGGTGAGCAAGGCGAACAGGTGTGCGATCTGGCTGTTCCCTTCATAGTTGATCTTTTCTTTGGTGTCACGCGGTGTGTGGTAGTCTTCGTGAGCTCCGGTGAAGCCAGAGAGGATTGGCACATCGCGAGCGGCGAATGCGGAGGCATCGGTTGGCAGGCTGGTGCTGGTGCGATCGAGTGTGAGCGGCAATCGAACGGGGACATTCCGGCGTTTCACCAAGCCTTCAAAGCCGGGCGAGGATCCAATACCTTGGATCACCAAACTCTCACGCAAACGGCCAACCATATCGAGGTTCAAGTACGCAGCGATTGCGGGGGAAAGCGGCGCGGCTTGAGGGCTCATGCCGTGCGCTTTTGCCATCCGCTCTGCTTCGGGATCAACGACTGCTTGGGGAGCATCAGGGAAGAGCTTGTCAAAGGATTCTAAAAAGGCTTGTGAGCCGAACAGCCCCAGTTCTTCGCCACTCCAGGCGGCGACCATCAAGTCGCGTTTGGCGGTGAGCTTGCCGGATTGTTTTTGGTCGGCAATGAATTCCGCAATCTCTAGAATCGCGGCGACACCGGAAGCGTTGTCGTCGGCACCTTGGTGGATCTGATCGCGTTCTTCATCGACTGCCAGTGAATTGCTGCCACCGCCGCGGCCGAGGTGATCGATATGTGCCCCCAGCATGACCATCGGATAGGTGTGCTTGCCAGGCGTTGCTGGAAGTCGAGCCACGACGTTACGGCCGATCCCCGTGCGGCGTTCAATGGCGATGTCTGCAGCGACTTTGGCGCCGCTCATCAGGTAGCCCATCGCCAGGGAGCCGTCATCGAGTGCCGACTGTTGTTCCTTCAGCGTGCCATCGTCACTGCCAAACAGTTTGCCAGCCATCTGATTGGTCATCGAAATCGCCGCGATGCTGATGCCGGATGAGGAAGCTGCATTGTCGAAGCGAAGCAATTCGTTGCGGACTTTGCTGTTGGGTCCGCTGACAAAGATAATTCCCTTGGCACCGAGGTCGCGGGCCAAGGTTGCCTTTCGACGAGGGCTGCTGAACCGCGCCAATTGCTGACGGCGTTCGGGAGTGATGTCTTGGGGTAAATCGCGAAAGACCAATACCCAGCGACCGGCGACGTTCAAGTGAACATAGCTGTCATACGGGCTGATTTTGTCGTTGCCTTCGACTTGGATTCCATAGCCAGCAAACATTACTTCGGCAGGTTCAATTTTGATGTCTGCAGAAAACGCCATCGGCCGCCAGTCTTTGTTCAGGACGAGCTCAGTGTCGCCAATCTTTAGCGTGCTCTTATCTGCGATCGAGCAACCGGCCGGAAATTCAAAACTGTCGAAGTAGGTGCCGTTCTCGCCAGCAGGTTCGAAGCCCAAGGCTTGCAGGTAAGCAGCCACGTAAGCGGTCGCGCGGCGCTCGCCTTCGGTGCCGGTGAGTCGGCCTTCGAGTTCAGGCCTGGTCAAGTAATCGATGTGTCGAGCGATATCGGCGGGAGAGAATTCAGCCGTTGCGTTTTCTCGGGCTGCCAAGGCTGCCTGTCGGTCCGCTGCGTTCTCCTCTTGGCCGCTTGAGGGTTGATCGATCAGTCCCAGGCGTTTTCGCATTTCGCTGTCGTTCCACTGGCCGCGAAAGATCTGCGATCGTTTCTCTGGGGTGCGAGTGCTGGTCCAAGAGATTTCGTTCCCGTTTGGCAGGAAGACCGGCAGGCCATCAAAGCCGTCGGTGTAGGTCACCCGAACTGGATCGCCGTTGCCGTCTGCGCGAACACAGTACAGTTCAAAGTTTGCGAAGCCATGTTTATTGGTGGTGAAGACCAAGTAGTCACCGCTGGGGTGGAAATAAGGCGCCCAGCTCATGGCACCAAGATTCGTCAGTCGGCGAACGTCACTGCCGTCGGTTTTCATCGTGTAAATTTCAGCCGTCGCGCCGTCTTCGGCAAAACGTCGCCAGCAAATGCGTTTTCCATCAGCGGAAAAGAAAGGGCCGCCGTCATAGCCAGCCACATCGGTCAATCGACGCAGATTTGAGCCATCGGAGTTCATGATGTACAAGTCGATGAAGTATGACTTGTCTGTTCTAAGCAGTTCCTGTTCACGCTCGCTGAGTGCATGATCGTAGGCGGATCGATTGCTGGCAAAGACAATCTGTTTGCCATCGGGGCTAAAGCTGGCTTCGGCGTCATACCCGCGCGCCTTGGTGATGCGTTTTAGCTCGCCGCCTGGCTGTCGGATGTAGATGTCGAATTCAGGATCATAGTCCCACGAATACCGTGGTTGCTTGCCTTCCTGGCGAAGCTTAAGCAAGTTGTTCTGTTGTTCTACTGACGTCGGGTCGTGGTGTGTCCCCGAAAATAAGATCTGTTCGCCATCGGGATGGATCCAAGCGCAGGTGGTTTTGCCTTGTCCGGTTGACACCTTTTCGATATCACCGTTGGACAGATCCATCAAGAAGATCTGGTAGAACGGATTGGCGGGATCACGTTCGCTTTGAAAGACCATCTTGGTGGCATCGGCACTGAAGTAGCCTTCGCCGGAACGCAAGCCTTCGAACGTCAGTTGCTGAGTGTTGGCAATCAGCTCGGCTTCCGCATCAGGATTGGACGTCGATTCGGGTTCTTGAGCAATGGCAAGATTGCCAGGCAAAAAGGAAACTGAAGCCAGTGCTATCCAGGCAACCTGTTTGAGAGAGTTCATGGTGCTGCGTGATCAATAAAGAGGTGAGTTCTGAACGTCAACGGGCTGATGAGCGATTGTAAACGCTGGGCAACAGAAGGATTTCAGTGGCTCTGGCGGAATCCAGCAATTTGGCTGAAATCCTCCCCGCTTGTCGGGCCGCCGAGGGAACGCCGGCGGGTGAGCAAAGGTCACTGAGGTGGTTGCGAATCTCGCTGGTCGAGCTTTTGCTTCAGTTGCATCAAGACGGATTGGTAGTCTGGATTCTGTGGATCCAGTTCGGCCGCTTTCTTAAGTCGCTCAAACGCCAGTTCCCATTGGCCGTCGGTGTAGAGCGCTAGGCCGTAGCGATACTGCAGGATTGCCAAGTTAGGGGCCAGTTTGGCATCACGGGCAATCAGTGGCAATTCTTCGCTGCGCAGTCGCTTGGTTTCAGCCATCAGTTTCTGTTGCTGATTGGCTGGCAACGACTGGGCAATGTTCTCCAGAAGGAACGCCAGATTGCTGCGAGCGCCTGTTGTTTTGGGTTCGATTTCAATCGCTGTGCGGTAGCTCTCAATGGCTTCTTTGAAGAAACGATTGTCAGTTGGTGGCGTTTGATTGCGTTGTTGTTCCAGGAAGCCAAGTTGTTCTTGGACGGAACCCCAGGACAAGTGCGCCCCGGCGCGATCAGCGGGGACACTGTATTCCTGTTTCAATTCTTTCAGCACACGATCAAACTTCATGCGATCCAATTTGGTCAGCTGAGCGAGAACACCGGACTGCAGGATCGATTGGGCTGCACCGAGACGAACCAAGCGATCCTTGTCGGAGAGCAACTTGGTCAACACGTCATAAGTTTTTTGCGGGTTGGCCCGAGCCAGTGCTCGCGCAGCGGCCGCGCGAACGATTGGGTGTTCCTGGTCGTCTTCAACAATGGTCGTGGCAAGAACATCGATCTGCCGTAGTCCCATTGCTGCTAACTGGTCTAACAAGGTGGCGCGGGCGATCGCGGGCGATTCGAAATCTTTCTTGTTTAGGAATTCAATGGCTTTGCGAACGCCTTCGCGCTGCCCGTTTCGCAGTGGCACCAATGCTTCAGCGAAGTGTGGCTGTCGAAAGCGTTTCTCGCCGTACCATTTCTCGCAGGCATCATCGCACCACTTGTCGGTCGCTTGGATCAGTTGTTCTAGGGTCTGGCCGTCTTTGCCAACGACTTGATCGGGGTTTTCGCGAGCATCACGGAGCCAGAGCGAGTACTCCTTGTCTTGCAGGGACTGGCTGTGCTGGGGGGTGATCTCAGGCAAGCGATCTTTCACATGGCAGTGGCTGCAGGCGTTGGGCACTCCAAGTTGGACCGACAAGTCCGGTCGGGGCACACGCAAGCTATGGTCACGGCGCGGATCGACTTCCATGTAAGTGGTGTGTGGCATGTGGCAGTTGACGCACTGGGCACCTGCGGTTCCAGGAGCATGGAAGTGGTGCGAAGGAACATCGTATTTGCCGGCAGCGTGCTGATGGCAGGACGTGCAAACGTTGTTGCCATCATGCTTGAGCTTCAGAGAGTGCGGATCATGGCAGTCAGAGCAGCGGATCCCCTTGTGATACATCTTGCTTTGGATGAACGAGCCATAGACATAGACTTCATCAAGAATTTGTCCATCACCATGGTAGGTTTGTTCGTCCAGATTCGACAAACGCAGGTGGTCGTGGAATGTCGCCCCACCTGCAAATTCAGTGTCCAGCAGGCTGCGACGACTGTGGCAGGGAGCGCAGGTTTGGATTTGTGGTTCGTTGCTTTCGCCTTTTAGCTTGGTCAGTCCATAACCATAGCGGCGGTCCCAAAACAGCGACTTTTTACGAGCGAGTTCGACGTGCAGCGAAGCCGGTCCGTGGCAGGCTTCACAGCTGACGTCGATTTCTGAAAACGTTGTGTGGTAGGACTGGGTTTGAGTATCAAAGTTGGTCTTTAGGTTGGTCGAGTGACAGTCCGCGCACATCGTTTGCCAGCGCTGCGCGATACCGGTCCAGTGCAATGGGTCATCGGCGGCTAGCTTGTCCGTAACATCTGGTGGTCGCAAATAGAACCAGCGATTGTCTTTGCTGTCCCAGCTAATTCGCAACACCTGCAGTCGCGCGACTTCGCAGTCTGGCTGATCGTCACTGCGATCAAACTCGACCATGTATTGCTGCAGCGGATAGACACCGAAGACATATTTGACTTCGTAGTCGTGCATTTCGCCGTCGGGGCCTTCGGTGTTGACCAGAAAAAGATCGCCGTCGCGGAACAGTCGATTCTGTAGTCCGTCGTGCTCAAAGATCACATCGTTGAAGTCGCCCAGAACGGTGTCTTCGGTCGCCAGGTCCATGGCTTTGTCATGGTCCGATCCGGTGAACGCCTCGACCTCTTTCTGATGGCACTCCACGCAGCTCGATCGCCCGATGAAGGTGGCTTGGACGCCGTCGGGCATTGCCACCCAGTAATCTGCAAAGACCAAACCACTGGCGAGGACCAGCAAGCAGAGACCGCTCCAGAAAGGTTTGCGTTTCCACAGCGGCGTGAAGCTGGCGGCCGATTGTAGCGAATCGTCTGAAGTGGTTTTGGAAGCGGACTTGGGCACTGCGGTGCGTTCGGCAAGAGAGTGAGGAAGGGCGTCGACGGACAGCTGGGACTCGCGGATGCGCGTGCACCCCAAAGGAACCTGAGCTCTTTGGGCCGATCGCCATCATCATCAGCACGCAAGTCTGGACGATTGCTCGTTCCGTGCAGACAGGGCGTCTGCGCCAGCCTTTGGGACTTGGCTTTGTGCCGGGGCTCTGCTGGGCCGCATTAAAGCAACCAGACGACCGTTAGATCATCTGGTTCAAGTCTACCCAAATCGTCGCGTTCGCTCCACCGTTCAATCCTTCAGATCCGGCTTTGCTGGCTTGGGTTGATGAAGAAGTTTTGGTTTTGGCGAATGCTCGGGCCGATGGGGGGGTGGATAAGCTGGTGGCAGTGAGGGCACCGGCGATCGCCCTTGGGGGGGCGTCGGTCTGGGCGTGTAGGGGACGGGATAGACCGCTTGCGGCGTTGGGCCACCACGGAGGATTGAAGCCGCCTCGGTGCGCAGATGACGGATCAACTGTTCTCGACCTGGGGTGCCGTCGGCCGCCTCCAGCAGGCGGGCTGATCGCAAGAGCGATTCGGCCAGTTTGTAATTCGTGTCGGGCCCTGGCGGGAGGATCGCGGAGGGTCGCGGGGGAATCGCTGGCGGGGCAAACGCGGAAGTCGGCGGGGTGATCGCTGGCGAAAGGCTAGAGCGCGGCGCCGTGTAGACCTGAATCTTGCTCGGTTGGCTGCCGTTGGATGGACGCGGTTGGTAGCGTGGGGGCGGCTGATAAGTGGGCCGAGGAGGCTGGGGGGCGTGATTTTCCGATTGAGCTTGGGAAGGCAGCACAGGGGTGCCCTGGGGGCCAGGTTGGGTCATCAGGATGCGTTTCCGTTTTCCGTCCGGGGTCAGAATGAAGAGGGACGGATTGCCGCGCATGGCTTGAGGGGCGTGGTCGTCATGAGCGTGGTCGTCATGAGCGTGGTCGTCATGAGCGTGGTCGTCATGAGCGTGATCGTCATGAGCGTGATCGTCATGAGCGTGATCGTGTTGGTGTTCTTGGATCGTTGCCTGCAGCGTCACGGTACTGCGCGCCGTGTTGGGTTCAGGCATTTGCAGATCAATGGAGATCTCTTCGTCGAGCGTCGGGCGGTTCGCTGTTGGCTGGCTGTTCGTTGCTGATTTATCCTTTGCCGATTCAACCTGCGTTGATTGAACCGTTGCCGATTCAGCGCTGGGCAGTAATTGCGGTGATTCTGCAATCATTCGCAAAGCCGTTTGCATCATCGGGTCGGTGGTCATGACTTTTTCGCCGCGAATGGCTGCCTTGAGCAACTCGATCGCTGCCCGGTCCGATTGGCCATTGCGTTGGACATGGACGAATGGGCCTTCGGGGAGTTTGATCTCGAAGGCTGGGGCTGGGGCTTGGGCTGGGGTTGACGGTGGAGACGGCGCGGTCGTTGTGGGTTCGGTGGAGACAGGCGTGTTTTCAGACAGCGTGTTTTCAGTTGGGGGTTTTGCCCAAGTGAACGATGTCGTGCACCAGCACAGCAACAGCAGGCAACCACCGCCTGTGCCCAGGTGTCGTCGGAGTTGACCAAAAGGCTTGCCGTCGCGCAGGGTCGGCAGAGTATTGAGGTCGAGGCGAGTCTTCATAGCCAGGTCCGGTATTTTGTTGGGATGAACTGCACTCATTGGGCACTTGGCGCTGAGCGGATTGAATTGGCTCATTCGCACCGGGTGCGACATGCAGGGCAGTTTGTACGGGTCGCTTGGGGGAACTAGCAGGCACCATAACATGTTGAACAGCCATTGGCCAACAACAGTTTCTGCTGGAGGTGACTGCCCTGCTCTGTCGCAGTTCGCATGCCCGGGTGTTAAACGCGGCGAGTCATCCAGCGCGATGGTTGTGTTCTCCGCTGGTTTGCATCGCGAAAACCGGGTGTGAGTAGATTCATCACTTTGTCGTCAGCGACCCGTTGGCACTGCGTTGGGCGAGCGGGACCCTAATGATTACCCTCGTTGTGTTGCTGTTCTAAAGTAGTTTTCTATTCTGTGAGGGCAGAGCGCCCCATTCAGATTGACGCGGAACCTATATTGGAGAATAACGTTCTAAATTGGCGACGAATTAGAGTTTTCTGCTGTGCGACCTCCCCAGTGGAGATTTACAATCGGTCATTCTCGCTACAATCCCAAACACTGATAGGGATCACTGCTGATTCACTATCAAGCGACTGGGAACATCGCCGTAAAGAATCCGCCCGATCAGTGACTTTGCAACGCCTTCATGGCATCGGCTGATATGAATAGCTACAGCTTGGACTACATCGACGACCTGTATGTCCAATACGTTCAAGACCCTTCCAGTGTTTCTCAGACCTGGAGGCAATATTTCGAACAATTCTTGGTGGCATCGCCAACGAGCCCGCAGTCCAAAAAGGCTGAAGCGGGGCATTCCACCTCCAGTCGCAGCGCAGTTGCCGCCGGGGCAGTCGCAGCCAACGGCAATGGGGCTGTGCTGAACGGCACGGCAGGGTCCAGCGGCGATTTGGAGACCGATCAAGCGCTGTGGATGTCACGGATGCAGGATCGCGTGAACCAGTTGGTTCGTGAATACCGCGTTCGTGGTCACCTAAAGGCCCAGCTTGATCCCTTGGGGATTGCTCATCGCGAACCACCCGAGCTCAGCCCGCAGCGTTACGGCGTGAGCGATCAAGACATGCAGCGACGCTTGGATTCCAATGCGGTCAAGCACGTTCAGGGCGACACGCTGGATGTGATTCTGCAAAAGCTTCAAAACACCTATTGTCGTTCGATCGGCGCTCAGTTCATGCACATCGACGATCGCAACATTCGCGATTGGTTGCAGCAGCGCATGGAGAGCACTGAAAACCGGTTGGAATTGCCGCGCGAAGTCCAGCGTCGAATTTATGCTCGTTTGGCAGATGCTTCGATTTTTGAGGAATTCGTCCGCCGCAAGTTCGTGGGTGCCAAGACCTTTTCATTGGAAGGTTCTGAAACGCTGATACCGATGATCGATTTGGCTTTGGAAAAAGCCGGCGAGCATGGCGTCAAAGAAGTGGTCATGGGGATGGCGCACCGCGGTCGTCTGAACGTGATGGCCAATATCTTGAAAAAGCGAGCGATGAATATCTTTTGGTCGTTCGACGATCCCAATCCAGAGCTCAGCCGTGGTGGTGGCGACGTCCGTTATCACCTTGGATATAGCAGCGACTGGAAAACGGCTCGCGGAGATCACTTGCACATCTCACTGTGCTTCAATCCCAGCCACTTGGAATACGTTAACACGGTCGCGATGGGCCGCTGCCGCTGCAAGCAAGATCATCGTGGCGATACCGCGCGTCGCGAAGCGATGACCATCTTGGTGCACGGTGACGCCGCGTTTGCCGGCGAAGGCGTCGTTCAAGAGACCTTGAACTTGAGCCAGTTGGATGGCTATCGCGTCGGTGGTACGCTGCACATTGTCATCAATAACCAGGTTGGCTTTACCACCGAACCGCAGCAAGGCCGCAGTGCGACCTATGCCACTGATGTTGCCAAAATGTTGCAGATCCCGATTTTCCATGTCAACGGCGAAGATCCCGAGGCGGTTGCTCAAGTCGTGAACTTGGCCATGGACTTCCGTGATCAGTTTCAGCGTGACGTGGTGATTGACCTTTATGCATACCGTCGATGGGGGCATAACGAAGGTGACGAGCCTCGGTTTACCCAGCCGCGGATGTATCGAGAAATTGATCGCCGTCCATCGGTTCGTGATCAGTACCTCAGTCGCTTGGAAAAACTGGGCAAGATTTCTGCCGAAGATGCCGAGGTGATTCAGCAGCAGCGAACCGACAAGCTGGAATCAGAGTTCGAAGCCAGTAAACACGAGTCCTTTGTCCCCGATACGCAGACATTGGCTGCTGGATGGAGTGAATTCTTTGGCGGCCAGGAACCCACCGAGCCGACGGACACCACGGTCGATGAGCAGTTGCTTGGCGAGCTGGTTGATGCGGCGACGCGATTCCCCGACGAGTTTACGTCGCACAAGAAAATGAAGCGATTGATCGCCAATCGCCGCAGCATGGCGGCAGGTGAGAGATCGTTTGACTGGGCAACCGCCGAGCTAGCCGCCTTTGCAACCTTGCTGACCAGCGGTCACGCGCTGCGTTTCACGGGCCAGGATTGCCAACGCGGGACGTTTTCACAGCGGCATGCGGTGCAGCACGATGTGAAGACCGGCGAAACCTACATGCCTCTGGCCCATTTGCGTCCCGATCAGGCTCGAGTTGAACTGCACAATAGCCCGCTTAGTGAAGCCGGTGTGCTCGGTTTTGAATATGGTTACTCCCTGGATGCACCGAATGACCTGGTGATTTGGGAGGCTCAGTTCGGTGATTTCTGGAACTGTGCACAAGTCATCGTTGATCAGTTCATTGCCAGTGCCGAGGATAAATGGAATCGGCTCAGCGGCTTGGTGATGTTGTTGCCGCACGGTTTTGAAGGTCAGGGGCCAGAGCACTGTAGCGCTCGAGTTGAGCGTTTTCTGGCCATGGCTGCTGAACAGAACATTCAAGTCTGCCAGCCAACCACTCCCACGCAATACTTCCACCTGTTGCGACGGCAAGTGATCCGCAAATGGCGCAAGCCGTTGGTGGTCTTGACGCCCAAGAGTTTGTTGCGGCTTCCGGAAGTGATTAGCTCACGAGCTGAACTTGCTGAAGGCAGCTTCAAGAAGATTCTGCCCGATCCGTTGCTCGATCCCGCCAAAGTCAAACGTGTGATGCTTTGCACGGGAAAGATCTATTACGATTTGATCAGAGAACGCAAAGAGCGCGAGCTCGAAGATCAAGTGGCTGTGATTCGCGTCGAGCAATTGTACCCCTTGTCCATTGAAGAACTGGCGGCCGGTTTAGAAGGCGTCCCCGCCCGAACGGAGGCGTTCTTTGTCCAAGACGAACCCTTGAATATGGGCGCTTGGCCCTACATCAAATTGACCTACGTCGATCGGCTTCGCGAGCTGGGTTGGAACCTGTTGCCAATCACGCGCGCAGAATCCGCCAGCCCCAGCACCGGTAGTATGGCCGCTCACTTGCTGGAACAGTCCGAGCTTATCGGCGAAGCCTTCGCCGGATTTTAGTTGATAGCAAATTCAGCAACGCTACAGCAGCACGCTGATGGGGACGCTCCGGTTGCTTGCAGAGTTTGGTGTTTGCAAGTGCCGGACTCTGCACGTCGCCAGCTTAAGTTTCATTGAGGCGTGAAACACGTCCTTCATTTCTAGGGTCAAATCGCGATTGCATTCCGCTGCCATGCTATCGTATGAACTTGCTACGACTCTTGGTGGAGTAGTTGATGCGACAGTTTGTTGGCGGTCCACGCCGTTAAACCTGGTGACGATCACGCCATCAAATCGGTCTTGCTCGTTGTTGAAAAAAAGAATTAGAAAACAGGCTTGAGAATAATAGGCTGGCGCTACGGTGGTTGTGTCAATTGATTACAATCGCCGAGCACCAACTTGATTCAGCCTCTTGCGAAGCCCATTAATGATCGAAGCACGGATGAACAAGATTTCGGTAAGTCAACTCTCGACGCTGCGGTGGGATCTGGAGACCGATGTGGATGCCTATGCCTCGCACGGGTTTGGTGGTATCGGTCTCTATCGTCCGAAGGTTGAAGAGTTTGGCATCGAGCGTGTGTCAGAGATGCTTCTCGATTATCAAATTCATCCGACGTCTTTGTCGTGGGTGGGCCCCTTTACCGGCGGTGATCTGCCGACTGAAGAAGCGATACTTGATGCCAAGCAAGCGATATTAGATGCTGCATCATTGGGAATTGATACCGTTGTTGTGATTGCTGGCGGTCGCCAAGGCCACATCTACAACCACTTGCGGAATTTCTTTTGCGAAGCTTTGACCGAGGTCGCGGCAGTGGCGTCGCGCTACGGCGTGCGTCTGGCCTTGGAACCCTTTCATCCTGGTTGCGGCCGTGAGTGGTCCTTCTTCAGTGATTTGAAAGCGACTCTGGACATCATTGAACGTGTTGCCAGTCCCGCGTTAGGATTGAATTTCGATACCTATCACGTGGGGATGGACCGCCACACTTGGGATTGGCTTCCTGACCTTGCACCCTATCTTCACCTTGTGCAATTGGGCGACGCTAGGCATTGTCCACACGGCGAAATGAATCGCTGTTTGCTGGGCGATGGTCATGTCCCCGTTCGTAAGTTGATGGAACGAATCAGCGACCTGGGCTATCAAGGGCCTTGGGAAATTGAACTGCTGGGTCAGGACGTCGAGTGCCTGGGCTATGAAAACATTCTGAATCATTCACGGCACTACCTTAGCCGAGACCTGGCCCCCTTTTAGGTTGCTAGGCGATTTGGTGATCTTTGGATCCAGAGCGAAACGCCTGTCTCCTTGCGCCACTGGCTGCGGTGACTAACGCGTTGCGGTCGACGAGTCGTGCTCCAGATTCTCGATCCAGTCACTCGCCGAGAGCACCAAGTCATCGCGTTTCTTGTCGATGGCTCGGTTGAGTTTTTCAGTCAGCTTGTTGTTGATGTCTTCGCGAAAGATCCGCTTGGCCATCCATTCAGCGGTTTCACCCCATTGCTCGGCAACTTCACCACCAATTTTGCTGACGCGATCGACATGAAAGTGTTGCAGGTTCAGTTGAGCGCTATCAACGTCGGGGTCGATTTCAATTCCTGGGATAATCCCACTGAACTCGGGGCGGATTGCTAGTTGACCATTGATGTCCAGGCGAACTAGCATGTCCCCTTTGATCTCGATGCTGTACATGCGAGCGCCATAGTTCCACTGTTCCACACGAGCGACAAAGTCTAATGGCGCCGTGATGCGAGAGCTGATTGTCCAGTGATCCACTGCCGTGGGGGCGTCAGTGTCTTGCTCGTTGCCAACGGCGTTGACTGAAACGATGTTCAAATCAATGGCGTTCTGTTCGATGGCTCGTTGGCTGGTCACGGTATAACGCACTTGTAATCCGTGACGTCGTTCCTTCCAGCGGCGTTTGGTTTCGATCTTTAGGCCTTCGCGGCGCAGTTTGATACCGGCCCAGATCTTTTTGGTGTCCTGCCAGTGACTGTCACCGCTGAAGCTGCGGGGCAGTTGTGCGAGGGCTAGGTCCAGCAAGAGTTGCATCGATCGGCGGCATTGTTCGTTGATGGCGTCTGCGTCATCGCTTGGCTTTGTGGGTGTTGCAGCAGAGTCTTGTTCGCTAGCCGCCTGCCAGGGCTTGGCCTGGATGTTTGGCAGTGACGGTGGTTCGGGTAGCGATAACGGTGGTGCCGTTAGATTGATGGTTTCTGTTGCCGAGACAGTGGGAGCACTGGAATGCCCTGGCAGCGGTCTGAGTGATCGGTCTGGGGTCAGTTCAGGAGCTTGCAGTTTCAGTGGACCGTTGGAAGATGGCTGGCCGATGCGATGCACAGCAGGTCGTGAGCCCGGTTGTGCATCAGCCATTGAGGTTGGTCCCAGAAGCACGCCGCAGCAAGCAATGGCGGCAGAGATCAAGAAAGCCAGGGAGCGGGCGTTCCATCGCCCCGCAGTTCCCAGGCAAATTTGAGCATCATCCAGGCCATGATCGACAAGTGAATGGCATGGATGGATGGTTGAGCTCTGGAAACGCGTCCTTGTGTTTTGCCAGAGAGCAACACGTTTGATTAGCGATAGACCACCGCAAAGTAGACTCCATCGGGACCCTGTGCCATGGCGGCGCCGGCGGCACGCATGTTTGGGCTGCTGGTGTAACAAGCTCGGATCTCACTGGGGCTGGAGTTTGAAGTCCAGCCAACGCCTTCGTAGCGTCCAGGTGCAAAGGATCCTGGAGGGTGTCCCTTCATCCGCATGCGTACCATTTTTAACACACGCATTTCTGCAACTCGTTGCAGGTCAGCATCAAATTGCAAGGATCTTAAGCCGCGACGTGAGCGCTGCGCATTCAACATTTCCAAAACGGATGTTGTCGAAGATTGCTGAGAAACAGTCACGCTTTGCGGAGTGCTGCTTTTCTCAGCGATGTTTGGCTCAGGAGTGTTTGGCTCTTCGGTAGCCTTGCTTGCCGACGGTTGAGGTTGCTCTGTCGTTGGCTCGACCGAAATGTTTATCGGTTCCTCAACGATGTAATTCACAACCCGCGTGTGATTTCTTTTGCATTTTGTGCACCAGTAGCTTTCAGTCCGAGTGGTGGTGACCCGTTCGGTCTGATCGGCAGCGGCTGCCTGATCAGCTTTCTTGACGTCGGCTTGAACGGTGTCGGACAACAGACACGCTGCGATCAGCAACGCGGTGCCCAGCAAATTCAAGCTCAGTCCACGGAAACCGTGGAGACGAAGCAATCGGAAACTCATTCAATTCTCTTTCTTACAAGGGATAACGCCCCTCCGATACCGGCACCCCCGTGCATCAGGACTCTTGGTTTGTCGAATCACGACCGTGCTGTCGTTGGACGACGAAGAGTTGGGCGTTCAGAAGTCGCACTAGCATCCAAAGTGCCTGTCCTGGCGGAAGGGGGTGGTTTGTAGGGATTGGGAAGATTTTTTCGATTGAGCGTTTTGGCACGGCCTTACTGCCGCCCACATCGCAGGTTAGGTGAACGCACTGAATTGCAGGAATTTTCATTCGAAAAGAATTGCCTCCCCGCTCCAGGACTGGTTCGGTGTTTTCAGTGGAGTGGTTTGCGGGGGGCGTTTGCCGTGGCATCGCCTCATCACAGGCGTCCAATGGATGACGGGGATGGCTTGGTTCAAACGCGTTGGGGCTGCCCGGCGGCGGAGGGAAACCGACTAGAATGGCTGGCATGACGACGCGACACGCTCCCGATGACTGCTCGACTTCACTCACTTTGCTGCAACGAGCTCGTGATGGCAACGCTGATGGCTGGCAGCAGTTGGTGCAAGTGTATGGCCCCACGGTTTACAGTTGGGCTCGGCAATGCGGTTGTCAGGAAGCTGATGCCGCTGACGTGGTGCAAGACACCTTCGCCTCGGTCGCCAACGCGCTGGAAGACTTTGATGCTCAACGCACGGGAGCAACGTTTCGCGGTTGGTTATGGACGATTGCACGGAACAAGGTTCGTGATCAAGCTCGCAACGCGTCTCGGCAGCCGCCGGTGGTTGGCGGAACGGATGCGAACTTGGCGTTGCAGCGTGTTGCGCAAGGGCAGCCACCGAGTTCGTTGGAGGTCGATCTCAGTGGTGCCAGGCGGCGGTTGGTGAAGTTAATGGAGCAAGACTTTGATCCGCGTAGCTGGCGCATGTTTTGGGAGTCCACTGTGATCGGCCGCTCGCCGGAAGACGTGGCAGCAGAAATGGAAGTCTCCAAGTGGGCGGTCTACAAAGCCCGGGCTCGCGTGCTGCAACGACTCAAACAGCGTCTTGAGGGGTTGGAGTGAGCATTTTTGCCTAGCCAAACCGCAGCGGTTCAGTGAGCCACTGGCTGGCCAGGCCGTGCGTGGTTCCAACTGCGGTGTTTCGACTGCGGTGTTTCGACTGCGGTGTTTCGACTGGCCAAGAAAAATTCTTTTCCTGTCCAATGGCTCCGTTGTGCTTGGTAGAGTCGTGTTTGTCGGTGTTCGGCGCGACGCGTGTCTTTTCTCAGGAGCCTGAACGATGATTGCTACTGACCAGCCCTGCTTGAGCCCCAAGCAGTTGCGTCGCGCCCTTTCGGGGGACTTGCCCGAGGCCGATTTTGATTCTGCGATCACTCATTTGGATCATTGCCAAGTCTGTCAGCAAGCAGCAGAGCAACTGAGCCAAGAGGCCAAGCCGGCGTGGAATGGGCTGCGACTGGATTTAGAGCCCTTGCCACCATTACCTGCTGACCCAGTCAACGTCGCCGGTCGCGGTAGGCATCGCGTTGCCAGGGTGAATTCTGATCAGCACGATGTCTCCCCGAATGCGGTGGAATCACTGGAGCGTGAATCGGCCTGTCAGCGAGCCATTGACCAGGTGCTCCAGGGGCCCCAGCAGGAGGTTGGCGGCGGGGCATCAGTCAGCCGCAACCAAACAGCTTTGCCGCTGACTGAACTGGGCCCGTACCGATTGCTAGAGCTGATCGGAAATGGTGGCATGGGCAGTGTCTATCGAGCGGAGCACATTCGATTGCGCCGGCAATGCGCCATCAAGGTTTTGCCGCCGGATCGAATCAGTGAAAGCGGGTGGTTGGATCGCTTTGATCGCGAGATGGTCAGTATTGCTGCGATCGAACATCACAACGTCGTGCGTGCGACCGATGCCGGGCATCAAGATCAGTGGCACTATCTGGTGATGGAGTACCTGGATGGAATGGACCTGGGCCGGATTGCCACGGCCATGAAAACCATTGCGGTTAACGATGCCTGTGAACTGATTCGGCAGGCAGCGTTGGGAATCGCTCAGATCCATGCCCACGGTTTGGTCCATCGCGACGTCAAGCTATCGAACCTGATGCTCACAAGTGAGGGGTCGGTCAAGGTCTTGGACCTTGGTTTAGTGCTCGATGGCGATGATCCGTTGGCGGCTGATGAACGCTTGACAACGGTCGGTCACGTGATGGGCACGATGCCTTACATGGCACCGGAGCAGTTAACCGATAGCCGGGACGTGCGGCAAGCCTCGGATTTGTATGCCTTAGGAGCCAGTTTGTATCGCCTGATTGCCGGCACGACCCCACATCGCAAAACACATGGCTTGGCGGCGCAGGTCCTGGCGATCACCAGTGAAGCCGCCAAACCGCTGTCGCAGTCTTGCTCTGAAATTGAGCCCGACGTCGAACAGTTAGTCAGTGAGTTGCTTGATCGTGATCCCGAGAAACGGCCCAGCAGTGCCAGCGAAGTGGCCCAGCGGTTGGAGTCCCTCTGTGAAGGAGCTGATCTGAAGCGGTTGCTGCGTCAGGCCAAACAGCGTCAGGAACAGTCTTCTTGCACCGCCAACAGTCTGGTGATCCCCGCAAGTCTTGCGGGCGCCGGCAATCCCCCGCGTCGCGCTGGACGCTGGTTGATGGGAGCTGCCGGTGCTTTTTTGCTGTTGATTGCAGCGATCGTGATCAAGATTGAAACCGATCGTGGGCAACTGGTAATCCATAGTGATCATGATGGCCTGCAAGTTGCAATCAAACAGTCGGATCAAGTCATTGATCGATTGACGGTTCGCAAAGGCGACGACAATCGTATCCGGCTGTACAAGGGCAGTTATCAGATCGAAATTGAAGGTGGCGGTGATGCCTTGGTGTTGACGGAGAGCGTTGTCACCATTAGTCGTGGTGCTCAGCAGGATGTTCAGGTCGTTGCCAAACAGGAGGCGACTGCAGAGCCTTCGGCGTTCACCTATCAGGGACACGACTTATCTTGGTGGCTAAAGGGGATCGATCGTGAACGCAGTATCGATCAGATCTGTGAAGCCGTGAAAGCCGTTGAGCTGCTTTCTCGCGATGCGGGGCCTGAGGCACGTCAACAGGCTGCCCAAGCCACCGTGCAGCTCAGTCGCCGGCTCGGTGGAAAAGTTCTGGGCAATACAGGAAGCCGCTCCGAGAAGTTCATGTCTCAGTTTTTTGAGGTGGTGGCCTACTACATTGACGATCTGGGGACGGATTTCTTAACCAGCGAAATGCAGGCGGGGTCTTTCAAGTCCAAGGTCGCCTGCGTGATGGCTGTTCATTCGTTTCTAGACGGTGCTTTGCTGGACACGTGGGACGATGAAAAGATCCGCGATTCCTGGTTGGAAGGCATCATCACCAAGCAAGGTTGGGAGCAGGCAATCAAGCTGCAGGCCGTCTTGCTAGAAATTGCCATGTACGAAACCGAAGACTCCATGTTCGGCGAATACTTTGGCCATCGCCCTGCCCTTCATGCCGCGTTGTCGGTCATGCTGTTAACCGAAAAAGAGCCGGTGACGGTGTTTCATTGGAAAGCGTTGGTTTCGCAGTGGGTGGAGGAAGGACTGAAAAAAGAACAGCAGCAATCTGCCGCTGGAGCAGGGATGTCTGGCAACGTGATGGACGGCGTCGGTGGCTTCGGGATGGCTCGAGTCGACCGAGTGGCAGTGCTGTTCTATGCTCAAATGCTGGCCGCCAAGCCCAAGGAGAAACGGTACCAAGACCTGATCACACCACAGCTGGTGCAAATACTTGTCAGCCATGACCATTACTCCACCATGCAGTCGTTGCACAATCGAGCATTGCGGCAAACCTTGACGGGCGTGATCGAGATCAAGCCCAAGCCCTATGTGCAGGCCATTGAGGCCATCTTGGCTGAACATCCGCTTTCATCGCCAG
This sequence comes from Stieleria bergensis, assembly GCA_007745635.1. Classification (GTDB taxonomy): domain Bacteria; phylum Planctomycetota; class Planctomycetia; order Pirellulales; family Pirellulaceae; genus Stieleria; species Stieleria bergensis. Next base: position 1,613,121 of record CP036272.1, read on the forward strand.
AGATGCATGCTGGTGGCATGGGCGGGTTTGGTGGCGGCATGGGCGGGTTTGGTGGCGGCATGGGCGGGTTTGGTGGCGGCATGGGCGGGTTTGGTGGCGGCATGGGCGGGTTTGGTGGCGGCATGGGCGGGTTTGGTGGCGGCGGTGGATGGGTTCCACCCTTCGTGAAAGCTACGGCGATGGAAGTGCTGGTCAGCGAACTGGCTGATTTGAACGTCGTCGTCAGTGTGCTTGGGCAGTGGAAGGCGAAGTTTGGTGATGGCAAACGCATCGGCTACGCGGCTGAAGATTTTCCGGGCTGGTCGGCAACGTTAGCTAAACGACTCGATGTCTCCTTGGCAGAGGCCGCTCGGCAAGTTGACGCGGCGGTCGCGGAAACGTCAATCACTAGCGCAGAGGTCGTTCAGCCAGACGACATTCAGCCTGAAGCAGGCGCCGATCCTGCGGCCAACGCGGTTTCCATGGAATCCAGGCCTGCGCCAGAGGCCGAAGCGGATCGTGCCTCCCAGGCTAGCGAAGGCCGTCCCGCCGAGGTCGCTGTTCCGTTGTATCAGGGACATGACTTGGCTTGGTGGATGGAACAGATGAGCCGTGAGCGAGACATACGCAAAATCTGCGAAGGTGTTGACGCGGTGGAACTGCTTTCTCGCGATTCAGATCGGCAGACGCGGCGGAAGGCAATAGAGGCGACCATAGAGATCGCGGATCGTCTGGGCGGAATCGACATCGGACAACGCTATGATTCTGGCGTGTTGTTAAAAAATAGACAGGAGTCCTCGCATGCCTTCATGGCGCATTTCGTCGACGTTGTGCCGCGTTACATTGATGATTTGGGGACGGAGTTTGTTGAAGTTGAAATGCCGGGCCAGGAAAGACGTGTGATGGCGCTGACGATTGCACTGGATCAGTTTCTAAGTGGCACTCGCCTGGCCAACGCTGAAGGTCAGGCGATGTTTACCCGTTGGCACCAACGCACTCAATCGGCAGAGGGGAAACAAGAGCTTCGGCGGCTGGTTCAAGAACTGTTGCCCGTTCAGCAGAACTGGGAGCAAACCGAAACGTTGCAAGCCGGTACGTCACCAGAGGGAACGTTGCACGCCCTGCGGCAACATCGGCAACGCCCTTTGGCGCGTCTCTTGTTGACCATGTTGCTGATGTCGTCAGACGACTTGGAAGTTGCCGGACTCGATGATTGGCTTCAGAAGCGGATCCGTGGTCAGCTAGACTTGGGCACCGATGCTGGGCGGTCGATCCCAAACCAGCAAGGTCGCAGTCTGGAGCGATTGGAAAGTGAGTACTGCATCGCCGCTGTCACAAGTGCTCTCCATCAGGAGGACCCAGTGAGCGATGGCTATTTGCGGCAGTTGATTCGCAACTTGGTTTCAGTGACAGGATCCGAGCGACGCGACCGCTTGTTTCAAGCTCGCTACGAAGCGGCTTTGGAGGGGCTTGCCAAACATTCACCGGAATTGTTTTGGGATACCGTCCGGCAGAGTTCGCAGGGCATCTTGGTCGCCGGCGGTGGCATCGTGTTGATCCATGGTGTGAACTCAATCTCGATGGAGTTCATTGCCCGTGAGAGTCAGGATCTGGAGCTTGCCACCGAAGCGCTCGGCAAGTGGGCTTCAGACAGCGCCTATGAAGAGACTGTTGGGGCCGTAGTGGATCGCCAGCAGACTTTGGCGCGTTGTTACACCGTGCTTGCCAAACGCATGGATGTCAGCGTTGACGAGCTAAAGAAACGCAGTGCCGCACCAGTCCCCGTCGGTGGTGGCGGGATTTTCTAAACCGTTATGACGATTAAGTCGCAGCGCCAATGCCGTCTCAGATCGAAGATCGGCGGCGCTGCATTCGCCCCAAACCGCTAGCGGTGGGTTGCAGCGGAAGTGATGTGGGCAACAGTCTGGTGGCTGTTTACCGGGCAGTGCGTCTCAGGAAGGTGTCGGCAGCTGATGGGTGAGCTGATAGAAAGAACGCAGCAGGTTCAAACCGTTGGTCTGACTTTTTTCCGGGTGGAACTGAGTCGCGTAGACGTTGTCTTTGGCGACCATGGCACAGAAGTCATCGCCGTAACCGCACTTTAATGCAACCACTGACGGGTCGCTGGGGCGAACGTAATAGGAGTGCACAAAGTAAAAGTGGCTGCCGTCGGCTAGGTCTTGAAACAGGGGAAGTTCAAACTGTTTTTGGACGGTGTTCCAGCCCATGTGTGGGACTTTGTATTTGGCTGGCAGCTCAAAGCGAACCACATCGCCAGGAAGGATCCCCAAGCCTTGGTGTGTGCCGTGTTCGTAGCCCGTTTCAAACAGCAGTTGGAGCCCCAGGCAGATTCCTAGAAAGGGCCGTCCACTGGCTGCGAAATCACGCAGGGGTCCCGCGAGATCGCGCCGATTGATTTCATTCATCGCGTCACCGAAGGCACCCACCCCGGGCAGAATCAATTGCTGGGCGTTGGCGATCTGGTCCGGATCCGAGGAGATCACCGCTTCGCCACCGACTCGTTGAATGGCTTTTTGGACGCTTCGAAGGTTGCCCATTTGGTAATCAACGATGGTAATCATGAAGTGATCCGTGGCGAGAGGAATGGGTGGTAGGAGAAGCATGGCAGTCAAGTGCTTAGGGCCGATCACCAGTGGCTCTCATCACAGTGTAGAGTGCCCTGCCCTGGTCGACCAATAGACATCTGAACTAACGTTAGAGCACAAGGCTGCGTGCAAGGTTCGAGCGGTCGCTGCGATTTGCGTAAACGCCTTAAATTCTGTGGTTTAGCGAACGGCTATTCCACCTCTGGCGGTGGGAATGATCTCCGCCAGCAACGTCTCTTTCCCAGCGGCGGTGACGGCACCGCTGAGGGGCGTGTCGGCTGGTTCAGTCAGTGGGTGGCGGTCGTCTGTCGGCCAGTTGCCTAATTCCGGCACGATGACTGGCCAGCACGCACCGCGAACGCAGAGAGGATCGTGAGCGGGGGGACAGCGAGTGAGAGGACAGCGTTTTCTCGAGACTTGGCAGCCCTTTGCGGCCTGTTTTTTCGGGGTGCGAGGCAGCATTTCTCCCGCGATTGGCTCATCGGAGGTGGACGCAGGCGGGGCGGTGACTTAGGATCCGAATTCCTTGAAAAGATAAAAAGACGGCTCCCTGCTTGAGTATCGTGATTGAAGCGTCATGTCAGATGAATCCCCAGCGAATGTTGCAGCCAATGTCACGGCGAAATCCAGCGATGTGACTCCTGACGCGGCCCTGTTGCCGCTGGTTCGCTTGATGGACACTTTGGCTGAGCGAGCGGAAACTCGTCCTGCGGGTTCCTATACCACCAAGTTGATGGAGGCGGGGACGCCAAAGATTGGTCGCAAGATCCTCGAAGAAGCTGGGGAAATGATTGAAGCCGCTGACGAAAGCGGTGACCCCGGCCGCGAGCATTTTGTCTATGAAGCTGGTGATCTCATTTATCACGCCATGGTTTTACTGGCTTATAAAGGCGTTCGCATCGAAGAAGTGGCCGCAGAATTGGCTCGCCGTGAAGGCCGGTCAGGACTGGATGAAAAGGCCAGCCGAAACCAGGCCTAAGACGTTGCTGACATGGCGGCTTGACAGGTCATGCTTGGCAAGCACTGTGGCCAGAGCTGAGATCCCGATCAGAGACAAAGACTTACCCGAACAAAGACTCCGCTAAGATGCCAGTATTATCCAATAACCTTCGCATTGGTTTGCCCAGTAAAGGGCGTTTAAGCGAAATCTCCGGCGAGCTCTTGTTGCAGGCCGGACTCAATTTTCGCCGTCAGAATCGTGGCCTGTTCGCCAAGGTCAGTGGGCTGCCGATCGACTTGATCTTTTTGCGTACCGATGACATCCCCACGTTGGTGCATGAAGGTGCGATCGACATGGGATTCACCGGCAGCGATTTGGTCGAAGAAGCCAATGTGGATGTGAGCACACGGATGCGTCTGGGCGTGGGGAAGTGTCGCTTGGCAATCTGTGTGCCTGACGATTCCGACATCCGATCGGCCCGTCAGCTCGATGGCAAACGCATCGCCACCAGTTTTCCCAATGTCACCAAGGCCTATCTGGGACAACACAACGCCTTGGCGCACATGGTCGCTCTGTCGGGATCCGTGGAAGTGATGATTCAGTTAGGTGTTGCTGACGCGATCGTTGACTTGGTCGAAACAGGCAGCACTCTGGCAGCCAACCGATTGAAAATCTTGGAAGAGATCGGGTCTTACGAAACGGTCTTGATTCAAAACGATCGTCCTCGTGATCCAGAGATGGTCGAACGCGTGGTGCGACGCTTAGAAGGCGTTGTCATCGCCCGTGACTATTCGCTGTTGGAATACAATATTCCCGCTGCCAAGCTGGTCGATGCAGAAAAGGTGACGCCAGGGTTTAATTCGCCGACCATCGGCACATTAGAAGACGATTCACTGCGCAGTGTGCGCGTGATGGTTCGTCGTAAAGAAGTCATCGATGTGATGGAAAAGCTGGAGCGTCTGGGAGCATCAGCTATTTTCCAAACCACGATTTCCAATTGCCGTCTGTAATTTGACGGCCGAGATCTCCTGATCTGAATTTACTTTCTCTGTCTCGCCCCTTTCGCCGAAAGTTTAACTCATGAGCGGTCCCACAGACGCGGCTTTGCCGCTGGAAATTGATGTTCATGCAGTCAAAGCCATGATGGAGAACAAGCAGGATTTCTTGTTGCTCGACGTGCGCGAGTCATTTGAGTACGAGACCTGCCAAATCGAATCCAGTACGCTGATTCCAATGAGTGAACTCGGGCAGCGAATGGATGAACTGGATGCCTCCAAGGAACGCTTGATCGTGGTGCATTGCCATCATGGCATGCGCAGCTTGCAAGTCACCCACGCTCTGCGTTCGGCGGGATTCGACAAGACGCAAAGCATGGCCGGGGGCATCGACCAGTGGAGCGTTGAGATCGACGAAGCCGTCCCACGGTATTGATCTGCACACGGCACGCCGCGAATTGCCGTCGGAGGTTATCTTGTGCGTTGGGGCTTGCAGGCATGCACCCTACGAACTGGCTTCTTTCTGATGAAATTTTGATGTGGATCCCCGCCGGTCCATGCGTTTGCGTGAAGGGGTGTTGTTGACCGCCAGAACAAGAGCATTGGCGGTCAGAGGAACCTTGTCACGAGCCAAATCAAACCGGCTTCGGGCTAACCGCCGGCAGGCAGGTTTGAACCTCACCGAGAAGACCTGGAAAACTTGATCGCCATGGTCAACCGCCGGCGGGTTGCTGTTATTCTATGCTTCTAAGGGTTGCGTGCTCTGCTGCGCCGAAAACGCCGTGTGAGTCCAATCTATCTATCTATCTATCAGCAATCGACCGATACGAATTGAGCTTGGCAAGCGAGGCACCTGTGCAGGAGACTGACCCCAGAGACGACGAGAGGCAGGCTAATTTGGACAGTCAGCAGAGTTCATTCGTCCCGCGGACGACCGGACCTTCGGGAGCGGCTGCGTTAGAAAGCGTGTCACCGATCACCACGGACTCTGCGAGCACCGATCCGCAATCGGTGCCGTTCAGTGGGCAAGCCTTATTGAACAAGATCGAGGCCGTTCGTGATCGCTTGCATCAAGTCATTCGCGGCAAGCAAGATGTGATTGATGCGGTGCTGACGTGCATGTTGGCAGAAGGCTCGGTGCTTTTGGAAGACGTGCCCGGAGTGGGGAAAACAACTCTGGCGAAAGCCATCGCGGCTCTGATCGACCTCGACTTTGAACGCATTCAATGCACGCCTGACTTGTTGCCGGCGGACATTCTTGGCTCGGCCATTTATCAGGCAGCCACGGCTGATTTTAAGTTTCGCCGCGGCCCTGTCTTTTGCAATCTACTGATCGCCGACGAAATTAACCGGGCCAGTCCGCGAACGCAAAGTGCTCTGCTGGAGGCGATGGCTGAATCCCAGGTGACGATTGATACCACGCGTTATGACTTGCCGCGCCCGTTTATCGTGATCGCCACCCAGAACCCGTCGGGTTTTGAGGGGACGTATCCGTTGCCGGAGTCGCAACTGGATCGCTTCTTGTTTCGGTTGTCGATGGACTACCCGGATCAGGAGAGCGAAGTGCAGCTGTTGTTGGATCAGGCCACACATAATCCTTTGGATGACTTGCAGCCGGTGATGCACGGAGATGAATTGGCGGCACTGCAGCAATTGGTTCGTGAGATGACCGTTGACGAAAAGGTGGTGCAGTATCTGGTCAGTGTGATTGCGCTGACTCGGCAGGATGGACGGCTTTCTGTTGGTGCTTCTCCGCGCGGTTCAAAGATGTTGCTGCGTGCCGCGCAGGCTCGTGCGGTGCTGCGGAAACGCGATTATGTCTTGCCCGATGATGTTCAAGCGGTGGCTGTTTCCGTGCTCGCTCACCGAATCACCGTCCGCGCGGTCGGTGCGACGTGGGCGGATGCCGCGGCGATCATTGATGACTTGTTAGAACAAGCTGAGGTTGTGGTGTGAGTGTTCCGGCATCGCGAACACCGACTGATCGTCACTCCACTGGTCAGTCCGGTCAGCGAAAACTTGAATCGGACGCCGCGGGCAATGGAGCCCAGAGTCACGTCGCCGATCAACGTGTTGATCAGGCAGCGCAACCGACCACGGGCGGAGTCCCTCTGCACGGGGCCAGTGCCCCGGCGGCAACGGCGGTCACCGGATCACGCGTTTCGGTTTCGTCGGAAGTCACACCAGTCGATCGCCAACCCTTTGCACCTCGTTGGATGATCCTGCCCCTCAGGTTTCTGGTGAGGTGGGTGGTTTGGATCATCACGTTGCCGATTCGTTCTTACCTTGTCCTCCGCCGAGCTTTGACGTCATCCTCAGTCGTTGCCTTGCTGGCAATCTTTGCTGGATTGAACGTGATTTGGGGATTTCCCTGGGTTGGTATCCTGGGGGCCTGTCTATCGATCATGGTCGTTGGATACGCCTTGTCGTTGCTGTTTGCCCCGCGGTTCAAGGTTGGCGTTTCGTTGCCACGATCGGCACGTGTCGGTGTTCCCTTCAGTGTAGGAGTGCTGTTGACCAATCGATTTGCCTTGCCGGCGTTTTCGCTGCGACTGGGGTTTCATAACGAGGGCGTTCGAGAGATCGTGACGGCCGCTGATGATGGTTTATGGGACGCTTCGGAATCGCTTTCGGCGAACATGGTCCAGGCCGGTGATCAAGTGCGTTGGAATGGAATGTTGTGTTATTCACGGCGTGGGGTATTTCAATTGCCACGTTTTCGCGTGACGTCATCGTTTCCGTTCTTCTTGTTTCACCTTCGTAAACAGTATGACTTGCAGACTCAAATCGCCATCACGCCGGCACCTCTTCAGCGCGATCAACGTGCCGTCGATGACGCGGTGATGGAAGCTATCGGTAGCTGGGCACAGCGTTTGACCAATGGTGTGCAGTTGGAATATTTGGGCAGTCGTGAGTACCAGGATGGAGTGGCGGTTCGGCGTTGGGATTTCGCGTCGTGGGCACGATTAGGGCGACCCATTGTGCGGGAATTCCAAGCGCCTTCGGTGCAGTCGGTGGTGTTGATTGTCGACGTTGCAAAGCATCAGCTGAAGCCCTCAGGCACGACTGTTCGCACCAGGCGACGTGAGCGTCAGGAGCAGGCTGCCACGTTTGAGTTTCTGATGTCTGCCGCGGCGTCAACCATTGATGAACTGACGCTGCGGAACATCGATCTGGTTTGTTACTGCACCGATCGGGAGTCCACCACGCATAGCCAAAAACAGGGACGGATGGTCAGCGGGAGCACCGAAGATATGTTGATCCATTTGGCTTCAGCCGACAGCGTTGATCTTGAGTTGGCCAATGATCGCATTGAAAAATTGATCGCCGCCAACCCGGCCAGTCCCGTGTTGATCCTCTCGCTGGTCGATCACGAGGAGCCAAAAAGAACGGGATTGCTGCAGCAGTTTCCGGCCCGCGTTCACTATCTGCCCTTGATTGATCAGGCGATGCAGTCTGTTGCCGGAGGTGCCTCATGAGCACGATACAACCAGCTGGCAGGCAATCGTCAGGTGCCTTGAAACAACCGCCCGCTGTCGCCGCACCGGCTTCTGCCCCGCGCCGCATGGGACGGAAACGACAACGCTCCTTTCGAGTCGACAATCAAGCTCGAACAGGTCACGAGCACCCAGGACGCGAATTCGCCTTGTTGGGATGTTTGCTGTTGGTTCTCGCGTGGGTGATTGGAGACACCTTCAATTCTCGAGGCATGTCAACGGGGCTGTGCTTGATCATCGGGCTTCTCGCTTGGCTGCTGCATCTTCGCTGTAACCATCAGTCCACGATTGCCAGGCTTCAAGCCGATGGGCGGTGGGAAAAACTGCCGCGGAAAGAACGTGATGCCTACCGGTTTGGCGAATCGATCGGTTGGCAGCGATCGCGTTGGATCGTGACGCTGCTCTTCGGTGGTGCATTGTTGTTTGTGCGTGCATCGGGCGGTCTCTCCGAATCGGTGAACGTGCTTTCCTTTTTCGTTGATGCCCTGGCACACTTTGCGTTGGGGATCTCGCTCGGTCTGTGGCTCTTTCATGCTCGTCGGGGGCATCCGGGCATGCTGGCTTGTTTCATGGTGATTGCCATGTTGAGCATTTCCGCAGGCGCGGTCAGTCAATCGATCAGCGGTCAAGTGCTGGGGGGATTGCTGACCTTGTTTGGCTTTTTGTTGCTTTCTCAGCATGTGCTCAGCCGATGGCCCAGAGCTTCGCATCATCGAAAACGACGCTCGTCATCGCCACAGCCGCCGGTATGGCTAGGCAAGGCAACGCTGACGGCGACAAACCGATCGAACGCGTCGGCCAGTTCAGGGACATCACCGCGTTTAAAGAGTGCCACGTTGTTTTTCGTCTTGGCGATTTCAAGTCTGCTGTTGTCAGCGAACGTCATCGGACAATGGGTCGGTGGTGTGGCGCCCCGATTGCAACAGGATTTCATGGAACGTGTCTTTGGAACCCTGGATGTGATTACCTCTAAAGCATTCATTGGCGGGACTGGCTTTGTCCGTGGTAGCGAATTGGGGTCGGTGCGTAATGTGATGATTGAGTCGCCCAATGACCCCGCGATCCGTGCGTTGTCTCCCCAAACGCCGGGGTACGTCCGTGGCACGGTCTTCGACTTTTACCAAAACCGATTATGGAGATCAGCGTCCTATCGCAGTTTCCGAAGCCAAGAGGGCGCCAGCGAATTGCTGCCGCGTCGCGAAGGAGTCTTTTGGGAGCGTTCCGGACGTTCACAGTCACCTGAGCACCAAACCATCATGCTGCAACAGAATTCCAGTGGGGGCATGATTGGTTCAATCAAAATGGAGAATTTGCCACACAAAGGCAACCTGCTGTTTTCGACCTTGAACACACAGGCGGTGGTGGCGTTGGGAACACGCGTGCAGGTCTCTCATCAGAGCATTGTGCAGGGCGATATAGATCTTTCGCAATCGTACAACTTGGCGGTCGGGCGTGGACCTGGCAAAGAGACGTTGGGTCCTTTCCGCAAGAAGTTACTGTTGTGGGTCGATCCCGAGATTCGCGAACCGTTAGCACCGCTGGCGAGTTCGATTTGTCCGGGCAATCTCCATCCACGCGTCAAGGCGCAGTTGTTGGCTCGCTATTTCCAAGACAACTTCACTTACTCGCTGACACACCAATTCATAACGGGGGATAACGATCCGGTCGTCGATTTTGTGTTGGATCAGCATCCTGCACACTGCGAGTACTTTGCCACAGCCACCGCCATGATGCTTCGCTGTGTGGACGTGCCGACGCGGTACGTCACAGGGTATGTGTTCACGCAAATGGACGATGATGACGAATACTGGTTGGCCAGAAATCGAGATGCACATGCCTGGGTGGAGGCTTACGATGATCGATCCCAGCAATGGTTCCCCGTGGAGGCGACTGTGGGGAGAACATATATCGATTACGAAATTCAGCAGAATAGGTCATCCAGCGGGATCGCTGGGAGCAGGCAAGAGACCGAGTCTCGCTCTACGATGGGAACCTTGGAGTTCTTACTATCGCTGGTCCGATTTCGGACACGTGACTCGTTGAGCTTTCTTTTTCAAACAGCTCAGGTGCCGCTGTTTTGTTTGGTCGGGCTGTTGATCTGGTTGCGCTCTCGACAGCGTCGCCGCAAAGGGATGAGTGAGGCCGATTTCTTGAGCCAGCAAATGCTGCGGCGCGTGGATCGGCGGATGCGACGGTTCTCTTTGGTCAGGGCTCAGAACGAGACCTTGCATCAATTCGCATCACGTTTGGAAGCTGAAATCAGCGCACAACCTCAATTGGAATCCATGTTGCAGTCGGCTGCTGGCTGGTATCGACAGTTCGCTGGAGCCCGTTATCAAGGCAAGGTGCCAGAGCCCTATCAGGGTTGATCGTGCCCTGAAGCAACCGCTTTTGACGGTTGAGAATACCTTTTGGGTCATACCGTCACCGATTATCTGGGTGAAGTTATCCGACAAATGCTGGGCAAAATCCTCGCATCTTGCCGTCTTTTGGCCCACTAATCGTTACACGCGGTTCATCCTTCGCAGCTTCGTAGGTGGACCACATGTTAATTGAGGGATAACCCGACTGGTTTGCCTAAATTGCGTGCTAGTGTTGAGCGGCCCCACGTTCAGTAGTCCTCCAGCGAGCACCATCACCAAACATTATCTGATCGATCAATCTCACAACGCCGTTAGTTCCTGCCCAATTCGACTAACCGCGTGATTGAAACGACAGGTAATCAGCACGGGGGCTGATGGTTATCGCCACCCTGGAAAGTTACGAATGCCTTCATCCAATCCAAACAAGACTGATCAGTTGCTTGACGAAAACCTCAACACCAACAGCGTGGTTCAGTCTGACGGAGAAGAACGAATCATTACCATCGATCGTCGCCGACCTGATTCGGATCGTCGCCAAGCCGAACCCGAGCTGGACACAAGCGAAGTTCCCAATCGCCGTAAAAAACAACGTCGTCGACACATTGATCCGACCACGTGCGAACGTGATTACTCGGATCCTGAAATCGAGTTCATGCAAGCGATGGATGACTACAAACGACGCAGCGGACGAATGTTTCCAACCTGCAGCGAAGTTTTAGAAGTCGTTCGCAATCTAGGCTACTATCGCCTGACTGCTGACCAAATCGAAGACTTGGGACTTGGCAACGTTGAAGAGCCATCGAAGGACGAGCTGGAAGCCAGCGAAGAAACGCTCTAAGCACAGGCTGGGGCAAATTCGCCCAGCGAGTCAAACAAGCACCAGAACCGCGTCCGTCGATCTTGTTCGGCGGATGCGGTGATTTTTTTAACTGACCCCATTTTCTGCACCCATCTGCTGAGGCAAGTCACGCTCAGGACATGGCGTCGTCATCAGGTCAGCAGCTCGTTGACCACCTGTCCGTGAACGTCGGTTAAACGAAAGTTCCTGCCTTGGTAGCGATAAGTCAATCGCTCGTGGTCGATGCCTAATGCATGCAGCATGGTGGCTTGCAGGTCATGGATGTGGACCGGTTTCTCGATGACGTTATAGCCATATTCATCCGTCTGGCCGTATGTCATGCCAGGTTTGAAACCGCCACCTGCCATCCACATGCTAAAGCAGCGTGGGTGATGGTCACGCCCAAATTGGTTCGCGCCCAGTTTGCCTTGGCAATAATTGGTCCGGCCAAATTCTCCGCCCCAGACGACCAGAGTGTCTTCTAGCATGCCGCGTTGCTTTAAGTCCTGGATCAGGGCCGCGGAGGCTTGATCGGTTTCCTTCACCTGCTTGGGCAAGCCATTTTGAAGTCCGCCATGGTGATCCCAACCGGGATGGTAAAGCTGGATGAAACGCACGCCACGTTCTGCCAGGCGTCGTGCCAGCAAGCAATTGGCAGCAAAGGTGCCAGGAGTCTTGGCGTCGGGGCCATACAGTTCCAACGTTGCCTCTGATTCGTTTTTCCAGTCAATCGCTTCCGGAATGCTGGACTGCATGCGGAATGCCAACTCGTATTGATTGATGCGAGCAGCAACGAGCGGATCAACGGTGTGTTGTTGCTTGAGTGCGTGCAAATCCTTGAGCGCCTCGACGCTCTGTTGCCGGCTCTGGGCGTCGATTCCGGGAGGGTTATTCAAATACAGCACCGGTGCATTTCCGCTGCGAAATCGAACACCTTGGTGACGGCTGGGCAGAAAGCCGCTGCCCCACAGTCGCGAGACCAACGGTTGGCCGCCTTTGTTCTTGGTGACCATGACGACAAACGAGGGCAGGTTTTCGTTCTCTTGTCCCAGTCCGTAGTCCAGCCAAGCACCCATGCTGGGACGACCAGGAAACATGCTGCCAGTTTGCACAAAGGTGACTCCGGGGCCGTGGTTAATCGCTTCGGTGTACATCGAACGAACCACGCACAGATCGTCGGCAACCTTTGCCAAGTGCGGCATCAAATCGCTGATCATCAATCCCGATTCACCTTGCGGCGAAAACTTCCAGGGTGAACCGACCAGAGGCAAACTCGATTGGTTGCCACTCATCCCCGTCAGTCGCTGCCCCATCCGTACAGAGGCCGGCAACTGGGTCCCGTGCTTTTCATTCAGCAGTGGTTTGTGATCAAATAAATCCAGCTGGCTGGGGGCACCGGACTGAAACAAGTAGATCACGCGTTTCGCCGTCGGTGGATGATGGAAACCCAATTCGCTGGTGCTGGGCGCTGCGGCCTGCGACTGGGCTGCCAAGCACGCACTGCCTAAGGCAAGCGATCCGCGAGCGAAGAACTGGCGACGATCGGTTACCGCATGAATTCCGTTTGGTTGTGGTTTACTCATCGTTGAATCATGCACTCGTCGTGGTTCATTAGGACGCCAACGACCACGCTGGTCGCGGCAATCTGTGCAGCGGGAAGATCAAGATTGGAACGCAATCGACCCACCTGCAGGTAGGCTGTGGCGCGGTCTGAGTGTTCAGCAAAGTAGGCTTGTTGTTGTTGGTACAGTCGATCGATAATGGCTTGTTCGTCGTCGCTAGGAGCACGCCCGATCAAGGTTCGAAAGGCATCGCGAAGCACTTGATCGGTGTCGTTTGTTCGGGCCAGCAATTGAATCGCTAGTCCGCGTGATGCCTCGACGTATTGAGGCCCATTCATCATCACAAAGGCTTGTAAAGGTGACGAGGTCCGTTCTCGCTTGACACGGCACACGTCTCGCTTGGAAGCATCCAGCGTCATCATCGCAGGTGCTGGACCGGTGCGTTTCCAGTAAGTGTAAAGGCTGCGCCGATACAAGCCTTGTCCCTGATCTGCTTTGGATGGCTTAAACGAAGCTTCAAGCTCATACGGTTTGACCGGTGCACCTTCAAAGTCACTGACCAGCAAGCCGGAAACCGCCAGCACTTGATCACGCAGCATTTCGGCTGGCAAGCGGTGCGCAGGGTACTTTGCCAATAGCAAGTTTTCAGGGTCGCTTTGGGCGACTTTGGAATCTGGGTGTGTGCTGGATTGCTGGTAGGTTGCAGACATCATGATTTGTTTCACGCAGCGTTTGATGTCCCAGTCATGTTGCATCAGATCGGCTGCAAGCCAGTCTAAAAGCTCTGGATGAGTGGGCGGTTTGCCTTGGCTACCGAAGTCTTCCGGCGTGCGAACTAACCCTTCGCCAAAGCACATTTGCCACAGCCGATTGGCGGCCACTCGGCTGGTCAAGGGGTTCTTGGGGTCCAGCATCCAACGGGCTAGCCCCAGACGATCGGGTTGCTGGTCGAATGCCATGACGGACTTTGGTGTCCCAGGCGTCACGGCTTCAGCAGGCGAATCATAAGCACCGCGATCGAGTCGATGAGTGGTGCGCACGCCGGGCATCTCACGCATGACCATGATTTCCTGAAGTCCGTCCTGCAGCTGAAACAAGCTGCGACGCCGTGTGGCGAGTTCTGCGCGCTGGGCTGTCACTTCCGCTTGGCAGCGGTGGTGGGCGTGTTGGGCAACAAGCTGCTGTTGGGCTGCATTCCAAGACGCGGGGGGCGTTGCGGTCCAGTGATCGTTGGAATGCTGTCTCGCTAGCCGATCAATTTCCAACGCGGTGAGTTGCTGATCAAACACAGCGACTTCATCGATGCAGCCGCCGGTAAAACCGCGATCTCGAAATCGCTGTCCCAGGGCAATCTGATTGCCGCCACCACCGGTGATGTTCTTCGTCAAGTGATCGCGAACAACAGTGGTTTCAGCGCGGCTCCCGTTGATCCATAGTGACAGCCCAGCGGCGCGACTTGAGCCATCATTGCTGACCACCACATGCAGCCACTGGTTCACGGGAATCGGTTCGGTCGTCTTGATCCGCAGCGCGTTGCCGGGCCAAAAATGAATCAGAGACCAGCTGAGTTTGCCATCTTCCATTAGCAACTGATAGCCTCGGCTGGCTGCATCTGTCCAGGCTCGCGAGCGATGCAGGATCACTGCCCGTTCTTTTGCATCAGGCGTTTTGATCCACAGCGAAATTGAGAACGGTTGTTCGCGGCGGAAGTTGCCGGTTTTCAAATTGACGGCGTCATCGCCAGTCAGCTGAACGGCTTTGCCAACCACGCCGGCGACGGATTTGTTGGCTCCCAAACCGCCTTCAAAGGGGGTGGTTTCAATGGGCCGAGCCCACTGCACTGCCGGTTTCGCCGTCTTGAGATCCGCATCGCCAAGGGGCTGCTGAGCCGCATCGACGATTTTAGTGATCAAGTCACTTTCCAGATCGGCAAAGTCGGGCTGTTCATCGAGTAGCCCTTGAGAGGCTGCTTCAGCCGCGCGAACGGCTTGTCGTCGCTCCTGGAGTTGTGTTTCCTGCGTCGCGTTGGGCAGCGTCATCGTGGGCGTTGGAACGGACGAAGTAAAGTACGAGTACAGCCCCGCTTCATCAATGTTGGCAAAGAAGGATGCCAGCTGGTAGTACTCCGTTTGTGTGATGGGATCGTACTTGTGTGTATGGCAGCGACAGCATTCAAACGTCAGTCCTAAGAAAGCGGTTCCGACCGTTTGTGCACGATCGGAAACGTATTCAACACGGAACTCCTCTGGCACGCTGCCACCTTCAACCTTTTGCGGATGCAGTCGATTAAACGTCGTGGCCAAGATCTGCTCACGTTGCGCATCGGGCAGCAGGTCGCCAGCCAGTTGCTGGGTTAGGAATTGATCGTAGGGGAGATTTTTATTGAAGGCTCGAACAACCCAGTCGCGGTAGGGCCACACAAACCGATCGCGATCGACTTGATAACCATAGGTGTCACTGTAACGAGCAACATCCAACCAGTCCGCAGCCATCCGTTGGCCGAAGGCCGGGTGGCTGAGCAAACGGTCGATCAAGCGTTCAACGGCGTCCGGTCGTTTGTCAGCCAGGAAGCGCTGGACCTGCTCCGGCGTCGGCGGGAGGCCTGTTAAGTCGAACGTGATGCGACGCACCAAGGTTGCGCTGTCGGCGCGCGGTGCCATGCTGAATCCTGCACGCTGTAAACGCTGCATGACAAAACCATCGATGGCATTTTCTGGTTGCCAATCAGCGGTGTCATCGGGCGTCAGACGCGGCACAGTGACTGGGTTGATCGGGTTGAATGACCAGTGCTTTTCGTAACGGGCACCTTCATTGACCCATTGTTTGAGCTGCTTCTTTTGCTGATCCGTTAACGCTCGCTCGCTCTCTGGTGGCGGCATGACCAGGTCTGGATCGTCGGAATGAATCCGACTGATGACTTCGCTTTCATCGGCGTTGCCTGGCACGATTGCCCATTCCGTTGCGCCCTCGTAGTGATCGAGTTGAAGTTCAGCGGCTCGGGCATCTTCATCGGGACCATGACAATGGAAACAGTTCTCAGAGAGGATGGGCCGAATGTCCTGATTGAACTTCAGCGTTTCATCGTCTGCGGTTGCGACGGCAAACGAGAGCCAGCTCGCAATCAAACAGGCGAGAGACGTTCGTACCAAAGTCAGATCGAACGCGGAAGGAAGCGAGAGCGTCGGCATGTCTTGGAGGCGGGCGAGTTGGAAGGGAGGTGGGCGAGTTGGAAGGGAGGTGGGCGAGTTGGAAGGGAGGTGGGCGAGTTGGAAGGGAGGTGGGCGAGTTGGAAGGGAGGTGGGCTGGACTTGATTATAACCGCATTCTCTGAAAATGGCTTTTGCTTCTGTTGCAATCCAGCAAGCTTAGCAAGGCAAATCACTTGGGAAGTGGCGGTGTGGAACCCTGATCGGAGGGGCTTGGGGCGGCTCGTGCCAAACGCCGCGCCAGCGGATCGTTCCTGACCCAGATCGCGACACAGACTGTTTTTCAGCGGGGCTGGCGGAGAAGTCACAGTCCTAAACGGCAATAGTGTATGCTGGGGAATCCGAGTGGCTGGCAACGTGCCAGTCGATGGCTTGATCCTTGCCATCCATGCCCACCTTCGTTCCCTTCTCCTGTGACACAGCCTGATGAACTTCAGAACTTCTTTCGTCCCAGCGGCGTGTTTGTGTTTCTTATTCACTGTTGCCAGCTTGGTGCAGGCCGCTGATTGGCCGCAGTGGCGCGGTCCAAAACGTGATGCCAAGTCCACCGAAACCGGACTCTTGAAGTCTTGGCCTGAAGATGGACCGCCCTTGGCTTGGAAAGTTGATCATGTTGGCGGAGGATTCTCCAGCGTCTCGATCGCCGACGGCAAAATTTTTACCCTGGGTGACTTGGAAGAACAAAACTACATCATGGCGCTCAGCGAGAAGGACGGTGAGCTGCTTTGGAAAACAGACATCGGTGCCGCTGGAGGTCATGGCGGCTACCCCGGACCACGCAGCACACCGACCGTTGATGGAGGTCAGGTGTTTGCAATCAACCAGCATGGAGACATCGTTTGCCTGAACGCGGCAACCGGTGAACTGCAATGGTCGAAAAATCTAAGCAACGATTTCGGTGGCAAAATGATGTCAGGTTGGAAGTACAGCGAGTCTCCGTTGGTCGACGGCGATCAAGTGATCTGTACTCCCGGTGGCGATCAGGGCACCTTGGTTGCACTGAATCGAAAAACGGGCAGCGTCATTTGGCAAACCAAAGAGTGGACCGATCAAGCTGGCTACTCCTCGGTCATCATTGCAACCATTCATGGTGTGCGTCAGTACATTCAGTTGACTGGCACGAGTGTCGCCGGCATTGATCCCAAAACGGGACAGGTGCTTTGGAATGCAGCGCGACCAGGAAAGACAGCCGTGATCACGACGCCTGTGATCAAAGATGATGTCGTGTTCGTCACGTCAGCCTATGGAGTCGGTTGCAACGGGTTTAAAATTACACGTGATGGCGATGCTTGGAGCACCGAGGAAGTCTACGCAAATCTGGAAATCGCCAACCACCACGGTGGCGTGGTCCTGCTTGGTGATCACGTGTTTGGATCAAGTGGTGGGACGTTCCGCTGTTTGGAACTGAAAACTGGCGAACTGGTTTACAAGGATCGCAGTGTTGGAAAAGGAGCAACCGTTTTCGCTGATGGTTGCTTCTATCTGCGCAGCGAAGCCGGACCGGTTGCCTTGATCGCCGCAGATGCCGGCGAATTAAAAGAGATCAGTCGGTTTGATCAACCCGATCGAAGCGATAGCCGCGCCTGGGCGCATCCAGTGATTGCCAATGGCAAACTGTACTTGCGCGACCAAGGCGTGTTGCTGTGCTATGACGTCAAAGCCAAATAGCAGATTGCTGCCAAGCACGGCTGATGTTTAGAGACTCAGCCGGGGCGGGACTCTGCCTGTGCTCTCGCCGTCTGCTTCATTCGCATTCCGGCGATGCATTAGGCTTCTGGCGTTTGTGAGCCAACAGGTTCGTCCGCGGCTTGCGAATCGGAGCTTGGTTTGCTTTCCTCCAGCACTCGCAGGGCTTCGCCACTTTCACTGATTTGGTTCAGCAGCACAATTTTTTGCCAGATCTTGCGTGAGAGTGATGTGGTGAGTTGTTCCAAGTCACTGACCGCTTGGACCGCCACCGGGTCGTCAAATCCTTGAACGTACAAGGCGGACAGTTTGCCAATCAATGACAACATCTCACTGCAGTAATCCAGGTAACGACTCAGTTCGAACGGTGTCATCGATGCGGTGGGCGAGTTGCTGGTCGATTGATATCGGCTGAGCATCCTTTCGGGATCCTTTGTCAGCTGATGCATGTCGACAACGTGCGAGATCGAACGAAGTTCATGCACGGCCGCCAAAGCTCGGCGGCGTTTGATGCGGATCTCCATAGAGATCAAAAAGTAAAGCCCAGCACCGAGAATCAGCAGCACGTTGGCGCCACCATCAAGCATCCCCACGATCTCTGTCCAGCTGGTTGGCCCCTCGGAGATTCGGACTGAATCTGCGACCGTCCACAGGGTGCCTGTTATCGACCCGATCAGCAGAACAGCCAGTCCATAACCACAAACGCGAATCCAAGGAACACCTCGTCCAATTCCGGAAGATCGATTCGCGGACGTTTCAGCTACATGAACTAAATGTCCACACAGTTTGGACAAACCACTGTCGGGAAAGCGGTCGTCGATGCGGTTTTGTAACGCAGAGACCGTTTCGGTAATGGCCGATTCACGTAAATGTAAATCGGGAGTTTTGCGTCGCTTCATAAGCCTCGCTTGTTTCGCGTGCAAGTTTCAAAAGGCAGATCGCCAGCCAGCGATCAACACGGTGTCTACTGTAACAGGTTGTCGACAGCGACGTGTGGAGTTACTGGCAGATTGTTTACGTGCCAAGGCATCAACGAACCGGGCACCGGGCGCGCCATTAGACGCTGAACTCACCGATCGACACGGATTGAGGCTGATTCAATTTGGGTTGGGCTGATTCGACGCTTACTTCGGCGCGCTGAATGCTCATCTGTTTCGGGGCATCGATCATCAGGACGGCCCGGTTGCCATTGATTTTGTGAACCGTCACCACAACATCGTCACCAATGAGCAGCTTTTGGCCAACTTTTCGACTGAGAACTAACATGCGTCTTCATCCTTGATGGACTTGGAGGATTGGTTGACTGAGAGGGTGTGGACTCTCTTAACAACAAAAGGCGTGCCAAACGACAGCGGACTGACTGGTGAGCACCGCGGGGCTTCGGAGAAGTGCCTGAATTCCCCGGGAAATCCAGCTTCTACGCCCACCAGAAAGTTGCCAGGCCTGTGTCAAGCAGCGAGTTCCTGGCACGCCAAGTGGTCCCTGGCAATCATTCTGATACAGCCTGTCGCAAATTGAGACCGAACCGGTTTTCGGCGGTGGTTTTCCAAAGGAGTCCAGATTGGCTGGCATTTGGGCAAACCATCAGTGGAGATGGTTTGCGCGGTTGAACGGTTTGTGCTGTCCCCAGCCCGTTCGCCAGAACCATCACCACCCGTTCGCCAGAACCATCATCACCCGTTCGCCAGAACCATCACCACCCGTTCGCCAGCATCAATCACAGGGCCGAGAACTCCCTGCTGGGGTGCTTCCATTGGCCGCATGTGTCCATGGAGTTCCTTAAGGGCGCCTAATGGATGTCTAGGCAGCCATTGCGGGTAGGCTTGAAGCGAGGCGGTTGGCCGCCTTTTAGTGCCCGTCGTTTGGTGCTCGGTTCTTGGGAAGCGGGTGCCGTGCAAGGCAAGGAGGTGCTAGAGTTGAGTGTTAGGGATGAATGTCGTTTTCCAGCAGGCTAAGGGTCATTAGCCAGTCGCAGTCGCGTTGCTATACTTGGCTACCAGTGAGATGCCTTGCTGCGAGCGAGACGCCATTTGAGTCGGCGGTGTGTGCTGTCGAAGTTGACGCCATGCCATCGGTGATGGGCGTCCAGAGCACCCGAATGATCGCCTGGCCCTGCGTTTACGGCCCTGCTTTGCTACGGTCGCTGTCATCAACGCACTGTCACCCGCAACGGCGCTGCTTTGCCTGGCACAGGTGGATTGCTTGTCGCGGACCGAATGGTTCGCGGAGGTGCTTGTCCGCGCGGGAACCGTGTACAGCAGGTGAACTGCGTTGAACGCGCGAACTGCGTTGAACGCGCGAACTGCGTGAAGCTGCAGTGAGGTGAAGCTGCAATGAGCTTGAGTTGCACTGCGTTTGAGTGGTACTGCGCAGATGCAATGCTGGTTGGATCAATGAAACGAACAATGCATTTAGACGAACTGATCAAAGATTGGAAATACGACCCGGCCACATTGAATGTCCGTATGGCAAAAGCCAGTGACGGGCGTGATGTGATTCAAATGCGTGTTGACCTAGGCTTGTTGCAGCTGGAAACCACCGGTCGGCCGGATGGTGAAAAGGTGAATGGAAGTCCATCGTATTTGGAATACTTGCAAGAGCGTCTGTTGGACAATCCCGAAACCGAGCTGGATGAAGATGAGTGCATGGAAGTCGATCGCGAGTTCATGCAGTTTTATCAGCGACGGATTTGTTGGCTGCGACTGCAATACTTCTCGCGTGCAGTGATCGACGCGGATCACACGTTGCTACTGATGGACGTCGCTGAACGCGTTAGCCCGGATGAAGAATGGACGCGGTCGCATGAACAGTATCGGCCCTTTGTGCTCTTTCATCGGACTCAGGCTGCCGCATTAGGGGCCTTAGAACAAGATGAGTCCGGCGAGGAAGCCGTGCAAGCAATCAACACGGGCCTGGACGCCATTCGTGAGTTCTTTGTCCGTCACGAGGCCGATGAACACTACGATGAAGACGAATTGGTCGTCCGATTGGTCGATCTGCGCGAAACCCTGCGCAGCGAATACGAGGTTGGCCAAACGCTGCGTGAGAAATTGACCAAAGCGGTCGAGCAAGAGCAGTACGAACTGGCCGCTAAGTTACGTGACGAGCTGAACCGTCGCGAGTCGAACTAAGTTGCCAGCCCAGTTTCGTTGCCAGCCCAGTTTCGATGCTAACGCCGTCTTGATGCTAACGCAGTGATCGATCTGCTCACTGCAATGCCGGCGCTGTTGGTCGCGCTTTGCAGACGCAAGCTCTCTCCAGCCAGGCTCTCTCCAGCCAGGCTCTATCCAGCCAGCAGTGCAAGTAATTCCAGTAATCGATTCGGATGATCGGGTGACGAGTTCTGGCGGGCGATCGTCAGGACTTCACCGACTGCGTTGCTAAATTGATCATCGGTTAGCTGTTCGCGTGCTTGCTGTTTCTTTAATCGTTTGGCGAGCGAGATGGCTTTGGGGTCTTCGGTGGTTTTACCGGCGGCCAAGGACTGCAGAGCGTGAATGATGGATTGATCGCGAAGCGATCCCTCGCCTTTGGGCCCGTCAAGAATCGAGCGAATGATGATTCTGGGAACATCAACCGCCGGTGGAGAGTTGACCGACGCAGCGTTCGCTGCTGGCTGTTTTGCTCCGGCACGTTGATCGTTGGAATGAGCGCTGGGCGTCTGCGTGGGGCGACGGCGGCGTTTGGGCTTGGCGGCTAACTTGGCTGATTTACCCATGGAGACCGAATCACAGGGAATGAAGAGGAAAAGGCGAGTTGGCGAGCAGCATGTCAACTCGTGCGGTCGCGGTTGATCCGGGAATCAAAAACTTTAATTAATGATATTCCAACGGCAATCCAGATGGATGAGGATTAGCGAAAGATTTAGGGATGAATCCCCTATTCTAATTAGCTAGCAAACAACTGAAAAAGACTCCTTGCTGTAGTGATTTTGATGTCTTCGAGGTTCTTTAACCGGTCACAGATGAGGGAAAATTCCGGTTCTAACCCTAATGGTGAGCTACGATCGAAAGACTCGTTCTTGTATCGGCTAAGGTTATCACCCTCTGACGGTTTTGCATGTTGGTGCGGGTTGATGCCCGGCCATTCTGGGCGTTTGATTTAACGATCGGCTTCGCCCGGATGCTGTGATCGACTGTCATTGTTTGACAGGCCATCCCAGTGACGGTGCGAAGCGTTCTGCCTCCATCGCATTGAGTATTGCATCGGTTTGTTCCATGATCCAAGTCAACAATCTCACCAAGACTTACCAGGATCTACGGCGCGGCAGTTTTACAGCAGTTGATCACGTTAGCTTTGCCGTCAAACCAGGTGAAATCTTTGGCTTGTTGGGGCCCAACGGTGCCGGCAAGACGACGGTGCTGCGGATCTTAAGCACGGTGCTCAAACCAACCCACGGAACGGCTGTCGTTGCCGGTTATGACGTCGTCCGTGACGCGGCAGATGTCCGCCGCAGCATTGGATTTGTCAGCAACAATACCGCCACCTACGATCGCATGACGGCCTGGGAACTGGTGCGGTACTTTGGCCGGTTGCACGGCATGCAAGCCGATAGCCTCGATCAGCGGATGGATGCCTTGTTTGGCAAACTGCGGATGGATGATTTCCGCGACGTGCCCTGTGCCAAGTTATCGACGGGAATGAAGCAAAAGGTGTCGATTGCACGCGCGTTGATTCATGACCCACCGGTGCTGGTCTTTGACGAGGCCACCTTGGGGCTCGACGTGATGGTCGCACGCAATTTGTTACAGGTCATTCGAGCCCTTCGCGACGCTGGCAAGTGCCTGATCTTTTCCACGCACATCATGAGTGAAGTCGAACGGTTGTGCGATCGGATCGCAATCATGTACCAAGGTCAAATTCTTGACACTGGAACCTTGGACGAACTCAAGCAGCGTCACGGACACGCTGACTTTGAAGAGGTGTTCTTTTCCTTGCTCAGCCAACACGAAGCCAGTGCGTCTTCGGAAGGTAACCCGACGAGCGAGGCGTTGACGCTGGAGGACGAAGCACTGTCGCTTGAATCATTGACTGAACACGCGGTCCCTGCAAAACAAGCTTCGCCGTCCGCACAAGATTCTTTGGTGTAACAGGAAGTAGCATGATGAAGAAAAGCCAAGCGAATCATCGGCAAGTTGCCGTGAAAGAGCACTCCGACGACAATCAGCGTCCGCGTCTCTCGGCGATTGGAATGATTTATTTGCGCGAGATGCGCGACCAGTTCCGTGATCGCCGGACGATGTTCACGATCGCCGTGTTGCCGCTGGTGCTTTACCCGCTGCTGGGCATGGTCATGATGCAGGTCGCTCAGTTCAGTCAACAGCGCCCCGCGAGCGTCTGTGTGATCGGCGTCGAGCATCTTGATCACGCGCCGCCATTGCTGGAAGGTGACCAATTTGCCAAAGGCCTGAGCGACGATCAGGCGATGCAAGTTGATGAGTATCGCTGGGATGAACTGAGTCGGAACGATTCCAGTGCTGAGGCAAGTGATGCGATGACCGCTGGCGAACAAGCCAATCAATGGGTCAAGTCTGGACGATACGATGTCGCGTTGGTGATCCCACCGCATTTTCAACGCGATGAATTGCCCGGTGATGCACAAATCACCGATTTGCAAAACGAAAACAAAGCTTCTGGGGATCCCAGCGATCCACCGAACACAAGCACCGCGGACAACGCTCATGCGGACGTTGCCGTCACTCCAGCGACTGCGAACGATGTGCAGTTGGTTTTTCACATGGGCCGCGATAGCTCGGCGATGGCCAAAGGACGCGTGCAAAGTGTGTTGTCCGCCTGGCGCAGCCAATGGGTGATCAAACGCATTGAAAGCAATGGGATCGATCCCAAATCCCTGGCGCCGTTCAATTGGAGTCCGACAGATGTTGCCAGTCAACGCAACCGCGAAGCGGCTTTCTGGAGCAAGGTGTTGCCCTTCATCATGTTGATCTGGGCGATGACGGGCGCGTTTTATCCAGCCATTGACTTGGTCGCCGGTGAAAAAGAGCGTGGCACATTGGAGACTCTGTTATGCAGCCCCGCACTCCGCAGCGAAATTGTCTGGGGCAAAATGAGTGCTGTGTTCACCTTCAGTATGCTCACGGCACTGTTGAATGCCGTCAGTATGCTGGTGACCAGTTCGCTGGTCTTGGCTCAAGTTGATCTGGGGCCGCTCTCTTCGATGGGATCACCGCCATTGATACCCATGTTATGGCTGTTGGTGGCACTGGTGCCGCTATCGGCCTTGTTCAGCGCCCTGGCGTTGGCTGTTGCCGCGATGGCCAATAGCAGCAAAGAGGGACAGTATTACTTGATGCCCTTGATGATGGTCACCCTGCCCTTGGTGATGCTGCCCATCTTGCCCGGCACCACGTTAAACGTGGGAACCAGTTTGGTCCCTGTGACGGGAATGTTCTTGCTGGTTCGATCGCTGATCGAGGGTCAATATGGTGTGGCGATGATGTACCTGCCGGTGGTTCTGACAGTCACGTTGCTGTGTCTGCTGGGCGCTGCTCGCTGGGCGCAGCATCAATTCCAAAGCGAGTCGGTCTTGTTTGGAGCCGGTGACCGCTGGGAGTTTCGTCTCTGGCTGAAGCACCTCTGGCGGGATCGAAAGGCCTGGCCGACACCGGCGCAGGCTTACTTGTGCGGCGCCCTGATCT
Source organism: Stieleria bergensis (assembly GCA_007745635.1). Taxonomy (GTDB): domain Bacteria; phylum Planctomycetota; class Planctomycetia; order Pirellulales; family Pirellulaceae; genus Stieleria; species Stieleria bergensis. The sequence continues at coordinate 1,637,452 of CP036272.1, forward strand.
TGATTGCGTTGTTCTTTGCAAGGTTTTTGATCAGCGAGATTCCGACCGGCTTGGCCGGTCTGGCCAAGATGATTTTGCTCCCGCAGATGGTGATTCTGATTCCCGCCGTGCTGATGGCTTGCTTCTTGACTCGCTCTCCACGCGAAGCACTTCGCATCCGCAAAACACACTGGTCCGTGCTGGCGATGGCGGTCATACTGGGCCTGACCTTGCATCCGACCTACCTGATGATCTCTAGTTTTGTGCAACAAATGAGTCCTCCCACGCCCGAAATGTTGGAGCTGATGTTGCCCCTGAGCACGCTGGTCTCCGAATCGCCTTGGTGGATGATTGTCTTGTTGATGGCTTTGTTGCCGGCGGTCTGCGAAGAGCTTGCCTTCCGCGGATTTGTCTTCGGTGGCTTGGTTCGACAGGGAACCCTGCGCGCGATTGTGCTTTCGGCATTCATGTTTGGCATTTCACACGGCGTGTTGCAGCAGTCCATTCCCGCCTTCGTCATTGGGCTGTTGATCGGCTGGGTAAGCCTGCGAACGGGCAGCATCTTGCCTTGTCTGTTGATTCACTTGACCAACAACTCCATGTCCACCATGTTGCAGCGAATTGCAGAAAGTGACTGGCCGATTGTGAACCTGTTCTTACACAGTAGCGCAACGGGGCCAGCCTACAATCCGCTATGGACCTTGGTCAGCATGGGACTCGCCGCGACTTGTTTGCTGTACTTTGGCAATGTGCAGAGTGTTTCTGATGAAGCCGATAGCAGTGATCAAGAAGAAGCCGACGCCACAGCGCTTGATGCCGCAGGTTTGGCCTCCGCCTGACTGTGATTGCCTGCGTGTGATTGCCGTCAGTTCTCTACGATCAGCCTAGCTGGCTAACTTGATCACCGTCCGAGCGGCTAGCGCCAGCACGACGAGCAAGCCAACATAGTTCACCGGCATGACCCACCGCGGCAACGTGCCGCTAGGCAGTTGTCTGGCCTGCCAAATGATGCTGATTCCCAGCACAGGAATCGCCACCACTGTCAGGCACTGAGCAAACACAATGAAGTTAGCCAGTTCGATTTGCGCGATGACTGCAAACGAAGCCACGGCCCAGCCCAGCAGCAGCGCGATCACGGTCCAGGCACGCACCACTGGTTTCGACAGCGATGTCGGTTGATTGATCGCGTCACAAAAGACCACCGCGCCGATCAAGGCATTGACCAAAAACGAACTGACTGCACCCGCCAAGACTCCGATCGCAAACACGTATCGGGCTGAATCTCCAAACAGTGGCTCTAAAGCGATGGCGACCGCGGCAGCATCGGTCAACGTTGCCGGATCGATTCCGTAAAGACCGGCTGCTCCGCAGATCAAGATCATCATCGTGATCAAACCTAAGGCACCGATCCCGACCACGCTGTCCAGTCGGCCCACAGCCAAGTCTTTCTGCGTCCAGCCTTTTTCGCGAACTTGATAGGCTTGATAGAACGCCGCGGCAACCGAAAAGGTCGTGGCCACCATCGCGCCCATGGTCATCAAAGCCTCCGTCGAACCACTGAGGTTCCATTGCTCGCTGGGCAACTTGGGGATCAAGCCTTGCGCGATGCCGCTCAATGAGGGTTTAGCAAACAATAAATTCACTGCGAACGCTAACACCATCGCTCCGACCAGCCATGCCATGGCTTTTTCAATCATCCGATACAAGTTGCGTCGGCTGATCCACATCAAGCCAATCACAAACAGGTTAAAACCAAGCATGCCACCGATGCGTAAAAGTTCTGCTTGGCCCAGATGTGCTGGCCCCTTTTCTGGTGTGCCCAGTTCTGGTGAGACCAGCTCTTGAGTGTCCGCTGGGACCTCCGGTTTCCCGATAAAGCCCTCCAAGGCCATCAGCATGGCGTTATTGTTGGATGCTTGAAACAGCGTGACGGCGGTCAGCATGGCCAAGCCAACGGCGACCGCAGCCGGACGACCAAAGGATTCGGCAACCGCTTGGCACGGCAGCTTGTCTTGAACTGCACCAATGGTCATCGATGTCATCGTAAGGGCGATCATCAATACGCTGGCAACCGGGATCAGCCACAGCAGATCGTATTGATACTGGCAGCCGAGTTTGGAGGCCGACACGATACTGCCCGGCCCCAACACAACCGCAGCCACCACAATCGCTGGACCGATCCTGCGCAGCAGTGTCAGTGGCCCAGTTGACCGAGTTGGCCCATTCTGTGCTGAGGATCCGGATGCAGGCTCGGGCGCCGATCCGTTGTGAGTTTGCTCTGCCATCGCTGGAGTTCCGCCGGGTGATGAAAAGCAAGCACTATAACATCTCCGGCTGAGGATTGGTTGATTGCACTCTCCCGCTTGCGGGAGAGTCGAGCCTAAGCGAGGTGAGGGGAGTGCCGGGATAAAACCGGATTGAGATAGGGAATGAAAGTGTCCTACGTAGAAAGTCTAGCCAACTGCTATGG
>CP036272.1:1639910-1841300 GCA_007745635.1 Stieleria bergensis
GCAACCAACTGCAAAGAACTCTCCGAACGGCCTTGAGAGTCGACGCGACTGCCAACTGACCAATCGTTCCCGCCATCAATGCTCAGCAGAAACCAGGGCCAACGCCAAACCGGCTGAGGATTCCTGTGGTGGGCAACCGGGGCGGCTTAACAGGTGCCGGTCCAGTACTGATACGCTCGCATGGTCTGACGGGCAGCTTCATGCGGATCGGGCCAGGGGAATGCCTCGGCACAAAGATAGCCGTCGTAATCGATGGCTTTTAAGGCATCCATGATGGGGCCGAACTGCATGTGACCGCAACCGACAGGTCGACGGTTGGAATCAACAAAGTGAATGTGTCCAACTTTGTCGCCGCCTGCCAGCAACGCTTGCGCGACATCCGCTTCCTCGATATTCATGTGGAACAGGTCGCAAAGCAAACGCACGTTGTCGGTCGACAACGATTGCAGCAGATCAACGCCTTGCTCAACGGTGCAGCACTGATTGGTTTCGTATCGGTTCAGCGGTTCATAGATCAGAGGCACACCGTACTGCTGAGCGTGTTGTCCGCCGTCTTCCAAGGCTTCAGCCAAGTAGGCTTTGGCGCTCGCTGCGTCGACGTCGCCGCCGCTGCGTCCCTGCATCGATCCGATGATTGCCATGGCACCAAACTGTCCGGCCGCATCAATGATGCTGCGGACGAACGCTTTTGCTTGGTCCCGTTTGCCGGCATCTGCATCTGCCAGTTGCAATTGGTGTTTGACCCAGCCGGCTCCGGTCCCCAGAGCGGCAAGCTTGACGCCTGCCGAATCCAGCAGTCCACCGAGGGTGTCCAGATTCAAGGCCTCGACGGATGGCGAAAAGATTTCGACCGCATCATAGCCCAGTTCGGCAGCAAAGCCGATGGATTGTTCCAGTGAATCCCAAAGCACAAAGGGACCACCGCGAGCTTCTTCGACAAGAGAAATGGTGACGCAGGACTTCATGTTCATTTAACTAAGCGTAAGGAAATGATGATTCGACAGGCAACCGGCGCGTGGGCTGAACGATCAGGCTTGATCGCCGTTTTCAGGACGCCCTTCGCTATAGAACCAGTTGTGGATGGGTTTGAGAATCTCTTTGACTTCGGCAACCAGAGTTTCGTCCAGTGGTTCATCAAGCCAATCGCACCATTGATTGACGCGATTGGGATTGGCTGAACCAACCACGCAACTGGCAAAGGATTCGTTCGCGACGGAGTATTGCAGCGCTAACTTAGCGATTTCGCTGCCCTTGCTTCGACAGTGATCGGCGGCCGCTTTGGCAACGGTGCGAACTTCGTCGGTCGCTTTATGCCAAACCGGGAGGGGGGCGTCGGTCAACAGACGTGCCGAAAACGGTGCGGCATTGATCAGGCCCACTCCCTGATCGTGGCAGGGCTGCACCAGTTGCAGTGCCATGTCGTTTTGCAGTGTGTAGTGGTTGTACGTTAGCACAACATCCAGATCCGTCTGACGCAGCATCTCTTGGAAGATCTTCATCGGGTAGCCACTGACGCCGATGAATCGAACCTTGCCCTTTTCCACTTCCTTACGCAAGGCCGGCAGTGTTTCGTGGACGATCTGATCGAGGTCAACAAATTCGATGTCGTGACAAAAGACGATGTCTAACTGTTCCAGTCGCATGCGTTCGAGCGAGATATCGATGCTTTCGACCACACGACGCGCGGAAAAGTCAAAGTGCTGCGGAGCATAGCGTCCCAGTTTGGTGCTCAGAATGTAGGAGTCGCGAGGAATCTTGGGCAAGACTTGCCCCAGCATGACTTCGCTCATCCCCCGACCATAGTAGGCAGCGGTGTCGATGTAGTTCATACCGCGTTCCAGGGCAACATCCACGCATTTGAGAGCCTCGTTGACATCGATGTTCCGAAATTCAGCGCCCAGAGAGGAGGCACCAAACCCCAAGGCTGAAAGTTCCAGTCCAGTGTTGCCAAGTGGGCGCGTCAGCATTGTTTTTTCCTCTGCGGAAATCATGATTGGTGTGAATTCAGGCGTCAGAGTACCACAGGGAGGCCTCGGTGTGGATCGGTGGGATCAATTCAGCGGGGCTGAACGGTCTCATCAGACGTCGTTTATTGCTCTTCCGCCACCGGCGGTGGCGATCAGGTCTTGGATCGGCTTCCAGCAACGTCCTACGGCCTGCCACTTCGGCACCAATCGTTACAAGTGGCGCATTCGCTCTGACCGATGCCTGATCGCTGGTCAAACCTTTGCCGGCGAGGTTTTTCCCCCGCTCGTTGTTTACTGGGAACAACAATTCGGCAGCATTTCTTTGTCCCGCCTGCTGAGAGCCATGAGTAGCGTCCCACCTCCATCGCCCAATTTTGATGACATGCTTCTAACGCCCGGCATGGCCAGAGCATCGCATGAACCTGGCAATGGTTCAGGTGTCCCGCTGGTCCAGGAGGAAACGGATTCGGTCCGCGTCCCAGATGATGTTCCTGCGGGAAAAATTCTGATTGTGGATGATGAGACTGCCAACGTGATGGTGGCGCGTAAACTGCTCACCGAAGCAGGGCATCGCAATTTTGAAACCACCACCGATGCTCGATTGGCAATGAATCTGGTGCACACCTATCAGCCAGATCTGGTGCTGCTGGACATCAATATGCCGCACATTGACGGCATCTCAATCCTGTCACAAATTCGCAGTGTCGAACGGTTTAGTCATCTGCCGGTCCTGATTCTGACCGCCAACACACAAACCGACGTCAAGCTGCAGTGCTTGGAACTGGGTGCGACTGACTTTCTGGTCAAGCCGATTGACGCGATGGAGCTTGCGCCGCGTGTTCGCAATGCACTGCAATACAAGCAGTTCCATGATCAGCTCATGCGTCATGCCGAAGAGCTTGAACGCAAAGTCCAACAGCGCACCGAAGAACTCGAACGCTCGCGACGTGAAATCATTTACTGCTTGGCTCGCGCTGCTGAAATGCGCGATAACGATACCGGAAACCACGTGATTCGCGTGGGCCGTTACGCAGGCATCATCGCCAAAAACCTCGGCCTGCCCGCTCAATTTGTTGACGATCTTGAATTGGCCGCACAGCTGCATGATGTGGGCAAAATCGCCATTCCTGATGCCATTTTGCTGAAGCCCGGCAAGCTGGAACCAGAAGAGTTTGATATCGTTCGCGAACACGTCAAACATGGTCGACAAATCATCAAGCCATTCGGCCCCAACGATGCCAGCGCCTTGCGTTCCCATGTCGATCGCGGTGGAGATATTCTTAGCGATAGCAGCTCGCTGATGCGACTGGCCGCCAGTATCGCGCAAACACACCACGAGAAATACGACGGCACTGGCTATCCCATCGGCTTGGCTGGTGATGACATTCCGATTGAAGGTCGCATCACCGCCGTCGCTGACGTGTTCGATGCATTGAGTTCAGAGCGGCCGTATAAGAAAGCCATGCCACGCGAAAAGTGTTTCCAGATCATGGAAGAAGGCCGTGGCAGCCACTTTGACCCCAAAATCTTAGACTCCTTCTTCAAAAGCTCGTCTGAGATCGTTCGCGTGCAGGTTGAATTCGTCGATTTCCCCGATCGCTCGGCACAGCAAGGACGGGTCTATCCAACCGTCAGCGGGCCGGAATAGCTCTCTGGCACCGTTTCGACTTCTGTATCACCCCTGGCCTATGTACGCTTGTACGGCACCCGACGTCGTTTGAAGGCATTGGTACGTGCAAGCACGGCACCGTGCGGTTTGTCATCAGTGGTTTTGGCGTTCGCTGCGTCCGCCATCAGCAACACTCTTGTATGTTACATTCTAGTGGTGTTTCGTTGGACACTACAGATGCAGTTGCTTTAGCCTCTGAGCGTAGCGAAGAGGCTAAAGCAACTGCGGCCGACGGCAGATCGTTGACCCTCGAGTGCTGCAACGCAGATACTGTGCGGGAGCTGGATCGTCGTCGGCCTTTGGTAAATAGCCCGAACAGCCGCCTGAGCCGAGACAAGCTCTCGAGCTCGCATTTGCAAGGAAGGGATACATCCAAGATGAGTTTTCAACACTTTATCGGAATCGATGTCTCAAAAGCCAAGCTTGATCTCGCGTTTGATGAACAAGCCACGACAACAGTCGTTCCCAATGATCCAAAGGGAATTGATGAGCTAGTGGATTTGTTGCCAGAAGCGAAGTCTTGCCTGATCGTAATTGAGGCCACTGGCAACTACGAACGTCCACTCGCTGTGCGACTTGTTGAAGCCGGCCATGTTGTCTCTGTGGTCAATCCGAGACAAGTGAGAGACTTTGCCAAAGCGATTGGAAAATTGGCAAAGACTGACAAGATCGACGCACGCATCATCGCACTGTTTGGGAAATTGACGAGGCCTCGAGCCGTCGCCAAAACCAAGCAATTGCAGGGTGAATTGGATCAGCTTGTGACTCGAAGAAGACAGTTGATCGGCACCAGAACTGCCGAGAAGAACCGACAGGGACAAGCCGTGTCCGGAGCGGTTCGCAAGAGCATTCAGCGCGTTCTCGATGCAATCAACAAGGACATCAAAATGATTGATCGTGAGATCCAAAAGCTTGTGCAGTCTGATGATGACTGGAAGCATCGCGCCGAATTACTTGGGACGATGCCTGGTATCGGCGATGTGACATCAGCAACGATCATTGCAGAGTTACCAGAGCTTGGCGACCTGAACCGACAGGAAATCGCCTCGCTCGTTGGACTAGCACCGTTCAACCGGGACAGCGGGCAGATGCGAGGCAAGCGTTCGATTTTTGGAGGCCGTGGATCAGTGCGATCGGCGCTCTACATGGCCGCACTGAGTGCTCGCCGATACAACCCAGCGATCGCAGCCTTTTCCAAGAGACTGGCCGAACAAGGCAAGCCTCCAAAGGTCGTTATTACCGCATGCATGCGCAAAATCCTCATCACACTCAACACAATGGTCAAAACAAATACAGCATGGGAAAATCCACAAAACGCTTGACATCTAACACAGCCGCTCCCGCCAGCGGGAGGGGCGGCCGGTTTGCGGTGGTGGCGCGCTGATGGATGCGAAGATTTGCAAATCGGAGGCATCGCTTGTCTCCATGGCCGGCCGGGGAGGGTTTCGCTGTGGCTGCTTGCAGTTGGCGTTGCCCTGGTTGATGGGTGCGTCTTCTTGCTCTGCGCAGCCGGCTATGCTTTCTTGCTGAGATCCGGCAGCCTTTTGGTGAGAACGTTTGCCAAAACGGGCCCCCGGATTCAAAACGCCGGCGTTCCGTGTTATCTTTTGCTGCTTGTGATCGATTGATCGACGGGGCAATCAATGCTGGCCGCTCGTTCGCGGTCTTGTGTTTGTCACGTTATACCGAAGCAGCAAAGTAAAGCACGATGTCGAATTCCCTCTGCCGTTGGGGCATCCTGAGTACGGCGAACATTGGTCGGAAAAACTGGCGCGCCATCACTCTCAGTGGTAATGGGGTGGTTCAAGCCGTCTCCAGCCGCTCTGAAGCCAAAGCAAAAACATACATTGACGAGTGCATGGCAGAGGTACCGCTGCCGGTTGCTCCTCAGGCCTTTGGCAGTCATCAGGAGTTGCTTGAGAGCGATCAGATCGATGCGGTTTACATTCCGCTGCCGACGGGGTTGCGTAAAGAATGGGTGTTGGCAGCTGCCAAGGCCGGCAAGCACGTCCTGATTGAAAAGCCTGTTGCCGATACGTTGCAGGACGCCATCGAGATGCGAGATGCTTGCAAACAGGCGGGCGTACAGTTCATGGATGGTGTGATGTTTGATCACAGCAAACGCATCAGCGAAGTCGCCAATCAGTTGGAAGGCGGCTCGATCGGAACGCTTCGTCGGATTCAGGCTCACTTTTCCTTCAATGGCGACGATGAGTTTCAGCAAGACAACATTCGCACCGACATGGTTTTGGAAAAGCATGGTTGTCTAGGCGACTTGGGTTGGTACTGCATCCGCTTCATCCTTTGGGCCAGTGCTTTCCGCGATCCGGTTCGGGTTTCTGCACGCACGGTGACCAAGTTGCAACGACCTGGCAGTGACGATTGGGTGCCCGGTCAGTTCGCCGCAGAGTTTGAATACGAAGACGGTTTAACAGCCGGATTCTTCTGTTCGTTCATGACTGCCAACCAGCAATTGGCCAGTGTTTCCGGCACCGATGGCTATCTGACGTTGGATGACTACGTGTTGCCACTGTTTGATTCCAAGTTGGATTGGCAGATTCACCGACATGATTTGCAGATTGACAATTGCACTTGGAATTTCTTGCGACGCAGCGAGCCGTTTTACACGGACGAATTTCACGGTGCCCACGGCAACGCGCAAGAGGTTAACATGATGCGTGCATTTGCCGACATCGTTTGTTCGGGGCAACTCAATGACGAGCTGGCTGATCGAGCCATTAAGACGCAGCGTCTGTTGGACGCGTGTCGCTTAAGCGATTCTAACGGTGGAGCCTTTATCGCGTTGGATTCGGTTGGGTAGTTCCCTCAGCAACGGCGTTTTTCGATTTGATCGCCTCAGTTGCCAAGCCAAATTATGGCTGTCCAGCAGAGCCGTCGCTGGTCAGCGGGGACAGACAACAGTGTGGCGCAGGCCGGCACGTGAGGCTCGTCCAATGTGCTGCATACGAATAATTGACTTGGACTCTAGGCGGGATATCGATCGTGATTCTATTTACTTTTCTGTTGTTTACTGGTGCGGTTGCTCTGGCCACTTGGTGGGTCGTTCGCGGTAGTGACGAGACGACCGACGAGGGTTACTTTCTTGCTGGGCGATCACTGACTGGTGTTTTCATCGCCGGTTCGCTGTTGCTGACCAACCTGTCGACCGAACAGCTGATTGGATTGAATGCCTCCGCCTACAAAGAGGGCATGTCCGTCATGGCCTGGGAGGTCGTCGCCGGCATTTCCTTGGTCGCATTGGCATTGTTCTTTTTGCCTCGCTACTTGAAGTCTGGGATCGCCACGATTCCTTCGTTCTTCGAGGAACGCTTTGGGGCTGGCGTGCGCACGCTGACGACGTTCTTATTTGTCGTCGCTTACATGCTGATCTTGTTGCCCTTTGTGTTGTATTTGGGTGCGACTGGCCTGAACCAAATGTTGGGTCTGCAAGAGATGTTGGGGATGTCGCAGATTGGTGTCATTTGGACCGTGATCATCTTTATCGCCGTCGTTGGCGGTGCCTACGCGATTTGGGGTGGACTAAAAGCGGTCGCTGTTTCTGACACCTTTAATGGGGTTGGCTTGCTGACCGGCGGTCTGCTGATTACCTACCTTTCGCTGCAGTATGTGGCGGGTGAAGGTGAGAGCATTTTTTCAGCGTTCAAACTGATTTCGGAACGTGATCCGGATGCCTTTCAGTCGATGGGGACGCGTGATGAAGAGGTCTCCTGGCCGACGCTGTTTACCGGTGTCTTGCTGCTGAATTTCTTTTACTGGTCAAGCAATCAGCAGATCATTCAGCGAACCTTTGGCGCCAAGAACTTGGCCGAGGGTCAGAAGGGTGTTTTGCTGGCGGCGTTTTTCAAAGTCTGTGCTCCCTTGGTGCTGGTCATTCCCGGGATCGCCGGGGCGTACCTTGTGGCCACGAACCCTGAGTTTGCTGAAAAGGTCACCGGTGCCAGTGGGGATCCTGAAGCTAAATTTGTGTACGGTGCCTTGGTGGCCTCGGTGCTGCCTGACGCCCTGGTAGGGTTCTTTTCGGCTGTCGTGATTGGGTCGATTCTGTCGACGTTTAATTCGGTGCTGAACAGTTCCGCCACGTTGTTTTCCATCGACGTCTACAAAAACTTTATCCGTCCCAAGGCTTCCACGAAGGAAGTGGTTCGTTCGGGACAGATTTGTAGTTTCGTTGTCGGCGCCTTTGCTGTGGTTGCTGCACCGGCGATTTTTCATGGCAAAGAGGGGCTGTTCAACATCTTCCAGCAGCTTAACGGCATCTATTTCATTCCGATCCTCGCCATCATGCTGGTTGGATTGCTCAACAAGAAAGTCGATGGCCGCGCCGCGATGGTGGCTTTGCTGGTGGGGTTGTTTGCGATGGTCATGGGAACTTTCTTCAATGGGAGTGTCCCCGAGACGAGTGAAACGGTCGGTGTCGACGGCTGGGTGAAAGACTACTTTAAGTCGCCATTCCATTACATGGGATTCGTTTTTGCCCTTCTGGTCGTCTTGCAGCTGGTGCTTGAAAAAGTTGGCTTCAGTCGTGAAACACCGTACGAGCAAAAGGACGTTGGTGCGGTGGATTTGACGACTTGGAAATATGCCTATCCCGTCGGCGGATTGCTGATTGCCTTCGCTGTGGGGCTGTACGTCTTGTTGGCGATCGTTGCCAGCTAATGGACTTGCCAGTTAAAAGACTTGCCAGCTAATGGACTTGCTGGTTGGGTGTCGCTTGCCAGCTCGGGCCAGGTTTTCGGTTTGCTGAACGGCTGGCAAAGCACGCTGTCTTTCTGGTGCCAGTCTTTCTGGTGCCGCGCGCTCATGTTGCTATGGATCGATCCCCTTTTCTTTCCTAACCGCCCTGCTCTCTTGTCTCCGAAAGGGATGTTTCGGCGAAACTTGAGTTGCCCGCCCAAGGCGGTGGCAAGATGCTTTACAATCGGGTGGTGATTTGCGGTTTTCAGGCCAGTTGTACTGCCTTGAATGACGGCAAGGGATTGTTCTGCCGACTGGCACAACCACTCATAGGAAAGGGCATTAGAATTGATTGATCAGTCTTTGATTTTCGCGCGGCGTTCTGAGTTTTTGCAGAAGATCTTTGAAGGTGATCCGGTCGCGATCGGCTTTTTGATCTTTGGTTTTGCGGTGGCGTTTGGCTTTCCGCTGCTGAAAAAGATGTTGTTTCGGAGATAGTGCAGCGGTTCAACGGGGCGTGGGCGGCTGTGATCCAGGCAGTGCTGCGGAACAGTGCTGCGGAACAGTGCTGCGGAACAGTGCTGCGGAGCGTCAGCTTACACTGGCAGCAGTGTGCGAATGATTTTGGTGGTGGGATCGCCCGGCAGGATGGTGTCGCCCCAGTGTTGACCTTCATAGCGATAGCGGACTTGGATCGCTTGAGCCTGGCCATTGAGGAACGCATCCCGGGCGGTCTTTAAATCGGTGCTGGTGTCTTCTCTGCCGGTTCGCAGTTGGACATGAGTGATGTCGGTGCCTTCTTGTAGATCCGCAAACAACTGCATCAGTTGATCATTGCCCCATTCGGCTTCCAGGACTTCGGGCAAGTCAATCGGTTCGATCGTTTCAGGGTTCATCATGGTTTAGCGCTGCGGCAATTGAGTCTGGCGTTGAAAGACGGGCATTAACACGACGGCATTGTCCGGAGCCACGCAAGCGGTTCGGCAGACGCCGCATCCGGTGCAGGCATCGGCGATCACAATGGGGACGCCGCCTTGGGTGGTGATCGCGCCTGGTTCGGGACACTGGTCCACGCATTCGCGGCAAGGTTGCCCTTGGCCGGCCAAGCAGAGATCGGATTTGATCATTGCCGTCCCAATGACCTTTGGGGCCGTGGTTTCCAAGGCACCGGTTTGGCAGGCTGTGATGCACGGGAAGTCAGCGCACATCAAGCAGGCTTGGTGATCGGCTTCGATTGTCGGTGTGCCGTTGGCCGCTGACAGGCGATCGTTGGCTGGACGAATTGCGTGATAGGGACAGGCTGTCTGGCAGTCACCACATTTGGTGCAGCGTTCAAGGAACATCGATTCCTCGACGGCTCCCGGTGGTCGAAACAGTGGGACTTGGGGTGCCAGGGGTTCGCTGCGAAAACTTGTCGCCGGCACGGCGTCGATAGCGATTCCGTTGATCGATCGAATGGGTTTGGCGGGATGGCCGGGTGTTGCTGGCGCGATCGTGTGCAGGTCTTGAAGTGGATTGGGGATCCGAACCAATCGTGGGCTTGCCACGCCGCTGGTTGATCTGGCGGATGGCCCGTTCAGAAGCCTGCCTATTCGCCCTCGAAGGAGGTCACGGCGACTGAGCTTGGGGCGTCGCTGCGCGTCGGTGAGTTGCGCATCAGCAGGCGAGGCAGTCGTTCGCTGAACGGCTGTCGCAACCTGTTGTTCGGTGTTGTTCCTCCCCCCGGACGAAGTCATGGTGATGTAACGACCTTCAGCGGAGCGAGCATGGGAATGGGTGTTTCTGCGATCGCTTGATTTTGAACCGCCGAAACGCCGTGGCACTGCAAACAGTTGGTGCGCCACTGGTGAGTTGAGTTCAAACCTAGCCATCCGTTCGGCCCACCATGGCAGGCGTTGCAGTTCTGCCGCATCCACTGTCCATGAGGAATGGTGGGCGGCGCACCGGGGGAAGCGCGCTGGCCGGCTTGCGGTGCAGCCAAGCCAACGAAGTGGTTGGCGACATGCCAATCAGAGGGCGGCAGTGCCAGTGGTCCCGGCGCTGCATGGCACTGCACGCAGTTGGCCAGGAAACCGTGTGACATGACGCTAGCGCGCAAGGGTCGCTTCACTCCGATCGCGGCCATCGAATCTTTGAGCAAACCATCAAGTGTCATGCCCTGGCGGTGGCAGGCATAACACGCCGCATCATTGGTGCTGGCGATGGCATGTGGAATGATCGGAGGCGCGCCGTTGTAGGCTCGTCGCGAGGAACGCAGTTTCAGCGAGGCCAGTTTCTCGGCCTCGGTCTGTGTGACTTTGGCAAACAGGTCGATTTTCGGAACTTCGGGCAACGCCGCAGGTCGCTTCAGGAACTCTTTTGTGGGTCCCATCATGGCACCAGGGATCTGCCAGTAATCAATGGCGTCAATGACTTTGTCGTCGGTGCTGGGGGTCTCAGAACGCGAGAGGTCTGCGACCGCAAGCGTGTCGTCCGAGAGTTCGACCCATATGCCTTTGGGCTGCGGAGCGCCGTCGGAAATCCCAACCACGTAGCCAATGATTGCCATCGATGCGATCCCAGCTAAGCAAAGTGAAGCGTAGCGAGTCGTCGAATGAGCAGCTTGTGGTGAACGTTCGTTATCGTGTGTGGAGTCACTCATGTGATGTCTTGGCTAAGTTTTCGAATACGAGCAGCACACTTTTTATAATCCGGCTGTTTTGAAAATGGATCAAGGGCATCCAGGGTGACATCATTGATCAAACGAGTTTCGTCGAAAAAGGGGACGAAGAGGGTTCCCTGAGGGGGCTTGCCGCGACCATTGATCCAGACCGGGAAGTTGGCCGAGCCGCGTCTGGATTCAACCACGACGGTTTCTCCTTGGCGAACGTTCAGGCGTCTGGCATCATCGGCATGAAGTTCGACATAGCTTGTCGGCATCGCTCGGCTGAGTTGGGGGATGCGTCGCGTCATTGTTCCGGAGTGCCAGTGTTCTAAGACACGTCCGGTGCATAGCCACAGCGGGTATTCATCGTCAGGGATTTCCGGTGGCGCTTTGTAGTCGTGGAACCAAATTTGTGCTCTGCCGTCGTTTGTATTGGAATGGTAGAAATCGATGTCTTCGCCTTCAGGGACGAAGGGATCGTCAAAGCCAGAGAAGCGGAATCGCGTCTCGCGCCACGAGCCGTCTTCTTGTTCGACCACGGGCCAGCGTAGCCCGCGCGCTTTGACGTATTCCTCGTAGGGCGCCAGGTTCTTGTGTTTCAAGCGACTGAATAAGCGGTATTCTTCGAAGAGCTGCTGATCGACATTGATGTCATAGTAGTGCTCCCATTTCCAGATCGGCACATCGTTTCCGTCGTCATCCTGCATGGCAAACAGAAACTTGCCATCCTTGTCTTTCATGCCGGGGTGCCCGAGTTCGAACAAACGATGCGCGATCGCAATCGTCATCCAGCAGTCATCGCGAGCATCGCCTGGTGGTGAGACCATTTTGAACCACTGCTGGGTGCGGCGTTCGCTGTTGCCAAAGATCCCATTTTTTTCCACCCACATCGCAGCCGGAAGGATCAGGTCCGCCGCTTGCGTTGTCGCGGTGGGGTAGACATCCGAGACAATCAGGAACTTGTCATCGTTGTCCTTTTTGTCATTGAATAGTTTGTTTAGGTTGGGCAGGGTTTGCCCTGGGTTGGTGACTTGAACGAACATCGTCTTGATGTCCCCTTCGCCGGTCGATGGGGAGGTGAACCTGTCAAACATCAGCACCGTGTGGTAGCCAGGCTTGGGGTTCACTCGGCCTGCTGGCAGGTTCCAGTATTCTTCTGCGTGGGCACGGTGATCGGCGTTAGCAACCACGCGTCCGCCAGGCAGCGTGTGTGCCAGCGTGCCCACTTCCCGGACGGTTCCACAGGCGGAGGGTTGTCCGGTCAGGCTGGTCGGGGCGTCGCCGGGTTGACCGAAGTGTCCGCTCAACAGGTGCACTCCATGCACCAAGCTGTTGACGGCGGTACCTTGTGTGTGCTGGTTCATGCCCATGCACCAGAGGCTGGTGATCCGCAGGTCTGGATCGGCAAATAGTTTTGCCAATTCAATGATGCGTTCGGCTGGCACTCCACTGAGCGCTTCGACATGCTCGGGGGTGTACTTGGCGATGCGTTTGCGAAACTCGTCTTCACCGATCGCTTCGCCTTTGAGCGTGGGATTTTCGTCTTCCAACGCTCGGAAGGCGCAGTGCTTTTCGACAAAGTCCTTGTTGTAAGTCTCGTTGGCGATCAACTGATTCATGATGCCCAGTGCAATGGCGACATCGCCCTGAGGCTTCATTTCCAGGTACAGATCCGCTGCATCGCTGGTGCGAGTACGGCGAGTTGAGATGTCAATTAGCCGAATCTTGTCCCCTTTGGAACGTCGGTCAGTGACGCGTGAAAACAGCACCGGGTGCATTTCTGCGGGGTTGTTGCCCCACGTGATCAGCACGTCACAGGCATCCAAGTCGTCGTAGCAGCCGGCCGGCTCATCGACTCCATAGGTCGCTAGAAAACCGGTGACCGCGGAGGCCATGCAGAGTCGAGCGTTGGGATCGATATGATTGTTCGCCAAGCCACCCTTCATGAATTTGTTGGCGGCATAGCCTTCAGGGATCGTCCATTGCCCGCTGCCGTAAAAGGCAAATTCTCCGGGGGCATCCATGATTCGTTTCGCAGCAATGTCGATGGCTTCGTCCCATTGAATCTCGACATATTGATCCCCTTTGCGCAGGAGCGGTTGTGTCAAGCGGTCTTTGCCATAGAGGACGGATCCTACGTGGTAGCCTTTGACGCATAGCAACCCTTTGTTCACGTCTGCTGCTTGATCGCCAGCGACCGCAACCACGCGGTTGCCTTCCACGCCAACTTGAACGTGGCAACCGGTGCCACAGAAACGACAAGGTGCTTTATTCCATGTCAGTTGATCGCCGTCGGTGGGGATCTCATCGGCGGTCACGACAGGCAGTGACGGTGCTGCGGTTCCAGCAACAAGCGATGAGGCAGCACCCATTGCAGCAGATTTTAAAAATTCCCGTCGTCGTGTATCCATCATTGGCCCCGGTTGATCTTTGCTAGCCGATCGCTGCGAATGCTTGACTGAGGCAGCCATTCGATTGATCTAGTTGATGTGATTGATTGATTGTTTTGTTTCAGGGCGGCCGGTTGTTTCGAGCTGTGGCGAAACGGTTTCAGTCGCCCGTGGTTGAGCAAAAAACCTGGTCGAGAACCCAACGCAGCAAAGATTGGGAACCGACTTAATGCTTCAAGTATCGCTCACGGCGCGACGCGCGGGACGGAGCTTCTGAGGGGTAGTTTCGGACACCGTCAGATCAATTGTGCCAACGCCTTAAAGGGGACATTCAGCGATTGAGGTTTTCCGCGAACGTGACTTGTGACGCTAACCCACATGTCAGTATTTTTTATTTCTGCAGGCTGCTTACTGTGTCATACACTTCGCTGCATCCATCAAGTCGATGGTGGGTCCGAGTGAGTGAACGTCGCGTCAGCGAGGGCTCGCTAGCGTGATGCTGGATCGCATTGTGATTCAGTCAGTTTCTAAAAAAGCATTCAAGCTAAACCTATGGCTGCCGCGGTTTTCGTATGACACGTTTCTTTATCGTCATCGCCTTGCTTCTGTGCAGTTGTTTCTTGGCCGTCGGGATCCATTCCTGGCTGATGGGCAAACAACTGAGCCACCGGTCAGATGCTGGGGTGATAACAGAGTCAGCGTCTTCGGCCAGGATGCTTCAGGCCATGTCGGATCCAGAATCAGTGACGCCCGACCAAGCAGCTGCTTGGGATCAGGGCAGCACTGAGGCGGAATCCAATCCAGAACCGGAGTTGTTCTTTGTCAGTCACGAGAGCGACCAGGGGGAGCAGGCATCCAGCGAACGCTCTGTATCAATTGCGAAGGGATCACGGATAGCGAGTGCAGTGCCAATTCAGAAGGCCCCGGGAAGCGATCGGTACCCGGTTGTGATTCAGCGTTATGAGGGGGCGCCCATGATTCGGTTGCAGGCAGACGATCCCTTGCAGCGTCAGGGGCAAGTGGCTTGTTCGACGTGCCACTCGGTTCGGAAACCTAATCTGAAGAACACGGTGGCGCAATTGGATCAGTTTCATCAAGGGTTTTCCTTCGCCCATGGTCAGTTGACGTGTTACGCCTGTCACAAGGCACAGCAGCCCGATGCGTTGCGTCTGGCCGATGGCCAACCGGTTGCCTATCGGGAGGTGATGAGCATGTGTTCACAGTGTCATTCGCAGCAAGCGATCGCCTATCAACACGGTGCCCATGGCGGCATGAACGGTTTTTGGGACTTGAGTCGCGGTCCGCAGTTCAAAAACAACTGCGTGGATTGTCATGATCCTCACGTTCCAAAGTATCCAAGTATGAAAGTGCAATTCAAACCACATGATCGCTTTTTGCAAACAAACGATCAGTCGTCCGATCATTAACAGGGAGCGTGGTCATGGCAAATTCAAACTCAGCGCAGAACACTCCAGCGAGTCCCGAGTTGCCTGTGGTGAATCCGACGCGTCGAAAAGCAGTCAAGGCGGGGTTCGCAACCTTGGGCTTAGCTGCTTTCGCGGCTGCGATTTCACCGCTGCGATCGGCGGCCAAGCAGACCTCCGCGCAGGCGTTTTTTCAAAATCACTATCGTGAGCTTTCCGCGGAAGACAAACGTAAAGTGATCGCTCGCTTGGAAGCGGAAACCAAGGAAAAGTACGGTGCCGAAGTGCACATCGCCGACGATCGCCCGATCCCAGGGACAAAGTTCGTTTATGCGATCAATTTAAGTGTCTGCAATGGCAACGGAAACTGCGTCAAAGCTTGTCACGAAGAAAACAACCATGATCGAGCAACGCACCAGTCATACATTCGCGTGCTGGAGATGGATAAAGGGTCCATGGAACTCGGCAACGGTGATTCAGAGTATCAAGGTGTGGTGCCCAAGGATGGGAAATTCTATCTTCCGGTGCAGTGTCAGCAGTGTGATGAGCCGCCTTGTGTGGATGTCTGCCCGGTGAAGGCCACTTGGAAGGAAGAAGATGGCATTGTTGTGATCGATTACAACTGGTGCATTGGTTGTCGCTACTGCGAGGCGGCGTGCCCGTATCATGCGCGACGCTTCAACTGGAAACAGCCAGAGATCCCTGCTGAGGAAGTGAATCCCGATCAGTCCTATCTCAGCAATCGCATTCGGCCCGCCGGCGTGGTCGAAAAATGTACCTATTGCCTGCATCGCACACGTCGTGGCAAATTGCCAGCCTGCCTGGAAGCCTGCCCCACCGGGGCACGCGTGTTTGGCAATATTCTTGATCCTGAATCAAACATTCGTTGGATCTTAGAAAACAAACGAGTGTATGTGCTTAAAGAAGAGTTGGGAACAAAACCGGCTTTCTTTTATTACTTTGACTAACCCGCTTTCACGCTACGAATTTGAATCCCTATGAGCGCTGCTCCCCTTAGCGATTCCGACAAACACTCCACGGCCTTACTGAGCTATCCCGGCTTCGTGAAGCGATCACTGGTCGTGATGACTGAGGGATCGTACGCCTTTTTGACATGGATGACGGTCCTGACCGCCATTGCCTTGGTGGGACTGAATGCTTGGGCAAATCAAGTGGCCACCGGGATGGCTGTCACAGGGATGAGTGATCAGGTCAGCTGGGGCTTGTACATTGCAAACTTCACGTTTTGCGTGGGGTTAGCGGCCGGTGGCGTGATGATGGTCATTCCAGCTTATCTGTACAAAGACAAAGAGATGCACCAGGTGGTCATCATCGGCGAGACCGTGGCGATCGCGGCAATCGTGATGTGCTTGATGTTCGTGATGGCGGACCTTGGACGGCCGGATCGATTCTGGCACTTGATGCCCGGGTTGGGAAAGTTTAATTGGCCGATCTCGATGTTGACCTGGGACGTGCTGGTTCTTAATGGCTATTTGTTGCTGAATTTGCACGTGGTGGGCTATTTGCTTTACACGCGTTACTTGGGAAAGACGCCCAATCCCCTTTGGTACATTCCCTTCGTCTTCATTTCGATCTTTTGGGCGATCAGTATCCACACCGTGACGGCGTTCTTGTACTGCGGCTTGGGCGGTCGACCGTTCTGGAACACGGCGTTGCTGGCACCGCGATTCCTGGCGTCGGCTTTTGTTAGCGGCCCGGCCTTTATCATCATTGTGATGCGAGTCCTGCGGCTGATCTACCATTACGATGCGCCTGCGGGACCCGCGCGAACCTTGATTCAGATCATGCGCGTGGCCATGGTGGCTAACTTGGTGATGAGCGTTAGCGAGCTGTTCACCGTGTTCTACACCGGTGGCACGCATGGAGCCACCGGGCAGTACATGTACTTTGGTCTGCATGGGCACGATGGTCTGGTGATTTGGACTTGGTCGTCACTGCTGCTGAATTTGACGGGGACAGTGCTGTTATTTCTGCCCGCTGCTTTACAACGCGGAACCGTTCGGATCGTCGCTTGTCTGCTATGCATCGCAGGGATCTGGATTGAAAAAGGAATGGGGCTGATCATTCCTGGCTTCATTCCATCGACCTTGCATCAGCTGGTCGAGTACTCCCCCAGCACGACCGAATGGAAAATCAGCCTTGGCGTGCTAGCATTCGGATTGATGGTGCTGACCTTGTTGCTGAAAGTAATCGCCAAAGTGTTCCTTGGCAAAATGACCGTGGCCGACCAAAGCTAATCAAGTCTCTGCTGTCGCGAAAAAACTTTGCTCGTCTAGGCGGTGCGCTATTCACTGGCTGATGTCCCGGTTTCAGACTTTCGGGAATCTTGCCCTCCGGTAGATCACAATTAACGGGGGGGGCTGAAGCAGTCGGTGCAGCGTTGGGCGGTTGGATGGCAATCGTCCGCGCGAGCCAACAGTCTCTAGCATTGGGGGGAGTCCGCAAAAATGGGGAAACCCACAAGAATGCGCGAGACATATCAGTTACGCTGACGTTTTACGAGACCGCCTACGTGTTAGGCCGCATTTCTAGGCAACGATCGCAGTCACTTTGGACGGCTTAGCTTTTCCGAAAGGACTGTGGTTCGCTGGGGTGAAGAAATGGGGACAGCAGGATAGGGCAGATCAAGTGCTCGTTAAGGCTTGGCGGTTTACTGATGCGATGATGACCCACGCTGGGTGGCTGGACAGTCACTGGCGGCAACGATTGCAGTGCCTTCATGGATGCCCCTCCTGAATCTCCCAAGAGCAACCCGAACGACGAAACCAAGGTTTACCCGCGAAAGCATGGGGAGACGTTTCTGACCAATGCCTTGGAGGCCAAGATCGAGCCGCCGCTGGTGGTCGGAGAACCGTTCGGCGATTACTTGATCGAGCGTCTGATTGGTTACGGTAAAGCGGGGTTTGTGTATTCAGCGACCGATCGGGTCACAGGCCAGAAATGCGCGCTAAAGGTTTTGTGCCGACTCTCTCCGCAAGATTTGTACCGCAACAAGCTTGGATTTCGGCAGATGTCGACGGTGTTTCACCCGATGTTGATGCGTGCGGATCGGTTAGAGGTCATCGACGAGATGACGGTCTTTACCATGGAGTTGATTGAGGGACGGACGCTTTATGAGTTCACTCAAGGTCTGGTGAAGGAACCGCGTGAGCAAGCTTATCGCCAGTTGCTGGGGCTGCTCTACGACTATTCGGTGGGCCTGTTGGCGATCCACTTTGCCAATTTGGTTCATCGCGACATCAAGCCAATGAACCTGATGGTCCGCGATGATGGTCGCGGGGCGATTATTGATTATGGGCTGGTGGCTTCTTGTGATTTAGACACCGACGGGCATGGACTGCGTTCCTATATCGCTGGAACACCGCGTTACTTTTCTCCTGAAGCACTGTGGGAGCAGAGTTACACACCTGCTGGGGACGTTTTTAGCCTGGGTTTGGTTTTCTTGGATTGTGTCAATCTGGTCTCTGGCCGTGAGCAGTGGTTGCAAGAGGGCGACTTTGACGATTGGGTTCGCTCGGAACGCCAGCAGGTCATTGCTGATGCAGTCGAAGGCATGGACGGCGGGGTTCCAGATCATCTGCGCAAACTGATTGGCCGAATGTTGCATCCCGTGAGGTCCGAGCGGATTTCATTGATGACCTTGATCAAGACGGCTCGGACGGTTGACATCCCGATTCCGTTTCCCGTGACCAATATTTTGTATGGACGTCAGGACGAGTTTCGTCAGTGCAGCGAATGGGTGCGTGAAATCTTCAAAGGCGGCACCGGCCGGTTGCACCTTTCCGGTGAAATGGGGGCGGGGAAAACGCGACTGATCAGCGAATTGGAAACACGTTTTCGCCACGACCATAGCTGGGGACAGATGTTCCGTGTGACCTGCCGTCAGCGCGAGTCAGGCAAGATGCAGGTGTTGGATCAAATCGCGGATCAGATTGCCCAGCGATTTTCCCGCTCCGACCGTGACCAGATTGAGTTGGATCCGCCGACGGTGGCCATTCTGACGAGTTCATTTCCACAGCTTCGACATGTGCTGCGGGAGAAAATGGGGACGCATGCCGAGGCCTTTCAGCCTGAGCCACGGCGAGCCGATGCGATCGATGCCCTGTGTAAGCTGTTTCAAGAGGTGGTGGCGGTTGGCCCGGTGATCATCATTGTTGACGATGCTCATTGGGCCGATCGAGGCAGCCATGACATTCTGGACGGGTTGCAACAAGAAGAATTGCCGCACCTGGGGATCTTGACTACTTCCTATCGCGGCCACACCATGCAACGTTGTCCGCCATCGGAGACCATTGTGCTGGGAAGTTTGTCGACCGATGCGGCGATGACTTTGCTGCAGAAATCGGTGGCCAAGCATGGTGCACAGGTCAAGCAGCAAACCTTGCGTGAATTGGTCAAGCTGTCCGAAGGCAACGCCTTCCGGCTTCAGGAGATCGCCACGGAGTTTCGCGTGGGCGGGATCTTGCACAGTTTAGAAGAGGTCGATGAATCGCAACTGGCCGACGTCAGTGATCCCGACCGCTACTGGCGCAAGCGATTTGACCAGCTCACCGAATCAGCCAAGCGTCTCTTGTGTTGTGTCTTTACTGCAGGCAAGCCGGCTCTGGTCGCACAGCTTAGCAAGGTGTCGGGTTTGGGTCCCAAGGTCGATCGACCGCTCTTCGATTTGGTTTCCAGTCGTTTAGTGATGGAAAATGGGACGCGGCTGGATAGCTTGGTCGTGATGCACAATACCGTCGCCGAGAGCCTGGCCGATTTACTTGACCCACAGCAGGTCCGTCAGACGCATTTGGCTTGGGCACAACTGCTTATCAATGGTGATTCTCCGTTCGAGGATGCCGCCAGTATCGCGACTCATTTTTATCTGGCCGGTCAGTCGGGGGATGCCTTGCCGTACGCGATCATGGCCGCAGATCATGCCAGTCGAGCGTTTGCCATGGGTGAGGCGGGAGCTTGGCACGTTCGTGTGTTGCAGCAGGTCACCGGTCAGGCTCGCAACAAGCACCTGATGGCTGCGGCGGATTGCTTTGAACAGGCGGACATGCCGGAAAAGGCGGCCGAGTATCTTTTGATGCTTGCTGAAGAGTCTTCCGATTATCAAAAGCAAATTGAATACCAGACCCGCGCCATTCAGTGGCTGATTCGAAATGGGCAAATCGATCGTGCCATGCCGATGGTTGCCAAGCAGATGGAGCTGTACGAAATCAACGTTTCCGACGAGCCGGTCAACGCAGAGGTCTTGGTCGAGACCTTTGCTGGCTTCGCCGAATCGCTGGCCGAGATCACCAGTGATGGGATGGAGGTCATTTACCCGCAATTGGGTTCACTGGCGGTTGATTCAGCACCGATCGCTTTTTCCAGTCATGAGCTTACGTTCTGCTCCTATGTCGGCCGCTCGATGTCGTTCATGAATTCGGAATTAGCCATCAGGCTCACGTTGCATGGTGCACAACGTGCCATGTCACAGGAGGCGTCAATGGTTCGCCTGCACTTTGGCGGCATGTCGAGTATTTGGGCGGCTGGCTTGGGTGGCGGACGCTCTCCGCTGTCAGCCAAGTCACGCAATTGCTTGGTCCGCATGTTGTCGCGTTTGAATCCACATGTCACGGGAGTGATTCGTGGTAATCTTTATTCCTGCTTAGGATATGTCGCCTCGATCAAATCGGAATGGCGTGGGGTGATTGAGGTCATTGGCGAGGCCTTGCTGCACTTTGGCAACGATGATAATCCCATGAGCTTCGAGGTTTCTCAAGCTCGTTGGTTAGAGATTTGGGCGCGGTGGAACCTGGGACACTGGCAGCAAATGCAAGAGGTGTTTCATGAGCTCTTGGGCGACGCCAAGCGGCGGAGCGATCTTTTGCAGCTCATGCTGACGACGAATGGTTTTTGCGGCAACGCGCTGCTGTGTCAGGACGATGTTGAGTCATTGCTGGCGTTGCACCAAGAATGCGAGGCCTTGTGCGGAAAGACAGATAAACTCGAATTGGTTGACATCTTTCACTGGGTTCAAGCGGTGAACCTCGATCTTTATCAAGGCCAGATTGCCTCTGCCGCCGCGAAGGTCCACTGGATGCTCGGTGAGATTGAAACGGCGATGGTCGCCGTCATGCCCGTGATTAAGCTTTCGGCCTTGCAGTTGGCCGTGCTGACCTGTTTGCAATTGCGGCAGCGATCTTGGGGGCGGGTTGATGGCGTTAGCGCCGTCGAGAGCCCGGTCTTTTCAGATCGATCACCTCTTCGAGAAGCAGACTACGTCAGTACGCTATTGGTTCAGCTTGCCGAACTGAGTGAGTTTGGCGAATGCTTAGCTGCTCTGTACCGCGGCATCTTCGCTTGCCAAGTTGGCTCGATGGATGCTGCTCGGGAGCATTTTCTTGAGGCTGCTGAATTGGCCGATCAAGGCGAGTTGTTGCCATTCCAATTAGCGGCAACTGATTGGATCGCTTACTTAGATGATCCCTACGCGACGGCCGATTCGCTGCAGCGATTGATGCGAGCAGAAGGGGTTGAATGTCCCGAGAAACTGCAGCGGTTGTTCACCGTCGAACCACCCCGACGAGCAACGTGAGCGAACGCTACTCGGTTCGTTTATCGCGTTCGATGAATGCGTAAGCGTTGTGGTTGTGGATCGATTCGTAGTTCTCGCTGCTGCATTGATACCACACGATGCGGTCATCTTCATTCAATGCGACGGCTAAGTCACGAACGATGTCTTCGACGAATTTTGGGTTCTCGTAGGCTCGCTCAGTGACCCATTTCTCGTCGGGACGCTTGAGGACGCTAAAGACTTGCGTTGATGCGCACTGCTCAACGACATTGAACAGGTCTTCAATCCACAAGTGGACGCCATCGGCGGTGCGAACCTTGACGGTCATGTCACAGCGCTGGTTGTGTGCACCGTACTCTGAGATTTCTTTCGAGCATGGGCAGAGGCTTGTTGCCGGGATCTTCAACGTCATGATGAAGTCATCTTCGACGCCGCTGGCAAGTTCGAAGGCAACGTCGATGTCAAGTTTCCCGGTCTTGCCCGTCACAGGGGCCGGTTTGTTGATGAAGTAAGGGAAGTTAAGCTCTAGGAACGCATCTTCCGATTCCAGTTTCTCCTTCATTCGCTTTGCGACCAGCCAGAGATTGTCGCTGGAAATCTCGTTGTGGTACTCATTCAAGACTTCTAAGAACCGCGACATGTGAGTGCCTTTCACATCGTGTGGCAGCGACACAAACATGTTGATCGATGCGACGGTGTGAATGAATTCATTGCCCTGCCCTGCCCCCGGTGTTCGTAACGAAATCGGGTAGCGAACGTTGGTGACACCGACTTTGTTGATGGCAACCTTGCGAAGGTCTCCGGTTGATTGAATGTCTGGTAACGGAGTTGATGTGATCGAAGGTTTCATCAAATTGCTTAAACTAAAGGAGCGGCGTCTGACGCGAATGTCACGTTGAGGTGAACGCCAAAATTCAGGTCACGCTACGAGGATGGTGAATCATCGACGACAGGCAACCCCCCGAAAGGTGTTTGCGACATGCGGTCGAACTGGCAAAACGCTAGCATCGGTGACGTTCAGCGGTGCTGGCGCCTCCAGCAGAAGCGTGATTCGGCGTAGAGAACGGGGTGTTGTTGGTCACTAGGTTTTAGCGTATCTAGTGGGCTTCGTCCAACGCCCCGTAAGGGGCACCAAGCCAACTGCTTTCTCCCTAGACAACAGCACAGCATGCCAGTTGAACCCCACTGGCACCAGAAAAATCTCTGGTTTCGAGCTTGGCTGGCACCTAAGCGTCTTGCGGCCTCGCGGCCAAATTGGCAATCCTTTTCAGGCGATGACGTGGCAAAAACCGAAAACAGCTCAATGGCCCCTCAGGTTCAGCCCCCCATTCACGCGGCTAAGCCGGTCGGTCGCCAATTTAAATGCCTGCCGACGGCCGATTCGCACGGCGAGTCACGCCTTCGTGCTGGCTCGCCGCAGGATCAGATTGCCGCCGGGATTGAGGCATCAATCGTTCGACCGCAGCAAATCGTTAGACCGCAGGAAGTGGAGTGATTCTTGAAAGATCAGACATTGCAGGTTAGCCCAGGACCAACCGATCGCAGTGTGCGGACAACCAGTGGGCAAGTCTTGCAGGTGCCCGATGGTTGGCAGTTGTTGCCTCCCGGTGACGCTGGCTTAACGAGACGCGTCAAAGCCGCTGGACCCACCTGGACGGTCAAGGTCAAAAAAGGAAGACGCACCTTTTCACAGGGTGTGTGGGCCGATGCCAGGACCATCAGCAATGCCCAGCAAGCGATTGTCGCCCAGCGTGAATCGCCTGCGTATCAAAAGCGGCGTCAGTCGGAGTTAGCGCGGCGGGAAAAGAAACAGACTCAATACGTTGACGAGTTTCGCCAGGAAGTGATCAAGTTCTTGCGTTTCGATGCGCGCTATCAAGAACTGGCCGAATCGATGGGCACATTGGTCGCGGTGCATGCAACGCCGGTCGGCAGCGGGACCGTTGCGCGGACCGAGCGCATTCCAATCGAACGCCGCGCCGAGGCTGCCGTGATCGCTTGGATGCGGCACCAAACCACTGCCTACGATTCACTGAAGATCGCCAGAGTCAAAGGTGAACGTCGGCAAGTTCGTCGACAGCTGGCGGAGCACTCTAGAAAGTTGCTGCATCGCTATCGCAAGGGGGATCCCATTGACCCGCAGCAGTGTGTGTTGGCGATCGCTGTGGCCAGTGCGCTGCGGAAACAGCGCACGGACGCGTGATGGTCAACTGGCCGATCAAGCCAAGCAGCGCTGGCGGTGGTTATTCGGCAAGGCTGTTTTCGGCGAATTCCAGCGAAGCAATCGCCTGATCGATCGCGACGGATTGGCGAGTGCGATTAAGGAAGAAGTTGACTTCCTGATAGCCCGCCGCTTTCAAGATTTCCATGGCCGTAATGTAGCCGTCCCCGACTCGATGAGGGACGTGTGCGTCGGCTCCTAAGGTGACAGGGATCCCTCGCGATCGCATCTCCTCCAGCATCGCTGGATAAGGATTCATTTCAGAGATGGTTTTCAGGATGCCACTGGTGTTCAGTTCCATCGCGACTCCCGTTTTGGCAATCCGATCCAAGGCGGGGCGAATCACGTCCAGGATCGAGACGGGATCCCAAGCCTCGGCGGTGAAGTTCTTGATCAGGTCTGGGTGGGCCAGTGAATCAAACAGCCCGGTCTCCGCGCTCTTGGCGAGCATCTCGAAATAGATCTTTTGAACTTCCAGCAAGTCATCTTGCCAATGTTTGCGGCGGAACTCTGGAATCTGGGGGTGCACCGAGCCGAGGACAAAATGAAATGCTGCGCTGTTGAGCTGTTTCTCAAGGTACGCCTCGAATCCTTCCACATAGTCGGCTTCCAGGCCCAGTCGCACATCGACTTGGCCGGCAAATTGGTCCGTCGTTTTAGCGACCAAGTCAACGTATTGATCGAATTCGGACTCCGCCATGCGGACTGCTGCTGAATATCCATCCGGCAGCGGGTTGTGGCAAGTCACGTGCATCCCTTTCAGGCCTCGCTGGTGAGCGACCGTCGCGTACTCGTCCGGCCAGCCTTCGGCATGTTTGCAAAGCGGGGTGTGGCTATGTGATTCGAATAAGACGGCTGGTTGATTCACAGTGCGGTTCCAGGTGTGATGAAAATGTGACGGAGTCTAGCGGAGCGGTTGGTTAGCGCTGTTCGTACCAGGTTTCCAGGGCTTGCACGACTTGGTCTCGACCGCGCTGGCTGGTCCAGAGCGATTCATCTGCTTCGAGTCGAACTTCATATTCGCCTTCGCATTCACATTCCGGATTGCCGCAGAAGTGCGGCAAATCTGCGACCCAAATCACGCGTGCCAGGGGAACATGCTTGTCGTCGATTACTACCAGAGGTGAAGCCATTGTCTTGTGCCTGCGTGCCGTGGGGGAATCGTTGGCGGTTAGCGGTCTAAGCGGAACGTCCCAGGTGGAATGGGGCGTCCCCTGAACGTCAGGGATCGTCTGAAGGCCGTTTGACTAAGCAGACTCTGCGAAGTCTGCTGGAAGCGTCAATTGGGAACCACCACCGATTCAGGGTCTGATGTGGATTTTTCAACACTCTTCATCCTTGCAGCGCGGACTGGCCGCTGGCAACGCCGATTTCGCTGGTTGATGTTCACGCGGCTAGTTATGATTGGGGACTCGCACACTTCATCCTTGCTAAGAGTTCTTTCCCGTGATGCTTTCATCCTCTGTTTCGGCCATGCTGCGTGCCGGTTTGTTTGGTTTCCTTGCTTTGACTGGCGTGGTGAGTGATGTCGCTGCGCAAACGCTGCCCGCTGACGTGAACAAGGCCGCGCTTCAATCAGCGACTGCGCGGGGCAATCTGGACCACAGTTTGGCCCGATTCTCGGCCGGAGAGAAGGCGACGGTTGCTTTCATGGGCGGTTCGATCACCGAAATGAATGGCTATCGCCCCATGGTGATGCAGGATTTGCAGACCCGATTCCCCGACACGGAGTTTCAATTCGTCAACGCCGGAATTGCCTCCACCTGCTCACATACTGGTGCTTTCCGTTTGCCAACCGACGTGTTGGCTTTCAAACCGGATTTGTTGCTGGTCGAGTTCGCCGTCAATGATGATCAGGACGCGGGGCATTCGTTTGCCGAAGCGCTGCGAGGGATGGAAGGCGTGGTCCGATCGGCAAAGACGCAGTTACCCGAGATGGATCTGGTGATGGTTCATTTTGTCAATCAAGGCATGCTCGGTTTGGTACAAAAAGACCAAGTGCCGACCAGCATCGCGGCTCACGAAACCGTGGCGGATCATTATGGCGTTTCAACCTGTAATGTTGCGGTCGAATTGGCCAAGCGAATTGAATCCGGTGAATCGTCTTGGAAGACTTACGGCGGCGTTCATCCACAGGCTCCCGGCAATCGAATCGCTGCAGATTTAGTGGCCAAGGTTATGGACCAGCATGGTTATCCTGAGCTGAAAACGCCTTCTTCGCCAAAGGTTCACGTTGCCAGTCAGGCCGGTGACTCCAAGCAATTGCCCGCTGCGATTGATCCGTCAAGTTACGCCAGTGGCCGGTTCTTGCCAGCCAATCAGGTTGAATTGGGGACAGGGTGGAGCCTGCTGCAGCCGAACTGGTCGCAGATTGCGGGTGGCTTTCGAGATCGTTATGGCATGCAGAAGCTATTTGTGGCCGACAGCGCCGGTGCCGAGCTGGCGTTTTCTTTTACAGGAACCGCGGTTGGCCTGTTCGTATTGGCCGGTCCTGACGCCGGTGCCGTTGAAGTCTCTGTTGACGGAAAGCCTTGGAAGCGTGTGGAGCTCTACCATCGCTTTAGCCGTGGATTGCACTACCCACGCACGATCGTGTTGCAGTCAGGGTTGCCGCATCAGAAGCACGACGTGAAGCTGCGTGTCGCAGCGGAAAGTCATCCCAGCAGCAAAGGTCAGGCAGTCCGTGTGCTGCATTTCACCGCGTCATGACTCAAGTTGCCGTCATGACTCAAGTTGCGCCGGCCAGTACAAGCATGACCGAACTGCGGGCCTGTACTCGCCGCGGGGGAGCATGCTTGGCGCCCATACCTAGAGGCTCCAGCACGGGTGGACGCTAGGCGGATTGGTAAAGGGGGCCCTTTCTTTTCGGGCCACCGATCATTGGTTCGCTCATGTGCACGAACGTCGATTCAAGGCGTCGATCAGTTGCTCTCTGGCCTGCCCCTGGCACAGCAACACACGTTGGTCGATCAAGCAAAGGCTCTGTTCCAGCTCTTGGCAGTTCGGCAAGTCGCCCCAGCGGTCACAGCGGCGTTGGCTGCTGCGGTGCATCGATCGGTAGCCTGGCCCGGCAGGGATCCCAAGTTCGCGCAGCTGATCCATCACCTCAGTTCGTGATTCGCATTGCAGCGCAAGTTTGTACTGTGTGAACGCTGATTGGCTTTGCAGCGGAGATCGCTTTTCGGTTGCGCCTGCGATCCAAGGCACCTGTTCAATCAATTGCCTAGTGCAGTGGTTGCGGATTTGGTTGCAATCATCAAGCCGGGGCAGTTGAGCATTGAGGGCGGCGGCTGGCAATTCGCCGATCGGCAGAGCGTCGCTGGGGCGGTCTAGCAGCCGCGACCAGGTTGCGGCAATGGCTGCATCGCTGCTCAGCAGGGCGCCACCGCTGCCGGCGGTGAGCGGTTTGTTGCCTCCGAAACTGAAGACACCGCAATCGCCCCATGAACCGGCGGGCTTGCCGGCGATCGTCATACCGGGCACTTGGCAGGCGTCTTCGATCAGCCGCCAGCCCTTTTCCTGGCAGATTGCAGCGATGGATTGAATCTCTGCTGGAATGCCATACAGGTGGCTGACCAGGACTGCAGCGAGTTCCTCGGCAGGGACCTCGCGTAGGGGGGCGGGGGCGAGCGAGAAGTTGTGTGTTGCGGCATCAATCAGGAGCGGTCGAAACCCGGCGAGTTCGATCGCACGAAAGTTGCCTGGGTAATCGTATCCGCACAGGGCAACTCGGCTGCCAGTTGGCAAGCCCAGGCTACGGAGTGACGTTTCCACGCCAATGGAGCCGCTGCTCATGAGTCGGCAGCTTTCGGTCCCGGCCCGTTTGGCCAGGTTGCCAGCGAGTTGTTCCGCAGCGGGCCCCCGGTAGTCCGCCCAGTGTTGGCTAGACAGGCAATCTAGGACAGCTTGTTGAATCTCGGGCCATTGCGGAGGCCAGGCGGGGAGCGGGAGGCTGGCGGTGGTGTTCAATGAAAATGGCTCAAATGAGTTCCGGAGGAGAAAACTTTTTTCAATCTTTCCCAGGCAGATCCTCCTGGCGTTTTCAGGTGGCGCCGGACTGCCAGCGATTTGCGTTCGTCGTTCCACGCGGTCGGTTCACGAGCTGGCAAGCGAGGTGTTGGCCGGCGATTTGACCCTGGAATTGCGAGAAAACTCTATTGAAACCTAGTTGGGCTCGCCGGAGGCCCGGCAAAGAAGCCTTTGGTGGATGCAGTGCTGAGGAATGGTTTTAGCATTTCAGCGAGAGGTTGGCAGGCTGAAGAGGGCTGGTTTTGGGCGATGCGGGGGCAAAAGGTTGTTGTGGAAGCAGCAGGCTGGGCTTGTGGGGTGGTGGGGCCTTCCATATCATCCCACCTTGCATTTTTCTCGTCCGAGAGCGCAATTTTCCCCCGATCCGCAATCTTTCGATTGTTGGGGCGTTCCGTGGTGGGGTTTGTCTGTGGCCTTTGCAGGTCGCACACAGCCGGCCAAGGATTGCATCCACCCCTCCTTATTTTGAGCACTTACCTGTGATCTCTGGTTCGTTTTCAAGCGTACTGTATCGCTTTCCCATCGGCAATCTTTTGCTAATCGCTCAAGAAGACGCTGGGCAGGTCGCTGAAAATGGCGGAGGCGAAGTTGCTGCTGATGCACCGTTTTGGTTGCAGATGGTCAGCCAGCCGATGTTCCCTATCGGTGTGTTGTTGATGCTGTTTTACTTTTTGGTGATGGCGCCTGAAAAGCGTCGCCGGGCTGAAGAGGCGAAACGCTTAGCGGGAATCAAAAAGAACGATCCGGTGGTCACCTCTGGTGGCCTGCATGGCACCGTTGTCAGTGCACCGAGCGGAAGCGATGTGATCACGATTCGCTTGGATGACAAAGGGGAATTGAAGGTCAAGGTAAGCCGTTGGGCATTGACATCAGCGGTGGACAAGAAGAAACAAGAACCAGATAAACAATCTGAGTAGCGTCGATCAGCTCGCTGAGCCACCTGGTTGTGGATCAGCTCGCCGAGCGTGACTCAGTCGATTGATCAATACACAATGGCTTGACGCCATTTTCGCACCACAGACTACGATTTCGACAAACATGGACTGCATTTCATTCGTCGACATGCTGGCCGATTGCAACGTTTTGCTCGGCTTGATGGGAACTTGGCTTCCCGAATCGACTTCCGCCTTGCTGGCACAGGCCGCTGCCTCTGAGGTTGCCGCTGAGGTTGCTTCGGAGGACTCTGGGCTTTCAGCATCCGTAGACAAATGGCTATTTATTTTAGGCGCTTTTGCTGTCTTCGTCGCCCCCTTCTACTTGGGTGGCTTGTTGGCCAAGCGGATGAAGATGCCCACTCACGGCGTCCGTCTCGGCTTGATTCTGGTCGCTGTGACGGTCAGTGTCGCCGTGCTGGCCAGTAAGTTGCCCGGTCTGGGTGTTGACTTGGTCGGTGGGACGATTCTGCAGTACGAAATCGACCCGGGCAAGCGAACCCTGGATGATGAAGGCCAGTTGGTCAATGCCGACAAACTGGTTGAGCCACTGACCAAGCGGATCAACCCCAGCGGTACCAGCGAAATTGTTGTTCGAGCTTACGGTGACACTCAGGTTGAAATCATCATCCCTGAGAAAAATCAACGTGAAGTAGCGATCATCGAAGACATTATCTCCAAGGCGGGGATTCTGCAGTTCGCTATCGTTGCCAATGGCGTGGATCACCAGGAACTGATCGATGTCGCAACGGATCGCGCAGGCGAAGTCGCGTTAAGCGTCAAGATGCAGGAGGAGTTCACTGACAGTGACGGACGCACGATCGGCAAATGGGTCGTCTTGGACCGTGAAGTCAAGGCTGTTGACGGCATTCGCCCGTTGCGTCTTGAGATTTCTGGAGCAACTCTGCGAAATGCCGACAACGGTGATTTGGTGGCTCCGCCAAGTGGTGATCCCGTCGAAGTCGCTAAGTGGATGGAGCAAAACGAGATTTCGGATCTGGAAATCTTGATGGTGATCAATCCCAACGCGGACGTCACCGGTGAGGATTTGGCATTTGCACGTGCTGGATACAGTGCCAGCGGTGCACCGGCGGTCAACTTTACCATGAACAGCGTTGGTAGCCGCAAATTTGGCTACTTGACCGGCGAAAACCTGCCCGACGGAGATCGTCGCCGCCGGTTGGGCATCGTGATGGACGATCGCCTTTTGTCGGCACCAACAATTAATTCACGCATTGACAGCAACGGTGAAATCACCGGTTCGTTTACGACCGAAGAAGTTCAGTCGCTGGTCAATGTCTTGCAAGCCGGTAAGCTGCCTTCTGCACTGAGCAAGCAGCCCATCGCGCGGAACCAGATTGACGCCACTTTGGGTGCCGACACGATTAGCAAGGGTGTCTGGGCGATCGGAGTTTCGCTGGGCTTGGTCTTACTCTTCATCCTGTTCTACTATCGCTTTGCTGGTTTGGTTGCCTGCACCGCGTTGGTTTTGAACCTGGCAATGATTTTGGCCACCATGGTGCTGATCAACCAA
Organism: Stieleria bergensis; assembly: GCA_007745635.1. GTDB lineage: Bacteria > Planctomycetota > Planctomycetia > Pirellulales > Pirellulaceae > Stieleria > Stieleria bergensis. The sequence continues at coordinate 1,669,984 of CP036272.1, forward strand.
CCGTTGACACTGCCTGGTTTGGCTGGTCTGGTCCTGACCGTTGGTATGTCCGTTGACGCCAACGTGTTGATTTTTGAGCGGATTCGCGAAGAACTCTCAAAAGGTGCCAAAGACCGAATGGCCATCCGAAATGGCTTTGGCAAGGCGAGCATCACGATTATTGATGCAAACTTGACAACCATGTTTACGGCGATCGTTTTGTACGCGATCGGTACTGACCAGATTCGCGGTTTTGCAGTGACCTTGATCTTGGGCATCCTGTTTTCGATGTTCACCGCAATCTACATGTCGCGAACCCTGTTCGACATGGCCGAGCGATTCGGCAAGTTGTCCTTGGGAATGTCTGATGGCGTCAACAAGCTTCGTGATGTGATCTCAGCCGGCGGCACCGTTGACTTCATTGGCAAAGCCAAGATCACGATGGTGATTTCGCTGCTGTTGATCATCGCTGGCGTCGCTTCCTTGGCGGCCCGAGGAAAGGGCATCCTGGACATCGATTTCGTCGGAGGTTCGTCGATTCAGTTCCGCTTGGCCGAGCCGAGTGACAATGAAACCGTTCGGAACTTGATCAAAGATGGGATCGGAGAGTTCGAGGATGCGAAAGTCCAGACCACCACAACTGGCGTGACCATTGAAGGCACCGACGCGAACACCGTCTTCAAAGTGGATTCCTCGCTGACTAGCGACATTGAATTACAAGATCGTTTGGTCAAAATCTTCGAAGCCTCTTCGGAGTGTAACTTGGTGACCTATTCAGTCACCGTTACGACTCCCGAAGCTGACAGCTCTGCATTGCCGACCGACAACAACGGCATCGCTTTGGTTGCCGTGCAAGATGAAGCTGCTGAAGAGACCGTGACGACTGATGAGACCGAAGCTGCGGCCGATGACTCGACCGACGCCGAGGGGACTGGCGAAGCCAGCGAGGAAGCCTCTGTGCAAGCTGCTCAAAGCACTGTGCGAACCATCAGTTTCTCTGTCGATGGCGATGATTCTGATGCTGCGGTCAATGCCAGCACTCTGATCGAGGAACTCAAGCGAGCTTCTGAAGATGCAGAGGTCGCGCTGGTCGAGAATGCGATTGTGCTGTCACCGACCGGTGAAGGTGCGGCGGACTGGAAGATTGGTTCAGAGGTCCCCTTTGCAACCTGGCAAATGGAAATTCCTTTGGACGCTGCCAGTGCGGACAAGGTGCTCGGTCAAGTTTCAAAGACGCTTGGCAGTGAGCCCGTTTGGATGAGTAGCAGTCAGATCGGTGGCCGTGTTGCCGGGCAAATGCAAAGCCGAGCGAGCGTGGCGTTGTTCGCCAGTTTGCTGGTCATCATTTTGTACATCTGGTTCCGATTCCAGCGTGTCGTCTACGGCTTGGCGGCTGTGGTTGCTTTGATTCACGACGTTTTGATTACCCTGGGTGCGATTGCAATCAGTTTCTACGTCGCCGACTACTTGGGCTTCTTGCAGATCGACCAGTTCAAAATCAGCCTGACCGTTGTGGCTGCTCTGTTGACCATCATCGGATACTCGCTCAACGACACGATTGTTGTCTTCGACCGGATTCGTGAAACCAAAGGCAAAGCAGCCAAGCTGACTGCTGAAATGGTCAATCACAGCATCAATCAGACGCTCAGCCGAACTTTGCTGACATCGTTAACAACGTTGATCGTTGTCGTGCTGCTGTACTTCTTCGGTGGCGAGGGCATTCACGCCTTTGCCTTCGCGTTGGTCGTCGGCGTCATGGTTGGTACTTACAGTTCGATCTTTGTGGCCAGCCCCGTGTTGCTGTGGTTGCTCAATCGCGAAGACCGCAAGGCAGCCAAAGCTTAAACGGCAGCCAACTGTTGATCCAAATGCCGAGCACTGTGATGCGTTCACACAGTGCTCGGCTTTTTTTGTGCCCGTTTGGTGGCGTGATGACGTTGCCGTGTGGTTCGCTGGCCGTGACTCGATTGGTGATTGAGCAATCTCTTGGCAACGATGACCGGCGAGAATCCATCTTCGCAAATCATGGAGATCGCAGCGAAAGAGCGGCGGATCGCCAGCGGAGTTCGCAATTTCAAGAGCTTCTTGTGGATCGAGATCGTTGCAGTCTTCAGTCACTGCGGCCATTTGGAGTCTCATCTCGCCGGTGTCGCTAGGTTCGACAAATTTGCCGAACTCCTGGCGAAATCTTCATCGATCACGCGGCCCCGCTGCTTTGCCGAGTAGAATGATTCACTCAGCGCCTGCCTCATTTATCTGACTCGTTGACCTCTTGTTTTATTGAAATCGCATGCACTCATCCGTTGTTTCGAATTCGTTGTGTCGGTTCAGGCTGGTCTCAGCCGCCACGCTGGTGCCGGTTGCCGCATTCGCCCTGGCCCTGACATTGCTTGGCACTCCACCCACAGCCCTGGCGCAGCAAGCTGCCGTCAAGATGGTTGCCACCGAGGCCGCTTTGTCCCCGTTGGCCAAAGGGCTGAAACAGGACATGGAGTATTTGGCTTCGGATGAACTGAAGGGTCGCAGTGCGATCGATCCAGCCATTTTGCAGGCGCGTGACTACTTGGTCAAACGCATGAGCGAGATCGGATTGCAAATGGACAGTGTCGATGGCACCCCACTGCAGCCGGTGACGATCGCCACGCCAAGCCGAATCGATGATCCCACAAAGAACACCTGTCAGTTGACGGTGGGCGAAACCGTCGTTGAACTTGAGGTCGGAGATGGTTTTACGCCTCTGATCTTGGGAGTTCCAAAGCAGAAAGTCACAGGGCCGTTGGCGTTCGTCGGTTATGGCGTCACTTCATTAGATCCCCCGTACGATGATTACGCTGGTCTGGATGTCAAAGGCGCGATCGTCATGATGATCCGTAAAGAGCCCGGTCCCAATGATGCCAACAGCCCGTTTGACGGCAAGAAAAACACTTCAAATGCTTTCTTCGCTAGCAAGGTGAAGAACGCGATTGCCCATGGTGCTGCGGCTGTGATTTTGGTGAACGATCAAGCCAGTATCGACGAATTGATCAAGGTGCAGGAGCGACGCATCGGTCAGGAACAGGGCCGCATTGCTGGATTGGAGAAGGCATTGGCAGCTTCTGACGTTGAAAACCCTAACGGCAAGCAGCGTCAGCTAAAACGATCACAGCAGATGCTCAAGTCGCTGCAAGGTGGCATTCAGGCATCGCGACGAGGTTTGCTGGCGATTGATGCTGCTGGCAGTCCGGATGGAGAAAGCCGAGTGATTCCCGTGATCTCGGTTGCTCGTGACATCGTCTCTGACTTGCTCAAAGCCGCCGGGCAGCAATCCGTTGCCGAGCTGGAGGGGCAGATCAACCGTACCTACAAGCCCAGCAGCGTGATGTTGGCCAATTCTGAGGCCACCGTTTCGGTTGACCTGACGAATCCGTCCTTTACCAGCGAAAACGTCATCGGGCGTTTGCCTGGTAAAGGTGATTTGGCTGATGAAATTGTCGTTGTCGGAGCTCATTACGATCACGTTGGGATGGGAGGCACGGGCTCCTTGGCGCCCGGAACAATCGCCGTGCACAACGGTGCCGACGACAACGCCAGCGGGACCGTCACGATGCTGGGGACCGCAACCAACCTGACAGACATGCTGCAAGAGGTGGCATCACACCGGACCGTTTTGTTCATTGGGTTTACCGGCGAAGAACGCGGTCTGTTGGGCAGCAAGCACTACGTCAAAAACCCCGTGCTGCCGATCGAAAAGACCAGTTCGATGCTAAACCTGGACATGGTCGGGCGTTTGAAAGACAACGAACTGTACGTCTACGGCGTGGGCACATCACCGTCTTGGAAGCAACTGATTCAGCGTGCCAACGCTGAGTTTGGGTTCAAGTTGATCGAGGAAAGCGGCGGCTATGGTCCCAGTGACCACGATTCGTTCACACGCAGCAGCGTGCCAGTGCTGTTTTATTTCACTGGATTGCACAATGACTATCATCGCCCATCTGATGATTTTGACAAAATCGATTTTGGTGACCTGGCCCGCATAACCGATATGGTTTCTAAGGCAGCGTTTGAAATGGTAACCATGCCCCAACGTCCCAGCTTTGCCCAGACACCCAAGGGTGTTCAGATTCGCAAGCAACGGATGGTTTATTTGGGGGTTCAGCTATCAAGCGATGCTCCTCCAGTCACCGTCGTGTCGGTTCTTCCTGGCAGTCCTGCAGCAAAAGCGGGATTAGAAAAGGGAGATCAAATACAGAAGATCGGCAAGGCGGTGATCACAACAAACAACGACTTGCAATCCTGGGTGCGAGCTCGTTCACCGCAAGAGAACTTTGAGATCACAGTTCTTCGCGAGGGACAGCAGCAGCGGATTTCTGGAAAGCTTGAAAAACGCCCGGATTAGTGGTGCGATTCATCTTTACTCGGCAATCCACGGTTGGCACAATCCTGCAACTCTGACGGCTGACCAAGGTAAGCTTTGGTGAGCGGTCAGTGAAACGGAAGCGGGGGCGATGGCCTGATGTCAGGGCAGTCGAATTACAACCCAATCCAAGACGGATGATTCCGTCGTGATTTACCTGACAGTGTGCACGCATGGAAGTGCGACTCAATACGCAAGGAGAGCGAAAGTGCGAACCGTTTATCGTCGAATTTGTGGGTATGGCATCATCTTGGCCACGTTGTTGGTGCCTTCGATCGTAGCAAACCAGGCCCACGCGCAAAATAAAGATCCACACCGTGTGGCGGTCATTGACATTGGTTACATCTTTGAAAACAACGCCAAAATCAAAACCGAGTTGTCCAACTTGGAAACTGAGATGAAGGCCTTTGACGCACAGCTCGGCACGCGTCGCGACACGTTGAAGACAGAAGCGGCCAAGTTGAAGGGCTTGAAAGTTGGTTCTCCTGAGTACACCTCAAAGGAAAACGAGCTGGCCTCGATGGACACCAAGCTTCGTTTGGACATCACACGTGCTCGTAAAGAGTTTGCTGAAAAGCAAGCCAAGGTGTACTACAACAACTACGCTTTGATCTCTGATGTCGTCAAACGCATCGCTGAGTTCAACAAGATCAACATGGTCTTGCGTTACAACAGCGAAGAGATGGATCTGGCCAACCCCCAGAGCGTGATGATGGGTGTCATGAAGCCGATCGTCTACTACGACGCACAGATCGACTTGACCAAGCCTGTCATGCAATACCTTGAGCAAATGAATGCTCAAGTGGCTGGTCGACCAGCTGCTGGTACGGCTAAGTAAGACGTTTAGCGGATCAGCCTTGCGAGAGACAAAGAATTGAGCGACTGCCTGCGGTTTGCGCGGCAGTCGCATCTTTGTTTGCTGGCTGTCATCAGTGCCTCTTTCTGTAGAAGCACTGATTGGGGAATCGAACGCGTTTCAACGGAGTGACTGGTTGTGATACACGCGCGCCATCAACACACGATTGCATCTGAATGTGAATTATCGGGCATCGGATATTGGTCGGCGAAGCGTGTTTCGGTGGTCATGCACCCTGCCCCGGTGAATACGGGGATCGTGTTGGTGCGAAGCGACTTGCCCAGCAGGCCAACGTGTTTGGCGCATGTCAGCAATCGAACGGATGCTCGATTGCGAACGAATCTAAATGACGGTGCCGCTTCGTTCGAAATGATCGAACACTTGCTGGCCGCCCTCTATGCTTTGGAAATCGACAATTGCTTAGTCGAGATTGATTCTTGGGAGCTGCCTGGACTTGATGGCAGCAGTCAGCCCTATGTGGATGTGCTTTCGAGAGCGGGGTTGATCATTCAAGCTCAGCTCAAGCAGCGCTTGGTCATCGATCAAGTGATTACCTTGCGAGAAGGCGACACTTGGATCACGGCGTCCCCCAGTGCCAATGGGGAGAGTCATTTTGCTTATCAACTTGCCTTTGATAAAGCCGGTCCGATTTGCAATCAAAGCCACGGCATGAATTGTTCGCCGGGGCAGTTTACGCGTGAGCTCTGTGATGCACGAACGTTTGTGACCGAACAGCAAGCGCAGCAGTTGCACGCCTCAGGTGTGGCCAATCACGTGGGCTATCACGAGCTGTTGGTTTTCGGTGACGAGGGGCCAATTGACAATGAGTTGCGTTATCGCAACGAATGCGCTCGACACAAAACATTGGATTTAATTGGTGACCTTGCCTTGGTCGGAGTGGAGCTGATTGGGAAATTTGTTTCTCATCGCGGCGGTCATCACCTCAATGGAAAAATGGCCAAGGCCTTATGGGACCTTGCCGCTCAGACACGCTCGGCGCCAGCACTCTTGCGCAAGCGAGCTTAGTCCGCGTTACACGCGGCACACTGGGTGCATTTGCACATTGGGCTCAATGGGCCAGTGTGTTGAGTCACACAGGAAATGGTCGGCGAGGGGTTGGAAGAGAATTTGACTTGCCGGCAAATTTTCCTGGAAACTCCTCTCGATTCCAAACCACTGCTTTCGCTACCGTTGATGCACAGCATGAACTGGCGCAAGCGGCCAGGTTGATTGCTTACGATTGATGGAGTCTGGCAGCGTTGAAAAATGGATTGGAAACGCTGCAATCGCGTTGCGATTGACATTCAATCGGTCGGCAGTTGCTGAGGCCCAGCCAAGTTGGCAATTCAGCAACATTTTTCCCGTCATTATTCGATTGCGAAACGGAATGATATGAGTGTTCAAATCGCTCAAACAGCGATTGTGGATCCGCGAGCCACGATTGGGGATGGAGTCAAGATCGGGCACTACAGTGTCATTGGTCCCGATGTGGAGATTGGTGCTAACACGCGCATTGACGAACATTGTGTGTTTACGGGCCAAGTCTCTGTCGGTCCCGACAACCGATTTTATGCAGGGTGTGTGATCGGCGGCGATCCTCAGGATACCAGCTATCAAAACACCCCTGCTCAGGTTGTCATTGGGCAAAACAATATTTTTCGCGAGCACTGCACCGTCAATCGCGGGACGGAAAAAGAAGATCGCATCACCGTGGTTGGTGATGACAACTTCTTTATGACCAACGTGCACATTGCTCACGATTGTAAAGTCGGCAACCGGATTGTGATTGCCAACAACGGAATGTTGGGCGGTCATGTGAAGGTCTTCGATGACGTCATCTTTGCTGGTGGCGTTGGTGTGTCGCACTATGCAACGGTCGGCAGCCTTAGTTTTGTCAGTGCGATGAGCCGTGTGCTGCACGATGTGCCACCGTTCACCATTGTCGATGGGCAGCCCACTCGGCCACGCGCGGTCAACACCATTGGGCTCAAACGCCATGGCTTTGACGCCCATGCGATCAAAGCGGTCACCCGGGCGTTCCGCTTGCTCTATCGAGCACGCGTTGGGGTTGAAAAAGCTCGCGAGGAAATCTTTAGCACCGGCCCCGTGCATCCTTCCGTCAAGTACCTCTTTGACTGTGTTGACACGTCCTGCAGTGGACGCGCGGGACGCGGTCAAGATCAACGCAATCAACAACAGAAGAAAAAAGCAGCATGAGTTCACTACGCGTTGCCGTTATCGGTGCTGGGCACCTCGGACGAATCCATAGCAAACTCTTGGCCAGCGTTGATGGCGCCAAGTTGGTTGCGATTGCTGATCCCATCGAGCCTGCTCGCAAGCAGGCAGCGGAAATGTTCGATGTGGATGTGTACGAAGATTACCGTGATTGCATCGACCAGATCGATGCCGCAGTGATCGCTGCACCCACGGACAGTCACGCTGAGATCGCGACCGATCTATTGCTGGCTGGAAAACACTTGTTGGTTGAAAAGCCGTTGGCAATCTCGGCTGACGAAGCGAACAAACTGGCCATGCTGGCGCAGTCTCATCGGCTGACCTTGCAGGTGGGGCATGTCGAACGATTCAATCCCGCGTTCACCGCTCTGGGTGATGTGGCGGTCGAACCAAAGTACGTCGAAGCTGTTCGTGCTTCGCGGTTTCCCGGTCGTTGTTTGGATGTTGGCGTCGTGATGGATTTGATGATCCACGATATCGATCTGGTCTGTGCCATGACCGATGCCAACGTGACTCACATCGCTGCTAGCGGTTTGGCCGTTGTCAGTGACCATGAGGATTTGGCTGAAGCACGTCTCGAATTCGAGTGCGGCTTGGTCGCTAATCTCAAGGCCTCGCGAATCAGTCCCTCACCTGCGCGAAGCATGCAGGTTTACGGCCCCGGTGGTTTCGCTGACGTCGATTTTTCCGGTCCCTCTCTGTCACGCGTGTGTCCCAGTGGCGACATCGTTCATCGCACCTTCCAGCTGGACGCCGAAACCGATCAGCCTCTCGGTTACGCGGACACGCTGTTCGAGCGACATCTTGCCGAGGCGACGTCTGAACTCGAACCTCGTAATGCAATCCTCGAAGAATTGCACGACTTCGTGATCAGTGTGCAGTCCGGTAGCATGCCAACCGTTGATGGGTTTGCCGGAGCTCGTGCTGTCACGGTTGCCGAGCAAATCTTGGATGCGATCAAGCAGCGTCAGTGGTACGCCGATGCGTCCCCTCTGGAATCGGGCGCTTTGGCATCCGTGCGATCACGGATCGAAGAATCCAGCCGCCTAAGACGGGCTGCCTAAGACGGGCTGCCTAAGACGGGCTAACGACTCTTGCTCAAAGCCTCCTGCGAATGCACTAGCGTCTGTGGCGCTAGCCAGCGGTCTTTCAACGCGGCCCTCGCTCGACAATTTGCCCTCGAACACATCGTGGCTGGTCGGGGGCTCGTTCCCCGTTTTCTTTCACGTCCGTGGAACCCACGAAAAAATCCCCACCACCGCTTTCGCAGTGATGGGGACGTTGAGATCGCTATCGGCGTGCGACTTAGAATCGCATTTGCATTTGCGTCCAGAAGAAGTCTGCGTCACCGTTGAACGCGACGTTCGGCGTGTCTTTGTAGTAGTCGCCCGCGTTGAAGTGCGAGTAACCCAAGGCAATCGTCGTACGTGGATTCAGGATACAGGTGAACATCAGATCGAGTTCGCTACCCAAGTCCTTCGATGCAGCTGGAGACGTCGAGTTGTAGGGCTGCATCGTCACACCGTAGGGAGTGGTCGCTTGATCGAGGAAGAAGTAGTGGTACCAGAGCAAGGCTTTGAAGCGTGGCCCGATGTTGGTCATGAACTGGAAGTTCACGTCGTTGATGTTTCGGCGACCGAACAAATCCATGAAGCCCAAGTACTTGTGAGCCAATGGGAACAGGTGATCGAAGCTATCATCGCCGCGATTGGCGGGGAAGTCTTCGCCACCAGAGGCCCAGTCGTACCACATCCAAACCGTTGGATTCCATTCGCCACAGCGAGTGCACAGTGACAATTTGCGTCCAATCCCGCCGGTGAAGAAGCCAGCGGTGCGGTTGCCACCGATCGATGGGGCGTTCTCACCAAACTGGACGCCACCTTCAACTTCGTACAAGTTGCCATGAGCGCCGGTGCCGTAAACACGTCCACCGATGGTCTGGTAGTCAAAGTCAGCAGCGTCGTTGTTCAGGCCCAGGTAGTAAGCTTCCAGGTTTCCGATTGCAGTCTCGCCGCGGGCTCCGTAGATGCCCCAGAACTGAACGTCTCGGTTGGTCGAGTCAATTCCTTTGACGTCCAACTGCATGGGGTTCAAAATGAACGAATCGACGGTCCAGTTGTCGCCCTTGTACGTTCCGCGAAGACCGTCGAAGGTACGGCGGGTGTTCGCCCAGTCCAGTGGTGAAACCAAACGTTGGTTGCCAAGCAAGATTTCTTGACGGCCACCACGCAGGTTAAGCGAGTCGGTCAGCTGAACATCGATAAACATGTTCTGCATTTCCCGATTCTCTTCAATCGGGCGGGGGTTGAATGTTTCCGATCCAGAGTCGGCGTACAACCATTCACCGTACCAACGAATGTTTTCGGTGAGGTGGACGTTGGCGTACATGCGATAACGAGTCAACCAGAACTCATCGCTGCGGCCGGTCAGTCCCAGGCCGCGCATGTTCTGCTCACGGTGGTATCGAACACGAGCTTCACCACCGACGTCAACCGTTCCACAGTGCAGGCCTTTGAGGCCCTCGCCGAACAGAGGGGCTCCCGAGTAGCAAGGGTCATTCAGGTAGCTGAAATCGTTTGCATAAAAGACGCCTTTGAAGGCGCCCTTCATTGCCGCGGTCGCTGCTTCCTTTTTCTTCTTCGTGCAGCAACAGGCTCCATTGCAGGTGCAAGGAGCGGGGCTAACGACTGGAGATTCAACAACCGCCGGAGCGGCAACTTCATCGCTCGGAGAAGGTTGTGGAACGGCGACTTCTGCCACATCGCCTTCCTGTGGCAACACAGCGACGTTGTTGCTTGCTAGGGCCACCGCATCTCGCGATTGGGAGACGCTGAATTCAACCGCTGTGGTCTGGACCAGACGACTGAATTGGCTGTCTTCAGCAGTGGCTGTTTGCCAACCGATCAGCGTTAGCGGCATCAGCGCTGCCAAACGGATGGCGTAGAAATGACTTGATGGCATGTGTTTGTTTATCCTTCCAATGGATATGAGGGGTACTGCTGTGGGGCAGGTAAAGAGTTTGCCCTGTGTCGTGATAGCCTGGGAAACGACAACCGCTTTGGCAGTGGGGCAAGCTCCCGTGCCTTGTCGTCTGGAGCCCTGTTGACTTGAAGCAAATCAAAAAGTGGGCCATTCCGGCGCAGTCGACCCGCAGCGGTCATCGGCGTGTCGCACGGGCATCTTGACCGGAGGCGTCGTGCTCCGACTCGGTTGCCTAATCGTTAAAGAGAGCCATTCGTGAAAGATGGGGATGGACCGTCCACCCTCGTCTCAAGGGTTGAATGGACGTCTGGGGGATCGACTCGTCGGTCGACTTTCGGGGCTCTTAAGACCCATTCAAAGGGAGGTGTTGTCGGTCTCCCTCTGCGTGAAAGTCATGCAGGTCATCGGCTGAAATGTCAATGGAACAGGCACCTGACCAGGAACGCCTGGTCGCGAGCGAGATTTCGTGCAACTTGGCAACGGGGGAGTTCCCTCGCCTAATCGGCCTTTAATGGGTGCCTGGAGCCTGGTTGAAGGGGGCTTGTGCCAAATCAGCACTTTGCGGAACGGTAGTTGCCCTGAACAATAATCAAAACTCTCAATCCGATGCCAAAGACATTGGCATCGGGGACATGAGGCGGTTTTTGATCAGAACATTTTAGAAGACTTGCATTCATGGCGGTGACTTTAGGTCTGTTTCATCGATCTCTGCGCACGTTGTCAGCGCCGAACGGATATTTTCTAGGACTATTGTGTTGTGCAAACAGTGATTCAGATGAGTCCATCGCCAAAGCGACGTGAAGTCCGCCGCATGGTTCGGTCGGGTCAAGTTTTGTTTTCTTTTCTGGGGCTCTTCCTTGCCGCCGTCGTTCTCGGTGGATGTTCTTCGTCAAAGATCTCAGTGGAGGATTTGGAGAAGGCGGCTGCTGAACTCGATGAAATGTCAGGCGAAGCCGCAGAGGGCGGTAGCGATCAGGTCATCTTGGATTTGGAAAAGACGGATCTTCAGTTTGGGTTTATCAAACTCACCGACTGTGCCCCTTTGGTGATCGCCAAAGAGAAAGGGTTCTTTGACGACGAAGGTTTGAACGTCAAGGTTGAAGCTCAGTCCAACTGGCGCGACCTGTTGAACCGAGTGATCAGCGGCGAATTGGACGGTGCACACATGCTGGCCGGTCAGCCAATTGGGGCGTCGATTGGCGTTGGTGCAAGCGCTCCTATCGTGACCGCTTACAGCTTGGACTACAACGGAAACGGAATCACTGTCAGTAATGAAGTTTGGGCCAAGATGCAGGAAGTTGATCCCGCGCTGAAGTCGCCAACTCCTAAGCACCCCATTGTTGCAGACAGCCTGAAGCCGGTTGTTGCAGAGTACAAGGCTGCGAAAGGACGTCCGTTCCCAATGGGAATGGTTTTCCCCGTCAGTACTCACAACTATGAGATTCGCTACTGGTTGGCTTCGGCTGGTATTCACCCTGGTATGTACACCGGTGAAGACGATGCGAAAGGCGTGGTTGATGCTGAGGTTGAGCTCAGCGTGACGCCTCCACCACAGATGCCGAAAACGCTCGAGGGTGGAACCATCTTTGGATACTGCGTCGGCGAGCCTTGGAACCAAGTCGCCGTTGCAACCGGAATCGGTGTTCCGGTCACGACGAACTACGACATTTGGAATAACAATCCAGAAAAGGTCTTTGGTGTTTCCAAAGAATGGGCTGACAAGCATCCCAATACTCACTTGGCTGTCGTCAAGGCGCTGATCCGAGCCGGTAAGTGGTTGGACGCGAAAGATGAGAAAGGTGAATTCCTGAACCGCATTGAAGCGGCCAAGATTCTTAGCGATGCCAGGTACGTTGGTGCAGAGGAAGACGTGATCGCCAACAGCATGACGGGAACGTTTATCTTCCAGAAAACCGACGTGCGTAGCATGCCTGAGTTCAATGTCTTCTTCGAAGGCTACGCCAGTTATCCGCACTACAGTGACTGTATTTGGTTCTTGACTCAAATGCGTCGCTGGGGACAGATCGGCGAGAGCAAGCCAGCGAGCTGGTACGCCGAAAAAGCCAAAGAGATCTACAAGCCTGAGATTTATCGTCAGGCTGCCGAGATGCTGATCAGCGAAGGCAAGCTTGAGGAAACCGATTTGCCTAAGGCTGGTTATGACGGCTATCGCGAGCCCACCGATGCATTCATCGACGGCAACGCATATGACGCCAAGGATCCTATCGGTTACATCAACAGCTTTGCGATCGGCAACAAGGAAGCAGCTGAACTTGAAAAGCAATAAGTCCTCCTCGCGGGGGATTGAATTCAGGATCTGTCAACATTGTTGATAGATGTCTGGCCGCGACATCAATTGGGGCAGGTGAGGCTCCGGTGCACTCACCTGGCCCAGTCGTTGGCGCGGGAGCATCGCTTGGCTTGGGAAGGATGTCCATCCTTCTCGGTCGGCGAATGTGACGAAAGAAATGAGAGGAGCGCGAAGTGGCATGCGAGGCAGGCATGTGAGCGTTCAAGCAGTTTGGCAAGGCGTTGATGGGCCGTGTTTGCCGGGCTGGAAGGAAATGATAGGCGATACAAAAGAGGCATAAAGGAAATGAATTGGCGCGCAGTAGGTTTGAAATTTTGTAAAGTGGCGGGACTCCCGATCTTGGAGCCCTTCGTGCGGCTCGTCGCGGGAGAGGATCCCAAAGAACAGCTCAAGGAAATTGCCAAGTACATCCTTGTTCCCGCGTTGGCGATTGCGGTGTTTCTAGGTTTCTGGGGATTGGCTTCCAAGCACATCGTTGCCAACAGTGTTTCGTTGCCCGGTCCGGTCAAGACCTTCTCTGAAGGCGGCAAACTGATCAGTGCTCACTTCGATCAAAAGCGATTGGATGCAGAGGCTCGTCGAGAAAAGAAAATCGAAGCCGTTCAGCTCATGCAGAAATCTGCGGCAGCTGAGAAAAAGGCTCAGACGGTGTCCGGCCAGCAAAAAGAGATGCTGTTGGCCAACGCGGCCGTGTTGAAGAAACGAGCTGTAGCGGCTGCCAACTACAGGCCTTCGAGTGCCCCATCGTTTATCGATCAGATCTTCAACTCGCTGAAAACCGTTGCGTTCGGTTTTATCATCGCCACCTTGATCGCGGTTCCGCTGGGCGTGTTGTGTGGAATGAGCCCCTGGTTCAATGCTGCCATCACTCCGCTGATTCAGGTCTTTAAGCCTGTTAGCCCACTGGCTTGGTTGCCCTTGGCGATGCTGGTCATTCTGTCGCTCTCTAGCAGCGGCGAGCCCTGGTTGCCGATCGCTTTCTTGACATCGGCGATCACAGTTTGCCTGTGTTCGTTGTGGCCCACATTGGTCAACACAACGTTGGGTGTGGCCAGCGTGGATCAGGATTACATGAATGTCGCCAAGGTGTTGCGTCTGTCTTGGTCGCAGCAGCTTTACAAAATTATCTTGCCAGCAAGCTTGCCGTTAATGTTCGCTGGCATGCGAATCAGCCTGGGGGTTGGATGGATGGTCCTGATCGCCGCTGACATGTTGGCTCAGAACCCGGGGCTGGGAAAGTTTGTTTGGGATGAATATCAGAACAACAGTCAGGTCGCCATCGCACGCATCGCGTTTAGCGTGATTGTGATTGTGATTGGATTGATTGGACTGTTCCTCGATCGCATCATGATTTGCTTGCGAAACCTTGTCAGCTTTGGCAATCCACAAACCGCCTAGTCACCAGGTCAGGAAAGAGCATGATGAATGTTGCAGTCTCAGATGAAGCGAGGCCAAAGACCGGTGTGCGAGCGCCGGCACCGCCAGCACTGATTTCAATGAAACAGGTGTGCAAGGGATACGGTAGCGGTGAGTCACGGGTGGAGGTGCTGGAGAACATTAATCTCAATTTGCGTCAGGGCGAGTTCCTGGCAGTCGTTGGGTTCTCTGGCAGTGGAAAGTCAACGCTGACAAAAATGTTGGCAGGGTTGGAAACGCCCGACTCTGGGACATTGGAAATGGAAGGCCAGCCCATTATCGGCCCCAGCCAGGAGCGTGGCATTGTTTTCCAAAACTATTCGCTCTTGCCCTGGCTGACAGTGCGAGGCAATATCTCGCTCTCGGTCGATCGTGTGTTTCAGCATTGGTCGAAAGCCGATCGTCGAGCTCACGTGGAAAAGTTTATTGAAATGGTCGGGCTGACGCACGCGGTGCATCGACGTCCGCATGAATTGTCTGGCGGCATGCGGCAGCGTGTTTCATTGGCTCGAACCTTGGCCATGAAGCCCAAGGTGCTGCTCTTGGACGAACCTTTGTCGGCGCTCGATGCGCTGACTCGAAGCGTTCTGCAGGAAGAGATTCTGAAGATCTGGGAAGAAGAACGCCAAACGTGTTTGTTGATTACCAACGACGTTGACGAAGCCATCTTGCTGGCCGATCGCATTGTCCCCTTGAATGCAGGGCCGAATGCTTCACTGGGGCCGGCGTTTGCGGTGCAGCTGGATCGTCCACGGAACAAAACGGCGCTCAACGATAGTCCGCAATTCAAAGGCTTGCGGAACGCTGTCACCAACTACCTGGTGGCGGTGCGGCAAAAGTCACGCGACGAACAGCAGATGGCATCGGAACAGCCGCCGATCCAGTTGCCCGATCTAAAACCAAGGTCAATGCGGTTGCCAAGCAAGGCAATCTTGAACGCTCCGATTTAATTCATCTCGCCTGTCGGAAACGCGTTGCAATCTCCTATCAATCCTTTTCATTGAGTCTCCTTCATGGCTGGTTACGTCGAATTTTATCGGTTGGGGAAAACCTATGACACGCCCAACGGTCCTGCGGTGATCGTTGAAGATTTTAACCTCAACATGGACAAGGGCGAATACGTTTGCCTGCTTGGCCATAGCGGCTGTGGCAAGAGTACCGTCTTGACGATGGCTGCTGGTTTGAATCCGATTTCCCATGGTGGGATCGTGGTTGCCAATCACGAAATCGATGGCCCCGGCCCTGATCGTGGTGTGGTGTTTCAATCGCCTTGTCTGATGCCTTGGATGACCGCCCTGGAAAACGTCCTGCTGGGGGTCAATCAGGTTTATCCACACGGGACCAAGAGTCAGCGGCATGACATCGCAGCTTACTACCTGACGCTCGTGGGGCTAGGCAACAGTCTGGATGTTCGTGCCAGTTCGCTCAGTCAAGGGATGCAGCAGCGAGTTGGAATTGCGCGCGCCTTTGCGCTCAAGCCAAACATGCTATTGCTCGACGAGCCCTTCGGGATGCTGGATTCGCTGACGCGAATGGAGCTGCAAGAGGTTCTGCTTGAAATTTTGATTCGTGACAAGGTGACCACGCTGATGATCACTCACGACGTTGATGAGGCGTTGTTCATGAGCGACAAGGTGGTGATGATGACCAACGGGCCTCGCGCTCGGGTCGGCAAAGTCTTTGAGATGCCCTTCGAGCGACCTCGTGTGCGCAGTGAAGTGCTTGAGCATCCAGAGTACTACAAGTTGCGAGGAGACATGATCTCGTTCTTGGAGGAACAGGATCATAAAAAGATGAAGCAGGATGCGGAGAAGCTTCAGCAAAAGCAAGCTGAGGAATCGCAGCAAGCCGTTAGCGTTTAGTGGGTGCTTTGCTGCCCGCTCGGTTCGGGCTGCACGTCCTTCATTCCCTTTTCGTCATCTCTTTGATCGTTGTCGTCAATGCCTTCAGTTTCTCTGTCGATTACCAATTTCATGTCACAGTTCCTTGCCGTTGAGCTCGATTCCGCGGGAATGGTCGCTACAAGCGGCGTGCCCGTCGTTGATGCTGCCGCACAGGAGTCGCTCTCCACGGGCTTGCCGGCGATCAAGAAAAGTGACCTTGCGACCGACGGCTCTGTTGCGATGACGGTGCCGGTTTACAAAGAGGGCCAGATCGTTTCAATGGCGGGTTTTCTGGCGCATTGCGATCAGCAAACGCTGTGCGTGATGGAAGTTTGGCAACCGATTGGCGTTTACGATGAGCTGTCGTTGACGCTGGGGTACTTTGGAGCCATGGAGCGGTTTCAGAATGTCAGTGCTTATGTGCGTTTTGAAAAAGGGTCGGGGCTTCCGGGGCAGGTGTGGGAGAACCGAGACTGCATCATTCACGATAACTTGCCTAGCCATCCCGGTTTTTTGCGAGCCGCGGGTGCCTCGGCCGATTCGCTTCAACTTGCCATCGGCATGCCGGTGGCGGATGAAGAGTTCTTGGCGTCGGTGCTGTTGATTAGTTCCGACGCATTTCCGATTGCCAAGGCTTATGAAGTTTGGCATCCCGACGGTGATCAGTTCACGCTAACGCAAGCGGCGTATCAACGCGTCAGCGACGACATGCGGTTGGAGATCGGTGCCAAAGTGCCAGTCGCTGCGGCCGGCTCACCGCCCTCCTTGGTCGATCTGGCTTTGCAACAGGGGGCGGTTGTGACGGGCGAGCAATCGGAGCGTTTATGGATCGGACGCGACGGCTGTGAAGCTGGCAGCGGAATGGGGATTGCGATTCCGTTCTACCAAGGCGATCAAGTCCATTCGGTGTTGGTCTGTGTTGCTTAAGTTTTTTGTCTCGCGAATAATTGTTGTTCACACTCGTCACGTCTTATGAGCGCTACGCTTCCCGTTGTTCAGCCGAACCCGACCTTGCTAGATCAATTGCTGCAGGAACAGCAGCAACTGACTGCGGTCGAAGAGTTTAGCCAGTGGCACCAGGGCGATGCCGATCACGACGCTCCTGCTCAAGAGCAGTATTATCGACAACTCTTGCCTGCAACGCCGCCTGGTCCCGGTCAGCAGTTGGCGTTTGAGGTTGATTTGGACGCTTGCAGTGGTTGCAAAGCCTGTGTGGTTGCCTGCCATACCATGAACGGTTTGGAGGAAGACGAGGCTTGGCGAAAAGTTGGCACGCTGGTGATCGGGGATGAGGACCCAGCGACACAGGACCCAGCGACACCGCCGATCGATTCACAGCAGTCAGGCATTGCCGCCATTCAGCACGTGACAACCGCTTGTCATCACTGCGAAGATCCAGGCTGTCTCAATGGATGCCCGGTGAAAGCGTACGAAAAAGACCCGATCACGGGCATCGTTCGGCACTTGGATGATCAGTGCATCGGTTGCAAGTATTGCACCATGATGTGTCCCTATGAGGTGCCGCAATATAGCGATCGCTTGGGGATCGTGCGAAAGTGCGACATGTGTTACCAACGGCTTGCTGTTGGTGAGGCGCCCGCCTGTGTGCAGTCCTGTCCCAATGAGGCGATTAAGATTCGCATCGTTCCGACCGGGCGAACGCTTGACAGCCCCGAGTTGTCGACACTGGTCCCCTCCGCACCCGCGTCACAGATAACATCGCCCACGACACGCTATGTCGCTGAGCAGCCCATTGATCCCAGGTTGGCACGCCCACAAGATGATCGCATGGATGTGGTGGCAGAAAGCCATTGGCCACTTGCATTGATGCTTGTGGCCACGCAGGTCGGTGTGGGAGTCTTGGTTTGCGAATCGCTGGTTGCTGGAGTGGCAGCCATCGGCGGTGTGGCAATCCCGGCAACGGTCACGCTGATCGCTGCGGTGCTGGGGTTTGCGGTCAGCCATGTTGGTTTGGGGATCGCGCCGATGCACTTGGGGCAACCGCTCAGGATGTGGCGCGTCTTTCTGGGACTGCGGACAAGTTGGCTCAGTCGCGAGGCTGTGGTGCTGGGTAAGTTCGTCGGCATCCTGGCCTTGGGAATTGGGCTTTATGCCCTACCTGAACTGGAAAACTATCTGGATGATGGACTGCCTAGCTGGCTGCCTGTGGACGCCATCCCGTCGTGGTTGGGGCGAGCAGCGCTGCTGGGGGCGATCGTGATCGGATTAGCCGGGCTGTACTGTAGCGCGATGATTTACATCGCCACACAGCGTCAACTGTGGCGGCCCGCTCGAACATTGCCTCGGTTCTTTGGCACCATGGTGATCGGTGGTGCAATGGTCAGTGCTTCTCTGATGGCGTTTGCTGGATTCTCCGCGGCGGCCAGTTGGTTAGCGGTGCTGGGCGTTGTCTGCTTGATTGTCAAACTGATTGGCGAGGCCCGACTGTTCGGTGAAACCGCTGTCGATGGAGACACCTACGACCAACGCAGTCGCAACTTGATTCATAAGCGTTTGGTCAAGTCACTGCGTCTACGAAATTGGTTGGCCTATGTGTCAATCGTGTTCGCAGTTGTCGGTGCTTTCACGGTCTTGTTGCTGGCTGGTTTTGGTGCCGGGCTGTTAGCGATTGCTGCGGCAAGTTTGATTTTCAGTGAGTGCTTGGAACGCATTTTGTATTTCCAAAGCGTCGTTCATGACCGCATGCCAGGAACACTGTAAAGGAAAACCGCAATGAGTCTCGCCAAAGAAAATGATTTGACCAAGCCGGTTGATGCAGAAGTGAAGCGGCCGGTTCGATTGCCGCAACTCCTGCAGGCTCGAACGGGTAAGATGACCCGGCAGTTGCTGTTGGAGCCCGGCCGTCATGGGTTGGGAATGACGCACGCTTCGATGAAGGCAGATCAGACCACCACGGCGACCTGTGGATACTGTGCAACTGGATGCGGGCTGCGGTTACATGTTCGTGATGGACAAGCGGTTGGATTAACTCCAGAAACTCAATATCCAGTCAACCTCGGTATGGCCTGTCCCAAAGGCTGGGAGGCCTTGGAGGTACTGGATGCGGATGACCGAGCGACGTCGCCGTTGCTGCGAGCGGGCAAGGGGCAGCCGCAAGAACGCGTCGACTGGGACACTGCGCTGAAGACATTCGTCAGCCGATTCAAAGCGATTCAGGAACAGCATGGCGATCACTCGGTTGCGTTTCTCAGCACCGGACAGATTCCCTGTGAGGAGATGGCTTACCTGGGAGCCTTGGCCAAGTTCGGCATGGGCATGCTGCATGGCGATGGGAACACGCGTCAGTGCATGGCAACCGCAGTCACGGCTTATAAAGAATCGTTCGGCTTTGATGCGCCGCCCTACACGTATGATGATTTCGAGCAAAGCGACTGCTTGGTGTTTGTTGGTAGCAATCCCTGTATCGGTCACCCGATCATGTGGGAACGTGTGCTACGCAACCAAAATGATCCCGAGATCATTGTCCTGGATCCGCGTCGAACCGAGACCGCGATGGCGGCGACGCAGCACCTGCAGTTGCAGCCCAAGAGCGATCTTGAGGTCTTGTATGCCATCACTCAGGTCATCATTGAGAACGGTTGGATTGATCGAGACTTTATCGAAGCTCATACCAATGGGTTTGAGGCTTTGGCCAAGCACGTGCAGCCTTACACTCCCGAACAGGTTGCCCAACGCAGCGGTTTGTCGGTGCACACCCTGCGTCGGGCTGCGGAATCGATCGCCCACGCCAAGGCGGCATCGCTGTGGTGGACCATGGGCGTCAATCAGAGTTATCAAGGCACACGGACCGCGCAAGCGATCATCAATCTAGCCTTAATCACCGGGAACATTGGCCGCCCAGGAACGGGCGCCAACAGTATCACCGGACAGTGCAATGCGATGGGGTCACGCCTGTGGTCCAACACCACCAACCTGCTTGGACATCATCGTTTCGAGTCCGCTGAAGACCGAAATCGGGTGGCTTCCATTCTGGGCATCGATTCACAGCGAATCCCTGATCAGCCCAGTTGGTCCTATGATCGAATCATCGAAGGCATTAAGAACGACGAAATTAAAGGGTTGTGGGTGATTGCGACCAATCCCGCACACAGCTGGATTGATCAAGACCAATGTCGAGAGTTGCTCGATCAGCTCGATTTCTTGGTCGTCCAAGACATGTATCACAGCACCGAGACCGCCGTGCAGGCGGACTTGGTTTTGCCCGCGGCAGGCTGGGGAGAAAAAGAGGGCACGTTCATCAACAGCGAGCGTCGCTATGGTTTGCTGAAAAAGGTTCGCAAAGCCCCCGGTGAAGCGCTGGCTGATTTTCAGATCTTTCGCGCCGTTGCTCAGTACTGGGGTGTGCCGGAAATGTTTGAAAAATGGGACGCTCCAGAGGCTGTGTTCCAAACCATGCAAGAGCTCAGTGCAGGACGGCCCAACGATCTCACTGGGATCGATGGTTATCGACAGCTTGATCAATGTGGTGGAATTCAATGGCCGTGGTCGCGTGACGATGCCAAACGCCATCGGACCCCTGAGCAGCAGCGACGCTTATTCGCCGACGGGAAGTTTCTTCATCAGGACGGCAAGGCACGTTTGATTGTTGAACGCCCCAGCCCAATGCCCGAGGCGCCCTGCGAAGACTATCCGTTTCTATTGCTCTCTGGCCGTGGCACCGTCAGCCAGTGGCATACTCAGACCAGGACTGGAAAGAGCCTGGTCCTGGGCAAACTGTATCCGCAAAATCCCTATGTCGAAATCCATCCGCATGACGCAAAGCAGATTGGAATTGCCAACGGTGATGGCGTCACTGTGATTTCACGACGGGGGAAAGTCGACGTGTTGGCAATGGTCACCCCGACCGTCCAGTCGGGCCAAGTCTTCATGCCCATGCACTATGAAGTGACCAACCGTCTCACCCTAAGTCATTTTGATCCCCATTCCCGACAGCCCAGTTTTAAGGACTGTGCCGTCGCGATTGTTCCCCGTGTTTCTTGACGGCCGTCTTCACCGTCAGCGTTGTCATCGCGGAAGCATGTGGGATCGTAATCGCCCCCGTTCAAACCAGTTCCTTTTCAAGATCGTCGCCGAAATTAGCATTTACCAATGTCTGAGAAAGAGTCATTTAGCGAAGAGCAAAAACAGTTCCTTTCCGGATTTGCTTTTGGATCCGATGTTGCTCGTGCTGTCAGTGGTTTGCCTGTTGTCAGTAACTCCGCTGCGCCAGCGACCGGCAAAGCGACTGAGTTAACCATCGGTGCGGCCGCGCCCTCCGCACCGGCCGGTCCGGAACAGATCGCTTGGCAGGCTCAGCAGGAGGTGCTCGATCGTGGCGATCGTCTGTGCAACGAGGAAAAAGCGAAACGAGAGAAGAACCCCTTGGACATGTGGTCCGAAATCCAACAGCGCGCTGACGCGGGCGAATTTCCCAAAGGAACGGATGTTTTTCTGACCAAGTTTCATGGCATGTTCTACGTTGCTCCGGCGCAAAACAGTTTCATGTGCCGCATGCGACTTCCCGGTGGATTGCTGACCGCGTGGCAGTTGCAAGGACTGGCTGATCTGGCTGATCAATCAGCTGGCGGCTATTTAGATGTCACCACTCGCGCCAATCTGCAGTACCGTGAAATCCCAGCCGATCAGGCGATGAACATCCTGTATGGCCTGCGCGACCTGGACGTCATCAATCTTGGTGCTGGAGGGGACAACATTCGCAACTGCACCGCCAGTCCGCTGTCGGGAATCGATCCTCACGAGTTCATTGAAACGATCCCGCTTGCACGGCGCATGCATCATTACATCCTGAACCATCGCGAGATGTTTGGCTTGCCGCGAAAGTTCAATATCGCGTTTGATGGTGGCGGAACCATTAGCGCTTTGGACGACACGAATGACATCGGCTTTCATGCCGTGAAGATCAATGAAGAAAACAGTGACGCAGAGTTCCCTGCTGGCATTTACTTTCAGTTGACGTTAGGTGGGATCACTGGGCATTGCGACTTTGCCCGACCCACCGGCGTACTATTGAGAGCGGATCAGTGCGTGCAGGTCGCCGGGGCGATTGTGCGCGTCTTTGTTCGCAGTGGTGATCGGACCGATCGCAAGAAGGCACGCCTCAAATACGTTCTGGACGATTGGGGCTTCGAACGCTTCATCACGGAGGTCGAACAGGAGCTCGGTGATCCGCTGCCCAGGTGCGATGAGGCCCGGCTCACAAAGTCGACAGTTGAGGATCGTTTGGCTCACATCGGTTTTCACGCTCAAAAACAGCCCGGGAAACAGTACGTCGGCGTTGTGCTGCCGGTGGGCCGGCTCACCAGCCAGCAGGCGCGGCAACTGGCTCTGCTGAGTCGACGCTACGGCAGTGGAGAAATTCGCTTGACCGTCTGGCAAAACCTGATCCTACCTGACATTGAGGAACAGGATGTTCAGCGGGTCAAGGATGCCTTAGTGGAGATGGGGCTGGGTTATGAAGCTAGCAGTTTTCGCGCCGGATTGGTTGCCTGTACGGGCAGTGGCGGTTGCAAGTTTGCGGCGGCCGAAACCAAAACTCATGGCATGTTCTTAGCGGATTTTCTGGAATCTCGATTCGACCTCGACGTGCCGATCAATTTGCATTTGACGGGCTGTCATCACAGTTGTGCTCAGCACTATATCGGTGACATTGGCTTGTTGGGCTGCAAGGTTGAACAGGGCGACGACATGGTCGACGGCTATCACATTCATTTCGGTGGCGGTTGGGGGATGAATCAAGGTATCGGTCGCTTGGTTTTTGAGTCCGTTGCCTTCAGTGATGTCCCAGCGAAATTGGCTTCGGTGATCTCGGCTTATCTTCAACAGCGTCACGACGGCGAGTCATTCGTCGCGTTTACTGCACGGCATAGCGATCAAGAGCTACAAGCAATGGATGGTTTCCCGGTGCCGGAGGAAAATTGCCAGCCGGCGATGGACTGATCTGACTTGACTGCCGTTGTTTGTTCCCACTTCCCGCGTTCTATTTTTTTCTTTTGAGTGATCCATGTCTACGAGCTTAATTCCCGAATCAGCGCCGTTCACCAAAGAGCAACGGGCTTGGTTGAACGGTTTCTTTTCCGGCATGATGGGAATGCAGTCCAGCGGGGACTCGGCAGCGGCAATGCAGGTTGCTGCGGCAGGAGGCCTGAACACGCTGGAACCTCAGCAGGCCATCGAGGCTGCTGAAGAAGAAGATTTTCCCTGGCATGACGATTCGTTGCCAATCGTTGATCGCATGGAGTTGGCAAAAGAGAGGCCAATGGAACGTCAGTTGATGGCGGCGATGGCGCAACTGAATTGCGGTTCCTGCGGCTATCTGTGTCAGACCTATGCTGAAGCGATCGCCTCGGGAGAAGAATCCAACCTCACCCTTTGCAGTCCCGGCGGCAAAGAAACCGCCAAGATGGTCAAAAAGCTCGTTAAAGCGTCAGGCGGAGCATCGACGGGGGCAGCGAAGTCGACCGAGCCAAGTGCCGATAGTGGCTATAGCCGCAAGCGTCCCTACGAAGCCACCTTGCTGGAGTCGCGTCCGCTGAATGGACCGGGATCCGCAAAAGACACTCGCCACGTGGTGATTGACTTGGCTGATTCCGGCATTCACTACGAAGTCGGCGACGCGTTAGGAGTCTATCCCAGTAACTGTTGCGACTTGGCCAAGCAGGTGATCCAGTGCATCGAAGCTGATCCCCAGTCCTTGGTGACCGTTTCCGATGGGTCAGAGGTGCAGCTGCTTGATGCGCTCTGTCATCATTATTGTTTGAAAGATCCCAGTGACGAACTGCTGGAACTGATGATCAGCGATGTTCGCGATTCAAGTGTCAAAGGACGCTTGGTTGCGATGCTGGAAGATGGTGTTCCAGAAGGCTATGACGTGCTGGATGTCTTGCAAGAAGTGCAAGGAATGCCAGTCGATGTGAAGTCGTTCCTGGAAACCTTAGGCCCGATGAATGCCAGGCTGTACTCAATCGCCAGCAGTCAAAAGCAAGTTGGCAATCAAGTGTGTCTGACGGTTGGCAAAGTCGCTTATGATCGTGAGGGCCGATTGCGAAAAGGTGTCGCGAGCACGATGTTGGCCGAACGATTGAGCCCCGGCGATTCGATTCGTGTGTTCACCCAGCCGAACCATGGCGGATTCACTGTCCCAGAAAAAAACGATGTTCCGATGATCATGGTCGGGCCTGGGACGGGGGTCGCACCATTCCTGGCATTCTTGCAAGAACGTAAAGCCACCGCAGCACCCGGTGATAACTGGCTGTTCTTTGGCGACCAACACGAGAGTTGTGACTTTCTCTACAAGGAAGAGTTAGATTCCTATACGTCCGATGGCACACTGAACCGGTTGGACACGGCGTTCAGTCGGGACGGTGAAAGCAAAGTCTATGTGCAGGATCGCATGCGTCAGCAGGCAGAGGAGTTGTACCGGTGGCTCGAACGTGGCGCCGTGTTCTATGTGTGTGGTGATGCCAAACGCATGGCCGTTGACGTGGATCGTGCTTTGGTCGAGATCATTGCCGATCAGGCAGGGCTGTCACTGGATGACGCACAGGCGTATCTGAAGCAGTTGTCGGCGGACAAGCGATACGTCCGTGACGTTTATTAGCCAATGCTGCTGTCTCCTGTTTGTCCTGGCGTAGGTCGTTGGGAAACGTGTGGAAACGCAGACGCCGCGGGACGGTCAAGCTGCCTGAGCGGCAACAACGGAGCGTTCGCAAATCGCCCTCTCCATCGGTCGCTTCCAGCGGCCCAGGAAAACCCCCGTCAAGCGTCCCGTGTGGGCGTCGGTCAGCTGATTCAATGGCGGTCGATGCCCGCTGAGGGTCGGATAAAGGGGATTGTGATTCGTAGGGGGCTTGCCGTTCGGCAGCGACGTCGCTTTTTAGGGTGGTTTTGCAGCCCCTGTGTAGCAGGCCCCTTGTCGCTTTGGCTGGCCAATCTTATGATTCTGGGCCCAAAATCCGGGAATGTTCCCGAATTGTTTTCCCCTCTAACATGGTCAAATCTGGACTGATGCCCAGCCCCACTCAGCGACACGTTCTTTCCGCGCTGGTACAGAACGTTCCCGGGGTACTCGCCCATATCTCTGGGATGCTTGCCTCGCGTGGCTTCAACATCGACTCCTTGGCAGTCGGTGAAACCGAAAACCCTGTGCTTTCTCGAATGACATTTGTTGTCGTCGGGGACAACCGAGTCTTGGAACAAGTGCGTAAGCAACTGGAAAAGATTGTCACGGTGGTCAAGGTGATTGATGTCAGTGCATCAGACTATGTGGAACGAGACCTGTTGTTGGTCAAAGTTCAGGCGCCGTCAGGACCTCGACGCGCTGAGATTCGCGAACTGGTTGACATCTTCCGCGGTCGCATCGTTGATGTGGGCCCTGAAGAGTTGATGATTGAGATCAGTGGTCGGGAGAACAAGGTGCAGGCGTTCATTGAACGTGTGCGTCCCTACGGGATCACCGAACTGGTTCGCACCGGTCGTGTGGCAATGGTTCGTAGCGACAGCTCTGCGGCAGCCGTTGGCCAGAACAGCCGCGTGATTGCCTGATCGAGTTCGCTTCTAAAGATTTGTCTTGTCACTCGGTTTTGATTGTCGCCGAGGCCCTGACATGTCTTTTGCCAGCCATCAAGTGAGCCACCGTTTGGTGGCAGTTGGTTTTCATCTGAAGTTGCAAAGCGGCAACAGCAATGGAGTACCGACGGTTCCAGTTAGCATCGCCAAAGCGACGAATTGATCTTTGGCTTCACCCCTATTCAAAGTCGTTGTTCGACCAGCGATCTGGCCTCAGTGAGGCGGTCCTTGTCGTTCAGCCCGTTTCCTTCCTTTCCTAACAAAACAAGCAATTCCATGGCAGCCAAAGTTTATTACGACAACGACGCCGATCTGTCGCACTTGAAAGGCAAGACCGTTGCGATTTTGGGATACGGTTCCCAGGGTCACGCTCAAGCGCAAAACCTGCGTGACAGTGGCGTCAACGTGATCATTGGTCAACGTCCAGGTTCAGCAAACTACGACCTGGCCGTCTCTCACGGTTTCCAGCCCAAGTCCATCGCTGACGCGACCAAAGAAGCTGACGTCATTAACATCTTGCTGCCCGATGAAGTGCAGGCCGATGTCTACGACGCTGACATCGCGCCTAACTTGGAAGATGGCAACATCTTGATGTGCTCACACGGCTTTAACATTCACTTCCAACAAATCACTCCTCCAGCAGGAATTGATGCCTTGTTGGTCGCTCCCAAGGGCCCTGGCCACTTGGTGCGAAGCGAGTATGAAAAAGGGGGCGGAGTTCCTTCGTTGATCGCATTGGGCGAAGGTGCTTCCGAAGAGACCAAGCAAATCGGTTTGGCCTACGCCAAAGGCATCGGTGGAACACGCGGTGGCGTCATCGAGACCAGCTTCATGGAAGAAACCGAAACCGACTTGTTCGGCGAACAAGTTGTGCTTTGCGGTGGCGTGAGCGAATTGGTGAAAGCTGGTTTCGAGACCTTGGTCGAAGCTGGTTACCAGCCTGAAATGGCTTATTTCGAGTGCATGCACGAACTGAAGCTGATCGTTGACTTGCTGTACGAAGGCGGCTTGAGCTACATGCGTTACAGCATTAGCAACACCGCTGAATACGGTGACTATGTCACTGGCCCGCGTATCATTACCGCCGAAACCAAGGCCGAGATGAAACGCGTTTTGGAAGAGATCCAAAACGGTACCTTCGCTCGTAACTGGATTCTGGAAAACCGTGGTGGCGCCGCTTACTTCAAGGCAACCCGTCGTCGCGAACGCGAGCACGGTGTTGAGCAAGTGGGTCGCGGTCTACGTCGAATGATGTCGTGGATTGACGACAAAGAGCCTTCCTGATTGGGGCTCGCCCCGTAAAAGCGGCGTCCTCCGTCGCTTTTGGGGAATCTGCCGAAGCGGCATTCTGCCGCTTTTGTGGGGCTGCTCGGGACTCAGATTCGTGGGTTGCAGAGGCTAGCCGCCTCTGCGACGGGCACCGCTCTGCTCGCGGTGTCGGTCATGAGGGAGATTGCTCATTTTGAGCCCCCCCAAGCGGATTGGTATCGCGTTGGCAATGGCTAGAACGCACAATGACTGCATCTCCCGCTGCCTGCAGTCTTCTCTCGTTCGAGGTCCCCATGTCGCATTCTGAATCGTTGCCCACCGTTGAGCAAATCACTCAGTTGCAGATTGATACCGTGGCGCTTTGGCACCAAGAGCCGATCGCCAACACACAGTCTGGATTTCTTGCCCTCGTCTGTCAGCAGCACGAACACAACTATCGTTTGTGGCACCAGGAGGACATTGCCCGTAGTCCCACCGCCGACGATGCCGTGATTGCAAAGGTCAAGCGGGCGATCGACAAGCTGAACCAGCAACGCAATGACATGATTGAAAAGCTGGATGACGCGATCACCGATGTGTTGTCTCAGTTGCAAGTTCGGGCAAGCAATCAGGCGCCGATCAACACCGAAACCGCCGGTAGCGCGATCGATCGTTTGTCCATCATGTCGCTGCGATTGTATCACTACCAGGAGCAGTTTGAGCGCGAAGGCATTGATCAGGAGCATCAGGATAAAGTCGCTGGACGGATCGCACTTTGTCAGCAACAGCACGCCGATCTCTCTGTTTCGCTGCAGCAATTGATCGATGATTTGTTGGCCGGTCGAAAGCAACATCGCACCTATCGGCAGATGAAGATGTACAATGATCCGTCACTGAACCCCGAAATCTATCAAGCTCAGTCCAAAGCCGGATAAGGGCCCTGCGGCGGGGTGATGAGAAGGCAGTGGTGCGAATGATGCTGCACTGCACCGAAGGTCCCTGCCCTGCTTCCTCTGTTTTTGGTCCTCTGATGACTTCATCTGCTGTTCCTGCTGACGTGACTCTTTCCGATCAAGCGTCCGATCAAGCGTCTGATCAGCAATCCGGTGGTCAAGTTTCTCGGCGGCAGATCGTTGGTTTTGGATCGGCAGTGGCGCTCTCGACACTCGCTTGGCCAAGACGCGATGTAAGGGGACAGGATTTGGGTGCGTCTGACGGTCAGCGTTGCCTGCTTGGTTTTAGCACCTATGGCATGCCGTCAGTCAAGACTGAGCAAGCAATTGAGGTGCTTGGCCAAATAGGGTATGACAGTGTTGAGTTATGCGTTCGCAAAGGCGTCGATGCTGACTCGGCAGCGCTTGCCATGGCTCGCCGCGATGTGATTGCCAGCAAGCTTGCCGATGCAAAGCTGCGTTTGACTTCGTTGATGGAGCACGTGTTTCCTTTGAAATCGCAGCAGCCAGCGGCCTTGGTGCGATTGAAGTTAGCCGCTCAGTTGGCCCACGACCTTTCGCCGCAACATCCACCCGTGATCCAAACGGTGCTTGGCGGCGGAGACTTTCTGAAGCTGCGTCAGCAACTGCGAGACAACTTGGGACAATGGGTTGAGCTCGCCAATCAACAAGAGGTTGTGATTGCAATCAAGCCGCATCGTGGAGGCGTGGTGTCCAAGCCAGCCGATGCGCTGTGGTTGTTCGATCAGCTCGGCAAGCCTCAGCGGTTGCGGATGGTTTATGACTACAGCCATTACGCGTTTCGTGATCTTGATTTGGCGCAGACGGTCCAGCAGTCGTTGCCGTACATCGCGCATGTCGCGGTGAAGGATGCCGTCCAAGAAGGTGAACGAGTGAGATTCTGTTTGCCCGGTGAAGCGGGGACGATTGATTTTGCACAATTGATTCGGCTCTTGCACCGCGGTGGCTATCGCGGGGATATCAATTGCGAGGTCAGTAGCCAAGTTTCTAAGCAGCCCGGATACGACCCGATTCAGGCTGCCAAGGTCTGTTACCGCAACCTTTCCCCGCTTGTCAAATAGCAGGCACTGCCCGGCGGTAGACGCGTCCCGTCTCATCTGGGATGGCACGCCAGATTGGGGCCCGCACGCGGCAATCTTTCCACCGCCGTCTTCTTTTCGGCTGCGATTGGATTGCCAACCGATCTCAATCCAGTGGCAATTGATCTAGCTAGCAATCGAGCGGCGGTCGGTTAAACTAGCAAAATCCCACCGATGCAGTTTCTGCATCCTTTCTCATCCTCCTGCCGAGTGCCTCTGATGCGTTGTTCGCGATTCATGTTGTTCGCTGGCTTGCTGCTGGCTGTTTTTTGTCGTTTGCCTCATGCACGGGTTTCCGCTGCTGAACCATCGTCAAAGCCAAATATCATTTACATCATGTCTGATGACATGGGGTATTCGGATATTGGTTGTTACGGCAGTGAAATTGACACGCCCAACTTGAATCAACTGGCCGACTCTGGGATTCGTTACACGCAGTTTTACAACACTGCGCGTTGTTGTCCGACGCGGGCCAGTTTGCTGAGCGGTTTGTACCCTCACCAAGCGGGCATCGGGCACATGATGAGTGATCGTGGCCACGATGGATACCGAGGCGATTTGAATCGTAACTGCGTGACGATCGCGGAAGCCTTGCGTCCGGCTGGTTATCGAACTTACCTTTCGGGGAAGTGGCATGTGACCAAGAAGATTGACCCTAAAAGTGACGCGGACAAGAAAAACTGGCCGCTGCAACGTGGGTTCGATCGTTTCTACGGAACCATTCATGGAGCTGGCAGTTTCTTTGATCCCAACACGCTAACGCGCGATAACCAATACATTTCACCTGCCGATGATCCCGAGTACGGTCCAGAGCAACAAGCCAATGGGCAGTACTACTACACGGATGCCATTGCCGATCATGCCGTCCGGTTCATTCAAGAGCATCATGTCGATGATGGTGAACAGCCGTTCTTTATGTATGTCTCATTCACGGCTGCTCACTGGCCAATGCATGCGTTGGACAAGGACATCGCGAAGTACGCAGGGAAGTATGATGCTGGATACGATGCCATTCGGAAAGCTCGCTATGAAAAAATGATCAAGCTAGGGGTGATTGACCCCGATGCGACGGAGCTTTTTCCCATTGAGGAGCGCTTGAAAGAAACCGAGTTCTGGGATTGGGACAAACGCAACATGGAAGTCTATGCTGCGATGGTTGACAGCATGGATCAAGGCATTGGGCGTATCGTTGGTGCCTTGAAAGACACCGGTGAATTTGAAAACACTCTGATCTGTTTCTTTCAAGATAATGGTGGTTGTGCAGAAAACTACGGTCGCGGACCGAAGGGAAAGCCGCGTGCCGATAAGCCAACGTTGGAGCCACTGGCCAAGGATTATCTGCAGCCACAAATGCAGCCTCGTCAGACGCGTGATGGCTATCCGGTACGAGTTGGAAAAGGTGTCATGGCTGGCGGCGCAGACACGTATATCGGCTACGGCGGAGCCTGGGCGACGGTTTCCAATACGCCGTTTCGTCTGTTTAAGCATTACACGCACGAGGGCGGTATCTCGACACCTTTGATCGTGCACTGGCCCAATCAGGTCAAACGCCAAGGCGAGTTGGATTCCACTCCCGGGCACTTGGTTGACTTGATGGCCACCGCGGTCGATGTCGGACAAGCCACCTATCCCAAGACGGCTCACGGTGGCCAAGCGATCAAGCCCATGGAGGGCAAGAGCTTGGCGCCAACCTTTCGTGGTCAGCAAATTCCCGAGCGTGCTTTGTTCTGGGAACACGAAGGCAACCGTGCGGTGCGCATGGGCAATTACAAGTTGGTTGCACGTGGTGCCAAGGGAAAATGGGAACTGTACGATCTGAGCAACGATCGGAGTGAGCAGCACGATTTGGCAGAATCCAAACCAGCCAAAGCAAAAGAGCTAGCCGCAGCATGGCAAGCCTATGCCGAACGAGCAAACGTGTTGCCACTGAATCCCAAACGCCCCAAGTAGGCCAGGAGTTCATTGGTGCGTGCAAGCGCGGTACCCGACGAGTGTGATGTCATTGCCGCGCGCACTGGACGAACCTTTCGCGGATCGAGCGTTTGAAGGCCTTACGTTAGATCGCTGATCAGGCCGTTGCTGTCGGCAAACTGATCCATCGTGAGCCCCAGCAGTTTTGCCTGAGTCAGCCATAGGTTGGCCAGCGGTGTGCCTTCGGGCATATGAATGTGTTGCTGTTTGCGAACGCGATCCCCGCCACCGGCAACAATGATGGGCAGGTCGTTGTACTGGTGCGTGGATCCATCGCCCAGGCCTGAACCATAGGTAAACAGGGTGTTATCCAGCAGCGAGCTACCATCGGATTCGCAGATGCTCTTCATCCGGCCGACCAAGTAGGCAAACTGTTCCATGTGGAAGCGATCGACTCTTAGGAGATCGTCGATCATCTTGGTTTGATTGTGAGACATTTGGTGATGGCTGCGAGGTTTATCGAACAGGCCATCAAACATGTACGGTGTGTCCCAGCGTTCTGGGCCGACCATGAAGGTGGAGACGTTGGTCAATCCGGTTTGCAGTGCGGTGACCATTAAGTCGCCCATTAAGCGAATGTAGTCTCCGCGTGGCAGGTAGGACGCGGTGGGCAATTCAAAGTCAACGCGCGATAACTCTCCACGCATTTGTTCCAAGCGATTCATTTGGTTTTCGATCGCTCGAATGGATTCAAAGTACTCATTGAACTTGTTGCGATCTTCTTTGCCTAGGTTGCGTTGCAGACTGCGAGCGTCTTCCAGGACGAGACTGGTGATGTCCCGGTACTTTGCGACCTCGCTGGTCGAAAAGAGACGCTGATACATCTTGCGCGGATCCCGGACCGAAGGTGCTAAGTGGCCCGTGCCGTACCAGGAAATGTTGTCAAAGTAGATGGATTCTTTGTTGTCGCGGTGGCTATTGCAGCTGAATTCAAGTGTGCGAAATGGAGTGGTGGTGCCAATTTGATCGGCGACCAAATGGTCGAGCGTCCGATCCAGCGGCCAGGCGGTGCCTTCAATCGTATAGGGTTTGGCGCTACTTAGATAACACGAGGCGCACTGTGCATGCACGTCCGTTCCCTGCTGAAAAGTTCGGTCCATGCCGGTGATCAGATTGATTTGATCTTTGAACGGTTCCAGCGGCTGCATGGTCGGCGTCAACTCGTCGAGCGGTTTGACACCGTAGTTGGGGTCCTGTTGACCCAACGAACTCATCACATTGCCGAGATTGCCTTTGGGGATCACATGCTCGGCTTCACCGGGAAAGAAACCGCGGCGAACGACTCCGATGGGCACGTAGAAGTGTGCCATTCGCAACGGCGGTGCCGCTGCGGCCAGGGTGGCGCCTGGGGCAATGCTTTCTAGTGCTGGCAAAGCCAAAGCGGTGCCGCCCAGGCCATGCAAAAAACGCCTTCGCGAGACAGTCATCGTGGTGATTCCGTTCCAGGACAAAAGAGAACAGGCATGGTTGGCAACCGTGTGCCAGTGCCGTGGAAAACCACCACTATACACAAAATCACCGCACAAATCCCGTTCGGCCCGACAATCGTTGTGCGATCCGGTCGCTCGATGGCGGTGTGCTGTGCCGATTGGCTAATCCGTCCAGTTCCACTTGCACTGATAGCGGTGGTGTTCTTTGGGATTGATTAGCTGAAAAGAGACCATCGAGCCTGCGGGAAGGTTGACGATGCTATTGGGAATCACGGTTTTG
Organism: Stieleria bergensis; assembly: GCA_007745635.1. Lineage (GTDB taxonomy): Bacteria > Planctomycetota > Planctomycetia > Pirellulales > Pirellulaceae > Stieleria > Stieleria bergensis. The sequence goes on from CP036272.1 coordinate 1,702,606, forward strand.
CGTTCACCCGGTTGGTCGATTGGAAAGGAGGTGATTTCAAAGCGATTGTAGGCGCGTCCCTGAGGCAGCAGCAGCCAAACCTGAGTGATGTTGGTGTCCATCACGATTTGCATCTCGAACTCGGCTTGTCCGCCGGAGGATGAAGCCGCGTCTGGAGCAAGTTACCCTTCGAGAATTAAATCGACTTCCTTGCCGACGGGAACCTCTGACAAGTCAAAATCCATCTCCCAGGCACAGTTTCCATCGACCGGTCTTGTCTTGCGAAACACAAAATCCAAATTCGGTGAGAGCGAGTTCACCATGGGGCTGTGGCGCAGACGTCGCTGCTAAGAATCAGATGCCCATCAACCGAATCTTCCTGACGCAACAACTTGACCCTGGCATACATGTACGGGGCAATGTCTTTCTGTTCAGTGCCGTCCCATTTTCTCAGGTCGATGATTCGATGGTCCATGATGGCATCGAATCCCGTCGTCTGAAGACCTTGGATTTGATCGACAATCTCCACCGGTGGCGTGGCGATCTCCGGGGGGCCTGGCAATGACAGAAGCCGAATGATTTGATTGTAGACGGGACTGGTGCTCTGAATGGCCTGCAACACTTGACTTTGCGTTCGCGACTTTTTCATCGTGCGATAAAGCACCATCGGTGGCGCTAGCAACACAACAAGCAGCACAGGGATCCAGAAGTAGCTTGACCAATCGCGCCCATCAAACAGGGTGGAAAAGACACTGCGTGATGATGATCCACGCAGTTCACGACCCGCTTGAATCATTGGCGAGGCTGTTCGTGAAGCGGGTTCGGACTGGGGGAGTTTCGGAAGCGAGGGGGAGGTCGATCGAGATTGCTTGAGCGGGCTCCAAGTCACTTGCTTGACCGGCGTAGCCAGTTCGTCGCTCAGTTTTTCTTCGCAGATCGATTTGGCAACGGCGTAGCCGTGTCGAACCAAGAGGTCGACTTCCAAGTCACTGAAATGATCCATGTCGGTACGAATAAAGGCGATCTGTTTTTGAATCGAACGCGGCAGGTTGAGCGCTGCGAACTCCGATTCGACCGTTTGGGTGATTGGGAAGAAGACGGCATTCTCAAAGCCACGAAATGCTTCGTCTTCTAATTGATTGACGCGGTCAAGCAGAATGTCGGTGGAACGCAGTGCCGTGACAACCAGGCCACCGGCACGACCTTCAGAACGAATCTTGAACGTGGCGCCGGCGTTGGAAACGAAGATCCGTTTCAGTTCGTCGGCATGATATTGGTTGCGTAGTTCCTTGCCTCGCAAATAATGGAACATTCGCAGACCAATGTTGTCATAGATGCCGCCATCAGTCAGGGAGAGTTTGCGAAAGTCCGATTCTCGAGCGCCAAGATTGGCCGCTGAGAGTTCCATGGGCGGGAAGAAGCCGGGGAACGCTGATGAGGCGGCAACGGCGGTCGCAACCGTCGTCAAGCCAGCATCGATCTGTTCGAAATGCAAGTCACCGTTCGCCCGGCGACGCTGCATCAGCATGCCCCCTTGGTGAAAGGCGCAAAGCGAGCCTTCGTTCAAGTTGGTCGACAACAGGAAAACGTGTGGTGTTGCCGGAAGATCCAGCATGCCAACATCACCATACAAGTGACGACGGTAATCGGATTCCAGCATCCCTGCCCGAGTGAGACTGCGTTTGCTGCCCATCCGCACGGACTGTCGCAGGATGTTCAGACCCGAAGCGAGCGGAAAACGTCGCACGATCTTGTTGCGAACATCCTTTTGCACAAACTGGACAAGCTCACGCGCCGCGTCGTCAAAGCTGTCGGGATCACCGTTGTAACGATCCCAATTCAAAATTAAATGTGCCGCGGTGACGCTGCCGCCAGAGACGGCGGTAATGTGAGAGATGTTCTGCAGCAGATTGGCGTCATGAAGAAAGCGAATCACACCAAGATGGTAAAGGCTGGCCCGAAAACCGCCCCCCGAGAGTGCCAATCCAAATTGAGTCATCTGTTTGTGCTCATGTCCAAACGCGATCTGCAATGTTTAGATAAACATGGGCCATGACCAGCGTTTGAAAACCAAAAGAAGGTCATCCAACCTCGGTTTGCAGTGGCTACTGACTTGTTGGAGGATGGGTTTTGCCTAACCCACAGCGTTTGCAGCTTGCGCCAACCAGGCCGGATCGATGGAATGTTCCGATTGCGCTTTCAAAGTCATCAGGGAGATCCAACGACAGGCAACACTGTCGCCCCGTCCCTGTGACTACGGAAGCACGCAGACAATGGAAAATTGCAGTCGATTGGCGTCTGCGGATGCCCCGTCGGCGTTTTGACGGGTGCCGTAAAGATACTCAACGCCTGCATAGACCCGTTTGGCCGGGCTCCAGATCAGGTTGGCCGCCAGATAGCTTGTCTCAGCGACATCATTGGCGAACCCACTGACTTGGGTGTCGAGTGTGTTTTCAGCATAGGTGAAGTTCGAGCTGTACTTTTCGCTCCACTGCACAGTGCAGCCGACCATCCAGCCAAACAAAGGCTGGGTGATCGTGCCGAACGACGGGTCATAGACCGCATCGGGAAGGCTACGGAAACTGCCAATGCCGTCACCGACAAGAATTTGTGAATACACTTGGAACTCGTCGATCAAGGCGACGACGGATGTCAAGTTAACGCCCCAGCCGTCGCCACGGACCGTTTGTTGATCCAGGGGTTGGAATCCACCTTCACGAAACAGGACCGCGACCTGTGATGAAGTCCAATCGTTGGTGTACCTGAGGTTGGTGACCAAATCTGGGACGGGGGAACGTGATTCACCTAATACCAAAGGAAGCGTTTCAACGACGAACAACGCGTCTTCAATCGAAAGTGACCATGAAAGGTGGTCAGGGACCAGGATTCGTTTCCAACGGATCAGTGCCTTGCGCCGGTTGACTGACGAAACCGAACCTTCAAAGTCAAGGGTTCGCGGAGCCGCAGCGACATCGGTAAACGCGGTCCAAGTATGCCCAATGGTGAATTCACCGACATTGCCATAGGCATGCCGCAGTCGCAGGCGATCTCCGTCACTGAAAAAGTCTGCTTCGACATACATCTTCAGCGTTTCCCCACCGGTGCGCCAACGCGTGTCTAAACTCAAACGGGTTTGCCGAGCATGAATGCGATAGTTGGTGCGTGGAGGCGCCCCGACCGGGATCTCCGTCGTGATAAACGTATCAGGCGAATCAATGGGGTTGAAGTCATAGATGAAGTCTGTCTTGACGTATCCGCCAATCTTCAGCACCGCGTCGGTTCCGCGAATCAATAGACCGCCTTCAAAGAGCGGTTCAGAGTAAAAGTCAACGCCAACGCCACTGCCAAAACTGGCTGCCTGGGTCGGTCCGTTATTGTCGGGGAGCAGAGCGACACCGCCGGTGCCAAACAAAATTGAGGGACTCGGCGCCGGAAGATCTTCCTGCAGCATTGCTGGCATCACTGGAAACCGACCCGTCATGCTGGGGGCGGTTGGGATGGGCGTGACGGTGGACTGGGGCTGCTGCGGTTGGATACCGGATGCATCATTGCCGGGCGCATCATTACATGAAGCTTCCAGTCGGGCGTCGTTGGATGGGTCGGCAGTCCAATGGGAATCAGTGAAGCTGTTCTTGATCGGCACACTATCGAGATGCTGCCAAGTCATGGTTGGCGATTCGGGTTGTGTGATCGGTGGTAAGGCAATGGGTGAGGCTGGCGAGATGGTCATCAGCTCCGGCAGCGACGTGAAATCCGGCGCCGTCTTCGGTTCATCACCTTGAACACTGCTTGCAAACAAGCATGCCACCAGCCAGAGGCTGGTCAATCCAGGCATCCAGTGATGCAGCGGTCGTTTGATTGCAAAGAACATCTGGCCGTTGGTATCAGGAAAACGTGTGAATGCGGTCCCTGCTGTGTGAACGCACCAGCCTTCATTGACTTTGGCGCATCCGTGCAGCGAGAGAGGCGTTGTTGGGAAGCGAGACGCAGTCGCTTGTCTGTGGATACGAAAGCTGAGTTTCGCCTGTCAATGTCGGCCCGCCGGGATTGTGCACATTGCGGCCGAACGAGAGACTGTTCCCGGCAAGCGGAGAACCAAAGAACTGGCCAGCGGGAAACATGGCCTGTTTTGAGGCTGAGTTTCACAGCTGACTACAATCCACAGAGATGACATTCGGCTCGCCCTGCGAACCGATTTTCTTTCTAGCAGGAGACAGGCTCTCTCATCAGGGCTTTCCCGGTGCTGCTCTGCTCCGTTCATCACACGAATCCACGGTGACCACGACGATGACCACCACGAAAGAACATGACCAGCGAATCGCTTCGATGACCTTCGCTTCGGTCTATCCGCATTACGTGACCAAGGTCGAAAAGAAAGGTCGGACCGAGGCCGAGCTTCACGAGGTGATTGCTTGGTTAACAGGCTATTGCCCGGCGGACCTAACGCGTCTGATCGAAAGCAATGCGACGTTTCAGGATCTGTTTGCCGGTGCCACGCTGAATTCCAACGCAAGCCTGATCACAGGCACGATTTGTGGCTATCGCATTGAAGAAATTGAGACTCCACTCACCAAGCAAGTGCGTTATTTGGATAAACTGGTCGATGAACTCGCTAAGGGACGCAAGATGGAAAAAATCCTGCGTTCAGCGAAGTGATTTGACCAACCTTGGTTCGCTCGACAGCGTTGAAGATCGCGGGGCTTGCGATTTCTGACTGCGTTTTGGCTAACCCGCCGATGAACTGCCTGACTTTTTTTTCCGCTTCTGTTGATGCCCTGAGGTTCTCCCCTTGAATGCCAATCTCATCGAAACCGCCCGTCGATCCATTTTGTCTGCCGGGATTCAGTCTGAGGACTATCCAGGCATTGGCTTATTCGTTTCACATCACATTGACGAATTGCCCGCCGACTATTGGATGAATCAGACGGGGACGGCTAAGCCATCTGCTGACGCGATCCTGAATCTTCTTGAAGCGATGGAGATTGATGATGAGGAAGCTGACCTCGATGAAGAAGGTGAGATGGTGATTGATTTCACGCTGCCCGGTGAGGCCACTCAGTACCTGCTTAGCGTCACCCTTGACTCTGATGGGCAGGTCTCTGACATCGACATGGAAAGCTGATTGTATAGCTTCATCGCCATCTGGTGTGATCTGGTTGACCGGTCGGGCTGGTGCGCAGGTGGTGGACGACGGGTCCTTGAACGCCTGCAATGCGTCATTGCCAAGCATTCGTCACCGGGCATTAGAGAATGCCCTGTAAAAAACACCCCGAGCGATCCGATCGCTGTTAAATTAGCTGAATCGAGTCTGGTAGCCAGCAAACTTGCAATCGTGGAACTTTAGGCGGGAGTCAACGTGGTGAAAAATGTGCTGGGTTTAATCCTTGGCTTTGTGATCGGTGGTGTCGTCAACTTTGCGATTGTTGGTCTTGGGCCGTTGGTGATACCAGTGCCTGAAGGCGTCGACATGTCGGACATGGAGAACTTTGCCGAAAACCTCCAAAAGCTCAAACCCGTGAACTTCATTGCGCCCTGGCTTGCGCATGCCGTTGGCACCCTGGTGGGAGCCATGGTTGCGGCTCGAATTGCCACCAGTCATCGAACGCTGATGGCCGTCATCATCGGCGTGTTCTTCTTGGCCGGAGGAATCACGATGGTCGCGATGTATGGAGGCCCCGTTTGGTTTGCTATTTTGGACCTGGTGTTTGCGTACATCCCGATGGGATTGCTCGCCGCACGCTTGGTGGGGCAACCGGGGAAGCCTGGGAAACCTGCTCAAACCGCTTAGCCATTCCAGCAGACACGACGATCGCCGTTGGGCGAGCACAGCGATTTTGCAAACGGGCTCGTGGCTACGGTTTTTTCAGCGACGCGAAGAACGCTTCTGGATTGTCGATCTTTTCGACTTGATCATCTGGGACAAGAGCTTTGCCCATGCCCGCGGCTTCTCGTTCGGTGCCGGGAATGTAGATGACCATCAACGCTTTGTTATTCGCGGCGGTGAACAGTTCACACTGTCCTTCAATTCCACGTGGGTCTGTCATTCTAAACTTCCAGCCTGACAAGCCCGCTCGCTGAACGTCCGTCACGGTGCTCGAGCCTCGCATCATCAGGCCTTGTTTGACCTGTTCTGCGGAGACCGTTCGGCCAGCGACAAACAAGCTTTGCGAAGCGATCATGTATTCGCTGTTCGTGCGGCGCGAGTAAATGGTTTGTCCAGTGATCATGCCGCGTGTCTGGGTCGGCATCTTTTTGCCCTTGGCCTGGACGGTGTAGCCGTCTTGAGTGACCGTAACGGTTGATTCTGGCATCGATGAGACAGCCAGTCCAATGCCGACCAGGACCAGAATCAATGCCACGCCACCGCCGCCAATGATGGCTCCGACCTTGAGCAGGGTCTTGCCCGCTTTGCTGCCCGATTTGGAACGCTTCTTCTTGGGGCCACCTGGCATGCCGGCACCCGGGCCGGGCGGCGGCATGCGATAAGCCGGCTGAGCGGGAAACTGGCTGGCTCCGCCTCCGGGCCCAGAGGGCACTGATGCAAACGGGTCGTGTTGCCCCGCCGGAGCAGCGGGAAACGACGGAAATCCTCCGCCGGGCTGAGCTGCGGCCGGAGGAAGTTGATCGAAGGCTGGCTGGGGCGATCCGGCAAACGGAGCTGGCTGTTGAGGATTTGCTTGCTGTGCTATCGGCTGCTGTGCTTGAGGCGTCTTGACCTTCATCTGCCCCTTGCATTTTGGGCAGGTCAGCAGCGTTTCAGCTGCAGTGGGGACAAAACGCAGAACCGTGGAGCAGTTGACACACTTCACCTGAACCGGAGAGCCTTGACTGGCCATTCGCGAAAACCTCGAAAGTACCTTGAGAAACCGCCCACAATCATTCAACCCATTTGCAAACCAGCATATCAGAAATGGGCTTGCTTTTGAGCAGAAAAGTTTCTTACGGTGCCTTCGTCGATCCGATGAGTGGTGCGATTTTGTCGCGACACAAGGTGTTCGCTGTGAGTTTCTCACGTCGTCATCGTTGCTGTTTGCTGAGCCTCCCACCCGTCGGTCTCTCGTTTAATCGGTGAAGCTGTGATCTAGATGGATGGCCAGCTTTGTCGGGGCATTCAGATTACGAATAAACAACTCCAAGGCTGCAAGGATGCAGAAGCGAAGTAAGTTGCAAGAGCGTTGGTTGGCAGCAGGATGCGCCGCCGCGATATTGGTTTCCACTGGCTGCCGAACCGGCGCGCCAAAATGGAATCTGCTAGGAATGGGCAAGCCTTCGGCTGAAACGCTGGCTGGTGATGGGCCGACCGCAACGTTCCCGTTGCCTCCCGGAGAGTCTGCCTCACCGTCCGCCATCGTCTCCAACGCAGTTGGTGGGCGTCCCTCGGGCACCGCCATCGCTTCGGCAGCAGAGTCAGGCCGTTATGATGCCGCCAACAAAGCTTTCAGTGCACAGGCCGATCGGGCTGCAGCCGAGCAAGCTCTGTCCGAAAAAGCAAAATACGCTGCAGCAGCGGCGAATGGGTTCACGACGCCCGGTACGACGCCCGGCATGGCTCCCAAAACGACTGCGTCGAATCCCGCTGCCGCCAATGCGGCTTTGGCCGGGTACTTGAACAATGGTCCACCACCTCGCCAGCCAGTTCCGCCAAGCCCCAACGCCGGCCCCAGCCTGCCGTCGATGACCAGCCCCGCGACCGCTCCAGCGAGTTACCGACTCGACGACGGCAAGGCACCCGGTGGTTTTGCCGTGCCTGCTTCTTATCCAGCTCCCTCCGCTGGTGGGGCCGGTGCGCCTGCTTCGACGAGCGGTTTTCAGCTCCCGTCATCAGCTAGCAATCTTGGCGGAAACGGATCCACCACAGGAATGGCTTCAGGCGGGTTCAGCCTGCCTAGCAGCCCGGCGTCGGCAACGTTGGGCGTACCCACTGGAGAGACAAGATCAACACCCACTGGTATAATTGCTGCAGCGAATCCGTCAGCCCAACAGGTTTCGTCGGCTAACAGTGTGGCAATGCCCGCGACTCCCAGCGGTGCCATGTTCACTGAAAAGTCCACTGCGGGTACTCCTTCAGCGCCAACGGCAACCCAGTCACTTGGTTTGCCTACGCCTACCACGGCCTTGGCCGGTGGTGCGTTGCAGGATTTGCCCGTGGCCCCAAAGACTCCGTCGGCAAGCATTTCCACTGCAAGTGCGACGTTGTCAGATCAAGGCTCGTCCTCTTCCCCAGCGAGCCCCAGTGTAAACAGCGGATATGCTCCTGGTAGCACATCAGCTGGCACTGGCTATCCAAGTCCCACCGGTTATCCCACAACGGGAACAAACGGAAGTTTTTACCGTTAAGCAAACTGTTCGGTTTGGTGTTTCATCACGAATCTCCATCCTGAGCCAAGCTGTCCAAGCAGCTTGGCTTTTTCCGAGGCTTTGCTTGCGGTGCAAGTGAGGTGTCTAACGGAAAGAGGATTGGCGATGAATCTGCAAAGCCAGCAATTATTCAATGGGCCAGGCCATCGGGCCTGGAGGGTGAACGTTCAAACTTGGTGCGTTGGTTACGGCCAGTTCAGGTGTTTTCTTTTCACCTGTCTCATTCTTCTGGTCGGCTCGGACGCAGCGCCCGCTGCGTCGCCACCATCAAGCACTTTTGAAGAACCGCCGGCGCAAGCCGAAGTGGACTTGATTGAGCTGAACCATTTCCTAGACGACACAGGCCGCGAGGTCTTTCAGCAGATCATTTTCTATGACTGGTCCAGGCATGATCGCCAGTTAGAAGTTCGCGCGTGGCGGTTGGTCAAACAGCCATCCCAGTTGCCGCGTCGCTTGCGAGATGACAGCGGCTATCGGGTTCGTTGGCGAGACAAAGGCAAAGTTCGCGAGGTGGTGAGCACGTCTTTGCGAGAGACCTTCAGCCGCCAGGATCCGGAGCGTGAAAACCGTCGGCTCGTTCCAGAGAACGAGCGGATCCCGTTGTGGCAAGGATTTTAGGGAGTCAAAGGCGATCAGCCTTCGACATCAATGCCCATGCTGCGGGCGGTTCCTTCGATCATGCGAACGGCTTGATCCATGCTGCGAGCATTCAGGTCAGCCATCTTCTTGCCGGCGATGTCTTCGCACTGAGCGCGAGTGACGGTGGCGACTTTGTTGATGTGGGGCTCACCGCTGCCTTTGGCAATCCCGGCAGCTTGCTTCAGCAAGGAAGCCGCTGGAGGGCTCTTGGTGATAAAGTCAAAGCTACGGTCATTGTAAACCGTGACGATGACAGGAATCGGAGTGCCGTTGTATTCTTTGGTGCGATCGTTGAAGGCTTGGACGAATTGTCCAAGGTTCACGCCGAACTTACCAAGCGAGGTACCAACTGGAGGAGCAGGCGTGGCTTGTCCACCGGGGACTTGGAACTTTGCTTGTCCTGTGACTTGTTTTGCCATGATCGAGAAACAATAGGTGTTGAAGTTGAAGTGTGTGCTAGGTCAGATGTGCGGCGCATCGTGAGATGATGCCGGATCTGCCAGCGAATGGATGATTGTGGAAGCGTGGCCGTTACAGCGGCTCGACTTGCCAGTGATCCAATTCCATTGGCACCGAGCGGCCGAAAATATTGATGATGACAGTGATTCGGCCATTGGCTTCATCGAGTGCATCGACGTCACCTTCTTGGTTTTCGAAGTTGCCCTCTTTGACTCGCACACGATCGCCAACCTTGAATGGGATGGCGGTCTTGATGGGTGCGTCTTCCTCGTCCTCTTCGACAGGACGATTGATAAAGCGGTCAACATCGACGGGATCCATTGGCATGGGTTTGCCAGCAGATCCGGTGAAGTCACTGATCCCAGCGGTTTCGCGAACCAGGAACCAGGTGTCATCGTTAATGGCCATCCGGGCCATGATGTATCCGGGCAGCAATCGTCGTTTGGAGATGCGTTTTTTGCCGTCACGCGAGAACGTTGCGACGTCCTCGCTGGGGACGACTACATCGCCGAAGAACTCTTGCATGCCTTCAATTGCGATTTTTTTACGCAGTGCGTCGGCGATCGACTCTTCGCGGTTGAAAGCGACTTTCAAGATGTACCAGTCCATCTCAATTTCGTCTTCGCCCGCTGATTCGACATCATCAGCTTGATCCACTTCGCCACTCAGTGGCGTTTCGTCGATCGGGTTTTCGTCGTGTTCGTCGCTCATAGAAACGCTGATTGCAGTGAAAGAAAGTGCTGGCCAGGAGCCGTCAAATGTCGGAGTGAGCGTTGGTTACCCAAACACCATCCAAAGCGCGTTGAACAGTGCTTGCCAGCCGGCGTCGTAAACAAACAGCATCACAGCCATCAGTCCGATGGTCACCATCACGACAATTGATGCACGCTTGACTTCGGCTTGACTGGGCCATGAAACCTTTTTCATTTCGGCTTCGACGGCGATCAAGAAGTCAGCGAAGGTCACCCATTGAACCAGTCGGTAGGTGACCCAGAATCCAACGATGATCAGGACTGCGGGAACAGCAACGGCGATCGCATCGCCGTTACCCTCGTTGCCCGAGAGTTGTGCGTTCAGTGTGTTGTACAAACTCCAGTTGCCTAACCCGACGACGACCCACATTGCGAGCAATGTAACTTGTCGTACGATTCGGCCTTGATTGGGTTTGTAGCTTCCAGTGCTGACCATTTCGCCCATCAATGAGGGCTGTTCAGGCGATGCAGCGCCGGATTTGCTTCCGGTGATCTCTCGAGACACTCGTCCGTCCTTACAATACGTTCTGTGATCAAGCAGGAGTGGAGGGACTCGAACCCCCAGCCGCTGGTTTTGGAAACCAGAGCTCTGCCAATTGAGCTACACTCCTTCATCGCATTTCGCTGTGGAAATCGCCAGAGCGAAACGCCAAGTTTAACGTAAAGAACCAACGAACCGACAGGCGGTCCGTTGGTTCTTACTGTGTTTTTTACGAAACTTTGGGCTTCAAGCGGCCCAGAGTTCGCTCGTCAAGATTACTCAACGATCTTGGTAACAACACCCGAACCAACGGTGCGGCCACCTTCGCGAATCGCGAAGCGAACGCCATCGTCCATCGCGATTGGCTTGTGCAGCTCAACCGAGACGCGGACGTTGTCCCCTGGCATGCACATGTCAGCGCCTTCCAGGTTAGCGGTACCGGTCACGTCCGTTGTACGGAAGTAGAACTGTGGGCGATAGCCACTGAAGAATGGCGTGTGGCGTCCACCTTCGTCTTTGCTCAGGCAGTAAACCTCAGCTTCGAACTTGGTGTGAGGAGTGATCGAACCTGGCTTGGCGAGGACCTGACCACGTTGGATTTCTTCACGCTTGACACCACGCAGGAGGCAGCCGACGTTGTCGCCAGCACGGCCTTCTTCCATTTCCTTGCGGAACATTTCGACGCCGGTGCAGGTGGTTTTGGCGGATTCGGCAGACAAGCCAACGATTTCGACTTCTTCACCAACTTTGATCACACCACGCTCGATACGTCCGGTCGCAACCGTACCACGACCTTCGATCGAGAAGACGTCTTCGATTGCCATCAGGAATGGCTTGTCGTCTTCACGAACAGGCTCAGGGATGTACTCATCCAGAGCGTCCATCAGATCGCTGACGCACTTGCTGGCTTCAGGGTCGGAGGGATTGTTGTACGCTGGCAGTGACGAACCTTGGATGACAGGAACGTCATCGCCGGGGAAGTCGTACTTGCTGAGCAGCTCACGAGCTTCCAGTTCGACCAGTTCCAGCAAATCTGGATCGTCGACCAAGTCGCACTTGTTCAAGTAGATCACGATGTAAGGAACGCCAACCTGGCGAGCCAACAGGACGTGCTCTTTCGTCTGAGGCATTGGGCCGTCAGCTGCAGAGACAACCAGGATAGCGCCGTCCATTTGGGCAGCACCGGTGATCATGTTTTTGACAAAGTCAGCGTGGCCCGGGCAGTCAATGTGGGCGTAGTGACGATTGTCGCTTTCGTATTCAACGTGAGCCACAGCGATGGTCACGGTTTTGGTGTCGTCACGGACCGTACCACCCTTGGCGATATCGCTGTAACCCTTAGCCTCAGCCAAGCCTTTAGCGGCTTGGACAGCCAGGATCGCGCCTGTGGTGGTGGTTTTACCGTGGTCAATGTGCCCGATGGTGCCGACGTTTACGTGGGGCTTGGTCCGTTCAAATGTTGCCTTGGCCATTTCTCATTCACCTACGTTTGACAGGCTGGCTGCCGCAGCGGAGAGACGCTCTGCTGTGACTCGCTTAGCGACGCCGTGTTCACACCCACGGTTGATCGTCGTCCTCGCGAACGCTCCTACCAAACTCTTGTTTTTACTTAAACAAACGGGAAATTCTGATGGATTCGCCCACCGTGGGCGGATCCGTACTGTGTCTTGTCTTGTCCCTGCCATATTTGCTCGACTCGGGGCCATCTGCAGGGGTGCGTAACTTTTGCCAATCCCGCCCGCCCTTGCAATTGCTGATTGGAAAAATCTTGCCGATTCTACGACAAAATTCCAAGAATCATTCTTTTTTCAGCTCTCGCGGCGCGTTTTGCTCCCGGCGTCTTTTGATGACCCGATCGCCAGCCGGTTGGCAGGGGTGCCGTCCGCTGCTTGGGACGCCGCTGGGCTGCCATTTGATGGCTTGCCGTTGCCGGTCGCTGGAGAGGCCTGCCGGTTCTCAAGAGAACGCCGGTCGGCTCGCTAGGCGGAACCAGTCGGCGAATCGACAAGCTGCTGATGGGACTTGAACCCATGACCTCTTCCTTACCAAGGAAGTGCTCTACCACTGAGCTACAGCAGCAATCGGCAGAGCGGGTGAAGGGAATCGAACCCTCGTATTCAGCTTGGAAGGCTGCTGCACTACCATTGTGCTACACCCGCATGAACGCCCTTGGATCGATCCGCCTCAATGGCTTCAGGCGATGCAAGGATGGCTGCGAATTGACTTCTAGTGGGGGCTATTGGATTCGAACCAATGTAGGCGTAGCCAGCGGATTTACAGTCCGCCCCCTTTAACCACTCGGGCAAACCCCCAGAAGTTGTTTGTTGTTGTGGCCGGTGAATCAACCTGACGCCGCATCCTCATCCAATCGATGGTGATGCTGTCGATGCCAGAGCCAGCGGAGGGATTCGAACCCACGACCGGCTGATTACAAATCAGCTGCTCTGCCAACTGAGCTACGCTGGCCATTCGACCGCACGTGACCGGTTTGACGATCGCTGAGGTCACAACTTGTCGGTCGCAACCTCGCCTTCGCCGTGCCATGTCTTTGCAACGGTTTCCACAACGGGACTGCCCTGTGATCGGCATTTTGACCGCGTCACCTGACAGCTTCCCAACAACATCTTAAAAAAGCTGCTGCTGGGAGAGGGCAGAGTTTAGCAATCGATCTGCATGCGGCAAGGTGGAATTGACCGGTTCAGCGATCAATTTCCAGCGGAATGCGTAAAATGGTGGCAATTCTAGCCGCAAAAAAACAGTTCCATCGCTCACTCGGCTAAACAATCTCTGCGAATGACTCCTGTCGGCGGTGGCGAGTTCGCGCGTTTGTCCACCGAACCAGCCTTTGTTCGCCTGCCGATTGGTGGAAGCCTGACGTGTCGCAGGCTGATTGCCGCTGTTGCCCCGCTCTCCAGTGGCCGCCCGCGTTCGCCTGACCGCTCGATCACGGGATGTCTCCGCCAGCAGGCGAGGCGGGACCCGAGACGGGCACCACCAAATGATCTTCTGCCAGCGTCAGTTTCACCCTGGCCTCCAGCCCGTTCTGGCCTTGGCTCCTGGCCAATCCCACAGCACCCAGTTCCACAGCACCCAGTTCCACAGCACCCAGTTCCACAGCACCCAGTTCCACAGCGTCCACCCCCAGAGCGTCCACCCCCAGAGCGTCCAATCCCGTGGCGACCTCATTAACGATCGCTTCGGGGTGCGGGTCCAGCGGATTGAGATGCGTGATCAACACGTGCTGAGCCGCCGTCCCCTGAATGATCTCAACGAGCCTGTCCGACCAGGTGTGTCCGGTGGTCTCGGCCCACTTGGCAAGCTTGTTGGCAAAGTAGCATTCATGCAGCATCAGGTTGGCTCCGCTCGCCCAGTCCAAAAACGCTGTCTCGGTGCTGCCAACGGTGTCGGTCAAGTACATCAGCTTGCACCCGCCGGTCCACTGCAGTCGGAACCCCAGTGAGCCACCAGGGTGTTGCTGGGCTCGCCAGTCAACGTTGCAGTCGCCCAGTTGAATCTCTGTCAACTCATCCAGGGCTCGCCACTGCAAGTCCAAGTCTAGGTGCTCCAGGCCCACGGGAAAGATCAGCTCGGAGAACAGGTGCGCGCGGATCGCATCAAGTTTTTTAGACTGTCCCCATATTCGCAGGCGGCGGACGTTTTTCTCGTAAAGGACGTCCAGCAGGAAGGTCAGGCCCGCAATGTGGTCCAGGTGAGCATGGCTGAGAATGATGTCCAGCGTCTCGGTCTGGATGAAGTCTCGAACGCGAAATAAACCTGTTCCAGCATCCAGGATGATGCCTTCGCTGGGCAGGAAGTAACAGCTCGTGTGCCGGGTCTCGTTAGGGTGATAGCCTGCGGTTCCCAGGCAATGCAACTGCATGATCGATCACCGAAGTCAAAGGCAAGATGGCGTTCAGGTTTCGCTCTCAGTATACGCGATCTGCTGGGGCGATGGCATAGGGGATCACGCAGCCTGGCGAACAAGCCAATCAGCCACGCCGCAGCCTGCTTTCGCTTGCTCTGCTTTCCCTTACTCAGCTCTGCTTTCCCTTGCTCTGCTCGCTGGTTGAAATGTCCTGATGCCTCGTTCGCTGGACTTCGCTTTGGCGCCCCTGCTGGGCGTTTTGCTTAAGAGCCGAACAGTTTGAACGCGACAAGGTAAACCGCCAGCCCCACCGGATAGACAAACCCGAGGTTGGACATGTTGGAGCCGGTCAGGTTGTCCAGTGCTTCCTGAGTGTCGTCCAGGCCGTCCAGTTTGCCTTCCTTCTTGGCTGCCCCGTAGACGGCAAAAAACGTGATCATCTCTGGAATACTGGTGGCAAAACCAAGGATCCACCCGGCCAGCGCCGGTCGCAGATTCATTTCGTTGACAACCGCCGCGGTGGCATCTCCCAGGAACGTTCCGACGACCACGATGGCTACCAGGACCGTGATCATCAGGATGATGCCCAGCGGCAGATTGCCGCCCGCTGGATGCTCTTCTTCTCCTGTTTTCTTGTTGGCCTTGGCGTCCATCCACTGATAGAACACAAACAACCCCAGCAGCAGTGGAACCAGGTACCACTGCGTTTCAAGGCCAAAGTGCATCAAGCCAATCGGCGTTAAGATCGCCAGCCCAGCAAAGAACAGTTCGTCAAAGAATCGCCAGTGCAACAGTTCATGGAGTTGCCGGTAACGAATTCCAGCCATGATCAGTAACACGACGTTGATAATGTTACTGCTGGCGATGTTCCACAGGCCGGCTTCCCAAACGCCATGTAAGCCGGCTGCAACCAGGCAAACCAATTCGGGAACACTGGTGGCGTAACCGGTCAGTTTGCCGCGTGTCTTGACGGACAGGTTCAATGCTTCGGACACATGGTCAATGCCTTTCAGTAGACCGTACTTGACCAGAACAATAATCGCTCCGGCAGAAATCAGCATGATTAGCAATGACATTGATAAACACTTGTGTAGGTGTTGGATGATTGAACCGCCAGCTTGGCTGCTCGGCGGATGTCAATGGGATGGATTGTCGGGCCGCGTCAACCAGTGCATCATGATCCCGCCAGCGACGGCAACGTTAAAACTATCGACCGCCAGTTCCCCGTTGGCGGTGTTCAATTCCAGCGGTGACATGGCAATTTCGACGCGATGTTGGCAAGCCTGCTGAACGCGCTCGCTTAGCCCCTGGGCTTCATTGCCAAGCAAGATCAGTTTCGGTTGATCACTCAGGTTGACTCGATGCAGTGGTGATGTCTGCGGCCCAATCGCTGCCGCAATGGTCTGCACGCCCCGCCCGTGGATGGTTTGCAAATCTTCGATCACATCTTGGCAGCGAATCAATCGCATGGCAAGGGTCGCGCCCATGCTGACTCGGATCACGCGTCGCGAAAATGGATCCGCGCTCGCTTTGTCAAACACGACTTGGCGAATGCCCAATCCCGCCGCGGTGCGCAACAGTGTCCCCATGTTTTCCATGTCAGTGATTCCCAGTAGCCCCAGCGAAACGGAGTCGGGCTCGAACGCCTGGCAGGTTTTCAATGGTTCGCGATCGGCACTGGCCAAGTAGCCACGGTGGAAATCAAACCCGCTGATTTCCTGAATCTCTGACTTGCTAAGTTCAAACACCGGGACGTTTGCGGGGATCTGTCCAAGCACTTCGAGACTGCGGCCTTGCTGAACAATCACCGAGCGAACCCGATGCCGGGACAGCAACAGTCGCTCAACGATGAACTTGCCTTCAGCAATGAAGAACTCAGGCTGCTCGATCGTCCCACCAGGGCGCGCTTTCATGGCGCGATAATCTGCCAGCAGTTGCTGGGGCGATGATTCGGCGGCGGATGATGAGTTGCCAGTCATGGAGTGGTGTCGATCCGCTGGGGACGTGGTTTCTGCCGAACGACCCGCCGCAGAGGTGTTGGGCTGCCTTCGGATGTCACCCAGGCTCGCCCCTGTTGGTCGATGGCAATCGCTTCGACCTGTTTTAGTCGCGGCAGCGAGATCATTTCGGGGCTTTGCTGGATTTGCACAGCTACCGATTTCTCTGGCAGCTTTGCGAACCGGATCGCATGCAAATAGTTACAGGCCCAAATGTCGCCTGTCTTGGGGCAGATGTCCATCCCG
Organism: Stieleria bergensis; assembly: GCA_007745635.1. Lineage (GTDB taxonomy): Bacteria > Planctomycetota > Planctomycetia > Pirellulales > Pirellulaceae > Stieleria > Stieleria bergensis. Next base: position 1,719,382 of record CP036272.1, read on the forward strand.
GTCACCAGCGGCAACGGCACCGCAGCGAGCCATTTGCTTTCCATCGCCAACTGATGCAGGCCGGGTTGCTGGATGTGCCGCTCGATCTGTTCCGTCGCTGGCAACTCGATGCGGTGCAGTGAGCTCAGCAGCGGTGACTTGCTAAGGAGCAAGATCTGTTTGCCGCTGACATCTACGGCAACCGCTTCGCAGTTTGTCGCTCCGCCCTGGTAGGTCAGGTTGATTTGCAGGATTGCATTGACGTGCTGATGCCGGTCCGGATCGGGTTCCGAGAACACGTACAGCGTCACTCCGCTGCGACGACGATCGTTGTCACCCACATCGGCCGCCATGAGATACGGCCGTCCGTTGACTTGGAAACAGTCCATGGCTTCCCAGTCGACCGCCCGCACGCCGGCCAGTGTCACCGATCCGGTCGCCTGGCCGCGATGGTCGAAGCAAAACAGCCGAGCACGTCCGCCAGAATCGTTGTGAGACCAAATGCGATTCGGTTTGCGGCGCGAAAACGCGACGCCACTGCTCTCGGTGAGCTGTCGTTCCATCAACTTGATGGCTTGATTGCCCGAGCGGACTGCAGCGTCTTCGACGCGCCAAGCTGGCAGTGGCTGTCCAGCTGATGGCGATGGAGTTTGCGGTGCTGTGGCCGGTTCGTCAGCGCCGATGGCAGCGGATAGGCAAGCGATCATCAGTAAACTTGCCAGTCGTGTCATCAGGTTCACCTCCGCTGCCGGCGTTGCAAACGCCCCGACTACTGTTGTGACTGGCTACTGCTGTGACTGGCTACTGTTGTGACTGGCTACTGTTGTGACTGGAGCTGTGCGATGACTTGTTGCACAATCTTGTCGACCGCATCGTTGGACGCGGTTTCGCTGTGCTCGTCGACGTAGCTGTAAAGCAGGTCGTCGATTTGGCGCTGTGCGGATTGAATCGCGTCCAATTGATGATCTGAAAGTGGGACACGTCCTGGGCCGAGGTCCCAGCCCCGAGATCTGGCCCCGGCGCGGAAGCCTTCTGGGAATTCGCCAACACTGATCATCGCATCAAACAGGGGCAGCAGTTGATACTGTAGCCGCATCGCTTTCTTGATGTCCCCATCCAGCACGCTGCGGTGGATCGCGCGGGTTAATTCGGGGACAACACCGCTGGTTGCGTTGGTGCCGCCGTTTGCTCCAGCAACCAGCATGGGAACCAAAGCAGCATCCCAGCCAGTTAAGAAGCAAAAGTCAGGACGCATCGGACGGATCTGGGAAATCATCCGCATCATGTTGGGCAGGTCACCCGAGCTGTCTTTAATGCCCACCACGCGAGGGCATTCGGCTGCTAAACGAACCACGGTGTCCACCGAAATCGGTGACGCGAAGAGCGGAATGTTGTACAGCGTGACGTCCACCGAGACGCGATCGGCGATCTCGCGGAAGTACGCATACACACCTTGATCAGAAAGCCGATAGTAGAACGGCGCGACAATGGCCACCGCACGGACGCCCATCGCGCCATAGTGGTCGCAGGCCTCGATGGTTTCTTGCGCGTTGGCTTCGGCAGCCCCAGCCAGAATCGGCACTCGGCCAGCGGCTTGCTCGACGACGACTTGAACAATGCGGCGTCGTTCTTGGGGAGTGAAGCGGACGAATTCACCGGTGCTGCCGTTGGGGTACAGACCGTCCACCCCTTTTTCAATCAACCAGTCAATGTAGCGGCGTAAGGTGTCCTCGTCGATTCGTCCGGCGCTGTCGACAGGGGTGATGTTGGGGGTTAGGATCCCCGAAATCGGCTTGCTCATCGTTGTCTATCTGGCGTGGTCTCAAAGTGTGTTGGAAGGGCGTGGCGAGCGATCGGTTGCCGTGAGTTGGCGGTCTGCAGTCATCCACACCCGTTTGAAATCGGTCGCTATGGGGGAAGACTAGACCAATGTGTCATGAATGCCAGGAATCAGTTTGTCGATCTGGTAGGAATCAACGATTATCCGGCTGGCGCCAGTGGAAGCGGCATCCAACGGCCTGAGGCAGCTTGCTGATGGGATCAAACGCTGGGAAGGCAAGCCCGAGGCGACTGGGATTCGTTTCCTGTTCACGCGCCGGTCCGCTGGGCCATCGTTTCAACTGGGCCATCGTTTCAACTGGGCCATCGTTTCAACTGGGCCATCGTTTCAACACACGCGCTGGGATAGGTGTCGCGGTGGTGTGGATGCCGTGTTAGCAGTCCTTGAGGGTCTTTCCAGGGCTGGTCAAGCCTTGCTTTTCCCACATGGCTTGTCGTTCGGCAAAGCGGCGTTTGCGTTCTTCTGAGATTTCGTTCACGCAATTGGGACAGTGCACGCCGGCTTCGAAGTCTTTGTGTTGTTGGTCCGCTTCGCTGACGGGCCAGCCACAGGCAAAGCACATCACGTGTCCGCTTTCTTGGACACCATGGCCAACGGAAACGCGCTGGTCAAAGACGAAGCAATCGCCTTGCCATTTAGAGTCCGCTTCAGGAACGGTTTCCAAATACTTGAGGATGCCGCCCTTGAGGTGATACACCTCCTGGAAACCCTTTTGCTTGAGCAAGGCGGTGGATTTTTCGCAGCGAATGCCGCCGGTGCAAAACATGGCGACTTTGGAATGCTTTTCAGGATCCAAATGGTGGTCGACGTATTCAGGAAACTCGCGAAACGATTCTGTTTCCGGATTCACGGCGCCTTCAAAGGTGCCAATCGCAACTTCGTAATCGTTACGAGTGTCAATCAGGATCACCTCCGGATCGGAGATCAATTCGTTCCAGTTCTCCGGATCGACATAAGTGCCGACGACTTGTTTGGGATCAATGCCTTCAACACCCATCGTGACGATTTCGCGTTTTAGCTTGACGCGCGTGCGGCGAAACGGTTGCTCTGCACAATTGGATTCTTTGACATCCAAACCCGCAAACTCAGGGATTGCGTTCAAGTGCTCAAGCACCGCATCGATGCCTTGACGGGAACCGGCGACCGTTCCGTTGATCCCCTCGGCGGCTAACAGCAACGAGCCTTTGATGTCGTTGTCAGCCAAGGCCTGCTGCAATCCACTGCGGAGTGACTCGTACTGGGGCAGGCTGACAAAACGGTACAGAGCAGCGACAACGATGGGCAGATCGTTGTCGCTTGATGATGCTTGCGGATCATTCATGAGTAGGTTCGCCCAAAGAGGCTGGCCTCGCGAGTCAGACAAAGCGAACCGGTCGGTTGGAAACCAGCAAACTGAGATCCTGCAGGCAGGAAACCCGTTTGGTGTCCAGCAGGTTAGACCAGCATTCGCAGCGCAGCCATCGCGGTGGCGTAGTCGGGTTCGTCGGTGACTTCGGGGACGATTTCAATGTGAGCCACTTCACCGTCGGCATTCAGGACGATGACGGCCCGCGTGAGCAGTTTAAGCTCTTCGATCGTCATTCCATAGTCTGCGCCAAAGGCATGCGTTTGATAATCGCTGGCCGTGCGCATTTCGATATTTTCTGCACCACAGAAGCGAGCTTGTGCGAATGGCAGGTCGCGGCTGATGGTGACCGCGTTGATTTGATCACCCAAGGAAGCCAGTTCCTCGTTGAATTTCTTGGTTTGGATTGCGCAGACGCCGGTGTCAAGGCTGGGCACAATGCTTAACAGCGTCGGCTTGCCTTTCAGATCATCCAGGGTCAGGGTCTGGATACCAGCGTCGGCATAGTGCAATTCGAAGGCCGGGGCCGGTTTGCCGACCTCCAACGCGCTACCAGCCAAGGTCATCGGATTGCTTTTAAAGGTGATTACGCCAGTTTGTGTCATGGTGACAAGTTCCAGTAAGTTGGGTGAAGTTTCATTCCAGGAGGCGGCGTTTCGCCCACCTGATTGCCACATTATGCAACAGCGGCTTGCACCAAGAAAGAGGGGCAAACCGCGACCCGTTGCTGGTCGTCATCACGCGCTGGGCTGACAGGGCTTGACGATGGGGGCGGTTTCCCGAACGGGACACCCGTCGAAGTGTCGCCCAGTGTGTCGCCGGGGTGTGTCGCCGGGGCGCGATCATGTGGCCGCGACCGGCATGCGGCGTTCGATGGCACGCCGCAGTTGATCCCAATTGACCGGCTTGCCAACAAAGTCGGTGGCGCCCAAGGCTTGCATCTGTCGACGAACCGACACGTCATGACAGCCACTGACCACAATCACTGGGATCTCCGCCGTGGATTTCGATTCCCTGAGTCGACGTAAGAGGTCATCGCCATTGCCGTCAGGCAATTCATAGTCCAATAAAATCGCCGAAGGCGCATCAATGAAGCGCTGCTGGCCCCCTGCCCTGGCCTCTTTGACGTTCAGCATTTGCCAACCAAATTCATTGACCCGCACCTGCAGGATCTTGGCAAAGTCATCGTCATTTTCGATGCAGAGAATCCACGGTGCTGAATCCTTCGAACCGCATGGCTCTACCGACGTGCCGGAGCTTTCCGAGATCGATGGCAGCTCTGGGGACTCGCTGGCCGGCGCCGAACCGATCGTCGTTAGAACAGCGTCCAGCAAATTGTGTAAGCCATTGAGTGCCGTGAGCGTTCCCGCAGCAGAAGGATGAGTGGTTTCTGTTGTTTGCATGCTGTGATTCCTTCGTTGATTAATCTTCGTAGCGCCAGCGATCGATGACGGTGCTGATCAGAAAGCCAGCCAGTCAGCTAGCCAGCACGGGCATCCGTTGAATGCCAGACATCTTCTTCGCTCATAAAGACATAGGACGCACACTGTTCATGGCAAGCACACATGAGCCGATAATCTGGTTGCCCCGTCAGAAGGGCCACAGGGGGTCCAATTGGATCGTCTGTGATCAGCGCAGCAATCCAGAGACAATCTAGATGTAGAGACACAGCATCGACGATGCCGAAGCGCGCCGCTTCTTAGGGTGCCGTGCTTGCAAACAAAAACAGGGCACGCCCTGTGGACGTGCCCTGCGAAAGAAAACGTGTTGTTTGCTCCGTGGTCAATCAGACGGCTGCTTGCAGCGAATCCATGCGCTGCGCCAATCGCTTTCGAGCGACGTGCAGGCGACGCTTGATGGTTCCGATCGGTGCATCAAACTGATTGCTCATCTCGATCAAGGTTTGACCTCGCAAGTAAAACGCAGTCAAGGTTTCTTGATCCAAGTCGCAAAGCTGATCGATGCTGTCGCGAACCGCTTCGGCCCGTTCTTGATCGGAGACCACTTGGTCGGGCGACAAGTCGCTTGCGCAAGTGGCTTCCAGGGTTTCGGGGTCACAGCTCACCGCACCTCGGTTTCGAGTCACTCGGTTGATCGCCATGCGGTGAACGATTTGTCGCAACCAGCCCCCAAACGCTTCGGGGGTTCGCAGTTGGCCGATCTTTTGCATCGCTTGAATGAACACATCTTGTGCTAATTCATCGGCTTCATCGGCGTTGCGAACTCGATTCATCGCACCGGCAACGATTGCTGGTCGATAGCGTTGAAACAATTCACCGAAGGCCTCTCGATCGTTGTCTTGTGCCAGGACGACCAATTGAGCAACGGTCAATTCGGTCATTTCCAATCCAGCGCTGTTAGTATCCATCGTGGTGATTCCTCTCCAGGCCTGCGAGGTCGCATCCTTTTGATTTGCGACGGGAGAATGCAGGACTCGGAACGTTGGCGACTGCTGATGTTCGGTGGCCGTGGCGTTGGCTCGGTTGGGCACACCGCAACAAGCAGAACAAGTCGCTTGGTTGTTGTGGACGTATCAGTTGCTCGGCTGCAAGACACCAAATGATGTTCTGGCAGTGAGCAAGGTCTGTTTCAAGTGCAGCGTTTGGTTGCTTCAGGAGCTGGAGCAAGGGTCAAACGATGGCGGCCGGAACAACCGTGACAGGGCCTGGTTGGGCGGTCTGTCGAGTCGACGTTGACGGATTGCAGGTTGAAAACTGCGCAGTCATCGTCAAGGTTGAAAACTGCTAAGGCCGATCGTTGAGATCGATGCCAGTTGCAGCGGCACAGCTAGGCTGGCCAAGCAACTGGCGCCTCAGAGGTTTCCGGCAATGGTTCGCAAAAAGCGTGTGGCAAACTGCCTGCTTAGCGATCCTGCTGGGCTAACGCGTTTTGTCGTTCGCGTTGCAACCCTCTGGCGCCTGGATCGGCGGGAATGAATCCCAGTCGATCGAGCGTCGGTTTACAGCGTTTGCCTAGCTGGTCTGCTAGGCGATGCATGCAATGGCCGACGCCGCGGGCCGTTGTGGCTGTGCCTGTCTCCGGTTGCCAGCTCATAAACTCGGGCATGCTTGATGCCGGTTGGTAGCTGGAACTGGGATAGCCTCCACTTGAAACATGGGCCGTACAGAGATGGAGATTGAAAGGTGCGCGTGTAGCAACAACATCAATCAGTTCACGTACAGCCACGACGTTATTTAAGTTTCGTGCGACTACGGCGATGATTCGTTGAATACGCATTTTCAATCCTCCCGGCCCCATCATGGGTGCGGTGTGGAAAAAAGATGAAATCGATTGTTCGCGAATACTGAATCCAATACTCAGTTAGCGAACGATAAAGTCTGGCTTTCTTAGGAAGAAAAATCGCCAGACGGGGTCTGTGGTCAGACAAGCTTTCTCGTCTAACAAGGTTTCGATGTACAAGTGTGTTCGCCGCAAGGCAAACGATCTTGTCACCAAAGCCATCAAGTTCCCGTATAAAATACAGTAACTGGTGGTGCCATTGGAGGCCAGCGAAATTCGTCGGCTTAACGACTGGGACATTCATTCCCGTGTGGTTTCACCGGGTTCCCTCCCCTTGTTGATCGTACAGACAGGGGGCACGAGAATAGGTTCGCAGGAAAAAAAATTTCATGCGACTTTGTTTCCCTTTTTCCGTTCAGGTCTGTTGATTGATGCCCTCAGCCGCCACTAGTCTGCCGAATTCGTCCTCTGCGGGATCGTCCAGAAACACGGGATCGTCCAGAAACACGGGATCGCCGAGAAACACGGGGAAACACCTTGCAATGGCGTCAACGGCGGAACCTGAGACGGTGATTGGCCCTCTAGCGCTGGACGCACCCGTCGGCAATCCCACTTCACTGGACACTCTGTCCGGCCAGGGCGGCGAAAGGAGTCCCGGGCCGAGTGAGCTGGCTCATTTGGCCAGACAGCGACTCGATTCCCCGCGATTCGATCACTCGCCGTCTTGGCGACGTCACTGCATGACTCTGTTTTGGCCGCCAACCTGCCGACTTTGTGACCACAGCGTGATGGTCGGGATGGAGCTGTGCGACAGCTGTTTTCGTCAACTTGAAATCAGTCGTTGCCACACGTCACAAGTCTGTTCTCGCTGCGGGCTGCCGGGGGCGGGAGCTTCATTGGCCGGAGCTTCATTGGCCGGAGCTTCATTGGCCGGAGCTTCATTGGCCGGAGCTTCATTGGCCGGAGCTTCATTGGCCGGAGCTTCATTGGCCAGCCCTGTGGCCGATTCAGCGGCCAGCGGTTGTCTGGAGTGTCGTGATCAGACCTTGCATTACGATCGTTGCTTGTCGGTGTGGAGATACGATGGTTTAGTGCGGCAAGCGATTGTGGCGGCAAAATTTGGACAGGCGGTCCCCCTGGCGGAAACGCTTGGAAAGCGTCTTGGCTGGCGCTTGCTAGCTGATGACACCTGGCTTCGTCAGTCCTGCCCGGTCGCGGACACGGATGCGGCTCCGGATCTGATTGGTTGGGTGCCGTCGCATTTCTCGCGGCGAATGACGCGTGGCGGCGGCGGTGCTCAAGCGCTCGCGCGTGCGGTTCACTCTGTCTTGACGCGCCGTTGGCCGGATCTGTGTCGGGTTAACTTGCTGCGAACCACTCGGGTGGTCAAAAAGCAGGCTTGGCTGAGTGAAACGGAGCGAGCACAGAATGTTCGCGGTGCCTTTGCTCCCCGGCGTCCCTGGCTGAATCGATCGATTCCTTCTTCCTGGCTGCGTCATCGGCTCGGTGGAACCGCAGCGATTGTCGCGGGCAAGCATGTGTTGGTTGTTGATGATGTCATGACCACCGGTGCCACGCTGAATGAAGTCGCTGGTGTGTTAAAGCGGGCCGGGGCAGCTCAGGTCACAGTGGCCGTCGCAGCCAGGGCGGCGTGACGCCATACGGTCAGGCTGCCAAGCAACGCAGTGCCCGTGCCAGGCAACGCGAAAGGGTTGAGTTGCGAGGTTTGTGACGATTTGGCAATGATTGAGTGTTTAGAATCGTTCGCAATCGGCAAACATTGGCGAGTTTGCCAGTTGTTTGCCCGATGAACTAGACTGATTTTATTGGGTAAGCTGGGCAGGATTAGCGGTTTTGGCAAATCCCATGTTTTGACGGCTAGAGCGCCACGGCGCGTCGTCTACAGTGACAATTGTTCCAGTAAAGGACTTGTCGGTTAACAAAGTTATTGGATGATGGAGTCTAGCGACACTCGCTGACCTCGTCATGACACTACGCTTCAACGGTTAATTCCACGTGAATGCGCAATCTTCACCAGCCAATCCATTGACCGTTCGCGGTCTGCTGCTGCGCGGTTTGGCAGTGATCTTACCACTGTTGCTGACGATCGTGGTCATTCTTTGGGCTTGGGCGACCGTCGAAACGTATCTTTTGCGGCCGGTCGAAAGCACCACGCGTTGGATCACCCTGGCCTATTACGAGTGGAACGAGGGGATCTTGGATTCGGTCCCTGAGGATTCGCTGTCTGAGGGCAACGGACGCTTCAATTACGAGGGCGTCACCTACACCATGGGGCCAGGTGGGAAGTATTTACCGCTACAGGTGGTCGAGGTTGTGGACAGTCGTCCGGAGTACTTCGGGCCCGATGCTCCGGAGCTGGACTCTGCGAAGAACTACTGGAGACGCTATGTGATGATGGAGGTGATGCCTCGATCGCGCGTCTTGCCGGTGTTCCTGATTGTCTTTTTGACGATCCTGTACTTCTTGGGTCGGCTATTCACGTTCGGTATCGGGCGCTGGTTCTTGCGCGGTTTCGATGCCGCCATCCTGCGAATTCCAGTGATTAGCAAAGTCTATGGGAGCGTGAAACAGGTCACGGACTTTGCCTTTAGCGAACGGCAGATTGAATTCAATAACGTGGTTGCGGTGCAGTATCCCAGCAAGGGACTGTGGTCGATCGGCTTCGTCACCGGCAGCAGCATGCGACAGCTTGCTGACCTGAATGATGGCGAGCAAATGATCAGCGTCTTGATGCCTACCAGCCCCGCACCCATGACTGGCTTCACCATCAGCATCAAACGAAAAGACACCTACGACATCGACATCAGCGTTGATGAAGCCATTCAGTTTGTCGTCAGCTGTGGTGTGGTGGTTCCAACACATCAGCGTGTCGAAGGTGGCGAGGAGAGCGGTTCGGATCCGTCTCGCGGCCGCGGCAAACTGGTCGGTGACCAAGTCGTGTTGACCGAAACGGCTCAGTCGTCAGATTAGAAGCGGCCAAAACGCCGCTTTTCTCTGTACCAAGCGGCCAGGACGCCGCTCTTGCTTGGATTACTGGTCTGCGTAGACCTTGATGCTTTCTTCTTTGGTCACCGGGACGTCGTTTTGGTCGCTGGTCACGATCGCTTTGACCAAGTGACTACCCGGTGCGGCACCACGGGCTCGGAAGCGAAGCACAATTTCCTCGTTCGCTTTGAGCAGTCCCCGAGTTGGGAAGGCCACCACGCCGTTGCCTTGCGGTGTGAAGTTTGCTTGCTCAAGCAACTCCATTCCCGGCGGCAATTGAACGGCAATGTTGACATTGGTGTCATCACGTGATCCGGTGTTGGCGACGCGAATTTCGAACGTGGACTCGCCACCGACTTCGATCGGGTCGGCGCTATCTGCGATCGAAAAGGTCAATTCGGCAAGCGCGTCGACATTCACCTTGGTTTCGTGCTCCGTCGAAATGTTCAGATCCGCGACTGCTTGGGTCTTCAGGATGCGATTGCCTTCCTGTACCGGTAACAGTGTTAATGGGACGCGGCCGATTTGCCCAATTGGCAGAACCGGCAGTGACCAGAACACGGCGTGTCGGGCAGCATCATACTGGCCTTCAAAGTCTGTTTTGATGAACGTGAATCCACGATCCAGTTGCACGCTTAGTTCGACGTTGGTTGCATCGGCGGTGCCGGTGTTGGCGATTTCGAGGTGATAGGTGGCCTGGCGTTCGAGGAATCGTTTGGTGGGGCCCGTCAGAGTAGCCTTCAATTCTGGGGCCACCACTTCGACGGCAACCGTGTGAGTCGCGTCCAAGCCATCGTCTCCTTTGACATGGATCTTGTTTTGCACAATGCCGGGTTTGACCGCTCGCATGCGCAGCAACTGGCGACGCGTTTGACCGGGACCCAGGGTGCCCAGGAAGTTGTCCAGCTGTTTGCCCGCCGGGTGATTGAGGCCTTCTGGCACGTCTTCTTGAAGCACAACGCCTGTGGCTTCGCCGGTTCCAGGGTTGCTGACTTCGAGTTCGATTTCAAGCTGTTGGCCGATCAGGACTTTTTCTGGAGCACGCTGTGAAACTTTCAGAGCGGGCCGAGTGCTGATGGTGCGTACCGAGGCCGCTGCCTGAAAGGTGACGCGAGCAACGCTGCCCAGTTCACCTTCTTGGTCTGGACGCAATTGCATCGTAATGGTGCGTTCTTGGTTGGGTTCCAAGTCACCGAGTTCCCAGACAAGTTCATCGCTTGTATTGGGGTTCGGGGTGGGGGTCGCGTCGGTCAGCGTCATGCCGGCTGGGACGCGATCATGGACACGCACATTGAGGGCTTTGGATTTGCCGACGTTGCGGACTTGAATCAGGAAGCTGGCGGCTTTGCCAACCTTGACTTCTTGCGGGGCGCGTTTCTCGATGACAACCGAGGGGCTTTGGGGGCCGTCCAGGTAACGGTCGCCTGGAGCCGCCATGGTTGGTCCCACGGTAACGGGGACAGCAGGTGTGGGCTGGGCCTGCAAGTCCACGCTGCGTGGCGTGGCGGAAGCCGGCATCGTCGGTGTAGAGAATGTCGCCGTCGCTGGCAGTGCCGTCGCTGCAGCGCTGTTTCCAGCAAGTTCATTGGCGGTGGAGAGCGCCGCGGGGGCAGGCGTCTGAATGCTTTCCGACGCAGGCAGTGAAGCCGCCGCAGGCAGGGCTGCGATCTCTGCTGCTGGGCCGACGGCGGGTTGTGTGTTTTGTCCGGTGCGAAAACCGATCGTGCGAGCAGGGATCGCGACGCCTTGAGTTGCCGTGGCTGCTGTTGCAGGAGGGCCAACAGGCGGTGAAATCGCTGGCGTGCCCATGGTCAGGCTGGATCGCGAAGGTGGCGGTACAGGTGCTGGCGCCGCCGCAGGTGCTGGCAGTTCAGCAACGGTTGCCGCTGCATTGGCCGCTGCCGCTGCGGGAGCGCTCACGACGGTGCCGTCTTGGCCAATGATAACCGGTTGGCCAACAAAGCCCATCGAGGCCGGCGTGCGGATGGCTGCAGGCTGCGGTGTTGCCGCAGGCTGGGCAGCCGCGTTGGTTGTGATTTGAGGCGTGGAATGGCCCCCATTTGGTGCAACGTTTGGTGCCGCGTTTGCTGAGGCAACGCTTGGCTGGCTTCCGGGCAGCAGCAAGCTGTCCGATCGAATTCGCATCGTCGCCTCACCGCGTGGACTGGCAGCGGGTTGCGGATTGCTGAATCCAGTGGCTGTTGTGTTTTCGGGGACAGATTCAGTGGCGCGACGTAAATCGTTGGTCGCCCCGGGTGCGGCGCCGGTCTCCGTTGGCAGGCCACGCAGTGAAACGCTTGGCGCGCCGTTGGCTGCCGCTGAGACAGCAGGGTTGGTGTGAGTTGCAGCGGGCGATGCGACAACCGCTGATCCCACAACCGCTGATCCCACTGCTTGACCCTCGATGGTGACCGTTGGGTGGATGACCATGCGCGGCGCTGTGGCAGCGGCTTCTGATGCACTGGTTTCAGTCGTTGGTTGGCTTACAGGTCCAGATTCTGTGGGTGCCGATTCGGCAAGGACCGAGCCCGGTAGATTCAGTGTGTCGGGAAGTGGCATGGCTGGAGCAGCCGCAGCGGTCGTCGATGGCAAACTGATCGCTGGAGCGGCCTTGGTTGGCGCTTCGGTTTCAGCGGCGGAGCTGGCGGTGCTCTCGAAACTTGGGAAACGCATGCCAGACGCTGCGGCAGCTGGTGCTGCTGCGGCTTCGTTTTCGGCTGCCGCTTCGTCAGTGGCGGCATCCAGTGTTGCTTCGGTGTAGGCAACCAGTTTGATTGGGTCTTTCACGGGCAACAGCGAATCGCTGGGCGCGTTGTCTTCCTGGACGCCACTCAGGTGAGAAGCATCGCCACGCAGGTCATCGCTGACCTGTTTGAGGCGGTTGTCGATCTTGCTGAGGTCGGTGCCATCGGCAAGGGTTGCTGTCGCATCATCCGTCAGGTTGTTGCTGGCCGAAGCGGGGTTGGCGTCGCTATTTCTAAGAAGTAAAGCCAGGGTGGTTGCGACTGCAATGGTGGCAACACCAGCACCGATTTTTAAGCTCAACGCTTTCATGGGTCAGGGTCCGTCCGTGAGACTGCGGCCGCCAAGACATTTCGCGGCGGCTATTTTTTTAGGGTCGATAAGTTCTGCTTAGCAAAATTCACCGGGCTGGCAAAAGTCCGCTTCGCTAGGAGCTCCTAGAAAGCGAGCCAGAAATCCGGTGTTGCCGTTGTGGGCGGTTAAAATAGGAAGTTTTTCCGCTTGAATGCGAACAATGACGGGCCCGGCTGGGGGGAAACTGGTGCTGATTGTTGATCCGGTTGCTATCATAGCGGAAGAGAATTTCCCCTCCTGGCAGCAGTGGCCCGCTTCGCGCGACCTCCTGCTAGTCCCCGCCTTCCCTGCTCTTCCACTTACGCCTTGAGTTGTCACCGATGAGTGTCTTGCGTTTTTTTCCGCACCCTAAAATGGCTTGGTTGACCCGGCGATTCCGCGTTGGCCGGCATCGGATTCAGCTTGGCAAGCTGGTGTTTTGTGCTGCGGCTGTGGTGATGTTTCCTGTTTCTCTAGCGGCTCAGGCCCCACAGGAGTCTGCTGAGCAGGTTGCTGGCGGCACGGTGGAACATCCACAGCCCTACGAACATGGCGTGGATTCACAGCTCAATTCGTCGGTTCCTCAAGGCACTGTTTCACAGCACGTGTGGACCGACAGCAAGGTGTTTGCGGGAACCAAGCGGCGTTACAGCGTTTACGTGCCGGCTCAATACGACGGCAAGGCGCCAGCGGCGTTGATGGTGTTTCAAGATGGCCACGCTTTCGAAGGGAACACGGGTGAGTTCCGTGTGCCGATCGTGTTTGACAATCTGATTGCCAAGGGCGACATGCCGGTGACGATCGCGGTCATGATCGATCCCGGGCACACCGGCGAGCTCCCCGAAAAACGAGGCTGGCGACCTCGCCCAGCCAATCGCAGTGTCGAATACGACAGCATGAACGGCGACTACGCAGAGTTTCTGCTAACCGAGATTCTGCCCGCGCTAGAGAAGGATTATCGCATCACCAAGAATCCAGAGCTGCGTGCCATTTGTGGAAACAGTTCGGGCGGCATTTGTGCGTTTAGTGTGGCGTGGCACCGCCCTGATCAGTTTCACAAAGTCCTTAGCCACATCGGTAGTTTCACCAACATTCGTGGTGGGCATGACTATCAGGCTCTGATCCGCAAAACCCCCAAGAAGCCGTTGCGGGTGTTCCTGCAAGATGGCGCCAATGATTTAGACAACTCGCATGGGAACTGGCCACTTGCCAATCAGCAGATGGCCAAGTCATTGCAGTTCGCCAAATACGATTACAAATTTGTCTACGGTACCGGTGGCCATAGTGGCAATCACGGCGGGGCAATCTTCCCGGACTCGTTGCGTTGGTTATGGCGAGGCTGGAAGGAAGGGACGCTGTGATGTTACATTCCAACGATCGAAGTAGCGGACATTCGGAAGTTACCGTGGATGAGTCACACCTGACGGATCGCCCTCGCAAACCTGCCGACAGCGTTTCCTTTGATGCTGACGTCTCGTTCAGTGTCCCGTTTGTTCATCGCTTGCGCCGAACCGACAACGTCGCAGACCAAGACTTTCACGTTTTAGTGGAGCTCTTGCATGGCGGTCATGACTTGCCACGCGTGTTGCTCCTTGCCGAGCGACCGGTTGCCGAGGCATCTGAATTCGTGCCTCAGCTCGCTCAGCGGCTCACCGAGCATCCGGGGGTCAACCTGGTGCGCGAGCTGTACGTGACCGCTGGCGGCGAAGCGGTCAAGAATGATTCGCAGTGCGTTGAATCAATTCTGCAGTTGATCAATGAACATCACCTGGATCGTCGAAGCTATGTCGTGGCCGTCGGCGGCGGAGCGATGTTGGATGCGGTCGGTTACGCCACCGCAATTGCTCATCGCGGCGTTCGTCTGATTCGAATTCCGACCACCACACTCGCTCAGGGTGACAGTGGCGTGGGAGTGAAGAATGCGATCAACTACTTCAACAAGAAAAACTGGGTCGGTACCTTCAGCGTGCCCTGGGCAGTGATCAATGACTCGGCGGTCTTGCAGTCGCTTTCAGATCGCGACTTTTGCAGCGGCTTTAGCGAGTCTGTCAAAGTCAGTTTGCTCAAGAGTGTTCAGGAATTTGATTGGCTCTGCCGCAACGCCGAACGCATTCAGCGGCGTGATCAAGAGAAGGTCGATCGAGCCATTGCGGTCAGTTGCCAATTGCATTTGGATCATATCACCAAGGGTGGCGATCCCTTTGAAATGCTAGAAGCCAGGCCGCTGGACTTTGGACACTGGTCGGCGCATAAGCTAGAGCCACTGACGAACTATCAAGTCCGGCATGGTGAGGCTGTCGCGATCGGTGTTGCGATCGATTGCTTTTACTCGCATTTGAAGCTTGGCTTGCCCCTGGAAGATGTGCATCGTGTTTGCGATTGCTTAAAGCGTCTGGGGATACCTTTGTGGCACCCCGATTTAGAACCGATGGAACGCTTGCTGGCTGGCTTGGAAGAGTTTCGCCAGCACCTGGGGGGACGATTGACGATCACGCTGCTGCGACAGATCGGACAAAGTTGCGATGTGCATGAAATCGATCGCGAAACGATGCACGAAGCACTGAAAATGTTGCAACAATGGAACGCAGCCTCAGCGTAACGTTTCGCTGCGCCTGCTGATGCCAGCCAATCTCTCTCCGTCGTTGGTGCGAGTTTGATTGGCTGCCTACTATCAGGCGTGCGAAACGCCGGGTTTGGTTCCAAATGGATTGCATCACCCTTCGACCGAAGACAGAGCCCGATAACAATGGACGTGACATTCAAGCAGCGAGTCAATCAGTTCTGGCTTTGGTTCGAAGGCGTTGCGCCGCGTTTCTATGCTGAGATCGAAGCGGGGAATTGTTCGGATTTGGTTGATGAGGTGGGCCAGTTTATGGGCCAAACGATGCCCGAACTCGCCTGGGCCTTCGGTCCCGGCGATGGTGGCGGGCATAGCTTTACCGTGTCCGGTGAAGGTGTTGTTCCCAAGCAACTGCTGGCCGAGTACTGGCATTCACATCAATCCCAGTGCGAGGGCTGGACGTTCTTTCCGTCGCGACAACCAAACCATGACGTCGATGGTATTTCTTTGGCAATCGATGGTGTTGGCCAAATTGACGCGAATGACATGCTAGTGCAAACGGTGGTTGACGAGGAAGCCATGGTGTTCGACATCGTGATTTGGCATCCCTTGTTCGAACAATTTAACCACGAGTTGCAGGTGCAGTTTTCGTTCTTGCTGTTGGATGAAGTCCTGGGGGAATATGGCACTCAAGGATGGGTCGGTGGCCTCGAAATGAAGCCGCTCGATGAACAGCAGATTGACGGCAAACGGGTTCATCGCTTAAAGGACCTTCCCAAATTTATCGATGGCGTCCAACGTTATCATCAGTGGAATAAGTTGCCTCCTCCGGAGTCCTTTACTGCGTATGCCATTGAGTCCGAAGTTCAGGGGCCTCGGGGGGATACGATTGCTGGTGTCACTTGCGTCCCCGGTTTGTTGTTTGAACTGATGGAAGAAGGCGGCCGGCTATCGGAGGATCCCATGGCCGGGACAGGTGCCGAATTGGCGTACGTGCAAATCGATTCTGAAGCCTTTCCTGCTGATCAGCAGCCAGAGGCAAGGTACAATCTAGAAGAGCAGATTCAAGAGGCACTTGATGATGCCAATTGTGGCCGCATCTTGGGAGGTGCGACAGGGACTGAGTTTAACTACATTGACCTGCTGCTGTTCGATGGTGAAGCCTCCCGCAGCGTTGTTGAATCGGTCTTAACGGGGGTGAATCTGAGTGGGCGCTATCGCTGGAGTCAATTTGCGTGAAGTCAAGCAAGCCGCCTATTGGGTCGGCATCTTGCTGTTGGTGTTCTGGCTGGTTCGGATTGTCGATAGCATTGTCCCAGCGAACTTAACGGAATTCGGGTTGACGCCGCGAACCGTGTCTGGCCTGGTTGGCATTGTGACCATGCCACTGTTGCACGCCGATTACGCCCAGTTAACCGCAAATTCCATCTCAATCGCGATCCTGTGTTCGCTGTTGATTTTGGTGCAGAGATCGAATGCCTGGTGGATTCTGGCGGGGATTTGGCTTGGCAGTGGAGTCGTGATTTGGTGTGTGGGCGACGCCAGTACTCAGGTCGGGGCAACCGCGCTCGGCGCTGGGATGATCGGTTACCTGATCCTGCATGGATTTTTAAACAGCCGTCCGCTGACCATCATTGTCGCAATCTTGGTTGCGGTCTTCTTTGGTGGCACCATCACCAGTGGCATGTTTCAAGCGGTTGAAGGTCCAGACCATTGGCGAACCTATGCAAGCGGTTTTGTGGTGGGGCTCGCAATGGCCTACCTTGCCCATCGATTCTCGCCCAAGACACCTCAAGCAATTGCCAGTACCGATCAAGCGGACCGCAAGAACCACGCTTCGGAATAAAAGCGTCCCAAAAGAGACGCGGAAACACGGAAACACGGAGGCATGGAGCGTGCCAGTGGACCTTTGATCCGTGCTGTATGGGTGTTTCAAATCAGGTGATGTTCTTCCCGTGAAAGGCTTCCAGCCGGAACGGCAGTTCACAGCCGTGAAGGCGAAGCCACTCGACTTAAAAACAAAGTATTTCTTCGACAAGCTCACGCCCCCACCGTCGGCACGGACGTAGGGTGCCGTGTTTGCCTTGGTTCGTTCGGCAGCGAGTGTAGAACACCTACGGCGTTCGGCAGATGGATCGCCACGCTTACCCAGGGTGCGCTGCGCGACCCTGGGCTGTGAGTATGGAACACCTACGGCGTTCGGCACGGACGTAGGGTGCCGAGCTTGCACGCACCAGTGCTTTGGAAGATTTTGAACTCGGTTGGTGCGTGCAAGCACATACACCAAGCCGGACGTGTTGGGGATTGAATCGGCAAACGCTTTTATCGGTTCAGGTTTAACACGGAAGGCTTGGGCGTTTCACCAAAGGTAAATGTGACCGATTCGCCACCTATCTTGGCAATGATTTGCTGCTGGGCAGGACGCACCAGTTGCGTGGTTTCAAACCCGTTGGTTGTTTTGCTAACCTTGTGGTCCTTCTTTAGATACAACTGTTTACCATCACTGACACTTAGCATGTTGACGTCGATGTACTTGTCCACATCCGTGATGGTGTACTTGCGTAGCATTCTGGTCAGCAGAATGACCGGCGAGGCATAGGGTTGGAGGATCGTGATGCCCCAGGCTTGTTCGAAGGCTTTGTCCCAGTTGATGGAGCCATCGGTGGTCGAGATCGCATAGATGCGACGCGCTGGCTGGTGCGTCGTGGAATGCTGCACGAGGTATCCATCGCCTGTTTCCGAAGGCTGCTGTTCCTCGGCAGGGACGACCAGTAACTGGCCTTGCATCCACAAGACGTGAAGATAACCCAGGTCTGGCAGGGCCTCCGTTTCGTGTTGGCAAAGCTGTTTGCCGCCGATGATGTCCCAGATCACAAGTCGTCCATTGGTGTCGTACAGCACCATGAATCGATCTTGGATGATGCGTCCGAATCCGCGTGCGGCTTGGTCGTTGACGGGCTGGGCGACTGGCGCTTCGATTTCGATGATCACTTCATTCGTCAGTGGCTCAATCAGGCGAACGGTCGCGATCGATGCTCCGGTTTCTTGTTGGTAGGCCACCACATGTTTGCCGTTGGCGGACCAGACTTCGCCATATTTCCAAGGTCGAGTTTCAAGCAACTGGCCATCACTGATGGAGTAAACGGTCACCTCTCCGTCGGTCAGATTGTTTCCGTACTGAGACGGTGTGACGAGGGCGATCTGGTCCTCTTTGACAAGCAGATGTCCGGTGGAAGGAACGCCTGAACGAGCCCAAATTCGGTCACCGGTCATGACATCAATCGCTGACAGCGTGCTGTTGTTAAGCACAATGACTCGGTCGCCCAGGATGGGGCCAACACGGAATTCAGCTTGCGTGGTTGATGCGCCGGTGCCAAAGTAGCGTGGTTGTGCGTCACCAAAGACCGTCGCGCGATTGCGCCGCGTGATGTTGCCGCCGGCTTCTTTGGCAAAGTCTTGTGACCAGCGCAACATATCGGATCGGCGCTGGCTAGCAATGGTGGTCATGTCTAGCAGCGACAGCTTGCCAGCACGTTGCAACAGAAACGCCCCTCCGCTGAACACTCCCACGCAGTTGGACTGCGAAGAATCACTGCTCGGCCGTGGTGGTGCAGGAATGCTAATGGTTGTCCCCTGGGGATCCTGAAGCCGAGTTCCCAGATAGTCATTGGTGATGACCCAGCCGCGATAGGAGTTGCCGCCTTGGATGCTGGGGGCGGTGGCGCGAAGCGAGTTCTGTCCCGGAATGTTCCGGATACGGTTGACGAACCGCGCGCTCACTGGCTGGGTGATATCAAGCGGTATTGAGGAGCCGCGCGTGACCACTTGGCTTGGAACCTTGGCTGGAGCGTCATCACCAGCTAACACAGATTTCAGATAATCTGCATCCGGTGACATGCCGGCGTCTTTGTAGATTCTGGACAGCAATTCAAGCTGCGCGGGCGTTCCGATAGGCTGGGGAGTGTTCAACCACTGGTCAGCCCGAGTCTGTCCCATCAAGGCACGTTCAGCGCCGAGGGCCGATTGGTTGGCCAGCAAACGCTTCGCGAGCGACGTTTGCAATTGTTGGGGATGGAAAGGCGCGAACTGGCGGGCCAGTGTTTCCAATTGGTCAGTGGTCGTCAGCTCTTGAGTTTCCGTGGAATTCAAGTGCGCGTTGACCAGTTCGTTGACCTCAGCCGATTTGCCGGACGCTTTGGCTTTGGCTTCAATTTCGGTTGCTTTCCCTGCAAGCCAAGCATCGAAGGAAAGATCCCGTTGGGAGGTTTCTTCTGCGGTGAGTGTTTTGGGCAGCCCCTGGTCACGAGGCAGATTGAATGCGGAGGCAGAATCCGATAGTTCGATGATCATCTTTGTTGCGGTACTGATTTCATCGCTGTCCAAGGCCGAACGCAGTCGCATCGCAATGAACTCGCGACGATCGTCCGGCATGTCGATCAAGGCATCGAGCTCTTGCAAGAGCTTTGCCGATGGGCGTTTCGATGTCCGCAACAGACTGAGATACGCTTTAATGGATGTATCCAGCACGTCGGCGTTACTGGGATCTAGCTCACGGGCCCGATCAAGAAGCTTGAGCGCTTCAACCATGTCGCCATCGTCAAGCAACACCTGAGCTTTGTCGGTCAGCGATGAGACATCGTCGGGGTTTTTCTGAAGCAGGAATTCAACGGTTTCGCGTAAGCTTTCTTTGCCTTGTGCACGAACGATGCGGTTGGCGTCCTGTGACAGTAAGCTGCCTTGAACCGCGACCAAGTTGCCCAGCGGGTATTGCGTTTTCTGGCGTTTGATGACCGAGCCGTCTGCAAGTGAGACCTGCGCTAGGGTGTTCCCCGAGAGCGGCAGGAAATAAGTGTCTTGACCAAACACCCCTCGGCCGACGACTTGTTGATCACCGGGGGCCAAGTCTTGGTCAGTCCGCCACAGGAACGATCCATCTTGAATGTCATAGCCATTGACTCGGTCCGCACCGACCGCCACTAACAGTCCGTCGCGGATCCCAGCGGCATAGAACAGACCGTCGCGCGACTTGGTGAAGCGGGTTTTGCCCGAAAGCAGGTCGAGACACAGAAGGCTATCGCTGATCGCTGGAGTCAGAATCACGTTCTGTTGGTCGATGATCGGACCCCAGTTGATCCAGCGATCATGCGAGCTATCGGGGATAGACTGACGGACGGTGAAGGGGCGATTGTTCAAGCTGACGGCACGGCGTGGATAAGCGTTGCCCCAGCGCAGCGTGCGATCAATCAAATTCACTCCGATGGTTGCACCCGCACCGGTTGGGCATACCAGGACACCTTCGTTGTAGGAAAGCGTGGCACCGGAAACGCGGCGTTCTTGGTCGGCCAGGAAGGGGGCTCCTTCGACGGCAGCCAATTGCTGCAGCCAGTTCAATTCTCCAGTCGCCGGGTTCAAGCAAACCAGCGTAATGTCGCCAGCGATCTCAACCACGGTGTACAGCGATCTTTCGACGACGATCGGAGCACTTAAGAACAGCGCGCCGTTGAGCGGACTGTCGATGGTGGGGCTGGAGCCGATTTGCCAAAGCAGTTTGCCTTCGCTTTTGAGTTCGACCGCAGTCAAGGTGTTACCTTGCTGGCCGGTGACTCGCATGGGACCAATGCCTATCATCCGGGACGGAGGCGGTGGCATCACGGCATCCAGGTCTTCGATCAAGAACACCGCCTTGCCATCACTGGACATCTGGCCATGAGGCATGTCATTCCAGACACGCATTTTCCATTGGTCAGCCGGGCTGTTGCTCCGTATCGTCGTGCGACCAAAGAGTGGATTGCCAGCCTGGTTGGGTGACGGCTCTTGTTCGTCTTGCCAGGGTGGATAGGGCCAAATCCGACGGCCGGTCGCAAATTCCATGCCCCAGATTTTATCCGTGTTGCGATACAGCACCAAATCGCCGATCTGCAACGGCAGCCAACTTGGCGGTAACAACTGGTGCTGACGCAGAATGTCAGCTTCCAGTTCATCGATCTTTTTGTCTTGCTGTGGGCTGGTGGCCGTGATGGTGCTCCACTTTTCACTCGGCAGTGGTGTTTCGCCAGCTCCGTTGCCATTGCGTTCGGTGGTCGAACCGGTCAGCAAGTTGTTCTTGGTGTGTGGATTGGTAACCAGTGTCTTGCTGTAGTTTGCTTTGACCCAAGCGCGAACATCGTCAATGGTTTCGCCGTTGGTCAGGGTGATCGGTTGGTTGGCGACCTCCGCTGGCAACTTGCGATCGGCCATGTAACAGGCCGCCGCGTGCAACAGTTTTAGCTCTGGACCACAGATCCGAGTCGCTCGTGGATGAATGGTGACATCATCCAGCAAGATGGATGCCGAGATCGCGCGTCCATGCAAAAGTTCGTTTTGCGCTAGCAGGAACGATGCCTTGTAGCCAGCTTCGGTGTGATAGTACTTGCGGCGGACTTCTTTTAGTTTTTCCCAGTCACGCTGTTGGCTTGCCTCTCGAAACAGTTTCTCCGCCAGAGCACCAAACTGCAGCTGATAGGTTTCCCAGCCCTTGGACGGCAGGTTTCCGATCATGGCTCGGCACTGTTGCTGGACGGTCTGGCTTAAGTGCTGAGTCTCATCGTCCGAGATCTCCAGGAAGAAGTCTTGTGACTGCAGCGTCGGGTCGTCTTCGTCAGACGTTTTGCGCTCCATCAGATCACCCAGCAGGACAATCGCATCACTGAACCGCTGATCGTCGATCGCTTCGGCGGCTTCTCCCAGACGCTGCGTCAAGGCACGCGGCGGTTGCACAAAACGCGCCGACAACTGGGCCGACGCGACATCGCCGAAAACGATGATGCTGGCCAAGCCAACAACCATGGCGGTAGCGACACGACGGTGAATCGAACTGTGCATGGGATCTCTCTTTAGCAACCCGGTGGGGTGGAGTTGAAATCTGGCGAACTGACCGCTGAGCGAACTGGTCGCTGCGCACTCACTATTGTAAAGCTGCACAAGTTTTGCGGCGCGGGGGGAACCCGAAGAAATCCATTTTGCCACCCGATTTCCGCCCCCAATTGCCAACTTTGCGGACCATGAAGCGGGGGAAGTCCCAACCGGTGCGCTGGAGGAAGAACTCCGAAGACGCCAGCCCAGTGGCCGATTGAAGCCAGTGGCCGATTCAACCCAGTGGCTGATCTTCCTGGCTGAACGACTTCAGGGATCAATGGACAGTTGCCGCAGCGTTTCCCCAGCGATGCTCTCTGGATCGGCGGTGGCCTCGATGACGACCACGATGCCCTGCTGGCGATAGTGTTCGATGACCGGTTCGGTCTGACGCTGGTAATCCACCAAACGCTGTTCGATCGCTTGTTGATTGTCATCCGCACGCCCCTCGACGGTCCCACGATGCAACAGGCGTGCAATCAGAACTTCATCGGGTGCCAAATACTGCACGACGCGATCGAGACGCTGGCCGCTGGCATGCAGATGCTCGTCCAGTTGCTGGGCTTGGACCACGGTGCGTGGGAATCCGTCCAACAGGTAACCCGCCGAGCAGTCGGGCTGCTCTAGACGCTGCCCCATCAGGTTTAGGATCCACTGATCCGGGGCGAAGTTGCCACTATCGACGTGCGAGGCAATGGCCTCGTTCTCTGCCGACTGGTTGCGTGCGTCACGCAAGAGTTGGCCTGACGACAGATGGGGGATGCCGAGTTGTTGGGCAAGCAAACGACCTTGCGTTCCCTTGCCCACACCTGGCGGTCCGATCAATAAGAGTCGCACCGTATCAACCTAAATCTGTCGTAAGTCTATTCCGTGATCAGACGACTGGGCTGACACCGCCACCGGCGTCTTCCAGCATGCCACGGTAGTTTCGCATCACCAAGTGAGCGTCGATCTTTTGAACCAGGTCAAAGGCGACACTGACGGCGATCAACAATCCAGTTCCGCCGTAAAAACCGGCGATCGAATAGGGAACACCGAGCGAACCGTAAACGATGGTCGGAACGATTGCCACGATCGACAAGAAACCAGCACCAACGTAGGTGATCCGTAGCATGACCTTTTCCAGGTAATCCGTCGTCCGTTTACCAGGACGGTAACCAGGAATGAACGTTCCGCTGTCACGCAGATTGTCGCTGATTTCTTTCGGGTTGAAGGTAATCGCAGTCCAGAAGTAACAGAAGAAGAAGATCAAGACCACGTACATCAAGTTAAACACAAACGATGCTTGGTCCAACAACGGACCCGACATGGTGCGGAGTAGCTTCGCGAATGAATTGTCGTTGTCGAAAGCTTGGGCAATGAAGTCCAAACCATAGCCGGGGATCATCAACAAGCTACTGGCGAAAATGATGGGCATCACGCCAGCTTGATTGATTCGCAGTGGCAAGAACTGACGTGTGCCACCATAGACGCGACGCCCGCGAGTGAACTTTGCAGACTGCGTAGGGATCTTGCGCTGTCCAAGTGTGATAAACACCACCCCGACAACGACGCTGACAAAGAGAACACAGAGCAAAATCAGTGTCTCGATCCCAAAGTTGCCCGCCTGAAGACCGGTCAGTTTGGGTTCCATGGATCCAAAGAGCTCAAACAAAGCCTTGGGCATTTGAGCCAGAATACCGGCCATGATCAGCAAGCTGATGCCGTTGCCGATTCCGTGCTCGTCGATCTGTTCACCGAGCCACATCAGGAACACACTACCGCAAGTCATCACCATCACGGCGGTCAATTGCCACCCGAAGGCGAGTCCAGTCCCATCGGCGTTCAGGAACAGGGCATTGATATTACCCTCGCCGCCTGTGCCGGTGGTGGTCAATACGAACGAGAGGTAGAGCCAGCTCTGAACGACACAGATACCAACGGTCAGGTAACGTGTGTATTCGTTGATCTTCTTTTGACCGGCCTGCCCTTCTTTCTTCAGTTCGGCCAGCGCGGGAACCGTAGTGCTGAGCAGTTGCAGGATAATCGATGCCGAAATGTAAGGCATGATTCCCAGACCAAAGATGGTCAACTGGCGCAGGTCACTGGCTGCAAACAGGCTAACACGTTCCAGAAAGTCAGAGGCGCCACCCGATTCGGAGGCTGACACCATCGGCAGCGGAATGTGGAAACCGATCCGGTAAATCGCCAGCAAGCCCAGCGTCAAAAAGACTTTGTAGCGGAGCTCAGGAATGGTGAAAATGATGCGCAGTTTTTCAAGCATTCGCTCGATCCATCTGTGAAGAACAAGTGGTGGGGGACCTGATAGGCTCCGCCTTCTGGTAGGTGAGTGGCCGACGCCGCAGTTTGCAGGCTGTACCAAACACGCGAAATGTAGTGGTTTGCCGGATTGATGACGAGGCCAGACGGGGCGTCTGGAACGAAATCACCGGAATCCATCCAAAATCACCAGCTGCGAGCAGCCAATGAGTCCCACAAAAGGTGGGCCGCCGCTGGATCTCGCAGGCGATCTGTGGTGGTGCGTCGGGAGTCAGTTTCCGGCAAAACAAAACGCCAGACGGCACACGATGGCTGACTGGCGTTGAGCTGGATGGTTTGCTGAGGACGCTGGTGTTGCCAGTGCCAACACCAGCGATCAGGCTTTTTCGCTTGCCAGAGCTGCAACACGTTCGGCAGGGGTGCGCTTGGCAACCAACTTGACGACGGTTCCGCCTGCAGCGGTAATTTTCTCTTCGGCCGACTTGCTGAAGCGGTGAGCGGCAACGGTCAGCTTCTTGGTCAGTTCCCCGTCGCCTAGAATCTTGACTTCGTCAAAGGTTCCTTTGGCAACGTCTTTGGCCGCCATGGCTGCCAGGGTGACTTCGTCGCCGTCGTTGAAGCGTTCGTTCAGCTTGCCAACGTTGACAGCGAAGACGGTCACGGCCCAGCGGTTATTGAAACCACGTTTGGGGACGCGACGGAACATCGGCATCGCACCGCCCTGGAAGCTAGGCTTGCGGCTGAAACCGCTGCGACTTTTCTGTCCCTTGTGACCTCGACCCGAAGTCTTCCCGGTACCGCTACCGGGGCCTCGACCGATTCGTTTACGCTTGCGGTTCTTTTGAATTCCGCGATGGACGTCATTTAGGTTCATAACGAAACCCAGTGCTCAATGTAACAATGGTGTTGAACGTGATTAGGCAGACAGTTCTTCGACTGTCAGGCCACGCAGGGCAGCAGCTTCTTCTTTGGTGCGAAGTTTAGCCAATGCTGCCACAGTTGCTTTGACCAAGGTCACGGGATTATTTGTTCCGTAAGACTTGGTCAGAATATCATGGATACCGCAAGCTTCACAAACAGCTCGAACTGCTTGCCCAGCGATGATCCCGGTACCAGCTCCGGCTGGAATCAGGGTGACTTTCGCTGCACCGAAGCTGCCCCAAACTTGGTGGGGAATGCTGCCTTCGACCAACGGCACGTTGATCATGTCGCGAGTCGCTTGCTTGGTGGCTTTTTGGACGCTTGGTGGAACTTCATTGGCTTTGCCGTAGCCCCAGCCGATGCGTCCTTTGGTATCACCGACGACGACCATTGCTGCAAAGCTGAAACGACGTCCACCTTTGACAACTGCCGCACAACGTTTGATTTTCACCACGTTGTCGACCAAGCCATCATCTTTTCTCTCTTCCGCTGGCTTGGAATTACGGCGACGATTTTGGTTGCTTCCGCTACTAATGGTTCCGACCCTCAGTTGGTCCATCGAGATGGCTGGTTTGATTTCCGTGGTGAATCAGGTCAGCCGCACGAACGATGGAGTGAGTTTCTTAAAAGGGAGCTTGTTGTAAACAGGTAAGGTTGCTGACTGGCGTCGTGTTTAGACGACCAAACCAGCTTCGCGAGCTGCGTCGGCAAATGCTTTGACGCGGCCGTGGTATTTGTTGTGTCCGCGGTCAAGCTTCGCTGCGGTGACACCGATGCCTTGAGCCTTGGCGGCGATCGCTTTACCGACGGTGGCCGCTGCATCGCAGTTACCGCCCGACTTGATCTCATCACGCACGGCTTTGTCACGAGTGCTGGCACTGGCGACCGTTTGGCCTGTTGAGTCGTCAACCAACTGAACCGAAAAGTGCTTCAGTGTCCGTTGGACGCATAGGCGAGGCCGTTCGGCCGAGCCACGCAACACATTGCGAACGTGATTGCGGCGACGCAAACGTTGTTTTGCAAGTTTCTTGTTCTTGTCCATGGTGATGCCGTCCTAAAGTCGCGGCTTAAGTCTTTGTTATTTCGGTAGGTGTTGTCGACGGCATGATGGCCGTCAGACGAATTACTTGGTGGCGCTCTTACCAGGCTTGATCTTGACGTGTTCGCCTTGGTAGCGAATGCCCTTGCCCTTGTAAGGTTCAGGCTTGCGAAGCGAGCGAACTTCAGCGGCAAACTGAGTCACTTGTTGCTTGTCACAACCTTGAACGACAATGTGCGTTTGGTCGGGGCAAGTGACGGTCAGTTCCTTGGGGATCGTTTGGTGCAGTTCGTTGGCAAAGCCGACGCGAAGCTGCAGGGTGTCACCTTGAATGTTGCAAAGGTAACCGACACCAACGATTTCAAGACGACGCTCAAAGCCTTTGGTCACGCCTTCAACCATATTGTTGACCAGGGCGCGTGTCAGGCCGTGAAGTTCACGAGCGGTGCGTGAATCGTCTTCTCGTTTCACGACAACGGTATTGTCTTCGACGATGACGGCGACTTCCGGACGATGCGTGAAATCCAGCTTGCCCTTAGGGCCTTCGACCGTGATCTTTCCGTCAGCAACACCGATGGTCACTCCACCGGGAACTTCGATTGGTTTATTTCCGATACGACTCATTTCAGATCACTTGCTGAAAGCGTGGTTGCAAATTGCAAACGTGGGTTGCTTTGTTTGCCAGCCAGGCGGACTGCCTGACGGCTGTGTAGTTTGGTGTCGGCTTTGCGTGAGTTTGCCTGTGGTCAGGCAAACACTCGGGAAAGCTGTTGGACTGCTAAACCGTTTGGTTTAGGCGATTTCGCAAAGGACTTCGCCGCCCACGTTTTCGCGGCGAGCTTCACGATCACTGATCACACCTTTGCTGGTGCTGATGATGGTGATTCCCATTCCGCCCAACACGGGTTTCAGGTCTTTGCAGTGTGCGTACAGTCGACGTCCTGGTTTGCTCATGCGGCGGATCGTTTGGATCACGCGTTCGCCGTTGGAGCCGTATTTCAGCTCTAAACGCAAAACGTTGACGGGTTTTTCATCGACTTCTGACCAATCCCAGATAAAGCCTTCGCGCTTTAGCACGTCAGCAATACCGCGTTTAACGCGGCTAGCGGGAACATCCACGTAAGCGCGTTCAACGTGAACGGCGTTTCGGATGCGGGTCAACATGTCGGCAATAGGGTCTGTCATCATGGCTTTTTGTCGCTCCGTTGTCCTACCAGCTGGCCTTACGAACACCGGGGATCAAACCCTTGTCGGCGTTTTCGCGGAAACAAATACGGCACAGTCCAAACTTGCGATAGACCGCACGAGGTCGTCCGCAGAACTTGCATCGATTTTCGCGACGGGTACTGAACTTAGGACTCCGATTCGCCTTGGCGATTTTTGATTTACTTGCCACGGGCTGTCTTGGGGTTGCAGCAGTGAAACGGTATGCAAACTAAATTGTTTTGTAAAACGACGCCTACGCGGCACCGCTCTTTTCGGGAGCCGCTTTGAATGGCATGCCGAACAATTCCAATAGGGTTCTGGCTTCGTCGTCGGTTTTGGCCGAGGTAACGAAGGTCAAGTTCATGCCTTGCGGGCGGGTGAACTTGTCGGGATTCAACTCAGGGAAGACCAACTGCTCGGTCAATCCCATGGTGTAGTTGCCGTTGCCGTCGAAAGCTTTGCGGTTGATCCCGCGAAAGTCACGAACACGTGGCAACACCAAGGCAACCAAACGATCCAAGAATTCATACATCTTGGCTCGACGCAGCGTGACCATGCAGCCGATTGGCATGCCTTCACGTAAACGGAAACCAGCGATGCTCTTGCGAGCGTAGGTGGTCACGGGCTTCTGCCCACTGATTTGGGTCATGGCGTCGTAAGCCAAGTCCAAAACCTTCTTATCACCCACCGCCTGGCCGACACCCATGTTAAGGGTGACCTTTTCCAAGCGAGGAATTTGGTGTGGATTGCTGTAGCCGTACGCTTCGATCAGCTTGGCGCGGATCGACTCTTCGTAAGCGGTTTGTAGTCGTGGAACGTATGTCATATTACTTACGCCTTCTTGTAACGGTCGCGGGCGGGAGCGATCTTGCCGAGTGAGGCACCGCTCTTCTTTGCGTAACGCTCCTTCGAGCCATCTTCCAGGTAGCGAACGCCAAGGCGTGTCGTTTGACCGGTCGATTGTTCGACGTACATCACGTTGCTGGCTTGAATGGGCATCTCTTTACTAAGACGGCCACCCTGCGTGTTCTTTTGGCTGCGAGCCACGTGCTTGAGAACCAGGCCGGCTCCTTCCACAACGACTTTGTTTTTCTTGCGGTCGCAGACCAGGATCTTGCCACGATGACCTTTGTCACCACCGGCGATCACCTCGACTACGTCGTCTACTTTCAGCAACATGACAGGAACTGTGTTTGGGGGATTGCCAGACCGTGTGAACGGTGCGGCGGTTTCTAAATGTTTGGAGATCAGTCTCGACTCAGGCGGGAAGCAGTTGTTTAGACAACTTCGCTGGCCAAGGAAACGATCTTCATGAATTTACGTTCGCGAAGTTCGCGGCCAACAGCACCAAAGATCCGTGTTCCGCGGGGGCTCTGGTCTTTGTCGATCAAAACGACGGCGTTGCTATCGAATTTGATGTAGCTGCCATCGGTACGTCGTACCGGAGTCTTGGTGCGAACGATGACCGCTCGCACGATCGACTTCTTCTTGATGTCACTACCGGGAATGACATTCTTGACACTGCAAACGATGACATCACCCAGGCGGGCAAAGCGTCGACGGCTTCCGCCGAGCACCTTGATGCACATCACTTCGCGGGCGCCGGTGTTATCGGCAACGTCAAGGCGTGTTTCTTGTTGGATCATGGCTGACTGTTAAACCTAAAACGGTTAATACTTGTGTATTGGTGGCCAAGCCGGGAAGATCAGTTGAATGTTTCAACGGTTCTTCTCCGGCGTTGCTGAATCAGCCTTCGCTGGCGTCTTCAGCAGTCTCGGCTTTCTCAGCTTCTCGACGGGCTGCCCGCAGGGCGAGCAAGTCGACGTCGGTGCTCTTCTCGATCACTCGAACCAGTGTCCAGCGTTTGGTTTTGCTGATGGGTGCTGATTCAATGATCTCGACGAGGTCACCGGCACCGGACTCGTTGTTCTCGTCATGGACGTGACAAACGGTGCGGCGGCTGATGTATTTCTTATACTTGGGGTGCTTCACCGAACGGTTGAATTCGACGCGGCGCGTCTTGTCCATTTTGTCGCTGGTGACGATGCCCGAAACTACGCGTTTTGGCATTTTCTTAAGCTTCGGCTTGAGTGGTGTTGGCTGCTGCTTTGGCTCGCTCGGTCTGGATCGTCTTAATCCGAGCAATCAAACGACGGTGTTTACGCATGTCACTCGGCGTGCTCAGTCGCTCGCTCTGTGATTCAAATCGCAAACGGAACAGCTCACGAGCCGCGTCATCGGCGGTCGCTTGGAGCTGTTCGTCGCTCATTTCTCGCAGTTCGGTATTGCTGGTCATGACCAGGCCTTCGTTACAAAATCAGTGGTTCGGTTAATAATCGGTCTCAGAACGTGCGTCGTTTGACGAATCGTACTTGCACCGGTAGTTTGCTTGCCAATCGTGCGAAACAAACCTTTGCTTGCTGTTCGGTGACTCCGCCCAGCTCATAAAGGATGGTTCCGGGCTTGACAACCGCGGCCCAGAAGTCAGGCTCACCCTTACCTTTACCCATCCGAGTTTCCAGTGGAGTACTGGTCACGGACTTGTCGGGAAAGATCCGAATGTAAAGCTTGCCTTCACCGCGGACATATTGTTGAGCAGCGATACGACCAGCTTCGATGGTGGTTGCTTTAACCCATCCGGCATCCAAAGATTGAAGGCCGAAATCACCGAAGACAACCGTGTTGCCTCGAGTCGCACTACCTTTTATGCGCCCTCTTTGGCTTTTTCGATGCTTGACCCGTTTGGGCATCAGCGCCATCGTTGTCGTCTCCGTAGTTACCTTGGTTAATCCAGACCTGAATTCCGATGTGCCCCTGTGGCGTCATCGCTTCGGTCGTTCCGTAATCGATTCGTGCTTGCAACGTGCTCAATGGAATTGAGCCCGAGCTTTGCTTTTCGCGGCGAGCCATTTCAGCCCCGCCAAGACGTCCTGCCAATTGGATCTTGATCCCTTTGGCACCGGCGTCCATGGTTTGTTCCAGCGAGCGTTTCATGGTCCGGCGGAAGCTCGATCGCTTTTGCAATTGCTGAGCGATGTCTTGGGCGACCAATTGTGCTTGCAGTTCCGGACGGCCGACTTCTTCAACTTTCAAGTTGATACGGCGTCCGATCAGGTTTTGCAGTTCAGCCTGGAGGATTTCAATCTCCTGCCCCTTTTTACCGATGATCAAACCTGGTCGAGCGACGAACAACATGACGCGTACTTCGTCACGTGTCCGTTCGATTTCGATCCGGTCGATGCCGGCGCTTTTGTACTGGCTTTTCTTGGGGTGGTTGGTGATGAAGTTTCGCAGTTTGCGATCTTCAACCAACAAATCGGCGAAGTCTTGCTTGGATGCGTACCAGCGACTTGCCCAGCCCCGGGTGACACCGGTACGGAACGCGATCGGGTTGACTTTTTGTCCCATCGTTTACGACTCTTTGCTTGTGTTGTTTCCGAGGGGCCTAATGTTAAAGCTCATCAATCGGTGTCACTTTGACACTGATGTGGCTGCTTCGTTTCTTGATGATGTGTGCACTGCCGCGGCCTTTGGGTCGCATGCGACGGAACATCGATGCACCGTCAACGCGAACGTCGGTCAACACCAACTCTTCAATTCGGTACTGGCGTCCGCCGGTTTGCTCGACATCCAAGGCGTTGGCAACCGCACTACGAATGACTTTTTCAAGCATCCGTGCACTTCGTTGCGGTTGGAACTTCAGGGTATCCAATGCTTCGTCCGCGTACTGGCCGCGAACCAAATCGGCGACCAAACGTGCCTTTTGGGCACTGGTGCGAGCATTGCGATGGCTGGCTACATAACTGGACATAGTGAAAACCTATTTCTTTCTACCGCCGTGACCTTTGAACGTCCGCGTTGGAGCGAACTCGCCCAACTTGTGACCGACCATATCTTCGGTCACCTGCACGGCAACGTGCTTGCGTCCATCGTGGACCATGAAGGTCAAGTTGATGAATTCCGGCACGATCGTGCAGGCACGTGCCCATGTTTTGATCGGCGTCTTTTTGCCTTCTTCGATCTGCTTCTGTACTTTGAAATACAGTTTGGGATCGACGTAAGGCCCTTTTTTGCTACTGCGGCTCATCGTTCTTTGGCTACCTGGGAACTTTGTTTAGCTGATTACTAGTGCAGCTTCAACTGGCCATATCGTTTGCTCTTGCGGCGGCGAACGATCGAGCTGTTGCTGGGTTTACGTTTCTGACGTGTTGATCCACCCTTGGCACTCTTACCTTGAGGGCTCACTGGGTGACGACCGCCCTTGGTACGACCTTCACCACCACCGTGCGGGTGATCGATTGGGTTCATGGCAGTACCACGGACGTGTGGGCGACGGCCAAGCCAACGAGCTCGTCCAGCCTTACCCAGCACGACATTCATGTGATCGCTGTTACCGACCTGGCCAATCGTTGCTCGGCAGCGACTGGGAACCCGGCGTACTTCACCGCTGGGCAGCGAAAGCTGAGCCCAATCGGCTTCACGAGCCATCAGGGTTGCCCCGGTGCCAGCTGAGCGACACAGGACTGCACCGCCGCCGATCCGCATCTCGATGCAGCTGACGGTGGTTCCAAGTGGAATGTTCTTTAGCGGCAAGCAGTTGCCAACCGTTGGCGGAGCGTCTGGACCGTTGATGACCTTGTCGCCAGCCTTCAGGCCAACGGGTGCAACGATGTAACGCTTGTCACCATCGGTGTACTTCAGCAACGCGATCCGAGCGGAGCGATTGGGATCGTATTGAATCGAATCCACAACAGCTTCCACACCGTCTTTGACGCGACGAAAGTCGATCACGCGGTACTTCTGCTTGTGACCACCACCACGGTGACGTGAAGTGATCTTGCCTTGGTTGTTGCGTCCGCCAGTTTTTCGTTTTGGCTTCAACAGCGACTTTTCGACCTTATAACCCGGTGTCAGCTCTTTAAAGTCGCTGACCGAGGCGTTTCGGCGCCCAGGGCTGGTCGGTTTGTAAATGCGAATACCCATCGCTGATTTCTTCGTTGTTGGGGTTTAAACGTTTGTTTCTGTGCCGAAGGACTTCTCTAGTGGCGGCCTAGAAGAAGTCGATCTTGCTTTCTGCGTCCAAGTGAACGATGGCTCGACGCCAGTCCGAAGTGCGGCCGACACCGTGACGTGTGCGGCGGTATTTGCCTTTTCGGTTCTGCGTGCAAACCTTTTCGACTTTGACGTCGAACAGCTTTTCAACCGCTTCTTTGATCTCAGGCTTGGTCGCCATGCGATGCACTTCAAAAGCGTATTGATTGTTTCGTGTAGCGCGGTGAACACCCTTTTCAGTCACCAGAGGTCGCAACAGAATCTGGTGCGGCTCGAGCTTGATCTTGCGTTCGGGTGCTTGCGGTGGTTGTATTCGTGACATGGTTCAGGCTCGTGTGGTCCGTTGGACGCAACTGAGGTGACGTGGCAAAGACTTAGGCTTCGGTCTCTTCGGAAACAGAGAACGAACCGTCTTTAATTTTGTCCAAAGCGTCTTTGGTGATCAGCATGCGGTTGGGGCGAAGAACAGAGATTGCGTTCAACTGACGCACTGGCTGAACAGCGACACCCGGTAAGTTGCGACCACTTTTGTAAACGTTGACATCAGTGCCATCGGTGGCGATCAAGGTCGTGGTGGCGTTCAAGCCACAAGCCTTCAAGATGCCGGCCATCTTCGATGTCTTGGGAGCGTCAAACGACAGGCTGTCGATTACAACCATTTCGCCGTCGTCGATCTTGCTGCGGATCGCCATGCGAGTGGCCAAACGCAACGCCTTCTTTGGCAAGCGGTAGCTGTAATCACGTGGCTTGATCGTGCGAGCAACACCACCACCGCGGCGAACGTTGGTGCGTTTGCTACCGGCACGAGCGTTACCTGTGCCCTTCTGGCGGTAAAGCTTTTTGTTTGTTCCGCTGACCTGGCCGCGTGACTTTGCACTGTGGCTACCCTGACGGGCGTTGGCCTGGTACATGACAACAGCATCGTGTAGCAATTGCTTGCTGATGCGGTCAGCGATGGCTTCGGAGTCAATTTCGTATTTGCCGACTTCAGCGCCGGATTCGTTAACGATCGATAGCGTCGCCATTGGACTAACCCACCTTGTTCGTTTGACGGATTGAAATCAGACCGCCGTTGGGGCCTGGGACCGAGCCGCGGATCAGCAGTAGGTTGTCCTCTGCGATCGCCTTGACCAGTTCCAAGTTTCGTGTTGTGACCTGGACGTTGCCGTACTGGCCCGCCATGCGGCGTCCTTTGAAGACACGACTTGGCGAAGCACTGCAACCAGTACCGCCAGCGTGCCGGTGGACTTTCTTCACACCGTGCGAGGCGCGTTGTCCAGAGAAGTTGTGTCGTTTCATGACACCGGCGAAGCCACGGCCCTTGCTGGTGCCGGTGACGTCAACGCGAGTGACGCCTTCGAAGACATCGACGGTGACTTGGTTGCCAACTGCCAAGTCGCTTGCGCCGCGGAACTCTTTAATGAAGCGTTGCGGTTCGCAATCAGCTTTTTCAACGAGCTCAACGCCGGCTGCAGCTTGCGCTTTGGCTCGCTTGCTATCGAGCTTGGCAACTTGGCCGCGTTCGGCGCGGCTGGCGAGACGTCGCGGTTTATCTTCAAAACCCAACTGGACAGCTTCGTAGCCGTCTCGTTCCATACTGCGAATCTGAAGCACGTTGCACGGGCCGGCTTGCACTACGGTTACCGGAGCGACGGTGCCGTCTTCCAGGTAAATCTGAGTCATGCCGATCTTGCGACCGAGGATTGATGGTGACATAGCTCTATCACCACGGGTTCGCCGTGGCGCTTCATCGCTTGTATCGTCTAGGGTTTTGAACTCACCGGCCCGAACCACAGGTCGCTTGCGGTGTCATGAATGACAAGGCAGGCTAACGCGGGTTATCGGGACGGCTTCCGTGCATACGGAATACCGGACCTGTTGTTTGACTTTTGCCGGCGACTGGTCCGCCAGAGTGATTTCTCTAGCTGGCCCGTGAGGGCCACGCGTCGTTCGCGGCTACTGACCGCGTTGACTTTTGGGAGAGTCGCTAATTTCGAGTCGTCGTTCGCCAGGCAGGAAGTTGATCAGATGAACACGTGTGCTCAGGCGATCGCTGCCGGGACTTTGTTTCTTTCTCCAGCCCAAGCCAATGACTTGAGCCGAATGGCGTCTGCAAGAACTATCTTGCCGAAGCCTTGATCTTGATGTCTACACCAGCTGGCAGACTTAGCTTGTTCAGCGCTTCGATCGTCTTTGCAGTTGCTTGGACGATGTCGATCAGTCGCTTGTGAGTTCGGATCTCGTATTGCTGACGAGCTTTCTTATTCACAAAGGGACTGCTCAGTACCGTGTAACGCTCAATGCGAGTTGGCAACGGGATGGGCCCGTGCACTTCGCTGTGCGTTCGCTTCACAGTGTCAACGATCTCCTGGGCGCTCTGGTCAAGCACAGAGTGGTCGTATGCTTCCATACGGATACGAATGACTTCGTGGGCTCCGGCTGACACGTTCTTACTTCCAGGTATCTTGAGTGATGAAGCTTGGTACTGACCGCTTTGCTTGCTTGCCTGCTTTGCCTTGCTTCCGGGTGAAGCTTGGTGTGAAGCGTTAAGCAGGTTCTTTGGAGAGTCCCTGCTGGCTAGCGAAGCTAGGTGGCCCCTGGTCGTCATCGTTAAGTGCTTTCACACGCAGGACGCCAGTTGCGAGGGCGAGAATTTAGGGGCGTTCCGTCTTGTCGTCAACGGCTCTTCTTGAAATGTTCAAAAAAGATTGTGCGTTTCGCGGTCAGTTGGGTGTTTTGCGGCAAGGGGATGGGATTTCGGCGGCGGTTGCCGGTTCCAGCGGAGCACTTGTGTCCCCAGGATGGCGGCTTTCATTGATCTGGTGGGCTGTGTTTGTCGTGTTCCGGCACGTGATGTGCTTCTCTGTGATGCCCTTCCCTTCTCTCGCGGTGTGTTGATCTGCGTCGTGCGCAGAGTTCCGGGCCGAGTGCTCGGTTGCTGCTTTGTGCTCGGTTGCAGTGCGGTGGTTTCCGCTTGAGCCTGTGTCGTGGCGGCCGGTTGGCAGGGTTCGCGTTGTGTCTTTGTGTTATCGGGTTCGGTGGTCAAGTTTTCCGGTGCGGAGGCTTGTTTGGGCGGCCTGAGGTCTTGGGTGTTTGGCCGCAGTTGGATTGCAGGGGTGTTTGTTTTGGGGTTGAATTTCAGGGTCTGGGTTTCAGCGTCTGGGGCTTCGTGCCGCAGTCGCTTGGTGTTCTGGTTCAGCAGCCTATAGTTAGCCTTGTCGGGCGGGGTGTCGGGTGAGGTTGTTCAGCGCGTGTGTAGCGGAGTGGTTGTCGTGAATCAAATTCTGGGTCTGTGGCGTGATACCTGGATCGTCTGGTGTGTCTTTCTGGCTCTCAGTGTCGCGATGGGCGCTGTGCTGGGCTGGTTTTTCTATCTCTTGGTGGTCTGTCTGCCGGTGCCGTTCTTGTATTTTGCCTTCAATCGCTATGACAGTCTCGGCCGGGAAAAGGCTGATCTGTGAGCTCCAGCCAGTGAATTCCAGCCAGTGGGAGTCCGCTTTGTGGCGGTTGGGGCTGGCTCGCCGCGGTTGGCTGGGGGACGAGTCTGTTTGGAGAGCGCACGAAAAAAGGCACGCCTGGATGGGCGTGCCTTCTGTGTCGATGCTTCGCTAGTGGAAGCGAAAGAGCGGCTGATGGGATTCGAACCCACGACAATCACGTTGGCAACGTGATGCTCTGCCAACTGAGCTACAGCCGCATCGTGTGCGGCGGCATTATGCACTGAAAATTGATCTCGGCAAGGCCTGCGGGGCAAATGTGTAGAAAATTGTTTTGGAATTTTGCCCTGCTTCGGATCGGTTTCGCCAGAGGCGTGTTGGGTGGCGCTGCCGGTCGGGTGAATCGAACGGCTCGGTCCACTTCGGTGTGTTCTTGGTCAACGGGTGCGCATTGGTGAATGGGGCGCCGTTGGTGAACGGGGTGCATTGGTGAATGGGACGCCGTTGTGTGAATTCCTTCGTGCTGTGCTGGAAGTCCCTCAGCGCTGGGCGGGTGAGTCGGCTGCTGTGAGACGTCATGGCCAGGGAGTGGATGAGTAAATGGACGCGTAAAAATCGGGGAATCGGCTTGTCGATTCGGAGCGATGCACGCTAGATTACCGGTTTGGTTGAAACCCTGGGCATTGATGTCAAGTCGGTTTCTGGCATGCGTGATGCCGATGAGAGGCCATCGATCGTTGATGTTTTGTGGTCTTGAACGACTGCTCATTGACCGGCGGTTGAGGCTGACGCTCGATCGGTGAACGCTTCTGTTAGCGACACAGTGTGGTTGATCATGCAGTTCGGCCGATGATTCGTTCGGCTGGTAAGTACTGTGGCTGATCAATACTGTCGCAGTTTTGCACAGCACGATTGGGCAAGGTAAACAGCATCGAAGCGCAGCGTGCCAATACGGTCATTGCAAATGAGATCAAACGCGGTCCGCTGCGGTCGTGATCAGATGTGAGGCTGTCCATTGTGAGATTGTGCGGATGCGATGACTCCAGAGTGTTGTCATTTGCATTCGCAGCGATGATTTGTTGCGGCACCGTGGGCTGCAGCGTGAGTGAATCAAAGAACATTCCCCTCTACCAGTTTTTCAAAGGTGTCTCTTAGGATGTCATCGTCCATTGAAACTTCAGAAAACACCGAGCAAACGCCTCTTCAATTGGACGTTCAGGTGCAAAGTCCTGAGGCCTGCGTTCGCGAAGTCGTTGTGACTGTCCCCGAAAGCGAAGTCAAGCGTTACTTGAAGGAAGCATACGACAAGTTGGTTCCAGATGCTCAAGTGCCTGGTTTCCGTGATGGGCGTGCTCCTCGCCGTTTGGTTGAAAAGCAATTCAAGGATCGCGTTGCCGAGCAGGTCAAGGGTCAGCTGTTGATGGACAGCCTGGCATCGGTGACTGATAGCGAAGAGTTCTCGGCGATCAGCGAGCCCGATTTCGACTACAACTCCATTCCTGAACCAGGTGAGGGAGCCTTTGTCTTTCAGTTCAAGATCGAAGTGCGTCCAGAGTTCGACACACCGAACTGGAAAGGCATGAAGCTTGAAAAGCCAGTGGAAGAAATCACCGACGAGAAAGTCGACGAAGCGCTGTTGCGAATCTTCCGCGATCGGCTTTCTTTCCAAGCCACGGACGATCCTGCTGCCCTCGGCGATCGCCTGACGGTGAACTTCACCTTCACGCAGGACGGCAAGGAAGTTGGCCAGATTGAAGAAGAGCAAGTGACCTTGGCTGAGGCGCTGAGCTTTGCAGACGGCAATTGCAAAGAGTTTGGTGAGAAGGTCGTTGGCGCCAAAGAAGGTGACGACATTCAAGTCAGCGTTGAACTGTTCCAAGAGGACAGCGAAGAAGACGCTCAGGTCGTGGATGTCAACGTCCATGTCGTGGAAGTCGCGAAACTTGAAGACCTCGATTTGACTGACGAAGTGTTGGATGAATTGGGTGGCTTTGAGGCAGAGGACGAACTGAAATCGTTCATTCGTAATTCGCTTGAGCGTCAAGCCGACTATCGCACTCAGCAAGCTGTTCGTCAGTCGGTTGCTAACCTGCTTTCGGAATCCGTTAGCTTTGATCTGCCAAGTGGCTTGGTCCAAAGCCAAACTCAGCGTGAACTGAATCGTAAGTCGTTGGAGCTGCAACGCAGTGGCTTCCCCGTTGATTCCATCAATTCATTCTTGAACTCAATGCGTCAAAACGTTCGTGCGACCACCGAGTCTGCACTGCGTGAGCACTTCATCTTGGAGCAGATCGCTGAAGATGAGAAAGTTGATGCGGAGCCAGCGGATTACGATTCGGAAATCGAATTGATCGCTGAGCAGTCCGGTGAAAGCGCACGTCGCGTCCGCGCCCGTCTAGAAAAGACTGGTCAAATGGATAGCTTGCGAAACCAAATTGTGGAACGCAAGGTGATCGACTTGGTCGTCGAAAATGGCGAAGTCACCGAGACGGAAGCCGCTGTGGAAGAGGGGCAAGACCCCAACGCCCTGTTCGCGATTCCCCAGAGCATCTTGAAGGCAAACGAGGAAAGCGACATTCCTGAAGCCAAGTACGAAGACAACAAGCCCGTTGGGGCTGACGCCAAGACTGGCGAGTGATCGCAGTCCATTGACCTGGGGAAAGCGGCTTCACGGCCGCTTTTTTCATGCGCCAACGGAAGTGGGCATTCACAGGGTTTTCCAGTTCGCTGTTTTGCGTCCACTGCCAGCGTTGGCGTGGACCGGCGTCTTTGCCTCCACTCAGGCGATTCGCTTTTCGGCTGGCTTTCTTCTCGGGCTGCATGGGTTACGATAGGGACCATCTCAGCGCGTCGGCCTGTTCGCCATTCGGTGACGCCCTGTTTCCTGTGACTCCTGATGGTAAACACCATGGCGTTTTTGTCGACACATTCTACTAGTGCTGCACGACGCAGCGACGTTGATGCGGCTGCTGATATCGTCGTCGGTGGTGACCGTCGCTTGGAGCTTGTCGAAGCTGAAACCAAACTGGGACGTCACCCCGAGTGTCAGATCGTCGTCGAAGCCAGCGCGGTAAGCCGTTATCACGCCAAGATTGTACGCGCTGGCAATGACTATGAATTGGTTGATCTCAATAGCCGCAATGGCACCTTTCTCAATGGTCTCCTGGTCAAGCAGCAACTGCTTCGCAGTGGCGATCGGATTCGGATTGGCGACATTGAGTTTACGTTTGCCGACGGCCTGGGCTTGGTGACCGATGAGTCTCAGCTGACCTTTAGCGGAAGCTGTTTTGGTGTCGTCATGGTTGACGAAGAGCCCAGTAAAGCCTCCAAGGCGTTTTCTTCGGGGGTGAGCTACACGCGTGCCGAAGATGGCAACTTGAAGATGACGGCGACCGCCGAAGCGAAGCTCAGTGCACTGCTGCAAATCAATCATCATTTGCGCAATAGCTTGGCGCTCGATGAGATCTTTCCATCGATCATTGAGAGTTTGTTTACGATCTTTCCGTCAGCCGATCGTGGCTTTATCGTCATGGATAACGAGGGGCAGTTGGTCACGCGTTGGATCAAAACGCGCCGCCCCAGTGACGAAACGCAAACGGTGCGCATCAGTCGGACCATCATTCGCCGCGTGATTGAAACCGGTGAAGCGATTCTTTCTCTTGATGCGACCGAAGACATTCGTTTTAACACCAGTGATTCGATCGCTGACTTTTCCATTCGCAGCATGATCTGTGCACCGCTTTGTGATGCCGATGGCAATGTCTTTGGCGCCCTGCAAATCGATACTGCTCAGGGGCACGGGCAGTTCTCTCAGGAAGACATTGACGTCTTGATGGGCGTCGCGGCGCAGGCCGGTATCTTGATCAACAACGCGCGAATGCATGAGCAAGCCATGCTGCAGCGAGAGTTCGAACAAGACCTTAAGCTGGCGACCGATGTTCAGAAAGCTTTCTTGCCCAGCGTGGCTCCGGCCTGTTCGGGCTTCGAACTTGACAGTTACTACGAAGCAGCCAATCACATCGGTGGCGACTATTTCGATTACATTCAGCTTTCTGGCGATCGCTGCGCCGTGGTGGTTGCCGATGTCGTTGGGCATGGGATCGCGGCGGCGATGTTCATGGCCAAGCTGGCTGCGGAAACTCGCTACTGTTTGGCTGGGGAAGCCGACATTGCCACCGCGGTTTCAAAGTTGAATCGGCGAATGTGCCAGTTGGATCTCTCGCGCTTTGTCACCTTCTTGTTGGTCGTGCTGGATCCCAACGAATCGAACGTGTGGTTGGTCAACGCAGGGCACATGGCTCCGATCATTCGTCGTGGCGCCGATGGCAGTCTCTGTGAACCCGGCCAGGAGGAGTCCGGTCTGCCTATCGCGATC
This sequence comes from Stieleria bergensis, assembly GCA_007745635.1. Classification (GTDB taxonomy): domain Bacteria; phylum Planctomycetota; class Planctomycetia; order Pirellulales; family Pirellulaceae; genus Stieleria; species Stieleria bergensis. Next base: position 1,759,607 of record CP036272.1, read on the forward strand.
ATGGAAGATTCGGATTATCAAGCCGTGGCGGTGGATTTTCTGCCCGGTGATGTGATGCTGATGTACACCGATGGGATCAATGAAGCCATGGATGCTCAGGATGAACCCTTTGGGATTGAAGCCATTCGCCAGCTGGCAAAACAGGACAGCCAAGCCGGCGCCGTCAAGCAACGGGTGGTCAACGCCGTCAAAAAACATGTCGGTGACCTGCCTGCAACCGATGATCAGTGCTTGGTGGTTATCCAGCGAGCGTGATAATAGGGGCTGGGAAAATTCGGTGCTGGAGAAACAACAGGTGCTGGAATGAAGTCTTCTCGTCGCCCGCGCCAGCCTGCCAAGCAGGTTCGTTTGATCGCCCGGTTCAATGGGCGTGTGCAAGGCGTTGGTTTTCGCGTTACGGCGCTGCTGGCGGCCAGGGACCTAGACGTGCATGGCTTTGTCCGCAACGAACCTGGCGGCTCAGTGTTACTGGATGTCGACGGCAAACGAACGGAGTTAGTCGAGTTGCTCAACCGCATTCAGAATCGGCCGGCGGGTTTTATTGAGACCTGTGACGTGAGTTGGACGGATTCGCTGCAGCGTGAGACCGGATTTTCCATCGCCTAAGACAGACGCTTTACTCATCTCGCTGCATCTTTCATTTGAGCTGAAACCATGGAACAGTCATTTTTGGCCTACTTGCGCGGACGGACCAGTGAATTGCCACAGGTCGAAGTTGGGATCGGCGACGATGCAGCGGTCATCCTGCCAGGCCCCGGGCCTCTGGTGGCCTGCACCGATCAAATCATCGCAGGCGTTGACTTTGAGCTGCCCGCCGCGTCGCTGCATGATGTGGGTTACAAGTCGATGGCCATTAACTTAAGTGATCTTGCCGCGATGGGAGCGGTAGCGGAATCCGCGCTGGTGACATTGGCGCTGCCCAAGGAAAATGCAACCCAGATCGCCGGTGAGGTTTACGAAGGAATTCTCGAAGCTGCCGATGCTTTCCAAGTCGCGATCGCTGGCGGTGACTTGACCACCTATGATGGTCCTCTGGCGATCAGCGTGACGTTACTGGGACGCTGTCCCGATGGTCAGCCTTGGCTGCGCAGTGGTGCTCAGGAAGGGGACGTCGTGCTGGCTAGTGGCGCCTTTGGCGGTAGCATTTTGGGACGCCACTTGCGTCCAGTGCCACGCAATGAGTTGGCGCTGGCCATTCGTCGGCTAGGTGTCACCGTGAACGCGGCGATCGACGTGAGTGATTCCTTGTCGATCGATTTGGATCGGTTATGTGCTCGCAGTGGAGTCGGCGTGGACTTGGAAGTCGACGCGATTCCCGTTCACCCTGATGCTGACCGCTTGGCCGAGCAATCCGGCCGCCGAGCTTTCGAGCATGCCTGGAGCGATGGAGAGGACTTCGAACTGCTGTTGACCCTGTCGGCGGACGATGCGGGACAATTGCTTGCGGCTGCTGAGCTGCCCGCACCACTGACACCGATCGGCAAAGTCATCGGTCGGACGGGGCTGTGGATGATGGAAGACGGCAAACATGTGCGACTTTCCCCACAGGGTTACATTCACGGCGACCAGTGAGCCAGTCGCCGTGGTCTTTTCCATGGGACGCCAGACGTGATGGGTGCCAGGCGTCGAACTCATCGATCTCTAGCAAGGCAGCGATCCCTGGGTGGCCGGTCTGTGATTCGCCGAAACTTTTCTGCTCCGCCGAGCATCCATCCCCAGCGACCAGCGTTCGAAGATTACAATACGTGGCGACGCCCTTTTGGGTACCGGAGGAGGATGCATTGGTGGCAATTCCGATGGCTTCCCCTGCTCTTTCGGTGCTCTCGTCGTTTTCTGCTGACATCGGTGGTTGCCTGCAACGACCGGTCGCTGCAGCGTTTCATTCAACCAAGTGTCGGAAGCCAGATCGATGAATGCTCAATCTGAACGTTGTAAAGTGGTCATGCTGGATCCAGAAAGCGGTGGCCAGCTGCAGTCTTGGATCGTTGAATTGCCCGCCAAGCTTGGGCGGGGAATCTTTGCGGACATCAGCATTGATCATCCCTCGATCAGTCGGCGACATTGCGAGTTTTTCATGGATGCTGAGGGGCAGGTCTCCGTCCGTGATTTAGGCAGCAAGAACGGAGTCTACGTCAATGGCACCAAGCTCGATCAGGGGCCCATTGAATCCAGCGCGCGAGTTCGAATCGGTTTGGTTCAGTTGAAACTGGACACCACCGTGGAGCCAGTCGATGGACAGGCTGCCGGTCCCGGCAAGGGCTTGGCCAGCGGCCAAGCCACCGGAGATGAGACCAAAGCCGTGAATTTGTACCCCGGTCAGTCGGGGTCCGGCCAGTCAGGGTCCGGCCAAGAAAATTAGCCGGTTTGTGGGACGCGGCCTCCCGCGTGCCAGGCCGTGGCTAGCGCCAAAACGGCAGGTGCCTAGTAGTGGTAGATGGCACCGATGTTAATGCTCTGCACCCAGTGAGTGGTGCTGTGCAGAGGGAAACCAGCAGGAACAACATCGGCCGCACCAGGTGGTGTTGGCGAAACGTTGGGATCAATGTGTTCTCCAGCGATGGCGACATCATCGAGCAACAGGAAGGTGTAGCCAAGGGTCAGATCCAGGTTCCGGCGGTAGTGGTATTCCAGGTCGATGTCCAGTTCGGGCATCCACGTGAATGCGTCTCGCTGGAGAACGCCTTGATTTTCATCTGCCAGGATCCCGGCATTGAAGTTCGCGGCCGGAGCGTTGGCCAAGAAGTCGGTTGTCTGACCATTGATCTCAACCGTTTGCTGGTTGTATCCAAAGTGAACTTTGGCCATCGATCGGAGCGACCATTTCTGGTAGTGCTTCAGCGATGTCATGCCAAGTTGCATGCCGTGGAAGCGGTTCTTGGCATTGAAGGAATCAGAGTGATCGGTTCGTGGCAGCGTTCCGTCATTGATGTTGGTCGTCGTGGTGCGGATGCGGACCGAGTCATTGAACGCCGCGAAGGTGTAACCAGCGGTCAAGTCGATTTGTCCACTGCTGCCACCTTGGTAGCGATAGTGGCTGATCGCTTCGGCCATCAGCAGGGATGACTTGTACAGCACATCCACGGTGCCTGAGGTGAGCCCTTGTTGGGAAACGATGACGGCGTCGTTCGCCCCACCGTCAAGGAAGGGGATACCGTAGGAGCGATCGGCTTGGTTCTGGTTGCCCGAGAGGACCACGCCATCACCGTTGCCGCCGATGTAGCGGAATCGACCGCTGAAACCGTGGCATTCGTCGCGGTAGCGTCCCCATTCCAGCAGGATGCCTGTGGAGAAGGTCGTGTCCAGCGGGTCACCGAGTTCGTTGCGAGCCCCAGCGACGCCAATTTGTGGCAACGCACCGACGTCGTTTGAAACGACCAGTGGTGGTGAGTTGCGTTCCTTCATCCAGCTAAACAGCAGCTCGCCGCGAATCCAACCCTCGCGTGTGCACAGGTTTGGCAGCAACGCGCGGCTTGAGTCGCAGCTGACGTCACAGGCAGGTCCCTTGTCGCCGCTAGAAGCGATGATTGGCGAAACGGGTGGCTCAGTCGCTGCTTCGGCAATCGGTGCTGGTGGAGCTGCGACGTCGCTGGGTGAAGCCGCTTCAGCTTCTTCGGCGGCCTCCGTTTCCTCTGCTTGAGTCAGCGTCGCGATGTTTACTTCGGGACCGGTCACCAGATCGTCAATTTCAACCGCCGTCATATTGTCCGTCGAAGCAGCTTGTGAGCGTTGGCTTTCACGCTCTTTCAGCGAGGCTTCGATCCGATCGCGAGATGCTTGGTCCAGGTCAACCACACTGGTCTCGGCCAACGGTGTTGGCATGGGAGCGGGGGCGATCCGAGGTGCTGGTCCGATTTCAGGTGCAGCGTGAGGGATCTTCAGGTCGCCAACAACGGTGGCTTGGATCCCTGGCGTGGCGCTGGGTTCTAACGCATCGGGCGTGCCGGGGAACACGGGCATCAAGATTTGGCCCGCGACGATTTCTTTAAATGCCGGTCCCAAGTCTCCAACCGATTGACTGCCGATCGCGGGGGGCGCGATTGGCTGGCCTGGTGCCGGCGGCAGAATTCCATCAGCGGTTGCCACGGGTGCCAAGTCGCCAGCAACGTGAGGCATGGGCTGAGCCGCAATCCTATCCGAAGGCGAGGCGATCGCAGGACCGGCAATCGGTGGCAGGTCCAGCGGAGCGAGTTGCAACTGTGGACTTAGATCCCCGACACTTTCCAGGGCTAAGTCGCCAACGACTTCTGCAGATGAATCGCCGGTGAACGCTGTTTGAGCAACTGACGAGTTGTCGCCAGTCAATCTCTCTTGCCCAAACGCGGAGGCTGGTAGCATGGCAAAAGCTACAACAATGCCTCTCAGTTTAATCTTCATGTTACGTGATCTCTTGCGGACCGGGATTCCAAGATTCAGTCGTATATGTGGATCGACCAAATTGGCACGCAGATGCAACACCTTCCGGTTCAGGCGTAAGGTTCCTGTAGATGACCTAGATTAACTCAACGGTGAAATCGTTCCCAAATCCCTCAACAGCGGTTTCTTGTGAGGGTAAACTGCATCGCGTTATTACACTGTGTTTCTCAACGTGCTGCGTTGCGAAGGGCCTGCTCCCCATCAACCTGTTCCCGCCGCCCCCAGATCGCTTGATGAATTCCGATTCCAACGACCCGCAGTCCACTGAAAACGTTTCGGGCAGGCAGCCAGAGGAAATTTTAAGGGCGGCCGGGCAAGAATTGCCTGATCCACAACTTCCGGATGAATCCGCAAAATCGGAACCGTCCGCTGCAAGCCATTCTGCACAACCGGAGGCTGACGGCTCTCGGCCAACCAGCCAGCCCAGGGCGGCCGACGAATCTAGTTCGGCTGCCCCCGCCTCGTCAGGTTCCGTTCCATTGGCCAAGATCCCGTTGACCAAGGCGGTTGCGGATCCCGATCGTCCTGGGCAAGCGCTGGCCGCTGATGCTCCGCCTGCTGGTGACGGCGACGCTTCAGACGTTTCGGGGCTGGAGCCGACCATTGCTCCCAAGCGTTTTCAGACCTCCGGTCAAGCCAAAATGTCGGTGTTTTCCGGCCGTGGCTTTCATCCCAAGATGGTCAAGTGGAAACAGTTGTTGGCTCAGGTCAACGAGTGGGAAGACCAGTTGATGCAGGAGCCGGACGACGCGCTGCGCAAACGTTCCTTAGCGCTGCGTTACCGAGCGATGGCCGGTGAGAAGCTCAGCAAGCTGCTTCCCGAAGCCTATGCCTTGGTTCGTGAAGCCGGGCGACGGACCCTGGGCATGCGTCACTACGACGTGCAAATGATTGGCGGCATCTCTCTGTTTGACAGTCACATCGCCGAGATGCAGACCGGGGAAGGAAAAACCCTGACCGCTACCCTGCCCCTGTATCTGCATTCGTTACCAGGCAAAGGAGCGCACTTGGCGACGGTCAACGATTACTTAGCCAAACGTGACGCCGAGTGGATGACGCCGCTCTTTCAGAAGCTGGGCGTCAGCGTGGGCATCATTCAAACCCCGGATGACCAGGCCGCTCGTCGAACCTCTTATGCAGCCGCGGTGACGTACGGGACTGCGAAGGAATTTGGCTTTGATTTTCTGCGTGATCGTTTGCTGCTTCGGGCACAGAACCGCATTGACACGGAAATGCTTGGTGACGGCGGTGGGTTTTCGCAAAGTGGCGATAAACCGGTGATGCGCGGCATGCACTTCTGCTTGGTCGATGAAGCCGACAGTATCTTGATCGATGAAGCGCGGACGCCGCTGATCATTGGATCGCTGGAAGATACCGTTCGTGATCAGATCGTTGAAACCTATCGTTGGGCCGCCGAACATGCCCCTGAGTACATCGAAGACGAGCATTACATCATCGATGAGGAAACCAAGCAATTCGAGTTGACCGCCCGCGGTCGTCAAAAAGTTCGGGCGCTGCCCAAGAGTGATCTGGTGCGCACGATGGGCTTGGTCGATCTTTATGAATACACCGAGCGAGCGGCGAAAGTGCACGCAGAATTCTTGCTCGATCGCCAGTACGTGATTCGTCCCGATGACGAAGACAAAGATGAAATCGTCATCGTCGATGAATTCACCGGTCGTTTGGCTGAAGGGCGTAAGTGGCGTGATGGCATTCACCAAGCGATCGAAGCCAAGGAAGATCTGGAGATCAGCGTGCCCACCGGGCAAGCGGCTCGAATCACGGTTCAGGATCTGTTTTTGCGTTACAACCACTTGGCCGGGATGACTGGAACGGCAGCCACCAGCGCGCGTGAGTTGAGCAAGATTTATCGAACACCTGTGTTGCGTGTACCGACCAATCGACCGCCCCAGCGAAAGCGTTTGCCAGACCGTGTGTTTGGGAACTTGACGGCCAAGTTTAAAGCCATCGCCGATGAGGTGGCCGAGGTGCATGCGACGGGACGGCCGGTGCTGATTGGCACGCGTTCGATTGATAAAAGCGAACTGCTTTCACACATGTTGAACGATCTGGGCATTGAGCATGAAGTGCTCAACGCCAATAACGTCGAACGTGAAGCTGAAATCGTTGCCGACGCCGGGCAGCACGGGCGCGTCACCGTGGCAACCAACATGGCTGGCCGTGGGACCGATATCAAGCTGACTGATGAGATCGTTGAGATCGGCGGCATGCATGTGATTTGTACCGAACTTCACGATGCGGCACGGATTGACCGTCAGTTGATTGGACGCTGCGGCCGGCAGGGTGACCCCGGCTCTTATCGCCAGTACTTGGCGCTCGATGATGATATTTTGAAAGGTGGCTTGGGGCCTCAGCGAGCGGAAAAGTTGAAGGTTCGCGGCCAGGACGTTCAGGGCTCGATGGATCGACTGGCAAAGCTGTTTCGTAAGGCGCAGCTGAAGGTTGAACGCACTCACTTTCGTGATCGGATGGTGTTATTGCACCATGAAAAGGAGCGCAAGAAGCTGCAGCGTGAGATCGGGCAGGATCCTTACCTAGACACGCCAAATTAACATTCTGGGTCCGAAGTTTTTGTTTTTTTTGCCGATTTTGATTGAAGAGATCTGGCGTTGAAACCGCAGCGGTGGCAATTCAAAAAAAAGGAAAAAACGGGGGTTTGTCGAGCTTGACAGGGCTGTTGAAAACACCGTATCCCGACCTGCGAGTCCCTTAACTCCCGGCACTTTCGCCCGTATGGGTCGGTTTGGCGTCGGGACCCGAATCAGAGCGGTCAAGCAATTCATCGCGTTGATTCGGGGCTCGCGAAAGGTGATTGCCTGAGGCGGTTTTTCAGCTGCCGACGTGTGAGCACTTGCCGTGGGGTGGGGTTAGGTTCAAGGACCAGTTTTCGTGAACGTAGGCGAAAACTTTACTGTGTTCTATAAGTCTCACCGCGAAGAAGGAGTGTCGCGTTGAAACGCCACGAAAAACGTTTTAGCCATAATCGCTGGGGCGTCGCCATGATGGCGTGCATGATGGGAGCAAGCAGCGCTACGGCGCAATTTGCCTTGCCCGCAACATTGCCATCCAACGACAACCCCGTTGCAGCCCCAGTGGCCGCAACCACCGCCAGCCTCGGTCAACCAGCCGCAATCGCTGGCAATCAAGCAAGCGGATCGGCAGCATCGTATGTCGACCGCGCCCGTAAAGCGTTAGAAGCCAAAGACTACCAGACCGCAGCAGGTCTGTATCATCAAGCTTCTGCGCTATCAAAAACAGATCCGGCCTTCCGACCCGTTGTGGCTCGTTTGCAGATTGACATGCAAATGGCTGGGGTTGATTTGGCCAACCTACGACGTCCTACCAAGATCACACGCATTGCCGCGCCTGCACCGGGTGATCATTTAGCGGCCAAACGTGAAGCCTTGCGGCTGATCGCGCAAGGCCGCGCTAGCTTGGATGCTGGCGATGTGGTCTCTGCGATTTCGCATGCTCGTCAAGCTCAGGCGTTGAATGTGCCTGAGTCGGCGTTTGCTGCTGGTGAACCTCGCGTCTGGGAATTCGTGCTTGACGCCGAGGCTGCGGCCAAGCGTGCAGGTGTGAACGAAAGCATGATTGCCTTGGCCGGTGGCAGCACCACGGTTCAGCCTGGCGTGATGCAACCTGGTGCCGTTCAGCAAAGTGTTTTCAACGGCGCCATGGGTGCACCTGGGACCGGTCTTGCGCAGGTCAACAATGTGGTTGCCGCGGAAGGTCCAGTCGAGGCTTATCAAGCTGGTTTAACAGCCTTGGAAGCGGGTGACACCGAAGGTGCACGAGCGAAGTTCATTGAAGCTTGGCAAAACGAAGCCATCTTGGATGTGGCAACGCGTCAACAGTTGAAAGACAAATTGACCTTGTTACAGCCAACGCGGATGGCTCCAACAGCGCCAGCCGCTGACATCGCTGTGGTGGATGCGGAAACGCGTCAAATGAATCAGCGGATGTTCAGCGAGGTTTCGGCCGAGCTGAACAACATTGCTGTGATTCGGGAATCCGATCCACTGGACGCGTTGGACGCTTTAACTCGTCTGCGTCGTCGTGTTGATTCTTCGCAATTGACCGAAGCCTCCAAGCAGTCACTGGCTCGGATGGTCGATCGGGAGCTGGAACGTCAGCGTCAGTACGTCGATGCCAATCGTGCCGCAATTGAATTGCAGCTCGAAAATGACTCGATCAAGGCTGACATGGCGAATGACGCAGCACTGGATCAACGAGTCCAAGCGGAGATCAAGCAGCTGGCTGAAGAGTTCAGCGAATTGATGACTGCTGAGCGATTCGAAGAAGCCGAGGTGATTGCGAAGCAAGTTTCTGAGCTGGATCCCGGTTCGGTCATCGCAACTCAACTGCGTCAGACCAGTACCTTCAGCAGCCGTTACAAGATGTTGCAAGACATCAAGGAAGGCAAGGAAGAAGTCTTTGCATTTGGCTTGATGGATGTGGAACGTTCGGCTTCTGACATCGCTGGTTACGATCCCAACCGTCCGATGAGCTTTGGCACCGATCCGCAGGAATGGGCCACGCGCAGTGGGCGTCGTCTCAGTGAGCGTCGTTCGACGTTCCGCAGTGTGCAAGAGGCGCAACTGGACAACTCGCTGAACACCAGCGTGAGCGTTCAGTACATCAACCGTCCCTTGAGTGACGTCATTGAGGACTTGTCCAAAGTCACCAACGTGCCAATCGTGATCAATGCACGCGCTTTGGCCGCGACTCGAGTCCCTGTTGATACTCCGGTAACCTTGAACATTCAAACGCCTGTGTCACTTCGCAGTGCGTTGAATCTGTTGCTGAATGATTTGGGATTGGCTTACGACATTGACAATGAAGTCATCATGGTCACCAGTGCCGATGCCAAGAATAGCCGCACCTACACTCGCGTGTATAAGGTGGCTGACTTGGTCACGCCGATTCCTAACTTCTACCCCAGCTATGAAAATGGCTTGGCAGGAGCGATTCAGGCCGCGATTCAGATGACGCAACCAAAGGTCGACGTCCAGTACGTCCCGACCACTGCGGTTGGCATGAATCGCAATCAAGGCAACTTGCCTGGCAACATCATGGGCCAGTACAGCCCCGGTGCGATGACGGGTGCATTCAATCAGGGTTCGCGCAGCCAAATGGGCGGTGCGGGATCAGGTGGTGGAGCCATGGCGGACTTCACTTCTTTGATGAACCTGATTGAGCAAACGATTGCTCCCGATGCTTGGGAAAACATGGGTGGTAGTAGCACCATGGCTCCCTATCCTCAGAACTTGACGCTGATCGTTAACACGACCTCAGACGTTCATAAAGAGATTGAGGACTTGCTGAAGTCGTTGCGTGCTCTGCAGAACTTGCAGATCACCATCGAGCTGAAGTTCATCACGCTGTCCGATACGTTCTTCGAACAGATCGGTGTCGACTTTGACTTGCAGTTTGATGACAACGTGACCGAGCTGCCTCGTGGTGAAGATGATCCACCAGCAGTCACCATCGGTTGGGACGGCATCCAGGGCTTGCCGACCGGCGACTTGGACATTCAGTTTCAAAACGGGTCGTTCGGTGTCAACCCAGCGTTCGGTGCTCCTGACCCCGGTGCTCTGTCAACGATCGGTTTCGCTGTCCTCAGTGACATCGAAGCGTTCTTCTTCCTGCAAGCTGCACAAGGTGACGAGCGTACCAACGTGATGCAAGCACCGAAGGTCACGATGTTTGATGGTCAAACCGCCTCGGTAGGTGACTTTACTTCGCGTCCCTTCGTGACCGGGATCATTCCGGTTGTGGGTGACTTTGCCGTTGCTCAACAGCCTGTGATCGTGGTCTTGGATGAAGGCACCAAGCTCAGCGTGCAAGGGATCGTCAGTGAAGACCGACGATTCGTTCGCGTCACACTGATGCCTCAGTTCAGCCAAATCGGTGACGTCAGTACCTTCACCTTCGAAGGCACTCGGACGACCACCAGCAGCAGCCGTGCTGAAGAGGACACCAATGGTGACGGTGTGGTTGACGAAAACGATGCGGTTGATACCGAAGACACGGCAGAGATTGTTTCCGGTTCGACAGTTCAGTTGCCAACACTGGCACAGACCTTCGTCAACACAACCGTCAATGTTCCCGACGGGGGAACGATCTTGTTGGGCGGTATCAAGCGTCTAAGCGAAGGTCGTGCTGAGCGTGGTGTGCCGATGTTGGGCAAGATCCCTTACATCAGCCGCCTGTTCCGCAACGTGGCTGTTGGACGTGATGCCACCAGCTTGATGATGATGGTCACACCACGGATCATCATCCAAGAAGAAGAGGAATACGTCCAAACCGGTTTCCAAGCTGATCAGTGATCAGTGGCGAGCCCACTAAGGCTCGTCGATCGGAACACAGTTTGAACCCAACGCCAACACGGCGTCTTCGATTGCGAAGACGCCGTGTTTTTTTGTTGTCTCGTGCAGCCCAGCGGCCGGATCGTTTGCCCAGCGGCCTGTCTGCTAAACGACTTCGACCCCGCCGCAGTCGGATTCGCCAGGGATTTGTCGCTGGGACACCGCCACCGGTCTGGTTCGCGACCGGTCTGGTTCGCGCCGGTCTGGTTCGCGCTGGTCTGGTTCGCGCTGGTCTGGTTCGCGCTGGTCTGGTTCGCGCTGGTCTGGTTCGCGCTGGTCTGGTTCGCGCTGGTCTGGTTCGCGCTGGTCTGGTTCGCGCTGGTCTGTCGTCGATCGGAATGGTCTGTCGTCGATCGGAATGGTCTGTCGTCGATCGGAATGGTCTGTCGTCGATCGGAATGGTCTTTGATGCTGTGGCCGACCCAAGTAATCAGAGCAATCCTGGCGGGGTTGTTTGCAATCGAGGGCAAAACTGGCGGCTGGAAAGTGAAGAAACCAAAAGTTCAAGCGGACTAAGTGAAAAGTTTTGAAAAAGGAGCGAAAAAAACTACAGCGGGAATCTTGAGTCAATCTGGGCTCAAAACTGCACTTTTACTCGCTTTTTGCTGTGTTTGCTGGTAAACGGTGCGTGTTGGAGTAGCTGGATGGATTCTGCGAACCAAAGAATTCATTGCTTGTCAAGCCAGAATTCCTTGACCGGGCTTATTTTTGTTCTAGAGTTAAACGCAGGAGCGGCTGCGCACTCCCTCCCTTCGTACTTGGTGCCAGCTGCATTGAACCGGCCTACAGCGATATTGCCGACCGACCTCCCAGTCCTTCGCGCTTTCGCCTCGTAGGCACCCAGTACAAAGAACCAGGCCGGTTATCAAAAGGAATGAATCATGTTGGTTTTATCTCGAAAGAAGAACGAGTGCATTGTCATCAACAACGACATCAAGATCGTCGTCGTTGAAATTCGTGGTGACAAAGTTCGCCTAGGAGTGGAAGCTCCTCGTGAAGTGCCCGTGCACCGCCGCGAAGTGTATGACGCGATCCAGAAGTCCTTGGAATCTGGTGACGCTCCCGTCGATGCGTCGTGATGTTGGATCAGTGATGCCATCTGTATCTCTGGCGGGATGCGTTTGCCTCTGACTGAGATCGGCTATTGGTACGCCCCGATCATGATTTTGACCACTCCATGACGCCGTCGCGATGGCTGCGTTCTCCATTCAAACGCTCGTCTGCACCTGCAGTCGAGCTTTTTTTTTTGCCCGATGGCGGCAACTGGCCAGTGCGTGGGCAGGCGACAAAATCCGGCCTGGCAGTGGAAAATCACCGTTGATCCTTGCGCGAGCATAAAAACCAAGATGTTTTTGATGGTTCCTTGGTGCGAACCCTTGACGATGTATCGGGGTCCTATGTACAACCTCGCTCACTGATCGGGAGTCAATGAATTGACGTCTTCAGGTTGAGTTTCTCGGGCTTTTAGCAAAGCCAATGAAACTTTCACCGAAGTCCTTTCATCTGTCAGCCGATCAAGATTTCAATCAAGCCATTGCGTTGGATTGCTGATCATTGGTGCGAGTGAGATGTTTCATCTGACAAGCATTCTCGGTAATCAGATCGACAGCGAAATGGATCGATTCGTTGATTGAAAAGTCATACGGCCCCTTCGTCTAGCGGTCTAGGACACCGCCCTTTCACGGCGGTAACACGGGTTCGAGTCCCGTAGGGGTCACTACCGGAAGTTTCAGTTAGCTGGAGCTTCCGGTTTTTTTATGCGCCCATGCTTCGTCCTCAGGACGGTTTAGGCCGCCGCTGTCCGCCCTTCTTTGTGTGATCGATGAGCGATTTATACGTTTGTCCGCGACTAACGATTCCTGCTGCACAGCTGCAGGTCAGTGCTGCGCGCAGTAGTGGTCCCGGTGGACAGAACGTCAACAAGGTCAATTCAAAGATCACACTGCGCTGGTCTCCAGACCGCTGCACGCAGTTGGATGATGGCTGGCGAGCGCGGCTGCGCAGCCGTTATGGAAATCGCATCAACCGTGAAGGCGAATTGGTGTTGCACAGCGATCGCTATCGAGATCAGCCAAGAAACTTAGCGGATGTGCGAGCGCGATTGGTGCAGATGTTGATGGAATGTCGCCAGCCAGCAAAGAAGCGTAAGCCTACCAAGCCAACCGCGGGTGCCAAACGCCGCCGGCGAAAGCACAAGACACAGTTGAGCGAACGCAAGCAAAGCCGTCGACAATCGTTTGATTGAGGGACGCAGGTTGAGTTTGGCAGTTATTGATCGCTCAGCGTCAGAATGTCCGCCGGTGATGGCTCGTCGTCGTCAGGCGGCAAGATGAAACGGAAGCAGCAACCTTTGCCTGCTTCAGGGCTTAGAATCTGAACACTGCCGCCGTGTTCACTGGCAATCTTGGCGGTCACGGGAAGTCCCAGTCCAGTCCCGCGAGCGCCTTTGCCAGATTCAAAGAGTGAGAAGATTTTTTCGCGATCCTCTGTTGCGATGCCAGAGCCATTGTCGGTCACGTCAATGAACCAGCCTTGATCAGCTGCATAGCGTGTGTGGACTTGGATCAGCCCGCCAGCGGGGCCTGCATTGTTGGCCAAGTTGACCGCGGAGTCTTCGCTGTCGGATTCGATTTGATCCAAGTGATCCTTGACCGCATCAATGGCGTTGGTGACCAAGTTCAAGATCGCTTGGTGAATCGCGTCGGGGTCAAAGCGTGCCGCGGGCAGATCATGGTCTGGATAGAAGACCAGTTCGATTCCATGGTCTGCGGCGCGTGTGGCCATCAATTCGACCACCTCGCTGACGGTTTCATTTAACTCGGCTGTTTCCAGTTGTGGCTGCCGTTCCTTGCTGAAGGTCAGCATGTCCATGACCAGGTTAGAGATGCGTTCCTGGTTGCGATCGACCATGCTCCAGCCTCGGCGAATGGCATCGGTGTCTTCGCGTTTCAATCCGGATTCGATCAGGTAGCCGCCCCCCGTGATCCCCTGCAGGATATTCTTCACATGGTGTGAGATCGTCGCAATCGTCTGTCCCATGGCGGCCAAGCGTTCGCTTTGCAACAAAGCCGAGTAATAGAAGGTGTCTTCGATCGCGAGCGCTGCTTGGTAACCAATCGCGGTGATCAAGCTCAGGTGTTGATCCGTGAAACGCTGAGTGGAGCCACTGCGTACGATTTCGCCCGGTGAAGTGTACGTGTCGATGTACAGTGTGCCGACGATGTCATAGCGTCCCTGTAGTGGGACACATAAGGCTTCACGAATTCCGTTTTGCACGATTGATGCGGCGGCATCAAAACGCACATCGTCGGTCGCATCGGTCGTTCGCACACCTTCGCCGTGTTCAAGAACGTAGTCCAGAATGGTGCTGGAAATGCTGATGGGGGCCTGCGCTGAATGGGGGTCAGTGGCGCTCGATTGCTGGGGGGCGGATTGATCGCTGTCCTGTCGATCACGGCGAGCAGCGGGACGCAATTGCTTGCTTTCTTGATCGAGTAACATGATGCAACCACGATCAGCTTCGACCCAATCGAAGACCAATTGCAAGATGCGATCAAGCAGTTCATTCAAGTCATCGGTGCGTCCCACAGCCATGGCGGTCCGGTACATGACTTCTAACGAGCGATCGGCATCGGTGCTGGACAAGTTGGCTGGATCAGGTGCAACCGCTGCCGCCGGGCGCTGCTCGATGCCTGAGTGATGCCTGTCTGGCGATGCCGCCGGCTGGGGCCTGTCTGGCGGAGACACCCTTGAGCTGAGGTCAGCCTTGCGATCCGCGAGCGTTTTTTGATTTGGCAGCGGCAAGGCGCGAGTGGAGGATGGATGGCTGCTTGCAGCGGCACTGAACCGCAAGGCATCGAGCGAGGAAACAATGCGACTGGCGTCGTCGCTTGCCTGTTGAACAATGTCAACGCGATGAGCAGCTTCGATGGCATTGGGGTGGCCGGTGCCGGTGAAGATCAGCAGCGTGCCACCGATTTCAATGCGATCGCCACTTTGCAGCAATTGGGACTCAATCCGCTGCTGGTTGACTGTGGTGCCGTTGCTGCTGCTGAGATCGACTAGCCAGTATTCTGTCGGTCCCGGTTCGCCGGAGCTGGAATCGGTCTTGGTTTGGCTGCGGATCTCGGCGTGCTGGCGTGAGGCTTCGCTATCGAGCAGTTGGATTTGGTTCGCTGAATCGCGTCCGATGCGAGCCACTGCACTGTCGAGTTGAAAGTGCTTGCCTTGGTCGCGGCCTCGAACAACGTACAGAGATGCCATGGTAATCCGTCAGAGCTCAAGGGCTGGGAAACTGGTGGGGCTGGGAAACTGGTCGGGCTGGGAAACTGGTCGGGCTGGGAAACTGGTCGGGCTGGGAAACTGGTCGGGCTGGGAAACTGGTCGGGCTGGGATGCGGCAGGGATGAACGTCAATGATCGGTGTCTGGATTTCGCTTCGCAAGCCCCTGAGGGCATGTCACGGCTAGTTTTTTGCTTCGGCCGGGGCCTTGGGCACTGCTTTTCTGTTTTTTGCTGTATCGATCAAGTAAACTGGGGCCAATCTGCAGGGCAAGCAGTTTATGGAGTGGTGAGGCGTCGCGTGATTCCTGACCTGAGTGATTTGAGTTGGATCTGTCGCCGGGAGCTCACCCGATCTTACTAGGCAGAGCTAGCCACCGCGAAACGCTCTTCGCCGTCGCTAGAATGATCCCCGTTCGTTGACTGTAGAATCAGACTGGAGAAGTTTTGCATGGTACAGCCGCCCCCAATTGAATCCGCAGCAGATCAAGTTGCCACTGAACAAGATGCCGCCAAAGCAGCAGAGTTAGTCAAATCAGTGCAGCAGGTTCGCCAGCAAGTCGCACGCGTGGTTGTTGGCCAAGACGAAGTCATTGAGCAGTTGTTGATTGCCATTTTATCGCGGGGCCACTGTTTGCTTGAAGGTGTGCCTGGGTTGGCAAAGACATTGATGATTCGCACGTTGGCGGAATCCATGCACTTGGATTTTCATCGCATTCAGTTCACGCCTGACTTAATGCCGGGTGACATTACTGGGACGGAGATCATTCAGGAGAACCCTGAAACGGGACATCGCGACATGGTCTTTGAGCGTGGACCGGTGTTCACGCAAATGCTGTTGGCCGACGAGATCAACCGAACACCACCGAAGACTCAAGCGGCATTGCTCGAAGCGATGCAGGAGCACGAAGTGACCGCTGGCGGTAAGACGTACAAGTTGTCCGAGCCGTTTTTTGTATTGGCGACACAAAACCCGATTGAACAGGAAGGCACGTACCCGTTGCCTGAAGCGCAGCGTGACCGCTTTCTGTTTCACGTGGTGGTTGATTATCCATCGCGAGACGAGGAAGCAGAGATTTTGGACCGCACCACGTCGACCTTTGACGCTGAAGTTCAGCCTGTCGTGACGGGGGATCAGATCATTGCGTTCCAAAAGACCGTGCGCCGCGTGCCCTTGCCGCCGCACGTCAAGGAATGGATTCTTGACGCTGTCCGCGCGGTGCGGCCTCGTGATCCAGCTTGCACCGGCTGGGCGAAGGAGCTGGTTGAATGGGGGCCCGGACCACGTGCGAGTCAGCAGTTGGTGTTGGCATCCAAGGCTCGTGCTTTGATGCACGGTCGGCCTCACGTGACGATGGATGACGTGCAATGCTTGATCTTGCCCGTGTTGCGACACCGGATCGTGCCCACCTTTACCGCCGAAGCCGATGGGATCACGGTCGATGACTTGATTCTGCGGTTGGTCGCGGACTTAAAACCCAAAGCGGCCTCAGCGATCTAGTCCCGAATCTTCGGGTTTCCGACCAGCAACCGCCCTGCCCTTTTCGGCTCTCTTGCCATATCATTCGGTCTCCAAAGTAAGTGGCTTTGGAGGCCAATGAAATGTGGAACCTCGTGCGTGTTGAGTGCCCTGGACGTGTCGCCGGACAAAGTTGCCGTGATCATGCCTGCTGCCGGTCGCGGACGCAGGTTTGAAAGAGACGAAAACAAGCTCTTTGCCTTGCTTGATGGCAAGCCAATTTGGTTGCAGACCGTTTTGCGATTGCGATCCAATCAGCGAGTCGGCCCCATTGTGATGCCGATCTCTGCAGCCGATGAGTCATCTTTTCGTGATGGCTATGACGACCAGCTCCAGCAGCTTGATGTGCAGCTCGTCACCGGTGGCAAAGAACGCATCGACAGTGTCCAGTGTGGTTTACAAGCGTTGACCGACTGGCCAGACGATGGCTTGGTCGCGATCCATGATGCAGCCCGTCCACTGGTGCGATCTGCTGATCTGGATCAGGTGTTCGACAAAGCGGCGTTGTGCGGGGCCGCCATTCTGGCTGTTCCCGTGACTGCGACCGTCAAGCGTTCCAGCGATGGTGGTCTCTCCTGCCGAACCGTTGACCGCAGCGAACTGTCGTTAGCAGCAACCCCGCAGGTGTTTCGGCTTGCCTTGCTACGTCAAGCTTACCAGCGGCATCGCGGGCGACCGGCGACCGATGATGCGCAGCTTGTTGCTCGCAGCGGTCACGACGTGGCACTGGTTCACGGAGCCAGTGACAATCTGAAAGTCACCCTGCCCACCGACTTGGTCATCGCCGAAGCAATTCTCAAGATTCAAAACGAAACCCCCTAAAGAAAACATGGACTTGATTGCCGAACTGCAATGGCGCGGATTGATCCACCAATGCACTGATACCGAAGGCCTGCAAAAGCAACTGGATTCTGGACCGCAGACGGTGTACATCGGATTCGATCCCACCGCGACTTCGCTGCATGTTGGGTCGTTAATGCAGTTGATGATGCTGCGAAGATTCCAGCAGGCGGGCCATCGGCCGATCGCTCTGGTCGGCGGTGCGACAGGCATGATCGGTGATCCGACGGGCAAGAGCGAAGAACGGAATCTGCTGTCCGCCGACCAGCTTGCCGCCAATGTGGCCGGCATTGAAGCTCAGATGCGACAGTTTCTTCGCTTTGAAGGCGACAACGCTGCACTGTTGCTGAATAACTTTGATTGGATGAAAGGTTACAGTTACCTCGAATTCTTGCGCGACGTCGGAAAGAACTTTCCCGTCGGCACCATGATGGGCAAGGAATCCGTGCGAGCCCGTTTGGGCAGTGAAGCCGGACTGAGCTACACCGAGTTCAGTTACATGCTGTTGCAAGCCTATGACTTTGTTTACCTCTGCCGTGAACATGACTGTTTGATTCAGGCCGGTGGCAGCGATCAATGGGGAAACGTGACCGCCGGGATCGATCTTGGTCGCCGCATGCTGGGCAAGCAGTTGTTCGGGATCACCGCGCCGCTGTTGACGACCAGTGACGGCCGGAAAATGGGCAAGACGGAAAAAGGTGCCGTCTGGCTCGATCGCTCACGAACCAGCCCGTACGCTTTCTACCAGTACTGGATCAATGTGGGCGATGAAGATGTCCTGCGTTGCATTGCCTACCTGACCGAAATTGAAAAAGAAGAATACGATCAACTCGCCGAGGCAACGGCACAGGATCCAGGGCGTCGCGCCGCTCAGAAACGCCTTGCCGAATGGATGACTGGATTCTGCCATGGCGAAGACGGTTTGCAGGCTGCCCTGGCGGCCAGCAAAATCCTGTTCGGTGGCGCCATCGAGGACATGGATGACGCGGGCTTGAACGAGATTTTCGCGGACGTCCCCAGCAATGATCTGCAACGCGATTCGCTGACCGGCGAAGGCTTGTGGATCGTCGAGGCCCTGCAGCAGGCCGGCCTGGTCAAGAGCGGCGGAGAGGCGCGGCGAGCCATCAAAGACGGCGGCGTTTACCTGAACAACCAACGTGTGACCGAAATGGATTTGCGGCTGAGCGCATCGGACTTGGCCAGCGAGTCCGTGATGGTGTTGCGCAAAGGAAAACGCAACTACGCTCTGCTGCGCTTCGCCGACTGAACAGCCTCAAGACGGTGCACGGCAAGTCAGCTTTGCCGTTGATATTGGCAAAATCCGGCATCGACGCTGCTGGAATGCCGGGAAGAAACTAACATGGCGGAACCTTCTCTCTCCGACGGGGTTTTATCGCTATGAAGACTTCATCTCATCACCTGATTCTGTTCTCCCTGCTGGCTGGAATGGCCAGTTGGGTGGTCTTTTCCATGCCAGCCTCAGCACAACCACCCGGACGCGGTGGATTTGGTGGTGGCCCGCCAAGTGGCGGTTTCGGTGATCCAGGACGCGGTGGTCCTCCCGGCGGCGATCGTGGCAGCAGCTTCGGGCGCGGTGGTCCTCCCGGCGGCGATCGTGGCAGCAGCTTCGGGCGCGGTGGTCCTCCCGGCGGCGATCGTGGTGGATTTGATCCCAGTGGCTTTCTCTCCCGCTTGGACCGCAACGGCAACGGAACCCTTGATCCGGACGAGCAACAGGGGCCTGCACAGTTCTTGATCCAGCGTTTGCAGTCCGTCGATCCCAGCATTAAAGCCGGCCAACCGATTTCGATCAAGCGAGTCACCGAAGCGTTTCAAAAGTCCCGTGGCGGTGACAGCGGTGGCGATTCCAAAGGTGGTTCATCGGACCCGCGTCGCAGTAGCGATGATGCGTTGACGGCCGACCTCTTGGTGCCAGACTTTCGTGTTGAGACCGATCCGGTGATGTTGCCCGGTTTTGGTCCCACGGCGGAAATGATGTCAGTTGCCGTGACCGATGCCGATCGCAATGAAGCTCGCCAAACGTTGGGCCGCTATGATCGGAACCGCGACGGCGTGCTGACCAAGGATGAATTGTCCAGTCGGTTTAGCGGTAACCCCATGGACTTTGATCGAAACAAAGATGGCCGACTGACCGAAGGCGAGTTGGCTGTGCGTTACGCTCGCCGTCGGACCGTTCGCGAAGAAGACGAAGGACGCAGTCGCGAATCGTCTCGTCGTTCCAGTAAAAAGGAGCGGTCGGTCAGTGTCGATGACATGATGGAAAAACTCTACGGTGATCGCAAATCTTATCGGATTGAAGGTGCAGGTGCGTCCACCGAAGGCGTCCCCGGTTTCTTTACCGATAAAGATGCCAACCAAGATGGCCAGGTGACCATGGCTGAATTTGCCAGTGAGTGGACCGACGAACTGCTGCAAGAGTTCTTTAAATCCGACTTAAACCGGGACGGGATCATTACCGTCCAAGAAGTGATCGCGTCCGTTGAACAGAACGATCGACTGGGGCCACCGGCCAGTTCGATGGCATCGACTGGTGCCAGTTCCAACGATGCCGAGGCTTCCTCTGGTTCCAGCTCTTCGGCGTCAAAGCCTGCGGGGCCGACCGAGATGGGGAAACCCAGCGAGTCCTACGTCAAGTTCGCTGCTCGGATCATGAAGGGCCGCGATAAGAATGGCGACGGCAAACTGACTCGCAGTGAATGGGCTGACATGGCATTGAGTCCAGCGGCCGCAGACTTCAATCGAGATGGTTCCATTACCGTTGAAGAATACGCGTGGTGGATGGAATGGCGTCGTAAAAACGGCAGCTGATCCAACAACCTAGGGGGCGTGCTTGCACGGCACCCTACGAACTATTCTGCGGCGTACGAACGAATCCTGGTCTGAGGGAATCGCACCAGCTAGCCTACTTGCTGTGCTGGCGGTTGGTCAGTCGAGAGACTTCACGAATGAATTCGTCAGCGCTTTGAAAGACTTGATACACGCTGGCAAAACGAATGTAGGCGACCTCATCTAATGCGGCGAGATGAGTCATGACGATTTCACCGAGCTCTTTGGCTGGGATCTCGTTTTCGTGCTCGTTATAGATCTGTGTTTCGATTCGCTGCACGGTTGCTTCGATGGCATCGCTATCGACGTTGCGTTTACTGCACGCTCTTTCGATCCCGCAACGAATCTTCTCGCGGTCCATCGCCTCGCGAGTGCCATCACGTTTGACCACGCGCATGGTGGTCTGCTCGATGGTTTCGACGGTGACAAACTTGCGACTGCACTCGTTACACATCCGCTTGCGGCGAATGGCATAACCACCTTCCGCAGTGCGGGTATCGAGGACGCGATCACGGTCACAGTGGCAAAATGGGCAACGCATAATTCTAGCTGCATTGGGCAACGAACATTTAGCCTGCATTATTCAGTAGCCGGCACCGCTTTGGCAAGCCCTGGTCACTCAGGAGGGGGCAGCCACGTCGTCAGTGGCGTGCGAACTGGGGGGGCGTCGCGACCCGCATTCCTTTTCTTCCATCAAGCCCGCCGCGCGTGGATTGCCGCAAATCACGCCAAAGCCTGGGCAATTTGATTGCCTCGGGGGTGCCTGGTGTGATTAGCTGGGGAGGGGCCTGCAAGAATTGGTCACCGGCGGAGCCATGATTTCAACGCCGCGTTTTTCTGGCACACCTGCGATCCGCTGATTCAGCGGTTTCCCGCTGGCGATGCGTGTGACCACGCGTCTTGCGGGATTCCAAGCACTTGAAATCCCATCAGCGTCCTTAATCCCATCATCTTCCTGCGTCCCATCATCTTCCTACGTCAGAGAGCGGAGACCTTCATCGTGACCGTTTGGTTTGTTCAGCAGGTTAACGGAGAGGTTCAGACAGAGATTGGACCGCTGCAGCCCAAGGAGCTGTTGGAACTGGTGCGCAAAGGCAGCATTCGTCCGGAGACCAAGCTGCGCAAAGGTGACTCAGCATGGTTTCCCGCCAGTGACGTTGGTGGGCTGTTTGAAGCCGCTTCGAAGCGGCCGCTAAAATTTTTCTGTCCCAGTTGCGGTGTCGAGGTTTCGCGCCCCCCGGTTACCTGCAAACACTGTCTGCACGACATTCAAAAGGGGGAAGCCCGGGTGGTGTCTGCAGAGCAACCTGACCAGTTGCCCACAGCTGTCGCACAGGCGATAAACAAAGCCGACGATGAAGCTCGCCAAAGTATGCAGAACTGGTTGCGGAAGCGTTTGCCGCGTCGTTCTGGTTGACGCAGAAAGCAGGACGCAGAAAGCAGGACGCAGAAAGCCAGTGGGAGTCACACAGAGGCAATGCATTCTCCTCTGTGTGATCATGTGCCAGCGATTGGATCGCCGGCCTTCATGGCTGCGGCTTAGTATCGCAGTTCGGCTCCGAAGACGCCACCGGCATACAGCATGTCGTCGCCGGCATTCAGCTGACGTGCATAGTTACCGGTCACGCTACGGCCGACTTGTCCCAGGGCAGTTGCCATACCAGAGACGTACCACAGTTCGCCACTGGCTCGTACGGAGAACCAACGGTTCAGTTGATATCGCAAGCCACCGGACACTTCAATCAGAGCACCAAGTTCCACGTCATCCTGGAACGAGTTGATAAACGGAGCATCATTGTTACGCAAGCGGACAAACGAGTCGGCGAAGTTTGCAAACACGGCGCCGCGAGTTTGAACGTCGGCGTACAGGCGATAGGTGATCGGGTACAGCAGGTCCAAGCCCATTTGGAATGCCAGAATTTCGTTCTGGGTGCGGCTTAGCAAGTCCCCGGTGTCTGGTGGCGCTGACGAGGTGTACAGCAGTCGTTCATCAATTTGAACGTATCGCACGCCCCAGAGGATGCGGGCAACGTCCCAACCTACCATCACGCGGTTGAATTCATAGCTGCTGTAATTCGACAGGTACGACAGGAACTGGGTGTCCGCGTCGTTAAACGGGTCCAGGAGAGTGCCATCGAATCCACCGGCCCCGTCACCATCAAACAGCAACGTGTCGATGTTACCGGCTCCGGTAGCGGTGATAGAGCGTCCGAATTCGAATTGGCCGGTGTAAACGAATTCCCAGCCGTTGACACCATCGGCCGAGCGACCAATGGTGAATCGAGGCGCCCAGTCAAAGGTCACGTCGTCGGAGAGGCGATCACGAATCAAGCTGTATTTGCGTTTGCCGCGTCGCTGCATGTACAGGGCCTCGACGCTGCCGAACCAGTAAGGGCCAACGGCCGCGCCACAAGGGCCTGGGTAGTCGCTAGGATGCTGGCCATAGCCACCAGCTCGACAGCTTCGGCAGCCACCGCTGGTCCCGCGACAGCTTCTGCAGCCGGTGGTCTGATAGGAAACCGGCGCCACTTGACTGCCTTCCTGTTCCCATGAGAAACCTGAGAAGTCGCCCCCGACAGGTTCGCGTACAGTCGACATGGCAGAGCCAAAGTCCAGCATGCCCGAAGTCACACTGGCGTTTTCAGCGGATTGCTGAGCGGCCTTGCTGCCGACCGTTGGCACGCTTTCCGGGCGAACGATTCGGACGCCTGTTGAAGCGGCCACGTCTGCCTCTGGCAAGTAATTGGCTTGACGGATGCGGTCGGCGATCTCCGCTGCCTTGGCTGGATTGCTCCACCCCGGACCAGCGGCTTGCCCACCCTGGATCGAATCCACGGTTTGGGCCAAGCTGTGGCGATTGGGCAGCAGCAGTACGGCGGCAGCAAGCACAAACGCGATCGCGAGATGAAGGTTGGCGCTGTAGGAAAGCGATCGGAAGTTCATGGCAATCCTCGTTGACATTGATTCTGGCGGGCGATTCCGCTTGGCTTGGGGGTGGTTGGATTGGCCGGGTGACAATTGCGTCATAACGACTACCAAGGCTGAGTTAGGGAGTTTGAACGGACAAGCGGTCGATGACAGGAATGCGACAGCTCTTGCGGACCATTCGCAATAACTGAGTCGCCATTTGGTCGTCGGGGCAGGTGCCACTGACGATCAAGACGCCGTTTTGTTGCGTGACCAACGCTCGGGAACCGGGAAAAGCGCGAGCCACTGATGTATTCAATAGCTGCGTGTCGATGCCGACCTTTTCGCCCAGTGCATTAACGTTTTGGCTCACGTCGATCAAGAACGTTTGCACTCGAGTGGTTTGATCGGGGGCGACATCCGCCCACACCGTCAGGTAGGTCTTTCCCAAACTGGTTCCAATCAACTTGATTTGATTGTGCCCACTGTGAAAGACTTGGCAGATGCTGTCGTCATCAATCTTGAATTGACGCAAACGACCACCAATCGTCATCGAACGCACCTGAGCTCTGGACAGCTGGATCGGGATCGCGTTGGCGGTCTTGCCATCAATCCCCGAGACAGGTGCATCCACGGTGACAAGCTTGGATTCACCAGGAATCCGCCGCGGTGTTGGTGCTGGCCTTAGCTTTGTCACCGTTTTTGGAGCAGGATTCGGCTGAGCGATTTGATCCCCAGCAGCCGGTCCCGGACCGCTTTCCGTCAGGCCAGCGGCCAGTGGAGGTGCGGTGGAACTCGTCTCGGGTGTTGGATCTGTTGGGCCTGCAGGCTGCTCCATCGAAGCCGGATCGTAAGTTGCCGAGCTGATAGCCGACGGTGCCGCGTTGACCTGCGGACCAACTGGGCCGACAAGCTGTGCCGGTGGTGGATCGGCGACCACGGTGCGTTGGTTTCGCACGCCGTGAATGGATTCTAGTCCCGGTGGCTGAGCCATGTGATCGGTCGCAGTCGGCAAGATTGGTTCGTCAGCCGATTGCACAGTGGGGGGCTCAGCGTCTTGAGCTGTCGCTGGGGCATGTGGTTCAGGCACTGCGATCACGCCGCTGGTCTCTGCCGCGGTTTCAGCAACTCGATCCTTCAATGCAATCTGGGACGCAGGGGTGGCCGCTGGCTTGGAGACTGTTTGCGGGGCGCTGTCTGTGCCGGACACGCTGTCTGTCTTGGCATCAGCGTCTGTCTCGGCATCGGTGCCTGTGGTCGCGACAGCGGAAGGAACCGGGACAGTCCCTTGCTGAGTGGGCGGATTCGCTGGCGCCGAGGGAACTCGGTTCGCTGCCATCGAGAACGCATTGAACTGCGTGGTTGATTTGATTTGAGCTGGAGTGGCCTGGGCTGGATTCACCTGGGCTGGATTGGTGGCTGGCGATGCGTTGCTGGCACCCGTTTCGGTAGCGCCCACCGTTGCTGGTGCGGCGTGCACGGGACTCTCACCACTGTCGACCCAATGTTTCTTGGTGACCTGTTGGTTCGCAGCATCGGGTTGAGCGAAGGCGATCTTGATCTCTTGGCTCACTTCACCCGGCGTCGTGCGGTCAGCGGATGCTGCCGGCATCTCAGGGAGGGGCGGCAATGTTGATTCGGCGGCGACGGCAGACGCAGCGTCATCGTTTGCGTCATCGCTGTCGCCTTCAGCTGTCGGCGTTGCAACCACCGATCGCGAGGCTGTTCGAGGCGTCCCACGGACCACACCAGCGTCTTGGTGATTGTCTTTCGGCTGGCGTTGCGGTGGAGCAGCAGCAATCGAGGTTGGTGGAGTCGCTGGCGGAGCAACCCGGCCGTTTGTTCCCGCCGAAAATGGTGGCGGCGGTGGCAGCATGCTGCCTTGGGCGATCGGCAAGCCTGGCTTGGCTGCAGACGCATCTGGCTCGCGATCGGCAGACATTGCTGGCTGTTCTGCGACCGGAGTTTCTGTCACAACCTCGGTTGGTCGTGAACTGCGAACTTCGGGCTCGATGGATCGATTTTCTTGCGCTGCGGCGCCGGGTTGCGACACTTGGTTTGCCGGTGGTGTCGTGCTTGGCGCGAGCCCCAGATCGGCGATGGGGAACTGTGGCAGTGCTGGCAACTTGGCGATCGGCAGAGTGCTCAGTGACTGAGTCGCAGTGTTTTCCGGCTTTGACGCTGTGCTGTCAGTAACCGGTGCTGCTGGAGCATCTTGCTGCGCGGCCGCAGGCATTGGCTCTGCTGCGGTTGCGGGTTCGGTTTCCGCTTCCTGTGCGTTGCTGACTTCGTTAGCCATTTTGGGCGAGGCTGCGTTTTGCCCCGCGTCTTCTGGTTCGACAGCGCTGGAAGGCATCGCGGCCGGATCGTTCGGCAACGGTTTGGCAAAAGCCACCCCAGGAGCCAACTGAATCACACCGCTGCCACCAGCGTAAGCGGTTTTGCCATGTTGCAAAATCTTTGGCTTGGCAACCTTGATCATCTGGTTGGTGCCACCAGCGGACTGGCTGGATGCCGCTGGCATGTTTCCAGAACCAACGTTTCGTTTCACCGCAACGCGAGGTGCTGCGGCCGGTTGATGTTTGGGCGTCAGGTCGAACGGCAGCGGTTCGGTCTCACTGGCAGCGCTTTGATCGTTGGTCTCGGGCTTTGCTGTCGGCGCGGTGTTTGGCGCAGAGTTCGCCGCGTCGGCTTTGGCGTGCTTGCCAAACCGAGGTGGCAAGATCTCACGAATCACACCGCCATCTGGAGCATGATCCGTCGGCGCCGCCTGCATGACGGATGAGCCATCGGACAGCGAAAACTGAATCGGTTCGGTGATCTTGATCGACTTCTGCTGATCGCGAGCATCAGCCACTTGCAGAATCGATTCATCGTCTGAATTGGATTCAGACGGCGTTTGTGTCGCCGACGAAGTCGTCTCCGTTGCCGCAGTGTCTGCTTGGTCGAGATTGGAACCAGCTTTCAAGGGCGCGGGCGGATCAATGGGACCGCCTGCTGGAACGACGGTCGGCGCTGTCAGGCCTCCGCTTTGATGCCCAGATTGCATCAAAGCAGGATTGGCTGCCAGCGCGGAATGCGCTGCTTGTCCGCTCGGCTCCGCCTGGCCGGTTGCCAGCGCCAATCCGTTTTGCATCACGGCTTGATGGCTGGACAAGACGGCGGTGTGTTGAGGTTGAGGAACCGGTTTCAGCTGCGCGTCAGGCTGGCGGCGGATCAGCATCGCCAGCGATTTGGGTTGCTGCGTGCTGACTTGTTGATCGGCTTGTTGGCTGGCCAAACTTGCGGCCGTTGCGAATTGATTCTGCTGAACGACACCGATCGGTGCGTTGGGTGATGCGCCGATTGATTGTGGACTTGGCAGTTGAGACGGGATCGGTTGTCCGCTGACGGCAGAGTTTCGTCCATCAGCCGGTGCGGCGCTGTTTCCGTGTGCAGATGGCTGCAGGAAGGGGTTTGACTGAACCACCCCATTGGCGACTGCCGCCGAGTTGCCAACGGGATCGTTGGCGCGGCCCGCGTAAGGTGATTGGTGCAAGTAGCCCGCCCCAGCGACCGGAGCACTGGCCCGAGCAGCACTGGCCCGAGCAAGATTGCGAGCACGCTGTGCCGCAGCGGCCTGATGTTGCTGAAGCGAGTTGGCGGCATGCTGTGGAAACGATGCTGCCGGATTGGCCGAATGGCGGCTCTTTAGCTGAGCCGAATCAATCAGTCCGGAGGAGAGTTCATCGGATCGCGCGGTGGAGCAACAGGCCAACAATGCCGCAATCAAAGACGCCCGTTTAGCGCTTTGAAGGAATGCATTGTTCGTGGTCATTTTTCGTTTCGCCGTGGTCACACGCATCTGCGTCCCTGAAATCGAAAGATCGATGGCTACCGTCACCGTGGTGACAGGTGGACAGTGCCGGGTTGTTTAGCAGCAGCAGGGAGGTCTGCGAGGCTGCGTTAGTTGTGGTTGTCCCAGGCGCACTGGGTGCCCATGCGCCGATTGCCCGTTGATCTACGTATCGGAACCCTGCTTGGCAGACATTAACGATTCTTTGGGATGCATCGTTTATGTCTGGCGTGACAAATGTACGAATTGTGCCAGATACCGATGGCTGCTGGCCGACATCCCGTCGTTGGCTGGCGGGCCGCAGACTCGATCGGTTTGTCTAAAGCCCTTGCAGGTAGGAGGTTGCGACGACGTGCTGTGGGTATTGCCGCTCTCGCGTGAAATTTTTTTTCAAATTGACCAAACGTGTCACGCGTTATGACCAGAATTTTGCTATCAAAACCACACTCTCCGTAGTCCTGCGAAGGTCGTGCCGCAACCCGCTGCAATGTGCCTCAATTTCTGCCGTTTCACGATTGCTTGACTGGACTGCTTGACTGGACTGCTCGGCAGCACAAGACCAGGCGTCGTCACTGGCTCCGCCAAAACACGGACTCCGCCAAAACACGGGCTCGGCAAGCGTTTTGCTTTGCCGTCAGCCGCGCTCTTTCACTTCTTTAGATTCTCACATGACACCCGATCCTGCAGCTCCATCGCCTCCCTCGGCGGCGATCCAGCGGTACTTTTTTGATTGGCAGCAACCGTTTCTCGCTCAGGTTGCCAGTCCAGACGTGTTGAAGCGATTGTTCTGCGACCAGGCCGGCCAGCTTGATGCTGGCGGCTGGGTTTGTGTGTTGCCGACCGCTCAGTCCGTGGCCCGTTTTCGGCAACTGCTCCAGCAATGGGGCCAGAGTCAGACGCAGGCGGTCCCATTACCGAAGGTCATTTCCGTCGGTGAAGCGGCGGAGCAATTTTATCATTCTCAGCAAGTGATGGCGAACGAGTTCGAGCAGACGATTGCCTGGGCCACGGTGTTGGCAAAGCGAGACCATGAGACGATCCGCCCGCTGGTGCCGACTCCCAACGAGTCAGAGGGCTTTGTGTTTTGGCTGGAGCTCGCTGGGCGCTTGCGATCATTATCAACCGAGCTGGCGGCGCATTCGGTTTCGTTTCAAAAAGTGCTTAGCCAAACTCAGCGTCCGATCGACCAAGCGCGCTGGAAGCTTCTGGCACAGTTGCATGATGAGTACCTTGAACATTTGCAGGTCGCGGGCCTTGCAGACAGGCACCAAGAACGCGCGCGGGCGGTGGACCAGGGACGTTTATTTAATGGAAAACGCTTGCTGCTGATCGGCACCAGTGACTTGAATCCCTCAGCGGCCAATGTCATCAAAATGGCGGCTAAGGATTCGGGCAATCGCATTGTCGCACTGATTGCTGCACCGCCCGAACGTGCCAATGATTTTGATGAGGTCGGGCGCTTTCGCACCACTGCGGTGCTGTCACGGGATGTGCCTTGGAAAGATGATCAGCTGATTTCCGCTGGCGATCTGCGTGATCAATGTCAGCGTCTGGCGGCGACGGTTTCTGATTGGAATCAAACGCTTCGCCCAGAGCAAATCTGTGTTGGCACAACGGATGGTTCTCAGGTGAGCCCACTGGCTTTTGCCCTGCGCACCGCCGGCTTTTCGGTCTATCGAAGTCAAGGCTACAGCGTGGCGAACTCGGGGCTGATGAAGTTGCTTGATTGCGTGATGCAGCATCTGCAGCGGCCCTCCTGGCGCTCGCTGGCTGCACTTGTCAGGCATCAAGATGTTTATCGATTGCTGGTCGCGACTCTTCAGGTTCGTGATGTGCAGCAGGAGCCCCTGCAGGCGATCGATCGCCTGATCGCCAATCACTTTCCCTCTTCGTTGCAGACCGAATTGCCAGATCGAGTTGCCAAAGCCAGCCAGACTGCGCTGATGATTCGCGATCTTGTTCAACGATTGCTGATGCCTTTGTACCAGGATGGATTGCTTGACGTTCCCATCGCGGATTGTGAAAGCAGTGATGAACAGATGGCCAGTGACCAGGCAGAGTTGGCTCTGTTGGTGCCGTTTCTTGGCGACGCTTCGTCGTCCAGCGTTGACCAGATGACGGAGGACTCCATTCGCGCCGTCACTGCGCCCCTGACGACGTGGTGTCAGCGACTGCACGGATGGTTGCAGGCCATTGAGCAGGCCGACCAGGTGCAGATTGCGGGACAGGAAGACGTTGACGCCGAGTCACTGAATCGCATTGCCCGGCGTCAGGCTTGTGAATTGCTGCAACGAATGGCAACCATCAGCTGTGGATTGGATGTTGAAATGGACGCCTTGACGGCACTGCAAACATTGAAGATGCGGTTGTCAGCGCTTCATGTGCATCAACAGCCCCAGGCGGATCAACTGCATTTGCGAGGCTGGTTGGATTTGGCGCTCAATGATTCACCAGCAATGATTGTGTTGGGGCTGAATCATCCCTATGTCCCTTCAGCGGTCGGCAGTGATTCATTATTGCCCGAATCGTTACGCACTCAGTTGCAGATCAACGACAATGATCGTCGAATGGCACGCGATCAATTGGCGATTGAAATGATGATTCAGTCTCGCAGTTTGACTCCATCTGAGGGCCAGATGCGTTTCATCGTTGGCAGGACCGATGCTGGCGGTTCGCCGATTCCACCGAGTCGACTGTTGGCTGCGGCACCGGCCAAGGACGTCGCTCGACGGCTTCAGTTGTTGACCGGAGAACTGAAATCAACGCCCTTTGATTCAGGCTGGAAAGCACTGCCTAAGTCCCAGTTGCCGCTCCCACCGGTCGATCAATCACTGGATGTGCCACCGGTCAGCGTGACTGCGTTTAGCACCTACCTGCAATGCCCTTATCGGTTTTACTTGCGGCACGTTCGGAAACTGCGTCCCTTGGATGATGACGCACCGGAGTTGGCGGCCAATCAGTTTGGCGACCTGGTTCACGGTGCCTTGGAGTTTTTTGGCGAATCAAAGGACAAAGGTTTAACTGATCCTGATGACATTTTCTTGGCGCTCAAGCAGCATTTGTGTGTGTACGTTGACAAGACGTTTGGCAAGCCGCTCAGTCAGGCTTTGACTTTGCAGATCCAGCAGGCAGAAAAACGTTTGCGATTCGTGGCCGATCAGCAGGCAGAACGAATCGCCCAGGGCTGGCAAATCCATCAAGTGGAGGCTTCAGTTGGATTGAGTCAGCCAGCGTATTTATCAGTTGATGACATCAAGCTGGCGATCCGCGGGCGTTTCGATCGGATCGACTATCATCCACAGTTGGATCGTTGGGCGGTTCTTGATTACAAGACGCATGGTCACAAACCAGAGAAGAAACACTTTCGCCGCAATCGCAGTAGCGGTGAAACCAAGTGGTTGGATCTCCAATTGCCACTTTACCGCATGATGATTCCTCACCTGGGCATTGATGCGCCGCCGGATCAAGTCGATTTGGGATACTTCAACGTCAGCGATAAAGCCAGTGAGACAGGGATTCACCTGGCTGACTTTGATGAAGACTTAATGCGACAGGCTGAAGAAGTGATTTACCAGTGTGTACGCGGGATCGTTGCCAAGGAATTCCAACCCACGAGTGATGTGGTGCAGTACGATGATTATCAAATGATTTTGCAAACGGGAACCGCCGCACGAATGTTGGCTGGATCACTCGACGACGTGGAGGTGACGCAATGAGCTCCCACACCACTGACCTGCCGTTGTTCCCGGAAGAACCGGAAACCATCTCGGCATCGAAGACACTTTCGGATGCGTTATTGGTCCGCGCTTCGGCTGGAACCGGAAAAACCTATCGTTTGGTAGGACGATTGATGCGGTTGTTATTTGATGGTGTCAATCCTGGCACCATTTTGGCAACAACCTTCACGCGCAAAGCCGCTGGCGAAATTCTTAATCGGATTCTACAGACTCTTGCCGGCGCCGCGGATCCAAGCAACGAGCAAGCCTTGCAGGATTTGCAGCGGCAGGTCAACGACACCGCTATCACACATCAACAGTGCATGTCGTTGCTCAAGCAGTTGCTGCTGCGGATTCATCAAGTTCGAATCGGGACGCTCGATAGCTTGTTCTCTCAGCTGGCAACCTCGTTTTCGTACGAATTGCAGATGCCATCGTATTGGCGATTGACCGATGAAATGGAAGAGACTTGGTTGACCGCGCGTGCCGTTGAGGCCATGGTGGGTGAAGCCAGTTCTCGGCAGATGCAGACCTTGCTTTCCATGCTAAGCAAGGGGGATATCAAACGCTCGGTGGTCGGCGAAGTCATCCAACAGGTCACTAGCACTTATGCCGCCTGTCGCCGCTGCCCTGATGATGTTTGGGATCAATTGGTGGCCCCTAGTAAGCCCGATCAAGAGAGCTTGCAGGCTTCTTTTGATGCCCTGGCCAGTTTTCCGATTCCGCAGGCCAGTCTGCGAAAGGCCTTGGACAAAGTGCTGGATCTGTATCGCGATGGGCAGGTCGACGGCTTAAAGGAAAACACGCTGATCGCCAATTATGTCAAGGCACGCCGAACAGGTGATCCGATCAAGTTTGGCCGTTCCAAATATCCAGTCGAAATCGAATCCGCGTTTGGTGATTTGTATGCTGCGGTGCGATCGGACACGCTGCGGGCCGTGCAATTACAGAATCAAGCCACCGGAGAGCTCTTGCAAGCTTATGACCGTCAGGTGACCGGGCTGAAACAGTCCGCGCGAACGTTCGCCTTTGACGACATCGCCGTTCGTCTAGCCGATCGGTTTGCAGAGACCAGTGTGGAACAGTTTGTTCAGCAGTTAGACAATCCAGTTGATCATCTGTTGTTGGACGAGTTTCAAGACACTTCGCCTTTGCAGTGGCAGATTCTCAAAACCATCGCGTTGTCCGTCACTCAGCTTCGTGAGGACGGCTCGCGAGGTTCTTTCTTTTGCGTCGGTGATACAAAGCAGGCTATCTATGGCTGGCGCGGTGGCGTCGCCGAGATCTTTGAGACCGTGACCGGTGATTTGCCGAATGTGCATGCCGACGCGATGAATATCAGTTATCGCAGCAGTCCCGTCGTGATGCACGCCGTCAACCGTGCGTTTAAAAACATGACGCGGCATAAGAATGCTGCCAAAAGTGCCGATGCCGACAGCTGTGATTCCGAAACGTATGTTGCAGACGCGATCAAGACCTTCGCGACCGATTTTCCAGAGCACCTCGCCAGCCGTGCATCCATGCCGGGTTATGTGGAACTGGCGACCTGTTCGGAGGAATCGGTGGGTGAGGACGCCGAACCGGCCAGCATTGATAAACACACCGTTTGGAAAGCCTCTGCACAACGGATCGCGGAACTCAATCGTGTGGCGCCGCACCTCAGCATTGGTGTGCTGACGCGTAGCAACACTGGCGTGGCCAGCATGATCACGTATCTGGAAAGTCACCAAGTGGACGTCAGCCAAGAAGGTGGTAACCCGCTGGTCGATTCTGCTGCGGTGGACTTGGTTCTGTCTGCTTTGATGATAGCTGAACATCCTGGAGACCCGCGTTGGGCGTTCCACGTTCAGCATTCACCACTGGGGCAACTCCCCGAAATCACCGCTGACTGGGTGCGTGAATTGGTGACGCAGTCTGGGTTGGCATTGGCGGTCGAAGAATTGGTGGTTCAGGTGGCGCCGCACTGCGATCAGCGAGACCAGGATCGCTTGAGCCAATTGGTGCAAGTGGCGATTGAGCACGAACCCAATGCGACGCTCCGTCTACGTGATTTTGTCCAGTTGGTTCGGCAACGGCGTGTGGAGCGACCTCAGCCGGCACCGGTGCGAGTGATGACCATTCACCAAAGCAAGGGCCTGGAGTTCGACGCGGTCTTTTTGATCGAACTGGATCAGAATCCGGTTGGTTCGCAGGCCGCTTGCGTGGTCGACATGCCCGATCTAAGCAAACCTGCCACCGGGATCACACGCAGTCTTTCCAGCAAGGCCTGGCATTACTTAGAAACTTCTTGGCAGCGTGTGTTCGGCAAAGCAACTCATCGGCAAGTCACCGAGGCGCTATGCTTGCTGTACGTGGCGATGACCCGCAGTCGACAGGGGCTGTATATGATGGTTCAGCCGTGTAAAGCAGGGAATAAGCGGACCGCGACCTGGCTGCACGCCGGACTAAGTGCCGTTGAGACCCAGCCGGTCAAGGAGTCGCTGGACGAATTTGCCGCCGCTCTGGACGACATTGAACAGCCCGGCACCCTGCTCTACCGCTGTGGTGATCCTGATTGGTTTGAGCACCGTTGAATTTTGATCGTTTTGGAAACCAAGACCGTGACCCGAAAAATCTTACACGCCGCTGACATCCACTTGGACAGCCCCCTCCGCCAACTCAGTCAATTTGAGGACGCGCCGGTTGACGACATCCGTGGTGCATCGCGCAAAGCGTTGCAGAACTTGGTCAAACTGGCCATCGATTGTAAAGTCGACTTAGTCGTCATTGCTGGTGATTTGTACGACGGTGACTGGAATGATTACCACACTGGGATGGCCTTCGTCAAAGCAGCCAATCAATTGGTCGCCGCCGGCATTCCAATGTTGGTGATCTGTGGAAACCATGATGCGCAAAGCAAAATGACTTCCTCGTTGACGCTGCCAAAAAATCCCGATGATTCGGAGATCTTTCTGCGGACGAAAAAGCCCGAGACTCGTGTTCTGGAGTCCATTGGTGTCGCCGTGCACGGGCAATCGTTTCATCTCCAGCATGAGACGCAAAACATGGCCATCGAATACCCTGATCCGATACCTGATTTGTTTAACATCGGTTTGCTGCACACCGGTTTAGAAGGTGATTCGGGGCACGCTCATTACGCCCCCTGCACTCGCAACCAGTTGATCGAAAAAGGTTATGACTATTGGGCCTTGGGGCACATTCATCAGCGGCAAGATCATGGGACCGCCGATGGACCGCCCATCGTCTATCCCGGCAATCTGCAAGGCCGTCACATTGGTGAACCAGGTGCCAAGGGCTGCGTGATCATTGAGGTGGATGATCGCAATCGTTGCGATTACCAGTTCCATGCCTTGGATGTGCTGCGTTGGTTTTTGATTGAACTGGATGTCTCTGGTTGTGCTTCCGTCCCCGAAATGAAGCCGCTGCTAGGTGAGCAGTTGCGAAGTCTGCTTGTCGAGAACCCTGAATCGCTGTTGGCGGTGCGGATTGAGTTGACGGGCCAGACCGAATTGCACGAATCCTTGCGACGTTCGGTGGCTCATGTCCGCGCCGAGATGCAATCGACTTGCCTCATTGAAGGCCAGGAACGCGTGTGGCTGGAGAAGGTCAAGGTAAAGACCTCGCGGCCCAAGCAGGCAACGGGCCGGTCAGATTTTAGCGGTCCATTATTGAGCCTGCAGCACGTCGCAGATTCCTGGCGCCAGGACGATACGCTGATGCAGATTTTGCAAAAAGAACTGGCGGCGATCGAGGGAAAGCTGCCTAAAGAGTTGGCCGCCACCAGCGATGACCCCGCGTTTCGATTCTCAGATTCACAGTGGTGCGAAGAAATACTTAATGATGCCATCAGCGAACTTCAATTCCTGTTGCTGGGTGGTTCTCAGCCGGGAGGTCAAGCATGATTATTGAACACTTGTACCTGAATGCCTTCGGCCGATTCAAAGATCAGCACCTCGATTTCTCTGCCCAGCCGTGTCGCCTCCATCTGGTGTTTGGACCGAATGAGTCCGGCAAGACCACTTCGCTGCGGGCGATTGGTGATCTTTTATTTGGTATTCCCAATAGCACCATCGACAACTACTTACATCCCAACGCCAAAATGCGCGTGGGGGCGACGCTAATTACGGCGGACGGCAGTCGCTTGTCGTTTCTGCGCAGGAAAGCACGCAAGGATCCCCTGCGTGATTTAGATGACAATGCCGTCGTTGCACCCGAGCAACTGGAACGCGTGTTGGGCGGAATCAGTCGCGAGGCATTCTTCAATCAATTTGGTTTGACGTACGAGGCTCTCCGTCAAGGCGGCGAAGAGGTCAAACGCAGTGAAGGTCATCTTGGTGAAATCTTGTTCGCCGCCGGAGCCGGTGTGAGCCAGATGAGCGAAATCGCGTCTCAGCTGACCAGCGATCTGAAAGGAATTTTTGTTCCCAATGGTAAAAAGCCGCCCGTCAACGAATTGATCTCCACGTTGCGACGGACTGCCAGTGAGCTCAGAGACCAGGCTGTTCCCACCCGCCGATTCAACGAACTGCAGCAGGCCATCGAAGAGGCGACCGAGCAAGCAGAGGAGTTCAGCCAACAGCATCGTAGCCTTGAAAAACAACGTAAACGCAATCAAGCCATCGTTGAAGCCCTGGCGATCATCAATGAATGGGACGAGGTTTGCCGCCAGCTTGACGAACTGAAGGGCGTGAAAGAACTGGATGCTGATTTTGCTCCCAAAAGTCAAGCGACGCAGTTGGAACTCAAAAACTCGCAAGATCGATTGCAAGCTGACAAGGATCGAATGGATCAAAAGCAGCAGGACCGCCAAAGTTGCCATTTCGATCAGGCTGTGATCGATCAAAGTGAACCGATCGAAAAACTCTACGGCGAGTTCACGCTTCGCAATCAGCGGCAAGCTGATGTCGAACAGTCCGAAGCGAAGCTACAGCAACTGGCCGCGGATTTGGTTCAGCAATTGACCGGATTGCAGATTCCCGCTCGGCAACCTGATGATGTCGCTGCATTGTTGACTCAGGCAGATCAGTTGACTGTCACGATCGCGCGGAATGAGCTAACGGATCGGGTTCGATCCCATCAAGCTGATTGGCAGGCTCAACAAAAAGCAGAAACAGATCATCGCGAAGCGACGCGGCACATGGAAGATTGCCAGTTGCAGTTAACGGAAACGCCCGATGATCAAGGTGGATTGCGTTTGGACATCGTGCTTCGCGAAATCGGAGCCTCCGCCGTTCTGTTGGATTCTGAAAGTGAACGCTTGCAGCGTTGTCAAAGCGTCACCAGTCAGTGCCAGAAGCTGCTTCGCCAGTTGAACTTGCCACAGTTCTCAGTCAGCGAGGTTGTGAAGTTGCCGTTGCCGACCGATGAGCAAGTGCAAAGCCTTGAAAGCCAAATCAAGGACAGTGAGAAGCGTTTGCAGCAAGAGAGGCTGAAGCTGGAAGGCAGTCAAGCAAGGCAAGAAGAAGTGAGGCTCCAGCTCGATGAATTGCGACGTGAGTCCCAAGTCCCAACTCAGCAGGATCTGCAGTCGGCCCGCCAGGAACGTGACGAGACGGTCAATGGTCTGGTGACAGTGGCGGCCGATCAATTGGTACCGGCAGTCGATCAGGTTCGGCAAAAAATCAATTCCGCGGACGTTGTCATTGATCGAATGCGGGCGGATCAGGAAGCTGTAACCACTTGCAGCATGCTGCAAGATGACTTAGACGATCTGGCCAAAAAGATTCAGGAACAACAGCAATGTGTGGACCGAGCAATCGAGACAACGGATCAAGTGACGAAGAAATGGGACGCTCTCTGGAGTGAGCGCTCCATCGATGCGCAGAGTCCCGCGAAAATGAAGCAATGGCTCGGCACGTTTGCTGACTTGTTAAGCAAACACGATGAACTCCAGAGTGCTGAACAAGAACATCAGACCGTGCTGCGTCAAATCCAGGATGCCACGTTGCGCTTGACGGATGTAATCGAGGTTTCTGAGGCGAACCAGCAACCAGGCGAATCCGGTGATCCCGATCGCATTCGGCAACAGTTTCAAGTCATTTATGATCAAGCTCAGGAGCAGAATGTAGTGCTGAGTGAGATTCGCGACCAGCGGAAAACGCGGCAAGCTGCGCTTCAGCAAGCTGAAGCGGACTTGACCAAGAAAAGTCAGGATTTGGATCAAGCGAACAGGGGTTGGAAGCAGTGGCAGCAGGGCTGGCAAGAGGCATTGGATGCGCTGGCGGTCGGTCTAAGTGATGCTGCGCAAGCGGCCATTGGGGCGTTGAAACCTGAGGCGATGTTGCAGCATCTCGAGCAACGCGATCTCGTCCAAAGCACCGCCGAACAGATTCGCAGCACTCAGCAGGCAATCGCCAATCTGCAATTGCAAGTCCAGCATTACGATCAGCAGGTTACCAAGTTGGCCGGTCTGCTGCTGGGGCAAGCCGAGCAACCCGTGTCCGAATTGATTCGAGCCTTGAAGAGTTCACTGGACCAGTCATTGGAGCAACAGCGCAGATCCAAGGTGTTGGATCAAGAGATCAAACAGCTGGAGCAGGCTTTGGCCAAAGGGAGTGACGAGGTGCGTGAAGGCACCAACCAGCTGGAAGCTTTGTGCAAACAGGCTGAGGTTGCCGGTCCCGATGATCTCGACAAGGTCGCTCGTCAGGCACAGCAAAAACGCAAGGCCATCGACAGCCACGATCAGCTACGCCGACACTTGCAGTCGCTGGCGGCAGACCTTAGTGTGGACGAGTTTGTCCAACACGTTCATGCAGCAGACGTGGATCAGGTGCGAGCTTCCATCGATCAGTTGGCTGATGAAATGGAATTGCTTAAACCACAGAAGGATCGAGCGTTGGAAGAGCGTGGTGCACGATTGACCGAGCGTGATGCGATTCAAGGAGACCGTGGTGCTGCGGACCTGAAGCAAGATTATGAATTGCAGTTGTCTAAACTCCGCGATTTGACAGCGGACTATGCCAAGCTTAGTATCGCTCAGCGCTTACTGAAGCAGACGCTGGAGCACTATCGCAGTGAGCATCAGAGTCCGATTTTGGCGCTCGCTTGTTCGGCCTTTGCGAAGCTCACTGAAGGACGTTATCAGGGCTTGGTCCCGGGGGAGGACAGTAAAGGAAACCCCGTGCTGTACGGTCACCGGGGAGGCGATGACGAATGGGTGCCGATGGGGAAAATGAGTGTCGGGACTGCCGACGCAGTGTTTTTAGCTCTACGAATCGCCTCCATTGAACATCAATTGGGTTCCGGCGTCGTGATGCCGGTGGTGATTGATGATTGCCTGGTGCAGCTCGATGATCAGCGCGCCGGGGCAGCGTTGCAAGTGCTGGCTGATCTGGCAACGCAGACCCAAGTGATCTTGTTTACGCACCATCAGCATTTGTTGGATTTAGCTGGCAGCACGCTGAACGCAGATCAATTTCACACGCATGTCCTGTAAGCACGTCGTGGAAAAGTGCCATCGCCGCACCATGCCTTGGCTCGATCACGTTGCTCCGTAGGGTGCCGTGCTTGCACGCACCAATGATCATCAAACGCACCCTACGTTTTGTCATCAGGCGTTTTGGCGTCGCCACGGCCCTTCAGCAACACCTCGCCGCTTGCGGGAGGATGTTGTTTCGCTGCCTGCGGTTGGCGTTGCCAACCACTTCACCCTCACCTCGCCTAGGCTCGACTCTCCCGCCAGCGGGAGAGTTCAGTTAACGAAGGGGGCAAGGGTGTTGTTGCATCTGCCTGCGGTTGGCGTTGCCAACCACTTCACCCTCACCTCGCCTAGGCTCGACTCTCCCGCCAGCGGGAGAGTTTAGTCAACAAATGGGGCAAGGGTTTTGTTGCATCTGCTGGCGGTTGGCGTTGCTACAGTTTTTTTGGTGCGTGCAAGCATTGCACCCTATTCGGCGCTGGCTCTTGCTGTTTGAGAGGCAGACTAGGCAGTGGCGATGGAATCAATGATCTGATTCAGGGTCTGGCTTGGTCGCATCGCGGCGGTCGCTTTCTCTTGATCAAACTGATAGTAACCACCCAGTTCCACTGCACTGCCTTGAGCGGCTTCCAGATCGGCCAGAATTGCGGCTTCATTCTCTTGCAGGGCTTTGGCAACCGGTTGGAACGTTGCTGCTAACTCAGCATCTTCTGTTTGCTGGGCCAGTTGCTCGATCCAATACTTTGCCATAAAGAAGTGGCTGCCGCGAGTATCGAGCTCACCAACTTTACGTTTGGGTGACTTGTCTTCGTTCAGAAAGACTTCCGTCGCTTGATCCAAGGCTTTGGCAACCAATAAGACTTTTGGATTATCGATTTTTCGGCCAAGGTCTTCTAGCGAGACGGCCAATGCCAGGAACTCACCGAGTGAATCCCAACGCAGGTGTCCTTCGGAGACGAACTGTTGAACGTGCTTGGGAGCTGAACCGCCGGCACCTGTTTCAAACAAACCGCCACCGGCTAGCAGCGGCACGATGGACAGCATTTTGGCGCTGGTGCCGAGTTCCAAGATGGGAAACAAGTCCGTCAAGTAGTCTCGTAGCACGTTGCCGGTGACTGCGATCGTGTCCTGGCCCGCTCGCGCTCGTTGGCAGGAGTACTTGGTGGCGTCAACGGTGCTCATGATTTGCACCTCCAAGCCATCGGTGTCGTGATCGGGAAGGTACTGGTTGACCTTTTCGATGAGGTTGCTGTCATGGGCGCGATTGGCGTCGAGCCAAAAGATTGCTGGAGCGCCACTTAAACGCGCGCGTTCGACACCCAAGCGGACCCAGTCGGCGATGGCCACGTCTTTGGTTTGGCACATGCGCCAGATGTCCCCAGCGGTGACGGCGTGTGAAAAGATCAGCTCGCCTGCTGAGTTCGTGACTTCAACGGTCCCGTCGGCGGGGATTTCAAAGGTCTTGTCGTGTGAGCCATACTCTTCGGCTTTTTTGGCCATCAAGCCCACGTTGCTGACGCTGCCCATTTGCGTCACGTCGAAGGCGCCGTTGG
The DNA here is from genome assembly GCA_007745635.1 of Stieleria bergensis. GTDB lineage: Bacteria > Planctomycetota > Planctomycetia > Pirellulales > Pirellulaceae > Stieleria > Stieleria bergensis. The sequence continues at coordinate 1,799,329 of CP036272.1, forward strand.
CTTTGCAGTCTTCGATCACGGCTTGATAGACGCCAGCATAGGAACGATCGGGGATCATTGCTTTGGTCGCGTGCAGTTGACCATCAGGGCCCCACATCTGTCCTGAGGTTCGAATCGCCGCCGGCATGGACGCGTCGATGATCACATCACTGGGAACGTGCAGGTTTGTAATGCCACGGTCTGAGTCGACCATCGCCAGCGGCGGTCCGGCTTGGTAGGTGGCCTGGATGTCTTGGCGAATGGCGTCCGCTTGATCCTTGGGCAGGGAATCGAGTTTGCTCTCCAGGCCGCCCATGCCATTATTGGGTTTGACGCCAAGTTGCGTGAACGCATCGGCGTGCTTTTCAAACACGGTGGCGAAATAGGTGCTGACGGCGTGACCAAACAGAATCGGGTCAGAGACCTTCATCATGGTGGCTTTTAAGTGCAGTGAAAGCAGCAATCCGTTGTCGCGAGCGTCGCTAATTTCAGCTTGATAGAATTCGCGTAGTTTCGCGACACTCATGACAGCCGCATCAACCACTTCACCCGCATCAACAGGGACGGGGTCACGGAGTGCGGTGCGCGTTCCGTCGCTGCTGACGAGTTCAATGTTCAGTTGATCCGCTTGAGGGATGGTGGCAGATTTTTCGCTGCCATAGAAGTCGCCTTCGCTCATGTGGGCAACATGTGCTGGCGAATCGCTGCTCCATTGGCCCATCGAGTGCGGGTGACTCTTGGCATAGTTCTTGACGGCCGCGGCGACACGGCGATCGGAGTTGCCTTCACGAAGCACGGGATTAACGGCACTGCCCAGGACTTTTGCGTAGCGGCTCTTGATGTCCTGTTCTTCGTCCGTTTGCGGGTCGGCAGGAAAATCAGGGACAGCATACCCGTTGCTTTGCAGTTCCGTGATCGTTGCAGTCAATTGCGGGATCGAAGCGCTAATGTTGGGCAATTTGATCAGATTAGCCTCAGGAGTCTTGGCGAGTTGGCCAAGTTTGCTGAGCGCATCTTCGCAGCGTTGTGATTCGCTGAGGCATTCCGGGAACAGCGCCAGAATGCGTCCGGCGAGCGAGATGTCTTCGGTTTGAAACTGCAGTCCAACGGCGCCACCGACGGCTTGGATGATGGGTAACCAAGAATGGGTCGCGAGTGCTGGTGCTTCGTCAGTGTAGGTGTAAACGATGCTGGCGGACGAATCACTCATGAGGTATCTAAATTAGCTGAAGGAGGTTGGTTCGATGGAATGCAATGCCTCGGGCAGTCAGCCCGAGGCGGGATGAGAAGTCGGATGGGACTACAGTTCGATCAAGCTTTCGCCGGTCATCTCGGCTGGCGTCTCAAGTCCCATCAAGGTCAGGACCGTAGGGGCAATGTCGGCGAGTCGTCCGCCGCTGCGAAGCGTTTTGCCAACTGCATCAGGGTCAACGACGATCAAAGGCACATCGTAGGTGGTGTGTGCGGTATGAGGTCCACCGGTTTCGGGATTGATCAATTGCTCGCAATTGCCGTGGTCTGCAGTGATCACCAGGGATCCACCCTTGGCAAGCGTGGCCTCGACGATCTGTCCGACGCAGCCATCGACTGTTTCAACGGCTTTGATCGCGGCGGCGAGGACGCCGGTGTGACCGACCATGTCACCATTGGCAAAGTTGACGATCAGCAGATCGCTTTGCCCGGATTCAATTTCATCAAGCACAGACTGCGTGACCTCAGCGGCTGACATTTCAGGCTTTTGGTCGTACGTTGAAACGTCTCTTGGTGACTGAGCCATGGCTTGAGTTTGGCCGTCAAACGGATCGTCACGGTAGTCGTTGAAGAAAAAGGTGACGTGAGGGTACTTTTCCGTCTCGGCACAGCGGAACTGTTTCAAGCCTTGTTCGCTAACGTACTGTCCCAGAATGTTGGGCATCTTGGGTGGCTTTTCAAAGATCACGTTGACCGGCAAACCGGTTTCGTATCCGGTCATCGTCGCGTAATAAAGATTGTCGACTTTCGTCCCGCGATCAAAACCGCCGCCGTCGATTGCAGCCCAAGCCGCATCGTCATAGACAAATGCTTTGGTGATCTCGCGGGTTCGGTCGCCGCGATAGTTGATGAAGACCACCGCATCACCGTCGCCGACGGTCGGTGGTGCCGCACCCTCGGGGACAATGGAGGTCGCTTCGATGAATTCATCGCCGCTGCGACTGGGTTCGGTGGGATTGTCGTAGTATCTCTGGATCGCTTCGGCGGCAGTCGTTGCCGTTCGAGTCGCACCCTTGGTCAGAGCTTCGTAGGCGGTCTGGACACGTTCCCAACGCAGATCGCGGTCCATGGCATAGAAACGTCCCACCACGGTTCCGATTGCTCCAACGCCGGCTTCAGACAACTTGTCCTGAACCTTTTGAACGTACGCCAATCCGCCGGTTGGCGAAGTGTCTCGACCGTCGGTGATCGCGTGGACCACTAGACGATCGGCCGGCAGTCCAGAGTCTTTGTACAGGTCGACCACTGCTAATGCGTGGTCCAAGTCACTGTGCACGCGGCCGTCTGAGATCAGGCCCAGCACATGCAGCTTGCCGCCTGTCTTGCGCACATGGTCGACCGCGCCGTTAAGCACTTCGTTTTTGAAGAAGATCCCCTCGCGAATGGCGCGAGTGATTCGCATCACCTCTTGGTCCACGATCCGACCGGCACCGATGTTTTGGTGGCCCACTTCGCTATTGCCCATCACGCCAGTCGGTAGCCCAACGTCTTCGCCCGAGGTCTTGATCAAAACATTCGGGTACTCTTTCATCAGTTGTTCAGCAACGGGCGTTTGGCCCTGGATCACGGCGTTGGACTCATCCCACTGGGGGTATGGGTTTTCGCCCCATCCATCGCGTACGATCAAGACGACTGGTTTCCGGCGAACTTCGCTCATGACAACAATATTCTTTGGCTGAAGTGAAGGCGTTGCAGGTGACGCTCGAGGCCACCGATCTGGCCGCTCATGGTAGCCGAGAATCGCGTTCCAACACAGTGGGGCGGTTGGCGGCAGCCCGCTTCTGGTGGTCGCTGCTATTGGCAGGTCGTCAGACCCCAGCCAGAATCATGCGGCGGCCACCAGAGGATGGCTTCGCAACGCTTCAGGTTCCCTGTGTTCTTTCAGCCATTTTCACTGTTTTAACTCAGCCATTTTCACTGGGCTTTTCCATGCCACTGTTGCATTTTGACTGCCGCTCCAGCGATTTGCTGGCCGACGATCAGCGTCTGTTGCTAAAGGCCTGGAGGGATCGGTTTGTTGCTCAGCATGCGGTGGATTTTGAAAATGGGAAAAATCGCGATCAGCGGCTGCCCGATGATTTGCCTTTTTGGGCCCTGCCCGAACAGTTATTGCACGCGTATGAGAAGCATCGTGAAAACAGCGAACTGGGCCAAGTGTTTCGCATTGCCAATGGTTTGCACGATCAAGTGGACGCGCTGCTGATTGTCGCGGAGCCAGCTCCATTGCTGCAGGTTCGAGCGGTGATCGAATCGGGCTGCGATCCCTTTCATAATGAACTCTCACGTGCTCACCGGGGCAGCAAACCACGCACCTACTACCTGCGGCCAGACGATTCCAGCGACGTGATTCAGGCCGTATTGGGGCGATTGGATCGCGGCGGCTATGGTGATGGGATCGCCGAGTCACGCTGGGCGATGGTGGCAATCGCGCCGCCTCCAGTTGATGGGCCAGTTGATGGGCCAGTTGATGGGCCAGTTGATGGGCCAGTTGATCAGCAGGTCGATGGGCAAGCCCCGGCAACACCGTCCCGATCTGCATTTGAGCGACTGGTGTTCGGCGTGTTGTTGCCGCGCCTGCCCACCTTAAACGACTCGCCGGCGACCGACGCGCTCCCGCACCCGTTCACGCTGATTTGTCATCAGGACGACCCTTTGCTGCAGCGAATGCCAGAGTCAGCTCACAAGCAAATGCTGTGCGTTCCCCGTTCGCTGCCGCTCGGCTGTCAAGTTTTGTCCCCCGTGGTGTTGTTGCCAGCGGCGTTCTTGGGATTTGACTGCGTGCAGTTATTGGTGGGGGCAGCCGAGCTGAATCGCAATCTGGTGGAAGCCGATTTTTCCAGCAACTTGGTCCTGCAGTTGCTGGCCCATGCGATCAGAGGGGGCGCTCAACGGCGGCAAACGCACCGCTTCGTGGCACTCGATCCATCCCTGGAGAGCCTGTGTCGGTGGGCCAATCACGCCTGTCGATTTGATCTGCCAGAGAGCATCGACAATGAGTCAGCATCACAACCGGCCCCCCTGGCAGTCCTGGCAACCCGGTGGCGGGTGGGGCGGCAGCGGAGCGATCAGCTGATGGTGGACGGTCGTCCCTGGCAGGATTGGCAAGCGGATCGAATGAGCGGTGAATTCGCTGCCGATTTTGCGGAACTCCATCTGCCGGTGATCGAGCCCAATGCGTTGGGCCAATTGGTCCAGTGGGTCATGATTGCGGGGCAAATGGCGGCAGCGGAGGGTTGATTTGGCCGCCGTGGCGTCAAGCGGCCTGCCGATTGTTTGTCCGGCGCAGGTCTTTCTGGGGCTGAAGCCGCAGGGTCGAAGGCAAACGCCCCATGCAATCTGCCGGAGTCCGCCCGCCGTGGGTGGCTGCGGGGCTAAAACTTTTGCGGGCGATCGGTTAACCTTAGCACGCCCCGTTTATGCTCTGTTGCGGCAGAGTTTCAAGACAACCTTGTGGATTCACCATGTCTGCCATTGATGATCTGTTTGCACGTTTGAAGTCTGAAAATCGCAAAGCGCTGATGCCCTTTATCACAGCGGGTGATCCCGACATCGCGGTAACAAGCGAAATCTTGCAGGCCATTGATCAGGCCGGAGCCGATCTGTGTGAACTGGGGATTCCCTACAGTGACCCGATCGCTGACGGTCCGGTGATTCAGGATTCTTATCAACGAGCCTTGGACAACGGCTTTCGTTTGAATCAAGCGCTGGATCTGGGGGCACAGCAAACCGCCGCGCTGACCATGCCCTTGGTGACGATGGTCAGTTACTCCATCATCTGGCGTGTTGGATTGCAAAAGTATGTCGAGCAAGCCAAACAAGCGGGGTTCCACGGTGCCATCGTTCCAGACTTGCCCGTTGAAGAGGCTGCCGCGCTCAGCAAATTGTGCCAAGCAGCGGACTTTAGTTTGGTTCAGCTCGTCACTCCAACAACGTCTAGAGAGCGGCAGTTGCAAATTGCTGAATCATCCAGCGGATTTTTGTATTACGTTTCAGTCACTGGCATCACCGGCGAACGAACCAAACTGCCCACAGACTTGGTCGATCATGTCGCTTGGCTGCGTTCGCAGACTGAGTTACCGATCTGTATTGGCTTTGGAATCAGCGGTCCCGAAACGGCTGCCCAATTGGCTCCTGTAGCCGATGGATTGATCGTCGGATCGGCGGTCGTTCGGCGGATCCATGAAGCGGGGCCAGCCAACGCGCCGGCCGAGGTCGCTGCGTTTGTACAACAACTGCGCCAAGCGATCGATCAAGCCAGCACTCGTTCATAACCGTTCTGACGCGTGCTTTCTAAGAAGCACTTTGGCGATCTCGATGCAGCCCGAGCCTGCCGGACGCGGCACAAGCAGTGGTGCTGAACTGCCTTGCAGACCAGCGGTCTGTCCATGACGCAGCCTCCTGTATCGATCGGTGTCCCCGTTTAAGCGATGCGAACTCTTGTCGACGCGTCGTTTGGCAGTCTCTAGCCGTGCTGTTGCACAGCGCTGCGTTCGATTTGGCCGCATTGGTTCCTCGCAACCAGTTTCCTCGCAACCAGTCCTATTGCTCGCAACCAGTCCTATTGCTCGCAAGCAGTCCCGCGCGACTCGGTGCGTTTGGCCGTCGACAACGGATCAGCAATTCCAAGGATCGCCTGCGGTAGGCGGAACGACGCCAAGCTGGAAAGCGAAGCCCCTGTCTCTTGTCGGGCGTCCCCTTTTGTGGAGGGGGGATTGGCCTGCGTTCTAAGGGTTCGCCCCCCCTGCGGGTCATTTCTTTTGTTTTCGGCCTGGGGGTTTTGGGGGCGCTGAGAACTTTCTGTCCCTCTAAATGCGCTAACCGGACTCTCTGGGGATTGACTCCCGTTGGTTTGCAATAATGCTGTGCATTGAAGATGGCAGGAGGGCAACTGTCAAAACGTGGCTCCGTCCCTTCAACTTGCACTTCCCCAATGACTCGTCTTTTGTTTGCCAAATCGTTTGCTTTCGGCTGCTTAATTTGCTTGTTTGCCAACAGTGTTAGCCAAGCAGGCATGATTGCGAATTTCACCTTCCAGGGTGAGTCCCTCGAGAACCAAGCTGCCAGCGGCGGATCAGGCGGTGTGGGCGGATTGAGCCCCCTGGAACGCTTCGACCAGAACCTCGGTCAGTCAAGCGTCAAGAACACTGGCAATCTTTCGACGGTGAATCGCGGTGGCGATGACTACGCTGGTAGCAGCGATAGCTTCTCCCCGGACTCTGCTCTGGAGAGCTATTTCGGTTTCAGCTTTGACGTCTTGGATCCGCTCACCACCGTCACGGGTTTCTCATTCGATGCTGCGGTAGATTCGGGCGTTGAATTGGCTGCAGAAATCTTGCGGTTCGAGGAAACGGGACAGACATTCAGTGACGGGTTCTACGGAATCGATCTGATTAGTATCGACGATCTTCTGCCCCCGATTACCAATCCTTCGACCGATTGGACCACCTATCCGTCCGGCGTCCTTGCTGGGGATGATTCACTGGACATCGAGTTGCCCGAGGGACGCTATGAAGTTCGGATCTATGGAGTGGATGCCAACGGTGGTAGCGGCCAGATCCAGGTCGACAACATTCAGTTGACCACGGAAGTTGAACAACCTGGGAATGCTCAAGCGGCCCCCGAGCCCTCCTCGCTGATGATTTTCGCATCGACTTTCGTCGGTGGACTCATGTTGCGTCGACGTCGATCCTAAGAGGATATCGTTGCGACAGTTCCTTCGCGGTAACTGTACACCAGAACCATTGATGACCTGATGGGGCCGCGTTGGAGGCCTGGAAAATCAAGGCGTACAATCGGATGGAAACGTGGGGCAAAGTCGCTGAGGCATTCTGTCGGGCGACGGGTGCTGGCAGGTGAGACCGAAAACGAACCCGCCGCCTGAAGTCAACCACAAGAAGCGAACGACTGTGGTGGACGGTTGCTCTTCGCTGGCAAGAGAAGTGGACTCTTGTTGGATTCGTGGCGGCGGATTGGTTTCTTAAAGCGCCAGGCAGTTGGTGAAGGCGCTTTCTCTGCGGGAACGCGGCTCGATGGGCGCCAGAGGGCATGATCCCAGAGTGACTCAGGAGCGGCTGTGTTAGATGTCAAGCGTTTTGTGGATTTTCCCATGCTGTATTTGTTTTGACCATTGTGTTGAGTGTGATGAGGATTTTGCGCATGCATGCGGTAATAACGACCTTTGGAGGCTTGCCTTGTTCGGCCAGTCTCTTGGAAAAGGCTGCGATCGCTGGGTTGTATCGGCGAGCACTCAGTGCGGCCATGTAGAGCGCCGATCGCACTGATCCACGGCCTCCAAAAATCGAACGCTTGCCTCGCATCTGCCCGCTGTCCCGGTTGAACGGTGCTAGTCCAACGAGCGAGGCGATTTCCTGTCGGTTCAGGTCGCCAAGCTCTGGTAACTCTGCAATGATCGTTGCTGATGTCACATCGCCGATACCAGGCATCGTCCCAAGTAATTCGGCGCGATGCTTCCAGTCATCATCAGACTGCACAAGCTTTTGGATCTCACGATCAATCATTTTGATGTCCTTGTTGATTGCATCGAGAACGCGCTGAATGCTCTTGCGAACCGCTCCGGACACGGCTTGTCCCTGTCGGTTCTTCTCGGCAGTTCTGGTGCCGATCAACTGTCTTCTTCGAGTCACAAGCTGATCCAATTCACCCTGCAATTGCTTGGTTTTGGCGACGGCTCGAGGCCTCGTCAATTTCCCAAACAGTGCGATGATGCGTGCGTCGATCTTGTCAGTCTTTGCCAATTTTCCAATCGCTTTGGCAAAGTCTCTCACTTGTCTCGGATTGACCACAGAGACAACATGGCCGGCTTCAACAAGTCGCACAGCGAGTGGACGTTCGTAGTTGCCAGTGGCCTCAATTACGATCAGGCAAGACTTCGCTTCTGGCAACAAATCCACTAGCTCATCAATTCCCTTTGGATCATTGGGAACGACTGTTGTCGTGGCTTGTTCATCAAACGCGAGATCAAGCTTGGCTTTTGAGACATCGATTCCGATAAAGTGTTGAAAACTCATCTTGGATGTATCCCTTCCTTGCAAATGCGAGCTCGAGAGCTTGTCTCGGCTCAGGCGGCTGTTCGGGCTATTTACCAAAGGCCGACGACGATCCAGCTCCCGCACAGTATCTGCGTTGCAGCACTCGAGGGTCAACGATCTGCCGTCGGCCGCAGTTGCTTTAGCCTCTTCGCTACGCTCAGAGGCTAAAGCAACTGCATCTGTAGTGTCCAACGAAACACCACTAGGATGTAACATACAAGGGAATAGAGATAGTTCTGGGGGTTTGGGCAGAGTTTGTGGCTTGCTCCGTTTGATTCAGCATCAAAATCCGGAAAAACGCACCATCAGGACAGCTCAAAGCGCCGAAGTCTACAGCAACACCGGTCCGACACGGAAATTCCGGAGGCGTATTGCCACCCGTGATGGAGAGACCCGCGATCGTCGCGGGCGGCTCAATGAAGCCTCGCCGGCCGGAGCGATTAGGAACTGTAGGAGGCATTTCCCATGCGACGAAAGTATTTCGGATTGGCGATCGCGGCGCTCGTAACCCTAGGCCACACTGCGGCCTTCGGTGGCGACCAAGAGATCGCACAAGAAATCATGACCCGATTAAAGAGTAACCGTGACACCGGTGCTCTTAAAGATTTCTCACTGGACATGCGAGTAGAAGAGGGCGTTGTCCTTTTCCGCGGCAATGTCAGTCAGCAAGATCAAAAGAACCTCGTTCTGTCTGCTGCCAAGGGTGTTGAAGGCATCACGAAGGTAGTTGACGAAGTGGTCGTCAAGCCAGCTGAAGCAGCTCCCGAAGTGGAAGCTGTGGCAGTCAAGGCTGAATCAAAGCCAGAGGCCAAGCCTCTAGCGACTCGCCGTCCTGGCGATTCTTTGCGAAACATGTTGTCTGCAGGCTTGGAGTCCAAGCTGGTAGGCAAGCAGAAGTCCACCGCTGTGCAGCCTGTGACTGTGGCTCGTCCTGAGTCCCAAGTTGCCCAAGTGGCCAACACGGTTGACGTGAAGCCTGCCGGTGCCGTTGAATTGGCTGCTCCAGCGGCTGCTTCTGACCAACAATTGGTCGCTGCAGTCGTCGGAGCTCTTAGCAAAGCCAACCAAGCTGGCACCTTGCGTGGCTTCGGTGTTGATGTTCAAGCCAATGCGGGTGTTGTCACTTTGCGAGGACGAGCTGTTTCTCCTGAAGTGGCTCAACAGATCGCTGGGATTGCACAGAGCATTCCAGGTGTTCAAAGCATCCAACCAATGATTGAAGTCGTTGGTCAGCCTGCTCCTGTTCACCCGGTCAGCCTGAGCCAAGCTGGGGACCAATTTCCCACCATGGCTGCTCCACCACAAGCGGTACCGATGCCAGCAGCAGCTGGGCCGGTTCCTGTGGCTTACAGTGCGGGTGCTCCTCAATACGAAGCACCCAATCTGCCCAACTACGCTTGGCCAGGCTACGCGGCTTACCCTAACTACGCCGCTGTGACCTATCCTCAGCAGTACAGCCCTTGTGCATGGCCCTACATTGGTCCTTTCCACCCTTACCCACAAGTTCCTTTGGGATGGCGTAAGGTCTGCCTGGAATGGGACGACGGCTGGTGGTACTTGGACTTCTCTAGCCGCTGATCTGCAGCGAGTTGTCAACCTGCGACACCAACAAACTGGTCTCGCATCGGTGGACAGGCTTCAGAAGCAGTTCTGGAAATCGCCAACGCGGAGGTCGCCTTGCCTCCGCGTTTTTCTATGCGCAGAAGGGCTCGTTGCGAACACGCTGCCCACTGGTTGGCTTGCTAGTTGCCTGTCGGCTGCATTGCCGCCGGACGATCACGCTCGGCAACCGCCTGGCCTGTTCTGGGTGGTCGGTGCGATCTGAAGCTCGCAGCTGGCACGCTCACGCGGTCGTCAGGGCACACACAGCCGTCAGGCATTGCACCGTCGGTGTCACGAGCCAGCTTTTGCAGGCCTCAATGGTCTCACAACACTCGCTGGAGAGCGCCGCGGCGTGAAACAGCGAATCGTGAAACAGGGTTCTTGCCGTGAAATTGCAAAACTCCTGATTTACCCGCAAGATCCGCACAACTTCACACGATAAGTGACGTACAAGCGGAACCAATCCACACATCGAACTTGATAGCCCAGCGAATGGCTCGCTTAGAAGCGGCTACAGCACAAGCCAGTGTGGAACTGTAAACGAAAACCAGGGAAGGTTGCTCGGATGTCCATCACGACGAAACGTCAAAACACCAAGAACTGCCGCAGCGAGACGCGGCACTCACTTAGCAAGCGACAAGTCAGCGTAGCTCGTACACTGGCTCTGTTCTCTGTTGCAGCACTTGCTGTGACCACAACCGGCTGCCTCGGTTATGGTTTCACTGGCAACTACAACTTAGGACCTTTGGCTTACCCGATTCCGGTAAGCCCTTACTACCAACACAAGTTGGAAGAGAAGTTTTGGAATCACGAACGCTATGATCGCGTGCCAATTCTTGGCCCAACGACCAGCGGCGGACCTCCAATCGCTTTGGATTCACCAAGCGACGACGAAGTCATGCAGGCGTTGGAAAAGGCTCGCCCCGTTCAAGGCGGAGTTCCCATTCTGTATGAAAAGCAGCGGAACAATGTTCGCATCATCAAAGAGAAGATCGCAGACTACATTGATCCACCACGCTTTTATCCTCTGATCGGTCCTGCACAGTTGCACCACGCACACTACAAGTGCACGATCTACTTTGAAGAGATCACCAGTGTTGGCTATCCTGTGCCACACACGCTTCGTGACCGTGAAGCGGTTGAAGTGGTTTACATCGATCACAACCACTTCCACATGGTTGGCGATGTGGAGCCTTACCAGACTCCCACAGAGTGATCTGATTCATCAACGTTTCGCTTGACGACATGAACGGCGGCTCGGTGTTTTTCACCGGGCCGCCGTTTTTTATTTGTTTCGACTATAATCGAGGCGTTTGATTGGCCGTTGCTTGCCGATTCTCATCTCCTTTTCCAGGAATCAAGCCTCGATGACTATGTTGTTCACACGTCGCTCTGTTTGCGCTGCATTGCTGTGTTTGCCGGGATTGCTGCTCACGCCCGGTTTGGCGGCAGCCCAGTCCGCGAAACCTTCGCCTGACAAGGAAGTGGTTTACAAGACGCTGGACTCCGGCACGCTTTCGTTGCACGTTTTCAATCCTCCCGGTCACGATCCCTCCAAATCCGCTTCTGCCATCGTGTTCTTTTTCGGCGGTGGATGGAATGGTGGTTCTCCGTCGCAGTTTTATGGCCAGAGCCGCGCGATCGCGGATGCCGGAATGGTCGCGATGTGTGCCGAGTACCGAGTGAAGTCTCGGAACGGGACATCGCCCAAAGAATGTGTCAGTGACGGCAAGAGCGCGATTCGCTGGGTTCGCAGCCATGCCAACGACTTGGGCATTGATCCTGATCGCATCGCAGCCGGTGGCGGATCAGCAGGCGGACATGTCGCGGCCGCCACGGCGATGGTGGATGACTTTGATGACCCCAGTGATGATCAGTCCATCAGCCCGCGACCAGCGGCGTTGCTATTGTTTAATCCCGTGTTTGACAATGGCCCCGAGGGATATGGCTATGATCGCGTCAAAGCGTACTGGCAGAAGATTTCGCCGCTACACAATCTCGATGCGGACTCGCCGCCGACGATCTTCTTTTTGGGGACGCAGGACAAGCTGATTCCAGTGTCCACTGGCAAAGCGTATCAAGACAAGATGCAAGCACTTGAGCGACGCTGCGAAATGCACCTGTACCAGGACGCGAAACATGGCTTTTTTAACAAGGGGGAGCCTTACCAAGACACCTTGGCAAAGAGCCTCGCGTTCCTCAAGTCGCTGGGCTACATTGAGTAACTCAGCGACAACACCTGTTAGTGGGTCGAGCCTTTGATCAGGCTTCTTCGGCTGTCTTGCCGGCTTCGATCATCACGGTGCTGAGCGTGACATAGGTCTGCGTCCAAGCCTCTTTGACTTCGTCAGTGAAGGCATCACCCAGGCCTTTGTTCAGCGTGTCCAAGAGGGCTTGGCCGACGGTCTGGTAGCTCTCTTCTGGCACTCCGTATTCGACGTGGCGACGGCCCAGAGCCTGCACGGCGGGCAGGATTTCTTCAAGCTTGGTTAACGAGGCAACTGCCAGGCTAAGCGTTGCCATCAGTTTCTTGCCCTGCTCTTTCATGTCGCCTTTGAATAACGGCTTCAAGGAAGGGTCGAGTTCAAAGAGTCGCTGGTAAAACAGTTCTGCCACGGTGTCTGCATTTGGCTTGACCGCGTCCCAGGTTGATTGGACAAGTTCGATCTGTGCTGGTGTCATAAAGGGTCTCTAAAAGGTTGGGCAATGGAGAGTATTGGGAGTCTTGCTTGAGTCATTCAATCGTTTGCCCCCGAGATTGCGTTGGCAATCTCGTTGTCCCTGAATCACTCAATAGGCGGGGCGATGAACCTGGCCGGTGATTATTGCAGAGGAATACGAACGACAACGGCGCCCATGACGTCATCCTTTTTGAATTCAGGATAGTCTTCGCCGCGGTTGCTATGCTCGTTGTGGCAGGTCCAGCAGGCTTCGGGGACCGCGCGGTCTGGATACGCTGCGACGAAGTATTTATCGCCACCAAGTTCTTCTTCGCCGTAAAAGTTTTCGCCGGGATTGGCTTCCAGGAAGTCCAAGGCTTCGACTTCAAAATCGCTGCGTGGTTTGTTCTGTTCGTTCAGGGGCCACTTGCTGCGAAGAGAGTACGCGAAGCCAGCTTCTTCGTTTTCGTCGACCAGAGCGGCCCCCATGCGAAACATTTGCGCGGGCAGCGGGATGGAGTTGTCGGTGGTTTATCAGTACTCAAAGGCGGTGACGGGAGCGTCTTGTTTCTTCAAGTTGGTGACAACGTGTTTGGCGTAAACCGTCCGGTCTGCCATCATCACAGCGTGCACCCCATCTGCAAATTGCTGAGGAGTGATTGAGCCCGCTGGTGTACTGCTGGCTTCTGACGAGCCACAGCCGCTGGAGATCAACGCGGTGATGCTAACGCAGGCAGTCGCTGCAAGGCTGCAAGCGAGGGTGGCGGTTCGTTTGGAGAGATTCCGATTCATGATGAATGCCTTGCATGAAATGCGAGGGAGTGAAGAGTGATTCGCCCCCGTTGGGCAAAACCGTTTATTGGGAACCTTTGCGACGCCGCCTGCGTTGCTGTTCCTTTTCGACAAACCAGTCGCGCGCCATTTGGACACTTTCGACGCGCGCTGATGGAGGGTTGGCAAAACAGCTTGGCACGGAATCCGTTTCCGCTAGGCTGCTCAGTGAGTATTCCAAGGAGTGACAATGAAGGCAGACTTCCCGAGCCATGCTTTCGTTGGGGCGTAGATTGCTGTTTTGATCGTGGTTGACCCAAACCTCTTTGCCGTCGGCCAAGCGAGGTAAATGGCAGCTCGCGCAGCTGACGCCTGATCCCACCTGGCCCTGGCCACTGATCTCCGCCGCCCAGAGCTGAGCATGTGGAGAATCCAGATAGGCCGTTGAATGCGAATCCGCGTGGCATTTCAAGCAGGCATCGACCGCTGCGTACTGCCGATCAAATCGGTGACCCTGATGGCAGGCGTTGCAGGAGAGTTGTTGATGAGCCGCACTCTGATGCATTGGCAACCTGGCTTGGGCGGGCGTCATGGCAGGCAGGCCGGACGCCAGCTTCCTGCCATGCTTGCCTTTGAGAAAACTATTGGCTGCTTGCTGGTGACATTGCTGACAGGTTTCCAACGCCACAGCATCTTGCCAGATCGCTGCCTTCTGTCCCTCGCTGCCAACTTGATGGCAGTGGCTGCAGTTGACGCCCGCTTGAGCGTGCGCTGTCGTTGCCCAATCGGTCAGTCGCTGCTCATCGCCCAGTAGCGATTGGGGGGCATCGGCATCGGCCAGCGATAAAGGTTTTCTGGCTTCTCCGTCATCTGTCTCCTGCCCTTCCTCATTCTGATAACGCGCCAGCCTCTTGACCATCGAAGATGTCAGTGGAAGGATCTGCATCGAATGGTGGTCTGGTTCACCGTAGTGGTCTTCAAGGAACTTTTCGTAAAGTGCTCGATTGTCGTGGTAGTTGTGGCAACCGGATGTGGCACAGCTATTGAAGGCCATGCCGACGTGGCTGGGCCGCGAATCTCCCACGTCCTGATGGCAATGCCAGCAGTAGTCCGTGGGAACTGTCAGTCCCATCGCAAGCGTCCGGTCTGGAACATGTTCTTGGTGACAGGTCAGGCAGTTGCGTGCATCCAGAATCTTGAGGCGATCTGCGTTGGTAGGGTCGTTGAATTTGGAAGCCGGGTGAGTATCACGTGCCGCTTTCAGTTGATCGCCATGACAGTCGATGCAGGCGTTCTGCATCACGTTCTTGGCTGAATGCTTCTTGCCCTTGGCAACGGGACGATGGCAGGCGTTGCAATCAAGTTCGATCTGATAGTGACCGTGTGTTGTCGTACCTGGCAGGAAGGCTTGCTTGATGTCCGATGCTGGCGCCAACAGGCCATACAGGAAGAACGCCAGCAGGCAGACGTTCACAATGCCCCAGTACATGAACGTCCGCAGCCAGCTTCGATCGGAGTTCTTGTTTTCGATCGAGACGGGATCCAGCGAGACGTTGTCTAATTCGGCTGAAGTGGAAAGGTCGTTGCTCATCTTCAATCGCTAAACCAATAGAAGCTGAGGATATGCAGCCCAATCAATGCAGGGAGTGGCCAAGTGACCCAGTGATGAAGCTTCGTCAATTTGGTCCTCCAGCCTCGCACGCGATGTCCCACATGGGCGGGGAGATTCGATTCCAGCCCGCTGCTGATTCCATCGCCTGCGCCAAGTAATACGGTCATCCAAAAACAAACCCCAAGCATCAGATTTAGGTTAGAGCCCAGTTTCACCCCGGTATGAACCAGCATGAAAACCAGCGCCAAGGTGCCCATGATTGAGTGGAATGCTCTCCAGTATCCGTAGTGTCCCCATTGCACCTTCGAACTGCGTTTGCGAATCGAAAACACCATGCCGATCACGGTGACTGCTAACAGGCTAAAGCCCGTGATTTGGCGCGCGGTGTCGTTTCTCCACAGCCAGTCGATGTTTCGCCATTGGTCGGTGACGCTCAACGAGAATCCCAGTGGCGGTAGCAGCGACACGCCAACGCCCAACAGCAACGCGATCAGACTGGCGATCAGGATTGTCTTGCTGCCTGGACTGGCAGATTTTGACGCGGGGGCACCAACCAGTTCGGCAACCAAGGGCCGACAACTGCCACAGGCCGTCGATGCTCGGCATCGTTCGATCACCTGCTCCAGCCGTTGCGACTCTGCTCCGCCGCAGTGATCGATGGTTTGTTCGATCACTTGTTTCTTGATACCAAGGCAGCTGAAGATCGTGCTGCTAGGTGGCCATTGGTGCACGGGCAGGTTCTCTGCGATCGCCCAGGGAACGCCAGTCTTTTGGAACCGCAAACGCTGCCAAGGCCAGAGGATGGTTTGATGTTCAATCGCATGACGAACTTGGTGCAGCTGAGACCATTCCCCCACACAAGACGCGCCAACAACTCGGCCTTTTTCCAGCAACAGTTTGCGATAGCCGCTGGCGTCAAAGTGAATCAATGGAATGACGCCTGGCGAATCTCCCAGCGTTTTTCCGATCGTGATGACGTTGACTCCCAGCAGCTTCAGTTCAGCCGACTCGTCCGCCCCATGAAACTGTTCGTCACGCCCCGCTAAACGCTCGGCAAGCACATCTGCCATTCGAAAGCACGGTGCGGCTAGGCCGTAAAGATGGTCATGGAAACTAACACACTCCCCGACGGCGAATACATTCGGGGCGGAGGTTTCCAGGTTCGAGTTCACAGCAAATCCGCCGCGACTCCCTGTTGCCAGCCCAGTAGCTTTAGCCAACTGATCGTTGGGGCGGACGCCGGTGGCAGCGATCAAGATGTCAACCTCCAGCGCCGATGCGTTATGAAACGAAAGCGTCAATTGATCATCGTCGGTGCGTTCAATCTCCTTCGTTCGTCGTACCAAGTGAACGTTGGCACCGGTTTCCTCAACCCAGTCACGGAGTCGATCAGCACCTCGAGCATCAAGTTGTCGAGGCATCAAGCCGGGAGCCATTTCGAAAATGTCAACCTCCAGACCCAGTGTTGCAACACCTGAGCGGCCTCCAGGCCAAGCAAGCCTCCGCCGATCACTCCGCCCCGCATCGTCGACAGGGGATTTTGCTTGTCACGCCGCTCTTCAACGTACCGCCGGATCTCTGCAAGGTCGTTGAGTGTGCGATAGACAAAGACTCCCTGGCTATCGATGCCATCAATCGGTGGAACGAAGGCTGAAGAGCCGGTTGCAATCACTAGCTTGTCGTAACCGTACTGCTGTTCATGATCATCAGTCAGTGTCTGTTCGTCACAATCAATTTGACGGATGGTTCGCGAGGTCACGACGTCGATTTTGCGTTCGTCGTACCACGCTTGGTCGGCCAGTAGCAAGTCTTCGGGGGCGCGTCCAGTGAATAATTGGGACAGATTCACGCGGTCATAGGCAATGGTTGGTTCTTTGCCGATGACCGTGACCTGATAGTGCTTGAGAGCATCGATCTGGTTTAAACGCTTGCACAAACCATGCGCTGCCATTCCCATGCCCACGACGACCAGTCGCTCGGGCGCAGACACGACCGATTGGTGCTCCAATTGCCTACCACCGACTGTTGCCGATGGGCGTCGAGTCGCTGTCGCTGAGCCTTTGGCTCTTGCATTGACTGACTGGGTATCAACTGGCGGAGTGGTGGCCATTAATCACAAGCACGAGGAGGAGGCACAAGCAGGAATGAGATCCTGCATCTCTGGAGTGTCATTAATGATCCAGCACGGTTGTCGAACACCGTGTCCGCCTGTGACGCGTTGATGAGCTCAGAAGCAGCGAATCAAAATGAATGCTGCGCATGAATCTGCACGCTTCTGTGCAGGACTCGAAATGCGAGCTGCGTGCCAATCTGCACGCTGGTGTGTAGGATCGACCCGCCTTGAACTTGACGCCTAAATCGAAGTGGTAGCGGCCGGCGGCTTAGAGAAAGGCTAAGGGTAGATTGACCGCGCATTAACCGCAGGATTAACCTTTCCGATGAGACACTTGGTTAGCGGTCAACGAGAACGGTGCGATGATCGAATGTTAGACTGCATGCCTAAGAATGTGGCGATTGACTGGGGGTGTTAGGATGGCACTGGTGGCGGTCGGTGCGCAATGCCGATTGGCTTCTGATGGGAAGCTGGAGGCTGTGTCGCCTGAGCATACGCCGAATCAGTTGCAGCGGTTCAGCAGCGAACCAGAGGCTGCTTGACGAGCCGTTTCAGCAAGTGAACGTTTGAGCACCGCGAAGACCGATAGGCGACTCGCCGCTTTCACGAGGTTGCCAGCAGCGGAATCAGTTCATCGATGTTGGAGAACGTTCCCCGCGCAGCCTAAGGGGCACTGTCGCTCAAGAGAGAGCGGCTGCGTCCATGGCTTTCTGAAGCATCTGGCGGGGTGTGCAGAAATCGGTCAGTCGTTGAAACCCAGGCGAACGGCTCGAACCGCGACATCCGTCCGGTCGGCGGCGCCCGTCTTTCGCAAGATGTTCTGGACGTGCTCTTTGACGGTTTCCACGCTGATCCGCAGGGAAGCAGCAATTTCCCGGTTGCTTAATCCAAACGCAATGTGACGCAGTACCTGAGCCTCACGCGGCGTGATGGGGAACTCAGCCGGCAGGTCAGAGGCAGGGATTGATTCGGTCATCTTGCGTTTGATTCGATGCAGTCGGCCCTCGGGGTGAGGAAGGCTCTCAACCACCGCATGCTGGATGGCTTTTTCAACATCACCGATGGGATCGCTCTTTAGAACGTATCCCAGTGCGCCATTGGCGACTGCTCTGGCGATATAGATGGGGTAATCGTAAGCGCTGATAAAGATGACGGGTAACTCGGGGTGCAGCTCACGGAGTTTTGTCAGCAGTGCCAAGCCATCGGTCTGGCTCATCTGGACATCAACGAGTGCGGCGTCAAACTTTTCCGTTTCGAGAGTGGCTAATCCTTCTTCCGCACTGGCCGTCGATCCAGCAATATTGATGGATGACCCTTCCAGCATAACGGCAAGCCCCAGCCGTGCTGCTTCGTGGTCATCGATGACGATGGTTTTAAATGACATGTTGCCCTCGTAGTTGAAACGGCAAGATCGGCTGCTTGGGCAGTCGTTCCCACCGCTGATGGTTGGCGATGCTTCGCCGAACGAACCAAAATATGGGGAGTCTTACGAGAATTATCTATCCGATCCACCCGAATTGAGGGAGATTGCTAGTGTGGATGTCCGACAGAATCCCCTCTTGTGGGGTTTCTGTCGTGGTTTTTATGCACCATGCACATTCGTGACCTACATCAAAGAGTGACTAGCCACATCAAGCGTTGAATGGAGCATTTGCCAAGATTGCTTGGTTGGACGTCATTACGGCCCTTTCTAAACATCCAGAACGCGTAGAAGTTATTTCTGCGTGCAGGTTCTTAGCGGCAGTGATCTCCGTCGCCAGTCGTGCACTCGGCAGCCCTTGCACCGTTGCCAGCACAGCAGGCTCTTGTTGGTCGCTGGCGACGAAGGAATCGAGTTCCCACTTTCGTTTAGAAAGGCCATGAGCCCGATCATGTCGACCGAGTGAGGAGTCGCGATTCGTGAATGCTAAACCTGCATCGATTCTGTTAGTGGACGATGATCTGCAATTGGTGCAGTCGATGAGTCATTGGCTGCGCGACTTTGGGCATCAAGTACAGACAGCTGGCAACTTGGAAGAGGCCAGGACTGAACTGGCCGCTCGTCACTTTGATCTATTGCTATTGGACTTGCGGCTAGGTTCTGACGACGGGTTTCATTTGATCTCAGAGGTCCGCAAAGCGTATCCCGATGTGTGTGTGCTGGTATTGACTGGCTACGCAACTCCACAGACTGCGGTGGAAGCCATCGAAGCGGGCGCGTTTGATTTATTGACCAAGCCCGTGTTGGATGCTGAATTGCAGCTAGCGATTGAGCGCGGCCTGTCACAACGGCAAATCGCACAAGAGAACCAACGGCTACGACAAAGCTTGGACGTTCGTAGCGGATTAGAGAACGTCCTGACACATGACTATCGCATGTTGAAGATATTCGACGTGATCGACAGCGTGGCTGATGCCCGAGCGTCTGTGTTGATCACAGGAGAAAACGGGACGGGGAAAAGCATGATCGCGCGAGCGATCCATCAGCGTAGTTCGCGGCGACAAAAGCCTTTTGTGGAAGTCGCATGTGGTGCTCTGCCGGATAATCTATTGGAAAGCGAACTGTTTGGGCATGTCAAAGGTGCTTTTACCGGAGCAGCAACGGATAAGGTCGGCAAATTTCATCTCGCCGATCGAGGCACGTTGTTCCTGGACGAAATCGGGACAGCAAGCCCCGCCATGCAAGTCAAATTGTTGCGTGTGCTACAGGAATTTGAGTTTGAACAGGTCGGTGGCACGAAAACACAATCGGTTGACACGCGTGTGATTTTGGCGACCAACGAAGATTTGTCTGCGGCGGTCAACGACGGTCGGTTTCGTCAGGACCTTTACTACCGCATCAACGTGGTGAACATCGTTCTGCCCGCGCTGCGAGAACGTGTTGGCGATATCCCGCTGCTTTGCGACAGCTTTTTGCACGCGGCTGCGGAGACCAGTGGCCGAGACGTTGACGGATTCGATCACGAAGCCATGCAGCTGCTGCAGGCCTATCCTTGGCCTGGTAACGTTCGGCAATTGCAGAATGTGGTTGAACGTGCGGTCCTGTTGT
This sequence comes from Stieleria bergensis, assembly GCA_007745635.1. Classification (GTDB taxonomy): domain Bacteria; phylum Planctomycetota; class Planctomycetia; order Pirellulales; family Pirellulaceae; genus Stieleria; species Stieleria bergensis. The sequence continues at coordinate 1,819,394 of CP036272.1, forward strand.
CACGCGATAAAGTGCTGACGGTGCAAGACTTGCCGCCCGAGGTTGTGGGCACTGTGGCTGATCCGCTGAGTGCAGCATTGCCTCAAGGGATTCCCAGCTCGATTGCCAGCCCCGGGACTGGATCGATCTCCCAGACGCAGGGTGCTACTGGTGGGTTGCCCAATCAAGCCGCTGGCCCAGAGAGCGGCAACCGTTTGAACCCCAGCAGCTTTGCGAATAAAACCTTGCGTGAAGCCTTGGAAGGTCCTGAACGCGAGATCATTTTGCACACGCTGCGACGTTTTAAGTGGAATCGCGCCGCAACCGCCGATGCGTTGGATATCAATCGCACGACGCTTTACAAGAAAATGAAGCGTTTGGGGCTGGACGATCCACGGTTGCAATTCGCTCTGGATGAAGCCCACTAGTGGCGTTTGCAGATCAGTCTTTGCCAACCAGTTCGATCATTGCATCGGCACAGTGGCCGCCAATTCGCGTCATCCAAATCGCGCTGCCCATGTAGTGATACGCAAAATCCGATCCGGTCTTTTCCCACTTTTCGAAATTCTGTCGCCAATTGGGATACAGTTCTTCGGCAGCTTTATCGACCAACACAGCGGTGCGCACCGCACGAACGCTATCTTTGTATTCGTCGCTTTCTGCAACGCCGATTTGAGCGTCCTGGATCACTTTCATCGCTCCCTTGGCTTCTTGGGACATGTTCTGACCCATGACGGCGATCACAACCGGCAGTTTGGGCTTTTTCCACTCTTTGCGAATGTCATCGACTAGCATTCGAAGGTTATGATCGTACTCGGTTTCGGCACCGTTGTATTGATCGTTCCAGCCTTGAAACCATACGAAACCGGCGATGTTTGTTTTCTTGCCTGCCAACTCGGGAAAGCGCGTGTCCAGTTCTTTTAATGTGTTGGTGACTTCGTCAACCATCATGCGATATGAATCACCGTATTGTTGACGAACTTCGTCTGCGGTCGGCGCGGGATCGTTGCGGTCCTTCTTTTCATTGTTGCGCTGAACATTCTTGACTTGTTGTTCCAGATCCTGCTTCAAAACAGAATCGGGGACAGGGTTGGATGGAGAGCGAAACTTCTTGTAGAGAGAATGCCCGCCCCAACAGGTCTTGATCAACAGCACGGGATCCTTGTGCTGTTTTCCCATGCGATAGCCGAACTCGTATTCAATTCCTGTCCGATCTCGGGAGCCGTAGCCCAACGTCAAGTGACCGTTGCGGTTCAAGTAGTTGATGAACACGTCATCCATCTCCAGCCACTTTTCACCATCACGTAGGTGTGCAAAAAATTCTTTCGTTTCCGGTGCGCTGGCCTGGTGGTCGAACAGGCTATTCTTGGCTTTGCCTTCCATATTACTTTGGCCGGCAAGGATATAGACCTGGACGGTGTCTTGGGCACAGGCTTGGTTCGTCAGTAGGTTGCAGTGACTGGTCAGAAAGACCAACAGGGCAAGCGAGCCAAGGAGCAAGCGGGTTCGGGAGAGGTGTCGTTGCAGCATCATCATTCGGTGGGGCAAGGAGGGCGTGAAGGCGACTCGGGATCTGTGGAGTCGGGGTTAGCGTATTTTATGCTCAATCCGACATCGGTTGTGTCGGCCACGGGGAAAACGCCAAAGAATCTGGCCCAGCAATCTCAGGAGGTCGGCGAGCAAGCAATCTGCCCAGGTATACTGATGGATTGATCCAGCGGCACATCTTCGCGACATTCGTTCGTCCGAACCTCGATGTGCGAGCACTCCGTTGCTGGATGTCACACCATCGCAAATCTTTTCATGAAAACGATGAAACCGATCTTATTTAGCCGCGTCTCGTTGATGTTGTTGCTTGCTCTGTTGACCGCAGCAGGTTCACTGAATGCACAATCAGCAGTTCAGAAGCAACGTCCTAATGTCCTGTACATCATGTCGGATGATCATGCGGCTCACGGCATTAGCGCCTATGGAAGCCGTTTTGCCAAGATTGCGCCCACACCGAACATCGATCGCTTGGCCAAAGAAGGTGCGCTCCTGAAGAATGCGTTTTGTACCAATTCGATTTGCTCGCCCTCACGTGCTTGCGTGCTGACCGGACAATACGATCACACCAACGGTGCTTTCGATCTGTCAGGACGCGTGGAACCAGAGAAGCAAATGCTGGCTTTGCAAATGAAGCAGGCTGGTTACCAGACGGCGATGATCGGTAAGTGGCACTTGAAGGCCGAACCGGCAAGCTTCGACTATTACTGCGTGCTGCCCGGTCAAGGCAAGTATCACGGCCCAGAGTTTCGTGTTCGTGGAGACAAGCCTTGGGGGAAGAACTTGATTGCATTCCCCGATAAACATGTGACCGATGCGATCACGGACCTGTCACTGCAGTGGCTTAAAGAGGAACGTGATCCGGAGAAGCCCTTTTTCTTGATGCATCATTTCAAAGCGCCTCACGATTACTTTGATAATGCTCCTCGCTACGAATCTTACTTGGCCGATGTAAAGATTCCCGAGCCTGATAGCTTGTGGGAACTGAATGAGAGTTTTGGGTCCTTGGCGACGCGCGGTGCCGATGATGAATTGATTCCGCATCTCGGTACATCGATTGGGAACCGCAATCCAAGGCGTTCCTATTTAATGGATCTGCCGAAGCTCTATCCGAACGAGTTTCCAGCCAACTACGATGCTAAAAATTATTCTGACGAACAGAACACGCGTCTTGCCTACAACGCTTACTTGAAAAAATTCCTCCGCTGTGTGAAAGGCATCGATGATAATCTTGGTCGGATTTTGGCATACCTTGAGCAGAGCGGACAGCTGGACAACACGCTGATCGTCTACACCGCCGATCAGGGATTCATGCTGGGCGAGCATGATTATCAAGACAAACGCTGGATGTATGACGAGTCGATGCGGATGCCATTCTTGGTGCGCTACCCCAAGTCGATTCCTGCTGGACAAACCATTGACTCGGTTATCGAGAACGTTGATTTCGCGCCCACACTGTTGGATTTTGTCGGTGCCAGCATTCCTCAAACCGTCCAAGGTCGCTCGTTCATGCCAATCTTGGCAACCGGCGATGAGCCTGCCGATTGGAAGCAAGAGGCTTACTACCGCTACTGGATGCACATGGCGCATCATGATAACCCTGCACACATGGGCCTGCGGACAAAGACTCACAAACTGATTTACTACTACGGTTGCAATTATCAAGGCGGCTATCAGACCCCAGCGGGCTGGGAGTTGTATGACTTGGTCAACGACCCTGCGGAAACGAAAAACCTGTATCATGATCCTCAGCATGCGGGCTTGGTCAAAACGTTGAAGCAGCGACTCGCTGCGTTGCGTGCTCGCGTTGGCGATGACGGATCGCACTTTCCTGATTGTGAATCCGTTGTGCAAGAGTTCTGGGACTATGATGCCGCTGATCGCCAGAAGGCACGTCAGATCTCCCATCAGTACCTGAAACGTCGCCAGAGTGAACTTGCCGAGGGGAAGCGAAATATTCGCACGTACCAAGGAAAGTGATTCGGTTTACGTTCGCGTGACCACGCGATTGAGTTTGCAACGCGTTGTTTCTTTTTGTCTTTCCTTCCCTCCTCCGTCCCCGCCGCTCCTCTGGAGACTTGCTCATGAGCTATTTGTGTCGTTGGTTCTCGTTGTCCATCGCAGTGCTGTTGTTCAGTGCCAGCCCGTTTGCCTGTGCTGAAGATTTGGCTGGTAAGCGGCCCAATATTATCTTGGTCATGACGGATGATCAGGGGATGGGTGATTTGTCCTGTTTGGGCAACGAAGTCTTGCGGACTCCCAACTTGGATCGCTTCTACAAGCTATCGACTCGGTTTACGGAGTTCCATGTCAGTCCAACCTGTGCGCCCACTCGATCCGCAATCTTCAGTGGACGGCATGAATTTCGTAACGGTGTCACACACACGATTAAAGAACGTGAGCGGATGGCGCTGTCGACGACCAGCTTTACAAAGCTATTGCAAAAAGCTGGTTACCAGACCGGGATCTTTGGCAAGTGGCATTTGGGAGATGAGGACGCGTACCAACCTTACAGTCGTGGATTCACAGAAACCTTTATTCACGGCGCCGGTGGCATTGGGCAGTCTTACCCTGGGAGTTGCGCCGACTTTCCGCCGAACCGCCAGCGCGACGGGCGTTACTTTGATAACGTGATCTTGCATAACGACACTATCGTGCAAACGAAAGGCTTTTGCACGGATGTGTTTTTCCAGGCGGCACTCGGTTGGGTGAAAAAGCAGCACGACGAGGACAAGCCGTTTTTCGCCTACATTTCAACCAATGCACCACATGGTCCGATGTTGGCCCCAGAGAAATACAAACAACGCTTTGCCGAAATGGGCTGGGACGGCAACACGCAAGGTCGTTATGGAATGCTGGAGAACATCGACGATAACTTTGGCTTGTTGATGAACAAGCTGGATGATTGGAAGATGTGGGACAACACCCTGGTGATCTTCATGACAGACAATGGCCAAGCGTCGCGTAGCGGCAAACTGAATGGAAAACGAACCGATGTTTACACGGCCGGCTTTAAGACTGGCAAAGGTTCTCCCTATGAAGGTGGCACCCACGTCCCGGCGTTTTGGCGCTGGAAAGGTGTCCTTGATGAAGGCGTCGATATCAATGGCCTGACCGCTCACATCGATCTGTACAAGACCTTTTGTGATTTAGCGGACGTTGAAATCCCAGCTGGGATTCAATCCATTGATGGTCGTTCTTTGCTGCCTTTGTTACAGGACGCCAAGGCTGATTGGGCCGATCGCGAACTGTTCGTGCATCAAGGTCGCTGGGAAAAGGGCGCTGACCCCAACGGCAGTAAATTCAAAAACTGCGCCGTCCGTACTCAGCGTTGGCGATTCGTGAACAATCGCGAGCTGTATGACATCGTGAACGATCCGTATGAGAAAGTGAACGTGATCGATCAGCATCCGGAGGTGGTTGCCAAGTTGCGAAGGAGCTATGACAAGTGGTGGCAGGAAACGCTGCCCTTGATGGTCAATGAAGATGCTGCCTATGCCAAGCAGCAACCCCAGGCGGTTCGCTACGAAAAGCAAATGGCGGCACAGGGCATTCCAGACTGGAAGCCACTTCCACTGGAATAACACCCCAGATCAAGTGACGTGCTGCCGCTTAACAGCAGCACCGCGCTCATCGAAGCGTCGGTGGTCCTGCCTGGCAAGCGGCAACATTCCGCCGCTACCCGCGGGCACTTTTGGCGACCAGCGATCCGCCGAGCACCTGCATCAGGATGATGCCCCAGGTGAATAGGTTGAAGGTCTGGACAAAAAATGCTGGCGTGCCGCCCATCAAGGTGTAGTTGATGACTCCATAAACTGGCAGCAGAGCAACGCCCAGTCCAATCGTGGCAATCAATAAACTCTGGTTGATTGTGGGCATGCCAAATGCCATCGTCACCGGCACGCAAAGCAGCGTCCAGTAGAAGAAGACTCCGGGAATCATTCCCCACAGTCCCATGGCTCCGCAGTAAAGGATGCCACTGAGGCCACTGATCAGAAATGAAGCAATCAGGTTTGAACGCCAGATCTGTTTGGGAATCAGCAAATGCCGACCAAAGGAATGAAACCTGAGCAGCGTATTGAAGATTGAGTCACTGGTCCACGTGAGCACTGCAAAGCAGATGTAGGCCATGATGATCACCGGGATCAAGGGCCCGATCCAAGGCTGCTGAGATTCCACGCGGGCAAGCACCTGGATCAGCAGCCAGGCTCCTACGATCAAAGCGAATTGATATTTGATCGCTAGCCGACTCATCCAGCGTTCGTAACGGTTCATCATTCGAAACAGGACGTTCTTGCTGCTGATGGCATCCATCATTCCGCTGCGAGCCATTGGATTGTTGGGATCCAATCGAAGCGCTTCGCGAAAGGCAACCTGAGCTTCACGGTGCTTGCCGTCATTTAGCAACGCGTAGCCATGCGCTGAATGAGCGTAGGAGTTGTCTGGCGCATTCTTGAGATTCTCTTCTGCCGAGACGACGGCGTCGCCCGTGCGCCCAAGACGTTCAAGTGCGATGGTTCGTAGGTTATTGCAATCGTTGCATTCCGGGTTGATCGACAGTCCCTGCTCGGCATGCTTGAGGGAGTCTTCCCAGTTGCGTTGCTGCAGCCGAATCATGGAGGCATGGGCAAAGTAGTCTGCATCGTAGGGATCCAAACTAATCGCTTCCTGAATCGACCGATACGCTTCGGTCAGCTGATTGGCATTGGCCAGCACTTGGCTCAGTACATAGTGGCTGAACGCCGAATCAGGCTCGATGGCGACTGCCATTTGGGCTTCTCGCGTTGCTTCATCTTGGCGATTGGCATCATTGGCGATGCAGATCGACAGTAAGCTGTGCGCTAAGGCGTCATCGGGATCCTGGCCCAGTAACTGGCGGGTTTCACGCTCAGCCAATTCATGACGCCCCTGAGAAAGCAGCAGTTCGATGCGGCTGTATTGACTGTTCATCGTTTGATTTTCAGATAGTCCAAGATTGGGTCGTACGCGCCGCCTTCATTGGAGTACAGGGCGTGATTTCGAGCGGTGGAAAACCATTCCCCGGTGCTGGGGCGATTGCTCTTGATTGCCGCCATGAGATCGCCGGTGGTGATTGGCTTGGGCAATCCGGTTTTCACGGCCTCGTGCAGTTTGGCTTCCACGGCGCTGTTGATCACCGCCGTGATATCGGCTCCAGAAAAGTCGTCCGTCTTGGCCGCTAGTTTTTCGAAGTTGATCTTTTCGGTCGGTTTGCCGATCAACGCGATCTTGAAAATCTCCACACGAGCCTCTTTGTCCGGTGGCGGTACGAAGACGATGCGTTCAAATCTTCCGGGCCGACGAAAGGCGCTGTCCAGGTGCCAAGGCGCGTTGGTCGCAGCCAAAAACAGGACGCCTTCGTTATCCGCTTGGACCCCGTCCAGTTCTGATAGAAACTGGTTGATCAAATGGCGACCCGCACTGCGTCGCATGTCGGATCGACTGGCCCCCAACGCGTCCACTTCATCAAAGAACATCACGCAGGGTTGATTGGAACGCGCTTTTTGGAAAAGCTTGGCCAGGTTCTTTTCACTATTCCCCATCCACATGTCCAGGACATCGCTAATCCCAACGCTGATGAAGTTGGCCTCAACCTCTCCTGCAGTGGCTCTGGCGAGCATCGTTTTGCCGCATCCAGGTGGTCCGTACATCAAAATGCCACCACCGACTTTCTTGCCATAGGCTGCAAACATGTCCGCGTGTTGAAGTGGATAAATGATTTTGACGCGGATGTCTTCTTTGACTTGATTCATCCCACCCACGTCATCGAATTTGATGCCAGGCTTTTCAAGTTCGACGATTGAATCCTCTTCTTCGCCCTCGCCGAGCTCTTCCATCATTTCGCCACCTTGTGACCAACCGGCTCGCATCGGACGCGGTGCCTCTTGCTGATCGTCAGGTTCGAAGGTCAATCCAAGTAAGCTTTCCAGTGCGGGGTCAGCAAGATCCGGATCGGTGTCAACGGCTTTCTTGTAATGGTCGATGGCTTGACGATGTTCGCCTTCGGATTGCAGCACCTTGCAGTACAACAGGTGTGCCTCTGCATTCGCCTGGCCAGATTCGATGATGGTTTCCATGATGGCCAGCGCATGCGAGTGGCGTTGGCTGAGACGATATGCGTCGGCGAGCCCAAGTTGCAGGGTAAGGTTTCCGGCACTGTGCGAGAGACCGTCGCGATAAACGTCGACGGCCTGATCAAAGTGACGGAGCTGCACCAGCGTTTTGGCCAAGTGATCAACTAATTCAATATTGCCAGGTGCCATTTCAACGGCTTGACGCAATGCATTGAGAGCGATTTGATTGGGGTCAGTCATGGGATGGCGGCAAGGAGAGATTCGGTTGGTAGGCGTTAAGGCGTCTGCGGCGTCATACTTGTTCGCCAGTTACCCGTCTGGAGTCGCTTGCGGATCAGAGTCGTCTAGCGCAGCATTGGTCTGCGCCGGTTCAGGTGGTTGCACTTGCGACAGGGCCGTCACGGCAGTGATGGTTCCCAGTGAACCGATGAGAGACAAAACGATCACCGGCCACCAGGATGGTTTGCTGGTTTCAAATCGCGCAAAGAGTCGCTCGGTTGTATTCACTGGGAATGCCTTTGAAGTCAATAACGTGAATGAATTTAGCTAAAGTCGCTGAGTTCTAGCCAGCGTTCTTCGGCGGTTTCCAACTCACTGGTGATGTCCGTGATTTGTTGGTGCAACTTCATCGCTTTGTCGGGGTCTGATTCGCACATCAGTTGCTCATTGAGCGACTTTTTCTCGTCGTCTAATCGAGCAATCTTCTTTTCCAGATTCTTGATTTCCTTCTCTGTTTTGCGATTCTGCTTGTGCGCGCCGCGATCGTTTTGTGAGGCACTAGCCTTGCCTGCCGGTTTGTCTTTCGCATTGGCGCTCTGACGTTGGCGTTCACCTTCGTCAATTTCGCTCTCGATACTTTGCAAGTAAGTTTCGTAGTTGCCAAAGTAGTTCTTGACCGATCCATCGCGGACTTCGATCACATTGGTCGCGACCCGCTGCATGAAGTGTCGATCGTGAGACGTAAAGATCACTGTGCCTTTGTAATTGTGTAACGCATCGGCAAGAGCTTCGACGGTTTCCACGTCCAAGTGGTTTCCCGGTTCATCCAGTACCAGCACATTTGCCGTTCCTAGCAGTAGGCCGGCCATGCACAGGCGAGCTCGTTCACCACCAGAGAGCACTTCGACTTTCTTGTTGATGTGAGAATCGCGAAACAGCAAGGCGCCGGCCATTGCCAGGCAATCCTGGCGAGTTGTTTCGGCGTTGGATTCGTATTCGAGGTGTTCTAGAACCGTGCGACGTGGATCGAGACTGGTGTACACGTGCTGGGCATAGGTGCCAATTTCAGTTCCATGTCCCCATTTGAGTTTGCCTTCGATCGGTGTCAGGGAATCGACGAGTGTCCGCAGCAGGGTTGTCTTACCCTGTCCGTTGTCCCCGACGATTGCGGCTCGTTGGCCATGTTCGATTTCTAATTGAATGTTCGATGCAACGGTGTGGTCCGGATAGCCGATCGATAAACCGTCGCAGCGCATGAGAGTGCCCTGTCTTGGGGTGACCAAGGGGGCGCGAATGTGCACGGTCGGTTCATCGACATCGACTTCACCTGTTTGCAAACGCTCAAGCTGTTTGGCCTTGCTGCGCGCCTGGCTGGCTGTGGATGCGTTGGCTCGGTTTTTGTCAATGAATCGCTGCAATTGTTTCTGTTTGGCAGCCACGGTGGCATTGACGCGGCGATCATGTTCGCGGCGTTCTTCACGATGTTCTAAATAGCGATCGATCGGACCACTGAACATGGTGAGCTTGCCTTTGGCCAGTTCAAGCGTTTGCGAGCAAGTCGCCTTCAAGAACGCACGATCGTGGCTGACGATCAGTGCCGCTTTGTTGAAGTTTCTTAAAAAGTGTTCCAGTAAGATCTGCGTGCGGAGATCCAGGAAGTTGGTCGGCTCGTCAAGCATCAACAAGTTGGGATCGTTCAGCAACAAACCGGCCAGTTTGACTCGCGTCTGCCATCCGCCAGAGAGCGACTTGACCGGACCTTCCAGATAGTCTCCCTTCAGTTCGAATTGGCCAGCGACTTCGCCGCATTTCCAATCGGGCTGGCCGCTTTCTCGCATCAGGAAATCTAGAGCTGATTCGCCAGGCTGGAACGGATCGTGCTGCCGGAGGTACCCCACGCGGAGGCTGGGGTGATGAGTGACTTCACCTTTTTCCAGTTCCTCATCACCCAGGATTGCCTTCAAAAACGTGCTTTTCCCAGCTCCATTTCGTCCAATGAAGCCAACCTTTTGATTGTCCACCAGGGAGACTTCTGCTCCATCAAGCAGGATTTGGTCGCCGTAGCGTTTGTGGGCATCTCGAACTTGGATCAGGACTGGCATGGGACGCAGGGAAATCAACAATTGGAGGCAAGAGATTTGTCACCGATAGCGTAGCAAGAAATCAAAAACACGTCGATCCGCGATGCTTTTTCAACGTGTCTCCAAACGCCGTGGATCCGGTAGGCGGGCCTGATTGAGACCAAGAAGCGGTCCCTGCTGCTGGTCAATGGACGACCGACGGTGAGCGTCTATTTTCGCCGCGCAGCCGGTGGAGCACTTGGCCTGCGCTTGATGGGGATCAGGGCATGCTGTGCTTGATAAGCGACATCAGCGATCAGCGTGTCAACTCGATTGCGACTGACGGCATAGGCTGCGAGGGAAGGAATGGCCACAATCAAACCGCCCACCGTGGTCACCAACGCTTGATAGATGCCTTCAGCCAAGTCACCTGCTCCCGCCGCACCGCTGGTCGCAGCGACTTGCTGGAAGGCAAAAATCATCCCCGTCACTGTTCCCAGGAGACCAACCATCGGTGCGATGTTGCCGATCACCGAAAGGTATTCGATCCTTCGCATCAAGCGAGCGCTTTGCTCCGCCAACGCATCCTCAGTGGCCTTTTCGACTTCACGCCAACCGTAGTCGATTTCGGTCAGCCCAGAAAGCAAGACCACGCCAAGCACACTCGGTTTCCGACGACAGGCCGCGTCCGCGTCAGCCAAATTTCCCGTAAGCAGTGCTTGGCGGACGGCTTCGCTGAGCCCGTCAGGAAGGATCTCTTGACGGCGCAGTGTCATCACTTGATCAAAGACCAGGTAGGCTGCCAAGAAGCTCAGCGCCAGAAGGACAACCAGAATGAGCGCCCCGGTAATGCCGCCACTTAGAATCACATCCAACAGCCCCGTCGTTTCGGTGGCGTTGGTGTCCTCTGCCGGTGCGCTGGTTTCCTGGGCAAGAAACAGCAGATTGCTAAGTTGAGGGAGCAGCATCATGTTTTGGAAGCATCAGTCTGTGATCGAGAAGCGATGAAACTGCCGTCGCAGCGCCACTAGTTTCGTCGATTTGGTCGCAAATTGCCACCCCGCAGACGGGATGCCGCTCGCTCGGGCAATGGACTTAGTTTCCATTTCCTGCCGAAACCAGAAATTCGGCTTCAGTTAGCAAGGGATCGTTCCAGCGCAGCCGCAGAATACCGGCTTGCTGGAGTTCGTCGATCGCCTGTGCATGTCCCTCGCGAATCTCCGCTTGCGTGCTGCGACTGCGGCGATTGGACTGCGAAATGGACAGCGACACCATCGCAATGATGGCCGTTGGTGGCAGCGAGAGTAGGACGCATGTGAAAGGGTTGGGAAAGCGGTCCACTAGACTGCCAAGGCTGGTTGGCGCTGTCTGTTGTCCGGCCAGACCGCCAATGGTCTGGTAACAGGCTTCCAGGTAGTTCGCATACATTGCTAGCAGGGGGCCGGCTAGCAATAACCAAAAGGGGACAGTTCCAAGGAGTGCCGTGATGGAGGCGAAGCGTCGCGAGATGCCGTGATGGTCTATCGCCCGCTCGAAGATTTCTTGGGATCGTTCTTGCAAGGCATCAACACCGGCGAGCGTCGCGACGGGCGCCCCCTCTGCTCTTGATGCACCCGAATCACTGGATGTCGGTGAAACTGCCGAATCAACTTCGCTTGTCTGGTATTGGCGCAGCATCGCTAGTTCTTCTCGAAACCTGGCTGCTAGCGGCCCTAGGCGGTCGGTGACTGCGGCAGCACTGCGTCGTTTGAGCCCCTCTCGGACTTGTGCATCTGCGTCACGCTTTGCCAAGATGCCTTGTGTCGTGGCCCAGACACTGCTTACCAGCGAAGGGAGCGAACCAGAAAGTGACATCAATACGCGGTCCCAGATGCCGTGTGTCAGGTTGAGTGAACCCAAGATCGATCGATAGGGAAACCAGAGAGCACTGGTCTGAGCGAGCAGTTTTAAACGCAGCCGATTCCGAACGGCGGCAATGATTGGCCCATCGCCACCAACAAGTGTCTCCGCGACTTCACCCGGTAGCTTGCAGGCCTCTTGGTTGAGATGATTGACCGCAAAGGTGAGGCCTGGTAACTGATCGACGAGCAAGCTTTGAAGAGCGGAACGAAAGCGTTCTTCGAGTGCAACCTTTCGTGAACCGAGACGACGATCGGAATCGGGGTGCTGTTCAAGCAGGTCGGAAAGTTGCCGCATCAATTCTCTGGACACCTGCTGTCCGACCACTTCGCTGGACTGCCCGGTGACATCAAAGTCTTCAACCAGCAGTGGCTTGGCAATGATGCTTTGTGGGGCTGTGCCACGCAGATTGTCCAGGAACCGCTCGGTGTCCTCCTGGAGTGATTGGTCCGTGCTGCGGACCGTGTTGATCACGGGAATGACGATCGTGCCTTCACTTGCCGCAACTAAGATACCAGGGGTTTGGCCACGGATCTGGTCTCTGCGCACGACCAAAAGGATTGCCGAAGCTAGCATCAGGGCGCGTCGCGAAACCTCGGCGATCGCGGCTCGCTGGTCTGTTGCCCCGGGAGCGTCGAGCAGCAGGTAAGGTGAATCGGCCGGTTCCATCTGCGAGGTTGCAACTGGCAGGTATTCTTCATAGCGAGAATCAATGTCAGCCGGCGGCTGGGGGCCCACCCACACCAGCTTTTCAGTGTTTTGGTCAATGTTGTCACCCGATCGAATCTGATTGGCCGATGGTGACTTGCGAATCAATTGACGAACGAGCCAGGACTTGCCCTGCCCGGTTGCTCCCACCACACCCAGGACCATCGCACCGGCAGCGCGATCTTGCATCAGCAGAGACAGCGAGCGCTCGTGCTGATCGCATAGACGTATGATGTTTTGCCCGGTCGAGCTGTTGCCCAGCACCGCTTGCGCAGCGCGGCGAACACGATGATGAAACGCTTCATCGTGGCCGATTGCTGGTCGGTTAGCCTTGGGATCGGTCACTGACATGTTCAAAGATTATCCCTGAGTGTTGCTGGGGGCAATGATGTTGCGCAGGTCTTTTTCAAACTCAGGGCGATACTCGTGAACGGGAAGTTGAGGCCATTGGCCGGGAAGAGGTTCCAGTTCCAAGTGAGGGTTGCTGAACGCAAGCGTTTGATTCTTGAACTCAATGTTGGGTAATGGATCGCCTGATTCAATTCCCACGTGATGGCAGGCGACCAAGTAAAAGATCGACATCTGCTTGATGGCAACCTGATTGTTCAATTGCTGAGCCGCTTTGCCTCCGGACCAATACGTCGAAAACGCGGTGAGCCCCGCAGCAGCCATGAGTTCAACGATCGAAGCCTGTGCAATGAAAGTGGCTCCGAAGTCCACGCCGATCATCAGCACGCTTCCAAAGGTCGCCATCAATGCGGCCAACGGAGTCAAGCCAGCAGCCAGTTTTCGGTGGCTGGGCAATTGATGCCACATTTCTTTGGCAACAGAGTCCAGCGCGTCGGAGTCGATTTGCACTTGGTCCACGTTGGCAAACGCTTCCAACCACTGTTCCAACATCAGCTGCCAGTGTTGTTTCAGGGAGGCGCCGGTGGGTTGTGGAAACCAGTGAGGGAGTGTCAAATCACCGCCATAGCGGCCAATGGAGGAGGCGAGTGCGGTGACGTCCACAACGCTGCCGACTTTTTGGCTCGTGAATTTGCTCTTAATGGACTCGGCATAACTTTCCGCTAAGACCGTTGGTACGAACTTGCGAATCTTATCGCCGGCTTTCTTGGCTTGTCCTTGAATCATCGTGTTCATGCGAACGCTCAGTCGCGCATACCAGGGAGCAGTTCGCGTGAACGCAACCGCCAGTTGCTGCACGACTTGATCGCTTTGATGCAAGCGAAGTTCGGTGATTTGTCCTTGCGCGTCTCGTTTGGTAAAGCAAGCGACGGTCGTCTCCAGCAGCGTCTGCTGGGCGCGCTGTGACTTTTCGCAGGAGGCCTGAGCGTGCTGTTTCAACAGTGGAATGGCCTGATCCCAAATCGCCCTGGACAGCGCTTGGTTGCGACCAGCTAAGAACCTTGCAGAGGACGCCGGGCTATCAAGGTCTTTGGCTAATTGAGAGAGCAATCGGTCGCGGGTGATTTGGGCTGGTGGATTTTGTTCTGGGTCGGGAGAGAGTGCGAAGAAGACCGGCAACGGATCCGCTTCGTCGTGCGGTAACTCGATCAGTTGCTCGCCGTCGACGACTTGTTTAGGAATGTAGGGCCCACACTTAGGAATCTCGTAATCGTAGGCACCGAAGATGCGTTTGATTCCATAGCGATTGCATTGTGGTTCAAAAGCTGAGAGCACGTCGTCGGGATTTTGACGTGGGCGAATCTTGTTCACCGCCAACAGCCTTTCGGTGCCCGGCATGAGGTCTGACACCGTTTCCAGGATGTCGCCCAGTGCTCGATCACGCGCCATGCCTGGCGTTGAAACCACAAGGAACGCGCTGCAGAATGTTGACACTTTTCCCAGCAGCTGCCGTCGCTGTTCAGGGGAGCCAACGCCAAAGATTTCATCTGAAACAATGTCTGGGCAGTCCAGTAGTCCAATGCCTAGATCGTCGAGCGCGGCGTCGGTAGCGACCAAGGGGATGCCCAGTAGCGCTGGTTCTCCGGCTTGATTGCTGTATTGCTGGTGCGCGGATTCGGGATCGTCGGACAGCAATTCCGCTTGATGCCCAATCGCGTCGCTCAAGTCTTTGAGCAACAGTTCCCAGAGCGGTGCATCGGCTTTCCAAGAGTCGGGCAGCCAGAGGACGAAGCGGTGTGTGCCCTGGTCGTTGGATTCACCACGCAATGCGCGAGCTCGGCCTGCGGGGCTTAGCAAGCTGGCGATCAGGCTTGTCTTGCCACCGTTGAGCATTCCAGCGACCGCCAAGGTCGGAAACTCCGCCAATCGAGCGGCCTGCGAAACTTGACGACCGAGTGCTACAACTCCTTCAGCCAATTCGGAGTCAATCCGTTTGAGCCCGTTTAAAAAGCTTTCATGGCGCGGTTTTGGAAATCGGCGCGACAATGCGGCGCGCCGGCCGTCGTCCTCTAAGAGTGACAACAGCTGAGGCCAATCCACCGGCTGGTCTTTTTTCTTTCGCCTTACGCCAAACATTTTAACTAATCGGGGCGGTTTTCATGGTGGGATGACGCTTGGGGGACTCCGCAAAACCCATCGGTTGTGGCAACTGGTACACGCTATGAAGGCACACACTAACCAAACTCACTGCTGAACCGGTCAACAATCTGCCGGGTCCTGATGATCGTAGAGGTTTTTCCTATGAGTTGACGCACTGTTGGATATTGGTGCGAATCAGGCACACGCGCACGGGCTCTGTCACACAGTCGTCTCCAGTGGTTCATCGAGTTTCACAGACCACATTCGTCACTGAGACTGTAATCTTTCTGCTTTTCCCGATTATTTCAAATCAATCATGTTTGCTGAATTCCTGATCTTTTTGTTCATCGGCTGGGTGATTGTGACGTTGGTCGGACATGCCAGTTGGCTGCTGGTAAAGCTACTGCTCTCGGGCTTGTTCGGGATCAGGGAGCCAAAGTCGCCGGCAGTTACTGAGACTCCGTCGCTGCGTGATGACATTGCAGGGGCCCGTCGCGTCTTGCAGTATGCTCACTTTCAAAAACGGATTAGCCAGCGCCAAGCCAAAGCAATCGGGCAACAGTTGCAACAGCTGGGCGACGAACTTTCTCAGCCCGGCTCGCTGCAATCACCAGCGTCTCCACCGGTCTGGCACCCGCAACCGATGCAGGCAGGCTCTGTCGCGATCGATCCGCCGCCCATGGCTGGTGCGATTGAGCGAAGCAGTGCGGCGTTGAGTCCAACCGCGACGACGCCAGGGGAGCCAAGCATTGTCCCGGTTGATTCTTCGCCGGAACGAACGCATCTTTCAGGGGGGATTGGTGAGGCTGTAAACGGCGATCGTTCAAGTGATCGAGGAAATGTGTCGGGGCCAGTTGCTGGGGTAACGTCTGGGGCAGCGTCTGACGATGAGCGTGTTGAATCCACCGCGCGTCGCCAGCCGGCGGAGGCTCTTCGGCATCTGCATGCGGCGCGGCAACAGGACTTGGCGGACGCTTCTTTGGCGGCAACCACTGTCACCGATTCTCTGGCCGCCACAAGGGGCGCGACGCAGGCCGCCGCTGGCAGGACCCTGGCAGAATTTCTGGCTGATCACAATATTCGTTGGGGAGAGTTGCTTGCTGGCGTGCTGATTGTTGTTTGTTCGATTGGTCTAGTGGTCAGTTTGTGGAGTACCTTGTCGTCGATGCATCGGGTGGTTCCGTCGATGCTCTTTCTGGCAGGGAACGCAGCGATCTTTTCGGCTGGCCTGTACACGTTTTTTCGATGGAAACTCCCCGATACCAGTCGCGCGACTCTGTTGATTGCCACTTTCCTTGTTCCCTTAGGGATTCTGGCAGGTTTATCAACAGGCGACTCGGAGTCGGCGGTTCAGTTGACCGATCCAATCGCGTTGGTCGGGCTGTTCGTTGGGGGAGTCGTCTACACGTTGTTTCTTAGGCAATCGTCGCGTGTATTGGTTGGCAAACACTTGGCGTTAGCGATGACGATAGGAATCGTTGGTGTGGCAGCAGTGATTCCTTTTGCACCGGCGCTTTGGCGTTGGCTCGGTGGCTATGCTGGTCTGGGGATGTACGTGGCCTCAGTGGTGGTGGTGGTGTCCCAGTTTGTGGTTTGGCGTAACATCGATCAACACCCACGCAGCACAGGCCGTTTGCATGCGTTTGCTGGAAAGCGCCTGATGGTGATCGGTGTGTCGTTGTTTTGCTTGGCCGTCCTTGCGACTTATTTGGGGTTTCTTACAAGGGAAATTCCCAAGGCTTGGTTGCCGATCGCCTTGGGGACGATTCCTGGTTTGGTGGTGTTGGCAGGTTCGCTAGGGACGATGGTTCGCCTTGTTCGGCGACCTCGAATTGCATTGGCATCGACCGCTGCTGCGATCTGCGTGTTGCTGCTTTGTGGGGCTTTGGTTGTTCCAGTGTCGTTTGCGCTGAAATGGACTTGGGTGTGGGCAGGGTCGTTTTCCATTGCGGCGTTGTGGGTTGCGATTCAGCAGCGACGTACTCAGCATTTAATGGGGGCCTGGACAGCGATTGCAACGATACCACTGGGAGTCGCACTCAGTTTAAGCGCTCCGGAGATCAGTCGGCTCGTGTTTGGTAACGAGGCATTGCTTGAGTGGGCATTGTGGCGTCAGTTACTTTGCGGCGTGAACGCAGTAACGCTCTTTGTTTTTGGGGGAACGTTGGTGGGGATTGGGTTGCTGTTGCGTAAGCAGTTGGTTGGAATCGGCCTGCTCGCTTGCGGGGCGGGTTGGTTGGCGCTTTCTGGATTGATCGCAGCCGTGCTTACCTTTGCGCCGAGTGCTTGGTTGGCTGGTGTTCCACTGAGCTTCGTCGTTGGGATCACAAGCCTGGTTGCGCTGGCAGGGATGATCGTGCAGTCCAGCAAGATTAGCATCGATCCGAAGGGAAGTCAGGGGCTGGTGTTAGGGGCGTTGTTGTTCAGTTCCATTGCTGGCTTTGGGTGGTTGAAGGTTGTGGACGTGCAGTGGATTGAGGCTGATTCTGGGTTGTGTTTTCAAGTTGGTTGGGCAGTGAGCATTGCTGCTGCAATGCAGATGATTTGTGCCTGGAGAACCCGCGATGAGTTTCGTCGTTTGCTGGCGTATGAATACACGGCTGTTGGGATTGGTTTCTCGTTGCTGGCTGCTGTGTTTGATGCGTTTGCGGGAGCAACTTGGGTGTCAGCAACGGTGTTGGTTGTCGTTTCCAACGCGATGTGGACTTGGATTGGTCTGTCGGTTCGGCAGACCTTGCCTCTTCAGATGGCGCGTCTGTCGAGTGTTGTTGGTCTGTTTGTCGTCTGTTATGGAGCCTTGTGGGATCAATTGCAGGCAGCGGAAGCTTGGCGTAGTGGATCGGCACTTTGGGTATTGACGGCAGCTTTGGTTGGTTTGACCGCCTGGGTGCAGTTGCGGTCAATGTTTCTGGATTGGTTGCATCATTGGGCCGTGCAGGTTCCTTCTGCAGCGAAGCAATCGGGGCTTGCTGAGCGATTCCGCTGGTATCGTTTGGACCAGCAAGACTGGGATGTTGATTCGTTTCGCTCACTTCAGTGCATTGCAGTGGTCAGCTTGCTGTTGGCGGCGATGTGGGGCGTGTTTGCTGTTGTGGCTTCGAGTTGGGGCCATTCGGTCGCGTACGACGCAAGCAATCGATTGCCAGGATTGACTTTATTGTCGTTTGGCATGTTGCTTTATCTGCCGGCGATCGGGCGTTCTCTCAGTCGATCTTGGTTGCTTCAGTTGCGTTTGGCTCATCTTGCCGGATTGATCGGGTGGTTCTGTTGGCGAACAGCGGTTTGGTATTCGTACGATGCGTCTACGCAACTGGTTGTGATGACCTCCCTTGGGGTCGGTGTTTTACTATTGATTGATGTCACGCAAGGCCTGATGATTCGCGTGCGTCGTCTGCTTGGTGAGCGGCGAATCGTGTTGTTTTTTGCACCGGCGCTTTGCATGGTGTCGACGGTGACGATTTTGATCAATCAATGGTTGCCGGAAGTTGTGGCGGATCTTGCTCCGCCGAGTTTCAGCACAGGGACCGTTGCTGTTTGGTGGGGGGGGATGGGGCTGATTTGGGCAATGCTGGCTTATCGGGAACGGAATGGTTTTCGAGCTGTTAGCATAGCTTTCGTGTTGCCGCTGTTGGTGTTGTGGGTGATGCCACTGTGGCTGCCAGGTCTTCCGACGGCTTGGTTTCAGGCAGCGATTGTGCTTTTGGCGCTGATCGCAGTGGGCTGTCATTTTGTGTTGGGCGACGCTCAGCACCCTGCGTCGCTGGCGATCAATCTGGGGTTCGTCATGTCGATGGTGGCTGGCCTTGGCAGTGCAGTCGTGATGACGATGCTGGTTTTGATCGAAGCGCCCTACTTGGGACAGTTTCATCAGTGGATTGCGATCGCGAGTTCTTTCACAACCTTTGGATTGATTCTGTCGGCACCCAAGTTGCTTGAGAGGCAGTGGCGGGAAAAGCTGGCGATCAATGCTACGGCGGCCCCTTTGGTTTTAGCTGCCCCACTCGCCGTGGCGTTTGGGCAGTGGACAGGGGATTCTAGTGATGCGACCTGGATGGTTGGGTTGTTGTTGACGTTCTGCGCGGTGGTTGTGATGGTTGGGGCAGCGTATCAGTTCGTGTTTCTTCCTGGTCGTGTGACCGCGCGAGGGAACTTGCAGGATAAGTTGCTGAGCATTGGGCTGGCGCTGCTGGTGGTCGTGCAATGTCTTTGTTATGGGACGGGGCCGTTTGTTCACGTCGGGCTGTTGACTGCCACGATGATTTTGGTTTCGGTGACTGGCTCGGCGTTGTTAGGTAGCTGGGAAGATTCACCAGGAATTGAGAAGCCAGCATTCGTTCGTTTAGACGCCGTTGCGCGTTGGTTCGCCACGGGCTGTGCTTGGTTCGGTTTGGCTGCGGGGGCTTGGTTTGTCATTGATGAACTCCCGGTTGTCGGTAGAGATCGCTGGATGGCATTCAACGCGTTCTACGTTTGGTTTGCGTTGTGGTGCATCTTGTGGCGATTCATTTGTGTGGACCCTCGTTCAGGAATCGTCGGGCAGCTTAAAGCGTCAAGGCCTCGATGGTTAGCGATGCTTGTTGATACTCAGGTCAGTGTGTTGGTGTTATGCCTATCTGTTTTTGAGTTATTCGTGTGCTTTGGAGTTTTCGTTCGGTGGCCGAGTCCGGAGTTGGCCAGTGACGGTTGGTGCTTTGTGCGTCAGGGGCTTGGTTGGTTCATCGTTGTCTCTGCGTTTTGGCGTCGGGGAGTGCGTGGAGCGGGTGAGGTTTCAGGCTATTTGGCAATGGTGCTTGTCGGTTTGTTTTCGGTTCGGGTGGCAAGTTTATGGACCGAGGAAAGCGTTATTTTGGTGACTGTCTTTTCATCAGCCATTGCTTTATTGGTCACGGTTGCGGTGTATGCGTCGTCGCTGATTGCGCTTGTGAGTACTTTAGTCAATCGGATTTGGTCCGGTTTTGGTCCTGAGCGAGATGTGTCAGCGACACAATTGGTTGATGTGTTGAGGATGCTGCAGCGACAGATTGTTATTCCACTGGTGATCGTTGTTAGTGTCGGTGGCAACTTGTTGATTTCGGAAAACGGGCATCAATTTGTTCCGTTCGCGATAGGTGGCGTTGCGATGCTTGGCTGGGCGATTGCAGAGTTAGCGGACCGTCTGATGAATTCCTGGCAGCGTTATGTTTCCGTGTTGGTTGGATTGTTGGCGATTGCGATGTGGTCCAGTGTCAACCTTTCGGCAGTGGTAGCTGGTTGGGAGTTAGCGGCACGTTGGTTTATCTCTTGGTCGATGATTTCTGCGGTGACGGTTTTTGCGGTGCCTCGCTTGGTGGCCAAGTCTTGGTGGGGGCGTTGGGAAGCAGCGGTTCGGTTTGGCGGTCTCAGCACCATGACTTTATCAGGTCTTTCGCTCGTGGCGTTGCTAGTGATTGAGTTTGGGCTGCGAATAGGCGGGCAGACGGATGTGTTGATTCGCCCCATCATGTTGGCCGTCGCAGGGACGTTGGTCTCTGCTTGTGTTCTATGTACTGGAGGAGCCGTTTTTAGCGGTCCAGGTTTTCGCTATGCCGAGATCTGGAAGTTGACGGATCGCAAGCGAACGGCGTTGGTCATCGGGGCTCAGATGTTTGGCGGATTGGCTTGGTTTCACTTGTTTTTGTGTCGGAGTCCGTTGGCGAGTCTGGGGCTTCGTCCCTATTGGCCGTATGTCGTGATGGCATTGGCGTTTGCCAGTGCGGGTGTGGTTCAATGGGCGATGCGCCGAGATGACAAAGTCTTGGTGGCGGTGATGCGTAAGAGTGTCATGTATCTGCCGTTGATCCCGGTGATTGGGTTTTGGATCAGTGGCTCAGTTGTAACGGGGTTGTTTGGACAGTCGGCAGCCGATTCATGGAGTTTTATTGAAGGTCGGGTTAGTTACCAGGCATTATTGATCGTCGTGACGCTTTACTATTCGGTGGTGTCCTTCATGTGGAAGAACACAGTGATGCGAATGTTTGCGATTGTGGGAGGCAATGCGACGATCTGGGTCGTGTTGGCTCAAGCGGAAGGTTGGAGTCTTTGGCAACATCCCCAAGCCTGGTTGATTCCACCGGCTTTGTGTGTGCTGGTGGGTGTGCAGTTCTATCGGCATCAGCTTGGTGTTAGGGCAGCGAATGCGATTCGTTACGCAGCGACGTCGATGATTTACATTTTGAGTTCCGCGGACATGTTCATTCAGGGGTTGGGGGAGTCCATTTTGGGGCCGATGGTGTTAGTGGGGTTGGCATTGATTGGCGTTGCGTTCGGGATTGCATGCAAGGTGCGGCCGTT
This sequence comes from Stieleria bergensis, assembly GCA_007745635.1. Classification (GTDB taxonomy): domain Bacteria; phylum Planctomycetota; class Planctomycetia; order Pirellulales; family Pirellulaceae; genus Stieleria; species Stieleria bergensis. The sequence goes on from CP036272.1 coordinate 1,840,692, forward strand.
TGTTTACCTGGGAACTTTGTTTGTCTTTTTAGGGACGGTCAGCATGGTATGGCATGCTCAGCAGCAGATTCAAGCGGTGTGGCCCTGGTGGGTTTTTGGGATCAGCACTGGGATTGTGCTATTGGTCTTGTTGACCTTGATTGAAAAGAACAAGCAGCAATTCCGCCAATTCACGCGTCACCTGCAAAAATGGGAAGGGTGAAAATCTGCTCTTCTCCGATGGGGTGTGTCCCTATTGAAAGGAGGGGAATGGGTTGCTTGATGGGGTGTGTCCCTGTTGGGAGTGGGAGGAGGGGTGGTCGGGGACGGGGAGGTGATCTGGAGAGACGGCAGGTAGTGCGATTGGAGTCTGGATCAGCCGGAATAACCCGTTTCGGAGCGTTTCTGCCTCAGGGATGCGCAGAACGTTAGCCTGCAAGCTTCGAAAAAGCTTGAAATCGGTCATGCTATGACGCCAAATGGCGTGATGGTAAATCCGTTCTAATGAGAATTCAAATCTGCAACACCACGCGAGCCTGCTTGCGGATGAAATAGGCATCTCCGCTCACATGCTTCCGCTCCTCTGACATCGAGTCCAACGAACCGGCAACACTCCCAAACAACGCGCCA
>CP036272.1:1841899-2251764 GCA_007745635.1 Stieleria bergensis
CGATTGATTAAGTCAACCTAACGCCGTGGCGTCAAGCAGTTGAAGGGGAATCTGCGCCAGAATCATCCGTTTTGTCGACTTTTTATCCAGAAATAAGTTTCTCAATGGCCTCCGGCAAAGCAATGCACTCTTGTTCAAAAACGCGAGCGGCTAGCGTTTCTGGGCGATCTTCCGGTGAAATCTGACATGAACGCTGCAGGATAATGGGGCCATTGTCGTAGTGATTATCTACAAAGTGAACGGTGCAGCCACTGATCGTGCAGCCACGTTCAATCGCCGCTGCATGGACTCGCAAACCGTACATGCCTTTGCCTCCAAATGCAGGAAGCAATGACGGGTGGATATTGATGACACGTTTTGTGTAGTCGTCCGGAATCAGGACATGCTTTAAAAAACCCGCCATCACCACGTACTTGGCCCCACACTCACGCACTGGATTGAACATTGCGTCTGTATAGGTCGCATCATTGAAGTCGGACTTGCGAACGATTTTTGTAGGGATGTCGGCATCATTAGCGATCTGCAGGCCGCGCACGTCGGAGCGACTGCTGATCACAAGCCGTACATCGATTGCCAGCCCCTGTTGATCACGATATCGCAACAGGTTTTCAAGTGTTCGCCCGCTGCCGCTTAGGAACACTGCAATTGGCAGCGGCTCGGATTCATGCTTTGCGTTGCTCATGAGCTGACCTTACTGACCCACACCATACCGTGTTCGCTGTTCGCTCCGTCCCCTTCGTCCGTCTTGAATTCCAACGTATCGGCAAGCGTCTCTTCGCAGATCGTTTGACGATGTTCCTCAATCGCTTGCTCGACTTCCTCGCCGGTGGGGCTAACGCAGATCGCAATTCGATCGGTGTAGCCGCAGTCGATCGCCTTACGCTGGTTCTGTACGATGCGAATAACGTCTTTACTGATCCCTTCGCGTTGAAGTTCGTCGGTAACCTCGGTGTTCAGCACTACTACACAGCCTTGCCCTTGAGCTGCAGCCCAGCCGTCTTTGGCTTTCAGGCGAACTTCAATGTCATCGCTGTCTAGCTGAACAGAGCCTTCTCCTAGCTCTAAAACGACATGCCCGTTGTCTTGCAACTGAACCAGTAACTGGTTGCCATCTGCACTTGCCAACGCCTGCTTGACCTGCGGAACCTGCTTTCCAACCTTGGGCCCAAGCCGCTTGAAATTCGGAACAACCGTGTACTGAACGTACTGATTTCCATCAGTTGTGTAATGCACCGCTTTGACGTTGAGCTCTTCACGAATCAATGCATCATGACTTTGAAGCCAAGCGAGATTCGTATCGTCGGTCAAGATCACCGTGACTTCTAAGAGTGGCAAACGCACCTTCAGTTTCTCCGCCGCGCGTGCGGCACGTCCTAGCGAGGCAATCTCACGCAGGAGACGCATTGAATCGGAAAGTCCGTTGTCGATTCGACTAGGATCGCTGGCAGGAAAGTCACAGAGATGAACACTGGACAAGGTCTTCTTGCCAAATGGTTCCGTCAAGCCTTGCCAGATCGTGTCGGCTAAAAACGGTGTGAACGGAGCGGCTAGTTTGGTGAGCTCCAACAAGGTCTCGTAAAGCGTCCAGTACGCATCAAGCTTGTCTTGCGATTGCTTGTCGTTGGCCCAGAAGCGATCGCGGCTCCGACGGACAAACCAATTGCTTAACCCGTCCAGAAGCGTTGTGATCGCCTGGCAAGCATTGTAGTTATCCAACGCGTCCATCCGCTCTGTCACCGTAGCGATGGTGTGATGCAATTCCGAAAGAATCCAGCGATCAATCTCATTTCGCTGTTCGGCGGCGCGATAGCTTGGCGAGGAAGCCAACGACTTCGGAGAGAGCTGCTCGTCAGCATCGCCAGCTGTACGCGGATCGAAACCGTCGATTTCAGCATAGATTGTAAAGAAACTGTACGTGTTCCAAAGTCGCAGCAGGAACTCGGGGATGGAGTCCTTGATGGTCTGTTCGGCATAGATGGTTGAGTTCCAGGGCGCTTGATTTGCCAGAAGGTACCAGCGCAGTGCGTCTGCACCGTAACGCTGGAAAATCTCTTCGGGGCTCCGGTAGTTCCGAAGGGACTTGGACATCTTGCCCACTTGTTTGCTGAACTTGCCTCCCGATTTGGCTGCTTCTTTGGCCTCTGCTTCATCAAGCACAATCGTTTTCTGATGATCCGATTCAGTACGTTCCCACCACTGGGAAAGCATCAAGCCCAGCACGATACAGTTGCGGAACGGGACCGGATATTCGGTCCCGTCGGCAGCATTGGTTTCGCTGCCCTCCTCGCTGATCGAGGCGCCTTCCCCAAATAACATCGTTGCGATTGCTAGCTGACTGTAGAACCAGCCTCGCGTTTGGTCGATCGCTTCACTGATGAAGTCGGCCGGGAACTGATCTTCAAACTGAGCTTTACCCTGGTGAGGGTAGCCCCACTGCGCAAAGGGCATCGCACCGCTGTCGTACCAGCAGTCGATCACTTCGCTGACTCGCTGCATGCGTTTCCCTTCGGCAAACGGCGAGTCGTAGGTGATCGCATCGATGTATGGTTTGTGGACGCGCAGGTCATCAACCAATTCAGGGTTGGCGGCTTTGGCAGTTTGCCAGACCTCGGTTCCCTGCACTCCAGGCTTGGCTAAGAGTTCGTCATAGCTGCCGATCGCATCCATCCGCCCGGTTTCTTCACAAACCCAGATCGGCAGCGGCGTGCCCCAAAAACGCTCTCGCGACAACGCCCAGTCGACGTTGGATTCCAAGAAGTTTCCAAAGCGACCATCACGAATGTGTTCTGGTTGCCAGCCGATTTGCGAGTTGTTCTTCAACATCAAGTCACGGAAACGCGTGGTCCGAATGAACCAACTGCGGCGTGGATATTGGATCAGTGGATCCTGGTCTGCACGCCAGCAGAATGGATAATCGTGCAGGTATTGTTCCTGCAAGAACATCAAGCCGCGTTCTTTCAGCTCTCGTGACAAAGCCTTGTCAGCATCCTTGACCCAAGTCCCAAGCAGGTCGTCGGAAACGGCTTCAACAAACTTACCATCGGGACCAATGGCACACAGTAACTCCGGCCGTTCGCCTTCAACGAAGCGCCGTTGTTCTCGATCGTAAACGTCATAGTCAACCTCGCCAAAGGCGGCGGCTTGGTGGACAATGCCCGTTCCGCTATCGGTGGTGACGAAGTCTGCTTCGACGACACGCCAATAGAAATACTCTTCGCGACGGTCGCCGATGGGGGTGATCAGCGCACCTGTTGCATCGCCGAGCGTTTTGTAATAACCATCGAATGGCGGCATGTATCGAAGACCCAGCAGATCACTGCCTTTGCAGGTTTCAACCGTTTCCAATTCCGTCTTGCTCCTCGCGGCGATGGTCTCCACCAGGCTGCTCGCGATATACAGCAGTTGATCGCTGTCAGCTTGTTTGACCAGTGAATACTCCAGCTCGGGGTGGACAGCGGCATACATATTGCTCGGCAGCGTCCAGGGCGTCGTGGTCCAAACGAGCAGGCTGCGATCCGGTTGGTCAAGCAAAGGAAAGCGAACATAGACGCTGGGGTCAGCGACTTCTCGATACCCCTGTCCCACTTCTCCGGAAGACAGCGCCGTACCACCCTGCGCCCACCACCAGACAATCTTGTGACCTTGATACAACAAGCCACGATCAAAGAGGTTCTTCAGGCTCCACCAAACACTTTCGACATAGCTCTGGTGATAGGTCACGTATGCTTCGTCGAGGTCGACCCAGAAACCAAGCCGCTCGGTCAGACGTTGCCACTCCTGCATGTAACGCCAGACAGACTGTTGGCATTTCTGGATGAACGGTTCGATCCCGTACGCTTCGATCTCTTCCTTGCTGTGAATGCCCAGTTCTTTGCCGACTTCGACCTCGACGGGTAAACCGTGAGTGTCCCAACCCGCTTTCCGTTCACAACGAAATCCGCGCATGGTTTTGTAACGCGGGAAAACATCCTTGATCGTCCGAGTCAGACAGTGGCCGGGGTGCGGCATGCCATTGGCCGTCGGCGGGCCTTCGTAGAAGACGAATGAGGGAGCGTTTTGGCGGCGCTCAAGGGATTGCTGGTAAATCTTGTTCTGCTGCCAAAACTGTAGGATCTGCTCTTCCAGATCCGAAAACTTGGGACTGTTGGGGGCAGCTTTGAAGGGGGCAGCTTGATCGGGCATGATGGCTCAATCGGGGAAACAGGCAAAAAAACGCGTCAACGGGCCCGAATTGTAGTGGGCCGAGGCCAATCTTCGTAGGCCTTGAAGTGGGGGATGCGATAAGTGATCTGGGGGTTCGCCCAGCGAAGGTCGCCATGAGGCTGTTTTTGACCTCCTAGGGACCTTTCCGACGCTGACCCGACGCTTTTCCTAATCCTCAAAATTCCTGCGTCCGATACCATCCGATAGGTCGCTTTGCGCTATTTGACCACTCCGTCTCGGATCTATGATGTCCTCCACTGTTAACCCATCGCAAGATTTGCCGCCCGATGCTGATTCGCATCCGCACGCGGCGGCCGGGATCCATGCGTCGCTGCATGACTGGGTCATGCAGTGGGGAGAGGCAGTTGTCGAGGGCATTCGCACGGTCGGTGACATTGGGCTGTTTGCCTGGAACATGTTGACTTGGTTGTTCACGCGTGTGCCCCAACGTGGCACGCTGCTTGTCAATCTGTACAGCGTAGGAGTGCTGAGTCTGCCGGTCGTCGCCTTGACAGGAACGTTCATCGGCATGGTGTTGGCGGTTCAAAGCCACCATCAGTTCCAAGCGATTGGGATGGAAAATCAATTGGGCAAAGTGATCAACGCCTCGTTGGTTTGTGAACTCGGTCCCGTCCTGGCCGCCACGATGTTATCCGGACGCGTTGGTGGCGCAATGGCAGCTGTCCTGGGAACCATGCGAGTCACAGAGCAGATTGATGCGCTGACGACCATGGGTGCCGATCCCATGCACTATCTTGTGGTCCCGCGATTCCTGGCCTGCGTGTTGCTGATTCCAGCCCTCACCACGATGGCCGATTTCATGGGTATCGTTGGAGGGTACTTTTATTCCGTTTACATTTTGGAAATCGATCACGCCGCGTATTTGGAGCATTCACGTCAAGCCGTTGTCGGGTTTGATTTGTTTAGCGGAGTCTTAAAAAGTGTTTTCTTTGGCGCGATCATTTCCGTTGTCAGTTGTTACCAAGGATTTCATTGTCGCCCCGGTGCCGAAGGCGTCGGACGAGCTGCAACTAGTGCGTTTGTGTATTCCTTTGTTTTGATTTTGGCGGTCGACTTGGTTTTGAACATCGTTCTTAACCGCGGTTACTACTATTACTATTCCTTTAGTCCCTAGGTGTAGTGAGGTAACTCAAAAGTGACAGAAGCACCAGATCATGAGCCCGTCAGTCAGAGCAACGACTCGTCGACGGCACAGCCAACTGCAGGCAAGCAGCGCGGATTGATTGAGTTTGATCGCCTGACCATCGCGTTTAACGAACAGCCCGTCTTGAAGGATATTTCGCTGACGATTGATCGCGGCGAAACCATCGCTGTCATCGGAGAGAGCGGTTGCGGCAAAACGGTCTTAATGAAGACGTTGCTGGGGTTGATTCATCCCACCTCCGGACGAGTCACCTTCGATGGCAAGGACCTATCTGCGTTGCCTCCAAAGCAGTGTGCGGATCTGCGGTTACGGTTCGGGTTTGTCTTTCAAAATGCCGCGCTGTTTGACAGCATGACCATTTTCGATAACGTCGCGTTTCCCATGCGACAAAGTCATCGCTACGCAGAGGACGAAGTCAGTTCGCGAGTCATGGAGCATCTCCATCAAGTTGGCTTGCCGGCCAGTGTTGCCAGCAAACGGCCCGGCGAATTAAGTGGCGGAATGCGCAAACGCGTCGGCATTGCACGCGCCATCATTTTGGAACCTGAGGTGGTGGTTTACGACGAGCCAACCACGGGACTCGATCCCATCATGAGTGATGTGATCAACGAACTGATGATCGGCGTGCGGAATCGCTATCCCGTCACCAGCGTGATTGTCACGCACGACATGCGGACGACGCGTCGAGTCGCGAATCGAGTGTTGATGTTGTATCCGCGGACCCGTTTAAAGAAGGGTGAGCCACAGTTGTTGTTTGATGGCCCACCGGCAGACATGGAGACCGACCCCGATTCTCGCGTGAGCCAATTTGTGCGTGGAGAAGCTGGGACTCGACTACAGGAACTGGCGGGCTAATGATGCCAGAGAAAGTCATGGATGAAAATCGTTTGAAGTTCGCCGTGGGCGTGTTGGTTATCGCTTCCATCGCCACCGGTGTGATTCTCACTTTCCTGTTTGGCGCCATCCCAAACATTCTCAACCGCGAGTACATGTTGATGGTGTCCTTTCCCAGCGCTGATGGGATCAAGGTGAATTCGCCGGTCGTCATGCGAGGTGTCCAGATCGGACGCGTCTCGGGGCGTGAGCTGCGTCAAGATGACGTCTTGCTAACCATCGGCATCGAGGCGGCGTATCAAGAAACGCTAACCCGGCAGTATCTTCCTCGCATCGGTTCAAGCAGCTTGATCACCGGTGATGCCAATCTGGAATTTGTCAAAGCCAAGCCAGAGGAATTGGTGGGGCTTGATGCGACAACCCTGACACAGAGCTATCAGGATCAGGACTACTTAAGTTCCGTGCGGTCCAGTGGCGGACCCTTCGATCTGTTGATGGGAATGGAGGACGAGCTCGCGGAGACCTTGCAGTCTGTTCGTGGAGCCAGTGAGTCCTTGCAGTCGGTCTCGCAGAATGTCAACGCGTTGGTCGATGATGCCAAGAAAGTCGTTGGCAACACGGATCAAAACTTGGACGCGTTCTCCACCGAAGCTCGAGAGGCGATCGTGGAGTTCCAAGGGTTAATGACCGATCTGCGCGGCTTGTTCGGAGATCCAGAGTTCCGCGCAGCGCTGGGGGACTCGGTTTCTGAATTGCCAACGGTCATGAAGGAGTTGCAATCCACGCTGCGCAGTTCCCGTGACACCTTTGACGCCTTCGAAAAGATTGGGCGCACCGCGGAAGGGACGGTGGAGAATGCTGACGCCGCGCTGAAGGATCTTCGCGAGGCAATTGTCTCTGCGAAGGGAACGGCCATGTCAGCGCAGAAGACATTTAGCAACCTAGAAAAAATCACCGACCCGCTGGCTGCAAACAGCGACGAACTGGCCGCCGATCTGTTTTCCACGATCAAGAGTCTTAACGGCAGCTTGCAACAAGTTGAAGTGTTCTTGACTGCTGCCAACAACAACGAAGGGACTCTGCGTCGGCTCTTGGAGGATGATGAAGTTTACTGGCATCTGAAGCGGACGATTGAAAACGCTGAAATCGTTTCCGCCAAGTTGATTCCCATCATCGATGATGCCCGAGTCTTTTCAGATAAGATCGCGCGCGATCCCAGACAACTGGGGGTTAAGGGTGCTCTGGATCGAAGAGGGACAGGTCTGGGTTTGAAGTAGCGGTGGGGGCTGCAATCTGATTGAAATTCACCAAGCGTGTCGTTGGCAGTCGATCGCTCAGCAGTGGCAGCGCTGGATCGACAATCCCTTGCCGGGAAAGTTCAGCCACGTTGGTGATCTCGCTGTTGCAAGATTTTAGCAACACCAGTTCGTCAGCATGGGTTTCGATGGCCAACCAGCCTGCGATCGCATCGGTTGTCGTCTCCCACGATTCCGGCAAGGGGCAGGCCAGTCCTGGGAAGTAAAAACTGTCCACCGCAATCAGCATGGATGCGGTCGTCACCGGGCGACGTGTTTTGAGTTGCTCTGCGAACTGCTGGCGATTGGAAATGATTTCCCACGTTGTGAGTTGAGAGGCCAACCATTGAAAGGTCACTCGCAACAGGTCAACACATTGCCAATGCACATGCTTTGCGGTGAGCGAGTGTTGGGCATCCAGTTCACGCACGGCGTCGATCAGTTTGCCTCCACCAACGATCGCCAGTGTCTGAGCGGGCGGTTGTTTGGCGAGCCAAGCCAAGAGCTTTTCTGCCAGATGGTCAGTCTGCAACAAGCTGCCACCAATCTTCAAGATCCGTCGTTTGATAGGGTGTTTTGACATCTTGTTGGGCTCGGTCGGCACGCACAATTCATGCAATCGTCAAGGTTGACGCATCTTGTGATTTCGGCATCACGGTTTTACTGATTTCAGTCGCAATGATGTCGCTTTACTACTGGTCGTGATCAACGCTTCTGCGATCATTGCTCCAGTTAATCTTCTGCCAGATCGGTTGTCTTTCCTGTTAACGAGTGCTCGTATGTTAACGGAAAGCAGCGATTGGGTGTTCACAGGTGCGTTATTAGGAATCGCAGGTCATGAGAGTTAAGGCAAAGCAAACGATGGTCCACGTTGCGTCACTTGTTCGGGACTCACTTGCCGTCGCACCAGGGTTGCGAAACGTTGTCATGGTTGCAATCGCCTGTGTTGGCTATCAAGCCAGCGCGCAAGTCGTCACACCCGCACCCTATGCTCCAATGGTCGCCAATCCAGTGGTCGCCCCGGTCATGGTCCCCGTCTTTCCTGAGAGGCGTGCAAGCAATCTGCGTGATTTGCGGCGAATGCGACGCGCACAGCTGCCTTTGGTTTATCCCACCAATCAAATGGTGCTAACACCGGCCGTTCCCCCAACTGCGGCATTCAGGTCAGTCCAGCAAACGAGTTACTCGCTGCCGGTAGGTTCGTCGATCTCCTCAGTGTATCCATCGGACATCACGTCCGTGCCAGCACCCGGCATCACGCCAGCACCGGTCGCCGCGCCAGTTTGGGCGCCGATGGCGCCCGTGATGCCGAGACCTGTTCCCGTCATTCCGGCGAGGGCACATGACGTTTTTGTGCCGTTCTTCTAAGCGTCTCTCTTTGATAACAAAGGTTTCTCGATCAATCAGCCTTCGTCAGCTAGACGATTGAGCACTTCTGCTCCTTGGCGAAGTGTCTCATCGGCAGCAGCAAAGCTGATGCGAAAGTGAGTGTCTTTGTCGCTGAAGATTTTGCCAGGAATGATCAGCACGCCCTGCTCGATGGCTCGCTTGACAAAGGCTTCTCCTCCGTCGTTTCCGGGCGCTTTGGCAAACAGGTAAAAAGCCCCGCCAGGCCGAGTGAATTCGAATCGGTCGGCAAGTAGATCACAAATGAGATCTCGTTTCTGACGATAGTCATCGATGTGACTGCTCAAATCGACTTCCAATGCTTTCAAGGCGCCCCACTGAGCCGGTTGTGGAGAGCAAACAAACGAGTACTGCTGGATCTTCAGCATCGTTGCGATCACTTCTTGCGGTCCGTGCACATAGCCGACGCGCCAGCCAGTCATCGCGTGGCTTTTGCTGAATCCATCAATCACGATCGCATCCGGATTGAACTGTGCAGCTGAAACGAACGGTGTGTCGTAATGGAAGTGGCTGTAGATCTCATCAGAGACTAAGGCGATGTTGTGTTTGGCGGCCAGTTTGGCCACCGCTTCAATTTGCTCCACGGTCGCTGTCACGCCGGTTGGATTCGCCGGTGTGTTCAGCAAAATCATTTTGGTCTTGGGAGTGATGGCGGCAGCGATCTTATCGGGGTCAACTTGAAAGTCCGGATAAGAATCAATTGGCACTGCGACTCCGCCGGCCATCTTTAGCAGCGCCGGGTACATGACAAAGAAGGGATCCAGGTAAATCACTTCGTCACCAGGATTGATCATCGACATCATCGAAAGCATCAAGCCGCCGCTGGTCCCGCTGCTGATGAACACCTCTCGGTCAGGATGGGCATAGCGCTGATCAAGATCTGCTTTGATTGCTTCCCGCAGCGGAGCGATCCCTTGAGTGGGCGAGTATGCATTTTTGCCACTTTCAATCGCTTCGACGGCCGCCTGTTGCACGGATTCTGGGACATCGAAATCAGGTTGTCCGATCGACAAATTGATCGGGTCCTTGAGGTTGGCCGCCAAATCGAAGACTTTGCGAATCCCGCTGGCATCAAATGTTGTCGTCCGCTGGGCTATCCAAGGGTGCATGGGTTGGTCATCAGTAAGAGAAAGGTCAATAATGTTGCTTAGATCAGGGGTGGGCGCCCATCCCGATCGGATGTTGGTCGCCGTATTCTAGACGAGAGATGAATTGTGGGAGAGGTGTATTACGTCGAACCGGTGATCCGCTTTTGTGCGGTGATTTCACGCCATTCAGAATTACGCCAGAGGGCGATCGAACGTTTGCAAACGGCCTGGGGCAAAATTGTGCTGCGCAGTGAGCCCCAGCCATTTGTCGCTGGAGGCTATTACACGCAGACAATGGGCGAGACACTGCTGAAGGAACTGATTGCCTTTGAACAGCCCATTGATAGTGCGGGAATGGCCGACTGGAAACTGTTTACCAACGATCTGGAAAATGAATTTCTGAATTCTCAGTATGGCGAAGCACGTCCATTGAACTTAGACCCTGGTTACATCACTCAAGCCAAGTTGGTCTTGGCGACGACCAAGGATCGCGATCATCGGATTTATCTGCGTGATGCGATTTTCGCCGAAGTCACGTTGACGTACCGCGCCAAAAAATGGATTGATCATCGCTGGACCTATCCAGATTATCGATCCGAGAAGGTCTCTGATTTTGCCACCCAGTGTCGCAACCATTTGCGAGACTGTTTGAAAAAAACAACCGGATTTCGACACAAGTAAAGCAGGTTGCGTCACCGTTATCGCTGTCGAATCAGTTCGAATGCACTGAGATTGTCGCGTTCGATCACTGGCTGGATCGCTTTCAAGAACCGATCGGCGTCCACAGGGTAACCTGCGGTGGGTTTGAGTGGCTTGCCGGGATGAAGCTTGCTGTACTCGGTTGCGAAGTACTCGTTCATTGATTCCATCGCCAGTTCACGCATGCATTTGGCAATCATGGATGAAAATGCAACGGGCGTGAAACGGTCGCCCTTGACGGTGAAACGAATCTCGAAGGGAGTCTTCTGAAAGGGGACGCGATAATGACTTTCCCCGCTGGTTTCGTCGATCACTTGAACCAATTGACCATCAAACGCCATCTGCAATGGGCCGGCGTAATAGCGTCGCCCTCCAAAGCGATCGCAGTAGACCGAGATACAGTCACTGACAGCGAGCGTTGACTGGGAATGACTGTCCTCTAGCATTTGCCGAACGAGGGCCAGGGTTGAGGAGGCTAGCAGGTCAGCTTTGTTCATACCGCTGTCGCACAGTTCATTGAATGACTGAGCAGTGATGACGCGCGACTTGACAGCCAGCAACTTGACGTCTCCGGTGCCCCAGGCTTGCAGCAAGGTTTCTCGAGCCAATGGGCTGACACAAGGGATCGTTGCTTCGTTGTTTAACGTGCTCAGCCACGGTGTGCTGGCCAACGCGTCAAGGTCGGCAGGCGAGCAGTTCATGCTGAACGGATTCAGCGAATCATCAACCGGAGGATTCGACTGTTGATTGATCCAGTCGCCTGCTGTTTGTGTGACCGCTAGCAGTTTAAAGAGCCCCTGTGGAATGGCGGCGTCTTGCGTCGGGTTATCAGAGTTTGCTTGCGCGATTGACTGGGACGCCGGCCGAGCACTGGTGGGCTTGAAGACAGCCTTGGAGTCATCAATCTTGATCTTGGTGGGCTTGCCGTTTGGTCCCTGACAACTGACGGGGCTGCTGAGAGCCGAAAATTGTCGGCCCAAGTCATCGTGGCCAGTTTCACGGTCGATGTTCCACATCGTCGCGGTAACGACCAGTGGCCCTAGTTTGGGGCCGTAACCAGCTTCATCAGTCGCGATCAATATCATCAGGCTGTCATGGTTAAGTGGTCCGCCATGAAATCAAAGCGGTGGAGTGAGTGGCGAAGACAGCGGGCGTCTTGCGAATTCTGTTGGCGAAAGCACTTTCGGGGTGTTGTTCTGAATCGGTTCAACGCGTCCGGCGTTGGAATTCGCCGCTGAGTTTGAGCTTCAGCTTGATCTCGAGTCGGAGCGGATTCACGTTTCACACCGCGCGGCTGGCACTGAGTGACCGTGCGGTAGATGGTACCGGTTTGAGTTCGCGTCGACACCCGCCCGTCCGACAAGCCACGATCAGCTCAGTGGCGGGCCGTTTTTGGGCTTAAACGCAACTCCGCAGAAAAACAGCCTTGAATTGCTCTGGTCAGCCGCTCAGGAATTTCGCTATCTGTTTCTGCAGTTGATTCAATCTCGAAAAAGTGGCACGAATGCGTCACGGAGGACAGTCGTGCAAACCATAAAAACCGCTGCTGTAGTCGTTCTGATGCTGACCGTTTTGTACGGTGGGTACGTATCGTTGACGACTCCACCAGAACCCATCTCGCCGGAAGTTCAGCAGTTTTTGGACATTGATGAATCACTTAGCAGTGATTTTTCACCTTCATCGGACTTGGCTGAAGAATTCGGTTTGGACCAAGGCTTCGGCGGTCCGGACGTTCAGACTGCTCGCGATGCCGTGGCTCCTGAGCCGCCGGCATCTGCCGTGGCAACCGGGTATGGTACCGGCGTTCCCTCCATGAACGCCGTCGCGACGGAGACGACTCCACAGGCAGAACCGTTGCAGGGCGTACCTCGTGCGACGTTACCAGCGACGACGGCAGCCGCCTCAGCACCTGCGGTCCCAGGCGGATTTCGCTCGACCAACACACCCTCGATGGACCTGGGACAGTTACAGCCCCAGCTGAATGCAACTCAGCCCTCTGCAGGCAGAGCCGCCCCTGTTTTACCACCCGCCGGTGGCGCGAGCGGTCAATTGGGCACAGACGCAGATCCCAGCACAGTCACAGGCTACACCAGCACAGGCAAGACCTTTGTAGTGCCAGATCCCAAGGCAGACGCCAACCAACTGGGCCCACGCGGTACTGCCAATGCAGCAACCTTACAAGGCAATCCAAGCACCGCTCAAAGCAACGGCCGTCCGTCCGGGGCATTGGCTTCGGCAGAACTGGGGGCTGGATCTCCGGTCGATCGCCAGCCAGGCAATCAGGCTGCACCGAATGCTGACGAAATCAAGCAACGCAGCCTCATTCGCGCCATGGAAACCTGTGACAGGTATTATCAGAAAGGTCAGCTGAAAGAGGCCTTGGCCCTGTTAAGCATGTTCTACAGCAAACCCAATTTGGATCCTGAGTTGCGTGCTCAAATGTTGAGTCGCCTGGACCCTTTGGCGCGTGACGTGATTTATTCCAAGCGACACTTGTTGGCTCAACCTCATCGGGTTCGCGGTGGTGAAACCATGATGGACATTGCTCGCGAATATCAAGTGCCTTGGCAATTGTTGGCAAATATCAACGGCGTTGAAGATCCTGTCACTGTTCTTCCAGGAACAGAGCTGAAAGTCATTCAAGGCCCGTTTCGGGCGGAGGTCAATCTGACCACCAAGCAGCTGACACTCTTTCTGGATGACCTTTACGCCGGTCGATTTCCCATCGAGGTTGGCAACGATCCGCAGCCTGCTCCTGGCACGTTCACCGTGCTGGATAAACGCAGTGATCGCGTTTACTACACCGCACAGGGAACGGCAGTGCCAGCGAACGACCCCAGTAATCCCTATGGCAAGATGTGGCTGGATTTGGGCGGTCGAATCTGTATTCATGGCAGCCCCAATGCGGTTCAACCGACCGACAAAGGCTGCATTAGTGTTGCCGGCGACTATGCCGATGACGTGCATGGAATTCTTGGCCAAGGTTCATCGGTCGTGATCATTCGCTGATCGGTTGCCAGCGGCGTGGTCAGGTCGCCAGTGCGATGGCGACAAACCCCATCGATCCCCAGACCGCGAATCAGCGGTTTCGGATTGATTCGCCAGCTGAGCTTCGGCGGACGAAGCCTTGTCAATCGCTGGCTGGACGCTTAGGGTTAGCGCATTGATGAATTCCTTCTGCTCCGTCCGTTTCGCCCGCGAACTGCTATCCAAAAATGGCTGTCACTGGCCAACGACGTCGGCGGTTGCAAGTACACCATGACTCGGAAGAACGTCCCTATGACTGATTACAAACCAGCGTTGTTGGAACTGCTTGGCCAAGAAGCGTTGCAGCGAGGTGAATTTACTCTCGCCAGCGGCAAAAAGGCGTCCTATTACTTGGATTGCCGAAAAATCACGTTGCACCCCAAAGGTGCTAACTTGGTCGCCCAAGGAATGCTTTCAGTCATTCAGGAAGCGGGTGAATTGCCTGCCGCAGTGGGTGGCATGGCGATCGGAGCCGATCCGATCACCGCATCGATCGTGATGCTCGCCGGCCAACAAGATCTGCCATTGAAAGGTTTCATGGTTCGTAAAGAACCCAAAGGCCACGGCATGGGACAGCAGGTTGAAGGCCCCGTCGAGCCCGGCCAGGAAGTTGTCGTTGTTGAAGACGTGATCACCAGTGGTGGCAGTGCATTGAATGCCGTCGATGCCTGTGAAGCCTTTGGGCTCAAAGTGCGTGAAGTGATCGGCATTATCGATCGCCTGGCCGGTGGCAAGGAAGCCTTTGCAGCACGCGGACTGACCTTGAAGACGCTCTGTGACATCACCGACTTTGGGATCGCTCCTGAGTAAGCGCTCCAACAAACGTTGCCGGAAGGACCTTGGAAACGTCATTACATCAACAGCTTAAACTGCACTACGCCGGTGAAGCAGCCAACACGGAAGTCGTGATGGGTGACTACCGAATCGATGCAGTGCGTGATGATGAACTGATCGAAGTCCAGTGTGCTTCTTTAAGTGCAATTAATCGCAAGATCGCCAAGCTCGTCAAGGACAATACCGTGCGAGTGGTCAAGCCGGTGACCATTCGTACGCGGATCGCAAAAAAGAAGTCCGCCAAAGCGCAGGTTCATCAGCGCCGCTACAGTCCAAAACGCGGTGATGTGTTGGATGTGTTTGACGATCTCATCTATTTCACGCGGGTCTTTCCACATCGTAATCTGATTCTGGAATTGGTTCTGGTCGATGTGCAGCAAGTGCGTGTGCCGTCTCGCAGACGCCGCAGCTGGCAGAACGACTATTGCGTTGTCGATGTGCAGTTAGAAAAGATCCATCGCTCCATCACGCTTCGTAAGGCCAGCCAATTGTTTGATCTGATTGGATTGAACAAGGATCAAGACTCGTTCACGACCATTGACATTGCCCAGGCAACCGGCCAGCCACGTTGGATGGCACAGAAGATCGCCTACGTTTTGAAACACACCAATGCGATCACGCAGGTGGGGCGGAAAAAACAAGGCATTATCTATCGAGCGGCATAGGTGAGCGATTCTTTGATGCGGCCGTAACAGCGTCCAGCGATGAGACTATACTGTTGTCGTTTCGTCTTGTTTGCTGCCACCTAAAATGAATTGGTTTGACATGCGTTTGAATGCTTGGGGTCGTCCCCTTGTCTTGTTGGTGATGATGTTGGTTCCCGCGTTGGTTTCTGCGACGCCGCCCAATGTGGTGCTGATTCTGATGGATGACATGGGCATCAAGGATCTGTCCGTTGAAGGCAGTACGTTTTATCGGTCGCCGCACATTGACAGCATTGCCAAAGACGGCATGCGGTTCACTCAAGGTTACGCAACATGCTGTGTTTGTAGTCCCTCGCGGGCTAGCATCCAATTAGGAACGTTTCCCGCAAGACATGGTATCACCGATTGGATCGGTGCCGCGGAAGGCATGAATTGGAAACGACCGAATCGAGTTCTGCCGGCCGAGTACGTTCACGCATTGCCTGCAGATCAAGTGACGATCGCAGAGGCATTCAAGGCCGGCGGCTACGGCACCTTCTTTGCCGGCAAGTGGCACTTGGGGGCTGAAGGTTCGTGGCCCAATGATCATGGTTACGACGTTAATAAAGGGGGACACCACCGCGGGAGTCCTCCCGGTGGCTACTTCGCGCCGTTCAAGAATCCAGCCCTCGAGGATGGTCCGGCCGGAGAGTCGTTGCCGATGCGTCTGGCGGAAGAAACAGCAGGCTACATCAAGCAGCATCAAGATAAACCGTTCTTTGCCATGCTGTCCTTCTACAGCGTGCATGGCCCCGTTCAGACGACCAAAGAGTTGTGGCAAAAATACAGAAAGCTTGCTCCGCCAGTTGATGAAGATGCACAACGGTTTCGTGTTGATCGCACCATGCCCGTTCGCCAGATTCAAGACCATCCCATTTATGCTGGCATGGTGGAAACCGTTGACGACGCTGTCGGCGTGGTCTTGCAGGCCTTGAAAGACAACGGTTTGGAAGAGAACACCATTGTCGTCTTCACCAGTGACAACGGTGGTGTTTCTTCTGGCGACGCGTACTGCACCAGTAACCTGCCGTTTCGAGGCGGCAAGGGGCGTCAGTGGGAAGGCGGGATTCGAGAGCCGTTCTACATCAAGTTTCCGGCTCTCGTCGAAGCTGGCTCCCAAAGCGATGTGCCTGTCACTGGCGCAGATCTCTATCCCACATTACTGAATCTATGCGGTTTGCCTTTGCGGCCTCAGCAGCACCTTGACGGCGTTAGTCTGCAAAGTGTCCTCCAGGGAGGCAGCATGGATGAGCGACCTTTGTATTGGCACTATCCGCACTATGGGAACCAAGGCGGGGAGCCCCATGCCATGATTCGTTTGGGCCAGTGGAAACTGATTCATTACTACGAAGACGGTCGTAATGAACTGTATGATCTCAATGCTGATATTGGTGAGCAAAGTGACTTGTCGTTAACTCATCCCGCCACAGCGGACGCTTTATGGGGACAACTAGACCAATGGCTGACTGAGACCAATGCCAGGCGTCCTAAGCCGGATCCTCGTTATAATGCCGAAACCACGCAGCGTTACTACCAAAGTCTACAAACCGCAACCAAGCAACGATTAGAAAAGTTTCACAAGCAGATTTTAGAGCCGAATTGGCAGCCGAGTAAAAATTGGTGGGGTAGTGCTCCGTCTATCGACTAAAATAGTTAGAGACGAAATTGTTCTGGTTTGATGGTGCGTCTGACGAATCTTACGCCTTTAGGTCTAGGGATCAGCAGATCGCGATGCCAGCAGCCAGTGAATCAAGCGATAGCCGATCAGTAACATGTCGGTGACATTCAACCGCTGTGACTGATCAAGAATCGCCAGTTCTTGTTGCAGCGGAGGTTCTAAACCGATGTCACCCACGCCAACTCCCAACCCTGAAGACTCTGATCCAGAGCGGAATCAAACGCCCCAGGATGGTTTTCAGGAATCTGCCAGCAGTGATTCGGCCAGCAGTGATTCGGCCTCGATGAGTGCTGATGAATCGGCGATTGACCGTTTCTTTCGTGGCATCAACGAGTTTATCTTTCACACTAAACTCGGCGTCGTCGATGTCCAGTTAGTGGATTACGTCAGCGATCTGATGATGCGATTCGTGCGAGTGGATTCCTTGTATTCGCTTCGACGCAACGATGGAATGCGAACGAAGCACCTGCTGGAAATGATCGGTGAAGCGGAGCGCCGAATCGGACTTGCCAAGCGGGAAGTCTATCAACACGTCGGCGACTTTGCCTTGTTTTGGTCTGGAATGTATCCTGAGAGTTTAGGGCGTGATGAAGTGGCCCCTAAACTTGATGGCCGATTCATCGATTACTGTCAGCAAGGCAAACGCGCTTATGCAATCGCCTCGGGAATCGAAGGCGGAGAGGGACGCCCATCGTGTGATCTAATCCATCGGATGAGCGAACAGTTTGAGATGTGCGCTTATGGGCTGCGCGAAGTGCGACGATACTGGGAAGAAGGCGATCAAGGCACCAACACCTTGGTTTTCTAAACCCGTCGAAGCGGCTGCGACTGTGGCCGCTTGCCGGTGTTGGGGTTTGAGGTTTGTTTGGTGAAGCCAGGTTCGCAGACGAGGCCACTATCCAAAGCGACCGTGCAGGTACCACTGGCCCGTTTTCAGGTCCGTGAAGATCCACCAGAGGTTGCCCGAATCGGTTTGCACGCGATAGTAATCGCGACGCACCGAGGGGCCGTCCCACCAAGCGGTCTCGATGCGTTCGGGGCCCCAAAAGACTTTCACAAGGTGATCCTGCCCTTGGTAACGGATGGTGGGAGACGACTGTTGGTCTTGCTCGCGGCGCAGGCATTCGATCGGCACCGGGCGACGCAGAAGTTGCACCGGGCGACGGCGAGCATCATGTCGTGTTGGAAACGATGATCGCTCCGTTGCCCCGCCCTGCTCTTTTCGGACACTGATTTTCTTGGCATGACCGGGCAGCTTGTTCACTAATTTGCGTGATCGATAGTCTGTTAGCGGATAAGTCCGATAAGCCTTTTCCGGTAACGGGTTGGAATTCACTCGGACAACTTGCACGGCTTGATAACCCAGGCGACCGCTAAGCGTGTTGACCAATTGAGCTAATGACTGGTCCCCCGCGCTTGCAGCGTCCATGGAGAAACCGTCGTCGTCAAACAGCATTGGCTGCGAAGCACGCAGTGGCTCGCTCTGCAAGATGCTCAATGCGATCTTGCAAACGCATGCACGCAGGTTGATTGATTCCAAGTTTGCCTGAATCAGCTCCATCAGGTGTTCGCGTTGCCGAGTCGGTGAGTACAGGCCAATGACCGCGGTCAGCGGCGCTGCATCGATCAGTTGCAGTCGGTACACCAAACGCAACACGCCTTGGCCGGCTGTTTTCATCGCCGCCAAAACTTGGTCCAGTAACTGCTGCATGCGATTGCAGATCAATTCCAAATCGTCGGTGGCGTACTCCAATTCGGTTTTAGCTGAGAACTGAATCGGTTGTTGGAAAGCGGTGAGCGGTGATTCGACTTCGCCTTGAATCTCGGCCATGCGATCAACCAAGGCTTCCCCGAGTCGTTGTGCGAGTCCACCGCGCGGCAAATTCCACAACTGTCCCAGTGTCTCGATTCCCAGCCGTGACAAGGTCGTGTGTGTTTCTGTGGCAATGCGTAAGCTGGCAACGGGGAGCCGACTGAGTTCCGCAGTTTGATCCGTTGAAATCAAACAATCGCTGCTGTGGTAATGAGTCAACGCCCAGGCGGCTGCTGAGTTCGAGGCGATGGCGAGACGAGCCTGATAGCCTTCGCGATGCAGCATGCGTTTGACGTGTTCAAGCAAACCCGGTTCATCATCAAACAGATGAGTCACTCCATCGAGCTGGCAAAATAGTGATTCCGGTTCACACAGGGATTCGCCTGCCCATGGTCTGCGATCGCGCGCTTCAATGCCAACCAACGGGCTCACCTGAGTGACCAGTAACGTGGCCAGACGTTCGAGCTCTGCCAAATCAGCAATGGGGTCATGCTCAGCAAGAATCGGTGCTGCGTTTGGTCTCTCCGAACTGCGTTGACGTGCCCGATGGTTCAGCAGGTCAACTGCTTCCGCGATCGGCATCCCCGGACGAACGGCTGATTGAACCGCTCGCTGGCAGCAAGCGATCACCAAACGACCCCTGCGAGCGTCTTGATGCCAAATCACCCATGGCGATGGCGGCAGTGACTGCGCTGCGTCTGCTTGTTCGCCGGTGGAGAGATTGCTTTCAGCTGGCCGAGCGTTGACCAGGTTTTGGCGAGACTCGTTTTGAAACCTTTGGATTGGCCAATTGGGCAGCCAGATGCACAGTAGACGTTTCATGGCGCCGAGTGTTGAGAGTGCGAACGAAACGCAAGTTGGCAGTGGCGTCGATTTGAAAGAGCCCCGTTTGTCCGGCTGCACCACCACGAGCACGATCCATGGTCAGACGAATGGTTTCAAAATCAAACACACGTGTTGGAGCGGGGGGCTGAACAGGTGGGCGTGAATTCGTGCGATCAGCAGAGTGTGATTGTGTTTGCGGAGATCGTGGTTCCGAAGCAACGTAAAACTGAGCGTCTGCAAAGCTAGGCTGACGGCGAGCCTTAAAGTCACGCACAAACAGTCCAGGAGTATGGCCGGTTTCAGCGGCCAGTTGTAAGCGGCGAGCTTCTTGGCTGTCCAGTCGCATCGGCAGGTTGGCCCAAACCGCTGCCAAGGCGCCGCTTCGCAACCCCTGAGCGATGCTCCATAACGCATCACGGCTATTGCGAGGACGCACCAAAATCATGCGCTCAGCAGGAATCCCCAACGCAAGTGCTGCAGGCGGGTAAAAGACGCCTTGGCAATCAACAATCATGATCGGGCGCCGCGAGACTTTGTTCAGACGCTTGGAGGCGGCGATCAATGAAAGTGTGTCAGTGGCCACGCTTTGTTGAGCGGCAATCCATTCAGTGATTGCCGCTGGATGCAGGCCACCATTGGGAAGCCACTGATCGATCGTTTCTGAGCCGCTGGAAAACACTTCGCTATGGCTTGAACCCGATTCCAACATTCTCGGTTGACTGATGCAGCCCACTTGGCGACGTAAGGAATCGAGGACCGATTCTGGTGCGGGCTGTGTGGCAGGCTTGGTTGGGGCTGCCTGCAAGGTTAACGGCGCCGGTGTGGCAAACGCTTCCTGGTGAGTCCGTGCTGAGCGAAAGGTTTGGGTGATCGTCTGAGTCGACTTGGAACGACTTGGTTTGCCTGTGCGTTTTGCTGACCCACCAGCATTCTGTGCCAACGCAGCATTCTGTGTTTGCCCAGCAGCATTCATGGAGGGTGAGTCCATGAAATCAAAAAGGGGTTGCTGTTGCGTCATGGTTGAAATGGAAAACAAGTAGGCAGGTGCGTTTGCACGGACCCTAAAAGAAAGCCAAGCCAAGTGATGATCAGGCAGTCGGTCTCATGGACGCGCCCGGTTGTTATTTTGGGTGTAGGGGGGCCAGCACGGGTGTTTCCGGCGTGGTCGTTCAGGGTGCTATCCTGGTTCTGCCGACGAAGTCGCTGCCGGTGAGCGTGTTCAACCGCGCGCGAAATTCACGTCTTCAACCGCGCGTGAAATTCTCGGGGCGATTGCCTGGGAGCACCTTCCATACATCTTAATGCTAGCAAAAAAAGAAGTGGGTTTCTTCCATCCAATGGGTAAAGGTTCAGTCGGCTACCCTTGGTTGGCCCATGACAGGTGGACGTTTTTTTCCGAAAGTACTGGTTGTAAGGCCTTCTGGGGATCGTGAGACGGCTGCTTGCGGTGCCCCAATCAGCAGCTGAAGATGCCGCTTAGCAGCTGGAGGCCAATTGAGCACTGCTTTGGGCGGCATCGCGTTCTGCGGCTCGTCGCTGACGCTCTTTGGTGAACACGCCTTCAGCCAGAGCGGCGGCGCGTTCGGCAGCAGCGATGGCTTTGCGAGCGGCTTGTTCCTCGCGCCGTTTGGCCGCCACTTGGTAACGCAAGATGACTAGGCGAGCCAAATCGCCCATGCGATAGACGCCGTCTTCGTCGCGCTGGGGCTGCAATGCATCGGCTTCGGTAGGTTCCGCTGGAAGCTCGTTGATGCCGGGACGGTATTGGGTGCTGGGCGCGGTTTCCGGTGCCATCACAACTGTGGCGGAGCTGTTTGAAGTCGTGAACGCGTCGAAGAGAGAAAGCTGAGTCATGGTTAATCGCCCGTCGAATGGAGGGTTCCAGTCCAGTCTGGTTGGCCCGTGTGTTGTGCGGCCGGTTAGAAAGTGCTGGTGGGGGATGATTTCAAAGCAATCTGTGGCTCAAAGCGGCGTGTTGCCTTGTGTTGGCAGAATCATCGCGACGCGGTTGACACCACTGGTCACGTGGTGAAAGAAACCAAGAAAACCTGGGAATTCAGGCTTGGAACAGCATGATTCAGCGTTGGCGACCCTTAACTGACCGATCCCGGACACTTTGCTAGCCGATTCAGAGCGCTTTGCTGGCCGATCCAGAGTGCTTTGCTGGCCGATCCAGAGTGCTAGCGAATCCTGGCCTTCAAGCAGCCCATCAGGCCAGGTGTGCCGCAGCGAAGAAAGTCCCCGGGAAAGATTGTTTGCCAGGGCCATGCTGGGGACGTCATGGCTGTGCGAACGAGCCAAGATGGAGTAAAATTGAATCTTGACCGCACACCATATTCTCTCTTAGAGGGCATTTCAGAATGGCAACTGCCACCGCAGAACCAATTGATTTCAAGATTTCGCCGGATGATCAGGACGAGCACAGCTTTGTCAGTGTTTGGAACATTGCATCGGCCACCTGCGAGGGCGATCAAGAGAAAACGCGAGCGCTGGCTTCCAAGCTGCTCAATTTCCTTTGCAAACGCGACTGCGATTTTGTCGTCTGCAGCTCTTCTGGTGTGGAATACTTGGACGAGAAGTTCGAACTGGACAAAAAGATCCTGTACGATTGGAAGCCGGAAAGCGAGTACGTCGACATCATCACTCAGCACGCTGAAGTGCCGGGCCGAGCGTTCATGTCCTTTCTGACCACTCATAAATTCAATCCATCAACCAAATACAACCCGCGTCGAGCGGACCGCGAACTGTGGTTCCGTGAACGCTGGTGTGTGGGTTGATAGGCTGGTTCAGTTCTGACACCACAGGGCAGTTTCCCGCTTGACGGCGGGAACGTTTCTTGTGATTGCTCTGTCACGCCAGATTAGCACTCACCGTTCGTTCCTCACCCCAAACACGTTCAGGGTGCAGACATGAAGTCACACTTGATGTGTCTTGCTTTGATCGCTGTTGCTTGGGGGTTGGCTCCTGTTGCTTCGGTGGGAGCTTTATGGGCTGAGCCTCCGGTGTCTAAGGAACCCTCTGCAAGCGCGAGCGATGGCAGCTCATCGGCTGACACGGCCGCTGAATCCGATTCCATTCTGGATCGTCTGTACCCCAACGGCATGGGCTGGAAACGAACGCCCCAGCCACTGAGTCATTGGGTCACTCAGTTAGGCAGTGACCGTTACGCCGCCCGCAAACTGGCGCGCACCAAGTTGCTGGCTGCCGGTGCCGACGCGGTGCCGCTGTTGATGAAGCACTTTGCTGGCAGCAACTTAGAAGCTCGCAAGAGCACGATCGAGTTGCTGGGGATGCTGGTCCAGCTTGATACGCCCTGGTCGGAAAGTTCTGCGATGGGGGCATTAAGCGATTTGGCGGACAATCAACATGGCATTGTCGCACAACTCGCCGTCTCGACCAGACGAGCGGCCGTCGATGCCCGATCCGGCGCCGCGTTGAAGTCACTGGTGCTTGATGGGGCTGTCGTGGGTTACCGGGAATCAGCGATTGGATCCCGCACAAAGACTCGCCTAGTGCTTCAAGTCGGAGCTCCATTCCACGGCGGAGAGGAAGGGCTGCGCTGGTTGGCATGGGTCCGAGGCATCGAAGTCCTGGATGTTCAGGACCTGAACTTAAATGTTGCCATGATGAAGCACATTGTGGGAATGCCTGATTGCCAAACTTTGAAGTTGATTGACTGTGAAATCAGTGATGATGCCTTCAAACAGTTGGACTTCATGCGTCCGATGAGCAGTCTGGATCTGCGCTACAAGAAGCTGAATGAAGAGCAATTTGCGTTGCTGGGGCGGTTGCCGCTCCGCGAGTCGCTCGTGCTAATGGGGACGGGTGGTGGCGATGCCGAGCGTGAAACGCTGGAACGTGCGTTGCCCGGCGTGAAGGTCGCGGTTCGCAATGGCGGATTTCTCGGGGTCAGCTGTAGTTCAAGTTCGTTGGACGCGTGCACGGTCAACGAAGTGGTGCTCGATAGCGGTGCTGACCTAGCCGGTGTGCAAAAGTATGACGTGATCGTTCGCATCAACGACCAAAAGATCTCTCGCTTTGACGATCTGCTGGAAGAAATTGGAAAACATCATGTTGGCGATGAAGTCAAAATCAAGCTTCTGCGATCAGGTGTTCCAGTCAACTGTACCGCGACGCTGCAAAAATTGAAGAACTAAGACCGCACGGCCGCGAGTTCCGATGGCTTTGAGGCATGAATTGGGGACTGACCCCGTCTTCTCAGTCGTCGCGTCGCTGGATGCAATCAGCTTGAAGCAATCAGCTTGAAGCAATCAGCTTGAAGCAATCAGCTTGAAGCAATCTGATCGGAGCGGAATGTGAGGAGGCAAAGGGATGCCCAAGAAGAAACCTGCAGCAAGTCACGCGACACCAGAAACATTCGATGCGGAGTCGCTGGATTTCGATGACAATTGGCAACGGTCATCCTGGCGCAGCCGTTTGCGCCAGCGCCTGCTCGCTTGGTTTGACGTGCACGCTCGCAGCATGCCATGGCGAAGTGATCCACAGCCCTACAAGGTTTGGGTCAGTGAGATCATGCTGCAACAAACTCAAGTTGCCACCGTCATGCCGTACTTCCATCGTTGGATGGAAGCTTTTCCCGATATTCAGTCGTTGGCGGCAGCTGACATTGATGAATTGATGCGTCACTGGGAAGGCTTGGGGTACTACCGGCGCGTCAAATCGATGCATGCGGCAGCCCAGCAAATCGTTGATCAGCACGGTGGTCAGTTTCCAGCGGATTATGACTCGGTCTTGGCGTTACCGGGTGTGGGGCGTTACACAGCGGGGGCTGTGCTGTCGATCTCTGGAGACGCTCGGTTGCCCGTTCTAGAGGGCAACACTCAGCGCGTTTACAGTCGTTGGATTGGCTTGCGTCAGACACCCACTGACAAGCAAGCCAACAAGTTGCTTTGGCATTTCGCCGAAACCATGCTGCCTCAAGCGGAGAGCGGCCGTTTCAACCAAGCTGCGATGGAACTGGGTGCTTTGGTTTGCACTCCACGTCAGCCGAAATGCGAGACCTGTCCCGTGCGGTCGGCATGCAGCGCTGCCAAGCACGCGTTGCAGGATGTGATTCCCGGAAAGATTAAACGCTTGGAGTATCAGGATCGCACGGAGTTCGCGCTGATCGTTTCCCGTCCGCCCAAGTCCGTGACGACCGCTGCGAACGGTCAGCAAAAAATCAAGAAACGAGCTGTGTCCCAGACAGGTGCGAACACGCAAACGGGCGAGCAAGAGTTCTTGGTCCGCCCTTTACCTGACGGCGGTCGGTGGGCAGGGCTATGGGATTTCCCTCGACCGACCGATGCTGAAATGGAATCGGTTGATCATGCCGCGCATTGGCTGTCCAAGCAGCTTGAGACTCCTCTGATGGCCGGTGTTCGCCTAGCCACCATTCGGCACGCTGTGACAAAGTATCGCATTTCATTGCATGTGCATCAGGTTCTGTGTCGTGCTGAAGAACAGTCGTCGCGGCAAAGGCTTGCGGACATCAAGCCGCCAGGAATTCTGGCCCTGGATCCTCCTGAGCCGTGGAACTGGAAATCGCTCAAGGAATTGGAAGAGCTTCCGATGAGCGTGTCAGGACGAAAAATTGTCCGTCACTTGCAAACGCAACAGCAGTCGTTTTTGCCGCTTGCGGAATGACGAATCGCCGCGATTCCCGGTGGAATGTTCGCTGCGTTCAGCGAAGCGGCCTCCAGGCGAGCCGTTTGATCGCTGAGTGGACGGTAAGCTTCGGTCAGCGATCGATGCTGGTCATCAGTTTCCAACGGCAGCAGGTTTTTAGGCTGTTAGAACAACGGTGATGATCGCGGTTCAACTCGTACAGACGCAGAACAAGGCAGTCGCCCGTTTTCTCGGCGGCGGTTTGCACCAAAAGCCACGCCAACGTGGATTGAAGCTTGGAGATTGCTTGTCGCAGTCCCCTCAGATCCGATGCACGAGACTTACCGGCAAACTATACTGCTGCGCAGACTGTCTAACCCATCAACTTGATTCCTTTCAGATTTTGAACGCTATGAAGTCAACGTTACGCACCGCACTCTGTGCCGCTCTTTGTTGCACTGCCTCCACGATGGTCTTCGGTGTTGAGCCAGTGATCGAAGTGGAAGCCAAAGACGGCTTGATCGTCTTGGGCCAAGAAGACTCTCTGCTGACCGGTGTTCCCGGCGAGGGGGAGTTGACGTTGGAAGAGGCTGCAAAGTGGTTCAGCGACAGCGGAAACCACGAAACCTTGAAGGTGAAATTGCCCAAGGGGCTTGAAGCGGGGGCCAGTGCCATGCACATTCCCGCCGACAATCCACTGACGCGAGCGAAGGTCGAACTGGGACGCCAGCTTTACTTTGATCCCCGCTTGTCTTCTGACGGCACGATTTCATGTGCTTCGTGCCATGATCCCGCGCAAGGGTACGCTGCCAAGACTCAATTTGGCGTAGGAGTGGATGGTCAGGAAGGCGGCAGAAACTCACCGGTTTCCTATAACCGGATCCTCAGCAAGGCTCAGTTTTGGGACGGCCGCGCCGCCTCGTTGGAAGAGCAAGCAGTGGGACCGATCGCCAACCCAATTGAAATGGGAAACACCCATGAAAAGTGCGTTGCCGATCTCAAAAAGAATCCCGTCTACAGCATGGAGTTCAGCAAAGTCTTCCCCGACGGAGTCACGATTGACAACGTTGGCAAAGCCATCGCCGCCTTTGAACGCATGTTGGTGACAGGTCCCATGCCTTATGACCATCTAGAGGCCCTGGAACGTTTCGAGAAGATCTTCGCTGATGACTTAGACTTCTTGGACGAGGATCCAGAATTAAAACAACAGTACGATGCCTTGATCGCGGCGACAAAAGCCAATCCCATGAGCGAATCAGCGAAACGCGGCAAGGTGTTGTTCTTTGGAAAAGCGAACTGCTCTGCCTGCCACTCGGGAGCCAATTTCGCTGACGAGCAGTATCACAATCTCGGTGTGGGGATGGAAGTTGACGAACCCGATTTTGGACGTCATGAAGTATCCAGTGACACCAAAGACAAAGGAGCGTTTAAGACGCCAACGCTTCGGAACGTTGTCCTGTCTCCCCCGTACATGCACGACGGATCTCAAGGGACTTTAGAAGAGGTGGTCAAGTGGTACAACAAGGGCGGTCACAAGAACCCGCATTTAAGTGACAAAATGAAGGTACTTAACCTGACCGAGCAAGAAGAAGCCGACGTGGTGGCGTTCATGAAAGAAGGGCTATTGGGGACATTCCCAAAAGTCGAAACGGATCGTCTACCCGAGTAAGCGTTGGACTGTGGCGTCCCGCTGCGATTAAGAAAAATGCTTAAGCGGCTCGAGTCGCTTAAGCTTTTTTCGTTTTTATGAGGGACAGTTTCCGCTTCAGCGGGTCTCACACGCTAAATGTGTACTGTTCTCCGTCGTAGTCGACCTTAATGGTGCTTCCCTCGGGAAACTCGCTCTTCAGCAGGGCCGTTGCCAACTGGTTTTGCAACTCACGCTGGATCACCCGTTTCAGCGGCCTGGCACCGTAGGTTGGGTCGTATCCTGCGCTGGCGATTTGGTCGATCGCAGCATCAGAGATCTGAAGCTGGAATCCATTCTCATGGAGTCGGGTTCCCAGTTCCTTGAGTTGCAAGGCAACAATCTTGTGGATCTGCTTTTGATCCAACGGTTGGAAGATGACCGTGTCATCGATCCGGTTCAGGAATTCGGGTAGGAACCTTTCTCGCAAAGCCAGTTGCACGGCGTCGTGCATCTGTTCGGCATCGCCGCCCTCGCTGGCAATCCGTTGGATTTCCTGGCTGCCCGCGTTGCTGGTCATCACGATCACGGTGTTGGTGAAATTAACGGTTCGTCCTTGGCCATCGGTTAATCGTCCGTCATCCAGGACTTGCAGCAAAATGTTGAACACATCCGGGTGAGCCTTTTCGATTTCATCCAACAGGATCACGCTATACGGTCGTCGTCGCACGGCTTCAGTCAGCTTGCCACCTTCCTCATAGCCGACGTATCCGGGGGGCGCCCCAATCATTCTGGCAACGCTATGGCGTTCCATGAACTCTGACATGTCGATTCGCACCATGGCGGATTCGTCGTCGAACATGATCTCTGCCAAAGCCTTGCAGAGCTCTGTTTTACCGACCCCGGTTGGCCCCAGAAACAGGAAGGATCCAATCGGACGATTGGGGTCAGACAGTCCGCTACGGCTACGACGCACGGCGTCAGAGACCGCTTGAACCGCTTGGTTTTGTCCAACGACACGTTGATGCAGCCGCTCTTCCATGACCAGCAGTTTCGCTCGTTCGGTTTCCATCATGCGGCTGACGGGAATGCCGGTCCAGGACGAAACGACTTCAGCGATTTCTTCTTCAGTAACCTCTCGCCTGAGCAGCCGGCGTTGCCCGGTCGGCCCGTGGTCTGCTGCAGAGGCGTTTGCATCTCGTTTTTCTTGTTCTTCCAATTTGCGTTGCAATTCAGACTGCCGTGTCTGGACCTCCAGCATCTCCCGATACAGTTCTTCGGGGTTCTCGCCACGCAGTTGAGTTTTCTTGGCTTCGGCATCAAGGGATGTGAACCGATGGGCAAGCGCGTCGACTTCCTGGCGGATTGATTGTCCGTCGTCCAAGCCAACTTTTTCGCTTTCCCATTGCTCACGCAAATCGGCTAGCTCCTTGCCCAGTTGTTCCATCTCGGCTTGGATCTCTTCTCGCCGCAAGACAATGGTGGCATCGTCACCGCTTTCGTCATCCAGTTGGCGGAGAGCCAGTTCCAGTTGACGCAGGCGTCGCTGAATACGATCGATCGGTTCGGGGACGCTCTGCTTTTCCATTGCCAGGCGGCTGGTTGCTTCGTCGACCAAGTCAATGGCCTTGTCTGGCAAGAAACGATCGGTGATGTAGCGGTCTGCCAATGTTGCTGCGGCGACAAGAGCACTGTCGGTGATGCGGACGCCGTGGTGAGACTCATAGCGAGTCTTCAAGCCACGTAGAATTGCGATTGAATCGTCGACGTTTGGCTCTTCCACATAGACCGGTTGAAAGCGTCGTTCTAGCGCGGCGTCTTTTTCGATGTGCTGCCGGTATTCGTCCAGTGTCGTTGCACCCACGCAGCGAAGTGCACCACGAGCCAATTCGGGTTTCAGCAAGTTGGCTGCATCGGGCGAGCCCTCTGCCTTTCCGGCGCCCACAACGAGGTGCAGTTCATCGATGAACAGAATCACCTGTCCATCGGAGTCTTTGACCTCGCGCAGCACAGCCTTTAGACGCTCTTCAAAGTCGCCACGGAATTTCGCACCGGCAACCAAGGCGCCCATGTCCAACGAGATCACACGTTTGTTTTTCAGGCTCGTTGGCACGTCGGCTTCGAAAATCCGCAGCGCTAAACCTTCGGCGATTGCAGTTTTCCCGACACCGGGCTGGCCGATCAGAACGGGGTTATTCTTGGTACGTCGCGAAAGGACTTGGATCACACGACGGATTTCGTTGTCGCGACCAATCACTGGATCCAGTTTGCCACTGGCAGCCAGTTGGGTCAGGTCGACACCGTACTTTTCAAGAGCTTGATAGGTGTCTTCTGCGTTTTGGTCCGTCACCCGCGCACTGCCACGAATTTCACTGGCCGCTTTCAAGACGTCATCTGAATTGATGCCGCAGAGTCCCAGCAAGCTTTGGGCTTTTGTCTTGGCTTTGGCTAAGCCCAGCAGTAGATGTTCCGTACTGACGTATTCGTCCTTGAGGGATTCGGCTGCTGTGGCGGCTTCATTGAATGCTTCTTGTAACTCACCAGCGATGCCTGCTTGTCTGCCGCCGGACACGCTGGGAACCTTTTCGAGTTCACTTGCGACGAGTGAACGCAATTGGTTCTGATCGGAGTTCATCTTGCTTAGCAATGCAGGAGTGATTCCATCGGATTCATCCAGCATGGCTGACAGCAAGTGCAGCGATGTGATTTCGGGATTCCCAGCTGATGCAGCGCGTCCTTGAGCTTCCGCAACTAACGCTTGGGCTTTGTTGGTCAACTTATCGAATCGAAATGTCATCTGATTGGTTCTCTGCGAGTCACACGAGGTGTTTGGTTTTCAAGAGAGTCCATTTTGGCATCATTGCCATGGTACGTGATGGTTTTGCAAACGTTGTGCCGAACAGAGTGGAACGACCTAAAATTGCCACCGGTTCAACAGGGAATCAAGAGGGAATCAGCAGGTTGATCGTTGGCGGACGTTTGGGGCTTGAGGTTGCGGCAAGGCATGAAAAAAGACGGGTAGAAAACTACCCGTCTTTGGCAAAATTGATTGATCAGTTGAGAGATGACAGAATCAATTTTTGACTTCGAAGTCAGCGTCGATGGCATCGTCGTCATCGTTGCTTTCCGGTGCAGCAGCGGCTGGGCCATCTGCTGCCGCAGCGTCGGGACCGCCTTCAGCGGCGGTCTTTTCGTACAGCACTTTGCTGAACGCCTGAGCCGCAGCTTCTAGCTCGCTGGTCGCTTGCTTGATTGCTTCGGTATCGTCGGTGCCGGTGGCTGCCTTGACTTTCTCGATGGCTTTTTCCATTGGAGCTTTATCGTCATCGGTCAGCTTGTCGGCATGCTCGGTCATTTCCTTTTCCAATTGGTGGACTTGCTGACTGGCTTTGTTGCGAGCCTCAGCGAGTTCAAATTGGCGGCGATCCTCTTCGGCGTTGGTTTCCGCATCGCGGCGCATCTTTTCGATGTCATCATCGCTTAGTGCACCGGCTTCCTTGATTTGGACCGAAGCCTCTTTTCCAGTGGTCAGTTCCTTTGCCGAAACGCTCAGGATACCGTTTTGGTCGATGTCAAATTTGACTTCGATCTGAGGCACCCCACGAGGTTGCGGTGGCAGTCCTTCCAGGTTGAATTCGCCCAGCAAACGGTTGCTGGATGCCATTTTCCGTTCCCCTTGGAAGACGCGAACGGTGACCGCTGATTGGTTGTCAGCTGCTGTACTGAAGACGTTCTTCTTTTCGGCTGGAACGGTGGTGTTCCGTTCAACCAGTGCGGTCATGACGCCACCTTCGGTTTCAATCCCCAAGGTCAATGGCGTCACGTCTAGCAATAACACGTCGGTACGATCACCGGCCAGGACGCTGCCTTGAATGGCGGCACCAATGGCAACCACTTCGTCAGGGTTCACACCTTGGTGAGGGTCCTTGCCAAAGATCCCTTTGACCAGCTCGCGAACTTTAGGAACGCGAGTACTGCCGCCGACCAAGACGATTTCGTCAATGTCGCTGGGGCTAAAGCCGGCATCCTTCAACGCCTGCATCACAGGAGTCTTACAGCGTTCGACCAAGGAGTCGATCAGTTCTTCGAACTTGCTGCGAGTGATCTTCATGGTCAAGTGCTTCGGGCCACTTTGGTCCATGGTGATAAACGGCAAGTTGATGTCGGTCTCTGGCAAGGTCGACAGTTCTTTCTTGGCCTTTTCACAAGCTTCTTGCAGACGCTGAAGAGCCATTGGATCGTTTCGCAAATCGATCGCGTTCTCTTTCTTGAATTCGTCGGCCACGTAGTTGATCAAAGCTTCGTCAAAGTCATCGCCACCAAGGTGTGTGTCACCCATGGTGCTGATCACTTGGAAGACGCGGCTCTCCTGTTCTTCATCACCACTGTCGGCGACTTCTAGAACAGAGACGTCAAACGTTCCACCACCAAGGTCAAACACGATGACCTTTTCGTCTTTCTGCTTGTCCAGGCCATAGGCCAACGCAGCCGCCGTGGGTTCGTTGATGATCCGAGCCACTTCCAAACCGGCAATCTGACCAGCGTCTTTGGTGGCTTGACGCTGTGCGTCGTTGAAGTAAGCAGGGACAGTGATCACTGCCTTGTTTACTTTGTGACCCAGGTAGGATTCAGCGGACTCTTTGAGTTTACGCAGAATCTTTGCTGAGATTTCCTGAGGTGTATGTTCTTCGTCACCAACAGCAATCTTGACGTATTCGTTGGCCTCGCCGGTGACACCGTAGGGAACCATCTTCTCTTCTGATTCCACTTCGTGGTGACGGCGACCCATGAAACGTTTGGCCGAGTAAACGGTTCGCTTCGGGTTGGTGACCGCTTGGCGGCGTGCGGGTTCGCCGACGATGGTGTCTTCCTTGTCGGTGAATGCAACGACGCTGGGCGTCAAACGATTGCCTTCGGGGTTAGGAATCACCTTGGCTTCGCTGCCTTCCATCACAGCGACGACGCTGTTGGTCGTGCCCAAGTCAATCCCAATGATTTTTTCACCTTGTGCCATGATTCATATTCTCCGTGATTGGTTTCGGATGCTTCTGTGTGGGTATAGCTTTGATTTATCAAGTTGTCAGTGATTGCCCTGCGAATTGCACGGCAACGTTTTTCCCAACAACCCTTTCAAACCGGCCTGAAGTGAATGGCAACCGACTGCATGGGTCAGTGCACCACACATCAGGCGGTGGTTGTTCGGTCCTGAGATGCCTGTGAAAAGCAATCGACGGCTGGTTCAGCCTGTCGATTTCGCTTTCGTCGACATGGCTGACTAGGTATCGCAAAGTGCGTGCCAGAAAAGCAGCAATCGCTGGAAAAATATCCAGGCAGTGCAAGAAGAACGCTAGAGGACCGCATTTTTGCGGTGATTGATACGGATGGGTGTCTGAAAAAACAAATTTGGCAGGTTGCCTCAATGAGCGAAATCAGCGCATTTGCAACTGTTGCCAGAATGACAGTAATCAACACCGATGATGCCCCACGTCGCTCGGCCGAAAGGTTTGTAGGGTGCGCGCTTGCACGCACCCTGCGGCGCTGCATTGATCTGCTGACTCAGGGTGCGGTGTCGAACACCCGAGGCGATGATCATTTTCGCGGGCGTTTGTCGATCGTGATCTTCGCGTCATTGTTTGTTGAGGGTCCCGGTGTGCTGCGACCACGGTCAACTTGTTGCTGGAGTAAACGTCGTAATTCGCGGACCTTCTTGGGGTCCTGGGAGGCTCGATTCTCTGCCTCGCCTCGATCAGTCTTTAGGTTGATCAGTTGCACCAGTGGCTTGCCCGCTTCCGTTTGCTTCTTGTAGTTCTTTTGAGTTGGCTTGGGGTGAGTCCAGCCTCCCGACCCGGGGCAAAGTGAGAGTTTCCAGTCACCTTGTCGAATGGCAAAGTAACCCGAGACGCTGTGGTGCACGACGCTGTCACGTCCGGCATGACTGGGCTGGCGAAGCACAGGCAGGAAGCTGACGCTGTCTTCTGCAGCACCCTCTGGCAACGTCTCGTCAACGATGTCTGCGATCGTCGCGATGACGTCCGTCAAGCAGACCAAGGCGTCGGTGCGCGATCCAGCGGGCACGACCTGAGGCCAGGAGACCAGAAAGGGGACGCGATGTCCGCCGTCCCAAATGTCTGCTTTCGATCCACGCAGCTCGCCACTGGGGAAGTGCCCCTTCTGTTTCAACTGGTCCATCTTGGACGTGGGGGCGGAAGTCCCGTTGTCGCTGCTGCAAATGATCAAGGTGTTCTCAAGTTGTCCTGATTCACGCAGCGCATCGACGACTTGGCCAAAGCTGTCATCGGTTTGCATGACAAAGTCGGCGTGTTCGTTCAGTCCACTTTTGCCTTTCCATTTCTGGGTCGGAACGACGGGACTGTGTGGCGAACTCCAGGGAACATACAGAAAGAACGGGCGATCTGCTTTGGCTTGTTGATGAACGAAGTTCACGGCGGCTTCGGTCAGACGCGGCAGCATGTCGACTGAGGAAATGTTCTCGGTGACTTCATCGTGATCGATCCAGAGTTCAATCTGACGGGCATGATGGAAGCCATGAAACTCATCGAAGCCACCGCGATCGATCGGTCCATGGGTGACCTTGGCTCCGACTGGCACATCGCCGCTTTGAGTTTTGCCATCAAACAGCATGCCGAGATGCCATTTGCCAACAATGCCTGTGTAGTAACCCTGCTGCTTTAGCAACTTCGCCACGGTCATTCGGTCTTTGGCAATCAATGATTCGCCCCCGGTCAGCACGCCGCTTTGCAAACGAGTTCGCCAGGCATAGCGACCGGTCATCAGGCCATAACGCGTTGGAGTACAAACCGATGATCCCGAATGGGCGTCGGTAAAGATCATGCCGCTCTGTGCAATGGCATCCAAACGTGGTGTGGCGATTTTGCCTCGGGTGGGATTCAAACATTGCAGCTCGCCATATCCCATGTCATCAGCCAACATGACGACGATGTTTGGGCGTTTTACTTGTTGCCCATAAACGGGTGGAACCCCGGCAGCCAATGCAACGGCCAGCAATGAGAACGCCAAAATTGGCAATCGCATCCCGAATGCAGGACGGCGCTGGGATCCCAGTGGAAGAGATAAGTCAAAAGCAGGAAAGCGAGGCATGGGCTGAAGACGGTTGATGATGGAGTTTTTAAGAAGCAGTGGCAGGGGGCGTGATCACAAGCGTTCGCAGAGTCGCCAGGTCAAGGTGCTCCGCTTAAGCTGAGATGATTGTCATGCCCAGCGCCGGCAACGTGCATTGACTGGCGGAAGGGCATGCCAAGTTCAGTTGCTAGCTATGTTGATTGAGCAACGCTTCGATATCAAGCCAATAGACTTGGCGACCGTCGGCATGTGGGCTGTCGATCGTGATCTTGGTGCCATCACGGCTGCTGCGTGGATGCGTGTCGCAGCGCCATTCGCCGCTGTATTGCGGGGGCGATGGAAAGTGCCCTAAATCAAAACGCCGCTTGCTGGGAACATGGTAGAGGTACACGGTTTGGCGGCGTGTCTTGCGATCCGGATAGGTGTCGCACAAGATCCAATCCGAGTAGGGTGCGGGCAAAAAGGTGTTGTGACCGTTGGTCAGCATTTTGCCTTCACCGATTCGCTGGACTTCGCGGGAGTGATCTGTAAAGTCATAAAAGGCTTGGCGCTGGCCTTCTGGCTTGGTCCACATGGTGACTCGCTGGTTGCCATTCCAAATGAAGTGCGACGTATAGCCTGACGGGTCGAGCACATAGCGGTTGCCGCCATCGACGTCGACGGTGAACATGCGAGTGACGAAACCACCGCGATACTGCAGCGTTTGGGGATCAAACTCAGGCCGATAACGATGCAAAACGATGAACCGTGAGGAGTCCGGGCTGATCAGCAAGTGATTGAAGTAGTGCCAAGCCTCTGGATGAGTGCTGCCGTCTGGCCAGGCAATCGCAGCGACATCGGCAAGAGAGAGAATCAGTTCCGACCGGCCGGTCTGCAAATCCACCCGCCAAATGCCAGAATCCTTCGGTGCTCGGTTGGCAACGTTGGGGTCCGCCAAGCCATCGTATCCATAACCGGGACGCAGGTTGTCAATGCGTCGAAAATCAACGCTTAAACCAAATTTGCCATTGGGGGCAATGGTGTAAATGGGGCGATCGATGGTACGTGTTTGCTTGGTTTTCAAGGAATGAACACGAGCCACAAAGCGGTCGCCCTGCCGATCATTCCACAGCACTTCGTCTTGGGATTGCCCAATCCACTGCAGCATGCATCCTTGTTGCCAACCCCAGGCATTGCTGGTGCCCAACGCGTGCCAGGAGTCTCCGTTCGCAGTGTCGACGTAGCCAACACCAATCTTGTCATCGCCGGTCGGTGAGCGTCCTTCGAACGCAACTTCGTTGCTAAGGATCCGTTTGCCGGTGGGATCGAATTGGTTTTTGTCGTAGTAACCAAACCAATGATGTTTGGGGCCCGTGGTGATCGCGCGGCAGGGAACAAAGGTCTCTAGCGGACCCGTGCTGGGTTGGTCCGCAAACGCGCGAGAGGGATTGCTGTGAACAGCCAACGCGGTGCCGGCCAGCAGCGCTGAGAAACGCCGTCGAGTGAAAGAGGCTTGCATGGGGGATGCCATCGAATGGAATGATCGGCTGGGGAAGGACCACTCATGATAATCGATTTGGCTGAGCGCAGTACGCTGCCCAGGGCGAACCAGCAGCGACGATTGTTCAGAATCACATTCACTGCTCGGTGTGAGCCGCAGCGATGTCATCTTCGCAAGTGAGTGGTTGGCTGGCAGGCCATTGCCTGAGACGGCCGAGTCGCTTAGCCGTGGTCTACCTTAGCGATGCGGCAAAGACCTTTTCCAGCCCTTGTTTGGCTTGATCGGCCGATTCGCTTTTGATGACTGCATTGACTTGCAGTTCGCTGGTGCTAATCATTTCCACGTTGATTTCGCTTGCTGCCAGCGTTTCGAACAGCAGCGTTGCCACGTGGGTGTGGCTCCGCAAACCAATGCCGCTGACGGTGACTTTGGCGATGCCAGGTTCACCACTGGTCCCGCGCAGTCCATACGATTCGACAAGCGTTTTGGCCACGCTTAGGCTCTGGTTGAGTTGATCATTGTCAACGGTGAAGCTGATGCTGGTGGTGTGTTCATTGCCGTCCACGCCTTGGACGATCATGTCCACTGAAATGCCGGCAGCGCCGATTTTCTCAAACACTTCCGCAGCGATCCCTGGTCGATCGGGGACGCCACTTAAGGTGACGCGAGCCTGGTCGTCTAGCACGCTGATGCCGGTCAAGGTCAAGGCTTCCAACGCGTCGTCCCGCAAACGACTGACCAGCGTTTGCATTTCAACGCCGTCACGGTCGGCTTTGATCTGGGACCAAGATTTGGAATCATCTGGTTTTTCGTGCAGCTTGAACGCTTCGTGAACCGCTCGCAGCGCGAGGCTACTTTGGTCTCGGGCGACCAGGGCACTGATTTTGATTTCGCTGGTGGTGATCATTTGAATGTTCACGTCAGCGGCTGCCAGGGCGCGGAACATTTCACTGGCGACACCGGGCTGGGAGACCATGTTGGCGCCAACAACGCTGATCTTGCTGACTTGATCATCTTGCGTGATGCCAGCGGCGCCGATGCTTTCGACGACGGGCTGCAATGCGGTCAGGGTGGCTTGCAGATCAGCACGCTGGACGGTGAAGCTGATGTCGGCTTTGCCTCCATCACCCACGTTTTGCACGACCATGTCGACAGCGATTTTTTCTTCGGCGATTGCTGCAAAGATTTCCAAGCTCTTTCCTGGAACATCCGGGACGCCCAGCACGGTCAGGCGTGCTTCATCAGGCGTCAAGGCGGCGCCACAGACCGACGCGGTGGCCGATTCCTGTTCCGCCACGATCATCGTGCCTTCGGTGTCGGAAAAGCTACTGCGGACGTGGATCGGCACACCGAACTTTTTGGCGAATTCAATGCTTCGGTTGTGCATGACACTGGCGCCCAGCGAGGCGAGTTCAAGCATTTCGTCATAGCTGATCACATCGACCCGCCGAGCCTCCGGCAGCAAACGCGGGTCCGTGGTGTAGACGCCATCGACGTCGGTATAAATTTCGCAGGCGTCTGCTTTAAGCACCGCCGCCAGGGCAACGGCAGTGGTGTCACTGCCGCCACGGCCAAGCGTGGTGATGTTCAAGTCGTTGTCGATGCCTTGGAATCCAGCGGCGACAACGATGTTGCCTTCATCCAGCAGACGCTCAATGCGTTCAGTGGAGATCGATTTGATGCGTGCTTTACTGAAGCTGCTGTCGGTTTGCATACCGATCTGCCCGCCGGTCAGGCTGATGGCTTGACTGCCGAGTGCTTCGATCGCCATCGCAACCAGTGCAACGCTGACCTGTTCGCCGGTGCTTAGCAGCATATCCATTTCGCGAGCCGGTGGATTTTCGCTGACATCCGAGGCGAGTTCCAGCAAGCGATCGGTGTTCTTGCCCATCGCGCTAACAACCATCACCACGCGGTGGCCCTGACGCTGCGCGCGAATGGCTTTACGAGCAGCGGCACGAATTTTTTCCACATCGGCAACACTGGTGCCGCCGAACTTCTGCACAATCAATGACATGATGCGATCTTTACTGCAATAATCTCTTGAGTCGGGTCAGGTGATGGAGGTTGCAACCTGGTGATTCAATGGGGCCAGTGTCGCAACCATGGGGCATCACTTGCTAACGATAAACTGGTCCATCAAGTCCCAGCCGTGAGGGAAACGCTGGCCGGATTCGTCGGCAGCGAGTTCGTCATAAGTGGTTTGCGAATCGGCCGCGATGCCACTGCCGGACATCGCCAGCGGCACCATGCCATGAGCATGTTTTTTGGTGCTGCAAAGCGTGGGGTGATCCGGCATCACCAAGATCCGGTATTCGCCGATGGTCTCTAGCTTTTCCAGCAGCGGGCCAACAATCTTTTGGTCGATCGCTTGCAAGGCTTCGATCTTGGCATCGTGGCGACCTTCGTGCGAGGCCTCGTCGGGGGCTTCGATGTGCACGCAAACCAGATCGTACTCGTCCAAAGCTGCGATTGCCGCGCGTCCCTTGGCCGCATAATCGGTGTCAAGATAGCCAGTGGCTCCCGCGACTTCGATTCGCGGCCAACCGGCCAATGCTGCGATCCCACGCAACAGATCGACGGCCGTGATCATGGCGCCTTGAACATCAAAACGCTGTTGGAAAGATTGCATTGCCGGAGCGCCACCAAGGCCCCACAGCCAAACGTTTGTCGCGGGGCGTTTGCCGGCGGCCTTGCGTTTCTGGTTAACCGGGTGCTCGCTAAAGATCTCCGCAGAGTCACTCATCCACTGGACCAGCCAATTGCTGCCCGGTCCGCGCGGGAACTCATCGCCAATCGGCAGGTCCGTCAAATCATGTGGCGCGGTGGAGCGGGTTTCGTCCGAAAAAGGGGACGGAGTGGCGGCGTCGCCTCGGTAGATGAGTAAGTTGCGATAGCTGACGCCGGGGACGAATTCAAATCGCCCGCGCCAATGGGCTGGCAAGGCATCGTCGTTCAGCAAGGCTTCTTGCGCCGCCTTGAGCAGTTCGGTGGACTCTTCGGTGCTGATGTGATCGGCCGTGAAGTCAATCATGGTCTGGTCTTCGACGGTGACCAGATTGCAGCGAATCGCAAAGTCATGCGGGCCCAGCAGAATGCCGCCGGCGGCAGCTTCCAGAGGGGCGCGACCGGTGAAGCATTCGTGAGGGTTGTAACCAAACAAGCACAGGTTGGCGACTTCGCTTCCAGCAGGGAATTCGATCGGAGTGTTATCCGAAAGCGCTAGCGTGCCGGTCGAGGCAATCCGGTCCATATTGGGCAAACTGGCGGCCTGGAGAGGCGTTTTGCCATCGAGTGCTTCAATCGGTTCGTCGGCGCATCCATCCGGGATCACGATGACGTATTTCATGGCGTCTTTGGGAACGGGGAAAGCGGGATTCGTTTCGATGGGACGGAGCCAAAGTTCGGCCGTGGATGCGGCATTCCTTTCGCTGGCGGTCTCCCATCGCAGACAACACTGCCGAAAATCAGAAGATCGGCCCCTAAGTGTTGTTCAGAAAACGCTTTCTCGGAAGGGGGCGCATCGCGTTCTGGCGGTGATTCGCCGCTGGGATGAAGGCTCCTGCGACGCCGGTTGGCGAGGAAATTCGCCAGCTGAGAGGCCATTTGAGGCCGGTTGCTAAAGATGGTAGCGCTGGCGAAAGCATTCCCGGTGCGTTGCCGCAATGGCTGCCTGAGCGTCGCGACCGGCGAGCCGTGCCGAGGTGGTGATGTGGTCCAGCAGATCGGGGAATGCCTTCATTGTCTCTGCACCCAAGTCCCAGCCAGCCCGGACCCAGTCCAAATAAGGGTCTTGCGAATCGCCCTTTTGGAGTTCAGCTGCCTGCGCTCGCTCGCGGAAGTGTTCCGTGACATCCAGTCGGCGTCGATCTGCGCTGGGTTGTTTGAGAATCTGAAAATAGGCGTTCACATCATTCGGGGCTGGTTCTCGCTCCAGGTGCATGAGCCGCGAGGCCGAAAATTTTTCGCTGTCGCCTGTGAAGCCATGCGTGCGGACACGAACCGTTTGGTCGGTAAAGATGCTGCAGCGCAGGCCCTGTGTGTAGCAGTCAACGGCAGCGTCCAGGTCGCCACGGCGTTCGTAGGCGTATCCCATCACGTCCCAGCCCCAGGCAATCTCTGGAGCGATTCGAGACACCGCTTGGCAATGCTTTAGCACGGCGTCCCAGTCTTGTTGTTTCAGCGTGTGGGCACCCGGTGGACCCTTTTTAGGCCACCAAGAGCGATCGATGAGTGCGTTGTCAAATAAGCTTTGTTCGATACGGGCGTGCTTGGCCGGCCACTGTGATCGCACATCGGCGCTGATGGCTGGATTGTCAAGCGCATCCATCACCAGTTGGCAGCGAACAGCGACTTGTGCCACATCGTGCTCAATCATGGCAGCGGCCATCTGATGCCCCTCGAGAAGCGTCGTGTGCTGCGTTCGATTCCAACCGCCAGCGTCCAGCCAGTGAGTTGCCCAGTCGAGCAACGGATCGGCGTCCAGTTTTAACTCGGCGTCTGGGTGGTCTGCTGGAATCGCATGCTCGCGATCGCCGCCGGGAAGCTCTTGCCGCAGCGCATCAAACAGCACGGCTTGAGCCAATGGCAATTTGTCGCCGCCGTGGCTGCTCCAGGGAATCCAGTCCCCACCGCCGTGATACCAATGGACAAGCATATTGCCGGCGTTGGCAGAGCCGTGGTCGACAGCTAGCCGTAAGCACAGCCAGTCGCCCATTCCATTGCCCAACAAAGGCAGGCAATCGCAAGGCATTAAACCGGGCCAGATCGCAGACGGTGCCGGACTGAGTAGTTCTTCGGCAGAAATAGGTTCGCAGAAACGGCCGGCAGCACAGGCAAAGGATTGTCGCCAGCGTTCGGAATCAAACCAGTCAACGAGGTCTTTTTCCAAAACACAGTGATAGCGTGATTCGATCCGTCTAGACCAGGAGTCGGCGCGGTTCGAATCGGCCCCGCCAGAGTCGGGCTCTTTTGCTGAACTGTTTGCTGGAGCTGTCATTCAGACGCAGTTTATCGAATCATACTCATGTAGAACGCGAACACTC
Source organism: Stieleria bergensis (assembly GCA_007745635.1). Lineage (GTDB taxonomy): Bacteria > Planctomycetota > Planctomycetia > Pirellulales > Pirellulaceae > Stieleria > Stieleria bergensis. Next base: position 1,882,311 of record CP036272.1, read on the forward strand.
GTTCGTCATCGAAGTCGGCTTTGTTGACTGGGAAGCCAAAGTCAAACGCCAGCGGAGCTGGGCCCATCATTGGGATGTTGACTCGAAGCCCAAAACCGGGTGCCACTCGGAAGGACTCTGAATTGAATTCCACCTTGTCTTCTACCGTACCAAAGTCACAGAAGACCACGCCGCGGAACATGTCGTCTGCGGTCAGCGGGAACATGTATTCAACGGAGTTGAGGAACTGAAACTGACCACCGACTTCGATGCCGTCGTTACCGCCGATCACGGGGCTGGCACCGCGGAAATCAAAACCACGCAGCGTCGCATAGCCACCGGCAAAGAAGTTGTCGTAGATCGGGGTTTCGTCACCACTGAAGCCCAGCTGCGTGCGGAAGGAAACGGTGTGTTTACCGCTTCCATCGATCCGTTCGCGAAGCAACCAGAACTTGCGGTAATCGGCTTCCAACCGCGAGTAGTTGAAGTCGCCAAAGGTTTCGCGAAAGTTCACTTCAAAGTAATGCCCTCGGCTGGCCTGAATCAAGCTGTCGCGGGTATCGTGCCGCAACGAGAGTCCTACGTCGTAGGAGTTGTTCTTGCCAACCATGTTGTCCAGTTCTGGATCCAGGCCGGGCAGGCGAAGATCGCCAATCTTGACTCGGTTCGCTCCAAGGTATCCGTTGAGGGACAGGTTGGGAGTGATTCGATAACCCAATCCAAAGCGAGCTCCCAATCGGTTCTCGTCCCAGTCGGTGAAGTTCCGATCATACAGAAACGCACTCACGGAATAACTGATGGGCAGATAGTTCAGCAGGTTTGGATCAGCAAATTCGAATCGATACGAGTCGATCTGGCTACCGGGGGCGGCTTCGAGCCGAAAGGTTTGGCCAGCACCACGAAAGGCGCGGCCGTTGGCGAAATCGCTCCAGGAAGTTGGAAAGCGTGTGATGTCAAAGTTACGCTCATCAATGGTCAATTGCCCCGTGACTCCTGCGTCACTGTTGACTGCTGCACCAACCATCACCCGACCGGTTCGAGCCGGGAAGCCAGTGACCATCAGGTCAGCCACGCGGACTCGCGGCGGTGGCATCATTGGATTGGTCACCAGTGGCGAGTAGGCCGTCGCGGTGTTGGCAAGCGGGTTAGCAAGCCCCAATTGCGAAGGAGCGATGGGGAATGTGGTTGTCGGTGCCGGAACGCCAGTTGTTGTTGGAACGCTGGTGGCTGCTCCCGCTGGCTGCTGTCCGCTGACCAATCGAGTCGTTGGGAAGGGAACCTGTGAACCGGATCGGCCATCAGCCGTGACAACCTGGCCATTGGTTGTTCCGGCGGCATTCGATCGTTGATAGTTTGCCGTGACCACAGGCGTGCTGGTGCCTGTTTGCGGCCGTTGGCTGTACGAGGGCGTCGTTCCCGTTGGCACGAAGCCAGCTGGAGCGTTGACGCCTTGTCCACTGACCGTTCCCGGCACCAAACAGAACAGCGTCAAGCAAAACAGTGCCATGAGTGATCGGCCACAGCCTCGCAGCATCGCGTCCCGATTGGCTGGACGCGCTGGCAATGTTTGGGGATCGGCTGAATCGGTTTCTAAAACCATTTTCGCAAAACAACGTGGGGAGGACACTGGGACTTGGCGAAGCGGGTTGCTAGTTAGTCGTTGAGGACTGGGGCCGTTTCTGGTTTGGGAGGTCAAGCTGAGCATCAAAACCGCTCCTCTCGTGGAGTCACGACGATGTCTGGCGGTTCAGCGATCTGAGGGTTGGATTCGAACAGCGGGCTCCGACCAAAGTTCGTCCGTGCGTTTCGCAGCTTGCGACGGTCCAGTAACTCGCCTTCGTACATGTCCATCATATTCAGGACCACTGTTTCCTTGATCGCGTCAACCTCTCCATCAATGTTGACGTGGATCTGACCAATCTTCCATTGGTCACCCTCTTCGATTTGATAAATCAGATCGACGGCGTTTTGATCATCCAGCATCACTGTCTTGGGCTGGATGTCGGCGTACATGAACCCGAGTTCACCGTAGCCATAGATAATTTCTTGAGTGTCAACATGCAGCACGCTGCCGTTGTACATGTCACCGGGCACGAGGGTCAAGCGACTGCGGATGGAGTCTTCAGTGATGTACCGGTTGCCGATGATTTGAATGCTGTTGATTTTAAAGCGAGGCCCTTCGTTGATCACAAACACGATTTCCATCCGCGATCCATCATCACTGTATTTGGATCGATAGCCAGCGACGGCTGTTAGGTAGCCAAGGTTGTGATACGTGGACTCCAAGATCTGCACATCACCAGCAATCTTGTTGCGATCAGCGACGTTCATGGCGTTGATCGCGCCCGCGATCGGGCCACTGCTTTTGATCAGTTTTCCTAACCTGGCATTGCTTAGAATCGTGTTGCCGATGAATTCAACTTTGCTAATCCGTACCAGCGGGCCTTCGTTGATGCGGAACATCACGATCCCTGGATCACCTTCCCAACCGACAAAGGAGACGATCGATACTTGGGCGAAGCCCTTTTCACGATAAAAATCCAACAGACGGCGGCGGGCTGATTCGGTGGTGTATTCGCTGATCGGGTCGCCTTCGGCCAAGCCGGTGCGTCCGGCGATTTCTTTGTCATTGAGTCGCTGATTGCCGTGGAACACAATTTTGCTGATCAGTTTGCGTTCATGAACCTTGAAGGTCACGACGATACCGCGCTCGGTCTCTTGGGTGTCGAAGGTGACTTGATCAAAAGCCTTCATGCGATTGAGCCGGTGGATGTCACTCAGCAGGTCGTCACGACTGTAGAAACGCCCTTTGCGAGTCTGCAATGATTGCAGAACCTTGTTCGTGCTGACGGTGCGGTTGCCAATGACGCGTACGTCTAGCACAACCGTGTCACCCTGTTCACGAACGATCGGTAGACCGCCGTCGTTGTGGATGTAGTCACTAAACTTGGCACGTTCGGCAGGCCCTTGTGGAGCACCTGCGTTCTGATTCATGCCACCCATTTGCGCGTTTGCCGAGTGGTTCCCGGCAGGCGAGTTGAGTGTTGCAAGGACCAAAACCACGATCCCCAGAAACAACGAGCGCGAAAGTGCTCGAAATTGGGCACCGGTCGTATTTTGGGCGAAAAGGGAGATTAAGCTCGGGTTCATAAGACGAAAGCAAGGTGTTTCGACGTGTTGATTCTGTCGCGGCCGACAACGTAATCGCCGGACGATCATTTACCTAAATACTGAGTCGCCGGATCAGTGCTTGGCTGAATGACAAGCCTGCTGGCATAGCCTTCTCCATGCTGGGGAAGCCGATTTGCCCCACCGGACAATGACTTGGCAGCCCCAAACCGAAGACTCAGGTCTGACTGTCGTACCAACGTGCTGGATGCCATAGCAAGGCAGATTAGCCTTTCCTGGGATGGGAAAAGCCAACTAGATTTGTCAGAATGAGACGGTGTCCTGGTGCCCACCCGTGAAACTCGCCCTAACACTGCAGCATTGTCAATGGATTCTGAGGTCCTCCTATTCACCAGTCCAAAAGCCGGGAGCGGTGCGGGACGCCAGGAAATCCCGCGTTTGCGCGAACGTCTGACGCAGGCTGGGATTGCTCATCAATGCCTTTCAGATCCCCAGGAACTGCGACAGAGGATTCAATCGTGCCGTCAACGCGATGTTTCACGGCCAACCGTGATCGCCGTCGGTGGCGATGGGACGATCTGCCTGGTCGCTGAAAATTCTGACGATCAAACCCCCTTGTTACCGATGCCCATGGGCACCGAAAACCTGCTGGCGCGATACTTGGGGCAGTCCAATCGAGCGGAAGATGTCATGCAAACGCTGCAGCATGGGCAGACTAGGCGGTTTGATGCTGGTCGCGCCAATGGCAAACTGTTCCTGATCATGGCCACGGTGGGCTTTGATGCAGAAGTGGTGCGGCGCGTTCATCTGCGCCGCAAGGGGCACATTCAGAAGCTCAGTTATCTCAAGCCCATCTTGCAAACCATCAGCCGCTATCGCTTTCCAAAACTGCAGGTCACTCGATTTGATCGCGACGACACCGAGATCGATACCCAGCAAGTGGGTTGGGCAATGGTCTTTAATTTGCCCTGCTATGGTGGCGGATTGCGCGTCGCACCGCACGCCGTTGGCAACGATGGGCAGCTTGACTTGGTGACGTTTTCCTACGCTGGACTCGCCTCTTCGTTGGGCTACGTTGCGGCAGTTGCCGCTGGTGTTCATCGACGCTGGGCAGCCGTTGGGCAACACACGGTGGAGAAAGTCACCATCACCGCTGCCGGACGAGTTGCCTATGAACTGGATGGTGATTACGCAGGTCGATTGCCGCTGACGATCGAGACCGTTCCACAGCGAGTCCTGTTGATGTCCAAATCTGCAGACGACAGTGTCGGTTGAGGGTGCTCCCTCATTGAGGCGTTTTCCCATGCTGGAAGACCGCCTGAGGTGATTTCCTAACCTACATTGAAATTACCTTCATCGAACTTGTCGTTGCTTAGCCGGAAACTCTTATTCTCCGATGCTTTTTGTCGAATCGATCTCGATTCACTTGCTAAGCCGACCTTGATCGCAAACCTATCGATTGGAGGTACTTGCGATTGTTCTTGGCTTGATGTTCGTTGCTTGAAACCTTGCCTAACGAGTCGTTTTCATCGAACCATTGAATGCTGATTGAATTCAATCGCAAACATGTCTTCTCTTCTCGGCGATCTTGACCGGAGTCTAATCATGTTGCGTGCATTACGAATTGAGACCATGGAGCAGCGTCGACTCCTGGCCGCTGATACGCTTGAACTCACCTCGTTGACTGAGCCCAGGCTGGTCGACGATTCTTCGTTCCTGCTCAGCCAGCCAACGCTCGCTGCGGAGGCGTCGTTTCAGGCTGCCGAGCATGTCGATGTCGGAGAGGTTGAAAAGAAGATTCGCATTCGTGGCCATGTTGAACCACATGACTCAGTGGACGTGTATCAGTTCAACTTGGAACGCGATGCGAAACTGCGTCTGCGCCTGCATCGCATGCAACGCAACTTAGATCTGGTGCTGACCGATACCGATGGCAACGTCATCGCTGAGTCGCACAACAGTCGGCGCAAACGTGAATTCATTCGCTTGAACGTCGAAGCTGGCAGCTATCTGGCTTGGGTCGTTTCAACGACGCCCCGGTCATCACGCTATAAGCTGGAAATCTTTGCCAAGCTGAGCAAGGCACCCAGCAACGATGTTCCACCGGCAGATGTTCCACTGGCAGATGTTCCTCCGGCAGATGTTCCTCCGGCTGATGTTCCTCCGGCTGATGTTCCTCCGGCTGATGTTCCTCCGGCTGATGTTCCTCCGGCTGATGTTCCTCCGGCTGATGTTCCTCCGGCTGATGATCCTCCGGCTGATGTTCCTCCGGCTGATGATCCCAGTCCAAGTCCGTTGGCCGAGGTGGGACCTTACGGCGGTGCGGATGACTGGAACTTGAATCAGATTGGGGCACCTTCGGCTTGGGCGGCAGGCTACACCGGCGAGGGAGTTCTGGTCGCTGTTTTGGACACTGGCGTCGATCTTGATCATCCCGACTTGGTGGACAACATTTTTGTCAACACCGGCGAGATCGCTGGCAACGGAATTGACGATGACGGCAATGGCTTCACGGACGATGTGCATGGATTTGATTTCGCTGACAATGACCCCAACCCAGCTGATCTCAATGGACATGGATCTCACGTTGCCGGCACCATCGCCGCGATGCGAAACGGGGTCGGGCCAACCGGCGTGGCCTACGATGCTACGATTCTGCCAGTCAAAATTCTGGGTCAGGATGGGACCGGAACAGCGTTTGGCATGGCCGCTGGCATTCACTATTCGGTGTCGATGGGAGCTCAAATCATCAACATCAGCGTTGGTGGAGGCTTTAATTCCACGATTCAGTCAGCGATCTCGTACGCTCAGTCGCAAGGCGTCCTGATTGTTGCATCGGCTGGCAATAGCTACGCTGCTGTCCCTGATTATCCTGCTCAGTACAGCCGCATGTTTGATAACGTGATCAGTGTGGGAGCTTATGACTCCAGCGTCACGATGGCTGATTTCAGTAATCAAGTTGGCGGCAGCGGCGCGGTCCAGGTCGATGCTCCAGGCGTCAATATCTACAGCACACTGACGCTTGATCAGCTGGGCTATGCAACGGGAACCTCGATGGCGTCTCCGCACGTCACCGGCCTGGCCGCACTCGCTCTCTCTGCCAATCCCAACCTCACCGGGCAGCAGCTGCGTGAGTTGATTGTTGCTGGCGTCAATGGGGTTGCCACGGGGTCGGATTCTCTGGGCAACGCCAGTGCCCTGCAGACGGTTGCCTATGCGGCCGCGGGTTACATCCCGTCCGAACAGGTCGCGATGACTGAATCGACCGCTCTCGCAACCGATGGCGGCGTGACCGCCAGTTCAGTTGACGAGTTCCATACCCGTCGCCGAGGACGTGGTTTCGCGGCCGTTGAGCGGGCAGCGGAGAAACACTTCAGCAAGCTGGAAAATTGGTTGGATCGCGCCGTCGGTCGCAACGCATCCGCTTCGCACCATGCTCTTCACGATGACGTGTTTGGTGAGTTGCAATCCTTGACCGAAGCAGAGCGTTTTGCTGGCACGGATGACGGATTGGGGGCCATCGTGGATCAGCTGGTGGACGCCAAACGCCGTTTGCGATGATCGGAAGAATTTCTCCGGCGGCAGCCGGTGCTCTGGTCACGGCCAGCCACTGGTGGCTGGCTACTGATTCGGTTTCAGCTATGATGACAGCAACTCCTCGTTTGCCCTGCCCTCACCTGCTCTGCAGAGATCCCCATGCTGGCCCGATTTGCTACACTTTGTCTCTTCTTGCTTGTCTCCCGCTGTGTGCCCGCTCAGCAAACCGCTCAGGCTGAATCATCCGCGGCTGAACGACCGAACATTGTGGTGTTGTACACCGACGATCAGGCGTTTTTGACCACGCAGGTCACCGGCAATGCACAAGTTCAAACGCCGCACATGGATGCGTTGGCGGCCGAAGGCGTCTTGTTCACTCATCATTACAATTCGACAGCCATCTGCATGGGCAGTCGAGCCTCTTTGATGACGGGCATGTACGAATACAAAACCGGTTGCAATTTCTCGCACGGTCCGATGCGTCCCAAGACCTTTGCCAAGTCCTATCCCGTCTTGCTGCGGAACAACGGATATCGAACTGGCTTCGCGGGCAAGTTTGGTTTTGCGGTGACCAACGGCAAAAGCGAATCCGATCGCTCTTATCAAGTCTTGCCTGTCGATCAATTTGACAGCTGGGGCGGAGGTGTCGGGCAAACCAACTATAAAACCGCAGCCAACAAATACATTGCCAAGTATGCCGACAAGTATCCACACTCCAGTCGCGCGTACGGGGCCTTCGCACAAGACTTTATTCGCGAGTCCGTGGACGATAAGCGACCGTTTTGTTTAACGCTGTTTTTTAAGGCTCCCCACCGTCCCTTTACTCCCGACCCGTTTTTTGATTCGGTCTATCAGGACGTCGCCTTCAAACAGCCAGCCAATTACGGTCCTAAACATGGCAGCCATTTAGCCAAACAGTCTCGTCTGGGAAGACAGAACCTTTCGTTCTTTTACGACATGGGATTTGATCCACAGCATTACCAAGACACGATGCGCCGTTACCATCAATTGATTCATGGTGTCGATTATGCAGTCGGGATGTTGCGAGAGGAGCTTGCCAAGCAGGGGTTGGCGGAGAATACGATCATTATCCTGACAAGTGACAACGGATTCTTTTGTGGATCCCATGGGTTCGGCGGCAAGGTCTTGCCTTATCAAGAAGGCTCGCACGTGCCGTTAATCATTCTTGATCCTCGCAAAGGAGCCAACGGCCAGCGGTATCAGCACGTTACCGGGACAGTTGATGTCGCGCCTACGGTGTTGGACTATGCCGGTGTCAAAACGCCTTCTGTGATGGATGGCGTCAGCCTGGTTGATGCCGTCTGCGATCCGGCGGCGACAGTGGCTCGTCAGACGATACCATTGTTTCAGGTTTGGGGATCGCCACTGACCTATTCCATGTCCGTGGTTGATCAACGCTACAAGTACATTTACTGGTGTTGCGGCGAACAGCTTGAACCGGCTGAGGAACTGTTTGACTTGCAGAACGATCCTCATGAAATGACCAACTTGGTTGATGATGATCAGCATCAAGCGATCCTGGAGACCATGCGTCAGCGATACGCCAGCCAGTTGAAGCACTGGCAGCAGAACGCGGTGAGCGATCGCAACTATCCATCGTTTGGAACGTTGCTCGATCCCAACGTGCCCTGGGCACAGAAATCGGATCTGGTCAGCCCCGCTCAGTGGAAGAGCTATCTTTCACTGGTCAAAGCCTTGGGGGTGAAGCAAGAAGATGCTTTCAACTACAACAAAGTGCTCAAGGCCGCGCACTAGCGGGCGGTTTGATTGCACATCAAGGTTCGCGCAATTCACCGCTTGCACGTTGTGGCGAATGGTTGGCCGGCGGTTTGGCCGGCTTCCACCGGCAGGCCAGCGGGTTAGGTCTGGAGCGATGCACCGGTGTCGGTGATCTCTAACGCTAGGTCCTTGGCACCTTTCAGGTCCAGTTTGCCTGTTCCCAGCAGTGGAATTGTGTCGACTTGATAAAACGCATCTCGGCCGGGAATGAACAAATTGGGCAGCCCAGCGTCTTTCAGGTCGGTGATGATCTCGTCGACGGTTTTGTCGATTTGTTGATGCAGCACAATCAATCGTTCGCCTTTCTTGCTGTCGGGCACTGCGGTGACGGCAACTGAAATCGCCGGTTGATCCTCGTCGCTTCCACCTTCTTCGGTGCCGATGGAATTGACGATCAGCTCCTCAACAGTGACATGTGGTACCATTTCACCGCCGATTTTGGAAAACCGACTGACGCGTCCGGTGATGTAGATGAATCCATCGAGATCGAGGTGAGCGATGTCACCGGTGGTGTACCAGCCGTCATGCAAGACTTGAGCTGTCTTTTCGGGATTGTTGGCGTAGCCAGCCATCACGTTTGGGCCTTTGATCAGCAGCATGCCGTCTTCACCACAGGGCATGTTTTGCCCCGTGTCTGGATCAACGATTTTGGCGCTGACTCCCGGCAAAGGCTGTCCGACGCTGCCTTCACGGCGATCATCATGGTGAATGGCCGTGGATCGGGAGATCGGAATGTTGACCGAAACCAAGGGGCTGAGTTCTGTTGTCCCGTAGCCTTCTACCGGGCGAACGCCAAACCGTTTCTCGAAGGCATCGAAGAGGTCGGCGGGCATTTTTTCGGCGCCGACGATGCAGATATCCAGCTTGTCGAACTGCTTGGGTTCGATGCGGCGAATGTAACCTCGAACAAACGTTGGTGTGCCTAGGATCACGGTGACGCCGTACTTTTCGGAGAGCTTGCCAATCTGTCGCGCGTCCAGCGGGTTGAAGTGGTAAATGCTCTTTGTCCCCAATGCCTGGGCGGTCCACAGCGTGACGGTGTAGCCAAAGGAATGAAAGAACGGCAGGATGCCCAGGATGACATCGTCGTCTCTGAGTGTGACGGCTCGATTAATCGCTTCGACATTGTGGCTGATGTTTGCATGTGTCAGCTGCACGCCCTTGGGCATGCCGGTTGAACCGCTGGTGAAAATCACGGTCAGAAGATCGTCGGGTTGAATCTTTCCCAGCCCCAGGATGGCTGACAAGATTCCCATTGGCAGCAGCATCGCCATCATGAAACCGATCAGCTTGTCAGTGAGCGTGATTTTGTCTTTCAGCGATTCGAGTTCAATGACTTCCGCATCGATCTCCAGATCAATCTTCTCCATGAACCGCTTGCTGCTGATCACATGGCGAATGTTCATCTCTTTGATGCAGTGATTGATCACCGGACTACTGACGGTGTAATTCAGGTTTGCCGTGACACGTTTGTCCAGAGCCATGGCGACGTTGGTCAGGACACCCGCGGCGCTTGGTGGTAGAAAGACACCCACATTGGTTTCGTCATTGTCCAAGCATTCTCGACGCAAGGCGCGACGCAAGATCAGTGTTCGCATCAAAGCCGAGCGACCGGTGAGCTCGGTCCCCGAGGAATCTGCGACGCGAACTCTGGAGCCGCTCTTGCGCCAGGACTTGATGACGGCCAGTGGTAGGTTGTCGTACTCACCGCGCTGTTCGATGGCTGATTCCGCATGCAATTGACTGACAGACCCCCGAATTGCATCCAAGGGAATGTCATTGGGCAAGGGTTTGCCGATATGCAAGGTCAGTGTGCGGCGGAATTTGCGTGGCCATTTCAGAAAGAAATTGCCTCCGGAAAAGCTAAAGATGCTGCCCCACAGTCCTTCCAGGTGCATGGGGATGATCGGCGCTTCGGTGCCTTTGAGGATCTTCTGCATGCCAGCGCGGAAACCTTGCAATTGGCCGTTCCGCGACAAGGAGCCTTCCGGGAAAACTCCAATCACGTCGCCTTCGTTGAGGCCTTCGCGAGCCGTCCGTAGTGCCTTGCCGATCGACTTTGGTCGAGCGTACATGAAAATGGTGTCAAAGGCTCGGCCTAAGTAGCTGCCAAGACGGCTTTCAAAGTTACTCGCATCGACCAAGAAGCGCACATTGCGCGGCAGCATCCACAGGATCACGATGCCGTCAATCCACGAAATGTGATTGCTGATCACCAGGCAGCCACCCTCTTTGGGAAGGTTTTCTAATCCAATGATCCGTTTGCGATAAAACAGCGCCAGCGCGGGGCGGAACAAGCCACGCACGAAACGACGCGGGGAAACGATCGCAATCACGACGAGTGCGAGGATGATCAGCACGACGGCTATGCCGATGTATAGGCCCATCTGGGTGTCCTTGAAGTCAGGGATCGAAGCTGTGCAGTAGGACAATTGTAGCGAAAGTTACTGGCTTATCGGTTTGACTGCTCGGTGACCAGAGTGGATTGCCCGTCCTGCCAGCGCTTTCATTGGTTCTGTGGAGTACAAGAGCCCGCGGATTGGCTGGTAAAGCGCCAATTTGTTGGCGGGGGGGCGAACAACCTGACCGAACGCTCTTGATCGTCAGCCTGGCAGCTTGAGCAGCGTTTGGAAATGGTTCGCGCAACTGGCGTTAAACCTCAAGCTGGCGGTAAACCTCAAGCAGCAGTGGAGCCAGTCCCCTCTACAGCTTCGCGGCGGCTTTCTTGCGATACACGTTGGGATTCTGCGCCTGCCCGGTCACTTCGTAGAGAAACTGGCTGGGAATGGTTGGTCTGGCTTTACCCCATTTGCGCCGCGTGAGTGCCATTGAAAGAGTCAATTGTTCCTGTGCTCGGGTGATGCCGACGTAGCACAGTCGTCGTTCTTCGGCGATGTCCTCTTCGCGGCCTGATTTCACGCTACGCGAGTGAGGTAGCAGGCCTTCTTCCATGCCGACCATGTAAACGACCGGGAATTCGAGGCCTTTGGCCGCGTGTAGTGTGAGCAACCAAACGGCATTTTGCTGAGCAGCTTTGTCTTTTTGGCTACCCATTTCCTTGCCACTCAAGGCGATGTCGGCCAGGAAGCCTGTGAGGTCAGCCGAATCGTTTTTGTCTTCAAAGTCGCTCATCGCGTTGGCGACTTCGCCCAGGGATGCCATGCGGCTTTGGCGATCATCTGGTTCGTCGTAAAGCCGGTTGATTTCATCAGAGTAGCTGGTCCGCGTCATCAAGGTTTCAAAGGCGTCCGCCAGGGTGTCATTTTTCACACGACGATTGACGTCTTGATAAATTCCTTGCAGGTCGCTCACGCCGCGCTGAGCGGCCGGCGTTAACTGAGAGACCACTTCTTGCTTCTGCATCACCTGCCAGATCGGGACACCATCGGCAACCGCATGTTGCAGCAAGGTTTGCACGGTCTTGGCGCTGATACCACGCGCAGGGGTGTTGATCACCCGCAGCAGTGAGACTTCATCATCGGGCTGGTCAAGCCACTTTAGGTAGGCCACCATGTCACGCACTTCGCGGCGATCGAAGAAGGACTGGCTACCGAGCATCACATAGGGCACGTCAGCCTTGCGTAGTTCTGTTTCGAACAAACGCGGTTGTTCGTTGGTGCGAAACAGGATTGCGATATCACGTGGTTGGACGTTTTGGTTATCAATCAGATGCTTGATTTCAGCGACGACGCTGGCCGCTTCTTTGGTTTCGTCTTTGTGCTGAGCGATGCGTGGTCGCATCCCATCGGGGCGCGAGGGGCGAAGCACTTTATCGTGTCGCGTGGAATTGAATTGAATCAGTCGATTGGCCATTTCTAAGATCGCGCCACAGCTGCGATAATTGGATTCCAGGCAAACAACTTTTGCGTCTGGCCAATCGTTCTTGAAGTTCAGAATGTGCGTGACATCGGCGCCGCGCCAAGCGTAAATGGATTGATCATCGTCACCCACCACGCACAAGTTGCGATGCTTACCAGAGAGGTGTTTGGTGATGCGGTACTGGCTGCCATTGGTGTCTTGGTACTCGTCGACCAAGATGTGGTCGAATTTGCCAGCTTCTTCATCGCGGATTTGCGGGTGTTCATCGAAGAGGACTTCTGTCTGCAGCAGCAGGTCGTCAAAGTCCATTGCTCCGCGGGACTTGAGGCCTTGTTGGTACTGGCGATAACCCGCTGCCGCCAAGTGTTCTTTGTCGGTGGTGGCAACAAAGGGAGCCCGATCGGGGTGCACCGATTCGTTTTTCCAGTTGCTGATCATCATCAGCAAATCGGCAGGCTTTAGCGCCGTGTTGGGCAGGCGTAAGTCGCGCAAAATCGATCGGGCGAGCGACTCTTGATCGCTGCGATCGTAGATGGAGAACTTTTTGGGATACCCCAGCGCGGTGGCGTGCTGCCGCAAAATCTGAACGCAGTGCGCGTGGAACGTGCTGATGGTTGGCTGCGGGCGCCGCTGTCCTTTTTTGGCTCGTTTGCCAGCGGTCCCCAAGAGCTCGCCGACACGCTCTTTCATTTCGCCGGCGGCTTTGTTCGTAAACGTCACCGCCAGAATCCGGTCCGGTGCGGTTCCGTGGCGAATGAGATTGGCAATCCGAAACGTGACCACTCGGGTCTTACCGGTGCCCGCGCCGGCCAAGACAAGCAAGGGACCTTTCAAGGTGTTTACCGCATCCGCTTGGGCGGGGTTCATTCCGTGAGACAAGACGAATCCTTAACTATCTCGCCTTGCTGTGAATGCAGGCAAAGCGACCACGAGTGTATCGAAATCGGACAAACCAATGCAGCGATGGTTATCGCAGGTTATCGCGATTAACAATCGGGTCTGCTGAGCCAGTGCTGAGGAGGACCAGAGCACCCTGTTGTGGGGCGTTGGAATTCATCATCGTTCGGCTGAATGGAATGTAGTAGCAGGCGTACATGCCAGTGCTGGTGTTCATGACGTAAACCACCGATGAGCCGACTGGATTGTTGTTGCTGCTAGGCACATCCACCATGCCGGTCATCATCATGAATTCACCGCCTTTGCTCTGCCCAAGGGTGTCGTGAACATTGACGGTGAACAAGCCCAAAAACTTCTGCATCCGCGGATAGATCACTGAGCACTGCAGCAATCCCGAGTTGTGGTCCAAGACAAACAGGCCTTCGGCGCGGTCGGAGAGAAATCCGGTGGCCATGGAGAACTTTTCTTTGCTGATCGCAGCGCTAGCATTGACAGACTTGATTGGTGCCTGGAACGGGTGGTTCGCGATCGCCTGTTGGAATTGCGATTGCGATGTCGTGACTTGCTCACGCAGTGCACCGGCTTGTCCGGCAAAATAGGACGCGACGAAGAGCGACACGAGGCTGACGGTTAGCAATCCCACCAGCAGGCGGGACTGGAACGCTTGTTTGCTGGTCGCTTTGGTAGCGATTTCGGATTGCTGAACTTCAACTCGGTCGTTTGCAGTCTGTTTTTCGGTCATCGCTGACAGGGCTCCAACAAAACAAGGAAAAGGGCGAGACGAGTTTTCGGAAAGTGCAATCGTTGCCGAAAATCGTTTCAGTGAATTTTAAGGTCAATGGGTCAGGGCTGCGAGCGGGCTAATGGCACCTTGATCGGTCAGGCAATCAGCGTTCGCAGGGGATTCGCTTCTACCATCAATCGCGGGATCGATGGTTGGATTGGATCGTTCACTCGGCGCCCGGTAATCTCGCCGTGTGGACGCAAGCCCAGGGTTTCGACGGTCAGTCAGGGCTTTGGCGGTCAGTCAGGGCTTTGGCGGTCAGTCAGGGCTACGTCTAAGAGGTTCATCTGAGACGCACGGCCGGGGCTCTCTGGGCAATTGTCGAAGGATTGGGTAATTGTAGAAGTATATGGAGGACTTTACGATTGGGGGACGTTTGGAATGGGAGTTTACCGCAGCGAAATTTACCACCGCGAAATTCGCACTGGGATTTTCGATGGAGATTTTGCTCTGGGGATTTTGCTTTGGGGCGACGGGCTTCAATGCGGGCATCAAAAACGCCTTGCCCTGTTAAAACTTTGCCGTCGCGACTGTATGATACGCTGCCTTTTCCTTTCCATTGTCTCCCTTTTTCCTACCGAGGTCAATCAATCACCATGGGCATCAACGAACCTTTGAACCGGAAACTTCGCATGGCACTGGTCGGTGGTGGCCAAGGTTCTTTTATTGGCCGCGTGCATTCCATCGCCGCGTGCTTGGACAATCGGGCAGAATTGGTTGCCGGGGCGCTTTCCAGCAACCCGGAGCGTGCCAAAGCCTCGGCTCCAGACTATGGGATTGCCGAGTCACGTGCCTACACCAGTTATCAGGAGATGCTGGATTCAGAATTGGCGCTTCCAGAGGATCAACGCATTGATTTTGTGTCGATCGCGACTCCCAACCACGTGCACTTTGAAGTTGCCGAAGCGGCAGTGAAAGCCGGTTTCAACGTGGTTTGTGACAAGCCGATGACCTACGATCTGGCTCAGGCGGAAAGCTTGTTGGAGACCGTCAAGAACAGCGATGTTGTTTTCGCTTTGTCACACAATTACACCGGTTACCCGCTGGTCCGCCAAGTGCGTGAGATGGTCACCAGTGGTGAGCTCGGTGAAATCAATGCGGTTCGTGCTCAGTACATTCAAGGCTGGTTGCGGACTTCGTTGGAAGACGAAGATCAAAAGCAAGCGGCTTGGCGAACCGATCCCAAACGCAGTGGTGCGGCAGGTGCTTTTGGTGACATTGCCACCCACGCCTACAACTTGGGCCGTTACATGACCGGTCTGTTGCCCGATCAGGTGAGTTGTCACCTCAAGGCATTCGTGCCAGGTCGCCAGTTGGATGATTACGGGACCGCTGTGATCCGTTATGAGAACGGCGCTCTGGGGACCGTGACTGCCTCACAGATCAGTCATGGTCGTGAGAATGATTTGGAAATTGAAATTGACGGCACCAAGGGCTCGCTGCGTTGGCGTCAGGAGAACCCCAATGAGTTGATTTACCGCCAGAACGGCAAGGCTCATCAGATCATCACTCGTGACCCCAATGCTTCGTTCATGAATCCCATGGGAGCCGGTGCGTGTCGCATTCCAGCGGGTCACCCCGAGGCGTTTTTCGAAGCCTTTGCCAATCTGTACGTGGCGGCCTTTGATGACATGGCTAAGCGAGCGTCAGGCCAGCCCATTGAACGTCATGACACCGTTTACACGAACTGTTACGACGGTGTGGAAGGCATGTACTTCATTCAGCAGTGTGTGGCCAGCAGCAATGAGAATGCCGCTTGGTTGCCGCTGAAGCACGAAGCAGCACGACCGTAGCGTTCCCACAAGTCGAAGCCACGCATGTCAACGCGTCTCGTGCCGCTGGTTGTCGCAAGATCGCCAGCGGCGGAAGGTCTCCCAGGAGACCAAAGGCCTCTTCGGCAGGTTACATCCCAAAGCGTTCTCGCGGGTCGGTCAAACCGTCTGCCAGACGACGCAGGGCTTCGGTTTCGATTTGACGCACGCGTTCACGCGTCAGGCCAAGTTCGATGCCGATTTCCTTAAGCGTCTTGGGCTCATCACCATCGAGGCCGAAGCGAAGTTTCAGAACCATCGCTTCGCGTTCTTCTAATTCGCTCAGCAATTCCATGGCATGACGCAGGATGTCGTGATCCAGCATCAGTTCATCGGGAGCCTTCAAACGCTCGTCCATCACCATTTCGCCTAGCGACCAACCGGATTCGGATTGGTCACTTTGCGGGGTGCTGTTACTGATCCGGATGGCTTTGCGAATGATGGGCAGTTTCTTTTTGGGTAATCCCAAGACACGCGCGACTTCTTCGTTGGTCGGCGTGCGTCCCAGTTCTTCGCTCAGTCGTGCCGTCGCTCGGCGCCACTTGCTAAGCAGTTCCACCATGTAGGCTGGAATGCGGATGGTTTTAGCGCTGTTGATCAAAGCGCGTTTGATGGATTGTTTGATCCAGTAGCTGGCGTAGGTGCTGAACCGGGTTCCCACGGTCGGGTCAAAGCCTTCGACGGCTCGCAAGAGCCCCAGGTTGCCCTCTTCGATCAGGTCTTGCAGACTAAGCCCTTTGCCGGTGTATCCGCGGGAGATATTGACGACCAGACGCAAGTTAGCTCGCACCATTCGGTCGCGAGCTTCGACGTCACCCTGCTCGATGCGGGCGGCCAGTTGCAGTTCTTCCTGAGCGGTCAATAACGCCGTTTCATTGATTTCACGCAGGTACGTTTCCAGGGGTGACTGGGCAACGTCAGAGGTGCGTCGGGTTGAACGACGGGCCTTGCTGACATCAGCCAAGTCTGGGTCAGGCGACGAGAGTGCGGAATCGGACATGGACTTTTTCATCATTGGATCATAGAAGGCAGTTGAGTCCGGTGATCAGTCCGGCTTCACGTTGCATTCGTCGGATCAGGATTCGAAGTGGGAGGTTGGTATGCGATGAAGATCGGAGCGGTGTCGCGGTCGGCATTGCGTTCAGCGAGCGTCTCTCGGATCTTCCAGCAAGTTGTTTGTCGTTGGCAACGTTGGAAAGTGATTCATCATTGGGCGACTCGGCAAAGGCTTGTGCAAGGGATGACAAACCAGTGCGGTGATCGGTGGTACTCTATCCAGTTGGATGTCCAATGATGGCTGAATCAGCCAGCGGTTGGTGCACCATCGTTTGGCAACGATGGCATGAACGGACTTGCTGCCGCATGGTGTCTTTCGGGTCTGCACCATGGTCCACTACAGTTTCGACCTTGGAATCCCAGCTATTCCGTCGCTAGCGATTGTTCATGCTGTTCCGATTGATCACAAATCACGGCTTGGTGGTCCTGATGTGCTGATTGTGCTGCCAGCACTCCTTGCCTTGAATCGCTAAGTCGCTTCTACTTTGTATCCAACGCGATCAATCTGACGCAGCCAATCGGGGTGATCCGCTCGATTGATTCAGCCGTGTTCATTGCGAGGTGGATGGCGAGTCGTCTGGCGACGGGCTTCGCACTGCTTCGTTTTGAAACTGGCTTCGTTTTCAAGCACTCATCTGTACACATCGTTTGTCATTCAATTGGAAGTCAACCATGGTCATTGACTCACATCATCATCTTTGGCGGTACGATGCCAGCGAATATCCTTGGATTGGCGCTGGCATGGAGGTACTAAAGCGAGATTTTGGGGGCACTGACCTGGAGAGCCTTGCCGGTTCTGACGGTGTTGACGGTTTTGTGACGGTACAGGCCCGTCAGTCGCTGGCCGAAACGGAGGCGTTGATTGAGCTCGCTCAGGCATCCCCGCGGATAAAAGGCGTTGTCGGATGGGTGGACTTTGCCAGTGATGAAGTGGTCGATCAATTGGATCAGTTCAGTGGCGTGGCAGCGCTAAAGGGCATGCGTCACGTGGTTCAAGACGAGCCCGATGATGACTTTATTTTGGGTGCGGACTTCAATCGCGGGATTCGGCGACTGGTCGGACGCGACTTGGTTTATGACCTGCTGATCTTTGCCCGTCAGTTGCCGGCGACGATTCAGTTTGCGCAGAGTCATGTTGACATCCCGATGGTCCTGGATCACATCGCCAAGCCAACGATCACCAGTGATCAGCCTGATCCCGCTTGGGTCGACGGCATCAAGCAACTGGCTCAATGTGATCATGTCAGTTGCAAGTTTTCCGGTGTTGCAACGGAAGTCCAACTCCAGGACTGGGACATCGATTTGATTCGTCCCTACTGGCAAGTCGTGTTGGATGCCTTCACGCCGGAGCGTTTAATGTTTGGAAGCGATTGGCCGGTGTGCTTGTTGCGAACCGAGTACACTCGTTGGAAGCAGGTCGCCGAGCAGTTGGCTGCGGGGCTTTCCCGACGAGATCAAGAAGCTTTCTTTGGCGGCAACGCCTCTCGAGTCTATCAATTGGAGCAATAACGGTGCGAGCCATTCAAATCAGCGAAGTCAAAACTCTCAAGCCAATCGAAATTGATGAGCCCGGCGCTCCGGGACCTGGGCTAGCGTTGGTGCGAACGCACCGCATGGGAGTCTGTGGCACGGACATTAGCTGTTATCTCGGCAAGTTTCCCTTCTTTGACTTTCCTCGAATTCCCGGTCACGAATTGGGTGTTGAGGTGCTGGCAGTCGGTGAAGGCGTGGAAAACGTGACAGTGGGAGACCGCTGCAGTGTCGAACCCTACATGAACTGCGGAACCTGTTACCCGTGTCGCCGTGGTGCAACAAACTGCTGCCAGAACCTGAAAGTCATCGGCGTGATGATGGACGGCGGACTGTGTGAATCATTCTTGGTTCGCGCCGATAAACTGCACCCGTCAAGCAGGTTGACGTATGATCAGTTGGCTTTGGTCGAAACACTGGCCATTGGTTGTCACGCCAATGATCGAGCCAATCCACAACCGGCCGATCACGCGCTGATCATCGGGATGGGGCCTATTGGACTGGCGACATTGGAATTTGCCAAACTGACCGGGGCTAAAGTGAGTGTGATGGATATGAATCCAGCGCGGTTAGAGTTTGTTCGCAAGCACTACGCCGTGGATCATACCATTCAGTTCGTCGGCGATGGCAGCGAACGAGAGCAGATACAGCAAGCCACCGGCGGCGATTTTTATCAAAGTGTTGTCGATGCCACTGGGAACCGACACTCAATGTCGGGAGCTTTGCAGTACGTTGCCAGCACGGGGTCGCTGGTCTATGTCGGCATCACGACCGATGAAGTGGTCTTTCGACATCCCACACTGCACAAGCCGGAAGCCAGCATTGTTGCATCGCGGAATGCATTGCCAGGTGATTTCACTCGCATCATCAAACTGATTGAGATGGGAGTGATTGACACGGTGCCATGGATCACGCACCGCACGGATATGGATGGAGTGTTGACTGATTTTGAGTCTTACACCAAACCAGAGACCGGTGTGATCAAAGCCGTGATTTCAGTGACCTAAGCAAGCAACTGCCAAGATCAGTTGGTCGAAACCGACGCGATCCAACGCGTCCAGGCGGCCTCGTCTTCCAATGGCAGCATGGGTTTGGGAATGATGGGAAGCCGATTGCTCTCTGGCGTGTCGGGGCTTTGAGCACGAACGGTCAACAGGCCGTCGATGTTCAGTTCAAAGCCGATCATGCGAGTTCGTTTTTCGCGTTTTGATTCGTCTTGATGCTTGGTGAATTCATAGCGACCCAGCGATTGCCATTGGTCGCTCTCAATGCCCGAGGACTCAACGATCGACAGCGTCATCGAGTTTCGATTGGCGGCAATGTTCAGTTTGCGATTGGTGCGTGCTGGCAGCGTTTCACCACGAGGCATGATGGGCAGGATGCGGCGGCGGCCTTCGTTGTCTTCGATCACGATACCAATGGATTGACCGCTAACGCTTTTAGGTGGCAGTTGCATGTCACCGCGTTGTGGCAGTTCAGCGGCCAGGCAAGCGGCCGCGCCACGCGCCACGGCGCTGCGATCGATCATGTGCACGGGCATTTCATCCGCGCAGCCCGCTAACAGGTCCTCTCGCAGTGAAGCCATCCGCATGATGGGCCCCAGCGTCACGCAGGAATCAATGTCTTCCGGCCTAATGCCCGCTTGTTGGCAAACTGATTGGACGTGTTGCTGCATCTTGGCGATCAAGTCGTGGCAGCGTTCGAGCCACTGCTGACGCGAAACGACAATTGAGTATTCAGCTTGATTCAAGTGCAAGGTGACGTTGGTTTCTGGCAGCAACAACAGCGAGTTGAGCGCTTTTTCGCAAGCCATCTGCAAACGGGATGCGGACAGTGACGATTCGGTTGGATCAAGCTGATGCGTTTCAAGAAAGGCTTGCGTGGCGAGATCAACCAATCGCGAGAGCCAGGAAAGCATGCCGGTGTGCCAGTGACCTGCGGTGGCCAATTCGGTCAGCTGAGTGCCTTCACGGCAGATCAACGAGATCTCGGTGGCTTGTCCGGTTAGGCCGATAAACAACAGGATTTCGCTGGCCTCTTTATCCAGTCGCACGATGTCTTGCTCTTTGCCTTGGTCAGCATCCTGCAGCAAGGACTGTACCGCAGCAATGCCACGGTGGACCAGGCGAACGGACTCAAGGCCAGCTAGGCGGCAGGCTTGGCGAACGCTGCGGCGATGAAACTGGTCGTAGCTGGCCGGCACCGTGACGGCTGTCAATTGAGGCATTTCCTCTTCGGGCCACCGATGCTTGAGCATGTGATGCAAGCTCAGTCCCATCAGGGCTTCCGGAGGGCATTGCCGTTGTGCGATGCTGCGTTGCACAATGTCCTTGCCAATGTACATCGGCAAGCAGTGGACGACCTTTTTAGGCGCTCGATAACGGAGCTGGTAAGCATCTTGATCGAAGTACAGTCCGGTGCCGTCATCGGCCAACGCGATTCGGTACAGCGGCTGTTGTTCCTGTCCAGCGGGCAAGCTTTCGGCCGCGTAGCCAGGAGTCGCTTTGGCCAACGCCGCATAGGTCATGCCAAGGTCGATGCCGCAGACGGTGGAGAGCGACAGCGAAGTCGAACCGCCGGAGAACGTTGATTGCTCACTGGCTAACTGAATGCCAGAGACCCCTGCCATCCACGAAGGCACCGAGGTTGACTGCGCGTACTTGCCGATGTCCTCGATCACTTCATCCATCGAGGCATAGCGTTTCTTGACATCCTTGGCCAGCATGCGTCGCAGGACATTCGCCAGCCCCAGGTCCACATCGCTGCGTTCCCGCATCAGGTCGGGAATCTCACCGTGGCGGTGTCCGTAGACTTGTTCCAGATAATCGCCACTGTATGGCGACTTGGCTGTTAGCAAAAAGTACAGCACTGCACCGAGCGAATAGATATCGCTCCGCGGATCCGCTTCGTCAGCGTGTTCAAGTTGCTCGGGCGACATGTAGGCCAGTGTGCCAACCAATCGGCCTTTGCGTTTGTAGTGTGAATCGGGATCAGCCATCCGGCCCAGGTCCCGTCCGTCATCAGACCAAACCACTTGACTGATTTGCGCCAGCCCCAGGTCAAGGACTTTTAACGTTCCATCACTGGCGTAGATCAAGTTGCCGGGCTTCACGTCGCGGTGAACAACGCCTGCGCGGTGAGCGTGCAGCAGGCCCAGTGCCGCTTGACGGATCAGGTCTGCAGCGAATCCCGTTGACAGTGGCCCCTTTTTGGAAACCAAACGCGTCAACGTCATCCCGTTGACGTACTCCATCACTAAGTAATGCAGGCCCGTTTGTTCGCTGGCGTCGAATGCTGTGACCACGTTCGGATGCAGCACACGCGATGCCGCGCGAACTTCGTCATAAAAACGATCAATCGTCGATGGGTCAGAGACTCGGTCGTTACGGATCAGCTTGATCGCAACTTGACGCTGCATGCGTTTGTGTTCGGCCAGGAACACCTGCCCCATTCCGCCGGAGCCGATCCGCCGCAGGACTTTGTATTCACCGATCTCTTCGATACCGCTGAAGATATCGGGTTTCTTCTCGGCGGCCGCTTCGGCAGTCTGAACCTGGTGGGGGACGCCTGTCAGGTTCAAGTCCTGGCTGTCGTTGTCGGCGGCAAAGTCCTGGGTGGGTGGTTCTGGGCTACCGGACGGGGGAATTTCGATGCCCAGTGAGTTGGGGACCGGAATCGGCGCGTCGCTGAGCAGGTCTTCAAACGAGGTTTCGGCAGCGTCTGTTCCTAGGGGCAGCAAATCGTGGCTCGACACCGATTGATGCTCAAGCGGCGCAATCTCCCCACTGTCTCCGGAGCGATTCGCATCGGAGTGAGAGGACAGATCGTGGGGATCGCTTGGTGGGGACAAGGAAAAGCCTCTTCAGCCCCGAAGGACGACGCAATGCAAGAAAAGATTTCCGAAGATCATGGCTTCCAATAAGGTTACGCAAACGTGGGACGCTCTGTACTCTGGCGATTGCCTGAATTCGAAAAACGGCCTGGATTGTCCCCCTCTGATAGCCCGGAAGAGGGCTGAACGGTTGGGGTTGAATGTCCGCACGCGTCAGATTCGCACCAAGCGGGTGATGTGCCGCAGCCAGGATGACCCGCGCAACGGTTAAGGTTTAACCTTCATCGCCGCTCAAATTGCCGCGTTCCGGCATCGCCGCCGAACCGTGGCAGCAAATCTGTGGCACTCAGTTGATCTAGCCCCGTTGGTAAACCATTGTGCGTTTGTCATGCTTGGGGCGTTTAGATTGTGACTTGCAGATGGTCGAAGGTGCAGGCTTTCGGTTCTGCATCCTGCCAGAGATCCTTCAACCCCGTCAGACTCACGTGTCTTCGTCAGATCAATCGTCAAACTCAGCTTCTGCCGCTTCCAGTCCAGCGTCCCCCAGCACCGCTTCGCTGGAATCCGATGTGTCAGCATCGTCGCTACGCATTGCCACTCGCGAAAGCCCGTTGGCGATGTGGCAGGCCGAGCATGTTGCGGCGCTGTTATCGGGCCATGGAACACAAGTCGAAATTGTGCCCATGGTCAGCAGCGGCGATATCGACATGAGCCCGATCGATGGCCGCCGCAGCGTGGGCGTTTTTACCAAACGTATCCAGCGCGCCCTGTTGCAAGATGAAGGGGATGTGGCTGTGCACTCGATGAAGGACTTGCCGACCGAGAAGCATGCTGAATTGGTTTTGGCATCCTGTCCCGATCGCGAGATTGTGACGGACTGTTTGGTCAGTCCAGCTGGCCTGAGCTTGGATCAGCTCAGGCAAGGCGCCGTCATCGGTACTGGCAGTCGCCGCCGCGCTGCACAACTTAAACGTGTGCGTCCCGATTTAGACATTCAGCCCATTCGTGGGAATGTCCAGACGCGATTGAAGAAAATGTCTGATGGGCAATACGACGCCATCATTTTGGCTGCCGCCGGCATTGAGCGTTTGGAAATGCATGACCTGCCACGGGTCGAGTTGCCGCTGGACATCATGTTGCCAGCTCCGGGTCAGGGGGCCTTGGCCATCGAAGTTCGTCGAGACGATCAAGCGGCTTTTCAACAAGTCGCATTGACGAGTGATCCGGCATCGATGGCTTGTACACTGGCCGAGCGAACGCTGCTCGCGGCGCTGCATGGCGGATGCTTGGCGCCGATCGCAGCGCTGGGCACCATTGAGACCGACGAAGCTTCTGGTTGGTCCTTAAATCTGATCGCACGCGTGCTGTCTACCGATGGCACCCAGCAATTAGAGGTCCAGGGGAAATGCGAGATTGACTTGGATGATCGGGATCCAGCCACTGGCTCAGTTCATCAAGCCGCTCAGTTAGGGTTGCAGCTTAGCCAGCAGTTGATTGAGCAAGGCGCCAAGGAACTGATCCACGATGGTCGCAGCGAGTAGTTTTCACACCGCTGATTTGATGGGGACTACAATGGCGATGCTGGCCGGTGCTGCAGCCTGCAGTGGCATGTCACGTTGAACCGCGTTCATTCGAACGCTGTGCCTGGGGCTGATGCGCTGAGTCTGATGTGCTGGTCGATTGTTGCAAAAACACTGCTCCCAGCGAGTCGGTGCTTCCAGGGGCGAGAACGCCCCGTTTTGCGTGTTAAGCCACTGCGCGAATGCAGGTCATCGCCACACTGGGACCGCCACACTGGGACCGGCCCCGGTCATGCTGGGCGAAGACGAGCGGTACCCACCCTGCTCTGCTCACGTTTCCGGCAATCGCGTTCTGCGCTTTCCCCTTTTCCGCCCTGGAGATTTTTAATGACGATTCAGCCCTCTCGCTCCAAGTCTCAGGCCTCTTTGTCATCACCGCCTGCGGGGCTTTCCCGGCGCCAGTTGATGGTCGCCTCGGGCGCTGTGGCGGCCAGTGCAATGGTTCTGGGACCGGCCACGCCAGCGGTTGCCAAGGAGCCGTTTGATCGTCAGGGTCAGCCGCGATTCAAGCTCAGTTTGGCCGCCTACTCGCTGCGTCAATCGTTTGGGTTCATGAAAGGTAAGCCTCGTCAGGTGCCCGCTGGTGAGCGTCCGATCGATATGTTTTCGTTCATTGATTATTGCGGGCAACAGGGGTTTGAAGGTGCGGAACTGACGAGCTACTTCTTTCCTCCCGAAGCGGACGCGGATTACTTTCGCAACGTCAAGCGACATGCATTCCTTGCTGGGGTGTCTGTTTCTGGGACGGCCATTGGAAACAACTTTACACAAGCCGCAGGGCCGGGATTGGAAACGGACATCGTCGCGGCGAAGCAGTGGATTGATCATGCCGTTGAGATGGGCGCTCCACATATTCGATTCTTTGCAGGTAAAGGCAAAGAGTTGGACCAGCACCCCGAGCGACTTCAAACGGCCGTCCAAGCGCTGCAGCAATGTGCCGACTACGCTGCTCAGCGAGGCATCTTTATCGGAGTTGAAAATCATGGCAATCTGCGGCCCGAGCAGTTGCTAAAAATCATGCGGCAGGTTGATCACCCATGGGTTGGTATCAATCTGGATACCGGGAATTTCATTAGCGACGACCCCTACGCTGATCTCGAGGCCTGTGTGGGATACGCCGTCAACGTGCAATTGAAAGTCAACATGAAACGGCCCAGTGGAGAAAAGTATCCGGCCGACCTGCCGCGCGTTGCCAAGATCTTGTCGCAGGCCAAGTATCAGGGATACGTCGTGCTGGAGTACGAAGACGAATCGCCCTGGGAGAACATTCCCAAGTACCGAGAGCGGCTGCAAAAATTGCTTTCTTAGGCCGCCGTTAATCTGCATCAACGTGGATTGATTTTCCTGGTCCGCAGAATCGTTACAGCCGGCACAAAAGTGTCGCATTTCCCTCAGGCGACGGGGAAAAAAAAGAAAACTCTGCATGAAGTGCTCAAGCAATTAACTTCGGAACTACTTTAAAAGCGTTCGGCGGACGCGACTCGGCTCGCGAATTCAACAAGATTTTAAGCGTCCCCCCGTGCGAGGCGTGGTCGGTTCTTCGGAATCGGCCTCGCCTTTTTTTTTGCCTGCATTTCTTTGCAAAATCTCGAGAAAACCCCGCTCGATCGCCATGCCGGTGGCCACTCGCCACGTTTCCCCCCCGCTGTTTGTGGCCGGGAAAAGCCTGCGGTGTCAGGCTGAGGCTCGTGTTTTTTCTTGCTCGTGACCAGTTGTGTCCAAACCATTGAGATACTTCTCACATCTCAGCTGCTGGATGGCTTCCTGAGGGCTTCCGCTGCCACAGCAGACAACCCATTACGTTTGGCAAATCAAGGAAACAGTGCGATGAAACGAGAACTACGACGTGCAATGATGGATTCAGAAACCTTTGTGATCGAAATGGTTTACACCGATAGCAAAGGTCAACAGAGCCGCCGCACCATCAGCCCGATTCGCTTCGTCAGCGACGACCGCATGCTGGCCCTGTGCTTGTGCCGTGAGGAGCCGCGCCAGTTTTACCTGTCTCGCTGTTCCGACGTTCGCCTCGTGCCAGCGGCCGAGGTGATGATGCCGATGCCCATTCAGACAGTGCCCGCGCCTGCGACGCATGTGATTCCCGCCGTTGCCTTGGCGTAATGAAGGCCCTATCGGATTGAGTAGGAGCAGGTTTCAACAGGCAGGTCTTCAACAGGCAGTGCAGTTTGTTCCAGGCAGTGGTTGTTGTCATTCGCAGACAAGGACGTTACCGTAGACGGTGCCTAGACTTCCCGCAGCGATTCATTGGTCGATGGCTTGTGGTGTCAGTGTCCAGGCAACAGGACGGACTTTGATAACCACTGATCGTTTTTTGTGATGCCGATTCCCAATCGCAAAACGTTTCCTACCGATCGAGATGACTTAATCGTCGTGCGAACCGACGACGGTAGTCATACGTTGCAGTCTGTGGGGACCAATGATTTGTACCACAGCGGATGCGGAGCCAAGGCGGAAACGGAGCACGTTTATCTAGGCAATTCAAACGTGACGGCGCGATTGCAGCGGCAACAACCCACTCGCGTGCTTGAAATTGGCCTGGGCACTTCAATGGGAATGCTGATGAGCATGGACCTTGCCCAGCGTCACCATGCGGCGTTATCTTACGTCGCCTTAGAACTGGATTGGATCAGCGCTCAAACGCTCGCTTTTCTCCAGCCCCAGCAGTGGCTGTCCCAGTTTTCCAACGCTGGATCAGAGTTCGGCGCTGCGCCAAACGATCTCTTGCACCAGTACAACGCCTTTCGTGAAAAACTGCCGGCGCAAGTCCCTGAGGGCGATTATCACTGGCAACTTGATCCACTGCGTCAGTTGACCGTTGTGGTGGGTGATCTTTTGAATTGGAAAGTCGCCAGTGTTTCCCCCTTCGATGCAATCTTTTACGATCCCTTTTCTCCTGGCAGTGCGCCTGAACTGTGGGATGAGGCTTGTTTTGCCAAGATGCGATCGGTCGCTTTGCCGCACACCCGGTTGGTCACGTATTGTTGCAGTCGAAAAGTCCGCGACGCGTTGCATGCTGCAGCCTGGGACGTGCAGCGGGTTCCTGGCCCGGTCGGCGGCAAACGGGAGGTTCTGTACGCAGTGCCCAGAGCTGATTCGCCCCCAATCGATTGAGGCACTGCTTTTCGATAGGGTGCGTGCAAGCACGTACCAGTTGACTCTTGGCACCCGTTAGGGCTGCGATAGCGTGTTGTTTTGAGCATCGATGCGTGCAAGCACGCGATCTCGTTACACGCGGTCATGCCCTCAGCCAGGCTTGGGCCTCTTCGGCGCGATCGGCTTCAAAGTAGCTTGCTTCCGCATTGATGAATCTTGATAAGATCCGTTGCAGGACTTTCTCCCAAGTTTGGCTGCCCACGACGGCTACTTTTTCGGGGCTGTGGCGATGTTCGCGAATCAGAGTCAAGTGATCGTACAAGGCGGTCAGTCCGGACCAGCCATCGAATTGGCGCAGGTCCAGTAACAGCTTCATGTGTTTGGTATGGCTAATCAAATTGGTGAGGTCGCGGTCCACTTTCTCGTACGCCGGCGGATCCAGCTTTCCTAGCAACTGAACCGTAATCACATCGCCATCGCGATCTAAATGAATCGATCCGAGAGATTCAGCCAGCCACAACCGGGCTTCGTCTTGTGCGTTGGCTTTGAACAATTTGACGGGGCACGGCGCCATGGCTCCAAAAATACTTGCGCTGACGCGAATCAGTTCACTGTCGGACACAATCGCGATCCGTTCGAATCCGCGCCAGTGTCTCAGTCCCGCGCGAGTGTCTTCCCAGGCGGCACCTAGGTCGCACGAATCAAACTCATCATCCAACACGACCAAGGCTTTGATGTGATGGTGTGTTTCCATCGCCTCATCCAGAGTGGGAATCATCACTTGTTTATAGTCGTCCGCTGTCACTTTACCGGTGTACCGAAAACCGATGGTTCCATCAGGTAGATCGGGGATGGACTGAATCATGGCAATGTCCTTGTCTGGGTCGAAGGGGTTAGCAGGCATCGCTCTCCAGCAAGCTTCTTTCTCTGGGAGCGCAAGCGAGCGTTTCTTTTCTGACAGTTCTAGCTTATTCACAGGTTGTTTGACGGACGCTTCTTATCCGGTGTTGGGAAACTGTCTGATTGTGGTCATTTCGTGATATTGGCCGACGAGATGCAGAATGCTATGACAGCCTTAATGCACTGCAACTGACGACACGAAAGGACGCCAGACGCCTAGAATGGATCTCCTGTGACAGCATTCTTTTAGGCGGTAAGAACGTAGGTGAGGAGAGGAAGATGACATTCGTAATGGCCTTGGATCAGGGGACAACCAGTTCACGAGCGATCTTGTTTGACCAGGCTGGCAACCCGCATGCGGTTGCTCAGCAGGAATTTACGCAGCATTACCCTCAGCCCGGTTGGGTTGAACATGATGCGAACGAGATCTGGCAGACTCAGTGTGCGGTGGCTCAACAGGTCTTGCGCGAGAATCAAATCTCTGCCAGTCAGGTCACTGCGATCGGGATCACCAATCAACGGGAGACCACCGTCATTTGGGATCGCGCGACCGGTCAGCCCATTGCCCCGGCGATCGTTTGGCAAGACAGACGCACCGCCGGTGATTGCCAGCAGATGCGTGTGGATGGCTTGCAGGACCTGGTGTTGGAAAAGACGGGCTTGGTGATCGATGCCTATTTTTGTGCTTCAAAGATTCGTTGGTTGCTCAATCAAGTTCCGGGGGCATTCGAACGCGCCAAGAAAGGAAAGCTGGCATTCGGGACCATTGACAGCTGGTTGATTTGGAAGTTAAGCGGCGGCACCTTGCACGTGACCGACATCACCAATGCTTCACGAACCATGTTGATGGACTTGGATCATGGTCATTGGGACGATCACTTATTAGGCGTTTTTCAGATTCCCCGAGAGATCCTGCCAACCATCGTGCCTTCTTCCCAAGTTTATGGGGAAACCACGGCTGAATTGTTTGGTCAATCCATCAAAATTGCCGCTGCGGTCGGCGATCAGCAATCGGCGCTGTTTGGACAGAACTGCACGAAGCATGGGATGGCCAAGAACACCTACGGCACGGGGTGCTTCATGTTGATGAATACAGGGACAGAGGCGCAGCGATCGACCAATCGATTGTTAACCACAGCGGCAGCCACCGTCTCGGGCGAGCATCAGTTCGCGCTTGAAGGCAGCGTGTTTGTGGCCGGGGCGGCGGTACAATGGTTGCGCGATGGTTTGCAGATTATCGACTCAGCACCTGAGGTTGAGGAACTGGCTCGATCAGTGCCCGATAGTGGTGGTGTCTATGTCGTTCCAGCCATGGCGGGCTTGGGGGCTCCGATTTGGGATGCCGAAGCGCGTGGCACGATCGTCGGTATCACGCGCGGGACCACCAAAGCGCATATCGGGCGAGCCACATTGGAAGGCATCGCATTCCAAGTCGCAGACGTCTTTGATGCGATGCGTCAGGATGCAGGCATTCCGATTGATCAGCTCCGTGTTGATGGTGGTGCGGCGGCCAATGATCTGCTGATGCAGTTCCAGGCTGACATCATGCAAACACCCGTGATTCGACCGGTCGTGACGGAGACCACGGCGCTCGGGGCCGCTTACCTTGCTGGTCTTGCCACTGGTTTTTGGGAAAATGAAGCACAGTTACATTCGATTTGGCAGGCTGAACGTCGCTTTGAACCTCAGTTGACGGCCCAGCAAGCTGAGGTCCGGCGGGCACGCTGGAAAGAGGCACTCAAACGAGCGATGGCTTGGGAGAAGGGGAATTAATGACCGAGAGCTTTGATCGATCAAAAACCTTGCAAGCGATCTCCGAACGTGGCAGCGATCCATGGGATCTGTTGATCATTGGCGGTGGCGCGACGGGGGTGGGCGTGGCCTTAGATGCCGCCACGCGTGGTCTGGACACGGTTCTACTGGAGCGTGGTGACTTTGGGATTGGCACCTCCAGTCGCAGCACCAAACTGGTACACGGTGGCGTGCGCTATCTGCGGCAAGGAAACATCACACTGGTCCGCGATGCGCTGCGTGAGCGAGCCCTGTTGCGAATCAACGCGCCGCATTTGGTTTCCGATCAGCCGTTCTTGATTCCCTGCGAGAGCCGTTTGAAGCAATGGTATTATGGCTTCGGACTCAAAATGTATGACTTGTTAGCCTCTGGCGATCAGTTTGGCCGCAGTCGAATGCTGAATCAGCAAACGGCTCGTGAGCTAGGTCAGGGCATCAAGGCCGAGCGGCTTGCCGCCGGCGTGATTTATCATGATGGACAGTTTGACGATTCAAGATTATTGATCGACATGGCTCGCCTGGCGGCGGCAAAAGGCGCTCACTTGGTGAATCACTGTGAAGTGGAGCAGATCTTGCATGGGGCGTCCGGCCAAGTGGAAGGGGCCGCGGCGCTGGATCGTTTGCAGGAACAACGGTTGGCGATCAATGCTCGCGTGGTCGTTAATGCAGCCGGTCCCTTTTGTGACTCCGTTCGTCAGTTAGATCAACCCGACGTCCAGCCGATGGTCGCCTCCAGTCAAGGTGTGCACCTGGTATTTGATCGCTCGTTTTATCCTGCGGACGTCGCAATGATGGTTCCTGAAACGGATGATGGGCGAGTGATCTTTGTGGTTCCCTGGCATGATCATGTGATTGTCGGCACGACGGATACCGCGATCAAGCAACCGGTGATTGAGCCCAAAGCACAGTCGGTTGAAATCGACTTTCTCTTGGAAACGGTGTCTCGCTATTTGGAAAAGACACCGACTCAGGACGATATTTTGAGCGTGTTTGCTGGTATTCGTCCATTGGTCAAAGGCGATCCCTCCGCTCGCACGGCATCACTGTCTCGTGATCACGTGATTCGCGCTTCGGATTCAGGCATGCTAACCATCACCGGAGGCAAATGGACCACGGTGCGGAAGATGGCCGAGGATTGTGTGGACCACGTGCTGAAACAAGCGGGGCAAGAAAAGCGCGCTTGTGTCACCAAGACTCTGTCGATTCCACCGCCAGATCAGACGCTGATTGAACAGATAGAGGCCGACGACCCGAGTCTGGCCGAGGCACTGCATCCCGATCTAGACCTTACCGGGTCAAGAGTCGTTTGGGCCACGCGCTATGAGATGGCGATGTGTGTTCAAGATGTATTGGCGCGACGTCATCGCGCCTTGTTCTTAAACGCGCGCGCCACGCAGGCGGTGGCGCCTCGGGTGGCGGAAATCATGGCTGTGGAACTGGGACGCGATCAGCAATGGCAGGCCCAGCAGGTGAGCGAAATGGAATCGCTCACCATTCGGTACTTGCCCGGTGACTGATCCGACGACTTGCCACGGAGCCTGTGTCCACAACGGATGTTGCGCTTGGCAAGTGACTTACAGGCGTCGCAATCCGTCTTCGGTCATTGGAGTTGGAATCTCAAAATCAATTTCGTCGATCCGCTGCATGGTCTCGTCGCAAAGGATCAAGTCGCGAGCTTCAAGCGATTCGTTGAGTTGTTCCACGGAGGTTGCGCCAATGATGGTTGAGGCTACGAAGTCATGTTGACGGCTCCAGGCAACTGCCAGCGCAGTCACTGTGGTGCCGATGTCCGCAGCGATTTCAATGAGCCGTCGGGTGGTTTCCAACGTTCGTTCGTTGACGAATCGCTGGGCCATCCGCTTTTGGCGTTCTCCGGTTCCGTTCAGATAGCCGGTAAAACGTGCGCCTTCTGGTGTTCCCTCTTGGTACTTGCCCGTTAGCACACCTCCGCCGAGCGGCGAATAGGGAAGCAAGGAGATGTTCTCTTTGCGGCAAACCTGGGCGAGTTCACTTTCGCAGCGTCGGTTGATCAAGCTGAAGTTATTTTGCACGCTCTCGTAGCGATCAATGTCATAGTTTTCTGACGCTGCACAGGCTTTCATCATTCCCCAGCAGGTTTCGTTGCTGGCACCGATGACGCGGATTTTGCCTTCATCACGTAATTCGGAGAGCACGCCCAGAACTTCTTCGTAGGGCATGCCATGATCTGGCCAGTGTGTTTGATAGAGATCAATGTAGTCGGTGTCGAGTCGACGCAGAGAGTCCTCGCAGGCTTGAACGATTTGCCGTCGATCGAGTGCCGTCTTGCCGTGGCGTACCGGAGGTTTGAACCAGCCGTGACCAGGGCCGGTCACTTTGGTAGCCACCATCACGGTTTCACGTGGTTTCGTTTTCAGCCAGCGGCCAAAGATTTCCTCGGTCACACCGTAAAGCTCTGCCGACGGTGGGACCGGGTAGATTTCGGCAGCATCAAAGAAGTCAATGCCCGCCTCGTAGGCGGTGTCACAGATTCGATGGCTTAATGCTTCGTCGCATTGCAAGCCAAAGGTCATGGTGCCCATGCAGATATCGCTGACGACGACACCGCTGCGTCCAAGTCGACGTTGTTCCATTATTCTTCAAGCCAGTGTTAGGTGCAGGAATCATTTGTTTGCACCAGTTTAGCATCACTTCAAATCAGCGAGGAGGCGTCTGAACCGATGAACTGGAGGAAGTTCTTCGCCGCAAAAGCGGCCCGTTGAGTCACTCGCAGCACCGATGCGGGGGCTCACTGTTTGCTTTCCATCGCCTGGCGGTACTTTTCAATTTGTTGATGAAGGTGCCACTGACCGCGATCGTCAAGCAAGCAATCGGATTCGATTTGCCAAGCTTGTTTGTGTTCGCCCAGCACATGGCACAACTCAGCCAGCGTGTCGCGATAGGTGACGCTTTCTGGTTCTAGAAAAACAGAACGCTCTGACCACTTCACGGCTTGTTCCAAGTGCATCTTGTTCACCGCACAGGCCCAGGCCAGGTTGTTCAGTTTCAATGCATCCAGCGGAAATTCAGCAAGATAGGCTTCGCCAGATTCAACCAATTGATCGATGTAGGCGTCAGCGATCTTGGCCATCCCCAGTTTGCGAACCTCGGGAACCTGTTCGTCGGTTGCATTGATGTCCAACGGAGCGAGCGTTTGCAGCGCACCCAGTGCTGCGGCAACCGTCGGTTCGTCTTGCAGCGTGATGCCCGAGATCAAGCGGGCTTCCCAGTGTTTCTGCGCGTGGTAGGTGTACAGCCATGGAATCGGGGCGTCAGCATTGAGTTCGCTGACCAACGCCATGTCACTAAGATGATGAGCGGTGTGATGGCTGGCATTCGGATCTCTCGCGACGGTTAATTCAAGCTCGTCGACGAACTGTTTGGTTTCGACAAAGCCGTCAAGAATGTTGCCAAACAGATTGCTGGTCAAACCCTGGCTCTTGAGTAACGCGACCGGCACGAGTTGCTGGTACGCGTGATGTGCAAGTTGATAAAACTGATGATCGCTCAGGCGACGGGCGATCTGCTCTTTTGTTGTTAGTGAGGGTGTCGTCAGAATCAGCTTCAGTTCCTCTTCCAACTCTTGCTGACGATCGGTGAATCCACGGTCGCGAGCCAGAGCCATCTCGATGATCAAGGCCTGACAATGCAGTGATGCCGCTTCTTCATGCATTCCACTCTGGAGGTCATTGGCCAGGGCTTGGAGGCGATCTTCCGCTTTCAGCCAGTCGCCGTTCTCAATCAAGCGGTTGATGATCGTCAGCGACATTTCGCCGTCACCATCATCGGCTAGCAGTTGCCGGCCGGTCTGTACCAAGTCATCGCGTTCATTGATGGCGAACAGTTCCAAACAATCCGCGGTCAGCTCATTAATGTAAATCACCTGTGGCACGCCCAAGGTGCGCCGTCCGCTCATGGGAGCGTTGCAGATTTCTTGGAACAACGTGTCAAGATCTGTTAGCGGGTCAAAACCTGCCGCAGGCAGTCCTTGGAATAACGCAGCCGTGACGCCGACGAGTTGTTTCTCTGGCCACTGGCGATGCATGCGTTTTAACGCCGCCAGGACGGTTTCAAAGGATGCTGATTTCACACTCAAGCAGAACGCTAACATGGATCGAGAGCGGCTGCTAATCCTGGTTTGTTTGGACGTCGTGATCAGCTCGACCACCATGTCGTACTGCAGGGCTTGCTGCATTTCAATCAGCGTGTAGTCATATAACGAGACACGACCACGAAATGCGGGAATGGAGACGTTTGATTGCGCAAGCTGGAAATAAATCCGCTTGGCTAAGTCAGCGTGATGGGTATTTTTTAGCAGCAACGCCAGCGAGTACAATTGCTCCAGTTCGGGAGCAATCCGGAGGGCATAGGCGCGAGCTTGGACCGGGTCAACTTGCTTAGAGTATTTGTCTTGTGCTTCAATCGCCGCATTGATCTTGGCTTGAATCAAGTCCGCCGTCAGCGGTTCGTCCCCGACACAGATTTCTTTGGCGACAACAAATCGATCGGTCAGGCAGGCCACCACCGCCGCCTTCGCTGGCCAGTTGGCACGCATGGCTTCAATTGTTTCGTCAACCACCAAGTAGCCTACTAGAAAGCGCCAACGGAGCTCGCAGAGATTGTCGCGATCTTCTGCGTCCATGTCCGGATCATTTTCTGAGTCTTTCAACCCGGCAAGCAACTGTTGCTTGGCCCACTGAAAGGCTTCCCGGTCACCTGCGTGAGCCGCAGCGGATAACACCCAGGCTTGAGCGCGAGCCTGTGACATCGGATCAGCGTCAGCTGCTTCCGCAATCGCTCGTTGACTTTGGATCAACTCTGGCCACCGCTGCCCATAGTATTGCAGCGTCAGAACGATGGCGTCGTCGTTTCGTTCAGAAGCCAGTTGCAGCGTTTGATCGATGTTGCCAGTTTGCAGTGCCAATTCGCCTTTGAAGCGGGACTCCTGATCCCTGTCCCAAAGCGAATCCTCCACTGCCGGTTCCGCGTTGGTGCTGTGCGAGGCATCGCCGAGTTGTTGCTGAAACTCGATTGCCGAGATCGCCAAGCCTGAGGGGCCTGTTCGGAGCGATTGGAGCAGCGTCAGCAACTGCTGCTCTTTGGACTGTTCCACGGCGACCGATACGATCAGCGGATAGTACTGGTACATCAGGCCGGTCACATTGCCCAGTAGCAGTTCGTAGTCCGCTGAGTCCTGGCTCTCTTGAATCGCAACTGCAACGGCTGCGAACGCTCCCTCCAGGAGCAGTTCTTCCAGCAGCAGTTCTGAATCCAGTTCGTCAAGATTGCGATCCAGCAGTCCGCCGCTGTAAATTTGTTTGCTTAGTGCTTTGGGAGTTTGATCGCTGATGCCTGCACGCCATTGTTTCAGAATCCAGCTGGCTCGCCGAGAGACTTCCAGGTTACCGGACTGTTCCGCATCGCGGACGGCTTGCCGTGTTTGTTCGCGCTGTTGCCACAGTTCAAAGGTTGCTCGCTGGCGTTCCCGATATGAGTCCCCATTTAAGGCCCGTTCGAGTTTCTGCGCAAGGTCGGCAGGATCACTGCTTTCCTGTCCGCTGGCGGTCTGCTGAAACGCCCAACAGAGTCCCAGCAGAAAGCATAGCAAGGTGAGTGTCAGCCGAGCTTCGGTGCTGCAAGACCATGGCAAAGCCGTCGAAGCTTGACTTTGCTTGCAGCGGTTTGCGTCATGCATAAATGTAAAATGGCGGTCGTGATCCATGATGCCCAAAACGCAGCGAGTGGCGAAGATGATCAGCGAAGTCAACAAGACGCCAGGTCATTCGGGTGAGCTGGCTCTTTGACTTCACGTGTAACGATGCTCGCTGCCCCTGTTTCGCAGCTGCTCGTACCAGCAGTATACCTCTTGGGAAAATTCCTTGGTGTCTCGCTGGGGACGAAAAGCGGTGTCGGAAAGCTCTTTTGGGGGTGGGGACATGCTCGTTTGCCCGGCGGGACCCTCGCCTGGCGGGTGTGTGAGTGAGGGATTTTGCTTGTCAATCCGGTCGCGGACCGAGGGCGAACTGTGGTATCATCTACCTGTTGGTTTTCATCGCCAATGAGACAGTTTTTGCTTCCCCGCCTTTTGCCCTCCATTAACTCGGTTGATCTGTGAACATACCGCTTCAGCTTTCCGTGAAATCTTTGCGTCGCCTGCTTACCAAAACGCTTTCATCGACGCTGTGTTTGTTTGCGACTTTTTGCTTGCCTGTTCAGTTGAGTTCCGCAGCCGATCAGGCCAGTTGGTCGCAGTGGCGCGGTAACGGTCAAAACGGCGTCGCACCTGGTAAAGGGTTTCCAGTGAAATGGTCGGAAACCCAGGGTGTCAAATGGAAAGTGGAAGTCCCCGGTTCCGGTGGCAGTACGCCCGTGATCGCTGGCAATCGAGCGTTTCTTACCACCGGTCTCGATGGCAAAAATCACGTCCAAGCATGGGATGTTGACAGCGGCAAAATGCTCTGGTCAACCGAGGTCAGTGATGACGCGGGCGGTAAGCATCGCAAAGGCAGTGGCGCCAACCCTTCTGCAGTCACCGATGGCAACTGCGTGGTGACCTACTTCCGAAGCGGTGCCTTGGTTTGCTTGGACACCGAAGGCAAAATCAAGTGGCAAGTGAATTTGCAGAAAGAGTTTGGCGAGGACACCTTGTGGTGGGATCTGGGCTCCAGTCCCACACTGATCAACAATTTGGTCGTTGTGGCGGTCATGCAGACCGGTCCTAGCTACTTGGTTGCCTTTGATCGCGAGACCGGAAAAATGGCCTGGAAAGTGGATCGCAAAACGCCCGCACCCAGTGAGGCCGCACAAAGCTATTCGACGCCAGTTGCGATTCCAGAAAAGAATCAGATCGCTGTCATGGGCGCCGATACGCTGACCATCCACTCGGCAACGGATGGCGCCGAACTCGGTCGAGTCGGTGGCTTCAATCCAACAGAAAATGGTTACTTCCGGTCCATTTCCTCACCCGTCGTTTCCGGTGACGTTGTGATCTGTCCCTACTCGCGCGGCGACACCGTGACCGCTTGTCGAATCAGTGATGTGATCGCCGGCAAAGGCCGCGACAGCATCCTGTGGCATCGCGAAAAGTTTGGCAGTGATGTGGCGACTCCAGCCGTTTTGGATGGACGGGTTTACGTGTGTGGCGATTCCAAAGCGACACGCGGGCGAATCACAGCGGTTGACCTGGAATCAGGTGAAACCCTTTGGGAAACCAAAACTCCGAAGTCTCGCCAAGGCTTTAGCAGCTCGCCTTTGATTGCCGGCAATCACCTGTACTTCATCGATGAAAGTGCAGTGACGTTCGTGGTCGGGCCATTGGACGCTGAGGCTCCTGAGGTCGTCAGCCAAAATGAGATTGATGACGACGAAGCCTTTACAGTGGCAAGTCCTGTCCCGGTTGGCGAGCATGATCTGTTGGTGCGAACCAAGAATATGCTTTATCGCATCAGCCCCTAGCAGGCGATGTGGCCGGTTGAATCGGCACGCTAGCCCTAAACCGCTTGAACTCTGCATAGCCCTTCTTGTCAGTTCAGGAGATTGCGTTGAACGCTTCACCTCGCATTGTGCTTGGACTGTGGCCGATTGCCGGTGTGACGACCGTGGGGGTGACCGAACATGATGCCTTGGCGACAATCCACACGGCGCTTGATTGTGGAGTCACCGCGTTTGACTCCGCGTTTAGCTACGGCTATCAGGGTGAAAGTGATTGCTATCTGGGACAGTGTCTTGCCAGCAACCGTGTCGGTCTTGAGCGTGAGCAATTGACGATCATGGGCAAAGTCGGCCAGCGTTGGACACCCAGTCGTCAGCGCTATGTCGATGCCTCTCCTGAGCAACTCACTGCGGATGCTGAACTGTCGCTCAAGCGGATGGGCATCGACGGGTTCGATGTGCTCTATTTGCATAGCCCTGATTCACAGGTGCCGGTCGAGCGGTCTGCCGAGGCGATGTTCAGGCTGCAGCAGCGCGGGCTGTGTCGGCAGCTGGGGTTTTGCAACGCATCGATGGAGCAATACCAACAGTTCGCCCAGGTCGCGCCTTTGAAGGCCATTCAGGGGCCATTGAACCTGGTGCAAGGCCAGCAGACGCCAGAATGGTTGAATTGGGCCCGGCACAACCAAGTCCAAACGTTCGTGTTTTGGACGCTGATGAAGGGGTTGCTTGCCGGAAAGATTGGCAGAGACCATCAGTTTGCCGAAGGCGACAGTCGACCAGGTTACGAGATCTTTCAGGGACAACAGCGCGAGCAGGTGCATCAGGCAATCGATCGCCTGGAGGTGCTTGCCGCAGATCATCACACCACGGTCGCGAAGCTATCGATCGGCTGGGCGCTGGCTCAAGACGGGGTTGCCGGAGCTCTGGTTGGAGCCCGCTATCCAGAACAGGTCTTGGAAACCTGTCACGCTACCGCACTGAGCGATGATCTGGTCGCAGCAGTCAACGCGATTGTCCAGCAGACCTGTCTGCAGTGATTGTCTGACAGTTGGCCATTGGCGTTCCAAAGACGTTCTAGCTGGCAAACGGGTCGTTGCCAAAGTCGTTGTTCGCCATCGGCTCCAATGCCGCTGGCTCTGCCACTGCACCCTGCTCCATCGCGGCTTGTTCTGCAGCAGCCTGTTGCTCTTGGGCCTCGCGGCGAGCTTCTTTGGCACGTTTTTGGGCGGGATCAAGTAACGCAGCAACCGGAACAGCGATGATGCAGACAACGATGACAACGGTCCAAAGGGTGAAGTACAGCATGGTGATCAGTCGGATTTCTGAAGGCTAGCAGGCAGCGATTGCTTGAACAGCTCTGTATTGTACTTCACAAAATTGGAAATTCCCAACGGCACAATCACAGAACAGAAGGCTGGACTCTAGGATAACATCTGCCCGGTCGACCAGCCCGAGTGCGATTGCTGGGCAGCCGCGTTTCAGCTGGTTGTTGGGGTCGATCGCTCGTCGCTGGCGGGAATGTTTGGCGTCAACCCGAGCGTCATTTGGCGTTCACGCGAAATCGCTCGATTGAGCAACTCAATGGCGGACGGGTTGGTTTCGTCGAGTTCCTGGTACAAGGTCTGAAATGCTTGTCGGGCTTTGGTCTGTTCGCTGACCATTTTCAGCGTCTGCGCGGCCTGGAAACGGTAGGCAAGTGCAATGAGCCGAAACTTGCGGTCAGTGGCCCTGTTCCCCAGCATCGCGTTGGCCGTCTCCAGAGCTTGTTCGGGGCGTCGTTGCTCCAGGTAGAGCCGCGAGAGCTGTAAACTGGCCTTGCTGGAGTACGATTGATTGTTGGCGTTTTCTTCCGGTGGAAAGTGCTGTGAGATCGCTCGCCAAGCTGGAACGGTGTTCTGGATCATTGCTTCAATGTACTGCTCTTCGACCGTTGGTTGGGCAGGAACCGTCGAGGGTTGCAGGAGCTGTGAGACGGGCGGCGTGCTAAAGGCCGAACCGATCGAATAACCCGCGCCGAGCAACGCAAATGGAATCGCTAGGCCGAGTGCAATCTGCAAGTACCTTCGTTTGGTCTGGCGTTTTTGAAGATCCGCAATGCGTTGTAAATGAGCGGTCGCCGAAGCCGCACCAGCAAATCGTCTGGCTCCGGAACCGTGGTCATGTTCGGCGCCGATCAAGGCTTCAAGCAGTTCGCCCGGCGATTGGAAACGATCAGCCGGGTTCTTGCGAAGCAGCTTGCTGATGATCCCAATGAGCCATTCAGGGATCTCTTTGTTGCCACGGACGCGATCCAGTGGTTGCGGTGTCTCATTGACGTGTGCAAAGGCCAATGCCAGTGGGTCATCGGCACCAAACGGAGGCTGTCCGGCGACCAAGTGATACATCATCACGCCCAGTGAATACAGATCACTGCGAGGGTCGACGGGTTTGCCTTGGACTTGTTCGGGGCTCATGTAACGCGGCGTGCCCAGTGTCAATCCGGCCTGCGTCAGATCGGCTCGACTGCCATCGGCGTCATTGCCTAAGCGGGCCAGCCCAAAGTCCGCAACCTTGATCAGATTGGTCTTTGAACGCATCACGTTTTCGGGCTTGATGTCGCGATGGGTGATGCCATTGATCGCAGCAGCGTCAAGCGCCGAAGCCACACCCAGGAGCACATCAATGGCTTGCTCTGGATTGAGCGGACCGTTGGATTCAAGGACTTGTTTTAGGTTTTGGCCTTCAACCAGTTCTTGAGCGATGTAGTACAGGGAGCTCGATTGTCCCACATCGTAGATCTGGACAATGTTCGGATGATTCAGCTTCGCAGCCGCTTTTGCTTCACGCCGAAAACGCCGGATGTAGTCGTCGTCTTTCGCCAGCGTTGACCGCAGGACTTTGATCGCAACGGATCGATCAAGGTTCATGTCCCGCGCAGAATAGACATCAGCCATCCCGCCTTTGCCAAGGCGACTAAGAATCACATAGTCCGCCAGCCGAGAACCGACCAGGCTGGCACCATACAGCGTGTCTGATTGGCTGTGTGGGGGCGCGCCTTGAGCCGTGGTGTCAGCATGGCTGGGATCCAGATGGGGCGCGTCCGGATCGGGTGATTGCGATGAGGTCATGAAGGTATCAAGAGGAAGCGGGAAGTTCGATCGCAACCAAGGCTGAGTTCAAGTTGCCGCTGCGAAAGCCGGCTAAGTCTAGGGTAACGTATTGAAATCCAATCTGGGTGAGTTGTGCTGCCAGTTGATGACGAATTGCGGACTGGCAAAACATTTCAATTTGATCGGCGGGAACTTCAATCCGAGCGAGCTGAGATTCGTGTAATCGAACGCGAAAGTCGTGTAAGCCGTACTTTTGCAGCAATGTTTCGGCTTGTTCTACCATGCTCAGGCGTTCAACCGTCACCTGGACTCCGTAGGCAATTCGGCTGGCTAAGCATGGTGAGGCGGGGAGTTCGGCGTTGGACAGCTTCCAGAAACGGGCCAGGTCGCGGACCTGTGCTTTGCCCAGAGCCAAGTCGGCCAATGGGGTGGCAACCTGAGCTTCCTTGCCAGCGGCGATCCCCGGCCGATAATCGCCTAAGTCATCATGGTTGGTCCCCGAGACGATGGTCGCTGAGGCATCACCGACTTTCGCGTGCACGATGCTCTGTAACGCTTCGTACAGTGTTGACTTGCAGTGATAGCAACGCTTGGAGTCATTGACTTGGTAGGCGGGGCGAGTGACTTCATCGGTGTCGATGAAAACGTGTTGAGCGCCTAGCTCCTGAGCCACCTGGGTCGCGGTTTCTAACTGCCAGTTGGCCACACTGGGCGACCGCGCGGTGACTGCGATCACCCGCTCACCGTGATCCGGATTGGCCTTTAACGCCGCAGCCAGGACGACGCTACTGTCTACACCGCCAGAAAAGGCCACCGCAATTTTGGAGTGGTCCTTAAACCAGGCAATCAACCGCTGCGCGT
This sequence comes from Stieleria bergensis, assembly GCA_007745635.1. Taxonomy (GTDB): domain Bacteria; phylum Planctomycetota; class Planctomycetia; order Pirellulales; family Pirellulaceae; genus Stieleria; species Stieleria bergensis. Next base: position 1,923,269 of record CP036272.1, read on the forward strand.
TGTCTGCGTTAGGCACCGTCGTTCGTCTCCTGGGTGATTGGCAACAGCACCGTTGACCGGCCGTTGTGATGAATTGAAGGAGTGGCTTTGATTAAATGGGACGCTGAGTGAGTTGTTGGCTGTGCCACTCAAGCAAACTGCAGGCGAACAAAGAACCCCGCGTCCAATTTGCGTTGTTCTTGGTCGATCAAGGACAGACGACCGTGCTGTTTGTGAAGCCGTTTGTCATTCCACTTCACTGTCGTCAAACGAGGAAGCTTGCTTTGTAGATAGTCTAGCACGTCTGCCGCCTGAACCTGAGGCGAGTGTCCCGTGATCAACAAGCGAAACTGATTTCTTTGCAACAGTCCCAAGCAGTTCTCTAGCAGTGGCCAAAGGTCACGCTCAATCCGCCACGTTTTTCCGGTGGGCGAATGCCCATATGCTGGAGGATCCATCACGATGGTGTGGTAGCGATTGCCCCTGCGGATTTCTCGGGCGACGAATTTGGCACTGTCGTCCACCAGGTAGCGAATCGGATGCTGGTTCAAGCCATTGATGGCTGCGGCTCGGCGTGCTGAATTGACATTCGGTTTCGCTGCATCAACATGAGCAACCTGCAGTCCGCTGATTGCCATCGCCATGCTGCTGGCACCGGTGTACCCAAACAGATTCAATCCTTTGTCGTGGGGGTTCTCTTTAACAACATCAGCTGGTGCTCTCTCGGGAGTTTCCCAGCCAGTCGCTTCGGTTTGCCGATCGTCGCGATTGACAGGACCGTTGCTGAGCAGCCATTGCCAGTTGGGGCTCTGTTCTGGGAACAGGCCCACATGGCCATAGGGTGTGGCTTGCACAGGCATTTGAAAGCCGCCGCAATCCACGCACCAGTCACTTTCCTGGGTGTTGGCAGTGGGCGGTTGGGGCTGGTCCGTGTTCGGCCAAGGGGTTTGCTGGACCCAGCGTTGCTTGCCGTGGTCAAATCGGCAGTGAGCCTGTTTCCAGCGACCGGGAGCGGTTCGTCTGCCGCGTTCAGCAGCCGGTGACGGTCGGTCGACAATCCAGCCAGCGAACGATTCCAGTTTTCGGCCCGCTCCGAAATCCAGCAACTGGTATCGGTTGGTTTTCGGTGGAGTCAGCTGAGGTGCCATTTTGGTCCGAATTTCTTCTGGCAGTTTATGCAGAGCCGGCGTCGGCTGGGTTAGAATAGCAACTCCAAGGCCGATTTGTCACCAAACGTCAGTCGGTCTTTCCCTACCAAACTACCCACCCCCGCCCCAGCGGTCTGTTCTAGACCCAACGTGAAGGTCAAGCATGGTTGTACAATTGAAGAGTTTTCTGGTTCGTTCACTGCCTGTCTTGTTGCTGGCTGCGTTTTCAGCCTCTGCGACGCGAAGTGTTTCCGCCCAAGAGGCAGATCCGTGGATTCAAAAGAAAACCGGTCGTTTCAAACCGTTAACTGAGAGTCAGCAACAGCAGATCGCGGCCGCAGTGCCAGCGAAGCTAGCGGCCAAACCCAAAAAAGACCGCCGTGTGTTGGTGTTCTATCGCTGTGAAGGATTCATTCACACGTCCATCCCGCACGCCAACGAAAGCGTCAAGCAGATGGCTGAAAAGACCGGCGCTTTCAAGGTCGATTTTGCTGACACCTACGACGTTTTCACTGCGGATCGCCTTGCCAAGTACGATGCGATTTTGCTGAACAACACCACTCACATGCAATTCAAAGAGCCGTCGCAACGTGACGCTTTCTTGGATTTCATTGCCAAGGGCGGTGGACTGGCTGGATTTCATGCTGCCAGTGACAACTTCAATCGTCATCCTGACTGCTTGGCGATCGTTGGTGGAACCTTTGCCGGACACCCCTGGGGAGCCGGTGGCAAATGGGCATTTAAGCTAGACGATTCCAAGCACGTCCTGAACGCAGCGTTTGAGGGCAAGGGCTTTTGGCACACCGATGAAATCTATCAATACAACCCACAATCCTATGTTGGGACAGGTGTGCTGCGGGTTTTGGTTAGCCTGGACATGAATCAAGAAGCCGTCTCTAGCCGAATCAAAGATGGGCCTCGCGAAGTGCCTGTGTCATGGGTTCGCACTGCCGGCAAAGGCCGAGTCTTTTACACCAACTTTGGCCACCGTGAGGATACCTTCGCTAACCCGGTGATCGTTAAGCACATGCTCGACGGCATTCAGTATGCATTGGGCGACCTCGCTGCAGATGCGACACCCACCGACGACGCCGCGGACTTGGTTTCGGCTTTGGCACCCGCCGCGAAGTAACGGCGATGATTGTGACAATTCCGATGCCTGGCGTGTTGTTCAGCCGCCAGGCATGGCTGGGATTGCTCTTTTGCCGTTCATTCTGGCAAGAATCTCCACTGGGCTAGTCCTGCAGAGTGGTGTCTGGGCAATGAACATTAAAGTGGTCGTATAGAGTTCGCCGAATCTTCATCGTCGTAAACTATACCGTTGTGTTAACCGACGAAGTGGATCATCGGTTAGCCCCACTCCCAGCGGTTCAGACAAGCCTTGTTCAATATCTCCCTACTTCAGACCAACGGTAATGGCAAAGGAACACGATACCGTGTTTCCAAAAGCCCGTTCGTTATCGGTCGTCACGAATCCTGTGACCTGACTCTCCCGTCACGCACTGTCAGTCGGCAACACTGCACGGTTGTCTTTGACAACTCCACTGTCATCCTCCGCGACCTGGGCAGCCGTAACGGAACAGAGGTCGAAGGTGTTGTTTTGAATCCGGAGCAGCCGGTTGCATTGGCTCATCATGCCATGATTCAGGTCGGTGAGTATTCGTTTCGTGTGTCGGTGCGCGACGCAAAGACAAAGCAACCTTACGTTCCAGCTGAGGTCGATCTGTCAACGGTCTCCGGCGCCATCGTGTCTCCACAACACAAGGGAGCTGATAAATTACTCAGCGAACTGGATGAATTGGCGTCGCGATTGGATCTGTTTGACGAGGGGGCGCCGGATGCAGCCACTCAAACCAAGGAGATCAAGCCCGATAACAAGCCGTCGCCTAATCCACCTTCCAAGGCCAAGAAAGCAAGCACTGGAAACAAAGAGCCGGACGAAGCCAAACAGGCAAGCGTCAAGCCAGCCGAGTCGCCCAAGGATGCGACCGCCGTAGAGAGCACTGAAGAGATCCCCAGCGCTGAAGAGGGCTCCACTGAAGAGTCAGAAGAGTCCGCTGGTTGGGGCACCGGTTGGTTGAAAAAGAAAAAGGGGGCGGAGCCAGGGAAGCTGCCGAATCACTTGCGTCAGAAGGGGCCTTCTGACTCAACCGATGCGGCCAATCAAGCGCTGAAGAGCTTTCTCAAGAAATAAGCTCGACCTGTGGCCAGTGGTGGCCTGGGCGACTCGCTAACGAGCACCCAGGCGTTGTTTCACTGTCACTGACACGTTTCTTACTCTGGTGTCGCCTAGGCAGCAACCTTGATGAAGGATGCCAGTCGATCTGCTCGGCTTGGGCTTTGCAGTTTGGCGACCGCTTTGGCTTCGATTTGTCGCACGCGTTCGCGAGTGACTTTGAAGATTCTGCCACACTCTTCCAGCGTGTAGCTGTAGCCATCGACTAGGCCGTAACGCAGGCGAATGATTTCGCGTTCACGGAACGTGAGCGTTTTCAATAGCTCGTCGATTTTGCCACGCAGCAGTCCATTGGAGGCCATGTGAACCGGGTTCAGGTTGTCGTTGTCTTCAACAAATTCACCAAAGCTGCTGTCTTCGCCCTCGCCGACGGGGCGGTCCAGGCTGGCTAGATTGCGACCGATGTCCAGCACTCGTTGGACTTCGTCCAGTGGGATCTCAGTGGCCTCAGAGATTTCTTCGTAGCTGGGTTCACGACGCAGGTTTTGAGTCAGCGTCTTTTGGGCCTGGCGCAGTTTGCTGAGCACATCGATCATGTGCACGGGGATCCGAATGGTCCGCGCTTGATCCGCGATCGCGCGCGTAATCGCTTGGCGAATCCACCATGTTGCGTACGTGCTGAATTTGAAGCCACGTCGATATTCATATTTATCGACTGCACGCATCAGTCCTGTGTTGCCTTCTTGGATCAGGTCCAGAAAAGACAAGCCACGGTTGCGGTATTTCTTGGCAATCGAAACAACCAAGCGCAGGTTGCCACTGCTCAGTTGGCGTTTGGTCTCTTCGAACAGTTCAAAGTGCTTGCGTGCTTCGGTGACGCGGCGATGCAGGCTTTCAGGTGTTTCCTGGGTCAGCATCATCAGTTCGCGAAGTTCCGATCGCAAGTCAGCTGCTTCGTCGCGGCCAATCGCATCATGGCCCAGCGACCCGAGTCGGGCGCGAATGCTGTTCATCCGTTCAGAAAACTCTTCCAGGCGTTGCAGCATCGGGGTGACGCGGCGGCTGCGTAGGCTGAGCTCTTCGGCAAGTTCCATGGCCTTTTTCCGACGGGCGATGAAGCGCCGGCGGACTTCGGCTTTCAAACGAGCGGGCGTGCTCTTGCGAACCAACAGTTCGAAGTCGTTGCGATTCTGAGCTAGCAGGTGATCTAAGGTTCGCAGGTTGTGCGGCATGCGAGCAGAGATTTGTTCTTTGGTCAAATGCTCGGTCAGCGAGACTTTGATGGTGCGATCAAAGGGCAGTTCACCTTTGTGCACGCGGTGCAGCGTGTCAACGGTGTGTCGCAGAGCGTAGTCAGAGGTCAGCAGGCTGCGGCGAAACTGTCGACGGGTGACTTCAATTTTCTTGGCCAGCGAGATTTCGTCCTCGCGGCTCAGCAGCGGAATTTCCGCCATCTGGCTCAAGTACATGCGAATGGGATCATCGCTGGTGCGATTGAGTTCCGCCGTTGGCAGCTCTCCCAGAGTCTCGTTGGATTCGCCGTCCAAGGTTCGTGATTCAGCGCCTTCGGTTGGCACATCACGCAGGTTAACGCCAGCGTTGCGAGAAAGGCGACTGCCCGCTGGTGGTCCTTCGACCAATTTGATTTGTAAGCTCTCGATGATTTCGATCAAGCGTTTTAGTTTGCTTGGTCCGGCATCTTCGTCGGGAAGGTAAGTGCCGATCTGATCGTATGTTAAATAGCCTTGGTGAGAGCTCTGCTCAACCAAATCTGCCAGTTCTTGATCCATCAATAGCATGACTAAAAACCTCGTGTTTAAGTCGCCGCAAAGGGCATTTGGATTGGGTCGGGGTGGCAAATGATCTTGTTGCCTGTCGGATGATTTGACTTTGGGAACGAACGTTCGTTGGGTCAATCAACCGTCACAAATCAAAGGGGTGCGGGAAGTTTTGATTTGTTGCAAAGTGTGACAGGCCGGCCTGGACCTGTCACGTTTCGGTAAGATCATCGATTGCCGAATTGAATTGAAAAGACGTTGCTAGCGTCGTCGGAAATGCTTTAGCGTGGTGTCTCGTAGGGGTGCGGTGAAATGTTCGGGCGGAGAAGTTATACGGTTCGTTCTAAGATTGGTCCAGCTGTTGCCGGTTGCGTTCGGTGTCAAAAAGGTTTTTTAATACCTCTAGCTCTTCGTCCGCTTCCAGCGATGCTGACTCTAGATCAGCAATCTTACGAAGACGTTCGGCTTCGCTTTGTCGCTTGCCAAACTGTTTCATCACTTCTTGGTAACGCTGCTCAGGTGTCAGTGTTGACGCACTGCTCTTTTCGACCAAGGTGAATTGTAAGGTTGCGATTTCATTTTTTAAAAATTCATTTTCAATGGCAAGCATCAGCGACTCAACATCGAGCTCCCTGCCTTCGAATTCGAGTTCCTGGTAGATGCCAAAGATTGTTTTAGCTGTCCAGGTGTCCAGCCATTCAGGGTCAATCGCCTCGACTGCCATCGCAGCCAAACCAGGGGATTCAATGATTGACTCCAGGAGCTCTTTGTCCAAGCCCGAGAGCGGTTGGTACTGTGGTCGTTCCCGTTCGCTGGCGGAGGCATTGCCCGGTGATCCGCCGAATGAATCGACAGTGGATCCGGGGGGCAATGGTTCATTGACAGCGCCATACTGGGCCGGGGCAAAGCCCGTCTCATGCCAGACGTGATCATCGCCGCTTTCAATTTCTGAGAGCAACTGGTTGGGGTCAACGGGGACACCTGCGTGCAGTCCGTTTGCATCGGGTGGCTGGGCCTGCTGATTGGTTTGGGCCTGCTGGGGTGATCCCGCGCGCTGGTTGCCGTTTTGGGGGGCGTGTTTCTTGGCTTGGCTAAATTTGGCAGCGTTGTTTTGCCGCCGCCGAGCTTCTTGCCGTTTGTCTTGAAGTTTTTCGTTCAGCCGCTCAATGCCGATGCCAAACGTCTTGGAAAGCCGTAGCAGGATCTGGTCTTGCTTAATGGGGTCAAGGGATTTGGCCTTGCCCAGGATGCCTGTCACCGTGTCGATGGCAGTCGTGACCGCATGGGTGTCGTGCGTGAGGTCGATTCCTGCGGTTAAGGTTTGCAGTTTGTGCTGCAGCGCATCGGGCGCCTTTTTCAGCAGTGCTTCAAAAGCCGTTTTGCCGTGCTGTTCCAAGAAGTCCGCTGGGTCCATTCCTTCAGGAAGCGTGATGACTCGCAGGTCCGCGTTGGCACTGACGAACAGTTCCAGCACTTCTTCGGCACGTCGCTGTCCGGCCGCATCGCCATCGAGGACCAAGTAGACTTGCTGGGTCAGTCGTTTCAGCAGTTTGACATGGTCGCTACCGAGTGCTGTTCCCAGTACAGCGACTGCGGATTGCAGGCCCGCTTTGTGTGCGGCGATGACGTCGGTGTAGCCTTCCATGACCAAGGCGTGACCTGATTTGCGAATCGCCTCGCGTGCTTGGTCCAGGCCGTAGAGTTGTTGGGACTTACGGAACAATAATGTTTCCGGGCCGTTGATGTATTTGCCGCCTGCTCGATCACCATGCCGTTTGGCGATCTCTGGAATCACTCGTCCGCCCATGCTGATCTGGCGATGCTGCATGTCGAGAATGGGGAACATCAAGCGACCGCGGAACAGATCGTAGCTGCCTTCTTTTTCTCGACGTTTGAGTGCGACTCCGGCTGCCGCTGCGATCTCAGGTCGAAAATTTTGCTTGGCTAATAAAGAGGTCGCAAAGTCCCAGGAGTCAGGGGCAAAGCCAATGTGGAATTGTTTGCGCAAGGAGGCGTCGATGCCTCGGCCGGCTAAGTAGTCGGCCGCGATCTTGGCGTCGTCGGTTTGGGGCGAATCAAGCTGCTGGTAATAGGCTTCAGAAACCGCTTTCACGGCGGCTAGCAGTGTTGATTTGTCTTGTGCCGAACCGGGTTTGGCTTGGGGGCCGCGCTGGAACTCGATGCCGGCTTGCTCGGCCAGGGTTTTTAGCGCCGTGACGAAGTCCACTCCATCACGCTTCATGACAAAACTGAAAACATCGCCACCGATGTCGCAGACCCAGCACTTCCAGCTCTGGCGTTCCTGGTTGATCGTCAACGAGGGGGAGCGATCATCGTGCCAGGGACAGTGCGCAGCGAGCACTCGGCCTTTGGGCACTACGGTCAGCGTAGCGCTGACAACGTCGACGATGTCGATCGCTGTTCGTACCCGTTCTTTAAGGTCAAAGTCCAACATAAAGGCGCAGCATCACGCTGTTCTTGGCTGATCACGATTCCATCGAAGCGTCTGATGCAGCAAGCCCTCAGGGCAATGCAACATTCACAACACTGAATCCACCACGGAGGTCCAACAAGTGACCGTGCGAATGGAACGTTTGTTAGTGTTAGATTTGACGCTTCAATGGGTTCGCAACACAGCTGTGGCGAAACCATCCGGATCGGTCCACCCGTGCCAGTGGTTCGTGTTTACAAGAAACACGGTGACTCAGCTGCCCTCCTGGACAAATTCTCTGAAGCCAAATTTGGCGTTCAGGAACCCGCTGAGCGCTGGCAAGACTTTCCGAAGAAAGCTGGCGGGTAAATTTCGATCACATGCACTCCGTTGCAGCGTAACACAACTCCGCTCACCAAAGGGCGAGTCGAAACGATGTTTCACTAACGAGCGTGTCGAGTTTCACGATCGGGGGCCATCCCGTCAAGACCAGTTTCACACGCAATGTTTGCCAATTCGTAAAAGTTTCCCGCTCTTACGCAGACGCTGTCCTTTCCGCCGCCGCCGCGTTTTCGGCCCCGTTGGCCCCTCAATTTGTCGCAGACTCGCTCGCTGGGGGATGGCCGGGCGCAAAACATTTTTTCGGATGTGTGCGTAGGAATCCAAATGAGAAAGATTTTGGGGTATTCTAGAACAGCCCCTCCTCCCATTTTCCATTCCCGTCGTTCTCGGCGTGAGAGATGTCTCCTTACGGTCTCGATTCCCAGCCGACAGAATCCTTTGATCCCCAGCCCGATCGCGGCTGGTCGTTGACGCTTGGCCGTGTCGGAGGATTGCCAATCAGTGTCTCTTATTCGGTGTTTATCGCCTTGGGACTGCTGGTCGCGTTGGTCGCGCTGCTTCGGCATCGTGAAGGAGACGCTGACTTGCCCGTGATTACGGCGGTTGCTGTGACCGCTTGGATCATTGGCTGGGTGGTGCAGGCGTCGACCTACCTGTGGTTGCATCTGCGCACCAACGCTCGCTCGAGTTTGCTGTCGATCGGTCTGATCGGTGTCGAGCTTTCCTATCCCCTGCATCGCCCGCGCCCCTGGACTGCATTGCAGAATCTGTGCGCCGCCGTGTTGTCGATGTCGGTTCTGGTTTTGTTCGCCGGTGCTTGCTTTGCCATGCACCTTTGGAAGTTCGATTGGTTTGATTGGCAGATCAGCCAGTGGTGGGCCGAGGTGAGTCGGCCAGGGATGGGGCTGGATTCACCGGCAACCTGTTATCTGGCAGCCGCCTGGATGTTTATCTTGCAGACTGCCTGTCAGTTGTTTCCCCTGCCGCGGCATCAAGGTCGCTCGGCATTGGTTTCCATGGCCTGGATTCTGGCTCCAAATCACGGTGAAGCCGGTCAGGTACGGTTTGTCCGACGATCACTGCGGATCATTGCTTCGATCACAATGATTGCCGCCGCTTTGGCATTGGTGAGCGGCGGTCAGGCTTACTTGCCAAGTTGGTTGATGCTGGCGGTGGTTGCAATGATGCTGCTGATTTCCAGCGGCAGCGACGATGTGCAGCTTTGGGTGCAGTCGTTGTACGTCGCGCAGAATGATCCAGCGGAGCGTTACCTGCAGACGTCCGTTGATTTGGATCACTTTGATGCCGAGTGGGAAGGCCTGGATGACGATGCGGTGAATCGTTCATCGCGATCGGGACCCGGTGTTTCAGGACCCGGTGTTTCAGGACCCGGTGTTTCAGGGCCCGGGTTGATCGCGCGAGCCAAGTCCAGGTTTCAGATGTTTCTTCGCCGCCGCAAGCTGCGCATCGTGATGCAGCGCGAGCAGGAAGAGGCGCGGGATGCAGAGGGCTTGGATGCCGTCTTGCAAAAGGTCAGCAAGAGCGGCATCGAATCGTTGAGCGACCAGGAGCGAAAACTGCTCCAGCGGGTCAGCAAAACGCTTCAAGATCGCCATTCATAAGCCATTAGTACCGAAACTGCTCGGCGTCTTCTTTCGGTGCCGCTTGGTAACCGAGCGGTTCCATGCTGCTGCCGGCACGACCTTGGCTCAGGCTGCGCACTGCACCGCTGTAACCAAACATCTCTTTCAGAGGCGCGTGCGCCGTGATCACCGTCATCGCTCCACGGGTTTCAGTGGCGGCAATGATGGCGCGACGCTGTTGCAAGTCGCCGACCAGTTCGCCCATGTAGTCATCGGGTGTCGTGACTTCGACTTTCATTACTGGTTCCAGCAACACCGGGCCAGCTGTTTCCAGGGCTCGATCGAAGGCATCGCCCGCGGCGATCCGGAAGGCCGTTTCGTCGCTGCCTTCTTCGTGAATCTCTGCGTCATAGGCTTCGATTCTCAGGCCCGAAAGTGGGAATCCCGCCAGTGCTCCACCGCCTTCGGCGCGATCGCGAAGTTCTTGAATCGCCGCGTGACGCACGTCGCCTTGCAGCGGGCATTCCGGTGGCAGGCGATCGAACACGATCGTCTTGGCTGAAGCATCAGGGAGTGGTTCCACGCGAACGCTCAATCGCGCGAACATTTGAGTGGCACCGATTTGGCGATTGCATTGTCCGACCACATCGGCTGTGCCGCCGATGGTTTCCCGGTAATTGACGCGTGGCTTGTAGAATTTGACGTTCAGGCCGAAGTCACGTGTCAGTCGGTGCTGGATGACTTCCAGGTGCAGTTCGCCCATGCCGCTGATTAGGGTCTGTCCCAGTTCTTCGTTTTCTACGGCGCGAAAGGTTGGGTCTTGGCGACGCAGCATGTCCAGCGTCTCTTCCAGTTTCTTGCGATCGCCGGTGTTTTCCGGTTCAATCGCCATCGAAATCACGGTGTCGGCAAACTGGATACTGGGCAATTCGACCTGTTCTTTTCCGTCGCACAGCGTATCGCCGGTGATGGCGAAGCGAGGTCCAATCACGCAGCAGATGTCGCCCGCGCCAAGCACTTCGGTTTGCCCGTCGCGATCTTTCTTGGAAGCATGGATCTGCCAGAGCTGGGCAATGTTTTCCTTCTTGTCTCGGTTGGGGCAGAAGACGCGACTGTTTTGTTTGAGCGAACCGCTGTAGATGCGAATCCAGTAGTTATCGCCGGTCTTGGCGGGCAGGATTTTGAAGACCAGGGCGCTGAAGGGTTCGTCATCCGACGGGCCGCGTGAGACCGTTTTTTCGGGTTTCTTGGGCAGCACGCCTTCGACGGGCGGGCGATCCAGTGGGCTGGGCAAGTAGTGTCCAACGGCCGTCATCAAGGGTTGGACGCCGATGCCATGTAAGGCTGAACCACAGAGCACCGGTTGCAGGGTTCGCTCGATGCAGCCTTGTCGCAGGGCGCGGCGGATGACATCAATCGGGACGTCTTGGTCTTCCATCACGTAGCCCAGGGCTTCTTCATCGATCTCGCAGACCGCTTCGATCAATTGTTCGCGCCATAGCAGCGCGTCGTCCATTAGGTCGTCTGGGATGTCTGTTTCGGTGACTTCCTTGCCTTCGGTTTCGGGGTCGAACTGCAGCAGTTTGAGTTCAACCAGGTCAATCACGCCGCGAAAAGGATCGTTGACGTGCGTGGGGCCTTCGCCAACCGGGATCTCGATCGCGACCGGACGTCCGCCAAGTCGGGGCTCAATGTCGTTAAAGACCGATTCGAAGTTTGCTCCTTCGCGGTCCATTTTGTTGATGAACACGATGCGCGGGACGTGGTAGCGATCGGCTTGACGCCAAACGGTTTCACTTTGGGCTTCGACGCCTTCGCGAGCACTGAAGACAACGACAGCGCCGTCGAGCACGCGCAGGCAGCGTTCGACTTCGGCTGTAAAGTCAACGTGGCCGGGGGTGTCTAACAGGTTGACGTTAAACTCATTCCAGTTGTATTTCACACAGGCCGAGAAGATTGTGATGCCGCGTTCTTGTTCTTCGGGGTCATCGTCGGTGTCGGTGGTGCCGTGGTCAACGCGTCCGACGCGGTGCTTGGCGCCACTGAGGTACAGCATGCGTTCGGTAACGGTCGTCTTACCGGCATCGATGTGAGCGATGATGCCAATGTTGCGCAGGGTTTCAATGCTTGTGGACATGTTGCGAACCAAGTGAAGTGGCAGGGCCGGTCAGTTGCCTGAGGATTGCGAGAGTCGTCGGTGGTTGGGTGAACAAAAAAACCGCGAGCTCGGCGTCGGCCGAGTCGCGGTTGTTTGATGTTTTCTGGTTGGTTGAGGTGCAAAGTGATCGCCAAGCGATCACCATGCAAAGTGGGCGAACGCCTTGTTGGCGTCGGCCATGCGGTGCGTGTTTTCGCGTTTGGTGTAGGCAACACCTTCTTTCTTGAAGCCAGCCATGATCTCGTCGGCCAGTTTCAAGTGAGTGGGGCGACCTTTCTTATCGCGAACCGCTTCCAGCAACCAGCGAATGGCCAACGCTTGTTGGCGAGCTCGGTTGACCTGCATCGGAACTTGATAGCTGGCACCACCGACACGCTTGCTGCGGACTTCGATGTAAGGTTTGATATTCTCGATCGATTGCTCGAAAACTTCGATGGGTGAAAGGTCATCGGTCTCGCCACGAGTCCCGATTTCTTCCAACGCGTCATAGAAGACTTTCTGAGCGACCGTTTTCTTACCGTCCAGCATTAGGCAGTTGATGAACTTGCCGGCCAGCAGCGAATTGAATCGAGGGTCGCCCTTAAGCTGCTTTTTACTAGCCGTGATCCGTCCCATTGCAGGTATTCGATATTAAGAGGTGTTTGGATGGATTGGAGAGCGCTGCTGATGTGTTCTCGCAGCGATCTGACAACAGGGTTATTTCTTGGCGCCGTAACGGCTACGTGAACGCTTGCGGCCTTCGACGCCCAGGGCATCGCGGCTACCGCGGACAACCTGGTAGCGAACACCAGGCAAGTCACGGATCCGACCACCACGTACCAGCACGATTGAGTGTTCCTGCAGGTTGTGACCTTCGCCAGGAATGTAAACTGTGACTTCTTTGCCGTTGCTCAATTTCACACGCGTGATCTTACGCAACGCCGAGTTTGGTTTCTTCGGCGTCATCGTACGGACCTGCAAGCAAACGCCTTGTTTGTGCGGGCAACGCTCCAAAACAGGTGACTTGCTTTGGCGTTTCTTTTGTTTACGTCGTTTGCGGACGAGCTGATTGATGGTTGGCATAGGGATTTGAAATACTGGCTTTGATCGTATTTGCCGTTTCGGGAAGGGTGCAAGTATCGAGCCAAATCCCTTGGTGTCAAGGGCTATTGGTCGCTAAGCTTTGATCATGCCAATCTTGACAATCGAATCGACTTGCGACGAAACCGCTGCGGCAGTGATTTCTGACAATGGGGCAGTCTTGGCAGACTGTGTGGCCACTCAGGAGGACTTGCACGAACGGTTCGGCGGCGTGGTCCCCGAAATTGCAGCTCGGGCTCATTTAGACCGGATTTTACCCGTGATTGACACCGCCATCAGCCAGGCCAAGGTGTCTGTGGACGATTTATCAGCAATTGCGGTGGCTGACCGACCCGGCCTGGCCGGCTCGCTGCTCGTTGGCGTCGTGGCCGCCAAAACACTGGCCGTCGCCTGGCAAAAAAAACTGGTTGCGATCAATCATCTGCACGCACACCTTTATGCCTGTCAAATGGCCTACGATCAGCCGGTGTACCCGTGCATCGGCCTCGTTGTCAGCGGTGGCCACACCAGCCTGTACCACTGCACGTCGCCATTGGACCTGGAATTTCTCGGGGGAACAATTGACGATGCCGCAGGGGAAGCCTTTGACAAAGTCGGCGCGATGCTCAATCTGGGGTTCCCCGGAGGCCCGGCCGTTTCGCGTTTGGCTGCTCAGGGCAATCCAAAAGCCTTTGAGTTTCCGCGCTCAATGATGCATCGCCCCGATTATCAATTCAGCTTTAGCGGACTGAAAACCGCTGTTCGCTACGCCATTGCACCGCCCCCGGCCAGCAAGCAAAGCAAGTCCGCCAAAGCCGTTGATCCCACCACCGTCCAGTTGGATCAGCAAACTCAAGCCGATTTGTGTGCCTCGTTCCAAGCCGCGGTGGTCGATGTGCTGGTTGCCAAAAGCGTGCGAGCGGTCAAAGAAACACGCGTCAAGCACCTGATCGTTGGCGGCGGCGTGGCCGCCAACCCGGTCCTGAGGGCGGGCTTGCAGCAAGCTGCAGAAAAGCATCGCTTCGGCCTGGCCGTCGCCCCGCCAGAACTGTGCACCGATAATGCTGTGATGGGAGCGATCGCCCTCAAGAAAATCGAACGCGGCGAATTCGCCGATCTGAATCTCGATATCACCGCCGGACTGCAACGCGGTTTTTAAACCGTGCACACCCCGGCGAACGTCAAAACAGTAGGGTGCCGTGCTTGCACGCACCAAGAAAAACTGCACTCTCCCGCTTGCGGGAGAGCTTTGCTGACGACGCCGTGGCGAACGCCGAAACGGTTGATGGAAATTGAGGTGGACGCGCGTCCGATTCGACGCTGGCCGTTAGGCCCGCTATTTCTTGCAGCGGTACACGAAGGCGGGCGGCAAGTTTCGCCAAACGGTGTTACTGCGGCCGACTTCGCTGAAACTGCGTTTGAGCCGTTTGCTGAATCGCAGCCCGGCTGGCAAAATCACGCCCTGCCAGTAGGCAAACGTGGCAAACGTCGCTCCGTCAGCCATCCGGTCCAGCATCACATCCATGATCTCAGTTTGCAGTGATTCTGGAAACGAGGCCCACGGCAGTCCGCAAACCACCGCATCGATTTGCCCGATCCCCGCTGCTTCGCAGATCGAGTTCAGATCGGTCGCGCTGCCATGGATGACGTTCACGTCAGGGCAGCGTTGGCGAGTCGTTTGCACCATGTCAGCACCCTGCTCGATGGCAACAAACTTGGCCTCCGGATGCAGGCTTTTCGCGACAGCTTCGGTGAAGACCCCAGTGCCCGGTCCGAATTCGACTACATTCCTAACCGTTTGCCAGTCAAAGCTCTCCACCATCGCTCGGACCAGGCCCGGACTGCTGGGGGCGATGGCGCCGACTCGCGTGGGGTGCCGGAGGAATTCCTTCAAGAAGGTGATGCTGTCGCTCAATCGATGTCGCCTAAAATTCGGAGTGGATTGACTGGCCGTTGCCCGCTTGCCGTTTCGTCGTGATGGGTTAATGTTGCTGTTGGCAACCCCTTCGCAAGGCGTCGATCGCGGCTGGCTGCTGGAAAGCTGGCATTGGTCCGGCAACGCTGGCATTGGTCCGGCAACGCTGGCATTGGTCCGGCAACGCTGGTCTTGGTCCGGCAACGCTGGCTGGTTCGCTGCAAGCAACGGTGACAGCCTGCCCGCAATTTAGCCTGCCCGCAAGTCATCCCGCTCAGCGGTGGACATCCATTGCCTGTGCTGAACTGCCGGTCCAGGTGATAGGCTATTAAAGCAGCTGGCGTTCGTCGACCCATCGCCCTCAATTGATGGGCAAAGAGTGCCGTAAATCTGGTTGGCGTCGGCTGGGACGGAATCATGCGGGGCACATTCCGCCACGCAAGTTAGAAACAAGCTGGCGTTGCGATCCTTTCTTCAGTAATCCATTGAATACAACCTCCGATCGTTTGCAATCCATTCCGGTGGTCCACGCTCTACAACGCTCTGGGCTGGGCGATGACGCTGCGCATTGGTTTGCTGCTTTGGCAGGATTGCCGGGACGGATTTGGCTGGATTCTGCGATTGTTGCTGCGGGCGGCAAATGGGGCGTCGATCCGTCCGTGCGCCGAGGCACTCCCGATGCCCTGGCGAGACTGTCGCGCTATTCTTTTCTAAGCGCCGATCCCGTGTGTCGCTTGGTCGCTGACCCGACGGATCCTGACCCTTGGCCACAACTCAAGTCCTGGGCCGACCGACTGCCTAACACGACCGATCCCACCTTGCCTCCTTTTCAGGGCGGTCTGGCCGGTTTAATTGGTTACGAAGCCGGTCGCTGGCTGGAAACGGATGCGCTGGGGGCGGTCCATCAGCACCAGCGTGTTGACTTGCCGACACCAGCGATCGATGTCGGCGTTTACGACTGGGTGATTGCGATCGATCACTGGACGGGTAAGGCCTGGTTGATCAGCCAGGGCTTTCAAGCAGACGACATCCAGGGCTCAGAAATCGAAAAAAGGGACGGAGATGGGGCGTTGCGATTGGAACGTGCTCGGCAGCGAGCCGATGCGGTCTTGCATCGTGTTCAGTCTTATCAGCGACTGAGTGCCTTTGTGGCTGGCCAGAGAACGCCGGCCGTGTTACCGGGGGATCGTGACCAACCAGCAGCGCCGGTCAGTAATTTCACCGGACCAGGGTTTCGTGATGCGGTCAGGGAAGTCGTGCGCAGGATCTGTGCAGGGGATTCGTTTCAAGTGAATCTCGCCCAGCGTTTGACGTTGCCGATGCCTGCTGACGCTCAAGAGATTTATCTGGCACTGCGTCAGTCCAATCCCGCTCCGTTTGCGGCCTTTTATGATGGTGAGCACTATCAAGTGCTCAGTTCGTCTCCCGAAGGTTTTTTGCAGCTGCGCGGAGGCACCGTGGAAACTCGGCCAATCAAAGGCACGGTGGCACGAACAGGGAACGCGTTAACCGATCAAGAGCTCGCGTCCGAGTTGCTTTCAAGCGTCAAGGATCGCGCGGAAAACATCATGATCGTTGACTTGATGCGAAATGATCTCTCGCGAGTGTGCGAGGACGAGAGTGTTGAAGTCACACAGTTGTGCCAAGTGGAGAAGTACCAGTGTGTGCAGCACTTGGTCTCTGCGGTGTGTGGGCGATTGAAATCGGGCGTGGCAGCTGTGGATCTGTTGCAGGCTTGCTTTCCCGGCGGCAGTGTGACGGGAGCACCGAAGATTGAAGCGATGCGCACGATTGCGGAGCTTGAACCGCATCCACGCGGCGCGTACTGTGGTTCGATCGGGTACCTCAGTTGTGGCGGAAACGCTGACTTCAACATTCTGATCCGTACGATGACAGCCACCAAAGGCATGCTGCAAATCCCTGTCGGTGGCGGCATTACGGCGAAAAGTGATCCTGTTGCCGAAGAACAGGAAACCTGGATCAAAGCGCAGGGCATGCTAAATGCCTTTGCCTCCGGTGCGGAGCAAACCGATTCACCACCCGCCGCAGTTGAGCCACCCGCGCCGACCATTTGGGACGGATTGAAATTGGGAGCGGTAAACGAGCGTTAGACGTTGACGCCTCGGATGGGTTGGCTAAAATTTGCACTCGCTCGCCGGGGCAATCTCTGACCCGGACGACACTCACACCGCAATTTGCAGTGTTTCGCCCCTGTAGCTCAGCTGGCAGAGCAACGGACTCTTAATCCGTGGGTCCTAGGTTCGATCCCTAGTGGGGGCACTTCTTTTGCTTACTGGCGAAGAATCGTTTTCGCCATCTCGGGTGGGAAACTTGCTGTCCCCCCCTTCGCTATATCCCCATTGTCTGCATGCACCGTATCTGCATGCACTGATTTTTTTTGCATGCAAAAGCGCTAACCGCCCAGTCACCGCGTTTGGCGGTGCTAGGCAGTTCAAGTCGCTGGCAGCTGACCGGCGCGTGCGGCCGACGCCGATTCAATGGCTCATTGGCTTGGGCAGTTTAAGCTCCAGTCCGCTGCTTTCCCGGTTTGACATTGGCCGGTTTGACATTGGCCGGCAGGGACTTCGCTGGCGGGAGCTTTTCAGAGCTGGATTGCAAGTTCGTGGTGGAGGCCTGAGTGCCTTCGAACGTGAGCTTGGACGTCTTGGTATCCAAAAGTGGTGCGAGCTCGTAAATGTTCTTGTAGCCATAATTCCAAAGCACCGTGAAGGTATGCACGTTGAGCGCAGCTTTGGCGGTTTTGGTGGGAAATGCGACCGGTTGGTCGTTGAAGTTATTGTTGCAGTAAATCAAAACCATCGTCTCTTTGGATGGCAGGACTTTCTGCAAATCCTGTTCGGTGAAGTCTGGCAGCGGCAGGTTCTTGGCTCCTTTGATGTGCAGGAGCTTGAACTTGGACACGCTTCGTGCATCCAGAACCACAGCACCTTTCTGTGCGGCGCGGTGGATGAATTCCTGTTCACTGATCCGCCGTCGTTCATGGGTTTCATGCAACGCCATGGTTGTCTTTGCAAAGCCTAGGAAATCCACATTGGGATTTGCTGGCTGCTGTGTTCGTCTCGGCTGGTCGGCCCCCGAGAGCATGCTGTAACCAATTGTTGCCAACACCATCGCGACGATGCCAATGTTGATGTGAGTCCGCTTCATCGTTCTTCCTCATTTGTCTGACCGAGTGTTTGATCACGTTGCCATGCCGCTTGGCAATGACAGAGTTCAGTGTCTGGAAAAAGACGAGCGAGCAACACAGCGTTTTGAGGGGCGATTCGATGGTTGCAAGTGTTTTTACAATCATCAGAGAATTCTCTGAAAATGCGTGCCCATTGACGCGGTTTCGGGAGGGGACTGCGGCATGATCGATCTCAGATTCGCCGGGGTTGACTGGACCGGCTGTTCAAAAAGTGTCAGTGATGCCGCGGGGGATCCCTCACCAAGACCCCTGTGAACGTGTTTCGGTTAGCCAGTCTTGGAGGGCTTGTCGAACACAATGAAAGTGCTGACTGAGCGGATTCAACGGACACACGTCTTGGCCAAATGACGCGTCGTGGCAATCAAGTAAGCAAGCCAGTCACTTCGGCAAGCGATCTTTGTACACCAACCAGGGGCGGGCATGACGGCAGCGACTTCAACATTCATCCAGCATGGATTTCGGCGGGCAATCCGCACGGTGCGACGTGCACAACCCACTTCGCCGAGCGACAGCGCGTCGGTGGGGGAACGGTTCACCAGTCGCATCGATCAAGTGGGTGTCGACGTCTTCCATACATCAAAGCAGTTGTTCAGCAGCACGGCAAGTTTCTGCCCGTGAAAGTCGCAACACCGGCGACCGATGTGCATCTGAATCCTCTGGCCAGAAACGTGCTCGAAGCCGAGTGGCAGCGGCAGAGTCAGCAAGGCTTTGCCAAGTTTGATTGTGGTCCTGGTGACTTCACGAATCTGATTCAAGCCATCGACATGACGGCAGCGGTTGCGGGCAGTTACATTGAAGTCGGATGTTTTCGTGGCAACAGCTCCTGTGTAGCGATGCGACACATGGCCGAAAAGCAACTCTCACGAAACTGTTTCTTTTTGGATGTCTTCGATGGCTTCGATTATCCGGAAGCTCAGCAGAGCGCGGATTGCATGTGGCAAGGAACACATCAAACCGAAGGCCGCGACGTCGTTGCCGAACGCATCCAGCAATTTCAACGACCAGAGCAAGGCCTAAAGGCCAATGTTTTGCGTCGCGACATCATCGGCGATCCGCTTCCAGATGACGTGGATCAGATCGCCTTGGCAAACATTGATGTTGATCTCTATGAAGCCGTCGCTGCAGCGCTGCCTAAGATTGCCGAGCGGATGGTGCACCGTGGCGTGATGATTGTTGAAGACCCTGGACACACGCCAATGCTCATTGGCAGTCGTTTGGCCTTGGATGAATTCATGGCAACCGATCTCGGCAGCCAATGCATCAGTCTGTACATGGAGTCCGGTCAAACGTTCTTGATTCGCGATTAACGCTCCGAAGACGTACTGCGAGCGTATCGTTCACGCCGCTTCTTGAGGTTACGTTTGGAAGGGATAAAGTGGGCCGCAGCCGATGGTGTCCGTCAGATCCTCTAATGCATCTCGAACTTCCCCTGCCAAGCCAGGGGCAGCCAAGTCTTCGATCGCCAGCTGATCGCGATAGTGTCGCCTGACCCAATGGCACAGCTCATCGATGGATGTCTCATCCAGTAGGAAACTGCGATTGATCGCCTGCTGCTCTGCTGGAGTCAGCGGTACGCGCAGACGCAAGCAAGCGGGACCGCCGCCGTTACTCATCGATTGCCTGACATCAACAAAGTGCACGTTTTGAATCGGGTTGGCCGGGTCAGTGGTCAGTTGGTCTAGGAATTGCGTCACTGCTGGCGAATCCTGACAATCTGTGGGGGCGACCAGAGACATGTGGTCCATCGCGCCGTTGGGCGCGGCCAATAATTGGCTGTTGAACAAATAGGATTGCACGGCGTCTTCTAATGACACTTGCTGTTCACTGACCATGATGGGTTGAAAGTTTGGCAGCCATTGCTTGAGGGTTGCAAAGGCTGCCGAGCGATCATCGGCGTGATAGGCAGATTCGTGAAACAGCAACACGGGCCCGTTGCCAACGGCAACGACGTCGTTGTGAAATGCGCCGCCATCGATCGCTCGTGGATTCTGCCGGAGCATGATGGGGTGACGATCGCCGTGCCGCCGCGCGATGGCTTGGCTGGCCGATAAGGTTTGTCGAGCGGGAAAGCGTGATCCCGCAGTGGTTTCGCCGTGCACGAAAAGACTGACGCCAGGTTGATCGTTGTGACAACATAACCGAGTATGGTTAGCGGCCCCTTCGTCAGAAAAACTCGCTTGTGCTGGCAGCGGTGGATGGACTTGGAAATGCACCGAGTTGCAGAAGATTGACTCAAGCGATCGCTGCGTTTGTTTCGCTTCCAAATGCCGATGAGCGTTGGCGATCAAGTTCGCCGGGGTAAAGTGCACCCGGCCATCGCCGCTCTCTGCAGAAACCGTGACCGTTGCCGCGTTAGCAGCCCACATGCTGGAGGCACTGTATGCTACTGACAGCAGGTGAGGCGCGTCCTTGGCCGCCGATTGGATGACCGCGTCATCGCTCCCGCTAAAGCCCAGCGTTCGCAGGAAGTTGAAGTCAGGCCTTGCTTGAGGCGGCAAGAATCCTTGCTGGTACCCCAGACGCACCAGAAGTCGCATCTTTTCCAGACCTTGCAGCGCCGCTTGTTTTGGATGCGAGACCTGTTTCGAATGGCGGTGCGATGCCAGGTTGCCAAACGATAATCCACCATAATGGTGCGTGGGACCGATCAGTCCATCAAAATTGATTTCCTGCACCGCTGTCATTGTTGAATCCCGTTTAAATCGGGGACGGACTG
The DNA here is from genome assembly GCA_007745635.1 of Stieleria bergensis. Classification (GTDB taxonomy): domain Bacteria; phylum Planctomycetota; class Planctomycetia; order Pirellulales; family Pirellulaceae; genus Stieleria; species Stieleria bergensis. The sequence goes on from CP036272.1 coordinate 1,943,762, forward strand.
GGATCTGGACAACGCGTTGATGTTGCTAGCCTGCGGCCACGCGCAGTAATCAGCTGCATAAAAGGCACTGGGGCGATGATTGCCGCTGCAGCCGACGCCGCCAAAGGGCATTGCGCTGGAGGCTCCAGCGGTGGGCGCGTTGACGCTGGTGACGCCCGCGCGGATCTGGTTAAGAAAGCTCCCCTGCTCTGCTGTATGGTCACCGATGAAACCGGCTGCCAGTCCATACCGAGTGTGGTTGGCGAGATCAATCGCTTCTTGCACCGACTTGACGCGATAAACCTGCAATAAGGGGCCAAACCATTCTTGGTCCGGGGCGGTGCTGTTTCGTGGTGCGTCCGATTGCAAGCATGGAGTCATGTCGATGATCCCAGGGGACAGGTAAGCATCATGCTCGTGCGGTTTCATTTCAGCCAGGATTTGGCCTCCCAATTCTTGTAGCCTGTGCTGGGCGGCCAGCAGTCGCTTGGCGGTGTTGCCATTGATCACTGGCCCCATAAAGGGTTGCGGCTGATGCATGTTGACTCGGCCGATGGTGATCTTGCTGGCGAGATCCAACACCGCACGCAGTGTTTGTTCGCAGGCTTCGCTTTCGACCATGATCAGTCGTCGAGCGCAGGTGCAGCGTTGCCCCGTTGACAGAAAGGCGCTTTGCAAGATCGTGGCGGCAGCGAAATCAGGAGCATGTTCGGGCGACAAGATCAGTGGATTGTTCCCACCCATCTCAAGGGCACAGATGACTTCCGTGCGGCCGGCCAATTGGCGATGGATCGTTTGTCCGGTCGCCGATGAGCCTGTGAACAAGACGCCCGCAATGGGGTTTTCAATCAGTCGTTTGCCTACCGCAACGGAGCCTTGCACAAGATTGATGACGCCGGGTGGTAAATCGGTTTGCAACCAGAGTTTGAGCGTTGCCTCAGCAGTGGCCGGCGTCAATTCACTGGGTTTGAGCACGACGGTGTTACCAGCCAGTAAGGCAGGAACAATGTGTCCATTCGGCAAATGGCCAGGGAAATTGTAAGGGCCGAAGACCGCCAGCACGCCATGTGGACGATGTCGAAGATGTCGAGTGCCGTCATCTTGATTGCCCGTTCGCTGCTGGTAGGCGGTTTCACTGATCGCGATCTTGTTGACCATTGCAGTGACTTCGGTCAAGCATTCCCACAGCGGTTTGCCTGTTTCCAGGTGGATCGTGTTAGCCAGTTGATCACGGTTTGCTTGCAGGACTTCAGCAAACTGTTGGCAGATCCCCAGACGAGTTTCAAAGCCGAGCCCTGACCAGGGCTGAAACGCCGCTTGCGCCGACGCGATGGCTCGGTCGACCTGCTGCTCAGACGCTGCGTGTCCTTGCCAAACGGTCTGTGTTTCGTCTGGTGAAAACGATTCCATCGGTGCCGCTTCACCTGTGGTCCACCGGTTGTCAATCAAGAGGCTCATGAGATTCCTTTTGTTTATTGTCCTGCGGTGCCAACGACGGGCAGTTGTGTGGGTGAGGTATGACGCTTGGGTTTGGCGATCATCCGGACGGAGTCGCCGGGTTGGATGGCCAGCATCTGCCGTTGTTCCGCAGTCAACTGAACGTCAGTGTCATTGCTGCAGAGCTTCGCCTGAATCACACGAAAGGAATACAGCGAGCAATTGGAAACGATCCATGAAGACGTTTCACCGTCGGCGATGGGATCGCTGGTGGTTTGACGATGGACGGCGGATTGAACACTGGTGATCTCCTTGGTTCTGGCTCTCAAGATAGGGCCGCCATCAAAGATGTCGACCATTTGCTCATACTCAAAGCCTTCTTCGTAAAGCAGTTCAACGGCGCGCACGGTGTTGCGATGCGGTTTGCCGATGAAGTGTCTGGCATCTTCGGGTAACAGGCAGGTGTAGATCGGATACCTGGGCATCAGTTCGGTGATGAATTGGTTGGAGCCTTGGCCGCATAACGCGTCAGCCTCGGTAAACGACATCTCAAAAAAATGCTCGCCCAGTCCTGACCAGAAGGGACAGTAGTTTTCGTCGTCGATCCAGCCACGCATCTCGGCAATGACATGATCGGCGAAGCGATCGAGATGCTGGCCAATCAACAAGTATCGTGATCGCGAAAGCCAGTGCCCATTGCCGCGATACTCTGGATCCAAAAACAGCGTGCCAACTTCGGCGCAGTCCGTGTAGTCATTGCTGAGATGCAAGACCTCTGACTGCACGCGTTTATTGAGCGAGTGGGAATGGTGTGCCAGTTTGATCAAGCGATACGCATAAAAGGCTTGATCGGTCCCCGTATGACCATAGGCCGCAGCAGTGCCGATGACGCGCTCGTGTTCGCTGTCGATCATGACCAGCAAAAAGTAATCGCTGGGATCGGGGTGAGCGCGCGTAAAGCTCGCTTGTGAACGCTCGATCTTTCCGCGCAACGTGTCTCGATCGTTGGTCAGTGACGTGATGCCTTTGCTGGCAATGCTGGCCAAATGCAGTAGCCCAGAGAGGTCCTTTTGTTCAACTGGGCGAATGTACAGCATGATGCGGTCCTCGGTTCAAAGGTCTGGGAAGGAACAAACCGGCGTCCGGTATCAATCGTCAACGCAGCGTTTGCTTGGCAAGCAAGCTGGATATCAAAAATGCCGTCAGTTGTGTTCGCGGGACGAAGCTATTGATGTCGGCGTATTCCTGGTTGCTATGAATGTTGGCCCCACAGACACCCAGTGTATCGATGTTGGTCAGTCCCGCCGCCGCCAGGTTGTTGCCCTCACAGCAACCGCCGGTGGCGTTGTACTGAATCGGAATCTCCAAACGTTGACCACACTCGCAAAGCACATCAAACATCGCTCGCAGGTCCGGAGTCATCGGTTTGGGCGGGCGGCTAAAACTGCCTTGAAACGTGACGTCAAGTTGATGTTGGCTGGCAACCGACTCGGCAATCCCTTGGAATCGTTGCTCGATGTTCATTTGTTCGGTTGTGAAGACTCGCGCATTAAAACGCACAACCGCCAAGTCAGGGACGACATTTTCGGGGCTACCGCCAGCGATTCGACTGACGTTGACGGTGATGCCTAATGCTTCGTCACTCAGTTGGGAAAGTTGTGTGCTGGCATCACAGGCAGCGATCACTGCGTTGCGACCGTCAAAGAATTTGCGGCCGGCGTGAGTGCTTTTGCCGCGGAGGATCAATGCAAAGTTGCCACTGCCTTTGCGTGCTCCTGCGAGTGTGCCGTCGGCCAATGCTGGCTCAAAAGTCAGCCCAAAGTGGGCGTCCTTGGCCAACGAAGTTAAAACGGGGCCGGAGGCCAGTGAGCCGATCTCTTCATCCGGAGAGATCGCCACCGTGAAGCCGATCTGGTCCGCTAACGGACTGTTGTTAATCGCTTTGCAGGCTTCTAACATCACCACCAGTCCGCCTTTCATGTCGGCCGTCCCAGGGCCATGCAGCTGGTGACCCGAGATCTTGCAGTTTTGGAATGGCCCGTCATGCCGGTGCACAGTGTCGTAGTGCCCGGTCAGCAAGAATTGCAGCGGTGCCGATGGCCGCGTGTGATAGATCAGCATCTTTGCTGGTGCAACGGATTCAAATTCGCCAAGATCCGTCAGCCAGGGGGTGGCCGGCAGTTGACGGTGAGAGACGCTCTCAAAATGTGCACCAAACAGCCCATCAACCGCAGCTGCGGTTTGCTCAAGACTCGGTGGACAGAAACTGTCTGAGTTCAGGTTGCAAAGGTCAATGGTTTGCTGAACCAATCGATCGGTCTGCGGCGCCAGGTCTTCAGCCATCTGCGACTGAATGTCGATGATCTCAGACTTCGTTACCATTGTCAGTTTGCCCGCAGTGAGTCCCGAATGTCGCCCACTGCCAGTCATCTGAAGGAGTCGCGATCTCACTGTAGCATAGCACACCGAGGCGTTTGGGGTCTCGGGGCTGCAAGTCAGTTGTCTTGCCAGCGGAATCAAACGCGCCGCGCGGGTTCACGGCACCCTATCGAACTTTCCGTGCAAGCACGGCACCCTGCGAAAGTCTGAACTCTAACCCAGGCTGTTCCAGAGTCGCTGAAAGGCTTTGCGAAACTGACCGACCAGGTAATCGTCGGCGGTGATGAGAAAGTTCTCGCTATTGTGCAGCGAGGCACTGCGTGTCCAGTTATAGCTTCCGGTCAGCAAGTGTTGATGATCGAAGATGGCGTACTTGTGATGCATGTGATGCTCGGTTTGATCGACGCGCACTTCGATCCCGGACTTCGCCAATGACTCGATATCCGAACCCAGATCTTGTGACTTGTCGTTATCGGAGATGATTCGAATCTTGATGCCTCGATCATGGGCGTCGCTGATCGCTCGGCTGATGCGGTTGTCGGTAATCGTGAACACTGCGATGTCTGCGTTACGTCGAGTGGATTGGAACATGCGAATGATGCGTTCGGCGCATGGATCATCGGGGCTGAAATGGACTTCAGCGCCAGCCGAAGGCTGGCTGGCCGAACTGCCCTGGAGTGCCTTGACGACTTCTTCCAACCAACGCAGCACATCCGGCTGATTGGATTCGTTGATTGCTTCTTGAGCCATCTCGAAGGCTTCGCTGCGCGCGAGCGCCAGTTGATGCGTGTCTTGGCCACAGCGTTTGACCAGCGACTTGAGGTCGCGTTTTTCCCCGCGGGAAAGCCGGAAATCGCGAAACGATTGGCGCAGAACGTCTTCGAACATGGCGTTGGCGAATAAAATGAGGAGTTGATTAGGAGAGCGATCTAAGGATAGCAACGCGACATCGTACCGCCAGCAGAGGCAGTGGGTGTGCAACGTGAGTTGGTTCGATCCGCATGTAGGGGAGCGTTTTCTAGCGGCACTTCGAGGGCGTTCTTGCAGTGCTCGCGCAGCCTGAAACGGGCGCATGAAAAAACCGCAGCCCTGGATGAGCTGCGGTCGATTGATCTGAGGATCGGTCTTGGCCAGCTTACTTGGCTTTCTTGAACGCTTTGTCAAACGCTTTGTCGCTGAAGACCAAGTCCATTTTGGCTTTGGAGTCTTTGGTGCCGTCAAATTTGGCTTTGCAGTTGTTGCAGCAGAAGCCAACTTTGGTGCCTTCGACGCTGACCAACGTTGCCGGATTGACTTTGCCGCCACTGAAGGGGCAGCCTTTTTGTTCGTACTGTTTGGTGGCAACCAGTTGGTGGTTTGCTTTGGTCGCGAAAGGCTTGCTGTCTTTGGCGAACTTGCCAGCGCATCCGCCGCAGCAGAAGTAGACTTTGCCGTCTTTGTAGTCGGCGGATTTATCAGCGGAGGCTGCTTTGGGAGCGATCACGCATTTGACTTCTTTCAAGTCAACTTCGCCCGCCCAAGCAGTGGCGGTTGCTACCAGCAGGATGGCCAAGGTCGAAGCAACGATCTTTTTCATGTTTAAGCTCACATCTGTAAGGGGACAAATTCAAAGTCAGTTACACGATAGGCAATTCGTCAAGACAAGTACAATCCCTTCGGTTTACCACGGGAAAGAATTGCGATTTTTCCTGGCTGAAGCCACCACGAGGCGTTTGCGGCGAGGCGCATCGTCGTGATCGCCTCTTCCCGGCCGATTCACCCATTGAGCGGGTTTGTGAAGCCCGCTGGGATTCCGGTCAACGCGGTGATTCGGTCGCAAATTGCTGGATGAAGCCAGCTTGAACGCTGCGTTTGCTCGTCCGAACCAGCGACCTTCTGCAATGCACTTGCCAGCGTTCGACCCGCCAATTCGGAGGTTTCGGGAACGCTTGCCAGCTCGGTTGCCTGGTCTAGATTTCGTCGAACCTGGCTGGCCACCTTTGGTGCGATTCTGCAAGCTGTACGATCGGCGTCGTATTCTGAGTAAAAGCTGACGATTCGCAGGATCGTGACTGTTGCGACGATTCCAACCAAAATCCCCAGCATTTCATCCCACAGTCCCAGTCCAGAGGTGCCGCCGAGATCGTCAATCAATTGCTGTGTGGCAAAGCCGAGTAACCAGGCGGGAACCAGTGCCAGCAAGCGAAGCGGTACATGGCGACGGCGGGAATGAGCGGCTTCGTGCAAGATCACCATCGACAACTCGGGACGTGTCAAATCGTTCACCAGGCGGTCGCTTAACATCATGATTCGCCGCTTGCCAAAGACACCAGCAATCATGGCATTGTAGATTCGCCCCCCGGTGTCCCAGAGCATCACGTTGCAGTTCGGCAGCCCCGCTGCGACGACAATCTCCCCTGTCCAACGTGCCAGTTGGGGCTCCAACGGATGCAATGGAAAGACGCGTCGGATCAACGTTGGCATGCCGAACAAGGCCGCTGCCAGCGTTGTGGTCCAAATCAACCACGCCGGAACGCCCAGAGGTGCCGCCACGAAATCAATGAAGTCAACGCAGGCCAGCAGCAATCCGATCGGCAGCAGGATCCAGCCGATCGTGCTGCGCATGGAAACCCACATGCTATGCAAAAACGATCGCAGGCCGGCCTTTGCATAGCCCATCCGGACCGCGAACCAATGATCTTTGGCCCAAACTCCGGCAACCATGCCCAGCATCGGCAACATCAGCAGCACCGCGTTGGCAAGCGTGGATTCGTCTAATCCAGCCAATGGCATTGCCGTCCGTCCAAACCCATAGCCCGCGATGCACAAGAAAATCAATCCAAGCGAAAACCAGCGAAAAGTCACCAACTGTTTGTCGAACCAGCCAAAGCCAAGTTCTGTCGAGATTTCACCTTGGTTGATCGAGTCGGCTACGATTCGCACCGCCAGGAAACAGATCACCCACCAGATCAGCACCGTCAGGCAACTGAGCAGCAATGCGTGGCTGAAGCTCTGGTGGCTGGCCGGAGCGGCTCCATAGCCCAATGAGAGCACGATGGCGAGAAAGTAATACAGTTGCACGGTACTGAGAGATGCGAGGTCAGTGCTGAGAGATGCGAGGTCAGTGCTGAAAGACAGGATACCGGCACTCAGACACGGTGGTTCATCAGACACGGTGGTTCATCGGTCCGTCGTATAGGACACGATACTCTGTCCACGCCCTGCTCCAACTGCCGACGCTCCGATTTCCTGGGCTTCCCGCCGACTGGGGGCCGGAAATGACAGTTGCTGCCGCTGGCGACCGCCGGAATCCCGAATGCCGCCCAATCGGCCAGCTAAATCGGCCAGCCCAATCAGCCCGTCAAGCTTGACACCAAAGTGCTGCAGACGCTTCGCTGTGGCGTGCTGGGGGAATCTTGGGACGCCATAAAAGGTTGTCTCCCAGCTGAATGCATCTTGATTGCGGGCCGACAAACCCTCGACCAGTTGGTAAAATCTGGCGGTGCAATGACGGCGTCACCCCAGGGGGCACATGAAATTCAGCACATCGCAGGCAAAAGTGTCGAGCGCAACAACTACGGACCACCCACACGCGATCTCAAACGGAATGTCTCAAAGCGAAATTCGGGTCAAAGGTGCGCGTGAGCATAATCTTTGTGACGTCAATCTCACCTTGCCTCGCGGGGAATTGATTTGTTTTTCCGGCGTCTCGGGCAGTGGCAAGTCGTCGATGGCCTTTGACACGCTGTTTGCTGAAGGTCAGCGACGCTATGTCGAGTCCTTATCGAACTATGCGCGGCAATTCATGGGCCAGATGCCCAAGCCGGACGTGGACTTGGTCAGTGGTTTAAGCCCCTCGATTTCGATTGCGCAGAAATCGACCAGCAAGAATCCACGCAGCACGGTCGGCACGATCACGGAGATCTATGACTTCCTGCGCGTGCTGTATGCTCGTGTGGCGACGAATAATTGTCCGCACTGCCAGATCCCCATCACCGCTCAGCCAGCCGATGCCATCACCGCTCGGTTGATGACCAGCCCAGCGAAACAAACGCTGTGGGTTTTGGCTCCCTTGGTCCGCGGCCAGAAAGGTGAGTTTCGCGACTTGTTTGAAGATCTGCGCAAGCAGGGTTTCAACCGCGCACGTGTGGATGGTGAAACCATTTTGCTTGCCGAACCTCCGCTGCTAGATCGTTCGCGGCGGCACGACGTGGAAGTGGTCGTTGATCGGATCGTCTCAAGCGATCGTGATTTTGGCCGAGTTCAAGAAGCGGTGGAGATCGCCTTGCGGCTCGGTGAATCCACGATGATGGTGTCTCTGACCCAAGCCAATAGCATGGCGGTGGGGATTCCAGCGGAAGACGATTTGTATTCGTCCCAGTACTCCTGTTCGTCTTGTGGCGAAAGCTTTTTGCCGCCCTCCCCGCAATTGTATTCGTTCAACAGTCCACAAGGCATGTGCCCGTCCTGCGACGGACTGGGACACTTGTACACCTTTGTCCCCGATAAATTGGTCAGCGAGCCCAAGCTGAGTGTTCGCAAGGGCGCGATCGCTGTGATCGGCGGCTGGACAGACTTTAGCCGGCAACGCCGACAGGTCTACAAGTCATTCGCTCAGGCTGTTGAGACATGGATGGATTATGAATCCGGCACCATGCTAGGCACTCGCTGGGATGCGTTGCCAGCGGAGGCCAAACGTCTCTGGCTATGGGGGGCAGACGAAACCTTTGTGGCCAGTTGGCGAGGTGGTCGCAAGCGACGCCGCTACAGTGGCAGCTTTGACGGCATCATTCCTGAACTGCTCGAAAAGTACCGAACCAGTAAGAACAAGATGCAGTTGGCTCAGCTGGAAAAGCTGATGTCAACGATCGACTGTGTCGATTGCAACGGGGCGCGGCTCAATCCGCAGGCTCGGGCGGCAACCCTGACCACCGCGAGCGACCAGTTTCCCGCTGACACGGCGATGTCCCTGCCGGGACTCTGCGAGTTATCCATTGAGCAACTGGCGGATTTCTTTTCAGCCATCAAGCTTGGCAAAGTCGAGCAGATTGTTGCCGCCGAAGCGCTCAAGGAAGTTCGCTCTCGATTGGGGTTCTTGCTGGGCGTTGGATTGGACTATCTGACCTTGGGGCGAACGTCACCGACCCTCTCGGGCGGCGAAGCTCAGCGGATTCGTTTGGCTGGCCAGATCGGCAGCGGCTTGGTGGGCGTCTTGTATATCTTGGACGAGCCGTCGATTGGCTTGCATGCTCGCGATAATGATCGCTTGATTGAGACTCTGGTTCGCCTGCGCGACGCTGGTAACACCTTGATTGTTGTCGAACACGATGAAGACACCATGCGTGCCGCCGACCGCATCGTGGATTTTGGCCCCGGCCCCGGCGTTCGTGGTGGTAAGGTGGTCGCGGTCGGAGACATCGACGAAGTAGGTCGTACCAAAAAAAGCGTGACAGGGCAGTTCCTCTCTGGACAACGCGAGATTGCGATCCCCGCAGAACCGCGGACGATTGATCTGGACAATGCGTTAACCGTTCATGGGGCTCGGCATCACAATCTGAAGAATATCGATGTCACATTCCCCTTGGCCTGCATCGTGTGCGTGACCGGTGTTTCCGGCAGCGGGAAAAGTTCGCTCGTCAGCGGCATCTTGGAGCCGACCTTACGCCGCGAACTGAATCGTGCCGAATGCGAGTTTGGCGAGCATGATTCGGTCTCAGGCCTCGAACACCTTGATAAAACCATCGCCATCGATCAATCGCCAATTGGTCGAACCCCACGCAGCAATCCAGCGACCTACGTCAAAGTCTTTGATGAGATTCGCAATCTGTACGCTAAGTTGCCCGATTCGAAAACTCGCGGTTATGCGGCCGGGCGGTTCAGTTTTAACGTCGCCGGTGGCCGCTGTTCGGCCTGTGATGGCAATGGCGCCAATAAGTTGGACATGGACTTCTTGGCAGATATCTGGGTGACCTGTCCCGTTTGTGCTGGCAAGCGTTACAACCGCGAAACACTCGCGGTCAAGTTTAAGGAGGCTTCCATTGCCGATGTCCTGGAAATGGACATTTCGCAGGCGCTGAAGCTTTTCAAAAATATCCCCAAGATTGCTGACAAGTTGCAAGTACTGGTTGATGTGGGGCTGGAGTATCTCAAACTGGGTCAGCCCTCGCCGACGCTCTCCGGTGGCGAGGCCCAGCGGATCAAGTTGGCGCGCGAGTTAAGTAAACGCGAGACCGGTCGCACGCTGTATGTGTTGGACGAGCCCACCACGGGGTTGCATTTTGCTGACATTGAAATGCTGCTTCAGGTGATTGACGGCCTGGCTGACCGAGGCAACACCGTTGTGATCGTCGAACACAATCTGGACGTCATTAAAACGGCTGACTACGTGATTGATCTTGGACCCGAGGGCGGCCAGGGTGGCGGGAAAGTCGTCGTGGCAGGGCGTCCGGAGGACGTTGCGCGCCATCCGGACAGCTTCACAGGGCTTTCGCTGGCCAAAGCAATGGGCATCAAACGCCCCAAACGCAAAAGCAAAGCGATGGTGACCCGTGCCACCGAGATCGAAGCCGCACCCGAAAAGTCACGCACGCACTTGGTGGTCAAGCATGCGTCAGAGCACAACCTCAAGTCCGTGTCTGCAGAGATTCCTCGCGACGCCATGACGGTCTTCTGCGGTCCCAGTGGCAGTGGCAAGAGTTCCCTGGCGATGGATACCATCTATGCCGAGGGACAACGTCGCTATGTCGAGTCGTTGTCCTCGTACGCACGTCAGTTTGTCGGACAGGTTCAGAAACCCAAGTTTGAACGCATCGATGGGTTGTCTCCGGCGGTGGCGTTGGAACAGAAGAACTTGGGGCACTCCTCTCGCAGTACCGTGGGAACGGTGACGGAGGTGTACGATTACTTGCGGTTGCTGATGGCGAGGCTCGGTGATCGATACTGTCCGAATTGTGACTTGCCGATTGGGACTCAGACACCGGATCAGATCGTTGACAAGGTGATGGCACTGCCGGATCGCACTCGGGCCATGTTGATGGCGCCCCTGGAAGTGGCCGCTGGCGAGGCATCCAAAGAAACCTGGCAGTCGCTGATTGCCCAAGGTTATCAGCGTGTTCGCATCGATGGCGAAACAATGGTTTTGCAAAATGCACCGGCACTGGATCCGCGTTTGCGTCAAACGGTGCAGCTGGTCGTTGACCGAATCACGGTGACCGCCGAAGAACGCTCGCGAATCAGTGACAGCGTTGAGACCGCTCTGTCGGTCGGCATCGGCGTGCTGGAAGTCGCCATCGTGGATTCCGATCGCGAAGAAGCCGAATGGCAACTGGTTCGTCATAGTCAACACATGGCCTGTGGTACTTGCGGTGAGTCGTATGATTTGCTGACTCCCCATCACTTTTCCTTCAATAGCCAGTTGGGTTGGTGTCAGCAGTGCGATGGAACTGGGACGCAGGTTGGGACGAATCCAGATGCCTTGATGCGTTCGACGGAGATGTCGCTGATCGACGGCGCCTCGTTGCTGTGGCCAAGCGTTCGGCATGCGGCATCGGTTGGCATGTTGCGAGCCCTCGCTCGGCAGACGGGCGTTCCCATTGAGGTGCCGTTTAGCCACCTGACCGTCCAACAGCGTCGACAACTGTTTCATGGATTTGGGGATCGCTGGTTCGAGGTCCGTGATTCGGACTTGAATCCCGAATCAGGCCAGCCGACAAAGTTGTTTCGGTTTCAGTTCAAAGGTTTCTACCCTGCACTGGAACAGGCCGCGCGTTTAACGCCTGGGCTGCGCATGCGGCTTAATGAGTTCGTCGACAAAATCTCCTGCAGCTCTTGTAGCGGAGCACGCGTGCGCGGCGAGGCTGCGGCGAGTCGATTCCGAGAATTGACCGTTGCCGATTTGGTGCACATGCCGCTGGGACGCTTGCTGAAAACGGTCAATGATTGGAAGCTTGATCGCCGCGAGAAAAAGATCGCTGGCGAAGTGTTACGCGAGATGCAGGCACGGCTCAGATTTCTCAATGACGTTGGGCTGGAATACCTTACCCTCGATCGAGGTGCCGCAACGCTCTCCGGTGGCGAGGCTCAGCGGATTCGTTTGGCCGCTCAGCTCGGCAGCGGGCTCTGTGGGGTGCTGTATGTCTTGGATGAACCCACGATCGGATTGCATCCGCGTGACAATCGCCGCTTGATTCGCGCCCTGCATCAGTTGCGTGATCTTGGCAACACGCTGTTGGTGGTCGAACATGATCGTGAAGTGATTGAATCCAGTGATTACCTCTGTGATTTTGGCCCTCAATCGGGGCGATTCGGTGGCATGATTGTTGCCAAAGGGGAGCCACAGATTGATGCCAAGAATCCTCTCCAGCCGATCGAACAGTCGGTGACCGCTGGCTATATTCATGGCAGTAAACAGATTGCTGTGCCGAAATCACGACGTCCCGTTTACGCAGCCGGCGGGGCGCCAATGGTCGATTTTCTGCGAATGTTTCAAGCCAGTGAAAATAACCTGCAGAATGTCGACTTGCTGTTGCCCATGGGCGTGCTGAACGTCGTCACAGGACCCAGTGGCAGCGGCAAAAGCACGCTGATCGACAAGACCTTGTTCGGGTTGATTTTCAAGCGATACAATCGACACTCGGGCAAAAAGCCCGGGCGCTTCGAGCACTTCGATGGCTGGCAGTACTTCCGAAAAGTGATTCGAGTCGATCAGTCCTCCTTGGGCAACACACCCAACAGTAATCCGGCAACCTATACCGGTGTTTTCGACCACATTCGTGATCTGTTCGCGACCCAGCCGTCTGCCATCGAAGGTCGACGCACCGCTCGGCACTTTAGTACCAACGTGGTCGGTGGCCGTTGTGAATCCTGTGAGGGCAGCGGGCAGCGTCGCATTGAAATGCACTTCTTACCCGATGTCAGTGTCCCCTGCGAAGAATGCGGTGGGAAACGTTTCAATGAGTCGGTGCTGGGCGTTCGCTACCACGGCAAAAACATTGCCGAAGTCCTGGAAATGTCCTGCAGCGAAGCCTTGGAACTGTTCGCGTCCGAACGGGGAATCGCTCGCATTCTAAAAACGCTTTGCGATGTCGGGCTGGATTATGTGACATTGGGACAGTCCGGGCCAACCCTCAGTGGCGGGGAAGCACAACGCGTTCGCTTGGCCGCTGAATTGGCTCGTCCAAGCAACGGTAGCACGCTGTATCTCTTGGATGAGCCAACGACTGGATTGCATTTTTCGGACATCGAAAAGCTGCTGATGATGATTCAGCGTTTGGTGGATCAGGGAAACACCGTTGTCGTCATCGAGCATAACCTGGATGTCATCAAATGCGCCGACTGGATCATCGACATGGGCCCCGGAGCGGGCGCCCAAGGCGGGGAGATTGTCTTCCAGGGAACGCCCGAACAGATGGTCGCGACCGTGAACGCCAAAGGTGTTGGTTCGACCCAATCGGCAACGGCCCCATTCTTGGCTGAGGCCATGCGGGAAGCGGGGACGGCGACTCGCAAAGCAAACAAGTCGGCTAGCAAAGCAAACGCGGCACCCATTGCTGACACACCAGCGGTCAAGAAAGTGGCCAAACCCACCCCAGTTAAGCCTGCGAAAACTAAGCCTGCAAAAACTAAGCCTGGGAAAGCCACGCAAAAGCAAACCCAGCCCGAGTCGCTGCCTAAGCCAGTTCAGACGCCTGATTCATCGCCGCCAGCTGACGTCCAGTCCTTGCCAGCGGGTGTGCCGCTAGAGGTTGCCGCCATCTGGAAAACCCTGGGATTGCGCTGGCATTCGACCAATAAGGGATTTGCTGAAGATCAGGTGCCCGAGTGGCCGATCGAGCTGCCAGGACGGTTGTTCCAGCAAATCGAAGGCTTGGTGGGTGCTGGTGAAATCAAATCAGCAGATTACAACCGCGTCGACGTGGTCGATTCCGACGGACTGGTGCGGCTGTCCATTCGCACGCGCGAGGCCGATGCCGTGAAGATTGACATTAAGTCTGATCATGCGCCGGCGGACGAATTGATTGACGAACTCGAACGGGTCAAAATCCCGGTGCATCGGCATGATGATGGTGTCACCTTGGGAATTACAAAACTGGGACAGGCTAGAAGGCTGGCGCTCAAACAGTCCCTCAAGGAAGCCTTGCAATAGCTTTCACTCCTCGTCAATTCAGGCTGAGATCCGCTTTGTCATCTGATCCTTTACAGCAAGCCGATTTGCAGCAAACTGAAACACTGCTGCGAGAGTCGTTCGATGGGAATCCGCCCTCGCTCAGGCAATTGCGCGGACGTGTCGGGGACCCGTTGGCAGCTTTGGTTTCTGAGGCCGCAGAGTTGCAATGGCGGGCCAGGCAAAAACTGGCCTCTGCAACGCATTCTGATCCGCAATCACTGTGGTGGACAACGGCTCGATCACTGGCTCAAGCGACGCCGGCAAGAGTCGCTGATTTGAAAGCTCGGTTGCTGAGCTGTGAACGGGTCTGGGACCTTTGCTGTGGCATTGGCGGCGATTCATTGGCTCTCCTGCGAAATGCGTCCACGACGAACGTCGGCCAGGTTCATTCCGTGGATCGAGACCCGGTGCTGATGGCCATGCTCAAAGAAAATGTGCGACTGAATCAGCCCGTTGCCGAGACACGCTGGGAAGCGATTTGTGACGATGTGCTGAGTCAAGATTATCAACCTAACGACGGTGTGCACATCGATCCCGATCGACGAATCGATGGCAAACGTACCACCAGGCCACAGGACTACTCGCCGGCTTGGGCAGAGGTCTGTCAAATCGTTGATCGAGTGGCGGCGGCGTTGATTAAGCTTGCGCCTGCGGCGGAACTGCCCAAATCGGAGACCAACGGATTGGTCGACTGCCCTGCTCTGCCCCTGCATCGAGCGTGGATTTCATTGTCTGGTAGTGTTCGTGAGCAGTTGCTAATTTGTGGGGCAGCACTTGATCAGACCAGCGAAGTGGTCGGTCAGCCTTTAAGCCCTGGACAGCGATCGGCAATCGTTTTGCGAGCCGACGGGGATCCAGCCGTCTTTGCCGCCGCTGATTGGTCGCTCCCAGCGCCTCGGGCCAGCCAAGTGCAACGCTGGATGATCGATCCCGATGCTGCGGTGCGCGCAGCCGGTTTAACGGTGGCCTTTGCCGATGCCTATCAAGCATCCACGCTGGGCGGCCCGGCAGGCTATTTGACAAGTGATCAGCTAACTGAAGCAGACGCTGGCAGACTGAATCAAAACGGATTGGCGATCTGTGAATCGGTGTTGTGGTCGGGAAGCAGCGATGATCGAAGGTTGCGAAAGAAGATGCGGTCGTTGGATGTTTATCCACAGCGCGTCAAAACACGAGGTGTTTCGCAGGACCCCAATCAACTTGAAAAACGCTACCGAGAATGTGGGACGCATCCTGCAACGCTCTGGATCGGGAAGAACGGAAAAGGTCAATATGCTGTGCTAAGTCACTGTCAGTTGTCGCTGTCCCCACGGGATCAAGGCACGCAGCTGGACCCAGAATGCTCGATTGAGTAGCTCGCCGCTGATCAGATGCTTTGCAATAGACGCTTCCACAACGGGTGGCCGTGAAGCCCCAGTTGGCATGTTCCATCCAAGACACTGGTGACGGGCAACGTCAGAAATGGGACTTGCTTGCCGCTGGCAAAGAACTCATGCGGCGTGAGTCAAAATCAGGATGCCAACGGCGTACCAAAGGCCGATGCCCATTGCCGTGATCAGGGCGGTAGGCAGCTCTTGTCGGATCGTATGTGCGGGAGTGAACAGCACGGTTCCCAGTAGGATCACGGTCAGCATCAGAATGTCGTTCATGGTGCGAACCCAGAATGCCATCTCAATGGGCTGTCTCAGGATTTGCAGGATCAGCTCCCCACTATCGGATAACTTGAAGTTTCCGCCCGATGCGATCAGTTGCATCACAACAATGCCGCCATTGTAGAGCAGCAGCACAGACAGCAGGCCTGTGATTCGCCAGGGCAGCCAGTACGTGTACACCCCATGGCTGATCAACCCGGCGGCGAAGGCGATCGCAGAGAACGTGAGCAGTTCTCGTCCCGTGGTCTCACGAAAAATCCATAGCCAAACAGCCACGGCGAGGGTCAGCAGAATCATGCCCGCTAGGCTGAATTGATTCCGGCGTGTCTCTATCATCAGT
The DNA here is from genome assembly GCA_007745635.1 of Stieleria bergensis. Taxonomy (GTDB): domain Bacteria; phylum Planctomycetota; class Planctomycetia; order Pirellulales; family Pirellulaceae; genus Stieleria; species Stieleria bergensis. Next base: position 1,959,693 of record CP036272.1, read on the forward strand.
CAATCATTTGGGATCAGCGGAGTGAACTGCCATGGTGTTGGCGAGGCAGGTTTCGGTTTGGATCGGCAGTTGCAATTCGCTCGATGAATTCGATTGGATTTCAAAGCAGAGCATGCGGTTGATCTCATCAATACAAAAGCGTGTGCCCGCAACAACTGGGTGAGGCCAGGCGTTGTTTCGCTGCGATCTGGCTTAAAGGAGTGTCCCCGTTTAAGGTGTTCGCTGCCCACACAGGCAGGCGACCTGTCAGAGTAGAGGCCGGTGCGTGGAGGCACGAAAAGCGAAGGCTTCAGTTTACCTGTTGGTGGACCTGTGGGCGCGTTGCCATGCGACTTCCCGCCCATCTTGATCTGATTCAAGGCCCTGGAGTTGAATTTGGCAGGCGCTGGCGCATTAAAAAACCCGGCTTTCGGATTCGAAAGCCGGGTGGTTCAATTGATCGTGCGATTCGTGTTATCGCGTGCGAACTTCAATGATGTACTTGAGCAAGTCATTGAATTCTTGGCGATCCTTCAGCAAGCGAGCCAAGTTGGCAGGCATCAGCGAAGTGCGCGATTCTTTGACATGTTCGATGTCATCTTGAGCGATCTTGATCGGCTCTGGCTTGGCCAAGTTACGAAGCACCAGTTCGTCATCGCTCTCGGAAACTCGCATGCCCGTGATGATTTCACCATCGATGGTCAACACGGTGATCTGAGCAAAGCCTTTGTCGATCCGTTTCGATGGACGAAGGACAGAATCAACCAATTCGGCTGGGCTAAGCTTGGTCGCGAGTTTCTCCAGGTCAGGTCCGATACGGACGGCACCGGGAGCTGGCGAGTGACAGGAAGCACAGGCAGCAGCGGACTTCATGAACAGGTTCTTTCCGCGAGCCGCATCACCGGACTTCATGGCCACGCTGGCAAGTTCAGCAGGGTCGATGGACAACAGTTTGTCTTCCAGTTCCTTGTTCGAGAAACTGTCCGGATCGATACCGATGTCCTTCAAAACCAATGCCGCTTCCAATGGGTGCTCTTTCAGCAAATCATCTGGAACCCAGAATGTGGTGCGATCCTTGGTTTCCGCACGAACACGTGCGACGGATTCAGGAGAGATCGTTGAACCACTGTTGCCCCAGGTGTTGCGAACAAAGGTCAGCACTGCAGCGACTTCTTCATCGGTCAGCAGGTTACGGAACGCGGTCATCGGAGGAACGCCACGAGCCGGGTCGTAAGTTTTACCGTGAACGGTGATCTTACCCCACATGCCGTGCAGAGCCATTTTGATCAGACGATCTTCGCTACCATTGACCCAAGGGCTGGAAACCAGTGATGGGTAAACGATGCCATTGCCTTTCCCGTGAGAAAGGTGACAGGTTGCACAGTGTGATTCGCGCTGATAGATCTTGGCACCGAGATCGTAGACCTTTTGGTCGGCAGCACTCAGACGCTTGGGAGCATCGTACTTGACGAATTCGACTTCCGCAGGAGCAGCAAACCCGCTGGCACCGGTCGCATCGACGGTGTACCAGAAGTGCTTGACCGTTTCGGCGGCAACCACAGCATGCTTGACTTTCGAATTGAGAAGCTTGTTCAGCATCTCTTCGTTCTTGATGTTGTGTTGCTGATGAACCCAGAGCGCTTCCAGCAAGTGGTGTGCTTCGGTTTCGTCATCGGGGTTGAATTCGGCGGCCCATTTCTGAGCGGCAGCCACAACGGCTTTCGAATCGTGTTTGCTAAGCTCAACCCGAGTACGGTGTCGAACTCCGTTGATGGGGTGCTTGAGGTTTTCAAGCAACGCCTCGATGGGTTGACCATCGATCTTTACGGGCTTTTGCAACGGTCGACCTTTGACAGTCAAACGCACAATGCGGCCGTGCAAGTGGTCACGGTTGGGGTCGCGAATGTTGTGCTGCATGTGGCCGATGATCGCGTTGGACCAGTCAGAAACATACAGAGCACCATCGGCACCAATCACAGCGTCAGTCGGACGGAAGTTACGGTCGGCGCTGTTTAGCAGTTCCACGCCGGGGGTTCCCCAAACGTGGCCAAGCTTGCGTTTGCCACCGTCACCTTCACGGTCCAGTTTGTATTGCTTGATGCCCAAGAAACCGATTGTGTTACAGATCAGGAAGTCTTGTTGCAGTTCTTCTGGAAAGTGCTCCGACGACATGATGGCGTTGGCCGCCACAGGGCGGAATTCTTTCTTCAGCAACTCGTGCATCTTGAAGCCTTTGCCTTCCGGACGCACTTGGTACGAACGGCCGCCGGTGCCATCGTTGGCGTAGCAGTAGCCCCAGTAATCAAAGCTGGTTCCGTGCGGGTTAGGCGAGTTGCCAGCGTGTGGTGTGATCACGAAGGTTCGTGGATCGAAGCGGTACATCCCCGATGAACCGATATTCAAGTTTTGCTTCCACGGTGTTTCGTGGTTGTGCACCAGGAAGATCCCACTTTGCCAGTAGATGCCTCCGTCGGGGCCCATGACCAAGTTATTGGCCGCGTGGTGAGTGTCGCTGGTGCCCAAGCCTTGCAGGATGGGAAAGCGAACATCGGCAACATCGTCCCCGTCGGTGTCTTTCAAGAAGATCAAATCGGGGCCAGAGGTGACCAGGACGCCACCGCCCCAGAATTCAAATCCCAAGGGGTTGTGAACATTGGCAAAGATCTTGCGTTTATCGGCAACACCGTCTCCGTCGGTGTCTTCCAAGATCATCAAGCTGTCGTTCATCTCCTTGAGCGGTTCCCATTTGGGATAGGTATTCCAGCTGGCAACCCACAAGCGACCTTTGGCGTCGACTTGCATTTGCACTGGGTTGGCCAAGTCGGGGAAGGTCTCTTCGGAAGCGAAGACATTCAGCTCGTAACCTTCGGGAACTTTGATCTTGTCAGCGCTCTCTTGGGGTGACAGGTATTCAACGCTACCTTCTTTGGCCGCACTGGAGCTCCTGCTGCCGCCGCCAACGTTTGAGATGACCTTCACCGGTGGAGGAACATTGCTGTTGTCAACCTTGTAGGATTTGCCTTCAGCCGCTGCCCAAATCGCTTTGTCGCGGTTGGCACTCATAACGTCCAGCATCACCAGTTCGTGTTTCAGAACGTCCGCGTTGCTTTGGCCATCGACGAAGGTCAATGTACTGCGGCCACCCCAAATATCGTTGCCGTCGGTGGCGCGATAACGGTTGTGCCAGGTCCAGTTCTTTGCTTCGACGGTGTCGTAGATCAGGCCCAAATCACCGGCTTTCGCAGCGGGCTTGCCGAGCAAGCTTTTGGAAATCACATCGGCCAAGCCTTTGTAGCCTTCACCGTTCAGGTGGATTCCGTTGTGAGTCAGAGGCTCTTTGCTGGCCGCAAACAATTGGAACGTCGGCGAGTAGAGGTCGACGAACGTTGCGCCAACTTTCTCCGCCGCAATCCGCGTGGCTTGAGTGTAGGCGGCCAGGTTGGCGTTCAGCTGAGTGCCATCGGGAAGGTTCGGATCGCCGTTGAACTCATAAGCAATCGGGCTGAACAGCACAAAGCGAGCATCAACGCCCTTCTCTTTGCGCAGTTTGCCGTAGCGTTCGACCAGTTTGATCAGTTCGTTCTGGTAGCCTTCTGCACCGCCGGGGCCAGCAAAAGACTCGTTATAGCCGTACATCACGAACACCACGCTGGGCGCCACGTGCTGAAGGTACTCTTCGTCGTTGGTGAAGCCTTTGTTTCGTGGCCGTTTATTGACCATGTCGCCTGCGAAGCTCATGTTGCGAAAGCTAACATGCTTGCCTTTCAGGTGGCTTTGAAGTGCGGATTCGACCCAAGGATCGTGTTGCATGCGGTCGGCGAGTCCGTTGCCGAAAATGGCAACCACATCGTTATTCTTGAACTCAAATGGCTCCGCAGCATTGACGCCGTGAATCATCATCACAGCGGCCAGGACGCCGAACACAAGCCGCTGCAGCCAGGGGTGCAGAGCAGTTTGCGGTGTTTTTTTCATGTTGCAAAAAGATTGACAGGAGGGGGGCAAGTGGAGTCGGTGGACCGGCCCAGCTTGCGTGGGTTTTCAGACAATGACTTAGTATAGGTCGAAGGGGGCAATAAGGAACATCATTTTGGTCGCAAGGGACGCTGAGAATCTAATCTTTGGGCAAGATTGCCAGCCTGTGTCGGCTAGCCTCTCTGGAGAATGGTGGATCACACCATCGGCAGGTGTCGGGTGCCCTGCCGCCGAGGGGCGGTTGCTGGGCTGGAACGGTTCCCCCCGCCAATCACATTGCTTCGCTTGATGCGGCCGGTGGGAACTGGCCCTGCAATGACTACAGATTGTCTTGCCCGGTGAAATTGGTCACCAGCGCACGCAGTTTGCGCCGCAGCACGCTGTAGCTGAAGAACGCTTTGCCGATCTCGTAATTGAAATCGACCATTGCCTCGCGATACTCGTGATCTTGAATGATTCGTTCGACTTTCGAGACGACGTCTTTGGTTAAGTAACCTTGCATCGTAATGACTTTCGCCCCTTTGGGCTCGATGTCCGCGACGTAGATCGAGTAGCGATTGACCAGCACGGGTTTGCGGAAGTAGAACGCTTCGAGCAGCGCGTTGCCAAATCCCTCGTACAAACTCGGATAGGTGATGAAGTCCGCTTGGGAATAAGCATCCGCGAGCGTGTAGATCCGTGAGCCATCTTCATTTTCGCCGCGTTTATCGCCGACTTGCTGGTCACAGAGCAACAAGTGCACGCCGCTGGATTCGGCTAAATCACGCAGGGCGCCAAGGTATTCGTTGCCTTCGTCACCGCTGGCATGCGAGATCACCAGTTTGCACTTGTCGTTCTTCAGAGCTGCAACCAGAGCAATGGCATGCTCGATGCCTTTGCGAGGCACGACACGGGTGGGCTGCAGGAACAGGATGTCGTCATCGTCCATGCCAATTGATTTGCGAAAACCACGTGCATAATCATCTGGTTCAGGTGGTTCGGTCTCAAAGTCCAAAACATTGGGGACAAGGATACTGGAAACCCCGCGGCGGTGAGCCAAATCCTCTTGGGCGAACGAGTTGATGGTCACGTTTTGGATCTGTGGCAACGCGGGCGGGAACGCCATCCACAACATGTCTGTCACCGCGGAGACACTGAAGCGATCTCGTTCCCAGTAAAAGTCATGGTGATGCGCGATGGTCGGAAAGCCGGTTTCAGCGATGAAGTGCGTCAAGGCGATCCCGAGCGGCAGGTTCATCGGGATGCACAAGGCATTCTGAACGATCAGCAAATCCAGATCGTAGCGCCGTGTGAACTCGTACAAGGTCCCTTTCAGGTAATCGGCGAGCGCATAGATCCGCCGCGTCACATCGGGGGTTCGCGTTCGCGTCCCGAATGCTCGGCGATTGATCCATTCGATGTCGGGGTGGCCAAAGTAAGCGTGTGGCACCACCATCGACGTGTCATGGTCTCGGTCACTGAGGCCGGAATACCAATGGCTGACATGGCGATGGTCCCACAACACTTGGGCCCATTTGGCGCTCTCCAGCGACACGCCGTCCGTGCCTGCAAAACGAGTGCCGACAAATCCGATTTGAACTCCCATGGCAGGGTCAATGGTGCTTTAAGGAAAGGAAGTCTGGTAATTCTGTTGGTGTCACTTGGCGGCAGCGCTGCCAGCAACTCGTTCACGGTTGTGGATCATTCATTGAGGCACTGTTGCAGTTGCATCAAATCAGTGATCACGAGGTCTTGTTGTAGGCCTTGCATGCGAGCATCATCCGCCCGATCTCGCATGCTGCGGCGGTCACCGACAAACCAAGCTGTTCGCAGGCCCGCCTGATTGGCGGCCCAAACGTCGTTTAATCGGTCGTTGCCAACATAAATCGCTTGGTGTGGCGCAATCTGTTGACGGCTTAACTCGTCACACAATACGTCAAACAAACGGGGGCCGGGCTTGGCTTGTCGATAGCGGTTGGAAAAGACACATAAGTTGAGATCAAACACCGAATCGCAGCCAAAGTCCCCAGCAATTTCTTCAATCAAGTCCAGGGTAAAACCCTGTGCGTTGCTGACGATGCCCAGTTTGAGGCCCGTTTGCCCCAGCGACTTGAGCAGTGTCGCCGCTCCCGGCATGGGCCAGGTCGGGTTGGCTAGTGATTCGTAGTAAGCGGCCAACTGGTTGACTTGGCGTGCAGAGTACTGTGTGATGCCGCATTGATCGAGCGTCTGACGCCAGCAGTCAACAATCTCGACTTCCGGTTTGGGGACCTGATCGCTTTGTCGATCCTGGTTGCTTTGGCGAATCTGTTGCTGCAAAGCGTCGATCGTGGGCATGCTGCCCGTGCCAAGGCTCATTCCGGTTGCCGTGATCGCCTGCGAGATCGCCTGTCCCCGGTCCTGCTCGTTCGCCGATCCAACGTCGCCGCTACCGCTGACGATCAACGTGCCATAGATGTCAAAGATCACCGCGCGGATGTCAGTCAGCGAGGTGAGTTTGGCTGGCTGCTCCGTTTCGATCGGCAACAGCTCGCTGCGATTCTCGATGACGGCTCGGTTCCAAGTGCTGGGCATGTCACAGTTTGATGCGTCGTCGCAGTCAACGATCGTTGATTCGGTGCGGCAGGGAAAGTAAGTTCGATGTTGGGAAATCACGTTGGCCAGGCTGACGCCCCAGTTGATATCAATCCGCTGACTCCGTTTGCCGGGGGCGGAGAGAGCAAGTTCACGATACGCTTGCAAAAGACGATCGCTGCAACCTTGCTGTCCATAGTATTGCCTAACGATTTGCTGATTGTGCCGCAAGGCAGAAGCTTCGAAATCTGGTTGCAGCCAATCAAGAAGCGACTGGTTGGCATCTTGAACGCGGCGTTTGAACAGTGGATCGCGATCAATTCGCATGATCACGTCAATCTGGTCGCCGGTGGTCAGGGTCGCGAAGTCAATCGTTGACGCCGCCTTGGCGCCCTCTGCCTTGGCCCCCTCTGTGTTCGCCCCGTGACGCCTTGAGCCGGAGCCCTGTAGAATCGGGGGCGGTACCTGCCGCCAAGCTTGTTGTCTGGCCGCGGTCGTGCGCGCTTGACATTGTGTGATCCATTTGCCCGAGCCCGGAATGTCAACGCTTTGATAGAACCGATCCAACGCCAAACCACTGCGGCGAAAGTCTTGAGTCACTCCCGGTAAATCGCGAGCCACCACGCCGCGGTCGGCTAACCATGGCTCCAGGTACGCCATGCCAAAGCCTTCTGCAACGCTGGTTGAAAGAATACAATCCGAGGCCGCGATGTTGTCGTGAAACGAGATCGCGGGGAACGTTCCGGCATCAAAGACCGTCCGTGGTGCGTGAACCTTGGCGATGGCTTTCCAGCGTTCGTAGGAATCAGCTTCAATCTTCGTTGTCGGCGGCAGCGTGATGGCAAAGTAAGCTTGATCGCTGGATAACTGGGACAGCAGCAGAGTCTCGCCCAAGTTCTTCCGGCGAATGCCTCGGATCGGATACAGGAACCATTGGAAATCGCCGGACACGCCAATGGCTTGGCCAACTTTTTCTTTTGCCGCTGACCGCGACTGAGTGGCTTGATCGCCTAAGGTGACGTTGTTGGGCAGGCAGTGGATCTGATTTTCTGGAAGTCCCAGTTTCTGCAACAAGGCTGCGTCGCCGGAAGTCAGCGTGGCGTAATGAATGCCTTGTCGACTGGGGTAGCAAAATCGGTTGAACGCCGCCAACGGATCGGCTGCGTCACTTTCACTAGCGGCTGCTAGTTCGCTTAAATTGGTGGGTCGAAAGTCTTCGGCGAAGTCATGAATTTGCAGTAATTGCGAATACTGGTAACGTTCGGTTAGCTGATCGATGGCGACCGGGATGGCGACGTTCTTGCCGAGCGAATGATTGTGCCAGTGCAGAATGGTCTGGCAATCAGTGTCCAGCGGATCAACATCGCGGGAAGCCAATGCGTGATGGATCTGGTCGGCGAGCCGATGCCCACGCTGGTTTGCGTTGTCGCTGGTCTGGTCGTCGTGCAGTGTGTCGTAGTCGAGTCCATCGATGCAGACAACTTGAGCACGTGAGGTGGTTGAATCGGAAAGTCCGTCGACGCGAGGGCCAGAAACCAGGAAAAGGTTGGCCTCGGGCAGCGCTGCGGTCAGTGCTGCGACGTGGTTTTCAACCACTTGAGTCACGCCACCGCGCCGATAGTGGCAATGCAAAATGATAATGTTCAAGCGAATATCCGTCTCACTGTAAATTCAGACAGCCAGGGCGCGAGTGTTGCCACGCGAGAGCGACTGCGTCTATCATCGGCTGTTTCGCCGGTGAGTGATTGGCTGGTTAGTCCCTAAGCTTAGCGCGGTTGGCTGGGCAAGCCGTGGGCAACTTTACCGTTATGGCCATAGTTGTCTACTTCTTGCACTTGCAGGTTGTCACCGTAATCTTCTGTGCGGACGATGACAATGTCACCGCCTTCGTCTTCTTCGACTGCCGCTCCGTGGTGACGGGTGAGTTCCAGGGTGGCTAGAAACCAGCCAATGACGGCCGATTTGTGAACGCCAGTGTCTAGTAGATCGATCAACGCCACGCGTTCTTCGTCGGCCAAGCGGTAGTGAATCTTTTGCATGTAGACATGGATCGGCGTGTCATCGTAAATGACTTCCGTTCGCGGCGGCCCTGCGGCTTCGCGCATGATGCGCCCAAAGGCGCTCACCAAGTCCCAGATTTCCAAGTCGGCGATCGGTTGGTCGCCGGGATCGATTCGACGTCGCGGCAAGTCATCGCTCATCCGCTCATAGCGAGACTGCCAGCGCTCGGCCATCTCGTCCAAGATTCCTGCGGCGTCGCGAATCTCTTTGTATTGCAGCAGGCGTTCGACCAGTTCGGACTGTGGATCGTCGATGGTTTCGTGCTGCTCGGCCTCTTCTTCGTCTTCTGCCTTGGGCAGCACGAGTTGGCTTTTCAGTTCGATCAGCGTGCTGGCCAGGTCCAGGAAGTCTCCGATGTCCGCCAGATCGAACTCCTTCAGCAGGTCAAGGTAATCAATGTACTGCTGGACGATTTTGGAGAGGGCCAATTCTTCGAGACTCACCTCTTGTCGCCTTGCCAAATACAGCAACAGATCCAGAGGACCGTTGTACAAGGCAAGTTCGACACGAAAGGCCGTTTCGGTTGACATTCACGCTGACCGTCAATTGGATCGATTAGTGGCAAACCCGTTGATGCTGTCGCAGGGGTCGGTTTGGCTCCCAGCGACTTTCACGATTCTACCCTAAACGGCCAATTCGACCAAATCACGCGGCTCGCTCTTGCCATTCGCAGCGATTGCTTTTTGTTCCAGCTCGTCCGACACCAAGTTGTAAAACACGTCTCGTTGTCGCGGTTGGAATCCCAGTTCCGTGATCGCGTCGCGGATCTGGTCAAGCGACAAGAAGTGCACGGTGCCGGCCTCGGCGACCACGTTTTCTTCGATCATTAAACTGCCCATGTCGTTGGCGCCGTACAGCATCGCCAGTTGACCGACTTTCAAGCCTTGCGTCACCCAGCTGCTTTGAATGTTTGGCACGTTGTCCAAGAACAATCGCGAAACGGCTTGGGTCTTGAGGTACTCGAAGGCTCCCTTGGGCTGAGTGTCTGCCATTTCGGTGTTCTCAGGCTGGAAGGTCCAGCAGATGAACGCTGTAAAGCCTCCGGTTTCATCTTGCAGGTCGCGGACTCGCTGCAAGTGCTCGATGCGTTCTTCCAAGGTTTCAACATGGCCGAACATCATGGTCGCGGTGCTATTGCCGCCCAGTTGGTGCCAGACTCGCATCACGTTCAGCCAGTCGTCGGTCATGACTTTGCCGCGTGTGATTTCATGACGAACGCGGTCGACCAGGATCTCCGCACCACCGCCTGGCAGGCTGCCCAGGCCGGCGTCTTTCAGGCGCTGTAAGACCACCTCCAAAGGCAGCTTGTTGACCTTGGTGAAGTGATGAATCTCAGGAGGGCTAAAGCCGTGGATGTTGATTTGCGGAAAAGCGTTTTTAATGTCCTGCAGCATCTCTTCGTACCATTCCAGCTTGTACTTTGGATGCAGGCCGCCTTGCAGCAGAATTTGGTTGCCGCCGAGGTTGGCGGTTTCTTCGACTTTCTTTAACAGTTCTTCGCGCGGCAGCACGTAACCTTCATCGCTTTTGGGGCCTCGATAGAAGGCACAGAAATCGCAAACTGCGGTGCAGATGTTGGTGTAGTTGATGTTGCGATCAATGTTGTAGGTTCGGAAGTCCTCGGGGTGCTTGGCTAACGACACTTTGTGAGCCGCGTTACCGATGGCTGCCAAGTCACGGCTTTGCAGAAGCTGCAGGGCTTCTTCTGCGGTGATGCGTTCGCCTTGGATGGATTTGTTCAGGATGTCCTTGATCATGGCTACAATCGTTCGGGCTATTGCTTTGAAGTGGATTGAGTTGGCGGCGTGTGGCCTTGCTGGTCACGCTGTTCGTTAAGCTCTGTCAGTCGCCGGTTGCGGGATGAGACCCAAGGCGTCACAGCTGCGGCGGAATCGCTCCAGGCCTTGACGTTCGCGGCTGCCGAGTCGGAAGTGCAGGTTTTCGGTGAAGTACCGGAGCAGATCGTGATTGGTCAGGCCGTTGGCGGCAGCATGAGTTTCGGCAATCGATTCCACCGCCGCTAGACCTGAATCGCGGCAGGACTCAAAAATTGGCACCAAGTGATCCACTTCCGCAAGCTCCGAAGCGACCCACATCGCAAACACAAACGGTAAACCGGTGTGCTGATTCCATCGCTGGCCTAAATCCCAGATCTCTTCATAGACCCCGTGTTCGGGATGCATCGCCCGGTCACCGATGATCAGCACGCCATCGGCGTCGGCTGCATCGGGCGACTGTTCGATCGGCAGCATCACGGTTTCTGGCTTGAGCCCGTAGATTTCCCAGAGCAACACACGTACCAGTGCTGCGCTGGTGCGGCTGCCTTCGTCCAGTGCCAGTCTGCGGATCTTTTGAATGGGCACGCGGCTGACCAGGCGAACGCTCCACACGGGCCCAGTGCAGGCAATCACCGCGTCAGAGACAATCCTGTACTTCTGGCCACGAAAGTACTCTACCGAGGGGATTAGCGCTACATCCAAATCGCCGGCAGCCAGCTGGCTGGCAAGCCGACTGGGTAAATTGAGCGACAACGAATCTTGATCACCCAGAGCGTCACGCATCTGGTGAATCAATGGCTTGGTGTTGAGGTAGGAAACCGCACCGATTCGGGTCATGGCTGTGTCTCAGCTAAAGGAATCGAATCAACCTGCCAGTCGGGAAGTCGTGGCGAGCCGGGAAAAGATTCAGGACGCTGCCGAAGCAACCGCATCAACCGACCCACGTCAGACTCTATCGGATCACACCCAAGTGACCGCAAAAGGCCCCTAAAGAGTAACGGATTTCGCTCTCCAGCAGCACCACTCCCCGGGGCAGATCAGTGAGTTCTTTCGGCTTCACGAAGCCGCTGGGCTAGTGAGGGTGTTAGCGAGGGCTTCGACGAAGCACGAATTTGAGGTGCTCCGGTCACCAATGCCCCGCATCGAAGGGCGCCGTGCTTGCACGCACCAATGCCTTAAAAACGATGCAATGGCACGTCCCTTGCATCGCTTCAATGCAGAGCTTCTAAAAGGGGCACGGCGCACGTACCAGCGTCCAACGACCGGAGCTGGGGTCATGGAATCCCAGTTGCAATGCGTGCAGCAAAATGCGTTTGGCCGTCTCTGGGCCGGACGCGTCTAGCGGATCAAGCGGGTTGCCGTTGGCATCCAGCTGGTAGGGAAAACCATAAGTCGTATCACCGACAATGGGGTGGCCTCGGAACGCAGATTGAGCGCGCAATTGATGCATACGACCGGTTTGCGGCTGCAACAGCACAGCAGTACTGGGCGGGTCAAACGCTGCCAGCATGATGCGTGATGGTTCGCTGTCGATGGCGGCCGCAAGTGTGATGGCTTCTTTGGCTTGTTCAGCGGTCGCATCGCTGCGTTGAACCCGCGCTTGTTCAGGAATCTTTTGCAGCCAGTCCTGCCATCGAGACAGCTGTTGTGTTGCGGTCGTGTTGGCTTCCGATCTGGCTTCCGATCTGGCCGGTTCGCACTGCATCACGTCAGCGAATGCGGCCTCCGATAGCACCGGCAACGACGCCGTCCCAGCGAGCACTGCTTGATAGGTTTTGCGAGGTTTTCGAGACTCGAATTGCGCTGACAACAAGCGAGCTTTCTTCTTGCTCAGGGCGACCAAAATCACGCCGCTGACCGCGCGATCCAAGCGATGTGGAAAGGCCAGGTAGCGATCCTGTCGATCCAGTTGTGCCCTGAGTTTGGATTCCAGCGAAGGGTGTTGCGGTGGCGCTTGCGTGGCGATGCCTGCCGGTTTATTGATCGCAATCACATCGCCCTGCTCCCAAAGCACTGTGATGTCAGATTCGTTGGCAGCAGCGCTGACAGAGTTGGTCTGACGATCGAAAGTCATCGTTGGGGAACACTCGTTCGTTGCCAGCGGTTGGAAAGCATAGACGCGGTGAGACGTTCAGGCCGATCAGTGAGTTGGGCCATCGGTTGGATCCATTCACTGGCTGGTGAACCATCGGCGCATAAAAAACGAGAGATCCCGGCCACGACGTTAAACACAAGTTGTTCGAAAACAAAAAAATCTAACGTACACGGATCTCTCGCTGGTGCAGTTGTACGTCTTATTCAAAGACAGTCAATAGTACTAATGTCTCTTGCCGTTAAAAAACATGTTCTCGCGCATGCACAACCGATACCTGAGTTAAGTGATCGTGCTAGATGGCAGCGCGTGATGTTGATCGCATGGAGCAGGTGGTGCATTGGCGTTGCATGTTGATCAGGCAATCCCGACGGGCATGTGTCGGGCAGTCCCCACGTTGCTGATCACAATGATGCTGATCAGAATGATGTGTTCCGTTTCGGTTCAGTGTGGGTGGTCACTGCAGGCTAATTAACGGGGACGCGGATGGTTGTCAGTGTGCAGTACCTTTGGGGATTCGCTTCAGAGCCCAGCCAACCGATGCGTCGCGTTTTCACGCATCCATTCTGATTGCATTTGGTCGGCGATGGGCAATGCCGTTGAAGGGGCTTTTTGCTAAGATGCATGGCATGATCGATCTGCGAAACGCCGAGAAGCCATTGCACTTGCACCTGATCACGGGCAAGTTAGCGCGGCATGCGCTGGAGGAAAATGTGTCCGCGTTGGCGTCCCAGTATGGGTTTTCGTATTCCATTGAAGTGATGCCCATCACGGTTGCTGCGTTGATGACGGCCAAGTGGTTGACGGGCAAGATTCGGCCCCCCGAGCAGACCACGCATATCGTGTTGCCAGGCTTTTGTCCGGATTTGAATGGCGTGCTGGCCGACGCCTTACAGCTGCCCATTGTTGTCGGCCCGCGTGATTGTCGCGACTTGGTGCAGTTGTTTGGTGCAGTGACAGAGCCCGCAGCACTTGATCAGCACAGCGTCAAAATCATTGCTGAAATCAATCATGTTCCCCGCCATCCTTTGGCGGAGATCGTGCAGATTGCGAAACGCTTGGTGGCTGACGGCGCCGACATGATTGACCTCGGTTGTCAGCCTGGCGAGCGTTTCGAGCAGGTCGGAGACTTTGTCAGTGAACTGACTCAGTTAGGCATCGCGGTTTCTGTGGATAGCTTTGATCCTTGGGAAGTCGAACAAGCGTGTCAGCGTGGTGCCCAGCTTGTCTTGAGCGTCAACAGCAGCAATTGGCAGCATGCAGCAGACTGGGGACAGGAAGTCGTTGTGATTCCCGATTCGCCAGAAGATTTGGAGAGTTTGGATCGCACGATTGAATCCTTGGCGGCAAAGAATGTTCCGATGCGATTGGATCCCATTTTGGAACCGATCGGTTTTGGTTTTAGCCGCAGTTTGGTGCGTTACGCGGATGTCCGTGCACGCTACCCTGAACTGCCGATGATGATGGGGATCGGGAATGTCACCGAGCTGTCAGACGTTGACTCGGCGGGTGTGAATTTGTTGTTGATGGGCATCTGCCAGGAGCTCAAGATTGACAGCGTGTTAACCACTCAGGTGATCAACTGGGCTCGCAGCAGTGTTCGTGAATGCGATATTGCTCGCCGTTTGGTGCATCATGCGGTGCGTCGCGGCGTGCCGCCAAAGAACTTAAGTGATCAGCTTGTCATGCTGCGCGACCGTCGGGTACGCAGCTTTTCCAACGAAGCGCTGGATGCTTTAGCGGCCGAGATCAAGGACAATAACTATCGGTTGTTTGCCCACGACGAGACCTTGCATGTGGTTTCGCGAGAGTTGCATCTCAGCGACAAGGATCCGTTTCGGTTGTTTGACGACCTGATGCAGAGAGAGATTGCCGATAATGTCGATCCTGGTCACGCATTCTATTTGGGCTATGAACTGGCCAAAGCAAAAATCGCCCTCGTCTTGGGGAAACAGTACAACCAGGATCGCGAGCTCGATTGGGGCCTGTTAACTCAAACCGAGGACATGCATCGGATCAAGCGAAGCAATCGGCATCGCTCAAAGTGACCCGCCACAATGGAAAAGTCCCCCCCCGATTTGCTCCGCAGCGGCATGCTGTGGTGATTGCCAACTGTTCGGCAGCAGGGGCAGTGGTTAGGATAGAGAACACCGGCCAGTGGCAATCTAGCCGGTGAATCGATGGCGTTTTGACAAACGCAGCGCAGAGAGTTTATTGAGAGTTCATTGTTCGTGGCTTTGGGGGGTGACAACTGGCATCCCCAGCACTCCTCTCGGCCGGGATGCCGGTACACATTGATGGAATCGACGACTCGTTTTGATCCCAATTTGACGCTCACCCCCGAAGGCGTTCAGCGGCCGAAAGGGGGCGTTGATTTAGTGCGCTGGTACGATCAACTGGTTCGCAGCAAGAAAGTGTCATGGACCGGCCACCATCACATGCTGAAACTGCTCGGGCGTGGTGGGCAAGGTGAAGTCTACCTGACGGAGTTTCGCGGGACCGATGGCTTTACCGTCCCCGTCGCGATGAAGATTTTTTCGCCGGAGCATTACGCGACCGAACGCGCTTACGAAGAAGCGATGAAGCGTGTCGGGAAAATCGCTGCTCGCGTTGCCTTGATTCAGCATGACAACTTGTTGGCCGTCCAGAACTTCTTTGAACGACATCGCATTCGCATCATGATGATGGAGTGGGTCGATGGTTATGACTTGCGCAAACTGATCACACCTCGCTGCTTGAATCTCTTGCAACGACACCTTGATAACAAGCGGTTCCGCTACATCAACGATGTCATCATCACGCGCGGCGCCGAATTTTCGCGTTTTAAAGCGGGTGTGGCCGTTGCCATCATCCGCGATGTCTTGGCTGCCCTTGCAGCGTTGCACCGCGAAGGCATCGTGCACGGTGATATCAAACCAGCGAATATCATGCTCAAACGCACTGGGCATAGTAAGCTGATCGACATGGGATCGGCGATCGAGTTTGAGAACCCACCCCTGGAACGCGAGTGCACGCCAATGTACGCTGCGCCTGAGGTGTTGCAGAACCAACGCGCCACGCCGCGTAGTGACTTGGCGAGTGCAGGTTATGTGTTGATCGAACTGATGAGTGGACGCAATATTTTTGCGGAAACCGAGAGCCTTGTTGATTTGATTCAAGCAAAGTACGAGTTGCCTGATCGTTTGGCCGAGCTGCTGCCCGACGAAATCAGTCGTAACGAACTCTTGATGAAGTTCATCCGAGGCTTGATTGCACCGGATCCGAACTTGCGATTCCCTAATGCAGACGCCGCCGAACATGTTGACACCGGCGCAGCGGCGTTTCACCGTCAATTGGTGATCGGTAAGTTATCGACCGAGTATGTGAACGATATTCGCTTGTGGTTGGAAGAACTGCGTAGATTTGAAGTAGACCTGTGAACGACGAACATTTGCAATTGGCCGTGACGGCCGCCCGAGCCGGTGCTGAAGAACTGTTAAGCCGCTGGAGTGACCGCAAGGTGTCAGAAAAAGGTCCCAAGGACCTGGTGACCGATGCGGATTTAGCGTCCCAGCAAGCGATCCGTAAAATCCTGCTTGATGGCTTCGATGGTTATGCCTTTGTCGGTGAAGAGGAAGGCGAGAATGACCCGCCCAAGGCCGTCCGCGACGGCGATCCGGATGCGCCGCCTTGCTGGGTGGTTGACCCTCTGGATGGAACCGTCAACTACGTTCATCGATTGCAATCCTTTGCCGTTTCGATCGGGCTTTATCATGCCGGGAAGATGCGTTTGGGAGTCATCCTGGATCCCGTGCATGATGAATTGTTTACTGCCATCGATGGCCAGGGCGCTCAGCTTAACGGGCAAGCAATCAAGACCAGTGATTGTGCTGAAATTTCTGATTCCCTGATCGCGTGCAGTTTTCCTGCTGGAGTCAAAGGGGATTCACCTGAAGTCCGTCGCTTTGTACGCATTCTGGAAGACTGCCGGTCGCTGCGGCGTTTAGGCTCTTGCGCGCTGAACATGTGCTACGTTGCATGCGGACGCCTGGATGCCTACTGGGCAACCAACGTTTGCGTCTGGGATTCCGCCGCCGGTACCGTGATCGCTCGCGAAGCAGGGGCGCAGCTAACACATTTCGACGGAGGGGCATTCGATGATTGGATCCCTCGATTCTGTGTCTCCAGTACAAGCCCGCTGCATCAAGCGATGACTCAGCGTTTGGCAGAAACCAGCTAAGCTTCACTGTCGCACTTCACTGTCGGCTTTGATGACTGCAACTTGACCTGTCACCGATTCACCTCTGCCCCCGTGCATTCCTCCCAGATTCGAAACGATGGAATTTGACGTCAACCAACTTTCGGTTCATGAGATTTACTTGCGGATGGTGCAGCTGATTACGCCTCGGCCGATCGCCTGGGTGTCTACCAGAAGCCAAGACGGGATCGATAATCTTGCCCCGTTTTCGTTTTTCAGTGGCGTCGGCGCCAATCCGCCCACCCTCTGTTTTGCCCCCGCCAATAATAACCACGGCGAACCCAAAGACACGCTGCGCAACATTCAGCAAACGGGCCAATTCATCGTCAATGTTGTCTCACCCGATCTGGCTGCAGTCATGCATCGCAGTGGTGATCCCGAACCACCGGAGGTCAGTGAGTTTGAGCAATGCGGTGTCGAGGCAATTGATGGTGTGCAAGTGAATGTGCCTCGCGTGGTCCAGGCTCAGGCGGCGATGGAGTGCACGCTGCATAGCGTCGTGCAGTTGGGGACAGGCCCCGGTGGTGCCAATCTAGTGATCGGAAACGTCGTCTATTTCCACTGCGACGATGATTGTCTTCAACAGCCCGCCATGCAGAATGTCGCGCGCGTTGGGCGAAAGCAATATGGCATGGTTGACGAACCGTTCTCCATGTAAACGGCTTTTCACGCCCCTTCATCGGTTGGCAGATTTCTCCGCTGCTCCGTTTATCATCTGAACGTTTTCGGCGTTGGGGGCGCTTAATGTGCAGTGAATTTCCCACAGGGGGGCTGTGCACTGCCTGTAAACCGGCGCGCTTTAGGTCAAAAAGAGCGAGTTGAGAACAGGATTTTGGCGAAAATTTGGCAAGAAAGGCCGCCCCCATTCTGGTTGTAAGGTAGTCTGTTGATGGTGTTGGTCTGCAGCAGGCGATGGGAACGTTTGGATATCAAACCTTCTTCGCGTTGCCAGCGAGCGACCTGCGGCATGGGGCATTGAAACGAGGCCGTTGGGGAAGAGTCAAATCAGGGGACAGGTAGGTCCCACCTTCCCCGGCGTTCATGTCAGCCACTTACGGAGCTTTGCTTTGTCTGACTTTAATCACACTACGTTGCAAGAAGAATCGCAATCAACTGATCTGTGCGATCGCGTGCAGGCCTCCTTGGATCGCATTGTTGACATCGATGACTTCGTCTGCGAGCAGATGAGCGAAGGCCATGTCACGATCAGTGGACGTGTTGCCAGTCGCGAAGAGTCCTTGATGTGCGGGATCACCGCTCGAGTGATTCCCGGTGTCAGTCGCGTGGTGAATCGAATCAAGGCGCGACGCCAGCGCTAAAGTAAGTCAGCGCTAAAGCAAGTCAGCGCTAAAGCAAGTCAGCGCTGCTCGCCTGTTTAGAGGTGTTGATTCGCTGGACGGATGAATTGGCCAATCCGTGTTGCTACGGCCCGGATCGATCATCACTCGTGCTGACGACCGACAGGATTTGCTGCGGTGCGGTGACAATCAGGAACTGAGTTTCTCCATCACGAATCGTGACGGTCTGTTGAACGGGATCACCAATCACGTTGCCAGCTTGATCCACCGGTGCCAGTTCCACCACATTCTGTCCGACCGGTAGTTCGGATCTGAGCGCTTGAAACTCGCGAGGCAGCAATCCCCAGCAGCGCGTGTCGGTGCGTTCACTGGCCGACCAGGCTGTTGACAGCATGGCATGCGCCAAGTTTGCCTGTGTTCCGTCGAGCCCCATCATCTTTGTTGTGGTATGAACGGCGGCTTCCTTGGTCACACGTCGCGCCACCGCTCGCGCGACTGTCCAGGGCATTTCGGCCTCCGATTTGGCGAAGGCAAGCGCACCGACATCTGTCAACGTTTCTGTCACGCCCAGAATCTGTTCGTGGGTTGCGAGTTGATGCGTGACGGCTTGTTCTTGGTTTGCGTGATTGACCAGTTGGACGGGGGAGGTTGATCGCGTCGCGGGCGACAACGCGCTGACACCGATGCACATCACGTCGCTATGGGGGATCTCGACGGTTGGAACGCGGACCGAGGCCAGGTTGGGGATTTGCACGTCACCTTGGCTAGACTGCAAGATCATCGAAGCGATTTGCAGAGACGCCGTCGTGGTCGGAGCTTGCGTCTCAACAAGTCTTGGTCCTGGACCAACCAATGCGATCACACAGAGAACACCGTGTCCACGTTTGCTGTGGACACCTTGTTCGGCGCGGGCGATGTCATGGTTTGCTGCGATGAAGCTGGGCTGGATGTAGTTGACCAAACGAAAGGCCTGTGCGGCGTCACTGTAATCCATGTGCGTGGCTTCTCGCATGGTCCCACGTAGATAGGCAGGTAGAGCGACTTTGGGTCCCGAACGCCAGGCTTGCAAGGCACGCTCAGCGGCCTCTTGTTCCACTTGTTGCTGTTCAGCAAGTTCCTGATCAGGACGGGGCTCCTGATCATCAACCAAATCGCCGCTCTCAGGAACGTCTTCTTGGTCGGTCAGATTCATGCTGGCCGAAGCTTGATTGATTTCCGCTTGAATGTCTTCATCGACGGGCCAGAGTGTGTCCTGTGCGCGGGTTGCTTGCAGGCAATAAGCGGGCGCGTCGACGCCATCATTTGCCAATGAGCAAATCGCCAGCATGCTCCGGAGCAGAACGGTCTCGTAGTCATTGATCCGATAAGCCCGGGCCAGGTCATCGGTCGTCAGGCTGAGCGTGTTGTCGATTGGAGCCGGTAAGGAGTGTTGGTCAAAGTGATCTCGCAGTTCGCGCAGACGCTTCTCTGCCGCGGCCGCGTTTCCACTGGTCAGTTCAACCATCGCCAGGTCGAGCGCCGTGCTGTGTCGATCTGGGCGAGACCGATCGCCGATCGCTTGCAGGTGCGATTTGGCGCGGGAAAAGTCGCCGTCATAGAACGCTTGATGAGCTCGATGAATCGAGGCGCGTTGCACACTGCAACCACCGGTCAAACCGACCAGTGGAATCAGCAGGCAGATCAGCAGCGGCAATGCGGGACAGGTCTTCAAGTCAATGCCTGGGCATGGGATCCAAATGCCCAGGCAATTGCCCGTCGGCGGATGGATGAAATGACATCGTGTTGCATGAAAAGGGGACGAGGAATCAGCCGTCGGCTTGATCCATTGGGCCCCAGTTCCACCACTTGCCAGCACGACTCTTGTTGTATCCTTTGCGAAGCTTGGCCGATTCTTTCACGTACTCACCGGTGCGAACGTTGACCATTTCCAAGGTCAGCAAGTAATCGCGCTGCGTGGTCTTGTTGCGGTCGGTGGTCCCACTGGTGATGCGAGCGTACAACAGGTAATCGACCGGTGAGCCATATTGCCCTAGCACGGCTGTGAACTGGTCGCGGTTGGCGGGAATGAACAGGCTTTCGGGACGCTGGCGAGTCTCTTTCAGTGCTTGACTGACCAGGCGTCGACTGATCGCGCGGTATTGGCCGGAGCGATTGATGCGTGAATCAATCTGTTCAAAGATCTGGTCTTTGAAGTCACCCAGATCTTCGGCGCTGACGTTTTCGACACCCAAGAAGCAAACGTTCGAAATGCCACTGGCTAGTGGAGCCTGCGGGTCAAGCGTGGTGTCTCCGATCGTCTGGGAGACTTGACGTACAGTTGCGGGATCATCGCTCAGTTGGGAAACCGTTCCGAATGCCGCTGTGCTGGTCGGTGGGGGGCAGCTGCCAAGTAGCCGGGCCACCGAATCGTCGACCAGAGTGTTCCAGGTCGCCGCACCCGCAGCGTGACTTCCTACCAGATCCTTGTCTTGTCCAGACAAAATATGGCCGTAGCGATGGTGTGCACAACCGGTCAACAGAATCGTCAGCGGCAGCATGCATGCGGCGATCAAGCGGAGGCGATCGCGGCGATGATGTCGGCTGCTCGTCGATTCCACTTCAACAGCTGTTGAAGCCGGAAGAATGGCTGGCAAAGGCTTGCTAACGGACTGGCCGAGTCGCATTCTGGGGTTGGAGGTGGTGTTCATGATTCATCCTTGAATGTGATGGTGTCCACGTCTGCAGTGCGAAGTGACGCCAGCGAGAACGGATTCGGCGGGAATTTGTTCACCCGAACTGGATAATCGTCCAGAAATCGACGTCAATCAGAGGAAAATGTTTTTACCAGGCTGTCGCCAAGCCCAGGCAACTGGGATGGCGGTGGGCACTGTGATGGCGCTGCCCTTTTGAGGCTTGTGTCCGAGATTAACCGTAAAAACGCAGGGTTTTCGCACTTCTGTTGCATTGCAACCGAGGAATGACGACCGGGCGTTGGCAGATCGGCTTCATCCAGGTGTGTCAACCCTGCCCGACGATCCCGATTCAATGCTGAAAAATGGGGGTTAGGTGGCTTGTCGGTATCCCCGTACCTATCAAAATGGGCGTTCGATTCGCTAGACAGAATTTCTTTCGGCAGCCTTGTCTTTGTTTCCTTCCCGATTCGGCTTGATTCATGAGTTTTGCTCCAGTCGTCCCCGCGGCCTTTGACTGTCCTACCCCGGTTGCCTTGAACCTCCATGTTTCGGCTTCCTTGGCAGTGATTGCCACTGACCTCTGGATGCCCCAAAGTGGTGTGCCGACGGTGTGGGTTCCGCCAGCTTCAGAGCCGCTGATTTCGGGCGGGCTCCATTTGGAAAGCTTGGCTTCGGAAACTCTGGCTTCGGAAACTCTGGCTTCGGAAACTCTGGCTTCGGAAACTCTGGCTTCGGAAACTCTGGCTTCGGAAACTCTGGCTTCGGAAACTCTGATCTGCACGCCCCACATGGCGGATGAGGAAAAGAGCGACGAAGGGGATGTGGATGATTCCGGTGATGGCTTCGAAGAAGACGAGGACAGCGGCTTCAACGATGGCCTGGACGATGACGAAAGTCTCGATGAGTTCGACGACATTGAAGAGGATGACTTCGATGACGATTTCGACGACGATTTCGACGAAGAGTTAGACGACGACTACGAGATTGAAATTGATGACGAGATCAGTGATGAGTTTGGCTTGAGCACCGGCAAGAGTAAAAGCGACCCCGATGCTGTTGAGCTTGACGATTTTGAAGACTTTGAAAGCATCTAAGTCGCGTCCCGCATGTTTAGACGGCCGCGCGGGTCGTCCTGTTATTGCACCCACGTTTTCCATCGGGTGATTGGCAAAGTTGATGCCCCAGAACGAAGAACACTCCCCAGCCAAATTCGCTCACGTCGACGCTGGCTTTTCGATTCCCACGCAGTGGATGTCGGTCGGCGGCTCTGCCTCAGGCCAGCCAACGAAGCTGGCATACCGTGATTCATTGGTCAGTGAGCCTGATCCACAGTCGGCGCACCAAGATGACTCGGTGACGATTCTCTGTGTTCATGGCAACCCGACTTGGAGCTATTACTATCGCGGGGTGTTTCAGCACTTTGCTGATCGGCATCGAGTGATTGCGGTCGACAATGTGGGCTGCGGTGAAAGCGAAAAACCTTCCCAGCAAGACTATGCTTACACGTTGGCTCAGCACCAGCAGAACTTGATCAAGTTGGTTGAGGCCTTGGATCTCAAACGCGTGGTCTTGTTGGCGCATGATTGGGGCGGAGCGATCGGATTGGGGACAGTGGTTGCCTTGCGCGAGCGGTTTGCTGGCATCATGTTACTGAACACGGCGGCATTTCCACCTCCCTACATGCCGACTCGGATTGCCGCCTGCCGAATCCCAGTTCTGGGATCGCTGGGAGTGCGTGGATGGAATCTGTTCGCACGCTGTGCCATCACCATGGCGATGAGCAGACGCAAAATGGATCCCGAGGTCGCCGCACAGCTGTTGAAGCCTTATGACAGTTGGGCCAACCGCGTGGCGATTGATGCCTTCGTGCGTGATATTCCTTTACAGCCCAAACATCTAACGTATCAAACCTTGGAATCATTAGAGGCCGCGCTGCCGAGTCTCGCTGAGCTGCCTTCGCTGCTTGTCTGGGGAATGAAGGACTGGTGTTTTCGGCCGGAGTGCTTGAGACGCTTCGAATCGGTTTGGCCTCAGGCAACGTCGGTTGAGATTGCTGACGCCGGTCATTATGTGATCGAAGACGCTCCCCAGGAAACCTTTTCTGCAATCGACCAATTTCTAAATCGCTATGACGCGATCTCCACTTGATTCCCTGCGATTCGTTTGTCCAACCTCGGCCGACGCGGTTCGCTGGGCCTGCGTTCTAGAAGCGACGGCACCCAAGCCCGGGAATGTCTGGCCAGGAAACAATCAGCCGGACTTAAGTTTTGCAGACTTTGTTCAGGCCGCAGAAGTCACGGCGGCCCAGTTTGGATCTGCGACTGCCCTGCCCTTTAGTCGTCTGGTCTTGCAGTCCATGCAGGCTGTGATGCAGCAATGCCAAACCAATGTTAATCTTGGCATCTTGTTATTGATTGGACCGTTGCACCAGGCCGAGTGCCGTTTGAAAACGCATGACGCCGCCGCATGGCAACAGGCGACCGCAGATTGCTTGAGCCAGCTGAATGCCGATGATGCGGCAAATCTTTATGCAGCCATCAGCGCCGCACAGCCTGGCGGTATGGGCCAAGTCGACGAAATGGATGTCAATGACGCGCCGCCGACTGACTTGGTTCATGCCATGGGTTTGGCTGCCGATCGCGATCGCATTGCGCTGAATTACAGCCAAGGATTTGTCGACTTTTTCGCAAACGTCTTGCCCGTCTTGGATGATGCCATAAAACAAGCCAACGATGTGCTGGAAGGAATCGTTGTGGCCCAGTTGCGTTTGTTGGCGCAACGACCTGATTCCTTGGTCCAGCGAAAGTATGGAATCGCGTTGGCGACAGAGGTCCAGCAACGA
Source organism: Stieleria bergensis (assembly GCA_007745635.1). GTDB lineage: Bacteria > Planctomycetota > Planctomycetia > Pirellulales > Pirellulaceae > Stieleria > Stieleria bergensis. The sequence goes on from CP036272.1 coordinate 1,983,177, forward strand.
GCTCAGTTCGATCCCTTTGATTTAGAGCAACGATTCCAGTTTGATCGTTACTTAAGAACAGGTGCCGGCACCGGCAAGGCAATCAACCCGGGGACGACCGCTGACTTTCTAGCGGCGTCACTGTACGTTTTGTTACGTCAGTCGGTGGCTGATTCCAGTGCGTGAAAACGTTAGCAGCCAGTTGTTCGGTGTCGTGCCAAGATCGGGCCGCCCCATCCATTTACAGGAACGTATTGATGACAGAAAGTCAGTTTCGCGTCGAAGTCACGAAAGAGCAGTTTGTGTTCAGTGCGGCACACTTCATTACCTTTGCTGGCAATATTTGTGAACGCTTGCATGGGCATAACTATGGTGTGCGGGCCATTGTGTCTGGACCGCTGGATGAAAACCGCTATGTCGTCGACTTCATTGCATTGCGGGATGCTGTTCTGGAGCAAACGCTTGCCTTGGATCATCATGTGTTGCTGCCGGAAAAGCATGCTGCGATTCACGTCACCAGCGATGACAAGGAAACCACGGCACGCTTTGAAGATCGTCGCTGGGTGTTTCCCAATGAAGACTGTGTGATCCTGCCGGTGGTCAACACGACGGCCGAGGAGATCGCCAAAGTCATCGCTGAGCGAGTTCGCGATAAAACTCGCAAGCAGTTCGGTGATGCTTTGAGCTGGTTGGAGATTGCCGTCGATGAAAACAACGGTCAGTGGGGAATCTGCCGGATTCCATGGAACGACTGATCGTGACATGGTCGAGGCCGGGACGAAACTTATCGTTTGCCAGGACTGCTGTTTGACGCCGCGATGATGCGCGAGGTTTTTGAACGCGGCCCCGTGACGGAAACACTGCGTTGTAGCCAGGGAACCGTCGTGGCAACCAGCACGAGTACAAAACCAATCGGGGCCGGGATGACCACCAGCGAAGCCAGCCCCAGCACGGCTAACCAAAACGAAGGGTGATACAGAATGGACTTCCAGCGACCGCGGAAGGGCCAGATCAGAATCACACCCAATACAACGGTGATCATGGTGATGGCGTGGTTTAACAAGCCTTGGAGTTGCTGATTTGCCAACGGCAAAGCGGCAATGCGGTCGACGTCGCTGGGGTGTTCTAGCCGAACGACGCCCACCAGTTGGCCCTGGATCAGTTGCCTTGCCGTCAGCAACGGTATCGGGAGTCTGGTCGATGCTGGAACGAATCGCCCGGTCATAGACAGCAGTTTGCGATCGAGTTCCGCCCAAGCGGAGGCATCGGTCTCCGCTGGAGCAGTGACGGTCTCTGCGGTTGACGCCTCCGGCTCGGTGGCCGCGCCGGGTTGAGTCGATGGATCGGTTGCCGTCTCGCTTGATGATGCTTCGGCCATTGAGGTGGCAGTGTTTAATTGGTGCCGATCAAGTCGAGCGGCCTCTTGGTAACGCCCCAGCCACGGCAGTAACCAGGCGCGGACCTCTTCATCGCTGCGCTCCGCTAACAGGTCACGCGAGCGATCAATCGCGGTCACTGCGCTGGAAGCCAACTCCAACGCCATTTCATGCTGTAAATGTTGCAGCTCCGCACTGGAGAACGCGATTCGATCGGATTCGCGAATGGGCAGCAGGGATTGGGTTTGTCCGGGGTGGCGATTTTGGAAGTACGCCACCCAAGTGGGCCCTGCTTGGGGTTGTGGCAATCGGGCCAAGTAGTCTGCGGTGCTCTGTTCTGAAACGGGGACGCGGAGAACTGTTTCGACTGCCTGCGGCAATCGACTGAAGGTCAAGGGAATGTTTAACAGTTCCCCTTCGCTGGCGGGATCGATCGCCACGGGGCGGCCCGCAACCCAAACGCCGATCAATGCAGCGTCACCGGGCAGGGAGAGTTGGATCTGTTTGAAGTTTTCGGGGACAAGGTCAAATCGTTGGTACACCACTGCGTCGTGTTCGCCAAGCATCACTCTGGCGTCACAGGCGATGACGGTGGCTTGTTGGTCTTTGTTGTCCAGTGGCGACAACTTGATTGACCAATTGCTGCTGGCGTCGCGCACCGTGTAGTATTCGAACTGCTCCAGAGCCTCTGGTTGCAGTTGCTTGAAGCCCGTTCTGGCCACTTGATTCGCCGCCAGCGAGGCCGCATTTTCCGGAACCCACAGAACAGACTGTGTGACCAATTGTTTCGGAACGGCGGCAAACAGAACACGCTGACCCTGTCCAAGGATGTCCACCGCAGGCACGCTGACTCGACTGACATCGCGGTTGTCCAAGAAACCGGTGATCACCAGACTGGAAACGGATTTGCCGGCAGCAGCTTTGTCGGTCGGAGTCGTTGTCGCGACTCGCACAATGGTGAACGCATCGTCCGGTGTGCGTTTGCTGGTCCAGTTTGAACTGCCTTCCACTTGTAGGTCGGTCGCCCAGCGGGTGGGAAGCTTCAGATCAATGTAGCTGGGGACACGTTGCGGCGAATACAGAATTTCTGTTCGGCACGACCAGCGACTTCCCGAATACTGCATCAGTGCCAGCTGGCGTGTGCTAAAGGATTGGTTCTGTGTTTGGCGTTGCAAGACGATCGCTGGCGATTGCGCGGGCAGACGATCGATTTGAGCTGCTGGCACTTTTCCTGTCATGAGTTCCCTCTGCTGTTGAGCCGGGAGGTGCCAGTCGCCGTTCTCTGGATCGGTCGAAATCTTGAACTTCGCAGGCCATTTCAGTGAGACAAATTGTCCACGCGTGACCCGATAGGACTCGCGCAGCGAGACCTGTTGAGACCGTGAATCACTGGCGTCCAGTGAGACCCGGGGAAGGTCAAACTTGGCTTTGATCGGTAAGCCGCGGACGAAGCGAAGTTCAAAATCCAGTTGCCCATTGATTCTGCGGTCGCCAAGATTGAGCAGCCAATACGGCTTGCCCGCTTGGGAACGGTTGGAGGCGAATTCCGTTGCATCGAGCTCTGTTTCGTTGATCACACAGCGTTCTAATTCATAGCCACGCGGGACTTTCAAAATCACCGGACGCTGGCCGGTGGATGGGTCGGTTAACTCACCACCGACTTGGTAGTGAATCAGTGACTGGTCGACAAACGTTTGGTGACGGAGCTCCATTTCACCCGCTGTCGAAGTTGAATCCCAGAGCAGCAAGGACGGAAAAGCCTCGCTGGTTGCAATGATCCGCTGTGGACGCCCGGCATAGCCCTGCCAACGAGACAGGAACTCATTCATGGTGGCCGGTTCCCAGTCGGAAATCAGTTCGGTGATCTTGAGATCCTCGGCATGTTCAATCGCAAAGTACGTGGGTCCCGCGTCGGCCGCCGAGGGCACGAAGACTTCGGGAATCGAAGTGGTGGCGGGATCGGAAACAGATTCGTTGGCGTTCAAGATCGACTTGGTCTGCCACATCAATCGCAGCGGTGGGTTGCCTTTGGAAGCTTTTGTGATCTTCAGGATGCCACCAAGATCCGGCAGCTCACCGCTTTCACGATCACCGTTTTCCTGAACATTGTTTTCCGTGTCGGCGCCGTCGGTCGGGGTTGACGCTGCCTGTGGACCGCCGCTGTTTGAATCCGCTTGGGACGCGGTTTCCGGTGTGGAGACGGCAGGCGATCGGAGGGGTGTGACTTGCCAGCTGGCTTCGGTCATGTTCTGAGGGAGTTTGCCCAGAACGATCAGCTCCATCGAGTCGCCAATCTTCATCGCAGGGTCGAGCCGGAGTTCACATTCAATGGTCGTCCAAGTCGCGCCGCAAACCACTCGATAATTTCGCTGCGTCGCCACAAACACTGTCGAACGCTGATCGCCAACGTTCTGGCAGGTGATCGTCAGTTGGTCGGTCGGTCCCAGCTCGGCTTGGTAGCGTCCCAAATCGGGACGCAGCAGTGTTCGTCCCATGGCGGTGTCAATCGAACGGATCTGAATCCCGCTGGGGACTTCGATTTGAACCTCGGCCGAATGAACCACAGGGATCGGTTGTTGAATCTGGACAAGACGAGCGGCCAACGTTGGCTGGGCGGATTCATTGGGCGACATGGTTGCCTGAGCGGCCTCATCGGTGGCCGGGGCGGCGACTGGAACGGGCCCAGCAAGCACCGATTGCTGAGTGTTGCCAGCAAAGGTCAATCGCAGACGTCGTTGCAATGATCGCACAGAGGAGATCGGGACAAGCGCTGTCACTTGCTGCGGCCCATCGACGGTGTATCGAGCCGTCTGTGGTTCAGCTTCGCCCAGGACTTCGATCCGACGCAAGTTTTCAGCAGCGACCGGTAACTTCAATTGAGACGAACGATGCGAAAGCTCGAGATCATAAGTCGCTTCAATCAGGCAGTTCAAAAGTGGCTCAGTTGTTTGGTCAGGGGCCGTGACGGCAAACGGTGCATCAGAATCGCGAGCTTCCAGCACAACACGATACTGAGCATTCTGGAAACTGACAGAGGCTGGTTCTTGGTCGCGATTCAGGTCCAGGATCTCGTCACGATCTGCCCGTGAAAGGTAAACCTTATCGCTTACGATTTGCGCCTGTTTGTCCAGCGGAACCAAGACTTGCACTGGCAGTCGACGATTGGCTTGGCCACCGGCTGGCTTTTCGGGTGAGGTCTGTTCGCCAGCTCGTGGCGCGGTGGGGCTGCCGTTGCGATCTCCCGCTGGCAGCGTCTCCTGGGCTGACAACGAACCGGACGGCATCAGCAGACAACTGATCAACAGCATCAGCGCTGCGGGGCCCTGGTTGGTCAGCCGCTGTGATGCCGAACCATTGTTGGCAGAATTGGCTGGATTGGATGAAGGCTGCGTCGGCGTCGAGATCGATGATCGTTGTGGCAGTTTGCGGGAAGTCTGGTTCTTGCCACCGATGGTTTGGACCAAGGCACCGCAGGCAACCGGGATCGCCAGCAGGCCGATGATTTCCTGAGACCTGTCCCACCAAAGCGTCGCGGCAATGCACAGGGCGACCAACCATAGCAAGCAGATCGGGAAACCCAACGGCATCCAACGAGCCATTGCCCAAGCGAATGCAAAGACCAGTCCGGCCCCGAGCCAAGCCAGGCCAATCGCCATGTCACGCGACATCAACAAAACGTATCCATTGGCCAGCGCGGACGTCTCGTTGCCAGAGTCGGCATGCACCGTTGTTGCTGTGTCCGCATCCGTCCGTGGCGGGTAAACCTGGTACAAGCTGACACAGCTTGGAGTGTCATGAAAGACCGTCCGCTGGGAGACAAGTTTGCCAGTTAGCGAGATCTGTGGTGTCCCAGCCCAGTAGAGCCATCGATGAGCTTCTTTCTCACGACGCAGACGCAACACAATGGTGTCGGTCTGGTTCTGACGTTCCAGTCGCACGAACCCCGCTCGACTCTCCAGCGGCAACACCGTTTGGCCGTTGACTTGCGCGGAGATGAGTTCCAGATCCGTGTCAAAACGGATGTCGTAATTCGCTTGTGACGAGGCTTCGGCAAAGTAGAGGAATTCATCGTCGCCACGATTGCTGGCAAAGATATCTAAGTTTTGTTTCCAGACGACGCACTGGTCAGTGGAGAACCGTTGGTAGGTGAGTTCGATCTCCGAACGCAGTTGCGGGTTGTATTGCAAATGTTGCACGAAACGGGGACGCAGTGTTCCGTTTGAATCCTCGCCGGACGGTGGTTGGCTGGCTTCGGTTTCATCAGCCAGTGCTTTGTCGGTTCCAGATTCCTCGGCACGTTTTTCGTTCTCCGTCCTGGCCAAGTCGTTGGCGGAACGACCATGCGGGACTTTTTGAACCTGGACCGAGCTGGAGGACACAAACCAGGGTGACGCGATGAAGGACTGGCCGGTCTGAGAGGTGGCTCCCAGCACACTTGGAAGCGAGACCGAGATCTGTTCAGACGCTCGGATCGCTCGCCGGCCTACGAGTTCAAAGTCATCCAGGTCTCGATCGTCTAAGTTGATCGTTTCCGAAGATTCGTGATCGATCTGACGGCGGATGATCTGTGATTCAGGCAAACTAACGATGGCCGACTGGTCTCTCCGGCGCAGCGACCAAGCATAGGCTGAGGACCGTGTTTTGCCCGTTAAGACCTCCAGCTGATTGATGGGACCCGAGGTGTCAGCTCGCACCACGATCGTTTCAATCAGTGTTGGCTGGGGCTGATCATCGGCCCAAAGAGGCTCTCGTGCGCCTTCAATGCGATGCTGCAAATTGACCGCCAGCGAAACGCTTACCGGAGCCAGTCGCACGCGTTGCAAGACGGCGCGGGGAGCCCTGACAATCAACGTTTCATCGCTCGGTTGCAAGAAGTCCAGGCAGCCTTTAGGGAGCTGTGCCGCGTCAACTCGATTGGCCAACATCACCGTTTCTGCGTTCCAGCGACGTCTTGCCGGTGGTTCATAGGCAACAAAACAGTGCTGTGATGGCTCCTGCGGTCGAGCCACCCAGGACTGGTTGGGCAACAACTGTTCGGGATTGCGTGTCAGATTCTGGCGACCATTGAATTCCAAGGTCAGCGTTTCACTGGAAGCCTCCTGGGAGGTCGGCCAAATGGTGACGCCTTCGTTACCAGGAGCTACAGGGATCTGACGACCCGACTCAGAGATTCTCAGCGAATCGATGGTCCAAGCCGGGTTGAGCGCGACACGAATCGGCGGTTGGTAGCGAGACACAATTCGATAGCGAATCTGAGTTTCTGAACGCAGTTCGTTCGCGGTCGGCTGTTGATAACGCAAGTGGGTACAGGCATGGTCGATCACGCGATCAACTTGAGAGGCCAACGACAGGCTAGACCAAGCGTGCACATCGCCGGTTGTCGGTTCCACGGCGGGACCACTGGCTGGGCCGCGCGCGGTCAGATATTGATCACCCGCGGTGGTTGTTTTGGATTCCAACGTTTTCCAATGCTTTGGCAGCGTCCACTGAATGATCTGGAGTGGCGCTGAAACGGTCACGGTCGCCAGCGAATCAGGTTCACTCCAGTAGACCCTGTTACCGATCGGCGTGACTGAGGGTAACTGGCAAAGCTGATTCCGCAGATCCCAACGACTGACACCTTCGACTGTTAAACGCAGCAGTTGATTGGGGTTGGGCGTCTGTTGGTCAGCGCTCTTTCGCAGTGCTTCCGGCAGCATGATCTCCAGTCGCGGTTGCTGCGGATCATCGCGAACGATCTCGAAGGGATACAGGATCGAATTGATTCGAATGCCTGTCACTGTTTCGTCAGGCACGCGAAACTGCAAACGATCGACGTCGGCTGACAGGTCGACGGTCAATTGATGCTTCCATGTGATGCTGGCAAGATCGACATCGTACTGGCGAGATTGTCGGCGAATCATCATCACCGGCGAGGATGTTCGGGCGGTTTGCACCGTCGCTTCAAGCTCAACCTCGCTTAAACCGCCCACTTCCATCTGATACCAGATCACGCCATCAGGACGCGAGCGCCAATTGGCTCGCTCCGGGGGACGATCGAGTTCCGTCAAGGTTCCTTGTCGAGAACGCAGTTGCAAATGGCTGGGCGCCGAAAGGACGAGCTGCGAGCGTGAGGAACGAGGCAGTTGTAGCTTTACCAGTGAACGCTTGCCCAATTGATTGGTGCGTCGTGACCAGGCGAAGCCGATTGTCGATCGCGACCAGTCGGTGCTTGGTGGTTGGAGGCTGTTGTTCGTTGTCGAGCCGGCGCTTGATGTGGCTGGTGGTCCCTGGGATGTTTCACCGGAACGAACGCCAGGGGCTGCCGATCGGACCGGATCGATCGCTGCGATCAAGTGTCCCGCTTGGTTCGAAAGGATGCGCAACTTGGTCGATCCACTGGCTGTGGTGGCTGGGGGGCTGCTGGAACCCAGCCCTGGGACACTTAGGGGGTTGTTGCTCAGGTCGGTGTTATTCAGGGCAGTGTTGCCAGGTAAGCCCGGTCTCGGTTCCACACCCTCTAGTTCATCGGCGGGACTGAGAGCAAGGTTGGTTGGCCCAAGGTCCAGTCGTAAGGGACGCCCGTTAAGATGTTCAATGACCAGTTCGCTCTGCTGGCTTGTCGCCAGTCGTTCGTTCAGGTGAATGTCAAAGAATGCGTCAACAACACGAGCCTGTTGCAGGGTCGCAATCGTTGGATTGGGACGCTCAATGGCCTCTCGCAATTGCTGCAGAGAAACTGGGACAAAGCCGTCGGGGACGATTTCAACGATTTGCGACCAGTAGAACGCGATGGCTCGAAAAGGTCGTCCATCAGCGGTGTGCGTCGGCAAGGGCAACGAATCGGTTGGCGCTGCAGGTTGGGCGGCTGGGGGCTGGGCAGCTGCAGGCTGGGCGGCTGGTGGCTGGCTGTCAGAGTCGTTGCTGTCAGCATCCTGATTCGGATCATCGCTGCCCCGGTCGCCGGAGCTTGGTTTGGGTTGGCTGTCGTTGTCCTTGCTTTGTTCATCGGGTGGAACAGCGGCAGGTTGAGTCCCAGCGGCCGGCGCTTCAGGTGGAACAGCGGGCGATGGACTGGCTGGTTCCTGACCGGCGGCACTGGAGAGATGGGCGGCGCTGGGCAGGCAGGCGACGTTGATGAGGATGGCCAGGCCAAGCAGCAGTGCGAGCCGAATTTTGGCTCCGACCCCGTTCGCGCGAGGTTGGGTTGCCGCCAATGGATGCGAGGTCTGACCGATGGCGACGGTCATGGCGTGGCCTCGCTTTGTGCGGAGGCAATGTCGTCGACTCCGACACTGTGCGTGATCGCCACGCTGCTGGCCGAACGCAAATCGAGTTTGCGAGCATGCAGTGACGAGCCCTCTTTGCGGTCATCAATCGTGCTGATCAGCACTCGCGAGGCACGCGGGTTGGTCAGGTGGCGAATCGCCAGCATGATGACTGCGACCAGGATGCTTAACAGAGCAACCTGCGAGGCCATCACGCCGGCATCGGGCGCCGCGACGATGATGCCACCTAGCATCACCAGCGTTAAAATCAACGCCAGTGGATTGCGTGTGGCAGGAAAGTAAGTCAGGATCGATGTGGCGAATAGGATCAGGCTGGCCACGACCAGCCAGACCAGTGTGCGTGATGCGGTTCGCATCTGCATGGGACGATCGTCGATCGCAGCAAACAAATAGCGATTGCCCTTGGGCATTTCGGTCAGTTCGGGAACCGCGCCGGCGCTGCTAATGATTTGGCTGGCCAACATGCTTTCAGAGATCAGCGGACGCCGAGCCATGTGATAGCGATCAAACGCCCACGTCATCATTCGTTCCGATGAAGCGGCTGCATGAATCAGATGCTGGTTCTGTGGCACGCTGACCTGCCAGTATTTTTCTTCTTGACCATGTCCCAGAAACGCCAGTGGGCGAATCGGATCCCACAGCGTTTGCTGCGGGCGACTGGACCAGGTGCGAATGTCAACGATTTGGTTTTCCTGGCCAGCAGGAATGTTGACCACAAGTTCGTCGCCGGAGATCTGCGTCGGGACGGTCTGGCCGTTGATCAGCACGTCCGTCTTGGTGCCGTCTGAATCGCGTAGCTCAATTCGAAGTTCACCGCTTCCGGAAAGCTGAGCGATGATTTGATCGTGCTGGGCCACTTCGTTGATTGCTGTTCGGATCAGTGTTTTGCCAATCCGTAACTCGTTACTGCTGGATGCTTTCGGCAGCAACTGCAGCACCACCGGTTGTTGAGGCAGTGTTTCAAGTTGAATTTCATTGTTCAGCGAATCGAAGTTGCCGCGAATTTCATACTGTTGGCTTCCACGCAATTGGATCTTCATGTCACCTTCGAGCGTCACGTCTTGGACGGTCGGAAATGGAAGTGCAATCGAGGTGGTCAGCGTGGTTGAATTGCTGGCGGCATCGACGGGCGTCAGAAACCGAAATCGGATGTCGGCGGCCTGAGTCGATAGCGTGTCCGAAATGATTTCCAAGATCACCCAGTCGCCGACTTGTGCGGGACGTGGATTGGCAATTGGCTGTGCGGTGGTCTTGGAGGAATCGGTGCCGTTGCTGACTTGGTTCGCATCGTCGTCAACCGAATCGCCTTGGCCTGGTCGCTGTGGGGCACTCGACGAATCAGGTCCACCGGTTGCCGAATCAGGGCCGTCCTCTGCTCCGTCCGGTCCGCCATTTGCCGGTTTCGGTAAGTCGGTGTCTCGGTCGGTGGTGTCGTTCGCTGGGGCACTGGCGGCCTGATCGTTGGGCTTGTTCGCCGAACCAGTGGATTCATCTGCGGACGCATCAGGCGGGGATTCGACCGGATTGATCGGCAGTGGAGGTGCGGCGGTTTGATTTGGTGACAGGGCGGGTGTTTCTGTTGCCGAAGTCTGCTTGGTCAAGCCCATGAAGCGAATCGGTGCGGGCGCATTATCGAGACTCACCTGCCAGCGGCGCTCTTGAAGCAACTGATCAACGGTGCCAGCTTGGTAGGCATCGATCATCGCTTGGTCGGCTGCGACCGCTATTCGCAGTCGGCCTTCCAGATCTGTTTTACTGATCAGATTCCACTGGACAATGCTCTCCAGAGTCAACGCATCGGCTTGTCCAGGCAACAGCTGCACACTAGCGTCACCACTGAGAATCAATCGCGGTGGCTGAGGCACCATCTGTCCAACCACTGTCGCGGCAGCTTCGGGTGGAACGACCGTGAAGCGTTTGGAGGTGTCGTTGTCCGTTTGAGTCGATGAGACGCGTTCAAGATTCTTTGATTGTTCTAAATCGACCACCAAGGCGCGGCGACCGAGGCTGGTGATACGGGCCGTGCTCTCTTGCAGTGTGATCGGCGTTTGCACCTCACCTGGATTGACCACACGCGGCAGGGTCATCCGAATCAATTGCGCGTCCAGTGTTTCGGGCTGCGTGACGGTGGACGGGGCCTCTGCCGAATCGCCTGAGGTGCGCCGTGTGCGAATCGTCACCGGTGATGATTCTTCCATGCCGTTGTAGGGCAAGTCAATGTGCAACAAACCGTCGGATTCGTACCATGAAACAGGAGCCCCGGTGCGACCGTTTTCAATTTTCGGCAGCTGCCAGTCGGCAAGGTCAACGCTGATCAACTGGCCGGAGTTGCTATTGCCCGTCGACAAGATCTGCATGGTCAGTTCGGCATAGGTGTCACGCATGTCAACGTCGCAGTGACTGGTCACACGGAATTCACGTCGAGTGGCGTCTAGCCAGATCGGTAATCGAAAAGCCCCGCGAACATATTCAAACGCATAGCGTCGCACATCGGTGGCTTCATCGCTGCGAGCGACGGCGACGTTCTTGACGTACACGCTCTGCTGCCAGCGCAGTCGATAGTCGCTGCTGGTTTCAATTTCGAGGGTGCCTTGATTGCGCAGTGCGTTGGGGATCACCGGAGCGGCCAGCTCATGCGGTGTACCCGTTGATGCGGGATTGCTTGGCAGTTCCAAGCGAAATTCCACTGTCAACAATTGGCTTTGTTGCGCTGTGGGAATCGTGACCCGAAGCAGTTCCGGTTGATTGGGGCCAGCGGCGGCTGATTCCAGAGGCGTGCCAGTGGCGTCGGCGGCAGCGGAACTGTTGGGAAGCAGCTTGGGGCGTTCTAACAACTTGCCACCGGCGGGCAATTGGAGGTCAATCGCTTTGATGGGCGAATTCGAGTCACGGACCGTCATCCGCACCGTTTCGATGATCGGGTCCTGGGGTGAATTCCAACGCACTGAGACGGTGGTGTCCGATTCAAGCAGTGAAACGGTTTGCTCGGTTTGAGGAGGACTCCATTGCAGCGTAAACCGGCCGCCATTGCTCTCGACACGGAACTTGACGTTGCCCTTGTTTCCTTGACTGCTTTGAATCACCTCCGCGTCGCGATCGATGATTTTTCCAATCGCATCAGGGGTCTCTGTCTGGACGTTGACCACTGCGGGAGCCGCGGGCAGCTGGAACTCCAAGGCTGATCCGGCCGTGCGGTCCACACGAGCGGACATCTTCATCCGCAGCTCGATCACTGAATCTTTCGGGACAGAGGCCACTAAGGTGTGCGGCCCCGCTTCGCTGGCAATCGCAACGGCAAGCCGGTTGGCCTGCTTGTTGTCGCCAGCAAAGGTTGGCTCGGTGGTGCGGTGGAAGTTTTGCAGCCCCAGTGGGACTTCAATGGATTCCGTTCCCGTGGCGTTGATGCGGACCTTGATCCGAACATCCAGCAACGCGCTTTCGCCAGCGACTTTTCCGTCAATCAGCACGCTGTCGATGATGTAGTTTCGCGTTTGGTTCTGCGGGCCGGCTTCGAGCTCTAGAATGCGCTCGTAGGTCATGTCTGGCCAATAAACTGGATTGCCAGAAGCGTCCAAGAACATGATGCCGCGGATCGGCAGCTGTCCGGTGCCGCTTTCCTTTGCCGGGCGAACCAATTCCTCTGGCGGATAGTTGTTCGGCGGTTGCGCTTGGCAGACCTGCCCGCTATTGACAAGCAACGCAACGAGTAACAGTGCGGCTGGCAACGCCATCAAAGCACTATCGAGCAGAAACCATCGGTGCTGCAAAGCGCATCGCCAAACACGACGCGAGAGAGTTTCTCGGCCGCTGTGTGTTGATGCGATGTCGGCGTTGACGGACGAGGTCATCGAAGAGATGTGATAAGGCGTCTGGAGGTCATGGTCTGCAGCGGATGTCGCCTGCCCGAATTTGCCGTTTGAAAACGCAAATTCTGGCTGCGAAAGACTCTCGTTTTAGACCGGGTGAAAAGCGTGAGGGTTCTCCTCCGTTTATCTAGTTTACGCAAACACTAACGGACTGGAACGGATGCGTCGTCTGGGCGACCCGTTTTCTGCTGGTCTCCCCAATGGTGGTAAGCCCAAACGTAGCATCCACCGGTTCCGGCAGTCTCGTTATAACCGGTATGTTCCCTGTGATTGTCGTTTCTGGACAAATGGCCACCCAGGATGGCATTGTCTTGGAAAGCTCTGATCAATGGGCCCAATTCAGTGAATGAAGACGCATCGCACAGACACTTGGTTTGCCCGCAATGCTTCTAAGCGTGAGCTCGGCAAAGCTGGAGCGAGGCCGTGTGACACTTTAACCATTCCAGGCGTCCAACGTTCCGCACTCAAATCAGCGGTTGTGATTCCGTCGAAAGGAGAGGTGCCCGAGTTTCAGTCCAGGGGCAGCGGGCTGGCCGCCAATGCGTGCAGCAATTTGTGGGCGTCAATCGCGTCGGAGCTGGCCGCAGCGCGATGGCTGATCCACGGACGCGCGCGTCGGATCACGCCTTTCTCAAGAAATTCACCAAACAATCGCAGCCGCAACGACGACTCGGAAGCCGCCGGTTCAATCTGGGCGGTAAACGGTGCGTCCTGTGGACTTAACAGGGCAGCGGTTTGACCGTTTGCCTGATCAAACTGAAAGATCGCACCTTGTGGCTCGGAGTGCTTGGTCAGGTTGCTGGCTGAGTTGCCCGGAAAGACGAGGTCCAAGGTCGGGTGCGAATCCAGTCGCGTGGTTTCAACACTGACTTGCCACTGGAACGTCAGGTGATCGCTGCTGGCCGACGGAGAGACCGGTTCAATGACTAACCGAAAACCGAAGGGCTGAGCGTCGCCGCTTTGCGGGAACGACCAATGCAGTTGGTTGCCACGAACATACTGTTCCTTCAAGGGTGGCAGATCAGAATCGTCAGATGATGTCAGCAGGGTGACGTCATCCAGATGGTGCATGTTGACGCCGCGAACCTGTCCCGATTCGCTGGCGATCACTTCAAATTTCCAGACTTGATTTTCTTGAAGCCAAGCGGCAAAGCCAAGTCGGTTCGGAGCGATCAGCCACATCGTGAATTGGTTATCTAAAGAGGGAACAGGTGCGTCATGGATGGTTGGGATGACCCGTCGCGCCCAGCGCTGAGGTCCATGGATGGTGGGCTTGAGGCAATGATGGTCTCAAGCCATGGGCACCAGCACGGCGCCGCCGGAGGGCGACGCGAGTGCGGTTTCCGTCGAGATCGCTTAGCCGGAGTATTCGGCGTTAAAGAACTCTTTGCTGTCGTCGACCGTTGGCTTGATGGTGCGAGCACCTTCCTGCCAGTTCGCGGGGCAGACTTCGCCGTTGGCTTCAAAGAACTTCAATGCTTTGACCATCCGCAGGGCTTCGTCAACGCTTCGGCCCAATGGCAGGTCATTGACGACTTGATGGCGAACAATGCCGTCTTTGTCGATCAGGAACAAGCCACGCATCGCCACACCACCTTCAAGCAAGACGTCGTAGTCACGCGCGATTTGCTTGTTCAAGTCAGCGACCAAGGGGTAGCTGATTTTGCCGATGCCGCCTTCGTCGCGGGCACTGTTGGTCCAGGCCAAGTGCGAGAAGTGACTGTCGATGGAGACACCCAGGATCTGCACGTCTTCGGCTGCGAAGTCGCCTTCACGATCGCTGAAGGCAATGATTTCAGTGGGGCAGACAAAGGTGAAGTCCAGCGGGTAGAAGAACAGGACGACGTACTTGCCGCGATAGTCGCTTAGAGAAACTTCTTTGAACTGCCCATCGGGCATCACGGCTTGTGCTTTGAATTCGGGGGCTTGCTGTGTTACCAGAACGCTCATGTTATCAGCCGGGTCTTGCTGGAAAGGAATTTGAAACAAACAAACACTCACGCCGTTGCCAGTACCTGATGGCTGCGGCCACGGTGGCCTCGGCGGGTGGCACGTTGGTTCAAAGTCTGCAATTTGACCGCCTAAATCGAATTAGCGATGCGAGCGACAGTGAAGATCGTGCCACGCCAGGCGGCGTGAGACAACACTATTGGGCAGAGCGGCGATTCCGGCAAGCGGTGGTAAGCAAATTCCTGAGCCCAAAACGACAACTGCCCGCCAGTTTCAAAGAAGCTGGCGGGCAGTGGTGACTGAAATCGGCTCGGTTGTCGAAAGAGAAGCCGGGCTTACTTTTGTGCAGGTGGTCGGCGTGGACGCTCGCCACCAGGGGCCGCGCCATCCTGCCCTGCACCGGGACGTCCACCTCGACCAGCACCAGGACGCTGGCCGTTGTTTTGCATGAAACGCTGCATCATGGTGCGAATTTCTTCTTGGCTTAGTTTGCCGTCACCATTGGAGTCTCCAACTTGCAGCATGCGTTGGCCGCGGCCCTGCAATTCATCGGCGGTCAGGAAGCCGTCGCCATTCTTGTCGGCGTCTTTCATCCGCTGCATCATCGCTTCTGGTCCGCCACGCTGTCCTTGAGGCCGGTCGCCTGCACCGCGTGGAGGTCCATCGCCGCGAGGCCCATCAGGACGGTCACCGCGTGGAGGCCCATCGCCGCGAGGCCCATCGGGACGGTCACCGCGTGGAGGTCCATCGCCGCGTGGTCCATCAGGACGGTCACCGCGTGGAGGGCCAGCCGGGGGGCGGTTACCACCCAAGCCGCGATCCCCGCCTGGTCCACGCATTTGGCCCATTTGGGGCCGCATTTCCATTTGATCGATCACGCCGTCGCCGTTCTTGTCCAGCTTCTTCAAGGCTGCCGGGGCGTTGCTGATTTCGTCACGCGAGAGACGTCCATCTTTGTTGGTGTCCAGTGCGGCGATGATGGGGAGTCGCGACAGGAAGTCGCCACCAGGACCACCGGGGCCACCAGGACCACCGAAACCGCGAGGTCCACCGGGACCACCAGGTCCTCGAGAGCCACCTGGTCCACCGGGACCACCCGGTCCATTGCCATCGCGTGGACCGCCGCGGAAGCCCGGGCGATCACCATCAGGTCGAGGCCCACCAGGTCCACCGGGCCCACGCCGCTGGTCCACGCGGTCGCGAGATTCGCCCGCCGGTTTGCCGTCGCCATCGTCAGCGGTGGCCGTCGCATTGGGCCCATGGATCATGGCTGCTGCGGTGACAGCACACAGAAGCAGCTTGGCCGGTTTTTGGAAAGATCGTTTCATGGTTTCTAGTTCCACTGGTTTGGATGCACGTTTGATGGAGAAAAGGGAGTCGTGTCCGTTGCCTGTTTGAGTGGCGGAATTGCCTCTCTCAAAGAGCGGTTTCGAGCTGACGATGTCACGCAAACGCAGTCGAGATCTTCCAAATAACGGTCGGTTGATCTCGCAGGGCGTGCGATCACTGCGTTTGTTTGATTAGCGGTGACTAATGATTCAACACGGTGTGGATGGCCAAGTTTCGTGTGGAATTGAAATAAATAACTTCCGCAAAATCCTGCTCATCGGAGTGACAAAACTCCAGCGAGACGCCCCGGCTTCCCCGTTTGTGCTTGACCTTTGTGCATGACGCTCGCGTTTGGCGTTTGGCACATGCCATGGCGTCTTGTCGGGGTGACCGAGCATGGCGGCGTTGTGAGGTTTCCGCCTCGCCGGGCAGCCGACACTGGTTTTGGGCGGCGGGCTTTTTGACGACGGTACTGGTCAGCGAGTCCTTGTTTTGGCAGACTTGTCTTTGTGGGCGAACTAACCTGTTGTCTCAGCATTCCTTCCTCTAGCACGTACCAGCAACCTATGCGTTTTCCTCCCTGGGCCGTTCGGGCAATCCGACAAGGCGTCAAAGATGTTGCTCAAAAAGCCAGTGATCCGGAAACGATCAAGAAGGTGACCGACCAGGCGACCGAGCTGTTGCGTGAGTTGCCAGAAAGTGCTTCACGCGGCATCGATAGCATTGTGAAGGCTGCGTCCCCGATTGCTCAGGGCGCCGTCAATCTCACTCAAGAGGCGGTCAACGCTTCCAGCGCCAAAGCTTGGCTGTCGCAGTTCGCCTGGGGCGAAGGCTTATTCACGGGTGACGGACCCGTGTTTGCGCAGCGGATGGTCAACGCCACTGGCGTGCTGTTGTCTGATCAAGGGTGCGGCGTGCCGATTGCGGATCAAGTGCTGCAGATCGGTGATGCGGTGTTGCAAGGCGATGGTTTGTTAACCGATCTGCGTCGACAAATTGATGGGCACCTGAAGCAGGAACTTGGCATCAATCAGCACTCGGTTGCGGTGGCGGCTTCCTTGCCCGCTGCCTTGGCCGCGCTGTCTCCTTTAGCCTCCGCTGGGATCGTGATGCACCGTCATCATGCGATCCACTTGCCCACTGAAAGCCATGGCACCGATGACTCCGTTTCAGGGCCGGCGTTGCCAGAATCGTTTCTTGGATGCCAAGTCACATGCTGCGGCGGTGCCGATGCGTTTAACGTGGCGGAGTTAACCGTTCAAGCCAATCAGCTTGTTGCGTTCGTTGACGATGGCAGTGCAGCGCTGACGGCGTCGATGCTGGATCAGTTGGCCGGTGAAAACCTCATAAAAGTGGCGATCTGTCCCATCGGAACGGTCAGGGCTTTGCCCACAGATGCTCCTGCGGTTGCCAATCAGATTCCCTGTGTTGCAAATTTGATCGACGCGGGCTTTGACCTGGTTGTGTTGGCGGGAACGGTCGTCGCTGGCATGCCAGCGTGTGGCGTGCTGGTCGGCAAAACTCGTTTGGTTGAGCAGCTACAGCAAACCCCTTGCTGGTCAGCGATGCAAGCCAGCGATGCCATTGCGTCGATGGTGCTCGCTGCAGTGGCTGCTGAAGAAGACCATCTTTGGACTGTACTTGCCATGACGGATGTCCAGAACTTGCGGAGCCGCGCTGAGCGACTGGCCATTCGCTTGACGGCCGACCCCGGCATTGAGTCTTGCCAGATCACTGATCAGGCTGCTCGGCTGAGCGCGCGGGGATGCTGGCAGTTTCCTTCACGCCAGTTACGGTTGCGGCCGGCCAAAGGAACCGCACAGGCTTGGGCAGACGGGTTGCTGCGCAGCACGCCAGCAGTTGCAGTCTCGGTCGATGATCAACAGCTGGTTGTGGACTTGCGCTGGATTGCCGCCAGCGATGATCGGCTCGTGGCCGGTTTGTTGGAAAGCCAGTAAGCACGTCCCGGGGCCTGCATACCGTTTACTGGCGAAGCCAACTGCAGACTCGATGGTACGTTGGCACTTGGATGATCACGGCCAGCAACGCAATGGCGATCGGGATCAAGTGGATGAAGTTGTCGCCCAACATCATCAAGATCGCATTGGCCACCGCGCCGCCTTCGGCTGCCGCTTGGCTAATGATCGTGCCGGTGGCGATTCTGCCCATGACTTCGTTGTTGACCACTAACTCCTCTTCGCCTGTGGTGGACGAAGCGTCTTGCAGCCGAGCGGCTTGTTCTTTTGCCTGCTGAAAGATCACCCGTTTGACAATGAAGCCGACGGGAAGGGTCGCTGCGACCATCACAAAACCAATCAGAGGAAACAGCATGTCTTCACTGGAAAGGGAAAACTTGAACGCTCCCTCGTTGTTGCTCCAGGACAGGTAGCCCATCACGGCGGTGATGACCACGATGCCGTTTGCCAAGGCAAAGGTAATGATTTGGTTGACGCGAATCAGCTGATCAATTTCACCCCGATTCAATGGACTGCCAGACGGATCGGTCGGGAGACTCGACGTGTACGGGTTTTGCGCGGGATTGATCATGGGTCGTTCCAGTGGGTGAAAGGAAGGGTTGCGCTGCCGAGATCGAATTGTACCCGAATCAAGGTCGCCCAAGAGGCTGGTCTGATCATAGGCTCGATTCGTTGGCTGTGG
Organism: Stieleria bergensis; assembly: GCA_007745635.1. Taxonomy (GTDB): domain Bacteria; phylum Planctomycetota; class Planctomycetia; order Pirellulales; family Pirellulaceae; genus Stieleria; species Stieleria bergensis. The sequence continues at coordinate 2,001,603 of CP036272.1, forward strand.
CGGCGCGGCGAAGTGATTGGGATGTCAGGTTGACGGTGTTTGCCAGGCAGGACGATGCCACGGTGTTGAACTGGGCCCTGGATTTGAACTGGGCCCTGGATTTGAACTGGGCCCTGGATTTGAACTGGGCCCTGAATTTGAACTGGGCCCTGAATTTGAACTGGGCCCTGATTGGCGGCCTCTCGGTCGGGAAGACCGTTTGGGTTACGATCCCATCCCAGGGTCGCTAGACTATGCGGGTCCATGCGATGGATTGGTTCTTCAATAGCGATTAACTTTGGCGAATGGCACGATGTCTGCTGACGATTTTCTTCCACCTTCTGATCCTCCCGGCGGATCGGGTTCTGAGCCTTCTGGACTTCCCGAAGGGGCGCAGCCACAGAGCCCTCCCCTGCGTGCCCGAGTGCCAGATCATGTTTCTTCAGGAAACTTTAGCACTGGCGCGATCGTGATGACGGGGCCAACGGAGTTCATCATTGACTTTTTGCAGACGATCGGCAGACCGCAAAAGGTTGCCTGCCGAGTGGTGGTGCCGTTCAATGTGATGCCGCAAATGATTGAGGCGTTGCAAACGAACTTAAATCTCTATCGCAATCGGTTTGGTGATCCTGTGCAACCGGCTCAGCAACCGCCCAACCCCGACGCTCGTCGGCCAACGCCTCAGGAAATCTATGACGACTTGAAGATGCCTGATGAGGTGTTGAGCGGCACGTATGCAAACGGCGTCATGATTGGTCATGGAGCGACAGAATTTGGATTGGATTTCCTGACCAGCTTTTTTCCGCAGTCCGCCGTCAGTGCTCGAGTCTTCTTGGCTGCCGGACAGGTGCCGCGTTTGCTTGATTCGCTCCAGGGCGCGGTGAAACAACTCGACCAACGCCGCGGCCAGCAAGCGCCCGGACAGCAAGCGCCCGGCCAACTGCCACCGGGAAACCTGCCCACTGGTGGCCTTCCTGCTGGGCCAGTGGCCGGAGGCGCCCAAGGGCCCAATGCGGTGAACGATCCCCCCGCCGAGACACCAGGGAATCAAAACGACAATCATGACAATGATGGTGACTCGCCTGGCAAAGGGACAAATGGTGAGGCATCTGACTTGCCACCGGATCACACGCCCTAGCATTCGATCGCTAGCAGGACCAACTGTTTAGGCAGTGACAACCGTTTAGTCAGTGACAAAGCTGGACGCTGTCCATGGTTGTCTCTTTGCAAACTCAACCCGTGACTCATCACAGACGATTCGACAACGAGGAAAAGCGATGGCGATTTCGGATGACTTGCCATTGATGGGCAACTTACCAAACGCGGAGATCCCTTTCGGCTTGCCATTGGTGCTGGCTAGTGGTTCACCACGCCGCTCACAACTGCTGTCGGCGGCCGGTTATCAATTCTCCATTGATCCTGCTAGCGATTCAGCTGAATGCGGGGTCTGCAGCCGAGAAACGGCTCCCGAGCTTGTGGCTAGGTACGCTTTTCGAAAGGCCGAAGACGTCGCCAGGAAGCACGCAGGCAAGATGATTTTGGCCGCCGATACGGTCGCCTCAGTCAACGGCCAGATTCTGGGAAAACCCTCAAACGAACAGCATGCCGCCGAGATGCTCCGGACCTTAAGTGGCAAACGACATTCGGTGTTCACCGGCGTCTGCCTTTGGTCCACGGTCGATCACCGCTGTCTGGTCGAGGTGGTGCAGACCGAACTGGAAATGGAGCCGATCAGTGATCAGGTCATTTCGGACTATCTTGAAACCATGCTCTGGGAAGGGAAAGCCGGGGCATTCGGATACCAAGATGGCAATGATTGGATTCGCATCGTCAATGGCGGCAGCGAAAGCAATGTTGTCGGCTTGCCAATGGAGAGATTAAAAGAATTGCTGGAAAGTTTTGAAGAATCTGCCGAAAAGATCAATCTGTAGACTGCTCAAGTCGGCAGAATGGGTTGTTCGGTCTTTCGTCACTCCCCGTTCATTGGTCCCTCAACGGTCGAACTCATGATCGATTCGCTTTACCCAGCTAATAGGCGTTGTTCTCAGCCCATTGATCGCGTTGTTCAACACACGCAAGCCGGTTTTCGGTTGGCGTCTTTGCGAACGCTCCAAGCTTGCTTGGCCATTTGTTTGGCAGGTGTGCTCATGGTGCACACTTCTTCGGCGCAGTCTGCCTCTGCCAAAAATTGGGCTGGGGAAATGTTTTCCGGCCAGGATCACGATTTCAACGCCGTCGGGGTGGGAGCAAAGTGTGAATATCACTTTGATTTCAAGAACCTCTATGAAGAGGACGTGCATGTCGCGTCGGTGCGATCAAGTTGTGGTTGCACGATACCGTCGGTCACCAAGGACACGCTGAAGACACATGAGACCGCGGCGATTGTCGCCAAATTCAACACCACTTCGTTTGTTGGGCACAAAGAAGCCACGATCACCGTGGTCTTCGACAAGCCGTATTACGCCGAAGTTCGCTTGAAAGTCAAAGGCTTCATTCGTACCGATGTGATGTTTGATCCGGCCGAGGTGAACGTTGGCGAAATCGCCGCCGGCGAATCGGCCAAGGAAAATGTGACAGTGACGTACAATGGGCGTTTGAATTGGAACATCACCGATGTCCGCAGCCACTGTGATCACTTGCAAGTCCAGCTAGGCAAGCCGGTTCGAACGGTCGGACGAGTTCAGATCCCCATGACGGTTACGATCAAGCCATCGATGCCAGAGGGCGATATGCGGCACGTCTTGACGCTCGTGAGTAACGATCCAAATTATCCCACAACGGATCTGATGATTCGCGGTCGGGTACGACCGGCAGTCAGTGTTTCACCGGCGGCACTGGGTTTTGGAACCGCCAAGCCCGGCGACACGGTCGAGAAGCGATTGGTTGTCCGAGCGGACATGCCGTTCGCGATTTCTGAAATCCTCTGCAGTGACGAACGATTTGAATTCAAATATCCCGAAGGCGAAAAAAAACTGCACTTCGTGAAAGTGAAATTCAACGCGGGGGAAGCCGAGGATTGGATCGGACAAGAAGTTCGCATCGTCACCAATCTGGAAGGTGGCAAGTCCGCCAAATGCATCGTCACCGCTGTGGTCCAATAGCAAGCCATTGCGGCGGCCAAGTCTCAGGCCGCTGCGCTGCTCTCTTTGCAAAACCCACTCTCTTTGCAGATCTCGCTTTGGGCCAGGCGGCTTGTTCTGTCTGTCAACGTTCATCCGTCCGTTCACATGACTTGATGGGCAAACGGTCAGGCTTCCCTGTGTCCCGAAACCAGCGATTTTGCCCTCAATTGTGAAATTGTGTTTCAGGTACCTGCGGAACTCCATGGCGCGGCTTGATGAGAAAGCTATCCATTGACGGGAGCCTGTGTGAGATCACGCCAGGAAAAGATACCAGTGATCATGCCAGCGATCGGGTGTCTGCTCCTCAGAGGGTTGGTTTTGGGTTGCCTTAAGAGACGAAACATGCAGTTCTTGAAGAAGATTGGTTTGGGAAGATTCATCCCGATCGCTTTGACCGTTGTGTCGATTGCCGTCGCCTTTGTCTGCATTCGTGCGGTGGACGACATGATCGATGCCAATGCTTGGGTGGAGCATACACATGAAGTGATTGCCGAAGCCGAAAACATTGAGTCTTCTGCAGTCGACATGGAAGCTGGAATGCGAGGCTATTTGCTGGCTGGCAAAGAGGAGTTTTTGGATCCGTATCACCATGGAGCGGATGAATTTACACAGCGGGTTGCGGCACTCAAACAGACTGTTAGCGATAATCCGCCGCAAGTTGAATTGCTCGGTGAAATCGACCAGACGATTCAGCACTGGCAAACGTTGGTTTCCAAACCCGCCATCGAACTGCGCCAGTCCATTGGTCATGGGCAGACCATGAATGACTTGGCAAGATTGGTTGCACAAGCTCGCGGCAAAGACTATTTCGATCGTTTTCGCGATCAAGTTTTCGTCTTCAGCGACCAGGAACGGCGACGACTAGAGCAACGGAAAGTGGCTTCTCAGGAAGCGCGTCAGACTGCGATTGAATCCTTGAAGACCATCGATCGGGCGAATGCCTGGGTGTCACAGAGCTACACGGTGATCGTTGATGCCCAGGAGATCCTTGCGTCTGCAGTCGACATGCAGCTTGGCATGCGGGGCTTTTTGCTAACCGGACAAAGCAACGCTCTTGCACCCTATCGCAAAGGAGCTCGTGCGTTTTACGAAAAGGCACAGACGTTAAAAAAGACGCTGGCTGATCATCCGCAGCAAGTCCGTTTGCTCGATGAGATGACCGAGAACGTTCGGCAGTGGCAAGCGAAGGTAGCCGATCCAGCCATTGCGTCGGTACGGGCCGCAGGTCCACGCAGTAAATTGAGCTTTGAAACGCAGCCTGATTCGGAGAGCGGCTACCTGCAAACCTGCCGACAACAGATCGCAACATTGATTCAGCGCGAGTCAAATCGGCTCTCCAAACGACAGCAAGAAAGCCGTCAAGCGACAGCCCAAATTGGACGGTGTGTGGACTTGATGAGCGATTCTGATTTGGGGGTTCAGCAGACCTATCGTGTGATCGGTGAAGCCAGTCAGTTGTTGGCGTCTGCGGTCGACATGGAGACCGGCATGCGAGGTTATCTGCTGGCCGGTAAAGAGACGTTTCTGGAACCCTACCAAGCGGGTCAAGCCGCCTTCGCAAAGCAAAGCAATCAACTGCAACAAACCGTCAAAGACAATCCGCAGCAGGTCGCTCAAGTGAAAGCGCTTACAGGAACCATCGAGCAGTGGATTCAGAATGTCACTGAGCCGATGATCGACCTTCGTCGAAAGATCGGTGATTCTCAGACGATGGACGATATGGCCGACTTGGTTGCACAGGCCAAGGGCAAGATGTACTTTGACACGTTTCGTGACCAGATCGAGACCTTTGCCGGTCGTGAACGCGAGCTGATGGCGAAACGCAAGCAAAAGGCTTTTCGAGGCGCAAACGCCGCTTGGTACATGATCGTCGGTGGAACGATGCTGATCATCCTGCTTTCCTGTATCGCTTCGACCGCCATGCGCCGCAGTATCACTTCGCCGCTGCGTCACTCGGCACTGAATCTTAAACGCATGTCCAACGAACGTTTACAGAAACTCGGTCTGCGACTGAGTTCGTCTGCATCAGAGACTGCCGAACAAGCACGGATGGTGGGCCTGACTTCTAATGAATTGTCTGAAAATGCTTCCGCGTTGGGGTCTGCGGTGGAACAGCTGGATCTCAGTATTCGCGAGATCTCGACCAACACGACGACAGCGGTGGAAATCGCTGGCAACGCGGTTCTGGCTGCAAAACAAAGCGGTACGGTGATCAATGAGCTCAACGGCAACGCCAATCAGATCGGCGAGCTAATCAAGAGCATCCACTCCATCGCTGAACAGACAAACTTGTTGGCACTCAATGCGACCATTGAAGCCGCTCGTGCCGGCGAAGCAGGCAAAGGCTTTGCTGTTGTCGCCAACGAAGTCAAGGAATTGGCTTTTGAAACTAGCAAAGCGACCAAACATATTGTCGTGTCCATTGAGGCGATTCAAGCAGGAACTTCCGAAGCTGTCGCGGCGATCAACCGAGTTTCGAATGTGATTGGCGAAATCAACGAACGCCAAAGCTCCATTGCATCGGCTGTCCAAGAACAGTCAGCGATGACCAGTGAAATCACTCGCGCGATCGATGGATTTGTTCATGGCAGTGGCGAGATCGTCAATGGAATCGGCTTGGTTGCCGATCGAGCCAAAGCAACCGACACCGATTCCAGTGAAACGCTGCGAACCGCTGCGGACATCGATCAATTGGCCGGCGAGTTGCTCTGCCTAGTAGGCCAGACAAGTCGTGCTGTGCAGGCTGCCAAAGCCGCCGGACAGGAATCCGACCAAGACAGCGACGCAGCGCTGGCGATTTAACGGTTCCTGATCCGATTGCCGTGGTCAGGGGGCGTTCGGACGCATCGCTGACCAGAGAGTTGGCGGCGGTTGTTGTCCCGGTGATTCGCAGTGCTTACCACGGCGATTAGCTTGCCACGGGATAAGAGCCTAGGATCTCCAGTCGATGAGTGATCGTGCCCAGCTGTGCGACCGCTGTTTGCACTGACGGCTGGTCTCGATGCCCGCTGAATTCAACAAAGAAGAGATACTCGTTTCTTGAACCCGGCATTGGGAATGATTCGATCCAGGTCAGATTGAGTTCAGCCTGTTGGAAGATCTTCATCACGTCGGCCAACGCACCCGGCCGGTGAGCGACTTGCAAGAGGAGCGAGGTTTTGTCGGTGCCCGTGGGCTGTGGTTGCTCGCGTCCTAGCACGGCAAACCGCGTGACGTTGTCGCGATTGTCTTCGATGTTCTGGTTGATCGCTTGCAAGCCATAAGCTCGGCCAGCGGGTAAACTGGCCACCGCTGCGATGCTGGGATCTTGAGCAGCAGATTCTGCGGCTGCGGTGGTGCTGCCGACTTCGATCAATTTTGCAGCGGGAAAGTTGGCTGCTAGCCACTGGCGGCACTGTGATAACGCTTGCGGCTTGCTGTGAATCTCTGTGATCTGATCTCGTGTGCCGCTAGCGAGCAAATTGTGGTGGATCGGTAGCAGGACTTCGCCACAGATTTGCATGTGCCGGCGAACAAACATCCCCAACGTGTCAACGATTCGACCATCGGTGCTGTTTTCAATCGGGACAAGGCCGTACTTGGCGTCGCCGCGATGCACGGCATCGAAGACCGCTGCGATGCTGGTGACGGGAGCCAGTGGAGCCGCTTCGCCAAAGAACTTGACTGCGGCCAGGTGGCTGTAGCTGTACTTCGGGCCCAGGAAACTCACCGAGGTGTCGTTGATCTGATCTCGGCAATGACTGGCGATGTGCAGGAGCGTCTGCCACAGTGAGTCATTGCAGGCCTGGGCGGGCGGTGTTGGTTCGCCCGAGGTTTGGTTCAACACCAAGCCCAGTGCCGCCTTCTCTTGCATGGCAGTTGGCAGCTGATCTGCAGCGGCCAGTTGGCTGACGATCTGCTCACGTTGTTTGATCAGGTCAGCCAATTGCCCGTCGATCGCTCCTAACTGATCCAGCGTTGGAGTTGCATCCGGAGACGACGGTGAGGAGGATTCAGAATCGGTGCGCGTGTTTTCCGACATGATCTGTTGGGGAGTCCGTGGTTGGGCGGTCCGTGGCTGGGCAGCACGTTGGAGCCGCTATTCTTCGACCGAGCTCGCGTCTCGGCAAGCTCAGATTGGGATCAAGTCCATTAATTTAAATTGCCTTGGTCGTCAAAGGTTAGCTCACGGGGTTCATCGAGGGCCTGGAATGTTGCGGTGACTTGTTCTGAGAGAGCGCTGGGATCGGCGGGTTCGCGTGGGGCAATCAAACACGCCTCACTACAGGAAAATTGGTCCAAATGCAGTGTGTCTTTGATTCGAGCCCATTTGAGCTGTTCGGCAGGCTTGCCACTTTGCTGCATAACGGCTTGGAAGACGTCACGATCGTTGTCGAACCAGACGGGCATGGCGGCGGCGGTGGCGTGGCCAGCGGTAATGCAGTTGACACGCGTTTTTTGTAAGTCATAGGCCTCGGCAACCCAGCGATGCGTGTATTCGGCGATCCCGATTCCCGACGCATTGCCAGCTGTTTTTGATGTCAAACTGCGGACATAGATCTCATGGATGCGTGGTTGTTCATCAGGGCCAGCCATTTTGTCGTGCCACTTGCGACCAATCACATTGGTGTCCATCCCCGTCCCGCTGATCTCTTTGCCGATCTGATCCACGATCAGCAAGTCCAGTTCTGGAAACGGTAGTCGGGGCATCCAGTCCATCGCTTGCTGTAACAGCTGGGGCTCGCGTTGGAGCCAATCCTGCGGCTCGATCAATTCGATGTGACCGACTTGATCAAAGGCGTCTTCGACCAGCGCGATTCCAAGTGTGACGGGAGTCTGAGACAAAATGTTGGGAATCAACTGGGGAGTGATCTTTTCCAACTGATAATCGAAGGAAGCAAAGGTCGGGTGAAAGGCAATGGCACCGCGATGTTTGCCCAAACCGATCATCAACATTTTGCACAAACCACTTTGGACAGCTCCTGTCAGACGCGTGTGTGGTTTGACACGGTTGATCAGAATCAGCTGATCGGCCGCCGCGGCGTGTTTGTCAAAATACAGGGACAGTCCATGCGGGCCGTCGCCTAAATGCACGGTTTCCATCGAGGATCGAATCGGGCAGCCAACGCTTTGTTCGCTCACGCCAAGTGATTTGAGCACATCGATTTGACCCTCCGCAGTGGCTCCTCCATGGCTGCCCATCGCGGGCACCACGAAGGGCTCGCCGCCTTGGGCGATGATCGTCTTGACGATGGCGGACACACATTGGTCAATGCGATCGATGCCGCGACTGCCCACTGCGATGCCGACTTGGTCGCCAGCTGTGACGGCATCGATGGCCGGATGGTGTTGCAGTTGTTCCGCCAGAGTTTGCTGAAGATTGTCGATGCGGCGGCGAGCGAATTGTTGTTGAACGGACTGAAAGCGAGGCAGGCTCATAAGGGATTGATCTTCCAGTTCGGGTGCGCGGCTTTCAGCGATTGCAGGCCTCGCGGTGAAACCTCAGTGCGTTGCAGGTCAATGGATTCGATGGCGGGCAATCGGTTGATGACCGAAAGCGAACGATCAGTGATTGCCGATCCCGTCAGCCACAGTGTCCGCAGTGCCTGCATCCCGGCCAGGGTTGACACCGTTTTGTCACCGCAGCGAGTGTTGCTAATGTCCAACTCCGTCAGGTTCTTGGCCTTGGCAAACCATGGCGCCGCTTGATCGTCGACGGTGGTTCGTTCCAAAGAGAGCTGGCCGACAGAAGTCGGTTGCGGAGCCAAGCGAAACAGGTCCGCGTTACTCGCTCCGGTTCCCGTTAGATCCAGCCAGCGGGCTTGGTTGGATGGATCAATGGTCGCCAAGCCCGTTGACGTGACCTGGGTGCCGTTGAAGCATAAGTTCAACCAAGGTCTGGTGATCGGATTGGCGGTGACCCGTTGATCATCAATCCGCAAAAACTGAACCAAGCGTTGCTCGACCATGGTGGGCTCTGGCGTCGCTGGCAGATCGGTCTGGATCTTGTATTGCTTGGCAAGCAGTTGATAAATCCACCGTCGATCTGTAACCGAGTGTCCGTCCATCATCAAGTGAGTGTAGGCAATGGCGTAGGCATAGAACGCTGCCAAATCACCTCGCTGTTGCGCCCGTTGCATGTTGTCCGGACGCAGTTCTGAAAGCGGCACGATTTGCTGTCGACCAAAGATGCGATGCCTGGCGAATTGCAGTCTGGGGCTGTCCCAGCCACCGATGGTGGCGACCCCAGAGTCGATGTGCAAGGATTCGAACCAACCGGCGATCCCTTCAATGATCCAAAAGTCGCTGGATTGCCCAGGCGAATCGATGGTCAGCTCGCTGCGGGTTGCTTCACGAAAGAGCTGATGCACCAATTCATGCCGTCGAGTGGCTTGTCCGTCGATGGTTTCAGTGGGATAGAAAAACGAGGTGCGGTTTTGGTCGCTGTAGAAGCCCGTTGATCGCTCGATGCCCGGAATCGAATCACCCAATGTCTTGACATAGTCCGCCGCGTCTTGAAGCAGTACGACACGCAGTTTGGTTCGCGAGGAGACCCGGGCGCGACGCGCTGCCAAGTGCTCGGAGACTTTCATGCCGTCACCGGATGCGAAGTCGGCAGGGTTAACGTCTTTGAAATGCACCGAGACCTGCTGGCGTCCTTCCCAGAGCGGGAAGAACACTTGAGTCCAAATCCAGTACGTGCGTTCCAGGTCAGCGGCAACTTTGCGAGTGGTCGCAGCGTCGGCGTGTGAGTAAATCTTGAAGTGCGCTGTTTCAGCTTGCGTGTACGAGCCGTTACGCCAGCCTAGCCAGCGCGGGGCGCTGCGGCCACCAGAGAACTTGACGATGACATTGTCTCGGCCGCTAAGTGGCAGCCCGAAGTACATTCGCAGTGCCCGGTTCTGTGGGTCACGCTGCAGTTCCTTGAATGCATCGAGATAGCCTTGCCAGCCGGGAACGTCCCAAGGCACAAGCTGTTGGCCAGCAGGTGCCTCAGTGGTCCGCCGAGCGGTGTTGCCAATCGCGCTGAGCCACACTGCATCCGCTTCGTTCGCCTGTGGCATGGCGGCGGCAGTCACCGCAGGGAGACTGCCAACGACACTGCGGTCGGCAGCATGCACCGCAGTCCACCCCGTCAGGCAAGCACTCCAGAGCACCGCCAACAGCAACCCTGTCACCCACCGTGCAGCATGCAGGCGGCGCGGAGAACCCTGTCCTGTGTCGCCATCGGCGTTCCGTCTGGCGCGAGCGTGCGCGGGCGAATTGGCTGCGGGCGAATTGGCTGTAGACAGGTTCCGGCAAGGCATCATCAGAGCAGGCATGAGGGGGGAAAGCCAACGAGTGCATGGAGGTCTAAGTTTGCTCAACACTGCATTGTAGCTGGAAACGATCGCCGCGCTGACCGTCCTGGATGAGGGCCCCAAGGGCGGTTGCGGTTTCCGCGCGACCAAGGTGAACGGTCATCCGCACTGGCTGACTGGCTGGCTGGCTGGCTGGCTGGGTTTCAGCGGACCGCTCCAATCGAGAGTCCCAGCACCCGAGTCGCGGCACCAGAGTTGCGGCGTTGCCGCGCCAGAGTGGCCGCGGCGATCGAGACAGCTCAATCGGCCGCTCGTCCCGGCTGGGTCAGCAAGCTCGAATCAATGCGAGACAGATTCGAGCTTGCTCCGGGACGAGCGTGAATGCCGATAAGGAGTGCTTCGTTGCGCGGTAGGGGCGTTGCCTGTTCGGGGCGAGAGTGGCAGGTTCGATTCGGTGCACCCTCTGGAAAGTTGCGATCACGTCACCGCTTCAGCTCTAGTGGACTCGGCTGCCAGGGCGTGCGGCCAGTTTGAAGTCCCCGTAAAGAGTTTGTTCTCGTCGCACGATATAGAACCGCGCTTTGGGGCCTTTGCGAATATCGGGGTGATCAAGGATGCCGAGCAGGTCTTCTAAGCTGGTCGTTTGCCAGCCGTAGATCCCCAGCAGGATGTCGCCATTTCGCAGGCCTTCTTGGGCCGCAACTGAACCTTGCCGAACGGAGGTGATGTACAGTCCGCCAGGATACGGCGTGCCCATGCGTTGGTTCATGCGTTGCATGATCGAGGGGCTGACCGGTTTGGCGCGAATCCCAACGATCGACCAAGCGGCATCATGGGCCGGATGAGTGAGGCTGCTGCCGGTGGAGGTTTTGGGACGCAAGGCGACTGTCAGCCGTTGCTGGTTTCGCTGGACTTGCACGTTGACCTGAGCACCACTGCGAACTTCCAGCAGAGCCAATCCAGCGTCTAACGGATCATCGACAGGGATCGAATCGATGCGGACAACGCGGTCGCCGGGTTTCAGACCTTGCGTAGCGGCTGGGCTGCTAGCGGCGACATGTGTGATGGTTGCTCCATCGCCGTCGCGTGGTCCGCCATCGATTCGCATTCCTGTGGCAATGCGATTCTCGTTGTATTGATCGATCATCGATGTAACGATGTCAATCACTTGATCAATGGGAATCGCAAACGCAATCTGCTGAGCCCCGACTCGAACGGCGACATTGATGCCAATCATGTCACCATTGATGTTCAGCAAGGGGCCACCGCTGTTGCCAGGGTTGATGCCAGCGCTGATTTGAATCAGGTCGCGATAGTCTTGTGTTTCGTTGACCGGGATGTCACGATGCAGTGCACTGATGACGCCCGTTGTACAGGTGTGCACGTATCCATACGCATTCCCGATCGCAATGACGGTCTCGCCGGCCATCAAGTCACTGCTGGTGCCTCGGGGGGCAACGGCTAGCTTTTGATTGATGTTGATCTTCACAAGCGCGAGATCATTGCGTGGGCGTGAGGCGATCAGTTTGGCGCTGGTCACCGTGCCATCATGCAGCGTGACACGGATGTCGTCTACATCTTCGACCACGTGATAGTTGGTGATGATGTAGCCTCGGGGATCAATGATGACCCCGGTGCCCATGCCGTTGACTTGACGGAAACCACCCTGGGCTCCGCCAACCATTCCGGTTGCCGAGGCGCGGACGGTTTTCTGGCCATGCAAGTTCACTACCGAAGGCGTCGCCCGACGGACCGCGAGCACGATCGGGGTCTCACGAGACCGCTGGTCTGGAGTGAGGCCCTGACTCTGACTGACGTCGGTCGCCGTGACGTTGACGGTTTCTTGAGCCACACCGTTGATCGCGGGCAGTGTCAGTGCCAGCAGCGACAATAGGGATAGCCTGAGCAAGGGCCGGTGCGGCCGATTGCGTCGCGATAGGGACCGAAAGCCTGAGCCAGTCATGAAGTCCTTCACAGTGCCGCCAACGGCGCGAAAGGGGAGACCAATGGCAGGGGGAAAAAGGGTCTGTCGTCGCATGTGTCCCCGTACCTAATAAGCAAAGCTGGTTGCAAATTTCATCTGTGTCTGCGGAAGAAAGCAGATGAGTGCGCCGAAGTCTCTGGCACGAGAAAGTGAATCGGAACAACCGGTACGATCCCTTGATTGCGGCTAATCGATGCCGCAAGGTTTACCAGTCTTAACAATCGAACGCTCTCGCTCACGCCTTCCACGCTTCATGGAGCGTTCTGAAGCACGTTGACAGGCTCGAGGTTGACAAAAAATCCATCAAATCTTCAACTTCGTAGCGATTCTCTTGCCTGCCAGGTCAGTGCTGGGACCGATCGCTCGCGGGCAAGAAACACACCGAATCAAAAAAAATGGTCGCCGAATCTCTTGCTGATGGGGCCCAAAGCCCGATCGATGCGCTTGGCGCAGCCTGGCCGCTTGATTCAAGACCGGCATTCCTGGCCGCAAGCCGTCGGTGGCGAAGTCCATCGCGTCAGCAGTCGGCCCGGCGACAAATCGGCGGGCTCGCGGTTGCCAAGCCTGCAGCGCTCTATTTCCAAGCCTGCAGCGCCCTGTCGCCAATCAAGCTTTCTATGCCGTACAATAATGTGAACGCTCATTTTGCCAGTTCGTTGTGTCTCGTCTGGCTGAACGTGTTTGCTGTCGGTGTTTTGCCCCTCATTGTTTTCGGGAAACTTTGTTTATGCCCACCCGCAATGCTTACGTCGTTCTGATTGCGATAGTGGTCAGCTTGTTTTGTCATCAGGCCTTTCGGACCGTCAAATCAGCCAGTGTGGTTGGCCAGGCGATCGACCTGATCAATCGAGACTATTACCGGGAAGTCAATGAAAAAGAGTTGCTTGACGCTGCCATGGTTGGCGTGGTCAGCGGATTGGATCCGTTCAGCGAGTACTTAACGGTCGATAAGTACCAAGACCTTCAAGACGATATGAAGCAGGAATTCGCTGGCATTGGCATCTTGGTTGATCAGCCCGAAGAAAACCAACCGGTCCGCGTCGTCACACCACTCGTTGGCTCCCCTGCCCTGCAAGCCGGCCTGATGCCCAATGACTTCATCATTGCCGTCGATCAGTCAGATGTTTCCGCCAGCAACTTGGACGAAGTGAGCGAAAAGCTCCGCGGCGAGGCAGGATCGACCGTCGAGGTGGTGGTGCGCCGAGGGGACGACGAAAAAGAGGTTCAAGTCCAACGTGCCCGAATCGCGATGGAATCCGTCGTCGGAGACTATCGTGACGAACAGAACCATTGGGTGTTCCGTCTGCAATCACATCCAGAGATCGCCTATGTGCGAGTGAAAAAGTTCGGCGAGAAAACCGTCAGCGAACTGCAAACCATCTTTCAACAGCTTGATTCATCCTGCGAAGGCTTGGTCCTGGATCTGCGTGACAACGGTGGTGGCTTGCTGGATTCGGCCTGCGTCATTTGCGACATGTTTCTTGAAAAGGGGGATATCGTTTCCACGCGTGACCGCAGCGGAAACGTTGATGAGATGGTCCGAGCAACCCCCGGCACGGAAGTTCCGGCGGACTTGCCCATGGCGATTCTGATCAACCAAAACTCGGCCAGTGCCAGTGAGATTGTCGCCGCCTGTTTACAGGATCACCAACGGGCTTTGATCGTTGGCTCGCGCAGTTTCGGCAAAGGCACCGTTCAGCAAGTCATACCCCTGGAATACGGACGCAGCGCATTGCGGTTGACCATCGCTAGATACTTTCGCCCCAGCGGAGTCAACATCCACCGAGAAAAGGAGTTCAAGGATGACGACATCTGGGGCGTGACTCCCAGCGAAGGGTTTGAGATCCCATTGACGGACGAAGAGATCATCATCTTGGGCACTCGCTGGCGCGACGCCTCGTTTCCCTTCTTGACCACCATGCTGCAGGAAAGTGATCCGCCTAATCAGGACGCTCCGTCCGATGGCAGCTCGCCGTCAAACGCTGAAGACACTGCAGAGGAGTCCGACCAGCAGGTTGCCGAGCCAGATCTGCGCAAGCTGAGCGATTCCAAGAAAGCACCCGAGCTGGATTACGATCCCCATCTTCGTGCCGCAGTGATCGAGATGCTGGGTTTATAGAGACGTTGGCCGGTTGTTGCGGAATGTTCCGAACATCCGGCCCGGCGTTGCGGCTTCAGCGACGAAATCAGTGCCTCGGTCGGCGTGGACTGCGGAGGCATCGTCGTGGCGTCGCCTTGCCCCATCGTTGGTCGCCGGGGAGGCGCGGTAAGGAAGCTGTTTTTGAACCGCTGGCGGGGGGTGAGCGGGGTGGCTTGAAGAAGAATTGGTGAAATAAGCTTTAACGGTCGTGACGACTATCACTTGTTTGATGCCGTTGCAAGTATGCTCTAGCGTGCTGAAAAGCCCTTTCGTGGCCGAAAACTGTTTGCCGCGGGCCACAAAGACAAGTATTCTTTAAGCTAGGCTTTTTGGAACTGGCTGAACGGATTTCCCGTCGGCGATCAACTCATCTTTCTGTTTCAATTCTTGTGTGCGGGGGAAGCTGTGCACAGGGACGACAACTCACCGAGTGCTCTTTCGGCACGATTTCATCTTCGAAAGTCGGTTGAGGTTGTCACGATCAATCAATAAGGATTTGGATTCGATGACTCGACTTTCACTATGTGCGGGATTGCTTTTGGCAGTCACTTCGATGGGCTCGCCGTGTCGCGGCTCGGACCTCGCGGTACTGGCCGAAGAGTTTGGTCGTGGTGTGCATGCCTATTACGGCGGCCAACTTGATGTCGCTAACAAACACTTGAATGCCGCCATCGATGGTGGTTCGCGCGATCCACGCAGCTTTTACTTTCGCGGGATCGTCCTTTGGCAACAAGGGAACGAAGAAGCCGCCAAAGAAGACTGGACCAAGGGATCGGAGATCGAAGCCCTATACGGTGACGCAGTCTACATCGGTCGTTCGCTGGCCCGTTTCCAAGGCGAACCCCGCTTGGTCTTGGAAGGCATTCGCAAAGACGCTCGCATGAAAGTGTTGACCAATCAACTCAAACGAAGCGACCAACGCTTGGCGGAACTTGGTGTTCGCAGCGTGCCGGTCACTGAATATCGTCCCATCGCTCCCGGCCCCGCGGCCAAGGATCCTTTTGCAGCCGGCGGTGCATTGGGTTCAGGTGCTGGACAAGCCAAGGTAGAGTCCATTGATGCGATGGCCGGTGCCAAGCAAGATCCCTTCGCCAACGAGCGAAGTGCTCCCGCCGCTGGCGGTGCTGCTCCTGCTGCTGCGGGCGGCGATCCCTTCGGTGGAGCTGGCGGTGCTTCACCTGCTCCTGCAGATCCTTTTGGTGGAACCGGTGGCGGCGCTGCTCCTGCTGACCCCTTCGCGCCAGCTGGTGGCGGCGGAGCTGATCCCTTTGGCGGATCCGATCCCTTCGGCAACTGATTCGATTGAATCAACCAACAGACAAATAAAAAAAGCGGCTGGTCACCTGATCAGCCGCTTTTTTTAATGATTCCACATCGACAATGGCTGAGTCGGGTGATCTAGCACCGGAACCAGATCACCCAACTCAATGAGCCACTGCAGTCAAGCATCGAAACACGATGCCGTCGTGAAGCTTGCAACGTAATTCCCCGTTACTTTGCAAGCGTTTCCTTCCTTGGAAAGTTGTGGCATCCCTGCTTCCTCCCTGCCGGACACAGAATGCACGGACCGTGCCAAACCCTCATGAAAACCAGGGCCATTTCAGATGAATCTCTTCAGTGGTCAGATCTCTTGGTTACAGCCCACTTTAATGTGGTTTCGTTCGCCATAAGTGTTTGAGGAACTTTGGCATGGCTTTTTCGCCGCACGAAAAACCGCTGCTTGAGCATGCAGCTGCTAAAAATCTGTGCAGGTCATGCCCTCTCGCTGAGCGAATCAAGACAGCGAACGGCTCTCGGTTTGATTGCTTGCCGTTTGGCTTGTACGCGATTCCTGTTCAGGTGGCACAATCGGTGTCACCGATACTTTCGTCCGTCGCAGTTCTTCGATCTCAGCGGCCATCTCGGCGATTAAGTTGGCGATCTCGGTCCCGGCAGATTCACCAATGTTGTTCATCAGTGCTTTGCGACAATTGAATGAGAGGCTTTTGCTTTTCATGACGTGTTTTGTTTGACGATTGAGGGTGAGTGGTGGCGGCGGATGGCCTGGGGTGTCGTTGCATGCCGTGATAGTGAGGCAATCGCACAGAGACGCGTGGTCGTGAGACGAGCGAGGCAAGACGCGCTTACTCGACGGTCACGCTTTTGGCCAAGTTGCGTGGCTTATCCACATCGCAGCCACGCATCAGTGCGATGTGATAGGAGAACAGTTGCAATGGAATCACGTTCACCATCGGCTGAATCAGAGGATCCACATCGGGCAGGTGAATCACATCGTCGGCAATTGCTTCGACATGAGGATCGTCCTTGCTGGCCACGGCAATGATCGGACCGCCGCGTGCTTTGACTTCTTCCATGTTGGCGATGACCTTTTCGTAGGTCGAGCCTTGGGGGACAATGAACACACTGGGGGTTTGAGCATCGACCAACGCAATGGGGCCGTGCTTCATTTCTGCGGCTGGATAGCCTTCGGCATGGATGTAGCTGATTTCTTTTAACTTCAGCGCACCTTCCAGCGCGGTTGGGAAGTTCAGTTGCCGGCCCAGATACAGGATATTGCTGGCGTCTTTGTATTTGGCAGCTACTTGACGAACTTGTTCGTTGCAGTGCAGCGCTTCTTGAACGGCGCCGGGTGCCTGCTTAAGAGCACTGATCAACTGTTGACCGGCTTCAAAGCTCAGGTTGTGCAGCCGACCAAGGTGCAAGGCAAGCATCGCCAGGACGCAGCACTGTGAGGTGTACGCTTTCGTGCTTGCGACACCGATTTCAGGACCGGCGTGCAGGTAGATCCCCCCGTCAGCGGCCTGAGCGATCGAGCTGCCGATCACGTTGCAAATCGCCAGCGTGCGATGGCCTTTGCGCTTGGTTTCTAGCAGCGCGGCCAAGGTGTCGGCGGTCTCGCCGCTTTGTGTCAGACCAAAGACCAGAGTGTCGTTTTCGATCGGCGGATTGCGATAGCGCAGCTCACTGGCGTATTCCACCGAAACGGGCAGTCGAGCGTACTGTTCGATCAGGTATTCGCCAACCAATGCCGAGTGCCAGCTGGTCCCGCAACCGGTCAGGATGATCCGTCTGACGCCACGCATTTGTTGCGGGGTCAGGTTTAGCCCGCCGAAGACAGAGGTCGCGTTCTCGTCATCAAATCGGCCACGCATGGCATTGCGCAGTGATTCGGGCTGTTCGAAAATTTCTTTCAGCATGTAATGCTGATAGCCTTGCAGGCTAACGTCCTCGGTAGCGGTTTCCAGTAGTTGGACCTGGACGTTGACCTGTCCTTGATCGCGATGCGAGACAGAAAAGTCGTCCGGTGTTAGAACCGCCAGTTGATGGTCAGCCATGTAAACAATCTGGTCGGTGCAACCGGCCAGTGGCGAGGCGTCGCTGGCAACGAAGTACTCGTTCTGCCCCACGCCAATCACAAGCGGGCTGCCGAACCGAGTGGCTAGCAGAAAGTTGGGGTGATCGCGAAACGTGATTGCCAGACCGTAGGTGCCTCTTAACTGGGCCAGAGCCCATCGTGTCGCTTGGATGCAACGTTCTTGTGCATCAGCCGTCGTTGCCGAGGCGACCTTGAGGCCTTCGGCGATCAGGTGGGCGATGACTTCGCTATCGGTTGCCGAGCGAAACGAATAGCCCCTTTTGATCAGGTCGCTCTTGAGCGTTTGGAAGTTCTCGATCACGCCGTTGTGAACCAAGATCACTTCGCCATCGCCGCCGAGATGGGGGTGGGCATTTTCCTCGGTGGCTGGGCCGTGAGTGGCCCAGCGAGTGTGCCCAATGCCGACAGAACCGTCGGTGGGGTTGCTGCCGAGTTGTTCGACCAGAGCTTGAATGCGTCCGACCGACCGCGTCACGTGCACGTCACCAGGGCCATGAATCGCAATCCCAGCGCTGTCATAGCCACGGTACTCAAGTCGGCGAAGTCCGTTAAGCAAAAAATCGCCCGCCATGCGATTGCCGACGTAGGCAACAATGCCACACATATTGGTTAGCCCCAAATCTTGGAAAGACAGTGAGTGAAAATGAGTCCACAGAAGTTTAATTAAGGATAGATTACCGGCAAGTTTCAGCACGTTGGCGCGAGAGAACCGCTGACCCGTTACGAGAGAACACCGGACACAGGAACCGGCGTGGTGCCCCCCGTGAGGCTTTCACGGCGACCCGTATGGCTTTCACGGCGACTGGCGCCGGGGGAAGTTGGCTAACGGTCAAGCTGGCAAAGCCTCTTGGTCGTCGCCAAGTTGGCAACCGGTGGTCGGCGGCACAGACGCTCCGGTGACACGCTATCCGATCCACCGAAACAGAGCTACATGAATTTGCCGCCGCTGAACGCTGATTGTCACAACGGTGAAATGGGCGTGCTTAGACCGCCAGTAGGTGGCGTGGCACGCGCGATCAGAGTGGGTGGGGCAAGGGAATTGGCGTTCTAGTTACGGTAGTACCGGACCATGTTGCGCACTTCCGGGGTTCCAAAAAAGATCTGCCGCAGTGGTCGGGATCGACTGCCGGGTTCGTTCTTTTGCATCATGCGGACGGTGTTGCCATAGATATGCAGCGGCCGGCCGGGACGCTCTGGAATTGGAGTCTGTTCGATTTTGGCTCGCAACTCGCCGGTCGCGATCACATTGGGAACCCAGTTCGGTTGCTGTGCCGTAGCAACCGAGGCATCCAGGCAAGACACGAGGCAAGCCAATGAAAAACAGGTGATAAGAAGGCGTTTCGGCATGGTTGTAAACTCCACAGACTGATGTCGAACGATGGGCCGCTGATTGAGGCGGGGTGATCCCTCTTTTTTGTCCACCTGTCTACTAGCGGTTGCTTGATGAAAAAGTGTAGGTTCGGATAATGAAGGAGTCGGATCGTAGCCAATTTTAGTTGCAAAAAGGTGAGGGAGAAGCGTCCCGGCCAGCAATTAATGTTTTGCGCTTGCTGACGCAGTGACGGTAGCGGATGACCGTCTTTACGAGCCGTGAAACCAATGAGGCCCTGGAATGAGCAAAAACATCTTGATGATCGTCGGAGATTTCGTGGAAGACTACGAGGCGATGGTGCCCTTTCAGATCTTGCAGACCATGGGGCATCGTGTGGAGACTGTCTGTCCTGGCAAGGCCGCTGGCTCAACGGTCGCCACCGCGATTCATGATTTCGAGGGTGATCAGACGTATAGCGAAAAACCCGGACATCGCTTTGCAATCAACACTGACTTCGATCAGGTTGATCCCAGCACCTATGACGCTCTGGTGATCCCGGGCGGTCGAGCTCCAGAGTACCTGCGTTTGAATGCACGCGTGTTGGAAATCGTGCGACACTTTGATGATGCCAAAAAGCCGATCGCTGCGATCTGTCACGGACCTCAGATTCTTGCCGCCGCAGGCGTCTTGGAAGGCCAGCAATGTAGTTGCTATCCTGCAGTCCAGTACGAGGTCACCGCGTCCGGCGGTTCGTATGTCGAACCGGCAGCGACGATGGATTCGGCGCACACCTGCGGGCATTTGGTCACCGCACCGGCGTGGCCAGCTCACCCGGCTTGGATGCGCCAATTCTTGGACTTGCTCGCCTAGGGGCAACACTTGCACTCGAAACCGTTAGCCCCGGTAAGTATTTTCGTTGTCTTGCCGCGTTCGACCTGACTGAACGCGGTGCCGCAGTGATTCAGCGACTAAAATAAAGTGTTCCCCAGCCCTTACCGGATCTGCCCTCACCGGATCTGACCTTATTGTTCAGCGATTTAAAGCCAGCTGCGTTGCCTCTGGCCATCACGGAGACGTCTCGATGTATCGATCCTTTTTTCATGTCCTGACCATCGCTTTGGTTTTGACGGCCACGGTTCCCTCCCCTGCCGAGGCGCAAGTCAAGAAAGACCAGAAACTAGAAGATCCGGTTCCCGTGACATTGCACACGAAGGATAACCTGGATTTGACCGCCGTTTATCTGAAGTCCAACCGTGGCAAAGAAGCGGTGCCTGTGCTGTTGATCCATGAGTGGGAAGGTCAGATGTCGCCCTATCCAAAGCTGTGCCGAGCGCTGCAACAGGCCGGCTGTGCTGTGCTGGCAATGGACTATCGCGGGCATGGGCGATCCAACAAATTCATCAACGCGCGTGGCAAAGAGGAAACCTTCAAACTCAAAACCATGAATCGGCGTGACGTGGATGCCATCATGCGGGCCGACATGGAGTCTGCGAAACGGTTCCTGAAAGAAAAAAATAACGCCGGTGAATTGAACCTCAATGCTCTGATCTTACTTAGCATCGGCGATGGTGCGGTCCTCAGCGCAAACTGGACCAAGGTCGATTGGAGTTTCCCAAGCGTCGGGTCTCGTAAACAGGGACAAGACGTCAAGGGGCTGATCATGGTCGCGCCAAAGCGTATTCTCAAAGGCGTGACCATCGACACCGGCTTGAACGATCCACGTGTTGCGATGTTGCCAATGCTGATCACCTATGCCAAGGAATCGCCTGACGCCGGGGACGCTGAACGCATTGCAAGTCGAATGGAAGCGATCAAGCGACGCTTCAAACGAGAAGACTCGTTGCAAGTGGTGGCCGTCAGCGGTGGCGGCGGTGGACCCGCGTTGATGAATCAATCGCAGAGTGCCATTCGTGCTGTGATCGAATTCGCCAAGACTCAGGTTCCCGTGAGCGAACAAGAGAATCCTTGGATCGAACGTCCCTAGCAGGGGCGCTGATGTCGAATCGCTTCAGGGTTTGGGCACGTAGCGATACTGACCGCCGTTTTGCTGGGCGATGCTGCGCATCCGTGCTTCGCCCTCACGGCTGTGATAGCCAATGGTGTGAATGATGCTGGAGTGACTGGACTGACCAAAGAGGTTTTCGGAGTGATTGAGCTCGCGAAGGTGCTCTTCAATCCGCTGAGGAAATTCGCCGTCAGAGAGCAGGAAGATCACATCGGGTTGCAAGTCGATCGCGTACTCCAAGGCCTCGTAAGGCGCTTTGCCGCGATCCATCTGAATCTTGCCAGCCCAATTGGCAAAGGCTTGCTTATTCGCTTCGCTTGCGGTCACCGCAAAGTCCTCGCGATGGTCTCCGCGAAGGCTGAGATAGTCCGATTCCGTATCAAAGAAAATCACATAGAAACGTTGTTCAGCAGACAGCGCGTTGATCGCTTGCGTCAGTTCCCGGCGCGCTGATTCAAAAGCGGCTCCCATGCTGCTGCTACTGTCTACCAGATAAACAAAGTTGTTTCCGCCGCCTTCAATGCCGCAGAATTCGGTGTTCGCAGTGATCGCTTGGGGGGCGTCGGCCAATGTGGTCAACGTTTGCGAAGTCGCCGTCGGCAGCGCTGGATTGAGTGCTGGCTGGGAGATCTCGATCGTTGGCATGCCGACGACCGGCGGAATCGCCGCAGCAGGCAGCCCAAAGTCAATCTCCACTTCGGCTTCGCTGGGCGTGGTTTCTTCGGGCACCGCTTCGCTTGCCGCTGGGGTTTCCATCAAGTCAACGCTGAATGAATCGGCATCGCTGACCGATGCCTGGATGCTCACCTGATCCCTGGCATCGCGAGTGCCGAGTGTCCAACCGGCCAGCGAGAACAGCATCAGCGCGTGCAAGATCCCGCTGGCGATCCAAACCGCCGGACGACGTCGTTTTTTCGTGACCGATTGCTGTTGCGAAAGCTCCTGGATCTGCTGGTGATCGTTGGCGGCGGGGCGTGACAAAGGCTGCGTTTGGCTGGGGACTTTGCCGTTGCTTGGCTTGCGCTGGACGTTGCTTGGCTTGCGCTGGACGTTGCTTGGCTTGCGCTGGGATAGCGAGCTCCAATCAGCCGGTGGTCGTCGGGATTCAGCCGCCTGGACGGTCTGTTTGGGTTTCTGTTGTTGACTGGTTTGACGGCGTCCATCGCGTTTCGACTTGCGCGTCTTGCCAGGTCGATCACCTGCTGGTTTGGTCTTCGGTGGAACCTGCTCCGCGGTGTCGTCCAGGCGTCGAACGGGCGTGTCGGTCCCCGAGATGCTGGAGCTGAGCAGTGCCTGCAGCTCGATTTGTCGCTCCGCTGGCAAGTCATCAATCAGTTGCTTCACTTCCGCGTCGCTGGCTGGTTTGGGAAGCGGCCCCACAGAATGGCTGTTGGTGAGTTTGCAGATCGTCAGCTCCAGGGCGGCGGCTTGAGCGTCCAAACGGGCGGCGTCTGCTTGCCGGCGAACCACCTGTAATTCCAGCTGCAATCGGCGAAGTTGCTCAGCGTGACTGAGCTCAGCAGGGGCCTGCTCAGCATGACTGAGCTCAGCAGGGCTCTGCTCGCTGGATTCGATCTGATGAGCAACAGGGCCAGGCTGTAAGCCCTTTGTGTCACTACCGGAGAACGGCTGCTTTGTTTGCTTGGCTGATGATTGAGTTTTCATTGCCTGATCATTCCACCCACTGAAAAGGAACAGGGATCGGTCAAAAACCGACGCGCCGGCAAGGGCGTGAAATCAAGTTGAAAAGCAAAGTTGAGTAGACCACCCAAGTGGTCGTCCCGGCGATGGGGGCATTCTAACAACCCAATGTTGAGGTCGTGGGGTGTTATCTAGCTCTTTTTGACTGTGGCGTATTTGTCGCCCTAAACCGTTGCTTTTCGCTGTTGTGAACGGGCTCAGCCGGCGTTTGTAAGCGAGCGGTCATCAGATTCAGTGTTCAAGCCGACCGCTTTCAGTCGGCGTAGGTCAAGTTCGCCTTGCTACGCACGGGGAAGTCCGGTTATAGCCAACCTTCAATGGTTCGCCGTGGGACCGGAGCGGTCATCAATGGGATTGATGATCGCTGTGGAATTTCGGCGGCAACTGTTGCCAGTGCAGCAGCTGTGGAAGGTTTTTCGGGGAGCGGCGTCGCTTCAGATGGGAGGACCCGCAGCGATGTTGTTTTGACTGAACGGGTCGGTCTGACAGAATTGAGCGGTTCGGGCGAATGATCTACGGATGGAATGAAATGCGGAACTTATTGAGTCAAAAAAGGTTTGTCGGTGGCATCGTCGGCTTGGTGCTGTTGATCAACCTCGCGCTGTCAGGCAGCGTGCAAGCACAGGTGGCTCTGCCCGGCGTCGGATCCCTACCCAGTGGTGGTGCTGTTGCCAGTCCTCCACCGGCGGCGGTTTCGTTGCCATCGCCTGCGGTGGGTTTGCCACCTGGGATGGCCTCGGCAAATCCTGGTCCAGCGTCTGTGCCAAGTGCTGCTGGAATGCCCGCACCTGTGGTGACCACCGCTGGAACGGCGGCACTGCCAACGGGAGGCATGGCGACGGATCAGTTGCGTGGAAGAAATCCTGCAGGTTCTGCCGGGATGTCATCATCCAACCAGCTTCCCTCCACCGCCGGCCAGCAATGGCGAACCTACGATTTGCGTCCTTACACCGGTTACTTGACTCAGCACGATCAGCCTCAGCAAGCCATTGTGGATTGGGTGCTGCGTGAAACGGGGACGGATGTTTGGTTTTCTTCACCGCTAGGGATCTTGAATGCGGATCGCGATCGACTGACGGTGTATCACACACAGGAAATGCACGAAGTGATTGCCAACATGGTGGATCGTTTTGTTGCCGGGGAAAAAGATCCTCAGGTCATGCACTTGCGCGTGATGACCGTGGGCAGCCCCAGTTGGCGCAGTCAGTCCCACATGTTGATGCAGCATGTCAACGTGGACAGCCCTGGCGTTCAAGCTTGGTTGTTGAGCAAAGAGAATGCCGCATTGGTCATGAGCCAATTGCGTCAGCGCAGCGACACGCGGCAGATTCAAGCGATGGATTTGGTGACACACAATGGGCAGACGCAAAAATTGGCCAGTACACGCGGACGCAATTATGTTCGCAATATCCGCAAAGCGCCGACCGGTTGGCCGCCTTATGAACCGGAGACCGGCGAGATTCAAGAAGGCTATCAACTGGCCATCAGTCCCCTTTTGAGCGTCGACAAACGAGAGATTGACTGCGTGATCAAGGCCGAAATCGATCAGGTCGACAAACTGGTTCCGGTGGACTTGCAGTTACCGCTGCCCAACGGGCAAGCCTATCGCACGCGGATTGATGTCCCGCAAGTGGTCAGCTGGCGCTTGCATGAACGGTTCCGCTGGCCATCGGACATGGTGTTGCTGTTGTCCTGTGGCGTGATCGCCAGTCCCGAGCGAGTGGGCAATCCACTGCCGTTCTTGAACTTGAATTCGCTGACCGGAACAACCGCTGGTCGCGCCGACGCGCTGATGTTTATCAGTTACGGCGGCCGGGCGGCACAGAACATCGGTTCGGCTCCCGTCGCTCCGTTGATTTCGACCAGCCCTAACTTGGACACACGTGGACGGTTCTAGGCCAGTTGCATGCCGAGCATGCAGGTGAAGAAGCATGCAAGTGGATGACGAGGGCAGAGCGACAGGCCGGCTGGATCGCTGGTTTCGACTGCAGGCATGACTGGCGGTGTCGCATCTGGGCAGCCGTGTTGGTGTCGCACCACACCGGCACGATGCTTTTCCGCCCTTCACCGCAGAAAAAACGAGGGATCGCGGTAGAAAACCGCTGGCCCCCTCGGTCAAATCTGAGCTCGTGTTTAGAATGTGGCTGCTCCTTCACTTTGGGTTCTGCCCCCGGTCAGGAACATTGTCGGGTCAGAGCTTCAGTTGCGAATCATAAAGATTAGAGACACATGCAATCTTCCCAGAATCGTCGCGTCGTCATCACTGGCATTGGTGTGGTCACTCCGTTGGGCAACGATCCTGACCAGTTGATCGCGGCGCTTCACGAGGGCCAAAGTGGTATCAAACCGCTCAGCCGCGTGCCGCACGACGCACTGTCGGTCAATCATGGTGCTGAAGCCTGGCAATTCAGCGGCGACATTGCCGACTATGGCCCGCTGGACAAGCAGCTTAAGCGGGCGATCAAGAAGGGCAGCAAAGTCATGTGTCGAGAGATCGAGATGGGCGTTGCGGCGGCCCAGCTTGCCCTGAATGACTCTGGACTGACCGAAGAAAACCGTGATCCGCTTCGAACCGGTGTGGTCTACGGTTGCGATTACATCATGTCGCTGCCTCAGGAGTTTATCGCTGGCATCGCAAAGTGCCTTGATGACGAGGGGCAGTTTGACTTTTCCAAGTGGGGTCAGGAAGGCAAACCCGAAGTCAGTCCATTGTGGCTGTTGAAGTACCTTCCCAACATGCCTGCCAGTCATATCGCGATCTACAATGATCTGCGCGGTCCCAATAATTCCATCACTCTCCGCGAGTCATCTGCGGGGGCGGCGATGAGCGAAGCGTTCTCGACGATCTCACGCGGGCACGCCGATGTGTTGGTGGTCGGTTCCACCGGCTCCAGGATTCACTTGTTGCGTTCGGTGCATACACAATTGCAAGAAAGCTTGGCCGCCGAACGTGACGAACCAGAAACAATGTCCCGTCCCTTTAATGAGACGCGTGACGGTAGCGTGCTTGGCGAAGGGGCCGGCGCGATGATCTTTGAATCCTTGGAACATGCTCAGCAACGCGGTGCCACGGTGTTAGGCGAAGTGATGGGTTATGCCAGCAGTGCCGTCGGCCCCAACGCCGGGGACCAGAATCTGAAAATCGCTTTCGAAAACGTCTTGCGCGGTGCCTTGGGCAGCGAGGACCCCGCGAAAATTGGGCACATTCATGCACATGGCCTGGGCACGGTTCGCTCGGATGCTCAGGAAGCGGCCGCCATTGCAGAAGTCTTTGGCGAACCCTCGATGCAGCCACCGGTCACAACCGCCAAGGGGCACCTGGGGAACTTGGGTGGAGGTGCGGGGATGGTTGAGACCATTGCCAGTTTGAAAGCTCTCGGTGGCAAACTGTTCCCAATTCGAAATCTTGACGCACCTGCGGCAGATTGTCCGATCAATGCAGTGATCAACGCTCAGCAAGATGCCGGGGATCAGTTCATTAACCTGAACATCACGCCGCAGGGTCAAGCGACAGCCGTACGGATTCGCCGCGTCTAGTTCCCCAAGTCTGGTTGCCGTAGCAAATGCCGGGACGGTTAGCAGGCGAATTCCTGTGACCTATCTTTCGGGCTTCTGGAAAGAACGCTACAGTCCTTTAGCAGGCAAGTTACTTCGCCGGCGTGGGGAGCGAGTGTTGTTGGCCATTGGAATCGGCCATGGTTTCCCTGCGTCATGAATTCATGTTCCTGGGAAACATCGTCATGCATCAGCAAAGCCCGTCGTACGCCATCACTGTGCGTTTGCGCTATCACGACAGCCCTGGGTTGTTGGGGAAAATCACCACTGCGATCGGATCGGCCCACGGGTTCATCGGTGCGGTCGACATTGTCGGAGTGACCGAAGGGCAGATCACACGAGACATCACCGTCAATTGCTCGACCGTCGACCACGGCCAGCAGATCGTGACGGAGATCGCCAAGATCGACGGCATCACGATCATGCATGTCTCCGACCGCGTCTTTCTGATGCACTTGGGCGGCAAAATCGAAGTCAATTCGAAAACCCCATTGAAGACGCGCGATGACTTGTCAATGGCTTACACGCCCGGGGTCGCTCGCGTGTGTCAGTCCATTCATCAAGACCCCGACTCCTCGTTCGCGCTGACGATTCGTAAAAACATGGTGGCCGTCGTTAGTGACGGCAGTGCCGTCTTGGGACTGGGAAACATTGGCCCCGAGGCAGCCATGCCCGTGATGGAGGGCAAGGCAATGTTGTTCAAGGAATTTGCCGGCGTGGATGCGTTTCCGATCGTTCTGGCGACACAGGACACCGAAGAGATCATTCAGACCGTCAAGCGAATTGCACCCACCTTTGGTGGCATCAATTTGGAAGACATCTCAGCACCGCGCTGCATTGAAATCGAAGAACGTTTGGAGCAAGAACTGGAGATTCCTGTCTTCCATGATGATCAACATGGGACGGCGATCGTGGTGTTGGCGGCGCTGAAGAATGCCTTGCACTGCGTGAAAAAATCCATCGAGGACGTCAAAATCTTGATCAATGGCCCCGGTGCCGCTGGCACGGCCATCACGCGCCTGCTGTTAGATGCTGGTGCGAAGAAGATCGTTGTCTGCGATCGCGATGGAGCCTTGGGCCACCACTGCACCGATCTGAGTGGCGAACCAGCCAAGCAGTGGATCGTTGCGAACACCAATCAAGGCAACGAGGCTGGTGAGCTCTCCCAGGTGATTCAAGATAAAGACGTCTTTATCGGTGTCAGTGCCGCTGACGTCCTGAAAGCCGAAGACGTTGCCAGCATGGCAGCGGATCCGATTGTATTCGCACTGGCCAATCCCAATCCGGAAATCAATCCCGCGATTGCCGCACCTCATGTGCGAATTATTGGGACAGGACGAAGTGATTATCCCAATCAGATCAACAACGTGTTGTGTTTCCCCGGTCTGTTTCGCGGCGTGTTAGACGTGCGAGCTCGCGAAATCAATGGCGCCATGAAACTGGCCGCAGCCGATGCGATCGCCAGTGTGATTGAGCCGGAGAATTTGACCGATGATTACGTGGTGCCCAGTGTGTTCGACCGCCGTGTGGCACCGGAAGTCGCCAGAGCCGTCGCGCAGACGGCGATCGAAACCGGCGTGGCTCGCAAAAAATCAACCACCCAGTATCAAGTGGTTTGACACTGGGGCGGCCTGCATTGCTTGAACAGCTTCCTGGTTTGCGGCTTACTGATTTGCAGCGGCGAAGGCTTCCATATCGGATTCCAGGCCTTCAAGTCTTGCTGACAGGACTTGCTCGGCTTGGTCCAGGTCTTGCGAGGCGGCTTGATCGAGCTTGGTGAACATGTACAGCTTGATCTTCGGCTCGGTGCCGCTGGGACGCACGGCGACGTAATTCCCCGTTTCGGCCAAGTCCAGAATGATCAGATTGCCTGTTGGGCCGGCCAGCGGCGACGTCTGTCCACTGGCGGTGTCCGTGCTGACGTTGTTCAAGTAATCACGTACTTGAGCGACCTTCAGTCCGGCCAATTCCGAGGGTGGCGACTCGCGGAAGGCGGACATCAGTCGAGTCATCGCGGCCATGCCTTCGCTGCCTTTCATGAACAGGTTAAGCAAGTGCTCTTTGTGATAGCCATGTTTGTGATAAAGGCTTTCAAGGTGCTGGGCGAGTGAGACGCCCTTCGATTTCAGTTCGGCGGCCAATTCGGTCAGCAGCATGCAAGCGACGGCTCCGTCTTTGTCGCGGCAATACTGGCCAACCAGGTAGCCGTGGGATTCTTCGCAGCCAAAGACGAACAGGTCCGGGCCATTTGCGTCCATCGCCTTGGCGATGAATTTGAATCCAACCAGCAAGTCGCCAACACAGCGGACTGAATGCTCTTCGCTGATGCTGCGAACTAAATTCGTGGTCACCAGTGTTTTGATGACGTAGTGCTCGGGGCTTAGCGTGCCGGCTTCGGCTCGTTTGCGTAACACATAGTCTGTCAGCAAGGCTGCGATCTGATTGCCGGTGAATGTGGTCCAGGGGCCACTGGTGTCCGCAGTCACCGGTGCAGCAACACCCAGGCGGTCACAATCTGGGTCGGTGGCCAGGATCAAGTCGTAGCCCTGTGCCTGTGCTTCGCTGATCGGTTGTTTAAAGATGTGCTTGTTCTCCGGATTGGAAACATGTCCGGGAACATTGGGGAAGTCGCCACTTTTTTCTTCGTGCGGACCATAGACCTTCACGTCGTTGAAGCCATCTTGTTTCAGCATCGGCATCACGGCTTCGGCACCCACACCATGCAGTGGTGTGTACAGGACCTTGACGTCCTTCGGTCCGGCAAAGCCTTGTGGTCCGGCGGCAGCCAAGAAGGCTTCGTCAATTTCTGCGGTGATGAATTCGACCAGGCCTTTCTCTTGGGCTTCTGCAAAGGGCATCGAGCGAATCTGCTGACAATTCATCACGCGATCGATGATGTTCTTGTCGTGCGGCGGCAACACCTGTGCTCCGCTGGACCAGTACACCTTCACCGCGTTATCACTAGGTGGGTTGTGGCTGGCGGTGACCATGATGCCACAGTCACAGCCCTTGTGTCGAACCGCGAATGACAGCTGTGGTGTGGCGCGGTAATCATCTAGAAAGTAGACTTTAATTCCGGCTGCTGCCATGATGCCGGCACAGAGTTCGGCAAAGTGCCTGGAGCGGTGTCGCGTGTCATAGGCGATCGCACAGGACAACGATTCTTTGCCCTGGTTGTATTCAATGACATAGTCCGCCAAGCCTTGGGCGCTTTCGCCAATGGTGCGGTCATTGATCATGTTGGATCCGACCGGATACATCTGACCGCGACGACCGCCGGTGCCAAACGGGATGATGGTCCAAAACGCGTCGTCGAGTTCTTGCCAGCGTTCGTCTGCAATCAGAGCGATGACTTGGTCGCGGTAGTCTGAATAACGGTCCTCGGTCAGCCAAGCTTCAATGTTTTCGAACGCCGAAGGGACGAGGCGTTTTTCTTCGATGGCTTGTCGAACAGCTTGAGTAGCTTCTGCAGGTGTCATCGGCAATTCAGTCAATTGTGCGAAGGCATTGGAAGGGTAAGACAGGCGGTCCAATGGAGCCAGTCGATGGGGCCTTGTCCTGGGGAATGGATGGGATTCTATTAGTTTTTGGAGTGATCGTGCAACGACCGATGGGTCAGAATGCCCAACAGTTTGGTTGAATGGTCCAAACGCCCTCACTATTCCCAGATATTGTGTGCGAATGGTGTGCGCTGCCCTTCCTTCGAGCAGCTAGCGCCCGGGGGCGAGGGCGTTGGTTGAGATTTGTCAGTGGGTATCAGAATCATGTCAGCAAAGTTAATCATTAGTGTCAGCGGTTTGCGCGGGATCGTTGGCCAAAGCCTGACGCCGCAGGTCGCCAGCAATTATGTCGCTGCGTTTGCGTCGGTCTTGGAGCCGGGCCCGATTGTGGTTGCCCGCGATGGGCGCAGCAGCGGTCCGGTGCTAAAGGATTGTATCACGGCGGCGTTACGCGCCTGTGGACGGGACTGCTTGGACACAGAGGTGGCGGCGACTCCAACGGTGGGCGTCTTGGTCAAGCAACTTGGTGCGGCGGGTGCCGTCCAGATTTCTGCCAGTCACAATCCGCCTCCCTACAACGGCATCAAACTCTTTGGTCCCGATGGTCGCGTCTTGGATGCCGCGACGGGCGTGAAGATCAAACAGGCGTATCTAGACGGTGTCGCGCCCTGGGTTGGGTTCGATCAACTGGGACAGGTGACACAAGTTGACCAGCCGCACCACAGCCATTTGCAGGCCGTGCTGAAAACCGTCGATGTGGATGCCATTTCCAAAGCAACGTTTTCGGTTCTGATCGACAGCAATCATGGCGCCGGATCACTGTTGGGACAACAACTATTATCAGCGTTGAAGTGTCAGATCACCCTGCTCGGTGCAACGCCCGATGGGCAGTTTGATCATGTTCCCGAGCCGACCGCCGAAAACTTGAAAGGCGTTTGCCAGCAAGTGATTGACAGCGGAGCGGCGGTGGGATTTTGCCAAGATCCCGATGCTGATCGCCTAGCGTTGATTGACGAGCAAGGACGCTACATCGGCGAAGAATACACCCTGGCTCTTTGCGTCCAGCGTGCACTCTTAGAACCTGAAACCAAGGGCACCATCGTGATCAACGGCGCGACCAGTGGCATGAGCGAACGCCTGGCCGCCGCCGCCGGGGTCAAAGCGTTACGCAGTCCTGTCGGTGAGGCAAATGTGGCCGACCAGATGATCGCCTCTCAAGCGACATACGGTGGCGAAGGCAATGGTGGACCGATCGATCCTCGCGTGGGCTATGTCCGCGATAGTTTTGTCGGGATGGCGCAAGTGCTTGACCTGATGGTTCGAACCGGTAAACCGCTTTCGCAGTTGGCCGATGAGTTGCCGCGTTTAGAAATCTGTAAACAGCAGGCGACACTCGATAGCGATGGGCTGCCCGATCTTCTGAACCGCTTAGAGGATGCCTTTCCCGATGCGGAAGTCGACCGCCGCGATGGGCTGCGATTGGCGTGGCCGGATCGCTGGCTGTTGGTTCGTGGCAGCAACACCGAGCCGATCGTCCGCTTTATCGCTGAAGCCGAGAGCCAAGCATTGGCTGCGGAGTTGTGCCAGCAAGCACAGCAACTGGCACAGGCCTAGCGCTGCGGCCTCACGCTTGGTTCGCTCAGCCAACCAAAACATGATTGCAAATCTGCCCCAGCACGCCCGCTTGGCGAATCAGAGCGGTCAATGACTGGCGATCGGCTTCGCTAGGGGCTTGCCCTTGCAACACGATGCGCGAGCCTTCGAGACTGACTTGCAATCCAGCGCTGAATGCACGGACCTTGGGGTTGGTCGAAAAGGCAAACCGGATGCGTTTGATGACTGCGGTCTCTTGCGAGCTCTCTCGGTCTGACGTGTTCCGATGGGAGTCAGCCTGGACGGCGAAGGACGCGTCCGGCTGAGAGGTACTTGACTGTTGCATTGAAGCGTCTCCAGGTGGATGACTCACGCTGTTTGCGATCTCCGTTTGAGCGACTGAGCATCGCTCGAACGTTCATGGTCTGCCCAATTGTTTTGGCACCAGGCCGTGAGTCCATGGCTCGGCCGTAGGCGATCGATCGGTTCCATTGAACCAACCGCTTGCGTCCTTCAGGACTCGGCGGTGACTGAGTTGCGGATTGAGCTTTGCGATCACTTAAAACGGCCAATCTGTCAGGGGCCGGTAACGGACAACACGCATAACGCATCAGACCATCGGATCGACGGCGTTCATAACTTGAAGTCAATCCGGCAGGTTACGGAGATCTTAGGTCTGGGCGTGTACGATCATCAGCGCTGAGCGGTCAAACGGGTGGCCATTCATTACTATGAATTGTGCTTTCGCATGACGCTTGGCCAAGAATGAAAAAAGCGAGATTTTCCGCTTGGTCGGAGATCGGGCAAGTCAGGTTGTTCGGGGCAGCAGCGATCGCTAGCCCTCGGGGAGCACGTTTGCTGATCAAAAGAAACAGTGATGAACCGGTTCGCCGAGCCAGCCTGTGGAGTTGGCCCGACATCGTCGCTGGCAATACTCTGGCCTTGTCCGCTCGCTTGACTTATAACGACTGGCCAGAAGACCCTAGCGCACACGGAGGTGCGAACGCAGCGGAGCAACGACTGCTCGGCAAACGACACTCAAATCAGAAGAACGATAAAAGAGGATTGCGATGTCTGTGCAGATTGATGTGGTGTACCAAGGCTCCTTGGCGTGTCAGGCAACGCACGGCCCCAGCGGCAAGCTGCTGGTGACCGACGCGCCGCTGGATAATGGTGGCCAGGGCCAGTCGTTCTCCCCCACCGATTTAGTCGCAACGGGTTTGGGAGCCTGTATCTTGACCATCCTGGGCTTGGTGGCCGAGCGTCATCAGCTAAACCTTGACGGGGTGACCGTCAGTGTTGAAAAGGAAATGATCCAAAAGCCCGTGCGGCGGATTGGTGCGCTGCGTTGTCAGGTCAGGATTCCCGCTGCCTCGGTGGAAGAGGCTGACATGCGAACGCGTTTAGAGACCGCCGCTGGCAAGTGTCCCGTGCATGCCAGTTTGCATCCCGACATCGACGCGCCAATCAATTTCTATTACGAGTAGTGCACACCGCCGCGGTGGCTCCTTCTGAAGCCCGATGGAACCGTGGCTAACGCCAAAACGGCTGATGGCAAACCCGTCGGTTGCCGTGCTTGCACGCACCAATTGCCGTCAAAACGCTCATCCCGCAAAAACGAGGCTGTGGCGCCGGCGGGTTGTCGCTGCGGTTGTCGGTTGGGTTCGATGGCCGTGTTGGGCTTAAACGTAACTGACCTTGCCTTCACCTGGAACAATTTTTCCGATCGGGCTGGCGGCGATACCGGCGTCATTCAAACGCGTGCAGATCGCGTTGCTGTAGAACTCGCTGACCACCATCGTCATGCCGATGCCCATGTTGAACACGCGTCGCATCTCGGCGGTTTGCACGCTGCCCAGTTCTTGCAGCATGGAAAAGATCGTTGGCACGGTCCATGTGGTGGGATCGATTTCCGCATTGAGATGTTTGGGCATGATGCGATCGAGGTTTTCTTCCAGTCCGCCACCGGTGATATGGGCCAAACCGTGAATGACTTGCTTGACCTGATAGTGAGTTTGGATTTTTCGGACTGCGGAAACATAAATCGTTGTTGGGCGTAGGCAAGCCTCTGCCAAGGTTTCGCCACCGAGCGCATCGGGGCGATCCTCCCAGTCGAGTTTCGCGTCCGCGATGATTTTGCGAACCAGCGAATAGCCATTGCTGTGCAGTCCGCTCGAAGGCAATCCAATGACGACATCACCGTCAGCGATCTGTTTGCCATCGATCAATCGGCTTTTCTCGACCACGCCGACGGCGAAGCCCGCCAGGTCGTAATCGTCGTTCGCATACATGTCTGGCATGATGGCGGTTTCGCCACCCAGCAGCGACATGTCGCTGTCAACGCAACCATCACTGATGCCCTGGACCACTTTTTCCAGTCGAGCGGGATCATCCTTGCCCATGGCGATGTAATCTAGGAAGAACAGTGGTTCGGCACCGGTGCAAAGCAAGTCGTTGACGCACATCGCGACCAAGTCGATTCCAACGGTTTCGTGTTTGCCGGTCAGCTGGGCAATCTTGAGTTTCGTTCCAACGCCGTCGGTTCCACTGACTAAGACAGGCTGTTTGTAATTCCGCGCGAACAGCGGTCCGGCAAAATCCAGTTGGAACAGGCCGGCAAATCCACCATCGCTGGGCATGACTCGCGGAGTAAACGTGCGGTGCATGAGCTTTGGCAGTCGACGCATCGATTCGGCGTAAACGTCCAAGTCGACTCCGGCGTCTTTGTATGTAGCTGGCATGTTGCTGGGTCAGTGGTGAAGCGATGGATGGGGAGGCGAGCCGGTTGGCAGCGCGGCGGAACGCGTGGCCGTCACGCCCAGAGGCAACTGGGCAGCGACCGACCGGCGCCGTGGTACTTAGTTTGACAGGTTCTCGCGATTTTCGGTAGCCGTCTGTGACTATCGCCGCCATTAGAGCGGCTTAAGGTGTGGCGGGGTGGCCGACACCAGGAAGCTTGTGCCGCGATGGCGGTTCACTGTCTCTAAACTCCCTAAAATAAGCGTAAACTTTGACGACTGCTAAGAATAGTTTAGCTCTAACGGCTGAGTTTTTTAGCTGATCCCTTTCGTTTAACCAAACGGTTCCAGAGGTTAAATCCGCAATCCGTCACCAGCCGATACGTTGCATCGTCCGATAGAGATGAATGCGTCGAACACCTTTGGGTGCTCCTCGCTCGGTCGTGTCTAGGTGGTAGGGTACCAACACAACAGACTCCAGATCACTTTCCAGGGTTGGTCGCTGGCGCGACCTCATCTCCGACGCGTGCGCAAAAGAGAAACGTCATGCAGTCGGCGGTGACCTCGGCAGTCACTCGGCGGCAAAGCGTTTGACTCGGCTCGCCGGTTGAGTCCACTTTGGTGAGCAAGAGGCTCATTGAGGGCGAACTTTGTCCGATAAGCGATTGCATCATCTGCAATCGTTTGTGGCGAGTGATCCTGGCTGGAGATTGTGTCCTATCGTTGGATTGCAGGAGATACCCACGACATGCTTATGAGACGACCGACCGGAAACCTTCAACTGACCTACCAGCCACCTTATGGTGCGATCGTTCAGGAATCGGGGGTCCAATTTTCTGTATTCAGTCGCTCAGCGACCGCGATGCGGTTGTTGTTGTACAACGATGTGAATGATTTGGAGCCGGCCGAGGTGATCGAGTTTGATCGCGATACCGATCGCTGGGGTGATGTTTGGAGCCTGAGTGTTTCGGGGCTCAAGACAGGCCAGCTGTATCATTTCCAGGCCAGTGGTCCTTGGGATCCTGCTCGCGGTCAACGCTTTGATTCTTCAGCCAGGTTGATTGATCCCTACGCCCAAGCGTTAGCGGGAACCTTTCAGCAATCAACCGATGGCGTGGTTCGGCCGCCGAAGTGTGTGGTCGTCAAAGATGACTTCGATTGGGAAGACGATCGACATCTTCGCCACGACCTCAGTGAATCGGTCATCTACGAGATGCACGTTCGTGGATTCACCAAGAGTAAAACGGCAAAGGTCAAGTGCCCGGGGACTTACCTGGGTGTGATTGAGAAGATTCCTTATCTGAAGGACCTTGGTGTCACGGCTGTCGAGTTGATGCCGGTCAATGAGTTCCCCATTTTGGACATCTATGGCAAGCCGATCAAGAATCCCAATTACTGGGGTTACGATCCGATGGCGTTCTTCTCGCCACACCGCGGCTATGCGTTTGACCAAACCCCTGGTGCTCAGGTAAGAGAATTCAAGCAGATGGTCAAAGCACTTCATGCCGCGGGCATCGAAGTGATCTTGGACGTGGTGTTTAATCACACCTGTGAAGGCAACGAAATGGGGCCAACGCTGTCCTTTAAAGGCCTTGAAAACCAAGTTTATTATCTGCTGCACGAAGGCCAGCACTACACCAATTACAGCGGTTGTGGAAACACGATCAATGGAAACCATCCCGTTGTTCGAGAGATGATTTTCCACTGTCTGCGACACTGGGTTCACAACTACCATGTCGATGGCTTCCGATTTGACTTGGCCAGTATTTTGTCGCGCGACCGAAACGGTCATTTGGTGCCGAACCCACCGATGGTCGAACTGATTGCCGAAGACCCGATGTTGGCTGATACCAAAGTCATCGCCGAAGCATGGGATGCCGCCGGTGCCTATCAAGTGGGCTCGTTTGGCGGTGCTCGCTGGGCTGAATGGAACGGTCGCTATCGTGACGACGTGCGAGGTTTCTGGCGCGGTGATGGTGGAACCTTGGGAGCCCTGGCGACTCGCTTGGCCGGCAGCAGTGATTTGTATGAACACGCCGGCCGTCCTCCATTTTGTAGCATCAACTTTGTCACCAGTCATGATGGCTTTACCATGAATGACCTGGTGAGTTACAAGGAAAAGCACAACCAAGCCAACGGCGAAGACAACCGTGACGGTGACAACCACAACATCAGTGATAACTATGGTGTGGAAGGTCCGACGCGCAAGAAAGGTGTCTCTACCATTCGGTCACGCCAGATCCGCAACATGCTTTCGACACTGTTGCTTTCTCAGGGTGTCCCGATGCTGGTTAGCGGCGATGAGATTCGTCGCACTCAGAAAGGCAATAACAACGCCTACTGTCAGGACAATGACATCAGCTGGTTTGATTGGCGGTTGGTCGAACGCAATCAGGATCTGTTGCGATTCGTCAAAAGCTTGATTGCGTTTCGTCGTGAGCAACCCTCCGTTCGCCGCTTGGACTTCCTGACCGGCCAGCCCGTTGACGGACGACTGATCAGTGACATGTCATGGTACAACGATCAGGGGGATCCACTGGACTGGGGTCAGCACCATTTAAGTATGGTCGCCTACATTGCGGCGCCGAGCCGTAGTGAAGATCCGTCGGGCAAAGGGCGTGACCTGGTGATGATGTTTAACAGCACCGGTGAAGATCGCCATCAGCAATTGCCTGCGATTGGACGCGGAATGAAATGGAACCTGTTCTTGGACACCGCCGGCGATGCGCCCAACGATATCTTCCCGGATCTCGATGGTCCCATGCCAC
This sequence comes from Stieleria bergensis, assembly GCA_007745635.1. GTDB lineage: Bacteria > Planctomycetota > Planctomycetia > Pirellulales > Pirellulaceae > Stieleria > Stieleria bergensis. The sequence continues at coordinate 2,038,656 of CP036272.1, forward strand.
CTAGCAATCGCAGCGTCGAAATGCCTTGTCATTCGATGAAGGTCTATGTCAGCGGAAAAGTCGCCGTGAAGTAGCTGCCAAGAACACCAATCCCTTTGCGCCGGTTGGTCATTCGTAGGGTGCGTGCTCGCACGCACCAATGCCCAGAAATGATGTGATTCCCGGTAATTCGGTGCGAGCAAGCACGGCGCCCTACCCTCGCTGGGCGGCGACTCACCGACATGCTGTTGATTGCCAGTTCTGCTCGTTGATCAGGTTAGGCTCTCCCCACCTTTGCGAGCGGGCTTTCTTTTCGAGGTCAGAATTTGCTGGCTTCTTCTTGCGGTCCCCAGATTTCGCTGTCTGGCAGGTCTGCTACAATGACCGGACCCTCAGTGGGCGGTCAGCGGTGCTGGGTGGCAGTATTGGGGGCCTTTTCTTAGTTTGTTCCGTGATTGGGATGAAAATGATTCTCTGCCAAGACGAGATTCAAACGCGGATTGCCGACGGTTCCATTGTCCTGGATCCGTTTGACGAGCAATCCTTGACAACCAATGGCTACAATTTGTCCTTGTATGACGAGTTGCTGGTCTACGAGGAGATCGTTCTCGATGCTGCGATTCCAAACCGTTATCGGCGGTTGGAGATCCCGCCCGACGGGCTGACCTTGCAGCCCGGTGTGCTGTACTTGGGCCGTACCTTGGAATACACCGAAACGCGTGATCTGATCCCCTTTATCCAGGGCCGCAGTTCTCTAAGCCGGTTGGGGCTTTTCGTCAAAGTCGGCGGAGGCATGGGCGATTACGGATACTGTGGCACCTGGACGCTGGAATTGCACTGCGTGCAGCCTGTTCGCATCTATTCTGGAATGCGGATCTGCCAGATTGGCTATTGCCAGGCGTTGGGACAAAGTGGCGAAACCGGCAGTCGAAAGTATCAAAATAGCCGCGATATCCAAGCCAGTTTGATGTTTCGTGAATTTGGAAACGCTGCGGGCGGTGAACAGTTGGAACTGAACTTCGATTCCTCGCGTCCAAGTTTTCCGGCGATTGATTCGGACCTTGCCAGCAATCAAGCTGCGAAATCGGTCGACCTGAACGGGCCGACCTGAACGGGCCGGTCGGCGGTTAAGCCGATTTGCCATTCGAATTTGTGTTCGTGGATCCCTATTGAAATGAGCCCCTTGTCATGACAGAGACCTCGATGCCGCCCATCGATGCGGAGCCCCAAGGCAAGTGGGTGCAGCGTTGGAAAGAGAGCCATGCGAGTTTGCTGATCTTGTTTGCCGTGATCATCATTGTGATTCGATTGGTTCAAATCACCTTCGCGCCGCCCGAGACGACTCAGGACAATGCCCCGGCTGCGTTGCCGCTGCCTGATCAGTCGTCCGCAGTCATCAACGCCCCCAATCAACCGAGCGATCCTGCCGATTTCAAGCCGCTGCAGGACGGCGATGCTGCGGGGCCTGCGATGATGAAGTTCGATGAAGACGGCACCCCCGTTTTGCCCCCTGGTACGATGGTGATTCAGGTCAGTACCAGCAAGTCCAGTGACCAAGGACCGATCCGCGTGGCCATTTATGATTCACCGGATGCGTTTGGTAGCGAAGCCACCCCGTTGCTGAACAAAACATTGCAGCCGGTTGAAGGATTCGTTTTCTGGGCGGTGGAACTCAGTCGTCTGCCCTCTACATTCGCCATCGGTGCCTATCACGATTTGGATAGCAACAAGCGGCTCAATCGTGCTTTATTCAACAAGCCCACCGAGCCCTATGGTTTCTCTAACGGAGTCTACAGTGCTCCCAGCGAGAGCAGCTATGCAGAGGCGATGCTGAAACGACCTGCGGCTTCCCAACTTGTCAAGTTGCATGTTCACTAGTGACGCGTTGAGCGATCATCGGAGCAGGCCCGCATCGATTTCTTACCCAGGGTTGCCTCAGCCGTTCCAGTTTTTGATCACGGTGTCTGGCAGGTGGGCCGTTGGCCGCGTGCCAAGTCACAGCGGTCGGGAGGTGAGCATCCAAGCTGATGTTCTAAGTGCCGCGTCACCTTCCCTGTTGAGAACATGATGATTTGGCCATCGGCGTTTCTTGTCACAGTGCAGTTCATGTTCCTGTGTGCGCTGTTATCGGCCGCGATTGGTCTGCCACAGGCGATGATGTTATGGATGTTGTCTCAGCAACGCGGCGTTGGCCGCGGACAGCGCCTGGCTGGTTGGGGGCTCAGTTACAGTCTGTTGGCGGCGATCGCTTGTCTGGCCACTCCGCTGATCCTGCACGCCGCAGCATGGGAAGCGACGGCCGGGAAATTCGGCTGGACAACCTTCACGCAGACCGGCGCCCGTGACTACAGCGGTTGGGGCGGTCAATACGGCGGCATGGTCGCAGCCCTGTGGGTGCACGGGTTGTTCGGCAGCCAGATTGTCGCGTTGCTTACGTTTTACGGGGTCAGGAGAGTCCCACAGGAGATTTCCGAGCAGGCTGCATTCGATGGCGGCTTGCTCTGGCGATGGTGGCGCGTACTGTTGCCCATTGCGATGCCCTGGGCGTGCTTGGGGGTGTTGGCCTCAGCGATGCTGGCGGCGACGGAGATGACCGTCGTTGATTTATATGGCGTGCGAACACTGGCCGATGAGTTCTATTTGGTGCACGCTGCTCAGCCCTCTTTGGCCTCCATCACGATGTTGCTGGTTTTGCCGGTCACGTTATTGATTGTGGCCGCCTGTTTAATGTTGCTGCGCGGCCGCCGCGTGACGTCGTCGCTCCAAGGCTTTGTCGGGCAATGGTCGCACTCTACTGAAAGGCCTCACCTGGCAAACGAAGTCCATCGCCAGTCTGTGCCGCCGTTATCCGCGGCTCATCGGGGCGACTCGGTTTCAGTTGCACCGCTTTCCAGATTCGCTCATCTGGCCGTCCTGTGTGGTGCGGTGCTGATGGCGTCGATCAGTTTCACGGTCCCGTTTTTGGGTTTGCTGGTCAAAGCTGGTCAAGAGGTCTCGGTCCGTGCGGCACCGGTAAACGGTGACAAACGCCTTGCCAGTGATGAAATGAATATTGCCGCGAACGAGTTTTCGCCGAATGTCTCTTTCCAGCCCCAGGCTACCGCACAGCCAATCGTTGAAGTGACTTGGTCGGCAGCCCTGTGTTGGCAGCGATTGCGCGGTGGTTTAAGCGATTACTGGCCCGAGTATCAGTGGAGTGTGTTGATTGGCTTGGCAGCCGCAGCGTTTTGTGTTCCGATCGCTTGGTTGATGGCGGCGTGGACTGCCGATCGACCGCGGTGCCAGCTGGCGATACGCTGTCTGACCCTGCTCTTGTTTTTGATCCCAGGTCCACTGGTTGGTATGGTGGTGGTGCAATGGTTTAATCTGTCGCTCCCGGGCTTCAGAACGCTTTACCAAGAAACATTGATTCCGACCATTTTGGGGCTGTCGGTGCGCGGGATCCCCTTGGCGTATTGGATCTTGGCAGCGGGTTATGCCAGTTTGGATGGCAATGTTAGGGAATTATTACGGTCTGGTGGGTCCCGGGTGGCTCGTTTTTGGTGGGGGGACCTACGCTTACTTTCGAAGCCACTGTTGATCGCCGTGTTTGTCACCGCGGTAGCAACCAGCGGTGATGTTCCGGTGCTGAAGCCTGTGATTCCCCCCAGTGTTCCCACCGTTGGGATCCGCTTGTTCGGACTTTTGCACAGTGGTGTTCGGGACGGCGAAGCGACGCTCGCTTTCTGGTATATTGGTTCCATCGTCATGATGGGAATACTGGTTGTGCGTGTCGTCCGTGGACGATGGTCGTGACGGTAGAAATGATTTGCGGCAAGTGAGCATCGCTTGCCGATTCGATGAGATTGGTTGAACAATGGGAACAGTTGCATCAGAACGCTCGGTGGTTGACGCCACCCAAAGAACGGTTTGCCGGCCGGATGCTGAGGTGTCCGTTGTCAGCAATCGTTTGCGTCGCACCGTGGCTTGGTGCTGTTTTGCGTTCACACTGGTAACCGGCCTACTCGGTCGCGGCCCGTTGGGAACCGCTGGTATTGATGCCGTTGAAGTTGTCACCTTTAAGTCCGGCCCTAAAGACTTGAACAATGGGGCCCCGCAAGCGACCCGGACAGTCAACGGGCGAATTCTGCTTTCCGGCCAGGACGGCAGCATGATGCTGCAAAGTGATGACGGTCGGATTTGGACCATTCAGCCCGAACAAATCATCAAACGCGAGTCCAACGACAAACCGTTCACACCCATCAGTTGCAATGAGATGGTGAAACGGATGACTCAGGAGTTCCCTCGGGGAATCCAAGTTTATCGTACCAAGCATTACATCATTATCCATAACAGCAATCGGCAACATATCAATCAGGTTGGCCGCTTGTTTGAACAGCTCTACAAAGCGTTCTATACCTATTGGGACAATCAGGATTGGCCGCTTGAAGAACCAGAGTTTCCTTTGGTGGCACTGGTGTTCGCCGATCGGAATCAGTTTGTCAAGTTCGGTTCCGCCGAAGCAGGTGACGCGGTGGATTCTTTGATCGGATATTACAATCTGGCCACCAATCGAATGACGACTTACAACGTTCCGGATTGGGAACGCAACTTGTCAACGATCATTCATGAAGCGACGCACCAGTTGGCGTACAACAGCGGTCTCCAGCGACGCTTTGCAGACAATCCAACTTGGGTCAGTGAAGGCTTGGCGATGTATTTCGAAGCGCCAGACATGCGAAACATGTCTCGCTGGAGCGGCATTGGCGAGGTCAATCAGAAGAACCTAAAACGCTGGCGCGAGTATTCCGCTCGTCGTCCTTCGGATTCCCTGTCATCCCTCATCGGTGACGACACCCGAATCATGTCCGCTGAAACTGCCTTGGACGCCTACGGCGAGGCCTGGGCCTTGACCTATTTCTTGATTCGCACTCACAAGGAAGAGTATCTCAAGTACCTCCGCTCGATCAGTGAATCTAGGATTGGCACCCAGTTGACCCCGCATCAGCGGTTGAAGATGTTCTCCGGTGCGTTGGGAAAATCATTGCTAGAAATCGATCGAGAGTTCCGGCTGTACATGCACAAAGTTCGTTAATGCTGACTGGCAGCTAAGGCGCTGACTGGCAGCTAACGCGATTGCTTGACATCGCCAGCCCATTGGGCGATCAACTGGCGAACCAGTGGCCCAGCTTGATCGATGCATTGTTCCAGTGAGTAACCTTGTTGGCTTAACGCTAAAACGTCTTGCAAGCCCAAGTCGCTGATGCGGGTGTGTTGCAAGTCCAGTCTTCCACAAACGGCGAGCACCGGCACGTTGTATTGTTTGCCGATCTCGGCAACACCGAAGACCAGTTTTCCGAAGCCCGTTTGGTCATCGATTTTTCCTTCACCTGTCCAGATGAAGTCGATCTCGCCGGACTCCAGCAGTGTTTGTGCTTTGCTTTGCGACAACACGAACTCCGTGCCGGAAATGAATTGCGCGTTGGCAAAAGCCTTTAGGCCAAATCCCGTTCCACCCGCGGCTCCACTGCCGGGAACTTCGGCGGCATCGATTCCCAGGTCGCGTTTCACTGCCCGGTCAAGATTTGCCAAGCCTTGTTCCAACTGTGGGACCTGTTCCGCCGTCGCTCCTTTTTGCGGTGAGTACATGATGGCTGCACCTTCAGCACCCAGCAGCGGATTGCGAACGTCATTGATGGCGCAAAACGCAACCGCATCAAGTTTCGGGTGCAGCTGGGTTCGATCAATTCGATGAATCTTGCGGAGCGATCCACCGGTCGGTGGAAGCGTCGCGTTTGTGTGATCAAGGAATCGATAGCCCAGGGCCTGCGCGATCCCGGTGCCACCATCATTGGTCGCGCTGCCGCCCAAGCCAACGTAGATTCGCTCTGCGCCGCGCTCGATCGCATTGATGATCATCGTGCCCGTGCCCAGCGTTGACGTCAGCTCGGGATTCCGTTCTTGGGGCTGAAGAAGTTCCATGCCCGACGCCCGAGCCATTTCAATGTAGGCGGATTCTGAGCCGGCGTCCCAGCCGAAGACCGCGTCGATCGGCCTGCCCAGCGGATCGGTTGTCGCGCAGTGAACTTGTTGAACGCTCGGATTGCTTTGGCAAATCGCATTTAAAAAGCCGTCGCCACCATCGGATGCGATGATTGAAAAGGGCTGCACCTCTGGCAAGCTGTCTTTCAAGCCCGCTGTGATGGCGTCGATCACCTGTTCAGCGGTGAGCGAGCCTTTGAACTTGTCCGGGATGATTAAAATCTTCATCAGTCTGCAATCACCTTCAGCCAGCGATATTCCATGGGTTGCAGGGTGAGAGAGCCACCGGAGACGGTTTCACCGGAGAGCTGATCGGTGAGTTGGGCCGGCAGTTGAGTGACTTCACTGGAGTCGCTGGAAAAATTGTGCAACGCATACACATCGCCAGAATCACTGACGCGGTGAATGATGAAGACTTTGCCCTGCTGCTGATAATGCGCGGTTCCAAACGGATCAAAGGCCGCGTCATTTCGTCTGGCTTGCATCAATCGACGGTAGCCACTGAAAACCAAATGCCGCAGTGTGGTGGCGTCTGCTAGTTCGGCCTCGAGCGTTGACGTCGTCAGCTTCTGTCGGTTGATGCGCCGATTAATGCCCGAATCCAGGGCTGCTTGTCGATCATTTTCCGAGCCCAGGATCGAGTGGTAATAGATGCCCGGCACGCCCGGCATGGCCAGCATGACCGATTGAGTCAACAAGAATCGCTGCGCTCGTAGGCTGTTCTCTGCGTCGGGCGCGGTTGCGAAGTCCAGGTAGTTGCAATTGATTTCATAGGGGCTCTTGGTCCCGTCCCCGTTGTCTCGCATAGACACAAAACCACCGTGCGCCTGGGCGATGTCTGCCAACCGCTGGATGCTCTCATCGCTGACAATGTTCTGCAGCGGTCGCACTCCAACACCATCGTGACTGGCGGTGAAATTAAAGAAACAAACTTCATCGCTAGGCAGTTGCAGTGTGTTGGCCCAACGGGTCAGCGTTTCAACTTCCTCCTCGTGCAGCGAATGCATTAACAGGGGTGGCAGCGTGAAGTTGTAAACCAAGTGAGCTTCATTGTGTCCGTCACCAAAATACGACACGTTCTCGTCGTGCGGCACATTGGTCTCGGTAATGATTGACATGTTAGGAGCTAGTTGCTCGATGTAGTGCCGATAAAGCTGAATGATCAAGTGAGCTTGCGGCAAATGCAAGCAGGTCGTGCCAAGCTCTTTCCAGATGAATGCAATCGCGTCTAAGCGGATGAATCGCGATCCCTGGGCGACGTAAAATAACAGCACATCCAGCACCTGCACAAAGACTTTGGCACTGTGGTAATTCAAGTCGACTTGGTCTTCGGAAAAGGTCGTCCAGACGCTGACCTTACCGCCCTGCTTCGGATAGCGGTGCAGCAATGGTAAGGCGCGAGGCCGGGTGACGGCAGAGTAATCCACGTCGGGGTCGGCGGTGATGAAGTAGTCGTCAAATTCAGGATCGCCTTCCAGGAAGCTTTTGAACCAGGCATTGTGTTGCGAGCAATGATTGACGACCGCATCAAGCATGATGTCAAACGATCCCGACATGGCCGTCACGTCGTCCCAGTCGCCCAGTTCCGGGTCAATCTGGTAGTAGTCCTGGACGCTGAATCCGTCGTCCGATGTGTAGGGAAAGCATGGCAGCAAATGGATCGCACTGATGCAATCAGCAAGCTGTGATTTGCAAAAATGGGACAGGGATTGAAGGGGGTTGGATTCAGAGGTCTGAATCGAATCGCCATAGGTAATCAGAATGGCGTCACTGGCCGTCAGTTTTGTCGTCGAGGCGTGTTTCTGAGCGATCGCGTTGCGATAACGCTCCAGCAGTCCATTCACTTCGTTGGCAACCCATTCGGCTTGGTCGCCATACAACGAGCTCAATTCTTCCAGACGCTTCATAGGACACCACATGCAGTTGGGGATCGGCAGATGCCGCAGTCAAAACCAGGTGTCAGCCCAACGCCGATCAGAGTGGCACGCCGCAGAGCCGATGCAAAATCGGGCGAGCTGCGTGCTTGGGGCTTTAGAAGAGCCGGTGCGTCGGCGTTGGAGCACAGACGCTGGACACTCATAACCATATCCAGCAATTTGAAGCTGTGGGCACGCGCCGCGATGGCAGCAGATTAACCGCCATTAACGCTCGTTAGTGGGTGTTGAGCATTGGGGGTGTCCGGCAGTCCCCATGCAATGCATCAATCCACAGGATTAGAACTCGGCGTTTCCGGGGGTGCGTGGGAAGGGAATCACGTCGCGAATGTTCGTCATCCCGGTGACATACTGCACCGCTCTCTCCAGGCCCAATCCAAACCCGGCATGTGGGACGGTGCCAAAGCGGCGCAGGTCCAGATACCACCAGTATTCTTCTTCGTTGAGGTCTTGGGCGGCCATTCGTTTCTGCAGCACGTCCAAGCGTTCTTCGCGTTGGCTGCCACCGATGATTTCACCGACGCCGGGAACCAGGACATCCATGGCAGCAACGGTTTTTTCGTCATCACTTAAACGCATGTAGAACGGTTTGATGGTTGACGGATAGTCCGTCAAGATGAGCGGTCCACCCACGTGCTTTTCGGTCAGATAGCGTTCGTGTTCGGCTTGGAGGTCCGTGCCCCAGCTGATCGGGTAATCGAATGACTCGCCGCACTGTTCCAGGACTTTGATGGCCTCGGTGTAGGACATGTGTTGAAAGGGCTTTTCGATGACGCTTTTCATTTGGTCGATCTTGCCTTTTTCGATGCGCAGGTCGAAGAACTCCATGTCCTCCTGGCAGTGTTCGAGGCAATCAGCGAACAGTCGTTTGAGGAACCGTTCGGCCAAGTCCATGTTGTCGGCTAGGTCAAAGAAGGCGGCTTCGGGCTCGACCATCCAGAATTCAGCCAGGTGGCGACTGGTGTTACTGTTTTCGGCGCGGAAGGTTGGGCCAAAGGTGTACACGCGGCCCAGAGAGCAGGCAAAGGTTTCCGCTTCCAGTTGTCCGCTAACGGTTAAAAACGTTGGTTTGTCGAAGAAGTCGTGGTCGTAATTTACCGGTCCACCGGCAGCAGCCAGCCGTTCCAAGTCCAGCGTGGTGACGCGAAACATTTCGCCGGCACCTTCACAATCGCTGGCCGTGATCACAGGCGTGTTGACGTAGAAAAAGCCATTCTCATCGTAAAACTGGTGAATCGACTGGCTAATGCGGTTGCGCACTCTCATCACGGCGCCAAGCGTATTGGTCCGAGTGCGCAAGTGAGCCCACTCGCGGAGTTTTTCAAACGAGTGGCGTTTTTTTTGCAGCGGATAGGTTTCTGGATCGGCCCAGCCCAGCACACGCACTTCGCTGGCATGCAGTTCGGTGGCCTGTCCTTTGGCGGGTGATTCTTGCAGTTGGCCGCGGACAACGATGCAGCAGCCAGCGGTCAAACGCTGCACTTCATCGCTGTAATTGGCCAGTTCCGCAGGGGCGACAACTTGCAGGTTGCCCATGCAGGAGCCGTCATTGACTTCGATAAAGCTGAATCCACCTTTGCTATCACGCCGAGTTCGCACCCAGCCGCGGATCTCGTGTTCACTGCCGGCACTTTCGGCCCGCCGTGCTTGTTGAACAGAAATCCAGTTGGATGTTGAGGCGGGGTGATCAGCGGAAGCGGTCATGTGGAGCGATCCAGAGGCAAGGAGATGTCGCACGATGCGGACTGGCAGCGTGAGCACTCAGTTTACGCCCTTTCAACAACGGTTGCCAAGATCACTCAGCGGCAGGCAGTGGTCGTCAGGGTTGCCTTTGTTTCCCCCCGAATCGGTCTTGCGACGGGAGGAGTGATTTTCATACGCTGCGACACATATTGTCCCTCAGCCCTCAACTTGCGATAGTGCCATGGCAGGCAGTTGTCTTACGCCTAAAGTTTTGAGTCACGGATCGAAGGCCATTGATTTCAATGGTCTGATTACTGAATGCGCCGATGGTTCGCCTCACCAGCGACATCGTGCTGACAGCGTTCCATCTCCAGTGCCTTCCCTGCGTTCCGGCCGTTTGGCCGGCAGCCACCGATTTATTCACAGCCAGCTGGGCTCGGCCTTGCTGTGTTGTGCTGCGATTGTTGTTGGCATGTTTGTGGCCACATCGATGGCCAGCGCCGAGGAGCAATCCCAATGGATTTGGCGCTTTGGAGCCTCGCCAGAGGACTCCATTCCCGTCGGGGAGCAGTGCTTTTTCCGAAAGTCCATTAACCTGCGAGTGCCCGCAACGGTCAAAATTGAGATTGCTGCGGATGACGAGTATGAACTGTTCGTCAATGGCACTCGAGTTGGCTCGTCGGTGCAATCTCGCACCGTTGATTCGTACAACGCCACCAAGCATTTTCAAGTGGGGCGAAACTTGGTTGCGATTCGAGTCCGCAACCGCAACGGTGACACGGCAGCATTAGCTGCCAGCGTTGCCGTTAAGCCAGAAAAATCCAGCAAGTGGTACACCTTCCGGACCGATCCATCTTGGAAAACATCGCCCACTGCGACACAAGGTTGGCAGGCTCCGGTCTATGATGACCAGCTTTGGGGCATTGCGGCCACATTTGGCGCGCCGGAAGAGCAGACGCCACAGCAAGTTGCCACAGCGACGCCCAAGCCGATCCAGAATGCCACGCCACAGAACGGTTCGCCTGCGGCTCTCAACGACGGCCAAGCCGCTAGCCGCCCTGGCTTGCCCACGCCGCCCGAAGATCCTAGCAAGATTCCTTCGCGAAATGAACCAACGATGACGCCGCCGAACGGCCAGGGTGACGCTGGCAATTTTGCCGAAAACACACCTGTTCCCCAGCCTCACGCTGCGGCGGGCGAACGCTTCCAAATCCAGAAGGGATTCGGTATTCAACGGATTCTCTCTGATGACAAAGTCGGTTCCGTCATCTCCATGACATTCAATGAGTTCGGTCACTTGCTGATCGGACAAGAAGATGGCCCGCTGTTGCTGGCCTACGACGATAACGACGATGGTGTGCCAGAGACGGTCCGAGTGTACTGTGAAAAAGTGACCAACTGCCAAGGTGTCTTGGCGCTCAATGGTGAAGTCTTTGTCACCGCTGACGGTCCAGAAGGCTTGGCGTTGTACAAGCTGTCAGACGCCGATCGCAATGGATCACTGGAAAAGATTCAAGCCATTGTGAACTTCGTTGACCACAGCGGAAAAACGGGCCAGACCAGCGAGTATGGCGCTCACGGGATCAAACTTGGCCCCGACGGCATGATCTATGTTGTTGTGGGAAGTCAAGTCAAAGCCGTTGGTGAGGTCGGTGACGGACAGACGTATCGTCAAACCTATGAAGGCGACCTGTTGCCTCGCTATGAAGATCCTAGTGGACATGGCAAAGATGTTCTGGCGCCCGGCGGAACCGTGATTCGAACGAATTCCGACGGCACCGTTGTTGAACACGTCGCCGGTGGACTTCGAAACGCATATGACATTGTTTTCCATCCCGGCGGCGCGATGTTTGTGCATGATTCTGATATGGAATCCGACGTCGACACTGCTTGGTATCGCTCCAGTGCTGTCTTTGATGTCACCGAGGGTGGTGAGTTTGGCTGGCGCAGTGGATGGGCCAAGTGGCCACACTATTACTACGATCGCTTGCCAAACTTGATGGACACTGGACGAGGCAGTCCGACCGGTGGTGTCTGCTACGATCACTTCACGTTCCCCGAACGCTACCAGAACACTATGTTCCTGGCTGACTGGAGTCAGGGCAGGATCATTAACGTCGGATTGAAACCACTCGGTTCCAGTTACACTGCAACCAGTGAAGTCTTCTTGCAAGGACAGCCGCTGAATGTGACCGATGTCGAAGTGGGGCCTGAAGGCAATCTGTTCTTCTGTACCGGTGGCCGTTCGACCACCGGTGGTATTTATCGCGTGGTCTATAAAGACGGAGAGCCCACTGACTTGACCAAGTTGGGAACCGGGATCGCCGAAGCCGTGCGACAGCCACAATTGGAATCTGCTTGGACGCGCCAGAAGATCGCCTCGATCAAGAACGATCTGGGTGATCGCTGGAATCCATTGGTGGCCGGTGTGGCTTACAGTTCCGACAACCCACCTGAATATCGTGTGCGGGCGATGACGCTGATGCAGCTCTTTGGCCCCGTGCCGAGTGAAGACTTGTTGCTGGAGTTGAGTGAAACCGAGAGCGAATTGGTGCGTGCCAAGGCAGCATCCATGTTGGGGCGAAATCCCGGCCCACTGGGACGCAGTCGCTTGGCTGAACTCTTACAAGATCGTTCGCCAGTCGTCCAACGCGCTGCTGCCGAAGCAATGCTGCGTGGACAAGTGGTGCCCAAAGAATACGAAGTGGTTCGCGAGCTAATCTCTGGTGGTGATCGCACTTTGGCCTTCATCGGTCGGCGATTGGTTGCGTCGATGCCAGCAGACAAATTTGCAGAGAACGTTCTGGAAGCGACAAACGTCCGCGAGTCATTGGTTGGCATGTTGGCCTTGACCGATGTTGATCAAACCGAGCAGACAGCTGTCCGGATCCTGCAACGATCAAGCGAATTGATGTCCGGCTTCCTCAGTGACGCTGACTTTGTTGACTTGTTGCGATTGTGCCAGGTCACGCTGCACCGCAGTGGACTGGATTCAACACATGTGACGGCCTTCGGCGAACAGATCGCCGAAGAGTTTCCCGCCGGTGAACCACGCATTAACCATGAAGTGATCCGCTTGGCGGCTTACATGCAATCCGAATCCGTGGCCGATCGTGCGATCAAGTACCTCGAATCGGAAGCACCTTACGAAAGCAGAATCTTGGTCGCCATGTGCTTGCAATCCATGTCACACACATGGAATGACAAGCAGCGGTTTTCATTGTTGAAGTTCTACGAGAAATCAGCCAATCGCTCGACCTCCGGTGCGTTACCAATGTACATTACCAATGTGACGCGAGACTTCTGTTCCGCGCTGTCGGTCGATGACTTGCAAGCGATCATTGAACAGGGACACATCTGGCAGAACGCAGCTCTGGCGGCAATCTACCGGTTGGATCGCCCCGTCTCCGGCGAAGTCGCTTCGATCCTCGTTCGCTTGGATCGGCGTCTGCGTAACGAAAAACAGCCACGCGATATCCAGCGTCGGTTGCGGACGGCCATCGTGACGATGTTGGCCAGTACCGATCAAGCGGAGTCCACTGAATACTTGCGAGAACTATGGCGCGAAGAGCCACAGCGTCGGTCGAGGGTTTCGGTTGCATTGGCACAGAATCCCGAGGGCGACAATTGGGACTATTTGGTCCGTAGCCTCAATGTGGTCGATGACGATGCGGCCCGAGAGGTTGTCAGTGCATTGCTGAAAGTCAATGTCGCGACGGATGATCCCTTGGCACTGCGTCACTTGATTCTGTTGGGCCTGCGTAATCAAGAAGATGATCATCGCCCAGACAATGTTACCAAGTTGCTGCGGCACTGGACCGGCAAGCAACACGCTCCCACAGACGATGTCATGAAGCCTTGGCAGGACTGGTACGCGGAAATCTATCCCGATTCGCCGCCGGCCACCTTGCCACCGAGAGATGAATCCACCTGGGATTTCGATCAACTGGTCAGCTACCTCAAGAGCCCTGAAGGTCGCTCGGGTGATCCGACTCGCGGTCGCAGCCTGTTCTTGGCCGCCAACTGTGCACAGTGTCACCGGACGGGTGCGGTTGGAGAATCCATTGGTCCCGATCTGACCGGCCTTGCCAGTCGCTTTACCAAACGCGAAATCGTCGAATCGATTCTGCATCCCAATCACGTGGTCAGTGATCAGTTCGCCAGCAAACGGGTGGTCACCTTGGATGGCAAGGTTTACATCGGTCTGGTCACCGAACAGGCCGACGGCACATTGCTGGTTCGCGATTCACGCAACGATGCGACCGTGGTTCCTGTCGCTGAGGTCGATCAGATCTTGCCAGAGACCAGAAGCATCATGCCCAGCGGCTTGATCGACGCGTTGAATGAGCGAGATGTCAGCGACTTGATGTCCTTCATTGGCGTGTTGCCGGCTGCCGAAGTTGCGACACGCCCGTAGACGCCATCTGGAACTCGAAGCGGCCCTCGGCCGCTTGTCTTCTTTCTAAGCGGCTGCTTGTCGCTTGCCCACAGTCAGCGTTAGGCCGGCTGTGCTGTTTGACGGTCAGGCTGATCGTTTGCAGCCTCCGGTTTTCAGATTGATCGTTATAGGCCGATCGATCGGTGATCCTTGCGCTCGCCACCGATCTTCTGTCGTTTTTGTGCCTCTCAAGCAAGATTCCCCACCGATGGGTTGCCGATGGGCGTTTTGAGTGTGCATCGAATTGTTTTGCGGACAACTTGCCGCAAGCTTAGGACGATCACACCGGATCGTGACCGAATCCCGCCAGTTTCAGCTTGCCTGATGGCAAGAAATTCACGTTGAACGGATCTTCCGGTTCCTCGATCACCTTCCCAAGATTCACTAACACGATCAGAATACTGCACCGGAACACTGTTGCGGATGGATGCTTGACCCGCCGAAGGTGGGTGTCGCTGAGTGGCAGGCGGACAAATTCGCATGTCGCCGCTGATTCCAATGCCAAATTTCGTAGCACAGTTGCTGGCGAGCTGGATGGTGTTGGCGAGTCATGTGATGCTGGCGATTGAGGGGTGTTGAGCTCACCAATTGACCAGTACCGTATGCCCGCAATCAGTGCCGCACCGAAACCGTGCCGCCGCATCAACATGATGTTGCGCCTTAAATACATTCAATAGTTGCCTCGTTTGCTGATTGCAAAAACTCAGCAATTGAGTCATTCGTTTCCTCCCTCAACCGTCTCGGAACGATCGTGGATCGCCGTACCCAAACCTTTCTGCTTGCGTCTGCAGCCTTTCTCTTTTTCTACCTGTACCTTCGTTCTCAATTGGTGCCTCAAGAGGACCTCGCGAACAACGAGCAAAAGGCTGCTCAGGTAGATCAGCCGAACATTGGCGAGCAAGCCCCTGAAAACCAAACGCCCATTGAAAACGAGGTCACCTCGACCGACGTTCCGGAGTCTTGGTACACCCTGGGTTCGTTCGATCCCAAGGCTGGCGGGCACAATCTGTTGGTGACATTCACCAACCGAGGCGGCGCGATTGAACGCGTTGAACTGGTGCGCCGCAAAGACGGCGATGTCGCAGGCCCCCTGGAATATCGCCGGATTGACACCCGCAGCGGTTACCTCGGCTACTTGGCGTTGCGCTCAGCAGAGGACATGGATGGGGTCCGCGTGAACTTGGTTGCCCCGGGCACTCCGGCCAGTTTGGCCAAGGCTAAATCAGGTGAGACCGGGTTGTTGGTCGGCGACATCATCACCGCCATCAACGGTGTCACGGTGGCGGATAAAGCCTCCGCTGCAGACGTGCTGGCCAAGACAAAACCAGACCAAGAGATCGCCATCGAAGTGCTGCGTCCAAGCAAGCAGGCGACCGCAGCGCCAACTGAGACCAAAACAGAAGAAACTGCCGAAGACATAGACGAAGAAACTGGCGAAGAAGTTGGCGAAGACATAGACGAAGAAGCTGGCGGTGACGACGAAGCCAGTTCGGAAGAAAAAGCTGACACTGAAGACGAATCAGATGCTGCCAAGAAACAGCAGGTCGCCGGCACGTTGCTTGTCTTCCAAGCCACATTGACGGACCATCCGTTGGACCTGATCCGCCTGGCGGATGTCGCTGGCGATGATCAAGTGGTGGGTAACCTGACCCGTGCCTCGTGCCTGATGACCTTGGCCAGTGTCGGCAGGAATCGCATCAAGGTTGGTGAACGCTACATCGAGTCGTTGGGTGCTCCAGAGGATTTGATCTGGGACGCCAAAGTCGAAACCGGCGATGGTGGCGTGCAAAAGATCATCTTTGAGACCGTTTTGGGCTCACGCAAAATGGAGGGCGTCGGCAAGCCACTGAAGCTGCGACGATCCTATGCCATTACGCCTGGCAGTTACGTGATTGATATGGATGTCGAGGTCATCAACCTTGCAGAGAGCCCGCAAGAAGTTGTTTATCGACTGGACGGCCCCAATGGCGTGACCGCTGAAGGTTGGTGGTACAGCAACAAAATCAGCCCCAACTGGGGTGGCGCTGCGGCTCGCGATATCGTTTACAACACTGTCGATGACGGCCACCAGCTGATCAGTGGGATGAGTCTTCTGAAGGCCGGACGCAAGGATCCCAAGAAGACCGAAAAGGGAATCTTTGCCCGCGACAGCAGCGAAGAAGCTCGCCAGTTGAGTTACATCGCCGTCGATGCACAGTACTTTGCGGCCTCGTATCTGCCCGCTGGCGATGCCACCTTGATTGACTCCTTCTCGCGAGCGACCGCGACGCTGGTTGCCGATCCAGAAGAGGTCCCACGCCACCAGGAACGAGCCGTCAACGTGTCGTTCTTTGTCAATGGTCCCGAGGTTCAGCTCGCTGCCGCTGGTCAGGCAGAGGATTCCTTCAAGCAATCTTTGCGTTTGTATGTCGGTCCCAAAGAACCCACCGAGCTCGCTCAATACGGGATGGACCGCTTTGTCTATTACGGTTGGTTTAGCTTTGTTTCCACGCCGCTCTCTTGGTTGTTGCATTTCTTGGTCTGGGGCGTAGGAAACTATGGCCTGGGGGTTGTGCTGCTAACCGTTGTGGTCCGAAGTCTGATGTTCCCGCTCAGCCGTAACGCGGCCATCAATGCCCAACGCATGCAAGAGCTGGCACCACAGATGAAAAAGATTGCTGAAAAGTACAAAGACGACATGGAAGGTCGGATGCGTGCCCAGCAAGCCTTGCAGCGCAAAGTGGGCTTCAACCCGTTGGCCGGTTGTTTGCCAATGGTGTTGCAGTTGCCAATCTTCATGGGCTTGTATCGAGCCTTGTCGGTGGACATCGATTTGCGGCAAAAGCCCTTGTGGGATCCCAACGGCTGGGCCTCCAACATGGCGGCACCCGATCAACTCTACTTCTGGGCCGACTGGATGCCCGAGTGGTTCTCTGGTCGCGGCACCGGCTGGCTAGGTCCCTACATGAACATCTTGCCATTGTTTGTTGTCGCCTTGTTCTTGACGCAGCAAAAAATGTTCATGCCTCCTGCCACCGATGAACAGCAAGCCATGACCCAAAAGGTGATGACGTTCATGACCCTGTTCATGGGCCTGTTCTTCTTTAAAGTTCCCGCAGGGCTGTGTGTTTACTTCATTGCCAGTAGCACCTGGGGCATCTGCGAGCGTCTGCTCGTGAAGCGTACTTTGCCAAGTGGCAAGCACTTCGATCTGGACGATGATGATGGCGTCATTGACGTGGTGGCGACCAGTAAGTCCAGCAAGCAGAAATCCGGTGGCTTGCTAGGGCTGGCGGAGAAGTTGGCCGACAAGGTCAATCAAAAGGAGCCGGAGCCTCCTAAGTTGCCGCCGGGCAAACGCAAGCGACCACCGCAAAAGAAAAAGAACTAGCCCGCGTCGACGTTGCATCAGCCGCAGGCTGCTGGTCCCGGTTTTTTGGGACGCAGTTCCCGTGGCTGATGCCAAAACGGTTTAGGCTTCGATTTCCAATTCCACCGGGCAATGATCTGAACCATAGATGTCATTGCGAATCGTTGCAGAACTGACTTGCGGCATGAAACGCTCGGTGACCCAAAAGTAATCTAAACGCCAGCCAATATTCCGTTCCCTGGCATTGGATCGGTACGTCCACCAGCTGTACTGATCGGGCTGATCACAGAAGTGCCGGAAAGAATCGACAAATCCGGCGGCTTCGATTTGATCCATCCCAGCCCGTTCTTGCTCTGAAAATCCAGCGTTCTTGCGGTTGGCTTTCGGATTGGCCAAGTCGATCTCCTTGTGCGAGCAGTTGAGGTCGCCACAAAAGATCACTGGCTTTCGGCGTTTGAGCTTTTTGACATAGTCCAGAAAGTCAACGTCCCATTGCATGCGATAATCTAACCGTGCGAGGCCACGCTGGGCATTGGGCGTGTAAACATTCACCAGGTGAAACTGATCGAAGGTGGCGGTGACAACACGGCCCTCTTGGTCATGTTCTTCGATGCCAATGCCCAGGCTTGTTTTTTGCGGTTCGATCAGGCTCCAGATCGTCGTGCCGCTGTAGCCCTTCTTGACCGCGCAGTTCCAGGTCTGGTGGTAGCCGAGTGCCTCTGCCCAGCTGACATCAACCTGCTCGGGTTGGGCCTTGGTTTCCTGAAGACAAATCACGTCAGGTCGTTCGGTTTCGACGTAGTCGCGAAACCCCTTGTCCATTGCGGCCCGAATTCCGTTGACGTTCCAAGAAGTTAATTTCATTGATCTTGTCGTGTTGCATAACATTGAAAACGTGAGCCAGAATTCTAGCTTTCACCAGCGGTTTGCAACAGGACAGAGGCTGTGATCGACAGCGAGCCGGACGTGGCTTCTCTTTGCCTCGCCTCGGCTTCATTTCCCTGGCACATTGATCCCCTGTGTGGTGGTGGCGGTCGAGTGGTGGGGTGAGCGATGGGGGCCCTTCTTGGACTGAAAGAGGTGATTTCGATGCCTGAGTCACCATTGGATGCTGCTGTGCTGGTTGCCGCAGCTTGACAGACTATAATGCTGGACCCAAATCAGCGATTGGCTGATCACTGCCCCCCATCCATTGCTTCCCACACCGAGGTTGGTTTTCCAATGCGACTGTTTCGATTTGTTCCCGCTTGCTTGCTTCTTGCATTCCTCGCCGTTCCGGCGGTTTCGACTCATGCCGAGGGGCCATGGAAGTCCTTGTTTGATGGCAAGTCACTCGATGGCTGGGCTGTTAAAAGCGGCTTTGCCACTTACAAAATTGAAGAAGGAGGCGTGATCGTCGGCACCACAGCCGAAGGAAGCCCGAACTCCTTCCTGACCACCGAAGAGCAATTCGGTGACTTTGAATTGGAATTCGAAGTCAAGGTCGACAACGGACTGAACTCAGGGGTGCAGATTCGTTCGTTGCTCAAAGATGTTGAAAACAAAAACAGTCACGGCGGCCGCTTGTACGGACCGCAGGTGGAGATCGAGGCGGGACCTGGACAGGCCGGCTTCATTTATGGTGAAGCGACCGGTCGCGGTTGGTTGTCTCCGGAGCCAAAGTCGAAGGACAAAGCCGTCAATCAGCACGACTATTTCAAGAACAACGAATGGAACCAATACCGCGTCGTTGCCAAAGGTGCGAACATCAAGGTCTGGATCAACGGTCAACAAATCTGTGATCTAACCGACGAAGAGATCTTCAAGACGCATCCCAAAGGATCGTTCGGGTTGCAGGTGCACGGCATCGGCAAGAAAGCAGGCCCATTTGAAGTGCGTTGGCGTAACCTGAAAATCAAATCGATCTAAGCTTGCCTGACCACTTTCGCGAAGACGTTGCCAGCCTCGTCTCGGTGTCAACCTGAGGAGTGATTTCTAGACAGTCACTGAGCAGGAAAACGGGACGGGGCGATGTCGTTTGGTGATCTGCTGCGCGACAACGTGGTGGATCATCGGCTGTTTCAGATGGCAGTCCACGCTGGGACGCTCTGGCTGGACGCTCTGGCTGGGCATTCTGGCTGGGCACCATCACTGCACGCTGGCTTGATACCAACCGTTTGGCTGTTGATTGATGGCCACGTTGGTCGAGAAGAGTTGGCTCATGCGTTCCTTTGTCAGCGCTGCTTGCTTGGCTCCGTCAAAGACGACTCGGCCTTGGTCCAGCAGCACCACGTGCTGCATCGCCGGTGGAATTTCATCCACGTGATGAGTCACCAGCAGAATGGTCATGGTATCCTGATCGACGAGGTCAGCGAGAATGCTGGTGAATTCAGCTTTGGCGGCGATGTCTAAACCGCTGGTCGGTTCATCGAGAACGAAGATCTCTGGTTCGTGGACAATCGCGCGTGCAATCAGCGTGCGTCGCCGTTCACCAGTGCTCAGGGTCATGACTTTGCGGTGTTCATAATCACCGATGTTGACCCGCGAGATCGCACGGTCAATCTGATCCTGCATCCGTTGGTTTAATTGGGGGCCAAAGCGATGCAGTCGTGTCGCCGTGAAGCCGCTTGCGATCGCTTGACGAACGGTCATTTGACCGGTTCGTCCATGACCGAATTCCGAATCCAGGATCGGTGTAACCACTCCCATACGTCGCCGCAGTTGCTGGACTTCCCATTCGCTTTCACCCAGAATCAGGACGTCGCCCTGCGTGCCGTCAGCGTGGATCGACGGGTAGAAGTCTCGTGTCAGGAGTTTCAGCAGTGAACTTTTTCCTGATCCATTGGGGCCCAGCACAGCGGTATGCCTGCCACAGGGAACGGTCAATGACAGATCGTTCAAGATGATGGTTTGTTCACGACGAACCGTGACGCCGCTGATCTTTAATAACGCAGTTTCCAAGGTCGACAGGCGAATTGAGGGAGCGAATCGCGTCCATGAATCACCCGATCCATGCGTAGCGGTCTGCAGAATACCGGTTGTGGCAGTGACTGGCAATTTACCTAGCGCTCAGCGTACAATAGAACCTGGAAAAACTGCGTTGCCTCTCCAGCGTGATCCATGCTCTTTGCAGCGGCATTTCGTTCGCTGGTGATCGATGCGATGGCACGTTTGCAACTCCACTGCATTTCAACCATGCATTTTTTCCCTGTGCCCTCCCCTCCTCTTCAAGTCTCTGACCCACTGACGATCGCCTCATGAAAGACTCTTCCTGCCCCACACCTGTTGTGATGAAACAGGTTTGTGCTGTTGCTCGTTTGCCTCGTGACTGTTCGCGAAATGGTTGTGCACTGTTTTCTAGAGGGTTGATCGCAGTGCTGTCGGTGGTCTTGTTTCAAGCAACCGGATTTGCTCAATCAGGTGATCGCGAGCAAACGCCACGGCCCAACATTGTGATGATCGCTGTCGATGACTTGAACGATTGGATTGAACCGCTGCAGGGCCATCCGCAAGTCAAGACGCCACACATGGCTCGCCTAGCCGAACGCGGTGTGACGTTTACCAACGCACATTGTCAAGCTCCGCTCTGCAATCCTAGTCGAACGTCATTGATGACCGGGCGGCGACCGACCAGCACAGGGGTTTATGGCTTGCAGCCATGGATTCGTAACGTGGATGAACTAAAGGGCTTGGTGACCATGCCCCAGTACTTTGGTCAACATGGTTACAAAACATTGCTCGGTGGCAAGATTCATCATGGAGCCAATGGGCGACGCAAAGGCAAAGAGTTGGAAGCCGATGTTTGGGGCCCCCCAGCAAGTGTTGGTGCCAAGCCCAAGCAGAAACTGATTCCACCCACGCCCGGAGGCAATCATCCGTTGATGGACTGGGGAACCTTTCCACACCGGGATCAAGAGAAAGGTGACTGGGCGGTCGCGTCTTGGGCAGTGGACCAACTGGAACAGCTGGGCAAGCAGCGCGATTCCGATCAACCCTTCTTCCTGGCTGCTGGATTCTTTCTGCCCCACGTGCCCTGTTATGTAACGCAAAAATGGTACGACATGTATCCCGAAGAGTCGCTGGTGATGCCTCCACTGCTGGCTTCGGACCGGGAAGATACGCCAGATTCGTCTTGGTACATCCACTGGGATTTGCCCGAGCCACGCACAAGCTGGTTGCGGGAGAACAACCAGCTCAAGAATCTGACGCGTTCCTATCTGGCCTCCGTCAGCTTTGTCGATAGCCAAGTCGGCCGCGTTCTTGATGGTATCGAACAAGCGGGCTTAAGTGATTCGACGATTGTTGTTCTGTGGGGTGACCATGGCTATCACATGGGTGAAAAGGCGATCTCGGGCAAGAACAGCCTCTGGCGCCATGGCACACGCGTGCCGTTGATCATTTCGGTGCCACCAGGATTGACATCCTTCAACACGCAACTGGATGCCAAATGCAATCAGCCCGCCGAGCTATTGGATTTGTACGTCACGCTCTCTCATTTAACTGGCCTTCCCATTCCGGACGGACAAGAGGGAATCAGCTTGGTGCCACAGTTGCAGGACGTTCAACAGCATCGTGAGCGACCTGCGATCTGCACACACAATGCCGGCAATCACTCCGTTTGCGATACCAAGTGGCGCTACATTGTTTATGCCGATGGGCAGCAAGAACTCTATGACACGCAAGCCGACCCGTTTGAGCATCACAATTTGATCAAACACAACGCTGTTGCGTCTGAGCATCAGGCCGTTGTCAAACATCTACGTTCATTCTTGCCGAAAAAGGAATTGCCGTTGGCTCCCGGAAGTGCGGCTCGGATTTTGGAAAAGCGAGCCGATGGTTTCTACTGGCAGGACAAGAAAATTGTGCCGGAGGATTCGGTGCGCTAGCGATGGCTTGCCGGTTCAGCGGATCGAGTGAGGTGATCAGCCGCCTTGCGTGAGGGGCGAAGCAAGCATCGGCCTGCTCTCTCAGGCGGGTGCCGTTCTCTCTCCTGGCCATTGCCCGACAGACTCTCGTTTCTGGCGGGCATCCTCCGTGCGAACGGGTTGGTGGCGAATTATGATAGATCAAGCTCGGATGCCATGGCTTGCCCCATGGCCTGCCTCATCGCTTGGCCCGCTGTCGAGAGCTTGTCACCGATTCGGAACTGGCAACGGCAACGACTGGCTGCCGTGGGGTGGTTTGTTGCACGCGCCGCGACTGCGTTTGCCAGAGAAGTCCTCGCTGTTTGCCCCTTAATCACCTCTGCCCAATGTCTGTTCGCTCAAAATTCTCTCGTCGCCGCGTTGCGTTCTGGTGTGGTCTTGGCTTGTTCTGTTTGTCCCGTCGCACCGGTGTGCAGGCGTTTGACGAATTGGCTGCTAACCTGATGCCGCAGACGACGACGGGTGATTCCCAAACGCAATCGGTTCCAGCAAAACGCACGTCCAAGGAAGTGCACTGGCACTTGGCGTCGAATCGGACTTGGCGTTGGTATGAACGCGAGGAGCGAATTGATGGCCATTGGGTTGTGACGGGCATCACCACGCCGATCAAGATCGCCACCGGAGAATCGCTGCAAGGCGTTGAGGGATACCTCGATGAAGCGATGATCCCCGATTACGTCTTAAATGGCGATGATCAACGTCGCTTAGGGCGTGGAATCGTTGTCGCAGGTGGGGTGGAAAGTGGACCCGGTACTGTGATTCAACAGGCCAGTGGCGAACAAACTGATCTCGATCCTGCATCCTTGGGAGATGCTTCGCAAGGCGATGCGGGACGTCCCAGTGCAACACGACGCAGTCGGCACGGTCGCCCACCAAGTCGCTGGCTGAGAAGTTTGAATGCCGACGAATTGCGTCTGTGGTTGGGACGCGTCGACATTCAAGTCGCTTATGTCGACGGCATGACCTACTGGACACACCTGACTCGCGACCACGGTTTCGATCCAGAAAAGATTCGCGGTTTGAATGAAGCCGAGCTCGCCGAGTTGCATGGCGCGGCTCATGAAGGCTATTAAAGCACTGCGACTCAAACGCTAAAGCACTGCGACTCAAACGCTAAAGCACTGCGGTTGATGAAGGCTAAAGCCTTGTGGCAAAGCTCAGTTGCATCCTAAATGTCGAAGTTAGGGAATCCAGCATTCGGAGCGGAAGAGTCGGGGTCAGAGACTTGGTCGGTGCCGGCCTCTGATGCGCTGCCGGCATTGGATGAGGGATGATTCTGCAGGATGTCTTGCAGGTGCCTTGAGGCAGCAAGCATGCCGCAATTGAACCCTGCGGTCCATTGATCATGATCATTGATCAGTTCCAACTCAATCGCTGGGTAGCTGGTTTCGATTTCCGCTAGCCTGGATTCACTGGGAGCCGTTTGTGGAATGCGGATGGCGCGTTCATACCAAACCAAGTCCGAGTACTTCTCCATAATGGCATGCAGCTCAGAGCAGATTTTGTTAACAGCCTCTGTTGTGTAGCTTGCGGTGTTCATCGCGATTCCCTTGGCTGGTGATTGTCCGGCTGGACTTGGGAGTGGGGACTCCGCTGGATAAATGAGCTCGCAGTCGCGGCCAATCACCGTTGTGAATATGTTGTCACTTATCAACGCGATGTCGCGCGAAGGAACCGCAGTTGGATTGCGTATGGAAACACATCGTTCGCTTGGGGGAACCGTTTTGCGGCAAATGCCATCGCTCTAGGGGACGTTTCCTGTGGCGGGCCGCGAAAAAGGCACCTCTAGGTGTGATGTTGGACGCTGGGCCGACACACCGGATCAATCAAACTCTGGGAACGCATCGTGAAGCAATCGCAATCGTCGATCCGTTCCAGCAGCACGCACGCTTCAGTCAGCTTGTTCGTTGCAGCGTTCCGGGAAAGGATACCGTTACATGAGAACCGGGAGCGTAAAACACATGCTCTGGATCTTGTTGGTTGAGAAACTGAAAGTCGTCTCCGTAAAGTTTGCCAAAGTCGACGTCGATTTGATAATCCTCTACTCTGCTGCAAGGCCATTGAGGATGCTTGACTTCGTATTCAAGTGTTCGTCGCTTGCCGATCGCGTAGCCCCAGTAGTGCTCGGTGATGAATTCCTCAACGGAGCCTGGTTCGGGGATCGATGGTGTCTGATCAAGTGTGAATTGGATCCGATACTCATCGTCGTCTCCCCAGCGATAATCAATGCGATTGTCGTCCATGTCGTGTGACATTGGCATGCTCACATAGTTTTCGTTGAACAGGCTGTTGGCGACCAGCGGTATCAACCGGCTCGGAACGATCTCCTTGATAAACGTCACTGCCCGGATCGAACGATCGTGTTTGGGAGTCACATAGAATCGCAGATTCACTTCCTCGAAATGTCGATTTCCAATCGCCGGTAGGCCGATCACTTTGGTCTTTTCAAACAGAAAGGCCACTAAACTGACGTACACATTGTCAGAGGACGGATCGATTTCAGTGCCCTCGGGTACATAAGGGGACAGTTTGTCGGGGGCGACAACGTAGTTGGCAAAGACCAGATGTTTCCAGTGTGCCGATAGAAAGGAACTGGTAAACCACTTCATGAGAAACCCCGTCAGTCGTGTCCAAGAAGCCTGCTGTTGATGCGTGAGAACGCCGCACTCCTGTCAATGATTTTAGCCAGGCCTGAATGGAATTGTTGCCCAGTTGGCGGCCAGGGAGGTGGCTTTCGCTGATTGAGTGGCGAGGGGCGGCAAAACGCTTGCCGCCTTGTCACTCTCGAGTGACAAGACGCGTCGGGATGGCAGGCGTGGACACTGCTGATGCGACGCTCAGGTTGTTCGAAACCCGTTGCAGCTTTCAGTGTGAACGCTTGGCAGCGCTCGATTGAATCGGCCGATTAGAACTGGCTGGCAATTGACTTGGCTTGCTCGATCGCTGCGGCTTCCGTTTGGGCCACATCTTCGGGAGCCGCTAACGTGGGATCAACCAGAATCGAGTTTACGTCGGTGAATCCAATGAAACCTAATAGCAAGTCCATGTAGCCTTTTTGCATGTCCAGGCCCTTGGTTTCATCGCTGCCATAGGATCCGCCGCGTGCATACACGACTGCCACCGGTTTCCCAGTGACCAGCCCGCTGTATCCTGTTTGGGGATCAAAAGAGAATGTTTGGCCGGACTGAGCAATGACGTCAATGTAGTGCTTCAGTCGATACGGAATTCCAAAGTTCCACATCGGCAAACTAAAGACATACTTGTCGGCCGACTTAAAGTGATCGCAAGTCTCTACAACGGCTTGCCAGGCTTGCTGCTGCTGATCGGTGAAGTCCTGGCCATGTAAGACCTGGTACTTCGCATCAATGGTAAAACCATCGCATTCAGGGAGCTCGGTGTTCCATAGATCCAGCGTCTCGACCTCGTCGCCCGGATGGGCCGCTTGATAGGCGGCCAGGAATTCCTTCGCAACGGTGATGGATTTTGAGCGAGCTTTGCGTGGGGATGCTTCGATGTAAAGTAACTTGGCCATGGATGATTCCCAAGGTTGGCGGTAAGCAGGATGGTTTGATAAAGAGTTCCGTAAACACGATCGGGCGAGGACTAACCGAGGTCAAACAAAAGTGCCTCGGTGGCTTGTTCGGCTTTCAAGTCCAGTTGCATGGGGCGACTCGTGGCGACCGCGTCTCCCGCATGCAGCGTGGTTCCATTGACGGTTAGCTGGCCAGTGGCAACTTGCAACCAGACATGGCGTTGCTTTTCAGCCGTGAATTGCAACGATTCGTTCCGGTCTAGGCGGGTGGCAAAGATCGAAGCATCTTGGCCAATCGCGACCGCAGCGTCGCTGCCTTCTGGTCCGGCAATCTTTTTCCATTGCCCACGCTTCTCGTCAGAGGTTACTTTGTTATCGCTGTAGCGTGGCTGAACACCCTTCATCGCTGGTTGGATCCAGATCTGAAGGAAGTGATTGGACTCCGTCGGCGACGGGTTGTACTCGCTGTGAGTGATCCCCGTCCCGGCAGACATCATTTGAATGTCGTCCGCTGTGATGATCGCGCCTTTGCCAGTGCTGTCCTGATGCTGTAACGCGCCTTCAAGAACATAGGAAATGATTTCCATGTTGCGGTGCGGATGAGTGGGGAAGCCACGCCCCGCCGTGATCCGATCATCGTTGATCACTCGTAACGATCGGAATCCCATGTGCTGCTGATCGTAATAACGGCCGAACGAAAACGAGTGATAGCTTTTGAGCCAACCGATGTCGGTGTGACCTCGATCAGCAGCTTCTCGCACCAGAAGATGACTGCGACTCGGTTCAGATGCACCCAGGGGGCCGTCACTGGATGCAATATGAATCAAGCCCGCTGAGGTCACAGACAGTGCCGAACGTCGTGAAATGTTCATCGTGATTTCCTTTTTTCTTAAGGTTTACATGTCAAGCAAATGGGTAAATAAGAATCAATCGGACTGCCGGTCGCGAATGGATTCCAAGATTCGGATCAGTGTTTTCTGGTCGGATTGACTGATGTGCCGCATCGTATTGGCGTGCAGGTTCAAAATCGGTTTGTCGAGCTTAGCCAAGAGTTTCCTACCGCTGGGCTTGATGTCGACCATGTACACTCGGCGATCCTGCGACGATTGAGTTTTGGTGATGTAGTCAAGTTTCAAGAGTTGGTCGACGACCCGCGTGATCGCGGGTGCGACCTGGATCATCCGTTGGGCCACATCCAAGCACGGCAATGGAGTGCCTTCACCACGCAAAATTCGCAGCACGTTGTATTGCGAAGGCGTTAAGCCGTGTTCCCGCAGCAGTCGCGCGAGGCGATTCTCCAGTAAGTCGCTGGTCCGCAGGATGGCCAGCGTTGTCTCCTGTTCGACTGAGTCGAAATCACCGCGTTTTTTCAGTTCGCTTTTCAGAGATGGCAAGGCAATCGTGCTCGTCGGCTAACGGAAGTCTGAATTCTGCCAGATAGTTTACATGTTATGTATCGGGTTGTCAACTGAAAAACTTGAGCCGATTTGTGGGCGGCAAGAGAGTTGCCCGTCACCTGTTGGGTGCTGACCCGGGCGACTGCGATCGTTGCCAGCAAGCGTGCAAAAGAGTTTTGGAGCTGTGTGACAACGAAAAAGGGTGGCGTTCAAGCACGCCACCCTCGGTTTCGTTTAACAGTCGCGAGCAGTCGCCGAGTCCATCGCAAGCACAGCGAACGTGGACGACGCCCTCAGGACGCTCATGATTCGACCGGAGCAAGCAGTGGCAATCGTTCCTGGGTGGAGACAACGACACCGCCGGGTTGTTCAATCGTGATCGCAAATGCGGCCGGGCTAACAACCTTCAGCTTGGCATCGATCGGGATCAGGACTTCGCCGCTGGCGGTCACATCGAACACGCCACCGTCGATCGGCTCTTCGTCGCGTTCGGGGTCGATGATCCACAATTGGTACTGTTCCACGGTGGGATCGTTAATCGGCATGCCGACGAATTGCATGATCCCTTGTTGTTTCTCGTTATCCCAGACAACTTTGCCGCTGACGGGGTTGTCGAATGGTGTTGTGCCCGGGGACCAATCGATTTGAGAGACGCCCTTGCGTTGAAGAAGGTCCTGGTACAGTTCGGTGGAGGTCAGCGTGATCGGGCCAGCGTCCTTCTGTTGCGAGGAAGCGTAAAGCCCAACTGCAACCAGCAGTGCTGCCGCACAGGCTACCCAAGCGATCAGCTCCCGCATCGAAGTCGTTGTCGATTTCGGTGGGGCTTTAGTCGCTGGTCTGACAGTGCCTTCGGACACTGCGGAAGTTTGCGAAGACACTTGATCGCGCTGCGATCGCGGTTGCCGCAACGACTGGTATCCTTGTTGACGGATCGTTTGTGCAAGTTCATCGGGGAGCCTGCTTTGCGGAGTTGCTGCGACGCAGCTAAGTGCCGCGGCGGCGTGCTCCAGATCGCGTCGTCGTTCGTTAACATCCACAGGCATTTGACGTTCTAGCCTTGAGAGCTGTGTGCGT
Organism: Stieleria bergensis; assembly: GCA_007745635.1. Taxonomy (GTDB): domain Bacteria; phylum Planctomycetota; class Planctomycetia; order Pirellulales; family Pirellulaceae; genus Stieleria; species Stieleria bergensis. The sequence goes on from CP036272.1 coordinate 2,066,967, forward strand.
TCGTCGTCGGTCAGGTCCCCGAGGACCTCGCCTGCGAGCAACTCTTCGACAGATTCGAAATCGGTTTGACTCATGATGCACCTCCTGTTTCAGGAAGCGATGAATTTCGTTTCATACAATGCCGCAGTTGCATTAGGCCGCGTCTCGCAAATGACTTGACGGTGCCCAGGGGCAAACTGAGTTTTTCCGCGATCCCCGAGTGAGACACTCCTTCCATGATCGAAAATCCGAGCACACTGCGATGTTTTTCAGAGAGATTCTTGAAGCATCCCATCGCCCTGGCAGCGTCTTCTTGAATCTCCAATAAATTGTCGGAGAAATTACCCACCAGCGATTGGATATCGAAACTGGATTCGGAATCCGGGACTGAGGATCTCCTGCGGAAGAAATCAATCAGTCTTCTTCGTGCCAGTGTGGCGATGAAGGTTGATTCGCTTCCACGACTGGAATCATACCGCTCGGCCTTCTGCCAGAGTTCCAGGAAAATATCTTGCGTTGCATCCTCGGCGTCATCGGGATTGTTGCAGTATCGATTTGCAAGCGACCACACCAGTCCGCCGTAGGTTTCAACGCACTCATCGATCGCGTTGGCATCTCCTTCGGCGATCCGTTGCAGGATAGACGCGGGGGCGTTGGTGGCTGATGAATCTTGTTTTTCAGTGGGCAGGGGCATTGCAGTTGCCATAGCGAATCCGTCGTTGACCGAACAGGTTGTGTCAAGTTCAACAATAGTATTCATTGCGAGCAACCCCACTGGCTTGAAAACGCTTTGTTTTTCGGCGAATCCGAGTTTCTCGTATGAAAAGACAGTCGATCCGCCCCTTGTCGTCGGGTTTGTCGGGCCGTCTGCCTATGGCGGGAAAACCGAAAATGCCCTGGCGATCGCCACCAGTCGGTGACAGCCAGGGCACTTCTGTTTCCGTCCTTTCCAAAGCGACCGGCCGCAATACGGCCCGCATAGCTATCAAACCGCTCAGTTAGCAGATTCCAGCGAAGCGTACATCTTGTCGATTCCGTGGCGAAGCGTCCAGGCACGTTGCATGGAGCAGGTCTCGCGGCCTGCAGAATTCAAAACGCTGGTCATTTGATGCCGCATCCGCGAGTCACCGGGAGTCGTGCTCATCAACTTGGTCAAGGTGTTGCGATAAAGATCGGCACAGGCTTGGTGATGACCATTGTTGTACAATTCTGCACCTTTGGCGACAGCATCGCGAAGCTGTTGCTTGGTGCTTGAGGTCTTCGCTGGTGGCAAAATCACAGAGTCGATGACGTGGATCACGCCGTTACTGGCGTCGATGTCAGTCTTGATCAGTTTGGCCTGATTGATCATCGCACCCTTGTCGCTTACGGAGATCTCGATGGGCGAACCTTCAAGCGTGTTGGCTGTCTTCGCAGCGACGGCGTCCTCGGAGTAAACGCGTCCTGCGACGACGTGGTACTTCAGGATCGCCGCCAGTTTGGCTTTGTTTTCAGGCAGCAGCAGCGACTTGATCGTCCCTTCAGGAAGCTTCGCAAATGCTTCGTCGGTGGGAGCAAAAACGGTCAATTCCGTATCGCCAGCCAAGGCGTCAACCAGCCCGGCAGCCTTTGCAGCGGCAACCAAAGTGCCGAACTTGCCAGCAGCCACTGCCGTCTCGGCCAAGTTTTTGTCTGCAGGCAGGATGACCGAATCGATGACGTGGATCACGCCATTGTCACACTTGATGTCGGTGGCGACGACTTTGGCGTTGTCGACCATGACACCCTTGTCGCTGACTGAGACGTCGATTCGTTGGCCGTTCAGCGACTTCGCACCCGACACTTTGACGACGTCCTTTGCCATGACTTTGCCCGGCACGACGTGAAAAGTCAGAATCGCGGTCAGCTGGTCCTTGTTTTCCGCCTTCAGCAGAGCGGCGATTGTCTCTTTGGGCAGCTTCGCAAACGCTTCGTCGGTTGGAGCGAAGACGGTGAACGGGCCATCGCCTTGCAAAGCGGGGATCAAATCGGCAGCCGTTAGGGCAGCCGCGAGGGTTTTGAACTTGCCAGCAGCCACTGCAGTTTCGACGATGTCGTCTGCTTTGACGGCGACGGATGAAGAGACCAGCAGTGCAGCGGCCATAGCGAAACGGAAGACAAATTTCATCGGGTTGATCCTTGAATCAAAGTTTTTGGTGAATGAGTGGTCGGAGACCTCCTCGGTCGAACATGAGTTCGCAGCCCCTCCCGGATTGGATTCAAGTTTCTGTGAAAAGAATTTTTGGATTAGACTCCTGTAGGTGTTCAATGGAAGCGTGAGTGGACCATTGGCTGGCGTTAGATGAGCACTGTCGAACAGCTTTTCAATCGCAGCATGCCGAGGTTTGGCGATGCATTTCAATGCCGACACGCGTACCGATAGACCGCTTTAACATCACCTGTTGGTGTTGCATGAAGAGATCACAGAATGAATCGATCTCACAATTGGATCTAGCTGATGGGCCGTCTATTCGAGATTCGCGAAGGCCTTCAATCCTTCCAAAGCGTTGGTCGCAGCGACCGCAGAGAGCAGCAACCCCATCACTCGGCTCACCACGCTGGCTCCGCTGTGTCCAATCAAACGAGTGATCGGTGTTGCCAAACGCATCAGCCCATAAGCTAGTAGCAGCACACCACACATGACCCCGGCCGTTTGACACTGTTCCATGATGGTGAAGTGATCGTTGTCTGACAGCAAGACTGCGGTCAGCATTGCACCTGGGCTAGCAAGCGATGGAACCGCGAGCGGGTACACGGCTTTTTCATCACGTTGATCGATGGAGCGAATCTCTTCTTCGGGTTTGCCGTCACCAAAGATCATCGAGAGTGCGAAAAGAAACAGCACGATCCCGCCAGCAATTTGGAATGCCGGCAGTGGGATCGACATCGCATCGAGTAACGGTTGCCCAGCGATCACAAAGAACAGCAAGACACCGGCGGCGACCAGCGTGCCTTTGCGAGCGGTTTGCGCTCGAGATGTTTCGTCTTGATTCGACGTGATGGCGACAAAGACCGGCACCGTCCCGATCGGATCGATGACTGCAAAGAAGGAGACAAACGTAGCAACGTAATCAATCATGGAACGATCGTGAATGTCGCCGTGGCGACGGTGGGTGGCAGGCAGCCGCAGGGGCGGGATGTGTAGGAAGGAATCAGGCTTCCTCGACGATGCTGGTGATCGGTGCTTCGCTGGCAACGGGTACCTTTAACGGATACCGCTGCGTTCGATGAAATGATGCTGGTTTCGCTCGATTTAGGGTTGTCCCATGCCAGCGAGAGTGAAGCCTCGGCAATTCCCCGCCGGATTATGTGGCTTGAGGGGGATTGCCTGTCTCTTGACTCGACATCAATGGCACCCTACCGCGCTTTGGGACTCAGTCGGAATTGTTTGATCTGTTGAATGGTTAACCAAACCGGATCACCTTGCTGCAAGCTGGGGACGGTTACCGAATCGCTCAGCAATGTTGCTTGCAACTGAACGTCTCGGCCTCGGCGTTTGACGGCATCGACCTGGGCTTCGATGGATTCGTTTTGGTCTCGCCCCACGTGGATTTGCACAATCAGAGTTGCCGAATTCGGCTCTTCGTTTAGCTGTTTGTAGGCTGCGATGAACTTCGTCTGGAGGGCTCGATCGGCGTCCTGCTCTTGCGGGGGCGTTTCAATTTCCAGGTCAACCGGAACGCCTTCAAACGGTCCGGAGGCAAACAGGCTTGTCTTGGCTTGTTGCTCGCTTGGCAGTTCATGATATCGCTTTAGTGTCGCCGCTGTCAGAAAAGAACTGTATTGATCGGCTGTCAGCAGGCGATCGCTGGAAAATGCTTTCAACACGTTGCTCATGGCCTGTTTGCGAGCCCGTGTTGTTGTCGGTCGCATTGCCTGAAGTTCAAGGGTGAGCTTCGATTTGGCATTTGCCAAAATTCCTTGCAGGGGCTCGTCGGCGCTTGAAAGATCGTCAGCGTTCATGCGAAAGGGGGCCTGAGTGATCTGAAGTTGCCAGTCCTGTGATTGCATCACCCAGGTCGGCTGATTCGGGTTCGCGGAATCAAGACGTGTTGTTTGCAGCGGTTTACCCAGTGCATTCTCAAGCTTGGTACCAAGTGCGACGCTATCGATTTTCGGTTGGGTTTGGAACAGCAGGCGAACGATCGGTCCGCCGAAGTCAGAGTAACCCGTATACAACTGGCGTCGTGGTCGTGAGTCAGCAGGGATCACGTCTCGCCACGCAAGGCCACGGAGATCCCGTTCTCGATAAACACTGTCCCGGTCCCACTCTGGCATTGATTTCAGTTGTTTCAACGCGAGCGATTGATTGTTTTGATGCAGCGCGACCAAGAGCACAAGGTCGTCCCAGTGATGGTGTTCGGCAATCAAGCGTGCAAACCGCATGGCTTTGTCAGGTTGGTTCAGACGCAGTGCGGAACGCGTGATCCGGTCCAGCACCATGCCAGCGTCTTCATGAGTGGCCCACGCGTCGTTGTCGGGTGCCAAGTCGACAAGGGATTGGTACATTCCTTGGGCCCATAGCAACTGTGATCGCATGAGCAAACGCTGCTGCTTGCTGATCGTTGTGCTTGTTGCGTTGAGCAGTTTTTCGCATGGCTCCCATTCAGACTGGTCGATCAATTCCGTGACAACCATGGAAAGCATTTCATCAGAGGGGGCGATCTGAAAGGCTTTGGCGACGTCGTTCTGTTTGCGACAGAGATCAAGCAAACGGCGGCGATACAGATGATCGCGGCCAGGGGATTCATCATCGCTGTTCGCTTGCTTGATTAGCTTTGCAAACGAATTCGCGGCAGCAGTAAAATTGCCCTGATGAAAGTCCCAGAGTGCTTGATACTCTTGGCGAGCATCCGAGTCGACTTCGAGACGCTTGATAAGAGCTTCGAAGTCATCGTAATCGTCTTCGGCGTGCTTGATGCGCAGTAGACTGACGATCAGTTCAGGTGAAGTCGCCGACTCCATCGCGGCTTTCCGATCACCGCTGTGATACAGCGACTGGAGAATCATCTCGTTGAGATGATTCGCGCTAGAGGGCGAATCATCAAGAGCGTCCCTGGCTTGCTGAAGTTTCTCCGCCGCCTGTTTGTGCTTTCCCTCGTATGAGAGTGCATCCCCCAATAAATTAAGTGCTTCTCCATTCTTTGGATCCGCTTCCAGGATGATTTTGCAGAGCTGAATCATGTCAGCGTCGCTGATCAGCCCTTCGTAGTCATAGATTTCACTCAAGCATTCCAAGTGCTCTTGTGGTTTTGAGCAGGACGTCAGCAGTGAAACATAATCATCAGGGTCCTGTTCAATCCAGATCGCGTAGCGAAGCGATTCGGCGTTATCGGGCTGTTGCTTTTCGACCCACTGAAACGCTTCCGTTGCCGTTTGAAGATTGGGTTCCTTGATGTAGCTAGCCAGTGTTGCAGCCGCTGAGTCAGGCAGGTGCTCCAGCAAATGTTGGTGTAGCTGTGCATACTGATCAGCAAAATAGACGGAGTCACTTAGTTGATTGATCGCGTAGAAATAGATCGACTCACGAAGATCGCTCTGGTCAATGCGTGCGAATAACGCCTTGTTTTGAGCATGGTCATTCAGCAGGATCAGATGAGGTACCTGCAGTTGATTGTCTTGGGTCAGGTGTCGGGTCAGCTTGGTGAGAGCTGCTCGTTCTTTGTCTGTGTCTTCTTGCTCACGATAGATCGTTGCTAGACGTTGTTGTGAATGCGGCCAAGGCCCGATCAGATCGGCGTATTGCTGATAGGCTTTAGCGGCGAGTTCGTAGTCGCCTCGATCGAAATGGATGTCTGCTTTCAATCGGTAGGCACCGGGGACAAGATGCGGTGTTTTGATACGATCGGCAATTGCAATCGCTCGTTCGTCATTGGCCGCTAGATACCAGCGTCGTGCGTTCAGCAGCTGGATGCTGGGGTGAAGAACCTGCGGCCCCGCATAGTTTTCAGCTTTGACGAGGGCTTGTTCCACCAATCGTTGCTGTTTCTCAGCCGAATGTTCCAGGTCGTAGGAATCAAGGTACTGATGGCACGCATCGATGTATTCGTTATAGCGAGCAATTTCAGCATCCGAGGCATCCACCAGAACAAAGTTCTCGGTCGTGGAGCGAATGCCGAAGTCGAGCTGGCACCAATCGTAGAGTTTTAGTTGCCCCTGGTCGACAAGCCACCAGATCACTGGCTCACCTCCCGAATAGGTGTCAGGGCATTCCAAGTACACTCGGTAGCGATTGGCACCAAGGTCCTTGATGCTGATGATTTGATACCCGTACGGCGGTGGCGGACCAATGATCAAGTTATTGATCGTCTCCGAAACCACCAGTCGCTGCCAGGCATTGTCTGGTACCTTACTGGACCTGAGAAAATACTGTTCCGCATAAAGTTGGTAGTCGATGATGTCTCGCAGTTCAGGTTTGGCTGTTTCGTCTGCGACTTCAGTCACCAAATCGACGAAATGGACGATCTGGTCGTATTGCGGATGCTGTGTAGGGGACTGGCTATTGTTGACCGCTGTTTGAGCGCCGTCGGATTCGATCAGCATCTCTTGCTGCAAGGACTCGGTCTGCCTTGCGGTTCGATCTGTGCCGCTCTCCTGGACGTTGAAACGCATCAGCAGGACGCCCAGCACTGCGGACAGGACAAACGCTCCAGCAATGGTGAGGCCGCCGATGATAAAGCAGCCGGATAGGTTTCGCGATTGCAAGGCTGGTTGATGACTGGACGTCGAAAATGGGTCGGAGTTTGTGTTTAGTATAAAGACGAAGCAGGTGTGGTCGAATCGGAGCACAGCGATCATGCGTTTGCGACGAATCACTTGGCCATGATCTGGCAGGGGATGCAGGAGGCCGCGGAGAGATCAGGAATCTGGATCACTGGGTGCATTACTATACGTGAACTCGGTCACGTTGTGGTCGGGTACTGGCACTCTTTTGCAGCGTTTGCTGGGTGCGTCGAAACTCGCCCAACCAAAGAGCCAAAAACAGAGTAAATCGCGGGCCAAAAACGGAGCAAAGCGATGGGCGATGAGGGGTTCAGGCAATCGGCTATGAGGTGGGTTTGAAAAGAGTTGCAGAAAACCGTTCTTAAATCCTGCGGGCCATGGTGGTTGTTGTCGCTTGTTTACACAGCGTGACGAATGGCGGATTGGCCTCATGACGGTGGCTTGTTGCCGCACTGGTTCGTGAATGCAGTAAGCTGAATCTAAATGAGTCATTTGATTGGACCACAAACCTTAGAGGTGTGAACATGGAGATTGGGATGATGATCAGTTGGTGTGTGTTTGGGCTAATCGTCGGTTCGATTGCCAGGTTTCTCGTGCCAGGTAGTCAGCCTTTGGGCTTGATTGCCACCACCGGACTTGGAGTCTTGGGCTCCTTTGTTGGCGGTTTCCTAGGATCCTTATTCAGCGGAGGCGCGGCAACGCTCGCGCATCCCTCAGGCTGGGTCGGTGCGACCTTAGGCGCCGTGATCACCTTGGTCGTGTACATGAAAATGTCACGCGGAAGGGTTGCCAGCTAAGTGGCAAGTGGACAACGGCCTCGGCAGTTGTCCGAGGCGCGTTACCGAGTCGGGCTCTCTAAAGTGTCCGGCAGTCGTTGCCTGAGCGCCGTCATGGTCGCCTCGCTCGCGCCGCGCTGCGACTGAACGAATTGCTGGGCTCGCTTGCCCAGTGCGCCAGCCATGGGCGGATCGTTTAGAAACTGGCCGATGGTTTGCAGCAATTCGGTTTCGTCTTGGCAGCGAATTGCGGCTTGCTGGTGAATCAATCGATTGGCAATGTCTTTGAAATTGCGGGTGTCTGGACCAAACGTGACCGCACAGCCATAGCTAGCCGGTTCCAACATGTTTTGTCCACCACGGTCTCCAAAGCTGCCTCCGACGGTGGCTAAGTCAGCCACGCCCCACCAATGCGAAAGCTCACCGATGGTGTCAATCAAAATCACCGTCTCGCCGGACCATTGCCCCCCCGGCATCTCCGTTTGCTGGCTACGGCGGTGCACTGCGAACCCCTGATGTTCGATCAGATTGGCGACGGCACCAAAGCGTTCCGGGTGTCTGGGGACCAGGATCAAACGCAACCCAGCGTGGCGTTTGCGGAGGTCAGAGTAGATGCGTAACGCCATCGCCTCTTCGTCCGGTTGAGTGCTGCCAACCAGCCAAGCAATGTGCTCGTTTTGCTTGCCAGCCCAGTCCACGCGGCTGCAAACGGATTCGCTGTCCCGGGAACCGGTGACGCCATCAAACTTGAGCGAGCCCGTGACGGAAAGTCTTTCGGTGGGCACACCACATTGTTGGAAGTTGTTTGCCGAAGTTTCATCTTGGCAAAGCACCATCGATAAACTGCCGAAGACTGAACCGAGCAGTGCTTTGGCTTTGCAATACCCTTGGCAACTGCGGTCACTCAGGCGTGCATTGATGACCACGCAGGGAACCTTGGCTTGTCGGGATTGCCGGATCAAATTCGGCCAAAGCTCTAGTTCGGTGAGCACAAACAGGGCCGGATCGAGGTTCTTGAACGTGCGTTTGACGGCCCAGCTGAAGTCCAGCGGGCAAAAGAAGACTCGCTCAGCCCCGAAACGCTGGCAAGCCAAATCGTACCCTGTGTCGGTCGACGTACTGATCACGATCAGCGTCTCGGGCAGCATTTGTTCGAGTCGCGGCACTAAGGCGGCCAGCACATTGATCTCGCCTACACTCACTGCATGCATCCAAACCAGCGGTCGCTGCGATGAACTTTGACGCAGGTGGTTGGCTTGTTGCTTGCTGAGCCCCAAGAGTTTTTGCTTGACGCCGCGACGGTACCGACCGTGGCGCAGAGCCCGGTAAATCACCAGCGGGCTGGCGATCAGCAACAGCAACGCGTAGACAAAGTTAAACAGCATCGCCAGCAATGAGGATGAGGATCGTTTGGGCTGGCAGCGGGCCATCGGGCGTCGCCAGTCGTCACCCTGCTCTGTCGGCGTCGCCGCGAATGCAGTGCCTGCGTCTTGCAGTGATCGCCTTGCAGGCTATTTTCGCATGCAACAGGATTTATATTTCTTGCCACTTCCACAGGGGCATGGATCATTGCGACCGACCTTATTGCCGACATTACGAATCGGCTCTTGCTTGGTGTCGGGGCTGGACTGATTGCTGGATTCAGCGGCCCGTTGGTGGTCCGTCTGAGTCTCTTGGGCGGTAGCCGTTGCTGACTGTGGTGCGACGGCGTGCGTGGCTTTGGCGTCTACCCAAATGCTGCGAATGAAATCTTCGTTGAAGGATTCCATGCGGAAAATCAATCCCGTGACCTGTTCGGCGATCGAATCCCACATTTTGTCAAACAGTCGCATCCCTTCGCGTTTGTATTCCACTTTGGGATCGAGCTGCGCGTAACCTTTCAGTCCAACACTCGAACGCAGGTGGTCCATGGTCAGCAAGTGGTTCTTCCACGCATCATCAACAATGTTCAGCAGGATTTGACGTTCCATCCGGCGCATTTCGGGATGGAACTTATCGTCCACCGCTCCACTGACAGCCAGCGCCAGTTGCTTGCGGTTCAAGCGCTCGAGGTCTTCGGTGGTCAGTGTTGACTGCAGATTGTCATGGAGCCAGTCGATCAGCGACTGGAGTTTTTCGGTGCTGGCGGTGGCGACTTTGACTGTGGTGTCGTCATCCCGATTGCCAAACAAGTCTTCGACGCGATGCTCTGCTTCCCGGTAAGTCTCTTGGACTTGGGCATCTAGCTTGCGGCTGAAGTTTGCCAGGTACGTGTGCAGTTCGTCGCGCTGCATCGGCAGTTCGTCGACAGAGATCGTTTCACCGAAGCGGCGACCGATCCAGTCGACAAGGTGTTCGCGCTGCAAGATGATTTGATCGTTTGCAGTCTCGGTAAATCGAGAGATTGCGGCCAAGGCGGGGTAGGCCCATTCTTTTTCTTTGTAGGCTTCTTCTGCACGCGCGATCAAGGCTTCGGCAACCGTGCGGCGATCATCGACATCACGGAAGTCTTTCGGGGTGACTTCAATGCCAAAGCGATCTCGCATCCAGGCACAGAGAATCTTGAGACCATAGTCAGCGTCCAGGAAGGGTTCGCCTTTGCTGAGGTCGACATCAGCGATGTTTTTGTGGCAGGCTTCGATCAAGTCATTGATCAAGTCTTCGCGATCCATGTCCTTGATTTTCGAGGCATGGTATTGCTTGCCGGTGGTTTTGCTGGCCCACTTGGCCATGGCCTGAGTGTTCCATTCATCTTCCATGTCCTCCGGAAGATTCTCCTCCACGGCTTCGTCGACCATGACCTCTGCAGCACGTTCGGCTTGTTCCCGTGAGTAGGAAGTCGCCATCGAGATTTCCATGTTTTGGAAATCTTTTGGATCCAAGGTGCAGCCCAGTTGCTCGCCCGCGAAACCGGCAAAGCTTTCGGCGCCAAAGTTAGGTTCCAGGAAGACTTCGACCGTCTGTTCGATCTGTGATCGAATCAGGTCCAGCAGCATTGACTGGGAACTGTGACCATCGAGCAGGTTTTGTCGATAGCGATAGACGCGTTTACGTTGTTCGTCCATGACTTCGTCATAGTCGAGCAAGCTTTTACGAATCTCGAAGTTGCGTTCTTCGACCTTCTTCTGAGCCGAGGCAATCCGCCGTGTGATCATTTTAGATTCCAACGGATCGTCTTCGCTCATGCCGATGCGTTCCATCAAGTTCTTGACCCATTCGCCACCGAAGATCCGCATCAGGTCATCTTCCATGGACAAGAAGAATCGGCTGGATCCGGGGTCACCTTGGCGACCGCAACGACCGCGAAGCTGCAAGTCAATTCGACGTGATTCGTGGCGTTCGGTGCCGATGACGTACAGGCCGCCCAGCTCGCGAACCTCTTTTCCTTGGATGCTCATTCCTTCGGCATCATCAATGGATTTGACCAAGTCATTCCAGACTTCGTCGGGCACTTCCAGACGCGTCAGGTACTCATGTTGCAGCTGTGCCCAGGCTTTGTTTTCGGGGTTACCGCCAAGGATGATGTCGGTACCACGACCGGCCATGTTGGTGGCAATCGTCACAGCACCTTTACGGCCGGCCTGGGCGACAATGTCGGCTTCCTTGCCGTGCAGTTTCGCATTCAGAACGCTGTGTTCGATCCCACGGCGTTCTAGCAAGCGGCTAAGCTTTTCGCTTTTTTCAATGCTGACGGTGCCGACCAAGACCGGGCGTCCGGCGTATTCAACGGCGTGAATCGACGCGGAGGCGATTTCTTGAGATTGCTTTTCGCCACGGGCGAGAATCGTGATGCCCTGATCGGAATCGCTTTCGATCTTGCCCCAGATTTCATCGCCGTTGCGCAAGCGAACAACGTCCCATTTAATGGTCCGTTCGATTTCATTGGCCAAGGCATTGAATTTGTGTTCCTCAGTCAAGTAGATCTTGTCTGGGTGCTCGGCACGCTCAAGTTCTTTGTTGGTGGGGATGGCGACCACATCCAGTTTGTAGATCTTCCAGAACTCGGTCGCCTCTGTCATCGCGGTACCGGTCATGCCGGACAGTTTCTTGTACATCTTGAAGATGTTTTGCAGCGATGCGGTGGCAAAGGTTTGTGTTTCCGGTTTGATTTTTTGCCCTTCTTTGGCTTCGACCGCTTGGTGCAGTCCATCACTCCACTGGCGTCCTTCCATCAGACGCCCGGTGAATTCGTCGACAATGACAATGCCACCGTCTTTGATGACGTAGTTGACGTCGATCTTGTACAGGTAATGAGCCTTCAGCGCATTGTCGATCAGGTGCGGCCATTCCATGTTGCCCGCGGTGTAGAAGCTTTCCACGCCGGCGAGCCTTTCCGCTTCACGAACCCCTTCATCGGTCAGCGAGACATTGTGTTGTTTTTCGTCAACGCTGAAGTGCTCTTCTTTCTTCAGTTGCCGGGCTACCTTGTTAGCCTCTGCATAACGGCCCAGGTCCATGTCGCTGGGGCCGCTAATGATCAACGGTGTTCGAGCTTCATCGATCAGAATGTTGTCCACTTCGTCAATGATGGCGTAGTTCAGCGGGCCCTGGCATTGTTGAACTTCATCAGGGAAACGTGTGTCACCCTGGGCAGCCGGACGCATGTTGTCGCGCAGATAGTCAAAACCAAATTCGTTATTGGTTCCGTACGTGATGTCGCAGCGGTAGGCGGCTTGCTTGTCGGCCGTTGGCATTCCCGACTGAATCGCAGCCACCGTCAGGCCAAGATTCATGTACAGCGGTGCCATCCACTCCATGTCACGACGGGCAAGGTAGTCATTGACGGTGACCACGTGGACGCCTTTGCCTTCCAGTGCGTTCAGGTAGGCCGGCAAGGTCGCGACCAGCGTTTTCCCTTCACCGGTGACCATCTCAGCGATGTTGCCCTGGTGCAGCACCATGCCACCGATCAACTGCACATCGTAGTGACGCATGTTCAGGAAACGCTTGCCGCCTTCACGGCAAACGGCGAAAGCCTCGATCAAGATGTCTTCTAGCGTTTCACCGTCGGCTAAACGTTTGCGGAACAGCTTGGTTTGTTCACGCAGTTCGTCGTCGCTCATCGCAGCGTACTTGGGCTCTAGAGCCGTGACCTCTTCTGCGCGAGAATGCAGTTGTGTCACTTGACGCGCATTGGCAGAGCCAAAAATCGATGTCACGCCACGTTCAAAAAGACCAAGTAAACCTCCGAAGAAAGCTCCGGAGACGTCCGCCAAAGTATCAAAAAACGACATCGCTTGTTCGCTATGTTGTTATCGTTGTAAATGAGAGAGGAATCGATGCCACCATTGATCGTCGGCGTCTGAACCGCCGTCGGGACATCGGATCGTGACAGTGATTGTTCACTGCATGGCCTTCCGATGGCACCCGATCAAGGAATTTTCATCACACACAAAACGTTCGAGTCGGTTCAACAGAAGTCCTGTTTTCCGGTTCGGAATTCAGGATGCTGGTGTTCTTAGTCTCTGAGCCGTCGTCTCTGAGTCGTGTCTCTGAGTCGTGTCTCTGAGTCGTGTCTCTGAGTCGTGTCTCTGAGTCGTGTCTCTGAGTCGTGTCTCTGAGCCGTCGTCTTCACCTGATAAAAGGTCAAATTGGCAGATGAGTGGTAACTCAGCCTTGATGTGCCAATTTGGGGCCAAAAACGAACATTTAGGCCATTTGTCAGGGAATTCTCGGCCAGATGACTTAGTCTGGCGAATCTAAACGCTTTGCAGGGCTTAGGTTAGGAGTTTTGCCCGACAAGGTCAACGGCGACCCGTGAGAACGTGCCGTTCCTAGAACAGAACCCTTCCAATGAGCCCCCTACTTCGGTCGTTTCGGCCGCCCTGAATCCCTCGGCCGCCAGTCGCTCAATGGTCACCGGCAATGGCGTTGAAGTCTGGTCGGTCTGTCGCCCAAGCCTTGTGCTCTGCCGCTAACGAAACCGCCGCTCTGTGGCTACACTATTGGCCCGCCCGCTGGGCCGAAGCAGCCAAGCGAGTGGATTCCATCGTGACTTTTGCAGGATTCTGAATGCACTGGCCAGTTTTGGACGGTTCATTCGACCCTCGGATTCCTTTCCCACATCAACTCAAGCCATGCCTGTTCCTCAATCACCTGCGGCACCCATCCGAATCGCGATCGGTGGCGATCACGCCGGGTTTCCGCTGAAGCAATTGGTTGCCGAGCAGTTGGCATCGGAAGGTTTTGCCCAGCTCGTTGGCCAGGTGGTCGATTGCGGGACCAACAGCACGGACAGTTGTGACTACCCCGATTTTGCCATCGCCGTGGCCCAGAAAATCCTGTCCGGTCAAGTTGACCGAGGCATCGTCGTCTGTGGCAGTGGTGTGGGCGTCAGTGTGGCAGCGAACAAATTCCCCGGCATCCGCGCCGCGATCTGCCATGACACGTATTCCGCGCATCAAGGCGTCGAGCACGACGACATGAATGTGCTTTGTATCGGAGGCCGGATCATTGGCAGCGAGCTGGCGATGGAAATCGTCCGATCGTTTCTGGCCGCCCAGTACACTCCCGCCGAGCGTCATCGGCGACGCTTGGATAAGGTGCTCGAAATTGAAGCCAAAGGGACTGATCTCCTCAAGTAGGCACCGTCCGCTTGCTTTCGCCGCTGCTTGGTGCCCATGAATCCATCAAATCAATCGGCTAATCGAATGACGAACCACCGTGACGCGATATGCTCTGGCAAACGCAGGCGGTTCACTGAAACGCAACGCCTGGTCTGTAACGCATGGTCGGCAATGCCGACGCAAAACCATTGCTGGCGCAAAGCTTGGCAGTGAAAAATCAAGCAGTGAAGAATCAAGCAGCGACAAATTTGGCACCCGATTTAGGACCGGCCTGCATCCACACCACCCAGCAATAACGAAGACGATAGCAATGGAAATATTAGGTGGTCCGCACTACGCAGTTGCTGGCGCGGGTGAATCACACGGTCCGGCAGTCGTGACAACCATCATGGGCTGTCCCGCTGGATTAATGGTCCGTCGGCAAGACGTGCAAGCCTTTCTTGATCGTCGGCGTCCGGGCGGTAACAAGCACGGCACGCCGCGGAATGAAAAGGACAAAGTCGTTTTCTTATCAGGGCTTTATCAGAACGACCCCGATCAGTTGTTTGATGATTCAACCGTCACGGTCACTGTCGATGGAGCCAGTTTTCAGACCGATGGTTATGCCGCTGGATACACCACAGGCGAGCCGATTGCGGCGATGGTGCTGTCGACGAGCAAGAAGTCGGGGGATTACACACAGTTCACTGGACCCAAGGGACAGGTTCGTCCCGGACACACTGACTTGGTCAAGCATCACAAGTCGCGCGGCTTTGTCGATGTTCGCGGTGGCGGTCGCAGTAGCTATCGTTCCACAATCAGTGACGTGATCGGCGGCAGTGTTGCCAGAATCTTTTTGCAACAGCATTTTCAAACCGTCGTCTTGTCAGCGATTGACCAAGTCGGTCCCCTGAAAGCCAAGTTGACGTTGGCCGATCGAATTGAACAGTTATTGAATGAGCAGCCTGGCGACCAGTTGCCACTGGAAGTCGCTCAGTCATTGCAGCAAGAGATGGATGCCGCCGAAATTCCAACCGTTGATGCCGAGTTTGCCGACCAAGCCGCCGAGCTGATTAAGGAAACTCGCAAAGCTGGCGACTCCTTGGGCGCCTCGGTCCAAGTCGTTGCAGTCAACGTGCCGGCGTTACTTGGAGACCCGTTGTATCAGAGTTTAAAGCTGCGATTGATGGGAGCCTTGGGAGGCCTAAACGCGGTGCAGTCCTGTGAGGTCG
The DNA here is from genome assembly GCA_007745635.1 of Stieleria bergensis. Lineage (GTDB taxonomy): Bacteria > Planctomycetota > Planctomycetia > Pirellulales > Pirellulaceae > Stieleria > Stieleria bergensis. The sequence continues at coordinate 2,082,219 of CP036272.1, forward strand.
GAGCGGGGACAGAGGTGATCGCCAGGCAAGGGAGCGAAAACAACGACCCCATTCGATCCTCCGGTTACGTTCGCAATTCGCACGGCGGATTGTTGGGCGGAATGACCACCGGAAAACCCTTGACGTTCCGCGTCGGCTTTAAACCGACCTCGACCATTCATTCAATGCAGCAGTCGGTGACCAAGGATCTGACTGAAATCGACTTCCAACTGGAAAAAGGTCGCCATGATCCCTGCGTTGGTGTGCGTGCTGGCGTCACCTTGGAGAGCCGTGTGGCGATCGAGTTGATGAACTCGGCCCTCAGCCAACGCGCTCAAAGCCTGCACGAAGGTTTGCCAGGATTGTTCTGACACTTGTGGGGCGTCCATTCAGTGGCAAACTGGAAACGCAAACGCCAAAGTCACCGTGTCGATTCGGTGCGTCCCCCGCTTGTCGGGGCTCGATCAGGCTGTTTTCGCGGTCACCGGTTGGTACGGCATGATCATTGCCAAGACGCCTGCGATGCCAGCATACAAGGGCAATCGCCAGGGGCCGAGTGCTTGCACCAACAGCACCAGCACCGGGGCGACCAGCACGCAGACCGCCAACCAACCGGTCCACGAAGGAAGGCTCGCGAGCGCCCGTTGCCTGCGCTGGTTGCTCTGCGGTCTTGTGCCGATTCGTGTCGTCACGACGGTTGCGGTGATCGAGAAAACGGTGACGGGGATGCTGAGCAGGTAAGCTCCGCCGGGCAGTCGCCAGGCGACGACAAGCGCGAACGCGGCACCCAGCAACCAGGTTCTCTGTTGCCAGGTCCGTAAATCGCTCTCGGACAATGGCAGTCGTTTCCATTTTCGGATGCCCCAGTCGCGCACCGTCCAAGCTGCTGCTAAGGCCAGGCCAATGGTAAAGAGTCCCAGAGGCAAGTCGTAGGGTGTGTAGCGAACGCTACGAAAGGCTGTTGCCAGCAGCAGGCCTTGCAGTCCCAGGCCAATCGCAATCGCCGCCAGCAAACAAAGGCATTGAATCTGAATCTGCGCCCAGCCCATCGCGGTGCGATGATTTCCTATGAGCCACCACAGTACAAACAACATGCAGCACGACGCCGCGGCAAAACTGGTCTGCAACCACGCGGGATAGTTCACCACAAAGGCACCAAAGACGTCAAAGAAGATTGCTTCTGAATTGTCCTTGGCAAACAGATTTGCGAGCTGTTGGTCACTCAGTCGGTCAAGCCTGCGATGCATCGACGTAATGTGATCGCCCATGTGTTGCAAGGTGCGTCGACTGACGTTTTCAGGGGAGTCCTGTGGGGTGTGGTAGCGATGAGCGCCGCCGATGGTGGCAAAGTTAAACCCGGGTTGGTCAAGCTCAGTGCGCCAGATCGTGAAATCGGTCTTGTTGGGCAACTGACGATAAACGGTTACCGCTAGCGAGGAGGTGATTTTTGGACGGGCAAGTCCACCGAGTAAGGTTTTTGCGCTTTCGTGCCCCACTCGGTTGATCTCGAACATGGGCACGCCACCACTGGTGCCGCGCGCGTCGAAGTTCAGCACAAATGCGGGCGTCGCAATCGGTAGGGGATTGGACCTGGCAAAGTGCTTCGCGCCAACCAGACCGTACTCTTCGCTGTCGGTGAACAGATAATGAACCGTTCGTTGGTGGCTGGCTTGTTGCTGACTGAGCATCCGACAATGTTCTACCAATGCCACCACGCAGCTGCCAGCATCTCCGGCACCGGGACCCCAGGGGCAGGAATCATGATGCGTGACAATCAGAATCGGGGCCAGGTCCGGTTGTTGGCCGGGCAGCGTGGCCAACAAATTGGTCAATTCCGCCCCGGCAGCCAACTCAGCATGCGGCTTGGTCCGTGTCTTGGGTGTTGTTGTGGTCCAGGTGAGCCGCCGAGTCTGGACATTCAAGGACTCAAGTTCCGCTTGCAATCGATCTAGAAACGCCTTCCCGGCGGCGGTTCCCGAGGAATGAGTCCGTAGGTCTGGTCCAATCAAATGTTGCAGCCGCTGAGCCATGCGAGTCGCTGAGATCGCGGCGCTGGCTGGTTTGGGAGCAGGCCCGCGATAGGCCAGCAGCCCCAATAGCAGCGCGAACAAGAATGCTCCGAAGGCGATGGCGGTTCGCATGTTGAAGTTCCAGTCTGGAGCGCTGTGTCGCTGTGTATCCAACGAACAGCAAGGCATGCATTGAAAGACCAAGCTGTCGATCAAGCGGTGGCGTTTTTGTGCACGTTGACAGGCGGGAAACGCTATGCCGCCAAGGCTTTGTGACCGATTGCAATTCGAATCGCAATCTCTGCGATCGCGCGTTTCGCTTGATCGATCTCTGAGATCTGCAATTGATTCATGCTTCGCATTGCAGAGCGAACTTGTTTCGCTTGTTTGCGTGGCAAAAGCTTCAAGGTTGATTCGGCCACTTCGTTTGGCAGTCCGCACAGGACCAAGAACGCCTGTTTGGTGGTGCCCATGCCCAGTGCATAGCAGAGGTCTTCGGGAGGAAGGTTGATCAAGAACTGGTCGATGCGCTGTGCCAGCTGTTCAGTGTTCAAGGGAACGCGTTGGTCACGATTGTCAGCTGCCCCTGACGCCGGATTGGTTGAACCCAGCGGTGGTGTTGCGGCGACGGTTTGGGATGCTGAATCTGACGCTGCGGCCGCTGGGCCGCCATGGATTGCGTTGGCAAAGTTGGAGTTCAAAATGCCGGCGGCTTGTGTTTGTTGGTACTGCTCGATCAGCACCTGCATGCTGTCGAGTTCACAGGGCTGGCGATAAGCATCGATGGAGTGAATCGCCACGGGAGAGGGTTCCGCTTGGTGGGCGGAGTCCGCGTCAGGCTGCACTCGTGAAAAGGGGGCGGAGCCTGGCGGGGTGCGATTCAATTCATCCGCGGCGGACGGGATCGCGTTTGTTGTCGTCGTGCTGTTTGGTGCAGTCCCGTTCGGGCCCGCGTTATCTGGGCCGGCGTTATTGGGGCCGGCGTTATTGGGGCCCCCGTTATTTGGGGCCACGCTGGTCTGAAACGAGGTGTCTGGATTGTGATACAGCGTTGGTTTGCGCGTTTTGGAGACCCGTGCTCGGCCGATCTGGATCTCGTCGTGAATTTCGGATTCGACCTCGGCGATCGATTGGGTTTCTCGCGTCAAATGCTCGCGCATCTGCTTCATGGTGCGGTACTGTTCCATGGGATCCACGTCACCGAGTTGATCGAGTTCGGCCTGGACGCGTTGCTGATCGGAACTGGAGAGTTGTCCCAGCAGCACGCCATGGGTGCGCGAGGGCAATGAGTGCAACAGGATCGCAATCTGCCGAAGTTTTGCAGGAGTCGACGTTGGCATGGCGGCAGTGGAATGGGCAGTGCGTTCGAGCTGAACCATGGGACGAGCCAGTGGGGATGGTTGCGTTGTTCAGTTTAGGCCGCGTCGTTCATCCAGCTGTGGACGATCTGGGCAGCGAGTTCCGGATTGGACTCGACAAGTTCCGCCAAGTCATCGCGGAGTTGATGATCCTGTTTATTCAGTGCAATGATCGATTGGCCTGACACCGGATCAGTGCTTGATGAGATATTGGTTGCTGTGGTTCGGCGTGAGCGGCGAAACTTGGTAACGGTGACAATGCCGATCACGACCAAGATTGCCAGGGCCGCCAAAGGGATCAGCGCCGAATCCGGTCGGCCTTGTTTCAGCCGTGTCCAGTGGACTTGCCACCATTGAGCGAGCGAGACGTTTTGCGCCGCGTTTTCAGTCTGGGGATTGGCATAGCTCAGTCGGATCGTGGCATCGTTGTCCGGATAGCTCCAGACCTGAATGGCTTTCTCAGCCGTGGCAAGGTTGGAAGCCAGGAACGGAGTGATGGCGGCACGTAGATTGTTGGTCAGCTGCAGCTTGGCTTGTTCCAGTTGCGGTGGCGTCGGCGCGATCACGAATTCACAACCGGGATGATGGTCTTGATACTGCCGGATCCATTGAGTGTGAAACTGACTTTCTGGCACACCAACGGAAATCATGAACTGCAGCGTTCGGGAACTGCTTGGTTGGTCGTTGGAAACTTGCTGTGACTCGGTGGTTGAGAGCGTTGCTGGATCGGCGGCGTCGTTTGGTGGGGTTTCTGTAGCCAGGCTGGCATAGCGGCTGGTGACGGCGATCTTCAGCTCAGGATAGCCTTTGAGCAGTTCGGTGAGCTCTTGTTTGAGTTCGTATTCACGTTGTCGTTGACGTTGGATTTCCGGTGTGTCGGTGCCACTGTATGTTTGCTGTGCTCCGGTATCGGTCACCGTGACTTGGTCCGCTGTCATGCCAGCATAGGATGCCGCGATCATTTCCCGAATGGATTGAATCCGGGCTGGGGAGAGAGGCTTTTTCGACTTCGAACACAGCACCACGCTGGCAGAGTGAATCGTGGTGGGGTTGAATCCACGGACTTCTTTTTCGTCGTAGTCGACCGTTGCCCATGCGAGATCGTCGAAGGCCGTTAGTGTTTGGCCCAAGTCGTTGGCTTTGGCAATTTGGTAACGCAGTCGCTTTTGTTTTTCAGACTCGAAATAAGATTGCTTATCGAGCTGTTCTTGAACGTTGCGACCGTTGGATTGTGGGATCGCTTGTTCCGTGTGACAGAGGTCGTGGTAGTGCTGACGTTTGCTTTCTGGGACCAGCAACCTGCCGTCTTCGATCAAGTAGTCGTCCAAGCCGGCGTGCTTGAGTTTGGCTTCCAATTCAGCCACAGAGGGTTGGTCATCACCGGCAGCGGCGTTGATCAAGGGCACCATGGCCGTCGATCCGGGTTGTTGCCAGATCAAGTAGATGCCACCAATGACTAAGACAACCAGCACGACGACGATCGATTGACGTGTCATCGCGGGTTCAGAGTCAACACCTCCGGTGTTTTTGCTCGATGGGAAATTCTCAGCCGACTGATCCAACACACCTAAGCCGCCATTCGCTGTGTTTTGGTTTCACCGGGAAAGCGGATCGTGACCGCGACTCCACCCTGTGGGCAGTTTTGCCACTGAAGTTCCGCAGTTAACGCTTTGGCAGATAAAGGCACGACGCAGGGTCGAGTTTCCTTGTCGGTGCCGCTGTCGGCGATTTCCAGTTCAAAGCCAGTCGCATCACTGCAGCTGGTGATCAGAATGTCACCGCCCTCAGGCATCGCTTGCAAGGACTGTTCGCACACCAAGCGAACCAACTGCGCCACCCACTTGGAGTTTCCGGGAATGGTCTCGTCGTTGGCCACGTCTAACTCAAGGCAGACGGGCGCAGGGTGCTGAATCAAAAGTGGAGCGACCGTTGATTCGATCAACACCATCAGATTGTGACAATGATCCGGGTCCATCCATCCACTGGCCATCTTGGCCTCCGCTGTTTTTGAGTAAGCAAACGGAAATCATGCACGCCTTTTAACCAAAAATGACTCGAAACGCTCAAGTTCATTTCTTGAAGTCACAGGCATACCCATTTTTGGGTTGTCGCTGCAAGATGAATCGACGACGGTAAAACCGTTGTTGAGACCCGCCCGGCAGCGATGGGTGGGAACGGCCAGCAAAAGGTGCAGCGCCGATCCGCCAGAGTGGCCAGCAACCTCGCGCCGCTGGGGCAACCCTTGCCCCAGCAAGGGCGGGATGTACTTGCCAGATCACTCCCGCTCGCTTAGGGTGTTGGTATTCGGCCATGGGGAATTGTCACAGCTGCTCTGGGATTGCAGGCCATGAAAATCAGTACCATTCAATTGCGTGCAGCGAATTTGCCTGCAGCGAATTTGCCAGCCATGAAAGCCTTCATCACGCGTCTCCTGATCACCGGTTGGGTTTGCATCGCTGGTCTTGGAGGCCATTGCGTTCTGGCACAAGGATTCAACTTTCAAGTCCCTGATGGATCGCGACGGCAACCCGCTGCGGCGCCTCAAGACCCACGCTACGCTCCGCGGCCGAATCAAGCCCGCGCTGAGAATGAGCCACAAGACCGCTCGCGAGGACGTTTATTCCGTCGGCTCCGCGATCGCGTTGCACCGCTGGTCGAAGAGCAGCTGCAGCGGATGCAAGAGGGCGGTGATCCCAACGCGAATCATCCCGACGCCGTGCCGCGTGGTGACGCCGCGCCGCGTGGTGATGTTCCGTTTGCCATTCCCTTCAACTTCGGGCAAGGCTTTTTTCCCTCCGCCGCTCAGGATGCGCGTGCCAGTGATCCAGCGGGACGCGGGGCAAGCAGTGATCCTCGCTCGCCAAACGCGGGACAAACGCAGCCAGCCAGATCATCGTTGCCCAGCCCTGCCCTGCAACCGTTGGCCCCGCTGGGAACGCCACGGCAAGACGCTGGTGGCATGTCGCTGAACCCGGCAGCGACCGGTGCACGTGGAACAGGTGCACGTGGAACAGGTGCACAGCAGAACGCAGCCAACAGAGCGGCTGCGGAGGGGTTGGGTTCCTCGATTTTGCTGGCTCCCAATCAGCCCACTTATCAGGACAATTCAGCGGGGCCGAATCAATCACAGATGCAGCAATCGCCGCCAAGCCTTGCCTTGCCAGCCCCGCAAACCGAGAGCCGCGAGATCCTGCCAGCGCCTCGGCCATCGGTTGGTCAGCGGGAGACGGCCGCCGCAGCCGGTGACTTGCAACCGCCAGTCGAACCCGGTGGTCTGGGACTGCAGATTGCTGCCGTCTCTGGACGCCGTGGAGTCACTGTGGATCGAGTTTCCCAGCCAAGTGTCGGGGCAGAGATGGGGTTTCAGGCCGGCGATCGAATCATTTCCGTCAACGGAGCGCTGGTGCGCAGCGAGCAACAGTTCCAGTCCCAGGTCGCGCGCACCGAAGGTGCATTGACGGTCAAGGCCGTCCGCAGTGGCCGACTGGTCTCATTAACGGCCAGCGATCAGCTGCGCAAGAATCCACCGACCGAGTCTGAAACCGCATCGGCGAAGCCTGCTAGGGATGGCGCGGCGCCTGCTGGGGATGACAATGGGATGCTCAATGGCCTGGGCTCCATGTTTGGTCGTCTGATCGGCGGTGATGCCGCCGCGCCCAAGGAAACTAAGGACACGCCGCCTGCGACGAAGAACCTGCTCGACAAGCTTCCTCTGCCCGCACCGGCTGGCAAACCCAAGGCAGTCAAACCCAAGGCAGTCAAACCCAAGGCAGTCAAACCGCAATCGCCTCTGGCGCCAGTCAAGTCAGAAACGCCCCAGCCAAAACCACTGGAGAAACCACCAGTGACCAATCCCACCTCTGGCGAGAGCCAGCCAAAGAACTCAGCGCCAAAGGCTGAGACACTCTCAGAACGGATTAAACGCTTGAAGGCCGAACTGAAAGCGGCCGAGACGCGGCGGCAACAACAAGAGCAGCAACAGCAGTAGCAAGTGGCTTGGCTGGACGTTTCTGTGCCCTGTAGCTCAACCTCAGTGCTGATGCTTCACCCAGCCTTGCGCATCGAGCGACGATCACGCTGTTGCAACGGGTGGGTTTCGTCGCGGATTGGTTCCCATGGGCTTCTTTTGGGTCTCAGTAACGCGGTGCTTGCGACATCATCTCGTCGGCAATTGCCAGCACAACCAGTGCCCCAACGACAACGGCATATGTCGCCCAAAACAGTATCAATACCCAATTCTTCGGATGCGGTTTGTCGATGTAAAGGCGAGCCCAAGCCCATTTAATCAGCCAACTCGCTGGAACAGCCAGTGCCGTCAGAATGAAAATTAGCACCGCAATAAAGGGCCAGATCCGCATGCTCTCGTACTGCTGAAACGATGCAATCAATTCCATGAGTCATTCCAACTTGGCCGTGTGTTGACACGTTATCCATCTCGATCGCATGATTCAGATTGCGACGACATCCATTCTGAGCCCCGGTTTTTGTGCTGACGATCACGCCGTTGCAACGGGTGGGTTTCGTTTCGAATCAGCCAGCGAGTGAAGAGCGGAAGGGAAGGATTCGCGGTCCGTTGGATGGCTGATCGCTCTGCGTCGGCTGTTGTTCAGCGGGCGAGTTTCGCCGGGCCGCCGCTTCGTCGATCAGTTGGCTGGTCAACGTCATCTTCAGTGCAGCCGCCTGGGCGTCGTCGACGGTGATGCGGCTTTGAGCAAACCAGCCAACGTGTGGTGAGCGACTTTCTTGTTGCAGAACCAGTTGCGATTGACCCTCAGCGTTGGTCTCGCGGGCGAGGAGCAAACGCGAATCTTCATCGCTGCCCAAGAACACATTCAATACCTCGAAGTCTGGTTTGACTCCGGCAGACGCCGTGCTAGCAGGCGCTGTTCCAGCAGTCAGTGGTTGCTCGGTGGCACTGTTGTGGCATCGACTGTGGCATTGGAGGGGAAGCATCATGGCGGATCGGCTCGTGCGAATGAAGGCCCGTCTGGGAAACCGTTGTTCAACCGGTTCCTCGGGAGGTTGCTAGCAAAGCACTGCGGAGTGCGAATGCTAATGAAAACCATTCTCAACAAGGCTTAGTCTAATGGATCTGACGGCGAAGTCAATCTTTCAATTTCTTGTAATCTTTTCCCCGAGATTGGCCGAGGGCGGTGGGGCTGTCCGGTTTGGAAACTCTTTAAGTCCTTTTGTAGCAGCGGCTTAAGACGTTTCTTCAGGCAGTTCTGCAGGTTTTGGCACGCTCAGTGCAATGGTACAAAGCCAACGAAAACGCTTTGGCGACCAAGGATCTTGCACCTCAGCCGGCTCCATTTCAGTCCCGCCAGTCTTGTTTTCGCTGACTCAACTTCAGTCTCTGCTCTCACGCGACAAAGGAATGTGCAATGTTGGTTCTCTCACGGAAAACAGACCAAACCATCAAGATTGGCGACCAGATCACGTTGACCGTGGTCCGTCTGGATTCAGGCCGCGTTCGCATTGGCATCGACGCTCCGGATGAGATGAAGATCTTGCGGGGTGAAGTGCTGGCCAAGGCGTTGGACACCGCTCACGCCGAGGCGGTCAATGAGGCCTGGCAGCCCGGCGAGCGTGAAATGCCCTTCGCTCACCCTCAAGTCAGTTTGGCGGAGCAGCGCCGCAAACGTGAACGTGAGCGGGAGCGGGAATCGGGTGCCTTCGCATCGCCTGTTTTGTCGGCCAGCGCAGCTCCGCTGGCGAGCCGAACACAGCAATCAGAGACTCTTTCCAGTGATGTGAAGGGCACGTCAGTGACCCAGGGGGTGCCCCACGCCTCCATCACTGGAAGGAGCAGCGCTGGGATCCCAGCGGCAGTGCTTGCGCAGCGAAGTGGGCCGGATGCCGCTTCGTCTGCTACGCCTGTCTCCGCTGTTCGCGACGTTCATCGCAGCCAGAAAGAGTCCCAGGCCGTCCGCCCGTCCGCGTTTGTTTCAGCGACTTAGAGCGTGCAGCGGATCAGCGCTGCATGCAGAAGAGACGTTAAAAGGGGACGCATGTCTAGGGTTGGTCTTGCAAGCTAATGCGTTCTTCCGGTTCGGCCGCGATCCGATCATTTGCGTCAATCTCCGCGAGGTGTTGCAGCAAGATGCGTCTGGTTTCGTAGATCGCCTGCCCGGTCATGTGAATCTTGGTGTGTTCCGCATTGACGATCAGTTCGCTTTCTGCGTCGGGCATCGTCGCGCTTTGATAGGCGACCACGCCGTCACCTCGACCCGTTTTCTTTTGGAACAGGTGAGGAGATTTGAGGATGCCAATGATGTTATGAAACTTCACTTCCCTGGAGTACTTGGCCTCGGACATCACTGTAAAAATGGGTGATTCCGGATCCAATGAATCGATGGCTGTCGCAGTGGTCAGCAAGTCGGTGTTGTGGAACAGGTCCGGGTTTTCCTTGACCAACGCTTGAATGTTTTGCGCATTGCGTTGCGGTAGCTTGATCACTTTGCCTGCAATCCAACGCGTGAAATTGTTAGCCAGTTTGCTGCCGCGATGAGGCGTGCCAATCGTGATCACACGACGGACGGACTGATTGGGATTGAAGAACAAAGCGCTGACTAAGCGATTGCGTTGTTCCGGATCACCTTTCAGTTTCTCCTTGGGTTCTTTGCTGACGATGGACCAAAAGTCTTCGCGGCTTTCAATCGTCTGCATCCGACTGATCAGGCCGCCCATGCTGTGGCCGACCAAGACCATTTGGTCCATTGGCGAGTGGCGGTGTCCAGGATCAAAATGGGATCGCACGGAGGCCAAGTCTTCGCGCATTTGTGTGGCGCTGATCCAGAACGGTTGCCCCGAGGGATACAGGTAGAACCAAAACTGATAACGCTCGCGAATCTCTGGAAAGCTTCTCAGGTCATTGAACATGTCCATCCAAGTTCTTGGACTGGACCAAAGTCCGTGGACCATCAGCACTGGAATCCGATCTGGATCATAAGGTTCCAACATATACAGCCCGCGATGCTTGGCCGTTTTCTGTGGGTTGATCAAGCCGACCGTTTCGCGATTCTGTTCCCGAAACATCGGGGTGTCCAAAAAGAATGCCAGCGGCGTGGTCAGGTCGGTTTCCAGCGGGACCCATTGGTTGGCGAGCTCGACTTGATTGGCCTGCAGCGGATCAAAGAACTCCAACACGCAGACTTCTTGATCGGTCTCGGAATCGCTGAGTGTTTGGTGCACGTCACAGCGAATCATTGCTGTCACACTGCAGCTGATCTCTTTGGGGTAGTACTTGGCTGAGTCTGGATCGCTGGCGTGTGGTTTTCGCACCGCGATCATGGGCACTCCCAAGCCAAACGTGGTGTGTTTGCTGCGCAGCGTCTGGATCTCGTAGTCGCTGACAAATTCAAAGTGGTCGAACTCATCGTTATCCCAGTCACCACGCATTTGTGTATGGATCACGATTTCCGAATCGGCCGCTTGGATCGTATACGTTTGGTTGGGACGCATCATCTGCTCTTCGCACAGCAAACGCAGCGCATCTTCCAGCGCTTCGTTATACAGGTCGCAGGCGGAGCGAAACTGAGGATCGTAGACGTTGCGTGATTCGGCAAATTCGGGGTTTAGCAGATAGTTGTAGCTGTTCAGGACGGTGGTCCCGTAGTGCCCTAAGGCCTCCGCCACGCTGCCTCGGTCTTGAGCACGACGGCCTTGCACATAGGAAAGCTCGGCCGCAGCGTAGATCAGTTCAGGATCACGGTTTTGGGCGATGCGATCGCTGATCTGATCGATGCAGAACTGGGCGTCATCTTCGTATTCATCGACCAACGCATAGCGTCGCAGTGTGCCCCAAGTTCGTGGGCTCACCGAAGGGCCTTTGCGATTGAGCAAATGCAGTTTCAGAGTCAGCGGGTTTTCACGAATCCGTCGCTGATTGATGTATTCCGGAGTGCAGCCGGTCAGCAAGATCGAGCACACGACGGTCGCGCACACCACGATCGCGAGGGGGGACAGCTGTTTCTCGCGTCCCCTTCGCAAGCGGGCCAGCATCCCACCGCCGATGACGAAGCCATGGCGCAGCACCAGTGCGGCTCTGCGAGCGCGGAGCCAGCCAATGGCTGACGGTGTGGATGGGGGCGATTGAAGGTTCACCAGGACGATGATGTTGGCAAGTGAGCTGGGGTGGGCGATGGTCGCGCCACTGACCTCTGGTTTACAAGGTGGTTGGCTAAACTAGAAATCTGCCAGCTCGCATGTCAACGTCGAACTGCGATCTGAAGGCCAATGTCGGGCCAAAAAGGGGGGCGGGCTGGCTGCTGGGCAAGAAATTTTCCTGTCCTGGTCGATTGCGACCTCAGGGCGGCTTGACGATTGACAGGCAATCGCTGAAACTTTGCCCTTCACAAAACAGGCGGGCGTGGCGGAACTGGCAGACGCGCAACGTTGAGGTCGTTGTGGGGGTAACCCCTTGGAGGTTCAAATCCTCTCGCCCGCATTCTGTTTTTCTTGAGGGCCGTTCCTTCTGGGCCCACTTGTCGCTCAACCGAGAGTTGTGTGTTGAGGCGACGCTGACGTCCCCAGCAATGAAACGCGAGACGCAGTAATGAAGCGCGAGACGCAGCAATGAAACGCGAGACGCAGCGGGTACAGGCTGTGCTGCCCTGTGTGGGGCTCTGATCGCTCAGACCGCCTGGGCCTCGCGCCGGTTGACTAGGCCGATTTTCACACGCTGCAAAGCGGTTAGCGGCGGTCCGTTTCTGGGCGACTGGCCACGATGGTGCTCGTTTGTCGTCGCTTGAGTAACAGCAACTCTTGGTCGCCTTCCAAGAAAAACGGGACGGAATCGACGACTTCAATCGTGTCGTCGTCCAATAATTTGTAGCGTTTTGCGTTGCTCGATGAGGTCAGCAAGAAGCGGTCCCCCGCGGACTGCAAGAACGACTTGGCCTCCATTTCCGAGCTCTGCAGCAAATCAATCGGATGGCCCGCGTAAAACACCCAGCTGCTCCGCAGGGTGCCTAGCGAGGCGATCGCGGGTTGCTCGCTTTGTTGGCCAGGAATCATGACCAATTGATCGGCTTGCTGTTGCTGGCTGACATGGCCCGTCGCCCAGCCGAACAGCATCAGGCTAAAGGCGAACGCGCACAGTCCACAACTAAGCACGCTGTGAGCGGCTTTGCCACGGTACCAAAGTGTTCCCGAAATCAGTGCACCGGCAACAAGTCCGACGCCAATCAGGGTCAGCGGTTGCATGCCATCGACGAATTGTTCGGCGATGATGCCGGTGCCAATTGCGAATCCAATGCCCACCAGTAACAGCACGGCAAAGGAAGCATAGGGCCACCAGTTTGCCGATCGCTGCTTCCCAGCCATCAAACGAGCCAGGTAGTTGCCGAACAGCATTGCTGCAGCGGGGTGGCATGGCGAGATATAGCTGGGCAGTTTTGTACTTGCGAGCGAAAACAGCCCCACAATCACACAGACCCAGCACGCGACAAAGCAAAGCGGTGCATTGAACCGAACGCCGTGCTGAGCGGCATCGGCACTGCCTTCGCTGTCGGTTGGGTCTTTCAGTGATCGGATGCCGTCTAGCAGCATGGGCAAGAAGAAAATCGACCAGGGAAACGTGCCCATCAAAAAACCGATGACATAGTAAAACGGTGTGCCTCCATGGCCTTCCATTTCATTCACCGCTCGGCCGAGGTTGTGCTCCAGGAAGAAACCTCGGGTCCACACGCCGTCGGAACGAATCGTGACCCAGATGTACCACGGCAAGGCCACCGCTAGGACGACCGTGATCAGCCAGCCCAGTCGCATCGACAGGCAGGTCTTGATGAAGTGCCATGGATTGAGGATGCCAATCGCTTGACGGATCAGGCCGGCGGCGGGCAGGGTTTCAGAACTAGCGGCGTCAGCGGCTGCATTCACCTGGCTGGCCGGAAGGCGGTAGATCAGCAAGAACATGCCAATCACCGCACAGGGCAGCAAAAAACCAATCGGCCCTTTGTCGAGTGACGCAAAACCCATCATGGTGAACATCAGCACCAAGGTCAGTTTGTTGGCCGGAAATCCTGTTGCCGAAACCGAGGCCTGGGCGTTCTGGCGTTCATCTTGCAGCCGAATCCATGGATAACGCAGGGAATAGCTCAGGGTTGGCCCGAACGCTGGCGTGCCCCACACATACAGTGTTAATGCGGCGGTGATGAAAAAGATCAAGACCGAGTCTGGTGTGGCCGCTCGCGACGCCACGACGAACATCAGCATCGTACTGAGGCAGATTCCTGCCATCAGCCCGGCCATCTTGCCCAATAAGCGACGTCCCAGGGAGTACGTCATCAGCACCGTTAGGACTGACAGGGCAGCCGACCAAAAGCGAGCTGAAAACTCGTTGACGCCAAAGACCGAATAGGCGGCGATCATGAACCAGTACAACAACACCGGCTTGTGTGTTCGTACTTCAGCGTTGAAGTAAGGCACGACCCAGTCACCGCGTTGCATCATTTCGGCCGCACAGCCGGCGTTGCGCGGCTCGTCTTCGTCCCACAATTTGGCGGCACCCAGGTTGCAGAAGAACACGCTGCAAGAAAGCAGAATCAGGAGCGTGATTGTTTTGCTAGCATCCATGCTTGGTTCGTTTGGCTCGTCGGGCAACGATGGTTTAGGAAGTTTGGTGTAGATTGCGTCTTTGTCGCATCTGCGTCGGTCAGGCTGCTATAGCAAACAGCGTCGACTACTACTAAGATTCCTTCATCCTTAAAATTCAGTTGATTTGTAACGTTTGTGGCAACCGATTGGCAAGATAGGTTTCCATTCCGATCCACTCTGTTGATGCTTTGGCTCGTTCAGACATGAATCAGGTCACTCCATCTTGTGCCCAGCAAGAAACATTGTCGACCATCGCGGTCGATTCGAACTCTCGAGCGCGTGAAGAGACCCCGTCGTCTTGGTCACGCTGGCTAGATAGCCGATTAACCGCGCAATGGATTGCAGCGGCTTTAGTTTTGCTAGCAATTCCTTGTATGCTGGTTGATCCTTGGTTTGCGGCGTTGTTTCAGCGTGAGGCCTGGCCGGGCGAACTGAAGATCTTTTTGCATCGAGTCGAGCCTTTTGGTCACGGGTATGGTGTTGCGTTGATCGCTGCCACGGTGGTCATGCTCACTCAATTCCGTTGGTGTGTCTTCTACGGGATGTTGGCTTGCGCGTTGGGATCTGGATTGGCTGCCAATCTTGGCAAGCTATTCATTAACCGCGTTCGGCCTCACTCTTTGCCCGTGGACTTTAACGGGAATTCCTTTGTCGGCATTCGTTCGCTTGGGCAGATGTTTGATTTCGAGCACTCGATGGTTTCGACAATGCAGTCGTTTCCCTCGGCTCACACTGCGACGGCGTTTGGTTTTGCAATTGCGTTGACGGCTTTGTTCCCCAAGGCTCGCAACTGGTTCTTTACCTTGGCCGTCCTGGTCGGTTTGCAGCGGGTGGTTCACGGCAGCCACCATCCAAGTGATGTGTTGATTGGTGCCGCGGTCGGTTTGGTCGCTGGTTCGTTCTTGCTGCATCGTGTTCAGCAGTGGGGCTGGATTGAGCCAGTCGTGGAACAGGACCAGCCATTGGTTTCTGTGCCAGTCTCACCGTTACCCGTCCAGCAGCAACCGGTCCCTGACCAGGAAATCGCCAAGGCTTCCTAGGCTTTGATGCCGTTGCCAGAGCGGAATGCGTTGCCGGATGCTAGCGGGCCTCAGACGGCGCGCGTGCATTGCCAGGCATGCAGCCAGTCGTCATGATCCTGTCGTTGGCAAGCGCGTTTCTGTTACAGTCCCGCTAACCGTCCGGGTTTGTCGCTGTTGACGCTTTGGCGAGCCTAAATCGTTGCAGAGAACGAGCGCTTTGAATCGATGGAACCAGACACAGCTAGAAAGTTGTTTGGGACGCGCATCGTTAGGATTGACCGATCTCGTTCCATTGCGGTGTGACCAACAGGCAGTCTGTTGGCTTGGTTCCACGGTTGATCTCTCTTGGATTGTCTACCATGAAGCGCGACATGATTTTGGTCCGCAAGTTGCTGGACTTTGTTGAGGAAAACGGTGCTCGTCTCTATAAGGGATCGATTCAGATTCCGGGCTATGAACGCGATGCCGTGGTCCTGCACTTGTACCTTCTGGCTGATGGTGGGTTTGTTGAGTTAGGTGCGGAGACCTTGGAAAGCAAAGGTCCGCTGGTGTTGACATGGAAAGGCTGTGATTACATTGACCACCTCCGCGCCCAGGAACGCAAGCGCGCCGCAGCATCCCAGTGAACTCA
The DNA here is from genome assembly GCA_007745635.1 of Stieleria bergensis. Taxonomy (GTDB): domain Bacteria; phylum Planctomycetota; class Planctomycetia; order Pirellulales; family Pirellulaceae; genus Stieleria; species Stieleria bergensis. The sequence continues at coordinate 2,097,817 of CP036272.1, forward strand.
CCACCATCTGCGCCGCCTCGTTCATCACTTTTCAAGGCCCTCACTTTTCAAGCGCCGCACTGGGCTTTGTTCCAGTCTCTGCTGGTTCCCGGCGTAATGGCGCGCCCATCGCATTCTGGATCGTCGCCAGGCTTGGCGGTGTGCGCATAAAAAAACGCCTGGCAGACGATTGCGTCAGCCGGGCGTCAAAGTGCGCGCGAGAGGATTCGAACCTCCACCCTATTGCTAGGACAGGTACCTGAAACCTGCGCGTCTGCCAGTTCCGCCACGCGCGCGTTTTACTCAGGTATGGGACAGACCAAAGTCTGTGATGGATCAATGGTCCAATCCTTGGAGCGGGCCCACCGTTGGCAGGTTCGCTTCAAGAGGGCCAAAATGTAGCCAAGTTCAAAGCGTTCTGCAAGCGGGGATGCATGGAATTGCTTAACTCCCTGCTAGGGGAAGATGTAGCGGAACCAGTTGCGAATCCCCTGCTTGGGAACGTAGGCCACCGGTTGTCCCCACAAACCCTGGCCAACTTGGACCACGTTTCGTTCTTGGCCGAATGACACCAAGGCGCGGGCGGGAGCTTGCACTTGCCCTGGCTGTGTCACCAAGGGGGTGCGTGGGGGCAGCACTTGGACGGGGGAATTGAACCCTCGCGGTGGCGGAGCAACCGGAGTGGTGCAGTTGCTAGGGACCACTGGCTGGCACACACCGTAAAACGTATGAGTCGACGGATGTGGAGTCGCGCCGGTGATCAGGCGGCAGTTGTCCATGTTGGCATGCGGCGAAATCGCGGGCTGCTCAATCTGGGAATAGTCGGTCGTCGGCGGCGAAGGGTATGTCTGTGACGGCAGCGGCTGTGAGGGGAATGTCTGTGACGGCAGGGGCTGTGACGGCAGGGGAGCTGGCAAGGTTGTGCTGGCCCCGCCAAGGCTGCCGGCCGCGCCACCTCCGCTGGGCAAGTTGTCGATCATCGAAGCCGGTGGCAACGTGGTGCCAGGTATCGAACTGCCGCCTGCCGGAGGCAAGCCAACAGCGGGCGCACTGGCCCCGCCACTCAATCCCGGAGGCAAGGCCATCGAACCGCCTGCGGCAGGCAGGTTGCTATTGGATGGCAACGAGCCCGGTGCAGGTGCAAACGTTCCCGGATCGGGCACCGAGATGGGATCCTGGAAGTAAACCGTACGCTGCACTGTCGGAATGTTCGAAGTGACTGGTGTGTCCGAAACCAGGGCCACCTGTCGATCGGTCGCGGCCCACGGCGTGCTTAAACCAACCACCGGTTTCACGGTGTTCTGATGATCAGCGAATCCATTGCCAGTCCCTTCAGACACGATGTTTGCCTGATTGCTGGGCGGCTTCAAACTCATTTGCTGTGACGTGTTTGGCCGAACGGTTCGGTTGGATTCAGCGTCGCTCAATTCCGGTGCCACCCCTGAGGGTTCCAAGTAGACGGCGCGAGAAATCTTGGTGACTGCGGGCGCGGCAGCAGGCGCGTTGGTGTTCGAACCTTGCGACCAGAGGTTGCCCGCGTTGACAGGCCGCAGTCGAGCGGCGACCTCAGGCCGAACCGGAAGCGAATTTTGGAGCGGCACATAAACCGGCAAACCAACCGGAGTTCCCAGGGGCAATTGCTGAGGGGATTGCGCACCGGCGGGCAGTGCTGCCAAGGTAGCCAAGGCGGTCAGGGTAGCCAGCTGGCTGGAGCGAATGATGTTGGACTTCATAGCTTGTACGCAGAGTGTCTTGGAAGAGCTCCCGATAAAACCGCTGCAACCTTCCCTGGCACAGCGCCGCATGGCAGACCGCCTATTCTACTCCAAAAGGGGTTGAAGTTGCAGCTGCTTTCATTTCCCCGAGACGCTCTCTGACAACTCATAGCAAGTTTGTTGCGTCCCAAACAATGTCTATGCAAGATTGATGCCGAACGCAGCCAGTAAAGTTGCTGGGCGCCTTCAGAAGGGGTGTTCTTAACCCGCCCTGCCCTATTCGCTGACTCATTTGCTGGGTTTGACACCGATGCCAAAAATCATGGGACTGGGAATCTTTTTTGATTTCGGCGTCTCATCAGGCAGCGGCCGGTGCATCGGTGTCGGCAGCTGGGAAAAAATTACAATCGCTGTCCTGTTGGTCGCGACAGCTTGTTGCCGATCGGCGCGGGCAGCGGCCGCGCTTGAGTGGCGTGATGCTGCTTGGCGGCTAAGGCTTGGCGGCTAAGGCTTGGCGGCTAAGGCTTGGCGGCTAAGGCTTGGCGGCTAAGGCTTGGCGGCTAAGGCTTGGCGGCTAAGGCTTGGCGGCTAAGGCTTGGCGGCTAAGGCTGGGCGGCTAAGGCTGGGCGGCTAAGGCTGGGCGGCTAAGGCTGGGCGGCTAAGGCTGGGCGGCTAAGGCTGGGCGGCTAAGGCTGGGCGCGTTCGATCAGTGCTTGCAAGGATTCTTTGAGCTGCAGCACATCGTTCTCTTCCAGCGGTGAAAGCGTTTGTTCTAGCAGCCAGTCAAAGTCTTCCATCGCCAAGTGGTGCCGGCCCGTCATGCCGCGCAGGCGTGCACGCAGGATTCTTCGCTGAAAGTCGTCTGGGGTGATCGCGACCAGTGCATCCGCGTAGGCCAGCATCGCTTCCCCATCGTTGCGTCGACCGGCAGCGCCGACCAAGTTGTTTAGCACGCGAGTCAAGATGGCAGTCACGTCTTGTGGCTCCAAGTCGCTTTCTTGTATCAGTCGTCCCGAGAAACGCAGCACAATGTCAGCGGCATCACGTCGTGAAAGCTCTTTGCCTCGATCAAAGGGGTCAACTAACTGAGGAGCCTTGGCGTCGGTTTGATCGCGGACGACAAAGTTGCCCGGCAGGCCAATGCCGACCACGTCCAAGCCAATGCGTTTGCCAAGTTCCATGTACAGGATTGACAGCAGGATCGGCAGGCCCTCGCGGTCGTCCAGGACTCGATTCAAGTGGCTGTTGGCCGGGTGATAGTATTCGCTGCGACTGCCGTGAAATCCATTTTGTTCAAACAGATACTGGTGCAAGGTCTGTCGGCGAGTCTTTGTCTTGGCGTCCTTGGCAAGTGATTCGTTGATCTCCGCCGCCATGCGATCAATTTGCTGGACGTAGGCTTGGGGATCCAGATCGGGGTGGTCTAACATGGCGATCAGCAGCGCGCCTTGCAACAATCGTTGCGACGGCGGTGTGTCTTGCAGTGATTCAAGTTTTTGCAACGTCTTGCTGCGCCGCACATCTCGGGCAAGTTGTTCCAAGCGTTCGGCTTGCTCTTTCAAGCGAATCGCTTGACGGCTCAGTTCCTGTGCCGCAAGGGTGTCGCTGTCTGCCAGCAGTCGCAGCTGTTCTTGACCGATGTTTTCAAACGCGATCTCTGGCGTGCTTAATTCGTCCAGCACTGCGGAGGCTTGTTGGCTTAATTCTGGGTCTGCGATCGAGGGCCCGAATTCAAATTTGCGAAACTCGGGCTTGGTTGAGCGGAACTTGGCCAAGCCAATGCGACCGCTTTTGAATTGCTTGTCGGTTGATTCAATGACCACATGGCCATTGACGAAGCAGGTGATGCGATCGTCTTTGAGTCGCACTTTCAGCTGATTCCACTGGCCGGGGAGATAATACGGGGACGGGACGTCGTGTAGAACTTGCCAGGAAAACACCGAGGCGCCACGAAAGCAGGACAGTCGCAGGTTTCCAGCGCTGGGATAAAAGCCATAATGCTTGTCGTTGCCATCGCTGTGAAAGACAATCCCGGCTGCACCCGCTTCGTCGTCCAATCGTACTTGGACGGCGATCTCTAGAGGTTGTGCGTGTTGCTTGCTGCGTTGGAGCAACAGAGAGCGACCGCCGAAGGCATTGCCGCTACCGCTGGCCGATATCCTGCCCCCTTTCTGTTGCCAGGTCGCACCAAACAGCGGTTCCCAGGTTTCGAGATCAACTTCGGCCAGGCGAACCCAACGATCGATGCTGATCGAGTTGGGATTGTTTTTTAGTTCAACCAGTTTTTGCACCGGAATGGCAAAGCCCAGATTGCTGTCCAGCAAGGACTTCATGTTCACGATGCCTAAGACAGCGCCCAGGCTGTCAACCAAGGGGCCGCCGCTATTGCCCGGTTCGATCGGCATGGCCAGCTGCAGCAGCGTCTGTCCTTCGATCTCTCGCCGCGCCGAAAGGATTCCATCCACGACGCTTTTTTCTAATCCTAACGGATTGCCGAAGGCGAACACTCGCATGCCTTGTTTCGCGGTATCAGGATCGGCCAACGGCAAGGCGGGTAATGGAGAGTCGGCGAAATCAATTTGGATGATCGCCAGGTCAGCGGTGACGTCGGAAGCGTAAACGGCTGTCGCGGAGAGTTTGTTCCCTTGGTAGTCCGTGATGGTAAAAGCGCGGCCCTGACCGATCACATGCATGTTGGTTGCGATCATGCCTGAATCATCAATCACAAATCCGGTGCCGATGCCTGATTCGGCGCCGTCGCGATCGGTGACTCGAATCGTGACCACTGATTTGGAGACCTTGCTGACGAGCTGTTCAACGTTCAGCGGCTTGGTGGATGTCGAGTCCTTTGCGATCTCGGCTGACGCCAAGCTATCCTTGACTTGCTCTTGCCCTTGGCATGTCGAGCCCTGCAGGCAGCCGACAAACAATGCGAGGACGATCCAGGTTCGGGGCGCAAGCGGCGAGCGAAGCATTGGCAGGCGTTGAGTCATTGATTGGGCCGTTGGAGAGAATCGCTGGAACACGCACGCATTCTAACGTTTGGTACGTCGCCCCTATTGTACTTGTCTTTGATTGTACGGCGGATGGAAGACTTCTGCAGCACTGCGAGTGCCCGCGCGCACTGGGGGCTGGCCGGACATGGCATCAGAGCGTGCCGGGACTTACCGACCGCCGTCGCCTTGATTGAGGAAGGTCAATTCAAAGCAGGTGCCTTGGCCAGGTTCGCTGGTGATGTTGGCATCCACGTTATTCTTCTGTAGCAGTGCCATGCAGATTGAAAGCCCCAGCCCCATGCCATCGGATTTTGTCGAGAACAAGGGTTCGGTGATTTTGAGCAGATCCTCCGCAGTGATTCCCATGCCAGTGTCGATCAGACGCATGCGATGCGTGCTCGTTTCAATCACCAATTGGCCTCCGTCGGGCATCGCTTCGATGGCGTTTTGCAGCAGGTTGCGAAATACAATGGCCATTTGATTGGCATCAACGTCCGCGATCAGCTCCGGTTGCTCCAGTCGCTTTTCAAGCGAGATGGATGCTGGCACGGTGATGGAATCAATCACATCATCGAGTAGTTCGATCAAATCACAGGCGGCTGAGTTGGGCTGCGGCCCTTTCGCAATGCTGGTCAACGTGCGAATCACTTTGTCAATCTTGGTGACTTGACGATCGATGCGTTGCAGATGCTCGGCCTGTTTTTGCGCCGTCGGCTGAGTGGCGTTCAGCAGGTAATAGATTGACGTTCGCACAGCATTGAGCGGATTGCGGACTTCATGGGCAATGCCACCGGAGATCTCCCCCAGCATCGCCAGTCGTTCAGCGCGAGCAAGCTGTGCTTCGATCTGCCGGAGCTGTTCGGTCCGTTCCCTCACGCGCTGTTCCAGCAAGCGATTCGATTCAGCCAGTTCCAGCTGGGCTTGTTTCAGATCCGAGATGTCGCGAACGATGCCCGCATAATACGTTTCGCTGCCGGTCTTGATTTCGCTGACTGCTAAGTGGACGGGAAACAGAGTTCCGTCATGACGGCGCCCGGTGACTTCGCGACCCACGCCAATGATCTTTGCCTGGCGAGTGTCTTGATAGTGTTGTAGGTATCCATCGTGTTGGTCACGATCCGGTTGATCCATCAACAGGCTGACGTTTTGCCCGATCAGCTCTTCGCTGTCATAGCCAAACATCACTGCGGTTGCAGGGTTGAGATGAGAGATCTGGCCGCGGCGATTGATCACAATGATCGCGTCGACTGCCGTTTGCATGATCGCGCCGAGAAGTTCGTGCTGCTGTGGGCCGAGCGTTTCTGATGGCTTGGGGTCAGCAGAGGGTGATTCTCGATCCCGTGATTCATGATCGCTGGAAGCGGCGTGTGATTTCGAGTCGTGATCAGGCATGAAAAGCAGTGGGCAGGAGTCCTTAAAGGGGACGGCGCATGGGGCGTGTTGATCAGATCACGATGCCGAGGATTCCGAAAGAGCCCGAGGGTTGGCCTTCACGGGGAGGCGGATCTCAAAGCAGGCACCGGATGCGGGTTGGTCGGCGGCCGGGGAGTTCTGGCGGATCGTGCCGCCATGGGCTTCAATGATCCGCTGGCAGATCGCAAGCCCCAGACCGGTGCCGGTGCTTTTCGTGGTGTAGAACGGTTCAAAGATTTTGTGTTGATGATCCAGGCCGATGCCTGGTCCGTTATCACGGAGTGTTAGAACAACAAATTCGTCTTCGACTTGCCATTGAATTTGCAATTCAAAAGGGTCGGGGCAAGCGGCAAGGGCATTTTCAATCAGGTTTCGAATCACCTGTTCCATGCGAAAGACGTCGATGTGGACCTTCGGGCACTGATCGCAGTCAGCCGGTTCACGCAGTGTTGCGTCACGGTTGTTTCGCTGTAGTTTGAGGTCTGTCCAGACACGCTGCCAAACCGATGGGAGCGATTCGTCGTGACGCTGCAAATGAATGGGTGCAGCAAACGAACGCACTTCATCTAGCAGGCACGTTAAATCATTGCCTGCGCGGCGAATGGCATCCAAGTCTTGCATCGCGTGGGAGTCTTTTTCGATCTCAAGCTCCAACATGTCTGTTGCCGCCATGATCCGCTGCAGCGCGTTGCGACTTTCGTGTGCGAGCCCCGTCATGGTTTGACCGATCGCAGCCAAACGCTGAGCTTGCAATGCCTGTTGCTGGGCATCGATCAAGTCGCTGATGTCGACGCCGACGGCCAAGATGGATTGCGTCTTCGAGCCCGCGTCCAGGATTGCGGTATTGGACCAACGCACGTGAATGTGTTCGCCATTCTTGCAGGCAACTTCCGTCACTGTTTCTGGGCCATTGGCTGGCCGCGTCGTTGGCGCGAAAATTGATCGCGCAACGTCTTGCTGGGCGGGCGGAATGCATTGCTGGAACCAGTTGGTGCCCTTGAGTTCTTCCGCTGACCAGCCTGTGGTTTGAGTTAAATAGGGGTTGAACTGCAGGATTGTTCCCTCGGGATCGAGCACCAAAACAATCGCCTCGGCGGTGTTGAGAATCATCTCCGCGAAGGCGTGTTCTTTGTCAAATGCGGATTGCAGTTGGCGCCGCTCAGCAATCCGGCGCACGGTCCCTCGCAGGTCATCGGGGATGATGGGTTTAATGACATAATCCGAGGCACCACCGCGGAACGCAGCAATGGTGCTGTCGACATCCCCGAAACCTGTGAAAACAACGAATTCGCTTTGTGGCATTCGCGCGGTCAGCTGCGGAAGAAAGTCTTCGACCATGCCATCGGGTAGCTTGCGATCGGTCAAGGTGATCGCATATCCATCGGGGTTTGGCACCGCCAGAGCTTTTTGCAAACTGTCCACACCATGAACTTCGTGCCCATCGATTTCCAGAATGTCCAGCAGGTTGGCCAGCGAATCCTGATCGTCCTCGATGACAAGGATGCGAAGTCGATGCCCATTTGCCGACTGGGAATGCTGATCGATCGCGGGTGAGAGTTGATGCACGATAAAGCGGTGTCGGTGGGAGTTGACGTCCAAGGAGCGTCGCGGAAGAAGCCGTTGCAAGGTGTCGTCGCGATGGCATGATCGCAATGGCTGATCGCAATGGCTGATCGCAATGGCTGATCGCAATGGCTGGCGCTGCATGTCGATGCGGTGCCTCCAATCGTTTGCTCGCTCGGCTTCTAGTCTAACAGGTTGTCACCTTGGCTGGAATTGGTTGCCCGACTTCGTTGGGGGGATGGCAAGGAGTGGTTGGGGGAGCGTGATGCTTGGCAACGTGGTACCGCACGCCTCACAACGCCGCTTTCTGGTTTGAATCGAGTCTTGTTCACCCGGCGGTTGCTGTCAGGGGTTCGCCCTTGGGTTATGCTGTAATGTTGCCCTGCACAGACGGGGCGGTCCTGACGTTTTGAACTGACTGAGTGGAGATTGGTGTGACACGATTTGCATTGATTGGTGGTTTTTTGGGTGCCGGTAAGACAACCTTGATTGGCGAATTGGCGAGCCGCTATGTCGCTCAGGGCAAGCGCATTGGAATCATTACCAACGATCAGGCAGCTGATTTGGTCGACACTCAGAACTTGCGTGCACAGGGATTTGCTGTCGGCGAAGTGGCTGGGGCTTGTTTCTGTTGCAGCTTTGATGAGATGGTGGCTGCCGCCAAAGAACTTGGTGCCGATGCGGCTCCGGATCTGTTACTGGCCGAACCGGTTGGCAGTTGCACGGATCTTGTGGCCACGATCATCTTGCCTCTGCAGCAGTTATTGGGGGAGCAGTTTCAGCTGGCTCCCTTTGGCGTCATGCTCAAGCCCGGTCATGGGCGACGCATTTTGGCCGGTGGTGACTCGCAAACGGCACTCAGCGGTTTTTCTCCGCAGGCGGAGTACATTTTCCGCAAGCAGCTTGAAGAAGCCGATTACTTGATGATCGGTCGAGCGGACACCATGGACCAGCAGCAGATTGATGAACTCAAACAACGCTTGTCTGAAGTCGCCCCGGATGTCCCCGTGATCGCCGTCAGCCCTCGCAGTGGTCAAGGGGTTGACGAAGTGATGCAGATGATGCTGTCGGACCTGCCAGCTGGTCAGCGTTTGCTTGACATTGATTATGACACCTACGCTGATGGAGAAGCAGAGCTCGGCTGGGTGAACTTGGCAACCTCCGTGCAAAGCATGGCACCGATCGACTTGAATGAAGTGGCCGAAGCGCTGGTCCGTCACATTGGTCGTCAGATCGTTCAGCAGTCCGCTGGAGCGATCGCCCACGTCAAAGCCTCGGTGTCCGGCGATGGCACTCATGCGGTGGCGAACTTGGTGGATAACTTTGGTGACGTCGAAGTCGGTTTGGAAGCTGGGCACGCAGTCAAAGGCGTGATTGAGATCGTGATCAACGCCCGGGTGGCACTCGATCCGCAAACACTTCAGCAGTTCTGTGAGAACGCTTTGCAAGGCGTCGCTGCCGATCAAGGCTGGCCGATTGAGTCCATCAATGCGCGTTCATTGCGTCCCGGACGCCCCACGCCAACACACCGAGTGACTCAAGCCTAATGGGCTGGCCGAGAGTGCTGCGAAATTGGATCCTTGGTTCCCTTGTCGGCGTGTGCTTGTTGACCGTCACGTCGCCAATCTTCTTGCGCAGTTATCAGACGCGCCAGATTGACCCGATCCGGGGCGTACTGGTGTTGGAAACGGGGACGCACTATCGCTGGCGAAGCGAAGGTTACGCGACGACGACGATCGGGCCCTTGGGGATGCCGGGACAGAACCGGTATCGTTCCAAAATCGATCCGGTGCCCGGCAACGTCAACCAGCCAGCCGACGCGCGGGTTGCCGATCGGCAAGTCATCTTGTGGGGCGATTCGCAGCTGGAAGGCGTTTGTGTCGCTGACCGCGATAAAATCGCCCCTCAGGTCCTCCGTCAGTCACGGGGACGAATCAATGCGTTGCCATTTGCCAGCAGTGGAGACAACTGCAACGACTGGTTGTTTCAAATCCGGCATTTGGAATCCTTAGATCCTGCAGCCGGCCAAACGGCGCCCGCCGTCGATGCACACGTGTTCTTGGTCACCGAAATCTCCGACTGGACCGTGCCCGTCGAACGCCGTCTTGAGTTTGCGTTACGACCGGGCGAGCGCGTGTTCGATCGCGTGCCGGCGGTCGTCCTACAAGCGGCACGCAACCTTTGGCAAGATCCGCTGACTGGCCAGCGACGCCGTTTGAGATTCATGCCATGCTGGAACAGCACAGCTGATCGGGGCGAGTTGCTGACGTCTGGCCGCGGTGATTCAAAGGGCTCGTTCGGTGAGCGGACTGATTGGCTGGCCAAGCAACTGGCTGAGTTGAACACGATCACCAAGCAACCGTGCTGTTTCGTCTACGCCCCCAAGAGCCCCGCAATCATCGAGGGACAACTGAAGTCCGCCGATGACTGGGCTGCCGAGTTTGTCCTGTTTAGCGCGATCTGCGACCGCTACGGTTGGCCGGTTGTTGACCTGCGTGATCTCATGCAGCAATCGGTCGCGCAAGGCGCGTGGCCGCGCGGCTTTGATAACGGTCAGTTTGGCGTGGGGCACTACAATCAGCTTGGCAATCAAATCATCGCCCAGGCGATCGTGGAACAACTGGAAACCGAGCTGTTCAGCCAGGCAGTGAACACTCAGGCAAAGGATTGATCTGCGATGATCTTTACACAGCTTGAATTTCTGTTGTTTCTGGGCGTCATCTTGGCGGCGACTTGGGCCTGTCGCAGTCTGCGTCAGCGGCACGCGTTGTTGCTGGTGGCCAGTTATTATTTTTATGCATACTGGGACGCTCGTTTCTGCGGGCTGCTGCTGTTTTCAACCGTCGTGGATTACGTGGCGGCGCGTCGTATTGCCAGTGCTAAGGGTGCCGGTAAACGTTGGTGGTTGGGCATTAGTCTGGGCAGCAATTTGGGGCTGCTGGGATTCTTTAAATACTGCAACTTCTTTGTGGAATCAGCTGCGGAGTTGTTGGGGCCGTTGGGACTTTCCACAGGCACGCTCAACATTATTTTGCCGGTAGGGATTTCGTTTTACACGTTCCAAACGCTTAGCTATACGCTGGACGTGTTTCGTGGCAAATTGAAGCCAGAGAGGAACTTCGTCACCTTCGCTTTGTACGTGGCCTTCTTTCCTCAGTTGGTTGCTGGGCCGATTGTGCGGGCCAGTGAATTGTTGCCGCAATTTAGCCGGATGCCAACGCGGTCTGGTCGACGGTTTTACTCCGGTAGCCAATGTGTGCTGCGCGGCTTGGTCAAGAAGGTTCTGTTGGCCGATCGACTTGGCGAATTTGTCGACATCGTCTTCGCGGGTCCCGAGCTCTATGATTCGACCACCTTGTGGCTGGCAACGTTGGCCTATGCAGGGCAAATTTACTATGACTTTTCCGGCTACACCGACATTGCGATCGGTGTGGCAAAAATGCTGGGCTATCGGTTCCCGCGAAACTTTCGACATCCGTATTTGGCAACCAGTCCGGCTCAGTTTTGGCATCGCTGGCACATGACGCTTTCTCGCTGGCTTCGTGATTACCTGTACATTCCCTTGGGGGGCAGTCGGTGCGGTGCGCTCCGGACGCAGTTCAATCTGACCTTGACGATGTTCTTAGGCGGCCTTTGGCATGGAGCGGCTTGGCACTTTGCCTTTTGGGGACTGTGGCATGGGATGGCACTTTCCCTGGGCCGCGCTGGCGCGTGGTTTCGCAAGAAGCAGGAGCGGCAGGCAGCTGCATCGGAAACAAAATCACTTCCCGCGATCTTGTTCACGCGAGTGATCGGTTGGCTGCTGACCATGCTGGTGGTGTCGCTCGGCTGGGTGCTGTTTCGAGCAACCAGCCTGGACCAAGCCTTGCAGATGCTGTTGCGAATGGTCGCAGGTGGCGACGGCATTCATTGGATGCCGCCATTGGTGCTTGGCGTGCTGGCGTTGATGGTGGTCGAGCACCTTGTTTGGGCGACCCGTTGGCGACGAGCGATGCGTTTACCCATTGATCAGTGGTACAGCCCAGTGGCCACCACGCTGTTGATTGGTGCCTTGATCTTGTACGCACCGCGTGGTTTTTCTCCTTTTGTGTACTTTCAGTTTTGATCTGCCGTCTAGCGACGCACTAAATCAGAGAGCTCTTCGCCGGCTTCATCCATGGAAGCTCGATAGGCCGTTAGGACGGCGGTTGGATCGATGATTCGCCACGCAGGAAGTCCCGCAGCAAGAATGGACACGACCACGCCACCGCGAAGTGCCCACATCACGTAGCCGATAGAAAAGAACCCAGCGGCTAGGCCTGCGGTCCCAATCACCATTGCGACGGGGTCATCGCTTGCGCTCCACTGTTTCGAGTCCCACATGTCCCACAAAATGGCTTGGCGAAGATCATTGGCGAGCGTTAACTCAAGGTCATGCAGGTTGTTCTTGATTTCGGCAATGTCCAGCATGTTCTCCGTTGGATTCAGCAACAGCGTTTCCAAGACGAGTTCCAAGGCGTTCGCTTGGGCGACCTCGAAACCGGCTTTGAATGGGCCATCGCTGGAACCTTGGCTACTGACGTTGGCTTGCCAGCTCCACGCTGGTCGCGACATGGGACGCTCAAGCGATTCGTTGGAATCACTGTCAGATTCGTTTCGGCTGGTGTCGCCCGCGTTGGAATCGCCAGGGTCCAGGCTGGGCGAATCGAAGTCAAAGGGCGCGTCCATCGGTGGCTGTGGACCAGGCACGACGGGAGCTGGATTGCCTGGGGGGGGAGCCAATGGGGGTGCTGGTGGTGCGCTGCCAGTGTCGACCCGGCGATTGGCGATGTCGATCGTGACCGTGGCCAGATTGCTTTGCAACGCTCCGTCATCGGCCACATAGGTGAACGAGTCGCCGCCATGAAAGCCGCGGTCTGGGCGATACACGATCGTGCCGTCGATCAGCGTGATCAGCGTGCCGTTGGTTGGCGTGTTGATGACGGTCACCGTCAGCGGATCGTTTTCCAGATCACGATCGTTTGCAGTCAGTTCAGCGGGGCCAACAACAATGTCTCGATTGATTCTGCCGCTGAACTGATCGTCGACAGCAGTCGGTGCAGTGTTCGCAGCACCCGGAATGCTGATGTTGATGCGGGTGTTTTCAAACGACCCATCTGCTGAGATTGCACGAACAACAATGGTGCGTGTCGTGCCGGCCTCAGATGCAGTGAAGGATTGCGCCGTTCGCACTTCGCCGGAGTTGCGATCGATGGTGAAACGGACTGTGTCACTGTTTAATAGCTGATAGGTGATCTGTGAATTGGTGATGTCAGCATCGCTGGCACTGACGGTGACGCCGACGGTCGATCCAATCACGGTGGGATCAGCCACAACATTTGCAGACGCGTCGATGTCTCTGATCCCCGAAACATCAAATTCATCCTGGTCGATGATCGACACTGTCAAGGTTTGAGTGTCTTGTCGTGTGCCATCGCTGGCCGCAACGATCACTTCATAGGTGCCATCGCGATTGGCATCCAACGGTGTTTCGGCATCAGGTGCTGGGAAGAACGACAGTTCGCCGGTACCCGAGTCCATGATGAATTCGTCGCGATCAGCACCACCGACAATGCTGTACTGAATGGCCTGGGCAGGCAGATCGCCATCGGTCGCGGTGACGGTGGTCACAAGGGTTGTGTTTTCCAAAACCGCTAGCAATGCAGTCGCGTCGCCGCCGTTGGAACCGATGATCGGCGTCTGGTCATTGACGGGGTTGATGCTGATGTTCACGGTCGCCGGAGCCAGCGTGTTGGCGCCATCGCTCAGTTGCACCGTGAACTGATCGCCATTTGTTTCACTGTCATTGTGCAGGTAGCTGACTCGGCCCGCTTCCAGTTGCTCTTGTGTGAACGAAGTCGCTGGAAGTCCGTCAACCAACAGCACGCCTTGCCGCGGTTGGGACGTGATGTTGTAACGCAGTTCATCCGCGGCAGAATCCGGGTCGCTGGCACTGAGTTGAGCGGCCGTCAAAATGAACTCGGCTCCTTCGTCCACATTGATTGATCCCGCTGTCAGTGTCGGTGGATCGAGTTGTTCAGCGACCGTGACAGTAAACGCCATGTCGCTGAAAGCCCCCAAGGGGTCCGTGACACGCACTGTGATGATCGCTGTTCCGTTCTCTTCGGCGGCAAAGACCAGTGTTAATGTATCAGCGTCCTGATCCAAATTGGTCGCCGTGACCAAGGTCGTGTTGGAGTTGGCAATGATTTGATACGTCAGTTCGCTATCAGCATGATTCGCGTCACTGACCACGGCCGCAAGATCGATCACCAACGGCGCCGAGTCCTCCAGCACGTTGACGTCGGCGATGTTGCCGCTGGGGAGATCGTTCAGGCTAAGATTCAACGAACCCGCGAGATCATCGTATTGCAAGTTTGCGTCGACACCCAAGGCATCGTTGTCCAGTCGGAACGTTGTGAAACTTCCTGTGCGACTGCCGTACTGAATCAGCCCATTGCGATCTTCGCTGGTGGTCACGCCTGTCAAATCAGCCGCCAGGGTGGCTCCACTTGCCAGTGAGACGTTTCCGCTGACTTGAAGCTGGTCAAATCCACCCGGGGCTAAACTGTCGATTGCCAGGGCTACTTCCGCTGCCCCACCGACGGCCAAGTCACCGACAATCGCCCCATAGCCGGTCAGGACGCCGCCATTGAGCGTCAGGCCGTTGGTGATGGTTAGTTGCTGGCCGGAAAGCCCGAGCGTGCCATTGTCCAAAATCAAGTCCTGGTCTGTCGCGTCGAGTTCTAGGTCGCCTGCGATCGTGACCTGGCCACTGATTTTGTCGATGATCACATCACCGCTATGAAAGTGGTTTCCAGAAAGCACTTGGTCTCCGGTACCGATTAGTTGAATGGTGGTGTTGCCCGTTGACGATCGGAACGCCGTGCTCAGCACATCGCCGGTTACCAAGATGGAACCGCCATTGAATGAGCTGGCGTTCTGAAGCAAGAGGTCTCCATCAACGTGCATGTCTCCGGTGATCGTGGTCACCGAAAAGATATCAAACGCCACATCACCCCAGACGTGTGCGCCACTATCGATGCTCACCCCCGTTGATTCAAAGGTGATCAAGGCTGAAGCCGTGTCAAAGTCGCCCGCGACATAGGTGAACGCTCGTGTTAGACGCAGATCGTCGACCACCATCGCAGTGCCACCGGTCTTGTTCACCGTTAGGTTTCGAAGTGAGCCGGCGCTGCCCTCGGTGGTGATGGACTGATCGTTGCTGCCAGCGAGTTCAAAGGTCGCTGAACCAGTGTAACGCGTGTCAATCGCCTGAACATCACCGAACGCTTGCAGGGTCCCTCGGGCCAGGGAGGACACATTCGCAAGCGTCGTCGTCCCTAAGACCTGCAAGGTGTTTTGAATCGTGATGGCGAACGTCGAATCAATCCGCAGTGAAGCGATGGGACCGATGTCGCCGTCAATAGAGAGACCGGAGGTCGGCGACAATCGCAAGTCCATGGTGCTGGCATCGATGGTGCCAGCAGTCACCGAAACATTGCCATCGAGGGAAAAGTCATCGACCCAAGTCAGCGTCCCACCGGATTTGTTGATCGTGAGATTCGGTAACAACGAGCTCCCGCCAGCAGCGGACAGAGTTTGATTGTTTCCTCCCACCATGGTGAAGTCCGACGTGGCCGTCCAAGCATCATCATGGATCGTTAAGTCACCTTCAATCAGCAACGCGTCGCCATTGATGGCATTGGCATCTTGAATCACCACATCGCCGGCAATTGACGCGTCCCCGTTGACCGTTACCGTTCCGCTGGTATTGACGTTGATCGTCCCCAGTGCTGAACCAGCGGTCTGAATGACTCGGTCTTGGGTGCCGGTCAAGTTGACTTCATTTCCGGCAAAGTCCAGCGTGCCGCCGTTGGCAATCAAGTCCCCGGTCAGTTGCACATCGCTTAAGACGTTAATGGATCCAGCGGAATCAAAATGAAGATGATTCAGCGTTTGAGTGGTTTCAAGTGATTGCGTTCCCACGCCGTCGAGCGTCAGCGTCGAATTGTCGGCCAGAACATTTGTAAGCAATTGCACATCGCCGCCCACCAGGACCTGGGAGTCCGTCATGTTCAAGGTGCCGCCATTGACCGTTAAGTCCCCGTCGATGTCCAGGGCATTGCTGGCTGTGGTCCAGGTGCCATTGGCGAGTGTCAGATCAGAACCAACGCTGAGGTCGACCTGTTGTGCGATCTGCCCCGTGTAACCGGCGGTCACGACCACCGAACTGACACTGCCAGCGAAGGCAGCATCGACCTGTGAATCGCTCAGGCTCGTCGTGTTGAAAATCACAGTGTCGTTGGCGTCGGGCGTCAAATCGAGGTCCCAGTTCAACGGGTCAGACCAATCGTCGGTCGCACCGCCGCCGTCCCAGACCATGGTGAAGACACCCGAGTTCATGTTCATGTCCACGGTGTCGTTGCTGACCGTGTTGCCATCATCAATTGCGATGTTCAGCACGATGGTGCCGATCGTCGCCACGTCAGGTGTCACCGTTAGCAGATCCAGGGTCGCGTTGATGTCGTCCTGGGAGCCACTGAATTGCAGCGTGCCATCGGTTCCATCAGCGTCAATCATCGTCACGCCGGGCGTTGCGACAATCGCCAGTTCAGTATCCGTTGCACTCAACGAAACCGTGATCGTTGCATCTTCTTCGTCAAACACACTGATCGAGCCATCGCCAGCGGGGCCAAACTGAATGGTGCTCCCTTGGACGGACTGGAGTGATTCGGTGGCGGTGATCACAACCGGATCGTCTTGCAGGACCACGTTGATCGCCAGTGAACCTTGAGTGGTCGTTCCCGCTCCGTCGTCCACTGAAAAGGAGAATTGATCTGCGGTCACGGGTTCTCCGTGATTGGCGTAACTGACGAGACCCGCGTTGAGATCGGCTTGGGTGAAACGACCGCCGAGGTTCACTTCTGCACCGTTCAGAAACAGTTGGCCTTGAGCGACATCGCCGGTGACCGTGTAAATGATTTCGCTGGCGGATTGTTCGATATCGGTGGTGGACAGGTTCGCCGTCGTGATCGTGGTTGTGGCCCCTTCGTTGACCGTCACGGCAGTTGTTGGAGCGAGCGTTTGTTCAGTATTAACGTCCGTGATTTGAATCTGGAACGTGCGTTGAAAGGTATCGCCGTTGACATCAGTGGCTTCGACTTGCACGGCGTGCGTGGCAAGCAGGCTGGCGTCGAGCAAGCTGCCGTCGGCAACCACAATCGTGCCTGTCGTTAGGTCGATCGCAAAGGCGCCTGTGACCGTTTGCGACGTGATCTGGTAGGTCAAAGCTTGCGTTTGGTCCAGGACTTCATCGGCATCCCATTGAATCAGAATTGCTGCGGAGTCATTGTTGGCTTGGTCCCGCCACAATCCGGTGCTGCCATCGAGTTGCAAGTAATCTTGATCGCCTAGATTGTCTGGCTGGCCGGCGGCGAAGTTGTTGTAGGCGTCGTTGACCGGTGAACTGCCGCTGTACCAAACGTCCGAGTCGCCACTTTGCGAGTCCCAGCGAAACTGGCCTTCAATGGCTTCATCCGTACCAGCCAGCCAAACGTTGCCCGAGGCTGCTGAGGCGATGTTGGCGACGATTTGGTTTTCAAGAGATGATTCAACCGCAACCAAGTCTCCGGCAATGGACTGCAGGCTGGTCGAGTTGGCGGTGGATTGAGCGTCCGTCCAGTCGGTCGCGGTGTCGACAAGTTGATAGAACTTGCCGGTTTCCTCTGAATAGTGCAGATCCGGATCGGCGGCAAGCAGCGCGCTGATCTGTGCTTCGCGATCGGCGTCCGATGCAGTGACTTGGCCAACAACGGTGCCATCGTCAGAGAGCGATTGCACACTCAGGGACAGGTCCGATTGATCCAGATACAAAGGTGGCGACGTATCCAATCGTGTCAAATGCATGTCACCAACGGCATCCAGGATGGTGCCATCGCTGGTTTGTTGATCGAATCGCCAGTTGGCAATCAAGCCTTGTGTTTGCCGATCAAGCGTTACATTCTGGTTGCTGGCAATTTCGGTTGGCGTTCGCAGGTCATCGAACAGTCGAGCGTCATACAGAGTGCCGACAAAGCGTTCATCGAGTTGATAGCCGCCTGACTCGCTGTCTTGTTCCTGACCAAAGACCAGCGTTCCACCCGCTTGTACGACCTGTCCAGCTTGATAGCCGGAGCCCGAATCAATCAACGCTCCGTCAATGTAAATCTGCCAATCACCCGCAGTGTTGTCCCAGTTAATGCTTAACATGTGGACTTGCCCGTCCAGCAACGCATTGGTGTAATCGATCTGGGAAGATTCAACGGTGCCGCCAGCACCAATGTCTAGCACCAGGTTGTTCGTGCTGTGATCGATGGTGAACGTCAGTTGGTCTTCGCCCGAGACGTTGTAGGAAAGGAACGTTTCGGATCCCGATGTCGGAGAACCCGAGAAAGTCAGTTCGTAGGTGAAGCGATCCAGGTCGGATGGAATGGATGCGGCAGCTTCAAAAACGGTGTCGGGGCCTGAGGTGTTGACCGTGACTCCACCATCAGTGGTTTCAGTCACAGTGATCTCATCGGGGCTGGCCAGTGTGTTGCGCCAAGACAGTTGTGCAGCAGCTGAGATGGCGATGTCGGTTTCGATCTGTCCGACTTGGTATTCCAGGTCCCAGTCACCGCCCAGGTCACGATGGCCGGTCACGTCAGTGCTGGCTGCAACATCGCAGTCGCAAAGTGTCGCGATTGAATCAAGCAGGAAGCGGCCAGAGTCGCTTTGGGCCAGATCGCAGCCATAGATCAGGAGGTCCGCCTCAGGTGACAGTGCCGCGCCCCAGGAAGCAAGTTGCCCCGCGTAACCGTTGATGCTGGTCTGATTCAGTGCGGTGTTGCCGAGCTGAAACGAACCGTCATCTCCATGGCTCAAAATGTGCAACGCATCGACATCCATCATCGGCTGCAGCAATTCAGTGATCTGTTGCACGCCATCGACGCTGCCGTCCAGATGGAGAACCACCCACTGCGTGTCAGCGTCGGCTTCAAGTTGCAAGCCATCGATGAGGGTTTCCCAGCCATCGACCCCCGCATCCACAATGATCAGTTCAGTCCGAGTGA
This sequence comes from Stieleria bergensis, assembly GCA_007745635.1. GTDB lineage: Bacteria > Planctomycetota > Planctomycetia > Pirellulales > Pirellulaceae > Stieleria > Stieleria bergensis. The sequence goes on from CP036272.1 coordinate 2,116,594, forward strand.
TGGACGCATCGCTGCTGTCGGCTTCGGGAACGGGGTGCTGAGAGTCGTCTTCGTCAAGCCTGTCGCGGTCAACGTTCGTGTCGCGATCGAGCGCTTGCTGGGCGGTTTGGCCGAACAGCGGATCGTCGTGAAGTTGAGACTCGAGGTTGGCGATCAAATTGAGATGCGGATCGGGAACCACATCTGTCGAGCCATCCAAGCCATCACCACTCAGGAGGATGCGATCTTCGAGAAGATAAAAGTCAAAGACTCGTGACTTGGGGTGAGTGCTCACGGTGGTGATCCCAGATGACAGGCTGCGGGCTAATTTTCAGGCACTCGCACCGTCAGTTTTTGACGTGTGGTGCAAGTGATTGCAGCAACTGACCGAGGGGAACCGGACAACTCTGCAATGAAAATTAGCTCAAATCCATACCTCCGCATGAGAAATGCCACGGATTACTAAGGACTGGTCCCTCGAAGAATTGACACAGTCGTTGCAACCGGATCGTTGCCCCATCAGCAGAGTGGTGTTGATGGCCAGGGATTTGGAAAGCAGTCGCAGAGCAGACGGCCAGAGTCCGTGTCGGTACACGGTTGTTCCTGCCTGCCGTGGGGTGGTCTTGCCAGAGGGCAGCTGGGCGAAGCACACTCGCTTCGCCCGCCACGTTTGTCAGGTGGCTGTCGCAGAATCAGCCACTTTGCGAATGCCTGCCTCTAGTGCAACGAGATGGCTTGCTGAAGGGGACGCAGGACGGCATCGACAAGGTATTCATCAATCAAGTCGCGGCAGAGACCCGAAAGACGTACAAACTCCTTTTCAAAGGACTCGTTGGGACCCAAGCTGTCGAAGCGGCGGACCGTCATGTAGACACTTAATTGCTCCTCGCCGAAGTCTCCGGTGCGCACCTGGTAGGCAGTCGTGCGTGATTCAAAGCTAATGCGGCACTGTGTGCGGCACTCTTCATCCAAGGCAAATTGGATCGCAGGTTCATTGGAAAGCACTTTTCCGTAGGGTAACGCGGTGAAGCGTTCCAGCCCTGGCGCGATCCCGATCGCCTGAGTCAGCAAGTCGTTGTGATTGCCGCTGAAGTTGAAATCAAACCCCGCCATCACGCTGAGTGATTCACAATCAAGCGGAGTGATCGACAGCTCATAGGGCACAAGTTCGAGCACCCGGCGATGCTGTTCCACTGCAGCGTCAAACGATTCCGGATTGACGCTACCGCTGGTCAGGCGGCGAGGCTCAACGGTGACCCAGCGATAAGCTCCGTTTTCTTTTTCTTCCTCCAGCACAAACTCGGACTTTTCCCGAGCATAGAAGTTCATGAGTTCAGGATAGCGACGACGCACCTGTTCAAAGTAATGCAGAACCGATTCGCGATTCTGCGGTAAATCCATCTCCGTGGCCAGGTTCATGTTTAAGTAGTAGTCATCGCTGAACATGCCATAACCGCTCATTGCCGGTAACTCCTGAATGGGTTGATTTGATCGGACGCAGCGGGCTTTCCCGACGCGTGGCCATGATTCAAGTGCAATGCAAAGATTGCAGTCTTCCTGTGGGGCGATAAAGCGGACGCTTAATGCTTGACCATTCAGAGTCTCCCGAAAACAAAGGGGAACCGAACGCTCGCGTTCTCTATTGTAGCCGCGGTTGTTCTGTCAGTGTGGAAGTTGTCTTTTAGCCGACGCCATCATGTTTCTGAATCCTGTCCGTTGACCAGTCCATGTCGGTTTGCAGACGTGATGTGAACGGGGCGAATCACGAGCGATCTATTCATTCACTTTATCGCCCAGGCAACTGGATGTGTGGAAGTAATGTGTCGGTGCGCAGGATTGACGGGAAGCCGTGTCGGCAAATTGGATTTGTGCAAATTGGATTTGTTTTGCATCGTAAGGGGATTGCTTTCACGCTGAGGCTTCTCGGTCGTCGCCCGCGCTTGCACCCGTTCGTTGAGACCAACGCTGAGGGATGCAGTGCTGAGGGATGCAGCGCTGGAACGTGCGGGGGCGTCGTGCGGGGGCGGGCGTTGAAGAGGTGTGACCGATTCACACAGACACCAGCCTCCTTCGCCACCGTGTGTCGGTTTGAGGATCTGTCTGCGTGAGCGGCCGGTCGGTCAGTGATGTCGATGCAGGTAAAACGCAGCCTACCGTTTGCGGATCACGATCTCGTCAAAAGCATTCAGATCATCAAACGATCCGATGCCGATTCGTCCCTTGGTGAACGTTTTGTCGGTGACGCTCATGTGTGGCTTGCTCATGTCATCAAAGTAGATTTCAATTTTGCCGCTGGCTGCATCGCGAACGACTTTGACTTGATGCCACTGACTGTCCCAGGGAGTTTCGTTTTTGTTCTCTGTCAAGTTCTTTCGTGCAGCTTCGTTGACCACCATGATCTGACCGCTGTTGGGGTCAGGCCGAGCGCCTAGGTGGGCATAGTAGAAGTGCTGGTTGTCGCTGTAGTTGAAGAACACGCAACAGTCACGATGATTGCCCGTGTCCTTGGTGCTTTTGACTTTGAAGGTCATTTCAAAGCTTTCCAGCGTCAAGTCCTTGATCAGTGCAATGTGTAGGGGACTGCGATGCGGTGGCTTGTATTCGCTGGAACGCGCCGTGATCTCGAGAGTCATCGAGCCGTCACGTTTACTGAGTTTCCAGGTCTTCGGATCCAACACTTCCCAGCGTTCGATGCCATTTTCGAAGTTCTCTTCAAAGACCACGGATTGATCCGCTGATTCATCGGCTGGTTCGGCGCCATCACTGGGCACGGCGACGACCGTCGAGACAATCCCCAGGGCGGCCAACGCCAAGGGACGCATGAAAGGACGCAGTGGGTTCAGCAGAGAACAATTGGCTAGGTTCATCGAGGACATGATCTTCTTTTGGATCCTTGTTTCTGTGCCTGGAGCCGAGGTGGCAAGCATGGACTGGAGGGAGGTGAAAGCAAGACGCAGTCAGCACAACTGATTGGGACTAAACATTCCACCCGCTGTCGACATTCTAAACGAAATCGAGTCGTCAATTTGGCAGCGGCGGCCAAAACAATTTGTTTTTCAATTTAGCTGAAAATCGCTTGCTTTTCCTCTTCCCCACGTGCCCGTGAAACACCAGATTGGGGTTGGTGGATGACGCATCAAAGGCGGTTGCCAGGGGTGCTCGTTCTGTTTGCCAGAACCTCGTATACTAAAACCAGATCAGTCACCGCTTTGAGTCACCGCTTAACGCTGATCAGTCAGACTGCCCGTGGACGTTTCTCAGCAATAGGAATCTAAATGAACGAAATGATGGTTGATCCTGAATCTCTGTTACCTCAATTTGGGCTGTCTGATTTTCGCCCGGGGCAACGTCAGGTCATCGATCGTCTTGCCGCCGGGGATGATGTGCTTTGCGTGATGCCAACCGGTGGTGGTAAAAGCTTGTGTTACCAGTTGCCCGCGCTGGCTAGGCCGGGGACCACGCTAGTGGTTTCCCCGTTGATTGCGTTGATGAAAGATCAGGTTGACGGTCTGAAAGCACAAGGGATTGCTGCGGAGTTAATCAATTCGACGCTGACCCCGGCTCAGCAAGAGCAAGTCATGGCGGCGATGGCGGCGGGCGAATACAAGCTGGTTTACATCGCGCCTGAACGCCTGCGAAACGGCAGGTTCCTGGAAGCCCTGGGCAGCGCGCAGGTGACGTTGCTGGCTGTTGATGAGGCGCACTGCGTCAGCGAATGGGGCCATGACTTTCGTCCCGACTATGCCCGTCTGGGGCAAGTGCGAAAACGCTACCTGCCCTCGGTGCAAACCATCGCGCTGACTGCGACCGCCACGCCGATGGTGCGCGATGACGTTTGTCAGCTGTTGCAGCTTGATGATCCAAAAGTATTTGTGACCGGGTTTGCACGCACCAATCTGCGATTTGGCGTCACACAGTGTAAAACCGACTCTGATAAGCAAGAAGCCTTGGTCCGGTACATTGCCAAGCAACAAGGTGCGGGAATCATCTACGCAGCGACTCGAAAAGCTTGCGAAGAGATCGGACACCTGTTGCCCGGACTGACCAAACGCAAAGTCGGTGTGTACCACGGCGGGATGGACTCGGAGCACCGCCGACAGGTCCAGGAACAGTTCATGGGCGGTGATTTGGACGCGATCGTGGCCACCAACGCGTTTGGAATGGGAATCGACAAGTCCAATATCCGTTACGTTGCCCACTACAATATGCCCGGGACCTTGGAGGCTTACTATCAGGAAGCTGGCCGTGCGGGACGAGATGGCGGCGATAGCGATTGCCGCATGTTCTTTGCCTATCAGGATCGCTACATCCAAGGATTCTTCATCGAGAATCGCTATCCTTCAAAGGAAGTGGTCAAAGAGGTTTACGAGTTTTTGCTCTCACGTCCCGAAGACCCCATTGAACTGACGCTGGAACAAGTGCGCCGGGCCATCGACGCGGATAGCACTGAAGCCATCGGGACCGCTGAGACTCTGTTGTCCAAAGCCGACGTCCTCAGACGTTTGGACAGCAGCAGTAATCAGATGATCTTGCGAATTGATCATGAACATCCAGACGTGGTGTCGTTTTTGCCGAAAAGTTCAAAACTACGTCGACGCGTTCTGGGCGTGATTCAAGAACTGGTTGGCAAACGCCGCTTCGATGATGTCTATGTTCGCCCCCAGCGGTTGATGGACAAGGCCGAGGTGAGCCGCGAACAACTCAGTCGCGTCTTGCGTGAACTGAAACGCTTGCAGTGCTTCGATTACGTTCCCCCGTTTCGCGGCCGAGCAGTGCATGTTGTTCGTCGAGACCTGAAGTTCCATCAATTGGACATTGACTTTGAAGAACTCGCTCGCCGCAAAGCAGCTGAGTTTGCCAAGCTGGATGCCGTGATTGGATTCGCTAGGTCCGGTGGTTGCAGACAGAAAGTGATCCTGGATTACTTTGGCGATCCCGCGGCTTCAGATTGCAAACGCTGCGATCGTTGTGTGCCCGAAGAGGCTTCGTCAACGGGGACAGCACTCTGGAAAAAGGAGCTCAACGAACGACAGGTCGACAATCTCTTTCGCGGTCTGCGGGTTATCTTGAGCGGAATCACTCGCATGCATGGTCGCTTCGGGATCAGTCTGGTCGCACAAATGTTGTCTGGATCGAACAATAAAAAAGTCATGCAGTGGAAATTGAATCGGCTCAGCACCTATGGCCTGCTCTCCGGACTTAAACAGTCTCAGTTGTCAAAGATCCTTACGACGATGATTGAACATGGCTTGGTCGTTCAAAAAGAAGTTGATCAGCGACGCCCAACGGTAGAAATCAGTGAATTGGGAAAATCAGTGATGCACCTGCAGACCCCATTGCCCAATAGCTTTTTGCTGCCGCGCCCACTGGCCTACGGATTGGCCGCCGCCGCAGCTCACATTGAATCGGGCGATGTCTCCACAGCGGAACGCCCTGCAGAGGACGTGTCCGATCCCGAGCAACGCCAGGTCGTCCAGCCAACCGTCACGGACACCTCCAGCCCAGCCGTTGAACAAAGTTCACCAACGCTTGATTCAATTCAACAGGACCAGGCGGATCCAAACGCCGACGATGCAGACAAGGGCGTCGTCAACGTGACGTTAGAAGCGTTAATCAGTCCCGAGCAGCAATTGTTGACCGAGGCTCGAGATGCACTCAAACGCTGGCGCAGACGCGCCTCTGCTGCACATGGCTTGCCTGCGTTCCGCGTTCTAAGCAACGCCACCATTGATCGCTTGGCGGAGCTGCGTCCGAAAGCTAGCTCGGAGCTGGAGGTGATCAAAGGCATTGGCCCGGCGACCTTGGAGCAATTTGGTTATGACATCCTGGAAGTCATTCAAAAGGTGGTAGAGCAACAGGGTGACGAGGCCGCAGCCAGTTCGTCCCCTCCACCTGAACAGCCGTCTGCCAACGAGCCGCCTGCCAACGAGCCGCCACCTGACCAGCCGCCACCTGACCAGCCGTCTGCCAACGAGCCGTCTGCGGCTGAAGCACTGACTTCAGAGGCACTTCCTGCTGAAACCCCATTCGCAGCCGTCGATGAAGCGGTGCTTGAGGCGGTACAACAGCCCGATGCAGCCGTGGAGACCGATTCGGAGCTCGGCGATGATGATCAAGCCTATTGGACGTGGCGGTTGTTCAGCGAGGGCTATCAGCTGGAGGAAGTGGTGCAGGTGCGCCGTTTGACGGTCCAACAAGTGTTCGACCATCTGCGCGCGGCGGAAGCCTCCGGTCGAGAGGTCCAATCGCATTGGCGACGCTAATGCATCAACCTCCGCACCGTTGTTTGCTGAGGGCACCGTTGTTTGCTGAGGGGGGCCCCGAGCATGGTTCCCGATGGGATCGGGCCAATGTCAGCCCTGATTTGACTTGCAGAACCCAGATGTCTCGCAGTGGAGGTCACCCAGAGGCCAGTCAACCAGAGGCCAGTCAAAAAAAGGCAGAAGCCTAGGGTCGACCCGGCACCAAGTGATCTTTTCTAGCTTCAAGTGACTTTTGCTCGGGCTCAATGCGTGGCTCAGTGTGTTCCGCCGCGCTTGGGAGAATGCTCGGGCACAATGCTGCCCCCCAGCGAGACGGTGGCGAAGCAAAGGTTTGTATTCCGCTGAATTGTTATAACCCGAACCGGGGAGCCGCTTAGCGGCAGGAATTGACCAAGGCCAACCATTCGAACGCTTTTGATGAACGAAGAGTTTCGACGGTGGAGACTGGATTGTAGTTGGACTTTGACTGACCGCTACGATTCTCCAGAGATCTGCTTGTTGATGCCAGACGCACCGTGTCGCAACGCATGCCCTCTGCCCGAAAAAAGAAACCCGGTGGAAAACGTCCACGCAGTGCGGTTTGATCCCTGCGGAAAATGGCTAAAATTGGAGGCGAGGGCCTTCACTGAATGCCTTTGGACGGTCCCTGGACCGATCATCACAACGAATCTTCAGCTGCCAGGATGCGATCATTGCGATCGCAGGATGGTGGGATGGCGGTTTAGCCCATAACTTTCGCCGCTTTCAGGCGACTCCTTCGATCGAAATTCACTATGGAAAATAATCGCGAAGAACCGGACGCGAAAAACACCCCGCCTCGGCGACACAATAGCTTTTTGATCTTGGCCGTCTTGATGATGGTTTTGATGCTGTTGTTTGTCAGGTCAGGAGAAACCGGATCGAAGATCACCACCAGCCAGTTCTACGAACAGCTGGACAAGAACAACATCGCCAGTGTGTCCATCGACACCAGCCAGCAGCGCGTGACCGGTACGTTCAACGATCCACCTGATGCCACCAAGCTAGAGAAAGGCGTCGTCACCGTCCAAAAAGACAGTGACGGAAAAGCCATCAAGCTAAACAAGGACTTCTACTTCAACGTTCAGTCCGATCAGTACATTACGCGCATTCAAGAGAAGCTCGAAGAGACCGATGTGCAGTGGGGGGAAACTCCTCCCGACACGACCCAGCAGATCATCAGTTTGCTCATCTTTGTCGGTTTGCCGATCGGCATTTTGGTCTTCGTCTTCCTGATGATCCGTCGCACGCGAAACGACATCATGGGCGGTGGATTCCTGTCAGGGTTCGGCAAGAGCCCTGCCAAGCGATTTGAAGCTCACGAAAAAACGGTCTCATTCAAAGACGTTGCAGGATTGGAAGGTGTTAAGGCCGACCTCCAGGAAATCGTTGACTTCCTAAAGACCCCTGAGAAATTCCGCAAGCTTGGCGGACGGGTGCCCAAAGGGGTGCTGCTCAATGGCTCTCCAGGGACCGGTAAAACTCTGCTCGCCAGAGCGGTTGCCGGTGAAGCAGAGGTGCCGTTCTTCTCCGTCAATGGGAGTGAATTCATCCAAATGTTCGTTGGCGTGGGGGCCAGCCGAGTTCGCGATTTATTCCAAACTGCGAAACAGCAAAGTCCCAGCATCATCTTCATTGATGAAATCGACGCCGTCGGTCGTCAGCGTGGTGCTGGATTAGGTGGCGGTCATGATGAACGTGAGCAGACCTTGAACCAAATTCTTGGTGAAATGGACGGCTTCACGCCCAGCCAGGCGGTGATTGTGATCGCCGCGACCAACCGCCCCGATGTCTTGGACCCTGCTCTGCTGCGTCCCGGTCGCTTTGACCGTCACATCACAGTCAATCGGCCAACGTTGAAAGGCCGCGAAGAGATCTTCAAGGTTCACGTTCGCGAAGTGCCTTTGGCGGATGACGTCAAGCTTGATCGTTTGGCTGCTGGAACCATTGGTCTGACCGGTGCAGACATCCAAAACATGGTGAATGAAGCGGCGCTCTGGGCGGCCCGTCATGATAAGAAAGAAGTCAGCATGGAAGACTTTGACAATGCTCATGACAAAATCTTGATGGGTGCCAAACGCGAGGAGGTGCTGCGTGGAATCGAAAAGGAAAAAACGGCCTATCACGAAGCCGGTCACACCCTGACTGCCTGGCACTTAGACGGCGCGCACACGGTGCACAAAGTCACCATCATTCCACGTGGCCGTGCCTTAGGCGTCACCCAGTATGTGCCCAATGAAGATCGCCTGAACATCAGTAAGAAGGAACTGGAACACCAGCTGATCGTCTTGCTCGGTGGTCGAGCTGCTGAACAAATCATTTACGATGAGCCCACCGTTGGCGCAGAGAATGATTTGGAACGTGCCACCAGCATCGCCCGCCGTATGGTGACGCAGTGGGGCATGAGCGACAAACTTGGGCCGGTCTGCTACAAAACTTCTGAAGAAGATCCGTTTTTGGGACGCGAAATGCACCAGTCGCGGCAGTTCAGCGAGCACACCCAAGAACTGATCGATGCCGAGGTCGCGGCGATTCTCATGGAGGCCGACAAGAAAGCCATCGATCTGCTCTCGAAGTATCGGGACGACTTGGAAACGTTGACCCGTTGCCTGATCGAGAAGGAAGAGCTCAATGAGGAAGAGATTTGCGACCTGATCGGCCCTTCGATCCAAAGACTGATGGCCGAAAAGGAAAAGGCAGCACAGGACGAAGCTTCGCCAGAGAGCTCTGCCGTTGATCCAACGGAAGAAGATCAAGCAGACCAAAGCAGCAGCGTCTCATGATCGATCGTTCCTGATTTTCTCAAGCCGGTTCCAAGTGTCCCTTGGGCCGGCTCGTCGTCTCCCAAGTTCTTGGCTGGTGATGACCGGCGTTCCCCTACACGTTGTCGATTTCATGAGTAGAAACCGGGCTACTGAGGTGTCGCTCAAACGAGCCGCTGCCAAAGCAGACAAGCTTGGGTTCGGTCAAGGGAATTATACCTTGGTGGTTTGCATGGATCGCAAGAAGGAAAAGTGCTGCTCCGAAGACTGCATGTCGAGGACATGGAACTATCTCAAAAAACGCAGCAAGCTGTGGCAAAAGACCGGGCATCCGTCGGTCGTCAAAATCAAAACCCAGTGCTTAGATATCTGTAAAGCGGGGCCCATCGTCGGCGTCTTGCCCGATGATATTTGGTATGGAGCCTGCACTCCGGACGTCATCGATCGAATCTTTGACGAACACATCGCCAAGGGTAACGTCGTCACCGATCATCAGATCGCTGGTCCAATCTCTGGGCCAATCGACGCGTAACATCGGACGCTCGAATGAAGACGCCCTCGTCCGTGATTTGTCGCCGCTGCGGAAATCACCCTGCGGAAATCATGTCCCCGTCCTCTGTTTCACTGTTGCACCGTTCTCCTGTGCGGGAACGAATGTGCGGTAGGGTGTCTGCGTGATTGGTTGAGGCATGCACCCTGCGATGGCAGAATTGTCCAGGTGCCAAATCGACGGTGTTGCAATCATTACTGGGACAAAACGCTAGGCAAACAACAGGGGCAACTGGCTCGCAAACTGTTTCTCTGTCTTGACGCTTGCTAATCGCCTCTGGCCAGACGCGAACCGTGTTTCGTGTGACCTGGGCAGCGAGCCACCGTCATCCTGCTGCGAAGGGGATGTTATGATGATCGGTTGTGCCTACTGATCCCATCTTCTGTTGCTACTCAACGACGCGCCATGTTTCCCACGATCAATCGTATCAAGGAATGTCGCCATGGAACCATGGTGTACAACATTCACGACATGTACATCGGTCGATCGTTGGACCTGTACGGAGAGTTCTCTGAGGGCGAGATTGCTCTGTTTTCACAGTTCATTCGACCCGGCCACGTGATTGTCGAGGCCGGCGCCAACATGGGAGCACACACGGTTTGGTTTGGAAAGCAAGTGGGCCCGCAGGGCGCGGTCCTGGCGTTCGAACCGCAACGCATCATCTTTCAGTTGCTAAATGCCAACATCGCACTCAATCAACTAACCAACGTGCATGCCATGTGGGCTGCCCTTGGGCAACGCCCTGGGCTCACCGTGGTACCTCAACTGGATTATGGCAAACAGAATAACTTCGGCGGCTTGTCGCTCGGCGAGTTTCAAAACGGACAGTCTGTCGAGGTTCGGACCATTGATCGTCTGAATTTGCCTCAGTGTGACTTTATCAAGGTGGATGTGGAAGGCATGGAGCAGGACGTTTTGGCCGGAGCAACCCAGACCATCGCCAAGCATCAACCGGCGCTGTACGTGGAAAACGATCGTGAGGATAAAGCCAGGGCACTGACGCAATTCATCGACGCCTTGGGTTACAACATGTATTGGCACACGCCATTGCTGTTTAGCAGCAACAACTTCGCTGGGAATCCGCAGAACGTGTTCGGCGGCATCCTGAGTCGCAACATGCTGTGTTTGCCCAAATCCAGGAAGCAGCAAATCAGTGGACTCAAGCCGGTCGAGGTCGTCACTGACTAAAGATCAAGTCAAGCGACAATGTTGCTCCGTCGGCTGTGCCCCATTTGATGGTTGTGCGAGAGAGGCCGCTGGATCGACGTGGTGAAAGTGCGTTTGATTGACCCGGTGGATTGAAATGGCTTGGTTTTGAGGGCTTTAGATTTGGTAATGGCATGCCGCTAGCCGGATCGAGTTTGAACGTCTCGATTTTTCTGCCCATCGGTCGTGGCCCCGTTGTTGTCAATCATGGGGGTGGCCGCTGGTGTGATTGCCGCTTGTGCGGAGTAAATTGGTGCGTGCAAACACAGCACCCTACGATTCTCGTCGAGCAATTCCAACGTTTATTGTGACCTCCTCCTTCGTGCTCTTCGCGTCCTTCGTGGTTTATTGCCGGCTTTGCGACGATTGCAAGTTTCGGTGGACTGTCCCCGGCAGATTATCAGCGTTTGCATTGCCAGCGGCGCTGGTGTCAGTTTTCTAGTGCAAGGGATTGGGCGAGAAGCCTTGGCGTTCCGTGCATTCCAAGCGGCTCTCCCGAATCCGTTGTAGAACACCTACGGCGTTCGGAGAGGGTGTGCATGGGGCCTGTCCCTAGGGTGCGCTGCGCGACCCTGGGCTATGGGGTAGAACACCTTCGGCGTTCGGAACTCTGGATGCGATTGTGAAAGCCACCGCCTTGGCTTTGGCAGGTTACTTGGGCGTGTTTCTCTGATCATGTGGTTCGAAGGAACGTCAGCTTGGCCTGCCGAACGCCGTAGGTGTTCCATTTTCACAGCCCAAGGTCGCGAAGCGCACCTTGGGTCACTGGAACCATCAAATCTCCGAACGCCGTAGGTGTTCTACATGCGGTTTGGGGCACACCGACCAGAGAGCAAGTGTTCTGTGCTGCACATGGACGCTTCGGGGACAGTCCAGGGAGGATGATTGTGTCCTCCTCCTTCGTGCTCTTCGTGTCCTTCGTGGTTTATTCCTCACTGGACCACAATTGCCAGGTGACGCAACCTTTCGTCGCTACCCGCTATGGGGGACGCTTCCACACCATCGATGAATTGGGGGATGTCCCATCTGTTGTTAAAATTCTTGATGGTCATCTCTGATGATGACTTGATGGACCTTGCAGGGGCGAAGCCGATCAGGCGCCGACGTCCCCGGGACGTCCAGAACTGTGATCAAGGCCGAGAGTGGCTGGTGACCAACAATCTTGCGGAAGCTCTTTTTAGCGTTGGGCAATGGGGACGGTGGAATGTCCCGTTTCGATCAGTGGCTCACGCTGCCCCCATGCTTCACGCTCGTCGTACAAGAGACGGAGTGTTCGACGTCTCGAATCGGGAACACTAATAGGCACTCATTTCCACTAATTGATTAGTGCTGATAAGTGCTGATTAGCGTTCTCCATTTCCAGCAATTGCCACCATTCGCATTCGAGGCTGTGGACTTGACTTAACAAGCCATCAACCGAGTTCTGATGTGGAGACGGATTTTGAGCCTTGATGGGTTGCCTGGTGTTACTTGGGTGTCCAAGGCGTTTTTGAATGGGCGGCTGTGCTAGAAGGGCCGTGCGTTTGACGGCTTGGCAGTGTGTTGACGCGGTGAGAGTGCGTTTGATTGACCCGGTGGATTGAAATGGCTTGGTTTTGAGGGCTTTAGATTTGGTAATGGCATGCCGCAAGCCGGATCGAGTTTGAACGTCTCGATTTTTCTGCCCATCGGTCGTGGCCCCGTTGTTGTCAATCATGGGGGTGGTCGCTGGTGTGATTGCCGCTTGTGCGGAGTAAATTGGTGCGCGCAAGCACAGCACCCTACGATTCTCGTCGAGCAATTCCAACGTTTATTGTGACCTCCTCCTTCGTGCTCTTCGCGTCCTTCGTGGTTTATTCCTGGTTTCCGTTACGATTGCAGACAGACGCGATCATCAAGTCATTGGAACCATCAAACCTCCGAACGCCGTAGGTGTTCTACATGCAGTTTGGGGCACACCGACCGGAGAGCTTTCCCCGGAGGATGATTGGGATTCCCTTCTTCGGGAGCACGCCAGTGAGGCAGAGTGAATTTTGCTGCTTGGCCGTCGCGTTTGCACGGCTTGTTCGTTGACTGCGCAGCAGCGAACATTTGATCTTTGGCAATTCGGCCCGTAACAGATTAAGCGCCGCCGATCGACCTGTCGGAATGAGAGGCTGGTGATGCTATGATGTGGCTTGATTGATTCACTGCCACAACATGGGATAATTCCGAGCGATGGAAATTAAAGGAAAAGCCGCTGTAGTTACCGGAGCCAGTCGCGGAGTGGGGCAAGCGACGGCCATTGAATTGGCGACCCAGGGCTGTGATTTGGTCTTAGTGCATCGCAATTCGGAGTCGGATGCAGAAGCAACTGCGCAGCAGGCTCGTGCATTGGGCGTCCAGGCATTTGTTGTTCAAGCCGACGTCAGCCAAGATCAGGACTGCCGCCGAATTGCCGACACAGCACAGCAGCAGATTGGTCATTTAGAGATCGTCGTCAATAACGCCGGCACGACCAAGTTCATTCATCACCACGATGTCGAATCGGTTTGCGTCGATGATTGGCACCGCATGATGGATGTCAACGTGATGGGGCCTTTTCAAGTGTTCCGTGCTTGTTTGCCTTTGTTGCAGGCAGCAGACTCAGCCGAAGTGGTGAACGTAGCCAGTATTGCGGGGCTCACTTTTCCCGGCAGTTCGATTCCCTATGGAGCGTCCAAGGCAGCGCTGATCAATCTGACACTTTCATTGGCCCGGGCGTTTGGACCGGATCAAATCAGAGTCAATGCGATTGCCCCTGGTTTCATAGACGGGCAATGGTTGCAGCAAGGTTTGGGGGAACGTTTTTCGGAGATCAAGCAGGCCGTGGTGCAGTCCAATCCCTTGCAAGCGGTTTGCCAGCCGGCCGATGTGGCCGCAGCGATTCTGTCGGTGATTCAGGGTTCGGATTTAATGACCGGCGCCACGTTGACCGTCGACGGGGGCCAGATCCTGGGCAGCCCTGTTTTGTAATCCCCGTTGGTGTGTGTGCCCATCAGCCGTTTTGGCGTTCGCACGGTTTGGGGACTGGGGAGTTTGCGGAATCATGACGGGGTTGCTGGCGGCGGTGGCGGCGCTGGGGCGCCGTCGGGAGCGGCCGATAGCAGGGAACTCTCCATGCTTTTGCACTGCTCCTCAAAGGCCTCCAGCTGCTCACGCAACCGACTGAGGTCTTTTCCAGTGTCCAGCGATTCGTCCAGAATCGGGCGCAACCATTCCTGCATCAAGTGGAATTGTCCTTTGACCAAATCGACTAACACGCGCGGTACCTTGTGCTGCACAAAGACACGTTGATCTGGGGGCTCCTGCGTCGCTTGTTGTTTGCCCAGTTGCTCGATCTGCTGACCGGTCGAACGCAGCGTGTCGGTAATCTCGGTAGCGGATGAACTCAGGCTATGGCGCAAGGCGTCCATTCGCTGGTCCATTCGTTCTTCGGTCGCGTCTCGGCCGATGGCAACTGCTTTGGAGATCACGGCGCGGATGGATTCCAAGCCATCTCGCATCGACGCCAATTGACGCATCAGCTGACCTGCCTGGTCGTCACTGTCCATGCCTTGCATGCGAGTCGATTCGACGAAGGAGTACTTGATGCTATCCCAGCGTTCTTGCTCTTCGGCGGTCAGGATGCCCATCAGTTCTTTGAACTTCAGCACATTGGCTTCGTTGTCGGTTGTCAGCGTTTGAGCGTCCTGTTCGTAGCTGCTGACGATCAGTGATTGCAACTCTTGTTGATTCATCACACCGGCAACCTTCTCGGCGATACGATTCATATTCCGATAGCTACCCTGCAGCTTAAACGGTGGTTCGGTCCGATAGGCGTCGGCTTGGGCAGCGCTGCGAATGTAGGCTCGGTTGACACGCAGCACCACGTCACGGACCTGCATCAGTTTGCGCATCACTTCAAACATGTCTCGGACTTGGTCCATCGACAGGTTGCTTTTGATCTCAATGCCTTCCATGGTGTCACGTTGTGCAGCGCGAATGATGGCACGAGCATCTTCAGGGGCGGCTGATGAGAGCGGCGCGAGTGTGACGTTGCTGGTCAGGCAGTTTTCCAGGTAACTCATTTCGAAGGCGTCGGAGCTGTCGCCGATGATTTCACCCAGGTTATACACGTCGGCTCGGTTGGACAGCATGTCGGGGATCTGAAATCGCTCGCCGCTTTCAGTGTAGGGGTTACCCGCCATGACGACAGCGACGCGACGGCCACGCAGGTCATAGGTTCGCGTGCGACCTTTGTTGACACCTTCGATCTTTCGTGTCGCGTCACAGAGCGAAATGAACTTCTGCAAAAACTCAGGGTGCGTGTGCTGGATATCGTCCAGATACAGCATCACATTATCGCCCATTTCTAAGGCCAAATTCAATCGTTCGACTTCTTCTTTGGCAGCCGCGTTGGGGGCCTCGGCAGGGTCGAGCGAGGTGACTTGGTGTCCAATCGCGGGGCCATTGATTTTCATGAACACCAAACCAAGTCGGTTGGCGATGTATTCCATCAACGTTGTTTTGCCGTAACCCGGTGGGCTGATCAGCAACAGCAAACCCATGCGGTCGGTGCGTTTGTTTTCGCCTGCGGCGCCCATTTGTTTGGCAAGGTTGTCACCGATTAAGGGCAGGTAGACTTCGTCCAGCAACAGGTTCCGCACAAAGCTGGTCAAGACACGGGGCTTGAACTCGTCCAGTCGCATTTCATCACGAGACTGATCGACCAAGTGATTCTTGGTTTTATGCAAGGCTCTAAAGCGAGGCACAACATCTTGCCGGTATTCGTTGAGGCGTTGTGACAGTTGATGGTAGTGAACCACCATCTTGCCCTGCTCAATGCGTGGATGGCTGCCCACTAATCCTTCCAATTGAATGGCGGTCTGCGATTCGATCGTCTTGGTGTTCGTCGTGCCACCGATCAGGATGATCCAGGCGAGTTCATTCAAATAGAGTTCGGGTGGATCAATCGCATCGGGCTGGCCATGTGAATCCAGATAAGCCTGCGCCCAGTTGCGCGCCAAGACAAAGGACTTGGTGATGTCGGACGACGTGGTTTTTAGAGCGGCATCGAGTAGGGTTTGGCGATCGCTGGTTGCCACCGAATCCAGGAAGTCTTGGAATAACTCGGTGGCCCGTTTGCTGATCGCCGTCTTGCGGCCAGAGCTGATCAGTTCTTCGAACAGGTAATCGGCGATGCCCTGTTCTGTCACCGACGCATCGAACAGTGTTTGCCACTGATCGCGATCATCTGCGGCAAGTCGAGTCAGGCGATCGCGGAAGTCCTGGGCTGGTTTGGCTTTGGGATAGGCTTTGGCCAGTTTTGCGAAGCCGGCGATCCAGTCCGACATCGCCTTACGAGTCTTGGGGATCAGGATTTTGTTGAACCATAGCAAGGCGGCAACGCGCGTCGTCGCAGGATGGCTTAGCAGGCTCATCGTTTCATCGATCTGCGCCATCGCCTTCAAGATCATTGCCGCGTCGTGGTCGTGCACCCCTTTGGCGTAGCCTTCGTCGAAGCGTCCGCCCCATTGCGACTGAACCCAAGCGGCATCAATTTGATCGGCTTTGGGAAGCGTGCCAGCGTTGCCAGCGGACAGGAACAAGTCGCCGGCCAGGTATTCAGCCCGATAGAGCGAACTGTTCTCGCTGACCAGTTCTTGGTCCCAAAGATCCTTGGCTTCGGTCAGCGCGGGATCGACCAGGGGCTCGAAGAACTGCGTCCCCGTTAAGTGCAAGCAAATCTGGCCGTCACGCAAGACGGTAGTTAAATCCAAGGGTTGCGTGTTGACAGCGAAACGTTGCTTGCCCAGACGGATGATGTCTCCGCCGTCTTCGTACAGCTCTTGACGGTCCTTGAGCTGTCGCAGTGAGTCTTCGCGAATGGTTTTGAGGCGGCTTTGCAAGTCTCCGACACGAACGGCGTCATCCATCTCTTGCAATTGGTCGATGATGTCACGGACCTTTTCGACCATCAAGTCGCCGGCGAAGTAGGCGGCGATATCATCCGCTGAATCCATGGCGCGAACGCGATTGTCGATTCCTTTTAGGATGCGACTGGCGGCCGAGGCCAGCGACTCTGCGCGGCGGTTGCGTTTTTCGATCAGCTGGACTTTGCGTGATTCAAAGGCAGCATAGACCTCTTCGCGGCGGACGGCGATTTTCTCCAAAAAGTCATCGAACTCGGCGAACCGACCTTCGAGATCTTCCAGCTGGACCATGATCTTGGTCAGGTATTCGTCACAGCGTTCGGGAGTTTCGCTGACGTCGAGGTAGCCAGCGGTGGTTTGTTCCAAGAGCTTCAATTGCGAGGCGAACTCTGCCCTGCCCTCAGCGCCGACCAGTTCCGTGGTGCGCGCCTTAAGTGAACTGCGGACGCGATTCACGCTGGCGAACACTTCGCCAATGGCGTCGATGATTTCCGTTCGTTTGGTGGCGTCGTCGATCCGCAGGTTGCTGACGGTTTCGGTCAGCATTTCCAATTGAGATGCAGCGGCATCGATCTTTTCGCCAAGCGTTTTGGATTCAGTGGCGGTGCCAACGGTTGCGACTTGTTGGGAGGCTTCTTCGACTCGTTGAATGTAGGGATCTAGCGATCCTGGTGTGAGCAGGAAGTCGACGCAGCGGCGGCTGAGACGTTCGCTGCGTTCAGCGGTTTCCGTTTCCAGTTGCTCGGCCAGCGTCTCGTCAACGTAACGCAGTTCCCTCAAGCCTAAGGCGTGTCCGCGTTGCTGACGTAACTGCGCCAGCATGTCGACGAAGTCATCGATACTTTCGAAGCGACTGCGTTCGATTTGTTTAAACAGGTCCGCAATCGTTTTCTGGACGTGCTTGGTTTGCGATTCTGTTTCCCGCCGAACACGAACGACTTTGTCAAATTCTTCGACCGCTGCGTTAGAGGCATCGCGAATCTTGGCAACGGGAACGGCCAGCGCGCCGGCTTCCTCTTTCTCAATCCAGAAGTAGCTGTCGAGGATGTCGGAGGTTTTCTTGCCCAGGTCGACGTACAGCCCTTCGTAGCTGTCGTCTTTATCAATCAGTTGTAAGACTTCGCTGCATTCTGCCATCCCTTGGACGATTTCTTTGTTGCCAATTTTGAACAACATGGAATCGGTTTGATTTTCGGCAACGTAGTTTGGCCCGGTAAACGGGGTCTGCCAGATCTGAACGGCATGATGCTTTTGTGGATCTTCTTGAGCTCGAAAGCAGACCATTTCGCCTTTTTCAAAAAACGTCTGCCCGTGGCAGATCAAGGGCGTGTCAACGGTCTGATTGATCAAGTTGTAACGCAGTTGGACGTAGATGCCAGACTTCTGCGAATAGAACACGTACAGAAAATCTTCGCCATTGGACGCGGCGATGGTGCGCTGATAGCGCATATCATTCATGCCGGTGTCAAAGCGTTTGAATTCGCCGGTCTGCAAGTAGTAGCCACCGGGAAAGATCAGGCCTTGGTCGCCGGGCAGCATCACGCAGGCATCGGCGATTTCGTCAAGTCGAATGGCTTGCTGAATCTTGCGGTTGTAAACCAAGTACCGCGTTTGGGTTTCTTGATAAGGCGTGATCTTGAACAGGACCAAGTTACCAAGAATCGCGTAGTGGATCTCGGCATCGTCAAGTTTCTGATCAGGGTTGTCGACCGGTTCAGCATAGATGCCTTCGCCGGAACCCGTGTTGTTTTCGACCTTGATCGTCAAGTCACCGCCGACGGTTTCAACAAAGACGATGTCGTCGATGGAAATGTGCGGGTGGTCACCGTAGCGATGCTGGTCACGATTGGTTCTTAGCCAGCGGAATTCGTGCTGCGGTGGTTGTTTGACTTCATGCTCACTGCGATTGTCGAGGTATTCGATTGCAGTTGGTGAGACCCGCCATTTGAAGGTTTTGATATCGCGTTCGGTTTTTCCAACTTGAAAAACCATGTGCAACATCGGGCCCGCTCGAAAGAATCGCAGGAACCGAGTGTCTTTGTAAAAGCGATACAGTTCGCCGAAGTCATTGTGGAATCGGTCGTCGCCCACTAAGTCCAGCGATTCGGTGTGGAACTGATTATCGGAGAAGCGATACGCCGAGAAAACGTCGCGGAGCCCAATCTCCGTTTTCAGGCCAAACTGGACGTTGTAACCAAAAAGAAAATGATCTCCGATCGAGACGATATCACGCGGGATACAGTTGTGTTCTGTGGTGACGCGCTCGGTCGCGATCAGCTTGGTTTCAATATTGCCGAAGACATCGGCGCGAGATTGATTCAAGGTGCCGATTCGCTGACGCAAATCGTCTGCTGCATCACGCAATCGATTGCGTAAGACTTCGTAGGTGCCGGCAGCAAGTTGGGAATCAGTCATCGTTGTTGGCAGGCATGGGAATGTCTGTGCGGTGGATTGCCCGGCGGTTCAACTTGATGGATGAACGGCCTGCGGACAAACGCCTGGGCACATGAATCTCGCCAAGTGGTAGCGTGCGATCCAGTGCCCAGTGCTGTGAATGGGGAGCCAGTGCTGTGAATGGGGAGCCAGTGCTGTGAATGGGCTGTCCCCGAGGGTCGGTGCCAGTGACCGACCTTTCAATGTCGGGCGGCGGTTCCATTCACGGTGGAATGGAACCGTTACCTGTTAGCCGGTTTTAGGCCTTTGGTGGAGGCGATAAAAGCGTGCCAGCTTTCTGCTGCGTGATGCCAGCGGTGGAGGCCATGCTGAGCAAGCTGGAGAGCTGCGAGCGGACGTCATCGGTGTTGGCCAGACCCAGCATCTTGGCAATCAGAGCCGCGATGGAAAGGTCTTTCACGCTATCGCTATCCATGTTGAAGCTGCCCATCAATTCGTTCAGAGAATTGCTGAAGTACTCCGAGTTGCCATCAAAGAAGGTGTCTTTGATGTCGGTTGCCACGCGGCTGTTGTAAACGAACCGGTCGATGGCTTTACCGCCCTTGACCGCAGAGGTGATCTGGTCGAAGAACTCGCCGTCGCCACCGACGATGTCGATCCGAGCAGCTTTGAGTGCTTCGCTGACCACACCGGCTTGGCTTTCGGCAATGCCGCGTTGGGCATCGATGGCTGCAATTTCGACGTCCTTTTCTTTGTTGAGTTGCAGCTTGAATTCTTCGTGTTCTTTGCCGACGCCGTCGAGAACTTTCATCGCTTCGGCCTTCTCGGTGATTCCCTTTGCTTCGCTGCGGTACTTTTCCAAGTCGACGTTGGCTTCGGCCAAACCTTGCTTTTCAATGGCACCGGCTTTCGCTTCAATGCCCTTGGCTTCCGCGACAGCCTTGGCTTGCAAGACGGTTGCTTCGGCGGAGCCTTCTTTTTCCAAGCTGACAGCTTTTGCTTCTTGGACGCGAGCTTCGGCTAGACCGGAAGCGGCGGCCTTGGCCGATTCTGCTTCGGCCAACATCTTGGTTGCAGCGGTTTCTTTCTCCGCAGCATCCTTTTGTGCCTCGGCTTCGATGCGAACCTTTTCAGCGAGTTGTTCAGACGCTTCTTTCTCGGCTTGAGCAGCCTTGGTCTGACGGATCAAGCCTTCTTCGGCTTCCATTTCAGCCGCGGTGATTTGAACTTTCTTCAAACGATCCGCTTGCGCGATTTCTTCGGTGTCTTTGATGCGTTCCTTCTCTTCGACAACCGCACGTTCGACAGCGACACGCTCGCGAATCACTTCTTGAATGTTGCGTTTTTCGACTTCGATGGCCTTTTCCTTTTCGACATCGGCGACGCCGACGACACGCATCCGCTCGGTGGCTTCCAAGTCACGATCACGGGCAACACGTTCCAGTTCCACCGCGTCGGTTTTCTCTTTGTTTCGCTGTGCGACCAAGATCTGGCGGTCTTTATTTTCGTTTGCGACGCCCAATTCTTCGTCGGTGGCAATGCGAGCCCGTTCCGCTTCCAGGCGTTGCTCTTCCTGGACCTTCTTGGCCGATGCACGTTCGCGAGCGGAAATTTCACTGATTTCACGCTGCTGCTTTTCAACGGCTTCAACACGTTGCCGTTCCAGTGCCAAGATCGTTTCCTCGGCTTCGACGTCTTGCTTTTTCAGCGTCTTTTCTTTGTCACGCGTAAACTGGTTTTCCTTGACCTTCTCTTGGGAGGTCAATTCGGTGATCTTCTTGATCCCTTCGGCGTCCAAAATGTTGGTTGGCGAAAGCAATTCGATCGGGGTTTGTTCCAGATAATCGATCGCGGCATCGTCTAGTTTGTAACCGTTTAGATCGGTACCGATAACCTTGAGGATCTCTGCCTTAAACTTGTCGCGTTCGTTGTACAGTTCGACGAAGTCAAATTGCTTACCAACGGTCTTCAGTGCTTCAGAGAACTTGGCGTCGAACAGTTCACGCAGCGTGTCGATTTCTGAACAGCGACGAGCACCGATCGAGGCCGCGACCTCAGCCATCTCTTCGAGCGAGCTGTCAACACGGATGAAGAAGGCAACCTTGATGTCGGCGCGAATGTTGTCGCGACAAATCAACCCTTCACTGCCTTGTCGCGAGATTTCAAAGCTCTTGAGCGACAAGTCCATGCGTTCAACCCGTTGGATCACCGGGACAACCATCATGCCGCCACCAGTGACGACCTTTAGCTTGCCATAGCCGGTTCGCACGATGGCTTTGTCGGGACCGACAACCATGAAGCACTTCTTGATCATGCCCACGGCACCAAGAGCCAGCACAATGATGATGCCACCTCCCATTGCGTAATCTTGCACGTCGAGCGCAAGCAACGGACTAGCGGATAGGTCCAATAGAAGATTCACGATTCAGTCTCCGGAGTAATCTCGACGACGGTATAGATCCGATTAGATGGGTCAAAGTCTATAATCCGCACTTTCGTTCCTTTCAGTAGTTCTGGACCGTTGGTGCGGATGTTCAGCAGTAGGGGAGCGGTATCCGTAGCAAACTTAGCTTGTCCGAAGGCGGACGAAGCATGGTGTGATGAAATAGTGCAGGTTTGACCCATCAGCCGTCTACTGTCGTAGTTGGGTGGTGGATTGAATTTGTCAGCCAGCGGCAATGTGAGGTATTTGGTGGCGACGACGGCGATCACAAAATTGCGAATCGATAGTAGCGCCGATGGGAGCAACGTCGCTTCGTAACGACTGGCATCAAATTCATGCCAAATCACATACGAGGCCAACCAGAACATGAAGCTGAAGATCCCCATCCAGATCACCATCGGCACGCGACCAAAGTTGGTCCAACGAACCGTGGTAGCCATGATGCCCGAGATGAATTCCAGCGTGCCAGGCTGAGCCAGGTCGATGTCAGGGCCGCCCATGTCCACCGTTCCTGCTTCCAGGTCCGGTGTGAATCCATCAGCGTCCAGCGACATGTCGCCGTCAATAGCGAGGTCTGCATCCATGCCAAAATCAGCATCGACCGACATGTCCGCGTCGGGTGCGTTCATGTCCAAGTCGACTAGCCCTAACATGGCGATCAATGAATAAATCACCATCAAGCTAATCAACAGAGATGCTGGCCACACCGGGCCAACAAACATCCGCTCAAGCAACTCGTTCAGGGTTTCAGTCACAGTTCTCGTTCCAGTGTGGTTGCCAAATCTTGAAGTTCCAACGAAACCGCCTCTGGTGAGGTGATTTTGCGGGAACCCAATTCGAGACGCCTCGAAGTCGTCTGCGTCGGCTTGATAGCCTATGGCATTTTCCGAGTGCTTTTGGGGCGCGACCACCCAGATTTTGACCGTTTTGGTTCCTTTTGCACCCACCAACGTTCCAAGCAAGGCCCTGTAGGGTGCGTGCTTCCCCAAGAAATAACGCAACGTCGAACCATTTGTGCACGGCACCCATCGAACCTTGCCCCATGGAGAGCGCGCGCAATGCGGGCTGCTAAGGATCAAGCTGTTTCAGGATCGCGATGCGGGCCGTCAACGAACTCATGTCGATCACCCCAACCAATTGCCGATAGTAATTGGTGACCGCAAACACCGCTTGTTTGGCCTGTGCACCGGCCAGGACATCGCTTAGCAAATCATCGGGGGCCAGGATCACAGCCTTGCGGTCAACCAGCTCACCGACCGATGGGATTTCGACTCGACTTACGGGGCGATCCGTGGGCGAAAACGGGGTGTGCTCCTCCGTCGATTGATCGGCAGTTCGTCCCGAATGTGGTGCCTGCGGATCGGCCGGTGATGACGGGTTGTCGAGTGCCGTGTTGTTGTTTGTGGCGTTCGCTAGCGTTTTTGCCGTGGCAATTGCTTGCGCGATGGCGTCCAGGCTAAGCATGCCGACGACGCGTTCGTGGTGATCGACCACCGGGAACTGCGCCAGTGGCATTCGAGCGACCTGCTGGGCAAGTTCATGTCCCTGAGTTGATTCGCGCATGGACGGAGGTTCCCGCATCATCACATCGCTGACTCGCAGTCCAACGATGGCATCGGTGAAACCCACTTGCCGCGCTTCGTTCTGCCCGGCGAATGCGATGAAGACGGCGATGATTGCCAAGATAAACAAGCCCTGTGTGATCGCATACGCACCAAGCAGGCAGGCTAGGAAGAAACCGATTCGCGCTGCCAAGTTGGTGGCGCGCCGATAGTCCATGTTCATGGCTAGCACGCTGCGCAAGACTCGCCCGCCATCCATCGGAAAGGCGGGGATCAGATTGAACAAGATCATGATCATGTTCACCGCCAGCAGGTTAAAGGCGAATGCAAATGCGGTGGTGTCATTCAGGGCCAACATCAAGGGGCTGGTCGCGTCATTGGCTTGGTCCCAGGCCGTCTCGGGGTCAATTGGCAACTTGACAAAGAGCCCCATCAGGAACGAAATTGCAAACACCAGCACGACGTTCACCGCTGGTCCGGCAACGGCGATGATCAGCTCCTGGCGTGGCTTGCGGGGGATCTTTTCCAGTCGGGCAACACCACCGATTGGATACAGCGTGATGTCAACCGTCTTGATGCCATAACGAGCCGCGGCAAGCGCGTGGCCGTATTCGTGCAGTGTCACGCAGAGATAAACTGCCGCCAGCAGCCCGAGGTTAAAGAGCACGCGGTCGATCCCCATCGGGGCGGACAAGATTAGCAGATAGCCAACCAAAAGCCCAAACGACCAGTGGACGAAGACCCCGATGTTAAAGTAAGTTCCCAGGCTGAGTCGTTTCTGCCACACGTTACGATTTAATCCTCTTGAAAATGGGTGCGCATCGATGTGCAGGACTAAAGCCTACTTCCGATTTGCCTGACGCTGAATGGCGCTTTGCGTGTTCACAGTGTGCTAAGGCAACACCATCGTTTCTTTGGTATTTAACAGATGTTACGTCATAAACTTATTCATCCACAGATCAGCTCAATTCTTGCCGCTGCCGGCCACCACAGTTCGATTCTTATCGCTGATGGAAATTACCCTGCGTCCAGCAAACGCGGGCCGCGTGCAGAATTGGTTAGCCTCAACTTAATGCCGGGAATTCCTACTTGTAATCAAGTCTTGGAAGCGGTGCTCTCTGCGGTCCCCATTGAAGCGGTCCAGACGATGAAGACCGAAACGGAAGGACCTTATGCTTTGGATGGTGATCCGCCGGTTTGGAATGATTATCGTCAAACCATTCAGACCGAAGGCCTTGATCTTGAGCTTGAGCCGATCGAAAAATGGGATTTTTATAAGGCTGTTGGCACCGAAGATCATGTGTTAACCATTCAAACCGCCGATCAACAGCGCTATGCAAACATACTGTTGCACGTCGGCGTGCGAATGTAATCGGTGTGCGAATGTAATCGGTGTGCGAATGGAATCGGTGTGCGAATGGAATCGGTGTGCGAATGGAATCGGTGCTCTTTGCATCTGATGGGCGAATCACTGTCGCCAGATCCATTGTTGGAACTGGTCCAGGATTTCTTGCTGGTTTTGGAACGATGTCCAAAGGCACCAACTGGCTAACACCGATGCGGTGATCAGCATGCCAAAGCCTTGTCGAGGCTTTGACGCGTCGCTCTGCTGGGTCGTGTTGCGCAAGTGTCCCAGCAAAGCATCCCAAAACTCGAAGGACAACACGGGACGAAAGGATTCAATCGTTGTGCTGTCTTTCTGGGTGGAGCCTGCTGGCCGTAACATGATGCTTTTTGATGGCAAAGCGACCTGGCCCAGTTTGCGATCACAGGTTGCCTGGGGATCAATTAGTAACGCCGCCTGATAGAGTGGTTCCAGCATGGCAGCCGGATCGCGACCAAAGACCACAATTCTGGGCCGCGATAACAACCCCGCCAAGCAGACAATCAGGCTGTAGAACGACAGCAGCGCCAGCCAGACCCAAGCGCCAAAGGTTCCCGCAGCAGCCTTGGGGAAAAATAATTCGCCAGGGCCGACAGCGATCAAGCCAGAAATCGCAAAGCCTAATGCGGCAATGTCGCGACCACCGCTGGTGATCAACACGCGTCCCGAGACTCGGATCAAGCCCAGAACCATCAAGTAGGCAATCAATGGGAACAGGGCGACAATCAGGTAAAACGGTTCAATCAATGTCTTCTCGTCGGTCGTTGGCCACGGTTCGTTGTGTTGTTCTATCAGCCGTTTTGGCGTTCGCCACGGTTACCATGACTTTCAGCGGGATCCAGGCCGGCGGCTCGCGCCGAATCCGCTAACCACCTGCGGTTCCGTCAGTCGAGGTTCGGTCACGGCTAAATCACAGTCCGGCAACAAAACGCCACTTGGTTAGCTTAGTACCCTAACGCTGGTTCCGCCATGCCCCGCTGGTTGGTTGTACGCGGATTGCAGGGCCTGGGATCATTGAAAACCGATGAAAATCCATGGCAACAACTGGGCACTGCATCGCCCTGGGCTTGATCTGAGCAGCGGTCGAATCAGACGTTTTCCATCTCAGCGTGTTCTCCCCGGCTTCATCTAGCTTGCAGAATCCGATTCGATGCTTGTCCGAGTGCCCTCAGAGTGGCCGTTTGCAGCAATCCCTGTTTGAGCCCGCGATGGATTGGATCCGAACCAACTGTCAAACGACATTCTCTCTTCCACGGATGCACCAATGTTATCATTCTGCAAAACCAAGTCTCGCGCGCTGGGAAAGATCTTCCTTGGCGTCTCCTGTCTTTTGGTTTCACTGAATCAAGCCGCCGACGTTGACGCTGTCCACCATGGTGATGACGCCGATCAGACTCCTGAAGTGTTAATGCTTGGCGACGGAGGCCTGTTGCAGCCGCAGGTTTTGGTGCGAGGCTCGCGGATCTTCTACATGGCGACTCACGCGTGGAAGGCTGGCGAGAACAATCCTGTGTTACCGACCGATCGCTTTAGTTTTCAAATCAATTCATTGCAAAACGTGGCAACGGGTCGTTCAGGAGCTGGTACTCGAACGGACGCCATTCAAGAGTTCCGCTTTCTTGCTGAGAAAACTCTCTTCGATGGCAACGTCTCCGTCGAGCTGTTGTTGCCGTTTTACAATACGACTCTTTACGAATCCAGTTCCCAGGCCGATTTCTCTCTGGGCAGTCAAATCGACACGCAGTTTGGTGACTTGGGTTTTGGGGTCAAAGGGTTGTTGTTTAGCAATGGGAGTTCCGCGGTCAGTGCAGGTTTGCGAGTGGAAACACCGACCAAAGATGACTATCGCATTTGGGATGATGTGCGTTCGGACGACAGCGTCTGGCACTTCACGCCCTACATCTCAGGACGCTGGGACAATCGCGAGAACTGGTTCGCCTCTGGCGTTCTCTCGTACCGCCTGAACGATAGCCCCTTTCGATCCTACGTGGTTGGTACCAGCAACGATGTGCTGCTGCGTGAGCCAGAGTACTTGGCGCTCGATGGCGCCTTAGGTTGCTGGTTGTGCAAACGAAACCATGGCAGTGGGCTGGCTGACGTCGCGGCCATGTTTGAAGTGCATTACACGTCGGCCAGTACCAGGCAGTCCAATCGTCCGGCGGGGGCATTGCAAGGCATTCCCACGAACAACAGCGACCTTGGCTACACTGACTATTTGAATCTAACGATTGGTTGCGCAGCCTACTTCGATGGCGGGCTGGAATATTCAGGCGGCTTTGCCTTCCCACTGCGCGACACGTTGACGCCGAGCGGTTCGGGAACGTCGTACATTTCCAGCACTGATCGCAGTTATAGCTGGGCGTTTGTTTCTAACGTTGGATGGCGATTCTAAATCCACTGAGGCAGGGATGGAGAGTCTTGTGCGCACCCTTGGTCTCCGATCGAGAGCGATGACAGGGCAGTTCCATGCGGGCGAGCGAGTCCAATCGGTGACAGGTTGCTGGTAAAGCAAGTTCTATCACGACGAAGTGCGTGCAAGCGTTTGATTGCTTGCACGCACTTCGGTGGGATTTAGCGGCGGGTTGGTTTACCAGATCCGCACGCGCTCGTCTTCTTTCAAGTACAGCTTGTCGCCATCTTTGATGTCAAAGGCTTTGTACCAGGCGTCCATGTTGCGGACGATGCCGTTGACACGGTATTGGCTGGGGCTGTGTGGATCGACAATCAGCCTGCGCAACAGTTCTTGTTCCCGATACAAGCGCCGCCAGTTTTGCGACCAAGCGAGGAAGAAGCGTTGATCGCCGGTCAAGCCATCGATCACGTCGGCGGGCTTGCCATCGAGCGAGATTTGATAGGCAGCGTAGGCAACGCTCAGGCCGCCCAAGTCGCCGATGTTTTCTCCCAGCGTAAGCTTGCCGTTGACGAAATTACCTTCGACCGGTTCGTACTCGTTGTATTGTTCGACAAGGCCTTCGGCACGCTCTTCAAAGGCATCGCGATCTTCTTGAGTCCACCACATGCGCAGATTGCCATTGCCATCGTACTTGCTGCCTTTGTCATCAAAACCATGGCTGAACTCGTGGCCGATCACGGCACCGATGCCTCCATAGTTGACCGCATCATCGGCTTCCATGTTGAAGAACGGAGGTTGCAGAATCGCAGCTGGGAAGACAATCTCGTTCATCGTGGGATTGTAATAGGCATTGATCGTTTGCGGTGTCATGTGCCATTCATCGCGATCGATCGGTCCGTTCAGTTTGTCCAAGTTGTATTGGTATTCAAACTCTGCGGAGGCAATCAGGTGATCGCCCAAAACGCCTTTGCCGATCGTTAGTTTGCTGTAATCTTTCCATTTGTCGGGATAGCCGATCTTGGCGGTGAACTTGGAAAGTTTCTCCATCGCTTGCTTTTTGGTGCCTTTGCCCATCCAAGGCAAGGTCTGGATTCGAGCTTTGAAGGCCAGTTTAAGATTGTCGACCAACTGCTGCATGCGTTCTTTGGCGGCTGGCTTGAAGTGTTCTTCGACATAAAGTTGGCCGACCAATTCACCGAGCACGCTGCCGGTGACGTTGACGCCACGTTTCCACAGGGGTTGTTGTTCGGTGACGCCTGAGACGGCTGTGTCGTGGAAATTAAAGTGACGCTTTTCCAGCGTTTCAGTCAGTCCGGAGGCATAGGCGTCCAAGGTGTGGAACGTCAGGTAGTCTTGCCACTGCTGGATGCTTGTTTCAGCGAAAACCGTGGCCAACGCTTCGGCGTAGGTCGGTTGACGAACAATCAGTTCCTTCTGCGTCATCAAGTCAGCGGCTTCAGCGAAGGCGTACCAGTTGAACGAGCCCGTCATGGCGTCGACTTCAGCTGGTGTGCGTTTGTTGTAGGTTGCGATGGGGTCGCGGTTCTCTGTTTTGCTCCAGTGGATCTTGGCGATCTTGGTTTCCAAATCCAGAATCGTCTTGGCTGCTCGCTCGGGATCTTCGTGGTCGATCAGAGTCAGCATGTCTTTGACATACTCTCCAAGCTTTTGGCGTAATTCGATGTAACGCTCTTCGTCTTCTAAGTAATAATCGCGGTCGGGCAGCGTTAGACCGGACTGTGACAGGTAGACGGTGTACTGATCACTGTTCTTGGCATCGACCGATACATAGGGGATCAGCGGCGCTGCAACACCGGCCTGGCGGAGTGTGCCCATGATGGCTGCAAGCTCATCGGCACGTTTGATTTCGGCAACGTCAGCCAGCAACCCTTGAATCGGTTTGATGCCAGCGGCGTTTCGAGCCGAGACGTCAAGCACGCTGCGATAGAGGTCACCGACTTTCTGAGCCGCAGAGCCGGGAGTGCCTTTCAATTCGGCAGAGCTCTCAATCAGCGCACGGACTTGCTTCCGCGTTTGATCGTCCAGGACAGTGAAAATCCCGTAGTTGGATTTGTCTGCAGGGATCTCGGTCTTTTCCAGCCACTTCTCATTGGCATACAGATAGAAGTCGTCACCGGGAGAGAGCGTGTCGCTGAGCACAGCGGTGTCGATGCCGGAAATCTTTCCAGCTGATGAGCCCTTGCCAGACTCTTGTGCAGTCGCGGCCGAAGCGAGGGTTGCGCTCGCCGCGATAGTCAGTAGTGAACGGGTGAGCACTCGTGCAGCAAACCTTCGCATCCGATTCTCCTTGGACGAAATGGTGGAAACGTACCTCATCCAGTTTATGCGACAGTTCAAGTGGGTGGCTAGTGCTGTGCAAGCCCATGACTGACGGTTTCGCCGCTTGGCAATCAATGGTTTCGCCATTGCTCCATAGAGCCCATCACCGCTGGAGGCACTGGTTTCACCCGTCCCACCGCATCAGGCCGTTGCCGCTCACACAGTCGAGTTCCGGACCGATGGATGATTGCAGTCAACGCCGCCGCCCACCAGAGCGATCGCTTAGCGGTATTCGGCACACCAATCCTTGGTGTGCACACCGCTACGAATCCGCCACTCACGCAATTCGCCCAGCAGGCGTTGCTTGTGCAAGTCAGCGTCTGGGTGATCCCAAAGATTGTTTGCTTCATTGGGGTCGGTAACCAAGTCAAATAGTTGCCCGTGCGGTTCGTCCAGATAATGGATCAATTTATGTGTTTGATCGCGAACCATGGTCATGAATTTGCAATCGGTGAGCACTGCATCTTGAACTTGTTCGCAATAAACATAGTCACGCCCCGAAAAGTTGTCAGGGTCGGTGAGTGCTGGGGCCAGTGTCTCCGCTTCCCAGTCGCTTGGTGGTTCGATGCCAGCCCACTGTAGAATCGTCGGCCCCAGATCCATCTGCAGCACCAAGCCATCGATCTGTTGTCCACCCGCAAAGCGATTGGGAGCCCAAACGATTAGTGGCACGCGTGTGATTTGTTCATACATGGTCCATTTCTGGCTTTGGCCATGATCGGTCAGACAGTCACCATGGTCGCTTGTGAAGATGATGATCGAGTTGTCTGCATAACCATTTTCTTCGAGAGCGGCCATGATGTCACCGACCTTCTGATCGATCATCGTGACATTGGCCAAGTAATAGGCTCGCTGCCGATGGCGTTGTTCGTCCGTCGGTTGCAACGGCATGATGATGGAGTCATGATCGATCTTTGAATTGTGATCACGCAACTCTTTTAACGCGGGGGGCAATCCGGCCAATTCCTGCTGCGTCACCGGCAGCAGCGGCAAGTCTTTTTCCAGATACGGTTTGCTGTAACTGGGGGTGGGATCATACGGTGGGTGGGGGCCCGGAAAGCCGATCTGTAAGAACAGTGGGTGTTGCGGCGGTTTCGCGTTGATCCACCATTTTGCCATGTCGCCGACAAACATGTCGGGATGCGTGTCCTCGGGCAGCAACCAATCGAAGGCGCCCAATGACTGGTTGTAATCAGGGAGTTGGCGATACTGTTCGCGCTGTTGCTTGACCATGCCACGGTAACGCAGCGCTTTGTCCCATTCGTCAAAGAAGTATCGCCCTTCCAGATAACGGTCTTTGTTTTCGACGACAAAGCGTTCATGAAAGCCCAGTTCTGTCTGAAACGGCCAGCTATGCATCTTGCCAATGTTGGTGCAGTGATAGCCCGCGTCGTTAAGCAACTGGATCCAGCTCCGACGCCAAGAGTCGGCATTTTTTAAGATTCCAGTGGTGTGTGGATAGTAGCCTTTGAACAAACTGGCGCGAGCCGCAGCACAAGAGGCCGCCGAAACATGGCACTGGTTAAACGTCACACCCTCGTTGACCAATCGGTCCAGATGGGGCGTGTCCATGTAGTCATAGCCCAGCGCGGCGATGGTGTCAAAACGCTGCTGGTCGGTGATGATAAAAATGATGTTGGGGCGAGAATCAGACACGACAAACAGTTGCTTGAGAGGGAAGAGAGTGAAGAGTCGGCAGTCGCATGTTCGCAGGCTTGCGTTCGCTTAGCCGCTTGATTGGCTTGTTAGTAGGATACGCCGCAGGATGCCTTCTGTATATCCGAGGGCGGTCCATGTGGGGGGCAGATTGGCGGAGTGACCTTGCATCCACCGGCGGCCCCGGATCTTTACCGATTCATCTTGAGGCGAAACGGGAATTTTCCTACGGTTGTCGTTCAATCTTTTGGGCCAGCACAGTTGTTGGCCTGATTTGAACCCATCCCGCATGTCTCGCACGCCCCAAAAACGCGTGTGTGCACGATTCAAAGGAGTGATCGTCATGGCAATCCGGACTCGGTATCGCCTGCAGAAAATTTGTCTTCTGGCGGCCTGTACGGCTTTTTCTCTGCTTCCTAACATTGCCTCCGCTCAAGGCAACGAGGGCAATACCACCGTTGCAGTGGTCAATGCTGACCCCATCAATCGACAAATGCTCGCGGACGCAGCGCTGCAGCGCTACGGTCACAGTGTTCTGGATAACGTGATCATCAACCGCCAATTGATCCTGCAGGCCTGTCAGGAAAAAGGCGTTGGGATCTCTGAACAGGAAGTCAGCGAGGAAATCGGTCGCTTGGCAACGAAGTTCGGCTTCGATGTGCCGACTTACCTGAAGCTGCTGAAGGACGAACGCGACATCGATCCAGGTCGCTACAGTCGCGAAATCATTTGGCCGATGTTGGCACTGCGAAAGCTTGTCGCCGATCAAGTGGAGCCGACTCCCGAAGAATTCAGCCAAGCGATGGCGTCGGAGTATGGTGAATCAATCAAGTGCCGCATCTTTGTCGCCAACACCAAGGAAGAGGCTCAAAAGTACTTGCAGCAAGCGCAAGCGAATCCAGCCAACTTCGAGGATCTGGTGAAGCAGGCAAGTGTGGACGAAGCCAGCGCCAGCGTCGGGGGGTTGATTCCACCGATTCGTCGCTACACCGGCGACACTCGCTTGGAAGAAGCAGCCTTCGCGCTGAAAGATGGCCAGATCTCGCAAATCCTGCCCATTGCCAATCAGTTTGTCTTCTTGCAAGCCGTGGGACGCATTCCAGCGTACACACCACCGGGCGAAGCCATGCCCGCGATTCGTGAAACCATCACGGATCGAATTCGCAACAAAAAACTAAAGGTCGCCGCTTCAGACCTGTTCGAAGAACTGCAGCGGAAGGCCAACTTGGTCAAAGTGCTTGGCAATCCTGAACTCACCAAGCAACATCCTGGCGTCGCTGCAATCATCAATGGACAGCCCATCACGTTGGCAACCGTTGCCGCGGAGTGCGTGAAGCGTCATGGCGACGAAGTCCTGGAAGGCGAAATCAATCGCAAGCTGCTTTCGCATGCACTTAGAGCTGCCAGTAAGACCATCAATCAAGAAGACCTGAACTCCGAAATGGCTCGCGCTGCGGCCACCTATGGCTTTCTGAAAGCCGATGGAAGCACGGATCTACAAGGCTGGGTTGAGTACGTCACCAAGGAAAACGACACCCCTTATGAAATCTACTTGTCCGATGCAGTCTGGCCCAGCGTGGCGCTGCGGAAACTGGTCGAAGACAAAGTGACCGTCACCCAAGAAGATTTGGATCGCGGCTTCGAAGGCAGTTACGGCAAACGCGTTGAAATCTTGGCCTGTGTGCTCAGTGATCAGCGGACCGCTCAGAAGATCTGGCAAATGGCCCGAGACAATCCCTCGGAAGAATTCTTCGGCCGTTTGGCGGCTCAATACAGCATTGAACCGGTTTCGGCCAGCAACAGCGGTAAAGTGCCACCGATTCGCAAGTACAGCGGCCAACCCGCCTTGGAACGCGAGGCATTTCGGTTGAAGCCCGGCGAGCTAAGCGGCATTGTCGCCGTCGGCGACAAGTACATCCTGCTGAAATGCCAAGGGCATACCAAGCCATTGGTCAGTGACATCGAGGCGGTGGAACCCGAATTGCGTCGCGATCTGACCGAAAAGAAGTTCGCCATTGCGATGGCTCAGGAGCTCGATCGCTTGAAAGCAAACTCCGAGGTCGAAAACTTCTTTACAGCCGCCAAGGAAATCGCCAAAGCCGTCCCAGCCCAGCAAACGCGTTAAGCGGTTGCCAGGGGATTTACGGAAAGCTACGATGCGCTACATCGAAATTGTTTCGGTGTAGCGTTTTTTTACAGGCATTCTCGGCGGAAACGATTCGTCTTGAGTGCTGTGGAAAAGGCTTGTTGCAAGCTTGTCGACACACCGTGCGTGTCGGTGCAGATTTCCTAGAATAGCGAACGTTTATGTCTGATCAGTGGACTGACCTAGCGCATCGCTGCCGCACGATCGGGCGTGTGGCTGGTTTGGTTTGTCAACGTTCCGATGATTTCATTGCCGCTTGCACCAGTGAGCAGCGGACTGACCCGGTCGAAACCGTGACGGGGGAGCTGATTCCGTTCTGTGCCGGGTTACAGTTTCTTCGGAAAAGGGGGCGGAGCATCCTGGTGCCCCGGCGTTTCGGGTTGCGAGGGCGGCCTCTTTGGCTGTGGGGCCTGCGTTCCAACGTGCAGCGGGTTGCCTTAGGACGCGTCCTGATCTTGGGGACGTGGAACTACCCGGTGTTGCTCAGCGGCGCTCAGATTGCTCAAGCCTTGGTCGCAGGCAACCAAGTCCATCTCAAACCGGCGCCGGGAACCGAGGAGTCGGCAGCGCTGCTGTGCGGTGTCTTTTACGATGCCGGCGTGCCCAGCGATCAGTTAGAACTGTTGGATTCAAGTGTCGCTGCTGCGACGCAGGCGATTGCAAGTGGCCCCGATCTGATTGTGTTGACCGGTGCTGCGGGGACCGGCAAAAAGGTGCTCCAAGCAGCCGCCGAGAGCCTGAGCCAATGCATCATGGAACTCAGTGGATGCGATGCGGTGGTCGTGCTTGATGGAGCTGATCGAAAACGACTGGTGGCCGCAATTCGCTTTGGTCTGCAATTCAATTCCGGAGCCACTTGCATCGGTCCGCGACGGCTGATGCTTTCCCGTGATGATCAGGAGACCCAAGACCTGATTGCCAGCGAATTACGATTGATGCCAGAGGTCACCGTGCATCCGGCCGCTCGGGCTGGCGTGCTGGAGGCGTTGCAGCAAGCCTTTGCATCCGGCGCTGAAGACGTGTTGGGGCGGTTCGATTTGCAGGCCTTTCGGCAGACGGGCAAGATGGCGCCCGTCATGCTTGCGGGCGTGACGGCCGATCAGCCGATTGCCCAAGCCGATTTGTTTGCGCCGGTGATTTCGGTGATTCGCTACGAGCGACCAGACGAGGTCGTCCGCTGGGTGAATGATTGCCCGTATCGCTTGGCGGCCAGTCTTTTCGGGCAGCGTGATCAGGCAATCCGGCTCGCAGAGCAGTTTAGCGTCGGATCTGTGGTCATTAACGACTTGATTGCCCCGACGGCCGATCCGCGTTTGCCTTTTGGTGGGCGAGGCAGCAGCGGTTTTGGTGTGACGCGAGGAGCGGAAGG
This sequence comes from Stieleria bergensis, assembly GCA_007745635.1. Lineage (GTDB taxonomy): Bacteria > Planctomycetota > Planctomycetia > Pirellulales > Pirellulaceae > Stieleria > Stieleria bergensis. The sequence continues at coordinate 2,150,931 of CP036272.1, forward strand.
TTTATTGTCGATGACGACGCCAAAAGTCATTAGCGTGCGGAAAGGAAAATTGTTGCCTCATTTGCAACCGCGACGTCCTGGCGACCTTGCTCGACTACACGGCTTGCTACACTTTCTGCATGCAGACTCGTTGGCTGCGAAGTGCAAAGCGATTCTGCGGATGGCCGGACGAGGCAAGGATGAGCCGCGATGACGATGGTCGCCAAACACGCATCGCTTGCTGCTCACTGCCATTTAACTCACTGCCAAATTCACCGTTTCGATCATCCAATGTTGGTCAATACGAGCGTCGAATTAACTTTAGGGAACTGATCCAAGCATGATCAAAGCGAATTCGGATGGCTTGAACGTCATCGTTGTTGGTGCCGGTTTGGCTGGACTGTCCAGCGCCTGTGTGCTTGCGGCCCGCGGTCATCAAGTGACACTGCTGGATAAGAATGAATGGGTGGGCGGCAAGGCTGCCCAGCAAGAAGCCGAAGGGTTTCGCTTCGACATGGGACCGACGATCTTAACGCTGCCCAGCGTCTTGAAGCGAGTGTTTGAGGAAGCGGGGCGAAAACTCGAAGACTACATCGAGATGATTCGTTTGGATCCCCAGTGGCGTTGCTTCTTCGAAAGCGACGGCAAAGGTGGCGCCGCCGACAACACCGTGCTTGATCTGGTGGAAAACATGCCTCAGATGAAGGAAACCCTGCGTCAATTCACTGGCGGCGATGTCAACGCCAATGGATATGAAAACTTCATGGGGTTAAGCGAGCACCTGCATGGTGTGTCAGATCGTTTCTTCTTCTGGCGTTCAATTGGTGGGCTCGCTGATACGATGGAAGTCAGTGGTGCGTTCTCGATCAACGTGCTCAAAGACGTGCTCTCGTTACGAATGGGCAAAAGCGTCGCCTCAATCGTGCGTTCGCATGTGCCTGATGCACGTGTGGCTCAGATGATGGATCACTTCACTCAGTATGTCGGTTCTTCGCCTTATGCTTCGCCCGCAGTGCTGTGCAGTATCGCGCACATGCAAACCGAAGAAGGGATCTGGTATCCGATGGGCGGCACGCGCGCCGTCCCAGAGGCGTTAGCCAAACTGGCGCAAGACCTGGGTGTCGAAATCCGTACCAGCACCGATGTCAAGCAAATTGAAACGCGCGGCGGCCGAGTCGTCGGAGTGATCACAACGGATGATGAGTCTCTGCCCTGTGACGCGGTGGTCAGTAACTGTGACGCCGTGCGAACCTATACCGAATTGCTCAAGGGCACCCCGCAGTCACAGCGCTTTGAAAAGAAAAACAAACACATCCCGGCGTGTAGCGGTGTTGTGTTGTATTTGGGTCTGAATCGTCGTTATGAGCAACTGTTGCACCATAACTTTGTCTTTTCGAAAGATCCCGAGGCCGAGTTCCGAAGCATTTATGATCTTGGCAAACCCGCCGATGATCCGACCGCCTACGTGTGTGCTCCGGCGATCAGCGAGCCGGGAGTGGCACCGGAGGGCGGCGAGGCCCTTTACATTCTGGTCCACACGCCTTACCTGCGTCCGGATCACGACTGGTCGGAAATGCTTCCCAAGTACCGTGAGGTGATCTTGGATAAAATGGAATCCTGTGCCGGGACCAAGGGCATTCGTGACGCGATTGTTTATGAATCAGCGCTGACCCCCGAGGGCATCCACAAACGCTATCGAGTCTTGAATGGGGCGATCTATGGCTTGGCCAGTCACGGCAAGTATCTGGGAGCTTTCAAGCCCGGAAACCGTCGCAAAGATCTCTCCGGTTTGTATCTCGCAGGCGGGGCAGCGCACCCTGGCCCCGGAATGCCGATGGTGATGATGAGCGGTTGGATCGCGGCCGATTCGTTGGATAGCGACGTGCGATCTGGAAAGCTCCAGTCGCAGTGATTTAGTAGCTGCGGCTTGTCGGTGTTGCTTGCGATGAACGCCGATGCTTGGCAGAACTGAACGAAGCGATCGCTATCCTCTGATTCAACATGACATCATCTGAGCAACGACGGAATCGAGCATCTGATTGGCAGCCAAAGCCACCAGCGAAGTGGTTCTATGCCGGCTTTCAGACGTTTCTAAAACGTTTCTTGCGGAAGAATTTTCACGGTGTGGTTCTGGCTAAGGACAGTTCGCTTGACGTCAGTCTCGCCGCTGGCCGGCCGATCATCATTTATGTGAATCATCCCTCGTGGTGGGATCCCTTGATCGCTCACTTTTTGAATCAGCGTTTGTTTCCCGAACGCGACTTCTTTGCGCCCATTGATGCCGAAGCGCTTGCCAAGTATCGTGTGTTTGCCCGGCTGGGTTTTTTTGGCGTGCAGCTTTCAAGTACCTCTGGCACGGCTCAGTTTCTGTCGCGAAGCGCCGCCGTTTTGGAACGTTCCAACGCTGCCTTGTGGTTGACTCCCGAAGGTCGTTTCGCTGATTCGCGAGACCGTACGGCTGAACTGATGCCGGGACTGGCTCATCTTTGTCGCAAACATGATTCACCCTTGGTCGTGCCGATGGCAATGGAATACGCGTTTTGGAATGAGCGTTTACCGATGTGCTTTGCGGCTTTTGGTAAGTTCATTGATTGCCAACAGCACCCCGATTGGGACAAGGCAACTTGGCATCAAAACCTGACCACTGCGTTGCGAGGCACGCAGCAGCACTTGGAGTCCTTGGTCATTCAACGCTGTGATACGAACTTTCAATCTGTTCTGCAGGGCGATGTGGGGGGAGGAGCCGTGTACGACTCGTTCCGGCGCGTCAAAGCCATGCTCACAGGCAAGCAATTCGAAGGCCAGCACGGAGAACACTTTCAATGATCTTGGCGCTTGCTTGTCTGGCTTTGCTGCTCTGTGCCCTGCCCTTGTTGATGTTCGTCAAGAACATGCCTCTGTTTTGTGATCCGATCGAACAGTTGGATGTTCAAGCCAAGCAGCATCAACCCGGAGTCTCGCTGTTGATTCCGGCTCGCGACGAACAGGCATCGATTGCCGATTGCTTGCAAGCCGCGTTGGTCAGCGAAGCGATCGATTTGGAAGTCATCGTCTTGGATGACAACTCAGAAGATCAGACTGCTGCGATCGTTGAATCCTTCTGCCAGCAGGACGAACGGGTTCACCTGATACAGGGACAGGGGCTTCCGGATGGCTGGAACGGCAAGCAATACGCCTGTTCTCAATTGGCTCAGGCCGCCAGCAAAGATCACCTAGCCTTCATCGATGCCGATGTGCGACTGGCAAACAATGCCTTGGCCAAATTGGCTCATTATCTGGCCGACAATGACCTGGGCTTGGTGAGCGCTTTCCCCAGGCAAATCACTGCCAGTTGGTCCGAGCATTGGCTGATCCCAATGATGCATTTCATCCTGCTGGGCTACTTGCCGTTACAACGAATGCGGCAGATGGCGGATCCCAGTCTGGCCGCCGGCTGCGGGCAATTATTCTTGACCACCGCCGAAGCGTATCGGCAGGCGGGCACTCACCAGGCCATTCGGAATTCTCGTCACGATGGCATCATGTTGCCGAGGGCGTATCGCAGCGCTGGTCTGATGAGTGATGTCGTTGACGGCACCGCCTTAGCGGAGGTTCGTATGTACGAAGGGGCGGCTCAAGTGGCTCGCGGGCTGTTGAAGAACGCCAGCGAAGGGATCGCGCAGCCGAAATTGATCCTGGTCTTTTCAGTGCTGTTGCTGGGCTGCAGTTTGTTGCCACTTGGCGTTGTCATTGCTGCCGCGATAACGCATCAGTGGTTGGCGTTAGCGATCGCCGCGGTGGCGGTGATCATGGGGCAAGTGCCACGTCTTTATGCTGCCGGCAAATTTCGGCAGTCCTGGTTCGGAGCGTTTTGCCATGTTCCCGCGACCACGATGTTTGTTGCCTTGCAGTGGCAGGCGCTGTTGAATCAGTTGATGGGCCGCAAAGTCACATGGCGCGGCCGCAGCACCTAGAGCGTCGTTGAACTGCCAGTGGCACGATCAGCCGCCTTTTCGACGGCGATGGTGCTTGCACGCACCAATTGCTTCGGTAGGGTTCCGCGCTTGCACGCACCAATTGCTTGGAATCACATCGTTTCTGGGGCACTGGTGCGTGCAAGTGCGGCAACCTAGGGCTAGGCCATCCGCCGCTGGTATTCGACTAGGCCGTGTAGTGCGTGATACAAGACACCGCACTCCATGTCGACTCCTTGGCAGTCCTGCAGCACATTGCACAGGCGTTCCACGCCGCGCGTCACCCAGGGTGATTGCAGCGTTTCGTCGTCTGCCGCGATGGCCAAAAACTCTAGCACATGGCCGGTTGTGCCCAGCATTTCGCCCAGGTCGCGACACCATCCCGTGCGGTGCATGTAGGCTGAGCTGTAGGAGCCATCGGGGTTTTGATTGGCCTTGGCCAGTTGCACGCCCTGATCGACACGCCGCTGAGCCGACTCCCAAACACCGGTCATTGGTTGCCCTTCTGCACGACGCTTGTTCAGCGTCGAGGCGATCCCGATCAAGCGGTGAGTACCTCCGCAGGCGCTTTGTTGCAGGCTGACGGAGGACTCATGATCGAGCAGCGATTCGACACTGTATGTCTTTCCGTCGCGAGCTTTCCATCGATAGTCTGTCGGTCGATAAATCGACAACGGAATCATGGTCCAGCTAAATTCGTTTTCAAGGTTCCTGGGAATGTCTTGTTCCGCCTGACGCATCCAGTCTTCAAGCGTAAAGTCATACTCGTTGACAATCCATGGTGTGCTTAACGGCAAGCCCGTTTGTGAGATCACTGCCAGCCATTGGTCGCGGTGTCCCTGGCCGATCTTTGTCTCTGGTTCTAAGTCGACACGCAAGCCGTAACGAGTGCTGTCCCCGTTCGTGTTCTCCAGCGGGTCACCGATGACAGGGTCAAAGCCGTTACAGAAACCACCTGCCCGCAGGTATTCCAGTGCCGGCTGAGTGCCTGCGGAGGTGTCGACCATGAAGCGATCACCGTAGGCCAAGATGCCGTGAAAGATTTGCCAGGCGCCGTTCTGGGCTGTCGACAATCCGCGCGTCGCGTACTCCTTTTCTAGCACCTGATCGACCAGGGCTTTGACTGTCGTCAGTTCAGGATCGGACTGTTGCGGGGGCTCAGATTCTGGCCCCACCGGTGTGATCGCGAGTGGGCAACCCGATAGCGATAGCAGGCCACCGGCCACTGCGCCCAACGCGACGCGACGGCTCAGGGGGCGGTCGGTGCTCGGCCGCCAGTCGCTGTGTTCCGAGGACGCGTGGCTGAGCTGTGGGGAAGCGTGTTGGGGGTGCGAGTCGCGTGGCATAGCGAGGGTCAGTTCTACGGGGGAGCAAGACAAAGCCAGATTCGCGCTGGCTGTTGGTCGTGGGGCACGACGGAGCGTAGGCGGTCGAACCACTGACGGTAGTTCGGGCAGCTGATTGTTCAAGTCCAGAGTCCCGTTTGGCGCAGCGCCGTGACGGGCCTGCGTCGTACAGCGTTGATCCGAATGACCGCCATCCCCCACTCAAGTGGCAGGCGGGCCGCGAATCGGGGCAACCGACGGTCATGCTCTCAAAAGGCGGTTGTTTTCGTGCCAGCAACGCAGGCTATAAGGCCGCTTTCTCGCTCGATAGCGGCGGTCAGTTTTCCGTTAGGATCAGCAACGGGGTGGTCGGCTAGGAAACCCGGAAAACACGGGGGAAAAGGGACTTGCTGATTTTTCACAACGCGCGTAGAGTTTAATGATTAGCGTCGATTTCCACCACTTTCTCGTCTCGATTGCATTCTTACCCGCCATGGCCTCCGTCAGTTCATCCATGCCTAGCGAACAAGACATCTACGAAGAACACGTTTTGGATCATTACGAAGATCCGTACAACCGCGGCGAACTTGCCTCGGCGACCCATGCCGACGAGGGCAAGAACCCGCTTTGCGGCGACGTGGTTCAGGTTTCGTTGCGATTGGCTGGGGATGGGAAGGTCGAAGAAGCTTTCTTTGACGGCCATGGCTGTGTGATCAGTCAGGCCTCCGCATCGATGCTGATGGAAGAGATGGAAGGCAAGACGCCCGAAGAGGTCAAGGACTTCACTGCCGAGCAGATGCTGGAATTGTTCGGTCCTCAGTTAACGCCCAATCGCCAGAAATGCTGTTTGCTGCCCTGGCGCGTCTTGCAATCTGCATTGCATTCTCCACTGGAAGAAGACGAAGCTGATGACGACGCGGCCCATTTCAGCGGTCCCAGTCTCAGCGAAGAAAACTGAGCCCCATTTATGCCCTTGGACCCTCAATCGATCCGCCAAGACTTTCCAATCCTCAAGCGTCGTTTGCCGGGTGATCAACCGTTAGTCTTTCTCGATAACGCCGCCAGTTCTCAGCGGCCTCAGTCTGTCATCGATGCGATGACGGACTGTTACGAAAACTTTTATGCCAATGTGCACCGTGGGATTCACACGTTAAGCGAAGAGTCCACGGCCGGCTACGAGGCAGCTCGCGTCACGACGCAGCAATTTTTGAACGCTGCTTCGCAACGCGAAGTGATTTTCACTTCAGGCACCACTGCGGCGATCAATTTGGTGGCCAGGTCCTGGGGCGATGCTCATGTGACGGCCGATGACACCATTCTGCTGACGATCTGTGAGCATCACGCAAATATCGTGCCCTGGCACCAGCTTGCGGAGCGAGTCGGCTGTCGCGTCGAATTCTTGCTGATCAACGATGACTACAGCATTGATACCGAGACGGTTGCCGAAGCGCTTCAGCGATTGCAGCCCAAGTTGTTTGCCTTCACTGCAACCAGTAACGTGCTGGGCACCGTCTTTCCAGTCCAGCAATGGGCGCAGCTAGCGAAGGAGAACGGCGCCACGGTGTTAGTTGATGCTGCACAGGCGGCACCCCATCAAGCGATTGATGTTCAAGATTGGGACGCCGACTTTGTGATCTTTAGCGGACATAAAGTCTGCGGGCCTTCGGGGATCGGTGTCCTGTACGGCCGCGAAGCCCTGCTTGCGGCCATGCCACCATTCTTGGGCGGTGGAGCGATGATTGACCGCGTGACCGTTGATGGATTTACATCAGCAGAGCTGCCGGAAAAATTCGAAGCTGGAACACCGCCGATCGTCGAAGCGATTGGTTTGGCCAGAGCCTTGCAGTACTTGCAAGATACCGGGCTCAATGAAATTGCCAGGCACGAGCGAGATTTGGCGGCCGCGGCTGAGCAACAGTTGCGTGATGTCGAAGGTGTAAATCTGTTCGGTCCACGCCAAAGTGAAAAAGCCGGCATCGTCAGTTTTACGATCGACGGAGTGCATCCACATGACATTGCTCAGTGGCTTAATCTGCGCGGCATCGCCGTTCGGGCCGGCCATCACTGTGCCATGCCATTGCACGAGCACATGGGTTTGACGGCAACAGCGCGAGCGAGTTTCTATCTTTACAACACGCTTGATGAAGTCGAACAATTGGTCGACGCCGTCAAGCAAACCCGCGAGAAGTTTGCTCGATCAGGTCGCCGCCGCAGACGCTCATCGATATCCAGTTCGTCTTCGTAGCGTTCAGACGGGCAAGCAAGTTTCTTCGGCAAGCAAGTTGCCCGCTTGCCGTTTGGCACTACCAGTTGTCGCCGATCAGGGTGGCAATCTTGCCGGCGTGCCGATTGATGGCGCCTTTTCCGTCGGGGTGCATCCGCGAACTGAGAAAAACATAGATCAAGTCTTTCTCGGGATCGATCCACAGCACCGTTCCGGTGAAGCCACCGTGTCCAACAGCGGCGTCGCTGAGCGAGTTTCCTCGATTGCTAGAATAAGGGGACGAGTGGTCCCAGCCGCTGCTGCGTGAGCCGCGATCGAGTTTGACGGGCTGGAACATGCGCTGCACCGTTGCTTTTTCAAACACCTTGCCCTGCCCTTTGCTGGCGGCGATCAATTCGCGGCCCAGCAGGACCAAGTCATCTGCGGTCGAAAACAATCCGGCATGGCCAGCGACGCCACGCATGCGGAACGCTCGCGGGTCGTGAACTCGGCCGTGGATCCAGCTTTCGCCCGCTGGCGCTGTCGGAGCGATTCTTGTTTTGAATTCCGCTGGTGGATTGAATTGGGTGTCTGCCATTTTTAGCGGTTGATACAAATGCTGCGCCACGAAGGCCTGCTGTTCCATTCCACTGACGCGCTGAATTAGCTTTCCCAGCACAATGAACCCAACATCGGAATAGGCGAACGTGCTGCCCGGTGCCGATCGCAATGGAAGGCGGCAAACATTGTCCCAGTTTTGCTCTTGGTCGTCGCTGTAGTCGCTTAACTCATTGTCAGGGGTCAGGCCGCTGGTATGCAGAAGGCACTGCTTGACGGTGATTTGCGATTTGCCTTGGCCGGTAAACTCGGGCAGGTGTTTGCTGATTGGATCACTGTCGCTGAGTTTGCCCTGCTGTTGAAGCAGCGCGATGGCCGTGGCAGTGGCGACGGGCTTAGTGATCGATGCGAGGTCAAACAGGGTATCCCGGCCCATGGGCACGACGTGGGGTTGGCTTTGCTGGTTGCCAAGCACAACGCAGTGCCGAACCGTCTTGGAGTCCGCGGCCAGGATCACCACGCCGGGGCAATCGCCCCGTTCGATGGCATCCTGCGCGAGTCGGGTGATGGACCGAGTGACTGGATCAGTGGATTCAGTTTGTGCATTGGCCACGCAGGTCCAAGTCAGAATCAGCATGAGCAATGACGAAAGCGTTTTGGTCATGTCAAAGCTGTCCTGAACGGTGGTTGCAAAGGCTGCTTGGCGCGTGCTTTTGTGGCGCGTGCTGGCTATTCGCTGGGCTGTTGCTTCGGTTTGGTCAGCAAGGAAACCACGATCAGCGTTACAAAGGCCAGTGGAATCGTGACGATCCCTGGTTGGCTAAATGGCATTGGCGCGAGTGACTCGTCCAAGCCATAGACGCCTTTGTAGGTGTCACTGGAGAGCAGGATCCAGCCTAACGAGCTCAGCATGCCCACGGTCACACTGGCAATGATGCCCTGCTTTGTGGTGCCTTTCCAGAACAGCAACATGACCAGGGCGGGCAAGTTAGCACTCGCTGCAATGCTGAATGCCCAGCCAACCAAGTAGCCCACGTTGAGTTCTTTGAACAGAATGCCCAGCACGATTGCAATGATGCCTACAACAACGGCGGCAATCTTTGCGACGCGAACCTTTTGGGTTTCCGTCATCTTGATGCCCATCACGCCAACCATCAGGTCGTGAGCAACCGCGCCACTGCTGGCCAGGATCAGTCCGCTGACGGTTCCCAGAACGGTTGTGAACGCAATTGCCGAGATGATCGCAAACAGCAAGGTGCTGATGCTCCGCGCCAGCAAGGGCGCGGCCATGTTGGTGTCCGTCAAGTCCATGGCTCCACTGGTCATCGCACCCAAGCCGATGTACAGCGTTAAGACATAGAAGAAGCCAATGCTGGCGATGCCGACAATCGTGCTTTTGCGAGCCGCAGCGCCGTCTTTTACCGTGTAGTAGCGGATCAAAATATGCGGCAGCGAAGCGGTGCCGCAGAACAGTGCCAGCATCAACGAGAGGAAGTTCAGCTTGCCAAAGAATTCTGGCTTACGAATGCCGGCGAACTTCTTGTGTTCACCCGGTCGCAGGACTTCATTTCCCGGCGTGAGCTTTTGGTAGTGCACGGCGGTCTTCGTGCCATCTTCGTGAAGCACCGTCTTGTTGCGCCACAGCACAATTTCGCTGTCACGAATGGTATTGAAAAACTCGATCGGGCCTTGAGGGCCGCTGCTTGTTTCGTCTCCAGGGAGCTTGCTGACCGTGCCAACGGGCTGCAGTTGTTTCTGATTGGGTTCGGTCCCCAGCGGAGAGCCGTCGATCAAAAGCGTTTGATCGACCTCGCGAACCGCTTGTGCCTGTCGCAAGATGTACTGATCGTCGTCTTCGGTTTCCTGGACATGGAAAATGTCAAAGCCTTTGTCATCGTCTCTTTCCAGGCGGATGAATTCCTGGTGTTCTTGCCAGCCATTGGTCGGCTGGATCACGGCTCGATCGCCGATGGTCGATTCGTTCAGCTGGTCGGCGGAAAGTGGGCCGATGGTTGCAAAGGCATCGGGTTCCGCATTGAAGCCGCGCTGTAGCAGCAGAAACACCAGGAGGGTGCTAAAGACCACCAGCAGCGATCCTTTCAAGAACTGGACCCAGGTCGTGGAAACCATCCCTGCGGTGACGACAATCATGATCACGACTCCGCCAACGATGACCACGCCCGCCCAGTGCGGAAAGCCCAGCAGCGGCTTGATCAGTGAACCGGCGCCAACCATTTGCGGGATCAAGTAAAACACACTGACGATCAGCGTGCTCACACCTGCGGCCCCTTTAATTCCGCGAGAATCAAACTTGGCGTCCAGTGCATCGGCAAACGTGAATCGCCCCAGTCGCTTCATTGGTTCTGCGATGACAAACAAGGCGACAATCCAGCCTGCCAGGAAACCGATGGAATACAGAAAGCCATCGTAGCCGTAAAAGGCAATCATCCCGCAGATGCCCAGGAACGACGCTGCCGACAGATAATCGCCGGCAAAGGCGATGCCATTGACAAACCAAGGGATCTGTCCGTGGGCAGCAAAGTAACCTTCGCTGGATTTGGCTTTGCGTCCCAGGAAGAAGCTCAGCCCAAGTGCTCCACCGACAAACGCAAAGAAGATAATGATCGCAGAGAGTGCTGGGTCGTAAATCACTGTCCAGCCTCCTCGGGCGAATCGGTTTTATCTGGCGCAGCTTCTGATCGGCAAAGCAGCCCATACAGTAGCGCCATCACGAGTGCTCCGAGGATTAAGGCAAAGCCATAGATGATTGCCAGGTTCAGTCCGGCGATCATGGGTTGTTCCATGGTGGACGCTGAAAATGCATTGAGGAAAACGAACCCCAAGTACAAAGCCAAGTAAATTGCGAACAGCCAAAGTCCAAGACGAGCGTTGTAGCGCTCTGATTTCGACAACGAAGACATAGAGGGAATTTAGTTCGGGCGGGGAGCGGGGAAGATCGGGCGCGCAGAAAGGAAGGGCGTCGCGCCGGGGGAAGAAAGAGTATAGTGTAATTCGCCGCCGGAATGTAGGACGCTTTGTCTGTCAGACGCAGACGCAGACGCTTGGCGACCAATTGGGGTGCCTGGCAGGTCGTTTGCTGGCAGCTCTGGCGGGTTGTGGGAGCGGTGACTACAAGCTGATTTCGACTTGCTGCCCGTCGAATGCCATCTCGATGCCGGCAGGTAACCGCTGCATGGTCTCGTCGTAGTCCAGTTTGTGGCTGGTGTGGGTTAGCAAAGTGCGTGGGGCGCCGACTTGCTGGGCGATCTCGATGGCCTGGTCGACGCTCATGTGGGTCGGGTGCGGCTCCTCTCGCAGCGCGCCGAGCACCAAGGTTTGCACGCCTCGCAGCCGATCGATCGATTCGTCGCTGAATCCGTTGCCGTCGGTGCAATAGGCAAAGTCGCCGATGCGAAAGCCAAACACCTCAAAGTGCGGGCCGTGCTTCATCGGAATCGGTGTCAGCTGAGTCTGCAGGACCTCGAAGGGTTGCGGATCAATTCGCTGGAACTGCAGTTTCGGTGTGGCGCCGGGGTGGGTGTCTTCGCGCTCGCTAAAGGCATAGGCATACGCGCGGCGGATCACTTCTTCGACCACTTCGGTGCAAAACAAGGGAACAGCATGTTCCAGCCGAAACGGGAACAGACGCAGGTCGTCGAGCCCAAAGATGTGGTCGGCATGTTCGTGAGTAAACACGACCGCGTGGATCAGTCCGATGCGTTCACGCAGCAATTGCGTGCGCAGATCCGGCGGCGTGTCGATCAGCAAGGTTCCCGCAGGCAATCGCACCGTGATCGCGCAGCGTGTGCGTTGGTTTTTGGGGTGACCACCCTGGCAGACCGAGCAATTGCAGCCGATCGTCGGCACGCCGACGCTGGTGCCGGTGCCCAGGAAAGTGACAAGTCCGGTGCCGGGCTCGCTGGTGGTGGGAACAAATGAGGTTTGGGTCATCGCTGACGGCAGTCTGCTGGCTGAGGCCTGATCATGAGAGCTAGCAAACTGGAGGCGATCCCAATTCGCTGCCTTTTCGATGGCCAAGCATAGCTGCTGATGGAGGTTTCCGTTAGTCGGCGCGGCCCGGCTGCCGTCTCCCCGTTTGCTGGGGCATGGCTGCTGGGACATGGAATCTGCGGTCGAGGCTTCACCGGCGGCCCGCGGTGGAGGCTCTGCTGAGGCGATCAGGGGGCAATTGCTGCGAGCCACTGCCAACTCCGCACCCCACCGTGCTCCAAGGCGGTGTTTGGGCTTGCAGAGAATGATTTGACCGGGATACTTAACCGTTTCGCCGATGATGTAGCGGCGGTGCCGAATCTGTGGAGCCAGCGATGTTGTGGTTCCACGTCGGTCAAAACAAACAAAAACCATCCAATGATGTCAAGGTGATCCGCGATGGCGGAAGTGGTACAAGTCGAACGTCGTGAGGGCACCATGGGTACCTCGGCTTCTCGTCGACTCCGAAAAACCGGTCAAGTTCCGGCAGTGCTCTATGGGCACAAACAAGGTAACGAACATTTGACGCTGACTCAAAAGTCCGTCGATTCAATCATTCGTCACCACAGCAAAATCGTTGAACTGCAAGGTGCTGTGAACGAGACCGCTCTGGTCAGCGATCTGCAATTCGACCCGTTGGGCATTGATGTCCTGCACATCGACCTGCAGCGTGTTGACTTGAATGAGCGCGTGACCGTCACGGTTTCGATTCAGTTCAAGGGTGAACCTGCTGGGGCGAAGCAAGGTGGCATCGTGATCGAGTCCGGTCATGAAGTGGAAGTGGAGTGCCCTGCTGTGGCAATCCCTGAAGCGATCGTGCTGCAAGTGACGGCTGTTGCCGCTGGCGAAAACCGCACCGCCGGTGACTTGGTTTTGCCAGAAAACGTTTCGTTGGTCACTTCGCCTGAAACAGTCGTTTATCACATTGAAAAGCCGAAAGGCATGCGTGGTAAGACTGCTGGCGAAGAAGAAGCAGCCGAGTAGTCGGCTTGGTGGTGCCCGAGGCCGCATGGTCTTCGTTGGGCGATCACCGGCCTGTGTCTCGACTTTGATGCGGAACCGCTCGCCGAGTAGACGAAAATGAAATTGATCGTCGGGCTGGGGAATCCAGGCAAGAAGTACGAGCAGACCAGGCACAACGTCGGGTTCTGGGTGGCTGAGAAATTTGCTGTGCTGTCCAGGGCATCGGCTGTTCGGGCTCGCTTTGAAGGTGAGTTTGCCGAATGCAATATCGGAGGGGAGAAGGTCGCGATCCTTTGTCCTCACACATACATGAATGCCAGTGGTCAGAGCGTTCGCAAAGCCCTGGACTTTTACAAGCTAGAACTGTCGGATGTGTTGATCGTTTGCGACGACTTGAATCTCGCAAGCGGTAAACTGCGAATCCGGGCCCGCGGCACTGCCGGTGGCCAGAACGGACTCAAAGACATCATTCGGCACCTCGGTTCGGACCAGTTTGCTCGCTTAAAAGTCGGCATCGGTCGACCGCCCGAAGGTTGGCAGGTCACTGATTACGTCTTGGGTAAATGGAACAAGCCGGAATTGGAGTTGATCGAGCCAGTCACAACGTTGGCTGCCAAGGCTGCGATCAGCTTCGTCACCGATGGAGTTGACTTGACAATGAGTCGCTACAACGGTGAACCCAAGAAGGATAAACCGGCAAAGCCACGCAAGCCCATTCGATCAAGCGAGTCGGCGAAAAAGGCGGATCCGGAGAACACGGCCAAAACTGATGCCGCGAAAAGCGACGGTTGAGGTCGAATGATTTGTAGCCATCAGCGACGACGGTTCGCCGGTGGGGCAAATCGCAGTGTTGCCATCGTTGCTGAAGTTGCATTTCGGCGGCCGCGGCGACGTAACAACGAATCACGCAGCGAAAGCTGAACGTTTCATTTCCCTGGCCGACTCGTCGATACTTTGATGCCGTGACGATTGCACCGTCGCTGTTTCAATGCCCGACGCGTCCCACTTAAGAAGAAGAAAAGACGTGGCCAAAAGCACCTACGAAACCCTGTGCATCCTGGATAGCAACCATTACGCCCGCGATCCCGGCGGAGTCAGCAAGCAAATCGCTGACATCGTCACCGAGAGTGGTGGCAAGGTTGAAGTCAACCGTTTGTGGATGGAGCAAAAGCTTGCTTATCCAATCGACGGGCACCAAAAAGGGACCTACTGGTTGACTTACTTCGAGATGGAAGGCGTTGACATGCCCAAACTGGACCGCGCGTTCCAGCTTTGCGAGCCTGTTCTGCGTCAGATGACTCTGAAAATCGACCCCCGTTTGGTCGAGCCGATCCTCGAAAACGCTCGTGGTGGTGGTCCTGTGACCAGCAGTGCTGCTGCCGAAGCAGAGGCCCCAGCAGCACCTGCGGAAGGTGGCGGAGAGGCAGCCGCCGAGTCTGGCGACAAATAAGCTCCATTTAAATTCGGACAAAATGGTTTCTCTGGATTGACCTGCTGTGTCTGGTTCGATCAGATAATTTGCGTATGATGGGCGTTTGCCTTGTTGCCCTAATCGGAATCGTTGGGGCTCAAGGCAGCTTGGAAAATCCTTTCTCAAACGTAAATTGATGCCATGGCGAGTTTTAATCGAGTCATTTTGGTCGGGAATTTGACCCGCGATGTCGAAGTGAAGGCTATCCCGAGTGGAACTCCGGTTGCCGATGTCACCGTCGCGGTGAACGATCGCAGAAAAAACAGCGAAGGCGCTTGGGTTGACGAAGCCACGTTTGTGGATGTCACCCTCTGGGGCCGCAATGCTGAAGTCGCCAGCGAGTACCTTGGCAAAGGCTCGCCGGTTTTGATCGAGGGTCGCTTGAAGCTGGACCGTTGGGAGACCGATGGTCAAAAACGCAGCAAGCTACGCGTGATCTGTGAAAAAATGCAAATGCTGGGCTCTCGCGGTGGCGGTGGTAGCTCGGCAGGAGCCTCACCGGCACAAGCAGCGGGTGCGGTTCAAGAGTCCTATGGTGGCGGTGAGTCCTACAACACGGGTTCCAACCAATACGGCGGTGGAGAACGCTCCAATGCCGGGATGCCCGAGGCAGGGCCCAGCGGATCAGGCAGTTACGGCGATTCCAACATCCCGTTCTAACCGATCGCGTGGACGGATCGCTCTGGGTGGCCTGCGAACATTTGCAGGCCGCGAAAAAACTAGTCTCGGGAAGTGGCGAATTTGGGTTGGACGGTTCGCCATTTGTCGTGATACTTAGCGGGCTGAAAAATTGCCGTTAAGAATAAACGTACAACGATATACGA
This sequence comes from Stieleria bergensis, assembly GCA_007745635.1. GTDB lineage: Bacteria > Planctomycetota > Planctomycetia > Pirellulales > Pirellulaceae > Stieleria > Stieleria bergensis. The sequence continues at coordinate 2,166,197 of CP036272.1, forward strand.
TTACGAGAATCAGTGCTGGCATCGGAGGACTCCGATTACGGCCCCTTTCGCCACCAAACCTGTGAGGCGATCGGGTTGTCTCGGCGTTCCAGTCAGGCTGGAATGCGGGCCAAGCAGCACTGTTTACACCTTAAAATTTGTCTGAGCAAGAAGATGCCACGCAACGGTCGCACCATCAAACGCCCTTACAAGCGCCTTCCAAAAGGAGAGAACGGCGGAATCCAATTGCTGCTGATCCACAATGTGGAGCACCTTGGCAAGCAGGGCGAGATCATTGAAGTTAAGCCGGGTTATGCACGCAACTACCTGTTGCCACAAGGCATGGCCACGATTGCTACCGAGCACCACAAGCGGATGGTCGAAAAGCACCGCGAAAAGTTGCGTGCTTTGGAACTGGAAAAGCTCAAGAGCTACCAGGATCTGGCCAACGAACTGGGCAAGCAGTCGATCACCATCGAAGCCAACGCCAACGACGAAGGTCATTTGTACGGCAGCGTTGGGGCTTCGGAAATCATCGCTTCTTTGAAAGAAGCTGGCTTCACTCTGGCCACCGACCAAATCCGTTTGGAAGGACCTCTGCGTGAACTCGGCTTGTACACCGTCAAGATTCACTTGCACAGTGAAGTCGACGCGGCTCTCAAAGTCTGGGTTGTGCCGACTGCCAGCGAAGAAGCAACCGCTTCCTGATCAAACCAGAACGGTCGAGATCAGTTGGATGAACGTCACTGATCTCTGGTCAATGGGCGATTCTGTTCAAGAGCAGAGTCGCTCACCATCAACGCGCAGATACAATCGCGCGGACAACACAGCGGGGCTGTGGCGGAACTGGCAGACGCGCTGGATTTAGGTTCCAGTTTCTTCGGAAGTGCAGGTTCGACTCCTGTCAGCCCTATTCCCTGGTTTATCCGGGAATGCTCAAGGACTCGTGGTCATCCACGAGTCCTTTTTCTTTGCGCCAAGCGACTCGTGCATCTCATCGCCTCTGGCGTTGCCGGTTTGTTGCGACGATCACCGTCAGATCGGATACCATGGACTCGTTGACGAACTTGTTTTGCGCAGCCTTTCTCACTCGCAAATACCTTTACTTAATCAACTGATCGCCACTGAGGGTGAGATTGATGACTGTGAACCGTACGATCCGGCATTTTCTGGCGTTCTGCTTTGCCACACTGGCTCACGTGGGGTGGGCGAATCAAACCGGCGAAAATCGCTCCAGCCAAAACATTCAGCGTGCTGTTTCCGATGTCGTTGCGAAGGAGAAACTCCCCGGTATGATCGCTGCCATCGGTGATGCTCAAGGCGTCATCGCGATTGGGGCGGCGGGTGTTCGCAAGCAGGGGGCGGATGTGCCGATCACTGCTCGCGATCTCGTTCACCTTGGCTCTTGCACCAAAGCGATGACCTGTGCGGTGTTGGCGACATTGGTTTCTGATGGAACGCTCAGCTGGAACACGCGGCTGGTCCAAGTGTTTCCGGAGCTAAAGCGCGACCTGCATGATCAGTACCACGATGTGACGCTCTGGCAATTGGTGACACATCGTGCAGGACTGCCAGCCAACGCCAGCGATTGGTGGGTGCATCGTGACAAGGACATTACAGCGCGTCGCCTAGCGATCATGAAAGACAATCTTCAAGCCCCTCCGGCCGGGAGCGTTGGCAAGTACCTGTATTCCAATCTCGGCTACATGGTTGCCGGCTGTATGGCTGAACGAATGACGGGATCCACCTGGGAATCGTTGATCGATGAACGCTTGTTCAAGCCATTGGGGATGCGTTCGGCCAGCTTCGGTCCGCCGGGGACGAAAGGCAAGGTTGATCAGCCTTGGGGGCACAGTCGATCCAATGGTGACTGGCAGGCACGGCAATTTGATAACGCCGAAGCGCTTGGCCCGGCTGGTCGAGTTCACTGCACGTTGGCGGATTGGGCGAAGTTTACCGCCCTGCATCTGCCTCAGAATCGGTCGCGTCTGTTATCGCAGCAAAATCTGGACAAGTTGATCGAACCCAGCGGTCAGTATGCCGGAGGCTGGAACGTTTTGCAGCGCACCTGGGCGGAAGGGCCAACGCAGACGCACAGCGGCAGCAACACCATGTGGTACGCAGTTGTTTGGGTAGCACCGAAGCTGAATCGCACGTTCATGGTTGCAACCAACTCGTCGGACAAGAATTCGCGCTTAATCTGTGACAGGATGATTGCGGAATTGATTTCGATTGATCGGCAAGCCAATCGAAACTAGACCACCGTCCGCCAACGCGACTGATGGCAAGCACGGCACCCTACGGTTTGATGGTGCCGTGCTGGCACGGCATCCGACCCACGCAATCGTTGCGTGCTGGCACGGTACCCTATGTCGCTGTCCGCTCAAGCTTGATCAGCTGTTTTGAGTCTTCATGGGACAGGATGTACTGCAGGCCGCCGCCCAAACGCGAGACTCGATCGCCGGGGTGAAACTTGATGCCCGAGGCGTAAGACACCAGGGCGTCGATCGGCGAGCCAATGGACTGCGGTACTTCGAATAATTCGTACTCGGACTCTTCGAAGCTCGTTCCTGTCCTGAACGGTGAGGTCCCAGGTTTGGTGTAGTAAACAAAAGGCTTGTCTCGCCCCGGCGATAAACTTGTATGCCGCGACAGTCGCGTTCCTGCAAGAAGATGGTCGACATAGACGGGCTTATGAAAGTCAATGCCGCGAATGTAGTCACACCACTGAAAGGGATCTTCCCAAATCACATCACGAAAGAACTTTAGCGTGGTCCGGATTCCTGATTCAACAAGCGGCGCATTCGGCACGCCTAGCTTGTCACACATTTTCTGGATCTCGGTTTCATTCATCAACGCACCTGGGAGTTTGCAACGCACCTGGGAGTTTACGACGCCCCAGGGAAAACAAGCCGTGGGGGCAGCACAATGGACGAGGCTCTATTAAACCGTACCGATTAAGAAATTGCCAGAGAGACATACGCCAGCGGAGCCAGTGCCAGGGAAGCCAGTGCCAGCGGAGCGATCGTTTAGGCGGTGGAAAGATGTCCGTCGGCGCGTGAGAGCGCCAGGCGTTCAGGGTGATGGTTTTTGTTGCGGCAGAAGGCCGGTGGTTGGTGCCGAAACCGATAGGTAGAGCATTCGTCCAACGCGTCTGGGGTGTGGGCTTCTTGTTTTGGGGCGTTGGTGTACAGTGGACTGAGTTCCCGAAAAACATTCGCTTTGATTTTGCCATGAACATGCCCAAATTGACTTTCTGTTCGCAGGCACGCGGCCTTGCGATTGCGCTGTTGCTCGCCCTTCCCTGCTCCGCCGATCGGCCGTCGAACTCACGCCCCAATGTGTTGTTCATTGCGGTGGATGATTTGCGTCCCGAGATCACCAGCTTTGGCGCCGACCAAATGGTGACGCCCAACATTGATAGATTGGCCAAGCGCGGCGTTCGCTTCGATCGTGCCTATTGCATGGTTCCGACCTGTGGTGCGTCGCGGGCGTCCTTGATGACTGGGGTTCGGCCCGCCAGGGATCGCTTCATTACCTACACTTCGCGAGCCGATCAAGAGGCTGCTGGTGTGACCACACTGAACACGCACTTCAAAGCGAACGGATACCGGACACTTTCGCTGGGCAAGGTCTTCCATCACCCAGCGGATAGTTTGGATGGCTGGAGCGAGCGTCCTCGTCGACCTTCGGCCAAGCGGTATGTCACCTCAGCAGCGCTGAACGCTCAGGTCAAAGACAAGAAAGGCCGAACACGTGGTCCTTCGTGGGAAGACGGTGGCGATGTGCCCGACGAAACCTATACCGATGGTGTGATTGCCAATGAAGCGATTGAGCGACTCAGGGAATTGGCCCAGCAACCTGAGCAGCCGTTTTTCTTTGCCGTTGGCTTCACCAAGCCTCACTTGCCCTTTGTCGCTCCGGGACGCTATTTCGAAAAGTATCCAGCCAGCGATGTGCGTTTGCCTGGGAATTACTTTCCACCCAAAAACGCTCCATCGGGCGCCGTGCACAATTCTGGTGAGCTGCGTGCGTATTCAGACATTCCCAGAACTGGCCTGCTTTCGGAGGACAAAGCACGTGAGTTGATTCGTGGCTACCGCGCCGCGACCAGCTATACCGATGCCAACTTGGGGCGAGTCCTGGAGGCGTTTGACGAGCTTGGTTTGGCGGAGAATACGATCATTGTTCTTTGGGGAGATCATGGCTGGAACCTTGGTGAACACACCCTGTGGTGCAAGCACAGTTGTTTTGAAACGTCCCTGCATTCGCCGCTGATCTTTGTCGCCCCGGACTCCATGAAATTCACCTCTGGCACGGCGTCTTCTTCGCTGGTCGAGTTCATCGACATTTACCCCACCCTGTGTGAGTTGGCCGGGTTGCCATTGCCTGGTCATCTGCAAGGTCACTCACTAACGGCCATCATGAAGGATCCCCAATCGGGCGTCAAAGACCAGGCGGTCAGCCGGTTTGGTAGCGGTGATACGATTCGCACCGATCGCTATCGGTACACTCAGTATCGGTCAAAGAATGGCCAAGTGACGGGGCATATGTTGTACGACCACCAGCAGGATCCCGGCGAGAATACGAATGTTGCCGATGAAGTTGCCTACACAGACGTGGTCACGTCACTGGCCGACAAGTTGCAGGCGGCCATCGAAGTGTCCCGTGAGAACGCGCCGTGACTCGCCGGTTGCTAGGGGCGGAATCCATGGCGTTGGAACGGGTTCTAAGAGACGACTGAAGGTTCTGGGGAATCGGTTTGCAGTGACGACAAATTCCGCACGACAACGGGTAGAATGACGTTGTCGGATCAACGCCAGAAGGTGTTGGGCAAGTTGGAACGTGCAGCAAATGTAATCGCGATGGTCTCTGAGCAGAACGCAACCTCTTCCTCTCCTGATGATGGTCGTCACAGTGAGGGGCTGCTGAGGGAGTTTGAAGCTCGATTTCGGGCAGGCGAAGAGCCCAAGGTTGACGACTTTGCCCAGGCTTACGCTGGGCAGGGTGATGACTTCTTGCAGCGTCTGATAGAGCTCGAAAAGACGCTGCGAGCGGAGCATGGCCAGCAGCCTGATTCCCCGGGAGATGACAAGCGACTCGCTGGTCAGACGCAGGAAGCTGCGCCCAGCACAGCCGATTATACTCGCGGAAATGGGGACGCAGAAGGTCCGGAGTTGTCGATGCGATCAAGTCGATGTCCGTTGGATTTCGGCGAATACATTCTCATTCGCAAGCTCGGCGAAGGCGGTATGGGGATCGTCTATGAAGCTGCTCAGAAAGGAATGGGCAATCGTCGATTGGCGATTAAGACCATTCGGGCTGACGGGGAAATTGACGAGCGCGCTTTGAAGCGATTCCGAATGGAGGTCGAGGCGGTTGCTCAGCTTGAACACCGGCACATTGTTCCGGTTTATCAGTTTGGCGAATATGGTGGCGTTCATTATTATGTGATGAAGCTGATTCAAGGAGCCAACTTGAGTCAGTTGGTGCTTACCTTGCGCGATGCGGTCAACTCGGTCGGACAATCTGATGAGACAAAAGTGGTCCAGGGTGGCAACCACCAGCCAACTCAGGGTGCCGTTCCCAGCGAGCAGCTGGCAAAAGCAAAAGCAAAAGCAAAAGTGAGAGCGGATTCTAAGCATGGCTCTGTATCACGTTCCAGCTCTGGTTGGTCCAAGGGCGAGACCTTAGCGTCCGACATTGTCCTTGATCAGATTGCTCAGGAGGGCACGATCTGTAATTCGCTGTTTCTAAAGCACTTTGTGCGGATGGCGATTCAAATCTGTCAGGCGTTGCAGCACGTTCACGAGCAAGGGCTGATTCACCGCGACATCAAGCCGGCCAACCTATTGCTCGATAGCGATGGTGATGCTTGGCTGACCGATTTTGGCTTGGCAATGATGCAGGATCGGACAGCGCATACGATTCCAGGAGGTCTGGTGGGGACGTACGCCTACATGAGTCCCGAGCAGGCGATGGGCAGTAACCGAGTGATGGTGGATCATCGTTCGGATATCTATTCATTCGGCCTGACGCTTTACGAATTGCTTGTCTTGCGTCGTGCGATTCCGGGCAGTGACATCAAAGAAATCCTGCGTGCGATTCAGTTTGATGAGCCGGAGGCCATTCGTCAGATTGATTCAATGGTGCCCAGGGATCTGGAAACCATTGTGACCAAGGCAATGGCCAAGGATCCCAATCAGAGGTTTCAGTCCGCTAAGGAAATGGAAGAAGAGCTGCAGCTTTTTCTGGCTGGCAAGCCACTGACCATCCGCCCACCCTCTTTGATTGAACGCGCCGGATACTGGATGCGTGCCAATCCCTCACATCTGATCTCCGTTGGTGTCGTTGCGTTGGTCTTGTGCATCGCTTCGGTGGTCACAGCGGTGATTTCGATCAATGAACGCGGCAAAGCCGATCAAGCACTGTGGCGAGAGCAGGAAAAGAGTGTTGAGTTGGCCAAGTCAAATGAACTTTTGGAAGCCTCAAACGCAGAGTTGACGCAAGCCAACAAACGTGAAGTCGGTTTGCGCATTGCGACCGTTTCCTCACAGCAACTCCAACATGACCCCAATCTTGCGCTAAGCCTCGCTCAAGCTGCTTGTGTTTTCTACCCCGGCTTGGAAACCAATCGGGCGGCGATTCAAGCTTTGGACGCGGTGCATGAGTTGAAGGTGCTTGAAGTGCCCAACTCGCGCGGTGTGCGGCAAGCAAGCCCGGCACAACAGGCTGTCGGTTTTTTGACATTCAACCATGCGGGAACGCAAGTCATTAGCTGTGCTAACGGGAGCAGCAGTCGTCCTGCCGGGAATTCACATTCCAATAGCCTCGCGTCTGATATTGATGCAGCGATCCTTTGGGATGTCTCAAGTGAACAAGTGGTGCAGCGTTTCAAGCATCACAAGACATTAACGTCAGTATGCTTTAGCCCCAGTGATCGAGAATTGTTAGCGGCCACCGGAGTGTCCGTTGGGATGCCGAATAATCAAACGACGAATCTGCAGTCAGCGTCGGAGGCAATACTTTATCGCTTAGGGGAGAAGGGAGGCTCGGTTGCGTTCAAAGATTCAAGATTGCTCGTTGCACGAGCGAGCGTCTTCAGTCCAAACGGGGCTGAGGTTATCCTGCCAATGACTGATCATCGAGTTGGTGTGTTTTCCACGTCTGGTGACTTGCTGCAAGCGTACATGGGACTGGGCGAGACTGTGTTTTGCGCAGGGTTTTGTGGCAATGGCAAGCGGTTCTACACGGCGACAATTGATGGTGTCGTGAGAATCTGGGACAGAGGAATGGAGGCTGAGATCTGTCGGTTGAAGTGTTGGGATCAGCGCGGTCTAAACCCGGCCATGCTCCCGCTTGATCCAGTCACCATGAGCCATGATGGTCAACGCCTTGTAATCGGTGCAGTCAACTCAGGGGATGTCGCATTATGGGACCTGGCCGCGATTGATCATCCGACCAGAACCAAGGTGAAAGATGCGCGGAAATTGGAGTTCTTCTTGCACGGTGACAAAGTCCTTGCGTCGGGGGTCAGTGGAGAGTTTGCCCAGCAGATTAAGTGCTTCAATGCTAGAGGCATGCAAGAGACTGAGTGCATTCCGGCCAAAATGGCCATTGCTCAAAGCGTTTCTCCGGATGGGCGATTAGTTGCCTTTCAGTCGATTGTCGACTTTCAGCAGGTGCAGCTTTGGGATGTCGGTATGGGGAAAATGATCACAATGTTCTCGTGCGGTGAACAGGTTGGAGCTTTCGCGTTTGATCCCGATTCAAAGTACTTGGCAGTGGCATGTCTCGATGGAAGGGTCAGGCTTTGGCGGACACAGAACGGGGCTCATCGCCGCACGCGAAAAGATAATTGGTCCAGGCATAGTCAGACGGTTTTCGATAGGCAGCCCTCTGGGACGCATCGCTTAATGCTTGTTGAGAAGGCCGATGGCTTGCTTGTTGACCCCAAGCAAGCTAGTCCAGCCACTTTTTTTTCAGCACACGCATTTGCAAGTGCTGGATCCAATTCAGAGGCGACCTTAATATGCGAGGATAATAAGGGGACATGGCGTCGACGGGATTCAGGAATTGAATTGGAACGAACCATTCAATTCGCGGGGCCGCCTTCGAGCGTTGTACTCAATCTAGAAGGGAAAACGGCTGCAATCCATTCCTCTGGGAAAGAGCTTACACTCGTGCGATGGGATTCCAGTGATCATGTATTGATTCCGATGCATCATGCTCAAAATGTCAGGATGACATTCCGTTCTAGTGGTGCGAGGCTTTTCACGCTTGTCGAGGCGGCTGGAGAACTCCAGGTGTGGGATGCGATCACTGGGGAGCTTGCTGCGCATCTGGAATTGGGCGATGAAGTCGCCGAGTCAATCTTTTCTTCAAACGGAAACATTGTCGCCATCAAAGATAGGCTGGGCGATCTTCAGCTCTACCGCACGGATACCCTTGAACCACTGCTGGACGATCCGCTTCCTTTGCAATCGAAACTCCTGGAGTGTTTAAGCGACGATGGTTCTCATTTAATCGTGGTCGATCCTGAAGCGAATCGTTCGTTGGAGGTTCTATCGACCGAGACGGGAGAGGCATTGGCGGGCGAGCGTTGTACTGGACTGGAGTTTGCCGCACATCATCCAGAGGAGGCCGAGCTATTGGTCGGTCTTGGCGCAGCGGGGGTGAAAATCTATCGGTACCTTGAAGATCAATGGTTCGATGTGACCGAGCAAAGGTTTGATTTCGGATCTTACGAACCTGGTGGAACGCGTTTTTGGCTGATTCGTGAACATGGGAGTCAACGCGGTGACCTTGATGACGAAGGTCTTGTTGATGGTCAGCAGTCAGGTGAGCCTCGGGTGGCTGACAGCCCTGCACTCACGCTTTGGCATCGAAAGAAACGCGAGCAGTTGCAACGCATCGACATTCCGAATGCGAATTATCTCGCGTTGAAATCCATTGACTCATCTGGCCGATTGCTGTTCCAGTGCAAACGATTCGGCGTTCAGTGGATGGATCCAGATGATCGTGAAGAAAGCTTCGCTGCTGTAGGTCACGGAAAACTTGTCAGTCGGTGTTTTCAACTCTCTGATTCGCAGGATTCGATCACTGTGTCGAGGGACGGGGCAATTTGTCTATGGAAGGCGAAGAATGGAATTCCAGTTACTCGTCTGGTTCATGGCGCGTCGATCTCCGCATCAAGTCTATCGGCAGATAGTTCCCTGCTCGCGACCGGGGCTGAGGACGGTTCCTGTTGCCTTTGGGATCTGAATCTCCGCTTCGGGCAGCAGGCAAGGCAGCGCAAGCTGTCCCTGTTTGATAGCACCATCAAGCATCTCACCTTGCATCCACACGGTGAGACTCTGTTGGCGGTGTCGGCTGATCATGGTTTGCGATCCGTTCGTGTAAGCGATGGTGCGATCGAAACACCGGAGTTGCCATCTGCACATGTAGAATGGGTGGAGTACTCTTCCGATGGAAAGTGGATGCTGGTGGTTCCCTGGGACAGCGAGCTTGAGCAAGCTGCCAATGAGGTGTTTTTAGTTGACGTCAAGTCAGGGCACTGTCAGCGAATCAATGGCGAGTTTCCCGTCTCCACTGCCCATTTCAATGCCGAGGGCAATCGCATTGTCATCGCTGCGTCGCCGGGAGAGGATGATGGGATCGTGTTGACTTACAGCGTTGCCGATGGAGAAGTCGTTTTGGAGAGTGAGTTGCGCAATCAGAAAAACTGTCAGTTTGCGCAGTTTTGTCCCGATGGTGAATTCTTGCTCATCGCCACGGGGACTCGGACGAGCATTTGGAGATATCCAGAATTCACACAATGGTTTGAGGTTCTGGGGTGCAATTGGGAGTTGGAGCAAAGGCACAAGTTGCGGCCATTTGTCGGTCAGGGCAAGCTGGCGTCTGTTGATATCCCTTGCAAGCCGAATCTGAATCGAAGGTTTCCGGTGCGGCCGTCGGATAATTTGTTAGGGATCAAGAACCGTGAGCTCAGTGATCAGGAGAAGAGGCGATTCTTGATTGATCTTGATGACCGTTAGGAACCCGAAAGACTTCGTCAGGCGGTTATTGGGCTTTGGGGAACAGGCGATAGGCCTGGACCGAGGTGACGGTGAATCCACTTGCTTGGCGGCGATCGACTTCGGTATTGATTTCAGCGGTCAGATTCATAAACGATCGCTGAGTTCTGACTGGGGCCGTAAAGCGAAAGCGTTTGTTGTTTTTGGTTGCCAGAATCTCAATTTTCCATTTTGCGGATTCCCATGGCTTGTTTCCGCTCTTCGCTGCAGGTCCTTTTTGGTCCGCGAATGAGGGATCGATGATTTCGCACTCGTCACGTGGGCCCAAGCAGGTCATCAAGTCAATCGAGTAGATCGCAAAGTCTGGGCCTGCATCGAAGTTGTAAACGCAGGTCATGGCATCCATCTCCGTTTTCAGGCAGTTTGATCTAGCAATCACATCGGGTTGTCCATGCTTGTAAAAATATCCGACGGCCTTCCAACCGGATTGATTGTCTGGTTCCGAGGCAGGCGGCTCGTTGCCCTCTAAAGGCATCGCGACTGCAAGCAAAAGAAGGCAGGCTGTGCCGAAGAGCAAAAAAAAATTTCGTCGTTGCATGTTGAGTGAATCCTTAGAGGTTTGTGTGCATGGAATGATGGTTTGCCCCACAAGACAATGCACGTCGAGTGAATGATAAAGGCATTGTATTGGCGTCGAGACGCCGGTGTTGTGTGTTTCCGGTGCCCCCTGCCGGATTGCGGTAACTTCACGATTCGCGTAAAAAAGGAAAAGGTGTCGCTACCTCTCGCGTCTCTTACAAACCATTTGATTAATGGCAACGTTCGGTGCGTCGCAGTGTTCGGTAGTTAGAATGTCCTTCATTAGGCTTGCTGTTGTAAGTCTCTGAGCCAACCGCCTTTGCTTCGCTCGTCGCTTATGGATTCCGATCAGACTGCTGCTAATCACCTTTCCCATGACATTGAAGATCGCCGCAGACAGTTGCTGCTTGATTTCGAAGCCCAGTTTCGCAGTGAGGTGAAGCCTGAGATTGAAACGTTTTTTGTCCAACAGCACTTCGCTGGGACGCTGGCAGAGCGAAGGCTATTGCTCAATGATCTGATCGAGCTGGAGATGCGGCTGCGAAGAGAACAGGGCGAGCAGCCGGACATCGCTGAGTACACCGCTTGTTCTGCGGAAGCCTTGGCTCAGCCATCGGTCAACAAGACCGTTGGTGGCTGGGACGACGATTCAGAGGGTTTGGGTGAGCAAACCGCGGTGGTTTTGGATCGCTTGCCGATGGACTTTGGCGACTATCGATTGCTTCGCAAGCTTGGCGAAGGCGGAATGGGAGTCGTTTATGAAGCCGAGCAACGTGGCATGGGCAAACGCCGCGTTGCGATTAAAACCATTCGCGCAGTGGGCGATTCTGACGAGCGTGTTCTGGCTCGCTTTCGAATCGAGGTCGAAGCCGTCGCGCAGCTCGAACATCGACACATCGTTCCCGTGTATCACTTCGGCCAGCACGCGGGGGTTCACTATTATGTGATGAAGTTGATCGAGGGGGCCAACTTGAGGCAGTTGGTGAAAACCCTGCGACGGGTCACCGAGGATTCGTCGGCTGGATTTGCTGTCGGAGAAGCTTTGGCAGAATCAAACAGTGAGGCTCTGGTCACACGTCAAGTTTTGGCCGATCGATCACGGTCACGATCAGCGCATTCCTCCGGTTGGTCCAAGGCCGAAACGTTGGCGTCGGAGGACATGCTGGAGGAAATTGCTCAGAATGGCTCCACGGCAAACCCACTATTCATGCAATGCTTTGTCCGAATGGCGTTGCAGGTCTGCAGCGCGTTGCAGCACGTCCACGAGCGCGGCCTGCTTCACCGTGATATCAAGCCTGCCAATTTTTTATTGGATCGCGATGGCGATGCTTGGCTGACGGACTTTGGATTGGCCAAGATCGGTGACCAGACGGCCCATTCAATGCCTGGCGGTGTCATGGGAACTTATGCTTACATGAGTCCTGAGCAGGCAATGGGCAGTCAGCGGGTCTTTGTCGATCATCGAACGGATATCTATTCCTTAGGGGTGACGCTGTATGAACTGTTGACGCTAAGACGCGCGGTCCAAGGTGATTCGATCGAAACCTTGTTGCACGCGGTCCGTTTCGAATACCCAGAGCCGATCTGCCAGATTGATCCCAAGTTGCCCAAGGACTTGGAGACGATCATCATGAAGGCGATGTCCAAGGATCCCAATGCACGTTTCCATTGTGCGGAGGACATGGCGTTGGAACTGCAACTGTTCCAGCATGGCAAGCCGCTAACGATCCGGCCGCCATCGTTGGTTGAACGTCTTGGCTATTGGGCTCGTGCCAACCGTGGTGTCGTGGCTTCTATAGTGGCGATCGCTGCGGTGCTGTTTGTCGCTGCGATGGTCAGTGTTGGAATCTTGCTTCGGGCCAACGGTGAAATTGCCAAGGCATTCGAGTCGGAGAAGGAACAAAAGCAGATTGTCGTTCAGCAACGCGATAAGGTTGAGCGATTGTTGGTGCAGTCTGACGGCATGCGTGTGGCGGCACAGTCGGTGCTGCAGCAGCAAGAGGATCCCGAACTCGCGCTGTTGTTGGCCATTGAAGCCGCAAAGTTGCATCCCGGTATCGAGGCAAACTCTGCACTGTTACAGGCCGCGGAGTTGGCGCACGAATTACGGCGATTCAAAACGCATTCAACCGCGGTTGGGCATCTCAGTTTTAACCATGCAGCAAACCGGTTGGTGACCGCCGTTCAAATGAAGCCTGCCAATGTCAAGCAACCACCAGAGCCAGCGATTGTCTGGGATCCATCGACCGGTCAGCAGCTTGGCAAACTGAACGGAGCTCGCACGATCACATCAACCGCCTTCAACCCCGATGATGATTTCGTATTGACAGCCTCCGTCAACGGTTTGGCGACTCCCCTGTTTACAAAAGTTGACGCCGATAGCATTGCCCAGGCAACATTGTGGGACGCACGTCGGTTTGAACCCCTGGTCACGTTCCCAGGGTCAAGGCTTCGCGTTGCCAAGCCGTCTGCGTTTCATCCCGAAGCAGAACAGATTGTGTTGCCCGCGACGGGGAATGATGCAATCGTCTATGGCTTCGATGGGCAGAAATTGCAGACCCTCTCAGGGCATCAGCAACCAGTGATTCATGCTAGCTACAGCGGAAATGGCCGCCGAATTCTGACCTGTTCCAGTGATCGGCAAGTGCGTGTCTGGGATGCAGAATCGGGCCAGGAACTGGCTGTGCTTTCTGAAAGCAAAGTAGGGGGAGGCAAAGTGCTGGTCGATGGAGGGGCTGCCGTCGAAATCAGTGACAACGGGCAGTATGTGCTGGTCTTTTCTGGAGATGGTAGGGGCAGTGTGTGGGATTTGTTTGATCCAGCCGGTCCGCAAAAGAGGACATTGACCGGATACAGTGCGGCGCAGTTCATTGGCCCTGGTGATGAACTGTTGGCGCACGGCCTGTTCAGCGTCGCTGGCGCCACGGCGGTCGCTTTAGCACCCCTTGGCGCTTTGGACCAAGCAAAAAATCTGCCCGTCTCCAGTGGCGTGCTCAATTTGACCGTTGGTTCAAACGGAGAATTTGCCGTTTTGCAAGGATCTCGTGATCGCACCGAACTGGAACTATGGGATCTGGAAAACCGTCGTTTGCAACGAACGTTTCGGCATGATAGCGTGATCCATTCCCTGGTCCTCTCACCTGACCAACGCTGGATTGTTGCCGCCGCTGGAAAGGGGGACGTGGCCATTTGGTCAACGCATGACGCCATGTCACAGGTCGCTTTTCAGCACCGGTCAGCCAGTAAAGCTAGCTTTATCTCGACTCAGTCTCAGGGCAGTCAGCTGGGGTTGATCTCAAACCGTGGGCATTCGTTTCAACTACGAATTGACGGCGATTCACTTGCTGATCGACAGCGATGGACGGGAGAGGTTTTGGCGCCAGATACCAGCCATTTGCTGCAACGTCTGGATCATGAGCTTTCCCTCGTTCCCTTGGCGGGCGGAAGAATCAAGCGAGCACGGGTTGGTCCTCGCGATCGAGCCCTGGCAATTGGCCCAGAGGGGAAACTGGTTGCGCTAAAGAAAGATGGTCAGCGCATCATGGTGTGGGATTCGGAATCTGATACACGACGTTTTTATGATGTTGAAGAAACGGGTGAAGTTTGGGCTGTTTTCAGCGCTGACACGAACCAGCTACTGGTTGTGTGTCACTCGGGAAGCGTTCAACTATGGGATTTGAAGACCGCAACCATTACAAAACAGCTTCGACTCGCGGGACGCTTGCAAAGAGTTCGCCAGTCCTGCGCGCTTAGTCAGTTTGCCGTTGAATTGGATAACGGTGAAGTCTGCGTCATCGATGCGCGAACACCGGAGCTCGTTACCAAAGTTGCTGAGCCTGGTAAGAAAACACGAGGCCTGTGGTTTGGTCCTCGAGGCGATCAATTGATCATCAGCCTGTCCGGTGACGAGGGACGGATCGAGGTCTGGGACCTCATCACAAAGCAGCGGATTAACCAGCGTTCAGTGCCCAGGGTTTCTGCCGTCGCCCCTCATCCGCACGAGCCGGAAATCTTGATCGGCAGTTTGACTAACGGTGCCTTGCTATGGAACTATCAGGCGGACAGCGTGCGGACGATTACGTCTCAGCCGCAGCGGTCTGCGTGTTACTCTGTCACAGGCGAGCAGTTTTTTCTGGGGTCGATTTGTCCAAGTGAAATCGATCCAGCGTTTGCTGAGCTTCCCGAAGCCCTTCGTCGTCGGATCACTCAGCCTGATGCGACTGAGATTTCACGTTGGGATCGTGCAACATTGATGCAGGACCAGAGTCGTTCCTTCCCAGGCGCGATTTTGACCGGGCAAATGAAGGCGACTACCGATGGGAGCTTGTTGGTTTCAATGAGCTCAAATGGAATCGTCGTGACCGATGCAAACGAATTGTCGGCGCAGAAACTCTGTCAGGGACATGCTCAACAAATTACCGCTGCGCTCTTTGACCGTGAAGCACACAGCGTGTTGACAACAGGACGCGATGGACGGATCTGTCGTTGGGAATGTCAATCCGGTCGGCTCTTGCAAGCCTGGTATCATTCACGATCCATTGGGTGCGCAGCCTTGAAGCCTGATGGATCATTACTAGCCAACGGAGATGATGAGGGCGCCGTGACCGTTTGGCAAATTCAAACGCCAGCGGCGGAGGAACCCCGGTCTCGTGAGGTGTGCTGGTTTGAGGCTCCCGTTCGCAGTGTCGCACTCAGTGACGATGGTTCTTCTTTAATTGCGATTGATGATGCGGGTGTCTGGCAATTGATCGATCTTGCGACTGGAAATCAAGCCAACGTGAGTGACATTTCCGAGGCGGTTCAGTGGGCCGAGTTCTCCGCTGACGGGAAACACTTGCTTGTCTTAACAAAATCGCGTGCGACGGTGTGTGTCCTGGAGGTTGCAACTGCGTTTGGCAACAACTCGCCTCGTTTCAAAGTCGTTCATCAGGGCAAGTTGATCGTGGACGCGCAGTTCGATGCCACCGGGCAGCGGATCGCGATTCTAGAACAGAGCGTAGATGGTGGTGGTCTGACGCTATGGGGGAAGGAACTGGCGGGGCATACGGTCTTTTTTAAACATGGCTTTGATGCTGGCACAATGTCCTCTGTCCAGTTTGATGCCAGTGGTCAATTTTTGATCGCTGCCGGCGCCAAGGGGTATTCCGTCTTGCGGATTGATACCGGAGAACGTTGGCTCGAAGGCGAAGGCAGACTGTATCGATTCGATCGTGCTCACCAGGCAGAACCTTTTACCCAGGGCAAACTGGATTGGCTTATCCGACGAAATTCACAAGCCAAGACAGCTACGCTGGTGCCCATCGATCCGCTCGAATTCGCCAAGACAATCGTCGTCCCTGCGTTGTCCGATGAAGACAAGCAGCAGTACCTGATTGGCGAACACTCAGTCGCAAAGCGAGCCACTGGCTTGGGATCGCAGGTTCGAAACGAAGGACGCACGTTGACGCAGGAGTAACGGTCCTTGATTGGTCACTCGAACGATGCGCGTCCGGGGGACCGTGAACTGCCAACGTGCTGGGGCGGATGTTACGGGTGATTAATCCGCAAGTTTTGAAGCCGTCACTTTGTCGATTGCCGGACGTTGAGCGTAAAAGTCTTTGAGAAAGCCGTTCATGTCTTTGGCATTGTTGATTTGGCGCGATTCAGTGCGAACCGCTTTTTCCTGGCCCTTGGAACCAACGAGTTGCCACATGCCGGGCTTTAAATTTTCAGCGGCTGGTTGTGCTTGGGCCCCTTCAGGTTTATCTGTTGTCGCTGCTGCAGCACTGGTGACGCCATCGCATGTCTCGATGCTGTATCCAATAAGCGAGTAGCCGTCCGGCGTGTTTTCATAGGCGTTATAGAGCGCGGCGGTTTGGTCGCCGGGGTAACCACAGCCACTGTCCCATTCAATGTCAAACGGAACGGTGCTGGGGTCGTTGGCGTATCCTTGTGCGTGGCAGATGTAATTGTCCACGGTGTGCCCTGTTTGGGTTGCAGTGTCGTCAATGTGAATGATCGTTCTGCCAACAGGTTACCCATACGGAGCAGCCAGCGGGTGATGGTGAGGATGGGAATTCACGATCGCGATCAATTAACAGAATGATTGACCCCAGCAATAACACCTCTGGTCAAGCCATTGATGCGGCATCCACTGAATGAGTCACGGCATCGAGGCAGTGGATGGTGTGCAGTCGTTTGGCACAAGAGAGAGGTCAAGCGACTTTCTTTCCACAGGGAGCACGCAAATCGAACAAGCCAAAGATTTCTTCTCGCGTGAGGCCTGCATTTCTGGTGGGGCCATCGTGGCCGCTGAACAACGCGTCAAACATTTCGCGTTTCTGATCCAGGACATCATTGATGCGTTGTTCGATGGTTCCGGCTGCCATCATCTTGGTGACGGTGACGGCGCCGGCGGCACCCAGGCGATGTGCTCGGTTGATTGCCTGATCTTCGATCGCCGGATTCCACCAGCGATCAAAGAGGAAAACGTATTCGCAGAATTGCAGGTTCAGACCAACGCTGCCAGCGCCATAGCTCATCAAGATGACGTGGCTATTGGGATCACTTTTGAATTGATCAATGACCACATTGCGTTTCTTTTGTGGGATCTTGCCGTGGTATTCCAGCGGCCCATACGGCTGTAGGGCATCTTTGATTTTGTCCAGCGACTTCACCCACTGACTGAACACGATCGCTTTTTTGCCACTGGCTGCGACTTCATCAATGTCCGCCACCAGACGCTCCAGTTTGCAGCTCGCGCCCGTGACGGGATCGAAGTTGCAGATCTGCTTGAGACGCAGGACGAGTTCAAACACGTGTTGAATGGTGAGTGATTGTTCAAGATTTTCGAGGTGCAAAACGCCTTCTTGCTCCGCCGCTTCGTAAGTGCTCCATTGTTCCGGCGTGAGATCCAGGTCTGCGTCTCGGTACAGTTTGGGCGGCATGTCGTCCAGCACCATGTCCTTGGTGCGTCGCAAGATAAACTCGCCGGCTTGTTTCGCCATCTGATTCACCGGCATTCCGGGTTTCAGGTAGCCGGGTGACAGGAATTCAAACACGCCCACTAAATCGTCGGGACAGTTTTCGACGGGGGTTCCAGTCAATGCCCAGCTGCGAGTTCTGGAGATGCTGCGGACCGTCTGCGCAGTGGTGCTGCTGCGGTTCTTGATTCGCTGGGCTTCGTCTAACACGACGAGATCAAAGTGCAGGCCAAGTTCGTCGATGGTGGATTGATCACGCATCAGCAGTTCATAGTTTGCCACTTTGACGGGAACGTTGGGCGATTGCCACTGAAAGCTGCGTTTGGCCGAGTTGCCTTCGATCGCGGCAATCGGAATCTCCGGCGCCCAGACACTAAACTCTCGCAACCAGTTGGTCACCAGAGGCTTGGGGCAGATCAGCAGGATACTGCGTGCTTCACCACTGCAAAGCAATAAGCGGATCGTGCTGATGGCCTGCATGGTTTTTCCAAGCCCCATTTCGTCAGCGAGAATGGCTGCGTAACGCGGGAATAGAAACGCCATGCCATCGAGCTGATACGGGAAGGGTTCAAACGGAAAGTTCAGTTGCCCGCTACCGACCAGCAGATCCAGCGGCGGCTGCAGCATGTAGTACAACCGATCTTGTAGCTTGACGATGTCCGACGGTGGCTTGATGCGATGGTGTTTGTTCTTGCCTTTTTGGGGCTTCTCTCGTTTTTGATCGTCTGCCGGTATGGGGGGCGTGTTGGCCTTGGGTTTCGGATTGGCGGGCGGCGTCCAGGCTGCTGCTTCAGGGAACACAAAGCTGCGACACTTGGCTTGAATTTTAGGCAGACGAATCGGCAGCGCCATCGTCTCCAAGGCGGCAAGCTCGTATTCACACAACTCGGCCTGCAGCACATCGTCGACATGCCAGCTGCGTGAGGTGTCGACTGCTGCGACCAGATCACTGGCAGCGCGCGTTGCAGCCGATGCCGCACGGTTCGGTGCTGTCCCTGTTTTGGAGTCAGTCGGCGTTTGAGTTTCGGCGGTCGGTTGCTGCTGGCGATGAAGCTTCGGGAATCGCATCACGCAGCCTGAGCTTTGGGACGAGAGAGCTGAGAATGGGCCTCGTTAATCGCTTGCCGAATGCGATCAAAAGGTTCGCTGGGATCGGAGAGACTCTCAAACTGCGGCAGCAAGGATTCCACTTTGGGCACTTGTTCCATGGGCACCCAAAACGTCTTGCCTGCCAGCGTGACCGGTTGCATTCCCGATGGGCAATCATTGCCAATCACTTGCAGCTGTTCGGAATTGTGTGCCGATTCTTCTTCACGCTCGCAAGCCAACGCGATCGGACAGCGAACGTGAGGTTCGACCGCCAAGGCTTTGGCATCATCACAGCACAGCAAGCCAATTTTGCTTTGGCAGCGGGCGGCCAACAGTTTGCCGATCACTTCACCAATCACATGGTCACGAAGCGTGGGGCCAAACAGGATTTGGTGTGCTTTAGACGGACGGACTGGCAGCGTGCACTGAAATTCAATGGGGCGACCATTGGGCTGCAGGACAAGCATGCCACCAGTCCAACCGGTGGCATCATCTTCAACGACGGCAAAGTAGCCAATCGCAAGGGGTTTCTTTTTGGGAGAATCTTCTGGCATGCGCGTCGGCACCACATGTGTCTAGAGCTGGTTGATCCATCACCGTGAAGGCGATCGATGCGGGAACCAGCACTCAAGCACACGAACAAACTGGGAGGAAAACATGAAAGCAACGTGGCGGCGACAAGCGGTCACTGGGAGTGTGAAACGCAGCGCTGTGAAACTTGATTGGATCACAGCGATCGCAGAACTTCAATCACTTGTCGCATCGCTAGGTGTCGGCGTTCGGGTCGTGCCGACTTTAACGCTGACAGGGCTTCGAGGGCGACTTCTCCAGATTGGTGATCTGGTCAAACTTGGTGGGCGAATGACGTCGAAGTCACCGTGATATTCCCGATAGGTTACGCAAGGCGTCGCACCAACTGGAAATTTAGGCCATGAAGGATAAAATTCCCTTCCGCCCTAAAGATGCGAGTTATACTGGCGGCTTCACTCCCTCAGTGGAGTGTCTTGCTCAAGCGAATCGGTGTCTTTTCTCGCTATTGCGGCACCAGGCAATGCTAGCGCAACTCCGGTCCATGCTCCTTTGAAGGAATTCCTGTTCATGTCGTCTTACGATCAAGAGCCCTTGTCCCCCGTGTTTCGAATTGATGTTTCCGCTGACTCTGACGCGGCAGCGGACTCTCGCAAATCGGGTGCTCAGTTGACCATTGATTTGCTGCGTCACTTGGTGGCCGGGCAGCGGCAACAAAATCAATTGTTGGAACAGTTGGTCCAGCAACAAAATGCCGCCAACGAGCAGCGTGCCAACGAGTTGCAGCAATGGAAGGACGCGAATCCAGAATTGGCTTCGTCGTGTCGCCGAGCCGCCGAAACACTCAGCCGCGTGCAAACCCAGTTCCTCGACACTTTGACCGAGGAGATCGCTGATGGTGAGGAGAGCTTTGAAGAGAGCGAATTCATGTTGAACGAATTCGTCGATCGCTTTGGCCCTCGATTGGCCCATCTCAATGGTGTCCTGCAGGTCCTCGCCCAACTTGGCAATGCTCAGCCAGTCCAACAGGACAATATTTAGGCATCGCAGCTGCTTGGCAGCACGGTGAGTTCATGGTTCGCCCGGTTCACGCCTCGCACGGGATGTTTGAGCCTTGAGAGCCGAGCAAAAGCGGATCTGTTTTCGTTGATCTGCTCCTCTAAAAAGCCAGCAAACGAGTGAATTTTCCTCGTTTGGCCGGCAGCAAATGCCGCAGGCGGGGCTGGGGAGCGCCAGAAACAAAAAAAAGTTTCGTGATGCCGCATCATTCTGGCAAGTGAACCTTTTCGCCAGAGAGAAACTCTTGTAATCTGTGCGGCGTCGTCAGGGCAGGTATCAACCGCCACGACTGACAATTCCTTTCGGGGCGTAGCTCAGCCTGGTAGAGCGTCTGGTTTGGGACCAGAAGGTCGCACGTTCGAATCGTGTCGCCCCGACTCAAGGACCTCGTTTCGGCGAGGTTTTTTTATGCGCTGTGCATCACGCTCTGGCCAATCTCCGGTTGCTGGGAGCTGAATGAGCTGTGGTGACAAAAACGCTGGACTTGCGCCGCTGCTAGCAGGCCGTTCGGTGGCTTGCGACTCGAGAGGCATCGCTGGCTTGCGCAGCTTTCTTGATCAGCCCTATTGGCGATGCGATGCAACCAAATCGTAAATGTCATCACCCTAACCTCTCTGTTGTCGAAGATTTCGACTCTTAACCGCAGCGTTTCTGAGTTGCGATCAATGGGGGCAAACGAGACGGTTTTCGGTTGCAAATACTTTGCGTTGATGTCGTCGTTGCTCTACGGTTCCAAACAGAGGACGTGTTTCATCGGAGCAAACTTTGTTTCCTCGCACCCAGGCTGGTGTTTTCTGCCAATCTAGTCATGCACATCACATTGAAGGTTTATTCCCGAGGGTATCCATATGGACATGCAGCAGGTCAAGCATTTTAATGTGTGGAAGCACGGTCAGAAATTCGGCAGTGAAGCTGTGTTACTGACGCACGGCGGATACTACACAAAAAATGGGATGGAAGGCCTGCCCTCCTCCGTCTATTTCTATGCCCCCCATACGGTCAGCATCGGCTTTGAACAGGCATATTACATTATCGAATACAATAACGCAAACAAGGCGACATCGATCTCTGGGCCAGAAACTGCGATTTGGAATTACTCACTGCGGGAACTTACAGTTCCTGAAGCGACTACCATCTTTATTGCGTGGAAGAGACAGGAAAAATGGGATTGGTGGTCGGTCAAAGGCGATAAGATTCAGACGATGAAAACCCTCAAGGCAGCCATGCATTCGACAGGGCATACGTACGATAAGATTCACTTCCTGTGTTGCCGAATCTGGTATGATGTCAAGCCACCAGAGAAATTTGGTGCCCTCGAGCCCCCCAAGGAAAAGTGAAGCGTGCACCGAGTTGAACACGCTGGGTTGAACGCAGCGGTCTGAGCAAGTGAAGCAAGGAGCGTCATCGTGTTGGCGTTCCATTGGCTTGGTTGAGACAAAGACCATTCATCGAAGTCCATGGTGTTTTCCTCGCTCCGCAGGTTGACGCTTCTTGGTTGCGAACCTGGGGCTTCTGTCTTTGATTCCTTCGCCATTACCTGGAAGGGGCCGTTCTTGACGCGGTTGTCCATGCCTCTCGGGCGCTCAGTGGTTTAGTGCTTGGTTGTCTTCGTGTGAGCCCCTTTTTCACACGTTTGATGCTGCTCTGTGAAGTGTTCGATCAGCGACGTCGGCGTTCGCTGTGGTGCATTGCCGTTTCGTTACAGGAGGGGTCGCTCAACGTGACAGCTGGCACCCCAGCGATGCCGCAAATGTAAGACAAGTTTTTTTTCGGCTGCCCCGCCTAAGGGATTCGTTGCAACATCGTTCACTTGATGCCAGGCTGTGTTGTTTGCATGGACACCGAGGCTTCTGTTTGATCGCGACTTTTTATGGGGCAATGCTATGGTTCAGTGCTTGTTGATGATGGCGGTTTGTTGGTGGAGTCCCTTTCAGGTCCGTTCGGCTCAGTCGCCGGAGGATCACGATGATGTCCAGCGTCCTGTATTGCAGCGAGCAGAATTCGAACCGAGCGATTTGTCAGGCCCCGTCCCAGAAAAAGAGTCGCCGTCGGTTGCCAATGAATCCATCGCCACTGAATCTCGACCGCGGGCTCCCGCCGGTTCGTTGAACATTGGCTTTGCCTATGATCCCGGTCAAGGCAAGTATGACGGCGCTGTCGGACGGCCTGGTGATGTGTGGAACTTCGTTGACATCGGCACCACCGCCGTTGACTACCTCCGCCACGCAGATGCTAGCGGCAGTTCCGCTCGGCTCCGTGTTTCCAAGTCGGATGGTGAATGGGCGGTTAAGACAGACAATCAGATCTTCCGTGGTTACATCTACCACAATTGTCAGTGTGTTGATCTGGAGGTTTCGATCCTTGATTTACAGCCCGGCCGTTACCGGGTCTTGGTCTATGCCCATGGTGATGCGGCAAATCAAAATGCTTCGATTGAAATGCAGGTTGGCGAGGAAAACTATGGACGTCGGTCGACGTCCAAAGCAGTTGACGCTGACTTTCGCTCAAGCATGCTTGTTGACGGTGTGCATTACGTCAGCTTTGAGATCCTGGTCTCAGCGGGCGAAGACGTTCGCATCACCAGCCATCGAGACGGGAGTGGCTATTCGATGTTCAACGCCATTCAATTGGTACCCATTCCGAAACCGAGTCAACAGGCACGCGTCAAACCCGCCATGCCACAGGCTCCGCAGAAGCAGATTCCCGCTGTGCTGCAGACTTTCTTCAAGGGACTGAGCAATCAAGACGCCGAAGCGATCAACCGTGTGGTGGCCGAAAAGATGATGATTGTCAGGACCAGCGACGAAGTCGCAAGAGCGACGCTTCCCAAAGACACGCTGTTGATCAAGCCACCCAAGCGTGTTCGCAACTGGTCCTTTGCCGCGGTTCGTGACGTTGAAGTCCTGCCATCAACGACTGCAAATCGAATCGCCCATGTACGATTCGATTTGCAATTACTTCGGGGCCCTGACGCCGACGAATTGGGGATCAAGACGCGAAGTTTCAATCGGTTGCAACCGCTGCTCAAGTACCCAGCCTCGGCGGTCATGCTCTGGCAAGAGGGGCACTGGAAGATCCAGTTATTGACGCTGCCGATCTAGTGGCCGCGCCCGCGACGACTCTCATGAACTCTCTTGGTCGCGGGGCTGTGCAGCGAACATGCTCCCCGTTTTATAGGTGGGAACGGCTTACAGGTGGGAACAATAGACCGTCAGCAGCGGGGTGGTGGTCCGGACCGGGGGGCAGGATCTTTTCGAATTCCCGCTTTGACTACACTGTCTGGCTGTGCTGGCACACGGACCGTGATCTTTGCCAGCTAAGTTCTTTCATTGTGATTGTTTGAGTGATTGAGATGCGGTGTTGTTTGAGCTTGCTTGTTGGTTTGTTATCGGTGGGGTTTTCGTTCGGCCAGTTGGTGGAGACATTGCCTCCGCTGGCCGATGGAAAGTCACCTCAAGATTTCCAGCAGATGTGGAATGGCTTTGACCCACAAGCAGAGCCGCTTGAAGTAGAAGTCTTGCATCAGTGGGAAGAAGACGATGTTGTGCTCACGGTGCTGCGATATCGCGTCGGGGTCTTCAAAGGTCGAACAGCCATGCTGGCGGCCGTTTACGGGTATCCCAAAACTGCCGTGACGACGCCCATTCCAGGCTTGGTGCAGATTCATGGCGGCGGGCAATACGCCGACTACAAGGCTTGCTTGACCAATGCCAAACGTGGGTACGCGACGATCTCGTTAGCCTGGGCTGGGCGAATCAGTGCTCCGGGATATCAGGTCAGTCCCGCTGAAGTGAAGTTGTTTTGGAACGGGCAAACCGATGCACCCAACTACCGAGTCACAACGGACTGGGGCGCAGTCGATGGCTACCATGCTCCTGGACGCAACCCACGCAATCATTTCCCAAGTGCTGGGCCTGCAGAATGGACGCTGGACAGCATTGAGTCACCACGCAACAGTGGTTGGTTCCTGTGCGCGTTGGCTGCCAGACGCGCGCTGACCTTTCTTGAGCGTCAACCTGAAGTGGATCCGCATCGTCTGGGTGTCTACGGCCATTCAATGGGTGGCAAGCTAACTGTTTTGACCTCGGTGGATCCCAGAGTCAAAGCCGCGGCACCTTCCTGTGGCGGCATCAGCGACCGCGAGAATGAAAGTGCCGTTTTTCGTGCCACACTTGGCGATGGAATAAGCCTGCAACAGATCAAGTGCCCGATCATGTTCCTGAGCCCGGCGAATGACTTTCATGGACGCATTGGTGACTTGCCAAAATCGGTTGCGGAGCTGCAAAGCAAAGCGTGGCGTGTGACCTGTTCTCCGCACCACAATCATCAAGACACCTCTGAATATGAAGTCGCGACACAGTTGTGGATGGATCAGTATTTGTATGGTCGCTTCCAGATGCCTGCGACGCCGCAAACCGAGTTGCAGCTTGAAACCGAGGATTCGATTCCGCGTTTGACGATCAAGCCCGATGTCGGACACAAAGTCCTGGGCGTTGATGTGTATTACACGTTCGACGGCAAAGCCAATGAGGGACCACAGGATCGACTCGACACCATGCATCGTTTTTGGCATCATGCGTCAGCAACCCAACAAGGTGACCAATGGGTTGCTCAAGTGCCGCTGACGACCACTGAGAAACCGCTGTGGGTGTATGCCAATGTTCGCTATCCGCTTGAGCAGAAGATCACTGCTGCGGGATACTACTATGGGATCTACGAAGCGGATCAGTTCAACCTGTCGTCTCTGATCACTAGGGTGCCCGCTGAAACCTTGGTTGCCGCAAAGGCCAAGGTGACTTTGATGCCTACCAGCTTGATCGATGATTTTCAAACGAGTTGGCAACATGACTGGTTTGCCTATCGCGAGCCAAACTGGGCGAAAACAACCAACAAGTTACGTGACTTGCGATGGCAACCGCCAAAGGATGCTCAGCTTGTGCTGGAGGCTTCTTCTCCGCAGCCAAATCAGTTGGTGCTCTTGATGGACCAGTACGCCGCAGTGGTCAAATTTGCAGGCGGCAATGAAAAGCAGGAGTTTGTGTTCAAGCCGAGCGATTTCAAGAACCATGACGGTGAACGTTTGGCCCATTGGAACGAAGTGCGGACGCTTAAATTGAGTCCGGCAGAACGCTTGCGACCGGGGCGGGGATCTCAGGATCCCGCAACGCTGTTGGGCGGGCAGTGGAAAGGTGACTCACCCACCTTTCACGAGCTGCGTTGGGAGTGATCGGGGTTCGTTCGTAGGGTGCCGTGCTTGCACCACCGATTGCTCAGTAGGGTGCCGTGCTTGCACCACCAAGTAACACGCACGCTACGTTGCTGTGGTGTGATCGGGGTTAGGCGATGATGGGTTCAATGGGGTGACCGAATTCTTTTTCGAGTCGCTTGCGGCCGGGGATGGCCAGGTCCCTGGAGTTGAGGCCCAGTTGATGTAGCAGTGTGGCGTGAATGTCGGTGACGTAGTGGCGATCTTCAACGGCATGGAAACCGATTTCGTCGGTCGCCCCGTGAGCCAGGCCGCCTTTGATTCCGCCGCCAGCCATCCAAACCGAAAAGCCATAGGGATGATGATCGCGGCCGGTTCCTTTTTGTGCTCCTGGCGTGCGGCCAAATTCGGTCGCCCAGACGACGATGGTCTCGTCCAGCAGACCGCGTTGTTTCAAATCAGACAGCAGGGCGCCGATGGGTTGGTCAACTTGTTTGCAAAGTCGACTGTGGCTGGACTTTAGGCCGCTGTGAGCATCCCACTGCCCTGCTCCGCCGTTGCTGCCATGGTAGACCTGCACAAAACGAACACCACGTTCGACCAACCGCCGCGCGGCCAGCATCTGTTGTCCAAAGGTCTTGGTTTCTTTTTGATTCAGCCCATACATTTCCTGCGTCTGTTGCGTTTCGTCTTGAAAGCGAACGATTTCTGGCACCGCCATTTGCATTCGAAAGGCCAATTCATAAGAACGCATGCGAGCGCGGATGGCTTGGTCGTCAGGGTACTGTTGGGCAGTGATGGTGTTGAGTTTCCGCAACAAGTCAAACTCGCCGCGCTGTTCTTCCAGCGACACCTCTTTAGGAGGTTTGGCAAACGGGAGCGGATTGGCTGGATCGATCTTCAGCGGAATGCCATCGTACTGCGGACCAAGGTAGTTGGCACGATGCGCTTCGACACCTCCACAGCAGTCCGCCACGGGGGTTCCCATCACGACGAACTTCGGTAGGTTTTCGTTCAATGATCCGAGGCCATAATTGACCCAGGATCCGATGGTGGGAAAGAAGCCATCAACGCGGTGTCGGCCCGTGTGAAACTGGAGCTGGGCGCCATGGTTGCTGTCTTCTGTCCAGACCGATCGGATCAGGCACAAGTCGTCAGCACGCTTGGCAACATGAGGCCACCAATCGCTGATCTCTAATCCGCTTTGCCCGTGTTTCTGAAAGCCAACTTGCAGCGGATAGATCTCTTTGCGAATGAATCCATTATTGGGGTCAAAGGCAACGACGCGTTCGTTTGCCAAGAATGGCGACTTTAGAACCGGGGCATAGGGCGATTCGTCAATTGTCTTGCCCGCATGCTGATTGAGTTCAGGCTTGGGATCAAAGGATTCCATATGGCTGGTGCCGCCGATCATAAACAGCCAAATCACATTCTTTGCCTTGGGCGCAACCTTGGCAACCTCAGCGGCAATGGCTGTTTGCTGGTCTTGCTCTAGCATGCCTGCAGCAGCAATGGATCCAAAGCCAAGCCCCAGATCGCGTAAGAATGATCGTCGAGTGGAATCGAAGGCATGCATGGTTTCGTTGCCTGATGTGTCGTGTGCAGCAGGGGTGGTTTGCCAACCATGCGCTAACGCACGGTGATGAAGTCGTTGTGGTTGATCAGAGCATGAACCAAGTTTTCTTTGGCTCGTTGTTCGGGTTCGCTCGAGGCTGGGATGTCGGCTTTGGCCGTGCCTCCCAAAAGGGTTCTGGTGGAACCCTTGAGCAGTTCCGTTTGGTCGCTCAGGAATTCCTGGCAGGCGGTGATTTCTGCGGAGGCCGCCTGCCGGCCAAGAATCGTTTCGAAGGCCAGTGCGATGAAGCTATCGTCCGCTTCTGAATCCTTTGCGTCCTGAACCAGTTGGCCAGCCAGCTTGCGAGCTTGTGACCACGCGAGGTTGCTGTTGGCGAGCGACAAGGCTTGCTGAGGCACGATGCTGTTGCTGCGCCGGTAGCATTCGTTCGGTCCCGCGCCATCGAAGAGAACCAGCATCGTCATCTGTTTTTCATAGGCGTGGCGAAAGTACAGGCTGCGTCGCGGTTTGGTTTGGCCTTGGCTGTGATCCAGGTCGGGGCCGCCGGTGGTGGTGTCCAGGCTGCCGGCAATGTGCAGCACGCTGTCGCGAATCGCCTCCGCCTCCAAACGCCGGACGTTGGCACGCCAATAAAACTTGTTCTCAGGATCAAGCTGCCGATTGGATTCTGCCACCGATTCTGCTGACGATGAAGCGCGTTGGTAGGCATCACTGGTCACGATCAGCCGGTGCACGTGTTTCATGCTCCAGTTGTGAGCGGTCAGTTCGGTCGCCAAAAAGTCCAGCACGTGCTGCTGCTGCGGCGGCGGTGATCGCAGTCCAAAGTCGAACGTGTTTTCGACCAAAGCTTGACCGAAGTGCCAGCGCCAAAGGTGGTTGACGGCAACGCGAGCGGTCAACGGATTCTCTTCACTAGCAATCCAGTTGGCCAACGCCAAGCGACGACCGGTCGACTGCTTGGGGTAAGCTTTGCCAACGGAGGAGTACTTGGCATCGGTTTTCTTGGCTTCGTTGGTTGCCTTGGTCAACTGCTGCTCTGCATTGTCGACGGCTTTCCTGGCGTTCTTGATTGCCGTTTCCTGTTTCTTTTCGTCCTCGTTGTCATTCGTGGTCACACTGGCGAGTTGTTGTTGCTTTTCAGCCAGTTCTCGCTTGGCTTTGGCGACACGGTATCGGCGTTCGGCGGCGGCGGCGGATTGGGCGAGTTCGTTGGGGGCGGTGGACGGGGCCTGTTGAACGCCATACAGGGCTTTGTCGCCATACAGGGCTTTGTCGGCGGCCCAGCGAGCTTGCAGCGAAAGCAACTCCTGGCGAGCCTCTTCTCGCTTCAATTCCACGATCGAGGGTTCGTCGGATTGGGAGTCCTTCGCCGCTTGGGGTGGCTGTTGTTCGAGCTTGGTGAGCTTGTCTTGCGCTTGCTTGATCGCTTCCGCTTCCACGTACGGTTTTAAGGCAGGGAAGATGGCTTGTGCTGGCAGAGAAACCGGGACGGAGTTTAGTTCGCTTTGAAAGACTGCTGGCAGTGCCGCCGTAACAGGAGACTCTTTGTCGTAATGCTTTTCATTGCCAGCGATGTAGAGAAAGGTCTTGGCGTCCGGTTGGGAGTCATAGACTCGTGGGATTCCTGCGGCATTTAAGTTTGGTTGGCCGGGCAATCGGAACGTCCGAACATGGTGTGGTTCAAAGATCGCCCGCATGGCATAGTATTCGTGCTGGGTGAGCGGATCGTATTTGTGATCATGGCACCGGGCGCAGTTGATCGTGGTGGCCAAGAAGGCTTTGCTGGTGTGTTCGACGGTCGCGTCTAGCCAGATGTTGCGATTGCTGTTGTGGTAGTTGCGAGCCAAGAACCCGGTTGCTCGCAGGACTTGAGGGTCCTGTGGGGCCAGTTCGTCACCGGCGATCATTTCCACGACCATGCGGTTGTAAGCTTTGTCTTCATTGATCGATTCAATGATCCAGTCGCGCCAGTGCCAGATGTGTCGTTGGCTGCCACGGAGCTGATTCTTGTAGCCGCTCCAATCGCTGTAACGCCACACATCCATCCAGTGCCGGGCCCAGCGTTCGCCATGACGTGGGCTATTGAGTAACTCGTTGACAAGTGACTGGTAGGCATCAGCCGAGTCATTGTTGACAAATGCCGCGACTTGCTGTGGTGTCGGTGGCAGGCCAATCAGGTCAAAGTACAGTCGCCGCACCAAGTTGTGTTTGGAAGCGGGGCCCAGGGGTTTCACGCCCGCCTGCTGTTGCGTGCGAAGGATCAACTGATCGATTGGATTGACGCTCGAGGCCTCCAGTCCGGCGGGGGACTGTGGCAGTTGATAGGCCCAGTGGTCCTCCGGGCGACTGGGGATGGGTTCGTCATCGGGCGCGCTCAGACCTTCGTTGATCCATTGTTTGAGCAGTTGAATTTGTTCGTCGGTTAGCTTCTCGCCTTCACCTTCGGGCGGCATTCGCAGGTCGGGATCCGCGCTGCTGACGCGTTCGATCAGATCGCTTTTCTCAGCTTGACCAGAG
Organism: Stieleria bergensis; assembly: GCA_007745635.1. Taxonomy (GTDB): domain Bacteria; phylum Planctomycetota; class Planctomycetia; order Pirellulales; family Pirellulaceae; genus Stieleria; species Stieleria bergensis. The sequence goes on from CP036272.1 coordinate 2,195,708, forward strand.
ACAACCGCCTGGGAGTCGCGAATCAATGCAGCGGCGTCGAATCGAAGTTCAGCTTCCTGTTTAAGGGCACCATGGCAAGCGCTGCATTTCTCATGCAACAGTGGCTTGATGTCACGCTGGTAGTCCACATCAGCGGAAGCCGGGACAGGGCTGATCAGAAGGGTCCCAATCAACGCAGGGGCCAAAGCGTGCCAATACGCTCGCATGATGATTCTTGGAGAAGAGAGGTAGGTCAGCGGGCAGGAGGGAACCACCAACATACCAGTTTGGCGGTACAGACGGGGCCTCGCCAGCGTCGGAGAGCGAGATGAACAGGCCTTTACGGTGCTGATGGTTCCCTTGATTGGCTTTAGCGGGGCGATCCATCCGGGTGCCTTGACGAGTGTTTTTCCGGCGTTTAGTTTTCGCATAAGAGTTCGAAACATTCTGGAACCTTACTATTAGGAAAGCTAATAAAGCTTTGAGGCTTGTGCAACTTCGTGCTTTGGAAATTTTTAGTGATGTCGCCCAGCGGCGCAGCTTTTCCAAGGCGGCCGATGCGCACGGCATTTCGCAGAGCGCCGTCAGTCAGGCGATGCATCATCTGGAGGATTCTCTGGGTGTGCAGTTGATTGACCGATCCACTCGGCCGTTATCATTGACGGCGTCTGGGGAGGTGTTTCACCAGGGGTTGCAAGACGTGCTGGTGCGAATCCGTCGACTGAAGGACGAGGTGTTAGCGGTTGCCAGCGGAGTCAGTGGGCTACTGCATGTCGCGTCGATCTATTCGGTCGGACTGAGTTACATGCCAGAGGCTCAGGCGGAGTTCCTGAAGCGTTTTCCTGATGTTGAAGTGCAGATTGGTTTTGGACGAAACGAAGCGGTTTTAGAAGACGTCATCAGTGGCCAAGCAGAGCTTGGCTTGGTGAGTTTTCCTCGGAGCACCAAAGAGTTGATCGCGGTGCCTTGGCAGAAAGAGCCGTTGAAACTGGTCTGTGCCCCACAGCATCGATTGGCTGCGAAGTCTGAGGTAACCCTTCAAGACATGAACGGCATTGAGATGATTGGGTTTGACCAGAGTTTAGAGCTCCGGCAAATGATTGACGCTCGGCTAAAAGAGTTGGGAGTCAAGGTGCTGGTGCGAAATGAGTTTGACAATGCAGATTCGTTGGTGCGTGCAATTCAGGCGAGCAACGGAATTGGATTGTTACCCGAGGCAGCGGTTCGTCGCGAGACGGCCCATGGTTCGCTGCGGGTGGTGGCTTGTCGAGAGCTTTGCATGACTCGGCCGCTGGGCATCGTTTATCGACGTCTTCAGCGCCCTAGTCAAGCTGGATATGAGTTTGCATCGATGTTGCTTGGGCGTCCGTTGGAACCGGATCGCGAAAAACGCAGCAGCGGGCATCGCAAATCGCTTGCCGAATCGGATTCCTCCAGCGGCACTTCGGTGGTTGCCTGAGCAAACCGGCAAACGCATTGAAGCGTTTTTTTCCAAGACAGCGACGACCTGAATCACAGCCGAATCCTCCATCCTCCATTCCTAATCCCCCATCACGCGTTCTTCACCAGCGTTAGGTTGCTCCACCGGAAAACGGGGCCGCAGCTGATGCGAACGCAGACCTAAGAATTGACATTGCGACTGCCATGACAATGAACAACCAAGCACCGACACACGGTTCGCTCAAGCACTTGCCCGAGGCTCAAGGCCTTTATGATCCACAGCATGAAAAGGATGCCTGTGGTGTTGGCTTCATTGCCCATATCAAAGGTGTTCCCAGTCACCAGAACGTGATCGACGCTGACGAAATTCTGTGTGCGATGGATCACCGAGGGGCATGCGGTTGCGAGCCGAACACCGGAGACGGTTGCGGCATGATGTGTGGCCTGCCTCACGACTTCTTGGTCAAGGTAGCCAAGTCTGATTTGGGCGTCGACTTGCCAGCGCAAGGCAGTTACGCGGCTGGTTTGGTGTTTTTGCCACAAGACGACAAAGAGCGTGCCTTCTGCAAAGAAACCATCGAAGGCTTGATCAGCGAACGCGGTCAGGTTTGTTTCGGTTGGCGGGATGTGCCTCAGGAAACCGACCTCGCCGACGTCGGGCCGACCGCCCGAGCGGCTGAGCCGGTGATTGAGCAGTTGTTTGTTGGAGCGGCCGAGGGATTGACCGGGGACGCCTTCGAGCGTGAACTGTACATCATTCGCAAGCGAGCCAGTCATCTGTGCCGTGGCAGTAAAGACCTGTCGCAGGCGTTGATGTTCTACATTTGTTCGCTCAGCACGAAGGTCATCATTTACAAGGGCATGCTGACTCCGGCTCAGTTGTTGCCTTACTATGCCGACTTGCGTGATCCAGACTTTGCCACTCACTTGGCGATGGTGCACAGTCGTTTCAGCACCAACACCTTCCCAAGCTGGGACCGTGCTCAGCCCTTGCGATTCATGAGCCACAATGGCGAAATCAATACGCTGCGTGGTAACAGCAACTGGATGAAGGCGCGGCAAGGGAACGCTCAGAGTGAGCTGTTCGGTGACGAGCTGCAGAACCTGTTTCCAGTGGTCGAGCCCGACTGCAGTGACTCGGGAACCTTTGACAACGTGCTTGAGTTCTTGTTAATGAACGGCCGAACCTTGCAAGAGGCCATCATGATGATGGTTCCCGAAGCATGGCAAAAGCACGAAACGATGAGCGAGGACAAGCGAGCCTTCTACGAGTACTTCTCGTGCATGATGGAACCCTGGGACGGTCCCGCGTCGATCGCCTTCACCGACGGCCATTACATTGGAGCAACCTTGGACCGGAACGGGCTGCGTCCCAGCCGGTACTACGTGACCCATGATGATCGCGTGATCATGGCCAGCGAAGTGGGTGTGTTGCCAGTTGACCCCGCGATCGTGAAAGAAAAAGGGCGTCTGCAACCAGGCAAGATGTTCCTGATCGATTTCGAAGAAGGACGCTTGATTCCCGACGAGGAGCTCAAGTCTTCCTTCGCAAAAGCCAAGCCCTTTGGCGAGTGGCTTCGCACCGAACGCATTCGTTTAACTGATTTGCATCCCGAGAAAGAAGCACACGGATTCGATAGCGAAACGCTGCTCAATCGCATGCAGGCCTTCGGTTACACCACCGAAACCATGAACTTCATGCTGCGTCCGCTGGTTCGTGACTTGCGTGACCCCGTCGGTTCGATGGGCAACGACAGTGCGATTGCTTGTTTAAGTGACAAGCCGCGGATGATTTATGACTACTTCAAGCAGTTGTTTGCACAGGTGACCAACCCCGCGATCGATTCGATTCGCGAAGAGGTCATCATGTCGCTGGAGTGTTACATCGGGCCTGAGCAGAACTTGCTTGATGCGACGCCAGCACACTGCCATCGCCTGTTGGTTGATCATCCGATTTTGACCAATGAAGAGCTGGCAGCCATTTCACACATCAATCATGAAGGCTGGAGCAGTCGTGTGATCGACATCACGTTCGATCGCAGCGAAGGCAAGGCGGGCTTGCAGAAGACGCTTGATCGCGTGGCTGCTGAGGCTGAAGCGGCCGCCGATGCAGGCATCCAGTTGGTTGTCTTGTCCGATCGCAATCTCGGTCCGGACCGCGTGCCCGTAAGTGCCTTGCTGGCCACCGGTGCAGTTCACCATCACTTGGTCCGACAGGCCAAACGAACGCAGATTGGCTTGGTGATTGAATCGGGCGAAGCTCGTGAAGTGCATCACCACTGCTTGCTGATCGGCTATGGTGCCGACGCAATCAACCCGTACTTGGCGTTTGAAGCCCTGTGGCAGGCCCGCCGTGATGGCTTGATGGATCCCAGCCTTGATGATGACAAAATCGTCGCTGCGTACCGCAAGGGCGTCGCCAAAGGCATGCTGAAAGTGATGGCCAAGATGGGCATCAGCACGCTGCAAAGTTACAAAGGTGCTCAAATCTTTGAAGCGCTTGGCTTGCGTGATGAAGTCATCGAACGCTGCTTTGTCGGGACTGCCAGTCGAATTCAAGGTGTTTCCTTTGACGTGCTCGCTGAAGAAACCTTGCGTCGTCATGAACTGGGTTATCCAGAACGCAGTACAGAGAAGCTGCCAGCACTGCCTAACTTGGGTGAATACCACTGGCGTGCCGAAGGTGAGAAGCATGCCTGGACACCCGAATCGATTTCCAACCTTCAGAACGCCGCTCGTAACAACAACGAAGACGCGTACTGGAAGTTTTCCGACAAGATCAACAAAGACAACCGGTCGCGTTGCACCTTACGCGGTCTGTTGGGTTTCAAGGAAACCGGCAACTCGATCCCGTTGGACGAAGTGGAATCGGCCAAGGACATCGTCAAGCGGTTCTGCACCGGTGCGATGAGCTTCGGCAGCATCAGTGCTGAATCTCATGAGGCTCTAGCGATCGCGATGAACCGTCTGGGCGGCAAGAGCAACACGGGTGAAGGCGGAGAGGATCCCGCTCGATTCCAGACGATGGACAACGGCGATTCGAAGCGGTCGGCGATCAAACAAGTGGCTTCGGGACGATTCGGTGTCACGATCGAATACCTGACCAATAGCGATGAGATCCAGATTAAAGTTTCTCAGGGTGCTAAGCCCGGTGAAGGCGGAGAGTTGCCCGGTCGGAAGGTCGATCAAAACATTGCCCGCATCCGTTACAGCACGCCAGGCGTTGGCTTGATCAGCCCTCCGCCACACCACGACATTTACTCGATCGAGGATTTGGCACAGCTGATCCACGACTTGAAAAACGCCAACCGAACCTCACGGATTAGCGTCAAGTTGGTCAGCGAAGTCGGTGTCGGTGTGATCGCCAGTGGTGTTGCCAAAGCGTTTGCCGATCACATCTTGATCTCAGGCGACACTGGCGGAACGGGAGCCTCGCCGCTGACCAGCATTAAGCACGCTGGTCTGCCATGGGAATTGGGCATCGCTGAGACGCATCAAGTTTTGGTGCTGAATGATTTGCGCAGCCGGGTTGTTCTGCAGACCGACGGTGGCTTGAAAACGGGCCGGGATGTTGTGATTGCCGCATTGTTGGGTGCCGAGGAATTCGGTTTCTCAACCGCGCCGCTGATCACCATGGGCTGCATCATGATGCGGAAGTGTCACTTGAACACATGCCCGGTGGGAATCGCGACGCAGGATCCTGAACTGCGAGCCAAGTTCACCGGCAAACCGGAGCATGTTGTCAACTACTTGTTCATGGTTGCTGAAGAAGCACGTCGCGTGATGGCTGAACTCGGTTTCCGTACCATCGAAGAAATGGTCGGCCGTAGCGATGTCTTGCACACCGACGATGCGATCAGCCACTGGAAGTCAGATGGATTGGATTTGACGGCGATTCTGAAAGTCGCCGCCAAGCCGCGTCCCGAAGTGGGTGTGATCTGCAGTCAAGCACAGGACCATGGCTTGGAAAAGTCGTTGGACCTGTCCAGCTTGCTCGCACAGGCTCAGCCAGCGATCGATACCAAACAACCTGTCGTGATTGAATCGCCGATCATCAACATTAACCGAACCGTTGGCACGATCATCAGTAACGAAGTCGCCAAGGTTCATGGTCAGGCTGGATTGCCAGATGACACGATCCATTTGAAACTGACGGGTTCTGCCGGACAGAGCTTGGGCGCGTTCTTGGCTCACGGGATCACAATCGAGCTGGACGGGGATGCGAACGACTATGTTGGCAAAGGTCTCAGTGGTGGACGAATTGTGATTTATCCGCCGAAGGTCAGTAGCTTCAACTCGGAAGACAATATCCTGATTGGAAACGTTTGTTTGTACGGTGCCACCAGTGGTGAAGCCTTCTTCCGCGGTCGCGCTGCGGAACGGTTCTGTGTTCGCAACAGTGGTGCTAGAACCGTTGTCGAAGGCGTGGGCGATCACGGCTGTGAATACATGACCGGCGGCCGAGTGGTTGTGCTGGGCGAAACCGGACGCAACTTCGCTGCAGGCATGTCTGGCGGGGTCGCTTACGTTTGGGATCGCGAAGGCGACTTCAACCTGAAGTGCAACCTGGCAACCGTTGAGCTAGAGCAAATCGAAGCTGGCGAAGAAGAAGCCGAGGTCAAAGACTTGATCACTCGCTTCCAGTCTTACACCGGTAGCGAAGTCGCTGGTGAAGTGTTGGCAAACTGGGACATGTTCCTCAGTCAGTGTGTCAAGGTCATGCCAACCGACTACAAACGCGTGCTCATGGAGCAAAAAGCTCAGCAAGTCGCCGTCAGCTAATCTTGTCGGTGCAGTAACCACCACGATTCATTTAGGTTCCTGTCTTGGATTCCCCACGCCCAACGCGGCGTCACCAAGCCAGGCAGGAACGATCATCAATACACCTCCTTGTCGTTTTAAGAGAGCTTGCAATGGGAAAGCCAACCGGATTTAAAGAGTTTGATCGCAAAAAAGTACCTTGGCGTCTTCCAGTGGTTCGTCTGAATGATTACGACGAAATCTACACGGAACATGAGCTCCCGCACTTGCGCGAGCAAGGCGCTCGCTGCATGGACTGTGGCGTACCGTTTTGCCAATCCGCATCAGGTTGTCCGATCGATAACCTGATCCCCGAGTGGAATGACTTGGTCTATAACAATCGCTGGAAAGAAGCCATCGAGCGGTTGCACAAGACCAACAACTTTCCCGAGTTCACCGGGCGAACGTGTCCTGCCCCCTGTGAAGGTTCTTGTGTTTTAGGCATCACCAACCCGCCTGTGACCATCAAGAACATCGAGAATGCCATTGTCGATCGCGCTTGGCAGGAAGGCTGGATCAAGCCAGAACCACCCGCGGAACGCACCGGCAAGACCGTCGCGATCGTTGGCAGTGGACCCGCCGGATTGTCTGCGGCGGATCAATTGAACCGCGCTGGGCACCTGGTGACGGTGTACGAACGAGCCGATCGAATTGGTGGCTTGTTGCAGTACGGCATTCCCAACATGAAGCTGTCCAAGGAAGTGGTTCAGCGACGCGTTGATAAACTGACTGCCGAAGGCGTGACGTTTAAAACAGGCGTGAACGTCGGTAAAGACATCGATCCCAAGGAACTGGTCAATCAGTACGATGCCTTGTTGTTGGCCTGTGGTGCGACCAAGCCACGCGACCTACCGATTCCAGGCCGCGACGCCGAGGGTGTTCACTTTGCGATGGAGTTCCTGACCGCCAATACCAAGCAATCGGTGCATGGCGATCAGATCGCAGATGACTTCATCAGCGCTGAAGGGAAAGACGTGATCGTGATCGGCGGTGGTGACACTGGAACGGACTGTATCGCAACCAGTTTGCGACACGGTTGCCACAGCGTCGTGAATTTCGAACTGTTGCCAAAGCCGCCTGAGGAGCGAACGGATGACAATCCTTGGCCCGAATGGCCACGTGTCTTCCGTGTCGATTATGGGCACGAAGAAGCGTCTGCAAAGTTCGGTCAGGATCCTCGCGAATACCAACTGCTTAGCAAAGAGTTTGTTGTCGACGCCGATGGCAAACTCTCTGGCATCAAAACAGTCAGTGTGCAGTGGGAAAAGGATAGCGACGGCAAGTGGCAAATGGCCGAGGTCGAAGGGAGCGAAAAAACCTGGAACGCTCAGTTGATCTTGCTATCGATGGGCTTTTTGGGGCCAGAGCAATATCTGCCTGAGTCGCTGGCCATGGAGACCGATCCACGCAGCAACTTTAAAGCCGAACATGGCAAGTTTGCGACCAATGTCGACAAAGTCTTTGCCGCTGGCGATTGCCGTCGCGGACAAAGCCTGGTCGTGTGGGCGATCAACGAAGGCCGTGGCGCTGCTCGTGCCATCGATCTCTTTCTGCAAGGCGAAAGCAGTTTGCCCGCGCCGGGGGTGACCATGGGCACCTCAATGCAGGTCTAGTTTGCAAGGCCAGAGCATGGGGTGTCGTGCTCGCACGCACCCCGCTGGTTTCACTTCCCATCGGCAACGCCGGTGAGTGTCTCCCCAGGCAGGGGATGGTTGAGAAATCAGCCTTGCGTTTGGGGCTTTGCTGCCAGCCAGTCCTTCTGGCGGCTGATTCTGATGAACTCGCTTCGGGCGAGTTTTCTTTTTGGTTTTCTAGCAAAACCTGCTGATTTGTATTTTTGGGACGGGACGTTGGTTTAGCTGTTCCAAACCGTCTCCAGGACAGGCGAATTTGTCACGCTCCACGCAAATTTCGTTTGCCTCTTGAGGGATTCTATAGCAAGGTTGTGAGGCGTTGTGTCTCTGCACAGGTGCTCTGTTGGCAGGTCGTGGGAAAGTGACTTACACCCGTGACATTGTTGTTCAGATCCGTCCTACAGACAGGGGGTTGAGCACGAATCACCGGCAGCGTTGAATTGACATGCGGTAACGCAAACGTTGTCACGAAACCATCGCGGGAGCGAATCTCATCATGTTACATCTCTCTGGATCCGCAACTGACTCGGACATCAGCATCGCCGTTCGCAATTTATTGGAAGAAGATGCGTTCTACGATCGGACTGAGAATCGATCCTCACACCGTGAGCACTTGGTGCGACCGGTGCACATTTTGGTACGTGGCAATGAGGGGTCGATTGTTGGATTCTCTCGCAATGTTTCCGATAGCGGCATTGGTCTGATCACGGCCGAACCGGTTGAAACTGGCACGATGGCGATCTTAGAGGTCGAGACCTTGAAGTCTGAGCCGGTAAAATTCTTGGCAGAGTGTCGTTGGTGTCGCAACTACGGGCGCGGTTGGAAGATTTCCGGCTGGCACTTTGTGAACATGCATGGCTAATCAGCCAGCTGAAATGCCCTGTGGACTGAAGCCATTGACGCGCCGAGTGTTGTGCCAACCTCGGCGATTTTGTTGCGTCTGATCGCCGTCCAGAGCGCTGGCTGAGGGTTGGTTCAGTCGGTCTCCCCTTTTAGGCCGCTGGATCGCCCGCAGGTGAGGAAGTGGACTCGTTAAAGTGTTCGCCTGTGGTTACCATTTGTGGCATGGAAAAGACAAACATCGCGATCGTTGGACTGGGCACTGTCGGAACTGGCGTTGCCCGTTTGCTTTTGGACTGCGGCGACCGAACAGCACGGCACGCCGGGCGAACCATGTGGCTGCGCAAAGCGGTGGTTCGCGATCTGGAAAAGGCTCGCCAACGCATCGATCTTCCCGAAGGCGTGTTGACGGATTCGCTGGACGAAGTCATCAACGATCCCGAGATTACCGTGGTGGCACAGTTGATCGGTGGCCTCGAACCCGCACGATCTATCATGCTGCGGTTAATGGAATCGGGCAAAGACATTGTGACGGCTAACAAAGCCTTGCTGGCTGAACATGGGCCGGAACTCTTTGATCGAGCGCGACAACTGGGGCGCAGCATCGCCTTTGAAGCCTCCGTGGCCGGTGGCATTCCAATCATTGCAAACATCAGCCAGTGCCTGTCCGCTAACCAGCTGGAATCCTTGGAAGGCATCCTGAACGGCACCAGCAACTTCATCGTGAGCCAGATGGATGAGTTCGGCACCGAGTATGCCGAAGTGGTCGCCGAAGCACAGCGTTTGGGCTATGCCGAAGCCGACCCCACCATGGACGTCGATGGCACAGACGCAGCTCAGAAGCTGGCGATTCTAGCGCACCTTGCCTTTGGGGCCACCGTCGACTGGAGCACCATTCCACGCGTTGGCATCGACGGTTTAGATCCCGTTGATTTGCGCTACGCTCGGCAACTGGGTTATCGCATCAAGTTGTTGGCCGTGGCGACACTTGGCGAGGAAGGCTTAGAGCTTTCCGTCGCGCCAACCTTGTTAAAAATTGGCACACCGCTGGCTGAGGTTCGCAATGCCTTCAACGCGATTCGCGCCGTCGGTGACGCGGTTGGCCCCGTGTTCTATCATGGCCTGGGGGCCGGTCAAATGCCGACTGCATCAGCTGTGATTGCCGATCTGATTGACACGGCGGTCGGGCGAACCAAGTTAACGTTCCAGACCCTGGAGTACTTCTCAAGCGAGAATCCAGCACGCGCGATTCAGCGTGATACGGCCAATATTCGTGGGCGGTTTTACTTGCGTTTAAGTGTCGCCAACGACCCAGGAACCTTGGCGGCCATCGCCAATGTGCTGTCGCGAAACTCAATCTCCATTGCCAGCGTGATTCAGCATGAATCCGAATCAACATTGGATCCCAATTCTCAGCGTCCAGATCGTGAGTTGGTACCACTGGTCATCATGACTCACGAAGCCAGCGAAGGCACCGCTGTCGCCGCGACAGCAGAGCTAGAAGGCCTGGATGCTGTGGAAGGCTCAGTGACTCGTCTAAGAGTCAAGGGCTAAGGATTTAACGGATGATCGCCTCGGTTTGCAGCCTGCTGTGCCTCTTGATGCACGGCGGCAGACCTGTTCGGCGGCGTTGATCCTCTATCGCTGCGGCGTTGATCTTCTTCATGGCTTCGCAGCTTGCGTGCCCGCATTCGGTCTCCGGAACGATTGCTCGCCCCCTGCTTGGTGCCCAGAGTCAATGGTTTGACTTAAATAGCATCATTCCTTCTTGGCTTCTTCATCGCTTGCAGAGAAGCCGCCGCTATGATTCGCACCGTTCCACAGCGACTTCATTGAGTCGCCGTGTAACGTTTCGATGGCGGCCGTTGGATAAAAAACTGGGGGAAGCAGTGTTTGCAACGCGTATTAGCAACCAGCGACTGGGCACACTTTGTGAACGTGTCGGCGTTTCGTTTGAAGTTGGTTTGGATCCTCACCGAGTGTTTGAACGCGAATCCGAAGGACGGCGTTCGACTTACGGTCGAAAAATGCAGCAGGTGGCCAAGCAAGTGCGGCAAGGTGGTTCGCTTGCCGAAGCGGTTCGCTCAACCGGCAATTACTTTCCACCGCACTTTGCTGAAACCATTGAAGCTGGAGAACGCACCGGGCGGCTTGATCGCGTCTTGGATCGTTTGGGCGAATACTATCACCAGCAAGCGGAGTTTCGCAAAACCTTTTGGCGCTCAATCCTGTGGCCGCTGATTCAGGCCGGCTTGGCCGTGCTGATTGTCGCTGGCATGATCTACCTGCCAGAAGTCATTGTTCCCGGCGCCAGTGAAGAAGAGAAAGACTTGCTGGGGATTGGCCTGGTGGGTACCAAGGGCTTGATGGTCTATTCAGCCTGGGTCGGTGTCTGCTTGGCTGTGGCTCTGGGTTTGCTGTACCTTGCCAAGCGCGGTGTGTTTGGCTTTCTGGTGGATTGGTCGGCGCGGCTGCCGTTTGTTGGTCGCACCTTTCGTGTCTTTGCCGAGGCGCGTTTTGTGCAAACGCTGGCACTGGCCATTGAATCAGGGATCGACGCTTGGTCTGCAGTCGATCTTGCCTTCCGCTGTGCCGGGACGCCTCAGTACACCAGTCGTGCCGAGCCAGCCAAGAATGCCATCTTGCAGGGGCGTGACATGCACGTGGTTTTAGAAAATACCAAGCTCTTCTCGCGAGACACGCTTGAAGCAGTTCAGCTTGGTGAAGACTCCGGGCGACTTGCCGAAACGCTGGACAAGCAATTCAAGCAGCTCAAAAGCCATGTCAAGTCATCGATGGGTGTGATCACCTACGTGGCTTCAGGGCTGATTTGGATCGCGATTGTGGCGTTGCTGATCTTCATCATCTTCCATGTCTTTTCAATGTACATTGACAAACTAGGCGACGCGGGCGCCGCCGCATTTGGCCAGGCGTCGTCGAGAAATTTGGGAGAGTAGCAGCATGTTTCAGCGATCGAAAAAAGTAGCGTTGGCAGAAAAAGTGACAGCAGAGGACGCGTTCGAGTCGCCGCCCAAAGCTGCAGACTCGGAAGCAGCAGACTCCGCACCCGTGGGCTCTGAAACGGGGACGCTAAACCTGACCGCCGAGCGCGAACTGATTCGCAGCCGCATCGGTCACTTGAAACCCGCTACCGATGCGTATGCGGTCAAGTTTGTCGATCAGGTATTGGAGTTCTCACATCGAGTAAGGACCAGCGATATTCACCTTCAGCCCACCGGCGACGGGCTGGAAATTCGGTTTCGCAGCGATGGCGTTCTGCAGCCACTGGGGGAATTCCCAATCGGAGCCAGTTCATCGATCGTGTCGCGGTTGAAGGTGCTCGCTGGTTTGCTGACTTATCGCAGTGACATTCCGCAAGAAGGCCGAATCGAAGAGCCACCGCATGGCACCGAGGTGCGTGTCAGCACGTTTCCCTGCTTGCATGGCGAACGCGCGGTCCTGCGTTTCTTTGGGCATGCCGATCAGTACAAGCATTTGGAAGTTCTGGGGCATGCCGATGAATTGGTCGAATCGCTCAAGCAATGCTTGGCCGAAACCAGTGGGGCGTTGCTCGTTTGCGGGCCAGCGGGTAGCGGCAAGTCGACCACTCTGTATGCGTGCATGCGTCACTTGGTTCAGGAAACGAAGGGCACTCGCAACTTGATGTCTTTGGAGGACCCCATCGAAGTCCCCATCAGTGGCGTTGCTCAGAGCCAAGTCAATGCCGCGGTGGGATTTGATCTGCACACCGGTCTGAAATCACTGCTGCGTCAGGATCCCGAAGTCATCATGGTGGGTGAGATTCGTGACCCCGTCACTGCTGAAGTTGCCATTCAGGCGAGCTTGACGGGCCAGTTGATGATCACCAGTTTCCACGCTGATTCGGCGACGGTTGCGATCAGCCGTTTGTTGGATATGGGGATCGAGCCCTATCTGCTGCGAAGCGGGGTGAAAGGGATCTGTTGCCAACGCCTGCTGCGAAAGCTTTGCGATTGTGCTCGCGAAAGCCACGATCCTGCTGATGCATTGAATCTGCCAATCGATTGGTGTCGTTTGCCCGTTGGTTGTCAAGCGTGCAACGAAACGGGGTATCAAGGCCGCATGCTGATCGGTGAGTTTCTGTCTCTCGCCGATGCAGAGGTGGCCCGAGCAGTGCTTGACACCAGGGACTCACGAGAAACCAATCGCATTGCCACCGAACATGGCATGGTTTCGCTCTGGGACCGTGCTCTGGAGTTTGTGCGGCAGGGCAAGACCAGTCCCGCAGAACTGCGTCGTGTGCTAGGCAGCATCCCTATGTAATGGGGACGGATTGGCAGGAACCAGCCTGATTTGGCTGGCTCGGCGGTTGGCTGCTACCGAGCGGCACTGGCAAGGCCGTATGCCAGGATCGTTTGCTGCAGTTTTGCCTCTGCCTCTGCATCCAGTGGCGTCATTGGCAGACGCAGTTCGCCGGTGTCGCGACCGACCATCCGCATGGCCGCTTTCACTGGGATGGGGTTGGTGGCCAAGCCCAGCATGTTGTTGCACAGTCCGAACAGCTGATGGTGCATTTGCCGAGCGACGTCCAGGTCACCGCTGGCTGCGGCGTTGACCAATCGGATCATATCGCTGGGCACAAGGTTGCCAGCCACTGACACGACGCCTTCGGCGCCGACAGCCATCATCGGCAGGGTCAGTGAGTCGTCCCCAGAGAGCACGGTGAGATCGGTTGTGCCCACGATGGCACTGCATTGATCCAGTTTGCCAGTGGCTTCTTTGACCATGGTGATGCCGGGAAGTTCAGCCAGTCGTTGGATCGTGCCGACTTCGATCTCTTTTCCTGATCGGCCCGGAATGTTGTAGACACAGACCGGGATATCGACCGCTTGGGCAACTGCCTTGAAGTGCTGGAAGAATCCCTCTTGAGTTGGCTTGTTGTAATAGGGAGCCACTTGCAATGTCGCATCGGCGCCCTCTTTGGCGGCACGCTGTGTCAATCGCAGTGCTTCGGCAGTGCTGTTGCTGCCCGTGCCAGCCATCACTTTTGCGCGACCCGCCACGCATTGGATGACTTCACTGATCACCCGTTCGTGTTCATCGTGTGTCAACGTGGGTGATTCACCAGTGGTGCCGACGGGAACGATGCATCGCGTTCCAGCTTCCACTTGGAACTCAATTTGCTCTTTCAGGCGTGCATAGTCAACTTCACCATCCTTGAATGGTGTGACAATGGCGACTGACAAACCGGCAAAATCAGATCCGCGACGCTGGGTCATATGAGGGCCTTGATAAGAAGAAACACGTCACTCGGGCGACGCGAATTTAGCTGTGTGGAACCAAACCGCCCTGCACTGCATCAGGGCTGAGGCAGGGACAGAGTAAAGATTACCGAGGTTCGCTAAAAAGGACAATCACCAGGCTTCTCAGGGCGAGCCCTGCGAGGGAAAAAAATCAGCCCCAGCCAAATCAGGCCCCCCACAGCGGAGGCTGTCAAGGTCGGCCCAAGCCACCAGGGCCGATAGTGAAACGTGACTTTCCAGCGGCCTGGCGGAACTTGAACGGCCTGGTTTAAGTGGCTGCAAACGGCGACTTCCAAACTGCGGCCAGCAGCCGCCCCGTTTCTGGCTTGTCCACTGCTTGCTCGTCTACTGGTTACCTGGATCTCGCTCTGCTGATCGCGGGATGTTGCATCGTGATCCTCGCTCCCGGTCGGTTTGGACGCTGCCAGGGGCTCCAATTCGGCGTGCCAGTTGCCGTCCTGGTACACACAGCGTTCCAAGACCACCGTCTGAGACGTTTCGATGGCGACTTGCTGGCTGCTAAGCACTTGAAAACGAGGCCGCGGATGCCGTGCATCAGGCGCCGCGCTGCTCGGTGTCGATTGCAAGTCCAATGCATCGGCCGATGGCAGTTCCCTGTCAAAAGCCACCAAGGCAGGTAACGTCGTTTGCCCAGAGGACAGCAGCTGAACCGTATGTTCGACAGTCAGCGGGGCCTGCCAGCGCTGGTGGATTCGATAGCCGTGATCTTTGCCGCGACGTTGGAACTCGTCGGCTAACTTCATCGTTCGGGTAACCGAAACAATGGCCAACCCCTCCGCTGCACGATAGCGATTGCCGTCGGTGTGCGACACTGCATCAATCGCCAGCCAACGGCGCACTGCCTGCCAGAACTCACGTCGCTCGGTCGCATCTAATTCAGGCAATCGCACATGGGTTGCTTGCCAAAACTGATGGTAGCGCAAGGGCCGAATGCTGGACATGTTGTTCAGCACGGCTGTCCCATGGACGAGGTGCCAGCGTCCGAACCAGCTTATCCGTTCGCTACTGGTGACCTCAAGTGCACGCAGTGGCGAGACACTTTCCTGCCATGCCGTTGGCCAGAGTCCATTCTGCGTCCGTAGGACTCGGTGGGCATCAATCGGAGGCGGCGCCGTTTGAGCCGCAATGCGGTCGTCGCGTTGAATGCGGACGGTCGGTAAAAGGGACGCGGCGCTGATTCCAGCATCCGCGGCAATCACAACAATCCACAAGCAGATCCCAAGCGGGGTTTGTGCTGTGAACCGTTTCTTGAAGCGTCCATGCCGAGCTTGGTCCAGCATCACCAGCCAGATCACCGATAGCAGGCCTGAAAACAGCATGCACCGTTTGGCCAATGCTCCATCGACCGGCCCCCACAGTTCATTGGCGGCTAGGTCAGCAAGCGTTAGTCGCTGAGGCACGATGAACCCTGTTGCGATCAGCCCGATCGTTAATGTCGCCAGTAATCCCGCGGTGACTTTTCGCTCCCAGTGGTCGGGGGCATGATCAATCCATCTCGCCAAAACCAGGGATGAGCCGATGGCGAACAGCGGCAGCCATTTCGTGGGATAGCGAAAAGCATCGTAGCTGGGAATGAGCTGACAAAGCAACCAGTATGGACCGCCGACTGCACCGTCGTGCTGATCAAACATGCCCGTGATCTGCTGGATCAACCACATCAGCCCAAACTTGCCCAAGCAGAACCCCAAACTGATCGCAGCGAGACCAAACCAAGGATCGACAAACCAGGATCGAGGTTTCAGTAATCGGCACAGCAGTGCCATCGCAATCGCCATGCCTGCGTAAAGGCTTGGCGCCCACATGCGATCTTCGCCGGGGATCAGTTTGGAAACGCTGCGGTTGATTCCCAGCGTTGCTCCGAAAGGTCGAGGTGTCAGGATTTCCGAGGCGTGCCAGGGCCCCAGCGAAAAACCGTAGCGTTCTTCAGCGGTCAGTCCTGCTGATCGCTGGCTTTGCCGACTCCAGTCGATCGCTGCGGCAACTTGCACCGCGGATAATGCCAATGCTAGAAGTCCCGCCGCCACGGGCACGCTTAGCGCGCCGGTCAGCTGCGTTAGTCGTTGTTGAAAACGTTTCCAACGCTCCGTCGGATGCCGATCATCAGCGAGGCTTCGTAGCGTGCGAATCAACGTGATGGCCAGGATGACCAACATGCCATGCAAGGCGGTTTGTGGATCGCCGGCCAAAACCATCATCGCCAGGACCATTGCACCGAATGCGATTCGCCATCTGAGGTGAGACCACTTGCCAGAGTGATCGCTCGCGTTGGTGGTCCCGTTTGGGCAGGTTGCCGGAGGTAGCAACACGGCCAGCAACCAAGGCAACCAGGCCGCACCGGCTAGAAAGACAGGATTGCATAACAGTGAATACACCGACCCAGAAAGGGCGTAGGTCACCCCGGCCGCGAGGCAGGCATGTCTGGCGAAACGGTATCGGCGAGCGAGCCAAGCCGCACCGCCGGCCGCCAGCACGAGGTGAAACAACAAGTACAGATTCAACGCCCAGGCCGGCGACAATGCGAATCGATCAATCGGACGCGCGTAAATCAGATACCGAGGCGGGTACAGTACCGCTGTGGTCGATTCTCCGATCAGTGGAATGCCGGTGTGATCCAAGGGATTCCAAAGTGGCAACCACTGCTGATCGCAGCGCTGGGCAACATAGTCGTAGAGCGGCAAATAAAAGTGGCTTGTATCGCGGAATGCGATCCGGCTTCCAGTTAGCAGAGCCCAGCTTGGCGCCAGGACTGCCAGCAACAACAAGCCAATCAGCAGGCCACGTCGAATCACGTCACCAAGCCTTTTGTCACCGTCATGAAGACATCTTCGAGTGTCGGTGCGCGATCATGAAACGATCGCAGTCTGACACCTTCACGAACCAAGGTTTCAAGCAATTCCGCCAGCCCTTCGTCATCTGTTTCCATCTCAGCCAGGAAACAGGTTGGCAACTCCTCCAGCGAACGCAATTGTGGTGAACTGCGAATGATTGACAGCCCAGCTTCTTGGTTCTCCAGGAACTGAATCTCCACATGGCGGTTGCGACGGATCTGCCGGTAGACGTGATCGATGGGGCCATGCATCAGCAATTGGCCGCGTTCAACGATTCCGATGGACGTACAGCAATCGGCCAGTTCGGTCAGAATGTGACTGCTGATCAGGATGGTTTTGCCCATCTTTCTCAGCTCCTTGAGCAGCTCTTTGACTTCCACTCGAGCGCGTGGATCCAGACCGCTTGCCGGTTCGTCCAGGATCAACACGGGCGGGTCATGGACAAGGGTTTTGGCCAAGCACAGGCGTTGCTTCATCCCACGTGAAAGACCGTTGACAAAGTCGTCGCGTTTATGCGTGAGGTCCAGCAGTTCGAGCACATTGTCGATGATTTGCTTGCGATTCTTGCGGCCGATTTTATAGGCCACTGCAAAGAAATCGAGGAATTCCCAAACGCGCATCCCATCGTACACACCAAAGTTGTCTGGCATGTAGCCAACCGCTTGGCGGACACCCAGCGGATCGCCCATGACATCGCAGCCGGCAACTTCACCACGACCCCGACTGGCGCGCAGCAAGGTCGCTAGAAAGCGAATCGTGGTGCTCTTGCCTGCTCCGTTGGGGCCGATAAAGCCGAAGGTTTCACCAGCAGGAATATGCAAATCCAACGATTTCACCGCAGTGAAATCACCATAGTCTTTTCCGAATCCGGTCAGCGTGATCATGGTTGTGCGTGCGTGTCAGTGAAAGGGCGAAGCGAATTCGGGGACAGACAGTCATGGTGGCGAAGGAACACGACGGTGAAGGTCTGGATCAGAGCGTGATTCAATTCTGCGTTTCTTGTTCCGTGTCATCTGTTTCTTTGCGAACTGCCCGAATGAAGTCGGTTCGCAAGTTGGTGTCCTTGCTTGGGGCAGCCAATGGGGCATGGGCCAGATGAGCGAGGAGCAACGTTTGCGAACGTGCTTGGCTGGCTTGGGGGCTGATGGTCATGCCTTCAACGGAACCATCGATGCGGGCAATCAGTCGTGTGGTTCCCGGCGGGATGCCTTCTGCAGAACTCACTTGAGCCATCAAGCTTGCGGTCTGCATGGGCAGGCTTGGTGAAACTTCCAGGTCGTCGCGAGATTCAAATTCCAGTTGCACGGACTCGCCGGGCTTTAGCAGGCCGACGCTCGCGACCATCACGTCGTTCTGCTGTGATTTTCGAATCACAAACGTATCCGAAAGCTCTAGATCAATCTCACTGGTCAATGTGTTTGAAGCATCCAGTTGCAACGTTCCGGCAACATCAACTATTTCTTCGCTGCGTAAGTAACGAACTCGGTTACTGGGGACCGCGAAGTCAAGTAATTCTGGACCGTCGGCGTAAGCCGTTCGTATGCTGGGTTGCGAAGTGATGTCTGATGAAACGGTTTTGTCAAATGGCAGCGCGACGCCGTCTTCGCTGGGGAAAGCAATTTGGTAGCGACTGGAAAGCGAGTTGTAGACGGCGGCAACGCGTGAAAGGTGACCGCGCCGATGCCCCGGTTGCAGCTCGAGTAAAGCCAATTCCGTGTGACTGCGTGCGAAGCCAATGTCCAGTTGCGCCTGCCGGGCGGCAACCGCAGCGCCAACAATCGCGATCACGGGAACGGCAAACCAAACGTACTCCGGTTTCCCCATCAGGCGAAACACAAGGAAGTTCACAGGGATCAAAACGATCAAGTAAATGATCAGCGATTGAATGACGAATCCAGACTTAGGGATCGTGATCCCCGCTTCTTTGGCAATCGTACGTTGCATCAAGTCAATCCAGTCGCTTGTCGCATTCCATCCCGAGATGCCGCTTTGTGGATCCACCACGGTGTAAGGGTCAAACGGGCTGAACCGTTTTGCCGGTCGGTTTGCTGGCAACAAGGCATCGCGAGAACTGATCCGAAACCGCGTATTGACCGCTGGATCGGTGCGCAGTTTTGTGCCCGTGAAGGTTAGCTTGAGAACTTCGTTGCCAGCATCGTCCAGTGTTTCAGCGTCGGGATTGATACGAGCGTAGGTTCTCGCCGGTCGGTTCAGTATCGCGTTGCTAAAGAAACTGTCGAACGAGTCCCAGCCGACCAGCCAGTCGCCACAGAGGTCAAACCGAGATTGAATGACATGGCCGAGTCCCATCGGTTTGGAAAGCAGCATTTGGGACGAGCCTGCAATGGCTTGCCCGCCTGGATTCAAGTTTCCATCGACCGCCACGCGGGCTGTCCCGTCGGTGACTAGGCTGATTTGTTTAGTGATCGTTCGGTCAGACTCAACGGAATTGTTTTCAATCAGTTCCGTCGCCGCATCGGTGCTCAGTTCAATCGTTCGCGGGGAACGCAGAGGCAGGTGATCCGCAAACGTTGTATTGTTCAAAATACTGCTGGCATCAGAACCGTTGACAATCAAGCGACCACCAAAGTGCACCCAGTCTTGGAGTGCTTGCATTTGTCGCGGAGTGAGTTTGTCTTCTGGAATGTCGTCCCACAGAATCACGGCGATGCTGGTCATGTCGAGCATTGTTTCCGGAAGCGGGATCAGGTTTTCACTGTCCGGAATCGCCAATTGATAGTTGCTGGTCTGCACGGGATTGTCGAGGTTGCTTTCAACCGTACCGACCCAGTCAGCGACTTGCAGCCGCGCAAAGTGCTCTGGACGCGTGGTCAGAACAACGAAGAAATACTCTCCGGCTTCTAAGGGCCGACAGGGTTTGGCACCCAGATCGAGTGTTAAGCCGGACCTGGGAGTGAATCGACGCCCGATGGTGATCGACTGCACACTGGACTTGTTGCCTTTGGGAGCAAGCAACCGAAAGTCGATTTTACGAGCTTGTCCTTTGGGCAGGTTCACCGGTCGCGAGCTTGACAGCGCCGCGCCACTGGTGATGGGCTTGTTGTCGGTTTGGCCAGCGTCTGCCAGGGACGAATAATTGGTCGTGATGGTGTTGGCTTGGCCAGAGAAGTTCCCACGCAGATCTTGCTGATTGCTCTTCAGTGTCTGTTCCGCGGTGATCCAGTGTCCCGGTTTGGCGTAGTTGTTCAGGCCCTTGCGTGGGTTTGGATAGACCGTAAAACTCCCAACGCTAAACGCCTCTTTGGGCTGTTGGGGGTCTGAATTCGGATTCTGAGTCGTGCTGTCGCGACAGCCGTCGCAGCCGACAAGCATTAGCGTGCTTAGCAGCGAGAGAAAAACGAAGACCGAACGATGCACGGAATGGAATCTCGTAAAGAGGTGCGGTTTGGAGGTCGCGAGGAAACGCCACGCAGTTGATTATTGGTGGCAACGAAGTTCCGATCCAACTCGCAGCAGAAGTAATCCGTCTGCATAAGCCGGCGTTGCACCGACCGGGCCACCGAGATCAATTTTCTGGTCCACCTTGCCTTGCTCAGATGCTTCCACAACCGTTGCTTCACCGCTGAGGTTGATCATCAAGAGTTGGTTGCCGAGCAGCACCGGCGAGGCTCCGAAGCTGCCGCCGATGCGTTGCTTCCACAGCTCGTCTCCTGATTTGGCTTTGTAGCATGAGGCGATTCCACGATCATCAATCATGAACAGTAGGCCTTGATGGATAATGCTGGTGGGAACGTAAGGTGCACCGCGTTCAATTCGATAGACCTCCGTTGGCTGCTCGTTCGCGTTTTTGGGAACTCGGACAGCGACCAAGTGGTTGCCGCCACCTCCGCTGCCGCTGGTGCCCATCACCAAGTCGTCGGCGATCATCGCAGTGCTGACGCAGCGTTTGGAAAAGACCGGAAGGTCCCACAGCAACTTGCCCGTTTCCAGTGACAAAGCAAAGATGCCATTGCCGGTATTGGCCCCATAAACGACTCCGTCACGCACTACAGGCAGTCCATAGCAGACGCGTGTTGACGCCAAAGGTGTTTCCCATTGCGTTTTGCCGGTCGAACGTTGCAGGGCGATAAACTTACTGGTCCCCGGTTTGCCTTCGCGAAGTTGTTCGGCTTGTTGTGAAAAGTTCAGCAACACGACGTCGCCATGCACTGTTGGTGAAGTGCCAAAACCATGCTGGCTTTGAGCCAGTCCCAAATCTCGCTTCCAAATCAGATTGCCTTGATGATCGAAGCAACGCACCCAGGTGTGTTCACGATCACTGTGCGCCACGTAGACGAAATCGGCGTCCGTTGCTGGTGTGCTTGATGCGGGTGTGTTGCGAGAGTGCAGGTGGTTCTTTGCTTGGGGAAGCGTTTGTTCCCACTTTTGTGTTCCGGTTTGCAAATCCAATGCAATCAAGCGGACTGCCTGGCCATCTGATGCGCTGGCCAAGGTGTAGATCGTACCGTCTTGGATGGCCATGCTGCCAACGTCGTACTGTTTGAGGTCGTACGTCCATTTGGCGGCGTCACGGTCCAGGCTAGCGGGCATCTTCGCCGCGGGCACGGTGGCGTTGAGATCCAGTCCGCGAAAACCCGGCCACTGGTCAGCAGCCTTGGCTTGAACGATGCAGGTCGCCATCAGGATCACCAGCATGCCAGCCGTGCGAAACTGGGTGGCAAACCAATCCAGCTTGCGAAAAGAACAATCGTGATCGTGCAATGTGCGAAGCATGTTGAATGTCTGTGGAACAAGAGGGCGTGACAAAATCGGGGGAAGCCATCACCGAATCAACGGGACCGCGAACAGAGATTCAACGGTGGCAAAACAACAGCCTTGGCTGCCGCAGTTCGCTGGTTGAAATCCGATCGTCGCGATGTCTCCATCATAACCCATCGATGAAGCGGGGGGGCGGAGGCGATTGACAGAGCCTCGGCAACACAGAGTTTAGTCGATTTCTGGATGGGCCGTGCGGCACTCGATCAGATTTTTATGCCACACCAAGAGAGACGGCTAACGTCGAAGCAGGCCGTATTTAAAGATGCACCATAACGCACTGACACCATCACGCCAGCCAATTTTTTTGCCCTCGTCGTACCAACGATGCTGATAGCGAATGGGGCGTTCGGTGAAGCGGAGCCGTTTGCGAGCCAGTTTGGCAGTCAGCTCAATTTCGATGCCAAAGCGATTTTCCTTCAGCCCGTCGGCGATGGATTCGAGATGTTTCCGGGGAATCATCTTGTAACAGGTTTCCACGTCACTGAAGCGGACGCCGATTGCAATGCTGGCCAGCATCGTGATCATACCGTTGACCATCTGGTGCCACCAAGGAGACAGCTGGCGATCATGATGGCCATAGCGTGTGCCGTAGCAGATGTCGGCTTCCTGGGCGATCAACGGTTGCAGGAGCAAGCGAAAGTCTGACGGCGAGTATTCTTGGTCCGCGTCCTGGATGACGACGATGTCTCCCGTTGCATGCTGGAATCCACTGCGGATCGCGGCACCTTTGCCTTGATTCTTCTGGTGCCTGACCACGGTGACGTCGTCGGCCTCTTCCAGCGTTTTTAACGCCTCGTCGGTGCCATCGGTGCTGCCATCGTCGATCAAGATGATCTGCATTGGAAGTTTTGTTTCGCGCAGCAAGTCCACCACCGATGCGACCGTCAGGGCTTCGTTGTAAACAGGCACAACAACCGACAGCACAAAGTCGGCCGGTAATGCAAAGATCGCCAGTCGTCGACAGGCGTCCTTCCCAACAAGACGCTCCATGCGTTCAACAAACTCTGCCGACCATGGGTTTGCCGTCTGTTCGGTGAGTTGCTGTTGGACTTTGTTAGGTAAGGTCATGTGGACAGTCGGTGGTCGTGAAAATCACAGCGTGGAAGTGATGCGATGGCTTGCGGGTTTTGTCTTACAGCCAGTGGAGTGTTTGACGGTCGGTCAGTCTAGTAACTAGGAAATGCTGGGCAGCCCCAGAGTCGTTCAGAAGCCAGCATCCTGTTGAAGGCGTCAGGTAGCGGGGGGGCCAGTTGCCGCCTTCAGGCGATGGTTGGCTCAGTCGTTGTGACATGGCTGGATGGGCCTGAGGTGTAAGCTTGAAATCGTGGTGATGAATGCATCCTGATTTTGAAAATCATTAAAAAAATAATCGCATGCTTTAACACGAAAATTACCGAGCGGTTTGCTGATCTGCTTTTCCAACATTGCTTAAACGTCACACTTTGTTGTTGACACAAAGGTTGATGATTGGCAAATTCTTACTCACCAACGATGTGGATAACGTGTTCGCCGCTTTGTTGGACGACTTGTTCATCTTATCACAACTTTTTGAAACTGGTTTGCTGCTGGGCGGCAAACGAGGGTGAGGTATCCCGAGAGTTGGGTGACCTGCTTGGGTTGAATGTGTTGTAAAGTTTGCATCGCCTTGCGATTCACAAAAACAGCTCGTCGACGTATTCGCCCGAACCCCATTGAACCAATCAAACTTTGCCACCAAACGCTAGATGAACAACTCGCAGCGACTCAACAGAAAGCATGGCGAATGCAGAACGCAGCGAACGCAAAACACAGCAAACGTAAACACAGCAAACGTAAACACAGCGAACGCAAAACACAGGTGTGTTAGGACGGATTCCTAGCCTACCGACAGTCCTCCGGGATGGATCACGACTGTTCAAATGAGGAAGGCGGCAACTTTGGATCGCCGGCAAGTCAGCCCCACCGATTTGCTCACACGGATCGTAACTTCCGAACATTTATTGTCATTATTAACGGCGTTGAATTGACTTCGATCGATGGATTGATCGGTCAATGAAACCAATGGCAATCAAAAAGGCCAACCATCATGGAAGATGGCTGGCCTTTTTTTGTTTCTCAAACCAAGGCTGCTGCGGATCGCAGGCAGCTTTGTTCATTCCATGGCGCTCAGTCGTTACTTGCTAAAGTCACCAGCGATTGCTTTGGCGGACTTGTTCCAGTGCAAGTGTTTCTTGATCGCGGCATTGACTTGATCAACGGTGGTTTCAGCAATCCGTTGCTCATGTTCGGCTGCAAACTTCATGGTGCGGCCGAGGAACAGTCCCTGCAGCAGTTCAGATGCCAAGGCTGCATCAGAGGTGCGACCGACGCGTTTTGCCTGCAGGTAAGCAGACTGAGCCTGTTCAAGCTCGGTCTGCTCGATGCCTTTGTCTCGGAACTTATCCATTTCTTCCTGGATCACCGAAATCAGCTTGTCTTTATTGTCTGGGTTGGTGATTGCGTACACGGTCCAGTCAACGCGTTTGTCTTTGGCGCGATTGCTAAGCGAGCTGCGAACGGTGTAGGAGAGTCCCTCTTGTTGACGCACTCGGTTGGCAAGTCGACTGCTTAAGCCACCGCCACCGAGAATGAAGTTCGCCAGTTCAAGCGGAGCAAACTCGGGGCTGCTATCAGAGAGCGACATTTCTTGCGAGGCAAAAAAGAAGGCGTTCTCTTTATCGGGGGTCTGAACGGATTCCAGTTTTCCCGCTTCGAGTCCATTGGCAGGGCGGTCAATACGCACATAGGGCGTGTCAGTGGTCCAGCCTTCTAGGGACGCGTTGATGGCGTCCATGACGGCCTGTTGATCGAAGTCACCCACAACGCTCAGTTCGCCAACTTGGCCAGAGAGCAGCTCGTCGTGCAGGGCCACGATCTGTTCTCGCGTTGCGCTTCGATACATCGCAATCTCTTCGTCCAGCGTTTGCACGTAACGAACATCATCGGAGCCATAAGGTGACAGTCGGCGGCGCACGTTGCGTGGGGCGAGCGCAGTTGGCTCGGTAGTGCTCTGTTGAATCTGCGTGATAATCTGTTCACGCAGGATCTCCAGTTCCTCGCTTTTGAACGCTGGCGTTCGCAGCACTTCGCCCAGCAGCTCGAGCACCTCCGCCAGATATTCTTTCTTGGTTTCCAGTGAAACCTGTAACACGCCTGGGAACGTTGAGACCTGCATCGTCGCACGCAGTCGCGTCAGTTCGTCTTTGAGTTGTTCGTAGCTCTTGTCTTCTGTGCCACGAGCCATCAAGATCCCCAGCAGTTCAACGGCTCCGAGTCGATTGATCATGGACTTTTGATCCCCGAACCGCAGTGTCATGGATAGCGAAACCGATTGTCCACGAGACTGTTTTGGCAGCATGGCAAATCGCAGGCCACTGGGAAGTTCACCGCGTTTGGTGCGCGCTTCAATCTTGATTGGATCGGGATCAAAAACTTCGCCGCTTTGAACGACTTGGCGACCCTTGTAGTCCTTGAGCATGGCTTGCAGGTTGGGCGTTTCGGGGATTTGCACCCGTTCTGCTTGGTCCGCAGGCAAGAACAGGCCAACGGTGCGGTTGTTGCGAACCAGGTACTTGATGGCGACGGCTTGGACTTGCTCGGCGGTCAATGCTTCGACCCAGTCACGATACAAGAAGTACAAACGCCAGTCGCCTTGAGCGGACCATTCGCTGAGCTGGATGGCCAATTGGTCCGTCTTGTTGGCTTGAAGCTCGCGTTGTTTGAGGATGTTCTGCTTGGCGCGCTCGACCTCTGCTTCGGTCACGGGCGTTGTCAGGAAAGACTGCTCTTGAACTTCGATCAGTTTGGCACGAGCGGATTCGATTGAGTTTCCGTTGGGGATTTCTGCAAAGCACATCAAGTTGCCCGGTTCCGCGTAAGCGAACGCAAACGATGAAACACTGCTGGCCAATTTGGTGGAGACCATGTCACGATACAGGCGACCACTGGGCTCGTTGCCCAAGATGCTAGAGAGCGCTTTGATGGCGGCAAACTCGGGGTGACCGCCAGCTGGCACGTGATAGGTCGTGCCCACGTACTGCACATCGCCGACGCGTCGTAAGGCAACCGTTCGCTCGCCGTCTTTCGGTGGCTCGACGGTGTACGTTGGATCGATCGGCGTTTCGGGTGATTCCAGTTTGCCAAACGATTCGGAGACAAGCTGAAGAGCCGTTTCGGAATCGAACTTGCCAGCGATGATCACCATCACGTTGTCGGGGCGATAGTACTTTTTGTAAAAGCGACGCAAGCTGACAACGGGCACGCGTTCGATGTCGCTGCGGTTACCAATGGTGGATTGTCCGTAGTTGTGCCAGTCGTACGCAATCGATTGCATTCGCTGCATCAGCACGCGAAAGGGCGAGTTCTCGCTGCGTTCAAATTCGTTACGCACAACCGTCATTTCACTTTCCAGGTCCTCGCCACGGATGAAGCTATTGATCAGACGGTCGGCTTCCAGATTGAGGGCGAACTTGAGGTTGTCTTCACTGGCTGGAAGTGTTTCGTAGTAGTTCGTTCGGTCAACCCAGGTTGTCCCATTAAAGGTTGCCCCGCGTTCTTGTAGCACTTTGGGGATCTTGGGGTGTTCTGGCGTGCCTTTAAACAGCATGTGTTCTAGCAGGTGTGCCATGCCGGCTTCGCCGTAGCCTTCATGGCGCGAGCCAACAAAGACAGTCATGTTCACCGTGACCACTTCTTTGCTGGGGTCGGGAAACAGCAGCACACGGGTGCCGTTTTCCAGTGCGTATTCCGAGATCCCTTCGACTTCAGTGATTTTCATGATTCCCTCAGGAGCCTGCTGGCCGGGTTTTGCCACGGCTTCTTGCTGTTGCTGGCTGGTCGTTGCTTGTGGTGGTTGGCGATTGTCTTGCCCCTGCGCTTCTCTGGTGGACCCTGATATCGAGACTTGAAAGATCAGAATTGAAGCGAGGGCGACGAGACGTATGCATCGATTCACTTTGTTGGCTCCGCGTGATTGACAGTGAAACAGCGTGATTGGGAGTTTGACTTGGGCAGGTTAACAATCCTGGCTCCCCGTCGCCAAACCCGGTGATGATTCCATTCTGCTGTCGCGAGGCAACAGCAAAGATTATTGTATCGGTTTGACCATGATGCAGTACCTGGGGCAATCGCAGAAGTGATGGCGTTCGACCTTCATCTGCGAGCCGTCTGTGCGAACGCGTTGCAGGTTGCCCCAGGAAGTTGCCTACATGGGGGCTACACTTCATTTCGCTGAGCGACTAGTTTGGCAATCGAAGTGTTGTTATTTGACGCAACACGGCAAGTTCGCTGTTTACGAGGCAGAGCGGTTAATGCCCGATTCGACCCATCATTCAGAACCCAGTCCTGATCCCACTGCAGATCAATGGATCGATGTCGCTGCGGTGGACGCGGTGCCAGAGGCAGGTGCGATCGAAGTCGTCGTGAAGGGGGAAGTGATTGCCTTGTTTCGTTGCGACGGTCAACTGTTTGCACTGGACGGATTGTGCGCCCATCAAGGTGGACCAGTCGCTCAGGGGACGTTGGGGAAGACCGACGGAGGCAATCCCTGCGTGACCTGTCCTTGGCACGGTTGGCAATATGAGTTGGAAACGGGCATTCAGACCATCAATCGCCAACCTTTGCAGCGAGTGTTTCCCGTCCGGCAACAGGGCGATCGAATCGAAGTACAATTGGTCTAGTTTTGTTGCTTGTCTCCGGATCGCGAATCGCCGGTTCGATCCCGTTTCCAGTCGGTCGCTCCACTGAATTCAGTTCGCGTTTGCTGCCAGAGCAAGCTCATTGTCCGCCATCAGCGAAAGAGAGCCTCGTCAGCGATGAGGCCTTGGGAAGTGTTTTCGATGAGATTAGCCCCGTTCACCCTCTTGTTCGCCAGCTTGGTTGCCATGATGTCGTTCTCTGCAGTTTCGCAGGGAGAGGATCAGCGGCCAAACATCCTGCTCATTCTTGCCGACGATTTGGGCTATTCGGACTTAGGTTGCTATGGCAGCGAGATCCAGACACCCACGCTGGATGCCTTGGCCGAATCCGGTGTGCGCTTTTCAGAATGCTACAACACAGGACGCTGCTGGCCGACCCGAGCCTCGCTCTTAACCGGCTATTATCCCCAGCAGGTGCGGCGTGATTTTTTGCCAGGCATTCCGACCGGCGGAGGGAATCGTGGCAAGCGACCCGCTTGGGCGAAACTGTTGCCACAGAGGTTAGGGGACGCAGGTTATCGCTGCTATCACAGTGGCAAGTGGCATCTCGATGGCGATCCTAAACAGCAAGGCTTTGACGAGAGTTGGACTGTCCAAGCCGGCAGGTACTTCCAGCCCAAGCCTGGAAAGGATGGCAAGCAAGGGCGGCCACTTGAATTTCGTGACGATTGGTATTTGACCAGCGCACTGGCCGATGATGCCATTGAGAATCTGCAGAACCACTTTCAGCAACACGCTGAACAGCCCTTCTTTCAGTACTTGGCTTACACCGCACCGCACTTTCCCTTGCAAGCTTTGCAGGCCGATATCGATCGTTATCAAGCTGTCTATCAACAGGGGTGGGATCAGCTTCGCAATCAGCGATTGGCAAAGATGAAACAGTTGGGGTTGCTGAACAAGGATCAACACTTCCCTGCTCTTTCGCAGGTTGAACCCGGACTCGGTGCACCTTACTTCTTTGCCGATGCGTATCAGATTTTGGGCCCAGGTGAAATGCGTTTTGCCAAGCCATGGAGCGCGCTTTCTGAGACACAGAAGCAATTTCAAGCTGAAAAGATGGCGATCCATGCGGCGATGATCGATCGCATGGACCGTTCAATTGGTCGAGTCATTGAACTGTTAAAGAAACGCGATCAGCTTGATAACACGCTGGTTGTGTTTCTCTCTGATAATGGAGCCAGTGCGGAGCTGATGGTTCGTGGAGACGGCCATGATGCCAAAGCGCCAATGGGGTCGGCGTTCAGCTATCTCTGCTTGGGACCAGGGTGGTCGACCGTTTGTAACTCACCCTTTCGACGACACAAAACGTGGACGCATGAAGGCGGGATCTCGACGCCAATGATTGTTTCCTGGCCAAAGTCAATCAAGGCTCGACGCGAACTTCTCGCTGGGCCTCAGCATGTGATTGACGTGCCAGTCACTTTGCTGGAACTGGCTGGTGTGACCGCGGATCCTGACGCTCCACCGACCCCCGGCCAGAGCTTCGCCAAACGCATCTTAGAACAGAACGAACCAACCGCTAGCGATCGAACGCTGTGGTGGTATCACGATGGACACCGGGCAATTCGAAAAGGTGACTGGAAGGCTGTGGCACCGTATGACGAGCCCTGGGAACTGTATCACGTGGCGGAGGATCGAGCCGAGACGCGGGACCTCGCGCTGAGCGAATTCGATCGGCTCAAGGTGCTGCGAGAGCTTTGGCAGGACGAAACAGACGCCATGATCGAATTGGCCAGCGCTGATCTAAACGCTGCTGAAAAAGCATCGGGCGCCAAGCAAACGGCGCACCGCAGCGGCAAAATGTGGGAGGCCCAGTTGGCCGCCAACACCAAGCGAAAGTCCGTGCTAATCAACGGGGAAACCTTTTTCGTTGAAGGACGCAAGGCGTTCTTGATGAAGCCCGATCAGCCCGCCCAAGGGAATCCATGGGTGTTCTACGCTCCGACCTTGCCCGGAATTCCGGACCGTCATGAATCCTGGATGCATCAGCAGTTTCTTGACGCTGGGCTTGCTGTTGCAGGCATTGATCTTGGCGAGGCCTACGGCAGTCCTCACAGCAGCAAGTACTTTGACGCTTTCTATCAGCACCTCCAAGACAAAGGCTATCACAAGCGTTGCGTGCTGCTGGGACGCAGTCGTGGTGGTTTGTGGATCAGCCGATTTGCGATTGATCATCCTGAACGCGTGCAAGCGATCGCAGGCATTTATCCAGTCTTTGATTACCGCAGTTATCCAGGTGTTGCTCGGGCTGGATTGGCGTATCGAGGGTTGGACTTCGAGGCGGCTCAGTTCACACCCGTGCTCACATTCCAGCCCGTCATCGACGCGTCCATTCCGGTGTTTCTGATTCACGGCGACGTGGACAAGGTGGTACCCTTGGAAGCCAATTCGCAGGCAATACTGAAAGCCTATCAGGCCGCCGGTAAAGGTGACTTGATTGAAATTGAAGTCCCCAAAGGCCAGGGGCATAATGTTTGGCCAGGCTTCTTTCGAAGTCAGAAACTCGTTGACTTTGTGATCGAGCACGCAGAGTAACCCACTAGCGTGAGAGACGGCTTTGTGGCCTCATCGCGCCTGGATGGTGCTCTTCACGTGACGCGTGGGAAGCACTGTCCCGGAAAAGTGACGCTGCCGATCAAAAGGGAGCGTGCGGGTACTTTTGCGCCAAGCTTGCTGGGTCGGTGATGCCGCGAATCGAATGCCCCACCAACGCTCCTGCGGCCCGTCCGTACACGCTGCCACCAGGCAGGAACCCAAGCGTCTGCGAACCCAAGGAGCCAAAGAAGTCAGGTTCTAGAATGCGCTCTGCTTCTGTGATCGCACCATGATTTCTTTGGCTGCGATAGTGTCGATACACTTCACGGTTGGCCAGACGTTCATGTGTAAGACCAATGATCGGGAACTCTTGGGTGACCGCGTAGTTGCCTGGTGTGTTTCGGCCGTGAACATCTTTGGCGTACGCTGCCTTTGCCATCGCGATGCTGGGAATATCCGAATACAAGTGAATGGAGTCGGTGAACGGATTGTACCAGTCTCCGCCAATCACTCGGCCCGGAATGACCGTGTAGCGAATGCAGTCATAAACGCCGAACGTGCAGCGCCATCCGGCGGAGATTTTTTTGTTGTGGATCAAACGCTTGAATTCACCAATCGGGTCGTACTGATTGCTACGAACCAATGTGGAATGCAAACCGTGGCGATGGAGATACTGCAGCACCTCTCGTTCTGTCGCAGGGCTGATCCGATGACAGTCGGCACGCTTGTCCCATAAGGCGATTTTGTTCGGGTAGCCAAGGATGTTGGCGCAACCATCGAACCAACCAATTGCCGAACCGCGACGCAGTTGGGAGCGATTGCCGGAGAATAAACTGTCGCATCCGCCATCATAGATGCTGTCGCAACTGTCATCAATCTGCACGGGCATCTGATCGCAATCACAGACGCCGACCGCTTGGTCGCAGCAGTCGCAACTGGGCAGCGATGAGTGTGAAGCCATTCGATGTCCATGAAAGGAATGGCAGCCTGTCATCAAGGCAACGCAGCACGCAGCGAGAAGAAACGCGGCTCGTTTGTAACCGTTGACCAACATCATGTTCATCCGTGAAACGATGGCAAAATAGGGGTAAGGGCTGCACGCTTAGCAGAGCGCAGTTCTGTGATGTGTGTTTAGCAGGCTGTGATGTGTGTTTAGCAGGCTGTGATGTGTGTTTAGCAGGCTGTGATGTGTGTTTAGCAGGCTGTGATGTGTGTTTAGCAGGCTATGATGTGTGTTTAGCAGGCAATGTGCATCGGTGCTGATCGTCCGCACTTGCCAGATAGGTGAGTGGTCTGGCAAGTCAATCGGAGAAGCCCGATCGAAGGTGCAAGGCATCACAGTGCCGAGTCCCTCACTATCGTCCATCGGCAATCTAGAGAGCGATTTTTACCTGAACAACGTAGTCTGTGAAAATCCGCAAGGGTTTCTTAGCCCGTGCATCCGGAACAGCTTAACAGTGCGTCTGAATCAGAGTCTCGATCGCCCCAATGGTCACCTTGGTTGTCACGAGAACGCCGGCGGACTCCGGTCGCGTTATTCCGTGGCGGGCGGCCAGCACTTGTCGCGCATGCATTAGAGAATGGGGCCCATCATTGCAAAAAGATTGTTGACTAACCGTTTTCGAATGGGCCAACGCAGCACTTGCTCCATGGTGACTCGATCGGAATCATTCAAATAGGTTTGCTGGCGATGTTCGATCGCAGTGGTGAGTTGGCGATCGATCAGCAAAACGTTGTTTTCGAAGTTCAGATCGAAACTGCGCCGATCCAGATTCGAAGACCCGACCAGGCTCACTCTGCTATCCATGGTGAGCGTCTTGGCATGCAGGAGTCCCGGGCGATATTCGAATAGATTCACGCCCGCTTCTAAGAGTTCCAGGTAATAGCTTCGACTCGCTGCGGCGACGAAGAACGAGTCGTTGCGGGCGGGAACAATCAGCGTTGTCTCGACACCTCGATTGGCTGTTGCACACAAGGCGGCCTGCAAGGATTCGTTGGGAACGTAATAGGGAGTGGTGATGGTCAGCGAGTTTCTGGCTGTGTGCAACAGGGATTCAAAGACTTCTGGCATCGCCGAGTAACGGCCAACGGGGCCAGTGGCAATCACCTGCGCGATCATGCCGTCTGATTGGACTTTGACCTGCTGGTTAAGGTAGCCGCAAATGTCTTCATCGATCTGGCACATCCAGTCCCGAACGAAGACGTTTTGATGTTGTTGAGTGATGGGGCCGGTGAAGCGAAACATCACATCGACCCAGGGAGCGTACTTGGGCTTAATTCGAAAGGCTTCGTCAGCAATGTTTTGACTGCCGCAGTAGCTGATCTGTCCGTCGATCACCACCAGTTTACGGTGGTTCCGTAAGTCGATGCGGCCAAACAGGACTTGCAGAAAGGGGTTGCCGATTGGCAATGCGACAGCAACCTTGACGCCCGCGTCTTGCATCGACTGCCAAATCGGTGAACGGGTCAGCAAACGCGAGCCAAGTCCGTCTGCCATGGCGCGACATTGGACGCCTCGTTTGGCTGCGCGTTCGAGCGCCTGAGCCAGACGCAAGCCACTTGCATCGTCAAGCCAAATGTAGAACTCAACATGCACGTGATCCTGTGCTTGGTCGATATCGATCACCATCGCGTCGATGGTGGCCGTTGAATCAGGCAGCAACTGAGCGGCGTTCCCCGAGACCGGCGAGAATTCACTGATCGCCCGGCCAATTTGAAACAGGTGTTGGTAACCATCTTCGATCACGGTCGTGTAGAGCGGCTGTTGTTGCATCGCAGGCAGTGCGGCAACGACCTTTTTAATGCGTGCTAATCGGCGGTCACCAATGTTGATGTCGCCAAGCAACAAGTATGCAATGACACCAATCCCAGGGCTGGCAAATAGCACCACCAGCCAAGCTAAACGCGAGACCGGATTGAGCTTGCGTTTCAGCAGCACGCGCATGATGAACGAGGCCTGGATCGCAATGCCGAGGGCAATCCCAGCTGCAAGAGACAGCTGCCAGAACAGGCTTAAATCAGCCAGGACAAATGGAGGGGAGATCATGGGCGTCTGTTAAAGGTTCTTTTGGGTTCAGCCACCAGCCCCGCGCATGACTCGAGACGAGTTCAGTTCAGGTGCAGAACGTTCGGGTGGAGTGGTTGTCACTCTGGATGAAATTCAGCGAATCTCCTCGCCAATCCGTTGTTAACTCAGTGTAGGTGCGCCGCAGTCGTGGCAGAAGACTGGTACGATTGTCAGTGAGAATGATGGTGTGAGTGTTTTCCACACCAGCAATTCTTCTTGTCCAAACTCCTTTTCAGCTTGTCTAAGCCGACTCCTACGGGGCTTGCATCCTAGCGTTAGCCCTCACTGCTTTGAACAGGTGTGCGTTCTGATCGATGTTGCGTTTCCCTCGCACCGAGATTGGATTCGTAGGGTGCGTAGATTCGTAGGGTGCGTGTTTGCGCGCACCAATTTTAGAGTTTGCAAACATTTCGGTGCGTCGGTGTTACCGAGCGAGAGCTAGCCCTCACTGTATACTATGCTGGCTCGCACTGTCTGAAGTCATGACTGGCCAGCGGTGATCGTTCGGCACTCGGTCCAGGGGCAACCGGTTAATGTTTGCTTGCACACGAGAGAATGGTTCGATGAGACATGCTCAGCGGTACATTGGAGAGCAAAAGTAGTGAGTATTCACGAAGAACCGGTCAGTGGTCGCACGGGCGACCGCAGCGTAGATGAGCCTGTTGGAAAACGTGATCAGGATCAGAGCAGCCATCCGGGGATGCGGATGGTCTCGCCGCAGGTCTCCGGCCAGAGGAAAACCGCCGCAACGCGCTCTCAAGGCGGCTCTCAAGGCGGCTCTCAAGGCGGCTCTCAAGGCGGCTCTCAAGGCGGCTCTCAAGGCGAAGCGGGAACCTTGCCAAGTGCGGATGTAGCCGTGTTGCATCCGGATGACACGGCCACTGGGCAGGCTGAGCTGGAGCATGAGTTCGAACTGCTCCCACGAGCCTTCTTTCATTACCAGCTGCAGCGTCTGCTGGCCCACGGTGGGACGTCCAAAATCTACGCCGCCATCGATGATCAGGATGGCCGGACCTGCGCGATCAAGATTTTGAATGTTGGCCCGGCGACTTCTTCAGACGCGATGCAGCGTTTCCGCCGTGAGGCGGCAGTGATTCGCTCTCTGAATCATCCCAACATCATTGAACTGATTGATTATGGAGTCAGCGAAGAGGCCGCTTATTTGGTGATGCCGCTGATGAGTGAGCGGTCGATTGCCGATGCGATTGACCTGCGCCAACAAGCACTTTCTGGTGATTTGCATCGCATCGAGTTTGACGCGGACGCGGACGATGAATCGAAAGCAACAGCCCATGTCGATAAACCGACAGCGCAGGAAGTTGTGTTCAAGGAAATCGCGGATGACCGAAGGATGGCCCGCCGACTTGCCGAGATTGCTGAGGCTTTGCATGAAGCACATCAAGTCGGGGTGCTGCATCGAGACGTCAAGTCATCCAACATCCTGGTCGATCAAGATGGACATTGGGTGCTGGCTGACTTTGGGCTCGCGTCGGCAACGGAGTCGCAAACGGTGGTCACGCGAACGGGCCAAATCATGGGCACGCCCCAGTACATGAGTCCCGAGCAAGCCGGTGGCATTGATCACAACTTGGACGCAAGAACAGACGTTTATTCCTTGGGTGCGACTTTATACGAATGCGCGACGCTCACGCGGCCTCGAAGTTCGGATACGATTCGGGCCTTGGTCGAGATCAGTTCAGGGAAGCTGGTGCGGCCTAAAAAGCACCGCAGAGATGTGCCGACTGATTTGGAGGCGATCATTTTAAAGGCGATGGCGTACGAACGCTCAGAACGCTATCAATCGGCTGCTGACATGGCTGCTGACCTCAATCGGTTTGCCGATGGCGAACGAACCTTGGCCCGGATTCCGACGCCGGTGACTAAGTTCTTTTCCTCGGTTTCGCGGCACCCTCGACGAAGCTTTGCCTTGGCGAATGCTATTTTCGCGGTCATGACATTGATCGTCGGTCTCCTGGTCATGGCCGTCATGGCGTACAAGAGCAACTTGCTGGAGATGAGCACGACGAAGTCGATCTTAGAACAACAGATTCGGGAAAACCAACTGCAGGCCTGGGAGCGGCTGCGTGAGAACTACCTGGCGGATATCGCCAGAGCGTTCGTTGACTTCAATAATGGCGATCAAGTTGGCGCTCGCAATGGCTTGCGGCGACATGGCGTCGACAACCCCTCGCATGTTTTCACTGGGGTTGAGTGGCGTCTGTTGGATCATCTTTCTCAGGTCCCCGAACAGCAGTTGTGCCACCAGCACAAAGGCAGTGCGTTTGAAGTTTGCTGCGTCCCAGAAACCGGTGAGATTTTCTCCAGTGGTGCTGACGGCAAGGTCTTGCGGTGGGATCCCGAAACCCAGCAAAGCCAGCTTGTCGTGCAAACGGATGGTAAGGGCGACGGGTTAGCCGTGCACGGGCCGAGTCGGTTGCTGGCCGTGAGTGCCAATTCAGATCAGGGCGGTGGCGCGTTCTGGATTGTGAACTATGAATCCGGTCAGATCATTCAACGCGTGGAGAACTTCGAAACCAGTGTTGAGTCAATTTTGTTCTCCGGTGATGGTCAGTCGTTGGTGGTCGCGACTCGCTACGACAAGGTTGAAACCTACAGTTCCAGCGGCGAACGACTTGCCTCCCTGCCCTGTAGTTCACGGAACGAGATTCTTGGTCTGTTGGATGGCGGCACCTCAGTTGGAGTCGTTTACCGAGATCCCAACGATGCCTTGCGTCGTCAGTGTTGGATGCGATTGAACATCAAAACTCTTGAAGAATTAGAGCGCCGGTATCACCATTCGAACCCTTCTTTGGCGACCTACTGTAATGAGACGGAGCGTTTGGTCGTCTCTGACCAAGATCAAGTTTCGATCTATTGCCCCAAAACTGAAAACTGGCACAACCTCCTGACGCATTCGTCTGGATTCAAACGCTGTGTCGAGTTTTCCCCTTTGGGGCAACGAGTTGCGGTCGGTGCAGATAGCGGTGATGTTTACGTTTGGGATTTACCGAAATCACTGATGAACCGCGCGCCAGCGATGGACTTTTGCGATGCGACGGTGTTCGCTGTTAGCAACTCACGCTGTTGCAGCCTGAAGTTCCTGGACGCTAATCGGATTGTCACCGCTGATCAAAAAGGGGACGTTAGGATCTGGAGTGTCTCATCTCGGACACAGCGCATCCGGCTTGATGAGGCCGAGATTGTTGACTTCAGCGTCGTGGATAGTCAAGCGAACAAGTTGCTGGTGTGGTGTGC
The DNA here is from genome assembly GCA_007745635.1 of Stieleria bergensis. Taxonomy (GTDB): domain Bacteria; phylum Planctomycetota; class Planctomycetia; order Pirellulales; family Pirellulaceae; genus Stieleria; species Stieleria bergensis. The sequence goes on from CP036272.1 coordinate 2,231,882, forward strand.
TGATCAAACCTTACGTTGCATTGATCAACGCGGAAAAGTGCTCTTTGCGGTCGCGTTTCCAGACGGGTTTGTTCATGTTGAACACGTTCATTCCGCAGCCCAGAATCAGATTGCTTGTGTTTCAGATCGTGAGTTGCAGTTGCTTTCTGCTCAGGACGGAAGCGTGCAGGCAACGTACACGTGGGATGTCGATGAGGATTGTTTTGCACTGCAATATTCCTCCGATGGACAACGTTTGCAGCTCTTATTGACGAACCTGTTGATCGAACTTGATCCAGCGACTGGCGAAGAACTTCGGCGTCTCGTCTTGCCGCCGAGTCAGAAGCTCGGGGTGTTCTATACGGGACGCAATGAGTCTGGGTTGTTAATTGCCGCCAACGAGTATTGCCTGTTGGTTGACGCAGAACGGTTTGAAATCTCCGCGTACTCCAAGGTGCTGGGCAGTCAGTTGAGCGGCGCGGTTGCCGTTGCCAATGCAGGCGATCTGGTCGCCATCGGTCGTCGGGACGGGAGTGTATCGCTGGTCGAACTCGATCATTTTGAGAAGCAAGTGAACGACGGAGCGAGAGTCTATGGGCCTGCACGCAAGCCGAGATCGCTCCAGTTTCTGGCTGATGATCGAACCCTGGTGTGCTTGGCCAATGACACCTTGCAGTTTTGGGATCTGGTGACCGGACGCAGTACCGGAGTGCTGGAGTCATCTCGAGCCTACGGCAAGCTGTTTGTCGATCCCCAAGGGGAAGAGATCCTCTTTGGGCCGCTTGCTGGCGAACTGACCCGCCTGAATGTGGCTGGTCAATCAACAGTGGCGGCTGGATCAACCGAGCAGGAGTAGCGCTGCGGAAATCATAAGCGCCTTTTCACTTCTGTGCCTTTTCGTTGGCTGGGCGTGTGCCGGTGGCAGCGTCCTGCTCTGATCGAGCCGTTTGACTTTGATCGTTCATCGGGCACGATGAGAATGCCATGAGCAGCCACGTTGATTTCCGGTGCGTTACAAAAAAAGCCCGCATCGAGATCGATGCGGGCTTCGTTAGATTGGATTGATCGGGGAATGGATCAATACATGTCGTGGTCGCCACCGTGACCGCCGCTACCTTCTTTGGGTTTCTCAGCGATCAGTGCGTCGCTGGTTAGCAGTAGCGTTGCAACGCTGGCTGCGTTGCCCAGGGCGGTGCGTGTGACCTTGGTGGGGTCGATGACGCCGGCTTTGACCAGGTCTTCGTAGGTGTCGGTCAACGCGTTGTAGCCGGTGTTCCCCTTGGAGGCCAAGACGCGTTCGCAGACGATGCCACCATCTTGACCCGCGTTGGTGCTGATCATGTGCAGAGGAGCACGGCAGGCGCGAAGCACGATGTTGTAACCGATTTTCTCGTCATCGCTCAGTTCGTCAGCAGGCGATACATTGCCGCTGGCACGCAGCAGAGCCACGCCACCACCGGGAAGGATGCCTTCTTCGACGGCTGCACGCGTTGCGTGCAAGGCGTCTTCGACGCGAGCCTTCTTTTCTTTCATTTCGCTTTCGGTTGCTGCACCGACGTTGACTTTGGCAACACCGCCAGCCAGTTTGGCCAAGCGTTCTTCCAGCTTTTCGCGATCGTAGTCGCTGGTGCTGTTTTCGATTTCGCGGCGAATCTGGTCGATACGAGCTTTGATGTCGCTGCTCTTGCCAGCACCTTCGATGATCGTGGTGTTGTCTTTGTCGATGATGATCTTTTTGGCGCGACCGAGTTGAGGCAGGTCGACGCTTTCCAGCTTGATCCCCAAAGCTTCGAAGATAGCTTGACCGCCGGTCAGGATGGCGATGTCTTCCATCATGGCTTTACGGCGATCGCCGTAGCCAGGTGCTTTGACGGCACAAACGTTGAAGGTGCCACGCAGTCGGTTGATGACCAAGGTGGCCAGTGCTTCACCGTCGACGTCTTCAGCGATGATCAACAATGGCTTGCCTTGCTGAACAACCTTTTCCAGCATGGGGACCATGTCCTTGATGCTGCTGATTTTCTTTTCGAAGACCAAGATGTAAGCGTCTTCAAGGACGGCTTCCATGCTGGTGCTGTCGGTGACGAAGTAAGGTGACAAGTAGCCACGATCGAACTGCATCCCTTCGACCCATTCTTGCTCGGTGTTCAGGCTTTTGCCTTCATCAACGGTGATCACACCGTCTTTGCCCACCTTGCTCATCGCGTCAGCCAACAGTTCGCCGATCTCGCGGTCGTTGTTGCTGGCGATGGTGGCCACGTCGGCCATTGCACTTTGGTCTTTGACCTTGGTGGCCATCGAGTGCAGTTTTTCAGTCAGGTCATTGACAGCGGCTTCGATCCCAAGCTTCATTTGAATTGGGTTGACGCCGGCAACGACTGCTTTGAGGCCTTCGTTGAAGATGGCTTCTGCCATGACGGTTGCGGTGGTGGTTCCGTCACCAGCAACGTCGCTGGTCTGGCTAGCCACTTCGCGAACCATGCGAGCGCCCATGTTTTCATAGACGTCTTCCAGTTCGATTTCTTTCGCAACCGTGACACCGTCTTTGGTGACGGTCGGGCTGCCAAAGCTTTTCTGCAGAATCACGTTGCGGCCTTTCGGACCCAAGGTGACTTTGACTGCACGAGCCAATTTTGAGACGCCGCGTCGAATCGCTTCGCGGGCTTCTTGCTCAAATGCAATGATCTTTGCCATGGAGATGATTTACGGGGTTATGAGTTGTGGTTGTTGTTTTGAAAGTTGATGCACTGGCGCTGTTGATGCTGCCTGTGGACAGCGAACGTCATTGCAGCTCGATTAACCGAGAACTGCCAGAACGTCGTCTTCACGCATCAGCAGGTATTCCACGTTGTCGATTTCGACCGTTTCGCCGGCGTAGCTGCTGAACAGAACTTCGTCGCCAGCTGTCAGTTGGCTTTCGCTACGCGAGCCATCGTCCAACAGTTTCCCGGTGCCAACGGCAACGACGGTGCCGCGTGCTGGTTTTTCCTTGGCCGAATCAGGCAAAACAATGCCTCCAGCGGTGGTGGACTCGCTTTCCTGTCGCTGGACCACAATGCGTTCACCGATGGGTTGCAGACGAACGCTGGCCTTCTTTTTGGTGGCAGTCGCCATGGTTGCCGATACCTTCTAATTTGCGGGGAATGAAAATCGTTTTCAGGTGATGTTCAAGAGCAATCGCTGCCAATTCGACTCGGCGAATGGACCCGACCGCGAAATTTAGCCAGCCGGACAATCGCAAAGCGTTTGCGGCAGCAATGCTCTGAGTGGTTTAGTTGGGGCGACACATCGTTGATCACGCAGCTCTAGCCACGCCAACCTGACAGTCGCGAACTCGATCCTGACATTGAGCAAACGCCGTGCCATTTGAATTCATCTTTGGCGAATGAAAAACCAATCGCCGCTGCCAAAGCTGGGTTTCAGCATCTCTGAATGCTTTGAACTGGATCGAATCACGACCTCTGTCGCTAAGCCGCGACCACTCTGTCGGGGTGGTGTTCACCCGGCAGACGGTTCGGCCTAGACGGCGGTTGTCGCCCGTTCGAGCCAAATCTTTGCCGATTTTCCCCAATCACAAAAGGGGCCTAGAGGCTGATCGCGGGCAGTTGTTGGCAAGGAGTGGGTTCAGCAACCGATTTTTCTTGCCAAATCCGCTGAAACGAAACGATTTGTCGGCACACTCGCTGAATCGAAGTCCAGACCGGCCGGCAATCAATCGCGAAAACGTCTCCCCATGCCGCCGTTCGGCACCTTTGTTCTATCCTTAAACCTATCGTTAAGACAATCCTTCAACGGCGATCACAGCCAATTCGGCAATGCTTAAGACTTTTCGGTCCAATGTTTGCTCTGGAGTGTCCGAACAGTGCCTAGACTGCCATGTTTTCACTTGCGGGTGAGGCTCCCCGAACTGGGAGCCGCGAACTGGGAGCCGCGATGATCGCTGAGGCTGTCTTTCAATCGGGCTTGGGTTCGATCGGCGAGGCTGCCGCCAAGAGTTTCTCTCGTTGACTGAATCGAATGGTACGGTTGTTGGTTCGGTTTTCATGGCAGATTCAACCCGCGTGGCCTCTGACGGTCAGCAGCCACCGAGTTCGTTGGACTCAGCGAGCGTTTTGTAGCAAAACCATTGGATTTGAGTTGATGATATACCTAGACCCCGTCTACTTCCTGTTCATCTTGCCACCGTTGCTGTTGAGTTTTTTCGCACAGTGGCGCGTGAAAACAACGTTCCAGCAGATGTCTCAGGTCCCCGCCGGAATGACTGGTGCCGAAAGTGCTCGACGAATGCTTGACGCTGGCGGCTTGAGCCATGTGGAAATTGAGGCGGTTCAGGGGCATTTGAGCGATCATTATGATCCGCGTCATAAAGTGTTGCGACTCAGTCCGGAAGTCTACGGCGGTCGCTCAATGGCTGCCCTGGGAGTGGCTTGTCACGAAGCGGGGCACGCCTTTCAGGATGCTCGCTCGTACGCCCCCTTGGTCATTCGAAACATGGCCGTTCCGGCAGCAAATATCGGCAGTAACATCGGGGCGATGATGGCCTCGATCGGTTTGTTTCTGAGCTTTTCCGTTCCCAAAATCGGTAACCTGCTCCTGATCATTGGAATCGTGTTGTTCTCCGGCGTGGTCGTTTTTCAGTTGGTCAATTTGCCGGTTGAGTTTGATGCCAGCGCCCGCGCTCGACGGCATTTGGTGGAATACGGCTTGATCCGTGACAACGAAGAGCAGTACGTGGCCAAGGTCTTGAACGCGGCGGCATTAACCTACGTCGCGGCAACCTTGCAGGCGGTGATGACGCTTGCCTACTTCATCTTCCGCGCGATGAACAACCGAAATTAGAAGCCGCAATGAATTCGACCTACAGCTGACGCAGTCAGAAGGAACCAGGCCGAGTCGGCGGGATCGAAGCGAGCCACTAGACGGTTGGCTACAGTGGTGCAGTTTTTCATGGCGTGTGCTTTTTTGAGCGTGGTCAAGCGATTGTCAAGCGATCAGCAAGGCAACTCAGCACGGGCAGGCCACGCGTTTCCGCTGTACTCTCTCTCTTCGTGGTTCTGATGATGTCAATCCCTTCACAGGTTTGGGTTCGCTTGGTTTGTGGGTTGTGCTTGTCGGCAATGGCTGTCCCTATTTCTGCTGCCGATTGGACGCAGTGGAGAGGTCCAGGGCGGACGGCCACGGTCGAATCCGGCAGTCTGCCAAGCAAGCTCGAGGGCGGCGTCGAACTGGCTTGGGAAAAGCCGCTCGGCCCCAGTTACAGTGGACCGATCGTGTTCGATGGCATGATTTACACCACCGAAACAGTGGACCGAAAAAACGAGCGAGTGACCGCATTTGACCTGTCAGACGGTTCGGTGGCCTGGACGGCGGAGTGGCCGGGGGCGATGGCCGTGCCTTTCTTCGCCGCCAGCAACGGGGACTGGATTCGCGCCACACCGGCGGTAAGCAAGGACGGCTTGGTGGTTGCAGGTATGCGGGACCGCGTGGTTTGCTTGGACCCCAAAACGGGAGCTGAAAAATGGGTCTTTGATCCCAACGGATCCCTGAAAACGCCTTTGCCAATGTTTGGCTGCTCGTGCTCGCCATTGATCGATGGTGATGCGGTCTACATGCAAACCGGCGGTTGCACTGTCCGGTTGAATCTGAAAGATGGTGAGGTGGTTTGGAAGACACTCGATAACTCCAAAAGCGGTTCACCCGGAGCGTTTGCCAGTCCTGCGGTTGCGGAACTGCAAGGCAAGCGACAATTGCTTGTCCAAACTCGCTTGGAACTCTGCGGTGTCGACATGGAGACCGGTGCCGAGTTGTGGAAGCAACCCATCCAATCCTTCCGCGGCATGAACATTCTGACTCCGACGGTGATCGGCAATCGAATCTTCAACACCGCTCACAGTGGAGCCGCTCAGTTGTTTGAAATCAAGGAAAGCCAAGGTGAGTGGGGAGTCACTGAGAAGTGGAACCACAACGTACAAGGTTACATGTCGTCTCCCGTTGTCATCGGTGATCGCATCTTCGTTCACCTTAAGAACCAGCGTTTGGTTGCACTGGACGCAGCCACTGGAGAGACAAGTTTCTCGACCGCGCCGATTGGCAAGTATGCCAGCATGATCACCGACGGCAAGGATCTGCTCATGCTTACCAATGACGGAGACCTGATGCTGATCGATGGGGCAACCACCGATGGCAAGCCAAAAGACGAACTGAAAGTTGCCAATGACTCTTGGGCGCACCTTGGCATCGTTGATGACTATCTGTTGGTCCGTGACTTGGAAGCGTTGAAGGTCTTCAAGATCAATCGCTAGTCCGTCTCTGGGCACCTGCCCAGTTCTGCCTGAGCAAGCGTTGACCGGGGAACGGTGACGCACGGTTATCGCCCGCAGGAACCCTGCGAGCGTTAAAGGGACTGGGCGTGCACGAGCGTTGGGACTATCAGTGTGTTGCGGGGGTTGGTAAATTGCATTGCCAATACCCGTTACTCCGTTTCGACAGGTCTCTCGATGCCGCTGGGAATTGATCCGAAGGTCGACTTCGCCTTCAAGATGGTGATCGGAAACCCGAAGCACACCAATGTCACGATTCACTTTCTTAATGCGACGCTGCAGTTGCGTGAACCGATCGAGTGGGTTGAGATTCTCAACCCGATCCAGAACAAAGACCGCAGCGAAGACAAACTGAGCATCTTGGATGTGTTGGCGCGAGATCGGAGTGGCCGACATTACAACATCGAAATGCAGACAACGCGGCCACTGGACTTGGCAGAGCGTCTAACGTATTTCAACTGCGTGAATTATGTTCGTCAGATCGATGCGGGTTCGCCGTACTTGGACCTGCAGCCAGCGATCAGCATCTGTGTGCTCGATAGCGTGATGTTCCCCCAAGTGGATCCGTATCACCTGAGTTTTCGGCTTCGATCTGATCAATTGGATCTTATCTTGACCAATGATTTGCAATTCCATCTGTTAGAGTTGCCAAAGTTCTCCCCCGGAAGCGATACTATTGGTGAGCTTCCTCCCCTGGAGCGTTGGCTCTACTTCCTTCAGCACGCAGAGGACTTGGAAGCAAATGAGCTTTCAGAATCCTTGGTTGAAGCCGAGTACCGTGAAGCCACTGAGGTCCTTACCATGATATCCCGCAGTCCCGACGACAGAAGATTCTACGAGTCCCGCCAGAAGTTCCTGCGCGACGAACAGGCAAGGTTATTGCAGGCTCGAAAAGAAGGACGCGAGGAAGGACGCGAGGAAGGGCTTGTCGCTGGTAAGATTCAAATCCTTCAACAGTTGCTTGGTGTTCCAGAGTGCTCGCTGGCGGAGTTGACCCAGTTTGGTGAAGACACGCTCGCGTCGATGCTATTGGAACTGCAACAGAAAATGCGCTCGCGCAACGTCTAGCGATCAGTGCCAGCGATCAGCTTTCGGTGTGGCGATGATTTCTCAAGTGCAAAGCGAACCGCGTCACCTTTGATCGGCCAGCCACTTGCCACGTACTTTCTGTGCCCCATTTGCATTCGCCACTTCGAGGCTGGGGATCAGGTGGTATGCGCTCGATAGTGGGTGGGCTTGTGTTTAGGTGGTTTCCTGAGCACTTAACCGGTTGTAGCCCAGGCAATACATTAGGGCTTGGTCGAGCTCTGCAAAGCGAAACTCATAGTTCGTGTTCAGCAAGACGGTGGGGCGGACGCGGCAACTGGCAAGCAGCAGGTAATCTGCCATCTCGCCAAGTGCCAGTCGGAGACCGAACGCGGGGGCGGGGAGCAGGGCTGGGATTCCTATCGTCTTGCCCAGCACATTGGCAAAATCTTTTTGGCGGATTGGATTCGGTGAAACCAGGTTCACTGGGCCTTGAACGTCTTCATTCATCATGGCGTGGTAGGTCGCACCCAGCACGTCGTCCAATGCGATCCAGCTCCACCACTGTTTGCCACCCCCCAAAGCCCCGCCGGCTAGTTTGGCGGGCAGTCGCATTTTGGAAAGCGCACCACCGCGTGGGTCCAGCACGATTCCCAGTCGCAAGTTGACGACTCGAATCCCGGCCTCTGCGGCGCTCCTGCACGCGGCTTCCCACTGAACGGCGACGTCGGACAAGAAGTCGTCTCCCGGGACGCTGTCCTCGGTGAATTCTTCGTCGGCATGATGCCCGTACACGCCGGAGGCCGAAGCGCACAGCAGTGCGGATGGTGGTTGCTGGAGTTTAGCTAAGCGGTCAGCAAGTTGCTTCGTCAAGTCAACTCGGCTCTCTCGAATCGCCGCCTTCACGCTTGGCGACCACCGCGTGTCTGCAATGGATTTTCCTGCTAAGTGAATGACGGCGTCGATGCCGTTAAGGCGTTGAGCTTGCTGCTCGCTTTGCCATGGGTTGACTTCGTCTGTCGAGCCATCGGCGACCGGCGTGCGTTTGATGGCGATCACTTCATGCCCAAGCAGTCGCAGCATCGCACAAAGGTTGCGGCCCACCAATCCGGTGCTCCCGCTGATCGCGACGCGAAGCTTTTTCTCCGTTCCCCATCGCTCCAATAGCTGCAAGTCGTCAGCGGTGACACGGTGGCGGTAGGCGAAAGTGGTCTGTAGTTCTGTGTTGATCAACCGGTTGGATAGCAAGGAGCCAAGTTTTCCCAGTGGCGCTTGATAGCTGATGTCGTCGATCAGCAGGCTTTTGTCGCCTCGAGCTTCGAAGCGATGGTCGTGTTGCCAGTGCGAAAATGGGCCCGATTGCTGGATGTCTTGGAAGTGATGTGGGCGTTCCAGTCGCGTGTGGCGAGCGACCCATTTTGGTCTCAGTGGGCCCATGTGCACCCGCATGGTGACTTGGCTATCTGGCTGTAGTGAGCGATCGTTGTGCTCGACCGTCACGGTCTTCCAGGGTGGGATCAGGCGTTCAAAGGCGCCCGGGCGATCGTGATAGGCAAAGGCCTGTTCGATGGGAACGGGCATTGTCGAAACCGCGACATATCGTTTCACTGTGATTCTCGGTGAGTGGAAGAACCCGACTTCAAGCGGGCTGTCAGCGGTAGGAGTCGCTGTGGTCGCGCTCGCTCGACGGATCGCCTGATGTTGGACTATAGCTCAATTGGCAAGACGGCGGAGGTGGTCGTGAAGTCGGTGGCCGGCGGGTAAGTCGCATTGCCGTCTGGGCTCGTCCGCGAACCACAGGACAGGCGAGTCCGCTGAGTGTCAGTCAACTGATTGAATCACGCTGATTTCATCCCGTGTCTTTGGGGGCGGACGGACCAGGCTGATCTTGTTGTTCAGCGTTCAGAGTGATAGAACCGGGCTGCACGCTAGGCCGAATTTCAAGGCGAAGCATGTCTTGTTAAGCAAGAGTCTGCTTGCCGAATTTGAACGCAATGACTGATCGGGGCATCCATGAATCGTTACAGAAGCTGGGGCCTGTTGTTGGCCGGGTTTGCCTGCTCTGTCTGCTGGCAGGCCTCGTTGTCAGCCCAGCAAAGCTCGTTCATAAAAATGCCGACGCGAAAGTTTCGCACGCCTGATGAAATGTTGCTCTTTGTGCCTTCTAGGTTCCCAGAGGGTGACTGGCAGACCGACCAAATCACGTTCCAAGACGTGTTCTTCCAGGCTGCTGACGGAACAAAGTTGCATGGCTGGTACTGCCCTTGCGATCAACCGCGGGCGACAATCTTGCTCTCGCATGGCAATGCAGGCAATGTGGCGTTTCGAACCCGTTGGCTGCGGATCTTGCAAACGAGGCTCAAAGTCAGTGTGCTGATCTATGACTATCGAGGTTATGGTCGCAGTGAGGGCAAACCGACCATTCCCGGTGCGATCCAGGATGGTCAGGCAGCCCGAAAGAAACTTGCCGAATTGTCCGGGCGACCGCTCAATGAAATCGTGTTGATGGGGGAGTCGTTGGGGGGCGCGATTTCGGTGCAGCTCGCTGCCGAGTCGCCGCCGAAGGCGTTGGTTCTGCAGAGCACATTCACCTCCTTTCACGATGTAGCCAAGGTGCATGCATCCAAGCTCGCTTGGATGGTTCCTAAAAGCCGGCTCAACTCGATCGAGGCCCTCAAGCAAGTCCAGGCACCGCTGCTGATCAGTCATGGGACGGTTGATACGGTGATCCCATTAACGCATGGCCAGGCTCTCTATCGTGCAGCCGAAGAGCCCAAAGAGTTTGTTTCTATTGAAGCGGTTGGGCACAATGACTGGATTCGCGACGAGTACATCGAGTCATTGTCACGTTTTCTCGATGGCTTGGACAAGTAGTTCCAGCCTGAGGGCCTTGGCCGCATCGATTTGCGTCGGTCGCGGTGAGCGATAAGGGGAGAGCTTGCGTCGGCCAGTTTCAGGTGCTGTCGCTTGCAGTGCTGTCGCTTGCAGTGCAGTCGCTTGCTGTGCAGGCGCTTGCTGTGCAGGCGCTTGCTGTGCAGGCGCTTGCTGTGCAGGCGCTTGCTGTGCAGGCGCTTGCTGTGCAGGCGCTTGCTGTGCAGGCGCTTGCTGTGCAGGCGCTTGCTGTGCAGGCATAAAAAAAGCGGCCATCCACTGATGGCCGCAAGACGCCGTGCGGTTTGTTGTAAGTGACCGCGCGGCTAGATTGCTAGATCAAGATCACCCAGTGCTGCGTCGTCCACCATGGTTCGCAATTTGTCCATCGCACGACGCTCGAGTTGACGGACACGCTCTTTTGAGACACCGAGTCGCTGTGCGAGGTATTGCAGCGTGTAAACCTTGCGGTGTGGCCCCAGCGAAAAGCGGGTGCGAATGATGAATCGTTCGCGACGGTCGAGCAAGCTAAGCATGCGGTTGAGTCGGCTACGCAGTTCATGCCAACGCTTTTCGCTAATCGCCGATTCGCGAGTCTCTTCAGTGACATCCAGATCCATGTCTTGAAAACCACCGATCGTCTTTTGTCGCTCTTGTTGCTGGGTGACAACGGTTCGGTAGGCGTTGCGGCGAATCACCTGTGTTGCATACGTGCTGAATCGGAACCCGCGATCAAAGTCAAATTTCTCGACCGCGCGAATCAGGGCCACAATCCCGTCGCTGAGCAGTTCTTCGAACGTGTGGTTGGGATTCACGAATTTTTTAACAATCGAGAAAACCAGACGCAGGTTGGCTTCGACCAACCGGTCGCGATGCCACTCAGCCATTGCGATGAGCTGGTCGATCACCTCCAGTCGGACGCGTGAGGGCCGCGAGGGGTTGAGTTGTCGGCGGTGCGCTTCGGCTTGCTGGAGCAGGTAATTCATCCGCTGGAACAGCATGCGCTCCTGGTCGGGAGTCAGCAGAGTGGTTTGACACATCCGGCCGAAGTGAATGGGCATGTCGGCCACGCTCTTGGGCACTCGCGATTTGCTGCCCTTTGCGGATCCTTGCAGATCCAAGGGCGTGCTGAAGATCTCTTTACCAGCCGACGGATTGTTGTGAGCGGGGTGAGAGATGAAGGCTGTTTCGCGGCGCAGGAACTGCTTCGTCAGGCGGACCAGTTCTGAGCGATCACAGTCTACTGACACGCTGCTGCGATTCTGTGCGAACCGAAGCGCCTCTTCCAGTTCAGCAGAGGACATCCAACGCGGGCGGCGTGGGGGCAACACAACCGGGCTGCGCTCACGGGTGGAGACTTGTGAGTTGGAAGGGCGATTGCGACCGGCATCGTTCATCGGGGGGACCTGTTTCGGCTCGGAGTGACTTTCAGAAACGTTCAAAACGTTCTTTTTCTAATGTAATGTTTTGTTCGAGCCGGATCATCCATTGGATGTAATAAAATGGTTTTGTTTTGGGAGAAAGTTTTTAAGGCTGTTTTTATGCAGTTTTCGATGGGGCGAATGGGGTTTGCGGCCGGTGGATGTTTTACCAATGGGTGAACGTTTTTGGTTCTGAGGCGGGCTTGAAAACGTGCATATCGGCACGCTAGAATGGTTTTTCATGATTGACGCCCGGAAAATGGTCTCTGGGCATGGTTTTTCCAGTGGCGTGGCTGGTTTTCAGCCGACCCTTCACGCTTTGACTTTCCGGCCGATGTTCTGCAGGTTGTTGAAGAATTGCAAATCAGGAACAGGGGGCGTGTGCTGAGTCGCCTAGCCGACAAGCGGTCGTTGTGGCGCAGTATTAGGCAAATGCTCGTTTGAGGACGGATTCCGCCATGCGGTGACGGGTTAGAAGCTTGCCAAGGTTGCAAGATATACAGAGGTGTTGGGCTTCTCAGCGACCGGGCGGATGTTCTGGACCTGGGAGAAGTCGGTGGGGGGGGCGTCTCGGCGGCCTAAGCCACAGGGGTGTCGTGTGTTTGCAAGCAGACAGTTCCGGAATGATGTCTTATTCAGTTCAGGCACCAGTCGATGCTGTGGTTCGATAACGGTTGGTAGGATTTTGTGAGTTCGAGTTCAAAACAGTTCTCTCCGAAGCAGATTGCCGAATCACTGCAGGTCAGTGAGTCGTCGGTCAAGCGATGGTGCGACCGTGGCATGATTCCGACCGTGCGCACTCTTGGAGGCCATCGGAGGATCACTCTGGACGGCCTGCGGCACTTCTTGCGAGAAACCAAGCGGTCGTTGGTTGCGCCTGAGACTTTGGGGCTTGATTCGTCCTTGTTGCAATTGGTGTCGGCACCGACAGGGCCGCGGCCGGTACAGATCGCCGGTCGGGGGCATGAACCGGTTCAGGCCGAATTTAGGTCGTCTTTAGCCGAGGGTAATGAAGAGCGGTGCCTTGAGATCTTGAATCAAAGGGTTGCACAAGGTTTTACTCGCGCGGAGGCTTGTGAGGACTTGATCAGTGAGGCCATGCATGCACTTGGCGATGCTTGGGATTGCGGGCAATTAGACGTTTATCAAGAACGTCGTAGTTGCACGATCTGCACGCGCTTGATCCATGGTCTCAGAAGCCAAGTAGGGGCCCCAGGTGATGATGCACCGATTGCGATCGGTGCTGCTCCGGCGGGCGATCCGTACCAATTGCCTTCCTCGCTGGTAGAGCTCGCGTTTCGTGAGTTAGGCTGGCATGCGGTCAATTTGGGAAATGATTTGCCGCTCGAATCGTTAATGCAAGCTGCGGTCGATTATCAGCCCAAGGTTGTTTGGCTAAGTGTTTCGGCGGTGTCCGACCAAGAGCAGTTGGTTCGTGATCAAAACCGGTTAGCGGATTCATTGACCCCCGGTGTTTCGATGATCGTTGGTGGTCGGGGATTAGCAGAGCAGCTCCGCCCGCGACTGCGTTATACGGCACACCTCGACAGCTTGCGGCACTTGGTCGAGCTGGCTTCGGTGCTGTATTCGAAGTAGCTGGCAATGAATGCTAGCAAAGCCGCCGTTGCTCCATGACGGCAATTCTTCCGCGGCCTGTTTAAATTGCCGCAGTTTTGTGGTTCGACGCCAAGCCTTCTTGTAATAATATTTTTGCTTGGTTCAATATCATTAAAGTCATCAGCGTTGACACATGCAGCTAGATCTCCATACGTTTAGTTGCTGCACACAAGCATGATCAGTCTGCTCTGTTTTGACTTAGCAGCGGCGTTTCATATTGATTGAGCGTGATGTGTTTTAGCGTCAGGTTTTCTAAGCGTGATGTTTATGGTGTGTGGTGTTCGTTGTTCAGTAAACCTGTTCAGCAGTTCAGTTTGGCAAGCTAGGCCTTTGGTCTCTGGCGGCACCGTTCCAAATCACGCGTCATCGTGTTTGGGAAAGATGGACGAGTTTGCGATTAGTTATCGGATCACGGTTGACCATGAAGCGATTTGATTCAGCGATGTTCTGGGATGCCAGCGATGCGATGCCACACGATGGCTCGATGTCAGGAGACTCCGTCTCCGATGGGGCGTTTGCATCAGGTGGTTCGGAATCTTTCACGAACTCACTTTATCCCTCTGCTGGAGCGGGCAAGCCGCTATCGCACATGTCGGATTTCGAGCAGAAGCCAAGCGTTCCAGCGGCATGTAAGCGGGTTTACGTGCCCATGTATTACGAAAAGAACTACCAGTATCCCTTGGTGGTTTGGTTGCACAACGATGGTTTCAACGAGAACCAAGTTTGCCAGGTGATGCCGCATATCAGTGATCGGAATCATTTAGCGGTGGGACTCAGAGCACCGCAGTTGATGGACGATTCGGGGCAGCGGTTCGCCTGGTCTGCGGACGGGGAATCGGTGGCCGCCGCGTCACGGCAGGTCGATGCCGTGATTGCTGAGATGGTGTCGCAATTTAATATTCATAAAGATCGCATCGTTCTGGCCGGCTATCAGTCGGGGGGATCAATGGCAATGCAGATTGCTCTGCGGCAAGCTGGGAAATATGCAGCTGTGATTTCGATGGGCGGCCAGATGGATTGGTCGCTGGCCAGTGGCCTGCAATCGGGTTCGCTGCCGGGAAAACCCTTTTCCATTTTGTGGCAGCGGGCAATGTTGGATGCTGGATTTGACCAGCAGTTGATTCTGTCCGATGTTCAGAGGGTGCAGTCGTTAGGATTGCCGATGGAGCTTCGGCAGTATCAAGATGACGACGAGATGAGCACCGTAGCGCTCAATGATGTCAATCAGTGGATCATGCGGCATGTCGTTGCCGGCGAAGGCATTGTGTCGGCTGACACGCGGTGTGATGCCAGTCATGATGGCTGGAAATCAATGCAGCGAACCTTTTCGGATAACTAATTTTTACCAGGCAACGGTTCGACATGGGAATTGAAGACCTCTCAGGCAGCTCGCCTTCACAACAAGCACAACTGGGCCAGGACGCGGATGTCACGGCTAAGATTTTGATCATCGATGATGATGCGGAAATCGTTGAATCCGTCTCGTACGCGCTCAAGGGTGAAGGCTTCGCAGTTGTCTCTGCTCGAGATGGCAATCAGGGCTTGGCCCTGGCTGAAAAAGAGTCGCCTGATTTGATCATTCTGGACATGATGATGCCCAAACGCAGTGGGTTTCTTGTCTTGGAAAAATTGCGTCGCTCAGAAGATGCCACGCCAGTGATCATGATCACTGGTAACGAAGGCAGTCGTCACAAAGCGTATGCTGAACTGCTTGGCGTGTGCGAATACATTCGCAAGCCGTTTCAGATGAACAAGCTCGTTCAGGCGGTGCGTTCGATCTTGGAAGCCGCTTAGTTTTCTGGCCGTTCTTTTTCCCTGAGCGTGACGATCATGGTTTCAACGCGTTGGCTGGTCATTGTCGCCGGTGTCTCAGGCGCTCTTGCGGTGTTGCTGGGAGCGTTCGCCGCGCATGGCTTGGAGGCGTTGCTGGCCGACCAGCAGATGGAGGCCGAGTTGGTTGCCAAACGAGTCGGTCAGTTCGATGTTGGGGCTCGATATCACCTCATTCATTCTGTTGGCCTGTTCGCGTTGGCAGCTTTCGGCGATGGCAGCAAGCGTTGGCTGGCCGCGTCCAGCTTAATGATCGCCGGGATCGTTTTGTTCAGCGGCAGTCTTTATGTGTTGGTGCTGACCAATACACCCATGTGGGGCGCCGTGACGCCTCTTGGTGGCCTCAGTTGGATCGCCAGTTGGCTCTTGATTGCCAGTCTTAGTGGGCGTTTGAAGCAGGGATTGCCTGTCGCACCGGATGCCGGGTGACGGATGCATTCATTGAGTTGTCGGCTGGGGCACCGCTTTGAACCGCGATGGGGTGGGGCCTGAAACGCCGCTGGTTCCTTGTTCGATGGGCGTTGGTCGCCTGTTCTTGGCCTGTTTCCCGTTCACAGCGATCGTGGCCGCGGATTGCCACCGGCCGCGAACGCATTGCCACCGACTGCGGACTGACCTGAAAATCCACAGCTGCCCGATACCCAGAACGGCGCCGATGCATTAGGCTTTGCAGAGAACTTTTGCTTCTGATTTTGCCGCGATAGGAGTTTCGTGGACGATGGCGCCAGATGAATCCCTGCCTGAGGGAAACCCGTCCGCTGGATTGAACATGCTGAATCCAGTTCAGGCTTCGCCGGTAGTGCCTCTTGATCAGTTGACTGCGTCGCTTGCTCCGCATGTGGCCAGTTGGCAGCATCGCTATTTATTGGGCCTGGAAACGCTAACTGCCCAAGAGATCACAACCTTGCTGGATGTGGCTCAAATCTTAAAAGAGGCGACCGAAGGTTGTCGTCGCAAGGTCCCACTGCTGACGGGCAAAACCTGCGCGAACCTGTTTTTTGAAAATAGCACGCGGACGCGGAACAGTTTCTCGTTGGCTGCGAAACGGCTTGGCGCTGACACCGTCGAGTTCGGTGCCTCGGGCTCAAGTACCGCCAAAGGCGAGACGTTTGCCGACACGGCCAAGACCATTGAAGCGATGGGAGTTGACTGGGTGGTGACGCGCCATTCCACTCCCGGGACGCCTCATTTGTTGGCACGCGAATTGAAATGCTGTGTCTTGAACGCTGGCGATGGACCACATGAGCATCCCACCCAAGGCTTGCTGGACTTGTTGACCATTCGTCAGCATCGCGAATCGATCAAAGGGCTGACGGTCGCCTTGGTAGGCGATATCGCTCACAGCCGAACAGCACGTAGCAACGTCTGGGGGCTCAAGAAACTAGGGGCTCATGTCATTATCTGCGGACCACCGACGTTGGTCAGTGAGCGCTGGAAAGAGCTCGGATTTGAAGTGGCACACCACTTGGACGAGATCCTGCCACGCTGTGACGTGTTGAACTTGTTGCGGATTCAATTTGAACGCCAGAATGCTCGCCCGTTTCCTAGCGTGCATGAATATGCCGCCTTATATGCCATGAATGCGAAACGCATGCAGTTGGCCAAAGAAGACATTTTGATCATGGCGCCGGGACCCATTAATCGAGGCGTTGAAATCACCCCTGAGGTCGCCGATGGACCGCACAGCGTGATCTTGGAGCAAGTCAACAATGGGATCGCGGTTCGGATGGCGGCCTTGTACTTGTTGTCCGCCGCCGATGATCGCTTGCGAGCCGCAGGTCGTTCCCACAGCTAACTGAGATGCCGCCGCGTCCATGGGCGTCAGGCACGTCCCGGACACTTCATTACCTTTTAGACTCGCCACGCGATTGCCGAAGACATGGTTGCTGCACTGTTGATTGAAAATGGGACGCTGGTTGATCCAAGTCAAAACTTGAATCGACCCGGGCGACTGTTGTGCATTGACGGTCAGGTTGTTTCTTTGGATCCCGCTGATGGTGATCTGCCGCCAGATGTTCAGCGAGTCGATGCCACAGGGTGTTTGGTCGCTCCGGGGTTGGTCGATCTGGGCGTCGAGCTTCGCGAACCGGGTGCTGAAGAAGACGAAACCATTGCAAGCGGTTCCGAAGCCGCATTGGTGGGCGGGTACACCTCGATCTTGGCGACCAGCAACACCAGTCCCGTGATCGATTCTTATGGAGCGGTTGAGTACGTTCGCCAGAAAGCAGCACAAGCCTCCGGAGCACGGGTGCATGTGATCGCCTGCCTCAGTAAGGGTGGCAAAGGCGAACAGATGGCCGAATTAGGGCTGCTAACGGAAGCTGGCGCTGTCGTTTTCAGTGACGCGCCCAAGCCGGTCCCCAGCGACGCGCTGCTTAAGCGTGCACTGGAATATTGCCGCATGCTTGATCGACCGGTCTTCGATCGGCCTTCAGTGCCCGAATTAGCTGCTGGCGGCGTGATGCACGACGGCAAGGTTGCGCTGGTGCTGGGGCTGAAAGGGTTGCCAACCGAAGCAGAAGACTTGGCCGTGGCTCGGGATGTTCGCTTGGCCGAAGCCACGATGGGACGATTGCATGTTGGACCGGTCAGCACGATGGGCGCCGTTGACATGTTTCGGCGAGTCAAGAGTCGAGGCGTCGAAGTCACGGCATCGGTTTGCCCGCATAACTTGATCCTGGATGACTCGGTGATGGCATCCTATGAATCTCGATTCAAAGTCCATCCGCCGCTACGCAGTCCCGCTCATGTCGAGATGCTGCGGCACGCGATCAAAGACAAGACGATTGATGCGATTCAGTCGGGGCACATGCCTCGTAGCCGCGAAAAGATGATGGACGATTTAGATCGTTCGCCGTTCGGGCTCTCCTCGCTGGAAACGTCGCTGGCGACCGCTGCGACGGCACTTGTTCGCACCGGCATCTTGGATTGGCTGGAACTGTTTGATCGCATGTCAACTCGCCCGGCTCAGATCGCTGGTCTGGATCGCGCCGGTAGCCTGCTGGCGGGCAAGGATGCAGACATTGTGATCGTTGATCCCAATGCTGGCTGGAAAGTTGATTCAAGTCAGTTTCGATCAACTTGTATCAGCACACCACTGGAAGGCGCCGAGCTGATCGGCAAAGTAAAAGCCACCATCGTTGCTGGCCAAGTCCGCTATCGTGCCGCAGGCTAGGCAACACGTCGCTTCCTTGCTGGTAGTCTTCTTCACGCAAATGCGTCGCGACTGATGCGTCAGTGATTGAACGTGAATTCGGTGCTGGTCAAGATGCTCCAGGCTGCATCGCGTAGCGCCGTCAAGCGTTCCTCGGGGCCGTATTCCTTGATGACGTTCAGCATGTTTTGCTGTTCGCTATCGGTCGGTTCACGGCACAGCGCTGCGAGGAACAGTTCTCGGATGATCATGGCGTCATCTTGTTTGGCGGCAACGGCCTTGTCGATGCGATTGTCCTTTGCCTCGAGTTTGGGATTCAGCGTGTCACCGTTAGACAGATGCAGGACCTGGACCATACTTGGTTCGTCGCTGCGTTCGCATTCGCAGGTGATTTCCCGCGGGTTGCGTCCGAAGGTTTTCAGGAAATAGGATTCGACGGCAGAGTCATAGAGTTCAATCGCTCGCGTCCCGCTTTTGTAGAAATCCGTTTTCTGCTTATCCGCCCCGGGGTAGGCAACTTGGTTAAACGTCGTCGAGGTTTCCAGGACTTGGTCGATCGAATCGAGCAAGACTTCGGCCATCAGGCGTTTGGGGTAGTAGCGACTGTTGTACTTTTGCTCGTCCCGGTTGGTGTCCAGGGCAACACTGCTGCGTTGGTACGTTTCGCTTTGCATGATGGTCTTCATCATTTGCTTGACGTCGAACTTTGCTTCGATCAGATGCTCGCTGACGGCATCTAGCATGGCTTCATTGGAGGCTGGGTTGCTCAGTCGCAGGTCATCAACTTGTTCAACCAAGCCTTGGCCGAAGAAGTTCGCCCAGATCCGATTGCCAATCGCCCGAGCGAAGTATGGATTGTCTTTATTGGTCATCCAGTCGGCCAGCACTTGGCGGCGATCACCATCGGCGTCAAACGCAATGGGTTTCTGGTCGAGGGGCGCCGGGGGTTGTGGTTTGCCTCGGTTCGGCTGGATGAGCTCGCCGTTGGTCGCCACATAGAGCGTTCGCAGGCCGTCCCCGTTTCTTCCATCGCCGCCCCAGCCTTTTGCTCGCACGCGTGCAAACAAGTTGGCCATGGCATAGTACTGGTCATTGGTCCATTTTTCCAGCGGATGGTTGTGGCACTTGGCACATCCGATCGACAATCCCATGAAGGCCTGGCAGACGTTTTCGGTCATGTCTTCGGGGGATTGGTGTAGCGCATAAAAGTTGGTGGCACCATTTTCATCGCTGCGGCCCGTGGCGGTTAGGATTTCGCTGACGAACTGGTCCCAGGGTTGATTTTCAGCAACGCGAGATCGGACCCATTGGTAATAAGATTTCACTGCGTTGGGACGCAGGCGAGTGCCGTTGATCAACAGCAAGTCCGACCATTTGTAGGTCCAGTAGGCAACGTAATCTTCGCTTGCCAGCAGATGATCGATCCAGAGGTCGCGGCGTTGATTGGGGGCAAACTGGTTGTAGGTCTGGCGTTCGGTGTCGGTGGGCAAGCGACCGATGGCATCCAGTGTGCTGCGTCGTAGAAACGCTTCGTCGTCGCATCGCGGTGAGGGGAGTGCCGGGATAAAACCGGATTGAGATAGGGAATGAAAGTGTCCTACGTAGAAAGTCTAGCCAACTGCTATGGCCTCCATCGGAGGTGCAGAGAGGGTAACCGATCTGTGC
>CP036272.1:2252369-2454950 GCA_007745635.1 Stieleria bergensis
GCAAACGCAAGGTTTGCAGTTGTTGCAGATTGATTTCGTCGATGAAATTCCGCTTGGCGGCCTGTTTGTAAACGCTGTTCGGGATTTCGTAGGTGTATGGCACGGTCAGCCGCGCCAGGGCAACTCTGCTGCCGAACCAGACCAAGATGGCGGACTCGCCACTTCCCTGCACCGTTACGTGTCCGTGCTCATCGACGGTTGCAATCGCTTCATCGGTGGCAGAAAACTTGGCCCAGTGAGTGACGTCGATGGAACGGCCATCGTCATAATGGGCGCGGACCAGGATTTGCGAGTTGTCGCCCACTGCAAGCATGGATTGATCGGGCGTGACGGAGATGCGTTCGAGTTGTGCATCAGCGGGGTCGGGGCCGGAGGCACCATTAGCGATCCATTGACTAAGGATTTCATAGTCGCGCGAGTCGACACCCAGTCGCACACCGCCCTTGTGAGCGATTGCGCCGGTGGGTTTGGCCAATAGCAGGCTGCGGCCTGGGTCGGCCATTTCAATCCGCCGCCCTCGCGCTGCGCGCGTGATGGACATGAAGTCATGTTGGTTATCGTAACCTCGCAGTGAAAGCCGGAAGCCTCCTTTGCCCGCCAAGGCACCGTGGCAAGCGCCCATGTTGCAGCCCGCTTTGGACATCACGCTCTGCACGTCATGGCTGAAGCTCCAACGCTGAGCCGTCTGATCAAAATTGACCTCAATTGGAATGGTCAGCCTGTTGTTGTTGATCGTGCAAATCAATTCCGTTGATCCATTTTTCAGTGCCGTGACCACGGTACCGCTGACCGATGCGATCGTCGGGTCGGCCACTTTGTAAACACAATCCTTCGAGTCAACGCTGGCTCCGGCCATGCCCTGGGTTCGTTTAACGGCGGTGACTTGTTGAATGCCGCCTTGTCGGTCCAGCTTGATGGTCTCGGGCAGGATGGCCAGCGAGGGATCTTGCGCGCTCGCGGAGGTTACCAGCAAAAACATCATCACTGGGATGGTGGTCACAAAGCTTCGAAAGTCATTACGTTTAGGCGGGTAGCAAGGCAATGCCATGATCGATCGGTGGGGTAAAAGCAAAAGAAGGGGCGCAGGGTCAACGGGGCTGGAGCGCCAATCTTGCATCCGTTGATGCAACTCGGCGAGGCAACATGGCGTTTAGGTGAACAACTCTTTGACTTCGCGTAAGCCAAAGTCGACCAGTGGGAATGGACGGCCGCCTGGACCAGGGATTTCCGCATGCAGATCCAAGCCCAACGAGTGGAAGATTGTTGCGATCAATTCACCAGGTTCGGTGGGCCGATCAGCAGGCACGGCGCCGATGGTATCGCTGGCGCCGATGGCCCGACCGCCCTGCACTCCTCCGCCGGCAAAGGTGGTGCTGAAACATTGCGGCCAGTGATCACGTCCACCGGCTGGATTGACTTTCGGTGTGCGGCCGAATTCGGCCAAGGTACAAACCAGCGTGTCATCCAGCATGCCGCGCTGATCCAGGTCAGAGATCAACGCTGAATAGCCTTGGTCATACATCGGCGCCACGATGTTCTTCATGCCTTCGATGGTCGTGAACGGCTTGCTGCCGTGGATGTCCCAGGTGACTTCATTGAAGACCGTCAAGAAGGTGTTCACGGTGACGAACCTTACTCCGGCTTCGATCAGGCGTCGTGACAGCAGACAACATTGCCCGAAGCGGTTCATGCCGTAACGTTCGCGGACAGCTGTCGGTTCTTTGCTTAGGTCGAATGCTTGCCGGGCTTGTTCGCTGTTCATCAAGCGGTAGGCAGCCTGGAAATTCTGGTCCAGCATCTTCGCGCTTTCGGTTGTTTCCAATTCCTGCATCCGCCCTTCGATCGCTTGACGCATGCGGCGACGACGATCGATGCGAACATCACCCAGCGTTTGCGGTGGCAGCAAGTCAGGGACCTTGAAGTTCGGCTTGCTAGGATCAGCCATCAATGCAAACGGGTCATAGGCTTTGCCAAGGAATCCACCTGCTTGGCCGTTGGGAAGGTTTCCGCCGCCGCGGCCCATGGTTTCAGGCAAAACAACGTGAGCTGGCAAGTCGCTGCGGCGGCCACGCATGTACTGAAGCACTGCACCGGCGTGTGGATAGTTGACGCCGCCGGTGAACTGACGCCCGGTTTGCAGCATTTGCCAGCCTGCGTCATGCACGGCCGCAGCGGTGTGAAAGCAGGAGCGAATGATCGAGAACTTATCCGCGACCTCGGCGCTCTTGGGCAATATTTCCGAAAGCTGAAAATCGCCTTTGGTGGAAATCGGTTGAAACGGACCACGCACCTCGGCAGGGGCGTTCGGTTTCATGTCGAAGGTGTCCAGATGACTGGGGGCACCCAAGTTAAAGATCATGATGCACGAACGTTGGTCTTTATGCGGATCAACCAGTCCGCGTTCAGCCGCCGAGAGATACTGCGGCAACCCCATGCCCAGGGCACCCAGGGTTCCGATTTGCAAAAAGTCTCGGCGCCGAGTGCCACCGCAAGTGTGAGTTTCGCCGCGTCCGGTCAAATTCAACATGGCAATGTTGCAGGATTAGCTTGTCGAAGGACAATAGGAGGGGGGAGTGGCTGGGAAAGCCAAGATGCTTCCGCTCAGCAGGGGGTTCTATTGTAATGTTAGTCGGCAAACTGACCGGCGTGGAATCCAGCATTGCTCCGTTTTTTCACTGCTTTGATCCATCATCAAAACGGAGTGTTCACGTTGTCTGCAAAGAATTTCAACGCGCATGAATTTAACCGTGAGGCGTGGGACCGCATTGCCACCAGCGAGCAGCGCTGGTTCACGCCTGCGACGGATCAGCAGATTGAACAGGCGCGAGCGGGCCAGTTTGCGATACGGCTGACCGCGACCAAGGACATTCCCACCCACTGGATGGATGGGGTGACTGGGAAGAAAGTGCTTGCACTTGGGGGGGGCGGCGGTCATCAAGGTCCAATCTTGGCAGCTGTCGGAGCCGATGTGACCGTGGTCGACCTGAGTGACCAACAGCTAGAAATTGATCGTCAGATGGGCGCGCGTCATGGATTGTCCGTCACCACATTGCAAGCCGATATGACCGATCTGGGGCAGCTGGAATCAGAGAGCTTTGATTGGGTGATCAACCCCTGCTCGGTCAATTTTGTGGCTGACGTGCGCCCCGTTTGGCGTCATGCAGCCAGAGTGCTCAAGCCCGGCGGCGGATTAATCGCAGGAGTGATGCAACCGGTCAATTTTTTGTTCGATGCTGTCAAACGAGATCGTGGCAAGTTGAAAGTCCGCTTTAAAATACCCTACAGTGACTTAGACCTGCCACCAGACGAGCTTCAGGACACCCTGGGCCCGGAACGCCCAATTGACTTTGGTCACTCATTGACGGACTTAGTTGGCGGTCAATTGGACGCTGGTTTGGTTTTGACGGATATAATGGAAGATCAATGGGGCGGCGGCGATGTGCTAAGCGAACACATCGCCACGTTCTTGGTCACTCGCGCCGTCAAGTTATCATCGTGAGTGGATAGCTGCTCCTGTTTCTCTTTTGCACCGGTTGCCTGATGAACCTCAAACACTGCTACGATCGCACATCGCTTTGCGGGACGTCTTGTCTCTTGTTGACCATGATGATGGTGCTGTTGCTCAGCCGTGCCAGCAATGCTGCTGATCCCTATCAGCCGGCACGCGATCGGTTGGTCGAGACCCGTATCAAAACCGCCGGCGTCACCAACATTAAAGTCTTGGACTCCATGCGACGCACCCCGCGACACGAGTTCATGCCGCGTAGCCTGTGGCCACGCGCTTACTATGACATGGCATTGCCGATCGGCGAAGCGCAGACCATTAGCAGCCCCTTTATTGTCGCTTCAATGACCGAAGCGTTGGATCCACAGCCCACCGACAAGGTTTTGGAGATCGGTACCGGCAGTGGGTATCAGGCCGCGGTGCTCAGCCCCCTGGTCAAGGATGTTTACTCGATTGAAATTGTTCGCGAGCTTGGCGAAAAAGCAGCAGCCACTTTGGCCCGGTTGGACTACGGCAACGTGTCAACGCGAATTGGGGATGGTTTCCTGGGATGGCGGGATGCTGCGCCGTTTGACAAAATCATTGTGACCTGCAGCCCAGAATCTGTTCCCCAACCGCTGGTCGATCAGTTGGCCGAAGGCGGAACCATGATCATTCCCGTCGGACAACGTTATCAGCAGACGCTGTTCAAGCTTGTCAAAAAGGACGGGCAGCTGATTCGCGAAGCACTGCGTCCCACTTTGTTTGTGCCGATGACGGGGGCGGCAGAGGATAAACGCAAGGTCTTGCCCGATCCGTCGAATCCTGTGGCTGTCAACGGAGACTTTGAAGTCATGCCGGAAGGTGACGAGGCAAAGTTATTGGAGTTCGTTCCCGGTTGGTATTACGGGCGACAGGTGACCCAGATTGAAGCCTCCGATGCACCGTCTGGAAAACAGTTTGCACGCTTTCAGAATGAAACCCCCGGTCGCAACTCGCACCTCTTGCAAGGCATTGCGATCAATGGCACGGAGGTCTCGCAGTTGCGTTTGAGTGGCTCGGTGCGGACCTCGGAGATTCGTAAAGGCCCGACATCCGATGCGATGCCGTCCATTGCCGTCACGTTCTACGACAGCAAGCGACGTGATCTGGGGACTTATTTTTTGGGCCCCTTTCGCGGCACACGTGGCTGGCGAGAGCAAAGTAAATTGTTGCGCGTCCCCATTACCACCAGCGAAGCTATTTTGCGGGTCGGGCTATTTGGGGCAACGGGGACCGCGGATTTCGATGCGGTCGTGTTAGAGAAAGTTGAGCGATAAGCTGGCTGCTCAATCAGTCGGGTTTAACGGTTGTAGCAACGGTTCGGCCAGCTCGACGACCAGCGAGTCGGTTGCCCCTAAGACTGATTGAAATCCCGCGATTTAGGCGAACCAGTAGACGATCAGCAGTTTGCCGCGGAGGCAAAAATTGGAATCACGGCGCAGAGTGCGGTGAACTCTGGCCTGAGGTAATTGCTCAGCAGATGCAAATGACGCTGGCACCATTTAGCCGGCCTTGATGTTCGATCATCCAGGTCGGCTATTTTTATGTCCACGCCGATGGAGACGACACGGTGGGGGATCTGCCTAGATGAGCCGCTGGGCGTTGGGCCCGGGTTTCTGGGTGCGGCCGTGTTGTGGCCTAACCGTGGCTAATGCCAAAGCGGATAATGGCGACGGTGATGCGTCAGCGCGGCGGCGTTTCGCAGACGCATGCAAACTGCGTCGCAGGGACACGTCCCACAATTACGACCAGTCGATTTTGCCAGCATCAAAGATTGGGCCTTCGACACAGGTGCGTTTGTAATCCCAATTGCCATCGGCTTGTTTGACTTTGGCGACACAGGAAAAGCAAATGCCGATGCCGCAAGCCATCGGAGTTTCCATCGACACTTGGCAATCGACATGGTGCTTTTGGCAGCACTCGGCAACCTTTTCCATCATGATCTCTGGTCCACAGGTCACCACGCGGACCGACGCGGTGTCGCCGATCTCTTGGAGACGTTGTTCCAGGATTGCGGGGACAAGTGCTTGTTGTCCGGCGGAACCATCATCGGTGCATAACTGGACGTCAAAGCCTGCCTGTCGAAAGTCATCGACGCCAGCCAATAGGCCTTCGTTGCGAGCTCCATAAATCAATTCGACGTCCTTGGCCCAACCGTTGGGACGACCAAAGGCCTGAGCGCCGTTTGCTTCACGGCCCAGTAACAGCATGGGCGTTTGCCCAATGCCGCCAACAGCCATGATCAGCCGGTCGCAGGGGCGCGGATCAAAGCCGTTGCCAAGTGGCCCCCAGAGAGATACCGGTGTTCCGACTGGGCTTTGCGAACAGGGTGTGGTGAAGGCGCCTTTTTGAAGGTAGACCAAGTCAACCCAAGTGGGGTCGCCCTGATCGTTGTTGACAATGTCATAGATCGCCAACGCACGGCCAATCAGTGGTGCATTGACGCCAGCCAAACGGATCATCACAAACTGGCCGGGAACGGCTCGGGCTGCGATGGTCGGTGCGGCGACTCGCAAACGATAGGTCGATTGAGCGATCTGTTCATTTTCCACTAACTCCGTTTCCACTTGCTGCATGCCGTCGGCGTAATACGAAGCGTGAAGATTAGAATCACAATCGGCGGTGTTTGGATCGGACATCAGTCGCTCGGTGCAATTGGTTTCGAGAGGACGGTGGAGCTTGACTGGTGAGTCTAGCGCAGCGGGGGCTGCATTGCCACGACGTCACAAGGCTGATGGATAAAGTTACGAGAACATCGTCGATTCGCCAACTCCCTGTTCGGAACAACTTCCTGGTTTGTGACGCACCATCATGGGGGAGAATTGTTTATACTCAGCAGGTGACCGCAGTTTCTCGCCATGGACGTGCCACGGAAATGCTTTCGTGAATCGAATTTCCAGGCATTGAGTGTTCGGCTGTCCCGAGCTTCCATGACGGTTGTGTTCCACGACCTGTGGTCATCCCCTCCCTTGCCCCCCTGCTTTTCCTTCTGATCGAGGCCTGTTTGATGCGCCAAACCAGAATTACTCCGCATCTGCCTTTGTGGCGTTCGTTCATCCTGGTCTTCGCGTTGGCGATCCCCTTCGTTGGGCTGGATACGAACGCGTCTGCTCAGCCGGCAACTGCGGCCACTGTCGACGCGCCGAAGCTGAAGACCTTGAACGATCATTTTCCCTTTGCGGTTCCCGAGACCGTTGATCAGTGGCGTGGGCGAGCTGACGAGTTGCGTTGTCGTGTTCAGGTTGCCACGGGGTTGTGGCCGACGCCGGAGCGAACCACGATTTCACCGGTGATTCATGGCCGGATTGAACGGGATGGTTTTATCGCCGAGCGAGTGTACTTTGAAAGTTTGCCAGGGCACTTTGTAACCGGCATGCTGTTCCGCCCAAGTGCGGACAACAAAGCGGGTTTAGTCGATGGCAAGCGACCCGCTGTGCTCTGCCCGCATGGACACGGCGGTCGGACTCAGCGTTTGAGTGATCAGGCGCTGGAGCAAATGCTCAAGACGGGAGCTGAAAAGTATGAGGAGTCGGGGCGTTACCCCAAGATTGCGCGCTGTGCGCATTTGGCACGACTGGGATGTGTTACCTTCATGTTTGACATGCTGGGTTATGCCGATTCGCAGCAGATTGATTACAAAACGGCTCATCGACATGCTGATCCACGTGCCGAAGAAGCCGCCGATCAAACGCCTTGCTTCTACAGCATGGACGCCGATCTTAAGCTGCAATCCATCATGGGGTTGCAAGTTTGGAACGCGATCCGCTGCCTCGATTTTCTCGCTGACTTGCCTGATGTGGATCGCAATCGCATCGGAGTCACCGGCAGTAGCGGCGGCGGGACGCAAACCATTCTGCTTGGTGCAATGAATCAGGACGTGCTCGGTGGCGTCGTCAAAGTCTCCTTTCCCAACGGCATGGTTTCCACTTCCATGCAAGGTGGATGCTACTGCGAGAACTGCAACTACTTGAGAGTCGATACAGGCAATGTTGAGCTGGCGGCACTGGTGTCCCCGAATCCACAGGGCATGACGGCGGCCAATGACTGGACCAAAGACATGCTGACCGATGGGTTTCCAGAGCTCAAAAAACTGTACACCATGCTGGGCTATCCCGAACGAGTGATGTGCGGGGATGTGTTGCATTTTCCTCACAACTACAACTATGTCACTCGATCAATGATGTATCCCGTGATCTCCAAGCATCTCGGGCTGCCGACTCCTGCCGAAGAAGGCAACTATGAGCCGATCACAGAAGCCGAGATGCAGGTCTGGACCAAAGAACATCCGCAGCCGACCGAGACCGGGCCTCAGCACGAACAACAAGTTTTGAGCTGGTGGACTCAGCAGAACACAGCACAACTCTCCAAAGTGTTACCACTCGCTGAAGGCGATGCAGCAGCACGACGCCAACGAATGAGACAATACGATGACGTCGTGGGCAAGGCTTGGCGTGTGATTTTCGATCGCTCGCTGCCAGCAGCGGATGACATGGAATTAGAGATTGTGGCGCCCTTTGAACCGGATGTTGGTGAGCCAGTTGAACGCTGGCAAATCAAACACAAAGGCTGGAGTACGCAGACGGATGTCGATGTTTTCAATCGATCGAAGGGCCAGCCAAAGCAAATTGTTTTAGCCGTCGGCAAGAACCTAGATGCTTGTCTTGCCGATGTGACAGCGACGGATTCAACGTTGTTAGACCAAGCCGTGATCGCTCAACTGTCGATTGCCTTGGACATGAAGTCACAGCCGCTGATTGATGATTCACGCACGTATTCAGGGTTTACGTTTACGTACAATCGTACCGAAACCGCTAGGCGTTGCAATCACGTGCTGACTGCGATTGGCCAGCTGAAAGCGGTTTATCCTAAGGCGAAAGTGTGTCTCGTTGCCGATCAGGCTGCAGCCCCTGCCGCGATCGCCGCGGCATCGCTGGCAAGCCGTGCGGTTGACCAGCTGATCGTCAGGACCGACGGTGTGCGACTGGGTAACGTCAAGCACTACAGCGATGTGAATTTTGTGCCGGGAGCGGTCAAGTACTTTGACTTGCCGGGTTTGTTGGCTTTGCGAGCACCGGCTGCGACCACTGTGCTTGGTGAGACTCAAGAAAAGCTTCAGATCACCGTCGATGCCTATGGCAGTGTGGGGGCCGAAAAGGCGTTGACGATTAAAAAGTGACGGGGAGAGAAGGTGTCGTGATTGCAGACGCCACATTGCAGGCGCCAGTTTGCCGGGACTGGTCGTCGCTTTGGCTGCATCGATTACGCGATCACTCGTCCGCGATCACTCGTCCGCGATCACTCGTCCTCTGTTGAGCGCTGCGGTGATTTGCGGTTGTCGCCCCTGGCGGGTCAATTGCTCGGCCAAACGCTTGGCTTGCGTTTCGTTTTCGCACCAAGCAAACACCGTCGGGCCCCAGCTGCTTTGGCCAACCCCGGAGCCCACGATCGCTTTGACATCTTGAACCAAAGCCGTGACCGCTTGGCCGTTGTAGGGGCCACCTTGAACGGACTGGTACATCATTCCACTGGTGTGATTGAACGCCTCGATGGCTTCGGCAAAGGAAGCGAAATCCTTGGTTTGCAAGGCGGGCAGAATGCGTTTTTCCGCTATGTGTTGTAGCTCTTGAGCAGCCTGTTGCTGCGTGATGTTTTGGAAGTGTTGGGTTTCCTGTTTTCCGTGAATCACTGGTGCTTGCTGGTGGGGGCGGACCAGCACAATCCGCCATGGGGTGGGGACATCGATCTGCCAGCGGACTTGGTTCAGTGTTTGATTCTCCGCTCGTCCGGTTTGGTTGTCCTGGGCACAGGCCTCGTAAATCATGCCTCCGGTGAAGTATCCGTGAGCACCGATGGCGCTGCGTCGCCCGCGGCCGGCGATTTGATAGGCTAGCGTGCTTTGATCACATTCGATGTCATAAAAACGGGTCAGAGCATCGGCCGCAGCCAGGCTTAATTGTGTGCCACTGCCCAAGCCATGATGGGCGGGTGCCGACTGAAGCACGCGCAACCTAGCCTTGGGCAGCCCCTTCTTATCAAGTTGACTGGCCCCCAGGGCAAAGTGATCGGTCATCCGTTTGCCAATCGCTTGTAGACGCTTGGTGAAGGCCTGTTCGATTTCGAAATCACGCGAGGGGCTCACGCTGACTCGCGTGGTCGGCGATTGGACCATCATGCCCAGCCCACCAAAGGGGGCCTCGGTGCGCAGCAGTCCAAAATGAACGCGCGAGCCGGTTTCAATTTGGATGGAATCGATCATCGAAGTCAATGCAGCCGATTAGGAGTTTGGCAATTCAGGTTGCTGTTCTAGGCGTCGTTCGATCTCTAATCGGATTTGATCAAAGGCCGCGCGCTCAGACTCGCCAGCCGTCTTTTCAATCAATGGCATGAGTGCGGCGACTTGAGCGCGAAGGTGTGCCGGAGCAATCAGGTGCGTGCGTGTTGCCAAAATCGCGGCTTCAATCACTGCATGCTTGGCTCGATTGAGGCCAAACATCGGCAGCTCGATTCCCGACGCAAGGACTTGGCAGGGCATTTGGTATTTGGGACCCTCGGGAGTGATCGATTGGATCTCAACGGCAAACCACTGGTGGCAATGTTTGAGCGGTCGGAAGCCATCGTGTTGAATCTGTCGGACCATGTGCTCGGGATGTTCGATTTGATCGAGCACCGCATCGGCAAACAACTGAACGTCGTCGGTGACATGGATGGTTGCTCGACGTGATTGCAGTAAGTTATCGCAGGTTCGCGAGCCTGCGAAGGGACGCAGCACAAAGCCTGGGTCGCGCGGTAAACCTTCAGTCAGTGCACCCTCACCAGAGCCCGTTGACAGCACTTCGGGCTGGTTGACCCAGGGACCCATCGGGGCAATGTTGACGTCGCCGCTTGGCGAGACGGTCGTAACAATGGATTCAAGAATCACAGCAGCGGTGGGGCCAAGGAGGGATGGGAGTGACGGGCGGCCGAGCGAGGTCGGCTGCGTGACATGGTGGTTGTTTCAGCGGTCAAAAGCTTGGGCCGCCGGTTGGGATTCACTTTTGCACAAGGGAAACAAAGTTGTCAATGATCTGCTGTCCAGCGGCGGTCAGGACTGATTCAGGGTGAAACTGTAGGCCAAAGAGCGGCCGCGAGGTATGGCGCAGGGCCATCACGGTTTGATCGGATTGGCAGCGCGCGGTGACGACCAGGTCATCGGGCAGCGAGTCTGGGGTGACGACCAGTGAATGGTAGCGAGCGACCGGCATCGGGTTGGGGCAATTGTTAAACAAGTCTTGCCCATCGTGCTCGATTTCGCTGCTGAGGCCGTGGTGAGGCGTGCCGGCGACAATCCGAGCCTGGAAGGCTGCGGCGATGGCTTGGTGGCCAAGGCATACCCCAAGGATTGGTAGGTCGCTTGGCGCCTGCTGAATCAGATCCACACAACAACCGGCTCGATCCGGGCCGTAGGGGCCTGGAGACAGCACAACCGCAGTCGGATTGAGCTCCAAAGCCTCCTTGGCACCAATTTTGTCGCTTCGGATCACCCGTGTTTGGCTGCCAGAGCGGCGGAAATACCGAGCTAAGTTATGAACAAAGGAATCTTGATTGTCTAAGACAAGAATCATAGGGTCTGTACCCTTGCGGATTGATGGGGCGTGGGGATAATTCGCCAGCAAGCGTTGATTCCCGAATTACATCTTACCCCAAGGTACCTGATCATGGCATTGGTTCCTCTTCGCGTTGTGCTCGACCACGCTGCTGAAAACGACTACGGCGTTGCGGCATTTAACGTCAATAATATGGAACAAATCCAGGCCATCATGGAGGCCGCCCAAGAGACCGATTCGCCGGTCATCATTCAGGCCTCTCGAGGGGCTCGGGCGTACACGCAAGACAATTTCTTGCGTCACCTGATGATCGCTGCGACTGAGCTGTATCCGCACATTCCGATCGTGATGCACCAGGATCACGGCAATAGCCCTGAAACCTGCAAATCTGCAATCGATAACGGTTTCACCAGCGTCATGATGGACGGTTCGCTGGAAGAAGACGGCAAAACGCCGGCTGACTTTGAGTACAACGTCCGCGTGACCAAAGAAGTGGTCGATCTGGCTCACGCCCGAAACGTTGGCGTTGAAGGCGAATTGGGATGCCTTGGATCGCTGGAAAGCGGTGGCGGAGAACAAGAAGATGGCCACGGTGCCGTCGGCGAACTCAGCCGTGACCAGTTGCTGACCGATCCCGATGAAGCCGCTGAATTCGTCGAGAAAACCGGCGTCGACGCTCTGGCCGTCGCCATCGGTACCAGCCACGGTGCTTACAAGTTCACCAGCAAGCCAACCGGCGAAGTCCTGGCGATGTCTCGCATCGAAGAAATTCACGCCAAACTGCCAAACACTCACTTGGTCATGCACGGCAGCAGCAGCGTTCCGCAAGAACTGCAAGACATCATCAATCAGTTTGGTGGTGAAATGAAGCAGACTTACGGCGTGCCCGTCGAAGAAATCCAACGCGGTATCAAGAGCGGTGTTCGTAAGATCAACGTCGACACCGACTGCCGCATGGCGATCACCGGTGCGATCCGTAAGGTCTTGACCGAAGACCCCTCTGCCTTCGACCCGCGTGCTTACTTGAAGCCAGCACGTACTGCGATGAAAGAAGTTTGCATCGCTCGCATGACTGCCTTTGGACAAGCCGGAAACGGTTCTAAATTGGCAGCCAAGCTCTAAGGCATTCTTAGCCGGTGAAAGTGAAAAAGCCGCCCTCAGGGCGGCTTTTTTAATGTCTAAAGCGAAGGGCACGTCCGCGGTGCGGAGACACGTCCGGCGGGCAAGCTGCGTTTTTTTCAGCCGTAACCGATCATCAGCAGCGGGAATGACTGCGGCGTAAGCACTGGCTGGTGCAGCCAGTGCTGCGTCCCATTAAAAGCGGCGGGCTCAATCGCCACCGATGATAGAGCCGCCCTCTTTCTCTTTGGGCAAGAAAGTGAACTTGCTGGTCGGTGTCTTGCGGTCGGTGCGTTTTGCGGCTGAAGCGCCTTTGCCAGAGCCTTTGCCTTTGGCTGGGCCTCTAGCTGGCCCTTTGCCTTTGGATGGTTTGCCACCGCTGTGCCCAGCGCGTTTTCCGGTGACCTTGCTGGTCTTTTTCTTGGTGCCTTTGTAGCGACGCGGTGGCGCGTCGTCCTCGACCTCTTGTTGACTGAACTCGACGGCTTTGCGCAACCGTTGGACTTCCTGCTTGGTCAGAGCCCGGTAGGCGCCCGTTGGCAGATCGCCTAGTCGCAGCGGGCCAATCGCGATCCGACGTAGCACTTGAACTTTGTGCCCTAGCCTGGCCAGGATGCGGCGGATCTCACGGTTCTTGCCTTCTCGCAGCGTGATCTCGAGTTCGGTCGCTTTGCCTCGAGCCTTCAAAATGCGAGCGCCTTCGACTTTGACAAAGCCTTCGGCAATGTAAATCCCTTTGCGCATGCTACGCATTGTTTCGCCGTCGATCTTACCGGCGACGGTCACGCGATAGACTTTTCGGACGCCGTACTTAGGGTGCGATAATTGCTGTGCCAGTTCGCCATCATTGGTCAAGAGCATCAGCCCTTGGCTGCTTTGATCCAGGCGTCCGACGGGATAGACGCGTTCGCTTTTGGGGACGAAGTCAATGACTCGATCACGACCACGAGGATCCGAATTGGTGCTCAGAACGCCGGTCGGTTTATTGACGGCGTAATAGACCAATTTTTGCTGTTTCAGCGGCACACCATCGACAATGATTTTGTCTTTGGTTGGATCGACAACAGTTCCCAGCGTCGACACGATTTCACCGTTGACGTCGACGCGTCCTTCTTCGATCAAGTCCTCGCATTGTCGCCGGCTGCCGAATCCTGCGGCGGCCAGCAGGCGTTGCAATCGCTGTGGGCCGTCACGGTCACTTTTCTTGATGTTGGCCTTTTTCTTGGCAGCTTTCTTTTTCGTCGCTTTCTTCTTTACCGCTGGGCTGCCTTCCGATGCGACGCGTCCGGTGGACTTCTTTGCCGATCGGGGGCCTGAATTTCGGGGGCCTGCAGATCGAGACGATTTGGACTGTCGTTTAGGCGACATGGTGATTCGCTGGATAAAGGTGGTTCGGCGTTCCGGTTCGCTGGACTGTAACAAGCCAACGCGAGAATTCTGGGCAGGAGACGCAATCGAAACGACAGAGGAGTCGTTTGGAGAACAAACATCGCTGCCCTGGAGCGGATTTTCGCCACCGATCAGCCTAGCAAGTCGCCACCAAAGTGACAGGTGGTTTACAGCAAATGCTTGGCTTTGACCTGCAAATACTGATTCACCAGCGGCGCGGTCAATTCATCTGGAAAGGTATCAACCAGCAGGACGCCGTTGTGGTGCAGATCGTTGAGCAACTGGTTGCGCCACAACAGAATGTCCGACGCTACCGCGGCGCGATACATGTTCATCGGGTCGCCCTGCGGGTTGTCAGCGGCTTCGAAAATCGACCGATCACGCATCAACACGCCCATCGGTAAATGCTGTCCATTGATGTTTCGCAAGTAATCCGACACCGCTAACGCATTGACTTCGTCAATCACATTCGTCGCCAGCACAACCAGTGAGCGACGTTTGCAGCGGTTGCGCAGATGCAAGAAAGCTTGATCGTAGCGAGATTCCACCATCCGAGGAAACTGGTCAAAGCTGGCGTGGATCAAGCGATTCATCTGGCTGCGACCACCGCGAGGTGGAATGAACGCGTGCACGCGATCGGAAAAACAAACCATGCCGACCGAGTCGCCTTGGTGCAATGCCACATAGGCCATCATCAACGCTGAATTCAACGCGTGATCGAGCAGCGTGTAGCCATCGCGTTTGTTGGTCATCATGCGTCCGCAGTCCAACATGAAGATCACACGCTGGCTCTGGTCGCTTTGAAACTGACGGACTGTCAGCTTGTTTCGACGCGCTGTGCTACGCCAATCGATGTGTTTGAACTGATCATCCCGGCTGTAATCACGGAGCCGTTCAAAGTCGCTGTCCTGGCCGATTCGTCGAGTTCTACGCACGCCGATCAAGCTAAGTCGGTTCGTGCGAGCCAACAGAGCGTAGTCGGACAACTGTTTCATGTTCGGGTAAACGTTGATCGGTGCCGGCTGGGGGAAGTCGCGAAAGCGGACCCACATCCGCAGCGGGCTGGCGAATCGCATCGACACCGTTTCCAGCTGGAACGCGCCCCGCTGAGTCGGCTTCAGACGCCGCTGGTACGTCGCTCGCGCACCCACCGGTAAATCCATTCGGTGTTCGTTCGGTTGGCTCTCAAAGCTCTCGGGGACATCGTCGCGCACTTCTCCCACCAGCCGAATCGAGCTGCGGTTTTCGACCATCAGCGTGCTGTCCATCGGGACGCCTTGTGAGGACGTCTTGGAGATTTCACGATGAACTTCAATTCCACGGTTGGTCGACAGGTAGACGGCTAAGAAGTCTAAGTTGGCAAAGATCAAGAACAGCCAGTCCAGCACCAGAACGGCACCCGCCCAAGCGGGAGCAAGCAAAATCGCCATGACGGACAGCACCAGGGCAACGCCAAACGAAATCACCCAGAAAACGCTGGGGAACGTTCTGAAGAAACGAGCCGCAACGATCAGCGGCAAAAAGAACAGCCCGAGCAATAGCCAGGGGAGCAGTGTGATCAGCTCGAATTGGTTTTCGGCGAGGTTTTGCACGGAGTCATTCATGCACTCCATGGTAACGTGAACCCAACCCAATGTCGCCTGTGAGCCAGTGATCTGGCCGTCAATGCAGCAAGAATCTGGCAGTCAGCAGCGGATTCACAATGGCTGCATTGCAGTGCAGAGGGCTGCGCAACACAGTGCTAGAAGCGCGCAAGACAAGCCAGCACAGGGATCACACCTGAGCTGGCGGTTCAGAACCGACTGTTCGGAAACCGGCAGTGCACCGTTCCAGCCACTTCCTAGCGTTTGAACCGGTGACGCATGATCCACCAGCCAGGAAGTGATGCGATGAACTCAGCGGGCGCATGGGAACGGCCGCACTGATGGGAACGCTCTGCGCTTGAACGCCAATCCGATTCGGACCAGCGTGTGGCGCAGGCGAGCAACAAGCAGTGCAGGCAGTAAAGCAGTGCGACCCTAGGACAAGCAGCAGGCCGTGGTGGCCTACAGAATGCCGCCGTGAGTTCGGATGGGTGTCAAGTGACTGGGTTGATCCATCAACCAGAATCGTTCCCACTCATCGACAAACGCTCGCAAGTCTTCCGATGTATACAGCAATTGCTGGATTCGGCGTTCCGGCTTGGGTGAGTAAAGTGGAACGAAGCAGCCAACGGTGCTGGAGATGCAGGCAGTCAGGAATGCGATCTGAAGCAGACGACGCATAAGACGTTCCTCCGTGAACGTATCTAATTGCAGCCTTGCCGAGCAGGACACAGGTCAGTCGTCCCAGTTCCCGGAAAGGTTTTGAATGGTGGATTGGATCGAGTTTGGGTTCGCGTCAACGTTGGGCTCCGTGGAGGTTCCTTCGTTTTCGCCGTGGTCTTGATGTCCGTCAAAGTCCAGATCCTGAACCTTTTCTTCCATCAGCTTACCTGGTTTGAAGGTGACCACCTGTTTGGCAGGGACGGGCACGACTTCATTGGTAAGCGGGTTTCTAGCCCGGCGGGCCGCCCGGCGTTTGACTTCAAAAATCCCAAAGTTGCGTAGTTCGATTCGACCATCACGAGCCAAGGCTTCAATGATCAAGTCAAGCGTCCGCTGAACGATTTCCTTGGTCTGTTGTTGTGTCAGATCCAATTCGTCGGAAATCGTTCGGACAATGTCCTTCTTGGTCACTCCAGGCTCTCGTTTGCTCACCATTTTTCCTGCAAATCAGAGGGAGGTTGTGGCGGAACATTCCGCTGTAAACCCTTGACTTCGCTGTACTTAACGGTGGCAACATAGAGTCGTGAAGGTTGGTCGTCAAGCGGCCAACCAGGCTGAGTGAACCAGTGATCTGTCGATCAAATGGAACTTACACGTGGAAATCTTCGGCGTTTACAGGTCCTACACTTGAGATATTCCAAAAAACCAGAAAAGTTTTTGCGACTGCGCCACGTGGACCCCTGCTAAACGCCCGCAAAAGGCGTTATCGACGCGGCCTCATCAACAGCCAATGAGCAACCGAAGTCGCCGCTCCGTTCCAGCTGGCCGGGCCAGTCAGCGCCGCATCTAGCGCCTCATCCAGGTAGCGCCACATCCAGCGACGATGCGATGCCAGTGCAACTTCAAGCGGTGGGGCCCAGTGGACTCGCCCGAGGAGGGTGGCACAGACGCGCCAGCCGGCAGTCACACTGGCTCAAGAAGCGGCAATTGCGCTGGCTATTTGGCTCCCCCTTCGCCGTTGCCAGCTTCTGAGTGAGAATTTTCTTGGGCTGTCTGTTAAAGCGACCGAGCAAGCGTTAAATTGCCGCCATGACTCCGATGATGAAGCAATACCATGAAGCAAAAGCAGCCTGTGGTGACGCACTGCTGTTGTTTCGCATGGGCGATTTTTACGAACTGTTTTTAGACGACGCCAAGAACGCTGCGCGCGTTCTCGGTCTGACGCTGACCAGTCGCGACAAGGATAGTGACAATCCAACCGCCATGGCTGGGTTTCCGTACCACCAACTGGATAACTACCTGTGTAAGTTAATCCAGGCTGGCTTTCGCGCCGCGGTTTGCGAGCAGGTCGAAGATCCCAAGCAAGCCAAGGGGCTGGTCAAACGCGAAATCACGCGCGTCGTCAGCGCCGGCACGTTGACCGATGAAGGCTTGTTGGATCCTCGCGAAGCAAACTACGTCGCCGCGGTGCTGGTCCAGCCCGGCGGCAAAAACGAGGATGCGGTCGCGGGCATCGCCTGGGCGGAGCTTTCCAGCGGCCGATTTTGCGCCGGCACCTTTCCAGTGGCTCGCATCGAGGACGAACTGGCTCGCATTGGACCTGCGGAGGTGCTTTACCGCGATGACGATGCGTCGTTTTCCCCGGATACCACTGCTCCCTGGTCCTGGACCGCTCGGCCGACGTGGAGTTTCGCCAAAGACGCCGGTCACGAGACACTCTGCAAGCAGTTTGCAGTCGGATCGCTGGAAGGCTTTGGATTTCGTGATGATGATGTGGCAGCCGTGCGAGCTGCGGCCGGCGTGCTGAGTTATCTTCAGGAAACACAGCCCGGTGGACTGGAGCACTTTCGTGCCATCTCAGCGCATCATCGCAGTGGCGTGATGGAGATTGATGCCAGCACGCGGCGCAGTCTGGAAATCACGCAAACCTTGCGCACCGCTTCACGCGAGGGATCCCTGGTCGATGTCATTGATATGACGTGCACCGCAGCGGGATCGCGCCTGTTGGCCGATTGGATCGCAGCCCCGTTGATTGAGATCCCACGCATTGAAGCGCGGCACGATGTTGTCACTGAATTTGTCAACGACAACATGCTGCGTCACAATTTGCGCACCCTGCTGAAAAAGACATTTGATGTCACCCGTCTGTTGGCCCGCGTTGCCACGGGCAGGACCGGACCGCGAGATCTGCAGCAGATCGAACGCACCTTGAAGGGGCTTCCTGAGATCAAGCAGATGCTGGCCGAGCGTGCGCCTAAACGCTTGCGACACTTGGAATCTCATTTGCACCTCTGCCCCGAACTGGCTGAGCGGCTGCATGCTGCGCTCGCTGACGAATGTCCGCTGAATGCCTCCGATGGTCATTTCGTGCGGCAAGGCTACGACAGTGATCTGGACGCGTTACGTGAGCTTGCTGCCGGTGGGAAGCAGTGGATTCTGAACTACCAGCAACAGCAGATGGAGCAGACCGGAATCCCGAACTTAAAAGTCGGATTCAATAAGGTCTTTGGCTACTATCTGGAAGTCACCAATGCGCACAAAGAAAAAGTGCCAGAGGGCTTCATTCGCAAGCAAACACTCAAGAACTGTGAA
Organism: Stieleria bergensis; assembly: GCA_007745635.1. Lineage (GTDB taxonomy): Bacteria > Planctomycetota > Planctomycetia > Pirellulales > Pirellulaceae > Stieleria > Stieleria bergensis. The sequence goes on from CP036272.1 coordinate 2,270,825, forward strand.
CGCTATATCACTGCGGACTTGAAAGAGTACGAAGAGAAAGTGCTGGCCGCGGACGACAAGGCCGATCAACGTGAGCAAGAGATTTTTGTTCAGTTGCGTGAACTGGCGCGATCGTATTTAAAGACGCTACAGGAAATTGCTGAAGCGATGGCGGAGCTGGATGTGCTGTGCGCGCTGGCAGAACTTGCCGCGCAGCGGAGTTGGGTGCGTCCTCAGATGACCGATGATTCGGTGTTAACGATCCAGGCCGGCCGGCACCCGGTGCTCGATATCACCATGCCGCAGGGAGAGTTTGTTCCCAACGATTGCACACACAATCCAGAAGCCGGCATGATTTTGCTGATCACCGGTCCCAACATGTCTGGTAAAAGCACTTACATTCGCCAAGTTGCATTGATCACCATTCTGGCTCAGGCCGGTGCCTTTGTTCCTGCCAGTGAAGCGGTGATTGGGATTGCTGATCGGGTGTTCGCGCGAGTCGGTGCCAGCGATGAACTGAATCGGGGGCAGAGCACGTTCATGGTGGAGATGGTCGAAACGGCTCGCATTCTCAATACGGCAACGCCGCGTTCGTTGGTGATTCTCGACGAGATTGGTCGGGGCACCAGTACGTACGATGGTTTGTCCTTGGCCTGGGCGATCACTGAGCATCTGCACGAGCAGATTGGTTGCCGCACGATGTTTGCCACGCACTATCACGAATTGACTCAGCTGGAAGACTCGCTGCCACAGGTCGCCAACTTGAGTGTGGCGGTCAAGGAGTGGATGGATGAAGTCGTGTTCTTGCACCGGATTGTGCCAGGCGGCGCAGACAAGAGTTACGGCATTCATGTCGCGCGTCTTGCGGGCGTCCCAGCTGCCGTCAACGAGCGCGCCAAGCAGGTGCTGGCGCAGTTGGAATCCGATCCATTTAGTGGGCCGGGACTCACGCGGATTGATGCTGCTCAGTCCACTGTGCCAGCTCAGGCGGCTGGCAACTATCAGCTGACCCTGTTTGGCTTTTCAGATCATCCGGTACTCAGCCAGATCCAGGAAGTTGATCTCGACAGCATCACTCCCCTGGATGCCGTGCAATTCTTGTTGCAAGCTCAGAAGCAACTGCGCGAAAACCCCGCCGTCGAGTAGCTGGCGCTGCGCCAGCGAGCGATTGGAATCGGTGTATACTGTCTGCTTCTCCGCTTCCCTTCCCTGCTCTTTTGATGTGGTTGCTTCGATGCAAATACGTTCTTTGATCGCACTCTGGATGTGCGTTGTGTTTTCGAACTGTCTGTTCGCTCAGGATCGCCCCAACATTCTTTGGTTGACTTGTGAAGACAACAACGTCAACTGGGTGGGATGTTATGGCAATCCTCACGCAGACACGCCCAACATTGATGCGTTGGCCGGTGAAGGCTTCCAGTACATGAACTGCTACGCCAATGCACCCGTTTGCGCTCCTTCGCGAAGCACTTGGATCACCGGCGTGCATGCGTTGTCGATGGGCACTCATCCGATGCGCAGCCGATATCCGATTCCTCATGATCGGATTCGTTATTACCCCGACCTTCTGAAAGATGCCGGTTACTATGTCGGTAACGCGCGCAAGACCGATTACAACATCGGCGGCCGTGGCGATGGTGAAGCTTGGGATACCAACAAAGTTGACTTTGGGAAGTTAAAGCAAAAGCAACCCTTCTTCATGGTGATCAACAGCACCAAGTCGCATGAATCAAAAGCATTCGGCGACGTCAATCGCTCACAGCACGATCCCAAGAACGTTCGCCTAGCCAAGTATCATCCCGACATTCCCGGGATTCGCAATAACTATGCTCATTACCATGATCAAGTCAAGAAAATGGACGCCGACATCGGCGACGCCCTGAAAAAGTTGGAAGACGCTGGCTTGGCTGAAAACACCATCGTGGTTCACAACTCCGATCATGGCGGAGTGATCGCGCGGAGCAAACGCTTTTTGTTCAATAGCGGAACTCACTGCCCTCTGATTGTGCGCATTCCTGCAAAGTACAAACACCTGCGTCCTGCTGAACCGGGAAGCAAAATCGAAGACATGGTCAGCTTCATTGACATGACCAAAACCTGGTTGGACCTCTGCGGTGCGGAAACACCTGACTACTTACAAGGCCGCGTGTTTCTCGGTCCCCACAAGGAATCTCGTCAGTATCACGTCTCCTTTCGCTCCCGGATGGACGAACGCTGTGATAACGTGCGTGCCATTCGTGACAAGCGATTTCTGTACATCCGCAACTACATGCCCTACGCGCCTTGGGGCCAGCATCTTAATTACCTCTGGAAAATGGAAGCCACCAAGGCATGGCAGCGGTACCACGACGAAGGGAAAACCGATGCCGTCACCGGACGCTTCTTTGGCACCAAGCCCATGGAAGAACTGTATGACGCCACGGTCGATCCTGACAATGTCAACAATCTGATTGATGATCCGCAGTACGCTGCCGACATCAAGCGGCTGCGCACTGAACTTGATCAGTGGCAGATTCGCCACTATGACGCCGGCTTACTGCCCGAAAGTGAGATTGTTCGCATGAGTGAGCAGGCGGGGAAAACGATCTTCGATGTCGTTCGAGATCCAGCACTCTACGACGTTGAATTGTTGCTCGCGGCATCACGTCGCGCGATGCAGCAAGATCCTGGCCAGTTGCCCGCTCTGTACAAGGATTTAACGCACGACGACGCTGGCGTGCGATACTGGGCAACCGTAGGCTGTTTCTATCTTCAGGGTGAAGCGGATCTCGACATGGACTTGATTCGCAAGCAGTTGAAAGACGCGTCACACCATGTTCGCGTGATGGCTGCTTGGATCCTGTATCGTGCCGGGGACAAGGACAGTGCGGCAGAGTGCTGGAACGACTTGCTTTCCAACGACTCCTATGCCTCGCTCAAGATCCTTAATGTCATCGACTGGATCGGTGACGGGACCGAGCCCTACGCGGAGGCCATTCGCAGCTGCAAGTTCAGCCACGGCGGCTATGTGGGACGGATGCAGGAGTACATGAACCTGCAGCCCAAGAAGTAAGTAACTTCGTCGGGAGCGTGCTTTGTCGGGTGCTGTGCTTGCACGCACCATTTGCTTCGTCGGGAGCCGTGGTTGCACGCACCACATGCTTCGCACCCGACCTTGTTGGCGTGCAATTGCGAGTTTGTTGGGCATCTAGGCGTGCTTGCACCACTGCTTTGAAGATCTTCGAATCCGGTGGTGCGGATGCGTAAAACCCACGTGATTGCGGCCCAACGGTGCGCTGCGATTTCATTGGTGCGTGCAAGCACAGCACCATGCGAACCCAGCCTCGGTTCGATGGTGCGAGCTCGTCCGGCTGATGTTAGCGAGCTGCATCGGCCATGACGGCCAGATCATCTTTGCCCACTCGCGTGCAGAACTCACCCAGCGACTCGCCTTCGTTCGCGTTGGCTTTGAAGGCGCCGGCAATGGCGATGATTTCGCTGGCCAGTTCATCTGAGGGCACGAGGTCTTTGTAGATGTAAGCCAGGCGATTGCCCAACCAGCCGCCGCCAGCGAACAGTGTGTACTTGTCCTTCGCTTTGCCAACCAGGGCAATGTCAGCGTTGTACGGGCGAGCACATCCATTGGGGCAGCCGGTCATGCGGATCGTAAACCGTTCCTTGTCCAAGCCCAGCTTTGCCAGCGGTTGTTCGAGATCGTCCATCAGGCTTGGCAAGCGTCGTTCGCTTTCAGTGATCGCCAAGCCACAGGTGGGCAACGCCACGCAGGCCATGGACCAGCGACGCACGGTGCTGGTGTCTTCGGTCGTCGGCACGTTGTGTCGCTGAATGATTTCGATCAGCTGATCTTTTTGCTCGGGTTCAACATCGGTGACAATGATGCTTTGATGGCCGGTCATACGCAGCTCAGTGCCGAAGGTCTTGCAGATTTCTCGCATCATGGCCTTCAGCTGGATGGTGTCGTTGTCGAGCAAGCGACCGTTTTCGATATTCAGGCCATAGGACCATTTGCCGTCGCCTTGGTCTTGCCAGCCCATGTGATCGTCGACACCGGTCACATCATCTTCGGTGCAATCCTCGAGTGCGTATCCGAGGTACTCTTGGACTTTGGCGCGAAAGGCATCGACACCCATTTCATCGACCAAGTACTTCATTCGAGCCACTTTGCGGTCTGCTCGATTGCCATGATCACGCTGCACCATGATGATCGCCTTGCTGACTTCGGTGGTCTGCTCGGGAGTGCAGAATCCCAGGCGTTTGGCGAGTGCTGGATAGGTGCGTTTGAGCGCGGGCGTAGTGCCCATGCCGCCGCCAACCAAGACGTTGTAGCCAATGATTTTGTCATCGCGAACGACAGCCAGGAAGCCCAGGTCCTGGGTGTAGATGTCAATGCAATTGTCTTCCGGTAATGCGATGCCCATCTTGAACTTACGCGGCAGGTAAGTGGGGCCGTAAAGCGGTTCTTCGACGGGGCCGCCGCCTTCCAATGTCTTTTCGCCTGTCTCTTGATCAATGACCCACAGTTCGTGATAGGCCGGAGTCTTGGGAGCCAGGTCTTCCGTCAGTTGGTCCGTCAATTGGTTCAACTGCTGATGCACTCCGTCGGCGCGTTTGGCTGGGCAGCACATGATGTTTCGGTTCACGTCACCACAGGCAGCCAAGGTTGACAATTGCATCTTGTTGATTCGATGAATCGTCTCGCGCAGATCCTTTTTCAGGATCCCGTGCAGTTGCAGCGTCTGACGCGTGGTGATTTTCATGGTCGAATCACCAAGTTCATCACACAGGTCAAGCTGGGCCAGCATTTGATCGCTGGTGATGCGGCCGCCCGGGATTCGGCAGCGCACCATCATGGCAAAGGCTTTCTCCTTGCCAGCTTTTTTCATCTCAACGCGCTTGTCACGATCGTCTTGCTGATAAGATCCATGGAACTTAAGCAGCTGAATGTCCGAGCTTCCGAAGTGCGACGTGTCGTTGGCGAGTTCTTCGCCAATGGTGCCTCGCAAGAATTCGCTCTCTGTCTTGATTTTTTCGACAGCGCTGAGCTTTTTTTCGGGTTTGGGGGTGTCTGTGGACATCGCGCAATGGGTCCTATGGATTGGACAATCGTTGTCAGTTGGGGACTGGTCGACATCCCTTGGTCGACTTTCGCAAACTATAGCGACCAGAGCCGATTGAGACCATGCCGAGCGGCCAGCCAGCCATGCGACAGATGCCCATTTTCTGCCCGCATGAACTGCTCGGCGAGGCGACTGGCCGACAAATTGACGCACTGGCTCGATCGCCAAGCCCGGGGAATGGTCGACGCCGAGGGTGTTTTTCAGCGGCGCAGCGGTGTTCGCATGGCTCAAAACTCGCTCTGTTCGGCTCAAAACATGCTCAGTACGGCTCAAAACATGCTCTGTACGCAGCCTGGCGACGCACTGTCACACCGATGCACGCTTGTTTAGACCGCCTTTGGTTCACGTGGGTTCACCGCTGCGACGGTCTGTCAGCCTGGTGATGTTGGTGGCAGAACCGACGGTCGACCCTGGATGGGGTAGACGATTTGGTCAGATTCGACAAACTATCGCCTCCTCCAGTGTGGATCGTTGCTTGCGTCAAATGATTTCCGGCTATCGGCCGGCGCGGGGCAACCGCAGCCCCGATTCCTCGCACGGATGGGTTGACTACAAACGCACCTTCGGACGACAGGTTTAGCACCATGGCGGCAGAGATCTTAGACGGCAAAGCAATTGCAGGCGAAATTCGCCAAGAAGTGGCTGCTGATGTGCAGGCGTTTACTGCTAGCGGTGCACCGGCACCCTGCTTGGCCGCCGTGCTGGTGGGGGAAGATCCCGCCAGCCAGGTCTATGTACGCAACAAATCGCGAGCCTGCGAGAAAGCTGGGATCGAAGGTCGAACCCATCGCTTGCCAGCTGATGCCGGCCAAGATGCCTTGCTCGGATTGGTCGCTGAACTGAACGCCGATCCGAACGTGAACGGAATCTTGGTTCAGCTTCCATTGCCAAGTCTAAAAGACGAAGCGGGGCAAGCGATGTACGACGAGCGTGAAGTGCTCGATGCGGTCGATCCGCTGAAGGATGTGGATGCTTTTTCGCCAGTGAACGTCGGCTTGCTGATGCAGGGGCGACCGCGTTTCTTGCCTTGTACGCCGCACGGGATTGTGCAGCTGTTGTTGCGAACCGGGCACCTTTGTTCTGGGAAAAACGTTTGCGTCGTTGGGCGCAGTGACATCGTTGGCAAACCAATGGCCATGATGTTGGCGCAAAAGAATGGTTCCTGTGGTCCTGAAGTCGCCAACGCGACGGTCACCCTGGCACATAGTCGAACCGCTGACTTGGCCGCCGTTTGCCGCAGCGCAGAGATCCTGATTGCGGCCGTTGGCAGGCCCAAGATGATCACCGCCGACATGGTGCGTCCCGGCGCTGTTGTCATCGATGTTGGGATCAACCGCGTCGATGATCGCTTGGTGGGCGATGTCGATTTCGATGCCGTTGCGGAGGTCGCCGCCGCAATCACCCCGGTGCCTGGTGGCGTTGGTCCATTGACGATTGCCATGCTGCTGCACAACACCGTGATGGCGGCCAAGCTGCAAAGCGGCCGGTAGTCGCAGCCGAATTGTCCCCCACTGCTTGTGCTGCGTGGTGATTTGTCCTGCGTGGCGCCTCGTTGGCGATGTTTCGTTAGTGGAACCGCTTGGCGATCGCCACGCCTCTGATGGTGTTTGCGACCGATGGTGAGGGAGACCGGCGGTGGGACGCGTCACCGTTGCCCCGCCGTTTGCGACGCTCTGGAAGTGGGGCAGGTGCTTGGCAAGCGATTAACGGCGATCGAAGTAACGCAGCACATTGACCATGATGGAGATCGTGCAAGCGGTTAACAATGGCATCATGACGATAAAGACGATGAACGATGCCCAGGCCTTGTTGCCTTCACCGTCGACGCTCTCGGTTTTGAAGTCGCGTCCCAGCAGTGTTGAAAGCTCTTCCTGAATGATCGGAACCTTGGCAGCATAGACCAGAGCTGCCGAAAGCAAAGCGAACACGCCCACGACGGCGAACATCATTGTGAAGCTCACTTGCAGCCGATCAGAGGATTGGTCGATTTGGCTGACGCGGCGCACTTGGTCGGAACGTTGTCCGGCATTCCCGATGGCGGCGTTTGAGTCTTCTGGAGAAGGCTGCTGTGACGAGCTGGGCGGGTTGCTTGGCATCACTTACTCGTAGGCTTCGGGGGGAAGTTCTGGGAGTGCGGGATCACTGGCCGCACCGGCATCATCACTGGTGTTGGTTCGTTCCGGGCCGTCCCAGATCTCTTCAAGATGCTGTTCGCTGGTGTCGCGACGCAGCAGCAAGTAGACGCCGCCGGTCAGCCCAGCGGCCAGGGTCACATACCAGGCAGCCATCACCAGTTTGATCACATCCATTGCCGCTGCCAACAGCTTACCGTCGCTTCCGGTGGAACCGATCGACCAGATCACCCAGTGGGAGGCGACAAGCTGGATTCCGCCCAGCAGAAAACCAATCAGGTACAAGATCGCGGCACACAGAGCACTATACAGGATCAGATGGATCGGACGCCGGAAAACGTATTCAAATCCTCGGCTGCAGCCATCAAAGGCATCGATGTTCGCTTCACAGACCATTGCCGCCAGCGAGATTGGAATGGCAACCAACGCACCAAATCCGATCACGCCTAGAATCATTGCCAGGGCCCCTGCGGCCCAGCCGGTCAACGTGCTGATCCAAGCGACACCACACCAGCCACCGATCGTGGCCAGCAGCCAGCCAGCTGCAGCTAATGGGATCAAGATCAGCAACGGCACGACGAACACCGTGTAAGCACCGAGCAAACGGTGCTTCATGATGGCCACGCAGCGACTCGGCTCTGGCAATTGTCCCGACGCAGTTTGGACGGCACCGGCACGCATGAGAATCAGTAACTGCGGGACCCAGACAATCAGCAGGCAAAGGATCACAACCAACCAACGACTGAATGTCGCGTTCTGCATCCCGATGCGTGGCAGGAAAGGCTGGGAGCCCAGGAGAGTAGCCATCGGTTGCGGCCATGACGCGGCAGCGGTTGCCAACGGATGAGTGATCGCCGTTGGGCTCGGTGGAGCCTGAGTCATTGGGGGGTGACTGAAATCGCCCGCAAAGGAGAAAATCAGCAGTGAGCCAATCAGTCCGACCATCGCGGTCGCCACGTACACCGGAGAGGCTGCCAGACGAAGGACTGAAAACAATTTCAGCCAGGGCGCCAAATCACTCCAGCAACGCGCACGCTGGAGCATGCCGGCCTCATAGTTGGGCCCCTTGTAGACCTGCTCTTCGTCAAGATGCTCCTCAGTCAAAACCACTGCTCCCGCTGAATGAATCAAGTGCCTGATAGTATCATCTATGGCACCCGAATCGCACAAGTCTAGTGCCGGCAGGAGAGTGTTGACGTGGCGGCGCGTTGTTTACTCTGCCGCGGCGCGTTGTTTACTCTGCCGCAGCGCGTTGTTTAATCTGCCGCAGCGCGTTGTTTAATCTGCCGCGGCGCGTTGTTTACTCCGCCGCAGCGCGGGTGCACGCTCGTTTCCACAGCGCCCAGATCTCTTTGGTCAGGCTCTTGGCGTTGGTTTTGCGATACGGCGAATCCTCTGGCAGGCCTTCCATCAGTCGCCGATGTGCCTCCGGCATGCTGTGGTATGGCAAGCGGGGGAACAGGTGGTGCAAGGCATGGAAGCGAGTGCCGACCGGCCCCCAAAGCTCTGTGATCCAACTGTTTTCCGGGTAGTTGACCGAGTCCAGCATTTGAGCTTCAAAACTCATCTCGTCCCCATCGTTGGTCCAGCGATGAGCGCCCAGCGTTCGCAATTCATTCAAAATCAGCAGTCCCACGGCAACTGCAAAGGCAGTCGGTTGCAACGGATCGTACCAGGTTCCAAAGATAATCTTGTGTCCAAAGATCAGACGCATGGTGACCAGGAAACAGAAAAACTCCTGCAGCACCACGATCCGCATCACCTTTGCTGAGCCGTCTTGACGCTCGTAAAATGGGTCCACGAGCATCGTTGATGCATGGCGATGGACAAACTTGCGGGCTCCCGGGATGAGCCAGCAGATGGGACTGAGCAACCCAAATCGAATCAGCGCCAGCACAGGGATCACAAGTGCTTGCACGACGAAGCCAACCAGCCACAGCGGATTGCGGTGGCTAAGTGGCAGGTATTCACCATCGTGGTCCGTTCCGTAGTGTTTGCGGCGATGATGGTCGACGTGTGGGTAGTACAGGAACGATGGCGCCAGGAAAGGAATGCCACAGAGCAGGTTCCAAGTGAACCGGAACGCGCCAAAGCCTTCTTTGGGCAAGTGCACGAGTTCATGAATGAACATCACCGCGCGCATAAACAACGCCACCGTCGCGCAGTAAGTCACTGCGTAAGCCAGCATCATCCAGGGTTGTGGCCAATAGGGAGGCAGCAGGTGCACCAAGGCAATCAAGCACAGGTAACCGCTGACGATCGTCAGCAGGAAGTCTCTGAAGTAGATCTTCGGATCTGGCTTGGTGAGGTCTCCGATCAACGAACGAGCTTGTGTGAATGAAAAGTTCGTTGCAGCGCCAGTTGATCCCCCAGACGCCAGTCGTTGGCTTCTCTCTTGGCGATTGACTTGATCGGCAGGGTGGGTGGATTGATCGACCGAGCATGGCTGTGCTGATGGTTGCTGGCTAGTTTCCGATGGCTCAGTCGCGATCTGGTTGGATGGTGTTTGGTCCATGATGAATGCACTCGGGTTCGCTTCAGAGAGGAATCTCAGGTGGTGCGTCGGTCTGTGCTGGGCCGCCATCGATCAAAACTTGGGCGTGTGCAGACTGCCGCTTCTTCCGAATCGTCATTTGAGAGGCAAAAATGCAAAGGTTCTGATCAACTAGCCTAAACCCTCTGGTCAAGCCTGGGGGAATGTTCCAATATTGCCGAGCGGGTCAATTGAACACATTCGTTGGCGACGCGCTGCCTGTTACATTTCCGCACAGAATGGAAAGCGATTCACCTTTCTATTCGACGGCAATCCCGGAGTTGGGATCGCCGCGGCCCCCCAGATGACCGAATTCCTGCACGCAAGAGCTTGTAAAAGATGCCTGCTGAACAACGACGGATCGTGATCATTGGCGCGGGCGCGGCGGGTCTGATGGCAGCGGCTCATGCCGCCCAGCTGGCCCGTCCAAACGGGGTGGAAGTGTTGGTGCTGGAGAAAAATTCAAAGACCGGTGCCAAAATCTTGATGTCCGGCGGCACGCGTTGCAACATCACGCAAGACACCGACGCCCGCGGCATCACGTCTGCGTTTGCCAATGGCGGACGGTTTCTGCAGAAAACCATCGGTGCGTTTCCGCCTTCGGAGGTGGTGCAGCTCTTTAACCAGCTTGGAGTGGAAACGAAAACGGAAGAAACCGGCAAAGTGTTTCCAATGTCCAATCGTGCGCTGCATGTTCGCGACGCACTGGAACACTATGCCGTTGAAAGCGGTGCGCTGATTCGTCGCCGTTGCGGAGTCACTGGCCTGTGTTTTAATCAGGGACAATGGCAAGTGGCTACTGAAAATGAAACCATTAACTGTGACAAGGTCATTGTGACCAGTGGCGGTAAAAGTTGGCCGGGGTGTGGTACGACCGGAGATGCCTATGCTTGGTTGCATCAACTGGGACACACCATTCGAAAAACACATCCTGCCTTGGTGCCGCTGGTTGGCGGACAGGCATGGGCTCATCAGCTCTCCGGATTAACGCTCGCGGATTGTCAGGCCGCAGTGTATCCGAAGGAGCAATGGCTGAACCGGCCCGCCAAGCGTCGCAAACCCTTGATTGAACGCCGTGGTGGCTGGCTGTTCACGCACCAGGGGTTTAGCGGTCCAGCAGCCATGGACGTTAGCGGCGCGATCACGGGGCAAGCCAGCTTTGAAGACACCGTGATGACCGTGGATTTTTTGCCGTACATGGATTCTAGCGAGCTCGAGTCGTTGCTTTCCAATCGTAGCCAGCAGGGACGCAGCACCGTGAGCAATCAGCTGGGCAAAGTCATGCCGACGCGTTTGGCATCAGCGCTGACCTTGCACGCGGGGCAAGACTGCCCGCTCTCCCAGTTGAAACGGCAAGCGTTGCAAGAGCTTGTCGCCGCGATCAAGAGCTGTGTGGTGCCGATTCGCGGGACGCGAGGCTTTGAAAAAGCCGAGGTCACAGCCGGTGGCGTCCAGTTGAAGGAGGTTGACCCCAAGACGATGCAAAGCAAACGGCATCCAGGCCTTTACATCGCAGGTGAAGTTCTTGATGTCGACGGCCCCATCGGCGGTTATAATTTCCAAGCCGCCTTCAGTACCGGGCGCGCCGCAGGGCTGCATGCTGCCGCGGAGTGACTGGTGAGCGTGCTTAAACTTGTTCCTGCCCCTTTTCAACACGGATGCTCTTTCTATGAGCTTTTCTAACGTCTGGACTGTTCCAAGGTTCGCTGTCGCATGGGTTGTGCTGGCGATACTTGCCGCTGATGTCGGGTCCGCAGAGAACATTGCCCCGTCAAGCATTGCCCCGTCAAACATTGCCAAGCCAAACGTGTTGATGATCTTGGCAGACGATTTAGGGCATGGCGATGTGGCTTGCTATAACGATCAGAGCAAGGTCAAGACTCCCAACCTGGACCGCATGGCCCGCGAAGGCATGCGGTTCATCGATGCGCACAGCCCCTGCACAGTTTGCACACCGACGCGATACAGTTTGATGACCGGACAGATGGCGTTTCGTGTGCCTCGTGGTGGCACGGTCTTCACTGGCGCCGGTGGCCCCTCGCTGATCGCTGATTCGCGATTGACGGTGGCGGAAATGATGCGTGATCATGGCTATGCCACCAGTTGTATCGGCAAGTGGCACATTGGGATGAGTTTCTTTGACTCCGATGGCAAACCCCTTCATCGAGGCGGCTTGGAGCCTGTCAAGCGGATTGATTATTCGCGACGCATTGTCGGTGGTCCGCTTGACCATGGCTTTGATCATTTCTTTGGGACCGTTTGCTGTCCCACCACGGACTGGCTGTACGCGTACATCGACGGTGATCGCATTCCCAATCCACCGACTCAGCAACTGGATCGAACAAATCTGCCCAAGCATCCTTATGCCAACGACAATCGTCCGGGGATGGTGGCTGATGACTTTGATGTCCAGGAAGTCGATGAGCGGTTTTTACAGGCGTCCAAGTCTTGGATCGATGGGCACATGAAGGATTCACCCGAGCAGCCGTTCTTTCTTGTGCACTGCACTCAGGCGGTGCATCTGCCCAGTTTTCCTGGCAAACGTTTTCGAGGCACCACAAAAGCGGGGCCGCACGGCGACTTCATTGCTCAAATGGATCAGACCGTGGGCGACCTGTTGAACCATCTGAAGGCTCACGAGATCGATGACGAGACCTTGGTCATTTTCTCCAGTGACAATGGTCCCGAGGTCGACTCGATCTATTACATGCGGCACGACTATCAGCATGACGGTGCGCGACCTTGGCGAGGAATCAAGCGAGACAACTGGGAAGGCGGCCATCGTGTGCCGCTGTTGGTGCGTTGGCCGGGAATGATTCCAGCTGGCAGCACTAGTGATCAGTTGGTTTCATTGACCGACGTGATGGCGACACTGGCTGACATTGTCGACCATCAGCTGCCCGAGCAGTCGGCAGAAGACAGTTTTAGCTGGCTGCCAATCTTTCAACAAACAGCGACCGAACCCATTCGGCCCTATTTGCTGATGCAAGGTTTTGGCGGCGATCGTTATCTGGCGATTCGCCAAGGTGATTGGAAGTATCTGGCACACAAAGGTTCGGGCGGCAATCGCTACCCCGGGCATCGTTTGCTGAAAGAGTACTTTCTCGAAGACACCCAGCCGGACGCACCGGGACAGTTGTACAACTTGAAAAATGATCCGGGTGAAACCGAGAATCTGGCCGTCTCGCACGCTGAAATGGCGGGCAAGTTAAGTCGGCTGTTAGAGCAGACCAAGCAAACGGGACGCAGTCGGGGGCGGTAACCTGTCGCCAGCCGTTCGTCGGGCTTTGACGCCCACGATGAGGGGCTCTCGGTGAGCGAGTGAGGATTTGGTCGTTGCTGGGTTTGCTTGGTAGGGTGTCGTGCTTGCACGCAACACTGCTTTGAAAATCTCCGCATTCGGTAGAACCACTGTCCTCCAAAAACGAAATGTAGCACTCGTTGGTGCTGCGTGCTGGTTGGACAGCCTCGAGCGGGAATGGAGGCAATCGCAGGAAATGCAGAACGCTAATCAGCACTTATCAACACTAATCAATTAGTGAAAATGAGTGCCTATTAGTGTTCCCGCTTCGAGACGTCGAACATTCCGTCTCTTGGACGACCAGCGTGAAGCATGGGGCAGCGTGAGCCACTGATCAAAACGAGACATCCCACCGTCCCCATTGCCCGACGCTAAAATGGAGCTTACGTAAACTAGTTGGTCACCAGTCACTACGGGCTATTATCAAGGCACTGACACGTCCCAGGGAAGTCGCCACCTGATCGTCTTCGCCCCAGTAAGCTCAACAAAGTCATCACCAGAGAGGCCATCAAGAGTTTTAACAACAGTTGCGACATTCCCTCGGATCTCTGGAGCGGCTTGCGAGCCGGCAATCGAGTGCAGTTCACGGGCTCCAATGGCAAGTCAGGCTATTGGTTCTCAAGATTCACTTCGCTGATCTGTTCGTTCAAAGTGAGGTAATCGTAGATCACGCCAATGCCCAGGAGGCCACCGGTGCACAGGTAAATCACTCCCGTGATAATCTTGCCCAAATAGAAACGATGGACTCCAAAGACGCCCAAGAAGGTCAATAATACCCAGCAGATGGTGTAGTCGATTCTGCCCGTTGGATAGCGCTGTTGGGCCTCTTCTGTCATCGCCGGGATCAGGAAGAAGTCGACGATCCAGCCGACGAACAGGCAGCCGCAGGTGAACAGCCAGATCACTCCTGAAACGGGCTTGCCCAAGTAAAAGCGATGAGCACCAAACATTCCCAAGATCCAGTAGGCGTATGCAGCGACGGTCAGGTGTGATGGCACATCCTCGTCATTGAAGGCAGTGGGGCGATCGTTGGAGCTGGATTGGAAAGATTCGGCCATGATTTGGAGTGGGTTGTCGGAGGGGGAACAGGGGAGCCAATGATCGCCGTCAACTTGGTTCACATTGGCGATGCTGTCAACAGGAACGGCGTTCAGCAGCGTCTGCTGGCCCGCTGGTGAAGCTCGTTTCAGGACAGAATTCGTTGGTGGCCGGGATTCCTTGGCAATGACGGGGGGAAATGAGGCGGCGCTGGCAATCGAAGCCGGCCCGGGACGAGCGATGGATCGGCCCGCCGGGGCGTCAACGCAGGCGACCCCAGAAGAACGGGATCTCTTCCACCCGTTGATGGTTGCCAAAATCGCCACGCCAAAATTCTTGTGTGCAGTGAACACAATCGACTTGGGGGAGGGCTGCGATTTCTGATACCATGGGACTTCTTGTTAATCGCCTGTGAAGATGTGTTTTGCCGAAAGCAGACGCAGCATTTACTCTGATCACTTCGTTCGACGAACTGGAATGACCATGAACGGACCTTTTGAAACCGCGACCTTCGTGATTCCCACGATGGATGAACAGGATACCGTCGCGACGTTGGTCGAGCAAATTGATCAGACGTGTCAGGCGATGCATCTGCGTCATGAGATCCTCTTTGTTGATGATGGATCGACGGATGAAACCTGGCAGCGAATTTCGGAGCTTTGTCAGCGGCACGATCACGTGCAAGGCATTCGTTTCCGCCGAAACTTTGGCAAGGCAGCAGCGTTGTCGGCTGGCTTTGCTCGCGCTGGCGGTGATGTTGTCTTCACAATGGATGCGGATCTTCAGGATGATCCGGTTGAGATTCCCAAGTTCATTGAGAAGTTAAACGAAGGCCACGACGTCGTCAGTGGTTGGAAACAGAAACGCAAAGATGCCCTCGACAAGACGCTGCCCAGTAAAGTGTTTAACTGGATGGTCAGCAAAATGACGGGGGTCAAACTGAATGATCACAACTGTGGTTTTAAAGCGTACCGACAAGGCGTGGTCAAGGACGTTGTGCTGTACGGCGAGCGGCATCGCTTTGTACCCGTCCTTGCTGCCGCCAGAGGCTGGCGTGTCGGCGAGGTCCCCGTGGTGCATCATGCACGTCAATTCGGACAGTCTAAATATGGTGTCTCGCGATTGGCCAAAGGATTCTTGGACCTGATTTCGATTTTCTTTCTAACCACCTTTGGCAAGCGACCGCTGCACTTTGTCGGTGCCATGGGAATGTTGTTCTTTTTCAGTGGTGGTCTGCTGATGGGCTGGCTGACGCTACGGAAAATTGCCGGAGCGGTTTTCGAGTCCGTGTCTCCGCTGATCCTGCACGAGTCGGCTCAATTTTATTACTGCATCACGGCCATCCTGCTGGGGGCTCAGATGTTCCTGGCCGGACTGATCGCGGAGCTCATTGTTTCTTTAAGTGAGCAATCGCGGACACCTTACAGTATCCTAGAGTTTGCCGGGACAATGGCTGGTGACCAGCACGATGATCCGTCGTCCAGTGATAACGACGATCGTGATGATCAGAACGGTCAAGCTCCGTCGGCCCCAGTCGGCCAGGATGGTTCACCGCAAGCCGCACAGTCAGGTTGGGAAACGCATCAAGACGTCTCGGCGGATGATGAACCTGAGGACATCAATTTAGAATCACTTTCCATGTTATCCAGTTCTGGGGTTAGCGAATGAGCGACGATCTTGCACAAGGAAGATTAGTTCGCTGTGTGTATGGATTGCTGATCATTGTTGCGCTGAGCGTTGTTTCCGGACGGATCGCCAGCGTGACCAGCAAAGAGGGAGACACTCCGTTTTTGAGTGCGAATGATCGATCACGTTGGTGCACGATCGCGTCCCTGGTTGAAAATGGCACCTATCAGATTGATCCTTTCCTGGAACGCCAAGGTGCCAAAGCGAATCGTCGGCCCTGGGGCACGATCGACTTGGTGCGTCATCAAGGAGCCGACGAAGAGCAGCACTATTACAGCAGCAAGCCACCGTTGCTGCCCACGCTTTATGCCGGCGTTTATTATGTGCTTCGGCATTCGATGGGAACAACACTTAGCGAGCAGCCCCTCTACATGGGGCGTTTGCTGCTGTGGTTGATCAACATTCCTATCCTGGCAATCTTCTTGTTGGCCACGATCTGGACGATTGATCGTGTCACCACCGAACCCATTGTGCAGTGCTTTGTCGCCGCTTGTGTGTGCTTTGGCACCATGTTGCTGCCGTTTTCGATCTCGTTGAACAATCATGTCCCGGCGGCCGCCGCCATGGCGGTTGCACTGTATCTGTTTGTCACGGGCATTCAGCAGCCGACGAAGTGGCCGATGTGGTTTTTCTGTGGCCTCTGCGCGGCGTTTGGAGCGGCGAATGAGTTGCCAGCGTTAGCGATGACCACCGCCCTGGTTGGGATTTTGGTGGTCACCAATTGGAGAGCGGTTCCCGGATACTTGCTGGGAGCGTCGCTGGTTGCCGCGGCTTACTTTGGCACCAGTTACCTCGCCCACCAGGACCATTTGCCTCCATATTTTCACCGAGGCAATGGTGAGTTGCTGGCGACGTTGCCGGAGTCGCCCGACGATGAAACTCTGCGCGAGGAATTGACGAGATTAAGCCTCGTCGGACCGGGCTCTTCCATCGATCGCTCTTGGACTCGAGATCCAGCGCGTGAGCGCGTGACCATCAACCAGCACGAATTCATCGCCTTGGTCAGTGTATTCGATGAAGCGGTCGAAGTTCGTCGCTGGGACGATTGGTATGACTACCCCGGCAGCTATTGGGTGGATGGCCGCCGCCGCGGGGTGGACGTGGGTGAGCCGTCACGCATGATCTATGCCATTCACATGCTGGTCGGTCACCATGGAATCTTCTCGCTCACGCCGATCTGGTTGCTGGTGCCGATCGGGATCGTTGTCGGGCTGTCGCGTTCGCGGGCGTCGAAGTTGCCCGGCGGAGCATCCAAGGGCAGCCATTCGCGAGCCGTTCAAGTCCGCCAGCAGCTTGATTCCAGTGTTCTGCACAAGGCGTCGCCCGAGGCCTTCATGCTCGGCGGCGGGGCCACCAGTTACCAGTTACTGAGCTTGGCGATCCTGGCCACTTCGGCTGTCTGCATTGCATTTTTCGTGGCCCGACCGGAGATCGATCGGAACTACGGTGGGGTAAGTGCCTGTTTTCGCTGGCTTCTCTGGCTTGCCCCGTTTTGGCTTTATTCGCTCGCTTTGGCCTCAGAACACTTGGCCAAGCACACCTGGAGCATTCTGGCAGGCGGGATTTTGCTAGCAGCAAGTGCCTTTTCAATGTCAACGGCGCTCTCCAATCCCTGGCAGAGTCCGTGGTTGTACCGTTTCTGGGACCTTTTGGGCTGGATCAATGGATGACCCAAGCACTACCATCGGCAATGCTGCTGAGGCTGATCCAGGCGCGATCGGATTGGTAAGACGCTGACCGTCTATCGGTTGGTGGTTTTGAACGGAATTTTGCTGCAGCACGGACCACCACCCACTCGCTGACTTCAGGAGAAGTTGTGCATTGAATGGCAAGGATGCCAGTGTCGACTCGACCGCAACAGTGCAGCCGCACGCCCGACAAGATCGGCATGGTGGTTCGCGCTGGATGGTGGTGTTGTTGATCTTGGTCACGACGCTGTTCTTATTGCGTTTCATCGCGCCGCAGACGGTTGGCGAGCAAACCAGGCGGCATCTTCAGTCACAATTTCAGTCGCATTACGTTGGCTATGACGTCTCCATCGGCTCGGGCCGCATGGAGCCCAACACCGGGCTGATCTACGAAGACATTCGCATCGCCAAGCCCATTGTTCGCGCCCCAGTGATTGCCGGCAGTGGAGAGGTCCGCCGCATGCAGTCTGCAGGCCAGGGAAAACGAGTTCAGGAACCGCTGTTGCAGATCGACCAAATGGTCGTGGTCACGCGCACCGACCTGTCGCGTTTACTGGAGCAAGAGAACCCTATCTCCAGCGATCGAATTGTCCTGCGTGGTGTTAACGCGTACGCCTGGATCGACGAGGCCACCCCGTTGGGGTCCATGTCTTCGGAGCAACAGATTCGGCTGGGCTTACAGAGCCTGTTGCCGATGCCAAAGTTTGGCAAAGCGCCCTGTCCGCGAATCGAAATCCATGACCTAACGATTCACCTGGGGTATGCCAACGAGGCGGACAATTCGTTCAACGTCAACGTCGACAACGTTCTGGTCACCAATGCGCTCTCCACCAAGGGTGGACGGTCCACTAAGATCACGGCAACAGGCAATTGCGTGCTGGCGGATAAGTTCATCCTGAGCGTGAAGACTGAAAACAAGCAATCCCTGGTCACGGCGGAGCTCAAGGATCTGAGTTACAGCAGTCGCTGGCTGGACCGGTTGCCGCGTTCGATTGTCCAGCACCCACAAGTCGCTCCGCTGTTGGCTCAGTTAAAAACCAGCAACGCCCAGGGAGTCACTGTCACTGGAGACCTGTCAGCGGCGGTCACGTTGGGCAAGAACCAGCCGCTAAACTATGCGGTTAAGATGCGTGTCCATGATGGCGCCTATCGCCATCCCCGCACCGTGATGGCGCTGAAGGATCTACGAGGAGTGGTCACCTGTTCTCCCGGCAAGGTCGTGATCGAATCCGGCCAGGGCTATTGGGGAAAAGCTCGATTAAATGTGTCGGGAGAGCTGGCGGTTGGCTCACGGGCTGTGGCCAGCTCCCAAGTGGCCAGTAGCGAATTGGCGGCCAGTAGCAAATGGGCGGCCAGTAGCAAATGGGCGGCCAGTGGCGAATTGGCGGTTTCAGCTGAAAACCTCTTGCTGGACAACTCGATTGCCTCGTTGCTGACGCCGAAGCTTCATGAGCAGTGGCTCAAGTTCCTTCCACAAGGCATTGTTGATGTTCCCAGCAGTCGGATCACGCTGGCGGACGGCAAAGTCAACGCAACGGGGACGGTGGTCTGTAAAGGCGTCGATGTCGAATTTGACAAGTTCCCCTACCCTGTGCGACACATTACCGGAACGATCGAATTACGCGAGGGGCGGATTCGCAGTCAGAGCATTCTGGGGCAGATCGGTGGGCAGACCTTGCACTGCCTCTTTGATTTGCCACAGAAGCCACAATTAGATCCCAGCGGTTTAGTGCATCTGGCGACCAACGCGCCGATTGCGATCGATGCTGAACTGCTCGAGGCGTTGACGCCACGGGGACTGACACAAAGTCCGCTCGAAGGCTTCGTGCGTTCGCTGCAACCCGGCGGAGCGATCAGGCTGGTGAGAGGCACTCTCCGGACGGAAGCCGACGGCACCAAGCATCAAGAGTTTGAAGTCGAAGTCAGTGATGGGAACATGCGTTTCGAGCGTTTCCCGTATCCGCTTTACAACGTTGCCGGCAAGGTGCTGGTCAAGGATCGTTTGGTCCAGTTGCAGAACTTTCACGGCGCGAATGTCAATGGTGGCTCGATCACTTGTAACGGCCATTATGTGATCGGAAAGAAAGTTGCACCGACGATGGTCCGTGCTTCGCACGTCAATGGACTGTACCAGGGACCGTTGCCCAATCATGGACTGGAGTTGCGGTTTCAGGCATCGCGAATTGCGCTGGATGAATCGCTTCGCAGTTCGTTGCCTGATTATTCGCAACAGACTTGGAGCCAGCTCTCACCCAGTGGCGTGGTCGATCAGTTGGATGTGACCTTGATTCAACCCCATTTGGCGGCGCCAATTGAATTATCGATCCAAGGAAAGCAGTTAGAATCGCGACAAAGCCAAGCGGACATGTTGCGTTTGCAGCCCGTTTCTCTGCCGTATCGATTGGACATTCTCGATGGTTCGGTGCGGTATGAAAATGGCGAAGTGATTATCGATTCGATGCGTGCCGCACATGGTCAATCCATGGTCAGTACGGCTGGCAGTTGCCGTCAGTTAACCAACGGGCGTTGGCTGTTGTCACTTGATCTCCACAGCGGCAGTCGGTTGATCCCTGATGCGGAACTCATCAACGCGCTCCCGGAGAGTATGCGAAGCACGATTCGCAGTCTGAATTTGCGCGGCCCCTTCGGTCTTAGCGGGCAGACTCAAACGCTGCTTTCCAGCGATGAATTCCCCGATCCAGAATTTGGTTGGGGTGTCCTGTTGCAATTGGAAGGCAATCGGATCGGGGACGTCGGGCCTGTGCATAGTCTGCGTGGCGAGTTAACGATTAACGGACGCAAGAACGCACAAGGTTTCTATGCCGATGGTGAAGTCAGGATTGATTCGATGCATATCGAAGACCTGCAGCTCACCGGCATCCGCGGTCCCTATCGGATCAACGATACCAGTTTGACGCTCGGTGGAGTTCCCAATGCGCCGCGGCAAGGTCAAGCGGCCGTCAATCCGGCACCGATCGAGGGCCGTCTGTTTGGTGGCAGTGTCGCAATTCGAGGTGGCATGAATTTGTCTGATGCCGCGTTTGCTGTGAACATGTCACTGCAGAACGCCAAACTAGCCTCCGTGCTCTCTGAACTTCAACAAGCCAAGGGCGAGTTGCAAACCGACACCGTTGGAAACCTTTCGGCTCAAATGTATTTAGAAGGCATCCTCGGGACCAAGGAACTGTTGCGCGGCAATGGCAAGGCAGTCCTCAGTGGTGCCAAAATGTATGAGTTGCCACTGTTGGTTCAACTGCTGAACGTGGTCTCGATTACACCCACCGAAGAAGCCGCGTTCACCAATGGCGAAGCCGTCTTTAATTTGAACGAAGACTTGATCGTTTTTGAAGACTTAAAACTGTGGGGCAGCTTAATTGCCCTGCATGGTTCAGGCATGCTTGATGGGCGGCAGGACTTGAATCTGCGTTTTGACACGCGGGTCAGCCCACGCAATGTCTTCACCCGAGTGCTGAGCCCGCTGGGGGATCAGCCCTACACACTGTGGACCATTGACGTGAATGGTCCACTGAATAATCCGAAAGTCAAAGGCCGAACGCTGGAAGGTGTCGGTAACACGTTCCAGCAGATCATCGGTCGCGTCAACGGAACGATTACCGGCCCGGGCAACCGTGGTGTTAAGTCACCGGTCCCACAGTGATCTCTACGCCGTCTACCTGCGATACGGTGCCAGGACCGTTTGATGGCTGGTTCGAACAGCTGGCTGTCTGCCAGGGTGCTGGAGTTGCGACGCTTGGCGAACCTTTCCAGTACGCCCTTTGGGCGTTGTCAAGTAGTTGGCTGATTGGACGGCTTGCTGGTTGACTGGTTGAACGTGGTGTCGCGCCAGGTTAATCGTCTCTGGCTCTGCTGTGGCTCGATAGCTCTTCAGGCGGACCTGAGACACTTGCCGGCCGGTAGGGGCGTTCAAGCTCGGCAGCGGGTTGCTGATCGGTTTTACTTGTAACCGCTTTGTCTTGTTGCTGTCTGATGAAGCGTCATCCAGATTCTGCGGTTTGCCAAAGATCGAATCAAAGTCCGGCTCCGGAAGCTCCATTTCCTCCGGTGAGATCGGGTCGGGGGTCGACGTTGGCAACGCATCAAAGATGCTGCTGGGGGTGTCATCTTGTTTGGGCGCTTCGATCTCTGGCAACGGCGTCTCGGTTTTGTCGCTTGGTGTTGGTTGACTCTCGCCTCGTCCCGTGGGCATGGAACTTGGCAAGGCATCGAAGGGCTGGGTTGGCTTGGCTGGTTTGTCCGCCGAACTATTTTTCGGGGACGCAGGGTCTGGCGATTCCTGCATTGGTGGCGAAGCGGTGGGAGAGCCGTTCTGGTCCAATCGAATCGGCGCCGGCAAGGCACGGTCATCGCCCAGCGATGGAGGCATTGGCGTGGTGGAAGGGACCGGCGTGGTTGGGCTCTCTAGCTTCGGTTCCGGAGTTGCTTGCTTGGGGGCTGGCTTGAGCGGTGGGTGGAATTGCGGCGTTTCCTGCTCGATTGCTGGCGCGGTGGGCTGGCGTGTCATTTCACCCTGTTCGATGATGACGCTGTTCTCTAGCCATGGTGCAGAATCACAGGGCGGCTGGCCGTTTTGGTCGCAGTGGGTGCCATGAAGGCCTTGATGAATGCCAAGCAGTTTACCGAGACCGCTGGCCATGTGACGGGCAGCGACTTCGGCCGGTGACGGAGTCGCATTGCAAGTGCAGATTCCTGAACCACAGCAAGTGCGATGCTGGGGGATCGGAAGCGGATAGACTGAATGTTGATGCGACGCTGGATACGTCTGGAGGTGATAGGGCTGAGCAGCGTCTCCGGCAGGATACCCGTGATAGGTCGCTGGAGTCACGGGAGCAGCGCCATGCCTGCTAGGGTTGCGGACCGGTTGTGCGCGCAGGGACTGCCCTAATGACACTCTGCCCAGTGACGGTCGGCCAATGGGAGCGGGTGGTTCGTAGGCGCTGGCCAGAGTTGGCAGGGAAGTCGCAAACGCCAGGGAGGCGATTTTGATCCACAGACGACGCCTGCTTGGCTTTGATTCGTTTCGTGTGAAGGTCAATTGGGATCGGTTTTGATTCGCTTGTGCGCCCAGGGAAGCCGTCTCGACTGCCGTGTTGGTGTTGACGATGGTGTGCTGGGACTCGGTCGGATGGCTATTCATTCGTTGGCTCATTTCGTCCACGCGGGGACTGGGGGAGGAGATGGATCACCGCCGGTGCCGCTGACTGGCAAACGTGATTTCGGGATCGTGAAGAGGGACGATCCAGCCAGTGCAGCAAGGCGGTAAACTTGCTCTAGTCCGGTCTATCGTCACCTCAGAATTGCTACGATCAAAAGAATCCATACGTCTGGAAAACAGGGCTTAGATTGCCCAAGTTAACCGGGCTAACCCTCTTGCCACTGTATGGAACCTGCCGCATCGGCCAGGGGGCGGACTGGCCTCCTCCTTCTGAGGCTGAAGCATTCCCTCTTCGCCAGTGTTTTGCTCTGCGGGTAGGAAATCGGCTGTTAGCCGCCACGGTTTGGCTCTGCCTGATAAGTCACGGCATCTTTGTCACCAAAAGCCGGAAGATTTTCAGCATCAACCGGCTGACCCCCAGGCGAATTTTCCGACATTTGTCGCTAGACTGTGGCTCCCAGAAACAGTTTCTACTTGCCCCGTTAACAGAGATAAACGCAGTGAGTTTTGATCCATTTGAAGTACGAGATCAATTTGACACCGGCAATGGTTCGGCAACGATTTACCGACTGAGCAAGCTGCAGGATGCTGGGCTGGGGCAAATCGACCGCATGCCCTTCTCAATTCGCGTGTTGCTGGAGTCAGTGCTTCGCAATTGCGATGGCTTTTCGGTTAGCGAAGAGGACGTGAAGAATTTGGCGGCCTGGAACGCAGCGGCTCCGGCGAAGCAGGAAGTTCCTTTTAAGCCCTATCGCGTGGTGCTTCAGGACTTCACCGGTGTCCCAGCAGTCGTCGACTTGGCAGCGATGCGATCGGCGATGCAGCGAATCGGTGGTGATCCCAACAAAATTAACCCGCTGATTCCTGTCGACTTGGTGGTCGATCACAGTGTGCAGGTTGATTTCTTCGGCAACGGAGACGCTCTTGGGCGGAACGTGCAGCGTGAATTTGAACGCAACCAAGAGCGTTACGAGTTTCTGCGTTGGGGCCAGCAGGCCTTCGATAACTTCGGTGTCGTGCCGCCCAACGTTGGGATTGTTCACCAGGTGAACCTGGAATATTTGGCGCGTGTTGTTGCCCTGCGTGATACCGGGGACGGCTTGGTCGCCATGCCAGACACGTTGGTGGGAACCGATAGCCATACAACGATGATCAATGGCCTTGGCGTTTTGGGCTGGGGCGTTGGCGGCATTGAAGCGGAAGCCAACATGTTGGGCCAACCGCTGTACATGCTGATGCCGGAGGTGATTGGATTCGAGCTGATCGGGCAGTTACCAGCCGGTGCCACGGCGACCGACATGGTCTTGCGAGTGGTCGAGTTGCTGCGTGAAGAAGGCGTGGTTGGCAAGTTCGTTGAATTCTTTGGCAGCGGCATGGCAGCGATGAGCGTTGCTGACCGAGCAACGATCGCTAACATGGCACCTGAATACGGTGCCACCATGGGCTTTTTCCCCGTCGATCAGCTGACGTTGGATTACCTGCGCCAAACCGGTCGTAGCGATGATCAAGTTGAATTGGTTGAACGTTATTGCAAAGAACAAGGCCTGTTCCACACCGCTGGCGGACCAGAACTGCAGTACACCAAGACCTTGTCGCTTGACCTTTCGACGGTGCAACCAAGCTTGGCCGGACCGAAGCGTCCGCAAGACCGAATCTCATTGACTGACATGCAGTCTTCGTTCCAGAACTCGTTGACCGCGCCGGTTGGCAAGACTGGCTTTGGGCTTGGCGAAGGTGATTTAGGACGGACTGGCACCGTTGCTGACAACGGGCACAGTTCGACCATCAAACATGGTGCCGTCGTGATCGCCGCGATCACCTCTTGCACCAATACCAGTAACCCTTCGGTCATGATCGGAGCGGGCTTGCTAGCCAAAAATGCTGTCCAGCGCGGGCTGCAGGTGGCGCATCACGTCAAGACCAGCTTGGCACCAGGGTCCCGCGTCGTCACTGAATACTTGGACAAAGCCGGTTTGACCGATGCCTTGAATACATTGGGCTTCAACACCGTTGGCTATGGCTGCACGACCTGCATTGGCAATAGCGGCCCCTTGCCGAAACCCGTTGCCGATGCGATTGAATCAGGTGATTTGGTTGCTTCGGCGGTGCTGTCTGGCAACCGAAACTTCGAAGGTCGCGTCAATCCACTGACCAAAGCAAACTACTTGGCCAGCCCGCCTTTGGTGGTTGCCTACGCATTGGCTGGGACGGTTGATGTCGATTTGGATTCGGAGCCACTTGGACAAGATCAAGACGGCAACGACGTCTTCTTGAAAGACATTTGGCCGACCAACGAGGACGTTCGCCAAACCGTTCAGGATTCGATCGACCCGGAAATGTTCACCGAGCAATACGGAGCGGCGGTTAACGGCAATGAATTGTGGAATGCGATTGATGCGGCCGAAGGCGCGATCTATCCATGGAGCGAAGAGAGCACCTACATTCACCATCCACCGTTCCTGGATCATGTGACCGGCGAAGCAGTCCCTGAGATTGGTCCGATCACCGGTGCTCGTTGCTTGGTCTTGCTAGGAGACTCGGTGACCACTGACCATATTTCTCCCGCCGGTGCGATTGCAACCGATGGGCCTGCGGGCCATTTCCTGCAAGAGAGCGGTGTTCCGATCAAGGAATTCAATAGCTTTGGCTCGCGACGAGGGAATGACTTGGTCATGGTGCGTGGCACCTTTGCCAACATTCGCATTCGTAACCAACTGGCTCCGGGAACCGAGGGTGGCGTCACACGTTACCTGCCAACCGACGAAGTCACCAGCATCTACGATGCGTCCATGCGTTATCAGCAAGACGGCACTTCGCTGATCGTCTTGGCTGGCGCTGAATATGGAACCGGTAGTAGCCGTGACTGGGCCGCCAAAGGCACGATGCTGTTGGGCGTCAAAGCCGTGATCGCAGCCAGCTACGAGCGAATCCACCGTAGTAACTTGGTCGGGATGGGAGTCCTGCCACTGGAATTCGCTGGCGACAGCACCTGGCAGTCACTAGGACTGACCGGTGAAGAAACCTTCGACATTCCTGATCTGTCCGAAGACCTGCAGCCGCGTAGTTCCATCAAAGTCACAGCCACTGCTGCCGACGGCAAAGTGACTGAATTTGACTGCTTGGTGCGAATTGATACGCCTGTTGAATTGCAGTACTACCGCAACGGCGGCATTCTGCCGACCGTCCTTCGTAATCTCGCGGAATAGCAATCAGCGAATCGAAGCTCGGCTGGAGCCGCATCGTGCGTCGCTCCAGTCAAGCTGTGCCGATTCGTTGATCGAAACCGACACCTCCTCGCTCGGCCTTCCCCGGCGATGTGAACCAATCATCGGCTTGACTAGATCTCATCATGTTCCTGTCAAGCCTGTTGTCGGAGCCCCGAATGTGCTTGTCGGCAACAACTAAAACACCAAACACCACCACGAAAGTGAATTCATGAGCGATCTTTTTAAGCGATACAACGAAATCGAAAAGCAAGTTGACGCCGAGAACTATGACGAAGCGATTCCAGCTTTGGTTGCACTGACCGAAGAGGACGAGAACTTTGTCATGGCTCATCTCGCTTTGTCACGTGTTTACACTAAAACTGGACAGCACGAACTGGCCGTTCAGCATGGTGAGAAAGCCTGTGAAATTGAGCCAAACGATTCCTTTAATTTCACTGCACTAAGCGTGACGTATCAACGTGCCTGGGCTGGCACGCAAGATCAGGCCTACATCACCAAAGCCGAAGACGCGATGGCGAAAGCCAAAACGATTGAAGGTCGCTAAGCAACGCGGCACCCATCAACCGCATGAGCGTTTGATACGGTTTCTATCAGCAACCCCCTCCCGCTTGCGGGAGCGGCTGTGTTAGATGTCAAGCGTTTTGTGGATTTTCCCATGTTGTATTTGTTTTGACCATTGTGTTGAGTGTGATGAGGATTTTGCGCATGCATGCGGCAATAACGACCTTTGGAGGCTTGCCTTGTTCGGTCAGTCTCTTGGAGAAGGCTGCGATCGCTGGGTTGTATCGGCGAGCACTCAGTGCGGCCATGTAGAGCGCCGATCGCACTGATCCACGGCCTCCAAAAATCGAACGCTTGCCTCGCATCTGCCCGCTGTCCCGGTTGAACGGTGCTAGTCCAACGAGCGAGGCGATTTCCCGTCGGTTCAGGTCGCCAAGCTCTGGTAACTCTGCAATGATCGTTGCTGATGTCACATCGCCGATACCAGGCATCGTCCCAAGTAATTCGGCGCGATGCTTCCAGTCATCATCAGACTGCACAAGCTTTTGGATCTCACGATCAATCATTTTGATGTCCTTGTTGATTGCATCGAGAACGCGCTGAATGCTCTTGCGAACCGCTCCGGACACGGCTTGTCCCTGTCGGTTCTTCTCGGCAGTTCTGGTGCCGATCAACTGTCTTCTTCGAGTCACAAGCTGATCCAATTCACCCTGCAATTGCTTGGTTTTGGCGACGGCTCGGGGCCTCGTCAATTTCCCAAACAGTGCGATGATGCGTGCGTCGATCTTGTCAGTCTTTGCCAATTGTCCAATCGCTTTGGCAAAGTCTCTCACTTGTCTTGGATTGACCACAGAGACAACATGGCCGGCTTCAACAAGTCGCACAGCGAGTGGACGTTCGTAGTTGCCAGTGGCCTCAATTACGATCAGGCAAGACTTCGCTTCTGGCAACAAATCCACTAGCTCATCAATTCCCTTTGGATCATTGGGAACGACAGTTGTCGTGGCTTGTTCATCAAACGCGAGATCAAGCTTGGCTTTTGAGACATCGATTCCGATAAAGTGTTGAAAACTCATCTTGGATGTATCCCTTCCTTGCAAATGCGAGCTCGAGAGCTTGTCTCGGCTCAGGCGGCTGTACGGGCTATTTACCAAAGGCCGACGACGATCCGGCTCCCGCACAGTGTCTGCGTTGCAGCACTCGAGGGTCAACGATCTGCCGTCGGCCGCAGTTGCTTTAGCCTCTTCGCTACGCTCAGAGGCTAAAGCAACTGCATCTGTAGTGTCCAACGAAACACCACTAGAATGTAACATACAAGGGTCGGCCGGTTTGCGGTGGTGGCGCGCTGGTGAGTTTGCAGGTTTACAAGGCGGAGCAATGGTTGTCTCACTGGCCGGCCGGGGAGGGTTTCGTTGAGGCGGCATTGCGGTTGGCGTTGCCAACCACGTCACCCTCACCTCGCTTAGGCTCGACTCTCCCGCCAGCGGGAGAGTTCAGTCAACGAACGGTCAACGGTTTCGTTGTGGCGGGTTGCAGTTGGCGTTGCCACGTTTTTTGGTGCGTGCAAGCTCGGCACCCTACGGTTTTGCGGTCAGCAGTTCTGTGGTTCACCACGCCCCTTCAACAAAACACATCAGCCGCTTTGGCGTTCGCGACGGTTCGGTGATGGGGTTGCCCTAAAACGGGGACGGAATGTGTCAGGCTAGTTCAGGCCATTGCCCTGTCTGGAAAAAATGTTCTAGTTGGTCAACGTACGGTTGAACGTTGAAGTGGTGGTCTGTCAGCCACTGCTCGTTGTGATAGGTGTCCAGGTACCGTTCCCCACCATCGCAGATCATCGAGACCACTGTTGCGGGTTCCTCGCGTTTGGCTAACTCGGCAATGATCTGGAAAGCGGCATACAGGTTCGTGCCCGTCGATCCACCGCAGCGACGGTTAAGCAGTTTGGTTAAGAATCGCAGCGTCCCAAAGGTGGCTTCATCGGGAACTTGGATCATGCGATCAACGATCGAGCGATTGAAGGACGGTTCGACGCGTGGTCGCCCGATGCCTTCCACTCGGCAACTGCGATCAGAGACCAGGGTTTTGTCGCCGGTCATGAAGTAATCGTAGAACACAGACCCGGCGGGATCGGCTACGCATAACTGTGTGGCATGAGATCTGTATCGAATGTAGCGACCAATGGTTGCCGACGTCCCGCCGGTGCCAGCACTGCAAACAATCCAATTGGGGATCGCCGGAGATTCAAAGCTCATTTGTTCATAGATGGACTCAGCAATGTTATTGTTGCCCCGCCAATCCGTGGCCCGTTCTGCGTAGGTGAACTGGTCCATGTAGTGGCCGTCCAATTCTTCGGCGATTCGCGCCGCTTCGGAGTAGATTGCTGAGGAGTCAACGCAGCGACATTCGCCGTTGTAAAAGCTAATGTGATCAATCTTTTCTTGCGATGTCCCCTCAGGAATGACAGCGATGAATGGCAGGCCTAGCAGCTGAGCGAAGTAGGCTTCCGAAACGGCCGTGTTGCCAGATGAAGATTCCACAATCGTTGTCCCTTCTTTGATCTGGCCATTGCACAGGCCATACAGGAACAGCGACCGAGCCAGTCGATGCTTGAGACTGCCCGTTGGATGAGTGCTTTCATCTTTTAAGTACAGCGAAATCTTTTTCAGCGCCGGGAGCTCGACCTTGATCAAGTGCGTGTCAGAGGACCGTTTCACATCGGATTGAATCAAATACAGAGCACGACTGAGCCAGGGATTCATGGAATCATTCCTTGAGGGATTCAACCTTACAGTATCCAAACGACCGCGCCGGTGCACTGCTGGAAACAAGCTCCATGCACTCGTTCGATACCACACACCAAGTTGCCATGCTTCGCAAGCGAAAAGTGCCATGCTTCGCAAGCATGATGAGGTGTGATAAAGAGCGTTGTCGTCAACTGCTTGCTGGCCAACTTGGACGCGTCGGCCAGTGATGTCTGTCAAGCGATGTCAGACGATTTCAAGTCAGCAGCGAAAATGATGCACTGAATCATCCGCAGTGCCAAGGTGGCGGGCGCGAAGAATCGCTGAAGCACTGGTGACTTCAAGACGCATTCAGGATGAGGAGTCGATGGAATCGGGGCTTCCGTGTCCGCTTGCCATTGATCCAAGTCTTGGCAACGGCTGGCTGGAAGATCTGGCATTGAAGCGGCCAATGCTCTTTGCTTCCCCTAGGATCGTCCATGAAATGGGCGAGGGCCATTGAGTGGTCTTCGAGGAAATCGATCAAGTTTCGGCGGCCATGACGCAGGCTCCTGGATGGAAATCCTCTCCAGGAAGACGTTTTGCATCTGCTCTTTTTCGTTTGCCAGAACGCACCCGTCCTGTGGACTGGCGTTCGCCCTGGCACGACGTTTAGACCCGTTTGAGGGTACCGGTGTAGCCGGCGAAGCTGTCGGTTTCGACACCTAGACGCTGCAAAATGGTGACAAATAAGTTCGCCAGTGGCAATTCTTCGATTTCGACCTTGCCACGCCAACCGGCGTCGCTGGTGATGCCTGCACCGGCTTGATTGTCTTCGTTGCCGACACCGAACTTCAGGTAGCGACCGTTCTCAAAGCCCAGATTTTTGCCGCCCGCAGAGATGATCGGATAGTTGCGAGACAGGTGGAAACTACTGGACGCCGAACCATGCATGGCAAAAGTATTGTCAAGCATGTTGCCATTGCCATCGGGTTCATCGGTATCCTTGAGCCGCTTGATGAAGCGACCAAACTCCTCGGCTTGGTAGCGGTTGTAGGTTCCCAGGTTTTCCCAGCCTTTGGGTTGCTTGACCGCGTGAGTCAATCCATGAGCGCCGCCAAGGCCGACTGCTCGGGCGAGCAAGTCGTGCGGGCCTTCACCGTTTTCGCGTCCAAGTTGGAACGTTGCCGCACGCGTGGAGTCACTCATGAACGCCAAGTAAATCAGTTCGTACATGGTCTGGAAGTACAGTCGCGCTTCCTTGGGTTCAGCGTCCAGATGTAAAAACTGTGTGTCAACTTGCGGGACGGGGGTATCGATCCACTGTTGAGCTTTGGCAAGTTTGACTTCAGTGTCTCGAACGGCATCGAGGTATTGCTTCAGTGTCGCTTGATCATGTTTGGAGAGCTTGCGTCCCAGAGCACGCGAGTTTTCAATCAGCATGTCCAGCGAGCTCTTGCTGCGCGCAAGCTTGGCAGCGGCATCTTTGCTGCTGGCAACAAACAGCGTGTCAAAGATCTGCTTGGGCTTGTTCATCGCGGGGATCGGACGCCCTTCGCGGTTGAAGGATTGTGTCTGCGCACCACGAGGGCCACCGACGCCACCGTTGGTTGACATCACCAACGATGAATGGCGAGTGAATTTGCCAGCGTATTCTGCGTAGACTTGATCCAGTGAAATGGAATTCTTGTAGGGACCATGGCCTCCAGTGGCGGCACCGGTTAGATATTGGTCTGCGTTGGAGTGTCCGTGAACTTGCCGAGCGGCTGGGTGTGACAGTCCAGAGTAAATCGTGATGTCGTTGCGCAGGGGTTCCAGCGTATCAAGAACCTTGGTGAGCACGAAGTCGCGTTCGCCACCTCTGGGAAACCAGCTCCAGTCTTTCCACGCCGGGTCAGTCTTTAGCGGCAGGCCAACGCCATCGGGATGATAGACACTGACAAAGCGACGCGGCGTTTGATCTGCTTGGGTTTGATCGGCAAAGGTTTCCATCCATGGCAGGGCCAGGGCAACCCCGGTTCCACGCAGGAAGGCACGCCGACTGAATGCTTGGGACTGATCGCTCATGGTTCGATTCCTGAAGTGAGGTTCCGACAATGTGTCTTCGTGACGAGTAAGGTTAAGTTCAACAGCAGGCAGGGAAGCGTTAGGGCGAATGGAATAAATCACTTTCCGTGATCAAGTGTACCAAATCGCGAAGTTGGTCGTCGTTTTGACGTAGTTTCTGAGTCAGTGTTTCAAGATCGGCATGATCACCAAAGGACATCGGCCGTCCGAGCGCGTAGGTTGCCATTTTATGCACCATTGCCCGAGCAAATTGGTCTTGCCGCTCGGTTAACAGGTACCGCTTCAGGCCATCAACTCCGTCCAGCGTTTGCTTGTTGAACAGTTGCGCGCTGGCGTCGACTGGGGCATTTTTGATCTTCGTGCGAAAAGAGCCCATCGCATCATAGTTTTCGAAGGCAATTCCCCAGGGGTCGATTCTTGCATGGCACGAGAAACAGGCCGGCTTGTTACGGTGGTCGGCAATCCGTTCCTTCAAGGTCATTTGCAAAATGCGAGGATCGGTCAGATCGACTTCAGGAACATTCGGCGGTGGCGGAGGAGGCGGATCATGGAGAATTCGCTCCAGCATCCAAACACCGCGTTTCAGTGGATGCGAATCCTTGCCATCTGAATTCATCGCCAACACGGCAGCACAGGTCATCACGCCACCGCGCTGAACACGCTGGTCAATTGCCACCGGGCGGAAGTCAGGGCCGCGAACATTTGGAATGCGATAGTGGGCCGCCAAGCGTTCATTGACAACAGCATAGTCGGCATGCAAAAAATCCATGACACTATGATTCTGGTTCAGGACTTCGCGAAACAGTTCAATCGGTTCGCGACGTATCGCTTCGGCAAGGTCTGCATCCTTGATGTGCGTGATGCTATCAAGGCCATCAAGTCCCAGCCACTGAGTGACAAAGTGTGTGGCAAACCGTTTGGCACGAGGGTCAGCCAGCATGCGATCAACTTGTTTGCCTAAAACTTCGGGGTCGCTGAGCGTCCCACGGTTCGCAAGATCATACAACTGTTCATCCGGCAAGCTGGACCACAGAAACAGTGACAGACGTTTGGCAAGTTCGAAGTCGTTGATGCGACGTTCTGCGTCATCGGCTGCGCGTGGGCTTTCCTGCTTTTGGATCACGTACAGGAACTCAGGGCTGGCCATCGCGGTCGCCAAAACTTCCACCATGGCTCCTTCAAAGCTTTCGAAGTCGGTTCGGAAAGTCTTAAAGAGCTTCACGTAAGGTGTCACATCGCTCTCGTGAACAGGACGCTGCCAGAGCCGAGTCAAAAAGTGAGTCAAGACTTCGACCGCGTAATGATCCTCGTTGTCTTGATGCTTGCTAGCGATGAAGATGTCTTGGTGTGATTTTGGCGGCCATTGCTCGTAGAAAGGAGCGGTGATCTCAATGCTTTCCATCCACACCTGAAGTGGTTGATCACGACGGTGTGCATTGGAGACGTTGCGAATGTGCAAGAACTCGTCGCGGCGTGGGAACGTGGTGGTTAGCTTGCGAAACGGGTTGCGCTGGATTTCACCGAGTTCAATATCGAAGTGGACGGTTTCAGGCGAATCGATGGTTGCCGTGATCGGCAGATCTTGCCTGCTAATGGTCTGGGAAAAGTTAGCGTTGTTGCTGGTGTGAGCACTAAAGACAAAACGCAACGCTGCGAACTCGTCGGGATGGTTTGTGGAACGCCCCGTCCGCATGCTGACACGCATGATGCCTTCGTCGGGCAGAAAACGATCCAGGTTTAACTTCAATTCATTATTACGAGGCATGACCAGAACGACGGGATCGGACTCGTCTTGGTCCTTGGTCATGGGCTCTTTCAGCGGATTCGCTTTGGCATTAGAAAATTGAATGGCCTGGCCGGTCTGACGATTGTAAAGGTGCTGGCGAGATTTCTTGCCCTTCGCTGATTCATCATCGTATTGAAACGATTGGTCTTCTTTCCCAGAGGTTAAACGTGTTAATTCATCCTGCATGACAATCCGGTACTGAACAGGTTCCGGACGCGGACCCATCACGGTCGCTCGCCGCAATGCTTTCAAGCCGATCGCGCGATAGCTTTCAAACTGCATCGTGGACATCTGCAACAGATCCGAGTTGTTTTTGAAGCCCTCCTCGGAAACCGTTTCTGGCGGCAGCGGTTCAGCAATCTCATAAGACAGGCCAAGCAGGTCCTGGATCGCGTAGTTGTATTCGTATTTCGTCAGCCGACGAAAGGATGAGCGGGTCTGTTGGCTGCGGCGAACGACAGATGCTTTTCGCATTTCTTCGCTGAGCCAATCGATGATCTTTGCTCGGTCTTGATCTGCTAACGCAACCTCCGGTTCATCCTCTGGCGGCATTTCTGAATTGCTAAGCACGTGATAGATCTCACGCCACTGCGAAACGTTTTTGCCAGAGATCAAATCAGGGTCCAGTTGGTCAATCCGGAGTCGTCCTTCCGCTTCGTCGGGCCCATGACAGGAAAGGCAGCTCTTGATCAGGACTTGCTTCAATGACTGATGGTAAAACGTGACATTGGCCTGATAAAGCTCCGCTTGATCGGGGCGCGCCGTCGCTTCGGTCTGCTGTTTGGCAGGCGGATTCAAAAGGTTCGAATTGGCACGTCCTAATGCGCGTGCTGCTTGCAGTGTGATGGCGGGTTCATCAGCCAATGCAGATGGGGCAACACTCGCGCAGCAGATTGCCAACAAGCAGAAATAAAGCAACTTCATAGCGTCTATCGTTAGGAATATCGTTTGGAAACGTGTGCTTCCAGTCAACACGTCGATCGTTAACACCGATCATCGCATTGCCAAAGCATGGAGACGTTGTTCCAGCAGACACAAATGCATTGCGCCGGCAAACGACTGATTTGCAGTTAGTGGGACAAGGTAGGGGAGTGACATGTCCCGAAGGTGGGCAGGCGGTGCTGAATCAGGGCAACCCGATCGTCTTCCGATCAGTGCTCGCCGTGCGATCAGCAAACGTCTGTCTTCAAATGATAGCAAATCTGGCTATGAAAAGCGAGTTGAATCCTCGCCGAATGAGAACCTTCACCGTCCGAGGTGGCAGTTTGCCACCCTCTGACCGGGTTCGTTGATAGCACCAATCACGCTGTTTGGCGGTTGTTAGTCGGCACAGAGCGACCGCCAGCGATGAACGAGCTCTCTCGGT
The DNA here is from genome assembly GCA_007745635.1 of Stieleria bergensis. Classification (GTDB taxonomy): domain Bacteria; phylum Planctomycetota; class Planctomycetia; order Pirellulales; family Pirellulaceae; genus Stieleria; species Stieleria bergensis. Next base: position 2,305,142 of record CP036272.1, read on the forward strand.
GGCCTGCGGAGTGTTTTACTGGGGAAGATGGCGGCGGTGAGGCGGTTCAGCCGATGGCGGCAAGTCGACTTGATGCTCTTCCTGGTAGCGACGTCGCTCCACAGGCGAGGCGTAATAGCGCAACCAAGTGTCCGTGTCTTCAACACACATCCATTCCAATGCCTTGCCTGGGACGTCTACCATTTTCTCGCAGCACGTCATGATGTCACGGTAGATCACGGTGTACAGCTCGCGATCACTTAAATGGTCCGTGCAGCGAAGCACAATGTTCTTAGCGAACAGTTTGCCAATCACCTGCCGCAGTGCACTCGGCAATTGCTCGTCGCCCAGTGCCTCGGGGGGAAGCATCTGCAAAGGCGGTGAAAACCAGTCACTGATCGGCAGTGCAGGAGCCCGTTCCCAAGCTAACATCGATGCGAGGTACTCGTTCTCAACCTGCAGCGACATCTCTCCGGTGGACGAATCAATTGACTCGTCACGATACGGTTCAAGTTCGTCACGTAGACGTGCATTGGCCAAGAGAAGCTCGACTTCATCAAGCGTTCGTAGGTGGGGATTTCGAATGTCCATTTTGTTCGAGCGGCCAAGTAGGAGGGAATGGTCACCTGTGGTGGATCAAATGAGTCCTTAAACACAGGTTCGGAGCATCGTCCTTGGTGGTTCAGTAATCGGCCTGCAAAGCAGACTTGTACTTAGAGTGGGTTGTGTGCTGCGCCGTGTGGGTGGTCGCTGCTCTGCGAGTCTTGTCACAGATTCAGCGGACGCCGAACACCGAGTCGTGGTCCAAGGTTCGGTGCGCCGACATACCGAAGCGTTGCAACGGTGCCAGCAAACGATTCTGTCGAGGTTAAAAAACGGTGCCCTGCCGGATTTCGCTTCGACGCCTTGATGGTATCCGTCGGCGCGTCGGTCTCAACTTTCAACTTAACCAAAAACATTGTTTCAACGCATTTTCAAGCGTTGGGCGTTGGCGTGACCGTTACGACTGGAATCCGTTACCAGGCGCTGATCGATACAAGTTGATTGATCGGAAAAAGCTTGCCTAACCGGCGCGGCTGAAATCCAAATCAGCACTCTGGTCACACTGCGGTTCCGGAGCCCACAACACGGCTAAGAACCGCCAATCGCGGCGTTTCCGTGGTCATCCAGCATCAGAGCGGACGCGGTTGAATTCCTGACCTGCCCCGTGTCGCTGGGCTGTGAGGGATCACTGTTGACGCTAGATGGGCCGGATCGTCCGCGAAAACTCAGTGCATGTCGCTGCGATCATGAACCAGCGTCGGTGCAGAGCTCTTGGTAGAGAGTGGCATGCCGCTGAATCAATTGTTCGATGGTGAAGTGATCTTCAATGAACCGGCTCGCTTGTTTGCCCAGCAGGGCTGCTTGGTCGGGAGATCGGAGCAGTTCAAGAGTTGCCTGTGCGAGTGCAGCGCGGTCTCCCAACGGGACCAGTTTGCCGGTGACTTGGTCTTTGATTAAATCGCGATTGCCTGCAATGTCGCTCGCGATCACCGGTAGACCTGCTTGCATGGCTTCGATGATCGAATTGCTTTGCCCTTCGTATTCGCTTCCATTCCAGAAAACTTCGGCGTGCGGGAGCAGCTGTTCAACGTCCTCGCGATGGCCGACGAACGTGACGGCTTGACGGGAGGTCACGTCATCGCGAAAGCGAAGCAATTCATACTTCTGCGGACCATCTCCAATGATCACTAAAGTCATCAGTGGATCGACCGCCGAAATCATTTCTGCGGCCCAGACGAGATCGCGATAGCGTTTTTGAGGCCACAGCCTGCCGACAGCCAGCACAATGCGCCGGTCTTCGGCAATGCCCAGTCGCTGGCAGGCTTGTTGACGATCAATCGATTCTGATTGACGTGAGGCAATGCCATTGGGAATGACGCGAAACAAATCACGATCCATGCCGTGCTGGGCATAGAACTCGACGATGCCTTGGCTGTTGGTGGTGATCGCTTGTGAGCGTTTGGCTAGCCAGCGATCAATGGCGAATTGATACCAGCGTTTCCACGGATCAACACAACGCTCGCTGCCAATGATGGTGGGCGTCTTTGATAGCCATGCAGCTGTTCGGCCGAAGCTGTTTGCCGCGAACAGCCAGGTGTGAACAATGTCTGGCTGAAAGGATTGCAAGCAGCGTTTGAGGCGAAACAAGGCACTTGGATCAAGCTTGAATCGTTTGCCGATAACGGTGACGGGCACGTCATTGGATCGCAGCATTTCGCTGCGTGGCCCATCGCGTGTGAGCAGGAAAACATGGACATCAAATTGGTCCTTCGGTAATCCAATCGCCAACAATGCCAGTTGCTTTTCAGCACCTCCCTGGTCCATGGTTGGGATGACGAACGCGATTCTAAGCTTGCTCATGATGTCTGACCTGAAACGCCTGACACATTTTGTGGTGCCGCTTTGGCCGCTAAGCGTTGGAGTAAATGAACGTATTGATCGACCACGCGATCAAACGATTGGTCATGCTGTAGCGTACGCCGTAACTGGTTGGCACGTTCACGCGCAATGTCCAAGCGATTCACGACGGCAGCGACGGCCTGTTGCAGAGTCTGGGGGTGGCCGGCTTCAAACCAGTACACGGATTGGCCTGGTTCTGCACCCGTTGGTGCGGCCATTTCAGGTGAATCAGCAATTTCGGCAATTCGTTGTTTGACCAGTTTGGTTGAAGCAGAAAAGAACCGTCGAGCGACAAGTGAATTTGCGACCAACAGGGGCAGTCCCATCTGAATCGCGGTGGGGACAAGATGTTCCCAGCCCCAGTCACCGTTGTGCACCAGGAAGTCCGCCGCGTGAAAGACATCCGTCATGTCTGCAAAGGAGCCCGGCATGGCTAGGTTCTGTCTCAGTCCATCGGCACGAATTGCACCAAAGATGCTTTCTCGGCGTGGTCCATCGCCGATCAACCAGTACTGTAAACGCCCAATCGATTGCGAGAGCGAATACGTTGAATCAACCAATGCGGCGAGCCCGGATTCGGAACGCATTTGCTGAATCGATAGCAAGACCGCATGGTCCTCCGGAACGTGCAAGTCACCATTGATCGCACCAAGGCTTTGGCGCATCGCCTGTCGTTGTTCTGGTGTCACTGTTGACGTGCCAATCGCTGGACCGATGCGATGAGTTTTTTGGTCATCACCGCCTTGCACAATCCATTGCCGATGATCGTCGGCATGCTGCACGATCACCGCGTCAGCGTTCAACATGGTTTGACGGCAACGCTTGCCGACGCGCGACTGTCGGAAGAACTCGAAATCGCTGCACTGCCCTGCTCCGCTCAGTCGAACAGCCGTGGGAATGTTTAACGCTTCACACGCAGGCAAACCTGCCAATGCTTCTTCCTGGGCACCATTGACCAGCATCACCTGTCGCGCGGCCATGTTGTCTTCGATCCACTGCCCAAGTCGCTTGACGTAGCGTGATGCCGTGCGATCCCCACGCACCGCCCAGCCTTTCTGAAAGAGCTTGATCGGACAGTGGACTGGGATGTCTCGGTACAGATAGAACGTTGGCATCGCCGTGCTGGGACGCGAAGCCAAAACCTGAACGTCAATGCCACGCGCTTTGAACGCGGTAGCCAGGGTCATCAAGAATCCAGCGGAATCAACCGAGCCGTACGGCCAGAAGTATCTTCCCACCAATAGAACTCTTAACGGAGACGCCATTTTCTCTTCAGCTGTTGTGATCCGACAGGCATGCCACTCTGTGGTTGCCTGCCCTGGCCGTTCAGGTCGAGACCGTTCCGTGAACCGTTAGGTTTGCTGCTCATGCGAATCTCGGGAAACGATTGTGGCCACTTCGCCGCGATCGGTGGCCGCAATTTCCTGGTCGGTGAGAACAGCCAAGTAAGGAAGGTTTCGATACAGGTCACGATAATCCAAACCGTAGCCAACCACAAAGTCGTCCGGGATTTCAAAGCCCACAAAGTCCGGTCTTAAGGAAACCTCGTGCTGGCGATGCTTGTGAAGCAACACCGCTGTCTTCACCGAAACGGCGCCCTGCTGCTGAAGTTCAGCGACCAAACGGCTGAGGGTTTGCCCCGTATCAAAAATGTCGTCGACTAACAGAACCTCGCGACCTTTGACATCAAACAGCATGTTTGCATCGACCGTCAATTCACCAGGCTTCGTCCCGCCTCGGTAACTGGACGCTCCGATCACGCCGACTCGCTGAGGCATGGACAGCCGGCGAATCAAGTCAGCGAATAAGACTATGCTGCCAGTCATCACCGCCACCAGCGTTAACGGCCGCTCTTTGCCGTAATAACGATCGATTTCTACTGCCAGCCGCTCCACGCCCGCGTGCAGCTGTTCCTCGTTTAACAAAACTCGCATTCCCAGCTCACTGTTTTCGTTTCCGACTCCGCCCGATTGGCTGCTGGCGGACTCTTGGTTGGATTTCTAAGTCGCTGACGACAACGAATTCACAATAGGGAATTTGCGTTGACTTTGCGACGTCAATCGGTGATTCATCGACTAAGAACTGCCCTCGGCCGATGAACGATACATCCTGGATGTGATGCATCGTACCGATAAAGCGGTTTGCGAGGATCCCGACATCCAGAGGTTTCCTACCCAAAACATCTGTGAAAGTTGCTGGAATGTCCAATTCACACCGCTTACAAGCCGTTCGACATCAGTTGCGTCGCTGGCTCGCGGAAGCGTACGCACACGAAACCGTGGCGGCACCATCCAGATTACAAATCTGTGCGCCTCCCGAGTGCGAGGCGGCAGCGGATGGTGAAGCCGGTCTAGAGTGCGAAGCCGGGCAAGATGGCGAAGCGGTTGGCCAAATGCAAGCTGATCGGGAAGGCGAGCCTGAGCCCGTCGCACAAACGCTCGACACCGTCAGCGACGAAGCCCCAGTCAGCGACGAAGCCCCAGTCAGCGACGACCAGCAGCTTGAAGACGATCCAGCCCCCTCCGCAGAGCAGGAAGCAGAACTTGAAGCCAAGATTCTGTCGGAGTCGATCCTGATTCGCGAAGGTTTCTACGCCGGTCGAACTTTCCAGTTGCAAACGCCCCAGGGCTCAATGCAGGCAACCTGGTTAATGGCTCCAGATGAGTTGGTCGTCAGCGACGCAACGGGACAAATTTTGGCTAGTTTCCAAGGTCCATGGGACCAAGAACAGGACGCCGAACAACAGGACGTTGGCACCGCGGCAACGCTACCGCTGCACCGCCCCGACAGCGACGAATCGCAGGCTGACCGTGACGATGATTCCTCGTCGACGAAAGCAGCTTAGCCAGGTGTGCGAATTCATCCGGTTTGCTGCTCGCCTCAGGTTACCAGCAGGCCGCTGCATTGGGTTACAAAGGTTCAGTGGCCAGGATCTTTGGCAATCCAATGGCTAGGATGATGGGCGATCGGCGCGGTTTCTGTTCAGCTGGAAACGGGCCGAAAGGTCTGTTTCACGCCCGCCAGCGTGATGCCGCAGAGCGGATACAAAAAACCGACCGTTCTCTTTGGGTTAGGTCACTTTGCAGTGACTGAATTTCTTATTAGACTCTCTGACTAGATAGAAACCCTGTTGCTGCAGAATGGCTTTCGTTGAAGCTTGCAGCGACCGGCCAAGATTGGGTCGCATACGACGTTGTCCAAGCGTGTGACCGATGATGATGGCATACAAGGTTCGCGTTTCTGTCATTCAACGCAAACAAACCAACAGGATGGGTGGCCGAGTGGACGAAGGCTCTAGTCTTGAAAACTAGCGTAGGGGAGACTCTACCGTGGGTTCGAATCCCACCCCATCCGCTCTTTAGAAAACGCCTTGGTTCTGCCAAGGCGTTTTTTGTTTGCCTGCCTGGGATGTTGTTCGCGTTTCGTGATTGCCACATCACTGGGCATTCTTTTGCTGGGCATTCTTTTGCTTGAGGTCTCAGGCAACAAAATGGGCTCGGCCCGCCACTCTGAGAGGGCATTTCAGGTGCCGGTTATGCCTGTCGTTCGCAATAGGCGGACACCGAATTCTACCTTGGTGGCAAATTAAGAGGCCTTGCCCTCAATGGCAAGCTAGCCTTTAAGGCTTTCTGCACACCTTCCTTGAACGAGCCCCGAGCGGCAAAGTAGCGACAAATGAACAAAAGGGTCCAAGAGGTATTTTTGCAGCCGCGACCGATGCGAATTCTGTTCGGCGGTCTGATGGCAACCGCCGGTTTGATGATCGGTGGCTTTTTCGGTGTCGATTTGGTTCATCAATCCGTTGTGTCGTCACTGCAGCCCGAGCCGATCCGCTATGTCGACTTAGTGCAACAACTCGGATCGCAAGATGACGACGCGATCCAGTCGCTCACTAAGCAGCCGATGGTTCTGCATGGCGTTTCGTATCTGGATCCGGTCCAAAGGGTGATTGATAGAGAATTCAACAAGGATGACGATCACATCGCAGAGCTTCGTAAAAATCAATGGCTGCAATTGCGCCGATTCTGGGAAGAGGGGATCACTCAAGTCGATCTGTCCCCCGTTGATGGGAAAGAGAATCCCTACGGAACGCTATTGAGGCTTTCTGCGAATCCTGTCCACGTCAAGCTTGCCAATGATCAATTGGCCGCTAATGGCGCGCTAACTGGAGTGATTCGCCGTTATGGACCAGATGAGTTTTTTGGAGATGTGGTGACCTATCAGCGTGCCGGCCGCCTTGAATTTGGTCCCAAGCAGGTGCAAGAGGTGCCCGCATGGACATTCGTTCCGGTGTCCAGTGAATCCCGCGCTGAGATCGGGCTGGTGATGTTCCTTCTCGGTGGCTTGCTGCTTGCCGCTGGAACTGCGATCTGTGCCAGCGGTGGTCCCAATTTGTTCGCCTGGATTCTTACCGCACCGTTTGCCTTGTTAAGTCTCGTTGGATACCCATTGCGTTACGGACGCGGTACTCAACTGACTCGACTGGCTTACATCGGCGCCTCGGCCCTGCTCTGTGTCGGAGGTGTCGGGGCCTTACTGGTGCTGGGGAACTTTGGCAAAGCGAGTGGCGTTTGGAGTTTCCAGTTGCTGGGCTTCACGATGATCTTTGCAGGTCTTGCGGCCTCGATCGGCGCCATTGCGCAGAAGTTCGCACACAACCCATTGGCTGCAGTCGAGCTTGCCTACACTCCCGAGTACTCCTCGATAGACGATATTCCACGGTGGGATCGTTCCGCAGTGCCAGAGAAAGGCACAGAGCCCAAGGCACGCGAGTATCGAGATGATCCGCTGATGGCGGTGGCCTCGATTCCATTGACAGGCAAACTTAAAGAGCAGGCCTGGAAACTCTCTGAGATCGGTTTTAGTGAAGCCGGTTCACTCCAATGGCAGCGCGAGGAATACTTGGCGTCCGCATCCATTCAATTGGGCTGCCAAAACGTCGTGGTGTCCGAGATGGAGTACGACAGTGCAAACGATCAAGTGTCTTGGCAATTGATCAGTGTGCTTAGCTCCGGCAAGACCATCATCTCGCTGTCAGATAACTTTCGTGAGCCCTGCACTGGAAACTCAGATGAGGCGTTGATTCAGCAGATTCCCGCACAAGATTCCGCTGCCATGCTGACCAAGCACTTAGAGCGCGTGGTCAGCGAAGCTGAGCAGCAAAACGCGACGACGGTTGAGTTCAATTTGCAAGAGATTCGTAACGTCGCGCACCTCTCTCATCGCATCATGGCCGGGGTACGAGGCACCAGCGGCGGAAAGCCCGTGCGAGTTAGCGCAAAGTCTTATGGACGATTTGACTATCCGCCACAACCGATCAACACGCCAGTTGTTGCCCCGGTCGCCCCCGGCGCACCGATGTCAACACCGGCGAATTCAGCGCTGTGATGCATCAGCGCTGTCGCTTGAACGAAAGACCTTTGAATCGTCTACGGTGCTGTCGTGGGCTGATTCAGCAGAGCGTCCACGCGCTGCGTCAAGCTGGTTGAATTCAAGTGCAGCGAATCCGTTTTGCCATCTTTGTCAAAGACCGCCATGAACGGCATGTTGACCACTCCAAACCGAACCGCGACGGGATTGGGCTGCTGCATGTCAGAGGATGACACGCTGTGAAAGCTTGGGAAGTCTAATCTGCTTTGCAGATAAAACTCTTCGAGTCTCGCTTCCGCGGTGTCCAGATTCATGCCTACGATGGTGACCTGCTGCGGGTACTGTTTCTTTAATTCCAAGAGTTCTGGCAGAATACTTAGTGCGTTGGCGCCGAAGGCGACTGACCAAAACGGCATCAACACAACCTTGTTCTTTAGTTCTTCTCGGTTCACGCTGGTTCCCGGAGCGCTGGGCAAGTCAGCAAATCCCATCTCACTGCCGATCACATCTTGGCGTGCTTGAGAGGCGGCCTGGGCGGCGGCGATTTGCTGGCGAACTTGTGCAAGGGTTTCGGGGACAGACGAATTGAGCTGCGCAAAGGTCGCGTCCACGAGTGTGTTGTCACCAGCGAATTCAAATCCCAACGCGGCGCCGATGAGATAGCCGACGGTGATCTGATCGGACGAGTCGGACAAGAGTTCCTCAACCGCAGCATTCCAGTCGTCGATTTTGACCGGTGCGCCACCTTGGTGATCCAAGATCATGCGTTCCACGGCGTCGAACTTGACCGTCCCCGCAGCTTCGTCAGCAATGCGAGCAATCATCGGGTCGGTTGCGTCACCAAAAAGTTCCAAGATCTTTGCGCGAACCAGAATCGCTTGATCCAAATGACCATAATCGGTCAGCAGTTCGCGTGCTCGAGCCATGATCAGGATCGCCGGTACGTCGGTCCCGGGGCGGCTGACGATTCCATTGACCAGTTCGACAATTTGGTCGGCCGCCTGAGGCACGCCAGCGTAAAGATCGTTGATCGCAAACCCAATCGTGGTGATGCGTGAGTCTGCAGCGACCAGCGGCTGATCAGAATGAAGGTGCTTCTTGGCAAGTTCGCGAAGCTCCTGAGCGGCGCTAACATCTCCCATGCCGGTTAAGTGGGACAGAGACTGAAGTTCGCCGCGAATGCCTGAATTCTGTTGTTCGGGGGTCGCTTCTTGATGAGCCTGGACGCGCCGAGACGCCTGAAGCTTGACCCCGATGATCTCCATTGCCGCTTGACGCCGCTGAATGACTCCGTCGACCGGTGCGCGAGCGTTATTAAGAACCTGTAGATCGCGATCGGCGCCCTCGATGTACTGTAGCAGTTGCTGCGGCGTCAGATCTTCGGGAAGACGCTTTTGCCGAAGGCGATTGCTGTCGGCTTGCTCGTCGTTCGTTGCTGACTTTTCAGGAAGCGGTTTGACGCCCGATGGCTGGTTGGACCCAGTGGATTCAGCGGCCATGCCGGACGGAGCAGCGATCACTTCAGCGGAATCCGGCCCTCCACTAACCGGTGGGGGATTAGCCTCTGAGTCTTTCTGGGCAAGTTTCGCCTGCTGATCCGGATCGGATGCTGCCTGCTCTTTGGACGGCGAACAGCCCTGCAAAAGCAACAGTGAAAATCCAGTCACAGCAACAATTGCGCTGCGAGAAAACAGAGAAAGCCAAGGCATAGAAGTGTTTGGGGCAGACGGAGGCGAGCGACATCACCGAACAATTCATCGGTCTCAGTCAGCGATTCAATGGCTCACTATATCGAATCTGCCGTCACAGTAAAAGAAAGGTTTCCGCTGCCGCGTTCACTCGTCCAGCAAACGGATCGCCTGATCGATCGCTGCGTGATTGGTCACAGGAACGCTTGGCCGGTTGGTGACGGTCACCAGTGGCTGTGGGGCGGCAACGGGCGTTGGCGCTTCAGCAGGACCCTGGGTTGTCGCGGGGATTGGGAACGGCAGGCAAACCTCTGGCGTGACGATTGCTGCGGAATGATCAGTCGCTAGCAGACCGGTCGCCAGCGGAGCGGCGGCAAGCTGTTCACCTTCGCCATTGCTATGCAGTGCCAGCGTTGGCTCGCCGCCGGAGGAAGTCTGTGCTGCGTTGGAGGCTGGCGTCGACAAGGGGTTTTCGTTCGGGTCTTCGCCTTCAGTGGAAACGGTGGACGTTTGGATTTGTCGGTTCACCTGATTGATCACCAAGAACGCGTCCAGCGGTGTGATCATTCCGTCTTTGTTGACGTCGTAATAACGCAGCGGAGCATCGTAATTGATCGGCCCCGGTCCGAACCGTTGCAGATAGTTGATGATCAGGATAGCGTCCAGCGGAGAGATGTCGCCATTATTGTTGACATCTTCGGGGACTTGGCTGTTGTGGAACGGTTCGTGGTTCTCCAGAACATCGATCACAAACGTTTCCATCAGTGGATCATAGGTGCCTTGGTCGTCGCGAATCGTGACGTTCAGTTCCAGTTGCTCAGCGTCAAGGTGCAGCAAGTGCTGATTGTCGCGAAGTTTCAAAGTGCCTTCGACGACTTCAAAGCGACGATCGTTGACAAGGAAGCTGAAGTGATCTTGAGGCGGGATGCCATTGACCAAGATCGATCCGACGGCTTTGCCCTTTTGTAGCTCCATGACTGACTTGTTGGTCAGTTTCATCTGTTCGGGTTGCTCTTCGACGTCCAAAACAGAAATCACCAGCTCGTTGGTCACGGAGCTGCCGGCGCGGTCACTGGCGGTGACTTTGACAATGACTTTTTCTTCGACTTCGTAGTCTAGAAAGATTCCTTTCTTGAGCTGCAAGCGATCATCGACGACTGCGAAGCGCTGGTCATCGACGGTGAAGGAATGAAGTTCGTCGGCATCTTCGTCGATCGCTTGGAGAGCCGCGACAAGCAGGCCGGGGACGTTTTCGGTGACAGAAGCTTCGTCAGGAGTCACCGCCACGACTGGATCGTTTTCATCAAGCACTTTGACTTCGACGAAGCCTTCGATGTGGGTGTCTGTGAATGCCTCTGTCCCCGAAACGGTCAGCGTGATGATCTCTTTGGCTTCGTGGTTCAAGCCGCCATCTTTCAGGATCAGTGTTCGGCCGTCGATTCGGAACCGATTGTCGTTGACTGACAGGGTCAGGGTTCCATAGGGATCGTCCCCCACGACGGTGATGTTGCCGACCGCGTGGTTGTATCCCGAGTGTTCGGGGACGTCGTATTGCTGGAACAGAATGCCTTCGGGTTTGTCAATGACTGGCGAGACATTGATGATGACTTCCAGCGGAAGCGAGACCGCCTGTCCATTGTGAAAGCGAACCTTGAATCGATCTTGACCAAAGAAGTCTCGGTCAGGAGTGTAACGCAGGCCATCTTCGGAGATCCGCTGGATCTCACCATGCTCTGTGTCTTGGACGATCACCGGGACCACGCCATGAACATCGTGACCGAAGGCCGACTGGCTCCAGTGGCTGTGATCCAACGTCAATGGCGTGTCTTCCAGCGTGTGAAAGAGAACCCCCGGTTGCAACAGGTCCAATGAATCTGTGGTCGAGGCGTTGATGGCAAAGTCAACCGATACCGATTGGTCTGCTGTCTCAATGGAAACCTGGGTTTCGTTGGTCCGGCGTAGATTTAGCCGCATCAGGCCCAGTTTGCCGACGACGTAAAAGGTCGCACCCAAAGCGGTTGCCGGTCCGGTGGCGAAAGCAAATTGTGGTAGGCCGATTGCGGTGAAGTCGACCAGTTGATCCAAGGTGGATTTGCCGCTTCCCAGATCAGTCAGCTCAACACGCCCCCCAATCCCCTGGCCGGTCACGCTCAGCAGACCGTTGTGAGCATCAGACAACGTCGTGACTCGCGGCGCGGAAGTGACTTGATGAAGGTCCGCGAATGCAGCGTCGGCATCCAGCATCGAGATGCCGTCACCAAGCTGGGCCGTGAGGAGCCCCGTGCGATCATTGAATGCCAAGGCCTCAATGACATCGTCAACCAGCGTGCTGCTCCCTTGAATCGCTTGCCCACTCGCATTGCTCCATAACTTGAGGTGCATTGCGGGCGATAGTGGCGAAGCATCCGCCGCTGGCCAGGCGATCACGGTGCGACTGGGCGAACGGCTAGGAATGTCCAGATCAACCTTGGGGCTGGCGACCAATTGCATGCCAGGAACCGGTGGTTGGGCGGTTTCCTGGATTTCAAGTTCCAGTTCGCTTGCAGCGCCCGGCAGCGCGGTCGACGTCAGGTGTAACGAGTAAACAATGCCGCCGGCTTGGTCCACTGCCACCCCATGCCCATCGGCCCCAAAGGCGATCGAATCAAAGTGGTGCTCGCCGCTCAGTAATTGTGTTTCGACGGATTCACTGTCAAAGGTTGCAACCCACAGCCCCAAAGCCTGGGAAGATTCCGCGAGCGGACCTTGGTAAAGCGTGGCAACTTCGCCATCAAACCGCAATGACGCCACGATTTCGGCACCGCTTGGCAACTGGAGCGAGGCAGACAGGTCCATCTCGTGCGAGACATGCATCACCTGATCTTGTGACATCAGGGCGAAACCCGTTGGGCTCGGGTGCACCGCATCAATCTGATCGGGAAGTTCCCACTGTCCACTGACCAAGTGCGACGTCAATTCGTAATGGTCAACACTGGAGTCGCCAAAAATCTTGACCGGGTGAAGACCGGTGTCCAGATCACGGAATTCAAACTGCCCCGAACTGCCAACCAACTGATGTGGATCGTCTCCGTCGGGAAAGTCGTTTTCGTTGTAGTCGATGTAGACCAGCTTGTTGGCCAACGGTGATTCAAAGGCGTTCGCAGGCGGATCGTCGGGGGTCGTGTCGACGATGGTTCCGGAGATCACCGCCAGGACTCGACGCTGGCCCAATGATTCAAACACCAGCACGCGGCGGCGTGGTGCGAGGTGTTCCTGTCCGACGCGTTCCTGTGCGATGCGTTGGGTCACGGCGGATTTGCTGGATTCAACCAAACGCGAGGCGGCAGCCAAGAGGTCCGAGTGGGTGACCGAGCGTAGTTTCGAACTCAGTCGGGACGCGAGCTGGCGGCAGCCGCCGATGACCGTCCGATCCGCTTTGAAGGAATCCGAACCTGGGCCACCTTGCGAGGCGGAGGCTAAAGAAAGTTCTGCTTGTTGGGCAAGCTCGGCGCGCAGCACTTTCCGCCGGGAGCATTCCTGCTGATCAGAAAAGTCTTGCCTGCCTAAGTCCATTTGCTTCTGCCCATTGGGTGGTTAGCCAAACCCAAGTTCACGCCTTGATTTGCTGTGCCAAACCCGTTCGCTCTCGCCCAGGATCGTTTCGCGTCAACCAATCGCCGCGGGAAATTGGTTGCACTGTTGTTAAGCGTGTGACGGCTTAGACGCGAGATGGGGATGAGAGTTCCCCCCTTTCCGGTGCAGAGTTGTCTGATCGGCGAAATAAGCTGGATTCGCCTGGACATAGATGCCATCGCATCACGTCTGGGGCCGGTGGGGAGGGGCTGGCACTTAGCAATCAGGATTCATTGCCTAATGTGAACCACTTAACTACGCATCATGCACTCTGAAAAGTCAGCTTACAATGGTGCATCTGGAATAATTTTCATCATTTCAAACCACTTTGCCGGCCAAACGGCAGGTAACCGAAACCAAGCCCCCGGCTACATCCGGGCTGATGGTGGTTTTCAAGGCTCGGTTTGCGACGTTCCACAAAGCCGCTGGCGGCGAGACAGGGTGTTTGGGTGAGTTGGTGTGTTTTGAAGGAGCGGTGCCCTGCCGTTGGAAGCCGAGCATTCACGCCTCCGACGCATCGGATCATGCTTTTTGCGGCACCGGTGAACCAGGCATGCGGTTCGCCCAAGCGAGACACAGGCTGCTCTGGCAACGATTGAAATAAACAAAAAAGGCTTCAAATGCCCACCGATGTGACGCAGCCCATGAGCTGAAAGCCAGTTACAATAACGGTTGGAGATCACTCCAACCTCTTTTCAATCCGTTGTCCGTATAAAACAAGACTACGCTCATGGATCTACTCCAAACCCTTCGCCGTGCGCCCGGTTATTGCCAACTCGCTGGTCCGTTCAGTGGGCAACGAAACGTTTTGAAAAGCCTTTTGTCAGGTGCGTTATGCACCGGCCTGTTGCTGATCAACGGCTTGGAAGCCAACAGCCAACCGCCAGCCAGCGGTTCTGATTACGGATCCGAGGGCGGCGACTACGGCCCAGGAGGCGGTAGCGGACCTCAGCCACAGCCCCAGGGCGGCGGCTACGGATCCGATGGCGGCGACTATGGCAGTGACTACGGATCGGGTGAAGACACCGAAATGGAAGGCGGCCCCGGGAGCGGTGGTGGCTACGGCGGTGACTATGGAGGGGCTGAACCGGGTGAAGGTGGCGGCGGCTATGGTGCCGGTCAAGAAGACAGTTACGGGGGCAATCGAGCATCACGGCCAGGGGCGCCGGCCGGTGGCGGTGGTGACTTCGTGGGGCAACTTTTGTCACAGCAGCTGGGCCAAACCATGATGTCCTTCGCCCCGTTCATGGGGCAGATGGGCGGTCCGGTGAAACCGACTGGCCCCGTTTTGTTTGATGAGGCCAAAGCGGCTTACTCCAGCGGCAAAATTGCCCTGGCGAAAGACTTGTTCTTCGCCCACATCACAGCGGAATACGAAGAGGCTGGCGATGCGTTATCCATGGTGCGTTACAGCCCGTTGCTGCGTCGTCCTGCCTGGAACATTCGCTGCGGTGTTTCCGTGTCGGTTCGCTCCGATGGAGCCAGCCCACAACCGCTGAGCGCAAGTTCCACCGGCCGCGGCGGTCCTGGTGGGGCTGGCGGAGGTTACGGCGGTTCGGGCGGTGAAGGTGGCTACGGTGGAGGCAATGGCGGAGCCGGTGGTCAGGGCGGCGGTGGCGGCGACTATGGGGCCGGCTACGGTGGCTCTGGTGGTGAAGGCGGAATCGCTGCAGGTGGTCCTGGTGCTCCCGGTGGTCCTGGCGGCTACGCTGGTGGTCCGGGTAGCGATTACGGGGACGGAGGATTTGGCGGTGAGATGGATGGCGGTGAGATGGATGGTGGCGAGATGGATGGTGGCGAGATGGCTGGTGGCGAGATGGCTGGCTACGGTTCAGGATCCGGCTTTCCCGGTGGCCCCGCTGGACGTGGTAACGGTCGCGGCAAAGGGCCAGCTGTCGCTAGCAACTCACAGCGCTTAGCTTCCCTCAACCCCGCCGGTCTTCACAGCGGTCCAGCAGCCGAACTGAATGACAATCTGGGCTTGGTTGGCGAACTGATTTCCGCACAGATTCAAAAACGCCTTGCCCAAGGTCGATTTGGACTGGCGTTTCAATCCGTCAGCCCTGGTGTCGTTGACACCGTTGCAATCAGCGACGCCTTCGTCAACGCTTACTCGGCCAGTCGAGGCCCAGCGGTCTGGCGACACAATCTTGAATTCGTTGGCAGCGGTACCGAAAAAGACATGGTGCAGGCGGCCAAGGACAATGGCGTGGACTTGCTCCTGCACTTCGATGTCGTGCTCAAAGGTCATACCAGCGGACTGACACAGAACATCAGTCGCGGCCGACTGGTCAATGTTTCGACCGGCAAGTCGCTGGGGATCACCAAAGCCATCGACACCTTCAAATTTAAGCAGCAAGCACAGTCGCCTAACGCGGTCAGTGCGACGGAATTCGTTGAAGACGCCATGGCCAATTTCTTGGTGGCCATGGATCGTAACCTGCAGGTGACTGAGATGCCTGCGCTGACCGACGACAACGCACGCAGTCGTGTCGGTTCGTTGCTTGGTGCTTCCAGTCGTCGCAGTTTCCGAACGTTGGCAGAAGTGCGATTGTTCCAATCGCAGGGCCTGTTGACGGACGATGAAGTCGCCGATGCGTTCTATCTGGTCGGCGGCCAAGACGGTTTGACGTTGCTGGAAGGCAGCGCCGAAGACCGCAATGCCGTGGTCTATCGCTGGTTGTCTGAGGCCTCGCGTTAATCGGCAAGGCAACCAGGGGATTGATCACACTGGCTGTTGATCACACTGGCTGTTGATCATGACGCAGGTCGCCCTGTTGATCGTGGCGATGGCTCTTCTGAATGTCGCGTCAGTTGTCTTAGCTGACGCGACGAGCGGCGTTTCCAAATGAAACCGTCCAGCACATAGTGGGTGACTTGCGGGACGGCTAACAAGGCGACGAGCACCGCCTGCATGCCAGCATTGCTCTGCCATGCCGAACCAAACAGCCAAGCTCGCTCGTGCCACAAGCTGCGATCCCACAGCAGTTCTTCGAAATACGCCAGCACCCAAACTACGGCGACAAATCGGATCAAGATCTGCCAAGCGGTTCCGCTGCTTCTTGGTGATGCGGAGGTTGATGCTGGTGCGTTGTCCTGGTCGTCTTGCCGTGTTGGTCCCGGCCCCGATTGCTCGCTGCCTTCTTCGCTGCCTGCCCCCGAATTCTGTGGTGTCTCATTCGATTTGCCCAGGACTTGGTACCAGTAAATCAAGACCATGTAGGGTACGCCATGAATGATGACATTGGTCACCGTGAAGGCATAGTCTGAATCAAATGTAATGATGCCCAAGTACCAGCACAGCGCGGTGGTCGCGACCACAAGGTCTTTGCCCGGGTTCCACAGTCCACCGATCAGCCCTCGATAACTGGCACGGCAGACATAGGCAATCATTGCGAACCAGTAAACGGGCGCCAGCCAGCGATCCAGGGGAAGGGACAGGAAAACGAAATCGCCTTCGACAAACCATGCGAATTGTTCCGGTTGATGGCAGTGCCAGTACACCAGCGGATAAAGGGTTGCCAAGTAAATTGCGCTCAGATCAATCCACTTGCCCACGCGCTGGCGATCATTGGCTTTGGCCCGATACAAGGCCACCCAGCCGTATTGCTGCCTCACAAAATGAAACACGGCCATGTAGGCAAGGCAGCGCCAGAACCACTGGGGGCTTTCCGAGTACAGTGCCCAGCCAATGACGAAGGCAAAGACGGGCGTCAGCAAGTACAGGCCGGGCCGCCGCTTTAATTCCTGGCGATCAAAGTAAACCCGAAAGCCCGTTGCATAGACGTGCGCGACATCAATCATCAAGATGGTCGTCACCCACGTCCACTGCGGCACCGATCGATCCAGCCACCCCATTGCCGCGCCCAACACCAACAAAGCGACCGACAGCAAAGCGCTGCCGGCAAAGGCTGCCAGGTCCACAGGTGCTGAAAACAACCAGGGCAATCGTGTGCTCTGTTGATGCAAGTCACTGTGCAGAGGGTTGGTCGGTTCAGCGTCTGAATCAGCCAATGCCGTGTGAGCCATGGGAGTCGTCGCCAATTCGATTGACCGTGTTTAGCACAGTCGGTTGCCAGGGGAGCCGATGGGGCGTCGTGCCAGTGACGTCATGGGATGGGATGATCAACGCAAGCGTCACTGCCGGCTGGGCAACTGATAACAAATCGCTTGCCGATCGTTACGAACCAGGATCAGGTTACCGACCACGGTGGGAATGTTCCAGGTCTTGCTGTCGAGAGCCTCGATGCGCAGCAGTTCTTGATAGTCTTCTTCACTTGCCTTGGCCAGGACTAGGTCGCCGTATTCGGCCTGGATCACCAGCGTGTCCTCGACTAGCAGCACCTGGCCGGCCTGGGCTCTTGTGCGACGTGGTTCACGCCAGAGAATACGTGCTTCGTTAAGGTCAACCGCTTCCAGAATCCCATTGCTGAGTCCGAATCCGATGTTGCCTTGGACACAGGTGTGATTGAATTTCGTTTTTAGCATCGATGGCTTGTGCCACAGTTGCTTGGCCTGCCACTTGTCGCCCTGGTCAATGATCTTAACCAGCGTGCTGCCGCCGCCGTAGTGCTTGCCGACCAGAACTTGGTCGTCGCCGACTGGAATCGCTGCGGCGCAGTTGGCCGCCGCATTGCTCTGGCCCGGCCATGAAAACGACCACAGCATGTCGCCGTCGACCAGAGAATGGCCCGAGACGGTTTTCTCATTGACGCAAACGATCTGACGTTGACCGGCCAGTGTCATCAATTGCGGCGAAGCATAGCTGATTTGATCTTCGCCTCCGGTCCAAATCACATCACCGGTGTTGATGTCTAGGGCGGCAATGGTGGAGCGTTTTGATTCGTTGGGGCCGCCTACGCAGACGATACACAGGTCATCGACAATTAACGGGGACGGAGCATATCCCCAGGTGACCGCTGCATCAAACTGTTCCTGCGTCCAGCGTCCCAGTTTGATCAGGTCCTGAGACCAAACAGGTTTGCCATCACTGACATTGACGCACAGCAATTTGCCTCGTGCGGTCGTGGCATAGACTTTTCCTTGATGGATGGCGGGGGTGGATCGAGGGCCGGTGCCACCCAATGTATCATGGTGGAAACCGGGGACCGTCTGGATCCACTGCAGTGTCCCGGTGTTCAAGTCGTATGCGGTGAGCGCTTCTTGGTCATCACGTTGTTCGAGCGTGATGGCTTTGCCATCGGCAACGGCGAACGAGGCCCAACCGGCCCCAATGTTGATCTTCCACCGTTCGGTGACTTGATCGACTGCCTGAGGGATCTGGAACTCGCGGCTGGCCAGCACTCCGTTGCGATTGGGGCCTAAGAACTGTTGCCACGAATCGCTGTTCGCGACCAGCCCGCCAGTGCTTGGGCGGGGCGGAGCGGTTGCCGTGTTTGACGGAGCCAGTGCGTCGGGGTGGGAGGGCTGTTGATTGTTCGTGTCAGCAGTGTTCGTGTCAGCAGTGTTCGTGTCAGCAGTGCTTTGCTCGGCAGTGCTTTGCTCGGCAGAATGATTCTCAGCAGAGCTTTTCTCTGACGAGGGCTGAGGGATCGTTTGCAGTGCTTGGCCGTCAGCTTTGGCAAACCGATACCGAAAGATCGGCACCATCTCGCCAGTCACTCCATCATACTGAAACAAGAGCGCGAAGCCGGCGATCGACGTGATGATGGTGACCGGAACGATGTAGCCGTAACCAACTCGGCGAAGCAGGCGGTAGAGCAGCACCGCGACGAAAATGCCAGCGATGAGCACCGCAGCGTAACTGGCCAAGTTGGCCATTTGGTAGTCGCCATCTGAAGCGCGCCATTGAGAGGCGGCAACGACCAGGGTTGCGATCACGCAGGCCGCGATTGCGGGTGCCTTTCGGGGCTTCGCTTTGGCCCGGGGCTTCGCTTTGGCCTTGGGCTTCGCTTTGGCCGCAACGTTCGTCTTGGCACTTGCCGCTCCGAGGGCGTGTTCTGAGTCTTCGTGTTTGTTGGCGATTTGATCGGACATTGGGCTGCTTGGTTTCCGTGCAACTTGGGTTCGGCGCTGATTTGATGGCATCAAGGGCACCAGAGCGAGGACGAAGAATCGCAGGTGGTTGCAATCTTGGCAAACGGACGCTTCCAGGATAGCGTGTCAGTAGAGGTTGAATCACTCCACGGGTTCGCTGCTGGCGGCGATTGGACTAAGATGACTGTTGGTAACCGCGTTCCGCTGTCGATTCCAACTGTTTTCAGCCCTTGGTGGCTGCCAGCGCTCAGTTTGGAGTTTTCTGATCGGTCTTCCTGATTCAGCGACACTTGGTCGGCGTTCCCTCTCGTTCCATTGTCTCGCTGGCAGGAAGTTTTACAAGTGATGCAGCACGCCTTTGAAATTGCGCAACGATTGCAGCAGAACATGGAATCGGTGATGTTAGGCAAGTCGGAGTCGATTCGAAACATCGTTTTGACTCTTCTAGCGGGGGAGCACTTACTGCTTGAAGACGTGCCTGGTGTAGGCAAGACGCTGGCGGCCAAAGCGCTGGCGGGAAGTTTGAAGTCTTCCTTTCACCGTGTGCAGTTCACTCCGGACTTGCTGCCGAGTGACATCACCGGTAGTTCGATCTTTCGCAATGACACCGCCGAGTTCGAATTCGTGCCGGGCCCCGTGTTTGCCAACGTTGTCTTAGCTGACGAAATCAACCGCGCTCCGCCTCGCACTCAGTCGGCTTTGCTGGAAGCGATGAGTGATCAGCAGGTTTCCGTCGATGGCAAGACCTACCCGCTGCCGTCTCCGTTCATCGTCATTGCAACGCAAAACCCCTTTGAGCATCACGGTACTTATGAATTGCCTGAAAGCCAAATGGATCGATTCTTGATGCGAACCAGCGTCGGTTATCCGGCGGCGGAGATGGAGCGTGAAGTCTTGCATTCCCATCGCCAGGGCGAGCCCGTCGATTCGATCCAAAGTGTGGTTGAGATCGCGGATGTACTGCAGGCTCAGGCCAGTGTGCGAACGGTTAAGTTTGATGTCAGCTTAGAGGATTATTTGCTTCAGATCGTGCAGCGAACTCGTACAGACAGCGCGTTTGCGGTGGGGGTCAGTACACGAGCGGCCATCAGTTTTTATCGCGGCTGTCAAGCCCGCGCGGTGACTGAGAATCGTGATTACGTGACGCCTGACGATATCAAAACGTTGGCAATTCCCGTGCTTGCCCACCGTGTTTTGTTGGATGACTATCTGGGCAAGGATCGCCGTCGCGCTGCCGAGGCAACGTTGGCGGACGTGGTCGCTTCGATCGCGGTTCCCGTTTGACGGTGTTTTATCCTACTGGCGTACGAGGAAACAGCGTTGACAGTTTTTCAGTTCAAAGAAGGTTGATGTGATGCGTTTTGGGATCATGGGTACCGGTCGAATCACACGACGTTTGGTGGCTGATTTGCAGTCCACCGATGGAGTCGCTGTCACGGCGATTGCCAGTCGCAGTGCCGAGAGAGCGAACTGGTTCGCCAGCCAGTACGGAATTGAAAACGCCGTTGAAGGCTATCAGGCGTTGCTGGATTGCGACGAGGTTGACGCCGTTTATCTTGCGTTGCCGCCTGCCTTGCACAGGCAATGGGCCGTCGCGGCCGCTGAAGCCGGCAAGCATGTCCTGTGCGAAAAACCGTTAGCCGTTGACGCTCAGCAGGCCATTGCCATTCATGCAGCCTGTCAGAAGGCTCAAGTCCGCTGGTTGGATGCCACCGCCTGGTTGCATCATGCTCGCAGCAAGCAAATGCTGGACTTCGTTCATGGCGGTGGCATCGGCAAGCTAGGCCATGTGTCAGCCGCGGTCTCGTTTTATCGACCGTTTCAGTCAGGAGAGCATCGCCTGAGGGCTGATCTTGGGGGCGGGGCCTTGTTGGATCTCGGCTGGTATGCCGTGGGAATTGCTTGCCGGATGGCCGGTGTGATGCCGCAACGGGTCTTCGCCGACTGTGTGATGGAACAACAGGTTCCGCTTCGGGCCAACGCCATGCTGTGGTTTGACCAAGACGTCACCGCTTCGCTAAGTGTGGGGTACGACACCGCGACTCGGAAATGGTTTGAAGCCGCCGGCAGTGAAGCGTCTGTGATTTGTGATGACTTCACACGCCCATGGGCGGATCGAACGACACGTTATTGGGTTCACAATTCCGCCGGAGAAGTCCAGGCTCATGAGTGTGCAGATCGGCAAGAGCAGCGTATGATTGAGACCTTGATTGGTGACCAATCTCTTGCCGAATTCAATCAGTTTGCGATTCAGACGCAGGCCGTGCTCGATGCCTTGATTCAATCGGCTCGCGAGCGGCAAGCGATCGACGTTGTGGTTCCATCCCTTACCGCGTCTCCTTAGTTGATGAAACATGCGAGTTGTCGTAGCCATTATTCAGCCGACCAAGTTGTCGAATGTTCGTGATGCGCTGCACGAAATGAACGTGCAGGATTTCACCGTCAGCGATGCGATGGGTTATGGTCGACAGCGGGGGCAGAACGCCTTATTCCGAGGCAACGAATACAAAGTTGACCTGTTACGGAAAATCGTGTTGGAAATCTTAGTTCACGAAGATGAACTCGAACCGGTGATCCAGACGCTCTCCAAGCATGCTCTGACTGGATCGACCGGCCAGATTGGTGATGGAAAAATCTTTGTGCTGCCAGTGGCCGATGTGATTGATATTGGGACTGCACAGGTGAGCGAGCTCCCGGTGAATTAATTTTCTGGAACGCCATTTCTTGCGCTCTGCACCCGCCCAAGCGGGCTCTCTGTCGTTGAGCCCAGTTGATCTCCCAGTTGATCAGCGTTCATCGCAGCTCGGCGCAGACCATCACATGCACGCATCCAGGTGATGATTGCCCTGTGAAACCGCATCGGTTGTGAAACTGCATCGGTTGTAGGGGGTTTGAGGGTCATTCGAGATTGCTCGTGTGACTGCTCGAATCGAGATTGATCCTCTCATGCACCGATTTTGAAACGCCGATTGACTGCAAGAGCAAACATTTGCTACAGCTCGATTTGAATGTTCCTTCGCCGTTTTTGACCCAGTGAATCCGATGAATTACAAAACAAACTTGTTGGTGGTCGCAGTGATTGCAACATCATTGCTGGCACATTCTTCGACAGCCGTGGCGCAAGTTCAAAAACAACGCGGCGCGGTGATGGGGGGATTGGCCGGGGCAATCGCCGGTGGGATCATTGGCGATAACAGCGACAAGGCGGGTGCCGGGGCCGCCATTGGTGGTGTGGTCGGCGCCGTTGCTGGCGGCATTTTGGGCGACGCAGCTGATCGGGAACAAGCCTACGCGCGCCAGCAATCTGCGTATCGCTATCATCAGCAACAGCAAGCGACGATGCAGCAACAGTATGTGGTTGAGCAATCCGCCGTGACCTTGGGCGATGTCGTTTCGATGACTCGCAGTGGTCTCAGCGATCACGTCATCACCAACCAGATTCGGCAGCGTGGTTATGTGGGGACCGTGACCGTCAGCGATATCATTGCCCTGCACAACCAAGGTGTCAGTGAAAACGTGATCACCGCGCTGCAGTCCGCACCCGAGCCGCAGGTGAACCTGGCACCACCGGCTCAGCCCACGATCATTGAGCGTCACATTCATCAGCCGGCTCCCGTGATCATCGAGCGTCCTGTGCCCGTTTATCGCAGCTACCCGCGATATCATCCCGCCCGCCGACAAACGATTCACTTTCGGTTCTAGCCGACGACTTGCATGTCTCGCTAGCGACTCTGATGCGAGCCGCCGGTCTGTTCTGATGGCTGGCTTGCTTGCGAAAGACCAGCGCTGGGCTTGAAAATCACGTTCGGCGAAACAAAGATTGCGTTGGCAACAATCATCATGCTGCCAAAGGTCATCATGCCCAGCGTTGTCGCGATTCCGGCGTGCACCGCCACTGCCAGGGCCAGCACCAGGGGCCGAGTCAAACGCGGCCATATCAACGCGACGTAGAAGATCTCCCAAAACAGCGTCAGCGTAGAGAGCAGCGCCAGGATCGCAGGGAATCGATTCAGCCAGGTCATGTCCAGCGATTGGTATTCGTAGTTGGTGATCGCGTACCACATTGCGGTGCCATCCCACCAGGTTTCACCACGTGCTTTGGCCAATCCGCCAAACAGATAAATCACGCAGACGTGAATCTGCCAGAGTCGTGTTGCCACATTGGCCATGACCGTTGGCTGGCAAGCCGGGAGTAGCCACCTGAGCAGTGGCGACCGTTGCAGGCGTTCTTTCCAACGCTCGCGTAGCATCGCGTCGATCGAAAATCGCGATCCACAGGGCGACAATGCCAAGTACATCGCCATGTACGTCACAATCTGGTCCAGGCCAAATAGCATCCCCGTCAGTCGATGCAGGTACATTAACTGTAACAGCACCGCTAAAGGCAATACCAGTCGTGTCCCCAATCCGATCGTCACCAAAACCATCACGGCGATCGTGAACGCGTGGTGCGCGGCAAGCAATCCGGGGGAATCAATCTTCCACAGGTAGCTGCGCGCGGCCGTTGAATCGCTGAAGGTTCCATCGTGAAGTTGCCGAGCCACTTCGTTGTCAATCCAGGCGTCGGCGCCCATGAACGCAGACAAACTGCCCGCCCAAACCAAGTGGCTGTAGACCAGCATGGCTCCAACCAGGATGCGCAGCACGCACAGCCAGTCGGGACGCGCAGGGGTGAACCAGAATCGTTGCCAGCTGCCTGACCATTGCTGGGCCCAGTCTGACAGTCGTGACACGATGGAGTTGCTGGCTTCGGCGGGGCTTGATGAGACGGTTGTGCTCATGGTTGGGCCTCCGTGCTGGCGGCATCGCCGGCAGGTGTCTTGCCGGCAGCGGCGTCCTTACTTGGCAGTGGCTCGATGCGTTCTTCGGTTGGTGCTTGATCCCGTAGGATTTCGTACAAGCGCTCGTCGTTCAACGCGATTGGGTCGGCGCGGTAATCAAGCATGTCGGGTTGATGATGGCGTAGCCGGCGAATTTTGACGTCGCGTCCCTCGTTGACCTGCTTGAGATGTCGAACAATGGAGTCTCTGACCGCTTCGTATCGTCCGCGTCCCTGTTTCCAAAGTCGGGCAGCCTCGGGATCCTGGGTCGCCAGTTCGGCCGGTGGACCCGGTGGCCAATAGAGCTCGTTCAGGTACTCCGTCATCATGAAGTGGCGGTGGTACAGGAGGCGAGGCCATTGTTGATTCAGATCAGGGTAAAGCACCTCTTGCACCGAACCATCGGGCGTTTCCATGGCCACGCCGATCAGATTGCTGGGCCCGGGGTTGGGGGCAAAAAAGGCATAGCCTCGATCGGTATACAGAAACTGTGCGTAGCCCTGGAACGGCTTGAAGAGTGACGCAAACAGCGTGGATGGCTGGCCAGGACTGGAGGTTTGGAACGCCAATGGAGGCAGCACCAATGCGCACAGGTGAAAAAGGATCACCAGTGAAGCCACGCGTTTGGCGGTCGACATCGATCCGACCGGTTCGGCGTCGAGCGCGCTGTTTTGCGGCGCGATGTCCGTAGTCGCAGAATCATCGCCAGCAGTGGTCGAATCATCAGATGTGCGGCCTGGGCCAACCTCGCCCTGACGCCGCTGGCGTCGCTTGCCCATAAATCGTGGACCTTGTTACTAACCCCCAGTGCATTGATCGCCCCAATTCCGCAAGGCAGATCACACACAACGTTAGGTTAGAATTGCGGGCGATTCGCAAAAATCGTCAACGGAATCACCATTACAACCGGAGCGATCGACACAATGAAAAAACGCTGAGTGGCAGTGGCCACCCAGCGTTAAGAGAAACGTTGAATAAACGGCTTTGGCTTAGAGCGGATCGGTGGCAATCGACACGGTCTCGCCGCCGCTGCGGCTGCCCAGTCCACCCCAAAGCCCATAGGGGCTGGGAGCACCAGGTCGGTTGTCATGCTTGATTGCCGCTGCCAGTTGGTCACCTGATTCAATCGAATCGGTCACAAAGGCCACGCCGCCATCGCCCATTAGAACGTGTGCACCACCGTTGTGATTGCTACTGAAGGGCACTGAACCCACATTGTCGTACCAACCGTTCAAGCACGCTTCACGGTTGGGCGGACGAATGGTGTTCCCGCAGGTCATTGGGAAGGCCGCCCACGCCCAGTTCATCCCGCGGTTATCTCGACGGGAGGCAACCCGTGGTGGACCACCGGCGCCGACATCCAGCCAGCGAGTTGGATCGTTTGGATCGATCTGCGGCATGCAGAATTGTGGATTGTTCTCCACTACCCAGGCACCGTTTAGCAGCGATGGGACAGCTCGTGGATCCATCACGCCCAAGTCAGTCACGATTTCACCCATTGCGATGGTGTTTGAGAGACCGTCTTGAATGTCCTGGTTTCGACGAGGACGACGCTTGGAAAAGAAGCCTCGATCGGACGGATCAAAGTGATCCGAACGCCATGCGTTCCCGCCAGCACGTCGGTCAAGATTGGGTTCGACTGGACCGTGGTCCCAAATCTGTGAGTACGAATCCCCAAGGCTGACGGCGTAGTTTGTTTCAGAGCGTGCTGCATTGCGCCCGGGATCACTTGGGCAACGCAGTGCAGGAATTTCCGTGGCCCAGGGAATGAAGTCCCAGGATCCGTCACCTCGGTCAGCACGCGGATTAGGGCCCATTGGAGTCCAGAAGCCCAGAGGACCAGGGACAGCGTTACCGCTGACGGTTCGCGTTCCACCGCTACGAATCTGCTCCCAGAGCGGTTGCTGCTCCAAGAAAGGAGTCAAGCCAACAAATGCGCTCAGCTCCTCGTGGTTCGTTGTGATCGATCCTTCCCACCAGCCGCCGCGTCCTTCCAAGACACCAAGTCCTGTTCCGCCCCACTGTGTCGGGTACTGCTTGTACGCGGTATCATAATTATGTAACGCGATACCAAGCTGTTTCATGTTGTTGCTGCAACTCATTCGCCGCGCGGCTTCGCGAGCTGCTTGAACGGCTGGCAAAAGCAAGCCAACCAAGATGCCAATAATGGCAATGACAACCAACAGTTCCACTAAGGTGAAACCAGCTGGACGCCGAGAATTGTGAGTCATCAATTGAATCTCCAAAGAAGACCGGTCGACAGTCAAAGATAGTGGACAATAATTGTATGTAATTACACACTAAAAAACATTAAGGGACGACTGATGGACCTACTAAATTGATAAGAATGCGTCATGCCACATTGAAAACGTCGAGGTACTGCGTGTTGATGCCCAAACGAGTGGCTTGTTTTGCGGCTGACACTGCCTTTCTGGTGCTTGCTTTACTTCTTGTAGGGGGGTGTTCTGCCAAGGATGGCCACGACGATGCAGGCAGTGCTTCGAGTGACCGGAAGAACGCCATGCAGGCAGCCGGTCGCGATCTTGAGAGCCCTGCCGCCGACCAGGCCGCCGAACAGGCCGCCGATGAGCCGCTGCACAGGATGCGCGTGGCCATCAAGATGCAGCAGGGGGCGCAGGCGTATTCATTGGTTCGCGCAGTCTTGATCGGCCATCCGGAAGACTCCGACGCGATTGCCAGCGCCGCGACCGCGGCGGCGATGGTCAATCGGCGACAGGAGGCTGCGGAGCTCTTTGCCCGCGCCGCGATCGTCGATGAGTGTCAGTCGCCTGAACGCGTCGACCTTGCTTACAAGACTTTGCTTTCCACCGGCCAAGCGTACGCTGCTGTCGAGTTGCTGGAACAAGCGTTGGTCAAACACCCTCAGCAGACGACATGGCGCCGTGTCGTGCTCGGCGCCTGGTTGGAACTTCAGCGCCGCGACCGTGTGCCAGAGCACTTGCAAGCTTTGATCGAGCAACGCGCTTTTGATTTACGGATTCTGCTTTCGGCTACCGAGACCTCTTCGCGGCGGATGAGTGAAGCCACCGCTGGGCGGCTGTTGAAGCTGTCTCCGAGCGACTTGCGAGTCAAGCTTGCGGATGTGTACTTGCTGCACTACCGGCGCGACCACACTCAGGCAAAGCAGGTCTTGCAGCAGGTTTTGGACAAGCACCCTGATTTTGCACCGGCGCACGCGTTCTATGGACAAGTGTTAGCGGAGCTGGAGGACTGGCAGACATTTGTGCACTGGTTGCCCAACGCGCCGCAGGGCTGTCGCCAGCATGCCCGTTATTGGTTGGGTCTGGGGCACTTCGCGATTTCGTTGGAGCAGCCTGCGGAGGCGCTGCGATGTTATTGGGAGGCGACGCGACGCGACATGAACCAGCTGGTCGCGTGGGCCAGTTTAACTGGGACGCTGCGCGCGATGATTGATTCGAAGCATCCATCGCTCGCCCCGCGCGACGCATCATGGTGGGAGCAACAGTATCAAGTCGCCAAGGATCGGCGCGAGCGATTGAATACGCTGCGCGATCGGTTCAATGACTTTGCTGGCACGGGGCAGACCAGCCAGCGTGGGGCCGTTGATGTTGCCAGTGAACTGTTCGGCCTGGGGCGTCTGTGGGAGGCCGAGGCCTGGACCGCGATCGCAACCACGCTCAAACAAGCCCCCGACGGGCGATTGCCCGCACTTCGGCAGGCGGTCCTTGATCAGTTGCGAAGCGACCGGCAATGGATCGCAAAAACGGGGCCGGGGTCAGAGATGGATTTGGCGGAGTTTCCGCTGCCGGATTTCTCTGATGTCAATCTGGCTACGTCGCGTCCTGCGATCAGTCGGGCGCTGCGATCGGTCGTTGCTGGCGAAGATCATTTACGTTTGCAGGACCAGACCGCTCAGTGGGGGCTGCAGAATGCCGGCGGTGGGACGCACCGACTGTCCGCTGCGATCGCGCCCTTGATTCAGTCAACCGGTTCCGGTGGTGGCTGCATGGACTACGATCGGGATGGTTTGGTCGATGTGCTGGTCGTTAACGCTGGTGGTCGGATGCTGGAAAACGACTCGCGACCGAATCTTGTTTATCGTAATTTGGGGACACGTTTCACGCGCGTCGATTCACTCGCCAACCTTAACGACACCGGTTATGGCCAGGGCTTGGCGGTAGGTGACTTTAACCAAGATGGTTTTCAAGATGTGCTGTACACCAACTTGGGCCGTAATCACCTCTTTTGTAACAATGGTGATGGCACGTTTACTCCAATGGACGATCTGCTTCCCAACGCACAGACTCCTGCATGGTGCACATCGGCTTGCTTTTTTGATGCCAATCAGGATGGCCTGACGGACTTGTTTCTTGCCCGTTACTGTCGTGGAGAGCAAGAGCTGGGCAAGCCCTGTCTGACCGATCAAGGGACCGATGGACCTTGTCACCCGATCACGTTTCCCGCGATGGGGAACCAATTATTGATGGGGCAGCCCGAGGGTGCTTTCCGCGTTGCCGGTGAGCAGGAAATCGAAATGGCAGTGCCGGGACGCAGTTTGGGTGTGTTGGCCGGCATGCTCTCGGCGGACTCGATGGAGTTGTTCGTTGCCAATGACATGACGGCCAACGCGATCTATCGCAGCCCGGCTGACAGCCAAAGTCCCCGGAGCCAGCAGAACGCGGCATTAGCGGACGTCAGCTTTTCTGCCGGCGTCGCTCTGGATCGGCTTTCCTCGCCACAGGCATCGATGGGGATTGCCGCCAGTGACCTCGACCTGGATGGAGATTTGGATTTGTATGTGACCGGATTTGGTCGCGAATACAACATCGTTTACGAGCAGGTGTCCCCCGGAATCTGGCAAGACACAACGCATCGACTAGGGTTGGTCGATCCTACGCTGAACTACGTTGGCTGGGGCACTGATGCCATTGACTTGGACAACGACGGCGTGGACGAATTGATCGTCAGCAATGGGCACATCGGCGAATTCAAGAACGCCCTGCCCTACGCCTTCGAAGCTCAAGTTTTCCGAAGAAACCAGCAAGGCCAATTCAGCGTCGTGCAGGATAATCATTGGGATGACTATTTTGCCAAGCCACATGTCGGCCGCGCCCTGTGGTCTCTTGACGTTAACCGAGATGGTCGCAAAGACGTGATGATCTCACATGTCGAAGAACCCTGTGTGCTGTTGGTGAATACGACGGACAGTCGATTACAGCAATTGGGGCACCAAGCAATCGGGTTTCAGTTAGTGGGACGCAAGTGCAACCGTGATGCGACCGGCGCGGTGGTGCGGTTCAGTGTCAATGGCAGTCCGAGAACCTTGTGGATGTTGGCCGGTGACGGATTCGAATGCAGCAACCAACGCTTGTTGCTCGCCGGACTGGGTGACGCTGACCGTGTGGATGATGTCGTGGTCGCTTGGCCCGATGGAACCGAGGACGCGTTCGGAACACTACCAGCCCAGCAAACACATCTCTTGATCCAAGGCCAGACAGACGCCAGCAAACTGGATGATTTCAAATGAGTGCCCGGTGCACTGCTTTGAACCTGTTTGCACGTTCGCCACGCACCAATAAGCACGCACCCTACGACTTCTTCAATGCCGGGGGCACGGTCGTTTCCACCGAAATCGACGTCCCTTCGTGACGGCGATGGCGTCTTGTTCGCCGCGCATGTGACTTGCTAGATCACCGTGCGGTGGGAAGCGCTTGCAGGCCTTGCCCTTGAATGATCTGATAGTGTCGATCGCTCGCCAAGTCTGTCAGCACTTCTCGCTGGCCTGATGGCCAAAACACTTCCAGCTGGTCGACTGATTCATGCCTTCCCAGGCCGGCGTGAATCAGGCCTTGGTTGCTGCTTAGAAAACCACTGCCACCGAGCAAGGCATGAGTCTGTTGCTCCGCCCCCAGTTTGATCTGGATCCGTGTGCCCACTGCACTGCGTTCGTCCGTGGTGCCAATCAGACTGAACTGGACCCAGTGGTTCGTTGATTGGGTTTGGTTTTCCAACAGAGCAACAGGCACGTCCAAGTGGCTAATCAGCAGATCCAGTTTGCCGTTGCGATCGACATCGGCGGTTGCCATTGCACGTCCCACGTACTTGCCATTCCAATAACCGGCGGCTGGCTCCACGGCGCTCAAACGGAACTGTCCAGAAAGGTTTCTAAATAGCTGGGGCGGTTGCTCAAACGGCTGCCCTGCTTGGTGAAGGTTTTCGACATGTCCATTGGTCACTGCGAGATCGATCCAGCCATCGTTGTCTGCATCGATCGGCTGGCAACCAAATCCTAGCACGAGCCGGCTGTCCAGATCCATGCCTGCGGCAACAATTCGGTCACGGAAGCTGCCTGACTGTTGCATGAACAGGCTGGAGGCTTCGTCTTGATAGTTTGCGATATGAATGTCAAGCAAGCCATTGCGATCGTAGTCCGCAGCTGCCACACCCATCGAAGCTGTTCCCGCACCGGTGGAGCTGAAACCGCAACCCAGCAGCGTCGCTGATTCGATCCACTGGTCCACGGCATCGGCGTTTGCTGCTGGCTTCCACTGCCAAAGTTGGTTTTGGTGTTGATCGTTGCCGACAAACACTTGATTGGTTCCGGTGCCAGCCAGGGGGCCCAGCAGGACACCTAATCCAGTTTTATGGCTTCCGTTGTTTGCCGGTAACGCTTGTTGCTGGAAAGATCCGTCACCCCGATTGATCCAGACGCGATCTTCAGCGGCGCGATACTGGTGCGGTGACAAGGCTTCGGTGATCTGTCCATTGGAATCCCGCTCTGGGCGGCGTGCCAGTTGCTTGTCTTCCACATAGCCGACTTGAAATAGGTCTGGCAGCTGGTCACCGTTGATGTCTCCCATGGCCATTGATGCTGGCAGGTGCCAGGGATCATCGTCGTGGTTCAATGCCATCGTCCGAAAGGTGCCATCGCCTTGATTGATCAACAACTGTTCGTTTCCTAGGACTGCTAAGGCAAGATCAGGGAACCCGTCTTGGTTCCAGTCACCTACCGTCAATCCTGTTGTGAAGTCGTTGCAGGCAGAGTCCGATTGATGTGAGGTCTCGACGAATGCGTGATCGACTTGGCGAAAGAGTTGATTGTGGCCGCCGCCAGAGACGATCGGTGGTTCTGTTCCGCCTTGGCCAAAGTACACATCGCACCAGCCATCGAGGTCAACGTCGATGCAGGCAATTGCAGAGCCCATGATTTCGTAGATTGCAAATCCATCCGAACGCTGTGTATCAGCGAAGGTGTACGCCTGGTTCAGCCCACGCGATTGGGCAACGTCAGCAAACACAATGGCCGGTGCGTTTTGCGGAGACGCGATTGAATCAGGTTCGGTGGGTTGAGCCTCCGGCTGGCGACCATGAAGGGTTGATTCACGCTCTGGAAACAACGCGTCTAAGTCCGGCAGTGGGTAGCTGTCGATTGGCATGCCGCAGAGACGCTGCTTTAAACTGGGAAAGCAGGTCTTGCTGGAAACGATCTGTTGGTGTTGATGATTGAGTTGCTGAAAGACTTGCTGTCCCAGTTTGCGTTGGCTCGCTTCGATGGTCTTCCATAAAACGGCTTCCAGCGGACGATTCAGAGCCAGCAATCGGTCGGCAAGATCACCCGCGAGGTCAGCATTTGGTTGATCGGCAGCAGAAATCTGATTGCTGACTCGAAGGACTTCTCGATTGGCGCGCCAGTGCTGGTTCCAGCGGTGGGCAAGATCGTCTTCCCCCAACGCAATCAAGGCTTGCCGGATCAGGCTGATGGCTTGCAGGTCCGTTGGGTCTCGTTTGATGGTTTCGGCAAAGCATCGCACGGCTTCCCGAAATCGCTGTTGGTTTAAACACTGGATTCCCATCGCGACCCAGTAGTCTGGAGAGGCTGTCCAAGCTTCGGAGTGCTTACTGGCCCACAAGCTGATTCGCTGGTCATCGAGTGCCGAGGCCGCAATGCGACCGTAAAGCGTTGCGGTGGCAAGGTCGATGGTTTGCTCCGCGAATCCTTCGTCCAACATTTCGAGGGCTTCAGCATAGCGTTGTTGATTGTACAGTCTGCGGGCGTTGGCACCCGGTCCGATCGGCCAATAGGGACGCTGATTGATCTTGGGCGTTTGCTGTGGATCATCGTACATGGCCGACGGCACAGAGATCATCGCATGCAGTTCGTCTTGCCGTACGTCACCGGCGCGACAGAGTTCGTGTATCAACTGCACCGCCTCGAAGCGTCTGCCTTGGCGGTTGTACAAGTAGGCTAGATTTCGCAGCGCTGGCGTTGCGGTTGGCGCAAACTTTAAGACCGTTCGGTAGCGGCGTTCAGCGTCCGTGTACCGTTTGAGCGATAGGCACCAGTCTGCCGATTGGCCTTGTGCGGCTAAGTAGGCTTCCGCTTGCGAAGTGTCAATCCGGTCGAGCAGTTCAACCGCGGCTGACAACTGGTCCTGTTGTGCATAACCGCTTGCCAACTGAAAAATCACCGCTGGGTTATTCGGCTGGGCGATCAGTAGTTGCTGGAGGATGGCTGCGGCAGCATCCGGCTTGCCATCTCGAATCAACTGCGTTGCTGACGCCAGACGAGTGGTGAACGTTTCTGAAGGCCCCGGATTGTCTGCCGATTCGGACGAGGCTGGCTGCGGCTTAGCTGGCTGCGGCTTGGCTGGTTGCGGCTTAGCTGGCTGCTCTGGCAGGGGCTGATTGCTGGCTGCAGAATTGGATGGATCAGCAGCGTTCGGCTGGCGATCACCACTTGGCTGTGGTTGTGAGTTGCAGCCACCGGCCAGCGTTATCAACAGCGCCATCAATAGGCTGTGAAAAAACTTTGACGCCTTCAACGCAATTCTCAATGGGGGCAAGACCTGGTCCATCGCGACAAGATGGAATCTCGGATGAGTTGGCAGGTGAGTGGGCGGAATGGTCGGCAGGAAGCTCTCGTGCCAGCGTGTGCTGGTGCCGACATCGCAGGCAAGTCGATGTTTGGAAACACAAAGCATCGCCAGTGAACGCGGCCAATGAAAACTGGCCGCGTTCACTTCGTTATCTTTCTGGCCAGCGTTTGCTATTTAGCTGGCGGTTTAGACATGGAGCCACCGCTATTCATCTGCTGCTCGTATTCAGACATCTGATCGGCTGGGATGGTTGGTGAATTGTCCGCAGGTGGTGTCGCGATGGTGTTTTCAGCCTTGCCACAGCCGATGGCGAAGCAGGAGATCATGAGAATCGCGAGGGAGAAAATAGCCTTATTCATCATTCTAACTCGGGGAATTAAAGAAAATACATCCAGCGACGCAAACCTCGTGAGTGCGGACCGGGGTAGTTCGTAAGACGAATCAAAATCCGTTTGGATTGGTGTATCCAACGCCAATAGTGTATCTGTCCTGTCAGCACAAATGTTGGCCGCAACGCAAAACAGCTCCCAATGGCCAATGTTTTTTACCACTTGGCGGCTGGTGCGTCACTTAGCCTTGCCGAAATGTTTGCCATGGGGCGTGATGACAAACCGAGCGGTGTCACTGCTTTGCGGCCTGCAGCCCACGCGAAATGCATTCGCCTGAGGCGGGGCGTTTCAATGGCCCGATTCAGCGCATGCGACGCCAACCAATGATGCATCGACCGCGGGATGGTGTGTTCCGTTACGGCTGCAACTTGAACGTGTCTGGCTGGCCTTCGAGCACAAGGTAGCGATGCCCCAGTTCCATGGTTTTTAATCGCTGTTTGCTGCCTGATGGCCAATGAATCGTCACGTTGACCGACGGAAGTTGTTTCGACTTTATTGCGGGAAACGCAAAACTCAACACCGGTTCATCCGTGCAGAAATAGCCATCGCCAGCTGTGACCCAGTTGGTGAAAACCTGTCCCGCATACGAGACTGAGACCTTTGCTCCGATCGCATCACGCTCGGATTGAATCCCCGTGAGTTCAATTTGCAGCCAGCGTTTGCCGGCTGCGATTCGTTCTGGTTCTCCGGTGAAGGATTCGTTGTGTAGCAACGCGGTGGGATGATCGAGGTGAGTGACCAAAAAATCCAGCGCGCCGTCATGGTCGTAATCCAGCGTAGCCATCGCACGTCCCAGATAGTCGTGCTGCCAGTACGCGTGCTCAGCTTGTTTAGGCTGGTCGGAAGAATCGTTTTCTGAATCGGTGGGGAATAGCGATTGATAATCTATTCCCGTCCCCATAAACATCTGTGGCGGCATTTTGAAGGGTTCGCCGGAGTAACGCATGTCGAAGATGTGTCCGTTGGTGACGACGAAATCCAGAAAGCCATTGCGATCGAGGTCGACCGATTTAGTGCCGAATCCAACCATGGGGTTCGTGGGTTGATGCATGCCACGTCGCATCGCCAAGTCCGAAAAACTCCCTTCGGCATTTTGCAGGAACAGGTTGCAAGGTTCCTGGGAATAGTTGGCGATCTGGAGATCAAATCGCCCGTCGCGGTTGAAGTCGCCTGTTGCGATCCCCATGCATCCATTGGGAACTCCGAGTGTGCCCATGGCGAGGCCGAGGAAGTCCGCCTGGTTGACAAAAGTGACGCCTTTGCTGTCGCTGGACTGCAGCGTTTCGGTGTGTGGATCGCTGGGGGCCACTTTTAGGAAGTGGTTCGCACGCATGTCGTTGCCCACAAAGACTTCATTGCTGCCGCTACCATCGAAATCAGTGATCACGACGCCTAAAGAAGTGCCCGGTCGAGCGACATCGGATGAGATCGTGTGAGTTTTCCAGGAGCCATCACCGAGATTGGCGAACCAGCGATCGTTGCCTGCAAAGTGTGTCAGCGGAGAGGGAGGGGTGAATTGTCCTTGGGCGTTTTTCTTGGGCCGCTGAAAGGCACCTTCAATTTCAAAGTAATTGCCTTCAAACAGGTCGGGTAGCGCGTCGCCGTTAAGGTCTGCGATCGCTAGCGAGGTCGAAAACTGGTCCGCTGATGGTTCAAATTGATCGGTGGCATCGCGAAAGGTGCCGTCACCGTTATTGATCAGCATCCGGTTCTTGCCCAGAGCTGCAAGATAAAGATCAGGAAATCCGTCCTGGTTCACATCACCACAGGCGATACCCGTTGAAAACTGGAAATCGCCTGCCAGCGAGTTTTCAGTGACGGGGGCAAATTTGCCTGACAGATTGCGAAACAGTTGGCTGGAGACCGAGGCAAGTTGATCGGGCGGATCGGTGGCGCCTTGAGCCAAATAGACATCTGCCCAACCATCGCGGTCAAAGTCCAGCACACCCACTCCGCCTCCCATCGCTTCGTAGAGTGCGATTTGTTCGAAGTCCCGGCGATCGCTAAAAAGGTACTCGTGAGTGAGTCCAACTTGTTTCGCGCGATCCACTAAGTGGGGCACAAACGCTACATTGGCTTGCTTGTTGACAGCTTGGTCGTTGACTGCCGGAGTTGTTGGGCCCGTCGATGTGACCAACTGCTGCCAGTCCGCTTGGTCAGAAAAGGTGTCAATGGGGATGTCTTGGCGTGCGTATTCAGCGGACATGGCCAAGGCGTTCGGGTTCTTTAACAGCGAGACACGCTGTGCTTCGAGATGCTGCAGGAGCCCTGGCTGGCTTGGCGGGATCGTCAGCTTTTTCCAGTTCAGCGTTTCAAACGGACGGCCAAGTTCTACCAAACGCTGCAGAAGGGTTTGAAGCGACTGCTGGAGGTTGCTTTCACCCAGAAAGACGATCGTCGCAGCCGTTTCAGTGTTGGCAAGATCAATGCCAAACGATTTGAAGTAGTCTCCATCCTCACGACGCTGCAGTGTATACATCAGCCCCGATGCGTGCTGGACCATTTCACGATTGGTCGGATTGATTTGCAGGCCTTGCAAGGCGGCATGTGCCGCAGACTCGAATTTGCGTTTCTGTTTCCAATACTCCGTCAACGCAATCCAAAAGTCCTCGCGGGTGTGTAACGCTTCGCGATGGTTGATCAGCCACGTCGCCAAACGATCGGTCGCTTGCAATTTGGCCAGGATTCTTCCTTCAAATGCTCGTGCATCAGGCGTCTGATTGCCCTGCCCGTTTGGCAAGCGAAGCTGCTTGAGCGCTGCCTGATACTGGCCGTCATCAAAGTACCAACGGGCCAAGCCCAGTCCGGGCGAAAAAAGGTTGGGATGGCTGCGTTCGTCGCGTGATCCATCGTTGCGTGTTAGCAGTCGTGGCGAGGGAAAGGACTCGTCACGCCGGATCAGCGAGATCAGCTCCTCGCGAGTGGCGCGGCCAGCCCTGGCCATGCGAATCGCAATTTCACTGGCCTCTTGGCGACGACCACAACGACACAGCGTCGCCCAGAGTTCGTGCAGTAGTCGCTCGCGCAGAGTTGCATTCTGTTCAGTGTGCTGTGCGATGATCTGTTGGATCGCGTCCGCTGCGTCGCTGTACCGATCAAGACGTTTCAAGATCATGATCCGCAGTTCTAAAAACTCAGTTGTCGCTGCTGAATCCGAGGCGGAAAATCGTTCCGTGATCGCCAACGCTTGCTCGGCGTTCCCCCGATTGAATTGCAGCCTGGCCATCAAGTAGTTGGCTTGCATGTCGTTGGGATCAACGATCAGCTGTTGGGTCAGCAGTTGCTTGGCTGCTGGGGACTGGTCATCGTTTTCCAGTTGATCGATTCGCTCACGCAGGGAGACCTCGGGGGAATCAAGGTTTGTCTGCTTGGCGATGCTTGAACTGGCCTGCTCATCGGCGACCGCAGGCTTCGACGGATCGGGCGTGACACGGACCGCGCTGCGATCTCCACATCCACAGCAAAACGCCCACACCAACACGCTCCAGGCAAATGGCTGCAACAGGCGAGCAGCGACAAGGGAGGAATCGACAAGAAATGAACGTGCGGTTGTCACGGTGTGCTACTGACTGGGGCAATGAAGGGGCAACGCTTAGTTTAACATCTGTCCTCCGCTGTCAGTGGGGGGAACGACCGCCGAATCGGTGCGGTCATCAAAAAATGCGTGAACGCCTGTTCAATACGTTGGCAGTGGAGCAAAAAAAAACGCTCCCATGAGCGTTTAACCCAGGGAGCGTTGTTGGTCTCGATTGACGGCGCTGAACTAGTTCTGAGCGAGCTCAAGCGAATCAAAATCGAAGGTCAATTCATTGTTGGTGCCTGCGAGCACGTCAATGGTTTGTTCGCGGCTGATTTCGTTGCCGTTGATTACCGTGGTGACGCGAATGGTGTATTCGTCCCACGATTGGCCTTCTTGCAGTGACGTGGTGCGGAAGGTGCGTACCATGCCATCGCCAGCAGCTTTGCTGCCAGCCAATGTCACAACGGCGTCCGCAGGGACGTGCACTTTGACTTCGGTGACCAAGGGTAGGTCCGTTGCTTCAGGGGCTTCTTCAGCAACTTCTACGGTCGCTGTGTCTGAGAAACTGATCTCTTGGATGTCGCCACCACGCAGCTGGATGTTGCGACGGAAGGTCTTCATTTCGCCATTCACTTCGCAGGTGACTTCAACGTTGTAGTTGTACACCAAGCCATCTTTCAGGCCACGCGAAAGGAAGCGGCGAGAGGCACCGGTGCTGGTGGTCGCGTTGCCGTTGACTTTCAATTCAGCGTTGGCGTCAGGCAGAGAAACCATTAGCAGAGCCGAATCGTTTTCGACTGCTTCTTCGGCCGGGGCACTGGTTGCTTCGTAGCCACCCAGGTCAGCGAAGCGTGTGCTGCGAGGTGCACGGAAGTAGCTGCTCGCTGCGCCGTCGGTGATCGCTGGTGCCGGAGCTGGACCTGGTGCCACTGTAGGTGCGACGGTGCCGCCAGAAGAACCGCCACTGCTGCCACCGGAAGAACCGCCACTGCTGCCGCCCCATGATCCGCCACTGCTGCCATGGAAGGCTGCTCGGCGTGCTGCATGTTTCGCGTGAATGTGTTGGAACAAACGGCGAACTGGACCCACATAGCCGCCAGATGATCCGCCTGAAGAGCCGTGTGAGCCCCATGAACCACCGGAGGAACCACCAGAGGAACCACCAAAGGATCCACCCGAGGAGTACCAGCTGATGTAGCCACCACTGCTTCCGTATCCGCCCGATGATCCACCGGACGATCCGCCCGATGACCCACCAGCGTAAGCCAACTGACCAAAGCCTGCAGCGGCAGCTAAGACTGCACAGCAAACCGATAGACGTACTCGGGGCATAATTCTTCTTCTCCTAGATGATTCAATTTTTGGACCCAATCCGCGGCACTCGAGCCGAATCTTACAACTCGCCTCATCCGGTAGAATACTATGCGCCAGATGGGGCATTCAAGTAGATTGACAAGAATTTAGTGTCTAGGTGGGTTAGGAGCTTGAGAAAAATTGTCTATCGGCGGGAATTATTCGCCAATTCTTGCCCACAGACGTGTCATGAACCCACCGCAGCCCCAAATGAGCGGTCTGATTGAGCTAGTTTGTCCCCAAGCGAGCCTCACACTGGCAGCAGGCAGAATCGCGAGTGTCTCAGGGGTGAACGAGCAGAGAACCCTCAGGCAGCCCTCGCGACTGGCCCGCAAGGCGTTTACGCACAGTGAGCGACCGATGCGATCGAGGAACGCCGCAGAGGCAAACGCAGAGGCAAACGCAGAGGCAAACGCAGAGGCAAACGCAGAGGCAAACGCAGAGGCTTTGTCCTGGCTCTGTAAAACACAAGCCCTCAACACCATGCCACAAATCATGCACTGCTTTGAAGAGCTTCGAGTCCGGTGGTGCGGATGCGGAAAATCCACGGGATTGTGGCCCAGGATTGTGGCCCAGCGGTGCGCTGCGATTTCATTGGTGCGTGCAAGCACGCACTGCTTTGAACATCTTTGGTTAGTCTGTTTTCGCGTTCAGAATCTTGTGCACGGATTTTGGACGCTTTTTGGTTTTCCGCTTCTGCGGCTTACGTTTCTTGGAATTCGTCGATTTGATCCAGAAGTCGTTCCACCGTATTCGTAGCAACTCATGCAGATGCTGCTGAGAAGCCCCTGCGTTTCGTATCGGAACGAGTGTCTCGATATCAAACCCTGACAACAGAACTTGCCAGGTGACTAGTTCGCGCTGGACATCTATGAACAGTTTCTCAATCGAAACCATCTCCGTTTCTCGGTCTTGATGCCCAGCAATGTAGCTGCGTAGAAGTTGCAGTTGGTTGTAAAGCAAAAGGCAAATTG
The DNA here is from genome assembly GCA_007745635.1 of Stieleria bergensis. Classification (GTDB taxonomy): domain Bacteria; phylum Planctomycetota; class Planctomycetia; order Pirellulales; family Pirellulaceae; genus Stieleria; species Stieleria bergensis. The sequence goes on from CP036272.1 coordinate 2,344,144, forward strand.
CAAACTGAAACAAACCTGCCTGAGGTGTACTTCCGATCAAGTTCTCGAGACTAAACACCTCGGTGACCTTTTGGAAGACACGCTCAATCTCCCAACGCTCTCCATAGAGATACAAAAGATCGGCAGCTGGATATTTGCGAACGCCAAAAAGCTCCGTTACGATCGATAACTCCGCACCATCATCAAGCTCGAGCGTGATCCGTCTGACGTAGCATTGATGCTTGTTGGAGTCAGCTCCCAGCCACCCACACTCATCGGTATAAGCTCGCCCATTGACATCGAGGCCTTCGCGGACAGTTTCATTTTCATCCCGGAAAAAGCTGTTTTTTGCGTTGTAGCGGACGACATAGTGATCACCGTTTTCGCTGAAACGCCCAAGCTGAATGAGATCGCAAAACTGCCGGTCTCCTACCCAAAGTTGCTTCCCCTGTGTGCGTTTTCGAACGTCCTCAAGCAAGCGTGGCAGAAGACGAACATCATTGGCGTCACCGTCAGTGTCCACCGCTAAGCCGACCGCAGTTCCTGTCTGATAATCGGTGGCAACCAACGCCTTGCCGCCAATCAACCCCTCTTGACTGTTACGTAGAGGCTTGAGGCGTTTGGCAATGCCTTTAATTGTCTTGCCATCGACGGTTCGGACTTTGAAGGAGGTGAAACAGGCGGGTAACGACTTTCGGTTTTCCTGAGGAAAGAGGGCGAGCAGTCGATCCGCCATGGTGGAGAATAAATCAACGGTCACCTCCACAGGCATGCGTCCCAGCTTGCCATAAACCGCTCTCTTCGACGCGGTCAATGTTCCTTGCTGAGAAGCGTGCTCAAAGCTCTGGTTTCCACTTCCAGCGTGCTGGGTAAGAGCATCATGGACGAGTTGCACGATGAGCGGAAACGAGACCTCACGCGAATAGCAACGCCCCCGCGATCTTTCAAAGACCTGGTTGAGACACTTCTCATCTGCGATGTATCGCCAGCAAACAAAGAGAGCATCTGCAAGCGAAGCCGCTGCTTGAACCTTATTGGCAAAGTCGTCCATGACCCGATCCCGGTACGAGGAAATCCTAATTGGGCCAAAAAACCAAGGAAAAAGCAAGGTCAATCCGAATCACAACATGTTCAAAGCAGTGGTGCAAGCACGGCACCCTATCGAAGCAAGCTCCGGTTCGATGAAATTGCGATTGGGCAGAGAAAACCCGGGGAAACGCAACATCAACCAGAACGATAATATTGTCAAAGCAGTGCACAAATCATGGCACCCAATTCGCTAAACTTGACCTGGCTGTCGCTGAGGGTCGGCGGAGGAAGTCGACGGAAAGGAAGTTGGCGAGCAGCTCTGTATCGTTTCGAGGAGTGAATGAATGAATGTCAAATGGCAATGGGCGACGTTGGGCGGTTACGACTTTGACGTTCAGAGGCTTCGTCAACTGGCAAAGTGGCTGGTCGTTGCCGCGATCGTTTTTTGGGCCTTGTCTCTGGCATGGATCGTCCTGGTCAAGGTCCTTGGGGTTGGCACAGGAGACATGCAAGTTGGGCCGCTAGGGTTTGTGTTTGGCGCTGTCTTGATCCCTCCATTTCTGAGCTTAGCCGTTTCCGTTTCGTTGGTCGCGTACATGATGCCGACAGTGGTCGCCTACGCCCGTCACCACCCAAGCACGGTTGCAGTTGGGATGTTGAATGTGCTGGGCGGTTGGTTTTTGCTGGGCTGGATTCTGTCGCTCGTGTGGGCTGTGTTCAGCGACACCCAACAAAGTGCGCAAGCAATATCCGATGGGAACCGTGGCTGATCTGCCCCCATTAGCCGCTGGCCGTTCGGCTCGGTTTTCTGGTTTTGCCGTGTCGCGACAAAACCATGGCTAACGCCAAAACAGCTGATGGCAACCGCGTCACCGTTAGTTGCGATTGTCATCGTGAAGGACTTGGTCGATGACGATACAGGAGCACAGAATCGAAACGTCGTCTTCGTTTTCGATGATGTCGACCCCATAGCTATCGGTCCAGCCCCAGTAGTTCTTGCTGACGCGTGCAACGGTGCGACCGGATCGTTCGAATTCAAACTCGTGTTGCCAAAATGAGCCCGTGATCGAATAGTCGTTCGGGCCAGGCACATCCAGTGTGAACTTTTGCTTGAACCAACTGAACTCTTTCAGCACTTCCGCAAAGACCTCGCCATTGACCATGATCCGATAGCGAGGCATCAGCGACATCATCTTTTGACTGATGAAGGCCAATTCATTGCCTTGCAGGTCTTGGAAGGAGAGTTTGTCTCCCCAGGAAAATGCTTTGCCATCGACGTGGAAGCATGGCTGACCGGATCTGTCGGTGATGTCGAAATCGTTTCCCCAAGACCAGAACTTCTCTTTAATTTTGTAGAGCAAAGCTGATTCCTCCTTCGTTTAGCATCTTTGATTGTTTCACGCAGTAAATGATTCATTACAAGTGATCCATGCAAGCCTGCTGGATCGGTTGCGAAACCGACTCTTCGAGGCCTGTTAAGTAAGGCTGCGAAGACACTCGATGGGGGCGCCGAGGGAATCGTTTTCCATTGCCGGGTTCATCGCCGGGCCGATTTCACTGCGTTGACACTCCGTTGCGCAGCCTGAAATGCCAGCGATGAGCAAAGCAACGGGAGCCAAATCGACCGCCCCAGTCTCACCTTACCAGTGCCACCGCGGAAGGGGGCGAGTCTGGAACGCCGATCACCAACGCTCTGACCAGGGAAGGTCTGGCACAGGAAGGTCTGGCACAGGAAGGTCTGGCACAGGAAGGTCTGGCACAGGAACAGATGTCGCGTTGGTGCTGAAAAGCGTTGGCAGGCGATTTTATCACACTGCACAAAATACTGCGTTGGAACCTACAGCGCTCGTTCGAGTCGGTGGTTTTGTTGGTCTGGCGGCCGCAATTGAATCTGCACAAATTGCCGATCAGTCGGTAAGCTTTTGGCAGTGGATCATTCGCAGCTTGAGTGATTCGCGATGCAGGCCTGCTGGCCATTGCGAGGCGATGTCGTTTCGTTGGTCCCGTCGGTTGGGGCGGCTGGTTGCCTGTTTGCGGAGTGATTCACTGCGAGAATTGCTGCGAAATTTGCTGAGCTATTTACCGAGTCGTCTTTCCCGGATTTGACACAAACTCCCATGTCTGAAACCGCTAAACCTTGTCGAGTGCTTTCTGGAATTCAGCCAACAGGTCGTCCTCACTGGGGCAATTACTTTGGTGCGATCCGTCAGTACATTGACTTACAGGAAAACAACCAGGGCTTCTATTTCATTGCTGATTTGCACGCCTTGACCACGGTTCGCGATGCAGAGGCTTTGCGACAGCATGTGATTGACACCTCACTGGACTTACTGGCACTGGGGCTTGATCCGAAAAAAGCCACGTTGTTTGTGCAATCACAGGTGCCCGAGGTCAGTGAGCTGTGTTGGATTCTGCTGAGCGGGACTCCGATGGGCCTGCTCCAACGCTGTGTTGCTTACAAGGAAAAGATGGACAAGGGGCTGCCTGCCGATGCGGGCTTGTTCTCGTATCCCGTGTTGCAGGCGGCGGACATTCTGGCCTACGACAGTCAGTTGGTTCCCGTGGGGGCTGATCAAGTGCAGCACATCGAGGTTTGCCGCGACATCGCTCAGCGATTCAACCATCAGTTCGGTGACACCTTCGTCCTGCCCAACGCCAGTGTGCTGGACGATAGTGCCAAAGTTCCCGGCACGGACGGCGAAAAGATGAGCAAGAGTTACGACAACACCTTGCCGTTGTTTGGGACAACCAAAAAAATTCGCAAGCAGATCATGCGCATCACCACCGACAGTCGTCCCATGGAGGATCCCAAGGAGCCGGAGGGCGATCACCTGTATCAGCTGTTCTCGCTATTCGCCAGTGAAGACCAGAAGCAAGAAATGGCCGCCAAGTACCGTGGTGGTGGATTCGGATATGGCGAAGTCAAGAAAGCGGTCGCCGAAGCCAGTGAGGAGCACTTTGCCAAGGCGCGCGAGAAACGACTAGAGCTGGAGCAAAACTTGGATTACGTCCATCAAGTGCTAGCCGACGGGGCAACCCGGGCACGCGAAGTTGCTGCTGGTGTCTTATCACGCGCTCAGAAAGCTTGCGGCCTGAGGTAATCGAGTGCAACAATGAGCATCGTCGCAACCGGCACCGACATCATTGAAACCGTGCGCATCGCCAAGATGATTGAAACGCACGGTGAACAGTTTCTTGAACGCGTCTACACCGCCAACGAGATCGAGCATTGCGTGCAAAGTGCCGACACGCCGACTCAGTTTGCCATGCGCTGGGCAGCGAAAGAAGCTGTTATGAAAGCGCTCCGCTGTCGACAGCACGGTGTGCGTTGGGTTGACATTGAAATCGTGATCGGTGCAGCAACTTACGAGGTTCGGTTGACCGGCAACGCGCGACGATGTGCCCTTGAACAGAGCATTGAACAGCTGCACCTCAGCCTCTCGGCCTGTCGCACTCACGCGGTCGCCTATGTGATCGCTGAATCATAGCGATTCTTTAGTCGCCTCTCTTGTCGCCGGGCCGCCAGGCGAGCCCATTCCCAGACGCTACCCCTTGGTGTCGATGTTTCGGGACCCGCTGCGCGTTCTCAACTGGGCGATGGCACGCGAAATCGGGTTAAACAGGGACGGTTTAGCGTGTTCCGGTTTCGGTGAACCGATTGGTTGATTGTTTGCCCCTAAGTGTCTACCACTGATCACGCATAGCACCGATCACGTTTGCTTTGGCGGGGCCAACGAGCGATCGGTCATTTCAGGGCTTCTCTACTAGGCCTTTGGGACTTGCGTCACCGTTCGTCTTGGCTGCGGATTTTTGACGGTATCTCGCGTCCACTGATAAGGGCGTGTACGGATGCCCCCCTGCAAGATTCTGAAGCTTAGCCGCCGACTCACCCTGTCTTTCTAACCCTTGGAAACCAGAAAACCTTGATGACCGACCCGCACCAATCTGGCCTTCGCAAGTGGCATCGACGACCAGCGTCGCATTTTCTGATGATTTCGGCAGCCTGTGCCAGTTTGCCGGTGGTTGCTGCGATGGCAATGCTTCTGACAGGTTGCAGCACTGCCCCGCCGATCCCGGAAAAGCCATTGCCGCTGGTAACCGTCGCCAAGCCACTGCAGCAGCAAATTGTGGAATGGGACGCCTACACCGGGCGCATTGAACCGGTGGACTTTGTTGAAGTCCGCGCACGGATCGGTAGTCACTTAAAGTCTGTTCACTTTGTCGAAGGCCAAGTCATCCAGAAAGGCCAATTGCTGTTTGTCATCGATCAACGGCCTTACCAAGCACAATTGCGAGAGGCCGAAGCACGCGTTGAACAGGCTCTGTCCAAACGTAACGAATCCCAATCGCGACTGGCAGAAGCGAAGGCTCACTTGCAGCAGTACCGCGTGCAGCAGCACTTAGCCGAGACCCGTTACGAACGGACCCAGGCGCTCTTCAAGAGTAGTGCTACGTCACAAGACGAGGTGGACCAAGGTGAAGCCGAATTCTTACGCTCGCAAGCCGACGTGGAAGCCGGTGTGGCCAGTGTTCGATCGGCCGAGGCCGCGATCGCTTCGGCAGAAGCTGCGATTGAGACCGCGCGTTCTGAAGTGGAAACTGCCCAGTTGAATCTTGAATACACTTCAGTGACTGCTCCGATCACGGGCCGCGTCAGCCAGAAGTTTGTGACTGAGGGCAACCTGATTAGTGGCGGAGCGGCCACGTCGACGATGCTCACCACGATTGCGGCGATGGATCCCATCTTTTGTGCCTTCGACGCCAGTGAGCAAGAAGTGCTGAAGTACATGCGTTTGGATCATTCTGGTAAACGTCAAAGCTCCCGAGACGCCAAGAATCCTGTGTTCCTTGGCTTATCAGATGAATCCGGATTGCCTCACAAAGGATACATTGACTTTGTTGACAATCGGTTTGATAGCGCCACCGCGACGATGCGTGCTCGGGCCGTGTTTGACAATGCTGATCAGTTGCTGGTCCCGGGCATGTTTGCCAAGCTGCGGATCCCCGGCAGTGCTCCCTACGATGCCGTCTTGATCCCTGAGTCAGCGATTTCCATCGATCAGTCGAACCACTATGTGATGCTGGTCCGTGATGGAGTGGTTGAAGTTCAGCCGATACAAATTGGCCCATTGGTCCATGGCTTGCGTGTTGTTCGAGCTGGGCTTGATGGCAGCGAGAGCCTGATCATTAAGGGCATGCTGAATGTGCGATCGGGTTCCAAAGTCCAGCAGGTTGCCAGCACCATCGAGGCGACCAACGATGGGCTTCCCAATCAGTACATCCCCGTCCCCAAAGAAGACTGGCTGATCTCCGTTAGCACTGAAGACAACCGCCAAGCACAGGTTGCCAAACAGGAGGCCGTCCAGTGAAGTTGCCACACTTTTTCATAAACCGACCGATCTTTGCATCGGTGCTGGCATTGATGATCGTCTTGGTCGGCGGAATCACTTATTTCTCGTTGCCTGTGTCTCAGTATCCCAGCGTCGTCCCGCCAACGATTGTTGTCCGAGCGAGCTACCCTGGGGCGACTCCGGAAACGATTGCTGAAACCGTTGCGACTCCGATCGAACAGGAGATGAACGGTGTCGAAAACATGCTGTACATGGAATCGTCTTCGAGCGCTGACGGAACCATGCAGTTGACCATTACATTCAAGCTGGGGACCGATCCTGACGCAGCTCAGGTGTTGGTGCAGAATCGTGTCAGCGTCGCTGAAGCGAGACTGCCCGAGGATGTGCGGCGAATCGGTGTGACCACGGAGAAGACGTCGCCGGACATGCTGCTGGTGGCTCACTTGTATTCCCAGGATCAGACTCGAGATCAGCTATACATTAGCAATTACGCGTACTTGCGGGTGCGTGATGAACTGTTGCGTCTGGAGGGTGTTGGCACCGTGCGGATCGCCGGTGGCAACGAGTATTCGATGCGGATCTGGTTGGATGTGGAAAAAATGAACCACGTCGACGTGACCTCGCAAGACATTGTGGGAGCCATTCGCAGCCAAAATGCGCAGGTCGCAGCCGGCGTGATCGGCCAACCACCGATTGACACGAAGAATGCGTTCCAATTAAGCGTCACCACGCAAGGGCGTTTGGAGCGTCCCGAGCAGTTTGAAGACATCATCATTAAACTCGGTGCAGATGGTCGCGTGACACGTTTGAAAGATGTCGCCAGAGTGGAACTGGGCGCAGCAGACTACTCTCGGATCAGTTACCTCGACGGCAACAACGCCGTTGCGATTTTGGTCTACCAACGCCCCGGTACCAACGCGGTTGAAGCGGCTCAGGCTGTCCAGTCAACGATCGAAAGGCTTAGCCAAGACTTTCCCGCTGGCTTGGACTATGAAATCGCATACAACACCACCAAGTATGTGGAGGAATCGATTGACGAGGTTTTCAGCACTCTGTTTTTGGCGGCCTTGATTGTGGCGGCGACTGTGTTCGTGTTTCTGCATGGATGGCGGCCAACTTTGGTGCCGGTGATTGCCATCCCGATTTCCTTGATCGGAACCTTTGCCGTGATGCAGGCCATGGGATTGAGCCTCAATACGCTGTCGCTGTTTGGTCTCGTGCTGGCGATTGGAATTGTGGTCGACGATGCCATCGTGGTGGTGGAGAACGTTGAACGTCTGATTGCCGAAGGACTGTCCCCGAAAGAAGCCACCCATCGAGCGATGAATGAGGTCGGGTCAGCGCTGATCGCGACCACGTTAGTCTTGATTGCGGTGTTTCTGCCGACGATCTTTCTTCCCAGTATCAGCGGCAGGTTTTATCGTCAATTCGCGTTGACGATTTCCATCGCTACCGCGATCTCCACGTTTGTCTCCTTGACGCTTAGCCCCGCCATGTGTGCGTTGTTGTTGCGGCCCAAGGACGGTCCCCAGACGGGTCTGCAAAAGCTTGGCCAGCGTCTGTTTGGTTGGTTCTTTCGCGGTTTCAATCGGTTCTTTGACTACACTGGAACGCTGTACGCAAACATCGTCACACGAGTGATTCGTGGTTCGGCGATCGCGTTGGCTGTCTACCTTGGGTTGTTGGTTTGTACCTGGAACAGTTTTTCTTGGGTGCCCTCAGGATTCATTCCCCAGCAAGATCAAGGAGTGTTGATTGTCAGCATTCGCTTGCCTGACGGAGCGTCATTGTCTCGAACCAATGAGTTGGTCAAACAAGCCAGCAAGATCGGCGGCGATGTCGATGGAGTCTCGCATTGCATTGGCATTGCGGGCTTGTCAGGATCGACGTTCACGATCAGTCCCAATGCGGCGGTGATGTTTTTGACGCTGGAAAATGCTCGCGCTCGTGCCGCTCGAGGCCGAACTGCCGACGTTTTGACGGCTGAACTGCGACAGAAGATGGCAGTGCTGAACGAAGCTCAGGTCTTCGTGATTCCTCCTCCGCCGATCCGCGGGATTGGTCGTGGTGGTGGTTTCAAAATGTATGTTCAAGATCGCAGCGGCGCTGGAATTGAATCATTGGACCGAGTCACCAAAAACATGCTCGTGGCAGCCAATGAACAGCCGAACTTGGTCCAAGTGTTTTCCAATTTTCGCATCGGAGTTCCGCAGATTTACGCCGATGTCGATCGCACCAAAGCTGAAATGTTAAACGTCCCCGTTTCGAATGTCTTTGATGCATTGCAGGTTTGTTTGGGGTCGCTGTACATCAACGACTTTAACTTCTTGGGACGCACGTACCGCGTGACGGCTCAGGCCGAGCCCGAGTTTCGTGACCACGCAGAGGATATCTTGCAACTGCGCACCTCCAGTGCCGATGGTGCCAGCGTTCGTCTGGGAACCGTTGCCAATGTGAAGCCGCAGGTCGGACCGGATCGCATCGTTCGTTTCAACCTGTTTCCTGCCGCAGACATCAACGGAGCGACGGTGCCGGGGACCAGCACGGGAGAGTCTCTGGCAACGATGGAGCAGCTGGCTGCGGAGAATTTGCCGGCTGGATTTGGCTATCAGTGGACGGACTTGTCGTACCAAGAAAAGCAGGCGGGAAACACGATCGTGTATCTGTTTCCGCTAGCCGTTTTATTCGTCTTCCTGACACTTGCGGCACAGTATGAGAGTTGGTCCCTGCCGTTGGCGATCATTTTGATTGTGCCGTTGTGTCTGCTCTCTGCGCTCGCTGGGATTTGGTTCCGTGGCATGGACAACAACATTCTGACTCAGATTGGTTTCATCGTTTTGATTGGTTTGGCGTGCAAGAACGCGATTCTGATTGTCGAGTTTGCCAAAGCGGAAGAAGATCAAGGGAAGACGAGCGTTCAGGCGGCGGTGGATGCTTGCCGAATGCGTTTGCGACCGATCCTGATGACGGCGTTCTCGTTCATCTTGGGTGTGTTGCCATTGTTGCTGGCGACGGGAGCGGGGTATGAGATGCGACGCGTACTGGGAACCACGGTGTTTGCAGGCATGTTGGGAGTGACCTTGTTTGGGCTGTTCCTGACGCCGGTGTTTTATGTGGTCATTCGACGGTTCTCAGCACACAAGGCGTCGCAGGTTGTTGCTGGGGCGGCCGAGCCGTTGGGGATCGATGGACGCGATCGATAACGGTGTTTGTTTCGTATGAGCTTGGTGATGAAACGAAAAAAGCGTCCAGCCTTCCGGCCGGACGCTTCGTTGCATTCCGTGTTGGATCGCAATGGAGGTTGCGTTAGTTCCCTTGGAACAGTTCGCGAATCCCGAAGGTAAAGAAGGTCGCGATACCAAAGTTCAGCAACTCTTCTTCGGGCTTGTGCTGGAGAACCAGAATGTCGCCTGGCTGAATCAAGGGTCTTGAGCGAGGATCGTTGATCGCCTTGGTCAAGTCCACTTCGATGGCGATCTGGCCATCACAAGGAGTTTGGCGTAGGACAAAGAGGCGGCCGGGAGGAATGCTGCTAAAGCCACCTGCTAGGCCGCCGCCCATACCGCCTCCACCGCGACCGCTAGGGCTGTAGACGCCGCTGCCAACCATGGCCATGGCACCCAGGACGTCCAGGTCATAGTCACGTGGCAGTGGGAATTCGCCACCAGGCAACAGGCCACCGGTGTAGAACACTTCGGTTTCACGAGATTCGATATAAACGATGTCACCAGACTGCAGGGTGATTTGTTCTTGAGTCAGATTAGCACTTTCACCGGGACGCACTCGCAGTGGAATCCGCAGCACGGTGGGATCGTCTGGAAGTTCAGGCAAGCAGGCGCAGGGATCTTGCATGGCAATGTCACGCATCTGACGATACTTGGCCATGAATGCTTCACGAACCGCTCGGTTTTCGTTGCTCGCACGCAGGATTCGAACTTCATTTTTCGCGTTCAGTCCTGGCAGGCCGCCGGTCTCAACCAGAGCGTGCAAGATATCATTCTGATAGGCACGCAATTTGATCAATCCGCCGGTCGCGCTGCGATCGGTGCCGCCACGGAGCGTCGCCGATGAGCCACCACCGCCAGCGGCGTTGTCTTCACGCACAACAATGACATCAACGGTGCGTTCCTTGATGATCGTCACGATCGGACGTGCTTTGTGCGGCTGCAAAATCTGGTTATCAAGATAGGCGTCGCGAATGGCATCGCGAACTTGATCCAAGGTCAGTCCCGCGACATTGATCGGTTCGATCAGCGGCAATGAGAGCGAACCATCTTCTTGAACGGCGATCGGGTATCCAATCGACGGTGGTAGCGTGCTGGTTGCGTCGGGGAAGTTCACCGGTGGCGGAGACGGCGCGGCGTTCGGGCCGCTGTATGGCAGCACATCTTCAATGTACACACCAAGGATATCGCCTGGGCCAACAAGATACTCCCGAGGCGGCTCCAGCGTGAGCTCCGAGAGATCGACTCGAACCAAGTCATTCTTTGGCTCGGCGAAGAATTCCGTTGGCAAGCGGTGCGCTGGAATCCCTTCGATGGGCTGAGTCAACGCGGAACAGCCGGTCAGGCCAAGCATCAGAAGGCCACCGGCGACGCCACGCGCCAGCCAACCGCACAGGCGTTTACTGGCTGAGGCGGTTGATTCGTTGTCGGCCGGTGCAGCCGCAATTTGGAGAGGCAAAGTGTTTTCGTTCATCCCTGAAACTCGTCGCTAAAAGTTGCGCGTGTATCGCCGTGATTGGAGGAGGAGGTCTATTCGAGATTGAAGGGAATGCCGCCGACGTTTCGATCGGTCTGTTCGCCATCACTCGCTGGATTGTCGTCAAAGCTAAACTCAATCTCCGTTGCTGGTTCAGACACTGGCGGAAGTTCAGCACTGGAGAGGTCAATTGGGTTTTCAGTCGGAGTCACGACCTGCGAGCCAACTTGTTCGGCTGGGACAACGAATGCTTCAGCTGATTTCGCCGGAACGCCTGATCCCAATGGCAGGCTGGTCGAATCGTTCAGCGGTGAAGGCTGTGCTTCTGCCGGTGGTAATTGAGCCGGTGCTGGGATGGCGTTGTCAATCTCTGCAGCCGCTGGGGCGGGCATGGGTTCAGTGATTTCAGGCACGATTTCCACTGGCGGTGCGAAGTCCGGTTGCAACTGCAATGGCTCGCCGATCGCTTCGGGCTGCAAGATGCTGGCTTCTGGTCCAACGGGAATCAGTTCCCCGGACGGTCCAACTTCGAGGGTTTGTTCACGCATCAGCTCTTCGCCGATGTTTGCCGGAGAACGCAGTGAAACAGGGACGCGGCCCCAGTAAGCGATGCCGTCTTCTTCAGCTGCCTTGGCACCCAAAGGATAGCCAGCGAACCAAGATTGGATGGCAGCTTGTCCACCAGCGGATTGATAGCGCCAACCCCAGAATTCGGTGGGAGCAATGCTGGGAGTGCAACCTGATCCGCCGTTGGCTACGTCAGCGTAACCGGCCAAGAAGCCACTGCGGAACTCATTGACGTTTGCACATCCGTGGTAACGATCTCGAATTCGGAACCAAGCACGCTTGCCAAACACCATGTTGCGGTGTCCGATCATGAAATCTTCCAGCGGTTCACAGCGCCGGAACTGTTTCACGGCGTTGTTCATCATCGAACAACCGCTGCTGGTGAGAATCATCACCAGGCTGAACAAGGCGATTGTCCAACGCAGCGTCCCAAGCGTGGAACGATGGGCTTTCGCAGGCGAACTGGGAACCGTGCTCGGTGGGGGAACGCTATCCATCGACCGTTTGGCGATGATGGGTTGATAGCGCTGAGGTTGTTTTCGCAGGGGTCTCGATGGTGCCATAACTGCATTCTCTGGACGCTAGGTGAGGCCCCCGACTGCGGGATGCCTGGCACCTTGGCGGCGATTGGCTGAGTGTTTTCAGTAGGACTGAGTGTTTTCAGTAGGAAACGGGCCCGCATGTTTGTGCTGGCAACCCGTCCATTCGAGTTTATCGCCGGTTGGGTCCTGAGGATTTAGCCAAAACTATGGGAAAGTCCAGTTGTGCTGATTACATGCTGTAGAGAAGCCTCTCTGGGGAGGGGGTGGTGGCAACCTTAGGGAAAATCCTCAGCAACCTATTAGCTGCCAGATCGTTATGATGATGCCCGCAAGCTTGGTAAATTGTGCCGTGTCGGATCTCCTCGCTGATTAGACTGCCTCTAAATCTAAACCATCATCTATTCTTTTCTATTGCCCCTCCTTTCACACGACTGAGCTGCTCAGTACTGCTCGCGGTTTTCATTTTGCGAGCGGCACACTGATCCAGCTCTCCATCGAGTTGTTGAATTTATGGTTCTTATCGCCGGTGTCGCACTGGTCATTTCGATGATCGCTGCGCTGCTGATCGTACCGCTCGTCCGCCGCATCGCACCTGCGATCGGAATGGTGGACAAACCTGATAAAGAGCGCAAGCTGCATTCGTCTTCGATTGCACTCGGTGGCGGGATCGCCGTGCTTGCTGGTCTTCTGATCGGTGTCGCGGTTGCAGTGTCGGTTGCTCATTCGACGTTGTTTGCCAGCGTGGTCAACGAGTGGTTTGGCATTGAGTTCAGTCCTGATCAGCTCGATCGGTTTAACGAGCAGTGGTTGGGGTTGATCTTGGCCGCGCTTGCGATGCTTTGTGTAGGGTTGGTTGACGATATTTTTGTGTTGCGTGGTCGCCAGAAGTTACTGTGTCAGATCCTGATCATCTCTGCTTTGGTTGGCACCGGGACGGTTGTGGACCGAGTCGGGTTGTTCGGCATGGAACTGCAACTCGGGTCACTGGCTTTTCCAGGCACGGTGTTGTGGTTGTTGGTTTGTGTGAACGCTCTGAATTTGATTGATGGAGCTGATGGAGTCGCGACCACCACTGGCTTTTTCATCAGCTTAGGGCTTGCCGTCATTAGCTTGCACTATGGATCGACGCTAGGCAGTCTGTTTGCATTTGCCTTGGCTGGCAGTTTGGTTGGATTTTTGTGGTTTAACAAACCGCCGGCAACGATCTTCTTGGGTGATGCTGGCAGCATGGTCATCGGATTGCTTGTGGGAGTGATTTCGGTTTGGAGTAGCGTCAAAGAGTCGACGTTATTGGCCTCCGCTCCGATCGCAATTTTGGCGGTGCCGTTGATTGATTCTGCTGCTGCGATCACACGCCGTTGGCTCACCGGACGCAGCATTTACGCAGCGGACCGCGCCCACCTGCATCATCTTTTGCAGCGAAAATACGGCCATAAAAAGATGTTGCTGATCGTGGCTGGTCTTTGTTCCCTGGCCACTGGGTTGGCCATTGCCTCGGCAATCTTCAACGCACCCATGCTGGCTGTGGGCGGTTTCGCTGGCGTGATTTGCTTGCTGTTAGTGACCCGTTCATTCGGCTACGCAGAGTGTCAGTTGGTGGCTATGAAGCTGTCCAATCTGACTCATTCGATGTTTTCCAGGCCCTCGGGAATGCAACCCTCTTCCGATTCACGTTGGTTGCCACTGCAGGGCAGCGGTGATTGGCAAATGGTTTGGGAACCGTTGGTGCAGATGGCCCGCATCAATGAATTATCGCGAGTCAGCATCGATTTAAACCTCTCCAGCTTGCATGAAGGATTCCATGCCAATTGGAGCGATAGCAGACAGCCCGACCGTGACAGTCAAGCTTCGATGCGATGGCCTATCGTCATTCGTTTGCCTGACAGTCATGTGTCGCTGAACGTGGGAACGTTGACGATGGTGGCGGATGCCGATCGCACGGATCTGTCCGAACGTTTCTCGAATGTGTGTTCCATGCTGGGCCAGATGGAAGCTCAGATCCATTCGGTGATCGCCAAGTTGGACCGCGAAATCATCAGTCTTCAGGCGAGCCCACAACAAGTGGTTCCAAAGCCCGCTTCTCTGGGACGTGAAACGCAAGAGTCAGAAAGTGCTGTTCCAGCGAGCATTGCAACAGACCCCGCATTGACGCCTTGACGTGACGCTTCTCCTCGCCAGCGGTGTCAAGCAAAGTCCTTGAACGCTGCACTAGTCTTGTGCCGCAAGGCCACGAACCATCGATTCTTTGATGGATGCCGATGAGGTGTCGCGGCGGTTAGGGCAAACGTGTGTTGCTTAACGTGTGCCTTGCGTTGTCTTGTCTTCGAAAGCAAGTTGCAACGTCGTGCGGTTGTTCCCAGGCGAAAGCCCTGCAGTGGCTTCCTGGTTGATGCTCCTAGCCACTGGTGCTCGGCCGAACGCGTGACAGCGTCTTCAAGCCATGCTCATGCATGCGATTGGTTAGCATCCCGCGTCGCGACCCAGCCATTCGGGGGCTCTCATATCAGACATTGTCTGAGGAGGGGACTCGGTTACCTCCAAGGGCGTTATTGCTGAAGCAGATCGTCATGGACAGCTTACGGCGTTCGCTTGGAACAATCGCTTGTTTCGGTGCATCTTAACCAATTGCCATTGCTTCACTGACTGTCATCAATTGGGTTCAATCGAGTTCCAAATATTGCCGATGGGAAAACCCTCAGGGTTAGACCTGTTGGATTCATTAAGTGGATTATGCTGGCTAAGTGCACGTGTTCTTCTGCTTGCTCTGCTGACCCATCGGGTGGGTTTTAGGGCTGTGATCGGCAGGGGAACCAGTGGGTTTCTTCGCAAGAGTTGTCAGGGTGTTTTTGAAACACCGTGTCACCCAAGTGGACGAAGTCCGCGCCGAGCCAAGTCATGGCTGGGACCGTGAGGGCAGTCTAGCTATCGAAGTTGCCAGTCTCGCTGTATCGGTAGCTGGGAGTAGCCGATAACGGTACGGTAGAAATCGACTGCCATCGAGCCTGTGATTGCTTGGCTGGAGCCTGCGTCTCGGTGCTTTCAAACGGTTCGACCTCGCATCGGCGGTTGGATTCGATCCCGTTGCTGAATCCACTTCTCGCCGTTCCCGATCGAAGAGTTCTGCTTTGCCCATTCTCGCTCAAGAACCTGATCAGTTTCCCGAAGGCATGCTGGATGATCCAGAAGTGGAATCCCAGTCATGGTGGTTGATGCGGACGAAGTCACGTCAGGAAAAGCAATTGATGCGAATTCTGCGTGCCGTCGGAGTCTCTCACTACGCGCCTCAGATTACTCAACGTTACCGATCGCCGTCGGGACGTGTTCGCACAAGCTACGTGCCTTTGTTTGGCAACTATGTGTTTGTGTGTGGCGACAATGAAGCTCGCTATGAAGCGGTTTGCACAGGCTATGTGATCAAGCACGAAGAGGTCATTCAGGTTGAGCGATTGGTTGCCGATCTGCGACAGATTCGTGACCTGATTCAGTTTGGTGCTCCTTTATCGGTCGAAGAGCGTTTGGAGCCCGGCCAGCGCGTGCGAGTGAAGAACGGTAGCTTTGCAGGTTATGAAGGCGAAGTCCTTCGCCGTGATCAGGAAACGCGACTGATTGTGTCGGTGCACTTCATGGACCATGGCGTCAGCGTCAAACTGGATGATTGTCAGTTGGAGCCCATCGGTTCGGAAACGGTTGCCGAGTAGAGTGGCTTTCTGTGGGGGTTTGCGCCCACCATTTTGAAACTATTCTATAGTTGCGTGATGGTGGCAATTTCCTGTCATTCTGATCCCCACAGATCGTTCCTTAGAAGGCTTTTCGTTAGTTATGTCTGACACACAGGCGATTCCGACCGAGATTAAGCGCATTTGCTGCATTGGTGCCGGTTATGTTGGCGGCCCCACGATGGCCATGATTGCTCACAAATGCCCTCAGATTGACGTCACCGTTGTTGACATCAATCCACAGAGAATTGCCCAGTGGAATTCAGATGAGTTGCCCATCTATGAGCCCGGCTTGGACGAAATCGTCAAAGAGGCTCGCGGGCGCAATCTGAGCTTTTCGACCAATGTGGATCAGGGAATTGATCAGGCCGAAATGGTCTTCATTTCCGTCAACACTCCCACAAAAACCTTCGGCGTCGGAGCGGGGCGCGCGGCTAACTTGGAATATGTCGAGAAGTGTGCACGACAGATTGCTCGTGTTTCCACGGGCCACAAGATTGTGGTTGAAAAGTCAACGTTGCCCGTGCGAACCGCCGAGGCAGTGAAGCGAATCCTATCCAGTGGTGAAACAAAGGCATCCTTCCAAGTCCTTTCCAATCCCGAATTTTTGGCCGAAGGCACGGCGATCGATGACCTGCTGGCTCCGGACCGAGTCCTGATCGGCGGTGAATGTGCCAATGCCATCGAATCCCTCGTGAACATTTACGCCAATTGGGTGCCTCGCGAACGACTGCTGACCACCAACCTGTGGAGCAGCGAGCTCTCAAAGTTGACTGCCAACGCCTTCCTCGCGCAGCGTGTGTCATCCATCAATGCTATCAGTGCATTATGCGAAGCGACCGAAGCCGATGTCGATGAAGTCGCTCGCGCCATCGGAACGGACTCGCGGATTGGTCCCAAGTTCTTGAAGTCCAGTGTTGGCTTTGGAGGCAGCTGCTTCCAGAAAGACATTTTGAACCTGGTGTATTTGTGCGAGTACTTCGGGCTTCCGGAAGTTGCCAATTACTGGGAACAAGTGGTTGCGATGAACGACTATCAGAAACGTCGGTTCGTCACGCGAATCCTTCGCACCATGTTCAACACGGTCTCGGACAAAAAGATCGGTATTTGGGGGTTCGCCTTCAAGAAAGATACCAACGACACGCGTGAGTCAGCTGCGATCTATGTCTGCCGAGATCTGCTATTGGAAAAAGCACGACTGGACATTTACGATCCTAAAGTCCCGCAAGATCAGATCAAACGCGACTTGATGTGGGCTTTGACCGATCAGGGTGCGATGAGCAGCGAGCAAGCCCAGGCAGCGATCGAAGAGAACGTTCGCTTTGCCGATGGCTGTTTACCTTCAGCAACCGATGCTCACGCCATCGCGGTCTTGACGGAGTGGGACGAGTTCGCTGATGTTGACTTTCAAGCCGTGCACCAAGTGATGAAAAAGCCTGCCTTTGTCTTTGACGGACGCAATGTCCTGAAAGACATGGACCTTCGGCAACTTGGGTTCGACTATTACGGGATTGGGTTTTAGGCAACGAGTTGTTGGCAACTTGGTACGCCAACTCTTTTTGGGCCTGCCAAGGATGGCAATGACTTAGACGTGATGAACCAACGACAACTTCCAACGGGACGGATCTATGTTGCCGGCCATCGTGGCATGGTTGGCGCAGCGCTCGTTCGCTTGTTAAAGCAGCGAGGATTGTCTGATGCCGATTTGATCACTGCTGACCGCAGTGAACTTGACTTGACGCGTCAGCAAGACGTCGAAGACTTTTTTCGACAGCAACGGCCCGACGTCGTGATCTTTGCTGCCGCCAAGGTGGGTGGCATTCAGGCCAATGACACTTATCCTGCTGAGTTCATCTATCAGAACCTTGCGATGGCAGGCAATGCGATCCAAGCCGCCCATCAAGTGGGCGTCGGACGGTTCTTGTTTCTCGGTAGCACGTGCATCTATCCCAAGCATGCCCCACAGCCAATGCCTGAGGATTGCTTGCTGACGGGACCTTTAGAACCCACCAATGAAGCGTATGCACTGGCAAAAATCGCTGGATTAAAGCTGTGCCAGTTCTATCGCCAGCAATATGGCGTGCTGTTTCATTCGGCAATGCCAACCAACTTGTATGGTCCGGGTGACAATTATCATCCCGAAAACTCACATGTCATGCCGGCACTGATTCGGCGATTTGATCAGGCTGCTCGACGCGGTGATGAAGCGGTTACCATTTGGGGAACCGGTACGCCGCGGCGCGAGTTCCTGCACGTTGACGATTTGGCTTCGGCTCTTTTGCATTTGGTGACTTTGCCCGATCCGCCCAACCTAGTCAACGTTGGCACTGGAAAGGATATCTCGATCGGAGAACTCGCCCACTTGGTTGCCCAAGTCACGGGATTTGAAGGTCGCGTTGAGAACGATCTGAGCAAACCCGATGGGACGCCCGTCAAGCGGACCGACACTGCGGTCTTAACGTCCACCGG
This sequence comes from Stieleria bergensis, assembly GCA_007745635.1. GTDB lineage: Bacteria > Planctomycetota > Planctomycetia > Pirellulales > Pirellulaceae > Stieleria > Stieleria bergensis. The sequence goes on from CP036272.1 coordinate 2,362,498, forward strand.
GTGGCAACCCACGATAGGATTACTGGAAGGAATCAAGGCGACCTATCAAGACTATTGCAAATCGCAAAGTTCTGGAATCTTGCGATCGGTCTAGCATCTCGTATTTTGGCCCTCGGTTCGATCGGGTAAGATGGGCAGAATGAACCGTCGGTGGCGGCACGACGCACGCCTCGTTTAGCAGTCATTTCAGGATTGGCGAATACCATGGAAGCATCTTCAACCGAGACCAAGAAAGCTCTGATTACTGGCATCACTGGTCAGGATGGTTCTTACTTGGCCGAATTGTTGCTCGAACAAGGCTATGAAGTGCATGGCATCGTGCGACGAAGTAGTTCGTTCAACACCGATCGCATCGATCACATTTATGTTGACCCACACGATCGTGATGCCAAGCTTTTCTTGCATCACGGTGATTTGACCGATGGGCAAAATATCACCAACTTGGTTTTGGACATCCAGCCAGACGAAATTTATAACCTGGGTGCACAAAGTCATGTGCGGGTCTCCTTTGATGTGCCCGTCTACACAGTGCAGACCACCGCGGTTGGCGCTCTGAATATCTTGGAAGCGGCTCGTCAACTGAATCGTCAAAAGCAGGTTCGCGTTTACCAAGCCTCCAGTAGTGAGATGTTTGGTGATGTGCTTGAGACACCACAAACGGAAAATACCCCGTTTCGGCCTCAGTCACCTTATGCCTGTGCCAAAGTCTATGCGTTTCACCAGACGGTCAACTACCGAGACGCTTATGGTCTGTTCGCCTGCAATGGCATTCTCTTCAATCACGAGTCGCCTCGTCGTGGCGAAACCTTCGTCACTCGCAAAATCACACGCGCCGCGACAAGGATCAAATTGGGGCTCCAGGAGAAACTGTTTCTGGGGAACCTGGATGCAAAACGTGACTGGGGTTATGCCAAGGACTACGTCTACGGCATGTGGCTGATGCTGCAACATGACACGCCCGATGATTACGTGCTGGCAACAGGCGAAACGTACACCATTCGCCAGTTCCTGGATTACACGTTCAGCTATTTGGATTTGGACTGGAACGAATACGTGGAAACGGATCCACGATACTTCCGCCCGACCGAAGTCGATCTGTTGTTAGGCGACTGCAGCAAAGCCAAAAATGCTTTGGGCTGGGAGCCTAAAACCAGTTGCCAGGAATTGGCACAGCTGATGGTCGATCACGACCTGGAACTTGCCAAGAGCGAAGCCGTTAAACTGGCCGGCGCCTAACGCTTGGTTCACTTGCCTCATCAAAGACGTTGCAGCGATGCCGGAGTGTGTCGGTTGTTCGGTGTCGATTGTGCTGTGCAAATTCACGCTCTTACTGAACCTGTCAGATTGATCACTCCTTGCTCTTGCGATTCAGTTCGTCATGGCTAGGCAGGCTTGGATCAATCGTGCATCTGCATTGGCAATTGCACTGGCCTTCGGCATGGCACTGTATTTGGCCATTGATTTCGGGGGTGTCCTGCGATGGTCGCAGTATCTGGCCGGGATCGTGATTGTTGTCGCTTCCGTCTTGGCCCTTCCCGCCGCATTTCAGCGTAGTCTGCCCTTGGGACGTCTGTTGCTAGGGATTTTGCCGCTGGTGATTTGGGCGGCGTATGCCGGACTGCAATGCTTGCCCGTGTCCATCGATGTGCTTCGCTGGCTGTCACCTGGAGTGGCCAGTTGTTACCAGGATTGGTCTGAGCCCTTGCTGCTGGCTGCCGATAAGGGGACGCACGGAGATTCGCAACCCGTCAGTTATCTCAGTGTGATGCCTTGGGCCAGCGCTCACTGGGCGCGTTGGATTGCCATTCTGATTCCGTTGGCAATCCTGGCCAGCCACTTCTTTATCGATCGGCGTCGATTGGACTGGATGCTGGTCGGAGTGGTGTCCGTGGTTGGTGCACACCTGGCTTACGCAGGCTTGACGGTGTGGTCGCCCGAGTTCGGAATCCGTTCGGCAACGGGGGCCGCTGGAGACACAGGCTTTGGGGCCTTTGTGAATCGTAACCACGTTGCCTTGCACATAAATCTAGGCTTGGCCGCGGGGTTCGGATTGGTTGTCGTCGAGTTGCAGCGCATCGCTCAGATGCGGCGCAGCGGAGTGCCGTGGCAAGGCATTGATCTGTTGGCAGTCATCACACGTTGGCGATTGATTCTTGGGGCCATTGCCGTCGTCGCCTGCGCCTGCGGTTTGGTCTATTGTGGGTCGCGTTCGGGATTGTTAGCCGCCCTTGCTGGACTCGCTTGCATGTTAGCGATGATTCGCATTGGTGGCATTGGCTGGGTGTTGACGGGCGCTTGCATCTTGTTGGTGGTGCTGGTCTCCATGGTGTCATCGGGCTGGAGTCGTCCAACGACCTTGGACCGTTTTGAAACCGGCGACCTCAAGCATGCTAGCATTTTGACAGAAGATTCTCGTTGGCCGCATTGGCAGGATGCTCTGGTGGCGGCTTGGGCCTACGCCCCGACCGGGGCTGGGATGGGCAGTTACGCTGATGCCAACCTGCCCTATCAAACAGAGAGCAGCGGATTATGGTTTCAGCACGCTGACAACATGTACATCGAGCTGGTGGTGGAACTCGGTGTGGTGGGTGTCCTCGTCATTCTGATGATGATCGCCTTGGTTGCGGGAGCGATTTTCCGTTTAGGAAGGTCCGAACAGGCACTTGATAAAGGCTTGTGTGCGATGACCGCGTATGCGTTTGGAGCCACGCTTGTTTCCCAGTGCTTTGACTTTGGTGCCATCATTCCAGCGAATTTGGTTTTGCTCTGTCTGCTAGTCGCTGCATGCTATTCCAGAGCTTGGGCGTTTGGCCAGCAAGATGAACGTAGTGCTGGGAGGTCAGATTCGATACGGGAAACAAAGCCAGCAACGACATGGCGCCAACGAAGTGTCACATTAACGCCGATGGTGCTTGCTTCGTTGGTGGTGGCATTGGTGCTGGTCGGCATGCGTCGTGACGCCTGGGCTGAGTTTCAGTATCGAGATCAAGTGTTGAAGTACGAGACCGCCAAGTTGTCCCCGCCTGAGCTTTCGGAGCTCTATGATCAGGCAACGATTCTGGCAAGTAACGATTCGCTTTGGCGACACGAACCGGAGCTGGCAAATTTGCTTAGCGTGATGGCGTTCCAGAAAACGCGGTTCGCGGAACTTTCGACGCTGGATGTCTCGCTCCCAGAGATGATCCCTCTGTATCGGCAGTCCAGCCTGGAAACGCGTCGGCTGCAAAGTGATCAGTGGCCGGAAACTGTGGACGTCGGAGCTGACTTTGCGCTCGCCAGCGGCGGGTATCGCGAATCCGTTCAATGGGCGTGTCAAACGCTGCGAGTCAGGCCGCTGGACTTGCAAGCTCGCGTGACACTGGTGTGCTTGGACTTTTACCATCGGGACGCCGAGCTTTCCGAGTTGGCGTTAATGCAACTGTTATCGCTTCAGCAAGGGACGGCTCGGCCGTTGATGGACCTTGCCGACCTTGCACTTGGATCCAAACGATTTGACTTGGCGCAGCAGGCAATGGGGCGAGCGCTGATCATCGAGCCAAGGTACGTGCGGGAGGCGATTGAGCAAAGTGTGGCTCATCCAACGCTTGAGCTTGATGCGATCATCCCTCTGGAACTTGAATGTCGTCGTCAGGCAGTGCAGCAGATTCTTGGCCTGATTGCAAAAACGCCGACCCTGCGGGGGCAATATCAATCGTTCTTAGCGGCCAGCCTCCAGGCCTTGCAAGTCGATCAGGCCGACGGGCTGGAGGAAAGGATTGAATGCTTGAAGAGCCGGGTTCAGCTGGGCTTCTTCTTGGAAGAGCCAGAGTTGGCCATTGCCAGTGCGAATCAGTTGGCTGAAGAAGGTGGCGCGGATGTGAACACACATGTTTCATTTTTGAAGATGATGCAACAGGCGGAGCGGATTCCAGAGGCGATCGCGCATGCCGAACTGGTTCTGAAGTCTGCTCCAGCCAGTAAACGGTTACGGGAACAGCTCAAGACACTTTATCTCTTGGATGCCCAGCGGTGACGCACCGCTGGGGTGCACATCCGATGGGCCACAGCAACCAAGCGAATTTGCAAAGTCATGGAACGCCCCGTTGTGTGACACTGCACCTGAAAACGTGTGCATACGGATTGTTGCAGGATCCTTTTGTGGGCAGCGGCTAGACTGAAGAAGGTGCGAACGCCAACCTGTATTGACTTGAACGCAATGATGAAACGCAAAGGGATTTTACTTGCCGGTGGTCTTGGGTCGCGACTGTTTCCGTTGACGCTGGGAGTCAATAAGCATCTGCTACCTGTTTACGATAAACCGATGGTGTATTATCCGCTTTCGGTCCTGATGCTGGCACAGATTCAGGACATCATGCTGATCTCAACGCCGCAGGATCTCCCGGCGTTTCAGCGGCTACTTGGTGATGGCAGCCGCTTTGGGGTCAACTTGCAGTATGCGGCCCAAGCTTCACCTCGGGGCATTGCCGAGAGCTTTTTGATCGCGGAGCCGTTTCTCGATGATTGCAGTGTGACCTTGATATTGGGTGACAATCTGTTTTACGGCCAGGGGCTGTCACCGAAACTGATTAGCGCGGCACAGACGCACCGGGGAGCCAAAGTGTTTGGTTATGAAGTTAGCTCTCCAGAGCAGTTTGGGGTGGTGGAGGTAGATGCTGATGGGAAGGCGATCTCGATTGAAGAAAAGCCGTCGGACCCCCGCTCCGCCCTAGCGCTCACTGGACTGTACTTTTATGACAACGACGTGATCGAGATTGCCAAGACGGTCACACCGTCGCAACGTGGCGAGTTAGAAATCACGTCCGTCAATCGGCAATACTTGCAGCGGGATCAGTTGTCGGTCGAAGTATTAGGACGTGGCTACACATGGATGGACACCGGGACCGCCGATGCACTGGTCGAAGCCACTCAGTTTGTGCAAGCGATTGAGCACAACCAAGGCTTCAAAGTAGCATGCTTAGAAGAGATCGCTTACCGCAACCGCTGGATCACCCACCAGCAACTGCTCCAATCCGCCATCCCCTACGCCGCCACCCCCTACGCCACCTACCTCCACCAGCTGGCTGATCGCGGAACTTGATCGCATCATGGATGCAAGCCTGATTGGTACTCATTGGCGGATCTGACTTATGCAAAAGCTATTCGAATCGATCACAACCATTGCTGAGGTTGGCTTGGCGCACGAGGGAAGTTTGGGCATGGCTCACTCCTATATCGATGCGGCGGCTGATTGCGGAGTGACTGCGGTAAAGTTTCAGACACACCTAGCAGACCAGGAAAGCAGTGCTCGAGAGCAGTTTCGTGTCAAGGTGTTTCCTCAAGATGAAACTCGCTACGACTACTGGCAGCGGACATCATTCACGTTGGAACAGTGGCGTGATCTTGCCTCGCACTGTCAGCAGGTTGGTTTGCAATTTTTAAGTTCGCCTTTTAGCAACCGCGCCGTTGAGTGGTTGGAAGATAGTGAGGTTGCTGCCTGGAAAGTAGCTTCTGGAGAAATCACCAATCTTCCCATGCTGACGATGATGTGTGAGACTGGCAAGCCGATTCTCCTTTCCAGCGGAATGAGCTCCTGGCGCGACCTTGACCAAGCAGTGGAGATCATCACCAAGCATGGCAATCCGTTGGTCGTGTTTCAATGCACGACAGCATACCCCTGTCCCCCGGAAAAATGGGGACTGAATGTGATCGGTGAATTGCAATCTCGATATGGATGTCCTGTTGGCCTGAGCGACCATAGTGGCGAGGTGACTGCAAGCATTGCAGCAGTGGCTTTGGGAGCCACGTTCCTTGAGTTTCATGTGGTGTACTCCAAGCAACAGTTTGGACCTGATTCCAAAGCGAGTCTGACATTCCCCCAGACCAAGCAACTGGTGCAGGCCACCGATGATCTTTGGCGGGCGAGTCAAGTGTCGATCGATAAAGATCAGTTGGCCGATGAGTTCAAGGACACTCGAGTTTTGTTTAGCAAGAGCATCGTTTCAGCACGCCGCCTCAAAGCCGGACAGGTCTTGCAGGCGACGGATTTGGAATACAAGAAGCCAGGAGATGGAATTCCTGCAGAGCGTTTTCAGTCGATCATCGGCAAGCGATTGATGACTGATGTTGATCAGGATCATTACTTCAGTGATCAGGATTTCGAGTAACGCTCGCTGGCGTGCCCGGTTTAGGAACTAGCCTTCGGAAAACTATGGAACCCCGAAAAATCTGCGTCGTTGTCACTGCGCGACCAAGTTACAGTCGAATCAAGACTGCTCTTCGTGCGATCGATGATCACCCCGAATTGACGCTACAGTTAGTGATCGCTGCATCCGCTTTACTTGATCGTTATGGAAGCGTTGTGAAACAGGTTGAGAGCGATGGTTTTCAGATTGCTGAACGCGTCTTTATGGTGTTGGAGGGAGAGAATCCCACTTCGATGGCCAAGACGACGGGGATGGGAGTGATCGAGTTGTCGACCGCGTTTTTGAATCTCGCTCCGGACGTTGTGGTCACGATTGCTGACCGTTACGAGACCATGGCAACGGCGATCGCTGCTTCGTACATGAACATCCCCTTGGCTCATATTCAAGGGGGCGAGGTGACGGGATCGATTGACGAAAAGGTGCGTCATGCGATCACAAAGCTCGCCGATATTCACTTGGTGGCCTGTGAAAGTGCCAAAGAACGTGTCGTTCGTCTGGGCGAGAGGCCCGAAGCCGTCTTCAACACGGGCTGCCCTTCGATTGATTTGGCCGCTGAGGTCGCTGCTGCTCCTGCCTTAGACTTTGATCCATTTAAGAAGTATGGTGGCGTCGGGCGCGTGCAGGACTTGTCGGCTGGTTACGTGGTCGTCATGCAACATCCAGTGACCACGGAATACCAGTCATCGCGCGATCATGTAGAACAAACGCTTCAGGCTGTCGCCAAATTGGATCTACCCGTACTTTGGTTCTGGCCCAATGTGGATGCGGGTGCCGATGGGACGAGTTCGGGGATTCGCAGTTTTCGGGAGCGAAATGATGCTGACAGATTTCACTTCTTCAAGAACATGGCGCCGCATGATTTCTTGCGACTACTAATCAACAGTCGGTGTTTGATTGGGAACTCAAGTGTAGGCATTCGCGAGTGTGCATACTTAGGAGTCCCCGTCGTCAATATCGGCTCCAGACAATCCGGACGCCAACGCGGCCCCAACGTCATCGACTGCGGATATGATTGTGCGCAAGTCAGTCATGCGATCGATCGTCAGCTGGTGCATGGGCACTATGAATCTGCACCAATTTATGGGACGGGTCAGGCTGGAATCGAAATTGCCAGCAGACTACTTCGTTGCTCGCTCTCTGTTATCAAGCGATTGACCTACTAATGCGTGTTCTGGGAATCATCACCGCTCGTGGGGGCTCCAAGGGAATCCCCAACAAAAACCTCGTCGAAGTGGCAGGCAAGTCATTGTTGCGATATACCGCGGAGGCGGTTTCGGCGAGTCAATTGCTCACGCGTACGATCTTGTCAACCGATTCGAACGAGATTGCCATTGCAGGTCAGGAACTGGGGCTCGAGTTTCCATTTGTCCGACCAGCGCATCTCGCAAAAGACGACACGCCAACGATTCCGGTCCTCAAACATGTCGTTGAAACGCTTGCCCAGCAAGGCCAGAGCTACGACGCGGTCTTTACTCTGCAGCCAACCAACCCACTTCGCTTGGCATCTGATATTGATGGGGCGATTGGTTTGTTGCAAGAAACGGGGGCGGACTCCGTGATCGGATTCAGCGACGTAGGTGAGCGTCATCCAGCTCGAATGAAAAGGATTGATGCAATGGGGCGGGTTGTTGATCCTGAATTTGCCGAGGCTTTCGAAGGGCAGCGTCGTCAGGATTTGCCTCCCTACTACTTGCGCGACGGGTCGGTTTACGTGACTCGTAGCGAGGTGTTGATGCAGCAGGATTCGCTTAAAGGAAACGACTGTCGGGGGTGGTTGATTCCGATCGAACGTGCGTTGAACGTCGATTCGCCTTTTGATCTGTTTCTTGTCGAGCAGTTACTCAAGCTTGGCCCGCAACGTTTTCCCGGTCGAGCAGCGGGGTAGATAAGAAAGTGTCCGTGTCTGATAAGCCAAAACTACTGATTGCCGAAAGCGAGGGGTTTAGCGAGAAAGCGTTTGCCTTGCTAGAGACAATGTTCGACGTCGATGCTCAAGACTTGTGCCGAAAGGAGTTGTTGAAAAACGTTGCTCTGTATGATTATCTGTGGGTCCGATTGAGGAACATGATTGATGCAGAAGTTCTTTCGGTTGCCACACGCCTAAAAGCTGTAGCGACCAATACGACGGGCCTGAATCATCTTGATCTGGACGCCGCCGCTGATCGGGGCATTGCCGTGTTATCGTTGCGCGGCGAAGTCGACTTCTTGCGTGAAATTCGAGCGACAGCAGAGCACACCATCGGTCTGTGTCTTGCCCAGTTGCGAGGTATTCCTGACGCTCATCGACATTGTATGAATGGTCACTGGGATCGCAATCAATTCCGAGGTCATGAGATATATCAAAGCACCGTTGGCATCATTGGATACGGTCGTTTAGGCGCGATTACGGCAAGCTACTTTCAGGCTCTAGGAGCTAACGTTATCGTTCATTCGGCAGGTCTGTCCGAGGGAGATGTTATGGATGGTTTTCCTGTGGTTACCCTGGACCAAGTGTTTGAGCGATCGGATATTGTGTCCTTGCATGTCAACGGTGCTCCCGAAAATCACGGCATGATCGGTGAAAGGCAGTTTCGAATTGCAAAACCGAATTGTCTTTTCATAAACACGGCTCGAGGTGAATTGGTTGATCAGCAGGCACTATGCCATGCACTGGAAGCCGGTTGGATTGCTGGCGCTGCGTTAGACGTTATCGCCAACGAGCAGGAAATGCGTGGGATAGAACCTCGCTTGTTAAATCTGTCTCCACAACAAGTTGTCATGACCCCGCATGTCGGTGGGAACACTTACGAGTCACTGGATCGCACTGAAGTATTTCTCGCCGAAAAATTGATCGCATTGGTCCGGTAGATAGCGATGAGGTTCCAGTTCTCATCGGGAGATTCGTTGGTTTGGGAGAGATCTTAAAATTGCTGGTTGTTGAATAAATGTCTTCAATTGCTTGCTACGTTGATACAAATGTCAAGCTACATGCGGTGAGTGACCTTATTCGCCGACTCGTCGCCCGTGGCCATGATGTGACATGTTATCTTCCGCTTGAAATTCACGACTCTGTTGCGGCGTTGCTCCCTTCTGAGGTTGCCATTAGGGATAGTGCTGTGGTGCTGCAGGGGCAGCGATTTGCACGCGCGCTCCAGCGTCGACTTCGATCTGCAGCGACGGCTTCATGGATTAGCGAAACAGCGGTTTCAAGAGCCGGAAAGCCATCAGCAATTAAGTGGATGTCTAATCGCTTCCTTCGACTCCTATTTGCAGGATGCGAACCGCGATTCTATAACCGAAGGTTGGAACGTCTAGTCAGCTGTTTCGTCTCAAAACGTTTCGCCGAAGATGCGGTCATCGTTGTCACGAGACCAACTGAACGCCTCATTTTCACCAATCGACGAACAAAAGTAATTTCAGTGATGGAAAGCTGGGATCATCCCTCAAAGGACCCGCTGGGATTTACTTCCGATCTGGTAATTACCTGGAATTCTGAAACGGCAAATGCATGGCAGGAATATCAGGGCGATCAAAATGTGCAGATAGGTTATCCAACGAAGCTAGCCTATGCATTGGAAGCTTGCCGTAACTCCTTGTCTGATCGTCCAGGAATCAAACAGCTTTTGTATCCGATGACCTTCTGCTCCACTTCGGGACGAGGGCAATTCGAGGAGGAAATTCGGTTCGTTGAAATGCTTGCTCGCTCGCTGCAGCAGGCAGGATTGAAGTTGAACGTTAAACCCAAACCCAATTCTGTTGAAGGTGAGCTTTCTAGGCTAAAGATGCATTGTTCTAATGTATCGATAGGCGCGTACAATCGGCCCTGCTCAAATACGTATCAACTAACAGAACTTTATAACGAAGTGCGTCTCCAAGAGCTACGCCAGGCTGATGGTGTGATTAATTTGGGGACGACATTTGCACTTGATTCAGCTGCATACGGTTTGCCGGTGCTGCAGCTAGAGTTGCAATACAGAGATGAATTTCCAGCCCTTACTAAGATTTCCTCCTATGATCACCTGAAATCAACTTTTCTGGCTCGTCCAGAGTTGACCTTAAAGGTGACAAACGTCGACTCTTTTAAAAGTCTTGCTACGAAGGCTTCCGTCCAAAACCTTTTTGATGAGCGTGCGTTTGACTTTTCCAGCATGCTTTACCATTGGATTATCTCTGGCGTAGATCATGAAAACTGGGAAGAGCAATGCTGTTGCGAGATTGAGGAAGTCATTGTTGGAGCGCAGCGATAGTCCTTATGTCGTGTCTCTGGTGTCTTTGGAAGGCTGGGGATCAATTCCTGCCTGTTTGGAAGAATGTTCCTTGAGACTGGATGTTCAATAGAGTGTTTCTTGCGTTCCGATATCGTGCCTGCGTTTCTGCAGTGATGAGACCAGCGTTTTGAGTCTACTACTTTACGGATACTTTGGGCATCGTAATTTCGGCGATGACCTCTTGGTCTCGCTGGCGTGCCGCCTGTGTCGAGACTTAGGTTACCAAGGTAAGATTGATCTGGCCAGTGATGCACAAGGTGTAGGCTATTTGCCACGTCTTGTTACTGGTTTTGACAACATCGTACCGATGACCCGCAGTGCACATCGCTTGATTTGGGGACGCTATGACAAAGTCCTTTTTGCGGGAGGGGGGACTGTGTTTGATTATCGAACGTCAATGAGCCCCGCGTATCGATTGCGAAAACGTATCTCGGATACCGTTCGGTTCGGTTTTCCACGAATGATTGGCACTCGGTACGCATCAATCGGTATCGGTATTGGACCGTTTGCTACGACCGAAGGGAAACGCGTGGCGCTGCATCGCTTGAAATATCACGACTGGCTTTCTGTCAGAGATCATGAGTCGTTCAAGCATGCCGCTCAGGTTTGTAAAGGCCAGAATTCTTTATCGATTGATTTGTCGCTACTAGAAGCAAGTCGTCTTCGTGAGTTAGCAAAGGAGATTGACAGGAAGCCAAATGCTGTGGGAATGCTTGTTCGCAGTTTTAGGTTTGGTGATGTTGGGAACCGATATTTAGAAGCGATGAGGCATGCTGCTCAGATATTGGAGAATCGAGGAGTTGACGTGCATTGGCTGTCGTTTCAGCCTCAGTATGATCATGCCGCACTTGAAATGCTTCCCGCAGGGAGTCAGATTTGGCGTTGGGACCCGGAGACAATGAATTTTGACGATGTATATCGAAAATTTGCATGTTTCAATACGTTGGTGACCGCACGAATGCATGGCACGTACATTGGGGGAATGCTGGGAGTGCCAACGATCGGGATTGAATTGCATCCCAAAATTAGGTTCGCGGCAGAAGAGTTTTCTAACACTTCTGTACTTCCTGCATCCTCCTCTGGCGAGCGAATCGCAAACGCATGTTTTGACCTGAATGGTAAAGCGTCACGGATCGATTTGAAACGGATTGCCGAGCAGGAAACGCGTTTGCGTCGGCAGCTATCAGATTGGTTGTCATCATGATGTTGGGCACTTTAAGTTGCGATCGAACTTTGGCGCGTTATGCGGATTGAATTGCGACGATTGACTTGCCGTATGCTTGTTAGGGGAGCCTGAGTCATTTCATCTGCCGGTCGGTCTGTCGGCCAGTTGGGCCTCGTCAACACGCTGGTGCTTGTATTGAGCGTTGGCCAGGCTTTTGTCGTTGGCCGATTGTTTGGAACTAGCATCGGCATTGAGGTCTACTTTGCTGCGTCCACCTTTTATCAGAGTCTTGTTCTCTTGATGCAAACGGGGCAGGTGACGGAGGTTGTGACGCCGTTGTTTCATCGCTTAGTGCGTGATCGAGGAGAGTTGGTAGGCGCTCGATTATTCACCGTTTTAATGAATTGGATGGTCAGCTTGGCAGCCTGCGTTTCCTTGGTCGGTTTTTTGTTTGCTGACTGGTTGATTCCACTGCTGGTCCCGGGGTTTGACTCTTCCGCTCAGCAACTTGCTATCGCAATGTTTCGAGCAATCATTCCATTGACCGCGTTGCAGATTTTACAGTCTCTGTTGACTTGCTACTTGACGGCAAAAAAACGATTTGTGCGGCAGGAGGTGATTCGGTTAGCGAGCGTTGCGACGAGCCTAACGCTAATTGTGGCCGGCGCGTACTGGCTAAATGCTTGGTCAATGGTACTTGGCCTGTGGACAGGGAGCATCATCATGGTTTGCGCGATGGTGTATTTGGCTCATCAAGCGGGCTATCGGCATTCCTTCGTGTTTTGGGACAGTACCATTAGTTTCCGTCAATTGCTTCGGTCACTGCCGTCAATTTCTAGCTATGTGATTGTAACCCAGCTCTATTCCATTGCGTTGACGTCTGGTTTGTCTACATTGCCTCAGGGCAGTCTGGCTATTTTCACTTACGCACGTCGGATTTTCTCTCGATTGAATTCGCTTATCTCGCGACCGGTTTCAGTGGTGTTCTTCAATCACTATTCCGCAGCAGTAGCCAAGGATAGTCAGCGGACGTTGCAACTAACTCGAGAAGCTCTCCGAGTCTTCCTGGTTGCTGCTTGCTTCATGCTGTTAGCATGGCTTGCCGCAGGGTATCCGGGACTAAAGTTTCTTTGGCTGAGTGAGCGGTTTTCGGTCGTTCATGTTTGGGAAACGTACTTAGTACTTATGTTGTTGAGCTTCGGCACGTTCTTCGCTGGACCAGGCATGATTTACCGGAAGATGAACGTCTCACATGGTCAGGTTATTGGGCAATACAATCTACTTTCGTTCGTCCAGGTGGCTTGCGGGCTTGCCGCGTATTTCATGATTCCAGCATTCGGATTGTTGTCGGCTGTTGTGATCGTTTTTCTCAATCCGTGTTTAAACGCTGCGATGGCCGCGCTGATTACTTTTCGGCGTGATTCGAATCATTTCGCCTGGTATCAGCGAGATGATTTATTGAACTGTGGCTTGATCTTGGTTGGCATTGGCGTTCCGGCTGCCGGAATACTCATGATCATCCCCGATACAGAAGCACGGTGGATGAATTTTGTGATCGCTAGTTCAATTGGCGTTGGGGCGATTTGCATGGCTTTCGTAGTGTCAGTTCGGTTGAGAATGGCGGAGCCCTTGGCGGTTTGGCGTTTGATAAGAAACGGCATTGCTGGGCGATTTACGTGATACAGGCGATTCGCGAACTGTTCAGAGTTGCTTGCGATTTCAATAGGAATGGGACGAGAGTTTGAATGCTAAAACGCGGTAAAGGAATCGTCACAGGCATGTTCAATGTCTTGGTTGGAAGGCTACCATTCCAGCTACCGAGACGCCTCTGCTGGCAGGCGATTTTTGGAGCGGTGGGCCGGGATGCATTTGTTGGGATTCGCACTCAAGTCATGGCGCCATGGTCGATTCAGTTGGGGGATCGTGTCGTTGTGAATCCAGACTGTCATTTGGATGGACGCGGTGGTTCGCTAATCATTGGCGAGGATACTGATATCGGACCCTATACACACCTTTGGACGCTGCAGCATGATCCCAATTCCGAGACGCACGCGCCAGTCGGTGGGGATGTGCTTATCGCCGATCATGTTTGGATTGCCTCTCGAGTCACTGTTTTGCCCGGAGTCTCGATTGGACGCGGTGCGGTTGTTGCTGCGGGATCCGTTGTTACGAAGGATGTTGCCGAACGGTCGATTGTTGCAGGGACTCCCGCCAGAGAGATCGGCAAGCGAGACAATGCACTGACTTATAAGCTTCAATATTCACGTCGATTTCGCTGAGATTTGAAGTCGTGTTCCCAGGAACCGATCGTGTTGACTTTGTTTTGAGACTCTGTCCCGGAGGGGAGTTAAATCGGTGAAGGTCGCGTATTTTGACAGCCCCAGTTCAAATCCATACCAGGAGCAGTTTTTTTCAAGTGTTGCAAATGCGGGCGTCGATGTGACACCGCTTCGACTAACACCGAAGTTTTACCAGCAATGGAACGATGACTTCGATATTCTTCATCTTGATTGGCTCCATGCCCTGTACAAAACCCGACGTGGGTTGGTCGCGACTTTGGCAAAATCTCTTTATGCAAATTGGGCGTTATCGCAGATTGGCAGGCAAGCAAAGATTGTGCACACGTTCCACAATGTTGTGAGCCATGATAGCAGTTTGCCAAGGGCACTAGAAACACGATTGGTTCAGACGCTGATCAGCCGAATCAATGCGTTTACTGTTTTTAATGACGTTTCATGTGACGCACTGCATAAGAACTATCGTCTGCGAAATGATCAAATCTGTTCGACGATACCGCATGGGAACTATATCGATTCTTACACGATGCGATCAGACAAGCTTGCCTGTCGTGCTGAGCTTGGAATTCCTGCGGATGTCTTCCTGTTCATGTTTTTTGGTGCATTGCGGGAAAACAAGGGCATCACTGATTTGGTCCGTGTGTTTCCAGCTGTGCATCAGAGATGTGGTGCTCACTTGGTTGTCGCGGGAGGTAATCCAACGGATCGTGTTACGGATTCGCTTCGTCATCAACCTCCTTCAATTCACGTGCGTGATGATGGAATTCCGGAACATGCGGTGCCGACTTACTTTGGTGCCTGTGACGCTGTGGTACTGCCATTTCGCAGTATTTTGAATTCAGGTTCTACCATCCTGGCGGCTTCATTGGGTAAGCATAGCGTACTGCCCGATCTAGACAGTTTGACGGCGTCATTGCAGTCAGGCACGTACACTGTGTACCCCGTGAATGACCTGAGGCGATTGACTGATGCTTTGGTTTCAGTGGCATCAATGGATCGCAAGCAACTTGACCAGAGTGGCGCGGACTCTCGTCAATATGTAAAGGAAACCCTCGCTTGGGAATTGATTGGGAAACGAACGCTCAATCTGTATCAGACTGTTTTGGGTGACAGTCCTTTTTGTTAGTTAGCCGCTTGATCGGGATGCATCCAAAGAGAGTCGCTCTTGTCACGTAAACTATTACTTATCACGCCTGTCTTTCCGCCAAAGGGTGGCGGGGGAGTCCAACGGATTCTGAAGTTTGCAGCTTATCTCCGCCAACACGAATGGGAGACAACGGTTGTTACGCGGAATTTTGGAGAGAAGATGCGCTGGCACGATGACAGCCAATTGGGGTTGCTGCCGCAAGAGTCTGTTATCAGGATCGGAGAATTCGTTCGGCACACTAGCTTTATTAGGCGGGTTGTTGGACGCTTAGCCCCGATCGACTCCGATTACTTTTGGTCACGGCAGGTCTGTCAAGAATTGCCGAACTTCCTCAAGGGTGATTACGACGCGATCATGAGCAGTGGCCCACCGCATTCGGTGCACCTGATCGGGCAACGCATCAGCAAAAAATATCGTTTGCCGTGGGTGGCAGACTTTCGTGATCATTTTACGCTGAATCCTGAATACCGGCCATCATCCGCACTGCACCGAAAGTCCGATCAACGATTTGAACGAAGTATCCTTGATGCGTCGAAGGCTATTATCTGCAATACGCGGATTAATCGCCGTGAGATGATTCGCCGTTTTGGGCTTCACTACCACACAAAGCTACATACGATCCACAATGGTTTTGATCGCAATGATCTGGCGGAGGCTGGGACTGGCCTTAAGGCTGACGATCAGTTTTCTCCGAGTGACTGTAACCTTGTTTATCTAGGTGGTTTGCGAGGAGGGCGAATCGATGACAGCTTTTTCAGCGTGTTAGAGTCAATAGGGGACATGAAATTCTCTCGCTTTAACCGAATCCTCGTCCATGTCTTTGGTGACGCTGGAAAGCGAACAGAGCTTTGTACAACACTCGTGAAGCGCGGGGCAGTGAAACTCCATCAGGCGGTTCCCGCCAATCGGATGCGCGCGGTTCTTGAGCAGGCGGATGGTTGTGTTGCATGGCAGTCTAACAAGCCTCAGTATCGTGGCACGGTTCCCGGCAAGCTTTATGACTACTTGGCGATGGAGAAACCGATCTTTTTTCTGGGGCAATCCAATGGTGAAGCAGATCGTATTTTGCGTTCTTTCAATCTGGGACGGACAGCTGTACCTGGGAACGTTAATGCTGGGAAGGAGCAGCTTTTCCAATTTGTGGAGTCCTTAGGCATTGAACACTATCGTTTCCTTCAGCAAGAGCGTTACCCGGTTGAAAGGTTTTCACGTCAGTTCCAAGCTGGGCAGTTGGCAGCGGTTTTAGATTCGATATTGGTTGACTAAGTCATGGATGTGTTTTTTTGGCAGAATATGCCCTCTCATATTCAATCCTGTGGGCTCGATGAATTCGCCAAAGTTTGGGATGGATCCGTGAATTGTATTTGGGCCGACTCCATCTCGACCGATCGTCAAGCGCTTCAATGGAAGACGCCCAACTTGTTTCATTGCACCCAGCAGTTTCTCGATGGCAAGAACGCACTTGAAAAGATTCAGACTCTGATTGACGAGAACAGCCAGGCAATTCACATCTTCAGTGGATTGGAAGCCTATCCCAAGATCTCTTCTGCGTTTGAACGTGCGAAGTCTCTCTCCATGCCAAGGTTGGGGCTAATGGTTGAGCCTGGCATTCGCTTGGGGATTAAGGGATTCTTTCGCCCTCTTCGTTCGCGTTGGTTAGCCCGACGTTATCTCTCGTCGATTCAATTGATTCTAGCAATGGGCAAGACGGGCGTCGCATACTATTCGAAAGCGGGTTTCGATCCTGCTTTGATCTTCCCCTATATGTACCAGGCACCTGAGACGTGGAGTTCCGGCGAGGGGTTGCCACTAGATCATCACGCTTCATCACGAGAAAACGGCGATGCTGTCAAGTTGGTTTATGTAGGGAAATTCGGCCGTCGCAAGGGGATCGATGTGCTGGTAAAAGCATTGGGGAGAGTCCAAGATCATCCATTCGTGCTTACCGTAATTGGCGATGGTGCTGAATTGGGCTCTTTGAAAAACTTGGCCCAATCGCTCGGGATTGGCGAACAGATTCGTTGGCTTGGGGCACAGCCGCATGCTGTCATCGGTGAAATCCTCTTGGAATCGGATCTGTGCATCGTTCCCAGTCGATTCGAGGGTTGGGGTGTTGTTGTGAACGAAGCGATTTCGGCGGGACTACCCGTTATTTGCAGTGACAAAACGACGTCGAAAGACTTAGTTGACTTTGGGCAATGTGGTGTGGTTTTTCGCTCCGGCAGCGTGGCCGACTTAGCCTCTAAGTTAGCCATTCTGCTCGCCGACTCAAGTTCCCTCGCTAGCATGCGTCGTAATGCCATGGTCTATCGCCAGTCAATCTCCCCCAGGGTCGTCGGATGCTACCTTGCTAATGTCATGCGACACAGGTTCATGGGGGCAGATCGGCCTAACGCGCCTTGGATGCAGAATGATCCTTCCTGAACAAATGTTCGAATTTGAGTGGTGCATCTTCGCCTGGGAACGCTGCGATTGTTGCGTCTGATCAGTGAACCTGATTTGTTGCAGAACCAAATTATCTAACGTGCAAAACCAGCCTCATCCCAGGACGTCGTTCAAGAATGTTATCGCATTCGCAGCATTCTTGTTTCTGCAGACCCTTAGTGTTCAAGTCGGTAAGATGACGGGGTCCAATGTTTATTCTGGCGTCGTGGTAACGATCGGAATTGCCGCTTTGTTTCTGCTTGTCCCCGCCGGCCAGTATTTTCGGGTCTGTCGTGGGAGCATCGAGATCACACTCGCATTCGTTGGTTTGGTGCTGGTGGTCGCCTCAGCGGTAATGTCTGGGGAACCGGTCGCGGTCATTAAAGCAGGATTGTTGGGAGCGTTATTCTTCGTGGTGGCTTCTCGCGCCTCATCGCTCACATCAAATGAATTGCTTTCTGCGGTGGGGACTTTCGCAGCACTCAACACGGTGTTCTTGGTCGTAACGCGAAACGAGTGGAATCCCAACGCACTGTGTGGCCATTTTGTCTTCGTTGCAATTTGCGGTATGACATGCTCCGCTTTATTGCCGCCGCCAAAAGCTAACGCTGTTGCATTTTGTTCTTTCTCGCTTGGCTCGTTGGCGACACTTTATTTTCATGCTCGAACAGCGTTCATTGGTTTGTTGCTGAGCTTATTGACGTATCAGCTGTCCAAGAGGGGGCTTCTGGATCGAGGCGTATTCTTGGTTCTAATGCTTGTTGCCTCAATCTCGATTCCACTGTTCGCAACTGATGTTTCGAATGGGTTGCGTGATGTTGCTGAGAACAATCTAAACTCCCGAAATCCGATCGCACAATTTTTATTGAGCGACAAAACAAGGCAGAAGGTAAAGGGCGATTTTTTCGATCGTGAACGTTTGTGGAAATACGCCTATGAGAAGATGTTGGATAACCCCGTTCTTGGTGTTGGATATGGCGAGCCACTCTCAGAAAGGGGAGACTTAAGAGCACACAATGCTTACCTGGAAATTGGCTACCAGTGTGGGCTTCCAGCGATGTTGATCTGGAGTGGGTTGTACATTGGTGTCGTGATACAAGCACTAGGTTGGGTGCAAAGTCGCCCGAATGATCCTTTGCTATTTCTCGTGCTCGTTTCATTCGCGTACCTTGTGCTCGCTGGAATGATGGAGTCGAGCGGGATTGTCTCAATTTCCACTCCAGGCAATTGGATTGCAGTTTCTGCAGTTGTGATCTTTCGAACCCGAACGGCAGAAGTCCACGTGTCGACTGTAACCGAACCAAGTTATCGGACTTTAGCTGAGTGAGCCCTCTGACCTGAAATGTTGCGCGGTTGTATCGAGTTTTAAGGCTGTTGTGAACTGTATGGGCAATCAAAAGAAGCAGCGTACCCAAATTCTGGTTGACGCTACGAATCTAGGGCGTGGAGGAGGAACGGTTCTGCTGAAGTATTTGCTAAAGCATCTCGACCGTGAGTCAGTCCGCGTTCTGATTTCTGAAAAGGCTGCTTCTGAATTTGACGCTTGCCCATCTCTCCATGTTGAATCACTCAACCCGCTAGGTTCCAAACGCCAGCGATTACTTCAAGAGCAATGTCGGAGTTTCCAGCCTAGAACCCTATTGTGCTTTGGCAATGTCCCTCCACGTCAACGCGTTGCAAACGCGCAGGTGATCACTTACTTTCACAATGCACACTTGCTTGCAAGCGTCGACCGAGGGACAAGCTATTCGCTAAAAGATCGGATTCGTTACCAGATTTTACGGGCGGCGATTCGTCGCCGTGGAAATCAGTCTGATTATTGGGTTTTTCAAACGAAGGCAATCTGTAATGCAGCGATTTCTGAACACTCCATTCTGCCAAAACAAACCCGAGTCATTCCTTTTTACGATGACAAAGAGTTGAACGCTGCCTGTTCGAGGAACCGTCAGGTGGTGAAACAACAAGCGTTCACCTACGTAAGCAATGGACGACCCCATAAGAATCATAGTCGACTCATTCAGGCCTGGAGAATTCTCGCGGAACGATACGATTTGCATCCCGAATTGCACTTAACTGTCGAAGCTGACAACCGATCTCTTCTTGGATCGATCGAGCGGGCAACGCGTGCTGGAGTGAGGGTAATTAACCATGGTGAACTCGGTTATCAAAAGACTCTTGATTTGGTAGCGGCTTGCAAATTTGTAGTGTATCCCTCCATGCTGGAGACTTTGGGCCTGGGGATGATTGAGGGGGCAGCATTAGGTTGTGATGTCTTAGCTAGCGACTTCACCTTCGTAAATGATGTCATTCAGGCATCCGCTACATTCGATGCAACGAATCCTTTAGCCATCGTAAACGTCGTTCGAGACGCGATGAACACAAAACTGGCTCGTTCTGATGTGCGTGTTTCGAATCAGATCCAAGAAATGGTCCAACTACTGTGCAGTTGAGCTGGGATTATTGCGTTCGCCGTTGCCATACACCAGATTATTCATGAAACAAATCTTACAGCATCTTGGCAATGGGGAGACGTTGCTGGTGGAGGTGCCTTGTCCTGTGCGTGGTCAGGGGGCGGTGCGGATCCAGTCGACGCGGTCGTTGGTTTCCTTGGGAACCGAAAAAATGCTGATCGATTTTGGTAAAGGTGGCTGGCTTGCAAAGGCTCGCTCACAACCCGAAAAAGTGAAGCAGGTCTTGGCTAAAATCAAAACCGATGGACTGTGGAGCACCGTGGATGCCGTCAAGGCAAAACTTGATACGCCCATCCCCCTGGGCTACTGCAATGTTGGACGCGTTGTTGATACCGACGTGCACTCTCGCTTCGCTCAGGGTACTCGCGTGGTCAGTAACGGACCTCACGCGGAAATGGTCTGTGTCCCTGAAAACCTCTGTGCGCGGATCCCCGATTCAGTCAGTGACGAAGCCGCAGCCTACACCGTCGTTGGGGCGATTGGTTTGCAAGGGATTCGCTTGCTGAATCCAACACTCGGTGAACGCGTCGTCGTCAGTGGCCTCGGTCTGATTGGATTGCTCTGCGTGCAGATGCTACGTGCCAACGGCTGTGAAGTGCTGGGCATTGATTACGATGCCAAGAAGCTTGAGCTGGCTCGATCCTTCGGCGCGAAAACCGTCGATCTATCCGCTGGTCAGGATCCAGTGCAAGCCGCTGAAGCGTTTTCCGCTGGCGTGGGCGTCGACGGTGTCTTGATTACCGCATCCACCAAGAGCGACCAATTGATGCACCAAGCAGCCACCATGTGTCGCAAGCGAGGTCGCATCGTCTTGGTCGGCGTCGTCGGGCTGAACCTCAGTCGTGCGGACTTTTACGAAAAGGAACTGAGCTTTCAAGTCTCCTGTTCCTATGGGCCGGGACGTTATGACAGCAACTATGAACAACGCGGACTGGACTACCCGATCGGATTTGTGCGTTGGACCGAACAACGCAACTTTGAAGCCGTGCTCAGCTTGATTGAGCAAGGGAAACTGCAAACGGAACCGTTGACCACTCATCGGTTTGAGTTCGATCAAGCGCTTGATGGCTATGCGGCAATCGAACAATCTAACGCGATGGGAATCTTGCTGAACTATCCAGAGCAAGCATTGGCGGAACTGATGCGTCAGTCGTTCCCCGTGGCTTCCCGTCTGCCAATCAACGTCAGTGAACGAGTCGGTGTCGCCTTTGTTGGTGCCGGAGCCTTCACAACAAGGATGCTTTTGCCCAACTTACCCGCAGGCATCGCTCGAAAAGCCATCATCAGCGGGTCCGGTGTCAGTGCAGCTCAAGCAGCGCAGAAATTCAACTTTGAAACAAGCGGGAGTGATTTTCAGGCTGTGCTCGATGATCCCACCATCGATCTTGTTTGCATCACCACGCCACATCACACTCATGCGGCAATGGTTTGCCAGGCCTTGCAAGCTGGCAAACATGTCTTTGTCGAGAAGCCGTTGGCGATAAACGAAGACCAGTTGCAGTCCGTTCGCGATGCGCTTTCCCAATACTCAAATCAACGTTTGATGTTGGGGTTCAATCGACGTTTTTCACCTCACACTCAGCAGGTTGTCAAATGGCTTGCTGCGACTCCCGGTAGCAAGTCAGTGGTTGTCACCGTCAACGCGGGAGCCATCCCTGCAGAGCATTGGACTCAGCAAATGGCGGTGGGCGGAGGACGGATCATTGGAGAGGCCTGTCACTTCATCGATCTCGCTCGCTTTTTGATCGGTTGTGAAATTCAGTCCGTTGACGCGATCCCAATGACCGGTCACGCAGGGTCGCTCGGTGACACTGCGTCTATTCAACTTGGTTTCGCCGACGGCTCGATCGCGACCATCCACTACTTTGCCAATGGCAGTGCACAGTACCCGAAGGAACGTGTCGAGGTCTTTGCTGCGGGCAAAGTCATGCAGATCGACAACTTTAGGAAATCAAAGCTCATCGGTGGCAAAGGCAGTCACTCAACGCGTCGCCAGGATAAGGGGCATCGCGCTGAGCTTGCAGCGTTGATTGAAGCGTTGGGCGTGCCTGATGCCGCCTCTCCGATCCCCGTGTCGGAAATCCTGGAAGTCAGCGCAGTGACGTTGCAAGCGGATCAGCAGATCCGTCGTGCCTTGGCGTCCTTTCCAGCGTCTTCGCAGGCCGACTCTTAGTAACGATTGACTGCCTGGCGAAGGCCGGCACTACAACACACCCACGATTCTGACGTGCAGATTGTTTTCTTTTCTCATTACTATGCGCCCGAAGGCAATGCGCCGGCGTCGCGGACGGCGGAGCATTGTCAGCGGTGGGCTCAGTGTGATGAGCACCGTGTGACCGTGATCACTTGTGCGCCGAATGTGCCCGATGGCAAGGTCTATCCGGGGTATCGAAATCGCTTTCGGCCGACGCGAGAAATGATCGACGGCGTCGAAGTGATTCGCGTTTGGACCTGGATTCGTCCCGGCGGTGGAAAGCTGTCGCTGATGCTGAACTATCTGTCCTATTTGATCACCGCGCTGCTGACGTTCTTTTTGGTCGTGCGGCGACCGGATGTGATTCTCGCTACAACACCACAATTCTTCTGTGGAATCGCTGGCGTCTTGGCCGGTAAGTTGCGACGTGTCCCCACAGTCTTGGAAGTCCGTGACATCTGGCCAGAATCCATTGTCACCGTTGGTGCAATGAAGCGTGGTTGGGTCATTCGCACTTTAGAGAAACTGGAGCGTTGGATGTACCGTAGCGCCGATCATTTAGTCACCGTCGGCCCCGGTTATCGCGACAATATTCTTGAGAAAGTCGACGTGCGCGACCGTCTCTCGATGGTCACCAACGGCGTTGATCCCGCTCGGTTTACCCCTGTCGCCGATGATGGCCAGCTGAGAAAACGTTATGACCTGGGTGACCGCTTGGTCTGTTCCTATATCGGGACCATCGGACGAGCGCATGGATTGGAAATTGTGATTCGTGCGGCCCAGCGACTGCAGGAGACACAATCAGAACAGATCGCGTTTCTGGTTGTCGGTGGTGGCGCAAACCTGGATCACCTGCGGCAGGCGGTTGAAGACGCTGGTGTTCAAGATCGAGTGGTGTTGACCGGCCGACTGGACAAGAGCCAGATGCCCGCCGTTCTGGCGGCGTCGGATGTCTGCTTGGTCCATCTAAGCAAGGTCGATCTGTTTGAACATGTGATCCCATCGAAGATCTTCGAGACGATGGCGATGGAGAAGCCCATTATCATGGGCGTCAAAGGTCGCGCTCGAGACATCGTGCTGCAGGCCGGGGCTGGCGTGCCACTGGAGCCGGAAAGCGACGAGGAACTGGCCAGATTCCTTGATCAACGCTTCGATCAACCAGAGACTCTCGTGGAGATGGGGAAACGGGGACGAGGCTTTGTGATGAAGTACTTTGATCGCGATCTCCTGGCTGCTGATCTCTTGCAGATTCTAGAACGCGTCGGTCGTGGGGATGTGTTCTGTCATCCGGATCGACGCTGGGAGCCGCAAGATTCATGGGACGTGTCCAGTGGTGCAGGCAGCTTGCGGGAGTCAATTTCCGGCCAGCAGACGCCTGATGCCGACGCTGTGCAAGTGCCCGACCAGTCCGTTGGTCAGGACCAGTCGGTTTCCTAGTAGGGTGCAGGTCTCCTTGGCACACTTCGCTTCCCTGCACTGCCTTTCTGATTCGTCGTGAGTGTCTTGATCGAAGCTGACGAAGCATACTGGACGGAAGTGCTGCTGCGCATGACAAATCAGTCCCGCAACGGACTCTCTTGGGCACGCACAACGCAACTGCTGCGCTATCACCGCCCGGCTCAGTTTGCTTGGCGGTTGATGCGACTGGTTCAGCAACGCACGCAGCGCACCCTGCCGAACCTCTTCACCGTGCCCGAGACGCTTTCGGCACAGCTTAATACGGATCGCATCTCCGGTTTGGTCTCGATTGCCGATCAGCGCTGCAAGCTGTGGCCGCACCGACATCAAGCCGTCGCTGAGATGACCGAAGGTGTGTTTTGCGCTCTGAATCGATGCGTGGATCTCTCCGATCAACGCGGCGGCATCAACTGGGATCCCACTGAATCACGGCTGTGGCGGTTCCATTTGCAAAGTCAGGAAGCCCTGTTGCAGTTGGCCGACGAAACCAACCCCGCAGCAGCATTCCGTTGGATTGAAAGCTGGTTGTCCTTTCCCAAGCATCGACAGCCAGGAATGGATCCAGATGCTTGGCATCCATTCTGTCTTTCACGCCGATTGCCTGTCTGGCTTGGTTTGGCGGCACAACACGGTATCCCCCAGCAGATCGCCAGTGCGTTTTCCGTCGCCTTGGCGAGGCAGTTACATTCCCTGCGTCGTCATTTGGAATGGGACTTGGGGGGAAACCATTTGCTAGAAAATCTGACGGCGCTCTACCTGGGCGAAGTCTATCTGCGGTTTGACAGACCAAGTGACTTGCCCCAGATCGAACGTTGGTTGATGCAGCAATGTGAATTGCAAGTGCTCGAATCCGGCGAGCACGTTGAACGGGCGCCAACCTATCATGCCTTGATGACGGTGTCGTTATTGCAATGTGTGCAAGCTGCCAAAGATGCTGGCCGAGCGGCATCTTTTCCGCTTGCCAAAGTTGCAGCGAGAATGGTTGGCTTTTTAAAGGATGTCCAGCAGCCTAACGGGGAACTGGCGTTGCTGGGAGATTCCGGAACGGATGAGCTACCTGATTTGGATCGGCTACTGAACTGGGCCAGGGCGGTATTGCCAGTCGACGATCAGGACGCAAAGGATTCTGTCACGCGGTATCGGGCCCTCACAGTCGATTACGGTGTGTTTCGCCGGGGCTCGGATCACCAGCTCTTGTTTGATTTTGGAGCCGTGGCCTGTGACCACTTACCAGCTCATGGCCATGCAGACCTATTGAATGTGACTGCCTGTCTGCACGGGGCCACAGCGCTGGTTGACACGGGGAATTTTGAATACGAATCAACAGCCAAACGACGCTACTGTCGATCAACTGCAGCCCATAACGTGTTGCAGATCGACCAGCGCGAACAAGCCGATGTCTTCGGCAGTTTTCGCATGGGGCGACGTGGGCGAGTTCTGTCACGCAACAAGGGAACCGTGACATGTCATGATCAGCGTCGCAGTTACCGCTGGGTGAGTGCGATTCATGACGGGTTTGGTGCTCCAGTGGGACGCTGCGTGCTGGAGACCGATCAAGGTTGGTTGATTGCAGACTGGTGTGGCAAGATTGACGAAGCCAAGTTCGCCACTTCACGACTGCACTGGCATCCTGACTGGGAGTTGCAGAACACAGAGCCCAATCGATTCAATGCCGAACACCAGCATGGCAATGTCTTCATTCATTGGCTGGGAGCTCAGACGCAAGCCGAGATCATGCCTTCGGTCTACTGTCCCGGATTTGGTCAGGCTTATCAGAATCAAACGTTGGTCGGCCGGACTCCGCTATCAGCACAGCATTGGATTGCGGTGCATCTGAATTTGCAATCGGCTGATGCATCACATTCGCCGGCGGTTTCAGCCAGCCAGGGACGCATCTGTTTGCAAATCGCGGAGGGGCCTGCCTTGGAACTCTGTGAAAAAACGGGGACGCAGTTAGACTAAGGCCAGCGAGTCACTTCTTTTTGGGCCGGAATGCCACCAATCGATCAGGATTGGTCTCTAGTCTTGGTCCGTCCATTAAGTCAATGCAGTAGGGGATTGCTGGGAACACAGCATCCATGCATTCGGCAATCGCTTTTGGTTTCCCCGGCAGATTGACAATCAAACTGTCACCCAGCAGGCCAGCGGTCTGCCGCGACAGAATCGCCGTCGCGACCTTTTGGAGCGAAACTTGGCGCATCAGTTCGCCAAAACCGGGCATCATTCGATCGCAAACGGCTTCGGTGGCTTCCGGTGTGACGTCTCTGGCCGAAGGCCCCGTTCCGCCGGTGGTGACGACCAGGCAGCAGTTCTCTTGTTCGCAAAGTTCTTGCAGCGTGCGTTCAATCAGCGGTTGATCATCCGAGATCACGCGTGCATGCGGTTGGAACGGCGATGTAAGGACTTCATCTAAATAGTCCTTGATCGCCGGCCCACCGAGATCCTCGTACTCGCCACGGCTCGCGCGATCCGAAACGGTGACAATGCCAATGTGAGCGATGCCGGGTGTGTCTGGGTTTGATAGCGATGCTTGGCTCATGTCCAATCCAATCCTTCGTGCAGGACGTTTAGGTTTTCGGCCTCACCCTCGGTGACCGCCAGCATGTCTTCAATGCGAACACCGCCGTCGTTGCGGCCATACAGGCCAGGCTCGATGGTAAAGACTTCGCCCAGCAGTACCGGGCCGCCGCCATGGTCCAGTAGAATTGGCTCGTGCACGTCCAGTCCAATGCCGTGACCTGTTCCGTGCTGAATCGAAGGTTCGTCGGTGATGGTTCCTCGCGACATGGGGAAACCAGCATCCAGTAAGGCTTGGTCGGAAGCCTTGTGGACTGCATCAGCCGTTTCACCCAGACGTAATTTAGCTGTCGAGGCAACCTTGGCCGCGGCGACGGCTTGATGCATTTTGGCGACCGTGTCGCTGGGTTGTCCATGCACAACGGTCCGAGTGCAATCGCCCCAGTACCGTGTTTGGTTGTTCATGGGGAACAGATCAACGATGACGGGAACGCCTGTGCGGAGCGTGCCGTCACCGCTATGGTGACAGTCAGCGACTTCTGGGGCCGTTGCAACGATGGCACCGTGAGACATCGAGTAGTCACGCTTGAGAAATTCCGACGCAGCCATCGATCGCACCCGTTGACTGGTTAACACTTGGCCGTCGTGGACCAATTCTCCATTGGCGTTCGCCGTGCTGGTAGCGATACGATGACAGAGCAGTTGCATCACTTCACCGGTGACCGCTTGAGCTTGCCGCAGGAAATCGAGCTCTTGTTCGCTTTTTTGCCGTCGGTCAAGAACACCCAGGTTCGCGTCATATTGCAGGCCAACACCCGCTTGTTCCAAGTGCCATGCAAACACAAAGGGCAGTGTTCGATCAACGCGGACGGTAGGCCATCCTTGTTGACGGCAGAATTCAGCAACAGCTTGAGCCGTTGCCGTTTCTCGGTCAGCATCCAAGCCCTGCTGGGGGGCGTGTTCAGCCGGGCAGGTGACAAGGTCGGCGTGACTGTTTTGACGGACGCGATCCATTTCTAGATCCCGCACCAATGCGACCTTTCGGTCGGGACTTTCGATCCATGCCGCGGGGTCACCCAGGCCGACTTGGATGCGTCGAAAGAGGCTGGGGTTCTTGCCGGCAATTCCGGCCAATACACAAGGGAGTGAGCTGTTGTCGTTCATCTAAGTACAAGTTGGAAGGTGGCTACTTCATGGAGATCATGATATCGGTCAACATTTCATTGGGATCGGTGTCCTCTGGATTGTTGCGATAGATTTCCATCGCTGCAATCTTAGAATTCGCTTTCAGTTGATTGCTACGCATTTGTTGCATGCCAGCTGACCAAGCGTTGCCCAAATGAGCATAGTTGCCATGGTGCGTGATCTGATAAGCTTTGGTGTGAGGAATGGAGTAAGTCTGCAAGCCTGCTGGTGTGGCTTGCTCGGGTGGCAAAATGATGCCGCAGGAGTAATCAAAGATTTGCTTGCGAAGTTTAAACTTGTGGTACAACGCGACCCACTGCTGATCGGATGGGGCAAGTGAAGGCGGTAAGTGTTGCTTGACACGTTCGATCGTGTTTGCCATCCGCTCGCCAATTTCCTGCAGCGTGCAGGTGCCTGACAGGCCAACGACTTGATACGGTCCGTGTTCGGTTTCGCCAACAAATTGACAAGACGACGGAATGCTGCCGGTTTCAACAAGGTCTTTTAACATCGCCAAGCCGCGGTCGTAGTCCATCGAGACCAGGGACTTCATCATGCCTTTAAAGGGAAACATGAACCAGGGCAGCGAGGAGTCCATCTGCCAGCTGACTTCAACGGTGTCTGCGGCGACTCGTTTAAAACGAAATCTCACGTCGCCTTCGCTTTTCCAGGGGCTAATGAAAACGAGTTTGGCGTCAATGGAGGGCTCTGAATTGCCGGAGCTCGGCGGTTGAAGCTGGCGGTGCTGCATCTGCCCTTTGCCAACCACATTGCTGTCCCAACGATAGCCGCTGTCTGGGGTCCCGGGGGCGCCAAACTGCTCCAGAATGGCGTTCGGGTCGGCGAGCAACCAAGGCGACCATGTTGGCCACGTGTTGTAATCGGCGACCACTTGATAAAGCGTATCCAGATCACTCTTGATCTCGATCGAGCGCGACAGATGAAGCTTGGGCATTGCGATCGTCCTGAAGAAGATGACTCGTCTGTTGTCACCATCTTACCCGATCTGAGCGTGCCGCCAAGAATGCTGAACGCAGAACGGGGCGCCCCCAGAGTTGAGGCCAGAGCCAAGTCGTGAATTCCGCCCCAAGTGCTACGGAGAGGCCAGGATTCACTGCTGCAGTTGGACGACACTGATGAGATCGGCGGTGGCAGAAGAGTCATCATGCGACTGTAGTTTAGCAAACGCAATCACTTGTTGACCCACCAGTCGGCGTTGTTCCTGGTCCAGTTGGACTTCGACCGCATGTCCATCTGCCAGCAGCACTGCGTGATGATCATGGTGGCGAATCAACGCTCCAGTGAGCAGGACGCCCTCGGTGTCGCGACGTTGCCAGATGATCCATTGCCAACACAGGGGCTGGAAAGCATTCAGCAGGGATGGATCGTCTTTGATGGTCGCAAGGACTGGCAGCAGAGCGGGTTCGTCTTGTTGCGACGCCAATCCGCTGGTCCGCGCCACCTCTCGAAACACTGAAAGGTTTTGATGCAGGCTGTCCTGTCCGTCAGTCGCTCCGGTTGCGAGTTGTTCCAAGGAGTCCTGAGTGATTTTCAGCTGATTCAGGAAGGCATCGTTGGGACGATAGGTCTGAGGCAAAATCAGCGGTTGAGCGACATCGGTTGCTGCGTCAGTCGTTTCGTTCGCAACGCTGGCAATGCGTTCGATCGCCGGCATTGGCTGCTCAAGTCGTAGCATGTTGGTTTCAGTCGCCGGGGCCGGAGAAATGGCAGCGACGGCGGAATCCTGGCGCATTGGCTGTAGCAGGTCGGCGGCAACCTGAGGAGCCGCGGCGGGCGCAGGAGATAATGGGACAGTTTCCCGGTTGCCAGCTTGGTCAGTCGTTTGGTCGGCAACCTGATAAGCGGTTTGATCAACGGGCGACGGTTCTGGATCCAATGGGCTGGAGTGGCCTGGCGTGGAAGCCATTGGGGGTTCCGGTGTCAGTTCGGCAGTCGGCGAGCTGGTGGTGGCATTGATGTCCACGCTTGGTGGTGCCGTTGAGATGTCATCCGTCTTGGATGCCAGTGGATTTCCAGCAGCCAGTGGATTTCCAGCAGCAGGCTCATTGCCAGTCAGCACGTCTTTCCTGGGGATGGCAGGCTTGCTGGTTGTCGCTTCTGCTTCATCGCTGGCCGCGTTGGTTGTGGCAACCTTGGTGTCGATCAGCTTGGGCTGGTTTCGCATTTTGTCCAGCCGTTGCTGGGCTCGCTGGCGCGCGGTCCCCTGCACTGCTTGCTGGTTTGTTTGCGAACCTGTTTCCTGGCCCGTTTTATTGCGTGGGCCATCATCGACGGTCTTCTTGGCTTCCTGGATGGCCGCGTAGACGTTGCCCAGCATGCTGTCGGCTGGCTGCTCGGCATTGGGCTCGGTGCCATTGGCTGGGAATTGGCTCGCCGATGAGGTGTTCGTTGGATCACCCGACGGCGGCTGGTTCTCTGCGCCCGCTTCAGCATCGCTAGCGGATGGCTCGCTATCACCTAGCAGGCCCGGTTCACCTAGCAGGCCCGGTTCACCTAGCAGACCCGACTGGATGCCGTCAGGATTGGAAGCCATCGCAGGGGATTTGCCGTCAGGGATCCCTAGCGGGTCCCGCAGATTGACTCCTGCGGCCAACAAAATGCCGATGACCAGGCAAGTCGCGATAGCGGTCGGGACCAGTGGTTTCACGAAGCGCAAAAGATTGTTGCGGCTGTTTCGCTCCCTGGGAGTCTTCCAGGTGCTGGTGTTGGTGGCCGGAGCTTCCATCGCCAATGGCACTCGCCGTCGCACGCTGTCTGCTGATTCTCCCAGCAAAGACTCTTCGAGCGAACGCTCGGGTGTCAGTTCGACATGTGACGGGCGAACCGGTTGCTGTTGCAGATACGATTCAGGAGTCACCGGCCATGTGTCGTTGGGTGCATGTTGCTGAGGTGCGGCGTCTAGGCTGTCAGCAGCGAGCGCGGGTGCGGACGGTGATTTCTGTTCCGTCTTGGCAGCGTAGTTTGGTGGCTGTGGCCAATCTTCTGGATTGACGGTGGACTGCTGTGTCTCCACTGGCCGGCGAGAGTGTCGTTGGGAATGGCTGGATGTTGCCTGGTGCTCAGCCATTACTTGCTCAGCCATTACTTGCTCAGCAAGGGGCTGTTCTCTGCGCGGTTGATCAGGCGTTGGAGTGGTCATGACGCTATCTTGGGACTCAATGTCGCAATCCGTTGTGAGGGAATCCATTGGCCCGAATTCCTTTGGGCTGGCGTTGCCTGATGCAGTGCGTCGCGTCGGTGCGAGTTGATCGCTGACGTGACCAAGTTGTCCCGCTGGCCCCACGCCACCGTCTCGCTTTGGCACCGTTTGAATCGAGCCGGGATCGTTGTCAGCGACAGGGGGCGTGGCGCCCTGATCGAAACGTCTGGTCGAGGTGGAATTGGGGACAGTGTAGTGTGTTGCGGTCGTGGACGGAACCGTTAATGGTGGTTCGTTGGTCGCGGTTTGTCGTGCCAGTTGCGGTTTCGCAGTCGTAAGGGTTGCAGGTCGGTTGATGTTTTCAGGATGAGCGGCATCCTGGCGGAGTCTTTGTTGGTCAGCAAACGAAGGATCATCTTGATCTTGATCCAAGATCTGGACGCTGTCGCCGGCTTGGCAACGGGATTGATTCATTGCTACGCCCGAGACTGGCCGCTGTTTTTTGTTTGAACGTTGATAAGGTTGTGGGGATGCTACCGGGAAGCGGTCCGGGTTTTCTAGAGGTGGCGGTTGAGAATCAAATTCAGCCTGGATGGTATGGGACGGATTCGCCGAGGCCGGTATGGATCGGCGTGTAGTGTGTTCTTGAGGGGGCACCTGCGTTGCGGCAGGTTGCTTCGGCTCTGATGCCTTTGCGAGAACGTGTGGGGGTGGAAGTAGTGGCTCGAACGTTGATGCGGGGGTTGTTGCGGAAGCCGATTGCAATGCCTGGTGCAATGATTCATTGTCCGAATCGGTGGCGGCCTTCGTGTTGGTTGCTGTTGTCGCTTCGCATTCAATTGGTAGACCTGTCGAATCCAAAACGGTCGCCGCGGGTGGCTCCGTCATCCGCCATTGCTGAATCGGCTGCACTTGCCCACACCATGGACAGCGAAGTGATCCTCCCTGGGGAATCTCTGCAACTGGTAGTCGCACTAATTCATGACAAATCGAACAGGATGCAGATCGCATAGTTTTCCATTCGTAAAGCTTCATGCACACCAAAGTTTAATCTAAAGGCAGGCCGCGAACACTACGGGGTGGCGATTGAAGTGCAATTGTTGTCCGATCTTGTGAGCCCGTTTCAGCAGTGCTTAAAAAGCCTTGCTGGTAACGACGTTTCCCCCTGAATGCACGAGGAAACAGCCCTCGCGGTACCGGGCGATGGTCCCACAACAGGCGGGTGTTTGCGGTGTTGTGCGGCAAGTTGACCAAGGCAGGGGACGTTGTTCTGCGGCCAAGTTGTTGTAGCGTGCGCTACCAAACCAGTGTGCGGTGACTGTCTCATCGCTCGCTAGAATCGCAGCACGCCGAACCCCGCCCTCCAGCACAAGCGTTTCACATTTTCCGCTATTGAAACCTGAGACGGTATCGATTTAGGGAACTCCCCGCCTGCCAAGCCAGGAATGACTGCAGAACGTCAGCGGTGACGTTGGCTGACCGTTGGTTAATCAACCGCGTAAAGCAAGGGGCATGACGCAGTGGGACATGTCGCTGGGGAGAAGATGCCGGAAGCGGGCGTTCCGCCAGGTTGCTGGGGCGATCGAATAAGAATGCAAACCGACACTCGCAGCGTGTCTCAATGAACGCGCTAAGGGCTTCCACGATCCTGCGGTCGACGGCAAAGGCGCCCGCAGGACTCATCGGATCTGATCAGCCATCGGATTCAGCGGTGGCCGTGTTTGGGTTTGGTCGTTCGGGCGTTTTGGGAGCGAATGCGACCAAGCTAAATCGATCAGTTGCGGGTCACTTTGTCGGCCAGCAAGTGCGGTGTGTTCATGCCTTGAACAAACTTCTGCAGGCCGCTGATCGTCACTCGGTTGTTCAAGTGGCTGCGCAGATTGACGCCTGGATAAGGGGTCACATAGGCCACCGTTAAGCCAGCGTCATCGGTTAGGGCATAGGGAGGGCTGTTTTGGCGAGCCGAGTAGACCTGCACCAGGAATCCCGATGCCGAGTGCGTCTCTGGGCCGGTGGAGGGAGTTGCCAGTGCCGGTGGAAGCGTTGAAAGGTTGCCCGAAGTAGGCAGGATCTTCAACTGGTTGGCTGGCAAGGCGTTGGTGTCGCTGGATGCCGACGCCTGGTTGACCATCCCTGGCGCGACGTTGGAGGCCATGCGAATTCCGCCAACTAAGGGCGGTTTGGTGTGGCCAGTCATTGTGGTCGTGATTTGAGTGGCTCCGTCGCGTTGCTTGGCCAAGTCACGATAGCCTGCCGCGCGGCGATACGTGTCTCGGAGTCGAGTGGTGTCAACGATGTTTCCCGAGCGAAGCAGTTGTTCGGTGTACTTCACGACCAAATCGGTTTCGTCTGCCGATGCGCTCTCGGCAACCAGTTTGGCAAGAATCGTGTCAAGTGTGTCCGCATTGGCGTTTACTAACGCATCTTGGACGCGCGTGATATCGGTGACAGGAATCGCGCGAATGGCTTTTTGGGGAATGACGGGCATTGCCAGGCGGCTCGTGCTGCCGGAGGTTCCGTTCGGTGTCGTGTTGCGAGTCACGTTGCCGACTGCCCATCGTTGGTCCGAGAGTGTGGTGGCGTTTTCAGCCAACGGGTCGGCTTGATTCATTTCCACTAAGCGCGGTGTGCCCACAAAGTTGGCCACAATCTTGGAGACTTGGTCCAGGGTCGAAGCTGGCTTGCCCAGTTCTGATTGTGCCGTTCCCGGGGCAATTGCTTGCGTTGCCGGGGCCATCGTATCGTTGGTTTCCAGAACCGATTGTCCGTCGGTCACAGCGAGCGTCGGTTGTTGGCTCGAGTTGCCAGCGATGGGGTTCAGCGAACGCCAGGCATCTTTCAGGCCGCTGCCGATCACGGCGCCTTGGTCTGGGAACTGATCATTGGATTTGCCGAGGTGGAACTTGACAGGGCCCTCGGATGTGGAATGGGGGACAGTGCCATCCGCTGGTGTGTTTTGCAGCGGTGGTAGCGGAGACAACACCGCTTGGCCATTGTCGATCGGGCTGGCGTTGAGGATTGACTTTGGGTCCAGTTTTGATAGGTTGCCAGTCTCATCAGTGGAGGGAACTGGGCTTTGGTTTGGCTTGGTTGGCTGCGCGACTTCGGTTTCGTTGTTGACCTGCATGATCGCAGCGTCGGGCGATGCCGCGTTGGGATTGGTCAGGATTTTGGCCAAAGCTTCGGCCGTTGGCACGATCTGGTCGCGATGCACCCAGCGAAATTCGCCTGGCGGTGGGACGATGCGCAGCCAGGTGCGTTGCTCCTTGGAGTCGTCGGCCTGCTGTTCGTTGCTTCCTAGGATGGCAACTTCTTCGCCTGCATCGAGCTGGACTTGCCAGCGATAGCGTTTGGCTTGTCCGAGGTTGGTGCCAATCCAGCAAGTCACTTGATCTTCGATGATCATGCCGATGGTTCCGTCATCAGTGAGCTCGACTTGGTCCGCTGGAAGCCAGCAGAAACTCGACTTTACCGGGCGAATTCCCAGCCAGCCATCTTTCGTTTCAAGATAGACCTCAAGTTGTTGTCCAAGGCGAAGTGAATCGGTACGATAGAGTTTTTCCGAAGGGCCACATCGAGCGAATCCGTCGTTCTGCTTGACGAAGACGTTGTACGGAACCTCGCGATCAGCGGTATTGGTGGCTGAATCAGGTGCCTGTATGCCGGATTCCTGTAGGCCAGATTCCTGAGCGTTACTGGTTGCGGTTGTC
Source organism: Stieleria bergensis (assembly GCA_007745635.1). Lineage (GTDB taxonomy): Bacteria > Planctomycetota > Planctomycetia > Pirellulales > Pirellulaceae > Stieleria > Stieleria bergensis. Next base: position 2,396,655 of record CP036272.1, read on the forward strand.
AACGCTGCCAACGCGAAGCAGGTCAGTAGCATCGATCCGAGTTTGCTCGTAACGCAGCGGTAGCGGTCAAAGAGCGAGGCTTGTACCGTGACATCCATGTCTGGTTCAATGGGTAGGTAGTAGTGTGCATGAACAGCTGTTTCAACTTGTGCAATAGCTGAAAACCGCGGCGCAGATCAAGATGGAATTGCCAGCGGCTTTGCGTCTGTTGTCAGGCTGCGGTCTTTCGTTCTCCTGTGGGCGGCCGAGTTGGAAGGGGCTTGGAGTTAAGATTGATTTTAAACGCGAGCGGCAAGATTCGGCTTCTGCCGGCGCGACAGGCTGTCTCTAGGTAGGCATGGGAAGATAGAGGTCCAGCTGTTGATCGCGGAAACTGCGGGCTTTGACACCGTGGGACCAGAGTTCAAAATATGCCTGCAGCGGATCAGCGGCCGTCAAGGTTTCCGCCAGGAATGGCCACATCAGGTAGTCTCTTAGCATCGCATCGCAGGCAATGAAGTAGTAAGCCGGTGCCAGAAGGGAGGCGTGTGTTTCAGCGGTTTGTTCGTCTGCATCGTTTAAGGAACCGGCTCCAGAATGCAGGTCGTTCAGGATCTCTGGCAACTGGTCGGCGATGATCGTCAACAACTTGCTGCGGTCGACGGGTTCTTTGGGGTGTTTGGGGGCTTTCCCTTGCAGCACGCGAATTTCGATGTCAGTGCCAAGATGCTCGCTGATGGCGTGCTGGCCGGTTTGGCTGGCGATGGTTTGCAAGCCTTGCAGCCATTGCATGCCAAGTTGCTTTGCCAGTTCAGGAGCCAGTTCAGGGGCGTCGCGAACCACGAAAAAGGCATCTTTGCCGCCGCCGGGCCGCTGGCCTGATCCGGCAACTTCATACAGTGGCAGAATCCGATCAAGCAGTTGAGGGGCCTGCGGCAGCGGTTCCAGCAGGTCGCCAAGTCTTTCACCGTCGGGGCGAAAGCTCTGGAACAGGCCGATCAGCATCTCTGCGGTCGACAGTGGTTTGCCATCGGGGCCGATATTTCCTCCATCGCAGCCCGGCTGAGCAGCGGTGCCACCGCATTGACGGGCACGTTCAGCGGCAACTTGGTGGCAATGGTCAGCGAAATCGGACGGATTCATGGCTTTTCTCGACAGGATGGGATCGCGACGAAGTCAAATGCGCTCAGCAGTGCGGTCTCAGCAGTGTGGTCGTAGCCGCACCTCAGTTTGCTGGCGATTCGCATCAAACACTCTTGCAAGCAGAACTGTCTTTGAACGGGGAATTGTAGGGCACGCGACTAGGCTGTCGGAGTCCGGTTTGGCAAAATCACGCGGTGGCGCCAGCGTGTCTGGTGGTGGAGCGGAAATGCTGGGTTTGGATGGGAATTCTGGGGCTTGGCGACCTTGTCGATGCCGCGGTGATGGGCTACCCTCTCGAGCCCCAACGGGAAATATGTCGTTTCCCTGTTTTTTAAACACTTTCGTCCGTGCATTCTGGGATGAAGGGCCCCGGATTTCGGGGGTGTTTTGGAGCAGACAAAGTAGTGTTTCGGATGCGGTTTTGCCGCGCTGGAGCATTCTTGTTGTGAACTGCCTCAAAACATCATGCCCTGGGAACCCGCCAAGGAGTTTGGCAATGGTTTCGTGATGCCCGCACAGACAGCCATGCAATGGAGCATTGAGTCGATGGCAAATCAAATTGTTCAAGACATGATTGAAGCTGGTGTCCACTTTGGTCACCGCACCAGTTTGTGGAACCCGAAGATGAAGCCATACATCTTCGGTAGCAAGAACCAGATTCACATTCTGGATATTCGCGAAACACTGCGTGGCATGCTGCGTGCCCGCAAGTACCTCAGTCAAGTGGCTGCTGGTGGCTCGTTGATCTTGTTCGTCGGAACCAAGCGACAAGCTGGTGAGGCGATTGAAGCTCAGGCATCGCGCTGTGGCATGCCGTTCGTCAGCGAGCGTTGGTTGGGTGGTACGTTGACAAACTTCCGTACCATTCGCAGCCGATTGGGACGTTTGGAAGAATTGGAATCCATCCGTGGTAGCGACGCGATCAACGGTTACAGCAAGAAGATGCAGTCATCGCTGAACCGCGAATACCGAAAAATGTACCGCAACCTGAATGGTCTGCGCACGATGAACCGTTTGCCAGAGTGCTTGTTCATCGTTGACCCCGGTAAAGAACGCAACGCCGTCCGTGAAGCCAAGCGTTTGGGCATCACCACCGTTGGCCTGATCGATACCGACAGCGATCCAACCGCAATCGATCTGCCCATTCCCGGTAACGACGATGGTATCCGCAGCATCGAATTGATTTTGAAGCAGCTTTCCGATGCCGTGATTGAAGGCAAAGGTCAAACTGAAATGGCTGCTGCTGCTGGTGAAGCCGCACCTGCCGCACCTGCGGAAACCGCTTCAGCCACAGAAGGCTGATCGGCGACCAGAGGATCAAGGACCGGTTAACTTGCTCAGCGCGCTGTGAACCGCTGCTCGCTTTGGCCGGTCCTTTTAAACAGAACATTGGATTAACACCATTCCCCACTGATACTTGATGTCCCCCACGGGACGCTCTGGAGGAAACGATGGCGATTTCAGCCAAAGACGTCAGCGAATTGCGTAAAAGCACTGGCGCTGGAATGATGGATTGCAAAAAGGCCTTGGAAGAGTCTGGCGGCGACATGGAAGCTGCCTTGGACTACTTGCGTAAGAAAGGTCAAAAGGTTGCTGCAAAGCGAGCTGACCGCGAAGCCAACGAAGGCGTCGTCGTTGTAGCCTCTGTTGCCGGCAAGTCTGCCCTGTTGGCGCTCAGCTGCGAAACTGACTTCGTTGCTCGTAACGAAGACTTCAGTGCCTTGGCACAGCAAATTGCTGATGCTGCTTTGGCTGCTGGTTTGACCACCAAGGAAGAAGTCGCTGCGATGGAATTCGACGGTTCAACGGTTGCTGAAAAGCTGGTTGAACGAACCGGTACCATCGGTGAAAAGATCGAAGTCGCGGACTTCCAAATCGTTGAAGGCGATTCAGTCTCGTCGTACATTCACGCCGGCAGCAAGATCGGTGTGGTCCTGGCATACCACGGTGGCGGCAAAGACGACGCGGCAGATTTCTTCCGCAAAATCGCCATGCACATTGCTGCGATGAGCCCACAAATCCTGACACCAGACGAATTTGACGAAGCGTTTGTTGCCAAGGAATTGGAAGCACTGCAAGGACAAATCAAGGTCGAAAACGAAGACCGTCAGCGTCTTGGTAAAGCTTTGAAAACCGTTCCTCAGTTCGCTAGCCGCAAGCAATTGACCGAAGACGTTTTGGCCGCTGCTGAAGACGCGATCAAAGCTGAGTTGAAAGCCGATGGCAAGCCAGAGAAGATTTGGGACAAAATCGTCCCCGGCAAAATGGAACGCTTCATCGCCGACAACACGTTGTTGGATCAAGAGAAGTGTCTGCTAAGCCAGTTCTTCGCACTTGACGATAGCAAGACCGTTGAAGCGGCTGTGGCGGATTATCATCCAGAAGCCAAAGTGATTGCGTTCAAACGCCTTTCGGTTGGCGGCTGATTGCGTTCGCCCAACCATGGTTGCAAGTTTTCGGATTGACTCACTGGCTTAGCGGCCGAAGAGATCAAGCGAATTAATTTGCCCGATCAATTCATAAACCTCGCCTGCCCATGTTGGACAGGCGAGGTTTTTTCGTATGCTTTTGCAGGGCATTTGCGATGCGCGTCGTGTCCGCGCGTTGTATGTTCCAGCAGCGTATGCGACGATGGATCGGTGCGTCTGCTTTACTTCCAAGCCATGCCAATTCGCTGGACCAAAACGGATGTCAGAATCTCAGTCTCTTCAGTACAAACGTGTCGTTTTAAAGCTCAGCGGTGAAAGCCTGGCGGGTTCCGGCGGCCGTGGCATCAGCGGAAAAGAAATGTCCGAAATTGCCGGCCAGATTGAGCAGGCTCATCGGTCAGGCTGTCAGATCGCGATCGTGATCGGGGGCGGAAACATCCTGCGTGGCGCTCAGTTTTCTGGAACCAATGCCTTGGTCCAAGAAGCGACTGCTCACTACATGGGAATGCTGGCAACGGTCATCAACTCATTGGCCATGCAAGACGCGATCGAAGCGTTGGGGCTTGACACTCGCGTGATGTCTGCGGTCCCGGTGGACAAGATTGCCGAAACCTTCATTCGCCGGCGAGCGATTCGGCACTTGGAAAAGGGACGCGTGATCATCCTGGCTGCGGGAATCGGAAACCCGTTTGTCACAACGGACACCGCGGCCGCTCAGCGCGCCCTGGAAATCGATGCCGATGTGGTTCTGAAAGCCACACGCGTGGATGGAGTTTACAGTGACGATCCCGAAAAGAATCCACACGCGGTGTTGTATGACCGGTTGACCTATCGTGAAGTCAATGAAAAACAGCTGAAGGTCATGGACGCCACGGCGATTGCGTTGTGCCAGGAGCACAGCAAGCCGATCTTGGTGTTTAACTTCAAGAAAGCCGGTAGCATCGTACAAGCAATCAGCGGCAAGACCGTCGGTACCTGGATCGGCGCTGAATAGCGTCTGTGATCAAGCCGCGTTCCGATTGATGTGAATGTCAAGACACCGCGTCCCGCTGTGTCGATGATCTTTGCCGTGGAAAAAAAACGGACACGGCTGAGCCGCAATGGCTTAGAAGTCGATAAAATCGTCGTAGGTGACTGCTCTCACAGCGCTGCAATTTCTCCAGCAGAGCGTATGATTAAGCAGTGAAATCAAAGTCCTCCAATTCCTCAACCCAAGGATGCATGATATGTCCGCAGATGAAACCCTGATGGATACCGAAGAACGCATGGAAAAAGCCATCAGCGTGCTGGGGAACCAGCTCTCTGGCATTCGGACCGGTCGCGCCACGCCCGGATTGGTCGATTCGCTGAAGGTTGAGGCGTACGGATCACTCACCCCGCTGAAGCAGTTGGCCTCCATCGGTGTTCCTGAGCCACAGCAGATTTTGATTCGTCCCTACGATGCGAGCACGATCAAAGACATCGAAAAAGCGATCGTTGCCAGTGACTTGGGAATGAGCCCTCAGAACGATGGCAAATTCATTCGCTTGAATGTGCCTGCCTTGTCAACGGACGTGCGGAAGAAGATGGGCATTCGCATCAAGGAATTGGCCGAAGACTCCAAGATTTCCATTCGCAATATTCGTCGGGATGGCAACAAGACCGCCGATCAGCTGGAAAAGGACAAAGAGATCACCGAAGACGATCGCGACAAGCTGAAAAGTGACATCCAGGACTTGACCAAGAAGTTCGAAGAGCAGGTCAACGAACTGGCCAAAGCTCGCGAAGCGGAAGTCATGGACAGCTAAGCAGTTCGTTTATCGAGCCCACCGCAGGGCGCCCGTCATGTTCGTAGGGTGCCGTGCTTGCACGTGCAGCATCCAGGTGGCACTGTAAGTGCATGGTTTGTTCGGGCATTGGTGCGTCCAGGGGACGCGCCCTCTGTCGCTTCGCCCTGTGATTCTCAAAACCATGTCTGATGCTGATTCCCGCCCACTGTCAGTGGGCCGATCAGCCTTCTGATAAGCCGCGACGTGAGCGAAGGTTCAAGATCATTGCGCCGCTGGCAATCAGGATGATCAATGCGCTGACCACGAAGTACAGCGTCACGATGACCATGTTGCCTGCATTTCTCATCACGTTGTCTTCAATCACGCTTTGGTCCAGTGGCAAGGCAAACAGTGCCGAGAACGGACTGAGGATCCCGCACAGGTCAATCACTGCATACGTTTGATTGGTGAAGTTCAGCATCCGTGTCAGAATCGCCAAGGCCGGTGGCACCACGTAAAGGATCAACAACGTGGAATACGTCAACAACAAGGCGACAGATGTTTTGCGTGAGAACAGTGAGCAAACCAAGCCGATGACGCAGTTAACGACGCACACTGACAGCACGATCAACAGCATGAGCAGCATGCTGAGCCAGTTGCTGTACAGATCAGGATTGAATCCTGCACCCAGCAGCAACGGCCATAGCAGGAAGCAGGTTAGCACCAGCGAGATTCGAAAGCGGACTAGAAACTTGCCCCATAGGATTTGCACCGGTGATAGCGGGGTGGTCAGCAAGAGGTCCAGTGTCTGTCGTTCACGTTCGCTAGTGATGCTGCTGGCCAAAAACGTTGGGCCAACAAGCATATTGAAGACAATCACATAAACGCCGAACCAGGGTGCATGCTCAGGCATGAAGAACAGGAACACCGCCATCATCGGGATCGCCAACACGATGCTGATCTGGATCACAAGTCGCAGCATCAAGGTGCCTTGGCTAAAGATCTCACTGTGGAGTTCTTTGTCGTACACCGGGTTAGCGCCGTCGGCCATCAGTGATTCTTTCTTTGGTGGCGCAAACAGGCGGTCGGGGAATTGGTCCGGTTGAATCACCAAGCCGACAGCGTTCTTGGACTCCTCTTCTAGATCAAAGACCTCTTTGCCTTCGCTGCCCATGTCTGGCGGGTACAGCAGGCGTTGGGCCGAGAAGGCGCACATTAAGATCACGCCCGTCAGTCCAAACGCGGGGAATACAATCGTGGCCAAGTTGAGACGCAGGTTGCCTTCATCGGCCAGGAACACCCAGACCAAGCAGGCGCCAATCACCAGCGGCAGGATCGCGACATAACTGACCACCAACGCGTTGCTGGTGTTGGGAAAGTAACTGCTGCAGAACACAGCGATGGCGCCAAAGAGGATCACCGAAATGATCAAGCCAGCATAAGCCGCCAGCACTTCGTAAAGGCTAAATCCGCCCAGCGGCAAGCACAGCACGATGATGGGCAGCGATCCAATGATCAGCATGCCAATATGTGTCAGCGAGGCGATCATTTTGCCAGCGATGATCGCGCCGGGACGCAGTGGGCTAGCCAGCAGCATCTCGTAGGTCTTGCGTTCCTTTTCACCGGCAATCGCTCCGGCGGCGAAACTGGGCGCCATCAGTGATGCGATCACATACTGCCCCAGGAAAAACAAGTTGACCAAATTGGTCGCCGATGGCGGGCTGGTGCTCAGGTCAAGTCGTTCGTCTGATGGCCAGGCTGCAACCACTATGATGGCCAGCAAAATCTGGTACGCGGCAAGCAGAAAGATGGCACGATTGGTGCGAAGATTGACCAGCAGTTCGCGCTGCAGAACAGGGTTCTCGAAGATATACATGTTGTAAAAGCAAAGCTCGCAGCAGAAGCAGTTCATCAAGGGGCTGTTCGAGCGAATCAGACCTGACTGCTATTCTAAGCGATTGGCGTCTTTGAGGGGGCTCCGGGAACCTCTTTGACAAATTTTGGCACTGCGTAACCAGGAAGTATGCTGCGCAGCTGCTCCATGATCGCTTCCCCGCGTGATTGTGGCACCAGAAAGTGGCTCGCTCCTCGCACCTGATCCAGTTGGTGAAGGTAGTAGGGCTGAACCTTGGCGTTGACGAGTTTCAGGCAAAGTTGGGACAAGGCCTCGGCACGATCGTTGACTCCCGCCAGCAGAACCGCTTGATTCAAGACTGGAATGCCGTGGGCTGTTATTCGCCGCAGTGATTCCAGCACAGGCTGATCCAATTCCTGAGCGCAGTTGCAATGGATCACAAACCAGCACGCCAGCCGAGATTTGGACAGCGTCTGGATCAGTTCTTGGGTGACGCGCTGAGGGATCACGATGGGCAGTCGGGTATGAATCCGAAGACGCTTGACATGGTCGATGGATTCGATGCGGTCAATCAGTTGTGCCAGCACGTTGTCCGACAGCGTCAATGGGTCGCCGCCGCTAAGTAGCACTTCGTCGATGGATGGATCGGCTGCGATTTGTTCGATGGCGGCGGCGTAGCGATCGCGGACTCCTGAGGTCTCTGTATACGGGAACTCGCGCCGGAAGCAATAACGGCAGTGGACGGCGCACATGCCGTTTGTGATCAGCAGGGCGCGGCCGTGATACTTGCGCAGCAGGCCGCCCTCGTTTAAGGCTTGCAGGTCGCCAACCGGGTCGGGCACAAAACCCTCGGCAGGCTGCAGTTCCTGCTCAGACGCCAGGACTTGTCGCAGGATTGGGTCATTCGGGTCGCCCGGACGGATGCGGCTGAGCAGTTCCAGCGGGACCAGTGTTGGGAACGATTCTGCGGCATCCGCGTCCGGAGCCGGTGGCAGGTTCAGGCGCTGACGCAGTTCAGCCTGGCTGCGAATGGCCGATTGCATGGATTGCTGCCAGCTTGGGATGGGGGGGGGCGTCGCCAGCTTGCGATTCGGCCCCCGATCACCCCCGATCGCCTCTGTGGATGACGGTCGATCGGATAATCCGGTGCGATGACTGGGCTGGGGAGGCTGTGAGTCGCTCACAATTTGGATCTCGCTGGGGGACGGGCTTCAGAGGCGTAACCGCGGGCAACGGTCATGCGGGATTGACTCCGGAAAAACGACAGAAACTAACGCTTACCTGGGCAGGACAAAACCCAATTGGCTCGGTACACTTTCGAACTCCTTTCCGAGCGAATTCGCACCACCAGCGACGCTCTCGTTGAATGAATCATGGAGTCGACCAACTTATGGCAACTTACAACACCAGCGATTTTCGAAAAGGTCTGAAGATCCAAATCGATGGCGAACCGTACCTGATGACCGACATGCAGTTCGTCAAGCCAGGTAAAGGAAATGCATTTTACAAATGTAAAATGAAAAACTTGGTCCGAGGCACCACGCTGGATCGAACCTACAAGGGCGGTGATTCATTGGAATCGGCCGATGTTGAAACCACCGATGTTTCCTTCCTGTATCGCCAGGGTGATGAATACGTCTTCATGCATCAAGAGACCTTTGAGCAATATGAAGTTCCCGAAAAGGTCGCCGGCGAAATCTGGAAGTATCTCAAGGATGGCATGATTTGCACCATGACAACCTTCAATTCAAACCCCATCATCGTTGATCCACCAACCATGGTTGAATTGGAAGTCACCGAGTGTGCGCCGGGTGCCAAAGGCGATACCGCGACTAACGTGACCAAGCCAGCGACCGTCGAGACCGGTGCCGAGTTCATTGTACCCGGATTCATTAAGACCGGCAACATCATCAAAGTTGACACCCGCACTGGCGAGTATAGCGAACGAGTCAGTAGCTAGCTGATCAGATGGCTTCACGAAATCAAATGGCGAATCCGCTTTTGATTCCGGAGCTGCGCGAGATGCTGGCTGAGCAGAACGTTGCGGAACTGGAAGAGTTCTGCACTGCGCTCAATGCTGGCCGAACGGCTGAGTTCATGGAGGGGCTTGAGGACCATGAGCTATGGAGTGTGTTGCAGTACGCACAGCCAGATCGGCGCGCGGAGATTTTTGGCTACTTTGAAGAGCAACGCCAAGTTGAACTGCTTGAAGAGCAAAATCTTGACGAAGTCGCCTCGTTAATCGAAGAGATTCCCCCGGATGACCGGGTGGACTTGATTCGCGAGTTTTCAGCACGACGTGTTGGCGAAGTCCTGAATCGGTTGCCCGTCGATGAACGCCGGGATATTCAACGCTTACGTTCCTATCCCGAAGGAACGGCCGGTGCGTTGATGACCACCGATGTTGCGATGCTTAGCGAAACGCTAAACATTCGCGAAGCGCTCGATGAGCTTGGCCAGCAGGCCAGCGAGCTGGAAACGATCTATTACATCTATGTCGTTGATGAAGACAGCTTGTTGCGGGGCATCGTCTCCACGCGTCAGCTGGTTTCTTCATTACGCACGCCCGAGAAGACTCTCGGCGAGATGATGGAAACCGATGTTGTGGTGGCTGATGTTGATGAAGATCAAGAATCGGTTGCCGAAAAGGTTGAGCATTATGACTTGCTTGCCATCCCTGTCGTCGATTCTGGGCGTCAACTCTTGGGCATCATCACGCACGATGATGTGCTGGATGTTGTTCGTGAAGAACTGACCGAAGACGCCCAGCGGATCGCTGCCGTCACGCCGCTGGAACAAGAGTTCCTGCGGATTGGCTTGCTGGATCTTTCTCGCAAGCGTGGCATCTGGCTGGTGATCCTCTTTTTTGCCGCCTTGCTCACCGCGTTTGCTTTGGAGCATTACGATGCCGAGCTGCAGAAGTACATCTGGTTGGTGTCTTTCATTCCGCTGATCATCAGTGCTGGAGGGAATTCCGGTAGCCAGTCGGCAACGTTGGTGATCACCGCGCTGACCAGTGGTGAAGTCGAGACACATGACTGGCCCAAGGTCTTGTACCGTGAAGCCTTGGTGTCCATTTTATTGGGTGGGGCCTTGGCCTTGATTGGCTATGGGGCCGCTTATTTCATGGCACCCACGGCGGTGGCGGCCCTGGTGATCCCATTGACCTTGCTGGCCGTGATTTTTGTGGGGTGTTGCTGTGGGGCTTGTCTGCCCTTAATTTTCCAGCGTTTGGGGCTCGATCCGGCCATGATGAGCAATCCCTTTGTCGCCGGAATTGTCGACATCATGGGCATCGTGATTTACATCAATATCGCCCGCGCCCTGCTCTGAAGGCCGTTCGGCAATCTGTCTTTCGTTTCCCAGTGCTGCTCTTTTCGGTGCTCGTCATGCGCTGGCGTTGCGTCGCCGTGCGAACCCATTGTGGGCGTCTCGGGTTGACGGAAAATCCCGCCCGCGACCGATTCTCAGGATCGCGTTTTCGCGTTACCCTGTGGTCTGTCTTGGGACCCGAAAAATATCTCTGTTGATCGACCATTTTGCTATGTCTGAATACCGAAACGAACATGATTCGATGGGTGATGTGCAAGTACCTGCAGACGCCTACTACGGAGCACAAACACAACGCGCGGTCGATAACTTTCCGATCAGCGGATGGCGCTTGCCGGAAACCATGATTCAAGCCATGGGGATGGTCAAACATGCCTGTGGGATCGCTAATCGTGACTTGGGAAAACTAACCGGAACCGGCAAGAATCCCCTGTCCGATGACCAAGTCGCTGCAATGTTGGCTGCCGCAGACGAAGTTGCCGACGGCAAGTTGGCCGATCAGTTCCCCGTCGACGTTTTTCAAACCGGCAGTGGGACCAGCAGCAACATGAACATCAACGAAGTGATTAGCAATCGAGCGATCGAAATTGCTGGCGGCGATCGGATGGCGATCGAGAAATCCATCCATCCGAACGATCACGTGAACATGGGGCAAAGCACCAATGACACCTTTCCGACGGCCATTCATGTAGCCACTGCGGTGCAGATTCAAAACGCGTTGCTGCCAGCGCTCAAGAGCTTGCACGCTTCGCTGGTCGATAAAGCTGCCGCCTGGGACAAAATCATCAAAATCGGTCGGACTCACTTGATGGATGCCACGCCGCTGCGTTTGGGCCAAGAGTTCGGCGGCTTTGCGCGGCAGGTGGAACTGAGCATCGCGCGCGCTGAAATCGCTCGTGACAGCGTTCTGGAATTGCCCGTTGGCGGTACCGCCGTCGGCAGCGGTATCAATACGCATCCCGAATTCGGCAGTCGCGTGGCAGCTGCTCTCCAGCAACGAACCGGAATCAAGTTCATTGAAGCCGTCAATCACTTCGAAGGGAATGCTCAACGCGATGGCTTGGTGCAAGCACACGGCGAACTGAAGTGCATTGCCCAGACGCTGTTTAATCTTGCCAATAACATTCGTTGGCTCGGCAGTGGACCTCGCTGTGGATACTACGAAGTCAAATTGCCATCGCGGCAGCCCGGCAGTTCCATCATGCCAGGGAAAGTCAATCCTGTGATGTGCGAATCCATGATGCAATTGACCGCGCGAGTGGTTGGCAATGATGGCACGATCACATTAAGTGGTGCCGCTGGCGGTAATTTCCAGTTGAACATCATGATGCCGGTGATGGCTCAGACCATCTTAGACTCCATCATGTTGCTCGCTGGCGGAAGCAATGCCTTCGTCGACTTCTGTGTCGCCGAGATGGAGCCAAATGAAGAGGCCTGCAACGCCGCCGTTGAGCAGTCGCTATCCATGTGCACCAGTTTGAATCCACTGATCGGATACGAACAGGCAGCCAAGCTAGCCAAGGAAGCCTTCGCCAGCGGGCAAACCATTCGTGAACTGTGTTTGGAAAAGCAAATCCTTCCGGAGGATCAGCTGAGCGAAGCCTTGGATCCCTGGAAAATGACCGAGCCACAAGGTTAGGCAATCCACCGAAAAATGCGTTCGTCACGGTTCTTGCACTGGCGCTGCGTCCCGGAAACCGGGACGCACGGCGAAGCGGCTCATCAGCGTGACCCCACCGGCCGCTGGGCATCTCGATTTCAATCGATCACTCGTAGATCGGGAAAAAGGTGTTGAACGCCTGTTCGCCGAAGTCGCCTGGGTCGTTGAATCGCTTGTGTTGATCCATTGCCGAAATGGTGGCCATGTGTTGTTCAGTCAGTTCAAAGTCAAACAAGCTTAGGTTTTCTTTCATCCGTTCCACGCGGCTCGATTTGGGGACAATGGATGTCCCGCGTTGTACGGCCCAACGCATCAAAACCTGCGCCGGCGTGCGGTTGACTTCTCCTGCGATTGCATGAATCTCTTCGCGATCGATCACACCTTCGCCTTCGGTTGCCATGCCCAGCGAGTAGTAAGACTGGGCACCGAGCGGCGAGAATCCGGTGACGTGAATCTTGCTTTCAGAACAGAATCGCAAGAGCTTATCCTGCGTCAAATAAGGATGCAATTCGATCTGCATGACACTTGGGGCAACCGCTGACGACGCCATTAAATCTCGCAATAGCGAAACGCCAAAATTGCAAACGCCAATGTTTCGCGATAGCCCCGCCTGTTGTAATTCGACCATGGCATTCCATGTGTCAATGATTGGCACGGCGTCGGCAACCATCTTTGGTTCCGCGGCATCAGGGTCAAAGAACCAGCCCGGCGGATAGCGTTTCTCAGGTGCAACATAAGCCAGTGAGATTGGAAAGTGAACGTGGTACAGATCCACGTAGTCCAATTGCAGATCCGCGAGCGTTTTCTCGCAGGCCGCGCGAACGTGTTCCGGTCGGTGGAACGTGTTCCAAAGTTTGCTGGTGACCCAAAGCTCTTCACGCTTGATCAGTCCGTCTGTGATCGCTTTGGCAATCCCCTGCCCTGCTTCCGTTTCATTGCCGTAATCACAGGCAGCATCAATGTGTCGGTAACCGATCTTGATGGCATCGTAGACAGCCTGTGCGGTGTCTTCGGGGGCGATTTTCCAGATTCCAAGTCCGACAGCAGGGATCGTGTCACCGCTGGAAAGAGTGAATTCGTTTGGCATGGGAGGATTCAAATGCAATCAAGGTCAGGGAGGGATGAAGCAACCGCATCATCATTTCAGATTTTAGAAGGATTGACTAGATGGTCGCGGTGTGGAATCCAAACGTCGACTGGCAGGCGGATGGTGGATCAGTTGCCAGCTTGATCAGACCAAACGCCGAACTGGTTTCCGCTGGGATCTTTGAACTGAAACCTGAGGCCACCGGGAAATGTCATGATGTCAACTGAGATCGTGCCACCCGCCTGAATCACGGCACGCTGTGACGCTTCCAGGTCGCTAGAGTACAGGATCACGAGCGGACCGCCGGCGACGATTTTATCAGCCTGGTACATCCCGCCGCACTCACCGACTGCATCCATCCTTCGAATGCCAACATACTCTGGACCGTAATCATTAAAGGACCAGCCAAAAGCCGCTGCGAAGAATTGCTTGGCTTGGTCCAGGTCCTGGACTGTGAATTCGATGTAGTCGATGGCGTGATGGATAGAATGATCCGGCATGGTTCGATTCCGAAAAGGGGGCATAAAAAGGTGTGCTGCCGATGTGCAACATGCAGGTCGCAAGGCTACCGGACAGGGTTTTGGTTGTGCTCAATGTCTGGCCAGATCACGCTGCTGCATACCCGTCCGGCACCAAGTGACCATCATCCTGGCGTATCATTTTTTGAGCTTGTTTGGTACAGTCGACGCTGCGATCAATTTTGCTCATCTGCGGGTTGGTTTTTCGGCCAAAAATTCTTCTTTCTAATTGGGCTTCAACGGGACACATGCAAGAACAGGAAAGTGTAAGCCGGTCGATGCTTGCCGGGCTACCTGAAGAAGGTCTGTCTGATTTTTTGTCGGCGTGTCAATCTCGTTGGCATGATGCTGGAGAAAGCATTGTTCAGGCGGGCGAGCCCGGCGACGAACTGTTCTTGATCTTGTCTGGTAAAGTCCGAGTCTGGTCCGGCGAAGGTGCCGCAGTTCGCGGACGAACCTTGACCATTTTGGGCCCCGGAGAACATTTTGGTGAGGCGGCTGTGATCTCTGGCAGTCCTCGCAATGCCACCGTCACGGCGCTGACTTATGTCGAGGTCTTGGCACTGTCCGCCGCAGACTACAAACGCTTAGTTCAGTTGCATCCGCAATTGCTGCAGAACCTCTCACGCAGTTTGACTGATCGCTTGAGCAGCATGAATCAGTCGCCACAGGGCGTCAAGCACGAGCAGCGCGAGATCCATTCGATTGGTATCCTGGTTGATGACGATGCGGGGCTCGAATTGGCGCGTGCTTTGATTGAAGAGTTGGCACGCGATCATCAGCAACTCGCAGTCTTGTTGACGCAGTCTCAGCCGCTGCCGCTGGGGCAGTCCTGGGATGCATTCGCGCCCGCCGAAGTAGCCGTGTCCGAGTTGCGGTTTCGGATTGCCGAAGCGACCCAAAAGAGTGCCGTGATTACCGTCGCAGTGGGCCGCGATGCAATGCAGGAAGCGGCCAAGCAGTGCCATCGAATCATTGTGACACTTGATAGTTCCGCCGACCTACCGGAAATGGTGCAGCGGCTGATTGATGAGGGGCCCGTTCGTCAGCAAAAGGTGTTGGCGTGGATGATGAAAAACGAAACCGCCAGCGGCGATGCGATTGGCGAAGAATCGATTATCGGTCATGCGCGTCGAGCACCGACTCCAGAACTTGAACACGCCGCCGCAGTGCGCTGTCGATACCAGCGTCCCGGTAATCGCATTTGCTTTGAAGCCGACTCCATTGTGCGCTTGAAACGAACGCTCTATGGAAGGCGAATTGGATTGGCTTTAGGTGGCGGCGGTGCGCGTGGGATCGCGCACATTGGTGTCTTGCAAGTCTTGTTGGGCAATGGGTTAGTGTTCGACTCAATTGCTGGAACAAGTGCTGGAGCAATCGTTGCCGCGGCGATCGCGGCAGGTTATAGCCCCGACGAGGTGCATGGGTTTTTCCGCCAAGACATGGTGCCACCACGTTGGGTCTCGAAATACACGATGCTGCGAGCCATTTGGTTATTGCATCAGTTTCGAGGGGGGCGATTTGAGAACAAACTGCGGCGGTATTTGCGCCGGCTGACATTTGCGCAAGCTGATTTCCCGCTCTCGATTACGACGCTTGATTTGGTGACAGGGCAACAGCAGATTCGCCGTGAGGGCGATTTGGTTGAAGCCGTTTTGCAAAGCATTAATCATCCTGTCTTTGGAGCACCGGTGATTAAAGACGGCCAGATGCTGGTCGATGGCGGGGTGTTGATGAACGTTCCCGCGTCCGTGCTGCGTGGTGAAGGCTGCGATCGCGTGATCTCAGTGGATGTTGGATCGTCCTTGGATGAACAGTTTGGGATCCAAGCCAACGGTCGGGTGGGAAAACCAGGCTATTTGGGAACACTTCTTCGCACAATGGATATCAGTCGGCGGCATTGTAGCGCCTTGCATCGCGAAGAAAGCGACCTGATCATTGTGCCAGAGACCAGTCAGTTTAAAATTGAAGACTTCCACGCGGTTGACGAATTGGTCGAAGCGGGACGCCGAGCGGGTGAAGCTGCCTTGGTCGCCGCTCGCGATGCGATTCGCTTCGAACCCGTGCTCCAAATGAACGTTTAGGCGGCTTCCACATGACACATCAACTTACTGGATCCACCTGCAATTCTTTCACATGAATGCCACTCCCGATCACGGCTCTGCGGATGCCCAGTCTCCAAACGAACTGTCTCCAGATGCACTGGTCGTGCAGCAGATCCGCCAGGGAGATGAAGACGCTTGGCAACGATTGATCGATCGCTACGAACGGCGTTTGTTAGCCTATGTACGGCATCGCATTGCCGATCAGGCTGCGGCCCAGGACATCGTCCAGGATGCGTTTGTTGGTTTTTTGGTAAGCCTGCCAAACTACGACGGTGGTCGACCACTGGAAAGCTATCTGTTTTCGATCTGCGCCTATAAGCTGACTGATCATTTGCGTCGTCAAGGTCGGCGGCCTGCCCTGCAGTTGCTCGGACGCAGTAGCTCCGCCGGGCCGGTTGATCTGCCTGGCAGTCAGCGAGTTGCCAGTTCCATCGCTCGCAGCGGTGAACGGAAGCGACTGGAGGCGATGGCGGTGCAGGAGGCGATTGCTGAACAGATCCAACGTTGGAAGTCGGGTGATAATTGGATCAAGCTCCAGGCGATCGAGCTTTCATTCGTCCTGGGGTGGGGCAACAAGAGAATCGCCGAAACGTTGGATGTCAGTGAACAGCAAGTCGCTAACTATAAGAGCGATTTTCTGATTCGTCTAAAAGCCATGGTCAAAAGAGCTGATTTGGATACGGCAGTGTTTCCGGAGTTGTTTGACGAAGACGATGAATGAGGCACCGCGGCCAGGCGTACCGTTTGATGCTAGCGTCAAAACGGAGTGTCTGTCCCCATTTTGCGCTGGCCGTTAGGCCCGATTCTTGAGATCGGCAGTCGCAGTCACAAAACCGTGGCTAACGCCAAAAACGGCGGATGGTCTCGATTAGCGATGCTGAACACTCACGCCAGCACAACCCACTGCATGATCGCCATGTAGTGAGTCAATGCGGCCACGATCACCATCAGATGCCAGACAACGTGCAAGTAACGAGCACGGTTGTCGCAGAACAGAATCACCACGCCAATCGTGTACATGAGTCCGCCGATCAGCATTGCCAATCCCAAGCCGCTGGGCACGTTCGAATACAGCGGAAGCGACGGTAGCCAGCCGAGCATCAAATAGCCGACGGGAGAAATGTTGTTGACGCGGCCGTGCAGGAACACTTTGTTGATCATTGCCCAAAGCGTATAGCTCCACATGGCAGCTAGCACCCAGAGCATCAAATTTGCTGGACAGTATTTGACGACAATCGGCGTGTAGGTGCCACTGATCATGGCATAGATCATCGCTTGATCGCAGGCACGCATGCGGTTGTGTCCCGGTTGGGTAAAGATCACATGGGAAAGCGTGGAAAACAAGAACGTGCCGAACACTGCCAGCATATAGACCGCACAGGCAACGGCCATGGTGGTCTCACGTTGCAACCCCATGGCAATCAGCCAATACGCCAGTGGCAACGCCAAAAACGCAGCCACACCATGTGAGAGCGCATTGGCCCACTCTTCGCCAGATCTGGTTGGCGGAGCAAGGGGAGTCAGCGGCCGAGCGGAATCATCGTCCGCAATCGACTGGGGGCTGGCGGTCAGGTTCTCGTGAGCGCTCATCGCAGGAAGCTTACTTGCATCAATGCCTGAAACGGGGGCCGACGTTACTATTGAGACGATCGATCGTTCACAGCAAGCGTCCGTGGATAGCCTAGAAGATTGTTCCAGGCAAGCGGGGATTTTACCCGCAAAACAGAGCGATGCGACCGGGCCTGGCAGGAATCACCGGGTCAATTATTCAGCTTTTGATGACCAAGCCACCTTCGTCGCCTGTTGGGGGAAAGTGACACGCCGCTCGTCTGAGTGTGGCTGTGACCCCAGGGACTGAAATCTGTCTCGGTTGCTTCTGTGGGAACCGTTGGGCATCGGTCTAGCATGAGTCCGCTCGGGATTTGCAGCGGCGTTCACGACATTCCCAGCCCCACGTCATTCCATCGATCGATGAGCCCAGGTGACAAGATTGGGACGATGGTCGCTGCACCGGGCGTCCTGTCCATACTCGCTTTGCTGGGCCAATGGCTGGTCCCGTGTGAATAGCCTGCAACGCCCGTATCACTTTGGCTTCCGCTCAACGGTAGACAAGGATTTGATTTTACGTTGGCAACCCTGATCGTCGGTGAATTTGCTTTGGTCCCCGCAAGGTTGGCAAGTCTAGCGGAACAGAGGAAACAGCCCGCGACTGGCTCGCTTGGGCGGAGTTGATTCATCACTGGTCTGAGCGACAGGAGTCGGTGGAACGTAAGCCCATACGTTGGCAATGTCATTGGCCAGTCGATCGGAGGCAAACTTGATCATCTGATGCGGAGATCGTGTTAGAGAGCTCTCGGTGTGGAGATTGCTCGATTCATGGAACCGAAGAAAGTTTGCTCGAGTGGCAGCGTGGCCAAGATTGATTCGCTGAGCGCCAGAGACGATGGCAACACTTTGGTCCACATTGATCATAAGAAAATGTGTTTCCATCTGCATCGATGCATAGGCATCAATCCGATCCAACGTCGCGTAAACAACTGTATCTGCATTGTGGAGTTTGGCGATCTCTAGCAGATTCTGTTCGTTAAACTTTCCAATTTGGATGGGGAAGCAGTCTTTGCAACCACGTCGTTTAGCGATGACAACCTCGAATCCTGTCTTGCAGCGGAGGTCACTGGCCAGTTGGTCCAGCAGTGATGACTGTTCTTTCAAGCGACTTTTTTGGTCAACGGTTCCGACCAGGACGATTCGATTGGGCACCAATTGCCGCGCCAAGTTGCTGGTTCGGAATTCAGCGCAGGTAGGCTGGACCGGTTGTTGGTGCATTCCGCCATGCTGGCAGTTTGACCCGCCCGCGCAATAGAACGGGCTCTGTGCGAACGCAGATGGTCCCATCCATGCGATCAGCAACGTCAATGAGAGAGCAGTCATGAACGACGGGCGCATGCTTGTTTCCTAAAATGATTCGTTTCGCGGTGGTTTACACTTCGGCCTGAAATGCTGCCTGAACAGGACTAATTGCTGGGGCTGATAATCTCTCGCGTCAGCAAGTCATCGAGTTCCTCGGAGATGAACTTGATCTCCCGATCGAACTGCAACTGTTGCCGCGTGTACTTTGTCTCCCATTCGGTGACTTTCTTGCGCAGTTGCGTGTTGGAAGTGAGCAGAGCATCGATTTCCCTTTGCGCGTCAGTTAATGCTCGGTTGGTCTTTTCGCTCAACCGTTCCAGGGCGACATTTTTCTCGTCCCTGCTCTTCAGTTCATGTTGTAGCGTTGCAATGGTTGCCTTTAGGTCGCCATTCTCTTCTTGTAGCTTCAGGGCTCGTTCGGTTGCCGTGCGAGCGGATTCGTGCAGTTGACTGCCATGGATGGCTGGCGGATAGACCGTCCGCGAGGGTTGGCCGTAGACGCCCGAATTCTGGCTGGGGTGATAAGGCTGATTGGTCGCGTAGCTGGGAGCGTGATTGGGATACGGCGACGGAATCGGAGCTGGCTGATTGATGCGTTGCGGTGGAGTCAGCTGAGACTGCGCCGTTCCAGCTGGCGGTGTTTGATTCAGATACGGCTGATTGCTTTGCCCGAAACGTTCTTGTCCCATATTTCCTTGGCCAAAACTACCCTGGCCCGGATTCGTGGGGGCTGTCACAGAAGCGTTTGGCAGGGGGGGCAAATTTTGGTTTGTCGACGGCGGCGGGGGGAGCGGCTGAGAATTTTGGATGCCGCCGCTGGACTGGGCTTGTAGGATTCGCAGCATTTCCATGTCTCGACTGGATTGTGCTGCCGTTCGAACGTTTGGTCGTTGTGATTGATTGAACGGAATCGAGACCGCTTTCGGCAGTTGACGGGCGTTGCCGACAGTCGTCCCCGTTGGACTGAATTGCCCCGTCGGCATGATCTCATTTCTATTGACCGTCGTGATCGGCAAATTGCCATCGGCGGTGGCAACTTGGTGCCGCAACTGCAGCATGCGTTGATCGGTTGCTGATCGCAACGTGCCTGCAGCACCCGGGACGTTCTGAAACTGGTTGGCAGGGCTTGATGGAGTGGCCACACCGGACGTCGCCGCCTGGGATGGGGCTGTCGCTTTGGGCCGACCAAGGAAGACTCCTTTGACGGTTTGGTTCACGTTGCGCTGCCATGCGCCCATGCGTTGTAGAGGCGACTTGTTGACGGTGTGCGTGTCCCCAGTGTCAGTCGTCGTACCGAGACCTGTGGTGCGATAGACGGCTGAGGGCGAAGGCAAGGCATGTGAAGTCGTTGTCTGAGCATTGGCGATCGGGGACGCCAGCAGCGTTGTCGAGACTGCAATGCAGGCGCAACCCACCCGGGACCAACGAAGGACTGGACGGTCCAAACGCAGAGTCCAATTGCAAAGCTTGCGAACAGACGCAGATCGGTTGGGGGATTTCGTTCCTGTCACGATGATTCCACGTTGGGGTATTCGCAATGAAGGGTGATCTCTTGCCCACAGGCACAGCTGACGACGATGGATTCGATCCGTTGGCCATCGCGTATCAAACGCACTGAGGGTTCTTTGGGTTTCGATGCCATCGGGCCAATACGCACGCGGTTGCTGGACGAAACGCGTGGGACGGCGGGCACCGAAACGTTTATCTTGTTTTCCATCGTATGGCCTCTCCGAGTTGAAAGCGTGCCGAAGCGAGGAGTCGTGAAATGCGAGATTCTGACAAGCCTAGTACGGCACCAACCTCAGCCAAGTTAAGTTCTTCTTTGTAATACAGTGTCAGAACCAGCCTTTCTTTCTCTGGTAGGTCCTCGATCAGTTCCGCCACCAGCAGTGTGATTTCCTTCTGTTCGACCAGTTCTCTTGGAGACTGATAGTCGTGATGCCAGGCGTCGTAAATGATCTCTGACAGATCTTTCCAGCTTTCGGGTTTGATGAACCGCATGGCTTCGAGAGCTTCATGCACTTCGTCTAGCGACAGTCCCGAATGTTTTGAAAGCCCCTCGGGGGTCACGGGAGGTTCCATGGATTCGTACAGTTCGCGAACCACCGAAACGTGTTTCATCACTCGAGGTGACAGCGGCGAGAGTTTTCGCAGTTCGTCCACGATCGCACCGCGAATCCGTGGATAGGCAAAGGTGCGAAAGGCAACGCCCTGGGAGGGATCATAGCTGGATGCAGCTTGGACCAATCCCAGCACACCCGCGGAATGCAAGTTGTCGCGTTGGTCGGCGTCCCGAGTGGCGATCACCATGGTGCTAAGGATGCGTCCCACATAATCCAAGTTGTCGAGGACCAAGCGGTCCCAATCCGATTTGGCAGCGGGCTTGTACGTTCGTTCAAGGGTTGATTTCATGTCGCCTCGTCCCGTCGATTCGCCTCTCGATTGACAAAACGAATCACACTCACCCCTAATGCAACCAGCAATCCCATCAACAGTGACGAGACGGCGGTGCGGCCAAGGATGGTCTGAGAGTCTGCCCCGGCAATCACTCCGGTGAAGATGACTGCGATCGCGGTCAGCATGGCGGTGATGGTGCCAAAGGGAAAGTTGCGTTTCTTTCGCAGCGACGCGCGTCGTGTTTCAGTGCGTTGCGTCATGATTTAGGATCCTTCTGTTTGGGGTCCCAGTCTGCGGGTGCATCGTCGTCGCCGTGCAGCCCCAAAACGTATTCTTCGGCGGATGGACCTTCGCGATCCGCAACCACATCGTCGTAGCGAATCATGCCGACGGAGTCGATCCGCAAGTCATTCGGAACCTCGCTGTAAGCGATCACACTGACATCGGGCAATGATCGATACAGGGTGCGATGCAGCGAATGACGAATGGATGAATCCACCAGGACCGCAGCCTGTCTGTCCTTCAGGCGAGCGGCTTCCCATTTGCTCTGGATCTCGGCGATCAAGCGTTCAAGCTGGTCTGGACGCAGCACAATTGCTTCGCCACTAAGGTTTTCACGCAAGCGATGTTCCAGTTTGGGTTCCAAGATGATCACGCGGACGTTTCCATTGCTATCTCGAAAACGATCGCAAATCAAATGGCCGATCCCACCGCGAATGCGCTCGGTGAGCTGCACCGGTTCCTTGGTCTGTGGTCCATACTGAACGGCCAGTTCCACGATCTTCTCTAAGGCTGTGATGGAGATGCGTTCACGCAGCAAGTTCACGAGCACCTGATGTAAGATCGCTGGACGGACAGTATCGCTTTTTATTTCTTCGACCGTTGTTGGAGCAATCTCGCGTAACTTTTCTAACATCGACTGAAGGTCCTGGCGACTGAGTAGCTCGTGTGCATGCTTGCGTAAGCATTCGCTCAGGTGTGTGATCAAAACCGTCGGGGCGTCAACGACGGTAAACCCTAAGACTTCAGCGCGGCGGCATTGTGACTCGCTGATCCATTTTGCCGGTAAATCAAAGGCCGGATCGCGGATCGGTTCTCCTTCCAAGTCGGCATTGATGTTGCCCGGGTTGATGGCCAGGTAGTCGCCCACGACCACCTGTCCGTGTGCGATCTCGCGGCCACAAATCAAGAACCGGTAATCGTTGACGCCGATCTGAAGGTTGTCCCTTATCCGCGCCGCGGGAACCCAGAAGCCATGTTCCATCGCGACCTCTTCGCGAAGCGAACTGATGCGATCGGCTATGCCCTTGCCCGATTTGGGTTCAGCCAAGGGGATCAAGCCAGCACCGATTTCGATGATCACTCGTTCGCCTTGAACGAACTTCTCTAAACCCTGTTCTTCTGGAGCAGCCTGTGCGATCTCGGCGTCCTTCTCCTCTTCGGCCAGCTTGACGGCGTCCTGATGATTGCGGCGTGCGTAGTACACAAACACACCCATCGCTGCTGCCAATCCAATGAAGGGCAGTTTGGGAAAGCCCGGCGTCAGCGAGATCAGAACCAGGATGGCAGGTCCCAAGTACAGGGATCGGTAGGCACCGCTGACCTGTTGGTGGATTTCGTCGCCGAGGCTGGACTCGGAGGCACTCTTGGTGACCAGAATACCAGCACTTGTGGCAATGATCAGCGCTGGAATCTGCGACACCAATCCGTCACCGATGGTCAGAATGGAATACATCTTCAACGCTTCGTTGATCGTTTGCCCGCTGCCGATCCCAAGGACAACGCCGCCCATGATGTTCACGACCATGATGATCAAACCGGCGATGGCATCACCCCGAACGTACTTACTGGCACCATCCATGGCACCGTAAAACTCAGCCTCTTGAGTCAAAGTGCGACGCTTGGATCGAGCTTCTTTCTCATCAATGGCACCGCTGTTTAATTCAGCATCGATCGCCATCTGTTTACCTGGCAACGCATCCAACGTGAAACGTGCGTTGACTTCCGAGATCCGTGTGGCACCCTTGGTGATCACGATGAATTGGATCGTGACCAAGATCAGGAAGATGACCACACCGACAACCAGGTTACCGCCGACCACGAAGTCACCAAAGGTCGTGACGATCTTTCCTGCGTCCCCGTTCAGCAGGATCAAACGCGTGGTGGCCACGTTCAAGGACAAACGCAGTAGCGTTAACAGCAACAACAGCGACGGGAACGAGGCGATGTCGAGCGGTTTCTTGGCTCCCAGTGTCACCAGTAACAACCAAATGGCGGATGCCATGTTGGCCGCTAGCAGGATGTCCAGTAAGACCGTAGGCAACGGAATGATCAACACGACTAGCATCACCAGGAACGTAGCACTGAGCCACAGTTCGCTGCGTTGCAGGAAGCCGAAGTTGGAATCCGTCTGTTTCATTGCCCCGTTATTCTCCATGAATTTACTAGTTGTCCGATGCGTTCGTTATGCAAAACTGGCCACTAAGGCGCGTGAGATCAACTGCCAGCCATCGACCATCACAAACAGCAGTAGCTTACAGGGCGTTGAGACCACCACCGGTGGCATCATCATCATTCCCAACGCCATCAAGATCGTTGAGATCACCAGGTCAATGAGCATGAAGGGAATGTAAATGCAAAAGCCCATGATGAAGGCTGTCTTGAGTTCGCTAATGATGAAGGCTGGGACGGCGATCTTGAGCGGCGTTGCTTCGCGTTGTGAAGGCGGTGGCGTGTCGGCCAGTTCGTAGAACAGCTGCAGGTCCGCGCGCCGCGTGTTGTACAACATGAATGTCTTTAATTCAGATGTCGCAATCTCAGCGGCTTTGACAAATTCGAACTTCAGTGGCTCTTCTTCGCTCTCGGTCGCCTTGGCTTCCAAGAACGGCTTGATGGCGCGATCGTGAATCCGGTCAAAGGTTGGTGCCATGATGAAAAAGGTTAGAAACAGACTCAGGCCAAGCATCACTTGGTTGGGGGGGATCTCTTGTGTTGACAACGCCCGACGAACAAATGACATCACGATCACGATTCGTGTGAACGCAGTGGCGCTGACCAGAATCGCAGTTGTGAAACTCAGTGCACCCAAGAACAACGCGACTTGGATTGGGCCAGCAAGGTCGTCAAAGACATCACTGGCTTGACGCAGCGTTTCACTGGTTTCTTGCACGGTGCTGCTTGCAGCGTCCGCGAGCAGCAACAGGCTGGGGGCGTTTACAAAAGCCATGAGGTGTTTCCTTTTGTAGGGACGCGATCAAGCCGTCTGCCGTGATTTGCTTAGCAGCATGCGGATCAGGTTTTCATCAATTTGCGAATCCGATTGTTGATTGACCTGTTGGGCCCGTCGCTGCGCACGCGGTGTTTGCTCGCGAACAGGATCGCTAGCAGCAGCGGTGCGATTGGGTGTCGTCCGTTCTTGATTCTGCTGGAGCTGTCGCAAGTCGCTGTACTGCTGATGTCGGTTCTGTTCTTGGTTAAGTGCAGCGTGGAAGTCCTGTGTGTGCGATTCGTGCTGGTCGTCTTCTTCGAATCGTTCGTGCTCGTCTTCTTCCAGACTTTCGTTGTCATGATTGGGCAGAACATTGACGGATTTGATGCCGCCGCTGTCTACAGCCACGAGCATTTTGTTCTCTGCGCCATCGACGAGGTACAAGCTCGCTCCCTTGGCAACCTGTAAGACCTGGTCAATTTTTAGACCATTGAGTGCTGCGTCACGACTGGTGCGTGAGCCACCTGATTTCATGAACAGCTTGATTGCCAGAATGGCGGCCAATGCGAGTCCCAGCACGATGGCGAGGTTCAAACCAAGTCGCGAGATCAGCTGGAAATTCTTGTCGGCATCGCCATTGACTGTAGCTTTTTCACGATCAAGGAAGGATTCGTTCTTCGCCTCCGCTCCAAGGGTTTGGTAAAAACCGTCGGGGGTTTGGCGAGCGGATGATCGTTGTGGGTTTGAATCAAACTCGGCATTCAGGGCAGCTTGTGGACGGTTCCAGTTGCGCAACGACTCCCTTGGCCGTGTTTGTGTTTGGGGTGCAGTTGCGGGGCTGATCTGCAAGTCAGCTGGCACCGAAGTGGGACGGAATTGGACTGCGGCCGACGGCGTGACGGGCCGCAGGGAATGTGTTTGCTGGGAAACAGGCTCCGAGACACTTGCTGGTTGGACTTGATTTGCCGATGTGACGCCCAGATTGGAGACCGGCATGACCTGTACGGTGTGGCGCTGGATTGGTCGCGCGAGTTCCTGTTGACCGTTCTGCGGAGGTGTGTAGTCACTGGACCGATTGACGCGAAAGTTGGATCGGTCGGAGGGCAACTGTCCCGGTTGCTGTGCAGAGGAAGGCTGCGGAGCAGCATCCCGATAATGATTCGCTGGGATTGCTGAATGCGACGCGCGGGGACGCAACGATTCTGGCTGTGCCATCCGGCCGTATTGATCGCTGTAATGGCCTTCGTTGGGGCCCTGTGCCAGCGCGTTGTCTGGAAACGCTGCGACAAAACAGAAGCTGATCAACAGAGGGATCAGAGCAGTCTTCGGCGCCGTGAATATGCAGAGGCGTTCAGACGGATTCAGCGGATCATCCATGATCGAAAGTTTTGTGTTTCAGGGGGGCTGAGTACAGCGACGTCCATGTTCGCCGTCGGCCAATTGCGGCCGTTGTGATGGAACCCGATGATTGGCTGCCGTCCCAGGGCATCGATCAGATGCGTTGGGGCGGGAAACCGAGGTCAGGCTAATTGGGGTAGATCTCTTTGATGCGAACGGCAAATTGGTCATCGATGACCACGACTTCGCCGTTGCCCAGTGGTACGCCTTGTGCGACCAGTTCAACCGGAGCGGTGATGGAGCGGTTGAGTTCCACGACGGCGCCCTCGCTGAGTTCCAGCAAGGACTGCAATGTCATCTCGGTGCGTCCCAGTTCGGCGATCAGTTTGACGTGGACGCCACTGAATCGAGAGAACTCGGGATTGCGCGTGGACCGAGGTGAGCTTGCTTGAAGGGGTTCAAAATCGGGGACGCTTTCCACCGGATCATTGCTCGGCGGTGTTGCTTCTTCGGTTGCTACCGAAGCGCCACCGGGGGCCTCTGCCTGGTCGGTGGCAGCGGTGTCTTGTTCCGGCGTCCCTGCTGGATTATCGGTCATTGGTAGGATGCTCCTTCGTTTTGCTCAAGGGTGTCAGCAATCTGGATCGCTTGGCGTCTGCCCAGGCGTCCTGCCCAGCAGCGGTGAGTCGGTAAGCCGTCGATGTAGCCCGTCATTGGTTCGTCAATGCGTTGATCAAGACGAATCAATTGTCCGGGTTTTAAGTTGACCAGTTCCTCCATGGACAGGTCTTTCTCGCCCAGCTGGGTAACCAGTTCGACGGGGATCCGACCGACGATTTCTTTCGGCGGTGTTTGAGGTGAGGGTTCTGCGCGATCTTCACCGATGAGATCCATCAGTTCGGAGAGACTTCGTTTTGGGATCAGCCAAAACATCGATGCAGTGCAGCCCTTGGCCTCGAACTTGACTTCGATTTGTGAAACCAAGTCCTTGTTACGGATCAAGCGGAATTTCCGAGGGTCACGCTCAAGTTTGCCGCTTTCAAGCGTGATTTCGCCTTGGCCAATCCAACCGCGACCAAAGGCAATCGTCAGTTGCTCCAGCAGCATCTCGGCCAAATCCGCTTCGATCTCAGTGAGGTCGTTGTCATCGGGTTCCTCGGGCTGAGGGACGCCCAGCAGTTCACTCAGCAGTGCTCGGAATTCAGTCAGCGGCGCGAACCAGATCACCCTCGTTCCTTGGCTGGTTGTGATCATGCTGCTCATGTCCGTCCGTGGAATGTTGCGGAGGGTTGAGTCGTAGGTGCTGGTCTTGACCTGTCCCGCTCGGAGCGTGATCGCATAGCCTGTGGCGGTAAACCAATAATCCGAAAAGTACGACGAGGACTTCGAGACCCAGTCGCGAAAGGATTTGGCATTGCCATCAAACGCAGCAATTTCATGAAAATCAAAAGGACGTAGATTCATTGCACCTTAAAGTCTTCGAACAATACGTCTTGGATCCGTTCCACACCGTCGAGGAACAGGATCTCATTGAACCGGTCGTGAATCTCACGTCGCAATAAATTGTGTCCCAGTTTGCCACCGACATCCTCAAGCTTCTTGTCGCGTAGGTGTGCAATCAGCCAGTTCTTTAGGACCGCGCGGTTTTTCTCAACCAACTCCGTAATCGCTAGTTCCTGAGATCCGGCCACTTGCAATGCGAATGTCACGGTCAAATAGCGCGAGTAACGGTTGTCGTTGAGGTTCACCACGACCTCTTCAAATGGGACATAGGCGCGTTCGTCATCCGGAGCAGGTATGTCCATCATTGGAACCGCGGGGCCTGCTTCATATCCTGAGCTGCTCTTGCCCTGCATAAATAACAGTGGGAACGCGACCCCGGTGGTAGCGCCGAGCAGGAAGACCACACCCCAAACCAGGTAGTTCTTCTGCGTCGGTGAGCCACCGTTCGCGCTATTCGTTTCTGCTTGGTCTTTGGCCATCGCTGAAAAATAATGGGGTTGTTGGGGTTCACAAGCCCGCTGAAAACGCTCTGCTAGCGAGGCCAAACGGCATCAACTTGTGCCGGCGACGGGAATGTCACCGCGATCGTTAATTCTGCAGGTGTGAACCACACAATTTGTGTGATTGATAAACCTTATCGCTTTCAATCATGGCCCGTGTCTAGCTCGCCGAGGGCATTGAAACGCAAATGAGGGTGAACCCCCAGTGCGTATTTACTGGGCGATTGTGGGATTCCGCCGAGGAGCTTGGGGCAAATCAAGTCGCCCAGCTTGCGAACCACTAACGTTTTCGCAGGGACCGCCATCCTGTTGGGGCCAGCCATCACGTTGCGGGAATCAAGAATGCTGTCGAGACGCCCCCCTGCGTACTGTTTCGAGTCGCTGGCCGGCAGCAGTCGGCCGTCAGCTCTCGGTAGCTCGCAGCGTGGCGAACAATCGCGGATCGAAGTGGCGGAGAACATTCTGATGGCCAGAGCCTGACTGATGGCCAGAGCCTGACTGATGGCCAGAGCCTGACTGATGGCCAGAGCCTGACGGTCTGGATGGTTGCCGTCATGATGCGTTATTTCAGACTGTTCTTCGCGGATCATGACGTACTGAAAAACGGCCGCTGTGTAGCATGAGCTTAGCGAGATCGTTTTCCACTGTTGCGTCCTATCTGTACCCATCAAGCCAACACTCATGGAAGCGTCACAGACTCAGCCCTCTGATTCAGCATCGGCGGTTCCGGCCGCCAGCAAGTCAAAGCGGATCGCTGCGCTTGATTGGGCTCGCGGCATCGCGATGATTTTCATGATGTTGGACCATGTTTCGATGGCCTTCGATGCGAATCATTTCTCGGCGGATTCGGCGGCCGCCTGGAACTCAGGGACAACGCTGGTCCCCAGCGTGTTCCTGACACGTTGGATTAGCCATGTGTGTGCACCGATCTTTGTGCTGTTGGCTGGAACCGCACTTGCACTTAGCATTGAACGCCGCGTCGAAAAAGGGGCCGACGCTAAGTCAATCGACAGCGGGTTGCTCAAACGCGGTCTGTTTATCGCGATCCTGGACCCCACGGTGTTGTCATTCTTTTCTGGCGGTTGGCGGATTCAGGTTCTGTATGCCATCGGAGCGGCGATGATGTGCATGGCTGTGTTACGGCGATTGCCAAGTTCCATTTTGTTAGCTCTGGCATTGGGCTGGTTTGGATTTGGCGAGGCCTTAACCGGTTTCGTGTGGCAGCCAGATGGCGAGACCGGCCCTCAAGCTTTGGTTTGGGGATTGTTGGTGGGGAATTATCAAAGCCCCGACCTGATTGTCCGTTACCCGCTGATCCCCTGGTTGGCCTACATGATTCTGGGATGGGTGCTGGGACGCTGGATCATTCAGTTCAATGCCGGCAAGACTCGGCTAGACGTCACTGTCTTGTTGATGCTGTGGGGCGCATTGGGAATCGCGACGTTTGTGGCGGTGCGGTACTTCAACGGCTACGGAAACGTGTGGTTGTATCGCGAGAGTAATGACTTGGTGCAATGGTTGCATGTCAGTAAGTATCCGCCCTCGCTTTCCTATACGTCGTTGGAGTTGGGACTGACCGCTTGGTTGATCGCTGCGTTGGTGCTGGTGGAACGCAAAACCGGTGTGCGGCCAAATGGGCCTCTACTGGTCTTTGGGCAGACTGCCATGTTCTTTTACTTGCTGCATCGTGTGACGCTCGAAGGTTTGGCGACCTATGCGGGCCTGCGTGGCTGTGTCGAGCAACTGTGGCTGATTTATCTGATCACCGCAGGCTGTTTGTTCCTGCTGTATCCAATCTGCCGTTGGTATCGAACCTGCAAGTCCCAGCATCGCGATCAGTGGTGGACCACCTACATTTAACGGATCAGCGTCAGTCATTGCGTAAGACAATAAACGCATGATTGTCGTGTTTCTTGAATCCTTTTTGGTTGCTGATTGGTCATGCTTGACCGGCGCAGCACAGCATTCGGGGCCGGAGGGGAAATATACTGGCACAGACAATGCCAATCGCGCTGGCTGACATGATCGGGATCGCCGGTGATGGTCTCCATCTGGACAAGGCACGCCCCCCATCTGCTGGCGGACGTCGGGCAGCGGAGTTACAATTGCATCAGATCTTTTCATTTATCAGATTTGAGTTTTGTCGATGCAATATAAAATTGAAAGCAATCCACAAGGCAAAAGCTTTGTCAAATACCGGTGCCCACGCTGTAAATGCATTTTGAATAGTCCCTTGGCTGATGCTGGGAAGCAAGATAAGTGCCCGGACTGCACACAGATTTTTGTGGTGCCTGGGGCTGCTGAATTGGCTGCGATGCAAAAACAGCAGCAGAAGCCTGAGGTGAATATTCAAACAGGGACCAGTCCTGCTGCGACTCAACCGGGTGTGAGTGCCAAAGCGGTGCAGATTCAAACGCCTGACGCTAAAAACAGGCCGGCGAAACCAAAACCAGCCGCAAATCAGCCTGCGCCGCAGCCGGGCAGTGTGTTTGCGAGTGAAACTCCAGCCGCTGGAATGCCGCAGCAAGCTGCTAATCCCTATGCGATTCAAGAGCGTCCGCAATCGTCTAGTCTTTCTCCTGGGGAGGAAGAAGAGGAACAAGCTCCTGACGCGGGGAAGGAATTCCTGAGCTTTCTTTGGCCAGTGTCGTTTTTCAATCGTCGACTGCGTTGTTACCACAACGGCCGCTTTCCTGTTATTAGCGCTTACATCCGCTTGATCTCCCGATTGGCCATTGTGATTTGGGTGTTGGGGCTGATCTTATTCGGATGCGTTTTTCTCATTGGATCCGGACTTTTCATTTGGGGGGTGGTCAGCGCTCCTTCATCAGCGATCAGCGCATCCTTCGCAATGTTGCTTCCCCTGTTGTGGTTGGTGGTCAGTTTCGTTTCATTCAACTTGTGGGTCATCCTGATCCTTGTTGGTGCAGAAGGCCTGAAGGTGTTACTGACTATCGAACAGAATACGCGTCGCTGATTGGTCATGCTTGACCGTTGACACGCTAAGCCATTGGTTTCCAATGGCCCGGTTGCGGAATCAATGTTGCCGTCTTGTTTGTAGCGGGAGGCGAAGGGTCGAGCAGGTGACTGTTCTCTGTTGCTGTGAGCCACGACCCTGACGTTGTTTGGCAGATTCTATGTGCACGACCGATGATCCCGACGACGCGAGCGTCGTTGGATGAGGCGAGATCGTTGAAACGTTTGCCTCGCTGCCGGGCTTCGCTGCTGTGCCAATGGGCTGGTCTGCTGAACGAGATTCCAACTCTGATTTTTGGACACGCAGTTTAAGACTGCATCAGCTTGGCGATGCCAAGGACGAAGCATGCTAGGTTTGCGGCAACCGTGATCCAAAACACCATTCGAAAGCTGGTCTTTTGGGTCTTGTGTCGAAACACGTGTTGGCCATACATCGCTCCTGGCCAGCCGCCTAACAGCGACATCAGATGCAGCGTCTTTTCTGAGACTCGCCAACCCTTGGTCTTCGCGCGATGTTTGTCAAATCCATAGGCCAGGAAAGCGACCACGCTCATGATCAGCATGGTTGCAAAGTAAGGCAATACAAAAGACTTCATCGTTTCTCCGCCATCTGTTTGGCTTTCTGTTGGTCCAGCCATCGCCAGCAGTACCAGCTGGCAACTGTCGCGTGAGGACGCCAGGCCGCAGCAATTTCAAGGCTTCTTTGTTCGTCGGGCAAGTCATCGAATCCATAGCCCATTCGAATCGCTTGACGGATCCCCAAATCATCATGTGGAAAGACGTCTGGACGGCCCAAGGCAAACATTAAGAACATTTTGGCGGTCCATTTGCCAATCCCTTTCACGCAGGTCAGTTGCTCGGTGACCTTGTCGTCACTGTAGCGTCCGATTTGTCCCAGCTGAACCGTGCCGGAATTGACTTTGTCGGACAAGTCCAGCAAGTACTTCGCCTTCTGAGGTGAAACGCCCGCAACGCGAAGTTGTTCCGGCGTGAATTCGGCCAGCGATTCCGGTGTCACCCCTGCGGGTTGCAACAGTTCATCGAGTCTGGCTTTGATCGATCGAGCAGCGCTGGTTGAGATTTGCTGCGAGATGATCGACTCGGCTAACATGCGGAAGCGATCACGTTTTGGACGCAGTGTGCAGGGACCAACTTGCTGAATCATCTGACGCATCATCGGATCGGCGGCATTCAGGTGTGCAATCGCTTCTTAATGCAGCGGTTTGGGCATGTTATTAGAGAGACTGGCGGTTCGTCAACCTGGGAGTGTAGAGGCTATCAACGTTTTGCAAATCACCCTGTGCTTCTTTGCAAAGGGGGCGGAGCCTAAGTGGCCTCGAATGCGACGCCTTTTCGTGTTTCGCAGCGTTCTGACCACACGGCCCCTTCAGGATAGCTGTGGTCGGCCAGGAATTCAGGTTTGAACTCCAGTCCCCAACCGAGTGCTGTGGGAGTGACGTAGCACCCCTGTTTGACTTCAACGGGTTCCAGCACAGCATCCTGCAGGAAGTCAATGTATTCGACTAACTGAGTCTGCGAATGACCAGACACGGCAATTTGGTCCCACATTCCGTAGTGCTGGATCATGTTGCAAAGCGCGATGCCGCCGCCATGTGGGCAAACAGGGACATTGTACTTGGCTGCCATCAAGATAATCGCCATGACATCGTTGACGCCGGCGACGCGGACGGCGTCGATCTGGCAATACTTGATCGCGCCACTCTTCAGCAGTTGTTTAAAGATCACCGGCGAGGCAGCTTGCTCGCCACAGGCGAAGTCAAAGCTTGCATCGGCAAACGTTTGGGAGAGTTCCAAGTAGCCCAAGACATCATCACGGGCGATGGGCTCTTCAACCCACTTCAGCGCAAACGGGCGATAGCGTTCAATATGGCGTTTGGCTTCATCAATGCCCCAGAACTGATTTGCGTCAACCATCAACTGCGACGAATCGCCGATTGAATCTCGCATGAACTGAATGCGTTGAACATCGCGGTCGGAGTCTTGTCCCACCTTCAGTTTGAAGGAATCAAATCCTTCGCACTGTAACTTGCGAATCGTCCCCAGGATCTCGTCGTCCGAGAGTCCCAGCCAGCCCGCGGTGCAGTAGGCCTTGGGGCCCAGTTGTGACATCTCGGATTCGCGTGTGGCCACGTGAGGCCGCCGAGACTGGAGCAA
Source organism: Stieleria bergensis (assembly GCA_007745635.1). Taxonomy (GTDB): domain Bacteria; phylum Planctomycetota; class Planctomycetia; order Pirellulales; family Pirellulaceae; genus Stieleria; species Stieleria bergensis. The sequence goes on from CP036272.1 coordinate 2,429,516, forward strand.
CTGGACGGCTTCGTCACGGCTTAACGCGTCGCCGATGTTACGGTAGTCGATGCAATCCGCAACGAATTCGGGTTCCAGATCGACCAGCAACTTCCAAAGCGGCTTGTTCAACGACTTGGCCCAAAGATCCCAAAGGGCGTTTAGAACGGCGCCAGCAGCCATCCGAAAGACTCCATCGTGCAGCCACCGCAATTGGTGGTGGTCGATCAGGCGTTGATAAAGCTTCAGCGGGGCCGCAGTGAAGTCGCTGAGTTTCGTGCCAACGATCAACTGACAGAGGTCTTCGATGCCATGACAAATCCAATCCGTGCCAGCGCCAACGGTGAAGACCACCGAAACGCCGCGCAGACCGGTGTTGGTTTCCAAATGCAAAACCGCAGACGAATAATCCGGAGCCTTATGAAACGGGTCCGAGCCCAACATGTTGTCGGAAGTGGGGACTCGCAGATCAATGACGTTGGCGGAAGTGATGACGATTTCAGACATGAAAATGGGTCGATAAATGCAGTTGGAATGGCGCCCTGCCGACGGACCGGCGCTTGCTAGTTGTATGGCAAATCGTCTCCGGCCGCCACGGGGCCGGAGCTTCATCAATGAATGACGTTTGGCAAAACAGAAACGCTGGAATCGAGCCTGCATTGCCAGGTGAAAAACAGAATGTCTTTGGCTGCAGGAATGGCTGCTGCTGCCAGACGACGTGCTCAAGCACCGCGGCCGCTGGACAGACAGGATGCAAAACCCGCTGCCTCAGTAACCTATTTCGTCACAGGAATTGGAAGCTGGTCGAAGCTATTTGTTAGCAGGTCCAGCGACTTTCTTGCCGTTGGTAGTGATGATTTGGAAGTGGTGAATGCCGTGACCTTGGCCATCAGCAAACTGCCAAACCACTTTTTTATCTCGAGTGACTTCAAACAATTTGGGGGCGTTACGATCTTTGCGGCCGCCAGCGTAACTGGTGATCACCAGGTTGCCGTTGGGCAGTAATTGAGCACCGCAGGGGTCTTGCAACCAATCACCTGGAAGGTCGTCGTTGGTTAGCGTCCAGACGATTTTGCCTTCGCTGTCGAAGTCGACGACGCGATTGCTATGTGTGCAGCACACCAGGGTCTGGCCTTCACCATGGCGAATCGCAGTGAAGGGCCAGGTATGGATCTTGTGATCAGGGTCGCCGGCCGCCGTTGTGTCCAGTTTGCCAAGTACTTTGCCATCGGCGCCGTAGTGATACACGGCAAAGTCCAACAAGTGTGGTGCCAGGAAAGTGCCATCATCTAGCTTTCGCGCCATTCGTGTTTGCATATGATGGTTGCCCTGTTGGCAGGCCAGCGGGAACTCAACCAGCACTTTGCCTGCTGGGGTGACTTCCAGCAAACGTGGATTGTTGCCGGCTTCAGTGATCACGAAGTTGCCTTCCTTGGTAGGTTGGGCACTGTTGACTTCGCTTTGTGTTCCTTTCCAGATCAGGCTTTCGCTGCCATCGGGTGCGATCGAAACCACGGCTCCACCTTTGTGTTTGCCTGACTTGGTCAGCGTCAGGATCAGCGTCCCGTCTTCCAGAACATAGCCGTCGCGGGTATTCGCTGGATAGGTCCAGCTTGGTTTACCATCTTCACCCATGATGTAAGTATGGCTTCCGCAGGCAAGGAAACTGTGCTTCGTTTCCTGTGCAGAACAGATGGACACGGTGAATGCAACAACAGCCAGAGCTGCGGTGGTTAGTAATGGTTTCATCAGTTTGATTCTTGGTGAGGGCGGGGAAGATGTGGTGGGAGGTTAATCGACAAGCCACAGTGGGGAAAGGGACGCAGCTCGTTTACGCAGTTGCAGTAGCCAGTGTTGTAGTGGCCAGTGTTGTAGTGGCCAGTGTTGTAGTGGCCAGTGTTGTAGTGGCCAGTGTTGTAGTGGCTTCTCGGCGTAGCGATCTCGAGGCGAGGGGCACGGTTTTGCCCATCGTGTAGGGTTAGGCCACAATGTCCTTAATTACATGTCCGTGAACATCGGTTAGACGCATGTCGCGACCGCTGAACCGGAAGGTGGAACGAGTATGATCGACTCCCATCAGGTGCAGCATCGTGGCGTGCAAGTCATGGATTTCTAAGCGATTCTCGACGGCTTTGTAGCCAAATTCATCGGTGGCACCGTAGATTGTACCGGGTTTGATCCCACCGCCGGCAAGCCAAACCGTAAAGCCATATTGATTGTGGTCTCGTCCATTCTTACCTTGAGCGAATGGAGTTCGTCCGAACTCACCGGCCCAGACCACAAGCGTTTCGTCCAGCAAGCCTCGCTGGCGCAGGTCCTTGAGCAATGCGGCGATCGGTTGATCGACGGCTCGGGCGTTGTTTTCATGTCCGGACTTCAGGTTGCCGTGTTGGTCCCAGCGATCACCGCCAACCTTCGGACACGTTAATTCGATGAATCGCACGCCTTGTTCAATCATGCGGCGAGCGATCAAGCACTGGGCGCCGTAGATCCGTGTGGGAGCAAACTTGGATTCCAAGCCATACTGTTTTTGCAGGTATTCTGGTTCGTCATCAATCGACATGACCTCTGGAACAGCCATCTGCATGGAATAGGCGAGTTCGTAGTTCTTGATCGCAGATTCCAAGCTGTCGTGCTTCCCGAACTGTTTTATTGCCAAACTGTCGAGCTGGTTGATTAAGTCCAGTTTCTCTCGTTGCAGCTTCGCCGTCGGTTCGTTGGGTTTGATGTTGGCAACGCCGGTACCAGAGGGTTTGAACACCGAGCCCTGATAGCTGGCCGGTAGAAAACCACTGCCAAAGCAATCGAGTCCACCTGGCGGGATCAGTCCACCGTTCAAGACCACAAAGCCAGGCAAGTTGTCACATTCGCTGCCTAAGCCATAGTTGACCCATGCACCCATGCTGGGTCGGCCTTGCAAGGCGCTGCCGGTGTGCAGGAAATAGTTGGCAAACGTGTGTTCAGGAAATCCCGATGTCATCGAGCGAACCACCGCCAATTCGTCTACGCACTGGGCGACATGTGGAAACAGGTCGCTCACTGGGATGCCAGATTCGCCGTACTGATTGAATTTCCAAGGGCTGGCTAGGACTGTCCCGTTATTGTTGAACTGAGTGGGTTCAACGTTGAACAGTTTTTTGGGGTCCTGGCCATTGAAACGATCCAGCATCGGCTTGGGATCGAACGTGTCGACCTGCGATGGCCCGCCATCCATGTAAAGGAAAATAACATTCTTTGCACGGACCTGGTGATGGGGGCCATGACCGGCAAAGCCTGGTTCGGTGGCGGTTGCATCCAGGCCGAAGGAAGGCTTCGATTGCAGGCCAGCTAACGCTAGAGCGCCAAACCCGCTCGCGCAACGGGTGAGCATCTCTCGACGAGTTGTGGGCCGAGCACTCATGCGTTGACAAGGGTAAGTTTCTTGATGGATCATCGTAGAAAGATAAACTCCTTGGTGTTAACAAGCACGTGAGCGAAGTTGCTCCAGAGTTGTTCATCATTGGTGGGAACGCCGCGTGTCTTGGCTTGAGCCAGAAGGTAGTTCACCGCGACTTGTTGTTCTTGATCGGTCGCAGGACGCCCGAAGCCGGAGAGGTACATCCAGTTGACGCGTTGTTCCAGGGCAGCCTGATCATCACCGCCGATCTGCTGGATTGCCCGGTGCCCCCACTGATTGGAAAGTTCTGCCACAAGCGGATCGTTCATCAAGATCAAAGCTTGTGCTGGAACGTTGGAAACATTGCGTCGCCCCATGGAACTAAATGGCACGGGAGTGTCGAACGTCAACATGAACGGAGACAGGAAGTTGCGGCGGACGGACAGATAAATGGATCGCCGCCCTGCTCCATCCAACGGCCCACTCTTGCCTGGACGCCCGCGGCCATCCATGAACGCAGTCAGGTGAACGGGGATGGGTGGACCAAAGGCTGTGGAATCCAGGCGACCGGAAAGCGCCAGCAGCGAGTCACGAATCACTTCGCCTTGCAGACGCCGCGGAGGTTGGTGATGCCAGAGCAGGTTTTTCGGATCAGCCTGCAGTGCGGCGTCGCTCGCATGACTGGACAGCTGGTAGGTTCTTGAAAGAACAACGTACCGAATCAATGACTTGATGCTTTGGCCTTGCTGGCGGAATTCAGTGGCCAAGTGATCGAGCAGTTCTGGATGCGTCGGACGTTGGCCTAGGACGCCAAAGTCGTCGGTTGTCGGAACGATTCCGCGGCCCATCAAGTGGTGCCAAACACGATTTGCGATCACCCGTCCAGTCAATGGGTTGGCAGGATCGTTGATGGCCGCGGCGAGTTCGACCCTTCCACTGCCCTGGGCAATCGATAGCGGCGCATTTCCGGAGATGGCCGTCAGGAAATGCCTCGGTTCTTTGTCGCCGGGCTTGGAGGCATTGCCGCGAATTAGGATGCGATCGTCTTCGCCGCTGCCGTCCAACATCGCCGGAGCAACCTGCGAACGTCGCACGATCTGCGCTGCGATCGCGTCACGTTCGGCTTTCCAAGCACGCGTGATTCGCTGAGCTTCGATTTCGGCAACGCTCAGTTCACTTGGCACGCTCTCGTTTTCGGTGACAAAGGTCTTGAACACGATGTGATCAATTCCGATATTGCCCCAACCGGTGCGGTGATCGTCAACTACTTGGATCTGTGCGGTCTTCCCTGCAAAAGCACGCAGGTCCCAAGTGTTCAGCGACATTTGGTTGTTCGCTTTGCCGGTGACGGAGAGTACCGGTTGACCGTCGATCAAAAGGTTGACGCAGGTCTTGCCTTTGTGATTGCCGCCGCCGACCAGGAACTCCATCAGGTCAAAGTCAATCTTAAACTCAGCTGAGGTCAGTGTGCCCGTTAGGTGATCGCCTTTTGCGACATCTCCTCCCGGTCGAATGTTGTGTGAGTTGACAAAGAACTTGCCGATCCCATTGATTCGTCCTTGATAAGGTGCAATGGTTTCCAGTGTTTGCGGAATCGTTCCGAATGCTTCTCCGGTGACTTTCCAGCCCTGGTAGGTTCCGTTTTCAAAGTCAGCAAAGATTCGTTCTTCGACTTGCTGTTCGGTTTGGGTTTTCAGCAGTTTGCTAGCGGTTTCTGCGTAGGCTTGATAGGGGCCGTCAATGGCGGCTAGCTTGCGGTCGATCTCTTGAAGTCCCGGCCCCGTTAAACCTTGCGTGATCAGACGCACGGAGAGCTGTGAATCTTTGGCGGGGATGAATTCCAAGTGCAATCGATGGTCGAGGTAGCGCGCTAAATCCAGTCGGACCCAGCGTTGGCCCGCTTTCACTGGAACCACGGTCTGTTTGTGTAGAGGGCCAGCGACGAGACGATGCGAATCAACGCAGGCCACGATGTGCCCTGTTCCTTCGACCAGGCAGTGAACGTCGCCGTGTTCGAGTTGAAAGGTTGGGGATCGGAGTGTTCGGCCGCTCTTGGGAAGTCTCGCCACGGCGCTACTGCTGCGAACGGTTCCGCTGGTGACCGACTCCAGACCGTTCCAGATCAGGTCATTTACCGCCAGGGAGGCCGTGGCAACCTGAACATTGCCTTCCGGGGTGAGTGACAGATCGCCGGCACGCTGGGGGGCGACTCCAAACACGTGGCCGTCTTGCCGGAACTCTCGCTGAGCTAAGTTTCCAAAGTCGACAACGATCGAGGGATCAGTTAGGTAACTGGTTTGATTTGGCGATTGTAGCCCCTGGGATTGGAGCAAACCGATGAGTTGTTCTTGGTACTTCCTGTTCACAGACGCCAGTTGCTGGGAAAGACGTCCGTTTGCTTGCATGGACTCAAAGCGGACTTGGCGATAATCGCTGCTTTGTAAAAAGCCTGACAGCGAGTAGTAGTCAGCTGTGGAAATCGCATCGAACTTGTGGTCATGGCAGCGCGCACAAGCAACCGTTACGCCGAGGAACGTTTTTGACATCACGTCTAGCATGTTGTCGAATCGATCCGCTTCGTCCTGGCGAATGTCCACCGGTGAATGCACCCACTCACCTAAGAACCAAAACCCTGTGCCCAGCACCGATTCATTGAAACGCTTTTCAGGATGCAAGCGAGGCTGATCGATCAGATCTCCGGCAATGTGCTCACGAACGAATTGGTCATAGGGGAGGTCGGCGTTCAATGCGCGGATCACATAATCGCGATACTGATACGCGTTTGGCGTGTCGTTATCAAATTCGTGACCGCGAGATTCTGCATACCGCACCAAGTCTAGCCAATGGCGTCCCCAGCGTTCGCCAAAGTGGGCCGATTGCAGAAGTTCATCGACGACGGTTGCCAACGCCTGCGGGGAGTCATCGGCAAGGAACGCTTGCACTTGCTCCGGAGAGGGCGGCAAACCAATGAGATCGAAAGAGACACGTCGTAGGAGTGCAGAGCGATCCGCATCTGTGGTCGGTGAAAGCCCAGCGGCTTCAAGCTTTGCTAGAACGAAGTGATCGATCGCGTTCTTGGGCCACGACTGATCGTTCACTTGGGGTGCGGCGGAGTCCTTGATTGGTTGCCAAATCCAGAACTCGGACTTGCGTTGCTGGAGGTCAAAGTTGGGGCGATCAGTAGCTGCTTGGGGAGCGGCTTCGTTGGGCCACCGAGCACCGCTGTTAATCCATTGGACGAAGATGTCGATCTGTTCATCTGGCAGCTTGCCTTTTGGAGGCATCTCATAGGATTCAAAGCGAAGTGCTTCGATCAGCAAGCTGCTTTCGGCATCGCCGGGAACGATCGCTGGTCCTGAGTCGCCACCGTCGACATGGGCCTGGCGGCTGTCCAGTAGCAAGTCGCCTTCAACGCGTTCTGCGTCCACGCTATGGCACTGATAGCAATGCTCAACCAGCAGTGGTCGAACTTTCTTTTCAAAGAATTCCAGTTGCTCAGCGGTGGCCTCAGATCCCTCGACGGGCTGTCGTTCATCGGCATGGACGATGAACGCTTGAGTTGTCATTAAAACGACCGCAAACCACTGAACTGCTGTGGCGATTTGACTCACTGACATCACGTTTCCCAATCAAGAACTCTGCCCACTGAGGAACTCATTTAGTGGGACAGCGTACTACATTATCTTTGGGTTAACGATGTTGTCGAGCACAAAACGGTCTCAACAGACGAGCGTCTGCCGATCAAGTTGTCGTCGTAGCGATCAGGATTGAGAAAACGGAGAGATCCTATCGTGCAGAGCCATAAAAGCTTTGACTTTTGTATCTCGTTCAGTGCGTTTTAGAAGGTTGGCGGCGGGCCGTTAACACGCGCTGCCGGTTGAACTCAGCCGTCAATGCGTTTTGCATTTCAATGGCCTGGACAGGACAGTTGGGGCTGGATGTGGCCAGAGCCAGCTGTTCCAGAGCGCCTTCAACGTCATCTGATTCAAGATCCAGGATTGCCAAGTTGTGGTGTGCTGCGGCAGTCCCGTAGAGGGTCTCGAATGCGTCAAACGCTTCTCCAGGTTGCTGGGCATGGTAGAGCAGAACCGCGTTCGTTGCGGCGAGGCGTTGGTCACCAGGGTGAGCCTGAGAACCTAGTTGGATGGTTTGTTGAGCATCAGCCAGCCTGCCTGCCTCCAGCAACGTCCAGGCCAGGTTGTTGTAGACATCGGCGGAGTCATGGCCTCGCTGCATCGCCGATCGGTAACGCGCGATGGAGGCAGGTGTGTCACTGATTTGCGCATAAAGCGGAGCGAGTTGCAGGTCAAACGGTGGACGCTTGGGCTTCAGTTGTTCCGCTTTCTCATAGAGCTTGATCGCTTCGTTGGCATGGCCTTTGGCGGCAACGGTCTCGGCAGTTTGCACACACATCTCATACTGCTCTGGCAGTCGTTGCGGCAGCAGACGCGAGTTGGTGGTTAGCGGTTTGAAGAGTTCGTCTTCACGATGGCCGCCGCGATTCAGCAGACCGCAACCGGAAACCACCAGGCACAGTGCGAGTACGAGGCCGTTTTTGGGCGTTAACATTTGCATGCTCAGTAAGCTCCCTGGTAGGAGTTAAAGACTTGGCCAGCGCCACGAGAGCCTGAACGGTTTTGACCACCACCGCGTCCCGTTGCAGCGGTTGCTCGTTCTGCCCAGGCAGCGGAAACGCCCAAAGCCGGCGGGATACCGATCATTGCATTTAGCGGAGCGGCCCCCATTGCTGAGAACTGTTCCACAACGTGTTCGAGACGAAGTTGATCCAGGTTGGGGTTGGTCGTTTTTTCAATCACAACGACCGAGTTTGAAAGGCTGCCCGAATGCAATAAGCGAAGCAGTCGTTCCTTTGCTTGCGGTCCGATTTCTAAGCTGTCACCGACGAAGTCGCAGCGGTAAAGCACGGTTTGATCAATCGCGGCGTTTCCAACCTGCGCCTCTTCCCAGCGGCAGAGCTTTGCACCCGCTGGTTCTGGCACCGAACCGGCACAGTAATCCGAGTGACAGTCAAGCCAGTTTTTTCCGTGGCGTTGGTGGCAACCCGTTGCAGCTGCCAGCATTGCGATCAGTAGTACGGGGGCGAGTGACTTATTCATTTTCAGGTCCCTCCTGTGAATCGCTGAGGCGACCTTGATAGCCGTGTAATGACGACTGGTTCATGGGATCAACTGGAATGACTGCGTGCGGTCGACGTCCGACCGTGGGGCAGCAGCGATCCGTGGGGCCAATTTGGCCGACCATGTATCTTTCCGGACAGTTGTGTTCGGCATGGACCTGGCGACCAAAGTCGGTTCGCACCGAAGCTCGGTAGTCTCTGTTCCGCCGACTTTCAAGGCGGTTGGCAATGTAGAACTCGATGTCGGTTGGTTCATGAACGTCCGTTCCCGGCATGGCTGGCCATTGACAGGAATCGACCGGAGCGACCAACTGTGGTGTGACCAGAATCACCAATTCTTGCTCGCCGCCACTGGTTCGCCGGGTTCCGCCGGTCGTGCCAATGATTGGCAGGTCGCCCCACAGCGGGATGCGTTCGCTGCTGGCACCAAAGTTTGATTGCAACAGCCCGGCCACCGCAATCGTCTGGCCGCTGCGAAGTTCAACGGTGCTGGAAAAATTACGACTGTTCAGTCCACTGACCTGTGTCCCGCCGCCACCACCACCTCCGCCGCCGATGTTCGTGCCAACGGATTCATCACGAGCACTGACATTTGCATCGATTTGCAAACGAATCACGTCGCGGTCTTGGATAAAGGGTGTGAACTGGAGCTGAACACCAAAGGGGACAAAGGACACACCTTGCAAGTTTTGTCCGTTGCCACCTGATGAGATCACCGGAATTGGAAAGCTACCGCCAGCCTGGAAATCTGCAGACTGGCCATTCATGGCCACCAGGTTGGGCTCGGCAAGCGTTCTGGAAAGGTTCATGTTGCGAAGGGCTTCGATGGCCAAATCGACTTGCCCCATGTCAAGCGACGCCAAAATGTTTGCATTCTGTGATGTGCCTTGAGCCAAGGTTTCAAACACTGTGAACCCGGCATCATTATCGACTGAGAAGTTCAGTCCAATGCTCCGTGCAGCCGACCGATTGACTTCTGCCACGGTCACTTTTAGCATCACTTGCTGTTCACCAACGACTTTCAGTTGGTTGATGATTCCAGCTTGAGCCAGGGCGATGGGATCGATGGCTCGGCGACGAAACGCAGCGGCTTCTTCGGAGACTAAGGGGTCGATCGTGTTTTGAAAGTTGAAGGTTTCGGCAACCGCCAGCGATCTGGAACTGATGGCGGAGTCATTTGCTCGGCGAAGTCCCGTCGCAACGCCGCGTGCTCCGGTCAGCACTTGCAGGATCTGCGACATTTCAACGGTGTCGGGAGTTTGTCCGCGGACAATCAGGCGGTCTTCAATCTGATCCAATTCGATGTAGCTGTCGGGGAATTTTTCATTGATCTCTTGGGCGAGCGATTCGACGGGACGAGCCATGATCGGATCGGCGTAAACGCGTACCAGGTAGCTAACCGTGGTTTGTCCTGAGGGTGCGGTCGGATCATCGAACCACAGAATCAAGGTGGTTGATCCCTGTTGCAGACCGGTCACAGCGATTTCTTTCCCGCTCACACGGTCAACGATCTCTGTCCGCAACACGTCGCTGTCCGGGACGTAAACTCGCGTGGGAACCTGTGTCAGTTGCAATACCTTGGGTCGGCCTAGGACTAGATTCAACGGAATCTCGGGATCGATTGTTCCCTGAATGAAGCGATTGGCTTGATCAACAGCTTGGGTCGATGGCGGCGGAAGCACCAGTTCCGGTGGAAAGCCACCCTGGATCCTGGAACGCGTCTGATTCCCAGCTTCGCTCGGTTGAGACTGTGATTCCGCTTGCGGTGTGAGCAACGTCGGATTGCTTTCCGCTGCGGAGGCAGGTGGCAGTTCTGGGACTTGGACCGGCATCGCCGCCTGGACTGTGGCGACCGTTTCAGTGGGCTCGGCAGTCCCAAACGCGACGGCGTTCTTGACTTCGGTTGTCGCCTGAAGTGGCACCGACGCTGGAACCTGGGCGATCTGAAAGTGGTTGATGGGATGAATGGGAACCATCGGTTCCTGTCCGTTTGCCCCGGGCCAGGGCGCCCCGCAGAGGATCGCAGCCAGAAGGATGGCTCGCCAATGAACTGACGTAAATTTCACGACTTTGTGGCCTCAAACCCTGGTTTTTCGCTGCTGAAACATAACCAGCAGCGTGCGTGTTCGTTGGGATTGCATCAGCGCATGCTGATGTACTAAGTCCGACCACCGGTGTACTTCGAACAATCGTCATTATCCGAACCGTTCTTTAATCGGGGCTAGCTGATTTAGTTGAACACCTTGCAATCGCTAGGTTGGGACGCTGGTCTCTTCAAAGTGCATGGTTTATCGCGATTTCATCGAATCGGAATTGGGTTCGTAGGGTGCCATGCTTGCACCACCAATACATCTCTCGATCAGCAAGCACTCATTGATGTTGTGGCTCGGTAAGATAGACCGGTCAGGTGGAATTTGCGGGCGCGTTGCGTTCGACCACGAAACGCAAGACGCGAAGCGGAGCGTTCGCCAAGCGGCCTAACTGGGGCGTTTCATTGGGGCTGCAGGTTGCCAAAGAGACGCAACACGAAACGGTTGCGGGGTTGAAGGACTACTGGATCGTGCGCACCAATACCGGCCCACGTTCAACGGAGAGATCATCGCGAGTACGTTGTTCGCGGTACTCGTCCAAAACTGCATCACGTGTGTCGGCATCAAGCTCACGAAGCACATGCCAAGCATCTTGCAGACGCGGGGATGCGTTCTTCTGTCGCGGTTCATCGGTCGGATCAGTCACCAACCGAAAGCCGATCACGTAGAATTCACCGTTGATCTCCGAGAGGATCGGGACGTATCCCTCTGGAACGTCTTGTTCATCCACGGGATTTTCGGGAACGATCGTGGCAGTTTGCCCGATCGAAAATCGTGGCTCGGTGATGCGGTACCACTGTGGTGGATCGCCGGGGAGTTGGGCATCGTCTATGACTGCGTAATCGATGGATTGATACACCGCGTCATCCGTTGATGAGCCGACATGGGCAATGGGCTCCATGTCGGCGATGGCAGTCGCTCTGACGGTGACTCCATCTTGGCGAATGTCATAGGTTCCTGGAGGGCTCTTGCTAAACCATGCCAAATGACCGATCAGCAACGGGCTGCCAGCGCCGCTTGAACTAATGTCCGTCTGTCGATCTAGCGAGTTGGCGATTCCAGACCGCAGGGGTGTCTTGCGAAGACGTGCCAAAAACGCCGGTCCGTTGTTAACCTGGAAGTCATCTCTGCTGTAATCGGACGTCTCACCGTGATCAATAGGCAACCCGGTTTCCTCATCATCATGTTTGTAGGTGCCCCGCACCAAATCACCATGAGGCTCATTGCCTGAGTTCAATTCAGGGCTGGGACGGTAAATGTATTGCGGGCGAGTGTTGAGTAGATTGGCGGTGCCACTGCCGTCACCCAATTCATAAGTGTCCACGCCCAGGTCCGAGGTGCCTGTCAGCCTGACCAGCGACTGATCTGGGCCGGCGCCTAAGCGAGTCGGGTTTTCTGTTGGATCCAAATCGTCGTCAAAGACATTCTGGATCAGTCGCTGTGCGTTTCGCCGACCGAGATCTTGATCAGGATCTTGATCGAGATCATCGGCCTGTTCTCCTTGTCGCGCGCCCTCTAATGCCGCTGAGTTCACCGCCGTTTGCATTTGCCGCCTTGACAGCAGGACAAAGCCAAAATCCATTGTTAACGCCATGATGCCGATCATCACGATCAGCATCAAGAAGAACACAATCAAACTTTGCCCCCGACGCGCGCAAGCACGCTGGCGTGGACTCAAAGCGAGGCGATGGTTGTCGTGTGATAGGTAAGATTGCATGATGGTTAACAGGGCTGATCTTGGCGAAACGCTTGCCTTACTCAAACACTTCACGTCGATAGATTGCTTGGAAACTCATCACGGTTCGATAGGGACGCACGGTGCGAGTCAGGACTTCGAGTTCCCCGAGGCCAAATTCTCCGCCGTTGGGTTCGGAGCCGTCCTGTTCATCGGTGTCCCCCAGGCCCAGAGGGTTGTCCTGTGTCGTATCAACCATGGAATAGCACTGCGAAAGATTCTGGCCAGACGCATCATTGACACTGCCGGTCACAACAACGATGCCACCATCAACACGATTCAGCAAACCGGTGGACTGAGCGGGGTAGTTGATGCGGAGCGCAACCATTCCCGGCTGGAAATTGCCATCGTCAGCGGGAGCCGAATCATAGGAGAGCTTGAAGGGGCCTTCGCTCGGTGTATTCGCGTCGCCGTCATGGTCAGCAAGGATCTCTTCGACCGGTTTGACCCAGCGCACAATGGTTTCGGAGGCACTGCGAACGGAGCTGGGAAATTTGGTGTCGTCTGTCTGCGTCGAAGCGGCGCCATACTGGACCAGCGGGATCAAGACGGTGAACGGAAAGTTAGGATCAGCCCCAGTGCTGATGTTAACAATTGCTCCTGGGTATTTTGTGACTCCCAAACGGTAGTCGCGAACCATCGCGGGCACCATGAGACGGTTTAAAAGAGGGAGTTCGCTGGCGCAGAAAGACTGAAAGTCTCCATTGTAGGGCGTGCCACTGCCCCACTGCGAATCGGGAATGACCAGGAATTTCTCGTCGTAGATCTGTTCTTTAAACCGTTCATTGTCGCAGACATAGTCAGCGCCCGTACACAGATCGAATCGTCCCAGTCCCAGTTCTTGGTCTGGTGGGAAGGGCATGCGGGCGATCTCCTGTGCTCCCACATCGACAGCCTGCTGCAGCACGTTGGCTTGAAAGAAAAACAATCCCAGGCTAATCGTGCCGCCGATGATGATGACAATGATCGGAATCAGCAGAGCCAGTTCCAGCATCGCTTGGCCGGTTCGTCTGGGACCGCTGTGTCGCTGAGTCGGGATGTTCATGGCTGCAGTTCGACCTTGGCACCGATGGGCAGTTCGATCGCCGGGTCGACAATTTCGATCACGCTGGCAGTGCGTTGTGACGGGATCGCCACACGCCATGGTTTGACTCGCTTGCGCGACTCCAAAACGGTTCCATCGATGGCGATAAAGTAGACGTCGATCGTCACTCGCATCCACAAGGTGTGAATGGACGTGCAAGGCTTGATCCAGAGAGCAAAACCTGGCGGGAATTGTTTCCGAAGCATCAGCCCCACAAATCGTTGCCATGGATTGCTGGCCAGGTTGGCGTCGGCGACTAGGGTCTGTCCCGTTTCTTGGTCGATGATGCGCATGTTTCATTGTCCTGTGGCCCCGCGAAAGGTTTGTCCCATCGCACCAAATGCTTCGTACACCATGGGGCCAATCAGCACGACAAAAATACCTGGCAAAAAGCCGATCACCATGGGGGCGACCAAGAGTGTTGGGACTGCCATGGCTGCCGCACTGGCTTTTTCGCGGCGTCGTGAACGCATCTCACCCGCTTGGATTTTCAAGGTTTCTCCTACGCCGGCGCCGACTTGTTCGGCTTGAACAATGGCAGAGATAAAGGTCGAGAACATCGTCACTTCGACACGACGCATCAAACGGCGGAGTGACTCGATGCGTGAGCGACCGGCTAGGTTGTCAGCTTGAAAGGTGCGCATTTCGATGGTCAGTGGGCGATCCTTTGAACCGGCAATCAACACCTGCTCAAGCGCCGAATCGAATCCTACGCCAGCTTGTGAAAGCGTGTTGAGCAAATCGAGCAACAGCGGCAGGTCCTGTTCGATCTGTTGAACTCTTCGGCGCCGGACTGAACGCACTACGAGTGTGGGAGCCAAGGTCAGGACAACGACAAAGAACCACGGCGCTCCCAGGACGAACGGAACCATCACGTTGCCAACGCCGCCAGGAATCCCGCCAACGGTATCGGCAGCCAGGGCAATGGTGCCGGTGCGATAAAGTTGGTACCAAACACTGCTACCAAGTAAAAACATGCCTGCTGTCGCGGACCAAAAGATGACCGATGCCCAGCGTCCGCGATAGCCAGCACGAAAGAGCCAAGCCTGGATGCCAAACATCGGTTTGGCATCCAGTCGTGATTGTCGCTCCAACGCTTCACGCACGGCTTCAGCTTCTGCTTCATGGTCGTGTAGGCGTTCACTGACCGACCAGCGCATGGACACATAGTGCCAGAGGGTCACGCCGGTGAGCGAGAGGACGATCATCGAGAGAGCGAATAATGCTGGATACATGATCAGGGAAACCTAAATCTTGGGTCGGCTGATTCGGGAGATCATTGCGATGCCCAAGCCTTGCATGACCAGGCATGCCGCGATCAACCATGACCCTTCGGTGCTTAGCAGAAATGAGACAAAGCGTGGCGGGTCAGCCTGCCACATCATCGCCGCCATAAACCAAATCACCGTCAGCACGGTGATGGTTGTCATTGCACCTTGAGTGCTTAAGGTGCGAAGTTGCCGGGCGATTGCCAGACGATCTCGGATCGTGGTTCCAATCGCGGATAAGGTGTGTCCAAGCTCGCCACCCATTCTCCAGTTCACCGTCAAGGTGGTCGAGATCAGACGAAAGGTCTCCGTCGGCACGCGCTGGCCAAGCAGTTGAAAGACGTCGGCAGGTGAATCGCCCAGACGAAGACGTGCGACCATTTCGGCAAGTTCTGCTCTTAATGGCATCGGCGTGTATTCAGACGCTTGCTGCAGCGAGGCCTGGAGGGAAGCACCAGCGCCAACACTTGCGACAAGCACATCGATGGTATCGGCAAGTTGTGTCTCCATCCGCGCCAGTCGCCACTGGTAAAGCCAAGCATCAATTTCTGCTCCAATGAATCCAAACACAACGATCAAGCCGGCGGAAATGTTCAAGGGAATCTGCCAGTACCAACACACGAGGCTGCCGATGGGCACGACAATCAGCCAAGGCAAGAAAAAGCTGCGTTCGGCAAACGGGACGACTGCCTGCTGTTGGTCTGCCGATCCGGTCTCCGCGCCAACAGAGAAGAGTCGTTTTCGTACCTGATCACGTTGGAGTGCCCGATACCAATAGGCAGCGATACCAGTGACAGCAATCAACAGGAAGCTCACGGGAAGCAGCGCATTGTTCATTCAGGTTACCTCGCAAACCAGCTGCGATCGATTTCCTGAACACCTCGAGCGACTAACTCGTCGACAACACGAGGCACGACGCCGGTTGGCTCGTATTGACCAACGATGCGGTTCTCCTGTCGACCGGTTGGCTTGAAGACAAAGATATCTTGCAACTGTGGTGTCTTGCCTTCAATGCCCACTACCTCGGCGATGCGCTGGACTCTCCGCACACCGTCTTCGTACCTGCGAACATGGACGATGTAATCAATGGCTGATACGGCATGTTCGCGAATCGCTTGGGATGGCAGGTCCATGCCCGCCATCATCACCATGGTTTCCAGTCGGGCAAAAGCATCACGCGGACTGTTAGCGTGGATGGTGGTCAAGCTGCCATCGTGGCCGGTGTTCATCGCCTGCAACATGTCCAGTGCCTCGCCGGCGCGAACTTCGCCCATCAGAATTCGATCGGGTCGCATTCGCAGGGCGTTGACGACCAAATCACGTTGGTCAATCTTCCCCTTGCCTTCTGAATTGGGTGCTCGTGTTTCCATGCGAATCACATGCTGTTGATTGAGCATCAATTCCGCTGCATCTTCAATCGTAATGACGCGCTCTCGATCGGGAATGGATTCTGCAATCGCCCCCAGCAAGGTTGACTTACCACTGCCGGTACCGCCGGTGACAATGATGCTTTTGCGATGCTGCACAATGACTTGCAGGAACTTGCCCATCGTTGGCGAGAGCATTTCCAGTCGGATCAAGTTGTCTCGCGTCAATCGGCGTCTGCCAAAGCGACGGATGGAAAGTGTTGGACCATCGATGGTCACCGGTGGTAAGGTCGCATTGACACGGCTGCCATCTGGCAAACGAGCGTCGACCATCGGCGAAGAGGTGTCGATCCGTCGTCCCACTCGAGAGGCGATGCGAGAGATGATCCTGACGAGGTGCTCGTCGTCTCGGAAACGAATGTCTGTTTCCTCCAGCACGCCGAAGCGTTCGACAAAGACATTGTCATAGCGATTGACAAGAATGTCGGTCACCGCAGGGTCTGCCATTAAGGGAGCCAGCGGGCCGGTTCCCAATGTTTCTTCGAGCAGGTCCGTTGCCAAACGAGTGCGTTCGTCGGCATTCAGTGGCCAGTCTTCTTGCTCCAGGACTTCGCCAACGAACTCATCGATCAGTGGTTTGAGTTCATTGTCACTTTGAGTCAGTGCGTCTTGACGATTGAGTTCATCAATCAATCGTTCGTGCAATTCACCCTTGATCGCTTGGTATTCAACGTTGCGATTAATACGTTTGGGTTCACTGCTGCGATTGGGCTCAGCAGGACCTGACGTTTCGCGACCGACTCGCAACCGATCCTTCGGGACTTCGATCGACTTGTTTTGAAGTCGCTCACGGAGCGACCGTCGATCGTTCATGCTGAGCCTCCCTCCAGGTTCCCGGCAACCGAAAGACGAGGTGACGACCGGAGTTGCGAATGATTGGTGCCTTGTTCGCCCGCCGAAGCTTCTTCAGGGCTCGTGGCCAGGGTTTCAATCTCGTCGGCCATGTTTCGAATCGCCTTTGCTGAGCGGTTCCAGCGGGAGGCGCTGGAGACAAACGGCTTGCCTGTGTTGGCGGCCAGTAGGATGCTTCGGTCAAATGGGAGCACGTAATCAATTTCGCGGTCTAGATATCGGGCGACTTCACTGACCCCAGGACCACCGGACCGAGTGGTGTATCGATTGAGCAAGACCTTTTGCTGGGCCTCGGGAAATTCGACTTCGGCTAACAGGTCAAAGTACCCACGCACCGTTTGAAGCGTTGGCACGACGTTTTCAACCACAACGATGGCACGATCACTCAGGTCTAGAATCGCCATGACGCTGCGATCGAGCAACGGAAAAGTGTCGACAATGACGTAGTCGTACGCTCGACGCGCCAGCAGCAGCACTCGAGAAAGGAACGCATCGTCAAACTCGGTTGCTTCGATCGCGTTGGTTGGAGCCGCCAAGACGTGCAGCCCCGATTCATGATGCGTCATTAATTCCTCTAGCAGTCGCTCGTCCAGGCGTTCGCGTTGCTGCCAGGCATCGGTTAGCGTGATTTCCGGACGCAAATTCAGCTGGGCAGCGCAGACGCCCATTTGCAGCGAAGCATCAATCAATGCGACTCGACCAGGGTGACGGCTGGCGAGTTCCGTTGCCACATTGACTGCGGCCGTGCTTTTGCCGACGCCACCTTTGTTGCTACAAAACGCGATCGTCCGGCCGGTTTGTGCGCGATGACGGCGACGAGGGGCGAGATGACGCTGCAGAATTTGTTGCAACTCAGTTACCGCGACGGGGCGACGGATGAAGTCTTCGACTCCCAGTCGCAACGCGCGCATCATGGTTGCACTCTCGTTATGTGAATCCGGCAGGCGATCGGCACTGTAAACGCCAACAATGATCGCGTCAGGGGCTGCCGCAATGGATTCGTCGACCAGCGTTTTTAAAAGTTCGAAGTCGTTGCCGATCTCCAGCAGGATCACGCCGGGCTGGTAGTCGCGTGCATCGGCGATCGTGCCTCGCAGGTCTTCGCGGACATGCAGTACAGGACGCATGTCGGAAAGCGACTTCACCGCCGCCCGAACCTCGTCTTCAAGGCCAGTCCCCAGGCAGTGAATTAAGACTTGTGGATTGCTCATTTGTCACCTCGAAACGCTTGTAGTTTGCGCTGTCCGCCAATCATCGTTTCCATCACTTGGATTTGGCTCAGTGGATCCGGATCAGAGGCCAGTTCGTTTGCAAACTGTTTTTGGCTGGCAAGCTGTGGTTCAACCGTGGCCCCTGCGTGTTGATCTTTGGGTCTCATTGGTTCGCTTGCTCGGGCAATGCAGAACACGGCTTCCTTCGCGGCCAATGCTTTGGTGATCCGTGAGATTTCGTCTGGCACGACGGCCAAGACAACTTGCTGACTTTCGACGTGAATCACCATGGCGCCCGTCGCCAGAAGTTTGTTGACGGACTTTGAACCGATGGAACTGAGCAATTGTGGCGAAACTTCGATGGCACCAAGAGCAGAGGTCAGGTCGACGCTGGTGGACGATAGCAAGTCGCAATGATTCCCACGCGAGAGTTGCGAAGCGCCTCGCAAGTCCTTGGTATCCAGAGTCAGTGCCATGCGGTCGTCGGGAATGGCAGCCGCGATACCGGGCGGCGAGCCAGCGGGCAATAACTGTGACTCTGCGATCTGGCTGCCTTGTTCCAGATCGACAGCTGCGATTCGGCCGACCCAGTTCGATCGATGCCCATCAACAAGGTCGCTGGCTGCGATCGCTTGGTAGGCAGGGATGTTGCTGATCAAGCTACCGCTGGGTAGTAAGTTGTCCTCAACGATCTGGCTGCCTTGTTGGAGGGCAACGGCGGTCACTCGGCCAACCCAGTTCGATCGATTTCCGTCGACCAGATCGCTGGCGGTGATGGTTTGGTAGGCATCGACGGGATTTACCAGACTGTCGCTGGGCAGTAAATCGCTTTCGCTGAAAATGTAGCCCGGCTCAATGGGACCACCGACGACACGGCCAATCAAGTCTTCGGGGCGGGCGATCCAGTTGTCCTGAATGTCGTCGGGCTGAAAGTAGTACTGTCGCAGGATTCCAGTGGTTGGCTCGGAAAGGTCGCTGGCAGTGATTGGTTGGAAAGCTTCAATCGCGATCGCCGAGGCTGGCATCGCGATGCGTCCGTTAAGGAGGTCAGCGTCGCGACTGTGCTGAGTCTCTTGGCCGCTGCGAGCGACCATGTGAATGGCTAGTTTGTCTCCCAACGCTTGCGTCAGCGGAACGGCTTCGGTTGGGTCGATTGCAATGGCTACTTGTTCAGCAGTGTTGTTGGATCGGCCGCGCCCGTCGGTGGCACCCAGGTTCATGCCTCCGCGAGTTGTCATGTCATTGCGATTGGTGACCGCAATCATTTGAGCATTCTGGGCCAGCACGCGCACTCCGTTGAGCGGAATTGGTTTGCCGTCACGGACTTTGATGCCACCCATCAGCAGGCCGTATTCTGAACCAACTTGCTGTGTCTCTTTCGGCAAGCTAGCCAGCAAGTCGAATCGGTCCCCGTTTTTCAGTAAACGCAGTCCGGCAACTTGTGAGGCGTCAATAAAGAAGCCCTGTTTGCCTTCGGGCACGCCGCCGGAGAGTCCGCTGCGACTGCCGGTTGGTAATAGATCTTGTTCGGTGATCCGGTTGTCAGATCCTAAATCCCTGGCCATCACTCGGCCAACGATCTTGTCCAGATTGGTGAACAGTTCGGGGTGTTGTTGAACGTAGTTTTTGGGCATCCAGGCGAAACTGTCGTCCTGCAATTTTAGATCGTAGATATCCCGCACCGAGATGGTGTCGAACGCTCGTAAGTCCTTAAGCGTTCGGACGACGGGGACCATGCCTTCACGGGAAGGCTTTTGGGGTTGAGTCTGCGCGGCTGTGAACCAGCCGGCTTGAGCTCCAATCGCATACGTCAGCACTCCGCCTACCAAGAGGACGCCAGCGATCACGACGACGCGAGGCAAGAGGTTGGAGTTTGTTCGTCTGCGGTTAACCATAGCTTTACTGCTGCGACGCCGTTGTCAGTTTTCGAATGCCACTGCTGGCCATAGATCATCTATCACGAAGCAGTTCAATAAAATAAAGCAAGCCAAGCGACCAAATCTGGCCACTTGGACTTGCATTTTGTTACACGTTTTCAGCACGAGGTGCGGTAAACAGTGTGTCATTCAGCAACGAATGTTTCGCCTGTAGCAGCGCCGATATCGCCTGCTGCGACCACGTTGTTCTCTAGATCACCGTCTGCGTCAGCGTTGCCAGTGATGGAGGCCCAGGAGACGGCACCATTGCCCACGTTGGCGCCAGCGCCATTGTCTTGAATGCCGGCGTAAAAGCCTGTTTCAATCGCATTGTTGTCGTCGCCGTGTGCACCGGGCAGCATGCCTGCACCGATCGCGTATTGGTCAGCGACCTTGTGGCCGAAGATGGAAACGGCAACCAAGGAGATCATTGCTACGGCAGCAACGATGATGATGTATTCGACCAAGCCTTGACCACGACGATTCTTTTGAGCAGCGAATTGCATTTTCATGATAGCTTTCCTTATTGGAAACGGTTTGTCTCGGGAGTGAGACGAAATTTGTGGAATTAGCCGCCTGACCATTGCACCACGCGACAGCGGCCAGCGAAGCCCGCGTGATGTCGAAAGCAGAGCGCGACAACGCAAACGACTGGGGGCATCAGCCAGCCCAGACCCCCACGGTCAAGCTAGGCTCGTAAGCCAAGCAGACCGAGTGCTTTCGAATGTTTCATGAATTGCGACAGCAAGTAGCACTCATTCAGATTGCAGTTGCTAGCCGCTAGCATCCCAAGCGAGTCGTTTCGCTAAGGAGTAGGAAAAGATGTCCCGGCGCGCGGAATCAGTTAATCTGGTTTGGTCGGACCGGTGACCAACTGCTCCGCACGCAGCGGGACGCGTTGGTTCATTTCCGAAGTTGTCGGTCGCCTTTTAGGCAACGTGACAACGCCAGACGTCAGCGTTGGAACATCAAACGCTGGCAGGTGGTCCGCGCGGCTGTGGGATCGCCAGAAAGCCGGCGCGGTAGAAGTTAGGGCTGACAATCGCAGGTTCAACAAGACAGTTGCCAGTAAGGACGGCATGGAACTTTTCCCAGCCAGCACCCAATGGTGCTTCCAGCGACTGGCACAACACACACGATTCTGAATCATGTGGCTCGTCAGTCGGATCCGGATCGTTCCCGTTCTGTTCTGCCGGCTTACTGGTTGTTGCTTGATGGTGCAGGCAACCGTGAGCACACGCAGAGAATTGTGGCTCATCCTGTTCCAGAGACTGGCCCGTCGGATGACCACATTTGTCACCGCATTGAGCAACGTGCAGCCAGGCTGGAGCGTGGCCGAGAAGGGCCAAGCAACACAGCAGCGATGCAAGCGTTGATTTCAAAGACGGGGTCATGTGAATGATTGTCAAAGGAGTTGAGTGATTCCAAAAATTTGGCACCTTTTGTGAACTCAGCTACTTATACGATGCTTACTACCTTTAGGTTCGTCAATAGCAGCTTAATCATTCCATGTTAATTTTGCGTGATGGTCAGATTCCCCGAGCGGTAACAGATTCGATGGTGAGGTGGTCACGGTTGGGTTGATCGATGTCCAGGCGTGGAACTGTTTGGCGATGGTTGGCCACTCTGCTAAATTGCTCTGCCGTCTGGCTGGGCGATTCTTTGAGGCCGCTAGGATTTTTCGTTCGGTGCTTCTGGCTGATAAACCAGCGAAATTAGGTCCTTTAGGCTTGCTCCATCTATACTAAATTCGCTCCCGTGCAATTTCTGGCTGGGGCGTCTGTCCGCCCAGCACAATGCCCTTTCTCTGCTCTCTTTTAAAGCTGCTTGAAATGCCCCGTTCGAAATCATCGAATGGATTTACGCTCATTGAGCTGTTGGTGGTGATCGCCTGTATTGGAATTCTCGTTGGGCTGTTGCTTCCGGCGACTCAGGCCGCACGCGAAGCGGCTCGGCGCACGGATTGCTCGAACCGGGTGCGTCAATTGGCTTTGGCAACTCAGATGCATCATGACACCTTCAAGTATTTCCCTCCTGCAAGGTATGAAGCACGTCCAGATGGTCCGCCTGAAAGCAAGTGCGGATTAGAGTCCCCCACTTGGTTGGCAAGGGTGCTGCCATTTATCGAGCAAGTGTCGTTGGGTGATCGCTGGGACTTTTCCAAAGCGTGGCATGAACATGACGAGGACGTTCGTCTGGTTGTGCCAGATGTTTTTCTGTGTCCCTCGCGGCGCAGTGGGACTAATCCGACCGGCTCGCGAAATCTGCGCACCACCGTCATGTCAGGAGGCGGGAGATTGCCGTGTGGATGCCCGATTCCGCCAAGGCCGACTGATGTGAGTTTAGACGTTTCCGGCGCGTTGTGTGATTACGCTGGCAACCATGGTGACCTTAGTCCAGGGGCGACTGGTGATCCGACGGACTTTTACTATGGTGGAAACGAGACAGGGGTGATCATCAGTGTGCGGCCTGAGTGCAGCGAGGGCAAGGCGATTGGCGCCGCTGATCGCATTCGCATGGCATCGGTGCATGACGGGACTTCGAACACGTTTTTGTTTGGCGAGAAGTTTGTGTCTGTGGATGGATTGGGACAGTTTCCGATCGATTCACCGGCTTACGATGGCGATCATTTGCCTGCATCCTGCCGTCTTGCCGGTCCTGGTTTGCGTTTGGCCCATGGGCCGACAGATCCATTGGCCGACATGTTTTCCTTTGGCAGTTGGCATCCTGGCGGAATGTATTTTGCGATGGTTGACGGAAGTGTCACGTTTATGACACCCGATACGGACACCAAGGTCTTAGGAGCGTTGTCGAATCGTCGCGATGCCCGTGTGGTGGAGATGATTCGATGACTGGTCGTTCTGATTGGCGGTTGGTCGGGGCCATGTTGCTCTGTCTGCTTTGTGGAGTGGTTGGCTGCAGTGGACCCGCTGGGCCAGCGAATGGATCGGTCCGGTTTGATGATGGCACACCCGTGACATCTGGGAGCATTGAGTTTCGTAATCGAAAAAGCAGGCAGCTCTATGCGAGTCGATTGACCAGCGAAGGTGCGTTTCAGCTTGCTGATAAAGAAGGCCGCTTGGGCTTGCCGCCAGGGGCATATGAAGTGGTCGTGGTGCAAGTGATCTTGACGGAGGATCTTGCCAAAGAGTCTCACACGCACGGGCAGACCGTCCCCAGGCGTTTCAACGACTACTACACGACAGATTTGGCAATGCAGATCTCTGAAAATCAGCCTGAGCCCTTGGAGTTGATCGTCCCCGTTGAATAGACGCGTTCAGTAGACTCGATAGAGGCGGACACGTTGGTCGTGCTGTGGTTGACGCTGGGTGTTGCTCTGGATTGGTTTTTTTCACGTGTTAGATTTGTAGTTCGCCCGCCATCACGGTTACCGCTCGACCGCCTAGTTCAACGCGATCATCATGCAGTTTCATGTCGACGCATCCGCCTCTTCGCGATGCCTGGAAACCACGCAGATGTTTTTTGCCGAGTCGAGTGCTCCAGTAAGTGGCCAGGGCGCAGTGAGCAGAGCCGGTGACAGGATCTTCATTGATTCCTGCTGAGGGTGCAAAGAAACGTGACAGGAAGTCGTATTCGGGAAAGTCGGATGGGCTGGTGACCATCAAGCCGCGGGTCTTGATCTCAATCAGGGCTTGGAAGTCCGGGGTGAGATCTCGTAGTGTTTTTGCTGAATCGACTCGGGCAAATAGATCAAAACGTGTCTGGCCATATTCCAGGACTTCACAGCCCAGGGCGGCGGCAAGTTTCGGCATTGGTGCCTGAGCTTGAACGGGCGTGGCGGGGAAGTCTAGCTTGATGGTTTCCTTTTCTTTTGACGCCGTGAGTAGGCCGCTTCGAGTGTGGAAACGGATGGGCTGTTTCGCGGCGGCGATGTTGTTCTGCCAAAGGACGTGTGCCGTAGCAAGGGTTGCGTGGCCACAGAGCTCGACCTCGTATCGGGGAG
Source organism: Stieleria bergensis (assembly GCA_007745635.1). GTDB lineage: Bacteria > Planctomycetota > Planctomycetia > Pirellulales > Pirellulaceae > Stieleria > Stieleria bergensis. The sequence continues at coordinate 2,453,555 of CP036272.1, forward strand.
TAAACCAACGCAGGTGATAGCCATCAGTTCTGGTTTGGATGAACGCTGTCTCCGACAGGTTCATTTCTTCTGCTAGAGCCTGCATCCATTGCGCGCTTGCATCGGGCTTTAGAAGGCAGACAGCAGCCGGGTTGCCTTGAAACGGTTCTGCGGTAAATGCGTCTACGATAAATAGGCGATTCATCTGATTTTGGGTTTGCGTTTGAGGGTTGATAGGGTGTGTTTCATTGCGTTGCCAGAGTCACAGAAGCTTATGCGCAACGACGCGGATTCTGCGATAATCGGCATGCCACAAGCGGTCGCTGTACAGGTTGGGCTTGGCGTGGTCTTCGACCCGGTCCAGGAACTATTTTTCTTGTTCAGTGTTGAGATCGTCAAGCCAGTGAGAGCCGAACATTCGGACCCAGTCTCTTAGGCCATCATCGCCAATCAGCTCAGTTGGGCGATCTGTGATGGTGGCTTGAATTGTCTCCAGTCAGTGTGCTGCCAGGATTGCTGTAAACTCGGGGATCGATGGGAAGTTCCACGGGTGATTTCGTGTGCGGCCCAGTAAGTCGGCGTACGCTTTGTGGATCGCCTGTGTCAAGCGGCGAATGTTGCCAGAGCCTCCGAACTCAACGACTAGTTTGTCGCCAGGTTTAAGGACCTTGCTGAGGCAGGTAGTGACGTGGGCTTTGAATCCAGTGCAGTGCGGCGTTGGAGAAGACGGCGTCAAATGGTTGCTCATCGTAGAAGCGATGTGCGTCCTGCTTGCGGAAGTCTAGACTTGGGTATTGTTGTTTGGCTTGGTCGATCATGGTGGCCGAGGAGTCCATGCCCACCACCTGTGCGCCGCGAAGAGCGATCTGATGAGTCAATTGCCCTGTTCCGCAGCCGACGTCGAGTACTCGCATTTTGTTTTTCGCTTGCAGGACTTCAATCAGATCCTCGGCTAAGCGCCAGACAAAACTGTGCTTCTGATCATCTAGGTCAGGATTCCAGTTATCGCCGTGGTTCAAATCGGATGACGGTGTTTGTTGCATGATGCAATTTGAGTGGAGTGATGATCTGTTTGAGCACGGTCTTCTAAGAGTTCTCGCAGTTTTCCCTGACACCATTGGTCTCTTTGGGTTCACCGGATTGAGTGATAGCCAATGGATCTGATCCGTTTGGTTATGGCGGGAACGTCTTGGTGAGGTTCAGGAGTTGGTTCTTCGAGTTTTTGGGAATTTTATTGTCGAGAGTGTGCATTTGCTTGACGCCCGGTACTTCATCTGTCCTAATTGTTTTATGATCTTTTTCAGGGTGTGAAGATCCGCCCTTTGATTAAACGCATGGTACTGGCAGGTACGCGTGGCTTGGTCCTGCTGCTTTTCCTTAGGAACCTTGCGTTTATGTGTCGTGACCCTCGTTCAGA
>CP036272.1:2455145-2537246 GCA_007745635.1 Stieleria bergensis
TTCGCACTTGATGAAGCAACTCAATCAGTACCTTGCTCAGCGGGCGAATTACGAAGACGGTCGACGTGGGAGTTTTTGGGCTGGGCGTTATGGATCGACTCGGTTGGTCGATGATGCGGCTTTGTTGGCATGCACGGTCTACATCGACTTGAATCGGATTCGAGCGGGTCTTGATAAGCCATTTGACCAGCATAGCAGTGGGGCGTTGGGGCACCGGATCACAGAGGTCTTGCGAGCGCAGTACGAAGCGGATCAGGCTCAGGCGGAGGCGTTGGCTCGTCGGCACCGCTTTGATTTGCGAGAGAAGGGTGCGGATCGTTGCCGGGTGTTATCGAAGTTGGAGCTTGACGAGGCGCAAGATGCGGTAGGTTCGGCGCCGAGTCGATCGGGGAAGCGTTGTAGCGACAAGGGGTTCTTGCCGATCAGCTTTGAGCGTTACATGGAGTTATTGAAATGGACGCTGGGGATGCATGAGGACGGCGAGATTGAGCTTCCTGCGGCGCTCAGGTTTTCCAAGTTACCGGCGAAGGCTTGGTTATCGATGGCGAACCGATTTGGCGAGTTGTTTGGGAGTGTTGCCGGTTCGTTGGACTCGATGTCAGAGGAGCGGAAGCATGTGAGCGGAGATGCCTATTTCATCCGCAAGCAGGCTCGCGTGGTGTTGCAGATCTGAATCGCAGTTAGACGGAAGCCCCTATCGGTGGTGGCCGCCGATTACCTGTCATCTTTTTCAAGCTTTCTGAGAGCTTGCGGGCTAGGGTTGTGCGCACAAAGTGAGCAATTAGCGCGGAACTTGGTGGATCGGCTTCGAATGGAGTGGGATAGCGAAGTCCGATTCGCATAGTATCTCGCCTGCCTTGGCTAGGCTGCCTAATCTTCCGCCTGCGTCATTACTCACTGGGGACACACCCTCTCTCACCGGGGACACACCCTTTCTAACTGGGGACACACCCCGGGAAGATCGTTCACGCAACACGAAGCAGACACCCGGGATTATACTCCCATCACTTACTCCTTCATTCTTATCTTCCCGTCCGTTATGAATCAAAAACTCCCTGATCTGATCGCTCGTTTGATTGTACTTGTCTTTGTCTGTGCCAGCGCGGCATGCGGGCAGCAACCGATAAGTGATTTGACTTGGCAACTCGATTCGAATCAGTCCCAGGCCTGGAGCGTGCTCGGGGAAAATGCTTCCTTACGCCCAGGGCCAGATGGAAAGGCGCTCGCATTGCTCGGTGATTCTTTGCTGGAAATGAGGCAATCGGCGGATAAGCTCGATAGCAGCAAACCGTTTACGCTGACGATCTGGTTCTGCCCATTTTCGCTCGAATTCGGCCAACAGATGATTGCAGCCAAAAACCAATACTCGCTCAATAAACGCGAATGGAGCCTGTTGATTGACAACGATCGGAAACTTCGACTGTATCTTCGTCAGCAAGGTTGGTTGACAGCTGAATCACCCACCGATCTTGAACCCGGACACTGGTGCCAAGCAGCGATTGTTAATCGTTCAAGCTCAACCGAAATCTGGTTGAATGGACAGTTTGTCGACGCCATTCAGCACAGGCAACCCATCGAAGAAACAACCGCTCCACTCACTTTTGGTGGCGTCAATGATGCTGGTTCTATCCGTCAATGTTTCATGGGTGCCTTGAGCTCAGCCCACCTCTATCGACGCGCACTATCGAGCGACGAATTGCAGCGACAGTATTCGCCCTACCTCAAGACCCTTGACATTCCCGCTGCCGCCCAACCGGTTGAACTCTGGGATTCGGGCAAACAACTTCCTTCAGCAGATGAACTCAGTGAACTGCCAAATAAAGAGTTTCGCGTCGTCAAAAAGTGGAATCAAGTAAAGGATGGTTATACCTTCTTGCATGGCGTTGCCTTGTGTTGGCATCACGGAAAACTATTTGCTTCGTTCGGGCATAACAAAGGAGCTGAAAATACGGTCAGTGAGGAGGCACAGTATCGAGTAAGCGATGACGATGGAAGAAATTGGAGCGAACTTCGCCTCATCGACGCCGGGGAACAAGCGAACTTGGCCGTCAGCCACGGTGTGATGGTCTCCGACCAAAAGAAACTGTGGGCCTTTCATGGCGCTTACTACAACAAAATGCAGGACATCCACACCCGCGCCTACTCGTTTGACGAACCCTCTGGGACATGGATGAAGCACGGTGTTGTGATCGGAAATGGGTTTTGGCCGATGAATCAGCCGGTCAAAATGAAAGATGGCAACTGGATCATGCCTGGTTTCATTGGAGCCCCTAATTCACATAGCAAGGTGTGTCCCGCAGCAGTCGCGATCAGTCACGGTAATGACTTCACGAAATGGGACTTGGTCAAAATCCCGACCATGAAAAGTGTCAAGAGAATGTGGGGCGAATCTTCTCTATTCGTCAGCGGGGAAAAAGTGTTTAACATCGCACGCTACGGGGACAAGACAGCGGCATTGCTGGCAAACAGCGATGACTATGGCAGGACATGGCAGCCAAGCCGTGTGAGTAATCTGCCTATGGCAACGAGCAAGCCAGCGGCCGGAACGCTAAGCACTGGTCAGAAGTATCTCGTTTGCACCACAGCAAGCCACAACGGCGGTCGACGATCTCCCTTGACGATCGCCGTCTCCAGAGTCGGGGAAGAGACGTTTTCCAAAATCTTTGTCGTGAGACGATCTCGGGGCCCCGAAGGTGCGGGCGAATCAGCGGCACGCTTGAGCCTGGCTTACCCTTATGCTGTCGAGCACCAAGGAAAACTTTACGTCGGCTACTCCAACAGCGGTGGTCGCCCGGGAAATCAAAACAGTGCGGAACTAGCAATCATTCCTGTGAAAGATCTGGCAGTTGGCCACTAAGGTGTCTGAGTTTGGAACGAATCCGAAGTGGTCGAAGAAAGTTCGGAAATCACTTTTCCCGGTCGAGCAAAGGAGATACCGCGTTGCCGATCCGCATTGATCATGATCGCCTCAATGATCGGCTCGGATACCTTTACTTCCGAGATCCACTGAACCAGGAAATTTGCTCCCACTCCACCCGAAGTGTCTCCGCCTTCCACTAAGAATTCTGTCGATGCCATCGGAGCCAATGGCAAAGGTTCGCTAAGGTAAGCCTTCAACTGTTCTCCGTCTGTATTGAAGTAACGCACCGACTTGACAATCAGTTCTTGGTCGGGACTGGTGTTGCGAATACTGAGCGTGATCGTCAGTAGCGTGGGCTGTCCGTTGTCCTGATAGATATGTGAATAAGCAGGGACATAAACGGTTTGGCCTTGGACGGGTTTGATTCGCTGCAACTCCATTCGCTCGGCCGCAGACTGCTTGTCTTGCGGGCGATCCGCTGGAGGGCGGTAACGCGCCTCTTTCTCAAACGTCTCTGTACGCAAATCAAGAATGACCGCAACGACCAACATGGTCAGGATCAGAACAACTGCAATCGCACCCGCAATCTTCAGCTGACGAAACGATTGATCAATTTGTTCGAAGTCGTTTTTAGTCATGACGCCAACTTTTCTCCCCGGAGAATTACCCTTTGACGATGTTGATAGAAAGCAAGTGCCGGAAGCGATCGCCGCGTCACCTTAAGACGACACGACGATCAACTTGCGATCAAAGAGGGCTATTGCTGAGATTCACCTTCTGGATCTTCCAGTCGAACCAGCAAAACTTGCTCGGTTTGGCCGTCTTCGAAGTGGATCAGAGCAGGAGCAGCATCCTCTGTCAAGTTGTTGATGCCGGTTTCCATCAACGGGCGTTCCTGGCCCTTGCCAACCCAGGCAGCTCGCTGAGACTTTTGGTCAACGGCTCCTTCAATCTCAACGGATTTGTCCGTCGACTGGTTGTAGAAAGTTCCCGCAATGATTCCGGTCTTGCTCACCGCTAGTTGGACAAACATGGTCGGCGGTGGTCCAGACGTTTCGCCATCTTGCGTGACGGCAAAAACACCAAGCGTCAGCCACTCTTCATTGTCCTGGGCCTCGGGTGCGCTCGTGGCTATCTGAGAAGCTTGGTCAGCATATTCGTCGGCCGAAGCATAAACCTGGTCTCCATAATAGACTTGGTCTCCCTCGTAATAGACATTGTTTCCGTAGCTATAACTGACCGGTTGTGACCAGCCCCAAGGGAACCATGAGGTCACAGCTGCCCACGATGCCCAGCGATACGGACGCGTAATCGCCCATCGTCCCCAAGCAGGATTCTCTCGCCAGAAATCGCCTCGCAACGGATAGCGATTCATATAGTCATTGACGTAGTCTCGACGTTCTTCTCGGTTCTGCTGCCATTCACCCCGATTCTCAATGCGACCCGCTTGGTTGTCGGAGAATTGCTCTCGTCGGTCCTGGCGGTCGTTTGTTCGATCGCCGCGGTTTTCCGTCCGATCACCTCGATTGTTTGAGCGATCCTCTCGGTTATTGCTCACTTGATCTCGGCGATCGCCAGGACGTGCTTCAGGATCACGACGGTTGGCCAAATCACCTCGGTCTGCCGTTCCTGGCCGCTCTCCCGTTCCTGGCCGAGCAGGCATTTGCCCCGGCGAAGCGTCGCGGTTCTGCAAGAAGTCTGCTGCTGCACCACCGGCAGCCGCGCCACCGATCCCCGCAGCCAAGCCAGCGCCCGGTGACATGCCCGGACGACTGCCAGCCTGGGGAATGTCAAGGAAGTTTCGCATGTCCGATTGGCTTGGACGTTTGCCAGGATTGGAAAAATTGGGACGTGATCCGCCCCCAAGATTCGAACCAGGGGTGGTCGAAGGACGACCCGTGGATGGAAAGCCCGTTGAAGGTCGACCCGTGGATGGAAAGCCCGTTGAAGGACGACCCGTTGAAGGACGACTTGGTGACGGTCTACTGGGCGATGGACGGCTCATCGAAGGCGATGGACGGCTCATCGAAGGCGATGGACGACTCATCGAAGGTGATGGACGGCTCATCGAAGGCGAGGGACGACTCGCACCGCCCCCGCGCATGCCTCCTCCGCCCCCACGTGGGCCGCGAGCATCAACGGGCATCTCAACGATCAGCATTGCCCCAAGGCAAAGAAACATGGAAAGCTTGAAACGTTTCATATCTGTATCTAAGGTTTTGGTTTCGAATGTTTTTTTCTGAACGCGTGCATCACGCAGCGCTGAACAGGATTGTTGAATTAAGGTCGTTGGCTAGGTCATGACGAGTGAAGCAAACGCCGCGTAGAGCATTGCCTAGCGCATTCATGACTACTGCTTCACGACGGTGACCTCAGGTGTGCTTGGCAGCATCTTGCCATCGACGGATCGCTGCATGGCCTTGAGCTTGAAGGTGTTGTCGTCTACGGGAGTGATCACGTTTACGGCGGAGACTCTGCGGCCGTCGCCTGTGACACCGCTCTTCACTGCATACCAGCTGCCTTCGTCTTTTCCTTGAGACCAATTAGCTTGGGAATGTCCTCCGTCGGAGTCGAATGTCCAACTCTTGATGCGTTTCGCATTCGCATCCCAGCCGATTAGCTGTAATCCCATCACGTCGTCTTCACCATCGATGGCAACGTGAAATTTGCGGCTAATAAAATTCTTGTTGCTGGTCCAGTCGCAAACGGTGTCAACGGTGACACCATCTGACTGATCGGTCCACGTGCCAATCATCCAGGCTAAAGGCTCAAGACTTGAGGACTCTTTCTCGGCAACCACCGGCTCTTTATCCGTGACTCGGTCCAGTAACCATTGTCCGTCACGGCGAATGTAAATGGCCGAGTAAGGAATGGTTGCATGAGGGTCCGATGAATAGAGCGCTGCGCCTCGCTCGATCGCGATGTTTGGCGAAAGGAAGTCAATTGACTGAACATCAATGTCCAGTTTCGAGTCGTTGTCGGATTCAAACAATCGCGTGAACAGGTCAGCAATTGCCTTGCGACCAACGAACTGTTCGCCCGTGACTTCGTCTGTGTAAACGGCTTCTGGAGACCAAAAGTCGGCAACGGCTTTGGCATCTTTCTTGTTAAAGGCAGCGATGTACTTGGTGCCAATCTCTTTGATTGTCGCTGCCGCCTTGTCTTCAGCGGTCTGTTCGGAGTTTGTTTTCTCCGCGTCATCGGTTTCTGCGCGAACAATGGTCTGACCCATGACGATCAGGCCGATCATTAGAACAAAACCGATGCTCGTTCGGCCAATTCTCGGACGTATCACTTTAACTACCCTATCAAGCGAGAATGAAAATGGAGCCGCGACTGTTTCGCGACATGAAGGAATGACTGTGAGGTCTTTCGTGCGTTTTCTTGCGGTTCACTCAGTGTAACGCCTCGGACAGGGCCAAGAGGGCCAAACAGCGGTAATTGGAGGCCTTGCCAAACGAACGAAATGTGCAGTTCTGCAGGGGGGATTCCGCGAGTTGCTGGCGTCCGCAAATTTGCACGTTCGCGACCACTCGGCAGACTGCATCCTGCCGCAGATAGCATTGCTTTCAAAGCACAGTTCGCGCGGCGATTGATGCTGAGCTGAAGGTAATCCCGATCCGCAATTGTCGCCTGTATCGATTGGAGGCACATGGAGAACGTCCCGCGCCTTGTTCGCCGCCGCAGTGGCGCCGCCACTGCCTTCGCGCCGCCGTCTGACGAATCTTGTCCCGCGACCGTCTTGACGTGGTCTCTTGGTGGAAGTGCCTTCGTCGTTTGAGATACAATCTTGCTGGTGGTGAGCGATCTCGGTTTGGCCCGTCGATCGCTGCTCCGACTCATTCACGCCTGCACTTCCCTGATCCTTGGGTTCCTAAAATGACGAAGTGTTTTCGGATCGTGCTGTTCGTTTGCCTTGGCGCGATCTTTGTCGCTCCATCAGCGGCACAGTTGCCAGCACAACTGTCCCCGGTCGGGCGGTTGTTTGATCGGTTTGATTCAGATGATGACAAGACGATCACGACCGATGAGCTGGTTGATCAGAGGCTCTTTAACGTCCTTGATCGGAACCAGGATGGCGTGATCGAGCACGCTGAATCGCGGGACGCTTTCATGGCAATGCAAGTGGACGAACGTCGACAAGTTGTGCGGAATCTGGCCAGGCTTTCTCAAAATACGAAACCAGTTGCTGCAGAGGAAACGACAAAGCCAGTTGAGGCCACTCTAACGCAACGGCTCACCGCGATCGGCGATGACGCGGCAGCATCACCCGCGGTGCCGGGAGGTTCGATTCGCGTGGTCGCGGACCGGAAGATTGTTTTTGACAAAGGCTTTGGCACGTTCACCAAACAGGTCGATCGGCCCTGGCAACCGAACACGCCTGTGGCGTTGGCATCGATCACCAAGTCCGTCACGGCGACGCTTGTGGCTTTATTGGTGGATCAGGGGCATCTTGATTTTGACGACCCCGTGTCGGAGTACCTGCCTGAGTTCGGAAGCTTGCGGCTAAACGGCAAGCCAATTCGATCACCGACAATCGCTGAGTGTTTTTCGCATACATCGGGTTTTCCAGCCGGAACCAGGTCCCGCTTGCCTTCGGAATCACCACTCCGGAAAGCAGATCAGCGTGAGGTGGCGCGGCTGATTGCTGAGCGAGGACTCGTGCGCCAACCCGGGACAAGCTTTGCATACTCTTTCCGTGGTTATGCGATCGTTGCGGCTGCCATTGAAGAGAAACTTAAAAAGCGATTTGCCGATGTGCTAGCCGTCGAGCTTCTGGAGCCACTGAAGATGCAGAGGACGACATTCGCACCCTCTTTGGAAACCATTCTGCAGATGCCAATCTATGCGGATCAAGCGGCCGGTCGCGACGTAGAGCAGGTGAAGCGGCAGATTGCTCGGCTGCGGTCCCAGCAGCCAACGTTTGTCAACGCGGCGGGTGGCTTGGTGTCGAATGCTGATGACATGACGCGATTTTTACAGCTTCATGTTGATAAAGGTGCCATTGATGGAAACGTTTTGATTCAACCGGAAACCCTCCAACGTCTGTATGCAATCGCTCCTGGGTGCAAGGATTACGGGATGGGCTTCAAGACACGGCGCTTCGGTGAGCGACGCCTTATCGGTCATGGAGGTGCAACAGGGACAGGTGCTTACTTCGATCTACAGGCCAAGCGTCTATTGATCGCGCTGACACAATCACGACAAGCTGGTTCGGCTGCACTGGTTGCCCCCGCATTGACCGCAGTCTTTGCTGACCAGGATTAAGTTCGCTGGCGGATGACGTTTTTAGCCGAGTATGCGTTAACCTAAAAAACTGATCAGATCGATCGAAGTCACGCTGGCAGTCACGGCATAGGTGTACTGCAGCATCGTCTGGTTGGTTTCCAAGTTCAGTACCGCGCTGGGAAAGTCCGTCACTTGCAGGTCATTGATCTCGACCTCAGCAGCCTGTTTCATGTCCTCCACTCGTGTTTGCAAGCTTTCCATGGTTTGCAGCGCGCTCGACTGTTCACCAATGACGTGTAAGACGTTGTTGGCAATCTCATCCAGTTCACCCAGGCGGCGGTTTAATGCCGCGGCGTACTCCGTCACAGACAGTCCGCGTTGGTTTCTGATGTCGCGTTGAATGCCGTCTAGGACTTGAAAGAGATTGGAACTGCCGGGAAACTCGACTGAGTCAGTTCCTGTGCGTCGAATGTTTGTGGAATCGATCGTGGTGTAGCGGCCGGTGGCGGAGTCAACGACCTGTTGGTCACCGGCGTGGGTGACGGGGATGGTGGTCAGCCCGTTGTCAATGCTTAACGTGGCTGTGGATTCAATGTCGATGGTGCCGTTGAAGCCAGCGGTAATTGCCGAGGTATCCACAAACACTTGTTCTCCACCGGGGCCAATAACGCGCAGGTTGGTGTCGGCGTTGGTGAAGGCGACCGGCGTCCCGTCGTTAAGTGCAACGGTTCCCGATGAGCCATCACCGGCCAAATCGATGACCGTCAACGTGTACGCGCCCATTGGTCCAACAATTGTGTCCTCGGCGACCGAGTCGGTTCCCGGAGCGACGCCTGATCCGGCGGCGTAGGTCGTCGCGATGTGGGTCACTTCAAGCGGCATGCGGCCTTGCAGGCTATCGGTTCCACCGCCATGCGCTGCGCCTGTGGTTCCGATGACCAGTGTCTGGTCACGTCCGGGAGCCCCGAAAATCTCTCGGCCGTCGTAATACATGTCGACCGACAAGGCGTCGCCGATATGCGCTTGACCGCGTAGACTGGTGCCTTGGTACTGGGCGTCGACCAAGTGATTGGCAGTCGCGGCGGCTGTGAACGCGAAGGGTTCTGTTTCCGAGCGAGAGCCACCGTACAAATATTCGCCATGATGTTGTGAATTGGCGATCGCCTCTAGTCGTTCCAGCAAGGGCTCGGCTTCATTGGCCAATGCCTCTCGTTCCACGCCTTCAATGGACTGGATGCCTTGCAGCACTAAGTTTCGAGCATTGGTGAGAATCGAATTGACCTCTTCCAAGTTGGAAACGCTAGCGTTCAGGTTTGATGTCGCTCGCTGAATCACAGAAATCTCAGAATCCATCTGCGAGACACGTGTTTGCAGTGCACGAACTTGACGATAGCCCAGCGGTTGGTCCGACGGGACTTCGAATTCCGCCCCCGATGCAATCTGGCGCTGTGCCCGAAACAGTTTCTGGTTCTGGAGGTTCGAAAAGTGGATCGCATTGCGTGCGAAGGTATTGGCTGTAACCCGAAAGGCCATGAGTCCTTTCCTTTTTGCGGAGGAATTTTACTGGCATAATCAGCCACCAGAATGGAGTTGACTCTGGTGGCGACTGATGATGTTAAATAATGTTGAGCAGTTCGGTCAGCAAACTGTCGTTGGCTTGAATCACTCGAACAGCCGCTTCATAGGCTTTCTGGTAACGCTGTAGATTGACCAGTTCTTCGTTCAGATCAACGCCCGACACCGAGTCGCGTTCTTGCTCCAACCGGTTTTGATACGCGTTCAAGCTCGCTGACAAGGATGTGTTTGCACTGATCTCAAAACCAAGAAGCATCCCCGTCTGGTCTGAATACTGTGACAGTGTCTGGGAGTCCGGCATAATGGTCGCGTCAGCAAGATCCATCATGCGCCGTAGGTTTCGCGTGTCTGAGACATCACCGCTCAGGCCGACCGCAAAACGAGTGCTATCGCTAAGAAGAGCTTCATCGACCGCGATGTCATTCGCATTGGAACCCGAGAAGAAGGCGTTGATTCCGATTGCCGAAAGCAGTCCCGACGTGTCGCCATTGGCTGTTAGCCGAGTGCCAAACTGATCGGCGTTGTTCAGGTCTCCAGCTGAGAAGCTGACGCGAACGCCTTCCCAGAGCTCCACTTCCGAGCCCGGTTCGTAGCCGTCACCCAGGTTGAATTGACGCAACAAATCACCGCCAGCTGAATAGACTTCGGCGACCAAACTGTTTGCAGAGCCGATCGATCCAGAGCCACTGATTTGGACGGAAATCTCTTGATTGGAATCACCCTGATAGGCACCTGTGAGCGTGGCGACACTCGTGCCAGTGACCAGGGTCATGTCTGGTTCCGTTGCAAAGCCTCCGGCAAAATCAAACCGTCGGCCGGGAGATGCCATGAACTGGACTTTTTGGTCATCCGCCCGAACTTGTCCGCTAAACCCGGTGACCGCATTAAGAGTCGTCAGGACATCGTCCAGGGTGTCCGCGGCTGGGTCGATGCTAATGACTTCGGTGGTGCGCACGCCATTTTCATCCACTAGCCCAACGGTGATCTCGCCTGCGGAGAGGTTGGCATTGGGAAACGCATCCTGCAGTAACGCAGTGGAGTCGGAGACGGGAACATTTCCAATACTGAATTGGTAGCCTCCGGCAGACCCAAGTCCGGTGGCGTGGATTTGATTGACTTGGTGAATCAACTCGTTGGCCAAGTGATCGAGCCGATCATTGAATTGCGGCACAGTGGAATTGTAAAGTTCCAAGAGCCCCGCCAGGCGGCCGCCTTCGATCTCCAAGGGCTGTGACGAATCGTTCAGATACAGCTCAATCTGCTGGCCGGTTTGCACGACATTGATACGGTCGGGTTTTAGGCCTTGCTTGGAAGCATGCCGACCGATAATCAACGTCATGTCACCATCGGGCTCATCGTAACGACGCAGTCCAACGATTTCATTCAACCGGGTTACAGACAGGTCACGCTGGTCGAATTCGTGATTCGGTGTGAAGCCTTGGTTCAGTTGTCGGGCGATGGTATCGCTAGTGGTTGAGACGTCAATGAAGTGCTGATTGGCTTGTTCGATTTCATTGAAGATCTGCATCTCTAAGTTGGTGCGAATGCCATTGAGTTCCGCAGCAGAGTTTCGCAGCAGGTCGGACAAGTCAGCCGCTGATTCACGGACTGAGGTCTGCAGAGCGACTTCACCGGGGGCCGAGGAGAGTCGAGTGATATCTGAAAAGAACGTGTCCAAAGTTAGCCCGATCGCGTCGTCACCGGCTAACAGTGCCGCTTCGATTTGCCGCTGCACCGTCACCAAACGATCGACTCGGGAGACATCGCCGGAGACTGACAGCAGGGTGTCTTCGGCAACCGCATCGCGCAACCGGCGGACGCTGCCAACATCGACACCGTCGCCAACGCGAAAGTTATAGCGTGTTTGCGGATTTCGAGCCTGCAGGTCGACTTGCCGGCGATGATAGCCTTCCGTCCCCGCATTGGAGATATTGTTCGAGACCGACTCCAGCAAATACTGGCTGGTCCTTAAGGCGGACAGACCAATTGAAAAACGTTGCATGTCAGCAGTTCCTTCCGATGACGCGTTCGGGTCCTAGCTTAAACGGTTGTCCTTGGCGGCCGTATTGAGAGTCATTCGGCTCACACTGCAGCACACCAAGGAGAAAGCTGCGATGAAATTCTGTGCTGTAGAAGACAACAACTTGATTGGCAAACAGTTGTTGCTGGGCCTCGATCATGCGGCGTTGCAATTCATCACGTTTGGCGTGCAACGCAGTTTGCTGATCCAGGGGGGCAGCCTGAATCAGTCCCCGAATGCGATTCGGTGGCGTCGATTTGGATTCGTTCCATGACGGATCGAAGTCCTGGAGCAAGGCGTTTCGGGAAAGCCCGGTCTGCTTCGCGCAAGCCTGTAATCGTTTAATCATTGGGTCCAGGCCCAGAAGGTCTGACTCACTGGGCCCGTTGATGCCGCTGCCGGTCAATAAAACCGACAGTTGTTCGTTCAAGGATTCCAGAGCCTGGACCACCTGTTCTTCCTGAGCCAGTTGTCGCTCAATCCGAGAAGCGACTTGATCTTCTGCAAGTTTCATCGTTTGGCCTCCTTGCCAACGCAGATGCGAACGGTTTGAGTTTGGTAAGCACTTAAACCCGTGTCGTGACGCGGGAAGGTGACGCTTGATCACCGCTTGGTTGATCTTGAGTTTGTTCAGGTAAGCCCGCGGAAGTGAATGCGTGGCTGTTTGATTGATGCTTCTCGTATTGTTGGAGCATCAGATCACCGACGCCCAACGGACTGGTTTCGGCCATGTGTTTGCCGATGAAGAGGTCAAACATCCCGCCGAAGGAGTCACTACCTTCTTCGCCAAAGAATCCGGTTTCCAAGGTCTGACGCATTTCCTTGATCATCATGGAAAGAAACACGCTTTCAAACTCGGAACCCATCTCTTCCATGTTCTTGCCAGATTTCATGTCAGCATTGGCAATGCTAAGCATCGGGCCAGGCATGGCGGGAGTGATGTTGTTGACCATGGTTAAATCCAATGGAAAGGAGTTGGAATGAACTTCAATTGCACAAGGCTTATTCGATCACCAGTTCTGCGTTCAAAGCACCTTGGTTGCGCAGTGTCGTCATGATGCGCACCATCGTGTTTGGCGAAACGGCCAGCGAGTTAAGTGCTGCGGCCAAGTCACCGACCGCCAAGCCGCCGGGCAGCAAGTTGTACCGACCGCCTGATTCAAACAAATCGATCTCTGTTCGCGGCAAAACCGTTGTTTGGCCGCCGCTGAACGGTGCTGGCTGACTGGCGACTGGTGATTCACTGGTCGAGATCACTAAGTTCTCGCTGGCAAAGACGATCGGTTCCAGCTTGACGTTATGCCCGAACACAATCGTGCCGGTCTTCTGGTTGATCACCACCCTGGCCGGCAGATCGGTTGTGATTTCGATGTTACCAACGATCGAAATGAACTCGGTGACTGCACTTCGAAACGAGTCCGGAATGCGCACTGCGACCGTTCCCTGATTGAGCGCGTAGGAAGACCCAGGCAGCCACCGGTTGAGCACGTTAGTGATCGCCGTTGCGGTGCCGAAGGACTTGTTCCGCAGGACAAGGTGAAAGATGCCATTGGGGCATAGCTGATCACAGGGGATCTCACGTTCCACAATCGCTTCGCAAACACCTACTGTTGGATGGTTTTTGGTGACGCTCGCTGCGTTGCCTTGAGCGGCGATCCCGTCGGCAATGACCGGACCGCTAGCGACGGCGTAGATTTGATCGTCAATCCCACGCAAGACCGTTCCCTCTAGGGTTCCGCCTCGCAGGCTGGTTGCGTCGTCAGCAACCGAGACGGTGACCAGGATCTTTTCCCCGGGGCGGGCGTGTGGAGGGATCTGTCCCGAAACCATCACGGCCGACATGTTGATGGTTTCAACAACGGGGACATAGACGCCCTGTCGCTCCAGATAGTTCCTGGCCATCACGCGTGTTTGTTGTGCTCGTGCTCCCGTACCGCTTAATCCAAACACCAAACCGCCGCCGGAAACATGGTTGACACGCTCGCCTTCAACAAACGTGACATCCTTGATTCGAACGGTTCGGCTCGGTCGTTGTAAACGCCGGTTTTCAATGTTCGGTGACAAAATGGACGCAGGGCTAATCGGCACATTTGGCGGTTGCTGGATCGGCGCATTGGGCACTTGTGGCTGTTGCGCAGGCACTGCTGTTGGTGGCGGTTGCTGCCCGCTGGCAATGAAGCTCAGGTTGACCGCTGCAACACCGAAAAGCGCAATGATCCTTGAGGGGAGGATCGCCGATTTTGTGATTTTCATCGTGAATCTCCCTAAGGACTAAAATGGCCACCAGCGATTGAATCGCCGTGATAACCAACCTTGACTTGTAAACGCTTGTTCTGCACCGGTCGCATCGATGGTCAGTTTCATGTCCGCGACCTTGTACGAAGGCACCGAGTTATTGGGAAGCACGTCGAATTGCCGAACCGTTCCAGTGATCTTCAGGCAACGCACATCGCCTTGCAGTGAAATCGTCCGTGAACCTTCCACGACCATATTGCCGTTGGGGAGCACATCGACCACGGTCACGCTGATGCGATCATTCAGTTCGCGTTCACTGCGATACTGTGCGTCGCCGCGAAAGTCTCTCGCGTGTTCCGAGTTGGTTGAGACCTGCAGATCACCTGCAGCTCCACCCACGTCACCACTTAATGCATAGTCGAACCCTTGCGATGACAAACTGGCTCCGGCCTTGTCCATTCGTCGCTGGTCTCGATTTTCGATATCCGTGTTTTCGACGATCACGATCGCGATTGTGTCACCGCGTTTCCTGGCTGTGAAATTTTGATAACAATCTACTCGGTTGTCATTGCGATTTTCAAACAGGCTTTGCGCGTCGGCGACGCCCGGTGGGCTGATCGCGGCATTGGCCATTAAGACCAATAAAGCAACCAACGCTTTCCATCTGAACGGTTTCATGGGTCCATCCAACAGTTGTTGAGGTTGTAATCAACGGTTTGACGTTGCGGGATAGCGTCGATCCGTTGAAGGGGTAAGGCATTCCTAAGTGATTAACGAACTGGATTGGGGGCGGGGCCACGTGCCACCGCCCCGTTCTGAGGAGTGAAAGGGACTTCGGCAAGGTTGGGACCCACGACAATTGCGTTGATCCTTGTATTGGTGTTCGGATTAAGGATTTCAATCATTTGCCCTTTGGCACCGGGTTCCATGGCCCTTGCGTTCTTCATCCGAATCTGTCCGCCGCCAAGCTGGATCACGATATCCAAGACGTCATTTCGTTTGACGACGTACTGCTGGCCAACACGATTGTGGACAAACTGATTGGAGACCAGCAGTGTGTGCCGGGGGATCGCTCGACTTGCGGTTTTGCCAATCAGTTTCTGAGGATCAACGTAGTCGGTCGACTCGCTGATTTCGCGTTCCACCACTTTGATCATCGAAGCATCCACTTGCATGCCGGGGGCGATGGGAGCGATTGAGACGGCAACCTGGGAGATCTTGCTGACAAAGGCATCCAGGATGAGGTTCTTCTTTTCACCATCCATTACCAGTTCAACCGGCAGTCGCTTTCGTCCTAGCGGCAGCACCGCCTGCGGTTGCAGGCGGATTTGGAAACCCGCATCAAGAATCAGGTGATCGAGTTGCTTGCGTTCGGTCAATCGAACGATCAGTGAGTCGTCTCCCAGTGCGAATTGGCTGGCGATTTGCTTCGCAAGCTCTTCCTCAAGCTGGACTTTGACACGTGCTGGATTGAGAGTTTCAACCGTGACTGCTCGATGACCCAGAATGCGCACTTCGTTAGCCGAGAAGCCAGCAATCCGCACGCGGAAACTGACTTTCTGAGGATGGATCGTGCAGGAATCTTTTTCCTCAAGCAGATCCAGGTCCAGACGCTTGAGCGTCTCCCGTGAGCTTGCTGTTCCACCTGTCACCGTTGCAATGTCGCCAAGCTTGACAATCCCGGCCGGGACGGTGATGGAGTCTTGTGCCAACTGAACCGTCAGGGTCTCGATCGCTTCACAAGGGGCTGTGTACATGGCCAGACCGACCAGCATCATCAACCAATTCATGCGTTTAAACATTGTGCTATCTCCTAAGTTATCGAACCAGGTCGCTGGCGGACGACAGCATTTCATCTCCGGCGCGAATCGCCCGAGAGTTGATTTCATAAGCGCGTTGAGCAGTGATCAAAGAAACCAATTCGGAGACCACTTCAACGTTGGACCACTCCAGAAACTTCTGGCGTACTCGTCCCGCTCCATCGGTGCCTGGATTGGAAAGGATTTCCTGGCCCGAGGCTGCGGTTTGCGCGTAAAGATTGTCACCGAGGTTCTGCAGACCTTCGGGGTTGATAAAGCGAGCGAGTTGAAGTTGAGGCCCGTTGACGGTTTGTCCGTCGATTTGCCAGCTCACATTGCCCGTTGCCGAAATCGCCAGGTTGGTGGCGTTCTGTGGGATCGTGACTTGAGGGTCTAGAAAGAACCCTTCGGCGGTGACCAGTTGACCTTGATCATTGGTGGTGAAGGAACCGTCACGCGTATAGGCAATTTGATTGCCTTGAATCACACGGAAAAAACCATCACCTTCGATCGCCATGTGCGTCGCGATGCCGGTTTCGGTTGGCGTCCCCTGGGAAAACAGGTTCGTCGTACCCACCGCTCGCACACCACTACCAATCTGCAATCCGATCGGTTTAAAGCCCGCATTCAACGTTGTCGCACCGGGGGGCTGAGTGGTGTCATAAAGCAGGTCCGCAAAGTTAATGTGTTTGCGTTTAAATCCGGTGGTGTTGACGTTGGCCAGGTTGTTGGCGGTGTTGTCAATCATCAGCTCCTGGGCACGCATCCCAGTGGCGCTGGCATAAAAGGCCTTCAGCATGGATCAGATTCCTATCAACGGGAAGATTGCAGTGAAACGGAGGACGCAGTGAATGAATGCCAAACGGGACTGAACTCAGTTCCGACTGGGCAGGGTGTGGTGTTAGCTACGAATGAATTCGGCAAGTGTGTCCCCGATAGAACGCGCTGCACGTTGCATGGCTTCGTATTGCCGTGTGTTAACGATCAGCGAGATCAGTTCGTTGACGGGTTGGACATTGGATAGCTCATGATGGAACTGTTCTAGCGTGGTGTCGGCGTCAACCATGCCAGCGTTGGGGGCCATGAAGCCCAGGGTGCCAATCGGTTCCAATTCTTGATTGTTCGGTGCGGTGACCACTCGTAGTTGCCCGAGTTCTTGACCGTCGGCGGACACGGTTCCGTCATCATTGATGGTGATGCTTCGAGTGGCGACATCAGGTGGAATGCTGATGGCACCACCGCGCCCCTGAACGGCGAACCCGTCTTCACTGACAAGTTCATTTGTGTTTGGATTGCGGTACAGACGTCCGTTGCGCGAGAGGATCTCTTGACCACCGTTGTTGTAAAGAAAGAACCCATCACCGGCGATCGCCACGTCCAACGCCCGACCGGTGGCAACCGATCGACCAGCGCTGAAGTCGCGTTGCACCGATTCAACTTCAGGCCCCAACGCCACGCCACGTCGCCCAGCGTCTGCGTCAAAACGCTGACGAATGGCGGGGATATTGCGTCGGTGCCCCGGTGTGTTGACGTGCATCAGGTTGCTACTGATGATCTCTTGGTGCTGAGACAATGTATTCATTGCCGACGCACCGCTATACAGTCCGTTAAACATCGGAATCTCAAACGTGGTGGTATCGATTCGTGACTTCAGGTGATCGAACGCGACGCGTGAATGTGACTTGAGGGCAAGCAGACATTCCTGCGCGATGTTGAAATTGATCACCTGTACCGTTTGTGTCGAAGATTCGTATGCAAACGGTGAGTGGAAGGCGAGGGGTTGGAAAAGAAGCAAGGAGGGTTCGCCCCAAGCCGTGCGGACACTTATCCCAGTCCGTAAGCCTGCTGGAAAGTGCCTATTTGAACGGTGTAAAGAACACGGACTCGCCGCAGAGATTTGGCTCAAGTCGATTGATGGTGTGCAGCATGGCGCGCTGTCGCTAGGCAACGATCTGTGGACGGTGGCGCGTTTCTTAACACTTCATTGTGGCAACGTGGCCCACGATGAGTTTTAATGGAACGAACTCTCAAGACGAACTGTGGCTAGAAACGGAACATTGGCCTGCAACGCAGCTGAGCCGACCCGGGCTCGACGATTCCCCGTTCATGGCGACCAGCTTGTCTTAGAGTCCCACCTTGTCGAACTCCAATTGCTCTGGAAGAACGACCTCCCCTGCCCCGCTCCTGAATCTTCCTCAGATTGGTCCCGTGGATGTGAACGCAACTTCTCGCCTGTGTCGATCGACCTTCCGAGTTGATCGGATCACCTGCTGCGCACTGTTCTGCCTTGTCTTTGTTGGTGCCTCGTGGGTGTCTGCTGAACAGAAGGTGGATTTTGCTAAGCAAGTTGCACCGATCTTTCAGCAACATTGCATTCGCTGTCACTCAGACGATGACCGCCAGGGAGAACTTTCCTTGGCGAGTGTTGACGATCTGAATGAAAATGAGTTTGTCATTCCTGGTCAGCCTGATGCGAGCTATCTGCTGGAAGTCATCATGGCACAGGAAGGTGAACCGCCTGCGATGCCTCAAGAGGCTGAGCGGTTGAAGGATGCCGAGGTGCAGACGATACGCCGTTGGATTCAGCAAGGCGCAGCATGGCCAGCGGAGGTGCGAATCAAACAAGCCTCCAAGGCGGACGCGTCCTGGTGGGCGTATCAGCCCTTGCAAGTGTTTCCGAAGCCGCACAGCATCGATGAGTTCATCAGCGCTAAGCATCAAAAGCATGATCTTCGCTTCGCGCAACGCGCGGATCGACGAACGCTGATTCGCAGGTTGTCGTTCGATCTGCATGGGCTGCCACCGACTCCTGAGCAGATCAAGCGATTTGTCAGTGATCCAGATCCGAACGCCTATCAAAAGCTGGTGGATCGGATGCTCGACTCGCCCCGGTATGGTGAGCGTTTCGCGCAGCATTGGTTGGATCTCGCACACTATGGCGACACGCACGGTTTTGAGCGTGACAAACGCCGAGACAACGCTTGGCGTTATCGTGACTACGTGATTCAGGCTTTCAACGACGATAAGCCGTATAGCAGATTCCTGCAGGAACAGATTGCCGGTGATGTATTGTGGCCAAATGATCCACAAGCTGTGATTGCGACGGGCTTCTTAGCTGCTGGCCCATGGGACTTCGTTGGCCAAGTCGAAACAAAGAGTCCTGCGCTAAGACGGGCTGCTCGTTCACTTGATTTAGATGACATGGCCACGCAGGTCATGACGGCTTCGATGGCAATGACCGTCAACTGTGCACGCTGCCACGATCATAAGCTCGATCCCATCACCCAGCGAGAGTACTATCAACTAAGGGCCGTCTTCGCAGGCATCAAACGCACGGATCGAGTGGTTAGCGAGCAAGCGTTGCAAGACTACCAAGATCAGAAAGAAACGCTTCGAATGCAGCGCAATGCGCTGGATGCCGCGGCGGCTCAGTTGACCGGTCGTAGCATTGATCTGGCCGATGTCGTTGGGGGTGGCAATGGCTTTGGAACCGGGATGTTCCGTCAAGCCATTGATCCGCGGAACGCGAAAGTGCAAACACGGGACTTCGGAAACTTGGGCAACGTGATTGTCAATCGGTTTTCTCGGTCAGACCATCCGCTGGTCGATGGAGTGTTCATTGCTGATGGCAAAGCCGGCCAAGCTGAGGTGCCGATCAGTTCCACAGAGGTCACAGTTTCTGGTTTGCCAACCACGTCGGGCAAGGCTTGGGACATGATTCGTAACGGGCCGGTGGCGAGTCAGCACTCCACGACGATCGACGGGATAGATTTCACTGGTCCCGGTCATCACTTGATCGGGTTGCATGCGAATGCCGGGATCACCTTTGACTTGTCAGCCGCTCGTGAGGTTCTCCTGTCCAAACAAGTGACTCAGCGAGCGGATGATGAGGCGACAGCAGGTGATCAGTCGCTAGCGGGCGAACTCAGGTTCACCGCCAAGCTCGGTTACTTTGGCGCTTCAGGCAGCAATGTTGCCGATGCTTGGGTATTCCTTGATGGAAAACGTGTTGCGGAATTTAGGAAACTGAAGCGAGATGATGGTTTGCAGGCGATTGACGTGAACATTCCTACCAAGTCCAAGTTTTTGACGCTCTTGGCCACCGATGGCGGCAATGGCTATGGGATGGATCAAATCGGTTTTGGCGACCCGCAGCTCAGGCTGTCTAAGCTTCCTCGTCCGAGTCAGGAAACTCAACGTCGGGTTGCGAAGTTAAAGCAACGGCGCGACCGAGTGGAGCAGCAGCTTCTGGAACTTGGACCGACGCCAGAGTTCTATGGGGTGGCGTCGACAGAAAAGGGGGCGGAGCGTTCGGTTCCGGAGGTCAGGTTGCTCAGTCGCGGTAACCCGGAAAGTCCCTCGGGCCATGCCTTGGAACCCGGTTCGTTTGCTGCCCTGTCGATGCTGCAGCCGCAGCTTGGCACGCTGCAGTCGAATCAGGGTGAACGCCGTGTCGCGCTGGCCAACTGGATCACGCATCGCGACAATCCGTTGACGAAGCGCGTGATCGTCAATCGTCTTTGGCAGTGGCATTTCGGCACCGGCCTGGTGAGTACACCGAGTGATTTTGGCTACGGTGGGGCCCGGCCGTCTCATCCACAGCTGCTTGATTGGCTTGCCGGCGAACTGGTTGCCAATCAGGGGTCGCTCAAGGCAATGCACCGCTTGATCGTAAACAGTCGAACCTATCAACAGGTCAGCGTCATCCATCGGGTCGATACTCCGTCGAGCGAGCGAACGAATCCAGCGCGCGTTGATGCCGACAATCGATTGCTTTGGAGGCAAAATCCGCGGCGTGTCGAAGCCGAAGTGATTCGCGATTCGGTGCTGCATGTCAGTGGCAAGCTGAACATGCAACAGGGCGGCCCTGGTTTTGAGGACTTCACGTATCAGGAGGCGTACGCTCCGATCTACACCTACGTCACCGCCGACTCCAAGCCACTTTGGCGGCGAAGCATTTACCGTTATCGCGTGCGAACAACTCCTGATCGTTTTCTGACGACCTTGGATTGCCCTGATCCAGCGAACATGACGCCCCAGCGTTTGACGACCACGACGCCGCTGCAGTCACTGGCGTTGTACAACAATGAGTTGATGTTGCGGCAGGCACGTTACTTTGCCCAGCGAGTGAGCGAAGAGGCGGGAGCCAAGCCTTCCGATCAAGTTCAACGAGCCTTCCAGTTGGCGCTGGGGAGGGCTGCGGAAATGGAAGAGTTGCAATGGGCGGTTTCACTGGTCCAGCAGCAGGGGCTGTTTGTTTTGTGTCGTTCGTTGTTCAACGCCAATGAGTTTGTCTATGTCGACTAATCCAAACGAACCGTCGCGCCGAGAGTTCTTGCGACAAGCCGGTGGCGGTCTCGGTAGTTTCGCGCTGGCCGCCATGCTGGCTGAGGAAGCGAACGCCGGTTCGAGTGAATCGGGGACGCACCATCTGGCCAAAGCCAAGCGGGTGATTCAAATCTTTTGTCCCGGCGGGATGAGCCAGGTCGATACGTTTGACTATAAGCCCGAACTGGCCAAGCGAAACGGCACAACATTTGATCCCGACGGGAAACTGCAGTTCTTTGCATCCAAGCCGGGGAATTGTCAGGGCAGTCATTGGAAATTTCGTCAGCATGGTGAGTCGGGTTTATGGATCAGCGACCTGTTTCCAAAGTTAGCGGGCTGCGTCGATGACATGGCCTTCATTTATTCCATGCATAGCAAGTCTGCGTTGCATGGCCCGGCGTGTTTTATGATGAACACCGGTTTCACGTTGCCAGGTTTTCCCTGCATGGGATCCTGGGTGACCTATGGCTTGGGCAGCGAGGCCGATGATTTACCGGCGTTTGTTGTGTTGCCCGATCCACGTGGCCTGCCACCGGGTGGCATCATTAACTGGGGTGCGGGTTTCTTGCCAGCGCAACATCAGGCGACAACACTTGACGCCAATAACCGTCAGCAGCCGATTGCCGATTTGTTCCCGGCCGCTGGAATCGAAGAAGTCACTGAAACGAGCGAGCAAGCAGGGCTCGATTTCCTGGGCAAATTGAATCGCTTGCATCAAACGTCCAGAGCTGGCAATTCGGAATTGGAGGCTCGGATCAAAGCTTACGAAATGGCGGCCCGGCTGCAGTTGAGCGCTCCTGAGGCAACGGACCTTGGGCAAGAATCCAAGGCAACCCAAGAGCTTTATGGATTGCAGCACCCTGAAGCCGGTCCGTTCGCACGGCAGTGTTTACTGGCCAGGCGGTTGGTGCAGCGTGGTGTCCGATTTGTGCAAATTTACTGCGGTGCCGAGAATACGACTGCCAAGAAAATTCGTCCCAATTGGGATAGCCACGAAGATCTGCCGCGCGACCACGGATACTGGGGATCCGTTTTGGACAATGGCGCCGCGGCGCTACTAACGGATTTGAAACAGCAAGGGATGCTTGAGGAGACGCTTGTGATCTGCACCACGGAATTTGGTCGCCAGCCGGCCGCACAGGGTGCAGCGGCCAAGGGGCGTGATCACAATGCAGGGGCCTTTACCGCTTGGCTTGCCGGCGGTGGCATTAAAGGTGGCGTGGGTTATGGGGCGACGGATGAGCTGGGGTTCCAGTCTGTCGTCAATCCGACCTATAGCTATGACTTGCACGCAACGGCTTTGCATTTGCTGGGCATCGACCATCAACGTTTGACGTTCTACCATAACGGGATTGAACGCCGATTGACGGACGTGCATGGCCATTTAATCAGGGAGATTTTAGCGTGATGTTTCGGATCTTCTGTTGCTTGATCGTTGTCGCGGCCGCGGTGCTTGATGCCTCGGCAGTTGACTTCGCCAACGACATCCAGCCCATCCTGCAGGAACACTGTCATGATTGCCATGGAGCCGATGAGCAGGAAGGCCAGCTACGTCTTGATCGGCTCTCTGCGATGCTTGCGGGAGGAAATTCTGGTGAGCCCGCGGTGGTGCCAGGAAGTCCAGATAAGAGTTACTTGCTAAAGCTGATCCGTCATCAAGAGCCCGACAAGGAAATGCCGCCCGATGATTCTCTGTCCGAGCAGCAGATCGAGCTCATGGAGAAATGGATTGCCAGCGGC
This sequence comes from Stieleria bergensis, assembly GCA_007745635.1. Lineage (GTDB taxonomy): Bacteria > Planctomycetota > Planctomycetia > Pirellulales > Pirellulaceae > Stieleria > Stieleria bergensis. The sequence goes on from CP036272.1 coordinate 2,477,932, forward strand.
GCAGCGACTCCCGAAAGTTATGGTCCGGCTGAAGTTGAGCTCGAATTAAAGCATTGGTCTTTTCTACCCGTGAAGCGGATCGAGGCAAATGGGATTGATGATCTGATTCAGCGACGCTTAGAGTCAAATGGTTTGATGGCGTCCCAGCCAGCTGACCGCCGAACCCTGATTCGTCGACTTTACTTGGTCATGCATGGATTGCCACCAACGACCGAGCAGGTGAAGGCGTTTCTTTCGGACAAGCGTTCTGATGCCTGGCCGAGGTTGGTCGATCAAGTGTTAGCGAGTCCAAACTACGGACAACGCTGGGCTACATTCTGGTTGGACCTGGCTCGGTTTGGTGAAACCCATGGTTTCGAAACCAATCGTGAGCGACCCAATGCGTGGCACTATCGAGACTGGGTGATCGAGGCGCTAAATAGTGACAAACCTTATGATCAGTTCGTCCGCGAACAACTGGCCGGTGATGCGTTAGGTGAACCGATTGGCACGGGGTTCCTGGTTGCCGGACCGTATGATTTGGTTAAAGGCCAAGATCCCAAGCTCGGACTGATGCAGCGCATGAACGAGCTGGATGACATGATTAACACCACGGGCACCGCGTTCTTGGGGCTCACCACTGGCTGTGCTCGTTGTCACAACCATAAGTTCGATCCCATACAACAGACCGATTACTACGCTCTGCAAGCCGTGTTTGCCGGCGTAAGGCATGGTGATCGAGCGTTACCGCTGCGGCCCGAGATTCAACAGCGGTTGGTCGAGCTTGATCAGCAGATCGAAACGCTCAAGGAAAGGCTCGATCCCTTCGTTCCCGTCGATCAACCCGCAATGCTGGTGATCGATGAAGCCGAGGCACAGCATCTTGCCAAGCCCGAGGGGACGGCCAAGAAACCTGGTCACAGCTCAGCGTCTTTTGGCGACGAGAGCTACACCTGGTGGAAAGCAACGGCAGGCAAAACGCCGCTTGTCTATCGGCCCAAGGCCAGTGGGCGTTATCGCCTCTGGCTTAGTTGGGGAGCGGGGCACGCCTCGCACTGCCAAGACTCCCGGTACCTTATTCGATCCTCCTCTGGCGACGTTGAGATCGCCAACGTCAATCAGCAGCTTGATGCCGATGGGACAGGAGTGGTCGATAATAAGTCTCGGTGGAGTGGTTGGTACGACGCAGGGGTGCATCAGCTGAGCGTTGATGATCAGATCATTCTTGTGGCCGGTGATCAAGGCACAGCAGTGACCGCGGATTCGATTGTGTTGCAGCCGCAGTTTGTGGAAGAGCAGACAGCGACGCCACCAAGTAAACGCCCAGCGGTGAACGTAACGCTGAACCAAGAACGTTTCCCACCACGGCTTGCCAGTCGAGTGCGGTTTCTGATCGGTCAGACGAATAATGGATCACAAGCTTGTCTCGATGAGCTGGAAATCTATTCTGGTGATCGCAACGTCGCTTTGGCCAGTGAGGGTGCAACTGCCAGTTCGTCCGGCGATTTTGTGCACCCACTCCACAAGTTGCCGCACATCAACGACGGACAGCACGGGAATCCACGCAGCTGGATTGTGGCGTCCAACGATCAGGGCTGGGTGCAGATCGATTTCGCAAAGCCGGTGGAAATCGATCGCATTCAGTGGGGACGCGATCGCACTGGTAAGATCTCCGATCGCTTGGCGGTCGAGTATCGGATCGAAACGCAGATTGACAAGGAGCCTTGGAGCGTACTCGCTGGTTCAGCGGATCGTTACTCGGACCAGCGGTCGGGCATGCAGCGACAACGGTATCAATTCGCCGGTGTTGAAAAGGCCCTGGCGGATCAGGGCAGGCAGTGGCTTGCGGAGTTGGAAGCACTTACGGAACGGCGTAAGGAATTGGCAAAGCCCGTCACCGTTTATGCCGGGACCTTTGCTCAGCCGGGAGCGACTCATCGGCTTTATCGAGGTGAGCCCGATGCGAAACGTGAACGCGTCGCTCCAGGGGGCATTGATGCCTTTGGGGCTCCTGAGTTGGCGCTGGATTCGGCGGAACAGCAACGTCGACTCAAACTGGCTCAATGGATTGCCGATCCAAGCCATCCACTGACCGCGCGAGTGATTGTGAATCGCTTGTGGCAGTTTCATTTTGGAATCGGCATTGTTGATACGCCGAGTGACTTTGGCATCAACGGCGCGCGACCGACTCATCCAGAACTGTTGGATTGGCTGGCAAACCAGTTGACCAGCAATGGTTGGTCCCTTAAGCACATTCATCGCCAAATTTTGTTGTCACAAACCTGGCAGCAAGACAATCGTCCCCATCCAGACGGTTTGCGGGTCGATGCGGGGACACGTTTGTTGTGGCGTTTTCCACCGCGTCGTTTAGAAGCTGAAGCGATTCGGGACTCGATCTTGTCGGTCTCCGGTACCCTTGTCACCGATGATGCTGAAGGACCAGGGTTCAGTCCGTTTGAAGTCCAAATGGAAAATGTGCGGCACTATCACGCCAAGAAAGATTACGGCCCTGCGGACTGGAGACGGATGGTTTTCATGACTCGCGTCCGACAAGAACGCGAGCATGTCTTCGGTGTCTTTGACTGTCCCGATGCCAGTATGGTTGTGCCGCGACGCAGTCGATCCACAACACCACTGCAAGCTCTCAATTTGCTAAACAGTCGCTTCGTGATGCAGCAAGCCGACCATCTGGCCAAGCGATTGCAAGCGGCATCCGATCACCCGAGTGAGCAGGTGCAGCAAGCCTGGCACCTTTGTTTTCAACGGCCGCCATCACAGCAAGAGGTCGCCGAGAGCGAACGGTTTATCGAGTCACATGGCTTACAGCAATTTGCCAGAGCGATTCTGAACGCGAATGAGTTTATCTTTATCCCCTGATGAGTTTCACCGTGCAAACGAAAGAAAATCGACGCAGTTTCCTGCAGGGCTCTGGTGCCATGCTGGGGAAGATCGCTTTGGCCAGTTTGTTGCATCAACAGAGCGCCAGCGCGGAAGAGTCTCCGCTGCGTCCACTGATCGATCCTGGCAAGCCCTATGCGCCTCGAGAGCCACACCATCAGCCGGCTGCTAAACGAGTGCTGGTGATATTCTGTGCTGGGGCCTGCAGCCAGATTGACACCTTTGATTACAAGCCAGAATTGATAAAGCGAAACGGCCAACCCATGCCGGGGGCTGACAAGCTGGTGACATTCCAAGGGGCTCAAGGCATGCTCACCCAAAGCCCGTGGACGTTTCGTCCACGAGGAGAGTCCGGCAAAATGGTTTCGGACTTGGTTCCGCAATTGGGTGACTTGGCCGATGACATGTGCTTCATTCACTCGCTGACCGGAAAAACCAACACTCACGGCCCCGGCGAAAACTTCATGAGCACCGGCTACACGCTCGATGGATTTCCCAGCATGGGTGCTTGGGCAACCTGGGCCTTGGGAACTGAAAATGAAAACCTGCCGGCGTACGTTGCCATTCCTGATCCCCGTGGGACACCGCAATCAAGCGTCAATAACTGGGGCCCTGGATTCTTGCCAGCCGCTTTCCAAGGCACCGAGTTCAATGCCAGCAAGCCGCTGCACAACTTGGAAATTCCAGCCGGGGTGACGCAGCAGACGGATCTCGCCACTCGTGGTTTCTTAAAGCGTCTCAACGAACAGCATCTGCAACGGTTTCCAGGTGACAGTGAACTTGCGGCGCGAATTTCCAGCTACGATCTTGCTGCCAGAATGCAGCTGAGTGTTCCCGAAGTCGCTGATCTGTCTCAAGAATCAGCGAGCACGCTGAAGGAGTACGGAGCCGATGATCCCGAGAATCCCTTAAAAGCTCAGTTTGCACGGAATTGCATTCTGGCGAGGCGTTTACTGGAAAGTGGCGTGCGGTTTGTCCAGCTCTTTAATGGTGCGTATCAAACGGGCGGAGAAGGCGTGAGCAACTGGGACGGGCACAAACAGATCGCCAGCCAGTACAGCAAACACGGCCCGGTGCTCGATCAGCCCTGTGCTGCAATGTTGCGGGACATGAAGCGACGTGGGTTGCTGGAGGACACGTTGGTCGTCTGGATGACTGAATTTGGCCGCATGCCAACCTTTCAAAAAGGGGCCAGTGGAAGAGATCACAATCCCGATGGCTTCACTGCGTGGATGATGGGCGCTGGTGTCAAAGCGCCGTTCACTTACGGGGCGACGGACGAATTCGGATACAAGGCGGTTGAGAATGTTTCCACGGTCTATGACTTTCATGCCACCATCTTGCATTTGCTGGGGCTGAATCATGAACGACTGACCTTTTATCACAATGGCTTTGAACGTCGACTGACCGATGTCCACGGACAGGTGATCAAAGCTGTCTTGGCGTAGTCGGTTTGGCGTTGACGCAAACCTGTGGCAAGAAAAGCACGCTGAGTTGTCGTTGATTCTGTTCAGCGAGATCGCGTTTCGTCACCGTTTCACCACACGCGAATGTTTTCCCGAAATGATACTTTCCCCGAGAAGCCATTGCATTACATGCACACGCTGGCGTTGGTTTCATGGCAGGCTCCTTCGGCAGCGGCTTTGATCATCGCGGCTGCGGACTGTTGGCCAAATCGTTTTTGATGACTGCGTACAATCGGGTATACCAACTTGATGAATAGCCGGTTCGGTTTGGAGAAGGCCAAGATGTCGTAATGCACTTCATCAGTCGCTTGGTCCCATTGCAGCAGGAAGCGTTCTTCTCCTTTGGCGATGTGGCCTGGCAGGGTGCCGTTGGCAAAACCAAATTGGACCACGTCGCCCACTTCATCCACCGTGTAAACAATTCTGCACACGTTGGTCCACCATGCTCCCATCGCCCAGCCCATGATCGCAACATCCTGTCCGACGTGGAGTTCATTGTCCGGAGACCAAACGTCCACCCAGCCCAGACGCATGTGTTGCCAACGTTTCAGGGCCTGCTTGGCACTCTGAAAGACTGGTTTACCGTGACCTAAACTCACACGGGTGTGATCAACCACGTAGCCATCCGGTGGTTGCGTTGCGGTCGCCCCAATTTCGGGATAGCTGAACTGGACGCCCTTCTGCCGGGAGATAACGTTCGACAGCGATTTGTGGTTCGGCTTAAGGAAAGACAGGGACTGCATAAGGGATTGGTCAGGTCACTCAGGAACAATCTTGGGGAAAGTCGCTCAAAGAGGGTTTCGGTACTGCGATCAACGTGGGATGACATACTGTAGACCGCTGCCAAATCAAGTGTTTAACGAAGGGAGAGAAAGGCCAGTGTCCGATCTTACGGAATCCTCCAAACGGCCAACGGTGCTATTGACCGGTGCCTCTGGATACGTGGGCGGTCGTCTGTTGCCGTTCCTAGAACAACAGTCCATTCGCGTGCGTTGCATGACGCGAAATCCAGACAAGCTACGCCAGAGTGTCGGCCAATCGACGCAGGTCGTCGCTGGTGACGTGCAGGATCGCGATTCGTTGATGCGGGCCTTGGAGGGTGTTCAGACAGCGTACTACTTCGTGCATTTGATGTCCAATGCACGAGACTTTGAAGAGCAGGACCGGCAGGCGGCACGCTGTTTTGGCGAGGCGGCCAAGCAAACCGGGGTGCAGCGAATCATTTACCTTGGCGGCCTGGGCGATGACGGAGACCCGAAGTTGTCGCCTCATTTGCGAAGTCGCCACGAGGTTGGCGAAATCTTGCGACAATCCTCTGTTGAAACGATCGAATTCCGCGCTGGCATGGTGGTTGGGGCGGGAAGTCTCTCTTTTCAGCTGATGAAAAGTCTCACCGATCGTTTGCCGGTCATGATCTGTCCACGTTGGTTGACCACACCCACACAGGCGATCGCCATTCAGGATGTGCTGGACTACTTGTTAGCAGCCAAAGATTCGCCACAATGTGGCAGCGGTGTCTATGAGATTGGCAGTCCCGACGTGGTGACCTACGGCGGTTTGATTCGCGAGTATGCTCGACAGCGCGGCCTCCGGCGGCATCTGGTCTTTGTTCCAATCTTGACGCCCTACTTGTCGGGGCTTTGGTTGGCCTTGGTGACGCCGGCTGAATACGAAGTGGGACGGCACCTGATCGAAGGATTAAAGAACCCGACCGTCGTGCGAAACTCCAACGCAATGGAGACGTTCCCGGTCAGACCAATAGGCGTTTCCGAAGCGATCGGACGAGCGATCGCAGAGTCGCAGTTAGCAACATGAATCAAACGCTTTGCAATGGTTGTCTGCATCTTCGAGAAGTTGTCTCGGGAAAGGGATCGCGATTCTTGCTGTGCCAGTTTTCGATGCAAGACAAGCGCTTTCCCAAGTACCCGCCGCAACCTGTCTTTCGCTGCGCGGCGTTTGAGTCCGCTGAGCAAGATAACGCTGAGCAAAAGTCCGACTGAGCCAGTCCCGTAGGCTGCCGGAGAGTTCGCATGTCGTCTTGGCGTTCGCCCCGTCTCTGTCGCCAGGTCTCTGTCGACACGGGTTGTGGTGGGTTGTTTGAGCGCTCGGCAAGCGGCGCGATGCTGCTGTGTGAACGGGCCAAGTGCGCCTTGATTTGATTTCTAGCTACAATGAGGGCAGGTTTGATTTGTGCCCGAATTGGAATGACTCGACATGTTGCCTTTGCTCGATCGAAGCCTCTGCAGAAGGCTCATGCTGCTGTGTTTCGTTGCATGGACGTTGAATGGCGTCTGCATGATCACCGAAACCCCAGCACAGGAACACCCAGTACCGGAACACCCAGTACCGGAACACCCAGTACCGGAACACCCAGTACCGGAACACCCAGTACCGGAAACCCCAGCACAGGAAACCCCAGCACAGGAAACCCCAGCACAGGAAACCACGCTCGAACTTCCCAAAGGCTACCTTGCGGTTGGCACCGACAAGGTGGCCGCGATCGACCAGCTCTGCCAAGCCACAGCGGAGACCGGTCTTTTCTCCGGCGCCGTGTTGGTTGCCAAAGATGGCCAAGTCCTCTACGAAAACGCGTTTGGGATGGCAAATCAGGAGTGGCAAGTTCCCAACACCGTCGAGACAAAATTCCGACTGGCTTCTGTTAGCAAGCAGTTTTGCAGCATGCTGGTGATGCAATTGGTGCAAGAAGGTCGCCTTTCGTTGGACGATAGCATCTCGGATCACTTGACGTATTATCGAAAAGACTCCGGTGATCAAATCACCATTCATCATCTGCTGGCACACCAAAGTGGCCTGCCGGACTTTACGGCAAGCTTTGACTATCGCAGCAAGCTTTCCCGTTTGAGTTTTCCGCCCGATGAATTCATCCAGCAGTACTGCAGCGGCGACCTGCAGCACGAACCAGGAACGATCTATAGCTACTGTAACGCTGGCTACTGCATCTTGGGGCGAATCATAGAAAAGGTGACGGGGAAGTCGTTCGGGCGTCAGTTGCAGGAACGAATCTTGGATCCCGTTGGCATGGCAAACACCGGTTTAGATCGTAACGAAGCCATTTTGCAGCACCGGGCCAGCGGTTATACCCGAGGCGCATTTGGTCTTGAAAATGCCGACTACATTTCGATGGCCACGACACCCGGTCCCGCAGGCGGAATGTACTCCACGGTGGGCGACATGTTCTTGTGGGATCGAGCGTTGACGACGGACAAGCTGCTGAACAAACAGTACCGCGACTTGATGTTTACTCCCAACAGTCAGGTGCCCGAAGTGAAAGCGGCAGGCGGCCGAGCACGCAGCATTTATGGTTACGGTTGGCAGATCACCACCCGCACGCATCCAGTGACCAAGCGACGTTCTAAGGTCATTAGCCATGGTGGTGCCATCAACGGTTTTCGAGCCATGGAGTATCGCTTAGTCGATGACGATGCCTTTGTGATCGTGCTCTGTAACCAAGGAGACCCGGTCGGTGCTGCGGATGTCTGGAGATCAGTGACTCGGCTGAGTGCTGAACTGACGGCCATCGTCAACGATCAGCCGTACCGTCTACCGGCCAAGCCTGGACTCTCTCAGAATCAACGTCTTCTGCGCTTGGTTCAGTCCGAAGGCCTCGAAGCAGCGCTGCAGTGGTTCGATGAGCGAGGCAAGCCAGCCGCTTGGGGCGGAACCTTTCTACTGCTGGCTGAACGACTCATTGCCGACGGAGATGTGGAGACGGGGTTGCGACTGCTTGAAGAAGATCTCGCGCGAACACCATCAAAGGTTTGGATGGTGCGCAAGACCGCCCAGGCTTTCCTTGATAATGGACGCTACGCAAAAGCGCTGCAGTACGCAGAACAAGGTTTACAGCAACGGCCCCACGATGAGCGATTTCTTGACATCGCCAGCGAAGCCAGCCGCAGGATCAAGCCATTGGCGCCCGTTTCGCAGTGACGCGCATCGGCGTTGGCAAAAAACGGGCCAAACGGCGAATGCAGCAACGGCGAACCCTATCAGACGCTTTGGCGTTCGCCACGGATGGGTGACGGGGGTCTTCAGTCCCCTGCTGCGGGTGATCGAAACCTTGACGTTGCGATCAGGACAAACGGCACGATCGGTCATCGATCAGATCGAACACCGACGGGTTTAGAATTTGTCGGCCAGTCGACAATGTTGCCTTGACTGTGTTGCCTCACGTCCTATGTTTTCTTGCTCTCTCATAGGTGGGGGTCTGTCACCCTTAACCTCGCTCCCTCCCGAGTCAGCCTGCCTCCCCTTCCTCTCTTTTCCCGCCAGACATTTCGAGATAGACGTGACCGTGAATCGATCTTTCCAGCTTTTCGCCTTGGGAACCTTGCTGAGTTCATTCTTTCTTGTCGGCTGTGCAGAAAGCGAACCGTCAGCGCCTGATGCGGATGATCTTGCGAACTACGCCGCCGAGCTCCCACAAACTTATGACAGCGGTGCGGCCTTGGATCAATCGGATGATTTGACCAATTAGTTTTGCACCCGCGTTGAAGTGAAGGCCCCAGCGAGCGTCGGCAACGGTGCTGTTTTAGCATCTGGTGTCATTCGCGCATCCTCCCCTGCTGTTCCTTCCGATCCTGCCCTACCAAAGTCCAACTTATCCCCATTCTAGGACAATCCTTCCATGAGACGTCAAAGTCCCGCGAAGGGGTTCACGCTTGTTGAGCTCCTTGTCGTCATCGCCATCATTGGCATCCTCGTCGGCCTTTTACTGCCTGCCGTTCAGGCCGCACGAGAAGCCGCGCGTCGTATGAGCTGTAGCAATAACTTCAAACAGATCGGCATCGCGCTGCACAACTACCATTCGGCATACCGAATGCTTCCGGCCCATTCAGCCGGGACCACCAATCGGTTCAATTCAGGATCTCCGAATCCCGCACTGCGATCTCCTGGCGGCGGCGGCCACAATCGGAACGAGTTAAGCTGGTTGCCTGGACTGACCCCGTTCTTTGAACAGCAAAACGTCTGGGTGCAGATCAGTAACCCGATGGATTCCGATCAAGACGGCATCATTGACTTTCAAGCCATGGGCCCCGATCCACGAATGAATCTTGAGGATCACAGTTTGCCTGGGAACCGTTACGAGCCCTGGTTGACCAATCTGCCAACACTGCGCTGTCCCAGTGATCCAGGGTCTGGTTTTCCAGCACAAGGGCGGACGAATTACGCGGCATGCCTGGGCGACTCTCCACACCACATGCATGTGGGTGCTGAACCTGACAACGGGGTCGTGCCAAACTCTAGCTGGGCTCAAGCCGAGCAAGCTGCGTGTCGTGGAGTGTTTGTGGCAAGTCGCTCAACGCGATTTCGTGACATCTTGGATGGCCTCTCCAATACGATTGCTGCGGGCGAAATCTGCACGGACTTAGGCGACCGTGATGCAAGAACTTGGCCGGCTGCGGCTGCATCTAGCATCATGGCTGGCAGTGGCAATCCGTTGGGCCCTGAGAATGCATTGGCTTGTCAATTGATGTTGGATCCAGAGCGACCACAGTTCTGGGCTTCCGGAGCACCCTATGTCAATTCACCTGCAATCACCGGTCCTGATTCGGAAATGGCTCGTGGATTCAAATGGGCTTATGGGCGTCCGCTGTTTACTGGGATGAATACTATTTTGCCTCCTAACTCTGAAATCTGCATGCAAGGCAATCGACACAATGAAGGCATCTTGCCACCCAGTAGTCGTCACCCCGGCGGTTGTCATGTGCTGCTAGCCGATGGTTCAGTGACCTTCATTACCAATTCCATCGAAGCGGGTGATCCGTCGGCGCCACCGGTTCGTTGGGACCCGTGGGCGATCAATCCTGCCGGCTCGCCAAGTCCGTTTGGTCTTTGGGGAGCGATGGGAACACGCGCCAGTAGTGAATTGATCGAAGAGTCGAACTAGCGAGAAATTGCAGCTCCTGATCGCCGGGAGTGATGGCCTCAATTCACGCACGGTTAGCGTTTCTTGAGGCAGCACTTTTTGAACTTCTTGCCGCTCCCGCATGGACAGGGAGCGTTGCGGCCGACGCGTTTCTTGCGATCGACCAGTTTTGACAGAATGCTTTTTGTGTTCTGTCGATACATGGTTTGCATCGCTTGATACAACTCTGGTGCCTTCGATTCCAGAACCTCGGGTGCTTCGAAGAAGTATTCACTTAGCACCGCGAAGTACTCGGCTTCGTTGGTGTAGGCGTAGTCGTCAATGTGATGCCGGCCTTCGGGACGGCTTTTCAGTTCTTCGCCCACCCACTCGATCCATGGTGCGGCGGTGGCAAGATCGACACCGGGCGGCAGACCATCAATCACGCCGTCTCCACGGTCCACTAAATGCGCAAACTCGTGAATCCCAACATTGCGTTTGTCTTTTGAGTTTCTAAAGCCAGCCACGAGATCCGGTTTCGACAAAATCATGACACCACTGAGATGTCCGATGCCGACCATTCCAAGTGTGCTGCGATCGACTTCCGAGTCGGTACTGTAGTTGCTATCAAAGCGGTCCGGGTAAATTAGCACTTCGCCCAGCCGCGAGTACTCCCATTCGGTGAAGCCAAAAATAGGGATCACGGCACTGGCGGCTACCAAGGCTTCGGTTTCAGCATCGATCTCAGTTTGAACACCTGTGATGCGGACTTCGTCCAGCAAGACCTTGGCCAAGTCTTGAAAGCGTTGTTTTCCAGCTTCGTCCAAGGCTTGGTACAAGGCCACTTCACGCTCGAAGATCAGCCGCAACTCTTCGCGAAAGGGAGTGGCAATCACTTGCTTGCGGCGCAGGGTTCGTCGCCGAACCTGCCAGTACAGCAAGTAAGCCGCAGGCAGCAACGCCAAGCAGTAGACAGACAACAAGGCCAGGGCCAAGCAAGCGACGGCGGTGCTAACTGCCAGCGTGAGTGCGAGTTGTTGGTTTTTTTGGTCGGATGATTCACTGACAAGCATGCGATCGCGATGAACTCACAGATAAGGGATGGCGTTGAGGACGGAACTGGAACCCGAACGCAGTGTAGCGGACTCCGGCCGCTACAGTGCTTGGCGTCCTATACGGGCAAAGCGTGAAACGCAATAAGCGTTTTTCATGCCGTTTTTCAGCGTTTATTTTCCTGAACCCCACATTCCCGATCGCTTTTCAATCGTCAAATCGCCTTTGACTCGACATTGGCAGGCCAGTCGTAGGCCGCTGCCTGCCTGGTGTGGCGGGAAACTTAGCCGCCAGCGTTCAATGCGCGTCATCTCGGTGACTTCTCCGATGACCTTGATCGCGCAGGTTCCACACGTTCCCAGACCTCGGCAGTGAATGTGTCCAGCGATGCCGTTGTAGAGCGGTGCGTCGGCCTGCATCAAGACGCGGCGCAAGTTGTCGTTCTCCTGGCAGACAATCTGCTGGTCGCCAAAATAGATCGTTGGCATTGGAACGACTCCGGGGATGGTTTGCGTGATAAGGGGCTCAGACGCTGGGACAACGCTCACATAGTGTAAGCCGTTGAACAGCCAGGACGCCTAATCCTTTGCCGACTCGATTTCTTTTGGAGTTGCCGGGGCAGTTGCCGGGGCAGTTGCCGGGGCAGTTGCTGTGGCAGTTGCTGTGGAAGTCTCATTGCGGGGCGGCCTTGGCAACGCATTGACAAGCCAAGCGATCACCACCGCGACATAGAATTGTCCCGTGACCGATTGGATCCAGGACATGGTTCGCGTCACGCGACCTTCAGGCGTGATGTCGCCGTATCCCAGCGTGGACATGGTGACAAAACTGTAATAAATGAATTCAGAGAACTTCACGGGCTCCGACGAATCGGGATTGAATTGGGCACTCGAACTGATCGTGGGAAAGGAGTCGTCCCACTGCACATCAATGGCCCAATAAGCAAGTGCCCAAGCCAGCCCAAACATTAAGTAGGCCGAGATTGCACGAAAGACGGAGTCGACGGCTAAGACGTGCCGCTGGAGTGCACTGGTGACCGTGGCCGCGCCGACATACCAGAAGAAGACACAGCCCACGATGCAGTGTGCAATAAAGACAGGCTTTGACTGGACCAATAGCGTCGCCCAACTGGCCGGGATGGCAATCAACGCAAAGATCAGAATCCCAAAACGAAATCCTTTTTTGGCGGAAAAAATCGTCGCCAGAAAGACGATGGAGAAACCTACGATCAAAATGGTTCGCCCGGATCGTAAGCCTTCGAATAAAGGCAGGATCAGCAGGCTGACTAGCAAGGACACCATTAAGGTCAAGCCAGCAACGTCCTCTTTGATATTGGCTGGATGGAGTTGACTTTTCATGCCACTTCGTCGAGACGGTTCTAAAGTTGTTGCCAGCGATCCGATTGACAATCGAAGGGCGACGATCGCAGGTGTGCCATTGTCGTTTCAAGTTGTCGCGTTGACGCAAAACGATACTGTAGCAGAACCCGCTTCGAAGGTCACTCGGATTGCCACAGGGTCTCGAGTCATGATGCTGGCAAACGTCACATGACAGCCAAACCCACAGCAGATGGGTGTGTTTAGATCGACCGATCAAAATGCTTCTGGTCCTGAACGGATGTCGCTAATCGAACAGCTTCAGTAGCGCCGTTGCGGCGATCGTTTCCTCTGCAATCATTTCCGTCGCCCCAAGCTTTTTGAGTTTCGGTATGCTGTGAACGTAGCGACAGCGCACCAAAATCTTGCAATCCGGGTTCGAATCACGGACAGACGTCGTCAGCTGCATCGCGACGCCATCGTCAGGGACTGCGATCACAACAAGTTCCGTCAGGCTGACCTGTGCATTTTCCTGGATTGTCGGGTCCGTGCCGTCACCGGTAATCGTACGAATCCCTTGCTGCGCCAACGAATGTAGATTCACAGGACTGAGGTCCACGACGCAAACATCATGTCCGGTTGATTGCAAATGGAGCGCTGCTTGTTGGCCCATCGGTCCAGCACCGACCACTAGTGCAGACTTGGCTTGTGCAGAAAACAAGCTGACCTGCGCGGCGGTGGCTTCTTCATCGCCAGGTCTGACTAAACGAATGCCCGCCCGCATCAGTCCCGGCGTCAGGACCAGCGAACCGACGGCGATCGAGACAGCCATCTGGTATTCGGTCTCTGCTAGAACGCCGGAATCCACGCCAAATAAGAGTAAGACAAAGGCAAACTCTCCAACGTGTGCCAGTCCGATCCCGGTTCCCATTGCATTTCGGAACTTTAAACCAGTCAAAGACAGTGCCAGTGCGGCTGCGATGGCTTTCAATCCGATGATGGCGGGAAGCACAAGCAGCAAGACCGGTTGATGCCAGAGCAGGCTGGGATCAAAGATCATGCCCAGCCCCACAAAAAAGATCGCCGCAAAGGTTTCGCGGAATGGCAGAATCAGTGCATCAATCTGGTGTGACCAGCGATTGCCGTTAAAGATCAACCCGGCTGCAAAGGCTCCAACGGCAGCGGGCAGCCCAAGATGATAAGCGGCCAAAGTGACGCCGCTGATGGAGGCGACGGCAAACAGGACCACCAGCTCGCTGCTGCGATAGGACGAAAAGATCGGTATGATCCACTCTGCTAAAACGTGTCGGATACCGATCACTGCAACGATGAATGACAGCGAGATTGCGACGAGCTGAATGATCGTGGCGGCCGACGGCGCACCGCCGTCATCGGTCAGCATCGGGACCATCAACAATAACGGTACTAATGCGGCGTCTTGGAACAGCAGAATGCCAATCGCGCGGCGTCCATGAGGAAGCTGGGAATGTCCAATCTCGGAAAGCGCTCGGAAGACCAACACCGTTGAGCTAAAAGTTGCCGCGGCCGCGATCAGTAAAGTTGCCTGCCATGACAGACCATACCCAAGCAGAACCAGTGCGACGGGAATGGCCACAAACAACATTTGCGACGCACCACCGATGATGAATCTTCGACCGAGCCGTTTCAGATCGTCGATGGAAAACTCCAACCCAATCGAAAATAGCAGCAAGAACACACCGGCTTCGGCAAAGTGAGAGATGTGATGATTCTCGTCATTGACCCAGCCCAAGACTCCAGGTCCCACGGCAGCTCCGACAACCAAGTAGCCAATCAGAATGGAGACGTTTAGCATGCGACAGATGATGGCGGCAACCAGTCCACACGCGATAAGAATGATCAGGTCGTGGACGAGTGCAAGCGTCATTTCTCAAGCCATGGTGAGGGTGAATCTTCGTGAGGAGCCTCTTGCTTACAACATCGCTTGTCAAGACTCGGCTCGAAAGTCTGAAAGGTTCAAACCGTCCGAAAGCGGTCGCCAATCATGCCAGTGATGGCTTCAAACACCGGCCCCAGTGGCAGTAGGCGAAAAAGTGAAGCCGCACAGTCCACGAAGGCAATCTAGGCCGGTGGTCACCAGAGCTTGGGGCGTCAAACGATGGTCAAAATCAGGTCTTCACGGCCAGGCATCAATTCCCCCCAACGCGTGGCTAGTCAGGGAGAGTCCCGATCCATGCGGCAAATCGCATTGAAGAGAGCCATGCCACGGCAAGACCGCTCAACAGGCCGCCATCGGCCGAACGCAGATTCCAGGGCGAACAGACCCTGGCAGAGTGACTGGAGCGGTATGCTGCATCAAGGCATGCTCGGATGGCTTGCCTTGGGGCAGAACAAGGCTTGGGGAGGATCGAATCCAGCCATCGACTGGCCCCGTCCCTGTTATCAGATTGGAGCCAGTCGGATGCTTGTGTTGCAGACTACTGTGGCAATCCAGCAGGCATGAACATTTGCGCCATGTTCATGACTTGCATGACCGCCTGATTGAACTCCGCTTGGCTATTGGCGGCCAGCATGGGATCAAGGATTCCGTTAGCCATGATCACCATTTGTGATGCCGCTTGTCCGCTGAACGGATTGCCTTGCATCTGCTCTGGCGAGTCCATCATCTCGACCAAGTTATCCTTCGATGCATCCCAGGCCACTGCCATGTCCTTGGGCACCCACCGGCCACCAAGAACAACCATTTCGGTTTCGTCTAATCCGCCTTCCTGATTGGGGACGCGAATGATACCGGAGTTTGAGCTCTGTTGTTCAACCTGGATTCCATCCATGACAGAACTGACCATTCCTGGAGGCGCCATCTTGAGTAAACCTTTGATGTGTGCTCCTAATTTCGGACCTCGCTCATCGAGGATCTCTGTGATGGTGCGCTGCTCAGATTCACGGTTTAGTGAATCGATCAACATCACCGTTTCAAACACCGTGCCGACCGTAGGGTCGTAGCCTTGACGAATCATTGGCATCATGGGTGGAGGGACTTGTGCCATCATCGGCGAGTTCATGATGAACTGCTTTTTTGTCACCAGGATCTGCACGACTTTCAAAGCAACACCAACGACCTCCTCGGTTGCTTTCTGATCGTTTCCCTGGGACTTGTTCATCGCGGTGCGGATTTCTTGGCTATCAATTTTGTTGCGAACTTCCGCCGGCAGGGCGTGCCAAAAAACTTCCGGGTGTCCAGCTTGAAACTGGGCGACAACGAAGTCCACTGTTTCTTGCAAGGAAGCATTTTCGGGAAAAGATGGCAACGCTGGGATCGCCGGAGCCACGGGCGCATTGAACTTTAGCTTCCGAGCAATAAGAGCCCGGCTGGTTGAGGAGGGATTCGCTGGCGCGGCGGGTTGACTGCCGGTACTCGGTGTCTTGGCAGCGTCGTAAAGCTTTTTGGCTTGTGCACGGCTGGCGTCACTGAGTCGATTGATCGGCACCTTGATTGTGCTGCCATCTGACTTTCGCAACACCACACTCGCCCCTTCAACGCCAGCGTATTCCGCTTCGACCTTGTATTGGCCTGTCTTGTCAGTCCAAGTGTCGGCCGATACGAAACGCGTTGGAAGGAACACCAAGGGAACGATAGCGATGGAAAAAGCGCAAAGACGCTGGAAACGATTCGGCAACATGGATGTCCTCTGGCTAAACATTGAGACGGCTTGACGGTGTCAGCGACGGCAAAATCAACGCAAGTCACCGCTGAGATCTTTCTGGCACAGATTAGACAGTCAGTAGGCGGATGAATCCCTGAAAAACAGATAATTGCCACAGAAGAGAGAATCGGCACAGGCGTGTGGCGACCCGCAGGTTCGCTTCAGAGGATGTGCAGCTGATTGAACCCAGCGTTAGCGACTTGTGGCTAGGATGGGGGCGGTCAGGATTCAGTGTATAACTAACCGGCTGCGTGACGTTGGGCGGCCAATGAACGGTTCGAGTGGCAGAGGGGATTCGGAATGACGGCTGACAATCATCACACGCGCGTCGGTCGACGTGCATTCTTAAGCAACGGTTCGCTTGTTCTGGCGACAGCGGCTCTTTCTGCTAAGCAAGTCGTCGCTGATGAGGGTCGTTCTGCGTTGCAGATTGGGCTTGTGACCGACTTGCATTATGCCGATAAGCCGGCCGCTGGTTCACGTCACTACCGGCAAACGCCTGATAAACTTGCCGAAGCCGCCGAGCATTTTGGAAAGCATGATCCGTCATTCATTGTTGAACTTGGCGACCTGATCGACGCCGCCGACAGTGTCCAGACCGAGCTTGGTTATCTGAAGCGGATCAATAAAGACTTTGCTGCGATTCACAAACATCGGCACTACGTGCTTGGCAATCATTGCGTTCAGACGCTGACGAAACAGGAGTTTTTGGACGGGGTTGAACAGCAACGATCGTACTATTCCTTTGATTCCGGAGCATTCCACTTTGTCGTGCTCGATGCGTGCTTTCGCAGCGACGGAGAGCCCTATGGTCGCAATAACTTTCAGTGGACCGACCCCAATCTTCCGGCTGCTGAAGTCGAGTGGCTGGAGTCTGATCTAAAGGCAACGGACAAGAAGACTGTTGTATTTGCTCATCAACGTCTTGATGTGACCAACCAGCACGGAGTCAAGAACAGTGCCCAGGTGCGACAGGTGCTCGAAGCTTCCGGCAACGTGCTGGCGGTGTTCCAGGGGCACAGCCACAAGAATGACTTGAAGGACATCGGCGGAATTCATTACTGCACGCTTGTCGCGATGGTCGAAGGTTCGGGAGCCGACCAGAATGGGTACTCCCTGCTAAGCCTTGATGCTGATGGCACGATTGAAGTCAAGGGATCTCGCAAGCAAAGCGATTACCGATGGACCATCTGAGTTTGACTGACATGAGCAACCAGCGTCAAATTGTTCCCGGCATCACGGTCACCGCGTCCGGCCAAGCGACGGTTGATCCCGCGATGGCTGAGACTCTCTTTGATTTAGCGATCGCGCTTGAGGAACCAACGGATCTACCGGTGGACGTTCAGCACGTCCTTGCTGCGATCGTGTTGGCGGCTCGCAAAGGTGACATTGATGTCAACAAGCCGATTTCGTCCGCCGATCCATCGCTGATCCGACTTTTAGCAGGGCACGTGAAATCGATCTTCACGGACTACGGTGGCGAAGTCGGTACCGACGACTGAACCTCGAACGCGTTTCCGTCTGGTTCCGCCGGTGGTCTCGGTGTTTCCCCAAAAGACACTTCCTGCGGAACCGTTGTTTCGCAGGCGTTTACTTCTCGTCTGTAAGGCAGAAGAGTTTCTTCTCACCTCGAATCAAGATGCGATTCCCGTCGGGAACGGGCGACCCGATGACCGGCTGCTCGAACTCATTTTCCGAGAGCAGTTGAAACTGATCATTGGCGACACTGGCGACAAAGACGGTTCCATCTTCGCGCGGAGCGTACAAGAGGTCAGAGGCGATCAACGGGGACGCATAATATGAGGTGCGGTGTTTGGGGAACCGATCGGACCAAACGGTTTTGCCCGTGGCGGGGTCAATGCACTCGATCTGGCCCTTGTCTCGGACCAGGTAAACCTTGCCTTTGTAGGCGACGGGTGAGGGAACAAATGAACTGATGTCGTTGCGCACCCAGACATGATTGGTCTCGGTGACATCGCCGCTGCCGGTAAGTCGGACGCCAAACATTCGTGGGATGCCGCGATCGTTACGACCAAAACAGATCACGGCCATCTCACCGATGATCACTGGGTTTGCGATGGCAGGCCATAACTTGTTTTGTTCGGGGTTGAAGCCGCCGCAGCTCCAAACCACCGAGCCATCGGCCGCGTCGTGCATCGTGAGGTGCTCAGCGCCCCAGACCAGGACCACTTCGCGGCCATTGTGCTGCATCACGATCGGGGTGGTGTAACACTGATCCGATTCTTTCGGCACGGTGTAGTTGCGCGCGACCTTCCAAGCCAGTTCGCCGGTTTTCTTATCAAACGCTGCTAGCCACGAATCGCCTTCGTGCATTCGCGCCATGATGACATGATTCTTGGTCAACACAGGTGAAGTGCCGTGGTCCCAATAGCGATTGTCTGGACCAAAGCGTTTCACCAAATCGGTCTGCCAGCGGTTGGTCCCATCCAGGTTGACCGCGGCCAGCATTCCACTTTTAAAGTAAACGAAGACCCCTGAACCATCGGTGATCGGTGACGCGTTACAGCCCGATCCGTTGCGGTGTTTGCCAGCGGTCTCTTGATCAAAGGACGTCTGCCATCTGGGCTTGCCGGATTGATCGAACGCTAAAATCGCATCCTGCCCATCAATCGGTGCGGTGACAAGAATTTGGTTTTGCCAAACAATCGGTGTGGAGCAGCCCTTCCCTGGCAAGTCCGCCGTCCATGCGGTCTCCGACGCGGTCAACTGCTGCGGGAATGTGCCCACTGCAATGCTTCCGCTGTCATCCGGTCCACGCCATTTTGGCCAATCGGCGTGAGCGAAACTAGAGACTAACAAAACGGCGGGAAGGCAAGGTGCAAACGAACGTAAGCCTGGCATTTGGATGGTACCCATTCAGGAATTGAATAACGAAACGCGACGAAAATGGACCGGGGAAACATTGCCGTCTCTGACACGGAGAAACCAACACGAGTCGTCACAACTCTTTGGGCAAATGTTCTTCATTCACCATTGTAGCGTAGGCGATTCCCGAATGGGTGCCCGTTTGACCTTGCACGTTCATCGGCCACACAATCCTCGACCAGGTAAGCATGTTGCAGCGATTGTCGTGGCCAAGAATGCCGCCGATGCGTGTGAAGCCCGATTGCACGGCGGGCCGAGTGAGCTTGAATCGCGATGTGGATTCCTCCAATACCGGCCGGCACGTGCTTTGACGCCAGAAGCTTGTGATCGATCCGGACGACTCGCGTCACCTTAATCTGCCAGTTGGGAATCCGAGCAACCCGTTCCAGGAAGGCGGACTGGGCAAGGCACACGCGGGGCCTTCATCGTCGAAAACTGACACCGCAGCGATGTCGCAACATGCCATCGCTCGGTCGAATTCGTTTTTGGCTCTCGCCCAAGCCTGTCAGTTCCAGACCGACAATGACATCGAACCCAAGCACGAGCTGGCCGTTATCTGTTCCATCGTTAAATGGGCGGGCAGCATCTGATCCATCAAACCGATCCGCACGCAGTTCGGGGCGGAAAACGACGTCGTCCGTCGGTGCGTTGTTCGCTCCCACAGAAAGCGAAAAGAAGTTTCCGTCTAACGGGCAGAGTTTGGATTGCTTGAACGATTGAGTCCAACAGGGGTTCCTTCTTCGTCGCGAAACCACTCGAGTCGCATTCCACGATTCGTGCATCGGTTGACTGAATAAGTGAGGTACTGGCCGATGCCGTCCCAATCTGCTTGGCCGCCGTCCGCTGAACTGGCCTCTTGTAAGCCTAGCCAGTGATGGAAAACATCATCCCACTTGCAAGTCAACGGTAATCCAACGAGCCAGCTGTATCGTGTCCGGTTGGTGAACTCTTGCGCACGCGCAAAGTTTGCCGATTGCCAAAGCGTTGAGCATGGTGCCGGGATTAAGGCTCGTCCTAGATCCAGTGGCTGTTCTGACTCATTGACTCTGTGGTCACATCCGTTTCATTGCCGAGATTCCCTACAGGCGACTCAATCATGCCAAAACGAATTGCTTGGAGCAGATTGGATCGACGGGTTGGCTCATGGGAACGAGCCGCCGCAGCCAGGAAACCGCGAGGCCACCAGAAGGCTAGTGGATCGATCCGAGGCCCCGTCGAGACCGTTGGTTCGGAGCTCACCCAGTTTAAACGCATCCCGTCAGATCGCAACAACCCGCTTGAGCCTGTCGAGCAAAGCGCGATGCAGTCCTTGCGTTGACTGCAACGCTAAGCCTTGAAGAAAGTGAAATGCCAGTAGATAAGTCAAAATTTCCCATCGTGCTTCTGTGCATCGTCGCAACCTTTTTCTCGGGTTGCGCGACGGGGCCAAAGCGGATGGTGAGTGATTGGCGGGAATACAACGAGTCGACGGTCGAGGTTGGGAACCAGGAGTTGCTGCTCAATTTGGTCAGGCTTCGATACGACGAATATCCAGGCCTGCTTCGTGTGACCAACATCACCGCACAGCGAAACTGGACGTATTCCGGAACGCTGGCAGCAAATGTTCCTGAAGGTGGCCCGGATGCTCTTGCGGCAGGCTTGACTGGCCCGCGATCGGAACGTCCCACCGTTTCGTTTAACCCAGGTGGTCGGGAACTGATTGCGGCTGCGCTGAAACCGGTTTCTCTTGATGTGCTGTACTTAGCAGCCTATATGGGCTGGCCGGCTTCGATCACTTGGCCGCTGATGATCAAGTCGATCAACGACGTCAACATCGCCCCGTCTCATCATGGACAGATGCCGGGGACAGCAGAGATGACCAACGAGTTTCTGATGATCGCCCTGAGTGTTCGTTCCTTGCAGGATCAGCGCTTGCTGGAGGTCGGAAGAATCGAAAAGTTAGTGCCGATCAACGAAGGCCTGGACCCACAATTGATTACAGCGTCGGACCGGATCCAGGCGCTCAATTCAGGTTATACATTCGTCGATTCAGGTAACGGGGACAGCTTGACGCTTAGCAAGACCAAGCAGCTCACTGTGTTGCGATTCGCGGCGGAAGCCATTGGCACGCCAGAGCATGCGAATCTTGTCCAGATGCTTGGCATTGACCCACAGTCCAAGACCTTTGAGCTTGAACCAGGGTACGAGGGCTATTTGAAAGAAGAGGACCTGCCGCGTCAGGATATCGAAATTGGCATGCGGTCGCTTTTCGAGATGCTGTTTCTGCTGTCCCGAGGAGTGCAGGTGCCGCAGTGCGACCTGCGTTGTGGTGTCGCCCCCGCGTTGGCTGATTATCCCATCTCGGACTCAATGGTCGGCGGCTTCGTTGTCAAGTGTTGCGACAAGCGTCCCGCCTGTGCTTCAGTTGCCGTCCAATATCGTGACACTTGGTTCTATATTGATAGTCGCGATCAGGATAGCAAAGCCAAGTTCTTTCTCTTGAAGCTGATCTTCGATACTCAAACAGAGGCCGCCATCGACGATTCCGCCCCTCTGTTGACACTGCCCTTGTAAGGCAACTCGGCCAAAGCAACTCAGCTGTCTCTTGGGATCAGCGTTGAATCCGTGCAAGCAGGGATTGCCGGCCAACGCACCGTTTCAGCGGCTGGGGGGCCGGCGAGTGGCGAGCCGCGCCCTGCGGTCGAACAGATGCTGCGGCGAATCTGCTGCAGAGCGTGAGGCAATGCAGCACTTCACGCGTTAGGCTGCGCGACGTGGAGTGAGCCTGCGGCGTGCGGGTTCGACAGGCTGGAGCGGTTCTAAGCCCATGATGGATCGCTGACAATTTCGGAAGTGAACGAACCAAGCTTGGAGATCCGTGTTTGTGCCGGACTGAGCATAACGAAACTGGGAGTCGCTACTGGCAATATTTAGAGCTAACAGGTTTACCGTTTCAGCATGTTCAAAATAGGACGTGTGAACCAGCGTATGGCTGTCTAACGCTCGAGCAACTTTCTCCAATCCCGTTGAGAACGTGGCCTCACCCAGGAACTCTCGCAGTTTGGGGCCCAGTTTTTGTGCTTGCATGTCTGCCGCGTGCAGCATCTTGTGCTCAAACCAGCGAGGGATGGCTGTTCCGGAATCGTTCGCTTGTTTGACGATAGGATGCGGGGACACAGCGACGACGTCTGCCGCAGGTCGATTGTTGCCCTGTGCTGTTTTGATGACCAACTTGCGAATCTTTGAGTCCAGTGCGGGCCGCAAAAGCCTGTTGTAAAACGGAGCGAACAACCGCAGCAGAGGCCGTGAAGGCAGGGACACGAAATCCGAAATGTAGATGCGATCGCGAGGGACCAACGTTCCTAAAAACGACACTGAGAGCTCAAGTGTTTTCTTCAAGCCGTTAATGGCTTCATCATCCTTGCTCCAGATCCCCAACCAGGTCCCGCCGTAGCGTTGAAACGTGCGTTGATCCAGCCGCTTCTCCAAGCCATTGCGAAGGACTTCGGAAACCGGGGCCACGCAGTAACTGCAAAGCAGCAACGTTAGATAGGCAAACAGGAGGATCGCCAACAGAATCCCCCAGCCTTCGAAGGTGCCCAATAGATAGGCTGAAAACGAGACGTCGCCACCGGGAATGAAACTTCCGAGACGAATGCCGTTTTCAACGGTCTCAAACGGCACTCCCATTTGATTGATCAGTTCCAAGATCGGAGCGCGAATCACGCCAATGATCGGGTTGACGTCGTCATGCGAGTTGATGACCAGCCCTTGATCGAGTTGTCCGCTGACCAACAGGATGAGGAACCACAATGATCGAGCCACCGGAGAGATCAGCGAGAGGCTCAGCACCAAATAGGTGAGGCTAATCGGGTTCAGGGGCGATCGAGACTTGTGGTGCAGGAACGGGGTTCCCACCGTGGACCAGCTTTTAAGATGTTTTAGTTCGAGCCCGCGCGAGGTGGCGAGTTTTAACGTAGACCAAACAACCGATCCACCATGGCTATGGCCGACTAAATGGTAGTCGATCTTGGCTGATTCCAGCGGCTTGAGAGTTTCCAAGAGATCGGCAGCCGCTTTGGCTCGCGCTCGTTCACTGTTTTCACCGCTCCAGTGAAACACGTCACCTTCGCCCATGATGCGATGGGTGGAACGCAGTTTGGATCGAAGCTTGCGCTGGAAGACACTCTCGAGTTGCCACCACTTTTTCCCGTGATCAGAATCGGCAGCAGCGAAGGTGCCATGCACCGAAATGATTCTAGCTTCGTTGGGACGTTGTTCCGTCATGATCCCGTCTGTGTTCAAGAAGTCCGGTGGCACTGAGCGGGTAACACGGAGAAGTGATCAGCGAGCAGCAGCCTGCGGGGACTTAGATGCCGCAGCACGCCTGGCGCTCCGAGTCGCCGAGCAGACGTTGGCGTATTGGTTTGTGAAACACCGGTGGTCCGATCAGCGATCCGTGTTCTGGATGGTGTTCACCAAACCCGGCGGTGAGATTTGCTGGCCAAGCGGGTGCGATCAACCGGCATTCACGCGCGGCATTCAATCGCTCAGACTGACGTCTTTTCATGAACCGTAGCAAGTCGCCCAAGAACGCGTAAAGACCGAATGATCTCAGGCGAACGCATTCTCATTGATCGGGAGTCGAAGCAACGTTTCCAGTGACCTCCACTGCCGACACGTGGGGGGACCTGTCGCTCGGCGGCATCGTGTGACCAGCTAGCACTGGTTATCCGTTGCCAAGGTAAACCCTTGTCGTTGGATGCTGGCCTTTCCACTCGCCCCAAGTTGTTCGATTGAAGGGGTGATCGATGAGTGGCAGACCGGGGGATGCTTGCCCGTATCGCGCGCCCTCTAGCAGGAAAACCATTTGGTTGTCCTGGTCCATTCCACCGACGTTTAGCGGGATCGGTCCGTCGCCAGCACGCGTCAAAACACGAACGCAATCGACCAGGTTGCAGTAAGTGACACTTAATGGACATTCGTCCACGACCAAGTTAATGATATGCTCGCGAGGGCTCAGCATTGCATTGAGCACAAAAGCGCGGAACTCTCCGTTGATCTCAACGCCAACGATTTCGGTCGAATCGGGAAGGTCGACTGCGTTGGCATCCATCATTTTAGGGGCTGTGATCCCGGGGTAGTCAACAACACGGCTTAGTGGCTTGTGAAACACTCCTCCCGCGACGAGTTTTTCATACTCAGCAGCCTTGGCAAGTTCTTGTGCGGTTGGCGGACGTAGCTCGAAAGCCAACGCATCGCCGGCTTTGAGGTACCAATGCGCTACAGACAATACAGCGAGACATCCAACGCCGATGAGAATCGCTAGGGCAGTCAGAAATCGCTTGTGGTGTCCGTTCTTCATGCATTCACTCCGCAGATCATTATTGTTTCCGATCGTCAATCCCATTGCTGGCAGATCGGCGTGGGAGTTTTCGTCATTAACTTCATCTCAATCGGAGCCCGATCGTGGATCATTCAGATTCCACAACAGCCTTGTCAAAGATTGAGAATGATTCCCAGGCACCGTCGTCGCAGCATGATGTTTGCGCTACAACAGACTAACCAGAGGAATCGCAAGAAGTTTCTCGTAGATGCGAAAATCGTTTTTCTTTCGATCTGCCACCGTGAGGGGCGGTTGCGAAACCTGCGTGAGATCACTCGCTGAGAATGCCAAACATCACGCCGGCAATGCATGCGGTCATGCAGCAAGCCAGCATGCCACCAAACATTGCCCGTAGGCCAAGTTGGGCGAGGTCCTTTTTTCGTTTGGGGGCGAGCGGACCGATCCCACCAAGCTGAATGCCGATGGCGCCGAAATTGCTGAAGCCACACAACGCGTAGGTCAGGATGACCTTGGAGCGTTCGCTAAGCTGCGCGTCACTCTCCAGCAGACCCATGTAGGCCACGAATTCGTTGATGATTAGCTTTTTGCCCAATAGGTTCCCCGCGATCGTGCAGTCCTTTGGCTCGATTCCCATGATCCAACCCATTGGATAAAACAGTGTGCCGAAGATTCGTTGCAGAGATAATTCGATGCCCACGAGTCCGCCAAGTCCTTGCAGTAGAATGTCCATGAACATGATCAAGGCTAAAAAAGCGATCAGCATCGCACCGATATTCAAGGCTAGCTTTAGGCCTTCGCTCGCTCCGTCCGCGGCGGCTTGCAGCACGTTTACCGCACTCTGGTCCATTTCGGCTTCGGTGGTTTCCAACGCTTGCGGTTGCTCGGTTTCGGGTTGCATGATTTTGGCGAGCACCAATGCTGCTGGCGCGGAAATGATCGAGGCCGTTAGCAGGTGCCCAGCACTGACGCCAAGGCTTGCGAAGATGGCGATCAGGCTGCCGCTGATGGTTGCAAAGCCGCCCACCATCAGCGCGTTGAGTTCGCTTCGCGTCATGGCATTGATATAGGGTTTGATCACTAGCGGAGCTTCCGTGTGCCCGACGAAAACGTTCGCCGCCGCTGCCAAACTTTCCGCACCGCTGACCCGCAGTGTCTTTTGCATCACCCAAGCCATCGCTCGAATCAAACGCTGCATCACACCAAGGTAGTAGAGGACACTTGTGAGTGCAGCGAAAAAGATCACCGTGGGTAAAACGCCAAACGCAAATGTCGTCAGCAGTGCACGAGGGTGTGTTTTGTTGGCGGTATCAACGGGGTCAGGATTGACGTTGAAAACAAAGGAAGCCCCGGCGTTTACACTTTCTTGAATCGTGCCGAAAAAGGACTCCACGATCCAAAATACGATTCCGTTGTGAAAGCGATCAATGGCCACACCGCTGGCGACCGCACGGGAGATCTCTTCCGTGGTGACCTCTTCCGACTGCACCGCCAGTTTCAATTCCGCGACGTTTTCGAAGCGACCGTCCAAGATGTCAGCGAGCGGTTGGTTGTCGCTAAGTGTTGCAAGGCTCTGATAGGAATCGTGGGTCTTCGGAAATGTCCAGCTTTGCGAGTTAAAGAACATCGCCGCCAAGATTGCTTGAAGCCCCAGACCAATCCCGACAAGTCGCCATGGAATGCGTTTTCGATCCGAGCTGACGGCAACAGCCAGCGCGAGCATGGTCACGATCCCAATCAGGCTGACGAAATTGAGATGCGAGACTTCTCCGATCAAATACATAAGCGCAGCGAACGATTGTGGCGTGGCGGGTGGACCATGAGCGATATTCTAGCGTTAATCCGCCTAGGCTGCAGACAGACTGGCAGCGGGAAGTGACGGTCCTGGGCAGGCAACCGACCGCGATCGCGTTTGCCTTAAAAGTTGCAAACGCATCCAGCCTAAATGTTTTGGCGCCACGCGAAAAATCTGTCTGGTTTTGGGCGGTGGCTTAAAGCACATCAATCAGTCCAAGCCATCTCAAGTTAGAATAACGCAAGCATTTTTCGTTTCCGTTTCACGCTGAACCAGCACAACAAGAGTTGAACCCGCACATGAAAACAATCTTTTCTTTCGTCTTTGCGTTTTTGTTGATTGGAAATGCTGCCTCTGGTGAAGAATTCCATGATGATTTCCGCGATGCCAAGCTTCAGGGACGATTGGCGGAACGGGGCGCGTGGCAGTTTGGTGATGGAGTTGCCAGTTGCGTTTGTGACCCTGACCTCTATAAACAATTCAAGAATCATGGTCCGATTTTGAAGTGGCCGCGCAAGTTCAGTGACGCCAAAATCTCATTCCAGATGAAGGCAGAAGATTGTGGACGTGTCGTTTTCACGCTAAACGGTGACGGACATGTGTTTCGTGTCACGCTTGCCGACGAACGAGAAGACGCACCTGCGGGGCAATCGAAGGTGCCGACGCGAGTCATTGCCTGGGCCACCAAGTCGTCGAAACAGAATAAGGGAGACACGATCAAACCCGCAGGGATGCCGGACCTTGCCCGCGTGAATGGGAAATGGGTACCGGTTCAGTTGGCTGTGGTCGGCAAGCGAGCGTTGTTGACCATTGGCGATTTTCAAACTGAAATCGATCATGCAGCCCTCGCACGCGAGAAGAGCATGGTCATGCTGACCTTCGCCCATGGCAAGCTCTCTGTCCGAGACTTCAGGATGAGTGTCTCTGAATAACTGATGCACTCTCTCAGTTGAATCACAACACGTCACCAGCTGATCAAGGTTGCCATCGCTAACGAGCAGACAGCAACCTTCATGCGTTGACTCGAAAACGCTCGGCAATGTCTTCTTTTTCATGCTTTTGTGGCAGGTTTTGGGATTGGGGGCGAATAAAGCAGGTATGGAACATCCAATACCAAGATTCGAGCTCAGCGAGCACCAGTTTCTGGCGCTGCTGGTTCGTGCCGAGCCTGTTTTACGAGGATACGCGCGGACGCTCGTACCCGATTGGGATTTGGTGGATGAGGCAATTCAAGAAGCCACCATCACGATGTGGCAAAAACGAGATCAGCTTGAAAGCGAAGATGGGTTTGTGCCTTGGGCCCGAGTCATTCTTCGCTTCAAGTGTCTCCGGCAATTGGAGAAACTCCGCTCACGGCAACCGATCTTGAGCGATGAAGTGTTGGAGAAACTCGCGGAGCGGTCGGAGAGACGCGATCCGATGGAACTGTCTGTCCGTGAGCGAGCGTTCCACAGCTGTTTCACACAGTTTTCACGCGAGCATCGCGAATTGTTGCTCGCGCCTCATCACTCACTCGATTCGGTGGTTCGTTTGGCTGAGCGGAGGGGAAAGTCACCCAACGCGCTGTATAAGCTCTTGGCGCGACTCCGCAATCAACTCACCGAGTGTGTTCACTTGCGCATTTCGACGGAGGCAAAGTGAGCATGGACTCCCATGAATTGATCTGCCGTTATTTGCATGGAGTCGCCTCCGAAGAAGAGGTGCGTGAGCTCGATCGCCGACTGCGATCGGACCAAGCACTCCAGGAGGACTTTCTTGTTCAATCGGAACTGGATGCGAATCTTCGCCAGGAAGCCCAGTTGGGATCGCGGGACGACGTCCAGCAAGCATCTTCAGACGAATCAGCCGATCACTGGCAACAGAACCATCGCGGTCGCCGCATGACGGTTCGGATCTTGCTAGCGCTGGCCACCGTGGCGCTGATCGCGGTCGTCACGCAAGCCTTTCTCTTGCCAGGCTCACCCCAGGAAATCATCACCGTCACCTCTGTAAGCGGCCCGATTGCTTGGACGGGGGACGGAGGCCATGTGACCAACGCGATTGCAGTAGGAGAAAAACTGCCTGGCGGGACGCTGGAATTGTTGTCGCCCGATGCCTCTGTTGAGTTTGCGTTTAAAGATCGATCCGCACTGACGCTTGCGGGGCTCTCGGCGATGACGATTTCGAATGATTCACTGAATGCTGGATCCGAAATGCAAAAGAAGTTGTATCTAAGGCATGGCAGACTTTCGGCTCGTGTGCAAAGACAACCGCGCGGTCGCCCGCTGATCGTCAGCACGAACACTGCGGAGTTGACTGTTCTGGGAACGAAGTTCAATGTCGAAACGTCGCCGGAATCAACGCGGCTGACGGTCAAGGAAGGAAGCGTTCGACTCAAGCGGTTGCCCGACGGGAAAGAGGTCGACGTGCCAGCTCAGCAATGCGTATTTGCATCGCTTGAAAATCAAAACGCCTTGCCGCTGCAATCGCTCAATTCACCAGTGAATCGTTGGCAGAGCGAGCTGCGCCAGGATGTCGTCATGGGGAAGTGGACTTCACGTCTTTGGGGCATTGGTGTGAAGCTCAAGAAGGCAGTTGCCAGTGGCAAAATGTCCGAACAAGAAGCACTGAAGGTCTATAAGCAGACCGCCCATCTCAACGATTCGGCTGGCAGTGTTTGGACTGTGTCTTCACCCGTTGGAGCACTGCTTGTTCTGTCCGTTGGTCGTTCACAGGACCATCCGGTCCACTTGCAGGCAACGTCCAGCATCCTCGTGCGGGGACGGGCGTTTTCGCGGACCCCTGTCAAAATCGGACTCAACGTCGAGTTCCCAGATGGCGGTTTTGCAGGCAAGTACAGCACAACCATCCCCGCTAGCCAGTTTGCCGTGGGTGAGGAGTTTGAAATGGAGCTTCCGCTTAACAAATTCCGGGACGATAGGAAGACAGATGTCTCTCCGGTTGGATTAGAGCTGACTGACTGGTGGTTGGTTGCCAAATCTTCCTCCGGAAAATTCGAAATCACCAGTGTCGAATTGGCAAACGCACCCCTGAGGGATAAACCATGAAGACTCGTTTTTACTTTGCTTTTCTGATCGCTGTTTCATTCGTTAGTTCAGCATCGCGAGCTGACGACAGTTGGAATCAATTTCGTGGTCGAAACGGCGATGGCATTGCCCGGCAAAGCAAGCTGCCCATTGAATTTGATGAAGCCAGAAACGTGCGGTGGAAGGTGGCGATTCCCGATTCAGGCTGGTCGTCCCCAGTGGTTTGGGAAAACGAGATCTGGTTGACCACTGGTAGTGACCAAAAGAAAGAAGCCCGGGCAATCTGCATCAACCTTCAGACGGGCGAGGTGATCAAGAGCATCAAGGTGTTCGAGATGATCGAACGAAAAGTCGATCCCGCTTACGTTTTCGACTCGCCGCATCTGAACAGTCCGGCGACGCCAACTCCGGTGGTTGAAGAGGATCGCGTCTACGTGAGTTTTGGTTCGCAGGGGATCGCCTGCTTGGATCGCAAGTCCGGTGCAAAGATCTGGGAACGCCGCGACTTGCGGGTCTATCAACCTGTTCGCCAGGGATCGTCGCCAATCGTCGATGAGAAGAATCTGTATGTGGCATTTGATGGTACCGACCAGCAATTCTTTATTGCGATCAACAAAACGACGGGGGCCACGCGGTGGAAGGTCGATCGCAATGTTGAAACGGATTGGCGAGAAACGCTTTCTGAACGCGGACTGTCCCCGAAGAAAGGAGGCAAGCCAAATGACAACAAGAAATCGTTTGCAACCGCCACCCTAATCGATGCTGGAGGTCGCCGTCAGCTGATTGCGCCCGCAGCTGAAGCAATCATTTCCTATGATCCGGAAACAGGTGATGAACTGTGGCGCACCATCCACCCAGGCGGTTTCAATGTGGCTGCGCGGCCGATCTATGCTAATGGACTCGTCTACGTGTTTACGAGTGGACTCAATCACTCATTGATCGGAATCCGACCCGATGGAACGGGAAATGTGACGGACTCCCATGTTGTTTGGTCCACCTTCAAAAGTACTCCAGCGATTCCCTCGCCCGTTCTCGTTGATGGGTTGCTCTTCATGGTGACCGCCAAGGGCGGGATTGCTCGCTGTCTTGATGCCAAGACCGGTCAAGAGATTTGGAAGAAGCGATTGGGGGGCGACCATTGGGCGTCACCGATACTCGCTGATCACAAACTTTATTTCAGCAGTAAACAAGGTGAAGTGAAAGTGCTTGAAGCAACACAGCACGAACCTCGATTACTGGCATCGAATGAACTCAATGCCGAATTCATTGCCTCGCCTGCTGTTGCCGGCGACATGCTGATTCTCAGGTCCACGACTCACCTCTATTGCGTATCAGCCGGGTCGCACCGGACTGAGGCACAGATTGCAGCAGACATTGATCCCAAACGAAATGCCGGGAAACCGGAGCCCGCGAAAAAGAAAACAGACGTTCAAGCGAACAGTCCCCTCGCCGCACTCGGTGCACAACTAAAAGCCATGGTCGCAGCTGGCAAGTTGACGCCCGAGGAAGCGATCGAATTGTTTCAGTCAGCTCAAGGCAAGTGAGCTGCGTTCCTATGCTTTTGCAAAACACTTTCGAATCCCCAAAGAGTTTACCATGAAAATAGCTACCCTGTTGCTCCTGATTCCATTTGCTCTGTGTTGTGAATTCGCTTTCGCGCAAGACAAGTCCACCGCCCGTTGGGAGTCGGCGTACGAGCGACTGCTGGAGGCCGATCCGAGTGTGCAAAAGAAAATTGAAAGCGGACAAGCCACCAAGGAAGACGTGATCAATTGGTTGAAGAACCAAAATGGAAAAACCGCCAAGCAGCAAGATCGAAACAAGCCAACCCCAGACGCTGGCAATTTGAAAGGCAAGAGTGCTTTCCAGAGCAAGCTTGATGAAATGGTGAAGGCCGGCAAACTGTCGAAAGAAGACGCGGCCAACCTGGCGGCAACGATGAACACCAAGGCGGCTGGATCAGAAGAAGCGAACCCACCGAAGAAAGTGGATTGGGACGCCGAATATGAAACGTTGATGGCCGATCCAACCGCGCGTGCTTGGATTGAAAAGAAGCAGGCTTCGAAAGCTCAGGTGATCGAATACCTTAAGAACCAAGCCGGGGCACAAGCTAAAAAAGGCCAAGCCACTGGCGGAGTAAAGACCAAGTTAGGAGCGAAAACCAAAACAGGAGCTCGGCCTGGCAGTTTCAATTTCTACGCCATTGTCATCGGTCGCTTGAAGTCGAAAGACATCGAACTGGGTGAAATGGAAATCGATGTCGATTATGTGATCAGCAGCCAGCCACAACTGAATGCCAAACTCATCGGGACGCGGGTGAAGTTGGTCGGTGTTTCGGGGCAATTTCTGGATTCCTTGCTGCGGATCAAACGTGGCGAAACGATCAAAGTCCGCACCGGCGATTTCAATCCTAAAGCTGGCGTTCTCGGTTTTGGTTACAAGTTCCATGTGCTTGAACGCACCTCTCCTTTCCGGCCTGGAGACTTCGGTGTCCCGCCTAACGAGTTTCGAGGCTTTCAGGGAGAACTTGTGGGAAAGGTTGTCGAGGCGAGTGGCTACGAGGTGCTGTTAGAGGTTGCCGAGAGCCTGCCCGCTGAGGGCAGCCAAGCCACGGACGCGGCCTGCATTGTTGGCAAACGAATCCGCGTCGCTGGCTTCTTTGGTGGGCATCGTGATGCCTATGAAGCGATCAGCGCTGGCGACAAGATTCGAGTCAGTGTCTCTCATCGCAACAAGCAAAGCGATGCGGTGGATGTCACCGAAACGTTGGAAATGGATCAGTAGTGTCAACGCAGGCAGGTGTTACTCGATGAAGCGACTGTTCATTCTATTCGTTTTGCTCGGCTCTCCTCTCGGAGCCGAAGAAGCGGAGGTCACCAAGGCCCTCCGCCCAGCATCGCAGCGTTTTGCTGAACGCGACACGCGAGCGGTTCCGGACTTTCAACGACATGTGGTGCCGTTGCTGGGACGGCTTGGGTGTAACTCCGCGAAATGTCATGGGTCTTTCCAAGGGCAAGGCAATTTGCGTTTGTCGCTGTTTGGATTCGACTTTCAGTCCGACCACAGAGCGCTGCGGGCGGATTCGCACTCAGGAAGCGGTCCGCGGTTGCGAACAGGCGATCCCGAAGACAGCCTGATCGTAATGAAAGCCACCGAACAGACCGATCACGAGGGCGGTCAGCGATTCGCAACGGGGACATGGGAGCATCATCTGTTGCTTCGCTGGATCGAATCAGGGGCCACTGGGCCCGTCCTGAAAGGGGCTCACAAGGAGGCGTCAGCCGTGGCCGGAAATCCTCCAGCGCGGGAGTCTGAGCAGTCTGCCGACGCACTGTTTCGAGAAAGAATCCAGCCAATCTTCGAGGATCATTGCTACGAATGTCATGGCTTTCGATCAAGCAAAGGCAACTTCTCGTTAAGCAATCGCGAGGCCTTGCTGGCCGGTGGCGATACAGGACCGGCCGTTGTGCCCGGGAATGCTAACGCGAGTCTTTTGATGAAAGCCATTGAGTTTCGCGATGATGGGCTGCAGATGCCGCCCAGCGGAAAGCTTCCCAGCGAATCGATTGCGGTTTTGAAGCAGTGGATTGACAGTGGGGCGTCGTGGCCGGACGCTGTCGACAGTTCCCCGCAAGCAACCAATCAAGAACTTGTCGCGCTTCATTGTCAGCCAAGTGAGATTCTCTTCCGAGAGGCTGGGCAGGAGGTGCAACTCAAGATCATCGCGGAGTGGAAGGACGGAACACGAGAGGACGTAACCTGCCTTTGTCGTTTTCAAACCAACGAGGGTGAGATTGTGCGTGTTGGCAGCAACGGGCTGGCCACTTCCACGGGAGAAGGCGACACTCACGTCATTGCCTTGTACGATAACGGGGTCGCAGCGATTCCTGTGCTACGGCCATTGGCACCTATGGCACAGCCAAATCACCAGGCCGCCGAGGGGCCTCGAGCGAACGGGGTCCATCCCATCGACGGTTTCGTCAACGCCAAGCTCGGTAAACTTGGCCTCGTTGCATCCGAACCTTGTACAGACGCCGAGTTTCTTCGTCGTGTCAGCATTGATCTGACTGGCACACTTCCTGCGCCCGACGAGGTGCTGCAGTTTCTGAATGATCAATCAAAGGACAAGCGGTTACTCAAAATTGAGGAACTTCTGGAGCGACCCAGTTACGCTGCTTGGTGTACGAACAAGTTGTGTGATTTCACGGGATGTCATCCAAAGTCAATCAGTAGCCTGTTGGAGGTCGCCAGGGAAGATGGCTATGTCAAAGCCTCGCAATGGTACGAGTGGATCTATCAGCGCGTGCAACAGAACCAGCCCTACGATCAAGTGGTTGCTGGTTTGATGTTGGCCGATCTTTCGGGACGAAGCGGCAGCATGCCATCTTTCTGGACGCGGCAGAGTCTGGAGGAGCCGAAGGACACCGCGATGTCGGTTGCTCACGCGTTTTTGGGGATTCAGTTGCAATGCGCTGAATGTCATAAACATCCCTTTGACCAATGGACCCAAGCAGATTTCAATGACTTCTCTCGGTTCTTTGATTCTGTGACGAGGACCAAAACGCGATCGGTGACAGAAGAGGTCATGACGCTCGGTCTCCTTCGTAGTGGCCAAGTCAAGCTTGCTGTCGGAGACGATCCTCGTAAGCCCATCATGGATTGGATGCAGGATCCAGATAATCCATGGTTTGCCCGAGCGTTCGTGAATCGAGTGTGGGCTGGATACTTTCATCGTGGGATTGTTGAGCCGCCAGATCAGTTTACGCCTGCGAATCCGCCTAGCCATCCGCAGTTGCTTGATTGGCTTTCTAGAGAATTTGTGAACAATGGTTATGACATGAAATGGCTTCACCGGCAAATTGCCAGCAGTCAAACGTATCAGAGAAGCTGGAGACCAACCGAATCGAATCGCAATGATCATCGTAACTTTAGCCGAGCGATTCCACGACGGATTCCTGCTGAAGTCGTTTACGATGGGGTCAAGCAAGTCACGGCAGCTCCGGAAGATCAAGGTGAGGTGCGTGCAAACTTGAGACGCCGGGCATCTGGGCATTTGTCGATGCGGATGGCAGGGACCCACGCAATGAAGGTCTTTGGCAAACCCGATCGTTCCATCGTATGCGATTGTGAGCGAGTCAATCAGCCGACCTTGTTACAGGCAATCTTCACCCAGAACGATCCGTTGATGCGAATGCGTTTGGCCGACAGCGGTTGGTTGATCGAGATTGAAGATGCCGAAGAAGCCGAAGAGCGCTTAGATACCGGTTTGCTGATCCAGCAAGTCTGGCTGCGAACCGTCGGCCGAATGCCGAGTCAAGCGGATCGAGCGCGAGCCAAAAAGCACCTTAGCGAATCACCGACGATCGCCGAGGGAATGGCTGATTTGCTGTGGGCGATGATGAATTCAAAGGAATTCTTGCTCAATCACTGAGACAGAGAAGCAGTTGAGGAGAGAACCGTGAACACAGCTTTTAACAGGCGTCACTTTATCCAAGTCGGTACCTTGGGGGGACTAACGCTTAGTCAGTACCTCGGGCTTCAAGCCTTGGCATCCGACGGCGCGCAAAAACGCTCGGCGATTTTTGTGTTCTTGGAAGGCGCGCCTTCCCATCAGGATACGTTTGACCTAAAACCAAACGCACCGGTCGATGTTCGCGGAGAGTTCAAACCGGTTCAAACAACGGTTCCGGGACTTCAGATTTGCGAGCAT
Organism: Stieleria bergensis; assembly: GCA_007745635.1. Taxonomy (GTDB): domain Bacteria; phylum Planctomycetota; class Planctomycetia; order Pirellulales; family Pirellulaceae; genus Stieleria; species Stieleria bergensis. The sequence continues at coordinate 2,512,933 of CP036272.1, forward strand.
TTGCCGATGCTGGCCACTCGCGCCCAGAAGTACGCGATCATTCGAGGCATCACACATAACGTCGCCGATCATGGACTTGCAAAAAAGTATCTGCTCACTGGAAACAAGGCTTCACAATCGGTCAGCTATCCCGAGTACGGCAGTGTGGTCAGTCACGAGTTTCCGTCAGCGACTCACTTACCCTCCTACGTTTCAATCGACGAGTCCTTTGTGGGGCCCGGATATTTGGGTTCACGGTTCAGTCCATTGACGGCTGAAAAGCCCCGCCATGGTGCGCCGTATTCTGTAAGAGGCATCACGCTTGAAGATGGACTGACTGTTGAGAAGTATCGATCTCAGAAGCAACTGCTTGACGACTTAGACGTCGCCTTTGCCGGTTTTGAAAACTTGGACGATCAGGTGCGTGGTCTGGATCGATTTTCCAAACAAGCCTTTGATATGATCAGTTCGCCCAAAGCGCGAGCGGCCTTCGATCTTTCTCAGGAAAAGCCTTCGGAAAGCGACCGATTTGGAAAGCATGAATTTGGACAGTCGCTCTTGCTGGCTGCGCGACTCATTGAAGCTGGAGTGCACTTCGTCACGGTGAGGCTGCGTCCCGCAGAATTTGACTTTGACACGCACCAGGATAATTTCTCGCGCCTGCGTACCTTGTTGCCGCCATTCGACCGTGGGCTTGCTGCATTGCTTGATCGACTTGAGGAACGCGGTCTTCTGTCGTCAACCGCAATCATGGCCGCGGGCGAATTCGGACGCACTCCCAAGATCAATAACGCCGGTGGCAGAGACCATTGGGCCAGAGCCATGTGTGCCCTGATGGCTGGCGGCAGCGTTCGCGGGGGCCAAGTGATCGGAGCAACCGATGCGACCGCCGCCGAACCAGCGTCGGTGGGATTCTCCCCTGACGATTTGGCCGCTTCCTTCTTTGCCAACGTCGGCATTTCACCGAAGACGGAATTCCAATCCAACGTCGGACGACCCATGACGTTGGTCCGAGACGGTCATCCGATTCGTGGATTGCTCTAACGCTGTTGGCAAGCACAGTGGATGTGAGGCGATCCAAACCGGCCAGAAGATCCATCAGATTCAAGTCCGCGTGCCAGCAAACACGACGTTAGCGTTGACGGTTGCGTCCGCCTGGGCTCATGCGTTCGTTTCCCAGGTTGGTTGAATGGCTGCTTTGGCCAGCGTTTCCAGCCTTGGCGACACGCGTGAGAGTTCGATTCCGCGAACAGCATCTTGTGCGGGATCGTTCTCTGTCGAGTTGGCTACGACTGCTCGTTGAGTGTGTTTTCGTACCACACGAGATTCATGCTGTCGTGACCAGCGATCAAGAGGTCCAAGTCGCCGTCACCGTCCATGTCGATCGCTCGAATGTCGTAGGAGCTTTGATCGACATCGATCACATGTCGCGTGAAATGTCCTTGGCCATCGTTCTGATACCAAATCGCGGTTCCGTCGCTGGCGCGTCCGCAGGTTGCGAGGTCGACATCACCATCATCATCAAGGTCAACGGTTGCCAAGCAGTGTGGGCCTAAGATGTTTGGGTCGATGGTGAATTCTCTGAAGTCGGGGCCCTTGAACCACAGCACTCCCTGGTCGTGGCCACGCGTCGCGACTAAGTCCATGTGTTCGTCCCCGTTGATCTCCACCGGGTGAATGTTCGTTGCTCCGGGATGTTGATCAGAGAGCAAGTGTTTCTTCCATGGCACCGATCCATCGGCGGGTTGTTCCCACCAAGCGAACCATTCGCCGTTTGGAAAGGCTTCGCCTCCCTTGGCACCACAGGAGATGTCTGGAATGCCATCGCCATTGATGTCAGCGATGCCGGTATAGTGTGATGCCCCGGGTGCATCGCCGTCAGCAAACACGTGTCGGATCCAGTGCTTGGCTGTGTGAGGGCTTGATGGGACTTCTAACCAAGTCAAGGAATTCGGCACCGAGGTGGTGGTCTGATCACGACCAGAATTCGCGATCAGATCCGGCTTGCCATCTTGATTGACGTCTCCGCTAATCAAGCAGTGTGTGCCCAGGATTTCATCGTCAATGGTGCGATAGGTCCATGGTTGACCGGAGCATGGATCTGCAGGGCACTCCAGCCAGAAAACCGTCAGGTTAGAGCCACAGAAATCAAGGTCTCCATCCTGATCAACGTCCATCAGGCAACTGTGGATGCAACTGGGACGCGGTTTGTTTCTGGATAGGCCGGGCTTGATGACATGCAGCGTGTGCTGAGTCCAATCGGGGCCCTTGAACAAGACGACCCGGCCATCAAAAGACGAGATGATGTCGATGTGTCCGTCGCTGTCAAAATCATTCGCCACAGCCGAGTTGATCTGAGAACGAGATTCCGGCAGCACGACGTGCTTTTTCCATCCCGTCGACGAGTTGGCTGCCTGCTTAGCCGCTGGCTTGGACTGTGCAAACATCCATGACATGAAATCAGGCTCTCGATCGCAGCGATCACCCGTGAACTGAGTGACACCGTTTGCAGCACCAGGGATCATTTTTCCCGACGAATTGTGTCGGTCACCCTTCAAGACGGTCAACTTCATGTTGCCCTTTAGACGCTTGAGTTCGTTGAAGACAGCGAGATCCTTTGCGATCGGGCAGACGGTGTCTCGATCGCCGTGAAAAGCCCAGATCGGAATGTCTTTGATTTTTGCAGGGTCGATGAAGTCTTCCGTTCGTGGCCTTCCGCTGCCAGCGGAGGGTGCGGCGGCGGCAAAATAATCTGGCGCAAGCTGGATAAAGATGTAAGTGCCATGACCGCCCATGGAGTGACCCATGACATAAATGCGATTCATGTCGACTGCTGGTAACGTTTTGATCAGCGCTTGGCTCCGCTCCAAATCTTGCTGATCCCACAGAGAGTCCGCTTGTGGGGCAACCACATAGCAGGGGAACTCCTTTCGCCGTTTGGGTTCGGCAAGCTGTCGGTTCCAGTCTTTGAGTTGCTTTTGATTATTCGTCCCCACTCCGCCAGCGCCGTGAAGCGACAGGATGACAGGGTACTTTTGGTCCGCATCGAAATCGATGGGTTTCATCACCCGAACCGGTAGGCCTTGAAAGACTTGGGGCTCATACAGGTCGAACAGTTTCTGTTGCGCCGTTGCGCTACTGCAGCCCAACAAAATTGCGAAGGCAATGATTCGAGAAAGCATAGGCGGTGTGACTCCTGGTAGGACTTGGTGGCCCTGGGGTGTTGGTTGCAGGGACTTGGTTGTCGGTTGCAGGGACTTGGTTGTGAGGCGTTGTTGTGCTTGCAGCCTGGGAAGCGTCGCGTCTCAGCCGCCGGCTTGCATGCGGCAACACAGGACGAGGCAGTTGCGGCGCAGGTCAGCGGGTCGATTCTAATACGAATCGCTTGCCAGTGCAGCCTCCGAGATCAAACGGACGGCTCAACGACTTCGGAACGTTTGGCTGTTGGCAACGCCCAGGACCAGGTCACGAAGTCCATCGCCGTTCTGAGCGCATGCGGTCGCAATTTGCTTGATCTCTTGGTAATCGAGCGAGGTCATGGAACGCCCCGTCGCGTAGGTCAACAATTTTTCGGTAAGCGTCTCGGCAAATCGGTTTTTTCGTGACACGAGAATCTTTTTGAGCCCGGTTTCATCTTCAAACGACTCCCCTGACGGAAGTTGTCCAGAACCATCCACAGCGATTCGTTTTCCTGGTCGGCCGGGGTATTGTTGTCGGAACCCACCAATGGGGTCATAGAACTCTAATGCAAAACCAGCGGGATCGATTTTTCGGTGACAATCCGCGCACGCGGCGACCGTTCGATGCTTGTCAAGTTGTTCGCGAATCGTCGTCGTGCCTCGTGTATCAGGCTCAATCGCAGGCACATCAGGCGGCGGTGGTGGTGGTGGCGTCCCCAAGATGTTCTCCAGTACCCACATGCCGCGTACAACCGGCGACGTTTCGATGCCATTGGCAGACAGTGTGAGTACACTTCCCTGTCCCATTAGTCCGCCCCTGCGGTGTTCAGGCTTCAGAGCGACCCTGCGAAGTTGTTCACCATGAATGTTTTCGATGCCGTAATGCTGTGCAAGCACATCGTTGACGAAGGCGTAATCGCTATCCAGTAAGTTGACAATTGAGCGATTGTTCTTCAGTAAGTCCGCGAAGAACATTCGCGTCTCTTGCTTGAATAGATCCTCAAGGCGATCGCGATAATAGCTTGCAAAAGCCTTGGGGTCCGGAGGCATCGATCCCAGCGTATTGATTCGCAGCCAAGTGTCTGTGAAGTGCTCGACAAAGGCGTTGGACTTTGCGTCCCCGAGCATGCGCTCAACCTGCCTCTGCAGTCCGGCTTTGGTGGCCAGTTGGCCTGACTCAGCAGCGTGAAACAATTCATCATCTGGCATGCTGCTCCAAAGGAAATACGAGAGCCGAGATGCGAGTTCGTAGGATGCAAGCGTGGTGCCAGTCTCCTCGTTGCCTTCGTCTAAGTAAAGGAAACGCGGCGAGGTCAAGATGGCTGCCAAGCCAAGCTTAAGTGCTGCGGCGTGAGAGTCACCCTTGGCGATGCGCTGTTGAATGAATTGGACATAATGGTCCACGGATTCCACCGTGACGGGACGACGAAAGGCACGGCGGGCAAACTTTTGGACGACAGATTGAAGGGCCAGTTTAGAAGCATCGGTTTGTGTGCCGTATAACAGTTGGTGACTGGCCGGCGGCCACTGGTCAATCTCTGGGCCATTCAGATCGAGATTGTAGACTCGGACCCGAGGCCCACGGTAGACCTCCGAGAGCAGCGGGTTGTTGTCGTTCTTTGCAAGTCGCGCTACCAACGCTTGAGCCTCAGGATCGCCCAGCAACGCGGCGTCACGCTCAGTGGTGGTGCTGCGAACGACTTCCGGGTGATGCTTTTCCGCGACCAGACGGATGTTGCCTTTGGAGCTGACTCCATTGGTCCAGCTAATAAAGGGGACGGCACCCTTGTTTAGCCAGACGCGTTGCGTGAATTCCTGTGGCTGACCATCGGGTAACTCCCAAATGGCACTCAAGCGTCGCTGGTCGGCGGCGTTCTTCACCAGCAGCTTTGCCTCTGGTGCAACCCAGAGGGCGAGTTTGAGGCGTTGAGTTTTGAAGCGATCGAACTCGCGATGGTCGTAACCATGATTGAGTCGGTTTGCAGCGGCCGCGCGAACTTTGATCGTGTACCAACCTTCTGCGGGCGCTCCGCCCGCTCGCGCGAGTGAAGGCACAAAGTTGGGATGACGCTCGCTGGGTTGCCCGTGTCCAATTTCCAAATAGTCGTTGTCAACAATCAGTCGCCAAGTCACCGGCGCACGCTGATAGGAATGAACTCCATTAAAGTCGCTTCCATGAAAGTGCCATTCCTTGGGCGACGGCTGTTGGACGTCGAAAGAGGTTGCAGCGTCCACCGCTGCTTCGGCGACCTCCAGATAGCGTTCCAGCTGTTGCTCAGACAGCGAAAGGGATTCACCCTGATTATCAAATCCTTCTTTGATGGCGTCGACGGGAAAGTCCGATGTGCGATCGAAGAACTCAGGCGTCAGTTGCAGAATGTCTCGCATGGTGTTGGCGTACTCGAACCGGTTCAGCCTGCGCATGACGGTTGATTGAGTGGCTCCGGCCTCCGCTAACTGTGATAGATAATCGGTTAGCGATGAAACGAAGTGCTTTGTCTGGGATTCCGTTGGTCGGGCAATCTTGCTTTTGCTCGGCGGCATATCGCCTCGGTTGATTGCATCGAGTGCTTCTTCTAAGAGGAGTGCGGCATCGTCGTCAGCCGAAATGACTGCTGGCAGTTGATCGAGCCGCCGATCGCCCTTCTGGCTCGTTTCACCATGGCACTGATAACAAAACTGCTGGAAATACTTGGTGACTGAGGGGGCCAACTTGTGTTCGTCCGCGGTGGCGCCTTGGCTGGTGGCTGGCAATAGCAACGCAAGAAGAACCGTTTGCAGGCTTCGTTTGGCGTGGCGGAGCGAAAATGCCAGCCACGATTGGTCAGCGATGGCGTTTGATATTTGTCGATTCATTTTTACACCTCAAACCCACTCAACGTGCCCTGGGCAGTGCCAAACGAGTCCACCTCGACACCAAAACGCTGCAGCATGGAAATGTACAGCTTGCCCGCCGAAGTCGCTTTGTTTGCGGTGTGGTCTTGGAAATAGTTGCGGTGTTGTCCATGTGAAAAGCCTCCGCCAGCAAGAATCAGCGGGAGGTTTTTGTTGGAGTGTGAACTCGCGTTGCCCATTCCGGAACCAAAGAGGATCATGCTATTGTCCAGCAACGATGCTCCGCTGGGTTCTTCGATCGACTTGAGCTGGTCCAGGAATCGTCCAAACTGCTGCATATGAAACTGTTCAATGACGGAGAGTTCCTTGATGTACTCCGGCACTTTGCCATGGTGCGTTAATTGGTGATAGCCGCGACTGATATCGAAACCGCCATTGTTGCGGCCAATGTCGGCCAGAGCTAGCGTCGCGACACGTGTGGAATTGGTTTGGAAGGCCAACGTCAGCAGGTCATAGTAAAGCGGGACACGATCGACGAAATCAAGGCTGTTGGAATCTTTGGGCAATCTGTAGTCGACGTCTGGTTTTTTCGTGTCGAGCCACCGGCTGGACTGTGCCAGACGTTTTTCAACTCCTCGGATGGAATCAAAGTATCGATCCAATTTCTGCCGATCTCGTTTGCCGACTTTGCCTTTCAGATAGTTCGCATCTGTTTTTACTAGGTCTAGAATGCTGCCACGATTGGCAAGAATGGTGTGCGTTTGGGCTCGTTGCCGTGGGTCCGCAGAGGCAAAGAGCAGGTCAAAGATGGTTTGTGGGTTTGTCACCGGCGGCAATGCGACTCCTGAGGAACTCCAGGAGATCAGATTGTTTGGATCGTTGCCACTGGCTAGCTGCAGTGATGGATAACGCGTTTCAACGCCAACGATTTGCGCCGCTTTTTGGTCAAGGCTGATGTTGGCTTCAGGCATGCCGACTGAGTTTTTAGAAAGGACGCCCGAGAGGTAGGCATGGACGCCGCCGTGACCACCTTGTGCGTTGACACCATGGTCTAAACCAGAGAACACGGTGAACTCATTGCGAGACCCTGCAAGGGGGCGTAAACGTTCGGTGAGCTGATAGTTTTGGCCCGTCTCGCCGGGGAAAAACAGCTGGGGCACAAGACCAAAATTTAGCCCAATGCAGGCCATGCGGACGGGACTTGTACCAGCATCACTGGCGGTTGCGAAGGATTCCAGAGCTGGCAATGCTAGGAGAGCTCCGCCCGTACCACGCAGAATCTCGCGACGGCCAATTCGATGCTTTGTTGCTTGCTTCATTCTTCAATGTCTTTGTTTGGTTTAACGTTCACTCTCGCTCGAATTTGATCGATTGTTTGACGCTCTGTTGTAGCATACCCGATCGGCGTCCTCCCGTTGTCGCGACGGGCAAAGTGGACCCTGCGATTGATACCTGTTTCGTTCGTTCGGGATTCAGTCTTCGTAGGATCGAAAAAGGTTCCTTTCTCAGCATCATGCGCCAGACTCCAACGTGTGGATACGAAATTCAACGATTTCTGCGGGGGATTTTGACGATTCTCCGCAGGGTGACCAGTTCTGGCGGTCGAGTTGCAGAATCGAATACTTTTTCAAGGATGAACTTGTCTCCACTCCTTGACCTGAGGGTTGGAACGGTTCGAGACTTGCATCGAAATTCATGTTGTTGTTTCTTGAATCCTTTGAGCTGACTGCTTTCGGACAGCGATTTCTGATGGGGCTCTTGCGCTTGTTTTCTCCGTCCATTTGACGCCTTGCGCAGGGGCTGTGCCCGTCCAATGTTGGGTGCTTTGACTGTTCTGTATGCTACTCTACACCTAGTGAGCTATCGAAGTGTGCCGTTTGACGGCCCTGAAATTGATCCCGACTTAGCTTGCGTTTTCCCGGGCCGGACAAAACCAACGGAGCGAATGAGATGGAACTTGCAGATGCGACTGCGAAGTCACTGTTGATCGCAGATCTAAGTCGCTTGCAATGGACGCAAGGTCTCGAGCTAGAAGTTATCGAAGAGATTGCCGACTGTGCTCAGTACCTTCAAGTTGCCGATGGGGACGTTGTTCATCGTGCGGGTCAGCCGATGACGTCCGTGTATTTTTTGACACGGGGAAGGGTCAAGGTGACTGTTGTGGACCTGTTTGGCAAAGAGCTCATGGAGCGATATTTGATGCGTGGGCACTGTATCGGTCTGTTTGCAGTTGCCGATCAGGAAAAAGCTGCCGTTGACGCCGTGGCCAGTGAGCCAGCGTGGATACTCAAGCTTGATGCGGATCAGCTCTACCGATTAGCTGCCAAGCATCGCACGTTCCAATTCAATCTTTTCCGACTGGCTTCGTCGCAAGTTCGTAAGCTTGTGAACGTTGATCGCCAACGCGATAAACCATCGGCTGTCGCGATTGTTCACCACTGTCAACAGACGCGTGAAATTACCACAGGTGTCTTGGAACGTTTGGTCGATCTAGGGGAGGAGCCCTGTGTAGCAAGTGATGACGTCGATTGGATTCCGCCCAACGGCGTACTCTTTCGTTCTCTGCTGGATGATTCTGGCAGTGTACTGCCGCTAGAGGCTAGCGAGCAACAACTGAGAGCTTGGTCGCAATCCCAACGTGTGGTCGTCGATGTTGACGCCAATCACGATTGGGAGAACTTGCTTCGACTTCTGCGATTTTCGGATACCTTGTTGTGGTGTGTTCATCCCAAAGATGCGTCGGAAACGCTGAAGGTATTGCAACGACTAACCGACCAGGTTTCTGGTTGGCGCGAGAAAATCTGTTTGGTTTGGTTGCTCGATCATGGCGATTACACTTCTCCGTATGCACCTGATTTGGATGCCTTGGTCGATCGTGCTTTCAAGGTGTCCTTCTCTGCACCGCTCAGCCACCAGGGTGGATTGCTTAATCAGGGAGTCGAGCGAATCGTCCATCATTTGCGCGGAGTTCAGATTGGTCTTGCGTTGGGGGGAGGTGCTGCTCGTGGCATGGCGCACTTGGGTGTGCTAAAGGCCCTAGAAAACAATGGCATCTTCATCGACATGCTCGCTGGCACCAGTGCCGGGGCGATGACCGGTGTCATGTATTCTTACGGATTAGAAATCGATCACAATATCAATTGCTTCAGGCGTGATCTGCGATTGCCGTGGCTGTTTCGTTTGCTGCCTGGAGGCGGTTACTGGTACTTGCTCTATAAATACCGACGCGGGCAGTTCGATTCGATGCTGAGGCAATACCTAGGCGACGCATTCTTGAGTCAGTTGGCTATCCCGACCTATACGGTCACAGTCGATCTTGTCAAAGGCGGTCCGGTAGTGCGCGCCGAGGGAGACGCGGTGCGGAGCATTCTCGAGAGCATCAATTTACCTGGGTTGTCCCAGCCACTATTGAACGAACGTGAGGCGCTGGTCGATGGCGGGTTAGTCAACAATATTCCTGCCGATGTGCTGGTTGAAAAAGGGTGCAATTTTGTCATCGCTTCCAGTGTCACAGCCAGTCTCGAACAGATGTTCAGTGGCATTGACAGTCATCGTGGGCTGGTCCGGTCGCGCAAACCTTCAACGCTGCAAGTCTTATTGAGAGGGCATCTTGTACAAAGCCATAATATGAACGCGGTCGGCGTGCAGCCGGCAGATGTTGTGATTTCGCCTGACGTGACTGGGTTTGATCTTTCTGAATTCGAACGCACTGACGAGATGGCTCGAATTGGTGAACAGGCCGGCGAATTAATGGTCTCCTCGATCTGGAAAAAACTGTCCATGCTCGATCCACAGCTGTTTCCAGTCAAGGCAGAACCATCTGCTCATTCGTCGGCTGCTGATTCAGACTAAGCTCGCAACCATGGCTGTGATAACCGCTAGCCTGATGGCAACGTTGGTTTCTTCGCGGAGACCATTTCAGAACGTGCAGAGTTGGGCCTCGAAAGTACAGCGGTGGTGGTTGTCGGGTCAACGGCAGGCATCGGTGGCAAAACTCACGGCCTTGGGGGAAAGCAACTGGACAATAGAGATTAAGTGTGACGCGGTTTGCGACCGCTTGTCACATTTGCTCTATGCCTGCAAAAATGAAAGGCATGGCTGGCCGTCTGCTCTGCCCGCTGGTTGCTTGTGAAGACGATTAGCGTGCCTCCGGTGATTCCTTGATCTTAATGTCGTCGATCTCAATCCCCTGTTCGCCTCCATTTTGCATCCATAGCAATTTGCGTTTGGTCTGGTTGAAACAAGCATGCTCCAGTGTCTTGTGCCAGACATCCTGATCAACCGCGATCGTGACCTGATTGCCTTGGAAGGAAAGTGAGACGTCTCGCCAGACATTGGTTGTGAGATTGACATCTTCCTGGGGAAAACGCTTGTTCAATCGGTAAGCACCACTGACGGGGTCGGCTGGCCGTGCATTGTTTTGCCGGTCTGGATGATTGGGGTCCAGTGAGTGTGCATCGATCTGTAGCTGGATCCCACTGCGATTGAATTTAACCCGGAGCATGTGGTCGATGCTGCCAAAACCGTCATCGCCATCGACAAAGAACCAGACCATGCCGCCTGCTTGGAGGTGTCGGTATCGGAAAGAAATGTCGAGGTCCTTTCCATCGACCTCCAAGTAGACCATCGGCGGGTACTTGCCGCCGCTGGCTCCATGCGTCCATAGCACGCCTTTTTTGACCTCTGTATTCTTGTTGGGAATTGTGGTCAGAAATTGACTCGCATCGAAATCATCGAAGCTTTCATGGAAGCTAAACGGTTGGGGTCGGTCAGTGGATACGGCAGCTGGCTTGTGCTTCACCTTGTCATTGACCTTGACGGGCTCCTTGGGATCTTTGGTCTCTTTGAAGTCCCATCGTTGACTCTGTTGGGGTTGATCTCCCGTGGAGTTGACTTCGATCCAATCGATCTCCGTTGGTTGTTTGGAGTCCGATAGCACGAGACGCAAGTGCACCAGACGGCCTTGGATCTTCAAGGGCACGCTCAGTTCTTGCCAGTCACCGCCATCAACGTCGAATGATTGCTCTTGTCCCGTTTCGGGGAACGTATCCTGATCCTCGGTTCGCCATTGCAGTCGGCAGACGCCGGCTTTCCGAGTCTTCATTCGAAGTTTGACGTCGACCGGGCCTGGGACCCGAATCTTTGCATTGGCGATGAATGCCCTGCGTCCCGCTGGACTCAATTGCAGCGTCTCGCCCTGCACGCGCGACGGAGTGTTTTTGGCGATCCACCCCAGCAGTGACTTTTGGCTGGCAGCATTCGCAGGTTTCGGGTCAGCGGTTTTAACTTGCGACGACTTGAATGCGGGCGGCATCTTCAGGCCACCAGGTTGAACTCCGATCGTCGCCGGATCAAAGGCTGCTGGATCAAAGTTAGGATTAGGCTGCGGCACGACAACATCTGCTGCAGCGATGTACTGTTCGATCAGCTGGTCGAGTTCCCTGACCTTCTGGGGGTGAACGCCGGCCAAGTTATCGCTTTCGCCAAGGTCCTCTTGAAGATTGTAAAGACGGTATTCATGTTCGCCATGTTCGCCGTAGTGGAAGGTGCGAATGAGTTTCCAGTCACCATGATGAACAGCCATCGAAGGTGGTAACCAATGGGGTGTTGCTCCATGCCCAGGCACATAGGTAAACATTGGACCACGCTCCATCGCTTGACCGCGCAGTGCTTGAGTGAAATCCACGCCATCGATGGCGTGCTCCTTGGGCTGTTCAACTTGCAGCATCTTCAGGATCGTCGGATACAAGTCGTTTGACTGGATTCGCACTTCGCTCCGCGAGCCTGGTTGCGTCATTCCTGGCCAAACCACTACGGCCGGCACTCGAATGCCGCCTTCATGGATACCGCCTTTTCCGCCACGCAAGGGGGCGTTGCTGGTAATGGGAGTGATGTAACGGTTGCCTGATGCAGCGGTTTCTTCGAGGCCGCAGTGAATGTTCCCGCCGTTGTCGGAGTAGAAGATGATGATGATTTCGTCAGCAATCCCTTCGGCATCAATCGCATCGAGCAGGCTTCCGACAGCATCGTCAAGAGAGTGCACCATCGCAGCATAAGTCGGTGATTGCTGTGGAAGCCCAACGCCTGGCGGATGCGACTGAAGCCGCTTTTCACGGGTCTCGGGCTTTTCTAATCCCACGACCGAGTTGCCAAGTTTCTGTCGGTAGTACTCAATCAGTTCTGGTTTGGCGCCGAACGGGGCGTGTACAGAGAACTGCCAATAGTTCATGAAAAACGGATGGTTTGAGTCACGATTCTTGAGCCACGCGACCGCTTCGGCTGCCATGCGATCTTCGATGTGTTCGCCCGGTTGGCCTTCTTTGAAGTCAGGATGCTCGTAACCCCAGGGCGCAAGGTAGCTCGATTTTGGTCCAGGTCCCCACCAGTGCGGCAAGTCGAGATCGAATCCCCGTTCCAGTGGCGAATGTGGCTCGCGGCCGAGATGCCATTTGCCAAAGTGTGCGGTGGAGTAACCGGCGTCTTTGACCAGCTCGCTCAGGAATGGCAACTCGGTTGCTAAACGCGTGCTGCTGCGGACGTTGGTGCACTTTTGATGGGCCGGCCCACTTGCGCTGACGGTGGCTTCAAAACGGGTCGTCGGAAGGTGAGCCGCTGGAGCAGTCATTCCATGACGTGCTGGGTTTTGGCCCGTCATGATGCTGGCCCGTGTGGGCGAGCAGATCGGGCTTGCATAGGCGTTGGAAAAGGTCATGCCGCGGGCAGCCAGACGCTGAATGTTCGGTGTCTCATAGAATGAGGTTTTGCCATACAGTGTTGTGTCCGCCCAGCCGAGGTCATCGGCTAAGATCAACACAACGTTCTGGGGGGACTTGCCGGTAGCGGAAGACGCTATAAGCAGAAGCACGAAAAGGCTAGTGATGCGGTTCATCTTTGGTTGACTCAATCAGGTTGTCTTGGAGGCGTGGCGGTTGAAACTTAGGGTTCGCACTTCCAGAGCCGTACCGAGTCGAAAACAATCCGGCAGTCTGGGCCTCCCTTGAGGCTGAATCTTGGTCCGAACTTGTCTTTCGGATTGTCCGTCGTGACTGCATCATGCTGGTAGGTCTTGCTGTGGCCATTGACCCCGATTGTTAGGGTGCCTTTCTTGTATTCGATCACAAGGTCGATCCACTCACCTAGCTTCATCCCCGATTCAGGTTCGCTGAATGTTGGACCTTCTGGGAGCTTAATTCGATGGCCGCCTCCCTCCAGGTAGCTGAGGATGATCATGTGATGCCCAATCTGAAAACTTGGTCGACCCGGGGTGAGCTTTTCAGCGTCGAATTGATAACGAAGGTGGCAGACAAAGGCTTCGGGAATCTGGTTCAGATGGACGACCGGTTCTAAACCGAGGTGATGATCGCGTTTCAGGACCTTCATCGCCTCCTCTTTGGATTGAAACTTGGCACTGACGATCAGCTTGCTGTCCTTGATTTGCTTGTCCTGGGTGGGAGCACCCCAGCGTTGGCGGTTCAAAGGTCCATCGAAATCGTCCGAATACACCAGTGTGCCTTTGGTAAAGAGTTTCGATTCAAAGGCCGGTGGTTCGGTGGCAAAGGCATCGGTGGAGAACACATCGCTGGGCGGTAGCAGGCTAGCACACAGCAGCATGACGAGAGGCAGTTGGCGAAAAAGAGTTGCAGTCGTTGGCATGGTGAGACGCTGGTAATAAGGAGGGAGGGAAAAGGCCAGATGACGCCTAGCGTTTGGAGTCAGAGTTTATCCCCGGCTGGGAACGTCGGGCGACAGGTTGTTGCATGAGTCATTCAGCTGAGAGGCTATTTGGTCTGAAAGGCTTTGCTTTGGACGAGTGCGTGGATGAACTGGCTCACGGCGAAGTCCTTGCCCCTGGCCGATGTGACGATTTCGTCTGCTAGCGCCTTGTCTGTGAATCCGAACGAGCGACCTAAGGCGTATTCAATCAAGTGTTCAGTGAAGCCGCGAGCGAAGTCTTCTTCACGTTCAGCGATCCGGTCGCGCAGTTGCTGATAGCCATTGAATTCGGGACCTTGATGGAACGCACCTGAGGGGTCAATCGTCCATGTCTGGCGTTTGCCGACACCGCGTCCCCGATTGTCACGCGCCTGATAAGAGTCCTCGGTACGCCACTTTCCTGCGGCGTTAAAGTTTTCTAAACCAAACCCAATGGGGTCGATCTTGCGATGGCAGCTCGCGCATTGTGGTTCTTGTTGGTGCGCCAGCAATCGCTCGCGAGCAGTCAGAACCTGGCCTTCGAGTCGCGAGATCTGTGGCACGTTGGGTGGAGCGGGTGGCGGAGGATCGTTTAGCAGGTAACGCAAAACCCAGGCACCCCGCTCGACTGGACTGCTGACGATGCCGTCGCTGCCCATGGCATGGATGGCGGCCATGCCCAGCAGTCCACCACGCGGTGAATCGGCCGGCAAATTGATCTTACGGAACGCGTCTCCGCTGACTCCTTCCATCCCGTAGTAGTTTGCAAGCAAGCCGTTGACAAACACATAGTCGCTCTTCAGTAGCTTGCCGATGCGACCCTGCTCGGTGGTCGTCGGACTCTTCGATTCAGCGTCTTGTGGAACAACTCCACAACGCAACAAATGTGCGAACGAGTGATAGACTTCTTGGCGAGTCGCCGCGCGGGTACTTTCATCAAAATCTTGATACAGGTTGGCATCAAACTGAAAGAAATCCAAGCGTTCCATCTCCAGCCATTGGTGGACGAACCCGGCCACGAATTCATCCGAACGCGGATCAGCAATCAGTCGATCAACCTGTTGCTCAAGAATCTTGGGAAGATGCAGTTGGTTGTCGTTGGCTAATTGAAGCAGTTCTGCGTCTGGAGGACCACTCCAGAGAAAGTATGCGAGCCGTACGGCGAGCTCTCGGTCGTTCAGTGGCCGAGGCTGGGATTCGTCGCTGGGCTCGTTGAGATACAGAAAACCTGGTGAAGCCAAAATCACAGACAGTGGCGTGCGGATCGCCGCGTCAAACGATTCCCCCGCTTGACGTCGTGTTTGATAAATCGCGACAAGCTTGTCAATGAACGCCCTGTCAGGTTTGACGCCGCGAAAAGCGGCACGGGCAAACTCTGTGATGGTCGCGCGAGCTTGTGGCAGTTCGAAATTCGACTCGCCGATGGGAGACGCCGAGGTTTTCTCTCGGGTGGCGTTTGGTTGTTTCAAGCGACGTGTGTTGTCAGCAATGATTGCTTGCAGTGGCGAAGCTTCCACCTGATGACTAAACGGCCCTTCCCATTCCACCCAGTCAATCCACAACGCGGGGACGGGGCCCACGCCGGTTGCTTTCCGAGCTGCCCTGTCGCGTTGGTTGTCTAACTTGGGGTCACGCTTTTCACGCAGAGCAAACTTGCGCGGACTGTTCTTTGCCAACTGAACAGGAACTTCGATGGTCTGAGGCTGGTCGATGGAACCGGTGATTTGAAAGGTCGCAATCTGATTGAACGCGTTCTTTTCTGGCACTGCACCAAGATCGACGAAGTGGCGATCGGATGGAGTGCCTGGGATGGCGCCGAGACGGAATCGCAACTTGTACTCGCCCGGTGGCAAATTCGGAACAACGTGTTCCGTTTTCAACCAGCCGGTAGGATGCTCTGGAGGCAACGCGATGAACTCTTCCTTGTTGCAATCTGCAATGGTGAGGAACGATCCCGATTGAGTCAGTGGATCATCAAGGTAACGTCGGTACGTCGGGCCTTGTTCTTCAAACTGCCGAATGCGAAACTTGGCTTCTTGCTCATCAACCATTCCCTTTTGTGGCTTGCCGGTTTGCAAGAAGGCTTGCGCTTTGTCGTGGCCGCCTTTGAAGTAACCGTTGTACGTGCCACCCACTTTGCGATTGGCATGCAATTCAACTTCACGTCGCTGCTTCCAGCGTTTGTTGGTTGCATCGATTGGTCCAACCAGTTCAACCCAGTCGATCCAGATGGCCGGTGGATGTCCATATCCGTTCTTTTGTTTGAGTCGATTGTGTGCATCCCAAAGCGCTTTGAGGTTGCCATTGTTGGGCTGCTTTTCCTGAATCGCGAACTCGCGCGGGGTCTCAGGTCTCATTTCGAGCGGAATCTCAATGATCTCCGGTTGTTGGATCGTGCCTGAGACCTGATGAGTACTCAGTGGTTGGCCCGCTAGACCACGGTTTCGGGGAACTTGTCGCTGTGGATGGCCGATTTGGATGAAGTGGCGAGCGGAGGGCGAGCCTGGCACGACGCCGGTTCGAACACGCAGCAAGTACTTGCCAGGCGGCAAGTCTTCATTCACTGTGACCACCACACGTCCCGTTCCGTGCGCAAGTTTCAGATACGTGCCTCGGTCGCGGTGAGGGAGAGTGAGGTAGTGCTTGTGATAAGCCAACTGTGCGCGATCCCACTGAGGATTACTGGAAGCGGCTTTGGCTGCATCGCTGAAGCCGTAGTCTTTGGGGTCGGGGGCGTCATCTAGTAGGTCGGAATGCCGGTAAAAGTGAATGGGATGTTTGATGGAGGCATCTTGTTGACTGATCTCCTCAATCTTGGCTTGGTTCTTCGGCAGCTTCGCTGCCTGGTCGACACCCACCTGCCACCGGGTGAACCGCCGCTGAGCATCTTCGATCGCAGCCACCTCTTTCTCATTGGCTGGATTGATCGTCGTCTCCGGTTCGAGGCGGAATGCTTGCGAAGATGGCGTTTGAGCTCGCTGCCGCTCCAACGCTTCGTCGATGGCACTGCGTCCCAGTTGGAGATACTGTTCGAATTGATCACTGGAGATAAACTGAGAGGAGCCAACGGTATCAAAGGTTCCTGATCCGCCGTCGGCTGGCAGCGTGCCCACATCCAGTTGGACGCCGGTCAACTGTTTGATGGTGTTGCGATATTCACGCCGATTGAGACGTCGCATCGTGATCTTGCCGCCTGAATCAGACAGTGCCTGGCGTGCTCGCACCATGGTTTGGGCTAAGGCATCAAGGAAGTCCGCCTTGTCAGCGTTGTTGGGCTGCGTCACATCTTCGGGTGGCATTTCGCCAGCGTTCAGGGAGTTGAGGATCTTTTGCCAGAGTTCGGCTTGCTCAATGTTGATGATGCGAAAGGAAAGGGATTCGAGATTGACCTGCCCTTCTTGAGTCGCTGAGTCATGGCAGTCGAAGCAATGCTGCTGGAGGAACGCTCGATGTTTTGCCGGAAATCGAACCTCCGGTGGATTCCCAACCGCGTACGTCACCAACGTCAGGGCAACGATGACGGCATGTGCGAGTGCGTGGGCCAATGGAAATCGCGTCATGAAAATTGTCGCCTTCAATGTTTGTAGCGCATGGTGTCTCGTTCAGTCACTTTCGGGTGCCTGACTCGCTGAGTCGGGCAATTCGACGTGATGTTGCTAGAACACCTCCAGTTCAGACGCAGAGAGCATGCAGAACGAGTTCCATCACGCAACATGATGCCCGGTTGACATTCAAAAACGCATCTTAATCGTTCGAACGTCGTTGCAAGGTCGGCACAACTCAGCTTGCAATGCAGCGCGGTCGTGCCGATCAGCATTGTAGGTAGAAACTTAGTAAGTTTCTAGCATCCAAGGGCTCTGGCTATGAGTTGCTAGGGGCCGTCGTTCCGAAACGCCTGATTGTCAGCAAGGCGCCGTTCAAGCTCCATCGGCTCATGAGATACGAGTGCCGAAGGGAGCGGCACAGTTGGGCAGCCATCGGCGTTCCATTAGAATCGTCCGTTGTTGGCGTTTGAACAACTCGGTACCAGTCCCGTTTATCCAGTCTGTTTGCGACGGGGCAGATTGTAGATAGACATGACAGCAAGCGCATTGAAAAAGGAGGCACCACTCGAAATGAGCAGGTGCCCCCTTGAAGACGCCGGATTGTCGGATCACCTAATGCGTTACACCAGGCCTGGCGACGCTTGGGGTGTGTACTGGGCGCTTCCGAAACCTAGGACCGGAACGAATACGTAGGGCAGTAACAAAAGGCCGATGCCATACTCTGGACCTTTGCCGAAGCTCTTGGCCACATCCATCCAAATTAAGAGGATGGCGACAAGGTTGACCAGTGGAATGAACATGAGAACAAACCACAGCGCTGATCGGCCGGAAATCTCGACCAGCACCCAGGCGTTCAAGATTGGAATGATGGCCATCCAACCTGGTTTTCCCGCTTTGGTAAACAGTGCCCACATTCCAGCGATCATCACCACGGAAAGGGCGAGCGCTGCCAACATGAACACCATGAAGATGGCGCCGCCGGCGGCGGCTACTGTTTGAAGTTCTGCGTTCTGGGCAAATTCAGCGGATAAGTCAACGTTTTGATTCATGATTTTTAATAACCCCAGTTTAGTGACGAGACCTCTGGTCTTGTGTTTCCCACTAGGCAAACACTGCCTGAAGGCCAAAGGATATTTAGATGAGTTTCATGTCGGTCGCGACAAACGCTGAGCGGTGCTTGTCGCAACACCACGCAATGGTTGCAGTTGGGCGCCAGCGCATGCTGCACGAAACTTCTTGCTCGTGACAAGTCACGCTTGTGCACTACGATAGCAGACCGCGCTGGCTGCAGGGGGCAAGGTTTCGTTTGTCCGCGAGTCGGGTGTTACAGTTGCCCCAAAAAAGACGCGGCTTTCCGATGAGTTCGTTCCCCTTTGATGATGGCTCTAAGTGTTGGCCAAACGGGGCGCGCCGTCCTTGATAAATGCCGGTCGTCCTTACTGAGGCTGCGGATGAATGCAAAGGGACGTCTTCCATGTGCAGCGTTGGATGCGAGCGAGTGTGCATTCTCCCGCATGTGGCACCGGGTCGGACTAGCGTAACGACGTCGGCTTGTGCTTAACGCGGCAGTCCGATGATTTGGCACATGTGGCCATGTCTTGGTTCAACGGGAATTGGAATTTGCTAACCGGCGAGTAGTACAGGATGGCGGCTTCCTGCCGTGAAGATCAGGCATCCTGCCCGAAGGTTTTTCGCATTGTGGAAACATCGAAGGGAAGAGTAGCGACATCGTCTGACACCGCTGCCCTTCGACGTTTCACTTGGCACGGCGCTCGGGTTGGTCCTCACCAGTGCCCTATCCTCCGACCAAGTTCTCTCAGTCTCTCACATCAGCTCGCGATTGCAAGTGATGCTTGCTCGCGACGGCGTGAACGAGCTTCTTCAAGCTTGCGATCACGCTCTGCATGGATCTCGCCGGACAGGCCATTCAAGCAGTCCGCTGGCGTGATGTAACCGATCCCGCTGTGCAAACGCGTCTCGTTGTAATGACACACATAAGCAGCTATTTGCTTGACCGCTTCGTCACGATCTCGCGGCGGATTGGGACGAATGCACTCCGTCTTCAACGTCCCGTAAAATCGCTCCTGCTTTCCGTTGCTTTGCGGGTAGTAAGGACTCGTCGTCACATGCGTCAAACCGTTGAAGCGAACGAATGCTTTAAAGTCTTTCGCGATGTACTGCGGACCATTGTCGCTGATGATTCGGGGCTTCACACCGGGATGTTTTTCCAGCGCTGCTTGAATCACAATCTCAATATCCACTTCCGTCATCGACTCGCGAAGTTCATGGTGCACGATGTAACGACTGAAGCCATCGAGTACCGTGATCAAGTAAAAAAACGTTCCACCAACGTTGATGTAAGAAACATCGGTATGCCAATGGCTATGCGGCTTTTTAGGCTGTTTGAAGCCTGTTCCTTTGAGCGACTTGGTCGCGGATTTGCGGTCCAAACGCCCCGCTGCTTTGAGAACGCGATAAACCGTCGAAGGGCTCACCGCAACGATGTCATCGTCAAGCATCATGAAAGTCAATCGGCGATAACCCTCCAGTGGATTCTTGTCATGGAACGCGACAATGGCTTGCCGCTCCCAATCCGCGAGCCACCAGTCGCGAGGGATCTTTCCGTTGTGGTCATTGACCATTCCGTAGCGTTTCTTCCAGGTGTGGAACTTGTTGGCCGCCAAGCCAAGCCAAGCCACAGCAGCAGTTGCTTTGCAGGCAGCTCAGTTTGTTTCGTCCAATGGTTGATGTAATCGACGATTTGGTCTCGTGTATCGTGAGGAACCCAGCGACCGGTTAGAGCTCCCCATTTTCTTTTTTTGAGCGGATGTTCTCCTCCATCAGCTCAGAGATGACTTCGTTCTTAGCGTCGAGTTTCTCACGCATCTTCTGGAGCTTGGCATCGTGCTTGGACGTTTCAGCCTTCGTCGATCGCGGCGACTCAAAAGAGCGTTCAGCCTGTTGAAGCACGGAATTGATCCAGTTGTGGATCATCGTTGGCTGGACGTGCATCTCGTCAGCGATCTGCGAGACAGGAATTTGGTCTTTAAGATGCCTGCGAACCGCATCAGCCTTCTGTGAAGCGGTGAAAGATCGTCGTTTTTTTGTCATCAGAATTCTCCTCGGGGGGTGAGATTAATTCACCGGAGGCAAAATTCCAATTCCATGAGAGGCAAGACAGCCAGGACGCCTAACCACGAACGCCATGAAGCACAGTGTGAAAAACGGGGACGGTAAGTGGTTGAAGCTCTTTAGGCCGTCGCTTCCTGGGCCGGGGCCCACTTTTGCTGCCACATAGTTACCTTAACCATCGCTGGTTTCTAAGTGTCGTGCACCTTAGCGTATAGGCCACGGACCCCTTCCGTAGACTGCCCATCCATGAGCCGCTAAATCGTGTTGCCATCCCCTGTCAAGTTTGCGTCATCTGTTGATTTTGATGGTTTGGTCCCATGGCCTGACTGCGTCATTGACTGTAATTCTCGATCGATCTTCCGCTGGCACCGTTACTTGACGAGTTGGCAAAAGAAAATGCACCTAGTGGCGAACGTATTTTTGGGGCTCTCAAAGAGATGGCAATCTGGATAGCGAGGTGCATCAACCGTAGTCTTGGGTTCATGGAAGCGGGGAAAATACCCAGGCAGGTGATCAATTGATGATTTAGCAATTCAGAATTGTTTTGGGTAAAAAAAGCGAATAATGCGATTGTGTTGGATTATCTTAAAAAACGTGTCCTAAAGACTGTAATGGGTAACCACGAACATCAAATGTCATTTCTAGATTATCACGGTGGTGTAATGTATCATGTTTCAACATGGGGCAAGAACGAGCGCTCGATTGTGAAACCTAGTCGAGTGAGATTGTCCTGTAACATATCGCGATGCCTTTTTGCGGTCGCGGCCCTGTTGCTTTATGTTGCTCCGGTTCATGCTGGCTTCGTAAGCTTCGGGAACGGGGACAGTGCATTCGAGATGGAATTTGTTTCGATTGGAAACGCCGGGAACACCGCGGATACAAATGGAATCCCTAGTTCGGTAGGCTCCGTTCACTACGAGTACCAAATCGGAAAATATGAAGCGACTCGGGGTATGATCGAGGCTTACAACACCGCCTACGGTAGTGTGAATGAGCAAACAATAACGCTCTCAGATATGGAGTCGCGTGACGGCAATGGGCTGAATCGGCCTGCGGTGGGGATTTCTTGGAACGAGGCAGCGCGGTTCGTTAATTGGTTAAATACGAGCCAGGATTATTCCCCAGCCTACAAATTCACGACGAGTGGCGTGAACCATCACATCTCACTTTGGGAACTTGGAGATGAGGGATATGACGCAAACAACCCGTTTCGGAATACCGGTGCCATCTTTGCGCTGCCAACGGTCGATGAATGGTACAAGGCGGCCTACTTCGATCCAGTAGATAGTACTTGGCGGTCTTACGCTAGTTTAGATGGCGAGGCACCCCGTGCGGTTGCGAGCGGCACGGACGATAATACGGCCGTCTACCAACAAGCTCCGGAGGCAGGTCCGAGTGACGTCGCGCAGGCGGGCGGCCCCAACGCTTATGGCGTCGTTGGAATGAGCGGGAATATTTGGGAATGGGAGGAGTCCAGTTTTGACCTCACCAACAGTAAAAACGACTTGAATCGTGGAATTCGCGGCGGGTATTGGAACTTTACAACGGTGTCTTTGTCTTCATCTTGGCGTACCGATCGCTACCCGACGTTCAAGAGCAACCCGGGGATTGGCTTCCGCGTCGTGAATCTGCAAACGGCGGTCCCCGAGCCCGCATCGCTGAGTATCTTCGCGATGACAGCATTGGTGTGCTTACTACGCAGAAAAGGAAAGCGTGCGTATTAGTTTGCCTGAGCGCCCTCGGAAGAACGAATTTGACGAAGCGGCAGGGATATCCAGCAGGCAATCTCCGCTGAAGTCTGGTAGATACTGCTTTAGTCGTCGTCAGTCTGGCATGCATTAAGCGGCGTCATCTAACATTCTCCGATGAGCCAAAAGCGCTTTTTCTGACAATGTTGTCGGGTCATCGTGCGAAGGTGTTGAAAGCTGCTTGAAGAAGCTCTGGCTTGACTGCCTTTTCGTCTCCAAGAGCCCAGACAAAGGCGCCGCGACATCCCAAATCCTTCGCCATTTGACACTTTGCCTTGACCGAAGCTGGGTCGTCAAAAGCGACAAGGCTCTGTTGATTTGGAGCTCGAAGCCACGGATCCGGTCCCGGGAGACGTCGCCACCCCGCTCGCCTAAGTGCATCGATCTTGTGTAGCGGCAAGGTTGGAGGTTGTTGTGAGTGTTTTGGTGCATTGACCACTGAGGCACCTACTTTATTGGCGGAGAACACGCGACCGTACAAAGGTATTCCTATGAGGCACTTGTTAGCTGGAACCGCTCGTTCCTTTAGCCAGTAGTTCAAAGCGAGGCTTACGGAGTAGCCGCCGGCCTTAAGGTCCTGCTCAGAAGCGAGCGTAGCAGCATGGTGAAGCGCGTGAGTCGACCAGGGCCCAGTGAAGTCGTATGCCATGATTTGCAATAGATCGCAGTGTTCCGCGATTTGTTTTGCATCAATCCATTTTCCATGCCAATCGGATGCTGGAATGGAGGCGGAGAGGATGAAAGGTTGATCAGCATTTTGATGCAAGTTCAGGTCAGCTCTTACCGCTGCCAGCATCGCATGAAATGCTTTCGAAGTTGTTGCGTTCGGAAACTCCCAATCGATATCGATCCCGTCGTAACCAAACGTCTTAATGGTTTTGATGATAGATGCTAGGAATCTTTTTCTTTTGATCGTTGAGTTTGCGATTTCAAAGAGTCGCTCCCCCGAACCCTCACCGCCAATGGAAAGCAGGACTTTGACGTCGTGGCGATGAGCTATCTTCGTTAGTAAGTTGCTAGGAATCTGGCGGTCCCAAGACAATTCACCATCGCCTTTGATGTTGACAAATGCGTGGCTCACATGTGTAAGCGTCTTCCACGGAAGCGCGTTTGCTTGGGTCGTATCCCAGGACCGGAAGTAGCCGAGAATGACCCTCTGGTTTTCCGTTCCATCCGATGGCGAACGAAACGAATCCTGATTTAATGAGTCACCTAATGCAGTTCTGTCGCGGATGCCCAATTGTCCAACACTCGCAGGCGGGTTGAACAGTAGTGCAAATACGAAGATCAGAACTGCATTCGGATGGAATCGCATCAATAAGCTCCTTGCGAAAAGTGCGTTTCTGCTAGGTCAATCAGCTTGCCAGACAATTGCAGCTTTTACCAAGACATTTTTGTGCTTCTCAATTCGTCGATGGCCGCAATTAGCCAGACGACGGTCAGAAGAGTGCCGTAAAGGACGTCGTAAACTGGCACGACTATTAGCGAGCTTAGCTTGTCTTTCTGGACGAAGACTGAAATTGCTCCGATGAAAAGCGTCAATAAGGGTAAAACGAGCAGCCATTCAATCTGTGGCAGGTGGTAGCCAGCGAAGGAGGCTGTCAAAAGACCAGAGATCGCAAATAAGACAATAAAAGGCAGAAGACTCAACTCAAACAGAAAAGTCGGCGACATCCAAAACAGGGTTCTCAAGCTGCCAGGACAATCTTCCGTTCTGATTGATTTCACAAACTTCTTGCAAACCTGCATGTTCCCTCGGATCCATCGATAACGTTGAGACACCAGTGATGACAGGGTGTCTGGCGCCACGGTGTAGGCAACGGCTTCTGGATCGTAAACGATCCGCTTGTTCTTGGCGAGCATAGCAACCGTCACCTCAAAGTCCTCTGCGAAGGTGTCGTTCAGGAAGACGCTTGGGCGGTTTTTGCCATCGACAATCTCCTTCAGAGCAGAGACACGGTACATCGCAATCGGCCCTGGCACGAGAAGAACGCTCCCGAAAAGACTCTGAGCACGTCGGTAAACTGTGTTCCCGATGAGGTACTCAAGGTTTTGTAGGCGAGTCAGTGCTGTGTTTCGGTTGCTCTGTCTTGCCTCTCATGGAATTGGAATTTTGCCTCCGGTGAATTAATCTCACCCCCCGAGGAGAATTCTGATGACAAAAAAACGACGATCTTTCACCGCTTCACAGAAGGCTGATGCGG
>CP036272.1:2537265-2696062 GCA_007745635.1 Stieleria bergensis
CTCACCTTGACCTGGCCCGCTACCGCATCGACATCTGGGGAAGCGAACCAACGTACAAGCGTTGTCACGGCGTCCGCCGCGAGCTCACTGTCAGCATCAACGGTTAGAAGTAACGATCCGGTAGCTTGCTCAAATCCATGATTTAGCGCGGATGACTTGCCACCATTTTCTTGAGTGAAGACGCTTAGTTTGACGTTCGATTCTTTAGCATATTCTCGGGCGATTTTGAGTGTGTTGTCGGTCGACCCGTCGTCAACCACGATGATTTCTAAGTTTTGGTAGTCTTGACCAGCAAGTGACTCGATGGTACGTAGGATTCCTTTCTCTTCGTTGTATGCGGGGACTACCGCAGTGACCGATAGATCGACCGGTGTGCTCGGCGCTGCTCTGCTCGGAATCATCAATAGGATCATATGGAAGACCCAGCGAATGGTGATCAGGGCGAGGCTAATCGTGGCGGCAATGGTCAAAAGGACAAAGATTGGATTGTCTCCGAGACTCTCTACATCATTCAGGTCTGAGAGCAAGGCGAAGGCGTTCCTGCCAATGGCAACGGTAGAGATGAGGAGCACTAACGCGACCAGCAGAAATGATGGTTGTCGGTTGGTAGATTTGGTTGTCATTTGTATTAACTCTGACGTTCTAAATACTTCTTAGGGTAGGTGCTGTATAGAGAAGAGCCCCGGCGTGTAGTCAAACCAGCTGTAGGGGAGCCGTTCGATCTACTCGCTCGCAGGCCAGTAGCTTGATTAGCTTAAACAGGCCTCTCCGGACGCGGGGAAGATCGTCGTAGAAAGGCCTTGGTGGAGGTTGTTCCTGAAGGTGCTCAGGTGTCAAATCATTGGATGAAACTAACCCACGAGGCGTCCGAGTCGGTCTCCTGATCGACTAGTACCTCCAGCGGCATGGAGTCGTGCGTTAGCAAGCTGTGAACGAGTACGGCAGGGGCCGGAGTGGTCAGCAACAATTCGCAAGTCCCGGTACAGTCTTGTTCCGAGCCCGTTTGGTAGACAACGCATTTTGCGTCGAATTTTGATTCCTTGCTGCGGAAGTCATGTTGCACCACGTCGATTGAAAGTTCCGAGTCTCCTTGATTTAGTACATTCCGCATCTTCTCGTCGCAGACCTTTAGCAAGACACCTGATTCGCCTGCCTTACTCATGGCTACAAGCGGAGTGCCGGGAACGGCCGACCGAGGCGACGGGTGTTGCCACACGACGACTCCATCGTGAGGAGCAACGTGAATCAGTTTGCTTTCGATCGATGCGATCTCGTGGCGAATCGCCTCAAGTTGCAAATCGATTTGGGCCAACTTCGTAGTTTTATGATCGCGCATCACTTGATGCGTTGTTGAGCGGTGAGCGGTTGCCGAGGCGGATTGAGCATCATCCGTTGAAGCAATCAACGTTTCGTCGCTGTCCAAAGCTGCGATCTTTTCCTGAATCGCGGCGGATTGGACTTCGATGGATTTCAAGTGAGTTCTGTACGCTGACGCATCGGTATTCACTTTCAGTGCCACCTTTTCCTTACCTCGAACTTCCGCCGAGCTCGCGAACCCGTCCGATTGCAATCGACGGAACTGTTCGCATTCCTCGTTCGCATGTTGCAAATCGATTTCCAAGCGGGCGATTTCTCGTTTCAACGGGAGTCCTTGCAGCTCAAGTGACTGCAATTCTGCCCGATATTGGCGTAGCAAGCGGCGATTCCCCTCGCTCGGTTCCGATTCGTGCATCCCATCGATGTCCAAGATCGGTTTCTCACCGGGTAACGCGAGATTCGCTTCGATGAGTCGTTTGTCGAACTCTAATTTACGTGCTTGTGATTCAAGTGATCTGCGTTTAGCATCGAGTTCGGGAGACGAAGCCTTGAGCAGCATGTCTCCTTTCTTAATCTCACCATAGGGAGCCATCTCGATGGACTTCGTTCCCGCAGTGGATCGAACCGCGGTAATATTCCAAGGGATCGCGACAGCTTTGTAAGTTTCTTTTTGTTGGGTCTGTGTCGTTAGTCCGAAAATGGGGAGGCAAAGAAGTAGGAAGGCGATCCCATACAAGGCGAGCGATACCATCGACGGGGCTCTTTTCGCGACCCAAATGATGCCCACGATAAGAATGGTGGCGATGAATGCAACTCCGAGCACCCACGAGAGTGCGTTTTGGATTTGCGATTGATCAGCTTGCCCTATTAAAGAGAGAGTGTTCATGGTCAAGGAGTGTCCTGCAAGAGTAGTCATGTCAGATAAGTTGAATTCCGAGAAGAGATGCTCATTGACTGAGCGGTGAATTTTTGGCGACTTGAGAACCGGTCGCGATCAGTCTTCGATTGTGACTTGTTATGTTATGTGTGGGACTCGAGACCACTGGGGCTAAGCGAGCTAAGGTCCCGAGTTAACCAAATGATTCCAACCGTCGTGGCGCTAAATACCAAGACCACTCCAATGACATAAGTAAGTGCGGTTTGGATGTCGGTTGTTTCAATCTGTTGAAGTAGAGAGAGCAAGTTCATGATGAGATGGCTTCGGTCAGTATTTGGGAACGAGAAAAAAATGATCGCTGTGCGTCACACTAATGGCGTAAGCGAATGGTAGGGGTTAACTCGTTGAACTTTGCCAGGCGGAGTTTAAAGCCGTTCGGGATGCTTTGGGGTAAAGTGGCCCTGCGGCTTTAGAAGCTCTTTGTCGCGATGATCTTCGAGTCGGTAGCCGGCCGCTCACGAACCGATTGATGGGTTTGCAAAGCCGCCGGGCTTGATTCTGCTCGTGGTAAAAGCACCTGTCGCGCCAAACGAATGAAAACTGATGTCGGATTTGCGCAAGTCTCTTTGCAGCCGGTATTTATCGTGATTTGCTCTGTTTTTTTCGGAATTCAGAAGTGCAACGCATGTTGGCCGAATGAAACATTGGGCTTGTTGCCGTCTCTTTTTTTCAGCCGATGTTGTCTTTATGCCATGAACTGCATTTCTGGATGCCGATTAGAAGGATTTGCCGCTCTGATTCCAATGTGAAAATAAGTCTCTGTCCCTTTTT
This sequence comes from Stieleria bergensis, assembly GCA_007745635.1. Lineage (GTDB taxonomy): Bacteria > Planctomycetota > Planctomycetia > Pirellulales > Pirellulaceae > Stieleria > Stieleria bergensis. The sequence continues at coordinate 2,540,291 of CP036272.1, forward strand.
CGAATCGTTGGTACTCGCGAACGGTGGCGAGAGTCTGTTGCATCAGATTGGCTCGGGAGAGTGTTGAGCATCTTAAAACGGAATCTGAAGACAAATTGCGAGCGGGCGTGGGAGGCTGTCGCAACTTGGTCCGCGGTCTTGAAGGCAGCGTTTACTTTAGTGGACCACGTCTTTTGTGCTGGCTCGAAGTCATGAGCATCGCGACTGACTGTCTAGCAGTGAATTGGACTGCCAACTTCGCAGGAGACAGGCTTAACTTGGGCATTGTGTAGAAGTGACTGTTTGAACGATCTTCAGTGGCCGACCCAAGGATGCGCTTCAGCAAACGCTACCACTGGATGCTTGGCATGATAAGCGCTCACCGCGAGCCAGACCGTTGAAACCCATGGCGGACCATGCATCCAGCAACTGGAAGAGGCGATAAAGGGCCCCGATGCGATGAATTTGTGCGAGATAATTGCAGTTGTGCCCACTGAGGAATTCAGGTCATTTGTCACATCGCCTGAATATTGGATCGCCTTGGATCGCTTACATCTCCAATAGGGGACCAAACAGATTACTTCTGTGAATTGGCTAGAGATTGTCAAGGTAAGACCGATTTACCACTCATCGATCTTGTCCAACGCTAGCAACCGTTTGCTTTCTCAGGTGTTTCTAGCAAGTCGCTCGCGTTTCCCGTTCATGCTTCATCGGGAGCAAACTCTTCCTTTGTTTGTCTTGCCCCTTGACTCTTAATTACCGGTGTATCGCCTATTTTGGATCACGGCAACTGGAGGCGGTGCCTGGTACTGTCACAACTCCAGCAGTTAATTCGTTGATTGTTCAGCACGCCGGCAGTGGGCGCGGCGGACGCTCAGCAGGCCAGAGGAAAGACACAGTGATTAAGCCCACTGTTTCCAGTTTTAAAGAGTTCCTGTGACGCTTGACTGAATACCCTCACGGATGACTTGCACGAAATATTTGGGTGGCTCATTCAGAATGGCCGATACAAAGGACAACTTCGTTTTAAAAAGTGCTGTCCGAACGAATGGTAGGACCGGGCAGCGCAAATTTGCTTAGCCCCGACTACCGTTGCCAGTTTAAGTCAATCAAACATGTCGAGAAAAATTCTTAAAGGTACGATCGCGGGCACTGTCCTCTCCTTAAGCATCTGGGGATCGCCGGCGTCTATCTCGTTCGCACAGGAAACGGAAGTCAAATCTGAGACGACTGCCTCGGGCAATTTGCGGAAGCATGCTGAGCTGCGTTCCATGCTCCAGTCAGTGGACGCTTTCGCTCAGCAGATCCTTCCTAGATTGGTTGCAGAGGCACGGACCCGGGAATGGGAGTCTAACCTGATTCTAGGAATATTTGAGCACAGGGTGAAGCACTCAATTTCGTCTCACAGTAGGTCGGATGAGTACGCGATAGTGAGCAAAGCAGTTGACGAGTTTTCGCGACAGCTCAGAGCCGATGTCGAACGAATTCCAACCGAATCCGCGCGGCGTGTTGCATTGGTAGCGCCCGACGGTCTCTTACTGAATTCAGTCAAGGACACACTTGTCGATCAAATCATTGGACGAATGTCGGAGTTGGACGGTAAATCGAGCAACTCAGAAAGCGATCGGCCAAAGGACGCTCTTGGTTGGGCGAGGGTTAAGGTGTCCATCGCCAAAGATACAAAGTCCGAAGAAAAGTCGAGCTACTCTGCTCTTGACTGGAGGCAGCCTGTTTCGTTTGGTTCGGCCAACGGAAAAGGCCGCGGTGCTTTGTCTGTCGCCTCTGAGGAGAGGCCTGTAGACAAGCCCGGGGCGATTGGACTGGCATCTCATGCTTTCGGTGATGAAGCAGCGGGTCCGAAGTTGCGTCCCGCCGCAACGATTAGCGACGACCGGGATTCATCAACGTTTCAACTGCTTAAGCCTTTAACGAATGATGGTCAGCTTGGCGAAGTCCAGTCGTCTTTAGCCAAAGGGATCCTCGACGTGACGCAACCCGTGGTCGCTGGCGAGAATTCAAGCTCGGCTGGAAATGTTTCAGCCTCTGTCGCCGGCATGACCACAGCAACGTCAACGCTGTCGACAGCCGAAGCGTTACCAACGCCAGTAGGCACGCCAGAGGTTGTCCACCATATTGCGTCGCCCGCACCAGTGGTCATTGAACACGGCACGGTCTCTCCGTTTGTCCAGCAATATACCCAACCTCATACTTGCGGTCCTCAATGCAGTCATAACACGAGGTTCCAAACGCGTTCCAGACTTTGCGACAACATTTTCCATCCTCCCGAGTGTTATCCCGTAATCGATGGAAACTCGCTGTTAGGGGAGTATCAAGCCCGAGCATCCACTTATCCGGATGACTCGGAGACAACCGTTTTTGTAGAACAGAAGCGACTACCGAGCGACTATCGGGCCTGGTGGCACGATGCGGTCACGCAATCGTTTCAGGGAGAAGGAGCAGCTTCCATCCCTGTTGACGTTGAATCGTTGGTCCTATTTTCAATGCAGTTTGCCCCCCAGATCGCTGCGTTACAAGTCGATCCCGCAATCCATGAAACAAGGATCGTCCAAGAGGATGCCGAATTCGATTGGATCGCCTTCGTCGAGGGCACGTACGACCATCTTGATGAGCCGTGGATTTACAATAATGCGCTCGTTATCGGCGGTGTTCCGGGCATCGTTTATAACCCAGATCGTTTGAAAAGCGATGAATTCAATGTCCAAGGCGGCATGAGGAAGATGTCTCGTAAAGGAGGCGAAGTGGAGCTGTATCAGGAGTTTGATTCTCTCTCCAATAACCAACCGTTCCTTGATCCCAATCCAGCGAACACCGCGCGGTTTGAAATCAACGTCAAAAAGCCGCTTCTCCGTGGGAATGGGCTCGCGGTGAATCAGAGTCGTGTTGTGATTGCCCGATTGAACCGTGATATCGGCGAGAATGATACCGTCGTTAGCATCGAGGATCACATCTGCGATGTCCATGAGGCGTACTGGATTCTCTATCGCGAGCGCGCAAGTTTGCTCCAAAAGCTAAAAGCTCTCGAAAAGGGCGGTGACATTATGAAGGTCATCCAAGCGAGGCAAGATGTCGATGCGACCCAAGGCCAACTCATGCGGACACGATCAGTCGTGGCGAAACGACAATCAGAGATTCCACGGTTACGAGCTGCCGTCAGGAATTCGCAGGCCCAATTGCGTCTTCTCGTCAACTCTCCTGATCTAAAGAACAATCTGAGTGCGGAGTTGCTACCGTTTGATCTTCCCAACAATGATCCTCTATCGGTATCGATGCAGGGTTCTTTCCAAACCGCGCTTACAAAGCGACAAGACATTGCAGCGGCGATCAAACAAATCCATCGCACCAGCATTCAATTAGAGGTGTCGAAGAACGATTTACTGCCAAGATTCGACCTTGATCTCTACATGTATACCGCTGGCATCCAGCGGGTCCGCTCCAGTTTTGCGGATCAGTTTTCTAACGGCCCCGGTGTCGGAGCTGGGCTCGTGTACGAGCTACCTGTTGGTAATCGCAAGGCTCGTGCTGCGAAAGAGCAAAAAGAACTCCTGTTGACCAAAGCGTTCAAGGAATTCGAGGTCGTCGTAGAAACGGGGCTGGTCGAGACCGAACAGGCGGTGAATGATGTCAACAGTGCCTACGTCGAAATGCTGGCTTGCTACAATTCAATGATCCAAGCAACGCGTGAAACGGAGTACGCGGAGACACGATGGCGTAACGTTGCCTCTGACGGAGCGTCACTGCAGTTCTTGGATGCCCTGTTCGATTCCCAGGATCGCATGGCAGAAGAGGAGAGTAACTTTGTCGCCAGCCAAGTCAGGTATGAACTCGCAATTATTGAGCTCAAACGCGCCCTTGGGATTTTGCTGTGCGAACCTAGTAAAAATGCTCACGGGATTCCTGCGAAATAAGTCCGAGTGGCGAATGATTGCGAATGCCCGAGTATCCAAGGCGCGGGCGCGTTGGCCATTCGTAGCACGTCAAGGTTCCCGCTGTTTCATTTGGTAAATTGGATTGTTACTTCCTGTGACCAGGCTGTATTTGAACCGAGTGCCGTTGGTTTCGATTGAGACCGGTCGAAGTATGAACCCGCTGTTTGCGGCTTGTCCTTTCTCACCGGTATCGCACTCAGCCCCTTATCGTTTGCCAACGTTTCAGGGTCGTCCTTTGCCGTCGGTTGCTGAGCACGTGGCATCGAGGTGTGCTTCAACAATGGCTTGTCAAGACGCTGGTGTGTGACTGTTGCAGGCGACGCAGGTTGATCGTCGTGTGATGAGCTAGCTTGCCATCACTTTCCAGCGGCGGATTGATTGAGTTCTGCTTGAATGCTGTCACGCAGTTTCTCGATCTCGTCCAAGTCATCGGTGCGCATGCTGATGTGACCGGCTTTGCTGTTGATGGCGAGGTAGGCTGCCTGTGCATCTTCCTTTGCCAACTCCCACTCGCCCATGGCTGCATAGACTTTGGCTCGGGCACGCAGATGCACCGTGCCAATTTCCTTTGGTTTCCAGTTCTTCGGGGCGTCAGGCGGTGGTTGCTGATTGACCGGAGCATGGGCGAACGCCAATCGCTGAGCTTCTTTGAGGTCGCCTCGCGCTAAGGCGTCGTCTACCAGTTGCTCATCGTTCCACTCCACGACACTCTGCGCCATGGTGCTTCTACCGGCCGTCAAACCTGATTTGAATGCGGCAACTCTGCCGTCGGAATGCAAGAAAGCAATGTTGTTCCGCTTCTCACCAGGTGTCACGTTAAGTTGACCAACGATTGGGTGATCCAGTCCATCGGGAACGAGAATGTAGGTGCTGGAATCTGGTGGTTGCTTGCGTTTGAGCTGTTCTTGGTTATACGTTTCGAGCGCCTCACGCATCGCCTTGGCGTCATCATCAAGAACCGCGTACACAGTCTGGACATCATCGAACGGGCGCTGGTTGACAAACGTGCCATAACGGCGCAGCCGGGGGTTCGCAGCCGCATCTTGCAGGAACTCAAGCATGGTGAATTGACCATTGAGATCCTCAGGAATTCGGAATGGCTTGCCGTCAAGCGTCATGAACTCGCCCTTGATCCGCCGCTCTGCGTTTTCATGGTCGCCGATTCCAAAGAAGTAATCCATTCTCCGACCATAAGTCCAGCCGGCGGTGAACGGAGGGTGGTAGAGCCAGTATCGATGATAGCGATCCAGTTGGCACGCCGTGGCGGTCCAAAGCGCAGGGTGGTTAGCATACTGGTCGAGGCTCGCTCGCCGGTAACGCTCATGCAGGGCTCGATCTCCGATGTCCAATGCCAGTAGTGACGCCAGGGTATCAGTCGTCACGGCTCTAGGCTTGGTAGAATCGACCTGGGCAAACTCTTCGATCACGTCACGGGCGTCTCCTTCGTGAGAACGCAGCGTTTGACGTGCGAGGCAAAACCTTGCGATGACATCGGTCCCCGCTGGGCAGTCGTTGTCGAGCGTGGCCTGCGCTTCCTGGGCGGCAGCATCGAAGTGCTGGCGTTTGCCCTCAATCTTCCAGAGGGCTAAGAGCGCGACGATCCGGCGGTTACGGACAATCCAGAGGTCCTCGGCCTGCGGGTGCGCGGTGATCGCTTGTTGACAAAGTTCATTAGCCCGGCGAAACCTCGCGTGAATCTGTTCGTAAGACTGTTCGTAGCGGGTTGGTGGCTTCAAGAAGCATGCCTGGATCACGTTCAGTGTGTCTTCTGGGACGGACGTCGACGTTCGCGTCAGTTTCTTGGCTGAGTCGATCCCCGTCTCGTGAATCGCCTGCCACTCGGGAGGCGCCGTCGGGTCGAACGCGCCCGTAAGATCGACGACGGTAAACTCGCCACTGAGCATGGCCCGAGTTTGCGCTGTGTAGTCTTGCTTGGTCCAGACGCGGGCGAGACTCGAACCGAAGGAGCGTTCCCAACCACCTGGTTTAACTCGGGTCGATCCGCTCATGACCATTGCGGTGTATCCAGACGGTGTCATGGTGAGCAATTTGGGCGTGTTGCGAACATAGGTTTTGTAGACGGGATGCTCGGTGCCGCTCGGTAAATGCAGGGCCGGCCAGTCCAAGCCCAGCTCACTTAGAATGCTCGCTCCCGCGTCGGGAAGGTTGTCGAGATTGAAGCTGATGAATTGGTACCGAAGTGGCGTGTTGCGTTCTGCTTCACTCGAGACAATGTTCCAGCCGGCCACCATTTCCTTCAGTGCCTCGATCCCGTCGCCTTCCTTCGTCCAAAAGTACAGCGCAGTGGTCTTACCGAGCGCGTCCATGGGGAAGCGATAAGCTTTGCCATCGGCGCCCTTGAACTGACCGATGAAAGGCGCTCCGAAAACCTGACCGGCGAGCTTGTCACGTTGGAAGTTGATCATTTCCCGATCGCCCGGGAATTCCTCGGCGATGACCTGTCGCAGGTGACCGATCAGGCCCGCATCACCCATCTCAATCCCCATGGTCAAGGCAACACGTACGGCCTTGGTATCGACCTCAGTCCCCAAATAGCGTTGGACCAACGGTTTGATCGCTTGCGCTCGCGCCTTCTGGTCAGCGCCCTGTTGGGCGAGCTTTGCTTGCGAAAGCAGTAGGTCTGCATCGAGACGAACGGCAGCGTATTCGTCGGGGGCTGCGAGAAGTTTCTCACACGTTGTAAGAAAGGCACGCCGATTGGTGGCCGAATTGTCAAGCTTGACTTGCGCCTGTTGGGCTTGGAAGAGCAGGCCCAAGACAGCGAAACGATTGGGTGATGCCTCGTTCTCTTCGAGCAAGGCTTCGCAGGCGCGGATCGCCCTCCGAACACCTAGTTTTTTCCGCGCAGAGGACGAAGCTGTGATCGCCTCGCTGAGTTGAGTTTGTAGCGTTTCGATCTTTTCGGCAGGAATCGATTGCTGCGCGACCACCTGAGTGGCCGTGAACAATGTGCTTACGAGGAACACTGCATAAACAACAGACGTTGTGATGCAGGCACGCATCCTGACGCCTGTAGAAACTGAGCAGCCAATCGATTGCTGGGCGAGCGAGAACAGGCTGGTCAAATGGGGACAACCTTTGTGAATCATTTTCCGTTCCCTTGTGTTTTACTTGACTGGCTGGAACTGCAGTGCCTTAATGCTGATGCCACGATTCCCTTGACGGAACGTGATCTGGATCGAGTTGCGTCCTTCGCGTAACTCGATCGCTTCTGGCTTGCCTTGCTCCCACATCCCTTTGGTATAGGGCAGCTTCGAATCCACGATCGTGCGGCGGTTAATACGATACTTCACCTCGTTGCCTTCGTGAGAGACCGTCGAAACCAGTGCGCTGACTGTGTACTTGCCAGCCGCTGGGGCTTCCACGTAATAGCGTAAGATCTCGGGGCGGCTATCACCCATGCGTTGGTAGTGGATCTGCATGCCTTCGTCAAAACTGTTTAGGAACAGGACTTTGGCGGTGCTGTTGGTGGGGCCTGCGCAGGCCACTGCTGGGACTGTGATTGTCCCGTCTTCCGCGACAATGATTTTCTTGTCTGCTGCCGGGATCTCAATCTCTTTGACCTCGTCGTCAGCGCCGAGGATTTTGTCTGATTCGCCCAGCAGTCGCGCTTCGTCTTCGGTCAGGTTGGCGAGCTCAGCATCGGCGGCCACCTTTGCCGCAGCCTTGTCTTCGACGATCGTTCGCTTTTTGTAAAACGCCAGGCCATTCCAGAACCCGCCCCCTTTTCCATACTGCCGAAGGCTGACGTCTTCCTCGTCTAAAGCATCGGCGATCCACTGTGCGCGGAGGACTTGCAGGTAGTCGCTTTCAAATTCACGAGCACGCGAATCCAAGTAAAAGTCCAGTCCACCCCAGGGGCCGCACCAGTTCATCGACCACCAAGCGCCAAGGCGGGTGACCCAGCCATCGGGCGTCCAAAGGTTCATCGCTGCGTGCCCGGTTTGAGTTGAACGTCGCGCCGGGATCCCGAAGGCGCGCGTGATGAATCGACCGAAGAAGGCACGTCGTCCACAGATGCCGCCGAGCGCGAGGGCTTCTTGTTGGGGTAGACCGAGAGTGTCGTCATGGCGGGTGCTGCAGTACGGCAAGTCACTCTTGACCATTGCCACGTACCGCCAGGAGTGATCCGGATTGGTAATGTGGTCGGGGCGGAAATTGCGAAGCATCGCTCGCGCCCAGGTGAGCTCTTCATTGCTGTAGGGATCGTTGGTGATAAACCGGCACTCCCAGGCATTGAAGTCTTCAAACGCCGGATCCAGTTCTTCGTCCAGGAACGCCTGCTCGTAGTGCAGGTAACGCGCGACTTGGCCGTCTGTGGTCTTGTTGTCTGTAAAGACCGGGCCGTTGATGCTTGCTGGATCGTTGCCCTCTAGCCAGGGCTGTTGCAACGCGGTGCCCAAGGCAAGGCTGTGGAAGATCGTTCCTCGTTCACGAGCGCGTTCGCTGGCCTCGAGGATCGCGGTATAGACCTGCATGGCCTCGCCGAACTCGCCACCGTTCGCACCGCCAGACTGGACCATTTGCAGCATCAACTCTTCGTCCGCGAAGAGCTTGTTGAGCAGAGCTTGGTGTGCGTCGCTCTGCTGCGCAAACTCAGCCAGACCCGCCGGCGTGCCGTGCCGAAGAATCGCGACTTTGACCAGTTTGCTGTCTAACGAGTTCGAGCTAAGTATCGGTTGTACATCGGCCAGCAAGGGACGAACGCTGGCAAGTGCCGCGACTTCGGCCGTTGCCAGTGACTCCTGGTAGGCTTTGTGAGCACCGCCTGCGGCGTCATCGCCGGGCTTTTTTAAAGCGGCAAGCTTCGCGCGGGCGTCCTCGAAAGCGGCCTGCTTTTGCGGATCAATTGTCGGCAGTGCTGCCGCGATCTCCGCGCTCAGCGTTTCAAGCGTCTCAGCGTATCGATCACGAATCTGTTCCCCCTTGTCATTCAGTTCCGGATCAACCGCATGGGATGATGTGGCCTGTGAGACAAGATAGAGCATCACGCAGGCCGCGCCTCTGACCGCGAAGGCTGGCTTGTTCTGTCGTGCTCTTGTCATCTTCAGCTCCTTGTTTGTGATCACTCGGTTCTGTTCCATTTAATGGTCGGTGGAGTTATCGCTGGTACACCGGGATATACCGGTTCGGGGTGGCTAAGATAATGATTGCCATCGGTGTTTTGTGCGGATAGTCTGGTTTGTCGCCTTCTTGTTCCACCCAGGATCCGTTGGGCTTCTGTAACGAGATCAGTGCGTCGCGGATCTTTGGATACCACTTGGAATAACGCTCGTCGCCCGCTTGGACCATGGCTTGCATCGCATAGTAATGCGAATAATAGAAATGGCCGTTGTCTTTGCGCGAGAACATCTTGGGATCATTTTCTAGGGTGTTGAGGGCAGCTTGCACCCATTCCGTCTCACGATTGCCTGCAAGCTGTGCGGCATAGACGCCGCCCGCTGTACACGCAATCGTGAATCCCCTGCCCTGATAGCCAAAGCCGCCGCGCTGCTCATCAAAGGCTTGATCACGCAGGTAGCCGGTCAGCCGTTCGATGGTTTCAGTCGGGACGAGGATGCCGGCTTCACGTGCCGATGCAAGTGAGACAAATACCATTGCGGTGACTGAGGTGTCCTGTCCCGCGTCGGGCCGCGGTGCATAACGCCACCCACCGAGCGGGCTCTGGGAACGAAGAATGATCTGCACTGCCCGTTCCAGGTACTTCTGGATCCTTTTATTGTCTTCGGGGTCCTTGGTCATGCCCCAGAGCTCGGACATCGCAATCGTATACAGACCGATCTCGTACATCTTGACGCCCATGGCGCCGCTGGGTGATTCTTCCGAACGCTTGAGCAAATACTCCTTCGCGCGGTCCAAGGCGTCGCCGTACTCGCCGAAGCCTGGAAAGTGTCCTTCCACCATGAAAGCCATCAGTCCCAAACTGGTGCCAGCGATGGCGTAGTCCCCGTTCTGCATCGACCAGGAGCCATCCTGATTCTGATTCGCGATGAGGTACTTGAGCCCACGGTCGATAGCCTTTTTGGCGTCTTCGGTGAGCTCGGGCGCTTTGTCGTCGTCGCTTAGTTCAAACAATGCGTCATCATCGGCCAAGGCACAAGGGACTGGCAGGAAGACAACAGCAAACGCTATCACTAAAGACAGATGCTTCGTCAGTTGTTGAAGGAGTGCATTCACTGGGAAACCCTCTCGTAGTAGTTCTTTAAAAGGCCCCGATATTCCAGCGGTAACTCACGAGCGAAGTTTTGATTCAGGGCGGCGCGATTGCGTTCTCCAAGCACCTTCCACTCCGAACGCTTGTCTGAAGGTGTTTCACCGCTGACGAAGTCGGCAATGAATCCAGCCGTCATCGCTGACTCGGTATCGCTGCCGGGACCATCGGCAGCCGGAGCATCGCTCGCGGAGCTGGGGGGGATCGCGGTATTGAGAATCAACGCTTGTTCGACAATGAAGTGCCGCAGTTGCTCGTCGGCAGCGCGTTGGCTCGTGCGGAGCTGATCGCGAGTTGCAGTCGAGATCGCACCGGCGGCATCGCCAAGATGCTTGCTCGCGCTGTTCAGCAACGGATGAGTCTCGCCCTTGCCTGCGATCTTGCTCAGGCGATCAGTGAGTTCGTTTTGCCGCTCGCTCAGCGATTCAAGTTCCGAATCTCCGGCGTCCTGTGTTTGGCGAAATAATGTCTTGAAGTCACTGGCGACGGCAAGCGTCTCGACCAATCGGACCAAGTCCGGATCTGTTTCTGAGTTGATGGCAACCTGGGGCAAGCCCTCCAGCATGGTGATCACCACGAGGACAGCCTCGCCGTTTTCTGCGTAGAGCAGCTCAGTAAGCTCCATCGCGTCCGCGGCGGACTCTTTGTCATTGTCTTGCAAGGCATCAAGAACTAGTTGCATGTCTTGTGAAGGTAGTGAGAGCACCGGCTGCGCTTCGTTGGGTTCATCGCTGGGAAACAGTGGATCCGGCGGTGGGACTCGCTTGGGGTTTCCCGCTGCGGCACGTAGTCGTTTGTCCTGCTGAATCGCTCGTTTTAGCAATGTTTGCTGTGCGTGAAGGAAGCGAGACAGATCTTGTTGCTCAAAGGCCGTTACGTCTTGTCGAAGTTCTCTTTGTTGATAGGCCATTAAGGAGGCGTCGGAGACGTGTTGGTGCAAGTAATGAACAATTTCGGCAAGGTAGCCCGTTTGCGTTCGAATGTCTTGTACTAGCAACTGGACGTCGCCTAAAGATTCCGCGGCAACGTCTTGCGCGTCGATCGCTTCAAATTGGTCTCCTGTCTTCAGTGCCGCTATCGCATCTTCAAAGTCTGCCTTGGCGAATGCTAAAGGCGTTCCAACGTCCAGGCGTGCAGCAACCAGGTCTAGCAGCGGGGCGACGTCGTGCATGCATTGCTGTAGGTGCGCGCACCGTGGCAGCAGCACCTTCATCTCCTCCGGTTTCAGTGCTTCAGTCTCGGCCAGCAATTCGCGTTGCTCAGCGACAATGTCAGCCATCGACCGGTTGGCAAACCCGACCGAACGCTGGAACATCAACATGCCCTGCAGGCTGGCTAATCGCTGATTCTGAGCGACAACGATTGCGTATCCTTCCGCTAACGCATCGGCGGCCTGCTCCTGAAGATCGATGGCTTGGTCCGCATCGTTGGCCTTCAGAGCGGCGGTGGCTTGGTTGAGCAACTGCTCCGCCAGTTCGACCTGGCTTAGCACGGGCGGTAGATCACGGTCGTTCTGAGCTAAGTCCTCTTTCTTGAACGCCTTGATCAAGGCACTCAAGTCGCTGGCTAGATTGAGCTGCGTCTCGGCAAGTGTGTCGAGGCTGGCATCCTCGGCCGCAGTGAGATCCGTTTTCTCGAGCAGGCCAATGACCCGAGCTTCAAATTCCTCGAGACGAGACATGCGTTCGCTGGTTGCCGCGACAACCGTGCTTAGGCCTTGAGACTCCAGCCCAATCTCAATGGACCAGCGTTCGAGTTCCGAGAATAACTTGTCGATCGTCTGCTGAGCCTGACGTTGGTGGTCGACCATCGTCTGCTGCTCTCCCGATTCGATCGCGGCCAATGCCTGGCTCATGGCGTTGTCAGCTTCGGCCAGCAACGCATCGATGGGAGGGGCTTTGGGCAGTGTCTCATCGAAGAGGTTGGCACGTCGCGCGGGGACAGTTGGCAGCATCAGGGTCAGCAACTGTTTCCGAAGCGTCGCCTGGACTTCCGCAGTCTCACGACGTCGACGGGTGAACTCGGTCGCTGAAAGCTTCTGTCCATTCGTCTGCAGGCGAGTTTGGACGACTAACATGGATCCGATCAGGTCGCGCGTTTTGATGAGGGTTGCGTAGGCTCCGCTGAGCCGGACGCTGAACTCTGCATTGAGAAGAGACTTCACCAGTTCAGCCTGCAACGCCGATGCGTCAGTCCGCTGCTTCTGGTCAATCTGTGTGCCGGCGAGGCGCATTTGCTCGGAAACTTTGACAGCCTGAAGATCTTTGATGCTTCGCACTAAACGCAGCACTGCAAGCGGGCGTTGATCGTAACGCATCGTTGCTAGTAAGTCGTTAATCAGCTGCTCGGTCCACTGCGCGAGTTCGTGTTGCTGTTCTACCAGCTTGCTTGAGACGCTTGATGCCGGGGCGATGAGGGTTTGCCAACGCAGGTTTGCTTGCTGCTGGGCAAGCATCCGCACCTCGCGGGCGTAGACATCTTGCGCGGCCTCAATGCCACGAAGCATGACGAGGCTGCCCAGTTCCCGTGCAGCAGCGTTGACAGCCCGTGCGGCGGGGACGGGATTCGCCGCATTCTGTTCTTCATTCGAAGCGGTGGAGAGATCACGCAACAGGGATGCCGCTTGAGCCACTTGGGACTCGGCAATCTTGGTCAGCTTGGCTTGAACCGTTTGCATCGCGTCCGCTTCAGGGACATCTGCAAGATTGTTTGCGGCAAGGTCATCGCGCAGATCTTGGAGCCGCGCTGCGATTTCATTGAGCTGCCCGCGAATCATCTCCTGTCGGATTCCTTCCAGTTGACAGGCCTGCAGGAAGCCTTCGCCCCTAGGAGACAGGCTGCTGGTCAAATCGTGTGCTGATCGCTGTTGACGATAGATCGTTTGCACCCGCGAGAGCAGGCGGTTGCGCTGTTTATCGATCTGCTCCAGGTACTGTTCTCTGGAGAGAAAGGTAATCCTTCTGGTCTCAGAACGGACGATATGGGGACCGTCGTCGCCAGGGTAGCGATCGTTAACCTGGATGGAGAATGAAACCGTGTCGCCAACTTTTAAATCTGTGATGGCCTGGCGATAGTCCCAGTCGATGGCCTGTTCACGTTGGCCCGTCAACGCGTCTGCGGGCAACTCGACAAACTCTTCATCGAACTGATTCACGCGGTGGATCACTTGAGCGGAACCGATTCCGTGATCATCTTGAACGCGCACTGCCAGGTCCAGTGGCCGGTTCAGCATCGCGACAAGGTTTGATGTCGGCGAGGTAAGCTCGACTCGAGGGGATTGGTCAGATGCGACTTGCAGGAAGTATCTCGGGCTGGTGAACTCATCGCCCTGCTCTTGATCAACCCAGGAGAAGTGATAGCCCTGCGAGGCCACCGCTTCTTCGGAGAAGTCCAGCGACCGGCCATCCTCGCTTACAGTGAGAACAACGGGTGACTCGCCGTCGCGTACGAACGCCGCCGTTTCGATCGGACGATCCAGGGTGATCGACCAGTGCAAGCGTGTGGCTTCAGGGACGGTGAGTGTAAGGGCTTCAATGGACTGAGTCGCCCGTTGTTGATAGTTAGGGTAGTCTAGTGTAACGGTGACCGATTCAATCCGTGGCGCCGGCACCACACGCACGCGATGCCATGACGTGCGATCGTCGCCGGCAGTGAGTCGGTAATCAAAGTCACGGGCGGCCGACGTGATGGTGTATTCACAAGCGTTATCTAAGACACCGAGATCGATCGCCCGAGCCCTGCCCTCTCCGGTGCGCACGTAGATTGTGGCTCGATCAGGAATGATCCCAGAGAGCTGAGCAGTGATCTTTGCACTGTCCCCTTCTTTAACCACCAGCTCTGGCTGGTCGAGGATGATCTGCGTCTTGGTCGGATACTCGATCGACAACCAAGGGGGGAAGAGTCTTGCGAAACCCACCGCCAGGAACGAACCATTGAACGCAGCAAATAGTCCAATGATGGTGACACCGATCGCAGCATAGACCGCGGGGCGATGCAGTGGACTAAACGGTACTGTTTGCTGGGGACGCAGTCCGGCGGCTGCCTGCTCGGCCAACTGGCAGGTGTGGTTGCTAAGCGCCAATGATGAGGTCTTTGGCTCGGCTTGTCTTTTGAGTTGGATGGCTGAGACAAGGAGACTCTTCAGGTCGTTGTGGCGAGATTCGATGAGCAGCGCCGTATGCACTGGATTGAACAGACGTAGGTGTCGCCAACCATGGTTCCAGGCGCGCTGGAGCGAGACGAACAACAGCGTGGCTAAAATCACCACTCGCCCCGCAGTTGGCACATCGGTCAACCAATCGATCAGCATTCCCAATAAGAACAGCGGGATCATCCAGTACAAGAACGTCATCGCACCGGCAATCAAGTGCAGTGTTTGCCCTCGGCCCCAGACCGAACGCATGACTGCATTGAGTTTGTCTAATCGAATGGGGTCAGCGGTACTCACGGTAGATCGTGCCTCCTTCTCTGAATCCACTCAATGCCTAACAAACCGATCAACAGGCAAGCGATCCAGCTATTATCCCACAGGCTTCGTTCGGTTCGGACCGTGGCTGTGACCGGCGACTGATCAATGAACGACGGCAGTGTTGCGAATTCTTGAATCGTCAGGCACTGTCCGCCTGTCAGCTTGGCGATCCGTTTGAGATGCGCAACATCGGTGTTGGTATCGGTCAGTTCCGGGTTGATGTTTGCCACCTGAAACTCAGTGGTGTTGGAAATCTCCTGATCGTCCGCCGTTGATTCGAGTCGGAATCGACCGGAAGTTTGTGGAGCGAAGTAACCTTCGTAGAGGCCCGGTTGCGATCGGTCCGGCCGCAGGCTGATGCGAGTCTGTGATTCTCCTTCATCCATGCTGACAACAAACACATCGAACTCAGGTTGCAGAACCGGATCAAAGTTATCGTCAAGCACGTGGGCGTAGAGCCGGCATTGGTTACCGAGGTTGTAGATCGCTCGGTCCGTTTCTAACCGAATGCGTTTGTGTTCACCCATCAACCGCGAGAGCGTCATGAACTGAATGCATTGCGACCAGACCCGCCAATGGTATTTGTCACCCGTACGGTACCGCAAACGCCAAAGGCGATCCGTCGCAATCGACATGCACTTGCCGGTCCCGTAACGTTGCCAGGCCACCAGCGGATATCCTTGGTCTCGATCAACGCTGTCTGACAAGACCGTGAGCACCGTTGCTCCAGATTTCGGGCCTAACAGTGGCGGCAAATGATCCATCGGCGCCATCCGACTCCAAACTCGGTCATTGCTGTCCGGGTCGTTCTCCAGTGTCATCACGAGACTGCTGGCACCTTCGGCCGTGAGCCCAGGATAGACCGAGTCGGCGACTTCTTCCCAGCGACCTTCGGGCTCAAAACGAACCGGCAGCATCGCTTGAACAGGCGTGTTCTGGTAAGAAGTAGGCGAATACATGGGGCCACAGAGCATCAGCAACGAGGCTCCTCGATCACGAACCAGTTCCTCAAGCAATCCAAATTCATCATCTGTGAAAAACGCGGCGTCGACATCACCGAGGATGACCAAGTCGTACTGAAACGCCTCTTCACGGTTGTTGGGAAAGCGTTCGATATGTTCCGTTGAGTTGCGAGCAACTTCGGGGCCAACGTTGGACGCGATGAACGTCGCATTGATGCGGGGATCACGTTTGAGAATCGCGCGCAGGTATCGATACTCCCAACGTGCGTTGCCCTCAATGTAAAGGACGTTCACTTTTTCGTTGACGACGCGGATACTGCGCAACACCCGATTGTTTTCCACTGAGACTTCATCATTGAAGGCTTCAATCTTGATCTCGATCTCTGCGGCACCTTTGTCGTAGACATCGACGCGAAAATCGATGTCCTCGAATTGCAGCCCGCCTTCGAAGCGGACCGTCCGAGAGGAGACACGTCGGTCGTTGAGCATCACCGAGAGTGTTGCCGTGCGTTTTTCGTAGCCCTTGGATTGCAGTTGGACCCGTACCGGGACCTTGTCGCCCGAATAGGCAACTTCCTGCATCACAATGCTCTGAATCGAAACGTCATCGGGATCAGACAGCCCCAGTGGCACTGTGAAGACAGGGATGCCACGCGCGCTGAGATCCTGCAGTACGGCTTCGGCTTCTTGAGAGGAACCCGTCTCAAGTCCATCGGACAGAATCACGACTCCCGCAGTTGGACCGGCGCCCGATGTTGTGACAGATTTTAATGCGTTCGTGATGGATGTTTGCGAGGCCTGAGCGTTGAGCGACGCAGCGTCTTTCGCCGTGAGTGCGATCGAGTCGCTAATCAAACGAGACTCTTCCCCAAACGCGTGGTAGCTCACGTCGAGCGATTGTCCCAGAGTTTCAAGCGTTGGTTGAGCGGTCTCGGAGAGGAGTGTGGTGGCAAGATTCAGTCGAGTCGATGTCGCGATCAACTGACGCTGCTGACTGTCCAGGTTCAGGCTGATATCTTCTGCCGAAGGCACGACCAGGTTTAACGCCGTGGCTGCTTCAGCAAGATCAACCGACCGCCTTCGCGGGTCGATGATGGACATGCTCTCCGAAACGTCAATCAGCACGGGAAGTGTTCGCTGGGACGTTCGAGTCTCACGGACAACGGCCATCGGCTCAAAAAGTGCTGCCACGATCAGTAGCAGCACAAGCAAACGTGCGAACCCTAGCGTGAAACGCAGCCACGGGGAAAGTCCCCAGGAGCGACGGTATAGATAAAGGCTCCACAACAGGACCGCTGCGAACGCTGCGATCATGAGCGGTGTCTCAAGCGGACGGGCCCAGAAAAGTTGTTCCAGTTCGGAATTACTGGTTGATGCTTGCGTCATCTCAGGTTGCCTCGCCGGTTGGAGATGACGAGGCCGTCTTCGCTGGGCTAGTCTTGCGTCCCAGGACACGGTCTGCCAACAGACTCTCGCCGATCAACAGGCAGAGTGCGGCAACAAGGAAAAAACGCCACGATGACCGACGCGTTCGAACCATGTTGATGCGAGCATCAAGTTCAACCTCGTTCGCCGCCACTTCGATTCCTGTGCCTTGCAAGACTTGTGATAACGCTGTGGCTGTCAGACATGAAACGTCTGACTCTTTGGAGTCCACGTTCACCGCAATTGGCATTCCTGGTGCTTGAACGCTCACCTTGGCGGTGTAAAAGCCAGCCTCGTCGGCTCGCTCCAGCAAGGCGACATACTGGTTGCGATGAGAGCGGACGGGTACTGCAATGGTCTGCTCTGAAGGAGTTTCAAAGACCGCATCGTTTGCGTCGGGTTGATCGACGTAGGCAAGTGTCAGCGCATCGCCTACAAAACGCGGTTGTTCAAACTCCCTCCCCGTTAAGTGCGTCACAATCTGCTGCATCAGCATCGGGAAGACAGGCGTTAATGCCATGTTGTTCCAGTCATTGTTGGCCGACGTCGTGAATAGAAAAACATGGCCGCGGCCAAGAGAGTGCTCCAACAAAACGGGCGAGCCACCACCGGCTAGACTCAATACGGGGAAACTGCTGTCAGTGGGCTCAACCTGAATCTGTCTCAGAAAGCGTGTTTCGCTAAGCAGATCTTCTGGCAATGATGCCAACGGCCGGGTTAACGCATGATCAGGCAGCGTGGGAGCAAGTGGCTTACCGACACCTAACTCGTCTCGAGTGTCAACGGTCTGGCCAAGCTTAGCCGGCAGTAGAGGGACACTGTTTTCTTCGGCGAGCTTGTTCCATGCGGCAGCCTTCACACTTTCGCCCGCGAACCAAACCAGGCTGTTGCCCTGGCGAACAAATTGCAGCAACTTCTTTGCTTGCTCCGCCGTGATTTCCGGAACGTCGGTCAACACGATCACGTCGAAGGCGTCGAGGCTTCCGACAGGAAAGGCGGGCCATTGAACGGTGCGAACCGAGTACCCTTCGTCTTCGGCACCGGTGGGACGCGCTAGCAAGCCAGCTTTGATGAGACGGCTCGCATCGCCACCGGAACCATCAAAGCACAAGACCGAGACACGCTCACGCACGGAGGCAACGACGCGGCAGACGTTATCGACAGCCAACGAAGCATCGGTGACCTCCGCTGATATTCGCTTTGGCCCAGCGTTATAGAACGGTACAAACAGTGACACGGTCTCGGATTGTCCGGGAGCAATCATTGGAATTCGTTTGGTGTCGATCTGTACACCTTCCACCCGGCACCGGATTTCAACCTCTGACGCGGGGCTTTCGCCAAAATTGTTCACCGTGGCCCGGTAGCGAGCAACGGCGTCCTTGCGCAAAAAGCCCGAGACGAAGTCCAGATCCGTGACGGCCAAATTCTCAGCAGACCCAGAGACGGGGATCAGAAACACTTTCGCTGAGTGCCCGAGTTGGACCAAGGATTCACGCAAGGGAACCGAAGTCCGCTCCCAATGACGCGTTTGAATGTCAGAAATCAGGTAGACCTCTTTCTGGATCGCGTCCATCTCATCGACCAGTGCAGCGAGGTGCTTGGGAACGCTCTCTAGGTCCAACACTTGTGGGGTCGGCTGCAAATCCTCCATGGCTTTCGCGAACCGAGCTGGATCATAGGCCGCATTGCGCAGCACGACGCGATGCGTCCCTCCCAACAGAACCAGCGAGACTAGGTCGCCGGGCTGAAGGCGTTCGCCAATGAATCTCGTGAGCTCCAACGCTCGATCAAACCGTGAGGCATCCCCGTCACGATGTTGCATGCTGAAGGACCCATCGATTGCAATCACCACGCCAGCCCTTGTTTCGCCAGGCAGCCAGGCAAAACCTTCACCGGTGGTGGCGGGACGCGCGAGCGCAATGACCAGGAGCAGAAGTGCAAGGCATCGCATTAGCAATAACAACAGGTCACGTAGGCGGATCTGTCGCGAACGGACACGAATGCTGCGATTGAGGAACTGCATCGCGGCCCAGTCCGTACGCTGGACTTGTTGTCGGTTGATGAGGTGCGCCAGGATTGGTAACGCCAACCCCAAGGCGCCGATCAGTAGCAGCGGGTTGAGGAACGTCATGTTCGCCCCCCAATCGCTGATCCAGAGAGCATCGCCTCTCTCTGATGGAAGAATTCACTGAGAACGCCATCAAGCGGACGGGATGTCTCGACAAGTGCGTACTCGATTCCACTGCCACCACACGCGGTTTGAAATGCTTCGCGGTAGCGGTTGAACTGCCGCAAATAGTCTTCGCGGATCCGTTCACCCTGTGTCGTCAGAGGTTCTTCTTGCTCGAGACCATCGAATTGCCAAGTCCCTTTGAACGGAAAGGATAGCTCGTAAGGATCTAGTGTATGGAGAACGATGACGTTGTGGCCATCATGTCGTAAGTGATCCAGTCCGGACATGATGTCGTTCACATCGGCAAAAAAATCTGAAATCACGACAACCACGGACCGGCGCTTCATCATTAATGCGATGTCGTGCAGTTGTTTGGCAATCGTGGTGCGCGGCTCTGACTTGATCTCATGCAGCAGACGATCTAGTTGCACCAATAAGTTCATTGACGAGCGTGGTGGCAGGTAGGCCCGTACTTCTGAATCGAACACAGACAGGCCAACAGAATCACGCTGCTTGAGCACAATGTAGGCCAGTGAGGCGGCCAGGTACTTGGCGTATTCCAGCTTGCTGACCGTTGCGGAGCCATACGTCATCGACGCGCTGCCATCGATCAAGATCGTGCAGTCGTAGTTTGTCTCCGCTTCGTAGAGCTTGGTGTAGTATCGACTGGTTCGCCCGTAGACACGCCAATCAATGTCGCGAATCGCGTCGCCGGGGGCGTACTGACGGTGATGAGAAAACTCCGTGCTGAAACCGCGCAGGGGACTGCGGTGGCTGCCAACTCGCAGACCCTCAACAACTTCACGGGCGATCATTTCCAGGTCATCAAGCTGGTGAAGCATCTCCGGCTTGAGATAGTGGACTCGGTTCAAATGCTCTGACATGTGTTTGTCCCAGTCCAGATTAGCTAGCGCTCTTGGCGTAGAGCTTCTCGTCGGCAGGAATGGCCTCCAATAACCGTTCGATCAACGCGTCGGGAGTCATGCCTGCGGATCGAGCGGCGAAGCTGGGGACAATACGATGGCGTAAGATCGGCAGGCTGACCTTCTGAATGTCTTCGATTGCGACGTGGGTTCGCCCCTGCAGTGCGGCACGCGCTTTGCCAGCCAGGATGAGATTAAGCGATGCGCGCGGGCCGGCGCCCCAAGCCAGAAACTGCTTGATAAAGTCACGGGCATCCGGTTCGTTGGGACGGGTAGCCCGGACGATCGACGCTGCGTATTCAAACACATGGTCGGCCACCGGGATGCGCCGGACAAGATGTTGGAATTCAATGATCGTTGGGGCATCGACCACTTCTTTCAACTCGGGCTCGCTATCGGTGGTGATGCTCTTCATGATGTCAAGCTCCTCCGATCGCGTGGGGTACTTGACCAGAACATTAAAGAGGAACCGATCGAGTTGCGCCTCGGGAAGCGGGTACGTGCCTTCCTGTTCGATAGGATTTTGCGTCGCGAGCACAAAGAACGGCTCGTCTAGTTTGTAGTCCTCTCCGCCTGAGGAAACGCGTTTCTCTTGCATCGCCTCTAACAGCGCCGCCTGTGTCTTGGGCGGGGTCCGGTTGATTTCGTCGGCAAGCAATAGATTGGTAAAGATCGGTCCTTTTTCAAATTGAAAACGCCGCGCGTGCGTTTCTGGATCCTCCTGCAATAATTCCGTGCCGGTAATGTCCGAAGGCATCAGGTCAGGAGTGAATTGAATGCGTTTAAATGACAGCGACATGGTTTGTGCTAGCGAGCTGACCAGCAAGGTTTTGGCCAGTCCTGGCACGCCTACCAGAAGGCAGTGCCCGCGTGAAAAGATCGCGATCATCATCTCCTCGATGACATCGTCCATCCCAACGATGGTCTTGCGCAGTTCGCCGACAATTGCATCCCTTGCTTGGCCGAGTCTTTCCACGGCCTGAATGTCATCTGGTTGATTCGTCATTGCATGTTCTATCGATGATCGCGAACGAGACACGTTCTCTGTCCTGCGGTACATCGGCCTGATCGATGGTCGCAAGGAATACACTGGGATAAGATTGGTGCAAGACCGTTAGCATTTGCTGGCAGGCTTCTGCGTACCGCTAGCGGCCACCAAGAGAAGGTTGTCAGGCAGGAATGATAGCCGAGAGCTTTGGCGCCCGTCGGCTATCCAGTTGGATGGCGCCACCAAACCATCTGAAGTATACTAAATCCACAATCAGTGATCGTGCAAACGACGGCATTTTTTGGGCCGTCAAGAAAAATGCGTGCTCGGCCTGGCGTTGAAAGACGCATCGTCTTGTCGGTTGGTTTGAAACACCATTTCGCCAGGCCTTTTGATGCTCGATGAATGGTGATAGGTTCGCGTGCGGTTGTCCTCACTCGGATCGTACTTCGCTCGATCATGGCGAGGGCATTGCCGGCAAGGGCATTGCCGGCGAACGAGGCGGTGCTAGGGCTCTGGCGTTTGCTGCTGCTGGTGCCAGACACGAATCAGTTCTTTGGCAAACAAATCAGTCGTGTCGATGCTGGGAACGGGCAGTTTGTTTTCGAATGCCATCGAAAGTTCCGTACAGCCCACCAACACCGCATCGACTTCCATTTGCTGAATCTGCTTCGCGACTTCGCGGACCAGATCTGCGGCGACCGGTCGGCCGGCTTTCACACGCTCAATTGCCTCGTTCACAGCCAACTGCTGCTCCGGGGTGGCCGTCACGACATCCACCTGAGGACAGGTCGACAACGCCTCACTCCAGAAACACACACGGGCTGCACCGGGTGACTGCAACAGCCCAATTCGTGAGTTTTCCCAGCGATGCGTGACTTCAGACAATGCCGTTTCAACGATGTTTACAAAGACGGCACCCGAAGGAATCGTCATGCTCGGCAAAAAATGATGAACCGTGTTGCAGGCGATTCCCAGCACCGTTGCACCGGCATCCGCCAAGGTCTGCAAGCTTTGCGAAACCACCGCCGCAGGTGATTCTCCATGACCCAAAATCGCTTCGGTGCGACTGGGCACCGTCGAATTAAAATCAACCAACGTGCGAGGGTACGTGTGATCGGTCTGCCCGCCACTGCGCCGCAGAATGGTCTCGACCACGTAGCAGGTGGCGATGGCACCCATCCCGCCGACAACGCCGATACAGGGTCGGCGCTGGGCAACGATTTGACTTGAGGCAGAGGGCAAAGTGAATCCTGGTTGGCAAGAGTGTTTGAGGCAACCGTCCGTCACCACGCAGCCGAAAACGGATACGGGACCGGTTCAAAGACGCCTCGCACATTCTGAACGCTTGTGAGTCACTCGTGAAGCCCACTGACACAGCAAGTCGCAGGACACTTGAAGCAGCAGGACAATGGAAGCAGCAGGACAATGGAGCCCGCAGACACATCGCTGAAAGGTCGCCCCAACCAGCACAGTCGGCTCGTTTTCCGACTTCGTGCTCGTCGTGTTGACCTTGGTTTCTGCTATTGCGCTGGCGTCACCATTGGGTCTCCCCGCGTTGGTTGCCAGATCCAGCTCTCGTGGGTTTAACCTTAACTCCCACTGTGATTGATGCGGCGATAGATCTGATTGGCAAGGTCGCGAAGGCCTTTTTCAGTCTCGTCCAACATGCCATCACCGTTGGTGTCGTAGATGTAGCTGTAATGATTGTCGTCATCATCATCGTCCACGCCGGTCAGGGTGTTGGTTGCCAACAGAAGCGACATGACGGTCATGCTGGTGCCGTCTTGAACTCCAAAGGCTTCGCCGCTGTCTCCGACATTGACGAGTTTGCTTCCCAGTCCGGTGCCGGTGACATTAAACCCATAGCGAGTGGCGGCGTTCCCGGCCAGAGTTTGATTGGTGAAGAACGTGGACAACGCAGTTGCCATGAATTGAGCGTCGGCTTTGGGTGATGAGCGGAACAGCTCTCGGAGGCTCTGGCCGCGGAACTTCTTGATAAAGAATTCGCGACGGTAGAACGTGGCCACTTCTTCGGCGGTGCTGAAGGAGTCACCAAAGATGTTGCTGAAGTTGTCGTTCAGCCAGTTGACAAGTTCCTGTCCACCTTGCTTGATCAGGCTTCGGCCGCGTCGGCTGAGCCAGAATCAGATGGGGGCCGTATCGCCCTGCTGGATTCCCTGACCGGTTTCGGTGAACATGTAATCCGAAGCGTCTTGACCGGTCAGCGTGACCTGCATTTCGTTGCTGCTGATGACGGTGCCACCAGCATCCCCAAGGACGGTGATCCCATCGGCAACCCCGGACGGCTGATGCTGCAAAAGGTGATAGGTTGCCATTTCGTCGGCCACTTCGAAGGCGAACACGCCGCCCAGTTCGGTGACGTCGCTAGCGAGGACTTCGTTGCCCATGATCAGATCGATGGCCACACCGTCCATGGCGCTGTCCGATCCGACATCGAAGGCACCGTCTGCATCGACATCAATGAAAACTTGTCCGCTGATGATTGCGGTTTGGTTGTTGACAACGACGCTAACGGTTGCGGTGTCGCTGGCCCCCGAAGCGTCGGTCACTTGGACTTCGATTTCATAGGTGTTGTCGCCATCGTTATCCGCTGGGTTTTCAAAGTCTGGTGCAGCATTGAAACTGAGTTGTCCGTCGGCATCGATGGAGAACTGATCTGCGTCCGCTCCGCCGGAGATTTCGAAGGACAAGCTTTCGTCGGGAAGATCTGCGTCATCGGCAATCACGGTCCCGACTGCCGTTGCGTTCTCCAGGATCTCGAAGCCCTGTGCTTCGATGGTTGGCGCTTGGTTCAGTGTGACCCCTGGAGCTCCGAGATTGGCAATGGTTCCATTGGTTACCAAGTCATCATCGCCGCGTCCGCCATCGACGTAGTGCAGCACCACGCGATCAGCGTCTCCATCGGAATCGTCGTCAAAGAACTGTGCTCCGGTGCTTCCATCGTACAGGAACTCGTGCCAGTGTGGGTCAGCGTTTGAGGCGGTTGCCCGTTATGGGGTCCAGTACCAGCCCCAAGGAATGTTTGACTCCGATGATGACACGTTGGCGCTCTATCGTTTTAGCGCTCAACGCGACGACCAAGTGGAAGATCTCAGTGGCAACGAACACCATGGTCAATTGCTGGGAGCAACCCGAGTACGCGTCGATGATCGCTTAGACGTGATTATCGACACCGCCTCAACATCACGAATCAATGCTGAAGCAAGTTTGGTGAAAATCGCTCCGTAAAGAGCGGATCGCGTTTCAATCGAATCAGTGGCAAGCTTGTGACGGCTTGCGCTTCGCTGCCCAGCGGCGAAGGCCCAGCGGCGAAGGCCCAGCGGTGTTCATTTGGTTGTCAACCGCCGTTCCATCCGATCGTTGTCTTCTCAGATGCTGTCGTCTGCATCAGCGATCATGCTTTGGTTCAGTTCTCTGAATCGTTCTGGTTGTTTGATCGAGTCGCTTGACGCGTCTTCCGGCGCGCTTCGCGTTCCGCTTTTCGCTTGGCTTTGTCGTCCCCAGTCGATTGATCCGTCGACTCATCGCTGGCATCGGATTCGTTGCGCAGAGCGTTTGGCACCGTCACCGTTTTACCCTTGATTTCAAGTTGTTTCACCAGATCAATCTGCTCATTCAATTGGCCGGGTTCAGTGGTGTTTTTTCCCGGAATGAATTCTCCGAAAGGCCGACCGATCGATTCAAGGTCTTGTTGCATCAAAGATTGCATTTCGCGTAGGCGACCTGCGCTACTTCTATTGCCAGCCAAGTTCTCCATTTCTTTGGGATCACGCTTCAGGTGATAGAGTTGATCTTCGTCGAAGAAGCCGGGGTGGTCGGCGCCTCGGACTCCGATGCCTAAACGTCCGATGTAGGACATGGATTTGGGTAAGTTCTGCAGCGAAGCTTTCTTGATGGAAGCGATCTGTTCCTGGGTGTAGCGAACGGCGATGTACGACCAGTCTTTGGTGACCGTTGCACGCGCGGCTCCCATTTCCAAGTACAGATGATCCCGCCACGTGTCGGCTGTTCCGGTTTTGAAAAGCGGTTGAAGGCTCTGGCCATCGATTCGGTACGAGTCGGGCTTCTTGGCTTCACCCAGTTCGAAAAAAGTAGGCACCAAGTCGATGTTCTGCACCAGCTCTTCACAGACCAGTCCCGCGGGAATCTCATTCGGCCACCGCATGATCATGGGCACTTGACAACCACCGTGTGAAAACACAGATGCTTTGCCATCGCGACCGTGATCGGGCGCAAAAACGACCAGCGTATTGTCGTCGATGCCAAGTTCCTTGAGCTTTCGCAGAATCGCACCCAGGGAGTCGTCAATCCACGCCTCGCCTGCGACATGGCTGTCGGGATCGAGTCCCTTTTCAGCGATGGTTTGGAGCAGCTCCGCGCGGGGCGTCATCACTTCTGGAAGACTTTCAACCTGCCCTTCCCCAGTCACCAGCGGGTGATCCATTGATTTCCGCCAGGATCCATCCGGCCCATGCAGTAGTGTGCTGCACAGATGCAGGTAGAACGGACGGTCCCTATTCTCTTCAATGAATTCCAGAGCGGCCACCGTAGTCCATTCTGGGTTATGCATCGAATAGGGTGAGTGAATGTTTTCTGGATAGACGTTCTTCGCCCAAGAGAATCCGAGGGTGTTGAGGTAACGGCGCATCCAGCGTTCGTTGTGTTTGAACTGAGCCGACGTTTCGGGGCCAGGGCTGGCGTCTTTGGGGATGTCGCTCCAGCCGCCTTTGCCTTTGTAGAACTCTGGGAAATCCAACTTGGAGTTAAGATGGAATTTTCCTACGAACCCTGTTGTGTAGCCAGCCTCGCGGAGAACATTTCCCACGTTCATCTTATCGCGTTCCAACGCGACATTAAAATTCGGAAGCCCTTGGTTCTCTTTGCCGCCTACAGCGTCGAGATAGAGCTTGCTATGGGAGTTGCCAGCAAAGCGACCGGTCAGGAAACTGTATCGCGAGGGAGTGCAAACCGAACTGCTGACATAGGCACGCGTGAACTTCATGCCTTCGGCTGCCATGCGGTCCAGATTCGGAGTGTAGGTGTCGCCTCCAAACGCCCCGATGCTTGAGGGGTTCTGATCATCAATCAGAAACATGATGATGTTTGGCCGCTCCGCCCGAGTCGTTGTCGAAATCACGGTTAGAAAGCAGAGTGTGGAAAGTGCAAGGAGCGTTTTCACGGTGAGACCGGTGGCTGAAAGAAAGTGTGGGGGAGTGAACGCGAAAGACAGTGACTGCGACAGACAAAGGCATTAGGAGGATTCAGACGTTTCGCTGCTCTTCTGTGCTTCGCGTGCTTTGATGCGAGCAGCTTTTGCTTTTTCGCGTGCTGCTTTCCTTTCCTCTTTGGTCATCTTTTTACTCGGTGATTTGGCATCAGGATTCCAGCGTTTGGCTTGCTTGCTGACCGGTGCTGCCATCTCGTCGAGCCAGGCGTTGTATTTGTCCTTCAGTTGAGCAACCACCTGCGGATGTTTTGCGGCGAGGTTGGTCGTTTCGCTGAGGTCTTTGTCGAGATCAAAGAGTTCAAGTTGGTTTTTCACCGCCACCAGTTTCCAGTCTCCACTGCGTATGGCCCACTTGCCGTTCGCGCCCCCAGAGCTCCAGTACAACTCGTCGTGGAGCTTGTCGGTTTCACCTTTGAGTGCGGGCAAAATGCTTTTGCCGTCCAGAGGTTTTTCCGCTGGCATGGGAAGCCCCGCCGCATCGAGAGCCGTGGCAAACAAATCGATGGACCAGACGGGAACGTCGCAGGTGCTCCCACCTTCGAGTTGAGCTGGCCAAGAGACGATGAACGGCACATGAATTCCGCCTTCGTAGTCCATTTGTTTGAAGCCGCGAAGTGGAGCGTTATTCGCATGCATTGCACCTGAACCACCGTTGTCGGTGAGAAAGATCAACAGCGTGTTGTCAAACAACTCGTTCTGCTTCAGTGAGTTGACAATTTCCCCGACTCCCATGTCAAGATGCTTGATCATCGCCATCAGCGTGTCGCGTGTTTCGTCGCCGGTCACGTGCTTGATGTCTTCTTCGGGCGCTTCTGGTGGGGAGTGAACTGCGTTGTAGGCCACATAGAGAAAAAACGGGTCTTCTTTGTGGCGATTGATGAAATCTACGGCTTCCTCGGTGATGCGAGTGGTCAGGTAGCCTTCTTCTTCAATTGGTTTGAGTCCACGGTAGATCGGATGCTCCATGTCAGAGTGATCGAAGTACGGATGGGCGCCGCGTCCCATGAAGCCATAGAACTCATCGAACCCGCGATTCATGGCGTGATATTCTTTTGTCAGTCCGAGATGCCACTTCCCTAAGGCCCCCGAGACGTAACCCGCTGGCTTCAACCGTTGAGGGATGAAGATCTCATCAAGGGGAACTCCGGAGCCTCCTTCGCCCGCCGTGTAAATTCCAAATCGCTGCTGATAGCGGCCAGTCATCAGTCCGGCACGCGTCGGTGAACAGACGTGTCCGCTGGTGTAGCCTTGAGTGCAGACGATCGACGACTGTGCCAGGGCATCGATATTGGGTGTGCTGACTTCCGGTGGTGATTCCGGATTGTAGCTAACATCGGCATAGCCTTGATCATCGGTCAGAATGATGACGATGTTGGGTTGTTCGCCAGCCCAGGTGACCGAGGAGACGGCGAACCAACTGAGGCCCAATGCGTAAAGGATGGATCGAGTTTTCATGACTGTTCTTTAGGTGATGTTGCGGTCCAAGCCGATGGCGTGAACTGAAAGAGGAGTTGAATTACATTTTCGATCAGAGCTGACGTGCAGTGGGAGGATCTAGTCCCGTTTGCGTTTTGTTTTGCTGCTCCGGTTTCCATGAGTGACACTTCGAACGTAGGCTGTGGTCTCTTGCTGACTAAGGCTTCCAGACTGATCTCGGTCGGTCCTGTTGAAGACGTTTTTGAGATGATTGCCGCTCGTGCAGATCGCGCCGAACATCATTGATGTCAAGCGGATGACCTCGCATGGCTTGGAGTTCCAGTTCTTTTCGCAGTGCGGAAAATGCTTTGTTGAACACAGGATTTCATTCAGCCAGATTGTTCATCAAGTTTCTGGATTCATCGAGTGGATCGTTTTCCTTGGCGAGACTTTGTTTGCTTGTCCGCGCCCACCGTCGTTGCAGTGGATTCTCGCGGAGAGTTGGCTGGCAATTGCTTTGTTTGTTTGGCAGTCAGTGCAAACATTAAAGCAACTCTTTCATTTGTTCTTCGCTAACGGCGTAATCGAAGATCGCAAACTCGTCGATGCGACCTTCCCATAAGTGTTTACCACGCCAATTCGTTCCGAAGTAAAGCGGTTGGCTAGCTTGTTTGCTGATTGGAACGCACGGTTTGGAATCAATCATCCGACCGGCACGAAATAATTTCAGTATCTTGCCATCACAAGTTGCCGCGTAGTGCTGCCAGGTCTGCAGCTTGATCGGTTCTGTATCAAAACACTCTACTGCGTCCCCGTTTTGGTTATCAACACGAATCTTCAATCGTCCGGTTTTGTCGTCCAATGTCCATTCAAAGCATCCCCTCTTCTTCGTCACATTTGTTGCCAAGATCGCGTTGTTTGGCCGCCCGTCCGCGTAGACCCACGCCATCAGTGTGAACTGGCTGCCGATCTCTGGAGTATTCTCAACCCGTGCGCCACGCCCGATCGACCTGCCGCCTACCCGGAGAGAGCTTCCAACAAAACCAGGGGCGCATGCTGGCCGTTGGCCTTCGCCGATTAGCACTTGGCCTGAGTAGTCTGCGGGGGAACACAGCAAGCCCCGTTGGCGAATCGGCATCCGGTAGTAGGCGGTGGGATTCAGCGCACGAACTGCTTCAACGTACTGGACTTTCGGTTCGACAAAGCTGCGGATGAATCGGTCTTTCGCCAAATCGATGCCAAATGCTTGGTGCGTCGCATCGGCGATTCGCACTGCCTGGTCGGTTCGCAAGTCCACGGTTTCTGTTGGCTGGTCGGGCAAGGCCT
Organism: Stieleria bergensis; assembly: GCA_007745635.1. Classification (GTDB taxonomy): domain Bacteria; phylum Planctomycetota; class Planctomycetia; order Pirellulales; family Pirellulaceae; genus Stieleria; species Stieleria bergensis. Next base: position 2,569,381 of record CP036272.1, read on the forward strand.
TTGGCTGAACCTGGACGTGTCCATCAAAGACATGCACTTCACTTTCGCCCGTGCCAGCTTCGACGGAAAACTCGGTGCCAAAATCGACAACGTCAGCCTCAGGTGTTTCCACTGTAAAGCCGATGCCTTCGGCCGGCACGTTGGCCGACACTCGCCCTGAATGAAGCACTAAACGGTCGGCGCTGATCGCCTCGAACTGAGCGGGAGCTTCAATGCAGACCGTCACGCCGGTGTTGTATTTGACTTGCAACAATCCTTGACGCAAGTCGTAGCTGCCCTTGCAAAGTGCGTCGCGATTCCATTCCTGTCCGCCAGCGACAATTTTGGCGTCAATCCGTTGCTCAATCGAGGCAATTGCCGGCCCAGATGGAACCGCATGGGTGTCGTCCAGCCACCAAGACGCAGCACCGATCAGAAGTAACGATGCAGCCATCGCGGCCAGCCAAATCATTGACGCGCGAAGACGCCAGGGTTCTGGCGGCACCGCTACCGGTTCGATGTCCACAATGACTTGCCCGTGTTCCCAGGCTAGCGCGGCGTGCATTTCGCAATAATCCAAATACAAGCCCCGCGCATCCGCATCGGTGCTTAGTCGCTGCTGCAACCGTGTTGCTGAATCGTTGTCGAGTGCTCCATCGAACAGCTCGGTCAACAGTCGTTGTAGTTCCGAATCGGAATCGCGGGCGCTCATGATGAGCCTCCGGTAAGAGCGTCATCGGAATTTAGCTTTACACAATCGATCAACGCGGCACGCGCGCGAAACAGAGCTTGCTTGATCGCATTGGTTTTACGGTTCATCGTTTGCGCGATCACAGCCAATTCAAAACCGTCTTGATATCGAGCTCGAATCAGGTCGCGATGGGTGTCCGATAGCTTCGCCAAGCAGTCTTGAAGCTTAGCATGGCGTTGTTCCATCAAGTCGTTGCGCTGGGCAGCCACCTCGGCCAACTCGGCAGTCATTGCGTCATCAAACACCAGACGCTCTCGATTCATTTTTTGTCGATGCGCCATGACTTGATAGTAGGCCGTTTGCATCATCCAGGCGGCAAAGTTGGTGCCTGACTGGAAATCGTCTGACTTCTGCCAGAGGACGGCATTGGTTTCCTGCATGACATCGCGAGCCTGATCCGGATTGCCCAGCATCGAAATGACATAGGCGTACAGCCTTCCCTGATGGGAGGTCAGCAGTTGGACAAATTCAAGCTGATGATCGGACATGTTGCGCGGCAAACGGGGGGAGCTTTGGAACGGCTATTAGGAAATAACGCCATTCAGAGATCGGTTACGCGCAAAACGTCAAAAAGTTGCGTTCTTTTACACTCCGGCCTGACGGTCACTGGTGCTTAGCCGTTCGCAGCGACTCCAGGAATTTGCTTGGTTGCGATGCCGATAGGACGATCCAGCGGGATGCCGGCGCAGGCGAGCAGCGTTGTCAGCAAATCACCTTGATTGCCGTTCACATCGCTTAGAAAACGACCGGTGTTGATGGCACCGCCACCACGACCGGCAACGATGAATGGCAAGTTCTTGCGGCTATGCTTGTCACCGTCTTCCAGGCCCGATCCCCACATCATGATGCAGTTGTCCAGCAGCGTGCCATCCGCTTCGCGAAGACTTGCCATCTTATTAACCATGTAGGCGAACTGATCGATATTAAACTTGGTGATCGCTGCGACTTTTTGAACCATCTCCTGGCGGTTTTTGTGGTGAGTTTGCGAGTGGTGTTTGTCAGTGAATCCCAGTTCCGGATACGACACGCCATTCGGTGTCGACCCGATGTACGTGCTGACCCGCGTGGTGTCGGTTTGAAAAGCCAGTACCGTCAAATCGCACATGACTTGCATGTATTCGCTGCGTTTCTCTCCTTCAGGAATCTTGACTTCGATGGGCGGCGAATCATTCGCAGCGCGTTTGGAAGCGCGAACGCCGGCTTTTTCTAATGCAGCTTCTTGCTGTCGTTGCTCAATCGCAGCAATCCGTCGTTCAACGGCACGCACACTGTCGAGGTACTGATCCAGTTTCTGTTGGTCGGTGCTTGCCAGGGTTCGGCGCAGGTCGCGTGCGCCGTCAAGCACGCGATCTAGCATTTTGCGATCCAGCGGATTCGCCTCGCTGACCTGTCCCGCTTTTCCTCTCTTGCCAAACAGTCTGTTGAGTACATTCCGAGGATCGGTCTCTGCGGGGACTGGCTGAGTCGGGGAGCGGTAACTGCAATGGGAATAGTAGGCTTCGTGAAGCCCGGCTTGGTTCTCTTTCCACGTTTGCGGCATGGTCGCCAGTTCGAGCGAGGGCAACAGCGTGTGCGCGCCCACGTAGTTGGCCATGATTTGATCAGCAGAGATGGCGATATTGACGCGGCCACGGGTATCTGCGTCCGGCAGTTGTGCCGTCAGCCAGGTCGATAGCTCCAGTGCGTGTGGGGCACCGCTGAAAGGCGTGATCGGTACGCCCGAAATCCCTTTCATCATCAAGCATTGATCCAGGATCGGTCGCAGTGATGCAATCGCTGGCGGGGGTGACTTGAGAAACGACTCCGGATTCTTAGGCCAGAACTCGTCCATGATCACGCCGTGAGGCATGTACATAAAGCCGAGTCTGACAGGCGGCTTGGCAGGCTTGGCACCGGCAGCCCAGCTGACCGAATTCATCAGCGGAAGTGCGAGTGAAACGCCAGCTCCCTTTAACGCAGCGTTCTTGAGCAACGCACGACGATTGATCGACGACGAGTGGTCCATAGTCTTTACCCTTTGACTTTACGGTGCGTGAACAAATAACAGGTGATGACTTCGGTGATCATCGTCCGCATGCGATAATCGTCCTCAGCCATCTTAAGCATGAGCTTGTCGACGACGATTTCGTCATAGCCTTCCAGTTGTCTGCCAAGTGCGTAGGCCATCAATTTTTCGGTCAGGTTTCGAGCGATGTCTGCTTTGCGGTTTGCCAGCAGCCGTTTCAGTTCCGCGGGAGTGGCGAAACGTTCTCCTGCCGGAAGCTGTCCGGTCGCATCAATGGCAAGTCCGTTGTCGTAAGTTGCTCGCCAGCGTCCGATTGCATCAAAGTTTTCTAACCCAAATCCAATCGGGTCGAGCACCTTGTGACAGTTCGCGCAAGTCGGTTCTGATTGATGGAGCTCGGTCTGTTGACGCAGGGTCAAGCCATCAAGGTTTTCCTGTTTCAGGTCATCAAGCTCGGGAACGTTTGGCGGAGGCGGAGGCACGCGTTCTCCCAGAACTTGCTCCAGCACCCAGACGCCGCGTCTCACGGGGCTGGTCCGGTTGGGAAAGGAAGTGGAGGCCAGTGTGGCTGGCATGCCAATGATGCCGCCGCGATTGGGGTTGGCTAACTTGACCCGTCGCATCTGCTGACCTTCAATCGCTTGATTCAGCCCGTAAAGTTTCGCCAGCGACGCGTTCAAAAAAGTGTAGTCGCTATCGACAAAGCGAAAGATAGTGTGGTTCTCTTGCACGATGTTCTGGAAAAGCAAACGTGCTTCATCCACCATCGACTGGCTCAATGCTGGCGTCATTTGCGGAAAGACTTCCGGGTCAAACGTTTGCTGTTCAAGCTGGCCGATCCCCAGCCATTGGGCACCAAAGCCGTCAAAGAGGGCTCGGGAACGAGGATGCATCAGCAGACGTTCGGCTTGCTTTCGCAGTACCTCGGGGTTGTGGAGCTGTCCCTTGTCAGCGAGCGCCGAAAGCTCGGCGTCAGGCGGCGCGGACCACAGCAGGTAAGACAAGCGAGACGCTAGCTGATAGTCGTCTAGCGGCACGATTGATTCTTTCGAGTCGACGCTTGCAGCGGGCGTGATGAACAGGAATTGAGGAGAGACGAGAACCGCTTTCCACATCAGCCCAAGTGAATCGATCTCGCTTAAGTCATGCTCTTGGCCAAGATCGAAGATCTCTACCAAGACATCCAACTCTGATTCGGTGGGCGGCCTTCGGTAAGCATCGCGAGCCAGAGAACGAGCAATGTTTCGGGCTGTTTGACGAAGCTCAGTGCCCTCAGCAGGCAGTGTTCCAAACAGACGCTGTTGAACGGCCGTGGGAGCCTTTCCCTCGGGGGCGATGACTTGACCAACGACTTTGTTGGCAATTTCAAGGAACCGCTCTGATTGCAACGGAGAGATTGAATTGAGATACCCTTCCCCAACGACCTCGTCCGGCAGGCTGCTGGCGATCGATGTGTCAACGCCATACAGGTCATGCAGCGTGTTGCCGTATTCAACTTTGTTGAGACGACGAATGACAAAGGTGCCAGGATCGCGCGGGGCCAGATACTTGAGCTTGCCGATCCACTGAATGAATTGTTGACGCTCCGCGTCGCTTGGCAGTGGCGCGGCGTCGTGCGGCGGCATGTCGTGCACCTTGACGTTGGCGACGGATTTTTTCCAATGCAGGGCGGACGATGCAGCCCCCGGCGTATTGAGTGCCGAGCGAAGATTGATACCAGCCTCGGGTCGCGTGCCATGACAATCGACGCAGTATTTGTTGACGAATTGAGAAACGTTCTTTTTGAAGGTCTTCTCTGCATCAGCCCGTCGAGCAGCTTCGTCAGGGATGGACTCGGTCTCGGATTTGGCGACGCTGTCTGCTGCGTTCTGCTGCGCATCGGCTACCCTGACACTGCCGATCAGCAGTGTCCATGCTAAAAGAGTTGCTATGATGCGAATCGCCGATTGAATCGTTCGTGACATGCTTCTCATTTTCGTCTTGCCTTGGAACAATTGGCAACGTTGCATCGTGAGGCCCAAAATAAACAAGCAACCATCAAGTGAGCTGATACGGCAGGGAAGTGATTGCGAGCGGTTGCTGTGGCAACGATTCCATTTTCTGTTGGGGCGGTTTGCTTTCCAGTTCAGTGGATCACAGCAAGCTTCACATTGTATCCACTGCCCTGCCCTGAGTGTTGCTCCGCTGGCGGTCGGGGATGTTCCGCGAATCTCGTCGCGTTGAAACCAGCCCGGGCGCGAAGAGCACAAAGATCAATGCAGCACAGGACCAACTCAGCACAGGACCAACTCAGCACAGGACCAACTCAGCACAGGACCAACTCAGCACAGGACCAACTCAGCACAGGACCAACTCAGCACAGTGAAACCACGGAGGGCGGGATCGTGGTTTGAGGTTTGAATCTGCGATGACGTCTTGGTTTAGGCTATTCAGGCCGGGCGGCAAACTCTGCCATCAGTTGGTGGTTCTCCGTTGTCCAGACACGGACGGTCCCGTGACGATCTCCGGCGGCAATCAGTCGTTCGTCGAACGAGACTGCAGCGCTCAAGTTTGCTGCTTGGCCTTCGGTGTCACCGGGTGAAAAACGCTTGGGTTCGCCAGCGTTATGAGCAATGATCGACAGCAGGTAAGGGTCTCCACTTGCGATCGCCACCCGCTGTGTTTGCGGCAGCAATCCGATTTGGTAGACGGCTTCTTGTTGGCGAGCAAACTCTCGGACGGTTTTTCCGTCTTCCACTCGCCAACGCATAAGCTTTCCATCTGATCCGCCGGAGAACACGTCATCTCCTTTGGGGGCAAAGCAAACACTGTAAACATTGCCGTCGTGGCCGGTGTAGCTGGTCAATCGCTTATTCGACTCCAAGTCAAAGACCTTTGCAGTATGATCACGACTGGCCGACGCCAGACGCGTGCTGGCTTGATTCCAGGTAATCTGCTGCACCCAGTCGGAGTGATTGGCAAAACGATGCGTTCGGATCCAGCTGTCTGTCTCGAACACTTGCACGGTGCCATCTGCCCCTGCGGTGGCTAGTTTGCGGCCGTCAGGACTGAAGCGAGCGCTGAAACACATGTCATCGGATCGATGCAGAACTCGCAGGACCTGCGATGTGTTTTGGTCAATGATGCGGACCTCTCCCAGGCGTCCTGGAATGCCGCCAGCGACGGCTAGTAAAGGGCGACTGGGGTGCATATCGATGCAGCGAATTCGTGGTGGCAGATTGGGGATGCGTTTTGTCAGCGTTCGTTCCGGAATGTTCCAAACCAGCAGTTCGCGATAGCCGCTGACGTACAGCTCTGTGTGACTCTTGCTGAATGCCAACGCTGTCACTGGAATTGAACGCAGGTAGTGCCCAGGAGCAGCCGGATGCTGAATGCCGGGCACGATTGAAATCAAGGAAGCCTTGGGGTTCAAGTCGTCGTAGGTTGCCTCCTGATCTAGCCAGCGGGCAAACAGTTCTCGTTGTTGCTTGGGCAGTGAGTCGCCGTCGGGTGGCATTCGAAAGTCGTCATCTTCGGACTCGATGCGGTCAACGATCTCATCAGCGCCCACCACCATGGCGCGTTCAAAGCTATCCACACGGTAGTCTCCAGAAGATTTCTTGGGACCGTGGCAGGGTTGGCACTTGGCAATCAAGACGGGTGCAATGTCGTTACGGAATGAAACCACATCGTCGCCGCAAACGCAGGGTTGCCAGGCGGGGTGGATAAGCAATAGGCAGGCCAGGGTCAAGCCTGCACAACGTCGTACTAAAGGAGGCATCTGGGAAATCATTTCAATGTTGAAACAGGAATTCGTCTTGATTGATCAATGCCCAGAGAATGTCTTCCAACGCGCTGCCTGGATCTTCTGAGCGACTCAAGTAATCCAGTCCAATTTGCAATTCCTGAGCATTGGGGGCTCGGGAAAAGGCACGCAGGTAAAGTTCCTTTAAGATTTGATCGTGAGGTTCGCCAGCGGCAAGGCTGCGGTGAATTCGGTTTTGCTTGCTGGAAACCATGCGATGGACGGTTCCGCCATTAAAGAGCTCTAGCGCTTGCCCCAGACTAGAATCGGTTCCCCGTTCGCATTGGCAAACGGTTTGTCGTTCCGGCATGCCGAAGACTTTTAGAAATTCAATCTCTCCAATCTGGCCGCGATTGTGTTCCTTTAGATCAGGGGCCGGCAACTGCGTTGCTTTTGTATCGGGATGCACCGAGACAAACCGCTCTGGCACTCCCGTGACTTCCCCCAGCGCATCGAGCAATTGCTCGGCGGTCAACCTGCGCGGTTGAAAGTGCGAATAGAACCGAGCATCATCGACATTGTAGCGGTTGGTTTCTGCCGTCGCTTGGTAGGTGTTGGAGTTCACGATCGTGCGAATGATGTGACGGCGATCGAATTTGTGATCGGTGAAGTCTTTGGCCAAGGCCTCCAGGAGCGGTCCGTTGGCCGGAGGGTTGCTGTCCCGATGGTCATCGAACGGTTCCACAATGCCCCGTCCCAGTAAGTAGGCGGCGATGCGATTGACTTCTACCTTGGCAAAGAAGGGGTTGCCGGCAGAGGTCAGCCACTGAGCAAAGGCCTCTCGGCGATCGGTCGACTGCGAGACCAAGTCGTGCTCTTGAGCGGCTGGTAACCAAGGGCTCACCGGTTGTCCGCTGACCGGATGCTTGACTTCGCCTTCACGGCGCATCCAAACCACCGCTTCATCGCCGCGACCGGTTTGCCGCGTCGCCACACGATGAAAGAACGCACTGAGGCCATAATAGTTGTCCTGAGTCCAACGCTCGTAGGGATGGTTGTGGCACTTGGCGCAGCCAATTCGAGTTCCCAGGAACAGTTGGGAGGTGGATTCAGTGATGTCGGAGGTGTCTGAACCTGTGCGATAAAAATTGCCCGCCGGGTTGCTGAGCGTGCTGCCAGAGGCCAACAGGATTTCACGAGCAAACTGATCATACGGTTGATTGTTGGCAACCGATTGCTTGATCCAGCGGTGAAACTTCAAGACACCGCTGTGCCCCATTTGTCTGGTGGACAGTTTCAGCAGATCGCCCCATTTCTGACTCCAAAACAGAGCGTGTTCATCTGATGCCAGTAGCTGGTCGATCAGTTGGGGACGTTTCTCTGAGGACGGATCGGCTAGAAAGGCCTCCGTTTGTTCGACCGACGGCAACAGGCCGGTCAGATCCAAAGAGACTCGCCGTAGAAAGACTTCGTCACTGCAGATCTTTGCCGGCAGATACTGGAACTGTTTCAGACGCTGGTAAACCAGTTCGTCCACATAGCTCTTGGGCTCAGGAGCCTGCCAATCAAAATTGGGCACCGTATCAATGAAGCCCAGGACCGTGCTCTCGATCTGATCAAGAAAGCGAGCGATGACGGCGACTTCGCCACGACGTTGTCCCACTGCCAACCCATGACGGCTCACTTTGCAAATGGTGTCGTCGGAGGATTCAAAGACCGCCAAGTGCGTGACGTCACGTTTGGAGCCATCGTCGAAATAAGCGGTGACACGCATCTGTTGCACGTGATGTGGACGACGCAGGAACCGTCCTTCACCCGGCTCCAAACGAATCGACGTGCACCTCGCAGGCTCTGGATCAACTTGGCATCCTTCCCGAATCCACTGGACCAGTCGCTGGTATTCGACGTCATCGGGACGCAACCTCTGTCCACCACCGTGGGCGATTTCAGTTCGTGGTTTGGCTAGAAGCAGGCTCTGCTGAGGTTCCAATAGATTGACACGGCGGCCAAATTCCTCTTCCACAATCGTGCGGTAGTCCAGGCTTGGATCAAAGGCACGCAAGGAAAGTCGGAAACCGCCTTTGCCATGAGGTGATCCATGACAGGCGCCCATGCTGCAGCCCGTCTTCGACAAAATCGGCAGGGTTTGGAAGTGGAAGGAAACGGGGTCGGGTGACTCTGCGTTCGTTACAGCGAGCTTCATTTCGATGCTTGCATCGCCAGCCTTCGCGCGAATCGTTGTTTCGCCGTTGGACTTGGGAACCACGGCGCCGCGTTGATTCACGGTCGCGATCTCTGGTTGATCCAGCTGATAACTCGCGGCCCGAGTCAGGTCGGCCACTGATCCATCGGCGTACAATCCGGTGACGATCAACTGTAACTGCTGATGTTTTCCATCGAGCGTAAACGTCTTCGGGGAGATCACCAGTTTGACTGGCTGGCCGACTTGAATCGTGTCAATCTTGAGATCAGCTTCCTCATGCAGTTCGTTTTCCGCTTGCAGGGGCGTGCCAGACACAACGATCAGAAGAACGAGCACTGACTTGGCAATGAGCTTTTGGATGGTCATTTCTTTGCTCCCTCTTGTTTGATGAACGCAAAACAGGTTCCATCGAGTCCAGGAGGCCATTGCGTGATGCCTTTAGAGACTCGCTTCAGTTGCTGGGGTGTTCGCACGGGGGTTGTATAGGTTTTGCCATCCAGGGTTGCCGTGGCTTGGAACTGAAACGTTAGCAGCGGGTTTGCCGATGCGGGCGAGCGGAGTTGCAACTTGGCTTCGATGTCGTTGCGTTTTTTTGGAATGATGTTGTCCTTGAGTGTCAGTTCTGGGCAGGTGATGGTGATCGGCCCGTCGTAGCGAAATCTTGTCACCCGAAACCGAACCTTGAACTCGTCCTCTGGCTTGATCACGTGCCGATCTTTAGAACCGCCATCAAGTTGCACAACAAATGGAGCTTGATCCGTCGAGATATTGAGGTCAAAGGGCAAACCGACGCGCTCGACCAAATCGTAAGCATGCAACTGGTATTGGCCAGCTTGCGTGACTTTGAATCGTAGCGGTTCATCCGAAGTGTCGCCTGTGCCGGTCTGGGCAACTCGCTGCCCAGCGGTGTTATGCAGTTCCATTAGCAACATGGCAGAGGAACCGATCGCCCGAGTCTGTGGTGTGACCGTCAGGTATTGATCGGATTCCAATTCCAGAGGGATCGGGGACGCGGTTTGCTGGGTGATGAACTCGGCTGCCGTTGGATCAGAAGTGATCAGCGGATTCGATGAGACACGGACACAGCATTGCCCACCACCACGCCATTGATTGTCGTGGACTTCCACTGTGTACGTGCCCGTTGCCGGCGCTCGAAACGAGAGCTGTGGATCAAAGCCAATGACTTCGTCATCGTCTGCGGAGGCTACGGTGGTGCCCGCTTCATTCTTGACGCTCATGATCAGATCGGTGTCCTGATTCAGACGCCGTGACCACGCTTCACAGTAGAACGTTTGTCCCTGTTTCGCTGTGAATGTCTGGATGCAGGGACGATTGTTCTCCAGTCGCAAGCTTTTTGTCGTTGGTTCGGTGTCCAGCAACAGCATCGCCGGTGCAGAGATGCCATCACGGTTAGCAAGCCGGATCGCGCAAACGCCCGCTGAGGCTTGATCGGTTACGGTGACCGAAAAACGTCGTTCCCGTGAGTTGTCTTTGCTTTGTTTGGGATCCTCTGGTTCAGCCACGGTCCAGGTGATAGGGGCGTTGGACCAGAGAATCGGTTCCCGCCCGTCTTGGGTCAGGCGATCGCCGAAGACAGTGACCAGAGTGGTTTGACCAATGGTCAGGTTCAGCGGTTCGATGCGGTGAATGACCGGTTCAGCGCTGGCTTGGCCGGCGAGACAAAGGAACGCCAAGGCAATCATGGCCCAGGGGCGAGAGAAGGCACCAAAACTCATCGCGTGTGAACCTCCGGGGCTGATTCCGCAGGTGGCACATCGACTAAATATAAGTCCATCTGTCCATCTCGCTCACTGACATAAACAAGCTGTTGGCTGTTGGGATGCCAATTGGGATAGTCGTCGCGTTCGGAGTTGTTGGTGACTCTGACGACTCGGCTGCCATCGAGGTTCATCACGTAGACTTCGTAATTGCCATCTCGCGTGCTGACAAAACAAATGCGTTTTCCATCCGGAGAAACTCGTGGACGAATGTCCATCAACCGGTTGTTGGTCAGTCTGGTTTCGTTACTGCCATCGGTGTCGCGGATGTAAATTTCGTAGTTGTGTTCGCGGCTGTTGGAAAACACCAGCCGTTTTCCGTCGGGAGTGAATCCGGGCCAGTGAGTCATGCCTTCGATTTCGGTCACCTGTTGCTTGTCTTTGCCTTCTAGGTTGACCGACCAGAGTTGCATGGGGCCTTTTTCTGCAAAGGCATAGATCACGCGTTGACCGTCGGGAGTGAACGTTGGTGTGCGGTAGGCACCGCGACCGCTATGGGAGATGGACACCTCCTTTTCAGACTCCAAGTCACGAATCACCAGTTTTCCGGTCAGGTTTCCCGTGCACTGATCGAATGAGACGTAACGACCATCAGGCGAAAAGGCGATCTCCGTTTGATGGCTGCGTTCTTCGCCGAACAGCGGTTCGGGGGCACTGCTCAGATCATCCATTGGGATCTGCACCGCGCGGATCAGGTCTTCACGCTGGTCATAGCTGTAGACCAGTGTCTTGCCTTCGTGAATGAAAAGAGGGTCCCGTTTGATGTTGCCGTCGTGGGTGAGTTTGATTTCGTCAGCGGCCACAGGAAGGTTAGCCGAGTGAATGATCAGCAAGAGTCCGGCAAGCGTTTGCAGTTTAAACCAGTTCATGAATCAAGCTCCCGCCGTCAAGCACCTTCAATTCCGCACGTCGTTTGGCTCCAATGCCGCACAATTCGGCGATCGTTGTACCGACTTGTAAGGGGGTGATGGGCCGCGTGATCGGATGCTCGGCACGCGGGTCGCTCTCTCCGATGCATCTGCCGGGTTCGATTCCACCGCCGGCCCAAATCGAGAAGTAGCAATGCTGATGGTGTTCGCGGGCAGCTCGATTGCTAATTCGAGGTGTGCGGCCAAATTCGCCCATCGCGATTAGCAACGTCTCGTCCAGCATGCCACGATCTTGTAAGTCGTCGATCAACGCCGAGTAAGCGCGGTCCAAAATGGGACAGTGTCGGTCTTGCAGTAACTCGAAATTGAAAATATGCGTGTCCCAGCCAAAGTCACAGTTGGGCGAAAAGGTCTCGACGTATTCGCTCCAGTTAACCTGGATGTAGGGGACTCGGGCCTCGGCCAGTCTTCGCGCCAGCAGGCAGCCTTGGCCAAACGTGGTCTGTCCATAGCGGCCACGTGTTTTGTCGGATTCTTGTGTTAAGTCAAATGCTTGCCGAGCTTCTGCATCTGCAAGCAATCCGTAGGCACTTTGATGGGTTCGATTCCATTGTTCAATCCCAGCGGAATCAAGTTGCCGACGAGCGTTGTCGAGTTGATTGAGGAGCGCTTTGCGGTTTTGGATGCGTTTAGGAGTGATGCCTTCCAGCAGATCGAGTTGTGGAATACTGACATGCCCGCGTTCGTCGGCGCGTACCAAGAACGGATCATAAGCTTTGCCCAGTGTCCCGCCACCGTAGCCTTCAATGCGCCGAGGCAAGTCGCGAGGAATCCCGCGTCCCACATAGAAAAAAGGAGGCAAGGCTTCGGTAGACCCACGGTCCTTGGCAACGATGGCACCAAAGTTCGGTTGGATCGGACCGGCATTTTCTTCGTAACCTGTCAGTCCAACCGTACCAGCACCAGGGTGTCCGCCGTTGGTGGTGACCATGGACCGAATCACCGTGAACTTGTCGCTTCGGGAGGCCATTTTCGGCAGCAGTTCCGTGAAGTGCATCCCTGAGGTCTTGGTGGGAATGGTTCCAAACGGTCCACGGTACTCCATCGGAGCATCCGGCTTGGGGTCAAATGTGTCGATATGGCTGGGGCCGCCCCATAGCCATAGCACAATCACGGACTTGACGCGGCCCTCTTGCTGCGCCGCTTGAGCGGCCTGCAACACCTGGTGGGTGGAACCAACGGTGAACGGCACCGCCGCGGCTGTCTTGATGAAGCTACGACGAGTCGGGCCCGAACAGTCTTGGGCTTTGAAACTTCCGAATCCAAGCATGGCGAGTCTCGATCGGTAAGCAGTAATAGGTAGGAATCAGGTGGGACTGATAGTTTAACAGACCCTGATCACCGGTTGGATAGAAATCTCCGTCTCGTGGAGCCTTGCCGTGGATTTTTCGCACATCATCTGCGTCTCAAGCCGGGAGATAGGGCGTCTGCCGTGTCTGACGCAATCCGATGCCGCAATCATCTGATTGCTCACCTTGTTAGTGTTCTGGCAGACGCAGCAACCAGGGAATCTGCGCAGGCAAATTGCCGGGCCGAAGCCACCGGGCCGAAGCAGCACGCCTCAGTGGGAGCGCTGCCTGCGCCAGTCGTGATCCGTGGCATCGTCACTTGGTCGCCAATCAGTGGTTTTCACGACATCACCGATCTGAGTTTCCTGGCTACCAAGCGGGCGACATGAGATCGTTGACCTGCCCCAGAATTTTGGACCGAGTGCAACTCCGTCACCGTTGCGCTTGCTCTTCGTGATGGAGTTCAATGCTCGCCAGTGTCGCAACCACAGCCCTGTCCGAATGGGCTTGGACGCTGGCGCTGGGGGCGTTGGCGGGGGCGCTGGCGGGGGCGCTGGCGGGGGCGCTGGCGGGGGCGATTGTTCTTGTGGCTGGCGATGCGGTTATGTGGGTGTCGGGGAGTCGTCTACCAAGTCTAAACAGCAGGAGAGTCTGCTCCGTTGGTGTTGAAAAGTAAACTCTTCTCACTAAAATGCACGAAGCTGTGAATGTTTGTGCCGCTGGCAGATTGAGCTGGTTGTGCTTGGCATTGAAGTTGCCCAAAACCTCGTGACTCGCTGAAAGATTCGGCGGATCGTCATTTTCCTGTAACGAGAACCACCATGCAACGTTTGACGTTGAGACTGATTGTCGCTGTGCTAATGGCCGGGCTTTTGACCAGTCGAGCCGGTGCTGGAATGATCTATATCAGCGGCGAGATCTCCAATGGAACTGGCAAACTAGTCATCAGCGATGACTTGGTCTTTGACATGACCACCAATAGTGATCCCTTCATGATGACGCTGGAATGGGAAACGGGACTGGGGACAGCGCGGTGGCCCAACCTCTCCAGTGACAGTGATCTGGTTGCCACCACCGGTGGCACGCTGGAGATTGATGCAAACATTCCGTGGAGTGATGAACCATTTGTCCATAACGTTGGCTCGACCAACGACCGCAGTGACACTCTTAGCAGCGGTCCACTCTTGCTGGGAACCGGAACAAAGACTCGCATCTACTTTAGCGATACCTTTCAGCGAGTCCGGGCGCTGTACCAAGGTGGTCGCGACCAAATGATCATCCGAGCAGGTGAATTCGAACTTCCAGAAATTCCCGGATTCGTCCTTCCAGAAACGCATGCCGAGTCGGTGGTGCTTTCCCGATGGGGAGGGCCTGGCTGGTATCCCGATGCTTCTGAAACGATCCTTCTGAATGCAGTCCCGGAACCGAGTTCTCTGGCCGTCTTTGCAGTCCTGGGACTGTATGCCGGAGTCCGTCGCCGCCGAAGATAAGCCTCGACTGGCCAATTTACCGCTGATCCCATTTCGCCCTTTCAGCTGCGGCCATCAGGGAGTCTGTTTCTGCTTGCCCAACGTTCGTGAGAAGAACGTTTCCATTGCAGGCTTGGTGCGATCAGAGTGTTGGTTGAAAACCCCGTGACCTGCACCGTCGATGCGCATGTAGGTCACATCAGCGCCCGCCTTTTTCAACGCTTCTGCGAAAACATCGCCGTGCTTGACGTTCACGGTGCCATCAGCGGTGCCATGGATCAACAGGAAGGGCGGGGCTTGTTGGTGCACATGGGTGATCGGTGAGCACGCTCGGATTAGCGTCTCACGCTGATCGGCCTCTCCCTTGAACCGGCTGTCTCCCCGGGGGCTTCGAGGGAACAGCCCAAAGTCAGATGGAGTCGCCGAGGCGCAAACCGCTTGCAACAGACTTGACTGGTCTTGGTAGGGGCCGTCGCCTTCAAGCTTGGCTGCTGGCGGGCACAAGCCAAGCATTGAGACCAGGTGAGCTCCGGCTGAGTTTCCGTAGCCTCCCAATCGATTCGGGTCGACGTTGTATTTCTTGGCATGGGCACGGAACCAGCGGACCGCACATTTAACGTCCTCTATACAGGCAGGGAACGGCGCTTCACCGGTCAGCCGGTAGTTGACGGTGATGCACACGTATCCCTTTTGAGCGTACTCGATCGCACCCCGCAGAAAGGTTGCGGCGCGTTTGTCTCCACTTCGCCAGCCACCGCCGTGGACAAAAACAATCCCCGGGCGAGGCTCACTTGCGGCTGCTTTGGGGCGGACAAGGTCCAATTGCCAGGCCTTGCTGTCTCCCGGGCGATAAGCGATCCCGGCTTCAATGATCACATCCTCCGGTGCGTTCTTTAGCAACTGTTCGGTGGACATGCCTTGCTGCCGGTTTCGATTGGCGTTTTGCGTTGACTGTCCCCGATTCGACGCGAGCCGTTTCTGCAAAGCCTCCAGTTCCTGGCGATCGAGGAAGCCATCTTTGTTCGCATCATTGCGATCGAAGAATCGCTTCATCAGCCCCGTTGTTTCATCGTTGCTAAGCTTTCCATCTCCGTCCCTGTCCATCTTGAGCCAATTCTCAAGCAGGGTCTGACCAGCGGCCGGTGCACGATCAGCTTGCTGTGCCCGTGCACCGGTCACGAACAAGACGCCCAGTAGGAAACAAAGAATGCAGCGTTGATTCATCTTGAACTCAAGGTTGGGGGGGAAGCTTGGGGAAGTCATGACAAGCGTGTGGTGGAACACAGCGGGGACGGGAATTGAAGACACGCATTACCGTTTCGAGTGCACCACATTCATTCAACGTCTACCATGATACCGGTTCCGCTTGGCTGTCTCGACGCCCGCGGAGTCCTCTTGTTGAAACAACGAAACAGGGATCAGGTTTCCCCATAAAATGGTGAACCGTTCGCTGAAGTGCAATCATTGGCCCTGCTGTGCAAAATCGAGGTCCAGCTTTGCCAAGACGATTCAAACACCGACGCAGAAGAGCCCGTTGCAACTTGGTGGCTGGTCAAGCCTGATGCGAAGCTTCGTTCTGTCGTCTGATCATTCGCGGAACACCAGGCGACAGCGTGTTGACCATCGGCGAGACGCGATTTAGCGGGGGGCGTCGTCGTCGTCGGGTGACTTGATCGGCTTCTTCCAGAGACGGTCCCAGTGGGCTGTTTTCCAGTTGTCTCGGGTGACATAGGAGCGAACGAGCATCGTGTCCTGCTGGGTGCCTGGGCGATCAATGATCTGGACGTATAGCAACCCGTGAGCGAGGCCGACGGGCTTGCCTTTGTGGAGCTTGGAGGCTCCCGCGTCGTCGGGATCGTAGTTGTCGATGCCTTCGATCGTTGGGCTGATCTGTTTGCCATTCCAGCGCCGATGCTTTGGAGGTGAGCCGTGAGTATGTCCATTGAATATGGCGACGACGTTGTAGCCACGGATCGCGTCATAGTACGCAGCAAGGTCCTCCGCGGGCCAATCGTACTCCGGCGCGTCTAAGTGCAGATGATGAGAAATAATCACCGGCCGGCCGCTGTCGCCGACGTGCTTAGCGAGGTCTGCTTTTAAGAATTCCAAGCTCGCCCGCGGTGCGTAATGGTGATCTTTCCGTCGACGTTCGCCTGCGCCAACGAAGATTCCCAGATTGATGAGGTGCACTGGCCCCCAATCCCATGAATAGTGCAGTCCGTTGCTGGAGAGATGAAGGACGCCGGGCCGCTGCTTGTTGCGATTGATAATGGCGTCAACGACGAAGGTGTCGCCCTGTGGTCCATCATGATTGCCGTGGATCTCGTAAACGGGCAGAGGAATCCGTCCATCTTGTCCGGTCAGACCATAGTCAGCGAGGAATCGCTGCCACTCATAACGCTGCATTGCGGGGTATTGTCCCCCAGTTTTATCTAGGCTATCAATCAGGTCACCGGTATTGATTAGACCACGCAGGTCAGAGGCGACAACGCCACCACCCATCGCTTCAGGCAGCGTTGATCCCGGTAGCGCGAGCACGCGTTTGACGAACCCGCGATTGGCCTGCTCTGAAAGTGGGTCCAATTGCATCGGTTGATCGGCGTGTTCAGCCAGGTACTGAGGGTCGCCACAAACCAGGAATGAGATCCGAGTTTCCTGGACGTTTGGCGTTTCCGCACGAAGCGTTTGAGTAGCGATTGAGACAGCGCAGAGCAGCAAAAGTGACCGGAGCATGGTTGGTACCTGAAGGGATTCGGCGGACTAAATCTGCCCGGTGTTGACGGGGCAGGATTCTGTTCCCATCGTTTGACTCATTCATTCAAGTCAATTTTCAGTTCTCGTCCGTCCTTGTGAATTCGAATGATTCCGCTGCCGTGCTCTGAACTCATCCATGGGCTGTCGAACAGCATTGGGGGACGCAGGTCGATGGCGGTCCCATTGACCCTTGGAAGCGCCAGGGATTCGAGTTGCAGGGAAAGGGTCAGCTTATCGCCCGAGAGTTTAAACCATCCGTCCTGCGCGGTGCCGGAAAAGCTTTCCAGGTAGCTTGCAAACGCTTCGAAGTCCGCGAACTCGGTGTTGCGACCGGCGATCAGAGCCACCGGGGCGTTGCCGTCAGCCATGCGCAGGAAGATCTCGTTATCCCACTGATAACCGCATGATCGATTGGGATCGGTGCGAGAGAATCCCTTGATCCCCAGCCACGCATTGCCTTCTTGAAGGATGACCCAGCCATCTTGCTCGACAAGACGTGCCTTCATCCCACGGAGGCCGAACAGGATGCGCATGTCTCCGGTTTGCTTGGATTGTTTGTGACGTTGCACCAGCAAGACATTGTCATGTTGCACTGCTTGCTGCTCGCCATAGGTCTTGCCGTTGGCCAGGCCTTCGCATTGTGGGATCACTCGCGCGTTCACATCCGAGGCGAAGGTGACGCCGTGGTAACGGTTTTGTGAAGTCAACGCAGGATAGCCTTCGATCAGATCATTTCCCGCCAGATAATCGTGGGAACCGACACGTGGTAACGTCGGGTCAATTAACAGCGAACCCATCACATAGTCCGGTGTGCAGTGATCGTAGCTCAGCATACGCGGGTCTTCAGGGTCCAGGGCATACCAGGGAGATTCGGTGACGGGGACCTGTTTGCCATCCATTGGGCGCTGTTTGGCAACTCGTCGCGCGACAGCATTGTATTCGCCACGGTCCTCGGCATCGCTTGCGATGTCCTTGATCACATCCGGCAGGCGGTACTGTGTCGTGGCCAAAACCCAAGGGTAGCCGATGATGGGATGGGGGTGATAGGAGCGTGCATTCCACCACGGTTTGTTGTCAAGAATGAAGTGGCTCATGCTAAGCCATGTGTCTCTGGCACCCCATTGGAAACTGCTTTCAGGTTTCGCAGGGTCATCCTGGTACAGACGCAGTCGTCCGCCGCCGCGCACGCCATTCAACTGGCTGATCGCCCAGTCGGCCCAGATCAAGTCGATGAGTTTTCCCATGCGCGAACGTAGCACTGGATCTTCGGCCAGGTCGTGCATGTTGAAGAGTTCCGGCATGGTGTATTTGCCGTAGCCGGAAAAGATTTCAATCAACAGGCCATGCTTGGCACGCTCGACGCAGTAGCGTTTGTAATAGGCGTTCCAGGCTTGGTGATGTTCCGTGATGCTGCGACCGTCGGGAAGTTTGCGATCTTGATAAGCGGGCCGATCCTTGATCGCCTGCAAGGCCAGCAGCACATTGCTGTAGTGCATCATTTCGTGGTTTTCGGAACCATGAATGCCCCACACATGCTGGAGAGCAGCCCTCTGATAGCGACTCTTGTCGCACACGTAGTGCCAAAACATTTTCTCGATCATCGCCTGCGTTTCGGGATCGAGACGCCCGGGATGGAAGCGGCTTTTATCGTTAAAGAGAAGGTAGATTCGGTTCCACGTCCGCATTTGCCATTTAACATGCTCTGACGCGGCGATCTCCGGCGTCATTTCATCTGCACCGCCCTCGTTGGTGATGATTGCCTGTTGAGCTTGGCGAATCAGTTGGTTGCCTTTAACCAGATCACGGTTGAGCCACAGATGTGCGAAACCGCCTTGAAGCGGCCAGGGCTTGTTCGCACTTAGCACGGATTCAAAGAGCTTGTCGGCGTTCTCGCCGGGGACGCGTCGCAGGCGACCGGTTGCCAGTTCTGTTGGGGCTTTGTTTGCTCGGGTTGCAGGCACTGGCACCTTTAGGTAGCTCGCTAGCTCCGGGAGGTTTGTTGCGAGTTCTTCAATGATTAGATCGGTGATCGCTTCGGCACCAGTTTCATTGAAGTGGGTCGTGTCACCTTCTGCAAAGTTGTAAGTCATGCTGGCTTCGTAGCCGATCTGATTATGGTGCGCAATGCTCGCTCGATGCAGGTCGATGAAAGGCAAATTCAATTCTTGCGCCACCGCTTCGGCGGCTTTGGCGTAGTCTGTCAGCGTTCCCTTGTAGCTGTACTTGTCGTTGTTGACCAGGTTGGACACGATTTTGCCGTGCTTATCAAAACTGCGACGAGTGACCGAGCTTACAATCACCGCCTTGCCACCCGACTGCCTGATGCGTTGGACGTAAGATTTTAGATGAGCGCTGTAGACAGCGGTGTCATAGCGTTTCTGATCATTGTGTCCGAATTGAATCAGAACATAATCGGGTTGTCGCAGAACAAGTTCATCCAGCTTCTTTGATAAGGCTTGCAGCGTGGCTCCGTTCTTGGCGTCGTTCACAATCGTTGCGTGACGATTAAAACGCTTTGAAAAAGCAGGCCCCCAGCCCGATTGCACCGCCACGGTCGAATCGCCTATCAAACCGACCAGCACAGGCTTCGGCTGAGCCTCTACTGCAGAGAGGCCAAGAAAGGTTGCGAAGACTAAGACGAGGATTCTCATATCATTGCTTTTTATTTTCGTTGAAATCGAGGACGCGTTTCTTCTCACCGAACGCGATGGTGGCCACTCGGCGAGTCCAGTCCTTTTTGAATCTTCCCTGGAGCGGACGGTTTGCCGGATTCGGATTCAAGCATTGCTCGACAGCGGGTGTCAGCATTTGGTTGAAGCTGCTGGAATTCAGAGTCGGAAGCTCCGAAGTGTGTCTTTACGGTGTCCAATTCCGCAGTGTCCGACAAGGTCGCGGACTCGCTCGCGGACGTTTGAAGGTCGCAACGAAGCTCGGAAAGTGGCTCTGCAAGATTCCCGTCCTGTGCTGCTTGCGGTGCTGCCGTCGCTCGGCTGACGCGGAAATTCGAATACCGGGCCGAACGCGTGAACATATGACGCAATCCGATGCGGCCTTCGATGATCACGGGCAGATCTTGGTTTGCCAGGTGGAAATAGCGTACCGTGTCTGGATTTTTGATCTTCAGATAGAGGTCGCGTTCTTTCTTGATCACTGTGATGTGGTGTTTGACTCCGGTGGCGAACAGTCCGGCCGCAGAGTAGTCCGGTTTCAAGCCGGTTCCCTTTAATCCCTGTTTCTCAGGCATGTATCGGCGCCCGCGCAGGTAGGCGTCCTCTGTTTCGGGGTTGGCGGCATAACTGATGTGATACGTATTCATGTGGTTGTAATACATCTTCATCGCCGGCACCTGACGCAGTTCGCTCCATTTTGTGATGTCCTTGGCGTAAGGGCCGGCGTCACTGCCGGTGGCCTGGATGTACAGAATGGTGACGCAGTTTGGGGCCTTGTCCAGTCGCGTGTATTCGTATTCGATTTTCAAGTCACCGACAAAGTTGTCCTGTGTCCACAGCACCATGTGATGAGCATCGTTTTTGAATTTCGGGCCGGCGGTCAGCGTCATGCCGTTGGGGCGATTCGTGACGGTGCCCACTTTGCCATCAAGGAACCAATGTTTCCGCCAGTCCCTATCACAGGGATCGGCCAAGGCTTCCGCCCAGGTAACGCTCATTGCGGCCTTTTCAAACGCCACCTGTTCCCCGTTGGGATTCGGCCTGCGTTTGGAATCGGCCGTTGGCTCATCGGCCAGCAACGGGGCGGCCAGCAGAAAGAGTACGGCGAAGGTCGTGAAGCGAACGACGTGTCTCACGGTGGTCATGGAATGCTGTGAAGGAAGTCGCGCAAGGAATGTGGGTTCCAGCATGAATGTTATGCCAATCTGTCGCTATCTTGTCTGTTGGAGCGGGACGTCGGAAGGGAGCCGGTTCCGGCTCTGGTCCCCTGCTCTGCCTGCTTCATTCTTTCACGTTCGAAAGGCGATTGAGCATGATGAGTCGCATCTCGATCGATTGATCGCCTGGAATCTTTTGCGCTGAAAGTACCAAGGGGTTCTTTCCTTTTTCCAAGTGAAGGATGCCGAAATTCAGAGGAACAAACTCTTTCACATAGGACTCGCTTTTGCGGGGCGAGCGATCGGAGTTTTCGCCCACGAGAGGTGGATCGTTTGCGATGGTGACTTCTTTGGTAATGGCTGAATGATGGCAGCGTAGTTCCAGGACTGTCCCTAAATTAGCTTCTGAACACGTGTAATAGACCCAGACTTGATAATCACCTTCGATCTGCACATCGGTGTTCCAGGAAATGCTGTCCTCGAGATTGACCCAGTTCGTGAAGAACGAGCAGTTTGGGGCTCTGCCGGAGCGCTGAATCTGTCCGGTCGCAACGGCGTCGCGCGCAGGTAGCTGAGTGAAGGTGAGATCAGGATGACCAATGGTGAACGGACGCTGGTCGTTGCCCTCGGGTAGTTCGCCCACAACTTCCCTGTCAAACTTCTCTCCGGCCGCAGTGAGCTGACGATAGACTTTGGGGAACTTGTCTTTTACGTCAACGCGCTGCCCGGGATCGTTCTGCATCTCGTACAGCCCGCCCTTGTACCCAAGCCTGAAGCGCTGGCTTCGCACGCTGGTTTTGCCCCTGAAGTGATTGATATACAGTCGATCAGGCCAGTTAACAGTGTCCTGCAAAAGAAGTGGTTTGAGACTGACTCCGTCCATCGGCAAGGTTCCGGTGTCACGGATGCCGGCGAGATCAAGCAAGGTTGGTTTCAAATCAATGCTTCCAGCAATGGTGTCCGTTTTGCTACCGGCGGGGATCTTTGCTGGCCAGCGAATAAAGCAAGGGGAGCGGACGCCGCCTTCATCGACACTGCCTTTCTTGCCTTTCATATCGCCATTCCAGCGAAATCCGTTGGGCCCATTGTCCGAGAAATAGATGACGATGGTGTTGTCGGCGATTTCTAGATCGTCCAACTTTTTCATCAGGCGTCCAACGTTCCAGTCGATGTTTTCACACATCGCCAGTGCGGCCCGAGCGTGGGAGAGGTTTTCTGGTTGATCTTCACGAGCGCGAAGTGGCAGGTCGTGGTTTTCGAACTTGTCCCACCAGCGATCTGGAACTTGCATCGGAGAGTGAGGCGTGCAGAAAGGGAGATAAACAAAGAACGGAGCGTCTTTGTGTTCTTCGAGATAGCTCATCGCTCGGTTCGTGAAATCGTCGATCACAAAGCCTTCGCCGGTGACGATCTGACCGTTGTGTTCCAACATCGGTGAATGGTAATGCCCCCAGTGTCCGGAACAGAAACCATAGTATTCGTCGATACCACGGGCATTGGGATGGTAAGGCGGTTGCATTCCATTGTGCCATTTTCCAAACGCTGCCGTTCTATAGCCGGCGGTTTTGAAAGCTTCGAAAATGGTTGTCTCGTCTAAATCCATGCGTTCTTCACCGCGACTGGCCGACTTGACACCGGTGCGAGGGTTGTAGCGACCGGTCATGAACTCAGCTCGCGTTGGCGAGCAGATGGGGCACACATAAAAACGTTCCAGTGCCATGCCCTGTGAAGCGAGTCGATCGATATTGGGGGTGCTCATGTTGGTGTTGCCATGCACACTCAGATCGCCCCAGCCTTGATCATCGGTCAGGATGACGATGACGTTCGGTTGGTCTGCACTGACTGGTGCAACCAGTCCTGGCGCAACGTGTCCAACGATCAGGCAAAAGAAAAAGAGCCCTAATCTCAAAGGCAGTGTCCGTCGTGATTTCTGCTTGCTCATGATGCTATTCAGTTGTGGCTCAATTGACACTCTGTTTGTATCCACTCGCGCGAGAAGGTGGCGTTGGGCTGCCCGATGAGAATAAACGGGTCAGCGAATAAACGGGTCAGGCCCCACGCTCCGGCGAGCATGGGGTCTGAAACGAGCGGTGGCGATCATCAGGACAGATACGCCAGGGACTATTTCCACTGAATCGTCTGATTCTCTGGGACCGTCTTGGTGATGGTCTTACCGTCGAGTGTGTACTTCAGGGTAAGAGCCTTGACGATCCCCGGTGCGGGATCTTTGCCAACAAGATCATTGCGAATGGCAAAGTTGTAATCTCGCAGATCAAGTTGTCGCTGCAACACTTTGCGAACATCAATGCTTTTGCTGGAGTCGTCTGGCGCTCCGTAGATTGCACTGATGATTTCGATATTCAGTTTCTTGACGGACAGGTTGACCGTCTTAGGCCGTTTGTAAACCGCATGCGACGGGTTGCCCTGCGAAACGAAGTAGGCGATCAAGTCCTTTAACTCTTCAGCGTTCATCCCGTCAATCAGCTTGGTGGGCATCATGGAGGTTTTGGACAACCGTCTTGATTCAATGTCCTCTCCGTTGAAACGTGTCAACTTGTCTGGAGTCACTCCAGAAGTCATCACTGCGATTTCGTTGTCGTCTTCGGAAACGATGCGTCCCGAGACCACTTGTCCGTCGGACAACAGGAAAATGTGTTGTGCAAATTGATCAGACACAACAAGGTCGGGAGCGATGATCGATTCCAGCATCGACTTGTAATCAGCGCGTTTGGCAAGGTTTGTCAGGTCGGGGCCAACACCGGCGCCGGTGTTGCCCAGGTAATGACAAGCCACGCACTGGCCGGCCATGAACATTTTCTTGCCGTTCTCCAGGCTGCGGCCTGTTAGCTCATGTTCGGTCAGCACTTTAAGCGCGGAGTCGACGGTCCACTGCACACCAGGGCCCTTTGGTTTGGGCAGGGTGCCAATGTCGACGGTTTTAATGTCACCGGTCAGGTACTTCAGCGCCAGTCGGTCTTTTTCTGGGACGGAGTTGATGGCAGCCTCACGAATCTTGTCGATGTAGCCGCGGTACATGTTGCCGCCACTGCGTGACGCTAGATCTTTGACCCAGCCCAGGTAGAACTTGCGGTCGTCCATGGTCCAGCCCGCCTTGACATCTTTTAGGCAGAACAGATAGTGCATGTTCAAGATGTTGGGGGAGTTTTCCATCGACTGGAGAATCTTGCCGCCATAGCCTTTGTTGCGTTTCAGAATGTCAGCGTTGTACTGCGACGCTTTGGCTTTGGTGACTTTCATCAAGGCCACGGTTTTCGGCACGACATTGGGATGTTCAAGGTAACTGAGTACGCGGCACAGTTCCTCGTTGATGTTGTCGTCCTGACTGGGGAATTGAGCGTCGAGTTGATCGCCCACGGATTTCTGCAGCGTTGCCTCGGGCATACCGTGGCGGCTCATGGCAACGGCATACGTCCGCAGCAAGGCGAGCTTTCCTTCTTTGGTCAAGGCATCAAAGTCGACCTTGATCAGTCGTGAAAGAATCGCGGGCAGACTGCCTTCGACGTCGCGTCGGCTGAGGCCAAGCAGGGCGTGAATCGCGATCAAATCGTTCGGTTCGTTGTACGCCTTGTCTGCCCAGGTCGCTGTGTCCTGCCATTCGACTGCGATGCGAGCGGCATATCGCAGGTGACGATCATCACTTCCAAGGTAAGGCCACGCGGTTTTGACGGCGCTTGCATCGGCATGTCCGTGGAATGATTCCAACAGGTGTCGCGTCGCTCGGGCTTCGGATCCGGTGTTGTCCAGTTTGGACAACTCGGTGGATTCATCGCCCTTGTAATAGACTCGATACAGATACGATTGGCCGCCGCGACCTCCGACGGTGAAATACATGTGTCCATCGGGGCCAATCTGGACGTCCGTCAGCGGCAAGGCGCCCTTGGTGTTGGACAGGAACTCTCGACTTTCTGCGGTGTAGGACGAACCCTTGGGCGTTAGATGAACGGAATACATCGTTGCGAAGGTCCAGTCGCAAACAAACAGTGAGTCGCGATAGTGAGTGGGGAACTTGGCGTTGGTTCCGGCAATCACTCCCGTTGGGCAACCGGGGCCAAGGTCGACCACAGAGCCGACCGTGTCGGCGTAGTATTTTCGCCACTTCTGCGTCGTCGCTCGCCAACCGTTTTCGCCACCAGAGACACCATGGTTGATTCGTGTCGGTCGGTACCAAGGTGCACCGATGTCATATTCCATGTCGGCATCGTAGACAAACATTTCGCCATGACGGTTCAGGCAAAAGTCGACCGGGTTGCGGTATCCCATGTGCATCAGTTCGCGACGTTTGCCGTCGGGGCTGAACTTCATCACGAATCCAGCAGGCGCTTTACCCCCGGCGTTGTGCCCGTAGGTGTAATGCCCCAGCAGGACATCGTTTTTCCAATTGCGTTGAATACGAGAAAACTCGTGCTCGGGCGTTTGGGTCATGTTGCCGCCGATGACGTAGATGCTTTTTCCATCTTCGGAAACAATCGCCGAGTGCGGTCCATGTTCACCGCCACCGTTCAGTTCAGAGATCACCTCTTCGGGCCCAATCTCGCCGCTGGCTGAAACCGGCGCTCGAGACAGTGTTCCAAATCGAACCATGTAAAGATGGTCAAAGGCGAACAGAAATCCCTGCACGGAATTCTTTAGATTCAGTTTCTCGATGTTTGCTTCGGAGAACTTCTCGCCAACCTTCGGAAGGGTGATGCGAAAGACACCTGCACCACCTTGGTCGGAAACAATCAACCGACCCTGCGGATCAAAAACCAATGTGATCCACGAGCCAAACTTACTCTTGTCGACCTTGTAGACCATTTCCGCGGCAAAGCCGGGTTGCAGATTCAGGCCCGTCGCTGGGTCTTCGATCGACTCCTTCAAGGGCGGCAGTGATTCAGCTGCGTGAAGTAAAGGTGTCAGAATTGCCGTGAGCAGTATCACAATCAACGCGTTTTTCATTGCTTGCTGTCTTTTAACGTTTCAGTGCAGTTTTAGGTTACAAAGGGGGCGCCATCGTGACGCTATCATAGTCCCAGGCAAGGCCGACTGCCGAACGCTGGGAAGAGGTTTGTATTGTATCAATCTGCGCCAGTCACTTCAGGCATTCACGCTGTCCGCGCGCCGAATCGGTACTGCCTCGTTGGAGCCGCGAAATTCAGGGCGATCACTGGTCGGATGGTCACCGGTCTGATGGTCACCGGTCTGATGTATCTGAGGCTACTGGGTGCCGCGACGCTCCGGTCGTCGGCGGACACCTTGCCCAGGTCATTCGACTTTGATTTGGCACCACAGTGGGGCGTTTTGCGGCGTGTTTCCTTCGCCAGTCATCCAGACAGCGCTAACGGCATCGTATCAGAGCTGGGCGTCTGGATCTATTGGTCAGCGTTTGGCGCTTCGTCAGTGTCTGGCGTTTGCTCCGTTGAGGGAACCTTTTTCGCGTGTTTGGCGAAGAAGTCGAAGATTGCTGGCAGTTCGGTGATGGCTGGTTGGATATGGTTGCCATCCTTCACCTCAATGTATTGGTAGGTCATCCCAAGTTCTTTCATTTTGGCGGCCCAGCGCTGAGCGCCTCGTACGGGAACCAGCCGGTCCTTGTCTCCTTGCACAAGAATCACGGGGGTGCTCTTGATCTTGGTCAATTCGTTCGGGGAACGGAACGTCGCTGGCGCGATGGGTGCTAAGCCGGCCCAGATTTCAGGGTACTTGATGCCGATGTGCCAGGTGCCGCCCCCGCCCATCGAGTGGCCCATTAAATAGATTTGCTTCGAGTCCACATTGAAATCGCGTCGCGCGATCTGCAAGACGTTCATCACGTCCTTCTCGCTAAGCTCTCCAAGATTCATGGGGTCCCAACGTCGCGATGTTTGTCCGCGTCCTCCATACCAGCCCTTGGTGTTGTATCCCATCGGTGCGGCCAGGATGTAACCGTGCTGCTGAGCCAACTTGGTGAGGCCGGGGTAATTCAGAATCTGGCGAGGGTTGCTGTGCAGCCCGTGCAGGACGACCATCAAGCGATAGGACTTCTTGGCGTCGTAGCCCTCTGGGATGTAAAGGCCGTACTCCATTTCCTTGTCCGCCTCCTTGAACTCGTAGCTCCGCATCCAGACTTGTCCGGTCACCAGTTCCGGTGTCTCGCGTTTCACTGGCTCGTCCGCACACAGTGCTTGCAGACTGATCAAAAGTGCAACGGCACTCACGATGAATTTCATTGTGTTTCCGAATGTTAGAAGTGAACGGGTAGCGATCGGCCAGAGCGAAGCACATCGTACCATGAAATCGCGGCTCTTAGGGATCAAGCCTGTTGTTCGATCTGGACAGCCTGTGTCTGATCACCATGCGGAGAGCAATCGGCGCCGAATTTTTGACTTGAGTCACAGATTCGCTTGTCAGTCGTGCATTATGGAGCGTTTCTATCGAGCGATGTTGCCCAAAACTTGTCGGTTCTGCATGCGATCCGTGCCGCAAGAGCGGGCCATTGGGCCTGCATCGCCGGCCAATGTCAACCTGCGGCGTGACGGAAAGCATGTTCCGTTAACGGTGACGCAGGCTATTCTTCCGCGATACAGTACAGGTGCTTTGATCCTCTTAGGAACAACTCCTTGCCTGCGATCGCCGGTGACGCGTCGAAGCGTTCGTCCAGTTCGTTGGTGGCGATTGGCTGGTAACTGCGTGAGCGGTTGAGGACGACTGTAGTGCCTGCTCGGCCAACAAAGTAGACGCGGCCGTTGGCAGCGACTGGTGACGCATAGAGATTAGAAATTCCATCCACTCTCTGAGGCCCAAACTGCAGTTCACCGGATTTCGAATCTACGCAACGTAGGATCGCTTGATTGGACTGATTGAAGTACAGCAGTCCATCGTAGAGCACGGCCGAGGGCACGTAGGGAGTTCCCTTGTTCATCGACCAGCGAATCTTCTCCGATTTTGAGATGTCGCCGGTCTCCGTTAGCGGGATCGCCATGGCTGCATAGCCCTGATAGCCACTCATGCAGATCACGTAATCGCCTTCGACCTGTGGGCAGGGTGTGCAGTTGCCCGTCAGGCCGCTGCATTGCCAGATCATGTCGCCGGTATTCAGGTCATAGCTGCGAACGAACTGACTGGCGCTGGTGATGACCTGAGTCCGCCCACTGTGTTCGATAACGAGAGGCGTTGCCCAGGCGTTGTCTTCATCGCGGTCTTTGCGCCAGAGTGACTTGCCGGTTGTCGTCTCCAGGACTTCAACGGAGCCTTGTTGACTGTAGTCGCGAACGATGACCAGTTTGTCGCCATACAAAACCGGAGAACTGCCTTCTCCCAGGCTCGACCCGACCTTGGCTTCACCCAGGTCTCGTTCCCACAACTTCTTGCCATCCAGGTCATAGCAAAACAGGCCCGCCGAACCGAACCAACAGAACAGTCGTTCTCCGTCAGTGGTCGGTGATGCAGATGCCAGGTCGTTGTCGTGATGAGCGCCCGCGTGAGGAATTTTCTTCGTCGCGATGTCTCTCCAGATCTCTTGTCCTGTGTTGCGGTCCAGGCAGAGGACTACGAATTCGTGAACGGCATTGGGACGCTTGACGTCAAAGAAATTTGTCTTTGGTTGATCTTCGGGGTCGGGGATGGAGGTGTCTTTTTCATTCGTCTTGATGGCGGTAAGAAGAAAGACTTTGTCCTCCCAAATGATCGGGGTTGAAGTGCCATTTCCATCGATGGCAACCTTCCATTTGATGTTCTTCGTCTCGCTCCATGTCTCTGGCGGGTCGCCGGACTCAGAGACCCCGCTGTTCAACGGCCCACGCCATTGAGGCCAATTGTTGTCGCCACTGGCTGGCGATACATTTGCAAACCAAAGCAAAAGGCAGTAGAAGGGAATCGCAAGTTTCATCAGTGATCCTTTGGGGGCGGTTGGATGCGAAGCAAGGCAGCGGGGCTCGTCCACAGGTTTGGCTGCTTGTCGAGAGGAAGGTTGGTTGAGCGAAAGTCTGGACGGCTTCCGTTAGGTGACATTCAATGCACCATTGCTGGTTGCAAAGCGGTCTGTTTCGACGCCCATTCGCTGCAAGAGCGTCACGTATAAATTACTTAGCGGCGTGTTTCGGTTGTGGTCATGTGCGACGTAGCGTCCGTGTTGGTAGCCTCCACCGGCCAGAATGATCGGAAGATTCGTCGGGTCGTGGGCGTTCGCATTGCCCAGATTGCTGCCGAAAAGAACAGCAGTGTGATCTAAGAGGCGTTCCCCGTGTTCGGATCGTTGCCCAAGTTGTGTCAGCAAGGCCGAGAATTCTGAGAGGATGCCGGATTCGATGATGTTTAGCTGGGCGATCTTGGAGGGATCCTGTCCGTGATGGGACAGCGGGTGATGCTCGCCCTGAACACCGGGGATGTTGGGGACGCCGTGATCAGCTTGAATCATGAGACTAACCACGCGCGTGGAGTCGGTTTTCAGCATTAGCGGAATCAGATTCATGAGCTCCCCAATGCGGCCGAGCAACTCCGCCGGTTCGGCGATGTCTTTGGGGATTTCAGCCTTCACCGCAGGCTTGGGGCGATCCAGCCAAGCGTCGGATGCAGCCAGTTCCTTTTCAGCGGTGCGTATGGCCGCGAAGTATTCGTCCAATTGTTTTCGGTCACCTCCGCTCACTTGTTGATTGAGCGTTTTCGTCTGATCGCCAACGGCATCAAGAATGCTGCGACCTTCGGCGAGCCTTTGCCTTTGTCGCTGCTGTTGATCCGGGCTTCCCGCTAAGAACAGCTTTGCAAACACTCGTGATGGGCGAGTTTCGGCGGGCAGCATCACGCCATTGCTGTTGTACGATTGGCTTTCCTGTGTGTTGCTTGCCAGCGTGATCGAAGGAAATCGTGTGGTGTGACCAAGATGTGTTGCGGCGACTTGATCCACTGAAATTGAGTTCTTGAACCCTCCCAGCCCTGGATTGATCGCCGCCGTCAAGAAGGTCATTTCGGTATCGTGAGGGTCCTTGCCGTTCTGGTCGGGATGTGACAGGCCGGAAAACAGCGTGAAGTCACTGCGGTGCTCTCTCAGTTGTTTGAGGTACTCAGTGTCTGAATAGCCCGTTCCGGTGCTCTTTGGGAACAGTGACGGAGCGTACAATCCGAGCGCATTGCAAATCAGCACCATGCGTTTGGGTTGCTCCAGGCCTTCGAACGCAATCGCCGGATTCATGGCTTCTAGCAGCGGCAACGCTAAAGCTACCCCGGATGCTCGCAACGCGGTACGTCGTGAAATTGGCTTGTGCATCAGACGGTTCTTGTGAAAAGACAGTGAGAGAAAGGCGGGACGCAGTTATTGTTGCCGGAACATTCGACTGTGCACGACATCATGAATCAGTTCGCGCAGCGGGTAATCGGCCTTCTGATGGCGAGCAAGAATTGCCTCGACTTCTGCTCGGTCGGCAAACTGGAGTTCGCCCCCGGTAGCAAACGTGATCAATTGTGTCACCAAATTTCGCGCCACCTGTGTCTTCGATTTCATGAGGTGCTGTTTGAAGTCGCGAATGTCAGTGAACTTGAATCCATCCTCGGTTTGTCCCGCGCAATCGACTGGTCCGCCGAGGGTGTAGTCTTTCGTAAGCAGTCGCAGTCCCGTGGTGCCGGGGCGTTTGACGTCTTTGCTTTGACGGTATTGCTGACGATAATTGCCAATTGGGTCAAAGCACTCCAGAGCAAAACCAGGTGGATCAATCCGGCGGTGGCAAACGGCACAGGAATCCACTGATTGGTGCTTCTTGAGCGTTTCGCGAATGGTGGTTGCACCTCGCGTGTCCGGTTCAATCGAACCCACTCCAGGTGGAGGGGGGCTGAGCGGCAATCCAAGCAGCTTTGTCAGCACAAAACTGCCGCGTTTGACGGGCGTCGTCACCGATCCGTTTGCCGTCACTTTCGCGATGGAGGCATGTGACAGAATGCCACCGCGAACGCTGTCCTCGTCCAGGATGACCTTCCGCATCTGTTCACCGTCGATCCCTTCGATCCCGTAATGTTCGGCGAGTCTCCGATTCAGAAACGTGAAGTCAGAATCGATGAGATGGGCGATGCGAAGGTTTTCGTCGATGAGATGTTTGAAGACGAATCGCGTTTCGGCCAGCATGGCGCGACGGAGAACGTCGTCATATTCCGGGTATAGGTACTTGTCAGGCGTGGTGGCGTCGATCAATTCCAAGCCCAGCCATTGGTCAAGAAATTCGTTGATGAACCGTTCACTGCGTCGGTCGGACAACATACGGTTGATCTGTGCGTCAAGTGTTTGGGGGTCGGCCAGCTTGTTGTCACTGGCAAGTTGAATCAGTTCCTGATCTGGCGGGCTGCGCCAGAGGAAATAGGACAGCCGACTGGCCAGTGCATGATCGGTCAGAGTTGGTTCCGACGTTTGTGTTTCGTTGGTCAGGAACAGCGTCTGAGGCGAAATCAAGATGGCTCTTAGCGAAACTCGAGCGCTGGCGACGAAGCCGCGTTGAGCCTTTAGGGACGGAACGGCAAGGTTGGTGAAAGACTCGATTTCTTGGTCGGTTACCGGCCGTCGAAAAGCCCTGGGCGCCAGCGCAGCGACCGCGTCCCTGATTTGTTCGTAATGAGACTTTGTCGTCACCGGTTTGTAATAGCGACCGTTTGCAGCAGGTTCCCACTGGACGCCGGGGAACAAGTCTCGCGTTCGTTGTGGCGGCCATGTGGATTCCAGTGGGCCTTCTACCAGCACTTTGCGAACCCGTACCCCTTCACCTTTGAATTCGCTTGCCGGCTGCGAATTGTAAATCACTTTTCCGTCGGGTGCCGGTTCCAGTTCGTCGGCGCTGACATAGAAGTAGTCGTCGAGGCGGAGGTACTTGATCGTGGAAACCGTCCGAAGTTTCTCATCGACATCCCACGCGGCAAAGAGTTCGCTGTGGCCCTGAATGTCGTTTTGACGCCTGAGGCTCATTGTGACCGAGGACCTTGGCTGATAAGCCGATCCGGTGACTGTGATGCGGTATTGGCCGGCGACAGGAATCCGCAGCCCGTTGTGGTCGCTGCGCAGATTGTAGTTCTCGCCTCGGAACATGATCAGATCTTCTTTGTCCCGGAACACGGTCCCACCGCCTCGTCGGACGGGACGTTCGAACCACATCTGCATGAAGCGAGAATTTGGATAATCAAGTTCGCGAGACATCGGCGGCTTCGGGCCCAGCTGAATTGCTTCCTCCAACGCGGCATCGGCAGCGGCCAGGAAACCTTTGATATGGACGCTGGACATGTCCTGCTTGGTCGCCACAACATCGAAGGCCCCAGACTTGTTTTCCGGCGGAAGAAACTTCGCGAAGTCGCCCCCGATGCTCAGCAGTTCGTGAAGCGTGTGTTCGTATTCCAGTCGACTGAGCCGTCGCGAGGGGACTCGGCCCTGCGCCAGTTGCTGGCGGCGATTGACCTGCATCAGCTTTTTGTTCAGAAACCTCAGCGCGGCGGTTTGCGTTTGTGGGTCGGGACGAGCCTCCGATTCCGGGGGCATTTCTCCGCTAGAGAGGCGGTCCACGATCTTGACCCACGCGCCAAACGTGCCGGCATCTTCAAAGTTTCGGTCGAGCTTCGTGAAGTCCAGTCGCGTTTGCGTCTGCTCGTCGTGACAGTCAATGCAGGAGGAGTCGATCAGCGATTGGAGACCCTCTGCCTGAGCTGATTGCACGCACGTCAACAGCGCGCACATCAGCATGACCCAGAGCACGACACAACGAGGGGCTGTTATCTGAAGGACGCTCATTGGTCGGAACTGCTATCCTTGTGGTAACTGACGGACTGAATGTAGGCAAGCAGATCGTAAATTTCCGCTTCGTTAAACGTATCCAGTAGCCCCGTGGGCATTGTTGAGATGTCGGCGGTTTTGCGCTGTTCGATGGTCGACTTCGGCATCACCTCTATCTTATCCGGTTTCAGCAGGTTGGGAATGAAGTGGATCTCTTCGTTGGTTTCCTGGATCACCAGACCGGTTCGGAGTTTGCCGTCGTCGCCGAGAATCATCTGCGTCTGAAACTCCTTGTGAATCTCAGCCGATGGTTTGACGATCTGTTGCAGCAATTTGGAGCCACGGAATCGCTTGGTTACTTCGCTCAAGTCAGGACCGAGTT
This sequence comes from Stieleria bergensis, assembly GCA_007745635.1. Classification (GTDB taxonomy): domain Bacteria; phylum Planctomycetota; class Planctomycetia; order Pirellulales; family Pirellulaceae; genus Stieleria; species Stieleria bergensis. The sequence goes on from CP036272.1 coordinate 2,602,180, forward strand.
TCTTTTCGCCAGGACCGATATTGTGGCAACGACTGCAGGTCGCTTGTTGAAAAACGAGTTTTCCGCGTTCAAGATTTCGGTTCCCAAGGTTGTCCGGCGTGCTGCCAAACCCATGGTGTTGCCATTTCTTGACAAAGCGACGCGTCACGGGGGTTTCATGTTTGATCAAGTAGTCGATGATTTTCACGTAGAACCGCCCGTCGTTTTTGCGGTCCGGGTGCGTTTGTCGGAATTCATTCCACATCGAACCCGCGAGGCTGCGTTTGTGTTTTGGGAAGGCGGCCAGGCGTGAGTCGACCCACTTCTGGTGAGGCATTGTTTGGTACGCTTCAGGTAGCGGTGTTGCGTCGATCTTTGCGAACAGCGCAGCCCGCGCTGGACTTGTCGACGGTTTCACCTTGGGGGCGTTGGCGAGGTTGCCGATGTCGTGGTTGCCTTCATAGTGCTTCGGCGTGAGCTGGATGCCTCCGCCCTTGGGCAGATCTTTGGGCAGAGAAAGACGGATCACTGCACCGACGCCGCGCTCCATATGCCGGGCGGGACCGGAGGTGCTTGTCCAGACGTTGCCCTCATCATCAAACTCTATCTCACGCGTGTAAGAAACGCGCGTCGGTAATTGGAACTCGACCAGTGTTTCTGTCGTTGGATCGAATCGGTTGATAGTGTCGTTTCCGGTGCCGCAGACCCAGACAATGCCGTCCCGATCGACATTCAACGCGTAGGGAATCTGGTTCTCGGCGTCGGGAAGTTCGTAGACCGTCCAGTGTTCGGTATCGGGATTGAACTTTGCAAAGACGCCGGAACCAAAGCCTGGCACCCAAACCATACCATCGGGTGCGACGTGCAAACGACGGGGGCCTCGGAAGGGCGGGTTCCATTCTTTGATGTCGCCATCGGCGGCATTCGGATCAATGCGACCGATGCGGTTACCGTTTAGCTTTGAATACCAAATCGTGCCGTCGACGGGTGAGTAGTCGATGCCGTAGGGCGTGATGCCACGCGATTCACCTCGTCCTGCACCCATCGCCTGGCCGGCACTCAAAAGTTTGTATTCTTTGACGAATCCTGTTTTGGGATGAATGGAAAAACAAGAGTTGGAACCCGCATCGGTGTACCAGATCAGGCCTTGGGGATCATTGGGATTGATTCGCAAAGTGTGCGGATAATCGCCGCGTCTTTTGGGCGCTTCGGCGCTACTGTAAACTTGAAACTGTTTCGTTTGGATGTCGTAGCGCACCATGTGTCCACTGGCACACATGGTCGTCCAGAGGCTGCCGTCATTGGCCGTTTCAATGGAATGGGGGGCGTAGGATCCACGTGGAAACCTGATCGCGGTTTGTTCGCTGGTCTTGGGATTCATTGCGATCATTCGACCTTTGCTGATGTTGACCGCGTAGACAAGCCCGTCCCTGCCAAGCTCCAGATCATGAAAGGAACCTTGCAGCGGTTCATCCATCTCCCACATCGTGATCGTTGCTGCAGCCGCCGCGCCCGACGGGGCAGGTGGCGGGACAAACGCCGGCCACTTCTTGACGGCATCGTCTTTGTAGGTGTTCATCAGACGCGGGATAATGGTTTCCCGAGTATGCGGGTAAAGGCCGCCAAACCCGTCCATCCGCCGTAACATGGTTTCCCAATCAACCGGCTCTTCGGGTGTTCGAAACCCGAGTGTCCCGATTTGGTGACAGTACGAGCACATCATCTTGAAGTTTAGCTTGTCGCGAGGGTTGTCAAAGCTGAGCATACTGAACGCACTGCTGGCCGGGCGCTGCAGCTTAAGTTCCTCGCCTTCGGCCGGATGCGTTTTAATGATAAGGTCGTCTGTTCCAGCGGCGACTCCGCTGCTCCATTCATCTGACAGTCCCATCAGACGGGTGCGGATGCTGTGATCAACCTTCCGCAGCCCTGTGATTTCGAACGAACCATCTTGTTGAGAGAACACGGATGTCCATTTGCGGTGCTCGCCATCGATTGCTGACACCATCACGCCCGCGACAGGCTTTGCAGCTTCATCAACGATGGTGCCGCGAATGGATTCTGCGTTGACCGCAACGGCCATAGAAAGAGTCGCGATGGTCGTTGTGAACCATGACAACGAGGGAATCCAGCTTTTCATCAATCAGTTCTCCAGCAGGGCAGGCAAAGAATCGCGTCGGATGAAGTTTGGCTAGCCTGATCCAAACGATATCCGTCTCTATAACCGGGGAAATGGCAGGGGTGTGGACAGGAATCTTTCGGGAAATCATCACCTCGCGTTGGCGTAGGTCTCAAGCACTGCGAGGCTCAGGATTCACTGGCGACTTTAGGAGATTTCTCGATCAGATCGGTCCAGCCAGCATGCCAGTAGAGCTGGCGGTCTTGAATGACTGTTGCTCGATCGTTCCGTCGCACCTGCTGCTGTGCCTTCCGTCTCCGTCACCGTTTCCTGCGGATCCCACGTCGAACAACCGTTTGCAGTCTGGTTTTTCAATCATTTGGGTTTTTGAGATGCTTGTCGAACCAGTTGAGTTCCTTTTTCAGGATCGCATCCTGGTGCTTGCCGTAGATGCTGTAATGAGACATCTCCTCGATCATGTGGTATTCAAAGGGTGAGTCGTTCTCTTCGACGATTTGCGCGACACGCCCACCTTGCTGGGTGATATCCATCAACTCTTCGTTGCCAGCATCGATGATCATCAGTGGCGTCTTGAGCTTTTCGACCGCTTGGAAAACATCGTAGACGACGTTTTTCGAAGGGTTGTAACGCATGTGCTTATAAGCGGCCATCGTGCCGCCTGGCGCTCCCGTCTTGAACGGAACCGGTTCGACGTCGCCTCGAGCCTGATGAGCCATCAGGGTGTACGCATGTTGATAGTACGGAAGACCGCGTTGGCCTCCCATGCCCGGCACTTGCGCAACGGCGCATTTGACACGCGGGTCCTTCGCAGCAATCCAGGTCGCCAGGCCACCGCCGTAGCTGGTGCCAAAAACTCCGATGCGTTCGAAGTCGACGTTCGGTTCCCCGGCGATGAAGCCGATGGCGTTGCGGATATCGGTCACTTGGTCACCAAAGTCCATCTGCCAGCGGATTGCCCGTGCCTTGACGGTGACATTTCCCTCGGCGTCTGGTTCTGGCATTTCCTGCAGCATCATCAATCGGCTGTCGCTCTCTCCCCAACCGCGATAGTCAAAGTTGAGGAAGGCGTAGCCGCGCCGAGCGCTCTCGACGGCAAGCTTGATCGACCACGGCATCTTCTTGACTCCACCGGTACCATGCACGAACACGATGGCTGGTAGTTTGGCATCGGCGGCAACCATTTTTGGTAGGTACACATCGCCGGCCATTCTCGTTCCATCGCTCCAGATCACCACCTGCTTCCGCGTCACATCCTCGGGCAGGGGCGGATAGGACTTTTCCTTCCATGCGGCTCGCGACATGTCTTCCTGCGCAAAGCAAGGAAGGTTGAAGGGCAGTGCCAGTAGACACAAAGCAACGGCAAGGATTTGATTTCGACTCATGGTATTTCTCCGTTGGAGCATTGTGTGATTTCTGCGTTATTCGGTTCCGGCCCCCATGCGATCGACTTCATCCTCTCCGGGGAGGCCAAAGGAGATCAGGGAGCCCTTTAGTTGTTTTTTCAGGAAAAGCATGCTTCCGGTCCCGACATAGATTCGACCTCTTGAGATCGACGGCCCGCTCCACACCGTTCCGACGTGCACGTCTTTGACCATCTTGCCGGTCATCGCATCGACGACGACTAAACGCTCGCTGACGGTGCTGGTGAAGCAGGCGATGCCGCCAGCGTTCACGGCGATGCCTGAAGCGATTGGGTCACCGCCGTCGTAACCAGGCACTCGAACGCGCGGCCGCTCGTGACGCCAATGCTCCTCCGCAAGGTTGGCTGACAGACAAACAACACGGCCGGCTTCCGGCCATCCTGGCGTGGTCGTTGTGCTGGTGAGCCAGTCGATACCGTTGGTGAAGACACGTTTCCCGTTGGTGGCACAACCCGTCTGGATACCGCCAATCGTACTGGGTAACGCGATCATCCGCGGATGGCGTTTTGGATCCAGCGGGTACTTCGGCTTGCCCTTGTAGACTGGCGTGTTCCCAAGGATTCGCCCGTCTCCTGAGCCAAGCAGGTAGAAGCCTCCGTTCTTGCAGCCAACGCCAAGCACCGTCGCGGGCGATCCATCGGGTGCCGGTAGCGTATAGATCTTGGGCGTGTCACCAATCGAACAGTCTTTGTATGCCGCTGACGCCGGATCGTAGCCGGCCATTGTATGGTTGAAGACATCATTCTTGTTCAACTGAGTGACCCATTTCTCAGCGCCGGTCTTGACATCCACCGCGACAACGGCGGCAGAGTACTTGGTGTAGAGCCGAGGGTCGTCCTCGGTTGGTTCGCGCGGCGAATTGTGCACGTCCGTTCCGAAGAAAATCGTGCCCGTGGCAGCATCGAAGGACGGCGTGCACCAGACCGAACTCGTTGATGGTCCATAGTGGTAGGTGCGCGATCCCTTGACGTCGTCGATCGTGATCGGCTTGCTGAACTGACGAGGCTTCTCACCGACCTCGTACTTCCACACGACCTCACCGTCGTCCGGGTTGAAGGCGACGACGAAACCACGCCCTTGGCAGCACGGGTAGTTTGGATCGATCGGATGCGCATGCTCGTAACCGCCTCCACCGACGATGACTTTTCCGTCCGCGAGGATCGCCGACGCATTGAAAAGATTGGCGTGGTGATGATTTGGAAAACCTGGCGCTCGGGTGTCAACCTTCCACAGTTCCCGGCCCGTCAGCCGGTCGAGTGCATAAAAAACGCCAGCATTGCTGCCGATGTACACGGCTTTGTCCGTGACCAGTGGGGACGCTAGGAAGCCGGCGCCAGCATTGATCCGATTGAGGCCGCCCTTTGGCAACTCGACCGTCGCCCCAACACCAGGACGGAACACCCAGGCCAGCTGCCCGTTCGGCTTGAGCTTATAGAAGGCCGGAAACGATCCGGTGCCGAAGTAGACATGCCCGTTGACCACGGCCGGCGTTCCGTGGATCACGCCAACCTCCGCCGTCACTCCCTCCGCCGGAAACCGCCATTTTTCGACTAGCTGCGGAGCAGACTTCGGCGTCAGTGTTTTCTCGTCAGCATTGTATCTCCATCCTTCTACGCCGTTGTTGTAGCTCTCCCAGTCGGCGTCGACCACGGGCGGAACGGTCTGCCCCGCAGCCTTTGTTGCCAAGCCGATGAAGACCAGTGAGATGACTGCAAGCAGCAAAACGGATCGATGGATGTGCCATGATTGCGGATGGTCTATGGAATTCATTCCTAACGCCGATGGTGGGGTGTCTTTTGATGTGCTGTTAAATAGTGGGACGGTGGTGCAGGCGACTTTCCACGACGGTTCTTGAATCGGCAAGTGGATCCTTGTCTGGTGCGTCGGTCATTCCTTTTCTGCGCCTGCTGCCGCTTCGGCGACATGGTTGAGAATCTTGACGAACGAGGCTCCCGGGTTGGGCATGTCAGGATCGAGGCGGCGTTTTTCTTTCCAGAGCTGACCGACTCGGACGCGTTGTTCGGGTTTGAGCTCGGCCATGATGCGATCGACATAGCGCTGATGGTTGAATCCGTCATAGGCTTTGGGAAGAGAGTTTCTGTCGATGCGTGCCAGGAGCTTCGCGGTATCGGTGTCCGCTGCGCCGGGGGCAGGCCGTTGCGGTGGATTTTCTTGCGACTTCTTCGCAGCGGTCTGTGCCTCAGGTGCGGGCCATTGGGGAGCATCCGCCATGACGCTTCGGTAGATAGTCGCGGCTTGCTTTTTCAAGCGGGCGGCGAGTACGGGCCGCTCTTTCGCAATGTCGTTTTGCTGACCGAGATCTTTGGAGAGGTCATACAGTCCGACACGACCAAGTCCACTCTTTTTCAGCTCCGGGATCCAGGACTCCTGGAAATAGAACAATCTCCGGTGTTGATCCCTTAGTCGATTGGCTTCGGGATTGGCGAATCTTCCGTTGAACATTCGAGAGCGAAGATCCATTCCGCCCAGCTCTTTCTCAAGATCGTCGCCAAGGACTTCTTTGACTTGCTCCATGAGTCGATTGGCAGTTTTAAAGTCGATCGGCGATTTCGCAGTGCTGGAAGCGAAAAGTGTATGGTCACCCACTCTCATGACCATGTTTGTTCCAGCGATCCAAAACAGGGGCTGATGCCTCTTGAAGGAACCGGAGCGAGTGAGCAACGGTGCGAGGTCGGAGCCGTCGAGATGCACGCCCTTGGGTTTGTCGATGCCGATCAGACCACACAGCGTGGGGAGAAGATCAACGACTCCAGCCGGTTCCTTCTCGACGCGTCCGCCAGGGATCCCGTCTTTCCAATAGAAGATGCCCGGAACGCGATGCCCGCCTTCGAAAAGTGCCCCCTTCTTGCCACGCAGTTCACCGTTTCGCTCTTGCAGGTAACTGCCGTTGTCGGAAGAGTAGATGATGATGGTGTTGTTTAGCTCACCGAGTTTTTCAAGCTTAGCGACGAGGCGTCCGATGGCTCGATCGGTATTGTCGATGGTGCCACTGTAGATTGCTTCCCGTTCGTTCAGCCCGCCATACTGTGAAACGATCTCGTCGGGCGCCGCGATCGGGTCATGGGGTTCATTGAACCAGAGATTAAGGAAGAAGGGTTCGTTGTCGGCGCGCTTTTGATCGAGCCAGGTAAGCGCCTCGTCGACCACGATCTGACAGGAATAGCCTTTGATGGTTCCAACTCGCTTTCCATTGCGCAGAAAGTTGGTCGGGTCTTTGTGGCTTGGCCCCGGGCCGTTGACGACGGCGAACCAGTCGTCAAAGCCGTGATCGGCCGGAGTGGGGTTCTCGCGATTCTGCACGGGCATGCCGAGGTGCCACTTACCGAAATGAGCGGTGGCATAGCCGTTTTCCTTAAGCATTTCGGCGATCGTCGTTTCGCTCTCCAGGAGGTGCATCCGGTGAAAACGCTCGTCGAGGACGGAGTAGACTCCGGTGCGGCAGTGTTGGCGGCCCGTCAGAAAGGTCGCCCGCGACGGAGAGCAGGTAGGCGCTCCCGAGTGGAAATCGGTGAAACGCACGCCACCGGCAGCCAACTGATCGAGGACAGGGGTCTTGACGGGACCGTCGTAGCAGCCGATGTCGCGGTAGCCAAGATCGTCAGCGTAGAGTGTGACGACATTGGGACGTTTCTTCGTTTGGTTCTTTGTCGACACATGTCCCCGATAGTGAGGCGCGTTCGTGGTGGGGAGCGATTGTTTTAATTCGGCCTTGGTCGAGAGGTACGACGGGTCATCAGCGAGGTTCTTGCGTTGAAGTGGATCGGCGTTGACGTCGTAAAGTTCTTCGCCACCGTCGCTGTAGTGGATGTAGTGAAACTCGCGTGAGCGAACAGCGTGGTTAGTGCCCAGCCAGTGGGGCGAGTGCGTGATGATTGCTGGATAAGGCCAATCAACGCTAGGGTCGTTGACAAGCGGTGCGAAGCTGCGACCGTCGAGTTGTTCATTCTCCGGTAATCCGCATAAGTCGATTAATGTTGGATACAGATCGACCAGACTGACCGGGCTCTTGCAGATCAGACCATTGGCCGCAGTGCCGGTCGGCATTGTTCCCGGCGCAGCGATGAGAAGTGGTGTGCGCGTCGTCTGTTCCCAGAGCGCCGACTTAGCGATCTTCTTTTCGCCGACGTCGTAGCCGTGATCACCCCAAAGGACAACGATGGTGTTGTCGCGATAACGACTTTTTTCCAATGCGTCGAGAACATGACCGACGCAGGCATCAGCGAACGAGTCCGCGGCCAGGCAGCCCTGGACAGCTTCCTTCCATTTGCCGCTTTCACGAATGTGCTTGATGTGACGTTCGCCCATCCGCCGGCCAATCGCTGGAATGTCATCGAAATCGTCTGCCTTGTAGGGCGGAAGTTCGATGTCTTCGAGTGGATGCATGTCGAAGAATTTCTTTGGGGCATACCATGGCAGGTGAGGCAAGTAGATGCCACAGCCAAGGAAGAAGGGCTTGTCGTGATCACGCTGTAAAAACTGTGCGGCGCCTTCTGCGGTCTTCCAATCCGGATTGGCCTCGATCGCGTGATCGGTCGGTCCCCAGTCAATCAGTCGGGCGAGGATGGGATTGGATTCGAACTTGGGGCGCAAGCCGTGCTTGTAGCGTTCGCTCTGAGCGGGCGGTAGGGTGCCCGTTCGCGTGGAATAAACATGATCCCAGGCCGCGGCATCGGAGAATTTTCCGTGCGTCTGATGGTACAGCTTGCCGCCGCCCCAGGCGACATAACCATGCTTGCGGAAATATTGTGGGAGCGTCACCCAATCCTGGTACTGCGGCATCTCGCGAAACCAGTTCAGATTGCCGTAGATACCGGTTGTTGATGGTCTTAGTCCCATCATGATCGAGGTGCGTGAGGGGCTGCAAAGAGGAGCCGCGCAGTGGGCCTGATCGAAGAGAACCCCTCTGCCAGCAAGCTTGTCGATGTTCGGTGTCTTTGCCTGGGGATGTCCGCCGAGGCAGCCAACCCAGTCGTTCAAGTCATCGACGGCGATGAACAGAACGTTGGGGCGATTCATCGCGCTGTCGGCAACGCCTGGCTCGCTGGACGGCAAGAGAGTTGTAAGGAGTGCAAATGCCAAAACATTCATCAGTCGCTTGAACTGACGCGCGGTTGGATTGAGTTTCGTTGGAGTTAACTTCATTTCTGTCGTAGACCTTTCACTCGGGTGGGAGCAATTCAACTTCGCTGACTTCAAGGCCACTCGGACTACCGGTGTGTGTAAACACCCAGACGCTACCGAGAACCAAATCGTCAGGCCTGACGGCTAAATCTTGTTCACGATCACGAACGCAGGGATCGAGTGTAAAGTCGCGGATGCGAAAGACGACTTCGAACTCACCGTTCTCGTCGGGCTTGGACATCGGTTGTTTTTCAGCAAAGTCCCCGCGGAACTTCCCTGCGAATTCTCCAGCCGAATCGGAGACTGCGATGCCGAAATAAACCCGGGCCGGTTTATCCAGGCGACCGCGGACAACGAAGCGGGAATCCGGCCGGACAACCACCGGAGGATCGTTGCGACGGGAGACTGAAATTCCCAGCAGATGCAGCGTTGCGTTGGGGTTGTCCGGCGGGACAAGGGGGATCGCTTTTTGAACAGCCGCCCTGCCCTGCATCGCTGGCAACCACTTCCCATAGCTTCCGGGCTTCAAGTGAAGTTGGCTGTTCCAATGATCGACGGACTCAGGAAGCGACTGTAGGGACAGCTCGCCGCTTCCTTCGGCAATCACGCGATGCTTTGCTGGAACGTCCACTTCGCGACCATCGCTCAGCCGCTTCATCCGAACTTTGCCTTCGGTAACGTTCAGCATGGTCGAGGCCAGATTCGCTTTGACGTCGAATTGCGTTCCCAGGATTTTGAGCAACGTAGACGGCGTGTGGATCAACATGGGTTTGCCGTTGGGTTGCGGCATGACATTGGCTGAAAAGGTGCCTTCTCTTAGCCGTAGTTCTTTCTGCCCAAGGTCGGCGAATGTTAGCATTGACGTGCCCGAGATCATCACCGTCGAACCGTCGTTGAACTGAAGTTCGAACCATGAGTCGGGCGCCATGCCTTCAATCGTACCGCCTGCGAGTTCCTCGCCGACTTTTAGTTCGCGAACGATTTGTCCGCGGTCGCCGGTCCAGATCAGCGATCCGCTCAAGCCGGTGATCCGGGCAATGGACATGTCCGAAGCCCGAGGGGCTGTGGCAACGTCGGTTTCAGGAGTCCCGGTTTGTGGAGAAGCCAACTGGTAGATCAAGCCTGCTGAAAGCGCCATGATCACGACGGCGGCGATCGCCAGCATCGGCCTCAACACGGATGGCTTGGAGGCCCACTGGCCATCCGCTGTTTGTTGCACAGCCAGGACGTTCGCATCGTGGGATGACTGGCTGCTCTCGCGCAAAGCCTCCGCGAATTCGGTATCCCACTGTGCATGCTGAACGAAGTCCTGCCGCGCGTCGGCATTGCTGTCGAGCAGTTCCGCAAGACCCTCTTTTTCGGATTCGTTCAATTCGCCACGCAAGTGACGATCAATGAACTCATCCCAATGATTCTTGTCGTTCACTGTACTTCCCTTAAGCTGGTTTCCACGCACGAGCGGACTTGCTTCTTGAGCCGAAATAACGCCTTCCGCACCGCCTCAATCGTCATCCCGATTCGCTCGCCAATCTGCTGATAGCTCAGCTCGTCTGCGAACCGCGCTCGCAGCACGCCTTGGCCGCGCTCCGGCACCCGTTCCAAACAACACCGCAGTGCCTCTCGCCAAGACTCCACTTCGTCGTGTCGTCTGGCCGTTTGAAATTCATCGAAGGCGGCGTCAATCGCGTCGTCCAGCAGACGATCCGCCAGCGTTCGCTCTCGCTGCCGTCGTTGTTTGGCTCGCATCACTTCAATCCGCACGATTGAGCGGCACCAAGCGAGCATCGATGTCCCTTCCTGGAACTGGTCGTACTTCTTAACGACGACCAGCATTGCTTCCTGCACGACGTCGTCGGCAGTGGCGTAGTGACCGAGCAGTGAACGCGCGTAGGCGAGCAGTTCTGTGCGGCACTCCAATGCCGCTTTCAGCGCGCGGTATCTCTTGTCGTCAGCGTTATCCATTCAAGTTGTGACCCGAAAGTCTTCTGCCAAGTTGTGGAAGCGTGTTGTTTCGAGCGGGCGCCGCAGAGATGTCGGCGCGTCGCGGCGGGTGGATTGGAAGAAACGTCGCCGGCCACCAACAATTGCATTTCGTTTTGGAGAAACCAGGCACAACGATCTTACGACGTCTATTTACCAGAGTTTCTTCGCAAGAATGGACAACCATTTGACGAGAATGGCAGGCTTTCCAGGACGTCTCGGACTAAGCGTCCACTGGCGGACTGACTTCATTGCGTTGTTCGGATTCGATCGATGCCGCCGCGCAAACGAATCACTCGATTAGCGCGCGCCGCCACTTCGTCTTTCGTGAGTGATCAGGACAATGGTCTTCCCACCGGAAATCAGGGATTCAAAACATTCAAAGACTTTATCGGTGGTTTGTGAGTTCAGGTTTCCGGTCGCCTCATCTGCGAGAACGAACGAAGGATATTCGACGAGGCTGCTGACCAGCGGGCAATTCTCGCACCTCGTGCGTTGGTGTCTTCGCCGATCACCGATCGGCGAATTTCCAGAGTTTTGTGTTTTTTTGCTATCTGACGTTGGTGATTCGGTATGGCGCGTGTACGGTTACCCTTGATCGGAAGTTGATTGAAGATCATATTTATTACTACTTAAGTCACGAACGGACGAGAGTGATGGCCTGGGGCCGTGCACGTCGTGACGAGTGAAGCTTGTTGCCGCTGGCGAAATTCGCCGCTTACTGCAGTCCAACTGTCTCTAGACGAACAGGGCCGCAGCCGCGTCGCACGGAAGACGCATCTATTCTCGTGACATTCTTGTTCGTCACGAGTCTCAGCCACCATATCGGGCCTGCAGGCGACTGAATTCGCCTTTGCATTGGTTTTAGAAGGCCCATCAAACAATAGATCCAAGCGATTGTGAAGATCGCAGGTCCTCTATTTCGCTTTGGCGTGGCGATTCCCAAACGCAACTGAATCGATCGCATGAGGTTCAGACCCTACAAATTACATCAAACTTTTAGACCGAGTTGTCTACGTGGAATCCTTTCAGAACCTTGACTTGTTCGCTCCGCTGGGGAAAGCCCTTGCGGAACTGGACTACCAAACTCCCACCCCGATTCAAGCCAAAACGATCCCGCCAGCGATGGATGGCCTGGATATTCTCGGCTGTGCCAAAACGGGGACTGGGAAGACAGCCGCGTTTGCGTTGCCCGTTCTGGACTTCATTGGCAATGAACGGCCCAAGTGTTCGCCAAAGTTTCCAGCGGCACTCGTGCTGGCACCCACTCGCGAATTGGCAAGCCAAATCAGCGCGAACTTTGCTGAGTACGGAAAGCACATGCGTTTTCGTCAAGCAACCGTGTATGGCGGTGTTGGCAAAGCGAAGCAAGTTTCGGCGCTCCGCGCCGGCGTAGACGTGCTGATCGCCACACCGGGACGGCTGCTTGATCTGATGGATCAGGGCGATGTCAAGCTGGGCAAGGTTCAGATGTTCGTTCTGGACGAAGCTGATCGGATGCTCGACATGGGCTTCCGCCCTGCCCTGAAGAGAATCATTGCAGCATTGCCCGAAGAGCGTCAGTCGCTGTTCTTCTCAGCAACTCTGGCACCTGGAATTCGAAAGCTTGCCGCTGAATTGCTGTTCAACCCGGTCTCGATCGATGTCAGTCCAAAGTCGACGGGTGTTGCCAAGATCGATCAGACGATTCGTATTGTTGATCGAAGCAAAAAATTCGATACGATCTGCACGGCACTTCGGGATGAAAAAGCCGAACGAGTGATCACGTTCACGCGGACCAAGCACGGTGCCAATGCTCTGGCAAAGAAGTTGGATCGGTCCGGTATCGGCGCTGTTGCAATTCATGGAAACAAGTCCCAGGCGGCGCGGGAAAAGGCGCTGCATGCCTTTCGCAACAACAAAGTCTCTGTGCTTGTCGCAACCGACGTTGCCGCACGTGGGATCGACATCGATGGTGTCACTCACGTCATCAACTACGACATGCCAGTTGATCCGGAAAGCTATGTGCATCGCGTCGGTCGGACCGGACGAGCTGGGGCGTCGGGAATCGCAGTCTCCTATTGCACCTTGGACGAACGCGATAAACTGCTGGCAATCGAGGCGTTGATCGGCAAAGAATTAGCCATCACGGATCCCGATTCGATCGGCTTTTCCAGGCACTCGAAATCAAACAACGCAGGCGGGAAATCAAACGGACCGCGCGGGAAGTCAAACGGCTCAGGCTCGAAATCAAGGTCCGGCGGCTTTTCCAATGGAAACAAAGGACGCGGGAAGTTCAAAAAGAACAAGAAGAAACGGCGACCCGAAGGTGCCTCCATGAACGGTCGTCCCTAAAATCAATTCAGTAAACGACTCTGGCTGTACTCACTTCAAGGAGCAATGTTATCGCGAAGAACCAAAACACATTCGCCAAGCGTCAACGTGAAATGGAAAAGAAACGCAAGGCCGAGGAAAAGCGGCAGCGTCGAATCGACCGAAAGGTCGCAGGAACAGAGTCACCTAAGTTGGAAGAGAGCGACGAAGGCGATCAAGAGGTGTCAGAGCAGACGCCTCAAGATCCAGGTAACGCTCCCGATGACCAGCTTTAAACAAACGAACGACTAGCCCATGTTGGGCTAACAACAACCAGTGTGTCGGGTGTTCTTGGAAACGGTTTTCAATGAATACCCTCTCACCCAATCTCCATTAAGGAAGATCGATATGCAAGAAGGTACTATTAAGCGGCTTACGGACAAAGGCTTCGGTTTCATCGCTCCTACGGGCGGCGACAACGATATGTTCTTTCACAGTTCGGCTGTAGAAGGCACGCACTTCAACGACCTGCGTGAAGGCCAAAAAGTGACGTACTCTGTTGGTCAAGGACCAAAGGGACCTCGCGCCGAGAACGTTCAGTTGGTAGGCAACTGATCTCCGGAAACGGACCTGTTGCAGGCGCGAGGTCAATGACGTCCGCCGCGCACTGAATGCCGCATAACGCTGACGCCATGTCTTTGGCCAGCGGAACGGGGCCGCCGATGTGGTGTGCTGATTGACAACGGCAATTGTACGATTGCCGCTGTTCTCAGGACGCAGCCCATCGGTGTGTCTGACTTGTTGAGCGACTACCTTCGCCGGTTGCATCGCATCGACCCCTCTTCTTTGGCTTCACCCTCTGGTGGCCAACACATGGGATCACTCAGATCTCTAACGACGATGCCTGAGCGACCAAGGGTCGGCAGCAGTTCGTTGAACTCCGTTTGATGGTCGCCTTGGAAAACTCCGTTTCCATACCGGTGACTCATGAACCCGCAAGAAATACACGGGCACTTGCTGCATGGAATCTGCTTGCGAGTTGCGAGGGCGGCGAATTCTGATCGCCAAAAGCTGTCCTCTGACTGAAAAAAATCTTCTCCGATTGACCTAACGTGTCACGGGGGACGCATACACTGCGAGCCTGATTTTGCGGCGGCAAAGGTGCGTGTTGCCCCAGCCGCTCTGTAGTTCAGACCCTCTAAAGTCCAGCCGCATCTGAAATTCAGCCCCGCAAAATCCGGCCCCACTGATTCGGGCGCTTTGCAGCCGTTCGGCCGCGTGATTGCACTCGCAATCCAGCCGGCGATCGTGTTTGCGGTTTGCGTTGCCTCCGGCGGATGCGTTGGCAAATTCCTTTTTTTTGTTCGTTCGAATACCATCTTTCTGCGGATTCCAAATGCGAGTTTTAATCTCTGGCGACATTCATATTGGTCGTCGTTCAAGCAAAATTCCTGAGAACGCCACCGGATTTCGGGCGCGAGACGCCTGGATGAAGATCGTTGAAACGGCGATCAAAGAGCGTGTCGACCTTGTCCTGCTTAGCGGTGATGTCGCGGATCGAGACAATCGGTTTTGGGAAGCAATTGGCCCGCTGGAAGCCGGTACGTCTAAGCTTGCAGCGGCCGGCATCCAGACGATTGCCGTGAGCGGAAACCACGATTTTGATGTCCTGGTTCGACTCGCCGATGATCTGCCCGATGAACAGTTTCGGCTTCTCGGCAGGAACGGGCAGTGGGAACGCTATACGGTCGAAAAAGGCGGTCACGCTGCCTTGCATCTTGATGGTTGGAGTTTCCCTGCAGAGCATGCCTCGGCTAGCCCGCTTGATACTTACCAAGCAGGCCACAGCGATGGGGTGCCGGTGGTGGGATTGGTTCACGGCGATCTTGCCCAGCCCACTTCGCGATACGCGCCGCTTGACCTGCGATCATTAGAGACTTCCGGGGCCGACGCTTGGGTGCTAGGGCATATCCATGCCAAAAAGTTGATCCACCATTCGCCGTCCCCCTGGATTCTTTACCCGGGGTCTCCGCAGGCACTTGATCCAGGAGAAACCGGAGAACACGGCGTCTGGGTGTTCAACGTACAGGACAACTCAGTTCAATCTCCTGAATTCATTCCCCTTTCAACGATTTGGTACGGCCGCTGTGGCGTTGATGTGGACGGCATTGAGACCCGTGCTGCATTCGAGTCAAAAGTGGTTTCGGCGATTAAACAGCACGCTCAAGACGTTCGTCAAGCGATGGGGAGCAACCTCGCTGCCATTTCCTTCCGAGTTGAAATCACCGGTGCCACTGCACTTGCCAACCAAGTGAGTGCGATTGTTGCCGGCATTGAAAAGGATCTGCAATTCAATATCGGTGACGCGGTCGCGATGGTTGAAAAAGTCACGCATTGCGTCACCCCCGCGATCAACGTGGATGACTTGCTGCGATCTAGCTCCGCACTCGGTGTTGCGGTGCAAATGCTGAAAGAACTTGAAGACGGCGGGAACGCTGACCTGATCGCAGAAGCGATGGCAGACCTTCAAGAGGCGGATCGCAAGCGAAGCTATCGCGCTTTGGATTGCCCACCTCCAAGTCGTGACAACACCAATCGCCTGCTAAAAGCCCAATTGCAGCAGATCATCAATCAACTTGCAGGACAGACCTCATGAGCAATAAACAACTCGAAGTCAACCGAATTGCCATCCGTCGATTCCTCGGAATTCAAGACGTTGACGAATTCAAAGTGGATTCGATCGGCAAGGGCGTCAACATCATTCATGGTCCAAATGGTGTTGGGAAAAGTACCTTGTTGCATGCAGTGGCAACATTGCTGGACGCTACCAAGCATCAATCCGAGCGTCCCACCATCAGTTATGACCTAACCGTCGCGGGTGACCCATGGCAGGTCGATATCGATGCCGGGCATGTCACTTGGCTGCAAAACCATCAGCAGTCCTCTGCCCCCGATCTTGGCCCCGCAGTGAATCGCAGCAAGTATCGGTTGGCGTTGGAAGAAATGATCGCCGGGCAGGGAGAGCGATTCGCGAAAGTCATTGCAGACGAAAGTCGGGGCGGGTTTGACCTTGATGCTGCCGCGCAGGCGGTGAGTGAAAAATTTACCTCCACCACTGCGGCAGCCTCGCTCAAAAATGCTCTGAACGATGTAAAGCAGTTGAAGCGAAAGGAAGACGGCACCACCAATGAATCTGCAAGTCTCAGTGAGCAGTCCCAACGCCTGATTGATGCCAACGAAGCGTTCCACCAGCAAGTTCTGCACCAGCGCGTTGTCGAGTACAAAGAAGCGGATGAAAAAGCGAACGCAGAACTCAAACAACTGGAAACGTTCCCAGAGCAGCTCAAACGCATCCAAGGGAATGAAGCGGATACGCTGGAACGCTTAGACAAGAATCTTCGCAAATACACACAACAGGTCAGTCTTGAAGAACAGCGTGTTGCAGAAGCCACTGCAGAGCGTGATCAAACACAACTGCAATGCGCTCTTGATGACCGTTTTCAGAACGCGATCGAGGCAGATGTTCAGCGTTTGGAAAAACTGGAGGGATCGTTACGAGAACTTCGTCGACAACTGAACGAACACTCCGAAATTGCTTCTCGCAACCAAAAACGTCTCGTTAGTTTACAGCTCACGGAGGCTCAGTTGGAAGGGCTGTCCAAGGTGGAGGTAGACGATGTCAGCAAGGTGGTTCGCCAACTGCTTTCTCATCGCGCGGAGATGCTGTGCTTGCAAAAGCAGAAGGATTGGCTTGAACAAATCGGGGACAAAGAGAGTCTGCCAGAGGTCTCCGAGATCGAAGAAGCATCCTCTGCGTTGACTCGATGGCTTGCAACTCCCACAGTATCCGCGGTGTTCAAGCGGGCGATTTCGTGGCCAGCGGTTGCAGCCAGTTTGGCTCTCGCAGGTGGCTGCGGGGCAGCAGGATTCCAGCTTGACCCGCGTTGGTACTGGGGGCTGATCGTCCCGGTCGGCTTGACATCATGGGAACTCTTTGCAGCAAAGATGTTCTCGCAAGACAGTGTCGCTGAAGCATTATTGCTCCACCAGCAGGCCTTTCAGCAAACGGGCCTCCAGCCACCCAAGCAATGGTCGCGCGTCGACGTTGAATCACGACTTCGCGCGATCTTCAAGTTTTTGGCCGAAGCTCGTGTCAACCACGAGATCCACGCGCGGCATGGCAGTCTAGTCAGCCAACTAAACAGGGCTCGCATCAATCAAAATCAGATTCAGCAGACGTTACAGGGGATTGAAAACAAGATTGGAATCAAGCCAGACATCGATCCCGAATGGCTGCCGAGATTCGTGGACACGCTGAACCAGTGGTGTGAAGCGTCCGACAAACGCGACGTCGTTGGCGTGAACTATCGAAATGAACGCATCCGATTCAGGCAACTGCAACAGTCTCTCGTCGAACAGCTTCTGCCGTTTGGCTATGAAGAGCTCTCGACGGTCGAATCCATTCAAACTGCAGTGAGAGCCCTGAAGAGTCGCCACAGCACGTACGTCAAGAATGAGACATCGCGTGCCTCGTCACAGCGGTTCTTGGACGAACAGTACCATCCTCAGCTAGCCAAAGCGACTGAGGATCGAGAGAAACTGCTCTGCAAGTATGGCTTGATCGATTCCACGGCGCAACAACTGAAGCAGTTCTGCAAACAATTGCCTGAGTACAAACGCATTGTCGAGCAATCCCGGAAGTGGTCCGATCTTCGAACGAATCTGCTCAGCCAACTGGAAGGCTCTGAACATTTGATACGCCAGCCAATCGAAAAGCTGACGACGCAGATCGAAACGTTTGCACAGCAGGCAGCGCAGCGCGACAGCATTAGCAAGACGATTGGCACCATTGAAGAACGGATTCGGGTCGCCAAGGACAGCGATGCGATTGATCGTGCCATCGCTACGCGAGACGAGGCCTCTGATCGGCTCGAAGAATGTCGTGATGGCGAACACCGGAATCGGATGTCCGCCTTGCTGCTGAAACATCTCCGTAAACGTTCACTGGAGCTCTCCAAGCCAGTTGTCTACCAGAGAGCACAGCAACTGCTGTCACGCTATACCAAGGGACGTTTGGAGTTGCAGGTCAACGACAGTGCCGATGATGCCGCCTTCCACATCAGCACCCCTCGCGGATCGAAAACCCTGGATCAGTTATCACTTGGTGAACGAGTGCAAACCATGCTCGCGATTCGAATTGCCTTTCTGGAACATGACGAACCGGTCATGCTGCCCGTGCTATTGGATGAGCCGCTGGCGACCAGTGACGCCCGCCGTGCCGAAGAAATCATGGACACGGTGATTGAGATCGCAAAGACTGGCCGACAGGTGTTCTACTGCACCGCGCGCAGCGAAG
The DNA here is from genome assembly GCA_007745635.1 of Stieleria bergensis. Classification (GTDB taxonomy): domain Bacteria; phylum Planctomycetota; class Planctomycetia; order Pirellulales; family Pirellulaceae; genus Stieleria; species Stieleria bergensis. The sequence goes on from CP036272.1 coordinate 2,620,487, forward strand.
AACTCTCGCAGTGGAAAACGCGACTCGCCTCTGAAGTCGTTCCGCATCAATGCATCGACCTTGCGAAGGTGCGAATCCATTCGGAGTTTCAATCCAACCCTCCGGTGGCAACGGCAATCGTTCGCACCACGGTACCGTCACCTGATGGGATGTCGCGTGAGGAATATGGGACAGTGTTGCAGGTGCCTGCTCTTGAGCGATACCGAATCGATCCCCAAAGCGTCCACCTTTGGTATGTCATTGATGACCTCGACCAATTGAAAATGCTGTTGGAGCACGACATCACGACGTGGTGGCAACTCAAAACAATGCTGGACCAGGGCGATGCGGAGAAACTGATCGGGGGTCAGGGACGCGTTGAAGCTCTGACGTACGTATTTCGGGCAGTCCAAGTCGTGCTCAACAATGCATCGATTGGGCGTCCGCCTCTGGTAGACCGATCGGCACTGATTGAATCCGATGCGGTCAGTGAGACCTTTATGGATGCACTCGATGAATTGGCAGAGGAATGCGGCGGTGAGGCCTGCAAACTGATTGAACGATTGGATCAGAAAGCGCCTCCCCGGTGGCGGAGTGCCAGCACGGAGAAACTGATTGCCTATTTCACAGACAAGGGATACCTCTTGGATGTGAAGCCTTTGACGCAAGGTGCACTCCGGTTGAAGGTTCTTTCCGCGCTTCACGATGACATTGAATCGGATCGAATCAGTGAAACGGATCTCGATTGGATTCTCAGTCGTCTGGACATAGGCAGTCAATTGTTTTAGCGTTAGCTGAGGTTTGGTCGTCGCCCGGGGCCCATCAGTCGTTTTGGCGTTAGCGACTGGATACCGTTGGCGTTGCCAACCACTTCACCCTCACCTCGCTGACGCTCCCGCCAGCGGGAGAGTTCAGTCAACGGTTCTTTCAGCATACAAGGGTTGGCCGGTTTGCGGTGGTGGCGCGCCGATGAGTGTTCCGATTTGCAAGGCGTGGGAATTGATTGTCTCAATGGCCGGCCGGTAGCAGACAATGCAGTGGAACTGTCCCTCTCTTTGATAGAAGAGGGACACCGGAGGGCAGGGGCTGCCCTCCGGCAAAGTGCATTGTTTCTCGCCAACGTTTGCTTCAAGGAATCGCAGCGAATGCGATTCGCATTCCTCGGTGGATCTAGTTAACGACTGCGCCGTCGCCTGTCATCCAAATGTACTCGGTGCCGCCGGCACCGATTTTCTTGATTCGAAACTGAGCGGGCCGCGTGTGATCGTGTGCAAAGTCTCCCGCATTGACGCCCAATGATCGGCCGCCGACTTGTTTCAAGCCGAGCGTTTGGCAGGCCATCCAGTGCAGTTCGACACTTTCTTGCTTTTTGCCATAGTAGGAAAAGATCTGACTGAGCGAATAGCGACCATTTTCAGGCGGAGTGATCAGCCCCCAATCAATGTCGTTGCGATTCTTCAGTTTGGCCTTCGAGCGTTCCGTCCAGGACGCTTCTTGTCCTGAGAGAACCATGTTGGGACACTGATTGAATTCGCCAATGGTGCGTTCGACTTCGGTGTAAGATCCGTCCAGAATCTTGTACTCCATCCCGGTGATTAGATTCTTGGCGAAATGAGTGTAGAAGTTGATTTTGCAACCCTTGGGAACTTCGGTGTAGCCCTGTGAAGGTGTCCAGCCTCCGTGGCCACTAAGAAAAATCTGGCGCATGCTTGTTCCTTGGATGTAACGAAAGTGTGTTGCGTTATGTGTATCGGTAATCAGTTCGAATGAAAGCTAGCTCCCTGTTCGGCGACATGACCGATCCCGATAAAGCGAGAGGGTGGCCGATGAAGCTAATTTGATAGGGCTCTAAACTATGCGGTTTGTTTCGCCAGTCGCGGCGCCGATGACGTGGGACTTTCCAGTCTTGTCTTGGCGCAGTTCTATCTGGCGCGTTTGCATCGCCTTCGCAGGGGTGTTTTGAGTGGCCCTCGGGGGTGGCCGAAGTCAATGACTGGTGCATCAAACAGCACAGCGACTCGTCCTGCGGCCACTGGCTGCCAAACAGATCAACCGATTCACCATCAACTGGCGTGATTTCAATAAACTGATGCCTCCAGTTTTCCGCTGCACGTGGGCACGCGTCCACGAGTTCGACCGGCAAGAGCATCAACCGTTTCAATAACCGTGGGCACTTCCCTGCCCTTGCCCTTGCTGGCCGAACTAGAATTCGTGTTTGCGGTCAGTGGGAAAGACCGACGCATCTTCGCTTCAACAAAACGAGTCATCATGAAAAAACTCTATTGCCTGTTGGTCATCCTGTTCGGGGCCACGGCAGCCGTTCGGGCTGATTCACCGAATCTCATTTTGATTCTGACCGACGACCAGGGCTGGAGTCAGCGGTCGGGATTCATGGACCCCGAAAATCCAGAGTCCCGATCCGGTTATCTTCACACTCCATCGATGGATCGGATCGCGGAAGAGGGGATGCGTTTTACTGGTGGCTATTCACCTGCCCCGCTATGCACTCCGACTCGTCGCAGCATCCTCTGCGGAACCAGTGCGGCACGCTCCGGATCGGAATTCGTCAGTCAGTGGGTGCCGGCGGATCATCTGACGGTTCCGCGGGCACTCAAGCAAGCGAATCCTGATTACCAATGTGCCCACTTCGGGAAGTGGGGAGAGAAAATGATTTCTTCACCGGAAGAGTGCGGCTATGACGTGAGCGACGGGCACACCGGAAACGTGACAGGAGGCATGGTAGACAAGATGCAGCCGGCCCATCTCGTTGAAGATCCCAAACGCACCGGCACGGTCACCGATCGGTCGATTGAATTCATTCGGAAGCAAGCCAAAGCAGGCAAGCCATTCTATGCTCAGGTCAGTTACTATGCAGTGCACCTGAGAACCGAACTGTTGCAGACCTCACTGGAAAAGTACCAGGACAAGGGCGCTCCCGATCGGGCTTATTCGCAGGGATGGGCTGGAATGCTGGAAGAGCTGGACAGCGGCATTGGCAGGCTGCTGGACGAGCTGGATGCTCTGGGAATCTCTGACAATACCTATGTGGTGTTCACCACGGACAACGGCGGCCGCGGCACTGTTCCTGGCGGCGATCCTAAGAGTCCTGCACCGAATGTTCCCTTGTCCGGGGCCAAGCATTCGCTGCTCGAAGGCGGCATTCGCGTCCCCTTGATGGTTCGAGGCCCGTCGATCGAAGCTGGATCGGTCTGTCGGGTCCCCGTGGCAGGCTACGACTTTCTGCCGACCTTTTATGAGCTCGCTGGCGGCAAAGGCAAACTCTCTAAAGAACTCGATGGAGGAAGCTTTGTCACGTTGTTTTCCAATCCAGAATCCGGTTCCGTCGAACGTTCAATGGATGGCTTGGTGTTTTCGCGGCCCCGTCAGCGAATGGCCGCGCTTCGTACCGGTCCATGGAAGCTACTGGCAGAGGTGAATGCCAAGCGCGAAATCCAGTCGGCAAAGCTCTTCAATGTTGTTCAGGATATCGCCGAAAAACATGATCGTTCCGTGATGCAGGCTGACAAAGCCAAGCAATTGCAAGCACGCCTGCAAACATATCTTGAAACCGTGGTTGATCCATCGCCAACCGTGCGGCGAAGAAAGAAAACCGATTGAGTACCCTGCACGTCTCCGTTTTTGAATCGTTGGCTCAGGATGACGGCTCTCTGCGCGCTGCCATTCACCCCACCGTGGCCCATGGGGCATTTGACCGGAAATGATCAGGTCAACCTCGCGAACCCAAATGACGAATTCGGTCCGAGGTATACTTGCTGGAGCGGGCTCGCTTGCCAGGTCGTCTTTGACTCTGTCGGGCAAGGAGCTTGCATCGAATGAACAAGCCTGCCTGCTGCCAGCAGGTCATGGTTGATTCGCTCTGACTGTACAAAACATGATGATTCGAAGTCCAGCGAAACGCCCATTCCCAGGCAACTGTTGGGCTTCGACTACAAAACGAAACAGGATGCTTCACCGGTGAAACTCAACAGCCTTCTCGTTGCTCTGCTTTTTGCGTTCATGCCCGTGACAGCACTCGCGGACGTGGTTCTTCCGACGATCTTCTCCAGCAACATGGTGCTGCAACGGGAGTTGACCGTTCCGATTTGGGGAACCGCTGACCCCGGTGAAAATGTCACGGTGAGGTTTGCTGGGCAGGTCAAACGGACGAAGGCAGATTCTGACGGCAAGTGGATGGTCCGCTTGGAGCCGCTGGCAACCTCCAGCCAAGAACAAACCTTGCAGGTCGAAGGAAACAACCGCCTCGAGCTTTCGGGTGTTTTGGTTGGCGAGGTTTGGCTTTGTAGCGGCCAGTCGAACATGGCTGATTCGTTCAACTCAAGCAAGAATCGATTCATCGAACCGGAGTCTTTCGAGCAAGGTCTCAGCCGCATGCGAGTCTCCACTCGGCATGGCTGGACGGGCATTGATGAAAAGACACAGCGATCGATCTCCCGAGTCGGATTCTACTTTGGCGAAAAACTGTATCGAGAACTCGATGTGCCGGTCGGTTTAATTCTTCGCTACAACTCCGGTACGCCGATCCAAGCTTGGATCCCCCATGACGAATCCGAAGTGATTCGAAAACGGCTTGGGATTCCCGAAGGTTGGAATGACGTGCAAGAGAACCGTAATCCGGGCGTTCAGTTCACTGACAAGATTCAGCCGATCGTGCCGGTCTGTTTTCGAGGTGTGATCTGGTATCAGGGTGAACGAAATGCCAAAGCACAGACGGGCTATGAATACCGGGAACTCTTGCCGTTCATGATCGAGAATTGGCGTGGGCTGTTTGCGAGTCGCAGCGGAACGCCTGAGCGAAAGTTCCCTTTCTACTATGTCCAGGTTCCAACTCAGGATGCAAAAGGCGAATGGCCGTGGCTGCGAGATGCCATGCGTCGCGCACTTGCGACCACGTCCAACACCGGGATGGCAGTCTTCTACGACCACGGCCCAAGCTTGCACCCTCATGAGAAACGGTATGCTGGCGAGCGATTGGCGCTGTGGGCACTGGCCAAGGACTACGGCAGATCCGATTTGCAATACTCTGGCCCCTTATTGAAGAGCGTCGAGTATCGCGGCAAGACAGCCGTACTTTCCTTTGATCATGTTGCGGGAGGACTCAGCAATCCAGCCGGTGACGACTCAAGCCTTGATTTCTTTGAAGTCGCTGGTGACGACGGCAAGTATGTTCCCGCAAACGCAAGCATTGATGGCGACCAGGTCCTTGTGACCAGTCCGCAAGTCAGTCATCCCAAATTCGTTCGTTACCTGTTTCGCAAACCGGAACCTGATCCTACCATCAGTCTTGTCAATTCAGCCGGCCTGCCTGCATCGAGCTTCATGACGGACGATTTCAAGCCGGCACGGGAGTCAATCGATCAGGGCGTGCCCAAGCGAGGCGTCAACGAAACCGAATGGTTGCCACGTAGAACGTCTCGACAGGCAAGGACTGCCGCACCACCCGCTTCGTCGAAAACGTCATCGCCCGACGAACCGCTGACGGCAGAAGACGTGGTGGCGATCACGGAGGCCAATGGACTGGCGCCCGAAGTGACAGATTTGTCGTCGGATGATGTTTCGTTCGCCAAAGAGCAACACCTGGCTGATCTTAAGCAACCCTTCATCGACATTGCTCCTGAGGATAGGGGGGACGGGATTGAAGTCGGCCAAATTGGTTTGGACAGCGGAAAGAAAGATCTGGTCCTGGCCCTGGCACAAGAGATCGCGGCGGGGCAACACGGTGAAATCGATAGCCTGTTGATTCACCATGACGGTCGCTTGATTTTTGAGTCGTACTATCGTCGTGGGCGAGCCAATTACCCTCACTACCAGATGTCAATTACCAAGTCCTACACGGCATTGGCTTTGGGACGCGCCATTGAATTGGGCTATCTGAAAATGAGCGATTTGGATCGGCCAGTGCTGGAGTATCTGATGGAGATCGATCAGAGCAAGCTTGCAGAGGGTTGTGAGACGATCACGATCAATGATGCGTTGAACATGCACTCAGGAATTCGCGTCGACAAAGCAACAGTCGATAAACTGCGGAGGACGCAGGGCGTGTTGAAAGGACAAGGTCAGATTCAAGCTTATCTTGAACACACCGCACCGATCACTTCACAGTCCAAGCAATACAAATATCAGTCTTCAGACCCGTCGATCGTGATGCAGGTGCTTGAAACGGTTGTGCCTGGAACAGCAAAGGAATTCATCAACGGCGAATTGCTCGGCCCGCTGGGGATTTCCAATTTTGGCTGGCAAGACGACGTGAGCGGGTTGCCCAAATCAGCCGCCGGCAGCAGCATGAGGTCACGTGACATGGTCAAGTTTGGCATGTTGGTTCAGAATGCTGGCCGTTGGGATGGCCAGCAACTCATACCGGCCAGTTTCATCGAGAAAGCGACTTCCCGAATCCACACCAATCCACAGGACACCTCCTATGGATACTTTTGGTGGCGGCATGACGCTGATGTCGATGGGAAGACCTACCAGATCAAGTCCGGCCGAGGCGCGGGGGGACAGTTCATCATCATGATCGATGAATTGAATTTGATCATCGCCATCACCTCACACAACAAGGGGATGGGCAAGATGCTCAGCACCGCGCCACAGCGAATCATTCCCGCCATCAACATCAGTAACTGATAACGGGCTCTGAAGCCGCGACAGCAAGCACCACTGTTTTGAACCCGTGTAGGGTGCCGTGCTTGCCTTGGTTCGTTCGGCCACGAGTGTAGAACACCTACGGCGTTCGGCAGGTTGAACGCAACGCTCACCCAGGGTGCGCTGCGCGACCCTGGGCTGTGAGTATGGAACACCTACGGCGTTCGGCAAAGACGTAGGCTGCCGTGCAAGCCACGCACCAGTGTTTTGAACCCGTGTAGTGTGCCGTGTTTGCCTTGGTTCGTTCGGCAACGAGTGTAGAACACCTACGGCGTTCGGCAGGTTGATCGCCACGCTTACCCAGGGTGCGCTGCGCGACCCTGGGCTGTGAGTATGGAACACCTACGGCGTTCGGCAAAGACGTAGGCTGCCGTGCAAGCCACGCACCCTGTGAGCTAACCCAAGTAATCACCAGAGAGACCATCAGGAGTTTTAGCAATCAATGGGTCATCCCGCGTTACCTTCAGGTTTGCTTTTTCGGTTCGCTGCCGAAGTTTCGATTCTTTGGGAATGTTGTTCCGCTTCGTGACAGGCTGTTGGCTTAGAGGCGTGAGTTTTACCGGGTTCCAGATGTCTTTCTGAGCAGACAGGGTTGGGCATCTTCGGAACCCAACGAGCGGTTGGAGGATTTTCGGTGATGCTTCACGTCTCGCCCGACGGCTAGGGTCCGTGAGGTCCGCTCCCCACTGTTATGGTGAATATCTGTACCGCTGGTGATATCGGGGCCGTTGCAGGAAAAAGTTTGCCACCGAGATGGCAGGCCGCCACCTTGTCGGATAACGGGGACGGGCTAAGCTGTGTTTGTAAACCGTGACGGAGTGCCCGTCATTTTGTATCTTTCTTCGGGGCATCGTTTTTTTCAGGATCAACGATCGCCTCCAGATACCCGTGGACTGATGCAGCGAGGCGTCGTCGGATGTAAATGTTCATAATTCTTGTTTTTTTTTGGTGTACTTGTCGCTTTTTGACGCGTTGTTCAGGCTAGGTGTTTCTGCAATGGACTTTAACATTTTTAATCGGGCGTTGATTGTGGAAGTGAAATGATTGGGAAGAGACGCGTGGAGAAATTCGCGTGCAATCGATGCCTGGAAGTCCGCGAGTGAAGAAGGTGTGGCCACTTGATCTGAGATCAGAGCCGATTGAGTCTGGCGATTTTGGAAACGCTAATTTCATTTGCTTGGCCAGTAGAAAGCGGCGACGGCGATGAGGAATGCTTCCATCCACCGAAATTAGCTAAAGTGCGGAGTACGCAATTTGTTTGTTCTGAATAGATGACTTATCGGCCGTGAATAGCAATCGCGCGAACCGCATCGACAGCATTTGAAACTTCACTTCCGGCTGGACGTCATTGCGAGTTTATTTTCTCGAGACATGTGCTTGCCTTAACCCCATACGCGTTTCTACGCACACGACAGCTATGACATCTATCATTCCAGCATCTCGCGTGACGCTACTGAGGCAAGTCGTTTGCCCACATTGTTGGCACGAGTTAGTTTCAGAAGATGCGCTTTGGGTTGCTGAGCACCCTGATTTAATTGGTGATTTAAAGCTGGGTGACTCCGCGCAGCTCAGGTTTTTACCTTCAAGATTCTCGATGGAGGGAGATGCGATCGATCCGGAAGGATATAGGTGCTCAAAGCTAGCGTGCCCCAACTGCCACCTTGAGATTCCCCGGCCTTTTTTTCAAGTTCCAGCAAGTTTCTTCTCGATTCTTGGAGCGCCTGCGTGTGGCAAGAGCTACTTCTTGGCTTCCATGACTTGGAAATTGAGGCAGATACTGCCGAATTACTTTGGGGTTTCCGTCGGGGACGCAGACACCTCCGCTAACGCGAGGCTTCATCAGTACGAAGAGCAACAGTTTCTCAATTCTGATCCTGACAAGTTGGTTGCGATTGCAAAGACGGAAACTCAGGGCGATCTGTATGATCAAGTCAACATGGGCGATCACACAGTGACGCTACCGCGCCCATTCATGTTCCATCTGCAGCCGACACAGGAGCATCGGAACCATCAACGTTCAAAGGATGTGTCACGTGTTGTCTCGCTCTATGACAACGCGGGAGAAAGCTTTCTTCCAGGGGCTGATAGTGTGTCTTCGCCGGTCACTAGGCACCTCGCTCACTCGACACGACTCTTCTTTTGCTTTGACCCTACTCAGGACCCTCGATTTCGCAAGGCGTGCAGAGGGAAGACTCATGACCCTCAAATGGAGCATCGGGCAAATCGCCTCGATCGAGAATCGAATGTCCGTCAGGACACGATTCTTCTAGAAGCGATCCAGCGAGTTCGCCGTCATGTCTTGGTTCAACGGGAATTGGAATTTGCTAACCGGCGAGTAGTACAGGATGGCGGCTTCCTGCCGTGAAGATCAGGCATCCTGCCCGAAGGTTTTTCGCATTGTGGAAACATCGAAGGGAAGAGTAGCGACATCGTCTGACACCGCTGCCCTTCGACGTTTCACTTGGCACGGCGCTCGGGTTGGTCCTCACCAGTGCCCTATCCTCCGACCAAGTTCTCTCAGTCTCTCACATCAGCTCGCGATTGCAAGTGATGCTTGCTCGCGACGGCGTGAACGAGCTTCTTCAAGCTTGCGATCACGCTCTGCATGGATCTCGCCGGACAGGCCATTCAAGCAGTCCGCTGGCGTGATGTAACCGATCCCGCTGTGCAAACGCGTCTCGTTGTAATGACACACATAAGCAGCTATTTGCTTGACCGCTTCGTCACGATCTCGCGGCGGATTGGGACGAATGCACTCCGTCTTCAACGTCCCGTAAAATCGCTCCTGCTTTCCGTTGCTTTGCGGGTAGTAAGGACTCGTCGTCACATGCGTCAAACCGTTGAAGCGAACGAATGCTTTAAAGTCTTTCGCGATGTACTGCGGACCATTGTCGCTGATGATTCGGGGCTTCACACCGGGATGTTTTTCCAGCGCTGCTTGAATCACAATCTCAATATCCACTTCCGTCATCGACTCGCGAAGTTCATGGTGCACGATGTAACGACTGAAGCCATCGAGTACCGTGATCAAGTAAAAAAACGTTCCACCAACGTTGATGTAAGAAACATCGGTATGCCAATGGCTATGCGGCTTTTTAGGCTGTTTGAAGCCTGTTCCTTTGAGCGACTTGGTCGCGGATTTGCGGTCCAAACGCCCCGCTGCTTTGAGAACGCGATAAACCGTCGAAGGGCTCACCGCAACGATGTCATCGTCAAGCATCATGAAAGTCAATCGGCGATAACCCTCCAGTGGATTCTTGTCATGGAACGCGACAATGGCTTGCCGCTCCCAATCCGCGAGCCACCAGTCGCGAGGGATCTTTCCGTTGTGGTCATTGACCATTCCGTAGCGTTTCTTCCAGGTGTGGAACTTGTTGGCCGCCAAGCCAAGCCAAGCCACAGCAGCAGTTGCTTTGCAGGCAGCTCAGTTTGTTTCGTCCAATGGTTGATGTAATCGACGATTTGGTCTCGTGTATCGTGAGGAACCCAGCGACCGGTTAGAGCTCCCCATTTTCTTTTTTTGAGCGGATGTTCTCCTCCATCAGCTCAGAGATGACTTCGTTCTTAGCGTCGAGTTTCTCACGCATCTTCTGGAGCTTGGCATCGTGCTTGGACGTTTCAGCCTTCGTCGATCGCGGCGACTCAAAAGAGCGTTCAGCCTGTTGAAGCACGGAATTGATCCAGTTGTGGATCATCGTTGGCTGGACGTGCATCTCGTCAGCGATCTGCGAGACAGGAATTTGGTCTTTAAGATGCCTGCGAACCGCATCAGCCTTCTGTGAAGCGGTGAAAGATCGTCGTTTTTTTGTCATCAGAATTCTCCTCGGGGGGTGAGATTAATTCACCGGAGGCAAAATTCCAATTCCATGAGAGGCAAGACAGTATCGGGTGTAAAGAGTGTGCCAATCAACTGCAGTTGCTTGCGTCCTAGCACCTTGCCTTTCACCGCCAGTCGGCGACGCTGATCGTCGCTAAGCAGAATTCATTTTTTGCCAAGCCTCTCTTTGAGAATATCGTTTTCGGTGCGCAAGTAATCGATTGTTTCTTGCTGTTGCCGATTTACCCAGCCAGCAAGCAAAATGGCAATTAGCTGCCAAGGTTGCAGAACAAACTTCATCCTCGCCTCAGTGACTAATCAAAAAGCATCACAATCATCGATGCGTTGCAGCCTGAAAAGCATGATCACTGAAACCGCGAAGCCCTGCCTCGGCATTCGCTCCAGTCAAATCGATAATGAGGCTATCGCGGGTGTTTAGATGGCCATCACACCGGCCGAAATACCCTACTTGGCAAACACGTTGAGACGCTTTTTGCCGAACGAAGTGCTCGGCTGAGTATTTTGACGACACGGGCTCTTCGATCCTTGGCCGCCCGCCCTTACTGGACGTTTTCTTCGGCTTTGCTGTTCCATCTTCAGACTCACGAACCCAGCGGCGGAAGGTCGAATTGCTGATGATAGTGAGCAGCTGACGTATCTTCCCTCCGAGTGGCTTCCCGTGTTTGAGGATCTTTTCCCGGTCCTTCGGTGTGAACTCAATCCTCTTTGGGAGCTTCGAACGCAGGATTTGGTTTTCGGCTTTCAGCAGACGGTTCTGAGCCGCCAATTGTTGCCGAGAACTCGATGCAAGCAGGATCAAAAAGGGGTGTGCGGTAACATCGCTGGGGCACGCATCGAGCGGTAGTGGAATGCCCCCGAAACTTGGTCCAGGGTTATGAAGGTAGGGATTGGGTTACTGAATCACATTCGTTGTGCCGCTTCGACGTAAGGAGCGCAGCGACTGGAGTTGAAGCGGCACAACGGGTCGCGAACTCCGCAGGAGTAAGCCCGCTCAGCGAGCTGTGGGGACGTCGATGGTTGTACGTCGATCTCCATTGCCCGATTACCTGTTGCGCTTCGGCAAGCGTGCTGAACGCTTCGCAGGACAAACACTCGTCACGAAACCGGCTGTGGAAGCTCTCGACATAGCCGTTCTCCCAGGGGCTACCTGGTTCAATGAACGATGTGCCGACATCAATGCGTCCAAGGAAATCGCGGACGCGGCGACTGATGAACTCTGGTCCGTTGTCACTTCGGATAAATGCCGGAATGCCTCGAATTGCAAACACATCCACTAGAAGGGCAACCAAGTCATCGCCGGTGAACCGGCGTGAGACCTCCAAGGCGATGCATTCTCGTGAGTACTCATCGATCAACGAAAGGATCTTCACTGACCGCCCATTGATTGTTCGATCAAAGATAAAGTCAATCGACCAAACGTGATTGATGCGTTCGGCGCGGCGACGGCAGATCCCTCCTGAAACGCTTCCAAGCCTGCGTTTCTTCGCCTTTCTTCGTGGCACTCGAAGACCTTCTCGTTTCCAAAGCCGATAGATTCGTTTGTAATTCACTGTCCATCCTTCGCGGCGTAACATCCGCGTGATCATCCGGTAGCCGTAGCGGGGGAATTCTCGAACCAGTTCGTAAATGCGGCGAAGCAATCGCTCTTCGTCGCTCTTGGATTTCGCTTGGTACCGATGAGTACTCCGCGGTTGGCCAAGCGTTTTGCATGCCCGACGTTCTGACACTGCAAAGGATTTCTGAGCCTTTGCAACAGCCTCACGTCGTCGCGTCGGGCTCAGAAGTTTCCCTCTGCGGCCATCTTGAGGATCTTCTTGTCTAGCTCGGCCTCGGCGAGAAGCTCTTTGAGTCGTTGATTCTCGACTTCAAGCTCACGAAGTCGTTTTGCTTCATCCGACTTCATTCCGCCATACAGTTTCTTCCAACGCTCCCAGGTCGTTACGCTGATTTCAAGCGTTTGAAACACCTCGGCCTCTGTCTTGCCCGCCGCCATCATCGCATCGCCTTCTTGAATCGCCTTCACGATCTGCTCGGGTTTCCGTCGTTTGCGTTTCTTAGTCATAAAAAGTCTCCTTTGGCCGGCTCGGCCGGTAAACCTTCATAACAGATGGATTAGTTTTTGGGGAGCACGCCAGTAGAAAGGGGCTTAAAAGCACTGGAAAAATGGATGTGGCGAGGTTTTTGTACCCCGCTGAGAGGTCGAAGATATTCGGCGTCAATTTTCCCGATAGATCAAAGCCATCAAGACGCGCCCACAGGCCGCACAGGGGCTAGGCAAGAAGTCGCCACACTGTCGGCCGGCTGACCGGTTAACAGGCCAGAGTAAAAACCTGTTGACCAGGAGACCCAACTTCGTCGCCAAGACGGTTCAGATCGGACAACCGTCGCCTCATTATCACATTGCACTATCGGCAAGTGATGTCTCTCTTTGTGTTAAACCGTTATTGCCACGAAGAAATGGAGAACCGGTTAACACAAGCTGTTAACCGAGACAGCATCGAAAGGCCCAGGAGTTGGGACCGAATGAGGCCACCGAAGAATTGGTTTCGCCCGTCAGTCCCGTCCGTCCAACGCTTTGCTCAATTCCACGAAACAGAGAATCGGCGTCAATTGAGTTGTATACGGGGAGAGGAGGCTCGACACCGGGCAAGCTCGAAGTAGCGATGCTGCAACTCGTAACGGTGATATGCACTCAACTCTTCTTCGACGGACGTGCCACAGGATTGCTGAACGTCAATTCCCGGAACGGGAATTGCTAGCCAGCCCGCTATAGTGAAAAGTGTTCTGGTTGAATACCCAATCGTGATCGGCTCGCCCAAAAAATGGCATCAACAAACCCAACGGAGACCTCCAGCAATGTTTGTCTCAGCAAATAGCAAAGACAAATTGCAAGCCAAGTCTAACAAGGTTATGCAAGAGTCTTACGACCTCTCTACCGTGAATCGGAAGAAGAGCGACCAAAAGCGAACCGAGGCGGAGGAGATTGGCCGGCATCTCGATGAGTTGGAAAAGCAAGCATAGCACCCTTCTGAACCTACAATTTACCATTGGGACTCAACGATGACCTACGCCCGCGCTCGTCTGCTTCTTGGCATGTCCGCTGTCGGCTGCATCGTAGTGTTGAGTACGGTACTACTCCTGTGGCAGTACCCGCTCGAGATCCTGCCCAACTCCGAGTCTTGGAGCGGCAATGACCTTGCGTCTCTCGTTTCGCTTTTCGGCTTCCTGGCTGCCGCTCTGTTTCCTATGGATCTGCTGGGTGGTTTCCTACTTCCGAATCGCTGGCGACCAAACACGATTTCGTTTGGGAACTTTGTGGCTGGGTGGATCCGCGGTGTTCTTGTCCAGGGAACGCTCTTTGTTGCGGCCAGCCTAGTGATTCTTTTCATGGGACGTTGGCTGGGCGCATCTGGTGCAGCATTGGGTGTCGCCGGCTTTGCGATCATTCTTGTCGGTTCGCAACTTCAGATTGCCAAGTTTGTGGGAGCCTTGAGGTCGACCGCCGGAGAGAAGTTGGAAGAGGTCCCTGTAATTGAGCAGGCTCAATCCTTAGTCTCAAAGTGGGGTTGGAAGTCACGACGGGTCACTGCCCTCGATCATCACGACACCGGCTTCACAGGAGGCATTGTCGGTTTGCCCGGAATGGAGACGGTCGTGCTGCCGGCATCAACGCTAACGAAACTTTCACCGGAGCAGTTAGCAATCGTGGTAGCGCGACGACTGGAAGCGATCCAGAGCGGAAGTCGAACACGTAGCCTTTTACTGGCACTTGTCTGGGTGATCGTGGGTTTCGCATTGTCGACACTCTTACCGGGAGCCAGCGTTTCGAGCGTTGCCGGGCTGACGATGACGTGCCTGGGCTTCAACCTTTGGACATTCTTAGGCTTGCTGACCTTGCCGACACTTAGCCGCCAGGCATCGTATGCGATTGACGGCAAAGTCCTTCAGTCTGGAGCTTCACCGGAGGTTTTCAAACAAACGGTGAAGACTCTTGATATGTTGCAGGATGATGAACCGCGACGATCGGCATTGATCGAAACGATCTTCCATCCCGTTCCGAGCGTCGATAATCGCCGTTCCGCTGCCTCCGGTAACGCCCCAATTGCATGGCATGCGGCCCGGATCACGCTGTTCGTTTCCTGGGCTTGCATGGGAATGCTCGTCCGAGCAGTTCACTGCAATATCGGCCGACCCGAGCTATGGGTGATGCTGCCGACGGATTGAGTCTAGCGTCGGTCGATCAGACGGCGCCCGCGATCACTCTTGCCAGAACTGTGGATGGCGTGAGGTCAAAAAAGTCGAACGAGCTTTTTGATTGGAGATGTTCGATCTTGGAGGTGATTCCTATGGCTTGGTCTCAGCCGAGGTGGTCGTCGGCGGGTGGCGGTTTTGACTCAAATTGCCGCTTACTGGCACTGATTGTGCAGCGGTGAATTCGCTGGCTCTGACGCCGGGAGAAATTGGCTTGATCTCCTCGATGGCTCGCGAGCTAACGCCGGAAACAATCGCTTGCACGTTCTGTGCTTGCAACTGCTGGGGGTCCTTGGCGGCCTTGTAGTTGGCCAGTTCAACCTCTTTGCTGGTTCCGCTAGATGTTTTGTGACGCATTCGTGGCCGATCGATGTCCTCTCGTTCGCCCTCCAAGAGCACACGCCCTGACGCTGAGCCAGCGCGGTAATGATCACTGGAGGAGGGTGCATGCTTGAAGCCGCAAAGCTCAGTGACTTCAGAGGCCATGACTTCACAGATCATTTCACGCACTTGGCCTCGCAAAAAGTCTCGAAAGACGCGACCGGTTTCCGACGCAGGAACTTGGCCAAGGGATTCAATAAGATTAACTTCGTTCATGATGGTCTCCCCGTTGGTTGCAGCCGACGTAAATTGAGAAATGGCGAAAGGCAGTATTCTGCCTTCCGGGAGACCATCCTTCAACTTTTAACAATCAGCGGGACACTTCCATTCGTTTCCCCCAGGGCGAAACCGTGGTCTCCCCTGATCACAACAATCGTATTCTGGCCGAGCCCGAGTCGCTCCAGCGCATCGAGCACTTTGCCGACTTGTGCATCAACATAGCTCACGCAGGCATAGTAACCGTGCCGCAGAATTCGACTTTGGTTGACGTCCAGGTCTTCGTCGTTCGGCACGCCCTTGTAACCGCCCAGTTCACGATGAGAATGCAGGGCGATTTCGGGAGATAATTTCACTGGATCGCGCAGTTCGTCCGGCAATTCAAACGCCGCTCCGTCGTACAGATCCCAGTACTTCCTGGGTGCGTTAAAAGGCAAGTGAGGCTTGAAGAATCCAACCGCCAAGAAGAACGGCCCACCGCCTTGCTTTAGATTCTCAAGGGTCTTCACTGCGAGATCGGAAAGTTTACCATCGGGATAGGCAGCTTCCGCCACGTCAGCGACTTCGTAAGCCGCCTGCTTCTTTCCCTTGCCCTGGTTGTGCGGAAGCAGATAGTTCTTCCAGCCTGTGCGTCTTAGGACTTCAGGTTCTGACCACGAAATCGGGTCAAGCTCCCTCTCATTGCCGCTGAAAACCTTTCCAAAACTGAGTGTGCGATAACCGTTCTGCTTGAAAAGCTGTGGCAGCGTCACATGCTCCGGCAGAGTGTCACGGAAACGATTGCGGTTGTGCCAAGCCTGAGTGTGATCTGGCAACAGGCCAGTCAGAAGCGCTGTCCGCGACGGCCCGCAGACCGCTTGTTGAACATAAGCAGGATTAAATTGTCGGGCGTTTTTCGCAAAGTGGTCCAGATTGGGCGACTTGGCCAGACGGTCACCATAACATCATAAAGCGGGACGCAGGTCGTCAATCGCAATGAACAAGACATTTGGTCGCGATGCACCATTCAAAGGGACTTCGGCCAACAGTCCAGCGACGTCGATGCAAAGGAGGAGACAAGCGGCACAGGTGATCGATAGATGGCGTAACATTCACTGCTCATTTCAACGCACGGCTCATTCAGTCCACAGGCTTTGGAGTATACCCTACATCGATCCGTCTTGCCGCTGAAGGATCGGATGTCTCGTCGTCGCGCGTTAAAATAGCCACCTCTGTAGGGCTCTGTAGTTCTCATCTGTCTCGAAAGGGACACTGTTGCTTGAGTGCAACACACAAAGCCGATGCAATGGTTCGGCACAGCGCAATGATTCGGCCAAAGCGACCAAACACAGCAGATCAGCCACAACGCGATAGCGTGCGGTTAGGCTGGGGCATTGAATTCCCGCTTAGGCCAAGAACTGTTCAATGGCGCCAGTCTGTTTCAAACCTTTGCGTTGCATGGTTAGGTCCTGGTCACCGTAGTGTTCAATGGGGTTGCCGTAGGCGTTGAGCAACGTTGTATACCAATTGCTTAGGGTCTTATGGCCTTCCGTTCCATGAAATGGCAATCGGATGAACCGCCCAGCAAGATCAAGCTTGCTGTTCTTCCCACTCATAACGATCATCGGAGCCTCGGTGTCAGGGCTATGGTGCCCAGCTCCGGTCTCTGGCAGATAGATGATTGTCGTATTGTCAAACAGCGTACCAGTGCCTTCGGGGATGGCCATCAGTTTTGTGACCAGCGTCTGAACCTGTTTGATATGGTGCGTCTTGATAACGTTACGCATGAACGCTGCACGACCACCAGGATCACCTCCACCGTGGCCGACTGCATGGATGGTCGTCTTTTCCTGGTTCTCAGGCAGAGATGCAATTTTGGTGCCCAGGTCATCAATGGTGTAGGTCACAACGTTGGTCAGGCCGGCCGCCAAGGCGCCAACAATCACATCAGTGAAGGCAGCTTGTTTCTGAGGCAGCGTTGCATTCTGGCCGCCGCCCGCATGGATGGGATCGAGCCCAGGAAGGTGCTTATTAATCCTCGTTGCAAGCCCCGCAACCTTGGCATTCCGATCGCGAGTTGACTTGAGTGAGTTAACCTGGTTGTCGATTTTCAGCCGTTCACCGCCGCGCAGCCCATTGAGACGTCGGGACTCTTTCTGGTGAAGATAATCCAACAAGGCATTGTCAGAAGCGACGGCGTCTGGATTGGTCACCGACTTGAAGAGTTCGTTGTATGCGGTCATTGGATCGGCATAGCAATAATTGCGTTGCTGGGCAGCGGGCGCGGAATAACCCGAGACAATGCCTGTCCGAATCTCACGACCGTGGGGAACTGCCAACGACATCTCGACATGGCCAAACGGCGACGGAAACAGTTTTGCCAACTCGAAGTCGATCGTCGCTCGCTTGATATTGCTTAACACATTTCGGCCGGCCTTGAACGCCCCCATGCAACCAGAGTAGGAGTAATGACCTCCGCCACTGACGGACATTGAGACGCCATGCAGGATCGTCATTCGGTCTTTGAAACCGTCAAGCGCCCCGAGCCACTGGGGGAGCTCGTGCTTATCGAGATCAACTTCGAACGCCTGCTTCTCCTTGTCCTTCTTCGCTTGTTCAGCCGAGAAAGAGGGAAGTGCAAATTGCTGTGGCAGGTTGCCATTGGACTTTCGAATAAAGATAAAGCGGTGTGGGGGCCGGTCGGGGTTCAATTCCACTGCAGAGGCGGGCGCCGCAAGCAGATGGTTGAACGCCGGGGTCATGGCCATGGTCACGGCGCCTGTGGCGGTCGTTTTGATGAATTCACGTCGATGGATCACCATGACGATTAGTCCTCAGGGGTTGGCTTACGGTAGATAAATGAGTCGGAGGTCAGCAGCGAGACAACAACTTCATCAAAGCTGCCGTTGCTCTTAAGGTACGCCTGTTCGGCGTCAATCAGTGTCTTCGAATCGGACAGTGTTTCATTGCGTCCCAGGAAGTAACGGAAGGCATGGCGGATGATTGACTGGCGCACCCGGTCGGACTTGGCAAGTCGGTCCACTAAGTCGAATGCACCGTCGACTTCGCCATCGAGGTCGGGATCGTTTGTCCCGTCGAGCACGCCCCGTGTATCAACAGGCAGGGTCTTGTAGACCGGTAGGCTTGCGCCGAATTCATTCGTTGTCTCTCGTTTGGCAGGCTCGATGAGATTGTCGGGGTGTTCCAGTTTTTCCTCTGTGCGGTATCGTCCAAAGTCGTCGAAGCTCTCGAACGGGAATCCCAGCGGGTCCATCTTTTGATGACATCTCCAGCAATAACTCTCGCCAGTCCGTTTCTCCATCCGCTGCCGGAGCGTCTTACCATTGTCCGGCGGAATCACCGCGTCGACAGTGATTGGCACATCGGGAATGGTCCCTGCGAGCAGTTTTTCACGAATCCACTTACCGCGGTGGATCGGGTCGGTTTCCAAGTTCTGTGCATGCGCGATCAGCCAGGCGGGGTGAGTAAGCAGCCCTTTGCGATGGGGGATCTTTGCCGGCTGTTGAGTTGGAAAGTCCCAGCTCCGCCAGTCCAGATTCCAATAGGTCGTGACCTGCTCGCCGCGCATCTGCTGCCCACTGCGACCGAGCACTGGTCCACCATGCCAGTAGCCCATGCCATTTTTCATGTAGGGCAGGGCACCGGATTGCCCCGCATCGAAGTGCAGTTGAAGTCCGAGCATCAGCTTTTGTAGTTTCCGAAGGATTTTCACATGATCGCCCTCCTTCTCGCGTTGAAACTCCCAGTGAGTCCTTAAGAAAGCCTCGTGCGGAGCGACGTCCTCTGGCTCCCATGCCTGCCAGTTTTTGTCCTTGAAGTAGAGGTAGATGTCATGCAACGAATCAGACGCTGCTTTCATCGACGCATTGTCACCGTTATGAAAGACGTAAAACTTGTCCGTTGTAAGCAAGCTTTCAAAGACCTGCTGATCCTGTTGAAGAATGAACTCGACCAACATGTCAGCTTCTTCAATCAGGCGACTGACGGCGGGTTCGTGCCGTCCAGCCCCAAACCGGCTATCGTCCTTAAAAACTTTGATCGCCTTGGGATAGCCAAAGAATTCTCGGAAGAATCGCAGCTTCCGGATCGGCTGATTGGTGACGCTGGGATTCAGGTTGGCCGCCTGCACCGCTTCGTCGATAATCGTCCAGCGGTCACGACGCTGGAGCATCCGCCGCACCTCGCGTTCGTAGTCTTCACGCGTCAGGAGACGACCGGTCAAAGCGGCTTGTTTCAGTTCCACATCAGGGCTTGAGTCGGTCAATGCGTAGGCCAGGGCATAGCTTGCATCGGTCGGCGACATCAATCGTCGACCATGTTGATCCGCAGTGCCGGTCCCAAATTCGTGACGGTAAACAAATTCGGTGTCCAGGATGAACGACTCGATGAGTTTGGCGATCGCCTGCGAACGACCAAGCTTGCTAATCAGTTGCTCAAACAGTTCTCGATTCTGGACACGCTCGGATTCGCTGGGTGGGCGTTCGAAGACACAGGCGTATAACTCGACGATCAGTTCATCAATCAACACATCATCTGCGTCACCCGCTTCCGCTCTGACTCGCTCCAGCGACTCGGTCCAGTCAAGCAGGCATTGGTCAATAATCGTTTGGTAGCTGTCACCCTTTTGACGATACGTTTTGATCGTCGCAGTTATCACTTGCATCTCGGCGTCATTCAGGGGTTTGTAAACCGGCGCCGAACCACGCTTCTTGGCTTCGCGGTAAATCAAATTCATGTCCCAGTGATCCCAGAACAACTTCATTAACTCAACACGATTCCGAATACGATGTTCTGGTACCCCAGCCATAAACCAATCACGTTCGGCTTGCAGGACAATGCGTTGATAGTCAGCGCGCTGTTGGTCCATGTAGGGCGTCCAGGTCGAACCAGCGCTATCCTTGAGCGTCTTAGTTGCGTCCTCAGTGACTTCATAGGGCGTTGTCTTATACGTTACGAGACTGCGAAACACCGCATCAACGTCTTGCTTATCCAGACCGCCGAGAAACTCAGGACGCTGAATGCGATACGTTTTCTCCCCTGGGAATTTCCTCGGTCGCATGCCTGGGAATGGAATTTCAACGCGTTTCAAAGTGGGTAAAAGTGCCTCATGTTGGTCGCCATAGATCGCTTGAAGCAGTTGTTCCATGTACCCGTCGGTCGTCAGGAAGGCTTTGCGTAAACGCAGTGTTTCGCGGTCCTTCAGTTCGCGTTGCATGAATGCGCCCATTGCTGGGAACTGAGATTTCATCACGGATTCGGACGACATGTGCGCCGCGATCCGCTTGGCGTTGGTGACCATGGTCAGCAAATGCCCCGTCGTTAGCGATTCCGTGCCGTAGTACCGCACGCCGATTTTTTCTGGCAGAAGAAATGGATTGGTGATCGTGCGACGAAACTTGTTGCCGTGTTCCGTCTTTGGACTCCAGTGCACCCCGCTGTCTCCAGCGACCTGCTGCCGAACACCATAGATCGTTCGCGAAGGTTGGTAATCCAGTAACCGATTGACCTTCTCACTGAAAATGAATTCGCTAATCATCCAGCGTCGATCGTGAGTGTAGCCAGGCACATGAGCGTATTGGCCCGAGAACAAATCATCATGATCGATCACGTTGCCATACTCAAAGCGTTCTAGCTTTTCCGCCAGCGCCTGGGCCGCCTTGCCGTTGAGTTGGCTGTTCAGCCAGTTCAACAGAACCTTGCGGTCGGCCTCGCTTGGCTGCTTCGCGTCCTTTGGTGGCATGTCTCCAAGGTGGACCAGTTCATGAACGTTCGCTAGAAGCGTCTGCCGCGCGACTGCGTCCATTGCTACCAAGTCGTTGAGCTCCACTTCGCCCTCTTGCTTGTCGGGGCCGTGGCAAGAAACACAGTAGCGGCTTAAGACACGTGTGGCCGCATCTTCCAACTCGACCGGACTTAGCTGAGACGCTGCTAAAGTGGTCTCAGAGCGCAACTCATCAGAAGAGCCTGATTCTTGAGCCTCAGCACGGACAGCAAGCGGAGGGCTGCAAAGCCAACCGAAAACCATCAATTCTAAGCCGCACAGAAGCATTGCATAACTCGTCGACTTCATTTCAGTTCACACACCAGTGATGGCTAAGGCTAGAAGTTGTGCTTTCCACGTTCCTGCCAACGTTTCAAACGTAATCATTTTTGACAGGCAATGTAAGAAGACGATGCGGCACTACCCAATTGCATGTAAGCCGCTTCGATCGGGCAGTCAACGCATCTTCGTCAGAAAGAGACGTGTGGTTAAAAGACCTCACTTCAAGATTGTAAACTCTCCTGGCATCAAACGCCAACGCACTGCTAGCTCCCCGGAAACAAACGCCAAAACCCAACAAATTTCGCGACAAAATTGAATTCGAACCAACCGCACCTGAGCTGCCTAAAGCGCTATCCGAAACAAGCCAAAATCCAGCGTATTCTTGACGCAATGCAAAACGCTATTGAAAAGCACTGGTTCGAGAGTTCGACCTTCCCACGATTCAATGACAGTGAACCAGAACTGTTCAGTGGGATGCCCCGACTGTTGTTCAAAACACTGACCGTCTCTCTGGTGATTCTTTGCTTAAAGTTGCAGTGACGCGTCGCAGAGGTGCCGATGTCCTCGGAACACGTTGGAGGCGCCACCAAGGACGGTGGTGACTGGCGATCAGCAATCTGATAAACGCTTTTTTCCCAACAAAGTACTCGTCCGGCCTTTTGCCACCGCGAGTCTTTCAACGCCTGCTGCCAGACCAGAACTGATTTTTCTAAAAAGTCTTGATTTCAAGCGTTGAATTCGGCGGAGAGCGGACGCAATCCCATTGAGGAACAACGCTGGCAACCGATTCCAACCGTGAAACTGACACTGCTCTCATGAATGGGACGATTCGTTGGCTATCGGTATCGTAAGACATGAGATCTGATCGCAAAAGTGTCACAAAGTCGTTGACACATTCCGGAATGGCAAGCACGGCACCCTACGTCGTTTAAATTCCAGGCAACTCTGTGCGGACGGGGCAAGGCCTCGGCAATGGAACCACGAAGGACGCGATGAGCACGAAGGGATAAGTCATGGAACGACCTCGCGGGCGCGGCACCCGCCTGCGTCCCGTTTACTGTCGCCGCTGCGCGACCGGGAGCGTTCCAGTGTGGCGGCAACCGAGTTGAAACCCGGATCAGCCCCGGATCATAGAACTGAGATTCGAAGAAACTCTCCATGTTCTCGGTGCCTCTGTGTTTTGATTTTCTTCGCCACGCAAGTTAGAACGCGCTCCCCGAAGGCAGACCGCCGTGAGGTCAAAAAACTCGAACGAGCTTTTTAAGTGGGGATTGCAGAGCATTGAGGTGATTCCAATGCCTTGGTCTCAGCCGACGTGTTATCGGCGGGTCGCGTTTTCGGCTTGAATTGACGCTTGCTGGCAGTGAGCCCAGTCTTCGGTGTGCTGCCAACGCACAAGCTGATCCAGCGCTCGCTCGGGGATTTCCAGCAGCGGGTTCATGTGCTGCACAGGCCCCTCACAGTTCTTGCAGCGGAGGATGTTTGTGACCGCATCCTTCGTGCTCTTCGCCTCCTTCGTGGTTCATTCCCGGTTTCGCGACGATTGCAAGTTTCGGTGGACTGTCCTCGGCAGATTATCAGCGCTTGCATGACCAGCGACGCTGGTGTCATTTTTCTAGTGCAAGGGTTTGGGCGAGAAGCCCTGGCGTTGCTTGCATTCCAAGGGACTATCCCGAACCAGTTGTCGAACACCTGCGGCGTTCGGAGACGATGTGTGTGGGGCCTGTCCCCAGGGTGCTCTGCGCGCCCCTGGGCTATGGGGTAGAACACCTTTGGCGTTCGGAACTCTGGATGCAATTGTGAAAGCCACTACCTTGGATTTGGCTGGTTGCTTGGGCGTGTTTCTCTGATCATGTGCTTCGAAGGAACGTCACGCTGGGCTGCCGAACGCCGTAGGTGTTCCACATGCGGTTTCGGGCCAATCGAGCAGAGAGCAAATGTTATCTGCTGCACAGGCTTTCGCCGGAGGTTTCTCAGCCATGCGTTGTCAGCGGCGCTGGCTCATTCAGTAAGCCCTCTTAAGACGCGCAGAGCAGCTGTTTACTCAAGTGATCAGTGACAGGCAAGCGGATCTTCTGGCTGTGCAACCAGTCCTCGATCCTGACGATCTCGGCCGGTCAACCGTGCTAACAGTGGGAGCAGCTTTTGGGGAGCACGCCATCAGCGTTCTGCTGGTTGACTCACACCAGCCCTGTCAGCGTGCCAGTGCTGCTTGCGAAGCGGTCGGTCTGCAGCCCCATGTTGTGGAGCATGCTCAGATAGAGATTGGCAAGCGGCCTGTTGCTTTGCGGATTGAACGCGAGGTGCTGGCCGTGGCGGAAGCCGCCGCCGGCGAAAATGATCGGCAGATTCTTGTTGTTGTGGATGTTGGCATCTCCCATGTGGCATCCATAGAGCACCATGGTGTGATCCAGCAGGCTGCCATCGGGCTCGTCAACGGCCTTCAGATCGCCAAGCAGTTCGCCGAACAACCCCATCTGCGCCACTTCGATTTCCTCCAGCTGTTTCAACTTCCGCTCGTCTTTGCCGTGATGGGAGAGGTTGTGGTAACCACCGAGCGACCTGCCGTCGTCAAACTTCACGCCCGGGGTGCGCACACTGCCCAGGAACAGGGTGATCACCCGAGTGGAGTCCGTCTGGAAGGCGAGCCGAGACATGTCATTCATCATGCGCACCATTGCGAAGAATTCCTTCTTGTCGCTTGGGTAATCCGGCTTGGCTTCGTCCACGTTGGGCTTGGGCCGCGTCTCCCACGATTCGGCCTCGGCGAGCCGCTGTTCGAGGCTGCGGACGGCGGTTTGAAACTGATCGATCCGCTCGCGATCCGAAACGCTCACGCGCTTGCTAAGATCAGAGCTCTGTCCCATCACGACGTCGAGAATACTTCCTTTTTTACGCAGCCGCACCAATTGCCGCTGCATCGCCTTGCGATCCCCCTGAAGAAACATCTTCTTGTACAGTTCGGCCGCACTTTGAATGGTGGGAATCTCAACGCCGGCCTGGGTGTAGGACAAGCTTCTTGTATCGTTGATCCCAAGTGAAAGTGACCGGAAACGCGTCTCATGACCCAATTCATTGGCGATCACTTGGTCGAGTGAAATGCTGTTCCGAAAACTCGCTCGCCCGGGATGGGGAGCCGCGGTCAAAAACGTTTTGTCGGCGCGGTGTCCCCCGTCAACGCCGGGATGAGAGAGACCGCTGAACACGGTGAACTGCCCTCGGTGCGCCGCGATTTGCTTGAGGTAAGGGGACAAGGCATAGTCCCTGCCCGACGTTTTCGGAAAGAAGTGTTTAGGAATGAAGCCGAGATCCTGGTTGATCGCGATCATGCGCTTCGGCGATGCCTTTGCACGTTCAGCCCCGAAGGATTCAAGCACAGGTAGACTCAGACCGACACCAGCGGCGCGCAGCACTGTTCGACGAGATGTTGTCATCAGATTACTTCCGCAGGAACAATGGACTCTGAATGATTTCATGGATAATGGTACGAACGGCAAACTCCGACGGCCGACTCTTTTCGAGAATCACTGAAACGTCATCGCGATCCGCAAAACGAACGGGTGCTCCGGTGGCATAGACTAAAAGCTGCTCGGTCAAATTCCGTGCAATGGCTTCTTCATCCTGCAGGAGTCGTTTCTTGAATTGGAGAATGTCAGCGAAGGGTTCACCGCTGGGCATCACACCGGAAGCATCGACTTCCTTTCCGATGTAGTGAACAAACTCGTTACCACTTCGGCCCACTCCCTCGACTCGCATGGATCCCTCCGCGAGTGAGCGATAGTTCTGCCTCCAGCGGCCCATGACGTCGAAGTTCTCCAGCGCGAAGCCCGGAGGATCGATCTTTCGGTGACAGCTGGCACAGGATGAGTCGGCCCGATGTTTTTTTAATAACTCTCGAATCGTTGCCGCACCACGGATATCCGGTTCCACGGCGGGGACAGACGGTGGCGGCGGAGAAGGGGGATCACCCAGCAGTCGCTCCATCACGTACACGCCGCGTAAGACCGGCGACGTAACGGTTCCGTTTGCTGTCACCTTTAGCACCGAAGCCTGAGTCAGGATTCCGCCGTAAGGGCTATTCTCTGGAAGAGACTTGCGCTGGAACGCGGGGCCGAAGACGCCAGGAACGCCGTAATGTCGAGCCAGACGTTCATCAAGAAACGTGTAATCCGCATCGATGATGTTGCGAGCCGGCAGATCGCGATCAATCAGATCAGCGAAATAGAGACGAGACTCTTCGACCATCGAGTTCACCAGCCACCAGTCTCCAGCGTATTCCGGATAGAGCTCCCGGTCAGGATCGGTGTCATTGATCTTGTCGAGCTTGAGCCAGGAATTGAGGAACTCCTTTACGAATCGTTTCGCTTCCGGCTTTTCGAGCAGGCGATCGACTTCCGCTCGAAGCGTATCAGGCTCGCGAAGTTTTCCTTGTCCAGCCAGGGAGCGAAGGTGCTGGTCCGGCATCGATTCGCCAAGGAAAAATGAGATTCGTTCGGCGAGCGCAAAATCATCGAGTTCTCCCGGCGCGCCGCAATGAAAGAGGAATTCTGGCGAAGCCAGCACCGCCGAATACGTCGCGATCATCGCCTCCGTAAACGTCTCGCCCTCCTTCAGCAACTGCTTCGTGTATCGGTAGAATCGATCGAACTCCGCCTCGGCAACCGGACGCCGATACGCCCGATCCATAAACGCCGCCAACAACGTGCCGGCATCCTTTACTGGTTGTTCAGAGACCGCCTGAACATGGCGGCCCGCTTGCTGGAATGGCACGTCGCCAAACAACGCCCTGTAGGAAGCGGGTGGCCACTGCTTGACGATCGGTCCTTCAACTTCCAGCCAATGAAACGCGACGCCGGGATACGCACCATCCGTTTTCTGGATCGTATGTGGCATCGCGGGAACCATCGGACTTGGCAATCGCATGCAATCGAGTTTTAC
Organism: Stieleria bergensis; assembly: GCA_007745635.1. Lineage (GTDB taxonomy): Bacteria > Planctomycetota > Planctomycetia > Pirellulales > Pirellulaceae > Stieleria > Stieleria bergensis. Next base: position 2,646,793 of record CP036272.1, read on the forward strand.
CATGGCCCCTTTCTCCAGAAACGCTTCTAGCTGAGAAACCCCTGGCGTTTCCGGCGGCGCCTCAAAGACTCCAATCGGCAACTTGCTTTGGGTGTTTGGTTCGTCCAGCGTGGACGAGTACACCTTGACCGGCTCACTGCGTTTTCCGGATGAGACCCGGTCATTGACAGGAGTCGGATAGCGTCGCGAGGCATCCAGCACCAAATCCGGATAGAAACGCGGCTTCTTCTCGCCTTCCCAATCAACGTAGTCCGTCTGGCGAAGCACCGATCGTGCCTTGAGGCGAAGCTTGTAATCACCTCGGACCGGCGCTTTGAATTTTTCGAAGCCATAGTAGAACGGGGTATAGGCTCCTCGAAAAATGGCGGTGGACGCATCTTCCAGAGGCCGAACCTGAGTGATCTTTTTCTCCAAATCATCGACGTGAACGAATTGAACGGCATCCGCGATCACCCAACCCTGGGCATCCTTGTTGCTCAGCGATACCTCCGCTGCGCGGTCGAATGTGAAACGTCCCAGAGGAAACCACCGCCCTTGAATTGGCGGCTTCTGTCTTTGATCAATAGACAGGTCGGTTTCGCCGTTGGCGTGGCGAACCCGATACGGCGCGGTCCTGGCGAGGCCTTCTCCGCCACAGAAACTGACTCGCACTTCGTAGGTCCCTGGTTTCGGCAATCTAGCCTTCCACGTGATCGCGTAGGCGCCCGTGTGCTTGTTGTCGTCAGCCAGATAGTGGTCACCGATGTGATTGGATCGACGCGTGGACTGGATCCAGGGCCCGGTGCGTTCCGCCTCGGTATCGTCGACGATGGTTCCCGCCGATGGGGACGACTCCACCGGAGCAGCAAAGCCTCTCTTGTTGAAAGAGTAATCCTCGTTGATGTTCAAGCCTTCCAGCGCGAGTGAACAGCGCGCCCAGCCGAGATTCCCTTTCCCGGCCCACATCTTCGCTTGTTCACGAGCGTAATATCGCTGCGTCGTGGAATCTGGCTTGCTGGTGGGAAACTCAATCGCACGGCGAAGCGCAAATTCGGCTGCATCCAGATAGGCATCGACCTGCACATGAGAAACATCAAGCGCTTCGCCCACTTTCGCGAAGCCATGGACCTGACCGTCCAGGGGTAACTGATCAGCGATCTTGAGGTAAGGATCGTGCAGAAGATCGCGAAGAATGTTCTCGTATTCAAAACGATTCACCCGACGTGAAACGGAGCGTCCGTGACGTGCGTCCCTGTTTGTCTGAAACCGGACGATTCGATTGGCCAGATCCTTCACCGCCGAGTCGCGCCGGCCCTTGCTCAAATGGCCTGCATCCTTTGGCGGCATTTCCCCGGAAGCAAGTCGATCATGAATCTTCACCCAGATACCGGCCAGATGAGGATCCTCAAGATTCCATTCAAGCGATGGAAGGTCCAATCCGCCCTCGGCCTCCCCGCCGTCGTGGCAATCCACGCAGTGTTTGTCAAAGAGCGTGGTCATTGTCTCTGCCAAATCTGCCTGATGACTCAGTTGCGCATCACTCACTGGGGCGAAGATCGCGATCCCAAACGCAATGAGCACGGCCAATGCAAGCCGCGACAGAAGCGTGCTTCGTTCGTTGACCACAAAACCACACAGGAAAAGCAGGCTGTGACGAGAAAGGTTGTTCATTTTAATCGCAATGCTCACTTCTGAAACTTATCCAGCCACGTCTGGACTTTGAGTCCTGGATGCTGATTGTCCGGGATCATTCGAGCCAGACTCTTCCTTGTTTGGTTGTGCTCCGGTTTGGTTGCCAGGTTGGTCCATTCGTTGGGATCCGTTCGGTGATCGTAAAGTTCCTCTGAACCGTCCTCATACCGAATGTATCTCCAGTGTTCGGTGCGGACCGAAGTGTTGCCTTCACCATACGAAGAAATCGCAGGCCCGCGAGACGCCGAAGGATTAGCCAGTTGAGGCTGAATGGATGTTCCGTCGAGCCATTGTGGCACGCCTAATCCGGCGAGGTCAACCAGTGACGGATAGACATCGATCAGACTCACTGGTTGTGTGCACTTGCTTCCGGGCCTGATTCCCGGACCGCGAACCATGAAGGGAATATGCGTTGTCTGTTCCCAGATCGCTCCTTTGCACCAATGCTTCTTTTCCCCCAGATGCCATCCGTGATCGCTGACCAGCATGACATAGGTTTCGCGTCCACGAGGGTTCTGCTTCAGGCTCTGCAGAAACCGGCCGATCTGGCGGTCAACGAATGCAACCGACGCATGATAGGCTCGAATGGTCGCCTCCCAATCGTCGTTGGCAACGATGTATTCGTGATCGCTCTGGCCGTTGTGAAGCGCTTTGTGAGCATGAGTGCGAGCGAGTCGCCGAGCGAATTCGGGCAGGTCATCCCAGTCATCCACGCCCTCCGGTTCAACAGGGCGGCGAATTGATGCGAGCGGGAATTTCTCGAACCACGGCTTCGGTACGTGCAGCGGACGATGGGGACGAAAGAAGCCGACAGTCATCAAGAGCGGTTTATCGGTGACAGTGTTCCATTGTTCCGTCGCCCACTGAGCCACTTTGTAGTCGCTCATTTCTTCGTCTTTGGCATCCAGGGCAAACCCGTCGTTGGGCGCTGCCATGGCGTTGAAGTTATTCTTTCCCGGCGGCGGTGCGGGATCCTTGGGCTTTCTAAACAGCGAATCACCATGTTTGCCGGGCGTGCCATGGAACACTTTCCCGCCACTGGCAACGCGATAGCCGTTGTTCATGAAAAACTGCTGCAGAGTCGGCGTTGTGACGCCGGTTTCTTTGCGGAAGCGAGCGTTAAAATAGGTTCCCGTCTTGAACGGATAGACGCCGGCCATCAGGCTGGTTCGAGACGGACGACATTGCGGCGAGTTGCAATAGGCTTGCGAGAACAGCATGCCGCTTGTGGCCAAAGCGTCGATGTTCGGCGACTGCGCATCCGGGTGCCCAGCGAGGCAACCAATCCAATCGTTCAGATCATCGACGATGATAAACACGATATCGGGACGCTTCTCCTCGGCCAACGTGACATTCGACAACGCGGCGAACAGAATAACTGTTGCAAAGATGAGCTTGTAGATGTGCATGGGTGTTGCCTGTGTTAAGCCGCCAAACGACGGCAGTTGAGAGCCCACTGCATTGAGCCGCCACTTCTTAGCGCGCGGTGTTCTCTCGCTCAATGACGCGTCGGGCTGGCTGCCTTGGTGCCGTTATCCGCGCGGTTCTTGTTTCGGCTTGCCTGCCTTGGGAGCCGACGACGTAAACTTGCCGACCTGCCGCTGATCGGGAATGTACCATTCGTTCAAGAGCTCGCTCAATTGTATGACACGCTCGGCATTCCTGCTGGCAAGATTGTTTTCTTCTTTGGGATCTAACTTCAGATTGTACAGTTGAGGCTCTCCGCTGGTTGGCGGATACTTCATTTTCCCTGGTTGGCCATCATAGGTCAGCAGCAGTTTATGGTCCCCTTTAATCACCCAGCGATACAGGAGTGATGCCTGAAGGTTCTGGATGTCGGCGATATCGTGAGCGAACGATTCGCCGAACAAGGTCTCTCGCTCGATGGCTTTGCCAGACTTCAGTTCCGGCAGGAGATTGAGTCCCGGGAAGTCGTGTGGGCCAGTTGCTCCGGCGGCGGCCAGAACGGTCGGGACGAAATCGATTGACGAACACAGCTCGGGGCGGTCCAGTGCTGGGATGGTTCCCGGCCAGCGGAACATGATGGGCGTCCGCGTGCCGTGCTCATTCGGACTGCGTTTGGATCGCATTGCATAGCTGCCTTTTTCGCTCTGAATCCACCCATTGTCACAGATGTAGAACACGAGTGTGTTTTCTTTGATCCCTGAGTCATCGATGTGATTGATCAGCGTTCCGCAGGTTTCATCGAACCATTCGCACATCGCATAATATTTCGCGATCCGCTCGTGGACTCCCTTCGCCTTGTACTTTTCTAACAGTCGAGCCGGAGGAGTGTGTGGCGTATGCGGCATGAACGGGGCATACCAGACAAAGAAGGGCTTTTCGTCCTTCACAGAGCGATCGATGAAATCCAAGACCGGATCCAATCCTTCGCGTCCGATCTTGAGCCCGGCATCGCCGTGTCGCCCGCGAGGATTCGGGTAGCCCGCTGTCATGCCTTCGGTGAATCCGCCTCGCTGGTAAGAACCCTCCCACCACTTACCGCTCTGGTGGCTCACGTAACCTCGCTCTTTCAGCCACTTCGGCAGCGATCCCGTCTTGTCGATGTGAGAGATGAGAAGTTCTTTGGCGTCTTTGCCCGCCTTCTGAGCGTGAGCCTTATTTGCAGCGGTGTTCGCTGGATCGTTGCCGGTCGTTAAATTCTGATGTGAATAGAGACCGGTGATCAACGTCATCAAAGAAGGACGACACAACGCAGTGGGAACATAACCTCGGCGAAACAAGGCGCTCTCCTTCGCTAGCTTGTCAAGGCTGGGCGTCTCAATTTCCGGATGCCCCATGAATCCGTAATCGGTGTACCCCTGATCATCAGAGAGGATCAGAACGATGTTAGGAGGCTTTGATTCAACGGCGGCTGCGTTTGCCACAATCAAGAGAAAAGAGAGCGCGCAAAGAATGTGTTTCATGCTGTCGTCCGATGGTTGGTTTGATGGTTGTCCATGAGCAGCATGGCTGCTCATGAACTCGGCGCAAGTCGCCCTACTTCTTAAAGAGCTCGTGCTTTGAATCCCCACCACTAATCAAGTAGGCGGTCAAATCGAGGATCTCGTCTTTCGTCATCCGATTGAATAAACCGGCCGGCATCGGAGAGACGTTTGAAACAAAGATCTGTTCAACCGAATTGCGGTTGATCGTCACTCGTTTGTCGGGAGCAGTAAGATCCGTATTGAGTGTAATCTGGTCGCCGTTCAAGTTGACGACCACGCCTGTATAGATAACGCCATCCTCGGTAAGCACCTTTACCGACGAGAACTGGTCATTGATGACTTTGCTGGGATGGATCACCTGGTCGAGCAGGTCGTGGGCCGAATAGCGACGGCCGGCGGACGTCAGATCGGGACCGGTCATACCGCCTTGATTTCCAAAGCGATGACAGGCGTAACAGGCAGCAGCGGCAAACATTTTGCGTCCGTTGTCAAAGTCCCGCTGTTTCAGGTCCGTGCGAGCCGCTTGCGAGAGTTCGTCAAGCGTCCACTGCGTCTCGGAACGCCCCGCGAAAATGTCGCCGAGATTTTCAAGTGCGGACTTCTCCGTTGGCTTCTTGGCCAGAACCTCATTGAGCGACTCTTTCTCAGAGACACTCAGCGATGCGACCGCGTCGTTACGGATGAACTCGATGAACTTGGCGAAGCTCGCTCCACCACGATAATTGGCGGCTTTGAGAAACCATTCAAAGTACGCGGTGTGCAACTCATGGTTCCAGCCAGCTTTCAAAAATCGGATCGAACGGGCATACTGCACCTGCTCTTCCTGCGTCGGAGCGGCCTTGATCAACGCCATCGCTTTCGCTGCGACCGTCGGTGATTCCAGCCAGGCGAGAGTTTCGCACAACAGCCAGTTCAGCTCGAAGGACTCGGACGGAAACAAAGGGTCCAGGGCCGCTGTCAGCTTTCCAACCATCTCATCATCGGGACGACCGAAGCGAGTGAGAATGATTTGCAATGTGCGTTGCAACGTGAGCTGAGTTGTGGCATCCAACTCTGCCCAATCGATCGCCAGTACCGCGGTCAGCAGTTTGTCGCGCATCTTGGTGTCCACAGCAGGGCTGGATTCGCCTCGATGCTGTGGGCAGACGCCAGCCACTCGCGAAAGAGCCAGCAGAGCTTCGACCTGAAGCTCTGGATCGGACTCTGCCAGAGCCTTGCCGGCCCATGTTTCGGCAGGCTGATGTTCGATCGCTGTTCGTGCTGCATTCCGAATGAAGCGGTCGCTGCTAGAAAGGTGCGGCCATGCGACGGTGACAGCCTTGGGATCCTGGCGGCCGTGATACTTCTCCAGTGAACGACGAAGCTCAAGAGCGTCCGTCGTCATCGGCTCCGCTTCAACAAGTTCCGTGGATTCATCACCAACATAAGTCACGCGGTAGAGACCCGATTGCACTCGGCGGCCTCCGATCGTGAAATACATCGCTCCGTCACTCGGACGAATGATCGCGTCGGTAATGGGCAGCGGCGCTCCGGTGACAAATTCCTCTTTGGTTGCTGTGTAACTTGAGCTGTTTGGATCAAGCTTGAGATGAATGGCGTAGAGCTTTCCCCAGCTCCAATCGAGTGCATACATTGCGTTCTGATACATCGCCGGGAACTTCGCGCCGTATCCGAAGGTGACACCCGTGGGCGACCCAGGCCCGATATCGAGAACGGGAGGCAGATTATCTGCATAGAACGTCGGCCGTTTACCGGCTCCATTTCGCCAGCCGAATTCGGCGCCGCTGGTCACTTGGCAGATCCGCGTTGGCCGGTACCACGGCACATTGAAGTCGTACTCCATGTCTGCGTCATAAGTAAACAATTCCCCATCACGATTGAATGCCGCATCGAAGATGTTGCGAAACCCATTGGCGTAGGCTTCAAAGTTTTTGCCATCCGGATCCACTTTATAAATGATCCCGCCCGGTGCAAGTCGTCCACGATTGTGTCCTCGCCCATCAGGCATGCTCGGCAGAAGATGGTCTTCGCCCCAGACTTGTGGGACTTGTGACGTCTTCGCCAATTCCGTTGGCGTGGTGTTGTTGCCAGTGATCAGAAACAACGACTTACCGTCGGGACTGGGGACCACTGCGTGGACTCCATGGTCTCCCCTGGCCTTCATCTCTCGCAGCAGTTCCACCTTGTCAAGATGGTCGTCTCCATCGCTGTCGGTGATCCGATACAAGCCAGATGGAATCTTTTTTTCGTAGTCATTGACGGCGACATACAGGGCATCAAAAGCCCACACCATCCCATTGACCGCGCGAATATCAGCGGGCACCTTCTCAATCTCGGAGGCACTCAGTGTCTCTCCAACCGCTGGCGGCGTGATTCGATAAAGCCCGCCAAATTGGTCGCTGACAATCAATCGCCCCTTGTTGTCGGTGCAAAGGTTGACCCACGATCCCTGCGTATCGCCGGGGACTGAGTAAAGCAGTTCCGCCTTGAACCCCTTGGCGACCTTGATGCGATCAATGGGAGTCGCCGTGTTGCCAGCCTTCTCCGTCACCGAATCAATCACGGCCTTGGCGGCCTTGCCTTTGAGATGACGCAGGCGGATGTCTTTGAACTCGACGGTCATCGGCGCTCCGGCGTGAAGCTGGAGAGCGAGAATCCCTTTCCGCTTCGCTTCGGGATGATTGTCAGTCAGGTCCATCGTGGTCACGCCGCCCACTTGATGAATCTGCCGATTGCCGACTGCGATGATGGTCAACTCGTTCCACTCGTTATCGACAAGCTTTTGCTCTTGATCGCCAACTTCACCAACGACCTGTGGCTGACCATCATCACCCACCACAACCCGCTGAAAACGCTTGGCAACGATCCCCCGCCACTTCTCAGCATAGAGCATGCCGAAGAACTCTTGCTTGGGATGCAAATCGGCTTGATAACCTTTGACGACGAAGTCCTCAGGCTTTCCAACCAACTCACTGCGATACTGTACGCCAGAGTTGTTTCCTGAAAAACGGACCTTGGCCTTAAAGACAAAGTCGGCAACATCACCACCCTGCCAGACGAGAAATGTGTTGCCTTTGGTCGGCTTGTCTTTCGTGGTCTGCCCAAAGATCACGCCGTTTTTAACCTTCCAAAACTCCGTCTTACCAGCCCAACCGGACAGGTCTTCTCCATTGAAGAGGGACTGGAAATTTTCTTCGGCAGAAGCCGGCTTGGCCGAAAGGCTCAAGGCGATCAGCCCGATAGAAAGCACAGCGAATCTGGCAGCACAATTGATAAACATTTGTTCCCGTTAGTCTTTTCTGATCATTGGAGGAGACTGATATCCGATGTCGGCCCTGCAGAACCGACTCAGCGAGTCAGGTTACTCTATTCGGCCAATCCGTATCATGTTGCTGCCGACACCCGAAAAATCTAACGCGGAAATCGAAAGTTTTTTTTGACGCAATCCCCCAGGCTCTCGTGCAACCGCACGTTGGGCTGCCATGGCCGGTCGTTTATCGGACCCAAAACGACGGTGTGACGTCGGCCTCAACCGAAAGGCTCCCGCTTGCGGGAGCGTCGGCCGGTTTGCAGTGGTGGCGCGCTGATGATGGTGCAGAGTTGCAAGGCGGCGACATTGATGATCTCAATGGCCGGCCGGGGAGGGTTTCGTTGTGGCTGCCTGCGGTTGGCGTTGCCCCGATTTGTTGATGCCTGCAAGCACGCTCCCTACGAACCCGCCCACTCACCCTACGAATCCTTGCATGCACATTACGAACCGAATCCCGGTGCCAGGAAGCCAGAATGCGCATTGGTTCAAAGCAGCGGCCTAAACCGTCACCTTGCGGACACCGTTTTCAATCAGGGGACCTGAAGCAAGGCCTTTGGCCTCCCGTTGTGAAGCCATCCAGCAATGAACACTGGATTCAAAATCGAGAACGATCTCGTCCGGAAGATTTGAGTTTGTCGGGGTCGTTTACTCTGTCACCTTCCACACCGCTTCTTCCGATACAGAAAACGAGCCCATCGTCCTCTGTTCCAAATGATCCACCAACCGCTTGAACTCCCCTGCCTCTTCGGTACTGGGTGTTTCAGTCAGAAAGAGCGGCCACTTTGGCTGGCCCCAGAATGTCTCTTCGTAGGTCTCACCTTCGCGTTCGATAAGCAGCAGGCCGGACGTGATGTTGCCACCGATTTCTCCAAACAGAATGTCCAGACGAACCGGATCATTCCCCACTTCGATCCACTTACTGCAGGCGAAACCAGCCGGTGCAATCAGACATGGCAACGCAGGATGATCGGTGCGTTCAATCCCGAGATTCTTGAAGCACGAGTCCTTCCGGGACCCTTCAAAGACTGGCTTTCCATTGATCGCGACCAGCAGGTGATTGTCTGCATAACCCCAGAATCGATAGCGTCCTGCAGCAGGCGGATTCACCTGCCCTTGGTACCACGCAATCCAACCATTTTTGCGCGCATAAGGTGCTAGGCCGGTTCGGTCTGGGAACTCGTGAAAGCCTCCTGCAATGCCGCGGAAGCGAAGCGGATCACCTTGCTTGAACCCTTCAATACTGGGGTCGTCGTTGAATCCCGAACGAATCAGCGGCAACAACTCGCGCGCCAGCACGTCCTCGCTGAGAGTTTTCTTGGCGACGGTGGTTGATCGTTGGTAACCAAAGACCATCCCCTGGAATGAACCGTCACCGGGAGACGCTGCCAGAACCGACAGTTCGGGCAATCCCTGCGACAGGTGGGCTGGTGTTCGTTTCTCGAACTTGCCATCGCGACCAAATCTTGCAAACTCCCCTTCATGCATCAGCTCTGCAGACGAGCCTTTGTGATCATCGACTGAAATTTTGCCATCGAGAACCAGAACCTCGGAGCCCTCCGCACCAGCTGTGACGACAAAACTCGTGCCCAGATCAACAAACTTCCGCTGAGCCGTATCAACAACAAATCCGACACCTTGCGGCGGGACGACCAGCTTGACCTGTCCCTCATGAAGTGACACGCGTTGATCACTGCTGAGCATCAGCTTAAGCGGAGCTGTCGCGACGACATGCACACCGGTTTCGCGAAACGCCAGCTCGATCAGCCCTCGCTGCATTTCGAGTTCTTCGCCAGCGAACAGTTCCATTCCATTGGCAACATTGCGATCATTTCCGGTGGTGCCATCGCCTTCGATCCGAATGACTCTGGCGATGCCGTGTCGGATCTCGCCGACGCGTTTTTCAGGAGGGCGAAACCAGCCGAAGGCGCCGAACACCACCGAAGCAGCGATCGCGCTGATGGTCAGCCACAACGGGATCGACCGCCTGGCCATTCGCAATGCCGTTACGCGGTCCCTGGACGCCGCGACCACCTCTTCGGTCGCAAGCTGTTGCCACTTTGCATCAATCGTCGCGAGCGAACGCAGCGTGGCCCGAGCTTCCGCACTGGTCCGCAGCAGATCCTCCAAGAGCTTCAGCTCTTCAGGAGTGATTGCGCCATTGAGATATTGATGAAGCAGATTGAGTTCATCGTTGTTCATGATTCAGCCCCCGGAAGCGTCTTTTCCATGCAGCGATACAACTCCTTGCGAATCCGCGAAAGAAGTTGATACAGCGAACCTTCTGTTCGTTCAAGCTGCTTGGCCAGTTCGCGAATAGTTGTGTCCTTGCCGTAGGCAGCAAGCGCCAATTCTCGACGCTCACGCGGCAGCTTGTTAATGCACTGATCCAAAGCGCGCAGTTGCCGTTGACGCAATGGCAATTCCTCGGCCCCTTCGTCAGCCAGCAACTCAACAATCTCTTCTGCCAACACCAGCCGATCCCGCGCAAACCGACGCCGAGCCGACAGCAGTTCATAACGGGCGATCAGACAGCACCAAGCGCCAAACGCGGAATGGTCATCAAGTGTCGAAAACTTCCGCAACGCCGCAACGCTGACCTCCTGCATCACGTCGTCCACTTCCTGCGCCTTGGGGCAGCAAGATCGCACATACGCTCGCAATTCCGACTCATGTTGCATCCAGAGCCTCAGAAACGTCTCGCTTAAATCGGGGGCCTTGTCTTGCCGATCAGATGCTGTTGCCATGTTTAGTCCTCGCCCTTCTGCTACCGCCCCACGCCAAATCCAACGCAGATTTCTTTTTTTTATCTGTTTAATTTTCTTCTTCCGAGTGCCGTCACGCAGTATCGCAACAAGAGCCCCGCTTAACAAAGTCCGAAATCGCAAATGCACGCGACCGATTTGGAGGACGGCTATCCCAAGACGATCGAAACGTTCGTCGTGCAAACGACGCAATGTCCGAGGTCCCGGATCTGGAGAACTCATCGGCACCCAATCTCACGAAATGATCAGGCTTGATTCGGGCGTCTTGGTGTTCTGCATCTGCAACGATTGCCTCCATTTGCGTTTGAAGCTGTGGGCTGGACCGTCCGAAACGCGTCGACACCAACGCTGAAAACCAGGCTGCTGATTGCAACGACCGCTGGCCCATTGGAATTTGAATCGGGTACACCGGAAACGTACGTCGGACGTCCGCCCGGCGCCGACAATCACTCGACGAACCAAGCATTGCCCCGCAGGCACGGAGCCGAGATTTTCCTGAATTCAATCCACTCGCCGAGCCGCTGAATTTCAATCTTCTTCGCAACGCAATTTTTCCGGGGTCCGCTTCGTCATCGACCATACCAATGTAAAACGAAACGCGTCATGCAGGATCCAGGACCAGCGGGCGGCGGCGCTTGGTGTCGCCCGTTAGGGACTGAGCAAATCTTGCTGACTAGCGAACAATCTGCAGTGACTTTCCCAAAGGAGTTGTGAGAGCGTCTGGGCGGCGCGCACATTTTGTGTTCATGTGTCATTCATTATCGATGCGTTAAACACAGGGCTGCATCAACAAATAGCATCTGATTGGAAAGGGAGCCTACTCGCCGCGACATGAAAAAGACTGGTGACCGACAACAGGGTAGAGCATGCTCCGGTTGCGACAGGCCGAACGTTTCTCTTGTCCCCGATGCCGCTCCCGTTGGTTCTTCGCCTATCGGATCACGCAATGCATTTGATCTCGCGTGTGTCGTTTCAGAGGCCAGAGCCTGAGGGATCGGGTTCAGCGGATGCCCTGAATCGTTTTTTGCAGGAGAGGTTTCCAGCGGAACGCAGTGCCTGCCGCCGACGCTAGATTACCGACCAACGCAAGTCTGTACCGCGACAGCCACTTCGCCGTCCAGAAACTCACTAGAAAACTTGCTTCGGCGACAGCCTGAGCAAGAATAGTCACTCTGTCGTAGATAGTGTCTCGGGGAAGAACATCGATAAAATCGGTGTCACGACCGAATAAGCCCTAACAAACGCATACCCAAGCAAAAAGTTCCAGAACCCCTGTCTGGTTTGCAACATGAAACTTGCCGAGGGGCCTGCAAAAGATTAAAATCGTTGATGAGTTGGCACCCTCCGACAAACAAAAACGTCCCAGAAGGCAAATTCGGACATCAGCGATTCTTTCGCACAACTTTCAACGGTGATTCGGACACGTCGAGTCGGCTTGTGAACTTTGCGCAAACAAGGAACCCCATGCGATCTTTTATCCACATCTGCCAATCGCTGGCAATTTTCTTGCTGCCATGCACTGCACTCGCGGAGTGGCAGACTTTCAAAAGCAAAGCGGGAACCGAAGTCCGAGCAGAGATCGTCGGCGTCACCTTTCTCGGCAAACTGAGACTTCGGACAGTTTCCGAGACCATTGAAGTCGACATCGACCAACTGGATCTCGATAGCCAGCGGCAGGCGCTCTTAGACCTACACGCGATGATCCCTCAGACAGTTGCAAACGGGGAGAAACCTGTCAAGAAACGGAAACTGTCGCCAGAGGACGAATTGAGCCGGGCGTGGAATGCCTACAGACGGAACCTGACGAACGAGCTAACGGATTCTTGTGGGCAACTCCGCCGCTTCGTTTTGAAAATCAAAGATCCTGCCAATAAGCGTACTGCACTCCTGTATATGGAGAGAATCAACAGTGAAATGATCACACGACCGGGCTCTTGCTTGTCGCTCACAGATACAATCAGCGACTACTTGCGTGACCCGGAGTCAGCAAAGGTTGTGGTGCGGTTTAAAGCCCTGCTTTCGCTGACGGAATCCACCCAGGATAGATTCGATAAAATCACGGCGGACAGCCTGATCAGTAAGGCAAAGAACCGTGATTACGCGCGGTACCTGGCCTTAATCCAGAGTGTCAAACGAGAAGCGTCATCGCTTAGCCTGGACGCAATGGAAGAGGACGTCGGAGCACTGGAGTCGGCGTTCTTGGCACTCTACAACGCTTGGATCGGTGGGAATGATCAAAACTAGCTGTGTGAGAAGCGATTCAATCGTGTTCAAAAACAGCGACGTGGAGAACACTTTTGCCATGCCCATTGCATTCGACGTGAAGTTTATAACGTTTCCCGTCATGTTTTTTGGTTCAGCGTGAAATTGATTTTTCGAACTGAGTCGTTAATCTCTTTTGGAAGCAGTGCCTATTGCGCTCACGCGCGAATCTCCAGCAAAGGCAAGTGAAATCACCTTCTCTGTCTCCACCAGTTCGCCGCCAAAGACTTGGCGAGCGACCAATCGATGGCTCCGACGAAGGCAGATTCCAAACGGCCTACGCGCTACAAGCCAAGTCCGGCTGACGTTGTTCAGCGCGATGTTGTCTTGCCGCTCTTAGTTTTCTGTCTCGACTTTCATGAATTCCCCTGTGTCTTGCGGTCAGACGATCATGTGGGGGCACGTGGCGTGCTCCTCTAGCAGTTCATCGACGACTTCGTTCTTGTGAACGAACTCTGCTTCTAGCTTATCGTTTTTTTGCTCGTGGCTGGTTTTGCGTTGTTGATTGCCTGTCGACTCAAACGCTTTCTCGCCGTTTTCAAAGAGTTGCTTCTGCCACCAGTACAACAGAGTGGGCTGGATTCGATATTCTTCACAGAGCAACGAGATCGGAACTTGACCGACCGGATGTCGGTGGACGATTTGCTAGCCACTGATGGTGCCTCGCTTTCTACGAGGCATGGAAATCTCCTGAGGAAGTCAAGAGATTAACTCACCAAACTGAAACGTCCGGTTCTAACGGAAGCATTACGCATGGAAACACAAGAGTCTAGACGACGTGCTAATGGCAATCACAGTGAACACGTCATGGATGGAAACGGGAAACGCTCAAACAGACTTGCAAATGCGAGGCTCCCCATGCCTCGATTGAGTGGCATGAGTTTCTCTAAGACGAATTAATCGTCGGTGAAGTTTTCCCCTGGAAACGATCCGCAGTTCCTTCCCATGGCCCTTACCACGATTGGGATGCAGTGAGTCAGATCATGGAAGAAGAGATGATACACTCGGTCGGTATCTCACTTAGCTTGAAAATGTTTGCTAGTTACCGGTGACGATTTTGGCCGTGGTAAAGACACCATGGCCATTATCTCTTGCAAGAGTCTCGAGCGTTTGCATGTCCTCGCTGAGCCCAATGGTGTGAATCCTCGTCAGCTTTGGCCGACTCCGATTGTAACTCGTAATTTGTTCAGTTTCGCGAGAATCAAATTCGCCATCAGTGAGGATGACCACGCAATCCGGGGAGAGATCCAAAGCAATTTTAACGGCTCCCAAAGGAGAGGTGCCTCCGCCTGGAGTGACACGATCTAGCGACCTCTTGGTTCGTTGCTTAACTGAATCGCTCGCTGAAACAAGACTTGGTTGCGTGATCTCATACGCACTTGTGTCAAACATCAACACTGCAAACATCTGCTGCGAATCCAAGGCGTCGATGGAGTCTTTCAGCGCTTTCAAAACACTCTGAAACCGGGAAAGAGACATACTCCCCGATTTGTCGATCACATAAACAACAGACCCCATTTCTTCACTTACTCGAAGCGGGTTGCCAACTCCTTCACAAAGCGGGACAGGATTAGTGTCAAACTCGATCAACCGTGAAGGCTTGGAAGGCTTCGTCCGACTGGTTGATCGTAATCGGTCGCCCCTGTCAGATTGGGTGTTTCCGGAGTGCACACCTGCCCCTTCGCCCTCGCGGCCTCGCCCATTTCCTAAGAGCCCTCTCGATTTTCCAACAAGGATCGCAGTGAAAATGATCAAGAGTGCCAAAGCAGATATCGCAAGTCCAATCCAGTACCAGTAGGCCTCCCGTTCCCGTGAAGTCCGCTCAACAAGCGGAGGTCCTTCGCGATACAGCGGTGGCGGGCCAGACTGCCTATTCATTCGATATCATCTCCGAAGAACAAATATTTAAGTGGTCTCGGCCTTCTCTCCATTGACGCCCATTATCGAATGCAGTCGCATCAAAGAGATTCTCGTGGACCTGACGCCACTATTGAACCATTTGCGTTCCTGAACCGCGACTCAACGTCAGAGGCTGATCCTTTTCCATTAGCCAAAGTTGGTAAGAGACACCTTTTTCAATCAACAGCCCCCTCAAGATGTGGAAATCTGCATATGAGTTTGGCCAGATAGCAATCGTCAAGATTTTTCGGCTACTCGCAATATCGCCGAGTAGTTTCTGGAATTCTGGGTTTTCCTGCAAACGTGCCAGTTCCCAACCTTCGCCTACTATCGGCTCGACGCCCCAACTTCCTGAATCCTGCTGGGTGAAGCGAATCTGACCGGTACTTGAAACCCCCGAAAAAAGTGCAATTGGCCCCGAAAAATAGCCATAGCTGCGGTCAACGAGTGCTAATTCCGACCCCGCGCGACTGCTTTGCACCTTTGGCAATTGCAGAGTCATCATTTTACTCTCAAACAAGGCGCTATTTCGCCTCTCAGCCGCTTTGTATCTTTTCATGGCAGCCGAATGCGAAGTCTGAACGTCGCGGTTTTCTTCTTTTTGCTTTGCGTTTCTGTCAAGCAAGTTAGCGAGTTGCTTTGCGACATCTGAACGAGTGGAGGAAACTTGCCGCAGAGTTTCTTCATATTCAGAAAGTTCATTGCGCAGATCGAGGTACTCTTGGTCATCACCGGTCGGTTCGGTCTCCGGTAATGCTTGCAGAGCCGCATGTAAGTTCGAAGACTCCGCCGAAAGAGAATCTAGCTTTGTCGTCAAATCTCGGAGTTCGTCAGAACTAGGGGCCCGCTCGGACGGATCATTGGTCTCGATGATCGAACGACTTTGAATCATGATTGCCAAGAGTATGGCAAGGAAAACAATGCCACCGAACGTGTTGCAAATGGTATCAAGGAACAGATCGAAACTTGAACCGGAATCTTCCTTATTTCTCATTTTAGGTCGGCTGCCTCGAATTCGAGGAGAACAGAATGCTGCGTCTCGACGACGGAATAGCCAAAGGATGCACGAGACTTTTTAAGCGAAGACTTGATCGCCCGAAACTCCGACGCCCCCCCTGGTTCGACCAACACGAGTACGTGGCGATCGTTTAATGGAGTTAACGCCAGCCAATCATCTACACGGTCTGCTCGATCCCCGCCGACGAAACTCTCCTGCGAACGTGTTAGGCTATCCTTGATCTTAATCGCGTCTCGTGACACTGTGATCAGAACGAGGAACCGACCATCCTCGAGCCGACTGCGATAGATCTCCGAACTGTCACTTGAAAGCCGTTGGGAATGCGACTCAAATTCCTGTGACTCATTGTTAAGTTTGACGGTGTCCTGCTTTAGTGGACCAAGATCACTTGCCTGCGCCAACAGACCTTCAAATTCATGTTCGGTTTTACCTTGATGCTCGTTCAGGCGAGCTATCTCGGCATGAACCTGCTCTATTAGCCTCTTGGAGGACTGCACACTGTTCTTGAGAGTAGCGATGGTCTCCTCTCGATTAAATTGATTCACTTCACTGGAAGTCGCAAGTTGTTTGGAACGTGTTTCTAGCTTTTCTCTGAGATCCTGAACCTCGGATTCCAGATTGGCGATCGTTTCCAAAAGCGGTGAGACGTTCGCAGATTTTTTTTCGCCTGCAGTTTCTACACGTTGAGCTAACTCAAGTACTAAGATGAGCGTCACAAGAATAAAAATGCCAACGACAGCAGTGATGATGTCTTGGAATGCAAAGAATGAGACGCCTGGTCCCACAGAGCGTCGTCTAGCCATCTAGTTTGGTTCCTGTTCGCGTTGAACCTTGATTCGACTGACAATCTGCCGTAGCCCATAGTCCTGGCAGTCGTCTAAGAACACTTCCTCCGCCTTTTTTTGCGAGGTGATCCAGAGCTGTAAGACCAGCGCGATGACGAGCGCCAAGAGCGTGGTTTCGAACGCTGTGCTAAGCCCGCCAGTGACTTCTTTGAGCGAACCAACGATTCCGCTCACATCCGTCTGATTGTCAAGTAGGCTGCTGAAATTCCCAATCGCACTCGCCAAGCCCAAAACGGTGCCAATGAAACCAAGCACCGGGATCGCCCACAAAAATCCGCCCAATGTCGCGAACGAAGTTTGATGCGTGGACTCGTCGCGTTCACCAATTGACCGAAGAATGTCGTCCACATCGCTGGCTCGCCCCAGATTCTTTAGACTTGTGAGCGCAATAAGGATGCGGTTGTAAACAAGGAAGCGTTGTGGATCGTCAGCAATTGCGTAGATCGCTCGAATCACCTGATCGGCGGAGGTGGTCGTCAGAACAAACTCATGATTTTCCGGAATGACAGCGTGGCGGAGCGCGCGTCTCTGAATCGATAGTTTGCGTTTTTTGAAAACCAAAATCACAGCGCACCATAGCCCAAGAAAGACCGCGATGTATTGGGTGGGGCCACGTTCCAGCAGCATGGAGCGAAACGGACCTTCGGGAAAAAGGTACACTCCATAAAAGAAAAAGGTCGTCAACACAATCGCGACAAGACCCGCAAACCCTGAGTTGACTGCAGTACCGCTTCCCGCCCGTACGCCTAGCAGACGTTCCGGGTCAGCACGCAAAACACTTAGCGGGCGCGGTAACGCCGGACTAACGGACTGATCACTTCGATTAAATTGTTGGGGCATAGATTCCATCAAATTTCCTGAGAGGCGACTGCTGCCGCAAGCACTGTGGTCAAGAGCAATCCACCTAACGAAAGAACTTGGAAAACAAGCACCACGAGGGCACAGTATTTCCAGAAGACTCCAACACGCCGCACAGCTTCAATTGCAAGGTCCTCCCTCTCGGCTGAAAGCCCCTTGAGACTATTCGCGTATCTAAGCAAAAGTACTCCCGCCGCGAACATTAGGCCGCTAATAGTGATTCCGCAAAGCCCCGCAGGTACCGATCCTCTTTCATTTCCCACACTCCATGAAGCGACATCCGCAATCAACATAGTCGCCATAAAAAAGAGCAATTGCAAACTGGAGAAGACCATTATTGAAATTGCTAGAAATAATACTGAAATTCGCGAATTGACCATGCCTTTCAAAATGGAACGACTTTCAATTCCTACTCGCCCTCTGGTGATTTCTGCTTCTGGCGATTCATGCGAATTCATCGAGGCCAGTGGTGCCTGACTAAACCTTTCCGGGAGACTTGATTTGGCTGGTAGCCAATCGTCAAAACCCGCTCGCCAAATCAGAGTATTCGACGTTAGACTTCCCGACTTGATGAGAGCATCGATTTCGGTAAGTGTTAGTGGTCCCGTGGGTTCGCCGTCGATGTGAGCATACCACTCGACGGAGTTGTCATGCGGCTCACCTTCTCGAATCGCAAGAACAGGACCGCGTGACGAAAGTTGATTGTCGTTGTTCGACGATTCCAAACGTGAACTGGGCGCGGCCGATGGCTTTGTTGCAAAAAGGTCACCAAACTCCTCGGCCTGCATCCAAGAGATGCCGTCCGCAGAGACGTCGTGGAGTCGCGTAACCTGCCCACGTTTGACTAGCTCTCTTACCTTCTCAAGGGAGAGAGGGCCAAGCGTCTTTCCCTTGAAGCGGATATAAACACGGTCGCTGCTCATCTATTTTTGCTCGGGAAAAAAAACACCGGTCGTCCTACAACACAATCGTCTGTGTCTTCCAATAGTTCGGCTTCGCCTGACCGAAGATTACCAATTACCACCCAGTCTGCACGTCCATCCGAACTTGATCGGACAACTGCCAAACGGCCCGCTTCATCATTGACGGTGTCAAGACGGTCCTGGAGAAGGCTGACCTCAAACTCACCGTAACGATTAGAGCCCAAGACTCCGACCCAAGTGTATTTCATCTTTTCCAGCGTCTTAACTTCTAAAAGTGGCTGCGGACGCTTTCCGTAAACATCGGCAAGTCGCTGTCGCAGCGAATCCTGAAGTCCGCCGGCCAGGTTCGACTCAAACTTCTTGGGTGAAAACCAATCTTCTGTTTGGGAGCTTCTCTCACTTAGTGTTTGCAGTTGTTCCGCAAGTTGTGTCTCCAGCCAATCACTTCCCTCGCACGCACCGCTGAGAAGATAAGACACCAGAATCTCTTTGACTTGCGAATCAAGCTCATCACGAGCCTGAAGATTTGCAATGAGCTTCAAAAACTGCCCGGACCAATCTGTTAAAAATTCAGTCTCGTTCCGCCGGTATTCATCAAGCAACCTCGTGATTGACTGATTGGGCTCGGGGAAAACATGCAGGTCACCTGATAGACCTCTGGTCGCGACGGCGCCGGACTGATTGACAACAACTTCAATGCCGCGCAGGACCGAACTACCGGAGGCATCTGACGCAAAAGTTTTGCGGTTAGCGTCAAAGTAAGACTTGAAGACGAAGTACCGCTCGCGATCACCATCTGACTCGACAACAGTGTAGAAGTCGTTAAAGACAATCGCAGGTAACCCATCAAAAACTCGTTTGAGAATCTCTCGATGCTCGTCTAATTCTGAGACACACGATGCAATCTCTTTCGGTAGGCCGTCAAGGCGTTCGCCTACCGAGTCATTCATTTGATCCTGTGCCGCCCGGAAAGCCTTCATGCTTTCCTCAGAAAGATCCGCTCGCAAAGCCAACGATGTCGCCTCAATAAATTCGTTCCACGACAGTGCTGCAGTCCACAAGTCACTTTCTTCAGCGACAAAATTCAACTCATCAGCAATCGGAGAATTTGGGAAAGCTTCACTGAAACGTTGAAGATTTTCGGCCAAGCTATCCAACGAGGGTGACAAAAGGATCTTCTGCCACGCGACATCCATTTTCTGCATTTGCTCCATCCGCGAACGCAGTGATGAGTGGAGATGCGTTGCTCTCTCATGTGCCGCTTTGACCTGCTTAATCGAAGACTCTGAAGCTTCGGGGAATTCATTCAGAATCGCTTCTAACTCAGAGGCAACGATGGCAATGCCGAGAAGTGTTTCTTCAGCGACAATACCTTGTTCAAGTTCGTCGAGTTTGCCCCGGTGAGCTTTCAGTTTTTCAAGTTGCTTCAAGGTCTGAGAACTCTCAACTTTAGCTTTCCACAAACTCCATCTCCGCTGGACCTTAAACGCAGCTGCTTTCTCGGATTCAGTCTTGGCCAGCGTTTCCGCTCGCAATAGTGCGGAACGATCAATGTCCCCTGCTTCAGCCTGATCCGCGATCTCTAGGTACTCTTTAAACTTGCTCTTTCTGTCTTTTTCTTCTTGAACCTTCTTTTCAAGCTGCAGTGCGATTGAAGCAATCGACGGATGATCAGCAATGTCCTTTTCGCGAGCCTTAAGATCGGCGTGGAATTGCTCTGCGCCGTCGAAATTCTGTTCCTTCAGCAGCGTCTCAAATTCTGCGACAGCGAGCTCGATCTTTTGGCTGCGCATTTCTTTGTACTGCCACCAAGCAAACGCAGCAATCAATAAAACGCATGCCGCAATGATGCCTCCCATCCCTAACTGAAACGATCGACGTTTGGTGAGAGCTCGTTCTTCAGCGAGGCTTTGATACCGACGCAGCAAGTCCAATGGGATCGGTTCGTCAAACTTCGTACAACCATGATACGCGGTTTCCAACTCTGAAAGAGATGCGTTGCGGTCGATGGTAGCTTCTAGCTTACCGATTGCACGACTCCAACTTCGACGCTCTTCCTCATCGTGGTCGAGTTGCGCGATCCATGCCTTAGCGGCCTCGATCTGCTCGGCGATTTCCCGCGGAGCCGGGCGGTCGAGCTTTGCGGCGTTCTGCGCCCAACGCTTTAGCAGTACTCGTACCTTATCCTCCTCAAACTGGCAGAAAGCTTCATGAACTTGAGGACCGATCAACTTGATTTCAGACTGCGCTTTGATCGATTCGAACCTAGCACTCGCATTCTCCAGTTCAGCAGAAAGGCTTTTGTCGGGCGTTATAGTCCAGGCTGTCTCATCTATTTCCCGTCTCAACTCGACGATCGTGCTGACATCTGCTGATTTGCTTGCCTCGCGAACCTCCTTTCGAATCTCTTTCAGGCGACCGCGTTCCCAGTTCTCCAAATCATCTTTCCAGGATAAATTCAGTGGGTCATTCTCGACAAGCTGACGCAATACCTTCAGCCTCCATGCCAAAGGCGCCCGGGCCAACGCCATCTTTCGATGATTCTTCAGCTGACCTGTCAGCCGCTGATTCTCGACGATCGCTGCATTAATTTGATTAGCACGCTCTCGATTAACTGCGGGAGGTGCGGGGACTCCCAGTAACTGGAGGATATCAAACCATTCTTCAGCTTCTGGAAAATCAAAAACTGATGCATCGTCAACAACATCAGGAGCGATGGATGCCTGATGAATCGCTTCAGACTTCAGTCCCTTGTCCAACAAGGAGCCGACGTTTGCAAGCCGCTTATTTATCCGAGACACTTCCTCAGAATACTCAGAGGCCAGCAAACGCATTGCCTCCTCTGTAATACCATCTCGCTGCCTAAGCGATTCGCGAATCCGCTGGGTGATGCCTGTCATGGTATGGCCTTGGTGTACTTCGAAACTCGCAGGAGTGGGCTTACTACCGTTTCGCTAATCTTTCGTGTAATATAAATGTTTTGCGGTGTAGGTCCTAGAAGCTCTATTTGTCCCAGTTTCAATTCGATTCCATCGTTAAGCTTTGAAGACATATCAATTGCTCTCTTAACATTGTCCCTTAGGGCGATTGCATGCACTCTCAGATTGGGTAACTCGAGACGCTTAGCTTTGGGTAATTCCTCTTTGTTCTTCTCAAACTCATCGATCAACTCGATTAAATCCTCAGCGTTCTTTCCGTCCCTTTTAAGCTTTTCCAGAAACTCGTCTCGAGAAAGCTGGTCTCCAGAAAGAGAGTGGGCTCCCGGAAGGCCGTTCAGCAGAGTAACCATACTGTCTTTTAGTTCTTGAACCGCATCCGGAAGTTTTGCACCTTGCAACTGGTCGAGCTTTGATCGTTTCCAGTTCTCTAAGTTTTTGGCTTTCAAAGTCGCTTGATGCAACTCCTTCGACAAATGATTGCAGGTTTTTTCAAACTCGTTTAGCTTGTCAATTTGATCAGATTGCTTCGAAAGGTCTAACTCGTAGAAGAATACGAGCGCCCCATCCGGCGAAGTCTCGGTCGCAAACCGCAAGAATCGCTGCTCTGGTATCGACATTGCTTTTGATTTGAGTTCGCTTCTTGGAGAGGGCTTCGCCAAATGGGAAGACTTCTCATCAAATAATGACCATTTGTAGCTATTCGCGTCCCCGAGTTCTTTGATCGCTATCCTTTTCTCACCGTGTATCCCAAATCCACCTGCCGCACCGACCGTCACCGTAAGTTCCATCGTCCTTGCAAGAAGTTCTTCGGCCTCCTTAGCAGCGATCTGCTTGGCCTCCTCAGCTTTGATCAGCTTGGGCCAAGCAATTTGTTTCTTGCTGATTTTATCAAATCTATCCGCCAAGTTGCCGATGTCTTTTTTCGCTTTTTCGCATTTGCTTATTTCTTGGTCCAACGTGTTAATACGCTGCTCAAAATCCACGGAGTTCTGCTCCATGCCGCTGCTTGCCCGTTCAACCTTATGTTTCAACGAATCGACGTCTGCTCGTAGCTTAGGTGCCGAAATTTTTGCGGTTTCAAAATTGAGCTTTAACTCGCTAATCTCCTTGCGCAAAGCACGGATGTATGTTTGCACTTCTAACTTTTTCCGCTGTTCCTTGAGCTCTTTTACAACTTCTTGAACAGGCCACGACTCCAGTTTGGTAATTTTTTTCAATACAGTCGCTTTCATTTCGGCGAGTTGTGGTGCTTTGTCAGGGAATTGAATTTTCAACTTCTCTAACTCCTCACCTGCAACGTCAATCTCCTTCAAGATACTGCTGAGCTCGACTTGGCTATCCTCAGAAACGGCAGGCACCTCTAGATATTCTTTGCCAGCGAGCTCCGACCATTTGTCTTCAAGGAGGCGGAGACTAATAAACAAATCATCCTTCTTCTTTTTATCCTTCTTCTTTTTAGCCTGCTGGATCATAGGATCGACCGCGGTCGTTTCACTTGGTTCCTCAATTTCGACACGGTTCTGAGCGATTGCCTTAAGAGGTCGTTTCACCAGCATGAACGCCCCTCCAGCCACTAAAATCAGCAAGCAAATTGCCAGAGCCCCCCATAGCCATCGAGCGTTGTCAAATTGTTCTGTCGAAATCGTTGGTGGCGTGCTCGAACCAGGAGCCCTGGGCGTTTTGTAATGGGTGGCACGAGCTGAACCTTCTTTTGCTCTGACCGATGGTGGCAGTAAGTTTGGTAAGGAATCGTCCGAGAGTAAGTCTGGGCTTTCCCAAGGGAGAGTCGCGTCTTCTACGAAAGCTGCTTCTCGCTGGCTGGGAACTTCGGCATCAATTTCTTTGATCACCGGTTGGCTCGCCGCATGGCGGGCGAAGCGTATCCACTCATTCTGTTGGCCGATGTTCCCCGGCGCCGACAGATTAACGACGCGTCCACTTGCGGGGGCCATCCGAGCTTCCTCGCTTCCGCTGAGTACAAAACGAACTTTGCATTCGGCTTCGGGGGGCAGTTTGGTGTAGTAAGTACTAAAGGTTGCATTCCATCGATGCTCTTCTGGAAGCAGTGCGATAGACTCGCAAAGCAAGTCCAAGACGACTCCGCCTTGAGCCACGTCGAACACGACCCAGACCGGTTTACTTCTCGATTGCATCCAAGCATCGGCAAGAACTCCTGCCCAACCGGCATCTCCCGTTGCTTGTTGCCACGCCTTGCAAATCGCTGGACTCGGTGGCGGAACATCAGGAATCCGAGGCCCTTGCTGAGGAATTGCGGTTTCACCGTCCCAATCCCGACACATTAGTTGGCTATTCTTTAGAAGCGATGCCGGCCCCGCTGCGACCTTTTCATCAGGCTCAACCACAACATGATGGGCCAATTTGTTGGTCCGACCTGTATAGTCGACACCGTACGAGGAGACCCGGGACAAGACCGAGACAGAACGCCCCGATGCCTTTAATTTGATGTGAGACCAATTGGTCGGATTCTGGTCCGCCCGCTCGCTTTGCGGTTGGTAGACGTGCCGATATCCAGAGAGTGACTCAAGTCGATTAGCGAGATTGACCGGTAGCCCAGCCGTGCTGAGCACGGTGCAAAATCCCCTAGTACCCTGTCGCAATCCTGCCTGGGCCGATGTGTAGAGCAGTTCAAAACTCATAACGTGCCACCAGTTCCATTATTGAGCACGACACTTTCTTTGGCTTGCCTTGTCCCTGAACTGGTGCCAGCTTGGACAAGGCCCTTGGAATGCAAAGCAAGCGCGTGGAGAAGAGGAACCTCCACCCAATACGGCCGAAGGTCGCCTGGGCGAATCCCAAGAGTACCGGTCTCACCATCAACTTCCGGACTGACACCCGTTGCACTGACCGGGATAAAAGTAAGGTCCTTCGCAAAACTCTCGGCGGCCGAGACAATCTCTGGACAGAGCGAAGCGAGCAGCTGCTTCAACTTTTGGGAAGCGGACTCAATTGCAGAAAGATTCAGGACGGAGCATTTATTGCCATCCAGTTTGCTATACGGATCGTCGTTGCGAAGATCTGGCAACAACTCTTTCCAGCTATCCCACTTAGTCACGACAATTGTAACCGGGCGTTGATGATGCTCGTCATCGCGGAGGCCTGCATGACTGTCTTGCCTCTCATGGAATTGGAATTTTGCCTCCGGTGAATTAATCTCACCCCCCGAGGAGAATTCTGATGACAAAAAAACGACGATCTTTCACCGCTTCACAGAAGGCTGATGCGGTTCGCAGGCATCTTAAAGACCAAATTCCTGTCTCGCAGATCGCTGACGAGATGCACGTCCAGCCAACGATGATCCACAACTGGATCAATTCCGTGCTTCAACAGGCTGAACGCTCTTTTGAGTCGCCGCGATCGACGAAGGCTGAAACGTCCAAGCACGATGCCAAGCTCCAGAAGATGCGTGAGAAACTCGACGCTAAGAACGAAGTCATCTCTGAGCTGATGGAGGAGAACATCCGCTCAAAAAAAGAAAATGGGGAGCTCTAACCGGTCGCTGGGTTCCTCACGATACACGAGACCAAATCGTCGATTACATCAACCATTGGACGAAACAAACTGAGCTGCCTGCAAAGCAACTGCTGCTGTGGCTTGGCTTGGCGGCCAACAAGTTCCACACCTGGAAGAAACGCTACGGAATGGTCAATGACCACAACGGAAAGATCCCTCGCGACTGGTGGCTCGCGGATTGGGAGCGGCAAGCCATTGTCGCGTTCCATGACAAGAATCCACTGGAGGGTTATCGCCGATTGACTTTCATGATGCTTGACGATGACATCGTTGCGGTGAGCCCTTCGACGGTTTATCGCGTTCTCAAAGCAGCGGGGCGTTTGGACCGCAAATCCGCGACCAAGTCGCTCAAAGGAACAGGCTTCAAACAGCCTAAAAAGCCGCATAGCCATTGGCATACCGATGTTTCTTACATCAACGTTGGTGGAACGTTTTTTTACTTGATCACGGTACTCGATGGCTTCAGTCGTTACATCGTGCACCATGAACTTCGCGAGTCGATGACGGAAGTGGATATTGAGATTGTGATTCAAGCAGCGCTGGAAAAACATCCCGGTGTGAAGCCCCGAATCATCAGCGACAATGGTCCGCAGTACATCGCGAAAGACTTTAAAGCATTCGTTCGCTTCAACGGTTTGACGCATGTGACGACGAGTCCTTACTACCCGCAAAGCAACGGAAAGCAGGAGCGATTTTACGGGACGTTGAAGACGGAGTGCATTCGTCCCAATCCGCCGCGAGATCGTGACGAAGCGGTCAAGCAAATAGCTGCTTATGTGTGTCATTACAACGAGACGCGTTTGCACAGCGGGATCGGTTACATCACGCCAGCGGACTGCTTGAATGGCCTGTCCGGCGAGATCCATGCAGAGCGTGATCGCAAGCTTGAAGAAGCTCGTTCACGCCGTCGCGAGCAAGCATCACTTGCAATCGCGAGCTGATGTGAGAGACTGAGAGAACTTGGTCGGAGGATAGGGCACTGGTGAGGACCAACCCGAGCGCCGTGCCAAGTGAAACGTCGAAGGGCAGCGGTGTCAGACGATGCCGCTACTCTTCCCTTCGATGTTTCCACAATGCGAAAAAACTTCGGGCAGGATGCCTGATCTTCACGGCAGGAAGCCGCCATCCTGTACTACTCGCCGGTTAGCAAATTCCAATTCCCGTTGAACCAAGACAGCCCCACCTGCTGTCAACGCCTTGGTCAGTGATCCCTGAGGAGTTTGCCCAACACCTTGGTTTCACCAACAATCGTCTTAAACTCAAAAAACGACTTCTCAATTTGCCATTTAACCTGAGACGCTGCTCACACTTCCGGCGATCTGTTTCCCACGTTCGACTTGGGCACACTTACCTTCTTCGACCCAACCCAGATCTCATCACCACGATCATCAAGCATGCGAATTTGCCAACATGACTGGTGGTTACCGTTAAAGACGGACCCCTCATAACGCGTACCTGACTTTCGTTTACAAACTGACAGGCACTTACACACCTTCATCTCGAGAATGCGGGTACCGTCGTTCCTCAACAATTTAAATGCTTGATCAACAATGCTGAGTGATAAGCAGAACATAACAACCGAGACCGTAACTCCAGCTGTAGCCACCCCTACCCGTTCGATTCGTGTGCAATCGCACGGCAGGCCATTCCCCCCGTGAGGTCTGTTTGACGGAATTGCATTAAAAAGGCCCCGACAAATCTCCATTCGTCTTTAGCGTGCATCAAACAACACGCTCGGATGAGGCAGCAAGCGTCTTGATACTTTTGGCAAGTTTGGAAGTCGTATCATCGCGCCGCATACGCCAGCACCAATTCCCTTTCGGATCGCCGGGGTGATTCATACGGGCACCTTTTCCCAAACGTAGCAGATCCTGCATTTGGACGATCGCCGTGCCGGCGGGACTAGTGAAGGCCAACCTAATCATCGCGCCGGCGGGGTCAGAAGCAGCAGAAGGACCAGCGTAATCGATGAAACGGCGGCGGGTCTGTGCTTTGATGCTACGGTACCAGCCCACCACAGTGTCATTATCGTGTCCTCCCGGATATACGACACACTCGCGAGGATGGTTGTGCGGCAGTTCAGCGTCAGCCGATGGCGTACCAAAGAAAGCTAATTGCAAGCTTCGCATTCCGATAATACCAAACTGATCGCGAAGACGATTCACAGGCTCAACCCGATCCCCAAGATCCTCAGCAATGAAGGGTAGCGGACCAATAACCCCTGTGAGCGATGCAAGCAGTTCGGCTCCGGGTGTACGTCGCCAGTGTCCCGCACGGAGGTCAGTGGCATTGCGCGGAATCTCATAGAGATTGTGAAACCCCACAAAGTGATCGATTCGCGCCAAGTCGAACCTCTCAAGGGTTGTACGAACCCGGTCTTGCCACCATGCCCACCCCTCCTTCCGGTGCGCTGCCCATTTGTAGTGGGGATGCCCCCACAATTGCCCCTCTTCAACCGCGGTCGCACCCCAAACCTTAGACATCTCCTCATCAGGTTCAGACGGTGGCGGCACGCCAGTCAACATCGTCGGCCGCCCGGCACGATCAAGCCGAAAGAGCTCCGGCCTTGACTCGACATCGGCACTATCAGGTGCGCAGAAAATGGGGATGTCGCCAATGAGATGAACGCCTCTTTCAGAAGCATGCCGCCGGAGCCTGCCCCACTGCCGATCAAGAATGAACTGGAGGAAAGCGTGATAGTTCGGATCACGTTCGCATTCAGCACACGCCCGCATCGTTTGAGCCTGACCTGCTGCGTAGCGACACCACGCCCGAAGCCAACCTGCCTGCCGAACCTCGAAATCCACGTAATTCCTACCACGTATCCCAAGCGTTCCTCTGCGAGTACAAAATGTTTTGAACGCGGATTCAAGACGTGGCCTCTTCCATTTTCGAGCACGACGCCAACCCGCTCGTCCTCGGTTGTCTGCCTTCTCGTCTTCCCCACTGCACTGGACAGCCGAGTCTGGCAGGTAACCATCTTCCGCGAGATCTGCGATGGACACCAGCATTGGTTCGATTGCGAAACTTGAGAGGGCACTGTAGGGGGAATCACCGTCGCCCACAGGGCCTATCGGAAGAACCTGCCACCTCTGCAGACCCGCCGCTGCAACCCACTCGGTGAATTGACGAGCTGTCGGACCTAGATCACCGATACCAACCGCACCATCTATCGCGGGTAGCGAAGTAGGATGAAGCAACACACCCGCAGTACGATCCGCCAACAGCGGATGCCTGCGGGACATTTCAGACACGCTCATTGATTTCATCGGGACGCATAACTCACACTAGGGCAACCACCCACTTTCCTGATCAGCCGCAAACAGAACATCGTCGCGGCTACAGGACGAACGCCTCCGTAAGCCGACGTTCTCGATGATGTTAATCCGAATCGACTTCAGGTCCACGGAGAAATCATGCTTAGTTACAATCCTTATTACTTTTCCAACCCACAGTGCCCGCCCCGACTATCCCTGCCCTTACGAACAGCCTGCGTGCCCATCTAGCCCAACTGTTCATCTCGACAAGAGGTTGACCTCGTAATGCAAACACCTTGCACCTTCAACTCGATCCCCTGATGTCTTATAAAGCTAATGACGATGGTTGTGTAATTTGGATCCCTAAAAGTGACCATACGACAAGGCATATTTGGTCAGAAAGGCTTCCCGGTATTCCATGCAGAACCAAAGAGAACGCAGCGATGAGTATCGACGGACCCGGCTCCCATGTCAAAAATGCTCACAGAACCATGCTTGCCTCAGGCGAGCCGATAAGTCCCCCGTCGAGGTAGCAGCAGTATGACGCACGCACATGGTCGGTTCGAATCGGCGACGCTCCCAAAAGAAGAAGCTGCGCGAACCATCTGCTGCCCAACGCGAAGTCGGTGGCAAGATGCCGCGGGCAACACCCCGGGTGAACTCGGCCGATGGATCCGCAGTATTGCGACAAAGCTAGAGTCAGAAAACTTGGCAGAGGACTCGCGGATCGTGATTGGCGACCAGACCGCCGACTGCGACATTCAGCAAAAAACGGCTAATATCGTGTGGGCAATTCACCACCCGGATCGCCCTGTGCAACAACGTCCTGAAATCTTCCTCCAAGACACCGAAACACGAACCTTGGTCGCAGATGAGGTGCGCGAACGCTTACGCCCCTGCGAAAGGGTTTTAGAGAACTTGCTTCTCCGGAGCGGCTACGCACAAAGTCGTCTCGCCACGGAATTGCCTTTGCTCGGCAAAGTGCTCTCGATGGACGACGACACCAGCGTTCCCGCCTCTGCCCCTGTGCTGGAGATTTGCCTTGATGATTTCCCCGGCACTGTCGAGAACAGTCAAATCCTGCACAGCTCGGATCGTTTCTCCGACCTGGGTGGTCAAATCTCAATGCGTCCGAATCGCATTGGTGCTGCCTTTGAACCGCTCGGTCGGACAGTCTCGGATCTCAGGCGGGGGGCCCTCGGCTCTGTTCCTGTCTCGTTTGGCCGCAGCGACACCATGCACTTAGCATTCGAAAGAATGCTGCAGAAAGGCGAACCCTCACGATTCTCAATCAGCCACGCGGAACCGGTCCACGAAAACGAGTCTCGCAACATCGAGATTGCAGCGATTGCTATAACCGAATACGGAATCCCAGACTTCCGAACCGTTGCGATCGTCGACGCAACCATTTCAAATGCGGGGCGACCGATCGAACATAGAACCATCCCAGCCGGTGAAAATGGCTTCTTCGCATTTCGGCACTCCGAGACCCACATTTCATCGTGCATAGCGAGAAATCTTCGGATCGGGCTCGACAACTTTCCGTGGTGGTTCCTGACGGACGATCGCATCTCACGACGAAACCCACTACAAACGGTTCGAACCAGCTATCGATCCGACAATGAACTGATCGCCAATTTACTTCTCCCACTTTCCACCGCGATCGGTCAACCACTCGCGTACGGACAGGGGGTATCCACACGCGTACTCCACCAACCGGCAAACACTGGTCACCGCCCGAACCTTCCAGAACAGGCCGCGGCGTCACTCGTTGGCGCGATGATCGCCGTGCAAGTCCAACGACATCTGGAATTTTCTCCGGGAGGGGTCGCTTCGCTACCCGAGATTTCCGATTCCTACAAACTTCCCAAAGACGCAGCCGTCGGCGTCTTCGAACAACTTGAGTCACTCGCGACAAGTTGCCTTCGGGTCGCCAATGCGGAAACCAGTCTCCCTGATACGATCACTTGGTGCGAGGCAATGTACGGAGATCTTAGTCGTCGGCTAGCCGACTTCAACCTCTCTGTGTTCAAGGCAGAGCTTGATATAGAGGCACGGGACCAACTACGCTTCTATCGCGATGTCCTGCTGTGGTACCCGCGTGTCAGGCGATACATCATCGATGAGATGGTTCGTAAAGACCGCTTTCCCGTCAAACGCTACATTGATTGACCCCACACCTGTCGAATCCAACAGGTTTCTCCACCTTCTAAAGACCAACCGCTCCCGCCTCAACCTCGTTTAAACAGGTTGGAGAAAGCGGAGTTCGCGTCATGTGTTCCCACTGATTCACCTTATTCTTCGCATTGCTCTGGTAGAAGACTGGAGTTCGCAATCCGTAGACGCGGAATCGAGGTTGTGTCTGGAATGCCACCGCGACGTCAAAGGGTTCATCGCGCTCATAGATTGAGTGTAGCCCGTCGGTGATCACCGCTTCTGCAAAGGCCCGCGTTAAATAGACGATAGCGTGAGCCGCATAAACACGTTCAATCTTGAACAAGTCCTCTGAAACAGGAGTAGCAGCATAGTCAGGATTGCCATGACTAGTACCAAGATACAAAGCGTCCGCATCGCCAGGACATTCAATCGCCGAATCTGGAAATCCCTGCACCTCTACATCATCCTCGAGCACCAGTAGCGGAAAGGTGTCATCTCGCAGAGCCGCCCTCAGCACGCCAAAATGGCTCTCGGCACAATTGCGGTAATGCTCTTCCCCATGGTTGACCCCCGCGTGCGGTGCAATCCCAGTGACACCACTGAAACGCCGATGCTGCTGCATCTGCACTCGCCCGAGTAACGACTCCATCTGCGAAGCCTTTTCCACGTCCGCATCCACATTGATCCAGCTGCAAACCGTTGCACGGAGATCGATCTTAATTGAGTTTCGCATACGAAAACACGGGATAAAACTTTGACACGATCCACATCATTAGGACAGTGATCAGGTCACTGAAAGAACGCTCTTGGCTTTATAAGACCATGACCAAAGTCCCCTCAGCGGTTTCCGTATGATTGAAATCCTGAAGATGACCGTCTAACAACTGACGATGACACCGAGTCCTATTAAACACGCCAATTCTAACGGGTCAATTGCATGAGTAAATAATTTCCCATTGAAACGAACGTAGAAACAAAGCACTCATCTCAGCAACACAAATCTGAAGTTCCGAGCGTGTTCAAGCCCCCAGCCTTTCCGCCGTATCCGCACAAATCCTCCAAACCAAAAAGAAAACGGTTCACAAACATGCATCAAACGACATCATTGGCAGGCTACGAACGATCAAATACAAAGCCCTACGCGACAAGTTACCGCGAAAAGAGTGCACGCGAGAATCCACCCGCGACAATTCAGCAATGACAAATCTTCTACTTGAAAAGAATCGCCATCAGAAACGAATTGGCAAGCTTGCCCACCAATTCCTTTTGTCCGACCAACACCAAATTTCTTAGCACATCCTATGCTGCAACAAATCAAACTCGTTCATGCCAGACAACCATGCGTGAACAGTGGCCTTTGTCGCAGTAGAGACCTGAATCTCTTTGCTGATTGCTTCCTCAATCTTCTCGCACTCCAGCATCTTTCCCACTTCATAGTCATGGTAGTCGTAAAACGATATAAAAGATTCGAGCAAGTCTCCCAACGACAACAAATGTACACTTTCAGGATAGCTTAGCGAGCCAGTCGGTTCCTCCTGCTCAAGCAACGAAACAATCTCGCGAGCAACCTGCTGAATCGGTGTGAAATATCGAATGCAATTTAGATCCCTAACAGACAACGACTGCGATGCTTGTACCTGAGCACACCAAACTGGTACGACACTGCCGTCACTGCCAAAAAAATTCACCCCCCGATAGCAACCGTACCCCATCCCCACAAACAATTGCTCCATCAGTAGTTTAGTGTACCCATAAATCGAACTGGGATTTTCAGCCTTATCAGTACTAATGCCTAGAACGGGCAACCCCAGATCTTTGCAAATCCTTGCAACGTTAGCGCTGCCTGTAACGTTGACCCCAATCGCTTCGAGTGGGTCTTCCTCATTCCTATCGATGTACTTATTGGCTGCAGCATGAACGACGTGCGTGATGCACTCACGCTCCAACAAGCTCTTTATTTCCTCGATTATGCCCGAGTCACAAATGGACCCATGCAGGACGGGTATAGAAGGGTTGGTTCTATCAAGCTCCGCAATTGTCTTCACGTTGATGTCAACACCGGCAACCTGATGCCCTTTGGATTCAAGGTAGCGAGATAAATGACGCCCCAGGAAACCAGACACTCCCGTTATAAATACTTTCACAATCCCATCTCCTCGTCCTTACCAACCGATGCGTTCCTGGAAATATGCAGGATCCACCTTGGGCAGGTAACGCCAATGGCCAACTCTGCTCACATCAAAGAGAAGCCGCGTGCAATACAACACCATCGCTAGGAAAAATTTTTCTCTCGCGTGTAATCCATTATCTGTTTTTTGTTTTCCACGCCGATCACAAAATTTGCGTGGTGAAGAAGTACGTTCTCTGGCACACGGAACCTTTCACCAGACCAGGGTCGTGCTGCAACGCGGCCATACGTAAAAAACGCCGGTGATAGTTTTTTGTGCTGACACATATGCAGATGTTCATTCAGCGTTGTCTGATCTTCTCTATTGTAGTTACGCTTCATTGCTTTGAACATTGCCAACGTAGTGTGGCTTGCTTTGCATACAAAAACGCCGGAACAATACGCGGTCACATCATCTTGGCACGCGATATCGAAATCACCTATTTCCCTTACAAGCAGATCAACCACATTTCCAAAAAACTGAACGTCAACGTCACAGTAGAAAAAATGCTCGCCCATGCTCTCTTCACACGCAGCCACGAACAACTCGACTTTTCTGTAACAAATTTTGTCCCAGCCCTCGTGATAAAAACTTCCCGTGGGACACTCTTGTTCGAACAACTCAGTGGCGTGCAATTCAAACTCATCCGGAAGAGTCTTTAGAAAATAATCTTCGTACAACCCTTTATGAGAAGGTGTGAATAATGTGTAGACTCTCATTCTCTCGTTTCCAAAATAACTTACGCACTGTTTTCGTGAACAACATTGGACTACTTGCCACCGGGATCCGACCTATTTCACTTTGACCACACTAATCACAATCGCTTCCGAATCTCCGCACAACTTTCTGCAAGCACTTTCTATTTCTTCCGGAATTGCGCCGACCAAAAGTATAGCTACGAAGCGTAAAAAAGCCCAATAAAAACGATGCTGAGTTAAGCGAAACACTCTGTCAATTCAACCACCCAAAACCGGAGTATCACGAGAGCACCGGGTATATAACGAACCACTGCAACTTTACGGCGGCGCAGTGTCATCACTGCTCCTCAGGATATTGCACCGAGGCAAGTACCTCGTATAGTTCTTGAAATCCTGCCCGATCAACTTTCTCGCCAACCCGCACCATTGCCGGGACCTCAAAATCACAATCCGGCATTAAAGAATTTAGTGAGAGAGTTCGCATTAGGCGAACGAGGTCGTTGTAGGCATACCGAGACAGAAAACCCTCAGAGGTGACATTGTTCAGGAAACCACCTCGCCATTGATATCGCACCGTCTGCAGATTCATCTCCGACCACATTCGATTTCCTCGGTCGCCAAATGGCCCGATCACAAAACGCATCGCATTAGGGCCGACAAATGATGGCGGGAGAAACCAACATTCACTCCAAGCAGCGTCGAGCACAATCTCCGTAGCATTTTCCGGAATCTCAAAATCTTCGACGAGAATATACTGCTTCTTGATCATGTCTCCGCAACCAGTGAATGGCCCAACATGATCAGCAACGAACTCTTTTGGATACGGATCATCCGCCGACACAAACGGCGCGAGCAACTCTTCAAACCGCCTCACTAAACTGATATACGCCTGCAGGTGATCATTCGAAACTTCGCGAACACCTAACGCATTGGCAAGCCCTGAATCTCGGTGCAACAGCGACTTGGGCCCGGCAATACTACGCGCAACCGTATGAAAGAAAGCAAATTTCCCAAACTGAGCCCAAACCTTTTCCACTGCATCTGATGAACAGTTTGTGATCGCGACTGGCTGCCCTGAAACAACGCGCCAAGAAAAGCGTCTTCCATACGCCTGAAACATCCGACTCGTCACATCCGCACGGGTAAAAATTTCAATTTCACCCACAATGGGACACTTAGACAGCACCTTCCCTTGCTTGAACGAACAGATCGAGTTCGCTATCTCACACATCTCATCAAAGGTCGTGTTGTCACGAATGACAATTGCCAGATCAATATCGCTCATTCCCGGAACATGCTCATTCCGAGCGTACGAACCTTTGAGCATCACTGTTTCTACTGCAGCATGCTTGCGGACCATCGCAATGAAACGATTTAGCACAGCAGCGTAGAAAATACGATAACCGTGCGACAGGAACGGCACCCGATGCGTAGCTTGCACAAACTCCTGTAGCATTATTCACAAAAACCTAAGATCAAAAAGATAAAACCAAGGGCGACAATGTCGAAGTGACGTCACTGTCACTTCTTCACTCAATTCCAACTCACAAAAGTACTTACTATCCATCCAACCACATTGAGGGTGAACAGAGTTCCGCAAGTAACTGCGTCAGCTAACTGCCTCATTCAGAGCAGTCTACTTGCTTTCAATCATGCACCGTAGGATGCACCGGAATTTTGACTAGATGCCTCCAACAGAGAATTCGGACACGACTCGCTAAAACTGTTCAGGCTTGATTAGCATGCCTCGCTTTGCAAAGTAATCAGCATGCACATCTGGGCAGTGCACTCATGTACTGAGTGTACTCAGTGCACTCACATGCTCAGCGCTCTCAGACGATCATGCCCATTTTTAGTTAGCCACACAAATCGCATCGCATCGCAACATGTTAAACGCTACCGAAACCGGTACAACCACGGACGCATTTAAATTCCCCACAACAACTGCGGATACCCGGGAGAAGTTTTATATGTTTGTGCTATGGTGGCTTGTAGGAGGCCGATGCTCACCGAAGCGCGGCCGTTAACATTTCAGTGGACCGCCCCCAATAGCCGCCGTGCAACTCTACCAACAGCATTCTGCAGCCAACCCTGTTTTGTTTGTGCACATCCCAAAAACGGCAGGCACCGCGTTATTTGCGCTCGCGGCAAAGGTCTATGGGCGGATCCCCGGGCGTATTGATCCACGCATATTCAAATTACCATTAAATTGGCACGAATTTGACGACGCGGACGCGATCGCACAAGCGATAGCCAATCGCCGGGACCGCCCCATTTCTTTCATCAGTGGACACTGCAGTTATGCAATACTAGAAAATCTCCCGTTCACCCCCCGCGTGTTTTCCATGCTCCGACTCCCCAGTGCACGCGTCATCTCGGCATACAACAACATGAGGCGAGATCCGAAAAACGGATACCACTCCACCGCAATAAATATGTCACTGCATGATGCACTCAAAGAACGTGCAATTCCGGAACTTGAAAATGGACAAGTACGCCGAATCGCAGGTCTACCACCCAACATCGGGCCCCTGACGCAAGAACATCTTGAGATAGCCAAACACAATCTCAACGAGGACTTCGCTGTAGTCGGTTTGACCGAGCGATTTGACGAGACTGTCGAACTTCTCCGCATTACATTCGGTTGGCCCCGCAAAGGTTACATGCCTTGGAACGTCGCTCCCAAAACCCAGAACAAAAGCGAAAGTTCAGTCGCAACCAGCCAACTGATAGACGAAAGGAATAAGCTCGACAGGAGTTTATATGAATACGCGGAACAACGTTTTGATCATCAAATAGCAGGACTGCAACCAGATTTCAGCGTTAGCGTGGAACGTACTCGGCAGTTCAATCGAAACTGGTATCGTCACTGGCACAAGTGGGGAATCGCACCACTACGCCAGATAAAACGCAAGATGAATTAGACGACAAATTGCTCGGCCGAATAACGAACAAGGAACCAATCCATGCACTAATCACTCCCACAACACCCGAGAGTAGGCCAACAACTCCTCCACCCTCACCAGCCGTCTACCGTGTGAGAGCGACGCTTTCCAGCGTCAATCAGAGCCAAACTTAGTGAAATTCTTTTCGCCGCAATTACAAACCCCCGAAATGAAGTCACTATGCAAACACCGGTGTCATCGCGAGCTTACCGGCCAATAGGTCCGCCCCTCAAGCTGCATTGGCAAAGAACGCTTTGTCCCACCCTGGCCCTGAGCCTCTTGATAACGAATTCGGTAGAGCATGACTCGCCTAGTCCGAGATTTCATATCGACATTAAACACCTCTAATAACTCGTACTTCTGAGACTCGGCCAAAGTCACTAGTAGATCCGCTAAGGCTTCACCCTTGCCTCCTGATGGTTCTTCGAGCAGCAACCAGTTACAGCCCGTTCGACGGAGTTCAGCAGCTATCCATTTCTGATTTCGTGAAATTTCTTGCTGCCTTTCCCGAGACTTGTCGGCCAACCACTGCAAACTAGGCTTGCCAGCAGGCCGATCGGGTTGAAGCTGCAGCTTTCGAACCATTACCA
Organism: Stieleria bergensis; assembly: GCA_007745635.1. Taxonomy (GTDB): domain Bacteria; phylum Planctomycetota; class Planctomycetia; order Pirellulales; family Pirellulaceae; genus Stieleria; species Stieleria bergensis. The sequence continues at coordinate 2,683,574 of CP036272.1, forward strand.
ATTGCTGGCGTAGGTCATCGTCTAAACAACGAAGATAAAACGCAACAGTGCCATCATACGTTCCATGATAAAGAACAGGCTCTCCCGGCGCGACCCTGATCACGTGTTCGGCAACCCTTGTGAAACCGTTCACAGTTTTGATCAACTTATCTTTTGTTATCGCAACGTAGTAAGTGGAATAGATGATCAAGCCCACAACAGGTATCGCCCAAACCTTCTTCCTAAACCCACCAAATAACCGACTACCGCTCAATGCAACTAACGCGCAAGCGATCAACCAGGTCGCCGCGGGACATGCCCACAACAAGTATCTCTCGTCCTTGGCCCAAATGCTCTGCAACAAGCCGAGCGTAAGCAATGAAGCAAGAACAATCCGAATCGCATCCTTCCTAGTTCGGGGCATCATCAGTAACCACATCACTCCAACAACCACCGCCGGAATACTCCACCAGCCAATCAAGTTGGGGATGGCATGCAAGTAGAAACGTGGCCAAAGAACCGATTCCAACCCCTGATTGCTCACCGCTGCTTGCGAAAACTGTGCGGAACTCATTCGGAACAGCAACCAATAGAGCAAGCCGCATGTAACCACGCATGCGACCACCACAGCCAATACTCGTGGATTCAAGAGGCAACGCCAGCGTCTGTCTAATAGCAGCCATAAGCCAGCAATAGGAATCACAACACCGACAGTGGGGTGTATGCAAATACTCAAAGCCGCGAAAACCAGGGCTAAGCAAAGCTGCTTGTAATCGCTGCTGCTATCGGGCCGCTCGAGGACACATCGCAGGTGAAAAAGACAAGCGACTCCCAATGCCAATGCAGGAACATTTAGCATGACGGCACCAGACCACTTCATGATGCCTGGCATCAGAAGAACCAGCCCAGCCACAATTCCAGCATCACTTGAAACCCAACGCCGGAGCCCCAGCAGAGTATAGACGCCCAAAACAAGGGCAAAGAGCTGCACGATAGTCTTGGCAAGAAAACCACTCACACCAAAAACCGCGAATGCTCCGGCAAGCAGCAAATGGAACAGCGGTGGATAACGTTGCGGTGAAATCGCAGGATACCGCACGTAGTATTGGTGGGCGTACTCAACTGGATTGGGCAAGCCCTCCTTTACCAAGTCCAAATAGAAAACAGCATTCAGTGCATGCCTAGGAGAGTCCCCCTGAAACCAGATACCGTCGTTACCCCAATGCAACCAAAGAGGAATTGCCCACAGCCCAAGGAGCAAAACAAACTGAAACCTTAGAGACTGAATCATCGCAGCAGCCGGACGAATTTCTTTGGCAACTGACTCACTTTCCGCTCTTTCATTGGACCTGAAATACATGTGCCTAACTCTGTCAGTTTCCTCGAAGCAGAATCCAACTTTTTTATAGCCTAATCGCTGCCATCGAATTTCATTCCTTGCAAATGAACAAACACGGATGATTACGCATCCCCAAGACTTCAATTTTTTGCCATCCGCCCCCTTATTCACGTACTCTCGCGAAAGAATGGAATCCCCAATGAGTGAAGCACAGTGCCCGCAGCAAAGGAAAAACCACAATAAAGAAAGTAGGTGACGTGCAGTGCAAGACACAAAATTGCAAACGGAACCCCACCCACCGCTGATAAAAACCGCAGGCTCTTGTGGCTAATAATACCGATACACGCTACGCCCAGAAACACTATCGCAAGAAGAGGCTGCAACACGAGAGCGAACACGACAAGGCCCAATAACAAAAAAGCACCGATCCAAAGAATCAACTGTCTACCTGTTTGACGAACCGTTGCAACATCGGTCACAAACAGCAACCCAAGCGCACAGAGTGGCAGGAGTAACAACGCAGGCTGCAAGCACACGAGCACAGTGAAGACGCAAACTATCAGGCCGGCGATGCTTACGCTGACACGCTGGGCACGACCAACATTCAGATCATCTGGAATGTTCCCAGCTTGCAACATCAAACGCGTCCAAGGAATTCCGCGAAGGAAAACATCCGTGTATAACAAACTTTTGAGGGTCCACTGCTTGGTGTGCTGCACCTGAACTTCCGGCACTGAGCCAACGACGTAACCTGCCTCTGAAATTCGCATTCCAAACTCAATGTCCTCGATGCTCGGCATTACAAACGCCTCATTGAATCCCCCGAATTTGTCAAACACGTCTCTTCTCACTGCTCCACAACCGCTCCAGAAAGTCTGTGCTTCCCGACTCGATCCCTGATGATAAAAGTGGTGCATCAAGTTCTTGTAAACAGACACGAGATTGCCTGCCTTTGGATGTCGGTCATACGATCCGAACACAGCCGTCCACTGATTCTCCGCGAGCTTACTTTTCAACTGCAGGAGCGTATCCCCGCGAATCATCACATCGCAATCGACGAATACAACAACTTCGCCCTCGCACTCCCTGACCGCTCGGTTTCTCGCGACTGCAGGTCCGCTTCGTTCCTGCAATGTGATCACGCGTACGCCAAGCCCCTCCGCGATATCCCTAGTTCGATCCGTGGATGCATCGTTTACCACCACAATTTCAAAGCTACACCCAACAGAACGCTTGATTCGGCGCAAGCACTCCTCAATGTCATTTTCGCCGTTCCGCACCGGAACAACAACAGAAACATCGGGAGAGGGCGAATGTTTAATTTTCTCGCTCAAATCGGACATGGAGCATTTTTGAATACAAAGCAGATGATCAATGAACAGAGTGCAAACCGGAACAGGCCTACAACGTACTGACGGATGACCTCAAAAACTGGCTACCCAACTTTGCATGCATTATCTTCCGCTTGGCTCGAAGACTTCTCGTCGCTTTGGCTAAGCCGCACCTTGCCCGTTGTTGCATTCGCAATGCTGCTGAATTCACTGGCCCGCTCTTCACTGGAGATTTCTTCGTGGTATCGCTTATCTTCGTTAACGCTCCAAACATCATTATTTGTATCGTTAATCACATTTCCTGCTGCAATGATACCAGTGAGCATTGCATGGTCTTGATTGTTGTATCGATGCAACCCATTGCGTCCGATTGTTTGCAAATTCTCAAAACCCTCAACGAACTCCCGCAGCACTTGTAAGTGTTCACGATAAGTGGCGTCGTACACAGGGTAAGATTTTTCAACACGGAACACACAACCATCAATGACGTCATCAACCTGCAACAATCCCAACTCCTTCATTTCCTGCTTTGCAAGTTCGACAAGCTCATCGTCTTCCATATTCCAGATCGCGTCTCCTTCATTACAGAAGTATTCCAGCCCCAGACTACTTTTCCCTTTCTCGGGAACCATTTCCGAACTCCAGTTTTTATAATTCTGTATTCGTCCAACTTTCACGTTCGCGTCATGAATGTAGATCCAGTTGTCGTCAAAGAGTTCCGCAACATCAATGATCAGACAAACGGTAAGAAAATCTCGGTAACGCAGTTTTTGGGCGGCTTGCCGCACGCTCTCCGGTGCCGGCGGGTCTAGCCTCAGGACGAGATCCGGCAATGGCATGCTCGAGATGAAATGAGATCCATCAAACCTAGCGATATGGGCAGATGGCTCACTCAGCGTCTCAACACTTTCGATCTTGGTTCCACTCCTATTAATTCGCGTTACATCGGAGTTTAGGCAGACTTTACTTCCCCTACTTGTGACCTCCGATGCTACAGTCTCCCACATCATTCCGGGACCTTTTTCGGGATACTTGAATGATTCGATCAGGGTCTTGATGCCCTTATCTTTCTTTCCCAAAGCGGTTAACACAGCCGTCTTGAGCGATAGGCCTTTAATTCGCTGCGCAGCCCAGTCGGCACTCAATTCACTGCAACTGATCCCCCACACCTTTTCCGTGTAAGACTCAAAGAAAATTTTAAAAAGTCGTTTGCCGAACCGATTTGTGACCCATTGCTCGAACGTCTTTTCTTCCTTGTAGGGAAATGCCTTCCAACGCAGGCAACTTGCCATAATCGTGCAAGATTCGATCACCCCGAGTTTGCGAAAAGCGTTTAACGCTCGCAGGGGATAATCAAAGAATTTGCGGCGGTAGTAGATACGTGACTTCCGCTGTCGAACAAGGAACCGATCGGCAAGCAACTTCTCCCAAAATTCATTCACGGCGTCCGACTTGGAGAAGAAACGATGCCCTCCCATATCAAACAAAAAACCTTTATACGACTCAGTTCGCGCAATGCCTCCAACGATCGAGTGTTTTTCAAGCACTGTCACCTCTATGTCAGCGTCAGCCAGTAGAAAAGCGGCAGTCAATCCCGACGGCCCACCACCGACAACAACTACCTCTTTCGTATCCGCAGAATCCATATTAGCTATCTTGCTCATCAACTCTCATGACCATCAGATAAAACATCTCTCATCCTTTTCGACGACATCTCAGCGTTTGTTTACAGATCCTAGCTCACGCAAACGTTGAACCATGGAGCTCAGGCCTAGACCCGCGCGCAATCCTACAAGGACGTAAAGCCCCGTAAAGCCCCCGAGGGCGCAAAGACAATTGCAGTCGCATTTACCCGTAAGAGCCCTGCTGTCAGTCTATTCCGCAAACCGGCCTTTGGAAGCAATTCCTTCGCTATTTGCAGTTCTTTTCATCGTGTTGCTCGACAATCAAGACCTAACCACTCTGCTAAAAAACGAAGCACCAACCTGAGACAAAGGGTCGCAAGCGACACTGTAAGAAACTGACCCACTGCCTCCTACTGAAGCTTTCTGGCAGACCATTGGTGCCCAAGCACCAACTTAAGGGCCATCAGCCTCCACTTACAGTCCGCTCAGGGACACGAAACACAAGCACCACTCAGCAGCCTCGTCACATCTCGCAACTGGGCAAACTCAAAGTGTCTTTGCGTACACGAGCATGTCCCTTGCCCGATACTTCCACCAGCCGCCCGAGCTTGCCTGCACAATCATGCCGAAGTTTGCGCAAAGGTGCCGTTGCCTAGGTAAGGGCCGGCAACACAAATTAAAAAATCTATGCCTTCGCACCTTCTCACAAGCTATTTGGTCATTAGAGTGAGACTCCGTGGCGCCTGACATTAGTTTGATATGAAATGCCCAAAAATGGCCGATCCCTCGCACCCTTACTTTTTATTGTTGCCCGTTCTTCGGCAACACTACCGGATCGTAGCCTTCTTCATTACTGTTACTCTTGGCTCACTGGCAATCGAGGGCTTAGGCGTGGGAGCGGTCGTTTCCATGCTGGATGCATGGGGTGAGGGTGGCTTTGCTGACAGCCTTCCAATTATCGGCGAGTTGCGACAGAAGGTAAACGCGTTAACACTAACCCACCGAGTACGACTCATTGCGTCGGTTCTGCTCGGTATCGTTATTGCAGAGGCGACGCTTCGATACGCGAGGGAAATCCTCGCTCTCCGCCTCGCAGTGCGAGTTAATGCGGGCCTAAAATTGGCATTGACCGACCAGATTTACGACGTCTCACTTCGATACATCAACCGTCAGCCCGCGGCTCACCTGACCTCGTTATTACTGACCGAGACAGCGCGATCCGCCCAGCTACTGTGTCAACTTGCGCACATGGGATCATCGCTAGCAATCCTTGTGATGTACACGATTATCATGCTGGCTTTGTCTTGGAAGTTGACGTTACTCGCTGGCTTTCTTCTCATCGTTTTTTCTTACCCCAGTCGCCTCCTCATCCCCACCTCAAAATTACACAGTACTGGCGGGAAGATCGTTGACAGCCAGAAACGCTTGCACGCGACCGCAGCCGAGAGTATTGCGACAATTAAACTTGCTCATCTGCATTCATTGGAAGAACACAACAAAGGAAAGATAAAACAGGCAACCGACGACTATTTGCATGAATGGTACGTTGGCGAGCAAAACATATGCCGAATGAAACCTCTGATGAGTGTCTTTGCGGTGCTTGGCTTGGTGTCGCTTTTAATCGCAGCGAGTTTTTTTGCGGAGAACGACAATGACTCATGGTTAGCCAACACTTCGATTTTCCTATTAATCGTATTTCGGCTGCTCGATCCTGCAACGCAACTGAATCGGAGCCACGCGCAATTTGCAAACTTCTTCCCGTCCTTTCTCTCCATACAACAGTTCCTTGAACGTGAGAACAAACCATACATAAAAAGCGGAAGTATCAAACTCGAAAACATGGAAAGTGGAATTCAGTTCGAGAATGTTTCGTTTTGGTATCCTGAGCAAAACGAAGCGGCACTGCGGAACCTTTCGTTTGAGATACCTTACGGTAAGAAAACTGCAATCGTCGGTGCTTCAGGATCTGGTAAGTCAACCATCATTAACCTGATCTCTCGCCTCTATGATCCGGACGAGGGTTTGATCAGCGTTGACACGCTCGACCTGCGAGAACTGGACTTAGCCTCTTGGCGGCGAGACACCGCCGTTATCAGCCAAGAAAACCTGCTTTTTCACAGCAGCATCATGGACAATCTCAAGTACACACGCCCCGACGCGAGTGATGAAGAAGCATATGCTGCCGCGAAACTTGCTCAGATCCATGATTTCGTAGAACACTTGCCCAAGGGCTATCACACCGTGATCGGGGATCAAGGCATTCTTCTTTCCGGCGGCCAGCGTCAACGCCTGGCAATTGCCCGTGCACTTATTGCGGACCCAAAACTTCTGATCATGGATGAGGCAACCAGTGCATTGGATTCAGAGACGGAGCAATTAATACAGAAATCTGTCGATCTGTATTCAGAGGGCCGTACCGCTGTCATATCTGCTCATCGTCTCTCAACCGTTCGTGATGCGGACAACATCGTCGTACTGTCACACGGAAAGATTGTGGAACAGGGAACTCACATGGAATTGATGGCATACCAAAGCCATTACAAAAAGTTGGTCCAAGCTCAAAATTCAGAAAATGCCCTACCCTTCTAAAACAGGCTTGATCTCAGCTGTACTTCTGTTTGGGGGCTTTTCTCCTGACAGGGGATCGAAGAGTACAAACATTGTTCACGCCTTTTAGCCCACTAACGCACACCCTTCGAGAACACGGTCACGTTACGAGCACGCAGCCCGTCGAGTCCCCTGCACTAACCTCACCGCCGTTACCACCCAAATTCCCAAATGAACCTTCATCCGCGATGCAAATGCTCTGATTTCTCCTTTCATGGGTATCATGTGCGACTCTGCTCGGACAATGCACAACGGATCTCGGATGTCCGAACTGACTTTTCCCACTTTCACATTCCAGAAACGCCTGAATCGACGAAGCCCGATCTAGAGATACATTTTCACAATTTTTCAAGCCGTCCCCAGTTACCGAGACTCCCTGCGTCGCAACACACCCCGCGAAATGTCGTCTACCGTGACGATGCGACTTCTTACCTTGACTACAGTGGACGCGCCTTGGCAAAGATTTCAAACAGGGGAAGTCAAATTGACGTCTACTCAGACGACCGCCACTTAGCACACGAAGCTGTTTACCTAACGATCCTCTCATACACGGGTGAATACTTTGACCGCACGGGGCGGACTCGAGTCCATGCGTTAGGCCTTGAAACCGGCGGGCAAGCAGTTCTGCTAATGCTCCCTAGCTCGGGCGGAAAAACAACAATGGCACTCAAGATGCTGCAAGTGGATGGCGTCAGGCTCCTTTCTGAAGACTCCCCACTCATGACGCGAAATGGCGTAATTGAGCCATTCCCAATTCGTATTGGTGTGCGACCGGGGACAGCAGTTCCCGACATCCCGTCCGCTCTTCAACTGGACATTGAGCGTATGGAATTTGGCCCAAAGAAACTGATCGACATCGAAGCCTTTCACGACAGGATTTCGGGACCTGTGCCAATTTGCGCAATCCTCTTGGGAACACGTTTTTCGTCCGGTGAATCACGCATCATGAAAGTGAGCCGCCACAAAGCGTTAAGACCGCTGATCTCGGATGCCGTTGTCGGCTTGGGGCTGTACCAAGGCGTCGAATTTGTCCTTCAAAGTTCTGCACTGGAACTGCTCGGCAAGGGCAGACTCGCGTTCGCGCGTTTGCGGAACAGCCTTGGCGTCCTGCGGCGTGCGGACGTCTACCGCTTTGAGATGGGCACTGATATTGAGCAAACCGCGAATACGCTTGAAACATTTCTAAAGCAGATTCCACCGAAAACTGAATGAAGAAGATTCCTTAGCCAAGACTTAGTCAATCATCGTCTAGCAGCGCTACCGATGCCCAGCATCCACGCCGATGAATCGGACCGGATGCCGAACCCGCGCATGTGGTTCCGACGGTTTTCGGTGACAGTTTGAACTAGTTGTGTGTGGTACTTTGCACTTGCATCAAAAGGATCGAAAGAGCTGATTTGTCTGCGTCCGAGTCGGTTCGCCCCCCGACTTCACGATTAGTTACGTTTTCTTGAGGGGGGCTATTTGCCGAGCAGATTTACAACCAGCCTGCTGCGTAACAGCGAATCATGAAAGCCACACGCAAACTCGTACTTTAATAATTTGGCCGCTTCGTTTTTTTGATAGAGCAACAGTCTTTCTGTAAATTCGTCCAGTCGGTTCCGGTTTAGTTTTGGAATGTGAGGTATCTCATTCCGGTTTCCCAATCGTCACTGAGTTCTACGAGAACAGCGGTGACGAGTCTTAGCAGGGAAGATTCATTGGGGAACAGTGTCGCGACTCGAGTGCGACGTTTCAGTTCCCTGGTTTGTCGTTCAAGCATGTTGGTTGTTCGCATCCGTTTGCGGTGCTCGCTTGGGATGCCGAAGACCGCTAGGCCCTCAGGAATATTTGCTTCTGCCCACGAAGCAAGCTTTGGCGCTTTTAGTTGGTAGCGACCGACGAAGCGAGTCAGTTCTTCCGCTGCGTGGTGCGGGTCGGTTGCACTGAAAATGTTCCGAATATCATCAGCGACTCGCTTTCGCATTTCGACTTTGGGGGTGTGATGCATCGCGTTTTGGGCCAGGTGAAACTGACAACGCTGCCAGGGAACACCTGAGAAAGTCGCTTGGCGAGCTGCCTTAAGTCCTTCGTGTGCATCACTAACGATCAGCTTTACTCCGTGCAGGCCGCGCTGCTTGAGTGATGTAAGAAACTCACGCCAATGCACTTCTGCTTCGGAGAGTGACACACTCACGCCCAAAACGCTGCGATGGCCACTTGGTTGGATACCGATCGCGATCAACACTGCACAGTCGCGTACACTTCCTGCCACGCGGACTTTCTCGTAGCGAGCATCGACGATGAGATATTCGATCTTATCGAGAGGGCGATTTCGCCAGATTTCGAGTTCTTCATCAAGCAACTTTGCGGCGCGGCTGACCTGGGTGCTGGTCACGTCCAGGCCACACAGCTCGGATGTGATTTTGGCGACTTTTCGCGTGGAAACGCCTTGGACATACATTTCTGCGACGGCAAGTTTCAGAGCTTTTTCACTTCGTTCTCCGCGTTCCAGAGCAGATGGATAGAAATCTCCATCTCGGGTTTGAGGAACTTTCAGCTCAAGCTTGCCGAGTCGCGATTCAACGGTTTTCGCCTTGAATCCATTGGAATAGGTACGACGTTGGTCGGTTCGCTCGTAGGGTTCAGCGCCGAGGTGCTCGGTGCGTTCAATCTTCATGGCTTCGTTGAAGAGAATTTGCATCGCGTTGGCCATTCCTTCTTGCCATTGCTGGCAAAAGAACTGTTTCCCGCGGCGATCGCATTTTTGCTGCGAGGCTCAACCTTCACATTATAAGGCGGATCTGTATTCACAAGATGGATCTTCGCGCCATCAAGAAGCCGGTCCACGTCCTCAGCGTTTGACGAGTCACCGCACAGCAAGCGATGCTCACCAAGAATCCATAAGTCACCGGGCTGCGTTACCGGATCGTCTGGCGGCTCAGGCACATCCTCAGGATCGGTTAGACCTGCCTGGAGCTCCGGGTCGAGCAGTTTAGCTAGTTCGTTTGCATTGAACCCCAGAAGCTCAATGTCGTAACCATCCGACTGCAAGCCACCAAGCTCAATGGGCAGTAAGTCAAAGTCCCATTCTGAAAGCTCGCCAGTTTTGTTATCCGCAATGCGATAGGCTTTGATCTGCTGATCACTGAGGTCCTTCGCGACATGAACAGGTACTTTCTCGAGTCCCAGCTTCACCGCTGCCTTGTACCGCGTATGTCCACAGATGATGACACCCTCGACATCAACAACCAGCGGCTGTCGAAAACCATATTCGGTGATCGATAAAGCTACCGAGTCCACAGCTTTGTCATTGGTACGCGGATTGGCGTCGTAAGGATGGACGTTAGCGATGGAGCGTAATTCCGTTTGCATGGTTTCTTCCGTGATAGAACTGTAGGGCTTGTTCAAAAAGAGATGGCTTCGATGCGGGCTGCGTGTCTCCAACTGAAAGACTTCTCCGTGGTCTCTGGAGGCCCACGCTGCGTGTGTGATTGTGCCCCACGGACTAAAACAAACTCTGAGTAACAAGGTGGCCGTTCCGTGTGCCCATAAAGGCGACATTTGCGTCGGTAGGGCCCATGGTTGGCGCGAAATCTTCCACTAACTTGCATTGGCGCGATTGACGCCCATGAGCCAGGTAGATGGCGTGATTTGCGCCATTGCTTTGGCAATGGGATAACCGTTGATGCTGCCCTGGCTTTGTCCACAGGTTGGTTGCTGCCGTTGCATCCATCACCGCCGAATGCACAGCTGCTGGGTGCCCCCGATTGATGGGTAGCGAGCCAGTCAAATTCGACGGGATCTAACTGACCTTGTGCGGACGTTGTGAACGTTGCGTACGTTTGTCCTAGTAGATCCTTATAGGGGTAAATGTGTGACAGATACCCTCTGGTTGTCAACGATAACCATTTAACGTCTGCAACGTCTGTAGCAAGCAATAAAATACTGGAAATAACGGGCTGAAACCGCCGCGGACGTTTGGGAGTCCAACGTCCGCAAACGTTCGCATGCATGCTCAACGTCTGCAAACTATTTTCGTGAAAGTTAGTGTACAGTCTCATATTCTTTCGTCAGGTGACTCAACAAGTAAAAAGGGTGTGGAAGACGGTCATTTAAAGCCCAGAAATCTGCAGACGTTGCAGACCTTGGTATCCAAGGTGCGCAGACGTGTTTGCGACTATGGAGCGTCTTCAATAGCTACTCGATAAGAGGTCAAACGGCCGTCTGATTGGCGTCTGAAGCTGGCAGTTCTGTGTTCGCCGATATTGAATCGATCATTGACAAATCGGCCCGCCAGGATGCCCATACGTGTGCTCCTTGACCTCGGTGTGCCCTCACCAATATCTTCGCGTAGTAACCCTTCTGAGATCGCCAGATCCACTAATTCAGAAGACGTCCACAACCCTTGTGGATGGTCTGCAAGGATAGTCACAAGCTCATCGAATTCACGACGGGTGTCATCCATCTCTGTAGCTGCCTCCTCGGCGTTTTCCATAAAGTCGGGATTGTTATTGGCACATAGTATTCCACCGACGATGTTGCCCCAGCCACGCTTATTGAAACGGGTGTGCACTTCGGCAAGCGGCATGCCAGACAACTTCCAGCGTTCGACCATGTTGACGAGTTCACCGAGAATCTGAACGCGATGCTCCTGGACATAGCCTTCGGGATCATTCATCGAGAATGCACGACGTCTTGGATCGCCTTCGTGATGAAGATTGATGATGACCGAGCGAGTGATCAGGTCTCGGCTTACGTCAGGAGAGTTGGCTGTAATGCAGAACTGATGTGAATTCTCTGCTCTGATTTCTTGTGAAAAGCCAAGAAGCCGAAACGATAGAATCGGGTCGGTAATGGATCGCTCGAGACAAGCGGAGTCGATCTTGTTGCGTTTGCCACGGGCTTTTGCATTGTCAATCACAATCGTGGTCACACCGCGGCGCACGATAGCCCCAAGACGCTTTTCAAATTCTTCATCGTTAGCGTTATAAGATGCTGTTTCAACGGGCTGTCCATCACGCAAGATAGCAAGGATCTGTGCGAGAATGGATTTCCCTAACTCCGGCTGATTGCCATTGAATAAGGCGGCTGGCTTGGAACCCAAGAAGCGTGATACCAGAAGACCAGTGAGTAGGATCCCGATGTAATTGGTGCGGTCTGCAGGCTCCTTCCAACAAAAATCCAGCAGCAATTTATCCAAATGCTTCGTGCCTTCGATGGGTTTGATTTCCGGTCCAGCGTAATAGAATCCGGACTCTTCATCGTAACCTGGCTTAAGTAGTCTCCAATCGTCGGTGTAGATCGGGCTGTGGCTGTATAGCTTTACCGTGGGCAGCCTTTCACGCTGCGTAGCATTATTAAGCCAAGTGTTTGCGTAGATAGGCGACAGAGGCTTGTATTCGGCTCCCTCGTGCGAGATGTACTTAAACTCGACGTGCTGATTGAGTAAGCCTGTAAGCTCGGCAGAAGAGAGCACGGGGTCGATGTTCTCATTGCGGATCACCACGTGTCTTGGTTCAACGGGAATTGGAATTTGCTAACCGGCGAGTAGTACAGGATGGCGGCTTCCTGCCGTGAAGATCAGGCATCCTGCCCGAAGGTTTTTCGCATTGTGGAAACATCGAAG
>CP036272.1:2696457-2783085 GCA_007745635.1 Stieleria bergensis
AAGCTCGAACCGGGCCGCCGAAGATATCAGCTTGTTGCCAACCTCACCACTGGCCTGCATTGTGTCGAAGTGGTGAAGGAAACCTATGGCGGCGAAAGCAGAATGTACCTAGAGAGACTTTCTGTTACCGATGGTAAGTTAGTGCCTACTCAGCGACCGGAACGCAGACTGAAAATCCAGTTCTACGGTGACTCCAATCTTGTGGGGCATTCGTTGGAGCATGAAAAGAACAATGGCGGCCTTGAATTTACAGGCTGCCACTTCACTTGTGCGGGTATCACTGCCCGCATGCTGGATGCTGAATACCAGAACGTTTCGGTTGGAGGCGCAAGGATACTGGGCCGCGCCAATTCGGTCCTATCGTTCTACGACAAGCTAGACTTTTATCACGACGAACCCAAATGGCAGTTTACTAAGTTCCCTGTTGATATCTGTGTCGTCAACATTGGAGCGAACAATGTTGGCCCAAGTGACAAGACAAGCATCATCAATGACTACCTGACCTTATTGTCAGCTATTCGGCAAGCTTACCCTCATGCACACATTGTTGTCATGAACGGCTTTGGTTGGGACCGAGACGAACCAGCCAACTATACACTGGAAGTCGTGAATAAACTCGCTGACAAGAATATGTCGCGTGTTGTTTTCCCTTGGCGGTTTAATGAGTGGCATGGCTGCGAATACGACCACGCAGGCATGGCCAGAGTGCTTTGCGATCATCTTTCAACAATCAATCCCGACTGGAAACCAGTGCGAGAAATGGACGTCGTCGATGGCTATGGCAAGGACGGCGATGTAGCCAACGGCAGCTTTGAACAAGTCGCTCCCTTGGGTGGATTTGGCTGGCGATATTTCCAAGATGGAATCACCCGAGTGCACTCACCAGAGCAAAGTCCAGCAGGGGAATGGTTCTTACGAATCCCAGAAGGGAGCGAAACGCACCAACCGAATCCAGCCCATTCGGCTCAGCGGTGTACGTTTCACTTCCAACTTCGATCAGCAGACAAGTGTCAAGCAACGATTCGAGTTGAATTTCGCGACCAACAGTACCGCAACGAAATCAAGGATTCCGCAAAGGACTTTAAGATCCAGGCGGGCGCACAATGGCTGGAGCACAGCGTAAGCGTGCAGTCACCTGCCCCGACCGGCGACCAGTCGCACGACGTCTGGCAAATCATTCTCCGCATCATCGCCAACGAAGGTACCATCGACATCGACAACGTCAAGCTCACCAGCCCCAATGAGAAGCGGGATCCTGCCGCTTCTACTGGTGCCAACATTCCTTCCGTGCGGAAGCTGAAAATCAAATAGCCTTTTCACGTTTGGACTACTGAGTACTGATCTTCTTCTGTTGATGAAGTCCTGAGTGCTTACGAGGTATCAGCGATGGGAGGCTTGGTGCCCGTCTGTCTTTGTTGCCGCTCGGGCTGAGTTGCTTTCTAGACAGTGATTTCTTGTTCCACCCGGAGCCGCCAAGTTGATTGCTGCGCAGTCAAGGCCAGCAAGCGTCCATTCAAGCCAATGCCGCCGCTGTCCGAACACAACGGCGGCCGAGACCAAGCCCTCGGAGCCACCATTAAGCTCTGCAATCCTCAGTCGCACAGTTCAATCGACTCTTTTGACCTTACGAGCTCAAGGAGAAGCATTTCGCCGGTGCGGCTGCAATGCTTTGGTCGGCATCGTCGGGTCGTATTGGATCGCGCCGATATCCCAGTTGCCATTCTTAGGCAACGGACGACCGTCGAAGTCCGATTGATAGAACTCGCTTAGGTTGATTCCTTTACCGCGCAATGGGCTATCCGCTTTGAGGTGATAATCTTGTTTGTCGAGATCGACAAGGCCCGGATCGCCGCTTCCTGCCTGATTGCTGTCACCCTGATATTTTGCGCTGGCGGATTGATACTTTGAGTACCAGTTAGCTGTTTTCAGGGCGCCGCCCGATCGATTGCCGGTAAAAGGAGAGGACGAATAGATAAACAGATTGTTCCTGAAATGGGCTCCAGAAGGCTTGCCGACAGGGTTCCCTCCCCGAACATCAATCCGTACGCAGGCATTCTGGGCTCTACCGAATCCGTTGTATCTGGCGATTGTATTGTTATCAAAATAGACGCCATTACATGGGGCCAACATGAACAGCCATGATTGTCCATCGTAGCACACGTTGAAGGACACTCTCCAGTTATAGATTTCCTGTCGATATCGCGGCCAATCGTAATCCCAGCTGGATTCAATGAACCCAGCATTCCCTTCTGAATAGTTGTGATGAATGTAGATGTTTTTCTTATGAAATCTGCCGCAATCGATTTCGATGGCACCGCCGTCTGACCCCCATGGGCTGTCTTTGGTTCCAAAGTTTTTAATGGTGTTGTACGAGACTTCCTGGTTGCCGATGTTTAAGTGTATCCCCATCGGTCCCCAGCTGCTTTTCGACGTTCGCCACAATGCGTAACTCGGTCCATCCAGATAATTCCTAGTTATCAAGGCATGCTCGCCAGCTGACATGATGCCCTGGCCGGTTTTGATGAATTCATTGTTTCTGATAACGCAATGATTCGCACCGTGTTCAATGCGGAGTGCGGCCAGTTTCGTCATGATGAGCGTCCCCGATACGTGCTCCCCCGGGGTGTCGTGAAAATGCAGGTGTTCCACGATGATGTAGTCGCCCCCCAGGGTAATCGCATTGCCGCTGGCATCACGGGTCGTGGGATTGGTAAACTTGGGCAGCTCGCCCGTCCCGTAAGAAGTTAGCCGTATCGGCTTTGCAGCTGTGCCGGATACACTGATACGAATGTTGCCGGAGAAGGCAGAACCCTTCTTGAAGTGGATTACATCTCCCGGCGTCAGTGATGCTGATTCCACTTTCGTATGCGACTTCCACGCATTGTGTATTGAGAGCCCGTCATTGTTGTCGGATCCGTTAACCGAATCGATGTAATAATCAGCACCAGTGCAATATGCGACTAGTACGAAACAAAACAAGGGCATGAGTGATGTAAAGTGCTTCATGTTACGTATCGTCTGAATCACGAAGAATCCGATAACAATGTCGATCGATACTCTAATCGCTGGGATGAGAGGAAACGGGGGGACAACGTTTCAATCCAAACCCGTGGGGGCAAAAACTCAAATGATTGTATTGGATTTGTCTGACTGCTGAGACGCTGATGGAATTTGTTCTGCAACCCTGGCAACTGCTTTGGCGTGCTCCCCAAAAACTAATCCATCTGTTATGAAGGTTTACCGGCCGAGCTGGCCAAAGGAGACTTTTTATGACTAAGAAACGCAAACGACGGAAACCCGAGCAGATCGTGAAGGCGATTCAAGAAGGCGATGCGATGATGGCGGCGGGCAAGACAGAGGCCGAGGTGTTTCAAACGCTTGAAATCAGCGTAACGACCTGGGAGCGTTGGAAGAAACTGTATGGCGGAATGAAGTCGGATGAAGCAAAACGACTTCGTGAGCTTGAAGTCGAGAATCAACGACTCAAAGAGCTTCTCGCCGAGGCCGAGCTAGACAAGAAGATCCTCAAGATGGCTGCAGAGGGAAACTTCTGAGCCCGACGCGACGACGTGAGGCTGTTGCAAAGGCTCAGAAATCCTTTGCAGTGTCAGAACGTCGGGCATGCAAAACGCTTGGCCAACCGCGGAGTACTCATCGGTACCAAGCGAAATCCAAGAGCGACGAAGAGCGATTGCTTCGCCGCATTTACGAACTGGTTCGAGAATTCCCCCGCTACGGCTACCGGATGATCACGCGGATGTTACGCCGCGAAGGATGGACAGTGAATTACAAACGAATCTATCGGCTTTGGAAACGAGAAGGTCTTCGAGTGCCACGAAGAAAGACGAAGAAACGCAGGCTTGGAAGCGTTTCAGGAGGGATCTGCCGTCGCCGCGCCGAACGCATCAATCACGTTTGGTCGATTGACTTTATCTTTGATCGAACAATCAATGGGCGGTCAGTGAAGATCCTTTCGTTGATCGATGAGTACTCACGAGAATGCATCGCCTTGGAGGTCTCACGCCGGTTCACCGGCGATGACTTGGTTGCCCTTCTAGTGGATGTGTTTGCAATTCGAGGCATTCCGGCATTTATCCGAAGTGACAACGGACCAGAGTTCATCAGTCGCCGCGTCCGCGATTTCCTTGGACGCATTGATGTCGGCACATCGTTCATTGAACCAGGTAGCCCCTGGGAGAACGGCTATGTCGAGAGCTTCCACAGCCGGTTTCGTGACGAGTGCTTGTCCTGCGAAGCGTTCAGCACGCTTGCCGAAGCGCAACAGGTAATCGGGCAATGGAGATCGACGTACAACCATCGACGTCCCCACAGCTCGCTGAGCGGGCTTACTCCTGCGGAGTTCGCGACCCGTTGTGCCGCTTCAACTCCAGTCGCTGCGCTCCTTACGTCGAAGCGGCACAACGAATGTGATTCAGTAACCCAATCCCTACCTTCATAACCCTGGACCAAGTTTCGGGGGCATTCCAGCTTGCCATGTTGCTTGACGGTTTGGTAAATCGGCAACAGCAAGAAGCCATCGATTTCCTGGGTACTGAAAACGATGTCCTTAACGAAAAGCTTGGCGCCGTTGTTCGTTTCTATTGCCGCGCAGCTTAACCTGCTTTCCCGAAAATGTTTCGAACAACCGGGCCAGAGCCGGTAAGTTCACCGCTGCGCAATCAGTGCCAGTAAGCTCCAATTCGAGCCAAAACCGCCACCCGCCGACCACCACCTCGGCCGAGATCAAGCCATCGGAATCACCTCAAAGCACACAGATTCTCAATCCAAAAGCTCGTTCGACTTTTGGGACCTCACGGTTAGATCGATGTCTGGTGAGCCACACTGATGTTGAGTCCGGCAATGATGTGCCGGAATAAGTCTTCTATTTATTCTTGTACTTCGCAGTCCCGCGACGCGGTTTCCCCATCTGGCTTTGCCACTGCTCATACAGTGCCGTCATGTTCTTCACGCGGTTGGGATGATCGCTAGCAACGTCTGTGGTCTCGCCGATGTCGTCCTTCAGATTAAACAGGAGCCGCCCGGCCGGATAAGTCACGTTGCCTGCGGGCACGGCCGTGTTGTCTGACTGGAGTCGATAGTTGCTGTGAGTCCAGCCCTCGGAGTTAATCAGCTTCCAGTCGCCCTGACGAATGCTCCACGTTCCTTTTCCGTCGGCCCAGCAGAGGTGGCCATGACCATGATCTTTGTCGGGCGAGTGTAGGCGGCCTTTCAGGCTGCGGCCGTCCAGGTTGTCTGGGACCTCTCCGCCTGCAAGATCGACAACCGTCGGAAAGACATCCATCGCCGAAGTGAGTCGCGAACAGGTCGTTCCCTCCGGCAGCTTTCCACGCCATGAGACGATCAGCGGAATCCGCACGCCGCCTTCGCCGAACATGTATTTGAAGCCTCTCAGGGGAGTGTTGTTGGAGTACGTATTGATGGTCCCGCCGTTGTCTGAAAGAAAGACGACGATGGTGTTGTCCCGCTGCTGCGTCTCGTCCAGCTTGTTAAGCAGGCGGGTGACGCTGTCATCCAGTGCCATCAGATTGGCGAGATAACGCTTGCGGCCGAGCGGGTCGACGGCTTCCAGATGGCCCCACTTTTTGTGCCACGCTGCCCATGCGATATCGCGCGGATCCCAGAACGGGAATTCCCACTTGTCAGCGTTGCGGTCCCAGTCCGGTTGATCGTAACCGGCCTTCTTTGCGTAGGCGGGGTCCGCGATGTAGGTCGGCATGTGGACCGCGTTGTATTCCAGCTCGATGAAAAATGGATTGTCCGACCCCGCGCTGGCTTCAATCGTTTTGATCGCTTCGTCTGTGAAGATTTCCGTCGTGAATCCATCGTCGTACGAAGCAACTTCGCCTCGACCACGTTCCAGCGGACCCACGTTGAGGATACCCAGACTCTTTCCGCCCGAGCGCTCGCGATAGGCTTTCAGGTCTTGAGTGCTCAGGCGAATGTAATCCCAGGTGTGATGCCGAAAACCGATGTGCTCTTCGAAGCCATGATCCAGCGGGTGTTCGGCCGGGCCGCCGTTGAGATGCGTTTTGCCAATTTTTTTCGTGAAATAGCCGAGCATCTTCAGCACCTGAGGCAGCGTCGTTTCCTCGTTCGGAAGGCCACCCTGACCGTACCAGTAATTACCCCATCGCTGCTGATAACGACCGGTGATCAAACCACAACGTGAAGGGCTGCAGATTGGACTGGTGGAATAGGCATTCGTGAAATACGTACCCTCCTTCGCTAGTCGATCGATGCCCGGAGTCTTCACATCCTGCGGAGACTTCCGCAGAAAACTCATGTCGGCGTAACCGAGGTCATCAGCGACAATCACCAGAACATTCGGGCGTGATTCGTCTGCGGACGAAGAGCCGTTGGTGATAATGGCGAGCAGGACGATCAACGATACTGCGAATAGAAGATGAGTGGTTCTGTGCGGATTGGTCATTGAGGTGTACGCCTGTCCTGATGCGGCTGAAAGGTATCTTTAACGTCATCGATTAAGTTCGCGTTGAGTCTGCTGCTCTTCGACCTACTCAGCCATGAACCACTCGAATAAGAAACGGCGAATGGATATCGTACTACGCAACCGGCTAAAGGTAGGCGTAGCACGCGAAACTCTGATCACCCTCGCGAGTCCTTAACTCCAATTATATCCGCTGCTCGCCACGCTGCAGCTTCGCGTGGGAGACGCACTCCGGATCTTCCGCGGTGACTTCTAGCGTCATTGTCGAAATCTCCGATTCTTGGTCGAGCCGAAAAAAGCGTCTCAACGCATTTGCCAAGTAGCGTATTTCGGCCGGTGAGATGGCCATCTAAACACCCGCAATATCCTGATCATCGAGTTTACTGGAGCGAGTGCCAAGACAGGGAGTGAAGGATTCAGTGATCAAGCTTTTCAGGCCGCAACGAACCAATAACTGTTTGCAAAGAGACGAGTCACCGAGGTGAGGAAGATGTCTGTTTCACAACCTTGGCGTCTAAATGCCGTCTTGCTGCCTTGCATCGGTGAATGCGATAGTTGCACTTCGCAGGTGGGTTGCGTTTGGTGGGGTGGGAGCAACCGGCATGGTAACTTGTGGGCGTTGGGTGGCGCGAGAGTTGGATAGTTTTGGGGTGGTGGGGATGGAGTTGGGTGGTTGCAGGCGTGCAATGCAGACTCGCGCGAGAGTGGTGTTTGGTGGGTGTGCGCGGGAACACAGCTAGAACACGGGGTTTTTGTGGGTCTTTTCTTGACCGGCCAGAAATTGGCAGAGAGCGAACTTGCGGGGCTGGCCCGGTTCGCTGGTGAGAGAGAGTACACCCCAGAGGATTCGAACCTCTAACCTTCGGTTCCGTAGGTTGGTTCGAGGAGTCACCGAAAACCCTTTATAACGCACGTTTCTTGTTTGGGGGCAATGGTTTACGGCGATTCTGACTTCCGCTCTCGTATGTCTTATTCCTGTCTTAAAGGTGGCCAAAACCGTACATTTTTGAGGAATCCTCAAATCGGTTTCCGTTGATTCCGTCCATTGACCAAGATGCCTCCCGAAGCCGTGCAACCTAGCTACGGAGAAATTTCTGCCGGGATTTTTTCTGGGACTCCTGAATGAAAAACAAAAGCGTAGATGTGTGGTGACAGGCCCCCAATTTCCGAATTCCCTTGAGGGAATTGAAGTTGGTTTCGGAAAAAGAAACTCTGCAACAGGCTTTCAGTTCTCAGATTCAGCATGTGGCGTGATTTCGACGTTTCGGAATTCGTATTCAGAACCCTGAAGCAAGATTCCAATCCGCCCCAGTCGCTCGCTGCAATTTTCGCCACGATTGACCATCACACCGTTGCACTCGACGGTGATTGTGTCCCGCTCGCATACGATGGTCATGTGATTCCATTCGCCAACTGGTCTGGACGTGTACTTCTTTGCCCAACGCATTTCGGAAACATGCGGGCTGACTTTCTCTGGTGGCGTGTCCAGGCGGCAACTTTTGGGTACAAAGAATGCTCCCGTGGCAACCACAGAGCCAATGCCTACTTCGATTCCTGTCTTCAGCCGATTGGCACGAACGAGGACACCAGTTCCTTTGCCAACCTCTTTCGTCTTGTCCAGTTGTCGCCATTGTAACCTGAGTCGGAAGTCATCGAACTCGGACTCGTACCAAAGCACTGAGTCGTTTCGCTTCATTTCTGGTTTGTGATGAACACGAAGGACACCGTCTGGCTGAATCGAGGCAGCTTCATGCAAAGGAAATTTGCAGCCTTCGCCCAATTTCCAGCCAGCAAAGCTTTTCCCGTCGAACAAGCGGAGGCTCCCAGGTTCAGGTTCGGAAGTTGTCACAGGCTCAGCAACTTTCCAACTAAAAATCTCACCATCTTCAGTACCGATGAAAACTGTACCACCGGAAACCGTCGTTACGGTGACAGGCTTCAGTCCGAAAACTCGATCAATCTCTCGCTGATCTGAAATGCTCCAAAATCTCAAACGTCCATCAGCGTCAGCGGAGACCATGTGTTGGCCGTCAACAAAACTCAGTGAAGTGACATTAGCCGTGTGCTTAGCAAACTCTCCTTCCGCCATCAAACGCTGTCCGTCGTCGGTAAGTCGCCAGACTGCGACTCCACGACTTCGACAGGCGGCAGTTAGATATTGTCCATCGTCGGAAAACGCCATCGACGTTACGTTCGCTGCCTGATCAAGCGGCGTATTACTTGTTGGATGAAGTTCGCCTGACGAGGAGTCAAATCGATAAGACCGAAACGTAGCAGGCTGTTCTCCATTGCTACCGATCAAGATCGAGAACTCGTTTTGATCTGTGAATTGGATCGACTGAACTCTTCCTGGTGCTGCGTGGAGCCGAACCGCTATAGCCGATTCTGTTGTCATGATGTAGACCACGACTTCGCCATTGTCTGACGCAGCGACAATGTAGTCAGCGTTTCCGGCGATGGCTGTTACGGGACTGACGAGCGAAGTTAGTGTTTCTGCTTTGGTTGGAATTCCGCTTGCAACATCCCACAGTTCGATGGCTCCCGATTCTGTCCCAATTGCGACGTTCTCACCAATCTCAGACAAACACGTTGCATTTGAATCTGTATCGATTTGCTTTGCAGTGTCCGCCTGCGATGAAATCGAAACAGTAAAACCGTCTGTTGAAACGACACGACCGTCTTGCAAAGCAGTGAGCGAAACGATTGCACTCTCATGCTGGGTCAAGAGTTCGATACCAACGGGATACTCAGATTTATCAACACCTTCGATTTCATCGGGGCGAGAAGTAATTTCATCGGGTTGGTTCGAGGTTGATTTGTCTGGCCAAAGTTGTGGAAGCAAGCCGCCCAGCGCAGCCAGCAGCACTAATCCGGTGACAATCGAAACACCAAACAGTCCTGACTGCTTCTTTTTTGACAGGGCTTCCGCAAATTCACTCGCAGACGAAAATCGCTGCGAAGGATCAACGTGAAGGCTCTTTGCAAGAACTCCTCTCAGCGATGATGCCACTGAGCCTGGAATGGTCGCAACTGGATCATCAGAAAACGATTGACGAAGTTGGCTTGGCGTTGTCTCGGTTCTGGGCAATTTGCCAGTGAGCAATTGACAAAGGACGGCGCCCAGACTGTAGATGTCAGATCGTGAATCAACTTTCTCCCCTCTGAGTTGCTCTGGCGGCATGAATGCCAGAGTTCCTAGCTGATTGGACTCATCATCCGTCGAAATGGAAATACCGAAGTCTGCGAGCTTCGGGGTGCCATCATTCGCAATCAGTATGTTTGCTGGTTTGATGTCTCGGTGGATGAAACCTTTTTCATGGGCATGGTCGAGCGCCAAGGCAACACTACGGACAATGTTGACTGCCTTTTCTTCTGAGGCACTGCCTTCGTGAAGCAGTTCGAGAAGGCTCTTTCCGTCAATGAATTCGCTGACAATAAAAACAACGTTGTTTTGTCGCCCAACGTCGTGAACCGGAACAATGCCAACATGACTCAGTTGCGCAACTCTGCGTGCTTCCTGAACAAATCTCTCAGCGTCTTGATCTGAGCCAATCCGATCAGGATGCGGAACCTTGATCGCAACTGATCGGTGAAGCTCAGAGTCAAACGCTTTCCAGACTTGACCAAAACCGCCTGAGCCAATGAGGGACTGAAGTTCGTATCGTCCAAGCTTCTCCGGCAGTCCGTAATCTTCTGGGCATTGACGTGTATCTTCCTTTTCGACAGGCTCATTGAGCCATGCAGTTGCCTTGAGTGCTTTGATTCTCTTTTCGAGCGTCTCTTTCAATTGTGGGTAGTTTGCGGCAAGTTCGGCAACAGATACGTCCGTACCTTCCTCGTATTTTGACTCCCAAAGATCAAGCAGTTCAGCTAACTGAGTCTCATCTTCAACGCTCATGACGGTGGCTCCCCATCAAGAGCTTCGTACAGTTGGCAGCGTGCAGCCTGCCAACGACGCTTGACTGTTCGCACGCTCAAGCCAAGCACTTCGCCGATCTCGTCCTGCGAAAGACCTTCGTACCAAGTCAGGTTGAATACTTCTCTCGCTTCGTCGGGAAGATTCTCTACAGCTTCGTGAAAAGCGACCCACTCGGACACGTTCCTCGGTTGGGACGACGTTTCTGCTTGCTCGCCAGTGTCGTGGTTGCGACCGACACCAAGCGGGCCGTAGTGCCGACGAGCCATCTCGATGAGCACCCAGCGGACCTTCTGTCCTGCCAAGTTGTAAAAGTGCCTCGCTGATTCCGGTCTTACATCTTCCAGGGTTTGATGCAGCCGAGTGGCAAGTTCCACGAACACGTCGTCGGTTTGTTCCCAGCGACGGACCATCGGATATCGATTGAGCATCTTTGCGGCCAGCAGGCGAAGACGCTGACACGAATGCTCGATCAGTTCGGTGCGCACCGCATCCGTGTCTCCCTGCCTTAACAAGGTGAGCAAGTCGTTCAGCTTGGTGGTGTGGCCAGGGTTCATGACCACCATCGTAACCGGCAGCGTTTTGTTCAAAAAGCAAGGCAAGTCTCCGATGAAATGCTGAGTTTCCTGTGCATTCCTCTATCCGATCAGCGGGCGAATCAGGGGCCAGGAATAATTTTCAACTTTCGTTGGCCCCTCAATGGTTCTTTGCTCGGAGAGAGATTTGTGGAACCAAAAACAAACCTGCATTTTGGGAGATGTCGTTGTGAGATACCTGATCGTTTTGCTGTGTGCCGTTTCTATCGTGGGCTGCGGCTCACGTCTCGAAGTCGCAAAGAAAAAAGCCCTCGAAAAGATTGACTCCATGCTCGGTGAACTGGATGTCAAGCGAGAGGAAATCAACCAGTCCGTAACTGCTCTCAAGAAGGGCATCGACGGAATTCGACAGGCCAAGATTAAAGCAAAGGTCAAAGTTGATCAGATTGATCGCAAGATTCAGCCTATCGAAGATCGCATGTCAGAGATCGACGATACGCTCAGCAAGATTCGTGATCCGTTGGCCAGCGGTGAAGCCTACGCCGCTGGAGGCAAGTCCTATTCACCCGTCGAGCTAAAGGAACTTGCCACCGAAATTCTCTCACGGCGAAAGTCGCTTGAAACGCAAGTCAAAGGCTTCCAGTCATCAAAGACGAGCCTCGCAAAAGTCGAAGCAACCCTTGCTCAGAAGCAACAGCGATACCAAAAGAGCTTGTCCGAGCTTGAGGCGACTCTAGCAGAGATCGATGCGAAGTCTTTGGCACTCAAAGCCATGCAAGATGCTTCCTCCTCGATTGGCGACAGCGAAGCCACACTTGCTGACAACGTGGCAGACCTCGAAGACAAGGTTGCTGACCTATACGCCGATGTCGAGGCGAGCCTGTTGTCAGAAGATGAAAAGTGGGACGAAGTTTCGGCGATGGAGCAAATCGATTCTGTGGACTCGTTCATCAATGCGACCAGAGGGACTGAGGACAAGCTCGCTGAGATCGATGCGATTCTTGGGGCGAATTGATGCGAATTCTGGTGGGAGTCCTTCTTCTGTCAGTTGTCGGTTGCGGTGGGGCTGAAACGAAACAGCCATCTCATGCACCACCGAGCTACCGGCAGCGACTTGGAGAACTGAAATTCAAGCGAGACAAGATCGTCTTAACGATCAGTCGCCTTGAAAAGGAGCGCAATCAGATCATGCATCGGCTCCGGTCAGACGGAATCGAATCAATCGATGACTTGCGTTCAATTCCTCATTGGACAGTTCATGCAAGAGAACTGAAGCAGGTCATCAAAGAACAGAAGTCATTGAAAGCAACTGTCGATTCTCTCGACGCTGCAATCGTCCGTGTGGAATCAATTCTGCGGCGTGATGATCGTGAGCGAACAGTCGAATACGGCAAACTCAGTAATGAAGAACTTAACGAAGTCGCAACCATCTTCCACGAGGTTGATGAAACCTTGAAGCCAGCGAATCAGGTCAGCGGACTCGAAGAAATTGAATTGCAATCCTTACTTGAACAGGAGCTAAACAACGATGAGTGATAAGCCAGGGCCACCGCCTATGCCTGGGCAACCACCAAGAAACCCAATGCCCACATCCAGCCAGCCCGCTGGACCGCCTCCGATGCCAAGTCACGCTCCGTCGTTGTCCGTTGAGACCAATAGCGAAAACTATGACGATGTTGTGAAACCCATTCCAATGGCTTTGCTGGTTCTGATGTCTACAGCAGCAGTAATGGTGCTTGTTGGATTGATTGTCCCTCGACTCACACTGTTCTTAGTCCCTGCATTTACTGTATGCGGGTTTTGGGTTACAGCAAAAGGGCTGAAGATAGCGTTTTCTGGTGGCGCATCCCGAACGATGTCTCCACTTGGCGTTTACGGATTTCAAGTCGCTATTGCCGGGGCTTCTGGACTGCTCCTGACTTTCGTCGGCATGCTCGCCATTGGTGATTCGTCCCGATCCCAAGGCGACTTCATGGCCCGCTTCCTATTGTTCCTGTTCTCTATTGTGTTCTTCCCGATAGCAGTCTACCTGCGAAACCGAGCAATCAAACACTTGGGCGGGAATTAGGAAATGGGAGACACTCGAATCGCAGTAGTCGCCGTGCTTGTGCTCTCGGTGATCATCCTCAGTGTTTATTCGTTCTTCAACAAGGATGACGCAAATCCTTGGGATGAGCACATGGAAAAGCAGCGTCGAGAATATGAGCTAGCTGCTGCGCCCCATGTAGAAGCAATCGAAGAAGCTCATTCGTTGTGGGCGGCAGAGAGGACATCGGAAGCCGTTGCCCGATACAAACTCATCTTGAAACAGGACGGAAGTAGCTACCTGGGTGATGAGCTTGGCGTGGCGTATCGGCGAGTCATTGAGTTTGAAGCTGAATACGGTGACCCTGGCGAAGCACGAGACTGGTGCCTGCGGGCCAGAAGTGAATGGAACCTGAAGATTTCGTTCTCTTCAGAGACCGCAAGACAAATCTGGAATGAAGTTGCATTGGATACGGACAATCCACCAGAGCGTTTATGGCAGCGAGTATTGAATAGGTGAAATAATGGCAAGCGAATGGTACTACGGTCGAAATGGGCAGCAACAAGGTCCGGTCACGTCGAACCAACTTAAACAGTTGGCTCAATCTGGCCAGCTATTACCTACTGATTTTGTTTGGAAGGAAGGGATGAGTGAGTGGGCAAAAGCGTCGAAAGTGAAAGGACTGTTTCCTGATCGGTTGTCCGGCGAGCCAGCAGTTAATGTTGACCAACTTGGCAACAACGCCGCCAAGTCCGTCGCTCAAGCTGCGGGTGGAGCCAAAAAGGCACTCGGCTGGATAAGCGAGAGAGTCGGCCCAGGCAAGATTGAGCAACAGCAACGGATGATCTGGCTAGGTGGGAATTGGGAAGCGAATGATGGAGCTACATCGCTGCAATTCGTCGCCGAAAGTCCTGGTCTCCGAAGCAATCGGTACACGCTAATTAAAAGTGATGGGATTATGGGAGCTTGCGAATTCGACCCAAAGGGACTGACAATCACGATGCTCAGTAATCCTGAAATAGGGACGTTGAAGGTGCTTTCGTTAACGCCAAAGCAATTGGTGCTTGAATCAAGTCAGGGAACGACGGTTTACAGAAAAGTGGCTTCCGTCGATAAAAGAAAGGTACTTGAGTCAGCAAAGCAGGCTGCGGACTGGACTCTCGGCCTGGGGGGACTGCGTGAGCAAGCGAGGATTCGATTGCTGTGCGGAAGCTGGGAAGCAGCCGATGAAGATCATGCTGACGTGCTTATTACCGCCGATGATCCCAACCAAGCTTTTCGTGGCGGAAAAGATTCCGTTGGCGTTCATCGTAGCGACAACTTCACGGCGAAGGGAGAATTCCTTCACAAGGAAATGGTCCTGAACCTCATGCATGACAATGCGGAGCCGTTGGTGGTGCGAGTCATCGCCTTAAACGAACAGGAATTGGTATTGGCTTGGCCGTCTGAGACAGTTCATTACCGGAGAAAGTGAAGCGGGTAACGCATTGGCGCATTGTGCATTGTGCATTGTGCATGCGCCCGACGATCACAGTGGCCTCAAGCTCGACTGCCCTTATCAGAAGGGCGAAAAGGCCGTTGAGCGGCTAATGACCATTTGATTTACAGAAACCACTGTTCTATTTGTTGATCGGTTTCCGTTGAATCCTCAAGTTGTAGTGAACAACACCATCGACTTCTGAAGCACTGTGGTTGGTGCTGGGCCTTTGTCCTCCGTCATCCTATTCGACTCCAAGTGAGCATCCAATAGTAAACCTAGCCCCGCAGGACCATGCTTCAACTCGGCCAGTGCTTCGAGCATCAGACCCTCTCGAACAGGATGCGCTTCAATTCCGATCTGAGACAATGAATCGATCAACTCATCGTCTGGCTTCACAAGTTGTCTCTGAGTCATGCTCTTGTCATCTCGATTCTGCTCGCCGACCTGCACCGCAAACCGAAGCCGCCACGTAATGCATTCGATGTGAATCCCGTCAATTAGCAGGTCGCTGTATCGAATCTTGAACCGCTTCTTGGGTACATCCGAACTTGCAGACATTGGGTTTCCTCCTTGAACCATTTACGATCCGCCCAACGGCAGATAGTTGCCAGACGAATCGTTGGGGCGGGCATGCAGATACTTCGATGTGGTAGCGACAGACGAGTGGTTGAGTGTTTGCTGAACAAGATGAATCGGTGCTCCACGATCCAGCGAGTGCGAAGCATGGGCATGTCGCAGCCAGTGACACGAAACGGCCTTCTCGATCCCAGCACGTTCCGCAGCTTTACGCACGATCCGCCAAATCTGACACTCAGATAGATGGCCTTTCTTGCGGCTGCGGAAGACGGGCGATTCTCCTGATTCATCAGCATGCAATGCTACCAACTGACTCCAAACTGTCGCTGGTATCAAAACCGAATTGGTCTTCCCGCCCTTGGCAAAGACTGTGATTTGACCAGCTTCATCACGGCTTTGCAGGTGCTTCCATTTCAATGCAGCTACTTCGCTCACACGAAAGCCACCAGCATAGAAGGTGAGCAGGATCGCCTTGTTCCGAGGATTGTTTTCCAAGGCGATCATCCGCAGCACTTCAGTCTCTTCAAGAATCCGCTCTGCCAACTCGTTGGGAAACGATGGCAGGACAAGTGGGCGAGCGGTGTCGAAAAGCAGATAGCCAAGCCGGTGGCCGAAGGCAAACAGCGACTTGACTGCCGACAATTTTCTGTAGATCGACGATGGCTTTAGGTCTTGGGCGGAAAGGTTGTCGGCGAAGCCTTGGAGATCGCTCAGCGTGATTGAATGCAGCGGCTTGGCAACATGGTCCAAGAATTGCGCCGCATCTCGTTCGTATGCTTCGAGCGTGTTCTCACCACGGCCATGCAACCAAAGCTCAACGAGATGGGCGTCGTTGTCGGCCTGTTGTGGCCGGAGGGATGAAGGCGGCTGCTCGGTCGCCACCAGTTCGGTTTTAGATTCGCTTGAATGCAACATAACGCACCTTATGCTTCGTAAATTCTGACGGTCTTAGTAACGGGGTTTTGATTGAAATCAGACAGTTCTGGAACGGTCTTTTCTGTGTCTTCAGGCAACACTTGATCAACTCTCAATCAGTTCTGGATCAGATATAAACGCTCTTGATCCGATCACGCCCCGATCATCACTGAGTGATCAAGCAATCTCAGCACGCTTCAGATGGCGAAACACTGTCCGAAGAACGTTTGCTTCGTCTTCTTCGTCGGTCCCATTCGGAAAGCATGCGATCAAAGCTGATTCGATCTGATCCGAATTAACAGTCATGCCAAGCGACTGAAGGCCAGCAGCCAACGGCGAGTCTGGTGTTGGTTGTGGCGTCGGCTTACGTGGGCGTGTTTTCGATTCAACTTGTCGCTTCTCTGACTCAGGTCGTCGCTCGTAGAAGATGACGAAATCGCCTTGGACATTGATGCCAGTCTCTTTGACATCCATGTTCTGCTGCGCCATCTCAGCGGTGAAATACGGGCGACCGTTGGAGGCCAGCTTCAAAGGCTGGTGGAAGTTGCTGCGTTTCAGATGCCAGTAAAAATGGCTGCGACTCATTCCGAGCATGCGACACATCTCTGCCAGTGACACGACGGCTTTCATTTGCTTTGCACTTTGAGTTGATGTGGTCATCGAAAATCAATCCTTCAGGAATAGGACAGGTACGGACAAAAAGAAATCACGAAACAGCGGCAGAAGCACTCAGGTGTTCAATACCCGATGGGGTCAGCATCCGTCCTTTGTCGTTCTTGGTGATCAAGCCAAGCCGCATGAAGTCGGCTTCAAAGCATTCGATGCTTTGACGGGGTAAACCAAGGTGAGTTGCCAGAACATTGAGTCGCACTGGCCCCTGACCTTCTCGAAGAAGCTGCAAGTAACGCTGCTCGACTTCATCGAAGCCGAGTCGATCAACTCCCTCGATCTCGCACATGCGTTCGACATGGCGGGATGTGATCTCGTCGCAGTCTTCGGCAAGTGAACATCGACGGGCAGAATCGAGAAGGCGAACGGCCAACCTGGGTACACCCCTACTTCGTTTTGCGATCTGGTGCGCTGCTTCATCTGACAAGCACCACCCAAGACGAATTCCACGTTGCCTGATCACCTTTGCAAGTTCGTCTGATGCGTAGTGAGTCAACCGGCAGTGAATCTTGAATCGATGCAGCATGCTCGTTTCGAGCATGAATTCATGAGTCGTTGCGCCGATCAAGCAGAACGGCGGCAGTTGAACGGCCTTCTTGTTGCCGCCCAGAAACAGCTTGCCGTCCTCCAACGCTCGGTACAGACAAACTTGAATCGTTGGCGAGAGTTCGTGAATTTCATCGAGAAACAGGCAGTCGCCTGCTTCCAACAACATGAGCAATCCATGAACCTGTTGTGGCGAATGAAGATTCTGAGCAAGTTCCGTATGCAAGTTGCAACAAAGTTCTCTGGCGACGATTTCGCTCAGCAAAGTCTTCCCTGTTCCCCCTGGACCTGACAGAAGCAGGTGGGGGAATGCTTTGACTTCACCGCCCTTCAATCTCTCATTGAAGTAAGCGTCCAGGGCGGTGCGCAAAACGCCCACCGCTCTCTTTTGCCCGATCACATGATCGAGCGTTGGCACAACATTGGTTTCCATCAGAATGGTTCCTTTCGGGTTTGATCAAACAGAAGCAACAACAGCGGTATCACAAAACGCCAACAAGTAGTCAGCGACCTTGGACGCCTGCGTTGATGCTTTGAAAATGAAAGACGGATCATCGTTCATGGCTTTGAGCCACGACTTGATGTAAGCGGCGTGATTCTCGAACGACTCGCCTTGAGGCACGCCTAGTTCGGTCGAAATAAACGACGCCGACATCTCAGCTACAAGCTCGTTCATGGCGTAGGATGCGGTCCAGCCAAGACGTGACTCACTCCAGTGCGCAAGTTCGTGAAACAGCGACTCGTAGTAGCTGCCGATTGGATCAAAACGATGCTTGTTAGGCATTTGGATGTAGTCATCAGATGGGCGATAGAATGCCGATTCACCGCCGTGCCGAATGTCAGCGCCGGTGCCTTCAATCAGTTCATCTGCTGGAGCAAAATCAGGAACAGTACCGGTCGGTTCTTCGTCCTGAACTTTAAGCGATTCAGCAAACTCGCCTTCGACTTGGTCCGCAGAGAACACGGTAAAGTTGCGGAGCATGAAGAACTTATCTTCAAGTTGCTTGCCGTCCTTCTCTTTCTTCTTCGTGACGGGCTTGGCGAACACGATCCGACAACCCCATTCACCAGACTTCACGCCATCAGGACGGCGCTTCACCATGCAGCCTTTGGCTTCCCATTGGCGATAGGTTCCCCACCATCGAGATTGAAAGTTGAACTTCATGCGGTGAAGCTCAAGCAACAAAGGATTGACGCCTGAGTAGTTATTGCCCGAAGTGAAATTCGCAGCACGACCAACATTCGGCGACGTTGACCAAGGCTTTCGCCAAGGCAACAAATCTTGTTCAAGAGCGGCAACGATTCGATTGGTGATGTCCTGGCGAATCTCGGTTTGCGTTGGCATCTTTCGTTCTTCCAGTTCGTGTTTGAGTTGCTTACCGTGACTGAAAGAAAGGACTGCTGTGATGCGCTGAAGGACGAAATTAGTTGTCACTTTTTGAATTGCTTTCTGGTGAACGAAACGACAACAAGAAGTCAGCGATGACGTTCGCTTTTTCGGCTGCGTAGTTGATCAAATCAGTGTCGGTGCTGCGTTCTTCCAAGAAGCTCTGGAGCCATGCCGCTTTCTCTTCAAGTGGCTGACCAGCGGGAATGTTAAGCTCATTACACACGAATGATGAATTCAGACTGGCAACCAAATTCCAAAACGGGCAATCACGATTTTCGTGGTGCTCAAAGATGCCAACTCGTTGTTCAGCCCAATACGAAAGCAGACGGAAAAGTGTCTCGTAGAAGTGGCCGGTTGTGTAAAAGCGGAATCGCTCTGGAATGACCACTGTGTCAACCTCTGGTTCCCATCGCCCAACCCATCGTCGAGTTTCTACTTTCGCTCCCGTCTGTTTGATTAGAGCATCAGCGATGGGCACGGGTTCGACTGTTTTGAAGTAGCTGTCTTTGGCCGTATCGTCGGCTGTGAACCAGGGTTTTATGTCCCACGCTCGATAGCACGGCGGCAGGTCGTTTCGTTGCAGAGCAGCAACGTATTCGTTTATGATCTGTTGGCGGGTATTCACGAACGAACTCCATCCTCTGGGAAATCACTGAATACCAGTTCGTCGAAATTCTGTGAGCTTAACACTCCAAAATGAGCAAGTTCAGTATTCCTCCGCAAGCAGCAGGCACGTCGATGACCGATCCGCCTCAGTGATGCAGTACAGCGTCTCATCGTTCTTCGTGACGTAGACCGAGAAGATTCTGGTTCCGTCCCAGATCGCATCGTCGTTCAGTTCTTTGTCGTCTTCGTGGGCGCATCCCCAATCTCCCGACGCATGCCGCTTGATAAAGTCCATTGGGGCTTCATCGGTCCCTTCAAGCGCTGCCAATGCGCCGGGTGTGGCAACAATCTGGCCAAGGTCAAATAATTGTTCTGACATCATGTGCGTTCTCCGTGTTGCTCGAATGAACAACTGCCATGAGCAGAAGGACGAAGCTCACCAAACTCTTGTGAAGTTCTTGGGCTTTTCACGATAGATCGTGCCAAGACCGGGATGCATTAGGCGCACAAACTTGGTTCCGATCCCGACGATCCTGTAGGTAAATAGATCGCCGGTCACATCGCAGCGAACCCTGGCCCAGCGGTGAGTTGATTTGCAGTCGCCCGCCTTCGATTTGACCTGCCTAATTGTGAATCCCATTTCGTTCTCTCCCTTTGTTGGTTGGTGCTGGAAAGAACCGACTTGGTTGAGACGGAGGGCGGTGAATAGGACTCGATTGAGGAAAGCCCACCTTTGCCGCAAAGCGGCAAAGGTGGGCCTGAAGGACTGAATACCCACCAAAGCCAGATTTGTGAGTTGAAACTGCTTCAGTTTTCAAGGATTTCTATTGCGACGAACTCTCGCTCCGAATGCTGATCCGTCTCATAACGCCAATTGGCTTGATGTCGCCTTGTTTGAGATGCTTCAGAAAACTCTCCTGGGACAGCCAGGAGCCGTAATCGTTTCCATTCGTGTCGATCACAGTGGTTCCTGAACCACGTCGAAATGCGAGGTAATGAACTCCGCTTTTTGTGAAGCAGTGGAAAAGCAGACTGCCATCGTGAATGCGGTCGGATTGTTCTTTAAGCGTTGCTCTCATGGATCATTCCTTTCGTGGTGTACCGGAACAAACCATCGGTGCAATGGGGAGGGCGAATTGGTAAGTCGAATTACCAGTTGCCGAAATTCTCAGCGTTCAGAACCGGCGAAGAATTCAAGCCGTCTCGACTACATACCTTCATGCACACATTCATCGATCACATTCACCATCTTCGACTCGAAGAACAACTTTTTGTTCTTGGCGAAAACGTCTACGACCTCAATCACAAAGCCTACGATCAACTCTTCGCAACTGAACTCAAACGGCTGGCCATGCAGACCAATGACAGGAAGTCAAAGGTTCAGCTTGAAGACCTTGCCGACAACTTCCAATTCACTCGGTACATTCTGAAATCTGTTCGCTCTGCTGGCTTCAAGGATGAGCAGCAAGCGAATCAGATCACGCACGACCTCGTTTCTCAGCTTCTACTTGGATCATTATTTGAATTTGATCCAGCGGTCATCCCATTCGGAAAACGATTCTCTGTAAGTGTGGCAAATGCGATCAGAAACGTGGTCGCTAAGCAGAACAATCGTCAGCGACTAATTCCTTCGATCCCGATTTCTGATGAAGAGGGCGTCGGCATTCCTTCGAGTCAGATAGCTGGCCAGACTGTCGGGACCGTTGATCAGGGTTTGACTGACGAGTTCGCCAAGTTCGTTCATTCGAGACTTGGTCCGTTGGGTTCGGCTGTATTGAAATCGAAGCTTGACGGTGACGAAGTGAAGGGTTTGGTCGGGAGCGTGGAATTGGGAGGCCCAACTTCGTACCGGATCAAGCAAATGGTCATCGCCATCAAGCAATTGGCTCGTGAGTTTTTTGCTGAGCGTGATGATGATGTTGCTTTGGGTCAGATTGAGCGGGCTTTGGATTCGGAAAAGAAGACGATGGAGAGGAGGTTTGGGAAGAGGGAGCACTACGTGTGATCGGATTTGCTAAACTGCTCACTTTGCAAATCTCAACTTCATTACCAAGTAGCCCCATGCCAAACCAATCATCTGTAGCCCGTGCTGCAAAACTTGATGGCGAACTCGACCAACTATCGGAAGTTGTGGCAAACCTCAGCGATCAGAAACGTATGCGGAAGTACGCCGACTGGTTGACCTCAGTGGATGAAACACGGGGGAAGTTTCTCGCTGCTGTAGTAGATGCGTGGGAACAAGGCGAAGGAGCATTGCCCAGCGACGAGACTATCGACATGGTCTGGCAGAAGACTTGTGGGATCACGTTTTTACAAAAACTCCGTGAGCAAAAGCTGGATTCTGTTGCACCATCAATCATTGCGATGGCACGGCCGGCGCTGATCATAGAACCAGAATTGGCTGACGGTGAGATGCCAATCGGGACGAGCAAATATGGCGGCAAGCCTGATGTGCTCGATGGATTTGAGTGGCCTTCCTATGAAGAAAAGCTCCACACGTTTTTGGGGCAGATTCGGCTGGAAGAAATGAAAGGAACCGTGGCAGCACAATCTCTTCCTGACAAAGGCATGCTCTACTTCTTCGTATTCGATGATCCCGAAGAGACAGGGCAACCGGCTGCGGAAGGGGCAGAAGGCGCTTGGCAGGTCGTCTATTCACCCGACGCTGAAGGTCTGACTCGGCTTGAGCCGCCGAAGGCATTTGATGAATACAACCGAGTCGCACCCGAATGCGTCATCAAGTTCAGCGAAACACTTGATCTTCCCAACATCAACGTTTATGACCTAGAACGAGATTATTGGGACCAATTCACGTCGTGCAGACGTGCAAAAGCAATGGGGTTGAATCGAGAGCACAGCGATGCATACGAAGCTGTGATCGATGCTCTGATGCCTGAGCGAGAAGAACGCTCACATCTTGTAGGTTGGTCACATCCACAGGTAGCCGCTGACGATCCTGTCGATGACGGTTTCAGGCATCTGCTGACGGTGGCTTCGGAAGAGATTCTGGAATGGTGCTGGGCAGATGGACATCAGTTGTATTTCAGCGTTTCGGACGACGATTTTGAGTCGCAGCGGTTCGACCGGTGTGCCATTATCGATGGCTAGGCTTCGAGTCATGATGTACCAAGAAGAACGTTGTTGGCGTCAATCGCCAATAACCATCTTCGCCAACAGACCTAAGAGCTTGACTCGGTCATCTTGTCGCCGATTCTCTCGCAAGCCTGAGAGAGTTGATGACCACAATTTTTGATTGAATCCAGGAACCGAAGCAATGACATGGGGTGCGAGCCTGATGCGACTTCCCAAAGGCATGACCATCAGTCAAATCGCCGAACAATATGGCGACAGTTGGCAAGTGCCACCGATTGGATCAGTCACCGAGATTGGAGAAGCACTTACGTCGATCTTCCCAGACGCTCAGCATCACGCAGATGAATCAGTCGTTCAAGACGGTCACGCCTATCTTCGGTTTAACTACGGGAACCGAAAAGGAATCGGAACCGTTGATTCAATCGGTGTAGTTTCCAATGGCAATGAGGATTGCGTACCCATCATTCGGGCCGTCTGCGATAAGCTCGATCTCAGGATGGTGGATCACCAGAGCGGGGAAGTTGTCGATTTCGAGCAGGAGCCAGTACGGAGCGTGGAGGAGTATCGGGCGTTCCGTGATCGTGCTCTTCGGAAAGGGGATAAAGCAGATTGAGCACTTGGATGACCGCCGCAGCAATTCTGGTGTTCGCTGCCATCTCCGTAATGATCCTGACCGAAGTGCTCCGATCCGTGATTCATGCACGACGAAAGAGCAAGGATGGTCTTGGTGGCACTCCAGACATTGCAATGTGGGGCAGTCTAATCTGCATCGGCTTGATGATCGCCGCTGCTATTTGCGGGATAGTAAGTCTAATGACATGATTTTGGCACCCAATCAATCTTCTCCACTGGCCATATGAATCAATTCCCAGACATGTCCGTCGAGGTCTTGGAATCCGTGCCCGTACATGAAGCCGTGGTCCTTCGGTTCCTTGTATGTCGAACCGCCCAACTCGACCGCCTTTGAGACCATGTCGTCAACTTGCTCTCGGCTGTCAAGCGAGAGACACAGCAGAACTTCGGTGCTTTCTTTGGCGTCGGCAATCTTCTTTGGAACAAACTCTTCAAACTTCTTGTGCGTGAGAAGCATGACGCAGATTTCTTCACTGACAATCATGCAGGTGGCGGTTTCGTCCGTAAAGCGTGTGTCAAATGCGTAACCAAGGCCCGTGAAGAACTCAATGGACTTCTGGAGATCGGCAACGGGCAGGTGGATGAAGATTTTGGCAGGCATGGGTAAGGGATTAAGTGTGGATGGAGTTAAACGGGAGACAATGACGCAACCTGTTTTCACAGAACACCCAGGTTTTCTCAGTCAAGTTTGGGTTCTTGAGGCCCATTGCGGTCACTTGTGGTAATACGTTGGGCGACTCCAGAATCGTAGTTCATTCGCAGACAACACCGACCCTGAAAATGTCAGCTTAATAGTACCCATGTCGAACACAGGAAAATCAAGGAATGAGAATACGGGATGGGTCAGTGCCTCTCTCGGAATCTGTTCGTACCAGTGTTCAAGGAATCCTTCACAAGAATAGAACTGACCGATCCGATTCAGTTCTTCTTCAACAAACCCAGCTAAGCAGCCAACAACGTTTGAATCGCAACTACGATCAGACCATGTGAGTGAGAGACTGTCTTCAGTTGAAGTTTCCCCACAGCATATTCTGACGCAGGATACAAACCCGTCTTCAAGCGGCTTTTCTGTCATCGATTGCTGGGCGAAAAAGGGACGATTCACGTCCCAGCCAAAATGTTGAAGCCACGCTGAAATGTCATCTTCGGGCTTTTGCTGAGCGGTGTAGTGGGAACTGGAGATCAACACGTTCCCACAATGAAGTCTTACGGGAGGCTGCGGTGGATCATCCAGATCATGGTATTGCTTTGCCCACCGAAGGCAGCGGGATGCCGCCGCAATCTTCTCAGGACTGTCATCCATCCAGTGCTGATCCACCGTCAAATCGATATCGAAGTTTTCGAGAATGAGCAGACCGCTACGAAGTTGTATGATGCGAAGTTCTCGCAGTCCATCAGGCAGCATTGGCTTCGTACCAAATTTGAACTGGTATTCTGCGTCGGGCACGAGAGAATCGCCACTGGAGTCGGTCGCAGTCGCCTTCGGTTTGCCGAGAAGTTTAGAAAGCCATTTTCGCATTTTATAACACTCTCTTACGGCACTTTGATCTCGACGCCGTAGCGGGGTGCAGCTTTCAGCAGCTTCTTGATTTCAGCTTCACTTGGCGGCGGCGCTGTCGTCGCATCGTCATCAAGCTGCGTTCCAACCTCGAAGAACATCTCCTCCAATCCGGCTGGTGCGAGTGAGATCAGCAAACGAGCGGTCTTGTCGCTTTCGTTCTTGAAACTGTGCAGGCTTCCGACCGGCATGTTGAGAAAGGTTCCTTCACCGGCAACGATTCGATCGTCACCAAATTGGAATGTCATCTCACCCTCAAGGACGAGGAACGATTCTTCCTCCCGGCTGTGGATGTGCGGTGGAGGACCGCTACCGGGAGGCACGATGGCCTCGAACGTGGTGTATTTCCCGTCCGTCTCCTCCCCCGTGGCAAGGAATCGGTAAACGTCACCGACAATGCCGATCCTTCTGCCTTCGCCGGGATTTCGGATGGTTGCTGGGTGGTTCATCGGCAAGACTCCCTGTGCCTAATTCATCGGGTGCTTTTGAAAGAACTTCCACATGGCATCATTGGCAGAAATGTTCTTTGTTGTCTTCCCAAGAAAACGGACCCTTGAGGGTCCACCCGGCCATGTGTGCCCGCCGCCAACAATCTCGATTAGCACGACCTCGGCCCCATCCTTTCCGTCGCCATATGTCTTGCGAATGATTGATGTGCCGTCGTCTATTTTTGGCTGCTGCTTCGTGACTACGGGTTCTTCATTGCATCCGTTTGCCTTCACCCAAGCGTTGATCGAATGCTCAACCGAGTAAAAGTCGGTGCCCGACACACCTTTACCTTTGCCGCCCTTGAACGGAGCGTTCTCATCATCCGTCCCATGGAAATGAATAACTGGCACTGGCCGTTTCGGATTGCAGGTCTGGGTTCCCATCGGCCCACCAACTGGAGCAATGGCGGCGATCCGTTCTGAAAGCTCCGAGGCAAGTCGGTAGGTGATAATCCCTCCATTCGACATCCCCGTGGCAAAGACCCGTTTCTCATCGACGTTGACCACGGTTGCGAGGTCGTCGAGTAACTGACTCGTGAATTCAACGTCGTCCACCTTGTTACGCATGGCGTAGCCACAGCAGTTGCCACCATTGAACGTGAGCAGCTTCTCAAACCGTCCGGTCCCAGCGGGATAGACGGCGATGAAACCGGCTTCATCGGATTTCGCATTCATCCCACTGAAGCGGATCATCGACTGTGGATTAGCGCCGCCGCCGTGAAAGACCAGCACCACCGGCGATGACTTGTCGTGGTCGTAGTTTGGCGGGACGTGAACGATGTAGCTGCGTTCGATGTTGCCAACCGTCAATGTCCGTGTGTGATCGCCGGGACCAAGTGGATCGGGGGCGAGCAGTAAGAGAAACAGCACAGATTGAATAGCGGTCATCGTCGAAATCCTTGGTCACAATCAGGGGTAGAGCAATTCCTCGGCGATTTCCCGCACACGATCCATTGTAACGCCATCACGTTGTTCGATTGATAATGGGTGATCCGTTGCTTCCAACTCAACGAACGGTCGCTGCCCAACGGGGCGAGTATGAATTTGCGTCTTTAAGCTCATCGTCTCCGGGTAAAGAGGCAGCGATGTGGACAGCCAGCCGAAGAACGGCGGCTCGGACTCACGGCCTTCCTGCTCCCAAATTTCGTGACAACGCTTCAGGCTGTCATTGCTTAGCGAAGCCCACACACCCCAGATGAAAGGCTCATCGTTGCCAATGACCGGCAACTCCAAACAACCACGAATGAAGAAGAACTCATCATCGATCACGCACAGGTCTTCAGTCAACTCGCAGCGTGATTCTCGTTCGTCTTCCGGGATGTTGTTGTAGATCGTCGGAGCGTTTGCGCCGAATTCCATCGGAAGGTCGTGCCACATGCCGCAAGTGGCACAGTGAAAGCCTGTTGCCTTCTGGTCAAATTCTTGCTCGTCGGTGCTCATGGCCGAATCGACTCCACGAACTTCTTGAGCGCATCAAGATACTCGCTCACGTTCGCTCGAAAGATCGTGTTGTGGTTGCCTCTCGGGAATCGAACTAGCCGCTTTTGACGTGAGCCCGCCCATTTGTGACTGCGTTCGGCGTGCGAGATGTCGATCAAGCCATCGTTCTCGGTGTGAAGCGTGAGCAACGGATGCGTGTACCCCGACAACTTTTTTTTGTGATTGAAGTATCGCTTCACTTCCGTCTTTACGGCAGCTTCATCGAATCCTGCCGACTCCAAATCCGCATAGGTCAGGAATCGTTCTGAGGGGTCGGCGATGCCACTTTCAATTATCAGGCCAGCGATGTTCGGCTGACGATGAGCCAACTCGATGGCGTAAAGCGAACCGATGGACCGACCGAAGACGATGGCTGTCTCTGGTGAAACATCAGCAGCCGTCATTGCTGCTTCACCGTCACCGAGCATTGCAACTAGCTTTGCTTCGCCGGTCGATTCGCCGTATTCTCGATACTCAACAAACAGAGAATTCAGGCCCATGTCAGCGAACACGTCCGCCATGAATGGAACGTGGT
This sequence comes from Stieleria bergensis, assembly GCA_007745635.1. Taxonomy (GTDB): domain Bacteria; phylum Planctomycetota; class Planctomycetia; order Pirellulales; family Pirellulaceae; genus Stieleria; species Stieleria bergensis. The sequence goes on from CP036272.1 coordinate 2,723,373, forward strand.
CCGCAACTGCCTCTCCGTTTCCGTGGAAGTGAATTATCGTGAGAGCCTCGGTATCGAGGATCTTCCGATAACACGCCAATTCAGCAGCATCAGATTTGACGATGAACGGATCGGCGACGGTTCGATCCTGTGGAAACAAGTAGCGTCCGCTGATTGCCGGATCATCAAGAATGCTCTTCACTTCTGCAAATCCTGTCGCTCGGTTTTGTCTCAATAAGCGTCATGTCTTGTTCTGATGGACAAGAACATCGCATCGTCGGTTGAATATTTATTCGTGCCCACTCCATTCACTTCACAGATGCTTTTGTTTGCTTGCTGTCAAAGCTAATTTCTCGCAAGCATTCAGCATTTTCTCAAGCGGCTCTTTATCGGCCAACCGGTGATCGTTGCCGACTGCAATTAGCGTCTCGGTGACCAGCGAGAAGTCGTCGGTCACTCATCGTCAGGCACCTGAGCGTAAAACCGCAAGACCCCGCATCCAGTGCAGCGGTAGGCGGTGATGGGGACGAACTCTTTCTTATCGACCTTTACGCCGGTCTTCATTCCTAACAAGTGTGATGGCTCCGGCTCTCCTCTGTGCCAGACCATTTGTGCAATCGCTGCATAAGCAAAGTCGGGAACGAAGCCCTTCTCCATCGCTGTTCCACAATCTGGACATGTCGATTCGCTCATTCGTTTTCTCCAGTTACGAGATTCTGACTTTTCAGTTTTTCGCACGCTTCCAACATCGCCTTCAGTGGCTCAAGATCGGCCAACCTATGGTGGTCAGCCCCGACTTCACAACTAACTTTCGTTGCGATGGTTCTGAGGGTCTTTGCTTCCGATGTCGGTTCCGTAGTCGTCGATTTCGGCCTGCGTTACGGTTTCATCTTGATTTGTGTCAGCGGCATCAAAGTTCCGTAAAAGCTGCTCGACATTGCGATGCGGCTGTTGGCGTCCAAAGAGGTCCATTTCTTCACGAGTCAGCTTACCGTCTACGTTATGGTCGGCGGCGTCCCACGCCGACCATGCTCGGCCAGGAGTCCGGTTTGCCCTGTAAAGCGAATACCAAGCCTGTGAGACGTAGACGTAACCGCAGACACCAATGAGTAGCACGCCCACCATCGTCAACTGCCATTTCCAGCGTCGGAGGCTCGCAATATCGGATTTCGTGGGCTCGTCATTCATCGTTCGCAGTCCTGTCAATTTACCGTATAAAAGTGAGTCGATGATCTCCATTGATCGTGAAATCAAGATAGCCCAGTCGAAGTTAATCCTGATCAATTCAAGCGTTTTCGCTTCCAGTCCAAATACTTGGCGATGTCGGGATGCGATTGTAACTTCTCAATCGTGTAGAAATCCCGTCCTAACTCCTTCTCATCTGGAATCAACTCATGCACCGACTCGTGGCACATCTTACAAAGGAGGATCGTTTGCTGCATCTGCTCCTTGGTGAAGTGCCGCTTCCACCAATTCTTTCGATGGCAGTGTCGGGGGATCAAATGATGTTCGCTGTGAACTTCGTTGCTCCCGCATAGCTGGCACGGCACTTGTGTTCTCCATTCAGGTTCGACTTAAATAGAATTAAGGTCGCTTGAGCAACATGACCAGTGGCGTCGTTGCCTTGATGCTGTGAGGCGTTTTGGCTGCCATCTGAATCCACGTTCCCGGCTTGCCTGCCACTGCCTCTTCGCCGACAGTCAGTTCGGCCTCGCCATTGATGATTTGAATGATCGCTGGCAGCGGTGCGACATGTTCTTTGAGACCGAACAATACAACTTTTGCATTGTCGTCGCCGGTCAGCACGATGCTCTGCTTGCCGGTTTCAGGCGGCTGAAGTTCGTCGGCGAGTTGTCGGATTTGGAAACTGTTAGTAGAGATGGTCGGTTATCCTTTGATACAAAGAACCACTCAGAATCGCTAAATACGAATTCGTCATCGAGGCCCACGGTCATCGAACAGTGCTTTGAGTTGGGTACAAACAGGGCCAATTGCCGCAGCCCATTGCCCTTTGTCGACTGGGTTGGAGGGCATTGTAAACGAAAGCGGATTCAACCCCTGCAAGTCGCTTGGGAGCTTCAGGTCGATTCCTCTCGGTGTAACCATCACCGTTCGTTCCCTTCCAAGCTGCCCCATGAACAACCCAAGTTCAAAAACTACATTGTCCCTTGGGGCAACCTTTCGCTTCTTTCGGGCGGTGACGACATCTTCTCCAGTGACCACGGCGATGGCAAAGTCAGCAGACATCACTTCTCGCTCAAGGTCTTCCATCGTCTGCTTTGTCAAACCGAACACTTGGTCTGTCCATTTGCTGACGATGCTCTCATGGTGATCTAGTCCGAGTTGAATCTGCTCCGCAATATGCAGGCTTTCGCTTGAAGAGCAGATGAAGACATTCGGCAACTCATTAGGGCGGCGAATCATGTCATTGCGGTTACGGAGCCGGTCACAAAGTTCGATGGAAATTCGCCGCCACAAGACCGGGAACTCATCAGCAATGCGAGTAAAGTCTGGCTCGGTTATTTGAGCCACGAGCGTTGTCTCTTCGGCGATCACGCTTGCACTTCTTCGAGCTTTGCAGTCGATCAATGCCATTTCTCCGACGTGAGTACCATAATTCCGAATTGCCACGGGCCTTCCATTCGCCTCGATCCGCATTCTTCCCGAGATGATAAAGTACAGGTCGGTATCCTCGCCCTCCTGCGAGATCAACACTGTGTCAGTCGGCAACTCCGTTAGTATCGCTACCTCAATCAACTGCTCAGCAATCAACTGTTCGCCATTGACTAATTTTTGATTCAGGAAAGCGTCACGCAACCGACGCTTGCCATCGTCGCCTTGAAATCGTTCGATCATTCGCTGGTGACTCCAATCGTCCCACGTTGATTTACAGCTTTCCCAAATGACACTTCTTAAACTTTAATCCACTTCCGCACGGGCAGGGATCGTTTCTGCCAACACGGCCCATGTCTCGAATTGCTTCACGAATACCCTCCAGCCCATGCGACCGATCAGGCCCCGGCCATTCGGCGATTTCGCCAGTCCGCTGTGCTTTAGCAAGTCGCCGCTGATAGATCCGTTCCTTAAGTAAGAACGTGTGAATTACGCCAAACAATTTTCTGAGCGAGTCATCGTCGGCAAATGCAATCCCCGAGTCACCCGGCACGAATAGGCAGAGCTTCCAGTCGCTTTCAATGTGGCTATTAGCGACTTTTTTCCAGCGGTCACGATGGCTCTCAAGGTAGACGGATGGCGGTTGATTTCGGGCCGGAAACCTTGAAGGATACACGAGACGGATGCGTACCGATTCGTAGACATGGCCATGCTCGGAACACAATTCAAGATCGCCGCAGAGACTTGCATTTCCGTTGCCATCAATGCTGGATTCGAAAGCCGTTAGAAGCTCCGAAGCAATCTGCTGCTCTCGCAGCAACCTCTGAGGGTTTTCTTTGTACCAAACCACCGTTTCACTCCGACAACCATGGCTTGCTTGTCTGCCACGGTTGGGCTGCGATAGCCGCCGACTTCGTCGTCACCTGCATTCGGTTATTCTCAAAGCTCGTACCGAGACATCCCTCTTCCGCCGCTTTCTCCTCTTTCTTTTCGTCCAGCTTCGGAAAAGTTAGATTAGTGGCAACGTATGCCGACCCTCGTTTGGTAAATTCCTCCGTGACATTTTCATCGTCTAGTTGGCAATAGATCTCACTGGCAATACGGATTTGCTTCGCCGCAGATATCATCTGGAGCCGTTCGGCCTCGGTGACTTCCGGTCCGAAGCAAATCGAAATACGTTCGCCCTGTTTACCCAGTCGTGAAACAATGACTTTTCCTACATCCACACCGACAGCAACATGAATGTCCTCACGGTCTGCAAGGTGTTCATTCAGCACATGCTCCATCGATGACTGTAGGGCAATCGCAAGGTCAACAGCATCTTGGCAACGAATATCGTGTTTGCCACTCCCTGAAGGCAGGTGCATGATCCCGAGGATGCAGTCACCACGATGTTGCAGTACCAATCCGTCGTAATCCGTCCCGGCGACAGAATGGAACTCTGACCGAATCATGTGAAACTGTCGGATCAGGCTGACAACCTTGTCGTCGGTCTCTGCCTCTTGGACGTATCGGGTGAATCCATCGAGGTCAGCGTAAAACGTCACCGCCTCGGTTCGTTTGCAGTTGCGCTCAGTCAGCTTTGAAACATCGATCAGTGTCGTCGCTTCAGAAATATTGATCTGGTCGAGCGGGAGATTGTCCCGATGCCTCTCGGTTTCCTTCTTCAACTTCTCTTCATTCCATTCGACGCCAAGCTCTTCAGCCAAACCAGAGTTGCGACTCCAGCGGAGTCCGGTGGCTCGATAAGTTTGCACGTCAGCGACGACTTCGCTCTTCTCAAAGTGGCCCTGAAGACACTCGGGCAACGCTTCGTACATTTCAGCCGTGATTGTGATTGAATCCCGCCCACCGATGATCTTCGCTGCGAGGTTGGCACAAGTGCCGAGTGAAATGAGTTCTCGCTTTCCAGTCTTACCGACGTTGCAGATGTAACTCGTTCCACTGGCCAAGCCTACGGCACTACTGAAGTCCCGCACATCGCTGAATACACCATTGAATACGTCAAGAACGTAAGTGTTTTGTGTGATGGCGTGGATGACAGCCTGCTTTGTTCTAGCGCCGTGATTTGGGTTGTCCTTGCCGTCGTATGGTCTGAAGACCAATCCGTGTGCTCGGACGGTCTGACGCTGAATGTCGCCAACGTCGTCATCTTTCATCAGCTCGCCCTGAATACGTCGGAGGACACTGGATGCTCTCACCAGCTTCCGCTGCTTTTGTTTGTCATTCCCGGCGTCCGCTACGGCACGGTGAAAGTTGGGGACATCAACATATAGATGGACGCCTTCAGCCCGCCGAACGTCTTTTCTTCCGAGGTTTGAGAAGTCCATTGACCGGGCGAGGTCTCTGACATTCAGGTCCAGATCAGCGAAATCATTCTTCTTAACCCGCTCTCGTGAACGCTTTTCATTCCAAGCCATCTCGATTTCTCCGTGGCAGACCGAGGAAACACAGGGCGGAAACTTTCCGCAATCGTCAATGTCGCTATATGCTATCTGTTCGCTATGCAAGAAGTCAAGGAGGCGGCAAGCCGATGCGTCTGCTTGAAGCGGACAGGGAAAAGCCGTAGGATGTGCGTGGTTTTACGGTTATGCAATTGCAGCAGAGGGTTGTGCCGCCATGACGACAGTCGGTGAACGCATCAAAGCCCGTCGAGAAGAGCTTGACTGGACTCAAGATGATTTGGCTACCAAGGCCAGCATCAGCAAGAGCTTCCTGTCAGACCTTGAGAACGGCAAACGCAATGTCGGAGCAGATAAGCTCCTTGACATAGCCCGTGCGCTGAGTCTGTCGCTCGACTACCTAATGACAGGCAAAGACGCCAAGAGCACGGAGACCAAAAAAAACGAGAAAGAGGTTCAGATACCGAAGGCACTGGCGGAATTTGCAGGCGACGAGGGACTGAGTTTTCGGCAGGCGATTGCTTTGCTGGAAATGCAGAACCAGATCATTGCTCACCGCAGCAGCACCAAGAAAGGCGACCTTGAAAAGGTCGATTGGCAAAAATTTTATGAAGCGGTGAAGGAATTCCTATGAGCACATTGGATCAGGAACAAGATGTTGTTGATCTTGCTGAAAAACTGGGGCTCTCTGGATCGCCTGTCGCAGCAATTATCAATTTTTGTCAGCACCAAATAGACACTTGGGTTCGAGAAGCCGGTGGCGTGAAGTCCATCGGCGAATTAGAGGCGTTGGTCGCCACTCGGCTGACCCTCGTCTTTGAAGAAATTAACGACGACTCCGATCTTGACGAACTAAAGCAGCGGTATGTGGAGAAAGGCGAAATCGTTTTCGCCCATATCGTGGAAAACGACCTGACTCCCGATACTTTTGGCACGATGGTTCGGCTCAAAGATGGTTCTCACGTCGCCGTAATCGATTGTCGGGGAGACAAAGCCGCTCGACGATTCTTCACTCGCTGGCATGAAATTGCACACCTGCTGGTTGAACCGGAATGTGAGCGACAAGTCTTTCGTTCGACCAACGATCCGCTGGAACGCCTGATGGATCAGATTGCGGGCCACGTCGGATTCTATGAATCGTTGTTCACTCCCATGCTGAATCAGCATTTGGCGGAACGTGGGCTGCTGACGTTCGAGACCATCGACGCAGTTCGGCAGTCATTCTGCTCCTATGCCAGTTTCCAATCGACACTTTTTGCCTGCCAGAGGCGACTCTGCACTCCGGTTCTGTATGTCGAAGCTCGCATGGCCTATTCCGAGAGCGAACGTCGTGGCCTGAATCAGAGGCGACTGTTCGACGAGGACAGACCCGAGAAGAAGCTGCGTGTTCAATTGACGGTGCAGAATGATGCGGCAACTCAGATGAAGCTCACCGCACGATGGAACATGCGAGTGCCCGAGTCATCAACCATTTTTACGGCTTTTCACGAGGAGTCACCGGATGCAACTGGCGAAGAGAACCTGAAAGCATGGACGTTCTCGAAGGGAGGCTACCTGATGGACTGCGACGTGTTCGTACAGGCACGCCGTGTGGATCAATTTGTCATGGCAACAATTCAGCCGCTTCTCAGGGAAAGCATTTCCAGCCATGAGTGACCTTACCTCAACAAAGAAGCCTGACGATCACGGCGTTGTTGAACAACAGACAGGCGTCGAGCTTTTGGCGACAAAGGAAACAGAACTCGATCTTGAGGTCGCCAAAGCCAACCTCGATCTAGTGATCAACTGGGTTAGCCACGCCGACTCCAAAGCCACGTTCTATCTGACAATAGCCGTTGCGATGCTCGGTGCGTCCCTGACGGAAATCCCGGCTCTGGTCCGTGTCTGTCAGCATTTTGTCTCGACGAGTAGCTGGTGGGTGCCCGCAATACTGATTGCATCGCATCTCGCATTCTACGCTTCATCATTATTCTCCGCCTACAAATCCATAGAGGTCGTCAAGCCTCGGTTAGCCCCAGACAGCAAGACCCATTCTTGGTATTTCTTCCAGTCAGTGGCGGCATTTGCAGATTTAGACAAGTGGCGGGATTTCACACACGGTCTCAAAGGCGCAGAGCGACTGCAACATCTCGTCGATCAAATCTGGAACGTTTCACGAGTTGCTGTCGCCAAGTACAAGGCAGCGGGAACTGCAGACTTTGCGCTGAGAGTGGCTTTTTGCTTCGGCACAGTATCGGTTCTCGTCACGCTCGTTCTTGATGAATTGACGAGGCAATAACATGCAAAGCTCCTACAAGCCGTACAGCCATCTCGACAGCGTCACGAGGATTGATGAAATCCTCGACGCACCGGCAGGCAACTATGAAGAACGAGATTCCATTCCGTCCCGTGACAGCCTGACCTTCACCAACGGATTCTATGTGAACTGCACCTGTATTTTCATGGATATAAAAGGCTCGTCAGAGTTGCCTGCCAAGCACCAGCGACCGAGGTTGGCGAAAATCTACCGCTCATTCATTAGTGAGGCCGTAGCTGTATTGAATGGATCGTCGCTTTGCGCAGAGGTGAATATCCATGGCGATGCTGTATGGGCGGTCTACGAAGGAAAAGCAAAGTCAAATCTCGACTCCGCTTTCAGTAAGTGTGCAGAATTGTCGAGCCTCGTAAAGATTCTCAACTGCCGCTTGCAAAAGCGAAGCATCGAAGGCATCTCCGTTGGCATCGGAGCGGATTGGGGACGTGCCTTGATGATTAAGGCAGGCTACAAGGGAAGCGGAGTAAATGAAGTGGTGTGGATGGGCGACGTTGTCAACGGCGGAGCGAACATGTGCAAAAAAGCAAAGGAGGTTTCTTGGCAAACTGCATACCTCTGCGTCTCAGATGTCTTTTACCAGAATCTCAATGAACACAATCAGTCATTGCTGACAACGAACGGGTGGGGCTATCGGGGCGGGAACGTTATCAATACGGGAATGGAAGAGTGGTGGAAGAACAATTGTGCAACCTCATAACCCAATGGTTTGCACCAATCTGAGCGATGGCAAATGAAACAAACGACGGCGACACAGGTTTATCTAGGGCGAAAGCGATCATGACGGACATCGAAGCCACTACTCAGAAGACTGCCAATGGGAAAGCATCATCCCAGCGCACCAAGAAGCCAGAAAAGCTGACGCTGGCGAAGTTGGAGCGGCGGCTGTTTGAGGCTTGCGATATTCTTCGTGGGAACATGGATGCTTCGGAGTTTAAGGAATACATCTTTGGGATGTTGTTCCTGAAGCGGCTGAGTGACCAGTTTGATCATGACCGAGAGAAGCTGCGGCAGAAGTACACGAAGGACAAGCTGCGTGAGGATCTGATCACGAAGCAGCTTGAGAACCCGGACAAGTACGACTTCTACGTTCCTGATAAAGCTCACTGGAGCAAGATCAAGCACCTGAAGCAGTCCGTTGGTTCGGGGCTGAACAAGGCTTTGGCGGCTATCGAGGATGCCAACCCGGATACGCTGCAAGATGTGTTGAAGGCGATTAACTTCAACCGCAAAGTCGGCCAGCGGACGATGGACGACAGCATTCTGATCGAGTTCATCCAGCACTTCGATGAGATCCCGCTGTCCAACGACGACTTCGAGTTTCCCGATTTGCTAGGAGCGGCTTACGAGTACCTGATCAAATACTTTGCCGACAGTGCCGGGAAGAAGGGTGGCGAATTCTACACGCCTGCCGAAGTCGTCCGCATGATGGTGCATGTGCTGGAACCGCAGGAAGGCATGAGCGTCTGCGATCCTTGTGCCGGTTCGGGCGGTATGTTGATCCAGTCACGGCATTATGTCGAAGAGATCGGCGGCAATCCCCGAGACCTCTCGTTGGCCGGTCAGGAATTGAATGGCGGGACTTGGGCTGTCTGCAAGATGAACATGATCCTGCACGGCATTCGCAGTGCCGACATCCGGCAGGGTTGCACGCTGAAGAACCCTCAACATCGAGACAAAGCGACGGGTGAGATTCGTCGGTTTGATCGAGTGATCGCCAATCCGCCTTTTGCTCAAAACGCTCCCAAGAAGGCCGATGTTGAATTCCCCGAACGGTATCACACGTTCACGAAAGGCAAGAAGGCCGATCTGATGTTCGTGCAGCACATGGCTTCATCGCTGAAGAGCGATGGCAAGATGGCTGTGGTCATGCCGCACGGTGTTTTGTTTCGCAGCGGGGAAGAGAAAGACTGCCGCAAGCGGTTCATCAAGGAAGGCATCTTGGAAGCCGTCATCGGTTTGCCTGCCGGACTGTTCTATGGAACGGGCATCCCGGCCTGCGTGCTGGTCATCAACAAAGATGGAGCGAGCAAGCGGAAGAGCGTGCTGTTCATCAATGCCGATCTGGAATTCAAAGAGAGCAAGAACCAGAACTCGTTGCGGCCCGAAGACATCGAGAAGATTACTCACGTCTACCACAAGCATCTGGACGTGACGAAGTATTCTCGCAACGTGCCGATCAAGGAACTTGAGGACGAAGATTTCAACCTCAACATTCGTCGCTACGTCGATAACAGTCCGTCACCTGAACCGCATGACGTGCGAGCACACCTGCATGGCGGTGTGCCGTTGTCCGAGGTCGATGCACTTGGCCCGTACTTTGACAACTACGCTGGGCTGCGAGAACTACTGTTTCAGCCACGAGACGAAAACTACCTCGACTTTGCCGAGGCGATCCAAGGCAAGGACGACATCAAGCCGTTGATCGAATCGGCAGATGGCGTTCAGCAGAAGCACAAACAGTTTCATCAGGCACTCGATAAGTGGTGGAAGAAACACGTTAGCGAGATCGAGGCACTGCCCGACAACAAGAACGTGTTTGATCTTCGGCGACAGTTTCTTGGCAGTCTGGGCAAGGCGTTGGTGCCGCAAGGGATTCTCGATCTGCATCAGGTTCATGGTGCTTTGGCCGCTTACATGAACTCTCTGGCGGCAGACTTCAAATCGGTGGCGGCCAGCGGTTGGGGGCCTGAACTGATTCCTGAAGAAGACATCCTGCAATCACAGTTTCCTGAAGTGTTGGAAAAGATCGAGCAGGATCACGCTCGCATTGCTGAACTCGAAGCGTTGTTTGCGGCTGCCGATGCGAGTGAAGAGGGTGACGAACCGGAAGAGTCAGAGGACGGTGTTCTGCCAAAGGAATTGGTCAAATCACTGAAGGCAGACAAGAAGGAGCTAACCGCCATAGTCAAGCAGATCAAGAAGCAGGTGAAGTCCATGCGTCAGGACGCTAAGCGGATGGAGGCAGCCAATTATTCCAAAGCCGAGATCAACGAAAAACTTGCCGAAGCCAGTGACGACGAAGCGGAAGGAATCGACGTTCAGGAGCAGATTGAGAAGATTGACGAACAACTGGCACGACACTCTGCGTTGGAAACCGAACTAAAGACGCTGAAGGGCGGCATCAAGGAAGTCGGAAAACAGCGTGACGAACTGGTTACTGCCGCCCGTTCCAAAATCAGTGTGGATGAAGCAAAGCAGTTGATCTTGGAACGGTTCCAGCGAGTTTTGAGTGAACGGTTCGATGGGTATCTGCGTCAGTATCAGCGTGTTTTGACATCTGAAATTGAGAACCTGTGCGAGAAGTACGCTGTAACAACTGCGGCGATTCTGGCAGAACGAGATCAGGAAGCCGCCCAACTCAATCAGTTCTTGAAGGAGTTGGGATATGAGTAATCGACTTAGCGGTTACGACATCGAAATTCCTCCAGAATGGACTCTTGAGCGGGTGAGGGATTTGACATCAAGAGTCGGGAGTGGAATCACGCCTCGTGGTGGAAGTGACGTTTACCAAACCGAGGGTGTGCTTTTTATTCGCAGCCAGAATGTTCGATTTGAGGGTCTCGATCTTTCGGACGTGGCATTCATCGACCAAAAGACTCATCGGTCGATGGCCGGAAGCAAGGCGTTGCCATTTGATGTCCTGCTCAACATTACGGGGGCATCTATTGGCAGGTGTTGCGTCCTTCCAGATGGGTTGGGCGAAGCAAATGTAAATCAACATGTCTGCACCGTTCGGCTAGAAGAAGCAACGCCACAAGACGCCGAGTTCCTTTCCTCAACTTTGGCATCTCCCATTGGCCAGAACCAGATTTTTCGACTCAACGCTGGCGGGAACCGAGAAGGCTTGAACTACGAACAGCTTCGTGCCATTGAGGTTCCTTGGCCACGTCCGAATGAGAGAAAGAAGATCGCTCGGATTCTGACGACGCTGGACAACTTGATTGAGAAGACCGGAGCGTTGATTGCCAAGTATCAGGCGATCAAACAGGGGATGATGCACGACCTGTTCAGCCGAGGCGTTGACTCCAGCGGCCAACTTCGCCCCACCCAGGAACAAGCCCCCGACTTGTACAAGCAATCCGAGCTCGGATGGATTCCGAAGGAGTGGGATGAAGGTTGGCTTGCGGATGAGATCGGTCCCATAACAAGTGGTTGGAGTCCGCTTTGCGATTCTGTTCCAGCGACAAAGGATCAATGGGCAATTCAGAAGACCACGGTTTGCGTTTGGAGTGGTTACGACGAAACAGAAAACAAACGTCTGCCAGGTCACTTTCAACCCAGACCGCACTTAGAGGTTCAGAAAGACGACATACTGGTTACTCGCAAAGGACCGTTTGATCGAGTGGGCGTGGTAGTGCATGTCCACGAAACAAGACCGAAGCTCATGTTTCCAGATACAGTGTTCCGCCTTCGACTCAAGAACGAAAAAGATGTCCTTCCAGCATTCGTGCCCTTCGCACTGGGTTCGGACGCTGTTCAGTCTGACTGGTACGGTCGCAAGATTGGATTGGCTGATGCACAGGTCAACATCAATCACGGCATCCTCAAAACGACTTACTTTCCAAAACCAAAGCCGGATGAGCAGCAGATGATCGTTACCCGGCTCTCGCAAATACAGGGTCTAATTCGAGCCGAAGAAAAGCAACTCAATAAACTGAGTTCGGTAAAATCCGGCCTCGTGCAAGACCTGCTCACCGGCAAAGTCCATGTGAAAGTAGGCGAAGCCGAGGAGGTCGCTGCCCATGCCTGACTTCCAACAACGACCGTTCTCCATCCGCATCTTCGTGCCAGACGGCGATCCCGATGGTCTACGAATGGTCGAGAAATCGAACTGGACTGGCATCGGTGTCGTCTTCAAACGAACCGGCTACAAGCAGGTGGTCGGTCGGCCCGAGTTTGATCGCACGGGCATCTATGTGCTGGTCGGGTTCAGCGAAGACAGTGCGCTGCCCACGCTCTACATCGGTGAAGGCGATCCGGTCAAAGAGCGACTCAACCAACACTACAGCAAGAAAGATTTCTGGGACTGGGCGGTCTTCTTTGTCACCAAAGACACCAGCTTGAACAAAGCCCACGTCAAACATCTCGAATCCCGACTGCTGGAACTCGCCAAAACCGCCAAACAGTGCAAGCTCGACAACACCGGCTCCTCCTTGCCACCCACGTTGTCGGAAGCCGAACGTGCCGACATGGAGAGTTTTTTGCTGGATATCCTCAGCATCTTCCCGCTGCTGGGGCTCGGTGTCTTTGAGAAGACCGAAACAAAAAAGAAGCCCAAGAACTTGCTGTACATCGAAGCGAAGGGAATCAAAGCGACTGGCTATGAAGATGCAAAAGGTTTCGTCGTTATGTCCGGTTCCGAAATGGTGCTGCATGAGACCAACTCGATTCACAATTATCTGTCGGTGATGCGAAAGGATCTGATTGAGAAGTGCGTCGTTGAGTTGAGGTCAGATCGATACGTTTTCATTGAAGGCTATGCCTTCAGTTCGCCATCATCAGCAGCGGGGGTGATTAAAGGCGGTTCGGCAAATGGACGGGATGATTGGAAAGACAAGGATGGTGTGAGTTTGAAAACATTGCAGTCGGCTGCATCGACGAACGAGGACGAATGCGATGGCTGAATTGCCAATCAACATCGAAGACTTGCTGCGACAGCGAACGGTCGAAGGTGAGCGAATCGAGTACAAGACTGGGTGGAATCCGGCTCCGATCATGCGGACGCTGTGTGCCTTCGCCAACGATTTCGAGAACCTCGGTGGCGGCTATGTTGTCATTGGTCAGGACTGCGATGAATCAGGCCGTCCGGTTTTTCCTCCTGCTGGTGTGCCGGAGGATTCGCTGGATCGTATTCAACAGGAGTTACTGCGCTACTGTAACCAAATCCAACCACCCTATTTCCCGATCCTGAGCATCCAAACGGTCGAGAATCGGAATCTAATCGTGCTGTGGGCACCCGGTGGTCAGAATCGTCCTTATTCGGTGCCACGAGATGTGACGGCAAGCCACAAGGAAAAGCACTACTACATCCGCCGGTATTCGAGCACGGTGCAGGTGGTCGAGAACAGCGAAGATCAAAGAGAACTATTGAGTCTGACGGCTACCGTTCCCTTCGATGATCGGCAATGCCAACGGGCGACGATTGACGATCTGAAGATTTCGTTGATCCGTTCGTATTTGAATGAAGTTGGAAGCGATCTATTGAGCGAAGTGGATGAATTGTCGCTGGTGAACATCTGCCGACAGATGCAGATCGTTGATGGCGGCGACGAAGTGGTTCGGCCTCGGAATATCGGGGTGCTGTTTTTTAGCAATGACCCTGCAAAGTTCCTGCCCGGTGCTCAGATTGATGTCGTGATCTTTCCCGATGGGGCTGGCGGCGATGAATTGATCGAGAAGACGTTTGAAGGTCCGATTGATCAACAGATTCGTTCGGCGCTGCGATATGTGCAAAATGAGGTGGTTGTGGAAAAGGTCATCAAGCTGCCGGATCGACCTGAAGCGAAGCGGTTTTTCAATTATCCTCTGGCTGCGATTGAGGAGGCTTTGGTCAACGCCATGTACCATCGTGGCTATGACACACCGGAACCGGTGGAAGTGCGAGTGAATCCTGATCGCATCGAGATCGTCAGCTACCCCGGCCCCGATCCGTCGATTCGGCCCGAGCATTTACGGGACGGCTTGGTGGTCGCACGGCGTTATCGAAATCGGCGGATTGGCGAGTTCTTTAAGGAGCTTGAACTCACCGAAGGGCGTGGAACGGGCATCCCGAAGATCAAGCGAGTGATGGTGTCCAATGGGTCGCCGGAGCCAAGTTTCAGCACCGACGATATCCGCAGCCATTTCTTGGTGGTGTTACCGATGCACCGAGAGTTCTCGATTGATTCTTCGTCTGATGAACTTTTGTCGCTATCGGCAATGGAATCGAACATTCTGGAAATTCTGGAATCGGGCGAGCTTGGCCGAAGTGAATTGGCGGATCGGCTGGGAGTGAGTAGCCGGGCGGGGTCAATGAAAAGAGCGATTGATCGGCTCATCGACGTGAAGCTCATCGAATTCACGCTCCCAGAAACGCCTCGAAGTCCGAATCAGCGGTTGCGTCTACCAGCCAGAAAGAGTGACTCATGACGTGTGATTGGCCCATGCTGGCCCATGCTGGCCCATGTTCGGCCCAAGGTAAGAAACGATTGAAAACACGACGATTGAGCCTAATGGCAGGCAAAAGCTGGTGCAAACGAACAGAAGATCGAATCGAAACGGCTGAGGCCAAACCGAAACAAAATCAGGATCAAGTCGGAAAAGAATAGACAAATGGCAAGAATCGAAAATCACAAATACAGCATCGAAGAAGCATTCCGTGAGTGCTTTTACGTCGTCCCCGATTACCAACGTGAATATGTCTGGTCCGACAAGGAAGTTCAGCAACTTCTCGATGACATCAACGATCAGGTCGATGTTAGCTCCGACATGGAATACTTCGTCGGCATGATTCTCGTGTCACCGGGCGCTCGCAAGAATCAATTCGAGGTCATCGATGGTCAACAGCGGCTCACGACATTTTTCCTGCTGTTGTGTGCGATGCGGCATCGATTCAAGAGCAGTCCGCAGCACTACCAGCTTGTCAACGAACTGATCTCAACCAGTTACGCCACCAAGACAGGTGACATCGAAACGAGTTTGAAGCTGGACCCACGTTACGAGAACGCCAGCGAGTTGATGAAGTGCCTTGTGGAGCAAGATGATGTGCCGCAAAAGGTCAGTGCGGCAGTTCAGAGTAGCGGGATTCCACGGTTTGGTTCGCTAGACAACTTGCTGAACGCATACGGGACGATCTATCGGTATCTGGAAGACAACTACGAGGATGAAAAGGAACTCAAGAAGCTGTGGGGATTCCTTGCCAATAATGTTGTCTTCATCCAAATCTCAACCGATGTCAGTAGCGCACTGAAAATCTTCGAGACGATCAACGAGCGTGGCGTTGGTCTGAACCCAATGGACTTGCTGAAGAACTTGCTGTTCACAAATGTAAAGCTGGGCGAGTTCACAAAGCTGAAGAATGAGTGGAAGAAGATCACGGGACCGCTGGAAAAAGGCAAGGAAAAGCCGCTTCGATTCCTGCGTTACTTCCTGATGGCCAATTACAAGATCACGAACAAGGACTCGATTGTTCGTGAAGACCAGATTTATGATTGGTTCGTTGACAAAGAGAACGCCAAGCTGTGCGGCTACACGCAAGAGCCGTTTGTGTTTGTCAGAAAGATCATTCGCAATGTTGAGCAGTATCTCGACTTTGCCGAAGGTCGTGGGAACGACGGCAAAAGTAACACTCCAATGGAGAACCTGAAGAAGCTGTGCGGTGGTGCATTTAGTTTGCACTATGTGCTGCTGCTTGCTGTCTCGAACCTACCGAAACCTCTGTTTGATCATTTCGTTCAGCAGCTAGAGAGCTTTCTGTTCTATTACATCTTCACAAAGACACCGACGAAGGAGTTGGAACGCAGCTTTTCCCAATGGGCCGACGAACTTCGGGCCGTCGCTGAATTGACGGATGAAAAAGAACAAAGGCAAAAGCTGAACGAGTTTATTGAAAACCGTTTCCAAGCCAGCATGACCTCGAAGGGAAAGGAGCTTCACGATGCTCTCAAACGGTACACCATTCGTTCGATGCAGCAGTACCGAACTCGTTACTTGCTCGCCAAACTCACGCAGCATGTGGACATGGCTTACAAGGGTGTGAAGACGCCGGGCAGTCTTCACGAGTACACGGTTTTGGAAATGGAACATATCCTGCCGAACAATCCAGAGGCGGATCTTCGGCTATCGTTCACCTCTCAGAATCCGAATTGCGACTACGACGAGTACAAGGTTCGCCTTGGGAACTTCACGCTGCTTGAAAAGCCCATCAACATTGTGGCCAGTAATGGGTTTTTCGATGACAAGAAGGCTGAATACAGGAAGTGCAAACATTACCTGACCAGCAGCATCGTTGAGCTTACTGAGGTCGGGAAGAACTCCAGCATCACACGGATTAACGAGAAACTAAAGCCGTTCGCTGATTGGACGGCGGCAAGTATCGATGAGCGACAGGAGATGCTTGCCGAGTTGGTGAAGGATGTGTGGAAAACATCGTTGATTGAGGTTTCTTAAGCATGTCCGAATACCACTTCGTCGAAAAGCCGTTTCTCGATCAGTTGAAGCAACTGGATTGGGACATCATTGATCAGGGGCCAGCGTTCCCGACTGATCCGGCGAAGAGTCTGCGCAGCAATTTCCGGGAAATCTTCCTGCGAGACAAGTTCTTCGAGTATGTACGCAAAATTAACACCACGGAAGACGGGCAAACTTGGCTGACGGACAAGCAACTTGAAGAAGTTTACGAGGACGTTTCTGGAAGGACGACCGGAAGCCTCATTGAGATCAATGAAGCCGTTCAGCAGCTTCTCTATCGAACTCAGGTTGACGAAAACGAACTGACTGGCGAGCAATACCCGAACGTCCAACTGATCGACTTCCAAAATCCACTCAACAACAACTTTCTGGCGATCAATCAGTTTCGCATCGACACGCCGGGTTGCGTCAAGTCGTGCATCATTCCCGACATTGTTTTGTTCGTGAACGGGATTCCGTTGGTGGTGGTGGAAGCCAAGGACATCAACCAGATCGAATCCAACCCAATGTACGAAGCGTTCCGCCAGTTGATGCGGTACAGCGGGCAACGACAAGGCACTCACGACGCTGGACTGCGAGAGGGTGAGCCGAAGCTGTTCCATGCAAATCAGTTCATTATTCGCACTTGCGGGGACCACTGCGAGTTCGGGACTGTCACCTCCACCGAAGAAGAGTATTTCTACCCTTGGCGTGACATCTACCCCGAGAAATATCGCACCTACGAAAAGCCACTTGGGAAAGAACGGCAGCAGGAGTTGCTGATTCAGGGGATGCTGCCCAAGGAAACCTTGCTGGACATCGTGCGGAGTTGCACCGTGTTCATGGATGTGGGCAAGACACGGGCCAAAATCGTCTGCCGCTATCAGCAGTACCGTGCCATGTTGAAAATCATCGCCCGTCTTCGCAAAGGCGATACACCGATGGAACGGTCAGGCGTCATCTGGCATACGCAAGGATCGGGGAAATCCCTTTCGATGGTGTTCGTCATTCGCAAACTGCGGATGTGCGATGACTTGAAGGATTTCAAGGTTTGCCTGATCAATGACCGCCGTGACCTCGAACAGCAACTCGGTGAAACGGCAACTTTGAGCGGCGAGAAAGTCACCTACATCACCAGCACGAAGGATCTGAAGGAGAAACTTGCAACCGACACGTCCAATCTGAACATGATCATGGTTCACAAGTTCAACGAGGCTCAGAACAAGGATGTTCCCGATTACCTCGATGACGCTTTGGACATTCCTCAGTACGAGAACTTCGGTGTGGTGAACTCGTCCGAGCGAATTCTGCTGATGATTGACGAGGCTCATCGGTCTCAGGCTGGTGATCTCGGCGACAACTTGTTCGAGGCGTTTCCACAGGCGACTCGCCTTGCCTTCACGGGAACACCGCTCATTGCCGTGAAAGATGGTCAGATCGTCGGACAGAAGACGGCCAAACGATTCGGCGGCTACATCGACAAGTACAAGTTGCAGGATGCCGTCGATGATGGTGCGACGGTTCAGATTCTCTACGAAGGCAAGACAGCCGATTCGGCCATCGACAAGAAACATGAGTTCGATACCAAGGTCGATGACGCCGCCCGAAAGCATATCGAGTCGCAGCTTCGGAAGGCAGAGAATGTCGCTGCCCTGAAGCGGATGGCTAAACGTGACGCCAAGCCGTTTGATGATCTGGTCAAGGAACGCACGGCTGAAGAGATACTGGCACTGAAACAGAAGTGGGGAACCACGGGCGACATTCTGGAAGCGGATGAGCGGATCGAAGCCATCGCCGAGGATCTCGTGGATCACTACATCGAAAACATCCTTCCCAACGGCTTCAAGGCTCAGGTCGTTTGCACGTCCAAGATGGCGGCGATCAAGTACAAGGAGTTCATCGACAAGGCTCTGGCTGCAAGATTGGCTTTCGAGGAAGCGAAACCACCAAAGAGCGTTTACGTCCGTGAACCCGAATCATCGCTTCATGCCGAAGGTTCGACTGAGGGTTTGATGATCGCAGCCGAATCGCCCGCCTCATCCGAATTCGGCAGTCGAGATGATGAACTGTGCAAGCAGATACGATTGTTGCAATCTGTTGTCGTGATTTCCGGCGACGGGACCAATGAAGCTGCCGTGATCACTGCCGCTCGCAAACACGCCCGAGAAGTGAGTGCGGTCGATAACTTCAAGCGAGCCTTCAACTACGATGATCCCGAAAAGGCCAATACGGGAATCGCCTTCCTGATTGTCTGTGACATGCTGCTTACCGGCTTCGATGCGCCGGTCGAACAGGTCATGTACATCGACAAGAAGGTGAAGAACCACAATCTGCTACAGACCATTGCCCGAGTGAACCGGATCGCTAAAGGCAAGAGCCGTGGCTTCATCGTTGACTACATCGGATTGTCGAACCACTTGAAGGACGCCCTGTCGATTTATGCGTCCGAGGATCAGAAAGACCTCGAAGAGTCACTCCAGAACATCAGCGTCGAACTTCCCGTTCTTCAGGACCGTTACCGCCGTCTGATCAATCTGTTTGTGGACAACGGTGTCAAGAACATCGAGGATTTCGTTGAGCAAAAGATCAGCAATCGCACAGATGAGTTCGCTGCTCTGGAAAAAGCCATCGAGTGCATGGAGGACATCAAGCAGCGGTCGAACTTTGAGGTGTACTTCAAGAAATTCATGCAAAGCATGGATATCATTCTCCCAAACGCCGCAGCGAATCCCTACAAGATTCCGGTCAAACGGTTCGGGTATATCTTCGTGAGGGTCAGGGATCGCTACAAAGATGACACTCTGACGATTTCCGGCGCTGGTGAGAAGGTGAAGAAGCTGATCGACGAGCACCTGATCAGCCTCGGCATCAATCCGAAGATCCCGCCTGTCGAATTGTTTTCATCTCAGTTCATTCAGGAAGTGGAAAAGAACACTTCGCCGAAAGCCAAAGCGAGCGAAATGGAACACGCCATTCGCAAGCACTGCAAAGTGAAGTTTGACGAAGATCCGGCTTTTTACGCAAAGCTAAGCGAAAAGCTGGAAGCCCTGATCAAACAGCACAAAGACAACTGGGATCAGTTGGTCGGCGACTTGTTCGGTCTTCGAGGCGAAGCAGAGGCGGGACGCAAGGAAGAGATCGAAGGCGTGAGCGCTGAGGCGGCTCCGTTCTACGATTTGGTTGGTCAACTGGCTTTCACCGAGAAGTCCGTACCTTCTGATTGTGCGGACACAGTGAAACAACTGGTGTCAGATGTGATTGACCACTTGCAGTCAAATATCGACATAATCGATTTCTGGAATCGCCCCACCGAAGTCAGTCGTCTTCGTGGTGAGTTGTCCGATTTGATGCTGGCAACAGGCGTCGATCAGGTGATTGAAAACGCCGACAAGCTCGTGGCTGAGATCACCCAGCTTGCGAAGAACCGAGAAAGGGACATTCTCAAGCCATGAGGAACTTCAAGGACATCGAGTACACGCTGAAACGCAGCGACCGAAAGACCGCCAGTATCTATATCGAGCGGGACGGTCAGGTGTCTGTTCTTGTGCCGAAGGGACTCTCCAAAGCTCGAATCGAAGAACTGCTCGAATCCAAACGCAAGTGGATTTATCGCAATCAGGCTGAGTGGCACGACCTGAATGCCACGAGGGTTCAACGGGAGTACGTCAACGGCGAAGGCTTTCTCTACCTCGGTCGAACCTACCGGTTGAAACTGGTCGATCAGCAGGATGAACCGTTGATGCTCAAGAACGGTTACTTCTGTTTGATGTCGAACAACGGTTCCGTCCCAGACGCAGATTCGGCATTCAAGGAGTTCTATCGAACCAAAGGTAAGGACCGAATTCCAGATCGGGTCGCATTTTTTGAGCGAAGAATGGGCGTCAAATCGAAATCCATCACGGTCATGGAGTTAAAGAACCGCTGGGCTTCCTGCACGCCGGGAGGCAAGCTGAATTTCCACTGGAAGTGCATGATGGCCCCGCCAACCGTCCTTGATTACATCGTTGTCCATGAACTCGCCCACCTAATCCACGCCAATCACACCGAAGCATTTTGGAACGAAGTAGACAAAGTGCTCCCAGATTACGGCGACAGGAAGGAATGGTTGAGGATTCATGGGGCGGGGATGGACTTGTAGCATGAAACGAATAAAAGAAATCGTGACCGACGTTCCAACCATCCCCGGAGAACTGTTTGCCAAGTTTCAAACCAGCTTCTACTCCGACCCACGAGATGTGGCGTTTAAAGCGTTGGGAGTGGAGTGAATATGGAGAACAATAGATGACAGGAGTAGATCGAAACCTGTTTTTGCGACAGTATTCAAAGGCAATTGCAGATGACACTGCGGCGGTCTTTGTGGGTGCTGGGCTTTCTAGGCCATCCGGTTATGTGGATTGGCGTGAATTGTTGCGAGACATAGCGGAAGACTTGAAACTGGACATTGACCGGGAAACGGATCTCGTTGCAATCGCTCAGTATCACCTGAACAAAGTTGGCACCCGATCAGACCTGAATCAACTTCTGATTGACGAGTTCACAAAGGACGCAACGCTTACAGAAAACCACCACCTCTTGGCTTCTCTGAGCATCGATACCGTCTGGACAACCAATTACGACGACTTGCTGGAGAGAGCCTATACAGATGGGGGAAAAAAGATCGATGTCAACCTGACCAAAGAGAACCTTGCCGTCACTGTTCCGGGTAGGAAAGTCACCATCTACAAGATGCACGGTGACAAGACGATGCCAGAAGATGCTGTGCTAACGAAAGAAGACTACGAGGCATACGACACAAAGCGTTCACTTTTTTCAACCAGTCTTCGGGGCGATTTGGTTGACAAGTCATTCCTGTTCTTGGGCTTCAGCTTCACAGACCCAAACATTGACTACATTTTGAGTCGCATTCGCAACTTGCTTGGCGAAAACCAGCGTCGTCACTACTGCATCATGAAGTCTGTTGCGAAACCCACGGGTCGCAGCAAAAAGGCGACTGAGAGCTACGATTACGAGTGCAATAAACTGCAACACCGCATTGCGGATTTTAAGCGATATTCCATTCAAGCTGTCATGATTGACGAATACTCCGAGATCACGGGCATCCTTGCTGAATTGAATCGCCGTAGTCATTTGAAGGAAGTGTTTGTCTCGGGAAGTGCCGAGGACTTCTCCCCGTTTGGCGATGTTCGATTACCTCGCCTCAGCCACCTCTTGGGTGAGAAGCTAATCCGTGAAGGATTCAACATTGTTTCAGGATTTGGCCTCGGGATAGGCGGATCAGTCATTCAAGGTGCTATGCAGAACCTCGGACATAACGACGAGAGCCGTCTTCAACTCCGTCCGTTCCCGCAGAAACCACCATCGGGCATGTCTCTTGCTAATTACTGGACTGCCTATCGTCATCGTATGATTTCCAACGCAGGCAGTTGCGTCTTCATTGCAGGCAACAAGAAAGACTCGTCAGGCAACGTCGTTGAGGCAGATGGCGTGATCGAGGAGTTTGACATCTGTTGTAAACAAGGGAAGTTCCCAATTCCGATTGGGGCGACCGGCCACTCCGCAAAGCGACTATGGGAACGGATGCACGCATCTTTAGACAGCTACTTTCCGGGCGGCGGAGTTACGGGCCATTTCGACACAATTGGCAATGAACGCAAGTCGGATGAGCAGATTGTGGACGCTGTAATCGCAATTCTTAAACGCATTTCTCGTTGAGGGAGACGATATGGCTCGCAGGGTCTACTTTGCATTCCACTATCAAAACGATATCAGCCGTGTGAACGTCGTGCGCAACAGTTGGCTTACTCACAAAGATCGAGAGTCGGCGGGATTCTTTGATGCTTCCCTCTGGGAGACGGCTAAGAAGAATGGTGATGCTGGCATTAGGCGAATGATTCAAAACGGTCTGGACGGTACTTCTGTGACTGTTTTTCTCCTCGGCTCTGAAACAGCACGGCGTCCTTGGGTGAGGTTTGAGCTTGAAGAGAGCTACAAAAGAGGAAATGGAATGCTGGCGATTCGGATCAACGGAATAAAGAGCCTTCAGGGGCTCACAAGCGCAAACGGTGAAAACATTTTTGCGACATTCACGATCAACGATGCTCAGGGGAACCAGCGGTATCTCAGTGACTATTACAGCCTGTATGATTGGGGACTGAATGACGGCTACAGGAACATAGGAACATGGGTCGAACAAGCAGCAAAAGCTGCTGGCAGATAGCAGAAGACGAATCCAGAAGCAAAACTTTTTTGAGGAATGACAAATGGCCCGACGTGTATTTTTCAGTTTTCACTATCAACGTGATATTTGGCGAGTAAACCAGATTCGCAGCATTCCAAACGTAACGGGCGTTGCGGCTGCTGGATGGGCAGATGCGTCACTCTGGGAAGAGGCGAAGAAGAAAGGTGATGCAGCGATCAAAAAAATGATTGACGATGGGCTGAAGAACACAAGCGTCACGATTGTCTGCATCGGCTACAAGACGGCGGGAAGGAAATATGTCAATTACGAGATCGAGAAGTCGATTGAACGTGGAAATGGGATTCTCGGGTTGAAAATTCATCACCTGAAGGACAAGGACGGCAACATCGATCCTGAAGGGCTGATTCCTGCAAAACTGACCAGTGCAGGGGCAAAGGTCTATAAATACGACAACATGACTAAGTTGGCAGAGTGGGTCGAAGCTGCTGCGAAGGCGGCTGGAAAGTAGGAAGACTCATGGAAAGCGAAAACTCATCAGTGCCGTTTACAGGGTGGCGATCAAATCTTGCGGCATTGGTGGCAGGAGCGATTCTTTTCGGATTGATCGCCAACGCCACAGGCATGTGGCCCTATGTGCTCATACTTTGCGCAGCCATAGTTTTTGTCTCTTTAATACGATTCGTTCCTGAAAAAACATCACGGGTTATGTTCGTCGGTGGCATCGGAGGATGTCTGGGTGTGGCTGCGGTGATCATGGCTGGTTTGTTCGCAAGCCCCTCAAACGACGGCGTGGACATCGAAGATAGAACAGATTGGGAACCGCCCAAAGAAGAATTGAGTCCACAAGAACTACTCGCACTTGATTGGTCGTCATACGATCTAAATGCCCATTGGCCCGTCGCCAGCTTGATGCTTGAGCTTTCTGATATTGCCTACCTTCCGCCTTCAACAGCCAGAGCGAAAATTCAAGAACTTGGATGGGAATCAGAGTCGATCAACGCTGGTTCCATGCAAGGTTACGTCATCGATGCTGGTGACGATTCCATCGTGACATTTCGTGGCACTGAGGGGCACGAGTATGACATCGTTCAAGACCTCCGATTTATTGGAGTGAATACTGAACAGGGCTCGATGCACGGAGGCTTCGCCAAGGGTTACGACTTGATGCACGATCAAGTGGTCGAACTTCTGAAGCGATACCAGACAAAGCGTGTTTGGCTGACTGGTCATAGTTTGGGAGGTGGATTGGCGGTCGTGTGCGCTCACCGATTGCTGGAAGAATCCACTTACCCAATTGCTGGCATGATGACTTTTGGGCAACCGAAAGTTGTTCGAAGCCAATTGGCGGGATACCTTGGACCGAAACTAAGCGGCAAATATGTTTTCTTCGTGAATGACATGGACCCAGTGACTCGTGTGATCAGCCCCTATGAACACTTCGGACACATGGTGCGATGGAACGACAACGACATCGAGCGATCACAAATGTTGTTGATGTCAACAGGGCCAGACTCTCCCGCCGCAGGACAAGAGGCTGGGTACATTGAAGAGATGACTCATGCGGATTTCCAAGAGCTTCTTCGTTCTGTTGAAGAATCGAGCACGCCAAAGTTCGACGAGAACGGCAATCAATTGGTCCAAGGTTTCGTTCCAAACGTTTTCGATCACTACCTCGATGCCTATCGGGAAATGCTCGATCAATTACGGACTCATTCGAATCGGTAGGTTCGAGACTTTGTTGTATCACCACGATGGTAAGACTTGCGTGTTCCCAACCTGTACGGCAATCGCAGTATCAAGCCATTGATCATTCAATTGAGGTGTTTTCCGATGAATCGACTTACTGGACACCGGAGTAGTTAAGTGAGCGATCCGGCATCCATCAACGTCCTTCTCACCCAAGCCCAGCGCAAAGTCGTTGCTGATCTTCTGCCGAAATTCTCCGACCGTCTGAAGCTCGACGAGAAGAATCCTCGCACGATCTCCTTCACTTCAAAAGAAATTGAATCGATCCGAGATAAGGCTGCGGCTGCTCGCCCCCATGCCAAAAACGGCATGATCCGAAACTCTCTGCGGCATGTCGTCGATGCCGTCACCAAAGCCCTCGAAGAAGTCGAAGGCATCGGTTCGATTCCTGCCTCCGAGCGTGTCTACCAATTCAAGATCACGCTACTTGAATCCCAACCTCCAATCTGGCGACGAATTCAGGTCAAAGACTCGACGTTGGACAAGTTCCACGAACGCATCCAGACGGCAATGGGATGGACGAACTCAAACCTTCATCGGTTCGAGATCGAGAACGAACGCTACGGTGATCCTGAACTACTCGATGATGGGTTCGAAGACTTCGAGTGTGTCGATTCGACCGTAACGAAGATCAGCGAGATCATCCCCAAAGATGGCAATCGATTCCAATTCCTTTACAAGTACGACTTCGGTGACGGTTGGGAACACGAAGTCTTATTCGAGGGGTGCTTGAAAGCCGAGAAAGGTGGTCGGTATCCCGTGTGTGTTGAAGGTGAAAGGAATTGTCCACCAGAAGATGTTGGTGGAGTCTGGGGCTATGCCGAGTTCCTTGAAGCCATCGCCAATCCGAAACACGAGCAGCATGATGATTTTGTAGAATGGGCAGGCGACTTCGATTCTAAAGAGTTCGATGCTGGCGAAACAACCAAGACCATGCGGCGTGGATTGCCGGAATGGAGGCAGTACAGATGAGAAAAGGCCACTGCGGAAGTACGACGGCGAAGACCGTGACTGGCTGCCCATCGACCAAAGACCTCCGAACGGTCCAACCCTTTCCGACTAGCGGCCAGATTTATACGAATTTTGGATTGACACTCCCGACACTAGAAAAACAGATCGGCATGGAAGCGGGTAAAGCGTACTCCTATGTTCTCAGCACGGTGAAACCCGACCACGACAAACTCAGATTCGAGCAGCACGGTTCAGCACCAAACTTTCAGGGAGGATTGCTGACACTTTGCACATGTAAGCACCAGATGCGAGCGAATCGATCCGCTGACGATTGGCAGGGTATCTGGATCGCTGGCTTCACGAGTCGCACGATCTACGACGGGAAACACTGGCTGTTCTACCTCGCTAGGATCGACTCAGCACACGAATCACACGCCGATCTATGGCAAGCGATGAAGGCTCGAACTCGTAATGCCAAGGTCGCTGATCGTCACTTCCTTGGTGATATCTTCAGGCCGAAATCGCCTCTGCCCACGGGCAGCGCACGATTCACACCCAATCGTTACATCACACCGTCTGCACATGCCCATCGCCAGCATCGAGGAGACAGAGGTTGGCGAAACGACATCAACTATCGACACGCAGACAGGTACAGACACCCGCCGTTGTTGGTTGCTGATCCGAGCATGACCTTCATTTGGGACGAACCGCTGATCTTCTTTGCACGCAACCACTGCCGCAATTTTTACAAATGGTCGTCATTCTCTGAACTCGTTTCCAATTTGAGGGCGTCGAGATGAACAGGAAGGCTGTGCTTCTTCGTGTCGGGATTGATTCAGGCTGCGGCGGCATTCAGAGTCCGCTGTTCGCTGACGGCTCCTTTGAATTTGTCTGTATTCCCGACAACAAGCAGGTAAGCATCCACAGGTACGGCAACCTCGTCGGAAAGAACGGTCGCCCTCATTCTGACTATTTCCCAGTCCGAAAGCAGGAATCGGTTGCCAAGAAGTGTATTCACCTTGACCCGGAATTTGAGACCTTCACCTACGGCGACCCGACTACACCGAAACGCTCATTGCGAAAACTGGAAAGAGGTGACTACCTGATTTTTTACTGCGGGTTGCAGGAGTGGGACGAGGAAACTGGCTGGCATACTGACACGCCTCCTGCTCTATACCTTGCTGGCTATTTCGTGGTTGAACTGGCTGGCATGGCAGCGGACTTCACGAAGACGACACTGAAGAAGGAGTTTGGCAAGAACTTCCATGTTCGCTACCCAACCGTCTTCGAAAAACAGCATGATGATCTGGTGTTGGTCAAAGGAGGCCCGGAAAGCCGCCTGCTGGAGAAGGCCCATCGAATCAGTTCTGTCGGGGAGGATCGAGCCGGAAAACCGCTGAAGGTGCTGTCACCACAGATGCAAAAGGTATTTGGCACCTTCGGCGGCAGGGTCTCAATCCAGCGAAGTCCGCCACGATGGGTGGAACCGGAATTCGTTGAGAAGGCGATCAAATTTGTTACGAAGTTATCATGACCTTCGACCTCCGCATTGGCATCGATTACTCAGGCAGGGAAACGCCAACTTCCCGCACACCGGCGTTGCAGGTCTACTCCAAGGCAATCACTTCATGAATGGCAACTACCGACATACGCAGCGAGCGCCGCTCTGCTTGCTCGTCTACGGCACAGCCGTCATGTTCCTCGTGTTGGGCTGCGTCTTGCGCAACGAGCCGGTGATTCAATGGGTTTTTCCACTCACTGGCTTGCTGATGCTCATTCTTGCCGCTTCGTTGCATCATCTCACGGTCGAAGACGAAGGAGACCGACTTACGATCAGTTTCGGGCCAATCCCTTTGTTTCGACGATCAATCAAGTACGAGAACATCGCCAGCGTCGAAATTGGGCGGACAACAATCCTCGACGGTTGGGGCATCCACATGAGTTTCCGAGGAGGCTGGGTTTGGAATGTCTGGGGTCGAGACTGTGTAGTGCTGCGGTTGCGAAAGGGTATCCTACGAGTAGGAACAGATGACGCCGATCAGCTTTCGGAGTTTCTGAATCGCCGATTAACTGAGCAAGAACCCACTTCAAGAGGAAGATAACACATGATTCCACGAACGCTGCTGCTGATCGTCTTTCTTGGGGGCTCGCCACTCATGGCCGAGGATCGCATCTTGTTTAAGTTCGACCAGCCAGAATCCGCCAAGGCATGGCAGACCGTCAACGATGGCGTGATGGGTGGCCGCTCCGATGGCCGCTTCAAAATCAACGATGAAAAGAACATGGAGTTCTTCGGAACGCTGTCGCTGGAGAACAACGGCGGCTTCGCATCGGTGAGATCGAGAGAAGCCAAGTTGGGGCTCGAAAAAGACGATTCAATTGTGATTCGAGTTCGTGGCGACGGTCGTGATTACACCTTCCGTCTCGATGTGCCAAGGAGCATCGGGAGACTTTCTTATCGACAGTCGTTCAAAACCAAGAAGGACGAATGGATCGAAGTGACGTTGCCAATGGAGAAGTTTGTGGCAACTTGGCGAGGACGAGTGTTTCCGAATGAGAAGTTTGATCCCAGCAACGTAACTGGAATGGGAATTCAACTCAGTGACAAGAAGCCGGGACCATTCAAGCTGGAAGTCGAGTGGATCAAGGCCAGTCAGTTGACGCCTCAAACATCAAATCCAGATTCAGAATGATTTCAAAAGGGAACCACATGACACACATCAAAATCGTTGCAACAATCGTCGCATTTTTTGCCGTTACAGCGTTCGTCTGGGCCTCGGAGTCGGAAGGGATTCGAGCGAAGGCTAAAGCGATGCAGCGGGAAGCTGCCGAACTCGCCGAACGTGGGTACAAAGAAGAAGCCGAGAACCTTGAGCGCAAATCTATGGCTTTGCTCGAAGAAGCCGAACATCTGGAGCGTCACCGTCCGAATCAACGTGAAGCCGATATTCGTGAAATGGAAGAACGGCTGGAGAGGCTGCGATTGGAAGAGAGGGAACTGGACCGGATCGGCGGCAAGGAAGAACGACTTGGCGACGTTCGCCGTGAAGCTGAAAGAGTCGAACGAGAATTACATGAGATTTCCCATGATGAGCACCACGAACACGATAGTTCGCCCGAAGATATTGCCCGCCGTTTGGAACACATGCGGATCGCTGTCGAGCACCTCAACCATGCTGGATTGCACGACATCGCAGAACATGTCGCAGAAAGAGCGGAGGCCACAGAGCGAGAATTACACGAGCATCATCGCCATCACGACGGCGATCCGATCCATGCGATCATGAAACAACTGGACGAGATTCGGCACGAGGTTGGGCGACTGCGTGATGAAGTGAATGAACTCAGGGAGAAGCGGTAATGTCCCCGCTGTGGAAGTCCCTTGCCTTTGTTGCGCTCATTGCTTGCGTACCATCGGTACGTAGCTCAGCGACAGATTTGGAATGGGCCCGAGTCTCGGAAGATGGCAGGGGCTTCGTACTTGGCGATTCGGGGAGACCATTCATTCCATGGGGATTCAACTACGATCATGAAGGCGACGGGCAACTCCTCGAAGACTATTGGGACGACAAATGGCCCACGGTTGAATCAGCATTTCGGGAGATGAAAGAGCTTGGGGCCAATGTGGTCCGCATTCATCTTCAGTTCGGCACGTTCATGGAGAGTCCGACCGAACCACGGCAGCATTCTCTTAGTCAACTTGCCCGGCTCGTGAGATTGGCCGAACAAACGGAGTTGTACATCGATCTCACCGGGCTCGGCTGCTACCACAAACAGGACGTACCGGAATGGTACGACAAACTGCCCGAGCAGGATCGCTGGGCAGCGCAGGCCGTCTTCTGGGAAGCCGTCGCCAAGACATGCGCCGACAGTCCAGCCATCTTCTGCTACGACCTTATGAACGAACCGGTTGTTCCCGGTGGAGACAAGAAGCGTGACGATTGGCTCGGGCCGGGATTCGGTGATAAGCACTTCGTGCAGTTCATCGCTTTGGACCGGAAAAACAGGAACCGGCCAGACGTTGCCCGGAATTGGATTCGTAACCTAGTCATGGCGATCCGCAAGCACGATAAACGGCATCTCATAACAGTGGGCCTCGTCCCGTGGAGTCTGGATCGGCCCGGTCTGACTTCTGGGTTCGTCCCTGACAAGATCGCCGCCGACCTCGACTTTATCGCAATGCACATCTATCCCGAAAAGGGGAAGGTGGCTGATGCCATTGAGACCGTGAGAGGATTTGCGGCAGTAGGCAAGCCGGTCGTCATTGAAGAAACCTTCGTCCTGAAATGCGGTGCCGACGAACTGGAAGAATTTATCGACGCATCACGTCCATTTGCTACTGGCTGGATTGGCTTCTACTGGGGCAAGACACCGGACGAGATACGCCCAGCAAAGACGATCCCGGAGGCTCTCACATTAAGTTGGCTGGAGTTGTTTCAGAAGAAACGCAGTCAGGTTCTTGGACATGCTTTACTTGCAAATGGCGTCACCGCACATCGGGGCAATTCGGGCGAGTATCCCGAGAACACGATGCCCGCATTCCAAAGCGGGATTGATGTTGGAGCCGACTGGATCGAACTCGACATCTTTCGCACCAAGGATGGCCAGCTTGTCGTCACACATGATCGGACGACAAATCGTGTCGGAGATCAGGATATTGTCGTTGCAGAAGCCGTATACGAAGAACTGGCAGAGGTTGATGTCGCCACCGATTTTCGGCAACGAACCGGCAAGACCGTGGCAGAATGTCCGCCACAGCGAATTCCGCTGCTGAAAGATGTTCTGCGGTTGGTCATGAAGCAGGACCGCACCCGAGTATCCATCCAGCCCAAGATGGACTGCGTGGCCGATGCTGAGGTGTTACTCAAAGAGATGAAAGCCGAGCGATGGGTCGGATTCAACGACGGGAATCTTGAGTACATGACCGAGGTGAAACGGCTTGCACTTGACATCCCCGTGTTCTGGGACCGAGGCAAAGACACAAACATCGATGCCGACATTGCCATCGCCAAGAAGCATGGCTTCGAGGCTTTGGTCGTGCAACATGAAGGCGTCACAACCGAAAAGGTGCAGAAGATCAATGCCGCAGGGATCGAGGTCGGCGCATGGACTGTGAATGACCGGGCCACCATGAAGCGGCTGCTTGCCGCTGGTGTCGAACGAATCTATACAGATCACCCTCGCCTGCTTCTCTTGTTGAAGTCGGAGCAGTAACCCGACAACCGGAAATCATGGCATGGGATATCCACCCGATGATGACAGAAAAAGAGAAGATGTTGGCGGGAGAGCTTTACGATGCCCTCGACCCAGAATTAGTGGAAGCCAGAGAGCGAGCACGGGATCTGTGCCACGACCTGAATGCGACTGGTGAGCGTGAGCAGGCCGTTCGACGCCGAATCGTGTCAGAGTTGTTGGGCGGCGGTGGAGATTCTGTCTGGATGCAACCGCCCTTCTACTGCGATTATGGAAGCAACATCTATCTTGGCGAGCGGGTGTACTTCAATTTCAACTGTGTGGTTCTTGATGTGTGCGAAGTGAAGATCGGCGACTTCACATTCTTTGGTCCAGCCGTACAGATTTACACGGGCACTCATCCCATGGACGCTGAACTTCGCCGCACTCAGGAGTTCGGCAAACCTGTTTCCATCGGTTCCGATGTCTGGGTTGGAGGTGGGGCTATCATTCTTCCCGGCGTGAGGATCGGTTCAAAGACCGTGATCGGTGCCGGAAGCGTAGTCACCAAGGACATCCCAGATGGTGTCGTTGCTGCCGGAAATCCATGCCGCATAATTCGACAGGTTGTCGAGAGTGATCGTGCCTAATCCTCAACGGGTTTGCGTTTCTGCGCCAACAACCACTCGTAGAACTTGGGGTTTTTGTAGGTCTCGGTCCAAGAGTCGTGTCCGGCCTCGGGATACACGGTCAGCTTCGGCTCACCGCCTTCTTCTTTCATTGCGTCAATCATTTCCTGTGAGCGTTCGAGAGGGACGCCAGTATCTTTGGCTCCATGAAAAGCCCATGTGGGCAAATGTGGAAAGCGACGTGCCCAGTATTTTTCTCCACCGCCGCAAATCGGAGCAATGGCTGCAAAGCGATCTGGCGTGAATGCCGCTAGTCGCCATGTTCCGAAACCTCCCATGCTCAGACCGGTAACATAGATGCGATCCTCATCGACTTTGTGAGTTTTGATGACCTGATCGAGTAACGCTGTCAGTTCAATCGGCTCCCACCAAACATCCTTGGGGCACTGCGGCGACACAACAACAAGCGGAAAGTCTTTGCCTTCGCCAATCAGTTTCGGTGGACCATGCTTCTTCACCAATTCAAGATCATCGCCTCGTTCTCCAGCCCCATGTAGAAACAAGACCAACGGCCACGAGTCCTGCTTGTCATAGCCCTTGGGCAAAGACAACAGGTAGTTCATCTCAACTTTGACGGTTGTGTCTAATCGCTGTGAAGTTTGGCGGGAGTCATCGGCGAAAACCAATGCTGGTAGCATTGCTACCACAAAGAGTAGTGTGATTTGACTTTTCATTTTTGTGTTAGTCCAGTGCTTGGGAGTCTATTTTCGCTGTTACGATCTTCTCAGTTGTCTCACGATATCACATTTCAGAGAAAATGCCTCAGCGACCGGAACGTCCCCACGGTGACTGGACTCAGCAGAACCTTCAGTCGTCCACAAGAACGGATAGAAAGTGAAGCAGCGATCACCGGACAGTTCGAGAACATCCGACTTCCACGTTTCCCAACGCATCCCGACGTAGAACTCAGACAAGTCTCCCGTCAAAGCCCAATACAAGAAGTCCGAGTAACCGAACTCCATCGGCTCCCATTCCAGATCGTCTGGCGACCAGAAATAGACCGCTCCAACTTCTTCATCAAATGCTCCGCCATTGAGAGCGAAGAAACCACCCGCCGCATCATCAGCAATGAGATGAAGTCCATTGGACTTGCCTTGATTCCAGCCAGACAATGTTCGTGAAAGTCTTGGATGCCCTGAGCCTAGAAAGCGAAGCCAGCCATGGTCGATCAAAATGCCGCCCGTTTCATGAGCTACAGCGCCCAACGGCGAACGTGTAGTAACTTGAGTTTCCACGAGCACTTCATCGCACTGGGATGATGGTGGAAGTATCTCAAAGTAGTTCGTTGCCGATCTCGTCCATTCAAGGATCAGATCGATACCGGGTGCATCTTTGTCGATGAGTTCTTTAAGTGTCTTCACCCAATGCGATCCTTCAGATCCACGTCTACGTTTTCTCTTCAACTGCCTTCGTGTGCCAACAAGCCCACAGAATAAAGACTCCTTGCAAAGGAAGTCTCAATATGTGAACAAGAGGAGATGCTGGCATCAAATCCTGATTCTGGAACAAGTAGATATTGGCGGGAAACACGGCAATTAAGAGGGCGATGATTCCCCACGCCGCCAAATGAGACAACTTTGGAATCAGCAGCAGGACACCCAGAAGAATCTCACAAACGCCGCTGACCAGCACCAGTTCTTTATGAAGTGGAAGATATGGCGGCACAATCTTCAGGAAGAATTCGGGGTTCACGAAGTGCATCGTGCCAGCCACGATCATGAAGATCGCCAGTAGGTATTTCGAGATCGGTTTGATGCGTTTCATTTATTGACCTGTTTGAACGCATCGAGAAAGATCTCCGGGGTCTGGGCACCAGGCAATGTGACCGCATTGTTGATGATGAAGAATGGGACGCCATCAACGTGATGCCGCTGAGATATTTCTCTGCCGTTGGAGATGACATCCAATCCATCATCGCTGTTCAGCATGGCTTCGGCAGCTTGCCGTTCCAGTCCGGCTTCAGCAGTCACGTCAATAAGCGTTTGCTGATTGCCGATGTCTTGTCCTTCAGTGAAATAAGCTCGGAACAGTGCCTCAACAACCGCATCCTGACAATCATCCTGATTGGCAAGCCAGATGAGCCGGTGAGCATCAACTGTGTTTGCTGTCCTTTCAGTCTTATCGAAGGCAAAATAGATTCCTTCGGATTCACCGACAGCAACTACTTTGGCATCCAGTTCCAGTGATCGCTCCCAACTTCCGAACTTTCTCGTGCGATATTCTTTTCGACTGATACCCTCTTTCGGCATCGTCGGGTTGAGTTGAAACGGATGCCAGTGAACTTGTACGTCGTGCTGACCATCAACGGCAGCAATCGCCTTCTCCAGCCGTCGTTTGCCGATGTAGCACCAAGGGCAGATGACATCAGAGATCACATCGACGGTGAGATTCATCAAGGCTCCTTGTTCAACGATAAATGTCGGTGCAGTTTAACGTGTTAGAATTGCCGATGATAACCTTGGAGAAGCAATGACGATTTCACGCCGACAATTCTGCGGATCACTGGGAGCCGGACTTGCCGCAGCCAACTCCAACCTGTTCGCTGATGAACAGCCGACCAAGCCGCTTCGAGTCATCGCCTACAACATTTACAAATGCACAGGCTGGCCAAACAATCGTCCACGAGCGAAGCAGGCTGTCGCCAAAGGTCAGATGGCAAAGCGGTTGGCGATGGAACTGGCTTTGTACGAACCAGACATCATTAACTTCTCGGAATCACCCAGCGAAGAACTAACCAAGGAAGTTGCGGAACTGCTGGGAATGAACCACGTCCGATTCCCCAGCGGAGGCAATTGGCCGGGCACGCTGTTGAGCAAGTTTGAGATCATTGAATCTCAGAATGCCCCGATGAAGGGGCAACGGCCCAAAGAATTGTTCACACGGCACTGGGGCCGGGGCACGGTCAAACTTCCGAATGGTAATCCACTCATCGTTCATTCCGCCCATCTTTATCCGACCGCCGATCCGACAATCCGATTGAAAGAAATTCGGGCGATGATCGAATCGATGGAGCCGGATCTGAAAGCTGGGAAGTCAATGCTCTTGATCGGCGATCTCAACCACGGCCCCGACACCGAAGAGTACAAACTTTGGATTGATGCTGGCTGGGTGGACACATTTGCCAAGGTCGGCAAGGGCGACGGTCCAACAATCAAGGCCGACATTCCCAAGTGGCGAATCGATTACGTCATGGCTGCTGGTCCAATTGCCGAGCGAGTGATTGAATCGAGGCCGTTGTTTGAAGGAGCGTTTCGCCTGAACATCAACGACAAAGAATCGTTTGCATTGAGCGATCACTTGCCCCAGTTGGCAGTGTTTGAATAGAAATCAACGGGAGACCAGCGTGCTGAATGACATAAATAATCGCCTTACTCGGGCAAAGGAGCGATCTCGAAGAAAACAAAAGCTCGACTCGATGCTGCGTGAATCGCAAAAAATTCTCAAACAAGAGCAAAGGAATTGCAGTCGGCACGATCAGATTCTTTCCAGTGAAAAAGCTGACGTAGATAAGCTGGAGGGCCTCAGCCTCACCGGGTTGTTCTATTCCATCCTCGGCACCAAAGATGAGCGGCTCGAAACGGAACGTCAAGAATATCTTGCCGCAAAGCTGAAGCACGAAGAATGCTCACAAGCGGTCGGCGATGCCGAAAATGAGGTTGAAAGACTCGTTGCGGAATTGGACTCGTTTCAAGATGCTGAGAGTGAATACCTCGCACTGATAAAAGAGAAAGAGCAATTCTTAGCCCAGACCGGTGATCACCGTGCTAAGACCCTTCTCGAATTTACCGAGCGCTTGTCAGATCTTGAAGCAGACCGAAAAGAGCTTTGCGAGGCGGTCGAAGCAGGTAGGACTGCTGAGCGGTCGCTTGAACAGGTACGTTCCGAACTTCGTTCCGCCGAAAACTGGGGCACATGGGACTTGATCGGTGGTGGCACGATCTCCACATGGGCGAAGCATTCAAAAATCGATTCTGCCAAAAGACAGGCGCAAGTCGCCCAACGACGCTTGCGACGATTTCAAGAGGAACTTGCTGATGCTGACCAGCGGCTGCATCTTTCTTTGGAAGAGATCGGTGGATTTTCAACCTTTGCTGATTTCTTTTTCGATGGACTGATCGCCGACTGGATCGTTCAATCGAAAGTTCAAAAGGCTTCTAGTGCCTGCGATGTTGCCATTCGCAAGGTTGCGTTGGCTTTGGGTGATTGCCGCAGAAAGCTCACTGAAGTCGAGCAAGAGATCCAGCAGATCGAAAGCGAGCACCGACAGTTCATCGAGGAAGCCTAGAAAACTGATACGCCAGAAAGATCTCGATGCCAAACTTCATCTGTAAAACCTGCGGCAATCAATTTGCCGAGACCGACGAGCCACCCAGCGAATGCAAAATTTGTACTGATGAGCGGCAATACGTCGGCTGGGATGGCCAGCAGTGGACGACACTCGACGGTCTACGACAGTCACACTGGAATGTCGTCAGACTCGAAGAACTCGGGCTTTACGGGATCGGGATGGAACCGAGCTTCGCCATCGGTCAGCGGGCGATGCTGATCACTCACCCAGAAGGCAACGTGCTCTGGGACTGCATCCCGCTGATCGATGACGGCCTTATCGAGATGATCCGGGGGATCGGCGGGATCTCGGCCATCGCCATTAGTCATCCGCACTACTACACGAGTATGGTTGAGTGGGCTCGCACGTTTGACTGTCCGATTTATCTTCATGCGGCTGACCGTCAGTGGGTCATGCGGCCAGATGCGGCTGTCGAATTCTGGGACGGCGAAACGAAGGACATCGGCAACGGTCTCACTTTGATCCGCTGCGGCGGACATTTCGACGGTGGCACAGTGCTTCATTGGCCTGACGGTGCTGACGGCAAAGGAGTGATCCTGAGCGGCGACATCTTGCAAGTTGTACAGGACCGGCGATGGGTCAGCTTCATGTACTCGTATCCAAATCTGATCCCGCTCTCGGCTTCTGCTGTGCGGAGAGTCGTGGATGCTGTTGAGCCGTTCGAGTTCGACCGGGTTTACGGCGCTTGGTGGGGTAAAGTGGTCTGCAAAGATGCGAAGGCGGCGGTTCAGAGATCGGCTGAGCGGTATATTCGTGCGATTCAAGAGGAGTAAGGACCAAGTCATGTCAGATCAATCACTTCGGGAGCACGTCTTGTACCTACTCAAAGGCGGCGGTGCTCATCTTGATTTCGAGAAGGCCATTGCCGATCTGCCCGAGGAGTTTCGTGGTAAAAGGGTCGAACGTGTCTCGCACACGCCGTGGCGTCTGCTTGAGCACCTGCGAATTTGCCAGTGGGATATTCTGGAGTTCGCTCGTGATCCAGATCATGTTTCGCCTGACTTCCCAGATGGATACTGGCCGAAAGACGATGGCCCACCAAGCTCCGAAGCATGGGATAACAGCATCCAAGCTTTTCGGGATGACTTACAGTCCATGATCGATATGATCTCCGATCCAGAGACGGACCTTTATGCTCGGATTCCCCACGGTGACGGCCAAACAATTCTGCGGGAGGCATTGCTCGTGGCTGATCACAACGCCTACCACCTTGGGCAGTTAGTGTTTCTTCGGCAATGTCTGGGTGCGTGGGAGGATTGATGAATGTCTCCGTCGTCGAAGGCGATCTCCTAAACCAAGACGTTGATGTGATCGTGAACGCTTGGAATCGGAACATTGTCCCGTGGTGGCTCCTGCTTCCTCAAGGTGTTTCCGGTGCGATCAAGAAACGGGGCGGCACTGGCCCGTTCAAGGAGTTGGCGAAGCACCGGGCAATGCCGTTGGGATCAGCAGTCGTGACCTCGGCTGGCAAGCTACCGTTCAAGGGCATCATCCACGTCGCCGGGATCAACATGTTTTGGCAGGCATCTGAACAGTCGATCCGTGGTTCTGTTCGCTCTGCGATCCAGATCGCCGACGAAGAAGGATTCGATTCCATCGCCTTTCCATTGATCGGTGCGGGTTCTGGTGGCTTCGATCAGGAGAAGGCGACAGCGATCATGCTGGATGAATTGCAGAGCTTGGAATCACCGGTGGAAGTGACAGTCGTGGTTTTCAAGAAACGGTAGTAGTCTCCGAAACCGTTTCCGCATAAAAGGAAACTGCTCCAGTGAACATGCACGGGAGTCCCTTCAAAATGGAAGCCGCTCAGCTTTTTCAACAGAATTGTTGAGAAAGAAACTTTGTAACACGTTTCGTCAGGTAGGACTCGAATTGGAAAGCCCACCTGCCGCCAGCGGCGGCAGGTGGGCCTGTGAACCGTCAACTACATCGGAAAGCACTCAATCGCCAATGTAATGACATTCAAACTCATCAAGATCGTCGAAATTTCTGACGCTGAAGAACCCATCACCACCCATCACAAGGAGTTCTCACAGTCGATCCTACCGACCACCGTGACAACTTCGCAGTCAACTTCTTTCGCACTCCAGTACCGATTCGATGGATTCGGGAGAATCTGTGGAATATTCATTTTACCGCTCATACTTCCAAGTCAGTCATCGAATAGCCACTTCCGGAATACATTTGCCTAAGCTCTTCGTAATGCTTGAAGGTCGCAGCTTCTTTCAGCGCCCTGATGTCTGCCAACACAACTCGTCGTTCTTCATTCAAATCGTCGAGTTCATCCCATCGCTCCGACAGCAGGTGTTCCGCTGCTTCTTGGAAGCTCATGATTTCATCATTCGGGGTGTTTTCATCAGCAAGCTGCAACTGAGTTACTGGGTCGTACTGACCGCATCCAACATGAATACTGGTGTAGTTGACAAAAAATTGTTCCTCACCAAGCTCAGATTTTGGCTTAGGCCACTCCCCAGTCCAAACCGATTTCAAAGGAACATGACCTTGGCAATCGCAAGTGATTCGTTGCAAACCACAGCTTGAACAAAGTTCCACGTCACATTCGTTGATATGGGGCTGACCCGGTTCAACACCGCAGTCGGGGCAATTCGTTCTAGTTTTCATATTGGCCTCCATTGCCAAATTCAATTGAGGAAAAACTCGTGGCGGTCGCCAGTCTCGCAGCATTCAATGCTCGCTGGACCTCGTTGATCCAGACGAACTTCGTTCCGAAATTCGAGGTCGCCGTGTCGAACGTGACATGGGACGAGTTGAGGCACACCGTCATCGTCGATGGACTCTGCGATCATGGCCGCAGCAAGCATCTCGCTGTCGATTCGACCTACCCTTTTCCACGCTCGCTTCAGTGCTTGGTCTAATTCGGTCATAACATCGTCGGGGTGACCGTTATGGTGACGATACAGCCACGCTCTTGTTTTCCAGCCGTCTTCCCGTTCTTCCATCAGTGAAATATCACATCATTCCAAAGTCTAAACATCGCTTGACGGCCAAGTCGTCCAACAAAGGAACGATCCTTCGACGCCAGTTTCGAGCAAAGTCAAACTTTCGAGGTTTGTTGTTGGCGAAGGGGTTCCTAGCTTTTTGACGATCTTTCTCCGCAGCCTTCTTTCGCTTCGTCTTCATTGGTGGAACTTCCTTGTTTCGAGCGCATGCAAGCACTCGGAAATGAACTTGGGAAAGGATGCACCGGCATCCCAGGCGACCGAGCACCGTGCTCAACGTCGCAACCAGCAAAGCGTGCTGGTCAGTTAAGGCGAAGCAAATTTCCATCGCCTTCGCTCAATCGTTCGACCACTGTTTCGATGTGTTTGTTCATCGTCTCCAGTGACTCTTTGAGGATTGCCTCGTCACGATGCTGCCAGTACCCACATTCATCTCTGACGGTGACTTCAAGCCCTGCTGTACTTGCCAAATCCAGCAACTTGATTGCCGAAGTGTGGGACTTCAAGAAATTGGCAACGCCCCCATGTCCTGCGTCTGACGCATATTGAGTCTTGCAAAAGACATGGAAGTTCCATTCACCGTTTGCCCGCTTGCAAAGAGCCATATGGCATGCCTCAGAACCTATACCTGGGTTGGCAACGAAACCAATGATCTTTGCGGGAGCCAAAAGTTCGACTTCATCTTCACCTGAAATGTCGAGTCGAGCATGCGTAACCAAAGTCCGATTCGCTTTGTCGCAGGTGCTTAGATCGCACTCTTCACCCGTAAGTTCAATAATGTCGCTTACGCTAACTAGATCAAGCTCAAGAGCCTGTTCTCGAAGGTTGTGAATGATCTTGCGAACTTCTTCTTCTGTTTGCTCGTCAGTCTTCAGACTGTAGTGGATCGTGATTCCCATTTTGATTCTCCAATTCTTAGTTTCAGTTTTTAGTGGCTAGTGTCTGATGTCAGTTGTTCAAATGGTGCTGGTTCAAGTCCTTCCGAAGCTTCGACAGTTGCTCGGCAGGAAGACTGACTCTGTAGTGACCTTTGATATGGGTCACTCCGCACTCTTGTATTGCTTTGACTCGGTGCAGTCCGTCAACAATCACGGTCTCACCATCAATGTCTGCCAAGACAATCGGTGGCAGTTCCTCGCCCGCTTCGATTTCTCGCTTGTACATCTCAACGGTTTTCTCGCACAGTTGGTCCTGCTCATAGAGCGACTGTTTAATGCGACACACCAGATCGGGATGAATGACCTCACACTCGTCAGAGTCTTGTCCATCCGAGGCACAGCAGAATGTGGTTAGGGTGCCGTCGTCACGAGTGTCGATGATCTTGCAGCGGTTGTGTTTGTAGTAGATGAACTCGCCATCGCTCGTGACGGTGACAGGTTCGCCGTTGATTCGACATTGGACGCCAGTGGTAAGTTTCTCCAAGTAAGTGTTTTCGATTGGAAGATGTAGCATTATGGTTCTCCGCATGATTAGTAAGGTCTGAATCAGTCCGTGATCAACTTTCGATCACGATGCACAAATCATTGCGAAGGTGGCTGACGATTCGTTGACGCCAGCATTGACAAATCGCTGACACTTCAAGAATTCTTTTCATTGACCAAGAGGCGGTAGAATCCGACCTCGCTTTCGATAACGAACTCGGTCATTCCCGCTACGTGCAGTTTTCTGCGAAGTCGGGCAATGCACTGCTGAAGTGCAGATTTCACAGGAGTATCAATTCCCCAACCCGCTTCCATGAGAGAGTCCAAGCTAATTCTTTGGCCGGGGCGAGCCGAGAGGCGGCGGAAGAGCTTTAGTTCTTTACAGTTGCCGACGTGAACCGATTTCTCGCCAATAACAATGGCACACGAGTCCTCGTCAACAAACTTCGATTTCAATCTAGGGTTCTTTCCACGCTCGACACGCAGTTGCATCAGCCTTGAACCCATTTCAATGGCTACCGCATTCTCGATTGCAAGTCTGCCAGATGGAGATCGCAACGGTTGCAAACCACTATTAAGGCACCATTGAAATTCATCATCGTCAACTGAGTATCGCTCACGAAATTCTCGGTCACTCCAAAAGTCGCCACCCTTCCTTCCATATTCCCTCATCCATTCGATTCGCTGACCTGCCTCAACAACAAATTTAGAATCGACTCGAACGACATCGACGTAGGCGACGGCGGCGGGATCGAGATTCAGTGTTTCGGCGTAAGCCAGTGCGATCTGTTTAATAGTGAAGCCTGCGACATCGACTTCAATATCGTTGGCTCCGTAGGTGAGATGGTTGGTAAATACAGCCAGCATCTTGTTGCTCCTATGTCAGCGTTTACCTTTATCGCAAAGTTGAATACGGAAAGTGACATATCTGAAGCTGATTTTTAGAATTTGGCGTCGCCCGAATCATAGATCAGTTGACCGACCTCAACAATGTTGTCGAATCGCTCGTCGTCAAGAGCATACGGGCGTCCCTCATCTGACGTGAAGACGACAAAATTCACCACACTACGAGGGAAATCCCAGAACGCAGAAACAAAGACACCAGAGTCGGCTAACGCAATAAACTGGTCGCCACGACTCAGCATCAAGCCACCCACTGCGAACATGTAAACGCCGAGACACTCGTCGATAATGTCATCTGACACCAGATCGGAGTGGCGAACTTGACCAAGCTCAACAAGTCCAAGACTCAAAGCCAGTTTGGCGTGAGTTACTAGACATTCCGCAGCTTGCTTAGCAGTCGCCTCCATTACTGTCCGAGCCAATCTCACGTAGTTACGAGACGCTTCGTCAGACTTATCACTTAGCCGTTTGTTTGTCGCCTCGTGGTCATTTATGAGTTTGTCTTGCTGAGTCAGTTGGCGTTTAAGATGTTCGATCTCTTCGCTCTTTCTCTGGGCACTTAAATCGACTTTTCTTCTTTGCTCCTCACTACTGCAAAGTTGCTTTCGGCAGGCAATGTACTGCTTTTTGATATTGACGAGATAGTGTTGATTCTTTGGTGCAACGTCGGGTTGAATCTCCTCCACACAGGCCAAGGATTCACGTCGGGCAAATTTACTGGTCGCATTTGTCATGGGATTAGCTTTCTTGTTTAGTGCTGTCGGCGCATATCTCAAGCGCCAGAAATGAAATGGAAAACGATCACGACCAACGTGGTCGTGTCGCACAATGCACAGCGGGAGCGGATTGGAGAACGCTAAGGCGTTCGAGTTTGCTCGGAGATAGCCGACTGTGCTTAATAAGTTGAAGTCATTCTACGCCGGAAAAAAGCGATTGTTTACTAACGCAGCAAGTCGCTCAGGATTCTTTTCAGCGTGGATAAGCTGAGCTAGCTGACAAGTCTCAAGCCGTGGCTTTTCACCCTGCTTGTGATGCGCAACGAGTCATTTACTGCGACCAAGCAAACGTCCCCAGCACTACAGCGAAATCACGGTGGCAATTTCGGAGCATGTGTTCCCCCTGCGTTTTGCAGATAGATCAAGGGGGAACAGCCATGATTGGGGCCAACCATACATCCGCCGTTGGCGGATGCATGGCTCTGACTTCAACAAGGCTAATAGCGAACAGGCTAATCAGTTAATAACGCCAACTGGCTCTGCCGAAAACAGCGATGACTTCTCTTTCTCGAAGCGAGCAGTCAATTCTTCCAGGCTCTCTCCCTCACCGGCAAAAACCTTGTCGTCTGCTTCCAATGGCGGGAACTTAATGCGCATCGTTTTGCCGAGTCCGTATCGATAGCACCGGACTTTTGGAACATAAGCTGCTTCTGCGTAAATCCACTTTGCCCCGATAAGCCAATTTTTGATTGCTTTCGGTTTGTCGTCCCGTTTGCTACCGCATTTGATCCCTGCGGTTTCCAATATGGATTTTATCTTGTCCTTCGAGACCTCTGAATGAACACGAATCAGGCGAATCAGATGCCGCACTGCTTCATCGCAGTTGGTGATGTTGGTCCTCAGCAGGTTGGCCAATTGAGTAAGTTGTCCAAGCTCTTCTTCTGTCCACTCAAAGTCAGGTGCAAGCTTTACTTCATACGCTGAACCAGATTTCCCCCAAGTCGATTTGTCGAACAAATCACGACCTGTTAACTGAAATCGCTTCCACACTGCTGTGAGCTTCTTCTTCGTCTCCTCTGGCCGTGGTTGGCCTGTCCATCCATTAAATGCGTTCTTCACGCAGATACGAATGTTTGCAGAGACTCTGGCTCGCTTTCCTGATGTCAAGCGATCTGAGACAGACTGGTCGGGCAATTCATCGACAAACTTCTCGATGCAAGCGACTGCTTCATCGGGAGTCGCAAACTTGAATGGCGTGTACAGTGCAAGCTGATTGATCCAATGGTCGATACTGTCTGCTTGCATTTCGCCAGACAATGCTTGCGTGATTTGTTTCCAACTCTTTCCCTTCATTCCCTTAAAGTCTGCTTTTCGCTTCTGCTTCTGTTTGCCAGTTTTTGGGGCAGCAGCTTTGTTGGAAACCGGTTTTTCAGGAGAAGGGGTGCTCTGATGGGGGTGCAATATAGATGATAAGTTTCTTTCTTCTTTTTCTCTTTGTTTTAAGGCTTTTTCGATCCACGCCTGAACTTCGCCCTTTGGCATGACTGAAGCTTGGCCTTTGACTGCTGCAAGCACCCAATTCATGTAGCCGACAACATCTTGTACTTCCCTTTTTCGATAGGTCACTTGTTGAAGAGGTTGGTCAATTAACATCGTCCGACTTGAAGCAAGCGGCAGACGCATTCCGTTGCCCTTTGTTGGCAGAATCTCCATTGAAGCGAAACTGTGCATGTCTTTAGATTCAGCTTCTTTTGCAAGCTCTGGATACTTTTCATCGAGCGAAATGAGTCGTTGCCGCAACCCAGCAATCGCTTTGTTTGTGTCGAAAGGATTCTGCCAGACGTTGATGAAGTGAACGCCATTGGCGTTCTTTTGTTTCGCCTGAATATGCCATGCTTCCGTCCCCCAGAAATCATCCAGAAGAATTTCTAGTTGCTTCATGAAGACATTGCGACAACCGCCGTGAAGGTCATGGTCAATCGTGATACTTCTCGTTTTCTCGCTGGCCCTCCTAGCGAAATCACGCTTTCCATTGATGTGATCCCTGACTTCGTCTTCTTTAATTTTCCCACACCATGAACTAGCCCCATCGTCCGTGTATGCGACTCGGTAGTCTTCGCTAGAAAAGTGGCAGAAAAAATCCCAAAATTGCTCTGTCGCAATGGTGCGAGCGTGTTTTTTGAACTCACGAGTCGACTCGTAATCGTAGACGCAGACTGGTCGCCATCGCTGTTCGATTTCGGTCGTTTCCCAACGCTTGCCAGTTTGAAGATTCTGGTGGGGTGTTCTTGAAGTGAATTCGTACTGATGCCGAATGATGGCCGATGGTTTTGCATCCTTCTTCGGCTTGCGACTTTCGCATCGTCTCCACCACCTTGCCGTTCTCGCCCGTAACGGCCACCGCTCAAGCACTGGTGTGTCAGGAAACTTCTTCAGAAGCGCATCAACTCGCTCTTGAAAAAAAAGTTCATTGATCTTGCGCTCATTTTCCTCGTCGTTTACTCTATCTATATCTGTCATGGGATTGTGATCCTTTTCTGTGATAAGCTCACCGCCATGTGAGCGAAATGTACCCGGCCCACCTGCGGCAACGCCGCAGGTGGGCTTTTCTTTACCTGCTTACAAATGCCCACGCTTGTGAGCTAAGTTCATCAAGCTGACAAGTCGATTGGCCTGAAACTCTTCTCCAACAAGCCAAACGCAAGTCGCTCCATCACTGTTCTTAATTTCATATCCATTCGACCCGTTGTTGCTCAAATCGAATGGACCATGAAGCGAAACTTCATCAGCCTCAGTTGAATCGATTTGTCGATGGCCTGCCGATTCGAGTTCGGCGATGGTTTTCTTACGATGCCACACGTAGTAATAGCCACCACGACCGTTGTCGGCTTGAACAACAAAACCCTCATTGAACGCTCTTGCAGATGGCTTTCCGTCCGCACTCCGAAGGCCGAGTTCTTTCAGCCACTTGCCTGAGACGTGACTCGTCACATCGAACAACTTCCCAAGTTGCGTTAGGTTTAAATATTTGTACTCATAATTCATTTTTCCTCCTCATGTTCTTTCTGTTTCGCTTCTACACCGAAGAACTCAGCGACTCGCTTGAGGTCTTTGGGTGTATAAATCCGC
Source organism: Stieleria bergensis (assembly GCA_007745635.1). Classification (GTDB taxonomy): domain Bacteria; phylum Planctomycetota; class Planctomycetia; order Pirellulales; family Pirellulaceae; genus Stieleria; species Stieleria bergensis. Next base: position 2,768,062 of record CP036272.1, read on the forward strand.
CTGTTGCCAACGTGTTGCGGTTCAGGCACTCTGCCGCTGCGATGGCAATAATGAATGCGTGTCTCGTCGATACCGATCAATTGAGACACGTCCTTGATTGAAAAAAGTTTCATGTGACTTCCTCCTTGGATTTATGTAGTAGTTTGGGATTCGTTTTTGCGTGGAAAGCAGAAAGAATCTGAAAACTAGATTGGACACAGCTCACCAGAAGAACTGGTTTTCTGTTGGGGCCAATGTAGAAGCCGACTCAGCACGTCAGCTTGGGGTCGCCGGAGACGATGGCGATCCAGTTGAAGAAGGTTTGCGAAGGTTGGATGTAGTATAGCCTCGAAAGCAGAAAACTCCGATGGCAATCACGGTCGAAACAATCGAGTCCATCATTCCACGATTCCACAGATACGTCAAAAGAGGCCACTCGCTTTCGCTTCTTTGATGCGATTGTAAAACGCTTGCTTCTTGTAGCCGGTCTTCTCTTCCCAAAGCCGAAGACGATCAGCAATTGACTCTGCTGCTTTGTGGCAGTCGCAAGCGATAGCACGTTCTCGTGCAAGACGTTGGTCACGACTTTCAACTGTCGCTTCGCCTGCCAATTTTGATCGAACAACATCTTGCCAATGAACAATCTTGTCATCCGATTGTTGCGGCAGATTCAAGCGTTCCAATTTCTGTTGCAATTCACAAACGCCGTTTTCGTGTTTCCAATGCAAGTAGCTCGGCACGGCGTGATCGAAGAAGCTTCTCAAATCGATTTCGTATCCTTCATCCATGAGACTGAAAACGAAATCTCTGACGTGCGCTGCTTCTTTTGGGTCGAGTCGCTGACCGCCACATTCGATACCTTTCTCCACGGCATCATTGATAACTGCCTTGATCTCATCCTGACTTAGCATCCAGTGCATCGGCTTCATGCGACTCGCAACTGCGCCAAGAATCCCGTGTTTAGAGAGACTTTCATTCGAGGCGATGATGATGCCTCCTGTAAAATCGAATCGAATTTGTTGCCGAGCCGTCGTACTTGTAATTGTCCGACCGCCTCCTTTCACGCTGCCACATGCACTTCGCAGAATCCCAGCGGCATCTCGATCACGAAGAAGAGGCTCCATATCTTCCAAGAAGTGGATTCGATTGGGCGCATCACGCAAGGCGTCACGGAGTCCAGCCGCAGTCATGTGGCTATTGTGATGAATCCACTGGTCGCCAAGGTTTGCATTCAATTCATCGGTGATCATGTGACTTTTTGCATGACCGCCTGGACCGTACAGAAAGAACGAGGGCACTCGTCCTGTGGCGACCTCACGAACTCGCACACGGACAAGTTTTTGACGTTCTCGAATTGCATCAAGATGATTCATAGGTGCGGACTCGTGGAAAGGTGGAAATTGGTGATGCCACTCCCTATATCTATTCCCGAAAATTGACGATGTAAACTTCTCGCTAGAGATACGCAGCGTTCGCATTCGGCTTATCTAAGCTAAAGCTCGAAACGCCGTTTTTTGTTGAGTTTGCGAAGGTGCAAACAGTTGAGATGGCGTCAAAAAATATCGAGAAGTTTCTTGGATTGATTGAGCGTAGATAGGCCCAAGTGCTTCACCAAAACTTTTTTGAGCGAATTGCTCGCTCAAGTTTACGATGATTTTTTTCACGAGTAGAATAATTGGTCAACAGGTAAATGCGATCTGTGTTAAAGCACGATCCTCTGCTGACGCCAACTGCCATGTTTACGCTTCTGTAACGGCGTCCCCCTCAAATATGGCTCAAATCAAAGTCCGAGCTTCAGCATGCGCTGCTGGTGCTCAATAAAGTGGAGGGTCATCATGCCAAAAACACTTCACGCAGATGGTTTCTTGTTCAAACGAAACCCGTCGCCAACTGGCGGTGGATGGACCGTTGTCGATGCACATGGCAAGTTGATCGAACGCCAAGCGATCCTCAAGCGGGGACTGACATGCAACGAAGCGGAACTCACCGCCGTCTACCGAGCCGCTCAGTTGGTGGATGAAGGCGGGACTGTATTCACAGACTCAAAATTAGTTTGTGACTGGATTGAGACTGGTAGGTCAAAGAAAAGAAGCGACCTGAACAAGTTGATTCGGGCTTGCAAAGGACTGATCGAAAAGAAATCAGTCAGTCTGAGATTTAGATCAAGGAAACAGAATCTCGCTGGAATCTACAACGACCGAAATCGGCCAAATGAGGATGACGCCAAATCGCTTTAGGCTGAATTGCGTAGCGAGAAGACAGGCTTATGGATAATTCTCAATAGTTGTTTGCAATTCAACAGTGACGGAAATGCTGCATTTGCCGCACTCAAACTTCGTCTGATCTCAGAGATCGTCTGAGCGTAGCTACGCTCAAAATCACGCTCACAAAAGGGATGGTCGTTGGTATTTAGCCGTGTCAGGCCATGCCAGTCATCGATGTTCGGTGATCTCAAATGATATGGCCCAAAAGAAACTCGGATGTGAGATGTACCAATGGAAGAAACAAAAGACGGATTCACGGTTGTTTACACCGACGCTGCACTGAACCGAGTGCAAAAGAGAGTCGGGAACAACGGCAGACTGATCAAAGGCACTAACGGTTATAGATGTGTGGTAACTGACGAGCATGGCAAAGTTCTTCATGAACAGACCAACAAAAAGATTCAATGGGCTAACGAAGCAGAATCGTTTGCTCACTTGAAGGCGGTTGAATGGGCGGCGAAGAACGGCGTAACGAAATTGCTCATCTGTACGGACAATCTGAATGCTGCGGGAGCGGCACGAAAAGGCAAGTCCAAGCAGAAGCAGTACGTGTTCGTGAGAAAGGCAATGGCCAAAGAACATGGAATCGACGTTCAATTCACTTCCGTGCCTGGGAAGAACTGTCTTGGTTCAACGGGAATTGGAATTTGCTAACCGGCGAGTAGTACAGGATGGCGGCTTCCTGCCGTGAAGATCAGGCATCCTGCCCGAAGGTTTTTCGCATTGTGGAAACATCGAAGGGAAGAGTAGCGACATCGTCTGACACCGCTGCCCTTCGACGTTTCACTTGGCACGGCGCTCGGGTTGGTCCTCACCAGTGCCCTATCCTCCGACCAAGTTCTCTCAGTCTCTCACATCAGCTCGCGATTGCAAGTGATGCTTGCTCGCGACGGCGTGAACGAGCTTCTTCAAGCTTGCGATCACGCTCTGCATGGATCTCGCCGGACAGGCCATTCAAGCAGTCCGCTGGCGTGATGTAACCGATCCCGCTGTGCAAACGCGTCTCGTTGTAATGACACACATAAGCAGCTATTTGCTTGACCGCTTCGTCACGATCTCGCGGCGGATTGGGACGAATGCACTCCGTCTTCAACGTCCCGTAAAATCGCTCCTGCTTTCCGTTGCTTTGCGGGTAGTAAGGACTCGTCGTCACATGCGTCAAACCGTTGAAGCGAACGAATGCTTTAAAGTCTTTCGCGATGTACTGCGGACCATTGTCGCTGATGATTCGGGGCTTCACACCGGGATGTTTTTCCAGCGCTGCTTGAATCACAATCTCAATATCCACTTCCGTCATCGACTCGCGAAGTTCATGGTGCACGATGTAACGACTGAAGCCATCGAGTACCGTGATCAAGTAAAAAAACGTTCCACCAACGTTGATGTAAGAAACATCGGTATGCCAATGGCTATGCGGCTTTTTAGGCTGTTTGAAGCCTGTTCCTTTGAGCGACTTGGTCGCGGATTTGCGGTCCAAACGCCCCGCTGCTTTGAGAACGCGATAAACCGTCGAAGGGCTCACCGCAACGATGTCATCGTCAAGCATCATGAAAGTCAATCGGCGATAACCCTCCAGTGGATTCTTGTCATGGAACGCGACAATGGCTTGCCGCTCCCAATCCGCGAGCCACCAGTCGCGAGGGATCTTTCCGTTGTGGTCATTGACCATTCCGTAGCGTTTCTTCCAGGTGTGGAACTTGTTGGCCGCCAAGCCAAGCCACAGCAGCAGTTGCTTTGCAGGCAGCTCAGTTTGTTTCGTCCAATGGTTGATGTAATCGACGATTTGGTCTCGTGTATCGTGAGGAACCCAGCGACCGGTTAGAGCTCCCCATTTTCTTTTTTTGAGCGGATGTTCTCCTCCATCAGCTCAGAGATGACTTCGTTCTTAGCGTCGAGTTTCTCACGCATCTTCTGGAGCTTGGCATCGTGCTTGGACGTTTCAGCCTTCGTCGATCGCGGCGACTCAAAAGAGCGTTCAGCCTGTTGAAGCACGGAATTGATCCAGTTGTGGATCATCGTTGGCTGGACGTGCATCTCGTCAGCGATCTGCGAGACAGGAATTTGGTCTTTAAGATGCCTGCGAACCGCATCAGCCTTCTGTGAAGCGGTGAAAGATCGTCGTTTTTTTGTCATCAGAATTCTCCTCGGGGGGTGAGATTAATTCACCGGAGGCAAAATTCCAATTCCATGAGAGGCAAGACAGAACAATCCGGCAGATGCAGCGAGTCGAAGAGTCGTTCGACGAAAGTAGCTACACATCAACACTCAAGGAAAAGCAAAATGACAAATCTGATTCAACACGGCCCGAATGAAGTCGAACTCGATCTTGCTGGGTTTTCAATTACCCAGATCGAGGAGGCGTTGGCCGAAGTTCTCAATCTCAAGCCCAATCTGCTTTGTTATGTGAATGGCGTTCTCGTCATTGACCGAAAAAACTTCGTCCTCGAATGCGGTGCCACCGTTTCCTTTTGGAGGGCTTTTGGAGTTAAGGGGTCGGGGCGGTTGCATTCGATCCTAGAACGTCTGGTGATTGCTATCGAAGAGAACAATCGACAGATTCAGCGGATCGCTGATCACGTCAATCCTCCAAAACGGGCGTCTGTTACATCCAGCTATGTAGCGGAACGTTTAGGTCGATCCGTTCGCTGGATCGGTGAAATGGCTCGCAATGGCCAAATCCCAAAGTCCTGTATTTGTCCTGGTTCAGGTGACGGCAACTATTGGCGGTTCTGGAAGGACAGAATCGACCAATGGATTGAGGAAAGATAGGAGTACAAAGATGCCTCGTAAGCGAATGAAGGAAAAGAAGAAGATCGTTCTCTACGTCGATGGTATCGCCTACGCCGTGACAATGTTCCCGCCGAAGGGCCGGGAGAAGTCGTGGCATGCTTACTGGAAGGGGCTACCGACTCGTAAATCGACGAAAGAGCGAGCTTACGATGCCGCAGTGAAAGCGGTGGAACGGATGCTCTCGAATGGTGGGCAGCTTCCTGATTCTAAATCCGCCTCGATGTCGGACGACGAGTTCGTTGAAATCCAACGACGACATTACAAGAGGATTGGAGCAACCGCTGGCACCGTGGATGCGTGCCTCGAAGCTATCACTGCGTTCCAGACGATTTCCGGTGTCTCTCCGATTTCGCTCGCCACTGCGGACGACTGTGCCCGATTCCAGGATGAGGCCGTGAGACTTCCGAAAATCTGGCGAGTCCAATACGGTAATGAGGAGCGGCGGAAAGAGAAGATTTCAGACGAAAGCATCGAGCGACTTTCGTTGACGACAGTGTTGAAATGGTCTGTTGCGTTGCGTGCCGCTTTTGAGCGAGCCAATCTAAACGCAGGCAAAAAGTGTGTCCGCAATGTGGTGCCGCCTCGAAAGTTGCTCACGATCAACCCGTGGGACCAGTTCACATGGGTCGAAGACAGATCGCCCGTCGAAGTGCGACAGTTCAGTCCTGATGAATTGCTAAGCGTTCTCGACTACTTTGAGCAAAACTTCCCTTCCGTCACTGTCGCTCGCTTGGCGGCACAGACCTTTTTTTGGTCGTGTGCTCGACGCAAGGAAATTTCATCCCTGAAGTGGAGCGAACTGCGAGTCGTCAACGACGAGATTCACTTTGACATCTTGGGGAAGTGGCGGGTTCGTAAGTGGTTTCGGATACCTGGTCGGCTCTACGAGGAGCTTCTCCAAATCAAGACGGACAGTGAATACGTTTTCGGAGCATATCCACATCAGCTTCGGCGACATCTCTTACAAGGCAGGCGACCGGCCACCGCCCGACGAGTCCGCACCGAATTTGCTCCTGGCAATTTCGGCGACTGGTTCTATCACCGCATCGTCGATTGGTCCCAGAACCAACCGAACGGTGGTGCTTGTGTCCACGTCTTTCGCAAGACCGGCCTGCAAGGAGCCGTGGATGGCGAAGCCGAGAATCAGAAAGTCGCCCAGGACGCTTGCGTGAATCTCAGGGTGATGGCGACCCATTACACCACGGACCAAGAGCGGCAATTCCGTGCCAAGAGCAATCGGATGTTCGAGCGAATCGCCACCAGCCTGCCAACTGATGTGTTGATCCGCTACGGTTACACGCCCAAGGTGGTCGATCCACTCGTCGCCAAATTGGAGCAGGCGTACCGAGAAGAAGATTGGGCCGAAGTCGAACGGCTGAGCGGTGAACTTCGCCGCCGAGATCAGACAGGCTGAATTGGCTCGCCCTTGGCAATGCGGTCATCCATGAACGGCAGTCGTTACCCGACTGCCGTTCGTTTTTGCGCCAGCGAAATCCTCGACGCACCAAAAGTCGGTACAGATTTGAGGATTTTTGAGGATTGCAAAATGCGAAGCGGAAGTGCCGGAAACGAAAAAAGCCAGAAACCGTTATGGTTACTGGCTTTAGAAATACACCCCAGAGGATTCGAACCTCTAACCTTCGGTTCCGTAGACCGATGCTCTATCCAGTTGAGCTAGGGGTGCTTTGGGAAAGCAGGATTCTAATGTCTGTGTTTGCCTGTGCAAGCCCTCTTGCTCGGTTTTCGATTTTCTGGCGCGGTTGAACTCTCGGATGACGGATTTATCGGGATTTTCCCCGTCTTTTGACAACGCCGCGCCCAACTTCCTGCCCGGACAGCGACAGATGATCCCACGTTCGATAGACACTGGACTCGCTGCAAGGTTCACCAATGCCTGCCTGGGACTCGATCGACTTGCCAGTGCGGGAAAGGCCTGAGTGGACTAGCTGAGTGGATCTGCTTCGCTGGCCTTTGGCTCCGCCGGACTGACCAATAAACCAAAGGTCTCTTGACGGATCACCACCACCCATTGGTCCCGCTCAATCACGGCTCCTGCGGTCTTGGCCGCGACTTCTTGCCCATCGGGTAACGTCACGGTTCCGAACGGCTGCAAGGGGACTCGGACCTGAACTCGCTGGCCGATGATCTCTGTGCCGTCAGGATGGGCGGTTGACTGCCCTGCTCCGCTCTGCTGCGATGTTGTCTCTCTGCTCGTCGGTGGATTGAGGTTGTGGTAATTGACGGATCGCTTGCGTTGACTTGGCCCATCAACCCAAAAGCAGCAGTCATTGCCGCAGGTGCAACAGAGCATCGATGCGCCGCAACCTTCGCAGGCTGCCTCACTGCCACAGCTCTCACAGCCCGTGCAGCAACCGTCACAGCCAGCACAGAGACAATCGCAATCACCCTGTTGCATCCGCAATGGAAGCAGCAATGGACGGCGACGTGGCTTGGCCGTGCTGAGGTTGCGAGGCTGTTTACCAACCATCGCATCGAGGCGTTCCCGGATCCGTTGAATGCGATCGCCAACAATGTTGAGCGAAACGCTCTGCTGAGAACCGGATCCCATTTTGCCACCCAACAGGAATCCCAGTCCAACGATCTGCTGGATCGCAAACTCGAAAGCCGGTGCTAATCCCTCGTGATCGGCGATCGGATTGTAGTGCCCGCGGCGACGATCGGCTTCAAAGTCGACCGCACAGTCAAAGGCAATCAGCGCTTGACCGACCAAGCGTCCAGCGTTTTGATAACGCTCGATCTGTTGATGATCAACTGGTTGCTGTTGCTGCTGGGCAATCAATTTTGGCAGCAATCCGAAGACGGCTGCAAAGGCATCGCCGGTTGGTTTAACCGATTGAACCAAATCAACGCGTAACGTTCTCGATTCAAGCACCGCTTGAGTCGCAAAGCTTTGTTCAAGTTGATCGAAGATCGTTTCATCGATCTGACGAAGTTCCTTTCATCGATCTGACGAAGTTCCTTTGCTGCGTCTCTGCGCTGCTTGCGTAACACTCTCAAGCCCAGCCAGGCTAACGGTGAACGGGAGTCGCTCACATCGTCTTTTAGCTTGGTCTCCGCCAGCAGCACTGAAAACGCGGCAAAGTAACGGAGTGCAGCCTCCAGCGTCCGGGCGTCGGTTTCTGATGATTGCTGGAAGGCTTGTTGGCAGACGGAACTGCGTAGCTTGCAGCAGGTGGCAGTGGATTCCGGTGGCTGGGGTAACAGGCCATCGTCAATCGCCATACTGATCGCGAACAGAGCTTCGTAGCTGACGAAGGGCAGCGCACGCAAACCAGCTTGTCGTTTCAACATGCTGCAGCACATGGCGTATCGTTGTCGATACGGGCGATCGTTCTTGGGTCCGCTTAGGAATCCAAACATTGTTTACGAGCAGCGTTGGTGAGAGGTGTTAGGCTCGCGGGGAATCGTTTGGGGACCACAAGCGAGTTGGTGTGAGCGTGGGGGATGAGGTGCCCGGTGGGTTCGCGTGGGGAAATGGGACAGATGGGTGCGTGCAAGCACGGCACGGGACAGATTGGTGCGTGCAAGCACGGCACGGGACAGATTGGTGCGTGCAAGCACGGCACCTTCGATTGGTGGGTGCGGTAAGGGGACTCGATTAGGGTTCGAGCACCATGATCTCGACGGATTTGAAATCGCAGGGATGGCTTTCCGATTGAAGCGAGATGGTGCCGCCGGAAAGCATTTTGCCACCGTTCTTTTTGATTAACTCGACGGAGTGTTGGTCACGATCATCCAGTTGAGGCTTGATGTACTGAAGGACCGTTTCGCCGTTGACGAGGTGACGGATTAACTCGTTGCCACGGACTTCCACTTCGGCCGTCACCCATTGTTCACCGTGATAGGTTTGACTGTCCGAGCCGGTGCAGTGAGGCAGGAAGAGCTTGCCGTCTTTGACAACGTTGGTCCCCGGCGTACAGAGGTTCGACGTGGTGCGTTCGTTTTTGCCGTCGCCACCGAGCAATTGAACTTCGATGGATGCCGGAAAGTCTTGGTCGACCGACATCGTCGCCGGCGATTCGCCATGCAGCATCAGGCCGCTGTTTCGCAATGCCCAGCCGGGACCACCTTTGGCTTGTTCGCCAACAAATCGATAAACGACTTTCAGGCGATAGTGCGAGAATGGCTTGTTGTAAAACAGGTGCCCGAAGCGTTCTTTGAATTCCGGATAAGACGCCTGGTCGTAGCGAACTTTTAACAGCCCGTCTTCGACTCGGAACGTCTTGCCGTAGTTGTCGCCGGTTTCGTGGAAGCGAATTTTGGGTGTCCAGCCGGTTAGGTCTTTACCGTTAAACAGCGACACCCATTCGCCGGATTCTTCGCCTTGGACTTGGACAGAGCCAAGGCAGACCAGCAATGCGACGGCAGCCAGTGTCGAAGACAAACGGCGGAGGGACGGGAAGTCTAGGGAACGGATCATGGTGAAATCAGCCTCGGCTGGCAATGGTTTCTGGTGCGGACGCGATGCGAGCATCAGGTGTTGTGAAGGTGACGATCGGTTGGTCGCTGTGGATCGTCGTCAGTGAGTGAGCGCCCAAGTCTAACTGGATTGTTTCGCTCTGTCAGTCATGGCTGTGATCGGTCCACCGATCGGGGTGAGATCAAACCAGCAAGGCGACCAGGAATACCGGGAGAATAACGCCACCGAGAGCGAACTTTCCCAGCGTGCCGTAGGTTTTGGAAAGGAAGGTGCTCTTGCCGATACTGACGTTTTCTTTCCATTGGCGACCGTCCGTCCACTCGCCCAGCATCGCCCCGCCAGCGGCTCCTAGGCCACCGAACAGCAAAGCCGCGATCACCGGGCCAATCACGGGGATGGGGATGCCGACAAAGGCACCCAGAAATGCTCCGGCGATCGAGCCGACTACGGAATAAACCGTGGACTTCAAACTGGCGCCCGCGTTTTTCGCACCCGCAGCAGCCGAGAGAAATTCAACCACTTCACCTGCAACGGCCAGCAGTCCACAGACGGCAAACACGATCCAACCAACGCTCAAGCGGCTGTCGGTTGGTCCCAGGATGACGTAGACCAGGATCATCAGCACAGCCAACCAGTTTCCCGGCAAGCCGACCAAGTTTGTCAGCCACGAAACCACCAGCATCAGCAACAGCGCGATCGCAACCAGGATCCAGCCGGTGGTTTGGGCCCAGGCAACCCAATCGACTTCAGCAACCAACATCAGGCTTACTTAGTGGTGTTAAAGAAGATGACCAAGTTCTTGGTCTGCCGAGCCGCCGCAACGATGTCAATTTTTCCATCATGATTCACGTCTGCTGCTTTGATGTCTTCAACGGCAACGCGAGCGTCACTGACAATGGTCTCACGCCACGCTTTGCCTTGCTGGTCCAGGGGCGTGAATAAGCGAATGCCAGGAACTCCCGGAGTATTCATCGCTCGCCAACCCACAACGATTTGGTCGGAGCCGACTCCTAGGTAATCTGCCACTGCCAGGGCGTGACCATCTTTGAGTTGATCGGACAGGACCTTCAGCGGTTCCCATCGGCCATTGCCTTCTGGTTGAACATAGACCGCAGCGCGATGTCCGTGTTTGGGTTCGACGGTCACGATGAAACGTTTGCCATTGGGAAGTTGGCCATCGCGAATCTCGCCAGCGAATTGATCGGTCAGTTGTGTCGCATTCCACTTGTTGCCGACACGATCAAAGTGCCACACGCCTTCTTTGGCGGCAACAATGATTTCTTCTTCGGGATCATCATCCCAGTTCACTGGATGGAAATTATGGGACAGGTGCAGGAAGTCACAGACGATCGTCTGTTTCCATGGCTGCGTAGGATCCTGTGGCCGTTGATAGGCCAGCAGTTTAAGCCCTGGACCATCGCCGTCCACGCTGCCTTTGCCTCGCAAGGGTTTGACCAGCAGTTGATAGGTTGCTTGGCCGCTTGCGTCCGTGCCGGTTTTTACCCAGTGCATCCGGTGCGTGCTGGGTTCATTGTGCAATCGAATGGGTTTCCAGGTTTGAGTGCGCTCGTTGGGTGCATCCAAGTAGAACACCGCGCCGTCTTTGACACTTTCACGATAGTTCCATTGACCGCCAACAGCGATCTCGCACTTGCCGTCACCATCGATGTCGCGAGCCGTGATGCAGACGTTGTCACGTTGGGTCAAGTTTTCGGCAAGGAGGTGTTTTTTCCAAGTGGGGTTCTCGTACCACTGGAAGGTCTTCTTGTCTGCCAGCACGATGTCAGTTTTTCCGTCACCATTGACGTCGGTGAGTTGCAAGCCATAGCCGACATCGATCTGATCAATCTCCGTGATGTCAAAGCGGAACTCTGGCGGCCCTTGGCCGTTTGACGCCCCCGCAAAGGGCAGCAGAAACAAGAGGGCAAGTGGAAGCGTCGAGGGAAGAACACGCATGGTAAAGCTGGGATGAGGGAGAGCGGGCGGGAGGAGCATCACTGGGCTGGCAGGTCGGTTTCAGCCGTTCCGTGGCAATCCGTTCAGCGTCCGAGGCTGGCGATCAGTCCCATGCTGGCAGTGAAACGCTGAAGGCATGGCGTTGGACGTCGCTGGGAAGCATCACCGATGCTGGGAAGCCTAGGTGGCGATGACCAGTATAGCCTGTCGGCGCGCTCAGTGAGCGCGTCAAGCGAGTTGCAGCGTGATTGGTTGCCGTTACGTTATTGGTCGCTGTTACGAAGGACCACCGTCAGCCCGAACACATCACGAAAGAGCCCCGACAATTGTTTGATGGCGACCTGTTCGATCGAGACATCTTGAATGCCTGGAAGCGTCATGAGCAGTTGCTTGGAAGTGACTTCGCAAACGACATCACGAACGCGTCCGGTCCGCGTGTCATCCAGTGCAGAGGCTAGGCGGAGGATTGCGGCCAGCTTGCTGACGACGATGCGGCGGTCGCGGTCAAGCGCCATGTATTCCGTGTGCGACGCTTGTGGTGAAGCGCGTCGATAGTAACGCGCGATCAGCCCCACCTGTAGCAGTTCTGTTTTCGAGAGACCAAAGATTTCGCTGTTTTTGATGATGTAGAGCGTGTGCTTGTGATGACTGCGGGTGTTGATCAGCATGCCGACTTCGTGGAGCAGGCTGGCCACATACAGCAGCACTTCGTGACGACCGCCCAGCTTGTGTTCGCCGGAAAGCTGCACGAAGAGTTTCTTGGCGAGTTCAGCAACCGTGCGGGCGTGCATTTCATCCATTTGAAAGCGTCGCCCCAGAGACAGAGCTGAGCGAACAATTTGGTTACGGAATTCATCGCTCCACGTGCCTTGACTGGCGATGTCTCGCAGCAGCCCATCGCGCAGGTTCATGTCGCTGACGTAAAGCTCGGTCAGCTTGATGTGCTTGGCAAACCGAACGTAGGCCAGCAGGGCTGGTCCGAGTGTTTGCGCTTGCACGAAGGTTGTTTGATAGCGTTTGACGATTGCTTCGGCGCTGAGCTGCAGGACATCGTCAGCCAAGTCTTCCAAGTCGGCGACCGAGATCTGAGACAAGGTTCCCGCTGGCGCCGGTGGGGGATCGTCGGCAAGGGTGGCAGCGTTTGAGTTGATCAGGCGGGCCGCAAAGCGAATGTCACCACCGATGGCGATCATGTTTAAGGGGGTGCCGGGGCGCGTGTATTCGCCCATCTGTGGGATCGTGCGATTGATCAAGTTTTCTAGCATCGCGCGGCGCTGATGGGCGCTCGTCCGGGCCAGTTCCGTCGATTGCTGCATGCGCAGCGAACCCAGGCGGAATGACTTGCTGGCCAAGACATTGCCACTGCGAACGACCAACACCTCGGTGCTGCCGCCGCCGACTTCCAAAATCATTGTCTTGCTGTTGGCCAGCGTGGGGTTGGGCAGCAATTGGGGTGTGATCCCCATGTAGGTGATGCGGTTGATCTCGGCTTCGTCGACCGGTTGAATCTCGAGTCCGGTTTCGATGAAGATTCGGTCGATGAAGGCCAGTTGATTGCTGGCCTCGCGGACCGCACTGGTGGCGACCACTCGAATGTCGTCGGTGTTGGTGATCCCGTATTCGGAAAGCACGCGTTGGTATTGATCAAGAATACTGACCACCTGTTCAATACTCTTGCGTGACAGTTTGCGAGCATAGAAAGTGTCACGGCCCAGTTGTACCGGTTGGACCAGGCGATCAAGTATTCGGACTTGTCCCTGTTGATCAATTTCCGCAATGGCCATACGGATCGCAGTGGCGCCGATGTCAATCACTGCGATGGGGCGGGCCAGCGGTGGTTCGGTAGATGGCGTGGTGGTTGGGGTCAATGGGTTCGCGTGCACGGGGCCAGCAGTGTGAGCGGTCGATGTTGGCTTGGATGTTGGCTTCGATCTTGGCGCTGCTTGTGACATGTTCAGTTCAGCGATGTTGAAGTGGATCTAGAAATCGGCGTCCTCGTCCTCATTATCATCGACTTCATCGAGGTCGGGGTGCATTGGATCGTCGGGGTCAAAGAATAAGTCCGCTAACCCCAGGGGAACTGCGTCACCGCCGAGGGTGCGGCGGCGGCGCTGCGACATCTGTTCCAAGTCCATGGCGTCTTCCCCCAGGCAATGCTTGAGGGCTTCCTGCCAAGCCTGATCACGGCTGAGTGGATGTTTCGGGTCTTGCGAAATTCGTTTTAACGCATAACGCAGAAGATTGATGCCGTCGCGCGGCGAGAATTCAAGTTTTAACGAATGTGATCGCTGCAAGAACTCCACCGTCATGGCCAGCATTTCCGGTTCGGCGAATGGCAGGTGGTATTGCAAGATCGCCATCTCGTCTTGCTTGTTGGGAAATCCCACTGGCAGCGTCGGTTGCAACCGACTCATGATGTAGTCGGGGATCTCGAATGTTGACTCATCTTGATTCATCGTCACCGCTGCGCGGAAGCTTGGGTTGGCATCAATGGTGATGCCCGCGACGATGGATTCGACATAACGCCGGTTGTCAAACAAAGGTGCCAGGGACGCCCAGGATTTTTCATTCATCCGGTTGCCTTCGTCCAAAATGCACACGCCGCCAACGAGCATCGCGGTGACCAGCGGTGAGGCGTGATAGGCGATCTTGCCATCCTGGCTTAGCACGGGCGTGACCAGCAAGTCTTCGGGGCGCGTGTCGGCGGTGCATTGATAGATGAACAGCGGTCGCTCGTGAGCCATCGCGGCGGCAATTCCCAGTTGCGTCTTGCCAACACCGGGGGCACCGACCAGGCGCGGCGTGAGAGGCAAGTCGGTTTGGTCCAATGAGATCCAACAGGCCAGCAGTTGCTGCAAGACTTCGTCCTGGCCGATCCAGCGGGCAACGCCCACGTGCGGCTTGGCAAGCTTCAAACGCACCCCATCGACCTCCAGATGCGTTGGCAGCGCTGGGGTGTCGTCTGGTGATGACTGATCGGTGGAGGAAGGTGGTACTGTCATGCGTTCAGTGGATGCTCCGAAAAGCTCGGAGGGGAATCGGTGTTGCGCTAGTTGGAAACAGCTAGCAGCACGGTTCGCTCGGCGTGAATCTCCCGCAGCGACGGGAGTGAATTGGCAAGCAAAGGGTGTTAGTCAGTCTGTATTCTAGCGTTTCCTGGCTGGTTGTCGTGTACCGCCCCATGGAAAAGCATTGGGCAGGTAGCAGCTAGCCCATCGACGGGGATTTTGGGGTCTGAGCGGTGCAAATCCGCTGTGGCGTGTTGCATTGGCCGTTAGGCCCGGTGTTTTTGCTGCAACAGTCCGCGTGGCGAAACCGTGGCAAACGTCAATGCGGCTGATGGGATTCGTTGCCTGAACTCTCCCGCAAGCGGGAGGGTTTTGCTGATAGGGGGTGGCGAATGGCAAAACAGTAGGTCGCCGTGCTTGCACGCACCAATAAACTTCACTCTCCCGCTTGCGGGAGAGTCGAGCGTAAGCGAGGTGAGGGGAGTGCCGGGATAAAACCGGATTGAGATAGGGAATGAAAGTGTCCTACGTAGAAAGTCTAGCCAACTGCTATGGCCTCCATCGGAGGTGCAGAGAGGGTAACCGA
>CP036272.1:2783123-3226099 GCA_007745635.1 Stieleria bergensis
ATGCGGGGGGCGGCCGGAAACGGCCGTTCCTACCGTGACTGAAGTGGTTGGCAACGCCAACTGCAATGCAGCCACACCGAAACCCTCCCCGGCCGGCCATTGAGATTCGACCCGGTTTCGGGCTCGCCCATCGTCTCAATCATCAGCGGGCCACCACGACATGCCGTCCGGCCCTCTCGGAGGGAAGGGCTATTTGGGGACGCACCGTTGTGGCCCGTCAAAACCGTGGCAAACGTCAATGCGGCGGATGGAGACGGTGGCTGATGGGGTGGTCTTGGCTGCTGGTTTGCTGTTGTAGCGCTTGATCAATGATCGTGATGTAGTGGTCGATCGAGTGATCAGCGAAATGGTCCAACTTGCCTCGCTTTAAACCGCGTACGAAACCATGCCAATGGTCGCGGCGTCGCGCGGTGTCGTCCAAGCGGATGAGCTTGCCTTGACGATTGGCGTAGACTTCGCAGCCCGAATGCCGATAGCCGAGCCAAAGGGGCGGCACCTGAGCAACGATGTCATTGTTGTTGACAAAGCGAAAGTGATTCAGGGGCGCGCTGGCGAGGTAGCGTTTGTTGCCAATTCGTGGGCTGCCGAATGTAAACAGTTCCGCGGGATGGCTGGGGATGTGTGACTCAACGCAGCGGAGGGCGCAGATGGTCGCCATCGCAGCACCCAGTGAGTGACCGCAGAGATACAACTGCTTGGAATTGCGCAGCATCGAGGTTTCAACCAATGGCCACAGGTCGTCGGCTTCGCGCTTGAAGCCGCGATGGACTTTGCCAGCGAGTTCACTGAGCACGGTGCGAACTTTGGCGTCCGCGGCCAGATCATTCCACTGTTTGGGTTCGGTGCCACGAAAGGCAATGACACAGTTCACTGCGTTCTGAAAACGGTACGCTTGAGCCCCGTCACGATCAAAGAACAGAGTGTCACCGAAGCCCAGTTCCCGTGCTTGCAGCCCGGCCTGCGCGGGTGGTGAATAGGCGATCTTGGAAAGCTTGGCGAACAACAGGGCGCGTTCTAGGAAACTCAGCCTGTCAATCGCGGGGGAATCCTTCACGGGCTTGCCACGACTGGGGCCGCGAGGGTTGGGAATGCCACCACTGGGGCTGCCCGTGCGAGAATGAAGCGTCGGAGTCATGTTCCATCTGCCAAGAGCGACGAAAAGCGGCATCAATGCCGAGGTCTAATCAGTCAGTTTAGCGAATGACAGCCACCGCCGCGATTGCAGAAATTTCAACGCAGAGAAGGCGGGAAAGTGAGCTGATAAGCGTCGCGTTAGCCGTTGAAGAGCGCGCCAAAACATCCAGCGTTGGCGTGATCGTTCGCCGAGCATGCCGGCCAGAACGGAGTCTCGGCACCACAGCCGAGATCACACCGTTGGAACGGCGATCTCGCTGATGATGTCTTGCAGAATGGTGTCGGCAGTGATTTTCCGCAAGCGACTTTCTGGACGCAAAATGACGCGGTGATTCATGACTGCGGGCAGGATGCGTTTGATGTCATCGGGGGCGACGAAGTTGCGTCCCCGAATTGCTGCCATGGCTTGGCCACAGCGAAAGAGTGCAACGCTCGCGCGGGGACTGCCGCCAAGCGCCAGGTCGCTATGCTGCCTGGTTTGCTGAATGAACTCCAGCATGTACTGTCGCACACTGGGCGCCACATGGATGTGCTTGATCGCTTGCTGGCCGGCAATCAGTTGCTGGGCCGTCGCCACCGGTTGCAAGCGATCGATGGGATGCTGATGCTGTAACATCTCCAGCATCTGCATTTCTTCTTCAAGGTTTGGGTATCCCAGCGAGAAACGCATCAGGAAGCGATCGAGCTGGGCTTCGGGAAGCGGGAACGTGCCTTCGTGATCGACCGGGTTTTGCGTGGCGATGACAAGAAACGGTGGTTTCAGATCATGCGTGGTGCCGTCCACGGTCACGCGGCCTTCTGCCATCGCTTCGAGCAATGAAGCTTGAGTCCGTGGTGTGGCGCGATTGATTTCATCGGCCAGCAGGATTTGCGTGAACACGGGTCCGGGGCGAAATTCAAACTCGGACTTCTTCTGGTTAAAAATCGATGTGCCGGTGACATCGCTGGGCAGTAAATCGGGCGTGCACTGCACACGTTTGAAATCGCAGCCGACGCTACTGGCCAAGGCTCGTGCCAGCATGGTTTTGGCGACCCCGGGAACGTCTTCCAGAAGCACATGACCACCGCTTAGCCAGGCGACCAATGAAAGCACCAGTTGCTTGCGTTTTCCCACGATGGCATGTTCTACATTGCCAATGATTCGTTTGGAGAGTTCAGCAACCAACGCAGTCCCTTCCGCTGCGTTCCCATTGCCGGCTGGATCGGGTGGCATGGCGTCTTGATTTGCGACGGGTGGAGCTTCGGTCATGAGGTGCGTCAATGAGGGGAGAACGACAAGAACGAACTGGCGACAAGAGCAAACGGGTTCAACGGGCAGCGAAACCAAGCCTTGGCGTGGTCCGTCTGGAGCGATTCGATGCGATCGGCAGTCGCCACAACGGAACGAGGGAGCCGCCGGTCCCAGCGCTGGCAGTGCAGCGCTGGCAGTGCAGCGCTGGCAGTGCAGCGCTGGCAGTGCAGCGCTGGCAGTGCAGCGCTGGCAGTGCAGCGCTGGCAGTGCAGCGCTGGCAGTGCAGCGCTGGTAGTGCAGCGCTGGTAGTGCAGCGCTGGTAGTGCAGCGCTGGTAGTGCAGCGCTGGTAGTGCAGCGCTGGTAGTGCAGCGCTGGTAGTGCAGCGCTGGTAGTCCTGTGTGGGCAGCACATTGTAGGCAGCACAGTGTAGGCAGTCCTGTGCGGGATGGTTTCGGCCATCAAGCGAAGCCAGTGTAACTGATTCTGTTCGAACAGTCAGTTGTTTAGCAAAAAGCACCGCGTGCTCGGATTTCCCGGAATTCATCGCTGCTCATGCGTTAAGCAATCGCTCAGCAGCCAATAATTCAGCAGGCAATGCTTGATAGACCCTTTGGAAAGGCTCTCTGGTTCGATTAGCTTATGATGCTGTCCAGCGGTCCAGAGAGCGACCTTTGGCGAATGCTTGGCTGACTCTGTCCTGTTCGATCCCCGTTGTCGTCCGTTTTTAGTGTTTTAGCCGCCGGTTTTGGCAGCGTACTCGATGAAAATTTCCACCATCCCCAGCTTGTACAGAAACCTGCGACGCTGGCGTGAGATCTTGGCCGTCTTGCGTCGCTATGGGCTGGCGGACTGGTTGAGTCACTATGACCGCGTTCCGTTTCGTCGTTGGTTCAAAGATCAGGGTGGTCATCCGTTAGCTGAATACACTCGTGAGACGCGAGTCAGGCTGGCCCTGACCGAACTGGGACCGACCTTCATCAAGCTCGGCCAGGTCTTGGCCGGTCGCCCTGATTTGGTAGGGGTTGCATTAAGTGAAGAGCTAAAGCGTTTGCGGGTGGACGTGCAACCGGACACCATCGAGCAAGTGCGTCAGACGCTGGCCGGTGAATTGGGTGACGACTACGAGCAGCACTTTCAATTCATTGATCCTGAGCCATTAGCCACAGCATCGATCGGGCAAGTGCATCGCGCGACGTTGAATGATGGAACAGCGGTGGTGATCAAAGTGCAACGCCACGGGATTGAGCGGACGGTGCAGCAGGATATCGAAGTCCTGGGGGGACTGGCCGTGCTGGCAGAGCGTGTGGATGTGATGGCCGCGTGGCGACCGACGGACGTGGTTCGGCAGTTGGCTCCGATCATTCATCGTGAACTTGACTTTGAACGTGAACGCCAGTCTTTGGAGTTCTTCTCCGGTTGGATGCAGCAGCATTCCGAAGTCGTCGTGGTGCCCCAGCCATTGAGTGACTTGTGCACCAAACGGATTTTGGTGATGGAGGAGTTGCGCGGTCGATCCCTAGCTTCCTGTCTGGCCCAAAAGTCGCCAGCTAAAAAGACACCCACGGATGAGTCAACGTCTAACGAGTCGCCAGCTAACGAGTCGCCGACCTTTGAATTCGATCAGGGTTTGTCGGAGCAACAGCGCGAGCAGATTGCAGAACAGATTGCCAGCGTTTACGTGTCCATGATTTTCGATGAAGGCGTCTATCAAGCTGATCCCCACACGGGCAATTTGATCCTGATGGAGGATGGGCGCTTGGGGATTCTGGATTTCGGGATGAGTGGGCGTCTGGATGAGAACTTGCGCGAAACCATCGAGTCCATGGTGATCGCAATCAGCGAAGCAGACCAATCCAGATTGACGCGTTTGATTCAACGCGTCGGCGAGACTCCGGCCCAGTTGGATCAGTCTGCGCTGGCCAACGATGTCGCTGACTTTGTGGCTACTTACGGGCAGCAATCTCTGGATCGCTTCGATCTTGCCGGAGCGTTGACTGCCTTGACGGAACTGTTGCATTACCACTCGATCAAACTGCCCAATCAGTCCGCGCTGTTGTTAAAAACGTTGATCTCCTTGGAAGGCACCATGAGCGAGCTGGGGGCTAGTTTTGATTCCCTGCAAGTGATCCAGGAGATGGCCCGCAAGTCAGCCTTGCGGCGGATGAGCCCTCGACGCCGCTTTCGACAAGTGCGACGAATCTATCTGGAAGCAGAAGAGTTCCTGGCGACGGCGCCAGCCGAAGTGGTCTCTTTGTTGCAAATGGTGCGTCGCGGTGAAACCAGCATTCACTTGGAACACAAACGTCTCAGTCCATCGATTAACCGATTGGTGTTGGGGATGATGGCCAGCGCGGTCTTCATGGGATCGGCCTTGATGCTTGCACGAGACGTGAAACCGCTGATGCATCTCAGGGTGTTGTCGTTTGATTCGGGGCCAATGAGCATGCTGGGTTTGTTTGGCGTCGTTGGCAGCATGTCCGTGATGGTGTGGTTGTTGATCGCGATTGCCAAGAGCGGGCATCTGACACGCGACAACGAGGATTGAACCGAGTTTGCGTCTTGGCTGCGTTACCAGAACTGACGCATGGGTTCTGGCCGAGCGCGAGCCCAGGTTAGCGGACCATTAGACTAGCGAGCGACTCTGGTAAACGAAGTTCAGGATCTCTGCGACGGCTTGATACAAGTCGTAGGGGATCGGCTGGTTGAGTTCAACATGTGCGTGTAAGAATCGAGCGATGGGTTTGCGCTGCACCACAGCGACGCGATTCTCTTTCGCGATTTCGATGATCTTCTGGGCTAGATGGTCCGCTCCCTTGGCAACCACGATGGGTGCATCCATGTTTTCGGGGTCAAACTTCAAGGCAACTGCAAAGTGAGTCGGGTTGGTGATCACAACGGAAGCTTCTGGAACTTTGCTGAGCATGCGTTGGCGTCCCATTTCCGCTTGAATCTGCTTGATCCGAGCACGAATCAGCGGGTCACCTTCGGTCGATTTGTTTTCGTCTTTCAAGTCGCGACGACTCATTCGCATGTCTTGAAGGTGTTTCCATTTTTGAAAACCCAAGTCGATCAAACCGGTCACGCCCATGGTTCCAGCAATCGCCAGCGAGCAATAGAGAACCATCGTGGCAAGAAAAGAAAACAACTGCGAGATGCTGCCGAGGCCGCTGTTGAGAATATTGTTGATTTGGTTGTAGCTCACGACCAGTGCGACCACAATGATCAACGTTGCCTTGGCAATCGATAAGGCTCCACGCACAACGCTGCGGCTGGAAAAGATGCGTTTGAATCCCTCCACAGGACTCAACTTGTCGGTGCGGATTTCCAGCGGTTTGGTGCTGAAGTTAAAGTTGGTCTGCAGCAATCCGCTGGCGGTGGCGGCTATAAACACCGGGATCAGCAATCCCAATACTGCGCCACCGACACGCAGGGTCTCTGCGGAGAGCAACTGGATCAGCATGGTCGGTGATTCGATTGGCAGCTCAAACCAGGTCAGGCGATCGGCGATGCTATTGCGAAGGGTGCCAAAGAACCAGGAGCCGGACAGCCAGAAAAACAGCACGCAGGTCAGGACGATCACGCCGCCCAGGACTTCAGAGCTGTAACCGATCTGGCCCTCCTCGCGTGCCTTACGCAAACGCTGAGGAGTGGCCTGTTCGGTTTTCTGATCTTGTTCCTGCGATTGATTCTCAGCCACTGTTTTATCCCATCATTGACGAAAGCAGGGATTCGACTTCTTCTTTAGCGCGATACATGTAGTGTTCCAACGCAGCAAAGATTATCGGGCTAAACAGGCACAGCAGCAGGGCTCCCAAACCGACTCGCAGGGGCATTCCAATCGAGAACAAGTTCAGCGAAGGCGCAGCACGAATCAAGAAGGTCAAGATGACCGTGACCAGCATCAACAGAACTAAGATGGGGGCGATGATCAGCAATCCCCAGTCGGTGCAGGCGGCGTAGGCTTGCACCCAGCCTTCGGTGGGCAGTTCCATGAGTCCAACATGTGTCATCACTCGCTTGAACGACAGGTCGATGACCAGCAACATGAAGTGGTGTAAGTTCAAGGCAAAGAACAGCAGCACGCTGAACGATTCAAAGATGCGACTGACCAGAGTCGACGAATCTTGACTGTTGGGGTCACTGATGGAAGCCAGCGACAAGCCAATTTCTTGGGCAACGTATGCACCGGCAATTTTTGCAGGCCAAAAGAACAGCCCCATCAGCATCGCCAGCAGGAATCCAATGAACATCTGTTCAATGACCAGCAACGTAAAGTGCGGGCCACTGATATTCGGCAGGTCGATGGAGTTCAGTTCGGTGACCGCAGCGGGAGTCCAGAAAAGGGACAGCGCAGTCGCCAAGCCGAGCTTGACAAGGTTAGGGAGCTGCCGTCGAGCAAACAGCGGAAACAGGGCCACCAGGACCGAGACGCGAGCCAGGACGAGCAGGAACCCAATGACTTCTGCGGTCATCGAATCAACTCAATCATCCGAGTGAAGATTAACGTTGTGTAGCTTTGCAACGTCGTCAGATACCAGTTGGCCATGAAGATCAACAGCAGCACCACGGAAATGATCCGCGGGGCAAAGGAGAGCGTTTGTTCCTGAATGCTGGTCACGGTCTGGCCGATACTGATCACCAGACCGACGATCAAACTGATCGCAACCACAGGGGCTGTGAGAAGCAGCGCCATGGAGAAAAATTCGCGTCCCATCAGGACGATGTCTTCGATGTCCATCCTTGGACTTCCGTGAGTTTAAGTGTGGGGAGGGGAGGCAACGGAGTGGCGCTGTCGCGCTTGGGGGAGCATTGAGCACGGTCGTTGATTGGGGCAAACGAGCGTGACTCGGTCTTCAATCGGTGTTAGTTGTAGCCCTGTCGGCGGATCGCTGCGTCCATCAATTCTTGGGCAAGCGTTTTGTCTAACCGAGCCAAGATGTCCGCCATGTCGCGGGATTCCATTTGGCTAAGTGCCTGAGCGGCTAATTCAAGCCGCCCTGAATTCGCCATGGATTCAATGATCCCGGCAGCTTGCTGGGGTTCCATTTTGCCAAGGAATTTCAAGACGACATCGGTGGCGTCTTCTTCGGATGGGTTCGTCGTCGGATTGTTTGCCGCAGATCGTGGGTTCGCTGGGGCGGTGGCTTGTTGCCCCGCTGCCGTCATGGATTCGGCCATTTGAGTCAGCGTGGCGATGCGAGCGTCAATGCCTTCGGAGAGGGCTTTCATTTCATCTTGTTCACGCTGCATGTCATCACGCATCATTTTGATCCGGATCTCCTCTTTCTTGAGCTTGCGTTCACGCTCGACCAGCTCCTGTTCCATGCGTTTGATCGAGTCGCTCATCTGCATCACGGCTTCGATGGAGACACCCGATTCGGGGCGAAACGCGACGGGCACGCGCTCATTGGATCCGCCTGCTTGCGCGTCAGGACGATTGGCAGTGTTGGTTTCCGCGCCGGTGTCGGCCACGGGATCCTGGTTGGCATCGGGATCATTCATCAGATAATGCGTTGTGCCAGCCGACAAGCCAAAGATCACAACACAGGTGACGATTGCTGCGATGATGGTTTTCATTGGTTTAGTTCCTTGCGTAATCCTTCATGGCGTTTTCGTCTGCGATCAGCATTTGTTGGTTCTCAAATTCTGCCTTGATCATTTCTTGAATCCGTTCTGCAAGGCGTTCCAAGCTTTTGATACGCGTCTGTTTCTTACTGATGCGATCGGCTGCTTGTCGACGTTGTTTGTCGTTCAGTTGAATTTCGTTATCCAGGCTCTGGATGGTTTCGGAAGTTCGCTCCAGCCAGACGAGGATGTTTTGTTGGGAGGTGACGCTCTGAGCGTGGGACGTTTCCAGTTGTTTGTCGCGGGTTGTAATCAGTTGTTTCTGTTTTGATTGCAGTTGCAGCAACGTGTTTTCGATTTTGGCGAGTTCGCCCAGCAAGGCCAGCAACCGGTTCTGTTCAATGTCTCGGATGCGGCAGATTCGTTGATGTCGCTTGCGATGCTCTTTCATGGTCGTCGTGGTGGTTCATGTTCCAGCGGGATGAAGATCAGAGCGGCTTGGTGATCATTTGTTGTAGACGCTGTAGTTCGTTCATCGTTGACTGAAAGTCGCTTGGTGAGTTCATTGCTTGACGGAGGAATCGGTTCAGTTCGGGGTGGATCGCGATGGCGCGATCGGTCTCCGGTAGGTTGCCCTTTTGGTAGGCACCAATCTGTAGCAGGTCTTCGATTTCGCTGTAATTGGCTAACGCGCGACGAATATTGGAGGCGGCGGCCTGATGTTCGTTGGAGGTGACTTCTTGGAACAGGCGGCTGGCACTGTTCAAGACATTCACGGCTGGGAAATGTCCTTGGTGTGCGAGCTTTCGGTCCAGAATGATGTGCCCGTCCAGGATCGCCCGAGCGGCATCTGAGACCGGTTCGTTCATGTCGTCGCCGTCGACAAGGATCGTCAAAAGGCCGGTGATGACTCCGGCGTCATTGGTGCCCAGTTGTTCTAACAATTGTGCCATCTTGGCGAAGACGCTGGGTGTATAACCGCGCGCAGTGGGCGGTTCGCCCAGCAGTAGCCCCAATTCGCGTTGGGCATGCGCTAGACGTGTCAGGCTATCGAGCATGAACAACACATTCTTTTGTTGATCACGGAACCAGCTGGCAATCGCAACCGCGGTTTCACTGGCCCGCACGCGCGCCAGTGGCGTCTGGTCGGACGTGGAAACAACGACAACGCTGCGCGCCAAACCCTGTGGTCCGAGTGTGTCTTCGATCAGCGGGCGGAGCTCTCGGCCGCGTTCACCGATCATGGCGACGACATTGACATCGCAAACGGCATACTTCGCAATTTCACCCAACAGGGTACTCTTGCCGACTCCGCTGCCCGCAAACAGACCGACGCGTTGTCCCTGGCCGAGGGTCAGCATGCCGTCAATCGAGCGAACGCCGGTGACAAAGGGCTTGCGGATCATCGGACGCTGCAACGGGTGCGGCGTTTTGAAAACAAGGTTCACGGAGTTTTCAATTTGCAAGGGTCCCTTGGAGTCGATGGGGCGACCCAAGGCGTCGACGACTCGGCCTAGCATTCCCCAGCCGGCAGGAACGCGAATGCGATTGCCGGTGGCAACCACGACGTTTCCGCGCTGGAAATCGACTCCAGTCTGATAGGGCATCAGTTGGGCCTTGTCATCGGTAAAGCCGATGACCTCTGCGAGCACCTTTTGGTTAC
Source organism: Stieleria bergensis (assembly GCA_007745635.1). GTDB lineage: Bacteria > Planctomycetota > Planctomycetia > Pirellulales > Pirellulaceae > Stieleria > Stieleria bergensis. Next base: position 2,792,718 of record CP036272.1, read on the forward strand.
GGGCGGCATAGACCTCCACCAGCTCACCGAGACGTGCATCGATGGTCGCACACATTGTGCCTTCGACGCTTTGCAGGCGTCCCGTACGACGTAGCCACGGCGGTGGCTCGTGCGAATTGGTTGCTGGGATCTCAGTACTCCAACCTGTTGTTAACTCGTGATCGATGGTGCTCATGATGTCTGGTTCTCCGCCTTAGGAACGAGCGTTCTGACGGACGATTCCAGCAGTGCATCCAGAGAGGCGAGGAAGCCTTTGTCTCCCGATTCAATGCGACAGTCCCCTGGTAGCAGCGAGGGGTCCGGTTGGATCGCGACATGTTGATGAGATGAATCCGCCAGTGCTTCATGAATGGCGGGAATGCAAACTGGATGCACAAACAGAGTTGCCAGCGTGGTGTCTTCGCATTCTTTGAGCAAGACTTGTGCAAAGTGCTGAACGCGTTCGGTGATTAAGTCATCGTCGCTTTCCAGGGTTTGGCGAGCCAGGCCAACGGCCAAGGAGACCGCGCGATCTTCGAGGCCCTGGATTGCATGATTGATCATTGAGTCAATCTCGCCCAGTTTCTTGATCAATGCTGGCTCGAGCGAAAGCTGTTTGGGTGGCTCGGGTTGCAATGTTTCCGTGGTGGTCGTTGAGAGGCTGGCGGCAAGTTCTGTTGGGCTGGCTTGTCGAGTGGCCAGCGGTTCTTTGGCAGCGGAGGCATCTTCGTGCAAGTTGTCCCAGTCGTTGGCTTCGTTATCCTGCCAGCTGGCAGTGACTTCAGCGGGCAGTGGCGAGGCGCTCAGTTCATGCAGCTTCACCGGGGTTGGAGCACCATCTGACGGACCGGTATTTGCCGGCTGCGCATCACGATCCGGATCGATCAATTCGCCGTCTTGAACGGTGATCGCGAGAGGAGCTTCGGTGAAGGTGATGGTAAACTCCAGCATGTTAATCCAGTCGCACCTCTCCGGATTCGGCAAGGTTGGCCAGCACGGTCACCAAGGCGGACTGAGCTTCGTCGATCTCGTCCTCGGAGGCATCGGTTTTGAACTCCATTTCTTCCTGCAGTGTTTCCTTGGCTCGGCGTGACATGTTGGCGAGCACGAACTCCAGCATCTCCTCGCTGGCTTTTTGCAGGGCACAGACCAAGGTGTCGGTTTGGCACTGTCCCAGTAGTTTTTGCAGGTCGCGATTGCCGAGCTTTTCAATGTCCTCGAAACGGTACAGTTTGCGGCGGACAGCTTCGGCTAACGCAGCGTCACGTTCGCCGAGTTCATCCAGCATCGGCTTGCGAAGTTTCCGAGGCAGAGAACGCACCAGGTTCGACATTTGATCGGTAGCGTCTTTGTCGTGGTCGCGTTGCTCGACCGCCATGGCCATTTCCAGCGTCTTACGGAGCACGCGTTCTTGTACCAACGATTTGGCTGTGCAGGGCGTGGCGAGTTCCATGAACACGCTCGGCCGCTTCAGTTCGGGAAGAAACTCCAGCGTCTTGGCCGCGTGTTCGTCGGCAAGGCGACGCAATACAATCGCGGCGGTGATCGGTGATTCGTGACGCAGTGCGCGAGCAACCTGATAGGGGTGCATCTGATTCAAGTCAGTGACCACATCGCCGACAAGCTCTGGGGATTCAAAGCGTTTCAGTTGCACATGTTCCATCTCAAACGCTTCTTCGGTGCCATGCATCAGGCGCAGCGTGTGAGGTTGTTCTTCTTCTTCGGCATCTGCCTCCTGTTCAGCGTTGTCCAGGGCCATCCGAAAGAACAGCGAGAAGTCGTCCAGAACTAGATCCACTTCTTCGCTGGTCGGTGGATAGCTCTGGAAGTCCTCCAGCGCGCTTTCGAGTTGGTCTAAAGCGTCACCGTTGACGCCTTGGCGGGCCAAGTCGGTGGCTTCATCACCCATCAGGTTCAGTAGCAGTGCAAGTCGTTCAGGTCGTGTAAGCATGGTTGAATCCAATGTCTCCTGTGGCGCGGTTAAGCTGCCTTACTGGGTGGATTGGAATCAACGGTGGCGTATTCGTCGCTATGCGACCAAGAGCGAACCATTTGGGTAAACACTTCAGGGTTTTGATTGATCAGTCGAGAGAGTTCTTCGACACTTTCCCGACGATTGCGTTCGAGCAGCAATTGGTCGTCGCCACTGGATGGGGACGTTCTTGGAGCGTACTTGCGAAGCAACATCAGCCCCAGGAAGAACGCCAGTGTGGCGGCGATCGCGAGCGAAGCTTTCTCGATGATGGACGTGATTCGTGACCAGTCAAACGGGACCACGGTGGCGGTGTCGATGGCAAAGGCCGGAGCTGCGAACGGCTGGAAATCGACCGTGATGCCATCGGTCATGTCTCGAAAGCCGATGGCGTTTTTGACAATGTTGCCAATTTTGGTTTCCAGTTCAGGGGAGACTCCGCCTGTGCTGGCAATCCAGTCGGCGTCGGAGTTGACGACCACACTGACGGTCATCTGTTCCCGTACGGGAGTGACCGAGGTGTTGGTCTCTTTGACTTCGCCGTTAAGGTATTCGGTGTCAATGGTCTCTTCTTCATGAGAGAGCGTGAATGGATCGTTCTCGGGATCATTGGGCGTGATGTTGGAAGCCACTCCCGCAGCGCCCAGCGGCAACTGGTCCGCATTGGTCTTTTTGATCTCGGTGATGTTTTCTGATTTGCGAACCGATTGCTTTGGATCGTAGGTCGTCGAGGTGACGGTTTGTTGGTCAAAGCTAACGTCCAAGTTGACCTCCACGCTGGCGTTGCCATAGCCGACAAAACGGGTCAATTGATCCAAGGCTTTGTTGGACAGACGCTCTTCGAGTGCAGAGATGTAGGTCATTTGATCGCTGACGGCGTTCAGGCCTTCATCACCGGTTTGATAGGTGTATCCATTGCGGTCGGTGATCTTGACGTGGCTTTCCGTCAGTCCTTCGACGGCGTAGGCGACCAAGGAGGCAATGGAGTCCGCTTGGTGCTGGTTGAGCTTTTGGCCATAGACAAGCGTCAGCATCACGCTGGCCGAGGGCTCTTCGGTTTCACGTTCGAAGGCGCCTCGCTCTGGCACACTTAAGTGGACGACGGCTTTGTCGACAACCTCAATGTTTTCGATCGTTTGAGCCAAATTGATCTCGTCGATCCGGCGGGCATGTTCGCGGCGTTCGCGAGGCGTTCCGAAGAGGCCGCCCATTGGCATCTCTTGGACTTGAGGTTTGCCGGAGACCCCTGCACGCCGCGCTGCAATGCTGGCTTGAGCATAATCCTTTTGCGTGACCAGCAAGTTGCCACCTGCACCGGACAGTTGGTAATCGATGCCCTGGCTATCGAGTGAATCAATCACACGATCGATCTTGTCGGCTTCTGCCTGGCTAACGAGGATCACGTAGTCGGGCTGTAGCGACCAGTAACCGACGCCACCAATGCCAAGGATGCACAGCACCGATAACAGTGCCATGCCGAATCGTGCCGTGGGCGAGCTGTCGCGCCACAGATTTAGCAATGCGTCTATGTAGGGTTGTATCGTGTTCACGGTTCATCAACGGAGGTTGATTTCGCTGGAGGCGAAAACAGGTGGAGGTGGGGAGGCGTTGTTTGCCGTTCACACCGGTGCGTTGACCGTGTGTCAACACTCCAAGGCATGATTCCATTTGCAACAGAGGCAGTCGTGGTTCAGTTAGAACTGCATTCGTAACAGTTCGTTATAGGATTCCATCATTTGATTGCGCACTTCCATGAACATCTGGAAGGACATTTCTGCCTTGACGGTTTGCATCACCACGGCCTGGACATCATTGGTCTTGCCGCTGACCACGTCATTGATCGCGTTCTGCGCTGAATGTTGATCTTGATTGATCGAGTTGAACACATCCATGAAGGCATTTTGCGGTGCCGAGCTTCCCTCAGTGCTGATGCCACCGGTTGCCGGGTTGGCAGCGATGTTTTGAGTGGAGGTGGCGTTGTAAAGTGATCCCGTGACGGACTTGGAAGTCCCCATCGAGATGCTACCCATTGCGGCGTTGATCGACGACATTAGCGGCCTCCTTGTAGTAACGAGAGAGTTTGTTCAACCATTTCCTTGAACGCCGAGATGGCGCGTGTGTTGGCTTCATAAGCACGAGTGGCCGTGATCATGTCAACCATTTCGTCCGGGATTCGAACGTTGGTGAGCTTCACAAAGCCGTCGGCATCCGCATGCGGGTGACCCGGCTGATAGATCGTCGGGAATTCAGTGGGGTCACTTTGGACGCCCATGACCTTCACCCCAAGCATTTCTTCGTTGTCACTGGAGCCGAATAGCGGGTCGGCGAGTGAAGAAAACACGACTGCCTGACGTCGATAGGGTTCGCCGTTTTCGGTCATGGTGGTGTTGGCATTGGCGATGTTATTCGCCGTCACCTCCATCCGAAAACGTTCAGCGGACAGGCCGCTTGCCGCGATATCGATTGCCGGAAAGTTGATCATTTGCCCCAGTTCCCTGTTTGTCAGTTGTCTGACGTTCAGTCGTTGTTTGGTCGATAAGCCAAAATCAAACGCCCCGTTTGATCCTGGCTGTCAGTGCTTGTCTGCTCGTTATCCTGAAATGGCCCGCTGCATGGTGGACAGTCGCGAGGCCATCAACTTTGCAAACACTTGATAAGCGATTGCATTTTTGTTGAGAGCTGCGACTTCCTTTTCCATGTTGACGTTGTTGCCGTCAACGCGCTCCTTCAGTCCTGTCATCTTTTCAATAGGCAAATTGTCGGGGTCCTGTCTAGCCGAGTCGGTGGACCGTAGTTGTTTCATTGCCGCCTGAAAGTCCAGACGTTGGGTGTGATAGCCCGGCGTATTGACGTTGGCGATGTTTTGGCTCAGGACACGATGTGTCATCTCCGACGCTCGCAGAGCATCACCGAGATATCCGATTTGGTAATCTATTCCGTTCATACCGCTTATTTCGGCGATCGTGCACCTTGGGGTTCACTACGCCTCTGGCAATGTCAAAAGAAAGCCTCGAATGATGTGGTTTAGTGCTGTCTGTTTTCCCTCTTTCAATGAATACCGATCGGTTCTGATTAACTCGCTCAAGGTACCGGTTGGTTTGTAACCTACGAATCATGCAGTGCCTCACGCAACGGATACGACATGTGTTTCCTGGTCGCGTGAGGGTGAACGGACATGTCAGCCAAGCACGTTGTGACTTGGCATGAATTGACGTGGAATCGTACGTAGATTTGGAATCGTTGGGGGCAGTCGGGTTTCATGGATATCGCAACCATCATCGGTTTGGTTCTCGGTTTTGGCTTGATCTTGATCGCCATCCTCTTGGGTGGCGCAGGGCTTGAACCCTTTATTGATACAGCCAGTGTGATGATCGTCGTCGGGGGTGTGATTGCAGCGGCGTTGATCAACTTCCCCCTGCGGAATGTTTTGGGGACAGCGACCGTCGTCATGAAGTGCTTCCTCTTCAAGCTGCCCGATTCCATCGAAACCATTCGTCAGTTCAAGCACTTTGCCGAAGTGATTCGTAAAGATGGACTGTTAGCACTTGAGGATGAAGCCTCAGAGTTACCCGATGACTTTATGCGGCGAGGACTGGAAGCCCTCATCAGTGGCGTTCCGGCGGAGGATGTCTCGCGCTCGCTGGAAATCGAGCTGGCGTATCTCGAACAGCGACACCTTGTGGGCAAGAAAATGATGGACTCGGCCGGTGCGTCGGCTCCGGCCTTTGGAATGATTGGAACGCTGATCGGTCTGGTGCAAATGTTGCGGGCATTGGATGACCCCAGCAAGATTGGTGGCGGGATGGCGACGGCTCTGTTAACAACGCTCTATGGTGCGTTGATCGCGAACGTGGTTTGTATTCCGCTGGCCGGCAAGCTGGAGACTCGCAACGCCGAGGAAGGCCTGCTGCGAGAAATGATGATTCGCGGCATCGGCTTGCTGGGCGAAGGCGAAAGCCCTCGCGTGGTCGAGGAAAAGCTGATGGCGTTTATCTCGCCGAAGTCACGCAAGGCTCTCCAGCTGAAGGCCGCCTAACATGCCCGCAGAAAAAGAAGAAGAAGTCACCGATGACGTCCCAGCGTGGTTCATGACCTTCAGTGACGTGATCACGTTGCTGATGACGTTCTTTATTTTGCTGCTGACGTTTTCTACGACCGAACCGGAACGCTTTGAACAGATCACCGCAAGCGTGTTCGGCTCGGATGGCTCCACCGGTCACATCGGTACTGAACAACTGATGATGGACCGGGATTCATGGAGCACTCGCGTGCGTCCTCGAGCCGCACGGATTGCGATCCAGGGCAGCGAAATGCCGCCGATCGTGAAAGAATACGCCGGTGGCCCCAGCGGTGAGGGCATCGCGGGACCTTCCGAAGAGGCCGAGAAGAAGGACGTCGTGAAGACCTATTCTTTCGAGCTGCCAATCGATCGCTTGATCAACCAAAACTTGCAGCCCACACGCAAGGGCATTCAAGCCTTGTCGAGTTTGGCGAAACAACTCGATTCGTTGGAACTGCATTGTGCGCTGGAAGTGTCCGACAAGACCGGCTCCGGCAAAGTCAGTGCGCTGGCAGATTATTTGTATCACAACCTGAATGTGCGACCCGGTCAGGTTGGCATTGGGTTCGTCCCAGATGTAAATTCTGGTTCGCTTCGCATCGTGTTTGAAAAATACGAGCCGCAACGATGAGCAAACCCAAGAAACGTAAAGGTAGTCCGCCAAGCCGCGCGTACTTGATCTCCTTTGGAGATACCATGACGGCCCTGCTGGCGTTCTTTATCGCGCTTAACTCGCTGGCTCATGAACAAACCGGCGCACACCTCTACTCCGGTACCGGTGCCTTCATTCGAGCGTTTTCATCCGCAGGCCATGTGGGGCCGTTTCAATCCAGACGATCCAAGCGAGTCATTGCGCAGAATGAACGCGCGCCGCTGTATGCTTTGTCGGAGAACTTGGATAAAAATCAAGGCAAAGTCGGCCCAGACGAAAAGGGCAAGAACGAGCGCGTGCTGGATCGTGAGAAGGAGCAGTTTCAAAACTTCTTGCATCAATTGGAGCAGGAGGTCGACTTGAAAACCTTGCCACAACTCTCCGATCAAGTCGTGATCGACTCGTTTGAACGACCTGACAGCGAGACAGGCAAGCTAAGTTCGCATGCTTCGCAGTTGATCTCCGACGCCATCACGCGACTGCGACAGCCCAATACCACCATGGAGGTCATTTTATGGGCTAACATGCCAGCGGCCATCAGTTTGAACAAAAAAATGGACGAACTGAAACGGGTGCGGCAGGAGGTCGAGTCGGCATATTGGATGAACGCCAAACAGCGAGCGCGAGTCAAGTATCGCGTCAAGCCGTGGTTGTTTGCAGACGCCAAACGACCCTATCTATCCGTCGTGATTGGCAAAGAAGGCAAATAGAATCGAGGAATCGAGGAATCGAGGAATCGAGGAATCGAGGAATCGAGGAATCGAGGAATCGAGGAATCGAGGAATCGAGGAATCGAGGAATCGAGGAACCGAGGAACCGAGGAATCGAGGAATCGAGGAATCGAGGAATCGAGGAACCGATTGGGCACTTGCCCGGCGTTGGGCGCCGGGGGGCTTGCGAGCTTGCTGCCGGCGACAGGATTAACCTTGGTTGCGAGGCAACGCTTGGGTCTGCCAGATCTCGTCGGCGTATTGCTGAATGGTGCGATCGCTGGAGAACCAACCACTGTTGGCGGTGTTCAGCACGCTCATGCGGTTCCATTGCACACTGTCCTTGTAGGCTTCGTTGACGCGTTGTTGTGCGTCGATGAAGCTGCGAAGGTCGGCAATGGTTAACCACTGATCGTTCGGGTTCCGCATCCCGGCAACCAGTTCACCAAACACACCGGGGTGGTTTTGGTTGAAACGACCGCCTTCGATCAATTCCATGATGCGTTGCAAATCGGAATCGGCTGCAATGATTGCATTGGGATCGTACTGACGGCGAGTCTCGGCAACTTCTGGTGCGTTCAAGCCGAACAAGAAGAAGTTTTCCGCGCCAGCTTTTTCACGAATCTCGATGTTCGCACCATCCAGGGTGCCGATGGTCAAGGCACCGTTCATCATGAACTTCATGTTTCCGGTACCCGACGCTTCTTTCCCCGCCGTTGAGATCTGCTCGGAGAGCTCGGTCCCAGGGCAGATCATTTCCATCGCCGAGACGCGGTAGTCGGGGAAGAACACACAGCGCAAGTGGTCCTTGCTGCGAGGATCGTCGTTGATTACTTGGAAGACCGAGTTGGCAAAGCGAATGATCAGCTTGGCGATGTGATAACCGGGCGCGGCTTTACCACCCAACAGCACGCAACGTGGCACCATGCCTTCGGTGTCACCGCGAAGAATGCGATCATAGAGATGGATCACATGCAGGATGTTCATCAGTTGACGTTTGTATTCATGGATCCGTTTGACTTGGACGTCAATCATGAATGAACTGTCAATGCTGATGCCTGTGTTGGCTTTGACGTAAGTGGCTAGACGCTCTTTATTGGTTTGCTTCACGCCTTTCCAGCGATGCAGGAAGTTTTCGTCATCGGCATAGGGCGCCAAATCAGAGAGCTGTTCCAAGTCATCGGTCCAGCCGGTTCCGATGGTTTCATTCAGCAGGTTTCGAATGCCGGGATTGCAGTGCGATAACCAGCGGCGCTGAGTGACACCATTGGTCTTGTTGTTGATCTTGCTAGGCCAGATTTTATGAAAGTCAGAGAACAAGCCTTGTTTCAATAGATCTGTGTGCAGCTGAGCAACGCCGTTGACCGAGTAGCTGCCGACGATTGCCAAGTAGGCCATTCGTAGGTGAGGGTCATGTCCCTCTTCGACGATGGAGACACGCTTGATCAGTTCACTGTCGCCGGGGAAACGCTCAGCGACTTCGCCCAGGAATCGTTCATTGATTTCGTAGACGATTTCTAGCAGTCGTGGCAGCAGCCGGTCAAACATGCTGACCGACCAACGCTCCAGTGCTTCAGGCAGTAAGGTGTGGTTGGTGTACGCCATGCACTGACTGGTGATTTTCCAGGCTTCATCCCAGCCAAGCAGGTACTGGTCCATCAGCAGTCGCATCAATTCTGGGACGGCACAGGCAGGGTGGGTGTCGTTGAGCTGGAAGCAGTTTTCGGCGGCAAAGTTAGTAAAGTCAGCGCCGTTCCGGCCGACCCAGTCTTTGAGCACGTCCTGAATGCTTGATGAGACCAGGAAGTACTGTTGTTTCAGACGGAGCTCTTTACCGTTCTCGCTGGCATCGTTGGGGTACAACACCATCGAGATTTGTTCGGCGGTGTTTTTGTCTGCCACCGACTCGGTGTAATCACCAGCGTTAAATTCGCCTAAGTCAAATTCGTCAGTCGCGGTCGCTTTCCAAAGTCGCAGCGTATTGACGGTGCCGTTATCATGCCCAGGAATCGGCATGTCAAAGGGGACGGCCAGGATGTCCTGCGTTTCAACCCAGCGACTGTGCGGGCGACCATGTTCGTCGACGTAGCGTTCGGTTCGGCCATAGAACTGGATGTGCTTGGTGTCTTCGTGCCGTTCGACTTCCCAAAGGTTACCGTCACGCAACCAGTGGTCAGGAGCTTCGATTTGACGGCCCTTTTCAATGCTCTGCTTGAACATGCCGTATTCGTAGCGAATCCCGTAACCAGCAACAGGCAAACGCAGATTGGCGCAGCTATCCAAGAAGCAGGCCGCCAAACGACCCAGACCACCGTTGCCCAGACCCGCATCGTGTTCCTGTTCGACGATGTCTTCGAGATCAAGCCCCAGGTTCACCAATGCCGATCGCAAGTCACCTTCCAGGCCCAGGTTCATCACGGCGTTGTTCAGCGAACGCCCCATCAAAAACTCGAGCGACAAATAGTGCACGTGCCGCGCTGGAGTCGATTGCATCCGCTGCCGCGTTTGCAGCCAGTTGTGCATGATCCGGTCTCGGACCGAGAAAGCCGTCGCACGAAAATTGTATTCGTTGTTGGCGCTTTGCGAGTCACATCCGAGCGAATACTGCATGTGTCTGCGTATGCCTTGCAGCATGTTGCCCAGCAATGCGTTTTCGCTCAAATCGTTCGGATCGTTTGAAACGTGGGGTTCCATCGTATTTGACATCGTATTCCTAGCGCTTGTTAGACAGTTGCCAACGCATTCGAACGTTTAGCAGGCCAACTGACCATTCAGTGTGGTGGTTAGATTCAATGCTCGCCGGCAGCCAAACGATTGCATCGTCGCTCGTTGGGCCGCCAAGCACGGTCGGGCATGTTGTGCACGCCTTGGGGGCAGCCTGGGTAAAGCGGCTGCCTGGGAAAGTTTGACGATTTGGGACGTTGGATCGAGTGCCAAGCTCACTAGCAGTGTTACGCGAATTTCCAGGAAATTCAAGCATCGCAACAGGCTTCTACGGGATGACGGAAGCTTGTTGACCAACAATGCCAGCTTAAGGAAAAGACGACGCAACTAGTGCTCTTCCCTTTCTTGGTTGAATCAACGCGGGTTCAATTCAGACGCTGTCTTCATTCGGCCAGATTGCGCGTTGACCCGCAAAGAATCCCCAGCAATTACGGTTGTCCCAGTGCGCAGCGGTCAACTAACTGGTATGATCGTTGCGACGCGCCGTGTTGCCTTTTAAGACGCGGCAACCGTGCCAGGGACTGAGTGGTGTGCGGCGATCACCGTTTTCCAGGCGATCACCCTTTCCAGGCGATCACCCTTTCCAGGCGATCACCCTTTCCCGGCGATCACCGTGTTGCGGGCTGAATCGTTGCGGGGGCAAGCGGCCACGGTGTCCGGCAACAGACGAGCAGGTCGCTAGGATCGTGTCTTTGGAACACTATCCTTATCAAGCTGGGCCTTCCAACTGAGTTGATCCGTCGCGGGATTGCATCACGATGGCAAACATTGAATTCGTCTATTTTGACCTCGGTAACGTGTTGGTCCGTTTTGACCCTGCCCTGGCCTGCCGAAATTTGGCAACGCTGTTTGCCGTCAGCGAGCAGCGTGCCGAGCAGGCCTTGTATGGCAGTGGCTTGCAAACCGCGTATGAACATGGCGAGCTGTGCGACCAGGAATTTGCACAGCAGCTCTGCAGTGATTTATGCAGTGATTTCATCAGTGCTCAGCAGACGGCCCCTGGGCGGTCAACGATTGCCCAGCAGGATGTCCTTGACGCGATCAGCGAAATGTTCACGCCGATCGAATCGATGGCCGGTGTGGTTGAAGATGTGCGTGAGCGATTGGGGCGTGTCGGGCTGTTGTCCAATACGTGCTTCGCCCATTGGGATTGGATTCGGCGACAGAATTGGGCGGTCTCGAAGCTCGACTTTGAAGTCACCCTGCTCAGTTGCGAGGTCGCGTCGATGAAACCGGACGCTGAGATCTATCGGTTGGCGCAGCAGGCCTGTGGACTCGCTGGGGAGCAGATTCTGTTTCTTGATGACAAAGCTGAAAACGTCGCCGCGGCGCGGAATCAGGGTTGGCACGCGGAATGTTGCTTTGGCGGCCAGCAGGCGATGGATGCCTTGGCGAAATATCTTTGACGCCACTGCGTGTTGCGAGCGCCACCGGCGGGCTTTGTGGCCATGGATTGTTTGCCAATTTGGCTCGGCCTTGTGCGAACCCTCGCCAGAGGACCGGATCTGATGTATGAATAGTGGCTGTGCAGCGAAGGTTGTTTGGTTCGATCGCTGACTGATCATTGGTCTGTTCTTGGAGTGTTTTGTCGTGAGTCATCTTTCGGTCGCGATTCGTTTGGATTGTTTGCGTTTGCCGTTGCGGAAAGCACTGGATCAAGCCGCCAGGATGGGTGTTTCCATGGTTGAACTTGATGGCCGCGGTGAAATTCACCCGGATTCGATGACGCAAACGGGATTGCGGCAGATCAAAAACTGGCTCGATGAACGCAACTTAAAGGTTGCTGCACTGCGTTTTCAGACCCGCCGGGGCTATGAGGTTGCCGACGGATTGCAGCGCCGTGTGGAGGCAACCAAAGCCGCGATGAAGCTGGCCTATGAATTCGGAGCCAGCCATGTCATCAATCAGATTGGATACATTCCTGAAGACGCCTCTGATCCTCGTCATGAGACGCTTGAATCGGTGATCAGCGATCTGGGGCGATATGGAGCCAAAGTCGGTGCCTTCCTGGCTGCGGAAACGGGAGCGGAATCGGGCGATCGCTTGATGCAGGCCATCGCCGGTGATGAAGAAGGCTATGTTGCAGTTGCCTTCAATCCGGGACAGTTGATTGTCAATCGCTTCAGCGTTTCCGAAGCGTTGGAGGCGTTGAAACAGCGAATTGGACTCTTGTGCGTCACGGACGGTGTGTTGGATCTAGCCGCCGGACGCGGCATCTCGGTGCCGGTGGGCGAAGGCACCGCAGACTTTCCGCAGATCTTTGCTCAATTGGAAGATGTTGATTTTCACGGACCTTGCGTCGTCGGTCGCGCAGAATCCCAGCCAGTGGATTTGGAACAAGGCACGCTGTACCTTCGCAATCTATACTCATGATGTCTTGTTTCATGTGCGAACTGCTAGGCTCGCCAGACTGTTGGACTGCCAGACTGTTGACCTGCCAGACTGTTGACCTGCCAGACTGTTGACCTGCCAGACTGTTGACCTGCCAGACTGTTGACCTGCCAGACTAACGCTGAAAAGCAAGGCGTGATGCTCGTCGTCAACGGGCGTCGCAGCCACTAGGTGAGGTGAATCATTCAGGTCCGAGGGGAAATTGGGATGGCAAAGATGTCTGAGAAACAGTCGCCTAAAACAGGGACAGTGAGCGAGCTCCCGTCATCGGCAAGCTCTTCGATTCGGCAAGGGTTGTGGGATGTGACGCCCAGTCTGCTTGTTGTCGCAGTGATGGTGATTTGGTCAGCCATCTTCGGCGGTCGCTCGACTGCAGAGCGGGCCATCACGGACTTTGCCATGCCCTTGGGATTGTGTTGGCTGACGGGACTGTGGGCTGTCACGTTTTGTCTGCGTCGTCGTCGCTGGCTGATTGGATCGATCTGTTTGCTGTTTTGGTTGTTGTTGACCCTCGGTAGCAGCAACTACATCGCCAATGCCTTGGGGCAGTATGTGAGGTACGTTCCGCAGACCGATCCCGCGTCGGAAATTGAGCAACCGTTGGATGCGATCGTGTTGCTAGGTGGTTATGCCTATCCCAATCGCTTCAATGTCGCTGAGTTAGGGAGTGATGGACAAAGGCTGCTGTTGGCGGCTCAGTTGCTCCATGCAAACAAGACCAAGACCGTCATTTGCACGGGCACGTCAGCCAGTGGCCAATCGCATCCCTCAGCGATTGGCAAGCAGATGCTGGTGTCATTGGGGGGCGATCCTGGAGTGATCTTTGAGGCCCCGGGGTTCAATACTGATGCCGAAATGCAGTCCTTGCAGGAGTTCTTCAGCAAGCCGCCGGATGATTGGTTGGCGCTGACCGGAGGTGAGAAAGAGGCTGGTGATGACAGCGGGGGAGATGCGGCTGGCTATCGATTAGGGCTGGTGACCAGTGCCACCCACATGCCAAGAGCGCTTCGGTTGTCAAAAACAGTCGGACTGAACTTTGAACCGTTGCCTTGTTGTCTCGCCGGCGGCGGCGGACCCTTTAACCCGCGTTCTCTGATTCCCAACGCTGGAGCGGCTAAAAACGTTTCCGCTTCCTTCAAAGAGGTGCTGGCGAAACTTGTGGGGCGTTAGTCAGCCTGTAGGTCGGTGCCCAATTCTGTGCGTCGGCGCCCAGTTCTGTGGGGGAGGGTGTGTTCCCGGTGTGGCGAGGGGGCTATCGGCTAGTCATGATGATTCTGGCGGCGAGTAGTCAAGAAAACGCTCTGGCACTGTCGGTGGATCGACATTTGCTACCGCAATTTTTTAAAACAGGTCAAAACTGCAGGTTCGGGTGTTAATCTCCCATGGTGCCACCACTAGACTCTGTGTGGGCTGTACTTCCCTCTGCAGGCAGGGGGTCTGGTAACCTGTGTCTGACGTAGGCGAAATTCCCTCGAATTTCTCTACTTAGCCGGTTGTCAATAGCCCATAATGGTATGATTGGCTGGGTGATACTGGACTAGTCTCGGAAGGGGATAGTGACAAACGAGCTGGTTAGGCTTCGTTTGTGGTTGTCAAACTGGATGATTAGGTCATCTTAACCAGTGATCAGTCATTACGGCATTTCCAGGTAGCAGTGAATGGTCTCACAGGAACCCCTGTCGGTTGGTCGGGGACTCTGTCGGGCATTTTGGTCGTGAAATGGAGGCACCGCCGCGTGAGGTTGGATACCAATTTAAACATTCGAACAAGCTGAAAAGAGCAACGATTTCTAAAGGCAGCATGCGGCCTACGAATCGCAGGAGAATTTCAATCGATGAGCAAGAAACTACTAGTTGTTGATGACCATTTGGTGATTCGAATGGGGCTCAGGTCGATGCTTCAGGGGACCGATCTAGAGGTCGCCGAAGAAACTTGTAATGCAGCAGAAACGCTTGCTGCAGTAGAGCGTTCCGTCCCCGACTGCGTGCTGATGGACATCCGCATGGAAGGTGGTGATGGCTTGAACACTTTGGGGCGCATTAAGCTGGATCACCCAGATCTGCCCATCGTGCTTTACTCGGCCTACGATAACCCCACTTACATTGCTCGCGCTGTTGCTCTCGGTGCGGCGGGTTATATCTTGAAGTCGGCTCCTCGTGAGAAGCTGATCAATGCCCTGAACACCGCTGCCAGCGGCGAGTCAGCGTGGACTCGTGAAGAACTGCGTCGGGTCACTGGTGCCTTGGCTACGCCACGTTTGAGCCAAGAGCTGGACGTGCCGTTGACTCATCGCGAAAGCGAAGTGTTGCGTCAAATGGCTCAAGGTCTGACCAACAAAGAAATCGCCAAGATGCTCGGCATCAGCTACGAAACGGTCAAAGAGCACGTGCAACACATCTTGCGAAAGATCGGTGTTACCGACCGCACGCAAGCAGCTGTTTGGGCCGTTCGCAAGAACTTGGTCTAATCGCTGCCTAAGCAAACGAATTCAAACAAGCGGATCGATGAACGCGATGGTTCATTGATCCGTTTTTTTGCGCCAAACGCATCGCCGTCTAACCGCATGTAATTGCCCGTTTGGGGACGCAGTCCGGTTTCGCGGGAACAGTCGAGCGAGTCAGTTTGGGACTGGGGATGTCCAATTGATTGGCGGATGTCCCATCTGTTGTTAAAACTCTTGATGGTCTTGGCGTGCTCCCCAAAAGCTGATCCAACGGTTAGCAAGGTTGACCGGCCTTGATCGTCAGGATCAAGGACTGGTTACACACCCAGAAGATTCGCTTGCCTCTCAATGATCACATGAGAGACAACTGCTCTGCGCCTCTTAAGAGGGCTTGCCACATGAGCCAGCGCCGCTGACAACGTATGACAGAGAAACCTCCGGCGCAAGCCTGTGCAGCAGAGAACACTTGCTCTCCGGTCGGTGTGCCCCAAACCGCATGTAGAACACCTACGGCGTTCGGAGGTTTGATGGTTCCAGTGACCCAAGGTGCGCTTCGCGACCTTGGGCTGTGAAAATGGAACACCTACGGCGTTCGGCAGGCCAAGCTGACGTTCCTTCGAACCACATGATCAGAGAAACACGCCCAAGTAACCTGCCAAAGCCAAGGCGATGGCTTTCACAATCGCATCCCGATTTCCGAACGCCGAAGGTGTTCTACCCCAAAGCCCAGGGTCGCGCAGCGCACCCTGGGGACAGGCCCCACACACATCGTCTCCGAACGCCGTAGGTGTTCTACAACGGGTTCGGGAGAGTCGCTTGGAATGCAAGGAACGCCAAGGCATCTTGCCCAAACCCTTGCACTAGAAAACTGACACCAGCGCCGCTGGCCATGCAAACTCTGAGAATCTGCCGGGGACAGTCCACCGAAACTTGCAATCGTCGCAAAGCCGGCAATAAACCACGAAGGACACGATGAGCACGAAGAAGGGAATCACAATCATCCTCCGCTGCAAAAACGGTGATGGGCGTGTGCAGTTACATATACCCGCTGCTGGAAATTGCCGATCGGGCGCTGGATCAGCTTCAGCGTTGGCAGGACACCGAAGACTGGGAGCACTGACGGCAGGCGGTCGGAGTGGCGATTGTGCAGGCGGAAAGCTCGAGCACGCTGATTGAGAGTTTTCAACGCGGGGTGATGATACTGGATGACCAGTGGCTGAGCCGAGTGCTACAAACGATGGAATTGCTCGACGAGCTGCGGCCAGCCAACCAGGAGCGGCCACCCCCATAATCGACAACAACGGGGCCATGACTGATGAGCGGAAAATCGAGACGTTCAAACTCGATCCGGCTAGCGGCATGCCATTACCAAATCTAAAGGCCTCAAAATCAAGCCATTTCAATCACCGGGCCAATCAAACGCACTCTTACTGCGTCAACACATCTCCAAGCAGTCAAACGCACGGCCTTTCTAACCCAGCCGCCCAATCAAAAACGCCTTGGACACCCAAGTAAAACCAGGCAACCCATCAGGGCTCAAACTCCGTCTTCACTTCAGAACTCGGTTGATGGCCTGTTAAGTCAAGTCCACTGCCTCGAATGCGAATGGAGGCAGTTGCTGGAAATGGAGAACGCTAATAAGCACTAATAGGCTCTCATCGATTAGCCTTGATTAGTGCCTATTGGTGTTCCCGATTCGAGACGTCGAACATTCCGTCTCTTGTACGACGAGCGTGAAGCATGGGGGCAGCGTGAGCCACTGAGCGAAACGCGACATTCCACCGTCCCCCTTGCCCAACGATAAAAAGAGCTTCCGCAAACTTGCTGGTCACCAGCCACTACGGGCTTTGATCAAGGCACTGGCACGTCCCGGGGACGTCGGCACCTGATCGGCTTGGCCCCTGTAAGCTCAACAAAGTAATCACCAGAGAGACCATCAAGAGTTTTAACAGCAGATGGGACGTCCCTCGGTTGCAGCCAACGAAAATTGACAAATGGCGAAGGGCAGTATTCTGCCTTCCGGGAGACCATCTTTCAACTTTTAACAATCAGCGGGACGCTTCCTTGGGACTTGCTTAGTGTCTAAGTCACTGGTGTCTAAGCAGTTGGCGCCCAAGCAATACGTTCTCTGGATCCAGCGATCATCCCAGCTAAACATCAGTTGGCTGAGTGGTCGCTGGCTTGCCACTGGTGAGTCTGGGCCCAGCAGCAGTGGCTTTTCGCTTTCGCACCATGGGACATCAGGCCGAATGACGACTAAATCGGCCGGCGCAGCCGCTGCGATGCGTCCGGCATCCGGCCAGTTCAGAACATCGGCATTGCCAGCTGTGATTTGGTGCCAGGCCTGTGCAGCGGTGGGAACTCGGTCCCATCGAAACGCATGCTTGTTGCCTTGTGATTCGGTTAGCTCAACGTGAATCGCGGTCTCAATCATGGAGCGTGCGACGCGCACCATGGAGCGTTCATAACCGGCGCCGATGTCGCTTCCCAAGCCGATGCTGATGCCGGCCGCTTGGTATTCGGCCAATCGCATGCGACCACTGCCTAGAAAGACATTGGCTGTGGGGCAATGGGTAATGATGCTCGCTGTTTTCAGTAAGCGATCAAGGTCGGCAGTTTCCAGGTAGATGCCGTGTCCAAACAGGCTGCGTTCGGTCAGCAGCCCGCATTGCTGGTAAACCTCGGTGTACGAACGACTTGGATGATGCGTTTCAATCCAATCGCATTCGGCGGTGGTTTCAGCCAGATGCGTTTGGATCACGGCTTGACGTTGTTCGGCGAGCTGGCCTACGCTTTGCATGAGCGATTCGCTGCATGCCAGGGCGAATCGAGGTGCCAGGGCAGCGGCCAGTCGTTTGCCGGGTGGGAAGCGATCGAGCAACGTCGCTGATTGGTCGATCAATGCTTCGGCTGGGTGGCAAAGTTCGTCGGGGCCATTGATGTCCATCAACATCTGTCCGATAACGCCTCGCAAGCCACGGTTGCCGAAGCACTCCAGGGCTTTTTGCGTCGCCATTGCATTGGACGTAGCAAAGGCGCAAACACCTGTCGTGCCCATGGCAAGCAGTTGCTGAGCAACCTGTTGGCACAGGATCTGGGCTGTGTCCAAATCATTCCAGCGAATCTCGGCCGGGAAAATGCTGTTCTCCAGCCAAGTCAACAGCGGCATGCCCAGCACGCCGATGCGATCGAACTGAGGCAGGTGCACATGGCAGTCAATCAAGCCAGGAATGATCAGCGTGTCTGCGTCACCAAAGTCAGCCTGACCGGAAATCTCGCCCCAATTGATCTGCTTGACCAGTTGTCCAACGATTTCAAGAGTGCCTGTGCGCAAGTAGGCGAAACCTTGCGGGCTAGATTGCAAGATTTGGCCTGATAAGGTCGTGCGCTGAGTGGCTGAATGCATCGGGTGTGAAGGTAGGCAGGAAAAACGGCTATCGCTGACGTCATAGCTTACCAGTTTTTCCTAGGCGTTGATTTCGGCATGAGCGGCGCTTGCGGACGAGCGAAACGCGATTAAGACGCTGGTGGCTGTGGATTTCGTTGTAGCGAATTTATCGCCGCGGACGATGAAGCGGGTTATCGGAGATAGCGCTCGTGGAGCTCCGTGGAAATTCCCTGCGAACCTTATTAGACCTACAGGTGTTGTTGTGCACCGATTGAAATCAATCATTAAAGCCCGCATGACCAAACGTCAACGGATCGCCCCCGCAGCCTTGACAATCATGGCCATGGCTGCAAGTTCCAGTGCCTTGGCACAGGACTACTCGGTGGGCGTGCCTCAGTATCAGCAGCGGCAGGCCCAGCCTGGATATTATCCAAACGGGTCGAATTTGCCGCAGCGAGGGGTGGTGCAGCAGCAATCTCCGCCAGCGGCCTCATCGCGTTATGCGCCGCCTGTCAATCAAGGCATGCCTCAGCAATACGTCCCGGCCACGCAACCTGTCGCGGGCCAGGGGTACGGTGCTTCGGCAAACTATCCGGTACCGACACAGCAAGTTCCGATTCAGCAAGCATCGGTGCAGCTGCAAAACGGCGTTCCCGCGCATGGCGCTGTGGCACAGCAAGGCCGCCCCGAGCTACGCATGCTGCCCGTTCCACAGGCTTACGCGACCTTGATCGCCGACAGTTTGAGCTTGCGTTATCAGCAACAAAAAGAAATCACGATTGCGTCCAATCCGCGCACCAGTGAACTGGTCGTTTTGGCTCCGCCACAGATGCAGGCGGCCATCGCGGGTGAAGTTCAGCAGATGGCTGCAAATCTGATGGGTCAAGCCAACGGCGCGGTCAACGCTCCGGTTGTCTGGCGTTTGCAAAACATCAGCTGGCAGAAGTTCGAGCAAGACCTGCGTCAGCTCGCCGGTCAAGAATTGCCAATGACCTCGCGCGACAACGGTGGGCAGGTTGCCTATCAAATGAACGTTGGTCGCATGCAAGGTTCAACGGTCAATGTCGACCGCCGCCAAAACCTGATCACCGTTCAGGCACCTCGCACGGCTTCCGGTGGTTGGCGACAATTGTTGGAGTCATTAGACGGTCAGCCAACGCGATTTGATGATGTCACGATGGTGCACCGTTTGATCAAAGCCGAAATGGCTCCCGTTCAGCGCACCATGCGATTGCTACGCGGCCTGCCGGGCAACGATGCTCGCAGCAATCCCGCGATGACCGCCAATGCCGCGTTCCAAAACCCTGCGGCACAGCCACCCGGTCAGCCTCAAGGCCAGACTCAGCCCGGTGCGAACATTGTCGCCGCTGACTCCGAGCCCTCTGGCCCGCTGGGCGATGTCCAGATCGAATACAGCCCCGATCTGAATACGATTATCGTCAAGGGGAACAAACGTGACGTGGCCCGAGTCATGGAGTTGATCCGTGAAATCGAAAACAAGGCCGAACTGACTCAGCCGCTTTCAGAAGTGGTGCAGTTAAAGTTTGCGGATGCCAACGCGGTTTCGGCTTTGCTGACTCAACTGTACGAGGACGTGCTTTCGGCTCGTCAGGGAGACGTCAGCATTACCTCGCTGGATGCTCCCAACGCCTTGCTGTTGATTGGACGCGAAGAAGCGATTGTTGCACTGAAAGAGTTGATTGCGAAAATCGATGTTGATATCGATGGTGACAGTCGTCTGCGAGTGTTCCGAATGCAAAACGCGTCCGCTCAAGATGCCCAGCAAACGATTCTGGATCACTTTACCAATCGGCCCACCGTGGATCAGGAATACCGGGATGGATTGGGCCCAAGGGTCCGCATTTCCGCAGACATTCGGACAAACTCGCTGATCGTCAGTGCCGCGCCTCGCGACATGGTTGAAGTGACGCGTCTGATTGATGAACTGGACGTTGAGAAGACCGACGCTTCGAGCGAGATTCGTGTCTTCACACTTGCCAATGCCGTCGCCGATGACTTGGCAGTGACTCTGCAAGAAGCATTCTCAGGCGACTCGCTTGGTGCCAGCGACGACACCACGGTCCCGTCAACATCGCTCAAGATTGTTGCGTTGGACAACGCTTCCAAGCGTGTGGTCGAGTCAGGCATCTTGGCCGGAGCGACCATTTCGTCCGATCCCAACGGGAACGCGATTGTTGTCAAAGCTCCATCGGCCAGCATGCCGCTGATTGCGGAACTGATCGCTCAGTTGGATCGCGCCCCTGGCGTCGAATCCATGGTCAAAGTGTTCACGATTGAATATGGTGACGCTCAGGCGTTGCTGACCAGTTTGGAAACTCTGTTCGGTTCAAGTGCCGGCACCGACGGAACGGCCATTGGTGCAGGAAACCTGCCTGGTGGAACGGCCGCTGAAGAAAGCAGCTTGGTTCCACTGCGATTCTCCAGTGACATTCGAACCAATAGCATTGTGGCCAGCGGCTCGTTGGCAGACTTGGAAGTTGTCGAAAGCATTCTGTTGCGTCTTGATGGCGAAGGTTTCTCAGAGCGAATCACGGAGGTGATCTGGCTGCGAAACAACCAAGCCTCGTTGGTGGCTGACGCCATCACGGCATACGTTAACTCGCGGCAGAGTTCTCAGTTCGTCCAGCAGATTTCCCAGAATGGAATCGCACCGTACGACTTCGAAGACCGTGACATCATTGCGGTTGCCGAACCGAACTTCAACACGATTCTTCTGAGCGTCTCGCCACGTCTGTACGAAGAAGTGCGAATGCTGATCGATCGCCTGGACCGCCCGCGTCCGATGGTCATGATCAACGTCATGATCGCTGAAGTGTTCCTGAACGATGTGTTCGAGATCGGAACTGAATTGGGCCTGCAAGATTCACTATCGTTCGATCGCGGCAAGGCAGTGAGTGATGTTCCGGGAACGGTTGGTGCAGGGACACCTGGATTTAACTTCAACGATGCCAATGTGTCTAACGTGAACAACTTGGCTCAGAGCACCGTGGCTGCGGCTGGCGTGTCAACCTTTGGCGTGGGCACATCGAATTCGAATCTGGGTTATGGTGGCTTTGTCTTGAATGCGGCCAGTGACTCCTTCAGTCTGCTGTTCCGTACTCTGCAAGATGCTCAGCGAGCACAGATCCTGAGTCGCCCTCAGTTGATGACAGCTGATGGTGCCGAGGCATTTCTGAATGTTGGTCGTCAGATCGCTCGATTCGGAGGTTCGGACGTGACTAACGTTGGAGCTTCGCAGAACATCGACGACGTTGATGTGGGGATTAACCTGCGATTGTTCCCACGTGTCGGGCGTGATGGCACGATCATCATGGAAGTTGACGTGCGAAAATCTGACCGAGACACCAGCAGCGGTACGACCGTGACTGACGGGACCGGCGGGACAGTGTTCATCGATGACATCATCGAAACGTTGGTTCAAGCAACGCTGTCGGTTAAGAGCGGTCAAACAGTGATCATTGGCGGTCTGATTCAGAAAGATCGTGTCAATCGATCACGACGGTTCCCGTTGTTGGCGAACGTGCCGATTGTTGGCAACTTGTTCAAGTACGACTTCGAGGAAGAAGGGCGTCGGGAAACCTTGATCGTGTTGACACCCATCTTGGTCTCCAGCGAGCAAGACACCGAATACATCAATCAAGTGGAATCATCCCGCATGAGCTGGTGCTTGGCCGATGTGATTGAAGCTCATGGTGACGTGGGGCTGAGCGGTGGCTATGGATTGTGGGGACCAGCCATTGGTCCAACCATCTATCCTGACTTGCAGCCAACCGTGATGGACGGCGGGGTTGAAATTCAGCCGCCAGCTGAAATGCTTCCGCAGTCGGAGGGCGTTCGGGAGGGCGATTTGCCTGGTCAAGCGATTCCTCCACAGGCTGTACCACAGTCGGTGATTCCACCAGCTCAATCGGGGACGCAGAATATCCCGAACTTGCAACCCGAGCTGAATCTTGGTTCTCAAGTTCCCAATGCCACTCCTGTTGCTCGGCAATTCAATCCGTCGACACGCAACGTGAATCAGCGTTCATCAGGTTTTGCTGTGCCCGACTCTGGGTTCGCTCAGCCGGCGTCCTTTCGTCGATAGCTGATGTTAGCAGCGGCTTTCGAGCCGCTTGGCAGTCAATGTAGGTCCTCTCCTTTCGTTTGGTAGTGAATTCGATGAAGGTATTTCGTTTCAACGCGTTGATCAGTTTCCTGATCTTGATCGCCGGTCTGTTGTCTGTTGGCTGTAGTTCAATCAGCAAAACCAATGACCAAATGTTGACCGAACACCGAGTCAACGACTTCTTGAACTTTTCCAAAAAGGGCAAACGAAAAGAGGACGACAAGCACCCTCAGCCGTACCCGAATCCAGTGAAAATGGCTTCGACCTGGCAACCGGATGTTTTGATTCAGCAAGGACGTACACCGACCCGTGGCTTTGGCGGCCGACTGTTCTTCTTTGATGAAAAGTCTCGTGTTGTGCCTGTGGCGGGAACGCTGACCATTCACGGCTTTCAGGTCGGTGAGAACGGTGGCGATTCAGAGATCAAACCCTTTAAATTCTCTCCCGACCAGTTTACACAACACTATAGCACTAGCGATTTTGGCGCAAGCTACAGCATTTGGATTCCCTGGGACGCCGTTGGCCAATTCGAAAAAGAAATCTCGTTGGTGCCTACGTTTCAGACCATCGAAGGCAAAGTTGTTCAGGGATCACCCACCTCGGTCATGTTGCCTGGGCCGAAACGTCAGTCCGAAGAACGAGTCGCTCGCAGTGATTGGTCACCACAGTATCATGAGTACCGCAACGCCATCGCCGGCGAAACCAAGCGTCCCAGTGGCCTAGTGACAACCACCATCCGCCGTAGCACCGAAGGTCCCGAAGGCTCTCTGCAAGGAACTGAATTGCGTCAACGGATGGAACATCTAGCCGGTTCTCGCCAGCAAAGTCGGGGCGAGCGTTATGCTGATGTTCAATCTCAACAGCTATCGCGTCGCCCTTTGGGGCCGCAGACGAATCAGCAAGGTGTGTTTCAAACTGCGAGCGCCCAGATTCCAGCCCAAAACCAGCCTGTAACAGGTCCTGCACCGACGAATGCACCGACGAACGCGGCGACGAACGCGGCGACGAACGCGGCGACGAACGCGGCGACGAACGCGGCGACGAACGCGGCGAATAGTGCGTTGCCAACCCACGGGCAATCTTTCGGTGTTCCGCCCGTTCAACCCAAGACCCCGGCTCCACGACGCGTTGGATTGGGGCGGTCCCTGTAACGAAAAGCAACCGTTTTGAACGCAGCGAACAGTCGAAAATCTAAGGCCGATCAGCGACCCGATGGGCCTCCTTGGCGCGTGCTGATGCACGACGTGATCTTTGAGTCCGATACAAGGTCCGGATGGATCTTCGATGTGGGCCTGCTGATCGCGATCCTGATCAGCGTCTTTGTGACCTCGCTGGAAACCGTTCCCAACATCGCCAAGCTGGAGTTGCCGATCTTTCATCAGACCGAATGGTTTCTGACCATTCTGTTTAGTATTGAATACATCGCGCGGCTGTCCTGTGCCAAACGGCCTCTGCGATATGCGTTGTCGTTCTGGGGTGTCATCGATGTGCTCAGCATCTTGCCGTCTTACGTTGGCTTGTTGATTCCCGATGGTCAGACGGAATCATTCATGATGCTTCGCAGCATTCGATTGCTGCGTGCATTTCGAGTCTTGAAGATCTGGCGGATGGTTGACGATGCCGATGATCTGTATGGCGCGGTGGCACGTGCCAAGCATAAAATCGTCGTCTTCTTGATGGTCGTGTTGGTCGCTGTGGTCATTAGCGGGACGCTGATGTATTTCGTCGAAACCGTGGTGCCAAACGTTATCGCACAGCGCCGCGGTTTAGAGCCCATTACCGAAGTACAATTCGAATCGATTCCCGAATCGATGTACTGGGCCATCGTGACGATGACAACCGTCGGTTATGGAGATGTGGTGCCGACAACTGGGATTGGGAAAATCATTGCTGCGACGCTGATTCTGCTGGGGTACAGCCTGATCATCGTTCCCAGTTCGTTTGTCGGTGCCGAATTGAAAGGCGGAACCCAAGACGGTCCGGCGTCCGAATCAGGCGTCGGTGGCAAAGCTGCTGGGGATCGGGGGATGGACAAGGCGTGTCCTCGCTGCGAAACGCCAGGACATCGCGGCGATGCCGTGTACTGTTTCAAGTGCGGTCAGCGGCTCTAGGGGAGTAAGCTCTGGCGTTGTCCAGGGGGCCGGCCGTTCCCGTTCTGAATGAAACCACACGTGTCCAACTGAGCAAGCGCCAGCCACACCGGCAATTCATCCTGCCGCCGGCGAACAGAAGTTGCCAAGTCGCTCGTGCCATGCGGCTTGTTCTCATCGCTCGCGGCGTGGAGGTGCTCTGTGGTGGAGGGCTTTCGGTCTGTTCCGCTGGTCGCTGATTTGGGGTATCCTAGGGGCCGAATCCGCTTCCTCCTGAGAACCGTTAGGCAAATGAGATGTGCCAGTGGCGAACCCCTTTAATCTGCTTGTCCTTGGTTTGCCTGGCGCTGCACAGCGGCTGCGCCGATAGCGACGAACCTCAGCCGGTTGCCGCGACCGAACCCGCGACCGAAACGGTGTCGATCGATGGCAGTTTTCCGCGTTTGCTGGGCGATCATTTTGATGGCCGCGCCGTCGGACAGGTTGCGCTGGATTGGTCCTCCAAGCCTCAGGTTGCTTGGACATTGCCCGTTGGGGCCGGCTATGGTTTGGGAAGCGCCGTCAATGGTGTTTACTATCAGCTTGATGCCGAGGCTCGGTTTCAAGGTGGCGTCGAACAACTGCGCGCCCTTGACTTTCAATCCGGCAAAGAGCTTTGGAAGGCCGAACGTAAGTTTAGTTATCAAGACCTCTATGGTTATGACAACGGACCACGCGGTACACCAACCGTGGCCGGGGATCGGATCGTTACCTTCGGCGTCGATGGGATGTTGTGTTGTCGACAATTGACCAATGGTGATCTGATCTGGAAAGTGAACACCAAGTCCAAGTACGGCGTGGTGCAAAACTTCTTCGGTGTCGGTGCGTCCCCGTTGATTCATGATTCTCTGGTGATCGTGCCCGTCGGGGGCAGTCCAGAAGAAAGCCAGCAAGTCGCGCCGGGCAGGCTGGACCGGATTCGATCTAATGACTCCGCAGTTGTTGCCTTTGATTTGCAAACGGGCGAAGAGCGGTGGCATTGCGGCGAAGACTTTGCAAGTTATAGCAGTCCGCGGACGGCGACGATCGATGGCAAAACCGTCGTTCTGCAGCTGGCCCGAAATCAACTGTTGGTGATCGATCCTGACGACGGAAAAGTGCTTTGGCAGTACCCGCACCGTGCGAGCATCCTAGAAAGTGTCAATGCGTCGATGCCCGTTGTGAAGCAGGACGAAGTCTTCATCAGCGAATGTTATCAGGTCGGAAGTGCCCTGTTGCAGGTTCGCTTGGATGGCCCCACACCGGTTTGGGTCGATCCACCCAGTCGACGGCGTGAACAGGCGATGCGTTGCCATTGGTCCACACCCGTGCTGGTCGGTGACTATTTGTACGGATGCAGTGGACGAAACAATCCCGATAGTGAATTCCGTTGCGTGCAGTGGTCCACCGGGAAAGTGATGTGGGGAGACGCCTCCCAAATCCGAACCAGTGTCGCCACCGCTGATGGGAAACTGGTGGTGCTTTCTGAGGACGGTGTGATCGAAATTTTGCAGCCCAACCCAGAACGCAAGCAGGTCCTGCACCGCTATGATTTTGGCGACCAACTGAAGGCCCCCTGCTGGTCTGCTCCCATCATTGTTGGCAACCGGATGCTGATTCGTGGTGATGAAAAGGTGCTGTGTTTGTCGGTTGCTGCCGGCTCTGATACAAAATGATTCCGGTCGCGTTTCACGGCTCGACAGATCGCAGTCCAAACGCAATCCTTAAGTGATCTTCGGTCTGCTCGTTTTACTTTTTCATTCAGGACAACCTGATGTCTGGCTCGGAAGAACATGTGCTTGTTATCCCCGCTGCGGTGATCGATCAGATTGGTCAGATTGATCAATTTGAGGCGGATGCCGATCGCTTTTTGAATCCTATTTTGCAAAGTGATCAGCTGTCCTACAAGCCACGCAGTGCGATGGAGGTGGATCCGCAGTTTAAGCAGTTGATCCCCTACGTGGTGCTGCAATGCGTCACTCCCGATGGCAAGCTCGCCGTCTTCACGTACACGCGTGGCGGCGGTGGCGGAGAAACTCGCCTACACGCCAAACGCAGTGTTGGAATTGGTGGCCACATCTCACTGGATGACGCCAGCAGTGATGCCAATGATCATCACGATGCCTATCAAAAGGGCATGGCCCGCGAGCTTGAGGAAGAGATCGTTCTGGACACTGCTTATGAGCAAGCGGTGGAAGGTTTGATCTATGACGACTCCAATGAAGTTGGCAAAGTTCACCTAGGCGTTCTGCATCGGTTCTTTCTAGACGCTCCTAACGTCTCCAGTAACGAAGACGATTTAGCGGAGGGAGGCTTTTTGACAGTCGATGAACTGAGATCGGATTTCGATCGTTTGGAAACCTGGAGCCAGATCGCGATCAAGGCACTGTATGGGGACAACTGATCGACGTTCATCGCGTGTTCAGTGATTGCACATGATTTATATGGATCATCATGCCACAACACCCTGTGACCAGCGGGTTGTGGATCAGATGTTGCCCTGGTTTAGCCAGCAGTTTGGCAACCCTCACAGTTCCTCGCATGCATTGGGGCGGACTGCTGCCGACGCGATCGCGCGCGCGACAGCCAACATTGCTGAGTCGATTCATGTTGCTGAGGATCGCATTCTGTTCACCAGCGGCGCGACCGAAAGCATTAACTTGGCGATCGATGGCATCATGCGTCATCCCAGACAGCGCCGCCAGCACGTGGTCACCACGACCATCGAGCATCCCGCCGTCGGTGACGTCGTCGATCGATTGGAACGAGATGGGTTTGAGGTCACGCGTGTCCCGGTTTATCAGCAGGGCCATGACTTGGCGGGGCAGGTGGATTTAGATGCCTTGGCCGCAGCGGTCACCGATCGCACTGCCTTGGTGTCGGTACACTGGGCTAACAACGAGATTGGCGTGCTGCAACCCATGCAACAGATCGCCGACATCTGCCATGCTCAGGGAGCCCTCTTGCATAGCGATGCCACTCAAGCGGTTGGACGTGTTGCGGTTGATCTGAATGACAGCGACGTCGACTTGTTGAGTGCCTCGGCACATAAGTTCTATGGACCGAAGGGCGTTGGCTTGTTGACCTTCGGTGGTGGGCGTGATCAGCGTCGTATTCGGATCAAACCGTTAATCATCGGAGGTGGCCAGCAATCTAATCTGCGCAGTGGCACGATGGCTCCAGCGTTAGTCGTTGGCTGTGCCGCTGCCTTGCAGTTGGCCGATGCAGAGATGGAGGCCACGCAAGAGAAGTTGCTTCGAGTGAGACAGCAGCTTTGGCAGGGCTTGCAGGATCAGATTGATGGCCTGGTCATCAATGGGCCGCCGTTAGACGCGCTCGTTCGATTGGCGGGCAACCTAAATTTCAGCGTTCCGTTGGTGGAAGGTGAAACTTGGATGGCTGCCTGTCCGGATGTCTGTTTCAGCAGTGGGTCCGCTTGCAGCAGTGCCAACCCCATGCCCAGTCACGTCCTGCGGGGCATCGGTCTTTCCGAACAGCTTGCCCGGCAGAGCGTTCGTTTTGGGCTTGGGAAAGAAAACACCGACGACGAGATTCACAGCGCCGTCGAACGCCTGGTCAGCGCTTACAAGTCACTGGTCTAGGCAATCGTTCGTGTCATCTTGGCGATCGCTTTCCAACGCCTGTGTCCAACGCTTTTTCTGAAGGGACGCAGGTCAGGGGCTTTCTGGCGGCCAGGGATTGACGGCAATTCGCTACCAACAGCTGGAGATTCTGGCGTTCAAGTCTGGTCGCTGGCAAGCCAGCCCGCATTCGGCTGAGCCGATTTTTCACACTGAATGTCTCAATTGTCATGATCCTGCGGCGAAACCAGCTTGGTTGGTACCCGATCCGATTTCATCGGTGCATAATGGGAGAGTAATCGAGTCTCCCGCCTCCCACCAAGCTCCTTGAATCCCCAGAGTCACCATGAAATCCCTGCTCCGCACCGCCTTGCGAATGGCGGTCCCTGTGTTCTTAGGCGTCACCGGTTTGGCGTCGTTGGCCGATGCTGGCGACCTCAAGCTTCAGAAGGGTGACCATCTTTGCCTGGTGGGTAACGCTCTGGGCGAGCGGATGCAGACACAGAACGAATGGGAAACATTGCTGCACACTCGGTTCCCCAATCACCAACTGGTCGTGCGCAATCTTTGCTTTCCCGGCGATGAGCCCTATCTGCGAATTCGTTCGAAGAACTTCGGTGACCCGACCAGTCACTTAAAGCACAGCCAAGCATCCGTGGTGATGTACTTTTTTGGTTACAACGAATCCTTCGCTGGTAAGAAGGGGCTAAAGAAATACGTTGCTGACTTGACCAAGCTGGTGACCGAAACTCAAGCTGCCGATTACGGCAAAGGCAATCCACAAGTTGTCTTGATTTCTCCGATTGCGTTTGAAGGTTCAGACGACCCGAACCTTAGCGACGGGATTGAGCAGAACAAGAATCTGGAGCTCTACACACAAGCGATGCAAGAGGTCGCTGAAGCCACCGACGCAGTCTTTGTCGATCTGTTTGCCCCAACCGCAGCGTTGTATGCGGCGACCGAACAACCGCTGACCATCAACGGTTTTCAGCTGAATGATCTGGGCTACGAAGCGTTGGCGCCGGTTTTAGATCAGGCACTCTTCGGTGATGCATTGGCTGAGGCGGCACCCGCCGAGTTGAAGAACGAAATTGACAACAAAAACTTCCATTGGTTTCACCGCTATCGCGCCGTCAACGGTTTCTCCATTTACGGGGACCGAGGCCTAGCTGGACAAGATGGTCAACGCAAGTACAACAACCGCGACGTGATGGAGCGTGAGCGAGCAATCTTGGACCAGATGACAGCGACGCGCGATCAGCGCATTTGGGCCGTGGCGGCTGGCAAATCAGTTCCGGCAGTGATTGACGATTCCACCACCCTGCCCTTTTACGAACCAATCACGAACGTTGGGATTCCAGGTGATCGTAACGCCAAAGCTGGCAAGCTTGGGAATCTGAAGTACTTGCCGGCAGCGGAGCAGATCAAGTTGTTTGATCTCGCAGAAGGGTTTGAAATCGAACTGGTCGCTTCCGAGGAACAGTTTCCAGAGCTTAGCAATCCTGTTGCCTTGAACTTTGACAGCAAGGGACGCTTATGGGTTGCGACGATGAAGTCTTACCCACACTGGAAGCCCAAGTCGCCGATGAACGATAAGTTGCTGATCTTTGAAGACCAGGATGGCGACCATGCAGCAGACGTGTGCAAAGTATTTGCTGACAATCTGCACCAACCAACCGGTTTTGAATTGGGATTTGGTGGCGCGTTCGTGTCACGTCAACCTGACATCTGGTTCATGAAAGACACCGACGGCGACGACAAAGCCGATGAAGTCACACGCCAAATGATCGGCTTGGACTCCGCCGACTCGCACCACGGGATCGCTGCGTTTGAATGGGGCCCCGGTGGTAATCTGTACTTCGAAGAAGGCACGTTTAAGTTCAGTGCGGTTGAAACTCCCCAAGGGGCTCGTCGTTTGGCTGAAGCGGGGATCTGGAAATACAACCATCGAACGCAGCAAATGGATGTTCACTGCTCGTTTGCATTCGCAAACCCCTGGGGTTACGTCTACGATAAATGGGGACAAGATTTTATCGGTGACGCCTCTCCAGGAAACGCTTACTGGGCCGCGCCCATTACCGGTCATGTCGAGTTTCCCAATAAGCACCCCGGTGGTAGCCAGCATCGCCGCGTCGCTGCGATGGCAGGTGGTGATCCAAAGTATCGTCACCCGACGTTCTACAAAAAACGCATTCGGCCGCTGTCCGGTTGTGCCATGGTTAGCAGCCGACACTTCCCCGAAAGCATGCAGGGGAATTTCTTGGTCACCAACGTGATCGGCGAGCGAGCGATTTTGAATCACGAGGTTCGACCAGCTGAGGGAAGCGGCTTCGTTGGCCAGGAGGTCAAGCCATTGCTTTCCTGCCGTGATGGAAATTTCCGACCGGTCGATTTGCAATTCGCGCCCGATGGTTCGCTTTACATCGTTGACTGGCACAATGCTTTGATTGGACACTTGCAGCACAACCTGCGTGACCCAAGTCGTGACCATTCCCATGGTCGCATCTGGCGAGTGACCTACAAAGGCAATCCATTGGTCACACCTGCCAAGATCGATGGTCAACCCATTGATGATTTGTTGGAACTTTTGAAGGTTCCAGAAGACCGAACTCGGTACCGTGCCCGTCGCGAACTGGCCGCTCGGCCCAGCAAAGACGTGCTAGCCGGGTTGGACAAATGGGTCGCTGATCTGGATGCTTCTGATCCCAATGTTGAGCACCAGCAGATGGAAGCTCTGTGGATGTATCAAACCCACAACCGAGTGAACCGTCCATTGCTTGATCAATTGCTCAAGAGCGACAACTGGCGGGCTCGAGCCGCTTGTGTTCGTCTGGCTTGCCACATGATGGATGCCATTGAAGATGCCCCGGCGATCTTCGAAAAGGCTATCCATGATCAGCACCCCACGGTACGCCTGGAAGGCGTTCGCGCGGCGAGCTTCCTGGACGGCGAAGAAGCGATTGAGATGGTCTTGGGAGTCCTTGAGTATGAGATGGACGATTACTTACAGTACACCCTTGATGAAACCATGCGACAACTGGAACAGTAATCGCTGAACGCCAGTTTGTCTGTTTAACCCTGTCTGTTTCGCCCAGCATGTTACGCCGGTTAGTGTGCTGCGGTCTCAGGGAGGATGCTGCCCGTGTTGATCTCCTGTGTCAACGAGTGCAGCATCAAATCGAGCGATGTCCCGGCAGGCGTGATCGCCTGCCGGTTTTGAACCCATCACACTGTGAATGATTTTGACCGCGACCATGCCACTGTTCTCATTGAAAAACTTGTTAGCTTTCCTGGTCGTTACAGCGGGGGTGATGCCCTGTGTTGTGACTTGTGTCCTGCCGGGTGCGGCCGCGATTGCCGACGACTCGCAGGCTCCCAAAATCTATTTGGATAAATCACCACGTGTGATCCAGTACCAGTTGAAACGGCTCAGTGATGAGCGTCTGTTATTGGTGGAACGTTCTTCCGATGATGTGAAATACGTTCCGATTTATCAGGCGATTGTCGGGCGTTTGGCGATTCCAAGCGGGATTCGCGAGGAATCATTTCAGGCGTTGGCAACGCTGAATGAGACCTCTGTCGCGGCCGAGATTCTGCAGGCAGTCGCAGCGATCAAGTCCAGTGATTCAGACGGTGATCGTCTGGCCGACTATCTGATCCGTGACTTGCTAAAACAAGACGGCCAAGCATTGGTGGCGATTAAAGAACAACTGGTTGAAGCCGCAGAGAGCGAGGATGCACCTCTGAATGTTGCCGCAATGGCAGCGTTGTTGCGTGCGGAGCAAACCGAGGTGGCGAAAGCGGCTGCCACCGACGATTCGCAGCGTGTCGCGTTGCTTGATGCCATCGAGTTATTGCCCAAGGATCAACAGCAAGCGTTGCGTTCGTTCGCCGTTGCCAACTTAGGCGGCGATCAGTCGGATCTTGTCCGAAAAGCTGCGTTGCATGCACTGTCCAAGATCGCGGCGGATCCAGCGGGCACCTTTGAGTTGTTGCAGCCCTTACTAGCTGAAGACACGTTGCGAGTCGAAGTTGCACGGGCCTTGCTGCGCGTGCCTTCGAAAGGGTTTGACGCTGCTGTCTCCAAAGCCATTGCCGAGAAGTTGCTGGTGATGGCTGAAAGTACGCCGGCCAACCAACGGACGAGTGATGACTTTGTTGATCAAATGCGATTGGTCGATCGATGCTTATCTGTGCTGGCTTCAGCCGATGCTAAAGCCATGCGGACTCGGTTGCGTGATGTCTATGTCCGTGTAATCAAGATTGGGACGGTTGAAGAGGAGATGCGTTACGACGTCCCTTACTTCGCTGTCGAAGCGGGTCGTCCGGTGCAAATTCTGTTGGAAAATCATGACCTGATGCCGCACAACTTGGTCTTTACGACGCCAGGTTCGCTGAAAAGCGTTGCCATGGCCGGGCTGACCGCTGGACCAACGGGCACCGATGGCTTGCCCTATGTGCCAGAATCGGAGGCGGTTTTGGCAGCCACGAAAATGATCGCGCCGGATCAATCGATTCGCTTGACGATTACCGCGCCCGATGAGCCCGGTGAATATCCGTATGTCTGTACCTTTCCCCAGCACTGGTATCGTATGTATGGCGTCATGGTTGTCGTCGAAGACTTGGATGCGTGGAATAAGAATCCGGTGGAGCCCGCCAATCCGCTGGGCAGCAACCGTAGTTTCGTACAGGCCTGGACGGTTGATGATTTCAAGGCTGAACTGCAAGAGTCGCTGGCGTCGCGAGACGCTGCGGCGGGCGAAAAGGTGTTCAACGAGGCGTCTTGTGTTGCCTGTCACGAAATCAAGAACGCTGGTGGTGCCGTCGGACCTGAGTTGACTGAGATCTTCAAGAAGTGGAAGGGCAATAAGCAAGGCATCCTGCGTGAAATCCTTGATCCCTCGCATCAGATTGACCCTAAGTATGTCACCCAAACGGTGCTGACAATTGAAGGACAGACCTACAGCGGGATCGTTGTCCAAGAGGACGACGAGACGATTACGCTGCTGACCAGTCCTGACGCCAAAGAGCCGACCATCGTGTTGCAGGATGAGATTGAGTTCATCAAACGCAGTCCCACCTCCCTGATGCCCAAGGCTTTGATGGATCAATTTAGCAAAGAAGAGGTCTTGGATTTGATGGGATACCTGCAATCGGTCGCCCCCTGAGGCGGTGATTTGCTACACTAAGCGTTGGCAGATTGAGTCGCCGGGCATGCATCTTGCCTATGCTGCTGTCTTGTTCTAGCAGAAGGGGCGACGTTGCCAGCGACCAGTGGTTGGTTTTGCCAGCGGCTAGTCTCTGAGCGTGCCGGCGCCAGTGCCGGCGGCCAGTGTTGGCGGAGCTGATGACCGCTCGCGGCATCGACATTGCAGTGGAGCGGATTATTAAGGAAAGTTGAATGAGCCAGCAGGACCCGTCAGATGATGTACCGGTTTCTGGTTCAGCGGAGGGCAGTCTTGAAACAGGCGACAAAGCCGGCGAAGCATCGGATGCGCCAAGTTTCGATAGCGTGCTGACGCGATATTTTGACCAAGTAGACGGCGGACAAGATCCCGACCCGGCAACCTTCGTCAAGCAGTACCCGCAACACCAGGCAGAGCTCCGTTCGTTTTTTCGCAATCACTTTTGGATGGCGGGTGAGGAACTTCCCGAGCCGGCATCATTGTGTGGGCAAACGATCGGTTCTTATCAAGTCATCAGTGAATTGGCACGCGGTGGGATGGGGGTGGTTTACCGCGCCAAGCAAAATGAACTGCATCGCGACGTGGCCATCAAAGTCATCAGTACCGGCGTGTTAGCTGGCGACGAGGAGCGTCAACGGTTTCGGCAGGAGGCCGAGGCGGTTGCCAAACTCGATCATCCGGGCATCATTGCGATTTATGACATTGGCCAGTGGAATGGTCACGAGTATTACTCGATGCCGTTGATCGAAGGTCCGTCACTGAATCAGTTTGTTGGCGACTTGTCTCTCAGTCAGGAAGATGCGGCTCGCATGGTGCGTGACATCGCTCGAGCGGTTGGGCAGGCGCATCAAGTCGGGATTGTGCATCGCGATTTAAAGCCCGAAAACGTTTTGATCAAAGAGAACGACTGTCCCGTGGTTGTGGACTTTGGGTTGGCCAAATGGCAACGTGATGGCGCAACGTTGACGCGAACGGGGCAATTGCTGGGGACGCCTCATTACATGAGTCCCGAACAAGCGCGAGCAGCGGACGACGTCGGGGCCAGTGCAGACATCTATTCGTTGGGAGCGATCTTGTTTGCTCTGTTGACCGGCGTGCCACCGCATCAAGGGGAGAACACCGCCGAAATCCTTAACAGCGTGCTCTGCGATGATCCCTTTCCACCTCGGTCACACGATCCCGGGATCGCCCGAGACCTTGATGCAATCTGTATGCAGGCGATGTCGCGTGAACCTGAACGCCGGTATCAGTCTGGTACGGAATTAGCCGACGAATTGGACCGCTTTCTGGATGGCGAACCCGTCTCCGCCGGCAACCGCAAGAACTTGTTCCGCAACCTCGCTTCGGCATTCAATAAAGACACGCATGGCAAGCAGTTTCAGCCTTGGCACACGACATTGATGATCCTTGGTAGCATCATTTTTGCCACGCACTTAACCATTTTTGGACTGATACAACTTGGTGCACCGCACGTGCTGGCTTACTGGGTTCCGCGAGCGTTGATGTTTCTGAGTATCGCTGGAACGATCTACCATGTTCGCGGCGGAACCATCTCACCACGTCGCAATGCGGAGCGACCGGTGTGGTCCATTTGGATTGGCTACCTTTCAGCGTTGGCGGTGATCAACGTGCTGATCATGATTAGCGATGTGCCCCAGGTCACAATGTTTCCGTTGGCTTGTGCGTTGAGCGGGTTTGCGTTCATCGCAATGGCGGGGCACATTTGGGCGGGGTCGGCGCTAATTGGCGTCGTCTTTTTCCTGATGTCACCGCTTGCCATTTGGTACCCGGAGTTTTCGCCATTGATGTTTGGCTCGCTGTATTTCTTTGCCACCTTCGCGCTCAGTCGGCACTATCGCCGAGCGTCGCGGAAGGCGGCCTTGTCCACGATGGGAACACCGCGTTCGTCGGCAAAGGTTGACAACTATGCAGTGACGCCTAAGCAGTAAGGCTAGCTGAGTTCGATCTCGTAACCTTTGCGTTTCTGGCGATTGACAAGTGCGTTGGCTTGGTCATCGTCAATCACAGCTTGCTTTTCGGGATCCCATTTCAGCTTGCGTCCTAATCGGGCTGCGATCCCGGACAAATGGCAGGTGGACAGGGCTCGGTGATGGCTGAACACATCGGAGATTGGTTCGCTACGATCGGCGACACATTGAAAGAAGTTTTCCAGATGGCTGGTCAACGCTTTGCCTTTGTAAACTTCGTCGAGTGCGCCATCGGGGAGCGGATTGGTCTTCAGTGCGTCTGCCGGGGCACCGGTCAAGCGACCACGGTTGACGAAAATTCTTCCCTCGGTGCCTTCAAACAAAATGCCATTGTCTGTGTCGTGACGAAGCACCAATTCGACGCCATCAGCAAAGGTTGATTTGATATTGAATGCCGTCGGCGTGTTGTAACGATCAGCTTCAACCGGATAACCATCTTTGAATTCCACCGGGTGTTTGACCATGATTGGGTCAACGGTGACGGGGCCGGTTTCTGTTTTGCCCAAGCCCCAGGTCGCGATGTCAGCGTGGTGAGCTCCCCAGTCAGTCAGTTTGCCACCGGAGTATTCGTACCACCAACGGAAATCGTAATGCGTTCGAGACCAAGCTTTGACCTCGTTCGGCGCGCCGGCCAGGAGGCGAAAGTCGGTTTTCGGAGCCGGTCCCAACCAGCGATCCCAGTCAAAGTTCTTCGGTGGCGTTGCGATCGGCAGCGCTGGACTAGTGGGGCCGCCACCGATGGCACAGGTTGCGCGCGTCAGTTTGCCCAAGCGACCGGATTGGATCAACGCGATTGCAGTCAGGATTTGACGCATGCTTCGTTGTTGGGTGCCCACTTGGACGATCTGGTTTGTCTGCTTACAAACCTTGTCAACGAGCTGGCCTTCTTCGATCGTCAGCGTCATCGGTTTTTCGCAGTAAGCGTCCTTGCCCGACAGCATTGCTTCGATCAACACTTTGGCGTGCCAGTGATCCGGCGTTACGATATGCACGAGGTCGATGTCGTCGCGATCAATGATGCTGCGATAGTCAGTCGACTGATCGGGTGCGGTTCCCAGCCAGTCTTTGACCAAACCTGCTGCGCGCTCCGTGCGGTCAGAGTCCACATCGCAGACGGCAACAATGTCAGCGAACTTGGGGAAGTCCTTGCCAAGCCCATAGCTGCTTTTCAGGCCGGTGGCGCGCTGATCCCAACGACTGCCACAACCCACAACGGCGACGCGCGGGCGATCGTTCGCGTTTTGAAATCCGAACGCTCGTGAAGAGGCGGCGGTGGCAATGCCAAAGCCAGCCAGTGAGCTGTTGCGTAAGAAGTCACGACGAGACGGGGAGCGATTCATGAAACTACCGAACGAATGAGGGATGATAACAATCAGCCCTCATTATAGACGTTCGCGCGTCGGAATTCAGCCAGTGCTGCAGTGCTGCAGTGCTCGCTAATTCGTCGCCGCAACCGTTCCCGTCGCCGCATCTTGATCGACGTCGGCGTTTTTCAAGGCCAACCCGATCGCGCTCCAGGTGATCCCATTAAAGATCATGTCAACGCCGAACAACGTGCCGATCAACCACAGCGCGCTTTCTGGGAACTGTTTGAAAACCATCACCCCTAGCAGCAAGGTGACGCAGCCGTTTAGCAGTCCCCAGCCCCACTGCGAGTAACGCATGCTGATTGCCGAGGCGATGCGAAACACCCCGATCACGCAAAACATCGATGCGGCCAGCATGGTGATGACCGCCGTCGATTGCAGAGGAGCTTCAGACACCATGAAACCGGTGACGGTGTAGATGATGCCCGCCAGCAAGTGGACCAGAAACGCACTCCAGTTCCCGGTCCAGAATGCACTGATAATCAGCGCTAATCCGGAGATCATCAGCACAACGCCAAAAGCAACCGTCACGCCAACCGATGAAGCCAGCGGAAAGGCAATGGCGATAAAACCGCAAATCGAAAGTAAGACGCCCAGAGCCACCAAGCACCACCACTGGCGTTGGCAGTGGGCTAGTTCGGCGAGGGGGGCTGAGCTGGGAATCAGCGCGCTGCCGTCATTGCTTGTGTTTGACATCTTGGGCCCTGTTCTTTCCTGGTTAGTACGACTTGGGTCGTTGGTTCAAATCAGACACGATGCCGTCTGCATTCAGACAGGAAACAACAGCGTCTGCGAAACTATAAACCACTCGATCGTCAATCCAAGAGATTTGACTGGATGCCCTCGATCTGGACCCGCGGGTGTGAGAATCAGCGGCGCGAGGCGATGGGGAAGTGAATGCCGGGTGAATTGGACTTTCGGCCGTCAACCAGAGTTTGCTAGTAGTTGGACCGTTCGTCTGTGAACGGACACGATCAAGGATTCTCGTTGGACAGCTGCACCATGCCGGATGGATCAAAAGCAAGCACTACTGAACCACGCGGGCTGAAGAAGCCTGGCGTCCATTGGGCGCAGTGTGCCTTCGCTGGAATCTGCGTGTTGGCGGTCGGCGGTTGCCAGGCTTTGCATGGGCGAAATTTGATCTCGCCCCCAGGTTCCGTGCTGTATCAGCAGGCAAATGCCACCATTCATGATCCCTTTCCCCAAGGGGACATCGGCCACAATGATGGATCAATGCGGCCGCCAGATTATCAAGTGCCGATGCCACCGGCGGTCCGCAATCGGATGAAAGCCGACATCACGCCTTGGCTACAAGACTAGCCGATTGGCTACTTGGCAGAGAACTTGAAGACCGTCTGGCTGACGTATTCGTCTTCAGGTTGCAGGATCGTGCTTGGGAAGCTGGGCTGGTTTGGGCTGTCGGGAAAGTGTTGTGTTTCCAGGCAGAATCCACCACGATGCACGTAGGGTTTGCCGGACTTGCCCTTCAGTCGGCCGTCTAAGAAGTTACCACAGTAAAATTGAATCCCTGGTTCTGTGGTGCTGATCTCCAGTTGGCGTCCGGTGGTTGGTTCGTACACCTTGGCGGCCAAGGTCAGTTCGCCGGTCTTGCCACCTTTATCCAACACCCAGTTGTGGTCGTAGCCGCCACCAAAGGTCAACTGCTCGTTTTCCTTGTTGATGTCTTTGCCGATCGCTTTTGGCTTGGTGAAGTCGAAGGGCGTGCCTTGGACCTCGGGAGTCTTGCCGGTTGGGATCAGCGTCTCGTTTACAGGTGTGTAACGATTGGCGTTTAGCATCAGTTGATGGCCAAGGATGTTGCCGTTGCCTTCACCTTTGAGGTTAAAGTAAGTGTGCTGTGTTAAGTTAATTGGCGTGGCTTTATCGGTTGTTGCCAAGTAGTCGACCACGATCTCATTGTCGTCGGTGAGTGTGTAGGTGACTTGGCAATTCAAATTCCCCGGATAGCCTTCTTCGCCATCTTTTGACAGGTAAGACAGCACAACCGCCTCGCCTTCGTCAGCGACTTTGCCAGTCCAAACAACCTTGTCGAATCCGATGACACCACCGTGAAGGCTGTTTGGTGGGTTGTTGATCGCTAGGCTGTATTCGCTGCCGGCGATCACGAACTTGCCTTTGGCGATGCGGTTTCCATAGCGACCAACGATCGCACCAAAGTACGGTTTGTCAACGGCGTTTAGATACGATGCCATGTTGTCGTATCCAAGTGCCACGTCGCCCAGTTTTCCGTTGCGATCTGGCACCATGATCGACATGATGATGGCGCCAAAGTTGGTGAGCTTGACTTTCAAGCCCTGTTGGTTTGTCAGGGTGTAATACTGAATGTCACCGCTGGTTTCGACTTCGACGGCTGCCGCCTGTTGAAGCGTTTGGCCGGCAAAGAGTGCAAACAGCAATGAGAACACAGTCAGTGTGCGTCGAGCAATCATGGCAGGGATGTGGGGGTGGGATGATGTGAAAGGATGAGCCGCGAGTCGCTGTGCTTGCGGCGTACGGAGACAATACTGGTGTCCAACAGGTCGCGTCAGCGATCACTGTGGTTGTAAAATCACTTTCATGGCACCGGGTTCGCCAGCGTATAAACGCGAGAACCATTCCGGTCCTTCGTCCAGCGTCGCTGTGGCGGTGATCAGTGGTTCCACTTTGATGGCCCCGCTAGCGATCAAATCAATGCATGCAGGATACTCGCCTTTGGAGGCGCATGTACCGAAAACGCTCAATTCGCGGGTAACAATCGCCTGGAGCGGGACTTCCACTCG
This sequence comes from Stieleria bergensis, assembly GCA_007745635.1. Classification (GTDB taxonomy): domain Bacteria; phylum Planctomycetota; class Planctomycetia; order Pirellulales; family Pirellulaceae; genus Stieleria; species Stieleria bergensis. Next base: position 2,832,173 of record CP036272.1, read on the forward strand.
TGGCGCCAGGTTGCCGACCAGCGTGATTGAACCGCCTTTGCGCACCGATTCGATTGCCGTCTCGATCGTGACCGTGGCGCCCACGACTTCCAAGGCAACATCAGCACCGCGACCACCGGTCAGCTTCTTCACCTCGGCCGGTACATCGACCTCGTCCGCCTTAAGCACATGATCAGCACCCAAAGACAGCGCTGTCTCGAGACGATTTTGGTCTAGATCCACTGCAATGACCTTGCTGCATCCAGCGAGCCGAATCGCTTGAATGGTTAGCAAGCCAATCATCCCGCTGCCGACGACCACCGCTGTGTCACCAAGTGTGACAGGTGTTCGGTTGGCGGCATGGACGGCAATCGACACGGCTTCAATCAAGGCCGCATGTTCAAAAGGCATGCCTTCGGGCAGCTTGTAGCAAATGTGCTGCGGCACCGAGACCAGTTCTGCAAACGCGCCATGACGGCGATACTCGCCACACGACACACCCAGGACCATGCGATTGTCGCACAGGTTGATGTCACCTTTACGGCAATAAAAGCAGTCACCACAAGAGACCGTTGAATCGAAGGTCACATGATCGCCAACGGCAAAGTCTTGCACTTCGCTGCCAACGGCTTTGACAACACCGGCTGCCTCGTGACCCATCACCAAGGGGGGAATGCGCCGTCCGCTGCTACCGTCGTAGCCGTGGATATCGCTTCCACAGATCCCGCAGGCACGGACATCGATCAGCAAGTCCTTTTCACCGACCGTCGGATCGTCGACTTCAGTAACCTCAAGGTTCTTGTACTCAGTTAGCAGCATCGCTTTCATGCGACCGGTTCTCTCTTTCAGTGCGATGGTCAAGCGAGCAGATCATGGGAACTGGCTGCCTGGAGGGTGGCCAGCGGATCGCTCGGTTTGGCGGGGCGGTTGCGGACAATTGTAGTCTACGTCCCTACAAGATAAATCAAAGATCGGCTTTGCAATAGAGGACAATGGTAGGCATTGATGGGCAAAGCAAGCAGATGCCCTACTTGGCTAGCTGGGCCGCCAGAAATCGCTTGTATTGCTCGGCGATATGTCCCATGTAGTTCGCCGGTGCAACCTCCGCTGACTGGGTCATGTACTTCAACGCGGGCTTTGTGTTTCCCTGGGCGTCGGCATACAGGCCCAAGTAAAAATAGCCATAGAACTGAGCCGTGGTGCTGCGTGGCGAGTCTTTGAGCCGATCGATTTCATCCTGAACCGCCTGAGTGTTGCCCGTTTTAAACATTTGCAACACTTGTTCCATGGTTGGGCGAGGATCGTTCGGCGCGGGTAAGACCTCCTGGTCCGCTTTTTCGGGTGATTGATGCTTGGCCAAGCACAGATAGTGCCAAGCGGCGTTCTCAACATCGTTCGGATTGACTTCGCGGTGAATTTCAAACTGCTCGACGCCGTCCTTGTATCGCTCGACGAAATACAGTGCGATCCCGCGTTGCCAGAGAAACGGTTTGCGATCCGGGTGCGCTTTGGCATAGGCATCAAAACCCGGCAACGATTCTTCCACCAAGCCGCACTGCAACAAAAGATCGCTGGCGTTCAGTTTGAGACGCTCGTTCTTTGTGGTCTCGCTGAGTTTCTTTGCCAGGGCACCGGCCTGGACATACTCCCGTTTCTGCAACAGGTTTTGAGCATCACGCAGCATGACCAGTTGGGAGGCTAAATCCTGCACCGCTTCTTCCTGTTGCGCTTCGCCCACTTCCTGAGCCAGGCAGGTTGCCGAGGGCAGCACCATGCTGGTCGTGGCTAGCAGGACAGAAAAGCAAAACGTGACAGTAGGGAAGTGGCTATTGGGGGCTGTCATGAAAGAGCCTGAGGAGGAGGTGAGGTGGGTTCGTCGGGTGCGTGCAAGCACGGCAGTCGACGTTTTGGTGCGCGGGTGCACGGCAGCCTACGTGTTGGTGCGCGGGAGCTGGCGTACTGCGGAGGTCCCTGAACTCAGCGATGTTGCTTATTGCGCAACGATTTCCAGCAACTCGATCGCCGGTTCACCATCGCAATAAATCAGGGCCGTGCGGCCAAACAGTGTATCGCCTTCCTGGCACGCAAGGTGGGTTGCCAATTGTGGGCCAGCGGAAAATTTCCACAGCCCGCACAACTGGACTTCACGCAGCACGTTGTGTTGAATCAACACTCGGCCAAGAGGAATCTGGCGGGATTCAATTTCCGCCCAGACTTGTGGCGCCAAGGTGTTGACGTCCAGTCTGACGATCCCGTACTGGACGACTTTCCCGCTGCGGTGCGTTTTTAGCGTGATTTCGCGCGAGTACCAGTCGTGTCCCTGATCTTGATGGCGATGGTGTCGGTGAACGACGACATCCACTGAATCCTGATGATGGGACTCGACCGTCACGGTCATATGAGCGTGATGATTGAGCAGTTTGTTGTAAGGCTCTGGCGGTGCATCGGTTGCCTCACACTTGCCTAGCTGACTGAATTGATTTGCCGCATCATAAAATTCGGCCAGCAACAATTGAATGTCAACGCGTGCATCGTCTTGAGGAATCAGGCCAGCCATAAAAAAAATCTGCGTTCAGGAACCAAGTCAACGTGATGGATGGATTCACTGACTCGCGCAGGCAGTGAATCGTGTGTCAGTCAGTCCCGAGATGGAATGTGGCTGCTGAAGCCACTCGGCGAGTACGCGGTGATTCAGCCGCAGTGAATCAGGCCAACGGCACGGTGACTTGCAAGGGCACCACGGCGGGGGCTGGCATCTCAAGACGTTCCAGGACGGTATCGACCAAATAATATAACAGACGCCGCAGTGCCTCGGGTTCGATTTGATCGGCAACCTGTTCGGCGCGTTGCTGGTGTTTGTCGACCAGTCGCAGCGCGGTTTCGAAGACGCCTGCTTTGTCGTACAACGCTCGGACTTGGTTCAATCGTGCTGCGGCTGGCAACTCACACTCTGGCGACGCCAGGGCGAGCAGTTTGTCTTTGGACGTTGGATTCAGGGATTCCAGCGCCAACGCCCACAGCAAGGTGGGGCGTCCACCGAAGAGGTCTTGGCCGGCCATCATTTTGTTGTGATCGTCACCGGCAAAGTCGCCCAAGTCGTTCAGGATTTGGAAAGCCACGCCCAGGTTTCGACTGAAGGTGCGAATCGCGTCACGGTATTCTTTGGGATCTGCATCTGGCACCTTATCGCAACCCAAGCGGATACCGCTGAACAGGGCGGCTTCGAAGGCCGGCGAGGTCTTGAGTGCGTAGATCTTGAGCGCATCGAGCGGTGTCAGGTGGAGCTCGGTTCCGTCACGCCACAGCAGTTCAGCGCCCTGCCCTTCACCCAGACGCATGTGGGCGGCAGCCAAGCAATCGAGCACATCGAGTTGCGCTTCAGAGCTTGAAGCAGACATTCCCGGCCGATCGCTGATCATGCGATAACCCAGGCCAACCAGATAATCGCCCACGTTGATTGCCGTCGGCGTACCAAAGGTCTTGTGCAGCGAGGGTTGGCCATATCGGAACGCATCGTCATCTTCGATGTCATCGTGGACCAAGCTGGCTTTGTGGAACGTTTCGATGCTCATCGCAGCCCGGCGAACGCTCTCGGGTAGTTCCGCCAGCGACTTGGCCGCTTCGTGACCCGTGCAATCACCGCCGGCCATTGCATCGTAGGCCGCTAGCGTGATAAAGGGACGGGAGTGCTTGCCGCCCCGTGTCAGGAAGTCATAGGCGATGTGTTCGGTCGCGCTGACAGCGTCCATCTCGGCAACCGCCTGGGCAGTCAATGGATCGCCGCCGACGGGTTGTTTCTCTCGCACACGCGGAACAACATCGTCCAGATGTTCGGGTTGAAACAGATCGCTGGCAGCACGCATCAAGTGCACATAGCTACGAGTCTGTTGCTTGGCTGGCACATACGGCGTGCGAATCATTTGGTCGACCCAAGGTTCGTCCACCTTGGTGTTACGACAATCACTGCTCAGCAATGGAACCGCCATGCAGGGAATTCCGGCCAACAAGACTTTATCGATGGCCTTTTCCAAAACGTTCAAGCAGGCGACACCAATTACAGCGTCCACATAGCCACCGACAATGATTTTCATCACGACTGGAGAGCCTTCGGCGACCAGAACGCGATAGCCCATGTCTTCGGCCAGTCCGCGAAAGTCCGCGATGCTGCACGCGCCGCACTCTTTGCAGTTCATTCCGAATTCGTCGTATTCCGCTGGACAGCCTTCGGCATGTTTCAAGCAGTGCGGTAACAGAAACAGACGTCGTTCCGGGGGAACCGCCTGAAGCTCGTGCCGCCAAAATGAGCCACTGATCATGACCATGATCCAGCCGAGATAGCTTTCTGGCAGATCGGCTTCTTCCAAGGTGCGACGGGAGATCTGCTCCAATTCGTCCTTGCTCATGGGGACACTGCGGTCTAAACGATCAGCGACCGCTTCACAACGTGCACGTAACGAATCACGCAGTTCTTGCGTTGGCGGGACTTCTTTCAAGTGGCTTGTCTTGCGACGTCGCTTGCTACCTGAAGAAGCACTGGGGGCGGTGTTGCTGATTCCTGTCGACAAACCAATGACCTCTGGGCGGTGAACTTGGTGATGCTGTTTGTGACAAGCCCGAGCAGCGATGGACAAGTCGTGGTCGCTGCGTTGGGCAGTAAGGTGGGTGTGTGGCGCGCGGTGTCGTCAAAACAGTTTGTAAAACGTTTTGAGTGCTCTAGCAGCGTTCAGTGATGTTCAGGCAATCGCGGACGCGCTCGTGGCCCCATTGACCGATCGGCAGCGCCGATTGAGACGTTGCGGGGCGATCGCTGCGGAGTTGTTATTGAGGCCATTCGGGGTCGTGTTGCGGGGCGGTACAACGCAGGAACTTTCCCAACGCAGCGGCAGTAAAAATGCTGGGGTAAAGTCGCTCATGGTACCATAATTTGGCAAAGTAAAAACCGATGGGCCACGAGATCCGGTGGCGCCGGTCGTCAACACTCTGTACCAAAAATGTCACTCCGGACAGTATAGCCGCCAGCAATGCCTGAGTCTCACTGTCATCGCCTGGATGCCAGGCAAATCCCGAGGTTTCCAGCGAGTTCGTTTCAGGCGGTCGACTGCGCTCAGCAGTTTCAAACCCTTTGGCGGACACATCGGACCGGTATTCTTGTTGGGATTTGTCTCTCAGCCGCAGAATCACGGTTGCCAAGGCGTCGACCGCCAACGCGGTTTCTTCAACGCTACTGATTAGGCCTTCTGGGATAAGTGTGTGGGCAGAGGACTCGTCGGGAGCCTGGTTTTCGGATGCTCTGGCGAGTTTCTCAACCATGCTATTGCCGCCCCCCCAGCCGCCGTCGGGATTCTGATTTTTAATCAGGAATTCTGCCGCCAGTTGCTGTGCTGCAGGTGGCAATTGAGACGCCATCAGCACCTTTGCCGTGCCGTAAATCGGATTTGATTCGTCGTCCCGATCTTGGTTGCCAAACCACAGTGGGTTCCAGCTGCCGTCTGTTTGTTGTTGCCGATCCAGAAAACGAATGCCTTGTTGGACTGCTTTGTGCGATCGCAGCGACGCGTCCGGGGCAAGTTGCTGGAGCGCTCGCATGGCATGTGCCGTTAAGTCCGTGCTGCTGCGGTCAAAAGGCAGCTTGCCCCAGCCCCGACAGAACGTAGGCCAGCCTCCGTTGCGATTTTGGAGTTGCAACAACCAGCGCCCGGCCAGCAGGGTGGCTTGATCGATTTCGGCATTGAGTTCTGCTGAGCAAGAAGGTTTGGACAACAGCAGGGCCAGGATTGCCGCCGGAGTGTCATCGCTGTCGGGCACGGCGCCCGAGAGATCCGTCCATCCCCAGCCGCCCGGTCTTGCCCCCGTAAACGGATGCGGTTTGAGATGCTGGCACGACAGATGCCAGCGAATAAGTGCTTCATCGCACCAGCTTCGATCGTCCTCTGGGTCACACGCCAGGGCATGCATCGAAAGTGAGGTGACCCAAGTTGCCAAATTGGTATCAATGGGCCAGCTGCCTTCATCGCGCATCGAGTCGCGCAAGAACTTCAGGCCCTCCTGAACGACGCTCAGCGATGTTCGTCCGGTGGCCGCGAGGCTCATCACAACAAACGCGGTCAGAGGCGTGGCTTCTAAATAACCACCGCTTTCCGGCTGCATCCGACGAAGCACCTTGAGCGTTGGGTTGATGCTCAGGTTGCGAATCACGCGCAGGGGGAACCAAGTTTTGCGGCCCAGTAAATGCCGAGCCTGGCCAATGGCAACCAAAGCCGGAATCGCGTAACTAACCACAGGCATGCTTAAAAAGCGATACAGACTTTGAGGGAACACGGCGGCTTCAAAGGGCAGCGCTGGCACTTGATCCCAGGAGATCAACCCGGCAATCGCCAAGTTGTTCATGATCGGAACCACAAAGGTTTTATCCTTGCCGTAACGTCGCCTTAGGCCATCGAGTTTCCCGGCGCGTTCGATGTAGGCGTTCAGTCGTTTTAAACTCTGCTCGCTGAGCCCTGGTCGGCCAATCTTCTCTGCCAGCGTCGATGCAGCGACGGCGAGGTAACTGGTGGCAATGTTGGAATGGCTGCGATCGGTATCGCCAAAGCCGCCATCATCGTTCTGTTGCTGTTGCAGGTAGGCGATGCCTCGGCTGATCAGATGTGGTAAATCGTTGTGTTGATCAGTCGTTGTTTTAGCGGTTTGATCAGATAAAAGTACAGCAGTAAAGGCGCTGATCGCGGTCGCGGTGCTCAGTGCGCTGGCGGCCAGTTCACCTTCCCAGTGGCCCTGTTCGTTTCGCTCAATAAGCAGTTCGTGACGCACGACATCCAATGCTCGGCGAGCTTCATCGCGGGCGTCATTTAGATGATTCTGGCTGGCTGATGTTTGCTGGGGCGGGTCAGCGCCAGGGGGCGACTGCCCGAGAGCCGTCATTTCGGTGGAAGGAATTGTCGATGCCATGGTATTAGTATAGTCGCCCCGGCTAGAGCGCCGTCAGTGCTTTCGAGTGGCGAGTGGCGAGTGGCGAGTGGCGAGTGGCGAGTGGCGAGTGGCGAGTGGCGAGTGGCGAGTGGCGAGTGGCGAGTGGCGAGTGGCGAGTGGCGAGTGGCGAGTGGCGAGTGGCGCTTGCTGCCAGGCTTCCGTGTTGGTAGGCTCACGGTTGATGAGTGCAAAGCATCGCGAGCGACTGCAGAACCGGCCAATTCCGGGGCTTTCGGCCCTGTTTAGGCGGCGTTTTGCGGGCTGCATTTGGATTTCCGCGTGTGCTCAATGCCTGCAGCAGACCGAACTGACCCATCTAACGAAAAATCGCATCCGTGATCGCACCAAATTTGGCCTCCAAGCTTCCTGACGAACAACGCATTGTCATCACTGGAATTGGTTTGACGGCGCCCAACGGCAACGATTGGGGAAGCTATCGCGAAGCGCTGCTGAACAAGCAAAGTGGCGTGCAGCCGTACGAAATTCGCTACTTTGGCGAGACGCTTGCTGGGATCTGTGATTTTGACGCCAAGCGTTATCAGTCCAAAAAAGACATCCGTCGCGGGACACGGGCTGGCAGCGTGGGGGTCTACGCTGCCAATGAGGCGGTCAAGAATTCCGGCATCGATTGGGAAAATACCGATAAGTCGCGCGTGGGCATTTATGTTGGCGTGACCGAGCACGGTAATGTGGAAACCGAGAACGAAATCTACATCATCAAAGGCTTTGATTACGACACCAGCTGCTGGTCGCATCACCATAACCCTCGGACGGTCGCTAACAATCCGGCCGGTGAAATTGCTTTGAACATGAGCATCACCGGGCCGCACTATACGATCGGAGCGGCCTGTGCGGCGGGTAACGCAGGATTGATTCAGGGTGCACAGATGTTGCGTCTTGGCGAATGTGACTTGGCGATCGCGGGTGGTACCAGTGAAAGCGTTCACACCTTCGGCATTTTTGCCAGTTTCAACAGCCAGAACGCGCTGGCGACTCACGAGGATCCAACCAAGGCATCACGCCCGTTCGATGTTGATCGCAACGGCATTGTGGTTTCCGAAGGAGGTTGTTTGTACACGTTGGAACGTCTCAGCGACGCCAAGAAACGCGGGGCCACTATTATCGGCGAACTCGTCGGCTATGGCATGAACACCGATGCGACGGACTTTGTCCTGCCGAATCCCGAACGTCAGGCCCAGTGCGTGCAGATGGCGCTTCAGCGTGCTGGAATTCAAGCCGAAGACATCGACATTGTCAGCACGCACGCCACCGGCACCAGCAGCGGTGATCTCCAGGAATGTGCCGCCTTGCGAAAGGTTTTTGGCGAGTGTGAAACGGTGCACATCAACAACACCAAGAGCTACATCGGTCACGCGATGGGTGCCGCTGGTGCACTGGAGTTGGCTGGGAATTTGGCTTCGTTTGACGACGGCGTGATCCATCCGACGATCAACGTGGATCAGCTTGATGAGGGCTGTCGGCTGCCCGGCTTGGTTCTCAATGAGCCCAAAGAAGGTTGTCAGGTGGATTATGTTCTCAACAACTCGTTCGGCATGCTGGGCATTAATTCGGTCGTGATCATCGCTCGGTATTCGTGAAAAACGAGCTGCTGATTGCCCGGTCTGCCATCTGGGGGATCGCGCCGGTGGCGATATTCGCTGCTGAGCGGGATTTTCGCCGTTGCAGGCCCTACGAAACCGCTGGCCGCTCCGGTACACTCTTACCCACCTCCTGACGCTGAGAGAGCGTCGGGACTTGAGCGGCGTGCCGTGTTGGCAACCAGTCTCTGCGACCGGTCCGAACCGTCAGTCATTTGATTGATGCTCGGTCGATCGTGCCAACTGGCTGCTGTGCTGCAGACACCGTCTGCCAGCTGCTAAGCGCTCGCTCACATCCAGATGATCAACTAACCGCATTGTAGAACTGAAAGCCCAATAGCGATGACACCTGCTGAAATCCGCGACGAAATCTTGGACATTTTGGAAGACATCTCACCCGATGAGGACCTCGATGGTCTGAAGGACGATGTTGCCTTCCGTGATCAATTGGAATTGGACAGCATGGACTTCTTGGACATCGTGATGGAGCTTCGTAAACGCCACCGCGTTCAGATTCCTGAAGAGGAATACGGGGCGTTGGCCAGCATGGCAACAACGGTGGAATACCTTGAGCCAAAAATGAAAGACATTGTAAAGTCTTAATCATTGCATCAATCTGGGACGCATCCTGACTTTGCCAAGGCGGCGTTGGGATGGGCGTTTTGGTGACACCGTGACGTGATCATTCAAGTTCGCCAGCGCCCAGATTGACTTCCCTTGGTTTCCGACAGTTTCATTCGGCGGGATCAATTGTGTCAGCTTCGACCGACGGCAATCATTACGATACCATCATTATCGGGGCCGGGATGAGCGGTCTGGCCGCAGGCATCCGCTTGGCGCACTTCGATCAGCGTGTTTGCGTTCTTGAACGCCACTACACCATCGGTGGTTTGAATTCGTTCTATCGCATGGGCGGTCGTGACTACGACGTTGGCCTGCATGCGATGACCAATTTCGCTCGCCGCGGCCAGAAAAAAGGGCCGCTGGCCAAATTGATTCGCCAGCTGCGATTTCGCTGGGAAGATTTTAAGCTTGCCGAACAAATCGGCTCCTCCATTCGCTTTCCAGGCGTCTCGTTGGACTTCACCAACGACATTGAACTGCTCGAATCACAGATCGCAGCTGAGTTCCCCGGTCAAGCGGACGGGTTCCGCATGTTGTGTGATTCCCTGTTGGATTATTCCGACATGGACGGCGACGATCCACGCTTCATGCGTTCGGCACGAGAGGTGATGGCAGAACACATCACCGAGCCATTGCTGATCGAAATGCTGCTTTGTCCGCTGATGTGGTACGGCAATGCTCGCGAAAATGATATGGACTTTGGTCAGTTCTGCATCATGTTTCGCGCTTGCTATCTAGAAGGCTTTGGCCGGCCTTACAAAGGCGTGCGGATGATCCTGAAAAACTTAGTTCGCAAGTTTCGCGGACTTGGTGGTGAACTGAAGCTTCGCAGTGGTGTGTCATCGATTCACGTCGACAATGATCGCGCCGTCGGTGTGGTGCTGGACAATGGCACCGAATTAACCGCTGATCGGATTTTGTCGTCCGCGGGAAATATTGAAACCTTACGGATGTGCGACGATATCACTGAAGTCGATGTCGCTGCGGCCGGGAAGCTATCCTTCATCGAATCCATTTCGATCTTGGATCGGATGCCACAGAAGTTCGGTTTTGATCGCACCATCGTCTTCTATAACGATAGTGAAACCTTCCACTGGAAACGCCCCGAAGATCAGCTCTGTGATTCCCGAACCGGTGTGATTTGTTCGCCCAATAATTACATCTATGACGAAGACGAAGGTGAGCTGCCCGATGGCGTGATTCGGATCACAACGTTGGCCAATCACGATCATTGGTGCGACCTTTCGGATGATCGTTACCGTGGGGAAAAGGTGCGGCAGTATGACGATGCCGTCGCATCATCGGTGCGCTTTATGCCTGATTTCAGGCAGTACGTCATTGATACTGACGTGTTCACTCCCAAGACCATTCGTCGCTTTACCTGGCACGACAATGGCGCCGTTTATGGAGCGCCTGATAAGCAGCTCGACGGGACCACTCATTTGCCGAACGTCTTCTTGTGTGGCACCGATCAAGGCTTTGTCGGTATCGTGGGCGCGATCGTCAGTGGGATCAGCATGGCCAATCGCCACTGTCTGCAGCCCACCTAACGGACGGCCCGTGAGTTTCTGGCGGTGAGTTGCCAGTCTTAAGTTGCCAGTCGTTGGTTAGGAAGTCTTTTTGCGAGCTTCCATGCCGGCCTTTAGGGTCGCAATGATCTCGTCGACATCGTACACGCTGCCGCCCCACGCGCCGCCGCCAACCTGCTGAAGGGCCGCCCATAAGCGAGTGTCATCGGGCAAGTCCTGCTCTTCTTTTAACTGGGGATGATCCTTGCGTTGGGTCAATGCGGTCTCGACGGTTTGGCCATCGATGCACTCAACCAGGTTTACTGTCCCAATTAATTGGTTGCGATCGACTTCAATCTCGATGATGTCTCCGTCCCGCACTTTGGCGATGGGGCCGCCAGCCAAGGCTTCCGGGCCGACGTGGCCGATGCATGCACCGGTGCTGACTCCGGAAAATCGCGCGTCGGTGATCAGAGCGACCTCTTTTCCAAAGCTCAAGTACTTTAGCGCTGACGTGATTTGATACGTCTCTTCCATGCCGCAGCCAAGCGGACCACGCCCGATCAAGACAATGACATCGCCGGCTTTGATTGGCTGGTCGGCTTGTCCCTTGACGGCCGCGATCGCGTCACGCTCGCTGACGAAGACGCGCGCCGGTCCGCGTTTGCGGTACACGTCATCATCGTCAATCACAGCGGGATCAATCGAAGTGGCTTTGATGACCGAACCTTCGGGGCAAAGGTTGCCAGTGGGGAAACAAACCGTTGGTGTCAGCCCTTTGCTAGTGGCCTGGGCGGGAGGCACGATCACGTCATCGGGATCAATGCCGTCAGCGTCCAGTAATCGTTGCCTGCAGATCTGTCTGCGATCGCTGGCATGCCACTGATCAAGCAACTGGTCCCAGGTTTGCCCCGAGACGGTTTTGGCTTGGCTTTTTAGGAGCCCCAGTTCTCGCAGGTGCCAGGCGACTTCAGGGACACCGCCGGCAAAGAAAAATTGGACCGTTGGATGCCCCACCGGACCGTTGGGCAGGCAGTCAACAAACCGGGGCACCGACAAATTGATCTCATTGAACGCCGCTGCATCGGGACGCGGCAAACCAGCCGCGGCGGCAATCGCAGGGATATGCAGCAATAAGTTTGTGCTGCCACCGACGGCCGCATGAATCAACATCGCATTGTAAAAGGAATCTTCAGTCAGAATATCGGATAGGGTCAGCCGGTTGGCGACCATGTCCATCGCTGCGTCGGCGCTGCTGCGGGCCATGCTTGTCCAGATCGGGCTTCCGCTGGGTGATAACGCCGCATGTGGCACGGTCATGCCCAGGGCTTCGGCAACGACTTGACTGGTCGCTGCGGTGCCTAAAAACTGACACCCACCACCGGGGGAGCCACAGGCGCGGCAACCTTCCAAGGAGGCCTGTTCTAACGACATCTCACCACGACTGTAGCGAACGCCGATTGATTGGACTTTGCCGGTGTCTTCGCCAACGGTGGCCGGCAAGGTGACTCCACCGGGGATCAATACACTTGCCAGTGAGCTTGAACCAGCCAGGGCCATCATCATCGCTGGCAAGCCTTTGTCGCAGGTGGCGATACCAATGATCGCTTTGCGCTGCGGTAGCGAACGAATCAGCCGACGAAACACAATCGCAGCGTCGTTTCGATACGGCAGTGAATCAAACATCCCTCGCGTCCCTTGGCTGCGCCCGTCGCAGGGGTCACTGCAATAGGCGGCGAAGGGAACTTTCTTTTGCGTGTTCAGCTGATCTGCCACGGCTCGGACCAGCAAACCAATTTCCCAGTGCCCGGTATGGTAACCCAGTGCAACGGCGGTACCATCTTCGTCTCGTAAGCCGCCTTGCGTGCTAAGAATCAAGTACTGGTCACCAAGCACTCGTCTGGGATCGAAGCCCATGCCAACGCTTTGCGTCAGACCAAACAAGTCACCCGAAGACCAGTCGCGAAGGATTTCATCGGACAACGGCAAGGCACCCTGTGGTCCTGGGGCGTGGGTCAGCAATTGCTGTGGGTCTTCAGGGGCCGGAAAGAGATTCAGTGACATGATCAGTCCAGGCGGGGCGGTTAGCTGAACGCGCGATGCAATCCAGCAAGGAGGGGAGCTCGAATCCGCGCCGGCCGAACGACCGACGATTCGTGCCCATTGATGCGGCAAGCAAAACGAGGCCGCGCGGGAACGCCACACGCGGCAGTTGCTCTCTAGCAGAACACTGATAGGCGTCGCTGTCGACCGGGAATCTGCGACAACGACGTTCGCTCAGTCGGTGGATCAGTTGCCCAAGCCTGGCAGTGGGCCAAATCCACCAGGTGGCTGGAAACCAGGGCGAACCGGCCCCAGTGGCGGTTGCACTGCGTTGGCTCCTTCGAACAGATTGTCCCGAGTCAGACGCAACTTGGAATAGGTGCTTTCGGGAATCTCGTAGTACCAGTCAGCGAAGCGTTGATTGAGTTGCTGGCTCTTTAGCTGAGCCGTGGCCATTCGATCCTTGCGTTCTTCCAGCAAACGCGCGTTGGCTTTCTGAATTTGCTCTTGGATCACAGCCAGCTTCTCTGCCTTTTCTTCGTCCGTCAGTTCGACGGGCGCTTCGTCCTCTTGAAAGGCTTGCCCGACCACGGTTTCCTGACCGCTACCGCTGGTTTCCACTGCAGCTGCATCGGATTTGTTGTCCGCGTCGGCGGCCGTCTCTTCAGCCGATTCGGTGGCTGGTGCCTCGCCTTCAGCTGCTGGTTGATCGGCGTCCACTTTCGGGTCCGCTGGCTTGTCTTTGTCGTCGGCCGCTGGAGGCTGCGGTTTGCTTTCGGAAGTGTTTTCTTCGGCTGGCTTCTCAGTGGCTGGCTTCTCAGTGGCTGGCTTCTCAGTGGCTGGTACTTCGGTGCCTTCGGCTTCCTGGGACTCAATGATCATGCCAGGTGGTAGCGAAGGGCCCGCTGCCGCAGCAGCCGCTGCGGCCTGAGCTTTCTCCCACTCTTCCAAGGTTTGTGGAATCGGTTGCAGCGCGGGGGCGGGGAAGAAGGAGTCGTCAACGGACGTGGTGACCATCAGGTAACGGTTGACGCCTTCTTGGGCGGCTTCGCTGGCAGCTGCCTCGTCACCTTCTTCGGGCTGTGTGGTCAGGCCACTGATGTTGCCAAAGTACAGGGTGTACTTGACGCCATCGACGGTGCTTGCAGAGAGTTCGCCATTGGCCGAAACAATCTTAAACTCACCATCGGCGTTTTTGGTGGGAAAGAAGCCTCTTGTGAACAAGCTGGCTTGCGCTTCTTTGTTATTCGCCAGATCTGAATCGGCTTTCAAATCAGCGCTCAACCCTTCGGGCTTGCGTTTCACATCGACAAACTTCAGGTCATCCAGTGCGTCGACCAGTTCAGTGATGGTCGTCGCGTTCACTTTTTCCGGATCGAACTTAGGCTGTGTCGGTGGTTGATTGGGGTTGGCGGGGTCGTAGCGTTTCAGGGACAGGAGTTTCCAGTCCGCGCCATCCTTCTCCAGCACAGCGGTCTGGTTCTTTGCGTAGCGATTGCCGTTGACGGTAACGGAAAAGCTGTAATTGTCCGATCGGATTTGTTGGACATCGATGCTGGAAAGCTGCAACAAGTCGGCTTCGATCCACGCTTGAAAGTTACTGGTGATGGTGGCTTCGTCCAGGGCAACGACGTACACAGGCGATTGTCCTGGCTTGCGCACGTAAAGTTGCCCGGGCTGATCCTTAACGGGTTTACCGATGATCAGCGACGCGATGGTGTCACGTTTTTCGTCTTTGAAGGTCACCAGTTTGCCAACGCTACTGTCGGCGGTTTTCACCGAGTCTTCGGTTGGATCGATGACTCCCATTTCCTTGTGATCACCGGCGTTGTCGGTGGGGATATCCAGAACGGTAAGGTCAATCAAGCCATTAGCAGCCGTCTTCATTTGATTCACGGCATCGGCTGGATAGTCCGCTCGCGACGGAATCGTCCAGACCTTCGACGACGGGTTCTTGCGAACTTCAAACGTCACGGGCTTGCCGGTGTCAGCATCGAAACTGACGATCTTTAGCTCCGTTGCAGCCAGCGGATCAGTGAAATCTTTGAATAGCGGTTGATTCCGCAACGCCTCCAGTCCGTCTTGCTCGACATCCGTGGTGGATGGTCGGACGATCAGGAAGGAAGCAGTCGCCATCAGCAGACCCGCTGCTAAAAAGATACCGGTCTTGGTTGTATCGTTAACCGACATGTTCGTTTCAAGTTGAAATGGTAAGTGGTTGAAATGCTTGACAGGACAAACGAGGTCACATCGTTACTTCAAACGCGAAGAGGAGATGTTCTCGCGTTCACGCAAACGTCTGGAGGCAAACACCGCGATTCCAATCAAGATCGGAGGGAAACAGGGGAGCGTGGTCGCATAGACCTTCACCCAGGTTTGAATCTCTTTGACCTTTCGCTCTGCCTCGCGCTCAACGTCCTTAATGTTTTTCGCAGCATCCTGCTCCAGTGCTTCGCGTTTGTTTTTCAAGTCGTTGGCGAGTTTGGATTGCTTCATGCTAAATTCTTGGACGACGGCTTGATACTCTTGTTGATCAATCACGCCCTCGCGGCCTTTCTGTTCCAATTCGTCAACGCGTTTGCGAAGCTCAGTCAGTTCGACATCCCGAGCTTCTTCGGCATCGCGAATGGCCTCTTGCTTGCTCTTTTCAAATTCATCGCGACCTTCACGAGATCGCTTGTTGGCTTCCACTTTGACCTCGTCAATCAGTTTGAGGCTCGCGAATGTCGGCACGTGTTTACGAACTTCGATAAAGTCCGTTTCGCCGGTCAGCCAGTCGATTGAGTTGAGCAGAAAGGTGACATTTTGAACCTGCATGCGGATCGCATCTTCCGGTCCGGCGCGAATTTGCAGGAACACAGGCAGCATGAAGTCAATGTCGGCAACATAAACCGCTTTGATCGGATTGGATGGATCAGAGGGGGCGTCTTCACCGGAGGGTTCCGTGTTCGCATCCGAGTCGTCTCCTTCGATCGTCATCGCGATGGTTTGCTCAGGGTCATAGCTTTCAACCATCAGTGATCGGAGCGCTTCCTGTGGGTTGCGAGCACTCTGTGCCTGGACAAATTTCTGAAACGTGACCGTTCCACTGGCCTGACCGGTGGTCAGCAAGGGGGTGTGGATCAGATCGCTTTCGTCATCAGCAGACACAGAACCGGCATACAGTGCCAGGACCTGACGCATCCCTGATGTGATCATGCTCTGATCGGACAAGGCCTTTCCTGGTTCAGCTCCGGGTTCGGCTTCGTCGATGAATGACCAGAACGCATCGGCGTTTGTTTTCAGGTCTTCGTAGGGGTTGTAATCTTGCCAGACGATGTCGTTTTCGTAGTAGTTCTGCCCTGCCCGGCCTTTGCTTGTCATGCCTAGGGCAACCCAGAGATTGCGGATGTCTCCCTTCGGCATGGGTTGACCTTGACCGAACATGCTGCGCTGGACTTTGGGGGCCGCGGAGGGCGTGATGTAGCTGCGGCCGTACGGCAAGGGGTCTTCGAAAATAGCCGTGGGGATGCCCGCTTCAACGGCATCGATCAAACGCTGGAATTGTTCGGGAGCCAATGTCGATGGCTGCACGGCGATCAACGCATCGTAGATTCCAGGAGTCACCGGAGCATCGAGGAGAACTTCTTCGACTTCGTACTGCTTCTCCAGTTCGGTGACGATCGGATCTTTGGGCAACCGAGTTGGCTGTGGACCCATCATGGTCACGCCGCCCATCAATTGAGCGTCTGTTTTGACGATCCCAATCCGCTTTCGTTTCGCCTGGGCGACCGTGCTGATTGATCGAACCAATTCGTACTCAACGGGGATACCGTATTCAAAGATCGGCACGACGACGGTTTGCAGGCCTGCGCGGAAGGCGGCACCCAGCAAGATCTTGCGATTTTCGGTGGTGCCATTCTCGCGAAGGGAACGCTCGACGGGCGTGATCTTGAAGCTGGTCTCTGCCAGTGCGGCGTCGTCGCTGAAGAGATCGATGTCCTCATACAAGTTGACTTCAATGCGCCGTCCATTGGCTGCCGCTTCGGCCTGAAATTCCTTGAGCAGGTTGATCAGTTCATAGCGTGTCTTGGCGTAGAGCTCTGGAATGTCTTTGCCGACAAAGGCGTCGATTTTGATTGTCCGCCGATCGTCAAGGTTGCGAATCAGGTCCAAAGTTGCCGGGGAAAGCGAGCTGACTTTTTGTTCGGTCAAGTCTTGGCGAACCAAATCCTTGGTGCGAAACAGCACGATCGAACTGACCGCGACGGCAAACAGAGCCATAATGCGGAGCAGGTAATGGTACGCCATCGTGTTGCCATCTTTGCCGCCCGTCCAGTGCCGACGGCCGATCAAGACCATGCACGTATAAAGTGCTAACGCCGCAACGAGCGTGAAGTAAACAATCGACGACAGACTGACCACACCGCGGCCAAAGTCATCAAACGGGCTGGCGATGCCGCTGGACTGGATCAGCTTGGCCAAGTTGACGTCCCAGCCCAGCAGCGAGACTTCTTCATTGGGAAGCAGTGAACCGACCAATGATGCAAAGGCCAGTGGAGCGTTGAACAAGGCACCGAGCACAAAGCCTACGGTCAGGTTCCCGGTCAGGAACGATGCGACCATGCCGATCGCAATCATCGTTGCTCCGACGAACCAATATCCGAGGTAGGTTGCAAACAGCAATCCCGTGTCCAACCCACCTTCGGTCAGAATCGTGAGCGTGATGAACGTACTGATCTGGGAAAACAGCAGCGATGCCGTGAAGATCAGAAGTGCCGACATGTACTTGCCGATCACAATGTCAAAGTCATCAGCCGGTAGCGTCAGCAAGAGCTCATCGGTTCCGGCCCGGCGCTCCTCCGCCCAGATGCTCATTGTGATCGCTGGAATGAAGACCAGCATGATCAGGGGGAACCATTGGTTCAGTTGATCGAGCGTGGCGAGGTTCTGGTTGAAGAACTCATCCGGCCAAAACGCAGCCACTGACGTGAGAAAGACAAAGATACACAGGAACACATACCCGGTGGGGTTGCTAAAGTAACCAACGAAGTTGCGCTTCATCACCGCATAGGCGGCTCGCTTTACGCTGGCCACGGCGCCAAAGCTGGCAAGCAAAATGCAAATGAAGATTGCATCGAGGAAGGCCAAGTTCAACAAGGCTAAATTGGTCGCATTCATCGCGTGTAAATCAGTACGTTGATTGAACGAGTGGGGAATGAACTGCTCAGGCGTTGGCTAGTTGAACGCCAAGCAGGTGCTGGAAGCTCTTGTCCGTTGTCACCAAATAACAGCAGAGCAATGTTCAGTGCATTGCTGCTGATCATCGGGAAAGGTGACTCAGGATGCTTCCGCTTTGGATTCTTGTGAAGGGGTTGGTTCCGCCGAATCTTGATCGTCGTCACCAGTCTTCTTCTTGGATGCTGTCAGTCGATGGAAGGCTTCGTTGAGGTCACCATCGCCCGCAGTGCTTAGGCTCTGGACGTCGCCCGAGAAGACCATTCGGCCTTCGTTAATCATCACCACGCGGTCGGCCATGGCTTCGACTTCTTGCAAGATGTGAGTCGATAACAGGATCGTTTTGGTTTCTGCCAAGCGACGCATGGTCGCGCGAACACCTCGGATCTGGTTTGGGTCCAAGCCGGCTGTCGGTTCGTCCAGAATCAGCACGTCCGGGTCATGGAGCAGTGCTTGACTCATTCCAACACGCTGCTTGAATCCTTTGGACAGCTTGCTGATGGCTTTAAACATCACCGACGAAAGGTCGCAAATGTCGACCACTGCTTCAATGCGATCACGTTTCTTGGCGCCCGTTAGGCCACGCGCCTCGGCAAAGAAATCAAGCATCCCGGCGGGAGTCATTTCCATGTACAGCGGGCCGCTTTCGGGGAGATAACCCAAGTGCTTGCTGCCCTCGATGCGGTCTTCCATCATGTTAAAACCGGCGATCCGAGCCTCGCCCTCACTGGGGGCAATGTACCCGGTCAGCATTTTCATGGTGGTGCTTTTACCAGCCCCGTTGGGACCGAGAAAGGCGACTAATTCACCTTGCATCACCGAAAAGTTAATGTCACGAGATGCCGCAAAAGGACCATAAAACTTGCTCAGTCCGTCCGCTTCAATCATCGGACGACGGTCGTTTGGCTGTGTCATTTTCGTTCGTCTTCGAGGGGGCCTGAGTAGACTTTTGTCGTGCTACGAAACACGTGGCAGCGAAGTTCGCAGGAGGTCTCAAATTTGACGAAAACTTTTCATCCGCTGCGGTGCGCAAACTTTGACAGCTTGCCCTGGTTTCCGCAAGCCCGAGTCTGTTTGGGGGTGTGCAAGCCAAACGCGGACGCATTCGGCGCACACACAGCAGTCCTCGATCCGAACAGAACATCGACCTGGTGGCCAATGCGTTGGCGCGTGCATGGACGCGCCAGCATTGCCCAGCGTTCAACCTAAGGCTTTTTCTTCAACGTCGTCATGTACTCGACAACGTCGATCAATCCTTGCTGGCCGGTCAGATGGTGCAGGTTCTCTGGCATGATCGATTTTTCACTCTTGCGGATCAGTTCGACCTGATCCTTGGAAATCTTGCGATCAATCGCATCGACAGTCCGAATCACCACCTCACGATCTGTTTCACTGATCTTCAAACCTGTGACCACCTGGCCATCATCAGTCAACACACTGAAGTTCTCGTAGTTGTGGCTGATGCCCGCACTGGGCAGAAGCACTGCCGTGATCATTGCTTCGCGAGAAAGCTTGTTGCCGATTTCCGACAGATTCGGCCCGACGTCTTTTCCGAATCCCGAAACGATATGGCAGTTTGCACACGTGCCTTTGCCACGGAACATGACTTGCCCCGCTTTTACGTCGCCACTTAGCTTGGCCAATTGGTCAACCGGCGGCAGCGGACGATCATCCAGGGCCGGTTGTGGTAGGACTTTCGCAGCAGCTTGCTTGACGTCTTGATGATTGCTTCGTGAGAGCAACGCACCGGCAACCAGCAGCGTATCGCCGACCAACGTTTTCTTGGTGGCAAGCTCCACCAGTTTCTGTTGCCCCGGTTTGTTGCGAGCCAGCGCAGCAACACTCCCTCGACGCTGATCAAAGGGAAGTTCTGCGTTCTCGGCAACCGTGCTCAGCAATGAAACCGCGCGACCATTGCCCAGCAATCCAAGGACATTGATGGTGCTGATCGCGGTGTCCGCATTGGCCAATCGCTGGCGAATCAATTTGCGACCATTGTCGCTGTCCAGCAGCAGCTGTGCCGATTCGACAGCGGCACTTTGGTTTTTTGAATCGAGCGACGCCAGCAAGCGTTTCTCGATCCCATCGGGCTGAAATCGTTTGACTAATTCAACGAACCGAGGTGTACCCGCGGCGCGATCAATTTCACGCAGCACCGCAGCAACCGCGCCCGGTGAAGTGCGGTAATCAAACCCTTCTAGGCGTTCCAAGGCACGCACGATGACGGCGTCCTGTCGCGCCTGTGTGTCGGGGTCAGCGGCGTGAATTTGAATCGGGGACGCGGCGTAGGCGAATAGCAAAATACCTGCTGTGATCCAGCGTTTTCGGTGAGTCTTCATGAATGATTCGAGAGGCAAGTGTGCGAATGTTGAGTGTCCGCTGGCTGCGAACAGCCAGCGGTGATTGAACGGAGCGTGCTGATCGCGGATCAAGGGATCAGTCGCTTGAGCGCCTGATTGCGAACCGCTGCAGGGTGGAATTCCAGGCTGCGGAAATAGCGATCGGTCTGTTCCAGCGGCAACGCTGGATCAGCGATGATGGAGACCATGGCCTCCGCAGCGTCCGCTGCACGAACTCGCCAGACAATGTCTCGGCCAGCAACGCTGTCCCAGTGCCCTTTGACTTCCTGTAAATAAGCTGCAAAACACTCGTCTGGTCTTAGGTCGCTGCCGATTCCCAGGGCTTCCAAGTACCAGCGATCTTCACCCTCGTGAGCCGCCGCCAGCTTGGCCCACAGCTTTGGCATGGCGTCGCTCTTGTCGAACCGCAGCGCGACAGCGATTTCACGACGCACGCCGGCCGATGGGTCAGCGATCGCGTCGGCCAACATCGCGGATGGAGCTGCGGTCAGTTGTTTGGCCAAGCGAATGGCCGTGATGCGCACGTTCGGATCTTTGTCCTGCAAGCCTTGCTGGACAAAGTGCTGGCCTTTGCCGTCGATCTTGCCTAACAGCCAGAGTGCGCGAGCGCGTAGGCGAGGGTTCTCGTCTTGCCAAAGCTCCAACAACGCCGGTTCAGCTTCTGAGCCCATCGCATGCAGCGATCGCCAAGCTCTTGAACGAACTGACAAGTTCGGGTTTCGCAGCGCCTCGACAGCTCCCTTGGCGGATGCAAAATCAAAGGTCGGAACCTTGTACGGCGTCGCAGGTGGTGCCAGACGGAACAGTCGGCCCCGATCGGTATCGCCCTGGCGGTGGCCGCCGACACCGGGATCGTACCAGTCGGTAACAAAGACCGAGCCATCCGGAGCAACACAAACATCGGCAGGTCGGAACCAGCGATCGACCGAGCCGGTCATCAGCGGATCCAGTTTCGCTTTGTAGCCTGCTCCGTCGACGGAGGTTGGAAAGGCACGGACTTGGTTCGGGCCGGGGTCACAGTGAATCATCGTGTCCCAGAAACGCTTTGGCAGCAATCGTCCTTCGTAGAAACAAATCCCACTGGGCGATCCTGCACCGGTTTGGATCAGGTTGGGCACGACGCCGGGATCGTTTAAGTGCCAGTGTTGCAACGGAATTTCGTCCTCCAAATTCATGCGAGGTGAACGCCAGCCTCCGCCAGTCAGTTCATCGCGATAGCCGTAATTGCCGTGCTCCATGACGAAGTTGATGCGAGTACCACGGTTGCCATCATCGTCGTTGTCGCTTTGCCACAGCGTGCCAAAGGAGTCGACGGTGGTTTCCCAATTGTTACGGAAGTTGTGCGCTAGGACTTCGAAGTTCGATCCGTCCAAGTCACAGCGGAACGGCATGCCGCCATAAAACGGCGCCCCATTATCGACTACCGGACGCCCATGAATGTCAATCACCGTCTCGCCATCGGGTGTGTTGACGGTCCGTCCCGTATTGCCGACGTTCCAGTAGAGTTTGCCGTCAGGGCCGAACAAGAAACTGTGGCCACTGTGGTCGTGCTGAGCCTGCCCGACACCGGAAAACATGAGCTTCTTTTCGTCCGGCTTGTCGTCTCCGTTGGAATCGACAAAACGCCACACGTTGGGTGACGCGGTCACAATGACTTCACAGCCTTGTTCATTCTCCAGCACGCACAATCCCATCGCCGAGTCAATGTCGCGACCTTGGTAGAACACCGTCGATTGGTCGATCACGCCATCCTGATTGCTGTCTTCAAGAATCAAGATTCGGTCGCCTTCGGGGCGCGAACCGTTGTTGCCTCGATAGTTCATCACGTCGCAAACCCAAATGCGACCACGCGAGTCAATCGCCAGATTGGTCAGGCTGCGCAGCATCGGTTCGCTGGCGCTGAGAGTCGCTTCCAGCCCGGCGCCGATTTCGATGCCTTCCAGCGCGTCTTCTGGATCGCGGCTTTGTTGGCCTGCTTGGCTGGCAGTTGCACCCTCAAATCCGGGAGCACTGCCTGCGTAAAGTGCAAAGCGAACGCTTGTCGATTGACCGTTTTGTTGTGACGTGCCACCGGTGTCCAGTGCACCGATTGCGGTGAATCGATTGAAACCATCGGGGACGCGAAAATGGATCACACTGTTGGCGTGCACCCCGATCGCGGCTTTGCCGACGGGCTCACCTCCCACGGACCAAGGCTGCCCTTCGCAATTCGCATTCTTGCGAACCTGGCCCCATCCGCTGCTGGCCGATTGCCATTTCAAATCGAGCAGCGATTTTGATCCCGCTGGACCATGAAAGGTGGGATCGATCCAGTCTGCCCAGTCACAGGCGTAACCGTTGCCGCCATCATCGACGACCAAAAAAAGGTCTTTGACGCCGTCGAGTTTGGCTTCGATCGCAACTCGGTGACCAGCCGTTTGACCGTTGATCACCTTTGACTGATAGAGTTTCTTACCAGCATCTTTACTAGACGATGCTGAACCCTGTTTAGTTATTGGCCTTTTTTTTTTGGGCCAGTGCTGGTCAATTCAAACTTCTCGGCAACCTGTTGCTGATCGAAGTTCTTGGGCGGGTTGTAGTCCTGGTTTTCTAGCAGGCGTTCAACGCCAACCTTCTCTTGACCGAGAGAGAAACCGTTCTTGGGGACGTCCATGCCAGCTGTCCACAGAATGGCGTTGGCCATCAGGCGGCGCTGATTGTCATTGCCCCAGTTCCAGTGATAGTGTCCGCCGGTGAAGCCGAATGAACGGCCGCCGTCGGGTCGATCGTAGGCCCAGGCGACGGTCTGTTTTTCGCCAGCTGCAACGCTTTTGCGCACATGAGGATTGCCGCTGTGTGCTCCATCGGGGCGACGCATGGTGTCTTCAGGAGCAACGGCGGCAAGGATTGGCGTGACCTTTCCCTGATCCGAAAAACGCATGTAAAAGTACCATTCATCGTCGGTCTTGAATGGTTCTACGCCCGCGGCGATCGGGTGATTAGGCAGCGATTTGAAATCTGCAACCCAGTGCGGATTGACGCTGTAGTGCACTTCGAAGTGACCGCCCAGCATTTCCACCCAGTCGTCACCAGGCTCGCCAGGGACCATCTCCACCGCGTAGTGAATGCACACCAAGCCACAGCCCTTTGCGAGCTTCTTGCGCAGTTGATCACGATGTGCCATCGCGACATGGCGGCCACCTCCGTCACAGTAAATGACGATCGTATCCGCAGCGTCGACCTGTTCGTCCGTTGGCCAGCGCTTGACGACTGTCACGGCAGCCTTGTCGGTGCTGCTGGTGATCGCGTCGGCGAGCAATCGCACGCCCGCGTAGTGTTCATGCGAACCGAAACCGTGTGACGGGTTGCCAGCAACCAGCAAGACTTGCTTGTTACCGTCGGCGTCTTCTGCGGTTGCCTGAGACGCCAGTCCAGCGAGCAGACCATTCGCGACAACGAACAAAAGGGCGACAACAAATGTTCTCGCGTGAGGGGGAGCGACCGGGGATCTCCACATGGCTAGGTGACACCTGTGATTCAGTGGTGGGGCGTTGGGGTAAGGGGAAGCCTGAAGCAGCAACTGTAGGGCGGGCAGTCTCTGAGTTGCATTCATGAGACGCACTCCGCCATCGTCGACGGCAGGCCGGCAGTTGCAAGCGGGTTGCATTTGCAGTTGGTCGGCAGTGGTGTCTTCGGCTCCGCAAGCCGCCCGCGAAGGGTTGGCTAACGACCACAGTTTAACATCTTTCCGCCACCATTCGTAGGGATGGTCCGAAAAACTTTCTAGCGGCAGCCGCCTACCTCGCCAGCCTTCTGTGCGGTCATCGGTCGGGTGGGGACCACCTGGTTCCCGTTTTCCACAGTCCTCCGTTCGCTCTTGGGTGATGCCCCGGCACGCTATCGATGTTTTCAGTGGCTGGGAATCCGCAGTCGCCGGAGGCCAAAACTGGCGGTTTACCCAGGGCAACTGGCGGTCTAACTAGGGCAACTGGCGGTTCATTTGGGTGCAGAGGATCGTTCGCGTCTGCCGCAGCCCCGGCACGAGTGCCCGCCGGCGCGATCCCACCTGTTGAGGGTCAGAACCCTGCCGCCGGAATCATGCAGCCGTTATAGTGGTGCACAATGAGGCTGTCACCCTTGGTGATTCGTCATCAGCAGATCTTCGCCGCCGCCGCGCGGGGATGGAACGCATTGGGCGCAAACGCTGCTGCCGACTGATCGCCGGTCTGTCCTTACACGGTCTGTGACAACACGGCCTTTCACAACACGGAACGTTAGAAACAACGATGGAAATCGATCGCCAACGAATTCAAGACGACCTGCTTGGCATCGTCCGCGGAGATGTGTTGTGCGATGAAATCTCGACGGCTTTGTATAGCACAGATGCCAGTATCTATGAGATCCGGCCCATTGCTGTGGTACGTCCCAGGATGGATGCCGATGTGGTCGCGTTGGTGCAGTACGCCAACGATCACGACCTGCCGATTCACGCTCGTGGCAGTGGCAGCGGGGTGGCGGGCGAATCCGTTGGACCAGGGATCGTGGTTGACTTCTCGCGGTTCATGCGCAGCATGCGAAGCAATCCTGACGATGGGCAAGTCACCGCGCAGTGTGGTTTACCTCTGGCGGAATTGAACCATTTGATTAAACCCGAGGGGCGTTGGTTTGGTCCGGACCCAGCGACTCGCAGCATCACCACGATCGGTGGTGTGCTGGCGACCAATTCATCGGGCAGCCATTACTTGCGCAGTGGTTCGGTGCGTGACAACATCGAGTCGATCGGCATCGTGACCGCTGAGGGTGAGCGGTTGTTGGTTGGCAAGCATTCGCCTCGTGAAGAGGGCACCGCTGGAAGGTTGGCGCGGGGGCTGACAGAGATTGCCCAGCAGTATCAACCCGCGATCGAAGAACTGAACAACAAACCGCCAGCTCGCAGCGGGTTCCGATTTGACGGTGTGATCGGTGATGACGGCCGAGTGGATTTGGCGAAGTTCCTGGTTGGCACGCAAGGCACTTTGGCCTTGTTTGTTGAAGGCACGTTAAAAACCGAGTGGATCCCGCGTCACCGTGGGATTGTGGTGCTGTTTTTTCATCGTTTGGAATCCGCATCGCGGACGGCCCTGAAGTCGCTCAAGTATGGTCCGGTCGCCTGTGATTTGATGGGACGCAGGCTGTTAGGCATCGCCCGCGAGATCGAACGGCAGTTCGAGGCGGTGCTTCCGCGCGAAGCCGAAGCGATGCTCTTGCTGGAGTTTCAAGCCGAGGAGATTGCTGAGCTTCAGCAGCGTCTGGAGATGGTGGCTGAGGAATTGTCGGTTGGCAGCGACGCCGCGTTTTTCGTCAGCAAGTCTTCGAGTCAGCACGAGCGAGATCAGTTTTGGACATTGGTGCGCCGCGCGACTCCGCGATTGAGTCGACTAAAAGGGCCGGGGATGCCGATTCCTTTTATCGAAGACATTGCGGTCCCCCCGGAGCGTCTGCCGGATGCTTTGTCGGCCATCCAGCGAACGCTGCGCGATGCCCAGTGCACGGCGACTATTTTTGCCCATGCCGGTCACGGGCAACTGCATGTGCGGCCGTTCATTGATTTGGCCAAGCCGGCAGATCGCGAGAAAATCCGTGATCTCTCCGAACAGGTTGCAGAGGTCGTGTGGCGATACGATGGACAGGTCAGCGTCGAACATGCTGCGGGACTCAGTCGCAGCTTTTTGCTGCCCAAGCAGTTTGGTCCATTTTGGCCCGCGATGGGGCAAATCAAACGCTTATTTGATCCACATCATCGGCTCAATCCTGGCAAATTGTTCGGCGCGGTGCTGCAGCAGCCCAATGAAAACCTGCGTCCCATTGGTCAGACCATCCAGGTGTCGACCGGCACGCGCACCTTGTTGCCAGCTGCGGATCACATCGTGCAGGCAGCTCGATTGGGTGGACATCCTGTCCCGGATTTGCCGGTGCTTCAGCATTGGACTGCGAATCATCGAATCGATGAGGTCGCCCAGAGTTGCAACGGCTGCGCGCGGTGTCGCACAACGGCTTCCGGCGAGCGACAGTGTCCGGTGTTTCGCACCCTGCGCGACGAGGAGTCGACGCCGCGCGCCAAGGCGAACCTGTTACGGGCCGTGCTGAGCGGCGCGGTGGACATTGATTCCTTGGCCGGTGAAAAGGCCAAGTCGGTGGCCGACCTGTGCTTCCATTGTCATCAGTGTCGCTTGGAATGTCCCGCGTCAGTTGATATTCCCAAGATCGTGAGTGAGCTGAAGGCCCAGTACGTTCAAACCAACGGGCTTAAGCTGACCCAGCGATTGCTGACCCGGCTGGACTTTGCCGCAGCCGTCGCAGCGCAAACACCGTTGCTGTCAAATTTTCTGATTCGCAATCGATTTTTCCGGTGGCTGATGGAGGCGACGTTCGGTTTAAGCAGTTCGCGAGAATTGCCAACGGTTGCGTCGGTAAGTTTCATGCGTCATGCGTCGCGACGACGTTTGACAAAACGCATCGAAAGTGACGGCCCCAAGGTCGTGTACTTTGTGGATTACTTTGCCAATTACCACGATCCCACCTTGGGCTTGGCATTGGTGGAAATCTTGCAACAGAACGGAATCGCCGTTTACGTGCCCACCACTCAGTCTGGTTCGGGCATGGCGCGGATCGCGGCGGGAGATTTAAAAGGAGCGCGGCGCGTCGCTCGCTGGAACGTCCGGATGTTGGCCGACGCGGTGCGCAGTGGATACCACGTGATCGCGACTGAACCCGCTGCGGTGTTGTGCTTGAGGCATGAATACCCCAGTTTGCTTGATGATGAAGATTCGCTCTTGGTCGCCAAGAATAGTTCAGAGGCCTGCGAGTACTTGCGTTCCTTGGATCGGCAAAGCAAGCTGGACCGATCGTTCAAAAACCTGGAGGCCGAGTTTGCGTATCATCGCCCTTGCCATTTAAGGGTCTTGGATCCCGATCCGGCTTCGCTGCATGTCTTGAAACTGATTCCCGGACTGGACGTTCAGTTTGTGGATAAAGGCTGTAGCGGGATGGCGGGTGTCTGGGGCTTGGAACGGAAAAACTATCGCAGTAGCGTGCGGATCGGTTGGCCGATGATTCAAGAAATGCGACGGCAAAAAGCGTCCTTTGCCAGTACTGAGTGCAGTGCTTGCAAGATGCAAATCGATCATGGTTCGTTTAAAACGGCAGTCCATCCCATCAAGTTGTTGGCCTATGCCTATGGGCGAATGCCACAACTGGCGGAGCAACTGGGATTGCCACCGTTGACCGAAATTGAGGAGCCTGTTTCGTCGTGAGTGAGACCCATGCTGCGATCAACGTTCAGTTGTTTGCAAAATTCCGCGAAGTCGCTGGTTGCGATCAGTTGCAGGTTGTGTTGCCAAACGGACTGCCCTGCACTGCCGATCAAGTGTTGAAGCAATTGGCAGCGCAACTTCCAGAGGTGGCTTTGCTGATTCCACAGTGTCGATTGGCGATTGACGACGCCTATGTAGCCGCCGATCATGTGATTGATGACCTGAATGCACAGTTTGCTGTGATCCCTCCTGTCAGTGGCGGATGAACTCATGAACCCAGTCCAGCTCGTTGAGAGCCCGATCGAATTAAGCCAGTGGGAGAAGTCCCTCCAAGACGTCGATAGTGGTGCGCATGCTTGGTTCGCCGGCGTGACGCGGCGGAAAACCAAAGCCTCCGATGGCCAGATTCGAATCACGGCAACGCTGCACTATGAAGCACATCCGACGATGGCAGTCAAGGAACTGCAGCAATTGGCAGACCAAGCCAAGGATAAATTTGGCTTGCTAAAAGTCGTCATTGTGCATCGTTTGGGCGAAGTTCCATTGGGGCAGGCGAGTGTGCTGGTAGGGTGCTGCAGTGCGCATCGCAAGGATGCCTTCCTGGCCTTGCCATGGATCATGGATCGTCTGAAAGAAGACGTTCCCATCTGGAAACGCGAGACTTACGAAGATCAGCAAACCGAATGGATTCATCCATGAGGCGACGGATTTATCTGGATCATGCCGCGACTCGGTTTCCCAAACCAGAGATCGTCCTGCAGACCATGTACGAGCATGCCCATAGCCAGGAGGCTGCTGTGGGGCGCGGAGCCTATCAAGCGTCACAGCAGGCATCACAGATCCTGGACTCATTGCGTCGCGAGATCAGGCTGTGGATTGATGCGGCCACGAGTGATGAAATCTCATTGCAGTCCGGCGGAACGGAGGCGATCAATGTCGGCTTGCTCGGGCTGCTGCGGCCCGGGGACCACGTGGTCACGACGGCGGCTGAGCACAACAGTGTTCTGCGTCCGTTGAAGCATTTGGTCGACCAGCAAGTGATTCGCTGGACGGTTGTCCCGGTGGGCGATGACGCGGTGGTCGATCCGGATGCCGTGCTGGCAGCGACCAATGAAACGACACGCTTGATCGCCATCGTTCATGCAGTGAACGTAAACGGGGCGGTGCAGCCCGTGAAAACGATTGGCCAATCACTTGCCCAGCGATACGCCGAAGCCAGTAAACCGATTCTGTTCTGTGATGCCGCCCAGTCATTTGGGCATCTGCCACTGTCGGTTCGTGAGTTTGGTATCGACGTGTTGGCTTCCCCGGGCCACAAAGGGGGACAAGGTCCACTGGGGACTGGATTTTTGTACCTGCGTCAGTCGCTGCATGACGACATTCAACCCACGCGTTTTGGCGGTACGGGGGGCCAGAGCGAGTCCTTGCATCCACCGAACGAGTATCCAGCGAAGCTAGAGCCCGGCAATCGCAATGTTCCCGCCGCTGCGGGTTGGCTGGCGGGATTACAGCACGCTTGGCAAGGGCAGCCATCCCCGCAGCAGGCTGTCGAGCAGCACGCGGCGATTCTGGGCCAACTTGCCCAGCAGTTGTATGCTCGGCTGAGTGAGCAACCCAACCTGCGCGTGATTGGACGTCCAGCTACACCGCTGTTACCGGTGGCCAGCATCGCGGTGGATGGGCTGCCGGCAGCGGAAGCCGCAATGATTCTGGACGGTGAGTTTGGTATCGAAGTGCGGTCAGGGTTGCACTGTGCGGCTTTGGTGCACGAGGCGATTGGTTCACCAATCGATGGAACGTTGCGCATCAGTTGCGGCGAAGAGACCTCCGCTAGCGACTTGGATGCTCTCCTGGACGCGCTGGCTGAACTGTCTTAGGCGTTTGGGACGTTGATGTTCAGAGTAAGCGCCTGGGGGCTTGGGTGAGGGCTAGGTCAGAGGCTGGGGGCAGGGGCTGGGGGCAGAGTCAATTTTTGAGCGATGTTGGTGTCTGCAACAACAAGCATTCGCAGCCCGTTTGCCTCAATAAGCCGTTTCCTGTTTCCAGGCGACGCGCAAGGTTTTTACTAGGATTCGAATGTCCATCAACAGGGTCCAGTTGCGGATGTATTGGTGATCCCAGTGAACGCGGGCTTCCATCTTATCCAACGTATCTGTTTCACCTCGGCAACCGTTGACTTGGGCAAGCCCAGTGATTCCCGGTTTGACTTTGTGTCGTAGCATGTAGCCTTGGATCAGCGAACGATAGGCTTCGTTGTGTGCCGTCGCATGAGGCCGCGGCCCGACCAACGACATGGTTCCCTGCACGACGTTAAACAGTTGTGGAAGTTCGTCCAAGCTTGTCTTTCGTAAGATGTTACCCAGTGGTGTGATGCGTGCATCGTGCTTGGTCGCTTGTTTGATGACGGGGCCATTGTCACAGGTCGACATGGAGCGAAATTTCCAAACGTCGATTTCTTTGCCGTCTAGACCGTATCGTTTTTGGCGAAAGATAATGGGGCCTTTGCTGGTCAGCTTGATGGCGATGGCAATCAAGGTCATGGGCAGGGCGGCCAGAATCAATGCAAACGAGCCCAACAAGAGGTCGCAAATCCGCTTGGAGGCTCCATCCATGCCAAAGAATGGATTCTCAAAGACGCTGACAGCGGGAATGCCACCCAGATTGGTCCACTGCGAGTGTTGCAATTCGAAGACGTAAAAATCAGGGACGATATAGACCGACGCGGTTGTGTCGCTGAGTTGATCCAAGACATATCGAATGCGTTCTTCAGCGCGCATCGGCAGGGTGACCAGCACGGTGTCAATTTGGCCCGCTTTGCATCGCGACACCATTTCTTCTAATGTGCCAACAAGGTGATACTGGTCGGGAGCCTGTGACTGAGCCAAACCCGTGGGGGAACGGTCGTTGGTGTCGGACGGCGTCTGATCGGATTCTTTGATCGTGCGCAGAGGGTTGCGATCATCAAACGCTCCCACCAGTTGCATGCCCAACGTGGGGTTGTTCTGCAGGTTCAGTGCGGTTTGCTTGCCCAGCACATTCATTCCCGCGATTGCCACCCGGCGGACGCCAAAATTACGTTTGTAACGCGAGGCCATGACGATTCGAAACAGCATGCGGCCGAACGCCATCATGGACGGGGCCAGCAAGAGCCATAGCAGTAAGTTGCGGCGTGCGAACGGTTCCGCATAGCGAGTCAAGAAAGCCAGCACGCACAGGATCACCACCGTCAGTGACCAAGACCAGGCAATCGTCGTGATCTCGCGATCCGCGCTATGCAGCGTGTTGGCGTGACGCAGGCCGGTGATCTGTGACGAAAAGAGATAACCACAGATGGTTGCCAAGCCCAGGATCGCGGTCTGTTGGTCAAAGACGCCAACAACGCACCATCGAACCAACCAGAGCGATGCAAAGATCGTCAAGCTGTCGATGGCGGGCTGAAGCAAGTCCAGCAGGCGGCGTTCGGTCCAGATAGACGGAGCTTGTTTGGAGTGGGTGGGCTTGGACAGGGTGGACATGGGGCAAGCGGAGCGGGAGCGTGAACAGCAGAACTGCTGTTTGAAGGCGTGTGTCCGCAAACCCTAGCTTGCCGTTTGGTCGGCCCAGTCGAGTCCCAGGTCCAACCATGTCGCTTGGTGTGTCAAGGCCCCGCTACTAATGCGGTCTACCCCGGTCGCAGCAATGTCAGCGATTGTGTCGATCGTAACAGTGCCAGAGGCCTCCAGTTCGACACGGGGGTTCAGTTCGTCGCGCAGCGCCACCGCTTGCCGCATTTCCTCGAGAGAAAAATTGTCGATCAAGACAATGTGCGGACCCGTTGGCAGAACATCGCGAAGCTGAGCCAATGTGTCGACTTCGATTTCGACAAGGGTTGGCGCGTGCATGCGTTCAATCTCACAGTCGCTCCATGCCAGCGCTTGCCGGGCCGCCTCACTGGCCAATCGTGCCTGGCCTGATGTACCACCAAGTTGTAAGTGGTTGTCCTTGATCAAAAAGCCATCGTACAAGCCGCGGCGATGGTTTTTGGCGCCCCCGCACTGCACCGCGTACTTTTCCAGCAGACGCCACCCCGGTGTGGTTTTGCGTGTGTCGTAGACGTTTGCTTTATACTCTGCCACCTTTTCGACGTATCGCCGGACACCAGTCGCGACGCCACATAGCCGACTGATAATATTTAGCACCGTGCGCTCGCAAGTCAGCAGATCACGCGCGTTGCCGGTCAGCCGTGCAAGTGGTTGACCGGCTGGCATCATCGCGCCGTCGTTGCCAAAGCACTGGACGCGAATGTCTGCGTCAAATTCTTCAATGATCCATGGCAGGGTGACCAGGCCCGCGCAAATGCCTGCTTGGCGTGGTACAACATCACAACTGCCGGTGGTGGTGGCATCAATCAGGCAGACGCTGGTCCAGTCGACTTGGTCCGCCAAATCCTCTGCAATCGATAACCGCACCAAGGCTCGTAAGTCATTTTCCAAGTCTGCGTCCGCAGTGACGGTTGAATAATCAAGCATTTCCTCTTCCTTCTTTCCAAACGCCATTTTTTTATTTTATTGCGACAACGAACCTAAGCGATCTGACACAGTGCATTTATTGATCGATTCAGCCGAGACTGCAACTTGCCCCGGTGACGTTCTCGATGACCGTCTCTCGGACGGCACTTCAGAACCATTGCCACAGCAGATCGGTTTGTCGAATCAATCTGTCGAGCCCTTTCAGCCGGCATTGTTGCACCCCATCGTTCAAACGGCGATCCGAAGCGTGGCTTTGACCATGATTTTTTTATTGCTGTGGGGCGGCTCTCTCACGCTGATCGGCCAATCTAACCTGCCGACGGCTCCGACGTCACTCCCGGTGACGCGGTTGGATATCAATCGGGCGGAGCTGCAAGACTGGGTGTTGATGCCAGGGATCGGCCCCATGACGGCCAAAAAGATCGTCGCCGATCGAAAGGCCAATGGCCCTTTCAACGCATTGGATGACTTGCAACGCGTGCCGGGGATCGGACCCAAGACCATCGAGCAACTCTCGCCCTACTGTGTCAGTTCAGCAACCGCGTTGGCACCCTAGAGGGTGAGCAGTGGGCGACAGGTTTGGGGCTTTGGAGCTGCGGTCACAGTGGCCAACGCCAAACTCAGCGCAACAGGCCAGCGCAAGAGGCCGCGCTCAGCCCAGCGGAAGTGCTGCTCAGCCCAGCGGAAGTGCTGCTCAGCCCAGCGGGAGTGCTGGCTGGCTGAGCGATAGTGGGAGCATCAGAATCGGGCGCATGAGCGTTGCGGTGGAGCGTTAGCGGCGTTTTTGCGGCGATTTGTGCTCCCCGGCGGTAGGCCCCTTCGACGATCGGCATTGGCACGATAACCTATGGCCGTTTCAAACTGATTGTTTCCTCTCTGAAAATTGAATCGTTATGGAAGCTGGGATCGTCGGATTGCCGAATGTCGGCAAGAGCACGCTGTTTAACGCGTTGACTCAATCACAATCGGCGCAAAGCGAGAACTACCCGTTTTGTACTATCGAACCCAATGAAGGCATCGTCAACGTTCCGGACGAACGTTTGGATCGGATCTGCAAGTACATTCCGCCTCAGAAAGTGATTCCTGCGGCGTTGAAACTTGTTGACATTGCTGGCATTGTCAAAGGAGCCAGCGATGGCGAAGGCTTGGGCAACAAGTTTCTCAGCCACATTCGCCAGGTAGACGCGATTGTCCAAGTGGTGCGTTGCTTCGAGGACCCTGACGTGATTCACGTCTCGGGAAACGTTGATCCATTGGCCGACATTGACACCATCGAAACCGAGCTGGTTCTGGCGGATCTGCAGACGCTGGAAAACGCCATCTCCAAAGCCGAACGCTCCGCTCGCAGTGGCGACAAAGAGGCCAAGCTTCGGTTGGTAGCGATCGAGAAATGCAATGCGCACTTGGAGTCCGAGCAGCCGCTGCGAACGCTGCAATTGGCCGAAGCCGAGGCCAAGGCGATTCACAGTTTTGGCTTGATGACCGCCAAACCGATTTTGTACGTCGCCAACGTGGACGAAAACGATCTCGATGGCAAGGATCCGTTGGTCGATAAGGTGCGTGAGCACGCTGATAAAGTCGGTGCCAACGTGGTTTGTGTGAGCGCAAAACTGGAAGCCGAATTGGCCGAACTCGATGAAGCCGATCGAGAAGAAATGCTCGCCGATGTTGGATTGGAAGCGCCAGCGCTAAGCACGATCGCACAAGGGGCCTACAAAACGCTGGGGCTGCAAAGCTATTTCACAGCTGGCGAGAAAGAGGTCCGAGCATGGACCATTCCGCTGGAGGCAACCGCACCGCAGGCCGCCGGGGTGATTCACACGGACTTTGAAAAAGGCTTCATTCGCTGCGAAGTTTACACTTTGGAAGACCTGGAAGCCTTCGGCAACGAGAAAGAAATTCGCCAAGCTGGTAAACTTCGTGTAGAGGGCAAAGACTACATCGTCCAAGACGGTGATATTTGCCATTTCCTACACAAGATTTGATCTCTTGGTGACGTGATTTTGTCACGCCCCGCTGTGCTTAGGCAGTCTTCCTTTTACATCCAAGCTCATGAATAAAATGTGGATTCCAGTCCTTTTTGCTCTCGGTACAGCTCTGTTTTGGGGCTGTTATGGGCCAACAATCGGTAATGCTCAGTCGCCTCGCGTTGATGGCAAGCCCTTGATGTCACCCGATGGATGGTCGCCGTTTAAACCCTATGTCTTCATCGGCATCGCCTATCTGGTCATCGCCGTGGGCGGTGGTTTGCTGATGATGAAATTAAAAGGGGACAACATGTCCTACTCGGCACCGGTTCCCGGCGTCGAGGGAATAACGCACTTCTCGCCCGCCAAATGGGGTTTTCTGGCCGGATCGCTCGGCGCTTTGGGAGCCCTTTGTTTGACCACGGCCATGATGACCAGTCGCGGCAATGCGCTGTTGGTCATGCCGATTGTGTTTGGCGGAGCGGTCTCGGTGACCGCCATCGTCTCGATTCTCAAATTGCGTTCGCATGGATCGGTCGAGATTCACCCGGTGTTGTGGGTCGGCATGGCACTGACCGTGGCCGGAGTGGTCTTGGTGGCCATGTACACGCCCCACGGTCATGGGGCGGCAAAGCCCAAAGCGGATGCGGAGGCTAGTGTCACGTCCAGCGTGACTGCACCCGCCACGGATCTGTCTGATCAGAAAACCGCGATTGATGACGGCGAAACGACTCTAGACGTTTAGTCACGCAAATGCCTGAGAATTCAATGGCCAGTGCTGAAACTGCTTCGAACCTCCCTTCCCCGCTTGATCAGGTGCGCGCCATCGATCAGCAGGTGGCGCATTTGTGGATGGTCAGGACGTTTCTAAAGCATGCCGACGAATCTGAGGATGACGAAGAATTGCGCAGCGTCGTCAGGGACATCTACGATTTCATCCTCGCGGTTGGACCGGTGGACGATGTTGACAATCCGGCGGTCTACATGAAGATGGCCAAGAAGAAATTGACCAAGCTGCGTAAAGCCACTGAGCTGTACGAAGAGATTCAGCCAGAGGTCAGCGGGCACACGAACTTTGTGATGGCGGCTAAATCATTGCGTTTGGCGCTCAATGCCATCTCTCAGATCATCAAACCAGCCAACGCGGCCTCTTAAAGTCAACCTCACCGACGGGACCTTGCGAGACACTCATGGAGGACGCTTTGGACGATCCGGATAAACTCGATCGGTTGATCGATCCAACGATGTTGTTTCGTTTCGAGATCGACATCCGATCCTGCGATGCTGTTTGGTCCACGAAAGGGATTTGTCTGGATGAGTCCTATCGGATTCCAACCTTCGGTTCGCTAGCCGATCGACAAGTGTTTGCCGACCTGCGATTGGGGTGGAGTGAAAAAGGATTGGCGTTCTTTTTAAGCGTCCGTGGCAAGAAACAACTGCCCTGGTGTCGCGAAACGCGACTGGAGGAAAGTGACGGACTGAGGCTTTGGATTGACACCCGTTGCAGTCCTAGCATCCACCGGGCAACCAAGTATTGCCAACAGTTTGCCTTTCTGCCCAGCGGCACGGGGCCCGGACGGCAGCGACCGGTGGCAACCATGGTCAATATTCCTCGCGCACTATCGACACCTAAGCCGGCACCGCCGGACCGGCTTAGCATTCGAGCGACGGCCAAGCAGGATGGATATGAGCTGTCCGGTTTTATCGCCGCTCAAGCGCTAACCGGTTATGATCCAACGCAGCAACCACGTGTTTCACTGCACTATCAAGTGAACGATCGTGAGTTCGGCTTGCAGACTCTGGGGCTAGCCGATGACTATCCGGTGGATTCCGATCCCGCACTGTGGTCGGAAGCGAATCTGATCGTGTAGTGCCTGCGATTCGCCGGGCAGGGGCTCTTCGACTTGCCAGCTCGTCTGTTTCGCGTGTCAGCCCCACATGCGCTGATTGCAGATTACAATAGCCGCTGCGCTCCCCCTGCCGTTTGCCTTGGCTCGCTCCCCACCCAGAGGCTTCTTGTGACGATTGTATCTCGACGCCCATTCGCGGCGTTCTGTTTGCTTCCTTGGCGGCTCTGTCTTGGGCTGCTTGTTTCGTGGACGATTCTGACTGCACCCGTTGTGGCTGATGGTCCGGCCGACAATCAAACGGAGAGCGTGCGTCCCATTCCGCCGCCAGGCATTGAGATCGAATCCAGTGAGTTACAGTCGCTGACCGACGCTTGCCAGCAGCTGCGCGACCGCTGGACGGATGTTTTAGCGCAGGCGGCAAAGGCCGCTAAACAAGGCAACAAATGGCAGCAACAGCAAAGCCAGCAGCGACTGGCGGATCTGCGTTCTTTAGAGTGCGAGATCTTGGTGTTCCCGCGTGCCGTCGAGATGGCGATTGAGCTGAACCAGTTTTATCGGGAACAAGACGCTCAGTCTGCTCGTGAACTGTTGACACTTGCCCAACAGCGCATCGATCGAGCGGTCGACGAGGCTTCCTGGCAGACGGTGGTCGGTTTGTCCACTGAAACGGGGCCGCAGCAACTTCTGGTCGGTGGTTTTCGATCCGAACTGGATGGTTCTTACCAACCTTATGCGGTGGTGATTCCGGCAGGCTATGCGGCGCATGATGCGCGGCCGCGACGTCTGGACCTGTGGTTTCATGGTCGCGGTGAAAAGCTTAGTGAGTTGGCATTTTTAACCAATGGCCAGCGCTCGGCGGGTCAGTACACTCCGGCCGATACGTTGGTGCTGCACCCGTATGGTCGTTACAGCAATGCGTTTAAGTTTGCTGGTGAGATCGATGTGATGGAGGCCTTGGAGTACGTGTCGTCTAGGCTTCCCGTCGATGATTCTAGGATCAGCGCACGTGGCTTCTCCATGGGCGGTGCCGCCTGCTGGCAGATTGCGACGCACTATTCTGATCGCTTCTTTGCCGCCAATCCCGGCGCTGGCTTCAGCGAAACACCGCTGTTTCTAAAATCGTTTCAGGGCGAAGATTTGAGCGGAACGCCGGACTATCAAGTCAAACTCTGGCGCTGGTATGACAATCCCTTTTGGGCACGCAATCTGATCAATTGCCCGACCGTCGCATACAGCGGGGAAATCGATCGACAGAAACAGGCCGCCGATGTGATGCAATCAGTCTTGGCCGACGAAGGCATTGCCTTGAGACATGTGATTGGCCCGCAAACAGGGCATAAGATCCATGCGGATTCGAAGGTTGAAATCGAAGCCAGGATGGCTGCTCTGGCCGCAAATGCCGCCGCTCAGGTTCCCTTGCGTGTGGAGTTGACGACACAGATGTTGCGTTATCATCGCATGCACTGGTTGGACGTCCAGGGGCTTGATCAGCACTGGGAAACCGCCAGTGTTGTGGGACAGTTGAACTGGGATCAAGCTCAACCACGCATTGCCGTTCGCACCGGCAACGTGAACCATCTGAATTTGCGTTTTGAGGCGGGGCAGTGGCTAGGGAATTATCCCAGCCAGCCGATCATTGAGATCGATGGTGATCAAGTGGCCGGACCGACGGTCCACTCTGATCGCTCGTACGAAATTCAGTTGGTCAAATCCAGCCGGGGTTGGGCCATCGCGGAGGCCTCCGACGCAATTCGCAAACGTCCCGGTTTACAGGGGCCCATTGACGATGCATTCATGAGCTCGTTCGTGTTTGTCTTGCCCGATGAAGCCGATACCAGCAGTGCGGTTGGCAAGTGGGTTCAGCACGAGGCCGAGCATGCACAGGTCCACTGGCGCAAACATTATCGCGGTGATGTTCGCGCGATCAAGGCATCAGAGCTCACTCCGCAGCACGTTGCCGATCATCACTTGATCTTATTTGGAACTCCCGAAACCAACACTGTGATCAAAGATGTCATTGGAAAGTTGCCCGTTCGGTGGGATGCCGATGGCGTGCAGGTTGGCAAGCAAGCGTTTGCTGGAGCAGACAACGCGTTGGTTTTGATTTCACCGAACCCTGCCAATCCAGAGCGTTATGTGGTCTTCAACAGTGGATTCACTTTTCGCGAATACGATTATTTGAACAACGCGCGACAGACTCCCAAGCTTCCTGATTGGGCGGTGATTGACACGACTCAGCCGATCACTTCGCGTGGTCCCAGCGGAGTTCTGAAAGCTGACTTTTTTGACGAAGCTTGGCAACCGCGTTCGTTCATACCTTCTCTTCCTCGGCAATGATGTTTCCTTTCCCCTTTTTCGATGGAGCCAAATCGATGGCCCAGTGTTTTGACCGCTTTCCCGCCGTCGTTGGCGTTTGCTTGTTGTTGGTGTTCAGTTCTTTTGGGAACGTTGCCGCTGATGTTGACGAAACTTCGGGGCGACCGAATATTTTGTTTGCCATCGCTGATGATTGGTCTTACGGACATGCCAGTGCCTACGGTTGTCCTTGGGTGAATACACCAAGCTTCGATCGGCTGGCCAAAGAAGGCTTGCTGTTTCGCAATGCCTACACGCCCAATGCTAAGTGTGCCCCGTCGCGTGCGATCATTCTGACAGGGCGTTACTCCTGGCAATTGGAAGAAGCAGCAAACCATCAATGTGTGTTCCCTGCCAAATTTGGTGGTTTCATGGAACGGCTAGCGGCCGATGGATACAACGCTGGATACACTGGAAAAGGTTGGGGACCGGGAACAGCGAATGATCGCAGCGGGAAGCGTCGTTTGATCACCGGCGTGTCCTATTCCAAACGAAAAGCCAAGCCACCGACCAAGGCGATTTCCAACAATGATTACGCTGCCAACTTCAGCGACTTTCTGGATCAGGCTCCCAAAGATCAGCCCTGGGTGTTCTGGTACGGAACAACGGAACCGCATCGTGGCTACGAAGAAGGCTCTGGTTTAGCGGCCGGCAAGAAGCTTTCGGACATCGATCATGTTCCCAGCTATTGGCCGGATAACGACACGATCCGCAGTGACATGTTGGATTATGCCATCGAGGTGGAACACTTTGACAATCATCTTGGCCGGATTCTGAAACACTTGGAGGCCAGCGGGCAGCTTGAGAACACCTTGATCGTCGCCACCAGTGATCATGGCATGCCGTTCCCACGCGCCAAAGGTCAAGCTTACGACGAATCCAATCACATTCCCTTGGCGATTCGGTGGCCCCAGGGGATTGCACACCCGGGGCGGGTCGTAGAGGACTTTGTTGATTTCGCTGGGATCGCACCAACGTTCTTGAAAGCAGCGGGTGTCAAAACGTTAGCACCGATCATGCAGCCGACCTCAGGCAAGGACTTGTTTGACGTGTTCGCTGCCGATGGTCCTGTCGCGAACCGCGAATACGTGTTGGTTGGCAAAGAACGCCATGATGTTGGCCGGCCGATGACGACGGGGTATCCGATTCGAGGGATTCGTCGTGGTGATTGGTTGTACTTGCGAAACTTCCAAACCGATCGTTGGCCGATTGGCAATCCCGAAACAGGCTACCTAAACTGTGACGGTGGGGCGACGAAAACAGAAATCTTGCAAATGCGCCGCGATGGTGTGGCGTCAACCTACTGGCAACAATGCTTCGGAAAACGTCCCCAGGTTGAACTGTACCATGTGGGCAAAGATCCTGATTGCGTCGTCAACTTGGCCCAGGATCCCAAGCACGCCGAGACCCTGGCGGCATTGCAGCAGCAAATGGAATCACAACTCAAGGCTCAGGGTGATCCAAGAATCAATGGCAACGGCGACATCTTTGATCAGTACCAGAATGTTTCGGACAAGGAATTCAATTACTATGAAAGTTACATGTCTGGCAATAAACGACGCACCGGTTGGGTTCGTCCAACGGACTTCGAGGACAAACCGCTTGACTGACCTGCATCGCTAGGACGGTTCATTGATTGCCAACGCCGCT
The DNA here is from genome assembly GCA_007745635.1 of Stieleria bergensis. Lineage (GTDB taxonomy): Bacteria > Planctomycetota > Planctomycetia > Pirellulales > Pirellulaceae > Stieleria > Stieleria bergensis. Next base: position 2,872,069 of record CP036272.1, read on the forward strand.
GGTGTTTCCAGCGGACGCCACCTCAGCGAGTGAGTGGCGAGACTTTTCAACTTTATCTCTACTGCCAACAACATGAAACACTTTGCAACTGCCCTGCTCTGCGGTTTGACGCTGGCTTGGATCTCCACGGTCACTGCGGATCAGAAACCGAACGTTTTGATCATCACCGTGGACGACATGAGCTGTGACTCCGTCGGTGCCTTCGGGTGCGAGCTCGCTGAAACAACACCGACGATTGATGCACTGGCAGCGTCAGGCATGCGGTTTCATTATGCTCACGTCCAGGTGGGCAACTGCTTTCCATCACGCAACGTCATGTTTAGCGGCCGGTATCCTCATAACACCGGTGTGGAAGGTTTCTATCAGGTGCGAGACACTCAATACGCGCACTTGGTCGACGCGATGAAAGACGCTGGATACTACGTTGCGATTCGTGGCAAAGTCACCCATAGCACGCCTTATCAGCCTTACGCTTGGGATCAAGATCTGACCATCATCGATGGCCAGAAACAACACATCAAGAACGCGGATTCCTACTATCGGTCCACCAAGTTGGGCATCCAGTCTGCCGCCGAAGCTAACAAGCCGTTCTGTATCAACGTCAATGTTTCTGATCCGCACAAGCCGTTCTACGCGATGTCGTCAAAAGGCCAAGTCGTCAAGGATGACAACGTGCCGTCAAAAATCTTCACGGCAGACGAGGTACCCATTCCGGGCTTCCTGTTTGATCATCCCGATGTCCGCAAAGAGTTGGCGCATTATTATTCGTCGGTGCGTCGTGCAGATGATTGCGTTGCCGCTGTTTTGAAAGCTTTGCATGAAGCTGGCAATGAAAAAGACACGGTCGTGTTCTTCTTGTCCGATCATGGCATGCCGTTGCCGTTCGCCAAAACCGCTTTGTGGCATCACAGCACGCGGACACCGTGGATCGTTCGTTGGCCGGGGGTGACGACGGCTGGCAGCGTCGATAGGCAGCACATGATCAGTGCCGTGGATTTGATGCCAACTCTGTTGGACATTTTGGACCTTCCCGCGCCAAACGCATTCGATGGCAGTTCGTTTAAGCCACTGCTAGAAGGCGGTGCGCAACCGGGACGCGACGTCGTTTACAAGGTCTACAATGAAAACTCCGGTGGGAATCGCAGTCCCATGCGCAGCGTCGAAACCAAACGGTTTGGATACATCTTCAATCCTTGGTCGGACGGCAAGCGGATTTTCAAAACGGCCACGCAAGGCACGATGTCGTACCGAGCGATGCGAACCGTCGCGTCATCCGATCCCGTGGTCGCGGCTCGATTGCAACACTTCAATCACAATGTTTTGGAGGAGTTCTACGATTACCAAGCGGATCCTGACGCGCTTCACAACTTGATCGATGATCCACAGTATCAGAAAGAAATCGAAGAATTGCGAGCAGAGATGCGTCGCTTCATGGTCGAAACAAATGATCCGATCCTAGCTGCCTTTGATAAGCGACATGATCTGGCCGCGGTCAGTGCGTATGTTGATCAAGTCCAAGCCGAATCGGATGCGCGTCGCGCCAGGAAACGCACCAACAAATCGCCTCAGCAAGACGACAGCCTGTTTCGTTTGGTCGTCCCCAAACAGGTTCAGGCCGGTCAGGCCGTGCTGGTCAAGATTCGGCACACTCTTCCCAAGGCCATGGCGGAGCAGCAATTCCATGTCACCCTGAAGAACGGTGACGGTGGCAGGGTCGAGCGAATCGTCAAGACCGCGAGTGGCGACGGCGTGCTAGAGATTGAATTCGATGTCCCCGCGAATCTTAAAACAAAGTCGGTTGTGGTCTCCGCGTTCGTTGGCCCTGAATATGGCAAGCATCACCTGCATCGGACCAAGGGTGGGATCGCAGTGACACAACCTTGAGCATTTAAGATGAAGGATTCAAAATGCGATTCCCCAAACTGATTGGTTCCCTGACGCTGGCATTTCTGGCGTTCGTTGTCTCGCCGCACCGCTGTGCGGCTGAGAAGCGTCCCAATATCGTGATGATCATGGTCGATGATCTTGGGTTCAGCGATCTGGGCTGCTACGGCAGTCAGATCCAGACGCCCAATCTGGACGCTTTGGCGAATGGTGGTGTGCGATTTTCACAGTTTTACAATACCGCCAAGTGCCATTCCTCACGTGTCGCGCTGTTGACGGGGCAGTATTGCATTGCGGCTGGAGACACTTCGCTTTCGCACGCAGTGACCTCTGCTGAGGTTCTCAAGGACGCTGGCTACTTTACCGCAATGACAGGCAAGTGGCACCTCAAGAAGCAACCGACGGACTTTGGTTTTCAACGCTTCTTTGGCCACCTGAGTGGTGCTTGTAATTACTTCAAAGGTGACGACAGCTTTCGACTCAATGGTCAGCCCTGGCAAGTGCCCGCAAATGACTTCTACACCACTGTGGCCAACGTCGACTTTGGGTTGCAGTTCTTGAACGAAGCAAGGCAGACGGACAAGCCGTGGTTCTTGTATGTCGCCTTCAACGCGCCTCACGCGCCGCTGCACGCGTTGCCCCAGGACTACGCCAAATATGAGGGCAAATTTGATTCTGGCTGGGATCTTGCTCGGGAACGTCGCATCGAGAAACAGCAGCGTCTGAAGCTGTTGCCCGACGGTGTCCGCCCCAGTCCTCGACCGGATCACATTCCCGCCTGGGATTCGTTGTCCGAGCCAAGGCAGCGCTTCGAAGCGAAACGAATGGCGACTTTGGCGGCAATGATCGATCGCGTTGATCAAGAGGTCGGACGGCTGGTTGACGACCTGAGACGCAACGACGAACTTGACAACACCTTGATCTGGTTTGTTTCTGATAACGGTGCCTGTCCCTATGACCGTAGCAGTCGCGGCGTTGAACATCAGCCAACTAACGGCGACGTTTCATTTGGCGATTCCACCGGTTGGGCTTGGGCTCGCAATACACCTTTTCGCTTTTACAAACAGAATCAGTTTGAAGGCGGAATCTGCACTTCGGCCATCGCGCATTGGCCGGCGGGGATTTCCCGGCCGTCGGGAGCGATCGTACGTGAACCTGTGCACTTGATCGATCTGATGCCCACCTTTGCAGCGCTGGCGGAAGCCAAGATTCCTGGCACGTATCCCGGACGCCAACTGCGACCGGTCAGTGGGGTTCCGCTAGTGAGTTTGCTGCAGAATGAATCGCTGGAACGAGAGCAGCCCCTGCACTTTTTGTTTTCCGCCGACCGAGCGCTACGGGTTCAGAACTGGAAGGCCGTGAGTTTTCGCTCACAAGGCTGGGAATTGTACGACCTGAACGCGGATCGAACCGAATTAAATGACCTGTCCCAAAAGTACCCTGAGCGATTGAAGGACATGGTGGAAACCTGGACGGCGATGGCCAAAGATGTGGTGCACGTCAGCGACAAGCAAGCCGCTGCCGTCTCGCCAGCTGTCGAGCCTAAGCTGCACCCGGAGTGGACGAACTTTGACCGCGACCCAGCCGATGGTGTGCGTGGCAGTGGAGCCGCGAAACGCGGGAAACGAAACTCAACCAAGCAAGCCAAGTCGAACCGTCCGTCCAGTATTCGCGGTCGCAAGAATACCAAACTAACGGTTGCTGATGGAGTCATGGAACTGGTCTGTAGCGGTGATGACCCAGGGTTGGCGTGGGATCGTTTGCCTGCTGGTTTGGCGGCCGGACCCTATGTGCTGCGTTTTGAACTCAACAGCAAAGCGTCTGGCGCGGGTGACGTTTTCTTTACGACTGACATGGAGACCAGTTTGCCACGCGGTGAACAGATTGGCTTTCAACCGAAGCACGATGGAAGCTGGGAGGAGCATCGCATCGAATTGACGACCAAGCTATCACTGCGAAAGTTGCGGTTGGACGTTTGTGCCGGAGAGGGGGCGGCGCAGATCCGGGCGTTGCAACTCACCGATCGACAAGGCAACGTGCTGCTCGCGTGGCCGTAGTGTTTACTTTGACGCCCGGGTGACTTTGATGCTCGGGGTGATGGTTCATGGCCCGTAAGATTGACCATCGGCGTCGATCTTGTGAGTCGCTGGCAGTTGGAACCCCGTATCTTGGGATTGGAAGACTTGATGGAGTTACGTCTGATGAGAATTGTTTTCTGCTGGTTGATTTGCCTGTCGTCTGTTGCTGTCGCTCAGCGGCCTCCGAACATCATCGTCTTTTACAGTGATGATCATGGGCACGCCGATCTGTCTTGCCAACAGGTTGTCGATGACATTCGCACGCCCCATATTGATGCGATGGCGGCTCAGGGAGTCCTGGCCGCGCACGGATACAGCACCGCGCCACAGTGTGTTCCGTCGCGAGCAGGATTGCTGGTCGGCAAGTTTCAAAGCAAGTTTGGTTTGGAGTCCAACGGTGATGCGCTGGATGGTTTCAATCAAGAAACCACGATCGCAGAGCGCCTACAGCAGGCTGGGTATGTGACGGCGCAGTTTGGCAAATGGCATTTGGGCCCAACGCCCCAGATCACCGACCATGGCTTTCAATATGTATTTGCACAGAACGCCAATCGACCCTTTGCGGCCAACATTGACTTGGACGCCGAAGATCGGCCCATGGGGACGCTGAAGAACCAACGCTACCATATCGATGGTTGCAGCGAAGCGGCGGCAGCGCTGATTCGCCGATTCTCCGATCAGCCATTGTTTCTGTATGTTGCCTATCGGGCGCCGCACGTACCGCTGGATGCACCCCAGAAATACCTCGATCGCTTTCCCGGTGAAATGCCTGAGCGGCGTCGTCAAGCGCTGGCCATGCTCTCGGCGGTCGATGATGGTGTGGGGTTGGTCCGTAAAACGTTACAGGAGTGTGGACTGAGTGAGCAAACGTTGGTCTTTTTTATCGGGGACAATGGTGCACCGCTGAAGATTCACAAGTTGGATGCGCCCGGCGGAGGGCCCGGCTGGGACGGATCATTGAACGATCCACTGAACGGCGAAAAAGGGATGCTTTCGGAGGGAGGAATGCACGTGCCGTTCGTCATTTCATGGCCGGGGAAGATTCAGAGCGGCCAAGTGTTGTCGCATCCCGTCTCGGCTTTGGATGTTGCTGCGACCGCTGCGGCTGTTGCCAAGCTGAACGTGAAGGGGAACGATCTGGACGGCGTGAATTTGCTGCCGCATTTGACCGGTGAAGCGAAGACGGCACCGCATGACTACTTGATGTGGCGCTGGATTGCGCAATCAGCCGTGCGTGATGCTCGCTACAAGTACCTCCGTGGTGGGCAGCGAGAGTACTTGTTTGATCTTCAGGAGGACATTGAGGAAAAGCATAACCTGCTTGACCAGCATCCTGAAATTGCCACGCGACTGAGAACGCAACTCGAGAATTGGGCGGAGACGCTAAAGGTTCGCGGGTTAGCAACCAAACCGATGTCTGGAACATGGGAGCAGTACTATGATTATTACCTTGATGGCAAACCAGCGTCTCAGCCAGGGGTCGGGCCGCGATCAGCTGCTCGAAAGGATGCTGGCGGGGCGGGACGCGGCGGTATCGGAGTCAGTTCACCGAGCATCCAAGGCTGGTTTGCACGCTACGCCAAACTCAGTCAGCGGCAGCAGACACTGAATGTCACGCCGCTCGAAAAGGCTGGCAATGCCAATGTCGCGCTGATCAAGTCAGGGTTTGAAGTCGCACAGGCGCGTGCATTGAAGCTTCAGTGTTCGACAGACCAGCCCGGAAAAGTCACGGTTGCTTGGCGCTTGAAAGGACAGAAGGATTTTCAGGCGGAGTGTCGCAAGGTCTTCACTCTCACCGATTCAACGCCACAGACGTTGCAGGTTGACTTTGACGGCGATGAAACGCTGATCCACCTGCGGATAAATCTTCCCAAGACTGGCTTCACAATCACGAGCGCCGACGTGCTTCAGCAAAATCGTGAGCAATCGATCAGTCTGTGGCCGATGAAGCGGATCAAGGATTGATCAAGACCGTTGTTACATTGACCGAAGCATGTCGTAGCAAACCCACATCATGCGTGGTAAATGGAACAGGCTCTTCCACATGTTGCCCTTCATGTGGCTGGTGGGGGAACCGTCGCGTCGAAGGTATCCGAACCACTCACCGTAATCCTGATCAGGGAAATGGTCCCAGGACCATTGGTGGATTTGGTCGAACCATGATTCATACTTTTTGTCTGAGGTCAACTGATAGGCCAGCAGAGTGGCAATCACGGTTTCGTTTTGTGGCCACCAAAATTTCATGTCATGCCAGTACTCTTGGACGGGCAGTCCCTTCACATCCACAAAGTACAAAATGCCTCCGTGCGTGGTGTCCCAGCCACGCTGCCAGCTGTAGTCCAGCATTTGGCAACCAAGTTGAATCAGCTTGTCATCCTTGCGGTATTGGCCTTCCCGCATGATGAACCAAGCCCCTTCAATGGCGTGACCCGGGTTCAATGTTCGTCCGTCAAAGTGGTCAATGAGTTTGCCATCGGGAGTCACGGTCTCCATCACGCATTGATACTCGTGATTCAGATGGCGACTTTCGATCACTTGAATGCTGCGATCGATCCAGGTGTCGGCCGACTCTAATCCGATCGATTGACGTAACTCTTGGGCGGTCACAATCGTGATCATTGGGACACCCAAGCCAATGGACGGACGGACCTCGGTGAACTTTGCTGGCCCTAAGTCGGTGCGCTGATCATGAGTGACAAACGCGTTGAACGCCGCTTCCGCTTGATGGCGATACGATTCCTTTCCTGTTGCTTTGTAGAGTTCACCGAAGGCGATGGCGGCGAAGCTTTCCGAAAACGCATAGCGACGTTTGCGGATCGGTTGCCCGTCAGTCGTCAAGTGGAACCACATCCGACCGTCAGTTGGATCGCTCCCATGCTTGAGCAAAAAGTCGGCGATGTTTTCAGCTGCGGCAAGATAGTCGTCATTGCCCTCAGTCTGGTTGTACAAGAAAGCCAGCATCCACGCGCATCGGCCTTGTGCCCAGACGGATTTGTCACTGTCTAGCAGGCTCCCGTCGCGATCCAAGCTGCTCCAGAGACCGCCATGCTGCGGATCGATCCCGTGTTGTAACCAAAAGGGGACAACGTCGTTGAACAAGCCGTTGTGATAGGTTTCAGTGAGTGAACTGATCTTGTCTGGATTCATAAAACTTGCAGCGCGGCGGTAAGCTTGAATTGACGCCTGGCCGCAACCCGACGCATCAAATCGCGACGGTCGGCCAAGCCTTAGCAATCAATCTAAGGTCAACTGCAAATACGCCAAGTCCAACCAGCGATCGAACTTCCAACCGACCTGATGCAGTCGGCCTGTTTCCGTGAATCCAAACCGCTGATGGAGTTTTAAACTGGCCGCCTGTTCGGTGCAAATCGCAGAAACTAACACGTGGTGGTTGGCTTGCCGTCCCAGTTCAATGATCCGGCTCAAGAGGCACTTGCCGAGCCCTCGGCCAAGCCATTGATCGTCCAGGTAAATTGCGACTTCCGCGGTGCGGGCAAACGCCTGCCTGGGACTGAAAACCGACAGTGCCGCCCAACCGACAATTTGATCGTGATGCTGGCAAACAATCACCGGGTGACTGTCGCCGCGCTGGGAAAGCCATTGCTGTCGATCCGCAAGGCTCTCCGTCATTGTTTGAAAGGTGCTACTGGTATGCACCACATAGTGGTTGTAGATCGACGACACCGCTGCCGCATCATGGATCGTCGCAGGTCGAATCTCAAATTCAGCAGGCAGTTCTGCAACAGCGGGCATGGATCATTTCAGCCGGTGGAGGGACTCGAAGTAGAAGGAACCGATCTTACAGGATCAGCCGCCGGCTTTGGAGAGGCCGTTCAGGCGGGGCGGGCGGTATCGGGCCGGTGTGCCTCAACGCACAGCGTTTCATGCGGCGTTGGACGACTGTGTCACAGATTCGTAGGGAGCGTGCTTGCACCACTACTTTGAACCTGTTTTCATTCTGGTTGATGTTGCGTTTCCCCGGGTTTTCCCCGGGCAATCGCGATATCATCGAACCGGGGCTGGGTTCGTAGGGTGCCGTGCTTGCAGCGCACCAATGAAATCGCAGCGCACCAATGAAATCGCAGCGCACCAATGAAATCGCAGCGCACCAATGAAATCGCAGCGCACTGTTGGGCCGCAAAGACGTGGATTTGCTGCATGCACCACCGGACTGGAAAATCTTCAAAGCAGTGGTGCTTGCATGGCACGCTATCGTCTCTTCAATCGTGCGTTTGAGGGTCATCACGTCACGGGTCCGGTGGCCTGTTTTTCTGAACGTCCGTTATGAAATCCGCGTGTTGAGCAACTGATTGGACAAAACGCTCTCGCAGGGTTTGCCTCGGCACAGCAATTGCATTGACGAATGCTATTGGACGTCGCCGAGCCAGCGGAGGCTCGCCGGCAGCCTGAATCACGCGTCCTATTACAGGAGTCACAACGATGACGTTTTCAGACGAGTCTTACAATCTGCGAATCGAATTGGATTGCCAAGGCTGCGAGCTATCGCCACGCGAAGTTGCTGCGATGGAGATGGACGTGGACACGCTGGCAAGCTTGGTGGATGATTTTCCCGTTTCTGATTTGCACGTGACCGTCGTCTATCATCACAAACCCGATGACTATCATGTCAAAACCAATCTGGTGCTCTCGGGGACATCCTTGTTCACTGGCGAGCGAGACGGTCTGGTTCAGCCAGCGTTCGAAGCCTGCATGCGTAAGCTGGTTAAAAAGGTGCGCGCGTACAAGCGACAGATGCGCGTCGGTGAAGACGCTGAAAAGCAAAGTGCCGGCACTCGGCATCAAGTCACTCCCAATGCCGAAGTTGACTTGGCTGGCTTGATCCAGTCGGTGAGCGACGATGACTATCCCACCTTTCGCAATTTGATCGATGTCTTTGCTCCCTCGCTGACGTCACGCATTGCCCACTGGTTGGATCGCTATCCAGACATGCTCGAAGGTGTGCAGCCAGCGATGACGGTGGAAGATCTTTTGGAAGAAGTCTTTCTGAATGCTTTCGACGACTTCGAAAAACGGCCGCATAATGTGCCTCCAGGAAATTGGCTGGAACACTTGATCGATCCGTCCGTGCAAGCGCTGTTGCAGTCTCCAGATGAAGAGTACCAGCGGGTGGAGTTTTCGAAGCTGTTGGTTTCGTAGGATCCCGTTTTTTCCGCCCCGACAAAACCGTGGCCAACGCCAAATTGGTTCGTTCGTCGGGGCGCGGGCAATCGCATCGTTTCTGTGGTATTGGTGCGTGCAAGCACTGCACCCTAGTGCGCTTGGATGTTTGATTCGAAATCGATTTCCATGATCACGCCTTTGGGGCCGGCGTTGAGAATACGACTGGATTCTAAATCCATTTGTTTCTCCCAGTCGCTATGGATGTGTCCGCAGACGACAAGTTTGGGCTGCTTCGCGAGGACGCAGTCGCGAATCGCTTGGCTGCCACGAACGCGGTTGCTGGAATCTTTATCCACGGTATCCAGTGGCGGCGAATGGACGACCAGGACCCCGTTCGCCGGGCAATCGGCAAGCATCGATGTCGCCTCTTGATCGGTGAAGTCGTAAGACCATGCGCCAAACGGCGTCACTGGAATGCCTCCGCCCACTCCCCAGAAATCAATTCCATCGATCTGGCAACCGTCGCCATGTAGCACCGTTGCTGACTGCCAGTGCTTGGTTGCCGCGCGAAGCGCGTCCACGGTTTCTCCGTTACCAGGAACCAAAACCGTTGGCGTGGTGATCTCAGACAGAATGTCGAGCGTTAATTCGAGGCCTCGGTGTTGGTTGGCAAAGTCGCCGGCGCCGATCACGACGTCAACACCATCGGCCTGCTTGACCAGAGAACGCGCAGCGTCTTGGTTGCAGTGCAAGTCGCTAAAGCAAAGGAGTCGCATCGTGTGTGAGAACCTGAGAGAAAGTCCGCGAATGAGTAAGCAGGAAAAATGATACCCGAATTCCCTGCGGCTTTGGCGATCGGTGGCGTCTTGACACCGTCGCTGGTCTGTCCCGGATGAGCCGCAGGCCGTTAGGCTCGGCTTATTCAGTGTTCACAAAACCGTGGCAAACGCGAAGACGGCAGGTGGGGCTATTCGGCGGTCTTTTTCTTGGTCGCTTTCTTCTTGGTGGCCTTCTTCTTGGTCGCTTTCTTTTTAGTGGCTTTCTTCTTGGTGGCCTTCTTTTTCTTTGCCGACTTCTTTTTGGTGGCTTTCTTCTTGGCCGACTTTTTCTTTTTCTTCTTTTTGCGACCACCGCCTTTGGCAAATCGTTCGGCCAGCAAGTCGATTGCGGACTCGAAACTCATTTCCTTGGGGTCTGTCCCCTTGGGAAGGCTGGCATTGGTTTCGCCATCGGTCACATAGGGACCATAGCGTCCGTCCAGGATTTTGACTTCACCTTCGGTCACCGGTGACTTCTTTTCGAACAGCTTGATCGGCTCTTTGGGGGCTGCGCGGCCACGGCGTTTGGGTTCACGCAGCAACGTGATGGCTTGTTCCAAGGAGACGTCTAGCGGCGAGACATCGGCTGGCAAGGAACGCGTTTCCTTTTCGCATTTGACGTAGGGGCCATAGCGCCCGTCAAAGGCTTGGATGGGCTGATCGTTGTCGGGGAAGTTGCCCAGTGTGCGGGGCAATTCCAACAACTTGCAGGCCATTTCCACGGTCAAGTCGTCCGCATTCATGTTGCGAAGCAGTGACTGATTGCGTTTCTCTGGATCGTCGGTTTCACCCAATTGGATGTAGGGCCCGAAGCGACCGACTTTCAGGTAGATGGGCTTTTCGGTTTCCGGATGAACGCCAATGGGTTCTTCGGCAACCTGGCCGGCTTCCAGTAGTTCGACAGCTTTCTCCAGGTTCAGCTCATCCGGTGGCATGCCATCGGGGATACTGGCTCGTCGCTCGCCTTGTTCCAGGTAGGGGCCATACTTGCCGACGCGGACGGAGATCAGTTCACGGAACTCGCCCTGTTCGGGTGAACCCAGCGGAAAGGTAGCCATCTCGCGGGCATCGATTTCGTCAAGCTTTTCCTCGACGCGTTTTTTCAGCCCCACGCTGTGTTTGGCAATGGTTTCATCGGCGGCGGCGACCCCGTCTTTGTTGCCAAAGTAGAAGTGCTGCAGGTACTCCTGGGCGCCGACTTCATTTCGGCTAATGCAGTCCAGGAAGTCTTCCATTTCCGCGGTGAACTCGTAATCCACCAGTTTGTCAAAGTGTTCTTCCATGACCCGCGTGACGTTAAACGCACGCCAGCTGGGAATCATGGCGCTGCCTTTTTTAAAGACATATCCGCGGCGTTCGTCAGTGATCGTTCCAATGATCGATGCGAAGGTACTGGGGCGTCCGATGCCTTTTTCTTCTAGCGTTCGTGTGAGCGAAGCTTCGGTATAGCGAGCGGGCGGCTGAGTGGTGTGGTTCTTGGCGTCCATCTCTTTGGCTGACAACGCTTCATTTTCTTTGACGTTGGGCAGCAGTCGCTCTTTATTGGCCAGTTCAGCTTCGGGGTTATCGCTGCCTTCGACGTAGGCACGCAGGAAACCTTCAAACAGAATGCTGGTCCCGGTGGCGGTGAAGACAGCGCCACCGCCTTCGATGGAAACGCTGATGCGTTGTTTTTTGGCGTCCGCCATCTGGCAGGCCACTGTACGTTTCCAGATCAGGTCGTACAGGCGAAACTGATCAGATTCCAATTCACCGCGCAACGATTCGGGTGAACGAAAACTGGTGCCGGCCGGTCGAATGGCTTCGTGAGCTTCTTGAGCGTTTTTGACTTTGCCTTTGTAGACTCGCACATCGGGATGCAAGTACTTTTCGCCGTATTCCGAGCGGACCAAGTGACGTGCCGCAGCGATGGCTTCTTTGCTGAGCGTCGTACTGTCGGTACGCATGTAAGTGATGTAACCGTTTTCGTACAGTCGCTGCGCGGCGGTCATGGTTCGCTTGGCGCCGAAGCCTAGTTTGCGGTTGGCTTCCTGCTGCATCGTGCTGGTTGTGAACGGAGCTCTTGGCCGCTCACTGAACGGTTTGACTTCGACCTTGGAGACCGCAAACTGAGTGGCTTTCAGGCGATCGGCAAGATCCAGTGTCTCTTTTTCGGAAAGCAGCAACAGGCCTTCCTTGGTTGGTTTTCCGGTCGCAGAGTCAAAGTCTTTGCCACTGGGGACGCGTTTGCCGTCCACGCTGGTCAGCGTCGCGGGCAGGTTTTCGTTGCCACCGGTCAGAAAGAGTCCGTCGATGTCCCAGTAAGTGGCACGCACGAATGCCATCCGCTCGCGTTCACGTTCAACGATCAAACGAACGGCAACACTCTGAACGCGACCGGCGGAGGTACCATGTCCAACACGCCGCCAGAGCAGATTCGAAACATCGTATCCGTACAGGCGATCGAGGATCCGCCGTGTCTCTTGGGCTTTGACCAAGCCTTCATCGATCTCACGGGTCTGTTCAAGCGCATCGGTGATCGCTTCATTGGTGATTTCGTGAAAGACCAGTCGCTTGACGGGAACTTTTGGCTTCAATGTTTCCAGCAAGTGCCAGCTGATGGCTTCTCCCTCGCGGTCTTCATCGGTCGCCAGATAGAGCATGTCAGCGTGCTTGAGAGCGTCGCGAAGTTTTTTTACCTGTTTATTTTTATCCTTGGGAACCAAGTAAACTGGTTTGAAGCCTTCGTCGACGTTCACGCCCAGATAGGCCCATGATTCCGTGCGAAGCTTTTCTGGTAATTCGCTCTTGCGTTCGGGCAAGTCGCGGATGTGACCAATGCTGGCCTCCACTTGGAACCCACCGCCTAGGAATTTCGAAATTGTTCGAGCTTTTGCCGGGGATTCGACAATTACAAGGCTCTTACCGCTGCTCTTGGCCATCAATGATTGCTAAGTTGGAACGCTGTGGAAAACTGGTTTAGAAAATCCGACATTGGCCACAAGAGTAACCGGTGGCCAATTTTTCACAATCACCAGATGCCTATGTGTTAGCGATCACGATGTGATCTCGTCAATCCGGCAATTCACCCAATTTGTCGGAATGGCAATACTTTGCCACCTATTTGGAGGGGGTGTCGAGGGGGAAATTCGATTGATTCCCGCTTGACCCTGCAATTCCCACGACGATAGGCTTTGCATCTTACCTTACTGCCATTTCAACGATTCCTCTCGTACAAAGTCCCCTGAAATGAACCCACTGGAACTGTTTCGTCGTAACCAAAAGGTCATGATGACCGGTTTGATTTTGCTGGCGATGTTCGCGTTTGTCGTCATTCCCTCACTGGGCGGCTGGCTGGGCAATGGCCCTGCAAACAGCGATCCCGTGATTGCTGAATTTGATCAAACCCAGCTGCACGCCAGTCAAGTTGAACTCTTCACGCAAAATCACCACCGCGCGGTTCAATTTCTTAGCGCCCTCTATCAAGAAACCGTCACCCGTGGCGGCACACCGAATATTCCTGGTGCTTCCATGGGGCAGCTAGGGATCAGCAGCCAACCAAGTATTGGCAACTCGATCAATACGATGCGTTACGCCTCTGAAGCCGAAAAGCTTGGCTTTGAACTCGATGAAGCTCGAGTGGACGACTGGTTGCAAATGTTTTGCGACTCCAAGCTGACTCAATCTCAGCTGGAAAGTATGTTGCGGCAGCAAACCAACAACGCCATGGGGCGGTTGCAACTGTACAAGGTTCTGCGGGCTGAACTGCTGTCCAACATGTACCAGCAGGTCGCGTATTCCGGCGTGGTCAGCTCGGGCCGTGGTTTCCCAATGCCACTGGCCTCTCCTGTTGATCAATGGAGTAACTTCAAACAACTCAGTCAATCTGCAACGATCAACGCAGTGCCGTTCGAAGTGGAAGATTTCTTAAGCAAGGTGACCACTGAGCCTTCAGAGGCTGACATTGAAAAGGTTTATGAAGAAGGCAAGGAACGCTATCCCAGCACGTTTTCACCGCAACCGGGATTCCGTCGCCGCACCTCCGCCGAAATCAGTTATGTCGTCGCTGATCTGGACACTTACGTTGACAAGCGAGTTGCTAAGCTCACCGAAGAAGAGATTCGCGCTCGGTACGACGAAATGGTCGCCAAAAGTAATCCGCTGGTTCTCAATGACCCCGGATTCGGTGGCGGCGCTGGTTTGCCGCCAATGACCCTGACTCCAGAATCGACTCTGGATGATGAAGCAGCGAACGGCGAAGCAGCCAAGCCCGAGGAAGCTGCAGAAGGTGAAGCTGACAAGCCAGAAATGAAGCCAGAGCCGGCTAAGCCAGAACCGGCTAAGCCAGAACCGGCTAAGCCAGAACCGGCTAAGCCAGAACCGGCTAAGCCAGAACCAGCTAAGCCAGAACCAGCTAAGCCAGAGCCAGCTAAGCCAGAGCCAGCTAAGCCAGAGCCAGCTAAGCCAGAGCCAGCTAAGCCAGAGCCAGCTAAGCCAGAACCAGCTAAGCCAGAACCAGCTAAGCCAGAGCCAGCTAAGCCAGAGCCAGCTAAGCCAGAGCCAGCTAAGCCAGAGCCAGCTAAGCCAGAGCCAGCTAAGCCAGAGCCAGCTAAGCCAGAGCCAGCTAAGCCAGAGCCAGCTAAGCCAGAACCAGCTAAGCCAGAGCCAGCTAAGCCAGAACCAGCATCGGTTGATGACACTCCAGAGAAGCCTGTTGAGGATGGTGGCGAGCAATCCAGCCTACTGAGTCCAATGGAGGCCGCCGTTCGCTTGGTCGCTTTTCAAGAGGAAGGCACTGGATCAGCGAAGCCAGCTGAAGAAAAGCCAGCTGAAGAAAAGCCAGCTGAAGAAAAGCCAGCTGAAGAAAAGCCAGCTGAAGAAAAGCCAGCTGAAGAAAAGCCCGCTGAATCTGCTAAGCCCGAAGGGGAAGAGGCTGCGACTCCCAGTGCTGAACTCGGCGATGAAGCTGACAAGCCGGAAGAGACGCCTGAGTTCAAGACCTTTGAAGAAGTCCGCGATGAGGTCGCTCGATCGATGGTTGAGGTTGACGCCGTAGCGGAACAACAGGCTGCGCTTGACGCAGTGGAAAAGGTGCTCAAGGACTACGCCAGTGATTACGGTGTCTGGGTCAACATTGACCAGAGTGAAGGTGACCCACCAGCTGAGCCAAAGATTCAAGAGATGGCGACGAAGCTAGGCCTTCAGTTCGTTGAAGTGGGCCAGCGTGATGTGGTGACCATTCAAGACGCGACCGAGCTGATGGAAACGTTGCTGGTCAGCGCACGTGGTTTCATGCGATACAACGAAGCCTTGTTCGGAAGTGATGGCAACCAGGGGGCAAACCTATTCCGCCCCGTGGAGACACGTAACATGATGTCCATGCCGGCTGATGGAAAGGTGTTTTTGTCTTGGAAGACTAGCCAAGTGGAAGACCACGTGCCTGAGCTCGAAGAGTGCCGCGAAGATGTGATCCTGGCGATTCGGACTGCCGAAGCTCGGAAGCTTGCTGAGAAAGCAGCTCAAGATTTGGCTGACCAACTCGGCGATGGGAAAACGCTTGTAGACCTGGCGCCAGAAGATGACGTTCGCAAGGGGGCGCGATTCAATTGGAAGGGCCAGGTCGGGATGAATCAGTTCACCCGTCAGCCACAGTATGGGATCAGCGATGTGCCTGGCTTAGGTGCCAAGAACGAGAACGGGGACGAAGATCAGCCCACAGGTCCGGGGGCGCCTCCTAAGTTCGCTTCGATTCAAGTCGACAACGATTTCATGGAGGCCGTCTTTTCGGCCGCTGACCAGAAAGGAATCGTTGGATCGGATTCGGGTCAGAACACTTATTACGCGATTGAGCGTGAGAGCATGAACCCCAGCGACTCCACGTTGTTGGACTTGTTCGAAAATGCTCAGAATCGATCCCAGGCCTCGCAACTGCCGATTGATGACGTCGGTGAAATCCTCAATGGGTTCTCAACCGAGCTCAATAAGCGAACGGGCTTTAAAGCGAATTTGGAAGGAATCTGATCCCGCCAGACCGCCTCCTTTGTAGGGTGCGTGCAAGCCCGGCACCCTACGTCTGTGCCGAACGCCGTAGGTGTTCCATACTCACAGCCCAGGGTCGCGCAGCGCACCCTGGGTGAGCGTTGCGATCCATCTGCCGAACGCCGTAGGTGTTCTACACTCGTCGCCGGGCGAACCAAGACAAGCCCGGCACCCTACGTGCGTTCAAAACGTTGGTGCGTGCAAGCCCGGCACGCTACTTCTGTGCCGAACGCCGTAGGTGTTCCATACTCACAGCCCAGGGTCGCGCAGCGCACCCTGGGTGAGCGTGACGTTCAACCTGCCGAACGCCGTAGGTGTTCTACACTCGTTGCCGGGCGAACCAAGGCAAACGCGGCACTCTATCGTCGTTTAAATTCCAGACGACTCTGTCCAAACTCGCCAAAGCCTCGGCAATGGAACCACGAAGGACACGATGAGCACGAAGGGATAAGTCATTGAACGACCTCGCGGGCGAGATGTCTTACTGCGTCCCATTTACTGCCGCCGCTGCGCGACTGAGAGCGTTCCAGTGTGGCAGTAACCGAGTTGAAGCCCTGATCGGCCCCGGATCACAGAGCTGAGATTCGAAGAAAAGCTCCGTGTTCTCGGCGCCTCTGTGTTTCGATCTTCTTCGCAACGCAACTGCAAACGCGCTCCCCGAAGCCAGGCGGGACTAAGGCAAGGCTTCAAGACCTGGCCGATGAACGAAACAACACCCTCGCGTTGTCTCACAGTCGTCGACTCTGCTCGCCCGCTCTATTGGCCGTCTTGTTGCATACCGGTTTGCGGGGCTGTACGATACTGGCCCCGATGGACTCCCGATCAGCTCTCTCAAAGTTGACCACCACCATGCAAGAACTTCGCGTGATACGGCGCACCGATCAATCCTCTGACCCCGATACAGAGAACGCGCCAAGTGAAGCCCCTGCGCCGCGGCGTTTGCTTCGGCTGTGCGCTGCTCTTGTGATGATCATTTGTGCTGGATGGCTGCTGATCGAATCGATGCGCAGTGATTCACAGCCAGACTTATCGCCTTCCGCCGTGACTCCGGTCGATTCGTCTCAACAACCACGCAGTGCCACCAAAGCGATCAAAGACATTCAGGTTGGCGAGCGTGTATTGGCGGAAAATCCAGAGCTCCATCAGGCTCAGCAAACTGATTACCGCGAGCCCGACTGGAGCCAGTGGCTGCAGCTTTCGCTTGTGATGCTCAACGAGGACGGCAGTGAGCTGAACATCGAACTGCTGCGCAGCGAAGGCTGGGTGCGCAGCCAGTTGGTTCCGATCCATGCACCTTTTGCTGACCAGACTGCAAGCAACGACTCACCACAGCAAGTCGAGCTTATTTCCGAAGATGCATCGCTAAATCCCGGAGACGTCCCTGGCGTTCCGCTCTCGCCACTTCGTCTGGTGTTTCGCGAACTTGTTTTTCAGCAGGTCATGCTCGAAGCGGTAGATCGGGAACTGATTGGCATGGCGGTGGAAATGGACTTGCCGGAACTGGCGATCACCGGGTCGGCGTTGCTGGTAGACATGCAGGTGGCTCCGTTGATCAAGGTGGGTCAAGGGCGAGTGGTCACGGCAACGTTTCAGCACACGAACGCGGACGTCATTGATTTGACGATTGGCGATGCAGTTGAACGTGAAACCATTGGCACGACAAGCAATCACCCATTCTGGTCAGAGGACCGTCAAGCGTTCGTGCAAGCGGGCACGTTGAAGAGCGGCGAACGTGTAAGGACATACTTAGGTGACCACAAGCAAGTCATCTCGCTGCGAGCACGCCCCGGCCCGCAAGAAGTTTACAATCTAGAAGTCCACGCCGAACACGTCTACTACGTCGGCGAGTTCGGGACCCTGGTTCATAATGCAGCAGGCTACAATGTTGATGCCCCAAGTGGGGCAAGCCTTGGTTTTGATGCGACACATAGGGCGACAGCAGCTTATCAAAGACGTGGAAAGGCGTATTTGCAGCGATTGCAATCGAGGGGCATCACAAACGAAACCGATGCGACTCGGATTAGAGCGTTGTCCATCTTGCAACGAATTTCGAATCGACAGAACCGAATACTACAGAGGAATCCAGACTTGCTTGACGATTTGCTATCTGATAACCAGCTACGAGCTATTGAGGACAAAGGGGACTGGCTAAAGAACATGTTTTACGGATCGGTTCTTGAGAAGCAAATGGTCGCAAGAAGGATTCAGCGGAGCCCGACATTGAGTTCGCTTTACGAACACGTTGGCGATCTGGCTGGCCCCAATGGAATGAGAGTGGATTTTGAAGGACGGGGACTCTTTCAGGGATTGGAATTTGACTTGACTACAGAGTTGCAGTTTTTGACAAAGCTCAGAAAATATGGCTCAGAAGTCCTCGTGCCAACGTATCGGCGATAGAGGGTGGAGACAGAAATGGAAATACTAGGACAGACGTTCAAAGGCAACGTACTCGACGAAATGCCCGCTGAATGGAACGCAATTGAATTCAAAGATTGCATTTTCACTGGGGGAGGGATCGGAATGAAGGTTCGCCATGTCGCAGACCGACTGGTGGTGAGAAGCGTAACGGCTATGAACTGCACGGTGGACACGGTAACAGTGGGGCCAGTGGTTTTTGAAAATCTACATGTTGAAAATCTCAAGACTACGCAGCATTTGTGGCTGCCAGGATGCGCATTTAGGTCTTGCGTCTTTCGGGGGAAGATTGGCGAGGTGCTGCAATTTGACAAAGCCGATCCGATGGCTCCACGAACCGATAAATTTAACCAGCAGTTTATTGACGACAATGAAGGAATCTGGTCAGACGTCGAATGGTCGTTGGATATTTCGGAAGCAGAGTTTGACGATTTGGATCTCCGTGGAGTGCCTGGAGAAACAGTCAGGATCAACACTCTGAATCAAGTTTGCGTTGATTTCGGAAGGTCGCACATTGCTCAAGAGTCTGGTGCTTTCGACGAACTTAGCGGCTTTGCGAAAATGGTAATGAAAAACGGTTTGAAGCGAAGGAAAGAATCAAAATACAACTTCGTCCTTACAACAAACCCGTCTTCTCGTGACTACCAAGAGATGAGCGAGTTTTTTGAGTGGTTGGCAAAGAATGATCTGCTGTTGACTTCACCATAGCTCCAATCACTTCCCCTACCTCCTTTCTCACCTTCTTAACCCGGTGCAACGCAGGACTCCCTAACTCTTCCCGACCCACCAAAACAGAAGGCGAAATCCCCGAACGAAGACAATCCCAAACCGCCACCCCTAACTCACCGAACTTCTCCATGATTTCGTCCCGTAGGAAAGCTTGGCTCGGCTCTTGGACCACCGCTCGATCATGTGAGGTGAGAGGGACAGATCTCAAGCATTTTTGGCGGTTTTGAGCTTTCTGAATCAACTTGGCTATTTCATTTCTGACTGATGCACCAAAGCGGCCATCCAGTGGTCCGTGTTTGTCTGGGTTGTAACCTCGAAATAGCTTGCCGGGTTCGTCAGGAGTTTGGTGACGATGTGTTGGAGGTGATCGTCGAAGTTGGCTTTTCTTAGCTGGGATGCGATGTAGTTGCCCCAATTGAGTCCTTTGAGCGTTTGATATGTTTCGGCGGGGATCTTGTCCTTGATGGCATGGAGTTGCTGTTGGCTGAGAAACGGTGGCAGGACACGGTTTTGACGTCGCATGATGGGAAAGAGCCGTTGTGCCATCGATTTTGGTAGAATGAAGTCATGGGCAGACCAAAACGAGCTGACGAGGCTGGCGGGGTTTACCATGCGTTGAATCGTGGTCATGCGTGTTCGATGATCTTTCCAAGTGGGAGGACAACGCGGCTTTTGAACGCATTCTCTCTGAAGTGATTCAACGGTATCCATGCCAAATCCTTGCTTATCAACGGGTGCCCAATCACTGGCATTTGGTTCTTCGCTCTCATCAGGACGGGGCGATGAGCGATTTTATGCACTGGGTCACTTTGGCCCACACCATGCGGCTACACTCTTATTCCCACACCTCGGGTGAAGGGCACGTCTATCAAGGCCGCTTCAAGAGCTTTGCCGTCCAGGACGATGATCACTTCCTATTCGTTGCCGCTACGTCGAACGTAACGCGCTAAGAGCCAGGCTTGTGGATCACGCTGAGGACTGGCGCCGGGGCTCGCTGGCTAGATGGTGGTCCCGAATTGAGCCAGAGCCTCATTTGCTTGCACCGTGGCCTATGCCCTGGCTACCTCAAGGCACCATTCGGGGCAAGTTGGAAGATTGCTGGTGAGCGCGGGGGCCTTCAAGGACACGGCGTTACAGCCGGGTAGGTTGCCACGATGTCATTGGTGCGTGCAAGCGCGGTACCCGGCGGAGGGTGAGGTCATTGGGGCACTCTACGGGCTTGCACGACGGGGCTGTTACGGCGTCTTCTCGGCGATGATGGTGTCCAGTTCTTGGCGGAGCCGAGGCAAGATTTCGTCGTATCCGAATGCTCCCAGCGGTTCTGGGCCGCGCTTGAGATTCACTTTTGCCGGGCCGCACCAAAGTCCTAAGTCGGCGTCATCGGTTTCGCCTGGCCCGTTGACTCGGCATCCCATGACGGCAATGGTGATGTCGTAGTCCTTGGCAAACTCCGTCATCGCTTTGACTTGTTGAGCCAGGTCGATGAAGGCTTCGTTCTCAACTCGAGAGCAACTGGGGCAGCTGATGATGTTCAGCGACTTTTCGTTGAGCTTGACGACGGACCGAAAGCGACCCGCATAAATGTCGTCAATGATCTCCTGGCCGGCTTGGACTTCTTCTGGTTTGCGATCGTTGGGCAGCGTGAGAGAAACGCGGACGGTGTCTCCGATTCCTTTGCCGATCAGCTGTTCGAATGCGATTCGAGTTTTGATAATGCCGTCCGGTGGCATACCGGCTTCGGTGACTCCCAGGTGCAGCGGGACATCGCTGCGATGGGCGGCGAAACGTTGGTTGACGTCAATGACTTTTTGGGGGTCGCTGTCTTTGAGAGACACGACGTAGCGATGAAAGCCCAGTGAGTCGACAAATTCACAGTGCTCCAAGGCGCTTTCCAGCATCGGGGTGATCGAATCGCTGGGATCGTACTTCTCTTTTTTGGCTGGATCGACGCTACCACAGTTCACACCGATGCGGATGGCGCAATCATGTTCGGCAGCCTGGTCGATAATGAAGCGAACTTTTTCTTGCCAGGGTTTGTCTCGCTGGTGGTGGTACAAGTGCCCGGGGTTGTAGCGAATTTTGTTGACGTGGGGAGCAACATGTTGCGCCAGGCGAAAGTTCTCCTGCAGGTCGACTGCGAGGTTGGCGGTTGTTTGAGCGCGGATCTCGCCGAGTGCCGCGGCATCTTTCTCGCTGTCAACAGCGATTCGCACGACCCCCGCGCCGGCTTCGCGGTACGCTTCGGCCTGGGCGACGGTGGCGTCAATGTTTTGCGTCTTGGTGGCCGTCATGCTCTGCACAGCGATGGGGTGACCGTCACCAATGATGATGCTGCCGATGGCCACAGGGCGGGTCGCATTCCGATTGATTGCCATAGTATTTAATCACGAAGTCCAAGATAGATTGCTGAACGTCTCTCAAGACATTCTCCGCTCCTGTAAACCTATCGCCGCCGGCGGTCTTCGACCAGCCCTGTAGCCGCGGCCGGAGAGGCTTGGGGACCGACGCAGGACCCCGACCGACGCTGGACCCGATGTCGCGAATCGCTAGCGTCCACAGAGCTGCTGATACAGTTGTTGGTAACGCTGGATCATCAGTGAGTAGGAAAACGATTGGCTGGCGTGCTGGCGGTTCCGCTGGCCAAGTTCCTTGGCTGCGATCGGGTCTGCGAACAAAGTCTCGGCCAGGTGTCGCATTTGGGGGCCGTCGCCAATGGGAAAAACCTGAGAATCGCTGCTGCGCTGTGTTGATGGGGCTGATTCGGCGTCTGTGAATAGTTCTGCGGCGCCTTCGATCTTGCTACAGACGATGGGCAGGCCGGCCGCCATGGCTTCCAGCACCACGTTGGGCATGCCTTCGTAGCGGCTGGGAAGGATCAGCATTGTCGCCGCCTTCATGAGCGGAGCGATATCAGCTTGCCAGGGCAGTCGTTTCACGGCCTCGACACCTGTTGTTGACTGGCGGGCGCGAAGCCGATCATCCGAGTTGATTTGCTGGATCCAATGCTGCAGTGATTCTCGTAGCGGGCCGTCACCGACCAGCAGCAGGCGACGCTTGTCTCCGGCAGCCAGCAAGCTCGCTGCCTGGGCTTGCAGAAGCTCCAGGCCTTTCTGCGGGTGCAACCTGCCGACGAAAAGGGCGACTTGGGAATCCGCTGGCCAACCCAGCGTCTGCCAATCAAACGGGATCGCCTGTTCAAAACGAGCCAGGTCAACGCCATTGGGAATCACGGTGCAGCGTTGGTCGGCAAGGTGCAGCTTGGCTTGTGCTTGCTGGGCGATCGCTTGGCTGACCGCGACAACATGATCCATCGGTCGCATGGCCCAGCGCAGGACGCGCCGCCGCAAGGGACTTGGCGTCGCGACTCGCAGACCGCCGACAAAGTGTTTGACTTGGTCTCGGCCGATGCTGGCAGCCGCTAGCACATGCGCGTGGAACAGAAAGCTTTGCAAAACATCAACGTTCCGCTCACTGATACGTTTGCGCAGCCAGCGCCGGGCGGCTAGAAATTGACTGGGGCGACGAAAGCCACCGAATTGAACGTCGACACCGGCTTGCTGGAGTTGATCCACCAAGGCACGTTGCTCACCGATCGGTGGCGCATCAATCGAAAGCACGCGAACTAAGTGTCCTGCATCGTGCATTCCAATTGCTAAGTGCGTGATGGCTTTTTCGGCACCACCAACGTTTAGCTCTGTGATCAGAAAATCAATGTCCATAGGGGCAGATTGTTGATCGCTAAGACCAGCTTTACGGAGGGCAATGAATGTCTTTTTATTGGTATCGTTTTGCTGCTACGTCTGGGTGAGTGGATCTTGGTCAGCTTGCTGGTGAATAATGGTTTAGTTGTTTCAGGCTTCAAGGGATTAGGAAGATCCCGCAATGAAGAGACTTTCGAAGGGAATCGATGAAGATTTTGGTGCCAAGTTTATGATAAACATCCAGCGGAAGTCTCGCAGAGTTTTTGCGGCAAACGCTTTTTGGGTGCGACCAAGATCACATCTAGCTTCAAACCAATACGAAGACGCACTATGTTGAAATCAACAAACACAGCGGGCGAATCCTTGCTGACCATTGCTTCAGTTCATGGATTAACTGAACGCGTTCGAGTTGGCACTGACGGGGTCGTTCCGATGCTGCAAGTCAGCAGCACCGATCAACGAGCCAGTTCATCGTCGGCGGGCAAGCAGCAGGACGTTGCTGCGACCAGCAAGCAGAAAAACGGTTGACCCATTGCGGCATCCGCTCGGCCCAGTTCCGTGGTGGGAACGGAGGTCTTTCTTGCCAAGCACATTCCGTGTCTGGCTACCGTTCTCTAGAAAGACGCTTGCGTTGCAGCGCGGACGCTGTTTTTAGAGCCTTCGGTTTCGAAGGTCTGGGTGCCCAGCGAATGGCCGCCCGCCGGTGAGCATGCGGAGAGGTTCTGTGCCTCGAATCTCGATCAGCGCTGTTTTTGGCGGACGAAGTTCCTCTGCTGGTTGGTCTTCCGCATGTTTGGGGGGCAAATGGTGATATGGCGCCACCCGTCTTTTCGCTCTTTTTGTCACAGAAACGTAATTAATAGCGTATTCACAGCGCTCTCATGACGCGTAAACCCTGCCGTCTCAATTGGAGTGGTTTAAGATACGTGGCTAAACATCGTCAATAGAAGCCAACCTCTTCCGGGTCACCATGAAATGGCCCGTTCAAATTGCCTAGGCATCACGGGCCACTTGGTTGTGGTCGTCTGTTGCTAGAAATAGGTCACGTTGCTGCGTTGCGAGTGATCTGATCGATCGCACAGCAGGAGAGGTCTGGCCAGGGTTTGAGAGCGACGGCGGCCGAGATTGGCGCGCAGTTGGGTCGCACTTGTTGGTTGTACTGAGAGCATTCGTCATATGACAAAAACGACGCAGGAAAAAATCGGATCCACATCGGATGTTGCTGCTGGATCCGAAGGCAGGGATTCACCGCGTTTTCCGCATGCTGCTAAGCTTTACCACAATTTGGTGCCCGCTTACAAAGCACTTTGGCCTGCGGTCGCTGGCAAAAACATTCGCAGCGTTGTGCGGAACGACATTCCCTGGAAGCCTGCGGAAGAAGTCCTTGAGGTTGGAGTCGGTACCGGGCTGTCCTTGAACCACTACCCAGACTTCATCAAGCTGACCGGCATCGATTTGTCGGAATCCATGTTGTCCGAGGCACAGGATAAGATCGATCGCCAGGGTTGGGATCATATCAACGTCCAACCGATGAATGCAGAGTCGCTGACTTTTGAAGACAACTCGTTTGACATCGTGACGTCATTTCACACCGTCAGCGTCGTTTCCAATGCTGACAAGATGATGAGCGAGATTGTTCGTGTGTGTCGCCCCGGCGGTCAGGTCTACATCATCAATCACTTTCGCAGCGGAAACCCGCTGATCTCGCGCGTGGTCGATTCCGCCGGTCATGTCACCCGTCACTTGGGATGGCGAACGGATGTTGAATTCGATGAATTGATGAGCAAGTTACCGCTGCGCATCGATGCGAAATACAAGCCGAATCCGTTTTCCTTCTTCACCATCATTCACGCTACTTGTGAAGGTTAGGCAGCGAATTTCGGCAGGCCGATCCCGCGTCTTCAATGCAGTCTGTTCGGAAACTCGACGACTCGCAAACTCACCGACTCGTCTATCCTGCCCGTCCTGTGCACCGCATGATTCTTAGCAACACGCTAACTGGCTTGTTCACGCAGTTGGGCTAGGACTTGCGGCACGGCGATGCTCGCTTTGTCTCGGATGGTTTGGGCAAAGTTTCCGCTTTGCGGCGTCGCATCGAGATTGATTTCGATTCTTTGGCAGTGCGGTGGCGTCGTCTGGACAATACCTGCTGCGGGGTAGACATTTCCTGAGGTGCCGATTGCCAAGAACACATCACAGTTTCTGGCAAACTCGTCGATCTGCTCTAGGCCCAGCGGCATCTCACCGAACCAAACCACGTGCGGCCGCAGGGTACCGACGAGGTCTGGATTGTCAGGAAAGACAGTCGACGTGTTCAAGTCGTCGTGCCAAGGGATGACTTCACCGGTCAATGCACAGCGTGCTTTCAATAGCTCGCCGTGCATCGGCAGAACGTTCTGGCTGCCTGCGCGTTGGTGCAAGTTGTCGATGTTCTGAGTGACCAGCAAGAACTGTCCTGGATGCTGGCGTTCGAATTCGGCAAGTGCCAGGTGGGCTGCGTTGGGCCGGATCGTGTCGTCTTGCAGTCGTCGCCGGCGAAGGTTGTAGAAGTCATGCACGAGCTTTGGATTGCGAGCAAAGCCTTGCGGTGAGGCCACGTCTTCAATGCGATGGCCTTCCCACAAGCCATCGCTGCCGCGAAAGGTCGGAATACCAGATTCAGCGGAGATCCCAGCGCCGGTCAGCACAAGAACGTTCATGATTCACTTTCTTGGAACGGATGAGTTAAGAACCGAAAGATTGATTGGCTTTGGCGCGAATCGAGTCGCGATACTTTCCCGGCGTCAGCTTGACTTCGCGTTTGAACACCACGCTAAAGTATTCGGGATGCTTGAACCCGGTCAGTCGCGAAATCTTGTTCAAGCTAAGGTCGGTTTCCCGAAGCAACTGGCAGGCGCGTTTGATTTGCACGCGGCGGATTTCTGCTTGCGGTGATCGATCCAAGTAGTGTCGAAAGCGGCGTTCTAAGCTGCTGCGCGCGATCGGCACCTGCTTAAGGATATCGCTGACGGTTAAGCCTTCGCAGGCGCCAAAGCGAATCAGCTTGATGGCCTCGGCGACGTCTTCGTCTTCGATTGCCATGACATCTGTTGACAAGCGTTCGGCGATTCCGACGGGAGCAATCTTGGGATGGAGGTTTTTCACTTGCTCGCCGCGCATCAACTGATCCAGCATCGTGGCAGCATGGTAGCCAATGCGTTCTGCGGCCGGGATCACGCTGGAAAGCGGTGGGTCACAGAAGTCGCAGAGGACATGATCATTGTCGACACCCAGCACGGCGATTTGATCCGGGACGGAGACATTGCAACTCTGGCAGGCTTCTAGTACGTGCTGTCCCCGAAAATCATTGCAAGCAAAGACGCCAATAGGGTGTGGCAGCTCCTTGATCCAATCCACGATCTGATCCTGCTGGACCTGCCAGCCATGGTGCCGAGCGATCGTCCACTCCGACTGATGCACCAGAACCCCGGCGTCGTCGCAGTTCGGCCCACCAATGCCTCGCTCCCGCAGTCCGGCCACAAATCCTTGCAAGCGTTGGCTGGACCAATGGTGATCGCTGAAGCCGGCAAACGCGAAGTGTTCGAGTCCTTTGTCTGCCAAGTGAGACGCTGCGGCTCTGCCAATCGCTTCATGGTCGTTGAAGACCGTTGGCAGCGACTGCTCGTCATGAATGTCACCCAAGTTGACCGTCGGAATCCCTGTCTCCCGAATGATCGCCAGCATCTCCGGCGTCGTGTCGCGGGTGATGATGCCGTCGCCGTCCCAGCCACGGAACCAAGCCGGCGGACCTGCCATCAAGTCACGCAAATCCAGCTGCACCGACCAGGGTTGTTTCTCAATCCGAAAACGACTGATCCCCTCCAAAACGCCGCGACCAAACGCCATGGTGGTTTCAACCAACAGCAGAACTTTCGGGCGAGACTTGGTGGGCGACATCGTGGCAACGGGCGAGCAGCGCGAAGGATGGTACAGCGTAAAATGGGGAAGCCATTTTCTCAATGGCCCTGTGATCGGAATCCGTTGGCGTTCAAAACGCGTGGGGTTTTCCAGTTCCAATTCCCCAGGGCAGCGTGGAATCTATCTCAATCGCCCGCGTTCGTCTACCAGGCCGCGGCCAGTGATAACGCGCCAGCGGTGGGTGGCCGGGCGTTGGATCTTGTCGCGCGACAGACCGGTGGCCTGTCGTTGAAACCGCTAGTGGACTGTTGGATAGCTGGCGTTGTTTACTCGTAACGCCATTTCATGATCCAGGGATCATGGTAGGTCTTTTGGAACGCTTTGAGCTTGGCCTGGTATTGTTTCAGGATCTGTTGATGGCCGTCGCTGTCGGCAAGATTGGTTGACTCGTAGGGATCACTCTGCATGTCATAGAGTTCGAATTCGGGGCGTTGCACGTAGCGACCCACAGTCATTTGCCCGTAGTTCGCATCGTCACCCTTGGCCAGTTGTGCTTGCCAGCTACTGGCCGCCCACAGGTCAGAGGCAAACGGGAACGGCAAGGGATGGGCGATGTTCCAAATCAGTTTGTACTTTTTGTCGCGAACGACTCGCATCGGATAGTACATCTGAATCTCATGAAACGTGTGTGACGCCATGATGGTTTCGTGATGCTCGATGGTTGGATCAGCCAGTACAGGCATCCACGACTGACCATGGTATTGGGCAAACGGTTGATTACCGTTGCGGTTTTCCTTGAGAGCCTCGCCACGGTCCTTCCAGAATTTGGCTGCGTTAAGCATTGACTTGGGGCGGTTGAGATCTTGGTCCAAGCCATTGGCGAAGTCCAACAGGCTGGGAGTGATATCAATGTGACTGATCAAGGCGTCGCTGACCACGCCGCGTTGGGTCTGGTAGGGATCGCGGACCACAAACGGGACTCGCAAGCCGCCTTCGTAAACCGTTGTCTTGCCGCCAGCGAATGCCATTCCATGGTCGCTGGTGAAAACAATCATGGTTTTGTCATACAGATTGGCTGCTTTTAGAATCTCGACCAACTTGGCCACACCAGCATCGATTCGCGCACAGGACTGATAGTACTGCGCCAGTTCCTCGCGGGTTTCCACGGTATCGGGCAGAAACGGAGGGACGATGACATCGGCGGGATCAAAGAAAACCTCGTCGACACCGGGATGGCTTTGTCCGTTGGGTTTGTTTCCAAACAGGTCTGGTTTCAGCGTTTGCTTGCTGGTTTGATCTTTGCCGCCACCACGGTGTGGGTCGGACGTGGCAAAGTACAGAAAGAACGGGCGCTGGTCGCTGTCGTCGGTGATAAACGCTTTGCTGGCTTCAGCCATCGCGACCGCATTGCGACCATTGCCTTTGAGATAGGTTTCAAACTGAAACACCGTCTCGGGAGCCACGTGATACTTGCCAATCTGTCCCGTGCGATAGCCGGCTCGTTGCATCACCCGAGGCATGGCCAAGGAAACCACATCATGAAAGGAGGCAAATTTGTGATAATGATGTTGATGGCCGAATTGTCCGTTGCGATGGTTGTGCAGACCACTCATCACCACGCTGCGACTGGCGCTGCAAGAAGCAGTCGTGGCAAAGGCATTGCGAAAGACCAAACCGTCGGCAGCAATCGCATCAATGGCGGGCGTCTTCGCTGCTTGATCGCCATAGCAACCTAACGTGGGGCTTTCATCGTCGGTGATGATGAAAATCACATTCCGCTCGGCGGCGTCTGAGAGTCCAACGGCAGCCAACAAAGCTGCCAAACAAAGCAACGATCGAATCAACATGAACAGCATCCAAAAGCAGGAGAGCATTCAAAAACAAAGGGGGAACGGGAGCCCACAGTATAGTTGGCGGTGACCAGCAGCAGTGACGCCTGTCGACTTTTCTATCCCACCTGATTCAGCAGCGTCCGGGGTTTCGAGGTGCCTTCACGCCAGGCCGCTACCACTGCAGCGAGTGTGGGAACTGTACGCTCTGGCGTGGGCGGATGAACGCTCTGGCGGTTCAGGTTAACGCTCTGGCGGTTCAGGTTAACGCTCTGGCGTGGGCGGGCTCAACCATTCGATGCAAGATCGACGAAAGCCTAGGTAACCGCAGGGGATCGTGATCACACAGAAGGCCGCGATCAGCAATGGATGCACGCCGCTGTTCAGTAGCCGAGCGGTGTCCAGCAGTGGGTCCCCGGTGAACGCTGCGATCGCAAGGTAGCAACCGTTGGCTAGGACACAGAAGTGAGCGATCAGCCATGCCCATGGTTTCCCAAGAGGCCAGGCAATCAACAGCGGAATCAGCACACCCAAGATCGGTCCCGACCAAAGAGTCAGTTTGGGAAAGGGATCGGGGCGAAAGAGACTGTACGGTAGCCTCCAGGGGGCGAGGTCTGCGCTCAGCAGTTTGCCTCCGCCGCAGCAACCGCCGATCAAGTGTCCCAGTTCGTGTGTGAACGTCATCACGCAGTACGAGACCACCAGCAGCCCAGCGAAGGTCGTCCAGCGTGCTGGCATCGGGGTTTGCCTCTCTGGCTGACCAAGTGAAGCTGACCAAGTGAAGCTGACCAAGTGAAGCTGACCAAGTGAAGCTGACCAAGTGAAGCTGACCAAGTGAAGCTGACCAAGTGAAGCTGGGAGGACAGGTCTAAAGCGACAACGGACCGACGGGCAACGTGCTGCCTGGCGCGTCTGGCGTCAGGCCATTAGATGCCCATCTGTTGCAGAATGTCTGCGATCCGACCGACTGTGTCAGTCAGTGTGGGATGGGACTCTTGAAATGCATCGGTCTGTTCTTGCAAGCGTTTGGCCAGCGAGGCAGAATCGACATCCGAATGGTCGAGCGTTTCGGTGATCTGCTTGGCCGCTCCACGCAACTGATCCGCCTGCTGACCGTCGAGCTGGTCAATGTTTTCAAGAGCTTCTTGCAGTTGTTTGAGCGCGGCATCCAGTTCAGTTCGCATCGTTTTCAGGCCTAGAGTGTTTTCATCGGTCACACGCCAAGGCCGCCGAATCCCGGCAGCGTCGGCGATGTTTGCTTCAGCTTACCATGTTTTCCCGACTTTCGTGGGCGAAAACAGGTCAGTCGATCGAATCTGAAATCTGCCCTAAGACATCCATTGTCGAGATGATCCCAACGAGCTGATCGGATGGGCCGGTCACCGGTAGATGGTGGACACGTTCTTTAAGCATCTTGCGGATCGCGCTCAGAGTCGAGGAATCCTGCGGCACCGTTGCCACCTTTTCACTCATGAACGACTGAACCGATTCTTGTCCCATGCTGTGAATCAGTTTATCAACCAAGAAACGCTGCCCAGCCACATCCAGCTGATCGAGGTCCCAAAGATCATCGTCGACATCACGCGCCATGTCCACCAAGTCCGATGTCGAGAGGATGCCGACACAAACGTGCCCGTTATCGATCACGGGCAAGGTTGAAACTCGGTTCTCTTCCATCAGTGTCAGGGCTTCGTGAACTGTCCCCGATGCGTCGATGGTGACCAAGTCGCGGTTCATGAATTCCTTCACTGGCATTTCGTAAACTGTCTTCGAAATCATCATCGTTCACTCCTGTTCGAATTAAGACTGCGATCTGCATCGGCGACGCACCTTGAAGGTGAGCGTGCTGCGCTCAAGAAAGCTTCGAGGCATCTCAATGGAGTACGACAAGCAATGTTCGTGCCAAGTTGGTTGCGATCAAGCAAAGACCGCGAAAGCGTGGAAGGGACGCGATTTCAGTAGGCCCGCAAACGGGCAACGACGTTGCGGCGCGCCAATTCAACACAATTCAGGTGTGCCAAAGTGAGTCAAAGCCGCTCGCTTGACGGCCGACAGACAGCGTGCCGCGAGAGTGCAGCCCCGGCGTGCTTGCCTCTTTCGTAGGGTCCGTGCTTGCACACACCATGGGGCCTAGCTAGAAGCTTGTTAGCGCGTAGCGGTTCCCAAAAAGGGACGTAATCTCATCCGGATTGGACTCCGTGAGATCATTGATGCGTGCAAGCACGGCGCCCTCCGTGCTTGCTTCTCTTGCACGCGAACCGGCGATTACAGGCCCAGATCGCCGAACAAAGGGGTGCTGAGGTAGCGTTCGCCAAGGCTGCACATGATGGTCACAATGCGTTTGCCTTTCATTTCTGGACGGGCGGCCACTTGGGCAGCCGCATAGAGGTTGGCTCCACTGCTGATGCCGGCCACGATGCCTTCTTCCTTTGCCAAACGTCGGCCCCAGGTAAAGGCGTCTTCGTCATCGACTTTGACCACATCGTCAATGATTCCGGTGTCCAAGTTACCGGGGATGAAGCCAGCCCCGATGCCTTGAATGCGGTGCTTGCCGGGGGACCCGCCGCTGATCACCGGTGAATTGACCGGTTCAACGGCGAAGGTCTTGAAGTCCGGATTTTGGCTTTTCAGAAAACGTGACGCACCGGTGATGGTGCCTCCGGTACCGACGCCAGCAACGATGGCGTCGATGCTTTGTCCGCTGTCTTCCCAGATTTCAGGGCCAGTGGTGGCTTCGTGAATCGCTGGGTTAGCTGGGTTTTCAAATTGTTGCGGCATGAAGCCGTTTGGATCACCTGCAGCCAGATCGGCGGCGGTGTTGATCGCACCTTTCATGCCGTCGCCAGCAGGTGTGAGCACCAAGTTGGCGCCCATGGCACGCAGCAGAGCGCGACGTTCGACGGACATGGATTCCGGCATGGTCAATGTCAGTTTGTAGCCTTTGGCTGCACAAACAAACGCCAACGCGATCCCCGTGTTACCGCTAGTTGGTTCGATGATATGAGTGTCGGCGTTGATTTTGCCGTCTCGTTCACCCGCCTCGATCATGGCCACGCCGATACGGTCTTTGACGCTGTTCAGCGGTTGAAAGAACTCGCACTTAGCGAAGATCGTCGCGCCACCTTCAGGGCCCAGACGATTGATTTGGATCATTGGGGTATCACCAAAGGCTTTGGTGACGTCCGAATAAGATTTTCCGCGTGGCATAAGTTCAATCCTCCATGATTGGATAGGTGAACCAACTTGATGGTCGCGAACGATGCGGCCGGTCATTTTGGTGTGATTCGTTGTGTCAGATTAGTCAGCAGCACAATGGCTGCTCGGTTTGCCGGATCAGTTCTTCCTTGATGATCACAGCCAACGGGCGCGGCAACGGACGCCACTGGCATCGTTGCAACAGTCGCTTTAACGGATTCAGTCGACGACCCAGGTGTCGCCAGCGCTGAACAGTTTTTCCAGGTCACCTTCTCCAAAGCGTTCTTTGGCGCTGGTGACTTGCTGGTTGATTTGGTCGTTGTAGGTGGGAACGCCTTCAACGTCTCGCAGGACGCCCATGGGTTCGGGCATTTCAGGGTAACGCATCCGGGCGAGCATCATTTGAATGGATGGATTTTGTTCGCGTTCGTCGTGGATCAGTAGATCATCATCAGCGACGTCGCTCCGGTTGACAACTTCCAGGCGAGTGCCAACCAGTCGGATGCCTTTGTCGGATTCTTTGCCAAAGATCAAGGGCTTGCCGTGCTCAAGTTCGATCGTGTTTTCCGGGCGCTGTGCCTTCTCTTGAGCGTATGCCATTGCCCCGTCGTTGAACACGTTGCAGTTTTGGTAGACTTCGACCAGCGATGTGCCTTTGTGCTGTGCGGCACGTTTTAGCACCATGCCGAGGTGTTTGACGTTGGCGTCCATGCTGCGAGCCACGAAGGTCGCTTCGGCTGCCAAGGCTACCGACAGCGGGCTCAGTGGATGGTCGATGGAGCCCATCGGCGTGCTTTTGGTGACTTGACCTTCGGTGCTGGTCGGGCTGTACTGCCCTTTGGTCAAGCCGTAAATGCGGTTGTTGAACAGGACGATGTTGATGTCCAGGTTCCGTCGCAGCACGTGAATGAAATGGTTGCCGCCAATGGACAACGCATCGCCGTCACCGGTGATGACCCAAACCATCAGGTCGGGGCGCGTCGACTTGAGTCCCGTTGCGAACGCGGGAGCACGGCCGTGAATGCTGTGCATGCCGTAGGTGTTCATGTAGTAGGGAAAGCGGCTGCTGCAGCCAATCCCACTGATGAACACGGTCTTCTCGCGCGGCACGCCCAGGTCTGGCAAGACCTTTTTCATTTGAGCAAGAATCGAATAGTCACCACAGCCGGGGCACCAGCGAATGTCTTGATCGGACGCAAAGTCAGTTGGTTTTAGAACGGGAAGGTTCATATTGTGATGTGAATCAAAAAGAGTTGTCTGTTCGGTTGATCAACAAGCGAGCTAGCGATTAGGCGCCGACGGGTTGTGGCAAGTGGGTTTCGATTTGTTGAATCAGTTCACTGACGGCGAAGGGTTTGCCTTGGACTTTGTTAAAGCCAATGCAGTCGACGAGGTATTCCGATCGCAGCAACATGCGAAGCTGGCCCATGTTTAGCTCGGGGACCAGGACGCGGTCAAAGCGACGCAACAGGTCGCCCAGGTTGGCGGGCAATGGATTCAAGTAACGGACGTGAGCGTGGCTGACGCGATGTCCCGCTTGTTGACATTGCTGAACAGCGGTGTGGCAGGCTCCGTAAGTGCCGCCCCAAGAGACCACCAGCAGGTCACCACTTTCCTCGCCAAAGACCTCTTGGGCTGGGATTCGCTCGGCGATCTTGGCGACTTTTTCAGCACGAAGGTTGGTCATCAATTGGTGATTGTCGGGATCGTAGCTGACGTTCCCGGTTTCGTTCTCTTTTTCCAAGCCACCTAAGCGGTGCATCAAGCCTTCGGCACCAGGGATGGCCCAGGGGCGAGCGTGGTTTGCATCGCGTTTGTAAGGCAGGAACGGTTCGTCGTCTGTCTTGCCTTCGGGGTGTTGAACGTCAATTTTGGGCAGGCTAGACATCTCGGGAATCCGCCAGGGTTCACTGCCGTTGGCGATATAGCCATCGCTAAGCAACATGACTGGGACCATGCACTCAACGGCCAGTCGCCAGGCTTCGATGGCCACGGAGAAACAATCTGCGGGCGATTGTGGCGCGATCACCGGCAGCGGGGATTCACCGTTTCGGCCAAACATGGCTTGCAGCAAGTCACTTTGTTCCGTCTTGGTTGGGAGCCCCGTGCTGGGGCCACCACGTTGGACGTTGACGACGATCATTGGGAGTTCAAGAATCATTCCCAGGCCCATCGCTTCGGCTTTGAGCGCGATCCCAGGGCCGCTACTGGCGGTCACTGCCATCGTGCCACCAAAGGCCGCTCCGATCGTGGCACACACCGCAGCGATCTCGTCTTCCGCTTGGAAGGTTCGGACGCCAAACGCTTTGTGCTTGGTCAGTTCATGCAGAATGTCACTCGCTGGCGTGATCGGATAGGTGCCGTAGAACAAGTCTTTGTTGCTCAGCTTGCTGGCGGCAACCAGTCCCCAGGCTAGAGCTTGGTTGCCCATCACGTTGCGATACGTGCCGGGCTTTAGCTCAGCGGCTTCGACTTGATAGCTTTCGCCAAACGCTTCGGTGGTTTCACCATAGGCCCAGCCAGCTCGCAAGGCTGCGATGTTGGCGGCGGCGACTTCGGGTTTCTTGCCGAACTTGGCTTCAATGAATCGCAGCGTTGGTTCGAGCGAACGACCAAACAGCCAGTACACCAAACCCATCGCAAAGAAGTTTTTGCAGCGGTCGGCAATCTTGGGGCTCAGGCCGTGCTCGGAAACGGCTGTTCGAGTCAGCTTGGTCATCGGGACTTTGAACAAGCGATACTCTTCGTTGATCACGGTCGCATCAAGCGGGTTCGCGTCAACTTTGGCAAGTTTAAAATCCTTCGCCGTAAAGCCATCTTCGTTGGCGATCAGAATGCCGCCTTTGCGAAGGTCCTGAATGTTGGTCACCAAGGCGGCGGGGTTCATCACGACCAGCGCGTCAAGCGTATCGCCAGGGGTGAAGATCTCTTGCTTGGCAAACTGGACCTGGAATCCACTGACTCCGGCGCGGGTGCCACGCGGTGCGCGGATTTCAGCAGGGAAATCAGGGAAGGTGGCCACATCATTGCCAGCCAGGGCGCTGGTGTTGGTCAACTGAGTGCCCAGCAACTGCATGCCGTCGCCCGAGTCACCTGCGAGGCGAACGGTGATTCCAGCGACTGGTTTGACATCTTTGGAAGTCGTTGTCATGAACTATCTTGCGTTAAATCGATCAAGCGGTTGGTCGTGTTTTCTGGTGGCAAACAATCTGGCCGATCCTTCGGCAACGTCTTACTTGGTAAAAACGCCGTTTTCGATTGCTTTGCCCTGCTCTTCGCCGCAGCCGTTTCGGGGCGTCATGGATCCGCCCTGGTTGGACAGCCCATCACGCGAAATCAGTCCTATCACGGCAGGTCGCGCCGCGGCCTCCAAATCCTGGCAGTGTCTCAAATCTCCGTCCGAGTGCAGGCTACAGTCTCAAACCACAGCGGTTAAGCCGCAACCTTTACCAGATGCAGAACGCGTCGCACACAAATTGAAAACACCAAGGGCATGGAGTTTTAGGGTTGTATCGAGTGTTCCGATTCGGAAACTTTCCGAAATTCTAGAAATCCGTCCACAAAAGGTCATGGGCAGAGTCGTCGGCGAGATTGATTTTGAGCCAGAAACGTCTGCCCTGGTTAGCCCCCGATTTGCAAATTGGGCGAATTTTCGCGGTTAAACCGACACTCGCCCCCTGCTCACTCCCGGGCAGATGGACAGTCCCCCCGGTTGGGAGGTCATCGTCAGTGGCCTTACCGCCGGCCGGTCGTGCGGTGCGCTAAACTTCCGCCGGTTCGTAGTGCACTTGGACCATGGTGATGGTCTGGCGGCTGGCTTGGAGCACATGGAACTGAATGTCGCCGATGGTGAATTTGGCGTCGTTCTCCGGAATCTCCCCCAGGTGGCTTAGCACCATCCCGGCGATGGTTTGGTAGTCATCGCTTTCGGGCAACTGCCAGTTCAGACGTTCGTTGATGTCATCGATCATCACCCTGCCGCTGAGGATCGCGGTGAATTCGTCGACGACTTTGAATTGGATTTCTTCTTCCTCGTCCGATTCGTCGACGATTTCACCGACGATTTCTTCCAAGGCGTCTTCAATGGTGACGACGCCAACGGTGTGTTGAAACTCGTCAAGGACGATCGCCATGTGCGATCGACTGTGCAGGAACTCGCGTAGCAGAGCACTGACCGTTCTGTCCGCTGGCACGGTCCAGCAACGTCGGACAAGTTCTTCCAGCGGTCGCCCGGGCGTGCGGCCTCCTGCCAGCTCGGGTAACAAGTCCTTGACGTACAGCACACCAATGACGTTATCCAGCGTGCCATCGTAAACGGGTAATCGCGTTCGGCCGGACGCGATGACTTGTTGCATGACTTCTGGCCAGCTGGATTGACGTTCCAAAGCGTCGATGTCGGTGCGGACAGTCATGATGCCCTTGACGACATCGTTGTCCAGTTCCATGACGTTTTGAATCATCTCGCGCACGCCGGGGCCAAAGAAACCGGCGTTGGTTCCCGCTGCGACGATGGTGCGGATTTCGTCTTCGAGTGATTCTTCCTCTTCGTCTTCGGTTTCCTTTTTGCCGCTCAGGCGAAGTGTCAATGACTCCAGCATACGACGCGGGGTCGACAGTGGGTTCATCGTCAAGGCCAGCGTCTGCCAAAAGGGCCAGGTGTGGTACAGCAGCGTTGTGGAGGCAAACCGCGTGACAACTTCTGGGATCCATGAATGGACGAACAGCATCATCAGCGCGGCAAAGGTGATCCAGCCAACGAACCATTGCCAACCATCGAGCAGCCATGCCAGGCCGAGTCCGCGATCGGCGCCCGCTGCAATCGCTTCCAGGTTCAGCACCATGAAGGCTGCGGTCCCAGCGATCAGGAACAACACGGTCCCAATCATCCGCAGGTACTCACTGCCGCGAATCGCTGCGTCTTGCCAGGTCAGAACGGATCGAAAACGCTCGCGGTTCTTGCGCAGCCTGCAGTAAGCTTCGAAAGAGCGGCCGGCAAACGAATCCAACAGTTCGGCTCCCAGGCCGCCGACGCTGCTAAGCACAAAGCCGACGATCGAGATGCTGATAAAGAGAATAAAACCGGTCAAGGCTTGTTCACCTCCACAGGTTCCAGAGCGAGGTCGCTCGGCCGCAATTGTTCCAAGACGGCTTGCTCAGCGAGTCGCATTGCCTGTTTCTGTGATTCGGTTTGGTCATCCATCCCGCCGATGTGCAGTACGCCATGGATCACGTATAGCAACAGTTCATCCGCTGTGGACCAGCCAGCGTCGACGGCGTTGGCTTGGGCGGTCTCGAGACTGGCAACCAGTTCTCCTTCCAGAAAACCGTTCTGATCGCTGTAGGGGAAACTGATCACATCGGTGGGGTAGTCATGCTGAAGATGCGTGACATTGATTTGATGGATCGTTGCGTCGTCGCAAAATCGGACTCCGATAACGCCCGATGCAAACTGCAGGTGTTCCGCTGCGGCCTCCACCGCTCGTGTCACGGCTTGGTCGGTTAAGCCGAGTGTCTGGCGGCGTTGTTCAAGCGATTCATCCCACAGCACATCGACCTGCCAGTCTGATAGGTCTGGGTAGTCGTCGGGCGTCGGTTCAGGAACGTCTGCGTCTTGTGACGATGGGTCACAATCAGAAGGCGCCGATGAATCAGGCGGGTTGTTGGCTTGGGTATTTGACACGCGCGTGGAAAATTGAAGTTAAGGACTTGGCTAAGCTTTCGCGAACCAAGCGAAGTTGTCGAAAGGTCAGTCCACATTCGTCGAACTGTCCGTCAGTCATTTTCTTTTGTGCAATTTTGTCAACCAGACTTTGAATTCTCGCGGGCGTTGGGTCAACCAAGGTGCGGCTGGCGCTTTCTACAGCATCGGCCAGCATCATCACGGCGGCTTCTAACGTCTGTGGTTTGGGCCCAGGATAGCGGAAGTCTTTGTCACTGACCTGTTCGTGATTGGGGTCTTCTTCGCTACGTTTGGCGGCTTCATTAAAGAAGTATTCGACCAGGGTTGTTCCATGGTGCTGCATGATCAAGTCGATGATCGGTTGCGGCAAATGGTGATTTCGCGCCAGGTCGGCACCGTCTTTGACGTGTGCAATGATCACCAAGGTGCTCATCGCAGGTTGTAGCGAGTCGTGCTGATTGACACCACTTTGGTTTTCGATGAAGTACTCCGGTTTGAACATCTTGCCGATGTCGTGGAAGTAAGCCCCAACACGCACCAGCAAGCCATTGGCGCCAATGGAATCGGCTGCTGCTTCACCGATCGAAGCGACATTGATGCTGTGGTTGTACGTTCCCGGAGCGCGCTGAGCCAAACGTCGCAGCAAGGGGTGGCTGACGTCACTGAGGCTCATCAGGCTGAGGTCGGTATGGACCCGAAAAACCTTTTCGATCAATGGCAGTAATGGCGTGATCAGGGTGGTTGGAACCACAATGAATAAGCCAGCGACTAGGCCTTCCCGGCTGAGCATCAGCAGGATGTCAAAGAAGTGCGTGGTGCCGACTTGATCTTCTAGGTCCAGGCTGCCCGGGGCAGCTGCAATCGCCATCGTGTCGCCTGTGACCAAGCCCACGCCAATGAATGTCAGGGCGGTGATGGCGGCGGAGATGATGCCCACAAACAGCAGGTGGCTATTGGATCTCACCCTCCCGGTGACCAAGGCGACGGTGGTTGCCGCAGCAGCCAGTGTCACCATTTGGGCCAAGTCTTCATTCAAAAAGAGTGTCACGCTAATGCAACAGGCCGACATCAACAGCAGTGCCAAGTCCCGTCCGTACACGATCGCGGCAATGACGGTGCCGACGACAAGTGGTGCAAGTTCGCTGTGATAATGATCCGTCGTCGCCCAGTAGCTGCCGCCGACGGTCAGGACGATCAAGCACAGCAACTTGCCAAGTTTGACTTTGTCTCGCAGGATTGCACGATCATCGACGAAGAAAATATAGCAGCCACACAGCAGCGAGAGCGCCGCCAGCATGCCTGCGTAGGCCAAGAATCGTGCCGCTTCATCGACCGGCCCACGAAGGTCTTGCCAGCGCTGATGTTCATGTCGCAGCAGGGCGAGCTCGGCGGGGTCAATGGTATCACCGGCGTTGGCAAGCTCGGTTTGGCCGGCAAACAATCGCTTCATCGATGGTGGAACGTTCTTGGCTAACTTGGCGCGCGCCTCTTCGCTGGTCGGTTCGTCATACGAAAGCGTCTGGTATTGCGGCAGCCGTTCGTCGATCCACTGAGACACCATGTCGACAACGATGGCACGCTGCTGGTCGGGAACGCTGTCACCGAACAGGGAGCGGAACTCTTCCGACAGCATGGTCTTGATGCGTGGCAGCATCCGCGCCACTTGCACGTCTTCGACGCTGACTTCGATGGAGTCTTCAGGGTCAGCGGTATAGACTCGGATGAAGCGTTGGCTCCCGCGTTCGGGATCGTGCTTTAAGGTTTCTAACAAGCCGTTCTCAAACACTTCCTGAACCATCATGCGAAACGCATTGTCCAGGTTTTCAGCTTCGGTGTCTTCGGCGAGCACTGCTTTGAGGGCTTGGTACTTTTGCTCAGGCGTCGCCGTATCTTCGGTGGCCGATTCGGGCGTGACGATGGTCGTCCCTGCAAAAGCGTCGAACGCGTCCGATTGATCGTCGCTCATTGATTGCAGCGACGAACTATCGCCGACAACCAGTAGCTGGCTTTTCAAAATGGCGCGTAGCTGTGTGAGCTGGTTCGGCAGATTGCGATAGAACACAGGGAGTTCACGCAGCTTTTCCAGTTGGGCCTGTTCGGTTTCGGCTTCGTTCTCGATTTCGAAGCTGACCCGCGCGATAATGTCCCGTGCCGGCATGTCGCCAACGTGGTAAGAGAATCGCGGCCGCCAAGCTTGGCAGACGACCAGTAAAGCCAACGCAGCGATCAGGACCATCGTGACTCGGATGGCCCAATCTTGCTTATCGCTATCGAGCCACCACTGAATGAGCCGTGGTTTGGGGATTCCCAGTGAATCAATGCGCTGCTGGTTGGCACGCGTTTTACCTTGACCGTTCATCACGTTGGAACGACTTGGCGGCTAGCCAAGCTACCGATCCAAGGGGCCCTCACCACGAGTGCGCGGCTGCCGATCATTTTCAATCACGCGAACCTTTGTTTGGCGGGCCCGCGCGGCGCCGCCTTTGGGTTCGCTATCTTCATAAGCATCGACGATGCGCTGCACCAAGCGGTGTCGCACGATGTCTTCGCCCGTTAAACGCACGACGCCAATGGCAGAAATTCGATTCAGCCGGCGCAGTGCATCCTGCAGACCGCTGGTCACACCACGCGGCAGGTCCAGTTGAGTGACATCGCCACTGACAACCATCTTGCTGCGCTCTCCCATTCGCGTGAGAAACATTTTCATTTGCGCGATGGTGGTGTTCTGTGCTTCGTCCAAAATCACGAATGCGTCACTGAGTGTTCGGCCACGCATGTAGGCCAATGGGATCACTTCGATAACGTCTTGTTCCATCAATTGTTGCACGCGGTCAAAGTCAACCATGTCGCCCAGAGCATCCAGCAGGGGCCGCAAATAAGGATTCAGTTTGGCTCGCAAGTCACCCGGTAAATAGCCTAAGCTCTCACCGGCTTCGACCGCGGGGCGAACCAGCACAATCTTGCGAACCAGGTCCGCTTTGAAGGCTTCAACGGCCGTTGCCACCGCCAAGTAGGTTTTGCCACAACCCGCTGGTCCGGTTGCGAACGTCAGGTCAAACTCGCGAATGGCATCCACATAAGCTCGTTGGCCTTCGGTCCGAGGGCGAATGCGCCGGCCAGCATGACCAATGGCCACCTCTTCACCGGTCTTGGACGCACTTGACTTGGCTGAATCCGAACCGCTTCCACGCTTTCTTTCGGCGGAAGGCTCGCGACTGAGTTTGCCAGGGTCTGCCTTGGTCGGGCCATGGCTTGTGGGCCCGCCGGATGACACCGGATCGCGACCTTGGGCAATTGACTCAACGTCGTCCGCTGCGATCCCGCCTTGCTTGCGGATCAAGCCGCGCAAGGCCTCAAAGGCTTTTAGCGTCGCCTGGACGTTGTCCGCCAGACCGGCGATGCGGATGCGACCGTTGCGATGCGTGATCGTGACGTCAAAAGACTGACGCAACCGTCGCAAATGCTGATCCCGAGGACCAAACAGTTGCAGCAACTCTTCGGGCGTGTTAATCGTTAATGTTGCTTCTGTCATGACATTCTAGTGCAGCCAACGAATGGCGACATTTGGCAGCGGTGTTTGCAAGCGCCTTCCGGCTTCTCAGCCAATGCATTCGGCGATTAAATCGGTTTGCAAACTGGCAGTGCTGTCTTGGGTCCTATTCGTTGACGAGCGGATGGGGCGATGTTCGGAGTTTGGATCAGCCTTCGTCGCGATCGGTCTTTGACAGAGCAATCGGCTGACTTGGCTTTTTCACGCAGTCTGCTTCCCGAAGGGCGGGCGTCCCTTGGTTGGGAAATGGCGGTCCAGCTCCGTTTGGGGCTGTAGGCCAGTCTTCTCGAAGGAACGCATGCTTGCGTTTTTTTCAGCAACACTCGCGAACAAGTATAAATCGTAGCAGGCAATCCGTGACGGTCGAGATTCGATCTCAGGGGATCCAATCACAAATTGCGGTGCATCTTCATTGTCACCGGAAAAACCGCTCCTTGTCGGGCTTTGTTTGGGGGTTCATCTTCCCTTAGTGTCTTTTGGGGAGGCTCTGCAGGATTGCATCAGCCACCACCGACACCGGCGGCGAAGCAGAAAAAGGCTGGCACGCTGCCGGCAATCAGTGAATCGGTCACGTCCCACACGCCACCGAGGCCGGGCAGTAGTCCGCCGCTGTCTTTGACGCCGCAGTCGCGTTTGAACATGGATTCAGCCAGATCGCCAATCATGCCACTGATCGCCAGCACAGGGCCCAGGACCAGGGCGCCAACCATCGGGTCGGCCAACAAAGAGGGATCGCTGCTGGCTGTGTCAACCGATTGAGAGGCAGCCGCGATCACCTTGGGAAAGATAAACTTTAAACACAGGAACGCCGCCAGAGTTGAAGCCAGCACGCCACCGATTGCACCTTCGATGGTTTTCCCTGGCGAGAGTTTTGGAATCAGTTTGTTGCGACCCAGCGCACGGCCAGTAAAGTAAGCGCCCATGTCGGATGCTTTGATGACAAAGAGACTGGTCAGCAAGGCTGCCAAACCATACGTTTGACCCAGTGTGTCTTGATGCAGCCCACGCAATGCAACCATCATCGCAAACGGCAGGCCCACATAAACAGAGGCAAACACGGATGCACAGGTTCGCCGAATCGTTACACCTTGTGGCTGATTGGGATTTTCACAGTAGGCGCGCATCTCAGTCAGCAGCACGGCGAACACGGTGGCCATGGTCATCAGCATGATCCAGCCGAGTTGGCCGACGGGGCAGTCGTCTGGATAACCACGACGAGCCCACAGCATTGGGATCGCCGCCGAGAGCGCGATCACGACGCCGCCGGTGACTGCGACGCGGCGGTGAATTGGATGGCCACTGGATTTCATCATGCTGGCCAGTTCGAACGCGGTGCCGCCAGCAAATAGTCCCATCATGGGCAGCAGCCATAAGCCCGCAGCGCCGTCGAGCGGAAAGCTCGCGTCAAGCCACAGCAGCACAGCCAGAATGCTGATGATGATCGTGCTGGATCGGATTCGGTCACGCAACATAAACTTGCCACTTAAAGTAGGCGTGCGGTCTGGGAGATTGGATTCACAAGGCGTCCGCTAAGAGTCATTGCCAAGCCATACGATGCAGCCGAGCCGTTTTGGCAAACCACCATCAAACGTCGCCCAGGTTGGACGTTTTGATGCCACCGAAACGGCGGTCACGAGCGGCGAAGCCATTTAACGCTGCATCAAAGTCTTCGCGGGAAAACTCCGGCCAGCAGGTCTCGGTCACCCAGAGTTCAGCGTAACTGAGTTGCCACAGCAAAAAGTTGCTCACTCGCATTTCACCGCCAGTGCGAATCATCAAGTCCACATCGGGTTGACCGGCGGTGAACAGATGATCGCTGACGCATTGCTCGTCGATGGCATCGATCTGCAAACGGCCGTCTTGGACGCCTTGCGCGATCGCTTGTGCGGCCTGAGCGATCTCATCGCGTCCGCCGTAGTCGACCGCTAACTGTAACTTGGTGCCTTGATTGTTGGCCGACAGTTGCAATGTCGTCTGCATCTCAGACAGGACGTCTGCAGGCAGTCGGTGCTTGCGGCCGATGACTTGAAGCTTGAGGTCCTGTTTCATGATCAGGTCTCGTTCTTCGATCAGGTACTGTTTGAACAGTTCCATCAGGAAGTCGATTTCCTGTTGCGGACGCTTCCAGTTTTCACTGGACAAGCAGTACAGGGTCAGGACCTTGATCTTCAGCTCGGTACAGGCTTCGCAGACCATTCTGACGGTATCCACACCGCGGCGATGGCCTTCAATGCGCGGCATGCCACGCAGCTGCGCCCAGCGTCCGTTGCCATCCATGATGATGGCAACATGACGAGGCATCGGCGCTGTTGCGGGGGACGAAGATTCGTTCACCGGTGAATCGTTCATTTCAGTCTATCAAGCTGAAGGTTGATTGATTCGCTTGCCTACACGTTGGCTGTTTCAAGCTGCAATTCACTGGCTTGCTTGGTGAAGATCGTTTGTGCTCGGTCCGGGCCAACGGAGAGCACTGCGACGGGGATCCCAATCAGTTCTTCGATGCGACGAACATAGGCCAATGCGCCAGCTGGAAAGTCTTCTTCGCGGCGCACCTCATCGACGGGTTCTTTCCAGCCCGGAATGGTTTCGTAGATCGGTTTGCAGCGACGGAGTTGTTCTGGGTGACTGGGGAAACGTTCGATGCGTTCACCGTCTAATTCATAGGCAACGCAGACTTTCAGTTCATCCAGGTGTGCGAGGACATCCATCATCATCAACGCGATGCGAGTCACGCCGCTGAGCCGGGCCGTGTAGCGGACTGCAACGGCATCAAACCAACCACATCGTCGCGGCCGTCCTGTGGTCGTACCAAACTCGTTGCCAAGTTTTCGAATCCGCTCGCCGGTTTCGTCTTCTAGTTCGGTCACGAACGGACCGCCGCCCACGCGTGTGCTGTAGGCTTTGCAGACGCCGAGCACTTGGTTGATCCAGCGCGGCGGAACGCCAGCGCCGGCACAGACGCCCACTCCGCTACTGTTGCTGCTGGTGACAAAGGGGTACGTGCCGTGATCGAGATCCAGCAACGCCCCTTGGGCACCTTCAAACAGGAGTCGAGCACCGTCTTCACAGGCGTCCAGCAGCGAATGAGTGGTGTCGCTGATGATCCCTTCAAGGCGTTCTGCCCAGCGTGTGGCTTGTGCAACCACCACTTCAGGAGCAAGTGCTTTGAGCTCTTCTTCGTCCGCACCCAGAGCGCGAAGCATGGCGATCTTCTGTTCAGCCACCAGTGCGATGCGTTCGTCTCGCGATGGCTGAATCAAGTCCGTCATCCGAATCGCGTGAGTTCGCCCGACCTTGTCCCGATAACAGGGGCCAATGCCGCGATTGGTTGTGCCAATCGATTCGCCACGCACAGCGGTGGCGTTGATGCGGCGATCTTCGGCAATGTGCCATGGCATCACCAAGTGAGCTCGCTCGCTGACACGCATGTTCTTGGTGCAGTCAACGCCGCGTGCGAGCAATCCGTCCATCTCTTGGATCATGGTTTCCGGATTGATGACCACCCCGGGCGTGATCACGTTCTGAACGTCCGGATTCAAAATGCCGCTGGGAATGTGGTGCAGTTTGTAAACTTGATCTCCATTGACCACGGTGTGCCCAGCGTTGGCACCACCTTGGTAACGAACGACCCAATCGAATTGCGAAGCTAAAAGGTCAACTAATTTTCCTTTTGCTTCGTCTCCCCACTGCAAACCAATTACGCAAGTACCTGACACCAGGAACACTCCGAAGTTAGAACCGTGCTGACTCGGATAGCATCCGAGCAGCTGTGCACGAAAAATCGTCTTTTAATTGATGGAATCGGCCGTTGCAGCCAACCCTTGCGGACGCTTGTTGTACCAACCTGCTCTGCCGGCGCACCGAGCACCAAGCAGCGACATGCTGTCGCAGTGCGATCGTTGGATCGCTTCGCAACGCGTCAGCCCACCACAGGATGGGGACA
This sequence comes from Stieleria bergensis, assembly GCA_007745635.1. Taxonomy (GTDB): domain Bacteria; phylum Planctomycetota; class Planctomycetia; order Pirellulales; family Pirellulaceae; genus Stieleria; species Stieleria bergensis. Next base: position 2,916,927 of record CP036272.1, read on the forward strand.
ACAAAAACAACGTCCAGCCAAATTCGAACTCCAATTCGTGGGAACTGGAATTCACTGTCTCTGAGCCGTCAGGGTGGACCTGCAAACGCCCGACTTGCAATTCGTCGGACCGTTTTCAGGCTGATTGCCGCTGGCGCAGAACCAGAGAGGTTAAGCGTCAAGCCTGGGAATGGCAACGGGCATCAACCGTCGTCGGACGCACTGAGGTTGAATTCTCAGCAAATCGTTTCACTGCACTCCGTTAAATGTGGCCCTTGCTCTATAATTCCGACCACTCCTCCGTCTGAGAGGATTTTTAACTTGACCGTACCCCTCGCGATAGTGGCGTGATGTCGGACTACAACTTGACGCACCTCAAGCAACTTGAGGCCGAAAGCATCCATATTTTCCGCGAAGTGGCTTCGGAGTTCCAAAATCCCGTGATGCTCTACAGCATCGGGAAGGACTCGGCCGTTTTGCTGCACCTGGCTCTGAAAGCCTTCGCACCGGCGAAGCCACCGTTTCCGTTGCTGCATGTCGATACGACCTACAAGTTCAAGGAAATGTACGAGTTCCGCGACAATTACGTCGCCAAGGAACTGGGCTTGGATTTGATTGTGCACATCAATCACGAAGGCCTGAAGCACGACATCAAGCCTTGGGAAGACAGCGAACGCCACACGGAAATCATGAAAACCGATGCGTTGAAGGCTGCTTTGGACAAGCATGGCTTCGATGCCGCCTTCGGTGGTGCTCGCCGAGATGAAGAAAAGTCTCGCGCCAAAGAACGCGTGTTCAGTTTCCGTGATAAAGGGCACCGCTGGGACCCGAAGAATCAGCGGCCTGAGCTGTGGAACCTTTATAACGCTCGCGTCAACAAGGGTGAAAGCATTCGCGTGTTCCCGATGAGCAACTGGACGGAGCTGGATGTTTGGCAATACATCTACTTGGAAAACATTCCGATTGTGCCGTTGTACTTGTCGGCCAAGCGCCGTGTCGTCAATCGCGACGGCATCCTGTTGCTGCGCAATGATGATCGCATGCCTCTGCTCGATGGGGAAGTCGAAGAGGAAAAGATGGTCCGGTTCCGCACCCTGGGTTGCTACCCGCTCTCTGGAGCGGTGGAATCAGAAGCCACCGACTTGGTTGACGTCATTCAGGAAATGCTGTTGACCACGACCAGCGAACGCCAAGGTCGCGTGATCGACCAGGACGAAGGCGGCGTTGGGATGCAGAAGAAAAAGGAACGCGGCTACTTCTAACTGCTGGCATTGCGTTTGCACCGTCGCCGCGTCATTGCGGAGACGGTTTGAGGGTTCAGGCTCGGCATCGTCTGCTCTCGGCATCAAGCCTCTGCATTGGAATTAAAGCAGAGCATTCTCCACCCATTCATTCGACTATCGATACAAGAAATTTAAGGCCATGTCTCATCAGTCCGACCTGATCGCTTCCGACATTCATGCCTACTTGAAACAGCACGAAAACAAGCAATTGTTGCGATTCATCACCTGCGGTAGCGTTGATGATGGAAAGAGCACCTTGATCGGTCGTCTGCTGTACGATTCCAAGTTAGTGTACGAAGACGAGCTTGCCAAAGTCCAAACGGATTCGGCGCGGCAAGGTTCCACCGGCGGCAACTTTGACCCCTCCCTGTTCATGGATGGCTTGAAGGAAGAGCGCGAGCAAGGCATCACCATTGATGTCGCCTATCGCTATTTCAGCACGGCCAAGCGAAAGTTCATCATCGCCGACACGCCCGGCCACGAGCAGTACACTCGCAACATGGCCACCGGAGCCTCGACGGCGGACTTGGCGATTTTGATGATTGATGCTCGGCACGGTGTGCTCACGCAAACCAAGCGTCACTCGTTCATCGTCTCACTGCTAGGGATCCGTCACGTTGTTGTTGCGATCAACAAAATGGACTTGGTGGATTTCTCGCAAGAGCGTTTTGATGAGATCTGCGACGAGTATCGCTCCTTTGCGACACGGCTTGATCTGCCCGATTTGCACTTCATTCCCATCAGTGCTCTCAACGGCGACAACGTTGTTGATCGCAGCGAGCAGATGCAATGGTATTCAGGCAGCACGCTGATGAACTTTCTGGAAACGGTTTACATCGGCAGTGATCGAAACCTGCAGGATTTTCGTTTTCCAGTCCAATGGGTCAACCGACCGAACTTGGACTTCCGTGGGTTCTGCGGAACCATTGCCTCGGGCATCATCCGCCCCGGTGAAGAAATCATGGTCATGCCCAGTGGCAGAAAGTCTAAGGTCAAGTCGATTGTGACCTATGATGGCGACCTGGACGAAGCCTTTGCGCCGGAGTCGGTCACACTGACGTTGGAAGACGAAATCGACGCCTCGCGCGGCGACATGATCGTGCGTCCCGGTAACACTCCGAAATCCAGTGACTCCGTCCAAGCGATGTTGGTTTGGATGGGTGAAGAAGCGATGGTGCCGGGGAAGACATATCTGTTCAAACACACCTCGCAAACGGTGCCAGGTTCCATCGATACCTTGAACTACAAAGTCGATGTGAACACGCTGCACCGCAGTCCGGCTCCTGAATTGGAACTGAACGAAATCGGACGCGTGGGAATCTCGCTTTCCTCGGCGATCCACTTCGATGCCTACCGTCGCAATCGCAGCACAGGTGCGTTCATCGTCATCGATCGAATCACCAACGCCACAGTGGCCGCTGGCATGTTGCTGGATCAGGCCGGTGGTGAAGCGTCTCGTTCGATCTGGGATGATGAAGCGGCCGCTGGCGATGAGGCTACCGGCGACGTTTCCGCGGTAACGGTTGACGAACGTCAGGCTCGTTTCGGTCAGAAGCCCGCGACGGTATTGCTGACCGGACTGACCGGCAGTGGCAAGACGGCCGTTGGTCAAGCATTAGAACGTCGCCTCTTCGACGCCGGTCGTGCCGTGTCGATGATCGATGGCGAACAAGTCCGCCGTGGACTGTCCAGCGATCTCGGATACAGTGCCAACGATCGCAGCGAAAATCTGCGACGCAGTGCTTACCTGGCTCAGGCCTTGAACGATGCTGGGGTGATTTGCGTGGCAAGCTTTGTTGCACCCAATGAAGAGGTGCGTCAGAAAGTTGCCCGTGTGATTGGTGAGGACCAATTCGTTGTGGTTCACGTGGCCACGCCCATCGAAGTGTGCCGCGAACGAGATAGCAAGGGCCAGTACGCACAAGCCGATTCAGGCGAATTGCTGAACTTCCCCGGTGTCACGGCCACTTACGAGTCCCCCGAGGCACCTGCGGTCACCGTTGATACATCAACCATGACCATCGACCAATGTGTGGATGCGATCATTGACCAACTGAAAGCCAAACAGGTCATTAAGTAAGCAGCCAACACCGCTGAAGCTTGCAGACGCGACGACCGAAGGGCAAACAAAGTTGCCCTGCCAGACCCGCGTCAACATGGCCAGACCCGCGTCAGCACTCAGTGAACATGGCGTGCGACTCATTCGTGATCGTGGGCCACTTCGGCAAAGTCACCAGAGTATGGTGTGCCATCGATCACACCGGTGATCGTTCCTGCGTATTCCTGAACCACAGCAAGTTTTTCGTGATTGCCGACGTAGCGTGAGGCCGCATCTGCGGGATCATCGTCTTGTGGAGTCGCCTTTAAAGTGACTTCCATCGCCGGGTCCTTGATGATCAGCAGAATCTCTTCGGCCTTGATTGGCGTGGCGGTTTTTTCATCAGGGCCAAGGATGTACACCGTTGCTTCTTGTTTGTCATGATCGACGGTGAACTCCGCGTGATACTTGCCGCCACCCCAGTCCGCGATCGTGCCGTCGTGCGGTCCAGCACCGTGGGTGTGACCTACGACGCTATGGTCTTGGCCTTCTTCAACATCGCCGCTTGCTTGGTCGGTCGACGTTTCTGCGGGCGGGGTTGAGTCGGGCGTGGTTGAGTCGGGCGTGGTTGAGTCGGGCGTGGTTGAGTCGGGCGTCGGCGTTGCGGACTGCTGATTGCATCCGGCAACAACGAACAAACCGATTGCTGCGGACAGCGCCAGTAGCGGATGGAACATTTTCATCTAACTTCTCCATAAGAAACGTGTTGAGGACGCGTGCCACGGTGGCTTGCATCCATTGAATGAACTCAAACATCTAGCAATTGGTCTTCGGCGAGGTCTTTGTTGGTCGCTAACCTCGCCGCATCCCTGCCGCTGAACTTCCAGAACAATCCGGGGTGAATCAAGAACTCGCAAAACGTTGATGTGATTAAACCACCCAGGATGACGGTGGCAACGGGATACAGGATTTCTCGTCCCGGCTCCAGTCCGCCCAAGACCAAGGGGATTAGCCCGATCCCCGCCGTCAGCGCTGTCATCAGTACCGGGGCCAGTCGTTCAAGACTGCCTCGCAGGATCATCGTTTGCGAAAACGCCTCGCCTTCTTCTTTCATCAAGTGGAAGTAGTGCGTCACAAGCAGGATGCCATTGCGAACCGCGATGCCGCCGAGCGAAATGAATCCGACGAGGCTCGCGACGGTTAGCGTCTGCTCGGTGATTAGCAACGCCATCACGCCGCCGATAAACGCAGTGGGCAATGCATTAAGGATCTGCAGAACGACTCGTACGGACGGGAACAACAGCAGCAGGACAACGAACATTCCGATCACCGAGAGACCAGCGAGGACGACGATCAGCTGTGTGGCTCGCTGTTGACTTTCAAACTGACCGCCATATTCGATGAAGTATCCAAGCGGCAGGTTGACTTCATCGCTGATGCGCTGCTTGATTTCCCCAACCGCTCCGGCCAAATCACGACCTTCGGTATTGCAACGAATCACAATCCGCCGCCTTGCGTTTTCGCGATTGACGGAGTTTGGGCCGGTGCCTTCGCCAACGTCGGCCAGTTCACGAAGTTCGACCTGACCCCGTTCGGCTTCGTCCTCGCGATGCGGCAGGTCGATACGAAGGCGACCAAGATTGGCGTAGTCGGTACGGTGCTCTTCTTCCAAACGCACAAGCAAGTCGAACCTGCGTTGCCCCTCCAGAACTTGTGAAACGACTTCGCCCTGCAGTGCGGTCTGCAAAACATTCGCGACGTACTCGCGTGTGAGTCCATAGAACGCCAAGTCGTCGGCGCGCAGGTTGATGTGCAACTCAGGCGTCTGTCGGATGGGTTCGACAATCGGAGGCGTGATGCCGGGCACCGCTTGAATCGTCGTCTTCATTTGCTCAGCGACTCGTTGCAATGTGTCCAGATCATCGCCATGAATTTTGATCGCGATCTGCGCATAGACGCCTGAGACCATATGGCTAATCAAATGAGCGAGCGGCTGTTCTACTTCGATATCGATCCCAGGTGCCTCGTCACTGATCCGCCGGCGAACTTCGGCAAGAATCTCATCACGTGGCGTTTGGGATTCCGGATTCATGCTCAGGATGTATTCACCGACGTTGACCGGTGAGGCGTGTTCGTCCATCTCCGCCCGCCCCGTTCTCCGTACGAAGTGCAGGATCTCGCCGTCGGGTGTTTCGGCACTTTTCTGCATCGACTGGAACACCGCGTCAATGGATCCGGAGATCTGGTTGGACGCATCCAGCGATGATCCCGGCGGCAATGTGACGTTGACTTGAATGCTGCCTTCGTCGAAAGGCGGCAAGAAGTTTCTGCCGAGCTGTGATAATTGCCAGGCCGCGATGCCAACGACCAGCCAGGTCAAAATCAATAGCGTCCGGGGGAGCGCCATGCTCAGTCGAATCAATGGCGTCGCCAGCGTCTTCAACCCCTGCAGCAGAAATCCGTCGCGTTGGCGATGAGTGGCAGGTGACTGCGGCAACAAATAATACGACAGCACCGGTGTGACGGTCATCGAGACGATAAACGACGCCAAGATCGAAACGATGTACGCCACGCCCAATGGTGTGAACAATCGACCTTCAACGCCTGACAATGCAAACAGTGGCAAGAACGAAAGGATCACCACGGCGGTGCCAAAGACGATCGAGCTGCGAATCTCTTTGCTGGCTTGAAAGACGACGCGGAGGGCGGATTGTTGCTCGGCGGTTGGCAGCTTGTTGTTTCCTTTGAGACGGCGAAAAATGTTTTCGACATCCACGATCGCATCATCGACCAGTTCGCCCATCGCGACTGCGATCCCGCCGAGTGTCATGACGTTGATCGAGAGTTCTTTGCCGCTCAGAATGCCAATCAATCGGAAAATCAGCGTGGTCAACACCAGCGACAGCGGAATCGCAGTCAACGTGATGAACGTCGTGCGGAAATTGAGTAGAAACAGAAACAGGACGATGATGACAAGCGTCGCACCAATGACCAACGCTTCTGCGACGTTAAAGATTCCTCGGTCGATAAAGTTCTTTAATCGGAACAGTTCCGAGTTAACGATGATATCGGCTGGCAGCGATGCTTCGACTTCGGCAAACGCTGCCGCCACATCGTTGGTCAACTGTCGAGTGTCAATGTGCGGTTGCTTGACCGTGGTGAAAACGATTCCCGGCCGACCATCGACGCTGCCATCGCCGCGTTTGAACTGAGGGCCTTCGGTGACACGGGCCACTTGGTCAAGCAGCACGGCGCGTTTCGGATGATTGCCGACAGGGATCTTTTTCAAGTCCTCGATCACGACGCGTGATGATGGTCCCAGCCGTCCCAGGACACGGATCGGTCGTTCGGTTTCGCCGGTGACAGCAAAACCGCCGCTCGTATTGATGTTGCTGGCGCGAAGCGCCTGGGCGACATCCTGCACCGTCACGTCGTACTCCAACAAGGCCGTCGGGTCGATCAGAATTTGATACTGCTTTCGATCGCCGCCCTGCATGAAGACTTCGGCGACGCCGGTGGTCTTTAGCAATCGAGGTCGGATCACCCAGTCAGCAAGTGTGCGAAGCTCCAGTTGCAGCTTTGCATCGGAAAAGAAGTGCGCTTCGTATGTTTTGTCTTTAACGTGAAGGGTTGCCGTGCCCACCGGAGTTGCTGATGGATCGGCATTGGCGTCAGGATCATTCGCCCAGTCAATCTGTTGCGTCTCAAGTTGCTTCCAGGTCGAAAAGTCGTGCCGGTCTCCAGGTTGCCAGACGCGAATGTTAGGACGGTTGTCATCGCCGACAACCAGCTCTGCCATCATGTTTGTGTTGCCAACCTGTGCCAGGCTTCCGCCGCCGGGGCCGTCTTGTCGATAGATGCCCGCGACGACAATCTGGCCCATGATCGAAGAAGGCGGCGTCATCTGCGGGCGAATGCCAGCGGGCAAAACGCCTTCCAGCGTGGTCAAACGCTCTTGCACGGTTTGCCTAGCCGCTCGGATTTCCGTTGACCAGTCGAACTCGATGTAGATCACATTGAGCCCAGCGGTCGATTGGCTCCGGACCGCCTGCACTCCATTGGCACCCATCAAGGCGATTTCGATTGGTTGGGTGACAAGCGTTTCCACTTCCTCGGTCGCCAGCCCGGGCGCTTCTGTGATGATCACGACGCGCGGACGATCGAGGTCGGGAAAGACGTCGATCGACATTTGCGTTGCCAGATACGAACCGTAAACCAGCACCGCGAGGCTGCTGAAAACGATCAGCATCCGATAGCGAAGGGAAAGACGAATGATTGAATCAAGCATGATCGGATCTCTCAGTGTGCGGCGTGAACAGAGCCGTCAGCATGGACGTGTAAACCGGGTTGCTCGCCGCTGGCGGTCTGTGCTTTGAGCACGCGGTTCAACGAAGCCGCTGCACTTTGGGCCAAGTAACTACCCGCTGGAATGCTCCCATCGTTTGCGATCACGACCGACTGGCGATCTTCGTGCAAGACATGCACTGAGAATTGTTTGAACAGATCACCGTTCTGCCGAAACACATACGCCTCCGGCCCTTCGCGAACGACTGCCGCCGAGGGAACCACAAACACGTTTTCATACTTCTCTACCGGCACATGCAACCGTGCCCGCTGGCCGGGGCGAAATCGCCAAACCAAAAAGGACTTGCCCTGCTTCTCGTATGCTCGTGATTGATTGGTCAGTGGGATGAAGAAATCAAACGTGCGACTCTCCCGGTCCATCGAGTTTGAGAGATGGCGAATCTCAAAACTCTGCTGCAATTCCGGCCATCGACCGACCACGTCCTCCGCAAACTCGATGTGGATCCGCCGACGCTCTTGTGTCGCTTGTTCCAAGAACGGGGCCTCACGCTTGAACGCATGACCGATGATATACAGCGATTGATGGTTGGACAGTTCGGCAAGCAATTGACCCGCTTGAACTTGCTGGCCAAGCTCGACCGAAAGTTCCTGGACTTCGTATCGAAAACCGTTTGCCGATGATTGATCGCTAAGGAAGCTCGCCTGTTGCAGGGCTTTCGTCAGGCCAGCGTTCGGTGCGACTGCCGTTGAGTTCACTGCCGTTGAGTTCACTGCCGTTGAGTTCACTGGAGGCGCGACAACATTGACGGTCGAAATGAAGGTGCCGGCCTCGATTTGATCCACTTGCTGGGGCTTCAGTCCGCGAGTCAGTAACTCTTGTCGAGCGGCCTGAATCAGCGTGCTTTGGCGAGTGATGTCGTTCCTCAAGTCGATCAGCGTGCTCTTTGACACCGCGCCTACCAACGCCAATTCGGAAAGCCGATCGATCTCGGCTTGGACGATCGCGGTCTCTTGACGCGCTTTGAACAGTTGAGTTTGAGTGGCCTGCAGGTATTCGCTGAACAAACGCAGAGTGAACAGCGGTTCACCGGGACGGATCATGTCACCGGGAAACGCATGGATCTCGGTCACCACTCCGACCGCAGGTGACGTCACGCCACGATCTGAGACGCCGGGTCGATCGGCAATCTCGCCTGGAATCAGGATGGATCGCCAGTATTCTTGCGGCTTGGCTCGCTTGGAAACGAGCCCCAGGTTCTTTCTCGCTTGCGAGCTGATCTCCAAGACCGTTTGCTTCTCGCCAGTCTGGTCGGTCGCTGTTGCCGCTGTCTCTGCTAACCTAGGTTCGCTTAAACTGAACAACCGATCACGGAAAATCCATAACGCGGCGGTAACACCGATCACGACGACGGGACCGGTTAGTGTTTTCAGGAACGGTAGCGTTCGATTCATTTCCATCTCATCTTTCCACGTCAGGGGCCGTCGACCTGGAATGCCCACGAAGGCATGCACATCATTCCCAACATCAGGAATAAATAGGTCGCTTCAAGCACGAAAAGAGCTCACCAAGCATGGCCAGGGCTGAATGCACTGGCGCATCGGGTGAGAGGCCTCTGCTATAGCCGTAGCGAGGCGATGAGTAGATAGACCGGTCGCCCAGTACCGAGGTCTGGCGGATGGCCCAGTCGATGGGCAACGTGACGATCACGTCCATTCGACAAAGGAAACGTTGTCCAACCCGTCGCCGTTGAATCGCCTTGTGGCGCGGTAGCGATTCGGTTTGCCGATCCATCAGCATCGATCAGGTAGATCGCATCCGAATCGTGGTCAGTTGGAAGCGAAATTGTGGCGGAGGTCGCCGGATTTGCGTCTGTTGCATCAGCTTGTTCGACGGACTTGTGATGCTGATGCTTGTCACCATCGTGATCGTGATGGTGGCCGTGATTGTGATCGTGGTGATGATCGCCGAACAGATGAAAATGTGCGCGAGCCAAATGCCCGTCAGGCACCACGACGCCAGTCCCCGCGTGTGAGTGCGGCAAGGCTTGCCCCAACACGAAGAAAGGGACCATCATCAATGTCACAAGTCGATTCATGACCCCATGGTAACTTGTCTGCCACCTGTTCGCTAGAGCATTGGCGATCACTGAGGACAGCCGACGGTTCGCTCCACCTGAGCCAGCGTCCCGGCCAGCGATGCTTCGATCCTGGCCAGTTGAGTCTCGAACATCAGCAGTTCGCGATACGTTTCGATCAGGCTGAAAAAGTCGGTTCGTTTGCCACGATAGTCGGCGATCGCCAAGGTTAGGGTGTCTTCGGTTCGCGGGATGATCCGCTGTGCGTAGATGTCACGTTGTTCGACGAGGGCATCCGCTTGAACCAGCAATCGCCTTAGCTTGCCATATAAGGCATCGCGCTCAGCATCCAGTCGTTTGGCGGTGCTGCTGGTGCGATTGGCGGCCTCGCGAACACCGGCGTTGATCTTGTCACGCCAGATTGGAAGTGTCGTTCCGACGTTGAAGTTGATTTGGTCGTGTCCGTTGGCAACCGGGCTGATGACGTTGCTGTCGTCGCTGACCAATCCCCAGTTCAAGCCAAACTGAAGGTTGGGGTATTTTTGCAAGCAGGCCAGTCGCTGCTTTTGGCGGTCCCGCTGGATCTCCGACGCCAAACCGGCTAACTTGGGATTGCACTGTTCGGCCAACGCAATCAGTTCATCAAGCTGCTGCGGGACGTTGGCAAGGCTCAGTTTGTCGCTCGATTCCATGACCAGCATCACAGGTTGCTGGACTAGCGTTGCCAGGTCTGCTTGGGCGACTTGCTTTTGCTTTTCCAAACTGACAAGTTGATTGGCCAGGCGATCAGACTCCAGTCGAGCACGCAAGACATCTTGCTGCGTGCCGCCGCTTCGATAGCGAGCCTCGGCGACCTTCGCCAGGTCGTTGATCAGTTCCTGGGTCTCTTTGTTGATCTCGATGGCACGCGTTGCAAACCAGACTTCGTAATAGGCCAGGCGAACCGACTCGGTGATCTCCCGCTCGATGCGTTGGACTTCCGCCTGGGCCACACGCACCTCTTGGCTAACGATCGCCGCCTTAGTTCGCAGCTTTTCCGGCCAGGGGACGACCTGCGATACAGACATCTGATTGCCAAGCCGGCCTGCGGCTGTTTGCAGTGACTGATCGTGGATCGGCCAGAACGTGTTCTTGAACTGGGGATCGGGCAACGAGCGGACTTGTGGTATCCGGTGGAACTCCGCCGAGACACGCTGACGAGCGGCTTGAATGCTGGGGTGATTGGCCAGCGCCAGCGCGATAAAGGTCTCGACCGAGTCGGACGTGTCGACTGGCTCTTGACGCACGGTTTCTACGCCAGAGGCACGATCGGTCTCCGAAGCGTCGCTCGGGGCAGGGACAAATTCCGGTGTCTCGGCAGAATTTCGAATCAGTTCGCTAAATCCCACGGACTGAATCTCGGTGGGGATCGAGCGTGATTCGGCCGAATCGTGCTCGCGGGGGACCATCTCGATCGGGCGCTCGCCCACCTTTTGAGGAGCGGCACTCTGCATGACGCTCGAAGGTGGCGTCCTGGAGGAGGCGCACCCCACCACCGAAATTGCCATCAAGGAGGCAACAGAAAACTTGCATTTGCTAGCATTGATGAGCGTTTTGAATCGCCTTGATGGCATCGCATCGCCACAGCTTCGGGCAAAATTCGCTCGCAAACTTTGCATGTTAAAATATTCGGGTTGAACGATTCTTAGCAAATGCTGTTATGATTAACTTTCTGTTGCAGAGTAACCTTTTCGGCACAACCCGATGCAACTCTTCCGCATAACTCGATCAGCCGTCATTCCTTTACTGATCGTCGCCTTGGCGATTCAGCCGGTGACGCTGTGTCTTGCTGATAGGGGGGCTCAAGCCGCTTGCTTGAAAGTCACCAGCTCAGTAAAAGCCAACTCAGCAGAATCCAACTCAGCAGAATCCAGTTCAGCAGAATCCGGTTCAGCCACGTGCCAAGGGTGCGGACGCTGTAACGTTGAGCGTCCTGCCGAACGTTGCTGTTGCTGCAACTCTGAACCGGAGTCCGCCGCCAAAGAAGAGGTCGGAACAAGTTGCTGTAGCGAAGAACACGCTCCTGCTGAAACTCGCAGTTCATCGCCAGAGCAGCAATCTGCATCTACTCCCGCTTCCGTCGATGCTGCAGTGCGATCGATTTGCTTGTGTGGGCAACGGTCTCAACCGCTCAGTGATTCGTCGCCGCGTTGCCCGACCAGTGAGAACCGGGGTCCCGTTGTATGCGATTCGACCGTTATCGATGAATCACAGTGGGACGCTGATGGCTTGATGCCCATCGGACCGACTGAGTTGGCGACGGCGGTGTCGTCCGATTTCGCCCAAGTCATGCTTTGCATCTGGCGTCTCTAACGCCTTCTTGTCTGGAGCTGCGCGCGCATTGTGCCATTTGTCACGCCTGCGATGACCGGGATTCCTCCTGCATCGCCGGTTGTGACGTACGAAACTCGCTAGCTCTCTCCGTTCAATCGTGATGCTGTTTCATGTCGTCGAGCGCGCTTCCGCTGCGCGACGATCCCTGTGCTGAGCCCTTGATGAGGCCGCAATGACATCGGAAGAAAAGCCCCAACGGGCAGAGCATGTTGTGCCGAACGCTGATACGGACTTTAGTCACAACAGTGCAAACGCAAACGAGAGATCGAACGCGGAAGACAAGACAGCGCTGGCCGACGACGTGAGCAATGCGGCACCCCTCAACGCTGTCGGTTCCAGTCAGGTCGTGCCGCAATCGGCCACGACGGTGAACGCGTCCGTTTCCAAGCTCGGCGGATTAGATTGGCTTGTCCGAGTCGGTGTCAACACCGCTGCAACCGTTGCCACGGCAGCCTTGATCCTGTTCCTGATCGGTGTCGCTCAACGAACCGGATGGGTGACTGCAGATGGTTTTGGCGGCCAGGAACCAGCCGGCGATGAGGCCGCGTCCGGCCAACCCAAACGATACATCTGTCCGATGATCTGTACTCCTCCGTCCAGCCAGCCCGGTCGTTGTCCGGTCTGTGCGATGGAATTGGTCGAATCGACGAACAGCGGATTAGGTGACGGCAAGTCCGTCAACATCGAAGCCGTGGCAAGACGATTGGTCGGCATTCAAACGGCAATGTCGAAGATGAGCCATGTAAGTCGGACGATACGCACGATTGGATCAATTGAGTTCGACGAAAGCCGACTGTCGACGATCTCTGCATACATCGATGGTCGTCTCGAAGAAATGTATGCCGACTATGTCGGTGTTCGTGTTTCCAAAGGCGACGACCTCGCCCTGATCTACAGTCCACAACTGTATTCCGCGCAGACTGAATTTATCACCAGCTTGGATGGAGGAAGTGTTGGCCGATTCGACATCGGGCAAAACGACCTCGGTGCGATGGCTCAAGAGAATCTGAGTGAGCTGGGGATGACGAACGAGCAGATCGAGCAGCTTCGCAAGACACGCAAGCCGCAATCTCGAATCCGGATCAAATTGCCTCAAAGTGGGACAGTAATCGAAGCCTCGGCGGTTGAAGGCGATTACGTGAAAACAGGACAAAAGCTTTACCGGATTGCCGATCTGACGTCGGTCTGGCTCATGCTGGATCTCTTTCCGGATGATGCCTCTGCCGTACGATTCGGCCAGGAGGTTGAGGCCGAGGTCCAGTCCATGCAGGGCGAAGTGTTCACGGGCCGCGTCGCCTTCATCGCGCCAACCGTGAATCCGAAAACGCGGACGGTGCAAGTTCGCGTTGAGGTCATGAATTTTGACGGAAAGCTGCGTCCGGGTGACTTTGCGACCGCACGAATCACCGTCCCTGCGATTCCCGCCGACTCGGTCTACGATCCGGCACTGGCTGGAAAGTACATCAGCCCGATGCACCCGCAAGTGATTCGTGAGCAGCCAGGACCTTGTCCACTGTGCGGGATGGATCTCGTGCCAACGTCACAGCTCGGCTTCTCACCAGATCCCTTGCCTGAACAGCGCGTTGTGACCGTTCCTCGTGATGCGGTGTTGATGGCTGGCGACAACGGTGTGATTTACATTGAAACCGAGCCTGGTCGGTTCGAGATTCGACGGGTTTCGGTTGGACCGATGACAGAGAAAGAAGCCGTCATCGTCGAAGGTTTGGCAGCGGGCGAGACGGTTGCAACGGGCGGTAACTTCCTGATCGATTCGCAAATGCAACTGGCTGGCAATCCCTCGTTGATGGATCCAAGCCGGGCGCCGAATTTCCCTCCGGGACCGCTTGAGCTAACCGAGAACGAACCGGTGGTGTTGTCCGGTCTGGCCGGTGCGCAGTTCGATCGTGCGTACCAAGCTTACTTCGATATTCAAACGGCGATGGCATCGGATTCGCCGCCGCCACCAGTCGCATTGAACACGCTGGTCGATGGGCTGGCTCGCTTGGAAAGCTTCGGTAACGTCCCGGACGAAGCTCAGACCCAATTTGGACGTGCCCGACGGGCTGCTGCTGGCATGGATGGTCCGCTGGATGCTGCTCGTGCGGCGTTTCGCGCTGTCAGTCACGCGATGCTTCGTGCCGCTGTTGTCGCCCGTGGTCCCAAAACTGCCGAGGCGTTAACACAGTATTACTGTCCGATGGTTCCCGGTAACGGCGGCGACTGGATGCAGCCCGGCGGCGATTTGGCCAATCCTTACTGGGGCGCAGAAATGCTGACCTGCGGTCAGGTCGTTCGTGACTTGACCATCAACGCAGAGGTTCCGTCCCTGCCTGTGGCTTCGCAGCAGGAGGGCCTGTAATGCTGCGGATCATCATTCACTTTTGCGTCAAAGAGCCGTGGCTGGTTGTGCTGTTGGCGATTGGGGTCAGTGTCGCGGGGTGGTTCAGTTACCAAGCCATTCCCATCGACGCGATTCCAAATGTGGGTGAAAACCAAGTCATTGTACTGACACCTTGGCCGGGCCGGTCTCCGAAAGACATCGAGGACCAGGTGACGTATCCATTAAGCGTCTCACTGCTTGCCGTGCCCGGTGCAGAATCGGTGCGCGGCAAAAGCATGTTTGGATACAGCTTTGTTCAGGTCACTTTTAAGGATCAGATCGACTTCTACTGGGCTCGCAGTCGTGTTTCCGAGCAGCTTGGCGCAGCGGCGTCGCAGCTGCCTGATGGAGTCATACCGCAGCTAGGGCCTGACGCCACCGGACTTGGCCAGATCTACTACTACACGCTCCAACCGCCGGCCGAAGGCATGGGGTTAGCGGAACTGCGAAGCATGCAAGACTTCGTCGTCAAGTACGAACTGCAAGCCGTTCCAGGCGTGAGTGAAGTTGCCTCGATTGGTGGATACGTGCGTCAGTATCAGATCGAAGTTGACCCCGACAAGCTGCGCTACCACAACCTTTCGCTCCAGTCCCTGGTGCAATCGATCCAGGGTTCCAACCTGGATGTCGGAGCGAAGACCGTGGAAACGACCGGGATGGAGTACATTGTTCGCAGTAAAGGCGCATTGGGAAGCGACGGCGACACCGCACAGGCGATCTCCGACATTGAAGAAACCGTCATCATGCAACGCGACGGGGTTCCGGTTCGCGTTACGGACGTTGCCAAGGTGCAACTTGGCCCCGACTTCCGCCGCGGTGCACTCGATTACAACGGTAGCGAAGCGGTTGGCGGTGTCGTCGTCATGCGGTACGGCGAAAACCCACGTGTCGTCATCGACCGCGTGAAGGCGAAAATCGCCCAGATTCAGCCTGCGCTTCAAGGTGTCACCATTCATGGCGTCTACGATCGCAGCGGTTTGATTGACGAGACAGTCGCGACTCTGACGACAGCACTTCGCGACGAAATTTTGATCACGGCCGTGATCATTGTGCTTTTTCTGTTGCATGTCCGAAGTAGCTTTGTTGTCGCCATCTGCCTGCCGGCGGCTGTCTTGATGTCGTTCATTGCAATGCAGGTGGTGGGGGTTGGCGCCAACATCATGTCGCTAGCAGGTATCGCGATTGCCATTGGAACAATGGTGGATATGGCGATCATTGTTTCTGAGAATATCTACGGACACTTGGCGGAGTGGGAATCGAAGGAACGGGGACGGGAAGACGGCGGGCTGATGGAACAACGTTCGAAGGATCGCGCGCAAGTCATTTCAGACGCTGCGATCGAAGTCGCACCGGCGGTCTTCACAGCGGTGATGACGACCATCGTCAGTTTCCTGCCGGTTTTCTTTCTTACCGGCCGCGACTATCGGCTCTTCTCACCCTTGGCTTATACCAAGACATTCGCGATTGCCGCTGCGATGATTGCCGCGGTGACGATCGTCCCGGCGCTCAGTCGCCTGCTGCTCCGCAGTTCGCGGCACTCGAAACTGGCCTCATCGGTCACAGGATTCAGCTTTGCCGTACTCTTGTCCACCGCGGCACACTTTTTGTGGGGTGATCGCATTGCCAGTCACTTTGGAATGACCCATTGGGTCGTCACCGCGGTTGTTGGCATGCTTGCTTTCATTGTTGGCTGGCTGGTTCTGCGAGAACGCATTCGCCCGATCGAAGAGATACCGTCAAGCCGCTTGGTTCGTTGGATCTATGGTGCTCGATTACGTTGGGCGCTGAATCACAAGGTCTTTGCGTTGGCGTTTCCAATGATCTTGCTGGTGCTAGGGGGCGGCGCTTGGATTGGCCTGCCGACGGTGTTGCGGCCGTTGGAACAGGTGGCAAGTGTTTTCAAGGCCGACTTGAACGAGCTCCCTGGCTACGTCGACGCGAAGCACACATTCACTGGCTTGCGCAGTGACGATTGGATTGCCTTGGACGAAGGCAGTTGGTTCTACATGCCGACGCTTTATCCCGCGGCAAGCTTTTCTCAGGCGATGCAGGTGTTGCAGACACAAGACGTTTTGATCGGTCAGATTCCAGAAGTCAAAGACGTGCTCGGCAAAATTGGACGCGTCGAATCGGCACTTGATCCCGCACCGGCGGCGATGATTGAAACGTACGTGATGCTCCGCCCCAAAAACGAGTGGCGCGAGGGCGTGACGGCTCGCGATGTCTGGGATGAAATCAACCAAGTCGCCACCTTGCCGGGAGTCACTCCTGCATCGGCGCTGCAGCCGATTGAAGGCCGCGTTGTCATGCTGCAAAGCGGCATCAAGGCGCCCATGGCGATTCGCGTTTATGGTGACAACCTCAAGACGCTTGCTGACGCCGCGATGGCAGTGGCCGGTCAATTGAAGGAGTCTCCGTTTGTGAATGCCGGCACCGTGAATCCCGACATCGTACTTGGCAAACCTTATTTGGAGTTCACGGTCGACCGTGAAGCCGCTTCACGCTATGGAATGAATGCAGCCACCGTGAACCAAGTCATTGAAACGGCACTCGGTGGCATGAATTTGATTCGCACCGTCGAGGGCCGCGAACGATATCCCGTGCGTTTACGTTACCACCGGGATCTGCGCGAACAGGTTGATGAACTTAGTCGGCTTCCGGTGGTCACTGACAGCGGAGCGGTCGTGCCACTGGGCGAACTGGCATCGCTCGAAACGACATGGGGACCGGGGGCGATTAATAGCGAAAACGCTCGACTGGTTGCTCACGTCTCTTTCATGACCAGTGGCGCTGCAGGTGATTTGGAATCGGTCGCGGCCGTTGAAGAACAGCTTCGAGAAGCTCAGGACTTGCCACCTTCGAGTCCCAAGCATCTTGCGCTACCGCCGGGCTACTCATTGGAGGCTGTCGGAAGCTTCCGCAATCAGATTGAAGCCAACCGTCGCTTGATGTGGATCATCCCGTTGGTGATCTTCATCAACCTGCTGCTAATCTATCTCGAATTTCGAAACCTTGCTATTTCATTGGCCGTGTTCTCTGGGATTCCGGTCGCGTTTGCCGGTGGAATGGTTTTCGTCGGCTGGATGGACGTTGAACTGAACACCGCTGTTTGGGTCGGGTTCATCGCGCTCTTTGGGCTTGCTGTGGACGACGGTGTGGTCATGGCGACTTACATTCATCAACTGATGCAACGCCGCAAGGTGTCCAGTGTCCAAGACATCCGCAATACGGTTTACGAAGCGGGATTGAAACGAATTCGCCCCTGCATGATGACAACGATCACGACGTTGGCCGCGCTGCTTCCGGTATTGTTGGCCACCGGTCGAGGCGCCGACGTCGCCCGCGCGATGGCGATTCCCGTCTTCGGTGGCATGCTGGCCGAACCGTTCACTTCATTCATCGTTCCCACCCTGTACAGCGCCTACTTGGAATTCAAAATGCGATTTGGATTCAACGACGGGCTGTGGGAGGGAACTGAACAGATGCCGGAGGAGGAACTGATGAAAGCGGCCTAACGTTTTTTGATCCGTTGTGAAGATAGACATTCGTCGTCCATCCAAGAGGCTCGCAGGCTTCTTGGGAAATAATCCCTAATCATGAGAGAACAAGGATGAATCAAACATTTACGAGACTGACCGGTGTTGCGCTACTGATTGCAGCCATTGCTTCGTGCAACGCCGTGGCTCAAACAGCCGACAAGGGGCCGAGCGAAGCACTGCATCAGGGACAGAGCCACGTCGGGCTCTCGGAAACTGCTGGTCCGCACGGAGGTTCAGTGCGGCAAGCCAATGGCGTTCAAATCGAGACCGTCGTGAATCAAGGTGGCATTCAGTTGTTCCTCTACGACCGTGCCGACAAACCGATGGCGGTGAATCAAGGCCGCGGAGTCGCTTCACTTCGAGTCACAGGGAACGCCAAACGCTACCGTTACGACTTATTGCCCGATGGAAAGGGCGCCCTGACCGCTCCGGTCAACCTCGCCAAAATAGCGGGTCGACAAATCGAACTGGAGATTCAATTGATCGGCATATCCGCCGCCAACGGGCGCATTGCCCTTCAAGAAGTCGCGAGTGTCCCACTTAGCGAGATGCAACTCGCCGAGGTAGCGATTGCCAGGCAGAAGATCTGCCCTGTCAGTGGCAAGCCACTTGGCAGCATGGGGCAGCCCGTTGTCGTCGATGTGGACGGGGGACAAGTTTATGTGTGCTGCGCTGGTTGTGCCGATGCTGTGAAAGCCGATCCAGCAAAGTACGCTGGCGGTCGCGCAAAGATCACGGTTACTCCCCTTACCGAAGCCGACACAGCACTGATCAAAAAGCAAGCGAAGTGTCCGGTCATGGATGAGTCACTGGGCAGCATGGGCCAACCGATCAAAGTCATGGTTGGTGACAAGCCGATCTTCTTGTGCTGCAAAGGCTGTATCAAAAAAATCAAAGCTGAGCCGGCGAAATATTTGGCGATGGTTTCTGACAAAACGCCGCCAGGGCAAGCGTCTGCAAAATCTGCCGCGTTCGTGCCGGCAGGTAGCGAAAAGGTACGCGATGGCGTGTTCAAAGTCTCCACTGCCGACGCGCCCTTCATTGCCGCACAAAAACGTTGTCCCGTCATGGATGAGCCACTTGACGCGATGGGTGGGCCATACAAAGTCAACGCATCGGGCAAAGCCATTTACATTTGCTGTCCCGGATGTGCCAAGAAGATCGCAGCGGATCCCAAGAAGTACTTGGACATTCTCACCAAACAGGGAGTGACTGCACCTTTGCTTCGTTAAGTCGCATGCCACGATCTCCGAACGCCGAAGGTGTTTTACAGCCCAACCCAGGCAGGGGCGCGCAGCGCACCCTGGGTGCGCTGGAAAACGCCCCATTTACCCTGAAGGGGTGAACAACAGCAATGAGGTTGGATCCCGTTGTCGTGTGAAACCGTCGCCAACGAATCGTTTAGGAAGGTCGCGTCTTTCCAGGGTCGCCTGCAACTGCCGTGTAGCGGGAATGAACCACGAAGGATCCAGTCACAGTCATCAGCAGAAGCTTTTCCCCGTCTGATCACTGGGCCCACATCTGATCACGGGGCCCAAAAGAGGAGATCGATTCGGCCCGTACCCGAATCAGTCGCGACGCTGGCGGTCCTGATGGAGTCCTGCCTTGGGCCAATGAGCACGGTTTTGATGGCGAACTGCCTCTCAATCGGATAGACTTTGGCAACAAAGTCAGCCTCCAAAATGCGGAACCACTCATGGCGATTGGGATTGACCCCACTGTTGATTACGCGTTCAAGTTGCTTTTAGGAAGCCCCGAGCATCCGGCGATTACACTGCACTTTCTGAATGCCATCCTGGGGGATGAAATTCAGATCACCGAAGTCGAGATCCTGAACCCGATTCTGGGCAAGGGCGATGACACGGACAAAGTGTCGATCCTGGATATCGCCGCTCGAGATTCATCGGGGCGCGTGTATGATATCGAGATGCAGACCAGCCTTCCGGCGGGATTGGCTGAGCGTTTGGCCTACTACACGGCATCGCTTTATGTCGGCCAGATTGGCGAAGGAGACGCCTACACGCGACTGCGGCCCGCAATCAGTATCTGCGTGCTCGACGCGATCATGTTTCGCGAATCGCAGCCCATTCACAGTGATTTTCGGCTTCGCAGTCGCGAGGGCAACCTGAATCTGACCAATGGCCTGCAAATCCACCTTCTTGAGTTGCCAAAATACACCCTACCAAGCGATCATAAAGTGATCGCTGATCCGGTCGAGGCGTGGGCGTACTTTTTCCGTCAAGCCGACGCAATGACCACCGACGAAATCCAGCAACGGTTCAACTGCCCCGCGTTCACCGAGGCCGCTCAGGTACTTGACATGACCCAACGCCCCCAGCAACATCGAAGCCAATACGAACAGCGTCTCAAAGCCCAGCGCGATGAGAGGGCGAGAATGCAATACGCCGTTGATCAGGCACGCCTTGAGGGCGAAGCACTTGGACGGATTTCGATTCTACGAAAGATCCTTGGCGGCGAACCTGAGTCGCTTGATAGCTTGTCCCTGGAGCAACTGACGGTGATCGAAAAAGAACTGCAGAACCAGTTTCGTGAACGAGGCATTTAGCAACCTCGTCCAGCCAATAAATCCTGAACCGACTTCTGATGTGGGCACGGCCCCTAAGCGGTGCTGGAAGGAACACTCCGTGCTCTTTGCACCTCTGTGTTTCAATCTTCTTTGCAGCACTGACCATTGACGTTGCACCGCCAGACCGCCGCTGGTCAGGTTCGTCATCGATCGCATAAATGCAAAGCGAACTGCTTCATCTTGGTTCGGCCACCAACGGACATCGCTACTTCCGTTGATGCTGCCGGCTCTTTCGGCCTTTGAATTTGCCTCCGTCGGCAATCGCCGTGCAGCGGGACGGAACCACGAAGGATCACGTCACAGTCATCAGTAGGGGCTGTTCCCATCTGATCACGCGGCCAGAAAGAGGACATCGCTTGGGCCCGTACCCGATCAGTCGCGACACGATCGCTGGTGACATTTCATCTTCTCCACCCCCGGGCACTGTCCCTGGCTGATTGTCTCGAGAGAACATTCTGAGGGGAGTGTCTATTTCCCTTCGCTCACCCAGCGTTTGTAGAGCTCTGCGTTTTTACGGTAAATTTCGCGGGAGACTTTACTTCGGGTTGAGTTGATTTGGTCTTGGGTTTCTAAGTCGTAGACTGCTTGCGATTCGGGGCCAGGGTCGCCGGTTTCCTCAATCCACTTGTCTAGCTCTTGACGGTGTTTCAAAAGTTCCTGCTGATAGTCAGGGTTGGAAGCAAGGTTTTCCGTCTGCCAGCGATCCTGCCCGTAGAGATAGAGTTCTTCGGCTGGGCGGGTTGCAGAGAAGAGAAGCTCCGTCGTAAGTGCTCCCAACGCATCACGTTGGTGGAGATCTCGCATGCGTTTGATGATGAGCTTGCTGTCCTTGTAATTGCTGGGCATCATATGCGGGCGCTCGGGGTAGAAATTCTTGATGTAGAGGTAACGGTCGGTACGTACCGATCGGATGCGGTCAGCGGCCTCTCCGCAACGGTCACGCGCCGCATAGATGGACTGCTTCGGTTGAAAGTCACTTGCGAGAATTTCCTGCCCTTGCATGGCCGGCGGGATTTCAATGCCTGCAGCGGCTAGAGACAGCGCTGCGATGTCGATGTGTTCGACCAGATCGGTGCGAGTCGCATTGCTTTGGATTCCCGGGCCGCGAATGACCAGAGGAATATGCGTTCCTTCGTCGTAGAGGAACTGCTTGCCGCGAGCATGGCTGATCCCATGGTCGGTAAAGAAGACAATCAGCGTGTTTTCAAGGATCTTTTCTTCCTTCAGACGCTTCATGACCTGTCCGACGTGGTGGTCGGTGATGCGGACGCTGTCCAAGTAGGTTGACCAATCTTTTAGTAAGACCGGGTCTCGGGGATAGTACGGTGGAAGCGTCACACTTTGAGGGTCAGTGATGTTACCAAAGACGCTTTCCACTTGCTTGTCGAACGACTCGTACTGCGTCTCCGACGCGCCGCGGAGTTTGCCGCCGTGTAACTGCACTTGCATGAAAAACGGCTGTTGCTCCTCTCTTCCGGACCAATCGTGACTGTCGTAGATCGATGCGTCCCAATTAAAGTTGTAGTCCGTTTTTCCCAGCCGATTGCGTGTGCGTGAAGTGACAGGTTGACTGCGATAATCAAGCTCTTCTAGGCCGCTTCCGATGCAGGTGTAGTAGCCAGCTTCTTTGAACAGCGAAGGGACCGGGCGGACTCCATCAGGCAACGTGATGCGGTGTTCGCCGCGTCCGCTACGGTGATGGTGCGATCCGATGGTGGTTTGATACATGCCGGTGATCAGAGCCGATCGGAATGTCGAGCAGACCGGCGATGTCGCATAAGCTCGTGTGAATCGTAGGCCTTCCTTTGCCAGTTGATCGACGTGCGGCGTTTGGATGGTTTGTTCGCCGTAACAGGAGAAGTTGGCCGACATATCGTCAACGACAAACCAGAGAATGTTTGGGCGTTCAGCCGCCAAAGCTCCGCTTGCACTCAGGCACACAACTGCCAGAATGAACGCGATGAGTGACGTGATGATTTTCATGATGTTTCGCTGGCTTGAATGTTTCGTTGTGCCGTCGGTGTTGGCTGCCGATGAGGCGATGTGTTTCCCGAATTTCTCGCCTCGAGAGAATTCTAACCGAGGGAGCCCTGTTTTTCGCGGTTCGTTGCCGCGGTTCATTGATAGAGGGATTCTGTCGATTATAAAACCGGTCTCAGCAAGTCGAAGTCGTGTCAGTTGGGGGCAGCCAGTGACGCAGGTCACACGATGACACGATGTTTCACTGCCGGATAAAGTCACTTGAATTGAATCCCACTTTGCTTGCTCCCGCCTGTCATGAGAATCACCGTTCTATTAACCATTGTTGGTATTTTCCTACTAGGCGATGTGGCAAAAGCTGGGCTGATCACCTGGGACGCCGGTGGTGATGGTGTTAGCCTCTACCAAGAAGCGAATTGGACCGCGATTGATGGTGTTGCTGGGACGGATCCACCGTCAATGGAAATCCCCCGCTGACGGTTGATGTGTTGGTTGAGTCCGGGAGCGTTGGAGGCCTTGGTGGTGCTGGTCTCAGCCTGAACTTGGGCGGTCGTATCATGACGCTGCGGGGTGGGACGACGCGGATGAGCAATGGGGCAGGCATCCATGGGGTGGAAGGTGTGATTGATCTTTCCAATCATGCCGCGCTCTTGACTCGATTCATTACCGACTCGACTGTCTCGCTGAGTGATGAATCGACCTTGCGTTTCTACGGTGGAGATCAACCAGTAGTGGAGTCCACAATTGATCTCCGCTCATTCGACGCAGTGGTGCTGTTTAACAACGAGACTCCCGATGACTTTTTGTTAGAGCACCTCAGCAAGTTTACGGTCTTTGGCGCTCCTGCCGAAGAGGGTGTCAACATCCGAGTGACAACATTCAATGGAGTCCTGGGAGCACAGGTGCAGGCTCTGGCCGTCCCCGAGCCATCCAGTGTAGCGGTGTATGCCGCACTGTCGTTGGGCTTATTCGTTCGGCGTCGACGTTGTTAAGGCGTTCGTGATGCCGCTCCATGGTGGAAGTCATGGTGGCTTCTGCGTTCAGACTGCAATCTTTCCGTCGGGATCTGCGTTTGGAACGTCAATCTCTGGACAACTCAGAAGATTGCCGCAGCGCAGATCCGTTGGTCAAATGATAAACACTTGCAGTTTGCGACAACCGTGGGCACCCAAGACGAGGCTTTGCTCGATGTCGGCAGTTTTACTGGGGCCCGAAACGAAGACGCCAAAGCGACCGTCGAAGCGATCAATTCGATCATAAGCCTGATGCATATTGCTGACGATGGCTGAGCGATCGACCACAATCGCCAAGTACTGCGCGATGAATAACAGCACGCGATGAGGCAAGGTGTTGCCGTCGATCCAGATCGCACCGTTTTCGGCGACCATGAATTCTCCTTTGGCAATCGTCCAGTCCAGCGTGGCCAGGGCGTGTGGGTCGTCAATCATCTGGGCGTCAAGGTTGCCTTCAACAATCTCAGGCATATTGGAAACCACTCGACGCGCATCGCGATAGACATCGATCTGATCCAGGATCGTTTTGACTTCGGCAATGTCATCCACGACATGAGCTTGACCACCCACCAGCGCGAGCATTTCCGAAAATTTGGCGATCGGATCCTCGAATTCGATGACCCGATCAAGGTCAATCTCTGGCAGTGCCGGAACGTCGATCGGTGTGGTCCGCAATCGGTCCATCACGGCGCGTTTGGCGGAGGTGTCAGCAGTCACTTCGGCTTGATTGTTTGTGTTCATCTTGTTCATTGACCTCTGCTTCACTTCTCGTTGCGATGACGCCGATACCATTGGCGAAAGCTTTCTTTCGGTGGCTCAGGCAACTCGCGTGCAATGGTCCACTTATTCAGTCGATTGTGCGTCAGCCAGCGTGGCGAGAGACGCAGCGCCGTGCGGCCGATGCTGCCGGCAAGTTTAAATAGGAGTGGGGATTGAAACAGCAAACTGACGGCCTTCATGGAATACCGCTTGCTACGCGGCAGCAGTTTCTTGCCGACCAGTTCACCACGCCAAGCTAACAGTTGATGGTGCAGCGGGATTTTGACCGGGCAAACATCACTGCAAGAACCACATAAACTGCAGGCATAAGGCAGGCTCTTGTAAGAGTTTTCATCGCGTGTGGGTGACAACACGCTGCCAATGGGGCCAGGGACCGTGGCGCGGTAGCTGTGACCACCGCTGCGCCGATAAACGGGGCAGGTGTTCATGCAGGAGCCACAGCGAATGCAGTGCATCGCCGCACGGAACTTTTCTTTATCACGCAGGTTGGAACGCCCGTTATCGACCAACACGATGTGTAGTTCACTGCCCGGGTCTCTGGGACCAAAGAAGTGAGAGGTGTAGGTCGTGATGGGTTGGCCGGTGGCAGAACGAGCCAGCAAACGAGTGAACACGCTCAGGTCTTTCTGCCGGGGCACCAGTTTCTCGATCCCCATACAGGCAATGTGCACGCGAGGCAGCGAGACACCCAGGTCAGCGTTGCCTTCATTGGTGCAAACGACAAAGCCACCGGTTTCAGCGACAGCAAAGTTGACGCCCGTGATGCCGACTTCACCCAGCAGGAACTTGTTTCGCAAGTGGCCACGAGCGGCTTCGGTCAGGTATTGCGGATCCGAGGCACCTTCAGCGGTCCCAAGGTTTTCGTGGAACGTCTGGCCGACTTCTTCCTTTTTAATGTGAATCGCAGGTAGCACGATATGGCTGGGCGGTTCTTCGCGTAGCTGCACGATGCGTTCGCCCAGGTCGGTGTCAACGACTTCGATGCCTTGGGCTTCCAGATAAGGGTTCAAGCCGCATTCTTCGGTCAGCATCGACTTGCTTTTCACAATCCGCAGGGTGTCGTGTTGCTGCAGGATTCGCAAGACGATTTCATTGTGATGTTCGGCATCGCGAGCCCAGTGCACGATGGCGCCGTGTGCGGTCGCGTTGCGTTCAAACTGTTCCAAATAATCGGGCAAGTTCGCGATCGTATGCGTCTTGATCGCTGATGCGGTTTCTCGCAAGTATTCCCATTCCGGCAGCGATGCGGCTTGCTTGTCCCGTTTACTGCGGACAAACCACAGGGCTTGATCGTGCCAGCGGCTGCGATCAGGGTCTGTGACAAAGTCTTTGGCTGCAGCGGGATGTTCGACGACGGGCAACTTCATGATTGGAATTGCGGTCAGCAATTAGTGGGACAGGAAAGAAGGCGTGGCCGACTGAGGGCCTGGCAAGTTCGGTTCAACAGCAACAAGCGTTCAGTGAGCATCAAGTGGGCGGCCGGTAAGGATCTGGGCGACGTGCATGACCGTGATCGGGCTTTGCTCACGACGGATCAAACCTTGGAGGTGCATCAGGCAGCTCATGTCGGCCGATGCCAGCACTTGGCTCCCTTTGTCGCAGTGGTCGGCGATGCGGGCGCGACCCATCTCGGCAGAGACATCTGCCTCATTGACCGCAAACGTGCCTCCAAAGCCACAGCAGTCATCGCGGCGATCGGGTTCGACCCATTGAATGCCGTTGACCAGTTCCAGAATTTTGCGCACTTTGTTTTCACGCGGCTCCATCGATTCGCTGGATTGGCCGAGCCGAAGTTCGCGCAACCCATGGCAGCTCTGGTGCAGGGAAACTGTGTGCGGAAAGGTGACGTCTAGGTGATCCAGTTTCACTACATCGTGCAGGTATTCGCAAAGTTCATAGGTGCGAGTGGTGACATTTTGAAAGTCTTTGTCGTTGGCATCGAAAAATTCACTGTAGTGATTGCGAACCATCGACACGCATGAGCCCGAGGGGCAGACGATGGCTTCGTAATCAGCGAACAAATCGACAAACCGTTTGGCCACCGGGGCGGTATCGTCCTGGCAGCCGGTGTTGGCCATTGGCTGACCACAACAGGTTTGCCCCCCAGGATAGTCCACATCAATCCCCAAGCGTTCCAGGATTTCAAGTGTCGCGATCGCCACATCTGGGTACAGCTGATCGATATAACAAGGCACAAACAGGGCAACAGACATGGCGGCTGTGAGCAAGAAAGAAGCGGAAGGCTGGAGAATTTGGCGAGTAGACGTCGATCACATGACGCGATGAAGCGCATTGGGAGACGTCAGCGTGACTCGCTCTGCACACTATAGCAAGCGAAGACAGATTTGCTGAGCATCCCTGGTGGAATCGGTGCGACAATCGCTGCATCGCCGAGGATTCATCGCCGAATCAAAGATTCGCAGTGATTTTGCGGGTTCAGCGAGCCCACCTGAGTCGATGGAAAAGCAATGACTGGCGGACACATCGACCGCCCCCCAGACCGCTGCAGGAGCTCGCCAACTGATTCGTCTGTCGCTGACCGATTTCGCCCGCAAGTGCTCTGCCCCAGACGCCCAGAACAGATTCCACGGCCAAGAAGTCTGAAAAAATCCTCTTGGTTCCCCCTGGGATAGGAAGGCGTTCTACTGGACAATAAGAGCATCCGGCCGGATGCGAACAGCAGGTGATCGAGAGTTGTCAACCTGTTGCATGGGTCTGCCACGTTTGCCACTTCACTTTCAAACAGTTGTCATCATGAGCGATACACACCCCTCCAACGACCCTGCTGGCACCCGCGATGACATCGAAGCGGTTGATGCGGCGGTCGCGTCTGAGGAGGATTCGCCAAACATTGATGCCCCCGCGATCGACCCGCCGGAGACGGATCCTGTGCCGGCTCCGTTTGAGGTCAAGTTTGCCTCCCGCGTCGACCGCTTGCCGCCCTACATGTTTGGTCGCATCAATAGCTCGCTGTACCAAAAGCGTCGTGCCGGTGACGATGTGATTGATCTGGGCATGGGCAATCCAAGCGATGCGCCCGAGCCAGCGGTGGTGGAAAAGTTGCAGGCTGCGTCGAGTGATCCCAACAATCACGGTTACAGCAAGTCAAACGGCATTGCGAACCTGCGCCGTGAAGTGGCCAGCAAGTATTATCGCAAGTACGGTGTCAATCTGGATCCCGATCATGAGATCATCTCTTGCCTGGGCAGCAAGGAAGGTTTCTCGCACATGTGTTTGGCGCTGATGGGGCCAGGGGATACGGCGATCATTCCTTCGCCATATTTCCCGGTGCATATGTATGGCGTCATCCTAGCCAGCGGCAACGTGGTCTCGTTGGACGTTGCTGACCCCGATAAGTTCTTGCGCAACGTTGCTTACACCTGCGAAAATTTGACGCCCGTTCCCAAGTTGTTGATCGTCAACTACCCGCACAATCCAAGTTCGGCGGTGATCGAGCTGGACTTTTTCGTCGAAGTGGTTCGGCTTGCGAAAAAGTACGGATTCCTTGTGATCCACGACTTTGCCTACGCTGACGTGGCGTTTGATGGTTACGTGCCGCCCAGTTTTTTGGCAGCACCGGGAGCCAAGGATGTTGGTGTTGAATTCACCACGATGAGCAAAGGCTATAACATGGCCGGTTGGCGCGTCGGTTTCTGTGCCGGTAACGCTGACATGGTTCGAGGCTTAGGAACCATCAAAGGCTATTACGATTACGGCATGTTTCAGGCCATCCAGATCGCCGCGATTGTGGCATTGCGTGAGACCGAAGCCGCCGTCGAGAAGCAGTCACTGGTCTACCAAGGACGACGGGACGTGTTGGTCAACGGCTTGCGCCGCTTGGGATGGAAGGTTGATCCACCCAAAGCGGGAATGTTCTTATGGGCCGAGGTGCCAGAGCCCTGGAAAAGCCGCATGAGCACAATGGACTTCGCGCTCAAGTTGCTCGAAGAAGGCAACGTGGCTGTCAGCCCGGGAACTGGCTTTGGAGCCGCCGGCGAAGGCTTCCTGCGAATGTCCCTGGTGGAGAACGAGCATCGACTGCGCCAAGCCGTCCGCCAGATCAGCAAGTGCCTGGCCGAGAAGTAGTTGAAATGGCGTCGTTTTTAGCAAGCTGTGCGGGTCAGAGAGCCCGGCAGTCCGCCTTCTAAAGGCTGGCGGGCGGGATTTTGTATGCTCGCTTAATCAGGGCTACTCATTTTCTCGCTGCCCCGCTACACTGACGCTCCTTCATTTTTGCCAACTGATCGATTCGATTCGAACCACCTGAAACGTTTTGGAGAAAGCATATGCCTAGTGGCATCGAACGCGTCCGTGAAATCAAACGCCTGCGAACCCGCCGTAAGAAAGTTGCCAAGTTATTGGGTCGCGCTAAGGCTGGCACCATGGACAAAGCAGAAGTCGTTCGTAAGCTTCGCCGACTGACTCCTGGCGCTGACGTGATCATCAAACGCGAAGGCTTGGCCTAAGTCGCGATCTGGCTTTTCAGCACGCACCATTGCTCAAAAATCGCCGTAGGGTGCCGTGCAGGCCAGCACCTTGCTGGGCTTTTAACGCCCTGTCTTGCCGCGCTCGGCTGCGGCGGAAATGGCTTTTGTCAGCTCAATTGGGATTCGGTTTGCTGCGATGCAGCTGCTGGAAAAATGTATCGAGTTGACCGACGTAGCAATTGCAGTGCTGACAGACGGTGGCTTCAGGCGAAATCGCGTGGCCGCATTTATTGCAGGGTCGAGCTCGCACCGCAGACTTGGGTTCTGGAGGTGGTGCGGGTGCATCACCAAGCAATCGCAGGACGGCTGTGTCGCTGACCGATTCACGGATGGCGTAGCCAAACGAAAACACGTCGCGGCAACGTGGGCAGCGAACCTGCCGTCCAATCAACTCCGGGCCGCCGCGTAGTTTGTGCCCGCGCGGGCAGGCGCAGGTGATCTTCTGCTCGGGAGTTTTGGATTCGTTCATCTTGACCATGCGGTCGCTGTTGTCGTTCATTTTTCTATTCCTTGCGAAATCGCATCCTTGCTTAGCGTTTCAGTGTCCGTTCTTCGTTTCTTTTTGGGGCAACGTTTCAGGCGTCTCGGGGAGCTTAGTTGTGCCTGGGGGCAATCAGTTGAGCGATCGGTAGGGCTGTGATTGAGGAAGCCACCGAACACCACTTGGCATGGGGGAGGCTGAACTCTATGCAGCGGAGCTTATCGGTGATACATCGCGATCGGGGCATCGCATGGGACGTCTCATCAAACAATGTTCAGTCAGTGCACGTTACCGTCTTTGGCAAGTGCCAAGCACATAAAAATACTCCTTGCTGTGGACTTTGCAGGCGGGACGCATTGGAGCGAGGCAAAGTATCAGGGCTCAACAGCAACAACGAATGATAATCGTGTCTCTTAGTGAAACCATCGATGTGACGCAAAGTTTCTAGCGTTTCGTAGGAATGCCTTCTGGCTCGTAATCGCCTGTTGTAGGTTGAATCCCCCCCGACGATGGAGGCAGCGGAGTGAATGCCGGCCGTGAGGTAGAGTTGGTAGCACGTTTTAACCGTATAGACCGCTCTCCTGGGCGGGGTGGTTCGGGTTTCGGCTCGGTTTCTGTTCTTGCATTTGCCCTCGTCTTTCCGGCGCTGCTAAACTGGATGAAGACCATCTTCCCTCAATTTGAACCGAGTTGCGTGATGCGAGCCCAAACCTTGTCTAAGAACCGAGTCGCTGTCGCGGCATGTTTTTTGGTTGCGACGGCCTGTTGGTTGGTTGTCGCAGCGGACGAGAAACGCGCCGCAAAGCCCGCCTTCAATCAGTCGACCACCAAAGCGATTTTCTTTGACTCGGTTTCCAGTGCGATCCGTGGTCAACGACCGACGATTGATACGTTGCGTCAGCAGACAGCCGCCGCCGCTGCGCCGGCTGCCACAGGTGGCGGAGCAACTGGAGGTGCTCCCAAGGTGGACGGGACGTGGGACAACATGATCACGGCCGGATCGATCGAAGATGAAGTCAAGAAGCGCAAGCTGCATTACGACTCCGTTGTGACGCTGCCCGGCCCGTTTAAAAGTGGTGGCTACCAGGATGCTCGTTTGGACCTGATGGTGATGGCCAGTTTGTTTGCGGTCATCTCTGAATACAAAGGTGAAGTGCGGTTCAAAAAAGATGCTGCTGCTGCACGCGATTTGCTGGCCCGAACCGCCTTCCGCTGCAATAGTGGAACGTCTCAGGTGTTCAACGAAGCCAACGCACGAAAAGAGGACTTGCAAAGCCTGATGTCCGGCTCTGGACTCGGTGAACGCCGCACTGAGGAAGGCAACGACTGGTCGGCGATTCTCGATCGCAGCCCACTGATGGAGTACATGGAAGAGCTCAAAGATCAGCTCAAAACGGCTTCCAACAGCGAAGCCGCCGTCAAAGCAGAGCCCAACGAGGTTCGTCGTCCTGCCGAGTTGTTAGCCATCATCGGTTACATCTTGCATCAGGAAGGCATGGATGACGCGGACGACGAAGACTACAAAGCGTACTGCGTGCAGATGACCAATGGAGCCTTGACCGTCCGTCGTGGCTTAGACGCCAATGACTACAAAACAGTTGGCGATGGAGTGGGAGTGATCACGACGTCCTGCGATGATTGCCACGGTGAATACCGCTAGGCAGTCGTTTCCTCAGTTTCACTCGTTGCCAAATTAGCTTTTTTGCCGGCGCGTTCGCTCTGCTGCAGCCTTCTATCGAGTGGTGCAATCATGGCAGACAATGTCTCTCTCGTTTGATTGTCGCCACCCCTAGCGTCAGGAGCCGGTCCCTGTCGTCCCGGTCCCTGTCGTCCCGGTCCCTGGTGTCCCGGTCGCATCACCTGCATCTAGCCGGCCACTGGCGAACTCATCTTGCGATCACCGAGTGAATTCGGTACCGCTATTTCTTTGACGTCGGGCGCTCCGCATGCCCATTTAGCAGGCCTATCTCAGTGGCGAACAGCCGCCCATAGACGCACCGAAGGATCGGTGTACAGCGAGTCATGTCGCGACGAGCAAGGAGGCTCGCAGTGTTTTTTAAGCCAACCAAGTACGCGTTTGCAATTCTCATTGCCGCCTTTTTATTAGGCGGTGGCGGGCTGGGTGGATGGCTCAAGCCAGATCTACCGATCGCCGGTTCGATCGTGCGGATGCTGTTTGGAGGTTCGGGGCCCGATTCCACCAGTCCCAGAACGGCCAGTGCGTCAGCGGGCGGTGCTGCAGGTGAAACGCTACGGATCGCCAGTTTTAACATTCAGGTTTTGGGAACGTCCAAGATGGGGAAGCCTGAAGTGGTGGCAACCCTTTCCGAGATCATTCGTCAGTTTGATGTCGTGGCGATTCAAGAGATTCGTTCCAAAGATCCCGAGATCATTCCGCGTCTGGTCAAGCAGGTCAATGCAGAGGGAGGCAATTACAAGTTTGTGATTGGTCCTCGTTTGGGCCGCACCGTCAGCAAGGAACAGTACGCCTATGTCTTCGATGCCAATCGTGTGTTGTACAACCCGGATTCGGTCGGCACGGTGCTCGATCCAAGTGATGTGCTGCACCGCGAACCCTTCTTTGTGCAGTTCTTGGCTCGGACCGATCAGCCGGAGAAAGCGTTTTCGTTTTGGTTGGTCAATATCCATACCGATCCCGATGAGGTGCCGCAGGAGTTGGCCGCCCTAGCGCAGGTGTACTCGATCATGAAAAACACTCGGTTTGCCGAAGACGATGTGATTCTGCTTGGCGACTTCAATGCTGCCGCCAGCGAGATGCTGCCGCTTGGGCAAGTTCCAGGCTTGCAAACGGTGATCGCCAACCAGCCGACCAACACTCGGCTGACAAAGAGCTATGACAACCTGCTCTTTGATCAAGCCACCGTCAACGAGTTCACGGGGAGCTCTGGTGTCTATTCGATTCAGGACCGTCACGGCATGAAGTTGGAACAAGCCTTGGAAGTTTCCGATCACTTGCCGGTTTGGGCAGAGTTCAGTGTCTGGGAATCTGGACTCGGCGGCGGTGCCAGCGGTGGACGAGTGGCAACGCTTCCCGCCTCGTCGGATGCTTCACGCTGATTCCTTTCAGGCATGCTGCCCCGCCACCAAGCTTCTCTTTGGGTGGCCCTGCAATGTCAATCAAAACAGCACCCCGCTGAATTGGTGCTGGCTAGCAGAGACGTGCATGACCGTGATTGCCGTGGGGGAATTGGCTCAACACATTGCCCGGATCGTTGCTGCGCTGTCCATTGTCCATCAGATGCGGGTTATCCCAACGCTAGCGGCTATGCCGGCTACGGACTGTCTGCTAATCAAGAGCTAAACTGCAGGCCGATGAACCCATTTACCGTAGTGGATTGATGGAATTCACAAAACGCAACCTCCCAGGTACGGAACAATGTGGCGAGCCATTTTTATCGCAGCCGGCGTGATGGCGATGATCATTGGGATTGAAACCTTGGTCATCGAGAGCGCTGATATTTACACCAGTCGAGGGTCAACGGCACGAGAGTTTCTCGATCCGTCGACCGTTGACGGGCAAAGTACGATCACCTTTGAGCCACCGGAATGGTTTCCGTGGATGGTCTTGAGCACGGGTGCAATCACAGTGATCTACACGTTCTCACTACCCAAACGCTTCAAAGCGTCGTAGCGGACGCTGAACGTTCGAAAGTCGCCAGCAAGGACAGCTGGCAGACTTGTCTTTAAGCTCCACGCCTCGCTGAAGTGGCGCGCCGCCAACGACTAAGCGAACCCCAACGCTGCCAGCGTCTGGTAGGTCATCAGGGCGGCGACATAAGCCAGTCCTGTCATGTAACAGAATTGGACGATGGCCCATTTCAAGCTGCCAGTTTCTCGTTTTGTGACAGCCTGTGTTGGCAAGCACTGCATGGCCAAGACAAAGAACACCAGTAAGCTTAATCCCGTGGCAGTGGTGAAGACCGGCGATCCATCGGGCTTGGTCTGTCGAGCCAATGTCTCCACCAGCAAGTCAGTGTCTTCGGCCGCGTCCTCTCCCAGTCCATAGACGATCGAGAGCGAGGAGACCAGGACCTCTCGAGCGGCGAACGAAGTCATGATGCCGATGTCGATTTTCCAATCAAATCCAAGCGGCTCAAACACCGGTTCGATCGTCTGGCCAATCCGCCCGACAGCCGAATACTCTAGCGCTGCTTGAGCTTGCTGGCGTTCGTCTACCGGCAACTGTGCCTCTGGAATCTTGGGATACGTTGCCAACGCCCACAGCACCACCGAGATCAACAGGATCGTTGTTCCGGCTTGACGCAGAAAAATCGTGCCGCGATCCAGCATCGTTAACAAGGCGTTGCGCAAACTGGGAAGCCGGTAACTGGGAAGTTCCATGACCAGTGGCGCCGCTTCTCCGGGGACAACGGTTTTCTTTAGCAAGAACGCTGTGCCAAAGGCCGCGATTAGCCCCAGTAAGTACGCACCGGCGAACATGATTGCCGCTTTGCCGGGGCTGTCACCAAATAATAACGCTGCAACCATGACGTAAACGGGTAAGCGAGCCGAACAGGTCAGCAGCGGCAGCACCAGAATCGTCACCAACCGGTCTCGCCAACTTTCAATCGTGCGCGTGGACATGATTCCGGGAATCGCACAGGCATGAGCTGACAACATTGGCACAAAGGCCTTGCCGGGCAAGCCAACTCTGCGCATCAGGCGTTCCATGACGAACGCACCACGGGCCATGTAACCTGAATCTTCCAGCAAGGTGATGAAGAAAAACAGGATGCAGATCTGGGGCAAGAAAACAACCACGCCAGCAATTCCTGCGATGACGCCATCGACCGCCAATGAGTGAAAGTCAGCCTGCGGGAGCATTCCGATCAAAAGGGACACAGCAACGGCGGTCCCGGTTGACCAGCGTGTCCACTTCATTTCATTTAGCCGATAGGCGCCCGCAAACACCGCCAGTGAAAGCAATGTTGCCAAGGGGAACCACAGCCAAAGGGCCACTGGGCCGCTGGGAATCAGCGCCGCCACCGTCTCGCTAATGTATCCAAAGGCCATCTCAATCCACTGCATCGGGTAGTTCGCGACCCAGAAGATCATGAAAAACACGCTCAGCATGACCGTCAGCAAAGCGGCGAGACCGAGCAGCGGCGAGGTCAGTGTTTTGTCAATCCAGGTCAGGTCTCGTGAGACCGTTTTGCGACTCTCCGTCGAGCATCCAGCGACCTGATCGGCCCAGTCGAATCGGGCCGCGAACGGACAACCGGTGCAGCCCGCGACACAGGACGCACGAGCGATCGGCAGTGCGACCTCGTCCGGTTTGACGGTGTCGTAGATCGTCTCACGCAATGTGTCCAAGCCGTTGCCCTTGCGGGCGCTCACTGGGACAACCGGACAGCCAAGCTGGTTGCTAAGTTCCTGAATGTTGATTTCAGTGCCCGCCGCTTGCGCCGCATCGATCAAATTGACGGCAACAATCGTCGGCAGGTTCAGTTCTAGAATTTCGCTGGCGACCACCAAGGTTCGCGAGAGATTCGTCGCGTCGACGACCACCACCACCGCGTCCGGCGAATGATCCATGCGGCCTTGGAACTCGCCGCGCAAACACTTGGCCGCCACTTCTTCTTCCGGGCTGGCCGGTTGCATGCTGTACAAGCCAGGCAGGTCAACCAAATCAAGGTCCGCGCTGGCTTGGCAATGCGGATCGCTATCGACCGAACGAACCTGAATCGCTGCGACACGCAGGTCCACGGTGACGCCGGGGTAGTTGGCGGTCTTGGCTCTCAGGCCCGCCAAGGCATTAAATAACGACGTCTTGCCAACGTTCGGGTTACCAACCAGCAGGACCGTCTTGGATTGCTGCTCGTTGCCGGTTGACGGTTCAGTCGCCGGGACGTCGTCTACTGTGGTCACAGGGGCACTCAAGTTCGTGGGATCAGCGGGGCAATCGGATCAGTGGGCAGCGTCTTGGCTGGCTTAGTCTTGGCTGGCAGCGTCTTGGCGGTTTGGTTCGACTGGCTGCACAAGCACCAACGATGCGAGTCGCCGTGAGAGGCCGATTTGCGACGTGCCGATACGCAAGATCATCGGATCTCCGGGCCCAATGAGTTCCAGCAAACGACCTTGGCAGATCCCCAGACGTTTCAAGCGAACGGCATCCAAGCCCTCGGCATGAAGTTCCAGGCATTGCATCGTCCCGGGCCGAAAAGAGGTCATCGGGCGACCTGAGGAGTGGTCCGGTGAATGGCCCAGTGAGGGATCTGGCTGCTGATCGTCTACTGACACGAGCGTTTTCGGTTCGAAGCGAGGTGATTGGGGCAACTCAATGATGCAGCGATGGCAGAAAACACTGCAAAAGACCGGCTGTTTTGACCAGCCCCCGTCGCGCATTGTGTCGGACTGACAAGTTGAGAATCAGT
Source organism: Stieleria bergensis (assembly GCA_007745635.1). GTDB lineage: Bacteria > Planctomycetota > Planctomycetia > Pirellulales > Pirellulaceae > Stieleria > Stieleria bergensis. The sequence goes on from CP036272.1 coordinate 2,952,622, forward strand.
CTCAAATAGAATGGTCGCTGGTGCAGATTCTGTCAAGCAGTGGAGCATCTGCCCGGCGAGCAGTGTCGGGTTCCAAACCGGCAGAGGGGCGCTTGCTGGGGCCAGTCAGGTGTATGGAACAGTGTCGCGTATGGAACAGTGTCGCGTATGGACCCGTCCGGTTGTTGCTCGCTTCTCTTTGGCCGTCGTCGCCGCGTTTCACAGGCTGGGCGGATTGCTGCCAGTTTGACGCTAGGGGGAAACGTTCGCCCGGCGATCGCGAAATGCTCGGACACTGAGCGGATGATGGTGATTGCCGGTCCAGGTGAGTGATACAATGCAGGGGTGATCGAGCCTCCGCTGCGCGTGCCGCAGAAGACTTGCTTGCCGTCGTTCCTGTTTCGATTGTTCCCAACCTTTTGGTCGTGAGAAGTCGATGGTTCCCGAAGAGTTTTTACGTGCGTTGTGCGGTCCCTGGCAGGGAACTTGTCGGACGTGGCTGGAGCCAGGCAAGCTGGCGGACGAATCGGCGATCCATGGCCAGTTCGATGCCTTGCTAAACGAGCGTTTCCTTCGTCACAGTTATGAATCGGAAATCCAGGCCAAGCCGCGACATGGAGAAGAGCTTATGACCTTCAATACGGTCAGCAAGCAGTATCAAGTGTGCTGGTTCGATAGCTTCCACATGAATTATGCCTTGATGAGCTCCCAGGGCGATCCCACAGCCCAAGGGATGGACGTGCTTGGTCATTACGATGTGGGATCAGGGCTGCCGCAATGGGGATGGCGCACGGTGTATTCGCTCGTGTCGTCCCAGGAATTGACGGTGATTGCGTACAACGTTTCTCCACAGGGTGAAGAAGCCAAAGCGGTTGAAACGGTCTATCGTCGCGTCGCAAAGAGCGTCGGTTGATTCGCCGTTTTTTTCGCCGCGATTGATTCACTGGGGTGACGGTCAAGACGCCGCTTTCCGCCGATCGCTGCTCGTTGTGCGATCCCCTGCCCCGCTGATGCTGCCAGGGCTTCAAACTTGTTAAGGTCGGCTTGTCGCTTTGGGGATGATCATTTATCAATCCGCCGCATGTTGTCAATGCGAAGCCGCATCGGCCGTGTTTTTCAATCAGATGGTTTGAAGTTGCCAGATGTTCCAGGGACTTGAACTTGCCGCTGTGATCGCCAGCGCCGTGTATGGTGTGCTGTTAGCGCACCGCCACCAGATGGACCTTGTCGGCGCCTATAGCTTGGCCTTAGTGGTCTCGTTTGGTGGTGGCACGATCCGCGACTTATGTCTTGATCGCACCCCGCTGTTTTGGATCCACCATTACAACTATCCGATCGTGGTGTTTGCGATTGCGGTCGCTGGATCGATGTTTCCGCGCATCACACATAAGACCGAACCTTGGCTGCGCATTCCCGATGCGTTGGGGTTGGGGCTGTTTACGATCGCCGGCGTTGAATCAGCATTAGCAGCCGAAACCAGCTATTTCATTGCCGCCTTGTTCGGCGTGATCACGGGAACCTTTGGCGGTGTGATCGGCGACATCATTTGCAATCGAGTGCCGAGTTTGTTTCGCCCGGCGCCAATGTTTGCGACCTGTGCCTTTAGCGGTGCGTGGCTGTATTTGCTGCTTCAAGCCATGCCAGGGTTGCAGCGTTATGCGGTCGTGATTGCGACAGCCTTCATCGTTGTCTTTCGCATCGCAGCGTTAAGGTACGATTGGCGACTGCCGCATCGCGAATTTCAGGAATAGCCCGCTTGTTATTGCCCCTGGCCTGCTTGAGCCAGGGTGCCGTGCTTCGCTGGGCTGCTAGGATGAGACGCTTCGCTGGGCCGCTAGGATGCTGGCATCGCTTTTTCGACCACCGCAGCTCCCACGCTGTCGCCGAACACATTGACGGTTGTTCGGAAGCGATCCAGCAACCAGTCGACCGATAAGATCAAGCCCATGTATTCCAGTGGCAGTCCAACTGCGTTCAGGACAATCAGCATCGTGATCAAGCCTGCTTCGGGAATGCCTGCTGCTCCGATCGCAGCCAGCGTTGCCGTGACCGCAATGATCAGCTGCTGGAACAGGGATAGATCAGCACCGCTGACCTGAGCGATGAACAGTGCGGCACCGGCTTCATACAACGCCGTGCCGTCCATGTTGATGGTGGCGCCCAGCGGGACGACGAATTCAGTCGAACGTTTAGAAACGCCCGCTTCTTCGGCGCACTCCAGAGTGATCGGCAGCGTGGCCGATGAGCTGGCAGTGGAGAACGCTGTGAGCAGTGCTTTGGCCATCGCCAGCAAGTAACGGAACGGATTCTTGCGCAGCACGATGTAATAAATCAGTGGCAAGACGACTAATGCGTGAATGCCTAGGCCGGCAATGATCGTCATGAAGTAACCACCGATCTGCCGCAGCTCGGCCCAAAAGGCTTCACTCCCATTGGACATCGCTTCTCCAAACCTGGAGGCAACCAAACAGAAGATCCCGATGGGAGCGAGGTACATCAGCAGCATGACAAATTTCATCAGCGCCGCATTGGACTGGGTCACCAAGTTGGTCAAACTGCTGACGTCTTCGCGCATCGTGGTCAGCATCGCTGCAAAGGCAATGGCAAAGACAATCATCGGCAGCAACTGTTGATCGGCAGCGGCTGCCAATAAGTTGTCGCTGACTAACATGAGCACCAAGTTCTCCACGATCATCGTGACCGACGGTGGTGATTCTGGTTGGCCTTCAGGAAGCGGCGCCAACACGCGTTGAACTTCCGAGGCACTCAGTCCCGTTTCTTCAGAGAGGTACTTGCCAATCTTGCCACGAGAGTTCTTTTCGGCTGCACTGACCAACTTTTCTTCTTGATCAGCGGTCAGCGTCATTTTGCCAGGCTGAAAAACGTTTACAACCAACAAGCCCAGAATGACTGCGATCACTGTCGTCATCAAGTAGTAGCCCACCGCAGCTGCACCGGGGCGTCCCAGCTTGCGGACGTCTCCCATGCCAAGCACGCCACACATCACCGAAGTGAACACCAGTGGCACCACAAGCATCTTCAGCATTCGCAAAAACAATTCACCGCCAAGATGCAGGCTAGCGGCAAAATCAGGGGCCAAAAAGGCGCAGAGAAACGCCAGAACGATCGAGCCAAAGATCGCCGGGGTCAGCCATTTTGCGTGATTGTCGCCACCTGAACTACCGCTTGCTGCTTGATTTGGAGCTGCGTTCATGCGTTCCTTCCTTCCATGTGATGACGCTCTGCTGATTGGTTGTGTGCCCGTAGGGATTGTCTCAGTCGTCGTTCCCCTTGCAAGCAGAGCGCGGCTCAGCGGAGAGACGAATGATCCTCACGACTTGGCTCAGCCAAAATCGTTCGTCTCATCTTAGCATGTTTTGCGCCGCCATTGGAACCACTGAATCAGGGTTCGAGGTATGATGATGCGACGGCGAGAACATTTGATTAAGCGGGTGAGTTTCTATGCAAGAGATTTCGCCGCGCCTCGATTCCCGCAGACTGAACGTTGAATGGCTCGAAAGGGTCGTTCGTATTGAATCAATGAAGAATGAGAGTGGCATTGTGTCTGATAGCGAAGCAATCAATCCATATCAGGCGCCGTTGACAACCGGTGATGACGCCGTCGGCCAGGATCCCTTTTCCACCGCTCAGGCAAGTCAGCAGTACGCGCCCGCCTCGTTACCGCGCACCGCCACCCGCTGGTTCTTGATCTGTGGGATCAGTTGCCTGCCCAGTTTCTTCTGGGGTTTGATGGGGCTGGATGCGGCGCTTTTGGGCATGATCACCGGAGTCCTTCTGTTTGCCATCGGATACACCGCGCTGGATTATGGGACCCGGTTCCGCGAATTCCGGAAGAATCCAACCATCTCATCGACATTGAAGGTGGTCTATGGGACACGGATCATTATCACGATCTTGGTGCCGGTCGCGGCTTATCTGGATTTGGTGTGTGGCATGGGAGCGGTGGTGCTTTCACAGGCATTCTTGGGCGAGTTCGGGTACAGCGGGGACTTGGCTGTTCAAACCTACATCGGAGCAACCGTGACGACCCTGATCCAAGGATTCATCTTGAACTTCGTTCTGCTGATCTATGCCTCGTTAATCTTATTGGTCCGCTTTCTGTTTCGTGTCATGACTCGGGTTTGACACAGCGCTGGTCCAGTTTCCCTCCCCTCCCTTTCCTTCCCTGAACGATTCAATGGAGTTTGATCATGGTGCGTTTTCTGTCGCTTGTCCTGTTGGCTTTGGTTTGCCTTGCGAACCCTGTGTTGGCAGCGGATCCAGTGTTGGCATCGGATCCACCAGAGCCCCCGACCAGCTGGACTTATCCGCCACAGATGAATGCGTCCGCGGTCGAGGTGTATCGCACCGTTGGCGATGTCGAATTAAAAGCGTGGATCTTTACGCCGCCGAATCATCAGCCCACAGACTCTCGCGCCGCGGCAGTGTTTTTCTTTGGCGGTGGCTGGAATGCTGGCACGCCTGGACAGTTCTATCCACACTGCGTTCATCTTGCCAAACGCGGCATGGTAGCGATCACGGTTGATTACCGAGTTAAAACCCGCCATCAGGTGTTGCCTCAGCAATGCCTGGCGGACGCGAAAGCCGCACTGCGCTGGGTGCGTGCCAACGCCAAGCGATTGGGGGTCAATCCCAAACAAGTCGCTGCAGGAGGCGGCTCTGCCGGCGGTCACTTGGCCGCAGCGACTGGAACGGTAAAGGGCTTTGAAGATGGAGACTTTCTGGATTACCGATCAACGCCAGACGCGATGTTGCTGTTCAATCCCGCGGTGGCCCTGGCTGCGATCGACGGCCAAGAAAACGAGTTTCCTGCAGAAAAGTTGGCCGACATCGATCGACGTTGCGACGGTCTGGCCAAACAGCTTTCGCCCTTTCATCATGTCGCCAAGGGCGTTGCTCCGACCGTCATCTTTCATGGAACCAATGACAGTGCAGTGCCCTACTGGACCGTGGTAGAGTATCAGAAGTTGATGAAGGACAACGGCAATCGCTGCCAGTTGATGACGTATCAAGGGCAGCCACATGGCTTCTTCAACGCCGGGCGTGGGCAAGGTGAAAAACGGGCCGAAGCCAATCGTCGTTATCACCAGACCATCAAGCAATTGGACGAATTCTTGGTCTCGCTGGGCTATTTAAAGCAGTGAAACGCAGGGGTTCGAACGAAGGCAAGCGGGCACAGGTTACGGCGCAGTTTTGACCTGCGCCCTGGCGTGCTTTGCTTCGGAGTCTGAGTGGCGTTTGATGAAGTGCCAGCATCATTGGTGTCCAGGGCGATGGCTCTGGACACCTGCACTGAGTCGCGGTTACAGCGACTTGCTGCATCGTGCTAGGCAAGCAGTGCTGCGATGGGGTCCCCGTCACCACCAATTTTAAATGGCCGGCCATTGGGAGCGACTTGCTCACTATCCAAGGGCAGGTCGGCAGCGGCGGCGATGGTTCGGTTGAAATCGCTGACCGAAACACCGTCTTTCTTGACGTAGGAGCCTTTGGCGTCGCTTTCCCCGTAGACCTGTCCCCCTTGAATCCCGGCACCGGCCAACAGCGAACTGAACACGCCCGGGTGATGGTCGCGGCCAACGTTCGCATTGATGTTTGGTTTACGGCCAAACTCAGTCGTCAGCACGACCAGTGTTTCAGAGAGTAATCCGGTGCGATGAAGGTCCTTGAGCAGGATTCCCAGCGCATCGTCCAAAATCTTGGCTTTCTCTGGCAAGCGACCATAAATGTCCTGGTGCATGTCCCAGCCACCATAGCTGACCTCGACAAAGCGAGCTCCTTTTTCCACCAGTCGTCGCGCCAGCAAGCAACCTTGGCCCAACGGATTATTGCCATACGCATCGCGGACCTTTTGGTCTTCCTCTTTGATATCGAAGACCTTCAGCTGATCGCTTCCCATCAACGTACGGGCTTCGTCGTAAAGCTGATTGTAGGCTTCGATTTTGGGATTCTTGCGGTGCCGCGTTTGGAATGCCGTATCAAACTTATCGGCCAGTTCCAGGCGGCGTTGGAACAGCTGGTCGGGCAGGTACGCCGGTAGCTTGATGTTTTGAATGCCGTTGGCTGGGTTGGCGATCGGGACCGGCGACAGCGAGGGCTCTAGGAATCCAGCGCCGGGGTGGCGGTTGGTATTTCCGATCACGTAATTGCCGGGCAGTTCGCGATTCAGTCTGCCTTTATCATTCAGCATCCAGCCGCCCATGCTGGGGTGCTGAATGCTGTTGAGTTTCTTGTAGGCCGTCCGCATAAGGTACTGGCCTTTGTCGTGCGCGCCGGTTTCGGTATTCAGAGACCGAACGCAAGCGATCGCGCCGGCCAGGTATGACAGCTTGGGAAACAGGTTGCCAAACATGACGCCGGGAACGCGTGTTTGGATCGGTTTCGTCTCCCCGGCTTCGGCAACGCCTTGCTTGGGGTCGAAGGTGTCCAGGTGCGTCATCGCACCTTCCATGAACAGATAAATGATGTGCTTGGCTTTTCCGCTGGCGGTGGGCGCTGCGGCAGCTTGGTTCATCGCCAGGCTGCTGCCCAATCCGCCTGCAAAGGTAACGCCCAGGCATTGCGAGGCGACGCTACGCATGAAGCTACGTCGATCTTCACCGGTGTATTCAATTCGTGACATAGGACTGTTTGATGAGGCGTGGAAGTTTCGTTTGGCAATCAGTCGCCCGCCAACAATTGGCGGGCACATTGCGAGTGGATGACTATTGAATGAATAAGAATTCGCGAGTGTTCAGAAGCGCCCAAATGATGTTGCCATAAGCAACATTTCGATTTCGCACCTTATTGAACTCGCCGGCAACAGCGATCCGATCTTTCGCCGTTGGCTTACGGGTTAGAACGGACAGGAACACTGCCTCGACCCGGCCGCGAACATCGTCAATTCCCAGCACCGTGTCGACCATGACCGAACCGGGTTCCAGCATGACGTGTGTGATAGGACCGTTGAACATCGACAAGATTTGCGGAACCGTCGCTTCCTCAGCAGAACCATTGATGGTCTCTCGATCACTTTGGCCAAACTGACGCAGGAACGAATCCGCTTTGGAGGGCGATGGCAGTTCACTGGCTCGGCACAGCACACGGCTTTTGTAACCATGCTTCTTTAGGATTTCACGGTTGTACTTGCCAAGGAAGTAAGTCTCGCCGAATTTCTCGCTCTGAGCTTTTGCGCTGGCAAAGGTCAACTTGGTGAAGTCAACATCCAGGTAGGGCTTCATTTGCTGTGCTGTCGGTCGCTGGAACGGCATGGTGTTGCGGATCGACATTGTCAGCAACGAGTCCCACAGTTGTTCTGCGGTCATGCGGCGAATGGTTGGACCGGGAAAATAGTAGGGTTCGCCACTGGTCAGCGAGTAATCGGTCGCAATCCGCTGATAGGTGCGCGAGTACAGGATGATGCGAGTCAAATCACGCAGGTTGTAGCCGGATCGAATCAGTTCCTCGCCCAAGTGTGCCATTGCCTCTTCGTTGGCGTTGATGTTCTCGTCACGGAAGTCATCGATCGGTTCCACCATCCCCACGCCCATGAAGCGTTTCCACATCCGATTAACAATGGTGTTGTGGAATCGCTCATTCTCTGGACTGGTGACCCAGGCGGCGAACTGCGTTCTTGGCATCGCGTTCTTGGCCTTGGAGGGAACCTCACCCCAAAGCACTTCTGGCTCGACAATGGAGTTGGGTTTGGCGTCACCGTAGGCATAATCATGAGGCAATTTCAGATTGGCTTTGACCTCGGAGACCTTGTACGAGTTGGCGCGAATCATTCGCTGGAACGCGCCCGGAACTCGACCCTGTGGATAATGCTTTCTGGCTTCATTGATCATCGCGTTTGCGGGATTGGTTTTTTCAAACCCTGGATCACCGCGTTTGATTCGCGTGCGTGTGCCAGCCGTGAACGCTGCCAATTCGTAGAACTGGTACTGAGACCATTGGTCAAAGGGATGGTCATGGCATTGAGCACAACCAATCTGTGTCCCCAAAAAGACACGCACGGTGTTGTCGATGTACGGTAACGGCATGCCATCGTCGCGAAGCTGGTACCCGGTTGCTGGGTTGTCCCAGATTTTGCCCTCGGCCGTCAGCATCTCATAAACCCATTTATCGTAGGGCTTGTTGCTGCGAATCGCCTCTTTGACATAGCCCATGAACGGCTCGGCCACGATGTTCGGTTGTGGTCGATTGACCAACCGCAACGTGTCCGCCCAGAAGTTGTAATTATTGCTGACGTAGTCTGGGCTACTTAACAGGCGATCAATCAACTCAACGCGTTTTTCGGGATTGGTCGAATCAAGAAAGCGTGTCGTTTCGGCAAGCGTTGGAATGCGTCCAGCAACATCCAGATACACACGGCGCAAAAAGACTTCGTCCGACGCCAGCCGATTTGGGGTCTGACCTTTCTGAGCCAATTTAGATTCAATCAGATCGTCCAGTTTGGAAGCCGCCAGTTCCAGTTCCGAGCGACTTTTGCGGTCAACCGGAGGGACATTCATCAGCTTGCCAGGCTTGGTGCGAACACTCTCGGGAAGTCTGATCTTTGGCGGGGCCTGCTTCGGCGGTGGTTTCTTCTTGGCGTTCTGAGCCAGCACAGGACTTGCCGTCAGTATCAAACAGGTCGTCATCACGCTAGCCAATCCCAGGATCCCGGGACGCGTGAAGGGGCGAAGTCTGAATGCAGATCGAATGCCGAACACAGATCGAAAGCTGGAGGCAAATCGTGGTTTCAATGCAGATGTCATCATTGACCAGAGCCGAGGGAGAGAAGAGAAGTTGAAAAGCTGTCGGTGCGAACACCAAGTTGCAAATCACGCCATGTTATTGTCGTCGATTAGACCGCTGTGGCAACCTGAGGGCATTCATCGCGGTGTTAAGAATTGCTGGATTGGCGGCCAGCCGACGCTCCGTGGCAGGCGGAAAGTCGTCAGCATCATGCCATTTTCGGAACGTTTGACGCAGCCCCAAAGTACTTACCACCCTGGTCAAAGACACGAAACAGTTGTGGAGTTTCCCGTTGTCGATGAAAACGGATTCAATCCATGCCGATTGGGCGTGTTCTCCGACGTTCCCGGTCGCTATTTCGCCATCTGGGTGGGTCATGCTGGCACTTAGTCTGGGCAGCGCTGGGGAAGTCGAGAGGGTCGCCTGGGCCCTCTGCCGGTTGGCGTTCCAATCGCGCCGGCGGGGCGGATTGCGGTGGAGTTCGATCGCTGAATTGAGTGCGGCTTTTTGTGGAACAGCTGAGCAAATCTGTGCGACTCGGCTTTGCGTTGCCGCCGGGGGTTTGCTACAAGCCAAACCATGATTGGAGATTACAAAGTTTCTCGCTCGACGCGGCAGTGCTCACTGCAAAATCGCCCCTTGAACGAGGGCGAGTGGTATTACAGCGCTGTGGTCGATGGTGACGAGAATGTCCAGCGAATCGATATCAGCGACTCCGCCTGGGAAGGGCCGCCGGAGGGCTGTATCGGCTATTGGAAATGCCGCATCCCGGAAAAGGGGCAGCAGAAGCTGGTTGCCGCCCCAAAAGCAGTTCTGGTCAACCTCCTGCATCAGATGGAGGATTCGGCGCATCACGAAGGTGAGCACAACAAACTACGCTACCTGCTGGCACTGAACTTGTTGCGCCGGCGGATGGTTCGATTAGCGGACAGTTCAGCATCCGACGCTGAGCCTAAAATGTTGGCGATCATCGTGGATAGCGAGGGAACGCTGATCGAGATTCCTGAGTGCCAAATTTCTCGCGATGAATCAGAATTGCTCAGCGAAGCGCTCTCCGAGTTGCTGTATTGCGAGCAATCACAGATCGAAGCCTTGCAGGAGCCCGCTGTAGAGAATGCTGGGGCGGCAAAGCCTCGCGAGTCGATCGTCGCACCCGAAGACGTCACAGAGCAAGCTGATTCCGAAGGCGACAAAATGGAAGCATCAGAATCTGGCGAGTCTCTCTCTGACACCACGCCCAAAGAACAACTAGACGAACAAGTTGAAGAACAGCCCGACGAGGCTGAGTTAGCGGACACGCAACAGGAGCCATTGGAATGAATTGCTCTGCAAGGATGCGAGCCTCCGCAGTGATTTTGATGGTCATGGCCACGTTTTGTGGCGGTGGGGCAACCTGCTTGAACCGTCCAGCCACGACGTTCCAGCAATCGCCAGTGGTTTGGAACGCCCCGGTGGCTCCCGCATTGAGCGATGTCATTGCGGCAGTCAACCGAACCGGAGCGATCACTCAGCTGTCCACCAATCAAGGGTTCATGGAAGTGCGTTCAATGCCTTCCTTGCCAAAACTGACCGCATCGATCGCGCTCCAACGTCCTCGTCAATTTCGGCTTAAGGCTTCGCCGCCATTAATGGTGACAGACATGGTCGACATTGGCAGCAACGACCAGGTCTTTTGGTTTGAAGTCCCTGAAGGGATGATGATGAAACGCACGCTGTATTTCGCTGATCATGAATCGTATCAGCATGTTGCTCAGCGTTCTGTGTTGCCCATCGAGCCGATGTGGATTGCCGATGCTTTTGGCTTGGCTGAAATTGATCCCAACACCGTGATCTCTGGTCCAACGGTCCGTGGTGATGGCAAGCTAGAGATACACTGCCAACTGGTCCAACCGGCGGGCACGATGCGCCGCGTCTACTGGATCGATTCTGCGTTGGGTTATGTGACCGATCAGTATGTGTATTCGGCCAGCGGAGCGTTGGTGGCGGAGAGTCACTCGGCTCGGCATGAGTACTTCGACGACATTGGTTGTGCGCTGCCGCATCAAGTTGATTTGATCTTGGCCCCCGTTGGCGGTCCACCGCTCTCGTTGCGGATCGAGGTGGGACGCTACATGGTCAATCAAATCCTTGGCGGAGATCCCAATTTGTTCGTGATGCCTCAGGATGCTGCTCAGGTTGTCAACATCGCACAGATTACCAACCAGCCCATGAGTCCCGCGCCGGGCGTTTCGATCGAGAAAACGGTGCCACAGGACGCATTGCCGGCCTACTCTGCTCCGCTGCAGGCTGGCACGTCATCGCGTTTTCGCCCGATCGGTCAGCCTGCCAATTCACCGGCAGTGCAACTAGGGCCCACACACTACAGGAACCAATAGATTCCTGTTTGTGGTGAGGTTAGCTAACTGGACTAACGCACGATGTTGGTGAGTTCTTCCAGGACTTCGTCAGAGACGGTGATCGTACGAGCATTGGCACTGAAGCCACGCTGGGCGATGATCAGCTGAGTGAACTCTTGCGCGATATCCACGTTGGACTGCTCCAGTTGACCGCCAATGATCTGGCCGCGACCACCTGTTTCGCCGCTACCGACCATCGGTTCGCCACTGGCGAGTCCGCGGGTGTAATAGTTGTCGCCTTCTGCAACCAAGCCGCGAACGTTGTCAAAGTTGGCGACTGCTAATTGGGCCACTGGGACGATTCGACCGTTGGACGCAATCCCCATCAATTCACCGCGTGTCGTCACGTTGACGGTCGTGATCACACCTGCGGGGATTCCATCTTGATCGACATTGACGTTATAGGCTGAAGCGTAGTGACTGAGGCTAGACAGGTCCATCGACACCGTTTGGTTGACCGATGAGCCGTTAAACAGGACGACCAAGTTTGCGTCATCGGTCCCAAGGCCACCGGCAAAGTTAAACGAGCCATCCTCATTGAACGTTAGACTGCCGACGGTGTCATCGACCATGGTTCCGACGGACGGATCGATGTTGGCAGTCACTGTCCAAGTGTTGGGCGTGTCCTTGGTGAACAGCAGCGCTAACTCGTGTGCTTCACCCTGCGGGCCAACCACCTCGGAGATGAGTTCAAATGAATCGCCGTTGTATCCTTCGATGGTTTCAATGAAACCGACGGCACCAAAGTTGCTCAGCCCTGTGTTGGCGACGCCGTCGGTGAGCGTGATGCTCATCAGGTTCTCGCCCGTGTTATCAGACGTCAGTGAGATAGTGCCATCGGCAAGCAGGGCAGCGGTGGCGTCGGTGACCGCAGCATTGATGGAGTCCACTAAGTCTTGAACCGTCGCTGTATCGGCGGCAACCGAGCCAGCGAAGGCTGTTCCATCGGGATTGGTTCCTGAGAATTCGATGGTGTCTCCGGGGACGTAGGCAACGGTGCTGATGTCAAGCGAGGCCAGAGTGTCGGCACCTGTGGCGGCAACGGCGCCGACTTCCAGTGGAGCGCTTAGAGAAATCACTCCGGCGATCGGTTCTGAAGCGTTCGCTGGTAGGTTACCATTGATTTGCATCAGTTCCGTGACCGCGCCAGAGATGGTTTCACCGATCGGCACACGGATGGAGTCATCACCGGCGGTTTGGAACTGCAATCCGCCGTTAATCCCTTCTCCCATGTCCCCGATACGCTGGACCAAGAATCCTGTTCCTGGATCGACGAGCCGTCCTTCAGAGTCAACGCCAAAGGCACCTGCTCGTGTGTAAACGTCTTGACCGCCGACGGGAGAGCTCAGCACAAAGAACCCTTCTCCGTTCATGGCGTAATCAAAGGGCTGTGAAGTGGTTTCCAGGGCGCCTTGATTAAAGTTTCGCGTGATCTGAGCAACCTTGACACCTGATCCGATGGCTTTAGGGTTGATGCCACCGGAGTTTGCGTCCCCTTCGCTACCGGAGCGAAGTTGTTGATAAAGCATGTCGGAAAACACCGTGCTTTGTTGCTTGAAGCCAACGGTGTTCATGTTGGCGAGGTTATTCGCCACCACGTCAAGTTTTTGTTGGTGTGCGCGCAGTCCGGTAATACCGGTCATCAGTGCTCGGGTCATTTCTGGGTCTTTGGGTTAAATGTTGACGAACGGAATCGGAAGAGAACGAGCCAGATTCGGCGGGATTGAATCGCGGCTCGTTCGTTGTTTGACAGAGGTTTAGGCACCGTTTTCTGCGATGCGAGTGATCTGATCGAGCCCGACGGTTTGACCATCGACCAGGACCTGAATTTCATTGCCGACGGTAAAGATTTCGCTTGCCGTCCCGGATCCTGTCAGCCCAGTCGCTGGATCATGGAAGTCCACGGTTTTGCCAATCAGGTCAACGCCTTGTGTCAATTGGCCGAGCTTTAGAAACTCGCCAAATGAGGCGTTCAGTCCTTCAATGCCTTCTAGCATCGAAAACTGGGTCAGGTCGTTGATGAATCCTTCTTGATCGACCGGATCAATCGGATCTTGGTTCTGTAATTGAACGGTCAGCAGCTGAAAGTAGTCGATCGATGCTGCTTGAGAGGTAATGCCTTCCATGGCGATTTTTCTCCGTCTTAAGGGTTAGGCAACAATGTTCAGGCCGCCCGCTTCGTCGGGGCGATCTTGAGGGGAACGTTTGGGTTGGTCGATTGAATGGGTTTGCAATGCGCTTGGTTGATCGCCGCCGGATGTGTCTTGCCAAGCATCCTCGGCCTGGCTTCCCTGATGGCGAATGTCAACTTCCACTGAGTCATAGCCCAGTTCTTGGAGTGCCTGAGCCAGTTGATCTCGGTTACCGTTAAGCAACTCGCTGGCCATTCGTTCGGTGGCAATGATCTGCGTTTCGAGGCCTTCGCTCGTTTGTCTGACCTGAACCTTCAACGCACCGAGATGTTTGGGCGCGATCTCTAGTTGCACCTCTTTGCCTTCATTGCGAATGCTTTCCAAAGCGGAATGGCGCAGGGTCTTCATCGCTTGATCGACCGCTTGGTTGGTAGGCGATCCTGAGAGCAGCGAGTCGAGGTGGAGAGTCGCCGCCCCCGGGACTGGCTTGCCACCTGCGCTGGTATTTGTCGCTTGGCTGCTGGCGGCCGTCATCGGCAGTGTGATGTTGTCAGCAAAGGAGGCCTGTGCTGAACTGGAGTTGCTGCCTGCTTGGCCAGCGGAGCCTGCTGCGGCGTTGTTGGCTCCCTGCTGCTGGCCCGATCCAAAGCTAAGGTTGTTTCCGTTCTCGGAGCGTTCGCTACTGGTGGCGGCATCCGAACCGGCGTTCCCGGTGCCGGCCAGTTCATTGTCGTCGTTCTGCAGTGCCTGCTGATCGGCAGCGTCGGCGCTGGCCATTGCCTGAGTCTGTTGCGTGATCGTTGGCTGTGTCTGCTGTTGATTGGACTCCAGCGGTGCCGCAGTGGTGCTGCCAGGTGTTGCCTGAGCGTCAGACGTCGCTTCAGTTGGTAACGCCCCTGCCGTTTCAGCCGTCAGAGTCTGTGGCGTTGTTGCGGGCGGCGGAGCCACTTGGTCAGTGACACCGTTCGTGTTCTGTGCCCCAGATCCAGCAACACCATCAGCGGTTGGGGTTGGATTGACATCGACTGGCTGCAAGTCCAGGTTGGCTGCCTGCTGGTTCGGCGCCGAAGCGACGACGACCTGCAAAGCATCTGGTGACACGGTCGACTTTGGACTGACTTCCGCACCGACGGAGAGCGTTGCATTGACCACCGTGGGCAGTTGTGCCGCCGCTGGGTCGCTGGGCTGGTTGCCTGGCGTTCCAATCGGTGTGGCTGTTTCCTGATCTGATTCCGGCGCGGTCTCGGTTTCATCGATCCGGGGTTCACGCTCGGGCTCGCGTTGTTGTTCAACGCGTTGGGAGTTGTGCTGGACCGTCTGTGATTCGTCCGGAGTGTCGTTGCGTTTGGTGGGATGAGATTCGCTGCGGTGGGTCTCTCGGTGATCCGCTGGGGTCGGCGACGCTCGTTCAGGCTGTCGCTCCGAGCGGCCTTGCTGCAGTAACTGCTGGGAAAACTCTGCAAAGCTGATTTGCTGCGAGACATCGTTGCTGCGACCAGCAAACGATTGGCTGAGGGTTTGCCCCGGTGACCGTGCCGGACTCAGGCTCTGCAGCGTTAACTGCGCAGCGATTAATTGGGTCGTGTCCATAAAGTGATTGCCTGGCTGCGTTGCGGGATGCAGAAAGTGCGTGGCGGGAACGCAGGGCAATCCTTTGGCAACTAGCGTGCCAAAGCGCTGGATGACCGTTTTTTTCAAGCGAGCGCAGTGAGTCAATCACGCATCATCACCAAACGGAATCCTTTCAGAAAAGCTCAAGTCGCCAGCAGGCAGATTTTGCCTTGGCAATGGAAAATCTTGCCTATCGCTATTTGGAGCGGTCGTTGTTTGGCGTCGCATCTCCGATGCCAATCACCGCCTGCCCAGTGGACACGAGCCGGTGGGGCGTCAGACGCGTTGAACCGCAGCGTGTTCTATGCGGGCATGAACTGTTTGATCGCGCCGATTTGATCAAGTTTCTTCCGCGACATTTCCAGGTCCATGTCCCCGTAATGCTGGATGGGGTTTCCATACGCGTTCAGCAGTGTGGTGTACCAGTTGCCGATGGTTTTGTGGCCTTCGGTGCCATGGTACGGCAAGCGAATGTAGCGACCGAGCAGGTCTAGGCGGCAGTGGTCTCCAGCCAGAATGACAAATGGAGCTTCGGTGCCATGGCTATGGTGACCTTCGCCGTTTTCTGGAAAGTACAGGATCACGGTGTTGTCAAACAGCGTCCCGTTTCCTTCGGGAATCTTCTTGAGCTTATTCACGATGGTCGCGACTTGGCTGACATGGCCAACGCGAATGGTTTCACGAATCTCATCCGCTGGGACGCCGCTATAGCCGCCATTGTGTCCCAGTTCGTGGATCGAGATGTGATCACTTTCGTTTCCGGGCAGTCCTTTGATTGGCGTCGAAAGTTCATCAATGGTGTAGGTCACGACGTTGGTTAAGCCCGTTGCCAGGGCGGCCACCAAGATGTCCGTCATCGCTTGCTGCTTCTCTGGCGTCGAGGCATTCTGGCCTCCATTGGCGTGGACCGCGTCGAGCTCCGGTAGGTGCTGTTTGATCACATCAGCGAGTCCAGTCAGCTGCTTATTGCGTTCTTGAATCTGTTCAATGGACTGCACATGGTTGCTGAGCTTTTGCTTTTCATAGCCGGCCAACATTTCGGCTTTGAAGTTCTCTTCTCCTTGCAGAAAGGCCAGCATTTGGTTGTCTGAATCGACAGCCTCCGGATGGGTGACAGACTTGAACAGTTCGTTGTATGCCGTTTGTGGATCGGCATAGCAGTAATTGCGTTGATGCGGAGCGGGCGCCGAATAGCCAGAGACAATCCCGGTGCGGAATGTGCTGTAGTTGCCGGTCAACGACAGTTCAACATGTCCGAATGGCGAAGGAAACAGTTTGGCAAGCTCGAAGTCAATGGTGGCGCGTTTAATGCCGCTCAGCGAATTGCGACCGGATTTGTAAGCTCCTAAAACGGATGAATACGACCAGTGCCCATTTTCGCTCATCTTGCATGAAAGTCCCTGCAGGATGCACAAATGTTGCTTGTGCGTTTCAAGCTGCTGGAGCCATTCTGGTAAGTCATGATTGGCGAGATCAACATCCAGCGGCTGACGATCATTGTCTGCCTTTTTCTGGGCATCCGAAAAGCTCGGCAGGGTCACTTCCTTGGGCCGCACCCCATTTGATTTGCGGATGAAGACAAACCTTCGTGGGCCAAGGCCGGCAGCGATGGGGCTGGTTGCCGTCGCCAGGGCGGGCGCCAGCGATTGTGCCAACGACATGCCACCCAGGCTGATTCCTGCCGCTTGCAATACTTGACGTCGATGAATGCTCATAGCGTGTCCGGGTTGGGTTTGCGGTAAATGAAGGAGTCTGATGTGAGCAGGGAGACAATCAGTTCGTCAAAACTGCCGCCGCTTTCTAGGTAGGCATGGTCCGCATCGATCAGCGTTTTGGAATCCGAGAGCGTTTCGTTGCGTCCCATAAAGTAACGGAAAGCATAACGAATCATGGTCTGCCTGGCGCGATCACTTTGCGCCAGTCGATCGATCAGATCAAAAGCGTTCTCGACGTCGCCATCAAGCCTGTTGTCACCTGTTCCGCTAAGAGCCCCCGCTGTGACGACGGGCAGTGTCTTGTAGATGTCGCGAAGGTCTTCGTGTGGAGCACCTTTGTCTTGGACTTTCTTGAGCAAGTTTTCCGGGTATTCCAAGCGTTCTTCGGAGCGATACCGTCCGAAATCGTCAAAGCTTTCAAACGGCAGTCCCAACGGGTTCATGTGTTGATGGCATTTCCAACAGGATTGATCGCCAGTCTTCGCTTCCATGCGTTGTCGCAGCGTTTTGTGCGGGTCTTCTGGGATCACGGCATCGACGGTGATAGGAACATCAGGGATCGTCCCGGCAAGCAGCTTTTCGCGGATCCATTTGCCACGCTGAATCGGGTCGGTTTCTGTGTTCTTGGCGTGTGCAATCAGCCAAGCGGGCGAAGTCAACAAGCCCTTGCGATGCCGGACGGTCGCTGGTTGAATGGCTTGGTAATCCCAATCAGCCATGTCAATGTTATAGAACCGGGCGACTTCGGGACTTTGGAAACGGCCGCCGTAACGCGAGGCCGCGTTGGCCATGCCATGGGCGGGAAAGGAGTTGTAGGGCGCCGCGGCCGTCTGTCCTTTATCCAGTCGCAGCGTAAAGCTCGCAAGTTGTGACTTGAATGCGTTCAGTGGGTTGTAACGGCGGTCCTTGAAAAGGCGACTGACGTCGATGCCACGCATCTTTTCCGCCGCGATGAACTCTTTGTGGTTCCCCAGATCCTCGACTTCGAATTCATTCCAGTTCTTGTCTTTAAAGTAGTCGTAGATGCGGCGAATGCGATCCGCCGATGCTTGCATGACTTCGTTGTCTCCGGAATGGAAAACATAAAACTTGTCAGTCGTTAGCAATTCATAGAAGACGTTTTGGTCCTGTTCCAGAAGATGATCCACCAGGCGATCGGTTTCCGAGACCAGACGCAGTTTGGCAGCATCGTAGCTGGCACCAAATCGTTTGTTGTCCTTGAAGATTGGCAAGAGGCGTTGATAGCCAAAATACTCGCGAATGAATCGGTGCTCGCGAATCGGCATGCGGGTAAAGCTAGACAGGTCGTTGGGCCGGTGAACCGATTCATCGATGATCGAGTACAGGTCGCGTCTAGCGAGCATTCGACGCACTTCGCGTTCGTAATCTTCGCGTGACTTTAAACGGCCTTCACGCGCAGCGGTTTGAAGTTCATTATCGGGGCCATTGTCTGTCAGCGCGTAGGATAATGCGTAGCTGGCGTCGCGCGGCGACAGCATCCGGCGTCCGTATTGATCGGCGTCTCCCTGGCCGAACTCGCTGCGATAAACAAAGTCCGTGTTCAAGATCAACGTTTGGATCAGTTTCTTGACGCCTTCTTGGTTTCCCAGTCCGTTCAGGAAGTGGGTTGCCAAGGCAACGTGTTTCTCTTGCTCACCTTCGCTTGGCGGTCGTTCGAGAATCTTTTCAAACAATTGCTGGACCAGTTCCGTTACCAGTGCTGGATCCGCCGGTCCGGCATCGATTCGGGCTTGTTTGAATTCTTGTTGCCATTGTTCCATGCATTTCTGAATGATGGCGTCATAGCGATCGCCAGCGGAGCGATGTTTGCCGATCGTGGTTTGGATCGTTTGCATTTCCGACTCGCTGAGCGGCCGGTATTCAACAGGCTTGTATTTTTCAGCATACCGATGCTGTTTGATCTGCCCGCGAAACTCTTCCATGTAGTTATTCAAGAACGTGATTCGGGCCTGGATTGTTCTTGGATTATGGCCATGGTAAAACCATTCGCGTTCACATCGCTCGACTAATTGTTGATCGCTCAAGCCGTCCGCCTGATGGCGCTGCATGGAGCGAAAGACCAGTTCCAGTTCTTTGTTGCCAGGGTTCGCAGCATGAAACGGTGCCTTCTTGACGCTGCCGTCGTTTGGGATCGGTGCAGGCACGTCAACGGGCTGAAACGCGGGCAGTAATTTTGCATGTTGGTTGCCAAATTGGTTTACCAAGACCGTTTCAAGATGCTGGTTTAGAAATCGTTCGCGAGCCGCTAACGTTTTGGCATGTTGAGTTTCCAAGGCAAGGAGTTGTGTGACCGCTGGCAGATAGCGTTGATCGCGTCCAGCCAAGTACAACATGTAAGCTCCAGCTTCCTTGGCATTGGTCAACATGGTCAGCAAGTGGCCACCGTTGAGCGTTTCGTTCGCGTAATAGCGAACACCGGAATGATTTGGCAGCAAGAAGGGGTTGGTCAGGTTCACACGACGTTTGTTGCTGCCGGTGACGAATTGGCGTTTGCCGTCGATGTTGACGTGGACTTGATGGTTGAGAATGCGATTGAATTTTGCATCGAAGATGTACTCACTGATCAGCCAGCGTCGGTTCTCGGTGAACCCCGGTCGATTGACATGTTCACCGGAGAACAATGCGTCGTGGTCGACGTGGTTGCCGTATTCGGGCCTGCGTAGCTTGTCCCGAAGTTGATTGGCGTTCTGCTGATCGAGCTGCTCGGTGAGCCAGTGCAGAAGCGCTTGATGATCCTGCGAACTGGGTTGATCGGCGTCCGCCGGCGGCATCATTCCGAAGTGCAGTTGCTCCAGTGCAGCGTTGAGAACGGTCAGTTGATCATCGAGTTTTAGCTCATGCAGATCATCAAGTGAAATCTCAGCCTCAGGTGAAGAGCCGCTATGGCAGTCAGCACAATGCTGCTGCAGCAGGTCTGTCATCGCTGGCGGAATCGTCACCGGCTGGGAGGCAAACAGAGTGTGGCTGGAAACAAAGACCAGCATCGCCAGTGCAGAGAGTTGTCGAAGGATCAGCATTGGCCGGTTGAAGCGAAAGGTGAATCGGTGGGAGCAAATAGTTTAGATCCTCACCGGCCCCACGTGGTCCGGCGCTCTCCCCAGCGAGCGAATTCTGGCCAAGAAATTGAGCGATGAGCGGCCGCGGCGCGAATGGCTGCGGGTTCGCATTGACCCGAGTCGCCAACAAAAAACGCCGACAGTTGATCGCTGCCGGCGTTCAGAATGAATGTGCTACGGTATCTGGCAAACGACGAAACTCGCCACGCCAATGACGCGGATTACGCGTCGTTCGGGCCAAGCAGTTGAAGTGATTCTTCAGATGCTTCGCTTTTGCCTTTGCCGTCGGTTTCTGCTTCGCCTTCGGTTTCGTTGGCAGCTGAACCTTCATCGACAGCGGGTTTCTTGCTTTCCACAGGAGCCGGAGCGGGGACGGGAGCCGGCGGAGCGTCTGTGGTTTCAACAACCGACGATCCGAAGGATGAATAACCACTGCTGATCGCTGGGCTGAACGGGTCGTAGTACTCGATCGGTACACGCTGGACAACTTGCCGGGGCACACACTTGGTCACTTGATAGGATTCCCATTCGGTGACCTTGACGGGCTTGTAGACCGTCTTGGTTTCGACAACGTAATCGGTGTAGGGAACCTGCACCGTTTCCTTTCGCGACTCATAGCGTGTCTTGGTGGTTTGCACAGGGATGCGTCGCACGCGTTCTTCACTGACCCACCGCTTGGAGGTGACTGGGATTTGCCGTGTGTACGTTTTGGTCACAGGTTTCTGAACGGTGTAGGGGATCTTCTGGACCACTGTTTCTGGAACCATCCGCGTGGTTTGCACGGGGACTTGCTGGGTGACCACTTCGGTTTGCAGGCGTGTGGTTTGCACGGGAACCTGCTGAGTGACAACTTCGGTCTGCGTGCGTTGCACTTGCACTGGAATTTGCAATTGTTCGGTGACAGGTTTGTACGACGTTTGCGCGACCTGCTGTTGAACGTAGTTTGGCTTGTACACCATCTGGGTCGAAGCCGTTGGTGGTTTGTAGACCGGAGCGACAACGTTGCCACCGTGGACACGGGCGAAAATGCCCAGCGGTCCAGGCGTTGCATACATCGCTCGTTGGTACTGAGTCTGGTAGCTGACGCTACCGGGAGTGACCGTGGTCTGGGGGACGTAGCCGCCTTGGTCAACGGTGCGACTGCTGGTGGTGACTTCTGGTTGGTAGGTCGTGCGGTACTGGGTCTGCATGTGAGTCTCAACCACTGGACGCTGGACGGTGTACTGGCGATTGACCATCTTGGTTTCGGTGACAGGACGCTGGACCGTGTATTGCCGGTTGACCATCGTGGTTTCAGTCACGGGGCGATAGGTCGTGACCGATTGCTCGCGTTCAGCAGTTTCCTGGACGTATTCCGTCTGTTGGTACTGCTGCTGTTGCATGGTCGTTTCTTCGATCTGTTTCCAGACGGTGTACTTTTCGTCCCGATAGCTGGTCTCGGTATAGGGAACCGCGACCGTGACGTCACGAACGACTTCACGAGTCTTGGTGACCGGGCGTCGCGTGGTCACCGCAGTGGGCTCCCAGCGAGTCTTGGTGACAGGTCGTTTTTCAGTGACCACCTGGCGTTCCATGATGGTGGTCGTTTTAAGCCGGTAAGTAGGGCCACAGCACTGGGCCGAAGCGACCTGAGAATTGCCGGCAGTCAGGGAGAGACTGGATAGCGCGACGATTGCGAGGACAAGCGAGCGTGACATGGCCGGAAAAACCTATGACAATAAAAGCGAGGGAACAGCAAAGCAAACATTTGACAGTGTGACTAGGTGAGCCACCGCTTAAAGAGTACGCAAGACTTTAGGGAATATGGGCGAAAAGGACTTAAAAAGATGTTTTTTGACTGTTCGCCTTCCGACAAACTTTGCCAAATTGCCTAAGCGGAACGGTTGCTCATGAAATTGCCCTCTCGGCCCGCCGCAACCTGGACAGTTGCGTCAATTCTAATGACTTTAAGGGTTCCCCAGTCGTGCTAGCAATTCGCTGAAGTCAGCGCCGCGATGAGGCTTTTCCTCGGCGACGTTGAACTATCGCAGCATGTCATCCAGTGCTGACTTGATCTTGGGGTGATCGTACCAAGGGTCATTGGTCCGCTTGGCATACTGCTGCATTTGTTTTGCCAGACGTTCCGCGACGCCAGCTGTGCCGGGCCGGAGATAGAAGTTCAATATCTCGTCGGGATCTTCCCGATTGTCTAGCAGCCAGGGGGAATCATTGACCGACAGGATCAGCTTGTAGCGATCGTCCACAACGGCAACCCAGCCTGCGGCCCGGCCGGCGTTGCGCAGGAATGTGACTTGCTGTGCCGCTGGTTGGGCAGTTTGTTGATCCACGGCGTCAAAGTCAGCGGTCAAGTTGCGCCCTTCGTCGTCTGGATCCCCCGCTAACCCCAGCAGGCCCATGATGGTTGGTGTGATGTCCACGGTGCCCATGGGATGTTTGTAGACTTGGCCGCCGGGGATTTTGCCCGGCAGACGCAACATCATTGGTACGCGCGCTGATCCTTCATAAGGATTGCCTTTGTTTTGCCGATCGTGCTCGTAGCATAGATCCCCATGATCACTGGTCATGACGATCAAGGTGTTGTCGAGTTGTTGGTTCTCACGCAACTGTTTGACTAGGCGACCCAAGTTGTCATCAATGCACTGGACCATTCCAAAGTACTTTGACATGTCCTGGCCGCGAAACACGGGATGCTTTTTCGGTGCACCTAGCCAGCCTGGTTTGGAGGCATCAAGCTGGTAAGTTCTTGGCGGCTGAAAGTTCAATCCATCAAAGCGATGATCGTAGGGAGGACGAACTGTATTGGGGCCATGAGGATCGGGATAGCTAACCACTGCGAGAAACGGTTTGTCGCTGTCTTGACTGACATAGTCAATCGCGCGATCGGTTAACCAGTCGGTGGAAAAGCTTTGGTTGTCGGCGTCGGCCAAGGCGTAGCTGGGTTTGTTCTTTTTGTCCCGAGCACCAACCTTTGGCAGGCCATTGTCAATCGCAAAGTTTTTCCAGTGGCCGCGATTGAACATAAACTGTTTGTCTTGAAAGCCCCCATCAACCTTCGGTGCCCACTCTGGTTTGCCTGTGCCCCCCAGGTGCCACTTGCCAATGAATGTCGTGCGGTATCCAGCTTTATTCAGACGATCGGCCAGCGAGGGGATGGAACGGTCCAGGGGAATGTCATTGGTGATGACATCGGTGTTCTGGGGATATCGCCCCGTAATCATTGCTGCTCGACAGGGTGAACACACCGGTGCGGTGGCGTAGGCCCGCGTGCACAAGACTCCCTCTTGGGCAATGCGATCCAAGTTGGGCGTGGGAACGACAGCGCCTTTGCCCCACATCTCGGCCTGTTCTTGCGGCAACCGTTCGCGATAGCAGCCTAGGGTGCGAAAGTTGTGCTCGTCGGTGATGATCAACAATACGTTGGGACGCGCGGCGACGGCGGAACTCGCAGCCAGCCATAACATCGCCCCGAGAACGACGAGAAGTTGAAAAGGTCGGCAGTTCGCCTGGGAATACGAGAAGCGTTTCATGTTTGAATTGCCTGGGGAATCCGAATCAGCGTGCGAATGCAGTTCGCTATGCGAGTGCAGCCGTATTCTATTCGCCAGAACCGGTTCGGTGTGGCGGGTTTTTGTGCGGAAATGATGTCGGTTGGCGGTGCACTCGGTTGGCGGTGCAAGATGCCGGATTAGTGGGCGAGTGCAGGTCGCTAGTCTCGGCGAGGCCAAGTTGCGGCTGCTGTCGATCCGCTGGTCTTGCACGGGGCTGACCATTGAGCGTTCTTGCTTTTGTTGTCACAATTCACGGGCTTTCTCGATTGAGCTTGGCCAGATGTCTATGATCGACGCACCACTGCCTTTGTTTTCCCAGAATTTGCTGCCATGCGTATCGTTCTCTGTTATCCCGTTGGCGAAAAACACATTGCTCAGCTGCAGGCTGCGGCGCCTGATTTCGAAATCATCAATGCCGGCCAAGAGCGGATCGACGAGCTGCTCCCGACGGCGGAGATTTTTATCGGGCACGCCAAAGTTCCCGTGAACTGGGATCGAGTGCTTGATGCGGGCAAGTTACGCTGGATTCAGTCGTCCGCCGCTGGCATGGACCACTGCTTGGTCCCGGGCGTGATTGCCGAAGACCGGATCGTGGTCAGCAGCGCCTCGGGGCTGTTCGCTCCGCAGGTTGCCGAGCAAACCTTTTCGCTGCTGTTCGGATTGATTCGTCGTGCCCCATTGTTTTTCCGTGCCGAAGCCAAGCGACAGTTCATGCGTTTGCCAACCGACGACCTGCGGGGCAAGACGGTGGGGATTGTCGGCATGGGCGGCAATGGTCGAATGATTGCCAAAATGCTCGCTCCCTGGGACGTGAAAATCGTGGGCACGGACTATTTTCCTGAACAGAAACCTCCAGAAGTTGCCGAGCTTTGGCCTGCTGGTCACTTGGACCAACTGCTCCAGTGCAGCGACTACGTGATCTTGACACTGCCTTTGAATGCCTCGACTCGCGGCTTGTTCGGCCAGCAGCGCTTCGAGCAAATGAAGCGTGGTTCGTACTTGGTCAATGTCGCTCGGGGGGCGGTGGTGCAAGAAGCAGCGCTGTGTGATGCCTTGCAAAGCGGACAGCTGGCGGGCGCCGGATTGGATGTCACCGAAGTTGAGCCGCTGCCACCTGAAAGCTTGCTGTGGGATGATCCCAAAGTCATGATTTCGCCGCATGTGGGCGCCCAGTCGTTTCGTCGCGTGGATGACTCAACTGCAATGGCGGCCATCAACTTGAAACGTTATCAAAGAGGTCTGACGCCATACAATTTGGTGGACAAGACACTGGGCTTTCCGAAACCTGCAGATCTTTATCGCGGCCAATCCGAATAGAATCGCCGCAAAGGCCAGCAACGCAAGGTGTTTGGGATCTCTCCAAAGGATGCGGGAAACATGACAAGCACCATAACCGGAACGATGGCGGATCCAGAGGGAGTTCTATTTCGCGATGAAGCAACGCTCGGACCGATTCGCTTGCCAGCCAAACATCAAGCTCAGTTTGTGCAACAATTCAATCAACTCTATCAGGCCTATGGCATCCGATTAGTCCCGGTCGACCCGCAGCCCGATGAAGAGCCGTTGAAACCGTCTGAACCGTCAGCGGACTGAGCGTTGATTGTCAATGCAGACGAGGCAGCCTTGTTTGCGTTCCATTGCGTCTGAACAAATTCCGGTGGTACGATCGTGGGCATAACAACAGATGAATCCCCAGGGTCTGATTCAGTGCCAGATTCAGTGTCCGTTGATCCCACGCCTGAGGCGGGGCGCGGCAACCGAAAACTGATCCTGTTCGTTTGCCTTGGGCTGGGCATTCTGATCGGCGGCAGCTTGTTTCGAGAATCGTTTACGCTGGAACGATTGGCTGAACATGAGCAACAGCTGCGGCGTTACCAATCCGATTCGCCATGGATCTGCTATTTCGCGGCCATCGCGTTTTATGTTGGGATCACTGGATTGTCCTTGCCCGGCGCAGGTCCGCTGACGCTGGTTTATGGATGGTTCTTTGGATTCGTCACTGCGTTGGTGCTCGTTAGTTTTGCTTCCACCGCAGGGGCCACCTTGTCGATGCTGAGCAGTCGGTACCTGTTGCGTGATTGGGTGATCAGAAAATACGGCGTTCGGCTCAATAAGGTCATGCAGCGAAGCGAGCAGGAAGGTGGTTACTATTTGTTTTCACTGCGTTTGATTCCCGCCGTGCCGTTCTTTCTGATCAACCTGGCGATGGGGCTGACCAGGATTCCCGTGTGGACGTTTTGGTGGGTCAGCCAGATCGGGATGCTGGCCGGGACGGCGGTTTATGTGTTCGCTGGCTCTCGGGTGCCCAATCTGCAAACCTTGGCGGATGACGGTGTGACCGCGGTGATCGATCCGCAGCGATTGATCCTGTTGACAATCGCGTTTGCGTTGTTGGGGCTGTTTCCACTGCTCATGAAGCTGATTCGAAACCGCTTCCAGAATCAAAGTGTGGAGTGACGGGCCCAATGGCAGGCGGCTTTGCTGCTTGGGCGGAACGGCGATCGCTTACACAGCAACAGGCCACATAGGTTGCGGCATCGGGAGGGATTTGTTGCCCGCTGCAATTGGCTTACAATCAGACATCCCGCACTCCCTTGCTGACTCACGGCTGACATTTTGATGGACGATATTCTGCTTGATAACGAATCTGCGATGCATGACGCTCGGCCGCTAACGGTCAGTGAAGTCAATCAGCAGCTGAAGATGGTCGTCGAGGAAACCTTTCCGCCGCTGTGGATGGTCGGTGAAGTCACGGACTTGGTGCGTGCGCGCAGTGGACACATCTATTTCTCACTCAAAGACGACCAGTCCCAAGTGCGGGCGGTCATCTGGCGAAGTGCTGCAGCCAAGATTGACTTCGATTTACAAAACGGACAGAGCGTTCTTTGTCGCGGCGCATTGGAGGTCTACACCGTCCGCGGGACCTACCAGATCGTTGTTCGTAAAATCCAGCCGCAGGGCTTAGGCACGCTGCAGCAAGCGTTCGAGCAACTCAAGAAGCGGTTGACTGCGGAAGGGCTCTTCGACGAGTCACGGAAGAAGCTGTTGCCAGACCATCCCAAACGCGTTGCCGTGATCACCAGTCCCAGTGGAGCGGCGGTGCATGACTTTTTGGTGACGGCGGTCAATCGGATGCTCGATGCTGAAATCATGGTGATCCCCGCCCAGGTCCAAGGCAAGCCCGCTGCCGCATCGATTCGCAAAGCGTTTAAAGCCGTCCAAATCATGTCGCCTCAACCCGATGTCGTTGTGCTCACGCGCGGCGGCGGTAGTCTGGAAGACCTGTGGTGTTTCAATGAGGAAGCGGTTGTCCGTGCGATTGCACAATGCGATGTGCCAACCGTCTCCGCCGTTGGCCACGAAGTCGACGTGACGCTTTCCGATTTCGCTGCGGACTTACGTGCGTTGACACCCACAGATGCCGCCGTCAAGGTGTTCGCCGATCGCAGCAATCATCGCCAGCAAGTCCAGGAACTACAGCAGCGCTTGCACCGGGCGATGCGACTGCAGGTCCAGTCGCGTTACAACCGTCTAGAGCAACTGGCCAACCACCCTGCTCTGGCCAAACCGCTGGAGATCGTGCACTGGCGGGCTCAACTGATCGACGACTTGGACAGCCGTTTGCAGATGGCCATCAAGCGTCAGCTACAGACCAGCGCGCAGCAGATCGCGGCGTTGTCCGCTCAGTTGCAGGCGTTATCTCCCTTGAATACCCTGTCGCGCGGTTACAGCGTGACCACCGACCCTGACGGCCAAGTGTTGGCCAACGCTGATTCCGTCAAGCTGGGCGATGAAATCGTGACGCGACTGGCAAGCGGTAAGGTTTGGTCGCATGTGACCGATGTTCAGCCCGAACAAGAGGCCAGCTAGCCTGGGCGCCGCTTGTGTGACATCAACTATTCGGTCAACTAGTAACCTTAGTCCTGCTGAATGACAAACTCATCATCGATGCCGTCAACGGTCACGACGGTTGGTTGCTGGCCCGGCCAAGTCACTTCAATCTCGTCGATTTCAGTGTTGTCTCCCAGGCCGAACGTCAGCACGTTCTCGCTGCGACTCAGGTAGCTCCGAGTTGGCATGACCGTTTGAGTTCGCGTGGTGCCATCAGCGGTGACGGAAACCTGTGTCCCAATTGCGTCTCTGTTACTGGATGTTCCCACAAGGCGTAAGCGAACGAAATGATGTTCGGTTGCCTGATCATTGCGAAAGAGTTTGGCCGGACCATTGCTGGCGGTGACCACGATGTCGCAATCGCCATCGTTATCAAAGTCACCATAGGCAGCTCCGCGTCCCACAATCGGTTCGCAAAACGATTCACCGGTGCAGTCTTGTTCCAAGAGGATCAGCTCCGAAGCGGCGTCTGCGCCGGCATTCCAGAACAGCTGGGGCGGCTGCGCGTACTGCAGCGCGGTTTGGACCTTTTCAATTTCTTCTTCCAGGTGTCCATTGGCACCAAACACGTCAGGCCTTGAATCGAGATCGGCGTCAAAGAAAAACAGCCCAAACGTCAGTGCCAGACGCGTCGGGGGGCCAAATCCGGTGTACATCGCCGCGTCATTGAACGACGGGCGTTTTGGCGTCGACATATACAACGCACTGGGTTCATTGGCAAAGTTGCCAATCCCGATCGCCAGTGCACCACCGGGACGAAAATGTGACGCATCAATGCCCATCGCACCGCGTGCTTGGCCCGAGGAAAGATCAAACGCAATGCCTGCTAACCGTCCGGTTTCGCTAAACGTGCCATCATGGTTGTTTTCGAACAGGAAATTCCTGACCGTGTCGTTGGCAACGACGATATCCAGGTATCCATCTCGGTTCGTGTCAGTGAACACAACCCCCATCGCTTTTCCGACCATGACACCCGTTTCATCGTTGTTGATCTGGATGCCTGATTGTTTGGAAACGTCGGTGAATTTTCCATCACCGTCGTTGTGATACAGATAACTGTAGGTGCTGGTGAAGTCTTTGGGCTGTCCGTAGGCGCGGTTCTTGCCGTCGATCGTTGAAAATTGGGACAGATCTAAGTCGCGAGACCAGTTGACGTAGTTGCAGACGAATAAATCCAGCAATCCGTCGTTGTCATAGTCAAAGAAACCACAGCTTGTGCTCCAGGTCTGTTCGTCTCCCGCGACGCCGCTGTCTTCAGTGACGTCGGTGAACTTTCCATCGTCATTCCTCAGCAGGCGGTTGCCGCCAACGGCGCTGATGAAGACATCTTGGTCGCCGTCGTTGTCATAGTCGCCGATTGCGGTTCCCATGCCGTAAAGACTGATGTCCAGTCCGGTTTCTTGGCTGACATCGGTAAAGTGGAATTGGCCATCACCTTGATAAAGCTGGCAGGTGGCCTGCTTGCCATTGTCTGTCCACGGCCAGTCGGTGGAATTGATGAACAGCAAATCCTGATTGCCATCGTTGTTGTAGTCGAAGACAGCAACGCCACTGCCCATGGTTTCGGGCAGCAATTTTTCGCCGGCCTTGCCAGCGTGATGTTTGAACTGAACACCCGATTCGGCTGTCACGTCGGTCATCTGAATGGTCGGCAAACTTTCATCGTCGATCACGCGAGCTTCAGGCGCCTGGGGCTCTACTTCAACCGTCTGATCGTCCTTCTTGGTCACATTCAGATAGATCAAAAAGATCATGATCGGGAACATCGCAACGCAAAAGACAATCAGCGAGTTTCGCAGCGCTGATCCAATGACGGCATCATTCTGAACGTCCTCTTCTAAGGTCTCATCAGGGGCCGGATCGTGATCGGTTTGAGACGGATCAGACATCTTGGTACTTGGTTCCGAAGCGAGCAGAAAATTTGTTCGCCCGGGCAACAGAGTTTCGTTCCCGGACAGCAGGATCGCTGAAAGGATAGGTTGTGGTTAGAGATCGCGTTTGAGATCAAAAATCACGACCGATTCAGCAGCATGGTTGGCGGCGGGGTACTTTCGCTTGGCCTTTGGCAAGGCGATTTCGGCCGCGTTTTCGTCGAGTTTATAGCGTTGGTGTTTTGCGGCATACCGGTCACGCGCCTGCTTGTCGCCCATCAGATCAGCGATCTGAGTTAAGTTCAAGTAGGCGGTCGCGTTTTCAGAATCGGTTTCCAGTACGGTCAGGAATTCACGGTTCGCAGCCTGTAAGTAGCGTTCAAAGCGCGCTTCGTCACGATCCTGATACTTGCGTGCCAAGTCGAACAGCGTCCCACCTAAGCTGTTGCGAACGATGTAGTCTTTCGAGAAATCAAAGCCACGTTCTTCGACCTTGGTGTTCAAGACGCCTCGGTAAAGTTCTTCGGCGGCTTCAAAGTTGCCGTTTTGTCGATTGACGGTCCCGCTTAGCCACGCGTGCGTCCAGGACGGCGGTGCAGGATCGAATTCCAATGCCTTGTCCAAAGCTGTTTTGGCGGAAACCAAATCGGCTTCAGCAACATGCACACGAGCCAAGTTGAGCGGGCCATCGTATCGCCCCAGTGATTGCACCACTCGGAATGCCTCGGCCGCCTGTTTCAGTTCTGCGGTGCCATTGAGCAGCAAACCGATTCCATAGTCATTGTAGCGCTGCCAGGTCGGAATCGGCTGCTGATCGTCGGACGTGTCCGCTTGCAACCAAGCGGGGTCGGCCAGGTCCGAGTCGGCTGCTGACGAGACCGACAACGTGATTCGATCACTGGCGATTTCGATGATTGGCAGGTCATTCGGCTCACCGACTTGCCCCAGGTTCAGCGGGTCGCGGTGCGGATCGCGATCGGCACGCACGAAGTCCAAGTACTCGGTGTCGAACTTACGATACAGCAGCCTTGCCTCGACCTCGATGTCTTCCATCGAATCCTCTGGCACGTCCAGCAAGTAGTGGATGATCTGCCCGGCGCCTGGGGGGATCTGATTGTTGTAAAGCACCGTGTAGATGTCTTGCGCGTTCCGGCGATTGATCCGATTGCCTTCGCGGTCGACGACAAAGTTACTGACGAAGTGTGACCAAGGATCGACGGCATTGCGCTGGTCCTGGTGCCCGCTGCGACCGATGACTTTGCCAGCTTGTTTGACGGTAAGCTCGACCCAGACCTGGTTGCTGTCGGTGGTTCCTTGCGTGAAGTGGTGTCCCAGCGTCAAGGTGCGCAGAACGGTTTCCAGCAAGTAACTCTGACCAGCCACAACGGTCGCCCCTTCGTTGGGCAGCGGGGCGATCAATTCGCCGTCAACCTCTGCCTCACGGCGCAGACCAAATAAATCGATTCTCATGCAGCCTTCAAGAATCTTTCGATGCGCCTCAACGCCCTGCGGATCACCCATCCAGTGGGAGATCGCAGAATTGGCACTCGCGAAGCGGTGTCCAAGGCTGGCGGTCGTGCCCAGCGATTCGTCATATTTGGCACCAAACTGATCGCTGGCGATCGGTGGCATGTGACAGCCATTGCAGTTTGTTTGCGCCACCGGAGGATAGTAAAAGCTGCGCGCCCCGTGCCCTGAGACTCCACTGAGCAAGAAGCTGTCGTAGTGATTTTGCCCGCGTAGCCAGGGTTTGTAATGGGTCAGTTCACCCGGTAAGGAAACCTTATGGCAGGTGCCACAGAACTCAGTTGTGCGATGAAAGGGTTTCAGCATCTCGGATTGATGGAAGGCTGGTTTTGCCTTGACCATCAGTTCATTCAGCGTCTGCAGCAGCTTGTTTTGGCTGTATGTAAACGGATAATGATGTGGCTCGTCGATCGTGTAGTCTGCATTTCCAATGTTGGAATCAATGAACTGGATCGCGTGGCAGGCCGTGCAAGTCAGACCGGCGTGTGCCGTTGGATCGTCCACGTCGTCGTAGTTGGGGTCGTCAAACTTGCCAGAGAAGAAGGGCGCCGGATCGTGGCACCCGGCACACCATCGCGATGCTTGGACGCTGCCGTCACGCTGTGCCGACACCTTTCGAGTTTCGCGAACACTGGCGCGATAGGCCGGGTTGTTAAAGCTGCTTAGCTTATGAGCACTGTGAATCCAATCATTGTGAATGTCGCTATGACAGCGCAGACAGTACTCGTCGTTCATCAAGACCTTCTCGGAGATGAACTTGCCGGTCGTCGTTTTGGCCAATGAGGGCTTAAAGTACTGATCGCCATCGGCAGGAGCTTTATCGCCGCTGATCTTTGAATCACTTGCCTGGAAAGCTACCATGATCACCACAAAGCCAGCGATCGCCACGCCAACACGTTTACCAATTTGCCATTTGATCTTTGGACCCACCAAGCGATGTAGCCAGTACAGCCAGACTGCCGCGGCCGGTGCCAGCAGGTGACTCCAATAGACAATCCGTCGCGTGGAGGGATCGACGATGCTGATCGATCCCATTCGAGTCAGTAGCACGCCGCTGATCAGGATCACGAGAGCGACGATCAATAAAGCGTAGCCAATTTTGACCGCTCGCCGATTGCGACGATCCTTGCCACGCATCATGTGTGCGAACCCGAACACGACCACGGGCACAATCAACAACAGCCCCAAACCAATATGTCCCAAGAACATCAACTGATAGGAATGCGATTCGTACGTTTCGCCGGTGAAGAACTGCAGTGCGGTCACGCCGGCCAGATACAGTCCATTGGCTGATAACGCGCCAAACAGAGTCAACACGACATACAGCACGAGCCGCAGTCGTGGTGTGATGACGCGGCGAGCTTTTTTTGGGGCGGGTGATTTGGCGTCGGGCATGGGAAGCGGCGGGAAAGAGAAGAGTGCGATCAAAGCCCACTTTGGCGCTTCTATTTAGGACGCATTCCGCGGCCAAAGGGTTTGATGGAATGAGGGGATTTTGAAGAAATCGACGACGGAACACGCCATTTCGGTGGCGGCTATTGGACGCAGGAGCATTTGCAACGCGTCCAGCCAATCGAGTTCAACAGAGGTCAATCCGCACAATGGGGCAAGGGAATCACGCAAAACCACCCAAAAACATCGATCTGAACGCAAGCGAACAGAAGGCAACGCCCCTCCATTACCGTGTGCACCTGGTTGGCCAGTTTCTGGCCGAAGTTCTTGAAGTTCTGCGACCAAATCACCGCGTGGAATCAGGTCAACGTCCCGGCCGATACCAAAACTCGCGGAAGTTCTGGCGGCGATTGAGACGCGGTTGGTTCTTCTCCTGAACGGTATCAAAGATCTCGCGCGTCTCAGCCGTCGGGGGATACCCAGGCATGTGCCGACTGGGCAGAGGTCCGATCGACTGGCCGGTCAGGGTGTTTAGGTCGGCGTCCTTGTCCCAGCCAACACAGTGAAAGATAAAGTCGCGTTTCCAGCCCGCCGGCAGTGGCTCGCTGGGCACGGTGAACGTCATCCGAATCTCGTCGCCACCACTGATCACCAGCATGTCATCGTCCCATTGCTGCAACGGTGCTAACGCGGGACCAAAGTCGCTGACGAATCCTTTCAGAGGCGGCCACTTGGCACGCTGTTTCGGGCGACTGTAGTCGTAACCCGATGGGCCGTTTCCGGTGCCTTCGACAAGCGTCGAGAAACCATGGTAAGCCACTTCGGCGGCGGTCATGGTCAATTCGTGAGCTCGTGTCTGGGGAACCGATGCTTTATCCTGGATGGCGAGTTTGGCACTGTCCCAGTAAATTTGTGCACTCGTTCGCACGCGGATTCGAGGATCCTGTGCATTGATGTGCTCGGTCAGGTCCACCACGATGTCTTTGGTCTTGCCACCGGGAAAGCCCATGAAGGGAATCACCTGTTTCCAGCCCCCTTCAGAATTCGAATCTGGAACCCAAACGGACGGGAACTCGATGGCTGGTAGTTCGGGATTTTGATCAATTTGGATATTCAGCGACGTGTCCGTGGGCAGGATCCAGCCGCGCAGAATCATGGTCACTTCGGCATCTGGATCGTTTGCAATCGCTTGCGTGGCTTTGTCCCCAAAATCAACGTCGATCCAGTGCGGCGGACAAAGCCCCTGACGAATGCGGTAGTCGAATCCTTTGACGAATTGTCCGTCGTTCTGCGACAACCGTGCGGTGATATCGTCCCCTTGAGTATCGGTTGCGGACTGTGGTTGGAACAGTTGATCGTCTCGATAAGTGAAGACGCGTTGCTGCGCGATCGACGGTGGGCCGACCTTTTCATTCGTCAGCACGGTCACCTCTGCGGGATGGTCGATTGCGGTCACTTTGACATGGTCGACATAGGCAACTTCCCAGAGCTCTTCGGTCAGGCGGAATTCATAGTCGCCCTTGGCATTTGGCGCGACTTTGTCGCCATCGATCAAGAGGTATTCCCAGGGGCGATCTTTTTGGACAATGCCTGCTGCCACTTGCAGGCCCAGCGGTGCAGCCCACAGGCAATCGGTTTGGAAGGCAAACTGCTGACCATCCCAGGTGTACAGGTAGGGGCAGGAACCCTTGAGTGTTTGTTCTTCTTCGACCACTAAGTCGATCGCCGGTTTGATCACCGATTGCGTGAAACCGTTGGGCATGATGATACGAATGCTGTCCACGGATTCAGCTCCATCGACTCCAAAATGAGTCGCGGGGGTGCGAATGACTCGACTGCGATAATGGGGGCCGAAGCGAAGTTCTAGCGTCGAGCCGATGGCATATTGGTTGACGCGACCGCTGTTATTGCCATTGTCGGCGATTCCCTTGAAGCGAAAGGTGAGGTAATGGTCATCGGATTCGGTGGCGTTGGTGGTGGCAGACAGAATGCCGTTGGCAATGCCTGCCAAGTCCAGTCGTCCGTCCCCGTTCATGTCCGTCGGTAGGATCGAATCAGCCAGCGCGACAACCGGTGCTTGGTCCATGGATTGGATTCCCCAGGGGCCGATCCGATAGGCGTTTTCCGGCCCCAGCCATTCTAAATACGAGTCATTGTCAAAATCTCCCAGCACGGGACGTGCGATCGATTCTGACGCGAAGCCATCGTTTGTTTCGACATGATCAACGGTCCAGACGCCGACATCGCTGGAATTGGCAAAAGCCACCATACTTTGCGCGGCAGAACTGGCAACAATGTCCCAGCCAATGTTGCCGTCAACGTCTTCCATGGAAAGGAACATTCCGTTGGCGGTGCCGTTCTGCTTGCTAACATCGATGGCGGGCAGTTGGTCCAGGTAGCGGTGACGGGTTTGCAGGTGCAGCAGGTTCTCCAGCAGTCCCACTCGGCCACTTTTGGCGTGCAGCGTCAGCACATCAAGATCAAGGTCTCGATCCAAGTCGCCAATGCTCATGCAGGCGATCGGGTCATCTGCGTCAACGGTGACAGAACCGACCGGGGCTTCAAAGAAAGTCCGGTTGCCGCGATTGACAAGGACTTTCAATGCTCCAGATTGCAACGCGGCAATCAGATCCAGGTCTCCGTCGCCGTCCATGTCACCGGAGACAACATCGGTCACGTTTGTCAGTTCTTCCAAGCCGGTTTCGGTGTCAATCAAGCTGAGAAGTCCCGCCGGGCCGGGTTGTGGGCGACCATCGACTTGTACAAAGCGAATGCCGAAGGCTCCAAACAGCATCACGGATTGAATCGTGTCGTGACGCCGCGTCTGGTTGGAGTTGACCTCCAGTCGCAGCGG
Source organism: Stieleria bergensis (assembly GCA_007745635.1). Classification (GTDB taxonomy): domain Bacteria; phylum Planctomycetota; class Planctomycetia; order Pirellulales; family Pirellulaceae; genus Stieleria; species Stieleria bergensis. The sequence continues at coordinate 2,987,351 of CP036272.1, forward strand.
ATTGCTGGCGTCAACCATGAACAAGTCCACCGCTCGAATCCCTGCGGGGCTAAACGCAAGCTCAAGTTGTGCGACGTCCGACCATTGATTTTCGTTGTCGTTTCGTAAAAGGTGCAACGTGTTGTCGTCACCGAGGGCAACCAAGTCCGTTTGCAGATCCAGATTGAAATCGATAGCCGTTGTCAGTTTGGTGTTTTTGTGAACCGTTGTTTCGGCAAATTTGATGGTCGCGGAGGATGTTTTCAGTGCCTTCTTTTTGGCGATTTCGGTGGCCAGTTGGCGAACGGAGCGAAAATCGAGTCGGTCCAATGGGTGTGGCGCGGCGCGTCGGTAATCCAGCTTCAGCAATTCCGAGGGCCCCATCGGGTTGGTCCACTTTGCTGACAGGTCGTAGGTTTTGTTCCAGTCGTTGGCGTCGATTAGCTGGCTGAGTTGATCGGGAAATTGATCCGGCGTCAAACCGGTCGGCCGCAGCACTTTGACCAGCGTGGGCTCAATGGCTTGAGTCAACAATGCGACTCGCTGGACCATTTGCTTGGCCGCCGGAGACTCTGTTTCGATGGCGTATTGCATTGCCTCTTTGGCCAAAAACACATTGTCGGGGTCTTGGTCCGAAAGCCGTTGCCAAGCTTGAAAGGATTGCTTCAGTTCACTGTCGCTCATGCCTTCGCCACGGCTCATCAGTGCGTTCAGGTCTTCCAGGGTTCCGCCCAGAAGACGAATGCCCGGTGTATCGTCTGCACTCTGCTGGATGAATTGCGTCAGTGTCTTGAAGGTTTCGTCGCGAATGCTCTCGTTCAGTGGGGGAGGCAGCAATTCGGCTTCGCGCAATTCAATCAGGCCCTGCAGCCATTGCTTGGTCAGCGCATCGTCGCTGAGTGTTGCATACCGGGTGATTGCCGTTCGAGCCTGCGTGATGGCGTTGCTCAACTGGGCTCTGGCGGCTTTGCGGTTGTCTTTGCTTTCGGAGTTGTTGTTGGCGATTTTGGTCAATTGTTCGACGCCAAAGACGTGTGTCAAGGCACCGTTCAGCGAAGTGGGCACGTCATCGGGGCGTTGTTTAACGAGTTTTTCCCAGATCGGAATGGCCGTGGAGCAGTCGCCGTTTTCGGTCAACGCGAGCGCTTGGCTCATTTCGTTCAAAATTGGTTCCAGCGACTTTTCCAGCGATTCACCGGATGGCGGAGGGTTGTTACCGTTTTTAGTTGGGGGGCCCTTCTTGTCACCACTGGGACAACCCACCAGAATTGGCAACAACAGACAGATCAGAACCAGCGAGCAAACTTGCATTCGGCCAGCAGCGTGTTGTCTGCTTCCAAAGCCAGCCCCCGTCCAACAGAGCTGTGTGCCTGAGTTGCCGGCAGCAGTGGACGGTTGATCGGTGTGGGCGGACCGCTGGGGGTGCTGATTCATCGTTGCCAAAGCCGTGATGATTAGGAAAAATTTAGGCATGCAAATAGCAAAGTACCAAGACGCTTCGGGCAACGCCCGGATTGCGACCGTAAAGGATAACCAATTCGTTCCGCTCGTGGCTAGCGAGCGATTGGCAACACTTTCGGACATTCTGGCCGCAGACGATCCGATTCAAGCGGCGGAGTCCCTGGAGCAAGAAGCGGCCCTGCCGATCTCCGGCGACATCACGTTTTTGCCGCCGATCGATGCACAGGAAGTTTGGGCTGCGGGGGTCACCTACAAGCGTAGCCAGACCGCGCGCATGGAAGAAAGTGAAGCTGCCGCAAGTTGCTACGATCGAGTTTACCAAGCGGATCGGCCAGAATTGTTTTTTAAGGCCACTCCACATCGTGTTGCGGGGCACCTGCAACCGCTACGCATTCGACAAGATGCGACTTGGAATGTGCCCGAGCCTGAAATCACGTTGGTCTTAAGCCCAGCGATGAAGATCGTCGGACTCACCGTTGGCAATGACATGAGTTCGCGAGACATCGAAGGTGAGAATCCATTGTATTTGCCGCAGGCGAAGTGCTATCGCCAGTGTGCAGGATTAGGACCGTGGATCACACTCTATCGAGAACTTCCGCCAGCAGAAGAGATCGGTGTGCACCTGAGAATTGAACGTCAGGGGCAAGTGGTTTTCCACGGTGACACCGGAGCGACCGAAATGGCTCGTTCGTTCGAAGACTTAGTGCAGTGGTTGGCTCGCGACAATGACTTCCCCACCGGCGCTTTCTTGATGACCGGGACTGGGATCGTGCCAACCAGCGAGTTTACATTGAACCCCGATGACATGATTCATATCACCATCGATGGAATCGGAACGTTAAGTAACCCAGTGATTCAAAACTAACAAGGATAAGGCAAGATGACCGCTCAAGTTCTGATCAACGGACAATGGCAAGACGCCGATGCAACGGGCACGTTCCAGGCCACTGATCCCAATACCAATGCTTTGCTGCCAGAAACGTTTCCCGTCAGCTCTTGGCAGGATTGTGATGCTGCACTGGATGCTGCCGTCGAAGCAGCGAAGGTGATGCGTGGCCTGTCACCGCAAGCAATCGCTGTGTTTCTGGAGACCTATGCCGACCTGATTGAAGCCAACAAGGATGCCTTGGTTGAAGCGGCTCACCGTGAGACCGGTTTGGCCAAGTCACCGCGGCTGGCTGATGGTGAATTGCCGCGAACCAGCAATCAATTGCGCGCCGCGGCTGACTCCTGTCGCAGTGGTGACTGGGCGCTGGCGACGATCGATACCGCCGCCGGCATTCGCAGTTGCTATGAACCCTTGGGGCCGGTCTGTGTGTTCGGACCAAACAACTTTCCCTATGCCTTTGGATCGGTCTCTGGCGGGGATTTTGCGGCTGCGATCGCGGCCGGCAACCCGGTGATTGGTAAAGCCAACAGCTCGCATCCGGAAACCACTCGGCTGCTTGCCGAACTGGCTTTCCAGGCTGCCCAGCAAACCGAGGTTCCCGACGCCATTGTGCAACTGATCTACCGCACCAGTCACGCCGACGGCGAGCGTTTGGTCAGTGACCCGCGAGTTGGCGCGACCGGTTACACCGGCAGTCGATCGGCGGGGCTAAAGCTAAAGTCCTCTGCCGACCAAGCTGGCAAGCCGATCTATCTGGAACTTTCCAGCGTCAACCCCGTCGTCGTCCTGCCGCAGGCATTGGCCAAGCAACGAGATGAGATTGTTGATCAATTCGTCGGCAGCGCTCTGATGGGAGCGGGCCAGTTTTGTACCAATCCCGGTGTGGTGATTTTGGTCAAGGGCAGTGATGCGGATGACTTCGTCAGCCGAGTCGCAGAGCGATATGCAGACGCCGCGCCTGGCACGCTTCTGTCGCCAGCGGTCGGCAAAAGTTTACGCGCCAGTATCGGGACGCTGTGCGACCTGGGCGTTGACTTAAAGGTCGGCGGCGGTGAACTGGAAACTGACCGCTGTGCGTTGGCGAATACGCTGATGACCTGCACCGGAACTCAGTTCTTGAGTGACCCCGAAGGCTATCAAACCGAGGCCTTTGGTAATGCTTCGCTCGTCGTGTTAGCGGATGACGTCGACCAAGTTGTCAACATCCTGAGCCAGTTGGAAGGTAACCTGACCGGTTGCATCTATAGCGATAGCGAAGGCGGCGACGATCCGGTTTACGATCAAGTGGCCGCAGCCTTGACACCAAAAGTTGGTCGTTTGCTGAACGACAAAATGCCAACCGGCGTTGCAGTGAGTGCTGCAATGAACCACGGTGGTCCCTACCCGGCGACCGGACATCCAGGCTTCACTGCCGTTGGAATCCCCGGGGCCATGCTGCGATTTGGCAAACTGACCAGTTACGACAACGTGCGTCCGGCGCGGTTGCCGAAACTGCTGGCGGATCAAAACCCGACGGGCAACACTCCGCGCCGCATTGATGGTGATTGGACCACTGCCGACGTGGTGTAAACCGCGGTTCCGGTTTCGATCTCTGGTTTTTCTCTGGGCAATCGCGATGTCATCGAACCGGAGTTGTGTTCGTAGGGTGCCGTGCTTGCACCACCATTTTGCCAATCAGATCCGCATCGTTTCTGGTGCATTGTTGCGTGCAGGCACGGCACCGTATTGATTGTTGCGTGCAAGCACGGCACCGTACGGTTGGCGCAGTGTGGATTTAACGCCAATGGCCACTTCCAGGTGGCGGTGGGGTATGATTGGACAGAGCACGTCAGCTGTTTGAGCATTGTTTCTGCAGCCGGGTTTGTTTGGCTCCACTAACAGAAATCGAAAGGAAACCAGTCCATGTCGTTTCAAGAGGCTTATGCGACCTTCACCGGTGGCGTGATGAGCGATCGGGTCAAGGGCGGACGTTGTGGGGCGGAGATCACCTTCGGGCCTGGCGCTGTGAGAGCGGTTTCGCCAGACGGCGATGTGTTTGAGATTCCGTTTCGCGATTGCAAAGTGGAGATGGGCGGCTACAACGGCAAGATGGTGTTTTGCCGTGACCCAGAGGGGATGGTGACGATCTTCTGCGAAGGCAAACGGTTTGCGAGGGCGCTTTCGCAGGCCTCCTCGGGAACGCTCGATGAGTCTCTGAATCTGGGGCACAAGAAGCGACGCAAAGACTCCCGTCGTTCGCTTTCAATCGGTCTGGTCTCGCTGGTGGTTTGCTTGCTGCTGTTGGTCGGCGGTTACTTTGCACTTCGGTTTGGTGCAAAGGTCGCTGTCAAAGCGTTGCCGGTCTCGATTGATCAACAGCTTGGCGATGTCGCTTACAAGTCCATGGACCTGAAGCAAGAAGAAATCGATAAACCTGAAGTGCTGGAGCCGATTCAGGCGATTGTTGATCAGTTGGCACCCCAGGCCTCTCTGGAGGGCTTGGAGTTTAAGGTGCACGTCGTGCGGTCGCCCCAAATCAATGCGTTTTGTTTGCCCGGTGGGACGATCGTTGTTTTCACGGGGTTAATCGATGCTGCTGAACGGCCCGAGCAGTTGGCCGGTGTGCTGGGCCACGAGATGGCGCACGCGACGTTGCGGCATGGAATGGAACGCACCGCTCAGGCGCTCGGCGTAGGCGCTGCGTTGGCTGTGCTGGTTGGCGATGGTACGGGATTGCTGGCGATTGGAGCGGAGGTGTTTCAGTTTGCGACGGTCAATAGCTACAGTCGAGGCCAGGAAAACGAGGCGGACGCGGAAGGACTACGAATGCTTCATGAGTCGGGAATTGATCCGTCGGCGATGGCTGAGTTCTTTGAAATCATGCAGCATGAGCATCCTGATATGCCAGGGGCGTTGAACTGGATCAGCACCCATCCTTCGCATGAAGAACGGATTCGTTTGCTGCAGCAACTCGTCAGCGATCTTCCTGAGTCCGAGTATCAGCCCTTGGCGACGGACTTGGATCAGTTAAAGCAAGCGATCAAGTAGCTTGTCGCTTGATCGAAGCCTCGCTGGCAGATCGTTGGCAAGGATTGCGACGTGCGATCTTTGGCACCATCCCATGTACAGACAGACGTTTGGGTTGAGGTAACCGCAGGCGGAAAAGAATTCTTTCTGGCATGCATCCCGCGCGCCCTGATTTTGTTATGATGTGGCCTAACGTTAGCTGACTGCACAGACGCAACGACGGATGGATTGTTTTCGACAACAATGTCTGGCTTAAGCGACTGTGTGGCAGAGCAACGTTGATAGAAATTGACAGTTAAGTGATGCGGTTCATTCCCAATTGAAGTTGGATGATTCAGGATGCAGGCCGAGATTCGAGATAAGCCATCGTTTTCTAATATTCACGTTCAGTTGCAACCCGGTGAAGAGATCATTGCCGAAGCGGATGCAATGGCGGCCATGAGTGGCACCATCGAGATGTCAACTCGCTGGAGCGGTGGTGTGGTTCAGGGCATCTTGAAGCGACTTTTTGGTGGCGAAAGCATGTTCGTCAACTCGTTTACCACCAAGACTGGCGGTGAGCTCACGCTGACGCAAGCGTTTCCTGGTGACATGGAATGCATTGAGCTCAACGGCAACACCATGTACTTGCAACCGGGGGCGTTCATCGCGTGTGAACCGGGCGTCAAGCTGGGATTGTCTTGGGCCGGGATCCGAATGTTCATCGCTCGCGAAGGTCTGTTTCGGCTGAAGGTTTCCGGAAAAGGCCGCGTGTGGTTTGGAGCCTATGGCGGCATCTTTGAACGCGAAATCCAAGACGAGTATGTGGTCGATAGCGGCCACCTCGTCGCTTATGAACCAACCATCGGAATCAAGGTGGGGATGGCCGGCGGAATCTTCTCTAGCTTCTTCAGCGGTGAAGGCTTGGTCACGCGTGTCTATGGTCCGGGCAAGATATACATGCAGTCGCGATCCTTTGACGGCTTGGCGGCTTGGACCAACGCTCACCTGTATTAATGCACACGCCAACCTGCCTCACGCGGCTTCCACAACCGGACCCGTTTGTGACGCTTGTGGGGCGCCCTGAGATTGATGTTCCTTTCCCACGCATTTTCCTTTTGCGAATCAAACCACGTTTGCGACAGACGCTATGCAATTTGAACTGATGTATCGCCCGGCGATGACTGTTGCTCAGTTGACGCTGCAGCAGCATGAATCGGTAACCTGCGAGGTCGGGGCGATGGTCGCCATGTCGACCGGGTTTCATGTTGAAACCACTTCTCGGAAGAAAGGTGGCAAAGGCGGATTGCTGAAAGGCGTTAAACGGATGTTTAGCGGCGAAAGCTTCTTCCTGAACCATTTCACATCGACCGAGCCGGGGCAGAAACTGATCATTGGCCCCAGCCTGTTGGGTGACGTGATGCATCACCGACTGACCGGCGGTAGCTTGATCGTGCAAGGCTCCAGTTGGATGGCATCGAGCACTGACATCGAAATCGATTCCACTTGGCAGGGATTTGGCAAGGCGCTCTTTAGCGGCGAATCCATGTTCTGGGTCAAATGTTCGGGGACAGGCGATTTGTTCCTAAACAGTTTTGGTGCGATTCACGAGATCGATGTTCAGAGCGAATACGTCGTGGACACAGGGCACATCGTGGCCTTTGAAGACACGTTGCAGTTCCGCATTGGTAAGGCGGGTCAAAGCTTGATTGGCAGTTTCCTGGGTGGTGAAGGGCTTGTCTGTAAGTTCAGCGGGCAAGGGAAGCTTTACGTTCAATCGCACAATCCACCCAGCTTTGGTCAAGCACTTGGTCCTAAACTTAAACCGCGCTAGTTCACAATACGGACAAAGATAATGATTCAGTTTGCTTGTCCAGCATGTCAAAAACAGTACACCGTGGGTGATGAGCACGCCGGGAAACAGGCCAACTGTCAGGCTTGTGGCCAAGCGATGTTGATTCCTGATGCTGTGCCCGTTGCACCGCTTGCCGATGACGGACCTGACTTTGGCTCGATTGCACAACAAGCCTCCCAGGAGGCCTCCGCCGCACAGGCGGCAGCTGCTGCCAATGCCAAAGCGACATCCAGCGAGACGTTAACCGGAAGCACCGAAAACCTCGGCTACGAGATTTCGCAGCGGCCTGACTTTTCAATGGTCAAGGTCGATCTTCCACCCGGCGGAAAGATCCTTGCCGAACCCTCGGTCATGATGTCGATGTCGCCGAACATTAACATGGTCGCCGGATTTCGCGGTGGTCTTGGTCGCACCCTGGGCAAAATGCTCGGCGGTGAAAGTATGATCACCAATACCTTCACCGCAGAAAGCTCTGGTGGAGAAGTCTTGTTTGCCAGTGGTGCTGCCGGTGATGTGATGTATCAGCGGCTCAACAATCAAACGATGTACCTGCAGCGTGGTGCTTACATGCTGTGTACCGAGGGCATTGAACTGACCGGCAAGTGGCAAGGCGCCAAAGGCTTCTTTAGCGGTGAAGGCCTGGTGTTGCTGAAGGCCAGCGGGACGGGAGACTTGTTCTTCAATTCCTATGGAGCGATCATGGAAATTGATGTCCAAGATCAGTTCATCGTCGATACCGGCTACATTGTCGCGTTTGAAGAATCGCTGCAGTACAATATTAGCGTGCTTCCCGGTTTGCGTGCCGGCGGAAAAATCAAGTCCTTCTTCTTTGGTGGTGAAGGGTTGGTGGCTCGGTTCAGTGGAAGCGGAAAGGTTTGGGTGCAGACCCGTCAAGTCACATCGTTCTTGAGTTGGGTGCATCCGTTTCGACCAGTCAAAGATAAAGGCTAATTCGAAGGCTCCTGGAGCCCTCGATCGATGCCTCGTCATGGCGTTACGATCGAGGTTTCCAATGCGACGCACAAGCAATTTCCGGCAATCCGTGCCTGCCGCAAATGAACGGTTCCTGTTCAATCGTCGAACCATTCTAAAACGCGGTTTGGCCGCCTCGGTGGCGGCTTCGTTTACCGGGCAACTCGGTCCATCGTCCGCTGACGCCGCGCCGCCGATCAAGCCGCTGGGGGTCAAGCGGAACTTGCCCGCCGGCGTCACGCTCTTGCATCCTCGGCACCGCGTGCCATTGTCGTTCATCATCGATGACTCGACCTGCTTGGTGAATATGGGCCACTTTTGCATGCCTCAGTTCGCCTCTGCTTGGCCGCAACGCGAGATCTATCGTCAGCCCTGGCAGAAGTGGCCGAGAGAGATTCCCGATTCCTTCGTTGCCGCGTTCGCTCAGTGGTGCGGGGAGCACGGCGTTAAAGGCAAGTACAGCATTGTGCCCTTCCCCGCCTGCGTTGGTTGGCTGGATCGCGAACTGCCCGGTTGGTCCAGGACGGATCTGCAGAACAGTCTGCGTTTGGTTCGTACGGACCTGTTATCCAACTGGGATATCCATCCGGAGATGATCACGCATACTCGAGTGATCGATCTGAAAACGGGACGGCCGCTGGACAATCCAGGTTCCGCGACCATGGAAAATAGCTATCCACAGACCGACATCAGCGTTGATCACCTGGCAAGCTATTTGGCCTACGCGCTGCGGATCTTGCGCAACTGTGATTTGCCTTGCGAAGGCATTACCACTCCAGGCGGATTTGGGAATCGTGTCAAACACAAGTTGCCCGTTGCGGTGGCGCAGTCAGTCAGTGATGTGTACTCTGTGTCTCTGTCACATTATTTTAAGTACGTGATCGGTGACGATCAATCGACTTTGCCGCGTCTCGAATGGGCTGGTGATTTGGCCAACGCGCCCGCCGAAATCAGCACCGAGAATCTTGACTTGTCGCAGCTAACGGTGAATGTACCCGCTGGCACAGGCGACTGGTTTGGCAGCTGGGAAGGAATCAACGTTCCGCGGCCCGACCTGTACTGCAATCAAGATGCTTCCGCCGGTCGGATGGTTGACTTGATCTTGCGAAACGAGCCCGCAGTGATGCTGTGCCATTGGCCGGGAATGTACTGCAACGGTAGCTTGGTTGGGTTTAAGGCGTTTCAACGTGTGGTCGAATCATTGCATTCCCGGTTCTCCGCGAGCACGATCTGGATGAAGCCGAGTGAAATGGCGCGTTATTATGCGACGCGTGAGCTCGTGACGATGGAGTGTTTGCCAGAGGGCACAGTGCAGATTGATTCGCCGATGGAATGTGCTGAGTTTACGTTCTCGCTGCCCGCAGAGTTTGTTCGCGGCAAGCCGCAGCGAGAGGGAGCGTTTCGGGGTGATGTCCGCAAAGTGGGTCAGTGTGCCAGTTTGCAAGCCGAGACGTTCACCGTGCAAGATGGACGTGCTTTCTTTTGCCTAAACCTACAGGTAGGCCGGAATCGCCTGCGATTAAGGTGAAAAACCTCGGTGGAAGGCGTTTCGTGCCTCGTTTTTTGACTCAATGGATCTGCAACCGACTCGATGAGCCAGAGACTGAAGCAACACCATGAGGTGCGTTTCTGATAGACTGAGTCAGCTATTCATTTCTTATCTGCTCTGCTTCAGTTTCATTGGCTGGGCAGAGTGACAACTGAGATTGGTTTTGTTCAACACCATCGCTGATGGCGATGCTTTGTGTCCCTGTGGGAGCCGAGCATTGCGTGTCAGTAGCAGCAACGTTTCGGCGTGCAGCGGGTGTGATCACGGAGTCAATGTGGTACGCGAGTCATAATGGGACGGGGATGCTCCTTCGTTCCGTGAGGGCTTGGTGTTGATCAGGCAATCTCATGGCCGATTTAATGGAGTCATTCGATGCGCACTGAGACGTCACCAGTTTGCTGGTCTGCCGTTCGCGTCACGTTCTTTTTTTTCTTGTGGGGGCTCGTTGCGTTTCAGCATGATTTTGGGCTGTGCGTTTCTTCGGGCACTGTGACGGCGGAAAGCGTTGCGTCGCTGCAGCGCTGTCAAGCTGAAGTCCAAGCGGCTGCGAATGCCTACCAGCAGTTTGGTCTCTCGCGGCGGGTTCGGATGTATTCCGAGATGCGAGTCGATAAAGATCCCGTCATCAGTGCCACGGTCGATTGGTCCGAGCATGCTCCTAGCACAACGGTCAACGAACTGTTTCTGCGCCACGGCGAGCGGTTTCGCATGGATCGCATTTTGCAGAACAAGGTGCGCAGCTATCAGGGTTTCGATGGGAAGGTAGCGCGCCAGCGAATCAACGCGTTGGCGATCAATCAACCAGCGGCGGGCTTACGAACGGGGTCAGGTGATACAATTGCCAACCTTTTGCCGCATTGCTTACTGAATGTTGGCCTTGATTTGCCTTCGATGGGCTGGGTCTTTGGAAGCACAGTTCCGATGCAAAGATCGGCGTATGAAGGCGGGCGAGGGTCCGACTTTGAATGTGAGCCCGACAGTTACAGGGGTTCTGATGGCTGGCGTGTCCGTTGGCTTGCTCAATTCGGTAGCGATTCGCATTTGGTGTATCGATGCGAGGCATTCTTGGCTTCAAAGTACAGCGCGTTGCCGGTTTTTCAGCGTTATCAATTGATTGAAAGCGGTGAGGTTCGGGAACTGGTGCAGATCTATGCCGACCAGTTTCAGCGTTCTGAGCACGATGGGCTTTGGTATCCAAAACGCGTGATTGGGACGCGGGCGAAGAGAAACGACGAAGTGGATGTCTTTGAAGCGACCTACGCTTGGAACGATTCGTTCGCCGATCTTGAACAGTTTAGCGACCTGCCAGTGTCCGAAGCAGCGCTGAAAAAGCCCGTCAAAGCAACGGTTGCTGCCTTCACGCCACAGTCCTTGTTGGACGAGATGCCGGGGAACATCTTGCCGCTGTACTATTCCAGCATGGAAGAGTTTCAGAGGTTCTGGATTTGGGTTCTGGTGTACCTGATCGTCATGTTTGCGATGTTGGTTTGCTTCATTCGATACACGGGCATTGGGCGTTGGATAAGAAACTGCGTGGCGGACCATCCGTCGGCCTTTTGTTGCGGCGGGCTATTGTTGGCGCTTCCATTGGCTTATTGGGCGAGCCAGCCATTGGGTTGGTCTTCTCATGGTTTGACGCTGATCATCACGGGCGCATTCTTGCTGGTGTGGATGGGGTTGGTGATGTTTGTGTCAGGGCAGTATCGCATTACGATGCGCATGTCGCTGGCACTGTCTGTGACCTGTGCTTTGATCTTTTCAGGTTTGTCCGTCGGTCATCGCCGCGTCGCGCCACGTTCAAATTTTATTGCCGATCTTCAGAAAGGTGGTGGCAAAGTCGTGACAGGCGCTTGGTTGTATGACGATGATCGTCTGTTTTTGCCTCCCCAGCTTGAGCCCTTGGTCGGACCTGCTTGGCGTGGAAAGACCAGCCAGGCTGTGGTGATGGTTAACTCATTGCAACATGGGCGTCCCGAGCATTGGTCCTTGGACGAGGTGCGTTGGTTGGGGATCGCCAGTCCGACGGAGGATGGATTCGTATTAGATGCCAGCTTGATCAATCGGATGCCGTCCTCTGAGAATCTGTGGACGTTGAAGCTCCAACAAGGCGGGCTGACCGATGATGGCATCGAAAAGCTCAAGCGTTTTCCCCGGTTGGTTGATTTAAGCATCGATTGCGAACAGCAAGACATGCCAGAGTCGATTACAGAGCTCAAGTCGCTCGAGCGGTTGACTTTGACGCATGCGACCGTCGACGCGGCATTGCTCTCGTGTTTAGCTCAAATGGAATGTCTGCAGGTAGTGAATTTGATCAAACCGGTCTTCGATCCGACGGACCAGCCGCCTGCATTCGATCAGTACATCGAAGAGTTGCATGTGCAGTTCGCGTCGCTCGATGGTCAAGCGTTTGAATTGCTTGGCGCCGTGGCAGAGACGCTACAAGTCGTTGACTGCAAATGCACCATCGGCGTTGATGAAGCGCCGCAGGTCTCCAAGGTCGAACAATTGACTATCGGTTCCAGTGAGTTTGGGAACTTGGACCTCAATCGCATTCGTTGTGGAGAATCGCTTCGCTGGATGCGGCTGCGTGACACCAACGTCAACATCGAAGGCATCGACCAGTATTCAATGCGTTATCCCAGCGCTAGCCTGACGTTAGAAACACGACGCTAGCGAATCGTCAATGAGCTCGACAACAGAATGGCACGGTGGAGCAGCGCGGCACAGGAGGTTTTGCGCCTCGCGTTGCGCCTCTCAATGACGGAACGCTGAGCGTTCGCTCTGCAAGCGGTTCATGGGGCAAAGAGATCACGAGGTGACTGATTAAAGAACAGTCACCGAGTCGAGGTTTTCAGGAGCTTAGTTACCGAACGGATCGGCATCACCAAAGGGATCTTTGTCGTCTCCACCGGCGGGTGCTCCGAACGGGTCATCCATTGGTGCGCCGAAGGGATCGGTGGGATTGGCCATCGGTTTAGCCGGGGCGGGAGTTGACAGGCCGAAGGGATCGGTATTGTTGACCGGTGGCTTGGTGAACTCAGGTTTCTTCTTGCTTTCGTCAGCACTGTCTTTGAATTCGACCAGCGTAGGCAATTTGCTGCCAGCGGGACGCAAGCATTGGACGGAGCCTTGGTTGCTAACCAAGTAGAATCGATTGGTCACTGTGTTGACCAGCATTTTACCGACTCGCAAGCCAGGGTCGCTCAGGACAAGCTCGCCGGTCTTGCTGTCGATGACTGCAAATGACTGGTCCGTCTTGCGGACATACAGATGCTGGCCAAGGCCGCCCAAAACGCGATCGATGCCACCAACGCTGGATTCCCAGCGGCTGATCCCGTTGTTTTGTTCCAAAGCGAACAGTTGACCGTAGTCCGAAACAAAGAAAGCAGCATCATCAAACAGGTAGCCAGGCTTGAAGAATGGCACACCGTAAGGGCGGTTCCAAACCACGTCTCCCGATCGCGTGGCGCGAAGGCAGTAGACTTGGCCGACGCTGGACGCGAAGAAGAAGCGATTGCCTTGGGCTGAGACGGGCTGACCCGAAACGACACCGTCGGTATCCAGTCGAAACTGCATGTTGCGTTTTCCAGACAATTCCATCACATAGACGTAGCCCGCATCGGTGCCCCAAGCAATCAGGGCCGAGTGTGGCGACTTGCTAGGCATGTGGTTTGCAAGGCCCTGGACAATATCGGAAAAGCCTACTTCGGTGATGTCACGCAAAGGTTCGCCAGCGATCCCGTCACGAACGGTAGGGTAGACAACGTAGTCGCCCGCGATCATTGATCCAAATAAAGGCGTGTTTTTGGTTCGGTCGGTCACCATCGGTTCACCATTGAGAACATCGATCTGAATGATGTTCGCCCCATTGGTGAATGTCAGGTACTCATTGTCGACACCCAATCCACCGTAGCCCAGTGAAGGGGTGCCATGCTGGGACAGCCAAACCGGTGCACCGGTTTCCGCGTCACGGCATTCGACGGTTCCGTTGTTGGCAAGGGTGTAAAGATAAATCCGTGGAACGCTCCGTTTCGTGATCTCTGTTGGGATCTTGGTCCGAGCCATGAAGCGTTGCTCGCGTCGCGCCAAACGCTTCGCTTCCTCTTCGCCAATCGGTTTCCCGTTGCTGCCCTGTTGCTGCACATTGATCCGGAAGAAAACTTCGCCTTCACCTTCATCGGTTTTCTCGACCAGTTCGACGTACTCAATCGGCCGATCGGTGTGAACGTGCAATTTCTGATCAACAATCGACGATGCGCCATCAGCGACGCGTAGCTGCCGCTGCCAAGCCTGTTCCAATCCCAAGCGTTGGACGGTTTGGGACGACATCAGTCGTTGGCCAAAGCATGCCGATTGCCCTACCAGTGTCAGGGAAGCCGCCAGCAACAGTGCAGTCGACAGCTTCAGAAGGGGCAAAAAGGGGCGAAGCGAGAATGATCGTTTCATCGTGTTCTTGTGATAAGTGATCGCCGACGAGCATCGCAGCCTGCTAGAGGGCTGCATTGCGATCGATCAGCAATCGGTGACGAGCAATTTGGCTTTGAATCGGTGGTACCGCGGCAGATCAGCTGCTGAGGCCTAATCACCTGCAAAGGCCGGTGAACGACCGGTCCGGCAAAGGAGAATTGCCGCAATTCCGGGCACCACCGCTAGATTCTACTCAATCATCGGCGTTTGACCAATGAATCCTGCAGATTTGCCACCCAGGGACGATTCAGATGCTTTTTTAAGCCGATTTGGCGGGTTGAACGGGGCGATTGTACGACATGTATCAACCAGCGGGACCGAATCGCCGATTTGATCCGGCGACCGGGTGGTTTTTCAGGCCACCGGTTCGCACTGATTGACGCTTAGCCGAACCCGGCGAATCGACTCCGTTTTGAGCCCAATGGACCGTCTCCCCAACCGCTGCTTAATCCGCAGAGTGCTTCGGCCTATCTGGCAGTTAGGCGGCTGCGGCGTACAAAGGTCTTGAGCCAACGTCCCTCTGGGCATGTTTCCAAACGTGTTGAAAAAAACGGGGACGCGGTCTTGCGTTAGGCGTCATAGACAATCTTGTAAACCGTTCGTGATTCGTCGACCATGCTAGGCATGTGCCTGACCACGATCCGTTCCTCCGCCGAGCCGCCGACGGTGTTGCCGTCAGCGATGACCGGGCCACTCTGGATCAAGTAGTGGGCGATGTTGGACACGAAGTCAAACAAATCGCTGGGATCCAACTCGGTCTCGTCGACTTCGATCTCCATCAAGTCAAATTGCTGCATGCCTAGCGTGTAGATGCCAATGCTGGATTCCGAGGGACGAACCAATTGAAACCGCAGCCAAAGCGGGACAGGGAAACGTTCTTCGGACATGTCCTCACAGAAATCTTCAAACAATTCACGCGAGTTGCAGACATTGGCGTTGCCCCAGTAGACGCCGATTCCATCAAACAGCTTCAGCGCTACGAGTGCCAGTTTGGAAACGCTGCTTGCTGACTGAACTGGAGTCAGGTCGCCAGCCCCCACGTTTGTCACAATCACATGCGATTGATGGCTTGCTGCCTGCTCACGTCCATCTGGCCATAGAAAATTGCCTTCCGCGTGATCTTCGGCCTCGCCCTCCGGGATGGGCGCTGGCAGATGAGCTAAAAAACCGACCGTGTTGTCACCATGGCTGATTGTGACAACCTTGTCTTCATGCGCATCGATCGTATAACCGGCACCAAAGACATCGTTCACCACTTGCGTCGCATTGCCAAGGTCGCCAGGGCTGACGTTTTTGCAAAGCACAAAGCAATGTTGAGTATTGCCGCTGAATTCTGACTCCGTGTCGTTGGGCGACTCGTTTGCCGACGATTGGGAATCGATGGACTGAGGGGCATTCGGTGCAGAGTCGTTTTTGCCGAGCAGTTTTCGAAGTGGGGTAAGGAAAGACATGGAGTCGAACGTCTGAAGAAGGAAGAAAGGGTTGGTCTAGCATTCTTCAGTGACCAGTGAGGAAGAATGCCTGTACAAACAGCTTATCACAATCGAGTTGTCAACGCAGTCGTTTTGTCACTGCAGCGTAACGGTCATTTGCCGTTGCTCGTCATTGCGATAAAAGGTGACAATGACTTGGTCGCCGGGGCGAAATTCTAGCAGAGCGTCCAGGAGGTCGGAGAGTTTTTTGATCGGCGTCTTGCCAATGGCGACAATGATGTCACCAGCGTCGATGACGCCCGGGCGAACCTCGCGGACACCGCGCAATCCCGCTTGCTCGGCAGGGCCGTCTGACTGCGTGGCGTAGATCATGACGCCTTCAATTCCCAGCTGGCGCTGTGCAATGCTGCTGAGTTCTTGATTCACGCGGATGCCCATATCCGCGGGCTTAAAACTGCCCGTCGCAATGATCTCTGGGACCACTCGATTGACGGTGTCCACCGGAATGGCGAAGCCCACTCCAGCCGAAGCGCCCGATGGACTGTAAATTGCCGTGTTGACTCCGATCAGCCGCCCTGCACTATCGAGCAGCGGACCGCCGGAATTGCCAGGGTTGATCGCGGCATCAATCTGAATCACATCGTCAATGGTTCGACCGCTGGGGCTTTCAATCGTTCGACTCTTGGCAGAGACCACCCCGGTGGTCAGGGTTTGACTCAGCCCAAACGGATTGCCAATCGCAAAGACGGCTTGACCGACTAACAGGCCGGCACTGTCGCCGGCAGTGATGCCTGTTAACTTCTCTGGTGGCGCGTCGATTTTCAAGACGGCTAAGTCATGGCCCGGTGACTGACCGATGGGACGGGCTTCATACTGGCTTTGATCGTGCAACACAATCGTCGCCGCCTCTCCACGGGTCACGTGAAAGTTGGTCACCACGTGGCCTTGATCGTCCCAGAAGAATCCGCTGCCGCTGCCGGTTTCGACTTCAACACTTCGGCGCATGAACGGGCTATAGACCCGTGAACGTGTGTTCAGGTAAACCACCGCTGGACTGACGCGTTGAAACAGTTCAACACTCGTCCGCTCAAAGTCAGCCAAGTCGCCGCGCGCTGTGATTGGCAATGGATCGGGCTTATTGAACGTTTCTGTCGTGTCGGCGGTCGCCTTTTGCAGGGCTGCTGGCGCGCCTCCGTTGGCGGGTTCTGACTGCCCCAGCAGTGAACGCATGCCGATCACAATGTTGGGCACAACGAAGACCAGAATCACCAATCCCAACAAGAGAACGTTGCGGCGATACTGCTTTTCCAAACGCTTAAAGTCGTAATCGGTTGGCACTAGACTGAATGATCTTGGGAGTTCGGAACTGGCAGCGAAAAGGTGACCGCGGCTCCACCACCCGGGAGGTTCTCGGCCCAGATCTCGCCACCGTGGGCTTCCACAATGGTTCTCGCGATGGGTAAACCAAGCCCCATGCCGTCGGTCTTTGTGGACTGAAATGCCGTGAACCGCGCATTTTCGTCGTCGCTAAAACCCATCCCATTGTCAGCCACAGTAAATCGTACCATCGAATCAAGTCGGTCAACCAACAAGGTGACTTTCGGTGATTCTACGGCGTTAGAATGCAATGAGTCAAAGGCGTTGCGCAACAGATTGACGAGGACTTGCTTGATCTGAACGGGGTCGGCAAACACGCGGGAAGCATCTTGCTTCAGATCAACGTCAATTTCAATTCGTTTGCGAGCCTGTCGATGGTCGGTCAGCATGAGCGCTGTGTCGATGATCTCTTGTGTGTCGGCCATCTGTTTTTGAATGGGGCGACGCGAGACGAATTGGCGAAGCCGAGAGATCACGCTGCCGGCAAACTCAGCCGCCGAACCTACTTGCGACAACCATTGTAAGACCAGTTCTTGATCAAAGTTCGGTGTGTTTTGGATCAGGTTGACGCAAGCTTTTGAGTAGTTTTGCATCGCATACAGAGGTTGATTGAGTTCGTGGGCAATGCCGCCGATCATCTCCGCAATCACTGAAATCCGCGCCACATGGGTTAGCTCATCTTCCATTTGGCGAATCGACTTTTGAGCGTTGACCAGTTGTGTGATATCCAGCGAGACACCGACGACGCCAACAATCTTGCCTTGGCGGTCATGGACTGGTTGCACATGAACTTGCAAAATATGGTCACTCACCGGCAATTCGTAATGTCCCGATTCGCCTTGGAGGGCGCGCTTGTGATACAGCAACGCGCGCTGTCCGTTTTCACCATCGCCGAGCAGCTCGGTTGGCGTCCGCCCAATCAATTCTTCCTGGTCTGCATGAAAGGCTTCCAGTCCTGTCCCGGTAATGTAGTTCATTCGCAATTGGATGTCGGTGGTCCAAAGGATTGCTGGCGCTTGCTCGGTCAGCAGCTGTAACCAGGCTTCACTGGTCACGCGGCGATCTTCGGAAACCAAACGTCGCATCTCCAAACAAAGTCGATTCTGAAAGACAGAGACCAAGGCGAGGTTCTCTTGGAGCTTTGAACAGTCTCGATCTTGCAGGACCAACGCACCGATCACGGTTGAATCGACGTCAAGCACCGGTAGTAGACCCTGATGGCAGTCTTCACAGCGGGGGGCGCCGGTGGTACAGATCAAGGGACTTGGATCGTCACTGGAACTGCTACGGAAAATCAAGTCTGAGGATCCAGACTGAACCGTTCTCCAGACTTCATCGGTGGTGTCAATGGTGAACAACAAGTTGCGGTCTTGCGTTCGATTGTAAACCACCGCTGTCCCACAATGAGAACCAGGAATGGCCTCAAAACGAACCACGGTCACCTGTTCCAGTTTCAAAACGTCGGAGATCGAACGGCCTAGGCGAGCAAACAATTGCTCCGCCGTTTCGTTGGGGACCTCGGCGGCCACGCTGGCCAACGCTTGTTCCAAAAGAGTGAGACCGCCGGCTCGCTGCGCTGTCGCTAGGTGCGCCAGTCCCGTTGAATGGGCCAGTCCCGTTGAATGGGAAGCGCTTGTCGCGGAAGGTTCAACCGTGATGACCGATTGGATTGTCTGTTCAGTCGTCAAGAGACTGACCCAACGCGTCAGCACCGTTTTGCCGGTCGATGTCTGGCATCGGCAATAGAACTGAACGTGATCGGTTGACCGGCACAGTAACTGCTGCAAATGCTGTTGAGCGCTCCTGCGGTCGGATTCAACGATCCAGGGTTGGTCCGTGATGGCTAACTGGGGCAGCGCGTCGCTGGGCCATTGCAGTGTTTGGCTGGCCGAAGGTGGCCAGGCGATCAAGCGTAAGGTTTCATCCCAGCGAACTAAAAAGCTGGCCAGCGAACCGTCTAAGGCTGGCGTCCGTCCCGCATTGGTTTCCATTGGCCCGGGTTCTTCAGAACCGGCGCGGCCACTTGCGGGACCAGAGGACTGGTCATGATGTTCAAACATATGATCTGTATCCAGTCAATGATGCCGATGCTTCCAGCGCGGATGGCGAGAACGATGTTGCTAAACGGGCAGGATGACAAAAAGGGGACGGAGTCGAGGGGTTGAGCGAAGCGTAGAGCGTTTCAGCATCGAAGCGTAAAGCGTTTCAGCATCGAAGAATTCACAACTAGGGCGCGGGTGTCATGTCTTTGGGAAATCCCGCACGCTGCAACGCCTTGTAGGCCTCGGGGGCGTCTTGCTTGAGCTCTTTAAGCGTCTTGTAGGTTTTGATGATGGGGTTCTTCTCGCCAGGCCGCTCCACCTCGATGCCGCCGTCGACCTGTTTGTACTGATGGGTCTTGCCATTGATCTGGACTTTCGCAGACTGCTTGCCGTTGCTGCTGCTGCGTGAGATCGAGAGGCGATTGATCCCCGGGCCATTGATGGGCATCACGGGCAGTTGGATGGGTTTGATTTGACCGCCACCGACACGGATCTGGATTCTTGGTGCAAAGGGAGCACCGCCAGGAAAGGCACGGATTGGAATGCCGTTGGCACTCTGAGCGATTTGCTGTGGTTTCGGTTGAGGGTTCAGTCGCTCCAACGCATCTTTGGCCACCTGCTTGGTTTCCACCGGTCCGTTATCAGCGGCGTCCTTGAGTGCGGGTTCTGCCAATCGACCCAGGTTCAGCAAACGCTGTCTCGCACGCCTGCGAGTCACGTAATTGGGGCTTTCCAGTTCATCGATCGCTTGTGCGATTCGCTGCTTGATGTCCGGGCCGAGTTTCGGCAGCCTGGGGCGGGGCGTCGCGGGGCTCTCGGGTTGGGACGCGGGCCGATTGTCCGGAGTCTTGGTGGGAACTTGTTGAGCCACAACGGTGGGGCTGGGGCAGCAAAGGATGGCCAGGAACCCGGTTGTGCTGACGACGAACGTTCGCAGCGCTCTGCGACGCGGGTTGGACAGCGCCGCAGTGCTCCGGATTGGTGATGGTGTGCCGTGCATGGTTCGGTGGGAGTTTGGGCGTGATTGAATATCAATGAGAGCCGCGAATTTGGCATTCGAGAAGCGTTCGCTGCATCGATCGGGGCTGCTGCCGGTGCATTCGCCCAGTGACAGGAGACGCTGATCGGGTGTAGCCCCGTTGGCTAGTTGCCCAATCGTCCAATATTGCCATCAATTCACTCCAAGATTTAGGCGAAAACAATCTTGGGCTGGAAGCCTCTAGCTTGCTAGACTCGCCCGACTTGCTGTCTCTATCCTATCATAATCGTTGCCGTGAAAGTCGTTACAGGCCAGTGTCCTGCTTGCTGCCGCAATCTCGCTTTTTATCAAGCGACCGATTCTGCTGCGCCAGCACGGGCTGCCCAAGCCGAAGCGTCTGATGCAGAGCAAGGGATGACGCTTGCCCAGTTTGACTCCGCTGGTCAGCTTCACTGCCAGTGTGGGCAGGCATTGTGCGTGCCTAAGCAGGGGCCGGCCGCCCAAATTACAGCCAAATGCCAGACCTGTAGCGGCGGCTTTGTCTTGGGAGCCGCCGCCGCGGGGATGCAACTCAGTTGCGCCTGCGGCAGTTTGGTGCAGGTGCCAGATCTGATTCTGGAGCTCGCTGGGCCAGCCGAGCCGATTGCCGCCGAGCCACAACAGGCCGAGCCAGAGCCAGTCGCTGAAGCTTCCCCGTCGCTGGATGAGTCGCCGCAGGTGGCTGCCGAAATTCCAGCGGCCAGTGTTCCAGCGGCCAGTGTTCCAGCGGCCAGTGTTCCAGCGGCCAGTGTTCCAGCGGCCAGTGTTCCAGCGGCCAGTGTTCCAGCGGCCAGTGTTCGACTGCCGGTCGCTGCCCTGCCCCAGCTGTATTCGATCGAAATTCCGCCGCCGCCGGTCGCTCATCATGATGCTGTTGACCAAGATAGCGAGGCCATTGCCCGGCCTGCGTTGCGACTGCCGATCACTGCGTTCCCTGAACTTTATTCGATTGAGGTTCCGCCAGCGGTTCCAGCGTCAGAGCAAGTTGCCGAGCCGATTCGCTTGCCGGTGACAGCTTTTCCCGAGCTGTACTCGATCGAGATTCCGGTTCCGCCAGTGGTTGCCCAGCCCGAGCCGATTCGCTTGCCGGTGACAGCTTTTCCCGATCTGTACTCGATCCAGATTCCGGTTCCGCCAGAGGTTTCCCAGCTCGAACCGATTCGCTTGCCGGTGACAGCTTTTCCCGATCTGTACTCGATCGAGATTCCGGTTCCGCCAGTGGTTGCCCAGCCCGAACCGATTCGCTTGCCGGTGACAGCTTTTCCCGATCTGTACTCGATCCAGATTCCGGTTCCGCCAGAGGTTTCCCAGCCCGAACCTGTTGCCGAGCCGATTCGCTTACCAGTGACGGCTGTGCCCGAACTGTATCAGATTGCTGTCCCAGAAAAATTGCTTGATCGCCAGTCTCGGATTCCCCGTCAGAAATTGGTTGATGCTGATGTCATGCTCTGTCCTGGTTGCGGACTTAGTCACTCGGCGGATCTTGCCGGCCGGCAGTTCACCTGTCGTTGTGGTCAGCAGTTTCCAGACGCCGCGTTGGGCGTTCTGGATGAGCTGATGCAATACAATCTTGTTCCGTTTCAGCCGATTGCCATCGATCGTACAGGGGCGGTACCAGGGCCTGATCTGCGAATGTTTACCGTTCCAGCCGTGTCTGGTTCATTTGATCAGGCAACGGCGAATGCGGTGGCGATCGTCTCTGGTGATGTCGCGAAAGATGTCTCCAGCGCTGACGCGATGGTCCGAGGTTGGACTTGGCGTCAGTGGGGGTTAGGTGTTTTGGCGACCGGCGCGCTCTCGCTGACAGCGGTCGCGCTGTTGTGGGATCGGCACGCTGGCACGGTTGCTTCCACGGAACAGGGGTATCGAATCCCGTTGATGGCCGCCGAGCCATTGCGCGTGGATCCGATCCGCTCTGTTGAGGACAAACGCGTCGTCGGCGCTGATGCGAAGTCTGGGAAGGAGGCCTTGGTTGCTTGGTCTCCCGAGTTGGACTCGACAGCGGTGCCTGCGGTGGTGCCCGTTGGTGTCATTGAGACTGCCGTGGAATCGATTGAATCCAGTTCCGAAATTGAACAGGCGAACATCGAAAAGGCCAATGCCGATTCGGGCGGCTTGTTGTCCCAGGATTTATTGGCGGTTCCATTGTCCTTGGCCAAGGGCTTTGAGCAACAAGAGCTTCTGAGCGAGATCGCTTTGCGGCAGTTTGCTGAATCGGTCACCGCGTTGGGTGAGCGTCAGGCGGAGCTAAAGCTGAGTGATCTTTTGTGGCTTGCAGATCGCTGGGAGTCATATGCCCAGCGGGCGGAGACGCATGAGTTGGCGGCCCGGTGTTACTGGCAGGCCGCTGCAGCGATGGCGATGTCGCGTGAAGTAGCCGGTTCGGGCGTGGCCGAGGTCGCCAGCTATCAGCAGCGGCAGGAATTGCTGACGCAGAAGTCGCATGCTGAAACTCGCATGGTTTCAGCCGAACAAGGTCTGCGGCGTTAAGCCTGGCAGTAAGAGCCGTGTTCGGTGTGTCCCCATTATCCGCCGGCCCTTAACCCCGTTTCTTTGTGGGGCTCTGGGCAATCGCGATTCCATCGAACCGAGGCTGGGTTCGTAGGGAGCGTGCTTGCACGCACGCTACGTCTGTGTCGAACGCCGTAGGTGTTCCATACTCACAGCCCAGGGTCGCGCAGCGCACCCTGGGTGAGCGTCGCGATCCATCTGCCGAACGCCGTAGGTGTTCTACACTCGTTGCCGAACGGGCCAAGACAAGCACGGCACCCTATCGTCGTTTGAACTCCAGACGACTCTGTCCCAACTCGCCAAGCCTCGGCAATGGAACCACGAAGGACACGATGAGCACGAAGGGATAAGTCATGGAACGACCTCGCGGGCGAGGCAGCTGCCTGCGTCCCGTTTAATATCGCCGCCGCGCGACTGGGAGCGTTTCAGTGTGACAGCAACCAAGTTGAAGCCCTATCGGCCCCGGACCATAGAGCCGAGATTCGAAGAAAAGCTCCGTGTTCTCGGTGCCTCTGTGTTTTGATCATTTTCGCAACGCAATTTTGAACGCGTTAACGAACGCCAAGCGGGACTACAACGAGGCTTCAAGACCTGGCCGATGAACGAAGTAACACTCCAACATTGTCTCGCAGTCGTCGACTCTTCTCGCCCGCTCTATTGGCCGTCTTGTTGCATCCCGGTTTGCGGGGCTGTACGATACTGGCTCCGATGGACTCCCGATCAGCTCTCTCAAAGTTGACCACCACCATGCAAGAACTTCGCGTGATACGGCATACCGATCAATCCTCTGACCCCGATACAGAGAACGCGCCAAATGAAGCCCCTGTGCCGCGGCGTTTGCTTCGGCTGTGCGCTGCTCTTGTGATGGTCATTTGTGCTGGATGGCTGTTGATCGAATCGATGCGCAGTGATTCATCGCCAGACTTATCGCCATCCGCCGTGACTCCGGTCGATTCATCTCAACAACCACACAGCGCCACCAAAGCGATCAAAGACATTCAAGTCGGCGAGCGTGTATTGGCGGAAAATCCAGAGCTCCATCAGGCTCAGCGAACTGCTTACCGCGAGCCCGATTGGAACCAGTGGCTGCAGCTTTCGCTTGTGATGCTCAAAGAGGACGGCAGTGAACTGAACATCGAACTGCTGCGCAGCGAGGACTGGGTGCGCCGCCAGTTGGTTCCGATCCATGCACCTTTTGCTGACAAGAGCTCAAGCGACGCCCCGACATCGCAGAACGAGCTTCACCCGAAAGTTGCATCGCAAAATCCCGGAGACGTCCCTGACGTTCCGCTCTCGCCACTTCGTCCAGTGTTTCGCGAACTCGTTTTTCAGCAGGTCATGCTCGAAGCATTCGATCGGGAACTGATTGGCGTGGCGATAGAAATGGACTTGCCGGAACTGGCGATCACCGGGCCTGCGTTGCTGGTAGACATGCAGACGGCTCCGTTGATCAAGGCGGGTCAAGGTCGAGTGGTCACGGCAACGTTTCAGCACACGAACGCGGACGTCATTGATTTGACGATTGAAGATGCGGTTGAACGTGAAACCATTGGCACAACTAGCAATCACCCGTTCTGGTCAGAGGACCGTCAAGCGTTCGTGCAAGCGGGCTCGTTGAAGAGCGGCGAGCGTGTGAGGACGTATTTAGGTGACCAAAAACAAGTCATCTCACTGCTAGCACGCCCCGGGCCGCAAGAAGTTTACAATCTAGAAGTCCACGCCGAACACGTCTACTACGTCGGCGAGTTTGGGACGCTGGTTCATAATGCAGGGCAATATGCAGTAACACCAAAGCCCAGTAGCACACTCAATCAAAGAGTCGTTCATACTAGGAAGGGCCAATTCGGAAATGAGTACCAAGCGTCTCGCGGGAGATGGACTGGACAAAGAGGACGATCAAAATTCATCCCTTCAGATACAATTGCAAACGCTCACATTAGATCGCTTCTAAGTCTGTACAACGTTGATGGGGTGACCTACCGAATGGGAAAAGTCAATCTTTCGCCATTCGCACATGGGAAGGTCACTGTCACAGGGATGACCGCAAATCGTACTGCAATCCATGCAAGAGCTGACGAGTTGCTCGCTCGTCAATGGAATGTAAAAACAAAAGACGTCGTAAGATACCGAAGGGCAAACAAGCTCTCTTGGCACGAGTGGAACAACATGCGAACGATGGAACTCGTGCCTACTGAAATCAACGATTTCTTCAAGCATCTTGGAGGAATTGGTGAGATAAACTTATTAAACCGATGAGAACATCTATCCACTAAACGTTATGACAAGCAAACCAAAACTTGAATTTCCTGTCGGCACACTTCAGTGGGTTGCAGGTGATCTGTGGCAAATGGATGATTCATGCACACTTTTCGGAAAGAGGTTCTCAATAAAACATCAATTTCAAATTGACATAGATGAAGGCCTTGAACCTGAACAAATTTCAGCTCACCAATACTACACCGCCAACCAGCCCAAGGTCATCGCAATCTGCGAGCGAGCAATACGCGAGTACAGCGAGAGCGAGGAAGTGCAAGCTATCAGTGGCTCCGACACAAAAATATGCGCGTCCGCCCAGACGGTAACACCTTTGTCGATTCTATTTCCCTATGCGGAACCGTTCGAAACCTTTGGCATGCTATGCGACTGCGTTTGGGATATTGATAACGGACTTGCAGTGCGATTTGAAAAGCATGCTCTTGCAGCGATAGGTACGCAGAACATTCTGCTCTAATTCATGCTTCAAGCGAATCCCGGAGAGGATGTCCCATCAGATTGTTAAAACTTGAAAGATGGTCTGTTCCTTGCTTAAGCGGATCCCGTCGAGCATGAGGGCACACCAAGTGGACTCACCGAGATTTTTGCTTCGCAGTTGTTCGACGAACTTGCTGCCAGATGCTTTCCAGAGGCGCGAAGCCCTTGATCGTTTGAC
Organism: Stieleria bergensis; assembly: GCA_007745635.1. Lineage (GTDB taxonomy): Bacteria > Planctomycetota > Planctomycetia > Pirellulales > Pirellulaceae > Stieleria > Stieleria bergensis. Next base: position 3,012,818 of record CP036272.1, read on the forward strand.
GCCTGGAGAATTTGGCTTGATCTCCTCAATGGAAACCTGCGGGGACAGTCCGCTGAAACTTGCAATCGTCGCGTAGGTGGGAATAAACCACGAAGGACACGAAGAGCACGAAGGAGGGAGTCACAATCATCCAACGGGGACTGTCCCCGAAGCGACGTTGTGCAGCAGATAATGTTTGCTTTCCGCTCGATTTGCCCCAAACCGCATGTAGAACACCTACGGCGTTCGGAGGTTTGATGGTTCCAATGACCCAAGGTGCGCTTCGCGACCTTGGGCTGTGAAAATGGAACACCTACGGCGTTCGGAAGGCCAGCCTGACATTCCTGCGAACACATGATCAGAGAAACACGCCCAAGTAACCTGTGAAATCCAAGGCGGTGGCTTTCGCAGTCGCATCCAGAGTTCCGAACGCGGTAGGCGTTCTGCACTCGTTGCCGAACGAACCAAGGCAAGTACGGCACCCTACGTGGGTTCAAGGCATTGGTCCGTGCAAGTGCGGCGCGCTACGATTTTTGGTGCGTGCAAGTGCGGCACTCTATCGAGTGGTGCGTCTACCGTTTGCCGGGGATGGCGACGGGTTTTGGCTTGACGTCAAACGGGATGTCGGCGATGTGGTGAGCGTACTGCGTGCCTGCTTTGCCCGGGTTGATGTGCCGGTAGGGAGAGTTCAGGGCGCTGTAGTCAGTCATCAGTTTGCGGATCTGTGGAGCGTAGCGGAACCCGTTGTCTGGCAGGCTTTCGCCCAGCTGTTCAAACGTTCCTACGGTCACGATGGATTTTTCGCGATCGTGGTACTGGTAGGCCTCGACGCCTTTTTTCCGCAGCGCCTTGGTCATCTTGTCGGCCATCAGGGCCATGATTTCCATGCGTGTTGCGTTGGGGGCAAATTTGTCATGATTGCTGGCGCCTTCGATGGTGCTGCAGCCGCTGAAGGTTCGCACGACAACAGTGAAGTTGCCTGGGGCATCTAGCAGGCTGTAGTCAACGTCTTCGTTCAGTTGGCGAACGAAAGTGTCGACGGTTGGTCGTTTGAAGTAGTCGTCTTTCAGCAGCGGGTTGCGCGTGATGAAAGCGTTCGCCAGTGGGTTGCGGTCGCGGCCTTTGCGAGAGCGGAAGAGGTGGGCGCCAAAGGTTTTGATGGTCGCTGCCGGTGTGTTGGTGTTGTACTCCTTGGCCATTTCTTCAGGGTTTTTGAAGATGTCGAGTTGCGCCTTGGCCAGTTTGGCTCGATCTGATTCAATGGCTTTGTGTTTTGGCGAATCGTATTCACCGACCAGCACGGCGTACGCTTCGTAGCTGTGCGGGTTGGCGTACCGCATGGTCTTGCCCGTGCTCGGGTCGCGTCCCGCTTCGCCGGTAAAGTTGAATGATTGCTTGTGGATGAACGCTGGCATTCGTAAGTCCTGGCGGATTTCCAGGGCCGTTTTCTCTGCCAGTCGTTTGGAGTCGGTGCCAACGTAGGTGTTGGCTAGCAGTAGCCACGGGCCATCCTTCTGTTCCAAAACCAATGAGTCCGCATCGGCGATGGTTTTGGCGCCACCGAATAGATTCCGAATGCTGGGCGGTGCAGCGTGACTGGTGGTGCTGGCCAGCAAGGATGCTGCACAGAGACTTGCAAAAACACGACGTGTCGGGCGTTGCATTGGAATGGTTCTCATCGGAAGGGAAGGTGCGAAACAGACCGAAAGCGAGTGCATATCAAATCATCGCCGGGCAAGGAAAGATTGAATTTTGCCGTCCAGCAACTTGCGATTTCGGAGATGCGTTTTTCTGGTCGCTTCAGACCAGCAAATGCATGCATTTTGCTAGCAAACTGCGGCTTGCATTCGTCTGGAGGTGTGCGGCTGCAGGTGGCAGGCTGTTGGCAGCGAAAACGCTGGCTTTAAGCAGCGGCAGCTTGTGGTGCCCGGTACAGGCCGTCGCGGCGATGGCGCTTAAGAAGCTCGAAGAGTTCGATGTCGATGGCGTTTCTTTGCCGAATGGCTTTTCGGGCCGCGATGGGAATGTCGGCGCTCGCCGTGCGGCGTTTGTTTCGGTTGTGCTGCGTGTTTCGAAACGGCAGTTTCAGGCCCGCTGCCTGTCGAAGTGCTTCAACCCCGGCTGCGTATTGGTCTTGAAAGCCAACGACGTGGTAGTCGTTGCTTAGGCAGTGGAATGCTTTTTCCAGTGCAGCCTGTGGGGCCGCTTTGACTTGATCTGGGGTCAGGTTGCTGAAGTGCGCTGTGTAGTGATTCTCAAGTTCGCTGCTGATCCCCGAAAACGCGTAATCCTCCAGCGACATGTTTTGCTCCATCACTGCCTGATGAAGGTAGTGATGGGGCTGCGATTTCACAAAGTAGTAATGGGAAACAATGCGGTCCACTGGGTGTCGCAAGTAGGTTGCGCGCAGCATGTCAGGGCGGGCGTAATCAATCGTCTGGTGTGCGAAGTGGCCTACGATCAGGCTGTATTGATGACGCTGATCCTGAGGTGAATCACAGAACTTGCGAACCGACTGATGGGTTTGATGCCCGTTGATTTGAAACGTCAGTCGTCGCGGGTACTGCTTCAGGAGGTACGAAGTCAGCGTGGAACCAGCGCACTTGGGCAGATGGTCAAACAGGATCGCCGCTGGAGTGTTTCGCTGATAGCGATTTTCAATGATCAATTGTTGCAGTTTGCGGATCATGCTCCGTGCCTCGCGTGGTTGCCCGGTCTGGGTTGCTCGCCGAAATCATCTGGTTGCGGTGGCGGCGAATGCCAGGGATACGCCTTTGTAACAGCGTGGAGCTAGACGAATTCGGGGCGGTGGGGGCAGACCCCTGTCTTGGTTGGTCCCTGTCTTGGTTGGTCCCTGTCTTGGTTGGTCCCTGTCTTGGTTGGTCCCTGTCTTGGTTGGTCCCTGTCTTGGTTTGTCCCTGTCTTGGTTCACGCCGCTTTAATGGTCCGGCGATGGCACTTGGATTGGCGTCTGCGAGGAGACCGCAGCAAGCTTTGGTGTCTGGCATTCCCAAAGCAGATGTCGCTGGCCGGGCTTTACCGGGTCAAGGCTCGGTCTCTCGGGTTGGCCAGGAGAGTGGTGTGCAGGCAATCACGATCGACGATGGGATCGTGGCTGCCATCGATTCGATTGAGGGTGCTTTCAATTCCCGTCGGTCGACTTCGATCGATTCCACCAAAGCAGGAGGTCGGAAGCAGGCTGCATGCTTTGGCGGAGAAAGTTGCCGGCAGCAAAGTCTGGTTTTCCATCGTGATCGAAATCGCCCACGGTAATGGCGAGGTGTTGAGGGCTCTTGGCCTCGACTTGCGTCGCGCGGAATTCGCCGGGAGCTTCTTGCATCAACATCACCACCGAGGATGAATTGATGCTATCCAGCTGAGTTCGACTGGTGCCGACCAGCAGTGCCGTTGCCACGACATCCAGGTCCCCGTCTGCGTCGAAGTCTGCTGCACGAGCACTCATCACGCCAGGCATGGTGCACAGATGATGGTGAACAAACGGGTAGGCTCCTTGATTCTCCAGCCATTGCACGCTGTGATAGGGTTTGGCGCCTCGATCGAACGAGTCTCCGTTGGTCATCAAGACATCTAAATCGTTGTCCCCATCTAAATCCACTAACTCGATCCCGCTGGATCCGTAGGCCGGATCGGGAGCGTTCCAGATTTCTTGGCGTTGAAAGTTTCCTGTGCCGTCGTTGAGAAAGGCTTCGACCACTTCGTGCTCTTGACTGATTAAGGCAACAAAATCAAGGTGCCCATCCGCGTTGAGATCAGCCGGCGGCACATGAACCGCACCATGTCTGGGATCCACTTCGCGGATTTCAAAATCAGGGACATCATTCGTTTGCGTTCCCTGATTGACCATCAAGAAGATGCGTCCGGTCTTTCGCCATCCAAAGGCGGCGACTAGTAGATCCGTATCACCGTCACTGTCAAAGTCACCCTCCCTGACATCTGCAATCCGGCTCAGTCCCTCCAGCAAGATCACTCGTTCGAACTCGCCGGCGTCTGGCTTTTGACGCAACCAAACCACTTGGCCGAGATCACTTTCATTGGCATTGAATTCACCGATGTCCGCGACGATCAGATCGAGAGCCTGATCCTGATTTAAATCATAAGGCTGTACATGCACCGGTTGGAAGACGGTTCCCAGTGTCTGTGGTGGCTGTTCAGGTTTGCTTGGCCAGTACGCCTTGATGCCACCGGTCGCAATATCGCAATAGATCAGTGCAGAGGCATCGCCGATGCCTGATTCAACCCACTGAACGTTGGTCACGGCGGGAGAGCGTCCTGAAGCAATGGGGGGGCTTGTTTGATCTAAGGTGACGGGAGTCGCGGGGTAGTTGTCGATTGAACGTGTGAGGTCAAACGTTGTCGGCGCCTGGCACTGAAAGTACTTCAGCACGAGGTCTTGATTCGGAACCTCTAAGTCGTTGCGCCCGCTGGTCCGATACAGCAGGAATCCTTGCTTCACTTCAGCGATCCAATCTTCCTTCGTTGAACTGCTGGGCGGAGAAGTGGCATGGCAATCCCCGCAGAACGCGTCGACCTGAGGTTTCATTTTGGAAATGAAGGCCAGCCTTTCGCTTTCGCTCATTTCAGGTTCCGCTTTTGGCGTGGCCCGCATGGTAGGTTGCTGGTCGCTGGCCTGCTGGCGTGCCTCCAGTTCCGACCCCCTCTGGTTAGCGGGCTCGGGGCAGCCTGTCGCAAGCGAGACAACGCAGATAAAGATGATTCCTACGACACGACGGTGTAACATCGATTTGCCAACGGTTGAGGGGATTTCCGAGTGAACACACCAGGATTATTCACGCCCGACGCTACAATTCCAACCGCAGAGCCTTAAAACCCTAAACGGAGCTCGCAAAGTGTCACCGTGATGCTGAAATTGATCGACGTTGCTGATCGCCGCTGTGCGTTTTGAGCACGCCAATGAAAGGTGTGTGCCAGAATCAATCATCACATTGGGCTCGCTTTGCCCGTCCCCGCCCCGTTTCAACCTACACCCGCAGAGCGTCCTTTTGATGAATCGCATCGCTCCGTTCTTTTCCGTTGTTCGATTGGCGGCCTCAGTTGGCCTGCTTGCGTCTTGCTTGTTGTTTTGCGGTTGCAGCAAAGACACTGGATCTGCTGTTTCCGATCAGGAGGCACGCGCGAAGATGAAGGCAGCTGTTCGCATGCAGCAGTGGGAAGAAGCCTGGTCCTATCGCGAGGCGGTGCTCAGGACTCACGGAGAAGACTCGGCCACCTTGGCAACTTTGGCAAAGGTCGCCCATGCAAACAACCTTCCTGGAGAAACGGCCGATTTGTTGATGCAATCGTGTCGAGCAGAAAGCTTCAAACGAGAGTCGCGGGTCCAGCAAGCCATGATCGCTATGATCTCGGTGGGGCGTTTAATGGACGGGCTGGGGTTCCTGGAAGAGGCAGTTGCTGAGCGGCCCAAGCAGTATCAGACTCGTCGCTGGCTCTATGACTTTTATGGGGGCACCGAGGATCGTCCCTCGGCCGTTCCGCATGGAAGAGTTTTGGTTCTGGCCAGGCGGTTTGATGTCGAACTGCTTAAGTCGCTCAGCAATACGCAGCGAAGATCGCTAGATGTCAGTCCACTTCAGCAGATGGTCGATCGCAATCCCGACGACACTCGCCCCTTGGTGGGGAGTGCCAAAATTGATTTCGACGCTGGCGACAACGAGAAAGCCATTGAGACATTGAATCAGATTCTTGAGCGCTATCCAGAGTTTCTACCGGCCCAAGTGTTAGTGGGACGCAGCTATGTCGCGGCGGGCATGGACGACCAAGTCAGGCCATGGGCTAGCAAGCAAAAGCAGAGGCTCAACGGCTACTCGGGTTACTGGATTGCAGTCGCTGATTGGGCTCGCTCCCAAAGCAAGACGGAGCAAGCCGTGCGTGCGTATTGGGAAGCCGCGACGTTGGACGTCGACAACTCGGAAGCTTGGACCAAGCTAGCGACCAGTGCCGCTCAGCTTTCCCAGGAAACCGGCCAGGTTTCTGAGCAGGTTGTCCAGTCAATCCAGCAGCGTGCCAGTCTGCTCAGCAAATTTGAACAGCATAAGAGCCGCTTCGAACGCTCCGGTGGCATCTCTCGACAAATTGTGCTTCAGATCGTGGAAACACTTTCTGCGCTGGGAAGGCCTTGGGAGGCCGAAGCCTGGACGGTTGTGGCTGCCAGGCTTCCAGAAGATGATTCGGTGTCCATTGAAGACGCTCGCCAGCGTCTTCTTAAGCAACTGAAGGCCGACACTCCTTGGCAGATCACTGCGGGAAACCCAGCCTTGTCAGTGGACCTGTCCTATTTGCCGCTGCCAGAAATTGTCAGTCAGCAAGAAGACGCAGCTCTGCCGTCCGATGCAAGTTCGCTTGAAATGCATCCATCCAGCGAACTGCGTTTGGTCAATGAAGCAGAACAGCGCGGGCTGGCTTTCTTTGGCAAGACAAGTGACACCCTCGATCAGGCCGGCATCATGCTGCATGAGACGCTTGGTTGCGGTGGTGCATCGATCGACTATGACCTGGATGGTTGGACCGACCTGTACTTGGTGGGGGCAGGAGGCAAGCCAGCACAGAATCAATCGCAACCCAATGCCCTGTTTCGCAATCAGTTGGGTTCCTTTCAAGCGGTCACTGATCGGACTCAAACCGCGGAGACAGGATTCGGCCAAGGCGTTGCGGTGGGCGATGTGAATGAAGATGGCTTTCCAGACTTGCTGGTGCTGAACTACGGCCCCAACCGGCTTTACATCAACAACGGGGATGGCAGTTTCAGCGACCAGAGCGATGCCCTGCCAAACAATCAAGACAGCCAGGCATGGTCAACCAGCGCCGCCATTGTCGATCTCGATGGTGATGGTCTCAGCGACATCATTGTTGTTAATTATTGCGATGGCTTGGAGCCATCAACGTACGCTTGTTCGACCGGTGAGAGCGACGTGGTTCGTTCTTGTTCACCGATGCGGTTTAAGGGATCGCTGGACTTCTTTTTGCGCAGCCAAGGGGATGGCACCTTTTCTGATCAGCTCCAGGACTGGGGGGCGACCCCCGAGATCCGAGGCCGTGGGTTGGGCATTTTGGCGGGGCAGTTGGACCAGCGACCCGGCATTGATCTCTACATTGCCAATGACATGACCAACAATCATTACTGGAGTCGTGACAGCGGCAGCCAAGCCTTTCGCCTAGCGGAGTCGGCCATGCTGCGGGGCGTGGCTGCAGATGATCGCGCCAATGCTCAGGGATCGATGGGGATTGCGGGTGGTGATTTGGACCAGGATGGCGACTTCGATCTCTATGTCACGAATTTTGAGAAGGAATACAACAGTTTCTACATGCAGCAGCCTGGTGGCACCTGGTTGGATCAAACAGCAAGCTTGGGGCTGCTGCAGCCAACCGTTCCGCTGGTGGGCTTTGGCACTCAAGCAGTCGATCTGGATCGGGACGGTCAACGCGAGCTGGTTGTCACCAATGGTCACGTCGATCTGTTTTCTCGCGGGGGGGAGCAATCCCTCTATGCACAGCCCATGCAGATCTTTCAGAGGCATGGAGGCCAGTACAACGAAGTGCACCAGAGGATGCCGGGGAAGTATTTAGGGGCTCCCCATGTTGGGCGTTCCTTATGGACCATTGATGCCAATCGGGACCACCGATGTGACCTCGTCGTGACGCATCAAACGGAACCCGTCGCTTTGCTGATCAATCATTCACAGCCGACGGGTGACTGGATCGAATTGGAGCTTTATGGTCGGAGTTGCTCTCGTGACCCCATTGGAGCTGCTGTGCACCTGGAATACGGTGGTCAGTCTAAATCTCATCGCGTGACGGGTGGTTCTGGATACCTCTGCAGTAATGACAGGGTTGTGCGGATGGCCATCGAGACCGATAGCGGGTCGGAAGACGCAAAGCCACGGAAGGCTAGGTTCTGTCGGGTAGTCATTGAGTGGCCCGATGGGGCAAGGCAAGAATTGGCCCCTTTTTTATTAAACCACCGGTACATTGTGGTGCAACATTCCACATATGTCCTATAGCCGACAGCATGTGGTGTTATCTTTGACGATTAATGGGGCGGATACATGACAGCAGCTTGACTCTACGCTATCTTGAAAGGTCGTCATGCCCGTTTTGGGGTGCAGTTGTTTTATTACTAAGGAGTCATCTGTGAGTAATCACAAAATGCGCAGTCAAGGTTTTACCTTGGTTGAGTTGCTGGTAGTCATTGCCATCATCGGGATCTTGGTTGGTCTTTTGTTGCCAGCGGTTCAGGCCGCTCGTGAAGCAGCTCGCCGCATGAGCTGTGGAAACAATCTCAAGCAAATCGGGATTGCTCTACACAACTACGAGTCAGCTTACAAACAGCTTCCCATGCAAGGTGCAGGAACCGACATTGGTTGGAACACCGCCCCTGGAAATGGAACTGCCCCCAACTGGTGGAGCGGGTACAATACCTTCAATTACTGGCGATTGAGCGCCTTGGTCGGCATGACCCCCTTTATGGAGCAGGGTGCTGTTTGGGATAAGATCAGCACTCCAAGCCAGGAAACCACCTCAGGCAACCCACCTCCCACGCCTTCTGGTTTCTGGCCAGCGATGGGGCCATCGCCTGACCGCATTGAATACGTGCCATGGACGATTGAAATTCCCACGCTACGTTGCCCAAGTGATCCTGGATCCGGTCTGCCATCACTGGGACGGACCAATTACGCCATGTGCATGGGCGATTCTCACTGGAGGTCTCAGCATGGTTCCCAGCGTCCCGGAAGCAATAACAGCGGCGAACAGCAAGATTATGCGACGCATTCGAATGCTGCCAACCGTGGGGTGTTTGTTCAGCACAAGGGAATGAAGTTCCGTGACGTGCTAGATGGTTTGTCCAATACCATTGCGATCGGTGAAATTGCCACTGACCTAGGTGATTTAGATTCACGCACCCGTGCCAAGCGTCACCCTAGCGGGCAACCGGGACAAGACACGATTCGAATGAATCCAAACACCTGCCAGGAAATCGGCATGCTCGACCCCGATCGGCCTCTCTTTTGGGTCTCAGGTGGCATCGAACCTGTAACGAAGGGACGTGGATTCCGCTGGGCAGACGCGCAGGCGATGCAAACTCAGTTCCACACGATCGCGCCTCCGAACAAGCCTCTGTGTATCCCGCATGACTCGAATGGTCCTTCCATCATGACCGCCTCCAGTCGTCACCCTGGCGGTGCTCACGTGGTGATGGGTGATGGTGCGGTGACCTTCGTCACCGACTCGATTGAAGCTGGCAACCAGAACAATCCAGTCATCTACCGTGGTGGCACTGCGGCCAACAATAACATGCCTGGTGAGCAGAGCCCTTATGGGATCTGGGGTGCTTTGGGCTCACGTGCCGCACGTGAGACAGAGAGCCTGGAAAACCAGTGATCCGTTGAAGCGGATAGAAAACTCTGGCATTGATCCATTCAGTGCCAGAGGCATCATGAGATGAGAAAAACGAGTCAGTTGAGCAGCGGGCTTCTTGATTGTGCCTTCTCCGAATTCTCCTTACTCGTTTCTGACCTAGCGGCTATCGGGACGCTCCTTGGACTTGGGAGATTCAGCTAGCAGGCTGGATCTCCGGCGACGGTTGTGTCCCCCTTCGCTCTTGACGATGGTTCGCGAATCGGTTTTGCTTTTGCGGCACTCCATCCTCTTTCGATCGTTGACTTCAGGGCTTACCGCCGGTCAGCAAGGCCTTTGCGGCTTGGATTCAATTCCGCATTAACAGGGCTCGGTAGAGGTGCCGGTTTCGGTTCTACAGCTCCGCTGGGCGAATAAAAAAACAGACATGGATAACGGATCCATGTCTGTTTCTGTTGGTTCGATCGAGCGCATCGGGGCTTTGTTGATTCACTCCACGGTGAATCACTAGCCAGATGAACTTACGCTTATTCTTCGTTTTCCATCGACTTGGATTCTTCCGCCAAGGACTTCTCGTAAGCTGCGATCGCATCTTGATCGTCTTTGTCCACAGTGCTGGTTGCTTTGCTGGAGCCACAACCGATGCTGAGAGTTAGCAGGGCGCCGACAAGTGTCAATGAAAATAGCTGACGTAACATATCTCGATCCTATAGAAAAACATCTGAAGAAAATGTGGGACAACACGCCCCGCTTCTGGAGCACAGCATGTTAGTTGATGGCGGCTCCCGGAAACACCAGTGCCAGCCACTCGCGATCACATTCCGTGTTGTTCACGTATTGCAAGGCGACGGTACTGGACACAGTTTAAGGGTGCCGCGCTCCCTTTCCAAGCTGGAAAATGTCCCTTCGATCGAAGGCTGTTTCCAAAGATGAGTCCAGCATCAGCCAAGGGAGCTGCGACCGGTTGAATGGACGATTGGCACAGGTTGCTTGGAGGTGTTAGGGAACCAACAGTTGGCTCAGCTTGCTGGATGAAAGTTTTGAGTTTCCGTTGAATCAAGACGCTTGTGGAGCGATTCGATGTGTGGTTGAAGTTCTAGCCATGCGTGTGGAGATTTTGGAATCCAAGTCGCTCCCAGTTGGCGGCAGCGGTTTCGGATCGGCACGCTGTCCTGGCCAGAGAACAAGATGACGGGCGTGTGAGCCAGTTTTTCGTTGGTGGCGACCATTTCGCAGACTGCTAAGCCGTTCCCTCCTGGCATTTCGATGTCCAGAATGATTAGGTCGGGTTCGGTGATGTCAATGCATGACAGGGCTGTTAATCCGTCCGTCGCCGTGACAACATGACATCCATGGCTTGAGATTCGAGTGGCGAGTGCTTCCAGAAGGTCGGGGTCGTCGTCGGCGATCAGGACAGTGGGGGTGCTCACAACGTTGTCTTCGTGGTTGATGGGCAAGCGGTCTTGGCGAGATGTGTTTGCAGAATCGCTGCGTCGTCGTCGGCACGCAGGCGTTCAGGGCGTCAGTTCACGTCCAATGGTCCATCGAGACATCCGACCAGCGCTCGGCGGGCAGGTGCGACAATTCAATGTGTTTCTTGATCTCGGACACGAGGTCTTCAAAGAGGATCGGCTTGAGCAGGAACCCGGCGACGCCTCGCGCAGCGATCGTTTGTCTCAATTGGGCGTCTCGGTGGCCGGTAAGCATGATCACGGGAATTTCCCGGGTGTCTGGCTTTTGACGAAGCGAGTCCAGCACAAAGCTGCCGTTGCCATTGGGCATGGAATAATCCAGCAGGATCAGGTCAGGTCGCGTTTGTGCTGCTTGCCAGAAACCTTGCGTGCCATACAGAGCCGAGTCGACGGTGACGTCATAATCCTGGAGTCGCAGTGTGATGGTGCGAGAGATGTCGGGGTCATCGTCAATGCACAAAATCCGAGGTTTGCGCTGCCCTTGTTCTTGGCTGGAAACCGGTACCGCGTCCGGGTTGATCTGCGGTGCGATGAGCGCTGGGTGTGCTGTTGGTGTGAGGCTGCTGGGCATGTGTTGGCTCTTCGCTGGATTGCGATGCGTTGGATTGCGATGCGTTGGATTGCGATGCGTGAGTGGCAGCAGCCCCAGGTGGCTGGTCACAGTGGATTTTGCTGGCCGCAGTGCTGGCGGCGGAGCAGTTTGTTGGCAAGCGAAACAGCGGGCAAGCGATTGTTGCTGCACCGATTCGATGCCACTGTAACGCTAGGGCCGGTGTTTGTTGAGTCAAGCGTTTGGCAGTCACGTGGCTGTGATTGCCAGAGGGTGCCTCGCCGGTTTTCCCTCACCTAGCCAGCTTGCGTGGGGGTTCAGCCGAGGCAAGGACGAAAAATCAAAGAAATCAACGGGTTTGCCGTAAGAAAAAAATCCGCCCCTAATCTGTCTTGGTTCAAAAAGGATGGTCTGCTATTTTCGCGATCAGTGGCAGCGGGCTTGTCGATGGATCGGCTCCCGAGTCACTGCACTTATTAATTTTTCCGTACATTGGTCCCGCAGCATTTTGCTTGTGCGGACTGCTGTTGCGAATCGTCGCCCTGCACTGGTTGCTGACGCTTCGCCACGCTGGAAAGGAGCACCAGAAGTGAAGCAAATCAAGGAAGCTAGCGTCGGCGTCCACATTCGTTGGATGATTCGCCGAGACATGCCAGATGTGTTGTCAATCGAGCAAAGTTGTTTCGAGTTTTCCTGGACGGAAGAAGACTTCATTCGCTGTCTGCGTCAACGGAACTGTATCGGCATGGTGGCCGAGCAAGACAATCAGATTGTCGGTTTCATGATCTACGAGTTGCACAAGAACCGCTTGCATATCTTGAACTTCGCCGTTCGCGAAGGGTGTCGGCGATCAGGTGTGGGCCAGTCAATGTGCAGCAAGCTGATCGGCAAGCTGTCTCACGAACGCCGCAACCGAATCATGTTGGAGATTCGTGAGACCAACTTGGACGCTCAGTTGTTCTTCAAGTCAGTTGGCTTCCGAGCGATCAGCGTGTTGCATGATTTCTATGACGATACCGTCGAAGACGCCTACCTGATGCAATTCCGCTATCGTCCCACCGCTTCGGAAATCGCCAAGCCCAGCAGTCGAATTCGCATGGCTGGTTAAGCTTGCTTGCTAAGCCAAGTGCGCTTGCAATCTTTGGCTCCTGGTCTTGTCAGTACGATCTTGCCGTTGGGCAACGACCAGTGGGTGTCCTAGGCGAGAGCAGCGCTTCCGCGACCGCGCCTTACGACCTTTCCTGCCTGGTTGTTGGGCTTGATCTGATTGCTGGATCGAGAGCAAGTGTGGCGTTGGATTTCTCTCCGGCAACTCAGACCAGTTCGGCACCGTGGTTCGCTGCGACCTGGAGACTCACGCGGGTGTGTGTTGCGGTCGATGTCGTTCGCTGTTGGCCGGTTGCTAGATCACTCGTCGGAAACCTCTTTGCAGGGTAAACTGCGGGAATGGGTTTTCAGGCGAACTTTACCGCGATTGATTTTGAAACGGCCAACAAACGCAGTGATAGTGCGTGTCAGTTAGCCGCCGTGGTCGTGCGCGACGGTCAGGTCGTCGATCGCAACATGTGGATGATTCGCCCCGAGCCTTTTTTCTTTTCTGCCATCAACATCAGGATTCATGGCATTCGTCCCGAAGCGGTTGAAGAGGAGCCGAATTTTGGTCAGCTTTGGGACCAGATCGCTCCTTATTTGGTGGACGACTGTATCGTTGCCCATAACGCACCGTTCGACATTGGTGTGTTAATCAGTTGTCTCAATCGACATCACTGCGATGTGCCTGCGTTGCAATTTACCTGCACACGTTTGATTGCCAGTCAGGCTTGGCCGGACCGCCGCCGATACGGGCTTAAGGCCTTGGCGTCCTGGTTGGGGGTGGAGTTTCGGCATCACGATGCCCTGGAGGACTCCGTTGCCTGCGCAAAGGTCTTGCTGGCTGCCGGTATCGCTTGTGGTGCGAAGAGTCTTGAGGACTTGGAAACGAAGCTGCAACTGAAACGCGGCGCCGCGGGTGACTGGGGCGTTCGTCACGCAGCATCAAAACGCAGTAAAAAGAAAGCATCACGCAGTCAATTGGCTAGCAAACGCAGTGATCCAAAGCTGCCCATGCGGCGCAAGAACCGGCCGCTGCCATTGCCAGGCTATCAACAAATCGATCCGCTCTCTGGGCAGCTTGTCAAGGAAACTAGCAGCGAGCCGCTGATTTCCAAGCCGGATTGGCAGCGGTTGCTGGTGCGTGCGGAATTGATTCGTCCGTTGGCCGGAAAGCGATTGCTTGTCGTCGGCACGTTTCAGCACCATCCGCACCAGGAGGTGCTGGATCTGATTGCCCGAGCCGGCGGGGAATGTTGCTCGGCCATGAACGCGGACGTCAATCAAATCATCATTGCAGAGACCAACGGAGAGTCTCCTGCGGATCCAAGTGCGGCGGGCGTCATGCCATCGAGTGATTGCCAGACACTCTCCGCAGTAGACCTTTATCGCTTGTTAGGGCTGGGGACACCGTAGGCTGCATGCAGGTACGGCGGCCAGAGCAAGCGTCTGTGGTCTTCAGGCCCCTGCCCTAATCTAGCAGGTGAGTGAGCAAACCGCTTCGCAGCTTGGGTTCAAACCAAGTGCTTTTCGGTGGCATGACTTCATCGGCATCGGAGACCGCCATCAGTTGAGCGATGGAGGTGGGGTACATTGAGACAGCCAAGGCCCACTTGCCGCTATCAACGCGTTGTTCAAGTTCCTTGGTGCCGCGAATGCCGCCGACAAAATCGATGCGGGGGTCGGTGCGAACATCATCGATCCCAAAGATGGGGCCAATCACACGCTGCTCCAATAAGGCCACGTCCAGACAGTTGATCGCATCATCCTGGTCGATTGAATCCGCTGGCACGGTCAGTCGCCACCATTGCTTGTCAACATAGACACAGAACGATCCGGCCGATTCCGGCACCGGTTGATCTGTTTTTTCCAGATTGCCAACCTGCTTGAGCTCTTCAAGAACCTGTTCGGACGTCTTGCCGTTGAGGTCAGCGATGATGCGATTGTAAGCCAGAATGTTGAGCTGCTGAGCTGGGAACAGCACGGTGAGGAACCAGTTGTACTCTTCGTTGCCGGTGTGATCCGGATTGGCTTCACGGCGAGCCTTGCCGGCACGCCAAGCGCTTGCGGCGCGGTGGTGTCCATCAGCGATATAGAATTCCGGGGAAGCCGTGAGAGCTTGAACGTAGGGATCGGTTTGATCCACTTTCCAGACCGTGTGCTGCACGCCGTCTTCAGCGACAAAGTCGTAAAGTGGTGCTTCCTTGATCGCCGCATCAACCAACGAGTTGACCGTGGCGTCATCGCGATAGGTCAAGAAGACTGGTCCGGCGTGTGCGCCAAGCGTCATGACGTGGCGGGTCCGGTCGTCTTCCTTGGCAGGCCGAGTGAACTCGTGTTTTAAGATCCGGTTATTTTCGTAATCGTCGACGTGGCAGCAGCAGACGACGCCGATCTGGCCCTTGCCATCCATGATTTGACGGTACAGAAAGATGCTGTCCTGGTCGTCTTGGACCAAGGTGCCATCGGCCAGGAACTCTTTGAAGTTCTCTCCCGCTTTGGCATAGATGCTGTCATCGTAAGGGTTGGTATCCGCCGGCAGGTCAATGTCGGGACGAATCACGTGCAGAAAAGACGCCGCATTTCCCTCGGCCATGGCAACCGCTTCCTCGCGATTGATGACATCGTAAGGAACGCTGGCCACGGTGGCAGCTTTTTCAACGGGCGGGCGGACGGCACGAAACGATTTTACGCGAGGCATCTTGGGAGATCTTGGCTAGCGGGAGGGAACAGTGTTCGTCAACGCAAGCCGGAAGAATACCCCAGGGCAGGATCCATCTGCAAGGTGCCGGCAACACGGCCCGCATTTGCGACGGTCCGCATGAGCCGCAGGCCGGTTTTTGGGTGTTGCAGTCGCGCCTGACCCAACCGTGGCGAACGCCCAAGCGGCTGATCGGATCCTTGACTGAACTCTCCCGTTTGCGACAGAGTCGAGCCTAAGCGAGGTGAGGGTGACGCGGTTGGCAACGCCAACGGCAAGGCTCTGCAGCGAAGCCCTCCCCGGACGGCCTTGAGATTCCACGCCGTTTCCGCTCTGCCGAGTTTGAATCAAACGAGCTGTTCTGTCGTCACGTCGGTGCGTTGATGTTGACTCCGACGAACCGCTTGCTGTGCCGGTCGTCTTGTCGCCAGCGAATCGCTTGATGCTTTGGACGGCGCGTTGCTTCGCTAAACGAAGTGCTTGGGCTCTCTAGAAGTCTTGCCTATCACGGGGAAGCAAGCTTGTCGAGTTCCTCTAGCGTGAACCGCGTGCAGACGACGGAGTGTTTTTCCGGACCGGGGCGATACTTGAGATAGGTGGTGGCCAGAATGCTGCCATCTTGTAAACGTTCCATGCCGGGGTATCCACAGTCGCGAACATTCTTGGCATGGCTGTGTAGCAGTTTGACGCGATACTGCCCTGCCTTGCCCTGCCGAATGTCATCATAGGTTCCGACCCAGGCGACGAAGTGACCGCGGGTGGGGCTGTTTGGAGCCTGATCGCGAAAGGAAACCACCAAGCGACCGTCTTCGCTGTAGACTCCCATGTGGCGATCGCCGGAAAGCCCCCAAGGGGTGTCCACCGGTTGGCTCCACGTCTGGCCATCGTCTTTGGAGAACATCATCAGGCTGCGACCGCGATGAGTGTTCTCGCGCAAGAGGCAGCACAGTTCATCTCCATCGGGAGATCGAAAGACAAATGGCTCGCAGGGATTCTTGCCTTCGACCGCAGCGACCAAACGTGGTGTGCTCCAGGTGAATCCACCATCGGCAGTGATCGTTTGGTAGACCTTGAGCGGCGGGCGATCGTGGCCTTCTGGGCCCGCGTGATACAGGCCCAAGTAGCGACCGTCCTTCAGTCGGGCAATGCTGCTAAAGGTCATCACGCATTTGAATCCCAGCGGCGGCATCTCTTTCCAGGTCTCGCCCTCGTCTTCGCTCATGATGCTTGGCATGCCGGGTCCGGACCGCGTCCCCTTTGCAGCTGAAAACACCCAGAGCCGCCATTTGCCGTCTGGACCTTGCAGGCGATAAATACTGGGGCAATTGAGATGCTTTTTGAATTCCGCTGGCAATCGGCTATCGAGGCGAGTCCATGTTTTGCCACCGTCAGTGCTGCGAGCCATGGGCCCGGCGGCTCCGCCGTGGTTGATACACCAAACGCAAAAAACGGTTTTTCCATCCGGCAGTGATAGGGTCGTCGGATGCCCTTGATAAACCGTTTCGGTCCCTTCGGCGATCACCACATGACGCTGCATTTGATCGGAGAGGTCGAGGGTCGGTAGATCGGGGCCGTCGGCTTGCGCGACAGCAATCCATGCGAACAGGAAAACGCAGGCGGAAAAGCGTAACGGCATCATCGTTTGGAAGACCCTTTGAACGTTGACAAAGAAAGCAAGCGCCAATTGGGACGCCGGGTGTCCCACCTGCGTTTGCAAGAAGCGATTACTTAGCGTTTTTGTTGATTGGCTCATCAACAACAATCGACTTGGGGAATGCTGCCGCTTCGTTGCCGCCGCGATCATCCCAACGCTTGTTTTGCGAATTGCCGCGTGGCTGGTTCATCGGAATGTCCATTCCGCCCGCGTCGCTAAGCATTTCGAAAAGCTTGTTTTCCATTTCCTTGGCGATGTTCTTGTAATCCGGATTGTTGATCAGGTTTTTGGTTTCACCAGGATCAGTGGTCAGGTCATACAGTTCATCAACGTCCCACAAGCCATAATAGGTGATGTACTTGAAGCGATCACCGCGAAGTGCAAATTGCGTCGGCGACTGTGGGAAATTTTTCTCCCAGTAGTAGACGTACAAGAAGTAGTCTCGCCACGGCATGTCGGGTTTGTTGGGGACCTGCAAGAAGCTTTGGCCGTCCATGTACTTGGGTGTTTCCAGGCCAGCCGCATGCAGGATCGTCGGACCGACGTCTAGGTTGCCGATCACGTTTTCGACGACAGTGCCGCCTTTGTACAGATTGGGGCACTGCATCATCATCGGCACTCGAATCGACGCTTCATACGAAACGCGTTTGTCGATCAAGCCGTGTTCGCCCCACATGAAGCCATTGTCGCCCATGTAGATAATCAGTGTGTCATCATGGATGCCCATTTCTTTAAGTTGATCCAACACTCGCCCCACGCTGTCGTCGACAGCCAAGATCGATTCGCAGTACCGGCGGTAGAGCCAGTCCAAACCTTTGTCGCTGTGATAGGAGAAATCGATACCGTGCCAGCTGTTGCGTTGGTCACGCACCCAACGAGGTGCATCGTTTTCTGCTTTAATGTCCTTGCCCCGTGGCAGGAAGCTCAAGTCAGCATCAGCATATCGCCCTTCATGGCGTTTGGCTGGCGTGAAGTTGGCATGGACAGCTTTGTGTGACAAGTACAAGAAGAACGGTTTGTCATCGTCGCGTTCTTTGAGCCAGTCGACCGCGTAATCCGTCAATTCGTCGGTGATATAGCCTTTCTGTTTGATGCGCTGACCGTTGACGTTAAGCGTGTAGCGCGGTGAAGGTGGCAAGTAGTTCCCTTGGCCGCGAAAACTGATCCAGTGATCAAAACCGGGACGCGGGTCATCATGATGCCCGCCCATGTGCCACTTGCCAATGAAAGCCGTGTCATAGCCCGCGCGCTGCAAGTATTGCGGAAAGAAGAGTGTGCCCTCGGGAACGGTCCGGTTATTGTCGATCACGCGGTGCTTGTGCGTGTACAGTCCGGTCAGGATCGAGGCGCGGCTGGGTGAGCAAAGGCTGGTGGTGACAAAGGCGTTCTTGACGTGAACACCGTTGGAGGCCAGTGAATCCAGGTGCGGTGTTTCCAAGAACGGGTGTCCGGCGAAACCCATCGCATCGTAGCGATGGTCGTCGGTCAAAATGAACACCACGTTGCGCGGTTTGGATCCAGAAATGGCCGGCGTTGGTGGCAGCGTAACGGCTGCCTGTGATGGTTCATCGCAATGGCCCGTGATCGCCAACTGTGCAGTGGCAATCAGGATCATCACACAAGCCCATGAACGTTTGGGCGATAAGAACGTTTTCATAGCGGTGATTCTTGGTGGGGAATGAGGGCAGATTCATCCCCCATCATAAACCACCAGAATCAGTTTAGGGACCGGGCGCCGGGAGATGTCTGAAATCCGGCCCGGCGACGGAAGCCGTCCGCCGCTCAATCACCACGCTTCGGTGATGAACGCCCACGAATCACGGACGCTATTGCTTTGTCGTCGTCGTCGGTGCCACAGCGACGCGGCCCATGGGTCGCAGCACGTACACTTTGGGATCGTCGACGATCCAAGTGGTGCTCCAGCGACGCCCATCGTCAGCGCTACACACGTTGTAGAAGAAGGTGCGGAAGCGTTCGGCTTTGTAGCCGTATGGATACTGGCTGGTGATATAGTCGTCTTCGGTCAGATCGTCGACGCCGGGTGACGCGTAATAGTGCACCATGCCATCAGGGGTCACGCTCATGCCCAGGGTCCACCAACCGGTGGTCGTGATCTGGACTCCGCGGAAGTCACCGCCGCGACTGTTGCCGCGAATTCGCAGGAAGGCGTAGTCGTCTTGCTTTCCTTTGCTGCCTTTGCTTTCAAATTCAATGAACATGCCGGGCCAGTAAACTTCGTTGCCCATCTCTTCGACGGTCCGTTTGAAGAGCCCCATGCCCACTTCTTTGTCGACCATTGCGGTGGTTTCCAGGGCAAGTCGGAACCCAAAGTGTGGTCCGCTGCGGTTTTCCCAGGTGTCAACCGATGGCAGGAACACGCGAGTGGTGACGCTGGGGACCTCTGCGACCGACATTCGCCGTTTCAGGCGATATTGGACGTTGGCAATGAAGTCGTCTTGGTGCATTTTGTTGCTGGGCTTTCCCGGAATGCCGGTGTACATGCTGCGCATCAACATGGAACCCTGGCTGCCAGGCAAACCGCCTTCTGGAGTTTTCACGCGTTTGATCACGTCGGGATGGCCACGCTTGATACCTTCGTACCAACGTCCATTGGTGCTTTGTCCCAGCGGGGCGCGCTGATCTTCATCGATGTCTTCGGTGCTCTTGGGGTTCTGAGGAACGTAGTTCCAGTCGGGAGCTTCAAAGTCGTCGGCAACGCCGATGATTTCGGTGCCAGTCCCTGGAACCACCGGCCGTTGGGCCTGGGCAAGGCTGTTCAAAGCGCCCAGCGAAACCAGCAAAGCGGCAACCAAACGCAGCGCGTTGGTCGGACAGCTATTTGTGAATGCAAAATGAGGGCGTTTCATTTCAGGACCCGTCTGTTGGTGACAATCGAGTTTGATGCGAGATCAGGGCAGGATGAAACGACGAAACACTCGCCGCCTAAGCCTGCATCAACCTTTCTCGGCAGCAGATTATGCGGCCTGTACGGGTTTTGACGCATTCGCGTCTGTTTAACGAATCGCAGGCCGCAAACTTTGCCCAGCTTCTCGCGCTGGCTGGCAGAGCGTGTTGGCTGGCAGAGCGTGTTGGCTGGCAGAGCGTGTTGGCTGGGAATACAAGCCAGTGACGAACCGGGAGCGGGCGGTGCACATCAGCCCGAAGGGACTGATTGGCACACGATGTAGGATCCCGCTGCGCGGATGAGCGCGCTTTGCGATGGCGATTGGTCGCGTTTTGTGTTCTTGGCTTGTGCTTCGATTCGAAGCGGCTAAATTCGCTACTCCCCGCCTTCGGAAGCATCATGATGCTTTCTCGCCGCAGCCACTCGACGAGTGCTGGCTGCTTCTTGTACTTCACAACCTCAATCACTTTCGCAATGCCTGTTTGTCTTCAACGTGCTCGGTTTGGTCGCTGTGATGAAGCGATGGAGCGGGCATCAAATCAAATCGTGATGCGACGAATTGCCGTTTGCCTGTGCGGTGTCTTTGGTCTTCTAATTGGGGCTGGGCAAGCGATTGCCCAGCAGCCTGAAGATTCAGCGATACCGGACAGGAACGTTCCTGTGCAAAATCTTTCGGTGCGGAAAGTGTCGCTGGACACAGGCTTGGTCAAGAGTGACACCCAGCATCAGGGGCAAGCGACTCGCGTCGTCGATGTGCTTGATGCTCTGAAGCGGTTAAAGGACGGCAACGAGCGCTTTGTCAGTGGCAAGCCACGGCACCCTCACGAAACGACCGCGTGGCGGCATCTTTTGGAAAGCGGCCAGCATCCGTTTGCAGTGGTGCTTGGTTGCAGCGACTCGCGTGTCCCGCCAGAGCTGATTTTCGATCAGGGTTTTGGAGACTTGTTCGTCGTCCGCGTGGCTGGCAACGTGGTTGACACCGACGTCACTGCGAGCGTGGAATATGCGATCGATCACTTGGACACACAGTTGATCGTCGTGATGGGGCATTCGCATTGTGGTGCCGTGACGGCAACGTTGGATCACTTGACCAACATCGATGATGAGCCAGCGGAGGTGGTTTCGTTGTTGTATCGCATCGAGCCCGCGATCCTGGGCATTGATCCAGCGTTAACACGCGATCAGCGCATCGACTGTGCGGTCAAGAAGAACGTTGAACTGGCGGTGCGCCGACTTTCGCGGGTCCCCGATTTGCGCCGCAGCATTGACGCAGGCAAAATCAAAATCGTCGGTGCCGTCTATGACATGCACAGCGGCAAAATTGACTTTCAAGACGAACCCTCTCGTTCGCGGCGAACCCCGTTGACCACGCGGTAGCCGTTGATCGTCTGCGTGGCGTTGCGTTTTGGCATGAGTCGATGCGTTAGGTCGTTGCGCTGCCGGTCGCCGGCAACGGTGGTTCTTCGATTCCACGCCAGCGTTTGTAGGCAATTGCACCCTCGACAACCATCCAGGCTTGTAAGGCCAAGATAAAAAATCCGAAGAGGGACAGAGGGATATTGCCCGCTGGCAGCCAGTCATAGATCAGGTTGTGCGTCATCGCCCAAGCAGGCATGGTCAACATCATCAGCATCGGAATCATGACAAATGCCAGCGGCTTGCTGCGTCGTGCTAAGTAGACAAAGGCAACCATCAAGGCGAGGCCCGCCAGGAGCTGATTGGTGGCTCCAAACAGTGGCCACAGCAGCATGCCACCTGCGCCGGGCTTTTCACCGGCGAACACCGCGATTGCCAGTCCGATGCTGACCGCGATCCCAGTGGCCACATACTTATTGGTCGCTGGTTTCAGCTTCGCGGATTCTGCCAATTCCGTAATCACATAACGCTGAAGCCGAGTGGCTGTGTCGAGCGTTGTTGCTGCAAAGCAGGCGACTAGCACGGCCATGATCGCGACCGCCAGTTTGAGCGGAATGCCAAGGGTGGACAAGAAGTTGGCACCGCCATCCACAAAGGCTCTAAGTTTCTGGGGCAGTTTTTGCCCCTTCCAGCCTGCGTTCTGTTGCCCGTCTAGACCGGTGCGATAGTATTCACGCCATGCCGCAGTCCCGGTCACCGTAGAACGCTCGATCTGCGTTGTGACGGGACCATTGGCAACCGTCGGGGCGCTGCTGTGATTCAAGGCACCCATGCCAACACCGGCCGAACAGGCCAGGATCACCAGGACCGCCAACATGCCTTCCAGTAGCATGCCCCCGTAACCAACGGCTTGGGCATCGGTGGCGCACTCCAATTGTTTACTGGTCGTGCCGCTACTGACCAAGCAGTGGAATCCGCTGCAAGCACCGCAGGCAATGGTGATGAACAGGAATGGCAACATGCTTGGTGCATCCGCGGGAACTTCTTTGGCCACCATCGGTGCCGACGTTGCGAGGTCTGCCTGGCCGGTTAACGAGGCAACGGCCAGTCCGCCAATCAGCAAGGCCAAGGCGACAAAGAGCTGCAAGCTATTGATGTAATCGCGCGGCTGCAACAGCAACCAGACCGGCAGCACGGATGCGATGTAAGCGTAAATCAGCAACAGCACTGTCCAGACGACCACCGGCGTCAGATACATTGAATCCGACGGCAAGAGCTTAGACAGGTCCAGCGGCAGATAATAGGCTCCCAGATACACCGCCACGTAGAGCAATCCCAATCCGATCAGGCTGGAGATGACCAGGCTGCCACCTTTGCGGTAACGCAGGCCGATCACGACCGCGATCGGCATCGCAATCCAGACACTGAGCACTGATTCGGGATAAACGTTGAAGATGACCGCGATCACGAGTCCAAAAATCGCCAGCACGATCGACAACGCCAGTGCTAAAACAATCAGGAACAGGATTTTGGCCCGTGGTGAGATCAATCGGCCAGCAGCTTGTCCAATGGTTTGACCACGGTTGCGAATCGAAATGACCAAGGCCGACAAATCGTGCACACCGCCGATCAGAATCGAACCAAAAATCACCCACAGCAGGGCTGGTAGCCAGCCCCAGAACACGGCCAGCGCCGGTCCGACGATTGGCCCGGTACCCGCGATGCTGGTGAAATGGTGACCAAACACCACCGACTTTTTGGTGGGCACGTAATCGATGTCGTCACGCAATTCCTTGCTGGGCATGGGGGTGTCGGCGGTCAGCGCAAAGAGCTTCTTGGCCAGCCATCGCCCATACGTGTTGTAGGCGACAATGAATCCAATCATGGATAAAACGGCGACGATTAGGGTGCTCATGAAGGCCGGCGGGGGGAAGGGAGGACTAACTCTGCTCAAATGGATTGAGCCATTGCCAGGAAAGCGTCTGGCGAGGATTCGGCGCCCATTGACTGGACGCTCGCGTTTTTGATCATGGTGATGTCAACGCTCTAAAACGAGGGTAAGACATTCTATCGTAACGGCGTCAGGTTGTCGTGGCGGTGTCGGCGATCGAAGCAGTGGCAACGTAAATCCCTGCAAATTGGGCCGCGCCAAACAATTGATTTGCGGCAATGTGGATCGGGCTCGCCGCGGGTGGCGGCACCGGACCTTGTCGTCACAGGGTTCGATCGTGGAAAACGTCCACGGGTTTGGCTGCAGATGGCCATAGTAGAAACTGGCCAACAGTCCTATAATCTGCTGGATCGATCAGAGAGTGGTTCTTCGTTTAGGAGTTTAGAATATCGTGGCTGAGACAGTCGAAAAAACAATCATCATTGGAAGTGGACCTGCTGGTTGGTCGGCGGCGATTTATGCCGCTCGTGCTAATCTGAACCCCGTCGTCTACGAAGGGACCGTCAAGCCTGAAATGATCCCTTTGGGGCAGCTTGCCTTTACAACCGAAGTTGAAAACTTCGCCGGTTTTCCTGCGGGCAACGTCCGTGCGTTTATCGAGTCTGCGGTCGATAAAGATCGTCACTGGAACTTGCCACCGGTCCCACAGGGGCACGAGAAAGACGGCCAGCCGCACTACGCGGTCCAGGGCGTTGAATTGATGGAGTTGATGAAGCAGCAGGCGCTGAACTTCGGCACTCGCGTGGTCGGTCAAGACATCGTCAGTGTCGACTTCTCTGAGCCGATCAAGAAATTGACAACCAGCGAAGGTGACGTCGTTCATGCACACACCGTGATCATCGCGACCGGTGCACGAGCAAATTACCTGGGGCTCGAAAGCGAAGAAGAATACAAAAACAAAGGCGTCAGTGCCTGTGCGGTCTGCGATGGTGCGCTGCCACTGTATCGACGCAGGCCGCTGGCCGTTGTCGGCGGCGGTGACACGGCGGTCGAAGAAGCATCCTATCTGGCCAACCTGGAAGGTGCCGATACGATCTACATGTTGGTGCGTCGCGACGAGATGCGTGCCAGCAAAGTCATGCAGAATCGCGCTCTCAATCATCCAAACATTGAAGTGCTTTGGAACACGGTCGTTGACACGGTCGAAGGTGACGGCAACGTTGTCAACAACCTGAAAGTCAAAAGCACGCTCGATGACTCGGTGCGTGACTTGCCCGTCGGAGGCATGTTTGTCGCCATCGGTCACACGCCCAATACCACGTTCCTTGGCGACGCAGTGCAGATGAACGAGGCGGGGTACATCCAATGGACCAAGGCGTTTCGCACCAACACCAGCGTTGATGGCGTCTTTGCCGCCGGCGATGTCGCAGACGATTACTATCGCCAGGCCATCACTTCGGCAGGAACCGGCTGTATGGCAGCACTCGATGCCGAACGCTTGCTCGCGGAGATGGAATAGCCATCCCCAGGACGGTACCACCGATTCAAACACGGTACCACCGATTCAAACACGGTACTACCAATTCAAACACGGGCGCGAACTTCTTCGTGTCCGTGTTTTTTCATGGTCGGTGCATCGGCCACGGCGGATCATGTCGCCTAGCTGGCCCGGTCAGCAGGGCGACAAACCCCGGGTGCACCGTGTTGCTGATTCTGGCAGCTGAATCGGCGACAATGGCTGAAAAATGGCCGTGATTCGCGGTTTCTGGGGCCTGTGAGTAACATGTTTGGCAGTCGATTGACTATAGTCTGCCATGCAATTCATTCGCACTGCTTCGAGTTTCAGTGCCTCTTTGACACCAACGCCCGCCTCCGCCGATGACTCAGAAAAGCTCCGACAGCAACACTCATTCCAAAGTTCAAGCCGATCGTGAGGTGTTGTTGGAGGCCCAAAAGAATGGCAAGACGCTACGCGCCTTCATGAAACTCTCTGGGCCGGGTTGGTTGCAAGCAGCGATCACGTTGGGAGGCGGATCACTCGGTGGTGCACTGTTCTTAGGTGTACTCGGTGGAACCAGCATGCTGTGGATCCAATTGTTCGCCATCATCATGGGTGTGATCATGTTGTCGGCGATCAGTTATGTGACTTTGTCAACTGGCAAGAGTCCCTTCAAGTCAATGAACCAAGAGATCAACCCGGCACTCGGTTGGGGCTGGTTGATTGCAGCGGTTGCTGCCAATGTGATCTGGTGTATGCCTCAGTTCGCACTGTCGTTTGAAGCACTGGATCGCAACTTTCTGGGAATGTTTGATTACCAGTTCCAAAAGACCCCGCAGGCCAAAAACTTGGTTTCGCTGGCGATGTTCATGGTCGCCAGTGCGGTCGTGTTGTTGAACATGAAACAAGGTCGCGCGGCGAAGCTGTTTGACATCATCCTAAAGGTCATGGTCGGCACGGTTGTGATTTGCTTTTTTGGTGTGGTGATTTTGCTGTTCACCAAAGGCGGCATTGATCCGGGGGCCTTATTGGCCGGCTTTATCCCTGATTTGACTCAGTGGAATCACCCTGCCGGAGAAATTCGTGAAGTCATTGCCGGGATGACCGAGCAAGAGGTTGGCGCCTATTGGACGGACACCATCGTCACAGCGCAGCGGAATGTCATGATTGCTGCTGCAGCCACCGCAGTGGGAATCAACATGACGTTTCTGTTGCCGTTTTCAATGTTGGTTCGTGGCTGGGATAAACCGTTCCGCGGTCTGGCTCGCTTTGACTTGGCCACCGGGATGGCGATCCCCTATCTCTTGGTCACCAGTTGCGTGGTCATTGCGACTTCCGCAACGCTCCATAACCAACTGGATGATCACTTAAAAAGCACTGACATCGCGCAGATGGAGAAAAGTGAATACTTCTCTGCCATCAAACCGATCCTGCAAAAACGCGTCGTCAGTCTGGATAAAACGGGCCAGTTCGACGGACTGAGCCCGGAAGAAGTCGATGCGCTTGCATTGCCGATGATCGCCGTGCTTGGTGAAAACGAAAAACGCGCAGCGATGTCGCTGGTCAAACCCAACGCCTTTCAGCTTTCAAAAACCCTCGAGCCATTGCTGGGCGAAGGTCCTGCAAACTTTGTGTTCGGGATCGGTGTGCTCGGCATGGGATTCAGTACGATTGTGATTCTGATGCTGATCAACGGCTATGCCATCCGCGAAATGTTTGGCGGTGGCGATTCTCCCGTCCCCTTCGTGATTGGATGCCTGTTGGCGGGGCTGTTTGGCAGCCAGTGGTGGGTCTTCTGGGGCGGCGACACCAAGTTTTGGTTTGTGATCGTGGCCAGCGTGTTGGGATCGATGCTCTTGCCAGTTGCCTATGGATCGTTCTTCCTGATGATGAACAGTAAACGGATTCTGGGCGACGAAAAACCAACGGGTTTCCGGATGATCGTCTGGAACGTTTTGATGCTGTTTGCCTTGGTCGGGGCCACCGTCGCGGCCGGTTCGGCGATCTACACCAAAATGATGGATAAGCAGCATCCAATGGTGTTCCAAATCATCGTGGGCGTGCTGATCGTCTACTCGTTGCTGATCATTGCCGGATTCATCTGGAACGGAAATCGCCGCAAGCGAGCCTTGGAATCGTAGGCGTTTCCAGGGCACGGCAGTGACGTCATCTGGACTCGCCCGAGCAAGCTGGAATCGCTTGCTGGCCCCAGCGAGTGCGTTCTGCCGGTATGTTTCACAAAGCCACGCCCACAAACGGGCAGGCATTTTTTGCCGGTTCCGGTTATAGTATCAGCCCCACCTTCGCCGTTTCGTGGCCGCCGCGGAACGCACTTCGCCCACCCATTGAATTGATGGATGATCCACTGCTATGAATCGCATGTTCTTCAACGCTTTTGCAACTGGTCTGCTGGCCACTTCGTTCACCATGGATTTGCCTGCTGCGGACTGGAGTCAGTACCGCGGACCTGCAGGGACCGGAATCTCAGCTGAATCGGTCGACACCCATCAAGCCAAGGCAGCCACGCTGGCGGCGGACTGGAAATCAGAGACGCCGTTAGGATTCAGCTCGTTCGCGATTGCTGATGGACGGGCGTTTACAGTGATTGCCAAGGAGGACAGCGAAGTCACGCTTGCTCTGGATGCCGACACCGGCAAGACCCTTTGGGAGTTTCCAATGGGCAGCAGCAAGTACAAACAGGGAGGTGGCAACGCCGGTGCCAGAGGCAATGGCGGCGGCGATGGGCCACGCAGCACGCCGGCGATCGATGGAGACAAAGTCTATGTCTATGATTCGTACATGGTGTTGCATTGCTTGAATGCCAAGACTGGAAAGCTGCAATGGAAGCAAGACATTCTGGAAGACTACTTCGGCCGGCAAATCCGTTGGTTGAACGCCTCCAGCCCTGTGATCATTGACGACATTGTGATTGTCAGTGGTGGCGGTAAAGGCAAATCATTCTTGGCCTTCAACAAAGCGACGGGCGAACAGGCCTGGGCGTCCGGTGATGAAACCATCACTCATGCGACGCCTGTGATTGGGAACCTGGGCGGAAAAGACCAAGTGGTGTTCTTCGTGCAATCCGGTTTAGTCGGAGTGGATTACAAGACCGGCAAAGAATTGTGGCGCGGCAAGTTTCCATTCAGCGTTTCAACCGCAGCGTCGCCGGTCATCGATGGCAATTTCATTTATTGCTCGGCTGGCTACGGTGTGGGGGCGTCCCTGTTTGAGGTTGACCTGTCCGGCAGCGAACCGCAGGTCAAGCAGCGTTGGTTCAAATCCAATGAACTGATGAATCACTGGAGTACCCCCGTCCTGCATAACGGACACTTATACGGCTTGTTCGAGTTCAAAAAATACGGCACGGCGCCCCTGCAATGCGTTGAACTCGCCACCGGTGAAATCAAGTGGAAGGAACGCGGGTTTGGTCCCGGCAATTGCATTCTGGTCGGCGAGACCTTGGTCGTGCTCTCTGACGCAGGTGAAGTCGTTCTGGTTGATGCCGATCCCAGTGAATACAACGAACTGTCACGCAGCGATGTCTTGGAAGGCAAATGCTGGTCAACACCAGCCTACAGCGATGGCAGTGTGTTTGTACGCAGCACGCTTGAAGCCGCAAAGGTTCCTGTCGCCAAGTAACTTGCGAGTTGCGAGTGGTTCGCCTGCTTAGACGTCCAGCTCGTCCAGGTGATCGATCAACGCGTCTAGATTGTCATCGCTGCGAGACACACCTTGCGGCGGTGCGGTGTCCACTGCCGGAACGCTTGGGCTAGCAGGCGGTGGTGTTGAAACCGCTTGATGAACCGATTCGCTGCTCTGTTGCGTTCCCTGCTTGCTGGGTGGTGTCAGGCCACCGATCGAAATGGTCTTCACCGCCAGCGAATCCTTTAGTCGATTCAGTTCCTGCATGATCGCGATCGGATCGGTGCTCTGTTTTAGATCAAACAGGAACAACCGTCGCGAGCTAGAGCGTTGCTCCGTTGGCGGAGTGGGATCCATCTGATGGGCACATCGATAGCCGTTGAAGTCAATCGCTTGCAAGGCATCGTACAGATTGCTGGCGTCGCGCCAATCTAAAACGGCCGCTGGAACGGTGATCCCTTCCAAGGTCATTCGATCGGTCGATTCTTTGCCAAGTGAATCAAGGCGATCGATCAAGGTCAGATCCAGGCCAGGGCGCCCGATCAAATTTCCCACAAGTTGTTCGGCTAAAGCGACACCGCTAGCGGGAGGATTTTGAATCAGAATGACAGGCAGTCGCATCTTGTGAACCAGGGCTGTAAGTCAGGTCGATTGGTTTAGTCCAACATCTGTGGACCGCTCGCCAACTGGGCATGAGCATCTTCGACGACGTCGTAAAGTTCAAACCATAAATCGCGAAGATTGGTTTGTGAAGTAATCTGCCGACCTTTGACTTCTTTGAGCACTCGCTGTCGGACTTCATAGGGACTGTCTGTTAGCAGGTCGTCCGCTAGGCTGCACGCTAGCGTGGGGGACATGCTGGAGTGGTGTAAGGTGTCAAATCCACTGATTGGCTGGTGGCTGGTGGCCAGCAAGGCAACCTGTTTGGACTGCGAAAGCTTCACCGCTCGACGCTG
The DNA here is from genome assembly GCA_007745635.1 of Stieleria bergensis. Lineage (GTDB taxonomy): Bacteria > Planctomycetota > Planctomycetia > Pirellulales > Pirellulaceae > Stieleria > Stieleria bergensis. Next base: position 3,041,901 of record CP036272.1, read on the forward strand.
GTGGAAACCGAGCATTTGTTCCCAGCCATCAATCACCAGCATGCTGCCAGTGGGCAATGCACGAAGATCCGTGATCACCTGCTGGCCCGATCGCTTGCGCTGCAACAGTCGTTGGGACCAGCTGCGGCGTGGATCATTTGTCAGTTGTTTAAAGACCACAGGTTGATAGCTGTCCTGCAGTCTCGGTAGCAGTGTATGCAGCAGCGTGCTCTTGCCAGTTCCATGAGCGCCCACAACCTGAGACCGCAGGTGAGACTTTAGCGACAGCATCATTGCGTCGAGAAACTGATTGATGTGGTGGGAGCTGCTGCCGTTTCGCCCAGGAGTGAATCGGTACCGGACGCGGGAGGGAGCAATCGCGTCAGTACGAAACGGATTTTGCAGTTCATACGGCGATCTCATGTGTAGCCCCTCTGCATGCCGATGTTGCCCGTGTCCCGCCGAATAGCCCGTGCCTTCCAACAGCCAGGCGATGGAAGACCGCCGCTAATCACTGCGTGCCTCAATGACCGTTTGGACTGCGTGCCTAGAGTCGGGTGGTATCACCATAGAACTTCATCGGGACAGTTTGTCGCCAGATTATACGCGATTGGGGCGTGATTGGGATACCTGTTCCTTGGCCGGGGCAGGGGTAATTCTTGGGGCCCCCTCTTCGGACTCACCGCCAGGTCTTATCTTCCGTGATCAAGCGAGACAATCGGTGGAGTGAGCTGATCGAGGTACGGACTTCAAACGAACCTCAGCGGCATGCCGAATGCCTTTTTCAATTCGCTCGGCATCCTTTTCATCATTGTTGCCGGCCATTGTCGATTGGCTGCCAGGGCTTTGTTTGGCTGCACAGGGCTTTGTTTGGGTGCACAGGGCTTTGTTTGGGTGCACAGGGCTTTGTTTGGGTGCACAGGGCTTTGTTTGGGTGCACAGGGCTTTGCCCGCGCATGCCAGGCTCGCAAAGGACATACGGATTTTTGGAATCTTGGGGCACGCAAGCGTCCAGTGAACCCATCGAGGAACAACTCTAGTAACGGCTTGATTAACATTGGCAGTCGAGATCGATCACCTGTGATTGAATGCACGGACAGCATGCGACTGTCTGTGCAATTTGTCTTCGCTGAGTTGACGGCAAGTTGCCATCTGATCGATGAAGGGGCATAATGGACTGGTAAAGACAGCTCGACCGCGTTAGCGCGACACGGTGCCGTTGATTCTTTCCCACCTACGGAATGACCCGTGAGAACTTGCATTATTCTTCTTTGCTTATGCTTTGTGAACTCTGCCTTCGGGCAACAGTTGGAATATCGTTGGAAGCCCGGTCAGAAGTTTTCTTACGACGTCAAAATCGTCGTTGACGCCGTTGACGAAGTCGTGACCTATCAAGGGATGACTCACTATACGGTCGTGACTCTTGGCCCCGATCAGAGCACCGTGACGTATCGAGGCGGCTTGACAGAGTCCAAACGTCAAAAGAATGCCGGCGGCAATCGAGTGCCGTTTGGCCCCCCCGGCTTTGGTGGTCCACCAAGTCCTTTTTCGCGGCCCACCTTCGCCGGGAAGACGCAGACCAGTAATAAAATCACGATCACCACGCGTGGCGAGGTTTTGGCGATGGAAGGCGATTCACAGCTGCCTTATCTGCTGGGAAATGTTTCTTTGCTGCCGTTTGAGCTGCTGCCCGACGGCCCAAAGCGTACCTGGGAGGATGATTCAGGGATCGCGATCACAAAACGCGAACAGTCAAATTCGCCCTTTGGTTCGTTTGGCCCCCGCGGTGCGTTTGGCCCCTTCGGTCAGGACAATAAAGAAAGTGTTCAAACAGCTGGTGAACGGAGCACCTATCAACTGGGCAAACGGACCGGCAAACTGGCGCTGGTGAACAAGAGCTATCAGCTCAGCACCCCCAAAAGTAACGAGAATCGGACGTACTTGATTCAGGGAAAGGGCACGTGGACGTTTGATTGCGATGAAAACGTTCCTCAATCCTCTTCCATGCAGATGGTGTTGAGCGTTGCATCTGGTAATCAGACCAATCGAATTCCGATCGCGATTCAATACAGCCGTGTCTCTGCGGAAATTCTGGCGGAGATGAAGGCAGACGCGGATAAGCGAGCCGCCGAAGCTGCTCGAATGGCGGCCGAGAAAAAGGCTTTCGCCGAGAAACCACTGACAGCCGCCGAAAAGGCAAAGACGTTGGCGGCTCTGGAAACGGGGATGGAAGTGCAGCGGGTCGAGGTGCTGAACCAGTTGGCGCTAAAAACTCCGGCTGATCGGGATCCAGAGATCGTGGCGGCCATCAGTAAGTTGATCAATCATCCACAGAAAGGAACGGCCATTGCCGCCGACAAGGCCTTGCGCCAGTGGTCCCCCGACTATGCGAAACGCATGAAGTTGGCCAAGAGTTATCAAGGACCCTCGCCAGTTGGTTCGACAGGTCTGGTTGTTGAATCAACGACGCCGTTGTACGTCGGCCAGCTCGTTCAGGCTCAGCGGCCTCGCCGGGGATCCTTCTGGCGTGCGGCTCGTGTCAAAGAACTCCTGGCCGATGGGCAGGTGAAACTGGCCTTTCTGACGTGGGGCAAGGAGAACGATCGTGACACGGTTGCAGTGTCACGCCGAATGATCCAGTTGGCGCCTCCAGAATTGGCCCAACCAGCGGCGCCTGCTGTTTTGCCGGCAGCAAACCCTGCTAACGCGGCAATGCGGACTTGGAGTGACGTGACAGGGCGATTCAAAATTCAAGCAGAGTTCGACAGCCTGGAAGACGGAAAAGTCCGTTTGCGAAGAGCGGACGGCAAGCTGCTTGCACCGTTGCCCTTAGAGAAACTGAGTGCTGCTGACCGCGCCTTCGTCGAGCAACAGCAGGCGGAAGATGATAATCCGTTCCGAGTTGAGTAGCTCGGATCGCTGAATGGATCAAGACGTTGGCCATTGGTTGGTCATCAGGTGCCAACGTCTTGTCAGTCTTGGCGTTCAATCCACTGAACGTTGTGAATTGAATCGTTCCTGCCAGCAGACGCTGGATCAGCCCACTGATTCGTAGGAATCGGTCATGGGCAGTGGTTCGATCTCACCATTGTGTTCCATTTCGATGGCTTGGTCGGCAATCTGGCGAAATCCAGATTGGATCGAGTTAGCAATTTTGATTGCCGGTTCGTAATCGTCTTGATCAATCTTCTGCATGATGAAGTGCAGCAGTCGGGCAATGTTGAATGCGATTTCGTTCTCCTCGGGCCGCAAGCCTGACAGAATCGCCGTCATCGCTTTGTGGGTGTCAAGTTGATGTTTGACAAGCAAACTGTCATTTTTCTCTCGCTGTGCGTCGCGGCACATTTCGAGGTCGCCAATCAGGCGATCATACAGTTTCAGTAGAATCTCAATCCGAGTCAGTCCGGAATCAAACTTTCTGCGTTGATACTGTTTCAGAGGTTCCATACAAGGTCAAGTCTAGGAGGGAGGAGGGAAGTCTAAGGGGCGAGTCGGGAGGGGCGAGTGGGGAGGAGCGAGTGGGAAGGAGCGAGTGGGAAGGAGCGAGTGGGAAGGAGCGAGTGGGAAGGAGCGAGTGGGAAGGAGCGAGTGGGAAGGAGCGAGTGGGAAGGAGCCTTTCAGGGGTCTGTTGCGGCGAGCATCATGGTGAGTCCTCTGTGCGGCCATGATGCACCGTCGATCGAGTGGGGTTAGCCATTGTTATTGTTGTTGGCGTTTCGAGCACTCGCGTTTAGCGCAGAGAGCTGCGATGTAACAAAGGACCCGGTGTTTTGGAGTTCAGCAATCACCGATTCCAGGGCGCTAAATTCATCAAGCAATGATTGACGCCGAATTTCAGTGATCTCGAGTGTTCGCTCGATAGACGCATCAATTGACGCGATCTGATCGTCCAGGGCGTCATTTTCAAACTTCAGCACGCCGGTTTCTGAATTCAATGCGCCGTCAAGAATTTCACGCAACCGGCTTGTCAGACCTTGCGTCAGAGTCAATTGTCCATCGACGCCAGCGACGACTTGGCTGGATGATAGCGAGACATTGAGTCGGAGGTCGGCAGTGGTTTCATTTTCACTGTCGCCGACCAGGGATCGCCCCAGCCCAGCGGCCTCTTCGGTCACGCCATCAACAATGAAACTGCCTTCGACGTCTTGGCCTGTCCCGGTTTCGGTGCCATCCAAGCCCAGTTTTGCCAACGCGGTGCCAGAGATCGACGCAATGGAAGCATCGTTTCCATAGCCGATGGTGCGAATGACTAATCGGTTGGTGCCATCGACGGAAACCGTCACGTCGTTGGCCCCAAGTTCGCTGGAGTTGTTGATGACATTTTCTACTTCAGCAGCCAGTTCTGCTTCGGTGTAGGTCCCCGAGTTCAGGGTCAGGGTTTCGCTGGTCACTCCGTTAAGTGACAGTTGAATTTGATCGCTGGTATTATCGATCGTGATGGGACCGACCAAGGCGTTGGTGGCGGTTGCGACGGCTTGCTCGGCCGCTTGCGTGATGTCGATATCAAACGCAGTGCCAGTGGCCTGCGTTCGCGTGCTGCCGCCAAGGTACTTGATCCCTGGATTGGTGGAATCACCCGCGACACCGAACAGCTTGCGAACGTCTTCTGGATCAATGCCCTGAATGTCTCCATTGAGAGCATCTTCAAGGGTCGAGGAGTTAAACGTCAGTCGGCCTTGCAAGTTGATGTCGATCCCGACTTGGCTTAATCGAGTCACCGTCGAACCGCTGATGGTGCTGGTCACGGTTGTGAGTAGTTCGGTTTGCAGCGTGGTCACGGCTCGTTCGCCCAGCAGTGGACTGGCTTCGTCCGTCTCTGGGTTGTAGGCGGTCTGTTGGTCAATGAACTCCATCAAGCCGTTGAAGTTCTGGGTGAAGGTTGTCACCGCATTGACGACCGATTCGTTGTCGTTCTCAACGCCAATGGTGACGACGGTCCCCGGGTCGGCAGACTTTAGATCGAGGGTAACGTTTTCGATCAGCCCATCGATGATGTTTGAATCATATTCGGCCAGAATGGCTCCCGCTCCGCTACCCAGCTGAATGACCGCATTCTCTGCGGATTGGACGGGGGTTCCGGCAAATGAAATCACGGTGCCCGTCAATGGATCTTGGCTGTTGGTGATCGCGATCGTGTTGTCGGCTCCCGTGTGCCGCGAGGTCATCAGGACTTTGTAGGCCCCCGCTCCCTGATCAAAGATGATGCTCGCATTGACGTCATCCAATTGCTCGTTGACTGCATTGACAAAGCCTTCAAGCGTATTGTTGGTGGTGCTGATGGTGACCGTTTGCTCTGGGCGTGAGCCAACCCGAATGGCGATGTCCCCAGTGCCGATCGTGTCACCGGTGTTAGCGAATCCCTGGGATGCCAGTTGTTCTGCGGTCGCGGTTTGCTGAACGCTTAGCTGATATCGAGCTTCGATGGCGCCACTGTCGGCAGTGGCTTCAATGATGTCGGTGTCGCTAGACGATGCCAGACGAGCATCAAACACAGAGTTCGTGGTTCGGTTGAGCGCGAACAGCGACGAATTCAAAGTCACCAGCTGTGCTTCAACGCCTGCGAGAGACGTTTGCTTGGTGGTGATCTCGGATTTGCGAACCTCCAGCTGATCGACTTGGCGCTGCTGAAATGAAAGCAGGCTTTCGATGATCGATGTTGTATCGATACCAGAGACAAGTCCGTCGATATTAAACATGGCTGTGATCTGGGGTTTGGCTTGCAGGTTGGCTGCAGTTCGGTGTCTGATCCGTTTTGAGGCCAGTCGTTTCCAGCGGGAAACAGCACTTGCCGGTTCTTTCGTTATCGGTGCTTGGGATTCGGTTTGCAGCGGACACAGGGTGTTTGCGTCCGCGGTGACGGAAGTACCCGCAAGCAACGTGTTGGGTTTGACTTGTTGTGTTGATTATGCGTTGGCCGACAACGGACAGCGAACGGCTGGCAAGTCGTGAGAAGAATGAATTTGATTTGCCTTGCAGACGACGATCAGGGATATCGTAACGATATCCCTGATGTGCTTGATTGATTGGAATCCGCTAAGCGGAATGGCGTGCCTTAGACGCTTGACAACAAGGCCAAGATTGACTGAGTCGTCTGAGTCGCACTGGACAGTACCTGAGTACCGGTCTGAACCAGAATCTGATTGGCTGTGAAGTTGGCAACTTCTTCGGCGAAGTCGGTTTCACGGATAATCGATTCTGCAGCAACGGTATTTTCTAGAGTCGATCGCATGTTGTTAGCGACCGATTCCAGAGTGTTGGCCTGGAAGGCACCCAAGGTCCCACGAGAGCTGGAGATTTCATCGATGGCGGCATCAATGACTTCCAGCGCGTCCTGAGCGTTGTCGTAAGAATTGACATCGATCTCAGCCAAGCTGTTGAAACCGTTGCCTGACTGTGCCGTGCCAAGTGCATCTGTACGGACGTCGTTGATGGCAATTTCTGCCATTTGATTGCGGTTCGCGCCAATCTGGAATTTCAGACGGCTTGTGACCACGGAGACATCACCCGCCGCACCGGTGACCGATTGCGTCAAGGTTGTCGTGCTGGTAGTGTCTTCGGCGATACGAACGACAGTTCCTTTGGAAGCGCCTTCGGTACTCGTTAGCACATCACCCTTGCCGGTCGCAGCCAAGGTGCCGATCGTACCAGCGACATTGACACCGGTATCGGTTGTCAGCGTCGTACCAAAGCCAGTGCTGGTCGCGGCGCTCGCGGTGTCTGAAACGACACTGATGTCAGCATCCGAGCCAAAGGCTTCGGTTCGAAGTCGGATCGCACCCGTGTCCTCAGCGACAACACCCGTCTGCGTGGTGAATTCGTTGATCCGTGTGATGACCGCCGCTTTAGTACTGCCCGCATTGACCGTGATGTTGACATCGTTGATGGTCAACACTTCGTCGGCGGCAGTCGTGGTCGTCGTCGCACCGGCTGTCACGAAGGCTCGTTCAGCGACAGTGGTGACAGCAACGGCGTATGTGCCGCCTGTCGCATTCTCCCCACCTTTGACAAAGGTGACATCACTGGTGGCGGAACCCGACACGCCTGATGATCCGTCCAACAGATTCTTCGTGCCGAACTGGGTGTTGTTGGCAATCCGATCAATGGTGTCCAGCGCGTTGTCAATTTCAGCTTGGTTGGCCGCGATGGCCGCTGAGTCATTGACGCCGGTGTTAGCTGAATCAAGTGCCAACGAACGCATCTTGACCAAGATGCTGTTGATCTCTGATAGAGCACCTTCAGCAGTCTGGACGACCGACGCAGCCTTTTCAGAGTTTTGGATTGCTGACTGCAGACCAGCGATTTGAGCACGCTGTTTTTCCGAGATGACCAGCGCCGCAGGTCCGTCCGATCCTCGGTTGATTTTGAAACCGGTGGAAAGTCGTTCGATCGACTTGTTCAGACTGTTTGTGGAACGGTTCAGATTGTTTTGAGCGTTCAACGCGCTCACATTACTGGCAATGGTTAACGCCATTTCAAAATTCTCCGGCTAAGAGATTATTTCAGTTGCATGAACAAGTACGTTCATGCTGAACCCTAGCTTGCGAACATGGAGCCGGACTTAAATAGAAATGATAAACTTGCTCAGATTTGTCAGGTGTTTAGCCTCACGTAGAATGCCAGCCCAAAGGGTATAGGAATTGAGATCTGCAGTTGGGGCAAAAGAAAACCGGCCGCTGGAGTCCAGCGGCCGGTTGGCATTGCTACTTTGTTACGTTGCGTTGACCTGAGAATGTCGAAGGTCAAACAAGGTTCATTAACCTACTGCAACAAGGATAGAATTGACTGCGTCGTCTGAGTTGCACTCGACAAGACCGATGTGCCAACCTGCACCAACGTCTGATTGTTGGTGAACTCGGCGACGGTTTCGGCAAAGTCGGTATCGCGAATCACGGATTCGGCAGCGACAGTGTTTTCCAGAGTCGATCGCATGTTGTTGGCAACCGATTCGAGAGTGTTCTTTTGGAACGCTCCCAAATCACCACGCAGCGTGGAGATCTCATCAATCGCATTGTCAATCACTTCCAGAGCATCTTGTGCATTATTGAAGGAGTTGACGTTAATTTCAGAGAGGCTGTTGAACACGTTGCCCGACATCGCAACACCCAAGGCATCCGTTTGGATGTTATTGATTGCGATTTCGGCCGTTTGGAATCGGTTGGGTCCAATTTGGAACTGCAGCGCCTGGTTCTGAACCGCAACTGTCCCCTGAGCACCGGTGACGGTCGAAGTCAACGTGGTGGCTGAGGTAGTGTCCTCACCGAGTCGCACGATGGTCCCTTTAGAGGCGCCCTCGGTGCTGGTCAGCGTATTGCCTTTGCCGGCGGCAGCAAGCGAGTTGATCGTACCGGAGATGTTAGCACCGACATCGGTTTGTTGTGCCGTTCCAAAACCGGTTGAACTTGCCGCACCGGTGGTGTCACTGACGATCGTGATGTCCGCATCCGAACCGAAGGCCTCTGTACGCAGACGGATTTCGGCACCCGCTGGGTCATCAGCAATCACACCTGTTTGCTCCGTGAATTCGTTGATTCGCGTAATCACACCGGCCTTGTCCGTTCCACCATTGAGCGTGATGTTCACGCCGTTAATGGTCAGGACTTCGTCGGCGGCCAGAGTGGTGGTTGTGAAGCCAGACGAGATGTAGGCTTGCTCAGCAACACCGGTGACCGCAACATCGTAGACGCCCGAGTAAGTGTTCGGACCGCCCTTGATGAAGGTGACGTCGGTGTCACTGGTTGACCCACTCACACCAACGCTTCCATCGAGAAGCTGCTTGGTGCCGAACTGGGTGTTGCGTGCAATTCGATCGATGGTATCAATCGAATTGTTGATTTCGGCTTGGTTGGCAGCGATCGCATCGGCATCGTTGACACCGGTGTTCGCGGAGTCCAATGCCAGTGAACGCATCTTGACCAAGATCGTATTGATTTCGTTTAGCGCGCCTTCAGCCGTTTGAATCACGCTAGCTGCTTTTTCCGTGTTTTCAATCGCGGTACGAAGGCCCGCGATTTGAGCACGTTGCTTCTCTGAAATCACCAAGGCAGCAGGGCCATCTGCACCTCGGTTGATTTTGAAGCCCGTTGATAACCGCTCGATCGATTTATTCAACGCATTGGTTGATCGATTCAAGTTGTTTTGGGCATTAAGAGCAGGGACATTGGATGAAATTACCAAAGCCATCTTTCATAAACTCCGGACGTGAGATCATTTCATCTTCCTTGACCGTTGAGTTCTTCCATGGCGTTATTGGACCGCGCCGCTTCACAAGGAAGCCGGACGTCGGTGGACAGTTTGTTTGATCATGGGCACCCCCGTGCCGCCTGTCAGACTCACGCCGCGCTGGCGGGCATTGGTCCACATGATCGAACGTTTAATTGCTTCTCCTTTCTCCCGGAGCCATGTGCTGTGGCCCCGTTTGACTCACTGAAGCAGTGCCAGGATTGCCTGGGTGGTTTGGTTGGCAGAGGACAATACGGATGTCCCTGCTTCAACCAAGATTTGTGAATTGGTAAAGGTGGAAACCTCTTCTGCAAAGTCTGTGTCGCGAATAACGGATTCGGCGTTGACCGTGTTTTCCAACGTGGAAAGCATGTTGTTGGCCACCGACTCCAGCGTGCTCGCCTGAAAGGCTCCGAGTTCTCCTCGAATGCTTGAAAGTTCGTCGATCGCTGCATCAATGACTGTCAACGAGTCCTGGGCATTCTTGAAGCTTGTCACATCAATCTCGTCCAAACTGGTGAACACCGATCCAGTCGTGTTGAGTGCCAAGGCATCAGCACGGACGGATTGGATGGCGATCTGAGCGGTTTGGTTCTGATTGGGTCCGATCTGAAACACTAGTGCATTATTTTGTGTAGATATCGTTCCTTGGAGACCGTTTTCGGACAAAACGGGGTCAGCAGCAGATTCCGCGATGCGTACCACGGCTCCTGTTGAAGCGCCCGCGATGCTGGTAAGCACGTTTCCGTTGCCAGATGCGGGGATACCGTCAATTTCGCCAGCGATGTTCAGACCAATGTCCGTAATTTTCGTGGTGCCAAAACCTGATGAGTCGACAGCCGCGACGGTGTCCGACGCGACGCTGATTTCCGCATTGGAGCCATACTGGAGTGAGTATAGTCGCGTGGCGCCGCCGCTGATGTCGGCGATCACACCCGTTTGGTCGGTGAATTCATTGATCCTCGCGACCACGCCGTTTTGGTCCAGTCCCAGATTCAAGTTGATGCTGACTCCGTTAATAAACAGGACTTCGTTGGCCGCCAAGGTCGTTGTCTGCGCGGTCCCAGCAGCAATGTTGGCGCGTTCAGCGGCTGTGGTGACGTCAATGGTGTAGGTCCCATCGCTGGTGCTGCCAGATCCGCGTAGGAACGTGACATCGGCATCGCTGGCGGTGCCGGAGATTCCAGCTGAGCCTTGCAGCAGTTGCTTTTCGCCAAACTGCGTGTTTTCTGCGATGCGGGTGATCGTATCCAAAGCGCCGTTAATCTCTGCTTGGTTTGCGGCCAGGGCATCGGCATCGTTGACTCCGCTGTTGGCGGAATCCAATGCCAGTGATCTGACTGTGATAAGGATGCTGTTGATTTCGTTTAAGGCGCCCTCGGCCGTTTGCACGACTGCGACACCTTTTCGAGTGTTGTCGATGGCGGTTCTGAGGCCGGCAATTTGTGAACGCTGTTTTTCTGAGATCACCAGCGCCGCAGGGCCGTCGGCTCCGCGGTTGATTTTCAATCCCGTTGAAAGACGCTCAATGGATCGTTCCAGTTTTGCTTGGGAACGATTCAAGTTATTGCGGGCGTTTAGAGCTCCGACATTATTTGCAATGGTCAGTGCCATCGTTTCCTAACCTCCTGTTAGTCAAAAAGCGACATCCGTTATCGCTGTAGCGCTTATTGTTCACGCAATTTGTGTGAACGGTGACGATCTTGCTTACGAGTCCAGAATCGAACTCGCTGTGTCGATCGCGGCTTGTCGTGTGTTGTATTCTCCGTTGTCTAGTTTCGACCTCACGTCATCGACAACTGCTTGTCGAATCTCCGAGGCTTGCTTCGTCGATTGAAGCAGATCACGAAGGGAGTCCAATTGAATCTTGGTCGAAGAGGGCTGCGCCTGTGATGACGAGGTATCGTTGTGTTGGTTGACTGCTGGTGAGTCAAGACGCCGATACTCCGGCGGGGAGGGATTGCCAACTTGATTGATTCGCATGTCTTTTACTCCGCATTGGGTGACTGAGAAAGTTGTCGTCTCTGGGCTTGCATGCTTGCGTATAAAACCTGTAAGCCGCAGAGTTTTTCTAGACGATAATGTCTTAACGAATGCAGGGGCCACGATGCATTTGCTTGATTGCTCGGTTCTACGGAATTGCCGACGCAGGTGTCTATCGAGATTTGGCCCCGCAATTTACGGAGAACTCAGACTGTGATTCGTACCGAAGCCATGTGGATTACCGGACTGTTGGCCGCTTCCTTCGCAGGGGGTGTGATTGTCAACTGGCCGTCAGCGGACAGCCTTCCGGGGGCGAGCACCGTCGATTCAAGCAACTTGTCGCCGAGGGTTTCCCCTTATTTGCCTGGCTCTCCAGGGACCGGAAACTTCCCTCTGACCCCGTATCAAGATCCTGCAACTGCGCTGACCACTGGCGCGGTCTCCGTGGGCAGTGCCGCTTCGTCGGCGCCGAACATGGCGGGTGCCGAGAGTCGACAGCAACCACCGTCTGTGAACCCAACGCCGCGGCCGCAAAACTCAGATGCGATGCCAGACGATTCTGGTTCACCGAATGATCCAAACGCGACCGGCCTCAAGCAACCGCCCAAACAAGGCGAGTCGGTTTGGGGGCAGTTGACTGAAGATGCTTCCACGCAAGTTCCTTCGGCGGACAATGGAAATGCTGCAGGTGGTGCGTCAAACGCAGTGCCGACCAATCAAGGTGTCGTGCCGGAGGCTGTCCAGCTTGGCGATCGACTGCTGCTGGGCGGTAACGCTGAAGGCGCTTACGATCATTGCCAGCGGTTGTGGTCGTTGGAAATGGATCGCCTGGCCCCCTGGCAGCTGGTTCGCATGGCGATGGCGGCCGAATTGTCACAGCGATTTGATTTGGCAAATGATCACTATCGACTGGCGATCAAACGCTCTGCTCCGGGGGCCACGGTGCAGTTGCTGGCTCTGGAAGGCATGGCAAGAACACTGAACAAGGCCGGGCATCGACGCGAATCACTGGCACTGCTTAGCGAAATGTATCTGATGTATTCCGATGCCGCTGTGCCGGAACTGTTGCGACAAGAGATTGCTCGTCAGCTGGCCAATGGCTTGCAGCAGCAGTTTAATGAATCGCCCATCGTCAGTGAATTGATCGAAAATAAACGTTTGCAGTATCACTACACTGAGCCTCCGTTCACTTACTTGTTGCAATTGCTTGACTCCGTCGGGGCCGATCAGGGTTTGGCGTCACCGCACGTTGGACTAGAAGTCTTGCAGCAGCCCAGCCCGATGGCCGGCGTGGTGTTAATCAAAGCTCAGCTAGCTGGACGTGCCTACCTGGACCTGATCAATGAACTCCAAGGGATGACGGAGCTGACGTTTGTGGTCAGTGATCGGGCGAATCGTGAATTGGTTGGGCGTTTGCTAAACGTGCAGACCTCCGCGATGTCCTTGGCAACGTTTTTGGACATGGCGTTGCAACCGATGGATTTGGTTTGGCAGCAAGAGGACGCCCAGATCACTGTCGCTACGCGGGCCGAACTGCAGAAGAAAGACCTGGCGGCTTATGATTACGATCGGCTGGCGCGGCTTCTACAGCAGTTGCAGTTGTTGTATCCCAAAGGCCAGGAGCAAGCCGTTGCCGTCATGCACGCTGGCAATAATGCTCGGCTGGCAGGCATCTGGGAAAACGCACGGGACCAGTACCGCGCCGCGCGAAAAAGCGAACCCAACGGTGAACTCAACGCTGTGTTGCATTTCAACGAAGCTTCGTTGCAAATGGCCGAGGGCGAGAAAATTGAAGCGCTGCACAATAGCTACATGGCGCTGGATCAGACGTTGCAGGCGGAACTGCAAGGCGAAATCCACGGCATGATTGCAGATCTGGAAATCGAGGTCGGCAACATGGAAAAGGCCGTCCGCGCTGCCTCGAGCGCGACGCGACATAGCGACGACCCGGAGGTGGTTTCCAAAGCCGTTCTGGCGCTGGCAAGAGCGTATCTACTGCAGGAGCAATTTGACGATGCAAACCGGGCTTTGTTTCAAAACAAAGATCGCGTGTTGGGGGATATCCCTCAGCGATTGGCCTCGCTTTTTGGTTCTTACTGCAGGTATCAAAAGCATGTCGATAAGCCCGGGTTGCAAGACGAGGGGCAGCGTCTCGTCCTGGCTCTTGCCGCAACGCGAGATCAGGACATCCAGAACTTTGCTGACGCGTTGATCGCGGCGCGTGCTTACAGCGCCATCGGGATTCGCAACCGGTCTGTCGAACAACTGAAGTTTGCCTTGCAAGAAGCCCCAACCGGTTACTGGCAAGAACGTATCCGCTACGCACTCGCTGATACCCTGTATCAAGCGTCGCAACTGCGAGAGGCCGCAGCGGTGATCAACGAATTTAGGAAGGTTTCCCCTGACCTGTACCCCAAGGTGTTGAACCTGCAAGCCAGAATCCTTTTAGACAGCGGGAACGCAGATGCCAGTGAAACGATCTGCCGAACCCTACTGGAGTCACCGCTAACGCGTCAGCAACAAGCTGATGTCTTGGGGGTGCTCGGCAATACACTGCGTTCACAAGGCCAGCACTATTCGGCTGCCTTGTGCTTCGCCGGCTTGCTTCCTGAACCCGTTCCAGACCCGATTGTGCCCGTTACCCCGTTGCCCAACCCGCCACAATGATCTGTGAGATGCAGTTCTTACTTTCATCCAAATCTGCCGTGTCAAATTCATCCCACAAGGGTCTGCTGTCGGTTGGCAAGTGCTTGCCGTCCGCGGATCAGTTAAGGACCTTGATCGCGATCGCAGCTGCGTTGCTGTGTTGCACAGGCTTGGCACCGCTTGCTGATGCTCAGCCGCCATTGCCCTCCGGACAACCGGAGGACTTGGATGGCACGAAAGTCATGGCTGACATCCATTGGCCAGCTGATGGTCAGCAGTTAACGCCGCCCAGCAATCTGGATTTGTCGCAAACGAATCCATTGTCAGCGAAGCACCTCAGTCGATTGAACTCTGCCCGGCGCCAGCCAGATCAGGCCGGTCAGCCGGAATCCAGCGGTTCGTTGCAGCCGGCTGCGAATGACCCAACCTTCTTGGCCTTGTTTCAGGCAGACGGAGATTCAGCGGAAATCGCCGAGTCTCGTTTGAGCGAGCTCTTGAAGAAACTTCGCCAGTCGCGCCAGCTGCGTGATGGCGGTTCCTTCGCCACCGATGCAACCGGCGCCGAAACGACAGCGGATAGCGGGCCGAGCGACTTGGCCGATTCCAGTACCCGTTCTATCGATGACACGTTTGTCGATCCAGTTGATACGCAAGCATCCGTGAATGAAATCCGCGAACGAATTCGCATGATCCGCCGCTGGCGTGATCAAATGAGCGCCAGGATCGGCTCCGAAAATCGACAAGGCATCACGCCACCGGTGTTGGAGCGAGGGCCGCTGGATAACGGTGGGAATGAGCAACAGGCGCTGCTGCGTCGTTCAATCACCAACCCACAGGGTCCTGGAGACAATGACTCAGCCATCGAAATGTCGGACGCCAAGCAAGAACAACACGTGAGCGCGACGCAGATGCTCGATGGACCAGTCGATCATCTGGCACTTGGCGAAAGCTTGTATCAAACCGGAAGCTACGAAACCGCCTTGCTGTCTTTGTCTCAATTGGACTCGCGTCAACTTGCCCCAGAAGACTCGACATGGGTCGGGTTCATGGTGGCAATGTGCCACTACCGAACGGGTAATCATGGAAAAGCCGAGTCCTTGCTGCGTGAGATTGTCAATACCAAGTCAAGTGACCCCATGTTGGCAACCGCTCAGTGGTGGTTGGAACATGTACAAGAGACCAGCGACGCAAAGGCACAAATGCAGCAAGCAACGGTTCTCATGGAACGCCTCAATCCCACAGCCGCCAATGCAAACTGAATCACCTGAGTCTCAACTGCTTGAGCAATCGCAGCGACTACTGACGTTTTACCAGCAGCTTTCTGGCACCATCCAGCATGCGCTGGAAACCATGGACGCTGAAGCTGATTCGCCCGATTCGTCGAACGCGAAGCCGGGGGCTGCGGCGCAGCGCTGGACGTTGTTGCAGCAGGACATTCAAACTCAAATGATTGTCATCAAACGCCTGGAGGAAATCCTGCAACCACTGCGGCAGTCTTACCAGGAACAATTTGGACACTTCCCCAGTGAAGTGCTCGATGTCAATCAACAGACGATCGGATTAGCGGAACGTTTGCTTGACGATCTGGGACAGCTGGAAAAGCGATCAGCGGCGTCACTGGAGCGTCTTTATCCGCAGGTGAAAAACAGCGTGCGCGCCGTTGACATGCAGAAGGCGTATTTGCGTGGAAGTCGCTCCTAGGCCAATCAAGCTGCAGCGCAGGGAGGGCGTGTGTCATGATTGTTACCCAATCGTCAGTGATGCTGAGTCGGATTCGACTCGCTGAACGCGCCGCTCGTTCGTCCGCACCGATTCTGTTAACCGGGGAAAGTGGGACAGGAAAAGAGCTCTTTGCACAACTGGTGCATCAATCCAGTGCTCGCAATGCCCGACCGCTGGCCGCAGTGAACTGTGCAGCGTTACCCGAGAATCTGGTCGAGAGCGAATTGTTCGGGCACGAGCGAGGCGCTTTCTCGGGGGCTGTCAGTGAGCGCCAAGGCAGATTCGAAGTCGCCGGCGACGGAACGCTCTTCCTGGATGAAATCACGGAACTGCCCTTGCCTGCCCAGGCAAAACTGTTGCGGGTGCTTGAATCCAAACACTACGAACGCGTTGGCAGCAGTCAGTCCTTGCAGCACGACGTGCGCATCATCAGTGCCTCCAATCGTGATCTGCGACAAGCGACCGATGAGGGAACCTTCCGCTTGGACTTGTTGCATCGCATCAATGTCATCGAGATTAACATACCGCCTCTACGCGAGCGTCCATCGGACATCCCGCTGTTGGCAATGCACTTCTTGGATCAGTTTCGCGGTGAAAGTGAATTCGCAATCACTGGTTTTCAGTCCCAGGCCATGCAGAGCCTGTCCAGGTATTCTTGGCCGGGAAACGTGCGAGAGCTTAGAAACGTCGTGCATCGTGCTTGCGTGCTGACAGCATCGCCGCAAATCGGTGAAGAAGTGTTGCACTTGCAGTCGGCACGAATGCAGCATTCCAGTGACGGCCCGCCGATCTATCAGGTGTTTAAAGATGCCGACGTTGATTCAGCGACGGCAGACGGCAAACAGCGTCCACTGCCCACCGAGTGGTTGCATCGCGATCTGGAAGAGACCGAGCGGCAGATCATTCTTGCCGCGATTGATCATTTTGGTAACCGCAAGCTTGTCTCGGAGAAGCTAGGCGTCTCGTTGAGAACGCTAACGAATAAGCTGAAACGATACAACGATCGCAACGAAGCCGCCTGACGCCTCTGGCAGGTTCGCTTGTCCATCGCGTGTAGAGAAGACGTCTCGTCTGCAATGCGGCATGTCTGCAACGGCACGCTCGGCTTTGGCAGCCACGCCGGAGGTAAACAAAAAGACCGCAGTCATGGCTGACTGCGGTCTGATGATGAATCGATGGTTGCCGGGCGATTACAGCTTTGGAATCGGACGCTTGGGGGCCATTTTGATCATGCGCTTTTGAGGGTCTTGAGGTGGCCGAGGGGTGTTGTTGTTATTGTTGTTGGTGCCAGGCTGACGCGGTGGTGGCGGAGGCGTGAATTCCTCTTGCCAGCGCCATCCGATTGGCACATCAAGCTCTTTCTGGGCTAACAGCGCCCAAGGCGTTCCGGCGTGGTTCTCGACCACGTTGGTCAGCAGTTCGCGAGCGGTTTCGGCTTCACGTTTCCATTTACTTCCGACGGAGACTTCGTCAGCGGCTTCAAGCAACCAGGTGTTGCTGTCTTTCTTTTCGAATGCCATGCCGAGTTTGGCTTTGGCCAGCATTGCGTTGTAGGTTTCGGTTCGGACCTTTTGAGCCAGAACGCGACCCATTGCTAGGTCGTAGCCAGCTTGCCAGCGTGGGCTGGTTTCTTTGTCACGGAACTTCAGTCCTGGTTCCAGCACGCGAGACATTTGTGCCAAGGGCATTTCCAGTTTGGCTGCATCGCGCTGTGCCAAGGTCAGGTCTCCGGAAAGACGGGCTTGGTCGATGCCGGAGAATCGCAGACGAGGACGCGAGATTCCGGTGGCGGGTTTCAGTTGTGCTGCGGTGACCAGTGCTTTGCGCAGCGGGCTGGATTCCACTTTGCTTTTGTAATCTGATGGAGCCAAGTAATCAGGTCGATACCGGCTCATCGTGTTAGGGTCAAAGAAGTATTCCAAGTTGGAAGCATAGGCGGCCACTTCGCGTCGTTGGACTCGACGAGCAACATTGCGGTTCGGGTGAACGGTGAAGTAGATGCCGCCGGTTTCGTAGCTCAACCGGGTCAGCGAGTAAGGGCCGAATCCGCTGTCGATCACGGGCTCTTCGGTGAAGTTCGCTGTGAAAGGCAGACGCACACGTTCTGACATGAACGATTCGGGGCCTTGGTCAACTGAGGCCCACTGCGGAGTTTGGTCGTACTTTGGATCGGGGTCGACGTATTTGACCAAGGTTTCCGCACGACCAAAGGGAGCGGGAACACCGATCACGTGAACAGGCATGCCGCGTTTACGGCAGGTGCTGATTGCTCGTTCGACTTGAATTTCGTCGTCACCGCGTTCGTCGGTTACTACGACCAGCATGACGTTTCGCGCGGGACCTTGGCCGGCGCGGTTGGCTCGCAGGTAGCTGTACTCTTCGGCGGCCTTCTGGACGGCACTAAAGACTTTCTCGACGCCCGATGTGTCGACTTGGATGCCATCAACGACTTCTTTGATTTGCTGGATGTCGGCCGAAGGCACTTCGGTGTACAGGTTAAACTTGTCGCCAAAGCCGATCACGGATGTCAGCAGCGGTGCACTGTGATCCATGATGCCACGATGCTCTCGCATCGCGATGGCTTTTTGTTCTTCTTCGGGGAGGTCAGCTTTGTTTTTCGCGACGATGCCGAGTTCGTCGTAGATGCGATCAAAGCGATCACGGATTTCGCGACGTTGGCGGTGCAGCGAGGCACTTTGGTCGAACAGCCACACGACCAAGGTGGGGCGTTCTTCCATTGACTGCAGGATCTCGAAGGTCAGTCGGTCGACGGCGCCTGCCGCACCGCTGGTGCCTTGGCCGACGGTGCCTTTCTGGTTGACCAAGCGATCAACCGGCGCCATGGGTTGCGAGAAAATGTTATTGACTTCGATATCGCCCATGTCGCTGTCTTCTAGCGAGACGGGGCTGGGAATCTCGGCGATCGGTGCAAACATCTCAGCCGATGCTTCGGCCATTTCTTCCTGGTCGCTAGCGTTGGAGCCGATTTCCAACTCGGGAACTTCGCTGGGAATGACTTCCTCGATGATGGTCTCTTGGTCGTCTTTGTCGTTGTGAGGCGACACGATGACAACGGCTTCTTTTTCGGGCTCAAAAAACTGCTTGGGAACAACAAACAGCGCCAACAGAATCAGAATGTGAAAGCCCAAGGTGCCGATCAAGGCAGTTGACTCGTCGGTTTCGAGCACACCCTGCTCTTCCAGTTCATCCTCGTCCCAGGCATCGACATGATCGACGCCAGCGGAGGAATCGAGGGCTGATGCGTCTGCCTGGTCAGCTGCGGCCAATGCCGGAGTCAACTGTGGCTCATCTGCCACGGGTGGCTTTTCTGATGGTGTTTGGCTGGTTGTCATGGCCGTTCCTACCGATAATCCGTTCGTGCAATGAGTTCGATCGACTTGATCGCTGGTGGAGACAAGTGGCTGCCCGATCCGCCGAATGCTGATAAGCACTGGACGGTGTCAAGCTGATATCTAACCGTTTGTTTGACGTGTTTCCACGTCAGTGATTGGTGACCCGTGAATTGACCACCGTGGATTGTTGCTTAAAAAAAATGGTTTTTGATAAGCGTTTCGCTACTCGCAGGAACTCGCTGTGATGAGGTCCTCAACCGAACAATGTCCTCAATGGAACAATGTCCTCAATGGAACAAGGGATTGATCGGCTCCGGCGGCGACTTCCGTTGACTGTTAGGAATCTCCCCCTCACAGTATACGGGAAAACACCTACCGCTGCTGGCAATCGCCGAGGAATTCACGTCACGAATTTGGCCAGTCAGGCGGTTCAGTGAGCCCAGCCGACACAATCTGCCAGCACGCGAATCGCTGGATCGATGGTCCGTCTTGGGGTCTGGCCGCCCTGTCAAAGGTATTTTGCCACCTTCGACAACTAGACAGTTTCGCTAAACCGTGGCAGACTTGCAACTTAAATGCGGTCCGCACCCAGTTTTGGCGCGAGTTTCCTGCTTTTGGAACGCCTTGGTGGAACGTTTCGTACCCATTTTCAGACACACAATGCAGCATTCGGCGAGAAATCGCAGGGTTTGCTGGTCGGAATCGGAATTCGCGAGGTTTCTGTGGCTGGTCGCTTATTAGCAATCGGAGATATTCATGGCTGTCGCACAGCCCTTGAAGCCCTCCTGGATGACGTGAATCCGACGACGGAGGACACGCTGGTCACTCTGGGCGACTATGTCGACCGAGGCCCAGACTCGCGAGGTGTGATCGAGACCTTGCTGTGCCTTTCACGCTACACCAATTTGGTCGCAATTCTTGGCAACCACGAAGAAATGATGCTGCACGTCCTGCAAAGCGGACAAGGGCATCAAGGCTGGTTACAGCATGGGGGCGTTGAAACCCTGGACAGCTATGGCTTTTCAGGGGACCTGGATTTCCTGCCTGACGACCACAAACGGTTCTTTGATTCGCTGGGAGACTACTACGTCCAGGACGAATTCTTCTTCACCCACGCCGCTTACGATCCGGAATTGCCGCTCGAAGACCAGCCGCCGGAGCTCCTACGCTGGCATTCCCTGCGATCTGGCATTCCCGGTCCGCACCAAAGTGGGAAAACGGCCGTCGTTGGACACACGGCTTCCGAGGAAGGTGAAGTGCTCGATGCAGACTATCTGATCTGCTTGGATACGTGGTGCTACGGCGGTGGCTGGCTGACCGCAATGGATCTGCGGACGCGTCAAACTTGGCAAGCCAATCAGCAAGGCCAGAGCCGCTGAGCCAGAGCCGCTGAGCCGACTTGTCCGCGTTTGGGGTTTATTTGCGACGCCGACGGCGGCAGGCCAACGTCCCCGTCATCAGAGCCAGCATCCCAAAGGTTCCGGGTTCAGGCACTGCAGAAGCAGAGACGGTGATGAAGCCAAACACATCGTTGTCATCGTTGACGATCAGCAGGTCTCCGTCCGCATTATTAAACTCTGTATCAATCAGATCTGCCTCCAGGCGAAACACGGTGCCAACGGTCTCGTTGGGAGCGAATCCTGCAAGATCGTGCTCAAATCGCAGTTTCGCCAACAATGCAGGCGTGCCATCGACGAGCGTCACATTCTCATCAAGATCAATGTGCGCGTCTTGGATCAACACCGCGTCAGCATCACCGTTTGTGCTGTCGCCATCAAAGTCGATGAAGGACTCGCTGACGCCAGCGAAGATGTAGTCTGCATCTTCTAGGTAAGCGTTTGTGTCGGGATCAATAAAGGTAAGCGAGCTGGTCCCGTCGGGCACAATCTCGGTCACGCCGATCACCATGACGAAATTATTCAGCCCAACGTCGGCCCCGTCACCTTCAATCAGAATGTCCAGATCCACCATGCCACCGGGAGAAACAGTCGTGTCTTGAATGGTCACCGTTACTTCTGCTTGCAGAACACTCGTCCAGCAAAACAAGCAGGCAATCGCGACAAGAATCGTTCGTTTCACTTTCATGGCGGCTCGCTCCCGGGATCGCTTGCGCGGTGGGGATGACGTTGGTCAAGGACAATGACAAGAATGCGGAAAGAAGTTGCTTATGCTAATTGATCAAACGCGCCGAGGTTTAGAAAACGGTATAAAATCCACTGATTGCACTCATCCGTCCCCGCTGTCGTTGTGTTGTTGCCCCCCATTCTTTGGCCGTGTCTTGATGATTTTCAGAATTCTTGTTGCTTGGCTCGCGTTTGTCTTTTTCTGTCTTCCCAGCCAAGACGCCGACGCAGGCATCAGCCCTGAAAATGTCATCGTGGTCGTCAACGGTGATTCGAATGTCTCTCGGACGGTTGCCAACCACTATGTCGCTGCGCGAGAGATTCCGCTCGCCAACGTCTTGGTGCTAAAGGACATTCCCGAGGACTTGACCATTGAATTGGAGGTCTTTCGCGACCGGATTTTGAAGCCCGTGCTGGCGGGGATCCAAGCCCGTGGACTGACCGCGACAGCTCGCGTGATCGCCTACTCGGCCGACTTCCCGACCTCCGTCAAAGTCACCGAGCACAAAAAGCAGATCGAGAACGAGGCGGTCAAGAAGTACCAGTCCGCGACCGCATCGATCACCGGCATGACCTATTTCTATCAGTTTGTGCTGGCTGACAAACCAGAGTACCTGACGTTCGGTTCGAATTTGTACGCTCGCGGTCCGTTCAAACGCTACTTTGTGAACCCCTTTCGTGGCGAAGACAAAGAGCTGTTCGACGATGCACAGAGCAAGGCTGATAACGAAGACTTCGCCGAATCCGCGAAGCTCTGGCAACAGCTTTTTGAAAAGCACACGCTGCAGTCGGCCCTGGCCATTCGTGCCGCCGAAGCGTCTAGCCAAGCTGATGACAAACAACAGGCGCTGCAGATGCTAGCCAAAGCCATCAAGGCTGGGTGGACGTCTCGGCGCTATCTGGAACAGTCGGAGTCGCTCCAGGGGCTGCTTGATCAGCAAGCCATCGCCAAGATTCTGCCTCTGCTGGACAACAGTCCGATCGCCTGGCAACCGCCCATCGCATTGACCTCCGCAACCGGCTGGTCGGCTTCGGGCGAACGTGTCCCAGCCAATGCCGGTGGCGTGCGTTATCTGTTTTCCTGCATGTTGGCCGTTGTGCATGCTCGCGGATCGTCTTTGCAATCCGCCGTGCAAAATCTTGAGCGAACCGCGGAGTGTGATCGGCGTTTCCCAGTGGGGACCTTTGATTTTACGATGGGCGGCGATGTGCGAGCCAAAACTCGGTTGCCAATCCTTGCCGATGCCCTGCTGTATTTAAATGAGACGGGATTCCAGACCAGGACCTTCAAGTCATCGCTGCCGGAAAAAGGTGACGCACAAAGCTTGGGCGTGATGCTGGGAACGGCCAGTGTCAATCCAGATGCCGGACGCATGAATTTGGCCAATGGCGCCATCGTGGATAACTTGACCAGCTTTGGTGGCGTCTTTGGACGCGATGGACAAACCAAACTGACTCGGTTTCTGGACGCAGGGGCCGCAATCAGTAGTGGCACCGTTGCAGAACCCTATGCGTTGCAGCCCAAATTCGCCACGCCGATGTTATGGGCTTACTATGCTCGTGGCGTCAGCGCAATCGAAGCCTACTATCTAACCGTTGCGTCTCCCTATCAGCTGCTGATCGTGGGAGACCCGATGGCGCAACCGTTTGCCAAATCCGTTGGGAAACTCGTGCAAATTCAATTTGATCAAACCGCTGGCAACAAAATCAACGTCAACGTTAAGTCGCTAGGCTTAAACACTCCCACCGTGATTGTGCAGCGTATCGAGTATTCGATTAACGGCCGACTGTTAAAGGTTTCTCCGCCGCTAAACAACGTCACGGTGAACCTGCCAGACGACCTTTCAGGAGCTTTTGAATTTCGCACCACTCTGGTTGGATTTGATTGCAGCGAGCCACGTGTTTCGTTCAGCCAGTGGTTGGATAGCAATGGCAAACTGCCGTCCCCGGTGGCAACCATCACTCAACCGCGTTCGGGTGTGACCCAAGCCGGTGATGATGGTTCCTTGGCCGGCAAACTAAAGGTCTTGGTCAAAGCACCAGGGGCTGATTCACTGGCAATCCAAGCTTTCGGGCAAGAAATTGCCTCGCAAAATGGCGATGAAGTCACGTTCGTTATCGACACCAAAGCCCTTGGGGCTGGCCCGTTGGTGATTCAGCCGGTTGCCTCGTTTGGAGAGAAAAAGGTGCCCGGCAGTCCTGTCACCGATCAAGGTGTTGCGTCGTCAGCAAAGTGAGTTGCCAGTTGACGCTGGACATCAAGGGTCACCTGTTCGATCGGTTGGTCGGCATTGATCACCGCTGTTGCGCCGCCACTGTTGGGGAGTTGTTTCAAAAAGGCCTGACGCACCTTTTCCATGTATTCGACGCCGCGCGATTCCATGCGATCGCCGGGGCCACTGATGCGTGTCATGGCTTTGGCGGCCGGCATGTCTAACAGGATCGTCAACGCTGGCTGGAGACCATTGTTGGCCAGGCGTCCCAGTTGCCACAAGAGTTCCGGGCTGACAGTGTTGTCGGTTGTCGCTTGTTCGCTGCTGCGCGGTGGAATGCTTTGGTAGACCACGTTGGATAGCAAGAACCGGTCAGTGATCACGGTTTGTTGATTGGCTAATGCTGGGCGAATGATGGACTCAACCATTTCGCAGCGACTGGACATGAACAGCAATGCTTCGGTGCGCCGATGCATGGTTAAATCGCTGTCGAGCAACAGTTCGCGTAAACGCAGTCCGATCGCAGTGGAGCCGGGGTCTCGCGTGCACAGACAGTGGTGGCCGCGAGCCTCTAGCCAATGCTGGATCGTCGCGATTTGCGAGCTCTTGCCAACACCATCAATTCCATCAACCGCTATGATCACTGAATGTTCCTGCACAAGTGTAATGCCATCTTGAGGCAAGACAGCCGTTCGGCCTGCGTCGCCAGCCCCTTCGTTAGCGGTGGGTCTTGCTCTACAGCCGACACTATACCCGGCGTCAGAGGGTTGCGGAACTGGCTGCGATCAGACGCACCGTGCCTGCACTGCAGTCGCTGGCCTTGATTCGAACGACGATTCCAAAAACTTCAGGGGTCACACCGTGAGGACGATGAACAAGCCTGCAGCGGCGAAGAGGTGGTGCGTGCAAGCTCGGCACCGTACAAAGAATGGTGTCATTCTGGTTGATGTTGCGTTTCCTCGGGGATTCTCTGGGCAATCGCGATTTCATCGAACCGGGGCTGGGTTCGTAGGATGCCGTGCTTGCACGCACCAATGAAATATCAGCCGATTTGCCTCCGCCGTGTGGGACCTGCTAAAACTGGCCAGGGGGCTTGGCTCTCTTCAGTTTGCTGGGGCCTCGTGCTGTTGCAATGCATCGATGATGCATCGCGCCCCGTTTAGGTTGATTTGCAATCGGCATCTACTGATGCGAGTCTTTCGGCAGGCCGTCTGTGCCCCTTTTTCTTGCGGTGGAACTGCTGCGATTCCTCTGGCAAAGGGCAGTGCCAGCGGTCATTCGAAGGTGGCAACGCTAGGTGTGCGAACCTTACTTGAAGAATTTTTTGTCTGGAATTTGCTGTGGGCGTACTTGGTTTCTAGGAGATCTTGAAATGGATGAAAAACCACTGATTCAGCAGTACATGCAGCTTCGCAGCGAATTCATGGGCTATCTGTATGCCATGACTCGGGATGCTGAACTGGCCGAAGAAATCTATCAGAACGCTGCGGTGGTGGTGATTGAAAAGGCGGATCAGCCGGAAGTGATTCGAAACTTCCGTGCGTGGGCGAAAGAGGTGGTTCGCCGGCAGGCACTTCACGCCATTCGTGCCAGGGCGACTGCTGAACGACACGGTCGATCGATGTCGCCCGAGCTTCTGGAGGCCATCGCCGATGTGTTTGTCCACGATGAATCGGATGCCGGTGTTGTCTTCGATGAGACACTGGCTCTCAAGCAGTGCCTCGGTGGGCTGTCAAAGGACAAACGCGAATTGGTTGCTTTGCGCTATGAGCGTGATTCAAGTTTTGAACAGATCTCCAAACAGCTCAGTTCGACGCCGACCGCCATTCAGCGTGCTCTCAGTCGGATCAGAAAACAGCTACACGGATGCGTCCAAAAACGAATGCAACTCGCCGAGGGAACGCCTTGATGAACGAGCCAATTAAACGCCTCGAAATCGAGGCTCTGATTGTCGGCCATTTCGACGGCACGCTGAACGAGGAACAAGAGAAGCAGCTTGCAGCGGAATTGACCACCTGTGCTGAGTCGAAGCGGCGTTTTCTGTCCTACATGCGAATAGAGGGACGCTTGCACTCGCTTGGTCGAGACGGTTTTCTTCGCGAGCCGGTCAGTCAACCCGCCGCCAGTGTCACAAGCCCGCTGGCGCCATTGAGTGAAGTCGTGTCTGCCGAACCAGGCGGCCGTCAGCATCTGGCTCAGTCCCAGCGTCAACACCGGCGTTGGTTCGCTGTGTCTTCCTTGGCGGTCTGCGCGGCGGTGATGTTGATGCTGTTGGTCGGGATTCCCTGGCCATCCTCGGTGAATGCCAGCAGCGTCTTGCAGCGAGCGCAAGCAGCAGCCGCAGAGCTGGTTGATCGCACCTACCACGTGGTCGTCTCAGGTGCTGGGGAGGATTCTCCGGAGACTCAGCTGACAATCGATATGCGCGGTGGCGGCCGCTTCCTGATGCGATCGGTTGATGAAAACTTTGTGTTTGGAAGTGATGGGACGGAGTACTGGATGAGTCGAGATGGCGGTCCAGTCTGGGTCACCCACGAGGCTCGCAGGCTGGCCCCCAAAGTCAAGCGAGTGATGCCAAACATGTGGCTGTTCTGGATGACAGCGTCCCCAAAAGAGCCTTTGTTGCTGGATATCCACGGTGTGCTTTCACTGATCGAGCGTCGGCACAATGTTGAACTGATTGTTTCAGACAATCCCGCCGAGCATCACCTCCGCGCCACGCTGAAAAACGAACGACGCAAGGCACTGGTCCATGCCCCGGATAGAATTGACTTTTGGGCAGACGCCAAAAGCGGCGTCGGTTTGCGAACTGAAGTCCAATGGTCAGACGGAAGACGCGTGAGATTTGAATTGATGGAATCAGCGCCGTTTTCCGAACAATGGTACCACCACTCTCAACACGCCAATGATCGCGAGGTCCGGCATTTACCCGCGAACAGAGACGTTCGCTGAACAGGTCAGCAAACCATTTTGATTCCCGTCCCCAAACCTTTACCAAACGAATCCGCTTGCGATTCTTACAACGAGCCTATGAACAACTCTTTTCACTACAAGCACGCCGTACCGTTTCTCACAGCGCTCACATTGCTGCTTCTGTCGTCTACAGCCTGTGGGGATGATGCGATCAAGCAACAAGTCCTCAAGCTTTTCCCGCAAGCCGACATTGACAAAGACGGAACGATTTCCGAGACGGAAGTCGCAGCACTCCGTCAGCAGGTTCTCAAACGATACCCACAAGCCGACAAGGACGGAGACGGCGTGCTTTCAGATGGAGAAGCGAAAGCGGTGCTACGACAAGCCGCCAGGCGAGCCGGGAAGAACAATCCGAAGCCCCGCACGTCACCAACCAACGGGTCAAAACAACCGACTCACGCCAATGTTCAATATGGCGAACACGAACGTCAGGTCTTTGACATTTGGCTGGCCGATTCATCGAACCCTACACCGCTGGCAATTTACATTCATGGCGGAGGCTTCAAGTCCGGCAGCAAAGAGAAGTTGAAGTCCGAAAACCTGTCACAGTTGCTGAATTCCGGTATCTCCGTCGCGGCCATCAACTATCGACTTCTTACGACGCACCCGTTGCCCACGGCGCATCACGATGCTCGGCGAGCGTTACAGTTCATGCGTGCGAAAGCGGGCGATTGGAACATTGACAAGGAAAGAGTTGCTGCGTTCGGCGGTTCAGCCGGCGCACAGATTTGCATGTGGCTGGCGTTCACCGATGAAATGGCCCAGCCCGAAAGCTCCGATCCGATCGAGCGAGAATCAACGCGATTAACCTGCGTCGCATCAGCGGGCGGCCAAACTGGAAACAGTCCCGAATTCTGGCAGGCGATGATTGGGCCATTTTTAGGTGGCAAATCGATCGAGTCGTTGGCAAAGCCATTGAACGGAGAAACGGAGGCTCAAAAAATTGCTTTGAAACAATGGGGAGCCAGCACGGTTGAGGAAGCGAAGGAAATCTCTTCACGCCACGCTGCCTTGAACACAATTTCCGCCGACGATCCACCGATCTTCATGAGCTACGGAATGAAGCCAACAGACAAGCCACCAACTGATCCCGCCAAACTTCGCGGCTGGCTGATCCATCACGTGAACCTTGGTCTTGCACTAAAGGAAAAAACGGACCAGTTGAACGTCGAAGCGCACCTGAAGTACCCAGGTGCCGATGTGAAGTACGATTCGCTGGTTGAGTTTTTTGTTGACAAACTGGTGAACGAGCAATGAGAAGTAAAGCATATCGAAAGGCAAATTGCATGCCATAGACAAGAAAGGATAAGTTTATGACCAGTAGAGACAGCGACAAACCAAAGGTTGATCGTCGTGACGCAATCAAAGGGGCCGCTGCGACGGGATTGGTTGCCGCAGCCGGAGCCCATCGATTGGTTCACTCCGCTGAAAGTCTTACGGCAGACCGCGATGCGATCCAGCGAGAAAATGCTCAGCCAGGAACGCGTGACTGGATGCTGACAAAGACACGCCAGCTCCCCGGGAAAATCAATCGGATTCTCTACAACGGTCGCTGCTGACGGACGTTCCGTTATTTGAACCTTGCATCCCGTAATTACCCCAAGACTTAGGACGAAGATGATGAATACAAGCTCCAGGCATCTTGCAACATGCTTATTCACAACCGTGTGCGCGTTGTGCCTCTTGCCAACTGTGCTTGTGGCACAGGAAAAGACGCCGACTCACCGGCATGTCTCTTATGGGCCGGAGGAAAGGCAATGGCTGAATCTGTATTTGCCGTCGGGCAACAAGCCTGCCCCGGTCTTCATCTATGCCCACCACAACGGCTCGACGGCAGATGACGTAAAAAGTTCTTGGGCAGATCCGACCCTCGCACAGGGAACCGCGATCGTTAGCTGGGAATCGATTGCAAAGGTAAAAGGCATGTCAGACTTCCAGAAATGCGCTGCGGACGCGAAAGTGATGTACGCATGGGTAAAGAAGCATGCAGCAACCTATCACTTGGATAGCGACAGGATTATCATCGGGGGCAGTCGCGGGGAAGTTTTGTGAGCTGGCAACTCGCTCACTCTCAGGACAAGAGTATTGTCGGAATTTATATGGGCCAAGCTTTGCCAGGGAGGTCCTTTAATGAACGCTTACTGGAACCGATTACAATGCAGGCCCCTCCCATTTTCCTCGCCTACCGCAAAGAACCTGGAGTAGTCGGGGATAATCATGACCCAGCGCACGGTCAGAAGGTCGTGCAGAAATACAAAGAGCTGGGACTGGGGAGCCGCGCCGAATTAGTCCACAGCCTTAGCGACACCAAGAACAGTGAAGTCATGCAATTCCTGCCCAAATTTGTCCGTTCGCTTGGGACGCAAAAGCGGTGAGGACGTGTCTAAGATAAAACGCTCATCCATCCACAGAGAAGACGAATGAAACCAACCCACCTGGCCCTGGTCACCGCCGTCACGCTGGCGTGGGCGATTTCCCCATCTAATGCCGCAGACACGCCGTTAGAGAAACAGATCCTGAGGCTGCATCCTCAGGCTGACAATAACGGGGACGGAGTGTCGTCCGGGGCAGAGAAAGCAACCGTCAGCAAGGAGATCCTGAAACGCTTTCCTCAGGCAGACAAAGATGGCGACGGCGAGCTTTCTGTCACAGAACAACAGGCCGCGATTCGGCAAGCGGACATTCCCAAGGGAAAAGTTTACGTCTACAAGCAAGTCGATGGCGTGAACCGGGAAATGGAGATTTACTTTCCCAAGGGGCATGACGCTTCGAAACAGACCGTCCCAGGCATCATACTGTTTCATGGTGGCGGCTGGGGGGCTGGCAGTCGTGTGGCATTCAGTGATCAGTGCGACTATTTTGCCAGCCGAGGAATGGTGGCCGCGACGGTCACCTATCGCTTGCGAACCAAAGAAGATCGCGCCAAATTGCCCGTTGGGCAATCGACCAAGCGTGTTTGTCTTCCCGATGTGAAGAGCGCGATTCGTTGGTTCAAACAACATGCCAATGAACTGGGCGTCGATCCCGATCGCATCGTTGCCGGCGGCGGTTCGGCCGGTGGGCATCTCTGCCTTTTGGGCACCACCAACCCCGGCCTCAATGATCCCAGCGACCCCCAAGGAATCGATACCTCAGTGGCCGCTTACGTCTTGTTCAATCCCGCGCTCTCAAAGAGTGACGCCAAAGATCCCGATGTGGACTTCATGCAGCATCTGAAATCCGACTTTGGGCCAGCCATCGTCTTTTTCGGCAGTGAAGACAAGTGGTTGCGTAATGGCTGGATGCCGGCAGCCGCGAAAATGAAGTCGCTCGGCGTCACCTCCGTCGAGATGCAAATTGCTCAAGGGCAAACGCACGCCTTTTTCAATAAGCAGCCGTGGAAAGAGGTGACGTTGATTGCCGCCGATGAATTTCTAACCAAGCTCGGCTTCCTCCAAGGCAAGCCAACGCTCGCAATGCCTGACACTGGTCAACGATTGATCGTCAAGCCATAGTGGTCTTTTCATGACGGCAGGCAAAACGCCAAACCCGGATATGAAGCATCTTGAATCCAGCAACTTTAAAGGACGATCTTTCGGCCAGACCATGTTTAAGAACAAAATGCAGACTCATCGATTTTCTTTCCTGCTGCTGATGCTCGTACTGGCCCCGGTCGCGGTTTCCGCTAGGGAACCAGAGGGCGGCCAAACGGAGCGACGGCCCAACATTCTGTTTATCGTTTCCGACGATCATGGCTGGGGCGATCTGCCGTCTAACTGGGACGCGACTGAATGTCGGTTGCCGACGTTGGAAGCTCTGGCCGCCAAAGGCGTGCGGTTTCCTAAATACCAGACCGTCCCGCTCTGCGGTCCTTCGCGCGCCTGTATGTTTACCGGGCAATACTCGTCTGAAAACGGGATGTGGCGCGGGCCCGGCCAGCAGCCGCTTGGCACGCCGGGATATCGCGGGATCAAACGCGATGTGAAAATGCTCTCCGAATATCTGTCCGAAGCTGGGTACAAAACGGGAGCCTTTGGCAAATGGCATCTGGGTTCTCTGGAGGGAGAAGTCCCAAACGACCGCGGATTCGATGTGTTTCGTGGATTCCTGGGTGGGGCACATCCGTATTGGATCAGTTCCAAAAGGTCCAAGATGATGCACAACCGCCAGCCCGACCGTACTTCTGAAGGACATGCCACGGAATTGTTCACGGACTGGGCAGAAGAGTTTATTCGTCAAAGTGCTGCTACGGATGAGCCTTTCTTTTGCTACTTGGCCTACAACGCCGTGCACGGTCCGCTGCGCACCAGTGAAAAGCAACCGGCCTCCGCGCCCGAGGCTTGGGTGAAAAAGGCTCTCGATCGCGGCGTTAGCTTTCTGCGCAGTGACTATGTCGCCATCTTGGAACACATGGATCACAACATCGGGCGTCTGGTCGAGTTGGTGGATGAACTGAATGTTACCGAAAACACGTTGATTGTCTTCGTCAGTGACAACGGAGGCTGCACCATGGCGGAAGGTTCCGCTGGGGGGAGATTTCCCGGCAACAATGGTCCGTTCCGTGGTGGCAAAGCAACAACGTTTCAGGGCGGATTAAATGTACCGCTGCTGATGAACTGGAATCGCCGACTGCCCCAAGGCATGGTCTCCGATGATCAGGTCATGCATTGTGACCTCTTTGCCACCCTGTTAGACGCCGCCGCAATCTCGGTTCCGTCAAAGAATGGAAAGAACCCGGTTCGAGGCATGTCTTTGATGCCACACATGCTTTCCTCGGGCAAGAATCCTCTGCCCGAGCGAACGATGATCTTTGAGCTCTGGGGAAATCTTGGACTGCGCAAGGGCAACTACAAATTGTGGGGCGACGTGGGCAGAGACCACTCCCCGGACTGGGAAGGCCTGGTCGGCGAGTTGGCCCGCAGCGATCTTTCTCTGTTTGATCTCAGTAAAGACGTCGCCGAGCAGCACGATTTGCGAACGGAACTTCCAAAGGTTTACGCTTCGCTCAAGACCGAGCTGATTGACCACTTTTCCAACGTCAACTCGGAGTACCCTGGCGCAGAGAATGGTCCGGCCTTGGATCGTGAAAAGTCCCAACCCGCAAAGCCAGCGGCAACCGAAAAGCCTGCTGGGACGCCACAGCGGCGAAATTCCGATCAGTTCTTCAAAAATCGAGACCGCAACGGTGACGGAGCGATCACGCTGGAGGAATTCATTGGGAATCCCAAAGGTCGCAACGTTCCAGCATTGACCAAACGGTTTAAAATTATAGATTCTAATGTGGATGGCAAACTCGACCGTGACGAACTAGTGCGTAGCAAGCGTTGATCGGTACAGCTGTGACTGTTGTATCGGTCTGGAAAGTTTCGCGGCTTTTGACAGCCCCAGCCTTCGCCGGTGCGGCGTTCGCCCCCCCTCCCCTTTCGCACGCACTGCCATCTCCCTGCCTTTCATTTTCACTGCTTGCTCAAGTTGTTGCTGTATTGAGCGACTTGTTGCATTCGGTTGATTCGTTCATCCAGTTACAATGGACGCTTGCTGATCGGTCCGTGGTGATCGATCTTGAGCGTGTTTCTGCTAACACTCGCATTGACTCTCAATATCATATGAATCGATTTCTGCTACTCATTTTGACCTTGGCGGTAGGTGCGCCCGCTGTGTTAGCCCAGCCTCCTGCGATGGACCAGCAAGCTGTGATTTCCAAGCAGGCCCGACAGATTGATCAAGTGGTTGCCGCGCGGTTGCAAGAAGTTGGTCAAGATCGCCGCCCTGGTATTGATGAATACAACTTTTGTCGCCGCGTTTACCTGGATGCCATTGGACGCATTCCCACAATCGACGAACTGGACGATTTTATTGCGGACCAGCGACCGGACAAACGATCCCGATTGATCAGCAAACTTCTCCAGTCCAAAGGTTACCCGAGTCATTGGTACAACTATTGGGCGGACCTCTTTCGAGTGAAATACGTTGGGGACAAGCTGCACCACCCCGGGAACTATGGGGAGTGGATCAAGGAAGCCCTGCGAAACAATAAGCCATACGATCAGATGGCACATGAATTGATCAATGCCAGTGGTCCACTCTATAAGCCTGGTAACGGTGCCACTGGGTTCTACGCCCGTGAATCGATGCCCTTGGATCACCTGGCCAATTCGGTCAAGACCTTTCTGGGGCTGAGCATCGAATGTGCCCAATGCCATGATCACCCGTTCGATCAGTGGACACAGAAGGATTTTTACAGACTGGCGGCCTTCAGTTCCAAGACACACCTCCGCGTCGATCCGACGTCGGACTTGGAGAAGGGCTATGCCAAAGATCGTCGGATTCTAAAGAACAAGAGTTTCGACGAATGGATCGTGTACCGTGAATCGCTGCGGGTCAAACATGCCGCGATTCATGGTAACGGCACTGGGTTCATGCGTCTGCCGCATGATTATCAGTATTCAGATGGCAAGCCGTTTGAAGCCATGGAGGCCGATGTGCTTTTTGGCGAAATGCCTGCGTTGGATCACAAACTGACCAAGGTCAAACTGGACGCGCTCCCACGCAACAACTTTGGGCCGCCTATCAACTCGCGAAAGGCTTTGGCTGACTGGATGACCGCCCCAGAAAATCCCTTGTTCACTAAATCGGTGGTGAACAGATTGTGGCATCAAGTCATGGGCACAGAACTGGTCGGGCCGCTGGGCGGCTTGTCGGAGGATGAAATGGGTTCGCATCCGGAACTGACCGAGCAGCTTATCGCGATCATGAAGGAATCAAATTATGACCTCAATCAATTTTTGAGCGTCCTATTCAACAGCAAGACCTACCAAAGCAAAGCGTTGGCGTTGAATGCAAATGGCCCCGACTATGTGTTGGATGGTCCCATTGTTCGTAGGCTGTCCGCCGAGGTCCTGGTCGATTCATTCTTAAGCCTGAGAACCGAAACGCCCGATCGATATGTAGCGACTGAATTCAAGTGGGATGGCTTCACCAATTTTTACGAGAAATCTCAGGAGATGGACGTCAAAGATTTCGTGGCCTATTCGGTCAATGGACCTGGCCGCGCCGCGTTCCAGCGACGCGAAGAAAATCGGGCGAAGCAACGCAATGGCCCGATGGGGCCCAAGCAACTCTGGAGAGTCTCGTGCTACGGCCATGTCGACGGCACGCATGACGTCGCGAAGCTGATGGGACAATCCGATCGCGATTTGATTGATGGTGCAAACAAAGAACCCAACATTCCACAGATCTTGTATCTGATGAACGGTCATTTGGAGCATGAAATCACCACTCAGCCTCAGGCCTATCTCCATCGAAAGCTAGAAGGTATCACCGATCCAGAACAGCGATTGGAGATCATTTGGAAAGCCATCCTCGGTCGCTTGCCCAATGACTCTGAGAAGTCATTCACTGCCCACGATCAAGCCGACTTGATCTGGGCCCTGCTTAATTCAAACGAATTTCGATTTGCGAGATAGAACATTGAACCGCCGAAAATTTATCTACAGCGTCGGCATGGCAGGGATGTCGCTGCCAGCACTGAACGCCGTTTCAGCAGCCGAGCATGCGCCTAAAGCGAAGTCGGTGATCAATCTCTTCCTCTCCGGTGGATTGAGTCAGTATGACAGCTTCAACATGGAAGTCGATCAATCGGTCATTGCCAATTCCAAGATCATCAAGAGCAATGTCGATGGCGTCCGCGTCAGCCATTACTTCCCCACCCTGGCCAAGCAAATGGATCAGCTATTGGTCATCAACTCCATGAGATCCAACCAGGGGGCTCACCCTGCTGGAATCTACAAAATGATGACCAGCTATGATCCGCGCTCATCGGTCACTCACCCTCAGCTCGGGGCCTGGGTCAACAAACGTTTAACCACTGATCAGGACAGTTTGCCAAACTTTGTCAGCATTGGAAAAGGCAGTGCTGGAACGGCGGGTTTTTTACCGGGCCAGTGGGCTGCGCTGCCCGTGATGAACACCCGCACTGGAATTGATTTTGTACAGCGGAACGCTGCCGTCAGCGAAGGCAAATTCAAGAACCGACTCGACATTCTGGATTCATTGAATCAATCCTTCGAGCAGGACTATAGTAACAAGGCAACGAGGGCCTATGTCGACACCTATCAGGGCTCTCTCAAGTTCATGAACTCCAACGACATCGATGCCTTCGAGTTGGAGAATGAAGAAGAGAGCATTGTACGCCTTTATGACAAGCAAGAATTCAGCCGCAGTTGTCTGCTCGCTGGTCGACTGGTCGAACGTGGTGTTCGCTTTGTTAAAGTAGAGCTTGGCGGATGGGACTATCACGACAATTTGTACGGCAAGTTTGCCTCCAACGCAGCCAAGCTGGACAAGGGTTTATCGTCGCTGCTAACTCACCTGAGCCAGAAAGGGCTGTTGGAAACGACACTGGTTGTTGTTTCAACCGAGTTTGGCCGAAAGCCCGAAGTGAATCCGAACAAAGGGCGTGATCATCACCCCGATGGATTCACCTGCCTGATGGCTGGGGCTGGTGTCAAAGCGGGACAGGTGTACGGCACCACGACGAAGGATGGCCAATCGGCGGCCGACGATGCACTGGACGTGACGGACTTCAACGCCACCATCGCTTGGCGACTGGGCATTGACCCGGGCTATGAGGAGAAAAGTGCCAGTGGCCAACCGTTCACGTTGGCTAATAAAGGCGAGGCTCGCAAAGAGTTGTTTGCCTGAGTGGCTGTGGCATGTTGAACAAGAGTTTCTAATCGGATTTGTGTTGGCAAAATGAAGAACGTCGTCTGTGCTCTGTTGCTGTTCACTTCGTTCGCCCACGCATCCGACCTGCGGGCGGATCATTTTACCGAACCCCGTTCGGATTCGGATTCGGATTCGGAATCACCCAACATCATCATTATCTATTCGGATGACCATGGCTACACGGACCTTGGGATCCATGGCATTGACGGTAACGTTGACACGCCCAACATGGATGCGTTGGCCAAAGCCGGTGTGCTGATGAAAGCCGGATACAGTTCGGCGCCCCAGTGCCGCCCATCGCGTTGCGGATTGATGGCCGGTCGGATTCAAAACGAATTCGGTTTTGCGGACAATAAAATGGACGCCGGTGCTGGCGTCGGCACCCTTCCCAGGGTCTACCCTGCTGGCACAGACAGGGCTGGTCAGCCGCTGTTGACGATTGCCGATCGCTTAAAGCAGCTCGGCTACGTGACGGGGTTCTCGGGGAAGTGGCACTGTGGCCCAAACGATGATCAAGACAAACAGTTCGATCCACGTGGCCGCGGCTTTGATGAATACTGGGTGGGGACGATGACTACAGGCAGCACGAACCTTGATCTGAACGGAAATCTCGTGCCGCACCAAGTCAAATCAAAGTGGTCCGAAGCACTTCAGAACCGAGTCATTTTGCAGGGCAAGTTCGCCGAAAGTTTTGTCACTCGCAACCAGGGCAAGCCATTCTTTCTGTACTTCCCCATCTATGGGCCGCACGTCCCAATGATCAGGAAAAACGATCCCTACTACAAGAACTTTCCCCAACAGGATTATCCACACTACAACGATGCCCAAGACGAACGTCGTCGCCAAGGTTTGGCGCTGCTCAAAGCGATGGATGATGCCGTTGGCGGTTTGGTGGCGAAGCTGCGTGAATACAATCTGGAGGAAAAAACGCTCATCTTGTTCGCCGGTGACAACGGCGCACCTGGTCGATTCGAAACCGGCGCCATCGGAAGCTGGAATGGGTCCAATAACGTCCCCATGCGCGGCCCAAAAGGCACGCTGCACGAGGGTGGCATTCGAGTTCCGATGTTCGCGACTTGGAAGGGGAAAATCTTGCCAGGTCAGGTCATTCCTGAAATGGTGACAACCCTAGACTTTACCGCCACATCCCTTGCCGTCGCCGGTGGAACCATTCCAGCGGAGTTCGATGGCGTGAACCTGATGCCTCGTTTTACTGGCGATGTGGCTGAAATTCAGCGTGATCAGCCGATGTACTGGGACTTCTATTCCGGACAGGCGATTCGGGACGGCGATTGGAAACTGTGGCGGGATGCTAAAAGCACCCTGCTCTTCAACATTGTCAAGGACCCCGCAGAACTCACCAATCTCGCATGGCAGCAACCTGAGCGAACCGAGGCATTGGCGAAGAAGCTTGACCAATGGGTAGCGACGTTGCCAGCACATGCGCAGTACGACCCGGCAGGCCGTGGCGCAAAGATGACGCCTCACTTCGCCGGAGCGCCTGCCGGCGCAACGCCCGACCCACGTTACTTGGTCCCCTACGACAAACCCGTTGCAACGCCTTACCCCGCGGCGGTCTCCTCGCCCGGTGCGACGAAACCCGAATCTTGGCAGACAGAGAAACGGAAAATTGAACCCCCGAAAACAGAACTTTCCAAACCGGCGGCCCCTGCCCCGCCTGCACGGCGTCGGCTTGGTGAGCAATTCTTTAAGAGTCGTGATCGGAACGGTGACGGAGTCATCACGCTAGAGGAATTGATTGGCAACCCAGAAGGCCGAAACGTGCCCGCGTTGACGAAACGGTTTCGACAGCTCGACTCCAACGGCGACGGCAAGCTAAAATTGAGCGAGCTGTGATCTGTAGGCGGATCAGGATTCGTTCTGGCCAACCATTTCACGGGGATCCTGTTTTCAACATTTCTCGCCTAAAAATGTGACCACCTCGTGGTCTCGCGGAATCTACTTTTGGGCAAGGTATGGAGACGTCCGTCCAGTTTGGTTCAGCTTCCCCAAACCACGGCTCCACCAGATGACATTGCCAGAACCCAAGTTCGCCATGCCCCCACCACTTGACGAAACTCGCTTCATTGAAGCTTTGACCCGCCACCAACCTGCGTTGGAGGCGTTCTGTCACGCGAATCTTGCCAATCGGGAAGATGCGCGGGAGGTGTTGCAGGCGACTTGTGTGAAACTGTGGCAAAAAGCGGGAGACTGGGATCCGGAGACCGAGTTTTTGCCGTGGGCGTTCACCGTGGCGCGTTTCACAGTGCTTTCGCATTACCGTGATCAGAAGCGCGACCGGCTGGTTTTTGACGAAGACGTGATCCACGCCATGGCCGATGACATCCAGGAAACCGCAAGTGCATTTGATGTCCGGCGTGAGGCACTTGCCAAGTGTCTGACGAAACTGGACGATCATCAGCGCGGTCTGCTTCATGACCACTACACGGTCAGTCGGAGTTTGCGGGAAATTGCCAAAGCATCGGGGCGGAGTCTAAGTGCGGTGAAAATGACGTTGCTGCGAGTTCGTCAGCAGCTTAGTGCGTGCATTGAACGCCAAGTGAGGACCCATTCGTGATCGAAGAACAACTCTTGAACTTGCTTCAGCAAGTCCGTGATGACGGCGACGCGTCGGCGCGAACCGAACTGAACGATCTGCTGCGAGATCAACCAGAGGCTCGAACGATCATGGCCAGGATGCTGGTCGATGAACAGGCGTTGGTCCATCACTTGCGCGATGAGTCGATCGTTTCCATTTTGGATGCGGAGGGGCAGGTGTCCAAAATACAACCGCGATTGACGCCTGTCATGCGCCTGCTGGCATGGCCTCAACAGGTTGCGGTTGCTCTGCTGGTCGGTGCGGTCGTTGGTTTGCTGAGCGCTGGTGTGGTCTGGGCCGTGAACTCGCCAAGGTCGCAGGCGATCGAGCTTCGAGTTGCCAACGGTGATTTTGAATCCTTTTCAGGTCCGGTTCCAACCGGTATTCCGTCCCAGTTTGGAATTTGGGGTGGGAATCCAGCCGAGGTGGTGGAGGACGTCGATGGAAACCGAGTGCTTCGTTTCTTGAAAACGGGAAATGTGAATGGTGATCCCGACGACTTTGCCTCTAACTGTTCCGTCTTTCAATTGGTCGATTTGTCGTCCTTTCGGCAGCATTGGGGCGCCAGCGGCGGGAATGCCCAGGTCACTCTCAATCTCTCCGCCTGCTTGCATCGTCAAGCCGCTCCGAACGATTCGGAATTTTCAAGGCTAACTGGAAGTTGTCGCATCTTTCTGTTCAATGTTGAGCCACAAGCGATCCGTGAATCATGGCCTCAGTTGGTCCGGGAGGATGGGATTGGTTTTGGCAAAAAAGCGATCGAGCTCTTGCCGGGTGATCAGCCGGCAACGATCACCGCATCCTGTCTTCTGGAGCCGGACGCAACGGTTGCGCTGATCGTCATTGCCGCCAGCACCGGCACGCGTGCGGCTCCCGTCGAATTAGGCGGCTACTTCGTCGACCAAGTTCAGCTTACGGCGGTCCGGCATCCCGCTCTGCCCGTCCACTTTGTGAAATAACTCATCCCTTCGAGCAACCAACTAAGTTCAAATGAAGAGTCCTCATCCCAGTCGTCGTCGCTTTCTTCGCGGAACGGGTGCACTGATTGCACTGCCAGCACTGGAGTCGATCGGCTTTCGCCGCTTTGCTTCGGCCGCTTCAGCAACGGTTGCGCCCCCTGCCAAACGTAGCGTCTTTCTAAGCATTGGATTTGGTGTGACCAAAGAAACTTGGTATCCAGATCAGACCCGTGTCGGCGCCGATTATCAACTCTCTGAAGGTCTCGCCCCGCTAGCCCGTCACCAGTCGGAGATCACTGTCGTGCAGGGATGCGCGAACCAGTTCACCAACGAAGCTCACTGGGGCAGCACGTTTTGGCTGACCGGTGCCAATCGCTATTCGACACCTGGCCAGAACATGGCCAATAGCATTTCCGCGGACCAAGTTGTTGCGAAGCATCTGGGACAGGACACGCGATTCTCTTCGATCCAGCTGAACGCTTCCAGTCTGGAAGGTCATGGGCCCGGTCTTTCGCTGGCGTGGGATCAGCGTGGCAAGCCCGTCGCCGGGGATAACGATCCGGTAAAGGTCTTCCATAAACTGTTCTCTGCCGATGACATGCCGCTGGAACAGCGCCAGGCGGCGATCGCCGAGAACCGCAGCGTTCTGGACGCTGTTCTGACTCAGGCTAGAAGCGTGCAAACCGGCCTTTCCAGAACCGACACGGAGAAGCTAGACGAGTACTTTCAGGGAATCCGAGACATCGAAGTGCGTCTCAACAAGGACGAAGCGTGGCTAGACGTCCCCAAGGCCAAAAGTCCGCTTGAGGAACCGGAGCCTGGTTTGAAAGGGAAGGCCGAGATCGAGATCATGCACGATTTGATTGTGGCCGCGTTGCAGACCGATAGCACGCGTTCGCTAGGCTATCGCATGCCCGGCCAAAGCCTGCTGCAGAGCTTGGGTCTCAAACCCAGTGCTCACAACGTCAGCCATTATTCGCCCGGCGAACGGATGGAGGCCTCTAAAATTCGTGACAGAACGCACAGCCAGCTCTTGGCTCGTCTGATCGACAAGCTCAAAGCGACCAAGGAAGCCGACGGTTCGAGCCTCTTCGATCACACCGCTGTGGCTTGGGGGTCCAATATCAGCTCCATCCATTATCTGACCAACTGCCCAACCATTTTGACCGGTGGCGGAGCGAATCTGAAACTGGGACAGCACCTGGTGCTGCCGAAGGACACGCCGCTGTGCAACGTCTGGCTGACGATGCTGCAGGGACTTGGCATCAACACCGAACGCCACGGCGACAGCACCGGCGTCGTGAAGGAACTGCAGGCATGATGTTCTCTCACAAAGGTACGAAGACGCAAAGGGAAAGGCATCAACTGCAATTCCTTCGTGGCTTTGTGACTTTGTGTGAGAATAAGGAACTCCCGGTATGAAAGAGCTTGAACGAATCGCCAAAGATGTCGTCAAGGCGAGCAGGAAGCTGCACATGGCTCTCGGCCCAGGTCTTTTGGAGTCGGTCTATACCGTGATTCCTCAGAAGAAGCTGCAGAAACTCGGCTACCGGGTGGAACGGAAGTGCCGATCCCGGTTGAGAATGAAGGCCTTCCGCTCGAACTTGGGTTCCGAGCGGACCAGATCATCAATGGTTGTTCTATCGTTGAATTGAAATTGGTCGAAAAGATCGCACCTGTGCATGCAAAGCAACGTCTCACGTCATTAAAAGTGACCGACATCCGCCTTGGTTTGCTGATCAACTTTGGTGAAGCATTGCTGAAAGACAGCATCAAACGAATCGTTAATTGAGTGATCGCGAAAGCATCGAAGAGAATCGAACTATGACTCCCCGCACATTTTCCTTAGCACTGCTTCGTCTCTTCGTGGCTTTGTGTGAGTCTGCCTTTCAGTATTTTCACACCATGGCCTCTCAAGAAGACACCAAGGCACGAAGACTCACAATGTCTTGCTGCACTGGCGGGGTGCTGAGTTTGTGCCTTGGTGGCTTCGTACGAGCTAATCCGCCCGAAGCGAGCCTTCCGCAGAAACACCAGGCCTTCTTCAAAGCACACTGTCTCGACTGTCACGACTCTGAGACGCGGGAAGGCAAAGTCGATCTGGAAACACTGCCATTCCGCATCAGCACTCTCGAGCAGGCGGAACTGTGGCAAAAGGTTCTCAACGCGCTGAACTCCGGTGAAATGCCGCCGGAAGATTCTGAGCAGCCGGGCAACACCGAGAAGGCGGACTTCCTGGATGACCTCGCGCGGACAATGGTCACTGCGCGGCAGGCTCTGTCGGATTCAGGTGGCAAGATCACGATGCGACGGCTTAACCGGCGTGAGTACCGCAACACCATCGAACAGTTGACCGGCGTCAAAGTCGATGTCGGCTCACTGCCCACCGATGGCGGCTCGGGAACCTTTGATACCGTTGGGGCATCGCAATTTATTTCCAGCGATCAGTTTGAGCAGTATCTGAAGCTGGGGCGTCAGGCCATTGATGAAGCCTTCGAGCGGCAGGTGGCTCAGAAGCAACCGTCCCGGGTCTTCCGCGTCGAACCGGAGAACACGGTCAATGTGCAGAGTCGCAAGAAAATGAAGACGCTGGAGGAAACGAACAAACGATACCTGCTGTGGAAAGCTGAGGTCGATAAGGCCGCCCAGGCTCCAGAGAACCAAAAGGTCATCGAGCAGATCCGTCAGAAGTACAAGCTCGATGATCTGACCGACAATGTCAGGCTCTATCAGAACGCCAATCTTCTGAAGGGTGGGCCCGACGCAAAGAAGTTTGGTTTCAGAGATGCGAACGCGGCCTCCTTTTCTTATCAGGGCGGGTACGGTCGCACTTATGCCTACATGAAACACTACCTCGAACTGCCGCACAGCGATCGCGGTACGTACTTGAAACTTGCTTGGGGGATCCAACGCATCGACGTGACACCCAAACCGGAGAACGTTCCTCCGGGAACCTACAAGCTACGGATTCGAGCCGGGGCGGTGAAAGGTTCAGACCCCTCCCGTCACTTTATCGAGATTGGGCATCCCCAACGCATCAATCAGATCCCGGCCGGTTTCGCGAGCAAGCCGCTTGCCAGCCTTCAGGTCACAGGCACGCAGGACAGCCCTGAGATCATCGAGACCACACTCGTCATTGGCTCGAAGACGCCGCGCGAATTCGGTCTCCAGGAGCGCCGACCCGAGGGCAACCAGAAGGCCCTCAGCAGAGAGTTTTACGCCTACAAACGCGAGAACGGTTACGGCACACCGCCCGCCATCTGGGTCGATTGGATCGAACTGGAAGGCCCCTTGTCCGATGCAACGGCAGCAGCCCCCAAGACACATCGCGTCGAGCCGGAAAACACGGCCAACGTAAAGAACCTCGAAATCATCAAGAGACTCGAAGACAACTACAAGGAGAAATGGCTGCCCTGGACACAATGGGTCGACAAGGCAGCCAAAGCTGCTGAGAACCAGGAAATTGTCGCCCCCCTTCGCAAGAGGCACCCGGATTATGATTCCGATCCTGTTCTCAAGTATCGAAAGGCTGATCTTCTGAAAGGGGCACCCGATCCTCGCGACTATGGCAGCAGCGATCCAATCAATGCCGTTGCAGCCTTGTACAGCCCCTATCGGCGCTATCACAGCTACCTGAAGCACTACGCTGAGCTTCCTCACGACGATCG
This sequence comes from Stieleria bergensis, assembly GCA_007745635.1. Lineage (GTDB taxonomy): Bacteria > Planctomycetota > Planctomycetia > Pirellulales > Pirellulaceae > Stieleria > Stieleria bergensis. The sequence goes on from CP036272.1 coordinate 3,084,044, forward strand.
GGGTGCCTATCTGAAACTGTCACGCGGGGTTCAACGCTTTGACGTTCGCCCCGATCCGAAAGATGTTCCTCCGGGTACCTACAAGCTCAGGGTCCGGGTCGGCGCGGTGAAAGGCTCCGATCCTGCCCGCCATTTCATCGAGATCGGTCATCCCCAAAATGTCAACGGTACCTCACCCGGCTTCGCCAAACTGCTCAGCATGCAACCGATCTCTGGCACCATTGAGAACCCGGAGACCATTGAGGTCAATGTCGAAATCGGTGCAGGTACCCTGCGCGTCGTCGGCATTCAGGAACGTCAGCCCAAGTCGGCAAAACTTCTCAGGAAGGACTTCGAGCGCCACAAGCAGAAGAACGGGTACGGCCCGCCGCCCGCCATCTGGGTCGACTGGATGGAACTGGAAGGACCCATCACTGAGTCTGCAGCGGCTGAATCCAAGATCCTTCGAGTGGAGCCGGAGAAAACGATCAACCCCGCGAACGAACAAGAAATCGCGCAGACCGAAGCACAACAGGAACGTTTTAAGCAGTGGAAAAAAGGAGTCGATGAAGCCGCCAAGACTCCTGAGAATCAAGTGATCATTGCCGAGATTCGAAAGACGGATCGTCTGATCGATCACCCCAACCGATTTTATACTTTCGCCGACCGGTTAAAGGGCACTCCCGATCCAAGGGACTTCGGGTTTAGCGATGCGAAAAAAGCTGCGGCAGCTGATCCTTCACGAAGCCGAAGTCTGGCTCTGCACAAGCACTACGTTACCCTGCCACACCGCGACCGAGGCACTTACTTGAAGCTTGCTCACGGCACCGGTCGCATCATTGTTCCGCCGAAGAAAAAGGAATTTCCACCCGGCAGTTACGTCATGCGTGTGCGTGTCGGCGCTGTTGAAGGCACTCCTGCCGAGCGACGTTTCATCCAGGTGGGACATCCTCAGCGTCTGATCGAAAGCCGAAACTGGGGATTCGAAGGCCCCGCCATCAGCACGCATCAAGTCACTGGAACCATTGACAATCCCGAAACAATCGAAATCCCGCTTGAGGTCACCGCCGAGACGATTCGCGAGTTCGCAGTGCAGGAGAAACAGCCGAACAACGGAAACCTCAAAGCGCTTTGGAATGCGCACAACGAATGGAAAACAAAAAACGGCTACGGCCACCCTCCCGCCATCTGGATTGACTGGGTGGAACTCGAAGGGCCACATTCGGCATCCAAAGCGAAGACGCGTTCTCCGCTGCAACTGGTTCTCGACAGGAACTCTAGTTCGACTGAGCGGCAAAGAGCTCGCGCGATTTTCACCGACTTCGCGGGCGCGGCATTTCGCGAGGTAAAGCCAGAACCAGACTTCATCGACCGGCTTATTGCGATCTACGAAACACGTCGCAAAGCGGGCGACTCTTTTGAAGACGCCATTCGCACGCCGCTGAGCGTCATTCTTGCTTCGCCTGGCTTTCTGTATCTTTACGAACCCGGTGGCGACGCACTGCGACGCCAGCTCAATGATCGCGAACTCGCCGTCCGGCTTTCCTACTTCCTCTGGAGCGGACCGCCGGATGCAGAACTGCTGCAGCTCGCAGAACAGAACCAACTGCACCTTCCAGAAGTGCTTCGGCAGCAGGTTGATCGGCTGATTGCTGAGCCGCGTTCGGATGAGTTCGTGGCCGGCTTTGTTCATCAGTGGCTGGACATGCAGCGACTGGATTTATTTCAGTTCGATGTCAATCTGCACAGAGAGTTTGATGAGAGCACACGGGCTGCGACGCGCAGAGAAGTCTATCAGTCGTTTGCCCACCTGCTTCGCGATTCGAAAGACGGTCGCATCGGCAAACTTCTCAAGAGCGACTACGTGTTCGTCAACGGACTGCTCGCTAACTATTACGGACTCGAAGGTGTGACGGGCGACGAGTTTCGTAAAATTGAACTGCCCGCCAATTCGCCCCGAGGCGGATTACTGGGAATGGCCGCGATCCACGCCATGGGCAGCGACGGAGTCGTCAGCAGCCCGGTCGAACGTGGAGCCTGGGTCTTGCGGCACCTCTTGAACGATCCACCACCGCCGGCACCGCCGAACGTCCCGCAACTTTCCCGGTTGGCAGACCAGGTGCTCACCACGCGGCAGCGCCTGCTCGCCCACCAGGAACAAGCCCAGTGTGCCAGTTGTCACCGCAAGATCGATCCGATCGGCTTCGGATTGGAAAACTTCAACGCCGCCGGTAAGTGGCGCACCACGGACCATGCCGGAGGGAAAGGGAAGAGCGGAAAGACCTGGACGATCGACCCCTCAGGAGCTCTCTACAAAGGACCAGCCTTTAGCGATTATCACCAACTGCGCGACTTGATCGCTGAGCGCGAAGAGGACTTTGCCCGCGGATTCACCGAACACCTGATCCAGTACGCATTGGGCCGTGCGTATGGTTTCACGGATGAAGACCTTGCCGATGCAGTCGTCCGTTCTGCAAAACGCAGCGAGTACGCAGTCAGCGAGTTCGTTCATGCACTCGTGCAAAGCCAAGCGTTCCGAACGAAGTGACCTCAAAGCCAGACGCGACAGTTGCCTTAACAGACGCCCCAGTCGAGTCCAGTCAACCCTAGCGCCGAATGTGTTCCACGGCATCGCCCAGAGTCGCACTGCCCACCGTCGGGGCGCTGACAAACACACTCCCCTGCCCCGAAGAACTCCCGTTAGTGGGACAGACCCTGTGGCAGGTTTACTGGATCGCCTTCAGGGCGCGAGTTTTGCGCAGTGCTGGTGAGATGACCCTTCGCTGCTCAAGTCGCTTCATCTTGTCCAGTTGCTTCAGGCCTTCGACAGTGAAGTTTTCAGACGAAATTGAAAGCGACTTGAGTTTGTTACAGCGTTCAGAGATCATTCGAAGTGACTCGTCAGTCAATTGAGACGAGCTTAGTGACAGCGTTTCCAAGTGGTGTAAATTCTCAGTGATTGTTGCGACAAATGCATCCGTCAAGTTTCCGTCGTGAATGGTCAGGCTGCGTAACGTCTTTGCAGCGCTCAGGTGTTTGGCGCTTTTGTCGGTGCAGATCGGGGCGCCTTCGTATCCGTTGTCTGCGTTGAATTCCAGGACTTCCAGTTTGGGAAGCAAGGCGATGAATTTTAGGTCGTCGTCATGGATCCCGTCCTTACACAGGTGAAGCTCGACGAGGTTCTTCAGTTTTCCTAGCGCTGTGAGATCACCTTCGATGGTGACGTATTCAGAGTCAATCCCTGCATTGCCCATCATGACATGCGTCAGACGAGTGCATTGAGACAGTTGACTGAGGTCCTTCGCTGTCAACTTCGTTCCATAGACAAAAGTCACCGCGTTGGGCAGTCCGTCCCTGAAAGACCAAGTACCCTTCTCCATTGGTTGCTGCGAAGTCGCCAACTGTTCAGGGCCAAGTAGCAGCAGGGCAGCGATGAAGATTCGCAACATGAATTTCATAACGTGTCTCCGTCCGGTTCGATGGTTTACCACAGCGCAGCATTGTACCAGTTCAGCTTGGTTGATGTCGTGCACGCATCCAACCTACCCTGAACTCGTAGGATGCCGTGCTTGCACGCATCACCGCCCCTGAAACGATGCAATGGGTGGCAATTGGTGCGTGCAAGCACACAGCCAGCGTCGCTTCAACCTACCCTGAAAAATCGTAGGGTGCTGTGCTTGCACGCACCACTGCCCCTTGTTCTCGAAGAGGATGGAGCGACAATCTGTGCGCGACGGTCGCCGACATCAACGCCGATTGATTGGACTTGGATGTCTGGGAACTGCCTACTCAAGGGCGATCGGTTTTGCGATTAAGCTTCGCGTCGTGCTTTGTCAGAACAATGGGATTTATGTTAAAACAGAGGCCGATTGGGAGATTTTTGGCGGTGTTACTTCGCGGGCCGTCGTCCTATTCGCCTGCCCGATCCGTCTTTGGAGAATGAATGATGATCCGATTCATTGTCGTGTTGATTTCGATTGCGACGTTATGGCCAACGGCAGTGACAATGGGAGACCAGCCCGTTGATGACAAACAAACACCAATTCGCGTTCGTTCAAATGGCTTTCCAAAGACAGCGTTTGAGTACGCCAAACTCGTCGAACCCGACCTGGGGGTGCCGCCGACGGTCAATCTAGATGAAGCCGTTGAAATTCCTTTGTATGTCAAAGGCGTGCAGCGATACGGGAACTTAGGAAGAACTTGCGACAATCCAAGTTTCCTTGGCAAGGACACGGTGTCTGGATCGACGCTACAACGCTACGAAGGACGGACTGCCGATGGGGAACCACTGCCGAACGTGATCTGGATTAGCTTTGCCAGGAATTCGAGCAGCCGTTTCGACGCGGTTGTTGGATCGGTGCAGATGATCGGGTACAACCAGGAGTCAGGTGCGACCGCCTTTTTTGAAAGTTGCGACCGGATTGAACCCTGGGTCAAGCTTGACAAAGAGACGTTGCGGATGCGTGGGACACTGCCCGGGATTGAGGACCAAAACGGGTTTAACGAGGCCTTTAGAACGCCTGGGGCCGTTCAGTGTGTTCAGTGCCATCAGGCAGATCCATTCATCACCAATGACTTTATCAATGCTGCCAAAATCCCCGGGACGGATGAGACCGTGGTTCCCAAACTTGATGCTGACTCACCTTACTATGTGATCGGCGGCGAGAACTGGGACATGAGAACGGTGTTTGTCGATGGGAATCGCTGCTTTGAGTGCCATCGCGTGGGGATGACAACCATGACGATGTTCATGCAGAACGGCTGGAATCCCAACCAGCACATGCCTCCAGACGATCCCGGTCGTTTGAAGGAAGATCTGAGCCAACTACTGCAGGTCTGGCGTAAAGGGCCAGACAACTTCAAGGGAGCAGATTGGATCATCCCACCCGCTCGTGGTGAGCAACGCAAGTTGGTTGAAGCTGATTATCCAAACAAGGCGTCGTTTAACAATCCTGGCCGCAGCTTTGATGGAAATGCTAAACAGAACAAAGGACGATTCGAAGATCGGGTCGATGATCGGCAGCTATCCGATGTGCAACGGCAAGAGATCAGGCAGCTTTTGAAAGACGTTGACGATGTGGACACGCGGAAGGAATTTGAAGATTGGTTCGAGAAGATGGGAATGGATGAATCAGCACTAAGAAAGCTACGCGCGATTAGCAACGGTAAGGACGCGAAATAAGGCGTTGGTGGGCACATCATGCAACGGACTGTTGCCGGGCGTGTCCGATGGCTGGATTCTAGGCGTCACCTGATGGCTGAACTTCGATTGTCTTTTGCACCGAATTCAAACTCTTGCCGAAAATGGCGATTGAAAGGCTTCCGGGGGCGAGGTTGACTTGGGCCTGTGCGATCCCCTTGTCGTCTGTGTCAACGATCGAATAAAGCTTGTCTTCCTGCCAAAAACAGACCTTGCTGTTGGGAGCACCTGTGTTGATTTGAACCATTTGGGGGCCTGCGGTGAAGGAGTTTAGGCCTTGCAGTATTGGTGTGGTCGGCGTCTGGGATCGCATGTCGAGCGTTGGATCGCCAAGCAGGTTTAGCTCGCAAACGCACAGATGGTACCCTGGCGAGTTTTCGGCATCCGTTGCCATCTGCGCCTTCGCTTTCATCATGGACTCGCCCGTCGTTAACTCGTCCCCCAAACCATTGCTCCAGTAACGTGTCATCGTTTGCGTGGTGCCATCGAGTTTGCCCTGAGTCACCATGAAGCGAAAGTCCGAGGGGCTGTGGAAATGCGCTTTACCGGTTCGCACCGGGGCAACCACAGCGACGGAACCTCCCTTTCGGCGACGAATCATTTGCTCAACAATTGAAGGGTCCTGGGGCGAATCGAATTCGCCAGTGTTGCACGACACCGTTGTGATCAGTGGGTAGGCGCCGTCGTTCTTCAACTGGGCGACATGTTGTGCCGTAAAACGCTCGCCTTCGAGGACCCAAGCCGGCAAGTGTCCGTGGCCATGAATGTGTAGTTTGCCAGTCGAGCCTTCGTTGATGAGGGAAACCAGGTTGGCTGGCGAAAGATCATAGCTTCCCGGATCGCCCGGTTTGTCCCAAGGAGTTTCTGCGGAGAAGAAACGCCTCACCGTCCCTGCTTTCCAGGCCTTGGACAGATAACCGTCCCAACTGTTGCGGACCTTGGGATAGGCGGGCGTATCCGTGCAGGTGTAGACCATTGTTCTGGCAAAGTCGCTAGTTGGATAGCGAGATTCGTAGGCGATCACCTTGTCGGTGAACGCAGCTACGTCGTCTGCCGTGCGAACTGGGATTCGGCCAAGGCCGATCGTGCCATCTGGATAACGGATCGCTTGACGGTCGTCTTTCCACTCGCCGTAAACACCGTCCCCATCTGCGTCCCAGTTCGTTTCGCTGAGATACACGATGTCGGTCGGAATGCCGTTGGGCTCTTGGCGGTGCACGGTTGTATGACCGCCCGGCACGAGGCCGTTTCCATCACGCTGGCAATCACCACCTAAAATCACCCATTTGGAGCCTTCTTGAGTGATGTGCTGGCGAACGCACAGGCGAATCTTTTCCTGAATGGATTCGGCTTGGAATTGTTCATCAATCTCATCAATCGTGATGATCTTGGTGGACTTGCCGTGTTGTGTTTTCCACTCCGCGAATGGTTTCCAAGCGTCTTCGAGCTGGCGGGCGGTGATCAGTAAAACGGTCGCCGGTCGCTTCCCTTCTTGGGCAAGGATTTCCAGGGGAAAAAACAGAGTGAGTGAGAGTCCAAGGAGCATTGCTTTGAACATGTTTGCACTCTGCCTGACGTTGGGTGGTGTAGGATTTTCGGGGGACAATTGCGATTTCCTCCAACCTGGACTGGATTCGTAGGGTGCCGTGCTTGCACGCACCACTGCCTCTGAAACGATGCAATTGCTTGTAATTGGTGCCTGCTTGGACCCTACCTCGCTAACCCTCAGGTCTTCAAGGCGGTGCCAGCAGGCAGTCCTTTCCTAATGGAGATCAAAATGATCGCAAAGTTCATCAATCACGTCATTTGACATCGCCGAAACCTCGCCGATCGCGCCGGCGTTGATCACGGCTTCGGCGGTTGACTCGAGGACTTCCAAACGATCAAACACATCAAGCACGGTCGATCCCGTCACAAGCACTCCGTCATTCTGTAGGATTGCGGCGGGGTTGGCGGACGAAACGTAGTCGGCAATGCTGCCATCGTCGCGATATTGGACGCCATAGGGGACGCGCTGCACATCCCGAAGGAACACATAGCTTTCGGGAATCGTGCGAACGTTCAGCGCCGTGTCGGTCACGCTGAATGCTGTGGCGTTGACGGGGTGGGCAAACACGATTGACTGTACGTGCGGGTGTTTGTCGTAGATCGCTTGATGCGCTCGCGCAGCGCGACTGGCCAGTTTCTGTGATTCTCGGTTCTCGCCCTGCACAAGCACCAAGTCGTCAGCGTGCAACCGTTCACGGTCTTGCTGTGTCGGCGTGATCAAAAACGAATCGTCGCTGACACGCGCCGAAAAGCTTCCTTCGGTGCTGATCAAAAGTCGCTGGCGGCAGCCGCGGCGCAGGAAATCGCAAAGCTGTTTTCGTCGTTCGAGTTCGTTCGCACTCGCGGCCGTTGGCTGATAGGAAACAAAGTCCACGCCACGGTTTGCCGCCTGGGCAAGTTGTTCGTCACTCAGCAAACGCACCTCGCCAATTTGGTTGGCTTTGATCAACGTTTTGCCGGCGAACTCAAATGCTTCAAACCGCTCAAAAGCCCGTGCCAAGTCAGTGGCACCCACCACCACACCATGGTTCTCCAGGATCACGCTGTCACAGCCTTCTGAAAAGGAGTTGGCAATGCTGGCGCCTAAGGCATCACTGCCGGGACAGGCATAGGGGGCAAAGCCGACTTTGCCACAGACCGAATGGGCTTGGTGAAAGAGTCGTGTGTCGGGCGATTGGCGGCAGATACTGAAGGCGACAAGCGCGACGGGATGAGCATGCACGATGGCTTGGATATCAGGCCGAGCGTCGTAGATTGCTTTGTGAAATGGAAACTCGCTCGAAGCAGGATGCAAGCCATCGGTCGTGCCATCTGGATGCACGCAGACAATGTCACCCCGAGTCAAGTTGCCTTTATCAACGCGTGCCGGCGAAATCCAAATGTCCCTCGACGAGTCCCGGATCGAAAGATTGCCGCCGGAAGTGGTGGTCATGCGGTAACGATAGATGCGATCCATCGTCTGCATGATCTCATCACGGGAATGAAGTGTGTTGCGTTTATGGTTCATATCAATAAAGGCTGATCGGTCGGGGATGGGATCGTCACAATCTAGCATTTCCACACAACGCTGTGACCCAGGCTCGATCCCGAACCGCAGTTTTCTAACGTCTGCGTTGCTGCCGGTGGTTCCAGGACTGGGAAAGCATTCCATGGCGCGATCTTGATCGCCCGTTGAAGTCGGGCTTAATGACATGCGAATCTCGCAGGCTGTCGGCGATCCGCTGTTGGGGTTCGATCGGAACGCGTTTTGCTCGGGAGTGAGTGATGGCAGGGACTGGACGCATGGCCGGCGGAGTCTTGCATTCTGGACAACTTGCGTGTTTGCCAAAGTAATTGTGTGTCGTGTTGAATTACACTGTCTGGGACTTGAAATCATCTTGATCCGCATTCGGAGAGTCTCATGTTTCGCTGCTTGGTGATCGGCTGTCTTGTTCTTTGCGCCAGCAACTTCTCGCTGGTCTCTTTGGCCCAGGACACTGACACGCCAGCCGATTCGGCGCCGGGGATCAAGTCCGACACCGCGTCCAGCTTGAAATTCCGCAGTATCGGCCCAGCGTTGATGTCGGGGCGCATTCTGGACATCGCGGTCGACCCCACGCGACGCAGCACGTGGTACATCGCCACTGTTGGCGGCGTGTGGAAAACGTCGAACGCCGGTGTCACTTGGCAATCAATCTTTGACAAACAGGGCTCTTACTCGATTGGCTGCGTGACGATTGATCCCACTGACCGATTCACCATTTGGGTGGGGACGGGTGAAAACAATTCGCAGCGTAGCGTGGGTTACGGGGACGGTGTCTACAAATCAACCGACGGCGGCGCGAGTTTCACCAAAGTCGGCCTGCCAGAGAGCGAACACATCGGGAAAATCATCGTTCACCCGGAAGACGGCGACACGGTCTTCGTTGCCGCACAAGGTCCGCTGTGGCGTTCCGGTGGTGAGCGAGGTTTGTACAAGACCACCGATGGTGGTAAGACCTGGAGTCGGGTTCTGCACATCAGCGACGACACAGGCGTCAACGAAGTGCTACTCGATCCGACAAACCCAAACATCATGTACGCTTCGGCTTACCAACGGCGTCGACATACATGGACGTTGATCAATGGCGGTCCCGAGTCGGGGCTTTATAAGTCCACCGACGGCGGAGACTCCTGGGAAAAGATCAACAGCGGGTTGCCCGCTGGCGACAAAGGCCGGATCGGCTTGGCGATCTCGCCACACAATTCCGAGATCGTCTATGCGATTGTCGAAGCGGTCGGCAAGGCAGGTGGCTTTTATCGAAGTGCCAATCGTGGCGAATCTTGGCAACGTATGAGCGACTACGTTTCCGGTAGCCCACAGTATTACCAAGAACTGGTTGCCTGTCCGCACAAGATGGACCGCGTCTATGCGATGGACACTTACATGATGGTCAGCGAAGACGGCGGGAAGACGTTCAATCGGCTTGGCGAAGCCGACAAGCACGTTGACAATCACGCCTTGATCATCGATCCAATAGACGCCGACCACTTATTGGTTGGTTGTGATGGTGGTGTTTATGAGTCCTGGGATCGCGGCAAGACCTACGACTTTAAGGCCAACCTGCCGATCACGCAGTTCTATAAAGTTGCCCTTAGCAACGAAAAACCCTTCTATTATGTCTACGGTGGCACTCAGGATAACGCCACTCAAGGCGGTCCGTCGCAGACGCCGAACGTGCATGGCATCCGTAATAGCGATTGGTTTATTACCGTTTTCGGAGATGGATTTGACCCCGCTGTCGATCCGGAAGATCCCGATACGATCTACTCGCAGTGGCAATACGGTGGCTTGGTGCGATACGATCGCAAGACAGGTGTGCGTGTGGAGATCAAGCCGCAACCGGCGGAGGGTGGTCCGGTGTTACGATGGAACTGGGACTCGGCCTTGATGATCTCTCCGCACAATCATCAACGCGTTTACTATGGATCGCAAATCCTGTTTCGCAGTGACGATCGCGGTGACAGCTGGAATGCTGTGAGTGAGGATCTGTCACGTAATCTTGACCGAAACAAGCTGAAAGTCATGGGCCGTGTGTGGGGCGTCGACACCGTGGCCAAGAACGAGTCAACGTCGCTTTATGGCACCATCGTCTCGGTCAGTGAGTCCCCACAAGTCGAAGGCCTGCTCTATGTTGGCACCGACGATGGGATGGTGCAAGTGAGTGAAGACGGCGGTAAGAACTGGCGCGGAGTCAGCAAATTCGGTACGTTGAAGATTCCTGAGTTCGGTTACATCAACGACATCGAAGCCGATCTCTACGACGCCGACACCGTTTACGTTGCCATCAACAATCACAAACGGGGGGACTTCAAGCCTTACATAGTCAAATCAAGTGATCGTGGCAGGACTTGGACTGAGATGACCGGTGATCTTCCCGAACGCGGCAGCGTCTACACGCTCAAGCAAGATCACGTCGATCCAAACCTGCTGTTCTGCGGTACCGAGTTCGGCTGTTTCTATACGATCAACGGCGGAGGAAAATGGGTCAAACTGGCAACCGGATTGCCCACCGTTTGTGTTCGTGATCTCGAAATCCAACGCGATGAAAACGACTTGGTGTTGGCAACCTTTGGTCGTGGCTTTTACATCCTAGACAATTATTCGCTGCTTCGCGATCTGCCAGCGGACGGACTGAAGGACAATCAGATCTTCCCCATTCGCCAAGGCAAAATGTTTGCACAGTCGGCTCCCTTGGCCGTGGGGCGACGAGCGTTCCAGGGGGCAAGCTTCTACAGCGGCGACAATCCAGAGTACGGTGTCAGGATTGACTATTATCTCAGTGCATCACTGAAGACAAAGAAGTCGCTTCGCCAACAACAGGATCGCAGCGCCGCTGAAAAGGGCGCTGACTCGCCCTACCCCAGTTGGGATGAACTGAAAGCGGAAGACCGCGAGGCGTCGCCGCGTGTCTGGCTGACCCTTCGCGATGCACAGGGGCATGTGGTTCGGCGTCTCAAAGCAAGTACGTCCAAAGGGCTGCATCGCACTTTCTGGAACTACACGCACGCCGGTTTCGATCGCGGTGCTCCAGTTGCCGTCCCCGGCAAATACACCGTTGACCTCATGCAGATGGATGATGGTGAAGTCACACAGCTGGTCGAACCGGTCGCGTTTGAAATCCAACCGATCTCGTTCCAGCAGATGAGCGCGGCGGAGCGAAAAACGGCGATTGAGTTTTCTCGCAAGGTTTTGAAGCTATCCAACACGCTGAACGCGACCACGCAGGTGCTGGCCGAGACGCAGAACAACATCGACAAGATCAAGTCCGTTCTGAAGCGAGATCCGAAACTGGATCCAACCTTGGAAAATGATGTCCGCGCGATCGAGTTAAAGCTGCTGGACATCAATGAAGCGTTTCGAGGCGATCCAACAAAGTCACGTCGAAACGAGAACGCCTACCCCGGCTTTCTGTCTCGGCTTGGCCGCATGGCCAGCGGAGCGATAGCGGGACCGACCGGCACGCATCGTGCGCAATTCGAGATTATCGTCAATGAATACAAGCGTGCCAGCAAGCAGATCAACGAGGTCTTGAAGAAGGATCTGCCGGCGTTGAACAAGAAGCTTGACAACGCCAAAGCCCCGTGGACTCCCGGCCGCGCGATTCCGAAACTGAACTAAGTTTCATCCAAACGCTGCTGGGCATGGTCAAGCCAGTTGACGGTGCCGGGCCAAACCACAGACGAGCCTGTCGGTGCTGAAACGCTTGGCAAACCCCTTCTGCATGGTGCACTTGGAGGTGCCGGGGGCGACAAACAAAACAGGCTCATCAGTATCAACTGACGAGCCTGCTTGGAGTGGATCATGTTGGCCAATCACCAGGTTCGACCGTGTCGCCATGTTCTGCGACTCGGTCGATGGAGTCAGTGACCCAGCGGGTGTCGACTAGTGGACGGGCTCGGCAGGTTGTTCTTCCTTGCCCTGCTCTTCGGCATATTTACGAACGTCACCGGTGATCTTCATCGAGCAGAACGTAGGACCGCACATGGAACAGAAGTGCGCTGTCTTGGCACCTTCGGCAGGCAAGGTTTCGTCGTGATACTCAATCGCACGGGCCGGATCAAGACCGAGGGCAAACTGGTCACGCCAACGGAATTCAAACCGAGCTTTGGACAGTGCGTTGTCACGGATTTGAGCCGCAGGATGTCCTTTGGCAAGATCGGCTGCGTGGGCAGCGATCTTGTAAGTGATGACACCTTCGCGAACGTCGTTGCGATCCGGTAATCCGAGGTGCTCTTTGGGAGTCACGTAGCAAAGCATGGCACAGCCGTACCAGCCGATCTGTGCGGCACCGATTCCAGAGGTAAAGTGATCATAGCCAGGGGCGATATCGGTTGTCAGTGGGCCAAGCGTGTAGAAGGGCGCCTCGTGGCACCATTCGATCTGCTTTTGCATGTTCTCCTGAATCAGGTGCATGGGGACGTGCCCCGGCCCCTCATTCATCACCTGGCACCCTTTTGCCCATGCTCGCTTGGTCAGTTCACCTTGGACTTCTAATTCGGCTAGCTGCGCGTAGTCGTTCGCATCAGCAATCGAGCCAGGGCGCAATCCGTCACCGATTGAGAAGCTGACATCATAGGCGGCGCAGATGTCGCAAATTTCGTCCCAGTGCTCGTACAGAAAGTTCTCTTTCTCGTGGTGGAGGCACCATTTGGCCAAGATCGAACCGCCACGCGAAACAATGCCGGTCATCCGTTTGGCGGTGTGGGGAACAAAGGCCTTGAGTACCGCAGCGTGAATGGTGAAGTAGTCGACGCCCTGCTCGGCTTGTTCGATCAAGGTATCGCGGAACAGTTCCCAAGTTAATGCTTCAATGCTACCGCCGGTCTTTTCGAGGGCCTGGTAGATCGGAACGGTTCCAATGGGAACAGGGCTGTTGCGAATGATCCACTCGCGTGTTGCATGGATGTTCTTTCCGGTTGAAAGATCCATGACCGTGTCGGCGCCCCACTTGGTCGCCCAACGCATCTTTTCGACTTCTTCATCAATCGTCGAAGCGACTGCAGAGTTGCCGATGTTCGCGTTGATCTTCACCAGAAAGTTGCGACCGATGATCATCGGTTCATTTTCAGGGTGATTGATGTTCGCTGGAATGATCGCGCGCCCTCGAGCGACCTCGGATCTTACATATTCAGCGGTGATAAAAGCCGGTGTCTTCGCGCCCCAGGATTGTCCCGGGTGTTGATGATCGATGCGATTGCGAGCCACTTGCGAATCGGGATCAATCTCTGAAGGCCGAGGCATTTCGTAGCCTTCGGGCGTGGTGCAGAGTTGTCGAATGCGATCGGAGGCTTCGGGCGGCAGATCCTGTAGATTCGGATACTTGTCGCAGATCGCCTCGAACTCTTCTTTACGCCCCAAGTTTTCGCGGATGGCAATGTATTCCATCTCCGGCGTGATGATGCCTTGATCCGCATACCACTTTTGCGTCACCGGATGCCATTCCGCTTCGCAATCCGCACTGCCTTTGGCTCGCAAAGGTTTACGTTTCAATCCCGGATATTGCTTGAGCCGGTTCTTGACCTTTGTCAGTTCGTTGTACTTGTCCGAATGCTCTTCAGAGAGATAACCGTTGTCTTCCGGAGTGACTTCGCGGCCGGAGTACTCTTCGACATCGGCCCGATCCAAGATCCATTGGCTTCTTAGAGCTGGCAGTCCCTGAGTCACGTCGCCGTCGAATTCAGGGTCGCCCCACGGTCCGGAACAGTCGTAGACCCGTACTGGTTCGTTTTTCTCAATCTCTCCAGTGTCATGCTCCGTGTCCGAGAGGCGAATCTCTCGCATGGGCACTTTCAATCCTTCGTGGATCTCGCCTTCGATGTAGACGCGTGAAGAATTGGGAAAGAGAGTGGGGTCGTTTTCAATCGCCTGAATCTCTGCAGAGTTATCTGCCTCTTCAGTAAATTGCCCCTTAAAATCACCGCGTTGATCCGCGCTGTTCAATTTTTTCAACACTGGCAGATTTGGAGAATTCATTTCTTCCCTGTAGGTTGCAATCGGGAAAGGACTCGGAGAAGAGTGAGCGGCTAGGTCCGAGAGAGATTTGTGAGGCCGTCTCGCTCCCTTCGTCGGTATGACCCGTATCAGGTTCAAAGGGTTGTTTCGACTCATGCTGTCCGAAACTCTCAGCCCAGAAGGGACACCCCTGCGTTCAGTCTAAGTATCTCCATCTGGCAAGCCTCTGTCAACACCTGCGAGTTTTGCAGCGCCGGCGGCAATCGCTCGTCCACGCCCGCGAAACGACATGGGGTTGACCGCGGTCAATCGAGACCACCAGTTTGGAGACTCCAGTCTGCACCGGTTTGCAGCAAAGCTGAGAGGACAAGGCAATCTGCGGCGGGGAGCACCGAGATCACATTGCAGTGTTGTCAGGGCGTCGGAAAACCGCAATAGCACCGGGAAAGCATGACGCACGACGTTGCGCTGAATCGCCTGATTGATCTACGGACAACGTCCCAACGATCCTGTGGCGTTTCCAATGAAGCGACAGGCGTGAGGCGTCTCGAAGTTTTTCCGTCCACCGATGGGAACGCGGTGCTGGTACCGCGATCAGATGGCCAGTCATTTGTTCAAAAACACGCGGCTTGAAACGACAAGCTTGATCAGGTCTCGAAGGCCACCGGATTGCGTTTCGAATTCGGCCACGATGCGGTCAACTTCCCCACGATCAATCGGTTCCAGGATGCGGCCGCTGGCATAGATCAGTAGCTTTTGAGTCAAGGAACGCGTGACATCTTGCTCGCGCGTCAGCAGCAGTTGTTTGAACGCCACGATGTCATTGACCTCTCTCCCATCGGCCATGGTTGTTTTGGGGTCGATGACGCCGGTACGGTAACGGTCACGCCATCGGCCGATCGGATCAAAGTTCTCAAAGGGGAAGCCCAATGGATCAATTTTGCGATGGCAGCGGTTGCACGTTTCCTGTTGCCGGTGAACGGCAAGTTGCTCACGAATCGTTTTGGCGTTCCTCAGATCGGGCGAAAGCGGTTCAACGTCTGGCGGAGGAGGTGTGGGCGGCGTGCCCAAAATGTTTTCCAGGATCCAAACGCCGCGGACAACCGGCGATGTGTCGACGCCGTTGGCGGTTGCAGTCATGACCGCGGGCTGGGTCAGCATGCCGCCACGCCGTGGATCATTTGTCGCCACTTTTCGCAACGAGTCGCCTTTGACATCTTTTCGTCCGTAGAACACGTCCGCGATGGACTCGTTCATGAACGTGTAGTCCGAATCAATCAGCAATCCAATCGGGCCGTTGGTTTGAACTAAGTCTGCAAAGTATGCATCGGTTTGCGCGACAATCTGAGGTTCCAAGCGGCGGTCCCAGTAGACGCGAAAGGGGCCATTGAGCTCGGGGGGGCTTTCCGAGAGTTTGTCCAATCGCAACCAGCGTTCGGTAAAATGTCTCGTGAACGCCGCTGACTTGGGATCGTCAAGCATTCGATCCACTTGATCCCGCAGAACGGCCGCTTCGGTTAGCTTGCCTGATTTGGCGAGCGCAAAGAGTTCATCGTCTGGCATGGAAGACCAGAGAAAGTAGCTCAAGCGAGAGGCAATTTCGTAGCTGTTCAGCGTGTCGCTTTGTTCGCGAAGGTAAAGAAAATCGGGTGAGCAAAGGATGGCTGTATAACCAACTTGCATCGCCTTGATGACCTGCGATGTCTCGGCATCAACACTGATGGGTTGCTTGTTTGCGGCGTTTGCCTTGGCCAGCGGTGCGTCACGAAAACCCGGCCCACTCCAGGAAGCTCGCAAACTGTTGGGTTTTCCAAAAGCGAAGTACTCGATGCGAATCGAGTGTTTGCCTTTGCTCAGTTCAGTGGCACCTTGACGCAGTGAGGCGCCGTGCAGCCCGTCGTGTTCGATGATTGTTTTTCCATCGATCAATAGTCGAGCACCGTCATCGGACGCCATCTGGAATTCATAGCTGGCGTTCTGGCCGATGTTCAGCTGGCCATCAAAAACAATGCCGTAGTGCTCGTCGCGCCCGGCTCGACGATGGTCGACCAGCCCGTCGGCAATCTGGCCTTGCTTCTCGGGAGTCAGTTTCGACCAGTCGGGAAGTCTTGACCACGAGCCTTGGTAGGATTTGAACGTCAAGTCTTGAATCGTGCTGGGCAGTGCATCCGGGCGCTCGGTGAGCTGTGATCGGACGAGTTCAACATACGGGGCGATCTCCGCTGGCGAAACCGGCCGCCGATACGCCCGTTGGGCGAACCTTAGCAGCAAGGGCTGAATGTTGTCGCGATTGAAGGAACCGCTTCCATACAAAGCCGTATGGTGCCGCGGTGGCCACTGATCGATCAAGGGCTCCAACGTCAAACCGTGTACACGAATGGATGGCCCCCGGTAATTTGCCAGCGCGATCGCTGTCATGTCTTGTGTCCACTGCCCGCGAGCCGCGTCGTACTGCTTTTTGTCTGGGATCTGTTTGCGATCCGGCGGTTGGCGATAGTGATCGGGCAGCAGTTTTTGGACCAGCAAGTCACTGCGAGCCTCACGGGTGGTTGGCCCATTTTCCCACAGCAATTGTGGCGTCCAGCGTGCGTCGATCCAGGTTTCAACGGTAAAGCTCCGCGGACGCCCATCACCGGGAACTTCCAGCACCTGAACAGGAATGTGTTCGTCGCGAGTCCGTGTTTTGAACAAACGCAACAGCAACTTTAACGGTTGCGATTGATCGTTGGTGATCACGTCGCCCCAAGGATGACGTTGCCGATGCCCAGAGACTTCAAGCGTGATTCGATAGCGTGCCGAGGTCCCGACACCACCACGTAACGCGTCAGCAGCAATGGTTTCGCGGCGGAAGTATTCATCAAACGATGGATTCCGTTGACGCGATAGGCGTTCCAGGTCGCCACGTGGTTGTTTCTGCAGGTGGCCGGAAAAGTGTCGTGATTGGGTGTCCGGTCGCGGGCCCGTCTCGGTCGCCAACGCCAAACTTTCCTCTGCGGCGTCAAGCATTAATTGCAACAAGAAATCCGACATGACCAGTCGGTTCCCAATGTTATCAAAACCCGCCTCTTGTTCGTCTTGTGGAAATGCGCGAAAGGGGTCAGTGCTGGTGTTTTCGACGCTGCCGTTGCCATTGTTGTCAACCAGTCGTGCGACATTGTTGATTCGCAATTCCGGATCATTCAGGGACAGCAGGTCTCGGACGGTGTTGCGAAGTTCGAAACGATTCAGTCGGCGCGTGACGGACTTCCCACCGGTGCTGCGCTGCCTTGCATAGGCTTGTTGAAGTTGATTCGTCAGCAACTCGATGACGGGCTTGATCTCATCCGCCTTGGGTTGTGGGCTCTCTTCCGGGGGCATTTCCCCACGATTGAGTACATCCAGGACTTCCTGCCAACGCTCAATGGCATCGACTGTCTTGAGGTCCGTTGGCAGCGTGTCAAAGCGGCGGTCGTTTTCCTGAGTCTCAGCACCGTGACACGAGTGACAGTGTTGTTGAACGAATGGTCGCACTGGATCCAGTGAAGCCGCGTGAAGCGTTGCCACTGGCAGCCACGTTGCGATGACAAACAAGAGAGTTCTCAACTGATTAGCTCCACTCAAGCTGCGACAAGGTGCCTGTGCTGGTGCCAAATCGGTCGATCTTTAGGCCGTGATTCTGCAAGATCGAGAGCAATAAGTTGGCGGCGGGAACGCGATTCGCATCCTCTGGATAGACTTGATGCTGGCCGTGTTTGAAGCCACCACCAGCGAGAATCAGTGGCAGGTTTTTTGTTGAATGCGGTCCGGTTGCCATGCCGCAGCCCCAAAGAATCGTCGTATGGTCAAGCAGCGACCCGCCGTTAACGACGTCTTCCTGGGCCTTTAGCAAGTCCATCAGGTGCGCCATTTGAGTCATCTTATTGCGTTCGATCAACTTCAACGCCGCGATGTGAGATTCCCGTTCGCCATGATGAGAGAACCCATGATAGCCGCCTTGAAGACCAAAGTCTCCGTTTGCAAAACCGGAGGATAACGTGATCGCACGCGTCGAATCGGTTTGAATCGCCAGCGCGATTAACTCGACCATTGCACGCAGGTCTGCCTCGGTGCCTTTGCCCTGCGGCGGCTCAGCACGCTCGGGGTTGGGCTTGGGTTTATCAAGCCAAGGTTGTTGTTGTTCAATCTTCTTTTCCAATCGTCGAACCGCTTCGAGGTACTCGGCGAATTTCCGCTGATCCCGTTTGCCCAGTTGCTTATCGACACCTTTGGCCTGCTCCATGACGACGTCCAGAATGCTGTTCTGTCTTTTCAGACGCTCGGCAGCGGTCGCTTTCTTGTCCGCCGGGTCCGCGAGAAACAGTGCCCGGTACATGGTGCGCAGATCGATCGCTGGAACTTGCACGCCGGTGCGCGTAAAGCTGACGAAGTTTGACTCGTTGACCTTAAGCGTCATGGATGGGAATCGAGTCGCGGCCCCTTCGTGTTCGGCAATCCGTTGATCGACGCTCAGGTTGCCTTCAGGATAATGAGCGGCCAAATGGGGACGCACACCGCTCAGCAGAACCGGGACCCCTTGGTGGCCAATCGTGTTGCCATGATCCAAGTTGGAAAACAATGTGAGATCCCGGCGGTGCTTTGCCAGCGGTCGAAGCGTCTCCGGCATCTCGTAACCGGCGCCAGCCTGGTCCGAGCGAGCAAAGAAGCCGTCTCGGTAGACACCGTAATTGTTAGATAGGCACACAAATCGTTTCACTGGCCGCGCGGGACGAACAGCGGCATTGGCGGCGGGTGTCATCGCTTCGAGCATCGGCAGAGCAATCGCAATGCCGGCACCTTGAAGAAAGCTGCGTCTGGGAAGAGGGGTGTGCATGTCGTGATCCGTAAAAGAGCGTGCTCCATCGACTACTACTATCTTAGCAAAATCAGCCGTCGCTTTCACGATCACCTCCATTTTGAAAATCAATCGCCGATCGCACCCGTCATCAGCCCGCGGAGGGCGCCTGGCAGAGTCCCGGCGCGGTAAATGATCCATTGGGGCATTCAACATCACTGATCCGCACCATCGATGGTCACCCCGTCCCGCGTCCAACGTGAAATCGGCGGAATCCGTGGATGGTTAGCGTCTCGCCCAAACGCTGAACTCCGGTGTCTCACGCGCCGGTTTGCCGCAGGGACGTTGTCGTGCTTGCGTCACCGATTCGGTCCCCGATTGCTGCAGATTCGTCATCGATTGATGAAGCGGCAGGCCTGACCGCTAGCGCAATACCAACCGGACCTTGCCGAATTGGGTGAATGTGTGGTTTGATTTGCACGCAGTTTTGGGCGTCGAAAGATCGAACCTGAACGACGTAAGCTGTGAAGACAATCGGAAAGCCGCTACTCGCTGGATGTCAGCCAAGCAACAGGCCAGATGATGAGACCAACTTGAAGATGGCCCAACGGCAGTGCGGCTTCATCCATGACGTGTGCTGAAGGGACCGACAAGTCACATGCTGGCGGGAGCATTGAGACTGTGCTGGCTCTGGCCCGGTTCTGGGTTGGGTGGTAAACTCTGCGCTCTTTTTTGTGCCAACTCCTGCACCCCGAGTTAAATTCATGGGCGACCCCAATGGCCAGGCTGACTTGCCTATTTCGCAATGGGCGAGGCGCCAGCTTGATGACTACGATCGGCGCCAGCCCGGAACACTGTTCTCCGAGGGCGTTGTTTTGACGGTCGAGCAAGGTTATCGGCTGCAAGACGAAGTTAGCAAACTCAGAGTACAGCGGGGAGAGCGTGTCGTCGGGTACAAGGTAGGGTGCACTTCCAAGACGATTCGTTCACAGCTAGGAATCGATCAATCCATCAACGGGCGTTTGTATCACAACGAGCAGCATGAGGACGGTTGCGCTCTAAGTCGTTCCTCGTTCGCTCAACTCGCGATCGAAGGTGAGTTGGCCGTACGGTTGTCTCGTGCCCCCACTGCGTCTGACTTTGCTCAGCCCGGTTTTCCAGACTGCATCGATCGAGTCTTCCCAGTGATCGAACTGCATCATCACGTCATCCGCGGAGCCAAGCCCAGTGCGGGGGAATTGATCGCCAGCAATGCGATTCATGCCGGCGTGGTTGCCGGAGCAGGTGTTTCGATGGCGGAGCTTCCCCAGAATCCGGCGTCCACGATGCTTGATTTGGCCATCCGGCGTGATGAGCAACGCTTGGACGGTTGCTCGGGAACCGTGCTCCTGGAGACGATTTGCTCTTCGCTAAAGTGGCTTACAACAGCCCTAGAGGCGCGTTGGCAACGATTGTATCCAGGGCAGATTGTCTTAACGGGGTCGGTGCCTGGTTTGATCGCTGTTTCTGAGAACTGCGAGATTCTGGTTGAGACCAAACGGTTTGGCAGCGTGCGAGCGAAGTTCTTGACTTAAGCATTGCTTCGTCTCCCGCCAGCGGTATTGGCGGTCCGCCATGAGTGGCGTTTCGGGGGGCTTGTCCAGAGGCGTTCGTCGGGTGTCGATTCAGCTTAATGCCAGCGACAGGAAGCCCCTCAAACACGCAGGCCGTGACAATCACGAACAGATGGGTCACCCGGTTCCGATTTCCAGCACGCTTCGGCTTGAGAGAGTCTATGAAAATCAGGCTATCAATGGGCGACGAAAACACGCTTTCTGAGTGTGGGAACGTCGCCATTGTCTTGGTTTCGGACGGTTCACCAGCCCGACTGGCGGGTGAATGATCGTGCGGTGCCGCGATTTTTCTGAGAACTCTCTTGGGGGAGGTGGGTTTCAGGGCGGGTGAGTCGAATATAATCGTGCTCAGGTGGAAATCGATTCTCATCCGCCGGACCTTCTGCCCCAAATTTCCCCCCTCCTTCATGTCTTCCTTAAGGAACCTCGTGATGCCCTTCAGACACGCGTTTTGTTTCGTCTTCGGACTTGTTTTCTTGACTTCCAGCGTCACTGCGGCGGATCGAGTGGTTTACGAAGGAGAAAGCGGGCCCGGAAAGGGCAAGCACATTCTGTTCATCGCATCGGATCACGAATATCGTGGCGAAGAGACCTGTCCCGCGATCGCTCGCATCATGGCCGATCGTTATGGATTCAAATGCACGGTTTTGTTTGGTCAGACAAAAGAGGGACTGATTAAGCAAGGTTCGAGCTTGATTCCCGGAATTGAGGAGATCGACGACGCCGACATGTTGTTCTTGTTTCTACGGTTTGTGGCTCCCGAAGATCCTTGGATGGAAAAATTCGAAGCCTACCTAAAGCGTGGCGGTCCGGTACTTGGACTACGAACCACAACGCACGCCTTCAATGGTCTCAAGGGCAAGTATGCCTTCTTCAATTACAGTAACAAAGACAAAGACTTCGTTGGCGGTTTTGGCCGCCAGATCTTGGGTGAAACTTGGAATCCCAAGCTGGGAGCCGGTCACTACGGTTCCAATCACAAGTTTGCCACCGCGATGAATGTTGTGCCTGGTCAGGAGAGTCACCCCGTGATGCGTGGCGTGAAAGACATGCACGCGATGGCCGGTGCCTATTCGGCGGTTCCCATGCCGAACTCAACCATTCTGGCAACCAATCAAGTCTTGCAGTCGATGGAAGTCGGCGCCCCGGCCAACCAGGACAAGGCCCCCCAGCCAGCTGCTTGGGTGCGTGAGTATTCCTACAAGGGCGGTCCCAAAGGACGCGCGTTCTGTTCGACTCAGGGAGCTTCGGAGGACATCGTCAGCGAAGGCGTCCGTCGTCTCGTGATCAATGCCACTCTGTGGTGCATGGGCATGGAAGACGAGATCAAAGCCGATGCGGACGTCTCGTTTGTCGGCCCCTACAATCCGTCCACGTTTAGCTTCAAGGCCTCTGTCACCGATGCCAAGCCTTCGGATATCGAAGGTTGGGACACGCCAATTCTGAAGCCGTAAAGCAAAGCCGGAGTTCTGCCGCGAAAACAGTGGTTCGATCGCCTGAGAAACGGGATCCGAACCAACATTTTCCCGAATTGCCATCGGCACTCTTCTCAGGCAAGCACCGTCGCCAAGGCAGCCTACTGTCACACAACCCCGCCCCCTCGCATCAGTCGCGAGTGGTGTTGCTGATGTAGGCTTGGCGTCAAGCACGATGCAAAGCCTTGAAGCCACCATTCGGCCTCTTGGCTGGCTTAGCGTTCGTCTGAAGCCTGTCCATCAAGCGGCCTAGTGCTGGCTCCGTTGCCGCTCTGTTCAAGGCAACAAGCAATCATCCTGCGGCGGGTCCGCTTGACGGCTCATTCAGCTTGCCCACGATGCCAGGCAAGTCATGGATCCGGCTATCGGACGAAGGTTAGATTGAGTCCCAGAACCAGGCTGGTCATTTCATCCCCGTCCATCCGAACCGATCCGGCAGAGGGCGGTGTGCCGAGCTCGCCGTACTCCATCTGTGGCACATAGTTCAGGTACTCTGCGGTGGTGTATCCGCTGATGAAGGCGTTGGGGCTGATCGGTTTGGTTAGTTTCAATGTTGCGTAGGGATTCACTGCGAAATCGGAACTTGATCGTGTCCTGGAGATGTCACTCGGTGTGCTGTCGGCATAGTTGCCAACGTAGTCTGACGACGCGCCGTACAGGCCGATTCCACAGTCGCCCTCAAACATCCAGCCAGCTCGGACGGGGCGACGCGTGCTCATGCCCAACTTGCCGCCGTAGTAGTCAGTGTTGAGCGACTCGCGCATGGTCACGGACGTACTGATTTGCCCAAACACGTCGAAATCTTGTTCCAACCTTCGTAGTGATGCTCCGGCATACAGTGTCAGCCGGTTTTGGCCGTATAGCTGGTAATCTTGGTGCAGCAGTAGATCAAGGCTGTGCAGGGCAACGTCGCGGTCGACGCGTGTGGTCAATGTATTTCCATCATTGGTTCCAAAGCCGCCGGCAGTATCGAACGCCTCCCAGCCGAAACGTGTTCCCGCGCCGGGGTCCAGGAAAGCGGAGTTGGTGGATGTCTGAGCGTCAAGGTAAGAGTACCGTGTTTCCAGTCGGGTTTGGCAGGCACCCAACAATGATCGGCGGCAAATCATTCCAATCGATCCACCTACGGCAAAGCCAGGTGTTGCATTGTCCGCAGTGTTGAGATTCGAATTTCTGTTAAAGGGACCACCCTCACCGCGTTCGGCGAAAAAGTTGTAGTCCGGCATCCAGAGGATTGTTCCACCGCCGTTGATATCGAAGTAGAACCGTCCGGAACCGCACTCGCAGAGGCTGCGTTGGCTCTCACACCCACATTTGGCATAGGACGCATCGCAGCAATTCGAGTGAATGCAGTCACAGGCGGACGGGACCACGGACTCATGCGCGACTGGCGGTGCGTCTTGTTGCGGCAAGCTGTTGTTAACACCATCACTAACCTGTGCAGTAAGGGGGCTGGCGATAACCACAATCATCAGCAGTGCTAAAGGTATGCGGTTCACGGGATCGATTCCAGAACGGGTCGGTTGATGGTAACGGGGCCGGGGAGTAGGGGCTGCATCACGTGCCATCGTCGTGCAGTTAGACCGGCTGCATGATTAGAATCCCAGGTGTCCCTGAACCCCAATGGTCGCGATGTTCGAGAACGCAAAGTCATCCCGTTCGCACCTGTTCTTTGCCAGAAAGACGCGGATAGGGAGACTTTTCCGCTTGCACTGCTTGTGCCGCCGCCGCGTTGGATGTTCTGTCGCTCATCACTTCGGCGCGTGCCAGAATGCTCGGTACAGCGTTTTGAGAACTCTCCCCGTCATGGTTGAAACTTAAAAAATGGTCTCCCGAGATAGACGAAGGCGGCAACCGCTTTCTTCGAATCGGGGTT
This sequence comes from Stieleria bergensis, assembly GCA_007745635.1. Taxonomy (GTDB): domain Bacteria; phylum Planctomycetota; class Planctomycetia; order Pirellulales; family Pirellulaceae; genus Stieleria; species Stieleria bergensis. The sequence continues at coordinate 3,108,019 of CP036272.1, forward strand.
CCGGCGAATTGGATAAACGCCACAATCAGCAAGAGCGTACGAAGCACGCACCAAGACCCGTAGGGTGCCGTGCTTGCGCGCACCAATTTACTCATTGGACTGGGACTGTCCCCCGTTTTGAATGCCAGTCCCGACCGAATGCCTGAACGCCGAAGGTGTTCCACACCAAAGGCCAGGGTCGCGCAGCGCTCCCTGGTACAGCAGCCTACCGCGTCCCCCTACCCTGAAAGGGTTGAACAAATAGTCCGCCACTGTTTGTCTCCAGGCGGAAACACTCTAGTCTGGTGTTGGTCCAAACAATCGGCATCAAATGATCCTGTCAAAGATCCGGACGTAGAAAAACACAGAGGTCACAGAGTTTTCTCCGTGACCTCTGTTCCTCTGTGTTTCAACTTTTCGAGTTCAGGCTTTTGAGCCAACGCGGGAACGCTTGTCGATCAATCGCTCCCATTGGCAGTGGAATGGCAGTTGTGATTTGTCAAATCCAGCGATCGTGTTGGAGTGTCCCCGTTAACGGCTTCCGCGGAAAACTTACGATCCCCGGCATTGGTTATCAAGCCGAGAATATACCACGAAGGACACGAAGAGCAGGAAGAGGGAATCACAATGATCCTCCGGGGTCTGTCCCCGAAGCGTCCGGTATCATTTGCGAGTAAATCAGCGTTGCAGAGCAGACGCGGATCAGTTTGAGCGCTAGCGGGACTTGATAATCTCTTGCAGACGGTCCGCCGAAAATTGCAATCGTTGCGAATTCCGGAATAAACCACGAAGGACGCGAAGAGCACGAAGATGGGGATCACAATCATTCTCCGGGGGTGTCCCCGAAGCGTCCTTTTGCAGCAGAGAATATTTGCTCTCCGCTCGGTGTGCCCCAAACCGGATGTAGAACACCTACGGCGTTCGGAGGTTTGATGGTTCCAATAACCCAAGGTGCGCTTCGCGACCTTGGGCTGTGAAAATGGAACACCTACGGCGTTCGGCAGGCCAGCCTGAAGTTCCTTCGAAGCACATGATCAGAAACACGCCCAAGCAACCTGCCAAACCCAAGGCGGCAGCTTTCACAATCTTATCCAGAGTTCCGAACGCCGAAGGTGTTCTACCTCAAAGCCCAGGGTTGCGCAGCGCACCCTGGGGACAGACGCCCATGCAGATCCTTTCCGAACGCCGAAGGTGTTCTACAAATGGTCCTGGGAAGCCCAACAGTACGCAAGCGAGTCCAAGGCTTCGCGCCCAAACGCTTGCACCAAAAATCGTAGGGTGCCGTGCATGCACCACTGCTTTGAGGATCTTCGAATTCGCTAGAACGACTGTCCGCCATAAAACGAAATTTAGCACTCGTTTGGGTTGCGTGTTGGTTGGTCAGTGCAAGCAAGCACCTTATCGAGCGTTACATCAGACGCCGGATTGGTCGGTTGTTGGTCAAACGATTTCCATCCTCCGGGTCAATCAAACGCGCTGTCACCGCGTCAACACACTGCCAAGCCGTCGATCGGTCGGTTTCTCTAACACAGTCGCCAACCCAAGAACGCCTTGGACACCCAAGTGAAACCAGGCAACCCATCAATGACTTGACTCCGTCCCCGATGCAGGACTCGGTTCATGGCTGACTAAGTCAAGTCCACAGCCTCGAGCGGGAATGGATGCAATCGCAGGAAATGCGGAACGCTAATCAGCACCTATTTACACTAATCAATGAGTGGGAATGAGTGCTGATGAGTGTTCCTGATCCAGGATGTCGAACATTGCGTCTTTGTACGGCGAATGCTTGGCTTTTACCTGGGCACGGCGAGTGAGATGAATTTCAATGGCCCAGCCGATGGTGCAATCAGCAGCCTGGATTTCGGTGTTCGTGTCGACGCGTCTCGGACTGTTAAGTCCACCGCCTCGAGCGGGAGTGGATGCAATTGCTGGAAATGGAGAACGCTAATAAGCACTTATCCGCACTCATCTATTAGCGTTGATTAGTGCCAATTAGTGTTCCTGATCCAGGACGTCGAACATTGCGTCTTTGTACGGCGAACGCTTGGCTTTTACCTGGTCAGGGCGAGTGAGATGAATTTCAATGGCCCAGCCGATGGTGCAATCAGCAGCCTGGACTTCAGTGTTCGTGTCAACGCGTCTCGGACTGTCAAGTCCACGGCCTCGTGCGGGAATGGATGCAATTGCTGGAAATGGAGAACGCTAATAAGCACTTATTAACACTAATCAATGAGTGGGAATGAGTGCTGATGAGTGTTCCTGATTCGGGACGTCGAAAATTGCGTCTCCAGTACGACCAGCGTGGAGCAGCGTGAGCCACTGAGCAAAACGCCTCCTTTCATCGTACGCATTGCGGACGCTAAAAGAGTTTCCGTAAACTTGTTGGTCAACAGCCTCTACCGGGTTTGATCAAGGCACTGGCACGTCCCGGGGAAATCGGCACCTGAGCGGCGAGCAACAGTAAGATCACCCTAGTCCCTCGATGGCATCATCAAAGAGACCGTCAACCGTTTCAACAACAGATGGACATCCCCTTGGTTGATGGCGATCTCCTAGTCTCTGACCACAAGCGTCTAATTGTCCCTTCGCGTGGACGTAATTGTCGCTGGAAAAATCGCAAATTAAGAGGTTCGCCGTAAGCCAATGAAAAAAGCCACTTTGCGAAGAATCGCAAAGTGGCTTGAGTGGAGGCGGAGGGAATTGAACCCTCGTCCCGCGATGCGTCCACGACGGCGTCTACGTGTGTAGTCGGACGGTTATGGACCGAAGCCCATTTCGCTTACAGCGGCGCTGCCCGACAGGCTCCGCCGCTCGCTAGATCGAATCTTTATTTAGCCTACCGCGTCTCGACCATGACGGTAAGCGATCCAGAATTGCATCTGACAGTCAGGCGGCTCTGGCAGCCCCCTTCAGTCAGGGTTGCCTGTTCTTAGGCAGCCAGTGCTAGATTTTCATCTGCAATTAAGTTGTGATCAGCTTTTTACGTGGCCAACTGATCAACCACGACACGCAACCATACGCTTCCAATCATCCGGTCGAATCCAAGTCGCCCCCGAATTCGCCAATCGAAATTGAAACGAGCCCCTAATTATACCGCACGATCCGCTGGGAGGCAAGTTGCCCCACGAGTTGACTAGACGTGGCACTCGCGGCAACCTGTCATTTTTCAGCAAATCGGCAAGCGGCAGCCAGAGTAGGCTAACGCCTTATTTGCGTACGACTTTGATGTCATCGACCCAGGCATCCTTGGCCACTGCCAGTCGCAGGCGACTTTTGGTGTCGTGATCGATCCCCGCTGAGGCGAACTGGCCGACTTCTTTGCCGTTGATGGAAACGGTCATGGTGTCGTCCTGGATTTCAACTTTCAAGTCATTCCAGGTATCGGCTGTCAACTTGATTGGGAAGGCTTTCTCTTTGGTCTTGATCAGCTTCCGGTCGTCGGCGGTCAAGGTCTTGTTTTGAGCCTTGTCGCGCATCTCTTTCTTCATCCGTCCCGTTTTCAGATCAATGATGGTCACTTTATTGAGCCGAATCTTGGCAACACAAAGATGCCCGGCATGAACGCTTTTCTCTTTCATGTCTGCGATGTTGATGCCAAGCTCGTCGCCCTGGCCAATGCGAAATCGCATGCTGATTTCAGCATTCTTGAATTGCAGATCATGAGCAACCGAGACGCCGTGGTCTGCGACTTCATGACGTGTCATTCGCATCGCCCCGTCAATCAGGTCAACTTGCTTGTTGCCTTTTGCACGGGCTTTGCTGTTCGTTGACCACTTGCCGCCCACTTGTTCCTGGGAATCATCGGTCTCTTGGCGATCAAAATTGTCTTTCAACAGGACCGTGTCAGCGGACAGCCCAGTGGTCAGGCAAAGCGCGATACCAATGGAAAACAGGGTGCTACGTCGAACGTTTCGTGTCATGGGTGAGTGATGTAGATAGGTTGGGGAAAGAAAGGCTTGCCGCTGAGTTGGGAGAGGCGGCAAAAACAGAACGGTTCAACGGATGGTCAAACGCATTCTGATTGTACAGCGGTTATACTGACTTTAGTCCATCGATGCCGAAAGTGGTCGCTGCACGGTTGTTCTTGGCGTTTCCCGCCAGTTCTTTCAGCGACGAGGCATTGGATGACCCCCGCCTCGGTATGTTCGTTCGCCCCCAGGGTGTCGTGCTGGCACAAATCCGTCAAACTCCAGCGTCAAACTGCAACGCCGGATGTGACGCACTGACATGCCCTGCAAGGACTGGTTGCCCCACATGCGTTGCGACCGGTTGCACTTTCACCTGGCTTCGAATGCACTGGCTGTGACTTCCCTCCCTTCCCCTGCTGTGCTCAGAATTTTTCGCCTCATTCTGGTATCGACCTCATGCATAAGAAAGACGTTCCGTCTTGGATAGATCATCGCTGGCAGCGGATGCTCTTGATCGTCATTGGTTTGCTCTGCTTTCATGGCAGCTCAATGTTTCATGGCAGCTCAATGGGGGCAGAGTTAACGCCTCCGCAACGTGAGTTTTTCGAATCGAAAATTCGACCCGTGTTGGTCGAGAATTGCTACGAGTGCCACAACTCAATCGATTCCAATGAGGGTGGTTTCATTGCCGATTTCGCCGGTGGCATGTTGCAGGCCGATAGCGGACCGATGATCGTGAAGGGTAAACCGGAACAAAGTCGCTTGATCAAAATCTTGCGCCATGAAATCGATGGTTTGGAAATGCCCGAAGGCGGTCCCAAGTTGGCTGACGCGGTCATTAAGGACTTTGAAGACTGGGTTCAAATGGGCTTGCCCGATCCGCGTGACCAAGCACCGACTGAAGAGAGCCTGCGCGAGCAAACATCATGGGAGAACACGCTGCAGCGCCGCAAGCAATGGTGGAGTCTGCAGCCCATTGAATCCGCGGCGTTGCCTGGAGGTCGCAGTGCCGCTCAGGTTCCGACTCGCGAACTGATTGATGCTTGGATCAACCAGGGCATTGAGAATGCCGGTGTGAAGCCGTCGCCGCCGGCGGACCATGCGACTTTGATTCGCCGGTTGTATGTTGTTCTGACTGGCTTGCCGCCAAGCATCGAACAACAATCGCGCTGGTTAGGTCAACTGAAGCGTGGCCAAGATCAACAAGCTGTTGTTGCGGCATTGGCAAGCGAGCTGATTGACAGCCCGGCCTTTGCCGAACGCTGGGCGCGGCACTGGATGGACTGGATTCGTTACGCAGAATCGCACGGCAGCGAAGGAGATCCTCGCATTGAAAACGCTTGGTACTATCGAGATTATTTGATTCGTGCTCTGAATGAAGACATTCCCTATGACACGATGTTGCGTGAACACATCGCTGGCGATCTGCTGACCAAACCCCGAATCAACCAGCAGCTGGGGCTCAACGAATCCACCATCGCCACCGCACACTGGCGAATGGTCTTCCATGGCTTTGCACCGACGGATGCGTTGGACGAGAAGGTTCGTTTCATTGATGATCAAATCAACGTCTTTAGCAAAGCCTTTCTGGGGCTGACCGTTTCCTGCGCTCGCTGCCATGATCATAAGTTTGATGCGATTAGCCAAGCAGACTACTACGCGCTGTTTGGGATCCTTAGTTCTTGCCGTCCTGGACGAAACGTGGCCAATGTTGACCAGGCGATCAATGCACAGACCTCGAAACTCGCAACGCTGAAAAAGCAGATACGCCAGCAGGTTGCCGCGGCATGGCTGCGCGACATCGATGCTGCGGGTCAGCGTTTGTTCTCTCGCTCGATTCCGGAGAAGGCCGACCAAGCCTTCCAGAGCGCGGTTCCCAATCAATTGTCTGTGTTAGCCAGCGATGACGATCGCAAGCAACCGTTTGCAAAGCGCTGGCAACAGCGTCTTGAACGTTTGAAGTCCGACATGGATCATGCTTTGACGGTCAAGCAGCAGGCGGCGCACTACTGGGATTTTGCGAATGTCGATGATCGTCAAGCGTGGTTCGTCGCGGGCAATGGTTTGGAATTTGATGCCCAGGTCGACCATCCCAGAGACTCCTTTGCCTTGCGGGAATCTGGCGTGGAAGCGATTGAGCAAGTCATGCCAGCCGCGGTCCGTTCGGATCGCATCAGTCGCAAGCACGCCGGTCGCTTCACATCACCCGACGTTCAACTCGCCGACAATCAAGTGCTGTGGGTTTTGGCCAAAGGTGCTGGGCAAGCTTCCGTTCGTTACGTCGTTCAGGATTATCCCCGCAACGGGACCGTGTACCCGGTTCAGAATCTCACTCCGCAGTGGAAGTGGTATCGTTTCGATTTGGCTTACTGGGCCGGAGACTCGATTCACGTGGAGGTCACGACGGCCAAGGACGCTCCACTGTTGACCAAGAATGATGCCAAGTCCTGGTTTGCGGTTCGCAAAGTCTTGATCACCGACCGATCCGCCCCCGGACCAAGGTTAGGGGGCCAGGGCATCGCGGCCCTGCTGAACGAGGATCAGGCGACGGTCAAGAGCCTGGATGAACTAACAGTCACGGCAAAAGCGGCGTTGCAAGGTGCCATCGAATCCTGGGGCGCTGGGAACGCGAGTCACCCGCAGAGCGTCATGATTGCCGACTGCGTCGATCATGGCGTGCTTTCGGCACATTTGGACCATTCCAAGTCGCTTCGGGAACTGGTGGAAAAGTACCGTGCGCTCGAAGCCCAGGTGCTTGTTCCAACCCGCGTTCCAGGGATCGAGGAGACCGCTGGAACCGATCAGGCGATGATGGTTCGCGGGAACCACAAGCAATTGGGGGAACTTGTTCCGCGTCGTTTTTTGGAAGCCATCGATTCAACGCCTTATGAAGCACAGGACAGTGGCCGTTTGCAGCTGGCCGAAGATCTCTTAAGAGTCGACAACCCGTTGACTCGGCGCGTGATCGTCAATCGGCTTTGGCATCATCTGTACGGGACCGGGTTGGTACGAACCCCCGACAACTTTGGACGCTTGGGGTTTGCCCCTTCGCATCCGGAGTTGCTTGACGCATTGGCTGATCGCTTCTCTCAACAAGATTGGTCGATCAAGCAAATGGTGCACGCGATGGTGACCACGGAAGCTTGGCAGCGATCATCAAGTGCCGATGAATTGGCATTCCAGAAGGATCCCGACAATCAACTCTTTGCACGATCCAACGTCCGTCGGATGGAAGCCGAAGTGGTTCGCGATGCTTTGCTATCGGTGAGCGGAAGCTTGGCACCGCAAACCTTTGGACCGCCGGTTAACGCCGATTCGAATCGCCGCAGCCTTTATGTGCGTGTCGTTCGAAATGCCTTGGACCCGTTTCTGCGAGTGTTTGATTACCCCGAACCGTTTAGCTGTGTTGGCGCCCGTGACGTCACCAATGTGCCGGCTCAGTCGCTGGCAATGATGAACAGTCCACAGGTGGTCAAACATGCCAGGTCGCTAGCCAATCGCGTGCTGAGAGATCCTGCTTTGCCGACCGTGGAGTCCAAGATCAATCGCATGTTCCGGTTGTGCTTTGCTCGTCATGCCACCGACGACGAATTGTTGGCCGCGCGGACGATGTTGGATGATTTCGAATTTGATTTTCGAGAGCAATCGGCGAGGCAAGCCGCGATAAAAGAACAGCGAAAAAAGCTTGAGGAACAAGTGCAGCGGTTGCTGGCAACAGCCAGGCAACGTTGGCGGGAGAGCCAAACTGAGCCCGATCAGGAAAGCCAGTCTCTGCCCGAGGCCTACGCTTCGTGGGACTTTACCAAGTCGTTGGAGTCCCCAGAGAATCCCATCACCCTGAAGCTTCAGCGGGACGCCAGGCAAGACGCGGATGGACTGCACTTGGGACGAGATGGTTACGCGATTTCCAGTCCACTGACCAAGCCGATTGAAGAAAAGACTTTGATGGTGACGGTTCAGTTAAGTGACTTGAATCAGCGAGGCGGTGGAGCCATCACCTTGCAAACGGCCGACGGGAGCTTGTTTGATTCGATTGTTTTCGGCGAACAAACCCCGAAGCATTGGATGGCCGGTAGCAACTTATTTCACCGGACAAAACCGTTTGGGGGCGCAGCCGATTTACAAGCCGGTCAACAACCCGTTCACTTGGCGATCACGTACGATAATCAGGGCACCATCACGGGTTACCGGAATGGGCAAGCGTACGGTAAACCCTATCGCACCGATAAATTCATTGGTTTTGCGGCCAAACAATCCGTGGTGACATTCGGTGTGCGCCATTTGCCTGCTTCGGGTGGTCGCTTGCTGCACGGACGAATTCTGAACGGAGCCCTGTTTGATCGAGTCCTCGGCGCTGAAGAGATTCAAGCAATTGCCTCAGGCAATCAGAACTATGTCAGCGAGCAACAGTTGGTCAAGCTGTTGTCCGCCGAACAGCGAGCACAGTATGAAAAGTCCAAGCAAGGGATGGAAGAAATCACCAAGCAGCTCGACCAGATCGGGCCTGTCCGCGAAGCGTCAGATGCGGAAACGATGGCGGCTCTAGCACACTCGATGTTTCAGTTGAAGGAGTTCCTCTATGTTCGATAATCAAGCTCGTCCGAACCGCTTGTATTCACGGCGTCGCGCTCTAGAACTGGCGTCCACCGGATTCGGTCTCACGGCGCTGACCGCGATGCGGAATGCTGCCAGCGCCAATCCGCTTGCCCCCGATTCATCCGGTGGGGCATCCGTTCAGTCTGTCGCTCATGGAGCGGCAATGCAGCGACTGCATCATGCACCGAAAATCAAACATGTGATCTTTTGCTACATGTCGGGGGGCGTTTCGCACATCGACTCGTTCGATCCAAAGCCTAAGCTGGATCAGTTGAATGGCAAGCCGATGCCGGTTTCGGTGCAGCGAACCCAGTTCAACAATAACGGCAGCGTGATGGCTAGCCCGTTTAAGTTCACGCGCTCGGGGCAATCGGGCCTGCCGGTCAGCAGCATGTTCCCCCAACTGGCGACGGTGGCCGACGAACTGGCAGTGGTGCGTTCGATGACGACGCCGGTGAACGAACACGCGCAAGGTAATTTCTTGATGCACAGTGGGTTCCCATTCATGGGGCATCCCAGCGCTGGAGCATGGTGCGCGTACGGCCTGGGATCAATGAACCAGAATCTGCCTGGGTTTGTTGTGTTGCAAAGTGGCAGTGCTCGTGTGCCTCATGGAGGCGTGAGCCTGTACAGCAGTGGGTATTTACCCGCCCAGAATCAAGGCTCGATTCTGCAAGCGGACAAGCCCGATGCGATTCGCAACATTCAACCGATTGGTAACATGGCGTATCAGAATCGCCAGCGGGACTTCGCCAAAGCATTGGATGCGGACTTTCTAAAACGCAGCGGGCGAGACAATCAAGTCAACGCGGCGATCGAAAACTATGAGACCGCGTTTCGGATGCAAACCGCAGTCCCAGAACTTTGCGACATCAGCGGCGAAACCGAGGCCACGCGGAAACTGTATGGCTTGGACAGTCCGGATACTGAAAAGGCAGCCTATGCAAGGCAGTGCTTGTTGGCTCGACGGTTGGTCGAGAAAGGCGTCCGGTTCATCGAATTGAGTTGCCTGACCAAGAGCATTGGCGCTGGCGGTGCAGCGAACCCCTGGGATCAACACGGTGATTTAGAACGTGGCCATCGTGCAATGGCCGAACAAGTCGATCAGCCGATCGCAGGTTTGATCAAAGACCTTCGTCAGCGAGGATTGCTAGAGGAGACGCTGATTGTCTGGGCCGGCGAATTTGGCCGGACGCCATTTTCCCAGGGCAGCAACGGGCGCGATCACAATCCGCAGGGATTCAGCGTTTGGTTTGCCGGTGGAGGTGTCAAAGGGGGCACGGCTTACGGAGCCACCGACGAACTCGGTTACCATGCCGTCGAAAATGTGTGCAACATCTATGACATGTGGGCCACGGTGCTGCACCTGCTGGGGGTCGATCACGAACGACTGACGTTCCGATACAGCGGACGTGACATGCGGTTGACCGATGTGCATGGAAATGTGCTGCACCCGATTTTGAATGCTTAGCCTTCACGGGGGCCGATGATGTACAATCAACGGTATGGCAGATCAAACGACAAGCAGCAATGAACAGGCGACTGATTCGCAGTGTTCACCGGGACCGAGCGGAAAAGCAACGCTCCTCGCTGGTGGTGCGTTCGTCTTGCTCGTTGGCCTGTTGATCGGAGCCAGTTTGTGGTTGTTTGCCGGATTGACCGCGCTCGCAGCCGTCATCGTCAACCGGTTCCTGGCGAATCTGTGGACGCGCTGTGTGGTTGCAAAACGCCTTGGCGGCGATGTTGAAGTCCGGCAAGGTGACCAGATCAGTGTCGGGATTGAACTGCACAACACCAGTCGAATCCCAGTGCTGTGGCTGTTGGCCGAAGACGTGCTGCCGCCGCGGGCGATCCTCTTCACTCCCCCTGCCCTTGAGGTCCAGGGAGAACGGGTGCAGATCTTCATGCTGTGGCCTAATCAAAAACGAGTGATCGAGTACAAGATCAAGTGTAACCGACGCGGCCATTACCAGATCGGCCCCATGGTCTTGGAAACCGGTGATGTGATGGGGTTGTTTCGTCGCTTTAGTCTGGGGGCGGAACCAAGCTATGTCACCGTTTTGCCGAAAATTGTCCCCTTGGATGCCTATGACATCGCGTCGCGTCGTCCGATGGGTGAGATTCGCATGCGTGATAACCTGTTCGAAGATCCGACTCGCTTGCGCGGCATTCGACGCTGGCAAACGGGCGATCCGATGCGCCGCGTTCACTGGGCTGCCACGGCGCGCACCGGAATCTTGCATAGCAAAGTCTACGAGCCCAGTTCGATCGCCGGGGCAACCGTGATTTTGGACATGCACGTCGATAGCAACCCGATTCGGCACGAACCGGTCCGAGGCGACCTGGCGGTGATGGCCGCGGCAGGCATCGCCCGTGCCCTGCATGAAGTCTCGCAACCTGTGGGCCTGGTCAGCAATGGCCGTGATGCAGCTGATCGGATTCAGACACAAGGTTGGGTGGGCGACTATCGGGTTCGAGATCAGGCGAAGCGGCAAGCGGCAGATGCCGTCGAAAATGATCGCATGCGGCCTATTAATCTGTCAGCCGATCGAGGCCCGGGGCAGTTGCAAGAGATCCGTTCGACGCTGGCGCGATTGGAACGCAGCGATGCACTGACGCTGCCCGAATTGCTGATCGAAGTTGAGGGACAACTCAGTCGCGAGACGACGCTTCTGTTCATCGTGCCAGAAGCCACCGAGGATGACTTGGCGGCCATCATTGGTTTGGCCAGGCAAGGTGCCGCCGTCGCCGTGATCATCAACACGCTAGAAGTCGATCAGTATCTGGACCTGGCGGGACCGTTGATCGCGATGCGTATTCCCACGTATCATTTGACTGACGAGCAATCGATTCGGGGCATCTGCCAGCAAGTGAATCTGACCGCCATCACTTGACGGTCGGTGGGAGGCACTCCATCGGCACCAAGAAAACGGGGACAGAGGCGTCGGTCCGTTTAGAATCTCGTCACCAATTTAGTCGCTGTCACGCGGGTTTTAGGCGTCTGCACCGCTTTCACCCTCACCTCGCTTAGGCTCGACTCTCCCGCAAGCGGGAGAGTTTTGTCATCACAGGGAAATCGGCGGTTCTGTCCCAAGAATACCCTCCCGCTTGCGGGCGAGTCTTTTTGGGGGCAGTGGTGCTTACATCACTGCTTGGAAGATCTTCGATTCTCGTGGTGCGGAGGCGGACAAGCCACGTGATTGAGGCCCAACTGTGCGATGCTATCTCATTGATGTGTGCAAGCACGGCACCCGACGAACGCAGGTCTTACTTATCGAACCACTTTTTGATCATGTGGACGGTCGCCGCTCTGCCGGCGCGTCCGATTGACGTGGTCAATGGGATCTCTTTCGGGCACACCGAAACGCAGTTCTGGGCGTTGCCACACATTTGAATGCCGCCGGTGTCCGTCAACGCGTCCATTCGCTCGTCCGCGATGGCTTTGCCGGTCGGGTGATTGTTAAACAGCATTGCCTGAGAGATCGCGTGCGGGCCGACAAAGGCTTCGTCGAACGCTTCGTTCTGACGCTTCAAGAAGTCTTCGTCGGACTCGTTGGGCATCCGCTCGAGTTCGATCTTTTGATACTGTGGACATGAGTCGACACAGCAGCCACAGCTCATGCATTGGCTCAGCGGGTAATTTTGCTCTTGGGTGGCCTGGGACTGGCGCTCGCCCGAGCCCATGTTGTAGTAGCTATCGACGGGGACCCAAGCTTTGACCTTTTCCAAGCCGCGGAACAGGCGTTGACGATCGACCATCAGGTCACGAACGACGGGGAACTTATTCATCGGTTCGAGAACAAGTTCATCGGGGTTGTCTTCTAGCAATCGATCGACCAAAGCGCTACAGCTTTGACGAACGCGGCCGTTGATCACCATGGTGCAAGAGCCGCAAACTTCTTCCAAACAACCGCAGTCCCAGGTGACCGGAGCGACCTTTTGGCCATCGCTGGTTTTTGCTTGCGCCGCGATCCGTTGCAGGACGGAGATAACGTTTAGCTCGTGTTCATACGGGATCTTGAACAGCTGCCAGTACGGTTCTTTTCCAGGGCCGTCTTGGCGGCGGACACGGACATTGATGAACTCAGGGCGTTTTGCTGCGGAATCAAGGGCAATCATTCGTCGGCCTTTGAAGGTTCAAATAACGGGTTGATTCGGTGGGTGAAGGAGAGGTTGTCGCTGGACAGTGGGATCAGGTGGCAGCCAAGGTGTCGTCCTTGTCTTTCTTTTCACCGGATCGTTCTTTCCAGACTTGTTCGATGTCTTCTGCACCGACCAAGCCATAGAGTCGTGGTCGCGGTGGGACCAGGCTGGTGTCAACGTCTTCGTAAGTCAAGTCAGGCTGCATGCTGTTGGCGTCGTAGGACGCGATCGTACTTTTGAGGTACTTCTCATTGTTCTCGGCAAAGGTGTCACACCATGCTTCGGCTTGCTTGCGGCGTTCGGCGGGGTCTTCGGCGGTGAGCGATGGACGTTGGAAGTCTGGCTTGAAGTGAGCGCCTCGGCATTCGTCGCGATTCAGGGCACCTTTCAGGATACACTTGGCAATCGGGAACATGTCTTGGACGGACTTGGCGAAGATCACGTTTTGATTGGACCAGCCACCACTATCGGCCAAGTTGACCTTCATGATTCGCTCGTGCAGTTCGTCGACTTTGCCGATCGATTCTTTCAGCTGATCATTGCGTCGTACGACGGTGGCGGCTCGCGTCATGATGTCACCCAGTTCCTGGTGGATCAGGTACGGGTTTTCGTCGCTGCCTGGGTTGCCCGTTAGCAGATTGTCGTGGCGCTCTTGCTGTTTGGAGACGGCTCCGGAAAGCAGCGAGGCCTCGACGTCCGCATATCCACCGGATTGGTTGCTGATGTAGTTTTGGATGGATGGCCCGGTAAATAAACCGGTAAAGATGCAAGAGAGTAACGAGTTTGCTCCCAAGCGGTTTGCTCCGTGATAGTGATAATCACATTCACCGATGGCGTAGAGGCCTTCGATGTTGGTCATGTGGTTGCGAGGGGCACCGGATTGCAGGCCACCTTCGCTGCTGCGAACGTAGTCGGCCCACAGACCGCCCATGCTGTAGTGAACGGCAGGGAAGATCCGCATGGGTTCTTCGCGTGGGTCGACGCCCTGGAACTTTTCGTAGATTTCCAGAATGCCGCCAAGCTTTCGATCCAATTCCGCTTTGGGGATGTGCGTGAGGTCGAGGTACACGCACATGCGTTCGGAGTCGACACTAAGCCCATCGTTGACGCAGATGTCAAAGATCTCGCGTGTGGCGATGTCGCGGGGGACCAAGTTCCCGTACTCGGGGTAACGGTCTTCTAGGAAGTAATAGCGTTCACCGGTTGGAATGTTGTCCGGTTCGCGAGAGTCGTGGGGTTTTCGAGGAACCCAGACTCGGCCGCCTTCGCCACGAGCCGATTCGCTCATCAAACGCAGTTTATCACTGCCGGGGATTGCGGTGGGATGTACTTGAATAAATTCGGCGTTACCGTACTTTGCACCTGCTTGAAAGCATCGACTGGCGGCACTGCCGTTGCAGAAGACGCTCATCGTGCTGCGACCGTAAACCAAGCCACAACCACCGGTGGCAACGACCACAGCATCGGCGGGGAAGGCACGGATCTCCATCGACACCAAGTCTTGTGCCACAGCACCACGGCAGCGACCAGTTTCGTCTTGGATCGGACCCAAGAAGTCCCAGAATTCGAACTTGCGAACGTTGCCCAGGGCTTCCTGACGGCGGACCTGTTCGTCCAGGCCGTACAGCAATTGTTGACCGGTGGTCGCTCCGGCAAACGCAGTTCGTTTGTACAGTGTGCCACCAAAGCGTCGGCGGTCGATGAATCCTTCGCCGGTTCGGTTAAACGGCACGCCCAGGCGATCCATCAGGTCGATGACCTTAGGCGCCCAGTACGCCATCTCTTTGACAGGCGGTTGGTGATTCAAGAAGTCACCGCCGTACACGGTGTCATCCAAGTGCTTCCACTCGCTGTCACCAAGTTGACGGGTTTGATCGTTGCAGCTATTGATGCCACCCTGTGCACAAACGCTGTGAGAACGTTTGACAGGTGTCAGGCTAAGTAGGTCGACTTGAACGCCAAGTTCGGCCAGTTTCATCGTAGAGGACAAACCGGCAAGACCGCCACCGATGACGACAACACGCTGTTTAGACATGATTCAATTGACTTGAGTAACTTGAAGTGGTTGTGTTCTTGAAAGTTGGCGTAGGCCGCTCTGTTGAAGTCAACCGTGTCAAACGGCCGAGACCAACACGACTTCGGCTTAGTCTTCGTCCGATTCGTTCTCTTGACCGTCTTCAACGACGGGTTCGGAGCGTTTCTCTGGATTCGCATCGACAAAGCCCGCTTCGACCGCTGCTTCATACATTCGGTTTTCTGCTTCGCGATACTTTTCGACTTGTTCAGCATTTGGGCTGATCGCGGCGAACCAAGCTGACAGCGAGACGATGGTCAACAGAATGCCGATTGCACCGCAGACCTTTGACGCTCGTTTCTGTCCTTCGGGCGAGACCCACAAGCCCCAAGTGATGCCTGCGGTCCATAGTCCGTTGGCAAAGTGGTACACGCAGGACAGCACTCCGACCAAGTAGATGATCGGCCAAACGATGCCCCACGCTTGCATCGCGATGACGAGCGAGCTACCCGCGTTATAAGGAGCGAACTGGCCGAACCCGGCGCCGCGGATCATTCCCAACCACCAGTCGGCGTGAAACCAACCGTGCAGGTGCAGAATGTGCAGGAACAGGTAAATCAGGGCTGCAAAACCGGTCCAGCGTTGCACGGTGTAACGCCGGTTGGACGTGAACTGATACTGGCTGCTATTGGACTTTCCAGATTTGGCAATCCAAATCCCCAGGCCAGCGTGGAAGATCAGCGGCAAGAAAATCAGAGTCCACTCGATCAGCGGCAGTAACTTGCCGGGACTATGAATGATGAAGACCGATCTCTGGAATGTTTCCGCACCGTTCAGCAAGCCGGCATTGGTTGCCAGGTGAACGCACATGTACAGGCCAAGAGGCACGATCCCGGTCAGAGAGTGAAAACGCCGGATGGCGAATTCATGCTTGAGCAGGAACGATGATTGGGTCGATGAATCTGGGCTGGTGTCGGACACGTTTCTAAGGGACCGATGGTCTGGAGGGTGGATCGCGGCGAAGGGAACGGCGAGAAAGTCTGTGCGGATGCACGTCTTGCTCTCGCTGATCATAACCCTTCGGCATCAAAATCTGTTAAGTTCCATCTTCAATTTAGACTTCGTTTCGCTGTACGACTAGATCAGTGAACGTTTACCTCGTGGATTCTGTCGATTGGAACCGCTGTCGTGATGGATATATGGTGGATTGTAGCCGGGGCGTTTGTCGTTGTATTAGTTTGCATTCTATTATTCCGTCTTCATGCTTTTCTCACACTGCTATTAGCCGGATTTCTCGTTGGCGGGTTAACGGGCACTGACGCCCTAAGCGATTACGGTGCGAAGCAGGTTTCCAAGGGAGATTGGACAACCCAGCAAGCCGAACAACTTGTCGATCGGTCCGCAATTTCACGGTTAACGATGGAATTCGGGACCAGTGCCGGAAAGATCGGCGTGCTGATCGCACTGGCCAGCGTGATCGGCGGCTGTTTGGCTGAATCCGGTGCCGCGACTGCGACAGTACAGCGCATCTTAAAACGGGTCGGTCCCAAGCGCGCTCCCGAAGCAATCGCGATCAGTTCGTTCGTGATTGCCATCCCGGTGTTCTTTGACACCGTCTTTTATTTGATGCTTCCATTGGTGCGGTCGATGTACCGTGCGATCGGAAAAAACTATGTGCTGCTGATTTTGGCGGTCTTGGCTGGGGGTTCGATTGCCCACTCGCTAGTCCCGCCGACACCTGGGCCGCTGCAAGTCGCAGAGACGTTGCAAATCGATATCGGAGAAATGCTGATCGCGGGCCTGGTGATCGGTTCGATCAGCAGTTTCTTTTCCTTGGCGGCCGCCAAGCTGATCAATCGCACCTTCCCGGTGCCCATGCGAGATGACGACGGTCCAGAAAACCGGGACGGGGAAGACGTCGATGCCGACCGGCCAGGCATCGCAGAACTCGCCGAGTCGTTGGAGACCAAGAACCAACCCGGGCTTTGGGAGTCCATCCTGCCGATCGTGGTCCCGGTGCTGCTGATCACCTGCGGCAGCGTGATCAAGTACCTGTTGAAGGCCAAGATCGTTGAATCCGCTTGGTGGACGGACCTGTTGCTACAGCTGGGGGACAAGAATCTTGCGATTGCCATTGGAGTGCTGATTGCATTCCCCTTGACGCGTTATATCGCCAAAGAGCAGCGAGCCACGTTGGTCTCTAGAAACCTCGCTTCAGCGGGAAACATCATTCTGATCACGTCCGCGGGCGGAGCGTTCGGAGTCATGCTGCGGCAAGCGGGCATCGCCAGCGCCGTGGCTGATCTAGTGCATGCCGACGCCGGGCTGGTCCTGTTGCCGCTGGCGTTTGTCGTCACTGCAGCGATTCGGACGCTGCAGGGCTCAGCGACCGTTGCCATGATGACGTCTGCTGGCGTTCTGCAAGGTTTGGTGGCTCCAGAGTCACTGCCCTTTCATCCTGTTTATCTTGCCATGGCCATCGGTGCGGGCAGCAAGCCCATTTCTTGGATGACCGACAGTGCGTTCTGGATCATCACCGGCATGACCGGGATGACGGAAGCAGAGGGTTTGAAAACCATTTCCGTGATGAGCATCGCGCTGGGGTTCTCGGCGCTGTTTGTGACCACGGTTTTGGCTTGGCTGCTGCCATTGGCGGGTTAGTCGTCCCGTCTCAATCCCAGCTTAGGTGGACATGCGTACCGCGATGGCTGCCAGCATGATTGCGAAGACCACGATCCAGATGGGGCGTTGATGTTGTGCCAAGAGTTCGTCCTGTGAAGCGATGGGGCATTGGGGCTGATGAATCCAGGGAGGACTCAAAGACCACCCCGAAGCATTTGTCACCTCAAACGGTGCAGCTAATGTGCCAAGAGACGGCGGAACCGATCAGATCAGCGAGATTCATTGAGCTGATCGCTGCAACATAGGAGAAACGGTCATCGCGGCAACCGTTTCGTTCAAAGGCCGCCTGCCAAAAGCAGCAAAAGAAGTTCGGCGAGGTCGTCGTTGTTGCGTTTGAGCAACATCGCTGTTGAGTCAACGCATCATTGACTCAGAAGAAGCAGCGTCTGGCCCGGCCGTTGATGTGGTTCAGGCGGACCGTTGGCTGGCGCCAAAACCGCTTTTAAAGCGGCGGCTGGCGCCAGAAACGCGATTGGACCTAAATCTGGTCCGTTGCGGTCGTGCTTTGCGGTGCCGGCGGAGGGAGCAGTTCAGGCAGATCCTTGAACTCAGGCAAATGATCGCCGTCGACTTCCGTTGGCTGAATCGGACTGACGGTCGTTTGCCGCAGTTGATTCACATTGGATCGCAGCAGCTGATGTGTTTGCCTGAACCCAGGTGTGGAAACCAAGTCCTGCATGTCAGCATCATTGGCAATCGCATCGTAGTGGGCCAGCAGTTCGCTGAGCGCTTCGTTGTCGTTGTCATGAATCAAGCGGTGGATCTCATCAGGCTTAAGAAAATCCATCCACAGTTGGCGGTCGGCGCGTTTCTGTAGGGCCTGAGTGAACTCGCCTGTCGCTTGCAAATTGACATGTTGATTGCGTCGCCCGGGCATCGTCTTGGAGACATACGGGTTGTCCAATCGGTCAGTCAGTGGCTGGTGCATTGGCTGTGGAACAGGTGATGGCGTTGAGCCGATCGACGGTGCGGAGTCATAGCTGTGCGGGGGCGTCGAACTGTGGCGATGCAGATTCGCCGATCCATGGTGGTGCTGATTCGTCGAACGTTGGCCATAGCCATAACGCCACTGGTCGTTGCGCCGTGGTTGAACGGAAACGTGCTTGCGTCCCGGATACGCGCTATCGTAACGATAGCGTTCTCGGAAGTACGGGTCGTCCAAGAGGCTGGGGGCACGAAAGCGGCCGCTGATCATCGGATCGTAAACGTAGTTATCAAAGCGGTAGGGATCGAAATCGTAAGGCCCGGGGTAGTTGCGTCCTGGGTAGCTAAACACACCGATGCTGGCTGGCCCAGTGATGGTGGGATAGGGAGTGCGATAGCGATTGGGAATGTTCGCTGGCGGCGCCTTGTCTCGCTTGCGAAGCCAATTGAACTTGAACAGTTGCGCATCAGCTGGCGCGGCGTAGCCGATGCTGATGAGCATCAAGAGTGCGAGTAGACGTTTCATGTCCGTATTCCCCATGGATCGGTGTAAGCGATCAGGCGTGATGGTTCTAGCGTGGTCGTTCAGACGTTGGTCAGGCAAGGGAGGATCGCGAGTGGCCCGCGACACGTTGGATCAATGCCAACGGTCCTTTGGGAGACGTTTCTAGCGTCTGGTTTGCCATCGCAGCGAATCGATTCCAGTGCAGCCAACAGATTGGTGCAATCAAGCTTGCGCTCACGCTTGGCATCCGCCGGAAAATTACCCGGAATCGCTACAGTTTGCCGATCAAGGACGCGCTGCAGGCTGGGCATGTGCTACGGAGTGAATTTTCAAAAAAAGATTAAACTGGCCCTTCGTCGACCATCGGCAGGTCTTCCAGACTCTCCAGGTGAAACAATGCCAGGAAGCGTTCGGTGGGAGAATAATGAGCGACCCGCTTTCCACTCTTCTCAGCTGGCTTGCGTTCGATCTCCAGCAGTCGGCGTCGCACCAGCTGATTGAGCAGCGCACCGCAGTCGCGTCCCCGCTGGTCTTGGACCGTTTGGGCCGTGATGCCAGGCTGGTAGGCAACCAACGCCAACACCTCGATCGCGGCCTGCGTCAGTCTGGCCTCGCGAACTTTTCCCAGGAACGAGCTGCGGATCTCTTCCACCTGCGGCGCGATGGTCAATCGAAACCCTTCGTCTTGTTCAACGATGCGAAAAGCCTGTTCGGCATCCTTGTAGGTCTGGTTCAGATCTTTGATCAGTGCAACCACCTCGTCTGCACTGACATCACGCATCAGCCCGGCCAGTTTCTTTGCGGTGAAGCATTCGTTCTCTGGATGGCCGATAAACAGAGCCGCTTCGATGATTCCTGCTGGATGGACCTGTTCGGACTCGGTGGTGGGCGGCACTTCTTCAGCGGCCGCGTCCTCCTCGGTGGCTTCGTAGGATTCGGGCTCATCGGTGCTGGGTTCAGCAAACGATTCAGGATCATGAGCAGCGGCGGCGCGAGCATAGGCCGCGCCGAGATCGTCTAGCGAGATCGACTCCACGCCGTCCTCGTCGTCGATATTTTCTTCCCAGTCGCCTTCTTCCCACGGGTCATCGCCCCACTCTTCTTCGCTGTCGTCCTGACTCATGAGATTGGTTGGCTCCATTAAACAGGCAGGGCGGTGCCAGCAGGGCGGTGACGGGACGCTGAAAACGATGACCAATCCGCACGAGCGGCTCGATGGCCGAGTTATCGTTGACCGCTGACCCACTGAACGAACTTGCTGATCTCGGGGTGAGCCAGCAGGAGGTCCAGTGTGTTGAAGTGTCGGCCAAGATCTTTCTCACGCGGTACCACGCGATGGATACAAAGGTGACAATCATGGCAGACGTCGATGGTCGAGTTCATTTCGTCTCGCGTGAAACGTTTCTTGAACCAGCGATTCTTATGGCACGTCCGTGGGATCAGATGGTGGCGAGTGTTCCCGCGCCGCGTGACGCGTCCGCACATCACGCAGGGTTGGGAGCTTTCGTTCAACATGAACCCGTCGTGGCGTGATCAGCTCGATGCGTACGGATTGTCTGGGTTCAGTTCAATCATATCGTCTGAGTCCGCCGTTTCAGGGGCATCCTCGGAATCGTCATCGGCTACTGCGGTCGGTGATTTGTCCCAGAACAGTAGGACGAACAAGATCAGAACCACAGCAGCGAAACCGGCTGGTTTGAGCCACAATGGTTGCCACTCGATCGCTGCCAAAGCAGCATGGCGAGCGTCGCTGCGGGATGCGTTCAGTGTCTCCAGTTGTGTTTCCAAAGCTGACAACTTGGTGCTGTCGGTCTCTTCGCTGATCTGTTCGTTGAGGTCCTTGATGGAGTCATCGAGTTTTTGGACGATCTCGTTCTTGTCGATTGCGTCCTGTGTGGTGTGCTGTGTTTCAACTTGGCCAGCAGCCTGAGCACCGATCATCATCCCCAATCCAAGCGTCAGCATGACCAGCAAGCCTTGGGCTTGAGCGCGAATCTTTTTCGGTGCCTTTTGGTCCGTGTAAATCTGACCGGTGACAAAGAAGAAGTCATAACAGATTCCGTGTACCACGACACCCAGGAAGATCATCCACTTGATCTCCGTTGGTGCACCAAAGGCGAACAGCAGGTATCGCAGGACCCATGTCAACATGCCGACAGCAAGCATCCATTTAACGCCCAGGCGGACGAAGAACAGTGGCATCACCAGCATGAAGAAGATTTCGGAAACCTGCCCCATCGACATGGTTGCTCCGATTGGCATGCCACCGAGTTCAACGACGCGGGCCGCAATCTGGTAATAGAATGCCAGCGGAATACAGATCAACATCGATGCCAGAACGAACACCAAGTAAGACGGGTTCTTTAGCAGCGACAGAGCATTCAGGCCAAAGAGTTCGCTAATGCGGACCGGTTCACCAGCGCCAACCGGTGGCGTTGAGGGCAAGACAAAACTGAACAGACCCAACGCGATCGCAGCACCGCCAGCCATGTAGAACATGCCGACGTTGGTTTCAATCTTGGCAAACGTTAGGGCAAAACCAGCGGCGATCCAACCGATGGTGCCCAGCACACGAATCCCCGGGAACTGCCGTTCCGGATCCGTCATGTGCTTCATGGCAATCGTGTTGGTCAGCGCGAGTGTCGGATAATACGTTAACATGTAGCCGAGGAAGAATCCCCAGTTCAGTACGCCTGGTGACGGTGTATTGCCCTGCATCAGTTGTGCGGCAATCAGCATGATGGCCCCACCAAGTAAGTGCAGGATGGCAAGGACTTTTTGTGCCGAGAAAAAGCGGTCGGCAATCAAGCCAACAAACAGAGGGGTCACTAAGCCGGCGATGGGGCCCACCGAATAGGTGTTGCCAATATCGGTCGGTTTAAAGCCAATGGTTCCCAGATAACCAGGTGCGGTGACGTACCAAGCCCCCCAGACAAAGAACTGGAGGAACATCATGATGGAGAGGCGAACGCGTACCGAGGTGTCCATGGCGGAGTCTGCTTGAAATCGAATCGTGGAGGGAAAATCGTCGGTTGTGAATTTCTACGGTGCACATCTTCTTGCTTTCTTTGCACTGAATCAACATTGCCAACAAAGAAAATCCAAAATCTGTACTAAAACTGCAGGCACAATTGGCGGATCATCCCCACAAGTCATCAAGTCGCAGCCATTTAATGGCAGCCAGGGGGATGCCCGGCGACAGCAGGTGCCGGCCGCCGTCGGTTGAGGCCGCCTGGCAGGCAGCGCTTCGCCACCACGCGCTTGCGGCGGTTAGGTTGGCGGTTTACTGCTTGTTTGATGACGGTCTGCACGGATTCGTGAACCCCAAATCCAGCCGCCTAGGCAGTCCTTCCGGGCCAATGCGGAAAAAATCGGTCGAACAGAGGGGATTTTCCGGTTCTGTCTCCTACGCAAACCGGTAGTTGATTTGCTATCCTTCCGCAAATTTGCTTGAGGTTCCGCCTTCACTGGAAAACGACGTGCCACGACGCGACGATATTAAAAAAATTCTGATCATTGGTAGCGGTCCGATCGTTATCGGGCAAGCGTGTGAATTCGACTATTCAGGCACTCAGGCCTGCAAAGCGCTTCGTGAAGAAGGCTATGAAGTCGTGCTGGTTAACAGCAATCCCGCTACCATCATGACCGACCCCGCCACGGCTGATTCGACTTACATTGAACCGCTGACCTGGCAAATGGTCGAAAAAGTCATCGCCAAAGAACGCCCCTGTGCGTTGCTGCCAACGCTTGGTGGGCAGACTGGCTTGAATGTGGCCATGGACTTGGATGCCAATGGCGTGCTGGAAAAGTACGGCGTTGAAATGATCGCCGCCAACGCGAAAGTGATCGCCAAAGCCGAAGAACGTGATCAGTTCAAACTGGCGATGGAAAAGATCGGCTTGGACGTTTGCCTCGGCCACGTCGTGCACACGATGGAAGAAGCTCGTGAAGCACTGGCGGATGTCGGGTTGCCGGCAGTGGTCCGTCCCAGTTTTACGATGGGCGGCAGCGGCAGCGCAATCGCGTACAACAAAGACGACTTCGAAGTGCTCTGCAAGAGCGGGCTCGATCAGTCCCCCGTGACCGAAGTCCTTGTCGAAGAATCGATCATCGGCTGGAAAGAATACGAAATGGAAGTGATGCGAGATGCTGACGACAATGTTGTCATCATCTGCGCGATCGAAAACTTCGACCCGATGGGCGTGCACACCGGCGACTCGATGACCGTCGCGCCCGCTCAAACCCTGTCCGACAAAGAATACCAGCGGATGCGCGATGCCTCGCTGGCTGTGATTCGAGAGATCGGTGTGGAAACCGGTGGCAGCAACATTCAGTTTGCCATCAATCCCGCTGACGGTCGTATGATCGTGATCGAGATGAACCCGCGAGTGAGTCGCTCAAGCGCTCTGGCCAGTAAAGCGACCGGCTTTCCAATCGCCAAGATCGCCGCCAAGCTTGCAGTGGGGTACAAGCTTTGGGAATTGCCCAACGATATCACTCAGAAAACCAAGGCCTGCTTCGAACCGACGATCGACTATGTTGTCACCAAGGTGCCTCGCTTTGCCTTTGAAAAGTTCCCAGAAGCCGATGCAACGTTGACGACACAGATGAAAAGTGTCGGGGAAACCATGGCCATTGGCCGGACATTCCGCGAGTCGCTGCAGAAAGCCATGCGTGGTTTGGAAGTCGGTGCGTTCGGCCTGGGGAGTGACTCCAAGGACCTTTGGGGAACCGACGAACAGCCTGATGAAGATGCCGTGCGTGCCAAGCTTGGGACGCCCAACGCAGAACGGATCTTTTACTTGCGCTACGCCTTGAAGATGGGCATGAGCATCGAACAGATCCACAATATCACCCACATTGACCCCTGGTTCCTCGATCACCTGTTGCAGATCATCGAACTGGAAAACGAAACACGGCAGCTGGGAGCCCTGGAGAAGATCGATTTCGATCAGATGTTGCGTCTCAAACGCGATGGCTTCTCCGATCGACAAATCGCCACCATGGTGCAGTCGACCGAATCCAAGGTTCGCTCGTATCGACTTGAGCAGGGGGTCCGTCCTGTCTTCAAGAGCGTCGATACCTGTGCCGCAGAGTTCGAAGCCTACACGCCGTATTACTACAGCACTTACGAATCCGAGTCGGAACTGCCTGCCAAAGGCGACCAAAAGCGTGTTGTGATTCTCGGCGGTGGCCCCAACCGAATCGGTCAGGGGATCGAATTTGACTATTGCTGTTGCCACGCCAGTTTTGCACTGCGAGAGATCGGTTACGAATCGATCATGGTCAACAGTAACCCCGAAACCGTCAGTACCGATTACGACACCTCGGATATTCTGTTCTTCGAACCACTGACCATCGAAGACGTGCTGAACATCTGCGACGCCACCAATCCTGACGGTGTGATTGTGCAGTTCGGTGGTCAGACTCCATTGAACCTCGCCCGCGGTCTGAAAGAGGCCGGTGTGCCGATCATCGGTACTAGCGTGGATACGATCGAAGCCGCTGAGGACCGGGAGCGGTTCCAGGCCTTGATCGAAGAACTGGAATTGCGCCAGCCACCAAGCGGCATCGCTCGCAACATGGAAGAGGCACGCCGAGAGGTCGAACGCATCGGCTACCCAGCCCTCGTGCGTCCAAGTTTTGTCCTCGGTGGACGAGCCATGGAGATCTGCTACGACAAGGTGCAATTTGAACGCTATGTCGCCGAAGCCTTCATCGTTGCCGATGGCCAGCCAGTCCTGATCGACCACTTTCTCGAAGGCGCTACCGAAGTCGATGTCGACGCCGTCAGTGATGGCACTGATGTTGTGATCATGGGAATCATGGAACACATCGAAGAAGCCGGTGTGCACAGTGGTGACTCCGCCTGTGCTATTCCAGCGTTCTCGATTGCCAGCGAAGTGCTTGACGAGCTGCGCGTGGCAACGGAAAAGCTCGCCCGTGCATTGAACGTCATTGGACTGATGAACATTCAGTTCGCGATCAAAGTCGAAGACAACGTGCCGACCGTCTACGTTCTGGAAGTCAACCCCCGTGCCAGCCGGACTGTCCCCTTTGTTGCCAAGGCCACCGGGACCCCCGTGGCGAACATTGCCACCAAAGTCATGGTTGGCCAGTCGTTGCAGCAATTGGGTGTCACCGAGGAACCCAAGCCGCGTCACGTGTCAATCAAAGAGAGCGTGTTCCCGTTCCGCAAGTTTGCCGGCGTCGACATCGTGCTGGGACCAGAGATGCGTAGCACCGGCGAAGTCATGGGCATCAGCGAAACGTTCCCGCTGGCGTTTGCGAAAAGCCAAATCGCCGCCGGTGTGACGCTACCAACGCAAGGCAATATCTTTTTGTCGCTTAGCTCGCGACACAAGGATTCCGCCGCTCAGTTGGGGAAAGACTTGACCGCGTTAGGTTTTAATCTGCTGGCGACCCCTGGTACTGCCGCGCGATTGCAGGAAGAAGGCATCGAAGTCACCGCGATCAAGAAGCTTTCCGAGGGACATCCAAACCTGATCGATTACCTGAAGAACGAAGACGTTGAATTGATCATGAACACGCCCAACGGGAAAGGGGCGCGGACCGACGAAGGTAAAATTCGTGCCGCCGCCGTTCAGCAAGGCGTCCCCTGTATCACCACCGTCGCTGCCGCTGGGGCAGCGGTGCGAGCCATGCAGGCCCTGCGTGATGATGTCTTGCAGGTCGAACCGTTGCAAGATCGCTGATCCACCGCCACAGCATTCGTAGGGTGCCGTGCTTGCACGCACCAATGCCCCAGAAACCATACGATTGCACGCACCAACACCCGACTGCGGAGTGCCTGAACCGCTGACAACGTGCTACACTTCTGTGAAACCTTCGTTTTTAGAATTGAAATGGAATCAGCGGTGCCCTGCCGCTGCTACCTGCGTCAGAGGAACTTAGAGCACCAACATGGATTTTGATCCCAGTTCGTTTCGCCTGTTGGTTGTTGATAACGAAGCCGCCCACGCTCGGGCGATGATGGAGAGCCTAGAGAAAGTCGGTTACCGGTGCACCGTCGCCACCAGTGGGCCAGAGGCTGCGACCCTGATCGCTCGTGACACCTACGACATCGTAATCACCGACATGGTGATGAACGATGTTGATGGCATGAAGGTGCTGGGGCTGGCCAGAAAACACCTGCCTGATGCGGAAGTGGTCATGGTGACCGGCCATGCCACCGTGCCGATCGCTGTCGAAGCGATGCAGAAGGGTGCATTCAACTTCTTGGAAAAGCCGATCACGCCCAATCGCTTGCGGGCGATTGTTGAAAAGGCTGCTGGAGCGGTTGATCTGCGGCGGCAGAACACGGAGTTGATGTCGCGGCTGGACAAGCAATACGGCTTTGAGAGCATCATCTATTCCAGCAAGGAGATGCAGGAGGTCATTGATCGCTTGCGACGCATTGCAGCCACGGATGCCACCGTGCTGATCACGGGCGAAAACGGCACCGGAAAGGAAGTGGTTGCTCAGGCGATTCATCAGAATAGTCCCCGCCGGAATAAGCCCATTGTGGCGATCAATACCGGGGCGATCGCAGAGAATCTGGTGGAGAGTGAACTCTTCGGTCACGTCCGAGGATCGTTCACCGGCGCCGATGCCGATCGTGTTGGCGCTTTTGAATACGCCAACGGTGGAACGCTGTTCTTGGATGAAGTCGGTGACATGCCGCTGAGCACGCAAATCAAATTGCTGCGTGTGTTGGAAGAGAATAAAATCACCCGCGTCGGCGACAACAAAGCGATCAATGTGAATGTTCGCTTGGTTTCAGCGACCAATCGCCCGTTGGAGGACATGGTCGAGGCGGGCACGTTCCGCAGCGATTTGTATTTCCGTTTGAAAGTCGTGACGGTCGGCTTGCCTCCGTTGCGAGAACGGCCCGAGGATGTGATTCCATTGATGGATCACTTTCGGAAGATGTTTCTGCGGCGACATGACAAGCCCTCGGCGAACTTTTCGCCTGCGGTGCGCAAGCGGTTCTCTGCCTATCAATGGCCGGGGAATGTTCGCGAGCTGCGAAACTTCGTTGAGATGATGGTGGTCCTGGACACCGATAGCGTGCTCGATATCGATGACTTGCCACCGGAGTTGGCCGAGGCGGACGATGCACTGCCACAGGAAGTGCCCGAGAAACTTGACTTCGACGCTTCGATCTCAAACGAATTGATCGGTCAAAAGTTGAGCGTCATCGAGCGTTGGGCGATTGAGAAAACGCTGGAGATGACCAACGACAATCGCGAAGAGGCCGCTAAGATTCTCGGGATTGGTGCGCGAACGCTGTACCGGCGCCTCGATCAGTACAAGAAAGACGAAGAAGACGCGTAGCAACTGCGCCACCATCCGGAGCCTGTCGCTCTGTGACAGCGGCACGCACCAATGTGCGGAAAAGGATTGGGGCAACGAGTCAGAACGCCGTGTGTCCCTTGGCCGGTTCGGCAGAGACGTTTTTTGGTGCGTGCAAGCACGGCAGGCTACGTTTTTTGGCTTTCGTCACGCCCTTTAGCAAAACCCTTGTATGTTACATTCTAGTGGTGTTTCGTTGGACACTACAGATGCAGTTGCTTTAGCCTCTGAGCGTAGCGAAGAGGCTAAAGCAACTGCGGCCGACGGCAGATCGTTGACCCTCGAGTGCTGCAACGCAGACACTGTGCGGGAGCCGGATCGTCGTCGGCCTTTGGTAAATAGCCCGTACAGCCGCCTGAGCCGAGACAAGCTCTCGAGCTCGCATTTGCAAGGAAGGGATACATCCAAGATGAGTTTTCAACACTTTATCGGAATCGATGTCTCAAAAGCCAAGCTTGATCTCGCGTTTGATGAACAAGCCACGACAACTGTCGTTCCCAATGATCCAAAGGGAATTGATGAGCTAGTGGATTTGTTGCCAGAAGCGAAGTCTTGCCTGATCGTAATTGAGGCCACTGGCAACTACGAACGTCCACTCGCTGTGCGACTTGTTGAAGCCGGCCATGTTGTCTCTGTGGTCAATCCAAGACAAGTGAGAGACTTTGCCAAAGCGATTGGACAATTGGCAAAGACTGACAAGATCGACGCACGCATCATCGCACTGTTTGGGAAATTGACGAGGCCCCGAGCCGTCGCCAAAACCAAGCAATTGCAGGGTGAATTGGATCAGCTTGTGACTCGAAGAAGACAGTTGATCGGCACCAGAACTGCCGAGAAGAACCGACAGGGACAAGCCGTGTCCGGAGCGGTTCGCAAGAGCATTCAGCGCGTTCTCGATGCAATCAACAACGACATCAAAATGATTGATCGTGAGATCCAAAAGCTTGTGCAGTCTGATGATGACTGGAAGCATCGCGCCGAATTACTTGGGACGATGCCTGGTATCGGCGATGTGACATCAGCAACGATCATTGCAGAGTTACCAGAGCTTGGCGACCTGAACCGACGGGAAATCGCCTCGCTCGTTGGACTAGCACCGTTCAACCGGGACAGCGGGCAGATGCGAGGCAAGCGTTCGATTTTTGGAGGCCGTGGATCAGTGCGATCGGCGCTCTACATGGCCGCACTGAGTGCTCGCCGATACAACCCAGCGATCGCAGCCTTCTCCAAGAGACTGACCGAACAAGGCAAGCCTCCAAAGGTCGTTATTGCCGCATGCATGCGCAAAATCCTCATCACACTCAACACAATGGTCAAAACAAATACAACATGGGAAAATCCACAAAACGCTTGACATCTAACACAGCCGCTCCCGCTTGCGGGAGCGGTTTCGTTGTGGCTGCTTGCGGTTGGCGTTGCCAACCACTTCACCCTCACCTCGCTTAGGCTCGACTCTCCCGCAAGCGGGAGAGTGCAGTCAACGGTTGCTTCAGCAAACCCCTCCTGCTTGAGCGAGGGTCGGCCGGTTTGCGGTGGTAGCGCGCTGGTGAGTGTGCTGAGTTGCAAGGCGGTGGCAATGGTTGTTTCAATGGCCGGCCGGGAGCGGTTTCGTTGTGGCTGCTTGCAGTTGGCGTTGCCAACCGCTTCACCCTCACCTCGCTTAGGCTCGACTCTCCCGCAAGCGGGAGAGTTCAGTCAACGAATGGTCAACGGTTTCGTTGTGGCTGCTTGCAGTTGGCGTTGCCAACCACTTTACCCTCACCTCGCTCAGGCTCGACTCTCCCGCAAGCGGGAGAGTGCAGTCAACGAATGGTCAACGGTTTCGTTGTGGCTGGCTGGCGGTTGGCGTTGCCAACCACTTCACCCTCACCTCGCCTAGGCTCGACTCTCCCGCAAGCGGGAGAGTTCAGTCAACGAATGGTCAACGGTTTCGTTGTGGCTGCTTGCGGTTGGCGTTGCCAACCGCTTTACCCTCACCTCGCTTAGGCTCGACTCTCCCGCAAGCGGGAGAGTGCAGTTTTTTTGGTGCGTGCAAGCACGGCATCCCGCGTGGGCTTTGCCGCGGTGCACAAGCATCCGGGCCGATCGTTGCTGCCGGTAAGCTGAGGGCTTACACGTCGCTTGGCATGGGAACTTTGTAGTCCGGGTTGTTGGGATCCTTCAGCAACTTGTTGGCTTGATCAGCCAGGGCGCCGGTGAAACGCTCTGTCTTGGCATCAAACTCAAGGGCCGGGCCGAGTACGTACTTGGCATCACTCTTGGTCAGTCCCACGCCGTCGGCCAAGATGCTGTGGAGTTTGCCAAAGTGCTCTTGAGCATCGGCGTTGCCGCCAAACTCGCTGGCGTTCTTACTGAATTCAACTTCTTTGCCCAGGCGATATGAGTTGTTCATCATGTGCCCCAAGACGCATCCGTAATGCGCGTCCAACGCATTGCCGTTGGCCATGTTGGGGTCACCGGCGCGAACCGCAGCAATGAAGGATTTCCAGTTGCCGCCAGGTGTGATGTCACCGGATTCTAGTTTGAGCGGTTCTGGCTGGGAAGCGCCTGGACGCAGGATCTTATAGTTGCCTTCACCGGTGATCACACTGCCGTCTTCCAGGTAGTACTCGTTGTACACTTGGTGCTTGTAGCCTTTGTAATTGACGTTGCGCACATTGAAGAAGACCATTTGGCCGTTGGGGTACTCGGCCATTGCAAACATGCTGTTTGGCGTTTCACCTTGGTCACCCCATTGCATTCGACCTCCGATTGCCATCGCTCGTGTCGGGTGGGTCTGATCATCATCGATGGCCCAGCGAGCAACGTCCAACTGGTGGGTCCCTTGATTGTTCAAGTCGCCATTGCCTGATGGCCAGAACCAGTGCCAATTGTAGGGAACATAGTTAGCATGGTACTGAGGAATCACAGCTGGCCCTTTCCAGTGATCCCAGTTCAGATCGGCAGGCGGATCAGTCAGGGGCTTTTGGCCGATGCCGTTGCGCGGTTTGCAGCAATAGCCGTAGGCGATTTTCAATCGAGGCAGCTTTCCAGTTTTCAGAGCTTGGTGCAGGCCTGCAATACCAGCGTTACTACGCCGCTGGGTGCCGTGCTGAATGACGACACCGTATTTCTTTTGAGCTTCGACAACCGAGCGGCCTTCGGTGATATCGTGGCTCATGGGTTTTTCGACATACACGTGCTTGCCAGCCTGGGCTCCCCAGATGGTTAGCAACGAGTGCCAGTGGTTTGGGGTGGCAATCGAAATGGCGTCCAATGACTTGTCGTCAAGCGCTTTTCGCAAGTCATCCAGGCCCACGGTGGTCAGCTTTGGATCACGCTTGCTAAGGCTGTTCATGGTCCGCTCGAGCACCTTGCTCGCGGGATCGACAACGTAGGCAAGTTCGACATTGGGTGAACCTCGCCAGCCACTAATGTGTGATTGGCCACGGCCATTGAGGCCTGCCACGGCAATGCGAACGCGATCATTGGCACCAGCGATCTGCCCACTGGCTTTGGTGCCCATGATGATCAGGCTACCGCCGGCGAGGAATCCACCCGCCTTGGTCGTGGTCTTTAAGAAGTCACGTCGGTTGTTTTGCTTGGTTCGTTGGTTTGTCATGTTGAAACGGTGGGGAATCAAAGGAGGGTAAACGGTGATCAAGCACCTGCAGGTGTTCGATGGCTGTTGGTGACACAACCATCCGCTGGTGACCGAGAACAGACAATCGTAACAGGTCTGGCCACAGTTTTCCGGATTGGCAGGCGGATTGGCTCTCTGGAGCCAAAAAAACACCCGTTTTGGGCCGATTTGTTGGCACGCTGTCGCGGTGCGATGATGATCGTTCAGACTGTCCATCGCTCCGCCGAGGCTGAAAGACTTCAATCTGCACAAAGCTGGTTTGGATGGCCAAATTCTGGAGATAGAGTTGAACAGGAGCGGTGGGCGCGTTTGGCCCGACGCTGGTTTTCCTCCATCGGTTACTGCAATCTGGCGGGTCATGATGAGAACACTGCAAAACGTGATTGCCTTGCAGGCTTTTTCGCCCGCGATGCCAAACGGCTGGCGGTTGTGCCTAGCTGGTTTGCTGCTGCTGATCAGTTTGCCAAGCGATGTCGAAGCACAGCATGGAACACGGTTGCGTTCACCGGGTTCCAGGGGACGACCGAACAACGTCCGGTACAATCAGGGGCGGCATGGTGGTGGCCGACCGGTGCAATTGCCAGCCTATCCTGGCGGAGGGAACTGGTCTCCAGATTGGGGCAACGGTGTAAATTACCCCGGCTACTATGATCCGATGATGTGGGCTTACGGATGGGATCAAGGCAACTCCTACGAAGGCCTGCCGACCAGCAGTGTGCGTGTGCATACCCCAGGTTTTTCCCTGAACGTCAATGGCAGCAGTCAGTTGCCACCACGCACGCCGTTAGAACGAGTGCCTTATCAGCCTTGGGCAAACAACCCGCCGATTGGCAATGACGCTTGGCTGCAGCCGGCACAGAGATCGGCACAGAGTTCGGCGCCCGCACCTGCGAATCGTCTGCCCCCAGCCAACGCGTCGCGGCCATCGATTCCCGATCTGACTCCGTCCCACAATCCGGAGCACTTAAGTTCATCGCCGAGCGATTTGGATCGCTTGCCCAGAAGCACGCGTGATTCGTCGTACAACTTTGACGGCCAGGCCCTGGAAGCTTCAACGCGGTTGCTAGAACTGTCTTTGCGCCATCGCGATCCAAGCGGCAAATGGAGGCTGTACCTCAGGCTTGATGCGGTGATCGAATCCGCGATGACACGGGACATCGATGGCGACGTGAATCTGGCTTTAGAGCGATTCGAAACCATCATGAGTGAACCCAGCTGGAAATCGGTACAAGACGTCGGCGGTTTTAGGCAGACGCTGAATCTGCTCCGTCAATGGACTGGCAAATACCCACAGAATCCGCCGGCAGCGATTGAATAGCTGGATGAGCTCTGGGCATCGTTTGATGCTGATCTGGTCGCCGCTGCGATCGCCCAGGCGGTGAACGCCCAGGCGGTGAACGCCCAGGCGGTGCACGACGCGAGCACTCAATGTCCTATCGTGTCGTTTCACGCCGCTTATCCAGTGCGTCCGACATGCGGTGGGTGCTTGCAAGTTTGGGGAGTTCAGTTAAGGTAAAACCGTCGATCCAGTCATCATCGCCGAGCCCACGTTGGCGCGGATCGCGACGGAACCCTGGCTCTCTCTTGTCCCCGCGATTTCCCAAAGGCGTCCCTTGAATATCACCTGTGTGATCCATTCGCTGCACGGTGGTGGAGCGGAGCGCGTGATGGCGGGCTTGGCTAGCCGGCTTGCAGATCGGGGACATCAGGTTTCTTTGCTGACCTTCCAAGACGGGGACGATCAATACCCTGTTGCTGATGCGGTCCAACGCCTGCGGTTACCACAGGCAACGGGCAGCTCTCTTCCAGTGCTGGGGCGCATCCAGGCACTTCGCCGTCGTTGGCGAGCGTTGGGGCAGCAAATCGTTGCCAGCCGACCTGATGTGGTCTTGTCGTTTTGTGATCGCAACAATGTTGATGTGCTGATTGCCTTGAGCGAAAAGGGGCGCCAACGAACAAAAGTGCCAGTGGTCGTTTGCGAACGCAGCGATCCAAGCCAGCAGTCGGCTGGACGGTGGCGACAAATTGCCCGGCGACGTTTGTACCCCAAAGCGGCTACCGTGGTGGCGCTGACAAAGACGGCTGCAAGCTATCTGTCAACTTTTAGTGGGAACGTCGTCGTGATTCCTTCGGCAGTCGATTCACCACTGGTTTTATCTAATCGCGATCAGGCGGGCCAACAACGCAGCATCGTGGCCGCTGGAAGGCTTGAACCAGAGAAAGGTTTCGATCGATTGATCAGGGCGTTTGCCCTCGGATTGGGATCAAATCAGGACTGGAAGTTGATCATTTATGGCCAAGGAAGCCAGATGGATACGCTCAGGGAACTGGCGAAACAATTCAGTGTTGACAAACGAGTCACCTTCCCAGGCTGGGTGTCCCCCTTGGCACCGGCACTGGCTGAGGCAACGATATTTTGTCTATCGAGTCGCTATGAAGGCTTTCCATCGGTGGTGATGGAAGCGATGTCGATGGGCGTGCCGACAATCAGTGTGGATTGCGAAAGCGGCCCGCGCGAGATCATCACGCAGGGTGTGGACGGCTGGTTGGTTGAGCCAACGGAAGCCGCATTGGCCGCCGGCCTGAAGCATCTTGTGGCGGACAAGCCGCTGCGCGAAAGTCTGGGCCAGCAGGGAAGAAAGATCGCCGAGCGACTCGGTTGGTCAGCAATGGTTGATCAATATGAGTCGATGTTGAAAACCTGCAGCCACGACTCCGCTTAAGTGCTGTGTTGGCTTCGATTGACGAAGTGATCGCAAGCTGTGGATGCAGAATCAGGATCGGCACGGTTCAGTGAGCTGTTCGCCAGTTTCGTGAATCACTTGGGAGCCAATCACTTGGGAGCCAATCACTTGGGGTTGGGCGCGTGCAAGCACTGCGTGCGACCGCGAACTGGGCTACTCAAGTGACGGTCACTGAATGTCCTCATGCCAGCCGTAGCGACTACATCCAGCCGTAGAAACGCTGCTGCATTTTGCTGGACTTGACTGTGTCGATCACGTTGCCATCATCGTCTTCGACATCGACGACGCGGTGGGTGTACTTGCTGCCAGCGAGTTCGTCATTGTACATGGCACCGAGTGGGCCCTTGTAGCCCAGCACGCAACTGGCCTTCACGCCTCGCTTCCATAGCTCTTTGGCTAACAGTTTTGCAAACGGCGGGTTACCCAGTGCGCTATAACAAACATCGCAGGCAATGGTTCCAAGGTAATGTTTCTTGAGTCCCAATTGAAACATCAGGTCCACGACATCAGAATAGCTCCGATCGGCGCCCCCGGTGCCGTGGTCTGCGGCGATGGTGGGGTCACCGATCGCACCATGACCGGCGATCATGATTCGAGTCGTGGTTCCAAAACCCACCTTCGCTAACGGTTTGCCAGGGCTATCGAGATAGACGATTTTCCACTTTCGTTTGTGATGACTGAGTCCTCGGTCTGCGTCGCTATCCTCGTACTCTTGTTTGAATGCACCGGCCTGGGCTTCGTCCCAGGGAATGAAAGCAGTTCGACTGGTGGACATGGTTGTTCTTTATGAATGGAGGGATAAGGGGTTCTCGCATGACTCGAGCCATGGGAACACCATTGAGCCGGACGAGTGAAAATTATAGCGTTCTTGGAGAGAGGTGTTCGCTGATAGCACCATGGAGTCGAATTTTTTTCGGTTTGTTCACGACGCAAACATTGCGATCCACCCAGACATTGCCAGCCCGCCCAGACATTGCCAGCTCGCCAGATGTTGGCTCGATTTAGCTGCATTGCGGCCGGCGTCTTTGGATCGGCGGTGGCTGGGCGGCGATGGATTTCACCGTTGGGAATTGCTTGCAAACGCTGATGCATGCAAAAGGTGCGTACTGTTTCAGTTAGACTATTGACTCCACTCCACTCCTCTTCACTCTTGCATTGTTAGAGCTCATGAAACGTCGACACTTTCTTTCCGGTTTGTCTGCCGCGACTTTGGCAACAACCGCAATGGGAACCACGCCCCTTGCCCGTGCCGCCGAGACGAACGCGGCCCCTTGGCTGAAACTTTCGCTCCAGCAGTACTCCTTTCGTTCGATGCTAACCGGCAAGAACCCGTCGCTGACGACCCTGGATTATCCTCAATTCGCGGTCGAAAAGTGCGGCATCAAAGCCCTGGAATACTTTAACGGGTTCTTTGAGGATAAGAGCGGTGAGACAGCGTTCTTTCAACAGGTTCGTCAGCGCTGCGATGATCTGGGCGTCGAGAACCAGTTGATGCTGTGCCGCAATAAGCGAGGGATTGATGATGCCGACGCGGGCACTCGAGCAGCTGCGGCGAAGGATTACATTCCTTGGCTGGAAGCCGCTAAAACGCTGGGCTGTCATTCGATTCGCGTTGATTGCCGCAGTCAAGGCGATGCCGACGAAGTGCTCAAGCAAGCCGTCGATGGTTTGAATCAGCTATGCGAGATTGCCAAGTCCTACCAGCTAGACATTATCATCGAAAACCACGGCAATCATTCCAGCAATGGTGCTTGGTTGGCACGGCTGATGAAGACCGCCAACATCGACAACCTTGGCACCCTGCCTGATTTTGGTAACTTTAGAGACTACGATCGCTACCAAGGTGTCAAAGAGACTTTGCCGTGGGCGCGAGCGGTCTGTGCCAAAATCCATGCCTTTACTGAAGACGGCCAGGCCAAACACACTGACTTTGCCAAAATGATTGGGATCATCAAAGACAGTGGATTCAAGGGTTACATCGGGATTGAATACGAAGGCCAAAACCCAACGCCGCTGGATGGGGTGCTGATGGCCAAACGCTTGATTGAACAAGTGCTGGCGGCGACCAGTTAGTCGCCGCTGGCAGGATTCAGCATCACTCGGCAGACAACGGGGCGGCGACTAAATCGTAGCCCTGTGAGGTGACGACTTCGCAGGTCAAGATTTGACCTGCGGCGGGCGTTTGATCGTCGCCAAAGCCACTGACATAGACGACCCCGTCAATCTCTGGTGCTTGGAACTTTGTGCGTCCGATCCAAACTCCTTCTTGTCCTTCCAAAGGCATGTCCAGGATCACGTCTTGCTCGGTTCCGATCAATGACTGGTTCCAACGAAAGGCAATCTCCTGCTGGACGGACATCAGCCGAGCTTTACGTTCCTCGGCGATCTCATTGGGCACTCGGTTGGGCAGTTTGGCTGCTGGAGTGTCTGGTTCGACCGAGTAGGTGAACACGCCCAAGTGTTCGAAGTGCATGTTCGCCGTGAAGTCGACGAGTTGCTCGAAATCTTCATCGGTTTCGCCAGGAAAGCCCGCGATCATCGTGGTGCGAACGACCAGCGAATCAATGCGTTGACGCAGTTTGCTGACAATCTCTTCTTGGCTCTGACGATTCGTCTTACGAGACATTCGTTTCAACATCCCATCGCTGGCATGTTGCAATGGCATGTCGATGTACGGCAAGATCCGTTTGGCGCCTGCGAGTACATCGATCAACTTGTCGTCAATGTACATCGGATAGAAGTACATCAAGCGTATCCAATCGATCGTTTCGATCTTGTCCAGTTCGATCAAGAGGTCCGCCAGACGCGGTTCGCCGTAGAGATCCTTGCCATAGTAGGTTGTGTCCTGGGCAACGATGACGACTTCACGGACACCACTCTCGCCGAGTCGCTTGGCTTCCTCGATCACTTGTTCGATCGGTTTGCTGTAATGCTTGCCGCGCATCTTGGGGATGGCGCAGAAAGTACAGAGTCGATCACAGCCTTCACTGATCTTCAAATAAGCAAAGTGACGTGGCGTGACCGCACTGCGAACGCCATCCGATAGCGGTCGAATGGGCGCGGGACGAAAGACTTGCTGTTGCTCTTGGATTCCACTCTGTAAACGGTTGGCAACATCAACAATGTCGTTGCGTCCAAAGACGCCAACCATCGCATCGATGTCCGGTCGGTCTTTCAACAGTTCGCCCTGTTGTCGTTCCGCCAAACAACCGGTGACGACGACGCCATTAAGCTTGCCTTCGCGTTTCAGTTGCAGCATCTCGTCGATCGCGCCCATCGATTCTTGGCGTGCCGAATCGATGAAGCCACAGGTGTTGACGACAACGAAGTCCGCTTGGTCGACGTCAGCGACCATCTGGTAGCCGTCTTCATCCAGTCGACCGAGCATCTGCTCGGTGTCAACGAGGTTCTTGGGACAGCCCAACGAGACAACGGCATAACTGCCGCGAGCGTCGTCGGAAAGCTGGTCGCTGGCAGGACGCGGCGAGCCGGAATCTTGATTGACAATCGGGAGGTCCATGGATGTCAGTCTCAACAGGGGAATCGCAGTGGCGGGACTTGGTTCGACGAACAGTGATCGGGCTGCATTTTTGCCTCAATAGCATGATGTACCAAGGGGCAGCCTGCCAAGGTCCCAATTCCTCGTTCAGACGGATATCAACCGCGATGCCTGCTACATTAGGTACAAGATTCATCGGCAAACCGCTCGCTCGCCCCAGAACGTGGGGCCAGCGGTAAAATCCGACACGCTCTGGGAATCTGTTCGGAATCCGCTGTCCAACCCGGTGGGGTGGATTGTGGGCGAAAATGCCAGCCCGTCAGACCTCCCGGCGATTCGCTTTTAACCTCGTTGCACGGCCACGGCGGCTGGGATTTTGCTGGCCAAAAAAACAATCCCGACAAAGGACACGCCGCCACATCACCCTGGCACCGCGCACTAGAAGGCCGTGCCCACTCCTCGCACTAGCACAACCCACGGGGACATCGCATGTTTCAGGGAATGACGCTCGTCATCGCCGTTCGGGACTTACAGCTTTCAAGTCGCTATTACCAGGATCAGCTGGGATTTCAAACTCGGGAGATCGAAGACCCCGGCTGGCGATGCTTCGAACGCGATCACGTGGCGATCATGGCTGGCGAGTGTCCTGATGCAATGCCGGCCGCCGAGCTGGGGGACCATTCCTTCATTGCGTCCATCAGGGTGGACGACGCCAAGGCACTCTACACCGAGCTGACCGAAAAACAGGTGACCATCGTCAAGCAGCTTTGTGACGAGTCATGGGGGATGAGAGAGTTCGGTATCCAGACGATTGATGGCCATCGCATCATGTTCGCTCAGTCGATTTGATCCAGCCTGACTTGGAAGATGAAAGCTCTGGCATCTGGCCGTAACAGCGCACGCAGGGATCCGGTTGCATCCCCAGCCTTTGCGGTAGGATTGCGTTTATAATACCGACTGATGGAGACAGCCGGTCTCTCGATTTACCTCATCATATTTAGGAACGTTTGATGAAAGCTCACCTAATGTCTGTTCGATTTCGCGATTGCTTGATGGCAGGCTTTGTTGCCGTTGCAGTGTTGTTGGGAGGTGCCGTTGCCAGCGACGCCAAAGAACCGCTGAAAGTTTTCATCTTGACCGGTCAGTCCAACATGCAAGGGCATGCCCATGTTCGAACCATGGATGTGATGGCATTGGATCCAGTGACGGCGCCTCTCCTGAAGGATCTGCGTCAAGAGGATGGTACGCCCAAAGTCAGCGAACGCGTTTGGATCTCGTCACTTGGTAGTTCCCAGGAAGAAAAAGTCGGTCGGCTGACCGAAGGCTACGGAGCCGAACCCGGGGGATCAAAGATCGGTCCCGAGTTGACGTTTGGCATTTATCTGGAAAAGCTGCTTGACGAGCCGGTGTTGATTATCAAAACCGCCTGGGGTGGCAAGAGCATCAATACGGATTTTCGCTCACCCAGTGCTGGCGATTACCCCTTCAATGAACAGCAGCTTGAAAATTTTAAAAAGCAAGGCAAGGACCTCGACGAGATCACCGCCAGCAAGAAAGCAGCGACCGGCCATTATTACCGCCTGATGCTGCAACATGTCAAGCAAGTGCTATCCGACATTCAACGTGTGTATCCAGACTATGACGCCGAAGCGGGCTATGAACTGGCTGGCTTGGTCTGGTTCCAAGGCTGGAATGATATGGTGGACCGTGGAACGTATCCGACGCGTGAACAACCGGGTGGGTACGATGCTTACAGCGAGGTCCTGGCACACTTTGTGCGAGATGTGCGAAAAGATTTGGGCGTTCCCAAATTGCCCTTCGTGATCGGAGTGATGGGAGCCGGGGGGCCGATCAAGCTGTACACGAAGGAAAAGATGCGTTACGCCGGCGTGCATCAGAATTTTCGTGACGCGATGGCCGCACCGGCGAAACTCCCGGAATTCAAAGGCACTGTGACTGCCGTGCTGACGGAGAACTACTGGGACAACGAATTAGGCTCGCTCCGCGAACGCGAAAAAGATCTGAAGATGGCCGTGGAGTCGCTGCGTGATCAAGCCAAGGAAGGCAAGCTGTCGCGTGCTGAAGCGGACGTGGAGATCGAGGCATTGTACGCCGATGAGTTCAACGAAGACGAATTGAAATTGCTTCGAAACGGTGCGTCGAATGCAGAGTATCACTACTGGGGCTCCGCCAAGGTCATGACACAAATCGGTAAGGCATTCGCAGAAGCCATGCACGAAATGATCAAGTAGCACTCAGCGGAGGGAATGTCCCATTAAACGCAGCCGTTCGGCCCGGTTTTTTGGTCGCGGAGTAATGCGTGCCGAAGCCATGGTTCGTCGTACAAAGCACGCAATGTTCAACGTCCCGATAAAGGAACGCTAATCAACACTCATCACCGCTAATTAATTAGTGAGGATTAGTTCTCATTAGCGTTCTCCCTTTCCATCTCCAGCGATAGTCTCGATTCCCGATTGAGGCCGCGTTCCATCCGTCCGAGTTGCGTTGGTCGTGCAATGCACGTGGCGTGCTCCCCAAAAACTAATCCATCTGTTATGAAGGTTTACCGGCCGAGCCGGCCAAAGGAGACTTTTTATGACTAAGAAACGCAAACGACGGAAACCCGAGCAGATCGTGAAGGCGATTCAAGAAGGCGATGCGATGATGGCGGCGGGCAAGACAGAGGCCGAGGTGTTTCAAACGCTTGAAATCAGCGTAACGACCTGGGAGCGTTGGAAGAAACTGTATGGCGGAATGAAGTCGGATGAAGCAAAACGACTTCGTGAGCTTGAAGTCGAGAATCAACGACTCAAAGAGCTTCTCGCCGAGGCCGAGCTAGACAAGAAGATCCTCAAGATGGCCGCAGAGGGAAACTTCTGAGCCCGACGCGACGACGTGAGGCTGTTGCAAAGGCTCAGAAATCCTTTGCAGTGTCAGAACGTCGGGCATGCAAAACGCTTGGCCAACCGCGGAGTACTCATCGGTACCAAGCGAAATCCAAGAGCGACGAAGAGCGATTGCTTCGCCGCATTTACGAACTGGTTCGAGAATTCCCCCGCTACGGCTACCGGATGATCACGCGGATGTTACGCCGCGAAGGATGGACAGTGAATTACAAACGAATCTATCGGCTTTGGAAACGAGAAGGTCTTCGAGTGCCACGAAGAAAGGCGAAGAAACGCAGGCTTGGAAGCGTTTCAGGAGGGATCTGCCGTCGCCGCGCCGAACGCATCAATCACGTTTGGTCGATTGACTTTATCTTTGATCGAACAATCAATGGGCGGTCAGTGAAGATCCTTTCGTTGATCGATGAGTACTCACGAGAATGCATCGCCTTGGAGGTCTCACGCCGGTTCACCGGCGATGACTTGGTTGCCCTTCTAGTGGATGTGTTTGCAATTCGAGGCATTCCGGCATTTATCCGAAGTGACAACGGACCAGAGTTCATCAGTCGCCGCGTCCGCGATTTCCTTGGACGCATTGATGTCGGCACATCGTTCATTGAACCAGGTAGCCCCTGGGAGAACGGCTATGTCGAGAGCTTCCACAGCCGGTTTCGTGACGAGTGTTTGTCCTGCGAAGCGTTCAGCACGCTTGCCGAAGCGCAACAGGTAATCGGGCAATGGAGATCGACGTACAACCATCGACGTCCCCACAGCTCGCTGAGCGGGCTTACTCCTGCGGAGTTCGCGACCCGTTGTGCCGCTTCAACTCCAGTCGCTGCGCTCCTTACGTCGAAGCGGCACAACGAATGTGATTCAGTAACCCAATCCCTACCTTCATAACCCTGGACCAAGTTTCGGGGGCATTCCACACGCAATGTTCGTGGTCCCGCAAAAGGAACGCTCATCGGCACTGATCAACGCTAATTGATTCGTGAGGATTAGCGTTTATTAGCGTTCTCCCTTTCCATCTCTATCTCCAACGATAGCCTCCATTCGCGATTGAGGCCGCGTACCCGCCCCTCCGAGCTGCGTTCGTCGTACAAAGGATTGCAATGTTCGTGGTCCCGAAAAAGGAACGCTCATCGGCACTGATCAACGCTAATTGATTAGTGAGGATTAGTTCTCATTAGCGTTCTCCCTTTCCATCTCCAGCGATAGCCTCTATTCCCGATTGAGGCCGCTGACTTGCCCCTCCGAACTGCGTTCGTCGTACAAAGGACGCAATGTTCGTGGTCCCGCAAAAGGAACGCTAATCGGCACTGATCAACGCTAATTGATTCGTGCTGATTAGCGTTTATTAGCGTTCTCCCTTTCCATCCCCAGCGATAGCCACTATTCCCGATTGAGGCCGCGTACCAGCCCCTCCGAGCCGCGTTCGTCGTACAACGGATTGCAATGTTCGTGGTCCCGAGAAAGGAACGCTAATCAACACTCATCACCGCTAATTAATTAGTGAGGATTAGTTCTCATTAGCGTTCTCCCATTCCATCTCCAGCGATAGCCTCCATTCGCGATAGAGGCCGCGTACCAGCCCCCTTGAGCTGCGTTCGTCGTGCAAAGGATTGCAATGTTCGTGGTCCCGAAAAAGGAACGCTCATCGGCACTGATCAACGCTAATTGATTAGTGCTGATTAGCGTTTATTAGCGTTCTCCCTTTCCCTCTCTATCTCCTGCGATAGCGTTCATTCCCGATTGAGGAGGATTGCAATGTTCGTGGTCCCGAAAAAGGAACGCTCATCGGCACTGATTAACGCTAATTTATTAGCGTTTATTAGCGTTTATTAGCGTTTATTAGCGTTTATTAGCGTTCTCCCTTTCCATCTCCTGCGATAGCCTCCATTCCCGATAGAGGCCGCGTACCAGCCTGTCCGAGCTGCGTTCGTCGTGCCTCGGTGAATGTTGGCGCGACCGCCCAAGCAACTGATGACTCCACTCAATCGAACGACATCGATTCGGCACGGAACACATCAGTCCAGATACAAGAACTCATTGGAGCTAAACAGGGCTCGGCATAGCTCAGAGAGTTCTCCCGTTTGTTCTACGAAAGCGGTTGCAGCCTGCAGTTCTGTGTCGCTCGGGTACCGAGAGTACAATCTCAGGTACAACTCCTGCACCTGTTGTGTTTCACTGTCGTGCTGTGCTGAGACGCCTTTTGCCATTTGCCTTGACACCTGCATCACAAAATCGGAATTCAACAGTGTCAGGGCTTGAATCGCAGTCGTTGATTCAACGCGACAGGCACAGGACTGGTTGGCGGCGGGGCGATCAAATGTCGCAAAGAAGGGATAACGCAGGTTTCGGCGGGCAAACAAATAGATGCTGCGACGAGCGTGTGTGTTGGGATCGGGGTTCGTTTTCCACTGCCCTGATTTCAGCGTCTTGATCAGTTCAGTGGGGAGGGCTGGCATGATGCCCGGTCCACCCATTTCCCGGTTGAGCGTCTCGCTGGCTGCCAGCATGCCATCGCGGATCTGTTCCGCAGTCAATCGTCGGCGCGG
Organism: Stieleria bergensis; assembly: GCA_007745635.1. Lineage (GTDB taxonomy): Bacteria > Planctomycetota > Planctomycetia > Pirellulales > Pirellulaceae > Stieleria > Stieleria bergensis. The sequence goes on from CP036272.1 coordinate 3,150,433, forward strand.
GAATCGTACCAGTGTTTCGTTGTTTGGGTCGGAGACGAGGCTTTGCTGCCACTGTTTCAAGGACGCCTGCTGCTGCGGTTGGCTGCCAATGGTTTGGTAGACGCTGGAGAGTAAAATCTGACGCTGGAGTGCTTTCAGGCTCCAGTCATTGGCAATCAGTTCGCTGGCCAGAAAGTCCAAGAGTTGCGGATGAGTCGGTGTGTCACCGATCAGCCCGAGATCTTCCGGAGTGCTAGTGAGTCCCTTTCCAAAGTGATACTGCCACAAGCGGTTGGCGACCACGCGGGCGGTCAATGGTTGAGCCTCAGAGGTCAACCACCGCGCCAGCTGCTGTCGTGGTTCCGTCTGATCATTGACGAGGGCGGCGTTTGCGTTTAGCACTCGTGGGAACGCCGGAGCGACCCTGGGTCCGCGGCGGCGGAAGTCACCGCGATTCATCAAGTGCGTGGGGACCTTCGTCTGGGGTGGACTGAAAACGGTGACGGACTGGTTCTTCTTTAGTTGGACGGCGTCTTCAAAGAATGCGCGCAGTCGATAGAAGTCGGCCTGGCTAATGGCGTCGTATTTGTGATCATGACATTGTGCACAGCCAATCTGCAGACCCAGAAAGACCGCGCCAACCGACGAGGTGATCTCATTCATCAACACATGCCGCCGTTCCTCGGTCAGGTTAATGTCTGGCATGTCGGGACCCGACAGGCAGAACGCGGTTCCCAACGCGGCGTCCAGTGCTGTCCCGCTTGCGGGCTTTAGCAGGTCGCCCGCGATCTGGAACTGGACGAACTGGTCGTAGGGTAAATCCTGATTCAAGGCCTGCACCACCCAGTCGCGATATTTCCAGGCCTGTGGACGGATCTTGTCATGTTCGTAGCCATCGGTTTCGGCAAACCTTGCCAGGTCTAGCCATGGCTGTGCCCAGCGTTGGCCGTATTGGGGTGAGGCCAGCAAACGGTCCACATACGCTTCTTGGGCTCCTGGACGGTCGTCATCAAGGAACGCCTGCAGGTCCCGAGGGCTCGGAGGAATGCCGATCAGATCCCAGCTAACACGTCGTGCCCAGACACGCCTTGTGGTGATTGGTAACGGTTGAAGTCCCTTCGCTTCAAGATGTTTTAGGACATAGCGATCAATCGGTGTTCTGGCCCACCGACGATGCTTGACGGCGGGAACAGACGGCCGCTGCAGAGGAAGGTAGGACCAATGATCTCGGTCAAAGTCATTGATGGGTTGTTCTTGAATCGAGTCGTGTGTCCCCGGGGTGGGACCGTCCGAAATGCCGACCAAGGTTCCCAGAGTGACGACCAATGCGAGTGAGAGCGAGAGTCGAATGAACATCGCGGCAGCGCTGGCGGGTTGTTTGGTGGTCACGTGAGCAAGCCCTCCACGAAGTCTACTTCGGCCGGGCCGGTCAAACGCTGGTCGAGTCCATTCTGGCTGTACGTTAGCTCGTGATGATCCAGACCCATCAAATGCAGCAGCGTGGCGTGGAACTGGTTGACGTGAACCTTATCCACTGCGGCGCGCAAACCAATTTCATCTGTTTCCCCATAACTGCGCCCGCCGGTTACGCTCGCTCCAGCCATCCAGCCGCTATATCCCCAAGGGTTGTGATCACGCCCGGTCCCCTGCTCGCTCATAGGCATCCTGCCAAATTCCCCGCACCACACCACCAGCGTGTCTTCAAGAAGACCGCGCTGTTTCAGGTCCTTGAGTAGCGCGGCGACGGGCTGGTCGGTCCTGGCACAGTATTCGCCATGATTCTTCAGAACATCTTTGTGCGCGTCCCAGCCATTGGTATCACCGGAATAAACCTGCACCATCCGGACGCCACGCTCGATCATTCGCCGAGCCAGCAGGCAGCGTTGTCCAAAGTCCTTGGTCTTTGGTTGATCAACGCCGTACATTTCCAACGTGGCCTGAGTTTCATTCGACAAGTCAACCATCTCTGGGGCAGCGGACTGCATGCGGAAGGCCAGCTCATAGGACTGCATGCGAGCAGCGAGTTCATCGTCATCGCCGCGTGTGGCAAGGTGATTGCGATTGAGCTGCTGAACAAAGTCCAATGTCCTGCGCTGTTGTGTCGCTGCGATTCCCGGAGGTGTTTGCAGGTTCAAGATTGGGTTTGGGCCCGGACGCATCGCGGTGCCCTGATAGGCAGCTGGCAGATAGCCGTTGCCCCAGGCCGAGGGGCCGCCCTTTAAGCCGCCGCCGGGATCGGGCAAGACGACAAAGGCTGGCATGTTTTCGTTTTCGCTGCCCAAGCCATAGGAGATCCAGCTCCCAAAGCTGGGATGCCCCATCAAAATACTGCCGGTATTCATCTGATACACAGACTGCGGATGATTGACGCTGTCACCATGCAGCGAACGAATCACACACAAATCATCAGCGAGTTCACCGATGCGCGGCAAAAAGTCGCTGATCATCAGTCCACTCTCGCCGCGCGGACGAAAGGGTTTGATTGGACCTAGCAACGGATTGGCAGCCACTTTGCGGCGGGTCATCACATTGCCAAAACTCTCCGGCAACCGCTGGCCGGCGTACTTGACGAGGTCAGGCTTGTGATCAAAGAGATCCACTTGGCTGGGACCGCCATGCATGAACAGCCAGATCAACCGCTTCGCGCGGGGGGCAAAATGAGGTCTGCGGTGGGTCTCGGCGAAGCCCCGATCCAGACCTGACAGCGCCATCGCGGTCGCCGCCCCAGATGCGCTGGAGAGAAAGTCACGTCGCCTAAGTGGTGATCGCCGCCCCATGATCTTCGCCGGTGAAAAGGATCGAATCAGTTGTCGGACATGGGGCTCGGTAGTATCGAACCCGTCTTTTGTCGCGGTGTTGTCCGTTGAACCAAACCGTGGCAAACGCCGAAACGGCTGGTGTCTGCCATTAGTCGCAGGCCGTGAGGCCCAGTTTGTAAACGCGTCGCTGCGCGTGCCAAAGCCATGGATCGTCGTACAAAGCACGCAATGTTCGTGGTCCCAAAAAAGGAACACTCATCGGCACTGATCCACGCTAATTGATTAGTGCTGATTAGCGTTTATTAGCGTTCTCCCATTCCATTCCATCTCAAGCAATAGCCGTCATTCCCGTTTGAGGCCGCGTACCCGCTCCTCCATCGTACAAAGGTCGCAATGTTCAACGTCCCAAAGAAGGAACGCTAATCAACACTCATCACCGCTAATTAATTAGTGAGGATTAGTTTTCATTAGCGTTCTCCCTTTCCATCTCCAGCGATCGCCGTCATTCCCATTTGAGGCCGCGTTCTTGCCCGTCTGAGCTGCTTCGTCGTACAAAGGATTGCAATGTTCGTGGTCCCGAAAAAGGAACGCTAATCGGCACTGATCAACGCTAATTGATTAGTGAGGATTAGTGCTCATTAGCGTTCTCCCTTTCCATCTCCAGCGATAGCCGCCATTCGCGATTGAGGCCGCTGACCAGCCCCTCCGAGCTGCGTTCGTCGTACAAAGGATTGCAATGTTCGTGGTCCCAAAAACGGAACGCTAATCAACACTCATCACCGCTAATTAATTAGTGAGGATTAGTTCTCATTAGCGTTCTCCCTTTCCATCTCCAGCGATAGCCGCCATTCGCGATTGAGGCCGCTGACCAGCCCCTCCGAGCTGCGTTCGTCGTGCAAAGGATTGCAATGTTCGTGGTCCCAAAGAAGGAACGCTAATCAACACTCATCACCGCTAATTAATTAGTGAGGATTAGTTCTCATTAGCGTTCTCCCTTTCCATCTCCAGCGATAGCCGCCATTCGCGATTGAGGCCGCTGACCAGTCCCTCCGAGCTGCGTTCGTCGTGCAAAGGATTGCAATGTTCGTGGTCCCGAAAAAGGAACGCTAATCGGCACTGATCAACGCTAATTGATTCGTGAGGATTAGTGCTCATTAGCGTTCTCCCTTTCCATCCCCAGCGATAGCCTCCATTCCCGATTGAGGCCGCGTACCAGCCCCTCCGAACTGCGATCGTCGTACAAAGCACGCAATGTTCGTGGTCCCAAAAACGGAACACTCATCGGCACTGATCCACGCTATTTGATTAGTGCTGATTAGTGCTTATTAGCGTTCTCCCATTCCATTCCATTCCATTCCATTCCATTCCATTCCATTCCATTCCATTCCATTCCATTCCATCTCAAGCAATAGCCGTCATTCCCGTTTGAGGCCGCGATCTTGCCCGTCCGAGACGCTTCGTTGTGTCTCGGTGAATGCCGACGCTAGCGGCAAAACGGCTGATGGGGATGACGGTCGGTCGATCTTGAGCCTTCAGGTTACAGGTCTTCGGCACCCAGGGCGTCACTGATCGCAGCGCTCAGGACTTCGCCGAGGTTCCCTTTGGCACCGACAAAGACATTCTGCACGACTCCGTCGGGATCGATGACCACGGTTTGTGGAATGGCGTTGGCTTCGTAGCGTGCTGCGGCCACTCCATCGCGATCCATGGCGACTTCGGGTTCAATGCCCATGCGTTTGAGCGCTTCCTGGATTTGGTCCGATGTTTCTTGCAGGTTCACAGCCACCAGTTGCACACTGTCGGGATCAAAGCCCTGAACGGTGTTTTCGATCACGGGCATGGCTTGAATACAGGGGCCGCACCAGGTGGCCCAGAAATCGAGCACGAGTACCTTGCCGCGGTATTTTGCAATCGTGAACTCCTCTCCGTCCAGCATCTTGAGTTTTACTTCCGGAGCCTCTTTGCCGACCAGTGCGGACTGCATGCTGTCGCCGCCGTCGGACTCTGGCAAGATAATGTCATTCGCATTCTTGAGTTGCCATTTGGCGTATTGACCATTGGCGCCAATGTCCGCAGGCACCAGGCCGATCAACAATTCGTCTACGGATTCAAGGTCGACGGCTGCTTTGCCCAGCACAGCATTATTGCCTTTGATCATGCTGCCCTGAACCACCGAGGGTTGGACTGCGATGTGGTAGCGACCGCCAGACTTGCCAATCACTCGCAGTGGATGATGATCGGCCACGGAGGAAGCCTCTGGTTCATTCTCGTCGTCTTCGACTTGCGGCGTGTCCAACCAAATCACTTGCGCCAGCACCTTACGATCCAGCGTCAGGGTTTCGAAGCCCGCTTGAACGACGACGTTTGCCTCGTCGATCGACAGCAATCGACAACGCAACAGGTCGCCGTTGGTTGCGATCAGCAAATGCGTTGGGGGATCACGCTTATTTCGGCGGGGGACGGTCAAAAATCGCTCGAGCGCGACGCCGTCGATTTTGACTTTTGCTTCGTAACCGGACAGCACGATCGCTCGGATTTCGTCCGAGTGGACATCTTTCTTTTCTGACTCTTTGGAGTCAAACAAGAAGTGCTTTTCGGCATACTTGTTGGGTTCGATTTCAACGCTTTCGCCGGTCTTCAAATACAACAGCGAGGGAGAATCGGGGACGGAGCTCTCCGTCACGGTCGGCGGAGTTGGTCCGCCTGACATTCGCAGCAATCCGCTGAGCAGATTGATTGGGTTGGCAGCGCGAGGCCGTTGCGCGACCGGTCTGGACGCCTGTGATTCGGTGGGTTTGGGCATTGCGGCGCGAAGGAATCTCATCTTGCCTTCGAAGGAGTCTGCCAGAGCGACCTGGGCGGCATCATTCGGCTTAAACCACAGCGGGTGACCGGCGTTGTCCGCAGGGGTTTCGATAAAGACACCGGAGAGTTTGCCGGTTTCGAATTCCAGATTGCCAGCACGGCCTTCCTCGGGAGTTTCGGTCTTGGCTTTGGCGTTGATGCAAGACAGACGCAGCAGTTGCGCGATCTTGATCTCCACCGGTTCGGCAACAAAATCGCTTTTTAGGATCAGCGATTGGTCGGTCGTTTGCACCACCTGACCAGACCATAACGAGCCCATGGTCGTGAACACGTTGAAGCGCCGAGCCGTGTTTTGGTCGTCGTCGTCCGTGTCGGCGTTTGGGGTAGCGGCGATCTGCTTGGGAGCGATCTCGATAACGTTGGACAGAGACACCGAGACCTCTTCTTCGCCGGTTTTGACGGTCACGCTTTGCCCGTCAACGGAAACAATTTGTCCCTCGACGATCTCTTTATCCGCTTTGTAGATTCGATCTTGATCGGTGTTATCGGTTGAATCGACAGCAAAGTAGGGCCGCACGAATAGAGAGTGAATTCGCAGCTTTCCGCTGTAGTTGGTAAAGCGAACAGAGCGGCGGTCGGCCAGTTTGGTCTCGCCAACCGAAGGCATGTCAAAGACTTTGCCGGTCGTCAAGTTGATCAATTTGGCCTCGCCCTTGGATTGATCGAGATGGATCAAAAAATGCAAACGGCCATTAAAGGAATCAATGTCGCCGAGCTTGATCAGGCTTAGGCTTTCCTCCAGTTCCAGGACGAGGACTAACTGCTCGTTGAAGACCGACAGGCAGAACGTCCCTTGCAGCGCGTCGATCGGAGTCTTCTCGGTGGTCCCCAGTTCGATCACAAAATCGGTGTCAGGAGCGAATTCGACTTCAAGTTCAACACTGGATCGAGTGTGAAGAACGTCATCCCGACGAATCGCTGTGTTGGATTTCTGGGACGTCAGGACACCGGTTGAATCGTCCCAACGTGGCTCGTTGTCTTCCGGTTTGGGCTCAGGCTGTTTCTGATTCGGTGCCTGTCCCGCTGCGCGGATGGCAACGGCGGCATTCCGCAGTTGCACTTTTTGGATCTGTGCTTCTTGAGCCAACTCCATCGCTTTCTTGACCTCGATCCAGCGGTCCAGGTGGTCTGGGCCCCGATAGATCGAGTTCTCTTTTCCATTGGTCAGTGGATAAATCCGTGAGACCTGATCGCGGGCGAGGGTCAGTACGCCACAGTCGGCGGTTTCAATCTCAATCGATTCATCGCTGATGGCGGACAATGTTCCGACGCAGCGTTCACGACTGTGCAGTTCGATGGCGACGGTTTGTTCGGGATAGTTCTCGATTTGCTTGGTGGGAACGGCCAAGCTGCGAACCGAATTGATGTCGAAGACGATCGGGGACACGAACCGCGAGTTTTTCCAGACCAGTTGTCCGGTTTCGCTGGGCAGCAATTGGCCCTCGATCCATTGATCGGAAATCAACGCCAGTTTGCCAGCGATGTGCTGTGGAGTGGTGGTCTGGGGCTGGGTTGCCTCAGTTGCTAAGTCGGCTGGCTGGCGGTTGCGCGAGAATGGATTGGATGCATCCCCCTCTTGCGCTCGGGCGTGCATTGCCATGCTGGTGACGAACAATGCTAACGCCAAGGGCGCCACCATGATCTGCGCAACGGTGGGATTCCAACTGCGTCGACGATTAGGGGAGACTGTAGCTGTTTTCATCGTTCATAAATGGGTAAGAAGCGATAGTTGAGCGCCAACCCCAGCAGGTTCAGGCAGGTGCCGACTTCGGGGCCGTTGCTGGCTTGAAAGCTGCCATTGGCTTTCTGAGTCGACTTCAGTTCGCGGACTAACCGTTCATTCCATTTCTTCCACGACTCCACGTCGCCATGGAACAAAGCTTGGGCTTCGTAATAACGCCCGTATTCGAGATAGCTGCCTGAGCTGGCGGAGCCCAGGTCACTGGTCAGTGCACCGAGTGTGGCATTAAATTGTTTGACGTCTTTGCGTCTTGCCAGTGCATAGACGAGGCAGGCGATCGATTGTCTCGGTACAGAGACGCCAAAACCGCCAACGCCAGAATAGGCGACCTGTCCGGAGTCACTGGTCATCGATTGAAAGTAAGTGATCGCGCGATCGATCGCTTCGTCGGGAACTTCGATACCGGCGTTACGAGCGGCCAGCAAGCCCACCAAGACTGCTCCACTGACTGAGGTGTCAGCGTCGGTGGCATCAGGACCGTAGCGCCAGCCACCGTGTTTGTTTTTCTTTTGCGAGGTAATGCTGGCTCGAACAGCCAGTTCCAATGCTTGGCCGACACTCCGTCGCTCGTCCGCGGGAACATCGCCACTTTCGCGCCACAGCGTGCGTTCATCAATAGCCCCGTAGACTTCCGAAAGCGCCAGCATTGCGAAGCCGTGGTTGTACATGCTGGTGTGGCTGGTTCGTCCACCCAGAATTCCCGTGGTCTTGTCTTGGTTCCTGACGATAAAGCGGACAGCTTTGCGGATCGCTCCGCTGTAGCGACCAAAGTTTGGGTCTTCACCGGAAGCCAAGAAGACCATGACCCCCATGCCAGAGACTCCGGCGCCGCCGTAGGTCCCTGATCCGAAACTGCCGTCTTCTTTTTGAATCGACAGCAAGTAATCGAGCCCCTTCTGGTAGACCTCGCGAACATCGCGAGGCACGGCTTCACCGATCTGAGCATTTGGCAGCTGAGCATCTGCAGGTGCCGCCAATAAGGTGACAAAGACACTAGCAAGGGCCAGCAAGCGAGCGTGTCGGGCGGGCAGTCGTTTATTCATCATCTTTCATCAGCCCCTGTGAGACCAGCATGTTCTTGTAGCCTTGATAGCGTTTGGCGTGCTTCTTGACCGCTGCTAATTCGTCACCTTCGAAAATTGCTTCCAGCGATTCATCTGGGACTCGGCTGAAAAAATAGCCCACGTAGTACAACGCATAGTTGCTTTTTGACGGACAGCGTGGCACGGCTTCATCGAGCAAGTTTGTCAGTTTGCCGTATTGATCCTGGGTCATCGGCACATCACGGCGAACCATGGCAAGCAACATGTGATTGATGGCGCGAGCGTCGGCGCGTTCTTGATCTTCGATGGCATGCTGAACCGCCGAGGATTGCTCTTCGCTTAGGTTTGCCAGGAATGCTTTATGAAACAGGCTGGTTTCACCAAACAAACCCTTTTCGAATTGCTGGGCGAGTGGTCTGGCAAGTTGATACGCTTGCGAGACGGCTTGGTTGTCAGAGGCGTCGATGGTTTTCAACACTTGGCGTCCATAGCGGACTTTTCGCATGAAGCGTTTGATGTCACCTTCTCCAGCGAGCCGCATGATGGCTTTTTGATCGTCGCTAAGCGGAGACATCGCGTTCAGGTAATCAAGCTGCAATTCCAAACGCTGCTCAATGGCTTTGTCGGCCGTCTTGCCATTGACGTTGCCCTGGAAGACCCAGCTGTCAAACTGAGTTTCCGAGAGTTGACGGCGAACGGCGACTTGGGCAGACGCCTGTGGGGCAGGCAGCACGGTCAGGAAGCCGAACGCTAGCAGGCAGGCACTGACCACAAGATGCGGTCCCTTGCCCTGAGGGCGATGCGTGGTCATTTGGCGATCCATTTTTTACCTTGGTAGTTCATCGTGACAGTCTGCATCTGCGAGGAAAAAATGACTCGCGAGGACCGGCTTAATGCTTCACGCTGAGTCTTCGAAAGAACCGACTCCGTCACGTCATCGGGCAGTTGTGGCAGATAGCGAGGGTTCTGCACATACACTTGGACGTTGACTAAATCCGTATCAAGATCCGCTTTTTTAATGTTGTCGATCAGCTTTTGACGCTGCTCTTTGGTCAGCGGGATGTGTCGCTGATACAGCATGGCATAGGTCTGGGCTAGAGCCTGCTTTTCGGCGTCTTCACGTGCCTTGGCTTCTTTGCTGTAGGCCTGGAACTGTTCTTTGTCCAAGGCTTCTTTGGCATAGGCCAAGGCATCCTTGCGAATGCGTTCGAAAGGGTTGGCGTACAAGCGAATGCTGTTCGGTCCGTACATCACAATCCGCTTGCCCGGGATCGCACGATTCCGAGGCCCCACCATGTCGATCATTTCATCCCGAGCCTTCTTGGCCGCCTCGACCATCTTGTCCATCTGATCGGAGTTCGCTTGGCCGACCTGATGGATCAGACTCAGTTCGCGATTGATGTGCGGCGTCAGAAACGTGAGATCGACCTCTTTGGGATCCACTTTGACGGCCGGGCCAATCTTTGCAGGAGCAACCCTGGGCGGGCGGATGCCGAAGCCAAAAATGGCTCTGGCGACGTCCCGTCCAATGTCTTTTCCGATCTCGCCGGCTTGCTGCTGGGCAGCCTTGTCGACGTCCTTTTCCTGTTCGTCCCCATCAGCTTCGCCGTGTCCATCAGCTTCGCCGTGTCCATGAGCTTCGCCGGCAGCGGCATCAGCAGCCGCTGCCTGTGCGGCAGCCTGCGCCACCGCTGGCTGTGCGACGTCGACCTGTGCGATGACGTTCTGGGTAAAGACCAACAGCGCGAAGCTGGAGGTGAGGAACAATAATCGAAATCGTTGGCAGTTCATTATCCACCCAGTTGATTGAAGTACTTGTCCAAGCCGCTGCGGAACTCTTCGGGGTAGACGTTGCCCGTTTCACCTGTGGTTTGTGAGACGTCACGTGCTTCCTTGACTTCCTTGGCATTTCGGCCACTGCCCAAGAGGGCCAATGCCGCGTCAACGGTATTGCCTTCGCCGCCGCCGCCGGGGCTGTTGCCACCGCCTCCGCCGCCGTTGGGATTGATACGTTTGCTCTGCAAGAGCAGCTCAATGGCTTCGGTTTCAGCGGCAATCGCTGGCGAGCCGGTTTCGCCGCCGTACAGGATTTCGCCCGCTTCACGCATGACACCGTTGACCGCTGCCAGCAGCTTCATCTCTTTGCCAAAGTGCTTGTTCGCCTCAGGCAATTCTTGAATGCGATCGACGACATCAGCAATGCGTTTGGCCAGTTTATTCTGAACTTCCGAAAGCGACTCGGCTTCCTTCATGTGCTCTGCTTCTCTCAGCGCTGGACGTCCTTGTTCGGCAACACGTGTTTCATCACGCAAGGCGATTTCGCCTTCCAGGATCTGCAGGACTTCCAACACGATCGACGGTGGCAAACTTTCCGGTGAAGCTCCACCGGGGCATTGGCCGCTTTTAGCGGGATCGACCAGGTTTTCCGCCCAGCGGTCTAATGTGTCTGCCCAGTATTCGCACATGGCGACGGAGACACCTTGTTGGCTGACGATTTCCGACGAGAGGTCGTGGATCGCGGTCAGCACTTCTTCTTCACGCATTTCGTCAAGCGTGGTCTTGAAACGCGCGAACTTGCGACGTTGGTAGTACGCTTCCATGTCGTCCATGATGTAGGACACGGACAGAGAGCGACTGCCTTCGGCCTCACTCAGTTGCTTTAGGATGGTCTTGGACTTCTTGTTGACCTCAAGCTTGCTTTGACCGAAGGCCGGACGGATCTGGTCGGTCAGTTTTCCAGCGATCACGTTTTGCACGCGTGATTCGGCTTTTAAACGCTTGACCAATGTGCTGCCTTCAAGGTTAGCCAGGATAGCGTTGAGCTCCTCAGCGATCTTATCGAATTCAGCTAGCAGGTCTTTCTGTTCAGTAACCGCTTGGTCCAAGGCGTCTTCTTGGTTCTGTTGCTGCTGTTGTTCCTCTGGTTTGCCATTACCGATAATGGTTGTTCCAGGTAGACGCAATGCAGAGTTCGATGGTTTCTTCGGTGGTCCCGGTTCAGCAGGATCGTCATCATCTTTGGGTGCCAAGGCGCTGGATTCGACATCCGCCAAGGTTGGGGCGGCACGAGGTTCGGGGCCTTCGCCTTCGGTTTCCGATGGCTTGCCAGATCCGTTGGCGCGGACTTGGCCTGCATTGGGTGCCGGAGGCTTGGCAGGGCTTTTGCCGGCGACCGCCTGTGGGTCAGCTTCGCTGGGTTTGCCAGAACCCTGTGAGGGGGCGTTGGAGCTGTCTTCCAGGAGCTCCGCGACGCTGGGCATGCGGTTGTCGGACAGGTCCTTCAGGATTTGCAGCATCTGTGCCCAGTCTTCCAAGTGACCCACGCCAATCTCGGGGTTGCGGGCAGCAGCTTTGACCAGGTCTTCACCGAGCTGGTTGAGGCGATCGAGCCGCCGTCCGTTCGCTTCTTCTGCATCGGCCTGCCGAGCCAACTCGCGACGCGATTCTTCGGTCGCCAGCTCTTCGCGGCTCTTGTCTCGCAGCTCCTTGTTGGCTTCGTGCAATTGGCGTTCACGGTCGCGAACATCCAGTGCTTGTTGATGCCATTTGCTTAACTGCTGAGTCATCCAGATGGCATGTTGATCAGGCGACAAAACATACAAGGTGTACGGTGCGCTGTAAGAACGTTTGCGTCCGGGCATGTAGTCTTCGGCCCATACAAACAGCTCCAAAGCTTGTGGCTGGATGCCAAGACGCTCCGCACAGAATGTGCCTTTTGCGTCGAGTTCCATTTCCTTGGGCCCGCCGGCGGTCAAGATTTTTTCGCCGTTGGCAAGTTTTTCAACCGTGGGGTGTGGGATGCCGCGCCACATGATCCCAGCCTTCTTGACACCGAAGTCATCTGAAACACCGACCGTGAACTTCACGACTTCTGAGTTCAGTAGCACCATTTGGCGTCGCAAACCGTCGACTAAAACGGTCGGTGCGTTGTCATCGGTGGAATCAATTGACAATTCAAACGGGGACTTGCCAGTCAATCCATACTGATCACGCCATTGGAATTTAAGTGTCCTAGAATCGTCCAGTGTCAGGGGAGCTGCGCTAAGTTCGGCACCCGATGGCGTGGTGGGCTCGTCATTGACGCGTCCCAAACTGAGTGCTCGGTTTGCAGCGGCGGTCACGGTGGCACTGCTGCCACGGACTAAAGTGACGCGGCCTGCACGTGAATCGACGGACAGAGCATCGGGCCGTTGCAGGTATTCAGGAAGCCGAACGTCAGCGATCACGGATTCCAGTTCCGGACGGAACATTGGGTTCAGGTCATGTCGCTGAGCCAAGTCACCGATGCGCAGTTTGACGTTTGTGGCGGTCAGTTGCGGCGGAATTTGGAAGCGATATTGATTGCCGTCGAGTTCGGCGATCAATGGATCATGGTTGGCAATCGATAGCTTGGCGGTTTCGGGGAGCCAAAGACTTTCGTTTGAGAGTTTGACCAACAACTCAGATTGCTCGCCGTGAGCAATCACGATCTCTTGATCGATGGGGTTGATTCGAGTGAATGTGTAGCGAGGAGTGTCGCTCCAAGGTGAAACCAATCGTGCCAGCGAGTTAAACGCCGCTTGCGGATACAGCAAGCTAACGGTGACGGAGGCCAAAACAACGACGGTGGCCATGACGGCGAAGGAGCGATGCCGCGAATCCGGCGTGGCGACACGAAAATCTTGATCCGCACAGTCCGCTGCTACCTGATCCATCGCCGCCTGACACAGTGCGATCGAACGCTGTTGTTCGGTCTCGTTGTCAGCCAGTTCGATCACACCCAGCAGACGATCGCCGATCGACGGCAGTTTGCCGGACAACAATCGTGCCAATGCGTGCAGGCCGCGAAAACCGGCCAGCCAACGAACCAGGAAGTACGGCACGGCCGCAAACGATGCCAGTGCGACGACCAAGAATCCAGCGCGGATGATGGCCGGCGCGTCTGTCCAGCGTTCCCAGGCGTAAACGATCAGGAACATCAATCCTAAGGTCAACAGGATCAATGAGACGGTTTCAATCCCCTTGATCCACCAGACGCGATTACGAAACGCGATCAGCTGTCCTTTTAAAGAATCCGGAACCGAGAGTGCGGATTTAGTTTTCATATCAGTCCTGCCCCTTTGCGTGCGATCCAAAACAGGCCCAGCAGTCCAACCAAGACGGCAAAGGTGATCGGGTGTGACCACAGTGCCACCCGTCGCACCGTTGGTGGCGGGTCTGGCATGGCGTTTAGTTGCTGGATAATTTCAGGTAACTGGTTAAAAGAAATGACGCTCCCTTGCGTCATCCTTGCGAGCTCCTCGAGGACTTCTGGCCGAGCCGGTTGTCCTATCTTTTCCAACGACTCACCTTGAATGAACAACGAGGTGTCCAAGGTTTGTCCCGTCTCTTTGCAGAACAGTTGCAACTTGTGTTGCCCCGGTTCCTTGGAGGTAAATCGACCTGAAAATGCACCCCACTGACCTCCGCTCGATTGCAAACGGACCGTTTCCAAACGATTCGAAGGGGAGGTGATTCTTAGGACAACCGTTCCCTTGCTTAATGGTTCGCCACTGATTTCCATGACATTCGCGTCAAAGGAAACGGTTTGGCGGACTCGTGGACGTTCCGGCGAATAATACATCCGCATGGTTTCGCCTTGAGCCATGTTGCGGCGATAAGCCATCCAGCGAACGACTTGTCCCCAAAAACGATAATGGTACTTGTCTTCGACACCCTTCCGCCAACGCCAAGCCCCATCGGTGCCCATGAACAGCACTTTGCCGGAGCCAAACGTTCGTGTCACTAGCAGTGGAATTCGACCATATTGATTGCTCGCTTCCTGGTGCACCGCCAACGTCTCGGTTCCATTTTTAGCGGAGGTGACCGGTGCGTACCACTGGAATCCGGGCAAGTTGCCCCAGACGGCCAGATTTTCGTCGGCGGTATCGGCAAGCTTTGTCAGCAGACTACGGCGACCCATCTCGGTCAATTCAAAGTGTTGTGCGGTTCGAGATCCCCAGCCTCCGAGCTGCGTGTCGTCCAGATTGACTGGCATAAGTTCCGCAAGCTTCGTTTCCAATAGCGTAAACTGCCTACCTTCCCAGCCGGGCAGGAACACCAGGCCGCTGGCTTGGTCCTGAACCAAGCCGTGCAGCAAGTCGCATTGTTCAATGGTCAGCTGATTGTCATCCAGTCCCACGTCACCGAGGAAAACGACATCGTATTCGGCAAGTTCTTCTTTGGTCGCTGGAAACGAACTGATGTAGTCTTTGTTGCCACCACCGCGTTTCTCCAAACCGGGATGGAACAGCAAGCAAGAAACCGTCACACCTGGATCGCGGGAAAGCGAGTTTCGTAGGTAGCGGTATTCCCAGCGCGGAAAGGATTCAACGATCAAGACTTTTAGCTTTTCTTCGCGAATCGAGATCGGTGCGGACGCCGTGTTGTTGTCTTGACGAATCTCCGAGGGATGATCGTCGACTGTTAATTTGAGCGATCGGTCACCGAGCAGATCGGGAGTCCATTCGAAGAAGTCCGCAGTGCGGCCCATTGCTGCGACACGGACTTGTTTTTCGATCGCTTGGCCGTCTTCGGTTTCCAGCACGACATTGGCCATGTGGTCACGTGGCAACGAGCTTTCAACGGTGAATGGGATCCGGACCTTTTTACTGGCGATCGCAAACGTTGGCACGTCAAAGCTGATCAATTCGATGTCGGGTAAACGCGTGTCGCTACCAACAGGCAAGGCAAAGATTGGCACGCCGGCGGCGCGAAGTTTTCCAGCGGCGTTGACGGGCGACCCGCCGACGTTCCAGTCGCCATCGGAAACCACGAACACGCCCAGCAGGTTCTCGTGTTGCTGAATCGTCTGGGAGATGGGGCCCGACAGATTGGTCCCGAACGCAGTGTCGGACTCGTCGTCGTCCGCTTCGGCAGCGGGCTGAGCCTGAGTGTTCAGTAGCGATGCCAAGCGGATCTGCGGCGTGTCGTTCCTGGCCGCGCTGGCTTGGTCATCGTTTGCGTCTGTGACAGTTTGAGGCCCAGAGAACGGTTCGATGATGACCTCGGCACGTTCTTTCAAGTCGTCCCAAGTCTGTTCGTTGATCAGCGCTTCGATGGCTTGTTTGCGACTGATGGTTTTCGATGGACCCGACGTCGCGGTGACGTCCTGTGTTGTCATGCTGTCTGAGTCGTCATACAGGACGGCGACCACTGGCTTGGTATTGGGACGGAACTGTTGAATCCATTCCGGGCCACCAAGCAAAATGACGGCAAGCAGAACGATCAGCATGCGCGTGCCTTCGAGCAACACCGTCGATCGGCGCCAGTTGGTGCGTTGACAGGCGATGAAGGACAGAATCGCTGTGGCCACCGCGATCAGGATCGCCATCACGGCAATCATCGGCGACCAGGCAAAGGAAATGTCGCTGTTCTCAATCATGCTGCTTTCTCCGTGCTGGTTGCTGATGAACCTGTAAACGCCATCCGTTGAGTCTTGGCTTCGACTCGCGGCAGGCACAGCAACGCTTCGCCAAACATGGCCAGCAGCATGCCGATCCAAAAGATGTGCCAAACCTCTTCGACCAGCGAACTGGTGTTGGCAGACTCGCTTTGATAACTCTCGAACGGGACGCCAGCAAAGAGGGCTCGCAATTCGTCGTCATCCAACGCTTCGGTTTTGGTCTCAGCCGCCGATCGGCTTACCGCGATCAGCCGTGGAGATTCCTCGTCACCGTACTGGTAGACGCCCGCGTCGAATGATTTCTCAGTCGAAAGACGTTCATCGGCGCTAAGTTTGGTCACCCAAGTCTCAGCCCGCTGACGGTCCACTTGTCCCGCGACCGCTGCGTTAGTGCTGCCCAATGACTCGGCACCATCGGCGAGAGCCCGCTGGAGCATGACGTACAAAACGATGCCGTTTGCCGCCAGCGTGGAGTCTTCTGCGCGTGTGGTCGTGCCGCAGAAATAGACGCCGCCACTTGGCGTGGCAACACGAGACAACAAAGGTGCATCATCCGAGAGCCGAGCCAACGTGGTTGCGTCACCGTTTACCGGGACATTGCGATAGATTTTTAGTTGGCCAATCGGCAGCGACGATCCAGAGAGCGTCGCCGCAAGCAGGTCACTGTCGCCACGCCAGGACGCGACATCGGGCTCGGGGGGAACGCTCCACTGAGTCCAAACGCACCCAAACAGACTGTCGGCAACGTCTTGTTCGGCAATTGTTGCAGTCGGAAAGAAAATCACCGTGCCACCACGCTGGACAAAAGCGTCCAGCGCAGCGGCGTCACTGTCGGATTCGAGGTCGCCCGAGGGTAATGGAGCGTGCCAAAGGACCAGGGACGTTTCATCCCAGCGGATCGCACCGATCTGTTGAGGCGTGATTTGCTCGACTGTGTTTTCAACAAAGGGGTTCGCGGAAACGCCGGCGGCCAGTTCCATCACCCGAGCGGCATCTTCGTCGGTGCTGATAATCACGGTTGCTTTTGCCGGCGGTTGACCAAAGGCAAAGTAATCGATGTTGTCCGAATCATTGCCGTCGGCAGGGATCGAAATGGAGCCGTAACCCTGTGTGACTTTCCCGGCGATCGGCAAGTGATAGTCAACGATTTGAGCGACACCACCTTGCAAAGTGACTTCCATCGATGAACGCGTGCCCAGCAAATTGATTGCCACTGGAACGGTCATCGCTTCTGTGGGCACTTCTTTTTCGCCGAACTGCTGCTCGGTCACCGTGAACGAGAGCGAAATGCCGCTCTCGTCTTTGCCGCGATCAACTTTGACTTCGTCCACAGTAATGAATCGGTTGTTGCCGGTGGCCTCTTTGGGCGGATGCAAGTAGCGGACCCGCACCCGGTGTCCCATCTCAGCGAGCGTTTGCTGCATGGTTTTCCAGCGGCCATCGGTTGGGTTCCAGTCAGAGCGATTGCCATCTGAACAAACCCACAGATCGACCTGGGCGAGTTGGTTGTCTTCGATATAGCGAACGGCTTCTTCAACCATGCCAGGCAGGTCAGCGGTTTTATCACTGGGGCCGATTTCAGCCTGCGTCAGGAGCAGTTTGGCATCGTCGACTTCGATAGCACCGGCGTGGTTGCTTTCTATCAGAGCAATTTTGCTCACGCCCGTGGTTTGCAGTGTTGCCGAGACTTGTTGCAAGCTGCGATCGAGCCATGTCACACCGTCGCCGACGCTCTTTTGCATCGATGGACTGCGGTCCAGAAGAATGATGGCGTTGGTGGATCGGGTTCCGAATAGAGTGCCGAGCATGGCGCCGCCCATGGAGCTATTCAACAAGGGCCGTCCGATGGCGAACACCAATGCCACAATGGCCAGTGCCCGCAAGGCAAGGATCAACCACTGGCGGATTTTCGCGTAACCGCGATTCATTCGGCTCGCGGCCAACAGAAACTGCATCGCCGCCCAAGGCGTGCTTTGGTAGCGACGTTGGTTGATCAGGTGAATGATGATCGGCAGGACCGCCAGCGGCAGCGCGAGGATCATCCAAGGCTGTAGAAAATTCATCGCACACCTCGTGAAGTCGCTCGGCGTGTGACGAAGTTCGTGAGCACATTTTGCACGCTCTGGTCGATCGTCACGCGATGATAGTCGCTGCCGCTTCGGGTGACGATGCGATCAAGGTCCGTCAGGTATTCGTTCATGGCTTGACGGTATTGGTGCGCGATTTCGCTCGGTTCGGCAAGCATTGCCGTGCCGCCTTCCATGTCCAGGAACCGCGTTGGACCTGAAAAGGCAAAATCCAATTCCATCGGATCCAAGAGGTGAAACAGTGACAAGTCGTGACGTCGGAACCGCAAGTGTTCGAAACAGCCCAGCAGTTCACTGGAGTCGACAAAGAAGTCCGAAATCACGATCACCAGCGCCGCTTGTGCGGTGGTTTCGGCCAATTGGTGCAGCACTGAAACCAAGTCCGTTTCGCCCTGCGGTTTGGCCTCGTTGAGCGTGTCAAACATCACACTTAGGTGAGCCGGATTCCGCCGCGGTGGTAAGTGTTGCACGATGCCATCGGCAACGCAGGAAAGGCCCACCGCGTCACCTTGTTGGGCGGCGATGTAGGCAATCGTTGCGGCGATTTGTTTCGCGTACTCTAGCTTGCTGAGCGTCACGCCCGGCCGAGGGACACGCAGCTTGGTGCTTGGTCCCGAGTCGTTGGATTTCTTACTGCCCTTCTTAGGGACCGTTCCGTAATCCATCGATCCGCTGGTGTCGACAACGATGCAACAGCGCAAATTGGTGTCCGCTTCGTACTCTTTGACGTAGTAGCGATCACTTCGTCCGTGAGCACGCCAGTCCAAACGACGGAGGTCATCGCCGGGGACGTACTTGCGGTATTCTGCGAACTCGACGCTTGAACCACGTGTGGGACTGGTGTGAATGCCAGAGACATTCCCGCGCATCGGGCGACGTGCCAGCAACGGCATGCCTCCTAGAGCGGCCAGAACTTTGGGGTCAAGGAAGTCGCGTGTGCCTTGTTCTGAAGGCGAGCTTGATGGGTTAAACATGCCGGTGGATTAAAGCTCGCTGATCAGTCGTTCAATGATGTCGCCTGCTCGCATGCCTTCGGCTTGAGCAGCAAAGGTGGTCACGATTCGGTGTGAAAGCACTGCCTTGGCAACCGCCAAAACGTCTTCGCTACGAACCATGTAAGAACCTTCCAAGGCAGCCCGGCTCTTGGCGCCCAGGATCAAATCCTGAACCGCCCGTGGACCAGCCCCCCAAGACACCAATGGCAGCATCCAGTCCGGTGCATCGCCTTTCTGCGGTCGCGTGCGGCGAACCAATTTAGCGGCTTCGACATAGATGTGATCAGGAACGGGAATCCGGCGAACCAGTTGCTGGTGCGCCAAAATCTGTTCGGCGTTGATGACTTGATCCAGCGTCGGGATCGTGTTGCCGGTCGTCGATCGAGCGATCTGAATCTCTTCCTGCTCCGAAGGATAGTCCAGCTCGATCAATGTCATGAAGCGATCAAGTTGAGCCTCGGGCAACGGATACGTGCCCTCCTGCTCGACAGGGTTCTGCGTGGCCAAAACCATAAACGGTGAAGGCAGCTCAAATGTCTTGCCAACCACGGTGATGCGCTGCTCCTGCATCGCCTCGAGCATCGCGGCCTGAGTCTTAGGTGGGGCGCGGTTGATTTCGTCGGCAAGAATAATGTTGGCGAACACGGGCCCTTTGACAAAGTGGAACTCGCGTTTACCGTCCCCGCCGTCTTGCAAAATGTCCGTCCCGGTGATGTCCATCGGCATCAAGTCAGGAGTGAACTGGATTCGGCTGAAGTCCAAGCACATCGTTTCAGCAAGCTTGCTGACCAACAACGTTTTTGCCAATCCTGGAACTCCCATCAGCAACGCGTGACGGCGTGCAAACAGTGAGATCAACAACAGATCAATCGTCTCTTTCTGGCCGACAATCACGCGGCCAAGCTGGCTTTTCAAATCGCTGTGGGCTTGTCGTAAGCGATCAACCGCTTGCACCTCATCTTCATTTAACTGCTGGATCGTGTCGGAGCTGGTCGGTTCAATGGTCTGTGACATAGTTGCGTGGGCTCGGGCCAATGGATGGAATGATGTCTAAGCTTAGGAGTGAGGCGGGGGCGGGAATTACAATCGCCAATCGCAGGGCGTCGAAGCGATTGAGTGCATCGGGACGATAGATTCGATGCGCATGAGAACTGAATCTATCGGAGTATTTTTGAATTTCAACAAAATAAATGAGCACAGTTGCCAGTGCCGCTCAGAAAACGCCGTATCGCAAACACTTTGAGCAGATCGGCTTGCGTTTCGCTCCTCACGCCGAAAGAGGCAGGAGAAGCCCGCCCATCGGGCGCTGCAATCCATCTTACGCGAATATGATTCGGTGTGATTCCAGCAGAGCGGCTTTCACCGCGAATTGAAACTTTTTTTACATTGGTCACTCTCGCAACACCGCACCCAGGACAAAGTTTCTGCGGCAAAGAGTCCTGGGCGTCTTGGGCTCAGCCGACTGCGCCGTCGCGGTTTCTCAGGGCAGATGCGGCCTTCGAGTTTCATCAAGCGACTTGATCGGCATCTTGCAACGCATTGATTCTCACCGGGCCTGTGGACAGCCACCATGTTGCGGCGATTGGCTTAGGGTGTCTGCCAGACATCAGAATCGCCATGCCACGGTGAAAGCCAAGCGTTCGTCGTACAAAAGACGCAATGTCCGGCATCCTGGATCAGGAACACTCATTTTCCACTGATTGATTAGTGTTGATAAGTGCTTATTAGCGTTCCCCATTTCCTGCTGCAAATGCCTCCATTCGCATTCGAGGCTGTGGACTTGACTTAACAGGCCATCAACCGAGTTCTGCAGTGGGGACGGATTTTGAGCCCTGATGGGTTGCCTGGTTTCACTTGGGTGTCCAAGGCGTTTTTGAATGGGCGGCTGGGTTAGAAGGGCCATGCGTTTGACGGCTTGGCAGTGTGTTGACGCAGTAAGAGTGCGTTTGATTGGCCCGGTGGATTGAAATGGCTTGACCAACAATCGCCCAATCCGGCGTCTGATGTAACGCTCGATAAGGTGCTTGCTTGCGTTCTGATCGGGCTTGCCAAGACCATTTGTAGAACACCTTCGGCGTTCGGAGAGGGTGTGCATGGGGCCTGTCCCCAGGGTGCGCTGTGCGCCCCTGGGCTATGGGGTAGAACACCTTCGGCGTTCGGAACTCTGGATGCAATTGTGAAGGCCACCGCCTTGGAACTGGCAGGTTGCTTGAGCGTTTCACTGATGATGTGCTTCGAAGGAACGTCAGCCTGGCCTGCCGAACGCCGTAGGTGTTCCATTTTCACAGCCCAAGGTCGCGAAGCGCACCTTGGGTCACTGGAACCATCAAACCTCCGAACGCCGTAGGTGTTCTACATGCAGTTTGGGGCACACCGACCGGAGAGCAAATGTTCTCTGCTGCACAAGGATACTTCGGGGACAGCCCCGGAGGATGATTGGGATTCCCTCCTTCGTGCTCTTGGTGTCCTTCGTGGTTCATTCCCGGCTTCCGCTACGATTGCGGACAGGGGCTATCATCAACTTGACAGTCCGAGGCGCGTCGACATTGACACTGAAGTCCAGGCTGCTGAATTGCAACATCGGGTGGGCCATTGAAATTCATCTCATTCGCCATGCCACGGTGAAAGCCAAACGATCGTCGTACAAAAGACGCTATGTCCGACGTCCTGGATCAGGAACACTAATAGGCACTCATCAACGCTAATGGATGAGTGCGGATTAGTGCTTATTAGCGTTCCCCATTTCCAGCAAATGCCTCCATTCGCACACGAGGCTGTGGACTTGACCGTCCGAGGCGCGTCGACATTGACACTGAAGTCCAGGCTGCTGATTGCAACATCGGGTGGGCCATTGAAATTCATCTCATTCGCCATGCCACGGTGAAGGCCAAGCGATCGTCGTACAAAAGGCGCAATGTTCGGCGTGCCAGATCAGGAACACTCATAGGCACTCATCAACGCTAATAGATGAGTGCTTATTAGCGTTCCCCATCTCCCGCGTTTGCCTTCATGCGCGTTTGAGGCGGCGGACTGAACCACCCGAGGCGCGTGGCTGTGCCTCGGTGAATGCTGAGCGATTCAATCCTCTCATTCACTCGCGGTCCAGCCCCGCGCGGCCAAGCCTGAGCAACAGGCTAGAAGACGGCCTCAGTCGCTACAGGAATCGGGGACGCAGATGTCTCCCCTGGAGAGCCCCGTCGTGCAGAAGGCCGTCTCCGCGATGAGACTGCGAAGCAAGGCTGACTTGATGTCGATCAAAGCAAGTCAATCCATTTTGGCCGGGTTGGCTGAAATGGTTGCTGGCGGGACGTTGCGAGGCGAATGCCCAACGCCTGTAGGCAGCGTTGGGCGGGACGGACGGCCACATGGTTGGTGTTCTTGTGGCCTAGCCTTGCAAGGGGCAAAGATGGAGTCGCTTAGGACTTCTTTGCGTCCAGCGCACGCTGGTAATACTTGTGCGTGATTTTGTCTTGGTTTTCTAACAACCAATCAATCGACGGTTCGTTGCACATCGCTTTTTTGATCGCCTGAGCGGTCGCCCGGCGGTGGATGTCGAACAGAGCTTCATGGTCCAGGTTCTCATCTTTCGCCGCGCCTGGATTCAACCAGACGCTACAAATGATGCCCAGGTCGTTGGCTTTTTCCTTGGGGATGTCGCCGGCACGCACGGCGTCCAGGACGCCGTTGGCGATCGCGCCTTGGACTGTGCCCATTAGAATATTGGTGTAGTCTGAACTCTTGACGGTCACTTTGCTGACCATCAAGGTCACTGGACGCACTTGGATGTCCGTGTCGAGAATCGCAAACACCTTGCTGTGGCCGGCGGACTGGTTGCCAGTCAGCGTGGCAATGGCGGTGCCAACGGGACCATCAAGTTCTCCGATCACCACTTCGGGCTCTGCAGCGGTAAAGGGTGGTCCACCGGCAATCAAGCATTCGCCGGTACGCATAATGATTCGCTCGCTCATCAATCTCTCCAATTCAGCATGATGTAAAACAGTCGCTGACAGCTTAACGGATTGCCCGAGAAGTTTCATGCCCCCTTGGAAACCAAGGGACTGTCGAGAGTGGCGGGGTTAGCGTTGCTTGGTTGCCGATTGCGGCTTTGCCTTGGCTTGGCGTTGCTTGGCCGCCTCTTGAGCGGCGGCCCGCGCCTGGCGTTGCTTTTCAGCTCGCTCTGCGGCCGCTTGTGCGCGACGGTTTTCGTAGTCGACTTTGCGCTGCACCAGTTGTTGGATGCGGGTTGCGTTGGCGACGTAGAACGATGGATCGTCAATCACAAACGGCGTCGACCAGGTACGGCCATTGTTATTGTTGCAGATGTTGAAGAAGAACGAGCTCATGCGTTCCGCTTTGAAGCCGTAGGGGTACTGGCTGGAGAGATGGTCGGCCATCGTTAGGTTTTCGACGCCTGGTTTGCCGAAGTAGTGAATTTGGCCGTCAGCACTGATTGACATGCCGAAGGTCCACCAGCCGAATTGTTCGACAGGAATTTCTTTGGATTTGAAGTCGTTGCCTCGCGTGGTGCCTCGGATCTTCAAGTACGCTGAATCCGTTTCAACATTGCGGCTGGTTTCGCTGCGAAAGTGGACCCAGATGCCGGGCCAGTAAGGTTCAGTGACGGTTTTGCTGCCCATCGCGAACAAACCGGTGCGCTGTTCTTGAATCGTGGTGCGAACACCCAGGCGAATGCCGAAGTGCGGTCCGGAACGGTTCTCCCAAAGCTTGGGCTCGGGCAGGTAAACGCGGACGACGCAGCTTGGCAGCTCGTGTGCTTGAATGGTGGTTCCCAAGCGTGAACTGACGTTCATGATCAAGTCATCTTGCTCGACCGTGTTGGTATTGTTGTTGGGAATCCCTGAACGCAACGTCGAGATCTGCAGTGCACCTTTGCTGTCAGGCAGTCCTCCGGGCGGGGTTTTGATGACTTTCATGAAATCCGGTTGCCCTCGCATGGGGCCTTCATTCCAGCGCCGGTTCTTGGAGTATCCCATCGGCCCGTAGGTGCGATCATTCAGCTCGCTGGAGCTCTTGGGCATGTTGTGCACGAAGCTCCACTCGGGGTCTTCGAACTTATCGCCTACGTAATCGATTTCCTGTCCGCGGCCGGGAATCGGTACTTGCGAATAGCGTTGCGTGTACGTTTGGGCGTTGGCGAACTGGGGCAGGAATGAAACGGCTAGCACAATCGCTGCCGCTAATGCGGGCATGGAGAGACGCATCGAAGCACCAAGTTTTCAATTGGGACGGCGGGAATGGAGTTCAATACGGTCACCTATCGGCAGCTCGGCAGAGCAATTGCAACGACACGTTTTATCTTGGGGAATTCTTCTCAGAATGGGGGGGCTACCCAGTCCCGTTATGAAAATGGGGATGATTAGGTAAAAAAGGATTTGCCGTTGC
The DNA here is from genome assembly GCA_007745635.1 of Stieleria bergensis. Classification (GTDB taxonomy): domain Bacteria; phylum Planctomycetota; class Planctomycetia; order Pirellulales; family Pirellulaceae; genus Stieleria; species Stieleria bergensis. The sequence continues at coordinate 3,174,728 of CP036272.1, forward strand.
ATTGGCAGTCAAACGCCAATTTGCCCGTGGGACATGCAGCTGGATTAGTCCTTTGGAAGGGGTTTTGCTGCGTCAGGGTTTGACTGACCGGAGTGTTCCGACGAAACTAGCGCGGACCGTTCCATGGATGCTGGTGCCTGAGTCGTCCGGCCTCTGTCGAGCATCTCGCTTAGAAACTCCAACCTGCCAAGTCTGCAAATGCTGCATTTCTTTCGCCATCGTGCTCCGGCACAGCTCTGTGCATTCGTCGCTTTCTCAGTGTGCTGTGTTTTCGCGCTCTGCTGTTCTGGTCGTGCCGAGGCCCAGGCAGCGAAGCGACCGAACATTGTGTTTATCTTGGCGGATGACTTGGGCTATGGCGAATTGGGAAGCTATGGCCAGCAGAAGATCATGACACCGAATCTGGACAAGCTTGCCAGTGAAGGCATGCGATTCCTGGATCATTACACCGGAGCCCCGGTCTGCGCGCCAGCACGCTGTACGTTGATGACGGGCCAGCACCTTGGGCATGCGGAGATTCGCAGCAACAAAGATTCTGGCAATGGCCGCATCTATCCAGGTCAGTGGCCGATCACCGAGCAGGTTGTCACCATTGCTGAAGTGCTGAACGAGGCGGGCTATGCCACGGGCGGATTTGGGAAATGGGGACTCGGACCCAGCAACACCACCGGTTCACCGAACAAACAAGGGTTCGATCGCTTTTACGGTTACAACTGTCAACGCAACGCTCACAGTTATTACCCGCCTTTTCTGGACAGTGACGAGCGTGAAGTGGCTGTCAACAAGTATCCGATTCCTGGACACGATCGCAAACCGCAAGGCCCTGTCAGCGCCGATGATTATCGTGCGGCCAACTATGCGCCTGATCTGATCTTGAATCAAGCGGTTCGCTTTCTGGACAGCAACAAAGACAAGCCGTTCTTTCTGTACCTTCCCTTCGTCGAACCGCATGTGGCAATGCAACCCCCACAGGAATGGATCGATCGTTACCCCGAAGCCTGGGACAAAGAGAACGGGCCCTATCGCGGTGACAACGGTTACTTGCCTCACCCGCGACCGCGAGCGGCCTATGCGGCGATGATTTCAGATCTGGACGAGCACGTTGGCACGATCCTGGACCGTTTAGAGCAACATGGATTGAGCGACAACACGATCGTGATCTTCACATCGGACAATGGCCCCACGCATGGCGGCCGCAATCCAAACTTTCACATCGGTGGCGCCGCGTGCACGTTCTTTGAGTCAGCCGGCGGATTGAAGGGTTTCAAGGGAAGCTGTGATGAAGGTGGCATTCGAGTGCCCTGCATTGTGCGTTGGCCCGGTAAAGTCACACCAGGCAGCGAGAACAGTTTCCCGTCTTACTTCCCGGATTGGTTTCCCACGATGACGGAGCTTGCGGGAGCCGAACTGCCCGAGCAACAACTTGACGGTGTCAGCTTGGTGAGCCTCATCGAAGGCGAATCCATTCAGCGCAAGAAACCACTGATCTGGAACTTCAACGGTTACGGTGGGCAGGTTGCGATTCGTGATGGGAAGTGGAAGGCGATCCGGAAGAGCCTGCTACGGAAAACGCCGGGCCCGTGGCAGTTGTACGATTTGGAGGCGGATCCGTCGGAAGCCAACGATTTGGCTAAGGATCATCCAGAGATCGTCAAGCGTTTGGAGACTGCGTTCGTGAACGATCGCAGTGTGGAATCTGATTTCCCAATGCCGCTGTACGACAAACAATAGTCGGGCGGTTTGGCGTCGGATTTAAACGCGTTCCAGCCGGAGGATGACCGGCGGGAACGTCAAAGGAGAAGGCGTTTAATGGGACGCGGAGTGTCGGTGGTTGGTTACCAGTCAGCAGTTACCAGTCAGCAGTTACCAGTCAGCAGTTACCAGTCAGCAGTTACCAGTCAGCAGTTACCAGTCAGCAGTTACCAGTCAGCCAACGGCCCAGTGCTGCCATCGGTGGCGTAGCGATACTGAGTGTCGCAAAAGGCGTCGGTCATGCCGGCTAAGTATTCGCCGACGACGGATTCGATCGGCCGTGTTTCGGTGCGGCGTCGAAATCGCAGTGGCAGTCGCTTGGGGTCACCGGTCAAGACTTGAAACATGTCCTGCACGCGATGGTAGGCGGCGCGGCGGACGGGAATGAGTCGTTGATGGCGGTAGACCGCGTCGAATAAAAAGGCTTCCAGTTCACCGCGTTCGCGGCGCAAGTCGTCACTGTGTTCAAGTCGCACGCCAGCATGCCTGACGTCACCGGCATGCAGACTTTGGCAAGGCAGCAAGCGTTCGCTGCTCTCTTGCAAAAAGTCGGTGACTTGCAAGTCGATCAATTGGTGCACGAGGGCTTGGCGCAGTTGGCGAATGCGATCGGTCCCGCAGCGCTGTTTGATCATTTCCAGGGCCCGTCGCACAATGGCTAGCTCGGAGAGCTCGTGCATGGAAAGCAATCCCAATTGCAGGGCGTCGTCAACGTCGTGGGCGTCATAGGCCATCGAGTCAGCTGCGTCGACCAGTTGCACTTCCAGCAGCGGCGCGATGCCAATGGCCGCGTGTGCTTTGTTGGCTCGAATCACCTGTCCGTCTAAAATTTCTAGCGTCAGATTCAGCCCAGGAAAATCAGCGTAGCGTTGCTCGAGTTCTTCGACGATTACCGACGCAAAGCCGTTATGCGAGAATCCGCCGACACGTTGCATGCATTCACTCAGTGCATCTTCGCCACAGTGTCCATACGGCGGATGACCAATGTCATGAACCAGAGCCAGGGCTTCGGTGAAGTCTTCGTTTAAGCGCAGCACTCGAGCCATGGTGCGAGCGATCGAAGCGACTTCGATGGTGTGCGTTAATCGGGTGCGATGATAAATGCCCATCTCACCGGTGAAGACTTGCATCTTGCCTGATAGCCTGCGGAACGCGCTGCTGTGCAGGATGCGGTCACGATCGCGCGCGAACGGACCTCGGTAGGAGTGTTCCCCTTCATCGTGCTTACGGCCTTGCGAATCGCGACTGTGCATCGCGTAACTGGCTAACGTTAAGTGCTCTCGATCGTCGTAACGACGGGTATCCAGCATCATCGAAATAGTTGTTGGGGCAGTCTCAAGTTCCTGCTGATTGTCTGGTTGCCCAGCATCGGCCTGTCTCTACAATCCTAGCGGCGGCCGTCAGCCACGCCCACAGCAATCTTGTTAAAGACGCGAAGGCAGCAGCCGAAGATTCCGTTCAACCGGGTAAAACAGATCACGAAATGTTGGATTTCGCTGCCTGCAGTGAACATTTCGCCTCGTGAGTCTCGTTTAATTCGCACGTTTTTCATCAAAATCTTCTACAATTGATTTCCTTGTCGACACCTTGTCTGGGCGAGCGTTCGGCCCTGCTGGCCGACACTCGCTGTGATCAGACTCCTCATGAGCGGGCGTTTGGAGACCAAAATTCGTGAACTTCACACCGTTTTCCATTCCCTGCATGACTTGTGGCAGTCGGCTACGAGTGAATCACCTCCATTTGGTCGGCAACATTGTTGCGTGTCCAAAGTGTCAGTCGATGGTGCAGATCACTGCGCCCGAAGACCAAACCAGCGAGCCGGCCCCGCGAGTCAACGAACGGGCTGGCGATGGCGATGTGGAAGCGGGCAACTTTGCACTGGGTAATGCCTCGGTCGACAGCGAAGCGTTGACCCAAGAATCGATTGCCGCCGACAGCGGTTCGCAATCGTCTGCTCTGCGTGCACCTCGCGCTCCCTTGCCGCCACCGATGCCTGGTGAGGCGCCAGAACAATCGCAACGCGATGCGCCGCCGGTTGAAGAGCTAGGCGAAACGCCCGTTGCGACCGAAGGCGGTCAGTCTGAACCCGCGCCACTGCCCGCCGACTGGCATCTCCAGAAAACCTCAACGGCGCACCGTGCCGTCTTGATTGGCGGGATTGTCGTCGCCAGTCTGCTTAGCATCGGCATCTTGGTCGCCGTGATGATGCGTGGCAACGGCAAAGAGGTCGCCTCCGTCCCCGATCCGGTTGCCGTTGATGCAGTGGATGATCCTGCGGTCGTTGATGCAGATCCCTCGGACGAAGATCCCGTCGTCACGCCAGCGGATGCCGCGACTGGCGATCCGCAACAAGCTCCGCCAGTTCCACAACCGCCGGCCGATCCGCCAGAGACGGATCAAAACGGGGATGATCCGTCGGCGAAGCCTAAAGAAATGGCGACCGACAACGGTAACTCAGCGAACCTGCCCTCCGGCTTGCTGCCCGAGAATCCGTTGTTGCCGCAAAGTCCACTTCAGGGGATGGCCGGCGACCTGAAGCAACCCAATGGCCAGGAAGCCAACCCAGCGGGGGACGCCGAGTCAGACGGGCCCAGTGATTTGGAGTTGCCCGACCACCTGAAGGACTTGCTGGGGGATTTAAGCTCGGACTTGGAACAAGTGCAGGTGGAAGCCAGCGATCCGGCGCCCAAGACGCTCGATGAGATCGAAGTGGATTTGGCGGCGGAGCGAAGCGATGCGGGTCAGCGCGTGCCCGAGCGGCCGCCGATTAACTTGAAACGCTCGCTCGATGGGCGGCTCGCGTTGCAGGTCAAGACTCCGGAGGGCTATCGTTTTTTCCCGCTCTTAGAGATCGTTCAGCACTACAGTGATATCCCCTTTGACTTACGTTGGGTGGAATTGGATCTCGTTGGTGTGAACATGAATCAACGTGTTCCTGTCCCCAAAGGTTGGACCACGCTTCGCCAAGTGCTTGATGAGAGCTGTGGCCGACTGAATCTGGAGTATTCGGCAACGCCGCACACGATCGTGGTTCGGCCTGATCCCGACGTGATGAACGCTCGTTACGACGAGCTTTATGACTTGACCGATCTTGGTGACCCCGGTTCGGATCAAGTGGTGAGTGCCGTTGCAATGGCGAAACAGATTCTGGGGTTGCCTGCTGAGGCTGTCGCGCCGCTGCCCGCTGTTCCCGATGCACCGCAGGATGAAGCGGTCGCCCCCCCTGCTCCGCTCCCCCCGGGACATTGCCCACAGCCGGTTGGCGAAGGCGAACGCCAGATCGGTGCCTTGGTCTGTGACGCGATTCGCCGCATTCGATCCGCCCCGACAAAGATCGATGATCAAGCCTATGCAAAATGGGCGGGTCCGTTGCAGCAACAGGTCGCGGGCTGGCCGCAGTTGGATCGCGGGAAAAACATTGCCCAACCCTTGCATCCAATCGCCTTTGGTTCGCTGGTCCGACAGTTGGGCAGCGTCAATCAAACCAGTTTGTTCGTGAACTGGAACGATGCTTTGCCACAGGGGTTGGATCCGGGCATTTTGCTAATGCCTCATGTTGCCGCTGACGACAACGCGGGCACCATGCTTAAACGGATGTTGTCACCCATCGAACTACAGACGCGAATCGTTGATGACAAACACTGGTGGATCGGAAGCCAAGCGACGTATGATCGGTTACCGGTGATCTTCTGGATCAAGAGCGACGACCCTCAGGCGGTTGCTGATCGCATTCAGCAGGTCATCAGCGGAGCCCGGCTGCAAGAAGCCGTCATTGCGGGTGTCGCGGTGGATCAGGCGTCCGGACAAGTCTTGGCGGTATTGCCTCGGTATTTGCTACGGCAACTGCCCCGTCTCTTGGACGACATGGCGTTGGCGGGAAAGTAGGCGCCCCCTCCGGATCAGGTGTGCTATGACGGAGAGCCGTATTTGGAATTCACCAGAAATCTCCCTCTTGGTGGCGGATCAAGCGTGGTTTGTGCCATGTTATGCTAGTGAGAACTCGATGCTTTGCTGGGGCCAAACCCATCAGGCGTTTGCCGAAACCCTGTCCGCCAACGATTGCAGAACTGATGAAGAATCCAATCCCTCTGTTTGCCATCCTGCTCGTTGGACTGTTACTGGTTTCCTTCGTTCGCAGTGGCATCGGTCCCAACCTGTCTGACGGCAAGACGTCGTATGAGTTGTCTGAATTTAAACAGACGGCCCTGACGTCGACCCTGGGAAGTGCTGCCAGCGATCCACAGGCCCCGTTGCTGTTGCTTAAGTTTGGCGCCGACTGGTGTGGTCCCTGCCAGGCCTTAAAGCCAGAATTGGCCAAAGTTGAACGCTCGGATCTGCCGATTCGCGTGTTTCAGGTGGACACCGACCAGGCACCGGAACTGGCGGCCGTTTTTGAGGTGCAAGGAATCCCGCGGATGCTGTTGATTGAAAATGGACGCGTGGTTGGGGACCTGACAGGTTACATGGATGCCGACCAGATCTCCGAATGGGTGCAGCTGTGTGCCAGTGAGGAAACTCTGGCCTTGCCCAAGCCTCCACCGGCCGATTTCGTGGTGAAACGGAATCCCTTTGTGGGCCAGTGATCCTCTTCTTGCGGTAAATAATCCAACCGTTATCGGTTCTCATGGCGGACAAGTCCCCGCACGCGGTCAGCCCTGTTGAGCAATCTCGCAACACAAGGCAAAATTGACCGGTGACTTCCGAGTCCAGTCATGTCTCGCCTGCTGGCGAGGCAGACCAGCGGACGGCGGCGATTCCAGAGGCGGAGGAGTCGAGTCTCTTGTTGCAGGACTGTTGTGCTTCGTTGCAAGCACAGGTGCTCTCATCAGCAAGACACTTTCCGGATGCCTGCCGGTTGAGCAACGTGACTCGGTCGCCTTGCTATTTCGTGTCACCCATAGGAGTTCCGCGTGCCAGATTTCTTTCAACACAATTTAATCACGACGATTCACGATTTGCGCACCAGCGAGCTGGATCAACTTGAAGAGATGATGCGCAGCGCCACGCGACACTCCAATGTCGGTTTGGTTCTGCCGGTGACGGCCTCGGACATGCGAGCGGAACCGTTTGATCGAATTGTGCAAGAACTCTCGGCGGCCGATTACGTTGACACGATCGTCGTCAGTTTGGGTGTCGCACCAGACGAATCGGACTACCAGGAAACGCTCCAGAAGGTGGCTCCGTTGGGCGATCGCTGTAAGGTGCTTTGGACAGATGGTCCCAAGGTGCAAGCTCTGTATCAAGAACTGATTGATGCTGGCTTGCCGCTGTCGACGCCTGGGAAAGGGCGAAGTGTGTGGACCGCGTTTGGTTACCTGCTGGCGGATCCTCGAATCGATGTCTTTGTGTTGCACGATTGTGATATCGTGGACTATGACCGCACGCTGTTGTCGCGGCTATGCTTGCCCATGGTTGATCCGGCCTTGGACTTTGAATTTTGCAAGGCCTACTATGCTCGCGTGACGGACCGCATGCATGGTCGCGTGGTGCGTTTGCTGGTCGCTCCGTTGCTGCGAGCGCTGGTGCAGTTGTATCCCACCAATCGGTTTTTGGAATACCTGGCAAACTTTCGCTATCCGTTGGCGGGCGAGTTTTCGTTGACGCGCAACTTGGCCCGTTCTAACCGGATCCCCAGTGACTGGGGATTGGAAGTGGGGACGTTGGCTGAAGTGTTCCGCAACACGTCACTGAAGCGCGTCTGTCAAGTTGACCTTTGCCGGTTGTACGAGCACAAGCACCAGTCGGCCTCGCTGGAGAACAAGCAGGCAGGGCTGATGAAGATGGCGATCGACATTCTGACCACCGTCTATCGGACTTTGGCTAGTCAAGGAATTGTCCTGACCAGCGACGCCTTCATCACCCTACGCAGTCTGTTCTTGAGGAGCGCCCAGGACTGCATCCGTCAGTACGCTGCCGACGCTCGCGTGAATAACGTGGCATACAACCGCCATGACGAAGAGATCATGATTGATGCCTTCGCAAGTTGTATCACGACGTCCGCAGAGCTGTATCAGCTCGATCCTAATGGCGCCGAGGCGATTCCCAATTGGACTCGGGTCCGATCCGCGTTTCCGGATTTCACGGACCGGTTGCGAGACGCTGTCTAGGTGATTGGCATCCCGTTTGGCGGGAAGACCTTCGTCAAACCAGCACTACAATCGGTCCGAAAAAAGCGTGAAATTGGCTTTCCCGAGTGCTCCGCAGCGGACAATCGGGCGGTGGACAGCTAGAATCGGGATCGTCACAATCCCGGCGATTCACCTTGCGGAACGCATGCTGCCGTTTTGTCTGTTTCCGCTGGGTTGGCCAAGCTTTTCCGCCCCCAGATTTAATCTTCTCTGATGCCAATTCAAATTCAGTGTTCGTGTGGCAAACGCCTGCAAGTCAAGGAGCAGTTTGCTGGCAAGGCCGTCAAATGCCCGGGCTGCGGCGCTGCAATTCAGGTCCCCGGTGGAGGCGCTGCAGCGGCGCCCATGGCAGCCCAAGCTGCCCAACCAATGCCTCCGCAAACACCAGCACAGCCGGCAATGAATCAACCAGCGCTGGGCAACTTGTTTGACGAAGAAGGTTTTGAAACCAACGTCAACTCGGCTTGTCCTGCTTGTGGTGCCACGATGGCTCCCAACGCAGTGTTGTGTACCGGTTGCGGCTTCAATCGATCGACGGGTGAACGGATTGGCGGTCACCAAGTCGCTGGCGTCGATGTGCCGCTGAGCGAAATGCAATTGCAGCGTGCCGAAGCCAACATGAAGTCTGACGTTGAAATGCAGCGCCGCATGACCTCCGGAGCGGGACTGCCGTGGTGGGGGCTGTTGCTGATTTTATTCATCATGTTCAGCGGCGCCGGCTTGGGCGTGATCACTGTCATGCAGGTCACCGATGAAACGGGATCGATGGGCGGGTTCAACGCGCTGGCAACCTTCTTTGGTCTCTCCGGCACCGCCTGCGCCTTTGTCGCCTTTGGCGCCTGGGTCAAACTAATCGTTGAAGGATTCCGAGTGGATCAGACCAAAGGCTTTCTGTGCATGACACTGCTTTATCTCTTTGTCTTTGTGTTTGAGAAGCCCAAAGGACGACTCGGTCCGTTCATCATTTTGATTATCATGGCAGCTGCAGCTGGCGGGCTGTTCTTCCAAAGCAATCGCGTTTGAACCGGCGTCGAAGACGCTTGATTCGCCGTGGAATCGTGCATCATGTGACATGTCAGCTGGCGTGATCGCCATGCGCTGTGAATCGGGCCGTTTAGATTGGCTGGGCGACTTCACAGGACTGATCAACTGGCGCACGGAAGCCGCCCACTGAAAACCGAAGGCCTGCCGCTGCGCGAAAGGCCCGCTTCCCTTCCCTCCTTTCCTCACCAACTCTTTATGCCTGTCAAATCCCCCGACTCTTTGTCGTCCGCTCGTTCAAAGCTGACGAAGACAGACCGATCGTTCTTTCAAGCCCCGCTGACCCGGCTGTGTTGTTCAATCGCCGTGGTGGCTTGGTTGACGGTGGGATCGGCCTGGGCTGAGTCCAAGCAAACGCAACCGAATGTTGTGATCGTCATCACCGACGATCAAGGTTATGGAGACCTTTCCTGCCACGGCAATCCCATCCTGAAAACGCCACAGCTTGATCGCTTGCACTCCGAATCAGTGCGACTGACCGATTACCATGTCGCACCCACTTGCTCGCCGACGCGTGCAGCGTTTCTGACCGGGCACTGGACCAATCGAACGGGTGTATGGCATACGATTATGGGACGCAGCATGCTGCGTGAGAATGAAGTCACCATGGGCGACGTGTTCTCCGACGCTGGCTATCGAACGGGAATGTTCGGCAAGTGGCATCTTGGGGACAATTTCCCCTACCGTCCGGAAGATCGCGGCTTTCAAGAAGTCATGCGGCACGGCGGTGGTGGCGTGGGGCAAACGCCCGATGTTTGGGACAACGCGTACTTTGACGGCGCTTATTGGCATAATAGTCAGATCACACCGGTCAAAGGATTTTGCACCGATGTGTTCTTTGATTATGCGACCAAATTCATTCGCGATTCCGCCGAAAAGAAGGAGCCGTTCCTGGCGTACATCGCGACCAATGCTCCTCACGGTCCGATGCACTCGCCAGAGGAATTCAGCAAGCCCTACGTTGATCAAAAAGAGAATTTGGCCAACTTCTACGGGATGATTGCGAACATCGATCAGAACGTCGGTGAACTCCGTGAATTGCTGGACGAACTGAACATCAGTGACAACACGATCTTTATCTTTACCACCGATAACGGCACTTCGTCGGGTTCCAAAGTCTTCAACGATGGCATGCGCGGGGCCAAAGGCAGTGAATATGACGGTGGCCATCGTGTTCCATTCTTTGTCCACTGGCCTGAACAAGGGCTTGATGACGGGCGCGATGTCGACATGATTACCAGCTATGTCGATGTGTTGCCAACGCTGATTGAGATGTGTGGATTGACTGCACCAGAGAAAGTCAAATTCGATGGCGTCGACATCAGCACCTTGATCCAGGGCGGAGCCACTGAGTGGCCGGATCGTATCTTAGTGACGGACTCTCAGCGGGTCAAAGATCCGATCAAGTGGCGCAAAAGCGCCGTGATGACGGATCAGTGGCGATTGTGCAACGGCAAAGAACTGTATGACATCAACAAGGATCCCGGTCAAAAGACAAACGTCGCCGAGCAGCATCCAAAGGTCGTTGCCCGTCTGACCGATTTCTATGATCAATGGTGGGACGAACTTCTGCCAACGTTCAAGCAGTCCACGGCGATTCATCTGGGCAATCCGGCTGACAACCCCGCTCGTCTGACCAGTCACGACTGGATCACCACGCGGATGACGCCTTGGAATCAAAGCCAGGTTCGCGCGGCGATGAACGGTGACGCTAACACGGGCTTCTGGAACGTCAACATCACCAAACCCGGTACTTACGAATTTCGTCTCCGCCGCTGGCCGACCGAGATCGACAAGACCATCTCGACCGCAATTCCAGCCGGTTCGGGCGTTCCCGGTGCTCGCGCCTTTCGTGAGACTCCTGGCAAAGCGGTTTCAGCGGTTCGGGCGAATCTTCGCATTGCTGGCAAAAAGCAATCAGCGCCTTTGACTCCAGATCAAAAAGAAGTCAGCTTCAAATTGAAGTTTGCTGCGCCTCAAACCACTAAACTTTGGGCCGAGTTCCAGACGAAGAAAGATGAGATCTTCGGTGCCTACTTCGTTTACGTGGAATATCTTGGCCAATGATTTTTGTCCCCGTCGGCACCGACGCGCCGCTCTATCACTTGCCGATTACCACGGTCAGCCTGATCGTGGTCAATCTGGTAACGTTTATCGGCACGCTCGTCGCGCTCTATAACGGGGACCTTAGCCCAGAGGGCTTCGAAGGCTTGATGGTTGACATGAGCACCGTGAACCCCGTGCAGTGGTTCACGGCACTGTTCATGCACGCGGGGCCGGGGCACCTGTTGGGAAATCTGGCCTTTCTGTTTGTCTTCGGCGTGGTGGTCGAAGGCAAAATCGGTAGCTTGCAAACTCTTGGTATCTATTTGTCGGCCGGAGTGCTGGTCAATGCAATCATGCAAGTGGTTGGATTCTGTGTCGGATCAGAAGCGTTCTTGTTGGGAGCTTCCGCTGCGATCAGCAGCCTGATGATCATCGCGTTCTTTTGGGCACCCGAGAACGAAGTCACCTTCTGGTACTGGATCATGTGGATCATTGCCGGGACGTTTGAGGCCAGGATCTTAACGGTGGCCATTATCTATAACGTCCTTGACATCGCCTCGGTGTTTCTTTCCGGATTTGGCTTGTCGGGGTCGATGGGGCACTTGCTGGGCGCCGCATTGGGAGCTCCAGTTGCGGTCTGGTATTTGCGAACCGCTCGCGTGGATTGCGAAGGCTGGGATCTGATTACCAAAAATCCTTGGCTGCAACAGTATCCGATCTTGTACAGCGAGCGACAGCGCCAAGCAAATCAAGCCAACGAAAGGCAGGACGCGAACCCTATCGAAGAAGCGCTGCGGGTTACCGGCGGCGATGTAACGCTTGCAGGCCGCATTGGAATGAACTCCAATCAATCGAAACCGTCTGCTAGCCAGTCGCATCCTGTTGCTGGCAGTGGCGCCGCCGAAGCACGCGCGTCGGTACAGTCCAGGAAACGCGGCTTTGGGAGAGGAGACAAACAGCGGGTGCAGACCGACGCTTCGATCGCCAAACGTATCAAGCAAGCGCAAGCAGATTCCAGGTTGGGAGAGCTGGCTTCGGTTTTCAGTCAGAATCTAGCCGGGGCGGCGTCGTTGCCATCGGCTAACGAAGCGTTTCGACAAGCTGACGCGTTAGGATTGTCGATCGGCTTGTCGGAAGACCTGTTGATGCGCTATGCCAGCGCTCTGTCAGATGCCCAGCAATACATGGATGCGATTCGACCGCTGGCTGTCATTTTGGAACAGCAGCAGAGCTTGGCCAATCGAGCTGGCATCATGCTGACGCGAATTCAGTTGCAGGTCATGAAGCGACCAGATTTAGCGGCCAAAACGTTCCGTAAGATCAATCTGGAACGCTCTTCGGAACTGCAGCCTCATTATCAGCAGCTCAAGAGTCAGGTTCAAATGTGACGGGGCGGAGATCGGTGCAGGTTGTCACTGGCAAGTGGAAAAGGAGCCCATCCTACGACGCGGTGCCGGCAGATTGTTTTGCTTTTGCGTCTTGAAACTCTTTGAGTTGCCGGTTCAGCGAGGGATCGTGCGGTGAATTCTCAAGGGCTCGCTTTTGAGTCTTGATCGCGTTGTCCAGGTCGCCCAAAGCAAAGTAGCATCGAGCACAGGTGTCCTGTCTAGCGCCGATCTGATCACGTTCACCACGTGGAGCAAGTTCGATTGACTTGAGACTGCGTTCGAGAGCCAGTTGGTAATTGCCTGTGGTGTTGCAAACCAGCCAGGCGTAGTCATTGAAGTATTGGGCCAGCAAGTCGCGATAGAAGTTTCGATTCGCTGCGATCTGCGCCTCGGCGGAACGGATCTTCGAGTCATACGATTTGATGAAGCTGGCGATTCGTGATTGGACGTAACTGGTGTACCCATTGTCCGAACCATCGTCCAGTCGATAGAGCTTGATCAGGATGTTAATGTCCGTGCTTCTCTTATCGAAAGCGGTCCTCAGGAGAGTTTTGGCTTCTTTGACCATTTGCGGGTCGTCTTGTCCCTTTTGCAGCAAGGCGTAGGCTTTCTCACGAGCAACAATGCTTTGGAAGTAGGAGGCTTTGACGAGCTTGCTAAGTTCCTGGTGTTTTTCGTGGTCTTTGCTTAATCGTTCCTCTGCATCCTTGAGCACATCGACTGCTTCCTGATGCCGTTGGTGTTGCGAATAGAATTCAGCGAGGTCGAAGGTGCCAATCAAGCCGTACTTGGTTTCGCTGCCGCCATGGTCAACGATCAGTTTGTACTCTGCCTCGGCCCAGTCAAACATGCCGCGACTTTCCAGCAACTTTGCTGTGAATCCATGCGTTTTGGCGAGATTGTCCAGCACTTGAGAGCTTGCGACTCCCGTTTCGTCATCCTTCTTTTCGGGGAAGGGAGACAACTTGCGAGCGGCCGAAGCGAGTGATTCGGCTTTGGCCTGCTGGCCTTGTTCCGCCAGTGCTTGGCCAGCGGAATAGAGCAGTTCTGCGTTCTTAGAGAACGTGAGTGGGTGCATCTGATACAGTTCGCTGACAACCGCACCCAGCCCGTTGTACAGCGCCCAATCGCAATGGTCTGCAAGGTCTTTGCTGGTCGGTGTGACCAAATCCAAATTGCTGACCGCCAGATCGGTCGCCGCCTGCACGCTGCCCTCGCGAGCCGCTCGCCCGGCAATGGTGCGAACCAATTCGGTGACAGAGGCCGCAGTGACCGCGGAATCCAGCCCTTTATTCAGTCGCCTCCGCTCGTTCTGGATCAGTCGTTCCCAGGGGGCAACGGTAAATTTGGCTTGCTGTAGATCGTTGGCGTAGGCGAGCAACCAAGTGGAGGTCAGTGAGCGGTCGTCCTTGAGCGTGGTTTGAATTTCCTTGGCCAGCGCAAGTCGCCGCTCGGGAGTCCCTTCGATGGGCTGTTTGATAATCAGCATCGCGGCGCGCTGGCGATTCTTTTGGGAGGGTTCAAAGCGAGCCAATCGAGCCAACGCGCTCAGCCCGTTGCGATCCGGAAGGCCAGCCAGAAGTTCGATGCGTGAGACGCGTTCTGCGGACGTGAGACTGCCGTAATCAGAGAGCAGTTCAACCACGGGGCGAGGATCCGATGCCAGTGCCCAACGTGTGAAACTGGCCACCAGGTATTCAGCGGCAATGATGACTTCGGTGTTGTCGCTTTCTTGTTGGGCTCTCTGCAGGGCGTCAAAGGCCTCTAGCCCCAGCAGTCGCAAGCGTTGCTTGGCACGGCGTCGCGCATGGTAGCTGGGGCTTCCCAGATCTTCGATCAGTTCACTGACCGAGCGCTCGGCCGGCTTCCCCATCACTTGAACGGACTTGGACGGATCCAGACGCGATGGTGGAGATTTCTGGGCTGGCGTGCTGTTCTGGGCTGGCGTGCTATTCAGGGCAGGGCTTTCCTGGGCTGAAACCGCAGGCATCGACAGGGCGAGTCCAGTCAGCGCCACTCGCATGCTTCGCCAACGGCCTCGCGGACACCAGGCCGCCGCGATCCCCGGCAGCCGGTGAAACGCTGTGGAAAGCGACAAGGGCTGTTGATCCCCGGTACAAGTTGGGGGCGTTGAGGGCGTTGAACTCAGCATTTCACAGATTTCGCAGAGGTGTGGTGAACGTGAACGCGGGAGAAAAAAAATCGCAGGTCACATCCATTTTATCGATTTGAATCAGCAAACTCTGCCTCAATCCCGCTTTTTTCTCGATCGGAGACAAGATTTACCAGGCTGAATCGAAGTTACATCGCGACGCAGAAGTCGCTACCATGTGCTTCGATTTAACAGTGAAATCACAACTTTGAAGTATGAATCAAAACACCCGATTTAGCTAGCGGCCAGTTGGTGAAGCGGTGCTGCTGCGGGACGTTGAATGCTGAGCGGTGAGCGTTTGCCCTCAGGGTTGTTCCGTTGGCATCACGCCTCCATCGCGACGTTTTGTCAGGAGATCAGGCAAGCAGACCGGTGCCGTTGGCACGCTTATTTCGGGTTCTGGTCAGTGAGCCCCGGGAGCCTGCCCGTTTTGAAGTACCATTGAAATGCCGTCTGCTTTACGGATCCGTTTTTTTAAGATCATTTATGGCTAAGAATCAGCGACCAGGAAAACGCCAGCCAACGCGCCGCACACCCGCCAAGAAGGCGACCACCGATGCTCAATCGGCGGCCTCCTCAGCGGTACCAGAGGGCACGGCCAGCGCCAACGCGACGTCTGGCGAAGATGTCAAACACTCTGCGGCCAAGACGTCACCACCCAGCAAATCCAAGCCGATCGAATCCAAAGAGAAGCAGTTCGCTGATTCGATTCGCGTTGCCGGACAGCGAGAGACGGTTGAGGCGATCGTTGTTGCTTTCATTCTGGCAATGTTTGTTCGATTGTTCGTGTTCGAGGTGTTTGTGATTCCCACCGGTTCGATGGCGCCGGCGTTGATGGGGGCTCATAAGGATATCTGGTGCCAGGAATGCGGCCAGCGGTTCCAGATCGGTGCCAGCATCGAAGAGCAGGCCATGTCGGTGGTCGTCGGTGGTGACTGTCCCAATTGCCGATATCCAAACAGTCTGGATTTGGCGAACGAAAGCGGTGACAAAACCTTTAGCGGTGATCGCATTTTGGTCAGCAAGTTTGCTTACGCCATGCACGACCCTGATCGTTGGGATGTGGTGGTCTTTAAAACGCCAACCAATCCCAAGCGGAATTTCATCAAACGCCTGGTGGGATTGCCGAACGAGATCCTGGAGATTTACCACGGCGATCTTTATTCGCGGCCCTTGGATGGTTCCAAAGACGCGATGATTCTTCGCAAGCCAGAAGATAAGCTGATGGCGATGCGGCATCTGGTTTACGACTCGGCGTTTCAGCCCCAGGCGTTCGTCGGAACCGAGCTGCCCACGCGGATGCAGGCTTGGCAACCGGGATTGGAAACTCCGCCAACTGGATCGTGGCAGATCGAACGCACAGCGGAGGGTCTGAAGGCCCAGCTGGATAGCACTCAGTCGCCACAGCAGCGTCACTGGATGCGGTATTACCACGATTTCCCAACCAGCGACCAGTGGGCAGCGGCCAAAGGCAGCAAGCCCATTCCAGATGCGCGTCCTTTTGATGGACGTGCGATCACTGATTTCTACGCCTACAATTCGTTCTACAACGTTCGCCAGAAAACCGTCTATGCCGGACAGCCCAAGCGAGGCTTGTTTTCTGGCGGTCGCGACTTTGCAGAAGACTATGTCTCTGGCGGTCCGCTCCAGCAGTTCAATGGATTTAACTTTGATGCCGATGATGAAGCTCGTGCTCACAGCGGACGCCACTGGGTTGGCGACCTAATGGTTGAGGCCGAACTTTCCACCGGACCCGGCAGCGAAGAAGTTGTCGTCGAGCTTGTCGAAGCAGGCGTGTTGCACCAGTGCGTGATCGATCTAAAAACCGGTCAAGCGACCTTGCAGTTGTTGCTGGAGGGTCAGCGATTAAGTGCCTTTGATGGGCCGGAGGGTGCCACCGTCGATCAAGTCACCGCGTCGACCGGTCTGCGTGCAGGTGATTCGTTTTCGGTCCGTCTGAGCAACTTTGATAATCAGCTCTTGCTGTGGATCGATGGCAGCCAGATTTCGTGTGATGGACCGACGACCTATCAGGGTGACAAGGTGAGAACGGGGGCGGAAAGTTACCCGCGTTTTGAAAACAATGGCAATCCGCTTGATGCGGCTCCCGTGGCTTTGGCGGTGCGAGGCGGGAAAGCATCGGTCAATCATGTGGTGCTCCATCGCGACAAGTACTACATCAGCTCCAAAGAGGCTGGCCCCGAAATCATTGATTACCCCTTTGACGGCCTGCATCAGTTTTTGCGAGTCTATGAGAACCCTTCGCTGTGGTTGGAGACGAACTTTTGGAGTCTGCGGCGGCGAACGGAATTCCCGCTTGCCGACGATCAGTTTTTCACGATGGGCGACAACAGCCCGCAAAGTGCCGACGCTCGCTGCTGGGGCAGAGGTCGCTTCGGGCCGCGTCTGCCCGAACGCTATCATGATGACGCTTACAGCTACAGCGATGCGACGTACGTTCCTCGTGAGTTGATGATTGGGAAGGCGTTATTTGTCTTCTGGCCGCACCCGTGGTCTGGTACAATCCCGATGCCGAACTTTGGACGTTTTCGTCTGATCGAGTGATGCGTTGGCTTTGGCACCGCATGGCGTAACAGGGCATCGGTCACCAAGGCAGCACGGCACGTGTCGCCTTGCCCGGATCCTTCACATGACTTTATCCAGTCGTTCCTCCACTGTGGGAAACACCGAAATGGACTTCGATTCACTGGAATCTACAACGGACTCCACCAGCAATCCCTACGCGCCAATTCTGGAGGCGACGGATCTGAAAAAGACATACGGCCGTCGCACTGTGGTCGATGGCGTGAACCTGCGTGTTGGCAAATCCGAGATCGTTGGATTGTTAGGTCCCAACGGTGCGGGCAAGTCGACGAGTTTTCGCATGATCTGCGGCATGGTACGTCCGGATCGCGGTCGTGTGTGCCTGGGCGGTCAGGATGTGACCGATTGGCCGATGTTTCAGCGAGCGCGTGATGGGCACATGGGCTATTTGCCTCAGGAGCCCAGTGTCTTTAAAAAGCTCTCGGTCGAAGACAACATTAGTGCGATGCTGGAGTTGCTGGGCTATAACCGCGTGCAGCGGAAAGAGCGAACCGACCAGTTGCTGGAAGAGTTCAAGATCACACACATCCGGAAAAACAAAGCCGCTGGTCTGAGCGGTGGCGAACGACGTCGATTGGAAATCGCTCGTTGCTTGGTGTCGGATCCCAAGATCGTGATGTTGGACGAGCCCTTTGCGGGGATTGACCCTGTCACCGTTCAACAGATTCGTGGTGTGATTCAACAGTTGCGTGACAGTGGCATCAGCGTCCTGATCACCGATCACGCTGCGATGGATATCTTAGGCACCGTCGATCGTTGCTATGTGATCTATCAAGGACAGGTCTTGATCGACGGCACGCCCGACGAGGTCATTCAGGACCCTCAGGTTAGGCAAGAGTACCTGGGCGAGATTCAAGCCATGTCTGTCGGCGGAGGCAGTGCACCCGCGCCAAAATCATTTGATTTAGAAGCCAAGCCCAAAAGACGACGCACCCGAATGACCCGCCGTAGCGCTTAAGCACGCCTCGCGCCGTGACGCCCTGTAGGGTGCCGTGCTTGCACGCAGCAAAAAACGAATTGCTTGCACGCACCATCTGTCGCGCGCTCCCAATCCTCAACCAAACGCTTACAGCGCGTGAATCGCTGATCCGGGCAAATCGCCTCCATAGCCTAACTCCAACACGTTGGCTTGATGGTGGCCTTGCTTGGCCATCCAATCTTGCAACTGCGTTAGGTTACTCTGCCGGGCGAGTGCTCCGTGGGGCGTGGTGTTTGACAGCACCACCGTTTGCACTGGCAATTCGTTTTGCTTGGCCACCAACAGTGTAGACAGCACGTCGTGAATCACTCCCAAGCGGTTTTCTGAGACCAGCACGATCGATCTGGCGCTAACGTGTTGCTGCATTTCCGTTTCCAGGTTGCGAAAGAAGTCCAGGTTCAGCCAGCGGTCGGAGATCGGGCTCATCAGTCCGCCTGCACCTTCGATGATCAGGCAATCGCAGTGTCCAATCCAGCGTTTGGCACCATCAACCAGCGTGGCTTCATTGACCGACGAGCCTTCTTGTCGAGCCGCTAGATCGGGCGCCAGCGGTGCCAGGAACCGTTGAGGGCAAACCCAGTCGATGTCCTTGGGGTTGCCGGCCGCTTGCCACAGCTCTGTGGCGTCGGTGGCAAGACGTTGCGTGTGTCCTTGCTGGTCCGTTTCCTCAGCGCAACCGCTGGCCACGGGCTTGTAAACGCCAACGCGGTGACCGTTGCCGCGGCATTGCGTGGCGATCTGGGCGGCAACGTAGGTTTTACCCGCGTCCGTGCCGGTGCCGGTGACGAGAATTAACTCCATGGTCATCCTATAACCTGTGTTGGCGGTACGGAATCAGCTCCGACGAATTGAATTTCCATGTCAGGCCTCTCGTCATGGGCAGATTTCTCTGGACAATGGAGGAATCAGAATCGCCGTCCTTTCAGAGTCCCTGCACGGGCGGGAAATTGGCTCAGCGGCCCCGAGGATTCTGGTCGTGTGCGTTGGCTGGTGGCTCTGTTGTTTTTGACAGGGCGGTGATTCGTCCCTCGCAGTCTACGCATCCCCGGTCATTTTTCAACTGAGGAAAACCCGATGCCTGCCAATCCTGGAGTCGTCACTGTTGCTGCCTTGCAGATGCCATTTGCCGGTTCACGTGACGCAACGCTGGACGTCGCCGAGCAGATGATCCGCCAGTGTGTCAGTGAACAGCATGCGCAGGTGATCTGTCTGCAAGAGCTGGTGGGAATGCCTTACCCCTGCCAAGCGGAAGATCATGTAAATTTCCAGTATGCTGAACCGGTCGACGGTGTCACGGTCCAGCGCATGCAGGCTGTTGCGGCGGAGTTGGCTGCCGTGATCGTTGTGCCGATCTTCGAGAAGCGCGCTGCAGGGGTGTATCACAATACAGCCGTGGTCGTTGACGCAGATGGCTCGATTGCAGGGATCTATCGCAAGATGCATCTCCCGGACGATCCGCTGTACTACGAAAAGTTTTACTTCACCCCGGGAGACCTGGGGTTTCGGCCCATCCAAACCCGTTACGCCAAGCTTGGTGTCTTGATTTGCTGGGATCAGTGGTTCCCCGAGGCGGCGCGGTTGATGGCGTTGGCCGGGGCCGAGATCTTGCTTTACCCGACCGCGATTGGTTGGATTCAAAGCGAGCGTGATGAGTTTGGCGACGACCAGTTTTCAGCTTGGCAGACATCGATGCGGGCTCACGCGGTTGCCAACGGTTTGTTCGTCGTCGCTGCGAATCGAATTGGCCAGCAAGGGGACGTCGATTTTTGGGGCGGTTCCTTTATCGCTGATCCCAATGGCCGAGTGATTCAACAAGCCAATCATGACGACCCGGCGACATTGGTCGCCGATTGCCAGTTAGAGCAGATTGATGTCGTGCGGACTCATTGGCCATTTCTAAGAGACCGCCGCATCGACGCGTATCAGGGCCTGACCCAACGCCTCATCGATTAGCCGCCAAGTAGACTGCACTCTCCCGCTCGACGGGAGAGTTGAGCCTAAGCGAGGTGAGAGTGAAGCGGTTGGCAACGCCAACCAGCCGTAACAGAACCCTCGACCATTCGTTGACTGCACTCTCCCGCTTGCGGGAGAGTCGAGCGTTAGCGAGGTGAGGGGAGTGCCGGGATAAAACCGGATTGAGATAGGGAATGAAAGTGTCCTACGTAGAAAGTCTAGCCAACTGCTATGGCCTCCATCGGAGGTGCAGAGAGGGTAACCGATCTGTGCTGAGCGTCCGACAAGGGGGGAAACGCAGGCCAGCTATTGAGCTCCGAAATCTGAACTTCCGTGTGCCGACCTGGTCCCTCTATGGGGAAGGCAACACCGATGGGTTCGTCATTAGGCGAGAACCCATCGGACACGGCGGAGTCACGAGAACCTGCGCATGCGTGGAAATCTCAATCGCGAGAACCGGGAGATCCGATCGGCCACTGGCAAGTATCCAGTGCGGGCAGCGAACCGTCCAGCGGGAAAGGCTGCCATGAACGCTGATCGGAAGTCGGATGAGTCCATAGTACTGCCGACACAGGCGAACAACGCCGGAACTGAACCGGCCGCGGAGTCTGTCGAGGAAAGGGACTCAGCCAAGATGAGCACCTCGCAGCACGATCGACCCCGAACTTCGAGTCGGACCAAGCGTCGTTCTCGCGGGCTGCTGGGTGTGCGCGAAACAGCGCGGGACTGTCCTGCGTTGAAGTTCGAGAACCTGTTGCATCACATCAACGTTCCCCTGCTGCACGAGGCCTTCGATGATTTGAAGAAATCTGCCGCAGCGGGCATCGACGAGGTGACTTGGCAGCAGTACGAGCAAGACCGAGAAGCCTCGATTGAGGCTCTACACGGTCGTATTCACCGGGGTGCCTACCGAGCGAAGCCCTCCAAGAGAATCTACATTCCCAAAGCCGATGGCCGGCAACGTCCGATCGGCATCACGGCCCTGGAGGACAAGATTGTCCAAAAGGCAACCGGGTGGGTCATGCAGTGCATCTACGAACAGGATTTTCTCGGATTCAGTTATGGTGGCCGTCCTGGTCGCGGCGCTCACGATGCACTCGATGCGTTGTGTGTCGGCGTGAGCAGCAAAAAGGTGAACTGGATTCTGGACGCCGATGTGAAAGGCTTCTTTGACAACGTGGACCACCAATGGCTCATGAAGTTCATCGAGCATCGCATTAGCGACAAACGGAGTCTCCGTCTGATCGGAAAATGGCTTCGAGCCGGTGTCAGCGAAGACGGTGAGTGGTCCAAGACGACGGTGGGGACTCCGCAAGGAGCGGTGATCTCGCCGCTGCTTGCGAACATCTATCTTCACTATGTGTTGGACTTGTGGATTGACCACTGGCGAAGACAGCGCGGCCGCAAGGACGTCGTTGTGGTTCGGTACGTCGACGATTTTGTGATTGGGTTTGAGAGCAAAGCTGATGCTGAAATGTGCCTGGAAGCACTCCGGGAACGTTTCGGGAAGTTCGGCCTTGAGCTTCATCCCGAAAAGACTCGCTTGCTCGAGTTTGGTCGTTATGCGATCGAGCGTCGATCTGAGCGAGGAGACGGTCGACCGGAGACGTTCGATTTTCTCGGTTTCACGCACCGCTGTGATACCAGCCCAAAGACGGGATGGTTCATGATTCGCCGCGAGACGATCGCGAGCCGGATGGCTCGTACCCTCTCGGCAATCAAGGCGGAGCTTCGTCGTCGGCGACACCAGTCAGTCGGCCAACAAGGTCGGTGGCTGGGTAGTGTGGTCCGCGGCTGGCTGGCCTACTATGCCGTCCCAGGCAATGTGAGCCGCCTACGTCGATTTCGAGACGAGGTTAGCCGACTATGGTTGCGTACGCTTTGTCGTCGCAGCCAACGGCATCGCTGGCCTTGGCCTCGCATGAAACGGTTGCTGCTGACCTACCTCCCTCACGCCAAGGTACGCCACCCGTATCCAGATCAACGATTTCGCGCCCGAATCAAGGCAGGAGCCGTATGAGACAACACTCAAGTACGGATCTGTGCGGGGGGCGGCCGGAAACGGCCGTTCCTACCGTGACTGAAGTGGTTGGCAACGCCAACCGCCTGCGTTTACCAGACGTCGGAATGATCCAGACGCCATGAACACACCGTGGCTAACTCCAAAACGCCTGAACTGCTGGCTGGACCGGTCGCGTTTCAAACACGCGATTTCATGGTTCGGTTACAATACGCATCCTTTCCCGCCTCACGTCGCTCACCCGAGACTTTTTTGATGAAACGTTTGTTGTTGCTGCCCGGCCTGCTGGCTGTGCTCCTGTCTGGTTTGATCTCATCTGGTCCGGCCAGTGCGCAAAAGATGCCGCGCGAAGACGTGGTCGAATTCCCTGCCGTCGGCGATGGCCTCTGCTTTAGTAACGTCTTCCAAAGCAACATGGTGCTCCAGCGCGACAAGCCGATCAAGCTTTGGGGGTGGGCTGAACCCGGAGAACACGTCACGGCCACGTTTCATGGCCAATCCGCTCACGCGAATGTTGCCAAGGATCGCAAATGGACACTGACGCTGCCCGCGATGCCAGCGAACGATCAGCCAGCAACGGTTTCGCTGACCAGTGGCGAAACAAAGGTGACGCTGGAGAATGTTCTTGTCGGCGACGTTTGGATTCTTGGCGGTCAGAGCAACATGGAGTTCGAACTGGCCAAGGTTGAAAATGGCAATCTGGAAATCGTCTCTGCGAATTTTCCGAACATGCGAATCCTGACCGTTCCTCATGCAATGGGCCCTGACGCGAAGCAGAGCTTTCCTCGCATGCACCAGTGGAGCGGTTGGTTCGGACGACACTTCCGTAAAGGGGACTGGGACGAGTGCACGCCGGAAATCGCACGCGATTTGTCGGCGATCGGCTATGTCTTCGCCCGTCGGATTCACATGGCCAGCCAGGTTCCCATCGGTGTGATTGATGTTTCGCGTGGTGGCACGACCGTTGAAACTTGGACACCTCTGGACGTGCTGCGGAAACTGGACAGTGAGACAACGAAGGCCAAGCTAGCGGACTTTGATCAGCAGGTTGCTCAGTGGGATGCCGAGGCTGACCGGAAACAACGTATCGAGCAACACGCCAAGTGGACCGAGACACAAATCAAACAAGGCAAGGAAATCCCGGCGGATCGCAAAGCACCGCCCAGTGATCGACGCCCCGGTCCGATCGGTAACCATAACTTTCCCGGTCACTGCTATGCAGGCATGATCGCTCCACTGGAGGGACTGGAAGTCAAGGGAGTGATCTTTCATCAAGGTTACAACAATGCCTTCGATGGTTCGCTGGGAGCAGAGATGTACGCTGATCTTTTTCCAGTGATGATCAAAGCTTGGCGAACCGCGTTCAATGATGAACAGCTTCCTTTCGGAATCTTGTCCCTGTGCACAGATGGTTATCCTCAGACGGAAGAAGACTACTGCGAAAAGATGTTCAACGCGGGCATCGACATTCGCGCCGCGCAGTATCAAACCTTTCTGGATCTCTACAATGCCGGTGATGAAGCGATTGGCTTTACCAGCACCTACGACCTTCGTCGCCGCTGGTACCATCCCCAGTTGAAAGTACCGGCTGGCGAGCGGATTGCTCGCTGGGCCCTGGCCACGCAGTATGGATTCGATCGCCAAGTCCAGTGGAAACCCCCGATGCTCGTTGAAACGAATCCTCAGGACGGTTCGCTGATTGTAAGCTTCGATACTGACGTCGGCGACGCGGAAGATGGAGCCATCAAGGGGTTTGCGATCGCGGGTGAAGATCGCAAGTTTCATCCCGCAGACGTGGCTTATGCCGAAAAAGGCGTCGATGGTCGCGGCCGTGTACAATTCGATCGCAAGAAACTGGTGCTCAGCAGTCTGATGGTGGAAAAACCGATTCACTTTCGATATGCCTGGGGCCGAAATCCACTGGCGAACCTGCAAGCGACTGGGAACAAAGACCTGCCAGTTGCCACGCAGCGTAGCGATGACTGGCCGATGGAAATGGTTCCGCTTGGAGTGCTGGATGATCAGGCTGGTCAGATTGAGCGTCCGATTTCCCGAGGCGATCGCGGCAAGATCTTGCAAGCCTTGCGAAAGCAAGATGACGAGCGACGAATGGCGAAGGCCAAAGCGATCCTGGACTCCGCGCCTTAACCGGCCGCGTTTAAGCAGCGCGATGGGCGGTTAAAAAACGTTGATGCCTGGCCGTTGTCGTTGGAGTGACTTCAACGGTTTGACTCAACCCTGGTTTTCGGGAACGGTTACAATGTTGGTGATGGTTCGTTGGTCATGGATTCGATCGATTTCTCTCCCTTACTGTCCCTCCCGAGAACACCAGTCCTATGGGCACGGAACTCTCATTTCAACTATTGAAGCTTGGCACACTTGTTGTCGCCCCGTTGGCGCTTTGGTTTATCAAGTGGTGCTTCTTTGACGATTGAACTTCCTTGGCGAGCGCTGTTCCGTCTCGTCCGCCGCAACACCTGTCTCCTTTCGCAGCCGATTTCAGAAATGAATCCGCTGCGGCCTCACTTTTCCAAAAACTTATGTCCCAATCGCGATTTGAATCGCTTCGCGACCTACTGCCAGCGGATCTGTTTCAAGATGATGATGCAACGTTGGCAGCATTTGAATCCGACGGTTTGACTGCGTTCCGTTGTCGCCCACAGGGCGTTGTCTTGCCTCGCACCAACGAGGAAGTGATACGCACTGTTCAGTGGTGCCATGAAAACTCGGTGCCCTTTGTCGCTCGCGGTAGTGGGACAAGCCTTTCGGGCGGTTCGATGCCAGTTTCCGACGGGATCGTGATTTCGCTCAATCGGTTGCAGAAGATCCTTTCGCTTGACCCAGACAATCGCATTGCCGTGGTTCAGCCAGGCGTGGTGAATTTACAAGTTTCCGCCGCCGCAGCGCCACATGGACTGTATTACGCGCCGGATCCATCGAGTCAGAAGATTTGCACCATCGGCGGCAACGTGGCGTTCAATTCTGGTGGGGCGCATTGCTTAAAGTACGGCATGACCAGCAATCACGTGGTGGGCATTCAAGCGATCACTGCAACCGGAAAACTGGTGGAGTTCGGCGGACAATCCGTTGAATCCATTGGCCCCGATTGGACCGGCTTGTTCTGTGGTAGCGAAGGACTGTTTGGGATCGCGTTGGAGATCACCTTGCGTTTGCTGCCTAAACCAGAACAGTTTCATACCGTGCTCGTCGGCTATCATTCGCTGCGTGACGCAGGCGATGCGGTGTCTGCTGTGATTGAATCTGGTTTGTTGCCTGGTGCGATGGAGATCATGGAGTCGCTTGCGATCGAAGCTGCAGAAGCGGCCACCGCCTGTGGCTATCCTAAAGACGCCGAGGCCGTCTTGATTGTTGAACTTGAAGGGCCGCGCGAAAAGCTGGCGGCGGAGCAGGCACAACTGGAATCGGTCATCGCGGGAACCAATGCATTTGAGACCGTTGTTGCCGAGAACGCAGAACAGCGTGACAAGATTTGGGCGGGGCGGAAAAGTGCCTTCTCCGCGGCCGGCTTGCTAAGCCCCGACTTCCTGGTTCAAGATGGAGTGGTGCCGCGCAAGCGACTGGGCGAAGCCTTGGAGCGGATTCAAGTGATTTCCAGTGCGTCAGGACTGCGTGTTGCCAATGTCTTTCACGCAGGTGATGGCAACTTGCATCCCCTGATCTTATTCGATGATTCGGTCCCCGGTGAACTGGAACGAGCCGAAGCCTGTGCTGGCGAAATTCTGCGATTGTGCATTGAAATGGGAGGTTCTATCACGGGTGAACATGGTGTCGGCGTTGAAAAACGTGACTTCATGCCCGAGATGTACGACCAGCCGACGATGGACTTGATGCATCGGCTTCGCCACGCCTTCGATCCTCAACAGATCGCCAACCCCGGTAAAATGTTTCCCGGCACTGAAGCCCCAGCGCTGACCGCCCACGGTTTGCATCCCTTAGAAAAAGCGGGGGTGATCAGTCGTGAGTAACGATCAAAAGTTTCCTTCAGCAGACGCTGGCGACGTCCAGGTGGCGTCTTCGGTGACTGATTTGCAGCAACGAGTCCGCGACGGTCAAAAGTTGCTTCCCGTTGGCCGCCAGACCAAGGCACCGCTCGCCGCGTTCGCGGTCGACTATCAAGCGATCAGTTTGAACACGCTGTCGGGCATCCAGGAATATGAGCCATCGGAATACACGTTCACCGCGTTGGCCGGTACTCCGTTGTCAGAAATCGTCGCTGCCTTGGCGAGTCAGCGTCAGTACCTTCCCTTTGACCCCGTTTTGATTGACCAGGGTGCAACCTTGGGCGGAACGGTCGGATCGGGGATCAACGGTCCGGGCCGCCAACGCTACGGCGGACTACGCGATTTTATCCTGGGCGCGGAAATCGTGACCGGTGACGGGCATCTCGTCAGCACCGGTGGCAAAGTGGTGAAGAATGCGGCTGGCTTCGACGTTCCCAAATTGATGGTCGGCAGTTGTGGACGGCTGGGGATTTTGACCTCGCTGACTTTCAAAGTGTTTCCCGCGCCGCCCTTTCAACTCTCCGGTGGTGTGGTGTGTCAGAACGTTCAAGATGCCTGTCAGGTGATCGCCCAGTTGGCCGCTGGACGGTGGGAATTGGATGCGATTGACTTCGATCCCCAGGCCATGACGGTCTATTTCAGGTTGGCGGGACCAGAGGCAGCCTGCCTGCAGTTGGCTGCAAATCTCCAGCAGCATCTCGGCCGCGAGGTGGTTATGTTACCGGAACTGGATCACTGGTCGCAGATTGCCCAGTTGCGGTGCTTCTCCTCCAGTCATTCGCTGGTGGCCAGACTTCCTGCCGATCTGTCCTTGATCAAGCATCTGCATCAATTTGCTCATCAGCATGCCGATGAATTTGCTTACCGCGTGAGTGTCGCCGGGGCACTGGCGTGGCTGAGTTTTAGCCACGGTGTGTTGGCGGAGTTCCAGGCGTTTCTATCGCAGCATCAGGCGGCGGCATTAGTGATTCGTCAGGAAGGCGGAGATCGGGTGACGCAGCCGCTACTTGGAGCCCGCCAGGTTTCCACGAGCCAGCAATCTGTTCAGCAGGCTATCAAGCTGGCCATGGACCCCACGCAGGCCTTTCCTCCGTTGCTTGATTTCGTGCCTGTTGCAGCTCAGTGATTGTGGCTGCGTTAAGCTTCATCTCGTTGATTTTCCCTGACCTTCTTTGCCGACACCATGCGCCACGAAATTGAACCTACCGAACACGGGCCGTTGGGCGAGGCAATGGCAGCAGCAGTCAGCAAATGTGTGCACTGTGGATTTTGTCTGCCCGCCTGTCCAACCTACCAAGAACTGGGACAGGAGACTGATTCGCCACGGGGACGAATCATGTTGATGAAAGAAGTGCTTGAAGGCCAATTGCCTGTTGCTCAGGCGGCGCCGCATTTGGATGCTTGTTTAGGATGCGTGGCCTGCCAGCCAGCTTGTCCCTCGGAAGTCCCGTACGGCGACCTGTTGAGTTCCTATCGAGCGACCAAAGGCGCTCAGCAGCCACGTCGTTTGGGGAGCCGAGTGAAGCGATTTCTGTCCGCTGCCACCCTGCCCTTCCCCGGTCGGTTCCGAATCGCCGCTTGGTCAGGGCGTTTGGTCAAGCCGTTGGCAAGCGTCATGCCGTCATCGCTGGCCGTGATGCTGCAGTTGCTGCCTGATCGCTTGCCGGCGAAGGTCAAGCTAAAGTCGCGTTATCCAGCGATCGGCAAACAGCGTGGCAAAGTCGCTCTGCTAACCGGTTGTGCACAGTCTGTGTTGGCTCCAGACATCAACGTCGCAACCATCGATGTTCTGACTCGGAACGGTGTCGAGGTCGTGATTCCCAGTGGGCAAGGCTGTTGTGGTGCCTTGTCATGGCATGTTGGGGACCATGCGGCGGCGAAGAAGTTTGCTCAGGCGAATCTTCAGGCGTTTCCCAGTGACGTCGATGCGATTGTCACCAACGCCGCCGGTTGTGGCAGCGGAATGCACGAGTATCCGCTTATCCTAAAGGGGACGGGAAGCGAGTCCACCGCCGTTCAGTTTGCCGACCGAGTTTGCGATGTGACGGTGTATCTGGATCAGCTTGGTGAACTGACGGGGTTTCCCGATTCGTCGCGCTCTCGGGCAAGCGTCAAGGTCGCCTATCATGACGCCTGTCACTTGTCCAATGCTCAGCGTGTGAACCAACCACCAAGATCCCTGTTGGCCCAAGTTCCTGGAGTTCAGCTTGCTGAGATCATCGGGGGGCAGTTCTGTTGTGGATCGGCGGGCACCTACAACATTGATCAGCCAAAGATCGCGGGTTCACTGGGGCGTCAAAAGGCTGAGCAAGTCATCCGGACCGACGCCCAGGTCGTCGCCATGGGCAACATCGGTTGCATGACGCAAATCGAACAACACCTCAACAAAGCCGGTTCGGCGATCAAGGTTCAGCACACCATGCAAGTGATCCGAGACGCCTATCTCGATTAGGCCCAGTCGTCCGCAGAGTCATCGTCCGCAAAGTCTTCCTCCAGCGGAGAGACTTCGTCTTGCAAGCTTTCCACCGTCGAAGCGAGCTCAGCGATCGCTCGATCTTCTGGGTCGCTCGGATCAAGTTCACTAGAGGCTCGATCGCTGGAGGCAAAGGCTGAAAACGCATGGTTTGGATCGAGACTCAATTCGCTATCGCTATCGCTTTCGTCATCAGTCGGCGGAGCCAGAGCATCCAGAACGCTTTGCAGCTTGCCATCCAGATCGTCTAAAAGATTCAGCACGTCGTCCTGCCGCCGTTCCAGATCATCCAGCAACCCGCCGGGTTCTGGGGCTCGCTTGGGCAGTGATTGACTTGAGCTGGACTGTGCCATCAGGGAAAGTCTCGAAGGAACGCAATGAGAAGACTGAAAGAGAACCATTCAGTTGCCACATAGTTGGCAATCGGCCCATGGGCGGCAAAAGATTCGTCCGCACGTAAACCGTCCGGTCAGGGAGGATGCGTAAAACGGGTGGACGGCGCAAACGGTGCGTTGGCTTTTGGCGAGCTTTCCCTGGCACTGGCTTCTGTGAGCATCGGGTCGGTGTCGGTGACGCCAAGAACCGCCATTATTCCTGGGGGCGAGGGCAGTTGAGGTCACGGAAATAGGCTGTTCTCACCGGAACGTTTGCGAAAAAATTGGATTCTGGGCAGGCCGTCACGCGTGAGATGGCGGCCCTTGGCGTTAAAAACACAGTGAACCAAGAAAAGTTGGCACGAATCGTGCTGATGGCCGTTGCCAGGAAGAGCGATTGATCGTTAAACTTCCGCTCCTTCTAACCCGGCGAAATGGCGTGGATCGCGCGTCTGTACCGTGTTTCAGGCACGACCGCGTGAAACTGAGGTGTTGGTTAGGAAATGGCTTCGGGTCAGTCGGACGGTGAAAGTACACCAGAGACGAGTGATCTGATTTGCCCGGTTGCAAACCTGTCGATGATCTGCGTTGAAATGGCAGACGATGGGAATCGTGAGTTGGACGCTGGTTACGACCTCACCGCGTTTGATTCGCAGGACCAGCTGCAACCAGGCAGCGCCTGTATCGGAGGACAGTGTCTGTCCAACGGTGCCGCAGGTGTGATGCCACAGGGAGGTGAGAATCACCCGTGAAACGATTACAAGTAAACCGAGGTTCCAAAAAATGAAGACGGAGAAGCAATGGTTAAGTTAATGGTCCGCGATAGCGAAACGATTCAAGAGGCAGTCCGCCGATTCCGCAAGCTGGTTGAGCGCAGCGGGATCAAAAAGGAGATGCGTCGTCGCGAACATTACCAGAAGCCCAGCGAAATTCGTCGCCGCCAAAAGATCCAAGCGGAGCGTCGCAACAAACGCGCTCGTATGCTGGGACGCTAGAAAAGCGGGACAGAGCATCTGCTTAACCGATGAGAAAGCAAGGTGCCAAGAAAGTTAAACATCGGCAACAGACAAGCCGATAGAAACAGCGATCTGTCAGATCAAAAAAATCTCATCGGGCGTTTAGCTCAGTTGGTTTAGAGCACTTCGTTTACACCGAAGGGGTCGGGGGTTCGAGTCCCTCAACGCCCATACCGAAGAAGCCGAGGTCAAATCGACCTCGGCTTTTTGCGTTTCCACCCGTTGGCAGGGCATTTGTCCGCAGAACGTCCGCAAGTGATGCGGTCATGGATTGTGTTGACCGGTGATGTATCACGTTCGCTCCGGTTGATTGCAGTGGCATGCGTTCGGCTTGTCGTGCCTTGCTAACGTGACAATCCATCTGCCGTGAAGCTCTCTTTAGAAGTCTTCGCCAGTCTTCTCTCTGGCGATTGGCGTCGCTTGCCCACCGTGGCGTCGGAGTCGTGGGCGCGGAATGAAGGCGATCGGTGAGTGCTTCAATTCGCCTGTGCCGATTGTTTGATGGGGCATCCTCCCGTGCAGGTCCAAGGCGTAGCAGTCTACGGGGTTCCCGGTCGTGTTGAAGGCGAGAAATCGCTGCCAGAACGCTCTCAAAGATTCGCAGCCATTCGGCCAACCGGCGAAAACAGCCGCAAATCAATACAGTCACCGTTCGGCCCGTAACTGGTGCGTTTCGCGACCCTGGGTTGTGAGTGTAGAGCACCGACGGCGTTCGGCACCTGATCGGCGAGTCCCTGTAAGCTCAACCGAGTCATCACGAGTGAGTTTTTTAGAGTTGTAACAACAGTTGGGGCATCCCCCAGCCCAGCGTTGTCAGTTTAGTTGGAGAGAAACAAGGGAGCGTTCTTCTGCGTTTGGACACGGTCTGGCCGTCCACGGTGACGGTTCCTTGGCAAGGGCGGTTCGCTGGAATGGCATTAGTGAATGAGTGGCGTCACGATTTGCGCAGCATGGTGAGCACTCGGTCGAGTTGATTGGCAAAGGTTTGAACGTCTCTCTGGGAGAGCGGTTTGGGGCCGGCGGTGTCAATGCCTGCAGCTCGGAACTGTTCCATCAGGTTTCGAGCCGCCAATCGTTCATGCACGCTTTTGTCATCATAGAGCTCGCCGCGTGGGTGGATGGCAAGGCCGTCCTTGTCAACGACGCGTGCGGCCAAAGGGATGTCGCCTGTGATGACAAGGTCGCCCGCCTGCATCTGTTCGACGATTCTGTCGTCCGCGACATCGGCGCCGTCGCGAACGGTGATGCGCCGAATGAATTGTGATTTGGGAATTGGAATCGACTGGTTGGCGACCAGCGTCGTTTGTAGTTGCAGTCTTTCGGCAACGCGAAACAGGATTTCTTTGATCGCCGTAGGGCAGGCATCTGCGTCGACCCAGATGTTGAATGAGCTGGAGGGTTGGGTGGTCACAGGGGCATTCTTTCAATGGGGATCGATGGACGGCCAAGTCTAACGGATTGACTCGCGATTCGGCTCCGTCTGACGTGGGAATCGTTTGTCGCCGCCGGTCGGCGAGCGGTTTTGGCGCTAACCAACCGTCTGTCCGCAACGTCCTTTTTAGTTCAACCGACAGCTAGAACGCTGTGTGGCTAGAACGCAGGTTGCAACACCGGTAAGCGGGCGACTAAAAGGCGAGCTTGTTCCACTGGTGATTGACCGACCATTCCTTTTTGCCGAAGGCATAGGACTTGAATAGCGCGATGACTGTCTGTGCGTCCACTGGGGCGGGCAGCGTGTAGTGCGATGCGAGCGATACAAGCTGATATTCCACAAAGTAGCCCGAGGGGTCAGCTAAGGTTTGCATGTAGCTACCATTGCCAAGGTCCAGGATCGCAAACGGATCGGAGTCGGCCTGTTGAAGCCGAGGCACGTACTCCTCGATCAGCTCCTCTGAGACTGCCTTTCTGATTCCGAATGCAGGGCACTCGAAGGTGATTTCCGAATATTCTGAACCGATGTCAAACAAAATGTAGCAATCGGTTTCATCGCTTTCCGGCGGAAACACCAGGATGAGATAACAATTGATCCAGTCGGCGGTCACGTGAACGAGGCGAATGCCAGAGTTGACGCAGCGAGCGACCGATTCGACGGTTCTTGGCAGATCGCCCCATGCAGCGAGATGCAGTGTTGGCCACAGCGATTCGGCGGCCGCCAGCGCTGCTTCGGTGAGCCTTTCATCAGCATCTGCTGTTTCGGCACCGCCGTCGAGCATCGCGAGATACTCTTGAATCTGTAAGAGTCGCATGTTTGTGTGAGCGGAAGCGTGTAAAAAGGAACTGGCAGGAATTGATCTCAAGCGACTTCATGGCGGCGAAGTCCGAGGACACCGACCATGATGCGAACTCCGCGTCGGAGGCCCGTCATCCAGTTGGCTAGGAGAGCCAGCAGTTTAGCCGCGCAAGCCATGAAAGTCATGTAGCCATTGCTTGCTGGCGTGTCGAATCATGAGTCGCATGCTGCCAGCGTTACTGGCATGTGCCGCATTGGGCTTGATCGCTACAGCCTTGGCTTTGGAACAAGACCCGTTGTCTGGTCGCGCGTCTCACAGCACGCCGTGTGAGCCACTGCGTGACGACACAGAACGAGCGGACTCTCGCAGGGTGAGAGGCGACGATGCGGCCGTCACATTGAGATTGCTCAAGTGTGACGGGACCGTTGGTGGCTAAGCAGGCTTACGTTGCAGCGACTAAACCCATTAACAGGACTGCAATTCCAATCACTGGGATAGCCACCAGTAGGCCAGCAGCCAGTAGGTTCAGAAAGCCCCGCCAGGCGGAGCGGAACCCTTGAACTTCTGCGATGGCGTTGCAGAGTAGGATGAATGCCCAGATGGCGAGGATGACTTCGGCGATGCCCATCACAAGCAATGGGAGCGCCAGAATTGGATTGGCCGCCACACGTGGCATCTCCGTCGTGAACATGTCCGGACCCAGCAGCACGATCTGTGGGATCCAAAATAGCATCCCAAAGAATGTTGGTACCGAGGCCCAGGCCATGGCGGTTTTAATGTGGACCCGATCACCGATCCCTCCCATCCAGACACCCGTGATGCGGATTAGATGTGAGCCGATCCACAGGCCGAACAACGCCCCTAGCGGTCCAAAGATGACAGCCGAGCCAAGGATTGCCGTCATTGGTAGGTCGTCGCCGGCGTTTTGTGTGGAGAAACGATCCAGCGCCCCCCCAATTCCACCCAGGCAGATCAGTAGTAGCACGTGAAGTTCAGGGTTCACCGAGATGATGTGACGAACCGTGCGGCGTGGCGAGAGCCACATGGTTACAAACGGTCGAAGCTCTTCATTGGAAATGTCGTCCGTCGGTTGCGATTCCCATGCCGTTGATTGCGTGACGGGTGCCGCGTAAGGATTGTTCTGATCAACAAAGTCATTGTCACGCTGCATTTTGTATCCTTCGTGCGAGTTGCCAGTGTCCGTTGGGGGGCAAAGTGTTAGTGTAACAGATCTTGGCAAGTTCAACTCCGCTGCGTGTTGTTCTGACTCGACTTGCAGAAAATCCAAGTCCGTCACCGTTCCAAGCTCGACTCCTTAGTTTGAATCAATGTTCGCCGACGGCGTTGCGGACCTCGTTGTCATGGAGGCTTGCGGATCCTCGGAGTGGATCAACGACCTGGCGATCAAGCATGGATTGAAAGCCATCGTCTATTCGATAAACGAAGAGAAGTGGTACACCGGATGCCACCGGATCAACTCCATTGAGCACCGAACGAAGTTGACACTGAACTTTCACTTTAGGACCAATCGCAATGTCGGATTGGCAGAAGGATCAGACACGTCACCCTGAAAAATGTGCCACACCAACGGAAGGTAGCTAGGTGCTCCATCGAAGCGTCCGGGCAAGCGACAACCAACATGCCGAGCCGATCATCCAAAGATCGTGAATCATGCATGGATCACTGAGACAACGCAGTCCGAAAGCCGCGGATCTAACAGCAGTTCAAGTGCGTCGACATTTCGAAGAGTCGATTAGGCAACATCCATGCTTGTTCCATCGCAGTCAGCAGATCGCAGAATCACTCCCTCGAAGCTCACCAACAATGGCACCGAACAAGACCAATGGATCATGTAGCCAATAAAGCATCAAAAACAACGGCAACCGCCACTTGCAAAACAAAGACTTCATTGTCGTCGGCATTCACCGAGGCACTGCGACGCGCGACGGACGGTCAAGTCCACAGCCTCGAGCGAGAATGGAGGCATTCGTAGGAAATGGAGAACGCTAATCAGCACTAAATCCATTAGTGTTGATTCGTGCTGATGAGTGTTCCGGATTCGGGACCTCGGACGTTGTGTTGTTTGTTCGACGAACGCTACCCGACACAGAGGACGGACGATTGGTTTTCCAGCTCAATCATCGCGCACGCCGTGCTTCGGTGCAAGCAATGGTTACGCCTTGTGTTGCGTCGACTAGGTATCAGGGCCAACACTCGTAGCGGAAAAGAATACCTTGCAAGAACCGATGAGACGCACCATGACATTCTCTTGGTCTTGAATCGAGTCTCTGTCGAAAATGGAGATCGCACTGTTGATCGCGACGCCAAACAAAGGTGCAATCAAGGAAGGCAAGAACCGCGAAGTGACCGCAATCAGTGTGCGTTGAACCGAGATCGATTCGTGCCGTCTAAACCGTACCGATCCGGATCCGCTGAAGCGCTTCAAGGAACGCAGCAATCTCCGTGCGTGTGTTATAGGCTTGCAACGAAACACGAACGAACCAGCGACCGTTCCATTCAATGACAGGGACTTCGATGCCGTGACCCAGTAATCTGGACTTTAAGGTTTGAGGATCGAAGTGTGCAGGGTCAATGCTGAGCAAGGCCATCTGCTGAAACATTTCATTCGGGTGCACTCTGCCAACACCCGGGATGGTTTCCGCTTGATCAATTAACTCCACTGCAAGCTGGTGGCAGCGTGTGCGAACGGATTTCCAGTCATTGTCTTTTTGAAATTGGATCGCCGCGGGCACAGTCAAGTACGCAGAAGGGTCGTGGGTGCCAAGCCACTGGTGGTAATCTAGAAAGTCCGAGCCACTTTCAAATTGTCGATTCGCCTCGCCCCAGCCCCAACCAACAATCAGTGGTTCGATCAGCGACTGGACGGCGGATTGGGCGTGTAAGAACGCGGATCCTTTGGGGGCGCCTAACCACTTGTGGCATGTTCCCATGTAGAAATCGGCATCGATTGCCTGCAGATCAACCGATCGTTGTCCCGGTGCGTGTGCCCCATCGATGACCGTTAAAATGCCCCTCTGTCGGGCGCGGCGGCAGATTTCGGCCACCGGAAACGTCAGTGCCGTCGGGGAAGAAATGTGGCTGAGGAAAATCACCTTCGTCCGCTCGCTGACCGCGTCCCAAAAGTCATCGGCAATCTGTTGTTCCTGTTGCACTGGCAGATCAATCGGTTGTTGGACAATTTGGAAACCTCTCCGCTGGGCCATGAACTGCCAGGCGTTGAGGCAAGAGCCGTACTCGTGGTTAGACGTCAGCACTTCGTCGCCGGGTTCCAATTGAAGCGACCGAGCGATCTCATTGGTGGCGAAGGTTGGGTTGGGAACGAACACCAAATCTTGGGGCCTGCCGCCGAGGAATTGCGCCAGTTGAGCGCGAGCATCATTCAGCAAGTCAGGCAGCTCACGTTGCAAAAAGCGTACGGGTTGAGACTCAAGCTGTCGTTGGAGTTTCTGATACTGATCATGAACCACGCGTGGGCAAGCGCCAAAGGAACCGTGGTTCAGGAAGATCACGTCCGGTTCCAGCAAAAAGTCAGCGGCACTGACCGTTGGTTTCATCTCTTCGTTCAATGCATCATTCTCGTGGAGTGTTGTGGATTGCAGTTCCAGGTTGTCGCGATCGATGGATGAGCACTGACGCCTGGCCATCAGGTCAGCACTGACAGTGTGCCAGGTACAGTGCCAAGCCGCGCTCAACCGTCTGACGCTGTTCGCTGCCGATGTCGTCACAGGGGCAGGAGTGAGTCTGGGAGGGTGGGCCAGAAGCGTTTGCGGTGCAATGGGCGACAAGCTGACCAAAATCGGCGGCCTGTTTGCTCTTTAGATCGATTGAAGACGTTGCGATGAGGCGTGATTGGCTGGCCGCAGCGTGATCAGGG
This sequence comes from Stieleria bergensis, assembly GCA_007745635.1. Taxonomy (GTDB): domain Bacteria; phylum Planctomycetota; class Planctomycetia; order Pirellulales; family Pirellulaceae; genus Stieleria; species Stieleria bergensis. The sequence goes on from CP036272.1 coordinate 3,210,802, forward strand.
TGCGTTCGCATGATACCGGACGCGCTGCATCGAATCAGCTGTATCGTCCATGCAGAGTTCACCTGAGCGACTGAAAGTAACTCGTCCAGCTCTGGTGTTCCCTGCCAACCACTTGCTTGAAATGGCTGGGTTGATTCAATGCACCTTGCTGGATTCCTTGATAGATTCCGGCAATGATGCCCCCGATGAACTCACCCAGTTCGGCAACGCGATCGCGACGATAGTCCTCGAAAGTCATTTCACGGTAGGTCAATTCGGTGCCAAAGGTTTGATTGAGGTAGCTGGCGAGTTCGGATTGGCTGATCGCTTGGCCATGCAAGTTGTACGTCTGGCCATTGTGTTTGGAATTCATCAGTAGTTCCGCATAGGCAGTCGCCAGTTCGCGGCGAGTGGTATAGCCGCACTTGCCGTCGCCAGCACAGTTATCAATCCCGCCCCGTTGCTTATAGTTTTCCAAGTAATCAACATCTGGTTCGATGTAGATGCCGTTGCGGCCAATCGACCATTCTAAGCCACTGGCTTTGATGTCTTCTTCGGTCTGACGATTGCTTTGCACAACGGGAGAGAAGCCGGTCCCGGATTCTGCACCTTGGATGCTGGTGTAGACCAGTTGCTTGATGCCCGCTTCTTTGGCTGCGTTGATCACATTGCGATGTTGCCCGATGCGTTTCTCGGGAGCATCCATGCCGGAGACGATCAGCAACCGATCGACGCCCGACAATGAGTCTCGCAGAACTGCCGCGTCGTTGTAGTCTCCAGGGCGGACATCAACGCCGGGAATTTTGACCTTGCGAGGTGTCCTAGCCAGGGCGATCACATGGCGGGCATCCACGGCTTCGGTCAACGCCTGGACAATGGCAGCGCCTAATTGCCCGCTGGCTGCAGTGACGGCATAAGTTGTCATGGTGAAGTCGCTCTTCAACGAGTGAATGGGTTGTGCCGAGTCCGCAGAGTTCCAGAAAGGGGACGATGCCTCGGCCTGCACTGGTTCGCCACGGAGCTGAGTTCAGCGTGGGATCCTTGGATCGTCTCCAACCAGCCGTTGACGCTTGCCTGCTGACGGACCTTGGCAAAGAATGACGGTCGCCGGAGTTGCGTGTCGCAGGGAATTGTCTAAAGTCCATGCATCCGCGATCGCACCGCTTGCAAGCGGGCGATTGCATTCGGTCAGACAGGGTGCTCCATCAGTCAGGGCGATCCATCAGTCAGGTCGTTACCGACGGCTGCAAAGCTGAGACGACTTGGTCAGACCGAATTCCACTATACCGGATTCTCTGAAGGGAGAAAGGTGTTGCGGAAGAAAGCCGGTTGCGAAGAGAAGTTTGTGGGCGGCGCTGCGGGGGCTTGTGCGTCCACTTGATAGCGCGGCGGTGTGGCTGGGACGCCGCGAAGGGGCGATTGCCGCTGGGGCGGCGTTGGCTTAGACGGCGTTGGCTTAGACGGTCGTTTCATGCGGCGCGACGATGTCGATGTCCTCGTCGATAAGCCGAACCCCATGTTCGGCCTCTGGGTCGACCAGGAATGTTTTGGGGTACACGAACTGTTGCTTGGTTTTGCCAGCAAACTTACCCGCGTAGCGTACGCCTCGCGCGAGGATTTGTTTGGCGTGGGCAACGACACCATCCGGGTTGCTGCTGCGGCTTGGCCAGCCAACGGTACCGTTTAGAAACTCATTTGCCGTGTGCACATTGATTTGCCGTCTGGCACGCGGGTTTTTGTGTTCGGTCGACAGTGAGACGTTCAGTCCCTCTAGGTTCGTCACTCGGTGCGGCGTCAATTGCGGCCACGTGATGACTTGACCAGGCTGTGCATCGTAGACCAAGGCGTATTTGTCAAAACTGGTTTCATAGGGGACGTCCTCGGACCATTTTCCTGAGCAGACTTTTTGCATCACTTCGTCGGGAGCGAAGCGTTGGTCGTGCGGTGGGTAGACCCAAACGCGTTTGCTGCCACGGATGTGCCACAGCATGTTGACCGGCATGTCGACGTGATAGGGAACCCACGCAGAAGGCGATGAAATCAGCAGGTTCGCGGTCTGATCTTCGGCAATGAAGTTGGGATTTCCGCGTTTGAGTTCGTCGAAGATCTGATTGATCGCCGCAGCATGCTTGGGATGGTGCTGGAGAACGCGTCGGCAATTGATCCACAACTGTCCAGTGCGAACAAGATCGAGCAACGTTGCCGCGTCGACTTCGTTGCGATCGCCTTCACGCCAGTCAAAGACCTCTGGGTTCACACCCATGGTGTTGATGCTGAAGTCCTCTCCAGGATGAGCATCAATTAGGTCGATTAAGGCGTCGTCGGTAAACAGATCGGTCTCGTGCAAGCGATGGTTGGCCACCACAACCGCTCGTTCGAGCATCGAGAAATCGGAAACTGACCAATCGGCAAGCAGAGCATCGGGGACAGTCATGAGAGCGAAGACGCAAAAGAATGGAATAGGCAGGGGCAGGCATCACGCAGGGCGAGATGATTGAAACATTGGCCATGAATGCCAATCGCACCAAGGAAACCTGGGGAATCCATCCAAAAACGAATAGATTCCGTGGTTTTTCAGTGGTTCAACCGGCTCAGCGAGCACTGGTAGAAAGAGGCCCGCCCACGAATTGCTCCCGGCCATAACGCCCAGTTGCGAGAGCAGGAAAGCTGGCGGCCTGCAGGTTGGCACCAAGCCTTGATGCAGATACGTCACAAGCGCAGGGTTGCTGATTTGGCAAAGTCTGCCACGTTGCTGGGCTGCAGAAAACCGCAATCGTTGGGCCATGGCTTTGGTTTTTGTTGCACTGCAACTGTGAAACCATACATTCCGATTTTCTAACTTTGTTTCTTCTTATAGCGAGTGAGTGATGGCGTCTCTCTCTTTTTTACTCTTGGCGCGACGTGGTATTGGGCGAGCAATTGGCAATCTGATCGAGGGAGTTTCGGCAGGCGAAACCTGGGCGATTGCCACCGTCGCTGTGATCGGTTTGGTGATTGTGGGTTTTGTCGCCCTGAAGATCTTCCAGGCCTCGCAAGAGGCCGCGTACCAGGACGACGATTTTGAACTCACCGCTGAAGAGCAGGAGCTGCTGAATCGATAGTTTGTTCATGGGACTCAGCCCCACGGTTCAGATTCTGTCAATATTGTCCCCGTCCCGGGGACGCCAGCAAATGGATCGCTCAGCAAGTGGCGGAGCCAACCACAGGATTCACTGGTTGATTCAGCGCATGACAGATCGCTCACTCTTGATTGGCGAAGGCATACAGGGCCGAATGAGTGCGAACATACAGCACACCCTCGACGACAGCCGGCGACGCATAGACTGATTCGTTCAACCGGTTGGTGGTCAGGATCTTGGCCCGATCACCGATTTGAACGACGGTGATGTCACCGTTTCCAGCGACACAGTACATTCTGCCATCGCAAATCAGTGGCGAGGCATAATGTGTGCCACTGCCCCGCGTGCGAGTTCGAAACAGGCGCTTTTCGGTTGCAACGTCGATCCCCGTCAAAATGCCGCCGTTTTTGACGACATACACGTTCTTGCCGTCACTCACCGGGCTGGGGACTTCTGGAATGCCGTCACTCGCTAACGTGCGAACCTTTCCTGCTGGAACGAATCCTTCGCTTTCGATAGGAATGGCTAGCAGGCCGTGAGTTTCATAACCAGCCCGAAACTTCTCCAGTTCCGTAACCGTTCGTTTCCACTCGGATGCGTCGATCTGCTGATCCTTGTTTTTGTCTGCATGTCGAAAGGAAACGGGAGCGCCGTTAAGTGCCGCTTCGATGCCTTCTGGTCGGTGAAAGATCCAAAGCTTGGGGAATTCCGACTTGTTGATCGTTTGATCGGAGTCCTGATCATGTTCTTCGATGAGTTCGGCAAAACTGGGGAACGGGGGCCGCAGGTCGGCTTCACCGAGTTTGTTCCACGCCGCCACAACGACCTCGTTGCCGACAATCACCGGTGTGCTGGTGGCCGTCGTTGCACACTGAGCGATCCAGAGCTGTTGTCCAGAGTTCACGTCAAAGCACTGTACCGACCGCGCGGTGTGGCAAATCAAACGCTCGCCGACAATGATCGGGCAACTGGTGCAAGCCATTTCGCCTGTGAATCGTTCCGACTGGGGAACCTTCCACAAGTCACTGCCATCCTGTTTACTGACACAGAGCAGGTAATGATCGACGTAGTTGCCTCGATAAAGCACCACTCGATCACCGGCAATCATCGGAGAGGTTGCGTTACCGCCAAAAGACTTGGTCATCGGCAGGCGGCGTTCCCACAGCAGTTTGCCAGCATGGTCGAAGCAAACCAATCCGTAGGAACCAAAGTATGCGACGACACAGGTGTCATCGCAGCATGGTGAGCTACTGGCTGGATCAAACGCTGGATGTCCCTTTTCGAATTGCTCGACCTTTAGTGGGCGCTGCCAAAGAATGTCGCCACTGATTCGGTTGAGGCAGACCACCGAGACGGTCGAATCGTCTTCTTGAGAGGTGGTCAAGAAAATGCGATCGCCAGCCACGCACGGGGAACTATGCCCAGGGTCGAGGTCCGTTTTCCATTGCACATTGGTTTCGGGACCAAATTTAACGGGGGCGGAGCCGTTGCCGATGCCGTTTGAGTTGTTGCCACGAAACTGAGGCCAATCTGCATGCGCGAAAAGGCCGGCGCTGCACAGGAATCCGATCAGCAGACATTGAAGAGAGAGGATTGAGCCGCAACGCGGTACTGTGGGAGAATCGCTCATTGCTGAACCTCGTGTTTCGATTGTAAGTACGCGAGCAGATCTAGAATTTCTTGCTGGGTGAAGGTATCAAGTAACCCCACGGGCATGCTGGAGACCTTTGCGATTTGACGATGTTCGATCTCAGCGATTGGGACGACCACTGACTTTTCTGGCTTTAGTAGGTTGGGAATGAGAGTGAGTTGAGTGTCATTCTGTTCGGTAACCAGTCCGGTCAGAAGACGACCATCGGACAACAAAATTTGTTGGGTTTGAAACTCCTGATGGATTTCAGTCGAAGGGTTGACCATTTGCTGTAGCAATTTGCTGCCGGTAAAACGTTTGGTGACCTCGGTAAGGTCGGGGCCGTATTTCGATCCTTCGCCAGCGATTGCATGACAGCGACTGCAGGTTGCCTGTTCAAAGACTCGTTTGCCGGCTTCGATGTCCCGTCCCACCAAGCGTTCGGCAGCATTGCCAAAGTAGTGATGCTGCCATTTCTTGATAAAACGTCGAGGCTGGTCTGGCGAAGCGGTCTCGGTCGCAACATGGTCAAGGATTTTGACGAACATTTCGCCGTCTCGCTGCCGCTGGGGATGCGACTGGCGGAATTCATTCCAAAGGCTTCCGATTCGGCTTCGTTTCGGCTCAGGCAACGTTGTCATCTTGGCGTCAACGTATTGTTGATGCGGTTGAGAGAGATAGGATTTGGTCAGAGTCCTTTGGTCGATTTTGGCCAGCAGCGCCGCGTTGGCCGAGGGGCGATTGACATGGGGGGCGGTCGCCAAGTTGCCAATCTCGTGGGAACCTTGATAGGTTTTGGGACGCAATCGAATCGAGCCCTCGGTTGGCAAACTCTTTGGCAGCGTGATTTTGATCACTGCTCCCACGCCTCGTTCCATGTGACGTGCAGGACCGGATGTGCTGGTCCAGACGTTGCCTTCATCATCGAACTCAATTTCACGCGTGTAAGAAACTCGGGTCGGCAAACGGATTTCGGTGAGGGTTTCTGACGTTGGATCGAAGCGGTTGATGGTGTCGTTGCCGGTGCCGCAAATCCAGACGATGCCCTCTTTATCCACGTTCAATGCATAGGGGATTTGGTTCTCTGCATTGGGAAGCTCATAGACCGTCCAGATTTCGGTAGATGGATTAAAACTGGCAAACACGCCGGAGCCAAAGCCAGGAACCCAGACCATTCCATCTGGGGCGACATGCAGTCGTCGTGGGCCTCGGAACGGTGGGTTCCACTCTTTGACGTCACCGTCTTGGGCATTCGGGTCGATGCGGCCAATGCGATTCGCGTTCAGTTTGGAATACCAAATCATGCCGTCCACGGGCGAGTAATCGATGCCGTAGGGTGTCACGCCGCGAGCCTCACCTCGACCGGCTCCGACGGCTTGGCCAGCGCTTAATAACTTGTACTCTTTGACGACGTGCGTCTGGGGATGAATGGAGAAGCAGGAGTTTGTGCCAGCGTCTGTGTACCAGATCAGCCCCTGAGGATCTTGGGGATTGATGCGCAGCGTGTGCGGATAGTTGCCGCGTCGCTTGGGAGCTTCGGCACTGCTGTGGATTTCAAACTGCTCGGTAGCAATGTCGAAACGCACCATCTGACCGCTGGCGCACATCGTGGTCCACAGACTGCCATCGTTGGCGGTTTCAATCGAGTGTGGTGCATAGGTGCGAGCGGGGAATGGATAGGGCGTTTGTTTCCCTGTTTTGGGATCCAGTGCAATCATGCGGTGTTTGCTAATGTTGACCGCGTAAACTCGACCATCGACGCCGATTTCCAAATCGTGAAAGGAGCCTTCCAAGGGTTCATCGAGTTCCCACATGGTGATTGTCGCTGCTGCCGAAGCGCCTGTCGGCGGCGGCGGGGGATCAAACGCCGGCCAACGATTGACGGCGTCGTCTTTGTAGGTCTCCATCAATCGTTGGACGATCGTTGACTGGGTGTGCGGATAGAGTCCGCCAAATCCATCCATTCGCCGAATCATGGTTTGCCAATCGACGGGTTCTTCGGGCGTGCGAAAGCCAAGTGTCCCGATTTGATGGCAATACGAGCACATCATTTTGAAGTTCAGACGATCGCGTGGGTGTTCGAACGCCAACATGCTAAACGCGCTATCGGCGGTTCGCTGAAGTTCTAGGTCACGGCCCGTTGCCGGCTCGGATTGAATCTGAATCGCCGGTCCACCAATCTTGACGTCGCTAAGCCATTGATCGGTCATGCCCATTAAACGAGTGCGTAGACTGTGCGGTACATCTCGCAAGCCTTCGATGGAGAAGCGGCCATTGGGATCGGTAAAGACGGAGGTCCATTTTCGTTGTTCGGCGTCAATGGCCGAGACCATCACACCGCCAACACCGTTGCCCTCTTTGTCCACCACATGTCCGTCAATTGACTTCTTGGCTCCGCCCAGTGCAAACGTCGGTGAGGCCGATTGAATCAGCAGCAGGAATGACAACCCGCTGATGACGATCGTTGCGATCGTTTGACAGCACTGTGAACGGTCGCGAGGTGTGTGAGTCACTGGAGGTCTCCTGTGATATTCAGGACTTTGGCGTCAAGGATTTGTTGGCGAAACGGCTGGTCTGGTAAATCATCGAATGTTTGCAACAGCGAAACAATCTTGGACAACCCGTCCTCGTTCAGCTGGATGTCTTGGTGCGTTGCATCGTTTAGGATGCTTGCAAGCTGTGCTTTGGTGATCGCCGGCCCACGCAGTGTTGGGACCAGCGGTTCGGCTTCGGGGTGATCCAGGTTTGGCAACTGATGGCAATGAAAACAGCGCCCGGCACCCGCTCTCGTGCGGCCATCTAAGGCGATCTTAAAACCCGCGTAGGCCTGACCATCCATCAGTGGAGGTAGCTTGATTAACACGCGTCCCTCTTGATTGGCAAGGCGACCTAGGATTCGGTCGCAGAGTTCCTCATGCGTTTCGCCCTGCTCCAGCTCGGTGGGGATTCGATTGACGTACAGGAAAGCATCGAAGCCCGATCGGTAGGAAGACTTGAGACGATGAACTCGCAGTGGTTTGGGGGCACCGCTGCTGTCGGACCAGTCCACTGCTTCGTCCAAGGCATCGTAGGCCAAGGCCTGTAAACGCTTCTTGAGCTTGTAATGGACGACCGGAAGACGCACGGACAGATCCTGTTGCTGCCCTGGATCGTCGCTTAGGTCGTAAAGTTCGAAACGATCAAAGGACGATTGTTTTAGGCCCGGAATCCAAGACTCGTGGAACTGGTTCAAACGGATGAAGCGTCCTCGTAGTTGCTCTGCTTCGCGATCGTTGAACCCTTCGAAGAGTTGCTTGTCAAAGGTGCTGCCTCTTGTCTCTGATTCGAAGATGCTCTTGGAAATCAAGAGTTCTTTGATCTGTTGCTTGATCGCTGTGATGCTTTGTTCGTCTTTGGGAAGTGCACCTTGGCGGTACGCGACCAGTGAATACTGCTGGTCACGAATGGCGATCGCCGGTCCCGATAGCGGAAGCATCCAAAACAGAGGCTGATGTCGCTTGAACTGACCCTGGTGGCCCCGAAGCAGGTTGCTGAGGTCCGTTCCATCAAGGTGCCGGTCGGGTAACTTAACATTGGCAGCCTGAGCGATGGTCGGTAACAAATCCACTAAGCCCGCGGGTTGATCAATCACTTGACCGTTTTGCCAATGCCCAGGCCAGGAAAAGATTCCCGGGACGCGGATGCCGCCCTCGTAGTTGGTGCCTTTCGTGCCGCGAAGATTCCCGACACGATCGCTGCGATAGCTACCGTTATCGGAGGCATAAATCACAAGGGTGTTTTCGCGGCTGTCGACCTCTTGAAGCTTCGCCAGCAAACGGCCAATGGCTTGGTCGGTGTTGGCGATCGTTGCAGAGTAGACAGCAGCCGGATCGCCGGTGTCGCCGTACTGAGCCGTCAAAGACTTAGGAGCAGCCAGCGGAGCATGAGGTTCATGAAACCAGATGTTCAGCAAGAATGGCTTCGCCTTCGCAGGGCGGTTGTCTAACCAACCGATGGCATCATTCACGACGATGTCACAGGCATAGCCCTCAAGTTTCCCAGTTGCGTTTCCGTTGCGAATGAAATTGACCGGGTGATGGTGGCTGGGCTGAGCGTTGTTGGCGGTCGCAAACCAATAGTGGAAGCCCTGTTGATCAGGCGTCGGTTTATCTGGGTGAGCGTTCGTTGGCATGCCAAGATGCCACTTTCCGAAGTGCGCCGTTGCGTAGCCCGCAGACTGCAGCATTTCTGCAATCGTGATTTCCGATCGTGGCAGGTGAGCCTTTTGATCATGATCGTTAATCCAGCTGTAAATCCCGCTTCGCAGGTTGGTGCGACCGGTCAGCAGCACGGCTCGTGATGGCGAGCAGACGGCGGCTCCAGAATAAAAGTTGCTAAACTGCACGCCGTTTCTCGCCAGCGTATCAAGCACTGGCGTTTTGACGGGACCACCGTAGCACCCAAGGTCTTGGTAGCCTAAATCATCGGCCAGCAAGATCACGACGTTGGGTTGCGATGCTGGTGCCAGAGCGGTGTTGAAAAATAGTAGTGATAGAACCAAGCCGGCGCGCATCAATGCTGCTACTGAAGAGACGTGCGGTGGGCATAAAGGGGACTGACAGTGTTTCATGTTACAGTTCATGGTCGATGACTTCTCGAGAGGCTCTGGTTCCCATGGCTCCCCAGGTGCCGTAGGGGCTGGGCAGTCCCGGTCGCGACGAGGTCACCACGGCGGCCGTGTCGTCACCGGCGTCGATCGAATCCGTGATGAACTGCACAGAACCGTCACCCATCAAGACGGTGACGCCGCCGGAGTGCCGGCTGCTTGCCGGCGCATGACCTCCAGAACCATTGCCACCACCAAGACAGAGTTCGTTGTTGGGGGGAAGCGTTGTGTTGAAGCCACTGTATTGTGGCCGCCCATCTGCCCAGCGAAAACCGCGACCATTTTCGGAGCCGCCGGTGTTGGTGAAGGTCGATGCCCAAAAACGTGGGCGTTCTGGGTCGATGTCAGGTGCGCAGATTCGCGGCGTGTCGTGAACTCCGTTGGGAGCCCAGCCAGAGTTTAAGTGTGGCGTTGTGCGCACATCACGATCACCCAAATCGGTCGCAATTTCAGCACAGGCTAAGGTGTTGGATAAGCCATCCAGAACGTCGCGGAAGGACATCTTTCGCCTCGGCACGAACATGCCCCGGCATGACCCACTGGTGCGCGTCGCTTGCAGTGAATCCGAAACCCAACGTCCCGCCCCAGCCTCCCAACGCCAGAGACCCGTTTCCACCCAGTCAGTGCTGTCACCGAAACAGGCGGCATAGTTCGTGCGAGAGAACGCCGGCAGGCCTTGGCCGGGATCACTGGGACAACGCAAACTGGGGAGTTGCGTTCGCCAAGGCGCGTAGCTTTGATCGCCTAGGTCCGATCCCATCGGTGGAAATGGAGGAAGAAGCGGCGTGATACCATCCAGATCCAGGCCGTAGGGATTGCGAATCTGTTCCCAAAGTGGGCCGGACTCCAAGAACGGCAGCAAGCCAACAAGGAAACCTTGATTGAATCGGTTGGTTGCTCGATCGCGTTCGGCTCCCGAGTAAACGCTGTTATCACGCGGGTTGTAAGTGCCGCCAATTTGAGTGGGCAGTTGTTTGAAGGCCGTCTCGTAATTCTGCAAAGCAATCCCGAGTTGTTTCATATTGTTGCTGCAACTCATCCGCCGCGCCGCTTCCCGAGCTGCTTGGACGGCCGGCAAGAGCAATCCCACCAGGACTCCGATGATTGCGATCACCACCAGCAATTCTACCAGGGTGAATCCGTTGCGCTTGGCGGGGGAATGCATGAAGGGGCCTGTGGCGGGTGGGAAGGCGGGAGAGCTCGCAATGATGCGACCCGTATTAAAGACCTCACCGGTCGACCTGAAGTGGACAAAAAAGGCTTGAGAACCCGACAGGAAACGAGAGATTGTTGGCAAGCCTCGATCAGTTGGCATTCAGTGCCAGCGGACTTGTACTAGATGAACGGGCACACGTCATGGTACCGCTACTTGGGGATCTCGCCCATCACAGGATCGTTCTTTGTACCAGCGTCTTTTTCGAAATCAAAACGAGGGTCGTTTTTGACGGCGTTCACGACGGCGCTGGCTTGCTCGTCATCCGGTTTTTCAATGGCCTCATTGAGGCTGTCGAATGTATCAGCCTCCTCTGTGGTGCTCTTCTTGTCGTTGGCCAGCGTTTCCGCGTTCGCTTGGCGAGCAGTGGTGACGGCCGTCAGTGCGCGCTGGAAGTCCTTGGCAAGATCCAGTCCCAGTTCTTTCATTTCAAGGTTGTGCTCACCGGTCAGAACAATAAAACCAGTCTGCACGGTGGTTAAGGCTTGATGGTATTGATGAGAAACGAAGATTTGATCCGCGGTCAGTTGTGCTCGTTCTGCGGCTCGCTTCTCTAGCTGATTGATGCTGATCCGAACCTCGGATTGGATGGGCGAATAGATTTTGCTGATTGCGTTCAGGCGATCTTCCTGGTCTTCAGTGGTTTGATTCGAACTCTTGTCGGCTTTCAAGATTTGTTTCGCGATCAAGCGGTTGATGTGCCTCCATTCTTCGATCAGATCGTGATCGATCGTCTCGGCCTCACTATCTGGGGTTGCCAAGTCAACGTTGGCTTTGGTGAGGTAATCGATCGCGATCCGGTGCGCAACAGCGGCGTTCTGGAGGTCCGCAAGTTTGGCTTGTTCTTCGGCAGGCAAGTCCGCTATCAATCCGGCAATCTGCTGGGCCTTTACTGGCGAGGGCGCCGCGAATCTTTTCAGTGGCGTCAGCTTGTCGGATTCTTCCTCGTTCAACGCTCTGGATAGGATGGCGCGTGCTAAGAATTGTTTGGCGTTCGCGGCGGCTGTTTGAATGTTGTCGACGAACGCCTCGGCGTCATCTTTGGTTTCCAGCGAGTCATAGGATTGCACGAGGGCTTTGTCGGCCGCCTTGATTTCTTCCGCTAAATCCAACGGCGAGATCATTGTATCGGGACTCGGCGACATCCAACCACTGACCAGGATCGCCAATCCGACGGCTCCCAGTGCAACGGCAATGCCAGCTCCAGTTAAGGCAATCGCCAACCAGCGATTCTGTGCTTGCTTCTTACGTGAGACGCTTCGTTTGCGAGGCTTGGCGTGGATGACCAGCTCTGCTTCGGATTTGATACCAAGTCCCTGCGGTTTTTCGTCAAAGTCATCAACCTGTTGGGCTTTTCGCGCTGATGAGGCAAGCGGCACGGTGTCAGTTCCCGGTGCATTCGGCTGAGGAACGGGAGGAACGGGGACCGCTCCGAGAGGTGCTTGGCCAAGCGGTGGTGCTGCTGGCGGAGTGGGAGGTGCCGGTGAATGCTGGAGTGTCGCTGGTACCGGGGCTGTGCCAAGTGGAGTGGATGGGGACGGCGAAGTAGGTTGCGGAACGGGCGGGGTCCCAGCGGCGGTGCGTGTTGCCTGAGACGCCGTTCCAGATTTGGCTGACGCAGAATGCGCCGATGAAGAGTTTGCTGCGGTGGCACTGGGTTGAGTGGTTGGACGAAGCCGAACCGCGAACGTGTGACCACAGGGTTCGCATTGCAGATTGACGCGTGAAGCATCAACTTGCGGCAAGATGACCACAGAAGAGCATTTGGGGCATTTAACGCCGCGAGGCTTGGGCTTGGACATGATCGTTTCAATTGGGGCAGCAAAACGTGATCGCCGCCCACACCTAGCGGAACGATCAACCCCAATTGTAACAGAGTCGGAGAGCCGCCGCCAACAGTTTGCTTACGACGTGGAGCCGTTTGCAGACCGCTGTTGTCCCGATCAAGGTTGTCGCATACTGATGCGATGTTATTCCACGCGCTGGAGTTCTCCCGGGCGCCAGGACTTGTCAAACCAGGATTGTTCGGGCCCATACAGACGCAGGATGGTGAACCAGCCCTTACCCGGACGGGTTTCGATCCAGTTATCTTCCTGGCCTTCAGGGGCTTTGGGCCCAAAGTGCAGATCAACCGAGCCGTCTGCATTGGTTTGCAGGTTGTCTCGTTTGTTGTTCTTGCTGGGGAACGGCTGACTGGTTTGCAGTTCGGAGCGGGTTTGTGGATCATACACCACCACCGACCAAAAATCCTTGGCGGGAACGCCAGCGGGAAGACGCAATCGGTAGTTCTTGTCCCCGATCAGGTATTGCTTTTCCGCATCGGTCGCACACAGCGCATACTGCGATCCCTTACCGACCATCTTCATCGCCATCGCGGGCGTGTTGACGGTTGCCATGTAAAAGAACATGCTGCGCGCATCCAGGTTGCGGCCTCCACGGCCATTGTCGCGAAGCCATTGGTAGTCACCACCAACAAATGCCGTGAACCATCCGCTGTTAGGGTAGAGAAACACGTCATCACCGCGGGGACGCAACCAGATGGATCTGGCTGTTGCGTTGCCGATGGCAACCGAATCAGTCAGGATCTTCTTCATGCGAGCATCGGGTGCGAATGGTTTTCCTTTTTCGATGCCAATGGATGAAGCCTGTCCTCGCAGTTCAGGATCCAACATCGACACCGGTTCGCGCTGGATCACATGGTCGATCTCCTCGTAGAAGCTGAATTGGTTGGAGTGAATGGTGTTGAACGATTTCTTGGATGCGTTAATGAATTCCATTTTCGGTGGATTGTTGGCCCGCGATAGCGGATAAACCTTCAGTCCTTGTTTGAACATTTGCGTGGCAACATCTGGCTTGCCGTCGACCAGAAAGCCACGCAGAATCAGCCAGTTCACATAGCTTGTTGACTTGGACACATAGTAGGTCTGGCCGTCAACTTTTGCCTCCATGCCACCGACCGGAGGGTTCAGGTCGCTCGTGTCATCGGGGGGCAAGATCAAGTACTTGCCGCCCTTGCCTCGGTCGGGGCCAGGAATTCCCATGTCGGTGACAAAGCGGAAGAAGGCATCATTCACGGTGCCAGGGCCGCACTTGGCTGGAATCTCCACAACGGTCGGGCCATCCGTTTTGAGATTCATGAACACCGATACGTAAACCGTGTCAGTGTTTCCCGTCAAAAAGAACGGGTTGGAATCCATCAGGTCTTCCAGGATCACGCACTGGTTGCTTTTCAAGGCACCGATGGATTCGGTCCCAACGCGAAGCGATTCCAAAGAGGCGGCTGGAATGAAGTTTAGGAAAACCTGGACACCTCGGTTCAGATCCAGGTAGTCATAGACCAATTCGGTAGTCTTCTCGTCGGGTAACCCATCAAAAAACTTCAGCGTTCCAATCGGAGTTTCGACTCGGTCCGGTGTCAGGATCTCGGCCGGAACTTCGGTGTTATAACCCTCTGTTGCTTGCCCCAGGGCAGTGCTGCTGAAAGGACCGATCACGAACTGGGCCACGAACAGGGCCAGGGCCAAGAATGAATAACGCATTTCGATGTCTGATTGCTGGAGGAAATCGTGGGAAAACACGGCGAAGCCCAAGCATGGTTCGGCCACTGGACTGATCATGCTAGATCATAGCACGGCGTCATGACGCATCCATGAAGATTGGTCGTGTCAGGAGGAGAGCGTCGTGCTTGGATTGTTGGTGATGACGCACAGCCAGGATCTGCTGGCGACAACGTTGGGGGAGAACCCAGTGTTGTGAACCGTGGTTTGGGGGCTTTCCCTTTCCAAACAATGGTGCAGTTTCGTTACACTTTGGCGGACTCGATTTGCGTTTGACCAATGTCGATAACGGATCACTTGCTGTGGTGTTGCCGCTTGTGTGTTCCCCCGGGACGCAAAATTTGTCCCTTCAAACCCTGCTGATTTAAAAGAGAGAGAATCCATCATGGATGTCATCGATGCCATTTACAAACGTCGCTCCATCAAACAATTTGATCCCGACCACAAAATGAGCACGGAGGAAGAAACTCAGCTGCTAGAGGCCATGATTCAGGCGCCCACCAGTTTCAATATTCAGCACTGGCGTTTTGTGATTCTGCGAGACCCGGAATTGCGAGCGACGATCCGCACCGAGCTTGGAAACGATCAAGCACAAATGACGGACGCTTCTCTATTGGTCTTGTTCACTGCCGACACCAAAGCTTGGGAAAAGGCCCCCGAACGCTATTGGCAGAACTCGCCCCAGGCCGTTTCGGACTTGCTGGTCGGTTGGATGGGGCCGTTTCATGAAGGTCGCGAGTGGCTGCAACGCGATGAAGCGCAACGCTCCGTCGGAATGGCCATGCAAACACTGATGTTGGCCGCTCAAGATCTGGGCTACCAGTCTTGTCCGATGATTGGATTTGACATCGACAAAGTCGCGGAGCTGATAGGATTGCCCGACGATCATGTCATGGGACCAATGGTTGCAGTCGGCAAAGGCACCAAGGACGCGTGGCCAAAACCGGGACAATTACCTTTGTCTGAAGTCGTTTTCGAAAACAAGTTTTCTTGAATTCAAGTGAGCGCTGCGGTGAGCCTCCCGCAAGCGGGAGCGGGAGGGGAGTGCCGGGATAAAACCGGATTGAGATAGGGAATGAAAGTGTCCTACGTAGAAAGTCTAGCCAACTGCTATGGCCTCCATCGGAGGTGCAGAGAGGGTAACCGATCTGTGCT
>CP036272.1:3226109-3250669 GCA_007745635.1 Stieleria bergensis
GTTGTCATCAACAGAACACGAGGGTGCCGTGCTTGCACCACTGCTTTCCGTGGCCGCAAATCCTTGATTGGTGGGTGCAAGCATGTCGCTCTATGCAACTGGAGAACACTCCGGTTGCCGATGGTTTTGGTTTTGTTGTAGCATGAGTGCAATCTGTTGATGACGTTCTCATCAACGACTCCAAGGTTTGCCCCATTCTCGTTGCGGTGTCGCCGTATGCCCGTTGATCTTTCAAACACCCTGGTGATTGGCGTTAGTTCGAGCGTTTTGTTTGACATGACGCAAGCGGATCAGGTGTTCCAAGAGCAAGGCCTTGACGCGTATCGCGCGTTTCAAATGGCACACGCCGATCAACCTCTGATGGCCGGCACCGGAATGCCACTGGTGAAGTCCGTGCTGAGGCTAAACGAGAAGGTTGGGCCCGATGAGACGCGGCCAGCGGAAATCCTGGTCGCCTCCCGCAATGATCCTTCGACCAGTGAGCGACTATTCAATTCGATCAAGCATCATGGTCTGCACGACATTCAGCGTTCGTTCTTGTCCGGCGGAGCTGACATAGCACCTTACTTAAGCGCTTTTCATGTGGACCTGTTTCTGTCCACATCGTTGCCTGATGTGCAGATGGCATTGGAAGCGGAGATTCCAGCGGCCCTTGTCTACAGCGCCCCGGAGAATGTCTCTGAGCACATTGATCAGATTCGCATTGCCTTCGATGGAGATGCCGTGTTGTTTTCAGATCATTCGGAAATGATCTATCAGCAGGATGGGCTGGAGAAGTTCATTGAACATGAGCAAACCAATGCAGAAGTCCCGCTCGCCGAAGGTCCCTTCTTTCGGCTGCTGCAAACGCTTTCGTTTCTGCAACATGATACAAGATTCGGGCAGACACCCGCGGTGCGGATTGCTTTAGTCACCGCTCGCAGCATGCCGGCGCACGAACGTGTGATCAAGACGTTGAATCGCTGGAACGTGCGGATCGATGAGGCGTTCTTTATGGGGGGCGTTTCCAAAAAACAGATTTTGGAAACCTTCCAGCCGCATTTGTTTTTCGACGATCAGGAGGCCCACTGTCAGCCCGCATCAAGCGTCGTCCCCACAGGCCGAGTTCCAGGCAAGGTGGATGCCGGGGAATAGCCGTTGTAGACGCGCGTGAGCGTCCGATGGGGTGTTGACTGAACGGGAGGGTTTTATTGATCGGAGAACCGTTGACCATTCGTTGACTGCACTCTCCCGCTTGCGGGAGCGGCTGTGTTAGATGTCAAGCGTTTTGTGGATTTTCCCATGCTGTATTTGTTTTGACCATTGTGTTGAGTGTGATGAGGATTTTGCGCATGCATGCGGTAATAACGACCTTTGGAGGCTTGCCTTGTTCGGCCAGTCTCTTGGAAAAGGCTGCGATCGCTGGGTTGTATCGGCGAGCACTCAGTGCGGCCATGTAGAGCGCCGATCGCACTGATCCACGGCCTCCAAAAATCGAACGCTTGCCTCGCATCTGCCCGCTGTCCCGGTTGAACGGTGCTAGTCCAACGAGCGAGGCGATTTCCTGTCGGTTCAGGTCGCCAAGCTCTGGTAACTCTGCAATGATCGTTGCTGATGTCACATCGCCGATACCAGGCATCGTCCCAAGTAATTCGGCGCGATGCTTCCAGTCATCATCAGACTGCACAAGCTTTTGGATCTCACGATCAATCATTTTGATGTCCTTGTTGATTGCATCGAGAACGCGCTGAATGCTCTTGCGAACCGCTCCGGACACGGCTTGTCCCTGTCGGTTCTTCTCGGCAGTTCTGGTGCCGATCAACTGTCTTCTTCGAGTCACAAGCTGATCCAATTCACCCTGCAATTGCTTGGTTTTGGCGACGGCTCGAGGCCTCGTCAATTTCCCAAACAGTGCGATGATGCGTGCGTCGATCTTGTCAGTCTTTGCCAATTTTCCAATCGCTTTGGCAAAGTCTCTCACTTGTCTCGGATTGACCACAGAGACAACATGGCCGGCTTCAACAAGTCGCACAGCGAGTGGACGTTCGTAGTTGCCAGTGGCCTCAATTACGATCAGGCAAGACTTCGCTTCTGGCAACAAATCCACTAGCTCATCAATTCCCTTTGGATCATTGGGAACGACTGTTGTCGTGGCTTGTTCATCAAACGCGAGATCAAGCTTGGCTTTTGAGACATCGATTCCGATAAAGTGTTGAAAACTCATCTTGGATGTATCCCTTCCTTGCAAATGCGAGCTCGAGAGCTTGTCTCGGCTCAGGCGGCTGTTCGGGCTATTTACCAAAGGCCGACGACGATCCAGCTCCCGCACAGTGTCTGCGTTGCAGCACTCGAGGGTCAACGATCTGCCGTCGGCCGCAGTTGCTTTAGCCTCTTCGCTACGCTCAGAGGCTAAAGCAACTGCATCTGTAGTGTCCAACGAAACGCCACTAGAATGTAACATACAAGGGTTTTGCTGCAAGAGTCGTGGCTAACGCCAAAACGGCTTTTGGGATGACCGAACCTTGGCTGATCGGTCCGATTACTTCAGCGGCAATCGATAGGCGGTGGCTGCGTTCTTCCAGTAGTAGTTCTCGCGGGCTTGCTGACCTTTGGGCGTGATGAACTGGTCAACCAAACGCACGAAGCTAGCGTAGTCATCGGTTCGTTTGGTGACCGGCCAATTGCTACCGTAAATCAGACGTCCGGAACCAAACTGGTCCCATAGCATTTCAAGGACGGGTTCAAAGTGTTTGATGTCTTGAGGTGCAGGTTGGGGGACCGAGCGCTGGTACAGTCCCGAGATCTTGCAGTAAACGTTCTTGTTCTTTGCTAAGCGTTTGACAGCGCGCATCCATTGCTTGCTGGCAGGCTTGCCGTCAAAATCGTAGCCTAGGCAGTGGTTGACCACGATCGTCAACTCGGGGACTTCGCGGGCGACGGTTTCAATCACCTTCAGTCCCTTGATGCCGCCGCTGTTGGTCAGGTAATCCATGGTCAGGTTTTGGCGAGCGAGTTCACGGAGATTCTCGATGACCGCTGGATCGGTGAAGCTGCCATCCTCTAAGACGCGTGGCCGAATGCCGACCAAGCGTTTGTCCTTGGCGATCGCTGCCAGAGTTTCACCGAAACTGTCTTGCGGCATGTCCACTCGCCCGACCAAGCCGACATAGAACGGGTCGTCTTTGACCAAATCCAGCATCCAATAATTCGCGCGCAGGGTCTCGTTTGCTTCCACAATCACGACGCCGGTCACGCCGCTCGCTTTGGCAATGGGGCCGTACTCCTTTGGCAGGTGGGGTTTGTAGAGCACTTTGTCATCCGTTGGCGGCCACGTCATCGGAATGTCGAGCGTTGGATCGTAAAAGTGAATGTGCGTGTCAATCATGTGTTTGACCGGAGCGATGCCAGCTTGGTTGGCTGGCGTTTCACTTGGATCGTCAGCATGCAAGGTGCCAGCAAAGAGGCCAAGGATCAGCGAGGCGAATGAGAGAGAACGCAATTTCATCAGAGGAACCTTCAGGGAGGAGCGAGACGGTGGGGATGGAATGGTATGGATTTCAGCGTTTGTGTTTACTTGCCGATGGCGATCAGGTATTCCTGACGCTGACGGCCGGTGGTCACGGCAGTCCGAACGTACAAGGTGTCACCAATCAAGATCGGAGTAGCGAAAATCGAGTTGCCGGTTTGAAATTCGTTGACGGGACGGAACCGAGCGGGGGTGGCTTCAAAGAGACTGATCATGCCGCGTTCGTTAGCGGCGACAACGTAGCGACCAGCAAGCAGTGGTGAAGCGCTAACTCCGCCTGGGAACAGACGCGTCTTCCAGAGCTCTTGCCCGTCCTTGATTTGCCAGCAGTAAGCGACGCCGGAATCGGCAACGCCAAAGACGTAATTTTTGATCGCCAGCAGAGACTGCTCATAGCACTTGACGCGATTGGACCAGACTTCGCTGGGGCGTCCGTCGGCTCGCACGCACCAGGTGCCTGAAATTGGATTGCCGCCGCTGATCATGACATAGCGGTCATCCCAAACGGGCGTCCCGCAAATTGCTTCAGTGGTGCTGGCGACCTGCCAGATCAGTTGCCCTGTCCTTGGGTCATAGCTCGAAAAGGTGTCAGCACCCGCGATTAGCAATTGACGCTGTCCAGCGATGGTGGCCACGATTGGCGAACTGAAGTTCAGGTTTTGGGGACGGGAGATTTTCCAAATCTGTTTGCCCGTTTCACGATCCAGTGCGTAGATCCCGCTGTCGCGGCCATCATATTCGGCGGCGATGATCACGAGGTCGTCTTCGATGATTGGGCTGGCACCGTAACCAAATTGAAAGAGCGATGGTTTGAACTGGCAAACCATTTTTTGCCATTCGACAGTCCCGTCGGCCGACAGCGCGGTCAGAGCGATGGAGTCATTGGTATGAAACGCGGCGAACAGACGCTTGCCATCGGAAGCCATCGACGGGGAAGCATGCGAGTTGTTGGGATGAATGCGTTCGGGCAAGGTTCCGCGGTGCAGTACAAATTCGTCACGCAGTTGCCCAGTCTGCGGGTCAATCGATAACACCGACTGAGTTTGTTTCTCGGCATCAGCCGTGGTTAGAAAAACGCCAAACCGAGTGAAGATCGGTGTGCTGTGGCCGCGTCCTGGCAACGGTGTTCTCCAGCGAATGTTTTCACCGGTTTCAAAATTCCATCGCAAGGGCAGCTTGGCGTCGGCTGGTGCATGGTTGTTGCTGTCAGGTCCACGCCACTGCGGCCAGGGGCCATCCTGCGGTCCTGCGGCGCTGACTCGATGGGGCTGCAGGGGCAACGATGCTGGCCAAGCTGCTGAAAAAAGCAGAATCATCAAAAGGGAACGCCACATGTTTCGCATTTGGTTTCGCTGGTCGGGCTAAAGGAATGAGCGGTCGGAGGCTGAACGCCGATAGAACGCGGGCTGAGGCAGTTGGCTGATGGAAAATGGATGGCCAGCGGACCGCCAGGGGTAACCCTAAAATAATCCAATCCTGTCGTCTATGCGTCCTTTGATTTCGAAGCCACCGCGGGAACACGAATTCGAACGAACTGACCGTCGATTGATCATACCGCCAACACTGAACGCCGGAGGTGGGAATTCCATTGCGGTGACCTGACTTTTCCACCGAGATCCTGGTTTCGCCGCGACGGCGCGGTTGACGCCCTCCGGTTTGCGACGGACTGTACGGTGCCGTCTGGTTGACACGGTGTCGCCTCGTTGACGCTGATGGTTTCTTAACAGCGTCCCTTCCTCTCACTGTGTGGCTGTGGTCACCGTTGGACTGTGGCTAGGCTTTGCTGGGTTCAAGGCCTACACTAGGGCCTGATTCAATCATTCACCCCAAGAAAGGCTTTGAGAGAGATCATGCGAGCGGGAATTGTCGGCGTCGGCTTTATGGGCTGGATTCACTATTTGGCGTACCAACGCAGTGAGCAGGCGGAACTGGTTGCCTTTTGCAGTCGTGATGCCGCCAAACGGGACGGCGATTGGACCAGCATTCAGGGGAACTTTGGCCCGCCCGGAGAAAAGATCGATGTCTCCGGTATGGCGGTGTATGAGACCCTGGATCAGATGCTGGAGGACCCCAACATCGACTGCATCGACATTTGCTTGCCGCCGCACCTGCATGCCGATGCGATCGAGAAAACGATTGCCGCTGGCAAGAAAGTGCTGTGTGAAAAGCCGTTGGCGCTCAATGCTGCCGATGCGTTGCGACTGGCTCAGATGGGAAGCCCTGGCGATGTGATGGTCGCTCATGTGTTGCCCTTTATGCCAGAGTTTCGGCTGCTGGTTGACGCCGTGAATGACAAGCGATTCGGCGAGCCGGTTGCAGGTCGATTCAAACGCGCGATTTCACCGCCTGATTGGATCCCCGATTTCTACAATCCGGAAACGGTCGGCGGCCCGCTGATTGACTTGCATGTTCACGATGCTCATCTGATTCGCGTGCTGTTCGGCATGCCCGAAGCGGTTCACTCCAGCAGTCTTCGCAAAGAGGGCGTGCCGCAACTCTTTGAGACACTGTTCGTTTATCCAGACGGCAAACCGGTTTCTGCCGGTGGTGGTGTGATCAATTCACCGGGACGCGGGTTCACCCACGGCTATGAGGTGTCGTTCGAACGAGCCACGATCCAGTTTGAGTTTGCTGCCTACGCCGATGGAACCACCGCCAACATCCCGTTGGTGATTTTGCATCAAGATGGAACGGTCGAGCATCCTGAACTGGGGGGTGGCGATGAGATCGACAGTTTTGTTCAGGAGATCAATGCGGCGGCGGAGTCAATTCGCACGGGCAAGGTTTCTCCGTTGTTGGACGGCCAGTTGGCTGCCGATGCGATCGAACTGTGCCAGCAGCAAGCTGAGTGAGCCTGACGTTCAAGTACCGCCAAACGGCGGATGGGTTGTTGACAAAATAGTAGGGTGCCGTCCTTGCACGCACCAAAACCCAGGGCAACGCCAACGGCAAGCAGCGACAACCAACCCCTTCCTGGCAAACGGGCGGGTGATGCTGAATCACACCGACTTTTCTGTTCGCTGCACTTCGATCTGCTCCAGCGTATACAGTTTTCCTTTGCCGGCGCCGGGGCAGACATCACAGGTTTCTTTCCAGGCTTTCTTAGACTCCAACGTCGAATCCCAGAATGGCCAGGTGCGGCATTGAATGGGCCGGCCTGCATAGACCATGCAGGTGCGTTTTTCGGGGTCCAGCAGGATGCAGTCGCCGTCGGAGTATTCCTTGAGGCTTTTCTGTGAGCCAACGTTGCGAATGAACTGATCTTCGAAGTCCGCGACTTCCATGTCCAGTTGATCGGCCATCAGTTGGATCTCATCTGGATCAACCCACACATAGCCAGGATCACCGCTGCAGCATTCGCCGCACTGTGTGCATTGGAAGCTCAACCCATCCTTGTACCAGGGTTGCTTATCGGTTGGTTGTTGTTTCGGCATGGGCTTGCAAGGTGGAGTGAGTTGATTTGCTCGCGAAGGGGGCGCATGATCAAAAGTGAAACAGAACAGATTGTACCGGCTGGATCTATCCTGACAGCGGGTGATAAGCGGCGTCAAGAAAAACTCTTGGTGAAGCTTTGGCGACGCGGCAAGATGTGACGAATCCACTCTTGCACGAGGAGACGGCCTGCCCCTCCCAACTTGCGGGCAAGTCTCACGTGCTTTCTTACCAAGGATGGACTGCTTTGATCATTTCGGCCCGGATGCCTAATTGCCAACCAACCACAGGCGCAGCTCAGTCAACTGACCCATTGACTGGCAACAAGTGCTTGGCATGGACCTGTCGCGACCACTCGCTGACAACCCGTGCCATTGGTGGTTTGCAAATGCCTTCCCAAGACGCATACGGAGTCGCGTGACGTGAAGCTATCGAGTCCCCTTGATCCCGTCGGCCCCGATTCAGAACCGCCACTTCGCGCGTTACAGAATCCGCCAATCGCTGTACCGACTTCTGGATTCCCCTCCCACCAGATCACTCCGGTCGCGACCGATTTCTTGTTGACGCTGCAGGCTCACTGCAGGCACCTCAATCGTGGGCAGTGGCGTTTTGCTCTTCACGGGGCCGACGGGCAGACTCTATTAGAAGCCAGTGATCACGATGTCGGCGATTTGAATCGCTTGACGTTGCTGGCCGCTGTGCGTGGTTTAGAAGCTTTAGAGGGGCCCAGTTCGGTCACCATCTACAGCCATAGTCGTTACTTCATTCGCTCGCTGGCCAAATCACTGCCACGCTGGCGCCGCACCGATTTCATGTGGGACCACTTTGGCCGACAAATCCAAGTGCAGCACGCAGATCTTTGGCAGCGCATCGCACACGCCGTCGACATCCATCAGGTGCAAGCGTGCTTGGTCAGTTCGGTGCTGGTGAGCGGTGGATTGAACGACACTGAGTCGCTGGCCAGTGCATCCGAATCGCAGATTGCTGCCTCGGCGCCACAGCGACAACATTTACCCGCCGAACAAAGACAACATCCCGCCCCTTCTGCCCCAGCAAGGCCAGACGCTGAACCGTTGGTGGACCAATTTGAAATTGCCCACTCTAACCCGCTAGATTTAACCGGTAGAAAGCCGATAAATGGTAGCGGTCGTGAGGCTCAGTGGCTTCGCGCGGATTACCCACAGCGCCACCCCCGGCGCCCCTTTCAGTCGGTAAACCCGCGTCAGCTTGGTCATTCCGAGAACACGGCCCACCATGGGACCGCAAGGCGGGCGGAGCAGGCAGTGCCGGCGGGTGAGGATTCGCTTTCTCACAGGCACTTGCCGATCCCAGAACCAAGCAATCGTTTTCGACGGCTGATCTCAAACGGAGATGACTCGGCACCGCCGGTGTTCGTGCGTCAGCGTCGTCGTCAACGACTGACCTTTGATGATTTCCACCAAGCGTGATCACGCGCGTGCGGAGAAATCCCTCAGGCAAACACTTGATTGATTGTTTCCTGCCCCAGAAACCCAAGCCTTCGAGACATGCAAAGCGAAATCGGACTAAGCACATTAGGACAGCTTGTTGACGGACATCTTGAGAATCCGTGGGAAATTTTAGGTTCCCATCCGGTACAGTATCGAGGGAAGCAAGCCACTGCCGTGCGCAGTTTCCTGCCCCAGGCGCGGGCGGCATGGGTGATTGATCAAGCCACGGGAAAGCGGCGTCCGATGCGCAAACTGCATCCGGCGGGTTTTTTTGAAGCGATCTGCGAAGAGGCGGTGGACTGGAAGCCATCAAAACGAGAAGATGGAGCGGGGACAAGCAGCAAACAATATCGAATTGAAATGGCGGATAAATCAGGCGACACAGTCGAAATCAACGAGCCCTACGGCACTCCTTCGCTCCTGAGCGATTTTGATCGCTATTTGTTTGGCGAAGGAAAACTCTATGCTCTGCATGACTTCTTGGGCGCGCAGCTACGGACCGTGGACGGTGTGTCGGGCGTGAACTTTGCGGTCTGGGCGCCCAATGCTCGCATCGTGCAAGTCGTTGGAGACTTCAATGGATGGGACGGCCGGGCTCATGTGGCCCGGTTGGACATGTCCGTTGGCGTGTGGGAGTTGTTCATCCCGCAAGCTAAAGCCGGCGACAAGTACAAGTTTCGCATTCTAGATGAATCTGGACAGTGGGTCGATAAAACGGATCCCGTTGGCTTTGCTGCCGAGCTTCCACCGCTGACTGCGTCGGTTGTGACCGATCTGGGACAGTACCAGTGGACGGACTCCGAGTGGTTGCAGAAGCGTGCCGATAGCGATCCGATGCGTGCGCCGATGAACGTGTATGAATGTCACCTGGGCAGCTGGCAGAAAGCTCCCGGTGGACCGCACGGCTGGATGAACTATCGGGATCTCGCCCATCGCTTGGTGGATTACTGTAACCGCATGAACTTCACCCATGTTGAATTAATGCCTGTCAGCGAGCATCCATTCACTGGATCCTGGGGTTATCAAATCGTCGGTTACTTCGCGCCCACCAGTCGACATGGAAGTCCCGAAGACTTCATGTACTTTGTCGACTATTTGCATCGCAACCAGATTGGTGTGATCGTGGATTGGGTTCCGGCCCACTTCCCGAAAGACCAGCACGGGTTGCGACGCTTTGACGGTTCGGCGTTGTATGAGCACGCTGATCCACGTCAGGGTGAGCATCCTGATTGGGGCACCATGATCTTTAATTTCGGCCGCAACGAGGTGCGAAACTTCTTGATCGCCAACGCCTTGTTCTGGATGGAGAAGTACCACATCGATGGGTTACGCGTCGATGCCGTTGCCTCCATGCTGTACTTGGATTACAGCCGCGAAGACGGCCAATGGGTTCCCAATGAGTACGGTGGGCGTGAGAACCTGGAGGCCATTGAATTCTTGCGTGAGTTCAATGTCGCGGTGCATGAGAACCATGCCGGTGCGATCACCGTTGCCGAAGAGTCCACCGCGTGGCCGGGCGTTAGCCGTCCCGTTTATGACGGCGGGCTAGGCTTTACCTGCAAGTGGAACATGGGCTGGATGAATGACACGCTGCGATACATGCATCGCGATCCAATTCATCGCTGCCACCACCAGAACGATCTCACGTTTAGCCTGATCTACGCCTTCACAGAAAACTTCTGCCTGCCGCTTTCACATGATGAAGTGGTCCACGGCAAGGGATCGCTGCTCAGTCAGATGCCGGGCGACCTGTGGCAAAAGTTTGCCAACCTGCGTTTGCTGTATGCGTACATGTGGACCCATCCGGGCAAGAAGCTGCTGTTCATGGGCGGCGAATTGGCTCAATGGAGTGAATGGAACCACGATGATGGCCCCGATTGGCTGTTGCTGGATTTTGAAACCCATCGCGGCATCCAAGACTTGGTGGCTGACCTGAACCGTGTCGTGATTGAAAACCCCGCCCTGCATCAGCTGGATTTTGAAGGCGAGGGTTTTGAATGGGTCGACAACATGAATTGGCAGGACAGCACGCTGATTTACCTGCGTAAAGGTCTTGAGGGAACAGCGCCGATTCTGGTCTGCTGTAACTTCACTCCCATCGTTCGAAAGGGCTACCAAGTCGGCGTGCCCGAAGCGGGTTACTGGCATGAAATCTTCAACAGTGACAGCGATCGCTACGGTGGCAGCAATGTCGGCAACTATCCCGGTCTGCACACCACGGGGATTGAGCATCACGGACGACCGGACAGTCTGAGCGTCGATTTGCCGCCTTTGGGCGTGACGATTTTCCGATTGGAAAAGCAGTAACCGAAGTGTGGCGTTGAACGCCTCGTTTCTTCGAAGTTCATGGCCGAAGGACACTTCGTGCCGAGGAATGTGGCCAGCGGCACGGGCCAGGGCTTGAACGCTCCTGACCACGCCTGCCGCAATGGGCTACAATGCATGGTGGACAGGATCGCTGCCGTCGCAGTGTCCACCGAAGTCAATCAGCAACCGACCGTGACTTGGCCATGCCCGTACAGATGCAACTTGCTCGGATCATTATTTCCGAGCTTACTGAAAGTCAGATCATCTTTCTTCGTGAAGTCGAAGGCGATCGCGAATTCCCAATCGTGATTGGAATCTTTGAAGCCACCAGCATCGACAAGCGTGTCAAGCAAGCTAGCTTTCAGCCGCCGCGTCCGTTGACGCATGATTTGATCGTCAACACCGCGGAAGCATTGGGGGCATCGGTCGACAGCATCTTGATCAATGAATTGGATCAGCAAACCTACTATGCTCAACTGCGTTTAAAGACCGCAAGCGGCGAGCTGATTGAGATCGATTCACGTCCTAGTGATGCCATCGCGGTCGCGGTGACCTTCGATCCGCCGCTGCCGATCTATGTTAGCGAGACCGTATTGGAAGAAGCCATTTCTGGAATGCCGTAAGCGATGGAATTGTTTCATACGCCTGAGCAGGCGTTGCAGTGGGCCGACGCGAATCGTGATCGGACGGTCGGTTTAGTGCCCACCATGGGCGCCCTGCATGAAGGTCACTTGTCCTTGGTGCGCCAAGCCAAACGCGATTGTCGGCTCTGCTGTGCGACGATCTTTGTCAATCCAACGCAGTTTGCCGAAGGCGAGGACCTCGGTAAATATCCTCGGACCTTGGATGCAGACCTAGCTGGTTTAGCTGACGCCGGTTGCGATGCGGTGTTCCTGCCAACTGCGGAACAGATCTATCCGCCGGGCTTTAGTACCTATGTTCAACCGCCCCAGGTGGCGAGCGGTTGGGAGAGCAGTTCCCGTCCCACGCACTTTCGAGGTGTCGCGACGGTGGTCTTAAAACTGTTTCATTTGGTGCCGACATCGCACGCCTTTTTCGGACAAAAAGACTATCAGCAGCTCTGCGTCATTCGGGCCATGTCGCGTGATCTAAACCTGCCGGTGCAAGTGGTCGGGTGCCCGATCATTCGAGAATCCGATGGGCTGGCGATGAGTAGCCGCAACCGTTACCTTGACAGCGATCAACGACTGCGAGCACGTTTGTTGTCGCTGGCGCTCGCGCAAGCCGATCAGGCGATCGAAAACGGCGTGCATGACGTCCAAGCGTTGCAGCAGTTGATGACGCAAACCCTGTCTGCTGGCACAGTGGTTGACGCGGGTGGCGCGACCGCTACCGTCCCGGGCATACCCGTTGGCGGAGTTGACTCGATTGACTACGCAGTGCTGTTGGATGCGGATACACTACAACCGATCGAACATTTGCAGCAGCCATTTGTTGGGCTGATTGCCGCGCGCTTTGGTAGCACACGGTTGTTAGATAACCGCGTTTGGCAACCCGTCCAGTAACCATCTCGGCGGCATTGACGCTGTCAGCGGTGGAACGATCTCATGAACCGTCATGGTGATCGATGATTAGCAAACTCCCTTAACCGAATCCGTTACTTATGCTTAAGCGAATCCTGGTCACTGGTGGCGCTGGCTTTTTAGGATCCCATCTCTGTGACGTCCTGGTCAATCAGGGTCACGATGTGATTTGTCTGGACAACTTTTTTACCAGCCAAAAGAACAACGTGACGCATCTGTTGGGGCGGACCAACTTTGAGTTGATTCGGCATGATGTGACCCTGCCGATCTTTTTGGAGGTCGATCAGATCTACAACCTGGCCTGTCCAGCAGCACCGGGCCACTATCAATACAATCCCATCAAAACCATGAAGACCAGCGTGATGGGCGCGATCAACATGCTGGGGCTCGCCAAACGCTGTCACGCTCGCATTCTGCAGGCCAGCACCAGTGAAGTGTATGGAGATCCAGAGGTTCACCCACAGGTTGAGTCCTATCGCGGCAGTGTCAACCCGATCGGACCACGTGCCTGTTACGACGAAGGCAAGCGTGCTGCGGAAACTCTGTTTGTCGATTATCAGCGATCCAATAATGTCGACGTGCGGATCGTGCGAATCTTCAATACGTACGGGCCACGCATGCACCCGTTCGACGGGCGAGTTGTTTCAAACTTCATTCGCCAAGCGCTGGCCGGTGAGGACATTACGATCTTTGGCGATGGATCACAGACCCGGTCGTTCTGTTACCGCGACGACTTGGTGGCCGCGATCATCGGCATGATGGAGCAGGATGGTTTTCATGGGCCAGTGAATATCGGCAACCCCGGCGAGTTCACGATCGCGGAGTTGGCAGAAAAGGTTATCCAGATCAGTGGCTCGTCCAGTAAGCTTGTCTATCAGCCCTTGCCAGCAGACGATCCGACGCGTCGTCAACCCGATATTTCATTGGCGATCAAGCATTTAGATTGGACGCCAAAGATTGATTTGGAGTCCGGCCTGAAACAAACCATCGACTGGTTCAAGACCATTAAAGTCGAAGACTATCGGCCGCCAACACCGAATTTCGCCTAGCGGCCGATCTGTCGGCGACATCGTTTCCGCTTCATGCGATAGCTCGCGTTTTGTGGCTAGCTATTTTGCATGGTCAGTTGGCGACCTCTGGGCCAGATTTGCAAGATGGCTCCTTCGGCTTCTTCGCTGTCCTGACTCAGTGGATACGAGGCGATTCGCCGCAGTTGCAACTCGGCCAGCAAGCCTTTGTGCCTGGCATCGCTTCGTTCTTCAATCCATTTTGGACCTTTGATCAGCAACATGCGATCCACGTTGATCCAGTGAGGTTCCACCCAAGTGCAAAGCTTGGCAATGCTGCCTACCGCGCGGCTGACGACCGTGCTAAAGCGATAGTCTTCCAGCAAGTCTTCTCCGCGCGCCGCAAACACGGGGACCGGCAGTTGCAGTTCGTTCACCATCTCGCCCAAGACGTTGGCGCGTTTGTTGACTGATTCGGCAAGCGAGACTTCAATATCGGGTCTCAAGATCGACAGCGGAATTCCCGGCACTCCGTTACCACTTCCTAGATCCAAGACTTCTTCGCCTGGATCCAGCAGCGGAGCCAGTTGCAAGCAATCACGCAGATCTCGCGAAACAAAACGCTCCCACGTGGTATGCCGAGTCAAGTTCAAGCTTTCATTCCAAGTCCACATGGTTTGCGCGAATTCCTGCAGCTTCAGGGCTGTGTCTTCGGCAAGTTCAATCTGTTGGTTTTCTAACGCTGAAACAAAGTCGGGTTCAAGTGACATACTGTTTTGTCAAATCGGGTGAGTTTGCGGCCTCGCCGACAAGACATCGAAAGACGGCATTCTAAGCGGGCGAGATCAGCGGCAAATATGAAGCATTGGCAGCCATTTGGGAACAGTGAAACCAGCATTTTCCCGCTCGTGACGGCCAATGGCGATCAATCATGAGCGTTTGGTCAGGAAACCGTAGCTTTCCACACTGCCTCTGGCCAGCGACCCGGTGGCCCACGCACACCGCTGCAGGCAGTCGCCAGCGCGGTTTCACCCACTGTGGTAGTTGACGCTCGCCGCAGCCCTGGCACAATGAACCGCCTGTATCATTCACGGGATCCGACGAAGACGCTCCGAGCGACGACAAATTGGGGTCCCATGCAGCCGCTCCATGCGCCAACCGACGATGCCTTGTTCCATGGTTTCCGGGGGGAGTCCGAGCACGGCTCGCGTCGCAGACTTTACCTCGCGTTTGTAACTCATGGCCCGTAACGAACAACTGATTCGGCAACACAAGTTGCTGCAGCTCTTGGAGCTTTCCCGATTTGGACGCACCCTGGAAGAGTTGCGTGACGATCTGGTCGCTGATCTGGGGCTGACCAAACTGCACGAGCGGACGGTTCGGCGTGACGTCGAAGCACTGCAGGCCGCTGGCTTCGATATCCAGAACGAAAACGTTCAACGCGGACGGGTCTTCAAACTGGGGCAAAATACCACCGATGTCCATGAAATCGGCATCTCTGCCACCGAGCTGATCGCTCTTTCCATCGGCCGCGATCTGCTGTTTCCTCTAATGGGGACGCAGTATTGGCGAGGGATTGAGTCGTTCTGGAACAAAGTCCAGGAGGCCGTTCCCAACGGGGTCTTTGATCACTACGCCCGCTATCGTGCCGCGCTACACGTTTTTGGATCGCCCACCAAAACGTATGAAAAACAAGAAGGCATGCTCAAAACGATCAACCGAGCCATCCTGGAGCATCGGTTGGTGGAAATTGAATACCAGTCCATTGGCAAACCCATTTCAACACGAAAGATCGAACCGTATGGACTGGCGGTGTACCAAAGCAGTATCTATGTCGTCGCAGCCGAGTCGGGAACGGAGTCTACCGGTCAGCGACTGCGCAACTGGAAACTCGATCGCTTCCACAAAGCTTTGATCCTGGATGAATACTTTCGTCCCGACGAAGACATCGACCTGTCAAAGTATCTAGGCAGCAGCATCGGTATCTTCTCGGGTGAGGCGTCGGCACAGGTCAAGATTCGCTTGTCGCCTCGTAGTGCAGCCTATGTGCGCGAGGATCCTTGGCACCCCGATCAAGGCTTGGAACAAGAAACCGAAGACTCCTTTCTATTGACGGTGCCCGCTTCGCATCCAAGAGAGATTCTGCCGAAGGTGCTGTCCCTCGGAGCAGACGCGGAAGTGTTGGGGCCAGAGGAGTTTCGAAGCACGGTAGCTGAAGCCGTCTCCAAGATGGCGGAACGTTACCCCAACGTTCCGCCATCGCCGTAACCAAATGCTGCAGGCGGTTGCCCAATGAGTGCCTGTCGTCAATCGGTTCGGTATGGAGCCGGCTTCAACTGCCTGTGCAAACGATCAGTGCCCACCGATCGAATGCCTACGGTTCACCCATTGGAATGATGGGCCTTCGTCAAGAGGCCGCTGCTCTGGATGGTGGTTCACAGCATGCCCGTTCTGTCCGGTGATGCTTCCCTGACTTGGTCGGATGCACTTCGTTAGTAAGATGAGTTCACTGGGGTGTAGGTCGCGCGAAGAGCTGCTTGCTCTAGAGCCACCTGTTCCAGCACCGAATCAACACGCTCCATCAGGTCACGAGTTTTGGGATTGCTCGGGCCTGGGATGGCCACAGATTGATCGTCGTCTTGGAGGGATGCTTGAAATTCTGCCAAGCAATGCGGGCACGCGACTTGGCGTCCCAGTTGCTGAGCTTGCAAGCGAATCCGCCTACCACAGGTTGGGCAAGACCGCGAGAAGCGAATGGCTCCTGGGCCGCCGAGATGAGAATGAAAAGACATGTTCTGCTCCTGTTAAAAATGCCCCGATCCACGCTATTCCGTTGCAGAGGCGTCTTTCTACCCCTTGGGGATTGTTCATACAAGTGTTTTATTTGAAAATAAGAGAAAGTCAGAGGGTCGCGAATGCTCTTAAGGTAGCGATACGGGCGTTTTAAGTCGCATTAGTGACTTTATTCCCCACCTTTTGCGATGCTTAGGTAGTTCTTCGGTCGCTTGGTTGCCCTTCAAGTGGCCAACGTTGATAGCTCGGTGTCGCCGAGATTAGGTTGAATAGGTTATTTGGGGCGTCGTCTTGGAAGCTTGTTTTGCTAGCAAATCACGGGCGTTATGCCAGCTCTGGGAGCCTGGGAGTATCGAAAACGGCAGCATCCGCACCCGCGAATGCGGTCCCAGTTCTCAGCAACTCCCTGGCTTAGATTGCAGACCGGTTGACGCTCCCCGGTGGCAATAGGACTCCATGAGCCCGAGAAACGTTCGCGCAGCCCCATCCGGGATGGTGGCTGTCGTTGCCGGGGAACGCGCGGGGACTCAGCCCCAGCGCGGGCAGCGATGCCTTGACGGGAAGCTGACAAATTGCGGCAGTTTTGTCTCTGGTTCCCCGATGAATCGCCTTGGTTGCGGCGTCGAGGCATGGTCGTGGCCTTGGGGAGAGTTACACTGCAGTCAGTTTCTGTTTAAACCTTTTTTCTGCGTCCAAGTGATCCCAATGTTGCTGACAAGCTGCCGTGTTCTGGTCCGTGTGTGCGTTCTGCTAGCGCTTACTTCTCTGTCGGCAGCGGCCGGAACGAAAACGTGGGATGGACGCCATGACACGTCGACGATCGATGTGAAAGTCGTGTACTTTGTTCCCCAGGATCGCAATGCGTTGCAAGACTGGCGGGATCGACTGGATTACTATGCGGAGCGTCTGGAGCGATTTCACCGACGGGAGTTCCAAGGTCAAAGCAAGTTAAACATCCAAGTTCATCCTGAGCCGTTTGTTTCCAACGCCACCACGCAAGAGCTGCGACGCGGCGATGCCAATCGAATCTTCTTTCAAACGCTGAGCGAAGTCGACCAGCGGCTCAAGTTCGCACGAGGCGACCAGCAGGCCGGCTTTCCCATCTTGTTGGTGTTGAGTGAAATCAATCACCGTCCGTTGGACGATTTTTATCGGCTAATCCACATAGACGGCACGTTTCGGTTTGAAGGTGTTGATCGCAACGGACTGCACTTTCCGGGGTCGTCACGTGGCGGCGCACGGGCCACCTACATGGCTGATCGCGGTAAAGGTTGGGGGCTGGTCAGTGCTGATGGGTGGCGCGTGCCGTATTTGGGGTCAGAGTGCGTGGTCTACCATGAGGGACTGGGGCACACCGTTGGATTGCCTCACCCGGAGCCAGGCAATGGGTCCGTGATGAGCCAAGGCCAGTATCGAGGTGGCTTGAATCTCTCTTGGCTCGATAAAGACCAGAAGCAGCGAATGGGATGGAAGCCCAGTAAAGGGGACGCAGTAAGTGCCGACCCAGCCTTTGAGATTCGTGCCCTGCCCTTTCCGCAACGACCCCGGCCTGGACAAATGGTTGGCTTGAAGCTTGATGTGCCCGAGAAGGTCCAGGTTCAAGGTGTTCGCGTGCGTTATCAGACCGCGATTGACGGTCCTTGGATCGATGCCTTGACTGTCAATGAGCCGCAACTCACGAAGGTTGCCGACAAGTCATCACGCACCATCAACGTCAAGGTTGCGGCCTTCGAGCGTCCGACGCCGGTCAGCTATCGCGTGGACATTCAGACCGACAAGGGAGAGACTGAAATCTGGGGCTATCTACAAGTTCGCGATGCCAGCAACACGGCCCCGCGGCCTGGCCAGTTGAAGTCCGATTTGTATGAAGATCAAGTCACGACCGTCTGGCAGGCAGATTCGCCTCCGCCGGCAACACGAATTGATCTGCTGGAGGGGTTGGACATCAAGAAGCAGTTCCAGCGTGGCGAGTGGGAAATGAAGGACGGCATCTTGCGGTCCAATAAGGCATTCGGAGTGCGGTTGGAAATCCCTGCCAAGTTGCCCGAGAGCTACCAGATCACGGCACTCGTTAAGCCGCTGGATGCGGCAAACGGTTTTCTGCTGGGGCTGAATCGTTCAGGTCATCGATTTGCGAGCCTGGTGAATTATCGTGCCGGTGATCGCACGTTGTCGGCCCTGGAAAACATTGACGGACAGAATGTCGGCAACGAGACCACTTATCAAGGCAACTTGTTGCGCAAAGATCAGCTTTCCCAAGTGGTGGTAAAAGTCAGTCCCGAAGGCGTTCGCGTGAGCGTTGATGGACGCCAGATCATCCGTTGGGAAGGCAAGCCAGAGCAGATGAGCCTGGGGGATTACTGGTCGACGCCCGACGCCAGTGCAGTCTTTATCGGGGCCTACGATTGCCGGTATCAAATCCATCGTCTGACGCTAGAAGCCAACTAGTCGGCCGCTGTTGCCGACAGGCTTTGTCAGTGATGAGAGAGCCTGCCTGAGCTGGCTTTACTGAGCTGGCTTTACTGAGCTGGCTTTACTGAGCTGGCGCCGTGATTTCTTGTCACGGCGCGAGCGTTCGATGGCGTTGTCAAACGCAAACGCCTATTCGTCGGCAGCGAACGTGGTCAGCACCGTGGCGTACCCCGATTGGCTTTGATTGTCATCGGTTTGCACGTTCACGGTGATTTGCTTGCGTGGTTGTGGCGCGATGGCTTTGAACTGTGCGTTGACGATGTGCACGTTCTTTGGGTCCTCAGTGGGTTCGAAGCTGATCTCCCAGCCTTCGCACTGAATGTCTTGCAGCTGGAATGACTGTTTGCCTTTGAGCACCAGACGTTTGCTGATGACGTCGCCGACTTTGATATCGGCAATCGAGATGTTTCGCGGTGCGATTTGAATCGGAGGGGCAACCGATCCCGAGACACGTAGCGGGACGCGGGGTTGCCGCGTATCGTTGGTCACCAGCGTCAATTGGTTTAGAAAATCACCTTCCGGAGCGTGCTCTAGAATGTTCACGATGATGTCATAGTGGATCTGACCGCCACCTCGTTTGCTAAGTTTGACTTCTGGTTGAAGCCAATCGACGTTGCTTTCGATGTTGCGAATCTGCCAATCGCTACGTCCGGCGTACAGCACCTTGGTCTGAGAGGACTTGGTGTCACCCTGATCGACGGTTCCGAAATGAACTTCTCCGGGATGGAAGACCATGTCGCTGCGAATGTAGCCGTCAACGCGAAGACGCACTTCGGTATAGGTGGGCCGATCGATCACGACGGTTAACGTGGCACCTTTTTTGCCTCGGAAGGTGTCGGTATTGAAACGAGCGAGAATGGACCCGGTTTCGCCAGGTTGAATCCATGGGGTCTCGATGATCGGAGTGGTGCAACCACACGAGCGTCGTACCTTCGAGAGATGGATGGGCTGGTCGAGCGGATTAAAAATTTCGAATCGGAACTCGGTCTTGGATGCGACGCCGACGGTACCAAAGTTGTGTGTCTTGACAGCAAACGCTTCGTTGACCCAGTTGTTTGCTGCGTTGGCAGGCGAAGCAAGAAGAGTTGCTAGTCCAAGGCCGAAGAACAGGACAAGTGCTCTGTGCGAACGGAAGTTAGAAATTGGGAAGCCCACAAGAATGCCCTCTAAAGATGTTGATTCTATGATTACTCGCCTCCTTGCACGCCTCTGTCCGAGCCGACCCTCAGCCCTCTTGGTCGACCTAGCAGTTCAGCTTCTGCCGGTCGTTTTGTTGCATATCTGCATCCAGAGGCACGCGGTAGCCCGAAGTATCCCGAACAGTAGACGCGCGGTTTCACCCGTTCTAACGCGCCATGAAAAACACCCGTTGAAATGGATCGGAATCTTCGGACATCGCCATCTCAACCCCGTAAGTCCATAAAGGCGGCACAGATGAGCAAACAGGAGGTTCATGAGAAGCCCTTCATTGTCCGGCGGGGGTTATCGCCAATACAGCAAACTTGGAATGCCCCGCCAGAGGCATAGGTGAACGGCGTCCACGTGATCGCCGGACGCCTGTTTATCGGTCTGGCACCAATAGCCGTCAGCGGCTAAGTGTCCGCGTTGCGTTTTTGAGATCATAGGTTGGTTTTTGGGCGGGCCATCGCTAACTGCTGGGCTACAGACGTGCGTGCCCAAAAAACACAAGAATGCCAGCGTCCCCTGATGTAGAACTGGGGAACTCGTTATCATGGTCCCTGGCTGGCCTTCCGGGACTTTCTAACCTGAGCGTGATGAGCAAACCGTCAGACAACCTATCGGATGCAGAAAAATTCTCGCTGGCGCTCCAACGTGTTCGCGAGGGTGACCAGGACGCCATTGCCGAGCTTTGGGAAGGCTATTTTCAGCGTCTGGTTCGGCTGGCCGCCAAGCGTTTGCCCGCAAATCTACGGCGAACCGGAGACGAAGAAGATCTGGCGCTGTCTGCCTTTAACAGTTTCATTGCGGGCGTCCGACGAGATCAGTTTGCCGACCTCAGTGGCCCCGACAATCTCTGGGGCCTGCTGATCACTCTGACCGGACGGAAAGTCAATGCGCACCTGCGTCACCAAACCAGGCTCAAACGCGGTGGTGGGTCGGTTCGCGGCGAATCGGTCTTTCTGGATCCCCAGGAAATGGGCAAATCGCCGGGAATCGGGGGTGTGGCGGGCGACCATGTCACGGCAGACCTGACAGCGGAGCTAGAAGAAGCGTGTAACAATCTGCTGGATCAGCTGCCCGATGACCAGCTTAAAGAGATTGCTGTGATGCGGATGGATGGCTACTTGGTCAACGAGATCGCCGAGACTCTGGGGCTCAGCAAACGAGCCACCGAACGACGCTTGCAATTAATTCGCACGATCTGGAGCGAAGCGGCCGAGGTCACGGACTCCGACGACTGATCAGCAACGCCTGCTGGTCGTTGCGCGGGTCCTCGGAGAGTCCGTTTGTCTAAGATTGTGCTGCCGGAAGCCATTTGCTGGTACTCCGGTTTGTCCACCGCGCGGGGAAGCCATACAATGTCCGCAACCGCACGAAATGTGTGTCCGGGAAGCTGTTTGAGCAGGATGACGGATCGCCCCACAATCTGGACATCTCTTAACCGGGGTCGTTCGATAAGTTGGTGACGGATCTGTGCCAACCGGATCCGTGGCGCGCCAGCAACCTCGGCAGTGGCTGAATCAATCGGGCGCGCAGGGTGAGGGGATTAAAATCCGTTCTCTCGGCGACCGAACGCGCAGCCAAACAAGCCAAGTTGTTCAGAAGTGTTTCTGGAACAATTTGATGGAGTTAAACTTGGCTGTCTGGTGGCGAGTCCACAGACAAAGTGAAAGGATAAGGCACATCAATTTGGGTCAGCCAAGTGACGCATACATCGCGAGCCTCCACAGCGAGCATTGGATAGGATGAAAATCGAAGAATTGTCCGCAGGCCTCTTAGCGCAGGTCGATCAGGCCTGTTTGCGATACGAGCAAGCTTGGCGTTCGGGGATGCCCTGCAGTGTCGATCAGGTGGTGGCTGATTTTTCGTCACAGCTCGGTGATGACAGTCGTCCGGAGTTGGTCGACGTGCTGCGCGGCGAACTGGAAGCGATCGGCCAAGAGCTTCGTGATGAGGCGGACGATTCGGCAACGTATCGCAAGCCCTTTGAACCGACGCCGATGCCGGGAACGACGGTCGCAGGCCAGCGTGGTTTTGCAGGCCAGAGTGGTTTTGCGGCTCCATCGGTCTCCGGGTCGATCAATGAAACCGTTGCCATCGACTTGGCTGACGGCGCCACACCGCGTTCCTCGGGAAGCTCCTCAGGAAATGCCGGCGCATCAACGCCCGCGAGTCACTCCAGCGGCGGTCACTCCAGCGGAGTGGACGCCGATTCGTCTCTTCGTGTGTCGCTGGTTGGCAAGTCCATCGGTCCTTACGCGGTGTCTAAAGTCATCGCCAAAGGCGGCATGGGCGTGGTCTATCAGGCCCAGGACATGCGTTTGCAACGCCCGGTTGCAATCAAGACGATGGGCTTTGAAGATATGGTGCCCGAGTCCAAGCGGCGGCGGCAACTTGTTGAGCGGTTTGAACGGGAAGCCAAAGCGGTGGCAGCGCTCTCGCACCCGAACATTGTTGAACTGTTTGACGTCGGGGTGATCAATGACACGCCGTATGTTGTGATGGAGTACCTTAGTGGACGCACGCTGAACGACTTGATCGAAACGGGGCCATTGCCTATCGAACAGACCGCTTGGATTGGGTTTCAGGTCGCTGACGCGCTCCGTGCAGCTCATGACTTTGGAGTGATTCACCGAGATCTCAAACCGCACAATGTGATGGTGTCCGATGATCCGTCGGGCAGCAGCCCGGTGACTTCACGTGTCAAGCTGATCGACTTTGGCCTGTCCCGCTTTGATTCCAACACGCTCATCGGCGGCAGCGACAGTGACACGCGTGAGGGAGTGATCTTGGGAACGCCCGGGTACATGGCTCCCGAGCAGGCACGCGGCCAGGGCACCACGAGCGCATCAGACATGTTTGCCTTTGGATGCTTGCTGTATGAGTTGTTTTACGGTGAACGCGCCATTCCCGGTGAGACAGCCGCCGATCGATTGGCGCTGACACTGCAACGCAAGCCACAGCGCAAACGCATGCGGTGCTTCACCTCAGAGACCGTTTGTGGATTGATTGAAAACTGCCTCAGTGACGACGCGTCTCAGCGGCCGACGGCGCTTGAGGCCGCACAGCGTTTGCGTGCGCTGCAGAAGAATGCTGAAAACGGTGAGACCTGTGAAAAGAAAGCCTTTGCTCGCCGCCACTTCTTGACCACCGCCACCGGTGGTCTGCTGGCCGCCTTCTTTGCCGCACAAGGCATTAGCGGGGCCAGCAAGGATCTGCCGGAGATCAGATCATTGGCCGTGCTGCCCTTTGATGATGGCACATCCGGCCAAAATGACGGGTCGGGTATGCCTCTGGCTGGTCGGAAGATGAGCAAAGGAGAAATCCTTTCGTCGGCATTGGAATCCGAATTATCACGCTTGGATTCATTGCGCGTGATCCCGTTCCGCCCGATGCCGGTTCAGTCCTACGTCAAGTCGGCTGCCAAAGACGTCCAAGTCGATGCGCTCTTAACGGGGCGTTTAAGCAGCGAGAATCGCGGCCAAGCGAAATTCTGGGTGCTCGATTGGAAACTCCTCAGTGGCAAGGACGGCAGCATCTTAGCCGGCGACCGCTTTGTGACCCCGGCAACGAATGACAACGAAGAAAATCAAGTCTTGCTGCAGAGCGGGCTAGCGGTTGAAGTTGCCAATCGGATTGGCATGGCGCTTGAACCATCAAAAGACTCCAAAGATCCGCCGCACAAAATGGCTTATGAGTGCATGATGAAGGGGCGTGCCCAGGCGGATCCCGACAGCACGACCGGATTGATTTCGGCGCGGATGTGTTTTCAGCACGCGCATCTGACCGACGAACGTGTCAGTGAGCCATTGGTGGGTTTGGCGCTGGCATCGCTGTATTTGGCTGCCCGTACCGATGGTCAAGACTGCAACCAGTATCGCAAGGAAGCGAGTGATGCGATTGTTGCATTGGATCGCTTGGGCGCCGATTCTCCGACGTCCGATTTGGTGCGGGCGATGGCGAAGTGGCAGCTGACGGAGAATCTCTCTGATGCCGATGATCTGTTCTTGTCGATTGCGTCTCAGTTCGAATTCGATTGGCGATACCATCACCAGTACGGATTGTTCTGCACCGCATTGGGCCGTGGCAGTGATGCGAACCGCATGTTGTCGTTGGCAGCCGCTCAAAGTCCCATGTCGTTGCTGATCAAAATGGATCGCTGTCGGGCAGACTGGATCTTCGGTGACAGGGACCAGGCCATTCAAGGTGCGATGCGGTACCGTGATACAACCAGCAAAGATTATCCGATCCACTACATCACTTCGGGTTTGTTGGTTGATATTTACGAACAGGACGGCGACTACGATCGAGCCGCAAACGAGCTGGGATTTCAGTTGGTTGCCGGGACTGCGGAGGAGTATTTCAAGAAACGCGAAGCGACGTTGAAAGAGGTGCCTTACGGTTTGTTTGGTCCAGAAGCGAACCGAGCGATTTGGCAAGCCAGACAAGAGAGCTTCGCGCCGGGGGCATTGATCAGCCAGTTTCGAGACATCCGGTCCACCTCGATGCCGTTGCTTTTCTCCAGCCACCCCGCCTTTGAAGGATTGAGACACCTGGACGCTGCCAGATCATTGCTGATCAATCTGCGTTACCGATTCAAAGGTCTGGTACGCACGCCGTATGGACGGCCGCCAATGTCGTAGGCCCCGTCGCCAAGCGACCACGGTTCGATCATCCCATCAGCCGTTTTGGCGTTCGCCACGCCTTGTCAGCAACACCCTGCCGCTTGCAGGAGCGGCTGTGTTAGATGTCAAGCGTTTTGTGGATTTTCCCATGCTGTATTTGTTTTGACCATTGTGTTGAGTGTGATGAGGATTTTGCGCATGCATGCGGTAATAACGACCTTTGG
>CP036272.1:3251183-3275914 GCA_007745635.1 Stieleria bergensis
GGCCTGCGATTAGCTGGCGGTTGGCGTTGCCAACCACTTCACCCTCACCTCGCTTTGGCTCGACTCTCCCGCCAGCGGGAGAGTTCAGTCAACGAATGGTCGACGGTTTTGCAGCTGCCTGTGGTTGGCGTTGCCAACCACTTCACCCTCACCTCGCTTTGGCTCGACTCTCCCGCCAGCGGGAGAGTTCAGTCAACGAATGGGCGACGGTTTCGCAGCTGCCTGTGGTTGGCGTTGCCAACCACTTCACCCTCACCTCGCCTAGGCTCGACTCTCCCGCCAGCGGGAGAGTTCAGTCAACGAATGGTCGACGGTTTCGCAGCTGCCTGCGGTTGGCGTTGCCAACCACTTTACCCTCACCTCGCTTTGGCTCGACTCTCCCGCCAGCGGGAGAGTTCAGTCAGCAGACTCATCAGCCGTTTTGGCGTTCGCCACGGTGCTTTCAGTTGATGCCGCTGCCGAAAAAAACGGGCCTAGCGCCAACGGCTAGTGGAGAACGCCTCGGGCACGGTCCGGTGATGTGCATTGAAAGGTCTTCGTTTTGCTTGTGGTGATCGTCTAGGCTTTTCTTCCCGCAGCCGTGGAAAGTGCGGTCGAGCCGCTGCTTGGCGGCCCTTTTCTGGTCTGTGATGTTCTAGTGGTCTCAGTCGATGGACGGATTCGTGACATGAAGTACAATGGCAGTACTTCTTGACCTCACAGCGAGATCATCCCGGAACTCAAGCATCGATTAGTCTCGTGACCGTTACTCCCACACCGAGTTTACTGAATCAGGTCACTTGTCCTCATTGCTGGCATGTGTTTGCACCTGAGGAATCGCTGTGGATCTCTGAACACCCGGATTTGCTTGGCGACGCTAAACTGGGGTTCCAGCACGCCAAGCGTTTTTTGCCCAGTCGATTCACTCCTCAGGGCGATGCGATCGACGAAGAAGGCCAGTACAGCACGCAGTTGGCGTGTCCGAATTGTCACTTACGCGTCCCTCGGCAAATGTACCAGGTTCCCAGCCTGTTCTTTAGTATTTTCGGCGCCCCGGCCTGTGGCAAGAGTTACCTGTTGACGTCGATGTCGTGGAAACTGCGTCAGTCGATGCCAAAGCGGTTTGCCGTTTCGATGAGCGATGTTGACGCGGAGACGAATGCCAGGATTCATGAATTTGAACAGATGCAATTCATGAACCCGGATTTGGACACACCGGTCGCGCTTGCCAAAACACAAGAGCAAGGCGACATGTATGACACGGTCAACATGGGAGACCACAATGTCTCGCTGCCACGTCCGTTCATGTATAGCCTGACCCCGTTATCAAGTCATCCCGGTTACCGTCGCAACCGAGAGCTCTCCAAGCTGGTTTGTTTGTATGACAATGCGGGTGAGAGTTTCTTTCCAGGAGCAGACAAGACGGTAAACCCGGTCACGCGTCACTTAGCTTATTCGCGCTGTCTGTTCTTTTGCTTTGATCCGACACAAGACACACGGTTCCGATTGGCCTGTGAAGGCAAGTCGGATGATCCGCAGATGCGCTCGCGAACCTCGCGCCTGGATCGTGAGACGACGATCCGGCAAGACACAATTTTGTTAGAAGCCATTCAACGCGTGCGGCGGCATGCCGGACTGCGCGACGATGAATTGCATCAACGACCGCTGGTCATCGTGGTGACCAAGTGGGATGCTTGGAAGCATCTGCTGCCTGATGTGTCGACTGATGAGCCTTACATCCCCTTGTCCGGCACCAAATACAGTACGCTGGACTTGGATCGAGTGGGCGAGGCATCGGACAAGGTTGGTGATCTGATGCGGGACATTTGTCCGGAGATTGTTGCTGCTGCGGAAGGCTTTTCCACCAGCTTGACCTTCATTCCGGTCAGTGCTAGCGGTTGTAGTCCAGTTCAGGATGACCAGACCGGTGCCCTGGGAATTCGGCCTCGTGACATGCAGCCGTTCTGGGTTGAGGTGCCACTGTTGTTGGCGCTGCGAAACTGGGCGCCGGGCTTAGTAGACATGACGGAGAAAGACTACGGTCAGAGTGATGGCCAGTGGCTATCGCAAAAACTGTCGTGATTAATGGAGTGTGTTTGTGTTGACCGCGGACCCGATCGGAAAGTTCGCTTGACGATTCTGGGTTGGGACTTTTCTTTGGCAATGGCCAACGTTCATGAGTGCTGAACTGCTATACACGTCTGCTGCGCAAGGGCTTCGCCACGGAAGTCGTGGGTTCTGCACGGTCCTGATGACCGAAGGCATGCCGCTGAACGTGATTTCCAAATTGGAAAGTCTGTGCAGTTATCGCCGACTTTACACTCCCGATCATGCCAAGTCGGATCGCAATCCGGTTCTGTATTCTCATCAGCGGATGATCATCGCTGGAAACACCACATCTGTCCTCACCAGAACCTCAGCGTATGGAATGGATTACAGCGGGCGTCAAAACCTGATTTCGCATCAGGTGACCTTGGAGTCCAATGAACAGTCGGCTGCTGGTCCGGCTTGGCTGATGCAGCAATCAGGGGTGATGCGTTCGCGTTGGTTGGGGCACTGTGAGACGCCTAGTCAGGGACCGAAGATTCCCTCCGGCAATCAGCGCTCACGCATTTGCAGTGCCTGGAAATCAGTTGCCGGTGACGCCGGATGGGGCGGCGTCGTCGCCGAAGCTTGTTTGCAAGGCCAAGAACCACTCTGGATCATTTACGACGATTCACAGGCCGATCGATTGCTTGAGTTAATCGACGAGGGCATCTCGCTGTTGTCGGTACAGGATCGCTGGAAAGCAACCTTCAGCACCTTTGCCGTCAACGTGCTGCCGGATGTTGATTGCAAAGTCCGTTTCGTTCCGGTGGGAACGGCAGAAGCGAAGTTCGCTGCGTCGACCGATCGCGTGATCGATTTAACTGCCGAGCCAACGATCACCACGTCATCCCAGTTGGTCAAACAAGCGCGTGGACAACTGCGTGAAACGGGCGCGGCGACACCGCGCTCTGTTGGTCGGCGTGACTCCCATTCGGCTGCGGAGCCCAGTTTGGCGGCAGCCTCCTGGACCGCCGAACCGCTCGTTGAAGACGCCCCTCAGGCTCCGCCACCGACGACGCCTCCGGAGTTACCCGAGGATGCTGTGAAGTCTGGCTTGGCTAGTCGCCGCAGCATCGTGCTGGCGTCACTTGGCGGAGTGGTGGTGCTGGGAGGAGCATGGTCCCTGGCTCGCTGGAGCGCGGGGCTACCGATCATTCCCGATGGTTCCACGGTCGATCCTGCACCCAAAGAAAACGTGACAGACCTCGGCGGCCAGTCACCTGCGGACCCGGAAACAACGACCGACGAGGTTCCTCCAGGGACCGAATCGTTGGAGATCGTAGCACGTTATGATGCGGCGGATTTACTGAGCTTGGCGTGGCCTGAACAGGATTCCAACTTCGATGGTCAAGTTCGCTTTCAGGGCATCGTGACCGGAAAGCCAAAAGGCCAGTTCGAAAAAACAGACGTCAGCCAACCTCGGACGCCTGAAACACCACTTCGCGATCAAACGACCACGTTGGATCAGGTTCAAGTTGCTTGGGGCGACGGTGCGTTGCTACCCATTGCCAAGCCACAGCGAATGGAAGTGACCAGCCGACCAGGCGGTGGCGTGTCGCAAATCCTGACGCTGGGACAGATTCCATCGCTGCCCGATCAGCTTCCGACCTGCACACTGCATCTGGATGAACAGTTGCAGCGCGTCGTGATTCAAGGTGGCCTGCAAGTGCTGCATCATACCGACGAATCCGACTCACCGCTCAATGATCAGAGGGCGGTGATGGAAGCTTTTGCCGACATCTTGGG
Organism: Stieleria bergensis; assembly: GCA_007745635.1. Classification (GTDB taxonomy): domain Bacteria; phylum Planctomycetota; class Planctomycetia; order Pirellulales; family Pirellulaceae; genus Stieleria; species Stieleria bergensis. Next base: position 3,254,997 of record CP036272.1, read on the forward strand.
TGCGGTGATTGACAAGCATCTGGTGATTCAGGAAAAACTCCAACAGTTGCCCGAGCCCTTGCAATTGGCGTCCCGAGCGGCACGCAAACGGATCGGTGCAGACGCGGCTTCCATTGGCAATCGGTTGATCCAAAACCTTCGGCAGGATGTGTTACCCGGATTGGCGGCTGAGCAACTGAGCGAGTTGTTAATCGCCGAACGCGATCGCAGTGATCAAGCGCTGGTCGCAGAGGCACAAACTGCCCTCCTACGAATCATTAAAGAGTGCGGTGCGATCAGCACTGCCTCGGTGGAACTGCAAGGTGTGCTCGACGAGTTACGCCAAGGCGTTCACGTTACGCTTCCTGAACTGCGTCTGTACGATGCCAGCGGGAAGCTCATTCATGTCATGCTTCTGACTGTACATTTTGGCTGGTAACTTTCATTATGCCTACTACTGTTGATGAAATACGCTTTGCGCTGGAAAAGCGGGATGGGGTGTCGGAAGGCGACATGCAGACCCTGGCCAGCGCCTATCGCGATGAGGTCAAGCGGGTTAATCAGCGTTTGGACGAGAGCGTGATGCTGCTGCGCAAAGGCCTGCGCAGTGAAGCGATTCAGCGAATCGAGATGCGTCCCAATGCTCTGGAACTGGCCGTCGAATTGGACTTTCCCGAATGGGACGAGTGGAATGAGATTCTGCAGTTCATGGCGATTCCTTTACCGCCGCGTCTGAATCACGAATACATTTCGCAGATCAACGAAGCGATCTTAGAGGTCTTGCCGCTGGAGGCTTTGATGCGACGGCATCGCCGCTTGGCGATCGCTAAGGCTCCGTTGGAGGCTCGCTTGAAAGTCCTTCGTCAGATCGCCCGCGTTGATTCTGACAGCCAGGTTTGGCAACGTGATATCGAGGTTTGGGAGAAGACCCGCTTGACCCAGATCGATCAGGAAATCCAAGAGGCGCTGGACGCCGAAGACTCGCGTCGGACCTACATGATTCACAAAGAACTGACCGCGCCAGGCTGGATCACGCATCCATCGAGTCGATTGGTTCAACAGTGTGAATTGGCGGCCAACGCGTTTTTGGCCGAACAAATGGAAGGTCGACTTGTCAAGTTGGCGCCGAAATTACTGGCAGCGTTTGAAAGTCAAGACCAGGCCACGGCCCGCAAGGCGCGCGCCGCTTGGCAGTCAACGGTGGCCGAGTTCAATGTGCCCGCGCCAACCTTGCTAAGTGAACAGGTCGAGCCGGCTTTGAAGTGGCTTGAGGGTATCGATCGACAGGCGATCACTAAAAAGGAACTCAAGAACTCTTTGAATCGCTTGCAGATCCTGGTGCAACAGAACGCACCCATGGATCAGATCATTGAGGCGCGTGACAGCTATCTGCGTTTCGGCGAACCGGTTCCCGAGGCGACTGCCCACGAGATCCGGCAGCGGCAGGAGGCGCCCAAGCGAGCGGCCCGTAAAAAGTTGATCCTGATCAGCGGCGCGGTCGCTGTCGTGTTGGTCGGGATTAGCATCGGTGTGTTGGGGTACCTCGCAAGAAATCGGCACGCAGCAGACCTTGAGAGGAAACAAAACGATTTGCAGCAACTGTTCGATGCCGGTGATTTTCAGGGGGTCATTGAAGGCTATACCCGTTTGCAGACGAGCGACCCAGAGTTAGCGATGTTGCCTGAACTCAGCTCCCTGAACAAGCGTGCTCAGTCCGAGATCAGCACCGAAGAAAAACGCGTCGAACGCTTTGACAGGCTCTACAAACAAGCGGATAGCGAAGACCCGGCCTTGATTGATCTCTCTGTGCTGGACTTGCTGAGGTCGTTGGCGTCCACAAAGGATGAGGAGACGTTGGTTGCCAGTCTTGAGAATCGCAAGACCCAGTACATGGACGCACAACGCGACCAGCAGTCCGATGCACTGTTGAAAGAACTTGGGCAGTTTCAGCAAGAGTTCGATCAACTCAAGAGTCGTCCCGACGGCGATGAGACTCTGGCTGCCTTGAGGAGTCTTCAGTCGGAGGTCTCACGCTTGGAGAATCGCTATCCCAAGGCCTCCTCCGATGCGATTGGCAAACAATCGATTCTTCGTTCCGGACTTGGCGGGCGAATTCAAGAAGTCGGTTCGCGCTTGAAAGCCATGGCCAGTCGTGACAGCGCGGTGGACAGTTTGGTCACAGCGCGCAGCCTGGGTGTGTTTGCAGATCGATTGACTGAGTTTTCTAACCAAGCGATCGTCGATACCAAAGTGATTGAGTTTTCGAAGGTCAGTCAAGAGGAGGAACTGTGGGAATCGGCGCTCAGCTTAAACGACTGGTTGCAAGAGTTTCAGGATAAACTTGAAGGCGGTCTGTCGGCTCAAGAGGCAGCCTCCCTGGCACGCAGTTCAGAACAAATCAGCCAGCTGGTTGAAGGCAATCCATGCGTCGTTGAACTGGGGGACATCGGTTCCGTCATGAAGGAGTTAACCGAACGGCGTCTGCTGTTCGAGTCCTTCATCAAGGAGTTGGAGGGGTATCCCGCGGCTCAGATGTATAGCTTGGTGATGAAGAATGAAGATCCCAAAGGCATCATTTATTTCGTTCCCAAGAAATACATTGACGAAAATCGAGCGAACTTTGACAAGGACGGGTTCGTGGGTGTTGCTGTTGCCTCCTCCGCTGGCGGGATGACCAAATCACGTTCGTTCCCAGGTCCATTGCCGCCCTTCAGTCCGCAGCCACGCGAGATGCTGCTGGACATTAGCAGCGACATCATCAAACGCAGATCAGACTTCATCAGCCAGTGGGAGCTGGAGTTTCTGAAATCCATTCAATCGGTGCAAAAGAACCCGCAACTCAACGGCCTGCTGAAAGAGAAATTGATCACCGATCTGTTGCAGGTCGCTACGCGCGGTAGCAAACAGCTCGCTCAGAAAATGTCAGAAACGGTGCGTGTTTCCCAACGCCGCAAGCAAGCTCGCGACCAGTGGTACATCCCCGGCACATTTGACGGAACACTGGCCCCCGAGTTTGCAGAGCCACTTGAACTGGAGCTCCGGCTGGCTCTGCCCACGGTCGGTGATCCCTTTGCTCATTACAACAAGCTGGTCAAGCGACGCCTGCAGTGGGTGGGTTTTTTGGTTCGCGATTCCAGTGGAAACATGAAGTATCAATTGCGACAGCTAGATGGAGTCCGCGATGGGGCCGTTTACACGGCGGTGCCGCCAACGAAGTCCACCGGTGAAGTCAAGCTAGAGTCGATCGGGTCGATGATTGGTGGGCAAATCCAATTGAAGACTGCTGCGTTTCGAGAGTTGCCTGGTCGTCCACTGTTTCTTTATCCGGATTCGATCGATGAGTGAAATTGAACGCGTGTTTGTTAGGTTCCGGGGCCGCACCATTGGCCCCTTTCAACCAAACAAAATTTTCGAGATGATTGATCGTGGCCAGGTCACACGCAGCCATGAATTGTCCGCCGATGGCCTCAGTTGGGTCAAAGCAGAAGAGTTTGGGAACTTCTTTCCACAAGCTTCTTCCGGATTCTCCGATGGCAGCTTCACGCAAGCGGCCGGAGCCATGCCGCCGGGTGAATCGGCTGGCGGCGACGAGGGTGATGATTCAGGGCCGGTGCCGAATCAAAACGCAGCGGCACAGTGGTATGCGCATGTTCAAGACGAAAAGCAAGGGCCCGTTTCCCTTGACCAATTGAAACTGTATCGCGACGCGAACCTGCTGACGGAAACGTCCTTGGTGTGGCGCAGCGGCATGGAAGCTTGGTTGCCAGCCAAAGATGTGGTTCCCAGCCTGTTCGAACAAGACGGCAGCGATGATGTGATCAAACGGCGACAGGACAGCGACGCGGATGTCGATGGTGGGACGCTGGCAACGGAGCTGTCCAGGAACCATGGGGTGGTCATGGCCTTCGCCGTTGCTGCGCTGCTGCTGGGACTGCTGTTGGTCGGGGTTCAGATTGCTGGGATGTCGTCGAACGCGTCGGGATCAATGCTCAAGATGATGGCTCGTCTTGGAAAAATCACCACGGGCGTGTCGTTGATCGCATTGGGCGCGGTCGCCATTCAAGTCTCACAGAAGCTGAAACTTGTTGCCACACAAAGCTCACCGATCGGTTCGCTCGTCGCGGCAAAGGTGCTCAATCAGTTTTGGGCGATAGCCTGTGCGGCAATCGTGGCGGGGCTGATCGCGCAGGTCGTGATTGCGATTATGACCGTCGCCATGCAAGGGAGCCTGCTGGAAGTGCTGGGCTAGTCTTTCGTCTTACTTTGTCACTTCCGCTGACTTGTCCGTGAAGGTTGTTTTCCCCGCCTCGTCTTTGTGAAGCTCAAACGCATCGGCTACCGTCCCGTTTGGCGTCTTGGCCTGATACGAAATTCGGTCATGATCGATCTGAATGACTTGGTAAAGTTGCGTGCCGCCAATCTGCGTTTCAAACGGGTCTGCGTCATCGGGATACTTCTTCAGCGGGTACATTTTGGGGCCGCTTACCGAGACAACATAGACCGGGCCACCGTCCGATTCAGCCACTCGGAGTCCCGTCGCAACATTGCTTTGCGTGTCGGATTTCTGTTGGATCGCCGATCGAATCGGAGCGGTGCGGCCATAGGTGTGATCATGCCCTTGGAGTACCAGATCGACGCCATGCTTTTCATAAAGAGGCTGCCACAGGGTACGCAGTTGAGCGTTGTCCCGCCCGCGACTGGTCGAATAGATCGGATGATGGTGCGTGACGATGGTCCAGCGATTGGGGTTGTTCGCTAAGACGCTCTCCAGCCATTTGGTTTGCGATTCCTTGTCAGGGCTTTGTGAATCCAAGCCAATGATGCGGACACCTTGGACGTCGACGTAGTAAACATTCTCCTGAAAACCTTCGGGTCCGTTGCCCGGAAACTCAAACCGCTGGGCCCAACGCCGTGACAGACGTCGTGCGGTCTTGTCGGTTTCGTGAAACCCGTCGCGGTCATATTCATGATTGCCAGGAACGGCCAGTTGCGGGATCGTTGGAAAGATAAAGCCTCCGGCATGAAACCACTGGCCCCATTCATGGTCTTCGTTGCCGTGATTGACCAAGTCTCCCGCGTGTAGCATGAATGTCATGCGTGGCAGGTCGCGGTAGGACTCGCGGATCAGTCGCGACCAAAGGCTTTTGACGTCGTTCTGTGCGTCGCCCACGTAGACGAACTGAAGTGGCTTGACTTGGCCCTCAAACGTCTTGGCGGTTTTGAACTGAAACCATTCGCTCCAGGCGTAATCCGCTGAATCCTTGTGCTGTTTTGCAGCAGACCGAGGGTCCAATTTCTGTGTTCGTCGCGAACCCACGCGATAGGTGTACAGCGTGTTCGGTTGCAGGTCCGTGAATTCCGCTGCATGCATGTGAACGGTGCCTTGCGAGGTTTGCAATGGAGTCGTGGTCCCGGTGGCCCGTTCAATGGTCTGCAGGAACGAAGGACCCGAGGTTGCGACGGCGATCTCAGCAACGGCGTCTGGGCCTGCTTTGCTGCGCCAGGTGACGGCAAATGAGGTTGCGGGGTCCTGTTTCCAGCTCGCCAGGATCCGGTCTGGAACGTCCGTCGCCGCGGGCAGTGTGGGTTCAACCACCATGCCTTGAAAGTTCGTTTGTGGTTTCTCGTGCCGGTCGTGGGCCTGCAGTGAGAGTGGACAGGCGACCAGCGCAGCGGCGATTACGAAGAAAGCAACAGCGCTGGGCTTCAAGCAGACACGATTCATGAGGTGACCGGTTTGGGGGTGCCGCAGGGAGGAATGAATGACAACCGTCGGGACACTTCCAGGGAACAACCAGTCCAGGAAGCCTGCTAGAGTGCCCTAAGTGAAGTGCTTCGAGAGGATTGCCCGGAGCGTCTGGTTCCGACAGCTGTTTGAACAGTATAGCGGCCAGAAAATGTCAGGTTGGTTGGGGGATTCGTTTCGGATCGCCAGTTTATTCGTTCGCAACGACGGTATCTAGCATTTTTCTTTGGATGAGGAATGCTGGTGCGCCTTGGATGCCCCTGGACATTGCCCTCATAGAAGGTCCAACCGCCGCACCCCTGTCCGTGTGGCTCTAGCTGGCCGGTTACAAATCTCACCGCCACAGCCCGATGCATTGAATCACAGTGGGCGTGCCGCGGCATTCAAATCACAAAAAGGTAGGCAGAAACATGCGATCGATTATCAAACCAGTACAAAGTGTCTTCGTTGTGGCAGCACTGGCAATGGCCTTGGGAATCACTGGCTGTTCGATTAGCCTGGATCACGATCCGGAAAAGTCCGTCACGGTGGAAATCACAGAGATTCCCGACCAAGCCACCAACGATGAGCTACCGGAGAAGCTGACTGAGATGGTCGAAGGTGGATCGTCAATGATGACATCATTTTCCAGTGGCACCAGCTCGCTGACAGTGACGTTATCGCCTGTGCCTGATGCGAATGAGTTTGCCAAAAAAATCGACTTTGGCGAAGTCAACGAAGTCAAGGACAAGACGATCAAGGTCACTTATGGAGCTAAGTAACAGCTGCCGCTTGGGAGTGCATTTCAAAGGGGCTGAAGATGACTGGGCGGTCAGCGACGCGATCGGGACTCGCCCCCCAACCTCCGGATCGACCATTGGGCGGTCCTGTCCCCGGAAAGCACACTTACCGCTTTCGGCACATCCGTAGGGCAAGGAGCTTCCGTAAACTTGCTGATCACAAGTCACGTCCAGCCTTGATCATGGATCTGGGACGCGCGCCAGTGAATTCGGCATCTGAGCGGCGAGCAACAGTGAGCTCAACCAAGTGGCTCTGAGTAATCACCAGAGAGCCCCATCTTGAGTTTTAACAACAGTTGGGGAATTTCCACGAAAAAACCTCGTCGCAACTTATTGTTGCAACGAGGTTTAGGAAGCGACGCGGACGGGACTCGAACCCGCAACCTCCGGATCGACAGTCCGGGGCTCTAACCAATTGAGCTACCGCGCCATACTTTGTGGTGTCAGGCGATTGCTGAGTGAGCTGCACTGAATGAGCTTCTCTGAGTGCCTGACACGAAAACTTGATATCAAGTTCGTATGTCGTTTTCGTGTGGCGGGATTATAAAGGCGGAAAGGTCTGCCGCAAGCCCTGGTGATAAATATTCTGAACGTTTTTGTTGCGGTTTCTGATTGCCGCAGCGCGGCTACTTTCTTGCCAGGGATTCTGTGGTCCCGATGCTTAATTTCAACCGGTACACAGCGTCTTCGGGGCCGGTACACAGTGTCTTCGCGGCCGGTACACAGCGTCTTTGGGACCCGTGTGCAGCGGCCGAATCGCAGCGTGAGGGCTTCGGGATCCGAGGCTGTACTGGATAACGATGCTGCATCCCCCCAGGGTGTTTTTGCCCATTTGACGTTTTTTGTCTGACATTACTAATTCAGAACGTAGGTTTTTTTGCTGCGCTTTTGGATTGTTTCCCAAAATCTAGATGTCACGGTCTGTGTCAGGCGTTTCCGTCCCTCCATTCTCCCTAGTCTCGGCATGAGTTTCCTCTATCAAGCACTTGATCCGACGTTGATTGGCGGGATCGTTCGCGATTTCCTGAACGAAATGGCTGGATACAAGCGGGAGATGAATCAAACGCATTGGGCGATTCTGGCAACCAGTGTTGTTGTCTTTGGTTTCATGTGCCTGAAGGGTTCCGGGATCAAGCGTTGATCGTTAGCCTGGTTCGAATTCGGTAGCAATGCAGTCGACGAACAAGCCCTTGAATGTCTACAATTGAATGCCGTGTGATCATGCATTCCACAGGCTGACCAGCTGTTGTCGGCCGCAATCGGTTTGGACCAAAAACGATGCCTCTTTTTGAAATCGAAACCAGTGCTCACATCATCGTGACGTGGGCAGAAGATGAAGCTGCTGCTGAGGTGGTGGTGCAAGATGCATTTCCCGGCGACGAGATCATGCGGCTGACCAAACGGCCTCGTGATACTTGGGTGATCAGCAAAGGCGCTCTGGGATTGACCAATACCAGTTTGGATCCCTGTGCGATCGCTCGCGAATGCCTGAGCCGATCAGCTGGCGACAAGGTCAACGCGATTCGCCTTTACCGCATGGAAACCGGAAGTGACTTGGACCAAGCGCGGCGAGTGATCGAGTCCAATATGGTGATGGGCTGGTAGAACAGCGGTGAGACACCGTCGGCGAATCATCGGACGCAGACTCACTTGGATGATGCTTGAGGCGGCTCTTCAGCGGCGCTGTTTTCTTTGGCTATTGCGTCCTTCTCCGTGGCCGCCTGCTCGATGACGCTGCCCTGCTCTTCTGTTTCAACGTTGGACGTGGCTTGGTCTTTGGCCTGTTGATACAGTTCAGACAATTGCAACAGGATCGGCAAGGCCGCGTGTTTTAACTTGTCTGGATCCTCGGCATAAAGTTTCTGGACGTCCATGAGCTGAGTTTCCAGTTCGTCGCGTTTGAACACCTGTTCGGCGTTCAGTTTGATGGCATTCGGGTTTGTCGAGATTGCGAATCGTGCGGCGAACTGGCCATCAATCGCCTGTTTCGGATTCTTGGAAGTTGCCGTGCCCTGGATCAGCTCTGCCCGCGAGCCCCGCTGGTCGCCATTATCGTCCAAAAGAGAATGTTCGGTCGGCAAACGGCCCTGCTCTTCGTAGGACTGTTGCGTCAACGCAGATGCGGCAAGAAAGGCTTCTCGTACGCTGACAGCATCGTCGTGGTCAATGTCGGCGCCGTCTAGAAACGCTTGCGCCATGAAGCCAGCGAAACGAGCGAAATTGTATTCGGTGCCGCTTTGCGTTGCGGTAACGATGACTCGATTGGGGCCGGAAAGTCGATTCACAAAAGGGCCACTGCTGGCCGATCCATTGACGATGATGATTGGCCGCCGATGCTTTGCCAGCCATTGTTTCAGGGTTCGTGCGTGCAAGTCTGGCCCAACAAGGTTGAAATCCGCTGACTTTCCGTCCCAGATACCATGCCCGATCAAGACCAGCCACAGCGGTTTGGATTCGGTCGACGAGAGGGCTTCGGAGATCGCCTGCTGGAGCTGCGCTAACGCCGTGCGGTTGGCATTGGTTTCAGGTCCAATGGACTTCAATTCCAGTCCAGCGGCCTGGCACACCGCAGTCCATTGACTGGACCATTGGGTGAACTGTTCACCGTATTCCGCTGCGCCGTCTGCTCCTTGCACCAGAATCATGTCGACGGTCTTGGTCTGCGCGGGCTCCTGGGCATCGCACACAAGGTGTCCAATGAAAAACGATAAGCTGGCGGTCCAGATCAAGTTTTGAATGTTGCGAGGTATCATCAAGCGAGTCCCTGTAGACGTCGAATTCCCCATTCTCCGCAGAAGCATCCCAAGGCAAGCAGAATCACCCAACCACGATGCCAAAGCGGAGTCTCCCAAAGTTCGGTGACCGAAACTTTGGACGAGTCTAGTTGATCAGCAAGGTCGGCAATCTCGTCTTCACGAACCAATTGGCCACCGGATTGTTCGACAAGCTTGCTGAGCAAGGTTTGATTGAAGCCAAGCTCTTGAAACTCGCCGCTGGAGAGTTGCCTGGTCCAGCCTGTTTCGCATTCAGCGACAGTGTTTCCATCGGGTGAGACAATACTGACGTTGGCAACGTAGCTGCCAGGGGCCTTATCGAACAGTCGCAGATTAAACTTGCCGATGGCTGTGGCGGCGGGATCGGCCTTCAGATTGATCTGCGCTCCATCGGGACGAGTGATCGTGACATTGGCTTCATGAGATTCAGCGGGCAGAAACGAGCGATCCAAATACTGAATCGAAAGTTGCACCGAATCGTCCTCTGCTGGCGATGCGGATACCTCGGCGCGTGAAGGCACATCGGCGACCAGCCATCGGACAAGTTGCCGCCAAGCCTGAGCGGGGACTTCCTGATCTTTCTGGTTGGCCGACATTGACCAACGCCACTGGTCGGCAATCGCGTTGGCACCAACCTTGCCGTTGCCGATCCGATGATAGGCTACCGCAACCTGTGAGTTGCCTTTGTCACTGGAAACCGTTGCCAGCGGGAATGCCCCTGGTTTGATGCCGGACAGCGGATTGACGGAGGTGAACGCAGGCATGGATCGCAAACGTTCCTTTTCGCCAGCGACTGTCTTTTGCAATCGCACCCACGGTTGCAACATTCCTTCTCGCGTGAGCGTGTATCGATTGCGGAAGCTGATGGGGGTTGTTGTCGGCCCCGGATAAACTGGTGAAAGATCTCCCAGTGGTGAATCAAGAAACTTCCGGCCGGCAAACATCTCTTGCCCGCCCAGCAGCATCAAGCCGCCGCCGCGTTTGCTGACAAAGCGATGGATCATGTCGAGTTGATCCTGAGTAAAAAATTCAGGCTCCACATCATCCAAGATCAAAGCGTCAAACTTAAACAGGGCATCCTGAGTCTTGGGGAATGCTGAGATGGGGTCATCGTCCTCCTGAACTCCGATCGCAACCATCACAGGCTCGTCGTACTGCTGGGCCGTCTCCTCTGCCTCATCACCCAAGCCTTGAAACAGGCGGTTGGAGTTCGAAACCGCTTTGTCACGGAAACTGAACTTGGGTTCCTTTTTGGCCATTCTTAGCAGGCCCGTCAAGCTAACTTCGGCGTCGGTCGCGATCGCACGGCGGAGGAACTTGAAGTCCCAGTTGGGTCTGCCAGCGACATACAACACACGGTACGGTCCGGTTCGCCGGTCGACGGCGATCCAGTGGGTGTTGTTGATCAGCGTGGTTTCCGATGAGGTTGCAGTGGCCAGTTCATCGATCTTGTCAAATGCCGCTGCATCGCTCTGGCGATACACGTCCAGACGATAGAATCGAAGCCCCACATCACTGGGGCGAAACTGAAAGGAGACCGAGTATCGCTCTTGTTGTGCTGACAGTTCAAGCGGCTGAGTGGAAACAATTGAATCATCAGTTGTATCAATCAGCCGAGCCACTGCCGATCCCTCCAACGCGCCGGCAACGGTGATTTGAGCATTGATCGTCACGGGCGTGGTTTCAAAGTTCGTCTGTCGCACTGACACCGAATCGACTTTCAGATCGTTGATGGCCGCCCGATCAGACGGGATCACTGCGTAAAGAGGGACGGGGAAGTCCCGCCAGGCTTCAAGACGCTGTGACTTTAGGTCGACATTGCCGTCGGTCATCAGCAGCATGCCCGCGACGGGCTGGTCAACCAGGCGATTGGCTAGTTCGGAAAGATTGTTCAGCAGGTTGCTGCCCAGGCCGCTGTGTCGCAACTGGTCAACCTCGTCGACCATGGCCAGACGCGAATCAAACCCGTACAGCCGAGTCTGAAACATTTGTGACAAGCTGCCCATCAGTGGCGAGTCAGGTTGGAACGCCGTGTCAATGCGGTCACGCCAGGAATCGTTACTCCGGCCCAATGCGACCTCCATGCTGGAACTTGTGTCGACCACGATTGGCAATAGGTTGGCACGAGGTTTGGGGCGCCGAGCACGCACCGTGGGCTCGACCAAGCAAACCAGTAGCAGGCAGATTGCCATCAGTTTCAACAGAAGTCTTAGCAGAGAGAGAGGGCCGTAGCCGCGTCCCGCCTGATGGTGATTCCAGCCGACGACTCCCAGTAAAAGGATCCCCAGAATGATTGCGGGCGCGATCCATTGTGGTGAGCGAATGGACAACTCGGCGAAAAGCGACACGAATGAAGGAGGTGCGATCACGGTTGGCCTCCCACGGAGGTGCTGCCGGCGGGGCGAGCCCGACCGAGATTTTCATAGTACTGCTTCACCGCGTCGCTGAATTGCTCCGGCACCGGATCCCGGTCGATCGGTACCAATTCATTCTTCTCGGCGGTGCGCCGTAGCAGTTCGCTTCGTACATCGCGATTCAGTTCTCGCATCGGCTCGGCGACTAAGTCTTCGATGAGATTCCACTTTGGACCGGAGGCGTGCTTTTTCATCTCCGCTCGCATTTCACGGACGCGATCGCGTATCGCGTTGGCGCGATTTCGAAACTCTGGATCACCGACCATCTCCTCGATGTCTCGCATGCTTTCGGACCACTCCCGAAAGTCGCCGGTAAACGGGCCAGGTTGACGCTCTGGTGACGATGGTGCCGCGCGATCTCCCCTCTCGGTGGTTTGCTGCTCGGTGGTTTGCTGTTCACTGGAAGGTTGCTCTTGACGCAGCCCTGGTCCCGGACGTCCCTGTCCCTGTTGTGGCTGTCCTTGAGGATTCTGTCCTTGAGGATTCTGTCCTTGAGGATTCTGTCCTTGAGGGTTCTGTCCTTGAGGGTTCTGTCCTTGAGGGTTCTGTCCTTGAGGGTTCTGTCCTTGAGGATTCTGTCCTTGAGGATTCTGTCCTTGAGGATTCTGTCCTTGAGGATTCTGTCCTTGAGGATTCTGTCCTTGAGGATTCTGTCCTTGAGGATTCTGTCCTTGAGGATTCTGTCCTTGTGGATTCTGTCCTTGTGGATTCTGTCCTTGTGGATTCTGTCCTTGTGGATTCTGTCCTTGTGGGTTCTGTCCTTGTGGGTTCTGTCCTTGTGGGTTCTGTCCTTGTGGGTTCTGTCCTTGTGGGGTCTGTCCTTGTGGGGTCTGTCCTTGTGGGGTCTGTCCTTGTGGATTCTGTCCTTGTGGATTCTGTCCTTGTGGATTCTGTCCATCAGGATTCTGAGCTTGCTGTTCGCCGGAGGGATTGTTTGCTGGCTGGTTCGCAATTGCGGGAGCGTTCTGGCGAAGCTCCGAATCAACGTCTCGAGTCAATTGATCCAGGGCAGCCGAGGCTCTGCGCAGGCCTTCAGTTGAGTCTCCCAGGATCGACTCGGCGGCTTCATCAATCTCTTGTTTAAGGTTTTCGATCGCATCGGTGGCTTCTTCTTGGTACTCTTTGGCTTCCGGTGTGAAGCCTCTTCGGACCAGTTCCGCGGCGGTGCGAAGCTGTCGATCCGCTTCGCTTTTTCTGGCGTCGCGAGCGGAACGATACAGTTGTTCGGCGAGCAGCGGTTCGCTCTCGGCTGCTTGAGCGACAGTGTCTTCGATTCGTTCGACGAGCTGATCGAGTTTATTGGCCTGTGCTTCGATCTCATCTGGGCTGGCTTCAGAGGTTTTTTCGGTTCTCAGGCCGGGTTTCTCTTGTTCAGCTTCTTGGCCAAGAGCATCGGAAATTTCATTCTGTTGATCGAGCAGGTCTTGGGCTTGTTGTTGCATGTCACGCAAGGCTTGATCAAAGGCACCGGCGGTTTGCCGGCGAAACTGTTCGGTCAAGTCGGCCAAGTTTTCCTCCGCGCGGCGACCGGCGGCCAGTGCGGCGCTGGTGTCTTGTTGCTCGGTTGCCTGAGCGGCTTGTTGCATCTGCTGGCGAGATTCTTGCAGGTGGTCGGCCTGATCTTGCATGCGTTCGCGGTTCTCTTCGTTCCGCATGCGCGATTCGAGTTCGTCCGCGGCACGCAGCATTTCTTGTTGTTGCTGTCTCAGCCTTTCGAGCCGCCGTTGGATTTCGTCTTTCTCTTCTTCGGTTTCCGCTTGTTCCAGAGCAGATTGCAGTTCCGCCAACGCTTTGGCAAGGTCTTCGCTACGGACGGCCAGTTCGCGAAGCCGTGAAAGGACTTGGCGATCCTCCGAAGCTTGCTGCTGTTCTTCAGTTTGCGTTTCCGCTTGCGATTGCGTTTCGAATCGTTCTTGCTCTTGGTCGAGCTCGAGTTGTTCGATCTGTTGTTGGCGCTGTGCCTGTGAGCTTGAACTGGAACTCTGAGATTGCTGTTGTTGTTGCTGACTAACCTGGAATTCGTTCGAACGCAGTTTCAGCAGGTTTGAGTAGGCTTGCTGTGCACTGCGTTTTGCATCGGACAGTTCGGGTTGGGCCAGCGCGTCCAGTGTGCTCAACATGGCTTTGCGAGCGTCGGCAGCGAACGCCTGAGAGGATTCATCTTGCAGGTTCTGTACGATCTCTTCCAACTTTTCGATGCCGGCTGATTGGGCATCGGAGATGACTTGCAAGTCTTCCTCGTTGGGTTCGATACCACGCATTTGTTGTCGCATCAAATTCCAGATCGCCGAGATGATCTCCTTCTGTTCGTTGGCGGCCTCTTCGGCTTGCTGTGCCTGGCTTTCTGACTGGGATTCAGACTGCTGTTGTTGTTGTTGCTGCTCGGCAGGGTCGCCCGGTCGATAGATCTCCTCAAATGGTCGAACGTCGATGAAGAACATGGAACCGTCGGTGCGCCGCGACTTGCCGTCGGGCCCGATGTCTTTGGCCCACACGTGGTACGTCAGAAGATCACCTGGTTCGGCCTGGAAAGATTCGAAGTCCAGTTTAGTTTGTCCATTGATTTCGCCGGATGCGGACGCCGAGAAGGGCACATCGACGGGCTCTTGATCGCCAAACGTGTACGTGATCCCAGCCTCGTGCACACCGTAGTCATCGGTGATCTTGGCTTCAATGATTGCCTCTTGTAAAGCCGAGACCGTGCGATCGCCTGCTGCGGTGAGCTTGATCTTGGGAGGATTGTTGGGCAAAACCTGGATGGAAAGTGTGACAGATTGCTCGTTGGTTCGACCGTCTGCATCGACGAGTTCCAACTGCCAGGCTTGAGAGTCACTTGGTGTGACGACAAACGAGTACAGAGTTGGTGTGTCCACACCGTCGAAGACACCGGATTGCGTCTTCGCTTCCAGACAGGACTCGGCGTCGCCAGATTCAGATAGCAGTTGGCAACTGGCGACCTGCTTATTGAGCAGTAGATTCCACGTCACTTTTGTTCCCGCGGGGACCGTTACTTTGACAGTATCTTCCACGGTTCGATCGGCTCGGCTTGCATAGCTTGGGAACTCCAGAATCGCGTCGCTGCGCAACAGTTCAGGGTGTTGATAGATTTCAATTTGGTAGTCGTCGCTGTTCCAGTTTTCTGTTTCAATGCGGTACGTCAAGGGAACATTGATCGTTGGCAAATAACCGCCCAGGACGGGGTCGGAAAGGTTGCGATTCATGGTGTACGATTGAGTCACTCCCGAGGCATCGGTGGTGATCAGGGTACCGCTGGCCGGGACATCTCGATTGAAACGTGCGGTGACCGCCAGGGAACTGCGGCGGCGGATCGCGGTGTCACCTGGGTCAACTTCAACCAATAGCTCAGGCAGTGAGACCGATTGTGGTGTCTCGGTGGGGGCGCTGGCGAGTTTCGTTACCGGCGGTTGAGTGTTTCCAAAGCACAGCCAAGTGGCCAGCAAGAACGCAACGCATCCGGCAAAACGCGCGAACAGGAGACCACTTGAGGAGATCACCCGTTGCCAGTCGTTGATTGCTAAGTGTTCGTAGGTCTGGTTGACGACGTTTGACAGCAGGAACGACGGTGATGAATCGTCCATCTCTTGATCGATGGGGTGGTCAGCCACGGTCAGCAAACGTTCACCCAGTTCGGGGAACCGAGTTTCAATCTGCAGCGCGGTTTGAGACAGCGACTTGGCTTGCTGACGCGAGGTGATCCAGGCGTACGTGACCGAAATGACCAGGATGATCGCAGAGAGCAGATTGGCGGTCAGCGGCTCCATTGCGTCATCGCGTGCTGCGAGTTGAACCAAACCGGCCAGGCCTGCAGCGAGCAGACTGAAAACGACCAACAACACCCAGAAGTGCAGCGCCCGGGATTTCGCTCGCACCCGGTGCAGTTCCTGGTGGACTCTGCCGGATCGACCGACCTCGGGCCGCACCGGTGAAACCTGATTCAGGTCAAAGCTGAGTTGGTTTTCAGCCGCGTTCGTTTCAAATTCCATGGTTTGGCTCCCCGTTTTAAGTCTTGGGAAAGACAGTGGTTGATCGTTTGGGATCGTTATCTCGCACGCATCATGTCTGATTTAACCCGACGTTGCCGGGTTGGTTTTGCTGGTCGCCGCCTTTTGCACGCTTCGACGCCCTGAGAGCACGGATTCCAAGATGACCGCAGTCAGGGCAATCGCAATCAGCCATTGCCACCAGGATTGTTGTGCCTCGAGTTCAATGTCGCGCAGAGCTCGCTCGGCAGCCTGGGCTTCGGCACGCTGCGCTTCGGTGGACAAGGCAACGCCGAACTGTCCCAGTTGAGCGATGTCCATCGGTTCGGTTTTGCTCTCGGTCGCGTCAATGTTGACCGCGATGGGCCAGCCATCGTCACGTTCCAGGAAACCGGGTTGGCTAGCGACCGTTTTACTGTCCAGCATCTGACCAATGGTCATTGATTCAGGCACTTGTTGCAGATTGGGGCCTAGCATGCCAAGCATGATCGGTACGAACTTACTAGACAACGCAAATTGACTCTCGCTCGGTTGCCACCCTGATGTCAGCAGCCAGTAGCGACCGGTTGACGGTTCGTCGTTTGCTTTGGCAGGCACGTCGGCATCGATCAAATAGGGCAACTGATTTTCCATGGACAAAACCGTTTTGGATTCGTCCGGCAAACCCGTCAGGCTGCGATGGTTCCAAATTTGGATGCGGCTAAAGTCATTCACGCCGGGTTCGGTGAAGGCTTGGGTGAGCCGATGCTGAAAATCAACGCCGCTGATCCGCTGAGGATCATTGGTTTGTTGGTTTGTGATGGAAAGTTGTTCAGCATCGAGCAATTGACGCAGCAGTTCACTGCCCTCTTGCCACACGCTCTGCTGCACGGACTCCGCTTGACCATTCAAGACAATCAACACGTGTCCGCCAGATTTGGCGAATTGATCGACCACCGAAACGTTCTGTCGATTTAAGGAAGCAATGGGGGCAACCAGCAGGGCCACCTGCTGTGGATCAGGTGGCGCGGAGAATTGATCTGATGGCTGGGCTTCAAACTGAATGATCCGCGTGGGATCGCTCCACGGAAGCTGTTCCAGATAAAACTGTAATCGCGGTTCGTTTTCATTGCCTACCGAGTCGGTTTCGTTTGTCAGATAGCGAATACTCTGATGACTACGAAACGGTTGAACGTAATAGAAAGCGTTATCAAATTCGCTGCTGTCGCCTTCAAGGTCGATCACGACCCTGGCGGGCGTGTCGGCCGACGTTGCGGCTTCAGACGCGTCGGAGGCTGGAACTTTGGGAGGCAGTTGGAAATTGTAAAATCGGGTAGATCCATCGGGGACTTGGTAGGACAGTGAATCGAACTCCGGCAGTTTTTGGCCGTCTTGAGTGAGCAAGACTTTCAGATAGTCGTCGCTGGCCTGGCCGGATTGTTGAATCGCCAAACGCAAGGCCTCGACGCTATCGTTCTCGGTATCGAACAGAGACTCGACTCGCACGGAGGCGTTGCCCGGTAGATCTGCAGGCGCCGGGCGAGCATCGACCCAGACCTTCTGTGGCCATTGGTAGCCTTGCAGCGACTGAATGTCCGCACCGCTTTGAAAATCGCTGATCAATACGATCCGTTGCCTGGTGGTCAGAGCAGCGGATGCTGAACGTCCGGAATCCCCTGCATCCGTCTGGTCCACCTGGTCGGCTGACATCGTGTAAGCCTGATCGGCGGCGAACCGGATGGCGGAACCTAGATCGGTTGCATGCCAAGTCGGGGCGAGTTGATCGAACACTTTTTCGGCGGCTTGAACCCGAGCACCGTCAGGCAAACCAGCGGACTCCTGCAATGAGAGCGGTGTGATGGTGCGTTGGTCAAACGCGATCACCGAAACATAATCGGTGTCACGGAGTTGACCGAGCGCTGCCTGAAACTGCTCGGTGGCGCGATCCCAGGCGCCAGGTCGCCGCATACTGGCACTTTGGTCGATCAAGAAGATCACGCTCTCACGTTGTCCTGCGACGGTCTTGACTGCCGAGTCGGGTAAAAAGGGACGGGCAAATGCAAGAGCCAGCAGTCCGATCACAAGGCAGCGTAGCAAGAGCAACGGAATGTTCTGTAGGCGACTGCGGCGGGTGATCTTGGGTGGTGTTTCCTCAAGAAACATCAGGGAGCTAAACTTGATCTGATTCTTGGGTTGTCGCCGGATCAAGTGAAACAGGATCGGCCCAACGATCGCCAAAGCGCCGATCAGGTAAAGCGGAGCAAGAAAACTCATCACTGACCTCCTCGGGTGCGGCGGGCGGATCGACGACGTGGTCCAGCGACCTTGTTGCGTGTATTGATCAGTTCTGCCAGCGCAGAATCAAGCGGTTGATCCGTTGGCAGGGTGTGAAACCCGATGCCAAGGTCCTTGCAAATCGATTCAACTTGTTGCTGGTGTTCGCGAAACCGGGCCAGGTAGTTGTCTTTCACCGTCTGCGGATCTACAAAGAATCCAGCGTTATTTTCCATGTCCACGTAACTGGCTGACTGCTCAAGTTCAAAATCCAGTTCACGAGGATCAAGAGTCCGCAGGATCACGACTTCATGGTCACGGGCTTTCATGGCTGCAAGCTGTTGTCGCAAGACCTCTGTATCGGCCAGTAGGTCGCTAATCAGCACCACCAGCCCACGTCTGGGCACGAGCGTTGTCACTTGCTCCAACGGTTTCTCTAAATCAGTGCCCGTTCCACCGGTTGCTTTGGAAAGCTCGACCAAGATCTGATGAAAGTGCTTTGCGCCAGACTTCGCAGGCAGGAAGTCACCGAGTTCGTCGTCAAAGGACAGCACGCCCACGGCATCATGTTGCATGATGATGAAATACGCCAACGTAGCGGCGACGGTTCGTGCGTATTGGAGTTTAGAGTACTCCAGCGAACCGTAGTCCATGCTGCGGCTAAGATCGACCAGCAGGTAACAGCGGCGGTTGGTTTCGTCTTCGAACTTCTTGACAAAATAGCGATCGCTGCGGGCGTACAGTTTCCAATCCAGATTGCGCAGATCATCGCCCGGCACGTAGGCGCGATATTCACTGAACTCGATTGAGCTACCGTGCGTGGGGCTGCGATGTAGACCAGAGAAGAAGCCATCGACAACGGTTTTCGCGCGCAGTTGCAGACTCTTGATTCGCATCAAGGCTGTTGGATCGACGCCAGCGCTGACCGATGCGTTTCCGTCGGTGGCTTTGGAGGTCGCTGCCGGTGGGCTCATGGCTGTGGCACCGTTTCGATCAAGCGTTCAATGATTTGCTCGATGTCGATGCCTTCGGCCTCTGCTTTGTAAGTGGGCAGGACGCGGTGCCGCAGAGCGGGCTTGGCCAGGGCCACGATGTCTTCGGTTTGAACGTGGGAGCGGCCATTGAGTAACGCTCTGGCTTTCGCACAAAGGACCAAGGTTTGGCTGGCGCGCGTTCCTGCGCCCCAGCCGATCAGATCGTCGGCAAAGTCCAAGGCATGTTCCGTCCCCGGTCGGGTTGCTGCGACCAGTCGCACGGCATACTCCGCAATCGGTTCGGCAATCGGCACCTGACGAACGATGGATTGAAACTCCAGAACATCTTGCGCGGTGAACAGAGACTCGATGGGTTCACTCTTGCGCGATGTGGTTTGCAAAACGACTGCCAATTCGTCCTCTGGAGACAAGTAGTCAATCACGACGTTGAACAGAAAGCGATCGAGCTGTGCTTCAGGCAGCGGATACGTGCCTTCCATCTCGATGGGGTTTTGCGTGGCCAGCACGAAGAAAGGCTCGGGCAAGGGGTGGCGGATGCCGGCAGCGGTGACCTGATGCTCCTGCATGGCTTCCAACATTGCCGCTTGCGTCTTTGGCGGAGTCCGGTTGATCTCGTCTGCTAGGATGACGTTGGCAAACACTGGGCCTTTGACAAAGCTCAGCTCACGATGGCCGTCCGTTGCTTCTTGCAAGATTTCTGTGCCGACGATGTCTACCGGCATCAGGTCAGGTGTAAATTGGATGCGATTGAACTTCAGATCAAAAACTTGAGCGACACTGCTGACCAATAGCGTTTTTGCCAATCCGGGCGGCCCGGTGATCAAACAGTGACCACCTGCGAACAGGCTGATCATCAGTTGCTCGATGACTTCTTGTTGACCAATGATTGCCTTGGAAAGTTCGGCAAGGATCTTTTGCCTCGCGTCTTGGATTTTGTCGATAAGGTTGACTTCGGTGGTGGACGCTGACATGATGGCTCCAAGCAGAGGGGGCTGGCAGTTCCGCTCGATTGGCCGATGATTTGGCCAGCAAGCATTTGCTCAGGTTCCTGTTTTCGATCGATGTGGATCAAGTGAACGGTATCATTGTACCGCAATGGTGAAGGGTTTGTTGTTGCGGTCACACGATTCGTCTGCTCGGGTCTTGCAGGGGCAAATGCCGCTAAAGTAGGACGTTAAAGTTAATCGCAGTCGTCTTTGCTGTTGGCTTGTTTGATTGGGTTGCGTTGCATCGTTGTTGATGATGGCGTTGGTTTCTTCTGTTTGCTCTTTTGAACTGTCTGGTTGGATTGCCCGTTTGTAGGCGCGAAGCTCCTTCACCAACCGTCTTTTCGGGCTGTTTTCGCTGTTCCAACTTGCGCTTTTTCAGGCCCATCGCCCCCTTGTTTTGAACGCAACAAGCATGTCGCTTGATGGTTCATTGAGCCCTCTTCAGAACAAGGATCGCATCTCATGATGTCGCACAAAAATCGCTCTTGCCCAGTCACCAAACCCTTGGCAGACAACATGACCTAGGCAGCCATCGACGCCTACACCTACCAGGTTTCAGGGGACGGTTTCAGGGGACAGTCCCGGTCAGGCAAGATTGCTTGATAGCAAATGGGATTGATTCGTCATTTATAAGCGGAAGCGTATTGGCGATTCTAGAGATTGGCTCTTCGAGTTGTAGGAATTTCAAGGTCGAGAGTCGGTAGACGCTTGACTGCTGTTCGCTTGGTTCTTAGAACCATCTAGATGTTTCAGGGTGTGAAGATCCGCCCTTTGATTAAACGCATGGTACTGGCAGGTACGCGTGGCTTGGTCCTGCTGCTTTTCCTTAGGAACCTTGCGTTTATGTGTCGTGACCCTCGTTCAGAGTTGCTCGATCCTCATCAGGT
Source organism: Stieleria bergensis (assembly GCA_007745635.1). Lineage (GTDB taxonomy): Bacteria > Planctomycetota > Planctomycetia > Pirellulales > Pirellulaceae > Stieleria > Stieleria bergensis. Next base: position 3,275,814 of record CP036272.1, read on the forward strand.
CGAAGCGGTGCACCTCTATAATCGGACCATTGATGGCCTTTATCTCTTAGGCAAAAATCCAGACACCGGCGAGGACTTTTCCTATCGCCAGGGCTGGCTGG
>CP036272.1:3275924-3320620 GCA_007745635.1 Stieleria bergensis
TAGGGACGCACCCTTGCTAGACGGGGTTGCTAGACGGGGACGCACCCTTGCTCCCTCAATAGGGACGCACCCTTGCTAGACGGTTGTGCTAGACGGGGACGCACCCTTGCTAGACGGGGGCACCCTTGCTAGACGGGGGCAGTGAATCGTTGACACTCAGTGCGTTGTCTCCCAAGCCGAGTTGGTCCAAGGTATTGGGCTTGGATTCGCAGTGTAGCCCATGGTGGTGGGGCGAGAGTCAAGAAAGGCATGAAAAGCAGCAATGGGATGATGCGATGGGTGCGGGCTTTTACGCCTGATACGTCGCGGAGGTCTTAAGGCCGGCTGAAAGTGCAAAGGAAACCGCACAGCCGTTCACAGCAGCGGTCACACAACTTCTTCTGCCAGGTCTCGACTGGCAACCAGAATCGACTGGCAAATATTTCGCCGACTCGTTTTAATCAGTCCTTCCACGTCGCAACACGAAAGCGACAAACTTCAACGCACGATCTATCCCGGCACACCCCGTGCCCGGATAGATCGCATTTCGTTAAAGAAGCCCATGAACACCGAAAACGACCCTTTCAGCGTCAATAATCCCTATCGGGTTTCCTCCGCTGAATTAGCAAAGGATGATCTTGTTGATCCTGCTGCCGCCCTGCAGGCTCGCCGTGGCAGTTCCGGTTTTGCTGTCGTTGCCATCGCGATGTTTGTGTTGACACTGATTGCCGGCGGTCTGTTGTTGCTGTTAGTCATTCAGTTCGCTTCGGTGCATTTTTCGAATTTGCCGTTAGGCCCGTCAATCGTCTCGATTGAGCCGATCGTGGCGCTGCCCGGCTGGTTGGCGATGCTGGCCGTTCCCGTGGGACAAATGATTTGTTACCGCGTTCCCGATGCAGTGGTTTCCAAGGCAATGTTGGCGGGCTGCTTGCTGGGTTATCTGGCCACGCTGGCGGTCCTGGTCTTGGCTGTCCTGGGCTCGTTTGTCCTGGCACTTCAGGAGAGCCCATTGATCATGATGGTGGTGGTGGTGATCGGAGCGATCATTGCCTATTGTGCACCGATGGTGTCCCAACTGTTCTTCGTTTCGCACGTTCGTTTGTTGGCAAAACGTGTGGGAGCGGGAGAGGCCGCTAGCTGGGCGTTTCTGGCCCGGGTTGGCTTGATTGCGGCGCCGATTTTACTGTTCGTCGTCGCCGGGCTTAGTTCTCTGGTCAATGATGGCGACGCTGCCATCGGCGTCATCCTGGCAGCGCTCTCTCTAAGTTCGCTGGCGATCGGTGCTGGTGCGATGTTTGTCTATGGATTGTCATGCTGGAAACTCTATCGGTATCTGGCAAATGCCAGCACTTGAGTCCGGCAGATCCGTTTGCTTGACGCAATGAGCGTTGATCGATGACGGTGTGGCTTGACTCAATTACACAGGGTGTCGAATGCGTTACAATGGCACGACACAGTGGTTGTCGTGTGACTCGTAGAGTGAGTTACGATTGAACGATGCCAATTCCGATTCGAAATTTGCAAAGAAAATTCTTGAATGCAGGACGAGCAAAACCCCTTTGGCGAGACCAACCCGTACCAGGTCTCCTCCGCTGAGTTGACGTCTGGTGAATTTCCAACGGAAGTTGCAGCGCAGGCAAAACGCGGGAATTTCGGATTTGCTGTTGTCGCCATCGCGATGTTCGGTCTGGCGGCGATGTTTGCCATTAGCATTTTGTTGACGTTCCTTGGCGCGGCGGTGTCTTTTCTGCCAAGTCCTGATTCTGGTGGTTCATCCGCTCTAGCAGCGTTTGCTTGGATCCTGGTCATTCCGGCCTGGGGGGCACTTTTCGCGGTGCCCGTGGGGCAACTGATTTGTTATCGCATCCCGACGAGTGTTGTTTCTAAGCGACTGCTGTTGTTCTGCTATCCAGGTTACGTCGTCCCGATTGTCTTTGCTCTGTTTGCCCGTCTGTTTGCCGGGGCACCGTTCGGTAGCAGTAATTGGCTTGCCGTGTTGATGATCATTGGTGTGGTCATGGTCTATCTTTGGCCCTATGTCTCGCAGTTGTTGTTTCTTTCGCATGTCCGCCAGGTGGCACAGCGGGTCGGTGCAGAGCGCGCCGCTAGCACCGCCTTCGTCGCTCGCATGGGTTTGCTTTGTCTGCCCCTGGTCTTGTTCGGACTTGGTTTGTCCAGTGCCTTTCTTTTCGGCGGAGGAAGTGCCTTTCTTTTCGGCGGAGGATCGTGGATCGGGGTGGTCTTTTCTGTCGTCGGGTTTGGGATTGCGCTGCTTTCTGTTGGAGTGATCGTGGCGTACGGACTCAGTTGCTGGCAGTTGTTCCGGTTTGTGTCGTCCGTCGATGAGACGCTTGGCACTCCTGGTGGATTCTCTGCTGATTCATGATCCCAACAGGAAAGCCCTTGTCGCACTAGAAGAACGAATAGATAAAGGGGGCCACTGTCGGTGAGGTCAACGTGATGGCGGCTCCCAGTAAGATGAGCGACACCAACAGTGGAATCATCCACCAGCGTTTCTCCTTGCGCAGGAACTGCCAATAGTCCGCTAGCAGTCCGCGGCTCGGTGGTAATTCCGGCAGTTCCGATCGTTTTCGTTGCGTTTCGTTCATCATTACCAGCGTTTGGTGAAACTCTCCGGTGTCGTCTCTTTGTGAGCCGCTTGCCAGTACGAGGCTTGTTCTTTGTTCGGTTTCATCGGCAGCAATGTTTTGCCACGCAGACGTTGGAACAGTCCCAGCGGTGTCACGACCAGGAAAAAGACTGACAACAACGCGATTTCACCAACCGCCGCAGCGACCATTGCGGTCAGCCAACGCTGAAACGCAATCAAGGCAGTCATCCAGCTGGGTCGGACGACGATCGTCACGGCAATGGAAAGCCCCAACACGGCGATGAGCACGATCCAAGGTCGAGTTGCGTCTAAGAACAACGCGATCAACCAGGGAAGTGTCAGCCACGGCAACGCTGCGGTGAATCGGCCGTGGTCGTGATGGGAGTCTGATGGCATCACAGGGTGGCTCCCGGTTTTGCGAGCAAGAAGTTGCCAATGGCCAAAGCGTCGATTTCAGTATTCTGAAAGCACTGCAGCGCGTCGGTGGGCGAACACACGATCGGCTCACTGCGAACATTAAAGCTTGTGTTGACTAGCATTGGGCATCCGGTCCGTTCAAAAAAGCATTCTAACAGTGCATGGAAGTCTGGGTTTGTCTCTGAGCTGACCGTTTGGACGCGGGCCGTTCCGTCGACATGTGTGATCGCCGGGTACGTTTGCTGAACGCCTTGACGTACTGGAACGACAAAGGACATGTAGGGACTTGATTGATTGGCTTGCAATTTAAAGAGTTCGTGGGCATGTTCCTCAAGCACGGCCGGTGCGAAGGGGCGAAATTCTTCGCGCCGTTTGACCGTTTGGTTTAAACGCTGCTTGACGTTTGGGGCTCTGGGGTCCGCGAGTAAGCTGCGACCGCCTAGGGCTCGATCGCCAAACTCCATACGGCCTTGAAACCAGCCAACGATCTGGCCGGCAGTCAGGCGTTGGCAAACCTGGTCCAGTAACTGCGATTTCGACAAAGCGGGGACAGAGGAGGGTTGTGGCGTGTCTCGTTGGAACCTGTCAATCGCCTGGCGGATCTCAGTGTCCGTGAACGCAGGCCCGAGTCGTGAGCCTGATTGGAGGTCAATGGATTCCGAAGCGATGGGCTGCCCGAGGGCCTGGTGCCACGTTAACCAGGCTGCACCCAGAGCACCGCCAGCGTCTCCCGCAGCGGGCTGTACCCAGACCTGTTCGAAGCCGCTATCCGAAAGCAGTTTTCCGTTGGCGACGCTATTCATCGCGACTCCGCCGGCCAAGACAAGGTTCTGTTGCTTGGACCTGATTCGAGCCTGTTCCGCAAGACGCAGCACGACGGACGCTGTCACACTTTGGATGGATGCGGCTATGTCTTGATGTTGTTGGCTCAGTTCTGATTCCGCCGTGCGTGCCGGCAAGCCGAAGAGGTTGGCGAACTTCTGCGTCGTCATGGTCAGGCCATCCGCGAATCGGAAGAAGTCCATGTCTAAGCGGAACGAGCCATCTGGCTTGAGGTCAATGAGGTTCTCCAAGATCGCTTGGCGGTAAATGGGTTGACCGTAGCCCGCCAGTCCCATCACTTTGTATTCGCCGCCGTTGATGCGAAATCCCAGGTAGGAGGTAAAAGCCGAATAGAGCAGCCCCAGAGAATGCGGGAAGCTCAGTTGGTGGTTCAATTGCACACGGTTGCCCTGCCCTTGGCCGAGGCAGGTAGTGCTCCACTGACCAACTCCGTCGACTGTCACAATTGCCGCTTCTTCGAACGGACTGGGGTAGAACGCACTGGCCGCGTGAGACAAATGGTGATCGGCATAGAGGTAACGCCCCGTAAATCGCTTGCCCAGATGCCGGCGTGCGACGCGTGGGAGATGCAGCTTGGTTTGCAGCCAAGCTGGTATTGCTTTACGAAACACACCGTAACCGTGGGGCGCCGAATGGACTGCGGTGGTCAGGATTCGGTCGAATTTACGAATGGGTTTTTCATGGAACGTCACATAGTCGACGTCGGCTAAATCGATGGATGCCGACTGCAGGCAACTGTTGATCGCATCGACTGGAAAGCCCGAGTCGTGTTTGAGCCGTGAAAATCGTTCCTGTTGGGCTGCCGCCACCAAGTGTCCGTCGATCAGCAGTGCGGCGGCTGAATCATGAAAGAAAGCGGAAATACCAAGAACAACGGTCATTCAGCCAATACTGTAGGCAGGGTAGGAACGATGAGACAAACATTGTACCCTGGCGTACGATTCGGGCGGTCAGATCGGAATTCGACGCTGACCTGAGGCCGTGATTTTGCAATACTGGGTGACTGATTAGGTGAATCCAATCCTGATCCAACAGCCTGACAACGCAAATTCGGCCTGCCAAGCCAGTCACACGGTGGTGATTGCGGATCGATTGGGGCGTTCATTGCAGCAAAACCTTAGAGCTTTTCGGTGATACAAAGCAGTCCCCCCGCATTGGAAATTGATCAACTGACCAAGCGATTTGGGACGCGTGAGGCACTGCGCGGAGTTTCCTTTCGTTTGGAAGCTGGCGAGCGATTGGCGTTTCTTGGTCCCAACGGGGCCGGCAAAACGACATTAATTCGCTCAATCGCTGCTCGAACATCCCCCAGCGGAGGGTCGATCAAGATCTTTGGTCAATCGCCCGATGATTCGCGGACGCATCAATTGATCGGCTTTGTGCCTCAGGAGATCGCGCTCTATGGCGATCTGACCGCACGCCAGAACCTCAAAGCGTTCGGCAGGTTCTATGGTCTAAAAGGGACACTGCTTCGCCAGCGTCTGTCCTGGGCTTTGGAGTGGACAGGGTTGGCAGATCGCGCCAATGAGTTGGTGCGGAATTTCTCTGGTGGCATGAAACGCCGTATTAACATTGCGTGTGGTGTCCTGCATCGCCCACAACTGATTCTGTTAGACGAGCCAACAGTCGGAGTCGATCCGCAGAGCCGAGAGCACATTTTTGGCATGCTGGACAAACTGAACGACGCTGGCACGGCGATCTTGCTGACCACGCATAATCTAGACGAGGCGCAAAGCCGTAGCGACAGAATCGTGGTGATTGATCATGGTCGGATGGTCGCTGATGGCACGTTCTCTGAACTGGTCCAAGAGACCGTGGGGAATTCTCGGCTGGTCAAGGTTCGTTTGGATAAACCGCTCACTCGGCCAATCGAATTGACCGGCATGCGAACGACGTTAGAGGAAAGAGTCGTTGGCCAGTCCGGTGAGCAATCGATTCATACTCGGCTATCGGATGTGAATGAGGATTTGGGACGTTTGGTGCAGCTGATCAAACGCAACGGATATCAAGTGGCGGACTTGGAGATTCGTTCGCCTTCGCTGCGGCATGTTTTCTTGCATCTCACCGGCCAAGAATTGCGAGATTGAGGGATCAATGATCTGGACGTTAATGCGAATCAACTTGACTCGGCTGCTGCATAGCAAGACCGAGTTGCTGTTGTCATTCGTCGTGCCGATTGCTTTCTTCAGTATCTTTGCCCTGATCTTTGGCCGAGGGATTGGTGCTGGCGCGACCACCAAAGTGAAAGTCAGCATCGTCGACTTGATGCAAGACCCGGCCAGCGAGCAAATCTTGCAGACGCTTGCCGAGCACGAGGGCTTGCGCTGGATGGATGAGCCGTCGGATCCTTTGTTAACGCTTGACGCGGCACGCAAAGCGGTGCAACGTGGCCGCGTCGCGGCAGCAATTGTTTTGAAAGCCGCTGTCAGTGAACGGGGACAGCAGGAAGTCGTCGCGGAGGTGCTTGTCGATTCGTCAGATCCGATTGCAGGCAATCTGGTGTCGGCAGTCGTCACGCAAACCCTGGCTGCGGTCAAGGCAGCGCGGGCTGCTGCGATTTCCAAACAGTCGATGGCGATGTCGCACGGGGCGGGTCAGCGTCTGGCGTCACTGAAGACTCGGCAGATGGAAACCGCGACAGGCGTCTTGCCCGTGCAAGCGGTGATGCTGCCCAGGCCTGCGATGTCGCGCGATGATGCTGTGCAGACAACGTCGTCCACCGAACCGGTGCCGGTCGAAACTGTGATTCAGGATGTCCAGATTGTGGATGTGCTCGGTAGCGGTAAAGCAAATCCAGTGGTCAGCATGTACGCCTCGGGAATTGCTGTCATGTTTCTGCTCTTCGGTGCCGTCGGCGGTGGCGGGGCGCTGCTTGAGGAACGTGAGAACACAACGCTGGAACGGTTGCTTTCGACCAAGCTGACGATGGACCAAATGTTGCTCGGCAAGTGGTTCTATTTGACGCTCCTGGGCCTTGCTCAGGTGACGTTGATGTTCATCTGGGGGCAGCTAGTATTTCAAATTGATCTGCTCTCGCATTGGGACGGATTTTTGATGATGACCGTGGTGACCAGCATGGCGGCTGCGGCCTTTGGACTGTTTCTGGCTACGCTTTGTAAGTCCCGTGGTCAGCTGAACGCCCTGTCGATGATCATTGTGTTGACGATGAGTGCATTGGGCGGGTCTATGGTGCCCCGCTATGTGATGAGCGAGCGAATGCGGGAGCTCGGCATGTGGACGTTTAACGCTTGGGCACTGGATGGATATAACAAAGTGTTCTGGCGGGAATTGAGCGTCCGCCAGTTGTGGCCACAGCTAGCCGTCTTGATGATTGCCGGCGTAGCGTTTCTACTGTTGGCTCGTGTCCTGGCGTTTCGCTGGGAAAAAGATTGACGTAACCGCCGGCGACTCCAGCAAGAGTCCTGCTGGGCGGGTTTTGACCCAAATGGCTTGATGTCGCAAGAGATGAACGAACTTTCCCCAGAATCCACTCGCCTGGGCTGGATCGGTACCGGCGTCATGGGAACCAGTATGTGTGGCCACTTGATGGACGCTGGTTACCGGATGACTGTCTTTAATCGCACGGTCGAAAAAGCGAAACCGTTGGTCGAAAAGGGAGCCACGCTAGCTGATTCGGTGGGGGCTCTTGCTGCCAACAGTGATGTTGTGTTTACCATCGTCGGCTTTCCCAGCGATGTGCGTGAAGTCATCCTGGGTGCCGATGGTGTGTTAGCTTCGGCTCAATCGGGGGCGATCATTGTCGACATGACTACCAGTCAACCCAGTTTGGCGAAAGAGATCGCAGCGGCAGCCGCACTGAAAGGTGTCGCTAGCATCGATGCTCCGGTCTCCGGTGGCGACACGGGGGCCCGAAATGCAGCGCTTTCCATCATGGTTGGTGGCGAAGCGGCTGCCTATCAACGCGTTGAACCCTTATTGCGACTGATGGGAAAGACCATCGTCCACCAGGGACCGGCCGGTTGTGGGCAGCACACCAAGATGGTCAATCAAACCTTGATTGCCAGCGGCATGATCGCGATTTGCGAAGCGCTATTGTATGCCTATCGCGCTGGCTTGGACATTCCAACGGTTCTCAAAAGTGTCTCCAGTGGAGCCGCTGGAAGTTGGTCGTTGTCCAATTTGGCTCCGCGGATGTTGGAGAATGATTTTGATCCGGGCTTCTTTGTGGAACACTTCCAGAAAGACATGCGCATCGCGTTGGAGGAAGCCTCGCGAATGAAGCTTGCGCTGCCGGGTTTAGCGCTCGCCAGCCAGTTGTATCAAGCGCTCGCCGCCCAGGGCCACCAGCGTGACGGCACTCAGGCGTTGATCCTGGCACTCGCTTCACTAAATGGTTTTGATTGGCAGCAGCGTTAAACCGCTGCACTTCCACACTCTCCTCCTTTGACTGACTCTGACCGATGAAAGCTGCCTACCTGACAGAAACTGGAACCTGTGACGTCATTCAATACGGTGATCAACCGTCGCCGGAGTTGGCTCCGGGACAGGTGTTGATTCAAGTTGCTGCAGTCTCCGTCAACCCGATCGATACCTATGTCCGTAGTGGTTTAGTCGCGGTCGATTTGCCAAAGCCTTTTTACCCCGGTTGCGATGCCGCCGGCGTCGTTGCTCAAGTCGCCGAGGATGTGACTGATTTTGAGGTCGGCCAGCGCGTTTGGTGTACCAACCAAGGCTTGCTGGGACGACAGGGAACCTTTGCTGAACAGATTGCGGTCGATGCACAATGGGTCTATCCCAGTCCGGATGGTGTTGACGATGCGACCGTGGCGGCCAATGCGTTGGTCGGAGTGACCGCACACCTTGGTCTGTTCCAACGCGCAAAGCTCCAGTCCGGGCAAACGGTGTTTGTCGTCGGTGGCAGTGGCGGTGTCGGATCGATGGTGGTGCAAATGGCCAAGAATGTCGGGGCGCGTGTGATCACCACTGCAGGCAGCCCCGAGCGAGCGGAGGTCGCCAGCCAGCTGGGAGCCGACCACGTGATTCAATACCGTGAACAATCGATCGCCGACGGTTTGGCTGAGTTCGCCATGGAGGGCGTCGATTTGTTTTGGGAAACCAGACGCATGCCTGATTTCGATCTCGCAGTCAATGCGCTGGCTGATCGCGGCCAGATGATCGTGATGGCCGGGCGCGACTCGCGTCCAGAGTTTCCGGTCGGGCCGTTTTATGTCAAAGAGTGCACACTGCACGGCTTTGTCATGTTCAAAGGGTCCGCAGCAGAGATTGCGGTGTGCGCCGCAGAGATGAATCAATGGATGGCCGCTGGGAAGCTAAACGCAAACATCGCCAAGACGTTCCCACTGAGCGAGGCAGCGGAGGCGCACCGTTTGCAAGAGAGCGACAACGTGGGCGGGAAAATTGTCCTGACATTGCAGTAGAGAAAAGGGGACGGAGTCGGAGTGCGGCACGCGTTTCGCTGCACTGGTGATGCGGATGGTTGGACGAGCGAAGGCTGAAGCCGTGCAAACCCGCCCTGCGGACAGATGACGACTGAGTCCGCCGTTTGAACCGAGCTGAAATCGGATTCTATTGAGTTAAATGTCCAATGGAGCAGGTGGGTTGGAGTATTCTAGACGGTGATCCGTCTTGTCTGGCCTGCCAGCCATTGTGGGTGCCCGCGTTGCGTGGAGAACCGCAGCTTTTTCTGGATTCCTGGGTGTTTGTTCCAGTTGGCAGTGGTGGCTCAAGTGTTTTTGTATTTGAGTGTCCGCACGCGTTGAGTTTGGGATCGGTCGGCTGTTCCGGCGGATGGTGGAAACTCGTTTGGTGACGGCGTTGGTAGGGATGCTGGCGAGTCTGTTGATTCTGTGTTCATTGGCGCTCGTGAATTGATTCCATGAATAGTATTCTGCTTCGCACGCTCACGGTTTGCATTGCCATCGGCTTGGTCGTGGCGGTGGTTTTCTTTGGTGCAGACCCGACCAACACCGAGGAGACGGGCGACGTCTTGACTCACGTCATCGGACGTTCCGACTTGGAGGTCGTGGTCACCGAGAATGGAACGGTGGAGAGTTCCAACAATAAGGAAATCAAATGCATGGTCAAAGGTGGCAGCACCGTGCTGTGGGTGATTGAAACGGGAACCATGGTCAAGCCTGGCGACGTTCTTGTGCGACTTGATCAATCGCAGATCGAGGACAACATTCTGTCCAAGCAGATCACTTACGAGAACGCACTGGCGAACAAGATTACCGCTGAAAGCAATGTTGCGGTCGCTGAGAAGAGCATCACGGAGTATTTGGAAGGCACGTATGTTCGCGATCTTCAAACCCTCCAGAAGGATTTGTTTGATGCTCGTCAAACGGTGACGCAGGCCAAGCTGGCTTATGGTTCCGCCGAGCGGTTGGCGGCGAAAGGCTTGATCAAGAATTTGCAGCTCGAACAAGAGGCGTTTCGAGTGGAATCGGCCTTGAAGGCGCTGCAGGTCAAGCAGACCGAACTGGAGACGTTAGAGAAATACCAGAAAGAAAAGGAGGTTCAGACGCTCAAAAGCAACCTCCGTGCCGCTGAAGCGCAGCTGGCCTCTTATGATGCTTCCTTGCAACTGGAGAAGGCACGGCTCGATCGTGAGAAGGAGCAGCTCACGAATTGCACCATCACTGCCGACGTCGCTGGGATGGTCATTTTTCCGTCGATGGCGGAGTGGAAGGATACACCGGACATCGAAGAGGGGGCAGTCGTGCGTGAACAGCAGACGCTGTTGATGATCCCCGATGTGACCAAGATGCAGGTCAAGGTCGGGATCCATGAATCGAAGGTGGACCGGTTAAAGATCGGCATGCCCGCGGAGATCAAATTGCAAGACCTGACTCTCACCGGATCGGTGGCTGAAATTGCCAAAGTCACCAAGCCCGCTGGCTGGTGGACCGGGAATCTGGTGAAGTACGACACCGTGATTGAACTGCCTGAACGCCGGGGATTGAAACCGGGGATGAGCGCGATTGTGGATGTGATTCTGTCCAGCCATCAAGATGTCATTACCGTTCCCGTCGCGGCGGTGCTGGCACACGATGGTGGACATTCGTGCTGGGTCAAGGAGGGCGAGACGTTCGTGCGTCGAGAGGTCAACATTGGCGAAACCAATGACAAATTTAATGTCGTGCTGAGCGGTTTGGATGAAGGCGACGAAGTTGCATTGAACCCGGGCGCTTTTCTTGCCGATGCACAACGCAAAGCATTCTCGATGGGCGGCGGAGCGGAGTCAAACGAAGACAACGCTGGCCCAGATGACACAACCCAGCAAGAAGACGCCAACAAAGAAGACGCCAACAAAGAAGACGCCAACAAAGAAGACGCCAACAAAGAGAACGCCAACAAGGAGAACGACAACAAGGACAGCTCGATTGAATCCAAGTCAGCGCCAAGCACACCCAAGGAGACGGGTAAGGCAAAGCAGCAGCAGCCAGCCAAGCAATCCTAGGTCAGTCGATGTTTGTGACGCAATTCCTAAGTACCGTGCAATTGGGCGTGAAGAGCTTGATGCTGCAAAAAATGCGATCCGCATTGGCAGCGCTGGGGATCTTTATCGGGACAACGACCGTGATCTGGTTGGTCGCCATGGGCGAGGGCGTCAGCTATGACGCGCAGCAACAGATTCTAAAACTTGGTGCGACCAACATCATTCTACGCAGCATTGAGCCGCAATCCGCCGACGGTGGCGAAGAGCAAGTCAAACGCTATGGATTGTTGCGAGAGGATTACGATCGCATCATGGCGAATCTGCCAACGATCGAACAGGCGGTGCCGATCCGCGAACTGCGGCGTGAACTGATGGTTGGCGGTCGACGCGTCGATGCCAAGCTCGTCGGTTGTACCTCGGGGTATTTCGAACTCAATCGTCTCCGCATGGCGCGCGGTCGCTGGTTCAAGCAGGATGATCGCGGCGAAAATGTGATTGTGTTGGCCGACGAGACGGCGCGTCGTTTATTTCCGTCGGTTGATCCGGTTGGTCAGAAAGTCCGCGTAGAGAGTGACGTCTATACCGTGATCGGTCAGTGTGCTCCTCGAGGCAGCAGCGCTGCGATTGGTGGCAGCTTGGACGCGCGGGATTATGACTTTGACGCCTACACCTCGTTGCTGACGTTTCAGCATCGAGTTGGCGATCAGATCATGACTCGAACGGGGCCCGGTTTCAGTTTCAAAGGTGAGATCATCGAGCTGACTCAGATCACGTTAGTCGTCTCTGATATCGGTCAGGTTGACCAAACCGCTCAGATCGTGACGGATCTTCTGCAGCGCTATCATGAACAGGAAGACTACGCCGTTGTCGTTCCCAAAGAGTTGTTGCGGCAGGCGGAGCGAACGCGGACGATGTTCAACGTGCTGTTGGTGGTGATTGCTGGGATCTCGTTGTTGGTTGGCGGGATTGGCATCATGAACATCATGTTGGCCACTGTCACCGAACGCACTCGAGAGATTGGTATTCGCCGAGCGATCGGCGCCAAGCAGCAAGACATCGTGATGCAGTTTCTTGCCGAAACGATGGTCCTGACCAGTTTGGGCGGCTTGCTGGGAGTCGCGTGCGGCTTGCTGTGTAAACCGATTTTCCATTTCACGCGGGCGACTTTATCCGCGTTATGGCCCGACCTGTTGCCACCCATCGTGCATTCGTTGGAGCCACGGATCGCGCTGTGGTCGGTTGGGATGTCGCTGTTTATCTCGCTTGGGGTGGGCTTGATTTTTGGCGTCTATCCAGCAAGACGAGCGGCCAAGATGAACCCGATTGAAGCACTTCGTCATGAGTGACGCGGGGTGCTGGAGCTTTGCCTGGGACCACCTTGTCAGCCGTAGTAGATCGGTTCCGCGTTTCGCCACATGTGGTCAATCAAGGTGTTGATTGTTTCGAAGGAATCAAATCGGCGATCGACCTCCGGATGCAGAAGGCCCCATAAAAGTTTTCGGTCACGGTGGTAGATGGCCTGCATCTCTGGACTGTTTTCGTCAAATTGCATCAGCAGTTTGCAGTATTCAGAAATCGGCACCTTGGGAAACAACTTGCGTCCATAGATCAGTTCGTAAGCAATGCAGCCAAGGCTAAACAGGTCGCTTCGGGGATCGCGAAGCTTTGCGCCAATGGTCTCTGGAGCGATGTACCCGGGAGTGCCAGCAGAACTGTGCTGTTGATGGTTGTCACCGGCGGGTGTGGCGATGCCAAAGTCCAGCAACTTGCACATCGAAAGGTCTTCGTTGACGAAAATATTGCTGGGCTTTAGATCACGATGAACCATCCCATGCCGGTGCACCGCGGCGATCCCTGCGCCGATGCGTTTAATCAGTAACAGGGCGTCATGGTAGGCGATCGAACGATGGCGTAGGTATCGCTGCAAGGGTTCGCCACGAAGATGTTCCATCACGTAATAGGGACGCTCGGCAACGTAGCCGAGATCGTAGATCTGAATCACGTTGGGGTGTTCTAACTGCGCTGCTGAACGGGCTTCGTTTAAGAACCGCTGGCGAACCAAGTGGCTGACCAGAGGGTCGCGCGGTGTTTTGATGGCTACCACACGCTGCAGTTGTAAGTCAACCGCTTGAAAAATTAGCCCCATGCCGCCGCCGTCAATCAAGCGGTCGATACGGTACCTGCCCAGCCACTTCAGGGACTGGACATGACTGTCCATTCGATGCGATTCTGCAGACTTGGTGACCACCGACAGCGGGTTCTTGCCGCTCGCTGCGCCTGACAATGGATGCGAGGAGGCCGCTGGCTGCGGTGGGGCAAGTGATTCATCCCAGGAGAAGGTTTCGGACGGAGCATCCGAGAGGGGAGCGGCCAGGCTGGTGTCGCTGTCCGCACTGCCGGGGTCATCGTCGATGCTCGGCATGTCCAGGGAACTCGTTGGACAATTGGCACGCTCGTCGGCAACGGTCGCCGCGCTTGCTGAACCGCTTAGTCGATCGGCCGGAAAAAGTACCAAACGCAACTGGCAGGAACTCGGCTGATTCGCTTTGCTGCCAGTCGCACGATCGCCCTGGATAGGGAGAGTCCAGCGAAGATCGCCGTCGCTCTGCCTTTCAAGCTCTCGTGCGATCCCGATGGCATAGGTGCTACAGCGCCCCATGCAGGCTAATTGCAGTTCGAACCCCCTGGGCGTTTCACGGACACCTTCCAGTGGAACAAGTGTCTCAGAAAGGTCGTCGACAATCGGAATGGTGTCAGCCAAGATTTTCAGGCTGCGCATCAGCTGAGTGATTGTGCTGGCTGCGTCAGGACCGTAACACTGCACGGCCAGTTTTCGCCAGTTGCTGACTAGAAAGCTGCCCAAATGGTGCAGTAAGTCGTTGAGTTTACACGGATAGCCTTCGGCAGCCCTCTGCAGCAGTTTTGCGATGGACGCGTCTGAATAGCTTCGTCCGGGCAGGAAATGTTTCGGCTGAGCTCCCGCATTTCGCAGCATATGCTCCCAGACTTCATCACCATGTTTCTGGCGAATCATGGCGTGGAGCAATCGAGGGAAGACACCGTTTACGGGCATGTGACTGGGTCAGCGATTGATGAAACAGGCTGCGAGTGTAAAGGCAAACAGACTTCAGTGGGAATCAGATTTCGTTGGCAATCTGTCGCCAGGCCTCGAGTTTGGCCACGAAGCTGGCCACTTCAGCATCCTGTTGTTCATAGATTGTGTGCTGACCGTTGGCCGCTTCGTTCGTTGGCGTCGCCTGACGTTCATTATTCAAGTCGGGCAGCACATCCCAGTTGGCGCCGCAAAGAATCCAGTTTGCTGCAAACACGGCTTGTGTGCTTCGTTCGGCCGCGGCGCAGCGATAGGCATCATGGTGCCAGGAGACCGCGCACACTAAGTCTGGTGGGACCGCCCAAAGATCTAAGAGATAGCCACCGACCTCCGCGTGGTTGGCTCCGTAGGCTGCGAATTCGATCTCTCTCAGATCGCAATTTCCCGCGGATTCTTTTCCGAGCAGTTCCACGTAATCGTTGCCCACCGCATTGAGCAACACGACTTTACCGACGTCGTGCAATAAGCCTGCGGTGAAGGCTGCATTCGTTTCGTGCAACGATGCTTTTTCGTGTCTCATCAACTGCCGGGCCAGTGAGGCTACGTCAAAACAGTGACTCATGATCGCGTCGACTTGTTGGGTAAATCCACTTTCCGCTGAGTGGAACAGTGTCTGCGCCATGATCAGCGACCGAATGGTTTCGATGCCGATCACCGACACGGCATGTTCGATTTCTGAAACTTGACTGGCTAGCCCGAAGGCGGCCGAATTGGCAAGTTGCAGGATTTTGGCGCACAGCATCGGATCATGTTCCAGCAACTCTGCGACCTGCGTGTTGGACCAATCGTCTTGCTGGACGAGTTCGTTGACCTCCGTGAGGACTCTGGGAAGCGGTGGAATGCAGTCAGCGGCATTGATGGCTTCTAGAACTCGGGCAGAGATTTGACTCAGCGGCAACCGCTGGACACGGCGTATGGCTTCAACCAATTGCGAGCCTTGACAGGGAGTTTGCAGATAGCGCTGCATCGGTCCGGTGCTTCGCAGCAGCGTCCCGCGGTCCGAGTTTCCGGTGAGAATGATTTGATAAACGCGCGGGAAGCGTGCTTCTACCGATCGCAGGAAGTGTGTGTTGGTGAAGGTGTCATCAGACACGGTGCTGACGACAACATCGAAAGCCGACTGCGTGAGTTGCTGCAAGGCTTGGCCATCGTCGACAGCTTGGTCGATCTGCCACGGTTCCTGTTGCTCTTGAAGATTGGCAACCAAGGCATGACGTTCATCGACGTCGGGATCAACCACTAGAATCTTCATTGAAACCCCTGGAAATGGACATGCTGGTAGATAGGTTTCGACGCCCATCTCGCGATGGTTGGAACTCTCGGAGTGAAACTGTAGCACTGAAATCGTCGCATTGATCCGAGGGGGCACCCTAAACGGGGATGGTGAGGGTAAACTCCGCCCCCTTTTCTGGGCCGTCGCTAGCCGCCGTTAATCGCCCCCCCAATTCCTCCGCCGCATTGGCGCTGCTATGGAGGCCAAATCCGTGACCATGAGATTTGCTGGTATAGCCACTGCGAAAGACTTTGGTTAATGCATCGGGTGCAATTCCGACTCCGTTATCACTGACCGAGAAGCAGATTGCATGGGGCTGACGCCAGCAGCGGATTGTGATCTTGCCTGTTCCCGCCTCGCGGTCACTGATGGCGTCGCGGGCGTTACGAAGCAGATTGATCAAGATTTGCAAGATGCGATGCCGGTCGCTTTCGAATTCGATCTGCAGGCTGTCAACTTCAATCTGGACATGAACACCATCGTCGTGACGGCGGAGGCCACATCCGTTGATGGCTTGTTGGATGATGTCCTTGGCCTCTAGTTTCTGGACCACGCAGGTGTCGCCAGCAAGTGATTGCTGGAACTTGACGATGGCGATGATGTGTTCAACATTGGAGACCAGGGATTCAAGTTCCGTTTGGACGACGCCCTGTTCATCCTGCATCGCGTTGGTGACAGCCGATAGAAACTCTGGCAACCGCTTTCCGCGTGGGTCTTGGCTAACAAATTGGTCGAAACTCTGTTCATGCTGTGATACCAAATCGCAGACTCGTTGCAAGCTGTTGAGTGCTGAGTTTCTGGTCTGTCGGGTGAGCAACGCGACGCTGGTGTTGACGCTATTGAGCACATTGCCGACATTGTGCAAGACCCCCGTAGCAACTTCTGCCATGCCTGCATTGCGTGACAGACTGACCATTTCTTCTTGCAAGGCCGCGTTTTGCGATTGGACGGCAACGCGGTCGGTAATGTCCAGCAGAACGCTGTCCAGCAGAGCGCAGTGATTGGTTGTTTGGCTGCGGATGCACTGGCCGCGTTCCCAGATCCACAGGGGTTTGCATTGGTCTGGCGTAGCGCTGTGACATCCAATTCGGTATTCCAGTTCGAAAACTTGGCCTTCGCTGGTGATCTCACGCAATTGTTCGGTCACGCGTTCGCGGTCTTCAGCGGCGATCAGTTCCAGATAACTACTGGTGGTGCCCAGCTTGCGGACTGCCGGATCGACCCTCATCAGATCACCCAGGGTGTCGCTGGCGTAACTGATCCGCTGCTCTCCGATCCCCTGGCGGCGGACATAAGCACCGGGGACATTGTTCATCAGCGATCGCATGCGTTGTTCGGCGGATCGCAACGAGGTTTCGGCGGTCTTTAGTTTGGTGATGTCGCGTTGAATCGCTATGAAGCGATTGATGTTGCCTTTCTCATCGGGGATGGGGCGAATCTCGGCGGAGGCCCAATAGCCGCGGCCGTGGACGTCGGCCGAAAGAAGGTCGCCGGTGAAGCCTTGCTGCAGTTCTCCGGCAAGCATCAGTCGTTTTGCGGCGAATCGGTCGGTCCCTGAGCACAGCAGCAAGTCAACCAGGCACTTGCCCATCGCGTTCTCCTCCGAGCGTCCAGTGATCCGAGTGAAGCTTTCATTGATCCACTGGATGTTGAGTTGGCAGTCCGTGATGGCAACGGCATTGTCGGTGTAGCGGGCAACGACGGCCAACATCTCGGATTCGATGGTTTTCTTGGAGAGTTGTTGGTTGGTGATCTCCAGGGCGTGCGTCCTAATGGCGACTTGATGGTCCAGGGTTTGTTTGGCCTCGGTGAGTTCAAATTGCCGATTGCATAACTCACGAATTTCGCGATAGTTGCGTGCGCAGGATGGGCCTAGGAAGGCGACTTCAAAACACACCCAGACGGAGTGTTCCAGCCAACGGTACTCCGATGCGGTGCTGACGCCAAAGACGGACAGCGGATAGTAGATGCCGCGGATGTAGTGATCCAAGGCAATGACAACGGTGGCCGTGACCAGAATTCTCCAGTCCCGGTAGATGCTGAGAATCGCGATCGACACAAAGATATGGAAGTGAGCCTCAATCCGTCCGCCGCTGACATGAATGATCAACGCCCCCCACAGCATTTGCATCGCGGCGACGATGTGGCGCGTGTTGGGTGAATAGGGACGATAGCGCATCGCCAGAATCGCACTGCCGCTGATCGCGAATCCGATCAACGCGGTGGCCCAAACATGTGCATGGACAGCGGACTGCTGGCCAAGGTAGGTGTGCGGTGTGAAAAAGAGGGCCGCTGCCATCGCAGCCAGCCACTGCAGCACCATCAGGGCGATCATCAGTCGATTAATACGACGGAGGTCCTGTTCATAGGTTGCCTCAAAATACTCCTGTGCGTTGGAGTACTGTTCGCTACTCGGCAAGTGGTTCAATACATTTGGCATCCGTAGACTGGCCATCGTGTTTGATCGATTGAATGACCTTCAAGGGTCTTCGTTAAGGCAGCAAGTGGTCGGCAGCGACCTTCGTGCCCGCGACTCGCCGTAATGCCGCCGCTAAAGGGTAACCTGCCAGCGCCATCATAGAGCAGACAATGGCCGGAGACCTGCACGTTGAATTGACGGGCAAGTTGGCTATCCTGGTCGTCGACCAGCGAGCGTCGGGTTAGCGTGGCCAGTCGCCGGGTGTTGTCCGTTTCCAGCCACGTGGCGTCACCGTGCAAGGGACGGAAGATGACGGGGATGATCTCCAGTCGCAGATCGGATCGGCGACTGACGAGATCCAGGTTGTGAATCGTAGCCCGCGTACAAGGGCACTTGGGATGCACGAAGACAAGAAGTTGCCAAGTCGGCTCCGATGAGTGAACTCCCTCAGCGCCGCCAGTTGGAGCGGCAGATGAATTCGACAGTGACGCCAGCACCGCGGAAGTTAAGTTCTCCGGAACTTGGCCAACAGGGCCGGGTTGGGTTTGGTAGTGCGTCAGTCGTCCGAGGCCAAGCAAGAGCACAGCCCCCAAAAACAACGACGTTAGCATCACAAGGATTCTGGCCATAGGCTGGTGGCGGACGTTTTGTTTTTGCGGGACAGACACCATCGAGCAACTCGAACAGATTACCGTAGCCCACCGTTTGCCAATAGAAAACGGCAGCACCATGAGGCGCTGCCGTGATTGATTGGCGTGGCTGGGATGGATCGACTCAATGGCCGATTTCCCTCAGTCGATTAGGCGTTGGAAAAGTCGCGAGACTTGCGGCTCAGCAACTTGTTGGCTTCGTCGTCGCCCACAAACTGCTCCGCTTTGGGGTCCCAGCTCAATTCACGACCGGTCATCAAGGCGATGTTGCACAGGTGACAGGAGGTCATGGTGCGGTGATGTGACCAAATGTCTGAAATTGGTTTGCCGCGATCCTTGACGCAATCAAAGAAGTTCGCCATGTGACTGCCGGGCTTTTTACCTTTGCAGATTTTGACGATGTATTCGTCCAGCTCTTTGCGGTCCTCGGCTGTCAGTGCTTTGACTGGAGCGCCTTCAATTTTCCCGCGATTGACAAAGATGCGACCTTTTTCGCCTTCAAACAAGATGCCATTGCCAAAGTCGACGTTGTCGCCTTCACGTTTATAGTGATGGTTGACGTTGACCAAGCGTCCACTGTCGTAACGAAGGTCGATGCTGAACGAGGTTGCGGTGTTGTAGCCGTTTTCGATCTCGGATTCACCATTCAAAAACGAAACCCAGTCCATGTCTTCTGGCACGACAGAAGTGAATTTGCCTTCACCTTTGATCTTGGTCGGACCGGTTTCGCCAGGAGCAATGGCCCACTGAGCGATGTCGATGTGGTGTGCTCCCCAGTCGGTCATCTTGCCGCCGGAGTATTCAAAGTACCAGCGGAACATGCGCCGTCGTTCTTCGCAGTAGTCTGCTTCCGGAGCAGGACCGACCCACATGTTCCAGTCCAAGTCTTCGGGCGCTTCGGTGCTCTTAAAGGGGCCACCGTTTGGCGCGCCACCGATGGCGACATAGGCATTCACGTTCTTGCCCAGGCGGCCGGTGTGGACCATGGCGATCGCGGTCAGGAACTTATCTGCACTGCTGCGCTGTTGTGTACCCACTTGAAAGACACGGCCGGTCTCTTCAACGACCTTGCGAATCTGTTTGCCTTCGTCAATTGTCAATGTCAGGGGCTTTTCGCAATAGACATCAGCACCCGCACGCAAACAAGCAATCGCGATGGGCACGTGCCAGTGGTCAGGCGTGCCGATGGTGACCACGTCTGGCTTCTCTTTCTCCAGCATCTCGCGATAGTCACGATACTTGTTTAGCTTGCCACCAAACGCTTTGTTGAATTCTTCGGTGTGCACGTCATCAACATCGACGACGGCGATCATGTCGGCATGGCGAGCAGCGTCACGCGCGATGCTGCCACCACGGTTGTAACGTCCGCGTGATCCGCCCACGCCGATTGCTGCGAGACGTAACCGTTTGCTATCGCTTTCTTGAGCATTCGCTGGCGCCGACGTGGTGCTGGCGGCGACGGATAACGCAGCGGAACCGGCTGCGGCGGTTTTCATGAAATCACGACGATTGTTACTCATCGAAGTCACCGTAAAAAGAGTGGGGAGGGAAATGCAGGCGGGGTTTTGCCTAGGGACAAACAGTATAGCAGAAATGCGGTAATTGCATTGAAAGCACTTTAAAAAAACACAGCGGATTGGCGACTCAGGCCAGCGGCTGGTCCGGTTCGCAGGCCAACGAGTCGTGGTACTGCACAATGGTCTGGAATGGCTCGGCCTGAGTGGCCGGGCCCACCGTTTCAATCAATCGGCAGGTGGCAAATCGTTCGCTTGCACGCAAATATTTGGATTCCCACTCTTGGTGCCGATCTTGGTCAGACTCCTTCAGAAACGGGTAGCGAGAAGGTGGCTGATCGCATCCGCAGCGCCAGGGTTTGGGCGTCAGTCGGGCGCGAAAGCAGGATTGGCGACGGGTCAAGCTGCGATAAAGCGGGTCAGAGCACAGTTCTTCCAGCACGGTCATGGCCGCTGGCGAATCGGGATCAAACTCGCGATGACACAGTAACACTCTTAG
Organism: Stieleria bergensis; assembly: GCA_007745635.1. Classification (GTDB taxonomy): domain Bacteria; phylum Planctomycetota; class Planctomycetia; order Pirellulales; family Pirellulaceae; genus Stieleria; species Stieleria bergensis. The sequence goes on from CP036272.1 coordinate 3,296,662, forward strand.
CCCACTGTGCGTGCGGTACAGTCGACCTGACGCTTTTGGATGATGGGCGAACCAATCGCGGACCCTGTCAAGCGTTTGCTCTTCGACTTGAGCGATTCGCTTAGCTCGATGACCGGCGGAAAACATCATCTTCAGATGGTCCAGAAAGCCGTCCGCGGCGACCGCTGGAAAATCAATGTCGACAAACATGGTCGATGGACAGTTGAGCACCAATGCGCCGTATCGATTGCGACTGATCACTGCGACTTCATTCCCCTCGGCGAAGACGCGTTCAACCGCAGGCTCGCGTAGCGGCGTGACAGCGTATTCATCGTACTGCGAACGCTCGGAGACGTCGCTTTGGTCGCTACGCCGCTTGGCCGCTTGTGTGGCTCGCTGTTGCGCCCTTTGCTGCGCCTCGTCTTTGGACAGATCAGACCATCCGTAGGCCTTGACCGTGACGCGTTCGCCAGTGGCTGAGTCTGAGTGAGCTGTCGCAAGCGCCCAGAATTTTGGGAAATGCATTCGAGCACCGAGGGAAAGTAGGTGTTGACCGTGAATCAGAAGATTGTACAGGTTGTCGCGTGTGGCAATCAAACACGGTAGAGTGTGACGGCGTAAACTAGAGCGTTTTCAATCGCTTGGCTGGGAAAACGGCGTGCTGGTTCGGATCCGGAGCCCATTGCCAGGTCGACACCGACGCGATGTTCCGCCGAGACACCATGATTACAGTGAGAGTAAAAACGTGCGTCCAATTTTGTGCAGCGTCTTGGTGTTATTGGGATGGCAGACCGCGTTCGGCCAGGCTGTTGCACAACAACCGCCACGCCAGCGACCCAATATTCTGTTTATCTCGCTTGATGATTTGAACGATTGGGTGGGGGTGATGGGCGGACATCCTCAAGCCAAGACGCCTCACTTGGATCGCTTGGCCAACAGTGGTGTGCTGTTTACCAACGCTCATTGTGCGGCCCCGGCGTGCAACCCTTCACGCACTGCGATCCTGTCGGGCATCGCACCGAACCGGTCTGGGCTTTATCAAAATACCCAGTCGATGCGGAAGGTCTTGCCGGATGCCGTGCTGCTGCCCCGCTACTTTTCGAATCACGGGTATTGGTCCGCCGGCAGCGGCAAGATCCTGCACTATGTGATTGATGCGGCTTCTTGGGATGACTATTTTCCCAACAAGCAAAAGGAAAATCCCTTTCCACGCACGCTGTATCCCAAGACCCGTCCGCTCAGTTTGCCACGCGGTGGCAAGTGGCAGTATGTGGAAACGGATTGGGGGCCTTTGGAGGCGACGGATCAAGAGTTTGGCGGTGACTACCTCGTTTCTCAATGGGTCAGTGATCAGTTGAGCAGGAAGCACGATCAACCATTCTTTTTGGCCTGCGGCATCTATCGTCCGCATGAGCCCTGGTTTGTCCCCAAGAAGTACTTTGATGACTTTCCATTAGAGGAAATCCAATTGCCGCCGGGTTACCTTGAAGACGATTTGAACGACTTGCCACCCGCTGGCAAGCGTCGTGGACCCAATCGATACTTTCCCCACATCCGCTCGTTGGGAAAGTGGAAAGAGGGCATTCAAGGTTATCTCGCCTCGATCGCATTTGCCGACGCCATGCTTGGTCGAGTCCTGGACGCCTTGGAACGCGGGCCCAATGCGGACAATACCGTCGTGGTGTTGTGGAGTGACCATGGTTGGCATCTGGGGGAAAAGCAGCACTGGCAGAAATTCACCGGCTGGCGCGTCTGCACCCGCGTGCCTTTGATCATGCGGGTTCCCAAAGGCACCACGGGATTGCAAGACGGCACTCGCGCAGGAGCAACCTGCGACCAGCCCGTGAATCTGCTGAGTCTATATCCGACGTTGGTCGAGCTGGCCGGCTTGCCGGCTAAGGCTGACAACGATGGCCCCAGCTTGGTGCCGTTGCTGAAAGATCCCCAGACTGCTTGGCCCCATGCCTCGGTCACTTTTCTGGGCGAGCCCGGATCGTTTGGACTGAGCACGAAGGATTTGCGACTGATCCAATATGCCAACGGAGATGCAGAACTCTATGACATCAAGCAAGATCCTCACGAGTGGCGGAATCTGGCCGGTAGGCCCGAATGTCAGGCCGATCTGCAGCGTTTGCGAGCGATGTCTCCAACCGAGTTTGTCGAGTTGATTCGGGAAAAATAGTGCAAGCGGTCGGAGTGGCGGCTGTGCGAGCCAGGCACTGACCGTAGGCTGCAAAGCTCATCAGTTGGTCGATCGCTCTCGCGGTGTCGTAGACCACTGGCACACTCCCATGCCCGTCGTGACCAACGACATGAGTCTGTTCGCTGGTCACGGTGCCTGACGCAGTGCTCGCACTTGCGCAGTTCCCTACCAAATTTCTCCAATCCGGACCGAATGCCCGAACGCCGCAGGTGTTCCACAGCGCACCTTTGGTTTAGCTGTTTGTCCCCGGGCAGGAAGATAATCGCCTGGTGTCGGTCCGGTCATTCGGCGTCGGTTGGTCCTGTCACGGAACAGGGAGAACACAGAGTTTCCTCCGTGATTTCTGCTCCTCTGTGTGTGTTAATTTTTCGACTTTAGAATTTTGAGACGGCGTGACGAACGTTGATTGATCAATCGTTCCATTGGCAGTATGCCAGCACACGCTATTCGTCGAAGCGAGTTCTTAATGATTGCGTCTCCTGTCAGTTGTGGTGAAATCGGGAATGAACCACGAAGGACTTGAAGAGCGCGAGGGTGGGAGTTGTGAACGACTGAGCCCATTTGAACGCGTTGCCATTCGGCCTCAATTGGCCGGCTTTGACTATTTTCTTGTTTTTCTTGCGGCCTTGGCTGTTCGTTGCCGCGATGCTATTATCGTTAATCGGCGATTGGCGATGAAGGCGATTGTTTAGTACCGACGACGTTGTGGCGTTGCTGATCGTTGACTGAATTGAGGAGTGACATGACTAAAGCGGTTTCTAAGCGGCCTTCGAAGGCCCTGATTCATCAAGACAATGATCAACTCGCTGGAATGGCCTGGGGCATCGCACACCCTGTACGTGTGCAGATTTTGCAAATTCTTTGCACGGGCGATTGCTGTGGATGCGGGCAGATTGTGGATTGCTTGCCGTTGGCTCAGTCGACGGTCTCGCAGCATTTGAAAATTCTTTGTAAAAGCGGTTTGGTGAAAGCTGAACAACAGGGGAACCGGACGATCTATTCAGTCGATCGCGATCAACTTGAACGCCTGAAGACGTTGGTGCAAACATTCGACCAAGTTTGTGTCTGTTAGGACGCGAACCATTGTCAACCAAAAACAGTGACGCGACCGGATGGACGTGTCTAGGATTGTTAATCACGGAGAAAAAAAGATGAGTGAAATCAGTATTTATGACCGCCCCATGTGTTGCTCCACCGGTGTGTGTGGTCCAAGTGTTGACCCGGTTTTGCCGCGTTTTGCGGGTGATCTACAGTGGTTACAAGATCAGGGGCATCACGTGAACCGGTTCAATCTCTCGCACACGCCGGCCGCGTTTGCAGCCAATGATGTGGTGACACAGTTGATCGAAAAAGAGGGCACCGAGGTCCTGCCGATCGTGATGATTGATGGCAACATCGTTAGCAAGGCCGACTATCCCAGTCGGGACGAACTGGTCAAGTTGATCGACGCGGTCGCACCTGCGTCGGGCGGCGATCAGCCTGCCACACGCCCTGCCCTGCCAGTTTCTGGTGGTGGATGCTGCGGTGGTCAGTCCGGTTGCTGCTAAGAGGCAGTGCACATGGATTCGCTTGGCGTGGAGTGTCCGCCCAGGCGACGAAGTCGGTTCGTTGATCCAGTTCAGTGGGCAACGGACTCGGTTTGGGGCAAGGATTGGAAACGCGTTTGCGTCGGTGTTTTGCTACGGATGGTGAGTGGAGGTCGGTCTCGGTTTCAAAGTGGGTGTCGGGACGCATGAAGAGTGAAAGAACGAAACGAGGGCAGAGAAATGCTATTTGAACATGCAACAAGGAATTTATTTTTCACAGGAAAGGGCGGCGTTGGGAAAACGACCACCGCCTGTGCGACGGCTGTGCAGTTAGCCATAGCTGGCAAACGCGTCCTGCTGGTCTCCACTGATCCCGCGTCCAACTTGGACGAAGTCCTGTCGACACCGTTGGGGACGGAGCCGACCTCTGTTCGGGGTTTGCCAACGCTGTTCGCGATGAACATCGATCCAGAGGCCGCTGCTGCGGAGTATCGCGAACGAATGGTTGGTCCCTATCGCGGCGTGTTGCCCGACGTCGCGGTCGCAAGTATGGAAGAGCAGTTCTCTGGTTCTTGTACTGTGGAGATCGCCGCCTTCGATCAGTTCGCGCAATTGCTGGGCGAGCCTTCGACCACACAGGACTACGATCATGTGATTTTTGACACCGCACCCACAGGGCACACGCTGCGACTGTTGACCTTACCGTCGGCTTGGTCTGAGTTCTTGGAAGAGAACACCTCGGGTACCAGTTGCGTCGGTCCCTTGGCTGGACTTCAGAAGCAGCAAGCCGTTTATGCTCAGACAGCCGAAGCGCTGCGTCAAGCTCAGACAACGACGTTGGTGCTTGTCAGTCGCCCAGAGACTTCTGCGCTTGCTGAAGCTGGCAAGACTGCTGATGAGCTTCGGGAACTAGGCGTGGAGAATCAACACCTGATTATCAACGGCCTGTTTGAGGCGACGGATGTCAATGATCCTGTTGCTTTGGCCATGCAGAAACGCGGTCAATCAGCGATCGCCGAGATGCCGGAATCTCTGCAAAGCCTGAAGCAAAGACAGATTCCGCTCTCGGCGCGTGCGGTGATGGGCATTGATGCCTTGGCACAACTGGGCAGCGCCGAGGAGTCGGTCCAACCGACGTCCGATGGAGAACTGCCAACGAGTGATCTTCCAGCCAGCTTTGGTCCGCTGATCGATCAGTTGTCAGCCAAGTCGAAGGGCGTGGTGCTGGCGATGGGCAAAGGCGGTGTTGGAAAAACCACCGTGGCTTGTGCCGTGGCGGTTGAACTTGCACAGCGCGGACATGCAGTGCGTCTAACGACGACCGATCCGGCGGCTCACGTCGCGGCCACTTTGGCTCAGGACGCGTTACCGAATCTAACGGTGGGCCGCATCGATCCCGGTGAAGAGACTGAAAAGTATCGGAACGAGGTTCGCGCGGCAGCAGGTGATGGCTTGGATGAACAGGGACGGGCATTGCTCGAAGAGGACCTGCGTTCGCCGTGCACCGAGGAGATTGCTGTGTTTCGGGCCTTTGCCGACGCGGTCGCCGAGGGCGAGGACGGGTTTGTTGTTCTTGACACCGCTCCCACCGGACACACGATCTTGTTACTCGATTCAGCGCTGGCCTTTCACAAGGAAGTCAGTCGACAGACCAGTCAGGTGAGTGACTCTGTTGAAAACCTTTTGCCCCGACTGCGCGATCCCGAGTTTACCAATGTCTTGGTGGTCACGCTGCCGGAAGCGACTCCGGTGCATGAGGCGGCAGCCTTGCAAGAGGATTTGCTGCGTGCTGGAATCAAGCCCACGGCATGGGTGGTCAATCAAAGTCTGCTGCCGTTAACGGTTCACGATCCAATCCTGAAACAACGGCAATTGGGTGAGAGGAAATACGTGGATGAAGCCGTCGAACAGAGCGATCATCGCACGCACTTGATCCCCTGGTTGATTGAGCCACCGACTGGCCTGGAAGGTTTGCGTCAAGTGGCTGAGTCCTCCAACCCAGCGTGTTGTTAAACGCAATCGGCTGAAGTTCTGAGGGTCATGGATTTCGGTCGAGACTTCCTAGGGCATTAAAAAACTCCTTGCTGGCAGAATGGCCAACAAGGAGTTTCGACACTTGTCTTGAAGTGATCCGCAACAAGGCGGCTATCGAACGCGGGCGACTACTCCGACGTTTCGTCCTCGGCCATGCCAGGATCCGTCATGGATCCGGGGTCGGTCGCTGCAGCGGGATCTTCCGTTTGCTGGATCACTGTGTTCTTCTTTTCTGAGCAGCCAACCGTAACGGCCATCACAACAGGTAGCACTAAAAGCGCCATCAAAATCTTCTTCATTGTTTCCTATCAAAACAGGAGTGAGTGAGGCACGGCACCGCCATGACTCGAATGGAAAAATTGCATGGTTTACGCGTCACGCGGTCAAGCAACGATTGGATCGTTAACTGGCTTCCGCGTGACCTTCCTGACACGAGAAGATCAGTTAAAGTCTTCTTGGATGGTTTCGCGTCCGTTCTTGGTTCCCAGTGAACCCCAAAGACCGTAAGGGCTTTCTGAACCGACCGTTGAAGGACCGGTGCCGTTGAGCCATACGTTTTGAATGGTTTGGTCACCCGCTTCGATGGAGTCCGTGATGAAGGTCACGGCGCCATCTGCCAACAGGATGTGAGCTCCACCGGAGTGGCGGCTGCTCATGGTTGCATTGCCGGGTGAATCAATACCAGAAGTGTCGCCGCCTTGCAGACAAAGCTCTTTGTTGGGTGGACGGATGGTGTTGCACTCGGTGTACACAGTGACAGCGTGAGCCCAACGCATGCCACGACCTTGAGCGGCACCCGGTAATTGTGGAGCGGTACCACCGTCTGAACCATTGGACCAGAACTGAGGGCGTTCTGGGCTCAGTTGAGCCTCGCAGATCAAAGGGTTGTTGCGAACCGCGTTTCCGCCGTTTCGCCACGAAGCCAGTGTTCGGGCATCTCGGTCACCCAAGTCAGTGGCGATTTCACCACAGATGATCGTGTTGGAAGTACCGTCAAGAATGTCTCGCATTCTTGAGGTGGTGCGAGGAACAAAGACACCGCGGTTGGCGGCGTTCGCTCGGTTGACAACCCAAGTTTGAGTCGGACGTCGGATCGCGCCTTGCGAAATTTGGACCTTGCCATTGTTCATGAAGTCGACGGAGTCACCCATGCAAGCTGCATAGTTGGTTCGTCCGAAGGCAGGAAGACCGCTACCAGGGTCACTGGGGCAACGGAGTGCTGGAATCTCAGTTACCCACGGCTCGTAGGCACCAATCCATCCGGCTGGCCCCATCGCTGGGTACTGAACGCCATTGTAAATGCTGGGGTTGCGAATCTTTTCCCATAACGGTTGCTGCTCCATGTAAGGAAGCAAGCCAACAAAAATCGAGAGATCAAGACGATTGTTCATGTTCGCTGGCGTATTGCCATCAGACCAAGTTCCGCCCTGCTCGGTAGGAAGTTGTTTGAAGGCAGTTTCATAGTTGTGAAGAGCGAGTCCAATTTGGTGGAAGTTATTTCCACAACTCATTCTTCGCGCTGCTTCTCGAGCAGCTTGGACGGCTGGCAATAACAGGCCAACCAGAATTCCGATAATGGCGATTACCACCAAGAGTTCGACAAGCGTAAATGCTTGACGCTGTTGCTTAGAAAACATCTAAATAAGACCTCGGACATTAAAAAAGAAGAGAGTTCGAAGTGCAGACTTCCGTGTGCTCCACACATTCAAAAGGGGAATGGTAGTTAAACTTCAGCTTCAGGAAAGGCCTGATGGTGTGCCGGCCCCCCGCTTATTCGCTGAGTTTGCGGTAAATACTTCCCCGCTACTGGTGGATTACGTGAGTTTACTGATCCAGTGCAGCTTCGGCTGACGATCTTTCCACAGCAGGGGGATTCCAACACGCTAGTTGGGGTCTGCCGGACCGAATGCATCAAAATGGACCAGCCGGCATAGACTGTGAAAGAACCGCCCGCATAACCGGAAACCTGACCGAGACCTCCATAAACGCATGTTTGGTCTCCGACCACCGCACCTGCTTTTGGGGATTTTCGCTCGCGATGCTTGGGGCAATCATCGTCAATGCCGCTACCATTGGGCTTCTATCATTCAGGCAGGGACGGTTCAAAACCAGCCTCGGTTTCAAGCGATTTTCCTCGATCCCTTCAGGCGGCGTGCTTGGGTAGTGAAAACCACTTGGCTACAGTTGCTAAGCTATCACTTGCCTTACCCACTTGAGTCTTCGATCTGAGAGACCCCCGATGCGGACGATTTGTACTTCGTTGATCCCGCCTTTCGTGTTCCCTTCCCGTTTGCTTCCGCTGTTCGCGGCGGCCTTGGGTTTGCTGTGTTTGACTGGTCAATCCGCGTGGAGTCAACAGTCGCTGACGCCCAAGCGAGTGCAGCCGCGCACACTGAATCAGCGTTTGGACGTGCGTTGGACAGACGACACACATTTCACGTTCACGAAGCAACTGCCAGGCGGTGGTCGTCAGGTCATCGTGGTGAACGCTGAAACGGGCGAAAGCAACCCTCAGGAGGCCGCGAGCGTTCGCAATCAGAAGAATGAATTTATTGGCGGGCCGATAGCACGTTCTGAATCCTCTCCGGCGGAGATCAATATCACGATCGAGAATCAAAGTGATTCCACGGTCGAACTGTTTTGGGTGGACCTCTCCGGCGGGACTCGGTCTTATGGCGTTTTAGAACCAGGGAAGAAGCGTCGCCAACAGACCTTTAGCGGGCATGCCTGGATGGCCAAGTCTCGGGAAGGCAAGTACTTTGGCAGCATGGTTGCCGAGCAAAGCGATCGCCCCTTCGTTATCCGACAGGAGTACCCCAATCCCAAGCAGCGTCCTTCGCAGCCGAGTCCGCGTCGCGGGCGTCCCGAGCAACGTCCTGCCCCAACAGTCGAGTCTCGCTTGCAAGGCAACGTGTTGCAAGTTCGGGACCGGGCAACCGACCAAGCGTGGCAGACCTTGTCGGTGGACATGGACTCGCAACAGCGCCTAACACGTGCCGCTTTGTCACCCGATGGCAGCGTTTTGATTGCTTGGTTGCAGACTCAACATCGCCCGCAAGACGTGGTCACGATCGAATCATCGCCCGCGCGTGGCGGACGTGCAGTCGAGCATCGTGCCTCGTACCGCCTGCCTGGTGATCCCTATGACGAGTATCGCCTGGTGGCATTCAATACCAAGACCGGCCAAGCACTTGAGCACCAGCTGCCCGTGCTTGATTTTGGTGGTCCCAGAGTGCATTGGTTCAATGGCAATCAATTGGCGATTTCCAAAATTGATCGCGGACATCAGCGTTTCCGCCTGTTTCGTCTAGATCTCTTGTCTGGCAAACAGGATGTGCTGATCGACGAGCAAACTGACACCTTTATTTGGACCATGCATGGACCGCTAGTGCCGCTGCTGACGTATCTCAAGGATTCCGATCGAGTCATCTATTCCAGCGAGGTCAGCGGTTATCGGCATCTCTACATGGTTGACCTGGACAAGACTGATGATTGGCAAGCCCATCCCATTACACGTGGCAATTGGTTGGTGCGACAGATTATCGACATTGACGAACCAGCGGGGACCCTCGATCTAATGGCTGGTGGCTATTACCCCAATCAGGACCCTTACTTTAAGCACTTGGTGCGCGTCCAACTCGATGGCTCGGAATCGATTCCGGTGACCGATGGGGATGGAGATCATCAAGTGGCTTTCTCTCCTGATAAGCGATTTGTGATCGATAGTTACAGTCGGCTTGACTTACCGCCCGTCCATGAACTCCGGCGCACGAAGGACGGTCAACTGGTCTGTCCATTGGTAAGTGCCGAGCGTCTTGCCGACGGGGAGAGTGACTTCGCCAAGCCGCGCGTTTTCCATTGCGTCGGCCGTGACAAGCAGACTGAGATCTGGGGCACCCTTCATTTTCCAGCGGACTTCGATCAGAAAGCCAAGGCCAAGTACCCCATCATCGAAGCGATTTACGCTGGGCCTCACGGTTCCCATGTGCCCAAGCGGTATTCGAACTCAGCGCGGTTCACCGATTTGACGGATCTTGGATTTGTTGTGGTGCAAATCGATGGCATGGGCACCGCCAATCGGTCCAAAGCCTTTCACGATGTCTGCTGGCACAATTTAAAAGACGCGGGGTTCCCCGATCGCATCGCTTGGATCCAAGCCGCAGCCAAAGTGTACCCAGCACTGGATGTGGACCGTGTGGGAATCTATGGCACCTCCGCTGGCGGACAAAACGCCTGCGGTGCCGTTTTGTTTCATGGGGATTTTTACAAAGCCGCCTACGCATCCTGTGGTTGTCATGACAACCGCATGGACAAGGCCTCTTGGAATGAGCAGTGGATGGGCTATCCCGTTGGGCCTCACTATGCCGAAAGCAGTAACATTGACAACGCAGCCAAGCTGACCGGAAAGCTGTTCTTGGTTGTCGGGGAACTGGACAAAAACGTCCCGCCAGAGTCAACCTATCGCCTGGTAGATGCCTTGATTCAAGCGGACAAGGATTTCGAATTCCTCATGATTCCCGGACTCGGCCACAGTGATGGCGGGAGATACGGAAAGCGACGCATGCGAGAGTTCTTTGTTAAGCATCTGACGCCTTGAATTGATAACGCAGCTTGTAAACGGATTCCCTCTTGATGTTGTATCGATCAATCGTGCCGTCGATTGTCAATCGGTTCGCCGGGCCTCGCTGGGGCACGGCGTTGGTTGTCATGCTTGCGCTGGCCTGGTCAGCGCCGCGAGTGCAGGCCCGTGATACGTGGCGCCCGCCTGCAACTGATTCGGTCGATCGTAACTTAGTCGATGCCCTGATCGAACGTTCGCAGCTGGATGCTGCACAGGCCCTGTGCCAACGCATGCAGGCGAGAGCCATGAAAGGGTCACTGGATGACGCTCGCTGGGCGGCGATGTTGGTCGAAGTGCTGACGCAGCGGCAGGTCGATCGGCTTTTCTCGGGAACCGAATCTTTGCAACAGCGAATTGAGAACGCCGTTGCGATCAGTGTTCAGCCCGTTGGCCAGCAAATCGCTGCGGACCCGCCTCCAGGGGCTGCTTTGTCGGTCTTTCTAAAGGCGGCAGAAATCAAGTCACGTCAGCGCATCTTGGCAGCGGCGATTGTCGCCAAATCCATCGCCGCGGAAAATCAGCAGGACACTGATCGTTTGGTCAAACAATTTTCGCGATTGCAGCGTGACACGGATCTACTGGTCAAAGAAATCAAACCGCTATGGGCCAACGCCGCCAGTGGCACCGTTTCGCAGGGCAGCGGATTCCAGCCCACTGCGTCACAACTCAAGAGTCTTGAGAATCAGTTGCGACTCAGCCAGCTCGCCACTTCGGTGTTGCAAACTGAAGTCTTTGATCCTCAATCAGCGGATTATCGCAGCCTCGCAACCAACGCGGCGGTGCAGGCGAAGCGACTTCTGCAACAGTTGCCAGACGACGCTGCCGCAAAGCCCGTGGCCCAGCGCTGGTTGGCTGAAGCGGAACTCCGGAGCGGCAATCTGGTGGAGGCCGAGCAGCTCACCAGTTCCCCGAAAGTCAGTGGCAATGAGTCTGAGCAATACGCCTGGGACGCACTTCGCATTCGCCTGTTGCTGGCCAAAAATGAGTTGGGTGCCGCCGAGCGACTCGACCAACAGTTGCGTTTCGGGGCGAGCAAATCCGTGGCTTCTAAGGTGTTGGACTTCGCCTCCTTGCAGGTCCGGTTGGCTCAGCAACCGGTCGACCAAACTCAAGTAGTGGCTTGGATCGGGACGATCGGATCTCGTTACGGTGACTTCGCCCGGCGACGTGCCGAAGCCATCGTGTTGCGCGAGATGAAAGACGCAAAACTGATCACGCCGACCCAGCCCAACATGAACTCCAGCGCTGCGCTGGTGGTCGTTCAAGCAGAAGACTGGTTGCGGCGCGGGGACGTTCAGCAGGCGGCCTCGCTATTGCAAAACGCCGCAGAAATTGAGCCCGATTCGGCCATGGCGTTGCAGTATGCCGGCAAAGCGGCTGCCGCATGGATGCGAGCGGATCAGCCCAGCAAAGCAGCCTTGGTGTTGAGTCGTGTCTCCCAGCGGCATCAATCCGACCCAGGAGCGAGTTCGGCTCAACTGCAGGCCGCGCTGATCGTCTCCAAAGCACTCGCCGAAAAGTCCACTGACGGCATCAGCATTGAGACCCTGATTGGGTACCTGCAGGATGTATATCAGCAATGGCCACAGTCATCACAAGCGGTGACGGCAATGAACTGGTTGGTCAAAATTCACAATGCGTCGGGCCACGACAAGCTTGCCGGCGAAGAAATATTGCAACTGGTCGTGCTAAGTAAACGACCGGAGCTTGTTCAGCCAACGGCCACGCAGTGGTTGCAGGCTTGTTCAGTCGGCAAGGCAACGCAGGCGGATCTTGATTCCCTGGCACAAACACTTATCGAGCTGGCAAGAAAGGATGACCAGTTGAAGCGGCCGGTTTACGAGGTGGCTGGGCGGCTTTTCAATTTACAAGCGTTGGAAACCATCGTGGCGATCTGTGGTCCGGAGGTGACGCCTCCGGTGGAAAACGCTGCCCATCAACTGGCGACGTTTCGATTGCAGGAGGCTGCGTCACTGAATGCCAACACCATTCCCGCTGCCTTGCAGAACTCGGTCGCCATGCGCTTGATGCTTGATGGTATCGAACGCCCGGCGATCCGCAAACGAAATGCAGCGGTGCTCAGTGAGTTCTCGTTGGATGACGCGTGGCAGAAAGCCGTCGTGCAGTTTTGGCTGCAACCGGGAAAGGCAAGTGCCGACGCGTTGGCAGGTGTGACGTTAAAACAACCAGCCGGTCCGTTGTTGGAAAACCTTCTCCTGCAAACCAAGCAGATTCTCTCTGGCGATCGCTCCGCGGCTGCGGTTCAAGCGGCTGTCGAGCTCTTCGAACGGCACTCTCTGGGCATGAAACGCGGCAGTGCTGCGTGGTACAATGCCAAGCTTCATGCAATGGAGTTGTTGGACGCTCTGGGACAGCAGGACGAAGCGTCCAAGCGGGCCAAGTACATTCTCTTGACTGTCCCACCCAAGGAAAATGCGCTGCGACAACGTTTGCAGCACTTTGCAAAGTGAGCATGGAATCGCAGTTCAAGGCAACGGGCTCGCGTGTTCTGTCGGCTCAGCGCTAGACGATTGGCTTTCAACCGCTAGCGATTGGGGCGGGCTTTTGGCGGATCGGCGAGGATAAGTTGACGCTTTCAAGGCAAGCGACATGATCCATTTCCGGCAAAGTTTCCATTTCAGAATGCCTGTGGAATATTGCTCAGGAGTTTTGAACTTAATCTCATTGGAATTGGTGGCGTAATCGTCGATGATTACAAAGTAACGTTGCGTCGAACCCGCTTAAGCGGGCTCACCGAGCTATAATGAGACGTCAGCCATTGCAGCGCTGAAATGCTCGCTTTGAAGCTCGACCTTGGTGCCCTTCCCTCCTGCTGCTCCTTTCGGCAACATTCACGATGAAGCTCGTTTTCCACCCCCTGCTGCTGTTCGGTCTCCTGGTTGCTGTCAATCTGCCAAACGCGGCGACTGCTGCTGAGAACGAAATTGATTTTCAAAAGCAGATTCAGCCGCTGTTGGCCAAGCACTGTTATGCGTGCCACGGTCCCGACGAGGCAGAATCGGGACTTAGTTTTGCTGATAAAGACTCAGCCTTTGCTGAAGCGGATTCCGGCGATCACGCCATTGTCGCCGGTGATGTCGATAGCAGTCTGTTGATCGCTCGGATTCTGAGTGACGATGAAGGTGAGCAAATGCCACCTGAAGGCGATCGTCTGAGCAAAGAGCAAATTGAGTTGCTTAGCAAATGGATTGAGCAAGGTGCCAACTGGAAGAATCACTGGGGCTTTGAGCCACTGAGTGATCCCGCTCCGCCCGTCGTTGAAGCGGTCCAGTGGCAGTCCAATGGCATTGACGCATTCGTTTATCAAGGCCTTCATCGGGCGGGAATGAAACCCAACGCTCCTGCCTCCAAGCAGGCCTTGATTCGACGTCTGTATTACAGCCTGACCGGATTGCCACCGACGGCGGAACAGGTCCAAAGCTTTGTCAACGATCAGTCTCCCGATGCCTACCAGCAGCGCGTCAACGACCTGCTGGCTGCACCTCAATACGGTGAACATTGGGGACGGCACTGGTTGGATTTGGTGCACTTTGCGGAAACCAACTCCTATGAGCGCGATGGTCCCAAGCCGAACGCTTGGAAGTATCGCGACTACGTGATTCGCAGCTTCAACGATGACAAACCTTATGATCAATTCGTCCGCGAACAACTGGCCGGTGATGAACTGGAAGAGGTCACTGTTGACACATTGACCGCGACCGGTTTCTATCGACTGGGGATTTGGGATGATGAACCGGCCGACGGACTGCAAGCGAAGTTTGATGGCTTTGACGACATCATCACCACCACTGGTCAGGTGTTCTTGGGCCTGACCTTGAACTGTGCTCGTTGTCACGATCACAAAATCGACCCGATTCCTCAGACGGATTACTACAGCTATCTTTCCTTCTTCCAGGACCTGACCCCATATGGAGTGCGAGGCAATGGAACGGGCTTTAACCAGATTGATGTGACATCGGATGAGGTCAAGGCGGCTTATCGAGCCAACGACGCCAAGCGAGTCGAACTGGAGAAACTGATTCGCGAGATCGAGCAAGCCGGAATTGCGAAGATGTCCGCTCCCGATCAACGTGCGACCGAAGGGCCACGTCGAGACCGGCAGCGTGTGCTGAAAGCCAAATTGAAAGACAACTTGGACGGCGATCAATGGACGCGGTACAACGACTTAAAGCAACAGTTTACGGCAAATGCTGAAGCGGCTAAGAAGTTGCCGGCTCGAGAACAGGTTTTAGGCGTCGCTCGGTACGAACGAGTCGACAAGCCCATGAATGTGCTGTTCCGAGGCAGTCCGCATTCGCCTGCGGATGAGGTACAGCCCCGTTTCCCCGAGCTCTTTGACGCAGCCAATCCTGAATTTCCGCAACGCGAATCGACGACCGAACAATCCACCGGACGGCGCACGGTGCTCGCCGACTGGATCACCAGTGACGACAACCGCTTGACGGCTCGAGTGATGGTCAATCGCATTTGGCAATTTCACTTCGGACGCGGCATCGTTCGCAGCAGCAACAACTTTGGTCAATTGGGGACGCCGCCGACGCACCCCGAGCTGCTTGACTACCTGGCCAATCGGTTTATCGAATCCGACTACAGTGTCAAAGCGATGCATCGGCTGATCCTCAATAGCAAGACCTACCAGATGTCGTCGCGGGGCACTGATGCTGGCATGGCGGCCGATCCCAACAACGACTTGTTGTGGCGGTTCGATCCGCGCCGTTTGAGCTCTGAAGAGGTGCGAGATTCGATGTTGGCCGCCAGCGGTTCATTGAATTTGAAATCCTATGGGCCAAGCATTTATCCAAAGCTTTCCCGTGAGGCGATGTCGGGGCAATCGCGACCCGGTAGTGGCTGGGGCAATTCCAGTCCCGAAGATCAGAACCGTCGCAGCGTTTACATTTACGTCAAGCGATCGTTGCTGACCCCCTTGTTGTCGGCCTTTGATTTTCCCGATCCGGATGTCACGTGCGAAGGTCGTTTCATGACCTTGCAGCCTTCCCAAGCGCTGTCGCTGCTCAATGGCGAATTCGCTCATCAGCAAGCCGTCCGCATGCGTCAGACCTACGGCGGCGAAGGCGTTAGCGATGAAGCGTTTGTCAAAGCGACCATTCGTGGTGCGATTTCGCGCGACGCAGAACCTGCGGAAGTCAGCGATGGAGTGGCATTCATTCAAAAATTGCAGCAGACGCACGGTGTGTCTGCCGAGAAGGCAAAGGATCTGTATTGCCTGAGCGTGTTGAACTGGAACGAGTTTCTGTTTGTGGATTGATGAGAAGTCAAATGAAACCTAAAAAACGAAATTTTTGTGGTCGCACGCGTCGCGAGTTCCTGTGGCAAGGCGGTTGTGGATTCGGTGCTGCCGCTCTGTCATCGATGCTGGCCAAAGACAATGTGTTGTCGGCGGCTGATAATCAGCCCGGTTCGCTTAACCCGTTAGCGGCAAAACTGCCACATTTCGCTCCCAAAGCCAAAAGCGTCATCTTCCTGTTCATGTACGGCGGTCCAAGCCACATGGACACGTTTGATTACAAGCCCAAGATGACGGGCATGGACGGCAAGACCGTTGACGTCAAAACCTTTGGTCGCGGTGGCAAACGAACCGGTGGCCGAATTGTTGAGCCGCGTTGGAAATTTTCCCAGCATGGTGAATGCGGCAAATGGGTCAGTTCGCTGTTTCCCAATTTAGCCAATCATGTTGACGACATCGCTTTCCTGCATTCGATGACGGCTGACTCTCCTATTCACGGTTCGGCGATGCTGATGATGAATAGCGGAAAGATCCTCTCGGGCAGCCCCGCACTTGGATCGTGGGTTAACTACGGTCTTGGTTCCGAGAATGAGAACTTGCCCGGCTATGTTGTGATGCTGGATCCCAAAGCGGGACCGATTAGCGGAGCGAAGAACTGGAGCAGCGGTTACATGCCCGCCAGCTATGCAGGCACGGTTTTCCGTGGCCAGGGTTCCCCAATTTTGAATCTGAGTCGTCCCGATGGCGTTTCCGAAGCCATGCAGCGCGAAATGATCGACTCGATTCAATCCGCTAACCAACGGCATATGGAATCGCGAGTGCACAATAGTGATTTGGCTTCTCGAATCGCCAGCTATGAACTCGCCTACAAGATGCAATCTGCGGCGCCAGAGTCCGTTGACTTGGCCGATGAGGACGAGAAGACCAAACAGCTCTACGGCATCGACAATCCCGAGACCAATGACTTTGGAACACGCTGCCTGATCGCTCGGCGGCTTGTCGATCGTGGCGTCCGATTCATTCAGCTCTACAGTGGTGGCGCGCACAACGATGATAACTGGGACGCACACGGTGACCTGGAACTGAACCACAACCGCCATGCTGGCCGCACTGATCTGCCGATCGCTGGTCTGCTTAAGGATCTCAAGCAACGCGGGATGTTGGACGAGACCTTGGTGGTCTGGGGCGGCGAGTTTGGCCGTCAGCCTACGGCAGAATACGCCAAAGGCAGCGGGCGCGACCATAATTCGTACGGCTTCACGATGTGGATGGCCGGTGGGGGCATCAAAGGCGGTGTCTCCTATGGTACCACCGATGAACTGGGAGCGGCCGCCGTTGAGAAACCTCTGCATGTTAAAAACCTGCACGCAACGGTCTTGCAGTTGATGGGACTTGATCCGAACAACCTGTCGTACTTCTTTAGCGGACTTGACCAGAAACTGGTCGGCGTTGAACACGTCGAACCGATCCGCGAGATCATGGCCTAAATCAATTCGGGCACCCTCCGGTTGGTGCGTGTGTGCAAGCACAGCACGTTACGGTTTGCTGGTGCATGCAAGCACGGCACACGACATCGGTCGTTTCATTCGGTTACAATAGTCCGGTCTTTCTTGTGCCGTCGCCAGCGCTTCGTGCTTGTTGCCTCGATGCTCGCAACCTGCATCATCTGTGGTGCGGCGCGTCTGTTTGTCGCTCGACAACGTCTCTTCTCTTTTGCAACTGGTGGCGATTCATGACTCGGTTTTACCTGACGCTGGTTACTGTTTGTGCTCTTGGTTTGTTCTCGGTTGTCAGTGTGTCCAAGGCAGACGCCGCTGATGCGGAGCGGCCCAATGTCTTGATCATCATGGCTGATGATTGCACGTACAACGATTTGCCAGTCTATGGCGGTCAGAATGCAAAGACTCCGCACATCGATCGCTTGGCCAGCGAAGGGCTGGTGTTTAACCGAGCCTTTCTTGCTGAGGCAATGTGCCAGCCCTGCCGTGCGGAACTGTATTCCGGTTTGTATCCCATGACCAACGGATGCGCTTGGAATCATTCGGCCAGCCATGCGGACATTGATTCCATGCCCGACTACTTGGGTTCTGCAGGTTATCGCGTCGGTATTGCCGGGAAAGTGCATGTTCAGCCAAAACAAGCCTTCCCCTTTGAAATGGTTCAGGGATTTGACAAATCCTGTGTGCGTTCACCAACCAATGAGCACGATCTGGGGGCCGTTGGCGAGTTCATCGGTCGCGACAGTCAACCGTTCTGCTTGGTGGTTGCCTTGGTTGAGCCTCATGTGCCTTGGGTGATGGGCGACGCCTCGCAGTATCCACCAGGCAAGCTGAAGCTGCCGCCAAACATTGCCGACACGGACACCACTCGAGATGCGTTCAGTCGTTACTTGGCAGAAATTACCTACATGGACTCTCAAGTGGGCGAACTGCTGATGGCGCTTGATGAATCGGGGAAGGACCGTGAGACCTTGGTCCTGTTCACTTCCGAACAGGGATCGCAGTTTCCAGGCAACAAATGGACCAACTACAACACGGGCGTGCACACCGCCTTGATCGCCCGCTGGCCAGGCATCGTCCCGGCTGGAAAGCGTACCGAGGCGTTGGTTCAGTATGCAGACGTGCTGCCAACCCTGACTGACTTGGCTGGAATCCGGTTCATTCGAAACCCATTTGACGGTTCCAGTTTTTCCGGAGTGCTACTGGGTAAGCAGCCGCAACATCGCAACTACGTTTTCGGGGTCCACAACAATATCCCCGAAGGTCCCTCGTATCCGATTCGATCGATCACCGACGGCCGGTATCACTTGGTGAAGAACCTGTCCCCGGAAAATCTGTACATCGAAAAGCACCTGATGGGGATTCGCGGCGATGGAAAGCTAAACAACCGCTATTGGCAATCGTGGGTTTTCGATAGTTTTCAAAACGAGAAAGCGTTGCGATTGATTCAGCGTTACCAACGACGACCGGCAGTGGAACTTTACGATTTACAAGCCGATCCGTATGAGATGACGAACCTTGCCGAACGCAGTGAGATGAGTGATAAGCGCGCCGAGCTCAGCGAGGAACTGGATCGCTGGCTCAACGCACAGGCGGACCCCGGAGTGGATCAAGACACTGCCCGGGCTCACAAAGCCGCTAAGCAAGGCAATCACTTGTATCGTCCCAAACGCTGAGAGGCTTTGGAATCGCCGGTGGAGGGTGCGTTTCCTGCTGGGGATCGCTTGGCCGATTCAATAATGCGGCGGCCGTTCCGCCAATGGATCACGCTCGTCGGAGTGTGACATGTCCAATGACGATTTCAAGTCATTGAATCGATTGTCCCATTTCTTGATCTGTTTCATTGCTTTGTCCAGCACCAACGCCTGCTCGGTGACCACTTCATTCAGTTGGTCACACAGTCGTTGCATGTGAGCTAATTCGATTTCCAAATCGGCAATGCGTTCCGCGTCAGTTTTCATCTTCGTTCTTTTTCTAGAGCGTCGTGTCTGATGCTTATCTTAGGCTAGCGAGTGTTTTTCATCGACCGCTAGGTTGGCGGACTCTGATGCGATAAAATGGACCTCTAGAGAACGATTCCCCGCAGCGTGCCTGGAACGCTGATTCTATCGCATTTTCATCGAATATCGGCTGGATCATGTCTGAAAACCTATTTGACGCTCTGAACCCTCGTGAACGCTTGCTGATGGGCCCCGGGCCGAGCACCGTGCCAGCTCGCATTCTGAAAGCGATTGGCTCGCCGACGTTGGGCCATCTGGATCCACAGTATATCGAATACATGGATCAGACCTGCGAAATGATCCGGCGTGTCTATCAGACCCAGAACCCGCTGACCTTTCCTGTTTCGGGAACGGGAATGGCGGGGATGGAGACCGTGGTTTCCAATTTGCTGGAACAGGGTGACGAAGCGATTGTGATGATCAACGGCGTCTTCGGCGGCCGCATGAAGGACATGATGCAACGCTGCGGAGCCACGGTGCATACCGTTGAAGTTCCCTGGGGGGATACCTTCACGCTGCAGCATTTTGAGGACGCTGTCAAACAGTTTCCCGCTGCAAAAATGCTGGCCGTCGTTCATGCGGAAACGTCTACCGGTGCCCTTCAAGATTTAGCGGGCGTTGGCGACGTGGTGCATCAAGCCGGCATGTTGCTTGCTGTCGATGCGGTGACTTCAATCGGTGGGCACGATCTTCAAGTGGACCAATGGGGCATCGATGCGATCTATTCTGGGACGCAGAAATGCTTGGCCTGCCCTCCTGGATTGTCGCCCGTTTCGTTCTCGGCCAAAGCGATCGAGGTGATCGAGGCACGCAAAGCACCGTGTCAGAGCTGGTATCTCGATGTCTCGATGCTGAAGAATTACTATACCGGCAGCGGCGGGCGAGCCTATCATCACACCGCACCGATCAACATGGTGTACGCGCTGCGAGAGGCATTGCAGATCGTTTTGGAAGAAGGCCTTGAGCAGCGTTTTGAACGCCACCGGCAAATGCATCTCTTGTTGCGCAAGGGGCTGGAGGAACTTGGCCTGCAGTACATTCCTAAACAGAGTCTGCATACATTGAATTGTGTCTCCGTCCCCGACGTGATTGATGAAGCCAAAGTGCGTCAGCGATTGCTCCACGAGTTTGACATCGAGATCGGTGGCGGTTTGGGAGTGTTTGCTGGCAAAGCATGGCGCATCGGCCTGATGGGGCATTCGGCGACGGAAAAGAACGTCACCACCCTGCTGGCCGCGCTGAAGAAGTGCCTGTAGCGGTCGCCATCCCATCAGGCGTTTTGGCGATGCCGTGGTTTGTTGGCAGCGGGAGGCGCCCTGGCGACATAGCGTTCTGGCCTTCACAATAGCCAACTGCTGAACGAGCTCTGTTTCGGCGTTTTCTTGCCTTGAACTTGATGCCTTGATGACCACTGGACCGACCATGTCTATTGTCCTTGTTTTGCTTGCCTCTGTTGTGCTTTTGCTGATCTTGCTGCTGCCGATCATTGCGGTGGCGGTGCGGAGTGGCAAGTCTCAGTGTTCGCGCTGCGATCAACGACGTTCGAAATCGGTCTTGATAAAAGGGAATCGCGGCACATGGCTGTGCCAGGACTGTCTGCTTGAATTGGGCGAACGGGTTCGCCACCTGCTCCGCACAGAGTCTGCTTAGCCATCGTCAGCGACCGACGATGGCAACCCTTATCGGGCACCGTCGACGCAAGTCGCTTGTGTGCTTTGTCACAGCGATCGATTAGCCGGCATCACCATCCAAGGCGCGATGGTGTGCCAAGACTGTGTTCAACACGGCTAGCCCATCAGCCGTGTTGGCGTTGCCAACCGCTTGACACTAACCTCGCTTAGGCTGAACTCTCCCGCACGCGGGAGAGTTCAGGAAACGAATGGTCAGCCGTTTGGTTTTTGCGTTTCCGCTGGCTCGGTTGTTGGGCAAGCACGGGCGAGACCTAGGTGCCGCGGCGGTTTCCGTACCAGCGAATTTGCATGCGATCGCAGTAGTGATAGCCGACTTGCTCGGTCCATGGTTGAAGCCATGGCAGGGCTGCATCGAGGTCGTCGATCGAGACGCCTTGTGGCATGATAAAGACATTGCTGGGGTGAACCTCCAGCTGCTCAACCAGTGATTGAATTTCGTCAAACTGTGAGCGATCGCTGACCACGAACTTCAGTTGATGATCCTTGGCGGTCTCAATCAGGTAGCGCATGGTGTTCAATGGCATGCGTCGTTGCTCATGCAATTGATGCCAACGCGGATGCTGTTTGGCATCCGGAGCACTGGAGGCAAGTTTGGGGCTGAGTGACAGCAGATCACAGGGCAGCTCTCGCTGGATTGTGCCAGCGGTTTCCAGAGTCACGTGGAATCCGGCTTGGTGAAACAGATGGCAGAGGGGTTCGATCGCGGCTCCCAGCAACGGTTCGCCGCCCGTCAGGACAACATGCCGGTGAGATGCAGGTTTGTCCGCAAAGACCGCCTGAGCATCCTGGACCAGTGATTCGATGGATTGCCGTTGTCCGGTGGGTTGCCAAGATGCGTAAGGTGTGTCACAGAACCAGCAACGCAGGTTACAGCCGCTGGTGCGGATGAAGAAACTCTCTTGTCCGGTCAGTTTGCCTTCGCCCTGGCGGCTGGAGAACGTCTCGCTGATGAACAGTGATTGAGACACCGTCGGCAGTCCGCTGCTGTTTGGTGGTTGCACAGGATCAGCGATTGCCGGAACCGGGGCCGTTGAGTTACCCTCTTCGGGGCTTGCGGGACTGGTAGATTTCGACCGAACCTGCAACACTTGTATTTTTCCCTGAGGAGAGCCTAGACGTGAGCGAGAGCGACAAATTCAGCGACATTCTGGAAGTCTTTGAGAACCCCAACACGTCGCGTGATTTTACGATCATACACCATTGCCCTGAGTTCACTTCGGTCTGTCCCAAAACGGGCCAACCGGACTTCGGCAAGATCATCTTCACTTACGTGCCCGACCAGAAGTGCGTCGAGCTAAAAAGTTTGAAAATGTACCTGCAACGGTTCCGAAACGAAGGAATCTTCTACGAGGCGATCACAAACCGAATCATGGACGACTTTTTGGCCGTTGTACAGCCGAAAAGTGCCACGGTGGAGAGTCAATGGACACCACGCGGCGGGCTGCACAGCAACATTGTTGTCCAGTTTCCGACCGAATCCTGATCCCAGCTCCCCAGAATCTTTGTCGATCCCCCGTTGATTCGACGCCGAGAATCGGTCACTCTGAGCGAAGTACACGGTTTATTTCCTCAGTTTTTCGATACTTACGATGTCTGATCAGGTTCCTGTTCTTTTGACTGGCTTCGCCGATGAAGCCGCCAACGATAAAACGGCCGTCCAGCAGTACAGTGCCTTCGCTGCATTAGGGCTCCGTTACTACAGTATCCGCTTTATTGACGCAGGAAATGGCATCAAGAATGTCATGCAGCTCGATGACGCCGAGATCCAGTCGCTGGTCAAAATGCAGTCGGATTATGGACTGAAAGTCAGCAGCATTGGTTCGCCAATCGGCAAAGTCAAATTGCTGGATGTGGACGACGGAAGCGGCAACCGATTCGTTCCTTTCAAGCAATACCTGGCCGAAGACGTTCAAACAGCATGCGATCGCGCCGAAGCCTTCGGTGCCAAGCTGATTCGAGGATTCGCGTTTTATCATCCCAAGGGCACGCCAGCAGAAGAGCATCTGGATCAGGTTTGTGACCAGCTCGGACAGATCGCCGAAGCCTGTGACAAACGCGGCCTGACGTTCGGATTGGAAGTCGAAGCGAACCTTGTCGGGCAAACCGGACCTCTGCTGGCGCAAATTGCCGAAAAGGTCAACCACCCGGCGATGCTGACGATTTTTGATGGCGCCAATATCGTTACCCAAGGTTTCACCGCCGACGAAACCTACGCTCAGTACCTGGACATGAAACCCAGCATGGGCTGGTTGCACATCAAGGATTATCACGATCCGTCTCCCACGGGCCGAATCACTCACGTCGATGAAGCCAGCTTGGCGAATTTTGTTCCTGCCGATCAAGGTGATTGCGGGCACGAAGCAATCCTGCGTGATCTGAAAGGATTCATGCCGACCGTGCATGAACGGATGACAGCCCGGGGTGCCGATGGTGTGTTCATGGATTTGGAGCCGCACGTGAAAGGTGGCGGTCAATTCGGTGGATTTAGCGGTCCCGATGGTTTTGGTGTCGCCCTGCGTGGTCTGTGTCGCGTGCTGGATTACGTCGGCATTCCCCATGATTTAAGGAACTTTGGCGATATCGAAGCATTGAAAGGCAAATAGTGCCCATCAGCTGGTTGGCGTTGCCAACCACTTCACCCTCACCTCGCTTAGGCTCGACTCTCCCGCCAGCGGGAGAGTGCAGTCAACGGTTCGTTCAACAATACCCTCCCGCTTGCGGGAGCGGCTGTGTTAGATGTCAAGCGTTTTGTGGATTTTCCCATGCTGTATTTGTTTTGACCATTGTGTTGAGTGTGATGAGGATTTTGCGCATGCATGCGGTAATAACGACCTTTGGAGGCTTGCCTTGTTCGGCCAGTCTCTTGGAAAAGGCTGCGATCGCTGGGTTGTATCGGCGAGCACTCAGTGCGGCCATGTAGAGCGCCGATCGCACTGATCCACGGCCTCCAAAAATCGAACGCTTGCCTCGCATCTGCCCGCTGTCCCGGTTGAACGGTGCTAGTCCAACGAGCGAGGCTTTTTCCTGTCGGTTCAGGTCGCCAAGCTCTGGTAACTCTGCAATGATCGTTGCTGATGTCACATCGCCGATACCAGGCATCGTCCCAAGTAATTCGGCGCGATGCTTCCAGTCATCATCAG
>CP036272.1:3321085-3363173 GCA_007745635.1 Stieleria bergensis
ATTTACAGAGTTGCAAGGCGGGGGAATTGATTGTCTCAATGCCCGGCCGGGGAGGGTTTTGCTGTGGCTGGTTGCGGTTGGCGTTGTCACGTTTTTTGGTGCGTGCAAGCTCGGCACTCTACTGTTCTGGCGTTGCCACGGTTTGCTGGTGGGACGCTGCCGCTTAGGAAACCGGTTGTAACGGCCTGCGGTTGATAGTCGGGTTTACTTTGACTTGGGCCGGGGGATTGAACGTGCTTTAGCGCCCTTTGTCCCCTTACCGCCTCGTTTTTGACGGCTGCCGCTGGGGGCTTCTTTTTCAGTGAACTCGATCTCTGAGAGTGGCTTGCCGACGTGGGGCTTCAACTGCTTGAATCGGTCTCGTAATTGTGCTGCTTTTTCGAACTGCAGTTCTTCGGCGGCGGCCAGCATTTCTTGCTCCAGTTTGTCCAGCATCTGCATGGTGACCAACTGGGTGTCCTGGACGCTTTGGACGCGGGAGTTGGCTTGTTGTCGTTTGGCTGCCTCGGAATCGATGCCGGTTTTGATTTTGGAACGAACCGTTTTGGGGACAATGCCGTGTTTGGCGTTGTGTGCCATTTGCAGGCTGCGGCGACGCTCGGTTTCATCGATCGCCGCTTGCATGGATCGGGTCACTTTATCGGCGTACAGGATCACTTGGCTATTGGCGTTTCGCGCGGCACGGCCGATGGTTTGGATCAAGCTTGTTTCGCTACGCAGAAAGCCTTCCTTGTCAGCGTCCAGAATCGCAACCAGCGACACCTCCGGTAAATCCAGTCCTTCGCGAAGCAGGTTCACACCGACCAAGCAGTCGAATTGTCCTGTACGCAACTCTTGAATCAGATCCATTCGTTCAAACGCGTTCAGCTCGCTGTGAAGCCAGCGGCAGCGGATGTTTTGCTCTTGGAAATAGTTGGCCAAGTCTTCTGCAAGACGTTTGGTCAGCGCGGTGACGAGCACGCGTTCGTCGCGTTCGGCCCGCAGCCGGATCTCTTTGATCAAGTGATTGACCTGCCCACGCGCAGAGACCACTTCGATCTCTGGATCGAGTAGACCGGTGGGGCGAATGATTTGCTCGACCACTTCACCTTGCGTGCGTTCGAGTTCATAGTCGGTGGGAGTGGCGCTAACAAAGCAAATCTGATGCGTGCGCTGCTCCCATTCTTCAAACTTCATTGGCCGATTGTCCAGTGCGCTTGGCAATCGGAAACCGTGATCGACCAAAGTCAGTTTACGGCTGCGGTCGCCCGCGTACATGGCTCGCACCTGAGGCACGGTGACGTGTGATTCATCGACGAAGGTGACGAAGTCATCAGGAAAGAAGTCGTACAGCGTGTCCGGCGCCGATCCGGGTGGTTTTCCGGAAAGCGGACGCGAGTAGTTTTCGATGCCCGGGCAGTGCCCCACCTCGCTAAGCATTTCCAGGTCGAACTTGGTGCGTGAGTTCAGTCGTTCGGCTTCCAGTAACTTGCCCTGTTTTTGGAACAGCGCCACTTGCTGAGCGAGTTCTTCGCGGATCACGCGGATCGCTCGTCCGATCCGATCTTCCGGCATCACGAAGTGTTTGGCGGGATAGATGAAGAACTGCTCAACCACATCCAAGGTCTCGCCAGTCAAGGGATTGATGATCGAGATCTTTTCGACTTCGTCTCCCCAGAGCTCAATGCGATAGGCGAACTCTTCATAGCTGGGCCAGAGTTCCACACTGTCGCCACGGACTCGGAACTTGCCGCGTGTGAAGTCGTGGTCGCCGCGATCGTACAGCACATCGACCAAACTTAACAGCAACGCGTCTCTGCGAATCACCTGCCCTTTGGTAACACTGATCACCAACTTTTTGTAGTCATCCGGAGATCCCAAGCCGTAGATGCTGCTGACCGAGGCGACGATCACAACGTCGCGGCGACTGACCAAGCTGCTGGTGGTCGCTAGTCGCAGCCGGTCAATGTCCTCGTTGATCGAAGCATCCTTTTCGATATAGACATCGCGCTGCGGGATATAGGCTTCGGGTTGATAGTAGTCGTAATAACTGACGAAGTAATGAACGGCGTTGGTGGGAAAGAATTCCTTGAACTCGCCGTACAACTGCGCGGCCAGCGTCTTGTTGTGGCTCAATATCAACGCGGGGCGATTGAGATTCGCAATCACGTTGGCCATGGTGTAGGTTTTGCCGGTACCGGTGGCTCCCAGCAGAACTTGAGCAGTTTTGCCCGACAGAAAGCCATTGGTCAGTTGTTCAATCGCTCTGGGCTGGTCACCGGCAGGCGGAAAGGGCTGGTTCAGATCAAAGGGCGTCGGTGCCGCGGACTGAAAGAGTTCGGAAGGCGAAGGCATGGAGCGATACCCAATCTGGCTGATGATCAACGGCTGGCAGTTCAGTGTTCCGCGGCGAGCGAACTTGGCTCACTTTCCTGTACCACACAATGTGCCAGACCGGTCAGATTTCGGCTAGATGTGATCCCCGCGAAGCCAGGCGATTTTTGCCGGTCGCGAAGCGCGGGGAGCATTGCCGGTCGCGAAGCGTCATGCGAGGCAAATCGTGATGATGATCATGCGTGCGATTCGCGTTGCCCGAGATTCGCGTTGCCCCAGATTCGCGTTGCCCCAGATTCGCGTTGCCCCAGATTCGCGTTGCCCCAGATTCACCAGCGCTGATTCACCAGCCTCAGCTCCCAAGCGTGCCTGCGAGGCGTGATTGCCATTCAGAGCGCAGAGACGCTCATTCGGAGGGCTCAATGGTGTCGGCCATCAGGTAACACTTGATGCTGGCCAGCAGATAATTTGCAGCCAGTTGGTAGTCGCGTTTACGACGATCACGTCCGCGTTTGGGGCCGAGTTCGACGTGCACTTTGGTGTATTCGCAGCGTCCGCCAAGTCCTTTGACTTCGTCCAGATGGGCTTCGCTAAGCGTCATGCGAATTTGAAAGTTGATGCGTTGATCGACTTTGCGGCGCCCGCCACTGTATTTGGAGGCTTGGACGGCGAGCGTCACCTGAGACTCGGCGACATCAATAATGTCCGCATGATGATCCGCGATGAAGCCGCGTAGTTTCTCGATCGTCATGTCAGCGGGAACGGGTGTGACGAGGTCGACAATGAGCTTGTCACTGCCCGACGTCTTGGTAAAGAAGCCGCGTCGTTCCTCATCGGGGTTTCCGTTGAACTCGGACATTTTGCCAAGGCCCAACTGGACCACGCGGTTGCGACCATTGTCCTTGGCTTTGATCAGAGCACGATCGGCGCGGGCAACGATGGTTTCTGGTGAATCACCTGACTGAAATTCGGTGACGCCGAAGCTGGCGGTCAGACTCTCTTGTTCCAACGCAGTGATGGGCAGAGCTTCCAGCGACTGGCGGATCTGCTCGGCGCGGCGAGCTGCAGAGGCGTTGTCACAGTCGATGGCCAGCAACAAGAATTCTTCGCCGCCGTATCGCGCGACCAGGTCACCTTCTTGTCGGTGTTGTCGCAGCAAGTCAGCGAACTCAATCAGAGCGGCATCGCCACCGGGGTGACCGAAGCGATCGTTCACGCTTTTAAAATGGTCCAGGTCGCAGATAATCAACGAGAACGTGGATTCTCCGTCAACATTCATCGACACGAGCTCTTCCAGACGCCGGTCAAAGTGCCCTCGGTTGCTAACGCGAGTCAGTGGGTCGATTCTGTTTTCTTCGTGCAAGAGATGCAGGCGTTCTTCCAATTGCACTTGGTCGGACTGGTCCCGCACAACAATCAGTGTTCCCGATAGGCCAGCTTCGTTGTTCATCACGGGAGTGACATCAACGTGGATGACGACGTTTTCTTGGTTGTCGCGTTCCATCCTCATCTTACGGTGCACAGGATGCGTTGTGCGAAGGCATTCGGTCATCGGGCATTCTGGGAAGTCCTGGTCATCATCGTCGAGCAAACCGATCGCGTCGCCGGTGAATAGCTTGCCAACCATGGCTTCGGCCGATTTACCGCTTAACCGTTCCATGCCGCGATTCCACTGGAGAACGGTACCGGCGTTGTCGGTGTAGACGACGCCGTCTTTCAATGTTGAAAGCAGACGTTGATTGAACGACGATTGGCGATCGTTGGACGTGGCTGATGAAGCGGATGTGCTGGGGGTGTTGCCACTGGCCGCGCCGGTCCAATACGCTGCGCTGTCTTCGGGGCGTAACTCCAGTAACCAGCGCTGTGCGACGGTGCCTTGAAGGATTTCGGGGCTGGCTTCCAACAAGCGATGGAAGTCGCGAACAAGCGTGCCATCAAACTGAGTGTTAGCACCCTGGATCAAATCTGCAAGCGCCCGATCCAGGCTCATCGCCGGCCGGTAGACCTGTTCAGTGGTCATCGCGTCGAAGGCGTCGGCGATCGCCAACATGCGCGCCCCAAACGGAATGTCGTCGCCACAGCACTGGGCGTTGGCGCGAGGCCCGGCGTACCAAGACCGGGCGTGACGGATGATCTCAAGAATGCCCTCATCGTTGGTGCAGCCACTTAGGATCTCGCATCCTAATTCAGGATTGGTCGCCATCAGTTGCTGCTCGTCAGCGGTTAGCTTGCCGGGCTTGCGCAAGATGCGATCCGGGATGCCGATCTTGCCCAAATCGTGGAGCAAGGCGGCGATTTCGATCCGCGTTTGCGCGGCTTGATTGAGCTTCAGTCGCTCGGCCCATGCACTACAGTACAGCGAGACTCTTAAACCGTGAGCCGCCGTTGCGGCATGTTTGGCGCGCAGCGCATAGAACAAGGCATTGGCGTGGCCAAGGCGGGCGGCCGTCAGCTGATTGTTGCCACTGCGAGCCGACCGTGGTGGACGAGGCATCGGATCGGAGGTCACAGCCTCGGTCATCACTTGCAGACGGTTGAGCAAACTGGAGATGTCAAAGTCGCTGCGTGATCGATCGTCCACCTTGCTTGCCTGTGGCTCGGTGGATCCGTCTGCGTTCTTAGCCGACCGTGTGGCCTGGTCACTATGGCTGCTGTTATTCATATCAATCAGTGGGACGATGAGGGTTTTCGGGCAACTGGAAAACATAGGTCATCGCTTACCCGCACGAATAGAATTTGTGCCGCCTGCGTCCCCTTGCCGGGCCGCAACACTGATACGACCCGAATCGCTGTCGCAGGTCGTGCAATCGGATGTAGGCAAGTCCATTCGTTGCGACAAAGATAGTCCTAGCGAGTGGGCCAATTGCGGCTTCCAGCTGGCAAACTGGATGAAAAAAATTTCCATAAGAAGGACTTCATCGTCTCCGCTGATCATTGGTTGGCGGTTAGATTGTGGGACCGCAGGCAGTGTTTCACTCCCCCCCCTTTCGCGATGCTCGATGATGCAAACGTTGGCGGAATCGCGCCCCATGGTGCGGGGAATGGGTGAGCGAGGTGCAGGTGTAATGAAGCGGCCGCGTTGAGTGGACGTGTTGCGTGTCGCTGCATTATTTTGACAAAGCGATCTTGCCCCCTTGATTGAAATGGCCGGTGATCGCCCATTGCGGTAGAATGGGGCCGTATCCTTTACTCTGCCGACGCATTGGAAGCTTCCTAACGAGCACTCAATCTTGCCTGAGGCATAGGTCACGTGACACTATCAGACATTGACCGAAAACTTGTCAAACGATGTCTTGAGGGCGCTCCAGGTGCTTGGCAGGACTTCGTCGATCGATTCCTAGGTTTGATGGTCCACGTGGTGAACCATACGGCTCGGGCGCGAGGTCTGGAGTTGGATGCAGCGTTGAGAGACGATTTAGTGGCAGAGATTTTCTTGGCGCTGTTGTCAAATGATCGAGCTGTGTTGCGACGGTTTCGTAACGACAGTTCGTTGGCGACCTATCTGACGGTGATTGGGCGACGCGTGGTCGTCCGTCGCATGCTGCAACGCACGCTTGCGTCCAGCGGTGACAACGCTCAATGGCAGGCTCAGCAGCAACCAGATTCCGATCCGATTGAACGCATTGATGACCGTGATGAAATCATGCATTTGATGGAACAGCTCGATGCCACTGAGGCTGCCGTCGTCCGTCAGTACCATCTGGAAGGTTTGTCGTATCGACAGATCAGTGAACGCAACGGGATCAGCGAAAACTCAATCGGGCCGATGCTCTCCAGAGCACGAAAGAAGATGCGAGAAAGGACCTAAATGTCAAACCCCACTGAGTCCCGCCCCATCGTCGACTCGAATCCCACCTCGGCCAACGCTGGTAAATATCAAGAAGATCGGCGCGATTTTATTCGTGGCAGCGGTCTAATGATTGCCGGTGGTGCGATCGCTGGCGCCAGCGCTGCGACCAAAGCGATCGCCAGTTCAAAACAGAGCAAGCTGCGGATCGCGATGGTTGGTTGCGGTCGCCGTTGCCGGCAACTGCTCGATGCGATGGCATCGTTGGATGATGATGCCATTGAGATCACGGCCTTGGTTGACAACAATCGCGGTCGTGCTCAAAGCGTCTTTCGCAGCATCAAAAGTCGTCATCCGGAACGATTGGCAGACCACTGCAATCTGTTGACCTCAGGCGGCTCGATTCGACAGCCGCTGCTACCTCATCAAGCGTTGCAGGATGTCGATGTGGTGTTCATCACCACGCCGCCGGTTTGCCAACCTGGGATTGCGGTGGACGCAATCACTAACCACAAACATGTATTCATTGAAAAGCCGATGGCGGCCGATCTGAATGGTTTGAAGCAGGTCGTCAATGCTTCCGCTGTGGCAAAAGAACAAGGACTGACCGTTCACGTTGGTTTCCAACGCCAGTATGATCAGCGTGATCTGGACTTGATCGCTCAAGTGCAACAGGGCGGCATTGGTGACATCATCTACGCCAAGTCCTACTGCAATAGCGGTTCTCTGAAGAAGCACGTCGCCCGATCCGAAAAGGAGCAACTGGCTCATTGGAACCAGTTCAACTGGACCGGCGGCGATGTGCTGCTAGAACAGCATGTTGCCGGACTGGATGTTTTGCGCCGCGTGATCGGCCGGCCACTGTTAACGGCACAGGGACAAGCGGGCTGGGCAAGTTTGAGCGACGCCGAATTGGCCAATCAGCAGAACGCCGTTCAGCCATCGGGCCATCAACAAGCTGGCGAGTTAGCGTTCCAGCATCAGAGCATTGAATTCGAGTTTGCCGATCACGTTTCATTGATCTCGCACACTCGACGCGCTGCGAATTCATGGCAGCGTACCGGCGAATGGCTTTACGGGACCCAGGGTCACGCAGACTTTTCGAATGGCAAACTGTTTGATCGCAGCGGGAATGTGACCTGGCAGTCGGCGGAGCCTTCGGCGTCGATGGTTGCAACACAAGCTCAATTGCGAGCCTTCTTTGCTTCGATCCGTCACGGCGATGCCGAGAATCAAGTGGACCAGGCCAGCGAAAGTACTTTGATGGCATTGCTGGGGCAAAGAGCTGCCCAGACCAGCAAGCTAGCTCGGATGAAGTCGCTGCGCGGTGAACTGAAGCTCGCCTGATTCTCGCTGGCTGGCATTCAGCGGAGCGGCTGAGGCATTCGATCAAGCCTTAGTTCTCAACCATCCGTCGCAGCGTTTTGACGCCTCGGTGCAACAGCCCCGCGACGGCGGCGGTGGTTTTGTCCATCGCTTCGGCGACTTCGGAAACTTTCATTTCGTCCAAGTAGTGCATGCGAACCGCTTCGGCCTGTTCGTTGGGCAGTCGATCGATGGCTTGGCAAAGTGCGAGCACGGCTTCGCCCTGCATGACGTTTTGGCTGGGGCGTGCGACATCGCCTTGAAGCAGGCCTTCCAAACGCATCGATGACTTCGCCAGTTTGTCTTCCATCGACTGTTCGCGGCGCACGTCGCGTTTGTCGCGATGCATGTCACGATCGAGATGGCAAAGGTGGTGTGAAAGAATCTGCCGAAGCCATTTGCGGAACTGGGCCTCGTTCTCGCCTCGAAATCCATCCAGTGCTTGCACTGCCTGCAGCATGGTTTGTTGAACGATGTCCGACGCCCCATACTTGGCCTGCAGTTTGCGGCGCATCTGAGTTTGTGCCAGCATACGGAGGTACGATTCGTACTTGGCCACGATCGCCGGATCGCTACAGTCGATCGGGTCAGCGGAATTCTCTTCAGTGGTCACAGGAAATCCATGCTTTGGGGGATGCAACGCTGGTTTGGCTCTGATTGTAACTTGCTGAGGGGTGATTGGCTGGCCGCTGTAATCTCTAGGGGCCGACGAACCGCACAAAATACGCTAAAACATGGTTGGCTTGTCCAGTTAGCTTTTTAAGCAGGAATGCAGCGATCAAGCCAACAGGATGGAAACGCCCAATCAGGCAGGAAATTCCGACAGGAAGTTAGGGAACGGAGCAACCACGCGACGCCATGGCCAGAGAGAAATTCTACGACGGACAGGATTCAGCTGAACCCGATGATGCGGCACAGGAACCTGCGGATCAGGCGGGGGAGTCACATGCCTCGCCACAGGAGATCATTCGCGGTGCAGAGCCCGATTCGGGGCTGCGACCTCGGCGGTTGGACGAGATGGTTGGCCAGCAAGATGTCATCGAGCGTTTGAAGATTGCCATTGATGCTGCCCTCGGCCGGGGCGAACCGCTCGGCCATATCCTCTTTGATGGGCCACCGGGCTTAGGCAAGACCACCTTCGCAACGGTGATCCCGGCTGAAATGGGCACCACGGTTCAGATGGCCAATGGGGCCGGTCTGACGGCGCCCAAGGACTTGGTTCCCTATCTGACCAACGTCTCCGCTCACAGCGTTTTGTTCATTGACGAAATCCATCGGATCCCCAAAGCGGTTGAAGAGTACTTGTACACCGCGATGGAAGACTTTCGAATCGACATTGTCTTGGGCGAAGGTGTCAACGCACGTACGTTGAACCTTGAACTGCAGCCGTTTACATTGATCGGCGCGACCACCCGAGCTGGCATGTTAAGTGCGCCGCTGCGCGATCGCTTTCAGATTCGTGAACACCTTGGCTGGTACACCCAGGAACAGCTTTGCCAATTGGTGCAGCGCAATGCCAACAAGTTGTCCATGTCCGTCAACGATGCCGCAGCGAACGAGATTGCGAGACGCAGTCGCAGTACACCACGACTGGCAAACAATCGTTTGCACTGGGTGCGAGATTACGCACAGATCAAAACCAAGGGTGACGTCAGCTTGGGTGTGGCTCGTGACTCCTTGGACATGATTGGGATCGATAAGCTGGGGCTGGACAAGCAGGACCGAAACTACTTGGACACGTTGATCCGCGTCTTTGCCGGTGGTCCGGCTGGACTGGACGCCATTGCTCACACCATGAACGTTAGCGGCGACACGCTGGAAGACGAGGTCGAACCGTTCTTGCTTCGCAGCGAGCTAATCCTCCGGACGCGACGTGGACGAATGGCAACCGGAAAAGCCTTCACACATATGAAACGCGTGCCGGTCAAGAACTGATCGCTTTGCACCTCCGTTGTCGACCAGACGAGCTCGATAAAGCTCGCATCCAGAGCGTGGTTCTGTCGGCGATGGCATCCCAGTCACTCTTTCGGTCAATGTCCAGATGCTAAAGCAAGAACGCGCCGATCATGTTTTGCAAACGCTAGATCACTTGTATCCTGAAACGCCGATCCCTTTAGATCATCGGGACCCGTTCACCTTACTGGTGGCGGTGGTTCTGAGTGCTCAGTGTACGGACAAGAAAGTCAACGAGATCACGCCGGCGCTGTTTGCGGTGGGCGGCACTCCGGAGACGATGGCTGCTATGGGGCAGGCCGCGATCTACGAGATCATCAGGCCGCTGGGGCTGTCCAAGCAGAAATCAAAGAGCCTCGCCAACTTGTCGAGAATCATTTTAGATCAACATGATTCTCATGTGCCTGAGGATTGGGACGCATTGGAAGCCCTGCCCGGTGTTGGGCACAAGACAGCCAGCGTCGTCATGGCTCAGGCCTTCGGAGTCCCGGCGTTTCCTGTGGATACACATATCCACCGGCTCGCTCAGCGCTGGGGGCTCGCCAGTGGTAAGAATGTGGTTGACACAGAAAAGTCACTGAAGAAACTGTTTCCACGCGATCATTGGAACCGCTTGCATCTGCAAATCATTTTTTACGGTCGTGAGTTCTGCACGGCTCGTGGATGCGATGGAACGGTCTGCGAAATGTGCCGCTCGCTTTATCCCAAACGCAAGAAACCCGTCCAGCTGAAGAAGCCCTAATCCTTGGCAGCCAGCGTCGTTCGGCTTCCGGGCAAGCTAGTCTTTGTCACTGCCACTGCCCTCGCGGGTCCTTTTTACTTCCGAAACTACTCTTATGAATCAGTCTTCCGCGTTCGCTATCGTCGAGCAGACATTGCGAGATGCCGCGTTGCCAGACATTGTGATCGCAGGCTTTGCTCAACACTACGAGCAACTGGTCTCGGGCAAAGAGACGTATCTCCGTGAGGAGACGCTGCAACCGGCCCATTCGTTGTTGGATGCGGACACCTTGCACAGCGATGCCGCTCGGGCTGGCAGTCGGGCGTTACCGCAGACGGCGATCCTGAAGCTAAACGGTGGCCTTGGCACGTCGATGGGACTGCAAGGACCGAAATCGCTGCTCAAGGTCCGCGGCAAATTCACGTTCCTGGATCTGATTCTGCAACAGGCAAACCAACTGTCTGTCCCGCTGGTGCTGATGAACAGTTTTTCGACCGCGGCTGAGACTCAGGCTGTCCTGGAAGCGTCCGGCGCGGACGCTTCGGCGGTCATGTGTTTCCAGCAACACCAAGTTCCCAAGCTCGATGCTCAGTCGCTGCTGCCCATTCAGTGGCCAGACAATCCGATTCTGCAGTGGTGTCCGCCTGGGCACGGGGACATCTATGCCGCCTTGGTCACCAGCGGCATGTTGGGCAAACTGCTGGGCGCGGGCCGGCGCTATCTGTTTGTGTCGAACTCAGATAACCTTGGCGCAACGCTTGACACCAGATTGCTCGGCCACTTTGTGGAAACGGGCGCTTCATTCTTGATGGAGGTCGCCGACCGCACGGCTGCCGATCGCAAAGGTGGCCACTTGGCACTGGATCATGATGGCAAGTTTCTACTGCGCGAAAGATCACAGTGTCATCCAGACGAAGCGGAACTGTTTCAAGACGTGCAGCGTCACCGGTACTTCAACACCAACAACCTATGGTTGGACTTAGAAGCCATTGACGAACAGATGCGTTCCAAGCCTGGCGGGATTGAAATGCCGACGATTGTGAATCGCAAAAAGGTTGACCCGACCGATTCTGATTCACCCGCGGTTTATCAATTGGAAACCGCCATGGGAGCCGCGATTGCAACACTGCCCGGGAGCACCGCCATTCGTGTGCCAAGGTCTCGTTTTGCGCCGGTGAAAACGACAGGCGATCTGCTGGCGGTTCGCTCCGATGCCTATGCTTTGCATGACGATTACAGCGTCGGTCTGATCCCCAGACGCAACGGCATTCCGCCAACGGTTGAACTGCAGGCCGATTACTACGGGTTGATCGATGACCTACAGCAGCGAATTCCAGAGGCACCGTCGTTATGCGATGCGGGCCGTTTGCAGGTGACTGGCGACCTGCGTTTTGAATCAGGGGTTCGCATTATCGGTGACGTCCGCCTGTCCAGTCAGGCGGGAGCAGTGGTTCCAGCGGGCGAGTACCGTCGCGATCAAGCCTTTTGATCAACGACGCGACATGCGAAAGCCACCACGATCGCGTTTGCTGGAATAGGACGCGTTGAACTGCCGCCCCTTGATGGTGGCATTCATTTGATACTGCCCCAGCAGCGGCAGTCGAGTCGCCGACCGGTAGACGTTGCTACCAGGGACTCGCTGCAGTCGGGCGGGGTAAGCGAAGGGAACAACTTTTGCAAAACGGCCCACAAACACAGCTCGATAGTTGTTCTGATCGACTTTCCAGATTTTGGCACGCATCGGTCTTTTATGGCCCGTGCTGTTGCTGTACCAGCCACCTTTCCAGCGGCCGCTAGCCGATTCGGCTTGTGCCTCGCCGAGTGGCAGTAGCGTCAAGCATGTGGCGGCAATGAAGGACAGAACAATCCAAAGCATTCGGGTTTGCATGATGGTCTCGCTGGCGAGCGTTGGTGGTTGAATCGTCGGTGCAAGTATTGCGATCCGCTGTGCGATCAGCAGCGCGATCAGCAGCGCGATCAGCAGCGCGATCAGCAGCGTGATCAGCTGGATGTCTGCTGCTGGCGGACCCCGATTCGGTTGCTGTTCCGGCCAGCCGCGTGCACCGTCTGCCGGGAGTCTAGCTTGCCCTGCGTCGGTGGTTCGAATCTGCCGCACGTTTTTCGGGCTGCAGGCGGCGGTTGGCCACCCTTCCGGCGCGAACACACCCAGATGGTTCAGAAAATCTGACTCGCTCCCCTATTCAGAGACCGATCGGATCGAGATACTTTGCTGCTTCGGTCAGGCCAATGGATCTTGGCGGGATTTATTCCTGGTCGACTTCATGTTCCGCGTTATGATTCATCAAGAGTGCTGCCGGCGAGCGGTCCCCCTGGGGGCGAACCTGCTTGTCGATTTGGCATGCTCTCGCTGAACTTAACGCTGTTTCGATTCGCTGCTGAATGGATTGCCTGCATAGGATGAGAATTGTATCGCTGTTGCCGAGTGCGACGGACATTGTTTGCGCTCTTGGATTGGAGGACAAGCTGGTCGGAGTGTCTCATGAGTGTGCCATTCCTGCCGGTGCTGGTGCGCCCAAAGTGGTGACCGCTTCGACGATTCCAGCCAACCTGTCCAGCAAGCAGATTGATGTCGCCGTTGGTCAGCAGCTCCAGCAGTCCACGGCGCTCTATACAATCAATGAAGCCCTGCTGCGGAAACTGAAACCGACGGTGATTCTGACTCAGTCGTTGTGTCAGGTGTGTGCCGTTGATCAAGAGCAAGTTCAGGATCTGGCCGACTCGATGGAGGACTCCCCGGTGGTCGTCGATCTGAGTCCGATGTCTTTGAACGGTTTGTACCATTCCATTCGTCAAGTGGCGGCCGTGACGGCAAGTCGTGGCGAAGGCCAGAAATTGCTTGTCCAGCTGCAGCGTCGCGTTCACACGATCGCTGAACGCAGCGAAACGTTACGTCGTCGTCGCGTGGTGTTTTTAGAATGGCTAGACCCGCCCTTCGTTGCCGGTCATTGGAATCCCGAGTTAGTCCGGCTCGCTGGAGGAATTGATCTTCTGGGAACCGCTGGCCAGCCTAGTACAAAGACGACGTGGCAGCAGGTTCAGGATGTCAATCCAGAGATGATCGTTGTCGCCTGTTGTGGCTATTCCATTCAGCGATCCATGACCGACATTCAGCAGCTCTCTGGAAACCCTCATTGGGAAGCAATGCCCTGCGTCAAAGGCGGGCAAGTTGCAATTCTGGATGGCTCCCAGTACTTCAATCGCCCCGGTCCTTCGCTGATCGACTCGCTGGAACTGCTGGCTCATCTCTTACACCCTGAGATGCATCGATTCCCAGCTTCACTGGGGCCTGCCAACAGCTTGCTGACCCGCCTGTCCATGGCTTCTTAATCCAGCTAGCGCGACTCTGCGTTAACACCTGGCCCTGATACGACCGTCGCAATCGGTACGTTCCCACAGCATTGAGTTGGCAGGTGTGCGGGGTTTCTATTATCGAACGGCATTTCAGGGAGTTCATTTCCCTCTGCGCTGAAAGCTACTGTTGCCACTCTGTCCGTGTGGAGTGCGTTGGCGTGCTGCGCGGGTAGGCAGCCATTGGCTTGTTGAGCGCGCTTGTTGGGCGGGCTTGTTGGGCCGTATCAACGGGCAAAGCTGGATTGCCAGCTCGTCCAGGCTGGCGTCATGTGTGTTTCGACCAACCGTGTCTGCATGGCCGGCGTCGGCGTCCTTGTGTCAACAATCAAACTCAACCGACTGACAACCTGTCTGCGGATCTGTATCGACGATGAACGACGTCCGGAATCTCGATCAACTGTGGGTGATGATCTGCACCGCACAGGTGCTGCTGATGCAGGCAGGATTCTGTTTGTTGGAAAGTGGAGCAGCGCGGACGAAGCACAGCATCAGCGTTGCAATCAAGAACTTGGTCGACTTCTGTATCTCGATCATCGTGTTTTGGCTTGTCGGGTTTGGCGTCATGTATGCCATCCCCACCATTGTCCTGTTTCCCGGTTCCGGTGGTGGCGAGTCATGGTCGTCGTCGTTGTTCTCGTTCTTTCTATACCAAGCGGTGTTTTGTGGAACCGCGACAACGCTGATCGGTGGCGCGGTTGCAGAGCGAGTGCGTTTCCGAGGTTACTTGCTGATCAACATCCTGGTCAGCGGACTGATCTATCCGATAGTGGGTCAGTGGGTTTGGGGCGGACTGTGGGATGACGATCACACGGGATGGCTGCAGTCAATAGGCTTCATCGACTATGCCGGTGCGACGGTGGTGCATTCGGTTGGCGCTTGGGTGGCGCTGGCGGCACTTGTGGTCCTTGGTCCACGGATCGGGAGGTTTGGCAAAAAACGTCGCAGAATCAATGCTAGCAGTTTGCCCTCTGTGGTGCTCGGTACGTTGGTCTTGTGGTTTGGCTGGATCGGATTTAACGGCGGCGCTGGGCTCGCCTTTGACGACAAGGTTCCCGGCATCATTTGCAATACCCTCTTGGCAGGCGCAGCCGGTGGTGTGGTCGCATTGGTCTGGGGCTCATTCCGAAAAGTGGATCACATCGTCGCGATTGTTGCCAATGGCGTGGTCTCGGGCTTGGTCTCGGTGACCGCGGCCTGTCATTTGATCACTCCCCAAGCAGCAATCGTGATCGCTGCCGTGGGGGCGATTTTGTGTACCGAGTGCGTTGGCTGGTTGGAACGCATGAAAATCGATGACGTGGTGGGCGCAGTGCCGGCACACGGTCTGCCAGGTGTTTGGGGAACACTGTCGGTGGCGCTCTTCGGCAGCCCTGCCCTCTGGCAAAACGGCAATGCCTTTTGGCAACAACTCTCGGTTCAGGCCATCGGTTGCGGAGTCGTGATGTGTTGGGCCTTCGGCGTCAGCCTGGTAATCTTGTTTCTCGCCAACCGCTGGCTGCCGTTGCGAGCGACTGCGAGAAACGAATACATCGGACTGAACGTTGCAGAACACCACGCGAATTCTGATCTGCGTGATCTATTAACCGAAATGGCTCGGCATCGACGCGACCGTGACTTCAAACGCGGTGTCAGCATTGTTCCCAATACGGAAGTGGGGCAAATCGCCGCCGAGTACAACCGCGTGCTTGATCAGGTTCGCGATGAAATGTCTTCACGTCTGGAGGTCCAAGGGCATTTCAAAGACGTCGTCCAGCGAGCCTCCGAAGGCATCTTCCAAACCGATGCAAACGGGACCGTTCAGCACGCCAATCCGGCACTCGCCAGTTTGCTGGGCTTCGATTCCTCGCAGGCTCTATTAGCCCACTGTCAGCGACATCCAGGGTTGTTTCTGCAACGCAACGACAATGCTCGATTGCTAAATGAGTTGGACGACAGTGATCGGGTTCAGGATTTTCGCACGACCATTCAATCCGGCGACCAAGGCGAACGTACGGTCAGCATCAATGCACGCCTGGTTCGAGATCACCATGGAGACTTGCAGTCCTACGAAGGGACCGTTGTCGATATCACCGAACGCCTGCGCGCCGAAACGTTGGCGATCGAAAAAGAGCAGGCGGAAGCGGCAAGCCATGCCAAAAGCGAATTTCTTGCCGGGATGAGCCATGAAATGCGCACTCCACTGAACGGTGTGATTGCCATGTTGGACATGATCGATGATAACGCGCTGGAGCAACGTCAGAAAAAGTATCTGGGCATCGCGCAGAGTTCAGCGACAACGTTGCTGGCGATCATCAATGATGTTTTAGACCTCTCCAAGGTTGAATCAGGCCAACTGGAAATCGAGTCCGTCCCACTATCGATTGAAGCGATCATTAACGACACCGTTAGCATGCAGGCTCATGCTTCACTCGCCAAAGGTTTGCAGATCGACGCGTTTATCGATCAGTCGATTCCCGATTCATTGGTCGGTGATCCACTCAGACTACGACAGATCACGCTGAACCTTGTTAACAATGCCGTGAAGTTCACGGACTTTGGGCACATCCGTGTGGACGTTCAATACGACTCGGCGCGGCATGTTCTCACGCTACGCGTTAGCGACACCGGTGTTGGTATTTCGGTGGAACAGAAACACCGCATCTTCCAGCCCTTTGTGCAGGCCGAGGCCGGAACGAGTCGGAACTTTGGCGGCACGGGGTTGGGGCTGTCAATCTGCTTAAAACTAATTGACGCGATGGGCGGACAGATTGATTGCCACAGCCTACCGGGACAGGGCAGCACCTTTGTTGTGAACCTACCGATGCGGACCAGCACACAAATCCTGCCGAGGGCGGCAGAGGTGCGTCTGGCTTTGGATTCCTTGCAGCCCCGCAACGTGCTGCTCCTTTCCCATGATGATCTACACGCAACAGTCGTACGCCGCTATTTGGAACAATGGGGATTCGCGATCCAACAGCCCAAGGCCGACGAGTCGATCGAGGAAACGGTTGCGGCGTTGGCTGGCTGCGTTGAGGTGGTGCTTGCTGATGCAACACGGCTCTCGGCCAACGATCGAACAGCGATTCAGCGTTTAGGAACCGACGTTCCCATTGTGACTTGGGGACTGAGTCCGCATTCACCGGACCTGACTGACGGTGCACCTGGCAGCCTGGATCCCCCGATCCGTCGGCTTGAGCTCGCAACGGCATTGAACGCGGGAAGTATCGTTGGTCAAGCTGCTTCAGAAGATGTCAGCTTGTCCCGTCAAACGGTTTCCTGGGATGGCCGACGAGTGCTGGTGATTGACGACAACGAGGTCAATACGATTGTCGCTAGCGAGCTTTGTAAGGCGATGGGATTTCAGGTCGATGTCGCCTACGGTGGGTTGCAGGCGATCGATCTGGCCAGACACGCTGTTTACGATATGATCCTGATTGACTGTCAAATGCCCGTGCTCGACGGCTATGAGACCACCAAGCGTTTGCGCTTGATGCATGAAGCCGACGAGCTGCGTCTTTCGCCTCATGCTGCGTTACGAATCGTCGCTGTGACCGCGGAAGCGGTTTTGGGACAACGCGAACGATGCCTTAGCGCGGGAATGGACGCCATGTTGCCCAAGCCGATCTCACGGCAATCATTGACGGAAATGTTTCGTCGCGTCTTACCTGGCGCCGAATTGCCGGACGCTCCGTCAAACACCGACACGCGGCCGGCAATCGATATGGCGGATCTCGTGTCTCGTTGTGGCGATGACGTCGATGTGACTCGAACGGCGATCGCGCTGTTCAAACAAAACTTGCCCAAACAGCATCAGCAATTGCAGGCGGCGGTCAGCGCCGGCAACCAGACTCTGGCAAAAGCAAAGTCGCATAGCATCAAAGGCATGGCAGCCAACTTGTCCGCCAAACCTTTGGCTCACCTTGCCGCTGATCTGGAACGCCAGTTGAAGGACAGACAGTCCGAAACGGTGACGCGATCGATGGATGAGTTAGAAGCAGAGATCAATCGCTGCTTGGCCTGGATCGAAGATTGCGTCGAGCTTCACCATTAACCTTTTGATTTCCTTCGCCGAGTAAACACATGCCCAGCCGAGTCCTCATTGTTGACGATGATTGCATCGTGCGCCACTTGCTGAGCGCTGCGGTGCAGCGAGCCGGGTTCGAGGCGGTTGAGGCCGAAGACGGAGACGAGGCTTATCAGAAGATCCGCGATCAAGACATCCGTTTGGTCGTGACCGATTGGCAAATGCCCAACATGGATGGACTGCAGCTTTGTCGCAAAATTCGCGAAAGCAACGCAGCAGGTTATGTGTACGTGATCCTGCTGACCAGCATGGATCGCGTTGAGGAACGTGTGCAAGGCCTGACCGTAGGGGCTGATGATTTCATCTGCAAGCCCTTTCATCCTGCAGAGGTCATTGCGCGTTTGAACGTCGGCCGACGCGTGCTACAACTCGAAACACGCGAAGCGCTTATCTTTTCGCTCGCTAAACTTGCCGAGAGTCGTGACCCCGATACCGGTCACCACATCGAACGCGTCCAGTGCTACACACGAACGCTGGCC
Organism: Stieleria bergensis; assembly: GCA_007745635.1. Classification (GTDB taxonomy): domain Bacteria; phylum Planctomycetota; class Planctomycetia; order Pirellulales; family Pirellulaceae; genus Stieleria; species Stieleria bergensis. Next base: position 3,339,139 of record CP036272.1, read on the forward strand.
GAAGAACTTGCCAAGGAAGACAAGTTCCGCGACATCATCACGCCTCAATACATTCACCTGATCTACCAGACCAGTCCCTTGCATGACATCGGCAAGGTTGGTGTGCCAGATCATGTTCTCCTGAAAGCGGGAAAGCTGACGCCGGAAGAGTTCGACTTGATCAAGCGACACCCACTGATCGGAGCCGAGACTTTAAAGGGGGCGATGGAACGCAGCCCCGAAGCCAGTTTCCTACGCATGGCACACGATATCGCCCTTTCCCACCATGAAAAATGGGACGGCAGCGGATATCCGTTCGGTATTAGGGGCCAGGAAATCCCGCTCTCCGCACGAATCGTTGCTCTGGCGGACGTTTATGATGCCTTGACGACTCGTCGCGTCTACAAGGATGCGTTTACGGATGAAGAGGCCGCGAAGATTATCAACGACGGCTCCGGCAAACACTTTGATCCAGAAGTGGTGCAAGCCTTCCAAAGGAGTCGCGAAGTGTTTCGCCAGTTGCGTTTGCAGTTGCAAGACTCCGGCATGCCGGGCGAAACCGATTGCGTGGAAGAAATGTCCGTGGAGTTGAAGAAGAACCAAGTCGGTCACCAAGTTGACTCAGCCAGTTCCGCCAATTCAGCGGCAACGCAAGACAATGCGAAAGCCAACGCTGCGAAACCTCCGCTGGCCCCCTTGGAGTTGCCCGTGCCTGGAATCACGCCTAACGTGCCTTCCCAGCACCGTTCGAATTGATCAGCTGGTTGCTTTTCCACCAGTCTTGCCACTGCGCCGACATCGCCGCTACTCGGTCCGGCATCTGACTTGCGAGATCATTTAGCTCACAAGGATCGCTTTGAAGGTCATACAGTTGCCAGGCTCCCTTGCCGATCGCAACCAGTTTGAAGCGTTGATCGCGAATGGCTTTCGCCTTTCCGAATTGCCAGTACAACGGCCAGTTTCGCTCCATGCCCTGCTGCAGAAACGCAGGAACTAAGCTGCGACCGGGAAGGTGTTGGTTCTCTTCGACGCCTGCAAGATCCAGCATGGTGGGGACGACATCGATCAGGTGACCGACGCGATCTGTCACGGTGCCAGGCTTGATCTTACCGGGCCAGTATGCGATTAGCGGAGTCCGTGTGCCGCCTTCGAAATCGGTGGTTTTGAATTCGCGAAACGGTGTGTTCGAAGCGTTGGCCCAGGGCTTGCCTTGTGTTAGATAGCTGGTGACTTCCCACGGCATGGTTCCCTTGACGGTCGACCGATCGGGGGAATCCGCACTCGCTCCATTGTCCGAAAGGAATAGAATGACCGTGTTGTCCAACTGTTTGTTGTCGTCTAACGCACCTAGCAGTCGACCGATGTTCCGGTCCATCCGATCAACCATCGCTGCATAGGTCGCCATCCGCAGGTCCCACCAATCTCGTTCGTTTTCAGCTACCTGATCCCAAGCACGCACTGCCTGGTTGCGTGGTGAGAGCTCCGCGCCGGGCGGCAGAATCCCCAAGGTCTGTTGCGTGGCAAAACGTTGCGTTCGGAGTAGATCCCAGCCAATGTCTTGATAGCGACCGCGATACTTGGCAACGTATTCCGGACTAGCGTGCAACGGGTAATGCGGCGCCGTGTAAGCCAAGTAAAGCAGGAATGGTTTCGTCTCTGCTTTGTATTCGTTCAGATATCCAATGGCTTGATCGGTAAACGCGTCGGTTGTGTAGAAGTCCGGATCTTCGGGGGTAAAGGGTAAGAATTCCTGATCATCGATCGCCCAGCGACGCACCTTTTTCTTGGCAGGTTCGGGTTCAGGCCCGCGCGCATGACCCGGGTTCCAAAAGTTGCAACAGCCATCGGTCAGGCCAAAGTAACGGTCAAAGCCGCGTTGGTAGGGTGTCTGCCCTGCGTGCCACTTGCCAGTCATCAGCGTTCGGTAGCCAGCGGTGCGCAATCGTTCGCCAAAGGTTGCTGCTTTGTAATGGACCGACGCGGATGCACCCACATGTGTCCACCAGTGTCCCGTTAAAAGGGACGCACGTGTGTGTTCGCACTTCGCATTGTTATAGAACGTTCGAAACCGCATCCCAAGTGATGCCATTCTGTCCAAGTTGGGCGTCTCAATTTCACCGCCGTAGCAACCAACATCACTCCAGCCCATGTCATCTGCCATGATCAGAATGATGTTCGGGCGGCTGGCCGTCTGGGCGATTAACAGTGGATTGCCAAACAACAGCACGCAGAGAAAACTAAGGAGGGATCGCCATGAAACGAGAAGGCGATCGACGGCAAGGTGTCGCATGATTTCAGCGGGGCGCATCAGATTCTCAGCAAGCGATGGGGCTGGGGGGCAAGTCAAGTCGTTGTCGTACGCGACGACCTCAAATGCAGACGAGGCAGGCGCTAGGATACCGTTGTCGTTTTGCATGGGCAAATAGGGCCGATCGGGGGGCTTTCTGAAATTGAAGGACCGGGCGCGGCAAATTGCCACGCCTGCGGCGGCCCAAAAAAAAGCGTCGAGACTTCCTCTTTTTTACCGCCCCGTTTTGAGCCGGACGCTCTGCCAAAGCCCCGGTTTTCTGGCTTTTTTCCGAAGATGCGGAACGCGACCGCAGTGATTTTAGAAAAACTGGCGGCTCCCTGACAATTCTTGTGTTCGTCTCTGCTCCGTCTGCGTTGTCAAAAGGGTGCTTTCTGGTTGCGAAACTTCTCCAGACAAGTACATTGATTGATACTGGCTGGGGGGGAGCAAACAGCGGTTCGAACTCCTTCGGGCCCAGTGATTGATTTTTGTAATTCTCCAGACGGCACCCCGATTGGCTTGCTTGAGCGCTAGTCAAACGGTTAAAATACTGTGCCAGCACAATCGGTAAGCTACCCGTTAGCTCACCGGGACGCTGCTGGACCACACACACCCTACCACCATTCCCCAACTACAATACAAGCCTTCCATGTTGGGTTTGTGTTGCCCACCCCCGCCCTTTCTGGGGCAAAATCCAACCGATCAGAAGTCGTCGCCAAGCTCGTCTAGCGATGCGAAATGCAAGGTTGCAGCTGATTGGTTCAACCACCTAACCACATTGATGGAGTCGTGAGATGCGTTGCAAAGGAAACCCGTTCAGTCGCCGTGGATTCTTGGCCGCAGGCACTTTGGGAGGCATTGGCCTAAGCTTGCCAGAGCTTCTAATGCGTCAGGCAATGGCTGAGCAAAAACACTATGACTTTGTCGAAGCGAAGGCGAAGAGCGTGATCCACGTTTATCTCCCTGGTGGCATGGCTCAGCAAGAAAGCTTTGACCCCAAGCCCTATAGCCCGATGGAATATCGCGGTGAAATGCGAACCATCAAGACCAATACGGGTGAAGTGGTCAGTGAGACGATTCCCCAGTTGGCCAAGCGGGCTGACAAGTTCAGCGTCATTCGCTCGATGACCCACGGTGAAGCGGCTCACGAACGGGGCACGCACAACATGTTCACCGGTTACAAGCCGAGTCCCGCGCTGAAGTACCCATCCTTCGGTGCCGTCGTCAGTCATGAATACGGTCCACGCAAAAACCTGCCTCCCTACGTTTGCATTCCCAACGTTCCCAATGAGTTCGCCGGCACGGGCTACTTGCCCAGCAGCTACGGCGGATTTGCACTGGGTTCAGATCCAGCGCAAAGCAACTTCAAGGTTCGCGATTTGAATCTTGCCAGTGGCGTTGACGAGCAACGGTTTATGCGTCGCAAGCAAGCTCTGGCTACCGTCAACAACCAGTTTGTCTCGACCAGTTCGGCCGACAGTGTTGGGGCGATGAACACCTTCTACGAGCGAGCTTACAGCTTGCTAGACACTCCAGAAGCAAAGCTGGCCTTTGACATCGAGAAAGAAGATCCAAAGCTGCGTGATAAGTACGGCCGCAATCAAGCCGGTCAGCGATTGCTGATGGCTCGCCGCCTGGTGGAAGCTGGCACGCGGTTGGTCACACTGACCTACGGTGGCTGGGACATGCACAATAACATTACTTCCAGCTTCAAGAGCACCATGCCATCGCTTGATGTCGCATTGTCCGCTCTGCTGGACGATCTGTCCGAGCGTGGCCTGCTGGATGAAACCTTGGTGATGGTCAGCAGTGAATTCGGTCGTACCCCCAAAATCAACGCCACCGCTGGCCGTGATCACTGGCCGAAGGTGTTCAGCGTGATGCTCGCCGGTGGTGGTATCAAAGGTGGCATGATCTACGGTGCCTCCGATTCAACCGCTTCTGAGCCTGATCAAGACCCCGTGTCACCAGCTGACTTGGCCTGCACAATGTACCGTTGCCTGGGCATCGTTGCTGACAAGGAACTGATGGCTCCTGGCGATCGTCCGATTGAAATCGTCGACGGTGGTCAACTGATCGAACCGCTGATGGTTTGATCCGTTCGGTTATCGGTTCCCAAGCCAACGTGTGAGGCGCCCGATACTGCGGCGTGGGACGCCCGAAGGTCCAGCCGAGATGAATGCCTGCCACACGTTGGCAGGCATCCGTAATCAATACCATGCTGGTGCTGCAGAGCGGCCCAGTTGTTTTCGGGCAGAAACCTGGTTTCTGTCGGGGCTTTGCCCAAACACCCCACCACTACAATGGCAAACGCCATTCCCACCTTACTTGGTGATTTTCCATCGGCAGATTCATTCCCCGTCCTGATGGACTAGAATCTGACGATGCTGCCAACTCCCGCTGGCAGTCGAAAACCACTTGCACACACCTATCCCTGCTGCTGCAATGGTCGATCTTTGATCAGATCCGCCATCGTTGGTGGCTTTTCGCTCGCTGTGCGACACTGCGATGTGCCAGTCACTCTGGCAATCGTCTTGTGTACCGTGATGCAATCATCCTAAGCACCGTCCCATGATCGTGATCGGATTAACGATGAGCTTGAAAACAAACCCCCTGCTTGATGTCCGCCAATCAATGTTGCGTCGCCTGTGTTACGTCATGGCCATCTGTTGCGGCCTTGCGTTGCTCCCGACTGGGAATGCTTTTGCGACCTTGCCTGTGGTCACCAAGATCACTCCCTGCGGCATCGTTCGCGGACAGGAAACGGTGATCACGTTAGCCGGTAGCCGTCTTGACGACGCTCATCAAGTGCTTTGCGATTTGCCCGGCATCGAAATCCTGGAAGTCAAGCCGATCGGTGGCAACAAGGTCGAAGTCAAGCTCAGGACCGATTCAAATCTCACGCCGGGTTTGTATCCCATTCGTTTGGTCACCAAGAGCGGCATCGCCAACCTGCGTTTGCTAGGCGTTGGACAGATCCCGGTTGTGAATGAAGTCGAACCAAACAATGACTTTGCAGCTCCGCAAAAGATTGATCTCAATTGCACCATCGAAGGTGTCGTGACCCGCGAAGACATTGACTACTTTCAGGTCGCTCTGAAGGCCGGCCAGACGCTGAACGTAGAAGTCGATGGGCTGCGTTTGGCCTATTCGCTGAACAACCAGAACATTCTGGACCCCTACATTGCGATCTTGGATGAAGGGCGTTTCGAAGTCGCTTCCAGCGATGATTCGGCTCTCTTGCAACAAGACGGTTACTGCACGTTTAAAGCACCCAAAGACGGTGTGTACACGGTGATGATCCGGGACAGTTCTTTCCTTGGCAGCGCCGTGGGGCTTTATCGATTGCACATCGGCGACTACCCACGGCCCTTGGCTGTCTTTCCTGCCGGTGGTCAACCCTCCAGTCAGCTGAAAGCCAAACTGTTGATGGCAGACGGGAGTGAGCAGGAAACGACCTTTGAACTGCCCGCAGACAACACCTACCTGCATGGCTTGGCCACACAGACCGCTTCCGGCGTTAGCCCGTCGCCTAACTGGGTGCGTGTGAACGAGTTGCCTGTCGCCTTGGAGCAGGAGCCAAACGACGATCGCCGCAAAGCTCCCGTCGTGCCCGTCCCAGGTGCTTACTGCGGCATGATCGAAAAGCCCGGTGACTTTGATTGTTTCTCGTTCGAGTGCAAAAAAGGAACTCGGTATCGCGTTGAGGTCTTTGCCCGTCACTCGCTGCGATCACCGTTGGATCCAGTCATCAATGTCTACAATCCCAAGGCCGCAACGCTGGTCAGTGGTGACGACAGTGGGGGCAAGATCGACCCGGCGGTCGAGTTTACCGCCGCAGAAGACGGCAAGCACACCGTGCGGATCTATGATCACTTGCGTGGAGGCAGCCGTTTGCATCAATACCGCATCGAAGTCACGATGCCTCAGCCTCACGTGAAACTGACTCTGAAGCAACTGCGACGTAACGAAACCGAACGAACAGCCGTTCCCGTCGGTGGTTCGATGGCAATCGTCGTGACCGCTGCTCGCGATCGCTACAACGGCGAAGTCAATCTATCACTGGACGGTTTGCCGGAAGGCGTTACCGCAACCACGTTTCCAATGCCTCCTGGCCGACCAGAAGTTCCCGTGCTGTTGACGGCTGCGGCCGATGCGAAACATAACGCTTCGTTGTACAGCATGACCGCTAAAGGTGACGAAAAGAGCCCATTGGTTGGTGGTCGTCTGAGCCAAACTCACAACTTGGTCTTGGGACAAAACCAACGAGCTATGTTTACTCATCGTACCGAGCGAGCTGCAGCGGCAGTGACCGACGCGGCACCGTTCACCATTGAAATGGTTCAGCCTAAAACGCCGATCGTCCGGAACGGCAGCAAAAGTTTGATTGTGCGAATCAAAAAGAACGAAGGCTTTGACGAACGCGTCACCCTGAGAACGCTGTACAACCCACCAGGGGTCGCCATCAATAACAGTCGCTACATCGACAAAGGGAAAACAGAAGCTGCCATTCCAATCACTGCCAATGGTGGCGCTGGGATTGGAACTTGGCCCTTGATCTTGCTTGCCACATACAACTCGTCGACTGGACAAGCTCAGATCGCTACCAACCCGATCATGCTGGAAGTTCAGGATTCGTTGTTCTCATACACCTTTCCCAAGTCGGCCGGAGAATTGGACACCGAGGTCACCGTCGCGGTGCCGTTGACCATTAACCGCGACCTTCCCGGTGCGGCGGAAGCCGAATTGGTTGGCCTGCCCGCTGGCGTCACCAGCGACGCAGTCAAGCAACCAGTCCCGGCTGGTGCCGAGAGCGTTAGCTTCCCATTGAAGATTGCCAAAGACGCCCGTGTTGGATTACACAAGACATTAAGCATTCGAACGCGTGTGACGGTGGGCGATGAAGTCATCATGCAAACCAACGGTGTTGGCGAGCTACGCATCGACAAGCCTTTGCCGCCGAAGGTTGAAAAACCCAAAGAAGAAAAAACAAAGCCCAAAGCGGCTCCCAAACCGGCTGCTCCAAAGCCACTGAGCCGACTGGAGCAATTACGGCAAATGAAAAAGCAAGAGTAATCCGCTTGCAAGTTTGTTTAGCAAGCCCGGTTCCCGCCGGCGTTTGCTGCACGTTTTTGATCGACTCGATTATCCAATGTGGCATAACGAGTTTGCTTCCCATTGATTCAACTGATCGGACGAACCGAACGGATTCCTAGCAACCCGTAGTTTGAAAATGAAAGACTGCCTTAGTAGATCACTGTTGTTCTTGGCCGCCTTCGCTGGCATCTGTCAATGCCACTCGCTGGTAGGCCCATCGAGTGCACATGCAGATGAGACACCAGCAACTGAGAACCAGTTGTCTGTGTATCCACCAGAAATCAAGCTGAACTCAGCCCGTGACTTTCAGTCATTCGTTGCCGTGATTCAGCGTCCCGATGGCATCACCGAAGACGCCAGTTCACGGGTCAAGTGGTCGGTCGGCGATGCCAGCAAAGTCAAATTGGATGGCTTTCAACTGTTCCCACTCGCCGATGGACAAACCGAACTGCATGCCGACTTGGATGGCAAGCGAGTGTCAATCCCAGTGGTTGTGGGCAGTGCGACCACCAAACCGCCAATCAGTTTCACCAACGATGTGATGCCTGTTCTGACACGTGCCGGTTGCAACACTGGGTCGTGCCACGGTGCAGCGCGTGGGAAAGACGGGTTTCGCTTGAGCCTGTTTGGCTTTGATCCCGAAGGAGACCATTTTCGCATCACGCGTGAGATCGGTGTTCGTCGAATCAACTTAGCCGTTCCAACCGAAAGTCTGCTGATCAAGAAATCGATCGGAACGGTACAGCATACCGGTGGCAAGTTGTTCGGAGAGGACAGCGAGTACTACGCCATGATGTTGGAATGGCTTGCCGATGGGGCTCCGAAGGACCCAACTCCACCACCAACAGTTGACTCCGTTGCGATCTATCCTTCACAAGCCGTCATCGAAGGCGATGGAACCAAGCAACGCTTTGTCGCCGTCGCCACTTACAGTGATGGTTCAACGCGAGATGTGACTCGGCTCGCTGCCTTTACATCCAATAATTCCGGCACCGCCGCGATTGATAACGAAGGAAACGTGACTGCAGGCCGGCGAGGTGAAGCGTTCGTCATGGCACGCTTCGACACGCACACGGTGGGAAGCCAAGTTCTGGCCCTCCCCAAAGATCTCCAGTACCAACCTCAACCTGTCAACGGAAATTATATCGATGTGTTGGTTGGGAAAAAGCTTCAACAGCTTCGCATCACTCCCAGTGGACTTTGCACTGACGCCGAATTCATTCGTCGCGCCACGGTTGATATCACCGGCATGCTGCCCAGTGTCGAAGAGGTCGAAGCATTTGTCAGTGACGCGTCTGCCGATAAACGCGCTCAGCTGATCGATCGCTTGCTGGAACGCAAAGAGTTCAGTGAGATCTGGGCGATGAAATTTGCTCAACTGCTGATGATCAAGAGCAGCAACCAGGTCAGCTATAAGTCCGCGTTCCTGTATTCAAATTGGTTGACCGATAACTTTGCTCGCAACGTGCCAATCGACCAGATGGTTCGCGATCTGTTGACCAGCACTGGCGGTACCTTTGGGCAACCGGCAACAAACTTTTATGAAATCGAACGCGACACGCTCAAAACCTCCGAAAACGTTGCTCAAGTGTTCATGGGCATTCGAACCCAGTGTGCTCAGTGCCACAACCATCCGTTCGATCGCTGGACGATGGATGACTACTACGGCTTTGCCTCCTTCTTTACACAAGTGGGACGCAAGGGGGCGGAGGATTATCGAGAGCGGATTGTTTACAACCGTGACTCGGGTGAAACCAACCACATTGTGACCAAGAAGCCACAACCGCCGACCTTCCTAGGTGGCGACGCACCGGAAACTCGCGGCAAGGATCGTCGTGAAGTGGTCGCCAATTGGTTGACATCGCCTGACAACCCGTTCTTCGCCACCAGTATCGCCAACCGCGTTTGGGCGCACTACATGGGCGTCGGTATCGTTGATCCAGTGGATGACATTCGCGTGAGTAATCCTGCCAGTAACCCAGAACTGTTCGATACCCTGGGGGAAAAACTGATTGAATACAAGTACGACTTCCGAAGCCTGGTTCGAGACATCTGCAATAGTAACGCGTACCAGCGGACCGCCGATGTGAACGATTCAAACGCGCATGATTCGCGGAACTATGCTCACGCCGTCGTTCGCCGGATTCCTGCGGAAAGCTTGCTGGATTGCATTTGCCAAGTTACCGAAGCACCTGACAAATTCACCGGTCTGCCCCTTGGCGCTCGCGCCGTTCAAATCGCCGATGGCCGAACCAGTAACTACTTCTTGACCACCTTTGGCCGCGCTCCCCGTGATACCGTTTGCGATTGCGAAGCCCGTACCGATCCATCGCTTTCCCAGGCTCTGCACCTGTTGAATGGTACCAGTATCAGTAACAAAGTTGCTCAAGGTGCCAAGGTCCGGAACTGGATGCAAAAGGAATCGCTCACCGAGCAACAGGTGCTTGATCGGATTTACATGCGTTGCCTAGCTCGTAAACCCAACGAGAAAGAAAGCGCTGATTTGATGAAGCAAGTGACCGAAGCGGAAGATAAAGTTGCAGCGTTGGAAGACATTTTCTGGGCTGTCTTGAACTCCCGCGAGTTTGTCTTCAACCACTGATTGCTGCCCCAGTCCAATTGAATAGTCCCGCAACAAACACGCGTTGTTGCGGTCATTGTTGCCAGCCTTTTGTCTGCCGTGAACGAAGTTCTCCACCCCCTCACCGCAGATCGCCCCTTGATCGACGAATGACCATGAATTTGCGTCCAGCCTGTGTCCCACTTCTGATTCTGTTTGCAGGTGTCTTGACTCAAGACTCTATTGTTTCGGCTGCCGATGAAGCTGTTAAGAAGGTGACTTTCGAAGACGATGTACTGCCCGTATTTAGGCAGTATTGTCTCAATTGCCATCACCAAGGTGAAAAGAAAGGTGGCCTCGCCCTGGATACCTTCGGTTCCACAATGGAAGGCGGCGGTAGCGGCGAAGTCGTGTTTGATGACGGCGACGCTGAAGGCAGTCGATTGTGGCAGTTGGTCAACCACGATGACACTCCCGTTATGCCTCCCAAAGCTGACAAAATGCCAGCTGACAAGTTGGCAATCATCCGCTCGTGGATCGAAGGCGGTATCCTGGAGAACTCGGGGTCCAAAGTTAAGAAGAAAGCTGCCAACCCGTTGACATACACTCCGACTGGAGGCGGTAAACCTGAAGGCCCAGTGGCAATGCCTGAGTCGGTTTCTCTGGAGACCGTTACCGAAACTTCGCGGCCTGCGGCTGTTACTGCGATCGCCGCCAGCCCTTGGGCGCCGGTTGTTGCCGTGGCCGGACAAAATCAGATCGTCTTGTATCACACTGATACTTCAGAACTGCTGGGTGTCATTCCTTTCCCAGAAGGTGTTGCACAGGATTTGCGTTTCAGTCGCGACGGCTCGTATCTCATTGCCGGTGGTGGCGAGCACTCGGCAAGCGGAATCGTGGCGATCTATGACGTGAAGACCGGTAACCGTGTCGGAAGTGTTGGCGACGAATTTGATGTGGTCTTCGGTGCCGATGTCAACGAATCCATGTCAAACATTGCTCTGGGGGGACCGCAGAAGATGCTGCGGATCTACGATATCCCCACCGGTGAGCGATTGTTTGATATCAAGAAACACACCGATTGGATCTATTCGGTTGCCTACAGTCCCGACGGAGTCCTCGTAGCCTCTGCGGATCGTTCCGGTGGACTCTGCGTTTGGGAAGCCGAGACAGGTCGCTTGTATCTCAATCTGATTGGTCACAAAGGCGCAATCTATAAGCTCGCCTGGCGTGATGATTCAAATGTTCTGGCCAGTGCCAGTGCTGATGGAACCGTTAAACTGTGGGAGATGAATGGCGGCAAAGCCATTCGCTCGATCAGTGCTCACGGTGGTGGCGCGACCAGTGTTTGCTTTGATCACCAAGGCCGCCTCGCAACCGCAGGGGTTGATAATCGAGCCAAACTTTGGGCTGCCGATGGGAAATTGCTCAAGGAGTTCACGAACTGTACGGAAGACGCTTTGGAAGTCGCTCTGTCCCACGATGGCAAACGCATCATCTTCGGTGACTGGAACGGCGCGATCTTCAACGCCTCGACAGATGATCCCAAGGTCGTCGTCGCTCTGAAGTCGAATCCGCCGTCCTTGCAAGCTCGTCGTGATCAGCTCAAACAGAAACTCGTTGCCGCTCAGGCAACCGCTGTCAAAGCCAAAGCAAGCGTGGATCAACTGGCGGCAGCCTCCGCAGCGGCCAGTAAAGCCGTCACTGACATTGATAACGCAGTCAAAGCCGCCAATGGTGTGATGCAACAGAAACAAGTCGAAGCTCAAAAGAGCCAGACGACCGTGGCTGGTCTGGAGAAGTCCTTGGCCGCACTTCGAAGCCAGTTGGAGGCCCAGACAAAACAACTTGAACAGCAGAAAGCAGCGATCAGTGCCCAGCAAGCTGCGATCGCAAAAGCGAAGGCGGATGCAGCCAAACTGACGGCAGCCCGTCCGGCTGCTGAAGCAACAATGAAGGATGCTCAAGGAAAGATCGGGGGCGCAAAAGCCGCACTCGATGCAGCCAATGCTTCGGTGGGGTCGTTGCAGAAAGCACTTGAGATGCTCGGAAAGTAAGTTCGCGCTGCGTGGTTCTTGCTCGGTCACAAGCGTGACCGGTTGCCGTCACTGTCGATGAGTCAGCGGAACCACCGCTGGGGTTGGTTCCGTGGGGCCGCCGCCAGACCTTTGGCTTCTTTGAATCCCGATGCTGACGTTGATTCGCCAGTGGTTGGTGGCATGTCGTTGCGGCTGCCATTGTCTTTTCTACAGGTTTTGTCGTTTGCGCGCCCAGGGCGGCACTCCGTATGAACCTCTCTTACGATCTGCACGTACAAAAGCAGTTTGGCTCTCTGCAATTGACGTTCCAATTATGTGGATCGCCTGTCCGTTGTTCGCGGCTGTTGAAGGAATCACGACCAATCGCTTGACGCGCAAATTCACCTGCAAAGTCGGCGGTTTCTTTTAGCGACAAGCTAGGCTTGCAAAGTGGCAGATCCCCTGAGTATTGGGACGTAGATTTCGCAAGATTGGCGGGTACATTCTGTTCTCAGTGGACTTCGTTTGATGTTGCCCACTTTGGTGCGTCGACTACATTCTCCACCATCAATGATCTGTACAATTGCAGTCCTACGGCAGATCGTAATCACTTTGACGAACCATTAACCCCACCGGATTTGATGGAACTAGTCCTCTTACGAATCATTTTCCTGTTGTGCGCTGGTGGGGTTTCGTGGATCATCAACGAATCCCTTCCTCCCGATCCGCCGCTGGACCCCTTTGTCATCATGTTTGGCATCATCGGGACAGCGCTGACGGTCATCCTGGCTGACATCTTTGTTCCGCAGAAACGGATTGACCTGATCTCCGCCATCTACTTTGGCGTTTTGATCGGAGTGCTCCTGACCGGGATTCTTTGGATTGCCATTGCGCCATCGTTCTCGTCGTCGCAGCTGCTTGGTGAATCGGTCAAGCTGATCATCGGCATGGTGCTCTGCTACATCTGTGTCAGCGTCCTGGTGCAGACGAGAGATGATTTTCGGTTCCTGATTCCGTACGTTGAATTTGTTCGCGAAGTCAAAGGCTTCAAGCCCTTGGTACTGGATACCAGCGTGGTGATCGACGGACGAATCGCTGACCTGGTGAACACCGGTGTGTTTGACAATCAGCTGATCATGCCTCGTTTTGCCCTCACCGAGCTCCAAGCCATTGCGGATAGCAGCGACAAGTTGCGCCGCGTTCGTGGTCGACGTGGCTTGGACATTCTCAATCGAATGCGCGCCGATGCAAACGTTGATCTGATGATCTTCGATCGCGATCTTCCCGAGTTCGCCGGTCAGACGGTCGACTTGAAGCTAGTTCTGCTGGCCAAACACCTGGAAGGAAAGGTCGTCACCGGCGACTACAACCTGAATAAAGTCGCCAGGCTGCATAATGTCCCGGTGATCAACCTTAACGAAATCAGCAACTCCTTGCGGCCTGTCTATCTGCCCGGCGAAGAGTTCAAGGTCAAGATCATCAAAGCCGGTGAAGGCCAAGATCAAGGCGTGGGTTACCTGGACGACGGAACCATGGTGGTCGTCGAAGGTGGTCGTAACCGGATCGGTCAAGACTTGCCTGTGCAGGTGACAAGCACACTGCAGACCAATGCAGGCAAGATGATCTTTGCCAAGCACGACAGTCACAGTCGCTAGCGCTTGGCACACCATAGCCCAGCGGCAACCAGCACACTCTGGTTAGCCTGGAATGGTCCCGCTGGTTCACCTAACCGTGACGCCGCCTATTGCGTCGTCATGTTAAGTGACTCTTTTGACACGGGCTTGATGGTGACAGCATGGTCTAGATTGATCCATGTTTGCGTGGTTCTAATCTCCTTCGAAGCATACGTTTTGCTGATTGCCAACGACTCGGCGTCCAGATTGTCGGCATTCGTCAACCGTAGAGCAGCGCGATGTTTTCCAACCCACAACGCGTAGTCTTTGGGGGATGCAGGGTGTTCCACCAGTATCCACGAACCTGCGGACAGTTGGGTGACGTGAAAAATGTCCAGCGTAACATTCATGCTCCATTGCGCTGGCCGCCTGTTGGCCTTGGTGCCATCTGGGCGTTTCTCATACGACTCGGTGATACCGCTCGTTGAGTACACAAAGGGGCTGCGGTCCTTGGGAAATCCTATGTGGTAGTCTTTTCCGACTTGAAGGAATGGAAGTTCTGGTTCCGCTGAAGTTGCGGGAACGTCCTGCAGAACAAGCATGCACATCGAAATGGCACCTGTAAAAAGCCTACGAAGTAGCAAGCGAAATCGCATCTCGACTCTCCAGTGATTTGTTTGTCTCGGTACAACGGTGTCAGATCATCGACCAGGAGTAAATGCAACAAAAACGCATTGAGAACAAATGGCCGAAGTCCGTCCCATGCAGTCTGTACCATTCAGCCCCGTGGAAATCAGAATGATGCCGCTGGTGTTTGAACGATCGAAAAGTCCACGGTGACTGGCCGATGATCTGATCCAGCAACGTCACCGACATGCCTTCGGGTGACATTGATCATACGACCTACCAAAACGTGGTCAATCGGAATGCCCAGAATTCGGAATCCGAATGGCGTCCAGGAGATGCCTAAGCCCTGGCCACGCATGGAATTGTGAAGTGTCGATTCTGCGCACAGCGTCTTGAACCACGGTGACCACGGCGTGCAATTGAAATCACCAGCAACGATTGTGGTGTCGGCCCCATGCTGCCTGACATCTTTCGCAAGTTCAGCGAATAGTTCGTTGCGAGCAGTGAACGATACGGAGTTCATCGGTGGCAGTGAGTGCGTTGCGATGACCCGTAGCAGGCCTTTGTGGGTCTGGAAACTAGCGCGAATCGAAGGCGTCGGAACGCTCGTCGAGTAATCGATGGTGTCGCACGATGAAAACGGGAGTTTGCTGTAGAGTGCAATGCCGAAATTATCGGAGCGAGCGATGTGTATGTGATGTGGCCACTCTGCCAGCAACGCCTCATCAAGCTGTTCGATCCACGTCGCGTCGGTTTCCAGCAAGATCGCGAAATCGGGGTTGGTTCCTTCAATCAGAGATATCACCTCCGCCTTTCGAGCATTGCTTGTGAGAACATTCATCAGGAACAGTCGATGTTGTTGCTCGCTCGTGGTTGAGCTGAAGCTGAAATAGGGCCCTAGCAACAGCGAGAAAGCGACGCCAAAGAATAGTGCCGCTTTGGAGTACTTAGGCCGCTTGAGCCAACGAAGAGCGAGTCCCGAGATAAGTAACGTGACGGTCGCTTGAAGTCGCAGATGGGCCCCAAGATCAAGGAGGTGATGATATTTGCCTAGCAGTCCGGCCAGAACGGAGAGGAGCGAGAGAATCACCGCCACTTCAAAAAGGTTGGCAATTCGTTTCATCGCGTGTCGTGGGAGAGAGTTCGGAGAAGCTCAGTCATCAATCCGTCGCGGTGGAAACAGCGTTGTGTCTCGGAAACGTTGAACGCAGGCTCAAGAATCGCGGCGACGATGCACGTGATCCATGTGCACTGCCCCATTGTCTCAAAGGGGATTCCAATTGGCAACAGATATCGACGCATCCAATCACGGCAAAAGCGGTTGTAACAGTCCTGCAACCAGATCGCTCAAATCCCATCCGCAAAGCGGCGGCAGCAACTACCTTGCGTCAGGTCGCGTCAACGGAATCCATTGTACCTCGGCTTGATCTCAGCGGCTTGATCTCAGCCCGGAACCACTCGCCGCATGATCGCTTCACTTCAGTTCGCATTGTCCGAGCGCAGAAGCTGTTTCACAGCAATGCTAAGATGATCGCAGCGCACTTTGGTCAATCTGACAAACACCGCCAACTGCTCCAAAGGGGTTGAACAAAAAGCCCAACCAATTCACCACACTGACCTCCGTCACAAATAACCCAACCTTTCCACTCACGCAGGTCAGGCCAGAGACTAAAACAACGATGAACGAGACGAACGCGAAAGCACGACGCCACCAGCCTCATTCACTTGCAACTGCCTTTGGCCCGATGACACGTAATGGCCGCAGTAAAGAGGGTCGCAAATGCACGCTGTGCTATTAGCGAGTGGGACGCTCCACCTTCGGACCGCGCAGTTCATAGAGGTCGTAGACGCTGTATTCCGAAGGAGCACGCTTCACCGCTGCTAACAAGTCATTGTCCATCAACATGCCGGTCGTCGTACGCGGGGCAGTGACATTCACACCCGTTACCCACCACGCCTTTTCGGTGCTTGCCTCGCGAAGTTGGCCTTTGGTCGATAGGGCCCATGCGGTGTCGTCGGATTTCCATTCCACTCCACCGGGAACCACATCGAAGCGAGTTCCATACTCTCTGTTCGCAACCAGGATCAACCAGGTCTTGGTCCCAGTTGTGCCAAGCTCCGCTTCTAGCCCCTTAATCAGCCATCCATCCTGGAGGTGATAGATCGTCGTGCCGAGGGCGGCGGTTTCGATTTTTCCCGTTTTCAACTCCCTGCCCGATGGACCCCGCAGTAGCATGAAAGCAAAAATGGCTGTTGCTGCCAAAAGTGTCGCAGCAACCACGCAGGCGAGTCGTCGTGCTTGGGAGTTTGTCATGTTAAATTGATCGTTTGGGCCAGCACCGAGATCGCCTCCGTTTCGAAGGCCTCGGCACTGTGCCACAGATTGCAAAATGGATGAGTTTTCAGAGCGGACGGCGTGGGGAAGCCGAACCATCGAAACGGCTTCATCGTCGAAGCAAGCACCACCCAATTCCGTTGCGTCACTTCGTAACGCTTCTACCGCCGTTGACTGGGGACTTCTTTCGCGTCGTGATTGCCCTTTGCCAGTTTAGCAAAGGAGCGACGGCTCAAGCAACACCCGTGAAGATTGCGAGTACGATGACAATCGGTTGGGACGCTTCCGCTGTGTTTCAACTCTTATTCTGCCGGAGAAGCTTGAATGCTTGCGAGCCAGTTTGTTTTGGTTTGACGGGAATTGGAATTTCTTGCTCGGTGGTTAATACCGTGTTGCGGCTTGCTGTCGGTAAGATCGGGCACAATGGCCGAAATTCATGGGCATCGCGAAAACATCGAAGGGAAAAAAGCAGCACCCGAAGATGCCTCTGCCCTTCGACGTTTCATTTCCAACGGTGATCGAGTTGATCCTCATCAGACCTCTATCTTGCGACCAAGCGTCTGTAGTTTCTCAGATCAACAAGATTGAAGGCAAAGCCAATCGAGCCATAGACAGGGAAAATGTGTGCACCAAGCAAGACTCAACACCTGCATGAACTCTTTCGCGTCATTCGTCTCTTTCGTGGTCATAATCGACCACGCACGTTTCCCACCAACGAGATCCGTCGCAGCAAGCAACCTGGATCACTGCATGAATCAAGTCCTTCCAAGAAGCCAGCCAAGACCTCGACCACGCGTCTTTCGCTCACGCAAGTCTTGATCTGACGAGCGGTAGCAATTAGCCAGCGGCGACGGTGGATCATCGAACTCAAAACTCCCGACTTTGCTGCTCGCTTGCATCGGATGGCTTGCCAGCCTCATTGTTATCGTTGCGGAGGTGGCGGTCCAGAAAACCGACAATCCGTTGTTGGTATTCAATTGAATCGATACGCAACAGGTCCACATGTGCAGCATCATCGACCAACCAAAGCTGTTTGGGATCTGATGCAGCGGAAAACATTGCTTGCGTTTCCGATTCGGTGGTGTGTTGGTCCTCCGCTCCGGATACAACGTAGACCGGACATTCGATGTGAGGCATGTGGTCGATGGGGCGAAGCTCTGTCGGCGAAATACCAAGACGAGGTTGGAGTTGCATGAGTAGCAGCGAAGCGGGAATCGATGAGAGCCGGCCAAGTTTTGCGGTGACACGATTGTGGATGGCGTGATGAATATCCAAATAGACCGATTCCAGCACGAGAGCGTCGATGTCCAAAGGGGACGCCAGCAGAGCCGCCGCGCCGCCGAGCGAAACGCCAATCACGCCGATGGGCTCAGCGGGTGTTGATGTCGCGCGAATTTCACAGCGGCCCGAACGTCGTGTTGTTCCAGGTATCCGGCCGTGATTGCGTCCCCAGAGCTCTCACCGTGTGCCTGGAGGTCGATCATCACTGTCGCATATCCCGCATGATGAAGCATCCGTGCGCGATCCAACATCGACAATCGCGAACCCCGTATGCCGTGGAGCAACACGATCACTCCGTGGCTCGAATCGGGTTGAGTATGCCAGCCTGAAATCTTTGAACCAGAATCGCTGTTCACGATGAACGCAGTTGCGTTCAAGTCGCGTGGTGGATCGCCGATTTCACGAGGGCTAGGAGCGACGAGTGCGCCAGCGACAAACCACGATGCCATCAATCCGGCGATGACCAAGCACAACGTGGCGATCAAAGCACGGCTGATCATTCGTCTTCCTCGTGTGGGTGGCATCAATGTTACGGTGACCTCGTCCAGCGAACGTCCAAGTTCACCGGGTGCAAACAGAATAGTTTTGGGACAGGAGCGGCGCTGTTAAGTACTCCGTGATCATGGCGCTGTTAGGTTGCAGATGGGACCCTCCCAACTGAACTGCTTTCCGCACGCGTCAGCGCGTTATCTAACGCTCGACAGTTTACTGGTAACGACGATCGTTCCACTTTAGCAGGTGAACTGCTTGATCAAATGAATAGTTGCCTTCAGGACGGAAAATCTTGGCTTCTTTGACCAACGAGTCATTTTCGAGAACCGGCATGACTGAAGGTCCTCCTACGTTTCCAACACGCAGCAACTCCTTCACACACTGGCGCGAGTCAATGTGGTCAAGGAGTACGGTAATCCCGACGTAGTGCTTCTTTGTCTTGCTGTCGAAGCCTGATGCAGCCGCTGTGTGCCCCTGTCCATGATCGACGGTGGCATAGAAGCTCTCATCACTCTGCACCGTGTACTTCACGATCTTCTCGTGATCGGTGTCCAAGACGAGCAGCGTAGAAATGGTAAGAGAACTCGCCTGGTTCCGCGTTGCGGCAGAACTAATCAAACTCGGCAAAGGCGTGCACGCCAGAACGATGGCTGCAGCGAGGAGCCATCGAAAACGTCGTGTGCGAAATGATTCCATCTTGACTCTCATTCTACGGATAGACTTTTTGCGTTTGGTCCAACTCACGGTCCGACTCACGGGGGACGAACAAAAGATCTCCCACTTCATAAACCGCGCACCTGTGAACGTCATGGCTCTGGCGGTTGTCGGCATCGTGAAGGTCACCTTCGAACGTTACACTCAGTTTCGCAGTCGCGGCTCTCGTGTCGCCTGAATTTCAATTCAAGCCAAAATGCGAATGCCGCCAACACGCCGACCGCTACCTCTCAACATGCCGGGAATCACGCCAGCGGTCGGTGTCGTCCTTGCGGGGCAGATGAAGACGAACGGTAGGGATTCGTCGTAATGTCTTTCATTGGCCTAACGTCTAAAGTCACTGGGGCGCGTCAAGTGATTTTCTATTTGAATACGCCAGGCTTCGCGAGTCCAGTGCATTCTTTATGATCCGGCGTTATCGGAGTCCCGTTCAGCTTGACGAGAAAGCTCCATTTCGGTTTCCAAACCTGAAAAGCCCAGCGATTCGTGAAGTTCATCAATCATGGCTGTTGGTTGATCTTCATCGTTTACGGCGAAGATGCGAAATTCTTCGTGTGGCAAGCTCGGAGTGTCGTAGAGGCCAGCGCCATCCAGAATACAGCCCAAGTTGCTTAAGTACTCCCGTTGTGACATTCTGGCAAAGAGTGCGAGATCAGCGGCTGATGCACCAGAGTCAAGCAATCGTTTGAGTAGTTCTGAGTCTTCACAGTCAGGTTCGTTGGCGCGTGAAATGATCCACGACGGGTCATGGATTCTGGCCAAGACATGTTCCGCGAGCATCTGTAGGCACATCGTCTCGACGACGGGTTGCCCTTCTTCGATCGACTGTTTGGCTGCCTCACGAGCTTCGTCTGCATCGTATCCGTCACCATGTTTAAGGAGAAACTCTACAATTTCCTGAATCTTGATTTCGTCAGCCATGGGAGTCCTTTTGAATCGAAGTGAGTGTGCTGTTTAGCCGGACGGCGGTTGTGATATGCGGGCCGCGGGGAATGACTCTCTACTGACTTGAACGCACCACCGCCTTGTTATCCGCTGCTTGCAATCGAGCACCAACACGGGATACTCAGCAACGGATCGTAGTCGAGTCCCCGCTCAGCAAGCCAGGAGCCAGTAGCGTCATTGTTGCCCGTGATAAGGAAGTCACCGACCGTGGCGACTTCTGGACCAAAGTTGACAACGAAAAACAACAGGGCGATGCTTGGTACGACCAATCCACGTCCGCTGAAATGCCAGAGCGGATAGGCGACCGTTGCCAGAACCAAGCCATTGTACGCAATCCATGCGATCCCCGCCCCAAGACGCGGTAACACCACCCGGTGAGCACTCATCGGCGTTGCTACGAGGAATGCGACCACCAGGGTAGAGAGCAGCAGGTGTCGAATTGAAAACTGTTCTTTGGCTTTCATGCGTTAGTTCTTCTTACGAATAGCGACCGGAGATCAACGGGCGGCGACGAGAGATTGTCCAACGAAAAGCACCGCGCCGCCCGGTGCATTGTTTGGTTCGCGGATTTGATGCGTAACAATCTCAGTAGGACGGTTCATCCATTCGCTCGACTGCCACATCCATGCGAAGCAATTCTACCGGGTCGCCGAATTGGGTGTAGATGGCGACGTCAGCCGCATCTCGACCATAGGCGATCGCCACACGTCCACCTTGATGGTCCCCTTGTGTTGGATCAAACGTGTACCACCGCCCTCCGACATAGGCCTCGAACCAAGCGTGCAGGTCCATCGGTTGCAGGTGCTCGAAATATCCCACGACCATTCGCGCCGGAATCGAAAGCGCACGACAACAGGCAATGCCTAAATGCGCCATGTCTCGGCAGACAGCCTGATGCCTCTCGTTAACTTCGCACGCGCTGTTTATCTCCTGCCCTGTCCCGGGTGCATACCGCTTCGTCTGGCGAATGTAATCGACAATTGCGGTGCATTGGTCGTACCCCGGCGCCCAGCCCGTAACAATGGACGCCGCCATCTCGCTGAAACGATCCGCTTCGCAGAAGCGACTTGGCAGCAGAAACGGAAGCGTGTCGTCAGGCAACTGCTGTACCTCAACAAAGTGAGCCCCCGCTGCTGTATCAGAGGCTTCGGCAGTTTCGATATCAACCGACGTGTGCACCGAGAACCTTCCAGCTGGCGCCACTAAACGTTGGCAAAGATTCCCAAATGTGTCGGTGAATTCGACCACCGGCACGCTGGGCGTTAGAACGTACTGTTCGCGACTGACCCACTGCTGCCACCCACTGCGCGGTCGCAGCATGAACAAGAATGGAGTTGCCACCGGAGTGTTGAACTCAAGGTAGCAGGTTGCGTGCATCCACATGGCTAGCGGTTACCGTTAGGAGAAGACTCGGAGACGATTTTCTGTGACGCAGTTTAGTCGGCGAACGTCTGTAAGCCTGCCGGAACGAGTGAACAGCCACTTCGAATGTGATCCAGCGTTTGCCAATCCCAAAAAGGAGTGAATCATTTCAGCAACGATCGTTTCGATATTTTCAATTGGGGATCAGGAAAAGATCAGAAGTCCCATTCGTTTGGAATTTGAACAACCCCCTTTTCCCGCAGTGGTTCTCGCGTGGGACGTTCATTGGTTGTGTGGCTAGGATTTTCAGTAATTCGATTGCACGTCAGACCTGAGGACTGGATTCAATCAGTTATGCGAATAACGCTGAACTGCTCCACCAATTCCTGATCGCCATCGAGCGCAATCAACTTGACAGCGTACAGCCCTCCGTCCAACTCAGACGCCGGGGAAATTCTGAGCGTAAAGATTTTGGATTTAACATCAATCGGGACCGCGCCACCGTAGACTTTGGTTCCATCAGAGTCAATCAGTTCGTATGCCACACTTGGTTTTGCATCAAAGAGATAGTTCTTGGGGTAAAATTCACCCACCGACGTCATCGAGAATCTCCCAGCGTAACTCGTGTTGGTTGGATCACTAAAAGGAACTTTCAAAGATGGTTCCGAAGACAACATTTTAAGCTCGGTTTTCAATGCTCGTACGTCGAAGCGACTGATGACAAGAGCTAAAGAGATGCCGACGAACGTCGCCACGGTGATCAAGTCACGTATTGAAAATTTCAAAAATGACCCTCGCGAATTTTCGGTGTTCATGTCGGTCTATCCTCTGCCAATAAAAGCCCACATTGCACATTATCTGCGTCACCAATTCCTGGCTTTTGTTTGCCGATCATTTGGCTGAATCACGACTGCATTCACCGTGGCACGCGAATGAT
Source organism: Stieleria bergensis (assembly GCA_007745635.1). GTDB lineage: Bacteria > Planctomycetota > Planctomycetia > Pirellulales > Pirellulaceae > Stieleria > Stieleria bergensis. Next base: position 3,361,389 of record CP036272.1, read on the forward strand.
TTGAATTCACGAGAACCTCGCCTTCGCTGCTGTGCTTGGTTCGTCGAGTCACCGTCGGCGCTGGCCGGACGTTCCCAGTGTACCCGATTCAAATTTCAATGGGCCAGCGGGCGTTGCATTCAGCAGCCTGGGTTTCAGCGTTGGTGTCGACGCGTCTCGGTCGATCAATTCCTCAGCGTCAAACGCGAATGCAGGCAATCGCAGCACACGCACAACACTAATGCGCACGAATCAGACCTAATCGATTAGTGACAATTAGCGTTCCTGATCCGGGACCTCGGACATCGCATCGTTTGTGCGCCGAGCCGTGGGATTCACCCTACACGCGAACCTCGACTTCGTGCCTTCGGTGCAGCGCTTGAATCGTCGAGTCATGGTCGGCGCTGGTCGGTGGATCAATTCCTCAGCGTCAGAAGCGAATGCAGGCAATCGCAGAACACGAATGCGCTCGAATCAGACCTAATCGATTAGTGATAATTAGCGTTCCCGATCCGGGACCTCGGACATCGCATCGTTTGTGCGCCGAGCGGTGGCGATAAATGTGCATCCGCAAAAGCGAATAATGCCCGCAATCACCGGGCGCGACGGTTGATTGTCCACTCTGAAACAGATCGGCTTCGCGGTTCCGAGTGCATTGCTCTGTGATCTGCTTCGTCGGTGGCTTCTATCTCCCGATGGGGTTGCTCGCACCGTTGAAGCCAGGGATCAGGCCACCATCGGTGAATGGATGATTGAGTTTCCACGTTCCCTCCACGACGGGCTCTTTCGCCGACAAAAGAAAAACTTTTCCAGCTGCACCAGCAAATGACGAGCGACCAACAAAATGAAGGGAGACGAGCTTGCCATCACGAGTGGTGGTGCCCCCGAAACGGATCCTTCCTTCAGCATCGACAGTCCCATTAAGCTTTCGCTGAGTGGAAAGCCAAGGACTTTGTCCCAGTGGTCGGGCGGGCCACTTCGCTGTGCCATCTTCCGATGGATCGCCGAAGCCGCCTTTCGCTGGCTTCGAATCAGCTTTTTCTTCTTTCTTTGCGATATCGTCCAGCACAACCAGGGTGAGCCGTTCTGATCTGGAGTGAACCTTTACGTCGTGGAAGAAATTCCGGCGAGGGTCTTGCTCGTCGAATGTTGCAATCAGCGAATGTTCCCCGGTCGCCATTCGGGCCTTGTCTTGCGCCCGAGACTCGGCGACAAAGCAGAGGAGCAGGAGGGCGGTGGTAATGCGCAACATAGAACACTCCAATGACGAAGAAATTCCAACAACAGATAACGAAATGCGATCTATCCGGGCACGGGGTGTGCCGGGATAGATCGTGCGTTGAAGTTTGTCGCTTTCGTGTTGCGACGTGGAAGGACTGATTAGAACGAGTCGGCGAAATAATTGCCAGTCGATTCTGGTTGCCAGTCGAGACCTGGCAGAAGAAGTTGTGTGACCGCTGCTGTGATCGGCGGTGCGGTTTCCTTTGCACTTTCAGGCGGCCTTAATACCTCCGCGACGTACCAGTCGTAAAAGCCCGCACCCATCGCTTCATCCCATTGCTGCTTTTCATTTCTTTCTTGACTCTCGCCCCACCACCATGGGCTTCACTGCGAATCCATGCCCAATACCTTGGACCAACTCGGCTTGGGAGACAACGCACTGAGTGTCAACGATTCACTGCCCCAGTCTAGCAAGGGTGCGTCCCCGTCTAGCAAGGGTGCGTCCCCGTCTAGCAAGGGTGCGTCCCCGTCTAGCAAGGGTGCGTCCCCGTCTAGCAAGGGTGCGTCCCCGTCTAGCAAGGGTGC
>CP036272.1:3363183-3459602 GCA_007745635.1 Stieleria bergensis
TACCTGGCGATCGGTCAAAGACGCAGCAATGTCGGGCCGAGTGCGAACGTTGAGGTGATAGTGATTCGACAGCACGCCATAACTGAGCAGCTCAATGCACAGGTGTGCAAACAGCTGGTTCATTTTGTCCACCAGCCAGCCCTGGCGATAGGAAAAGTCCTCGCCGGTGTCTGGATTTTTGCCTAAGAGATAAAGGCCATCAATGGTCCGATTATAGAGGTGCACCGCTTCGACCTGATGAGGATCGAGCACCTCTGAACGAGGGTCACGACACATAAACGCAAGGTTCCTAAGGAAAAGCAGCAGGACCAAGCCACGCGTACCTGCCAGTACCATGCGTTTAATCAAAGGGCGGATCTTCACACCCTGAAACATCTAGATTGTTCTAAGAACCAAGCGAACAGCAGTCAAGCGTCTACCGACTCTCGACCTTGAAATTCCTACAACTCGAAGAGCCAATCTCTAGAATCGCCAATACGCTTCCGCTTATAAATGACGAATCAATCCCATTTGCTATCAAGCAATCTTGCCTGACCGGGACTGTCCCCTGAAACCGTCCCCTGAAACCTGGTAGGTGTAGGCGTCGATGGCTGCCTAGGTCATGTTGTCTGCCAAGGGTTTGGTGACTGGGCAAGAGCGATTTTTGTGCGACATCATGAGATGCGATCCTTGTTCTGAAGAGGGCTCAATGAACCATCAAGCGACATGCTTGTTGCGTTCAAAACAAGGGGGCGATGGGCCTGAAAAAGCGCAAGTTGGAACAGCGAAAACAGCCCGAAAAGACGGTTGGTGAAGGAGCTTCGCGCCTACAAACGGGCAATCCAACCAGACAGTTCAAAAGAGCAAACAGAAGAAACCAACGCCATCATCAACAACGATGCAACGCAACCCAATCAAACAAGCCAACAGCAAAGACGACTGCGATTAAGTTCAACGACCCGTATCACCGGGGGGTGGGAGTTGATTGCGATTTCAGAACCCGCTGGCCACCGCCGCTCCGGTGCATGCGATGGTTAGCCAGTTTCAATTCTATTGCTCAATAAATGAATCCAGTCGAGACTCCGCATTCACCCATCTTACGATTGAGCAGTGTGAGCCCGTGAATGCTGACTTTGGTCCTCCCCAATGCCAGCCACTCAAGACTCTTCCGCACGTCCCCGCTGGAAGCCAATTCGCTGACTCCAACATCCGAGATCGCCGTTTCGTAAAGATTTAGACGCTGCAAGCTCTTTAGTTGCGTTAGGTGCCGCATGCCGTCATCGGTAATCTTCGTGGAGCGGAGAGTCAGGGATTCTAACTCAGTAAGGCCGATCAATTCTTTAAGGCCAACGTCGGTCACGTTTGTGCCTTCAAGATCCAGATGGCGTAACGTCTTGAGCCTGGCAACATGCTTCAGGCCCGTGCCGGTGGTGGCCGTATAATAAAGTGAGAGATATCGTAATTGCGGCAAAGCGACCATTTCTTTCACCCCCTCGTCCGTGATGTCGTTCCAGCCGAGGTCTAGTTTGCGCAGCGACTTGAGGCGTGCCAGAGTCTTGACACCAGCGTCGGTCACTTCTGTGTGATACACCGACAATGAAGTAAGATTCGGCATTGACTCCAGATGTCTTAACCCGGCGTCGGTGATTTTCGTGCTCGGAAGTTCCAATTTGACCAGTTGCTGATTCCGTGCGAGCAATTCAAGCGTTGCGTCGGTTATTTGCGTGTCACCGAGAGAAAGAATACGCAACGACGTCAGTGGAGCCAGTTTCCTGATCCCCTCGTCGGTGATTTTCGTGTTCTTCAGATCCAGTTTTTCCAGCTTCTTGAACATGGTCAGTATCGCCATGCCCTCGTCTGTGACTTTTGAGCCAGTGAGGTTCAGGATCTTAAGATTCGGAAACGCGGTCAACTGCTCCAGACCCTTGTCGTCGACATTCTGCTCACGACCATAGTCCTGCCGGCAGACGTCGACTTCAACGACTGGACGATCGGGATGTCTCTCATCTCGGACGATTGTACCTTTATTCTGTTTCACCCACGCAATCGCTGACGCTTCAGTCGGATTTTGCTCGGCGCATTCGGCAGCTGAGTAACAAGTGAGCCAGACAAGGGGACAAACCATGTAGACTATACGTCGTGAATGCATTTGTAAGACTCCATGTAGTGGCTATGCTCAAATGAGCTGGCTAACGAAATGCGATCTATCCGGGCACGGAGTGTGCCGGGATAGATCGTGCGTTGAAGTTTGTCGCTTTCGTGTTGCGACGTGGAAGGACTGATTAGAACGAGTCGGCGAAATAATTGCCAGTCGATTCTGGTTGCCAGTTGAGACCTGGCAGAAAAAGTTGTGTGACCGCTGCTGTGATCGGCGGTGCGGTTTCCTTTGCACTTTCAGGCGGCCTTAATACCTCCGCGACGTACCAGTCGTAAAAGCCTGCACCCATCGCTGCATCCCATTGCTGTTTTTCATGCCTTTCTTGACTCTCGTCCCACCACCATGGGCTACACGGCGAATCTAAGCCCAATACCTTGGACCAACTCGGCTTGGGAGACAACGCACTGAGTGTCAACGATTCACTGCCACAGGACTCACAACTGAGCTTCCCAAGATCGGCCTGTGTCGCTGAATCGATGCTCGAATCAGTCGACTGCAAGTCGTTCTCCCGCGAACATTCATCCACTTCAATGCAAGCCGCCATCACCGCTTGGTAACGCTTTCGCTTCGAATGATTCCAGCCGCCAAAACATCGTGATTTGGTCAACTGCCGCGGTTGGATATGCAAGCACCAGCGGCGAACGAACTCGTCGGTCGAAAGCGTCAACGGTACCTGCTCGCGCGATCGTCCCGTACGATTGCCTTGCCGAGCGCGCGGGCAGCATAGGGTGGGCAGCATAGGGTGCGTCCCCGTCTAGTACGCTGTCGAGAGGTTTTTGGATAAAGTTGCCGAAGCAGCGCACATGGTAGGTGTAGGCGTCGATTGTGTTTTGGGCCATGTTTCGAATGGTCATGTCTTCTGCCAAGCGTTTGGTGACTGGGCAAGAGCGTTTTTTGTGCGACATCATGAGGTGCGATCCTTGTTCTGAAGGGGGCTCAATGAACCATCAAGCGACATGCTTGTTGCGTTCAGAACAAGGGTGCTGCGGGCCTGAAAATGCGCAAGTTGGAACTGCGAAAACAGCCAAGAAAGACGGTTGGTGAAGGAGCCTCGCGCCTACAAACGGGCAACCCAACCAGACAGTTCAAAAGAGCAAACAGAAGAAACCAACGCCATCATCAACAACGATGCAACGCAACGCAATCAAACAAGCCAACAGCAAAGACGACTGCGATTAAGTTCAACGCCTGCCGTAACCGAGCACGAACAGAAGACTCTGATTTCAGCTGCCGCGTTTTTGAGTGCCCCGGTTCACGGCTTTGTTATCGACTATGTGCAGTAGTAGTCAACTTCCAATGCCGAAAAGTTCAGCTCGTTAAGACCGGAAAGCGGAACGGAGAAATTGATCCGATCCGCCCATTCGCCAAAACTACCAAGTGTGATGTGCTCGCAATCCGGTTTCGTCCAATATCTGGGGAGGCCGAACAATCGATGTGTTGCTCGAGCGAATCGGTTGTTGAATCTGTCAACGAAATCGGCCAGTCGATCATCGTTGGAAAATTCATCTTCTTCGATCACGTATCTCTGGCCGAAACTTAAGTTCCGTGCATACTGGTGGTCGCGGTGGAATTGCATGCCGAATCGAATGTCAGGAACCACGGGAGTGCGTACTAGAAGCTGGGTGTCACTAAAGTAGTGAACAACGGAATCGGCTCCCTCTGGATGCCCTTCGGCATCGTGATAGAAGAATGACAACAAACCCAACGGTGGTAATGGGTGGATTGATTCAAACGATGAAAGCTGCGCAAGATTCAATTGACAAACAAAGTGACATGGGCCATCGGATGACTGCGGCCATTGAAAATTCGGAGGAAGGTCTGGTTCACCACAAAATTTGGAATCACCAATAGGGATCGATTCTTCCTCGCAACGTTGCGTTTCTGCGCCAACGAATGGCACGACGGCGTTGACAAGTTCGTCAAAGCAATCTGGCATTTCGCTACGGATAAATTCTCGATAGTTGCTCAACGCTCTGTCCGCATAACGCTACCGATCCCCCGGTCGCCGCGAGGAATCTTCAATTGTCAAAACGCCCGATTCGGCGACTCGGGTGCATTTTTTTGTTCTGCCCCTTGCTCTGATTATTCAGCGTAGTGGATGAAACCCATTGCAATCTTGTATTGGTACCGCTCTGGATCGCCAGGGGGAACCAGCCCAGCAGCGATAAGCCCCTGTCGCACCACAACGGCGAAATGATCTTGAGCATCGTAATCGTCATCGAGCTCGTCGTCGTTATCTTCCTCTGGAAGCGGATACTTCTTCATGATCTCTTTGAACTTGTCGAGAACTTTGCCATTCAATTCGCATGTGCCTTGTTGAACACAGAATGCGACGAACTCCGGTCCCCCGGATACGGCAAGCGGAGTATCGTGGCCGTCGAAGTCACTTTCGTCCCATTCGTTTCCGGTTTTGCCAGTGGGCGGCCCAACCTCGCTAGCGACGTCATTACCAAACAAGCGGCGAATGAATTCGATCATGAGAGACTCGTGTCAGAGTGTTTTATGGCAGAACGTCTAAAATCACCCGGTCGCGACGAGAGATTCTCAATTGTCGAAACGCCCGACTTCGCGACTCGGGTGCATTTTTTTGTTATCCGCAATTCGTCAGTGTTGGTTCTCTTCTAACCATTCGGAATAGATGGTGTCGAGCATCTCGCACACCATTTCAAGATGCTCTTCGTTATCAGTCACATCGTAGACGTTAGGGAACGTAAACTCGAAGAGCAGCGTGTAATCCTCAAGATACGACTCGTCAATGTAGTCTGATGCGAAACGATTGCCTTGGTCAGTCAACATACCACTATCGAGTACGCCGTCGAGAGACTGGTTGAGTTCCCCAGCAGATTTTTGGCAGGTAGTGAAGTCACTGAACGCTTCAGAATGATCGCGAAGGCAACGTTCGCTGACAAAGTTTTGCCGCAGGAGCCACGCGATCAGGAATCCTCCATGGGTATACGCGCATGATTCAGGAAGCCCTTTGGGATATCGACCTTCGATGTGCCACTTCGCCTTGTCGTAAACTTGCACTTCTGACATCGCAAACCTATCGGTGACATTTGTTGTTGCGGATAACGAATTGCGTAACCCGGTTGTGGCGAGTGACGCTAAATTCCGAAACGGCCCGACCACAACGCGGGTTCACGCAATTGTTATGCGACACTTCGACGGCGAACCCAGAACGTCGTAGCATCGTTGAAGATGCAGCGACCAAATTCGTGAGTCTGGGTGTCGATGAGGTCGTTCAGCCAATCCGGGACATCAACACCCCATTCAACAGCATCAAAAGTGTATGGGAAATTATCTCGGTTTGGGTTTGGTGTGTGCAAATATACGGCGTCTTGGCTTGAATCGTTTTCGTCGATCACGATCCATTGTTGATTCGGCTTCGTCCAGGTCGATGTGTGCGTTTCAACGTCGTGAAAGAACTGCATAAGTTGTTGAATGAACGGTCTTCGCTCCGCGGTTCCACAATTCCCGTCACCGCTCCAATCAAAGTGTGTGTGCCAAAGGTCGCACCATCCATCTTCATCCGGGATGCGGACGGATTCGGGATTTAGTCGGGGGGAGTCATTCACGAATCATCTTGTCGCATAACGGCCCGAGATCACCGGGCGGGGAAGGAATGAGTTTGTTGAGCGAAGCGAAGCCGCGCGCCCCTTCCCCGCTCCGTGTGCATCGTTCTGTTATGCCGGGTCGGGGACACGGCTGTGTTGTTGGAGCAACCAACAATCCACAGATCCGCTAGACGAGTTCGCACCAAGTAGCGCGAGTGACCAGCGTTGGGATCAGTAGCCTGTGTTCTCCGATCGCAGTGTCCCACTTCGCACTTGAGTTGTCAAGCGATCAGAAAAGTCCAGCGGTCGCAATTCGGGCATCCCAAAGTTTGCACCAAAGATCGGCTCCAATTTGAACCAATCGAGGTTGATCGAGAATTGACCAGCGGCATCCCAAAGGTATGCACTAGCCTATTCCATTGATCAGAGAACAACGCACCCAAAGACAGGGTCCGTCCGCGCCGCATAACGCCCCGAGATCACCGGGCGGGGAAGGAATAAGTTTGTTGAGCGAAGCGAAGCCGTGCGCCCCTTCCCCGCTCCGTGTGCATCGTTCGGTTATGCGAGTATGGGACACGTCGGGTGAGTTGGAACAGCCAACACCCCACAGATCCGCTAGGCACGTTCGCACCAGTTACCGCGAGGCACCAGCGTTGGGATCAGCAGTCTGGTGTCTCGGATCACAGTGTCCCACTTCGCAGGAGAGTTGTCAAGTGATCAGTGAAGACCAGCGGTCACAATTCGGGCATCCCAAAGTTTGCACCAGAGATCGAGCACAAACCTAAGCGAATCGAGATTGCCCCACGAATGACCAGCAGCATCCCAAAATCCTGCATCAGCCTATTCCAATGACCAGAGTACAACGCATCCAGAGACAGGGCCCGTCCGCGCCGCATAACGCCTGCGATCACCGGGCCGCCGGAGAACGCTCTCCATTGGCAAACCGCGCTGTCGGCGGCTCCGTGTGCATCGCTTTGTTCCCCGAGTTTCATCTAAGCTCGGGAGGTCCAGCTGAACTTTCTGGCGTAACTTTGTCGCGGTAGGCATTCAGTTTTCTCACTGCCTCGTGCAAACCGGGTCGCTCGCTAAGGCCGTTGCCAAAGAATCCCTGCTTGACGCCGGTTTTGCCGAATCCTTTTGAACTATCAATTGGGTTGCACCAAAATACGCCGAGGATGTAGTCGGTGTCGATCGCTGCTTTCACGTATTCGGCGTAGGCTTTTCCGGCGGCGATGGAATCTTCGGACAGCTTCCAGTTACGAACGTCCTTTTCGCCGTCCTTAAATCGGATCGAAAAATCGCAGAGCAAAATGGGCTTGCCCGAAAGTTTATAGATCGCGTCGAGTTGTTTCTTTGGGTAAGGTCCCCAGAAATGTGGCTGGAAGGCGATCGCATCTACCCACGGAAGCATCTCTTTCAAGACATCAGCATCATAAGTGTAAAATGAAAGCCGGTCGCCGAACACAATGTGCTCGGAATCGTACTTCCGGTTTGCTTCACCGATGACGCGAAAGTACTCGCGAGCGATTAGTCGAAGAAAGGCCTGATCGCGAGACTTGTCGTCTTCACCGTCCCAAGTGTTGAGAAACCTCTGGTACGCTTTCTGGCCAGGCGCATCTTGCGGTAGGCTTCGAGTGAAGTCGACCCAGTTCCTTTTTGCTTGGTTTTCCAGCGGCCAAGTGGCCAAGTCGGTCCAGCAATAACCAATGCAGTTTGGGTTGTCTTTGTTTTTCTCGCAGTTTGCCTGCACGCCGGCTGCGATACGAGTTTGTTCTTTGGGATCAAAGATATCGACAAACTTGTGGGCACCCTCGCCGCGACCACCTTTGCCACGGTACATCGAAATAGGCACAAGGTCATTCCAGCCTTCCAGATAGGGCATGTCAGACCGGAGTTCCGGTGGACATCCATAACCGTAGGCGTTGAAGCCGAGTCGTTTGCAGGCCGTGGCAACATCCATAGCGTCATGTTTCGACCGAGCGTTACCAACATGGGTGATGCCATGCGCGAAAAACGGTTTTCCGTCCGAACCAATCAACCAATGTCGACCGTCAATTTTTGACAGGCGAATATTTGGAAGACCTGATTCACTAGGCTCTCGTTGCGACAGTCCACCGTCAGAATGTGCCGCAGTCTTGCTGCGTTGATCCGTCGCGTTGTCTTGTGCGATGAGATGAGTCGCTACAAGGAGCGCCATGATGAAGGGAAGAAGTAGCTTCATTTGCGATGTGCAATCTTAAGTCGGGGAACGTCCGGGATCAGCGGGCGGCGGGAGTTGACATTGATCTCACGAGAAACCGCACCACCGCCGCTCCGTTGCATCCCATGGTTCGTCGGTTTCAGTCAGTCCGGGCACCCTAGCTGCGTGCGATGGTCGCGTCTCATTCGATCACCGTTAATGTAACAAGTCCCATCCCTAAAAAACATCTCGCCGCGCATTTCGAGCGCATCACCGGCAGTCTTGGGATTCGGGTGATTAGTCGCGATTTCGCAAGTTGTGTGATATGTCCATTCTCCGTCCGGATCCACCTTGCCAAGGGAATCAAGGATGGTGGAAACGTATTCCTCGCAGAAGATTCGCTTGCTGTAGACACCACCGCAGGTATGGAAACAGTAGTCAAAGTCTCCAGATACTTGGAAGTCGTTGGGTGTTAACCATTTCGTTGCGAGTGAGTCAGCAATGGCGGATCGGACCTCCGCTAATCGAGCACTGAAGTCGTCTTTCTCCTGCTCGGAGGTGAAATTGAGCGGCGTAAATGCGCGTTCGTACGCCGCTTTGAATTCAGGTTTGTTTAGAACGGAGAACATCACAGTTTCATCAGCATGGGAGTCCGTGTTTTCGTTGTCTAAGCATCCGGTAGTTGCAAAAAGGACCAGAAGATAGAAGTGGCGATTCATTTGATACGACGAACGGCTATGATCACCCGGTTGCCGCGAGTGACGGTGGACTCTGATTCGGCCCCGACGGCAACTCGGGTGCATCATTTTGTTCTGTGGTTTCCTTGCGGAACACGCCGCGACGGATACGAAGGAAGTGAAAAACAGCTTCTGCCACATTCAAGTCGCAGCAGGATTCCATTCCCTCAAACCCCGGAGAGGAATTCGCTTCACAGACTTTAAAGTGATCACCGGCGAACAATAGGTCGATCCCAGCCATATCAAGATTGAGTAACTGGCTCGTTTGTGTTGCCAGCCATTCAATCTCCGGTGTAACATCGAATTCTGCAACAGATCCACCGTTGGAAAAATTCGCCTTGAAGTCTCCCTCTGCAGCCGTTCGTTGCATACAGGCAACGACACGGCCGCCTAGCGTGAAGACCCGAAGATCCCGTCCCCGAGTCGGCTCAATGAATTCTTGAAGAATGATGTTCGCAGTCTTGTTTGTTGCTTCGATAAGTTGCATCAGGTCGCGAAAGGAAGACTTTGATTCCGAAAGGAAAACTCCGCTGCCCTGTGAACCCGCGAGGGTTTTCACAACCACGGGAAATCCGATTTGCTGTTCAACAAGCGTAACATCGATGGGAAACTTCACTAGCATGGTTTTCGGCACAGGAAGGTTATTCTGCGCCAGGATCTGTTGAGTGAAGAGTTTGTCCCGGACTGTCTCAATGGATTGAGAGGAATTCAGGGTGTAGACGCCCAATCGCTCTAGGTGTCGAATAACGGCAAGGGCGAAATATGTTGTTCCTGCTCCCATTCGAGGGATGAGTACATCTGGCAAAGCGGCAGATTCGCCATCGATCAGGATGCTTCGCTTGTCCTCGCGTGTCACAGTGAGATCGAATTGCTCGGGTCGCAGGACCTGCAAGTCGATGCCATCCTCTCTCGCGGTCTCAACGAACCGTTGAACCTCATAGGCCTCCGGATGGAGACTGGTCGCGGAGTCTTTGTAAAGTAGCCATGCTTTCAACAGAGGAACCCTTTTTGTTTGCCACAGAACGTCCGTGATCACCGAGCCGGGACGGTTGATCATCCATTTTCAAAAGACGCGCAAGACCGGCTTCGCGTGCATCACATTGTTATCCGACAGTGACGATCAAGTGTAAACCATCGGCTTGTCTGATTCTGCATACTGCTTGATGGCCGTCAATGCGTTCTGCAACATGCCGCGAACCTGAATGACGGCAAAACCCCAAAGCACCGGAAATACCGACCAATGAGAAGCAAAATATCTGTAAGAGAACACTACATCAACAGTGCCCTCAGTTGATTCAGTTACGTTCCATTTCGCAATCGCGTGGCTAGTAAAGAACAAGCTCTTCGCGCGGAAATCGGATATCTGCCATTGCCACATTGAGTTCTCTACGCGATCCAGAATCACATCCGTTAGCAAACGACCCTTGGGGATTAAGAAGTTCCCATTTGTTACTGGATATCGCAAGCCATTTGGTTGACCCCATGTGGAGTCATCATCAAACGAAACTATGGCGGGCTGCATGCGATATCCATTGAGATACAGCGTTGCGTCACCCAGTATCGGTGCGGAAAACGCGCGGCTCAATGAGCAGCGAAAGCAGTCCGTTAGAGTGATGTCTATGAACGGGATTTGAAAGCTCCAGCAAGATACATCTGAGTCGGATAACGGCCCGAGATCACCGGGCGGGGAAGGAATGAGTTTGTTGAGCGAAGCGAAGCCGCGCGCCCCTTCCCCGCTCCGTGTGCATCGTTCTGTTATGCCGGGTCGGGGACACGGCTTTGTTGTTGGAGCAACCAACAATCCACAGATCCGCTAGACGAGTTCGCACCAAGTAGCGCGAGTGACCAGCGTTGGGATCAGTAGCCTGTGTTCTCCGATCCCAGTGTCCCACTTCGCACTTGAGTTGTCAAGCGATCAGAAAAGTCCAGCGGTCGCAATTCGGGCATCCCAAAGTTTGCACCAAAGATCGGCTCCAATTTGAACCAATCGAGGTTGATCGAGAATTGACCAGCGGCGTCCCAAACGAATGCAACAGTCTACGCCAATGATCCGCGAACAACGCATCCAAAGAAAGGGCCCATCCGCGCCGCATAACTAGTAATTAACGTTGGTTGGAAACCGGGAATATCTCGGAATCCTGGATATTGCACGGCTGCAGTCCGAAATATCACCGGCCACCCGAATGTACTAGGATGTGCGGTCGGTGTCAACAGGTGGAGATACCGGCGTGCCCGCTTGAGATTGCGGCTTGCCGTGAGCGTGTGTGAGCGTGTGTGAGCGTGTGTGAGCGTGTGTGAGCGTGTGTGAGCGTGTGTGAGCGGGGGCGGGAATTTGTGGTTCTCCCCTTGCGACTCGCTGGGATCGTGCGTTCACTGCCGACGCTGTCTTTGTGGAGACTCCCTTCGAATTTGGCCCAGAGGCTGACTTGGTGCGGCATGGATTGACATCGAACCGCTGGCGGTGCATGATCGTGTCACCGGCGGGCCTCTTAGAGTCGGAGGCGTGATCGGAGATCAATGCGATGCTCCTTCGGAGAAGATTTGACCGCAGAGACTCCGTGCTTCGCATGCCTGTTTGAAGCGTTGGCCGCGTGGATGCGGAGTGAAGAGTCCGTTCACCCCAGTGAGCAACATCGCTTGTGCCCCGGAGAGACGACTTCATCGCAGCGAGTTATGGCTTGCGTCTTCCGGACGTCTTGAAACGCTGCCGCGTTCGTCTTACGAAAGATCCGTCGAAGCCTTTGAAGCTTTGTCCACCTTCGTCACGCTTGCGGGAAGGGTTGCTTGGGTGTTGTGTGTGGATCGCAGTGTGGCTTTTTGCGTTACGGCATGGCGCCGCTGCTGAACAGGTTTTCGAGATCCTGTAGAAACTGATCTGGTTTTTGCATGTCCATTGCGTCGCTATTTTTTTGATCGAGGTACCGTTTGATCACGCTTTTGTCGCCCGAGACGGCAAGACGCTGTCGCTTGATTGATTCGAGAGCCCACCGCCTGAGCACTTCTTCGGTGGCCAGTGTTTGAAACGAGGGTGTTGCCCAGGAGGCGATATCTTCAAGCTGTTGAAGGGCTTCATCGGGTAGGATGGTCAAGATTCCGTAGAGTTCATCTTCAGTGATCTCGCGGATCAGCATTCCTCCGCGCCGCGATGAGGGTGAATCACTTGGTTTTCCATTCCCGCCGCGTGGGATTCGCTCGCCGACTCTAGTGGGGCCCTTGGCCGGCCCAGCGTTAGCAGGTTCAAGCCTTGCCGAGCCTTCGGGTGGCGGTGGCGGTGGCATTCGGTTCCGCATCGTGGAGCCCAGTCGGCCTCGACCGAAGGCCAATCGGCCGGCGACCATCCAGAACATTGCGGCGTTATCGATCCGTTTGATGATGTCTCCGTTGCCTTCGTCAATCAAGGCTTGGCGGCGTGACATGTATTCTGGCGGCAACTCTTTGAGGCGGTCGGAAAGCAAGAGTTTCAGGTACAAGTAGATGCGGTCGCTTGACTCATCACTAATCATTTCACCGCAGTTCATTGCCAAACGGCTGAGTGTTTCGTCAATGCTTTGTTCGATGGCGGTTTGACGCACATCTGGGTCACTTGAAAACAGTTTGTCTCTTGTATCAGAATCTAGGTATTCCATCCAGACTTCGGCGATTTCCATCGTTGGGATCAGGGTTTTGGCCTGAGGGTGCTTTTTCAAGTTGATGGCGTTCTGGCGAATCTTGTCGCGATCTTGTTGGTCCAATAATTCGAAACGGTCGAGATTGGCAAGCAGGTGGTCCTTCTCGGTCTGGCTGAGTTTGTTGATTGCTTCTGACCGTTCGTAAACAGGCACGGTGTCCAGATCGACCGACGGAACAAGCGGCGCTCCTTTGATCGATTGCAATGTGGAAGCCATGTCAACCCAGCGTGGGTACTGTGCGAGTTCGAGGTACAGCTGGTAGTTTGGTTCTAAGCTGTAGAGATCAAGATGTTGTGCGGTTGCGAGGTCATCCAGTTCGTTGCGCCAACCGCTGCGTCCGGCGACGATGCCGATCCCGGTGAGAATCAAGGCAGTGACTGCCAGTCCGGCGACCCAGGCCAATTGGCGGGGGAGTTTCTTGGGGTTCTGAGACGGCAGTGCGCTGGTTAGGTCGCCGATGACGATTTCGATGGTGGATTCGACGAGTTTCTCGTCCGGTAGTTCGGCGGGCATTTCGTCCAGCCATTCCCATCCGGTTTGCAGCGACTGCAAGCGTGAGCGAAAAGCTTCGTCATCGAAGAGGCGTTTTTCGACCTTGTTTCGCGTGGCATCATCGAGTTCGTCATCCAGGTAGCCTACCAGGAGCTCATCATCTGGATCGATCGGTTGGTCATCGTTTAACAGTGCAGTGGTATTCATGATCGCACCTCATCTGGAACCACACCGGTATCAATGTAGGGTTGCAGAAGTTCACGCAAATTCACTCGCGCCCGACTGAGCAGGGACTTGACCGCAGGAGTGGTCATGTCCATCGCTTCGGCGATTTCGATGTAGCTCATGTTTTCGAAGCGCGACAACATCAGTGCGGTACGTTGCCGCTCGCCCAATGATTGCACCGCCATGCGAACCAGTTCGCCACGTTCTTTGCCTTCGGCAAGTCGGGTAGGCATTAGCCCGCTGGCTTCGAGTGCAGAGGCGGCCAGTAGTCCGGCGTGGGAGGCGTCTTGGTTGCGGGGGGCGTCGACTTCGTTGACTTCCTTGCGGCGTCCCAAGCGTCTGGCGGCGTTGCGCCCGACGTTAGCTGCAATGGTAAACAACCAAGTCGAAAACTTGGCGCCAGGTTCATAGCGATGTCGAGCTCGAAAAACGCGTAGAAAGGTCTCTTGGGCCAAGTCTTCGGCAAGATCAGGTGAAGGACCAATGCTGCGCATTAAACGCACCAATCGAGGATGGTACTTCCGTACCAATTCCTCGTAGGCAACCGCATCATCTTCCTTGACGCGCAGCATCAAACGGACATCGGGATCCGACTGCTGAAATCGCATCGCAGTGGACTGACTTACCGCCAAACCAACACCATCCTTTTTATGGGGAGATCAGAGAAACAAGCAGAGCTATCACGGGTTGCACTTTTGTGAGATGGCCAGGGTTGCAGAGGGCACGCCCGACCCGCCAATGGCCATGTCATCTTATGCCTGGTGTTCAAAGGGATTCCGCCACACCGCCGGGGTTTCAGCGGCTGTTGGAGTTAGTCTACCATGATTTAACACACCGAATCAGCAAAGGTTTCGCCACCAGTCCCACGGCAAAGGCGGCGTTTTTGGAGTTGAAGCGTGTGGATCAGGCCGTTTTTGGGGGCGATGAGTGACGATTGACAGCCCAAACCAGCCCTGCAGCCAGGACTTCGACGACGATAAAGATCACGCGTGCCGAGATCGCGGCCACCAAGGCGACGGGTTGTCCGACCACAGGAGCCAAAATGATCGCTAAGACTAACTCGCGAATACCAGCACCACCCGGCAGCAGCGAAACAAAGCCTACCACCATCGCCAGAGCAATCGCCGCCATTGAGGCGGCTAGCACTGTGGTTTCTGGGTAGCCAAGCAGGTCCCAACCGGGCAGGCTACGAACCACCATGGCAAAGCAAGCACCAATCATTAGCCAGGCCAACAGTTGCCAGCACCAAGCGGCGATGAAGAAGCGCCAGCTTGGTTCGATGGGAGGTAATTGAGAGTCCTTGCCATTTTCGGTCCCGGCGGTTTGTTTGGATCGTTGCTTGCGAACGACGCGATCGACAAGCAAACGCAGGAATCGCGGGATGGTTGGTAGGGTGACCGATAAGCCACCAAGCAGTGCAGCCCAGGCAATCCAGCGGGACACTGGTAAGGCAAAGATTAAACCGCCCGCTAAAGCGGCGCCGACCGCCATCATGAAAATCGTTTCCAGAAAAACGGCGACCGAACCGCGTAGTAGCGGTACACCTAGGTCGTGCAGTTTGCCGGCTCGGATCACGACCACCACGGCCTTGCCGGGCACATACTTGCCTAGATGCCCTAGCACTTGAGCACCCATGGTGGGTCCGAGAGGCAATCGGTAACCCATCAAGCGACTGGCTTCATGCAGCACCAGCCCGCCTGGAATCAAGGACCCGCCGTACAAGAGGCTGGCGGCCACCAACCATCCCCAGCGAATCTTTTCCAATGACGGTTTGGACGCGATCAATTGCTGTCGCCGGACGATGAACGGTTGTGCTTCATCGGCGTTGCTCGCGCTCTGGATGTCCAGGGCAAGATCATCGATCTGCGTTTGGAGATCCTGCTGCTGTTGGTTCCATTTTCGATAGCTGTCGCGGCCGGTTAAAGCCAAGCCAACAATGACGACCAGCAGGATGAGCGCGCGTACGATTTGCTTTAGCCTTCCTCGGGTTGCGGTTTGCTTTCCTGTGGGTTGTTTTGCACCGGTTGAGTTTCTGGTTCCGGATAGCGAATCAGGCCGCGACTGAGTCTCGTGTTCCATATTTTGATCGCGCCCTCACGGCGTGCTTCGGATTCTTCTTCAGGTGCAAAGTAGGGTGCATTCTGGTCGATTTGTCTCAGATTCTCGCTGGCGAGCACGCGAACTGCAACGGTGGATGATTCTAAAGCAGACACCAGGTCTTTGTCGCCACCTTGTTTGAGTTCTTGTTGTGTATATCCGCGAATCAAGCGGAACATGCGTTTGGCTTCTGGGTTCTCCATTGTCGGATCGCCACCGCTGATCGCCAGTTGCAGTTGTTTGGCTCCGTCCACGCTACGAGCCAGCATGCCACGCAGGGAACGCAAGTGTCGGCCCCAATAAAGGCGTTGGCGAGGCATGGAGAGCAAGCCTTGAACGCCGAAGTAGGCCGAGGGATCGTCCAGACAAATCATTGCCAGGCCGGCTTGTGCCACCACTTCGGGACGGCGGTAGCTCATGACGCTGAGTAAACCCAGATTCAGATTCTCTGCCGGCGTTTTATCGAGCAAGCGATAGAGTTCCTTGGCGGCCGCGAGGTCAAGCTTGCTGGCGCCTGCACCTGGTTTGGCCCATTCAATCTGGTTGATCGCAGATGGGGGACTAAAGGCAGCCGTCGCGGACCGAAATTCGCAACCTTGCTGTGATTCCAGCGTTGCCAGCTTCTCGTCGGCCCGAACATCAACGGTCCCGCCGATCACCGAGATCTCCAGGAGGAAGTTGTGATTCTGAGCAAGCAGGGGGTCCTCGCCTTCGGCCAACTGTCCACGCATTTGCAGTCCGACCAGGGGACGGCCCGCGACGGCGCTGAATTCAAATCGCTGACCGGAAACAGTGACGGAGGCCGTGTCGGATTCGTTGTCAAACTGAAAGGTCACGCGGCCCAAGGCGAGGTCGAAGTCAAATAGATCTTGGGCGTCGGCAATCCGTACTTGTGATGGCCCATATAAAGTTAGCAAGCGCTGGTCACGCTTCTCAGTCACCATTGCCGCCGCGGTAAAGGGGGCGCAGGCAATCCGAGTGCCTGCGGTCAGGATCGCCGCTTCACGAATCAGTTGCCAAGGCTCGTTTTCCTTGCGAGTGGCGACCAGTGCGCCGGTGGTCAACAAGGTGCCCAGGGCCGCCTGAGATGGATCAGCGATTGGAGGCACGTCCGTATCCGGGGCTGGCATGACCGGGCTTGGCATGACCGGGCTTGGCATGACCGGGCTTGGCATGACCGGGGCTGGTGTGTCGACAGGCAAGCCAGGTAACGTTTTGTCGGCTGTGAGGTCCGTCATCGCCACGGCTGCATCTGGCCCGGTCGTCTTTGGAGCGGCGTCTGGTGGGACTGGCTCTACCACTGGGTCGGGTGGAATCACTGGAGGCGGAACGGGGACAGCGGGCGAGTCGTCGGTGGCGGGGGCAGCTGGCTGTGTCTGTGCTGGTTCCGTCTGATTCGGCATTGGCTGTGGGGGCGTGTCGTCGCCGGTCCCCGTTTGATTGTCCTGCTGTGCATTCTTGTCGTTGGGCGTGTCGGTGCTTTTCTGCTGATCCGATTCGCCGTTGTCAGCCGGACTCTGGTCTGCTGGCTTCTGCGTTGGCGGGGCGGATTCCGGTTGCGGTTCGTTGTTGGTAGTGTTCGTATCGCTGTTGCCGTCAGCGACGGTTCGTCTACCAGGAGGATTGAAGAGCACCCACCCGCCAATTGCCAGCAACACAACGATGGTCAGTGAAAGACCGATGATCAGTGTCTTTTGTGAGCGCTGTCTAGACGCGATTCGCTGCGCCAGTTTTTCGTCGGAGGCCGATTTGGGTTTGACAGTCGGAGAGTTCGCCGCTGGCGGCGCTGCATTGGCCAGTTCGTCGAACTGGGACGGTGAGGGCGCTGATAACTGGGGCAGGTCAGGGTCACTGGGAACCGACAGACCGGAGATGTCAAAGTTCGGTCCCGATTCAGAGGGTTCCGATTCGGTGGTGGGGTTTGACGCCGGTGGTCGTTGCGGCTGTTTTGCAGGCGTTGCGTTGCCGCCTGAATGTTCCAAGTCAACGATTCGCTGACGCAGGCTGTCTGAGATTTCTGCGGGTTCATTCAAAGCGATGGGCAGCACTTGGTGGCACGCTGCGGCCTCCGCCAGAAGTTCCGTCGAGTCCAGGCAGGCTGCTTCAAATTTGGCGACCAGTTCCGACGAGAGTTCGCTGTCCAGGTAGCAGCTCATCCAGTTGGCGTCGCGCATCGAATCCGCAGCGCTGGGATCGGGGGCAGAGACGCCTGAGGCCGCCACCAGCACTCTCAGTTGCCGAACGACCTGGGTGGCGAAGGGACTTTCGTCAATCCGCTTCTGCATGTCCTGCATGTCGTCCGACGCGAGCGTTTGGTCCACGAAGGCTAGCAGTGTTCTGAGAGTAATCCGCATGGCGATGGCATCAAAATCGAGTTGAAAAAGGCGGCGAGACCCGCATCACTGGTGTTAGCGAATGGCGGGGAGTGCAGCGGTTCTTCATGTTTAGTGGCAGCGGCCGGGGAATTCCGTGCAGCATTCCAGAGATTTTCACGATTTGTTACGCGATTCAAATGGCTGGCATCAGCATGCAAACGGCGGTTTTCCTGCTAAACTAGGCGGAATTGGTTGCTGCTGCCTCACCGGGTGCGGCCAGGCAGCGCCAATGAAAACGCCCTGCTCTATTCCCTTGCCGAGATCGAACCTGATGCGACTCCGATTCCCTGCCTTGTTCTGTATGTTCCTTGCCTTGGCGCTGCAAGCTGCCAAGACGACTCACGCCGAAGAGCGTCCCAATGTCATTGTGGTGTTATGCGATGACATTCGCTGGAACGCTCTTTCCTGTGCTGGGCACCCGCATTTGAAGACCCCGCACATTGATTCTTTGGCGTCCGAGGGGCTGTATTTCGAGAACATGTTTTGCACCACCAGCCTGTGCTCACCCAGCCGGGCGACGATTTTGAGCGGTTTGTATGCTCACGCGCATGGTGTAACGAATAACTTCACCGACTATCCCGCTCAGTTGGATAGCTTTCCACGTCGTTTGCAGCAGGCTGGTTATGAAACGGCCTATATCGGAAAGTGGCATATGGGTGAGAAGAGTGACGAGCCACGTCCGGGCTTTGATTACTTTGTGACTCACAAGGGTCAGGGGAAGTACTTTGACACCGAGTTTAATTTCAACGGTAACGGCCGCCGTGTGGTTCCCGGCTATTACACCACGGTTGTCACCGACATGTCGCTAGACTGGATGAAGGAACAGGGCAAGAAAAGTGACAAGCCGTTCATGCTGATGATTGGTCAGAAAGCGCCACACAGTTTCTACTTTCCCGAACCCAAGTATCAGCACGTCTTTGATGACGTTGAAGTCAACTACCCCCACAGCGCGTTCCATCTCGAAGACAAGCCGGAGTGGATTACGAAGCGACTCAAGACTTGGCATGGCATTTATGGGCCGATCTTTGATTGGCGCAAAGAGTTCCCCGATGATAGGGCCTCGAGCGTCGTTGACTTTGCTCGGATGGTGCGTGCCTATTGGGGCACGATCTTGTCTGTCGACGACAGCATGGGACGCTTGATTGCCTATCTGAAGGAAACCGACCAGTACGATACGACGATGATTGTCTTTCTGGGCGACAATGGCTTGCTGGAAGGTGAACATGGGATGGTCGACAAACGGACCGCTCACGAGGCGAGCCTCCGCGTGCCGATGATCATTCGCTATCCAAAGTGGACCAATAAGAGCGGTCCCCAGCGCGTTGCACAGCAAGTGCTGACAACAGACGTCGCGCCAACAATCTTGGATGCTGCAGGGGCTGAGCCAATGTCGGGCATTCACGGGTCATCGATCAAGCCAATCGTCGGCAATCCCAACGCGAAGTGGCGTACCGAGTGGCTGTACCATTACAATTATGAAAAGCAGTTTCCTTACACGCCAAACGTTCGCTCGGTTCGTGGCGATCGCTTCAAGTACATTCGTTATCCGCATGGCGACGGCAGCGCGGACAAACACATGGCAGAACTGTACGATCTTCAAAACGATCCGTCGGAAAGCACGAACTTGATCAACAATCCAGACTTCAAGCAAACGGTGGTGGAGATGCAGAAGCGGTACGTCAACGCACTGAAACGCGTCGGCTTGACCGAAGCGACCGACAAGATGCCGCTTGATCAAGGCATTGGCACCGCACTACCCGACAAAGACATTCGCTAAGTCTGGTTTTGAGTCTCAGGACGCGTGTCGATTGGGCGCGCGTCAGGCTGGCACACGGCTTTTCATTCAGTGACTCGAATGACTTCGGAATGCACGTGTGGCTTCTTCGACCGTTGGATGACAAAGGCGGCGCGTTGATCAAACGCCGCCGCGATCTCGGCGGCCTGTTTGGTGTCCAAGTCACCACCGTGAGCATGCAACAGGTACCGTAATCGCAGCGGATTGGATTGGCTGATCGTGTAACCATCGTTCATGCAAAACGAAGCGCCCATCCAGCCATCTTGGCGAACATGCCAGTGCGTCGGATAACGTGGATTGTCGGCGTTATCGAAGTAGGTGATGCCCTGGCGCTGGGGCTTGCGGTCGGCTCCGCTACCAATTGCAACGCTGCCTGAATAGTCCATCCATGCAGCGGCATTAGCGAAGATCGCTTTTTCTCCGACCCGACCTTTGCTGTCCGTCAACCGGCCATCGCCGAAGTGTCCGGAGAGAGATTTGGCAACACGAACGGCTAAAAAGCCAAAATTCGTTTTGCCCAGCTCAACTTTCTGTGCCGAACCGGCCGGTCGAACGGTTAGCTGAAATTCGACGAGTTGTTCGTCGTTTGAGAGCGGCGTCATTTGCGCGACCACATCGCTTTCGAGCAGCTCAACATCTTGATTGTCATACCAGCCTAGCTGGACAGCCATCGTCGCCTGATCGGGGCCATCTTGATAGCAATACCATTGTTTCTGGCGGATCTGAGTGCCGGAGGTGTTGCTCCAGAAGTCGCTGCCGGCAACATCGTGATGAGCAAACCAAATCGAACGATGGTGGTCGTGGTTGCCGGCTCCCGGATGTCCAATCCGAGTCAGCTGGCTCTGTTGCGGTCCATGGAAGGGATACAGGAACGGACGCTCATACTGGCGTCCGAAGTGCCAACAGGTCTTTTCGATTCCATCGACTTGAAAGGACGCTCTGTGTCCATCTTGAGGAACAACTTCGCAGCGTTGGAGGGCTTGGCCGAGTGCAGGAACAGCGAACCCGAGCAGAATTGAAATGAAGAGCACCGAGCGTGCAACGAAACTGGGCATGATCTTGGGCAGAATGTGGGACATGGGAACAAACGGGGACACGCACGTGACTTTGCCCCGATGGGGGCAGTCGCTGCTATCCATTGTATCCTCCCGCACCGCCGAGATCGCTGAACGGCTAGCCGCAAAATGCTTGCTCTCGACTGAGCCGACTCACCGGGTGTGAAACTTACCGGTTGTAAACGACCAAACCTTGCCTTCGCGATTGGTGACCAGCACACGGTAGAAGTAATTGGTGTTTGGGGTGAGCTTTTCCAAGCGAAGTTGGTTGTCACCGCGCTTGACTGCCAGTGGCTTCGACGTATTTGCCCAGGCGCGATCACTGTCCTGGGTGGACTGGCTGACGGCAGAGTTCCGTTCTGTCCCGTGCAGTTTCCGGTTGGCAAAGGTTAGGCAGTCCGAAGGGCCGTAGTAAATTGTCGCCGTCGCGTCCTGGCCGGCGTGGTCAAGTGAGACGTTGATCGTTGCTTGGGAATCCGTGGTGCTGGAGACGCGGATGTCACGGATTGCGATCGGCAATCGAAACAACTGTTCGGTTGCTGAAGGGGAGAGAAAGTTTGGCAACGGGGTTGGCTTGGAGATACGTGGCGGTTGCTTGAACTCGTAGAATTTCATGCCGCCTGTGCCCATCGTAAACTCACCCCCGGTAGTCACCCGCCAAGTTTTGTTAGCGATCTCTTTGGACTTGCAGTTGAAGGTGTCCATCGCCTGCCAACGTCCGCCTTGGTCGAGCAGCCATCCGCGACGGCGAACCTCACGGATTAGATCTCCTGTGCGCTGCAGGTGTGGAGGCCCGGGAACCTCGCAGAACGAGCCAGGCAAAAGGTTGTCTCTGGGTTTGCCTTGGTTCCATTTTCGGCCCACGGCGTACAGTTTCCAACGTTCAGTGGGATGGTCCCAGAAGTATCCGTAGTAAGTGTCGTACATGCCGTCGGATTCAACACGCAGCGCTTGAACACAGGTGCTCGGTCGATCCGGCATGGGGTGCCAGTTGCGTAGTTTGACGCCTGATCCTTCGTGTCCAAATCCGCTGAACTCCGCCGCGGGTGATCCCGCGGCCAAGAGGTGAGGCATTTGTTTCAGCGGTGGTACCTTGCCACCGGCTCGGGCCGCCCACATTGAGAAGTTGAAATGACCGTTGGAACGTCGATCGGCGTCGAATGATGTGCCAAAGTAACCAAACGGCGTGGTGATCGGTGAGTAGCTGGATGTGTCGCTGACACTGCGAGTCGTCATCACCCACAGCCGACTTTTTTCAACCTTGGAACATGCGTACCCGCCGTGAACAGCAGCCGGTCGCCATCTCGCTCGCAACAGTTGTGCCTCCTGGACGGCAGGGCCGTAGACATCCACGTGAGACAGGCTGCCGACGCCCTGGCCTTTCGCAGTGATGGTCTGTGCTTGCAAAGAGAATTCGTATTGTCCCGGTTGACTGGGGCTGAACGTTAGCCGCCAAGGTTGTGCAGTGCTCGAATCACGGGGCGCTGTGTTCAGTGTTTGCGACTGATCGCCCAGTCTGGCAATGATTTTGGAGCCGGCCTGCGAAGGGCCAACGGAAAGATGGACGTTAAACGTTAGGGTTCCCGGCTGGGAAATCCAAAGGTGCCAGCGCATGGTTCCGTCGGTTCGAAGCCAACGGTCCAGTACAGCGAAATTGGGTTTGATCAAGGCTTCGTCGCCTACCTTGGGGCGATGGGAATCACCACTGGCGCGGCACACCCCTGGATCGAAGAAACCGTTGCTTGCCGTTAAGACAATTTTGTTGCCCTGTGCGGGCTGGCCCAGCAAGTAATAAGCATCGCCTGTGATGTCTTTGCCAGCCAGAAACTTCTCGGGTGGCGTGGCTAATTGGCCGTCGCCTTTTGGAACTTGCGCAACGCTCCTCTCAGCGGTCCCAACGAGTGTCAAGGCAAGCCAGGCGAGTGTCACAGGCAACATGCAGTGAGCAGCGAATCGCGAGTGGACCCGTTGAGAGCGGTTTGTGAATGGCATCAGCATCATCAGTGGCAGGTGAAGGGTTGGTCGGTTGAGTGACAGCGTGGATCTAAGGGTGTTGGCGAACGGCCGACAAAATGGGTCAGTGAGGGCTAGGGTTTCCCTCTGCGGTGTGAGGCGGAAGGTTGCGGATTCGCATTTTCGGTTGCTCGGTTGCATCTAGCAATTACCGTCAGCAGTTAAGCAACGATTTAATGTTGGGCTGGCCGACGCCGTTCCCCCTCGGACCGGCATTGTGGTCTTGGGGTTTGTTCGAGCACGCACCGATGCGATGTTTGGCGGAAACCGCCACTGTCCCCACACAATTCACTCGACGACGGAGTCTCTACGAATGCGCTCATGGACTTGCTGGGTGGCCCTGGCGATCAGCTTCACTTTAGGTTCTGCATCGCATGCTGGCCTGATTTCCATTAACTTCAACAATACGGAATCTGCTGCGTGGGTGATTGGCCCTGGAGTCGCCGCCGGTCCGCTTGATTCCATTAACTGGAATAATACCTCGACGGCCTCTGGTAGTGGCGTCTCGTTGGTCGACGACGATGGAAATCTGACAGGTGCGGTTCTGAGCTGGAATTCTAGCAATACTTGGACGAACGGTGATTTAAATGGATACGCCGATCGCCGCCTGCTGCACCCCTATCTGGACGATGGAAACGGTGGGCTTGAAGTGGTGATTGAGAACATCCCTTACCTCAGGTATCGCGTTTACGGAGTCCTGTCGAGCGGTCAGAACGGGAATCTTTCAACGTACACCACTCGGGATTTTAGCGTCAATGGATCCGCTGTTCTGGGCGGCAATGCAAGCGCCGCCGGAGATTATGACTACGCGCAGAACAATTTCGGAAGTGACCCTTGGCGGCAAGTGACCACCGATCAGATTGGGAATTACTGGCTGAGCGATGAATTGAACGGTGATCTTACCATCGAAGGCTTGGGCCGCAGCGGGTCAAGTCGCGGTAGTCTGGCGGGGATCGTGATCGAGTCGGTTCCAGAACCCGGTACCGGGACCGTGCTTTGCATGGCGATCCTGATGGGAACAGCCGGGATTCGTCGACGACGGCAGAAGTAGATACTCGCCTGTCCTTGATTCGGTTGATTCGGACTCGTTGGATACTGGAGCAAGCTCCGGATCGCCCAACGATGTCCGTCGACGGTGCGTTCTGCACTGGGGGCGTTCTGCTTCATCAAGCCTGCGATAGGGATGACTCCATCGGAGACCCGCGTTGGCTTAGACGTGTCGCGGCAACTAGGCGTAAGGCAGTCGCGTGCTGGCCCCCGTTCAGAGAGGCTACAGCGCATGGTCGATGCCGTTTCCAGACGCTTCCTTCGTTCACGACACGGTCAATTGGCCTTCAGTTTTCGCCGCTTTGATGGTTTTGGGGACGCATGTCTCCGTTGGCGTTCGGCATCAATCCTATCAATGGTCTCTTGGCCGAGCGAGGTCCAGTCCTTAGGGTGGCTGATGACCGAGACGTCAGGGAACACGGAACCTGTTGGACGCTGTTGTTCACCGCGCTGCATGAACTCGCCCAGTTCGTTTCGAACATTGGTCGCATGCTGCATCAGATCCTTGACGACCAAGGGATGATCGGCGGCAACGTTGTGGCTCTCCTTTTCGTCGCGGTCTAGGTTGTATAAGACCGGTGCTTGAAGATCCGTAAAGGGCTTGTTCTTATCCCAGAACGGAATTTGACTCTTGCTGCGCGGGAGATGCAGTTTCCAAGCCCCGCGACGAATCGCTTGCAAATTCTCGCAGTTGTAATAGTAGAAAGGTGCTTGTTCAGGGCGGGAGAACGCTTCGCCTCGCATCAACGGCAAGAGGCTGACGCCATCGTAGACGCGATCTTTCGGTAACGAGGCACCCATCGCCGAGGCCAGCGTGGGGAACACGTCCATGGCATTGATTTGACGGTCGCAGACCATTGGTTTGTCGATCCAAGCGGGGCCGTAGAAGATAAACGGTACACGGTGTCCGCCTTCAAAACTGACGTACTTGGTGCCTCGAAAGGGTTTGGCGTACTGGTTCGCTGTGGGGCCGTTGTCAGAGGTGAAGATGACAATGGTGTTGTCCAGGGTGCCCGTGTCTTTGAGTGCCTTGATCAGCTGGCCGACGCTCCAGTCCAGTTCCTCGATCACATCACCGCGAACGCCGTCCTGGGAGTGGTTTTTGAATGCCGCGCCCGCTCGGTAGGGTGTGTGTGGATAGTTGTGCGCGTAGTACAGGAAGAAGGGTTTCCCGGATTGACCATGATTGCGGATGATCGATGTGACGCGGTCGGTATAGAGCTCGGTCAAACGCTGTAGCGGCGTCTGCGCAAAGATTTCCTTGTGATCATCAAAGAATTTCGGTGAATGCGCATGATTGCAGGGCATGCCATAGTAATGATCGAAACCCTGTTGACGTGGCAGAAACTCAGGCTCCGTCCCCAGGTGCCATTTGCCCACCATGTGCGTTTCATAGCCGTGTTGTTGACACAGTTCTGCGATGGTGATTTCATCGGGGTTCAGGCCAAGGTGCCAGTGCGCAGTGCGGTTTGGATTGATGCCCATGTACAGGCCTGCTCGCTGCGGATACGCACCGGTCAGGAAAGCCGCCCGCGAAGGAGAGCAGATTGAAGCGGCGGTGACGAAGTTCGTGAATCGAACCCCGCTTGCGGCGAGCTGATCAATCTGCGGTGTCTTCACCTTGGTCGCTCCATAACACCCCACGTCGGCGTAACCCAAGTCGTCGGTGAGCATGAAAATGAGATTGGGGCGTTGCGAGTGGGGTGGCGCCGGTTGCTGGGATGAGGGCTGCGCTGCGATCTCCGCGGACGCGTTCCAAAACAACGTTAACAGCACCACGCTTGCCAGGACAGCGGTTCTCATTGGAGTGGCCTTCACCGGTTGGTTGAAATGAATGGTCGGGGAGTCGAGCCTTCCGAGAGGGGCATTGAGACCGGAAGTGAACGGTTACAAGACGGAAAGAACTTGCCGCAATCAGGCCGCAATCAGGAGGGGCTCGGTGAGTTTCAAGGGCTCAGTGCGTTTGAACGCCAAGCTCTTGAAACGAAGTGTTCTCGCCGCCGCCCTGAGCGGACACGGGCGAGGTGCGCCAAATGATCCAACGGAATTTGCCTAAGGACCCGCCGTCGGCGGCTCGAACGGAGGTCGCCGCATAAGTGTCCGGCAGTGTCCCCGTCACGATCGTTGCCAGAGGCGTGCATTTCTTCAAATCCCAACCCGGATCGGTTTCTGCGCGACTGGCGTAGAGCGTGAATTTCTGCGACACGCGAGCCGGCCCCATTCGATAGGACCAACTGTTCACTGCTGCAATCGGTTTGACTTCACCCAAATCCAGCTTATAGGCGCCGTTGGCGGTCGCGTTGCCAAAAACGGGGCCATAGCCCTTGCCAAGTTTGCGATCGGTCAACACTTGGACTGGATCATTCAACGTGCCAATGTTGGTGCTTACCTTGCCGCCGATGGTCGCTTGGGGGAGCAATGTTTTGAAGTCCGCTGATGCGTTTGCGGTCTCCAAGTGGACGGTGACTGCCGGTTTAACGGACAGTTCAAGCGTCTGCTGATTGCGAACCAACGTCAGTTTGATCGTCTCGGCTTGTAACCGCGTCAGTGCTATGAACAGTTGCTGGGTGTTGGTGATGCGTTGATCAGCGAGACCCTGAATGAGGTCGCCCGGCTTGAGTCCGCTGCGGGCTGCGACGGAGTGATCAGGGATTTGGGACATGACGACGCCGGCTTCGTCCTTGCTGACGCCAAAGGCGCTGAACTGATTGCCCGTGAGGTCCTGGACGACGGCCCCCAACCAAACTTTGACCAACGGCATCGGCGCTGCCACTGGTTTCGCGCGGCGACCGGATTTCGGTAGAAAGCTTGGGGTCAGTGCGAGAGCCTTTAACGATGACTTCTTCACGCCAAACTGATCCATGGGAAAATTTTTGAAGCCGATCTTTAGCGCCGGGGATGCATCCTGGACGGAAAAGTCCCCGTTCTCTGGATCGACGAACATTGGATCGCCAGAGAGTGACTCGCCGTCCCAACCGTACTTGGCTGCGTTCTTGTCAAGCTGAGCTTGATCGGATTGATAGTAAAAGTTCTTGTCGACCAAACCGTCGACGGTCACGTTGTTTCTGATCAGCGGTGTGTAGGCTCGTGCCATGATGTTTCCCGTGACCTGATCGTGGCTGTTTTGGAACCAGACGTGGGAACTGAGGCCGTTATCGACGATCACGTTATTCCATGCTTGACGCCGAAATCCCTCGCGAAGTTTGAGGCCCCCACACAGCATCAGGTTGTTGTAGATATCGTAATTGCTGGAGCCATCGTCTAGGTCAATGTCCCAGCCATGTTCGCAGCGCCAGCGACTATCACGGATCACGGTGGTGTGGATTGCGTCCAGGAACGGCAATTTGGGATCTGCGTCGACGGCCTGCTGAGACGCTGTCAGGTGATCGCTTCGCCAGTACCGGTCTCTTCCCCAGGAGTTGAAGGACCCGTGGTCATGAGTCTCTAGTACGGTGTCAAAGACGTCGCAGCGCTGAATCACATGCCCGCCCCAGGCTCCATCGCCGATGTTGATGCCGGCCCGAGCGGTGTCGTAGATCGAACAGTCACTGACGGTGATCTTGGCGGCCATTTCAATCAGCACGCCAGCGGGTTGGCGTTCGACTCGTCCAACGCCATGAATCAAACTATCGGCAACGGCTGACTCGGCTGGGTAGTTGTTCGTTTTGGGGCCTGGAGTTCGATCGATGGTTGCCAGATCATTTTTCTGTCCATATTCAAATAGCGGGTCGCGGACAGCGTTGGGGTCACCGACGAAGCAGACACCACTGGCCCCGGTATCGTGGATGTGGCATCCTTGGACAAGGACGCCGCGGTTGTAGTGGTTGACGAAAATCGCGTTGCCACCGACTTGATCAAACTCACAGTCCAAGATGCTGATTTCTTGGGTTCCATTGAGCACGATGGCACCGCCACGATAAATGGCCCAATCGGATCTCAGCAGCGGTTCTTTGCAATCCATGAACGTTCTTGCTGCATGCCTGATGGTGAACCCTTCCAGCCTGATGAACTGAACGGGCGCTTGTTGGCTGCCATTGAATTCAATCAGATGGGCTAGGCGAACCACTTCGACTTGGGTGTTTGCCAGATCGACGTTGGGGGCTGGCAGGTAATACAGCGTTGAGGTCTCGGCGTTGTGGTACCACTCGCCCGGAGCGTCCAGTTCTTCGAAGATGTTTTCCACCATGCGGTGGTCCTTGTGCATTCCCATGCGACGATTGTTCTGCCAACCGCCTTCATACGTCACAGCGCCGGTGGAGTCTTTGCCCGTGATGCGATAGTGGTACCCGCCCCAGCCTGCACGGTGCATCGCGTGGATGTAACCACCTGTCGGGTCCTGCCAAGTTTTGGCCCGTTCGATTGCGAAAGCGTCAGCAGCAAAGCCCTGATAGGGAGAGGCCTTCTTGGCGGGATCATAGTTGGGATAGCGAGCCATTCGCTGGTTCTGGCCATTGACAAAGACTTGATCGATCTTCAGTCCGGCGGGCGTTTTCGCTTGGTAGATTCCGTCTCGCCACGGGGTCCAGGACAGTTTCAGCTTGCTGCCGCCACTTAAGATTGCCCGGCCTTCATTCTGTGCCCGATACACAACGGAGCCCTCTTTCTTGCCGGAGTCCTTGGCCGTGAAGACGACGGTTTCCGGCAGGTAGTACACTCCATCGGCCACATGAACGGTGACGGGTTCTTGTCCGGCAAGCCCTTGCGAGGCGATCGCCTGTCGCGCACCATCGATCGATGCCAGTGGCGCTTGCACCGTCCCAGGATTCGTGTCAGAGCCTGTGGTCGAAACGTAGAGGTCGGCTGCTTGCAGGGCTGTCGAAGCACAGCAGACAAGCACCACAACAAAGCTGATTTTGAACGTGGCCATCAATAATCGTCAGTTGAAGAGTTCTGTGAAGGGAGACGCGGCGTAGCGCGGCACTGAACCCTGTTCACTGCCGGATTGATCAATGACACGATGGTCTATTTTTCCGCGATGGCGTTGGCGACTGTTTCAGCCACTTGCTTTGCCAGATGGATGTAGCCCGATTCCGTGAAATGGACATCGCCGGGGCGAACCATGGTTGCAGGCAGTCGCTTGAGCGCATGAGTGTGCAAGTCGTTGATCAAAATTTCATTCGCTTGCATGATCTTTGCTGCGGCAGCATTGTACTTCAGATCGTCTCCCAGTTTTCGACCGGCTTCGTCTTTGGGGACCGGTGTCGTTGCACACCAGATTAACGTGGCGTCGGTCTGCTTGAGTCGCTTGACGATCTTTTCAAGGTTTGCTTGATACCCAGCAAGCGATTCGGTGAGCGTACCATTGACCTTGTCACGGTTTCCCTGAGTCTTGGACTGAGGGTGGCGATAGCAGAGGTCCCACAAGCCCCAGTTGAAATGAATGACATCCCATTGACCGGGGGGCAGTGTTAGCCAACGGTCGATCATTTGCACGCCGTAGGCGGAGTTCCTGCCGTTGGTAGCAATCCGGTACACATCGGCCTTGCCATGCAGTTGTCGCCGGACATAGGCGGTGTAGCCGATCGAGATGGAATCACCGATCAACAGAACATTTGGCAAGTCTGGATCGTCTGTCTTGGGATTCGCAAAAGCCATCTTGCGACCAAGGTACAGTTCTTGCTTGCTCGCTAATTGGTTGTTGTCCCCTGCTTGACTCTGCGCTGCAGGCGGATCGGCGAGAAACGATTGGGCGGGCGCGGCAACGAACCAAGACGGGAGAGCCAGCAATAGAAGGCAAATCAAGGGGTGCAACGGTCTCATGGCTGTAGCGTTCTGGGGAGGGGTGTCAGGGGGAGGTCAATTGGTACTGGCAGAATCAACCGCGAGGCCTTTGGTGCGGGGGCCCTGGTACCGGGGTATTGCAATGTTGCCATCCCATCGGTCCGGCGGCGTGTCCACCAAACTGGTCGCCCGGGCTTGGCATTCTGCGTTTGTCTAGTTCGATTCTAGCTCCAGTTTACCAACTTGAACGGCCGCACCCATGTTGGCGATCCCAGGTCCAACATAATTCTTTCCAAATGGCAGGATCATCGGTTCCCCCCACGGACGCAGCGGCATCATTGCAGCGATCTGATCGATGCGTGTTAGCATGTCCGCTGACAATGGCCCTTTTTCTGCTGTCGCAACACTGGCCTCCAAGTGTTCGACCGTCTTGCAACCAATGGGAACCGTCGAAACGGCGGGATTGGAGAGCAAGAAACGCAAACACAATTCATAAGCTGGCATGCCGGCTTGATCGAGCAAGTCATAGTAGGCGAGCAACTGCTGGCGCCGCGTCTCGGCCAGCCAGAGGGGTTTCGCTTGGACTTCGGCATCGGCACGGCGGGTTAAAAAGCCTTGTCCGAAAGCCGATCCCATCACGATTCCCATGTCATGTTCCAGGGCGGCGGGAAAGACCGTGTCAGTGGCTTCACGAAACAGAACATTGTAATTGAAGGCGGTCAATACTACGTCGAAGCGATCGCTTTGAATCAGCCCCGTCATCTCCGTCACAGTTGTTCCGGCTAAACCGCAATGCCCGATGGTCCCTGCAGTCTTCAGTTCCTCGATCAGTTGCAGCGCGGGACCGTCCAGCGGGTCATAGCTGTCCCACCAGGGGTATTGCTGCGGCCGATCGGGTTCGTGAACCATAAGAATATCGATTTGCTCTCGCCCTAGTAGACGAAGGCTTTCCTCGACTGACTGACGCAGCGCTTTGATGTCCCGTGGGTCGAAGGGCTGTGGGCGGCCGCCCAACTTGGTTGTGACGATTAGCGGCGCCTCGATCCCAGCGATAGCTTCGCCGACAGTTTTTTCGCTGTCCGCGGGATCTTGCCAAACGCTTCACCGGTCACCGTCCAGCCGTCATAGCTTCCGGATTCAAAGTCCTCAAACACGAGGGACTTGATGTTGGCTTGGTCGACCCGCTTGAGAAACTCATTGGCTCTGTTGGCGTATTCTTGGAATGGCTTGTCCAGATTCGCGAGTCTATGATCGATCTCGCCCAGCTGTTGGTCCGTAAGTCCCTGTGTCACCAATCGCACGGAAAGTTGAGCGTCGCTGGCAGGGATGAATTCCAAGTGCAGGCGATGTCCGACGTAGCGCTGGAGGTTCAGTGTGACCCAGCGCTGGCCTTCATGGACTGGAACGATGGTTTGGTTGTGCAAAGGGCCCACAATCAGGCGATGCGAATCTACACAAGCGCCCACGTGCCCCGTGCCCTTGACCAGACAGCTGATTCTGCCGTTTTCGAGTTCAAAGGTTGGTGAACGCAGCGTCCGACCGCTTTTGGGGAGTTTCGCCAAGGCGTTTTGGTTTCGGACGGATCCTTCCGTGATCGATTCGATGCCGTCCCAAATGGGGACATTGGTCGACCAGCCACCGGTTTCCACCGTCACTTCGCCAGTTTTCGCGTCCATGTATGCAAGGCCTTGCTGGCGGGCAGACGGTCCATAGACATAGCCCTCTTGCAAGTACTGGCTTTGCGGCATTCGGCTGTAGTCGAACAGAACGCTCTCGTCGGTCAGATAGCTGACTTGCGATGGAGGTTGCAAGCCGGCTTGTTTCAGTCGCTCCAGAATCAGTGTCTGATACCTTGCGTCTAGGTTAGCAAGTTGATTGGCGACCTGACGATTCTGTTCCAGTGATTCGAATCGAACTTGGCGATAGTTGCTACTCTGCAGGTAACCGGAGAGCGCGTAGTAGTCGGCCGTCGAGATCGCATCGAACTTGTGATCATGACAGCGAGCGCACGCGACTGTGACACCCAGGAATGTTTTGGACATCACGTCAATCATGTTGTCAAAGCGATCGGCTTCGTCTTTGCGATTGTCTACCGGAGAGTGGACCCATTCACCCAAGTACCAAAAAACCGTGCCGAGAACGGGACGGTGTTGCTATTGGCTCCCCTGGCGAACACCAAAACAGCTGATGGGTGTGTCAACGGCTATTGTCTCTGATCGACAAAAAACTGCACCGTACGGCGGACAATCTCGTCTTTGGTTGGATTGACACTACCTTCAACCGCTCGCCAATTGTGACCTGAGTTCTTGATGATCATGATCTCAACGGATGCCCCCAACGCTTGCGCTTTGTCCTGCATGAAATAGGCATGCTTGACAGGAATGGTTGTGTCTTTGTCGCCTTGAATCATCAATAGCGGCGGACAGTCCTTGGTGAGGTAGTTCACTGGGCTGACTTCACGATAGCGAGTCAGTTTGTCCGTGTCCCCGGTGTTGGATTGCATGATGCGTGGCCCAAAGCGATCTCGGAAATTTTCGCGATCATCGTGATTGAACAGTTCAACCGTTTCAAAATCTGCTGGGCCGTACCAGGAGACCCCGGCGACCATTTGATACGTTGCGTCTTTCAGGTCGGGATCACCGGTCAATTGCTCGGGAGAGGTCAGCAGCAGCATCTGCGCTAGGTGTCCTCCAGCTGAGTCGCCCATGACGAAAACCTGGTTGGGATTGATCCCCAGTTCGTCGCTCTGTTTAGCCAGAAACCGAATCGCGTCTTTGCAGTCAATCACGCAGTCACGCATCGCCACGTTTCTGTCTTTCTTCGCTAACCGATAGGAGACGGGGGCAACCGCAAAGCCTTCGTCGAGCAGTTGACGAAAGACGCTGGCAAACAGACCACTGGCCACCTTGTAACGACTGCCGGCAGCCCAGCCACCGCCGTGCGTGAAGAGGACAACAGGGACCTTGGAGTTGTCCGGCGTCTTGGGGTAATAAAGGTCCAGCTTTAACGCTCTGTTACCAACCGTCTTGTAAGTGACTTCAAGTCTTTTCTTGCCGTCGCTCTGCAAGTACTTCGATGACGCTCGTTTTTGTTGCTGGGGTTTGGTCTGCCGAGGCGTGTTTTGCTGCCCCAGGGCTGGGCTGGCGACCAGGGTGCCAATGAACATGCAGACCCATGCACAGGCGGGTTTCGTTGTAAGCATCAGGATGTCTCCCATGGAGAGCAAACCGCATTGAGGCGGTCGAGTGGATATGAATCGGTAAAGTCTAATCACAACAGTTCGTCCGCATTAGCCGCACACCGCTGGGCCCGCTTTTTGCCACCTGGGAAACCATCCCAGAACCGTGGCAAACCACACAGCGGCTGATGTTGGCTTTCCATCATTTTTTGGAATTCGTTGTTGACTAGCGATGTAGTCAGGCGATAGGATGTGACTACATGACTAGTCAGGGATCTGGAGAGCGGAATGGCGAAACGAAAACCACTGGGTCAAGTTGAGATGGAACTGCTGAAGGCGGTTGAACACTTGCAACCCGTCTCGGTCCGTGCTCTGGCCGAGCATGTTGCGGAATCCACCGGCCAAGCCCGTACCACGGTGCTGACGATGCTAGAACGTTTACGCACCAAGGGCTACTTGTCTCGCAAGAAGATCAACAACGTTAACCACTACTCGACGCGAGTGGCAATGAAAGACATTCTGCCGCAACTGGTCGCTGACTTCGTCCAGCGGACTCTCGGTGGAGCGGTGTCGCCGGTGGTCGCGTACCTGCAGAACAAGGAAAGCTTGTCGCGGGAGGAGATCCAGGAGCTGAAAGCCTTGGTGAATGAGC
The DNA here is from genome assembly GCA_007745635.1 of Stieleria bergensis. Lineage (GTDB taxonomy): Bacteria > Planctomycetota > Planctomycetia > Pirellulales > Pirellulaceae > Stieleria > Stieleria bergensis. Next base: position 3,396,109 of record CP036272.1, read on the forward strand.
TTGAGTCAGCCGATGCCCATCACGAGGGAGGCATTGAGCGATGATGGAAGTGCTTCAACAAGCGTCTTGGCAGGCGATCTTCGTCGTCACCGCTGCACTGCTGATTGATTGCGGTTGGAAATCGATGCCGCCGCAGTGGCGCAGCTGGCTGTGGCGATTGGTGTTTTTGAAACTGGCGATTGCGATGCTCCCTGTTAGTTTTGGAATCCCTGTTTTACCCGCCGAGGGATCCATCCAGGAAACAACGCAGGAAGTGGTCGTCACTCAATTCGTTGTTGATAACGGTGTCAGTGTTACTGCCCAAGCCTCTCGCAGTGTTTCCTGGGGCACCGTCCTGATCGGGACATGGGCAATTGGAATCATCTACGCTGCATTTTCGATGCTGGTTGATGTCTGCAAGGCCAGACGAATCGCGAAACGCTGGAGCACCGTCAAGGACGTTCGTGTGCATGACCTGCTGGCAACCATTGCTTCGCGTTTGCAACTTAGCCGGCTACCTGAATTAAGACAATCCAGCAACGTCAGCAGTCCCTGTTTGATGAGCACCCGCCTCATCAGCATCCGTCTGTTCGGCATTGGCGCGCGGCCAACGCTGGTCCTGCCTTCGTCCTGGCTCAGGTCTGGGGCGATCGGCCCGCTGAAGCTCGCTTTGGCTCATGAATTGGCTCACGACGCGAGGTGCGATTTGCCTTGGAATCGGTTTGTCTACGTGATTCGATCGTTGTTGTTCTTTCACCCTTTGGTTTGGTTGGCGACGCAGCGGTATGCGTTGGCGCAAGAGATCGCGTGTGACGAGATCGCCTTGCGTCAAACCAAGAGTGCTGCTTCGGAATACGCCGGAATACTTCTTCGTCTCGTTGAACAACCGGCGGCCCCCTTGTCGGTGGCTGCTTTGACGGGACAGTCCTCTACTCTTAAAGCACGGATTAAAGCTATGTATCAGACGTCGAACCTGCCGTCCCGTCTCGTTTCGCGAACCCTCGCGGTCGCTGGCATCGTCCTGCTGATCCCGTTTTCGCTTTCAGCTCAATCACCTGGCTCTCAAGAACAGTCATCGTCCCAGAAAAGCACTCAATCGCCTGCGTCCGCCAGTAGCAGAGCATCCGCTTCAGCGTTCGGTTCCGCCGGTGGATTTGCACGCGGAATGCAAGGAGCCCGCGGGGTGCAGTCAGGTCGTGCAGCGAATCAGTTTGGCAACGCGTTCAACCGAGCCCAGGCCATGGGCGCCGTCCAAGCACAAGCGTCGGCGAGCATCGGCGGGAAACAGCAGCCGAAGCAAACATCGAGCCCAGGACAACGAACAAGCTCCGCCTCCCGTTCACCGATCAAACAACAACGTTCCTTTTCGAAGGTACGTCAGACGATGTCATCAAACAGCAGTGAAAAGGGTGACAGTTGGAAACGCAGCACCGAAGCCCTGCTCGATGGTCAACAGGTGCGGATCGAGGAGACGAAGGACTTGATCAAGGTGACGTTGGTCAACCCCGACGGTGGCGAAAAAGTTTATGCGGCCACCGATGTCCAAGGGCTGGAGAAGACGTCCGAAAAAGCCGCGTCACTTTATCGCAAGCTATGCGGCTCAGGGAAGATGAACGCCAAAGCTGTGCTGAATCAAGGGAAGATTCCTCTGTTCGACGAGCAAGCGGCCATGAATAACATGGACATCAACATTGTTCCCAGCGGAAACGCTGAACAGATGCTTCGACGCCACCTGCAATCGCTTCAGAACGAACCCGACCTGCAAAACAATCCGGCGTTTCAGATGATGGTGGAAGAGATGGAACGGTTGTTTGAACAGGAATAGATCTTCTGCAACCGTAATGAGCAAACTCACGGCGTCAGCGTCCAGCCAGACGCCGTGTTGCTTTTGATGCATCAACTTTCCCCAGTCCGTATGATCTTTGGCCCGTCCATGATTTATCGAATCAGCTTACGCTAATGACGCTGCTGGCTTCCGCCGCTGAGGCTTTTGCGTTCTAATGGCCTGACGAGTGACCGAGGGACAACGGTGCTGGGTCTGCACGGTCCATACTCGACGCTGTAGGCACGTTTCGACGCTTCTGTATAGGACTGATGACCTCGATCGACTGTAACAAACTGGCGGAGCATCTCCGCGACGGACTGCGTGCGACGTTCACGGAGCTAATGGCTGAGAATCCCGATCTCTCGTTTTACACCTTTGCCCTCTTTACCGACGACTCGCTACAGTTTGCCCATGCTGCCGCCAACTCAGAAGAAGGTTTGGTTAAGACGCTGGAACGTTACAACGCGGACCGAGACGACGATGAACCAGTGACGTCCAATAACATGCGATGGGCATACGGCGACTGGCAGTTCTTTCCGATTGAAGCCGAAGAGCACTTGGCCCCAGTCAATCTTGTTTTGCAAGACAACTTCACTGCCGAAGAAGACGTGTTTGAGGCTCAGATTGAGTCTTTGTGGAAAGCACTGCTAAAGGGGTTCAGTCTGCTCAATGAAGAGGGTTTCTTTGGTGAAGGTGATGCGCGGTCAAAGATCACGCTGTTAGTCGTCGGCCATCTTTCGGATGAAACGGTTGACGAATGGGTGGAGGCATTGAATCCAGAAGATGTTGCTCAGCGATTCCTTGATTGGGATTATGGTTGAGAAGCCGCGTCGCAACGCGTGCACTTGGCGGCGGCCGAGTGCGGTGGCAATTCCGGTTCTTGCGCTGCCGTTAGAAAAGGGCTGTGACCAGGAGTTTGCCGTTCAGGTTGCTCGCCTGTAACGAGCCAGTAAAACCCTGCGTAGCAGTACAGCAGTGCAGTGGCTTTGATCTGCTTGACAATCGGCACCAGTACCGATTACAGTCGTCGTTGCAGGTGTCGCCTCTTTGTTACTGAGAGGCTTATCCATTCTTATTCCCCGCACAAAACGCCTGCCCATTCATTTCTGCGAGTGCCGAAACCCGACCAGCTCTGTCGCGTGGGAGCCTCTGTCATCATTAACGTATCAGACTATGAGTATCGAATTCGGTTGTCAGTGCGGTAAGCGTTTAAAGGTCTCCGCTGATCTAGCAGGCAAGCAAGTCCGGTGTCCCGGTTGCTCCGCCGTGTTAGCAGTGCCACAGCAGCAACCGGCAGCCGATGCCAGTTCCGCTGACCGAATGGTGATCTCGTGTCAGTGTGGACAGCAGTTGCGAGTCAAGCCTGAATTAGCTGGAAAGCGGGTTCGTTGCTCGGCCTGCCAGCAACCAGTGTTGGTTCCTGGTGGAGCGGCACCTCAGGCAGCGCCGATTCAAGCGGTTCCCGTTCAACCGGCTCCTCTCCAGGCAGCCCCGATTCAAGCCGTGCCTGTTCAGGCGGCGGCACCTGCTGCACAAGCCGACGGCGGTCTGTGGGACGATTTACCTGATGCGAACGCCGGTCAACAGGCTTTACCAGCGAACCCGGCAATGATGAACATGGCCGGCGCTCAGGCTGCGGAGCCATCGAGTTCAGAGGCGACGAATCGCCTGTTGGCTCAAGCGGCTGGCGACGTCGCAAGTTCCGGTGGCGGAGGTGGAGGCGGCTCAGGTGGCATGGGGCAAGTGGGTGTTGGCATTTTGATGATGCTCGGTGCGGTCGTTTGGTTTGTGGTTGGCCTGTTCAACGGGATCATCTTTTTCTATCCGCCGATCCTTTTGATTTTGGGACTGGTCTCCATGATCAAGGGTTTCGTGCAAATGGCAAGCAAACACTAGAAGTCACTCTGTTGACGACACCAGCGTGTTGCGGCGACTGAGAAGGCAGAGGGTCTGCAAACACTGATTGGTGGGGTGTTGCACGCTGGTGTGGCTGTCGGCTTCCGGCAAAACGCGTCCCCGCTCTGCCCTGCTCTGCTCCAGCGGGTTCACAATGACGGTAAACTGATTGCAACATTGCGTTCCAATGTCTCACGACGCCATGTTCATCCGGTGCTGCCAAGCGGGAGAAACTGTCGAAGTGACGGCCTGGCGGATCCGGAACACGTGCTGCCCAGGATTGCCGATGTTGCCGTCTGTCCGCTTGACTTGCAGCAGATTTCGATTGCAATCAGTCTGCGGCATGTCGTTACGTGCTTGAACCTTGATCGTTGCTATTGGCACACTTAGTTGAAACATGCGGATTCCAAACCCTCGCCACCTCTTGGCACTGCTCGTTTGCATCGCTCTCTTATCGAGTCCCGCGCTCGCTGAGTCCGAATGGGATGCTGCTGTTGCGGATACATCCAGTCCGCGCGCAACGCTTCGAAGTTTCATTGATGCCTGCAACGCGATCGACAGGATCGTCAAGAGTCAGGCCTTCGTCGACCGCTCGAATCCTCGATTCCAACCGATAGCGCAGCGGGTTATCGACTGCATTGATACGAGCAAGTTGCCTGCATTCGCGGCGGAGCAACGTGCGTTAGAGGTCGCCGTCAGCATCAAGAAAATCTGGATCGCCAAGAGCTACCAACATGGGATGAGATCCCGGACCTCGAAGCCATCGATACACCGGGTGGGCTCGACGAGTTCTCTCGTTGGCGAATTCCGGGCACTCGTCTGACCATCGCCAGAATCGAGGAAGGGCCACAGAAGCACGAGTTCCTGTTCTCGGCAGGCACGGTGGATCGCGCGGTGAAGTATTTTCACAGCGTGCAAGCAAGGCCTTACCGAAAAGGCCTGCCTCAGACGTCACCGGGACTTTACAAATGGTACCTTTCGGCCCCGGGGCATCCTGGGATCGCCAAGATTGTTGAGCACCTGCCAGATGGTCTTCGATTTGGACGGACACTGGGGCTGGCGAACTGGAAATGGCCCGGCATTCTTGTCGCGTTATTGATGTCCGGTGTTTTGATGGTAGTGATTTATCGTTTGCATCTTTCGACAGCTGGGCGGAGTCGCACGCGCAACATCTTTCTGTACTGGTTGACACTTTTGCTGCCGCTCTTGGCAGTGGTGATTCCGATCCTGTTTGCGATCTTTGCCGAGCGTTTTCTGACGGTACGAGGCAATGCGCTTTACGTCATTGGTTTCGCTGCGACGGTGGTCGTGACGATGGCATCCATCGTGGTTGTGTTCGCAGTCACCAACCGGGTCGCCGAGACCATTATTTCGTCGCCGCGAGTGAATCGGCGGGGCATCAATGCGCAGCTGATTCGCATTGCGTCAAAATTGATCAGTGTTGTTCTGGCCTCAGCTGCGTTCATGGTCGGCGGCCAGTACCTGGGAATCCCCATTGCGACGCTGCTAGCCAGTGCCGGGATCGGTGGCATTGCATTAGCACTTGGAGCCCAGGACACGCTGAAGACGCTGTTTGGAACGATCATGTTGATGGCCGACAAACCGTTTCGCGTGGGCGAGCGAATCATCTTCAAAGGCTACGACGGGGTGGTTGAAGACATCGGGCTGCGATCGACACGGATCCGTTTGCTGACCAGCCATCAAGTCACCGTTCCCAACGATCAATTGGCTGGCAGCGACATCGAGAACGTGGGACGCCGGGAGCGAATCCGTCGATTGATCGACTTTCAGATCCCCAACAACACGCCCTCTGATTCTCTGGAATCCGCGGTCGATTTGATTCGAGAGTTGTTGGACGAGCACGAAGGGATGCACGAGGACTTCCCGCCAAGAGTCTTTTTCGTGGACTTCATGCCAGATTCCTTCACCATTCGCGTCATGTACTGGTATCACCCGCCCAACTACTGGGACTTCCTGGCCTTCAGCGAGAAGCTGAACTTCGCCATCTTTCGAGCGTTCGAAGAGCGTGGAATCAAGTTCTCCCTGCCGCAGCGAGTCACACACACTTCACTCGACAGTGAACAGGCTCCCATCGATGTTCGCATGATCGAGTCAAAGACATCCCCCAATGTTTAACCTGCAATACTGCTTCTGTCCCAGTTTCCGGGCCTGATTACCTCTCGGTCGTGTCTCAGTTCCGGGGACGCGATTCTCTTGGCTCGGTGACTTGCTGGCCAGCCAGGGAATGGTTGGTGCCCTGTGGTTTCCCTGGTGCTCACGTTCCTTCAACGTACCGCCCCACAGACGACCAGCCAAGCAGCCACATCGACGTGCCTGTGTCATCGATTGATCTGTCAGTCGACGAGGGACCAGCGGCAGCAGCAGCTCTTCAGTGCCAAGCATCGAATGCCAAGCGGTACGCCCCCCAGGCATGCTCGTTCCGTTTGGGTGAGCGACTCGCGCGGTGATTGACGTGTTCATTGAACGATCTAAGATAGGCTCGAAGTCGGGGCTCGTTGCCAGGAGGCAACGGCTGAGTTTGGCGGTTCGGCAAAAGACAGGAGACAAAACATGAGACGCATCGGGTTCCTTCTAATCTTGCTCATTCTGCAACTCCCAGCATGGGCTAAGCAGCCTCTGCCAAACATCATCTTGTTAATGGGAGATGACCATGGCTGGGAAGAGACAGGGTACAACGGCCATCCCTACGTCCAGACACCGTTTTTGGATGAAATGGCCGCGTCCGGTCTGCGTCTGGATCATTTCTATGCCCATCCGACGTGTTCGCCTACTCGCGGCAGTGTGCTGACCGGGCGGCATCCGAATCGTTACGGGATCTTCCGTCCCGGTTATTCCATTCGCCCAGAAGAAGTTACCCTCGCACAAAGGCTTAAAGAAGCCGGGTATGCGACGGCGCATTTTGGGAAATGGCATGTCGGCCCCGTGAAGGCGACCTCGCCCACCAATCCCGGCGCGATGGGCTATGACCACTGGCTTTCCCATGACAACTTTTTTGAAATGGATCCAGTGTTGTCGCTAAATGGTGCGCCGCCTGAAAAGTACTACGGTGAGAGTTCAGAGATCCTTGTCGATGAAGCGATCGACTACATCAGGGCGCAGAAGCAATCGGAGCAGCCCTTCTTGACCGTCATCTGGTTTGGATCGCCTCACGAACCTTACAGCGGTTTGACGACTGACCTGGCTCTTTATCGCGATCTGCCGCAGAAGTATGCGGACAGGCAAGTGAGCTTAACATCCAACGAAACCGGCCAGAGGATCAAACGTCCGTTGCGCGATGTCTTGATTGAACGCTATGCCGAGATCACTGCGATGGATCGGGCGATTGGGAAACTGCGTCATTCGCTCCAAACGCACGGACTGAAACAGAATACGTTGCTCTGGTACTGCGGTGACAATGGCATTCCACCGAGTGGCTACCGGGAGTCGCGTTTCCGAGGGCTCAAGGGCAAGGTTTACGAAAACGGCATTCGGGTTCCCGGTGTGATCGAATGGCCCGCAGGCATTCCCAAACCGCGTGTCTCGACAGTCAGTGCGGTGACATCCGATATCCTTCCGACGCTCTGTACACTTGCAGGCACCGAAGTTCCCAGCGTTCCGTTGGACGGGATTGACCTAATGCCACTGATACAAGGGAAGATGAAAACACGTTCCACACCGATCGCTTTTTGGAATTTCCCCGTCAGCAGCGGTGACGCCGCCAAGCCCTACATCGATCCGGAGCTTCAAAAGGGGACAACACTGCTAGCCAAGCAGAGCGCGGGTCTCTTTACCCGAAACTTTCGCAACAACCATCATCCTGGAATCACCGAAAAAGACTATCGAGGCGCACGGGCCATACTCTCTGGTGATTACAAATTGGTCATCGACGGTGGCCAGAACTCCGGAGTGGAGCTGTTTAATCTTAAGCAGGATGTCTCTGAGTCCAAGAACCTTGCCAAGGCGAACCCAGAGCGTGTCCAGGAACTTTCCAAACAGTTGCGCACCTGGCAGAGTTCGGTTCTGAACAGTCTGATGGAAGCCGACTACAACCAAGCTGGCAAACCGAACAGCCCACGCTGATCAGCAAACAGCTTCACCGATCGGGACTTGAATCACCGACAGCCAGTGGTCTTCCAGCCCCGGTCGCGTCTTTGACCACCGCAAATGTGTAGCCGGTGGTGGGATTCTTCCGTTTGACGCAAAGGGAACATCGAAGGAACGCTCACCGGAAACCGTCCCCTTTCGAACCGGGGGGCCTGAGACGATCGGTGGCTACGATCGCATGACCGGCGCGTTGCTGGATCGCTTGACCCATCGGGTGGAGATTCTGGCAATCGATGGCGACAGCTATCGGCTCAAACAAAGTCAAAAGGCAAACCGTTAAACAACTTCAAAACGTAAACTAACGCCACCAAGTGGCTCCCTTTTCGACTGCCAAAGCAATCATTTTCAGCTGCCACAGTGGCTCACTTTTAGACTGCCATCTCCAGGTGGATCTGAGTTGGATGAACAGACAGACAAATCGGGTTTCGCAATGACGGCGGTTATCAAACTGCCAAAGGGAGAGATCGTTGCAGGTGACACTGTCCTGATTACGGTTTGCGCGACAAACGCTTCCGATGATCCACTCGCGACTCCCCTACAGGAGTATAGTAATTTTGAAAGAAACGCTTTAGGGGGTCTTCAATGTTGGATCGAACGCCTCGGACCAGAAACCGAGATAGCTGCCATTCCCGCCCAGATCGTCAGGACAGGCAACCGCTATGCCGCTGGGGGATTCCCCTCTGTCAATTTTGCCTCCAAATTGGAGCCAGGTAAGTCAGCGGTAACTCAGAAGAAAGTGAAAACGGAAGGATTCCCTGCCGGGCAGTATCGTTACTACATCGATCTACAACCGTTCAGTCGGAACATCCCGAAAACATCCGCCGTTCTCCAGTTCACAGTCAAGTGACCTCAGACCGTTGGACGCTCGCCAACGCGGAAATTTACTTGAGTGTGTCAGAGTCACGCCAGTTCATTGGCCGCGTCGATGGCGAACGAAATCAGACGCCGTTCACCGACGTAGCCGAGATGGGTTTCAGTGCATCTGGTCATCGGCGTCTCAATTGTTGTGTATCCAGCGGTGACTTGCTGCAACTCTTGAGCTAGGGCAGTTTTGGCATTTTGCCGATGTAGCCTGCTGGCTCTAGCACTTGGCGTTTTAACCAATCTGGAGCCTTGCCTTCATAGCCCTCGAAGTCCAGCATCACGCCTCGACCGCCGACGGCAAGCAACAGATCCTTGAAATTCCTTGCCGAGAGTTTCACGCCGTTCATATCCACTGTCCGTGTCCTCGTGTTCACCGAAACGGTGACCGATGGATACATGTCCTTGGCTTTTGAAGGACGTGATCTGAGGCAACTATGGATAGCTGCTTCGACTTCCTCGACATGGCGATCGGAGATGTCGGTATCGCCGGCGATATAGGCCGACAAACCGAGTGAATAGGTGACTCCAAGAGTCTCTTCGGAGATCGTGTAACTGGTATTCGTTGGGTTGATTTGCTGATAACCAGAGAACGCAGAGTAGAGAGCTGCGGCCTCGCTTCTAGAAAAGTATCTCTGCTCGCGAGTTGCTAAAGCAAGCTCAACAAGCTCCTTGGTACTTCGGCGGTTGAACTCAAAGATCGATTCCCCTGATCTCTTTGTCGTGGCACGCTCAAATTCCTTCTGGCGAATGAATAGGAACCTGTCCCGGTCATAATCGTAGGCCACCAAAATCGCGGCCGGTTCGGTGGCCCCGGTGAATCGCTGCTCACCATCAAGAGCAGCTGCTTGGTTGGCGACCTTGTCGGCTTGAGCGGCCATTTGGCGGCGAAGCTGTTGGAGTTCCTTTTCCTGCTGCATGACTTCGAGAGAGAGTTCCTTGATCTCCTCCGCCGAAAGCAGCTTGATTTCATGGACTTCCGGGATCTCGGTCGCCACCTCTGGCACTTCAGGAACTTCAGCAAGGCTCGTGCGAACGCGCTGGCTGACCTCGATTGCCAGCATCATGACAAAGAGAACCAGGACAACGAGCGCACAGAAGATCAGGTCTGCGAAGGTCTCGTGAACGTTTGTCCCTGCGGCGTGGTAGCGTTCATTAAGCGACTTCATGAGTCGAGCCCTCCATTTGTTCGGTTCGCGAACGCTTCCGGAGTCGTGGAATGATCCGAACCTCAGTCAGTGATGCAATGTAGGAGACGAAGTGGTCGACGTTGGAGGTGTACACGTTATTCAAAACTCGCAGCACAACACTTCCGAGAATGGCTCCCACCAGCGTGGTGTAGAACGCGGTTCCAAGCCCCTGCATGGTGCTCCGCATGCCACTCATCAGCATACTTGCGTCAGAGGATTCACCTAGCGCCTCAAGTGTCCCACTTAATCCGTTGGTCATTGAAACCAAACCGACTATCGTTCCGATCAGCCCCAGAGAGACCAAGACTCCCGAGAGGACGTCGACCATTCTCGACCTTGCCATCAGCCGACTGTACAGAAGTGTGATCAGGCTGTCCTGAGAAACCGACGGGTCATGCTTGGCAATCTTTACCAGATCCTTGATGTGTTGATGAAACGGTCCCGCGGCGTCAGATTGAACGATGTCCGTAAAACCGTGACCTGAGGTCAATTTCCGGACCAGGAACGCGGCACAAACATACTCGTTACGCAGCGTGCGAATGGAACGGAAGTTAATCACCACCGCCAAAGCAAACAGGACAAAGATCATCAGGCACAGGCCGCTGCGATCACTGACCAACGCACGAATGAGGTGAATGCCAGCGGCGACACACAGCAATGTCGCGATGACGCTCGCATAGATCATCCAGTCACGCAATGGGTCCCAATCCAAGTGCAATCCCTTCGCACGTCTCGCTTGCTCACTGATTCGTTCCGTTGCCGCTTTTGCAGCCAATTCTTTGCGTGTGAGACTGCTTCGGTTTTCGCGTCCTCCATCTGCAGGCGTCGTTCCGCTTCGGCCAGCTTTTCCGGGCTGCCGGGGACGATGAACGCTGCGCCACAATCGGGGCAGTAATCCTGTTTGTCCGCGTCCATCAAGGAAGAACGCAAACGTGCCTCGCAAACGGGGCATTGGTACTTAACACTTGAACCAGTGATGCTCGGTTTGACGTGATAGGACTTGATTGTAGGAAGATTGATAGTGGGATTTTGACTCATTTAGAAAGGAATCTCCAACAGGAGTGACCGGACCCTTGGCGGCAGAGCACCAAGGGTCCGCTGAATGGACGTGGCGGTTCACGAGGCGGATGCAAGACAATGTTTCCCCTGCAATCGCCTGCGAGTTCGCAACAAGACGTTCATTGTGCACACCGTTTTGACACGTCTGGTCAAACGGAAAGACCGACCTCCGTTTTTCAGGATCGCACAAAGCATCACGTGTCTTGGGAGTCGCCTGGAGGGAGTACAGCCAACGGCGGTTCACGGCGCCTGATAAGGAGAACTCAGACGCCGAATCCAATCCGCTGGCCGCGAGGGGAATACCAGGCCCCAAGAGAAAGGTTCAACGCCCATTGGCCTGCCTGAAGCCCTTGTCCGTTGCCGCTGCCACAGCTTCCCTAAGTGACTGACAAGACAAGAATCGCCGCGACAAACTGTTCCGCAGCCAAGCTTTTCAAGAGTTCAGCAACGTGGACAGATCACATGAACGCGTTAGAAAGACCGCTGCAGGATCCCCAGTTCGATAAAGCGGCCATGCAGAAACTCAGTGACCACCTCCAGTCGCCAGCGCTTGCGCAAGCAAAGATTCGTACAAGTGACGACGGCGAATTCCAAAACTCAGAGAAGCCCCGAAGACGCCGGTGCAGCGAAACGCGAACCCTCGCGCGGCTCGCCGCTTCTGTCTGTTCTTTTTCTAGGATCCGCTCGACTTCGATCCGTTCCCGTTCCGCTTCCTGGACCGCGATCACCGACATGACCGCCCCGATGATCAAGACGATCGTCCAGATCGTGATAAGGATTGTTGAACAAGCGAAAACGAACCATCCGGTCACCGCGGCGACGCCCTCTGTGCCAACATACGTGAGACACTTTTCATGTTGTTTTAAGAGTTGAGGGCATGGTGTATCCCGATGGCCGACACGCCTGGAAAAAAGTCTGAAAAAGATCCTGAAGTCATTGAGAAAACGGCTCGTCGTCGCTTCATCGCCGAGTACAAACAGTGGATTGCTCGTGAAGCAGAACAGTGCTCACAGCCTGGCGAGATCGGAGCGTTGCTTCGACGCGAGGGCCTCTATTCGTCCATGCTCGCACGATGGCGTCGCCAACTACACCAGGAAACCATGACATCGCCCAGTAAACGCCGCGCAGTAAACGCCGCCCGAAACGATCGTCCAACCAAGAGCTTGAAAAGCTCAAACGCGACAATGAACGGCTCAAGGAAAAACTCCGCCAGGCGGAGTTGATCATTGACGTCCAAAAAAAAGTCTCGGAGATGATCCAGACACGGTCACACGAGAAGGACGTCTGAATGCCGCTAGAACGCTTAGCAAGGAAATCGGTGTCGTGGCGGCCTGTCGCGCGATGAACGTTTCGCGAGCGACGTTTTATCGTCGCCGTGAAATAAAGACGCAAACGAAGCCGCGACCCACATCTGCTCGGGCGCTTTCGACAAAGGAACGCAAAGCGGTGCTTGATCAGCTCAACAGTGAACGGTTTGCCGATCAATCACCGCGTTAGGTTTACTCCAAGTTGCTCGATGAAGGGAGCTACCTTTGTAGCGTGCGAACCATGTATCGAATCCTGGAAGAAAACCAAAGCACTCGCGAACGACGCAACCAGTTAACGCACCCGAAATGCAAGAAGACCGAACTGCTCGCCACCGGCCCCAATGAAGTCTGGTCATGGGACATCACAAAGTTAAAAGGGCCGCAGAAATGGACCTATTACTACTTGTACGTGATTCTTGAAATCTACAGCCGGTCAGTCGTTGGCTAGATGTTGGCGCACCGGGAGTGCTCGCAGTGAGCAAAGCAACTGATCGAAACCACGATCGAGAAAGAAGAGGTCGCAGCGAACGAGTTGATCATCCACAGCGACCGAGGTCCTTCGATGACGTCGCACAGCGTCGCTCAATGACTGAGTTCGCTGGGAGTCACAAAAAGCCACAGTCGCCCGCACGTCTCCAACGATCACCCGTATTCTGAAAGCCAATTCTAAACGATGAAGTATCGCCCAGATTTTCCGCAACGATTCGGCAGCTACGAAGATGCGTTGAGATTTTGTCGTCATTTTTCCCTGGAACAACGAACACTATCACAGCGGAATCGGAATGATGCCGCCAGCGATGCTGCATGATGGTCGAGCGGAATGCGCTCCGCAGAGCGCATTTCAAAACGCTTAAGCAAGCTTGGGAAAAGAATCCAACTCGGTTCGTTCATGGCGTGCCTCCCCCGGACCATCTGCCATCGGCAGCTTGGATCAACTCGCCTCAAGAGAAGCGGAAAGAGAAACACGAAGCCCCCGCAGTCCACTGTTTGAAAACAGAACCTGCGGCGGCTTCAGAAGCAACGTCATTGACGCACCCTCGATCCGGTTATCCCTTGAATGGTTGCGTCCCCGCAGAGCCATCTTCCGTTTCACCGGACACAACAACGATAGCACAGGACTCATCATTGAACACCCGAGCCATGCCTAAAAAAATCCCGGGGTTTCGGGGCTGGCCCCCGAGATCACAAAATCAAGTCATTCAATCTGATTGCAAAAGTTCCTCAAAGTCGTTGACACATTCCGCTTGGCGTTCTTTCGATACTCCTTAACCACGGGGTTGCATGCGTGGTGACTACGCGGTCGCTACGTGAAACACGAAGAGTTTGAACACGCTGGTGACTCGCTGATCGTGGCGAGAGGGTTGGGACGGGGCGGTGCGAGTTGATCCCTTATTAGCATGTGAAATCAGGTTCGTTTCGGATCGAAAGCATCCTTGCGTTCTATCCTTTTTGTCGTGATCGTGCGAAACTGTCTACTCCGCACGCAAACGCCTTCGACAATCCGAGCCTCTAAACCCGACGCTCCCCCACCATCACTCGGCTTCTTTCCGTTGCCCGACATTGACGTCTATGTCCGACCAAACTTCTCAGAACTTGTTTGCTAATCTACCCACGGACCTGACCGACGAACTGGTCAGTGTTCTTGCCGAAAGTGCGCACGTTCGGATTGAGCGTCTCGTCTCAACCGGACAGTGCAGCGAGCCGGTTTTTTGGTACGATCAAGAGGAACATGAATGGGTGATTGTGCTCAAGGGCCAGGCTAGGCTGCTCTTTGAGAATGAGGACGATCCGGTCACAATGCTTCCCGGTGATCATGTCCTGATCCCCGCCCATCGCCGCCATCGCGTCGAATGGACCACGCCAGATGAATCAACCGTCTGGCTGGCTGTGTTCTATTCAAATCGTGACCCGCAAAAATAGAGTGACGGTAACACGCATGACCAGCAGCCTGCAGCGACAACTCGACACCCAGCAGTTTCCCAACGACTACCAGTTGACCAACGGCATCGTAAAACATGCCGAGAATCCAAAGAACTTCCAGATTCCACCCGATGTCATCAAGCGGCATATTCGGCCCGGTCAGTTTGTGGAACTGAGAATCGACTCGCCACGATTCTCCGTCCATGAGGACGCCGCAGCGGAATGCCCTTGTCCGACCTGCAACGGGGACATGACAAAGCCGATTCTGCGGCACAGCCATCCTGCATCGCTGATGCCTCTGCCCGATCAGCATATGCCTTCGCGAGGTTGGGGCGAGGACTTTTGGGTGAAAGTTGAACAGCGCTCCGGCAATTACTTCCTTGGGACCGTGGATAACCCGCTTGCGGAATCGCGGTTGCACGGACTGAGGAAAGGGGACGCGATCGTTTTCCATGCCGATCACATTCTGGCTCTTCACGACATCCACCGGCAGGAAATTGTTGTCGGGATGGACGTCGCCGATCTGAAGGAATTGGCACAATGGGTGTCGTCACTTCGCGGGGATGAGTGATCGGTTCCCGATTCCAGCAGTAGCGCCCCTGCCCCGTTTACTTGGCTCAGCGTCGTTCGGGACGCATGTTTCTCTGGGGATCGAGAACATCGCTGAGCCAAAAACGTCCGCACGTGCTTGCCAGGTTTGAGCGTGCCGACTGGAAGTTGACCGTTACTGGTCACGCCGACGCTCTGCGCTGAACTCGCTTGTTGCAGCGTTCAAGTGATTCCCCCGGTGTCGGTGCCTCACATGCAGTGTGTGAGAGCATGACGCGTTGCGGGAATCGTCCGAAGACGCTGATTCATGAGAGTTGTTTGTGTTCAGCGGTAAAAGTCAATCCAGTCGATGGTGATCGACTTTGGATTGTCTTTGAACAGGCCCTTGGGCAGGTTCATCTGGAAGTAGCCGTCTGCAAGCGGAAGGGGCTTGTCTGGTTTCCCGTTCTCACCAACCCTTTGAATCTGCATCCAGTAAGGATGTTTCGGGGACAGTCTCGCGGACTCGCGTCCGTCTTTCCATAGTCGCGTTTGGCCGTTGTGAGTGGAGACAGAACCTTCCAGTGTCGTCTTGCCACTGGTGACTTTGAATTTCTCCAGTCCCTTGAGGTGCAGTCTTAGTGTCACGGAGGTTGGCCAGTTGGCGTCACGGCGTTTGATGATTGCCTGACTGATTCCGACGTGGCTTCGAATCGAAAAGCATGCGGTGTCCTCTAGAACTTTGACATCAACTTGGTCGTTGTCGCGCTTTGTGATGATCTCGAATGGTGCATCGTCGCCGTAAGCGCTGTTGCAATGCGCCAGTCCTACGCTGGCAGGCAATAGAAATAATGCAATGGCCTGAAGCAGTGACATGGTGGCGACTTTTGCTGGAAAGGAAGTGGCGGCGTCGAGCTTCATTCTACGGCAATTCAAGTCCCGAAGAGAATGGCAGTCATCATCATCGGAGACAACAATGTCGGTCTCACGGTGCCAGAGTGGACAAGCAGACAAAATCGCCGATCCCCCAAGCGTTAAAGGCCGCCATTGCAATCAAACGGTGGTGCATTGCGTCTAGAGGAAACTGCGACGTCCTATGATCGGACGTCTTTAACCTGAGCGAGGCCCGATCTGGCCGGCTTCGAAGGCTAAGAAACACCGACCCAGTCCTTGTGGGGGAGGCGAAGCCAAAAGCGCGCCAGACATGCCGAGACGGCTCGAGACAGCCGCCGCAAAAAACGAGCCAAACACCGGTTTTCGCGGGGTTTGGCTTTGATTGTCTTGGGCTGTCTGACCCAGAAGTAGCGGCAGAGGGACTCGAACCCCCGACACGCGGATTATGATTCCGCTGCTCTAACCAACTGAGCTATGCCGCCTCCAGTGTGGGAAGCAGTTTGCTTCGCCGTAGGAAGTGCAGGAATTTAGCGGATTCACCGCCCGGCGCAAAGGTGCTTTGAGAAACCTTTTTTGGCCTTCGGTTCGTTTCCGCCCCCCGTCGTCATTTTCATGCCGTGAAACTCATTTCTGTATCGAGTTTACGGCCTCTCCCCTGCCCTGCTTGCCGTGAGACACACGTTCCGGAGGCAAAGTTCGGCCTCTCCGCCAGTCGCCTGCGGTTATTTGTCTTCGGTCTTCACGAGTGGTGCTTTGGTTGACGTGGGGAGATCGGGAATTTCAATGCTCTCTTCCCGCGGTCTTTCCGGATAACGCTCCCAAACGGTTGCCATGGCCATCCATACCAATGTGAACGGAATGACCAATACGACACAGAAGATGCTGGCGTCCCAAACGGGGACGCCGGCACGAACCAGAGAAAAAGCAATCGCCGAGAAGAACGTCGTGACCATCAGGAACTTGAGCGAATAGCGACGCGATGCCCGCCCGGTTCGCCGCAACCCGCGCCAGTCCACCATTGATCGGAACTCGTCCGACCAGATCCTGGGAAAGCAGACCATCGTGGCGATGACAACGATGGCGATCAGTAAGCCGTATCGATCGATAAAGTCGCTAATCATGGGGCGCTGTGAGGGTGCTGGGATGAAGTGGACCAACATGAGGGCAGTGTTTCGAAAGCGTCGGGGCGCGGATGGTTGCTCGCATCCGTTGCTCGCGGCTCGAAACGGCAGTTGATTTTCCAGCGTCCGGCAGACGACTCTGTGGCGTCGATGCGTCACGGTGTGATTGCAACGTCGCAACGTGGTCTGCGTTCGATGGAGACTCTCTGCCGATCAGTCTTTGTTGACCAAGTCGCGAAACTGCTCTTCGGTCAGGACTTTTACGCCCAGTGATTCTGCTTTGGTAAGTTTGCTGCCCGCCTTTTCACCTGCCACCAAGTAATCCGTGTTCTTGCTGACGCTGCCGCTGGCTCGGCCGCCCATGTCGAGGATCAATTGCTTGATCTCGTCTCGTTTGTAATGATGCAATGTCCCAGTCACGACCAGCGTTTTGCCTGATAGCGGCAGGTCTTCTTCCGAGGTTTGCTGGACTTCGACAAACAGATCCAGACCTGCCTGTTGAAAGGCGTCCATCAGTTGTTCACCGTACGCGCTGTGCAGGAACCCATGCAAGTTTTTGGCGATGATGTCCCCGATTTCGTCGATATCGGCAAGCTGTTCGACGCTGGCGGACTTCAGGGATTCCAACGTCGGGTACTTTGCGGTCACCAAACGGGACACGGTGCGTCCAACTTGGCGAATAGTCAGAGAGGAAAGGAGTTGAGCGAGCCCACGAGTCTTGCTGGCATGGATTCCGTCGATCAACTTCTTTGCGTTGCGTTTTCCAACTTGCACATCGATTAGTTTGCCGTCTTTGCCTTTGCGCTGTTTCAGCCAATCCTGGCTGGCAAGCTGATCGGCGTCCAAGTGATAAAGGTCGGGGTAGTCTTTGACCAAACCGCGGGCGAGTAGCAGTTCGACAACCTCTTCACCAAGTCCATCGATGTCCATGCCGGTACGGCTGCCAAAGAAGATCAATTTCTGTTTAAGCTGAGCCGGACAAACGGGATTGAGACAACGAATGAAGACTCCCCCCTCGTCCCGCACCAGTTCAGTCGAGCACTCAGGGCAGTGGGTGGGAAACTGAAACTTGCGCAAGGACTTTTCGCGGCGGTGCTTTTCGACGCGGACAACTTTGGGAATGATTTTGCCGGCCTTTTCAACCACGACGACGTCGCCAACGCGCACATCCAGACGCTCAATTTCGTCTGCATTGTGCAGTGACGCTCGCGAGACCGTGGTGTCAGCGATGTCAACGGGAGCCAGATGCGCGACGGGAGTGATCGCCCCTGTCTTGCCGACTTGAACACTGATCGACTCCAACGTCGTGATCGCTTCATAGCGTTCAAATTTATAGGCGATCAACCAGCGTGGACTTTTACTGCGAATGCCTAACTTTTCACGCTGGGCGAAGTCATTGACTTTGAAAACAATCCCGTCCACTTCAAACGACAGGTCAGGCATGGCTTCTTCAAGTGCCGCCACGGCTTTTAAGGTGTCGGCAGCGGAGTCAAAGCACTGGACATTCGGCGTGGCCGGAATCCCCATCGCGGCGATCTCGGCCAGAAAGTCCATGTGGTTGGTGGCCTTGAGTCCATCCACTTGCCCAATCCCGTGGGCAAAGAACCGAAGATTGCGGTCGGCGGCGACAGAGGGATCGAGTTGCCGCAGCGAACCTGCAGTGACGTTACGCGTGTTTTTGTACGGGTCTTGTCCTGCAGCGACTTGACGCTTGTTCAGGTCGGCCAGGTCAGCGTTGGTCATATAGGCCTCGCCGCGAACCTCCAGGGTTCCTGGCACTGCGTCCCCAATCAGTTTGAGCGGCAGGTCACGAATGGTGCGAATGTTGTGCGTGATGTCATCCCCGACCGCGCCGTTGCCTCGGGTGAGCCCCATGGTCAACTGGCCCTCTGTGTAAACAATGGATGCGGCAACGCCATCAATTTTGAATTCCATCACCCATTGAATTTTCTCATCCGGCAGCTGCTTTTCGGTCTTTTCGAAGTACGCGGCCAACTCTTCGCGGCTGTAGGTGTTGTCGATCGACAGCATGGGAACCACATGATCCACTTGCGTCAAGTGATCAACGGGCGCGTCGCCCACTCGCTGCGTTGGCGAATCGCTACGATACAGCTCGGGATGCTGTGCTTCTAAGTCCGACAGTTCTCGAAGTAGTCGGTCATAGTCCAAGTCCGAGATGGTTGGTTGAGCAAGCACATAGTAAGCGTGGTCATGCCGGCGGAGGTGCTGGCGAAGTTCTTCGGCACGTTGGGCGGGGTCACTCATCGATAAGCTATGCTGCAAAAAGGAACGACAGAATGGCGCGTGGAGGACAGACGCAGCGAGCGCGAACGGTGACGCCAGCCAAACCGTTGTTTGGAACGACAACACACGTCGAAGCCTGGCACTGCCCGGCAGCGTCTGGTGTCGCGATTTGGGCCCGTTCTCCAAGCCGATGTTGTACGCTTTTTTAACGCCGCTCGCCAGCGGTACTCGGCAGGGGGACGGGCGATTGGAGGAGGAGGGTTTTTCAGTTCTCCGTCCCCTGCTAACATGCTAAGCAAGCGGGTGATGAATCCGCTGCATTTTGCTTGTTTCCTCGTTATGTTCCAGGTTTTGTCATGCCACGTCTTGCTCACCACGTTTTCTTTACCTTGAAAGACAACAGCCCCAGTGCCGTCGACAACTTGTTGGCTGAGTGCAAGGAATACCTGGACAATCATGACGGTCTGGTTGACTTCTCTGTGGGACGTCGCGACCCAGAATTGAACCGTCCCGTCAACGCGAGTTTTGATGTTTCGTTGCACGTCGTGTTCCAAGATCGCGCAACGCATGATGTTTATCAGACAGCGCCGCGACACCTGGAATTTATCGAACGCAACAAAGAGTCGTGGGCGTCGGTCATGGTTTGCGACAGCAACCTAGATGATTGATCGAGCCAGAGAAACCATCAGCCGTTTGGGCGTTCGCATTGGTTGGTCGTGCGGTGGTGCAGCGAAGAAACCGGGCCTAACGGCAAACGGACAGCGTCTAACGGCTAACGGGGACGGATTGTCCACGCTCTCATCAGCCGTTTTGCCGGTCGGCACGTTTCTTGGAGGAGGATAGAACACTGTGGTAGACGGCGGCGGTTCTGGCGGCCATGGCTTCATCGGAGAAGTCTTGCTCGTGCCGCAGCTTGGCTGCTAACGACATTTGTTGCCAATCGTGCTGTCCCGTCACCATTGCGCAGATGGCATCCGCCAGTGACTCCCGGTTGTCTGGCTCAGCGAGCAGTCCTTCAATGCCGTGGGTGATCGCTTCTGGTGTGCCTTCGACTTTGGTCGCAATCACGGGCACGCCAGCAGCCATGGCTTCCAGCACCACCATTGGCAGGCCTTCACCGTACAAGCTTGGCAAGACCATTGCGTCCATCTGTGCGAGTTGAGCTGGCACGTCGTCCGTAAAACCGACCTGCACGATGTCTTGGTTTAGTTGCAAGCGATCGATCAACTGCTCGATGGACGTCTGATACGCTTGGTCGACATATTGTCCAACAATCCGTAGCCGCAGGGGACTCTCTGCTGGCACTCGCTGCTGGTCACGGATCAAAGCCATGGCTTGCAACACGAACTCCAGACCTTTGCGAGGGCGCTGTAACGCTACCATCCCCAGCGTCCAGAGCCGCCCCGGTTGTGGATGCGTTTGTCGCGGCGGACAGATCGTTGGCACACCGTTGTGCACGATGGTGATCTTATCGGGATTCACGCCGCTTGCGACACAGTCGTCCTTGAGGCTGTTGGACACGGTGATCAAGTGGCGACATCGACTGAGCGAGACTCTTTCGACCAGCGCGTTCACTCGGTTTGCCAGCGCACGTTCGGAGTCACGAGCGGCAGGACTGTGGACGTGATAGACCCAAGGCACCCGGCTGAGCAATGACGCCATGCCAGCGATCATCGCCGTGCGTGGTGTGTGTGCGTGAAGCAGTTGGTAGTCGTGACGGCGAATCAGTTTGCAGATTTTGCGGACAACGCTCAGGTCATAGCGGTGGTTCATCGCTGCGTTATAGCACTGCCCCCAGGATCCGCTTTCCGCCGCGAGGGTTTTGGCAAACAGCCCAGGTTTAAGGCAAGCGAAATCAGCAGCGACGCCAAACTTTGGCAGGCAGCGTCCGAGATGCGATTGAACACGTTCTGCGCCAGCGAAGTGTTCGCCATTGACCAAGTGCAGCACACGCAACTGGGTGCTTGTCGGGTTTTCTACCTCGCCTCGCTCGGTCACGTCCTGGGAGAACGGGTTTAAGACCAGTGCCGTCGGAGGATTTCCGGTAGACGTTTGGGATGATGCTGCGAGCACCAGTGGCGTGAAGTCAGCAGGTGAGTTAGAGAGATGCATCGCAGAGATTTGGCCCACGCGGGCTCTCGAAAAAGAGAGAAGTTGGTACTCGTACGCCCTAAGATGTTGCTTTTTTTTGAATCCCCGACCGGGGGATCGCCGTGGAACCTTCTGAGCGATCCGGGAACACACGCAAAATGGTGGGGAAATGCGGCTTATCGTGGTTGCGACAGCGTTTCGCCGCAGGGCTCTTTCGGATGCTGGACAAGCGGAATGCCGGGCCAGTTCAGTTGTCCGGCGTTGACCACTGGGGAAGCGGCGTTGGATTCGCTAAATTGAGGCCTCAAATTGTCTTCCCCACAGGCTACTCGATTTTCAACGACAAGGACATTTCATTGAACGCTTCGATCGTATTGTTACCCGGTGATGGAATCGGCCCCGAGATCACTGAACAGGGTCGCCGTGTTTTACAGAAAGTCGCCGAGTTGTTTGGGCATGCATTCACCTTTGAGTCGCAGATGATCGGTGGAATTGCCATCGATGAAACCGGCGATCCGCTGCCTCAGGAAACCGTTAATGCCTGTCGCTCGAGTGATGCGATTTTGTTGGGTGCTGTCGGAGGCCCGAAATGGGATGACCCTTCTGCGAAGACTCGCCCAGAGGTAGGCCTGCTGAAGATCCGAAAGGAACTGGGGCTGTTTGCGAATCTGCGTCCGATCAAAATGTTTGACCAGCTTGCCGACGCCTCGCCATTGCGTCCGGAAATCATCAAGGGCACGGACATTCTGTTCCTGCGTGAGTTGACCGGCGGCATCTATTTTGGCCCCTCGGGACGCGAAGGTAGCGGCGACGAAGAATCAGCCAGTCAAGCCATGGTGTACAGCGTCCCAGAAGTGGAGCGGATTGTTCGCTTGGCAGCCAAGGCGGCTCAAGGCCGCAACAATCGCTTGACCAGTGTTGACAAGGCCAACGTACTAGAGCCCAGCCGACTGTGGCGGCAAGTCGCTGCCCGCGTGATGGAACAAGAGTTCCCCGACGTTCAGTACGATGTCGTTCTGGTTGACGCGATGGCCATGCACTTGATCAATCGCCCGGCTGACTTCGATGTCGTCGTGACTGGCAACATGTTTGGCGATATCTTGACCGATGAAGCATCCATGCTGCCGGGGTCACTGGGCATGTTGCCAAGTGCGTCGCTGGGCAGTGGTGGACCTGGGCTGTATGAGCCAATTCACGGCTCCGCTCCCGACATTGCTGGCAAAGGCATCGCCAACCCGCTGGCAACCATTCTGGCTGCGGCCATGCTGTTGCGCCACTCGTTGGGCCTCGAAGCTGAAGCCGCTTCGATTGAGAAAGCCGTCGAGCAAGTGCTTAGTGACGGACTGCGAACGGCCGACATTGCTCGTGGAGGTGACTCCATCGGAACGGTTGCGATGGCAGATGCAGTGATCAACAGCATCAAGTAAGCTAATGCCTGTTGCTGAGGCGTTCTCTGCGGCCCTTGCAGAGTGGAGAACGCCGGGCTGACGCTCAACAGCAACACTCCCTAGGCTGACAGATCCCCGGATCCTGCCAGAGTCTCGTTCAACATCCATTGAAGTTGCGAAGTGCATTCATGCCAGGACTGCTAGCCGAACAGATCAACGTCGTCGCCGCGGAGACGCCCTGGCTGACCGTCCGCGCGCTGTCCTTCATTGCGTTGATCATTTCTGCCTTGGGGATTGCCTCCATTGTTGGGCTGTTGCTCTCACGTCGCGAATCGATGGGCGTTGATATGGCGCTGGTCGGACGTTACAACCGCACACTGCGCGTTTGGTGGTTGATGACCGGGATCTTTTTCCTGGGATTCCTGTTCCAACGGATCGGAGTGGTGGCGTTGTTCGCGTTCGTCTCGTTTTGGGCGTTGCGAGAGTTCATCACAATGACGCCGACTCGGCG
Organism: Stieleria bergensis; assembly: GCA_007745635.1. Taxonomy (GTDB): domain Bacteria; phylum Planctomycetota; class Planctomycetia; order Pirellulales; family Pirellulaceae; genus Stieleria; species Stieleria bergensis. The sequence goes on from CP036272.1 coordinate 3,419,027, forward strand.
CGGCGATCACCGGACTCTGTTTTGGGTGTTCTTTGTGTTCACGCCCTTCCAATACATCCTGATTGGATTGGGAGACGCGTATTATGACTTCTACAGCATCATGATCCCCGTGTACGCCAGCTTGTTCATCCCCGCTCGGACAGCAATGGCAGGCGACTCAAAGCGATTCTTGGAACGCTGTGCCAAGATTCAGGCGGCGTTGCTGATCTGTGTTTACGCACTTAGCCACGCGCCGGCGTTGCTTTCATTGAACTTGGTTTCCACCGGCGGTGAGCCATGGAACCGCAGCCCGATGACGCTGATTATTTTCTTGGTCGTCATTGCGCAGTTGTCGACAGCGTTAGAAAGGGGCTGGAGCAAGCTTGCCGGCCGCCACGTGATCGCGGAAAAGATCAATGCGTCGCGAACTTGGGAAGGCGTCTTGGGATCGATGGTGACGACGGGATTGATTGCAGCCGCCTTATCTTGGGCGACGCCGTTTTATCCATGGGAAGCCGGTGTGATGGCAGCGGTCGTGACGGCGATGGCCTGCGGTGGCGTGATGACGATGAGTGCCATTAAACGCGACCGCGGCGTCAAAGACACTGGCACGCTGGTTCAAGGGCACGCCGGCGTCTTGGATCAGATCGATAACATCTGCTTTGCGGCCCCTGTCTTTTATCACCTCACTCGATACTTCTTTTCTGTCCAATGACGTCTTTGCGTTTGTTTGATACTCATGCTCATTTGAACACCGATGCGTTCGATGGACAGGTGGACGCCGTTGTCGGCAAAGCTCAGGAGGCCGGCGTTGAAGGCATCATGGTGATCGGCATCGATGTGGCCACCAGTCGCGTGGCTTGCGACCTTGCCGCTCAGTACCCAGGTTACCTGTACGCTGTGGTTGGCATCCAGCCCAACAGCCTTGCCGAGAGCCAGCCGGACGATTTTGCCGTGATCGAAGAACTGGCAGGTCTGCCGGGGGTGCGAGGGATCGGTGAAACGGGCTTAGATTGTTACTGGGACGATTCGCCCATCGAAATGCAGCACGAGTTCTTTGACCGACACATGCAGCTGTGCCGAGACACCGGGCTGCCAATGGTGATCCACATGCGTGAAAGCGGTGACCTGATCGTTCAGCAACTGCGTCAACAGAACGCGGTTCCCCCTGGCGTAATGCACTCCTTCACTGGGGACTGGGATTGTGCCAAGGCGTGCTTGGATCAAGGCCTGATGATCAGCTTTGCAGGCATGCTGACGTTTAAGAAAAATGACGCCTTACAAGCGGTCGCGAAGCAGGTTCCCGCAGATCGACTATTGGTCGAGACCGATTCGCCATACTTGAGCCCAGAACCGCTACGTGGTCGGCGTCCCAATGAACCCGCTCGCGTTGAGCATACGTTGCGGTTCTTGGCCAAACTTCGCAACGTTTCCGCCGAGAGCTTGGCCGAGCAAACGAGCCTGAATGCGCGCACCCTGTTTCAGTTGCCGTAAGACCGTCTAGGTGAACACGCTGCCCGCGTTCTCTTGGGCCGACTGCGAACCGGGGACCGACATCGGTAGCCCAGTTAAGTCAAACATGGCTGGGTGCAGTAACGCCATGATGCTTTCCACCCACTGCTGGTTGTTGCGTTTCAGCCCGTCGCGTTTGGAGAGATAACGCTGGTAGCTACCAAGCATCGACATCGTCAACAACTGAGTGGCCAGTTCCAGTTGCCCCCGGTCCTTGGAAAGCTTCAGCTCATCGCGGAAGGTTTCGCCACGATCGACATCAAAACAAAAGCGGAAAGAACGCTGCGACCCCAAATTCGTCAATCCGATTTGCCAGTCGGTCCAACGTTCGCATGTTCGACGAAGCCTGTTGAGCATCACCAGGTCTCGCGTTTCAACGCCTGCCGGTGTCAACAGCAAGTTCGCCAATCGGTTTGAACACTCGAGCCCAGAGAAATAGACTCCGTTGGCAATCGCAAAGAAGCTGGCTGCCGATTCATGTGCGTCACCCGCCTGCTGCTTCATGTCAGCAACGGTCGCCATCATCCGAGAGAGTTGATCGGAGACAACAATTTCCTGCAAAACCGGCAGATAGTACGACCAGTAATGTCGTAGTGCACCGAAGTCAGCCTCGTTGCGAGCATCACGGAACTGGGACAGCACTTCATGCCATTGTTGATGACGCGTCTTGGCTGAAATCCAATAGGTGTGAATCGCGTCCGTCGGGATCTCATCTGGAGTTTGGGCCCAGACGTCCGCATGCTGGGCGATCTGCGACGCGAATTGAGCAAGAGTGATGCAGTGCATGAAGGTGACCGCTGAACGGAAAGAAGGAGTCCAATGTCCACCACTCGCCCCGGAGTGGAATGAAGGGAAACCCAATGCACGTCCTGTGCCAGGACCGGCCAACACGCGTTTGCCCTGCAAAATCGCGGGGATTCGTGGTTTGAGACGAACGGAGGTCGTGGAACAAGTCATCCAACGATGCAAAAGATCAACATCCGTTGAATTGTTGCACCGATCAGCCGTTTAGGCGTCAGTCACGGTCCTTTCGGGACGAACACGGCGCACCGGAAAACCGGGCCTAGCGGCCAGCGGCTAATGGGAACCAACCGGCCTAACGCATCCTGTCATTGAGGACAGGGCGTCGACCTGCCGCTTGGAAACTCACTCCGGACGCAACACTGGGAACAGGATCACGTCACGGATGGATTTCTGTCCGGTCAGAATCATGACCAGGCGATCGATGCCGACTCCCAATCCGCCGGCCGGTGGCATCGCGTGACGCAATGCGCGAATGAAATCGTGGTCCATCTTGGCCATCGAATCCTCTTCGTCCTGGCCTTCGAGCTGTGTTTCAAACAGCTTCTGTTGCAGATCGGGATCGTTCAATTCCGTGTAGGCATTGGCCAGTTCCATCCCACAGATAAACAATTCAAAGCGTTCGGCGATTTCAGGGTTGTCACGCTTACGCTTGGTAAGGGGACAGATGCTGGCGGGATAGTCGATCACAAAGATCGGGCCTTCAAGCGAGTCTTCGACTTTCTCTTCGAAGATCTCATTGCGAACCACATCCAGGTGCTTGCCCTCGGTGTCCAGCCCGATCTTTTTGGCCAGCTCTAACACGGCCGCGTCATCGGCTGGGTCAACGCCCGTGGCTTTCTGGAACAGGTCCGCATAGGTGGCTCTCTCAAACGGAGGCGTGAAGTCGACAGTCTTGCCGGCAAATTCTCGCTGGTAGCCGCCACCGATCGCGTCGATGGCATCGCAAATCATTTGCTCGGTAATGTCCATCATGCTGCGGTAGTCACCGTAGGCCTGATAGAGTTCCAGCATCGTGAACTCGGGGTTGTGCCGTGGGCTCAAGCCCTCATTGCGGTACACGCGGCCGATTTCATAAACGCGTTCCATCCCTCCGACCATCAATCGCTTGAGGTGCAACTCAAGTGCGATGCGCAACGTCAAGGGCATGTCCAATGCATTGTGGTGCGTGTTAAACGGCTTGGCTGCCGCGCCACCGGCAACGGTGTGCAAGGTCGGTCCTTCGACTTCGCAAAAGTCATGCGAATCCAAGGTGTTGCGGATCGACTTAATGATCTTGGTGCGCGCCATGAAGGTCTCCAGGGGACCTTCGTTGAACGCCAAGTCCGCGTACCGCATGCGTTGCTTGAGGTCGGGATTGGTCAAACCGGCATGCTTATCAGGCGCCGGCTCAAGCATCTTGGTATGGAAGAACAACTGCTCAGCAAACACAGTTAGCTCACCGGTATTGGTTCGCCCCAAACGGCCTTCCACAGCGACCAAGTCGCCAAGGTCAAACAGTTTGGCCAAGGCAAAGTCATCTTCGCCAACTTGTTTCTTGCCGATGAAGATCTGGATCTCGCCGGTCCAATCCTTCAGGTTCAGAAAGATCAGCTTTCCCGCGGGACGCGACAACATGATGCGTCCGGCGACACGAACCGTTGGTCCGATTTCTTCGCCCGGTCCGTTGTCCGCTTTCCACTGGCGATACTCGGTCTCTTCGGATTCAAAGTCTGGCAACTCGAGCAGTGTCCCATCTGCCTGTTTCCATTGCACCTCACCGGCCCGCTGGCGACAGGTTTTGATCATCGTGCGGTCGTCGAAACGCTGACCAAATGGATCGATTCCCATCGCTTCGATCTGACGCATCTTTTCACGGCGTGCAACGCGTGGATCGGTGGTGTCGAGGTCCGTCTGATTGCCGCCTGCAGCTGGTTGATTCATCGTTTGGAACTGGCTTGAGTGATAGCGGAAGGTCCGCCAAAGTGATGTCGTGAGCCCTGACGCGGGATCTGCACCGCGGGGATGGCTGTTAGAAGCTGGAATTGTCGAAACCCAGCGAGGTTTTGACAAGGTGACCAAGGGCGGCTGAGCAAGGTTCGCCAAGATCCGTGACGCGTCATCGCAAAAAGTGCCGCGATTTTCACGCTTTGCTGACGCCGCTGTGGCCTGGCGTGGCCTGTTTTCTCGCGTTTCCCAGGCCTGACTGAGGGTTCGGTGCCATCCCCGGCCTCCCGCCACTGTCTCGGTGCCGCCAACGGCTGCGGAAAACAGTCCGCACAGCCGGCAACAAATGGCCGAGCCAATCTTGACCGCCTGCTATCAAATCGAATAAACAGAGCTCTGCCAGCCCACTTCGGGTTCTATCGTTGAATGATCGCAGCGCGGAACTGCCGTCCGTGGCTAGCACCCGCCAACCAACCACTCCCTGGCAAGTCGCGATGCCCTCCGGTGCTTTCCGATTGGCAATCCGACCTGCATTCCCTTTTTCTGTTGAGTCGACACAGAGATGAGACAACTAATCGCCGTATTTGCGTTTTTCACCATGGCGCTCGCCATGCCCGCCGTCACCAGTGCAGCCGAGATCGTGCACTACGAATTGAAGGAATGGAAATCCAAGCACCTTCACGACGCCGAGAAATCCAAAGTCATCATCAAGACCCTGAAGGATCTTGGCTGTGAAGTCGAAGAAGCCGATCACAACGGACACAAGGATGTCAAATACCGCTGCCCAAAACGCCGCAAGATGCCCGTCAAGTCTCACGAAGAGGCGTTGAAGTGGGAGAAGTGGCTGAAAGAATACGGGTTTCGTGCGTACCACACGCACTGACCAAGCGGACCATGAAGCCCAGCCATGAAACGTTTAACGCTGACACCACTCAGCGTTGGGTGCCGAAGCACAGTTCGTCGAGCGTCGGTCAGCGATTGCTGAAACACCCGCCACTCTGCTGCTGTTAACTGGGCTTACCGCAGGTGCGGAATCGACGTCCGTCTGATTCGGCAATCAAGATTCCCACGACTGATTGAATCGGGGCTCGCTCATTAGCTGGCTTCTTGTCTTTCCCGCGTGCTGTCAAATCCAGCTTCCATTCGCGGTGATGAAAACCCCGTTCAGCTTAATGCTCCATTTGATTCAGCAGGGACAGAGCAGATCGGTTGCCAAGGATCCATCGAGATCCCGAATCTGTTCAGGCGAACCGTTTTTTCGGGGACACCCGTCGGCGACGGGCTGTTCCCGCACCCCGCCCGGGAGCCGCGAACTGCCTGTAGAGGAGGTGGCGTGCTCCCGAAAAGCTGCTCCAACGGTTAGCAAGGTTGACCGGCCTTGATCGTCAGGATCAAGGACTGGTTACACACCCAGAAGATCCGCTTGCCTCCCACTGATCACATGAGTAAACACCTGGTCTGCGCGTCTTAAGAGGGCTTGCAAAATGAGCCAGCGCCGCTGACAACGCATGGCAGAGAAACGCACTTCGGTAACCTGCCAAAGCCAAGGCGGTGGCTTTCTTTTGCACCCAGAGTTCCGAACGCCGAAGGTGTTCTACAACGGGTTCGGGAGAGTCCACCACCGGTGTCTCCAGGCAGGAACACGCTCGCCTGGTGTCGGCCCAGTCATTCGGCATCAATTGATTCTGGCACAGAACAGGGAGAAGAAAAACACAGAGCACAGAGCTTCCTCCGTGACCTCTGTTCCTCTGCGTTTCAATCTTTCGACTTCACGCACTTGAGCCGACGCGGCGCACGTTTGTCGATCAATCGTTCCATTGGCAGTGGAATGGCGCTTGCGAATTTTCAAATCGATCGGTCGTGTGGCAATGTCCCCGTTAACAGCCTCCACCAAAAACCGTGCGCCCCACGGCAATCGTAGCGGAAGCCGGGAATATACCACGAAGAACACGAAGGAGCCGGTAGTCCCGTAGGGAAATTTTTAGCCGGAGAAGTTTTTGTTTTTTTCAATGCCGAGATCAGCGACGTCAGATCCGCGTGACCACGGATCCGGCGAAATCCCTTTTCCGCTTCCAGCAACGCGTAAGACAGCCAACGCGATGCTTGGTCCGTCTCGGCGCGAAAGCGTGTCACGCGACCGATCTTGCGACGCGTGTTCAAAAAGGAGTCTCAATCGCACTGGTGCTCAACAGCGAGCGATGAAGCGTATTGGGGACATTTAGACGATGCAGTGCCAGCAGATCCTCGCCAGCCTCCTGCAGGCTCCGGGTAGCTTCCGCATTGATCGGCTTCAGGAATGACTTCAGGTTACCAAGGACTTCCTATGCTGCGTCGATCCCTTGAACGCTACGCAGCCGAGTGAATAGCCGCGAGACCTCACCCCAATGACGCTTGGACAACTCGCCTCAAGAGAAGCGGAAAGAGAAACACGAAGCCCCCGCAGTCCACTGTTTGAAAACAGCCCCTGCGGCGGTTTCAGAAGCAACGTCATTGACGCACCCTCGATCCGGTTATCCCTTGAATGGTTGCGTCCCCGCAGAGCCACTTTCCGTTTCACCTGACACAACAACGATACCACAGGACTCATCATTGAACACCCGAGCCATGCCTAAAAAAATCCCGGGGTTCGGGGGCTGGCCCCCGAGATCACACAATCAAGTCATTCATCCTGATTGCAGAAGTGTCTCAAAGTCGTTGACACATTCCGCCGTCCGGCACGGTTTTCTGGTCGCGGTGTAGCGCGAGAGCAAGTTGAGGTTCGTCGCACGGAAGACGCATTGTTTGACGTCCCGAAACGGGAACGCTAATAGGCTCTAATCAACGCTCATTGATCAGTGCTTATTAGCGTTCTCCATCTCCAGCGACAGCCTTCATTCGCGATCGAGGTCGCTGAGTTGACTTAACAAGGCCCGAACTGAGTTCTGATGTGGAAGAGATTCTGAGACTTAATGGGCTGCCTTGTTTCATTTGGGTGTCCAAGACGTGTTTGGATCGGCGACTGGGTTTGAAGGGACGTGCGCTTGACGGCGTGGCGAAGTGTTGACGCGGTGAGAGTGCGTTTGAGGGAATGTCCCAACGCTTGTTGCAGGTCTCAACGGCCTCATTCGAACTCGTCAAAGCCTCGGTAACGGAACCACTGTTAATGCGAAAGGCGAAGGAGGCTGTGTCCCGTTCGCGGATGGGGATTCGGCGACGCGGATGGGCGCGTTTCGATTCGCAGGGTGTGTGCTTGCGCGTACCAACCGAAATATGCATTGGTGCGTGCAAAGTCAGCGCCCTACGGCTTGATTGGTGCGTGCAAGCTCGCTCGCTATCGGGCACTCCCGAAGTGTGGCCGACAACAACCCACGGCACCAACGTTGGCTGCGTCGCGGGTGGCGGGGTTGCTGTTGCACTGGGTTGCTGTTGTATGGGGCTGGCAAATGTCCCTCGGCAGCAAAAAAGTCCCCTGAAAATCTTAGCGGGGCGTGGGGCAGCGGAATGAGAAAAAACTTTTTTCGTTGTCGCTGTGGGCGAAAAGCGGAAAATCGCCTGTTGGTTCGCGTTCCATCGGTATAAAATCGGCTCCGCCACGGCGTCGTTGCTAATCAATGATTCTGTGCGGGCCTGCCAGCGGCGTTATCCCTGCCGTTGGACGGTGTGTGATCGCTTGGCCGACCTTGCCATTGCACGGTCGAAAGAGCCATTCTGGTGTCCCGAGAGTGATTTGTGCGACAGCAAATGACCCACGGGGTTCTAAACACCGGGGCTCTAAACACTGCAAATCAAGGGGTGAGAGCAATCCTACGGAGGATATGCGAATTGGCTAGCAGACTGATTCGAAATCAGTTGCCGGGTAACCGGTTGCGGGTTCGAGTCCCGTGTCCTCCGCTCTGACAGAACACCGTCTGAAACCATGGTTTTAGGCGGTGTTTTTCATTGGCCCACGCCTTGGGCTGATATCTCGCAGACATCCCAGGGGTTGTGTAGTCACTCAAAGATCTCTCTGGGCGGTTACACGGTTCCATGTCCGGGTGAACGATGACCAGCCAATTCATCGGAGCACGATTGCAATGCGGAGACGATCGTAGCACAACGTTCCGAAACTTGTTTGGCAGTCATGCCTGGTTTGTAGATCGACGTGCCCAAGCCAAAGCCATCCGCGCCGGCTGCAAACCAGTTGCCGATCGAATGCTCGTCCACTCCGCCCACCGGAATCAGCGGAGTGCCTGTCGGCAAAACAGCTCGCGAGGCACCGATAAAGCTGGTGCCCATAGTAGAGGCCGGGAACAACTTCAATCCATCGGCGCCGGCATCTAAAGCGGCAAAGCATTCGCTGACTGTCATCACACCGGGGCAGGATAACATCTCCAACTGTTTCGCCTCCGCAATTACAACGGGGTTTGTGTTGGGCGAAACGATCAGCTTGCCGCCGGCTTGGTCGACCTTGCGCACGCTATGAACATCCAGAACGGTTCCGGCACCGATTAGCATTCTCTCACCGAAAGCAAGGCTAATCCTGTTGATGCTATCCAAAGGATCAGGCGAGTTGAGTGGCACTTCAACGATCCGTATTCCGGCATCAAAGATCGCCTGCACAATTTCGACTGACTCGTCCGGCTGGATTCCGCGAAGAATTGCGATCAGGCCGTGACCCGATGTAAGATCAAGTTTCTCCATCACTGTTCCTCCATTTCGAATGCACGCAGGCCGTTTAGACTTGCTTCTGCTGCGGAAACGCAGACGGTCTGGATGCCCTTGGCCTTCAAAGCAAGTGAATAGAGCGGCAGCAAAGAGTCGGCACCGCACAAGTACACTTCTTCATGGCCTGCTGCAGTCGCGGCGATCTCGTGTCCAATCAACAGTCCAGATAAAAACGAATGGGACTCTTCGGAAGTAAGTCGACCAAAGAGATAATCGGTCCGCAGATAAAACGCTTCATTGAGAAGCGATCTCGAGGACTCCGCAGCCGCGACCCCGTTGAGGAACGCAGATTCTTCAAAATCCGTCGAATCGATCTGAGCCTGAAGAATCGTGTGTTCACTGAGGCAATGAAAGAAGTCACCCGTCATCCATGTGCTAAACGATTCAATGCACTGATCGACAATCGTGACCCATTTCGAGTGTGTTCCTGGCAAGCAGATCGTTTGTGCGTGCGGATGCAATTGCAGAAGCCCGAAGATTTGCGTCTCTTCACCACGCATGACATCATGCCGGCCGTTGGGTAATCGGTGTGAAACTCCACCGTAGATCTTCAGGTCCGGAAAGGTTCCGACACGGCAGGCGTTGTGACTGATAGACGAAGAACTGGCCAGCGTGCTGACATAGGGAACTTCAAGCCAGCCATTCTTTGAACTGACCATTCCGCTAAGTCGGATCGGGGCCGTCTTCGGCACGTCGAACTGCTGAAGAATCTCCAACATGACGTTTTCGAATCCGATGCGTTTTGCGTCGTGTAGGTTGGTCGCGGCGCTAGACTGATTCAGCACCTTGTCCTGATCGCACAGGTACGCTCGCACATTACTGGTACCCCAGTCGCAGAAAACCTTTGTCATCAATGCCCCGTCGTTTCAATGGGCTAAGGCCAGGTGAACCTTCCACAAACCGGTCGGCTGACCAGCAACAATACAATCCCAACCATCGTAAACCAGAGAGCGCCAACTCATAACCAGCAATAACCAACTGCACCTGAAAGGCAAGACAAATCGTAGGTGTTTCTCCCGTGCCAGGAGCCATTGTCTGCGACCTAGTGTTCAGAGTTCTCAGCGGACGCTAGATGCCGCACATCAGATGGCAGTAGAACGCCTACTCAGATGCGTGTCAACGCGACACCTCACAAATGTATTTTTTCAAGTTTAGGGGACGTGAGAATCAGTCGACAACAGTCACGAGCGGGAGTCCGCGTCACGTTCTCGCCGATGATTCAAGTAGAGGAATACCCTGGATCTCTCAATCGTGGTGAGTCGTCGACAGCGCCAAGATCCCACTGTCCCCAAAGCGGTGTGCCAGTGCCCCCCGCGGCTTTCGTGCCTCGCAATCCTGTTAGACGGAATGGATGTGCGTGGTGATGAAGAATCTTGGCCTGAGTCATCACAAACGTTGTGCAAGCGATCGGAAATAGAGTACTTTTACGTAGCAAAGAATCTTGATGATCGAGTGAACGTAGAGAAGATTTGATCATTCAACTCAACAAGTTTGCAACACCAAGGAACTGAATCCTGTGGACAACACCGTCGTTACGATTTACTGCTGCGGAACAGGTGAGCACCGCGATAAACTCGATAACATCGTGCCATACACTTGGCGCGCGACAAACGGCGCTCGAGTCTACATGAACGACGGTGCTGGGAACGGCCGTTACGACATCCTAAAAAGCGAACACATCCTGAAAACCGTCGAGAGCGGTGGCAATTTTTGGTTTCAGAAAGACAAAGCCTTCAAGTCCAAAAATACAAGTTTAATTAAGGGGAATATTGGCGGCGTCGGCACTCAGGATAATATCATCAACTCCATTCAGTTTCTGTGGATGGAGTATTATGCCAAGAATAAGCCGACCTTCGGAACCATCAATCTTTGTGGCTGGAGCCGCGGGGCTGTGACTTGCATATTGCTCGCCCATGCGATCGAAGAAGCCGGGTTTCGAGCCATGATTCCGTCCCTAAAAGTCAACATTTTTGCGATCGATCCCGTCCCCGGCGGCGTCAATGATTTTGGAAGCGGAAATTTCGACAAGACCGGCCGAGTCGGCACACCAGACGAACTCGCGATGTGCGTGAACGAGTACCAGGCGGTTCTCGCTGAAAACGTCGGCGGAGCAATTGGCACTGCCTTCCGCAACTGCTCTCCAGATTTCACTGGTGCTTCTCGCAACAGCCCAATGAAAACCGAATTCCCCCTACCAGGTTCTCATTCGAACGTTGCAAAGATCAATTCTGGAAACACCGTCGGCAGGCTTTCAATCTCCCTCTGCCACCGTTTCCTGCGGCGGCACGGAACCGATCTTCTTTTACCCATGGAAATGTCTGAAGATCAAGAACTCGAGCAGTTTGCGGAGATCTTACTTCAGCACGGCAAGTTCAAAAAGAAGGGCGTCTTTAATCGAAAGAAGGTCTTCAAAAAGTGGAGTGTTGCGACGATGCGAGCCGGGATTGTCCGAAACGCGGAGCGTGCCCACCGCTTCTTTGTCAATCATTATCACGCCGAACTGCTGGAACGAAGACTGCCCCGTGTGGCAGCCTACATCGCCGGTGGAACTCCAATCGGTTCAAGTGAACTCCAAGCGGTCAGACTCCAGTTTCCAAAAACTTACGAAGTGATGTCAGCAATCGGATATCTCTAATCCCTCTTGTAAACCGGTTGATTCTCGTCTCTTGTACCATCAAGAGCGATCGCAGTCGAAAAGGCAACCGGATCCTGGAACGTCTCCGTTAAAGTGATTCAGTCCCTTGGTACCATCCCACGGAAGTCTTTCGGCTCACGACACGCACGGAGGAACAGGTCTTCGCGATCCGCGTGGACAGTTCGACGGCGAGACGTTCAGATCCATGCGAACGCTGCCCATTGTCGTTTGTCGCTCGATCGTGATGCCTTGACGATGAATCTGTGTCACTGACTTGAAACGCAGTGCAGCTTGTCAGCACTTCTTAGCAATAACGTGGAACTCGCCGGGCTCGGCGTTGACCAATAGAGTCCATCGATTGTGTTTGTTCCTGCCAGCTCAAACTCGTCACCGGCTTTGACCACCAGGGTTTGGCCGGCTTCATTGAGCGCAAAGATTCGATCACCGACAGCCCATAAAGAGGAAGTCACTCGGGAGGCATCAGGGAGTCTTTCACGGTAGACCAAGTTCCCACTGGCAGCGTCGTAGCAGTGGATGATTCCACGGCTGAGAACATAAACGCGGCCTTGCGAGACCACGGGCGAGCACATGCCGGGCGCGGCTTTTTCAGCAATCCAGGCAACGCCCTGCTCTGGCGTCGAGTTGACGGTCAGTTCGCCGCTCGCGTTGGCCTTGATCGCGATTAAGGGGCCGCGGCTGTTACGGCCACTCTGACCGAGATAGAGACGCTCGTTGTCAAACGTTGGCGAGGCACTAAACGATCCTCCCATGCCGGTCAGCGTCCACAGTTTTTCACCGCTCTGGGGTTGGTAACTGGTGACGGTCCCGCTTCCACACACGATCAACTCCGTTCGGTCCGTGTGACGCCAGATGACCGGCGAGCTCCAACTGGTTCGGCTATCGCGTGAGTCTCGCCACACCTCGTTTCCTGTTGCCAAGTCCAAGGCGGTGACAAAAGATTTTTCTTCGTTGTCTGACTGAACAAAAACCAAGTTCTTTTCGATGGCCAGCGAGCTTCCGGTGCCAAAATTATTGCCGGTGGAAAAAGCGCCGAGATCGCGTTGCCAAAGTGTTTTGCCACTGGCATCCAATGCCGCCACGACACCGATGGAAGCAAATGAAACGACGATGGTCTTGCCATCAGTGACCGGAGATTCAGTCGCATATGAGTTCGAGGGGTGAATCTTGTGTGGGGGAATCTGCTTGACGACAGAGCTTGCCCAGCGCGTCTTGCCGGTGGAGGCTTCTAAGCAAAGCACCTGGAAGTCCAGAGGTTTGCTGGGTTTGGGCGTCAGGTAAAACGCTCCCATGGATCGCACCCCATCGCCGAATCCCTTGGGGCGATCTCCGTCGTCGCTGACGGCAGTTGTCAGAATGATCGTGTTGCCAAGTTCGATCGGCGCCGACCAGCCACCTCCCGGAACATCGACACTCCACTTCACTCCCTTGTCAGCGCCCCACTTGACCGGCAGTGAATCGGGATAAACCCCATTGCCTGTTGGACCACGAAACTGAGTCGGTTCACCAGCCGAGGAGTCCTGCAGTGGGAGTTGCGAACCGATGGAAGCAAGACTGAGCAAAACCGCAATTCGTCCGACCGATTGGCGAAACATAAGAGCTTCTCATAGGAGGAGTGATGAAATCTATCTCGATCAACTATAGATATCCGTCAAGATCTCCTAAATTCCGCTTGCCGCCCCCGATCATTCGGCTCGGTATCCCCACGCACCATCGAAAGGATTCGCCGCTGACTGAACTGAATTGGTGCGAAAGGATCTCCGAGAACGAAGCAAAGTGCTGCACCTGTGAACCAGTCCACCGCTCACATCACGATCAGGCAGCGGCCTAGCGTTCGCTGGAAAGAGACTTCCAAGCGTTGATCGAGCGCTGCAGGTTAACACGCTTATCACCCGGGATCGCATAACATTGCAACGAGACCGGACCTTGGAAGTTTTGCTCTCGCAGTTGCTTCAGCAATCGCTGTTGAGGAAAATCGCCTTGATCAAGCGTCTGAATCAAATCGCCCCACCCCTTGCCATCGGTGTCAGCGCCACAAACGCTGACAGAGAATAATCGGTCACCGGCCTCTTCAAGCGTTCTTTCTAACTCGCTTGCCTCCTGGCCGCGAAGAAAGTGACAGAGATTAAACATGACGCCCAGATTGGGATGATCAACTTTTTTGATCAGGTCCATTGCCTGAGGCATTGTGGCGACTGCCAGACCATGGTGCGGATACAGAGCGACTTTCAGCCCGTGCTGTGAAGCCATTTCTGCGGTTTGACGAACAGCTTCAATCGTTCTGGGGGTCATCCGCTGAACAGTCAGCTCAATAATTGCGTCGCGATTCGCTAGCGGCTTGATTGCATCTTCTGCAATCGCCTGATCATTGACGTTTAGATAGACACTTAATACCCGAAGCCCATGCTGATCACAGGCTGCGATTCGTTGGCTCAATCGCTTTCCACTGGCCTGAACTTGTGCGATTCCAGCATAGCCCAGTTGTTTGAGCGCCGCAGCTTCGTCATGAACATTGCCAAAACCCAATCCATTCTCAAAGACGTACAAGGGTGGGGAAATCGGATCAGCGGCAGGAGCCTTGGAGCAGCAGCAAACCAGAATGGCAGCAAGAATCAGAGACTGTCGAATCATGTTGGATTATCCCGCAAAAAGGTCGATGAAGCCAGGATAGCTCGCGGGAAAATTTCTAGCAAGCGGTGCGGCGACCGCTGGCACCTCAGCGAGACAGAGCGGGTCCTGTTAGAATCGCGAGTTCAATCGGTGGAACTCCTGACGCATTTCTTGGTGGATAATGTCACGTTTTCTAGCAGCCTTCAGTGTTGCATTATTTGCCCCGTTTGCATTCGCCCGGGATGCTGGGCCAAACATTGTCTTTATTCTGGCGGACGATATTGGATGGGGTGACGTTGGGTTTCATGGCGGGACAGCGCCCACTCCCAATTTGGATCAACTGGCCGACGATGGCTTGGAACTAACGCAGCACTTCGTCGCGCCGGTTTGCAGCCCCACCCGAGCTGGCTTGTTAACGGGGCGTTATTGGTCACGGTTCGGTGTCACCACCCCGAAGAACGAACTTGCGTTGCCGATGGGCACTGTCACGTTACAGCGAGCATTGCAGTCACAAGGTTACCAAACCTGCCTGACGGGGAAATGGCACTTGGGTTCTAAGCCCCAGTGGGGCCCCAATCACTTCGGCTTCGACCACAGCTATGGCTCGCTGGCCGGTGGCGTGACATCGTGGAGCCACCGATACAAAGTTGGCCCGTTCTCAAGAACATGGCACTGCAACGAGCGACTGATTGACGAAACCGGGCACGTCACGGACCTGATTGCCAACGAAGCGGTCCAGTGGATCACGCAGCGCAGGGACGATCCGTTTTTCTTATACGTCCCCTTCACGGCTGTGCATCTGCCAATCAATGAATCACAAACTTGGTTGGACAGGGTTCCCCAGTCCATCGAAACTGAAATCGCCAGACAATACGCGGCCAGCATCATGCATCTTGATCACGCAGTTGGACAAATCGTCCGTGCGCTGGATAAGAACGGGCACCGTCAAAACACGTTGATTGTTTTTACGAGTGACAATGGGGGCAGCACTGCAACCAACAACACTCAGCCCTATCCGCCGGATGATTCGCCGCCCGGAAAACTGACGGCAAACAATGGATCTCTAAGAGGGCAAAAGGGCAGCGTTTATGAAGGCGGCGTCCGCGTGCCCACCATCGTCTCTTGGCCGAATCGAATCGGCCCCAATCAACAAACGACACCGGTTTGTATCGTCGACTGGATGCCTACGTTTTGCAATCTTGCCGGGTATCAGTCGGAGCAGGACTTAAATTGGGACGGTGTGGATCTGTCTGAATGGTTGATCAACGGCGCGGAACTTCCCGAGCGTTCGATCTACCTCGCCGGCCCCAGAAAACGAAGCGTCGCGCTCAGGCACGGCGTCTGGAAGCTAATCGTTCACAGCGATGGTGGGCAGGAACTGTTTCGGATCGACCGAGATCCATTCGAGCAACACAACCTGGCGGCTAAACAGAAGGATCGGGTTCAAGACATGCTGAGACGACTGAAAAGAGAGCAACTGGCAGACGACACAAGTGTTCCAGAGGCTCGCTAACAGCACTCACTAGCAGGGAGCGACTTGTTCAAACGGCAGAACAGCGTTTTCTGCGTTGCGATCTTCCAGTTGCAGATACTGATTTTGGCCGTATTGGCGAACCAATTCAAATCGGCCGTCAAGGTGTTCGACCAAGCCGGTGCAGTTCTCGACCCAATCGCCTGTATTGACGTAAAGCACCGTGTCTCCCTTTTTGATCGCTGGAGTGTGAAGGTGCCCAAAGATAATGCCATCACAATCATGTTCTGCGGCATGACTCATGATCTTGTCTTCATAGCGACTCAGCATCTTGACGGCTCGCTTGACTCGTCCTTTGACGAATCCGCAAACACCGTAGGGATTACGTTGCGAGCGTAACAGGTTAGCGATCACCAAGCGATTCAGGCTTAAGCAGTGATCGTAGAACGCAGAGAACGATTTGGAGATCCACTGTGCCCGCGTCTCGATGGAGTCAAATAGATCACCATGCGTGATCAAGAATCGCCAACCACGGAGTGACTCGTAATAAAAGGTGTCGTCAATCTGGACATCTGGGAAGTCCGCAGGCATGATCCGATCGAAACCGGGATCGCGCAGAAACGCGTCATGGTTCCCGGGCGTGTAATGCAGTGTTGTGCCCGAATCGGAAAGTGCGATTAAATGATCAATGATCGCTTGGCAATCCGGCGTGTCCCGCCAGCCATCGTTCACTTTCCAAGCGTCAAAAAAGTCACCGACCAAGTATATCGCTTGCGGTGAGTAGCGATTGAGGAATTCCAGGAACTCTTTGGACCGGGAATGTTTGCATCCCAGATGCAGGTCGCTGACCAGCAACGTCTGAACTGGTTGTGGCACTGAGTGATTCATCCCACGTCCTTTGCTACATGTTGCCGCCAAACTTCACGCACAATGCACATCCTTGAAACTCAGTTGGCCGCGAGGCCTCTTTGAATTGAACAATCATCCAGCGTTGTGCCGTTTGACGATGCAGGGCATCGACCGGTCACGAGCTAGAGTTATCTTACACCTTTTTGCCGCATCAGACAAAGCAGAAAAGGGTTTGGTTCTGGTTAAGGCTTGACGTTGATCATCGCTAAGCGTTCCTTGGCAATGGCAACCAGATCAGCGACCTCCGGCTCGCCTTCGTAAAACTCGACCAAGCCCTCCCAGATTAACGCAGCGTGTTCCTCTTTGCCTTTGCTCAGCATCTGATTCGCCTCGTCCAAGCGTTCCTGGAACAGCCCCCGCAGTTCGGTCTCTTCTTCCGTCGCAGCGTCTAATTTGGCGAGCTGGATTTCGGCGGCATCGATGGCCGGTTGATATTCGGGATCGTTACCCAAGAGGGGCTTAATGGATCGGTAGACATCGCGAGCTTCGTTGATTTTTCCATCTTCGACCAGCAATTGTGCCTTTCGGTGCAACTGATCATCCGGTTCATCGAGTTCGAGGTCGCGACGGACTCTCATGGCAATCTGCCGCAGGAACTGTTGAGCATCCAGAATGGCAATTTGCTGTTTCGCCCAGCGACCGTTTTCAGTTTCAGGGAAACGATTCACCAACTGGCGTAGCGGACGAGTCTTGGCAGTTGCATGATCAAAAATGCTGTCCGAGGCGATTAACGTTTCAGCTCTTGCACGCAGTGATTCTTCGCTGGCCGGCCAAGCCACGTAAGCGATCACGGCAAGGGTTAGGATCGCACCGCCGATGATTGCCCATGGCTGGTCGTGCCAGGCGATCGCGAATTCAATCTTTCGCTTCTCTTTGGGCTTGGGTTCGTCGACCTTAACGGGAGCTCGGCCCAGCAGTTGCCTGGCCTGGTCCTTTTCATCTTGACTGGTCATTTGGAGCGGGCTAAATCCGCTGCTAACGTGTTCCGCTACACCCGCTTTTGAAAGTGCTCGCTTGCGCACTTCCGCTAGAGCAAGTTTGACGGCCGAAGCACTGGCGGGCCGCTGCTGTGGATCTTTGGACAGCAACTGCATGATCAGTTTGTCAAGCCAAACCGGACACTGCATGTCGATCGACGCGGGTGACAGAGGCACCGTCTGTTCAGCGTTTTCAAGAATCTGTTGCGGAGTTTCTCCCTGGACTGGCAACCGACCTGTCACACATTGGTAAAGCAAAACTCCCAGTGAATACAGTTCCGTGAGTTGCGGAGAGCACAGCGTTTGGATTGGCTGAGTGTCGGAGTTGACGGGCCTGGCATGAGAGCGTATCCACTCTGGCGCTTGCCTGCAGAGCACTGCTTTGTCGCTAGCGTTGGAGTGCCGAAACGGGCTTGCATAGCGATTGAGTCGCATGTCCAACAAGACATGCGAAAATCCAGCAACGATGACTTTCTCTGGCACCAAGGCGCCGTGAACGAGTCCTTGATCGTGCAGGTATTCCAATGCGTCAGTCAGCGTTTGAGCAACCTCCAAGGTGCTTTCCCAAGACAGCCTGCCAGCGCGTGCAAGTTGTTCGGCTAAGGTTTCCCCATCGATAAACTCATACGCCAAGTAGGCTTGCCCGCCGTCGAAACCGCCGCCAAAGCAATTGGCGATCGCGGGGTGTTGGATCTGCTTGAGACGCTCCCACTCCTGAGTCAGGAACTCTCGTGCTTGGGGAGTCCCACCGAAGTCAATCCGAAACAGTTTGACTGCAACCGTTTTACGTTGCTTGACATGGACCGCTCGATAAACCGATGTTGCCTCGGGATTTGGGCCCAACGGGTTTTCGAGTGCAAGTGAACCTATTCGACTTCTAGACATGATCGTATCGTCTCCCGTTTCCAGCATTACGGCCAGTTTCCTGCACCGCAAACCGTACCGAGTTAGCTCATTTCACCATCACTAATGATCGCGTCGTCAACACAGACGGCCAACGCAATGGCTTCTCGAATGGAGCGTTTCATCCAGGTTTCGAGTTCGTCGTCCGAAACGCGCCCCGACGCCACGTAAGCAGCATAGATTCTGGAAGCGCACTGAAGGACAATGCCCTCGCTCTGTTGGAGCACAAGGTGTTTTTTTGGCATGATGCAATCTCGATCAATGGCACGAGGATGGAAAACATTCAGGCCAGTGAAGACGGCCCGCAGTCAGCAAACAGATGAGCCCTGATAGCCAATGCACGGCAGGCAAAGGATCAGTCTAACTGGTATTCAACCGCCGAATATAGCATTTCAAGCAACAAAAGAAACCACATCAGACGCCCCTGTGCTGCCGCAGAGACAAGCGACCAGGGCTCAAGTGATGACAAAATCAGCGGAATCGCGGACAGTGCTTGATTTATGCAGTGCTAAAAACCTATAAATAGGTGCCAATTCCGTTTCGTTCGCAGCGAAGACTGGCTTAGCAAAGACTGCCCTTGATTCATTCCCATTTATTCCCCGCCGAGTTGCCGATGGATAACGCATACGCTGCCGCCCCCCCCAAAAAAAATCGTGGATGCCTGTATGGATGCTTGGCAGTGCTGGCGCTGTTTGTGCTGCTGATCGTTGGCGCGATCGTTGCTGTGGGCTGGTTCTGGAATCGGCAAGTCGAAGCTTACTCGTCCCCGGAACCGCTTGATCTTCCCACGGTGGAAATTGATCAACAGGAACTTCAGCAGTTGCGCAAACGCGTCGATCGTTTTTCGGAATCGCCTGACGATGATGGACCGGCACCCACCGAGAAGCTGGTTTTAAGCGCCAAAGAAATCAATGCTCTGATTAGCAATAACAAACGACTCTCTGGGCATGTGTTCGTTGAAATTGAAAACGACGAACTCACCGGCAAAGTCAGCTTGCCAGTCGATGACACACCCCTGAAGGAATTACCGGGCTTGGAGGGACGCTACC
Source organism: Stieleria bergensis (assembly GCA_007745635.1). Classification (GTDB taxonomy): domain Bacteria; phylum Planctomycetota; class Planctomycetia; order Pirellulales; family Pirellulaceae; genus Stieleria; species Stieleria bergensis. The sequence continues at coordinate 3,438,500 of CP036272.1, forward strand.
TGAACGCGGAGGTGACTTTCGATATCTCCTTGCAAGATGATCAGCTGGAAGTCAATCTGCGGGCAGTCACCGTTAACGGTGAACGTCTGCCTTCATCCATTGAACAACCACTGATCACATCCAACCTCGCCGAAGACATCAACAAAGACCCCGAAACCGCCAAGTTCTTCCGGCAATTCAAATCGATCACTATTGAAGGTGATCGGGTCATTCTGATTCGAAAACCGGTCGAAGAGATCACTGACGAGGCTTCCGAAGAGACGCCCGACGAAGCTACTGAAGAGACTCCCAGCGAAGCTACTGAAGAGACTCCCAGCGAAGCTACTGAAGAGACTCCCAGCGAAGCTGCTGAAGAGACTCCCGACGAAGCTGCTGAAGAGACTCCTAGCGAAGCAGGGGCGCTGTGAGTTGTGGCTTGCTGTTTCTAAAAGCTCGCCATGCGTCGCCGCGTACACTCGTCATGCGGATAGGAGATTGCGTGACGAGCGTTGATGCCACTTGGATCGCCGCGCAACGCGATGGTTCTTCTGTCAGTTAGTCGCGTTGGAGCGAGGCTGATGAGTTCCCTGGCCGGCGATTGCCTGGGAATTGTGTGGATCGATGTTGTGGCCCGCCTTGGGACGTTCAATGGGAGTGACCCACTTTAGGCCCACAATGCCGACGATAATCAGAGTGACAAAGAACAGTCGCCCAGCGCTGGCGGGTTCGTCAAACCAAATGATCCCTAGTGTCACCGTCCCCACGGTGCCGATCCCAACCCAGACCGCATAGCCCGTGCCCACCGGCAAGGTTCGCAGTGCAATCGCCAGCATGGTCATGCTGACCACGATCGCCCCGACGGTCCAAATCGAAGGAAGCAGTTTGGTAAAGCCCTCGGTGTACTTTAAGCCAATGGCCCAACCGACTTCGAACAGCCCTGCGATCACAAGAATGAGCCAAGCCATCAGTTTGCTCCCGTTGGAATCGACGTTTGATCTAACGTTGGATCAGCAACAGAGTGCTGCCAAATGAGTCTAGCGTGCGGAATTGGCTGTCAACAGATTTGCGTCCCGTTTAGGGCGACTCATCAATCAAGTCTCTGCACGCGATCACAGCATTCTCGCCATTGTCTAGCACTTGCCTGCATTGAACGGTCTCCCTCGCGCTTCCATCCCGGATGAAACATTCAGTCCACCCACTATTCAACGGACAGAAAAGCCAATGTCATGAACATTGCAAAGGAGGCGACTATGCCAACAAATAGAAAGACTCGATTCCAGCCGACGACGCGTCGCGAATGGTGAAATCGGCAATACAGCAGACGAAACGGACCACCAACGACGGTGCAAGGAATCAAGATCAGCAGCAAACTGACCATCAGATACTGTAGATCACTCAACTGGAAATTCAGTAGGTTTACCGACGAAGCACCTGAGCCTTGAAACCTGGATCGAAAGAGCCACCAGCCAAGTAGGTACAGCAATGCGTTGAACCCCATTAACTCACCAACCATCCAGCGCCAGTCCGGGTGAACGCGACCGTCCGATGGAACTTCGTTTTCAAGCGAGGACTGCGGCGGTGAATAGGGATTGGTCATGGCAGGCGTGACGGGATTCGGCTGTTGCGGAGGTTGCGATCCATGACGACATTTCGGATGCGTTTTCTTGCAAACTCGTTTCGAAAGGATTCTACCAGCTAGCGTTGCCTCCATCGACCAAAGGATTCGCTGTCAAGAGGATTACAGAGCGACACTTGACTGAGGCTGGTCGACGATGGCCAGTCGCGGACCCTGCCCTGGACGACCTTTTCGCCGCGAATTGTCGTTCAGTGAAGCGAATCGCTATTCATCGCGTTTCTGACGCCTCTGGAGAAACCCAGGAACCTCCGCAGCAATCAGGTACACAATGCCAAAGAATAACGCGGTCGTTGAAAGATTATTGAGTAACGGGCTGCTGTGGGTCGCCGCGGATGTTGCTAGACGCCCAGGAGGGACGCTCCACTCGGAGACTTCGAACTGCAAGCAGACGATGACAGCGTGATCCACCAAAAACAGGAGCGCGCTAATCAGGATTAAACCAATTCCAACAATATGTCGTCCGGCGTTCATTTGATGCCCCATGTCGTTAAAGTCTCCATCGCCGCAAAGACACCTCGGTGTTAATCGGCACAACGCGGCGACTGGTTGTGCAACTGAGGTTGCCGCAAGTCTCATCCTACTACGCCTAAAAACATGGCATAAGGAACCATCAGTGATTCACGCACGTCTTTGGCAATAAAACGCTTAACGGTCTCCAGCCTCCATCCACCGTCACGACCTACGTAGTCCAGCGGTCTACGATTGAGCGACTGGACCCCTCGCTGGTCGGATGTTTGCTGGCCTTGCGGTCGGTGGCCTGATCCTCGCTCCTGTCATTTCAAAGAAAAGACTGAGATCAACGATTCAATAGTCAGTTCGCGATAAGTAAATCGTCGTTGCACGTCACAGCACGAGGGGCCGCGAAGCGTTACAAAGGCTGACAACAGGGCCTCATCGGACCACATTTGCAGACGAGATCCCGTAGAAGGATCGGTCAGCCAATCAACGACAGCAAACGGTGTTTTACTGCGTCGCAGATCGTCCGGTCTCCGCAAGGGCACTGATTCCTTGCCTAGAGGGGCACTGTTTCCTTGCCTAGAGGGGCACGATTGCGTCACCGTTTGGGGCACGGCACCCATAATATTCTTACGGTCAGTCGATCGGACATTGAAATCAATGTTCGCACCGCTCATTGGGATCGGCCTGACCTGACCAAAGTCAATTGGCTAAGCATTTGTTTATGATTGCCGGACGGTTTTTCACTCGCAGCCTGCTACCCGATACGGTAGAGCAAGACAGAAAAGCAGCGAGATTCCGCGCCTACTGAGTGTTGAAGATACGGTCGCCCGCGTCGCCAAGTCCGGGCACGATGTAGGCTTGATCATTCAATTCTGGATCAATCGCTGCGATCGTGAAGCTGACGTCGGCAAAGTCCTCTGCGACGCGATCGACGCCGGCTTGCGAGGCGATCAACGCAATGACTCGAATGTCCCTGACGCCCCAGTCCTGCAACCGACGCACGGTCAAATCGATACTACCGCCGGTGGCCAACATTGGATCAACGACGAAGGCTAAATCCGGCACGCTGCCCGATTCGAGCTTGTCATAATAGCCAACGGGCTGAGCCGTTTCCTCACTCCGATACAAACCCAAGTGCCAAACAGCCGCCTGTGGAATCAGATCCAGCAGCGGATCAACCATCCCTAAGCCCGCACGCAAAATGGGGACGATGGCGATCGACTGTGATAGCTGTTGCCCCTCGCAGTCGGACAACGGTGTTTGCACCGTTCGCCGCGTGACGGAAAGATCGCGGGTTGCTTCAACACAGAGAACCGTCGAAAGACGTCGCACCGCGTCGCGAAACTGTGATGCATCGGTTGCCTGATCACGCAGGATCGCAACATGATGCTGAACCAATGGATGCGCAAGGCAGCGAATGTTGTCAGGCAGCATGGTCAGCCCCTAAATTCTCGCGGTGGGGTTTGAGTGTCTTCGTTATCAGGATGAACGCGTAATGAGATCGCTGGGGAGGCCTCCTGGGAAACACTCGCGCGATCTGGATTTTGATCCGAAGCGTTTGCTTCAGCCGATGCTTCATCTGTCGGTCGATCACCCGCCGGGCCACCTAAATCAGGCTTCGAACCGGACTTTGTCTCGGGGACGACGCGCGTCTTGAAGAATCGCCCCAACGGGCTGGCCAGTAACGCCGGCAGAAGGATCAGGTCACCAATCAAGGCGGCGAGCAGAAGCACCAGCATCTGTGTGCCGAATCGTTGGGTCGGCGTGAACGTCGAAAGCGCGAAGACGAACAGCCCTAAACCACCGACGATGGTCGTCTGCGTCATCGCAGGTCCCACTCGTCGATAGGTTAACTCGACTGCCTTGATTCGGTCATATCCCTTGTCCAGGTACGTCCGGAACCAATTCAAGAAGTGAACGGTATCATCCACCGCAACCCCCATGGCCACCGACGCGGTCATCATCGTCCCGATGTCGACATCTCGCCCGAGGTGCCCCATGATGCCAAAGACCAGCAACAAGGGAAACATATTGGGGATCATCGACACGGCACCGGCAGCGAATCCATACGCCAGGTTATCCGGCCGGGGCATCGACCAAGGCGACGCAGCTGGATTGAGCAGCATGATCATCACCAAAGCGATCAACACGCAGGCCCAGCCGATGGATTCGACCAAACTGCCCAACAGCGTTCGCTGAGCTTTGTAAACCACTGGCACGACGCCCGTGTAAACGACTTGCAAGTTACCTGCATTGGCAACCGCGGGAATCTGGCCGTCTTCTAAGACTGGATAAACGGTTCGGTTGGCGATTTCGAATCCATCCACGACCGCACAGCACTTATCCAGATCATCCAACGGAGCAGCAACAGTGTCGACCCAGACAATGGCATCAACTGCATCGACCATGCGTCCCCATTTATCGTTGCCAATCTCCAGCTTGTTCTTGGGGTCGTGGTGGTCGATCCATGTGGCATTGATTCGCTCACCACGCAAGAGTTCGGCAAGCGTCGAAAGATAGATCTGCCGCGTGTCAATGCGCGCATTGGATTCTGCTTCGTCTTCAGGCTCCTCGCCAGTCGCCGGTTTTAGGAGCGTCGCCGACTGGATGGAAACCGGCGGCGCATTGCCAAGCAATAAGACACGGGGGCGTTGAACATCAGCGAGTTCCTCAGTGGTCTCGAGAACCCGAATCAGCTGGTCACGCGTGTCATAGGCACGAAGCACTGGTTCGACCGCAGTCCGCAACGTGGAGATGAACTTGCCATAATCGACATCCGACAGTGCGCCGACTCGCAAACTGATTCGCCAGAGTTCGCTGTCAGCGAAGGCTTTATCGTCTTCGATTCGCAGGTAATCGCTTTCCAGTAGATCCGCGCGTCCTTCGTTCAGTTTCTTGATCATGAAACTTCTCGAAGGACTGTACTTGTTAGAAACCTCCGGCAGAGGTGGCAGAAACGTGTTCGCCGCCATCGCGGAGCCAACAACGTTCAAGCCCTGTTCACCGAGCGTGGACTCGACGACTTGGCCGATCCGAGCAACGATTTCAACGCGTTCCAAAATATCCAGTGGCATCTCCGAGACGGGTTCCGACGACTCAGTGGCACCGGGAGCAGAGTCCTGCGAATCGTCCCCGGTCTCAATGACGGATGCTTGGTAATCCTCTGGAACTCGCAACACCAGCTCCATGGGCACCAGCTTGCCAAAGTTTGCCTCCAGCCACTCATAGTCACGGATGATGTGCGCCTTTGAATCAAACAGTTTTAACAGCTGTACGGAGGTGCGAATCTTTGGCAAACCAAACGCGGCACCAATCAGGATGATCATGCAGGTCACATTGACCAGCCAGTGATGGGAGGTGATCCAGTGTCCCAGACCGGCCCAGCAATTGGAAAGCCAGCCATGTTCCTCCGCATCATCTTTCTGCGCCGCTTGGGCCGCCTTGTCCGCGGCAGCAACCGACTTGGATTCCGTGACAAAGGTTTGCAAAGCCGCTGGCAAATAGGAGAACAGAATCGCCAGCGTGGCAATCACACCGATCGCGCTGTAGACACCAAAATTGCTAATCGGAGCCAAGTTACTGGTGTGCAGCGAGCCCAGTCCGATGGCTGTGGTAAGCGCTGCCAACGCACAGGGAAACAACGCCGAGCGTAGAGCGCGACCAGCCGCACCGCGACGCCCGCCCGTCCGGACTTCGTCTCGATAGTAATTGACGACGTGAATTGCGCCGGAAAGTCCCAAGACATAAACCAGGGACGGCATGCTCATCAGGATTGCGTCCACATGGCCGCCTGTCCAACTGACGATCGCCATGCTCAACATCGCGGCCGAACCACCGACGACGAACACCATGATGGTGATTTTTAAGCTGCGAAAGCAAAAATACGAAAGCAGGGCGCCAACGAGTATGCTGTAGCCGACAAGTCGAACCAGAGTGATCGTGCCCTCTTCATCGATCGCCAAGTTGTCCACCGGAGGCCCGCCCAGACGCAGCGGAGGCATGCCAGAGCCTTCGGCGGAGGCAACACGATCAAACGGAGGCGGTGCCATCGAGGGTGGCGGCGCGGGAAAGACTCCCGAATCTCCGGCCAGCTCTAGCAACCGTCCTCTTGGCCCCCCAAGCACGCCGCGTCCCAACACGTGAGGCAAGTTCGACTTGCCAGCATCGGTCAACGTCACAATCAAACAAGTTTGACGCGGCGGCGGAGCCACTTGCGTCGCATCAAAGACTGCGTACATCGCGTCCGTCTGATGCTTTAACTCGCTTTGTGCGAGGGCGTCAGTCTCCCCGTCAAAGTGTTCATCGGCATACTTCTGCAACGCCACGCCAACGGTTTCGTCAAACAGCGGTGGCAACTGACTCTGTTGTTCTTCGGAGAGCAGATTTCGAAACGCTTTGGCAGACCAATCAAAGTCAGCGGGGATCGCGGGACCGAACATGGTTCCGGTCAGGCGTTCCATCGCGCGTCGGCGAGCGACGATAGGGCGACGGCTTGGTTCAACCAAATTGCCGCGTGGCCACAGCAGTCCGCCCTCTTTGGAGAGTTCGGCAACGATCCCCGGCCCCGTTTCGACGGTGCGAAACAATGGCAAGGCCAATAGCGATGGATCGTTATAGAACGGGTTCGCCAACGGGCTCTGCGCGTCGCTTCCGAAAGCTGCCATGAAGGTGCCTTCGATTTCAATGTTGCCCATTTGGCGTTTGATGGCGCGCAAAGCTCCCGCCGGACCGTTCTCTTTGCCTTCCCAACGATACAGTTTGCCATCGGGCAAAATGTAATACCACCGTCCCGACGAACTGGCCAACCACTTTTCGTTTTGACCGCCCCAGTTATCAAACTGACGTGAAGCGGGTAGGAGACCATGTTTGCGGCCGAACTCTCGCGCCGCGGCGTAGCTGGCCGCCAAAGCTGGATCGCTGATGAACTCGGTGGGATCGCTGCCTTCGCATTCATGCAGCAACTTCGAAGAGAGCATTTTCAAACGCTGGTCTTCTTCGGTGCATCCCGGCCAAGTCGCCAGGACGAAGCTTTCACCTGCGTAGTACTTGCCGAACCAACGCAGCTCGCTGGTTTCAATGAAGTCAGCTGGTAGCCAATCTTTGACATCGTTGGAGCGATTGCCAAGGCTGAGCCGAGCCGCTCGAAAGGCGAAGGGCAACAAGAAGAAGAACGCCAACAGAATCGTCAGTGAGTACGTCACTCCAACGGGACTGATCCGCTCAAGCAGAGGCTGAGCGGAAGATTCGTTGGCTGCACCGTCGCTTGGGCGGGGTTTGGACATTTCAATCTGCAAAAGTGGGTGATCAAAAACAACACCCCAACCGTGTCCGCAGCGCGAACCCTGTTAGACCGTTGTTGCCTGCTTGCGGTGCCCCACGCAAGATTTGCAAGCAGTGAACCATACCGTTTCGAGCTTTGCGAGTCTACTTGAATGAGCGGGCACATCCGCTGGGAACCGCATCGCGATCAACTCTTTGACGATAGGTGAAAGTGTAAGGAAAACGCACGCCACGGCTAGGGCGTTGTCAGGGTTCGCCGACCGTTGCGACGCTTGAAATCGTTAAATCTTGTCATCGGCCCTGGCGGTGACACGGCAACGAGGCGTTTCAGTCACCGAAGCGAGTGCGGTGCGGGAGGGCAAATTGAAGTCAACAGCGGACAGAAGCTCCGCAATCTGGCCGACGATGGCTCTTATCAGCCACATGCATCCACCCGACAAGCCAGGGCCAGTTTCGTTGACGATCCCACCGCTGTTTCTGATTTTGCGGGCCCTTGACGCAGGCTTCATCATCCGTTCGGTCAGTCATAGGCCACCGGCAAAACAAACAAGACACTGTGTCACCATCAGCGGGAAGCGGCATCAAGGAAAAAGGCTTCCAACAAGCGGACCGCTGATTGATCTTCAAACAAGCAATCGTTTCGTTCCAGCAATTGCTCTTTGATGTGCTGGCGATAGTCTGACTGGCTGGCAATCTGTACCGCCTTGGCTACGTAGGCGTCGCGATCGGACACGCTGCAATCGTCGATGCCCATCTTTTGATACAGTCCATCGGTCACACGTCCACGCATGAATTGTCCAGGCATGGTGACGATCGGGACGCCAAGTTTAAAGGCCTCATAGGAGGTCGCTCCGCCGGCAAAGTAGATCGTATCGAGCAGCACATCACAGCACTGCATCAAGTGCAAACATTGACTGTACGGCAAACGTGGCAGCATCGTGATGCGTTGATCGGCGTCGGGAATCGAGCGCCGCAGACGCTGCATGATCTGCTCGTTGTAATAGACATAGATCGATCCCGCGAGAACAAGATGTGCTTCAGGGTCCGTCTGCAAGATCTGGCCAAAGTGTTGATCAAAATCCGGATGGTACTTAAACAAGCTTTGAACACAGCCGTACAGATGGCACTGTTCGGGCAGGCCAAACTGAGCGCGATCCGGCTGATCGATGGCGACGACCTTGGAGTCATGTTGGTAATAGACCGGCAGCGTTGGCAGCATCACCGTTTGTTCACAGTAATGATCCGAGCCGTTCTTGGGTTCAATCAACTCACTGGTCAGGAAGTCGTTCATCGCAGCGTTCCCGGAAGTGATTGGCAATCCCCAGGAAGTCACCTGAACCGGAGCGGCTTGGTAGAAGGGCAGAAAGTACGAGGGCCCGTCACAACCGGGTTCAAAGTGAAACAACACGTTGGGATTGTGAGCGTGAATGGTTTGCGCTGCTTCGGCCACGTTTTCAGTGACAGCGATGAACTTCACGTGTTCTCCCAAATGTTTACGAATCGTGGGAATGCTACGACGATTGGCGGCCACCAAGACTTTCAATTCACTGCCCGCTAACTGCTGAATCAATCCTTGGTTGAACTTCAAAAACACTCCTTCGCGGTCCAAGCCAACGGAAAAACAGACCTTGGGCGGGCCTTGCGATTTTTGGGCGGGAAGCGGCTGTATCTGATCCGTAAACAAGTCTGCGTAGTCACAGCGCAGTTGCGTGATGTCCGTGCCATGATAAGACGCGTAATACGGGAATTGCAGGTTTGTCGTTGTCAGGTCCATCGGATCGCTGGGCAACCGCGGTTGACGCGCCCGCCGAATCGCTCGGTGCAAGGACTCGGCGTATTGTTCCGTGGAATCTGCATCCTGCAAAATCGGGGGACAATGCGCTTCGGCGGCCAACAAGTGGATGGATTCTTGTCGCTGTGAAGCAAGTTCACAAAGCGTCGCGCGGACTCCGTCGGAATCCCCCAAGATGCTCAGTGCATCAATCATCACGTTCCAACTGGCCAATTGCTCCGGCGCCAACTTGATGGTTTCAATGAAGTTCTCGAAAGCAACTTTGGCATCGCCAACAAAGAACTGTGAATACGCCAAGTTACGACGCGCTTCAGGAAGGTTTGGCGCCAACTCCACCGCTCGCTCTAGAATCGGCAAAGCCTCTTGGTACTTGGCTTGCTGGACTAACAAGTCACCCTTATTGGCCCAGGCAACAGCAAATTGATCGTCGAGTTCGATCGCGTGATTGTAGGACTCCAGGGAACGCTGAAAATCACCCTGTGCCTTAGCGATCCCGCCCAAAGCTTCGTGTGCAGTGGAGAGATTGGTGTCCAGGGAACGGGCTTTAAGAGCCGCTTTCTCCGCCAGTTCGATCGAGCCCATCTCGCTGGCGGCAAGCGCCAGATTGACCCAGAATCCAGCATTGGTAGGGTCTTTCAGCAAGGCGCGTTCAATCCAATGAGCCCCTTCCTGGACCTGTCCTTGCCCGCACAACGCCAGCCCCAAAACATGCATGGTTTCGCTGGACTCTGGTTGCAACGCAAGATCGCGACGAAAGGCGTCAGCGGCTTTCTGGTTTTCGCCGATCTCCAAATACGCCAAACCGCGGTTGAGGTGGTAATTCGAGCAGTTCGGGTCCACCTGGACAGCACGTTCCATCCACTGGAACCCCTCATCGATATTGCCCAACGCATACTCGACCAAGCCCAGCAGGTGCAAGGCATCCGCATGGTCGCGATCGAGGCTAAGCTGCTGACGGTACAGCGTGGCAGCTTGACGGAGTTCACCTTGCTGGTGCAAGGTAATGGCCGTCGGCATCAGCGATTCTTCATCCACGCGTAGAAACTCCTGTCCGTTTGTGTCGCTGGGACGATGTAAGATCGTCTCCAGGGAACGAATCACGTCCTGGCGATCGGCGTCGCACGGTTGCGCTGAACGTTGGCGTCGGGGAGGGGGTGTAGCTTTACGACGACGGCTGTGGGTGTTTTTTTTCGACATGCCCAGCTTTTCGGCGATCACCGCCAACCAGGCTACCTAATCGGAATCGCCTGCCTGTTTACCCTCGCTTGTCAGGGCGCACGGTCGGCCAAATTGTTTCGACCCTCACCATGCGGGCTGCTCAGAGTCAGAGGGTTCCCGGCGGCAACTGACTTCACGGTGACAGCGGATGCCCGAAGTCTGACCCCGGCTAAACCGCAACGTCAACAGCACTGATCGGGGTGCGACGCCGCCGCAACAATGCCTGCTTCGCTTGCCGCCTACTCGCGTGGAAGACGCCTCTTGCACCGGCAGTTTGCCGAAGAAATTCTTTGCAATCCAACAAGGATTGATGAAAACCAGCGCAACATCCGTGATTCAGATGGCTCTAAACAGCATGGGGTTAAACAATCAAGCAGAGGCAGCACCGCAGTGCCCTCTCATCGAGCATTGAAATATTGTGCCCCAGCGGCGTTCGGACGCTGAATCCTGGTAGTCAAGGGACGGAGAAAATGCGATACTGGACGTCACTGCCAACGGCAATGCAGCATTCGAGCGATGCGTGCGATCAGCATGCCGCGACGGTGTGCGGGACAGGCGGAAGAAGATGACGGACCATTCACTTATCGATCACAATGCAAGAATCGCGCAGTCAGCGTCTGGGACTGACCGGAGTTCCAGCGCGCTGGCTGATTCTGATCGGCAAGTCACCGACGACACAAACAACACCGTGTCGGCCGTTAACCAAGCGCCATCGAATGAGTCTCGGCAGAGATTTCGCGGTCGCGTGATGGCTGCCGCAGTCATGTCCCTGTTATTGCCGTTGATCGTGATTCACCGGCTTGCCTTTGCGTTTGATCGCATTCTTTTCCCCAGGCTAGCGCGGGTCCAAGTCCAATCTCCATTGTTCATCGTTGGGTTGCCTCGTAGTGGGACGACTCTTTGTCACCGTTTAATGGCTCAGGCCAGTGATCGGTTCACGTCGATGCCGCTCTGGGAACTGCTGTTGGCACCGGCGCTTTGCGAGAAATACTTGATCGCCGGACTGGCATGGATGGACCGACTGATCGGTAGCCCTGCTAAGAAGTTAATCAGGTTTGCGGAGCGAAAGTTCGGCGGAACCCAATCCGCGATTCATGCGACTTCGTTGGAATCACCGGAAGAAGACTACTTGGGCCTGCTTCCGTTTGGTGGCTGTTTCCTTGCCGTGCTTATCTGGCCGTTCCACCCCAGCGTTTGGCGATTGGCAAACATCGACCACGCGTCTCATTCGCAGCGTCAACGGTTATTGGCTGCTTACAAAGGCTTGCTGCAGCGGCACCTTGCTTTTCGCGGCCACGACCTAACCGTGCTTTCGAAGAACCCTAGCTTCACTGGTTGGGTGCATTCATTGCAGGAGACCTTTCCCGACATGCGTCTGATTGGACTTCGCCGTGACCCTGTGGAATCGGTTCCCTCGCAGCTCAGTTCGCTGCGAGATGGGTTTGCCCTGTTCGGCCACGATGTGACCGATCCCCGCATTGTCACAGGATTTGTCAAACTGTTGCGTGATGACTGGCATCTCTTGGATCAGTACCTGGACACCGTTCATCCCGACCAGTACCAGTTGATCCCTTACCGGGAACTGATCCAAGCGGACTCGGAAGCTCTGCTGTCCCTGTTGCAGAGCTTTGGGTACGACATCAGCGACAACGATGTTGAACGGATCGAGGCCGCCTGTGCGGCCGCGCGGCAATACCGTAGTCAGCATCACTACCAATTGTCAGAGTTTGGATTGAACGCGACGGAACTGCAGCAGCAGTTTTTCGCAACCAACCGTTTGTCCCCTCGGTCGTCCATGGCTAGCGAAACGAGCCCAGAGACGACCATTCCCCACGATGAGAACGACGATGACAGACTCAGCCTTATCTCTTCATAGCACGGACCAGTCCATTGACTCGTCCCCCGGCAGCAAGGTGTTCCAGCACGTTCGCGTCGCCATCATTTCCGACGCCATCGCGGGACGCAATGGTGTTGGCACTTACTACCAGGATTTGATTCAATACCTAAAGCCAGAAGTTGACTGTGTTGAAGTCATCGGCCCTGGCCCCGAAAAAGATCCGCAGCTGGAATCATGGAGCGTTCCCATGCCGGGCGATCGCAGCCAGCGGGTTTCGTTCCCCGTCAAGAAAACGTTGCGAGCCAAGCTGGATGCGATGCAGCCAAACCTGATCGTGATTCCAACCATCGGTCCATTTTCTTACTTTGCCTGGAAGTACGCCGTTGCCAACAAGATCCCTTTCGTCGTGGTGCACCATACGAATTTCAAGCAACTGTTGTCGATGTATTGGCCTAGCATCTTTGCCCGACCAACCGGTTGGGCATTGTCCAAGGTGTACGCCATGGTGATGCGTCAATCGGCAGCCGTCGCTGCGATGAACAGCGACGCGTTTGAGCAAGCTCAATGGATGGGGGCTGACAACGTGCGAGTGATGGGGACGCCGATCGCACCGTGCTTTGCCAACGTGCCAGCCACCGAACCGCAACAGAAACCCAATCGCGTTGTCTTTGTTGGCCGTTTGGCAGCCGAGAAAGGCATTTCATCCTTACTAGAATGTGTTCGCCAAGTTCCTCATGCTCATTTTACCGTAGTCGGTGATGGCCCTCAGCGCGGCCGTGTCGATGCTTGTGCCGCAGAGGTGGACAACTTGGATGTTCTGGGCTGGAAGGACCGTGAAGATGTACTCAAGGAGATGGATCGAGCGGACATTCTGCTGTTGCCTTCCCAAGTGGAAACCTTCGGCACAGTGGCTTTGGAGGCCTTGACTCGCCGCCGCTATGTGCTCGTTCGCCGCGAATGTGGGATCGCAAAATGGCCCTCAATCAGCAAGGGACTGTTTTTCATCGAGCAAAATGAGACCATTGCAGACGCCATCTGCCGACTAATGGAGATGGATGGAGAACGTCGTAACCAAATCGCCGCTCGCAGCTGGGACGCGACAAGGGACTTCAACGATTACACCGTCCGCGTTTGGCTGCGTTTCCTGGCCGATACCGCGTTCGGCGAGTCCGTCACCGCTTCTTCAGCCGCCGGAGAATCCGTCGGCAGCCAGAGTGAACTATAATCGTGCTGACCGAGTCGTCCGAATCGCGATCCAGTCCGCAGCATGGAGATGCTGGGACAGCACGTAGCTAGCATGTACTATTATGGTAAATCTGGAGTCCTCTTCGAGCTACGCGTTAGATCACGCAACAGCCTCTCGTGACTTGGTTTTTGAAACCGCTGAAGAAACCACGGCTGATCGGTTAGCTTTGGTTTCGATCCACGATGTGATGCCAGAGACATTGGCGAAGGTGACTGAGCTGCTGTTGATGTGCCGCCAGAGTGCTGTGAAGCGGATGACCCTGTTGGTTGTGCCCGGGAAAGAATGGGCAGAAACGGACATCGCTCAATTGAAGGCTTGGGCCGATTCAGGAATCCAGCTGGCCGGGCACGGCTGGGTGCATCACTGTGACAGGATTCAAGGGTTGTACCACCGGCTACACAGCAAGCTGATTTCGCGTGACGTGGCCGAGCATCTGGCGCTCGACGAAGCCGGCATTCAACGCCTGCTTGATAACTGTGCTGATTGGTTCTCTAAACATCAGCTGCCAGTGCCCGAACTCTACGTGCCGCCCGCTTGGGCGTTGGGTTCGATCAGCCTAAACGCACTGCGTGAGTGCCCCTTCCAAATGGTCGAGACGCTGGCCGGAGTCATCGACGTCAATCAGCAACGACTGTTGCGATTGCCGTTAACCGGTTACGAAGCGGACACGCTGTTCCGAGCCGTCAGCGTGTCCAGTTTCAATCGCATCAATTGGTTGTGGAGCAAGACCAGTGGACGACCGATTCGAGTGTCGATCCATCCCAACGACCATCAGTTAAAACTCAAGCGATCCTTGCAGCGAGATCTGGATCGCCCGATCAACGCCATTGGCTATACGTCACTGCGTTCGTTGTCGCGATAGAACCGCAGAACGCTAGTAAGGCATTTCACCGAGATCATCGGGATCGAAGCCGTCATAGTCTTCCGTCACCGTTTTTGATTTCAGCAACGTTTCCGGCGGTTGTGGGCCTTCGTTCAGCACCCAGCGGACGGTTTCACGAGGTGGATCGGAGAGTCCTTCTTCGCATTCGATTGCGCGCCAGACGACACCCGCTGAACCCTCTGCCACATCGCCATCGGAAAAGTCGGCAGCGTTCTGAATCTGCAGGCCTGTCCCCGATCGCAGGAAGGCTTCGACTTGAGCCGGTTGCAGCTGATCGCGATGGAACACCGCTTCTAAGTCGGGGCAATCAAGTTGTCCCATCCCCACCGTATCCATCAGAATCCAGGGACCGTCCAGATTGAAGATGCGAACATTCGTCCACATTTCCACCGGCGGTCGTTCCAGGTTCCAGGCCTCGTTCAGCCCGCGACGCAATGTGCTTTCATCGGCCAGCACTTCACCGCCAGGGTTGAAGTAGCAAACCGCGCCAGGGATCTGCATGATCCGCGAAATACCGCGCATCATGAACTGCAACTCTTTCAACGGGTCGTAGGCAGCGGGAATCAGGTCAATACCGTCATCTTCCGTATCCAGCGAGAACTCACTGTCGAAATCATCCAGTCCGACCTCCAGAGATTCACCTTCCTCGGCGTCTTCGTCACTTCCGATCAGATAACTGATCAGCAGGCGAACGTGGTAGGTGTGACCGGCGATTTTGCTCTCTGCCTCGGGCCAATCCCAAGTTTGTTCAACAGCACGTTCCAAACATCCGGGATAGGCCAACGGGCCGAGTTGCCCGAGTGACCAGGCCAAAAATTGATCCGGGTCTGCGGTGGGATCGCCAATGGGGTCAACCCAAGGCGTGTCGGCAATGGTGACCAGTAAATGACCAGCGCTGTCCGGGGCAAACTGATAGACAAGTGTCTGCTGCGTCGGTTCTCCAACACCCGCTTCCTGCACACCAACGAACTCAAAGATCTTGAGTTGTTGTCGCAATTGTTCCAGCGAGACGGCGCGATCAAATAGAACGCACATCCCTTGAGTGAAAAGTCCCTTCGACATCTCTGTTTGTTATTCCAATGTTGCTTTTCAGCGTGCAAGCCGTGGCGTCCCGACGACAAGTTTGCTTGGTGTCGTGACAGCTCCCCATGAACGGCGAGCCATTCTCTGCCAAAATCTATCCTAGCAAACACTGCAGTTCAGGAAACGTGCTGCCAACGGTTTTCTGATGCTTAACCCCAGAAACGCCCCTCTAGCGTGGGCATAGCCCGCCAGGGTGATCCAACGGTTGATGATAAAGGGCGGGCAATCGTTACCAGACGCAGCATTTACCAGACGACCAACCACGGCATTCTTCCATTTTTGGTGGGTTCTTTTCCATCATCCCAATCGCTATTTTGGCGAGTTAGAATGCTATAGACGCGCCATCATCTTCCCCAAACCGAACGAATCCTCTCTCACCACTGCTATTTCTATGAACGTTTCTCGCTTGTCCACTCACTCGCTTAGCGTTTTTGTAGCCGCTGCATGCTTTCTTGCCACCTTTGGTTGGGAATCGACCAGTCAGGCACAGCCGCCAAACCTAAAGCGATTGCAGCAACAGCAGGCGGAAATGAAGCGTCGAATGGAGCAGCAAGCCAAGCAGGCGGCCGAAAACGCGCCTGTATTGCCCAACGATCCCGAACTGCTCTCGTTGCATCGCGAATTCATCATCAAAGCGGAAAAGCTGGCCACGCAGTACGAGCGCAAAAAACAGTACGACAAGGCTCGCGAAGTCTTTGAAGCCATGAATCGCCTGGTGCCCAACCTGGAGGAGGCTGAAGTCGGACTGGCACGCATGCTGCAGATTCAGAAAACAGAGGACAAAAAATTTACCGAAGTGCAAGCCAATCTCGGTTGGCAGGACTCCGGCGTGACCTTGCAAGAAGGCATTCCAGCCATGTTAGACGTGCGTGGCACCTGGACACTGGTTCATGAAACCGGTCCCGAAGGCATCGAGATTCCCAACGAGATGCGCGTCCCGGACCAACGCGTCAAACTTGGCAGCCTGATCGGCATCATTGCCACCAGCCCAGAGGACCTTACCAAAGGACGCCCCTTTCTGGTCCGTCCAGGACATGAGTTTAAAGCCCCCAAGACCGGTCGACTGTTCTTTCGCATGTACGATATCGATCCAAGTGACAATGCCGGAAAAATGGCCGTGCAGATCCAAAGCACCTTCGCCGAGTAGACACCTGGGTGCCTGCAAGGTTCATAGTCCTTCGATAGGGTGCCGTGCTTGCACTCACCACACCGTCTAACCGATGCGATTACAGCGGGGCGGGAAGGTCGCGCCTCTTAAAATGAACCGCGCCAACGAGGTAACTGACGATCCCAAGCGTCAATAGAATCAGCGGAAAAAATAACGGTGGGATCATCGTCTGTTCAGGCACCTCAGTCAGACTCCAGGGACTCACTTCGCTCTCTGGAGACGACAGAATGGACATGATCTGTGGCTGATAACAGTTGAAGAACGAGCAACGGACCAACCAACTCATGACCTCGGCTGCTTTTCCGAGCCCAAACATGATCAACTGGACCACGTACACAGACATCACACATCCAATGGTGCGCCAGCGAAACCGGTCGAAGCAACTAAACAGCGTCGAGAGTCCGAGCAAGAAGAAGCCAAACGCAAACAGGTTGAACGTCGATGCCGCAAACGTTGCTGGGTCAACTTTCTCGACCAGGTAGAACGACTCGATCTGCGGTTCTCCAAATGAGACCGGCAAGTTGATTCCAAAGAACGGCACTTGGACCGAGGGCGGAGGAATGGTTGCATCAACCGTCGTCACGTTCACTCCGACCGCAATGCCGGCCCAAACAGCGGCACACAGCAATGCCAATCCCGCAGTCGACACCAGCGCATGGGTGAATAACAGCTTCAAACGACTGATGGGCTGGGCAAGCAACATCTCCATGGTGCCGCGACCGATCTCACCACTGACCACATCACTGCCTCGGGAGATCGCCCATACCACCACGCACAAGATCACAATGGGTTCATCATAGGTCAGCCCCACCCGTCCACGATACGTGACCAGCATCTCGAAGGGGACAGGAGAGAAGCGTTCAAAGTCTTTGAGCTGCCCCAAGATGGCTTCGAACTGCCCCATATTGACCAAGCTCACCACCCAGACTCGGACCCAAGCAAAGGCAAACAGCACCAATCCCAGCGAGCAAAGCAGCAGGCGTCCTTGGCCAATGTAGCTCTTCAGCAGAATGCGATTGATCATTCGGTTCCTCCGGCCGTCTGAGTCGCAGGAGTGCCAGCGGTTTGGCTTTGATACAACGTTGAACTCTTGGGCTGGATGCCATGAACCGAATCGTAGACGTTCCGCAATCCATAGGGCTCGATGCGCACTCGCTGGAGACTGCGATCTGCCAGCCATTGCAAGCAAGGATTCAGGTCGCCAGCGGTGTCAATCTGAACTGCCATCCCCATTCCATCACGAATCCCCAACGGCTTCACTTGAATCTGTTCGGCCAGCGAGGCTGGCAAGCTGTGCTTGAGTCCGTCAAACGCGTCTTGATCGGCAACGAACCCGTTGACGCGGTGCAATTGAAAAAGGTCAGCCATTTGCAATTCTTTGACCAAACGCCCCGCTTTAAGAAACGCGACTTGATGGCAGGTGTCTTCGATTTCGGACAAAACATGTGAACTGAGGATGACCGTCCGCCCGTCCGCGTTGGCTTCCATGACCAAGTCCAGAACCGTCGAACGAACGGTGGGATCTAGATTCGCGGTCGGTTCATCAAGGATCAGTAAGTCACAGTCCAAGGACAACACAGTCGCTAGCGCCAGTTTCTGTCGCATGCCCGTGGACATGAAACCCACGCGGCGTTTCGTGTCTAGCTCCAATCGTTCACTGAGCTCAAGGCTGCGTGTTAGATTTCCCCCCGGATGAATCTCAGCAAAAAACTTGAGGACGGTTTTTCCATTCATATGCCGCGGCAAGCGAGCATCCCCAGGCAGGTAAGCGGTGCGACTGCGAATGGCCACTGAATCGATGGCGGGATCGTGTCCACAAACAGTGACCGTCCCGGCGCTGCGTGATAAGTATCCAAGCAACAAGCGAATCAACGTGGTCTTCCCGGCTCCATTGGGGCCCAATAAACCAAACACCGTCCCAGCAGGGACGGAAAGATTGCAATCCGCCAGTGCTTGATAGGATCCGTAATGCTTGCTCAGGTGACGACAGCAAACCACTGCTGCTGAAGCATCGGCGTCATTCGCTGTCGAGCACGCGTCAGCTGGATCACGTGCCAATGTATCAGCAGTTGGAAGATCACCGGACGCCGGATTTGAATTCATCGTGACTCGTGGGACTACGGGGTGTCCGGGTGATCAAAGCCCAAATGATCAAAACGCAGCTGATCAAAGGCGGGGTAACCAAAACAAAGTGTGGCACGAGCAAACAGTTTAGCTTCCCCACGCGGACTTTAAAGACGGGGGAATCGGTCGCCACCGGCACGACCGTCTTACCTAGATTATCCGAACAAGGCAACGCGTGGCTCGTTTGAAAGCACCTCCGCCGCAGGGACGGCGGCTTGGTTTCCCGGAATCAGGGAATGATTTTCGCTCCGGGGAGGTCTGCGAACCTTCACGGGCCCGGGTTTGTCCCAAGATAAAAATGAGCTAAAACAGGGCCTGCGAGCGTCTGTTCACAAGCGTTTCACACCATCGCTTCTTTCTTGACGGCCTTTTACACCCCTGCGGAATACTGAGTAACTGATGAGTACGATTCGACTTCCCAAGGGATACCGTTTTGCCGGAGTGGCCTGTGGGATCAAAGCCAGCGAAAAACCCGACGTTTCCTTGGTCGTCTGCGATGTCCCAGCCGTTGCCTCGGGTGTCTACACACAGAACCAAGTTGTCGCTGCTCCTGTTCAGATCTGCCGTCAACGAACCCCCAGCGAAACCATTCGCGCTGTCGTCACCAACAGTGGCAACGCGAACGCCTGCACCGGCCAGCAAGGTCAAACAGACGCCTTAGCAATGTGCCAACACGTCGCAGGTTTGCTAGACAGTAAGCCAGAATCTGTTTTGGTCATGAGCACCGGAGTGATCGGCCATCACTTGCCGATGCCCAAGGTCACCGAAGGCATCCAGAAAGCCCACGACAGCTTGGGCGACCAAGAAGAAGACTTCCTAGGCGCTGCAGACGCTATTTTGACGACTGATCTTTCGCGCAAAGTGGCCAGCGCCGAGGTCTCACTGGATGGCCAAACGATTCGCATTGCAGCGATGGCCAAGGGAGCGGGCATGATCAATCCCAACATGGCAACCATGTTGGCGTTGATCATCACCGATGCAAAACTGACAACCAAGCAAGCCAGCCGCTTCGCCAAGTCCGTGGCAGACGCCACGTTCAATCGAGTCAGCGTCGATGGCCATACCAGCACCAATGACACGCAACTACTATTAGCCAACGGAGCCAGCGAAGTAGCCATCACCGAGGCCAACGAACAGGCATTTCAAGAGGCCTTGATTTCGGTGACGCAGCCCTTGGCGATCGCACTGGCTGCTGATGGCGAAGGCGCCGAGCGAATCATGAACGTGCAGGTCAGCGGTGCACAGAGCGATGAAGATGCGGAGTTGATTGCTCGCACCGTCGGTGCCAGCCCGTTGGTCAAAACTGCGTTGACGGGCTGTGACCCCAATTGGGGACGGATTGTCAGCGCCGCCGGATATGCCGGCCCAAAAATTGATCCCGATCGAACCTGTTTAACGATCGAAGGGCATCAGCTGTACCACAACGGTGCCCCAACCGCATTTGACGAAGCGACTGTCAGCCAGGCGATCAAGGATCAAAAACAGGTTGACGTGCAGTTGATCGTCGGCAGCGGACCTGGGAAATCGAATCACATCACCAGCGATCTGACCACCAGTTATGTAACGTTCAACAGCGAATACACAACCTAGAGCGACACCGGTCGCAGTCGTCATTCCCCCGGCCCACGCAAGATAACCGCCAAAACGGCTGATCGCAAAACCGTAGGGTGCCGCACTTGCACGCACCAAAAAAATGTGGCAACGCCAACCGCAGGCCGCGAAACATCATCGTCCCGCAAGCGGGAGCGTGTTGTTAACAGACGCGACTGCACTCTCCCGCTGGCGGGAGAGTCGAGCCTAAGCGAGGTGAGGGGAGTGCCGGGATAAAACCGGATTGAGATAGGGAATGAAAGTGTCCTACGTAGAAAGTCTAGCCAACTGCTATGGCCTCCATCGGAGGTGCAGAGAGGGTAACCGATCTGTGCTGAGCGTCCGACAAGGGGGGAAACGCAGGCCAGCTATTGAGCTCCGAAATCTGAACTTCCGTGTGCCGACCTGGTCCCTCTATGGGGAAGGCAACACCGATGGGTTCGTCATTAGGCGAGAACCCATCGGACACGGCGGAGTCACGAGAACCTGCGCATGCGTGGAAATCTCAATCGCGAGAACCGGGAGATCCGATCGGCCACTGGCAAGTATCCAGTGCGGGCAGCGAACCGTCCAGCGGGAAAGGCTGCCATGAACGCTGATCGGAAGTCGGATGAGTCCATAGTACTGCCGACACAGGCGAACAACGCCGGAACTGAACCGGCCGCGGAGTCTGTCGAGGAAAGGGACTCAGCCAAGATAAGCACCTCGCAGCACGATCGACCCCGAACTTCGAGTCGGACCAAGCGTCGTTCTCGCGGGCTGCTGGGTGTGCGCGAAACAGCGCGGGACTGTCCTGCGTTGAAGTTCG
>CP036272.1:3460186-3595478 GCA_007745635.1 Stieleria bergensis
ATGACAACGAAACCCTCCCCGGCCGGCCATCGAAATAACCAATGCCGCCGCCTTGCCAATCTGCACACTCACCAACGCGCCACCACCGCAAACCGGCCGACCCGCCCGCAAGCGGGAGGATTTTGTTGAGAGCAACCGTTGACTGCACTCTCCCGCTGGCGGAAGAGTGTTGCGGATGGGCCTGTCCGCTCCGGAATGTTTTTTCACATTCTTCGGTAAGACATCTCGCTCAGGCATCGTCACACAAACGTACCCGATACGTTTCACTATCTCACTCGGAGAAAACGATGTCTGCGATCAATAGCAATACCGCCAACTTTAGCAACGACGTGCTGTCCGCTGACCAACCTGTGTTGGTGGACTTTTGGGCATCTTGGTGCGGCCCTTGCCGTCAAATGGGACCGGCCGTCGATCAACTGGCTGACGAATTCGCTGGACGTGCGAAAGTCGTCAAAGTCAACATCGACGAGTCACCCGAACTCGCCACCGAGTATGGCGTTCGATCGATCCCACACTTTGCTGTTTTTGAAAACGGTGAAGTCACCCGACAGACTGGCGGCAGCATGCCAAAAGAGGTTCTGGCACGTC
Organism: Stieleria bergensis; assembly: GCA_007745635.1. GTDB lineage: Bacteria > Planctomycetota > Planctomycetia > Pirellulales > Pirellulaceae > Stieleria > Stieleria bergensis. The sequence continues at coordinate 3,460,775 of CP036272.1, forward strand.
TGCTGGAACAACCTGCCAATGCTTAACGCGTGGTGGACGAGGCACCACCATCGTATTGCTGGACGGCTTCCACCAATGCGATGGCATTCTCGACCGGCGTTTCTTTAAGAACGCCGTGTCCAAGATTAAAGATATGCCCTTTGCGTCCAGTGACGGTGTCCATGATTGCATGGGCACGACGACGGATTTGATCGGGGTCAGTCAAAAGAATGGCCGGGTCCATGTTACCTTGCACGCTCTTTCCTGCCCCGACTCGATCCCAGCCGTCTTTGAGCGCAATTCGCCAGTCGATGCCAACAACCGTTCGAATGTCGCCACGCAGGAGCGGCAATAACTCGGGGTTGCCGGTGGCAAAATTAATAACGGGGACACCGGGAGTAATGCCGGCAATGATTTGATTCATCCATGGCAAGACAAACTCGGTGTACTCCTCGGGAGACAAACAGCCCGCCCAACTATCAAACAGTTGAACACACTGAGCACCGGCAGCAATCTGCTGATTCAGGTAAACCGTGATGGCTTCCGACAGCACGTTCATCAGTGCGCCCCAAGGGCCACCATCAGGCAGTCCCGCCGACTGGAACATGAGTTTTTTGGTGTTCATGTAGACTCGGCTACCACCGCCTTCGATGCAGTAACTAGCCAACGTGAACGGCGATCCTGAGAATCCGATCACGGGAATATGATCGGGCATGTCTTTGCGTGTCTGGGCGACGGTTTCGTAAACGAAGCCCAGTTTACCGGGATCATCCAACCGCTTGACGCGATCCAGGTCTTCCGGAGATCGCACCGGATTGTGAATCACGGGGCCATCTCCGGCGACGAATTCCAGATTAAAACCGAGTGGCTCAAGCAGTGGCAACAGGTCAGAGAAAATGATTGCTGCGTCAACGCCCAAACGATCCACCGCTGTGCACATGACTTCACTGCACAACTTCGGGTTGTAGCAAAGCTCCAGGAAAGACTGCTTGGCGCGTACTTCACGGTATTCGGCCATGTAACGACCAGCCTGACGCATCAGCCAAATCGGTGTTCGTTCGGTAGCCTCACCGCGGCAGGCTTTGATAAACAGGCTATCGTTTGCGGGATGGTTTGCATTCATTTCAATGGTTGCTTTTGCTAGAGCAGTTGATTCCTTAATCAAATCAGTCGACAAGCGAGCCAGCTTTCTAGAATCAACTAATCGATTTGCGTTTTGTGATGATTCGACCACTAAGTGTCCCATCTTGGGGTGGGATGGTTCCATGTCCACGTGCAGATCTGATTCTCGCAGCATCTGTGAGGTTGTGGGGCCAATGGACGCGATGACGGTGTTCGATAATCCCTTGCGCAGCTCGGACTCGATTCCCATGTCATCGGCCAAACGCAACAGGTTGACGATTTGGTGTGCACTGGTGACCAATAGAACGTCGCGTTCCTGATTAACGATGGCTTGCAGATTATCCCGCAATGGCTGCACGTCTTCAGGGAATTCCCAGCCATAGACTTTGACCGGTTCCACGCTTGCGCCGCGAACCTCCAGTCCGGCGATGAGGCTGGCGTTGGAGATCCCGTATTCTTGCAATCCAATGACTTGGTTGTTGATCGGGACTTGATTGGCATCGATGTACTGCAAAATCTCGCGCCAGGTGTTCGGTTCCCCAACCTTATGGGTTGCCTTGATCCCCAGTTCACGCAGCGCTGCGACGGGTTTCGGACCTCGGCAGATGGTGGTAATGTCCGACAGGGCGTCAAGGAACCGCTGAGTGTCGACATGCCGTTCGATCGATTTCATCAGAAACCGAAAACCGACGCCGGTCATCAATAGAACGACGCTGATTTCACCTGTGATGACGCGATAGGCAAAATCAATTGCTGGCCGGTTCGGCTCGATGGGCACTTCGCGCATCGATGGACTTACGAAAGCGTCCCCCCCGTGACGTGTGATCAAGCGTTCCATGTCCTGGGCTCGGCGGCTTTCCAGGGCAGCGATTTTTAAGCCTGCAAAATCAGCGTTTTTGGGCATGAATCGGATGGTCCGGTGATCGGGTTCGTTGGCAGTCCGGCAGCGAGACACTCTGGCACTGGCGGTAAGGCGAAATTGTAGACAGTTTTTGGCTTCTGACGATTGCAGATTCGACAATGCCTCGGTGTCTTGCCGGCAAAAGAATGTTGGCCCCCAGCGGTGTTAGCTTTCCTCGCCAGCCGGTATTTTGTAGGGGCTTGTTCGTGTTCATCATTTGGTTCGGATTGCTACCATGCCTCGCCGTCAAGTTCGTACGCCTAAACAGCCCTTGGATCTCAACCGATACCTCTTGGTGACCGATCGATCTCGGGGTGAATTTGTCGAAACCGAGGACCCTGATTCAGCACAACCACGGCGATTCCAGCCCGGCAGCGAAGAAGACGTCTTGAGTCAGGAGACGTTTCCCGATGTGCCCCAGACACTGAGCAGTCAGACGCTCTTCGGCGACGATCGCCCCTTGGAGATCGAAGTTGGCAGCGGCAAGGGACTGTTTCTCTCCAACGAATGTCAGCGCTGCCCAGAGACGAATTTTCTGGGCATCGAGATCATGCACAAGTACGCCAAACACGCGGCGGCACGAATCGCAAAGACCGGGGCCGAGAACGCCAGAATGATCTCCGGCAATGCCGAACCGCTGTTTCGATCCCGTGTGCCCAACGGGTCACTGGAAGCGGTCCACGTCTACTTCCCCGACCCCTGGTGGAAAAAGCGGCACCGGAAACGTCGTGTGGTCAATGAAACAAGCATTCGCAGTTTTCGCGAAGCACTGCGAATTGGCGGACGCTTTCATTTCTGGACCGATGTTCTGGACTATTTCGAAGCAACCATCGAGCTGATCGCGCAGGTGGCACCCGAATTCGGCGTACCGATTCCTGAAGAAAAGCAAGACTCGACACACGATCTGGATTACCGCACGCATTTTGAGCGTCGAAGTCGGCAGAACCAGATTCCCGTGTACCGCATTCGCTACGAGAAACGCCGCTAAGTGCCCTCGCGGGGCGAGCGCACTGGTTTGCCCCGCTGTTTCCCCCCACTGTCTTCATCCACTGGGCCCGCAATGGACTCCCCAACTGGCAACGCGTTTTCGCCGGGCCGCCATGCATTGTGCCCCTGACACAGGCCGCGACGCGATCCCCTGCGAAGCGCATCATTCTTGGCCGAACCGGTCCGCAAATCCCGTGAGCGGCGTTAAACTAGTGACCGGGCAGTCGCCTTAATTCCTCACTCGCTGTCGGCCGGCCCGTTGCTCTGCAACTCGTCCTGATCGTCTCTCCCACACGCTTCCACAAAGGAATGCTCGAGCATGTCGGATCCATCCAGTCCCATCATCGATCCTGCGACCAATCGCCCCTTTGTTCACCTACATTGCCACAGTCACTACAGCCTGCTTGATGGTGCCAGTGACATCAAGCGCTTGGTGAACCGCGCGGTCGACCATGGGATGAATTCTCTGGCTTTAACCGACCACGGCAACCTGCACGGTGCTTTGGAGTTCTATCGGACTGCGCGCGACGCGAATGTCAATCCGATCATTGGCTATGAAGCGTACATCGCGCCGGGCAGTCGTTTCGAGAAAGGCAGTGCCAGCAGCAGCAAAGACGCCAGTTACCACCTGACGTTGCTGGCCAAGAACCGGACCGGATTTAAGAACCTGATCAAGTTGGCCTGCGCTGCGTCTCTGGAGGGCTTCTACTTCAAGCCGCGAATCGACAAGGAGATTCTAGAGACCTACAGCGAAGGCATCATTTGTCTCTCTGGTTGCGTCAGTAGCGAGTTTAGCCGGGCGGTGATGCAATCGGCAAAGACCGAAGAAATCGAACAGCAAGGCATGGAGATCGCGGGCTGGTTCCACAAGGTCTTTGGTGATCGCTACTTCATCGAAGTGATGAATAACGGCTTGGACATCCAGCGAATGCAACTGGAAGGGGCGATGCACATCGCCAAAAAAATGGGACTGCCAGTGGTTGCGACAAGCGACTGCCACTATGTGAACCAGGATGATGCCGAAGCGCAAGACATCATGCTGTGCATCAACACCAGGCGTTTCCGCACCGACACCTCGCGGATGAAGATGGAGAATGATCAGTTCTTTCTTCGTAGCCCGGAGCAGATGTACGAGAACTTCCCAGGGATGGAAGACATTGTCGCTCGTAGCCAAGACATCGCCAATACGGTTGACATTCAGCTCGAACTGAACAAGTACTACTTCCCCAACTTCGAATGCCCTGACAAAAAGACTCCCATCGAATACCTGCGCGATCTTTGCATCCAAGGATTGATGGAGCGTTACGAAGGCGATGACACGCGAATCGTCGACGGCAAGCTGACAGAGGAAGTCATGGCTCGCTTGGATCGCGAGCTTGGCGTGATCGAAAAGCTGAATTATCCAACGTACTTTCTTATCGTTTGGGACTTCGTCATTCATGCCCGTGACAAAGGCATCTCCGCAACCGCGCGGGGGAGTGGTGTTGGGGCGTTGGTTTGTTACGCCTTGTACATGTCCCACGTTTGTCCGTTGCGATATGACTTGCTCTTCGAACGGTTCTTGGACGAAAGCCGCACCGAGCCACCTGATATCGATATCGACTTCGAGAAAGAACGTCGAGTCGAAGTGATTGACTACGTCAAGGAACGCTACGGAAGCGAAAACGTTTGCCAAATCGGAACGTTTGGAACATTGGCTGCACGGGCTGCGATCAAGGACGTTGGTCGCGCACTCGGCATTCCGCTGGGACGCGTGAATCAGATCACCGAGATGGTGCCCGATGAGCTAAAGATCACCATCAAGAAGTCGCTTGAAAAAAGCGCCGACATGAAACAAACCTATGATGGGGATCCGGAGATTCGTGAGCTGCTTGACCTGGCGATGAAGATCGAAGGGCTCGCCCGAAACGTTGGCACTCACGCCGCGGCGGTTGTGATCGCCGACAAGCCACTTTCAGAGTACGTGCCGCTAACGCGCGTCCCCGGCAAACAAGACGTGATCACCCAGTGGTCGATGAATGACGTCGAAGCCAGTGGCTTGCTGAAGATGGACTTCCTGGGGCTGCGCAACTTAACGATGCTCAGCCGATCGGTCCAGTTGATCAAGCAAACGACCGGCAAGGACGTTGATCCGCTTAAGTTTCCACTGGATGACAAAGCGACGTATGCGCTGCTGCAACGCGGTGAGACGAAGGGCGTGTTTCAGCTTGAGTCGGGCGGGATTCGCGATCTGTTAACCCGAATGAAGCCGGACAGTTTCCACGATATCATCGCGACCGCGGCGTTGTATCGGCCTGGACCGCTGGAAGGCGGCATGGTCGATGACTATGTGAATATTAAGCATGGTCGTCAAACACCCGAATACAAACACCCGGTTCTAAAGGAGATTCTTGAAGAGACCAACAGCGTCATGGTCTATCAGGAACAGGTGATGCGGATCCTGAACCGCCTGGGCGGTGTCCCTCTGGCCAATGCATACACCTGTATTAAGGCGATCAGTAAAAAGAAAGAATACCTGATCAACCAAAACCATGAAATCTTCGTCAAGGGTGCCGTCGAGAGTGGTATGGCGGAGGCCGATGCCGAAGATATCTGGAGCCTGATCGTTAAGTTTGCAGGCTATGGTTTTAACAAATCACACAGTACCGCCTACGCTTTGGTTGCGTTTCAAACGGCCTACCTTAAAGCGCACTACCCCGTTGAATTCATGGCATCGCTGTTGTCCAGTGACATCGATGGACGAAACTTTAAACGCAAAGATGCTCTCGTTGAGCACATGGAAGACTGCGACCGGATGGGCATCGAAGTGGTCGCGCCATGTGTGAACCATTCCGGCGCTGACTTCACCGTCGCCGATGGCAGAATTCACTTCGCACTTTCGGCCATTAAGGGTTGTGGCGGTAACACTTCGATCGCCATCGAAGAGGAACGCATCAAGAACGGCCCCTTCTCTGACATCTACGCCTTCTGCGAACGTGTTGACCCACAGGCGTGCAACAAATCGGCGATCGAAACCTTAATCAAAGCCGGTGCGATGGATTGCTTTGGTGCTCATCGCAGCCAGTTGTCAGCCGTCATTGAAAAAGCCGTTCAAGCTGGAGCCGCCGTCCAAGCCGATAAGCTAAGTGGTCAAGCCAGTCTCTTCGGTGACCTTGAAGATGACGTTCCAGAAGGCGAAACACCCAGTGTCAGCTTGCCTGAAATGGAGGAATGGCCCGATAGAGAGAAATTGGCCAACGAGAAGGAAGTGCTGGGCTACTACCTGGAGTCACACCCTCTGGCCGAATTTGAACCGAAACTGGCTACCTTCCGCTCGCACACCACCGACGGCTTGGGCGAGGTTCAAGATCGCGGTGAAGTGATTCTGGGCGGAATGATTAGCTCCATCAAGATCGCGCACACCAAGAACCCCAAACCCGGCCAGCCTTCAAAGTACGCGAACTTTGACCTGGAAGACATGCAAAGCGGAATCCGCTGCATCATGTGGCCTCGCGGTTTTGCCGAACATGGTGAAAAGGTTCAACCAGACGCAGTGGTCTTGGCAAAAGGCAAAGTCGATCGCCGCGGTGGCGATGAAGCGAACCTGATTATCGACGAGTTGATTCCCTTAGATGAGCTCGACAACCGCTACACACACGGCATGCGAATTCGCCTGGATCAGGCACATCATGATGAGGAAACGATTTGCCGATTGCGTGAAATTCTACGCGGTTATCCCGGCAACCAAGAATTGCTCTTCAGCATGACGCTCAACGAAGGCGAAACCGTTCACTTGAAAGCCGACAAATTCAAAGTCCACGTCACACCGGAGATGCGGACCCGGTTGGATGATCTGCTTGGCGGCGGATTCTATCGCCTGATGATGAGCAAGCCAAAATAGCTCGGCTTCACCCTATCAGAAATGTGACTCGGCGGTTGCGATAAGAACAACTCGCAACTACTCCGCACCAATGACTTGATTGGGCGAGAAATTGTCAGTGCCGCCGCCCAGCGGACGCTGGCTGTATTCGGTTACATACCAGTCGCCGTTGCTGCTTTTTTCAAAAGTCAACGTGACCTGCCGGAGCGCGGCTTGGTTCTTGACCACCGCGCCCAAACTCAGCCGGACCGATGCGGTGAGATCAACTTTGGCTTGTGGTGGCGCGGAGCCTTGCACCGGTGCCACTCGCACATTGCTGGCCCTGGCGGAATGAAACTCGACGTTTGCCAAGGTGTCGCTGGCCCGCTGCCTAACCTTTGGGTCTGCAATGATAGCAACCGCCGCGCCGACCTGATTGGTTTCAATCAGCTCCGCTGTTTCATACACCAATCGTTCCAACTGTTCGCGATCGGTCTCGATGGTATGACCAAGAACGATGACCGCGATGATCAGAACCAGATTGACACCGGCGGCATACAGATAAGACTTCTCACCGATTTGCATCCACACATACAACAGCATGACCAGCAAAAGGGTCAGGGCACTAGAAACAATGTAGGGATGTTCAACCACTAATGTCCACATAGCACGCCTCACTGCAAACTGCTGCGGTCCCTTCAATGATGCCTCAAGACTGCGGCATCATTGCATGAGAGCCTGAAAAGAGATGCGAAAAGGGACCAGGTGTTCCATTGCCTTGGCTTGATCGAAATCAAGCGTCGCCAGATTTGATCAGTCGGATCAGGTCCGCAGTGTCCATCTTAGCAGCTCGGTCGGTTCCATCTAACACACCGGCGACAAGTTCTCGCTTGTCAGCGTGCATTTCAAGGATTTTCTCCTCGATCGTGCCGGCCGCAACCAAACGGTAAACCGTGACGGGGCGAGTTTGTCCGATCCGGTGAGCTCGGTCGGTGGCTTGATCCTCGACAGCGGGATTCCACCAGGGGTCCATGTGAATGACATAATCCGCCGCGGTCAGGTTCAGCCCTGTTCCACCGGCCTTGAGCGAAATCAAGAACAATTCGCCCTCGCCTTCTTGGAACGCATCCACCCGGCGTTGTCGTTCCTTGGCGGGAGTCGCCCCGTCAAGGTACTGATAGCTGATCCCACGCTCGTCAAGCAATTCTCGTACAAGCCCCAAGTGCTTGACAAATTGGCTGAACACCAAGGCGCGATGGTCTCCGTCACGCAACTCATCCACCAGATCGCCGAAAAGATTCAGCTTCGCACTGCTCGCCGACCAAGTGCGATCAACCAGTCGCGGGTGACAAGAGAGCTGGCGCAGCTTCGTCAACCAAGCCAGCGTCCGCATGCGATGCTCGCCCGCTTTTTCATCCACTTGATCACTTAGCTCCGACAAGGCCGCAACTCGTGCTTCATCATAACGACCACGTTCCTCGTCGCCCAAGTGAGCTTGCAAGGTGATGTCTGTGCGTCGTGGCAATTCCTTCAACACATTGTTCTTGGTCCGTCGCAGAATGAACGGTCGCACCAAGCGTGCTAAGGATTCGCGACGTTGATCGTCCTTGTGACGTTCAATGGGATCAGCGAAACGAGTCCGGAAGCGATCCCATGATCCGAGCAGTCCGGGACTGATGGTTCGCATCAAGCTCCACAGTTCGCCCAAGTGATTCTCAAGCGGCGTTCCGGAAAGGGCAAGTCGCCAGTTCGCGGCGAGATCACGAATCGCGCGTGCGGTCTTGGTCTGGGCATTCTTGACGAACTGCGCCTCATCCAGGACCAGCGTATTCCACTGCCGAGACTGAAACTTTTGCGCGTCACGCTGAACCAATTGATAGCTGGCAATCAATACATCATTTGGCCCCGCCGATTCAATCATCTGCTGGCGGTTGCCATCGCGATACAGGATCGGGTTGAGAGCTTTGGCAAATCGCTCGGTTTCGCGAAGCCAGTTCCCACCAACGCTTGTCGGCGCGATCACCAGGGCTGGTCCACCGGCTCCACGCTGACTTAAGACGCCCAACGCCTGCACGGTTTTGCCAAGCCCCATGTCATCCGCTAGAATGCCGCCGACGCCCCAGTGACTCAAGCGGGCCAGCCAATGGAATCCGTCCATCTGATAATCACGATAATCAACGTCAAGCGATTCCGGCTTGTCTGGATGATAGTCCCCCAGGGCTTCCAGGGTATCGATCACCGAATTCCAACGTGCAGTGACTTCCAGTGGCACATCCGCCCCCAGCAGATCGGCCACAGCCGGGACCGCTGCATCGGCGACTTTCATTTCCCCGTTCTCATAAACCAGCGTGTCACCCAGTTGCTCCAACCGGTTGCGGAAGGTGTCGCTAATCTGAGCGAACTCGCGATCCCCGACGCGAACCAAGTTGCGCCGCTGAGTGACGGCATCCAACAGGTCCTTGAGCGCAATTTGTTTGCCGCCGATATCCACGGTTCCCGAAACACCAAACCAATCCTGCGAGTCATCGATTTGCACTCGCAGAGACGATGGGGCAATGGTGCCACGAATCCGCAACGATTCACCTTCGGGCCAAATCATCCGCGGCGCGTCTTCACCCGCTTCGTATAACCGGGACAGGAACTCCAATGCCTGTTGGTCAGTGAGCGCGATCCAACGATACGCACCATCACTGCTGAGTTCATGAAGCTGGAACTGTTCGACCGTCTTGTTCGCCAAGACACATTCACCGGACAAGTCACGACGCAATCGAACCGGTCCATCATCGAGCACGGTGTTGTAAATGGATTCCCCGGAACCGGGAGTGAGCGTCTCGATCAATCGCTGATCAAAAATTGACAATCGCACCAACAAACCCGCTCCGCCGCGTGGTCGCAGCTCGATAAGCAACTCGGGTTCTAAGTCTAAGACGGGACCGGCGAGTTCATCCGGCAAATGAACCGGCAGCAACCGATTCAGGGTGGTGATGCTCTTGGTCAGTTCATGAGCCGATTCGCGATCCAACACCACGCTGCCAAAATCCCTTGTCTCCAGGAAGTTGTATGCCTCACGGGGCAGTCCCGGATGGACGTGCGCCAAGATCAAGCGATTGGAATTGCGGTCGATAAACAAAACCAAAGGCTGGCTATTTTGTTCGGTGAAGTAAAAGACGCTGCACTGGCTGATGTCGACATCAATGCCTGGGACGCACATTCGGATCGAGTAGTGCGCTGTCTCCGTCGTCGGATCGGACTCCTCCAGACCGCCGAACTCTTCACCGGATTCGTTGACGGCAGAGTGAATGGGTTCCAAGCGTAACGACAGTTGTCCATCAAGAACCTGGATCTCTTCACCGTCGTTGTCATCCCAGGCCACATTGCCATGACGTGCCAACAAATGCACCGCAGAGAGCATCATCTCTTGATCGTTTCCCGATCCATGGTGCACGCGTTCGATGATTTGACAAATCCGCCGATCGAGTTCGCTCAAGACGGAAGGGCGACGCAGCAATTCGTTGGTGCTGGTGCGTTTCCCTTTCGTGTACCCCTTGCCGTTCTTCTTGAGCTTTTGCACATAAGGGGTCAATCCCACCGTTGCAAAGCGAAATGCAGAGTGACATTCAAACCGCCACTGGATGACAAGCTGCTCCTCGGAAACAGTCGCAGCAACACGATGGGCAATCGCAAGCAACTCGCTGGCGATATCGCTGCCATCTGCGACCGGATCGTCGGCAAGCGTGGCGAAGAAGCCAACCAAGTCGTCGTAGGACTTTTGCTTGCGAACTTGTTCTTGCAACCACCAAGCCGCAGCCAGCGTGCAACTACAGCGCGACCGAAACAGCGAATCTTCGTCGCGTTCGTCTTCCGGAATCAGAGCGGCACCGCATTCACAGAAAGCTTCGATCTCGGGATGCTCCCCGCCATCGTTCCCAAAGATTGGATCCAACAGATCAACCAGCTGCAACGCAACTTGGCTACGATCTCGGTTGGGTGTTGTGACAAAGAAATCCAGACCAATCAGGTCTTCCTCCGCGCGCAAGCTGGCCGACTCAACGCTCAGCAATGCGGCTCGCTTATCAAGATCATCGTCGTGTTCATCGACCAACTCACTAATCGTTTGATCTAACTCCGCACGGAAGTCCACAACTTCACTGTTGGTGATCTGACGCATTCCTACCATTAGCTCGAACTATTCCAATCTATTTCCATGCGAACACTGAATCCATTCGACAACTAGCGGCTAACGCGATAACAATGCCGACGCGCCGCAGCGATCAAACTTCTGTTCTCAACCGCCCCACCTCGATGGAGTAGCTCCGGCTGGTACGTTCAGAAAAATCGTGAACCACAAACCAAGAAATGGCCAGCCCCATCGACGATAGTTGCCAACGCGTTATTCTAGCTGTTCACCAGAATCATGCGAGGCCAAGCGCGTCCGCTTGGTCATTCCCTGATGAATATTTCACCTTGTGCCCTTAAGGAAAAGATCATGCCACAATTGACCGTTGAAGGGGTCGGAACTTTTGAAGTTGAAGACGGAAAACGCCTCGTGCAAGCACTGACACAGGACGCGGGAACCGATCAACTGCACGCCTGTGGTGGTGTCAGTAAATGCACCACCTGCCGGGTGCAGATTCTTGAGGGTGAGCCTAACAAAATCACTGCGGCCGAAAAGGAAACGCTAAGAGTTCGCGAAGTGACCGAGCCCGGTGTGCGCCTTAGCTGCCAAGTCTTGTGCGAATCCGACATGACCGTCCGCGTGATCAGCCGCCTGGAAGGCAGTGGACGCAAAGACCAAGGCGGCGCGGTAGCGGATCAGATCGAGCCCGCAGCCGAGTGGACCGAACGCTAGCGCCCGCAACGCGGCAGAGTGCAGTTCATTGGTGCATGCAAGCACAGCACCCTACGATTCTGGCGTTCGCGACTCCCCATCAGCAACACTCTCCCGCCAGCGGGAGAGTGCAGTCAACTTTCAACAAACCCCTCCCGCTTGCGGAAGAGTGCAGTTCATTGGTGCGTGCAAGCACGGCACCCTACTGTTCTGGCGGTGGCCACGGTTTCGTTTCGTGAGTGGCTGCTCGAACCTGGACTTCAGGGCTCCGTTCCCCCGCACAAATTCATCTTGAACCCATCGCATCGACTCTCCTATGCTCACGGCACATTCCACGGAGGTTGAGATGCGATTGAGACAGGTTAGAGTTTGGCTTTTGCTGCTACTGTTGGTGCCGATGATCATCGGATGCAGATTCATGCATCCCAATATGACTGCTCGCAAAGGCTTTGCAGTCACTCATTCGGAGGCCATGCAATACGATGCTCTGCGAGTTGCAGGCATGACGCACGCACAAGCCCGCGAGACCATTCAAATCACAAGAGAGTCACAGAGTCAGGCTTCCAAAGAGAAACCAAGCGAAGGCTCCGATTCGCTGACCTCCGATACGCTGGGCTCGAAAGAACCTGTCGATGACAACCCTGCGGATCACGTCCTTACTGCGGCACCTTAAATCGCTTGGCGGTATGCCCGACGCGACGGTCAGTACGTGCCCAAGGGCCGGCGTTCAGTGCCAGCGAGCACTTTCATCAGGGTCGCTCGCAACTCTCGCACTCGCAGCGGCAGAGAAAGCATTTGTCGCCTCGGTCCGCCGCGGGCCTCGGCAATGATTCTCGCTTGGCGACGGTCGGCCAACATGATCGCAGGCATCTCGGCGGTGTGCTCGTCGGTTGCGAAGCGGTTGTAGGCTTCCAGTGCCAAGCTGCCCAGCTCCGAAGCACTGAAGATCACGCAGTCTGCGGGTGGATCATCGCCCGCCTGAAATCGGGCCAAGGCTCGATTGGGATCCTGAATAATTAGAACACGATAACCACGAGCCTTCAGACGCTCGCGAATCGCGTTCTGCAACGTGGCCTTGGTTTCAACCAACATCACGACATAGCCTTCGCCTTCATCACTGGCGACGTCATCATCTTGGTACTCTTCGCCCACCTTGGGCAAATTTTCGCCTTCGCGTTTGGTTTGCCCACGCGCCAAAGCATCGATCACGCGTTTGCTCTCTGCCACCAGCGCGGACGCAGACTGAATGCGTTTCTCGGGATTGAATTCCATCATCTTGTTCAGCAACTGGCTGACCAAGCCGGGAACTTCAACATGTTTTGTCACCGGCTCGATGTCTTGGAATCGACTGATATTCAATCGAGCAAGCCGGTCACGTGTTTCAGTCAGCGCTGGCGTACCAGTCAACATGTGATAAAGCATGTTGCCAGCAAAGTAGATGTCGCTGCGCGGATCATCTTTTCGCACGCCGGAGCCTCGTTCCAACGCTGCGTAATCGATCGCCCGAGCGTTTGGGCAGTCCGCGATTTTGTCTGGGTTGTTGCGATCACTCAGTGCGGCCAAACCAAAGTCAACCAGCTTGGCACGTCCTGAAGAAGAGATCAAGACGTTTGAGAGTTTCAAGTCACGGTGTGAGATGCCCACGCTGGCCGCGTGAGCCAATCCCGCAGCAATTTCATTGATCAGACGCAACGAAAGGTCGACCGGCAACGCACCGCGAATACGCACCAGTTCCCGAAGTGTTTGGCCTTCAACAAATTCCATCACCAAGAATGGATTGCGGCGATCTGGCACCACCTCGTTAATGCTAACGATGTTGGGGTGACGCAGTTTCAATCCCATGCTGCCTTCACGCAAGAACTGTTCTAGCTCCGCTGGCTCATCACGAAAACGCTTGCGTAGAACTTTAACGGCCACGACCTTCTCGTCGTGACTGGCTCGGTAGACGCGTGCAAAAGTACCGGCACCAATCAAGTACAAAACTTTGTACTCGCCATAGAAGTATCCAATGCGATCCCCGCGAAGAATCTTTTCCGTTTGCAGAGTGGTGACCAAGCCACGTCGCTGCAACTGTGCGATCACCCCCTCCAGCGTTCGCTGTTCAGATTTCAAATCGCTCAGCGCGACGTCCACTTGGCGGCGTTCACTCAAACCAAGATCCGTCACGCGCCGTGCGAAATCCTCTGGAGTCAGGTTGTCCATAGAATCAGGAAGAAAAAGAGAGCAGATGGGGCCAAGCAATCATCAAATGCAGCGAGGGGTCTAATCGAGGGCCCCCGACTGCCGGTGCCGCAAACACGCGCAACGACAATTCTAACGACCACGGTTGTTTTGCCGATCTCAATTCGAGAATCTGCTGCACCCTCAGTATAGTCGGACTGCCACGAAATCTAAACGCTAGGAATGCAAAGGTTTGTTCAAAAACGTGGCGAAACTGCGACCACATCGAGGCACCAAGCCGCCCCGCCAGACCGATTACTGGGACTCCACACGCAAGGGGTGATTCTGGGACTAGACCTTCCCGGCCACCTCTTGACGAGTCGCGATGGCCACACCGCCCATCGGAGTCTCGCCTCAAATCTGGACTTCGAATTCGTAGGACTCCAGAAGTCCCGAGAGGTCCGCAAAAAAGCAGCGTGGAATTGTGATGAATTTCGCGGGGCCTTGGTTGTGGGCTTTGCCAGCCAGTGAGCAATTCAATTATCATGGCCTGATTGTTGTTTTGTCTCCCAGGATACTGCCATGTTAACGCCGTCTTTCTCGAATGCTCACCGATCCATTTGGAATTTGCTTCCTGTTGCAATACTGGTCCTTGCCTGCCTCAAGACCAGCTCAGCAACGGCTCAGCAGGCCACTGCTCGTCCCAATGTGATCGTCATTCTGGCCGACGACTTGGGATACGGGGACGTGGGCTATCAGGGATGCCCTGACATCGCGACGCCAAACATTGATCGCCTAGCCAAAGAAGGGATCACGTTTACCAATATGCGTGCGAACTGTACGGTGTGCTCCCCAACGCGAGCCGCATTGTTAACCGGTCGCTATGCTGACCGCGTCGGCGTGCCTGGCGTGATTCGCACCAACCCCCAAAGCAATTTTGGTTTCCTGTCACTTGACGTGCGAACGATCGCCAATCGCCTTTCGGACGTTGGGTACCACACCGCCATCGTTGGCAAATGGCACCTCGGGTTAGAATCACCAAACACGCCCAACGAGCGTGGATTCGATCTCTTCCACGGCTTCCTTGGCGACATGATGGACGATTATTACAACCATCGTCGAGGCGGCATCAATTTCATGCGTCACAATGACCAGGAGATTGATCCCGATGGGCACGCGACCGAACTGTTCACCGAGTGGTCGATTGACTATCTGACCGATCGTTCCAAGCAGAAAGACGATCCGTTCTTCCTGTACCTCGCCTACAACGCACCACACTTTCCAATCCAACCGCCCACAGAATGGCTGGAACGCACCAAACAATCGCATCCCGAAGCAAGCCCTGCGCGGCAGAAAAACATCGCCTTTGTTGAACACTTGGACGCGAACGTCGGAAAACTTTTAGCCGCCATTGATCAACTGGATCTGCGCGAGAACACGTTGGTTGCCTTCACCTCTGATAACGGCGGATCCATTCCGCACGCACAGCGCAATCTGCCTTGGCGCGACGGAAAGCAAAGTCACTATGACGGCGGACTCCGCGTCCCATTTATTATTCGGCCGTTGAATCGGGATCTTGCCGGCACCACATCAGACTACGCGGGTTTAACGTTCGATCTGTATGCGACGACACTGAAACTTGCGGGCACAAAACGCGAATCGGATTGCGACGCCGTTAGTTTGACGCCAATTCTGGATGGCAAGGCGATGCCTGAACAGACGCGCCCTTTGTATTTCGTTCGCCGCGAAGGCAATCCACGTTATTGCGGCATGGCGTATCACGCCTTGATCAAAGGGAATTGGAAATTGGTTCAGAACACTCCATTTTCTGCTTTAGAGTTGTACGATCTTTCCAAAGACCCTGAAGAACAGAACGACCTGATCAACAAAGCACCGAAGATCGCTAACGAACTCAAACGCGACCTCATCAAGCACATTCAACGTGGCGGCCAGACGCCCTGGCAATCGCCATTCCCAGCCTCCACAGACTGACTTTCACTCTCCCCATTGCTCCCTCGAAAGGAACTTTTATGCGTTTTCTCTTGTTAGCTTGCCTTCCACTCCTGTCGATGGCTTCCCTAGTCGCTGGGCACCCATTGGTTGCAAACCAGGGCGGAACTTTGGCCTGGTTTGACACTGATGGTAACTGCTCGCATCAAATGAATCTGAAGGGCGCTCCTCACGACATCCACATTCTAGAAAATGGCAATGTCCTGACGCACCAGCGCACTGAGATCATTGAAATCGACTCCAAAAGCCACGATGTGGTTTGGAGCTACAATGCCGGCCAGCTCAAGTCAGCCAGCACTGGACGCGTTGAACTGCATTCGTTTGCATCGCTTCCCAACGGCAATCTAATGGTCGCGCTCAGCGGTGAAGGGAAGATCTTTGAGATCGACCGCGACGGGAAAGTGCTGTCTTCCTTTGCCATGAAACTGAACAACCCACATCCTCACCGCGACACACGCTTGGTGCGTTTGGTTCCCAAAGGCGATTCATGGAACTACATCGTTGCACACGAGGGCGACGGAATGGTTCGCGAATACGATCGCAAAGGAAACGTGGTTTGGGATTACGAAGTTCCCATGTTTGGTAAAAAACCAGCGGGTGGCCATGGCCCCGAAGCATTCGGAAACTCGCTCTTCTCTGCACAGCGATTGGCCAACGGTAACACGCTGATCGGAGGAGGCAATGGGCACAGCGTTTTAGAAGTCACGCCAGAAAAGGAAATTGTCTGGCAGCTTCACCAAAACGACTTGCCAGGAATCACTTTGGCTTGGGTGACAACGGTGACCGTCCTGGACAACGGAAACTATGTGATTGGTAACTGCCACGCTGGTCCTGACAATCCTCAACTGATTGAAGTGACCAAGAACAAAGAGGTGGTTTGGACTCTGAAGGATTTCAAGGTCCTGGGCAACTCGGTTTCAAACTCCGCATTGCTCCCATAACGCCCCGCCCAATTCGGTCGCATCACTGCTACGATCTGGCAGTGATGCGTCTAACGGGCATTCAGGCATCTAACTGGCAGTGCGTTACTTTTTCTTTGCAACAACGCTGCACTTCAAGACGGTCTCAGCTTTTTCGTTCAACAGGTGCAAGATCACCTGGTCTTTGACTTCATAGCTGCGCACCTCAGCCATGGCCTTCAGGAACTTGGATTCCTGTTTCATTTGCGCCGGTGGCCCCATTTTTCGCGTCGTTGCCAGCATGCCGAACGTCACGCTGTCGTCTTTGACCGTCGCCTTGCCAAAGTACCGATTGACCGTCGCGGAACCCGAAACGCGACTCTCGTCGCTTATTTGCACGGTCGCGCGAGAACCGTCGATCACTCCCTGGCCGTTGATGTCTTCGACCAACCATTCGGGCCCGATCAGAGCGGGTGGCTTCTCTTTCTCGGCAGAGATCACTACGGCTGCCTCGGTGGCTTGGACGGTGGATGAGCCAACCATCGACACGCAAACGCAAACAAGACCAACTAGTGCACGATTAACCATCTGAATCCTCGAAGTGAAAATGAACCGGCGGATGCCCGCCCTCTGTATTACCGCAAACAGATCATTCGCAGAACCTACTCCCTGCAGGATAGCGCCGCGAACCACGCGAGCAAAACCATATGCCAGGTTTACGAGGAAACGCGAGGTTTATTAGGCCAAGCCGGGGGAATTACCGTTCGACAGTTTGGCCCGCCAGTTCTCCGCCGTTCTGCCGCCAGGATTGCCTGCAAGCCGACAAGAATAAGTCCGGACCGTTGGCGAGTGATTCACACGACTCGCTTGACCACTGGACTCACTTGACCTTCCAGTTTTCGTCGAAGAACCCTTGCTCAGCGATTCCGCCAGCATAGATCGCGTCGTTGGTCTCCGTCACATCCAACACCGCCCAATCCGGTAGCATCGCGATCTGTCTTGAATTGCTGGTGTTCGAAAACTCGCGGAACGTCATGCCACTGTTAACCACTAGGTAGCGATTGGGATTTGCTGGGTTAGGGTAACAGAACGCGGGGGCATGTTCGCTGGCCTCGTATTGCGTTCCAGCAACCTTCACGGACTTGTCGTCCCAGCTGACGGGAATCTGGCTGGCAACTTTGGCAAGGTACAGATTGCTTGTGAAATCGCCAAAGCAGATCAGGTGGCATTGCTCGATCTGAGCGGGCGTCAAGTCAACGTCTCGGACCACGTTGAACTTGCCGCGCATTAGACGCTGCCAGCGTGATTGAAAGTACTTGTACTCTCGCTCGATCCAACGCTGCACGTCGCCATGCTGTGCCGGTTTGCTGGGCAAGACCACGATAAACTTGTCACAGAACGCGTCATCAATAGGTCCCTGAAGCCCCGGTCGTTTTGCCAGCCCGAGATCGCTAGGGTTGATCTGCGCCCATTGCCCAGGTGTCGTCTGCCGAACCAGGCACTGAAAACCCTGCGCTTCGTCATCATCTTCAACGATCCAGGCTTTACCATTTAACACGAGCCTGACTTCCCCGCGCGACGCGAACTCATTGATCTCTTTCAAATCAATCGACAGCGCGGTGACACCGGTCGTTGCGACGTTGACGACTCCGTTCTTCGTATCCAGGCTGGCTTTGACATTGGCAGGTGTCCAGTGCTCTTGCATCCCTTCGATGGTCAGCCAACCGGCATTGGCGTAACGCAAACTATAGGTCGTGAAGTCAATGTCACGCGCTGCTTGACTGGCTTGCCCGGCCCACTGAGCCAACTGAGCGTCAATGATCTTCTGAGAAGGCGGGTCGATCTTATGCCCCATCCCTTTGCCGATCACGTATTCGTAGGGAACGTTCAGTTCCTTGCACTTAGCGACCACGCGATCGGCCGCCTTGCGTTGCTTGTCAATTTCACCGCTATAGGCAATCAAGTTTGTATTGCGTAGGTTCGCAGCCCAAGGCAGTACGTCATACAAGTGCAACAGTTTGCGATTGGTGGCGTTTAGTGGAAACGGCGTTTTGTCTTGCCACCCTTGGTACACCAAAGTGTCAACAAACCCAGCGCCTGGATTGCTTGCAAACCACGTTGCCGGGTAATGCACGCTCAAGTGCCACACGCCAGCACCTCCCATCGAGAAACCGCGAATCGACGTGCGATGGCGATCGATCGCGACACGACGTTTCAGGTCATCCATGGCTTCGAAAACATCGACCTCGCCGGCAAATTTGAACGCATTACAGTGACGTCCGAAGGGGTGCAAAACAATCGTCTCGTCCGGAGTGTATTGGCCCGGTTTTGTGAGCCGCTCCATCAAGAAGGGAATCTCTGTCTTGGTATCGCCACGACCATGCAACCAGACGTCCAGTCGCGAAGCCTGCTTTGCATCCGCCAGTGTAAAGTCACGTGGCAAGACGACGCCATAAGGTTGCACACTATGATCGATTTTCGAAACGTACCCAGCGACAAGCATCTGCGGTTGGTCTCGCTTGCTTGCTGAATAGCCGATCAGCTTCAAGCCGCGTTCGCCGCTGATCGCAGCCTTCAGTCGCTGGTCAGCCAGATCCAGTAACTTTTTTGCATCGTTCGCCTGTGACTTCTTGAAGAACAGGTTCTGCGTGAGTGCCAGATCGACAGCCCGAATCAAGACTTCAACATCCGGCGACCATTGCGGAAAGTCCGGGCTTTGTTCTGCTTGAGCGGCCAGTTTGCCGCGCAGCGACTTGACGTGCGCCGCCAAGGCCTCTCGCTCATTCGCCGGAATGTCGACACCTGCCGGTGGCAACTTCTTGAGTGTTCCCTGCCCTTGAACTTCCAGCCCCAACGGCAAGTTCAGTGATAACGCAAGAACAATGAACAACAGAGTTGGCAAGCGGAGCAACGACATGTCTTTTCCTAGCAAAGGAGGTGGGCGATGGGAAAGAAGAGAACGAACCGTCATCAGCGCGATGTGGCACTGCCGGCGGACAAGCCGTTGGAAAATCACAGCGGCAGCCCCAGCAGGGACTAAACGTCGCCTGCAATTTTAATCACTTCGTCTAGCTGCATCACGCCGTCATAAATGGATCGCCCGACGATCGCCGCCGGCATTTGCATTTCCACCAGCTTCTGCACATCCTCGTAGGTTGTCACACCACCGCTGGCGACCAACGGGATGTCTGTGGCCGCCGCCATTTCGGCCAAGCCGGCGAAGTTTGGACCGCTCATCATTCCATCTTTGGCAATATCGGTATAGATAATCGCAGCGATGTTTTCCGTTCGTGAACGCAAGTCCTGAGCTAACTCGATCGCCGGTGTGGAACTCGTCTCCAGCCAACCGTCAGTGGCAACCATCCCGTCACGCGCGTCAATGCCGGCTGCCAACTGCCCTGGAAAGCGGTCACAGGCATCAGCAAACCAATCCGGCTGTTTGAGCGCCGCTGAACCGACGACCAACCGCGAGACACCCACACCAAGTAACAATTCAATCGCGGCATCGTCACGCACGCCGCCCCCTAGCTGACAACGCATGCCCGTCTCAGCAACGATTCGTTTCACTGCTTCGCGGTTCGGTGTCGGATCGTCTCCGCGGGCGGCATCTAAGTCCACCAGATGAAGCTGCTTGGCACCAGCTTGCTGCCAGCGGATCGCGAACTCAACCGGATCGTCACCGAAGACGGTTTTCTGTTCATAATCACCCTGCCGCAAACGCACGGGTTTTCCAAATCGCAAATCAATCGCAGGCCAAATTTCCATGTCACAGCGCCAGTCGTTCTAGAAGCAAAAAAGACGTTGGCCAAGACTATAACGCAGACACTGCCGCGAGGGCACCCGAGTCATCAGCAGTCGGGTCATCAGCCGCCATCGGTTCCAGTAACCCTAACGAGCGCGTTGACGCATCAGTTTTGAAGACGATCCACTGTCGTCCGGTCTTGGACCCGACTTGGAATCGAAATGAGGTGGGCGGATTGGAGCCGCCTCAAATCGGTCCTCGTCGTCCTCGATTTTCGGCGCCCTGGCGATGAAGTAAATCACCCCAGCCGAGGAAATTAGCGAGACGGATAGCCAAATCAATAGCGCGGTCATAACAGGACCGAAGCCTATGACGGTGGATTGAGAGAGACGAAAGACAATACACAACCGGTGGAAAATCAGCGCAAGCTGCAGTACGGGACCCAGCCAGAACGGGCCACCCCGAAACACACCACCGGAAAAATTCTATCGGCCAATCCACGGCCAGAGTCCGAAAAAAACGACTGGCCTACAAAGTAGAGTTGGCTTTAATCACAGGAACCAGCAAAGCCATCACAATCGCCAAAACCAACGCTGCCATGATCAGCAACATGATCGGCTCAAGCATTCGCACAAAGAGATCCAGTCGGCGGAAAGTCCGCTTCTCAAGCGAGTCGGAGATCTCCGGCAAGACGGTGTCAAGCGCATTGCTTTCCTCGGCCACACTGATCATCTCGACCACGGTGCGTGGAAAATAGCCCGAAGTACGCAGCGGTTGAGCAAGCGATTCACCGCCACGAATGTTTTCAGTAGCATGAGCGATCGACTGGCTCAAGAGCTGATTCGACGCCGCCGAGCGACTGATCTCCAGCGACTTCAGGATCGGCACGCCGTTGCCAAGCAGCGTTCCCAGCACTCGACAGAATCTGGCAACGGACAGATTCATCAGAATCTCGCCAAGCACCGGAATACGGAGCTTGATTCGGTCCAAGGTTTCGCGGCCCTTGTCGCTTGCAAAATAGAACTTCAGCCCGAATCCAAGCGCGATCAAACCAGCAACAATGTACAGGCCGTAATCTCGTAGCACCGAACCGGTAAAGAGCAGCCACTCGGTATAAAAAGGCATCTCACCCTTTCGGCGCAAGCGATCAAACAGATCGTCAAACTTGGGCACGACAAACACCAGCAGTCCGGAGATGACGAGTACGCCGACGCTGAACAAGAAAACCGGATAGGCCATTGCCCCGATAGTCCGTCCCTTTAAATCCTCCTGAAGCTCGGTGAAGTTCCCCACACGCACCAGGCCATCTTCAAGGAAACCGCCTTCGGTTCCTGCGTGGACCATGTTAATGGCCATGTTAGAGAACACATTCGAGTGTCGGCTCATCGCGATCCCCAGCGGTTCACCGTCCTCGACTCGGCCCTTGACCTCTTTAAGCGTCTCCTGCAAGGTCGCGTCGGTGGCCTGATCACTCAGGATCGTCAACGCACGAATCATCGGCACGCCACTGCGCAGCAAAGACGCAAGCTGGCCATAGAACGTCGCCAGAACTTGACCTTTGACGCGTTTCTTTTTACCAAGCAATGACACACTGGCCGATTTGCTGGCCAGTGAAACTTTCGAAGGAAACAGCGACTTTTCGCTTAACAGAACGGCGACTTCGCGTTCATTGCCAGCTTCCAGCGAACCGGTCACCGTGTTGCCCTTCATGTCCCGGGCGGTATAGGCGTATTGAGGCATGGCGTTACAGCACGTCTCCCTTGGTCACACGAAGCACTTCATCCACGCTGGAGACACCGGCAATGACTTTATCCCATGCGTCCATGCGCAGGGTTCGCATTCCGGTTTTGATCGCCGCATTGCGAATGTCCCAGGTGCTGGCTCGGTTCTGTGCCAAATCTCTGATCGTATCGTTGGCAACCAACAGTTCATAGATCCCCAGTCGACCGGAATAGCCCAGTCCCCGACACTCCCGGCAACCCACTGGGCGATACCATGTGAAATCACCGCCGCGCTCCCAGGGGAAATCGCGGGGCAGTTCGTCTTTCTTGGGCTCGTATGCCTCTTTACAGTGCGGGCAAAGACGCCGCAGCAGACGCTGTGCCAGCACGCCTTCGACAGTCCCGGCGACCAGGAAGGGTTCGACGCCCATGTCACCAAGACGAGTAAAGGCCCCTGAAGCGTCGTTGGTGTGCAAGGTACTGAACACCAAGTGACCGGTTAACGAAGCCTGAATCGCATTCTCAGCGGTTTCCAAGTCACGAATCTCCCCGACAAGCACGATATCGGGGTCATGACGCAGGATACTACGTAGCGAGGCGGCAAAGGTAAAACCAATCTTAGAATGGACCTGAATTTGGTTGATGCCATCAAGCTGATATTCGACGGGATCTTCGGTCGTGATGATCTTGGTTGCGTCGCTACGGATCTGTAGCAGACTGCTGTACAGCGTGGTCGTTTTACCACTACCCGTTGGCCCCGTCACCAAAACAATGCCGTGCGGCAGTTCGATCAACTTACTGAACGTCTCATAGTTCTCAGCGGACATCCCCAACTCAGCAAGATTGAAGACCATTGAGGACTTATCCAATACCCGCATGACCAGGCCTTCGCCGTGAATCATGGGAATCACGCTCAAACGAATGTCAACCTCGCGGCCGTGTACTCGCAGCTTGATTCGGCCGTCCTGTGGCAGACGCTTTTCAGCGATATTCAGCCGCGCCATGATCTTCAGACGGCTAATGATTGCAGCTTGAAAGCGATTGATCTCTGGCGGAGTTGGCTGGCGATGCAGAATACCATCGATGCGGTAGCGAACGATCAGGCCATCGGACTGTGTCTCGATGTGAATATCGCTGGCCTTTGTTTCGATCGCCTCCAATAGAATTTCGTTCACCAAGCGAACCACGGACGCTTCCTGAGCCATCTCGCTCAGTTCGCTGCCGTCGGTTTCAAGCTCCTCCAGCAATTCAAGCTCATCATCATCGGCCGCGGCAGCCATCAGGCCTTCAACGGTTTCGCTACCGACGCCCAAATGCCGCTTCATCAGCCGAGCGATCTCGGCTCGCTGCGCGACCACGGGCACGATATTTTTACCCGTCGCTGCACTGGCTTCATCCAGAGGATACAGATCCAATGGGTCCGCGGTGGCAACGACGATCGACCCGTTCTGATAACGAATCGGAAAGAGTGCTTGGCGATAAATCAGTTTCTGAGGAAAGCCATCGAGCGCACTGAGGTCAATTTCCACCTCGCGGAGATCGACAAACTCCAGCCCGACTTCTTCTGCAATCGCTTGTAAGGCAACCCGTTCTTCGATGAAGCCTTTGCTAACGGCGTTCTGAATCAAATTCGTCGGATCATCCCCACGACTCGCTTCCAACTGGGCATCGTCAATCAATCCGCGTCGTCGCAGGATATCACCAGCGTGCATGATCATGTTTAGAGAGTCCGAACGAAAGGATTTTGAAGAAGGGGGCAAGCAGGGCAGAACGGAGGGCAACGCAGCAGATTGGCCGCAGAGTGGACTCTTCAGCGGCTTCCACTATCAGGCGAGAGGCAAAGGCTAGCGTCCACCTCGGCCGCCGCCACCAGGGCCACCAGCGCCGGGACCACCACCGCCACCTGGACGTCCTCCACCTGGAGCGCCACCGCCACCGGGGCGACCGCCACCAAACGGGCTTCCTCCGCTACCGAACCGAGCTCGAAAGGCTTCAAAACGAGCACGGGCGGCCTCCGCATCGGAGCTGCTCGGTGAGGAGCTACTGTTGGTGCGGCCGTTCTGGCTGTTGGTGTTCGATTGAGACGGCTTATCATCTTGTTGCTGCCCCAGGACAACGTTCAAAGCATCATAGACAGCTTGTCCGGAGAGCGTGCCCTTGGGGTTGTAGAACACCGTCTGCTCTTCATTGGCCTGTCCCATTTCATCCAGCATGCTGACCAGAGCACGAATCTCTTCGAAGTCCTGGGTGGTGCTGGTGATGATCAAGGAGTTGCTGCGTTCATCCACGGCAACAGCGATCTTCGTCGGTTCTGACTTTGCACTTTCTTGGCCACCACGTCCGCCACGCCCGCCACCACGAAGTGCATTAATAAAATCCTGAGGTGAAGGCTGACCTTGCGACCGACCTCCACCGCCCCCTTGTTGCTGACCGCCGATCTTGCTGGCGTACATTTCTTTAATGATGTTTGCCATCTGTGTGGCGTCTTGATGAATGACGGGGATCAGACGTGGCTTGGACGTCAATTCGATGTCTTCGGGGCTCTCTTCGCGATCGATCGTTTGCAGGATCATCTCAATCGTTTGCATGTCCAAGTCATTGGCTTGAATGAACAGCGCGTTGAGACGCAGGTCTGGCACGATGCTGACCGATCCCGTGGTGGTCAAAATGCTTTGCGATGTACTTCCTCCACCGCCGCCACCACCGGTCGCCAGTCCCATGATACCGCCCAGCATCCCGCCACCGAGTCCACCGGCGATGGTATCCACTAATCCGCCCGAGCTATCAGCGCCGCCCATGATCTCTGCGACCATTTCTGCGGCAATGTCGGCCTGAATGTACTTGAGCCAAAAAATGGTGGGTAAGTCGTTCTGCACGCCAGTCGGTCCGATCAACTGGCTCAACAAGGCCTCCAGTTCATCCAACGCTTCGATGTCATCGGAGGCGATGCGAATTCCATCGGGCGTGATCTCCAGCACGATCTCTGCTGAGGGGCCATTGGCAGCAGCAGGCGCGGGGACTTCAGGGACCGTAGCCGATGGATTTGAAACCGCGGGTTCTTGAAACGGTTCTGAGACATACGTAAGCTCCATCGCTGGAGTCTTGCCAGAGATGTATCGAACGCGATCGAGCGAACGCAGGTTGCGAACATCCAATCCGGGGACGGGGCTGGCAGACGGTTGCTGGCCGGGCTGATCGGTTTGTTCGGCTTCAGGAGTTGGCGGTTGCGATTTCCCGGGACGTTGAAGCCGTCGTTCCTGAATCCCGTTGACGGTCGCACTGCCAGCGGGCGACACGACGCGAATGGAGTTCGGGCGTCCGGTCATTTTCCAGTAAAGCTGCAATTGCTGCAGCACCTGCTCGCTTTGTCCCGGAGCGAGCGACAGGGTTCTAACGCGTCCACCTAGCAGTCCGGTATTTGTGGCTCCATCGAGTTGTTCCAGCAAAGTTTCGATTTGTGAAACCTCTTCCTTGCTGCCACGAACCCACATCCGCCCGGTGGTCGGGTCTCCGTCGACGATTGGCCCTTCGGTGGACTCCTCCGTGATGCCAAAGTACTTATTGATCGTTAACAAAGCTTGTGAAGGATCGATCCGGTTGAGCTGAAAGACCTTGAACTCTTCACCGGAACCGGCCATCTCAGCGATGACTTCGGAAACCTTGGCATGCACCGAAGCCCCGCCCAAGGCAATCAAGTTTTGAGTGACTGGATCGACGGCCAATCGCACGCCGGGTTCGTCTTGTAACAGGGTTTGCAGGACTTCGTAGACGGATGCGACATCAGCGTCTCGCACGGGATACGTTTTCAACTCAGGACGCTCGACTTCAGCGGCGTTTCCATCGCCGGCAACATCAAGCGGTTGGTCTGCCTTGGTGATCAGGCTTTCAAGAATCGCAACTTTGGAGGGCGTCCCCGTCGCATAGATCCTGTCACCGTACAGACCGACGCTGATACGAATGTCATCGTTACTATTGACGCCAGCCTCTAATCCAAGCAATGGGCGCGCGGTCTGCAGCAACTCTTCGGCACTTCGGTGCTCCAAACGAATTTCGTGAACCTGTTCTGCGGACTGCGAAATCACGTCGCGAATTTCCAGCAGTCGCTCAGCTCGCTCTGTCACTTTTACTTGACGTGCACTGTCTAAAACAATCACCTTTCCAAACGGTGCGATCAGCTGTGGAATCTGTTGTTTGGCTTCGTCAGGCGTCATGCTTCCCAAGGGAAAGACGCTGGTGACGATATCACTTTTACCGCGTTTGGCTAGGTCGTCTGGCCGCACGAAATCAGCCAACTCGCTCATCAAGTCCTCGCTGTTTTCTGCTTCCAAGTCAATCAAGACCAGCATGCGTCCGCGACGGATCAACGCGTATCCGCGATCGAGCAGCAAACGGTTCAGCAGATCCAATGATTCAGAAACGGTGTAGGTCCGCGTGGGGTCACTGAACGAAACCGAACCGGCTGGGAACCGATCGATCTGCAATGACAATTTGGCTTCGTCAGCCAGCCAGGTCAGCACATCTTGCCAGGAGGCACCCGAAAAATTGAACCTCAGCTCCGGTTCAGTGGGTCGATCAAGTTGCTGCAACAGAATGCGAGCAGCTTCGTCAGGAGTGACATCGGCGCCGCGTGCACTGGTCGCTGGTGGAGTCGTTGTTTCCGGTGGTGCTCCAATTTGCACCGGCATCGGATTGTTCTCCACAGGCTGCGTACTCTCAGGCGTCGCGGGAGCCACCACGTCCGACGGAGATCCGACCTCCTCATCATTCGCCGCTGCGTCATCATTCGCCGCTGGCGCTGGAGAGGCAATGGCATCTCGCTCCTGAGCCTCAGCAGCCCGGCCACCGGACAACTGGACACCAAAGCAGAACAAAATCGCCCCCAAATAGAGCGGGGCAAGCCCGCACTGACGGGAGATCGCATGAATTATTTGGGTTGGCATTTCAAAATCTGAAACGAAGCGAGTGCAAAAAGTTGATGAGCATGAGCGGGGATCGCAAACCACTATTCTATTCGGAAAGCGAATCTTGCCAGAGAAAACGCAGATGAAAGCCGATTTCCCCGGCTCTCCCTGCCACTGGCGGCAGTTTGGCAACAATTCCCACCTTGGATGTAACCCCCAAGTTCTGCCCGAGTTTCTGATCGGAAGGGATTTTTACCGAAACCATCCAATCCATCTGACTTCCCAAGCAATCCCCATTGGGTGCGGTCGCAGGTCGGGCCACCCAGGTTGGCGGAGAATTTTGCAAAAGCGGTATCCTTGGAATGTTCCTCCCCTGCCAACCAAGCAGCTGCGTTCATGCCGCAAATGGCAGTCATTGTGGCCTTCAAACGGCAATCTGCGGTTTGGATGCTGACCAATCGCTGCCGCCGCAGAGCGCAGATCACGCATGGCCCAGCGGCGGTCGCGGTCTGGATTCGTTGCGACTGTCAGTGAATGCCAATTTTGCGGCGGTTTTCAGTGGGCAGGCGGGTGGTGCAGCTACGTTTGACCGGCAAACACTGCTACCATAAGCGGCGGTTAGTGCTCCAGCGAACGCCCTGCTGACCGTTCGCCTCCCTCTTCATGACACAAACAAGATGTCCAGAATGCTGAAACAGCAACGTGACTTGATGCTTGATACCCGCGGCCGAGATGCGATGCGAAAGGCTGGCCAAGCCAATGCGGCCTTGATGGACCACATTCGCCCCCACATCAAAGCCGGCGTCGCCACGATCGAAATCGACAACCTGGTGCAGCAATGGACCAAAGAGAATGGCCATCGCCCGGCGACGCTGGGTTACCAGGGCTATCCCAAGAACTGCTGCATCAGCATCAATGAAGTGATCTGCCACGGGATTCCGGACGAGCGTGTGTTGGTTGATGGCGACATCGTCAACGTCGACATCACCACCGTCGTTGACGGCTGGCATGGCGACCAGAGCGAAACCTTTCTGATTGGCGAAGTGACCGAAGACAAGCGCCGAGTGACGCAAGCCGCCTTTGATTGCATGCATTTGGCCATCGAGGCGATCACCCCCGGTTGCAACGTGGCCACCATCGGCCAGGCCATTGTTCCAGAAGCCGAAGAGCGTGGCTTTTCGGTGGTTCGCGAATACGTCGGCCACGGACTGGGGCGTCAATTTCACCTCGATCCGACCATTCCACACTTCCCCAATCGTCAAAGCCGTATCGACCGCTTGATGCCCGGCATGTGCTTTACCATCGAGCCCATGATCAACGTTGGCAGTCGTTACACACGTTTGGATAAAAACGACGGCTGGACGGTTCGTACGAAAGATGGCCAAGCCTCGGCACAATTCGAGCATTCCGTATTGATGACCGAGGATGGCCCAGAAATCCTAACACAGACCGTCGACGGCCCAAAAAAGGGACACCAATTCTGATCACGATCTAAACTAAACGCAGACGTCGCGTTGTTGTTGCGTGCCGCTATTGCCTCACTTCCTCCGATCCACCGCTTCACAGGCCCCTCCTATGCCAAACCGATTCCCTCGCCGCTTGGTTCACTTGTTCGCTGTTGCCGCAGTCGCCTTGACCGCCCTGCCTGCCAAATCGGCCTTTGCCGCTGACCCGAAACCACTGCAAGTCCTGCTGGTCGCCGGTGGATGCTGCCACGACTACAAGGCACAAACCAAAATCCTGAAGGAAGGCATTGAGGCGAGAATCAACGCCGAAGTCACCGTCGTGCTCAGCCCCAGCACTTCCACCGGAACGCGTTTCGAGATCTATGAATCAGACGACTGGGCAAAGAAATACGATGTCGTTCTGCATGACGAGTGCAGCGCGTCAGTGACCGATCAACCCTATGTCACCCGCATCCTGAAAGCGCACGCTGACGGTGTGCCAGCAGTCAACTTGCACTGCGCCATGCACAGCTATCGCTGGGGCAATTTTCGCGCCGCTGTCGAAGATGGCGCGGACAATGCAGGCTGGTATGAGATGCTGGGACTGCAATCCACCGGACACGGCCCCAAGTTCCCAATCGATGTCAGCTACGCCGATTCCAAAAATCCCATCGCCCATGACATGCAAGATTGGACCACGGTCAACGAAGAACTCTACAACAACATTCGAGTCTTCAGCGGCGCCGAAGTAATCGCCAGTGGCAAGCAAGCGGTTCCACCGCGCAAAAAGGATCTGGAAAAGAATCCCGAAGCCAAGCCACGTGTCAGCGAAGCCGTCGTCGCGTGGACCAATCTGTACGGTCCCAACAAGACCCGGATCTTTAGCACCACCCTGGGACACTTCAACGAAACCGTTGCCGACGATCGCTATCTGGAACTGGTCTGCCGAGGGTTGCTGTGGACAACGGACAACATCAGTGCCGACGGTAGTGCCGCTGAGGGCTACGGCAAGTAGAACGCACTGAGTCGCCTACTTGCTGGCTGCGTCGTTTCGCGTACAACATGCAAACAGGCGTGTCTGTGGCACGCCGACGTTCGAAACCCTCGCCACGCTCTTCTGGGGCCTTGACCCATGCAGCCAATCAAAGCCGCCGCGGTTCAGTTCAATCACCAACCTGGTGATAAGCACTTCAATCTGGGCCGCGTTCGCAAACTGTCCGAACTCGCCAGCCGGATGCAGGTCGATCTGGCCGTGTTTCCCGAGATGTGCCTGACGGGATATTGGCATCTGCGGGACTTTGATCGCGATCAAATCGCACGATTGGCCGAACCCATCGAGGGCGGCTGGAGCGCCGATCAACTGCGTCATCTCGCCGAAGAGCACTCGATGACCATCGGCGCGGGCTTGATTGAAAAGGGCGACGACGACGCGTTCTATAACAGCTATGTCGTCGCCATGCCCGATGGCAACATCGCCGTGCATCGAAAACTGCATTGCTTCATTAACGAACACATGTCCAGCGGTGACAGTTACACCGTCTTCGACATCCCCCAAGGCGCTCGCGTTGGCGTCTTGATCTGTTACGACAACAACATCGGTGAAAACGTTCGCATCAACGCGCTGATGGGCGCAGAGATCCTGTTGGCCCCTCACCAGACCGGCGGCTGCAATTCGCCGAGCCCGCACTGCATGGGAACCATTGATCCTGAACTCTGGCGGAATCGTGAAAATGATCCCGAAGCCATCGAAGCGGAATTCAGAGGACCCAAAGGCCGCCAATGGCTGCAACGCTGGTTGCCGGCCCGAGCTCACGATAACGGACTGTTCTACGTTTTCTCAAACGGGGTCGGTGTGGACGATAATGAAGTCCGGACTGGCAATTCGATGATCCTGGACCCCTACGGCGGAGCACTGGCGGAAACCTGGAAAGCAGAGGATGCTGTCGTCGTCGCTGACCTCGATCCATCGCTACAGCCCGGTTCGACCGGACGCCGCTGGCTGAAGTCCCGCCGCCCGGATCTTTACCAGCCATTGACACAGCCCACAGGCATCGAAGAAGACACACGCAAAGTCCGATTCACACCGGTTGACTAAGCAACCACCCATTCTCCGTCCCCTTTTCCGGTTCCAGCAGCCAGCCTTGCGCTAGAGTTGGTTCTCGCCACGATATCGCTTGGGTGATAATTTGACTTGTGACTTGAACTGACGATAGAACGTCGACAGATCATTGAACCCGCATTCGAACGCAATCGATGCGATCGGCAAGTCAGTCTGCACCAGTTGATGTTTGGCGTGATTGATCGCCAGTCGACGGACGTAGGTCAGCCAAGTGGTCCCGGTGAGCTCTTGAAACCGATCCGTGAACACTCGCCGCGAAACACCGATGGATTGGGCGGCTTGCTCAATCGTGGTCGCTTCATAGAACTCAGTGGACAATCGATCAACGTACTCTTGGACTAAACCCCGATCGTCAAGATAGGGTCGTTGTGGTTGTTGGCTGCGACGACCGTCTAGGTCGCTACGCAGCTGCAGCAACCACTTCACCACACGCAGTGCCGAGGCCACCATTGCGACCGCTTGCCAAGGGTCTGGTTTGACCTGCTGGTGCCGCATCCGCCGCAACTGCGTGGCGATGCGATTGGCAAAGTGAGGACTCGCGGAGATCAAGCCTGGCTGAAGCTGCTGCACAGGGTCCGAAGCCATGGAATAGACATCCGTTGCGATGCAACAAACGTACAAGCTGCTGGCGGCGTCCGGCGCATCAACAATGCGATTTTCGCAGCCCGGCGGCACGACCAACACATCGCCATGTTCGAAGCGGTCGATGCGATGCCGAAATTCAAGCACGCCTCGTCCGTGAAGCACATACAGCAGCTTGAAAAACCGATGCTCACGCCAGTCCATGCTGAAGTTCGGCGAATGATGGCTTTCCAAAACAGTGACGCCCCAAGCTGGCAAATGTTCCGGCAGCGCTCGATCGGTCAACGCTTTGTCATTCATGGAGAATCCAGTGGCCAAGGAAGTCAGCTCGAACAGGCGTCTGGGTGGCGAAAAACGCCTGTCGCCGTTGGTCTCAGCGGGGCGAATCCGTTCGCTCCAATCCAGTCTGATCAGGGATCCAGACCGCCACGATGTTCCCGATCGCTGGCAGCGACAGCAAACCGAACGCCGCCTCGCCCGATTTGCAAATTCCATTTTAGCTTCAATTGCCAAGACGAACACCGGACCGTTGGCTAAATTGTTGTCATGACCACACAAGATCACCCGAATCACGAAACCGCCTCGATGCGTCTCGATCCCCATTCACTCCGTCGTCCCAAGCGCGCCATCACGGGGATGTCAGCGATCCTTTTGCCGATGCAGGACGAAACACGCATTGACTGGTCAGGCTTTCAGGAACACGTTCAGAACACGTTTGACTGCGGCTTAATCCCCGCGATCAACATGGACACTGGCTATGCAAATCTGATTGACGAAGCCACTCGTCAGCAGGCACTGCAACTGACCCAGGAAATCGCAGATGGGCGAACCTTTCTCAGTGGAGCCTTTGTTGGTGACCGAGCCAACGACGCATTCAACTTGCCAGCCTATCGGTCGGCAATGGACGAGATCGCGTCGCATGATGGCACTCCGATCATCTTTCAATCCTATGGACTAACGCAAGGGACGACCACTGAGATCATCGAGCGTTATCACGCGATCAGCCAAGCTTGTGAGAGCTTTTATGCGTTTGAGTTGGGAACAATGTTTGCTCCCTTTGGCAGTGTCTATTCCTTGACGGCCTACAACGCATTGATGCAGATCCCGAACTGTCTTGGCGCCAAACATTCCTCGCTCTCGCGCGAACTGGAGTGGCAGCGTCTTGAACTTCGCAATCAGCAACGGCCTGACTTCCTGGTATTAACCGGCAATGATTTGGCCATTGACATGGTGATGTACGGTAGCGATTACTTGCTGGGCCTGAGCACGTTTTCGCCAGAAGCCTTCGCGCGACGCGACAGAATGTGGCTCGAAGGGGATCATCACTTTTACGAACTCAATGACCTTCTGCAGTACCTGGGTGCGTTCGCGTTTCGCCCGACCGTTCCAGCTTACAAACATAACGCAGCCATGTTTCTAAAGTTGCGCGGTAAGATCGTCTGTGATGCCACTTATCCCGGGGCCGACCAACGCCCGGCGTCGGATCGCGAAGTGCTGGCTGCCATTGCGGACCAACTGGCGACATTCCTCTAGGACAGTCGTTGCCAACTCGCATTCGTTTTGCCAACCGACCAGCGCTGCACTTCCCTGCTCTTCTGACACTCTTCCCAAGTCTTCCCCATGGCCAAGTACCCTCGCGTTGCCAGTCTGAAAACCGTCGATGACTTTCGTGGTCGATTAAATGACCTGGACCTTCGCATGCCAGTGCAGGACAGGGTTGAGCCCGGGCCGGATTCGGTGCTCGCTCAGCCTGCGACCGTCAACGGTGTCTCGATCGGCAATCGCTTCTGCATTCTGCCCATGGAAGGCTGGGACGGAACGACCGACGGTCGGCCCACTGACCTGACCCGACGGCGCTGGCAAAACTTTGGGATCAGCGGCGCTAAACTGATCTGGGGTGGCGAGGCAGTGGCGGTGCGTCACGATGGACGTGCCAATCCCAATCAACTGTGCATGCAAGGGGATAACGCCAACGAGATCGCAGAACTGCATGACTTATTGATTCACGCCCACCAAGAACGTTTTGGGGACACGGAAGATCTGCTGGTTGGGCTGCAATTGACGCATAGTGGCCGCTATGCACGCCCGAACCAAAAAGCCGTTGCTGAACCTCGGGCGGTGCAACGCAACCCCGCCCTTGATGATCGTGTTGGCGTCGTCGATTCATCTGGATTGATCAGTGACGATGAGCTCAAATCCCTGATCGAAGACTTTGTTCGATCCGCCGTCGAGGCACAGAAGATCGGATTCCGTTTCGTCGATGTCAAACATTGTCACGGTTACCTCGGGCATGAGTTGTTAAGCGGCATGGATCGTCCGGGCCCTTTTGGCGGCAGCTTCGAAAACCGAACGCGATTCCTGCGTGAGATCGTCGCGGGCATCCGTGCAGAAGCTCCGGGGCTGGAAATCGGCGTTCGATTCAGCTTGTTTGATTTCGTACCGTTTGTGACTGGCGACGATTCAGTGGGCACGCCAGACCAGCGTGGCGACTCTCGACTGCACTTTGGTTGCACGCATGACGGTCTGGGGATCGACCTTGAAACCCCCGTGCGGTTTGTTCAGCTGCTCGATTCACTGGGCATTCGCCTGATCTGCACCACAGCGGGCAGCCCTTACAGCACGCCACACCTACAGCGACCGGCATTCTTTCCGCCCAGTGATGGATATCAACCGCCAGAAGATCCGTTGGTGGGCGTTGATCGCCAGATTCTGGCCACCGCGGCGCTTAAACAGCAATGCCCCGACGCGTTCATCGTTGGTTCCGGCTACACCTACCTGCAAGACTGGATCGGTCATGTAGGTCAAGCGGTGGTTGACGCTGGCATGGCGGACTCGATTGGCTTGGGCCGGATGGTGCTCTCGTATCCCGATTTGCCAGCGGACATCATTGCGGGCACACAGGTCCAGCGCAAACGCATCTGCCGAACGTTTAGCGACTGCACCACGGCGCCACGAAAAGGCATGATCAGCGGTTGCTACCCCTTGGACCCGTTTTACAAGCAGATGCCCGAGCGAACGGAGCTTGCGAAGTTAAAGAAAGAATCAACCAACATGGTTTGATCCGCTACGATCGTTCGTCGCCTTCGTCCGGATCGTCGCCAAACACATCACCGACATCGTCGCGATCATAGAACTGCACACCAACAGGAAACGCATCGGTGGCCGTGACAACGCGTTCGATTTTCTGGCACTCCGCTCGCAAGTCACCCGCGCTCCCATTTCCTTGCACATAGATGCACAGGCCGACTTGCCCGTCTTCATCGACATCTTCAAAGAGTTCCAAATCCGAATAACCAACGGAATGCAACCGTTTAGCCGTGGCGTGCAAGTCATGGATCGTTTCAGCGCCGATCAGGAACGCCCAGGGGACGTCCTCACCGGGTTCAAACTCCAATGCTGCGAATTCAGTCAGCCGATCGGGAGCGGATTCGAATTCGATCCAGCCCATCACTTCATCCAGATCCTGCAGATCGATCGCTTCGACGACGTCCACTCCCAAATAGCTTAGACCCGACTGCAATGCCAGTTGTTTGAACGCCGCATCGGCAACACGAACGTCTTGGGGGGTGGCTAAATCGGCGTGTTTGGCAACGACAAGATAGCTCCCCTGCTGAACGGCGGCCTTGTCATGAACTTGCGTCTCAAAACCCGAGGGCAGGTGGGAAGCGAAATGGGAAGCCGCTTCGGCTCTGTCCGCTGTGCAAGCAAACATCCAGATCAGGCCGGACGGATACGGCTCCCCCAGTTGTTGAATCAATTCATCACTCGTTGCCACGACAATGCTCCTGTTCTGGTTAACCCGCTGGATGATCACCCATCGCCCCCAAGCGGAACAACAGTCATCTGGCTAGACCGAGCGTCTCGCAGGGAATCGCGTCACAACACCAGCGACGAGGTAAACGCTCAATTCTTGACCCGCTGGTTTTAGCACCTTCCTACAGCCTAGGAAACTACGGTATGATGGTAATCGGTTCCGATTGCGACCCGCAATCTTGACGATCAGCCGAATCCTAATCTACCACCAGTTGCCATGTCCGTTGATTACAAGTCACAAGTTGATGAAGGCCTACTGCATCGCCTGCAATCCTTGCACGCTCAAGTGGCGGACTTGGAGGGGCAATTGGCTCGCGGTCCAAGGCAGATTGCCGCCAGTGAGGCGATTGTGCAGCAAGCCCAGCAGGCATTGGCCGACGCCCAGCAAAAGGTGAAGGACGTCAAACTGGCCTGCGATGAAAAGCAGTTGCAACTCAGCTCACGTGAAGCGCGGATTGAGGAATTAAAAGCCAAACTAAACACCGCCGCAAGCAACAAAGAGTTCAGCCTTCTCAAGGACCAAATCGCCGCCGACACGCAAGCCAACAGCGTTCAAAGTGACGAGATCATGGAAGCCTGGGAACGCATCGATGAACTGACCAACCTCGTCGGCCAGGCTGAACAAGAGCTCACCGAAAAGCAAAGCGAGTTGATCGAACGCACCGAGAAAGTGCAGCAGCGAATGAACGTTGTCACCTCCGATCTAGAACACGTTCGACAGCAACTCACCAATGCCGAAGCGAAACTGCCGCCGGTGATGATGGACGACTACCTGCGATCAACCGGCGCTCGCGGCGAAGAAGCATTGGCACCGATTGAAGACGGTTGCTGCGGAGTCTGCAACCAGATGCTGACCACACAGATCGTCGATCGCATCCGATTGAAGTACTTGGCTACCTGTCCCAATTGCTCGGCATGGCTGTACAGCATTTAGGCTGCCAGCCAACTCGAACGCTACAATCCTGCTGATAGTTTGGAAACATGATCATTCTGGGTTTGGTCGGAACGCCAGCGGCCGGAAAATCGACAGCCGCACAGTTCCTTGCCGACCAAGGTGCGTTTTGGATCAACGCTGACTTGATCGCTCGCAGTTTCCTCACACTGCCGGCGGTGGTCGATGGCGTGCGTCAGCGACTTGGCGACGACGTGGTCCACTCAGACGGCCAGCTGGATCGGACGCAGCTGGCAAAACATGTCTTTGGAGTGTCCAAGGAACATCAAGAAAATCTTCAGTTTTTAGAATCGTTGCTGCATCCTCCAACGAAACAGGAGATCTATCGGCAGCTGGAGACCGCTGCGGAGCGGAAAACACCGGTGGCATTGCTTGATGTGCCGTTGCTATTCGAATCCGATTGGGACGTCTGCTGCGACCAAATCTGGTGTGTCGATGCGAGCCGCGAGACCCGCTTGCAGAGGACGCTCAAGCGAGGCTGGAGCCCCGATCAGCTGGCCAAGCGAGAAGCCATGCAAACGCCGATAGAGACCAAAAAACGGCTCAGTCAAGTCGTTATGTGCAATGACGCCACCTTAGCTGAATTTCACGAAATTCTCGCTAGACAGTGGTCACAGGTAGCGGCAATGATTGACCGCGTGCCAAACACGAATGATCGTCACTGTCGTTCCGAAACAGGGCCAAATCGCAGCTGAGATTGATTCCTGACGGCTCCTGCTGTAGGAATTGCATGTCCGGAATCTTAGGATGGACTCCCATCGAACACGCCGTTCACGATTGTCGGACCAGTTTGCCCAACGATTCTGAGTGCTGGCAACAGGCAATCCCCCTCAGCACATAGAATCAGTACTGACGCGCGACAGAAGACGCCCGCACACGATTTGGTCACCGGTTTAGCCGTGATCCCCAAAACACTACCTCATTGTATTCTTTTCACTCCCCTCTGGCGGCATTGTCGGAACTCGGACATTGCCAAGCCCTTTACAGAGCGCATGAAACAAACGTGGAATGTGCGCTGCCTTTTCACTCATCCCTCCAGATTCGCACCACTGCGGACCAACCCCATCTCTTTTCCTACCAAAACGTCGATTGACGTTCGATATCATGCAACCAAACCGTCCCTTAGGTGATGAGTCACGGTCCAGCCATCGCGGCGCCAAACGCTATGGCGGAGCGCGAGGGAATGGCAATGGGCGACGCCCACGGCACCCTGACGAGCGCGTCGACCGGCGCATTCGCGAGCTGGACGCGGAACGAGATCCGTTGTCACTGCCAGAGGAAATCGTCAGCGAGGCAACACGAGTTGGCAAAAGCGTCGGTGTGCCTACCGAAACTGACGGCCCCCAGATCACCCTGGACCTCTTGCAAGAGAAGAGTGACGAAGAACTGATCCAGATGGCGATTGCCGAAGGCATCAAGGACGCCGACCGCTTGGAAAAGCAGGAATTGATCTTTGCCATTCTGAAACAAGGCATGAAAGTCGGGGGACTCATGTATGGCGAAGGCACCCTTGAGATCCTGCCCGATGGGTTTGGCTTCTTACGTAGCAGCAAGCACCATTACATTTCATGCCCAGACGATATTTACGTCTCGCCGAGTCAAATCCGTCGATTCGGGCTGCAAACTGGCAGTCACGTTGCCGGTCAAATTCGTCCCCCCAAAGAAAACGAGCGGTACTTTGCCTTGCTGCGGATCGAACGCATTAACCAGCGTGATCCATCATCTCGCTCGTCCGCGATTCCGTTCGACGAACTGACGCCCCTACACCCCGACCATCGGATGTTGTTGGAGCACGATGGCGGTGAACTTTCCACGCGCGTCGTGGACATGCTAACGCCCATTGGTTTCGGCCAACGAGGCTTGATCGTCAGTCCACCGCGCGCCGGCAAGACCGTCCTGATGCAGAGCATGGCTCGCGCGGTCCTGCACAACTATCCCAATGCTTACGTTTTCGTCTTGTTGATCGACGAACGGCCCGAAGAGGTCACGGACATGGAACGCGAGGTTCAAGGACCTCAGTGCGAAGTGATCAGCAGTACCTTTGATGAACCCGCACAGCGTCACATTCAAGTCGCTCAAATGGTCATCGAGAAAGCCAAGCGGATGGTCGAAGCAGGTGTCGACGTCGTCGTGTTCCTGGACTCCATCACTCGCTTGGCCCGTGCTCATAACAGCGAGGGAGAATCGACTGGCAAACTGCTCAGCGGTGGCCTGGATGCTGGCGCAATGCAAAAACCAAAGTCCATTTTTGGCTCCGCTCGCAAGACCGAAGAAGGAGGCTCGCTGACCATTCTCGCGACCGCCTTGGTCGATACTGGCAGCCGAATGGACGATGTGATCTTTGAGGAATTTAAGGGGACGGGCAACTTGGAGATCGTGCTCGATCGCGGTTTGGTGGATCGTCGTATCTGGCCCGCGATCGACATCAGCAGCAGCGGAACACGCCGCGAAGAAATCCTTCTGGACAAAGAAGAGTTCCATCGCATTTCTACACTGCGTCGCGTCTTGGCGGAGCTTTCCCCCGCTGACGCGATGAATGAACTGACTAAGAAACTGAGAAAGACTCAGAACAACGCCGAATTTTTGATGAGTGTGAAGGATGTCGACTAATCAAGCCCCAGCAGACGCCGCCGTCCCTGAAATCAGCGGTTTGGATGGCCCCTTTCCCGCCGGAGACGTCGTGATCGTCGCCAGTCGCTACAACGCCTCGATCTGCGATTCACTTGTCAAAGGAAGCTTAGAGACGCTGGCTGAAGCAGGGATCGACGGTGATCGCGTCCGTGTGGTTCGCGTGCCCGGCGCTTGGGAATTGTCCCTGGTCGCGGCTCAGCTTCTGCCACGCGAGGACGTGGCCGCCGTGATCACGCTAGGTTGCGTGATCCGCGGTGAGACGACTCATGACCAGCATATCAACCGTGCGGTCAGTGATTCACTGATGCAGTTAAGCCTGCAGTGCGTCAAACCCATTGGCTTTGGACTCTTAACCTGCAACACCTTGGAACAAGCTCTCCAACGTAGCGGAGGCAACGTGGGCAACAAAGGCCATGAAGCGGCCGAAGCTGCACTGGAAATGTTGCGTCTGCAGTTGAAGATCGCCTAACGCTTTGTCGTCAGAATGGGCTGGACATCATCGTCCCATCGCACGCACAGTTCCATTTCCACACGCAGCTGATGGTGCACCCGCGAGGCCAATTTCTCCAGGTCGCGAATCTGTTGCTCTCTGGCCTTCGCTTGGACCACCCGCTGTGCGAGTTGCTGTCGTTTTGCATAGCTGACCAGTTGTGCGGATTCACCGCGCGCTTGCGTCGCGGCCGCTAACTGCTTGACCATTTGCTGCTTGATCTGTTCAAAATCCTGCCGGCTCTTCGCAAACGTCGGTTGCGAAAAGCTCCACCAAGGTTCATTGGGAGCAAAACGCGCCAAGTAACTGACTCGGCAAGTCAACTGTTGCTCGGTGGCGATTTCAAACTTCAACGCCAGGGCCGGAGCGTCGGGTTGCAACGCATGCACCACGGCGATCGCCGTTCCCTCGCAACGGGCGCTGTTGAACGGATGAAGCCACGAGACCTGCAGAGGGTCCGCTGGCGACCGCTCCGCACCGGCTAGCTGCAATGATAACCTGCCCCGCCGCCGATCGATGGGCCAGCGAAGGGGCCAGCTCTTTTCGCTTTGCGTGCTTGCCAAGCTTAGCGTCAGAGGTGCTGCCGTTTGTCGTGGACGCAAATAGACAGCGTCACCCGATGAGGTAACACGCGTCTGAACCAATTGTTGAACGAACTCTGCCTGCCGTCCGGCGTCCGTTAATTGAACCAGTGACTGATCCGCCCGCGTCTTCAGCCTCAGCAAGTCCCGCTGGCCCTCACGCAGCACGAACTGTCCCTCCGCAAAGCGATTCAAAACGCTTCGTTCGCCGCTGGGGAACTCGATCGACAGCGGTTCATTGGCCCGGTGGATCAGGCCAGATACAGTGAACTGAATTGGACTGCTGTATCCAACGGGTACCGATGAACAGCGCAACAGCTTCGACCGGGACTCAGACTGCAGCGTGGTAGATGTCACTGCTGACTGCTCGGGCTGTTCTGCGGCCAACAATCCGTGCAAATCGATTGGCGATTCGTGGCGAAGCGTCGTGTCCATGATGGCAAGTCGCGAGTGTTGCCCTGCTGGTTGCTGGATGCTTTCGGCACCGGCGTCCTTAGAAGCCATGCGCTGCGAGACGCCTTTGAGTTGCAATTCCATTTCATCGATCAGCTTGGTGACTTGATCGATGCGGACCTGTGTCTTTGACTCCGATGGCTGCGACTCGTTCCTAGTTACCGACGCTGTGACATGGGCTGGAGATTCTTGAGTGGCCGGCGGCGGTGCTTCCGATCTGATGGAGGCCGTCTTTTCCAATGGTGGTTGCTGCCGATCGATGCTCCTGGGCTGCGGTGTCGAAACACTCGAAGCTCCGCGCAGCCAACGGATGGGTCCAACGGCGATGATCCCCGCAAGGATCAGGGTCACGATCGCACCGATCACGATCCAATCTTGCGGCCGCACTTTGGGCAGAACGATTCCATATTTCAACCAGGCCTGGCTGGCGAGGCGAAAGAAGACACCTCGATGCGGTTTGCTTTGATCCGACGATTGGCTTGGCTCAATCTGATCCGCAAACCGATCCTCAATCGCGTTGCAAAACAGAGCGGCGATGTCACTGCGTCGCGATTCAGTCGCCAACAACTGCTCTTCATCGACAACATCTTCCGGCAAACGACTGGCAGAAGGCTGCACATCATTGGCAACTGGCTTCTCGTTCTGCGGTGCAGTTCCGCTGGACGTCTCATCGGCAGCGAGGCGTTCCAGACGCTGACTCCAACTCAGCGATGCAGTCTCGGGGTCCGATGTCGCGGCGGCGGATTGCCCGATGCCAGAAACTTGCGAAGCGGGACTGGCTGGCGAAGTGCGATTGGCCGGTATTTCACGACTGGCCGGTATTTTACGCCTGGCCGGTGCGTGAGGATCGTCTGGCGCCTTGCGATAGCGCAGCAACACCTGGCTATCGATGCTCAATGAGTCGAGCCAGTCGTCTCGTTGATCGGACTCCCGCCTGACAGCCTCTGCCACAGACAGCAGCCCACCGGCGAAGTACGCCTCCATCGCCTGTGGGGCAACACCTTGCTGCTTGACCAGATCACATACCGCTTGGATTTCCAGCAATTGTTTACCGATTTCAGCGAGCTGCTGTTGCTCAGTGACGGTGCCAGCTTTGCGAGCAACGTGAGTGCCCGCTTCGTGAAACACCAGCTGTTCGCTGTTTCCGCCACCGACCGCGCGTTCGCCGGTGGCGAGCTGTTGATTCGCGCCAGCGCTGGAGCGTCTTGTCGCAACTGTCTGCTGGCTGCCGTGTGGCGGAGCGAGGTCATGGGGCGCATGCGGGCCATCCACCACGCGTTGAAGCGTTTGGTTGGCGTTAGAATCAGTGATGGAATTGTTGGAATCTGCCATTTCCGAACCAACTCGACAACACAATGCTCTGCTGGCCTGTTTGACAACGGGCCAACGTGTCTGTGGTGGAACCACATAGGAGGGACACCTCAAAGCATCGGAAGTTGGTCTCGGCCTTAATCACGACAGCTTCTGAATCCAAGCTGCTTCGAACACAACGGCCTGCCTGACCGGAAGAATCCACAGTACCTAAACCCCTACGTTTTCGCTGCAGTCTGAACCTTTCCATCCACCCACGCTGAACGGAAAGGACCGTATGTCGGGTTCAAGATATCGTATGTCATGGATTGCCTCCTTTAGACGATGGCGGAAACGTCACAAGGGAAGCAAGCATACTTTCCAACACTACCGAGTGAAACCGGGAAGATCGACAGCTACCAGCGATGCTGGTCTGCGTGCCAAAGATGGATGAAGTCAATCGACCATGAACACGAAGGACACCAGCAGCGGCAGCAAGCAAGCCTGGCTTTGCCATTGGTCGAATTCTTGGACGACTTGCAAAAAACTACCCTGACGGCTCACAGCGACGGACAGTCGACCAGTGGGCCGTCTCCGCGATCAATCGTGCAAAGAAAGTTCCTGATGGCATTGCACTGGCTCTAAAAGTGGCGATGCAACTGCGGGACGCACTGTGCATGATTCCGCATGGCTACGACAGAGAGGGCAAAAAGAAATGGCGGAACTTTAAAAGTACAATGCCGACAGTCAATCACACCCATGATGAC
Organism: Stieleria bergensis; assembly: GCA_007745635.1. Taxonomy (GTDB): domain Bacteria; phylum Planctomycetota; class Planctomycetia; order Pirellulales; family Pirellulaceae; genus Stieleria; species Stieleria bergensis. The sequence goes on from CP036272.1 coordinate 3,502,986, forward strand.
AGGCTAGCAGAGGCCGTAGCGTCGTTTCTAACGAGCAAGCAGAATAGCGTAACGCCCAGACGCACAAGAATCTAAAGCGCTCCCTGACCCAGTTCACGACAGCGTGCGAGGGGATGACGCTGGATCAGTCGGTAGCGTCGGCGAACTTGCAACTGTATCTCAACAACATTGCGAACAGCGGAGAATACGCGACAACGACAGCGAAGGCGGCAGTTGCTGACGTCGGTACGTTCATTGGATGGCTACACAAGTTCGATCACATCCACAAGTTGCCTAAGCTCGTCGAACTCGGCGAGTTCATTGCATCGACCGGTTACACGACACCGAACGTTGTCGATGAGGACGTTGTTCGGGAGATGGTTGCCCTGGCGGGCGTCAGTCGCACTATGTTCTTTGCGGGCTGAACTTTGGGTTCACCCAGCGTGATATCGCGAAAATGCAACCGCCTGTCGATGGCTACCTGGAACATCGACGACCGAAACAGCTAAGCACAAGCGAGACCCGACGGTCAAATACGCGGTCTGGTCGGAGACTGACGATGCGTTGCGACTGCTGGCCGGTGTTAACTTGTCCTACGAGTCGGCAGTCACAAAGAAACTGCGGGCAGACTGTAAGTCAGCAGGAATTGATTACATGCCCCACAAGATGCTTCGCAAGGCTTCAGCAACTGTTCTGCGGAATTCTGAGTTCAGTTCGCTGGTGGATTACTTTCTGGGACATGGCCCAGAGTCGATGGCAGATCGCCACTACGCCAGCATCGAGCAATCGCGTTTCGATGCTGCTTGCTTGTACGTGCGTCAACACTGGCTGTCGTGATCGTGCACGTTCGACGTGCGTAGGAGGAAAACCCTGGAATCCGATTCAGTTTCAATTCGCGGTACTGTTTTCGCGGCCTCCGCTTGCTCTGGGCTTCTAAAAACGGGTCCACTCCCTCCTGTGTACCGCATGACTGTCTTGACCAAACGTGTCACGGGAGCCGCCAACAATTGACCTTAATGATTTCAATCCCCCCTAGGAGATTATGATGACAAAATACACTGCCGAAGATGCTTATATCGAAAAGCACGCACAGGCCGTTGAAGTTCTTGAAGGGTCTGCAAGGCATGCCATCCCCTGGCGACGATGATCCACCAATCGACTGGGACCATGTCGGTGACATCGGTCGCGTGCTTGATGTGCGCAAGCAGATGGAAGCCTCGATGTGGAATCGACTTTAACAATCAACAACAACCAAGCGGGCTTCGGCCGGCAAGAACCAGAAGATCAGAATGAAGAAGATCACAGACTATAAAGTGACCAGACAGCTCGGAACATACCGTGTCCGTTATAACTGTCCAGGATGCAAGATAGCACTTAGCAACAAACTAGATGATTCAGGAGCCATCGACACCTGCCCTGAGTGCGGCGAGACCTATCACGTCCCAGGACTGCCAGAGAAGGCTGAAGTTGACAGGCAACAACAGGAGTTAGCTGCCGAGAAGGAGCGGAAGCGGAAAGAGAAGGCTGAAAAGAAAGAGGCGGAGAGGGCAACTACTACCGCCCGTTTGGAGAAACTTAGGCCCGAGCGGCTACCTGACCCAAATCCCAAGCCAAAAGCCTCGGCTGGCGACGCTAGAAATAGAAGCGACATCGGGTACTTCCTCAACCCAGTCGAGTTATACAGAGAAAGCAACGCATGGAGATATCACAACAAGCGGTTCCCTGCTCTGTCGCTCTTGGTGCGGGCTGGTTCGAGCGCAACCCTTTCGATCTTCTTTTTCTTTACGTTTGCCATCTGCGCCCTGGGGATTGCTTTGTTTGTTGCAATGATCTTAGCCCTGAATCAGGGGGATTCGCTTTCCATCGCACAGTTCGGTGCTCAAATGCTTGGGTTGATTTTCCTGTACATCATCAACTGCTGGTTCGCCGTTGTGCGGTTGGCCCTGGCTGACTTCGTTCGCACGCAACTGTCTATTGAAGAGAATATTCGAAAGTATAAGGGAGAATGAAAACGAAACTGAAAACGCAGCAATGTTTTCACCTGCTTAAGGCGTGGCACCAGTCTTTCACGGTATCGTTCTCGGTGCCATCAACGACAACGTCCGCCAGACGAATCCAGCGGATGTATGTTTAATCTTGATCAACATCAAACTATGCCGCGTAGCTCGATTTCAGAATGCAAGTGACGTCGGCGATGGCAAACCAACATCGCGCCCAACTGATAATCTCGCACTTATCTTCAATCGCGAGTCCAGCGGTTGACTGATCCGTCAGCTTGTGGCGGATCTCGACCGAGCATCGGGCCGATGATTCCAGGTCGCCAGAGAACCAATAGACATTGCCGATGTTGCTGCAGGGAAGCCGACAACAGAAGTGACGGGGAAGCCAGCGAAGAATCCAGTGGCACCCAGAGCTGCTTGACCAGCAGCCATGGAACCCTTTGCTGCGGCACTGCAAATCATCGAGATTGATTCGTCCTCGCCTGGGCAGAAACGGAGGATTCCAGAATCTCGGAGTAATCCGGTGCGGCAACATTGTCGGTAATGCCGCTGGCCGAGTCTAGCTCGCTGATGATGAACCCGTTAACACTTGAGATCAATCCGCGTGCATGACTGGCCATCACTGTTTCGAAACTGTCGGGTGCATCGTTGACGCCAGCAAGCCAGTCTTGGACGAGTTCGTTAGATGTAATTCTCCTGGCACCATACTTGACGTAACCCACACTCGCTTGCGCGAACGTCGTATCAGAGGCTGTTGCCTGGCCCTCTTCGCTGACCGCATCGATAGTCGGTTCGGCCGACCAATAGGCCACGTCTCCAGGTACACGCTGGCGTCGTGATAATTCGGGAACACCCATGACATCATTCAGCAACCGATATCGCTGCAATGGCCGCGAGAAAGCTTGGTCGAGCGAGGATTAGAGGACGCTAGGCGTGTTGGCGGTGCTTAATGCCATGATTTATTTCCTAAGAAAGATTGATTGATGAATGGGAAAGAGCAGGGACAGACGCGCGGATCTGGGTGGAACTGATCGGTTTCAGCGATCCACGTGCCTCAAGCTCTTCACGGCACTGCGTACGATCCACGGGCCATGCCAGAACTGGACCGAACCCGAGTTATTCAATCTGGCCGCTAGTGTCGCAGCATTCAAGCCAGACGCAACACAAATCGAGCTACTGACGGAACTGTTGGACAGTGCATCCGATCTTGGCGAGATGGGCCGTCCCGGAAACTTCCTGGGGCGTGATCATGCTGGGATTCGATAAGATTGCTTACAAAGGTGAACTGCGGTCTCACGACTTTCAGTTAGCAAAGATGAACGAGCGAACGACGACAAACACTAAGACGGGCTTGCTGATTGAGTCGAATACCTTGGTTTTTGCTTGGCTTGGCGCCTTGCTTGCTGTTTCGAGTGCAAGGCTTTTGGCGACTTTGGGCGAAAAGCCTTGCACGTGATTGCGTTCCAAGCGACTATCCCGAACCAGTTGTAGAACACCTACGGCGTTCGGAGACAATGTGTGTGGGGCCTGTCCCCAGGGTGCGCTGCGCGACCCTGGGCTATGGGGTAGAACACCTTCGGCGTTCAGGCATTCAAGACTGGAAACAGTCCCCGGAGGATGATTGTGATCCCCTCTTTCGTGCTCTTCGCGTCCTTCGTGGTTTTTTCCCGGTTTTGCGACGATTGCCAGCCTGTCCCCAGGGTGCGCTGCGCGACCCTGGGCTATGGAATAGAACACCTTCGGCGTTCAGGCATTCAAGACTGGGGACAGTCCCCGGAGGATGATTGTGATTCCCTCCTTCGTGCTCTTCGCGTCCTTCGTGGTTTATTCCCGGTTTTGCGACGATTGCCAGCCTGTCCCCAGGGTGTGCTGCGCGACCCTGGGCTATGGAATAGAACACCTTCGGCGTTCGGAAATGATGCGCGATGACAATCCGCTCGATGGAATCTCGCTGGCAACCGTGGTGTGTTTCCCAGATTCTGTTGGCCGAAGAAAACTCAGCCTCGAGGCCCGCTCGCCGTAGGTGTTCTACACTTGCTATTGGGCGTTGCGTCGGGAGAGCAAGTGCCACCTGCTGCATTGGAGTTAGCCAGAGGTGGCTCTACCATCCGAGCCAGCAGTGTTGATTAAATCAGCAAGCCCTAAGACGTTCATGCGGTCCCGACTTGCTGCCGCTGTCAATGCTTTCAAAGCAATGCGATGCGATGCATCCATCTACGGATCGCAGCGGTCGATTGCTTTGCTTGGAACGTGCATCAGCATGACTTTGTTGCGGGCCCGTTGTCTGCACTGCTGGAATTGTCGTTTACCTTGCAGGACATTCGCGACGGCAATGACGTCGACGAATACTTAGTCTGCGATGGCCTGACGTCGTTCCGAAGGATGTGCCGACGAAACTTTCGTCAGAGGAGAGCGTCGTACTGACCACAGTGGGCAGCGATTCAACAGCAACCAAGCGAAATGGTTAGAGAAGACCGCCCGTGATCTCAGACACGAATTTATTGAAAGCGATTAAGTCAAATTGGGACCAGGGTTCAACAGAAAACGTTTCACGCTGTCTTTTTCAGCGTCTATGTACTTTCGTGTTGTTTTCCTGGCTGACAGGAACAGGCCGCAAAACGCAACCTGTTGGTTACTTCTGTTGCAGGTCGACGGCGACGATCTCTTTGTCGTTGCGAATGAAGGCCGTGTGTTCTGCGTACGCCGGATGGCTCCAGACAACGGGACGGCCGAAGGCTTCATTTGTTGGCTCAACCACTTGCATCCGCCCCAGTTGCTTCATTCCATCGGCAGTCAGATCGGCTATGATCAGCTCTCCCGTCTCGCTAAACAAAAGGTACCGCTTGCTGTCACCGATCCGAGTCAGAAACGCGGTGCCGTGTTTGATCATGCGTTTTTCATCAGGCTTGGTGGCTTCAAAGGTTTCCCACAAGCGATCGCCGTTGTCGCCATCGACGGCAATCAGCTTGCCAGTCAAACAATCTGTCCCATAGACCACACCATCGACAAACATTGGCGGTGCATTGCTGCAGTGAACGGCATTCTTGGTCTCGCCGTGCCAAATCGCCTTGGCGGTTGGCTGATCCGTCCCCAAATCGGCCATCATCGCTTCGGAATGAATCGAACTCGCATACATTCGGCCGCCAGAAACCATTGGCTGAGCAATCGACATCTCATACGAGGGCTTCATCGGAATCAGCCAATGTGAGTCGCCCGTCGCGGGATCCAAACTCTGGACGCCTTGCGGGTGGAAAACGACCAACTGACGCGTCCCACCGGCTTCAATGATCTGTGGGGGACAATATCCGGCCGGCACGTCCAGCGCTTTCCATGCCGTTTTTCCAGTGCGTTTGTCAAAGGCTACCACCCCCTGCCCTGCTCCACCAACCATGGTGTACAGCAAGTCGCCGTCGACCAGTGGATGGGCCGAGTAACCCCAGATCGGAACCTCGGCGCCGAAACTCTTGGGTAGATTCCGCTGCCAGATCACGTCCCCTTTTGATGTGTTTAAACAGGTCAGGTCACCTTCGGCGCCAAGCAAGTAAACTCGATCACCGTCAACGGTCGGAGTTGCCCGTGGACCAGCTGGGTAACTGATCGAATAGGGACGCTCGTAGGAGTAGCTCCACAGTTCCTTGCCGGACTGGGCATCGAGCACGAGCAAGCGTTCTTTGCCCTTTAGCTCACCTCGCAAATTCGGACTGTTGACGATCTTGCCGCCTTCCATTTGATAGTCGAACAAATAGACCTTGCCATCAGCAACCGCAGGACCGGCGTAGCCGGCGCCAACAGGCACTCGCCATTTCACCGGCAAGCCATCAGAGGGAATTTCCTGCACAATGCCAGTCTCGCGATAAACGCCGTCGCGATTGTCTCCCATCCATCCGCTCCAGTCGTCCGCGTCACTGGATGCCGTTCCTAGCAAACAGCCAGTCGCAAGTACACAGGCGGTCGAAGTGAGCAACCATCGCGTCAAGGAAGCGCGAATCATTTTGGGCATCGGTAAATCTCCGAAAGTAACATTGGACAGAAAGTGTGACATTGAATCGCTCAGTGGGCTTTGCTGAAACCTTTACACCAAACACGTTGCGAACGCGGCGCCGAAGCGAATGAATCTTGATGATCGACCGTCAATCCTAACCGAATGGAGCAAACAAACCAGCATCATTGCGATCCGCTAACGATCGCTGGGGTTCGCAGCCAGAAAACTCGCCAAGAGTTGCAGGTTCTTGGCCGTCTCCTTCATGAAAATCGTTGGTCCCGAACGCTTATGGTAACGCATGGGCAGGTCGCTTAGCCAGGCACCGCGAGAATCCATCGCGTCAATCACTGTCTTGACGCGTTGCTCGGAAACAGGTGAACTTGACGGCAGATACTCCAGCGGGGTCACCGACGCACCCTGACGTTCCCTCGTTAGCTCCCTGGCCAGTTTCAAGTGACTTTGACGCAGACGCGGGCACTGATCGCTGATTTTGAAGCCATAGTGGGTGGGCAGATCGGCATCCGAGTAGGTCAATTGGTAATCCTTCGTGAAATAGATCGGCCGGTTGGATTTCAATTCGTAAAACCTGGCCAATTGACCATTCGGCAAGCGACTGCGTTCAAAGTAATCCAACGCCTTGGGCATCGGTCGCAAGTATCGCTGTTCGCCGGTGTGCCTGGCAATCATCATCAGTGATCGCATGACGCCAAACGATTCGCTGGAAGCGATCGCCGGCATCTCGAACTTCCTTGCCCAGATCGGCTGCATTTGCTGGTTGTATTGCTGAGCCCAAGCGGGCTGAGGATCTGGTAATTGACTTTCCAACAGAGAATCCGCCAAACGACGTGCCGCAGTCAAATAGCGTGGATCGTCATAGACACAATCCGCCAGCAGAAGCAACTGCATGACATCAGGCGCCAGGTGATCATTTAGCGTATAGCGGGACCAGTATTGCTGATGCCCTGGGTAGGTCCGCGGCCACTGATCGGGAACACTGGCGACTCTGGACGGCGTTTCGTCCTCCGGCAAGCGTTGATCCGTCCAAACCTGCGGAAAGCCTCCACCGGAGAACTGTCCCCGTTCCAGAAGCCCCTTTAGTCCGTACAGTGCCGCTTCATGGACTTTGGCGTTGCGAAACTCCAGTGCGTGATCCAAGTCGATCAGAAAGCGTAGCGCCGATTGAGTTTTGTCGTCGTCCAAGGAGGATTGATCTTTCTTCTTGCGGGCTGGCTCATCAGCTCGATAGGCCCACTTACGGCGTCGCTGGGGATCAAACTCGACCATTGCTTGCCAGCCGCCGCTGCGCATTTGACCACTGATCAGCGCCGTTGACGTTTCCACCGCAGCCTCTGCAAAACGCTGCTCCCCCGTGGCCCGGTACAGGGACACGAAACACTGACCTAGCGTCGGAGTGCCGGGAGGCTGCACCCAGATCGTGTTTGTCTTAACAACACCCTCACCTTCACGAAGCTGAAGATCCTCGCTGTAAGCCCACAGATACCCGCCTTCGGTGCTGACCTGTTGGGTCAAAAATTGTGTCGCCTTCAGTGCCGCCTGCAAGACTTGATCACGACGGGGCTCCTCCGAGCGAGCAAAGGCAGCAAAGAACAACAAGCACGCAAGGACAGAAACAGTCCCACGACGAATTAAGAAAAGGTTCATGTCAACGAGCCAACGAGTTCGCGTGTGTACAACGTAGCGTGCAAGCGCGCGTTAATGCCACAGAATACACGAAAGCGACGCCCACCGGTGTGCTGAGTTCATTGGCGCGTGCAAGCACGCACACTGCGAAATCAATCCCGGTGCAAGGAAAAAGGCCGTTGTCACCAGAATACAGACAGGTTCAAAGCAGCGGACGAGAAACGAAGCCATGGCCACGTCGAAACCATCCCAATGGCAGGAACACCACGACGGGAAGCCGCGCCGTGGGCGCTTCCCGCACGGATAATCTGGTCTTTTCGACACGAGGCATTATGATAGTGAATTCGAACCCCACTCCCTGTGCACTCCCCACTGACAGCATGAACGTGAAACGAGCTGATTTCCCTCTTTTGACTTCGATCCTCGCCCTGCTTTTTTCGGCGCTCGCTGCGGTGCCAGGGGCTGGCAAGGTTCTGACCGCCAAGCAGCCCAACATCGTGTTCGTGCTTTGCGATGACCATCGCTACGATTGTCTCAGCATCGCCGATCACCCGTTCATTGAAACGCCTCATATTGACGCCATTGGCAAGCAAGGCGTCTGGATCAAGAATGCCTATGTCACCACCTCGTTGTGCTCACCCAGCCGGGCTTCGATTCTGACTGGCCAGTATGCTCACAACCACCGCGTTGTCGACAACTACCATCCCGTCGATCCCAACCTGATTTTCTTTCCGCAACATCTTCAGGCTGCGGGCTATCAGACTGCGTTCATCGGGAAGTGGCACATGGGAGGCCACATTGATGATCCACAACGTGGATTCGATCACTGGGTGGCATTTAAGGGACAGGGAACCTATTGGCCCGATGGGCATGGGACAACACGCGAAGTCCCGCAAACAACCTATGACGGCTTCAATGTCAACGGCAAGCGCGTCCCGCAAAAAGGGTACATCACCGACGAGTTGACGGACTATGCCTTGCAGTGGCTCAATCAGCGCCAGGAGGACAAGCCATTCTTTCTGTACGTCAGCCACAAGGGTGTTCACGCCGACTTCGTTCCTGCCGATCGGCATCGCGGTCGCTATGACAGTCAACCGCTGCCGATCAAGATCCCAACTGTTAAAGAGATGAGTGACGGCAAACTGCCCATGTGGGTTCGCAATCAACGCAACAGTCGGCATGGTGTTGATTTTGGTTACAACATGCCGGACTTTTCTCCATCGGTCTACTATCGCCGCTACTGTGAATCAATTCTTTCGGTCGACGATAGCGTCGGTCAACTGAACCAGTACTTGAGCGATGCGGGACTCGCCGACAACACAATCTTTGTCTACATGGGCGACAATGGGTTCCAGTTTGGTGACCACGGCTTGATTGACAAACGTGTTGCCTATGAAGCCAGCGCCAAGGTTCCGTTGCTGATCAAAGCCCCGGGCAGCATTCCAGCTGGCCAGGAGTTTCAAGGCGTCTTTGGCAACATCGACATTGCCCCAACATTGCTGGAAGCTGCCGGTGCCGCGAAACTGCCCAGCGAAGACGGCATCAGCATGTGGAAGTCGCTGTGCAGCGAGGATCAACGCAGCCCCGTACGCACCCAGCTGCTGTACGAATATTACTGGGAACGCAACTACCCGCACACGCCGACCTTGCACGCTGTGATTGGTGGTCGATGGAAATACATTCGCTGTCACGGACTGTGGGATCGTGACGAACTCTATGATCTGGAAGCTGACCCCGGGGAACTGAACAATTTGATTGATTCCGCTGAGCACCAAGAAAGAATTAAGCAAATGAACCACGATCTGTGGTCATTGCTGCAAGAAACCAAGGGCGACGAAGTGCCATTGCTGGAAGACCGCGGCCCTGTGTTCCCATGGCGAGATCGCAAGCACGCTCCACAGGCGAGTTTTCCGGCGGAATACTACGAGTCGCGTTAAGTTTTCGCTTAAAAGCCTCCGATTGGGCGATTTGCAGTCTGAACCAACAAGAACGATAGTGCCAAGGGTTGCACATTTTTATATCATCTAGTGCACTCATTGATCATTTTCTATTTCGAGGGGCTTATGTTGATCCATTCACTGCGTCGCGCCTGCGCGCTCGTTCACTCGTTCGCACTCATCCTGTGTTGGATCGCTGCTTCGTCCGCTGACGAAGCGCGCAGTCCGCTGGGCAACACCGTGGATGACTTTCGTTTACGGAGCTGTTACGGCAACGAAGTCTCGCTTAGTGATTACGCCGACTCCAACGCCGTCGCCATCGTTTACCTTGGCACCGAATGTCCACTTGCCAAACTTTACGGCAACCGGCTCACTGAACTGCAACAAAAGTATGCAGACAAAGGCGTGCAGGTCATTGGCATCAATTCGAATACCCAGGACGGCGTCCGCGAATTGCAGGCCTATGTCCACCGGCATGACATTGCATTCCCAATGCTGAAGGATCCCGGGAATCGTGTTGCCGACGCGATGGGCGCTGAACGCACCCCGGAAGTCTTTCTCATCAACAAAGAACGCCAAGTCGTCTACCACGGACGCATCGACAACCAGTACGGAGTTGGCTACTCGCGTGAGCGTGGCACGATTTCCTACCTGGGGCAGGCGATCGACGAACTACTTGCTGGCAAACCGATCAGCACCCCGGCGACCGAGCCAGTTGGTTGCTACATCGGCAAAGTCTCCGAACAGGAAGCCGTGGGTGAGATCACGTACAACAAGCACATTGCAGCGATCTTGAATGCCCGCTGCGTAAGCTGTCATCGCAAAGGCGAAATCGCTCCGTTTACCTTGACCAGCTACGACGATGTGCTGGGCTGGGAGGACACCATCCTGGAGGTCATCGCAGACAAACGCATGCCACCCTGGAACGCCGATCCTGAAGTGGGCCACTTTGCCAACGATCCCAGTCTGACCAAGCAAGAAATCGAATTACTGAAGACTTGGGTCGATAACGGCATGCCAGAAGGCGACCCTGCAGACCTCCCTGAACCGCCCCAATTTGTCGAAGGCTGGCGAATCGAACAACCGGATCAAATCCTGTTCATGAATGAAGAGGAGCAACCCTTTGAAGTTGCGGCGCAGGGTGTCCTCGATTACCAACGATTTGTTGTCGACCCCGGTTGGACCGAAGACAAATACATCACCGCCGCCGAAGCAAGACCCGATTGCCGCGAGGTCGTCCATCACATTCTAGTCTATGTGGTTCCACCAGGTGCACGGCGCACGGACATCAACGCCATCGTCGCAGGCTATGCACCGGGCAGCGCACCAACGAGACTGCCTGAAGGAGTCGCGATCGAAGTCAAGGCCGGCAGCAAACTGCTCTTCGAAATGCACTACACCCCCAACGGTTCAGCACAAACAGACCTGAGCTACGTTGGCGTGCGTTTCATGCCCAAAGAAAAAGTCACCCGATTGTTGCGTGGTGCTGTAGCGGTGGACAGGCGACTTAAGATTCCTGCGGGAGATCCCAGTAAAGTGGTCGAAGCGGGATATAAGTCAGCGCAGGACGAATACCTGATCAGCATGACTCCACACATGCACTTGCGTGGCAAGTCATTTCGCTATGAAATGAAGCGCCCCGATGAGCCGTGGCAGCCATTGCTTGACGTGCCGCGATATGACTTCAATTGGCAGCTGAAATACGAACCCAGTGAACCCGTCCACCTTCCGGCCGGGACTAAAATTAAGTGCACCGCCGTGTTTGACAATAGCGATGCAAACCTTAGCAATCCCGATCCTACGGTCGAAGTCGAATGGGGAGATCAAAGCTTCGAAGAGATGATGATCGGTTTCATGGAAGTCATCCCAGTCAAGGAAGACTTCCAGCGAGACTGAACAAGCGTCGGCACGCACGGTGCAAACGACGCGACCGGCCAGCAAACGGCAACCAACAGCATCACAGCGGCGCAACGCCGCTGTGGATCGGCTTGCTCTCTGCACTTGGACTGACGTCGATCCCCTCGTCGACGCCCAGCAGACGATTGCGAACCATCGGGATTGCCTGTTGGTGAATCGCAATCAGCGTGCATCCGCTGCTTAACCAGGGCTTGGCCGTAAAGCACAGCGCCCGATGCTCCGGCGCATACACCGCCGTCTGGTAGTCCAATGCCTTCAATTCATCAAGGAACTGCCCCAGACTGACTCCGTAACGTTTGCTGCTGGTCTGCATGTCGATCATCAAGACCGGCGGATTACCTTTTCTTAACCAACGCGTGGCACCACGAAGTGCCAGCGGTTCGTAACCGTTCAGCGACACACGCAGCAAAGCGTAGTCGCGTTCGTCCAATGCTTCGTCCAACCGAACCACGTTCATGCCGTTCAGTTTTCCCCAGTGCAATCGATCCATTCGCACATGAATCAGTTCATCCTGCCTGGACGAATCTCCCTCGAGAACTCGCGATGTGGCTCCCACGGCACGCGGGTGCACATGCAGATTCGTCAGGCGGTTCATCAGGGTGCTTTCCACCAAGGACAGACGAGCCCGTTGATCGACTTCGAACGCGTCGATTCTTCCTGCATCACCAACCAAGCTCCTCGCCAGCAGACTGTATGCGCCGATATTGGCGCCCACATCGATGGCGCAATCGTCGCGGCGCAGGTAGTCTTTCAGAAAACTCATCTCCCGGTAATCGGGAAGCGTTCCAAAAGTCGCAATCCGCCGCGCAACCGAGCTCCACGGATAACAGCGCAGCTTCATCCCGTGATAGCGAAGGTCGCGTGGTTGCTCGGTCAGCACACGCCGCAGCCCCCAGAAACAGGACCGCAACATTGCCGGGAACGCCCGATGTTTCGGGCTGGGATGATCAATGATCTCGCGGAAAAAATGTATCAAACGTCTAAACAACGTTCCTGCCCCCGTCAGCAACTGAACTTCTGCATCGACCAGTCGTTGTCGCAACGCCGGTACACCTCACGGGCGCGTGAGAATCACGGCGCGAGACGATGTGAAACAGTACCAGAGCACCATGCATCGGGCTGCAAGAATGTCCGCAGTCCGTCGAGCGGATCACCGACATCAAGAACTCTGGTAGCGATCAGATCAGTTGGAGGCTCAATCCTGTGCCTCAAATGACTTCTTGAAGAACTGATCCGCTTGGCGAACCATCTGATCAAACCAGCCTTGCCGTGATACAAAACCATGCGGAGCGTCCTGAATGACCGTCAACCCACTTGGAATCCCCAACTCGTCAAGCCGCTGTCGAAACGCAACCGCGTGCGTGCTCGCATCGTCCTGCTGGCCGGCGATGAACCAACACGGTGGATCGTCTTTGTCCAGATGTTGCAGAGGCGAAGCCAGTCCATAGGCGGCGCTTCGCTCATCCAAGGAACCACCCATGAATTTTCTCCAGATCAAACCACGCTGCGGATGTGCACTGATCTCCCGCGTGCGAGCGGACAGAAAATCGGTTTGAGCTCCCATCGGAACAGCGGCCTGGATCCTGCTGCTGTGGCCCTGATGACCGCCGTCGCCTTCCAACTCCGCCACACCGCCCGACGACGCCAACAGCGCCGTCAAGTGACCACCGGCAGACAACCCGATCGCTCCGATCTTCTCAGAGTCGATGCCATAGCGACTGGCATTGGCACGCAGAAAACGTACCGCCGCCTTACAGTCCTGGATCGCTGCCGGAAACGCGGCTTCGTCGCTTAGACGATAAGAAATTGTTGCGGCGACGTAGCCTCGCGAAGCCAATCCCTGGGCCACTTTCTCATGGTGGACGCGACTGCCCTTCTGCCAGCCTCCGCCATGGATACAGACGATCGCTGGCAGTTGTCCCCAAGCATTTTTGGGCCGATAAACATCCATCTGCAACGTCCGATCGCCGTACGTTGCGTAGGTCACATCCTTGTCCGCATTGAGCTGACGGAGCTGGTCTTCGGAAATCCGCGTTGGGGAATCAGCGCTGGCGTCCGCCTGGCCTGCTGGACGCGCGTCTCGACGCATCTCTTCCTGGAACAAGATCGACATACCGCGCAATTTCTGCAGAATCTCGCCGTCCCGCACCGGCTGACTTTCCCCCGGATCGCTGACCAAATCGTACAACGTCAACGAAGGATTCAAGTACAGTTTCCATTGACGCCAACGCACCGCAGCCAGAGCACCTTGGCTGCCATGGTAGAAGAACGCCTCGCTGTACTCGTTTCGACGGATTCGCTGGGACCATTCGCCGTCCGGTTGCCAGCGTCTTCTGAGAGGAACATCCGCGTTGAGGGAGAGTTTCTGCGCGGGCCCAGGCACGCCGGATGTCTTTCCTTGTAACAGGGGACTGAGATCCCGACCATCGATCACGACCTCCTCCGGAACGCGAATGCCCGCCAGGCTGGCCAGGGTCGGGTACCAGTCCATCGCGCGGACCACGGCCTTCGACGTCGCCTGCGTTTGCAGCCCAACGCCCGGCCCCCAGGCGATCGCTGGCACTCGAATGCCACCTTCAAATGTAGACAACTTGCGACCGCGGATTGGCTGTTCGGAATTCCTGCCCGGACCACGACCATTATCAGACAGGTAGAGCACCACAGTCCGCTCATCAAGCTGGCGCTCCCGAACTGCGTCCATCAATCGACCAACGTGGTGGTCCATCTCTTGTATTGCGTCACCGTATTCGCCCCACTCGGACGACCCGACGAAGTCTTCCCCGACGCCCAGTGGATGGTGAAGCATTGTGTGCGGCAAATACAGAAAAAAAGGAGACTCTTGATGCTGATCGATAAACTTGATCGCTTCGTCTGTGTACGCCTTGGTCAACTCGGCCGGGTCAGCGGGCCGCTTAACCACTTCCTCGTTCCGCATTAATGGGACACCGCCCTGTTCCTCGAAGTAAACCACTTCGACTGGATCCAAATTATGCAGCAACCCAAAGTAATGGTCAAAGCCCTGGTACTTCGGCAGCAGCGGTTTCTCGAACCCCAAATGCCACTTCCCAATGCATGCCGTCGCATACCCTGCCGACTGGAATAGCTCTGCCACCGTGACTTCGTCGGGATGCAGACCGTACTGCGAGTCGGCCCGATGCACCCAAATGTGATTGCCAACACGCCTTGGATAGCACCCCGTCAACAGCCCGGCCCGCGATGGGCTACAGATCGGTGCGGCAGCGTAATAATCCGTAAAGCGAGTGCCCTGTTCGGCCAACGCATCAATGTTTGGAGTCTTCACCTCGCTGGCGCCGTAACACCCCAGATCATAATAGCCTTGATCATCCACCAGAATCACAATCACATTGGGACGTTGTTGCCCCGCAGCATCGTCCGCACGAGCTATCAACATCTGGCAACAAACTAACGCAATCAGAGCGGCAGCACGAATAGACAGCATGGCAGGCAGAACCAAAGGAACGGGAAGCGTGGGGAAAGCTGATATTCTAGTCTCTTTTCTACTGCCCGTACCGACCAGCGATAGATGGAAGAGCGAATCTGGCAACCGCTTCAGTGCATCCCCAGAAATCCCGAAGTCTCCCGCCACTGTTAAAACTTGAATCATGGTCGCCCGGAGGGCAGACTCTGGCTTCCTAAAACGATTTTATCTTCGTTGGCTGCAACCGACGGGGAGACCATCGTGAACGAAGTAAATCTTATTGAATCCCTGGGCAAGTTCCAGCGGCGGAAACCCGCAGTGTCTTTCGAGACTTTTTCCGTCGACAGTCGCAGGAAATGATCTGCGAAGTCATGTCAGCAGAAGTCACCGACCTTTGCAGCTCCGAAACATCCCATCCCCCACCGCGAGAGCGGCTGTGTTAGATGTCAAGCGTTTTGTGGATTTTCCCATGTTGTATTTGTTTTGACCATTGTGTTGAGTGTGATGAGGATTTTGCGCATGCATGCGGTAATAACGACCTTTGGAGGCTTGCCTTGTTCGGTCAGTCTCTTGGAGAAGGCTGCGATCGCTGGGTTGTATCGGCGAGCACTCAGTGCGGCCATGTAGAGCGCCGATCGCACTGATCCACGGCCTCCAAAAATCGAACGCTTGCCTCGCATCTGCCCGCTGTCCCGGTTGAACGGTGCTAGTCCAACGAGCGAGGCGATTTCCCGTCGGTTCAGGTCGCCAAGCTCTGGTAACTCTGCAATGATCGTTGCTGATGTCACATCGCCGATACCAGGCATCGTCCCAAGTAATTCGGCGCGATGCTTCCAGTCATCATCAGACTGCACAAGCTTTTGGATCTCACGATCAATCTCTTTGATGTCGTTGTTGATTGCATCGAGAACGCGCTGAATGCTCTTGCAAACCGCTCCGGACACGGCTTGTCCCTGTCGGTTCTTCTCGGCAGTTCTGGTGCCGATCAACTGTCTTCTTCGAGTCACAAGCTGATCCAATTCACCCTGCAATTGCTTGGTTTTGGCGACGGCTCGGGGCCTCGTCAATTTCCCAAACAGTGCGATGATGCGTGCGTCGATCTTGTCAGTCTTTGCCAATTGTCCAATCGCTTTGGCAAAGTCTCTCACTTGTCTTGGATTGACCACAGAGACAACATGGCCGGCTTCAACAAGTCGCACAGCGAGTGGACGTTCGTAGTTGCCAGTGGCCTCAATTACGATCAGGCAAGACTTCGCTTCTGGCAACAAATCCACTAGCTCATCAATTCCCTTTGGATCATTGGGAACGACAGTTGTCGTGGCTTGTTCATCAAACGCGAGATCAAGCTTGGCTTTTGAGACATCGATTCCGATAAAGTGTTGAAAACTCATCTTGGATGTATCCCTTCCTTGCAAATGCGAGCTCGAGAGCTTGTCTCGGCTCAGGCGGCTGTACGGGCTATTTACCAAAGGCCGACGACGATCCGGCTCCCGCACAGTGTCTGCGTTGCAGCACTCGAGGGTCAACGATCTGCCGTCGGCCGCAGTTGCTTTAGCCTCTTCGCTACGCTCAGAGGCTAAAGCAACTGCATCTGTAGTGTCCAACGAAACACCACTAGAATGTAACATACAAGGGTGTGTGATGGCACGCACTGCTTTGAACAGGTGATCAATCTGGTTGAGGTTGCGTTTCCCGAGGTTTTCTCTGGGCAATCGCGATTCTCTCGAACTGGGACGGAGTTCGCAGGGTGCCTTCAAAGCATTGGTGCGTGCAAGCACGGTACCCTACGTCTGCGCCGAACGCCGTAGGTGTTCCATCCTCACAGCCCAGGGTCGCAAAGCGCACCCTGGATATCCATTCTCGTTGCCGAACAAACCAAGGCAACCGGGAGGGTGTTGCGGTGAAGGGTGCGTTTTGCGACACCATCGGGGGTGTTCTATCAAAAAACGAGCTACCAGATGACCCTGGTAGCTCGTCACAGTTCGATCGACGTTCGTCCGGGAAATTTCCTCTGTCGTGGACTCCCCAGCCTAACGCCACAGCGAATTGAATTTCTAGCCTGCTCGGATGCCGGCCTTTATCGGCCCAAGAACGTGCGGCGCAACCAAGCGTTCTTGCGACGCTCGAGTTCCATGAGGTTCTGGAACACATTGGTTGGGCGGCTACGGTACACGCGACGTGTTTGCGTGACTGGAGCAGACTCAACGACAACTTCGGTTGCTGCCTGACTGGTTGTCTCGGCGTTCAAGACGCTTACAGCAGTGTTGTCAGCGCTGCTAACCGATGCTGACGAAGCGGTGAACAAGGCTGCAGCAGCAGCCACTAAGAAAAAGCGTTTCATCGAATAGTAACCTGTGCGTGGGGAACGTAGTTTCACACCACATCCTTACACAGTTTTAGATTCGCTTGCGTCTCAATCATCAACTGTCGCTTAAGAGACGAAGATTCTCTATCCCGCAAAACAGGAAGTGCTCAATTTTCCTTCCTGATTGATCTTATGCACCTAATCAAATACAACGAATACCACGCGGCGGGAGCAGAACATTCAAGCGGTTTGCAAAGATTCGCTAAAGCCCTGGCAAGATCAACCCTAATCCTGGTAGCCATATTGCTTCTTAGCCAAAAACGTCCGCTCCTCCACGCCGCTCTCGGTGCGGAAGGCGACGTAGCCTTGCGACTCGATCTTGGCGCGTTCTGCGTCCGTTAATGTCTCTTGAATCTCACGACGAATCAATTCGTCATCAATGTATTTGACAACCAGCGAAGCTGTCACAGCCGTGACGACCACCGCGACAGACAGAATCCGTACTCCGGGATAAGGCAACAAGATAACCCGGCTGGCGATCGCCATCGAGACAATCGCATAGCCACGCAAAGCAACCTTGTAGTTCACCAGATCCTCCGTCGCGGCTTCCTCAACCGCTCGATCGATCTGTTCCCTGGTTTGCTCTGCGGACTCTGACAAGGCTTGGGAGACGGAACTGTCCTTGCACCCCGAAAGTGCAACCGTAGCCGAACACGCCGAGAGCGTTAGCCAATGCCGCCGACTGATGGATGCCATAGGATTTGCCCTTGTCAAACGTGGTCAAGAGAATGCTCCGCAACAACGGAGCCAGAAACAGGCCAGCCCCATCAAGCCAGCGTTTGCTGACGAGCACTTGCCAACCGGTGACACAACCAATGCCCCACAGATAGGCAGCATCCGTCGCCGCTCAGGGCGCGCTTCGAATGTTGACTCCAGATCAACGACCTTGTCGAGGACGTCCCAAGCGTTTCAGAACGTCCGCCGTCGGTACTGCTTGGATCTCCGCGAGACCGCTGTCACTTCGAGCAAAGAACATCAAGTGCTGCCAAGGCAGTTCATTGTACTCTCGCACCAATTTGAAACCATTGGCATGATACTCTTTCAAAATCTGCTGCTTGGACATTTTGTGTAGCAACTTAATTGGCACACTCGGATCTTCTTCGCGATACTCTAGCAACGCCACCACGCCGTCTTTGCTTAATGAACGACGAATGCCCCACAACATGCTTTGTGGATGCGAGAACTCGTGATAAACATCGACCATCAATAAGAGATCGATCTTGTCAGCTGGCAGCTTGGGGTTATCAATCTGACCGAGCACGGGCTTGATATTCTTTAGATCCAGACGTGAGGCGCGTTGATCAAGCTTCTGCAACATCTCCGATTGAATATCAACGGCGTAAACAGCTCCTGCCGCGCCGACTTCCTTGGCCATCGGCAGCGTCCAATAGCCGTTGCCACAGCCAAGGTCGCAAAGCACCATGCCGGGCTTGAGCCGGAGTTGCTTGAATGACTCCGACGTGTTTTCTTCTTGGTCGCGATCGGAACGAATCAACCAAGGGGCGCCCAAGTGACTCATGGGTTGCGCGACCTGCCGGCCCAAGTAAACGCGTTGAGGTTTCTCGTTGGGCTTGTCCGCACTGGGGACGAAATCTTTTGGCGCAGCGCCGGACTCTTGGGCGACAGAAACGTTTGAACAGATGAAGGCGGGAGCCAACAAAGAGACAGCCAGCAACGCTAGCGAAACAGCACAGTGGCGGGGAGTTCTCATCAATGATTCCTAACGTTAACAGCTAAATGAACTGTTATCATTCAAGCGAAAGTCAGGTTCGAAGGCGCTCTCGAACGAGTACACATTGTCGAAGTCTTGGCGACGATCGGAGTCGCTCTTTCGCATTTGTTCAATTCGAATCAGATTGTAAACGATCTCACCGAAGTCGCTGGTGCTACAGACGCCCCATTTGCCAAGGACCAGTTGCGCCAGCAAGCCAAACTGCTCGATGGCATACAACCGGCAGCTTTCACACAACTCTTGGCCGGTCACATGGGCGGAACGGACGACGGTTTCGGCGGGAAAACCATCGTCATCCAGATCGTTCTCAACACCGATGCTCTCTGGCAACTCTTGACGAAGTTGCTGGCCGAATTGCAGAGCCTCGCGAACGAATTGGTACGCTTCGTACTTATAACGCGGATCTTCTTTGAGCAGTTTCCGCATGGTCTGAATCGGCGAGTTCGTCAGTTCGTTGCTCATATCCAATTTCAACTGGGTTAAACGCCAGCACAGAAGAACACTCGTTTCTTCGAAAAAGCTCAGCACCAGGTCGTCGTCCAATCATACCGCATTGGCGAGACAATTTCCGACGCATTTTCACCGAATCAGTTCCAATCGGCATCAACATCGACGGCAAACAATCTTGAAGGCGTTCGGCGAAATCGATGACGACGGCAATCCACATTCTTGGTCGCGTCGTTGTCGGACCATCACGGAGATAGCCAGCTTACTCCCTGGACCTCTCTCTGTCACGCTAGGGTGACTCTAGGACGCTGACGATTTTATCCGATGATATTAATATCTTTCGGTTATCGGAGGTCAATACCATCAACTGTTGCGACAGAATGTCCTGTGCAATCACCTGTACGTTTCCATCCTTTGTCAACAATTGTGCACCAACTGGCGGCAATTGCCTCGACATTTCCTCATAAGTGTCGAATTCATATCGCAGACAGCACTTCAGTCGACCGCAGCGACCGGAGATTTTGGTCGGATCTAACGTCGAGCGTTGCAGCTTGGCCATCTTCATCGAAACAGGTGGCATTTTGCTCAAAAAGCTTGCACAGCAAATCGGCCGGCCACAATCTCCATAATCCGCCACTAATTTGGCTTCGTCTCGCACCCCGATCTGACGCATTTCAATCCGGGTCTGAAACTCCCGCGCCAATTCCCGCACAAGCTGCCGAAAATCAACGCGGCTCTCAGCGACGTAGTAAATGATCACGCGTTCGCCACCAATCAGACGCTCGACGTCAACCAGATCCATGGTTAGCCGCAGTGTGTCAACCTGCTTCTGGCAGACGGCCAAATCGGCTCGCAAAAGCGACTGCAAGTGCTTCACCTGTTTCTGATCGTCGCTGGTCTGAGCTCGAACGATCCGGCCAGCGACGGATTCTTCACCAGACTCCAAACTCGCCGGTGAAGCCTCGATCAAGACGATCCCGGTCTCGGTGCCTCGATCGGTCCGCACAATCACGGCATCCTGGTAGCGATACGATTCGGTGGCGTTCACAACGCCTAACAGCCTCATCGAGCCGTAGCGGACCACGTACTGCAACGATTGTCGTTTCTCAGTTTTTGCATTGTCCATCGAAGACTCTTAGTCTTTCCCAAAGCCCGCCCTGGGCAGACGACAAATCAACTCAACCCCGCCGCGTGACGGCACTGCTTCAAGACAAGGGAATGTCTCAGGCAGGTACATCCCGGGCAGCGATCAACGCAAATGTCGATCCATTGAACGCAGAACGTCCAGCGCCGCCGCATAATCATCTACAATCAAACGCCCAGCGAGGTGATTAATCGATTGTACCGCAAAGCGGATTGGAAAAGTAGACTGTTCACCTTCCCTGCCGTTCAGCTTTGCAACACTTCATTCCCCTGCAGGTGCATTCGTGTCCGTTCTGAAATGCCTGACGAGCCTTGCAATCGCGCTATCGATCACCACTTCGCTGCCCGCGACTTCACCGGAGCCCGCGCAGATTCGCGCCGCCGTCAAAAGCAGCCTCCCGTTCATCGAAGACAAAGGCGTTTGGTGGATCGAGAAAAAGGACTGCGTCTCCTGTCACCGTGTCACCAACATGGTCTGGACGTTGAGCGCCGCGAAACGCCATGGATTCCAAGTCAGTGAGCAGCTTGATGAATGGATCGACTGGACCATTGAATCCTCACTGTCCAAAAATGACGAGGACAAGATCGCTGGACAAGCCAACAAAGAAGGCGTTGCACAGCTGCTGATCGCCCTGGGGGAACGAGCCGATCAGGACCCGCATCAACAACTCGCGGATCTGTTGTTGAAAGACCAGCAAGACAACGGTTCTTGGAAGGCCGGTGGCCAGTTGCCTGCACAGAAACGCCCCAAACCGGAAACCGATCAGACCTCAACGATGTGGCTCGCGCTCGCCATGCAGCAGAGCAAACCAAGCCCGCGACAGGCCCCTGTTCTCGCAAAGGCGGAAACGTTCATCAAACAGGCACCGGACGGGAAAAGCACCGAATGGTTTGTGCTGCGTCTCTTGCTGGCCAACCAAACCAACAACAACGCCCAACGCGATGAAATGGTCAAACAACTGATCCAGCAACAACAAGCCGATGGAGGCTGGGGGTGGATGGTTGATGCCGAAAGCGACGCTTTGGGCACTGGGATGGCGGTCTACGCACTAACACAAGCGAAGGCAACAGAACCGCTAGACGCTGCTGGAATTCAATCGTCGATCGAAAATGCCCAAACGTTCCTGGTCGAAACCCAGCGTGAAGACGGTTCCTGGCCCGTAAAGGGGACAAAAGAGAAACGAAAAGACAAAGTTTCCGAAACAGCGGTCTACTGGGGAACCACCTGGGCCGCGCTGGGCTTGATCCATACCCTGCCCGAACCAGCAGCAAACAAGTGAGTACAAAACACGCTGGTGGGAGAGCCGCTAACCGGGACGAAGTCTCGCAACAAGAAGATGCTGCTGATGAACTGGCCGCCCCAGGCATCTGACGTCACTGCGTCCTATTGAAACAACTTGAGCGAGATCTTGCCGTTCTTCTGTTGGACGTCCCCTGCTGAACTGGGGTGGTCTTCGCGATACTGATCAATCAGTTCTCGCAACTCGCTGACTTCACTGCGGCATTCAAACGCAGATTGATCCCGGCGGTTGGTGATCATCACAATCGTGTCACGCGGCTTGGCATGCTTCAAGGCCCAGTGAAGAGCTTCATTCCGGCCAGCGACCAAACGCATCGCCGCACACTCGCGGACGCCATCAAGCAATTGATGCGCCTGCTGCAGGAACTGCCTGCGCGAGTCTTGCTTGGCCGTCACAACACAGTGGTCGGCAAACCGTTCCATTAACGTTCCCATCTCGGACAGGTCGGCGTCGCTGTCCCCTTTCCCGATGGCCAGGACGCACCAGGTTTTGCCTCCCGCACCCGACGCTTTTGCCGAACGCAATGCCGATTTGATTCGCGCCGGGGTCCCCGCAGATTCCAGGACAACGGTTGCGTCTCCACAACCGACGATTCGCTGGCCGCGTGCGGGCACCGATCGCATGCTGGACAAATGAGTGGCGATCTGCTGCAGTTCCATGCCAATCAATCGGCCGAACGCGGCGGCCGCCGCAATGTTGCCCGCCATGTGCAAGCCACAGAGTGACGATTCCATCAACGCACTGCAATCACCTGAGGTCAGCATGATGGTTGACATCCCACCGGACTGATCCAAAATCATCGCTGCCGATTCGCATCCCGGTGTATTCCCATACGCAATCGCTTCGCAGTTAGCATCCTGTGCCGCCTCGATTGAACGCTGATCGTCATCCGGATGAATGATCACTCCCCGAGGCGACAACCGATCAATCACGCAGTCCAACACGTCTGGGCCAAAGTCTTGAGTCACTTCGTGCCGTCCAGCAACGATCAGAACATCAAGCTCGACCGAATCGTACAGCCCGTTCTTGGCCTGATTGGCATGAAGTTCAACGATTGCAACCTGGCTGTGACAGTCGTTCGCATCGCCCATCCACTGTATTAACGCCGGTCCAGCAAGTGTTGGTTGCTGCGATGTCGCTTTGATCACGCCATCGGATGACGCCAAATCACACTGGTAGGCCGTCCGCAGTGACTTGGCGTTCGTTAACGTCGCGGCCAACAAACAGGTTGTTGTTTTGCCGCTGTCGCCAATCACACCGACAGTAAGCATTTGCTGAGCCGGTTGGCCGTGCAGCGCGGCCAGCAATTCACTGTGAGCGTGATCCAGATTACCAATCACGCACTGGGAAATGGGACAGGGAAGCAGCTGTTCCGTCAAAATGCCGCCTACACCGCGGGCCAACGCCGTGGCGACAAATTCAACGGGGTCATGTTCGCCAATCTGGTAAAGAGCCAATTCGCCTTCCTGGGCCGAACCGACCGAGTGGGCGACTTTTTCAACCACGAGATCGTTGCAGCCATAGAACGTTGCATTGGGAAAGAGACTCCGTAGAGCAACGCTTTCCGGCGACTGACTTGCCGCCGGCTGGTGATCAAGGCCCTTCGCCTCGGAGGTCTTCGCATGGCCAATCGAGGGCTCGGTGCGAACCACACGCAATTTGGGTGCGGACGAAGCTGAACCGGGACGCTTGAAATTTGCGCGAAGCGGTCCTTGTTGATCGTCAAATGAGAAACGCATCGTCTGGCCTCCATGCCTGAATCTGAGTGCGAAAACTTGGTGCGTTTGTTGTTTTCCTTTCAGCAGCGTCACACGATTGCGTGAACAAAGCTTCCAAGGGTTCCGAAAGGGATCTGGAATGCCGCAACACAAAGTGCTGACAACCGAAGCCTTCGACAACGTTCGCGTCCTTGCGAGTGTTTTTCAACGACCGCCAACTGAAGTCAATTCACACGCTGTGAACCGATGAGATTGGCGGTCAATCCATGTCGCTGGAACCGGCTAACCGCGAAACCATTCGCGTTTCGATCTCTCAACGACAGTGGCAATTGTTCGCCTGACAAGTTTTGGGTCAATAGAATTCACCAAATTTTTTTTGCGACCTCCGTTTTACCGTGTTTTCAGGATTCCGAGACGTTTACACCTGCTTTTACCCGGCCATTCCGTGCTAGCAAACAAATCTTTGGCAATTCGAACCTGACCACAAAAAACGCCCAATTGGGTTGCAATTCGAAGCCGAAGGACACCTCCTGACGCAGATTTCTGACCTATGTTTCAAATGGCGTTCTTTCCCGAGCAGTTGTGTTCTGCTCGTTGAGTGTGTCACTGAACTCGGCGATTCTCGCCGGGGCAATCAGACACGGTTAGAACTTTTTGGGGACGAATTCGACGACTGGCCAGCCACGATTGTGCAGTCAATGCTCAATGCAGCGTAACTGTCAAACGAAGGAAAGGATGGTTTCGGTACCAGGAGGCACGCGAATTTATAGGGCCCACGGCGAATTCTGGAACAGCAGCTAACTGCCTGCCAGTATCACGCAGAGGCCGACGACAAAAGCCACAAGGACGATGGCACACCCAATGTCCTTCATCTCATCACGCCAGCTCCGAGGTGGCAGCGGATTGGGAGGCGCATCCTCTTGTGCTGTGTCCATAGACACAAAGCGAGATCCGCAAGACCCGTCATGCGCGAAATCTCGGGAATCTCTGAAATCCGCGCATAGTCGCTGGGCGGATCTCGCTTCTAAGGTTGAGGGCACATACATGGATTCTGCGACATCACGATTGGAGGCGAGAATTACACGGTTGCGGCCCGTCCTGTTGACGCTGGCCGAGGCATTGATCTCTCCTGCGCTGCGAGTCGAGTTGGATGCATCCGATCTTGTCCAGCAGACTTTGATGGAAGCTCACCAGCAGTCGGAGGCACTTGCATCGTTCGATGATGGCTCGTTCTTTGGCTGGCTGCGAAAAGCGCTTCGGCACAACGTTCTCGACGCGGTTAAACATCTCAGCACTCAGAAAAACAACGCCGCACGTCGAGTCCGGGCCGCAGACATCGACGATTCATTTGTCCGTCTCGAAGAACTGCTCGTTGCCGACGATACGTCGCCCAGCGAGATTCTTCAGCGAAACGAGCAAACCGCACGTCTACTTGCAGCGATCCAGGAATTGCCTCGCAATCAAAGAGAAGCGGTGATCCTGAAACATCTGCGAGGATGTTCGCTTCGACAGTTGGCGGAAGAGCTTGGGCTATCAGAAACAGCCACTGCCGGATTGCTGCATCGTGGACGAAAACAACTTGTGGAACGGCTGGAGCATTGTGGCGATGCGTGAATCAACAGAATTCAAGGACAATTCGGTCTTAACAGACGAGCAGTTGGCAGAACTCGAGCGTGCTACAGAGCAGTGTGGCAGCACTCTGACGACAAACATCGGCAACGCCGAACGTGACGAGTTCCATCATTGCTATTCATTGGTGGACTCCCTGGCATCTCCTGTTCGCAATGCGGTGGTCGAGATTTCGAAGCCGCCAGTTCTTCCTGACTACGACGATCTTCAGGAGATCGGTCGTGGCGGGATGGGGATCGTCTATCGTGGTCTTCACAAGAAGACTCGACGAATTGACGCCATCAAAGTGATCCGCCCGGATCGAGTATCCACTGTCGCAGGTGCTCATCAGCGCGAGTTACAGCGTCAGTTGCAACAGGAGGCTCAGCTTGCGGCTCGTGTTGCGCATGAGCATATCGTTCCGGTGTATCAGGTTGGTGAGGTAAACGGCTGCCCCTGGTTCTCCATGCAGCTCGTTGAAGGACAGAGTCTGCGCGACCTCATGTACGAAGGCCCGATATCGCCGCAAAGAGCGGCGACGCTCATTGAGCAGATAGCCCGCGCCGTTGACAGAGTTCATCGACACGCCGTTCTGCATGGAGACATCAAGCGTTTAGGGAGAAACGCAGCCTGCTTGATGAGGACCAACGGCGGCGAGCCACCTAGGGGAATGCGTGCCTCTGCAGCGTTTTTGTACGTCGCCGAGAACGCTCACGTTCCCCGTTCACTTCTTGCCGAAATGCCGCCGCAGCGGCGTAAATTGCGAAAATCTTTCGCGAATCGATGTATAGACATTGGAATCTCGCGCAATGTACGGGTGAGGACCATCCATGGAACATGAAGCGACACTACGAATACTCGTATCCGACCGTGCCCGGTTATTGGCGTACGTTTGGTCGATAGTGCGTGACGAACATGCCGCCGAAGACCTGTATCAAGAGTTGCTTGTCGTTGCGATGGGACGCGTCGAGACGTTCGGCGATTCCGTTCACCTCCTGAAGTGGTCACGAGTGACGCTCCGAAATAAGGCATTGGAGCATCTGCGTCGGCAGCGGAAGGCATCCTTGCCAATGGCTGGAGACGTACTCGACTTGCTGGAAGATCATTGGGCCGAATACGACTCGCTTGATTCCGCCGAAATGACCGAAGCACTTCGGCACTGCCTTTCTCGATTAACCTCCAAAGCTCGTCAGCTTGTCGAGTTGCGCTATGAACAGGGATTACGTGGGACGGAAATCGCACAAGCGACCGATCGCAAGACACACTCCATCTACGTCGCACTGAGCAGAGCTTACAAGACGCTCGGGGAGTGCATTGGCGGAAGAATTCCAAAGGAAAAGCCGCATGCCTGATCCGATCAATCCAAGACTGGCCGAACTGTGTCAGTTATTTGCCGATGACGCGCTCGACCCGTCGCAGGAAGAGGAATTCAACACCCTGCTACGGAATGATGCTTCCATACGTGATGCGTTCGTTGCCTACTGTGTTCACTCTCAGCTACTGAAAGAAATGCTGAAACGTGACAAAGCATCTGACATCGAACCGTCAGCGAAAGCAACGTTACCGGTCCAAAAGCAGATCTCACACAGGTTCGTCGCGCTCGCGTCGATTGCCGTCATCACCGCGAGTCTTCTCGTCGCAGTCGCGGTCTGGCACTATTGGCCAGCGACTCCCGAGACTCTGATCACGGAAGGGGATTCCAGGCCAGAATCTCCGGTAGAGCTAGTGGCCGCTCATTGGAAAATCACGCCGACCGGCGAGGCGGACTATGAATTCATCGAGCCAACGCTCGTTCGCCTCGATCGTGGCGAATTGTTCGCCGAATGGATTGTCGGGGACGATCCAGATCAGCCATCGCGCAACGGCGAACCGACGGAACTACGCATCACTACCACGGAAGGCGAAGTGATCGCCCGAGACACACGTTTCATTGTTGGAACCCACCAAACGAATTCAGAAGAGGAGAAACCGATGTTGAGATCACTAACGCGAGTGTTTGTGCTTTCCGGCCTAGTTACTTTGACCACGTCGTTGGGCAGCATCGAAGGAACATCAGGTGAACTGTTGGCGGCGGAAGTGGACAAGGCCCCCTCCAAGCTGACGATGGAGGCGAATAGTGATTTCGCCTGGGATCTTTATGCTCAAATAGCTAAAGAAGACGAAGACGGCAATCTCTTCTTCTCGCCTTATTCGATCTCCAGCGCGTTGGCGATGACCATGGAAGGGGCACGTGGTCGGACGGCCCGCGAAATGGGTGACGTACTACAATTTCCCGACGCTGTGCGGCGCATTGGCGTTGACGACCAACGGATCCCCTGGGAAACGGCCAAAATTCACACCGGTATGGGCGCCATTAACAATCGGCTCAACCGCGCTCAGAAGCCGTACGCATTGAAAGTGGCCAACGCGCTGTGGGGCGAGCAATCCTCCCGCTGGCGCCCGGAGTTTCTGAAAACGCTCGACGAGCCGTACGGAGCCACATTGAGGAAGGCTGACTTTGTTCGCAGCAGCGAACGCGAACGCCAGCGGATCAACCAATGGGTTGAGGATCAGACCGAACAGAGGATCAAAGAGCTTTTGCCTAAGGATCCGCCTGTTATTACGGGGAACACACGGCTGGTCCTGACCAACGCCATCTACTTTAAAGGCAATTGGTCGCAGCGGTTTGATGCGAAGCAAACCAACGACATGCAGTTCACGACGGCCAGCGGAGAAAAGGTTACTGTGCCAACCATGTGGTTCGATCCCGGCAATGCAGATAACAAACGTAACACACTCAACGGCTACTTTCCTTTCGGCTACGCCGCGTTCGATGCCCAAGGAAAGAGCACACGTAACCGAGGCCGAACTCACTTCGAAATACTCGAGATGCCCTATGCCGGCAACGAATTATCGATGTTTGTCTTGCTGCCAACCAAGCACGATGGAGTGCCTTCGCTGGAACAGCAACTCAATCGTAGAAATTTGGAGCAGTGGCTCAGCACGGTAGAAAAACGAGAAGTGGAGGTCTATTTACCAAAATTCAAAATGGAAACGGAGTTTGACTTGGTTCCAACACTGAAGGCACTAGGCATGCGGACAGCATTTGATGGGGCGGATTTTACGGGCCTCTGCGAGTCGGGCGGTCTGTCTATCTCTGCCGTTCGTCACAAAGCCTTCGTCGAGGTTAATGAAGTCGGCACCGAAGCCGCTGCTGCAACCGCAGTTGTGGCTGCTGAATCGGCACCCCCACCCACTCGCACCTTCAAAGCGTTGCGGCCATTTGTCTTCCTGATCCGAGACAATACAACCGGCAGCATTTTGTTTGCCGGACGGATGATGAAACCAACAGGTGAGCAGTAATCTTCGATGAATATTGACCTGCGGGACTGCTGCACGCTGACAGTTCAAAACGGTTGCCCCGAATCGCTCACTGCCAGCACGTTGATACGACGTTGCAGAGACGTTGCGCGATTCCACCGGAACTGCGCATCACCACGCCCGCAGGCGAAGCGATTGCCCGAGACACACGCTTCATTGTTGGAAACCACCAAATGAATCGAGAACAGGAGAAAGCGATGTTGAGATCACTAGCGCGAATGTTCGTGCTTTCCGGCCTGGTGACTTTGACCATGGGGCTGGTGGCACCGCTACACGCCGCGCCGCCCAAGCCGACCCCCGAAGACCAGCGGGAAGGCATGAAGCGGGTCGATGCGTTTGGCAAAATGATAGTGGGGCGGGTTTTCGACGCGCGGGAAGTGAGCCCCAAGCGCGCCGACGCCGTCCGCCAGAGCAATCACGACGAGGTCGTGGCCTTCTCCATGACGTTGAAAACGTCAGAAGAAAGGCTCCATTTCGCAAACATGCTGCTCGATGATATCGTCGAAATCCTAACCGACAGGACCCTGGCCGAGGTGGCGGGCCCGCTGCTTAAAGATCAGGACTTGCGGGTCCAGAATTGGGCATTCCTGGCCATCCACAAGAGCAAGTCCGGTGCCCGGTACGCCAAGGAACTGATCGCGCTTGCGGGTAAGGAAGATCCGCCGAAACAATGGCTGACGCATTTGATTTGGGCGATGAGGTCCTCCGACCACGAGGCATTCACTCAGCCGCTGGTCAAGTTCACCCGCCACGCCGACACAGAGATTCGTCGCGAGGCGGTCATCGCGTTGCCTCATCTCTCCCCGGAGCAAACCCTCAAGGTCACGCCTCAACTGCTAAATGACAAAGACCGAGTTATCCGTCACTTGGCAATCCGTGCCCTGGGCCGCTCGCGTGTTCCCGAAGCCTTCCCGTTGATCAGGCCCTTGCTCACCCACAAGTCGTGGCTCATCCGCGAAGAAGGCATCGAGGCACTGGTAGATCTCACCAAGACGAGCGACTGGAAGACCAACCCGGTGATGCTCAAGAAGGTGCGGGATGCGTTCGGCCCTCAACTCCGCAAGGCGCTGAGTGATGAATATCGCAGAGTCCGCGAGAAAGCCAGCGAAACCATGAGAGTCTTAGGCATCCCACGCAAGGCCAACAAAGCCCGTGACTCCGCCTCAACCACAACATCAACAGGCAATGCCGCCGAAAACATCGGCGTCGACATCGACGACAATGGCACGAAAACGGACGAGAAGGAGCTGCCCATCGCAAAGGCCAAGCTCGCCGAAGCGGCAGCGGTGGCGGACACCTTCATCAAGTTGGCCGCGAAGAGCGATCAGCCGCTGACCGCCCAGCAGCTTCAACCGTTGGTCAAGCAGCTGTGGGTTGATTGGCACGAGGCAAACGAAGCTGTGAAAGCATTTGTGAAGATGGGGCCGAAGGCTGCCGCGGCGGTGGATGCCATCCTGCCGGGCACGATCGACGACTCGGCGCCCAAAAAATGGACATTCGGCAGTTCTGCCCCACTCGGCGAGTTTCATCGCGAGGCTCTCAAAGCGATCGGCGCGGCGGCGGTACCCGCGCTTTGCAAGGTGGTCAATGATGAAAACGCCAAATTCGAGCTGCGCGAACAAGCCCAACGGGTGCTTAGTGATCTGCGGCCAAGGCCGGAGGATCGTGAACTCTACATCGACACCATGCTGGCACAGCGAGACGAGGGCAACTCGTTGAGTACTTTCGCGATCGCAGCTTTGGCCCAAATGGGCTACCGCGATCTTTGGATGGCGATCCCCATTTTGTCGGACGCGGAGAGGCTGCGGGATCCTATGTACGGCGATCTGCCACTGGCGTTGCATTACATCAGGCCGGTGATCGATCAGGCCATCAAGGACGGCGTACCGGTGAAGTCGTGGTGGACGCCGAAGCTGCGTGATCGCCTGTTGGCGTCACTTGGTGATGCGAACGCATCCATGTTCGGCCCGTCGCACAAAATCATCGCGTTATTCGTTCTGGCAGGAGATGATGCGATCGTGCCGTATTTGCTCGACTATGTTCGCAATGGAAAGGCTGGCGGCTTGGCAGCCGTTTCCGCTTGGGCACTTGGGGAACTGAATCGAAAGGAAGCCTTGGAAGATGTGCTTGATCTGTTAACCCGCATTCCGCTCGACGACCTCTACCAGACAGAATTTCGGCCGATAGCCGCCGCTGGAAAGCTAGGCGGTAAGGAAGCGGTTCCCGCGTTGATCGAAATGCTCAAGTCCGACCGCGGTGCAGCTGAACACGCAGCTTTGGCCTTGGCACGGATCGGCGACAAGCGCGCCGTCGAACCCGTCAAAGCTTTATTCAAACGCAGCCTGAAAGGCGGCCCAGCGTTGCAGCACACAATGACCGCGATGGTCATGTTCGGCGAGGACGATGCGGTGGACCAGACGATCAAACAAGTTTTTAGACCCGGTCGAAACTGGGATCGCATCGGCCCGGAACATGTGATCGAAGCCATCCTCGACCTGAAGGACATCAAACTACGGCATCACGGTATTCGACTCATCATGCAAGGCACCTTCAACCCTCCAAAGGGCATCCATCACACGGTCCTGCCGGACATTCGCGAGGTCTTCGCTAAGCGGTTTGGTCTTGAAGAAAACGGCTTCATCGAACCTCATGAATTTAGACAATGGTGGGAAATGAATTGGACACGCTTCGGTGAAGGGGAATGATCCGGTGTTAAAGAAAATGGCTCAACCCAGACCACGCCCGTAAGGCGGTTACATCAATTCCATTCGCAATTGGTGACGTCATCAGATTCTGTTGAACTTCTCACAGCCCGTCGCGTCCAAACCTTCACCACACGAAAACGCGAATACCATCGATATGTCAGAAAAGCCTGTGCCTCGGGATGATCAACAACCTTCCAATCAAACGCAAGCAGCCACGGCTACCCAGCCTCGCTGCAGTTCGCTGGCGATTGTTACATCAGGCGTCGTTGCCCTGTTGGCAATCATGTCGGTGATGGCGGTAAGCAACACCGGACCGTTCGCCGTGTCGCAACAATCGGACCATGCCTACGCCGCACCGCCAGTTCTAAAGAGTCAGTACACCGCTAAGCAGATCGCCGCTGCGAAAAAGCATGAATCGTATGCCACGTTTTACAACGCGCAATTGATCGTCGTCGGCAAAGTTGCGAAGGAGCAGGGCCCGGTCGCCGCGATTCCTGGTGCGGAAAACAGACCACCCCAGTTTCAATGGACGCTCTACCCGACTCAATCGTTGTACATCAATAGTCAGTTTGCCAAGAATTACGAGAGCTACGATCTGGGTCGCGTGGCGGATGCGGATCTGAAATCGACACCTTACCTGCTTGCCCAAAGTTTCGGCAATCGGCAAACCTATCTCGGCCGTGCGGATAAAGACATTATCCAGGTCGCGGCCATCGCGATCGAACAACACACCCATGCTGACGCCGTGCGACTGCAACAGGCGAAGACAAACCCGGAAAAGAATCCGCTCTTCAAAATCGTCCAGGATGCCGAAAATCTGGCGACCGTTGATGTGGTGGACGGCAGGGTCGGCGTTACGGTCTTCGACGCGAAAGGCAATGTCATTTCTCAGACCAAGTCGCTCAAGAAGGGCCAACACGTCGCCATCTTGTCAGCGAATTTCCGTGGCAATCTCCCCAATGACGCCCCGGTAGGAAGTTTCTTTTGGGTGGATGAGTCGCAGCAATCGCCGGTCGAATCGCAACCCGTGCTGGTTGTCTGGGAACTCAAGCAGGGCAAAGTTCACGCAACGCATTGGGCCACCATGGATGAAGCAACCCTGCGCATTGCCGCCGCCGCCTTGAAACGCGATTTCAAAAGGTTCGCCATTGACGCGAAGGGGCCACTGAGTTTTAGCAGTCGCGGGTCGTTTGGCCCAGGCGGACAAGACCACCACGACCATGACCACCACGACCATGACCACCACGACCATGACCACCACGACCATGACCACCACGACCATGACCACCACGACCATGACCACCATGAACATGCCGCCCCTGACTATGACGACAAGAAGAACAGCCATGGCGGCGATCCCGAAGCGGACAATCCTGGCGTTAAAGATTCGGAGTGAGACAAGGCCGTTTGACTTGACAATCTCCTTGTGGCGAGTGTTGCGACCTCTCGAACCAAGCTGACGGACACCAAAAGTGGTGACAGGATTTGAACTCCGTAAATCCCTTCCAGGCAGTGGTTTCAAGCAATTGCCCTTCATCGCCAGCTGAACCGTGTCGCCTGTTTGAACTGACTGAGTTGCCATGAGTCGTTCGCGTAACTCGTTCTCATCAAAAGAGAAACAGCTCGCCGCGAATCAACGCGACGAGCTGTTTTGAATTCAAGTCGAGGGGGCAAGATTTGAATTGATGGAGACAGTGAGATGTTAACCAGCCCCAATGCAAATGCCCCGTCACAGAAACTGGACACCGGTTTTGGATTTGACATCGCCGATGCGGTGGTGGAACGTTTTCGACGCAAAATGTGGCGCCGTCAGATTCGTGCTTCGCGTTATGCGCACGCACATTCCGATGCCGTGATGATCCACTTGGCGATGACCATGACGACGATGTTTGGATTCTATTGTTGTCTAGGAGCGCTTAATGGGTTGATGGCGTGCTGGATTGCCCTGGTCCAAATCTTGGTCGTGTCGGCGTGGGCACCTTGGCGAACGGCATTGGCTCACGGGCTGCTGTGCGGACTTGTCCTGTGGATGGGCCTAGAGAGTTGGGCGCCGATCGTACTGGGCCCCGGTGCCCTGTTCGTTGGTTTATGGGTCAACACCAATACCTACGCTCGATTTCGCAGTCGCTGGTACAGTTCGGGGATTCCGAGCCGACCGCTGAGCCTGTTTCAGATTTTGACGCGAGCGGTGTTTGCCACGCCCACACTGATGGTCCTCTTCGAGCGACGAATCCGTCAGTCACGGGCTAGATGAGCATTGCGCTATGGTGCCGATGTCGACGACTGCTAACGTCAATCGTCCTGTGACTTTCCGAGATCCGGCGTTTTCCGAGACCTGTTCTGTTTGCAGCGGCCTGACTTGGTCACCAGCTCGGCCTGACTTGTACTGGCTCGGCCTTACAGGCCGCTCTAGACGGGCCAGATTTGCCTCTGCGAGCCTCCCATTCTGGCGACTCTCTGATGGAGGTTTCGCCCCCTAGCCTGGCAAAATTGAACCTGTAGAAGCCTGGCAAATCGGGGCATGTTCAAGTTTTCTCCGCCGCCCACCCTTCTGTTGACCTTAGGGCGTTCTAGAGAGGGAATCCCCAACCGCTAGTCAGCCTCTGTACCCTTCCGCAACAGAGCCAAAGCGGTTAACCTCTGCCTTTGTGGAGGTATGCCGCCTGAAGCGCGGACACGCCTCTGAAAGGTGATCGCATCGCGATTCACCCTGCTGGCTGTGAATCTGACAACCAACCTGTGTTCGTCAGTCCAACTAGCTCGGAATGCCATCCGCTAGCAGGCGGAGTTCTTCGACGACAGAACGGTTCGAAGTCTGCTGCCCTGGGATCGCATCCGACATTGTCTATAAGTCCAAACGTTCTCAATCATAAAGTAGTTCCCGTCATGAGTGTAGCATCGACTGACATTGATACCCTGGCCGTCGATACGATCCGTTCGCTGAGTATGGACGCCGTACAAACCGCCAACAGTGGCCACCCTGGTACCCCCATGGCGTTGGCGCCGATTGCTTATCAACTGTTCAACTACTCGATGCAGTACGATCCAGCGAACCCAAGCTGGCCGAACCGCGATCGCTTCGTGCTCTCATGCGGCCACGCTTCGATGCTGCTTTACAGCACACTGCACTTGGCTGGCGTCAAAGCCGAAGACCACGACGGCAACGTTCTGGATGAACTGGCCATCAAGCTGGACGACATCAAAACGTTTCGTCAGATCGGCAGTGTATGTGCCGGGCACCCCGAATACGGTGAAGCCGCTGGCATCGAGACCACCACTGGACCTCTGGGAGCCGGGGTCAGCAACAGTGTTGGCATGGCGATGGCACAAAAGTGGCTAGCAGAGAACTACAACACCGACGAACATCAACTGTTTGACTACAACGTTTATGCGTTGTGCAGCGACGGTGACTTGATGGAAGGCGTCGCCTGTGAAGCAGCGTCCCTGGCCGGACACTTGAAACTGAACAATCTGTGCTGGCTGTACGACGACAATCGCATCACCATCGAAGGTGACACCGATCTGGCCTACAGTGAAGACGTTGCCAAGAAATTCGAAGGCCTTGGCTGGAATGTCTTGCAGGTCAACGATGTCAACACGCTCTCAAACTTGAGCGAAGCGATCGATGCCTTCAAAGCATGCAGCGATAAACCCACCATCGTGATCTGCAAAACGATCATTGGTTGGGGAGCCCCAAACAAACAAAACACACACGGCGCACACGGTGCTCCACTGGGCTGGGACGAAGTTGAACTGGCCAAAAAAGCCTATGGATTCCCACCGGAAGAAAAGTTCTACATCCCAGACGGAGTCGTCGAGCAATTCCAAAACAACCTAGCAGTTCGTGGCGAGAAAGACCACGCTCAGTGGAATGAACTCTGGCAAGCGTACCAGCAAGCCAACCCAGAGAAAGCCGCTGAACTGCAGGCAATCTTTGATCGCAAGCTTCCCGAAGGCTGGGACAAAGACATCCCCGTGTTCCCAGAAAGCGAAAAAGGTGACGCGACACGAAACAGCGGCGGTGCTGTGCTGAACGCCATCGCACAGAACGTGCCCTTCATGCTTGGTGGATCTGCTGACCTGGCACCCAGCAACAAGAGCAACTTGAAATTCGAAGGTGCCGGCGAGTTCCTGCCGCAGCACTACGGCGGCCGCAACTTCCACTTCGGAATTCGCGAACATGCGATGGCGGGCATCGTTAATGGTATGTGTTTGACTGGTCTGCGTGGCTACGCTGCGACGTTCTTTGTCTTCACCGACTACATGCGTGGCGCGATGCGACTGTCGTCAATCATGCATCAGCCAACGTTGTACATCCTGACACACGATTCGATCGGTGTCGGCGAAGACGGTCCGACCCACCAGCCCGTCGAGCAGCTTTCCGCTTGCCGCGCCATCCCCGGCTTGAACGTTTTCCGTCCCGGTGACGCCAACGAAGTTGCCGAGTGCTATCGCACGGCAATGGAGACCGGCGATCATCCTGCCGCAATGGTGCTTTCACGCCAGAACATGCCGACCCTGTGCCGCGAAAAGTACGCTCCGGCGTCCGGTTGTGCGAAAGGTGGCTATGTGCTGTCCGATTGTGACGGCACACCAGATGTCATCCTGATGGGCAGTGGCAGCGAATTAAATCTGTGCGTTTCAGCCGGTGAGAAACTAGCCGAACAAGGCAAGAAAGTCCGCGTGGTCAGCATGCCTTGCATCGACATCTTCCTAGAACAATCCGCTGAGTACCAGGAATCGGTGTTGCCTGCCTCGGTGACCAATCGAGTGGCGGTTGAAGCCGGCTTGCGAATGTCTTGGGATCGCTTCCTGGGTCTCGATGGCAAGTTCATCGGCATGAGCGGCTACGGCGCCAGCGGCCCATTCTCCAAGGTCTACCAGCACTTCAACATCACCGAAGAAGCCGTGATTGAGGCTGCCAACGCCTAATCAAATCACGGTGTTGAATCTGCGATGGGTGTCGCTGAGAGTCCATCGATCGACTATCATCAGGGCGGCGAGCAGTCAGTCTCGCCGCCTTTTTCTATGCCCGTCCGACAGGGTTGCATCATGAAGGTTCCAGTCGACACACAGCGAGAATTCACCGGAGCCAATATGACTCCGATGATTGATGTCGTGTTTCTACTGATCATTTTCTTTCTGGTCTCAAGCCATTTGGCCCGACAGGAAAATCGCCTGCCCGTCGAACTGCCGACCGCGGCAACGCACCAACCGCTTGACATGACGCCCGTGGATCTGACCATCACCGTCGATGTTGACGGCCGCTGGCTTGCTGCCGGTCGCAGCGTGCAGTCCGCACAACTGCAAGGCATGCTGGACGAATTGGTTCGTGAGAATCCCCGCGATGTTGCCATTCGGATCCGGACCGATGGCTCGGTGAATTATTCGGTCGTCGAACCCATCCTCGGCCACTGCGCCCAAAGCGGCATCGTCGACGTTCGACTCGCCGTGAAGACCAGCACACAGTAAACAAAACCGAACGCTGCTGAAAGCCGTCTATGGCCCACCAGCGACAGCCTGACAACGACGATGCGAACCCCCACCCGTAGCAACAGCCGATCCTTGGAAGTCAAAATGACTCCGATGATTGACGTGG
Organism: Stieleria bergensis; assembly: GCA_007745635.1. Lineage (GTDB taxonomy): Bacteria > Planctomycetota > Planctomycetia > Pirellulales > Pirellulaceae > Stieleria > Stieleria bergensis. The sequence goes on from CP036272.1 coordinate 3,539,859, forward strand.
TGTTCCTGTTGTTGATCTTCTTTGTCTGGACCAGCAGTTTCGAAGACCCAGAATACGACTTGCCCAGCGCTTTTGCTGAAAAGCCCCAGCAAACGGGCAGCCGTTCCACGTCAAGCGAGGTTCCCGTCGACCCGTTTGATGAAATCATCATTCGGCTCACAGTGTCAGAAGATCATCTGCAAGTTCAGATGGGCGAAGAACCTGTCCTTGGTTTAGCGTCCCTGCAAGAGCGTGTTGCAGCCATCATGAGCATCGGCGTCCAACCACCCATCGTGATCGATCCCGATGGAGACGTCAGTATGAAAGACGCGGTGAAAGTCTATGACACCGTCCGCGCTGCAGGCGCTGATCGCGTCCTGTATGCGACCGAAGGGCCTGGCTGATCGCGGGCTTGATGTTTGCAGCGATTCAGCGATCACTGTCAGAAGTGCCTCGTTGGCGGTCAGACATTGCAAACGCGTCTACTGACTTTTCATCGCCCGTGAAGTTTCAACGATGACGGGTTTGTTCAACAGAACATTGACCACGTCGGCGGCCCATTGCAGATTGCCTCCCTTGCGAATGGTATGCATCACTTGTCGCACTGACATGTGCGGGCGATAGGGTCGATCGCTTAACATCGCATCGATGGCATCCGCAACGGCAACAATCTGCGCGTCCTTTGGAATTTGATCGCCAGCGAGTCCATTGGGGTACCCCGAACCGTCCCAGGCTTCATGGTGATATTTCACAGCGTCCAGGGCGCCCTCAACCGCTGGCACACTTTTCAGCATCTCGTAGCCGATCACCGTGTGCCGCTTGATCTGATTGAACTCATCTTCTGTCAATCGATCGGGCTTCAGATAGTACTCATCGCGAATCCCAACCATGCCGATGTCATGCAAGACGCTTCCCAGATGAATGCGTCGCAACTGCGCTCTGCTGTAGCCAAGTTCCTTGGCAATCATACCAGATAAATGGGACACACGCAGGCTGTGACCTTCGGTGTATTGGTCTTTTGAATCCAGCGTAGTGGCAACGGACTCGGCCATTTGGTGGACACTGGCGGCGATCCCGTAATAAGTTCGTTCATTCGCGCGATGGCCAGCGACCAAGGCAGCGGTCGACTTCAGCAGTGCCAGCGTCGCCTCGTCAAACGGATGGTCCGTGCGATGACGCAGCGCCAAGAGCGTTCCATATGTGTGGCTATCGTCGCGAACCGTTGCTCTGGCGGCCCAGATTTGCCCGCCATCGCCGGCATTTAGCTCGCCAACCGTCACATTGCCTTCCGCGCTTGTCCCTGTTAACTGGTCACTTGCCGCTTGAAAGCTCGTCGGTGAAATTCTCAGCCCTGCCGTTGCGTAAAAGCCGGGCTCAGCGAGCAGTTCCTGGTCGCGAGTCACCATCGCGTCGACTTCGCTGGGAACAAGTTCCGTCAACTGTAGCGCCAACGATCGTACACGCAGGGCCTTGGCAGCATTCGACAGCAACTCTCGTAGGCTTTGCTGATAGGGCTCGTTTGAAAATCCAATCTGCGGCACGTTGGACAAGACGTGCAACAGCGGGTGGGCTGTTTGATCGCTGCTGACCGGATGATCCGCAACGGGCCGGGCTTCGGCCGTTGTGGTGTGCGCCGGTGTAGGCGTCCAACTCGTCCTGGCGTCAGCGGTGACAGTCGGCGTCACGCCGCTCCCGTCTCGCCCCGTGTTCGGGTCGGATGCGGACGGAAAGTGAGCTGGAAATCCGGATGAGTTCATCGTTGACAAGCTAGAAGAGAAGCAAAGAAAAGCAGCTCCCATGCTGGATTTCGGGTGACGATTCCGCAGGGGCAGCAAAATTGACATCGGCCATTACAATTCAACCGCTTAACGCTATGCCGTGACTAGAAACCCGTGACGGGAAACGATCAATCCGCCGGGCAATCTTATGACGCGGACGTCGGCTTGTACCAATTACTCCAACAAATGCGTCTGTTCTGGCACGACGCCCTATAGCATTACCACTCAGGAAACTCAGACGCATTCAGCTCTGCTGATACACCGGCCCAGACAGACCGGCCAACACACATTGAACGCAGCAATGACTACAATGGTCTCCCCACCGGGCCCTTGAATCGACGGCCCAAACGGTGAATCCGAAGTCGCTTCCCGAGCGAGAGTCCGTAGCCTGCCTCCCCAACCCTGCTGAGACCCAACAAGATGACACTGACCTGGAAATCGCCCGCACTGCACCTGGCGTGTTTCGCCGTCGCTTTGATCAGTCCACTGTTCCTCCCCAGCGACTCTCGCGTCCTCGCCCAGGAACATGCCGGTCAGACCATGGAACTGTGGCAAGGCGGCGTGCCTGGCGTCACACTCAAGGCGGACGGCGATGTTCCCAAACTGATCCTTCGCAAAGTCAAATCCGATCAGCCCACCGCCGGAGTCGTGATCCTGCCGGGCGGAGGCTATGGGGGCCACGCGATCGGTCACGAGGGGCATGACTTTGCGGATTGGTTTGAATCCATGGGCGTGACATCAGTGATCTGCACCTATCGTCTACGCGGCAAGGGCAACGCGGGAAAGGGCTACGGACATCCGGTCCCCATGCAGGATGCTCAGCGGGCCATTCAAACCATGCGTGCCAACGCCAAGCAATGGAACCTCGACCCAAACCGAATCGGCGTGATTGGCTTCAGTGCTGGCGGACACCTCTGCAGCACCGTCTCGACACAGTTTAACGAGGGCGAACCGGCCAGCGTTGATCCAATCGCACGCGTCTCCTCGCGTCCAGATTTCAGCATCCTGTGCTATCCAGTGATTGGCTTTGACAAACCGTACACGCACCTGGGAAGCCAACGCAACCTATTGGGTGCCAATCCGGATCCAAAACTGGTTGCCTCGCTATCGAATGAATCGCGAGTGACTAGCAAAACGCCACCCACGTTTCTGTTTCATACCGCAGAGGACAAACCGGTGCCGGTTCAAAACAGTGTGCAGTACTATCTGTCTTGCATTCAGCATAACGTGCCGGTCGAGATGCACCTCTTCCCAGAGGGGCGACACGGCCTGGGGTTGGCAACGCAACAAGCCGGGGCCAACCAATGGCCAGCCCTTTGCAAAGACTGGCTGAAACGCCGGGGCATTCTCAACAAGTGACACGCAATGCGATCATTCGTTAACCACTGGCAGCACTGCTGACTGGCTGAAATCCGAGTTCACTCAAATGATGCGTCACCCGTTCGGCGGTGAAACGAATCTGTTCCTCGGTGTGTTCACTGGTGATAAAGAATCTTAACCGAGCGGCCGATTCGTCGACCGCTGGATAGAGAATCGGCTGCACGTTGATCGCATCGGCCTTCAAGCGATTCGACAACCGCAATGCCACCAGCGAATTGCCAGTGATCACTGGCACAACGGGCGTCTGATTGCTTTCCCCCGTATCAAGCCCGGCATCCCGGCACAGATTCAGGAACAACTCGCTGCGTTGCCGCAACCGTTCCACGCGATCTGGCTCGCGTGCCAACACGTCCAGTGCTCCCAGCGCCGCACCGACCTGTGCTGGAGGCATTCCGACGCTGAACACGAAACCGGGCGCGGTGTAACGCAGCAGTTCAACCAAACTGTGACTGCCGGCGATGTAACCGCCACAGGAGGCGGCGCTTTTTGAGAGCGTGCCCATCCAGATGTCTACGTCTTTGGCATCCATGTCCCAGTATTCAGCCATGCCGTGACCGGTCGTCCCCATGGTGCCAAAGCTATGTGCCTCGTCGACCATCAGCAATGCTTGGTGGCGTTTCTTAACGTTGACAAATTCTGGCACGTTGCTGAAGTCGCCATCCATGCTGTAAACACCTTCGACGATGATCAGCACCCGTCGGTATTGCGAACGTGTCTCAGTCAGCACTCGATCCAGAGCTTCAAAATCGTTATGCGGGAACGGACGTCGCCTGGCACCGGAGAGCAGTGCCCCTTGCACGATACTGTTATGCGACAAAGAATCGTGCAGAATCAGATCTCCTTCGCCAACCAGATGCCCAATGGTGGTTTCATTGGTCGCGTGGCCACCGACCATCAAGATGCAGTCTTCGACGCCGATCCAGTCCGCGATCTGCTTTTCGAGTTGTCCATGGATTGGCTTCTCGCCGGACACAAGACGACTCGCCGAAACACTTGTCCCATATTTCTGAATCGCGTCGCTGGCGAACTGATTGACATCGGGGTGACCGCTCAGGCCAAGATAATTGTAGCTCGCAAAGCTAATCATCTCTTGCCCATCGATCAGCGTGGTATCGCCGACGGTGCCTTCATGAACACTAAAATACGGGTTGGGAACCCCGGTCATGTTCAGCTGTTCTTTGATCGACATCAACCGCCTGAACTCGCCAAACTGTGAAAAGTCGTACTCCGGCTCGACCGTCTGAGCAGCGGGGGCCGGGTGCCGATCCTGTCCCAACGAATCATCGCCAACTTTGTCTAATAGATCTCCAGCCAGCAATGCCTGGGCGCGTGCTGCGGCTCCCGGAGGCATGTAACGTTCAATGGCTGCCCCAGTTTGGCCAATCGTTTCGATCTCATCCAAGACCTGTTCCGGAAAACGCCCGCCGAAGGTGCGTTCCAAGTTCCGAGCGATTTCCAGCCGTTCTAAACTATCCAGTCCAAGATCCAGAACAATGTTAGTCTCTAGCGAGAGTGCGGCGGCACGTTCACCGGCAACACGTCGAACAAAGTGCTCGATCGCCGAGACAATGGCAGCGTCAACGTCCAAGTTCTCTGACGAGGTACCGCTTGCCGCGGCGGCCTGCATCATCGTGCCCTGGGGATCCTGACTTCCGAATCCACCACCAACTTCTTCCCAGCGCACCCACTTGGCGATCAACTTCAACTCATTGTCACGGACGGCGTGCAAACAGGCGTGACGCTGAATTTTTCCACTGCTGGTTTTGGGAACGCTGCTATTGCGAACCAGGTAAACCGCATCGGGTGGCAGTTCGTGCTGTTCGGTGACCGCGCGTCGAATCGCCTGAATCTCACGATCCCAATCGACATCCCGCAGCCGAGCAACTTCCGCAACGATCGCTAACTGTTCCCGGTTATCATGCTCCATGGCGAACGCACCAACGGCACCGGCATGCACCACTTTGCTGGCCTGTTCAACCGTCTCTTCGATGTCTTGTGGATAACGGTTGACACCCCGGACGACGATCATGTCCTTCAGTCGGCCAGAGACGTAGAGTTGCCCGTCATACAGGAACCCTAGATCGCCGGTCCGCAAAAAGGGGCCGCGACCGTCTTTGGTTTTCGCTTGGAACGTTTGTGTTGTCGCATCCTCGCGACGAAAATAGCCTTTCCCGACCGATGGGCTGGACACCCAAATCTCACCGATGGTGTCGCCGGGCAGAACTTCACTGGTGTCTGGATCGACGATCAACACCGTTTCTTTTGGCAACACTGCACCGCAGGCAACCAGTTGTCGCGCGACGTCGCTGTCCTCAGCAACAGGCAACACACGTTTTGTGTCCAAAGCGTTGCGGTCAAAGCACTGGGTGATCGGCCGCGGCGATTTTGGCCCACCGGTCACGATCAACGTGGTTTCGGCCATGCCAAAGCAAGGCAGAAACGCTTCGGAGCGGAATCCATAGGGAGCGAACTTTTCCGAGAACGCTGCCAGTGTGCTCGAACGGATTGGCTCTGCGCCATTAAACGCAATTTCCAGTGTACTGAGATCCGTGCCCGCGATCTCGTCGTCATGCACTTTGTCAACACACAACTGGTAAGCGAAATTCGGCCCACCTGTGATGGTGATGCCGTACTTCGAAATCGCCTTTAACCAACGTGCGGGTCGCTGTAGAAACGACATGGGGCTCATCATGTAGTTGCTGCAACCGATGAACAGCGGCATCAGCACGCCACCGACCAGTCCCATGTCATGATAGGTTGGCAACCAGGACAATCCTCGTGTATTGGCTGACGGTTCAAACCCATGGCAAATCAATTCGGAATTCGCGATCAGGTTTCCGTGCGTCAACATCACGCCTTTGGGCGTCCCCGTCGATCCGGAGGTGTACTGCAAGACGGCCAAAGTGTCCGAGGAGAGCGTGGGCGTGCGATAGCGCTCTGGGTCTCGCCGTTCGGCATTGTCAGTGCCCAGCACTTGAATCCCCACCAAGTCCCCGTGGTCACTGATGCGGTCTGTCGTTGCTTGATTGGTCAACGCCCATTTCGCGCCTGCATCAACCACAATGGATCGAATGCGAGATGCCTTGCGATTCTGCCGCGGCGGGAATGCCGGAACGGCGACTGCGCCGGCCGCATGGCAGGCGAACAAGCCAACAATGAAATCAAGGCCGGGTGGATACAGCAGCAACACACGATCCCCTGGTCGGATTCGACATGTGCCTTGCAAGTAGCCAGCCAAGCCGATGACTTCGTCGCGCAGCCCCGCGTAGGTCAGCAGACTCAGAGCGTCGGTCGTCTCGTTATCGATCAGTTCATACGCAACCTTCTCCGGACACTGCTGTGCCCAGTGATGAAGTACTGCGATGAAGTGATCTCGCGGTGGCCCGTCGCCGTCAAAGTATTTCCGTAGATCCACAGGGTTTAACCAGAACGATTATCAGGTGGTGAAGGCCCTTCGTTCCTGTGCTTTCAGAGGCTGTATCACATTGATCAGCAAAGAAAACGGCGGAACGCGACCAGTGTTGGGAGTATTTGCCGGTCAATCGGTCCATTCGGCTACCGGCGTTCTCGCGGATGACAACGATCGCAAAGCCGACTGAGAACTCCAGCCAATCTCGGTGCCTTGTAACGCCTATGCCGATTCCTCACCCGGTGCACATTGTGCCGACAGCGGATCGCCTGGGGCGCTTTCACCATCCACAAAATCGAAGCCCAAGAGACTGGCGAAACCATGGCGATGGGCTCTCGATGAGGCACCGGCGTCGCTGCCAATCCACCGCTTCTGTTCGCAAGCAGAAGGCACTGCACCAGCACGGTCCTCATGTCCATCCGAGGCTCGCTTTCCGCTAGACGCGGCACCGCGACTGCGGTCTTAAGGATTAACGCACGACGCTGATTCGTCAATGCGTCGCACCCGCAAAATCGCCATTACCAGCCTTTGCGATACTGGATGGCCAATCCTCGCCCAGTGTGACACCATGCCGGGAAACCGCCAAAGCCTACTGACAAACCAGCGTGGAGACCGAAAAGCCAGCCGGCGATTAACTGACTCCGTTTGCACACCGCAGAAACGCGACACAAATTTGGCCCTCCCTGTGACATCGGAACGTGTCAGCGCTGTTGGAACAAAGTTCGACAAAGCTGGATCGCCAGGGGTTCCCCCGAAAACAATCGGCAATCGTCTACCAGAGGAGCGTGACAAACGTAAACACTATCAATCATTCCGGCACGGTTTGGACATGGGGGATGTGCGCCAATTCGCCGAGAATATGGTGGATCCCCTTCATTCATCGTGCTGCGAGCTAGTGTCTTGCAGAGAAGCATCCCGACCACTCATGGAGTCCCCATGACTTTAACCCGCTTGATCTACAGCAGTCAGATCTCCGACGACTTCGAGCACCACGACATCAAGAAAATCCTGGCGATTGCGAACAAACGAAATCATCAAATGGGGATCTCGGGGCTTCTGCTCTTTGACCACAAGTATTTCCTGCAGTGCATCGAGGGACCGCGGCCAGAAGTGAACCGCCTGTACAGCAGAATCGTCACCGATCCGCGGCACACTGACATCACTCTGCTCGATGTGTCCGACATCACAAACCGTCAGTTTGGATCGTGGGGAATGGGTTACGTCCCAGACGCCAAAATCACACAGAAAATCATTTTTAAGTATAGCGCCACCCAAAGCTTTGACCCGGCAAAAATGAGTGGCAGTGACATCATTGATCTATTGCTTGACCTGCGAGAGCACATTCCCGTCATTGACCTACGCGAGCAATCCGAAACGCAACGACAGTCCTCCACAAACACGCCTGTCGCCCCCGTCGATGCAACACCAACCACCAGCATCGGTGGCGACACCGCAAACGCGTAGATAGCCGTAGAGCCATGCAGCCGGCCCCGTCAGCCATTCCAAACAATCATGCCAGACGCAGTCCCTTTTCCAACAGCGTCAGGCGGCCGCAATCAAGTCACTCACTGATCGGCTACAATGATCGGTATGAGCGATCATCCCGAACAGAATCCCTACCGGCCCGTTGATCTCAGCGAAAACCCCCCATCGGAATCATCCACGTGGCCGGAATTTCATCGAACGTACCAGAAAGAGTGGTTACGGTGGCGCAGACGTTGCCACTTGATTTCCTTTGCTTCTCTTCTGATGTGCGGCGGATTCGCTTGGCCAATCATCGCGGGCTGGATTGATGGCCTCACACTGGGCGTCTTTCAATCCTTGTCCATTGCCAGCATGCTTCTGGCCATCACGACGTTTGTCTTTGGCCCCATCTCCTGGTTTTGGTTGCGGAAGACGCGCCAGACACTCAAGGAACGCTCTGCCGCCAAAGAGGGCAACGGGAACACACCCGCGAAGTCATTTGAATTAGGCAAAGACCATCCGATTGACGGATAGTCCGGCCACCACAGTCCCTGGCACACATCTTGCGACCGATCACCGTTCCGGCATCAGACCGATGCTGTGACAGTCATTGCAAGCCATCCGCTAGTGCGACGGCCCAGACGTTGACTCACCGCAGCCAAGTTCACCGCTGGCTGGCTGCCGCGACGTGAAAAGCTGTCTAAACGTGCAAACGGGCAGCGTGTTTCCGACCGCCCCAGCGTCTGGCAACTATGCTATCATTGCTTCTCGAAACCGAAGATCAACGCTGATCCCAACCAGCCTGCTCTGCCGTCCTATTCTTGTTGAAGGCGACTTGATGAACAACCGATTGCAACTTGGCGTTGCCATTCTTACTTTGGCATTTCTCCTGACCGCCCGCAACACTCAAGCCAAGCCACCGAACATCCTGTTCATCTATACCGATGACCAATCAACCCGCACCGTTGGCTGCTATCCTGACGCCTACGATTGGGTCCGCACTCCCAATATCGACGCATTGGCCAAGCAAGGCGTGCGGTTCAACCATGCGTATATCGGTTCCTGGTGCATGCCGTCTCGTGCGACCATGCTGACTGGCTTGCACCAGCACGGAATTGAATCCATGCGCATGGAAGGCGAATACCCAGGCAGCGCATACGATCCGGCGCAATGTCGGTTCTGGCCCTCCGTCTTCCGTCAACAAGGCTACACCACCGCTCATATCGGAAAATGGCACACCGGAGTGGATGCGGGCTACGGTCGAGACTGGGACCACCAGATCGTCTGGAATCGCCCCCGCCATCCCGCCAACGCGCCGTTTTACTATGACAATCAACTCATCAGCAAAAACGGTGGACCACCGGAACTGGTCAAAGGTTACACCACGGACAAGTACACTGACTGGGCAATGGATTACATCCGTGGCGAGGGACGTGAAGAGGACAAACCCTGGTACCTCTGGCTCTGTTACGGCGCTGTTCATGGACCGTTCACTCCAGCGGATCGCCATTTAGACGATTACAAAGACATTGACGTGCCTGTGCCAGCGGATGTTTATCCACCGCGTCCGGGCAAGCCCCAGTACATCCGCGATGCAGCGTTTTGGGAACCGGGGCCAGACGGCCTGCCGGTTGAACGCAAGGTCCGTGATAAGCCTCCTGTCGGGATGAAAGACATGGCTGGCCGAAAGCTCAAGGATTGGGTCAGGCAGTATCATCAAGGTGTGGTTGCCATTGATGAAAACGTCGGCCGACTGATGCAAGTGCTGGATGAAACGGGACAGGACCAAGACACTCTGATCGTCTACACTTCCGATCAGGGCTTTGCATGGGGGCAACACGGATTCAAATCCAAAGTCGCACCGTACCGGGCGACGGTGGAAGCACCTCTGATCATTCGCTTGCCTGGCCAGCAAGCGGAACCCAGTGCGGGACGAGTCATCACGGCACCCGTCAGCGGCGTTGACCTACCGCCAACCTTCTTCGCTCAGGCCGGAATCGAACCGCCTTGGAAAATGCACGGACACGATCTCAGTCCACTGCTTGGCAAACAACCCAAACAATGGCAACACCCCGCTATGCTAGTTCACACCGGCAGACAATATGGATCGGCAACGAATACAATTCCAGACAACGACGACCCAGCGCTCTACCATGGTCCCGGCGTTCCCTGGTATGTGATGCTCTCCGAAGGCAAGTACAAGTACATTCGGAACCTGGTCAGCGGCGAAACGGAAGAGCTGTACCAAATGCAGCAGGATCCTGAGGAGTTGACCAATTTGGCGCAATCCCCTCAGCACCGTGAGTTGCTACTGCAGTTCCGTCAGTCAATGGTCAGAGAACTCAAACGCACCGACGCGGGCATGGTTGATCAGTTGCCGCCGGCATCAACCGACTGAGTTTGTGCCTGTGTCGACGCTTCAATGTTGACACGAAACCGCCGCTTTGCAGCAGCGAACGCGTAGGCTTTGTCGACCAATCGGCAGCCTCAACAATCCGATCGCGCCCTGTCCGGCACGCATCGAACAGCCTGTTTGATCTTGCTCAGCACGGCAGTGACGGATATCTTCCCTATTTGGCGCCTGGCCGCCGCAAACCGTCTGATGTTTTGCGGCGTAGGATCAATGGAATGACCACACCTTTCAGTTGATTGGATTCAGTTTCACAAGGGGATACGATGGCCGCGGAAACGGTTTCTCACGAAGCGATCAATGCTTTGACCGCACAAATCAAGCAACAGAGCGAACCCTTTCAGCGGATCGTTGGACAAGTCAATCAAGTGCTTGTCGGGCAAGAGCAACTGGTCCATCGAATGCTGATCGGTTTACTTACCGGCGGCCACTTGCTGATTGAGGGTGTCCCCGGGCTGGCCAAGACCACTGCGGTGGCCAATCTTGCGAAAGCAATCGACACCGGCTTCCAACGCTTGCAATTCACTCCCGACTTGCTGCCGGCCGACTTAATTGGAACCCTAGTCTATCGGCCCCAAGACCAAACCTTCGTGGTCCAGAAAGGCCCGATTTTTTCCAACCTTATCTTGGCAGACGAGATCAATCGGGCGCCCGCGAAAGTCCAAAGCGCCCTGCTGGAAGCCATGCAGGAAGGCCAGGTCACAATCGGCAGTGAAACCTTCCCATTGGATGAACCCTTCCTCGTGATGGCGACTCAGAACCCGGTCGAACAAGAGGGAACGTACCCGCTGCCGGAAGCCCAGACAGACCGGTTTATGCTAAAGGTGGTGGTCGAATATCCAACTCGTGATGAAGAGCTGGAGATTCTTCGCCGCATGAGCAAAACGCACACCAAGTTCGATGTTAAAGCCGTTACCACGCCCGCCGAGATCATGGCGGCTCGTCGGTTGGTCGATCAAGTGTACGTGGCTGAAAACGTGGAGAACTACATCGTCGACCTCGTCATGGCGACTCGCACCCCACAGGCCTACGGGCTTGATCTGGCTGACCTGATTCAATTCGGCGGATCCCCTCGGGCTACGATCAATTTGGCATTAGCCGCCAAAGCAAATGCGTTCCTCTCCGGCCGCGGCTATGCAACACCACAGGACGTGAAAGCCATCGGCTTGGACGTCTTGCGTCACCGAGTGATCGTGACCTACGAAGCTGAGGCCGAAGAGCGAACAAGCGAAGCGATCGTTCAAGAGATTTTGGATCGCGTTCAGGCGCCCTGACTCCGTTGCACGATCGTTCCGATTCGCTGAGCGCCGCAACACCCATGTGAAGTCGCCATGGTCCCCAAAGAAGTCCTGCAGAAAATTCGTCGCATCCAGATTCGCACCTCTCACAAGGTAGACGAGTTGCTCGCTGGCAATTGGCACTCGGCCTTTAAGGGACGCGGGATCGAGTTTGAAGAGGTTCGGCCTTACCAGGTTGGCGATGACGTTCGCGCCATCGATTGGAACGTGACGGCACGAAGCGATCAACCATTCATCAAACTGTTCCATGAAGAGCGAGAGCTCTCGGTCATGCTCCTGGTCGACCTCAGTGCCTCTCAAGCGTTCGGAACCGGCGAACAAACCAAGCGAGACATCGTGGCGGAACTGGGCGCGACACTGGCGATGAGCGCCATTCGCAACAACGACAAGGTCGGCCTGACTCTGTTTACAGATGATGTTGAAAAGTCCATCCCGCCGCGCAAGGGACCGCGTCACGTCCTGCGATTGATTCACGAGTTGCTCTATTGCTCCCCCGTCGGATCAGGAACCAGCATCAAGCAAGCACTGCAACATTTGAACCGCACTTGCAAACGAAGAACTGTCGTGTTCCTCATTAGTGACTTCATCGACAACGATTACGAATCAGTGTTAAAAATCAGCGGTCGCAAACACGATATCGTACCGATCGTCGTTCATGATCCTCGAGAGATCAACATGCCCAACGTAGGCATGATCAAGCTGCGTGATGCCGAGTCTGGTGAAACGATCCGTCTGGACACCTCCAACCGCAAGAATCGACAACTGTTCGAAAAACTCGCTCGGCAGCAGAGTGAAGAACGCGATCGCCTGTTCCGCCGCATCAAACTGGCTCCCATTCATGTCACTACCGATGGTGACGTTGTCGAGACGTTACGGAAATACTTTCATCAACGCGAGGCACGACGATGATGCGCCGTTGGTCTTGGTGGATCGCGAAAGGGTGCCAGTTGTTTGTGGCGTTGCTGTGCTGCAGCCACATCGCAACCGCTCCGCGCGCCCTAGCGCAGGACAGCGCCGGCGTCCTGGCAAGTTCCAAATTGGAACAGGTAACATTTGATGCGCGTCTCTCTGAAACCTCCGTTCAGGTCGCGCAGCCGTTTTCGGTGTCAATCACCGTGATCGCTCCCAAGGGGGCTCGTGTGCGGCTGCCAGAGATTTCTGCGAAGCTCGGCAAATTTGAGGTGACAGAAATCACGGATCGCCTTGATCTGCCGATTGATGGTGAAGCGACAAAACGCCAATGGGTTCGGCGGGTCACACTGGAAACCATTCGCACGGGACAACAAGAGATCCCGCCGCTACAGGCCACCGTCGCTATCGACGAACAGGGAAAAACGCTGCTCTCCGAACCGCTGACCATTGATGTCGTCAGCGTCCTAGAGAATCGTCCAGACACCAGCCAGCCTCGCGCCGTCCGTTCCGTCATTGATCTCAATGAACCTCTACCTTCCCCCGATCCCAAGTGGCATCGTTGGGCATTGGGTGGCGGTGTCGCTTTTTTTCTCGCGTTGGCGCTACTGGCTTTCAAGCGACGCCGACCATCGATCAGCGCACAAGACTGGGCCTTGAGAGAAATTGAGGTGCTGCGTGATTCCGGCGTCATCGTCGAAGGTCACGCTCAACTTGTCACCAGCGAGATTTCAGCGATCCTACGCGAGTACGCAGAGCTGGAACTCGGGATCAATGCTGCAAGTCTCTCCGGCGAACAGTTCATGAACTCGTTGGCGGAGCAAAACGGCCTGTGCGATGAGTTGCTGACGGAGTATCAATCGATCTTCGATACCATCGAGTTAACAAGCTTTGCCGGCCTAGCCATCGGCCCCGGCGAACTGGCACGTCTAACCGATCGAGCGGAAACGCTGATCAAGACAACCGCCACGCAACTGGATCAAACACACAGCGTTTCATCATCCCCCAAACCAACCACCGCCGCTGACATGAATCTCAACGAACCACCGGTTTCCACTGGATAACCTCGGAGACTGCTGATGTTTGCTCACCCTTGGCTGTTATTGCTGTTACTGCTTGTGCCGTTTGCTGCGTGGAGAGTCTTTGCGCGACGCTCTCAACCTGGCATTCGTTTCAGCAGCGTCGGTCTTGCCAAACAACTGCGACCGACGCTGCGCCAGCGTCTGGCATGGCTGCCACCTGCACTCACCATCGCTGCGCTCGTTTTCTTGATCATCGCCATTGCACGTCCTCGTGAAGGGAGATCACAGACGTTCATCGATTCAGAGGGCATCGCCATCGAAATCGTCATCGACCGCAGCGGAAGCATGCAGGCGCTGGACTTTAAACTTGATGGCGAAAACGTTGATCGCTTGACCGCAATCAAAAACGTCGTCACAAAGTTTGTCAACGGAAGCGACGATCTGGAAGGCCGTGTGAGTGATCTTGTTGGCCTGGTTAGCTTCGCTGGTTACGCCGACGCCAAGACACCGCCGACGCTAGACCACCAGTTCTTGGTCAACCAGCTCGACAACACCGAGATCGTCAACTCACAGGCAGAAGACGGCACGGCGATCGGCGACGCTATCTCATTGGCCGTGGAGAAACTGGTCGCACTGGACAACCGTCAGAAAGACAAAGTTAAAAGCAAGATCATCATCCTCCTAACCGATGGCGAAAACAATGCCGGCGACATGGATCCCGTCCAAGCCGCCGAACTGGCTCAAACACTCGACGTGAAAATTTACACCATCGGTGTCGGCACCAAGGGACAGGCGCCCGTTCCCGTGATCGACCGTTTTAGCGGACGTAAGTTCCTGAGAATGATCGATGTGAATATCGACGAAGACACGCTCACGAAAGTGGCTCAGGCAACGGGCGGCAAGTATTTTCGCGCCGTGGACACCGATTCGCTTGAGAACATCTACCGCGAAATTGACGCCCTGGAAAAGACCAAGGTCGAGGCTCAACATTACGTGGACTATCGCGAGCTAGCCGTACAAGATTACCGCGTCGCAGGGTTTTCCATTCCACCGCTGTTGCTGCTAGCCTTCCTGTTGCTGCTCCTGCGCTGGGTCCTACAAGAAACCTGGTTGAGGGAATTGTCATGAATCCCGATGTGCAAATGGGTCACCCCGCCAGTCTCTGGCTGATCGTTCCAGTCTTGGCTGGTTTCCTGATCGCTGGCTACGCTCTCGATGCGCGGCGCCGGGCTGCCCTTCAATTTTCATCGCGGACCGGTGGACAGCGCCGACTCGTTGGCCGTAGACATCTCTGGTCGGGGCTTCTGGTCGGGACCGCTTTGATCTGCCTTGCCTTGGCGATGCTGGACATCCGCTGGGGAAAGACTCGCCGTGAAGTGCCTCAAAAAGGCATCGAGGTCATGTTTCTGCTGGATGTCTCACGCAGCATGTTGGCCGAAGACGCCACACCAAACCGCCTTGAACGTGCCAAACAACAGATCTTGGACATGATCGCGGAAATGGCAGGCGATCGCATCGGCTTGGTCGCCTTCGCTGGCGACACTCGCCAAGTCGTGCCCATGACAACGCACTACGACGATTTCCGCGACAGCCTAAAAAGCGTGGGACCACACACCTTAAAACGTGGTGGTTCCAAACTTGGGCAAGCCATTGAATCGGCCGCTTCAGGATTCATCTCAATCGACAATGATCACAAAGCCATGGTCATCCTGACTGACGGAGAGGACCAAGAGAGCGACCCCGTCACGATCGCCAAACAACTGCACGAAGAGAACGGCGTGCGGATTTTCACCATCGGACTCGGTGACTTCGAAAAAGGGGCTCGAATCCCCGATCAACAGGACAAGTTCAATCAGTTTGTTCAGCATGAGGGCCAACAGGTTTGGTCCAAACTGAACGGCTCGATCTTGAAAGAGATCGCGACCGAAACCGACGGTGCCTACATCCCAGCAGAAACCAAACAGGTCAATATGGCGGATGTGTATCACCAATACGTCGCCAACGTCCCACAGACAGAGTTTAAAAGCGCGACCATCGATGCGTACACACCGCGTTTCCAGTGGTTTGCCATCCCAGCGTTGATTCTGCTGATGCTGGAAATCTGGGTCAGCACCGCCAAAGCAAAACATCACAAAGACACGCGGGTCAATCTGCCGCAGAACAGTCGTGAACACCATTCATCCACAGACCAGCCGTCTGGCACACATGCCGCATAAAGGAATGTCTAGATGAAGCATGCACTCTATTTATTCGCCTCCCTGTTGATCGCACCAGCGTGGGTCACAGCGCAGGAACCCGAACCATTCGCCGCAAAGATCAACGCTGCCAACAAGCTTGTCCAACAAGGTGAATACGAACCCGCCATTGAGGAATACCAAGCACTGAAGGCCAGCGCCTCGCAACGCGACCACTTGAACTACAACCTAGCCGTTGCCCACTTTAAAAACGGTGACATCAGTCCTGCCGCTGAACTCTTTGAAGCGACGTCGAAATCCTCCGACACTCAAGTGGCATCTGACAGTCGATACAACTTGGGAAATTGCCGCTACAGCGAGGCACTGCAACAGCAACAAGAGGCTCCTGACGAAGCGATTGAGCTCTTAAACCAAGCAATCACCAACTATCGCAGTGCCCTTCGACTGGACTCCACCAACGCCGACGCCCGGGCGAACATCGAACTCGCCGTCAACTTGCTGGACCAATTGGACCAACAAAACCAAGACCAACAAAACCAAGACCAACAAAACCAAGATCAGCAAAACCAAGATCAGCAAAACCAAGATCAGCAAAACCAAGATCAGCAAAACCAAGATCAGCAAAACCAAGATCAGCAAAACCAAGATCAGCAAANCCAAGATCAGCAAAGCCAAGATCAGCAAAGCCAAGATCAGCAAAGCCAAGATCAGCAAAGCCAAGATCAGCAAAGCCAAGATCAGCAAAGCCAAAGCATGCAGGGTCAACAAGATGATCCACAGGAGTCGCCCGAGCAGGATGGGAATGGTGCCTCGAAGCCAGCTGATGATGCTGACTCGGAAGACAAGCCGGAGGATCGCCCCAATACAGCCACTGGTGAACTGACCAGCGAAAACGACAACCAGCCACCGGCCCAGGGGACAGCTGTGTCTGGCGAAACGGAGGACGAGCGACCAATGACTCGCGAAGAGGCACTGAAACTACTGCAATCGGTTCGCGACCGCGACATGATCCGGCGTTTGACGCAAGAACGTCGTGAGCGCAGCCGCAGCATTCCTGTCGCCCGCGACTGGTGATTCCACGAACAACTCACGAGCCATTCATTCCATCGAATTGCCAATGAACCGCTTTATCATCCTTCTTGCTGCACTGTCATTGCAAGCTGTTGCCATTGGCACAGCAACAGCGCAGCAAATTGCCGTTCAACTCTCGACGCGGGAAACCTATGTGGATTCAGCGATCACATTGACCCTCCAAGCCGCGGTCGATGACGAATACGAATTGCCCGCAACACCGGTGATCGATGGTTGCCAGATTCGACGCGATGGAGCTCCCAGGACGATCCGCCAAACGACCAATCTGAATGGTCGGGTCACACGGATGAACATCGTCTCCATCACATACACCATCACACCGGAACGTGAAGGCACGTTTGAGCTACCGCCTTTGGAGATGAAGGTCGGGGGGAAGACACTGCGCACCGAAGCACAGCGTTTTGTGGCCTCCAAGAGTGAAACAGGTGACCTACTGTTCGTGGAAGTCGAAGGCGGCGCAAGCCAAGTCTATGTCGGCCAAGCACTGGTCCAGACACTAAAAATCTGGATCAAACCCTACATTGATCGCGAGAATAACATCAAGCTCGATGCCGGTAATATGTGGAACACCGTCTCCCAGCAAACCAACTGGGGAAGCTTTGGGGATCGAATGCAGGAACTGGACTCAAATGGCCAGCGTCCCGGGGGCCGGGAGGTGCTGCGCACCGACGACGATGGAAATGAGCGTGCCTACTACCTGTACGAAATCGACACCACACTGTATCCCCGCCGTCCGGGCAAGATTGATGCCGGTGACCTTCGAGTCGTGGTTAATTACCCCACAGAAATTGGCCGCGCGAGAGACCCCTTCGACAGCATGTTTCGCGGCGGTCCCTTTGGAGGGTCACGTCTGTCCCAGTTAATGGACGAAGACGGCTTCGCATCTCCCTTTCGCAATCGCCTGGCCGTAACCGCGGTACGCCCCATCTCGGCCCAAGCCTCCGTCGATGAAACCACCATCTTGCCAATCCCGACTGAGGGGCGACCTGAGGGCTATCGCGGCGCGGTGGGCTCGTATCGAATCCTAACCGAGGCCGGGCCCAAGAGTGTCAACGCCGGTGATCCCATCGAACTGCGGATTGGCATTTTCGGGGACGGACCGATGGAGTTGGTCCAGTCGCCTCCCCTGGCGCAACTCACGTCTCTGACAGACGGGTTCAAGGTTGCCGACGATTCACCGGGAGGCTTTGTTCATGACGATTCAAAAGTGTTTCTCACGACGGTCCGTCCACGCAACGAGTCCATCACCGAAATTCCGGCCATCCCGTTCAGCTTTTTCCATCCGCAAACAAAGTCGTATAAGACGGTTTACAGCGAGCCGATTCCCATTACGGTTGCCAAAGGTGAAGTTCTCGCTTTTGATCAGATCGTCAGCAATCATCAAGCGGCAGAGGATGGCGACCCATCGAATGTCGTTCTGCAGCCCAACTTTGACAACTCTGATTCAGCGAGCGTTCTGGAATCACAGCGATTTGACACCCCTGCAAGCGGGTGGCTGGCGTTGATCGTCGTTCCCGCATTGGTGTGGCTCGTGACCTTCTTGGCCGTCCGAACCTCCGTTTTCCGAACAGCCTGGGCGTCTCTTCGGAGCTGCATTCTGTCCGAGCGAACGCGTTGCCAGTCCGATCTCGAACGAGCTCAGAGCCTGGCGGACATCGAAACCGCGCTGGTTCGGTTCATTGCCAATGGATTGGAACGCAAGCAACTTCGTGGCATGCAGAGTGCGATCGGTGCTCTGCGTCTGGCGGGTTTCCGCGAACTAGCTTTGGCCTTCGAGACCGAGTGGAACGCCTGCACCCGTCGACACAGCGGCATCGCCGAGCACGTTGATCTCTCCAGCAGTCGACAGCGTCTCTTCCACTTAGTCGATCGGCTCGATTCAGGGCTTCGTCGCAATCGCAAATCCGACGTCCGTCCCGCTTTATCCACCTCTCGTAAGCCAGCGGATAAATCCACGAACCCTGCTCCCGCACAAGGCTTGCTGGTTCTTCTTGCTCTTGGGCTGCAATCCATTGCTCCCGAGACGCTCCATGCCGAATCGACAACGCCTCAACACAGTCACTCGATCGCCCTCACCGGCGAACAGCAACAGGTGATCCTCGACGAGGCAACGCAGACTTATCGACAGGCAATGGCGGTCATCGAAACAGATCGAGCCGAAGCAAACGAGCTTCTCTCCACCGCGATGGCAAAGTATCAACTGTTAATTGACGCCGGTGTGCACAGTGCGCAGCTGTTTCAAAATCAAGGCAATGCATGCTTTCAGTCCGGAAGACTGGGCGCCGCGATTGCCAACTACCAGAATGGCCTAGCACTGAATCCACTTGACCGCCAGTTAAAAACCAACCTGGATGCTGTGATGGCCGTCGTCGAATCCAAACGGTCGGGGGAATCAGAAATGCCATTGGAAAAGCGAGCCAACGTCCTGGATGTCGTCTCCTATTTCAACCAAGCACTACTCGCAGCGACCGGCCGCACGGTGATGCTCGGCCTACTGGCGTTATCCTCTCTGCTATTCTGGGCACTGCTGTTCGTCTGGATCTTTCGCCCAACGTTCCCAGTACGAATCTTGGCAATTGGGCCGTTCATTTTGCTGGCGGTGTCGGCGATCTCACTGTGGCTGGCCAGCGAAACCAAGCACACGAATTTTCAAGCCGTGCTTGTATCCAAACAAGTTGTGCTTCATAGCGGTGATGGGCAAGAATTTGACCGAGTCGCCGAGATCGCCAGTGCAGACGGCGTGCAAGTCAACATTCTCGAACAACGCTCAGGTTGGCTGCAAATTGAGACCGCCCAGAACCAGCAAGGCTGGATCCCACGCGAGGACGCCATCCAGTTCTGGCAATAGCCACACTCCCATCAGCCGTTTTGGCGTTCGGCGCCGCACCCCAAAAACGGGCCTAACGGCCCGCGAATACTCGGGGACACTCCAGGCAGACTAAAACTTATAACGCAACAATGCGGTGTAATAGAAATCGTTTGGACGAGCTCCCTGCGGAGTGCTGTCGTAACGATCGGTGATCGATAGTCGCAGTGTGAGCGCGTCATCGGCGGTCAGCAACAGATCCCAGTTCGCTTCGCTGACCACACGATAGTCGCTCAGATCATTCCAACTGGGGAAGTATTCCAACTTGCCGTTGATTTCGTTGTACCCGTTGATTTCCCAAAAGCCTTCGATCGAAGCGACGGCTTCAGGAGTCCACGAATCGTCGGGGCCACCAAACTCGCGCGACGCACCGGCACCCAGACGTCCGGTCAACCGGCGTTTGTCTTCGCGAATCCAATCGTACCCCAAACCAGCGTTCATATTCAGACGCGAATCAAAGGCTTTAAATTGATCCCACTCCACACTGGCTTTGGCAAACGCACTCCAAGCCGTGTTCTGATGCAATCGCTCATAACTCCAATTGAATCGCCCGTTATTCTCTGATCGAATCCCCGTATTGGAGGCATTTCGATAAGCCACGTCGATCTCGATCACGCGAAACTCATTGGCGCGTTTCAGATCAATCCCTGTTTGCATCGCCAAGGTATCTGAGTTCCCGCTACTGCCATCGATGCCAAACTCAGCCGCACCGCTCCAATCGGCTGCCATCCAGCTAAATCCTTTCGCGATCGGTCGATAGACCTGTGACTGCGTGAAGGCCGGTTGTTTTAGAAAGCCAACGGTTTGGAAAACGCTTTCGTGTGAATCTGAATTCGATTCCGCTGCTTCTCTGTCCGTTTCGCCACCCTCCGCTGCTTCTCCGTCTGGGGCCAACACCGTTTCGCTATCGACGGGCTCCTCGGTATCCTCAGATGCCGCCGGCAAGTTCTCGGTCACTGCCGGCAGCACATCCAGCTGAAACACAGCGGTCGCCAGCGGTTGATGGTCAACGTGACTGGAGGGGGAATCGTCGGCATCTGCTGGCAGTGCAACAACAGCCAGCGACAACAGAAACGGCAGCGACAAACCCAGTTGCCGAACACAAGAGGCACGAAAAGCTGTGGCAATGAACAATCGAAACACGGGCAGAGCAAGTAATCATAAGGTGGCTCGCAGCACAAAACGCTGCCTTGACAACAATCTTGCTTGTTGACTACCAAAGCCCTGCCAGCGCTGTCAGCGCCAATCTGACCGGATGCCGCCACTTCGATGGCATCTTCCTTCGGTCTGCTCGGTAAGATTCCAATCCATGCGAGTCCTCTTCGCCGTGCTACCCATCAAACCAGCGGACAGCGTTCCGCTAGGCAAGCGGGCGAGCACTGGGTAAGATGCCCAAATGAGCAGTCACAGCAGCCGCAGCGATCGAATCCGCCGACTACGGAACTTGGTCGTAATGGCCATGGCCGATGGCTACTTTGCGCAACGAGAAGTGGCGTTGTTCGCGGACCGCTGCGGCGAACTGGAGCTCGGCGAACTGGAACTTCAGCAGGCGATTCGCTACGGATTGGATGACGATGCCGCCCTGCATCTGCCCAGCGATCGCCAGACTTGTGAAGCCTTGATGGTGGACCTTGTGCGGATGATGGCTGCCGACGGTGTCCTTGATGAAAGCGAAAAACGGCTGTTTGCCCTGGCGGCTGCCAAAATGAACATCGAAACTAGTACCTTAAATGTTTTGATTAGCCGAGCTCTGAAAGAATACTAGTCGTGGCGAAAATCTTGATCACATCCGGGCCGACGCGTCAGTACCTGGACCCGGTGCGTTATTTGTCAAACGCATCCAGCGGTCGCATGGGCGCCGCCCTTGCCCAGGCTGCGATCGACCAAGGCCACCAGGTGATCCTGGTCTCGGGGCCTGTCTCGATCGAGTACCCCTCGCAAGCCACAGTGATTCCCGTCGTTAGCACGGATGACATGCTGCGTGAAAGCAGTCGCTGGTTTCCCCAGTGTGATGGCATGATTGGTGCCGCTGCCCCTTGCGACTACATGCCCAAATTTATCGAAGCCGAAAAAATAGCGAAAACCGGTCAGCCGTTGCAGCTGCAACTGATCGAAACTCCCGACGTCGTCGCCACTCTCGGTCAAGCCAAGCAGCCGCACCAATGGGTCGTGGGATTTGCCTTGGAATCAGAGGACCGTCACTTCCGGGCCATCGTGAAGCTTGAAAAGAAGCATTGCGACTTAATCGTTAGCAATGGTCCAGCGGCGATTGATGCCGAGCGCAACGAGGTCGAATTGATTGATCCCAGCGGCGCGATCGTCACCAAGATCACCGACACCAAGGAAGCCGTCGCGCAACATCTGATGGCAGAGATCCAAAGGCGTTTGATCGACCAAACCGTTCCACCACATCGTGCCAGCAACCTTTAATTGAAACGAATAGCGATAGCGATGAATCAAGCGACAGCCACTCCCACTGACAGCGATCAACCGATCCCCAACGTCGACCTATCGACCAAGCTCGGTCGCCTTGCATTGCCCAACCCGATCATGGTTGCCTCGGGGACCTTTGGTTATGCCCGTGAGATGCAAGAGGTCGTCGACGTCAGCAAGCTCGGTGGCGTGCTTCCCAAAACAATCACTGCCGAACCACGCGTCGGAAACGCTCCCTGGCGGACCGTTGAAACCACCGGTGGTCTCTTAAACGCCATCGGACTGGACAATGACGGGGTGGATGCTTTTTGCGAACATCACCTGCCCTACTTAGTAACGCTTAACACACCCATCGTGGTCAGCGTTGCCGGACGCACCGAAGACGACTTTGTCAGTTTGGCTCAACTTGTCGGCCAACTGGGAGTCGCAGCCGTCGAACTGAATCTGTCCTGCCCCAATGTTAGCGGTGGAATCGACTTCGGCACCAATGCCTCATCCTGCCATGACGTTGTCGCCGCTGCTCGCAAGGCTTGCCCTGTCCCGATTCTTGCCAAATTGACTCCCAATGTGACTCGCATTGCCGAGATTGCCAAAGCGGCCCAGGAGGGCGGCGCCGATGCGGTGTGCCTGATCAATACCGTTTTGGCGATGGCTGTCGACTGGAAGAAACGCAAGCCGATTCTTGGAAACGGGATGGGCGGATTGAGTGGGCCGGCAATCAAGCCCATCGCACTGCGTTGCGTGCACCAAGTCGCCAGCGCGGTCGACATTCCCATCATCGGTATCGGTGGCATTGCCAATATTGATGACGTGATGCAGTTCTTGGTGACCGGTGCCTCGGCTGTCCAAATCGGCACAGCCAATTACTACGACCCAACGCTATCGACGCGATTGGTCGATCAGTTGCCAGCAGCCCTGGCGGAAATCAATGCCTCCTCAGTGTCGGATGTCATCCGTACACTGCAAGTTTGAGCATCTTAGGAAATAGCAGCAACGATGGCACTGATTACTCTAGAAGAAGTCTCGATCGGATTTCGCGGCCCCAACCTGCTGGACAACGTCACAGCACGAATCGAGCGTGGGCAACGCATCGGCTTGCTCGGTCGAAACGGCGCGGGCAAAACCACGCTGCTAAAAATGCTTGCCGGGGACATTGCTCCGGATCACGGGCAAATTCAAGTCTCCGACCAAGCCAAGGTTGCGCGACTGACGCAGGACGTTCCCGATGATCTAAGCGGCACGATCGCAGAAGTCGTGATTCAAGGATTCGATGCGGCTCTTGTCGCCGACGACTCCACTCGCTGGGCTGCCGAGCACGCCGTGGAATCGACGCTCTCCAAAATGCAACTGGATCCCGACGCGGATGTGGCTTCACTGTCCAGCGGAATGAAACGCCGCGTGCTGCTGGCCAAAGCCATCGTTGCTGATCCCGACTTGCTTCTGCTGGACGAACCCACCAACCACTTGGACATTGAATCCATCCTGTGGCTCGAAGACTTCCTGGCACGCTGGCCCAAAACACTGCTGTTCATCACTCACGACCGCAGTTTTCTTCAGCGTTTGGCAACTCGAATCTGGGAAGTCGATCGCGGCAACCTGTTTGATTGGACCTGTGACTATCCCACTTTTCTGAAACGCAAAGAAGCAGCACTGCATGCGGAAGAAAAGCAAAACGCCTTGTTCGACAAACGCTTGGCCGAAGAAGAAGCTTGGATCCGCCAAGGCATCAAAGCGCGTCGAACGCGCAACGAAGGACGCGTCAGACGCCTCAAGGAGATGCGATCGCAACGCAGCCAGCGCCAGAACCGTCAGGGCACGGCAAAGATTGAAGTCCAAGACGCCATCCGCAGTGGTGCCTTGGTCGCCAAACTGGATGAAGTCAGCTTCAGCTACGGTGATCATTGCATCATCGATGACTTTTCCAGCGTCCTGATGCGTGGTGACAAGGTGGGGATCATCGGTCCCAATGGCGCGGGCAAGTCAACGCTGCTCAAACTCTTGCTGGGGAAACTCCAGCCGACTCAGGGCGAGATCAAACTAGGCACAAACCTTCAGGTCGCCTACTTTGATCAACTTCGCGACACCCTTGACCCCGAATTGACAGTTCAGGAGAACGTGGCGGATTCGTCCGACCAAATCAAGATTGGCAACAAGACCAAACACATCATGGGGTACTTGCAAGACTATCTTTTCACGCCCGAACGAGCGCGTACAAAGGTCAAGTTCATTAGTGGTGGCGAACGCAACCGTGCGTTGCTGGCAAAACTGATGACCCAGCCCGCCAACGTCTTGGTGCTGGACGAACCGACTAACGACCTGGACAGCGAGACACTGGAGTTACTTGAGGAACTGCTGATCGATTACGATGGCACCGTGCTGCTAGTCAGTCACGACCGGAGCTTTCTGAACAACGTCGTCACCAGCACGATCGTTTTTGAAGAGGAAACAATTCGCCCCTATGTCGGCGGCTACGACGAATGGCAGGCCGCCGTCCAGCGCCGCCAAACAGAGGCTTCCGAAACCCCACCCGCGACGAAGAAGTCAACCAAAGAAACTCCTCCTGCGACGACCAGCACCGAGCCGGAGAAACGCAAACTCTCTTACAAAGAGAAGCGTGAACTGGAGTCCCTGCCGGAACGCATCGAACAACTTGAACTGCAGGTCGCTCAGATCCATGAAACCATGGCCGAGCCTAGCTTCTACCAGAAACCGGGCGACGTGATCGCCAAGACCACTCAAGAGCTGGAATCAATCCAATCGGAATTATCCTCAGCGTTCGAGCGTTGGGAAGAATTGGAATCTTAGGGACGTTTCATCCAACGCCACCCACCGAACAAAAGCTACGATCGGCACGTTCATTGCTTGCCGACTCACCGCGAGGATTTGATTCCGCCCACGCATCTTGGCAACAAGATCTCTCTCGGGCATGCCGACATTGATAGGGGATATTGTTTCGCTATCAATTTTGGATGCACGATGAGTCTTACCACAATCGCCAAACGCTTTGCTCCTGTTGGTCTGGGCATGATGGCCATTGGAGCCATCTTGTCTTATGAAACCGATCTTGGGCAGGACACCATCAGCACCGTGTCGACTCTGTTTGACGGCAGCTCTGCCAGCGACACTTCAAAATCGCCCACAAGCCCCAGCACCAATCGGCTAGGCGATATTGAAAACGTTCGTGATGCGACGCTCTCGAGCAGCCGCTACGATCCAGAGTTAGTGGCCGAACTGACCGGGATTCCCACGGCCGATCAGGGAGGGCCTTCGCTTGCCGGCAGGCCCGTGGAAGATTTTCGCGAACTGTTGCGTTTCGATCTCACACCGGCCGCGCTGATGACTCGGTATTCGCGGATCAGCACGACATTGGCTGACATGCGTCTCAAAGGCATGCGTGTCCCCGTTGTCACCGGTACGCGCGCTGATGACCTTGCAGGCACACTCACCTACTATTTCGACGGTGCGGCTCAATTGCAACGTGTCACCTTTGAAGGCTTCACCGGTGATCATCGGCGGATCACCCAAACAATGACATCCTTCTATGGACTCAAACCCGAGCCAACCCTCGCGGCCGGTGTGTTCACAAAACGTTGGAATGGCAGACCCGTGCACTTTCTGCGTCTGAGCCTGGCGCCCGTGGTTTACAGTGATGCGGTCCATCAAAAGTACGCGATTTTCCTGGAACTGAACCAGCCAAACTTGGCGTACGGAATTAGCAAAGATGCCCAGCGGATCGTGCATGCGGACAAAGCAACCGGACAGTGGTAACCCGTTCGCGGGAACCGTCAGAGTTGACTTTGCCGGTGACCCTTCGCATTCTCCGCACGCGGTTTTGGGCAGGACGCCACAAACGAGCGACACGCGCGCCTGAAACACCCCCAATTGATGCCCGTCTGAAAATCATTCTGTCTACCAACTGAGCCCAACGCAGTGACCGATTCTAACAACACCTCAGGCGGCAAAGTGAACGATTCGGGAGACATCGAGTCACCGAAAACGGTAAAGCCCCAGGATGCCGAACCCGTCGAATCAACGCGTGGCGGTTTCGGATTTGCACAATCGGGACTGCCTAGTCTTTCACGCGTCACGTCAGTCCTGGCTTTGCTGGGGGGGATCATCGTTGTTGGGCTGTTGTTTTACAAAGTCATGGTGGGATTCTTTGTTCCACTGTTTATGGCTGCGGCACTGGTGGTGATCTTTCGGCCACTGCACCAGTGGTATCTCAACAAGTTTGGTAACCGCCCGCGGATGGCGGCACTCGCCACCACATTGTCGATCATGCTGATGGTTCTGCTGCCGATCTGCCTGGTAGTCTCCATCGCGGTTGGTCAGTTAACGGGATTGGTGCGACGCACAGACCTAAACAACCTCCAACGCACCCTAGAAACGACCCGCGAGCGTTTCGGCCTGGTGCTTCCTCATTCGGACCAGTACCACCAACTGGACGAAATCGCAACGTCCTTGGATCATTGGGACAAGCCAGACTTAGTCAAGACCGAGATCGCCGAAGCAAAGCAGTTGATCCAATACCTGGACGCCGAGGTCTCAGAACGGTCCCCTGACATTCCGCCGGCCGAGGGCAGTGCGGCGGCAAACGCGGTCGACCAACTGGCACAGTTGCGCAAACTCTTGGAACAGCAAGCCGGGTTAGCCAACATCAACGACGAGGAAAGCCTGGCCGAGGCCTCCAACCGAATCGCCGTTGAAGAACAGTTCCACAGCCAGAGCGTGACCGCTTCGGCAGCCATCAACACTTGGATCAACGACTCGCTGGGCGGCAGCATTCGCGCTCAAGCCAAAATGTTGACCAATCCCCGCGAAAAGGAACTGGCGGGCGCCCTGCGCTCGGCCCGTGAATTCATTCAGCCAAAGTTTGTACAGATCTCCGGAGCAACCGGCAAGATTGTGACGCACACCTTGTTTGCGATGTTCATCATGATCATCGCTGTTTTCTTCTTCTTTGTCGATGGTCCATCGATGCTGCAAACCATCATGCGACTCAGTCCGCTGGAAGAAGAGTATGAGCGACAGTTGCTGCTGGAGTTCGACAAGACCAGCCGTGCCGTTGTCTTGGCAAGCATCTTAAGCGCACTGGCACAAGGCATTTTGGCGACCATAGGATTCATTGCCTGCGGGTTCGAATCCTGGGTGCTGCTGTTCATGATCACAACCCTGATGGCTCCGATCCCCTTTCTGGGTGCCGCGTCGGTCTGGGTACCGGCGGCATTGTACCTTGCCGTCGTTGATCAAAACTATTGGGCGGCGGCCTTGCTGGCCATCTACGGAGCAGCACTGGTTTCCCAGATTGACAATGTGATCAAGGCGGTGGTGTTGCACGGCCACAGCGAGCTGCATCCATTAGTCGCCTTGCTCAGCGTCCTGGGCGGCGTCCCTGTCTTTGGCCCCATTGGAATCCTGGTTGGCCCCATGGTGGTCGTCTTCCTGCAGACCTTGCTGGAAATTCTCAACCACGAACTCGCCAGTGCAGACCAAGAGGCAAAATCTGCGGCCGAACCCGCGACTGGGAATTAGCGACCCTTCCCGTTTTTTTCTGAAGATTCCACCGGTAATTTAAAGCGTTGACGGAATACTGTGAGTGCGGAGTCCAATTAGTCGCTTCATTGCCGACTTGGCTCTTCACAGAATCTTCCTCCGAAACGCCCCAGGTTGATGGCCGACACCCCTAACCATGACCGGCAAGACGATTACGCAACCTTCGTCTCCCTGCTTGCCCGCTATGACCAGCAGATTCGCCGGTTCATCGCCATGCTCATGCATTCAAGCGACGCCGTTGATGACGTGATGCAAGAGACCGCCATCGAGTGCTGGAATAAGTTCGAAACCTTCACCGGCCAAGGCGATCCCGACGAGCCGGAAGAATTTGTCCGCTGGGCGAACGTGATTGCTCGCTACAAAGTCCTTTCCTGGCAGCGTGATCGAGCTCGTGATCGACTGGTCTTTCAAGAGGAATTGGTGCATCTGTTGGCGGACACCGTCCACGACGAATGGGACCGTTTGGAATCCGAGCGGCAAGCGGTTCAGGCCTGCCTACAAAAGCTTCCGCCACGTCAACGACAACTTGTCCTCAGCGTGCACTCGCCAGGTCAATCCGTTGCCGACGTGGCCCGCCAAACGGGACAGAAGCCGCGCCGGCTTTACACCGTCCTGAATGGGCTGAGAAAACAACTGCTCCTTTGCGTTCAAGATCGGATCACCGTCCAGGCAAGCCAATGACAGCCGCCCCCCACGAACTCATCGATGCTGCACTTGATGGCAGAATCAGTGAAGCCGACTTTGCGCGTCTCCAGGATGCCATGCTTCACGATGCTGAACTGCGTTTGGCTTACCTGCGTGCGAACAATTTGCATCAGGCGATCAGGGAGCAGGCTGCGTTTCTGTCAGCTGCCTCACAATCCGCGAGCGACGACAACGGCTCGTTCTTGCCCACCCCAGCACTGCCTCCCTCGGCAACTGCGATACGTTGGCCGGTGAAGTTAGCGCTCGCAACTGGACTAGCCTTTTGCATCGCCAGTCTCGCCTACTTTGCAGGCTGGAATGCATCGACCAGCAACCGACTGACCGGCAACTCAACAGAAACGCTGTTATCCGGACATGCCACGCTGCGTCGTTCTCTAAACATCAACTGGACGGACCAGCAGTCGCCATTTCAAGATGGCCAGGTTCTGCCGCAAGGCAAACTTCAATTCGCGGCCGGGGTCGCCGAGATTGATTTCTTTTGTGGTGCCAGCGTTGTCATCGAAGGCCCCGCCGACCTGGACATTGTCTCTGACTGGGAGGTCACCTTGCACACCGGTCGCTTGCGAGCTTCCGTCCCCCCAGCGGCTCGTGGCTTTAAAGTCAATGCTGCCGAGACACAGATCGTTGACCTGGGAACCGAATTTGCCGTCGTGGTCTCCGATCGCAACGCCGACGTGCAAGTCATTGATGGCGAGATTCGTATCGACGGTGGCCAGCTGGACGGAACCCACTTGCTAACCGGACAACGACGAAGCCTGACTCATGATCAACCCACTGATTCAGCCCTTGAATCGATCCTTACCACCAAGCAGTTGCAACTGAAGTACCAAGACGCCTTGGCTTCGCATTGGCTACGATGGCAATCAGCCACTCAAAGCATCGCAGCCCGCGACGACTTGATCGCCTATTACCCGATCACGTCATGTATTCAGGGACGCACCGTTCAGAATGTCGGCCCCACCGGTTCGCTCAATGATGGACAAATTGTGGGACCTGTCCAAGTTGATGATGGCCGCTTCCCTGCCCTGTCTTCAGCCTTGGACTTTTCATCGCCCGGTTCTCGCGTCCGCACACGCATTGACGGAGAATTCTCGGCGTTCAGTTTCACTTGCTGGGTCAACATCAATCGCCTAGACAATCTGTACAACGCCCTGTTCATGGCCGACGGTTATGAAAATGGCGAGCCACACTGGCAAATTCGCAACGACGGCAGCTTGATGTTCTCTGTGATGGTCGATGACACTCAAGAGATCAAGGTGAACACTCGCTTTGAAGACAAACCCGTGACCGACGCTGGCCTGCACCGTGTCTATTTCACCAAACCCGTATGGAATGATTCCATGCGTGATCGCTGGATCCATTTGGCCGCTGTCTATGACCTGGACGGACGCAAGGTGTCCCAGTACGTCAACGGTGAACTCGTTGGCGAAGAAACCATCCCCCAGAAGTTTGTCCCCCAAACGTTGCGTATCGGCGGCGCCGAACTTGGCAATTGGGGACAGCCCTTTCGCAATTCACCATGGTTCGCCGTTCGAAACTTGAACGGTAAAATCGACGACATGTTGCTACTGGATTCCGCTCTGGACGCACAAGCCATCCGCGCTCTTTATCAACTGGGTAAACCACTCGGATATGAATAATCCGCCTGCCTCTCGACTGAGTCATCTGTTCATTGTTCCCATCGTGATCGCCATGTGGGCGGGACTGGTCGCTGCGGAACAGCGTCCCAATATCCTGTTCATTGCCGTTGACGACCTGCGTCCCGAACTCGGATGCTATGGGTCTCCGATTGCCCAGAGCCCAAACTTGGATGCGCTGGCTGATGACGGATTGCTCTTTCACCGCGCCTATTGCCAACAAGCAATCTGCCGTCCCTCCCGAGCCAGTCTGATGACAGGAGCACGGCCTGACACCACCGGCTTGTACCATAACTACGTTGCCCTGCGCGATCTGCAACCCCAAATTGTCACGCTGCCGCAGCACTTGATCCAGCACGGATATGAAACGGCTTACTGCGGCAAAATCTTCCACCGTGGCGATACGGATGACGCGCAATCATGGAGTCGCACTGCGGTTCGAAAAGTCCCTGGTCTTCCCCGGCCGAACGGCCCCTATGCTCTGCCTAAAAACAACCAACTAAAAGCCAGCAACTTGAAAGCGATGATCGCCAAGTACGGCGACCAAGCCAAACGCGGCCTAGCACAGGGGCCCGCATACGAGAATGCAGATGTGCCAGACCATGCCTACAACGACGGTTACAACACGCAAATGGCCATCGCGACGATGAAGGAGATGGCAATGGATCCGAAGAAACCATTCTTCCTCGCGATGGGATTTCATCGGCCTCACCTGAACTGGACCGCCCCCAGCAAATACTGGGACTTGTACGATCCAAAACAGATCCCGATGTCCGCACAACCCATTGGGCCAACAGCGGGAGCCGCAATGGGGCTGCACGCCTCATTTGAGCTGCGGACTCGCTATGGAATCCCCAAGCACGGCGACCTCCCCAAACCGCTCGCAAGGACACTCAAGCATGCCTACCTCGCCTGCGTTAGCTATGTCGATGCTCAGATTGGACTGCTGATCGATGCTCTCGAACAACAAGGGCTACGTGAGAACACCATCATCATTGTCTGGGGCGATCATGGCTGGCACCTCGGCGACATGGGCATCTGGGGAAAAGCCACCAACTATGAAATCGCGACGCGCGTTCCCCTGTTGATCTGGACGCCCAACATGAAGACACGCGGCAAAGGCACCGACGCATTGGTTGAACTGGTCGATATCTACCCCACTCTTTGCCAACTATCAGGCGTGCCCTGTCCCCAGCACGTGGAAGGCAAAAGCTTTGTCCCGCTATTGAATGATCCCGATCAGACCTGGAAACAGGCCGCCTACAGCCAGTACCCTAATCCCGCACTACGCGAATGGGCAGCCAACCCGCTCTCAGACGCCATGCGAGAAACTTGGTTTGGCCCGCTGATCTCGGACGTCGAGCAACGCATCATCAAACAGCAGGGATCCTCCTGGGACCGCGAACTGTTTGAAAAACATCTGATGGGTTACACCATGCGCACCGATCGCTATCGATTGGTGCTTTGGCTTGACCATCGCGATCGTGACTCGGAAGCTCTCTATGCAGAGCTTTATGATCACGAAACCGATCCGCTAGAAACCACGAACATTGCCGCTGAGCACCCTGCTCTGGTCACCAAACTCAGTCACCAACTAAGAGCCCAGTGGAAACAAGCCGGCGACAAAGTCGGCTCTGCTGCCGGTGTTCAATAGCCCAATACAGACGCAATCGCGCTGCGAGCCCCTTCCGGCAAAACGCCGAAATCAATCCTCTGCATCGATGGCCTGCAGGGCATCGATTAACATGCTGTGCTCAGCTTGACAACAGGGACACTGTTCAAGATGCAACTGGACAATCTGCATCGCCTCGGGAATCGGTTGCCCCAGCAATTCCAGTTCCGTGAACTCGGCCAAATGCTCAAAGCAGCCATCGCAATCCAGGCAGTCCTGCTTCGCATCACGAACCATCTGTAAAAGCTGAGCCCGCTGCTGTTCAGTAAGTTTGCTCATCATAAGGCTCCGCTCAGTGGGTTCCAAAATTCAAGTCGTCACTGGCGACACCAGCGGCTTCTAAACCAGACCGAAGTTTCAGTTTTGCGTCGTGAATCAGTTTGTAGACGCTGTTCCGATTACTATCGGTCTTTGCCGCGATCACTTCAACTGGCAAGCCGTCAAGCAAGGCACGAATCGCGACACGCTGCCGATCCGTCAACACTTCATCGATCAGTTGCTGAAGGACAGCAATCATGCCCTGTTGATCCACAACCTCGGCTGGAGACTGTTCAACCGAAGTCACGTCAAACGTTGTTCCGCGATCGCGGCTCAATGAGTCCAACGAGACATCTGCAAAATGCTTGCGACGACGTTTGCTAATGGCAATCCGCGTTGCAATGGTCATCGCCCAGGTCGTGAATCGACTGCGGCCTTGAAACTGTTGGAGCGATTCAAGCACTTTTAGCAACGCTTCTTGAACAACGTCCTCCAAGTGCATTCCAACCGAATTGCCAGCACCGAACGATTTCGACAAGCCACGCAAGAGAATCCTACGCAGCTCCTCAATCGCTTCATCACGGGTAACTTGATTCCCCTGCAACCGCGCGATCCAAGAATCCGGCGCTGAGGACGCGATCGTCTCAATCGCGTCGTGGGCGGCATCTTCCATGCTAGAAAACCTTTCAATGACGGTCCGATCCATGCTGATCGTTTGACAAAGCTCTTTACCTCTAGCTGCCAATGACTGATTGACGCTATCAGCCGCCAAGATCTTACCCGATGACTCAACCGACCACAGAAAAACTTTGGCAAATCGGCCGTCTACACCATGCTTCCGCCCGGCCGATTTCCCGTGCGAAGCCCCAACCAAGACGTTCCTCAACAACCCGCCAAACGACCACCGCTGACGAACATGCCAGCATGATCATGACGCAAACCGAACGAAAACAAATTCCTCGCCACGCCACCTTTCAGCTGACCCCAGCAACCATGTTACAGCAACAGTCCAATCAGCAGCGTCAGCAGACACAGCAGCATCAATCCGGCGATGATCGCGCTAATCAGATTTTGACGCCTCTCGGATGCGACGCTCCCATCAACGCCAGCACTAGCCATCGCTTCAGTCTGGTCAGCGATGCCCCCAGCGACGACTCCGGCCAAAGGATCCGCAGCGTCCAAACCTGTTAGCACTCCACTGGCCGCCACCCAATCGCTCTGCAGTACCATCACGTCCACAAAGCCCGGAGCCTCCGCCTTGAACCCCGAGGTGAATCCGCCAACGGCCATCGCCTTGACCCCGTTATCTTCCAACAGGTTCACAATCGCCGAAGCATGAATCTCCGAGGGGAGCGTCACCAAACGTTTCAGACCTTGCTTTGTCATCAGAACAACCACCTCGTGTCTAGAGTCGCGGCAAATGCAAAGCACATTGCATCGGCAAACCGCACATGATACCACACTGCATTAGAAAACACTGCCTGAGCGAACACTGCCTGAGCGAACACTGCCTGAGCGAACACTGCCTGAGCGAACACTGCCTGAGCGAACACTGTGCCCAATGACCGACGACAGGATGCGTGCAATTTGGCGACCGAGAACAGACTTCGGCAAGCACGGCATCATGATCGCGGCATTTGCTTCCCCCGAGCGAGAATCTCAATCAGCCCTGTGACGACCTGCGGCTGAAACTTTGATAACAAGCCGAGCCGAAACACTCCCCAGTTGAATGGCAAGCTCTGCCAGACCGGGCGTTGCGACGGCGCTTCATTCACTCGCTGAGTCTGGTTCAGACAGCGCGTTCCAGTCCTCCTCAGAGGCCATCGACTTTTGGTACTCCATGACGATCTTCCAACCCGTCGCTGTCTTACGCAGCAAACCCTCAAAGTTGACGTATTGAACCACCTCCTCATCGCCCTCGCCCGTGCTGGTGTAACGAAAGATCCCCGTCTCATGAGCGGTCGTGTCGTCATGCAAACGCTGTGAGAAACGAAACTGCACGGAGGCCTTCATGCGTTTGGCCCGCGTCGCATCGAACCCGGACTTCCATCGCTGCAAGGCCTGCGTTAGTGGATAGCTTGTCTGCTTCACACCGGAGACCAGCACGCCCTCGGTGTGACAGGTCGCCGTGTAACCTTCAAAATCTCCTTCTCCAACACTGCGAGACACCTCGGCCCAGTAAGCGTTTAGCTCCGCGAGGGACTTCGTGGACTTTGTTTCCGGTTCATCCGCTTGGCAGAACATCGCCTGCCCCAACAGTCCATGGGAAAGCATTGACTGACTGGCAACAACCAACAGGCCCCAGCACAGACCTCGAACCAACTGACTCATCTCTATTCTCCCTGTTCGTGCAACACACAGCTGTAAACCTCAACTCCCTCAAGCATAACGAACGCCTTTCCCTCCCATCGCTCCGCAGGCGAAAACAGTTCCAGCTTTTCTGCATCGACGCATTCAAGTTCGCTGAGGTGGCCCCCAAACCCCAGGCCACCTCACTATCTCTTGGCCACTTCCTGGAACGATTGGACGGTCATACGCTTTGCCCAGTAAAGCAATGACGCGATCGCTCCAGCTAGCTGAATTCGCGACGCCCCGTCCTGCACAACCACCAAGCGTCTTCCATAGCACCGACTCATACTGACGAAGATTCGCAGCGTCTAGTTCAACAAACGGACTTCTGTCCCGGACTGCAAGCGTTCATTGCCTTCGATAATCACGTGCTGCCCTTCCTGAATGTCACCGAGTACCTCAACGGAGCTCTCGTGCGCAATTCCGATCGCTACTTCAACCTTCGTCGCAACCGTTTTCCCACCTTCCGACTCGCTGACAACCATCACCACCGGCGTGGGTCCACCCAGCACCAGAGCGTCTTTGGAGACGGTGATGGCGGAACGTTTCGCGCCATAAACGGTTGCCCTGGCCTGCATGCCGTCGCGAAGCAAATAGACTCCATCGTGCTGTGGGTTCTGCAGACGAATCCGAACCGGGAACGTCCTCGCCCGCTGATCAGCACTCGGCCCGATCCCTTGAATCTTCCCTTCAAGAGTCCGCTCCCCATTGGGAAGGGCCGCTATCCAAAGCGGCACAATATCTCCTGCCCTGAGCTCATTGACAAGCGACTCCGGAACATGCACTACGACATCAATGGGATCCAGAGAAACAACCTCGGCGACAGGATCGCCACGGTTGACCCACTGGCCCACTTCGGTGTGTTTCTGGACAACGTGACCAGCAAACGGTGCCTCGATGGTGTGGTAGGACCGCAGAATGTTCAGATGAGCGACTTCTTGCTTTTGCTTTTCAACTTTCGCGACCGATTGAGCGATCTGTTCCCGGCGGGGACCAGCGATGATTAGATCATGATCCGCCTTGGACGCCACCAGTTTCTGCCTTGCCGCCTCGGCCACTGACTCCGCGGATTCGTATTCATCACCGGACGCCGCGTTACGGATCTTGAGACTTTCACTTCGCATCAGCCGTGCATCGGCAAGCTCTAAGATCGCCTGGGACGCCTCCCAATTTGCCTTCGCTCGGGCCACTTCTTCAGGACGGCTTCCGCTGCGAAGCTCCTCCAGTTCGTACTCTAGACGCTGCAGTTCTGCCGTCGCAGCAGCGATCTCTGCATCAATGGTCTCCGCGCTCAACTCTACGATTGGCTCCGCAGGTGACACGCCGTCCTCAGCCTCGTTGGCGGCAACGAGGTCACCGGACTCGACGTTCACTGCAATCACGCGTCCATCGACTGGGCTACCAACCACACTTCGACGAATTGCACTGACGGTTCCGACCAAAATAGATTCCGAAACAACCTCTTCGCGGATCGCCGGTTCAGCGTGAACCGCCGTTGCAGGTGAGGTGGCAGCAACGCCGGGCACATCGCTGCTATCAGTCGGTGTTGCCTCGCAGCCGGGCAACGAGCACATCAACACGCCGTACACGAATCCCAGCACAGGCCAAACATTTGCCGGGCAGAAACAGGAAACACCGAACGGCTGCATCGTGTGTCCGAAGCTTTTTGATGGATTTGAATTCATGACAGATTCGATTCTCTGACAGACAGGTTTGCCACCGATGCCTCTTGTTCACGGGGACTGAGATGATTTCCAACAGGGATCGGCGGATCGGCTAAAAGCGACTTGCGAGACATTGCTTGTCGCGCGTCCATCACAAGACTGAAAAAGCTAGGAACCAGGAACAGCGTCAACATCGTCGAAACGACCAACCCGCCCAGGACCACACACCCAAGCCCTCGATAAAGCTCGCTGCCGGCACCCGGCATCACCACCAGCGGAAACAGCCCCAACACCGTCGTCCCGGTGGTCATAAAGATCGGCCGAATGCGACTGCGAACACTCTCCACAACGGCTTCCTGGGAAGACAGCTTCCCGGCGCTCAAGTGGCCAATCGAATGATGGACAATCAAGATAGCATTATTCACTGCTGTGCCAATCAGAATCACGAAGCCCAACATCGTGATAATATCCAGCGGTTGATCCGTCCACCAGTTGGCCAACCAAAGACAAGCGACTCCGCCTGCCGCCGCCAAGGGAACTGTCAAAATGATGACCAGGGGATAGACCCACGATTCGAACAGCCCCGCCATCAGCAAGTAAGTGATCACTAAGGCTAACAGCAGATTGAACCGCATCGCTTGCCAGGAATCGGAAAGACGGTCCGCGGTTCCGCCAAGAGACACTTGTAACCCGGCCGGGAGTGCTCCCTCGGCTTTCATGACATCGATTACATCACGCTGGACCACCTCCAACGCTCGCCCCAGCGAGACGCCATCAGGAGGACGGACTTCAACGGTGATCGCTCGGCGTCGCTCAATGTGACGAATCGACGGCGGACCACTGCTGATCTTGAACTCTGCCAGCGAGGACAGTGTTACCAGACTGGCGTCTCGGGTCACAACCGTCCGATTGCCAAGATCCTGGAGATAGGACGCATCACTACCATCGCCAATGATCCGCAGATCGATCTTCTCTCCCTCGGTCGTATAGTCTGCCACAAACGCTCCGTCCGTCAGAGCATCCACGATGTACCCCAGCTCCGTCGCGTTGATTCCTACTTCAGCGACCCGATCCCAGTGGGGCAACACATGCAATTCCGGATTTGCATTCCAAAGTCCCGGGACCGCAGAAGTTCTGGAGTCAGGGATCGCGGTTTCGATGCGTTGCTGAACCTGCTGGGCCAAACGAATGACCGCATCCAAATCTGGCCCTGTTAATTCGATATCGATCTTGCGTGAAGAGCCAGGGAAAAGGCTCAGCTGATAAGCGCTTCCACGCATGTCAGGGATCTCAGCCGAAAGAGACTGTAGAACCGGTATCCACTGACGAATTTTAGCCGGGTCTTCCGTTTGCACCTGGACCATCACTTCGTGTGGTTGAGCTCGTACAAGTAGATCGCTTAGCGCTGGCAGATCAAGCTGCTGCGCCTCGGGCGAAGAAGGATCAACCTCCCAGTACGGCAAAAACTTCTCGAAGAGCTTCCGCGAAATGGCCTCTGTCTTGTCGACGTTGTATCCAGGCGGCGGATGCAACTTGCACATCACACGAGCCTTGTTTCCGTCTGGCAAGTATTCAACATCTGGGAACAGACACCAGCAAACAAAAAGGGCACCGCTAACAAACACGGTTACAATTGTCAGCCGACGAAGCATACTGGCCAGTAGCCATTGATTTGTATTGGCCACCCAGCAAACAAACCCTTTTGCCGCACGATCCACAACAGTGTTTGACGCAGAACGGTCGCTATCCTGCCCCGAAGCTAACAACCGAGCCGAAGCCGTCGGAATCAGCGTGATGGACACAATCAATGACAATCCCACCGCGGCGCTGATCGCGAGGGCAATGTCACGAAACAACTGGCCGGCTTCCTCTTGAGTAAACAAAACGGGAACGAAGACGGCCAAGGTTGTCAACGTAGACGCCAGGACAGCGCCCCAGACCTCTCGCGTGCCTTGGATTGCCGCCTCTCGCGGAGTCGCTCCGCGTTGGAATTTTCGATAGATGTTCTCCAGGACCACCACCGAGTTGTCAACGATCATCCCAACCGCAAACGCTAGACCGGCAAGACTGACAACATTCAAGGAGCGACCTAGCAAACGCAAGATCAGAAACGTGCCAACGATACTGGTGGGAACAGCGATCGCGATGACGATCGTCGAACGAGCACTCCGCAGAAAAGCAAGCAAGACCAAAACGGTAAGGATCCCACCGATCACGATATTCTGCTTGACCAGTCCTACTGACGAATCAATGTAGTCAGCGTCGCTCCAGACTTCAGTGAGCTTCATCCCGCGCTGAGCAAGCAGCCCTTCATTGAGCTCTGTCGAAACGGCTCGCAACTCGTCAACGATTTCCAACACATTGGAACCGGTTTCAGGAAGCACTCCGAGTCCGATCAATTCGCTTCCGCCGCGACGATACGAATCGGTGGCCCGCCGGTAACCCAGCCGCACCTTCGCTACGTCTCCGACATAGGTCGTCACATCATCCTGCGTGGCAATGATCGTGCGTTCAATTTGTGTCGGTGCCGAGAACTGACCGAGTGTCCGAACAACATAGCGACGTTTTCCATCCCAAATCTCACCACCGGATGTGTCCTTGTTGCGGCTGCGCAGCGCGGTACGTAAGTCATCAATCGTCAGCCCACGAGCTGCGAGTCGCTCCGGATCAACGATCACCTGCATCTCTTCGGCCTGACCGCCCATCAAGAACGTATCGGCAACACCACGAACTCGATCAAAACGTGACTTCACATGTTCATCGATGAAACGCCTGGTTTTCCTGATGTCAGCAATCTCAACAAGGTCACCAATCTCGGGAAATTCTCCTGACAATTGATTGATCCGATACAACCGCAGATCCCATTTGTGAGCGTCCAAAAGCGGTTGGCAGACGGCGTCCAAATGAGGGTGTCGCCGAACAAAGTCCCGAAGCTCCGCGTCAGAAGGAACACGGGGACTGAGAACATACCAGCAGACCGGCCGGTCAGAGAGATTGGCCGTCGAAATGATCGGCTCGAATGCGTCATCAGGGAATTCACGCAGTTGATTGATACGCGAATTCAGTTCAAGCATTGCAAGGGTGATGTCAGTCCCAACCGGAAACTCCATCGTGACCGACCCCTGGGAGTAATGACTCCAGGATGTCATTTTTGTCATGCCCTTGATGTCTTTGAGCTGCTCCTCCAAACTCTGGACAATCTCATGCTCGACCTCATATGGACTTGCCCCTGGCCACACAACCGAAACCGAGATCGTCGGCTTCTTCACCTCCGGTGTCAGCTGAATCGGAATCTGCCAAAGCGCGATGCAACCAAATAGCACCACGCCGATCATGGTCACGGCGACTTTGACAGGATTTCGAACGCAAAACTCAATCACAACGGGGAAATTCTCTCGATCAGGACGGTCTCTGATGCTTCACGCAACCGCATTCCAGTAAACGAAACACCTTTCAAGTCTGCACGAATCAACAAGCCTAATCAGAGGAGTGTCCCTTGAGTCGTTCTGCCAGCCTGGGACGTCCCGGTTTACAGCTCTTATGCCGGACCCTAACTCCTGATCCGGTGGCGAGGCCCAAATCGATCCAGATTCCTTCGCAGATTGAGCCCAGAACGACCCGAGACAAATCGTCGCTCCAATCAGCCGTTCAAAATCCTTTGTCAGGCCAATCTACAGGCCCGCAGCCATTGATTCTCATCAGCAGGATTCATGGTTCCAGTTCGCTCCTCGCAACATCCAAAACCCTACTACTCACTAAACGCGCAAAACTCCCCTTCCATGGACACCCTTTTCCGCGATTTCCCAAACCAAAGCCAAGCGGAGCCTCCCCAAGGCCCCTCCGGCTCAATTCAAGCATCCCGCGTTAACGTTGCCAGGTCTGTCATCACCGCTTGGTCTGTAACACTGCTTGGTCTGTAACACTGCTTGGTCTGTAACACTGCTTGGCAAGTAACTCGGAGAAGAGCCAGACTCCGACAGGCTCATCAACTGTCCAGACTGTCCCCTGAGACTCTCACTGGTCTCTCCGTCAACAACGAATCGAATCGAGTGTTTGATGACGGAGTTTTCCTTGTCTCGCGTCTGTTGTCACATAGAGCCGCGCCAGATCCTAACAACTGGCGGAGCTTACGCCGCTCGTTCAGCGAACAGATCGAACAACGATCTTCACCTTCCGCGGATGACCGTCCGAAATGACTTGACAAAGTCCTGGCTTGCCGTCCTTCTCTCCCAGATGAGTCCGCGAATCTCCATCGAGAACGAACGTCGTCAGGTAGTATCTGCGGCGTGGCTTGACTTTTCCCTTGGCACCAATTTCAATTTTCAACTCCGTCGCTTTTCCCTCGGAATGAGAGAACGGGTCTTTCGAAATCTTCTCAACGAGATCGGCACCAACATCAGCCAACAGCGGATCATACTCGTACAGCCGAAGCTCAAGCGTACGGTCGGTGAACGACGCAAGTTCCTTTGGCAGCGTCACCGTGGCGGTCACTTTCGTCGATTCGTCGGTCTTGTCCTCAGCCATCAACCGTGCTGAACCAAACAGGGCAAAAGTAAACAATGCTGAACCAAACACGGCGATGGCAAGCATTGCAGTTTGTCTCGGAAAACGATTCATGATGTAAACTCGCTGATTAATGGGACTTAAAACACACAACGACGGCATCACCAGGCGACGACGATCCACGCTGTTAGCCAGTTCCGCCGCGCCGCCTTAAGAGATTGCTCGCTGTCAGCTGATTGCCTACCAACCAAATGGAACCCAGTAGATTTTGTCGGCCAACTGAACGAACCGCAGCTTACCGATTTCATGACGGTCTGAATCGGGCACCTTGATCTTTATCTTGATCGAGTGCAGCTTTGCTTCCGCTTTGCCATCGCCGAACGCCTTGGTGACCGACGCCTTGGTGACAGAAACGAGTTCCTCGGCCGTCACCAGATCAGCGAACTGGAGCTCATTGAATGACTGATTAACCAACGAAGCTGACCTAAAGTTCTTAGTCAAGAATCTATTGACATCTTCAAGTTCCTCCTTCAAGTCCGGCGAAACCGAATCCAAATCGGGATACAGCTTGAATCCAGACGCCTGACCATCAGCAATGTGTTCAAAGACTCCCTCCACGTCCTGTTTGTCGATCAGAACGAGGCACTTTCGGAACAGCACAATGCACCGAGTGCGAGTGTCCAGCGGCCGAAACGTGTCTTCCGCTAACAAGACTGGCGAACACAACAAGAGTGCGCTGACGGCGATGATGGTGTGAGCTAGTTTCATGACGTATTTGATAGGAATGGGGAGCGAAATCGATCGCAGAGACAACCAGGAGGTTAGCTTATCCAGCCCTCTGTACCAACATACCCGAGACGCATTATCAATGCAGAGCGACAGATGACATCCCTCCCCATGAAACCACACGCTGCCTAAAGCGTTAACACAGCGTCCATCGCGATGTCCTTTAGGGCCTCGCTGCCCCATTTTCCGTGCCGATCCGACGCAACGGATTTCTTGAATCTGGATCCTCGATTGCACGACAAAATCTGCAAAACCACTAAGGTTTCGTCAACAGATTGGTCCGATAGAGTCGCGTGGGACAACGTAAGATCAAAACAGACCATAC
Organism: Stieleria bergensis; assembly: GCA_007745635.1. GTDB lineage: Bacteria > Planctomycetota > Planctomycetia > Pirellulales > Pirellulaceae > Stieleria > Stieleria bergensis. The sequence goes on from CP036272.1 coordinate 3,581,546, forward strand.
GGCAACGAGCGATTGCCCATGCTCAAAACGCCTGAACTGGGGGCTCTCATGCACTTCGCAGCTAGTTGCTTCTCCGCACAATGGCAAGCATTGTTTTGGCGAGTTGCGGGATGCGTCCAACTCGATCAATGCGTTCGACGGTCAGACCAGCCTCAGTTAGCAGCTGTGTGAGAGTCTTGGGGGACCAAAATTTGATGTGACCATGATCCCAAAGAGCCGTAAAGTGCTTATCCATTTTGCCTGTCAGGGCGAGCGCAAGATTCTTGCAATACCCATGGTACGGAGTCGAAATCAGCGCGTACCCACCGGGCGACAGAAGATTGTAAACGCACTTCGCGTAGTCTCGCGGAGCATACACGTGTTCAACCACCTCGAGACTAGTCAACAACGAAAAGCTGCCAAAGGTCTCATGCAGCGGATCATAAGCAGACCCAACCTTCAAATTGATTGACGGGTGAGCGGCATTGGCCGCAGCAATGCCCGTCTCTGAGGGATCAACGCCACTGACAGTGAACCCCTTTTGGTCCAACCAGCTTGCGACAGCACCATTGCCGCAACCAAGGTCAAAGGCCGTTGATGGCTCGATTTGAAAGTCACTCAATGCCTTTTCGATCGCAGGCAACAGGTACGAATGCACGCACCCGCATTCCGATTCGGAGTAACGGTATCCAGAAATGTCAGTCTCGGTCACAATAAGCCTCTCCTTGATGCCAACCTGGTTGAACCAAGCATGCGTGCGAACCCGTGCAATGCCACGCGAACGTGCTATCCTCATCATGCAGCGACAGAAACTAACTCCAACAATGACAAGCGTAACCTGCCGTGGGCCGCACGGTCAACACGTTTTGAAAAAGGTTCCCGGGCACGATTCACTTATCTGTGATCCCGTGACCAAGCGGCGTCAGGATCGGCGGACTACCAATTGACACCTCTGATTGATGGCAAGCGTTACAACTGGCGGTCATCAAAAGATAACCGCGTTTGGCGGCCGCAAAGTCTTTCTCTTTCGCCGCACGATACAACGCTGTTGCATGTTTCTTGACGGCAATGCTGTTCTCTGGCCAGTTCTGTTTTGCCTTCGGTTTGAACGCATTGGACGAACGCCGCCGAAGCAGACTCCCACCACCTTCTGCCAACAACAATGCTTCTGATCGCATCCGGCCCCAGTCCGATGCGTCCTTTGGCTCGGCAAGCATGACCGGTTTAAGCCTCCGGTAAGACGGCGCGAACAAGTAGGACATGTGCAGGCTGATGCTATCTTCCACCGGCTTCTTGTTCGCTTCGTCTTGCTCAGCGGTCGGCTCTGTAGCACCGACAACTGCAGGAACCTGCAACAAACCAAACACCAGCACTTGTCCGACAAAAAAGGAAACCTTCATTTGGCTCTCACCTCTCCATGGATAACATTTCGAATCACCGGGCCGTGACCGGAGAATCTCCAACTAAAACCGGATCGAACACGACTCCGATGAACACATCGAGGATAGCGTCTTGCTCACTATCGACTGGGCGTCCTGTCTTCAATGTCCTGGGCCCTTTCTCGGTCCAGAGGAATCACTATTGGCTGGCGCAAGGTGGTGAAATCGATTTTACTGACATCAACCTTGCGAACTCGCCTGTGGTGCTGCGTGTGTCTTTGCTGGCAAACGCGTTCTGTTTCCGTGAGCTCTTCCCGAGCGCAACAGTAAGGACAAACGACAACAATGGCAAGCAAAACGACGGTGAACTTCATGAGTGTCCCCGACAACGATGGCGAAGCAATCCAACTCCCTGATTCATACGCATGAAGTCACAACCCGCTCGACAATGCGGCCGCTTTTTACAATGCTTTTACAAGCTCCCGCGAATCAATCAAGCCGCAACGGCAATGTCCACTCCTCTTCAACGGATAGCACCCAATCGCCCCAGGTGCCCCGTCCGCAACGAACACGATTGCTCGTCGTACAAAAGAAGCAATGCCCGAGCTCCCGAACCTGGAACGCTCATCGGCACTGATTCTCACGAATTGATTAGTGCGTCTTAGTGTTCTGCACCTGCAGCGATTGCCTCCGTTCGCGTTTGAGACGGTAGACTTGACCGTCCAACTCGGGTCGACACCAACGCTGAAAGCCAATCTGGGGATTGTAACACCCGCTGGCCCACTGGAATTCATCGAACCTCCAATTCCTGGGACTCGCTTTTGATGTCGTGTTTTGATTGGTGCGCGGACAACCCGGCCGGCATCAAACAGCGCCTCCATTCAGACGGCTCTTCGCAACACGGATAACCGACGTCCATCAAAACGCTTGGACGGCGATCGCGAATGGCTTGTGGGAATTTGCAACGGGGACACTGGAAACGGACGACTGGCGATGACCAGGACTCGACGAACCAAGCAATGCGCCGAAAACACAGAGTCGAGGTTATCCTGAATTCAACTCCTTCGCCATGCCTCGGTCAAAGCCGACGATCCCTCAATAGACTGCCCCCGGGGAAACGTGACATGGTCCGTTAGCTCACTCTCCCCACACCACATCCTAAGTGCCCCTGCATCACAGCAGAACCTCATCTGAATCGCAGCCAAATTTTCTCTGACAGCGCCCGCCGATTTGAATTCGTGTCCGGCGACATCCCGTCGCCCACCAGGGACTCATCGGAAGGAAGAATTTTTCCGTTACACCATGAGTGTGCGGCAACGGCAACCTTGTCGTCACCGAATCGATGGATGGACATTGCCGAAATCGCCTCTTCTAAGCCCGCATCTCAATCTGATTGCAAGCCCTGCCAGCATCCTTCAACCCAAATCGAAGATGGTCAAGCGCCGCCAACTGAACCGAAGCCCGACGCCAGCGATGGAGAACCAACTCAGCCATCCGTATTGGCCCCAACCGTCACGCTCTCTTCTCGTTTGAGACGATATGATTCTAGCTCAGCGATTCTTACTGAGGTCTCATCTTCAAAGCGATTTTTGACTAATCCCTTCCCGGGTGCAACGAAAATATCGATTCGCAAATCTGATTCAAGGATCTGATAGTGATAACAAGTGAATGTTCCCGCGTTGGTTGTCACTTCTGAGTCTCTTGAGATCACTTTCATGTCGCCAAACTGGGTCTTGTATTTGACCGGCGTTTTCGTAACAGGATATCGAAAGAATAGGATTTCCTCGGAATCCTTGTTCGGACTCGTCTGATCAAAATCGTCAAGAACCGCCTCGTATTGCCCACCCTCTCCACTACGCACCCAGAAATCGTTGCCAAACTCCCGATATTTGTACCACGTCTTCGTTTCAATCGTTTTCTCTTCGACGACACTGGCGAACACGTTTTCACGCTTGAGCAGCGTCCCAGATTTATCGAACTCCGATTCCGAAAACTCCCACTTATTGCCGACACGCAACGGAATCACTTCCAATTTGTTTTGCAGAGCGTGGACAGAAACAACCGTCAACGAAACAACGGCAAGAAAGATCACAATCAAAGCAAGGACGTTTCGTTTCATTCGATTCATCAAGGTGTCTATTGAGTTTTAAAGGGGTCGGGAGTGTACAAATTGAGCCGGAGCAAACACAGCGGCGATTCGTCGCTCTCTTTTCTCCAGGCGATTCGACGTCCCCAACAGTGGAATCTCTTCCACCTCAGTCGAATCGACGGCATCTTCCTCGACACCACTCATGAGGGCCTCGCTGGCTAGCGCACACCGCGAGGCTTCCCTTGGGACGTTGATCGTTCCGTGGATTCCTCTCTGATGCTGAACAGCCTTGCACACTTAGCCGTCAACAACAGCAAACAGAAACGCACGTCCGATGCGTGTAATCAGATACTTCATCACCCGCTCCGTGTTTGCGAGATCGCTAACAATGATAGGGACCAGGAGTTAATCGTACAGGACGTCCGTTCCTGGTTTCGCATCCCCAGCAAGTTTTGCCATTCCCCGATAGAAGAGAGGAATGTTAGCAGCCTCGTTACCCGAAAGTCGTCCGCGGATCTTGTCGAATGCCAAGATCGCAACCCTGTAGTCGGGTTCGCCAATGACCAGCACAGGCTGATCGCGATCCTCATACCAGTAATAGATCCCACCGAAGGCCCGCCGACCAACTTCAAGAACGTAGGAACCAAGCAGTCGGACCAATGCGTCGACGTGAGCCTCGGGCGTTTCATCAAGAAAGTCAGAAGCTTCAACGAGAATTTCGTCTACAACTGCGAGGCTCGACTCTGAGTAGTCCAGAGTGTCGTTTGAGCGATCCCGTAGTTGATCAACGGCGCGTTCTGCTTTGTCAACGACCTGTTGGGCAAGTTTCTTCATTGCGTGCCATTCAGCTAAGTGGCATAGCGTCTGTGAACAGCCGGTTGTGGACGTCGGCTGTCGACCATGTAAAAACGCGCGGGCCACAACTCCGCTGTAGGGGTGTCTTTGGCGCTCCAAATGCGAAATGGGTTCATTTCCGGATCACGCTCCACATCGATCTTACAGGATGCATGATCACAGGATAGGGCTGATAGACAACTTTCCCCTGTCCTCGGCAAGACAGAGGGCCGTCCGAGACACGACGGCGGATGCCCAACGCATTGCTGTCACCAACCCGCCTTTCATACACAATAAGCAACACCGCCGCGCCACGCAAGGAAACCACTGGCAATGATCTGCCCAAATGCTTCGAGCCCAAGAAACGCCCCCTGATCACGACGCCGCTTCTAACCCATTCGTCACAATGCAAAGCTCAAGCCGTGCTCGCACGCACCAATCACCCCGGAAACAATACAAACGGAAATCAATCAGGTTTAACCGCGATGCCTCCATGGGTTCCACCAACCACCGACACCGCAAGGAAGTACACGATTGCAGACCTCACGAATGCCCCGCGAGCAACCAAGCTTTCGTCAAGCCAGCAAAATCCCAGGACAGAACGCATGCAACTACCCCGAATGGAACGAACGCAACCAGCGTCCAAAACGCCGACGACAGTGCACCGATCAAAAACTCCATTTCGGAGGGCGTCACGCGATACTCCGCCATCGGTCCCAACGTCTATGCGAACTCGATGGGAATCAGCAGAGGATCGAAACGCGACAGCGCAAGTGCTGCCGCACCAAGCAGCCTGATCGTCATGAGCATTGCCGCAGAGAACTGCATGTGCGGCGAGTGATTGTCCATTTGCAAACGCTCAGCGTTGCCGCTGGACTGCACTGGAGGCTTACTGGTCTTCCTGAGGCTCAATCTCGATGATTGCTTCACCGTTTCCCTGGAACCCCTTGAGTCGTCCAGTCGGAATCATGCTGGGATCATAGAGGTTTGGCCGATACTGAAAGTCCGGGTTCTCACGTTTCTTCGCAATCATCCTGGCTAGTTCACGCTGGAGCTTTTCGGCTGTTTCCAAATCCATCTGCGCACTAACAGCAGTGAAGTTGTGATGGGGATCATAGAGACGCAACATCACACGTGTATCTGCCAACTCGCGTCCTTGCGAGTCCGTTCCGCGCCAGCTTGTTTCGACGCTCCACTTGAATCGCGATGGAACAGCAACAACACCGGCATCACTTCGCTTGAGGGCGCCAGTGTAAAGGTAATAGGAATTGTCGTTGACGCCTGGATCGAGCGCCGCCGCAAACACAACAGTAAGCGAGGTACCCAACACCAGAACAGCCAAAAAGAAAACTTTTCCACCAGGTCGCATCTTATGCATCCCCACGGTTTGAGTCATTGGTTTGACAAACGCTTGTTCCGATAGCCCGCCGGCAGCGTTGGACTTCCATGAACAATCCCGCTGTCGGCAAAGTCACGTTCATCGCATCGTGCACCTTCCTCCACAGCGGAATGTCGCCCTCCTCTCTCCATGATCCATGGGGCGACACGCTCTCCCAGCACTTAGATTCTACCGTTTCCTCAGCGCCCAAAACAGTCAACTGAGACAGCGAGAAAAAAAGTGCCCGTCACTCCAGAAGCATCAATCCCGTGCTCGATCAGTTCGCACAACACACTAGGATGCCACCGGACCTCAGCGGCAGCCAGTCCCGTGATAAAGAGCCATCTCACAGAGAACATCGGCCGGACAGAGTCACTCAAATCGTTCAGCCAAACTCACGATTCAAAAGCCGCATGCCTGCGTTCATGTCCTTCGTCCCTTTCGTAGTCAATTGAGACCAAGCATCATTTCCAGCCTAAAGTTTCCCCAAAGCGACCACAGCGCACCGTCGCAATCCCACTCGCCCAATTAGCGTAGCCTCCAAAACAATCCCCAAGCAACCACGACGCAACAATCGAAAACGAGGACCGTGTGCAGGAACCGGATGAATCCGTTGGCTTAGATTTCCAAGACGTCCCTCGGTGCTAGCACTGCCCATTGAGATAAACCATCATCGTCCGGAGTTTCGCCCCCCCCATAACCGCTCTCGAGACAATAACCGTGACAGGGAGCTTAACAGAGAGTTGGCGCGAACTCATCATCACGTTTCGCTACCAGCATGCTGAACCCAAATGCAGCCTCAATGACGCTACTCCTAGGAATGTTCGGGACGAAAGCGAAAAGCCAAACGCAGCCAAAATGGAGAGCGTGCGTCAGAAGGCGCGAATTCGCATCCATCACGCAGTCATCCCTGATGACTGGGTGGTCCAGACGGAGGCTGAATCACCGCCCACGTCGGCACTGCCACAGCAGGCAATCGAGCAATAAGCAAAACAATCCCCGCCAGGATGACAAGGAGAGGCATTTCATGGTCGATGCTAAGCAGATCTAACTGCCGCAAAACAGAAAGCAAGCTGCCGATCAGGAAAAACGGGCCGACACAAACCGTCAGCTTGTCAATTCCGTAAAGCACAAAAGGCATGACTCCAACTGCGGCAAGCGCCAGCGTCCACACCCAATTGATGCTTGGTCCAATACCAAACGCAGTCAGCAACCAGCCGACACCTACTATGATCAAGAACAATGGAAACAGGAGTGTACGCTTATCGGGTTTGCACGAAGTCGAGTCAGTCATGAATGACGCATCCGAATAATGAGCATGGGGTTTGAGTAGACCGTGAGCACAGGCGGCGAAAGCTCGACGAAATGGAACAAAGCGAAGAAGCGTTTTCTATCGCCGCGACACATGCATCGAATCGTTCTGCACCAGGCGGGTCACGACCATTGATTTGAATCAAACAGCCAATCAACGAGTGTCTCGCCAGCTACCTCCCAAACAGGACCAACGCGTTACCAGGGCTGCAATCATCAACCCGCGTTTCGACATCCGCGTCCTATTTCAGCAATCGCCTGTCAACTAATGGAGCCTGTATCGCAGGCTACCCATTGGAGTTTCCACACAATTTTCAATCTTTCCCGAAAAACAATTTGAGCTTGAACAACGGTTACACAGCAACCTCCTGGTTTCGGGCACCCCAAAAGTCAGCGCCAGCCCGTTACAGCGTCCTGCGAACAACGCCTGCAAACAGAGGACGCATCCGCGCCGACGAATATCCGCGTTATCCGGGCTCGAACCGACGGCATGGTTGCAGGACCGGGTGACTTTATGACCTTCACGTGCAACGCATTGCAAATGCGCCGATCGTGCGTCTAACCCAAATTCATCCAGTGAATCCCAAAGCCCCGTGACGGCAACCGCATGTCGCACATCGGCGAAGTCAGAACCATAATGACCTAAAGCAATCAGAGAACGTAGTCGCGCGCTGTCATCGCTTTGCGTTATTCGGATCAGGTTGCAAGGCCCAATCCACGATCTGCTCGGGTGTAGGAGCATAATTACCCATCAGTGGACCGACACTGAATGAATTCGTTGGCGCACCGTAGTCGGGAGGAAAGAAAAGAAGAGTTGAGGCGTGTCGCCGAGGAACGTTAGCATCGAGGATTCCCATGTACGCTTCATATTCAGCGTATCCGCTCACCGACATGGCACGACGAACAACCTCGATCAATTCCTCACGCGTAACGTCTGCTGCCGGCACCGTTTGCTGGACGCGCAATACTCGGCGTGCCCAATCAATGTACTCTTCGCCGTCGTAGATCCCCTGGAAGTGCTCAAATGGGATCGACGTGCCCGCAAGATCGTTGAACTCAGCCAGCCATTCACCGCATTCTCCGGGCCGCGCACCGTCGATCTTCGCAGCAAGTACCGCTAGACGTGCTGCGAGATCCTGGTCGATAATCGGCGGCTGAAGTTCGAGACGAAGGTCCACGTACCAAATTCTCCATACAGAACGTCCCCGCGCACCGAGCCGCTGTGAACGATGTTTGTTTCGAATCCCGCACGGCCCGCGGTTCCCTGTGCAACGGATTGTGATGCACCAGCCTGATCCCAAGTGATTGTACTGGAATCACCAACCGCCAAGTCAAACATTGACTCACAGCGCAATAAAAGCGACGGATGACCAGCACTGGAATCTGCGTCAGTCATTCCAGACGACAGTGTCCCAGTTCAAGAGCATTGCGTCAACCTGCGGCGTCCGATCAGCGGACTCCTAATTCCGTGCCTTCGAAACCTCAGCAGCACGCAGTGCCATTGTCGGTAAATAGAGCGCCGAGACACGGCGCATGACGTCGGCGCACACCCAACCCACGCGAACCAACCACCATCAAACCTGATTTAGAACACGGGCACACGACTGGTTGACCCTCCGTCCGTGCAAGACCGCTCCACGTCCGGCACCACTGTGCTCTTCGTTTCCTCTGCGGTTCGTTCCATCTGAACGGCCAATGAAAACGCGAACTCCTGTAAGCTCAATCAAGTGATCACCAGAGAGACCATCAGCAGTTTTAACAACAGATGGGACATCCCCCAGCGCTCAACGCTGGAGATTATCCCAGAATGAGACCGTGAAGATAACGTCCCGGCATCAGGGTGAATCCCCCCGCGATCACTATCGCACCACAATACAGCATGATCATACCAATTTGGTGTTCACGCACATCACCTCTCCGAATCGCGAAGAAGGAAGTAGGAACGGTATAGATGGTCAGGAAGCTAAACAGGTGAATAAAGCCAAAGTGGTTAAAAAGCCGAGGCCCAACCATCGCAGGCATGATCAATGTCAAGCTCGCAGTAATTAGCATCAAAACCATATAGACCGCCCCCAACCGCCGGTGCACCCGCGTTCCTTTATGCATTGCGAACAACAACGCGCCCAACACAACACACGGCAGGACCGTTGCCAGGTGGAGATACATCAACTCTCGGTACATGCTTCAATACGCCTCGATGGAAAAATCGTTCACGAATCCGTATCGGCCGCCTCTGAAACGCATAACGAAATGCGATCTATCCGGGCACGGGGTGTGCCGGGATAGATCGTGCGTTGAAGTTTGTCGCTTTCGTGTTGCGACGTCGAAGGACTGATTAGAACGAGTCGGCCAGATAATTGCCAGTCGATTCTGGTTGCCAGTCGAGACCTGGAAGAAAAAGTTGTGTGACCGCTGCTGTGATCGGCGGTGCGGTTTCCTTTGCACTTTCAGGCGGCCTTAAGACCTCCGCGACGTACCAGTCGTAAAAACCCGCACCCATCGCTTCATCCCATTGCTGTTTTTCATGCCTTGCTTGACTCTCGCACCACCACCATGAGCTACACTGCGAATCCAAGCCCAATACCTTGGACCAACTCGGCTTGGGAGACAAAGCACTGAGTGTCAACGATTCACTGCCACCGTCTAGCAAGGGTGCGTCCCTATTGGGGAAGGACATGAACCAAGCCCTTGAGCCTCGGCTTCGCGAGGTCAAAGGCTAATTTGTTATGCGACCAAACCGGAGACGGCCGACATACAGCACGGCGAGACTGGAGGGTTCGGGAACAGCACTGACTGCCCCATTTGCGATCAACTTGTCGAAGATGGTCTGGCGGCTCTGGCGCTTGGGACGCTCTAGAAACAGCGTTCAGTCTGGGCTGGCAGCAGTCGCGGATTGGGCTCCCATTTCAACCCAGAGCTGTTTCCCCAGAAGGAAACGATTACTCGCCGATTCAGAATTGATAGCCCGCGATTTCAATCAGGCGACGAGAGTGCTTGGCGACGATCTCTTCAGTCTGTTGGTCGTAGTAATCCTGGTAGCAGCTCCGCTGGGAAGCGTTGTCATGCACTGACAAAGATAGCGGTTGCCCGATGGCTTTGCCGAGAGCTTTGAGGTCGCTCTTCAACGATTCGAACTTGAGAATGTGGTTGACCATTACCTTGCCCTGACCATTGCAGAACCATGCCGTTTGACATTGGAAATAGTCTTTCGGATGTTGGTCTGTATCGGATTCGTCTTGGTGCTGGTGCTCAACATAAATCTTTTGTACCCAATCGCAGAACGTCAGCTCCATCGCAGCACGGCAGGCGTTCTGAGGGTGAAGCAGCTTGCCCTGGTAGCGATCCTGGTACAGCGGTTTTCGCAGATGTTCGTAGAAGGAAACCACTTGATCCCAGGGGTTCCGAACCACGGTGAATTTCGTAAACAGTGGCAACGTCCATCTACCCGCAGCCGCTGCAATCTCAGGCATCGTTGAGTGCTTGAGGACAGGGAAGCGATTGCAAAGCCTTCTCATCGGAAAGTATCGCTTGCCACTGCGATTCTCTTCTATGGTCCGCAACTGATTCGAAATGCTCTCGCCCGCTGTTTTGGGAACGTGGACAAAGATCACGCGAAGAGAAGGGAAAACAGACATGGATCGTTCTCTGCAGAAACCAAAAGACAGCGACACCGTTTGATGGACCATCCGTTTACAAGCTTGTTCGGCGGATGCTTTGTCGACCTGCAACGAATGTCTTTAATCGCCCTTGTCGAATTCCGTTTTCGTTGCTGTCTGAATCGCTATTTCGGATTCTGCAGCACGAGCAGCTGATGGAATGTCCGCTAGCAGTCACGCCAGGCCTCACGATTCGCTCGGCAGGTTAGTGGTCGCGAAAGCGCGTTCTTTACACTGCGTGATTAACGCCGCGTGAACGGCTGGGGTTGATAGCTAGTTTGGTGCTCTCTCCCATCAGGAAAAGGATTATCAATGAAGCTTCATCGCTTGATTCCCGGCTGGAATCAGAGTCGCCAGGCGATCCGTTTTGCGCGGTTAGCCAGCGAATACCATCGTTTTCGATCCTCCTGTGATCCCGAGCAAAAGCCTGGTGTGAACTGGGGTGACCGCTATCCCTGCTCGGACGATCGAACTCAAATGACCGGCTTTGATCGGCATTCCATTTATCACACCGCTTGGGCCAGTAGAGTTCTATCGCAGCAACGGCCGGCTGAGCAGGTGGACATCGGGTCCAGTCTGTACTCTGTTACTGGGCTTTCTGCGTTTCTGCCCGCCCTCTGTGCCAACAGACGTGAGACACTTTTCATGTTGTTTTAAGAGTTGAGGGCATTGAGTATCCCGATGGCCGACACGCCTGGAAAAAAGTCTGAAAAAGATCCTGAAGTCATTGAGAAAGCGGCTCGTCGTCGCTTCACCGCCGAGTACAAACAGAGGATTGCTCGTGAAGCAGAACAGTGCTCACAGCCTGGCGAGATCGGAGCTTTGCTTCGACGCGAGGGCCTCTATTCGTCCATGCTCGCACGATGGCGTCGCCAACTACACCAGGAAACCATGACATCGCCCAGTCAACGCCGCCCAGTAAACGCCGCCCGAAACGATCGTCCAACCAAGAGCTTGAAAAGCTCAAACGCGACAATGAACGGCTCAAGGAAAAACTCCGCCAGGCGGAGTTGATCATTGACGCCCAAAAAAAGTCTCGGAGATGATCCAGACACGGTCACACGAGAAGGACGTCTGAATGCCGCTAGAACGCTTAGCAAGGAAATCGGTGTCGTGGCGGCCTGTCGCGCGATGAACGTTTCGCGAGCGACGTTTTATCGACGCCGTGAAATAAAGACGCAAACGAAGCCGCAACCCACACCTGCTCGGTCGCTTTCGACAAAGGAACGCAAGGCGTTGCTTGATCATCCACAGCGACCGAGGTCCTTCGATGACGTCGCACAGCGTCGCTCAATGACTGAGTTCGCTCGGAGTCACAAAAAGCCACAGTCGCCCGCACGTCTCCAACGATCACCCGTATTCTGAAAGCCAATTCAAAACGATGAAGTATCGCCCAGATTTTCCGCAACGATTCGGCAGCTACGAAGATGCGTTGAGATTTTGTCGTCATTTTTCCCTGGTACAACAACGAACATTATCACAGTGGAATCGAAATGATGCCGCCAGCGATGCTGCATGATGGTCGAGCGGAAGGCGCTCCGCAGAGCGCGTTTCGAAACGCTTAAGCAAGCTTGGGAAAAGAATCCAACTCGGTTCGTTCATGGCGTGCCTACCCCGGACCATCTGCCAACGGCAGCTGGGATCAACTCGCCTCAAGAGAAGCGGAAAGAGAAACACGAAGCCCCCGCAGTCCACTGTTTGAAAACAGAACCTGCGGCGGCTTCAGAAGCAACGTCATTGATGCACCCTCGATCCGGTTATCCCTTGAATGGTGTGGTATTTCAACGACAAGGAGGCATCTCGCCTTTACGCTGCATTCTCCGGATACAAACAGATCAATCCAACAGAGTCAAGCTACACAATCTCCGACGAGGAACTTGGCGTTACTTATTCACCAAGCTTATCGGCTTACATTGCCGGTGACACCGAAATCTCCGATGAAGACGCTGCTGTCGTTGAGAACGCGGTCTACAGGTATCTTAATGCAGAGCATGGCGAAGCCAAGGAAATGTATCCTTCAGGAACCGTCCGCATCAACCCGCGAACACAACGGGCCGATATAAATGGGGTCGAATTGACCACCAAAGACTTGAAAGATTTGCTACTCACGGTGGGTGGTCGAGGAGTAATGCTCGACTTTGTTGGCTACGAAGGCAAAGCGCCGGATTGGCTGAAACGCGAGGTACTGGAACCAGCGGGCTACATCGGGAAACATCCCTAGGCCCTTACCCTGTGAACAGCGAAGACAACGATGAGCAGGAAGATGAATAAGACAAAGTTCAATTACGAAGGCGATCGACTCTTGATCTCAAACGCCATCGATGCCGCCTACGAGTTGGCGATCGAACGTCAGCACCCGTGTCGATTCCGACGCTGGAAAGCGGTCAACGATATGGTGATTTACACCATCAGGTCGCGAGTCATGGCAGAGATCCACATCCCGTTTGACGCCACCGAGGACTCCGAAGTAACCCTGCCCCGATTCAACGGCACTCCGCAAGTCACCTTGAGCTTGCGTTTCGTCATGAGTAAGAAGTATCGAAACGACGAAGTCCAAGCGTGGTGGAATACCGTTCAAACCAGTGTTTTCACTGTAGGCAATAAGGAGATGTGCTTCGATGGTAGCCAAATGGTTTACAACGAAACGTTTGTCGGGCATTCCCAACAGATCGCGACACGGGCTGAGGAGCTTTTCAGTGAACTGCTTGAATCGCTAGGCGAAGATCTTCATGTGGTCAAAGCTGGCAAAACCTAGCGATTTGTCCTTTCTCGCTTAGGGTTTGAGTACTTGCTCGAGTTGATAGCCCATATCGTTAGCGACCACTGCCAGTGCTACATGCCGAAAGCTCCAATCAGTGACTCACCAACACTGATAAGGCTTCACGAGAAAGCGAGCGTGTTGCGTTTCATCTGGGATCGCTTCTCGACAAATGGTGTCTCATCAACTTTTCCGCCTGTCACGCATTGGCTAGACTCGCACACAATCGTTTGCGAATCCTGCCATGGCGAAATCACGTCACCTATCGGCAATGTTTTTCTCGTTCTGCCACCACCAATAACGTCCGACCAGTGAGTACCAATGACAAGACCGTCGACCTCTGCTCCGCAAATTACCATCGCGTTACTTCGCCAACCTCGTATGGGCACGTCTGGTGATCGGCGGAGGGATCCCTTTTGGGAAGTTGGCAGTGTCTTGGTTCAACGGGAATTGGAATTTGCTAACCGGCGAGTAGTACAGGATGGCGGCTTCCTGCCGTGAAGATCAGGCATCCTGCCCGAAGGTTTTTCGCATTGTGGAAACATCGAA
>CP036272.1:3595725-3599616 GCA_007745635.1 Stieleria bergensis
GGCGCTGCTTGAATCACAATCTCAATATCCACTTCCGTCATCGACTCGCGAAGTTCATGGTGCACGATGTAACGACTGAAGCCATCGAGTACCGTGATCAAGTAAAAAAACGTTCCACCAACGTTGATGTAAGAAACATCGGTATGCCAATGGCTATGCGGCTTTTTAGGCTGTTTGAAGCCTGTTCCTTTGAGCGACTTGGTCGCGGATTTGCGGTCCAAACGCCCCGCTGCTTTGAGAACGCGATAAACCGTCGAAGGGCTCACCGCAACGATGTCATCGTCAAGCATCATGAAAGTCAATCGGCGATAACCCTCCAGTGGATTCTTGTCATGGAACGCGACAATGGCTTGCCGCTCCCAATCCGCGAGCCACCAGTCGCGAGGGATCTTTCCGTTGTGGTCATTGACCATTCCGTAGCGTTTCTTCCAGGTGTGGAACTTGTTGGCCGCCAAGCCAAGCCACAGCAGCAGTTGCTTTGCAGGCAGCTCAGTTTGTTTCGTCCAATGGTTGATGTAATCGACGATTTGGTCTCGTGTATCGTGAGGAACCCAGCGACCGGTTAGAGCTCCCCATTTTCTTTTTTTGAGCGGATGTTCTCCTCCATCAGCTCAGAGATGACTTCGTTCTTAGCGTCGAGTTTCTCACGCATCTTCTGGAGCTTGGCATCGTGCTTGGACGTTTCAGCCTTCGTCGATCGCGGCGACTCAAAAGAGCGTTCAGCCTGTTGAAGCACGGAATTGATCCAGTTGTGGATCATCGTTGGCTGGACGTGCATCTCGTCAGCGATCTGCGAGACAGGAATTTGGTCTTTAAGATGCCTGCGAACCGCATCAGCCTTCTGTGAAGCGGTGAAAGATCGTCGTTTTTTTGTCATCAGAATTCTCCTCGGGGGGTGAGATTAATTCACCGGAGGCAAAATTCCAATTCCATGAGAGGCAAGACAGCAGCTTTGGTGTTACCGGTTGCCATAGCCGCAACTTGATGAATCCTAAGCGGATCGCTGAACTCCAGGGTCGCCGCATCGCCTTTGCTCAGGGTGGTCCCGAGGGTTTTAAGTTAGTCAAGCTGACGCCTCCTGTGTCCACCGAACGTTATCGCAAACGTGGAGAAATACTCTGGTATCCAACCAACATGCCGTTCCGTTATGCCTCAGCGCCGCTGCTAATCAACAATGACGGCGAAACGCACTTTACGAAGCTGGGACAATTGCTTGAGCACGTCAAGCGAGAGACCTGGGTTGCCGCTTTTGCCAGTCGTTTCCGGTCATCCCGAAAATGCCTTCCGCCTCCGGTGGCCAACCAAATTATGTCGATCTATGACCGCATGGAGAGTGAGGCCGAAAGCAGCGTCTTTGCAGAGACGTACGTTGACGCTCTTCCATACGTTCCTGCAGAATTCGATGAAGACCGCCTCGATGTCTACAAATCAATCAAGACACGACTAAGAAGGCCTCGGAGCTGCAAGGGAATCAAGCCTCCTCGTTCGTGCTAGCAATCGAGGCCCGGCGCCGTTCGCCAACGGGCAACCCCACAGCGAGTTTCGCAATGTCACAAAGAACAAGGGTTCGATTGCCGGAGTTCACACACCGAGTGACCTGAGAACGCGTCTAGTATCTCGCCGCTTTCCTGCGGCCAATCTGCTAAACCAACGTGGAGAAACAACGTGGAGAAACAACGTGAGCAGTAACATCTCAAGAGCTGATCTTAATTCTCGCCTAAAAGACCTCGAAAAGCAACTTTCCAACGAAAAGCTTCTGGTTGCCGATCCCGATGCTGTACTTCAGAAGGCTGAAGAGCTTTATTCAATGTCTGGATCGCACGAGACCTTCAAAAACTGGAGGCAGATCGCTGCGTACCGCTTGGGACACATCTTATTCCGAGAGTCCGATTTAGGCTCCGAAGCCTTGGAGCGAATCGCGGACCCGTTCCAAGAGGCAATTGGCGACGCCCGTGATCCAACAGGGGCGACCGGATTCATGCCTATCTTGTACAAAATAGCTGCCAACTTTCGCCTTTCCTGCCTCGACGACGAAAGGTCGTCGGAATTTCAGGGGCAAAATCGTCAACTCTTCGAACAGGCAATTAATCGCTGGACCCACTGGAAGCAGAAAACGCCCCATGGAGAACCAGTTCTGCAGAGCAATGGTTTCAACTGCCTGGAGATCATCGCATATTTCACGTCGCAGGACTACTCTCGGCTGTCAGGTCGAGAAGCCACCTCGTCCCGCGGAGAGAGTTGGTGCTTACTGAGCAATCGAGGACACGGTGAGGCAGTACTCCTGAGTAAAACCTTCGCCCATGCAGAGTTAGAGACAAACTTGCGACTAACAAAAAGTGCGTTTGGTCTCAGGCAAGTGGACCGTCAAGGCAATTGGCAATGGCGATTCGGGGACGAAGACTGGCAGACCTGGGAAGCAGCCGAACGCGCCAACATTTTGGCACTCGGTTTGTCTAACCCGGAGACTAGCAATCCGGAAATTGCAAGGGTCATTGGTAACACCACAGAGGCTGCAAAACAAGCAAAGAGCAGATTGGTGAAACAACTTAAGAAGCTACTTTCCAAAGCAGGTAGCCAATCGATGGAATTTCGTAATCTATGCGAACAAGACGCCGAAATTCCGGTTTTCCTGGCAATTGAAGCGAGGTTACTAAAAGCGTCCAGATAGAGAAAGAAGAAGAGGTCACGGTGAGGTCACGCTTTGGTAGCGATAATCCCTGTGTCGCCGGCAAGTCGCTGGTGTTTTGGCTCGGGAACGACCTGAGTCAGGTTATTCGTTCACACAGGAGATTCACCTATGACTTCTACGCCACGCTACTATTTTGCTTATGGATCGAACTTTTGCCTCACCGACTGGAACGAATGGTGTGAGAGACGTGGAATTGACGGTTCAGGACTCACCCCAGTCTGCCCAGTCTATCTGCCGGACTACAAATTGCATTTTTCCCACTTCTCCACAAGCCGTGGCGGTGGGGCGTTGAACATACTGCCGAGCCTCGGTCACGCAGTGGAAGGCATGCTGATGACCGCAGACGATCACGCTTGGGAAGCTCTCGATTGCAAAGAAGGTGCGCCGTATGTCTATGAAGCAATTGACAAAACTGTATTGGACCTAGATGGCAATCAGTTTTCTGCGATTGTCTACATCCTTCGCCCCGATCGGGTTAGAGCGTTCGTTGAACCTACGGTCGAGTATGTCGAAACCGTCCGCCGCGGCCTGCGGGCGTTCGATCTCGATACCGATGCAGTTAACGCAGCGTCAGAGGGCAAAGAGCCTCGACCAGCAGCAACGGCGGTGTTTACTTACGGAACCCTGATGCGAGGCGAGTGCCGCTTCTCTGCGTTCGGGACTAACAATGTCGCTGCTGCAATGCTTGCGAGCACGCCTGGCGAACTGGTGGATCTGGGAGCTTATCCAGGACTGCTTCCAGATGAGCTCTCCAAGAGCGACAAGCATGTTCAAGGCGACTTCATCCGGATAAGGAATCTTGAGCAGACGCTTTTGGAGCTCGATCGGATCGAAGGGTTTGAGGGCTATGATCCTCAGTCGCTATTCATTCGTAGGTTAGTGCCCGTGGATGTCGGTGGGAGGATAAGGATGGCATGGACGTACGAGTACAACCTTCACACGGCCCCCGATGCACAACGGCTAACACACGGGTGCTGGAGAGAGCACAGAGGCAAAAAACAGGAGTTCCTGAGCGAGCTCGTGAAAGATCACGCGCACTGCGTGCCAGAACGCAGGCTCATCAATCGCTTAAGACGACTGGAACTGTCTTGCCTCTCATGGAATTGGAATTTTGCCTCCGGTGAATTAATCTCACCCCCCGAGGAGAATTCTGATGACAAAAAAACGACGATCTTTCACCGCTTCACAGAAGGCTGATGCGG
>CP036272.1:3599923-3646302 GCA_007745635.1 Stieleria bergensis
AACCGTTCGCCGCCGATGATTACCAGTTTCCTTCATCGACCGAAGAACTTCCGTACGCACTAAGCCAAGGAATCATTGACGAACGAAGGTTAGCACAGGCATCAGGCAACTGGTTAGCAGGAACGAACGAGAATGCTAGCTAGCTTTTGGTGGTGCTACTGCGAATGCAACCGCCACGACCATACTGTTGAAGGAGCACAACGCGTCTAGCAAGGGTGCGTCCCCGTCTAGCAAGCGCGTCTAGCAAGGGTGCGTCCCCGTCTAGCAAGGGTGCGTCCCTGTTGGGGAAGGACGCTGCTGGTGGCCTGGGCGAGTTGGGTGGGGCTGGCAAGAGACCGCCTGCCGACGCATGAGTTTCATGGGCGAAAAGAGAAAAAACGTTCAAATTCGAACGGTTTTGGCGACGCTCAGCGCACAACCCCAGCCTACAAGCTCTCAGATCGCTTGGAAAAGATGGCAAATAATAGGTGTGGATTTCTGGCTAACTGCAGATTCAAATCTGCAGCACCACACGAGCCTGCTTGCGGATGAAATATCCATCACCGCTCACATGCTTGCGCTCCTCTTTCATCGAATCCAACGATCCAGCAATGCCCCCAAACAACTCGCCGAATCGATTCGCCATCGATAGCCATGCCTTCGCCGGCAACTTGGAGAATCGCAACGCCGCCGGAAGCTCAATCTTACCTTCCTCGTTCATCCCCAACGTCCACTTCAATAACTCCATGTAACGATCGAAGCTGATCGGCAAGAACCCTTTGTCACTACAACGCTTCCCCGATCGACTCGGCGCCGAACCCACCGCATCACGCGCCTCGTCTATCTCCAACTTCGATAACACCCGGCAACGATCCGCACCTTTCTCGCGCAAATCAAACCGGTGTCGACGAGCCAATGCCTCCGCCTGAGCCTGATCCGCTTCGTACTGCGCTCGCAAAACCTCTGTGATCCGGTGCCCCAACGCACCACTATTGTGCTGGTCAAATGGCTTATCAAGACCCGCTCGAATCCGATTCAAGTCAATGTAGACCGTGCATGCCAATAAAGCCTCATCATCGACCAGCCGAGTCGATCCATAACGCCCACCCCAAAAACTCCCGCGGCGACCGTCTTCGTAGTTCGCCCGCTGAGCAAGGTACTGATTGAGTTGCTTCATCAAGTGCGAGCAATCACTCAACTGCGTTCGACACTTCTCTAACTTCTCCTTGTTCGCCATCAACATCTCGATAGCCTGCTCAGAGGGCTGCTTGAAATTCCCGTCCTTGTCCGGCTGACCTGACAACGCACTCAGCCAACGCTCGGCCACCTGGCGATCGGTCAAAGACGCAGCAATGTCGGGCCGAGTGCGAACGTTGAGGTGATAGTGATTCGACAGCACGCCATAACTGAGCAGCTCAATGCACAGGTGTGCAAACAGCTGGTTCATTTTGTCCACCAGCCAGCCCTGGCGATAGGAAAAGTCCTCGCCGGTGTCTGGATTTTTGCCTAGGAGATAAAGGCCATCAATGGTCCGATTATAGAGGTGCACCGCTTCGACCTGATGAGGATCGAGCACCTCTGAACGAGGGTCACGACACATAAACGCAAGGTTCCTAAAGATAAAGCAGCAGGACCAAGCCACGCGTACCTGCCAGTACCATGCGTTTAATCAAAGGGCGGATCTTCACACCCTGAAACATCTAGATGGTTCTAAGAACCAAGCGAACAGCAGTCAAGCGTCTACCGACTCTCGACCTTGAAATTCCTACAACTCGAAGAGCCAATCTCTAGAATCGCCAATACGCTTCCGCTTATAAATGACGAATCAATCCCATTTGCTATCAAGCAATCTTGCCTGACCGGGACTGTCCCCTGAAACCTGGTAGGTGTAGGCGTCGATGGCTGCCTAGGCCATGTTTCGAATGGTCATGTTGTCTGCCAAGGGTTTGGTGACCGGGCAAGAGCGTTTTTTGTGCGACATCATGAGATGTGATCCTTGTTCTGAAGAGGGCTCAATGAACCATCAAGCGACATGCCTGTTGCGTTCAGAACAGGGGTGCTGCGGGCCTGAAAAAGCGCAAGTTGGAACAGCGAAAACAGCCAGAAAGACGGTTGGTGAAGGAGCTTCGCGCATACAAACGGGCAATCCAACCAGACAGTTCAAAAGAGCAAACAGAAGAAACCAACGCCATCATCAACAACGATGCAATGCAACCCAATCAAACAAGCCAACAGCAAAGACGACTGCGATTAAGTTCAACGCTGAGGATTGCCGGGTGCGAAGATTGGACCGTCCACTTCGCAGGACCGTTTTGAGCACTCCGGTTCATCCGTTTGTTCTGTCGCATTGTAGCGGTTTTCGCCCAAATTCGCGAAAAACGGCGCATGTCAGCCTTGACATATGTCGAATGTGACACATGGTACAGTGCATGGATGAAGGCAAACCGCTCGCTTGGCTGCACGGAGAGGTGAAGACACCGCCGTTTTCACGAGAAGCCAGAGTCGAGGCAGGTACATTACTGCGGAGATTGCAGCAGGGCGAGAGCATTGGGTTGCCACACAGTCGCCCAATGCCATCAATTGGAAAACGTTGCAACGAACTGCGGATTCCGGACGAAGATGTGACGTGGCGAATCATTTACCGAACAGACGGTGACGCGATTGTCATTGGCGAGGTCTTTGCAAAGAAGACGGGTAAGACGCCAAAGAAAGTCATCGATACTTGTAAGCGGCGTTTCAAGTCGTACGATGAGGCAGTGAAATGAAACCATCAAAGCGAAAAAAGCTCGAAGCAGCTGGGTGGAAAGTAGGATCTGCCTCCGATTTTTTGGAGCTTAGCGATGCTGAAGAAATGCTTGTAAACATCAAGCTATCGCTGGCCAGCAAGGTTAAAGAGTTGCGAATCAAGAGAAAGATTACACAGCAACAATTTGCGAAGCTCTTGGGGTCCAGTCAATCACGAATTGCAAAGCTTGAGCAGGCCGATCGGTCCGTATCGGTGGAGCTTTTGTTGAGATCGTTGGTCACTCTCGGCGCTTCTCGTTCCCAGATAGGAAAAATTGTTGGCACGAGGTCAGCTGCTCGCAGGCAGAGAAAACCCGCACGTGCAAAGAAACGATTGGCGAAGGCGTAAACCTGAGCGACAGAACGTCACGCGTCACCGAGCACGCGCGATGGATTCTCCACTTCGATAAATATCGACTCGCGTGCTTCGGTGCAATTCATTGTTCTGCCTCTCCAAGCGACTCGGGAGCCAGCATTCGGCTGCCGTGTATGACCGTCAATACACGGATCTCGTCGTCCGCAACTCGGTAGATTAGTCGAAATGAATAGACAAATACTTCGCGAACGTCCTCGCGTCCAAACTCCGGCACTACAGATCCAGACAGGGGATGGTCAGTCAACTGTGATGGTCGTTCGAGAATCCGTTCGTACACGGATTCTGCATACGCAAGTGACTGATGTGCAATGTAATCAAAGATGCCTAGAGCGTCGGCGGATGCTTTTTCAGTCCATCGGATATCCATCAACGTTGATTTCCGTTCTTCCGTTTATGTACGGTTAGACGCTTCCGCATCTCGTCGGTGTCGATCAATCGCCCCTCAGCGTCATCCGCTAGTCCAGCTTCAATCTGCTGCCGCACGTAGAGGTGGTACTGGACGTCTTCAAGCGATGCGTCATTTGGAAGCATTCGAGCAATCTCGGATAGCGTGTCACGCACAGGCAGTGGTGAATCAGGCATGGCAGTCTCCTATATGGTCTCCCTATTCTACCCTCAGGATAGGAAGGCGACAAACGCCTCGTTTTACGGCATAACGGTACCCGTCACAGGGCCGGGAAAGTTGATTGTCCATCAGTGAAAACACGCAAGCCCGGCTCCGGTGCACGGGATGGTTACCCGTCAGTCTATAGTATTAAAGGTGACGGAATCTGCGTCAGGAAGTACGATCCCCGCAGCTTCGAGCGTGGCGACCAGTTTCAGGAAATCGGAGCGAGTCCTGTCTGCGGAGAAAGCGGTGCAGTGATTCGAGTCGATAAACGTTTGAAAGTCCCATAAGATTCTGTCGTCAAATTCAATCGGATCGTCAAGTTCGTCGGGCCACGTCTGAACGTCTCCGAGAGCAACATCCCACGCCCCGTAATCCCAGCCGGATTCAAAGATTACGAGAAGTTGGTCAAGTCGGTGCTGATTGCGTGGATCGTCGTGCCAGTATTGTCGCAGTAGAGACTCAATCGTCGCACTAGCGTGGGCAATCGACATCGGCGAGTCCGACTGGTTCAGTTCTCGAGGTCGCCTCGGACGCCACCGCGATCGTCGCCGAGGACGCATCATTAGAATCGGGGCCGCCGCTAAGGCAAGAGCCGTGAAAGCGATGATGGGACCGTAGAGAATCACGTTCGCTTTGCACGGGTAACGAAATGCGATCTATCCGGGCACGGAGTGTGCCGGGATAGATCGTGCGTTGAAGTTTGTCGCTTTCGTGTTGCGACGTGGAAGGACTGATTAGAACGAGTCGGCGAAATAATTGCCAGTCGATTCTGGTTGCCAGTCGAGACCTGGCAGAAGAAGTTGTTTGACCGCTGCTGTGATCGGCGGTGCGGTTTCCTTTGCACTTTCAGCCGGCCTTAATACCTCCGCGACGTACCAGTCGTAAAAGCCCGCACCCATCGCTTCATCCCATTGCTGTTGTCCATGCATTTCTTGACTCTCGCCCCACCACCATGGGCTACACTGCGAATCCAAGCCCAATACCTTGGACCAACTCGGCTTGGGAGACAACGCACTGAGTGTCAACGATTCACTGCCACAGGACTCACAACTGAGCTTCCCACGATCGGCCTGTGTCGCTGAATCGATACTCGAATCAGTCGACCGCAAGTCGTTCTCACGCGAACATTCATCCACTTCAATGCAAGCCGCCATCACCGCTTGGTAACGCTTTCGCTTCGAATGATTCCAGCCGCCAAAACATCGTGATTTGGTCAACTGCCGCGTTTGGATATGCAAGCACCAGCGGCGAACGAACTCGTCGGTCGAAAGCGTCATCGGTACCTGCTCGCGTGACCCTCCCGTGCGATTGCATTGCCGAGCGCGCGGGCAGCATAGGGTGTGTCCCCGTCTAGTACGCGGTCGAGAGTTTTTTTGATAAAGTTGCCGAAGCAGCGCACATGGTAGGTGTAGGCGTCGATTGTGTTTTGGGCCATGTTTCGAATGGTCATGTCCTCTGCCAAGCGTTTGGTGACTGGGCAAGAGCGTTTTTTGTGCGACATCATGAGTTGCGATCCTTGTTCTGAAGAGGGCTCAATGAACCATCAAGCGACATGCTTGTTGCGTTCAGAACAAGGGTGTTGCGGGCCTGAAAAAGCGCAAGTTGGAACTGCGAAAACAGCCAAGAAAGACAGTTGGTAAAGGAGTCTCGCGCCTACAAACGGGCAACCCAACCAGACAGTTCAAAAGAGCGAACAGAAGAAACCAACGCCATCATCAACAACGATGCAACGCAACCCAATCAAACAAGCCAACAGCAAAGACGACTGCGATTAAGTTCAACGGTCGGGTTCACCGGGCCGCGGCGAACGACATTGTTTTCAAGACCCGCGCGGCCCGCGACTCCGTGTGCAACCCATTGTTATCCCAATGGGTTGTAACCATATTTTTCATAGTTGTCTGTGTGTGCAAGTAGCTCGAAGTACGGGCGATACTCTAACGGCAGATGACGGTCGAACATCAATTCTTTCTTTGGGTCTGCATTGCATCCGAACTCACCGCATAGCATCAGCCGTTCATTTAGATACGGGTAATTCTGAACGCCCTTCATTTCAATGTGAAGATATTCTTCGTACTCCGAATTCGCGATTGGAGTAAAGAGCTCGTTGTAGTCAACGATTTTTCGCAGTCTGTTGGGGCCGCCGCCGATAAGAGTGATATCAAACTCGTTCGGTGAGTCTTTCCAAAGCCTGTATTTTGTTGGCGTGTCACCAGCCGATATGCGATCTTCCTCATGATGCACGTCAGAAGCAGGTGCAACCCCCTTTTGTGGCGTCAGCTCGCTTTCAATAAAGAACTGCTTTACAGCGATATTGGTGAATAGGAGGCTCTCAGCTGAAAGATAAACGTCATCCCATTCATCGCGATCTCGGAAAATGTTAAATGCAGCGAAACGCCACTTTCCATCCAGAAGTTGCAAGAGCGTATGTTGGCCATTGCGCAGCCTGAGACTCAGGACTTTTCCGCTTTTCCAAATGAACCGTTTTGCGGTACTTGTAGCCATCGGTATTCAAGAGGGATAACGCCTGCCGTAACCGGGCACGAACGGAAGACTTTGATTTCAGTTGCCGCGTGAATGAGTGCTCCGGTTCACGGCTTTGTTATCGGGAGAAGTCGAAGGGTGAGCCTTTTGGTGGAGGCAATTGTCCATCTAGAGCAATTATGAAACGCAAACCAAGAAACGCGGGTGTTGATTTGTTAGAGTTTTGAGCTGATTTGACGGGGATCTCATCGCCGGGCTGTCCGAGCCTTACGCTCTGCAATTCTGACCCTTCGCCAACGTGGACGGCTGCTCGACTTCGCAGGTCCGGCAACGCAAACGTTGTTCTGCCGTCTCCACCATATGTAATTCCCAAAAGGGAGTACAATGATGTGTGCTGCTGGATTGGAAGCAACTGACCGTTGCAATCGGCCCATCCTTTGGGAGCAAAACTGTAGGGGACAAGTCTGATTTCACCCAGAAACGGCGTCGATTCAATCGTCTCTTCCGGTGGTTGCGTGGTCGATTCTTGGTTAGCGAAAAGTGAATATGCAGTGACAGTCGCGACGCCGACTGCCAACATGCCAGCGAGTGTGATCTTCATGTCTTCCCCAGAGTTAGGTTGGCCCGATAACGGCCCAAGATCACCGGGCGGGGAAGGAATAAATTTGTTGAGCGAAGCGAAGCCGCGCGCCCCTTCCCCGCTCCGTGTGCATCGTTCTGTTATGCCGAGTCGGAGACACGGCGGTGTTGTTGGAGCAACCAACAATCCACAGATCCGCTAGGCACGTTCGAACTAGGTAGCACGAGTCACCAGCGTTGGGATCAGCAGTCTGGTGTCTCGGATCACAGTGTCCCACTTCGCACGAGAGTTGTCAAGCGTTCAGAAAAGACCAGCGGTCGCAATTCGGGAATCCCAAAGTTTGCACCAAAGAACTGTCTCGAGACCTCAACGAGTCACGAATGAACCACGAAGGACCAACAGCATCCCAAAGGTATGCATCAGCCTTCTTCAATGATCAGAGAACAACGCATCACAAGACAGGGCCCATCCGCGCCGCATAACGACCCGTGTAACCGGGGATCGGGAGTTGAGTGTCCATTTGTGAATACTGACCACCGGTCCTCCGCGTGCACGCGATTGTTATCCGCCGCCTTAATGATGCGGGAATGCGGAAACAGCAGCGGACATCAGAGGCAACATCTCGGCATATTCTGAACCCGGGCAGAACACGCCGTCAATTCCGGCGACAGGGAGAGCCTCAAGTAGCTTTTCGGGTGTCGATGTTGAATAAATCAGTAGTCGATAGCATCCAGCAAAATGCGCTTCGAGCATGTCTCGGCAAGCAAGGACGGTAGCAGGAAAAGATTCAGCGTCGGCACCCAGGTCAATACGCAACGACACAGCAAATTCGAGGTCACGCAGCAATGACTGGGCCGTCGTAAACCGTTCAAGGTCACCCACGGAGCGAGCAACGATCAGAGGCTTGAGCCCCGGCGAAATCTGTTTTCGGGCCAGGCGTCGCGTCAGATCGACAAGTTGCCATGAGGCATACTCGTTTGAATCCGTGGGTTGCGTAAGGCCAAGCGAAATTGATGAGGACTCGTGAATTCCGGTTTGTGTAGCGATGTGTTCAATCAACTTAGGCTTCGAGAACATGACGACGTCGACGTCCCAGTCGTCGTCAAAAGTCATCTCAAGTCCGTACGCATCAGTGTAGACGCCGTACTTGGGACGAAGCCCGGATTGAACGACATATGCGACAAGCGGACGTGAACTAGTTGGCATAGGGTGCTTCGACGCAACGAAGGAAGATTGAGTTTCAGTCGGATAACGGCCCGAGATCACCGGGCGGGGAAGGAATGAGTTTGTTGAGCGAAGCCGCGCGCCCCTTCCCCGCTCCGTGTGCATCGTACTGTTATGCCGGGTCGGGGACAGGTCAGGAGAGTTGGAACAGCCAACACCCCACAGATCCGCTCGGTACGTTCGCACCAGGTCGCACGAGTCACCAGCGTTGGGATCAGCAGCCTGGTGTCTCGGATCACAGTGTCCCACTTCGCACTTGAGTTGTTAAGCGATCAGTGAAGACCAGCGGTCGCAATTCGGGCATCCCAAAGTTTGCACCAGAGATCGTCCCCAAACTTAAACGAATCGAGGTTGATCCACAAATGACCAGCAGCATCCCAATCGCATGCATCAGCCTATTCCAATGATCAGAGAACAACGAATCCAAAGAAAGGGCCCGTCCGCGCCGCATAACGGCACGCATAACCGGGCCGCCGCGGTTGATGCTCCATTTGAAAACGCGCTATCGACGGCTCCGCGTTCATGCCATTGTTATGCCGATTATCGAACGGGTCTCCTAACCGCTTGTCCGGGAAACGCTTTGGTGTCGAGAACGCCGTCTTTGATTAGTGGCGTGCCGTTGACAATGACGTGACGCATTCCTCGCGTGTGTTGGTTCGGATCAGTATAGGTGGCCCGCACTTCGAGTTTGTCCATGTCAAAGACAATAATATCGGCGTCCATCCCCACTTGTATGCGTCCCTTTTTCTTCATCTGTGAGACATATTCTCCGAGAATTTGAGCAGGGCGGAATGAGCAACGCGCAACTGCCTCGATCAGAGTCTCGGCTTGCCGATCGCGGACGTAGTCAATGAGGAATTTCACATAGGTGGCCGCAGTACGAGGATGGGCGAAGGCATTCTTCGGCAAGGGCCACACATCTGCGTCAATTATCCTTCCGGTCGTCTTGTCGATCCACGGCATCGCATCAGAAGCGATGATTCCGCCGGGATACAACACTGCCAGATCGAGCAGGTGTTGGTCTCTCGGCAGCCGGTAGTAATGCCAAACGATAATTTCCCCAGGAGATTCTTTTTGAATCTGTCGCAGTTTTTCCTCAGTCAGCGGTTTTCCGAGATACTCAATATCCTCAGCCTTGGCGTTCATTCGTTTCATGTTCGCTGGCTGAAACATTGCTGCGTTTACAGCGCCGCTACCCGCACCGTAGGGATACCCCTCAACCGTGATTTTTGCTCCGCGTTCCTGAGCATCCCGAATGATCCGAACCGCAAGCGAAATATCAGTCAAGCTGGTACTGTTCAAATGGCAAATGTGAACATGCGAACCAGCACCGGTAGCAAACGAGATCAGCTCACCATAAGCCTGAATCGAGCTATTTGGATCAACACGGCTGAGATTACGGATGTGCGTAAACGTCGGTACTTTGCGCTTCGCTGCCAATTGATGCACCGCGAGAACTTCCTTGTATCCGTAACCCGGCGCATAGCCGGAATTCAGCCCAATGCCGATGCTGCCATCATTGATGCCTTGTTCAACCAGATCGAGAATCTCTTTCGTCTGCTCTTCCGTGGCGACGTCGTTCACCCATCTGGTTAATGCGTAGGCGTCCTGAAACCACTTCAAATTCGGCTCTGGCTTGAGTCCTTCCAGCGCGGAAACGCGTGCGTACGTCCAAGCCGCCGCGACACCATAGTTGATCACGCGTCTCGTTTGTTTTTGAATGTCGTACCAAGGTCCAACCGGGAGGATTCCGGATTCCAGCTCGAGAGCTGTTGTCACTCCGTCAAAGGCCTGCATCCGATCAGCCGGGATATTTTGCCCGTGTGCGTGAAAGTCAATGAATCCGGGCGCGACGATCGCGCCCTTGGCATCAAGCACTGCTCTCCCGGTAAGTGGTTCTTCCGAAACGGATACGATCGTTCCCCCATTGATTCCGATGTTGCGAACCGCATCAAGGTTCGTTTCCGGATCAATGACACGTCCTGAAGAGATGACAAGGTCGTATGTTTCCTGCGCAAGTAACGTCTGCGCTGGCAAACAGGGAGCGACTAGGAAGAGTATGGCAATGAAAAGGCGAATTGGCATTCAGCCCTCCGTGAAATGTTTGTTTTATGAGGCATAACGGCCCAAGATCACCGGGCGGGGAAGGAATAAGTTTGTTGAGCGAAGCGAAGCCGCGCGCCCCTTCCCCGCTCCGTGTGCATCGTTCTGTTATGCGAGTTTGGGGCACGTCGGGAGAGTTGGAACAGCCAACACCCCACAGATCCGCTAGGCACGTTCGAACTGGGTAGCGCGAGGCACCAGCGTTGGGATCAGCAGCCTGGTGTCTCGGATCACAGTGTCCCACTTCGCAGGAGAGTTGTCAAGCGTTTAGTAAAGACCAGCGGTCACCCAATTCGGGTATTCCAAAAGTTTGCACCAGAGTTCCGATTCGAGACCTCAACGAGTCACGGATGAACCACGAAGGACCAGTAGCATCCCAAAGGTATGAATCAGCCTTCTTCAATGATCAGAGAACAACGCATCACAAGACAGGGCCCATCCGCGCCGCATAACGCCCGCGATAACCGAGTCGCGGCGATTGATTTTCCATTGTCAAAAACGACGACTCCGCGACTTCGGTTCATCGCTTGGTTCGTCGGCTCTTTGGTGCAGGTTCAAGCTGCCGAATGCGATCTAGAATTCGCAGTGGATCATCCCGTCCGAATTCTCTAGACGCATTAAATGCAGCGAATTTGCAGAACCGAACAAAAGCCGCCCGCTGATGAGCATTATAGAGCGTAGCAAACGGAATGTCATCTTCTTTGTTCGCGTGGACAAAGCCAGCAAGATCAAAGATGAAAGCGTCGTACATCAATCCATCTCGCATCCCGTCGGTCAGCACCGCGCGCATAATCGCAGGTGAGTAAAATCTCTTGCCACTAGAGTTCATGAAAAATATAGCGTCGTGCCGGGCGAATAAATCGCCGAACGGAACACGTCGCCAGTCGATTCTTTCGGCGTTGTCGGAGCGGGCGAGTTCGCGTGGGTCGAAGCCGTAGTCTGCGTGGAATGCTGCCTCGTAGAGCGTTGTCCCATGCCCCAGCGTAACACCAGCAAACGCGTGTTCGATGTATCGAATCAGCCAATCTCGCAAACGATTCTCTCAGTGCGACGAACGACGGCGGTAACGGGGCCGCCGCCAAAAGACTATGATTTGAAAACTCGCGTTATCGGCGGCTCCCGTTCACCGCTTGGTTATGCCCTTCTTGGTCTCATCACTTTTTGGCAGTGCGAGCATGAGCTTACCCCACAGTTGATTGTCGAATTTGGATTGCGTTCCGTCGGAATTAAGATTTCGGAGGGCCGAAAGAACATCCACCGGATTATCGCCAAGACGGACCACAACAAGGCCCAAACTTGGAACGACGTAGATCCGCTGCCCTCCCTTTCCATTTGCGCAGACCATGTCTTTGGGAGCGTCAGGGACTAGTGGACCGGGTAGGGCTTGGCGTTGTTGTCCAACCGTGCGGAACGACTCTTTGCCATTTAACCACCAGAGATAGCCATAAGATTGGTTGAGTTGCTGCGACGAATTGAGCATCGCATCAAAAAACGCTCGGTCTTTCATGATCGGCTGGCCGTTCCAGTTCCCCTTGGCGAGAATCATGAGTCCAAAGCGGCCCATGTCTCGTGCGTTCATCACAAAGCTATGATAGCGAAATCTGGAATTTCTCATCCCCAAAGGCTCGAATAGCACTTTCCTCGTGAACTCCTGCATGGTGGAACCAACAGCTTTTTCCAATAGCGGATGGAGTTGCTGGTAGACTTCGGTGTTGTATTTCCAAATCGAACCTGGCTTTCCTTCGTATGCCATTCTGCCGTTCAAACCACTGGTCATTTCCAGCATGTATTCAATCCGAATGGCCTTTTCCTGAGCGTTGGACGCACGCGACCATCCTGTGCCAAGAAAGTCTGAAGCAGGCTGTTCGAGTTTCAGTTTGCCCTGCTCTCTGGCGATCCCTGTGAGGAAAGCAGTGATGCTCTTGCCAGATGACATAATGTATTGCGCGTGAGTTGCGCCATCCGGCGTCCAATAACGCTCGGCAACGATCTTTCCGTCCTTCAATATGAGAAACGATTTGCCGTTAGACTTTTCGACGTACTCAAAAACTGATTCGAGCGCTTTCAAGTCCCAACCCAGTGATTCGGGGCTCGTTATCTCCCAGTCTTTGTCGGCGTTGGGAAAGTAGAGGTCTTGCGCAGTGCACGATCGCGATACGTTCCATGATAAAAGTCCGACCACAAGTAGTCCCAATGCCTGCGTGTTCATCTTCGGGTCTCTAAATGGCATAACGGTGGCCGTAACCGGGCGGCCGCGAAGGACTCTGATTTCAGAAAACGCGTTTTCGGCCGCTCCGGTTCACGGCGTGGTTATCCGCTTACGATCACCCGCCGTCTTCTTCTAGCCATTCTGAATAGATGGTGTCGAGCATTTCACACGCCATCTCCAAATGCTCTGCGTTGTCCGGAACGTCATAGACCTTCGGAAACATATCCTCAAACAGCATTTCGTAGTCCTCAAGATATGATTCCTCAATGTAGTCTGATGCAAACCGCCTGGCATGGTCAGTCAGCATCTCGCTTTCGAGTACTCCGTCGAGAGACTGGTAAAGTTCTCCGGCCGACTTCTTTCCATCATTAAAGGCATCGAATGCGTCAGAGTGATCGCGAATGCAACGTTCACTTATGAATTGTCTCCGAAGGAGCCAGGCGACCAAGAATCCTCCGTGAGTAAAGGCGCATGACTTGGGGAGTCCTTTGGGAAATCGGCCTTCAAAATGCCACTTCGCCTTGTCGTATACCTGCACATCAGACATTTGATTTCCTAATCGAGGCAATTCGGCCTAAAGGATAACGACCCGCGTCACCGGGGCCCGTGAGTTGAGCATCCATTCGAGCAAACAAACCAACGGGCCTCCGTGTGCACGCGATGGTTCCCCAACACATTCTACGAGATCCAGGTCATATCGCGTGCCAGGATCGACCAATTCCCGTCCGTCAAGGCCAACAAGTGAAAGTATCCCATGCCCATAAGGCCGTACTTCGGATGATCGTAGTCCGTATGGACAATGGCCTCGGTACCGTCTTCATTGTAGCCAATGCGAGAGAAACGCCACCAGCCAGAGCAATTCTCTAGTGTTGAACAAGCTTGCTGCTTTGAATCGAACTTGGCTGTGTCCACGAGAAAGAAATCGTCAGACGGAAAACAAACAGAGTGCCGATTGGCAACTAGGAAACTGTCCAATGTCGCGGTACTCGGAAAATGCCGGGTCTCAAAATTTGATTCCGAGAGAAGGCCCGGATCCTCAAGCGGCGGACGAAAGTATCGATGCCAAATCTCTTCAGGAGTCAGTGCAGCGAGACGCCCCTCAGCGTGACACAGTTCGGATATGGACGCAGTGTGATGGTGCACGCAAGCCGTCTGTTGACTGCCTTCCAGTACGGCGATGTAAACAGAAGTGTCGGTTGAAGCGTCGATCAAATTCGCGTTCTATTCGGGGAACGGTTGCCATCACCGGGCACGGAGAGTGATGTATCCATTTGTGAAAACTTGCAAGCCGTGCTCCGTGTGCATGGCTTGGTTATCCGCGTTCTTGGGGCACGCCCGAATCAAGCCAACCGACGAAGATATCGCAGAACAGAAGGATAGGGTACCAAGGCTTGGATCTTCTTTTGTCGATTAGACGCTGTGCACGCCTAGAGTACTCGATTGGAATGGGGTGCTCAAACCAGCCGCTGTCACTGCCAGGGCTTTGATAAAGCGTAAAGTTGTTCTTGTCTAATACGATGCAGGTAACGTGCGAGTATCGCTCTGACGTCGCGTCGGCGTAACTGCGAGCGTCCAGATCGGTCTCGAAACGCACTGCAGATGTCAAATGCGTCTTGCGGATTTGCAAGTGCGGAGGAATCCGATTCAGCATGATACCCGTTGATGAATCGACATGAACGACCGAGAAGCAAGACGGGGTTTGATCGAGCATTGTTCGTTCGATTCAGTCGGATAACGTTACACATCACCGAGCCGGGATAGTCGATGTTCCATTCGTAAAACCTTGCAAGCCCGGCTTCGGTGCATGTGATGGTTCGTTGGCAACTTGCGCTACGGAACAAGTATCCGGTTAGGAGACGCCAAGTACAGCTCCCAGAAACCCGCAAACGTATCCGTGAGTATATCAAAAGTGTTGCCGTCGGCGATCCAAACGATGGACGTATCCGAATCGGGATGGTCTGCAAGATGCATTGCATAGACGTGAACCCAGATCGAGTGGTCCGCGAATGCAAAGTACCGCCCCGCATCTGGAAGTTGGGTTCCAATTCCGGAATAGTCGGGAATTCCTAAATACGGCTCGACGATCGCTGGGACTGTGCCGAGTTCGTCGATTGGCCAAAATCGATTGAGGTCGGCGTCCATGTCAAGCAGACCATTGAACCGTTGGTAGAAAGCACGGACATTGGGCGGGAGCGTCAATGCGAAACGATTCTCGAACGCAGCGATTGCGTCGCCAGTTACGCGTGCATCTGGAGTCACATCCGCGAGATTCCAATGCTTGGCAAGGCGTTCAACAAAGGACATGGTCTTCAGTCCAACGAACCAGTAATTATGCGAGGCAAGAACTGTGAATTATTGCGGCTCGCTGGATAAGCCACGGTTGCAACCGTGGAATATTCGATTCCCCCCGAAAATAGCCAATCACCCTCTATGAGTCAAGCGGTCCCACCCTTACAGTGGAAAAGGTTGCTATTTTCGACTCGTGATCTGGGGGGGGAAGGGGATGTCTGCAGAGAGATTTGGTCAGATTCTTGACGTGATGAATCTGAATGAGACAGATCGGAGATCTTTTCCGAAGTGGGTTCATTCGTACGCCAGCTTCCACCAGGAGCTGGAGCGATGGTTTGACGCCTCGGAGCTGTTGCCGATGGACACTGATCGCGTGATTTCCTTTCTACGATCGCTTCGGGACAGCGGAGTCCCTGCTCGGCGACGCCTCTACGCGGCCCGTGCAATGGAGGTTTACCAGAGCGCAGTGCTAAGGCATTCGGCAGTGGATTTCCCACGAATTCGCGCAACACTGGACGAGATTGCGCGCCGTGAGGATCTTGACGGCGGGGAGGCCTCCGGCGGCACGGCTAAGCCGTTGGAGCAAATGCTAGTTCCTGGAGAGGGAAACGCTGGCAGCATCGACCCAACTGAACCCGAGGTTGTTCAGCGAATGCGGGCTCGATTGCGAACGCTTCACCATCCGAGGAGTACAGAGACCGCCTACATTGGCTGGGTCACTCGATTCATCCGTCACCTGGATGACGAGCAACTGGAGCGTTACGGTGAGCCTGAGATTGGGGAGTTTCTGAGCGATCTTGCGGTGACTCAGATGGTATCAGCGAGCACGCAAAACCAAGCGCTCAGTGCTCTTCTGTTTCTTTATACGAAAGTTTTTTCTCGGAACGTTCAATTCGTTAACTCAGTCCGCGCAAAAGCCGGCGAGTACCGTCCGATTGTCTTGACCAAGAACGAAGTCTCGGAACTGTTTCCGTACTTCGGTGGTGTCTATCAAATGATGTTCCTGCTGATGTACGGCAGTGGTTTGCGGCACCGGGAATGCCGTACGCTGCGAGTGAAGGATCTGTGCTTTGATTCGCGTCAGATCTTGGTTCGCGATGGCAAGGGGCAAAAGGATCGCGTCACGGTACTGCCAGACAGCGCAGTGACCGCGTTGCGTCGTCAGTTGTCGCGGGTGAAGATGGTACATGAAGGTGACCTAGAAAACGGATTCGGCAGCGTTTACCTGCCTTTTGCGTTGGCCAGAAAGTACCCCAACGCAGCGACCAGTTTCGGCTGGCAGTACTTGTTTCCATCGCCGCGCATTTCGAAAGATCCGCGTAGCGGGATGATGCGTCGCCATCATTTACATGAAGGCACATTCCGAACACACTTTAAGCGAGCTCTGGTTCAGACGGAGATCGTCAAACCCGCCGTGCCTCATACGCTGCGTCATAGTTTTGCGACGCATATGCTGGAAGACGGCGCGGACATCCGCACGGTGCAGGAGTTACTGGGGCATAAGGACGTCACCACCACACAGATTTACACCCACGTCATGAATCGTCCGGGACTGGCGGTGCACAGTCCTTCGGATCGACTGGGGCTGTTAAAACATTAGCGGTTTGGAATTGCGAGGTTTGTCGGAGGGAACGCGTTTTCACGCGCTGGCCGGCATCTTCGCTGAACAGCAACGATGTTGCAGCGGGATTGTTGTTTGCCGCGGGTTGGGCAACAATGTTGTTTTCCCTTCGCTAATGAGTCACGTTGCACGATGTCTTCCTTCGATCAAGATTATCTGTTCGTCTGCGAAACCGCTCGCAAGGCAATGATCTACCAAACCTCTGCCGAGACCCTGGAGTGGGATGAGCGGACAGGAATGCCGCCGCATGGCGGAGACTATCGAGCACAGCAAGTTGCGGCACTGCGTGGTCATGCTCATCAGCTGCGCACGGGTGCTCGATATGGAGAGGCGCTTGAGCGGCTGAGCGACCAGACAGCCGGTAGCGTTCTGGAGGCGACGAATGTCCGAGAGCTGCGACGTGATTACCAGCGTGACCAACGCTTACCGCAGGAGCTTGTGGAATCGGCGAGCGAGATGATCGTTAAAGGGCAACAGGCCTGGGAGAAGGCTAGGCACGGCAACGATTACGCTGGCTTTGCTCCTGTGTTGAAGCAGATCATTGCGCTAAAGCAGGACATTGGCGGCCGTTTGGCCGAGGGCACCGATCAATCGCCATACGAGGCCTTGATGGATGAATACGAGCCTGGTGCGAAGACGTCTGAGCTTGCGCCGGTTTTTGAGAATTTAAAGGGACGCTTAGCGACTTTGATTGGGGAACTGGCCGACGGACCGACGCCAGTCGACGTCAGCCTCCTGAAAGCAACCACCGACACGGAGGCACAGAAACGTTTTGTGTCTTCGGTTTGCCAAGCGGTCGGATTCGATTTTCAGCGTGGGCGACTGGACGAAACCAGTCACCCTTTTTGCACGACACTAGGACCGAGCGATTGCCGCATCCTGAGTCGCTATGAAGCGAATTGGTTTCCGGCAGGAATCTATGCGGGCTTGCACGAAGCAGGCCATGGGATGTACGAACAAGGACTGGACCAAATGCAGTTCGCTCTCCCGATGGGCAGTTACGCGTCACTGGGTGTTCATGAGTCTCAATCCAGGCTTTGGGAGAATCAAGTGGGACGCAGCCGATCGTTCATCACTTGGGTGCTCCCACAAGTCCAAGCGACTTTTCCGAACGTGTTTGGGACCTGTGACGTGGAGACGTTGTATCGCTGCGTCAATCACGTGCAGCCTAGTTTGATTCGGGTCGAGGCGGACGAAGCCACCTACAACTTGCACATCGCGATTCGCTTTGAACTTGAGCAGCAGCTGATCGCAGGAGACGTTTCCGTCGACGATCTGCCAGAGGCTTGGAATGCCCAGTACCAGCAGACGCTGGGGATCATGCCCGACAGTGATGCCAATGGTGTGCTGCAAGACGTTCACTGGAGCGCAGGACTGATTGGCTATTTTCCAACGTACACGCTGGGCAACTTGATTGCGGCTCAGTTGTTTGATCATGCTCGTGCAGAGATCACGGGGCTAGATCAGGATATCGAACGCGGCGAATTTTCCGGATTGCTGGGCTGGCTGCAGACGAACGTTCACAGCCATGGCCGACGCTATAGCAGTTTGGAACTGGTGCGTCAGGTCACCGGCAAAGGACTGAGCAGCGATCACTTGCTGGATCAACTGGAAGGCAAACTGAAGCCAATCTACGGCATCTAGTTTCACGTCGATAAAGTGACGTGGTCAAGAGCATGCTGCGTGCGCAGTTCGTTGCGCCGCCTTAACGGAGCTTCGCTGCTGGTGCGGAGGACAGCGCTCGTTTATCAGCAAGCCCGTTCGTGTGAGTTTGCTGTTGCGTCGCGTTACGCCCTTGCTTTACGAGCGTTTTTGGCGCGGATACTTGGTGTTGAAGCCCGCTGTTTGCTTTTGATTCGTCCGCGACATCATCAAAGCGCAAGACGCTCGGGTGCCGCGACTGACGAAATTTCTGAGCGACTCGCTGGCATTCATCCATGCGGCGGCTCATCGGCCTGCACACTTGGGCGGTCGCCCCAGTGCGTTCGCTCTGCTGCTCGTTGATGGCCTGAGCCTGCTGGGTAGCCTCCTGGGCGCGTGAGCTCAAGCGAGCACGGACGAATGGTTTCAGCCGAGCTGCCAACATCCAAATTCCGAGCAGCCCGAGAGGCATCAGAACGCTGCCCGTTGCCAACCAGAGTCCTAGTGCCGCGACCACCCATCCGACCTGTGCCGGCGGCTGATCAACACCGGAGGCACGAATGTAGCATGCGAATCTGCCACGATGCCCCATCCGCGTGGCCGCGCTGTGCAGGCAGTAGACCCCCAAGCACCACAGGTGGACTCCTGCGCGAACGGGTAATCCGATCAGGCCGATACAATCACAAGCGACTGCAGTTGCAGCGTATTGGAAACGATGTCGCGGCGAGACCGCCTTGCCCTGCTCTGTCCGCCAAACACAGAAGCTGATCGCGAAGAGTTCCAAGAGCCTTGGCAGGTAAGAAACCGTCGCGATCACGAGGGTGAGTTTCAATAATCTGTCCGTGCGAGCTTGGCCCCAACCATCATGCCACAACATGCTGAAGCACGCGCACGCGACCAGCAACCACCAGAGGCTTTTGAGTTTGTTTGCTGCATCGAGCAGTAGTAACCAGCGGTCACTCCAGTCGATGCCATCGCAGAACACCATGCCCATGGCTTTGGCGGCCGAGTGGGTGTTACGGACAGCAGCACCGCGTTGATGATCGGAAGCGAGGCTCCAAATGGGAGCTTCGGTGTGAGTGGGCAGGGCATGGTGGGCTTGATCAATGGCTGGTGCGAGCTGTCGTTTCCACCCAGCAAGTCCCATCAATGCGGAGATCGACTGATCATGGATCTCCTGTTGGGGCGAGGCCGTGACGTCGTCCCAAGGGTATTTGGGCGGTTTACTGTTCTGTAGGAATGCACTGCTGCGAACCACGCATCCATCAAACGAAAGCGGATAGCAATCGGAAAACAAATAGCTGGTTCCCCACTGTTCGAAAATGGTCGCTGGAGTGTCAACGCCGCCGCACGAGATGGTTGACTTGGTCGACGCCGCAGAGTGATCAGCGGGACCGGCGTCACCTGTCCAAGGTTGGCGACACATTGGGAGCCGGGAAAACTGAACGGCGGCAAGTCCTGCATCGCGATCAATTTGGAAGATGGAGTGAACCAGCGTCGTGCCGCTGATCACGGTTCCGGCATTGAGCGGCACAAAGTAAGGGTACTGTGTTCCTCGCTTGGATGAGAATTCGCGGAGACAGCCCAGTCGGCCGGCTTCGGTGTCCGTTCGACGCTGATAGAACAACCGGCAAGGACCTGATTCATACTTGGCCTGCAGTTCCATCAAACTGGATTGTTCGGCACCCCATTGATCGGGTTCACTGGTGTCACTAAGCACAAAGAAGTCGATCGGTTGCCCAGCCGAGGAGGTTGTCTGGGCGGAGCTTCTGAATGCCGGCAACGCTTGGCAGGTCGATTCAATCATCCACTGCACGTTGCTGAGGACGGTTTCCAGATCATGATTGGAAACATAGATCAGGACCGCGGTACGATTATTGGGCACGCCCAGTTCGCGTGCAGATTGCTGTCGCTGGCGCTTGGCCCACCACGAATAATCCACACTGGCTTTGACCACCCCGATTAGCGACAACGTCAATTTCCAAACCGCCAACCATCCGACCAGCAGCAGTGCCAGCACGCCATAGGCCGGAGTTTGAACGACGAGCCCCAGAACATCTGCGATCTGCGCAGATGCCGATTGAAAGCTAACAATCGGTCCGGTGGGTTCAAAATTCATTCGCTCAACAGTCTGTCGCTAAGGGGTTCCAGACGGGCGGGCAAAGAAACCGTCCGAACATGTGTATCCATCGTTCCCAGACGGCGTCTTTGAGCTGCAATGCGGACAGCTGTTTCGGCGTGGACTGCGAAGCGACATTCACTCGCTAAGCAGGCGACGACAGAACTCTGAATACCATTGCAATCGAGACGACGTCACGTGCAATTGGGACGACGTCACGTGGTCTGTTTGATTCGTGTCGGCATGACTGGGTTCAGCGATCCCGTCGGGCATCTGTATTGGGCCAGCGGATTGATCGGGCGCAACAGGCGTCCGCTGACGTCGCTTTGCCGTTTGCCTTGGCTTTGCTTGATTCGTCATCGGCTTGAGTCGTCATCGTGTTTGATTGGAACGTGCGAGCCACTGCCGTCCGGGCAGACAATTTGCATCCATGTCTATAGATAGCTTGCGAAGTGTTCCCAGAGGCGGTTGTGGGGGAGAATCCCGAGCAGATGGCGTGAGGGAGTTGCCTCGCCGGCGTAGACGCAGGCGGTTGGAAAGCGGGACGCGGGGGAGGGGTGGGGGGTAAGTGCGGAGCGTACGAAGAGAGGGCGCTGGTACGTGTAAGTGCGGTGCGTGCGAAGAAAAGGCACTAGATCGGGGACAGGTCCGGGGGGGAGCCTTATCCGCCAGCGTTTAACTTTTCACGGTTGCGGCGTAGCTGTCCGCAGGCTGCGTCGATCTCGTCGCCTTTGCGCTGGCGAAACTTGACGTTGATGCCGCCGGTTTCGAGCGTCTTCCGGAAACGGGCAATGGACTGTTTGGTCGGTGTCTCGTAGGGTAACCCTTCGACGGGATTGTAGGGGATCACATTGAGCAACACATTCCGCTTGGACAACAGATGCACCAATTGCTTGGCGTGTTCTGGCTGATCATTAATGCCTCCTAACAACACATACTCAAAGGTCAATCGTCGACCGTTGGCAGCGAAGTAACGATCGGCGGCTTCAAGGACAGCGTTGATCCCGATTTTTTTGTTCACGGGGACCAATTGTGAACGCAATTCCTCATTGGGTGCATGCAGACTGACGGCCAAATTATAAGGCATTCCATTGTTGGCCAAACGATCGATGGCAGGGGGCAACCCCACGGTGCTGATCGTGATCCGCCGCGGGCTGATTCCCAAACCATCGGCGCTGCTGGCGATCTGCAACGAGCCAAGCACTTTGTCCAAGTTGGCGAGCGGTTCGCCCATGCCCATCATGACAATGTGGCTCAGTCGTTCGCCGTCAACCAAACGGTCCTGCAATCGCAGCATCTGTTCCACGATCTCTCCCTGAGTCAAGTTGCGATCAACGCCATCGAGTCCACTGGCACAGAACACACAGCCCATGGCACAACCGACTTGGCTGCTGACACAAATGCTGCGGCGATTCCCGTCCCGCAGGAGTACACATTCGACTTGTCCGCCATCGGCGAGGCCGACCAGCAATTTGTCGGTCCCATCCCGGCTGGTTTGGAGGCTACTCTCGTGGGAGCGATAGATGTCAAAGTGTTCCGCTAACTTGGAACGCAGGCCCTTGGCCAAATCACTCATTCGATCAAACTCGCGCGTACGTTTCTGGTAGACCCAGTGAAAGATCTGCTTGGCGCGAAACTTGGGCTCGTCATGATCAACCAACCACTGTTGCAAGTCAGCGAAGGTCAAATTCAGCAGGTGTAACTTGCCAGAATCCGAGCCGGTGGCATTGGCGATCTGTGATTCGGAGACAGTGGGTAGACTCACGTTTCAGTGTTCCTAAAACAGGCGATAGCCAAATGAACTGACGGAAGCGACAACAGGGCGACCGGGGACGGCCGGCGGTGAAAGTGGACAGGCCACCTTTCTTGAACCGTGTCGATGGGATAGCTTATGAGCAGGTTATTTCTTCGGCCCAAGAGCCTCATCCCCGTTAAATCAGTGTACCCCAGTCATGCCGCAAACCGAAGTCGATACCACCGAAGCGTTGCAACGATATCTGCAATTGACCGCGATTCCGGGCGGCAGTGGCGATGAAAAAGCCGTTGCCGATGAAATTGTTCGGCTGCTGGTCAGCGCAGGCGTGGATCCGTCGGCGATTCGGTTTGACAAGGCACATGAAAAGACCCGCATCAAGGGGAACTGTGGCAACTTGATCGTCGACTTACCGGGCACAACGAATGGGCCGCGAACGCTGCTTTCGGCTCATATGGACACGGTGCCAATTTGTATCGGCTGCGTGCCGGAAGTTTCCGGGGCACGGGTCAACAGCCAGTCGGGCGTCGGGCTTGGGGCGGATGATCGCAGTGGCTGTGCGGTGGTCCTTACGGCAGCGATCGAGCGGATCAATTTCGCCAAAGCCAACCCGGATCAAACGCTCCATCCGGCGACGTTGTTGTTCACGATTCAGGAAGAAGTTGGTTTGGAAGGCGCTCGGCACTTGGATCCGTCGGTGGTGGGCAACATCGATCAGGCGTTTAACTTTGACGGCGGTTCGCTGGACAAGGTCACCACGGGTGCGGTCGGTGGTGAACGCATTGAGATTGAACTTTGTGGCACGCCGGCACACGCAGGCGTTGCACCTCAAGAGGGCTGCAGTGCGATTGTCATGGCTGGGAAAGCCATCGCCACCTTGGAAGCCGAAGGCTGGTTGGGATTGGTGGACAAATCCCAGACGCTGGGGCAGAACGCGGTGGGCACAGCCAATGTCGGTGTGATTAAAGGTGGTGAAGCGACGAATGTGATCACGCCAGCGGTTACATTGCGTGCGGAGGCTCGTAGTCACAACGCCGACTTTCGAACCCAGATCGTTGCCAAAATGAAAGCGGCTTTCGAGTCTGCGGCGGCGTCGACATGCACCGCCGATGGAACGTCGGGGTCCTGCGAGTTCTCATCGCACGTTGACTATGAGGCCTTTCGGCTTGCTGATGATGATTCATCCGTTAGCGCATTGGAGACCGCTTTGGCGTCGATCGGTCGTGAATCGTTTCGTGAAGTTGCCAACGGCGGCCTGGACGCCAACTGGTTGAACCTTCACGGCATTCCAGCAGTGACGGTGGGCTGCGGGCAAATGAACATTCATACCGCTGACGAACAATTAGACATCGATGTCTATCATGACGCGTGTCGTGTCGCGACTTTACTGATCACTTCCACGGCATCGTAGACGAATCGCAGGGCGCGCTGGCCGTGTTCGCCGCCGCATTGAGCGTAATCGATTTCATTCCCCAGCGGCTATTCAGATGGATGACGATCAACCGGTTTGCCTGTGCTTTCGGGTCTCTAAACGCAAAGTGATTCAGTTCATCAAGATGCGTCGGCCCCAAGCCGTGTCACAATTGGCGGAGTGCTTTGGGGCTGGAACGGGCTGTGGCTGGTGCCGTCCCTATCTTCAACGGCTGTACGAAGCCAATCAACCAGAATCCGTGGACCTGCCGGATTTGCAACAGTACAGCCAGCAGCGCGAGGCGTACCGAAAAGAACGTGATCCGTCGGGGGAAGGCTGACAGGCGGGCGAAGGCTGGAATGAGTTCGTGGTCGGCTGCGTTGTGCTTGTCCGCAGCATGTCTCCGGCATTTGACCTGGCTTTGCCGTGGCTACTGGCTCGAACCGACAGAGAATCTTGTTCCCAGCGACCGGGAACGGTTGGTGCAGAACCTCAGGGCGACGAATTGGATTAGAATAGCGTCAGCATTTTCGTCTCTTCCTTGAAGAGCTGTTCACTGATCCCTGTTTGAATTCCCGCCATGCTTGCTTCTCTCGTTCGAACCCTCACCGTCCTGAGTTTCATGGTCGGTCTTGCCACTGTTTGGTCTGGCACTCATGCGTCTGGTCAGGCGACTGGCACCGTCAAACGCCAGCCAAACATCATTTACATCATGGTGGACGATCTTGGCTATGGTGACTTGGGCTGTTTCGGCCAGAAACAGATTGCGACGCCGCATCTTGACCAAATGGCAAAAGATGGCATGCGTTTCACGGACTACTACGCCGGTCATACCGTTTGCAGGCCGTCACGCCTGACGCTGTGGACTGGCCAGCATGTTGGCAGCACCGGCCTGATTGGCAATCGACAGTTTGCAATCAGCTCTGACCACACAACCGTTGCCGGCTTGCTAAAGGACGCCGGCTACAAGACCGGCGGAGTTGGCAAGTGGTCACTGGGAACCGTCAACGACCCTAAAAAAATCGACAACCCTGGACACCCCAACAAGCACGGCTTTGACTACTGGTTTGGGTTCATGAATCAGGGACTGGCGCACAATCACTTTCCACCGTATCTGTGGGAGAACATGACGCAGGTCACGTTGCAGGGCAATGTGTTGTCGGATCATCCGGGTGCTCGTGGGCGAGTCAGCAAAGAACGCGTGACCTTTGCACATGATGCCATGACCGACGCTGCCTTTCGGTTCGTCGAACAAAACGTCGCGAATCCGTTCCTGTTGCACATTCACTGGACCATCCCCCACGCCAACAATGAAGGCAGTCGCGTTTATCAGAACGGCATGGAGGTCAAAGAACTGGGCGAATATGCGAACCGGGATTGGCCTGAACCGGAGAAGGGCTTTGCAGCGATGGTCGCCAAAATGGACCAGGATGTTGGCCGACTGCTTGAACTCTTAAGAGAGCTCAAACTGGACAAAGACACGCTGGTGATCTTCACCTCCGACAACGGGCCTCACAATGAAGGCAATCACAAACAAGACTTCTTCAAGTCCGCCGGCCCGTTGCGTGGCTATAAGCGTTCGATGCACGAGGGCGGCATTCGCGTGCCGATGATCGCTTGGTGGCCCGGAGTCGTCGCCGCCGGGACGGAAAGCGACTTGCCCTCCGCTGGGTATGACTTTTTGCCGACCGCCTGCGAGATTGCGGCGGTGGAATCGCCCAAAGACATCGACGGCATTTCGTACTTGCCAACGCTGCTGGGTCAGAACGACCAACAGGAAATGCATCCGTATCTAT
The DNA here is from genome assembly GCA_007745635.1 of Stieleria bergensis. Lineage (GTDB taxonomy): Bacteria > Planctomycetota > Planctomycetia > Pirellulales > Pirellulaceae > Stieleria > Stieleria bergensis. Next base: position 3,624,900 of record CP036272.1, read on the forward strand.
TCTGGGCAAGCTCCGAAGGTGCCACGTCGATTGGGGCGCGTTTCGGAGACTGGAAACTGGTCAAGTTCCGTCACCCGGGCAAAGGTCCTGCATGGGGCTTGTATCACTTGAAAACGGACATCGGCGAAGCACAGAACTTGGCTGCGGACCAACCCCAGCGGCTCGAAGGCCTGCTGACACAGCTCCGCCGCGACGGCTTGATCGAGTAAAAAATGAACGCTGGAATTGATCCGTGCGTATCCATCAGAGCCTCGTCCCAGGCAGCGGCCGGAATCGACCCTGGCCAAGACCACTCTTGGGGGCCCATTCCCCATGATGGAGCCTTGTCGCAGATTCATGAGTCCTGGAAATCACTTAGTTACTGAAGAGAACGTGATCCGCATGCGAAACGCTATCTTCGTCCCCGTTTTACTGCTGATCGCTCTCAGTGGTTGCAACGACCGGACAACGCCAAACGATCCTGCTGTGCAGCCCAGTCAAACCACAGAGATTGAACAGCCAGCGGGGACCGAAAAAGGCTCTGGCGGCGACAATGACTCGCAAACGGGAACCGATTCGGAACCGCGTGTGGATCTCTTTGGTGTCGCTCTTCGTGCTGCCAAGGCTGGGGACCTGGACAAGGCTGAAGCAACGATTCGCAAACGGATCCTGGAAGCCCCGGATGATGCGCTTAGCGTGGAACTGTATGGTGACATTGCCCAACGTCAGAACCGTGCCGCTTTTGCAGCGAAGATGTTCGAACGCGCTTTCCAGATGCAGACGCAGCCGACTGAAACGTTGATGACTAAGGCTGCCATGCAACTGGTCCGGGCAGGCCGCGCCTATGACGCGCTCGAAATGATCGAACGGTGGATTGAATCGCATCCCGATTCGATCCAACCGCGCATGGACTTGGTTGGCTTGGCAGCGATGATCGGCATGGTGGATCACTCCATCCCGGCCATGCAGTTTCTATTGCAACATATCAACCTCTCCGAAGTCGACATGCTGCAAGCCCTGGCTAGGCCGCGGCGAATCGAGCCGGACCAGACATTTTGCGAGCGACAACTCAACATTAATCCGGATGACCTGCGACCGCAATACGCCTTGGCTCTAAGGGAGGCTCAGCGAGGCAAGTGGGACGAGGCCGCGGCAAGGTTACCCGCGGTGATCAAAAAACACCCTGAATTCACGCCCGCGCATGCTTTGTTGGGGCGTCTGTTGGTGGACCTGGGACGATTTGATGAGCTATCACAGTGGCAAGCGAACTGTCCCCGGTCGATGCAACAGAGTGACCAGTACTGGTGGGTAGCCGGTCGCTGGGCACAGCACCAAGGCAACCATCCCGCAGCCGTCAAAGCATTTGTCAACGCGTTAAATTTTGATCCCTACGGGCAGCCGATTTCGTTGCAACCGATGCTGCAAAGTTTACAGATCATGCAACAGGAGCGTGAATCTCAACTCGTCGCCGGACAGATTCGCGACTACGAGCGGCTGTACAATGCGATTCACTTATTTCTGGAGCGTGAATCGAAATCGCAAGACGCAGCGTTCCAGATTGCAGACGCGCTGATGCGGCTCGGCCGATTGTGGGAAGCTGAAGCCTGGGCCAGGGGCTCGGCTCAGTTGCCCAACGATTTGGTCTCCAACGGCCAAAAACGCTACATGGCCATTCGCCAACGTCTGAATCGGGCAACGCCATGGAGACTGCCGGAGACCCAGATCGTTCATCGGATCAACTGTGAAGGCTTGCCGGACATTGATTGGAAACTGGAAAGCCAACCGACTCGTCTGGCTGCCTATCAACCGCCAAGACGCATCCACTTCACGGATGTGGCTCAGGAACTGGGGTTGAGTCACACCAGTAGACTGAATGCCAAAGCGTTAGCCAAAGGCCAATCGATCGACATGACCCTCGGTAGTGGGGCAGGGATTGCCGACTTCGACCTCGATGGCTGGGCGGATCTGATTGCAGCGCACCTGGACGGAGATCCGATGCAGGAAAACTCGTCCGGGAAACGTTTGTTTCGAAACGTTGGGGGATCATTCCAGGACCTGGGCGATTCAACGCGTCTCCGCGATCGCGGTTACTCACAAGGCATCGCGGTCGGCGACATCAATTGCGATGGTTTCCCTGACATCCTGACCTGCAACATCGGTCGTAATCGCTTGTTTCAAAACAACGGTGACGGAACTTTCACGGACGTTTCTGATCGCTTGCCAGCCTCCACTGAACCCTGGAGCACGTCAGCGGTCATTTGTGACATGAATGGCGACGCCATTCCCGACATCTACATCGGGGCATACTGTGCGGGTAAGGCCCCCTTTCAAAGGGTTTGCAAGAGCAACGATACCGTCGTGACCTGCACCCCGCTGATTTTTGATGCCGCCCTGGATACGTTTCTGCAGGGGCAAAGCGATGGGCCATACATCGATCAATCCAATCAATGGGTCAGTCAAGAGTCTCCTGGACGAGCGCTCGGCGTCATCGCAGGCTTCATCGACGAGCGTCCAGGCTTGGATCTTTATATTGCCAATGACATGAGTGCCAATCATCTATGGTCACCGACTGCGACAAGTAACACCAGCGATTCCAAGGCATTTCAATTGGAGGATCTAGGCGTGATTCGCGGAGTGGGTGTCAGCGGTCAGTCGCGAGCACAAGCTTCCATGGGCGTGGCGATGGGAGATGCGGACAGCGACGGCGACTTGGACCTCTATGTCACTCACTTCAGCAAGGACTACAACACGTTCTATGAGCAAGTGGCGCCCGGACTGTGGTCAGACAATACTTACGGACTTGGGCTTGTGCAACCGACCTCGGAACTGCTTGGTTTTGGCACCGAGTTTGTTGACTTTGACAATAACGGCAGCATGGAACTGGTGGTCGCCAACGGGCACGTCCATGACATCAAAGAAGAAGGCTTTGAACAAGCGATGCTTCCCCAACTGTTTCTTCGTCAAGCCGATGGACGTTGGAGTGAAGCCGATGGAGCGCAGGTCGGCGACTACTTTACCAAGAAGCATGTAGGACGAGCGCTGCTGACCTGTGACCTGAATCGCGATGGAAAGAAGGACCTGCTGATCACGTCGTTATTTAGTCCTCATTCGCTGCTGATCAACGACACGCCCGATGCGGGGCAATCGATTTCGGTACAACTGGTGGCGACCAAATCAGAACGCGACGCGATCGGCGCGGTTGTCGCAGGCAGTTTCAACGGAATGACAAACGCAGCTCAACTGGTCGCAGGCGAGGGATTCCTGGGATCCCAACAACGCCAGATCATTCTAGGTGCGGGTGATCATGACGAAGCACAGGGATTAACGGTAACCTGGCCGTCGGGCTGGGTCGAGAATTTTGGCGACCTGCCAACCGGCCAGGAATACGTGCTGATCGAAGGCAGCGGCGAAGCGTTTTCCGTTGCAAAGTAAGCCTTTACAGAGTTCACCGCCACGACCAACACGGGCTACTTGGCGACTTTGATCAGTCCTTTCTCAGTGCGAAAATACAGGGCGTCACCAGCAACAGCGGGGCTGGCCAACACTTTCTCACCGAGTTGATTCTCAGCAACCACCTTGCCCTTGCTGCCGTCATCGTTGACAACAACCACGGTGCCATCGGAACCGACAACGTACATTCCAGATCCGGTCATGACCGGAGTGGCCCAAATGTCTTTCAGCTTGCCTAGACGCAGTTGCCACAGGACGGAACCGTCGCTCAGCGAACCGGCCACCATCACCGAACCTTTGCTCATGTAAACGCGATCATCGCTGATCACGGGGCTGCAACGAGACGGACGCAGGCGATTGCTTTCCCACAGAATGCTGGTTTTGACGTCAGTTGCTTTGGCGGGCTCGGTCTCTGGATTCACTGTCATGCGAATGCAAACCGTTGTACTACCGGGGACAACCAAATACGGGGACGCAAAGGTCGCCGACGCCGTCCCGTCTGCCTCTATGTCATAATGAGCGAGTTGTTTTCCGGTTTTCGCGTCGAGCAAATCAATGGATTCGCGGTTGTGCATGGACACCGCCATCAAGCCGTCATCAAGCTTCACTGCTTGCGGGCTGGACCAATTTGAGCCTTCGTTCCGGTCAACGGTCCACAGCGTCTTGCCAGTTCTGACGTCAATCCCGGCAGCAAAACTGTCCCCCTGGTTTTCAAGCTGGACGATCACGACGCCATCAACAATCACTGGGGAACTGCTCATGCTGACATCATTGCCAGTCTTGGGATGATCAACCGCCAAGGCGCGATACCATTGAACTTTTCCGGCAAGGTCGTAACAGATCAAGTCACAGCTACTGAAGAGCGCGATCACGCGCTGGCCATCACTGACCGGTGTGGGCGATGCGTTGGAACTGGTCGGGTGAGTGTAAGGCCGTCCGGTCGCTCGCATGGGGCGCGACCACTGCAAGTCCCCCGTCGCTGCGCTGTAAGATTCCACGAGCAAGTCACGTTCGTCCTCACCCAGGCATCCAGTCACAATCACTTGATCGCCGATCACCAGCGGTCCGCCGATGCCGCGACCTCCGACTTTGGTTCGCCAAGCGATGTTGTTGCCGGTCTGCCCATCAAATTCAACGGGCGGCTTGGATTCTGGCGCGAAGGAGCGTCCATCACCGCGAAAGCCCAACCAATCAGCGCCGTCAGCGGAGGGCGTGGAAAGGCCAAAGAGCGAGGCCACGAAGCAAGCCAACAAGCCACAATTTCGTCGTGAAAAAAGCATGTCTTAGGTGCACAGAGGAAGGTGGATGACACAATCGCGACCGATCAGCGGCACACAAAAACGTGTACGGCCGATCGCGGGGAATCAGTACGCCCGCGATATTGTAAACCATCGAGCGCCCGGAGGGGGGAATGCAGCCTGACGCAGGCTCAATCGAGGCTGGCGCGATGAAATGCCTGCATTCGGTGGCAACGGATGGCCAGCGCTGTGGGCCTGAATCAGCGTTCCCACTGAATCAGTGGCTTTTGTACAGCGGTAAGTGCCGGTAATAGACTTCCAAGCAATAGAGATTCAGGCATGTGGTGTACAGCCGGCCGTAGCTGGAATAGTGAAAACGCTGGGGCGACCAGCTACCGCGCTGGCGGCCTTGCGTGACCTGAGCGGCAGGGAGCTTGACCTTCATCACATCATTCCATTCGCGCCAGGGCTGGCCACCATAGTGGTGCATGATTTGGGTGGCGTAATACCAATAATAAACGTTAGCCTTATCCAACGTGATTGGATGATCCTGCAATAACGTTTTGACCCCCATTCCCATTTCGGGACGATCGCGTTTCCAGCCTAGATATTGCCGGCACAACAAACCCTCGGCGGTCATTGGGGGCGTGCCCTCGGCTCGACCCGGCAAATAAGTGTATCCGGCACCGTTGTAGACCTGGACCGAATCGAGGAACTTGGAGACCCGAGCGTATTTCTCCTCTGGAACCTCCAGACCGCCCGCGAGGGCACTTTGAGTGGCCATGACGTACCAACCGGTGACAGACAAGTCTCCTGATTCACCCGGATTGTACCGCCAGCCACCGTTGGGGCCTTGCGATTTGAACGCATAATCGATGGCCCGCTGTGCGTAGGGACGCAACCAAGAATCTTGAGTCATGGCATAGAGTTCGCAGAGGGCAATGGTCGCTTGTGCCTGAGCATAAGCGTTATCATGTCCCTGTTTCTTGCCGCACATGTAGCCACTGCGATCCTGCTGGCTGACCAAGTACTTCACGCCACGAGACACTTCCTTTTTGTACTGCCCGTTGAGGTGTGTATGGCCATCCCCAGCAAAGGCAATCAACGCCATACTCGTTGCGGCACAGGCGTTTTCGGTGATGCCACCATTTTCGTAGGGCCCAATGAGACTCCATTGGCCGCGTGAACGTTGCTGGCGGGCGAGCCATTCCAAGCCCATCGCGACGGCTTGCTTGGTGTCCGGTGTGGCGCCATACATGGCCATCAAGGCTTCTCGCATCGCTCCGCTACGACCGCTAAACATTGGCTTGTCGATGGTCGGCGAAAACATTCCGGGCATGTCAGGAGCAATAATTTCCTGGCTAAGCTGCTCCTCGGGCTCAAAGAGATCGGGCACATCGGCTTCGGCAACCGTGTCATCAATCGCATCGGTCTCCGCTTCAGTGGACTCTTCAAACTCAAGCGTTGCTAAATCCAGTTCCAGTCCATCGGAGTCCACGTCACTCATGCCAGCGGTCAGCACAAGGTTCTTGAAACCATTGCCAGCAGGCAGGCTAAAGAGCGCCAGAACCAACAGAATGATCAAGTGAACCGTCAGGCTTAACAACCAAGAAGGGGCGGAGCGAGAGACGATTTCCTCTGCGCTTTCGCCTTCGGCTTCTTCTTCGTAGGTGCCGATCGCCAGGGCCTCGCCCTCGACCACAATTCCGGGTGCTTTTTGCTGGCCCGTTTCGAGTGTGGGAATGTCACCTTTCCATCGCGGACGGGCCGAGCCGATGCCGTTGCTGGATGCAGAAGTACTGGGGACGCTTGCGGCTTGATTGACCGGCGGCAACGTTGCCCGCGGTGGGGGCGGCGGTGGCAATGCAGAACCGGCAGCCTTCGCACCGTCAATACTCGGTGGCGCAAGCCCCAATGGCACATCCGCAACGTCGCTGTTGGATGATGCATTTGGCGGTGGTGAACCAGGAGGTTGCGATGACATGTTTTGATTCCGTCAATGCGGCAAATGGGATGAAAGCACCAACGCTAGAGCGAGGTCAATTCAAACTGCTGACGCCTTCCTCAAACGAACGACTCGGCGAATCGATTTGGTCACAAAGAAGTCGATCATTGCTGGTAATTCTTCTTCACAAGGCCGTCTCACCCGGACCATTTCAGGCCCATGCGACCAAGCCAATCGCACCGTTCGCGCCATTGCGGTTCGTTACCTGTTGCCAACGGAGCACCCATCAATCTGCTCGGGCGTGCTGTCGCTGGCGTTCAAGTTGTTTGGACAAGCGTGATTACAAGGCCGAAATGCGACGCACTGCGCCACGAAGGACGATCCTTCTGCATTATCGGACCGCCCTACCAAGCAACGCTCAGGCAATTTCAAGACCGAGAGTTTTTTTTGGATTGGCGACCGCCATCGGTCGCGAACCGAAATGACAGACAATCACGTGATTTTCAGTTGTCGTCATGATAACACATCGCAACGAGTTACGCGACATTCGCTCTGTGATACCGATTCGGTGGGCTGTTTTCTGTCCAACAGCGTTAGAAAAGACAGCCCACTCACACTCTCTTTGGGTGGGGCACAAACCAGGCCCCTAAAGGGAGTGTTATGCGACACTGAAAACACGCAGGCAAGGTGTTAAAACGCAGGCAAGGTGTTAAAGCAGGCTCACCGGGCGGGGAAACCAGGAATGGAGCGGCCTAGAGCGTTTGAAGGCCGCTGGGGCGAACCCGAAGCACTTGCATCAGCGCATAAAAAATGCCACTCGGAGGCGACTCTCACACAGAGCTACACCGCTTATGGCTGCTCCAGTTAAGTCCTGACCAGGTTCACGATTCACAATCGCAAGAGTCGCCACCGAGTGGCATCAATCCCACCAAACAAACTATCTTGGCAGGTTGTTCGCTATCCGGATCGAGAGTCTAGCTAACGACTGGACTGCTGAAAACCCCTGTCAGTGTGAACGAATTTGCAATCCGAAGACGGTTGGTGGCGGGACCTTGCCAGCGGGGATCGCCTACGAATTTGCGGGCTTCAACGAATGGCGCGACGGGAGGACTTACAGCGATGGATTTGACTTGAAGCGATCAGGAAGAGGTGCAGCGATTGCACAGGCGGGGCAAAACATGCAATCCAAGGCGTCCTGAGTCGCCTTTCTGGTTGGCGAATGCTGGCCTATCAATCATAATGCACGTGAGTTAAAGCTTGTTGATCCCGCCAAATCGCTTGGTCGCTGGCCATTGCCGAGAGCCGAAGTGCACCGGAATGCTGTTGGCCAGACTGAGCTCTGCAACCACTTTGCCTTCGGACCACCGACCTCGGTCCCGGGCTGAATGACTTGGAAACGCCGTTAATCCACCGACGAAGATCCGCCAGTTGCTCTGCGACTGATTTAGCGGAACAGTTGTTGTCGCGAGACGGGCTGATCCTCTGCAGCCGCATTGATCAATGCTTCCCAATTATTCTGCACTGAAGTTCATTCATTCACTTGCCTTTCGGAGTCATTCATCGTCGTGCGAAACGCCTTGACCTCTCTGCTTCGACTTCTTGTCGGCTGGGGCATCTCGCCCCGACTCATCAGCGGCATTGGAATTGCCATGCTGATTCTATTACGAATTACAATCGGCTGGCACTTCCATAGTGAAGGCAGCGACAAAATACGCAACGGCAACTGGAGCGCGGCGCCGTTCTTTGCCAACGCAAAAGGCCCCTATGCCGATCACTTCCAGGAACTGGTCTGGGACTACAACGGGATGCAGCGCCGTGACAATGCGTTCATCAAGGCGTGGTTCACAGAGTTCGTGACCGAGGCCACCGACTACTACAGCTTTGATCCCAAACGCAAGGCTCGCGCCAACGCTGTTCTCGCCACTGCCATCAAGACACACAAAGAATTGATCGCATCGTACAAAGACGATTTGATCGAATACGACAAGGGCATGGAAGAGTTAAAGGGACTGAAAGCACAAGCGGACCGAATGGAAGTCGAGGGTCGCGCCGGCCAAGTTGCCTCGATGGAGCGGGACATCAAAGGCAAGTTAAAAACGGCCATGTCGGACGTCGACGCTTTGATCAGCGGCTTTGAAACCGAGATCAACTTAATCGCGGCACCGAACCAACTAGCGGTTGCGCCGCCGCTGCAATTGCCGATCACTCCAACTGGCAGCGTGGTCGATACCAGCATCATGGATAAGTACGTGCCGTACTTTGACTTGGCGATTGGTTGGATGCTGATCCTGGGACTTTTCACTCCCGTGGCATCCTTGGCTGCCGCTGGATTCCTAGCGACCGTCTTTATCAGCCAGTTCCCGCCCGGACCGGGTCCAACGAGCAGCATGTACCAGCTGATTGAGGCTCTGGCCTGTTTGGTCTTGGCGGGTACAGGTGCCGGTCGCTTCGCTGGCCTGGACTTCTTTATGCACCTGTTCGTGCGGCGATCAGTCGCCAAAGACGCGTCACCAGCGAAGGCTTAATTGCCCCGAACCCCATTCATTCTTCCCTGCCTTGGCAATCAATTACCGTCAGGCAGAAATATTTTTCAGACATCACATCGCACAACATTCGTTTTTATTGAGGCCCAAACATGGTCGATAAATTATCTGCAGATGAACGCAAGATCGGCGAAGAGAACTACTACAGCGCCGTCGGCAGCTACTACGACGTGAACCGTCGTGACTTCTTACGTGGCATTGTTGCCGCGGGAGCAGTCAGTGGAGCAGGGTTAGGCGCCGCCTATTTCGGCTACGGCTCGGTCAACGATCCCGTCCGCGTGGCAGTGATTGGAACCGGCGACGAGGGCAACGTCCTGATCGGTGGCTGCAATCCGAACTACGTCGACGTCAAAGCCATCTGTGACATTCGCCCGTTCGGACAGTTCCGCGCGTTCAATGGTGACCGCAGCAGCACCTCGGCATTGAAGCGTCGCCCCGGCTTGGTTAACGTTGCAGGCTATTCGAGCGAAAAGGAAGCCCGCGACAACGTCAAGGTCTACGACAGCACCAATGGCGGCATCATGGCCTGCCTGGACGATCCGGACATCGAAGCGGTCATAATCGCATTGCCCTTGTGGTTGCACGCTCCCGTTGCAGCGTTGGCGATGGAGCGAAACCTGCACGTGCTGACAGAGAAGCTGATGGCGCACAACGTCGCTCAGTGTAAAGCGATGGCTCGCATGGCAGCGGCCAGCAAAGACAAGAACGGCAACCCCATCCACTTGGCCACCGGTCACCAGCGTCACTACAACGTCAAGTACGAGAACGCAGTGAACCTGATCAAGTGGGGACTGCTGGGACAGTTGCACCATATCCGTGCTCAGTGGCACCGCAGCAATGTTCCCGGCAAGGACAGCTGGTCAATGCCGATTCCTGGCGGTGAGCCAATGGCTGGAAAAGACGGCAAAATGTTCGACAAGATCATGTCGGACCTGAACTACCGTCGCGACAAACTGGACAACACCTCTGACCCAACCGATCGTGAAAATTTGACATGGGAAATCAGGCAGTGGGAAGCTTGGAATAAGGACAAAGACATTGATCCATCCAAGCACGGCTACAACGATTTCGTCCTGACCGACAAGTTCAACAAAGACTATCGTTTCACATCGATGCACGAGCTTCATCGCTGGCGCCTCTTTGAACGAACCGGTGCCGGTCTGATGGCCGAACTCGGCAGCCACCAACTGGATGCCGTCAGCATCTTCCTGTCGTCACTGCGTAACGATAAAAAGAAAGTTCATCCGTTGTCTGTCCACGCAGTCGGCGGGCGGCACATGATGCCACACGATCGCGACGCAGGAGATCACATCTACTGCATGTTTGAATTCCCCGGCCCTGAATACAGCGAGAAGTTTGACGTGGGTTACTATGACCGCGTGCGGAACTACCCCGATGGGCCCGTGGCGGGATACGAAACGGACCCCGACAAGAAAGTCGTCGTGACCTACAGCACCATCAACGGCAATGGCTTTGGTGGCTGGGGTGAAGTTGTCATGGGGACCAAGGGAACTCTGATCCTGGATAAAGAAACCGACGTCTTGCTTTATCGCAACAGTGACACCAGCAGCAAAGTTGGCGTTAAAGCGAAGGAAGGCAGCTACGCTCTGGACACCAGCGCCAGCGGCGACAGCGCCGCACCGGTCGCACAAGCTGCTCAGCAAGGTCCGGTCAGTCGCGGTTACCGTGAAGAGATCGAGCACTGGGCTTACTGCATCCGCAACCCTGACGCCGAGAACCAAGTCCGTTGTAACCCCGAGGTCGCGATGGGCGACGCAGTCATCGCGTTGGGTGCGAATGTTGCCCTGAAGAACGCGCAGGCTGGCAAAGGCGGTTATATGGAGTATAAAGAAGAATGGTTCGAAGTTGATGACGACGCTACGCCGGATGGCAGCGAAGTCAAACGCGAGATGGAATACATGCTGAAGGATGTAACCTAAACGGCTGCAACTCTCGCACGCAACACTTTTGCTCGCCCGCGTTATCAACTTCGGTTAACGCGGGCGTTCTTTTTATGTCTGCTCTGCTGTTTGCCAGTTTCCATTGAGTGCTTGCCCGCGTCCATTCGGTTGACCTTGGCAATGCGATTGGACAACACGATTGAGATCACTTTCATGAACACTATTTTTCGGCTTGATGAAGTCACCGTGCTGGATGTCGTTGGCGATGACGCACAGACCATTTTGCACAACTTGACGACCAACGATGTCAAGGCATTGCAACAAGGCTTTGGGTGCGAGACCTTCATTACCGAAGTTCGCGGGCGCACGATCGGCCATGTCGAAGCCTACCGCACTGCCGATGGTTTTCGCCTCATTGGGGCTCCAGGGCAAGCGGAGACCATCGCCAACCAAACGGAAAAGTACACCATCACTGAAGACGTCAAACCACAAGACCGATCCGGCGATTTCACCGCCTTTGTGATTCATCCCCAGGCCAGCAGTTCGCTGCGTGATGAAACCGATTGGACACAATGCAATGCGATCGCGTTTGACACACAGTGGCTAGGCACCGGCACGTTGGTGGTCTTGACCGAGACACCCGGTGCGGTCGAACAGGTTTGTGTTTCCTGTGGCGAACCGGTTGCCGACCAACAGGCCTTTCACATGGCCAGAGTGCAGGCAGGATTTCCATGGTACGGCATCGACTTTTCAGAAAAGAACCTGCCGCAAGAGGTGAACCGGATTGAGCAAACGATCAGCTTTACCAAAGGCTGCTACCTGGGCCAGGAAACCGTGGCTCGCCTGGATGCCTTAGGTCAGGTCCAGAAGCAATTGGTGCGTTGGCAGACTGAGGGCAGCATTCCCGCACCGGGCAGTGAAGTGAGCAGCGCGAACAAAGTCGTTGGCCGTCTCACCAGCCTCTGCTCGACCGCAGAGAACCAAGCAATCGCGATCGGCATTGCTCGACGTTCGCACTTTGATCCCGGCTCCGCTGCCAGCGGAGAAGGCTTTGAAGCGGTTGTACGATAAAATTGTTGTAGGATGAAGCGGTTGTACGATAAAGTTGCTCTACGGTACATCTGCTGGGCGATAAAGCAGCTGGGCGATCGCGATTCCGAAAGATCCGCAACGCGGGCGGGCATCGAAGTCCAACACGCAATCGTGAAACGGACTCGCCCGGCTTTTGCTGGAACAAGTAGAATAGTGTGAACCGACGGACACTCTGAACGTAAAACAAGTCCCGCCTGGGATTCACACCTGCCGTGCAATCAAGCAGCCTCTTCTCATTTTGCCACAGGCCATGCAAGCGATGATGCCCACCCCAAACCTGTCACGATGCTTCGCTGTCCTGTTTGGGATCACGTTTTGCCAACTGATTTTGCTAGCCGGTGGTGCCCTCGCCCAGACGCCTGCGAATGCTAAACCCGACGTCGGCTACGTGGGCACCCAGGCCTGCATCGCTTGCCATCAGGAACAGTACCAATCGTACCTGGAGACCAAACACAGTGTTTCAATGGTCTCGGTTGATCCGGACCAGGAGCAACTGCCCGCGAAGTTCTACCACAAGCCCTCGATGACCGATTACGAAGTATTTCGCAAAGGCGATCAAATGATCCACCGCGAAATCATCCGTGGGGTTGATGGGCAAGAACTGGTTCGCAATGAACACCCGGTGCTGTACACCATTGGCTCGGGAACTCACGGCAAGGGTTACATCTTCAAAGACGGTGACTTTCTGGGTCAGTCCCCCGTGTCTTGGTACCAGAGTTCTAAAACCTGGGATGTCTCCCCTGGATATGACGTTCCCTTTCAGCCTGGTTTCGGTCGCATCCTGAATTCGGAATGCTTCTTCTGTCACGTCGGTGACATGGATCGCAAACAAGGCAATCCCAATGTCTTTCACATCAACGAAGTAGCGATCGGGTGCGAACGCTGTCACGGGCCGGGTGAAGCACATGTTGCACACTACCAGCTGCCGAATGCCAAACCGGACGAAACAGGCAAGATCGTCAATCCAGAGAAACTTGATCGCGTGCTCTCTGAAGCAATCTGTCAGCAATGCCATTTGCAGGCCGCCGGCAAAGCTTTGTTGGCCAACAAAGACGATTGGGACTATCGTCCAGGATTGCCACTGACGGACTTCCGCGTTGACTATCAGTACAAGCTTGGTGACGACAGCATGCGAGTGGTTGGGCACATCGAACAGCTACACATGAGCGAGTGCTACACCAAAACCGATTCATTGACTTGCATCACCTGCCATGATCCACACCATACGCCGCCGCCGGAAGACACCGTTGCCTTCTATCGTGCCAAGTGCCTGAGTTGTCACCAAGATCAGGACTGTGGTGAAACCAAACAGCGCCGTGACTCGTTGGCTGGTAATGATTGCGCCAAGTGCCACATGCCGCAGCTTGATACCGAAGTCCCACACACAGCGTTTCGCCATCACCGCATTGGGATTCACCGCGACGAAGCCCCCGTCCAACAGGCAAACACGGGACTCGCATCGGTGTTATCACTCGACGACCTAAGTGCACTGCAGAAACAACGCACACTCGCGATTGCCAAGTACCAAGTGTCTCAGGAAGACCCTCAGAACGTTCACTTCCGCGACTATGGCTTTGACGCAGCCCGTGCGTTGATCGAAGTAAAGAACCAAGGCAAGGGCGACGCGGAAGTGAACACCGTGCTTTCCTTGCTGGCAGCCGCTCAGCGCCAACCGACGATTGCCAAAACATTGTCCGAAGAGGTCCTGGAACAAGAAAAGTCCCCCAAGCGGCCGCGAGTCGAAGCCTTGCGTTTACTGGCTCAGATGGCGTTTCAGAAACAAGATTATGAAACGGCCGTCAAGTTCTATCGTGAAGTCACAACGTACCAGTTGCAACCGTTTGACTTTTTCTACCTGGCGCTTTGCGAACAATCGCTGGGCAACCCACAAGCCGCGATCACGGCGTTGAACCGGGCTGCATCGTTGGCACCCAACGTTGCCGATTCGCACCGCTTGCTAGCCCAGATCTACACACAACTGGGACAACAAGATCAGGCCGCCAAGCACAGCGAATTGGCCAATCAACTGCAGGAACGCATTCAGGCCTTGCAAGCACAAGCCGCACAGTAGCCCCGGCAATCTTTCAGCGCAGGGCGTGCGTTGCTTCGGCACCAAGCGCAGCGGGCGCCTGTGCCGCTGAAGTGCTGCCGCTGAAGTGCTGCCGCTGAAGTGCTGCCGCTGAAGTGCAAGCGTTCCAACGCAAACGCTCCAAGGAAATCGCTGCGACGCCTTGGTGCGATCCTGCGTCCGGGGCGTGCTGCCAATTAGCTGAAAATAAACGCGGCCAGCGTGCCGGCCGGGACCTCAACGGTCAACGGATTGCGTTACACTATGGGAATGAGTGCAACCACGGAACCCACAGAACTTTTGTCACCTTCTCTGCTGGCCAAGCTAGAGCGTTTGGAACTTGTTTCACGGAAAGTGTTCAAGGGCCGAATGAAAGGTGAGCGGCGCAGTAAACGCAAAGGCGAAAGCGTCGAGTTCGCTGACTTTCGCAACTACGTTCCCGGTGATGACCTCCGTCTGATTGACTGGAATCTCTATGCACGATTGGATCAGCTGTTTTTGAAGCTCTTTCAAGAAGAGCAGGATCTTCATATCTATGCATTGATCGACTGCAGCGAATCAATGAATTTCTCGGAACCGTCCAAGCTGCATGTCGCCAAGCAACTGGCTGCGGCGATTGGCTACATTGGACTGTGCCGTGCCGACCGAGTCAGTGTCCAGGCACTTGGCAGCCAAGGACGCAGTGCACCGGTCTTGCGTGGCCGAGGCGGTCTCTGGCAATTGCTCCAGTACGTTGACTCGATTGAATCAGGTGACAACCTCAGCCTACACGATGGCATCAAGGACTTTTCGCTGCGGAACTCCGGCACCGGTGTGGTGGTCTTGATCAGCGACTTGATGGACAAGGACGGATTTGACTCGGCACTGCGCATGCTGATCGGACGCCGCATGGACGTCTACGTTATGCATGTTCTGTCACCCGAAGAGATTGATCCACCACTGCAAGGTGATCGCCGTCTGATCGATAGCGAAGATGGTGATGAAACGGAGATCACGATCAACGCGTTCGTGCTGAAAAAGTACCAGGAGACGCTGGAGTCCTTCATTGGGTCGATCAAAAGCTTCTGTTCACGTCGCAGCATTTCCTACTTGCCAGTGCGAACCGATCAAGGCGTTGAAGATGTGATGACGCGATACTTGCGTGAGCGAGGTGTGGTGCGATGAGCTGGATTTCCATGCTAACGCCCGTGCAGTGGGCTTTGTTTTCGCTCATTCCCGCCGGCATCATCCTGCTGTACTTCCTGAAACTGCGCCGCGAGCCGGTGCAGATTCCCAGTACCTTTCTGTGGGCGCGGACCGTCGAAGACTTGCATGTGAACAGCTTGTTTCAAAGGATCCGCAAGAACTTGCTGCTATTCCTGCAGCTGCTTGCAATTCTGTTAGCTGCGTTTGCGTTGCTCAGCCCAGGCTTTCGCGGCGAAAGATCAAACTTTGGCCGAACGATTTATTTGATCGACACCTCGGCCAGCATGATGGCCGACGATGTCGACGACGCCGAGAATCGCTTCGAAGCAGCCCGCAAGCAGATCCGTGAGCGCATTGACACCATGCCTAGCAGCGACACGGCAATGCTGATCACGTTCAGCGATCGCTCGGAAGTCATGCAGTCCTACACCGGTGATCGTGCCAAATTGCGTGATGCACTCAATCGGGTGCAGTTGACCAATCGCACCACCGACATCTATGGCGCCTTAAAGGCCGCCGATGGCTTAGCCAACCCTCGCCGCAGCAGCACCATGGGTGACACCGCTGACATTCAAGTGGCTGATGCGATGAACGCCGACTTGGTGATCTATAGCGATGGTGGCTTTCCCGATGTCAGCGAGTTCAATGTTGGCAATTTGGCGCCCACCTACATCCGCATCGGATCGGATGACGTCGAAAATGTCGGCATTGTCGCCTTCACGGCAGATCGAAACATTGAAACACCGGACGAGGTCAAAGCCTATGGCACGGTTGTCAACTACGGAAAACTGGCCCAGTCGTTTACGTTGTCGCTGTATGTCAACGGACAATGGCGTGACAGCACCGGCGTCCAGCTGGACCCGGGCGAAGAGAGCGGCATCAGTTTTCCGCTGACCGGACAAGAAGACGCCGCCAGCATTGAGATCCGCTTGGAAAACGAGGACGACCTGCCCTACCAAGATGCGTTGCCGCTGGACAATGTCGCCTACGCAGGCCTTCGCCCCATGCGAACCGTGTCGGTCTTGCTGATCACCGAAGGCAATCGCCCGATGGAAGTCGGCATGAGCACGGCCAACGCAAAAAAGATGTCCATCGTTGATGTCCAGCCCACCAGTTATCTGGACAGCGAAGAGTACGCGGCGCGAGCCAGCAGCGGGCTTGATGACTTAATCGTTTACGATCGCTGTCAGCCGAAAGACATGCCGGCGACGAACACCTTTTTCATCGGCGCGCTGCCTTCGAATGAATGGGAGTGGACCAGCGATCCCGGACAAGTCTTGCTGATTGACAGCGACCGAACGCATCCCTTGATGCGCTACCTGGAACTGTATTCGCTGTTGATCTTCGAAGGTCGCAGTGTCAAAGGCCCCGAGGGAACCCAGGAGCTACTAGCATCTGATTCCGGCGCTGTCCTTTCGCTGGCCCCACGTGAGGGATTTCAAGATCTAGTGTTGGCCTTTGAAATCATTTCAACCGACGATGAAGGCAACCTGCTGACCAACACAAACTGGTTTAGCGAACGATCGTGGCCCGTGTTTCTGTTGAATGTCCTCAGGCACCTCGCAGGTGCCGCCGACGAAAGCGCCGCGGGGACATTCCGGCCAGGCGAAACCGTGCGATTGCGCGTCGCCAGCGAGCTTCCTGAAGTCGACATCGCGCGGGGCTCAGGCACTCCCGAGACCGTCATGACGGGAAGCAACGGCTTCATTCAGTTCGTCGACACCGACGCGCCGGGGGTCTATCAAGTCACCAGCAGCGAAGGCGATGAACAAGAACTGGTGGAAATGTTTTGCATCAATCTATTCAGCTCCCTGGAAAGCAACGTCAAGCCGCGACAGAATTTCGACCTCGGCTACGAAGCGATCCAAGCGGAGGGAACAACCGAACGACGGATGGAGTACTGGCGATGGCTTCTGTTGATCGTCCTGTTGGTGTTGGCGGGAGAATGGTGGCTGTACAATCATCGCATCGCCTAGCCAGCGGTGCGAGGCGACTCGCTGGCACGCTGCAATGCTGGGCCTTTTTATGCTGGGCGCTGCAGCCTCATCTGGCCACTGCGCAAGCTCCCCCGGTAACAACCACTGCGGAAACAATACAGCTAGCAGCAACACACGAGGTCGTGTTGCCTGTTGGTTCGCAGCGGGTCCTGCAACTTCCCAAACTGTCTGCTGGGAGTCCCGCACCGGGGCGCAAAGTTCGCGTGACGGCCCCCGAATACGACGGCACGAATGTCTTTCACACGCTCTATCTCCCACCGGACTGGAAATCAAATTGGCAGGCGTCTGGCAAACGCTGGCCGGTGATTTTTGAACTCACCGGCAATCAGTGGGCTGCCTGTGCTTCGACCGGCCAGCCTCAAGACGCCAGCCTAGGATATGGGCTTAGTGCCGGCCAATTCATTTGGGTCTCGTTACCGTATGTCAATGCGACCGGTGATGCTAACGAAACGCATTGGTGGGGCGACCAGCAAGCGACGATCGATTATCTGAAACTCAACGTTCCACGCGTGATCAAACAGTTCGGGGGCGATTCCGAAGCTGTGATTCTGTGTGGTTTCTCTCGGGGCGCAATTGGAGCGAACTTCTTGGGACTCGCAGACGATGAAGTGGCCAAACTGTGGACGGCCTTCGTCGCGCATGATCACTTTGATGGCGTGCGGCAATGGAATGGGACCGACTGGGGCACTCCGTTGGCCGATTACCAAACGTCCGCAACCAATCGACTGCAACGAGTGGCCGGCCGGCCCTACTACGTTCGCAACTCCAAAGCAACACAAGCCTTCATCGAACAGCGACTCGCAGACACCACAAACTTCACCTATTACGATGTCAACATGCAGGAGATCTTCGGCGTGATCCCCAATGACATCGTCATTCACAGCCACAACGATCGCTGGCTATTGAAACCAAGTGGCTATCGCGATGAAGCCTGGCAGTGGATCAACGAAGCCCTCTCGCCCCAGCGTTTGTCACACAAAACAAACCTGATCCATCCCAACGCCGATGGAGCAACCTATTCAGAAAAGTAGATCAGAGCGGGAACCACAATCATCAGAGCCGTTTGCAGCAGCATGACGAACCAGTACGGCCCCGGCTTCGTTTCGCGCTCGACCAGCTTGAAATCGCCCGCCCAGCCGGCGACGGCTATCCCGGTCCAAAGCTGCAGAAAATAGGTGCCAATGGCAACAAACACAATCATCCAGATCGCAATCTCGGTAATCATTCAGCAGACTTGATCAAACAGCGGATTAAGGTCAAGGGGCACCATCGTCCAGCACGATGAAGGATGACGGCAGATTCTGCCAGAGTCCGGCGACGCATGGCAATCGCCACTGACCCCACAAACGGCAGCTCATCCTATTTTAACAGACAATGTCGGTCCGCGGTCCCAACCGTCGCTTCAACCGACTGGAAGCGATCCAGCGTGACTCTAAGGATCTGGTGTGGCCAGCAAACAGCAAATTCAGTTATCGCCTACCCGAGTGCTGCAACTGCAGACCGTCGGAACTGAATGCACCTGGCGCAACATTGACAGCCAATTGGAAACGCTGCAACCCTTCTGGAACCACCTGCAGCTCCACTGCAACGCCGAGTGCTGCGGCATCGAAGCCTTTGACTGGACTGCCCAAGGGATCTATCACGCACGCGACGCAACGCATGACGCCAGCACCGGCAAAAAGTTCCTGAAGCTAAAGCTCACGGTCAAACAACTTGATGCACAGGCGATTGAGTCGCAGATCTTAAATCAGTGGATGATCAAGCAAGACTTTCTGACGCTGATTGAACACATCATCGATTGCTTGATTGACAGTTAGGATCGTTGGCAACGCAAAGGTTCCCACAGCGAATGGCCCCGGTGGTTGGGCTGCAACACAGCACCACACCTGATTGGTACAGAGGGTGCCGTTGTGTGCGTTTCCAGGCACTGGTGCTGATTGGAACGATAAGGTGCCGTGCTCACACCATCTTCTCTCCACCCAACACGGAAAAGAGCGTGAGCGAGCAAAGCGATTTCCCGAAGTACAAAACCCCCGAGATCGTCGAGTCGCGCAGCGAACTGATCAGCGTCTCCGGAAAGGTCCAGCAAGTCTTCATCACTGCTGTGTTTGGGCTTTCCCGTTCCTGGACACCGAACCGGGACAGAGCTGAATCCAGCCATCTGCATTGCGGGTACAACACAGCGCGCTTGATTGCGATCCAACGCAGCACAAGAATCCACCGCTAGCGGCAGAGCGGCTAGCCGGTGGGGACCTGCTGATTGAATAGCCAATCAGTGATGCGGATTACATTCCGCTGCGCAACGCATCAAGGTGGCGACCAAAGTGATCGTCCAGAACTTGGCAGTAAGTGTCCGGATTGTCTTTCAAGCACTCCAACACAATACGGCCCCAATGGCGATCGGTCAGTACGGAACCGAACGTGCAGTGCAAGATTTGTCGGCCAGGCTTGGTGAAACCTTTACCTTGCGGCACTTCGCTCCAAAATTCCAAGTATTCTCGCTGCAAGATTTTGTCGGTTCCCATGTCAATGGTCGGAGCATCGGCCAAGGTTGCCGAGACATGATACGTGGCTTTGTCCGTCTCGTAGCGATCCCGAGAAAACTCGATGATCTTTGCGAAGTTCATCGGATCTTCGATTGCCACCACACGCAGGGCTTCCAAGTAACTTGTCCCTGCCGTCTTGACGTGGAACTTGCCCTTCGTCGCGCGAGCTAGAGCAGCGTACATCGAAACTTTATCACTGCCGGAGTGCAAGCTTAACTTATAGGGCCCCAGCATTTCGGCGATCGCCGCGTGATCGGCCAGCGATGCCTCCAAAGCGTCATGATCGCCGATGAAGTCAATTCCCTTTTCAAAATCACCAATGAATCGCGGAGCCAAGCTCACAAGCTTCATGCCACCTTTTAAGCACTGATCGGCAATGATGTAGTGCTCGGCCAAGGTCGTGGGCTGATCCGTTTCGTCGACGGACAATTCGATTTCATAATCCTGCCCCGCCGCTTCATTAACGGTTTTGATGTAATCGCCCAGCTTAAGCGCCCGGGTGATTGCCGGGCCATACTTCACAGCCGCTCGCATGCAGGCTTGTTCATCCAGCTCGATCTTCGAGCCGCTTGGAAGTGTGATCGTCTTGCCGACATAGTCGTTGTACCACGTTGCATGATCTTGAGCGGCGGCAAACTTCTCCCGCAGCGTCGCTTCATCGTAGTCATCGGCCTGCTGATCAACGTCATCCGACGGGTCAATCGTAAAGAAAGTGAATCCGGCTGCCGCGGTGATGTCGACATCCTCATTGACTTTTAAGTGATCCGCGTCGGCTCCGATGGGTCCGTCCCAACCCGCAGCCAACGCACCGTTCATCGCATCGGCCATCACGCCTTCAGGATTACGCCCCGTGCGAGTCATTTCACGAATGGACTGCTGAGGGAAAATCGCCGCGATCCCCTGACCGCAACGTTTCATCGCAGCAACATGCCCCGGCGTCGCTAGTCCAGTTCGATCACCAAATCCAAACGAAGGTTCAAGACCAAGGGTGGTGCACTTTTTACTCATTGTCGCAAAGACCGGTGGAATGAGGAGGGGAGGAGTACGAGGCAAACCGCTGTGACCGCGGCGCCAATCAACAGCCCCTAGCTTAAAACGACTTGCCCATTCTTAAAAGCACTCGCACAGTGCTCGATCGCCACAGAGAACCGCAAACACACCAGCGAATCCTGATCTCCTTCGCTGGCTCGGCTGATCGATCCTATTTCAATGTCGCAAAGCACAAAAACAAGCCCGTTTGCAAACGGTCCATTGAAGCAGAATATTCTGGAAAAAGAATTTCTTTATCTGCCATCGCCGGGTTGAGCAGGAGGTTGTTGCTGATGGGGAAATTCGTTGACTGAACTCTCCCGCTTGCGGGAGAGTCGAGCCTAAGCGAGGTGAGGGGAGTGCCGGGATAAAACCGGATTGAGATAGGGAATGAAAGTGTCCTACGTAGAAAGTCTAGCCAACTGCTATG
>CP036272.1:3646320-3898865 GCA_007745635.1 Stieleria bergensis
AGCCACAACAAAAACCTCCCCGGCCGGCCATTGATACAATCACTGCTCTCGCCTTGCAAATCAGCAAACCCTTCATCACGCCACCAGCCGCAAATCGGCCGAACCTTATGCACGCGGGTGGGTGTCTCTGATGGCACCGTGGCGAACGCCCAACCAGCTGCTCGGGCGCGACCGGACAAATTTGATCGCTCCATGCGGTGGATCCCAAACCCACTGGGGTCAAGAAACCGCCTGAGATTTCTGATATTGTCGCTCAAGAAGTCTGGAAAAGCGTCCGATAGTCACCTTTGTCCCAGAGGGATAATGACGATCGTAAAAAACAATCTGGATTCTCTACCTTTCTTGTTCTTGACGATTGCTACAACTTTCCCTAACTTTTGGACCTTCCAGGACGGCATCGCTGGCGACACATTTAGGTCACCGGCAAAGTCCTAGAAACGGATGTGGCTGGCCTGATGCCGCCGCAAAAACACAATCAAGGCGACTTGGCCGAGTGGTTAGGCAGTGGATTGCAAATCCATGTACAGCGGTTCGAATCCGCTAGTCGCCTCTTAAAACGCTGACGCATTTGCGTCGGCGTTTTTTTATTGAAGCTCCAAGCCTGGGCGATCAGATTGATTCTATAAAACGCGATAACTTGATCGCGAACTGCTCCGGACTACACCCTGCCCAAGAATGAAAATCCCTGAGGCGATCCTGCCGCGGATACTGCCGAAACGCTCCTCGACTGACCGTGTCGTGAACCAGGTTCTGGAAACGATGCGGTTCGTGTTCGGCAAGGTAAAACATCATGGCCCAGGCTAGTGAATACGCATAAACGGTGGTTTTCGGATTGGCAAACATCTCATCACTGCCCACCAGATCATTCATCGCTTCGGCCAGCCCCTGAGTGTCGCTGTCTTTGACCATCGTGTTCAAATAATCGACGCATTCATGATTGACACGATCGCGCCACACGTGCCCGGCAATGGGAGTGGCCATTGATTGGGGTTCAAACATCTGCCCCAGGCCTTCGGTGATCCAACGCGGCGTCACGTTCACGCGGCTATGAACGTTAAAGTTATACGCTGACTGATGCGCCGCCTCGTGACGCAGCGTCGACTCGACCATGCTTCGGTGCCCACCGTCATGCGTGATGACGCGATTGCTTTCCCGCGCATAGACGCCGGCGACGCGTTTCGCAGTGAGCCCCATTTTGGCCAATTCACCATACATCGCCGCCTGATCCGGCATGACGACGGCTACCATCGGGAAACGCCCAGAGCGAATGTTGACGTTGCGTTTCGTCATGTAATGCAGAAAGGACCGGTGCGAACGCTCGAAGAGATCAGGCCAATGCGAACCGCGATTCTTTGGTTGCACAATCACAAAATGTTGAGTCAACTGCACTTCGAAGCCACTGCCGAATTCCTTTGCCAACTGCGTCTTCAACTCCAAGGCATCGATCGCGCTGAACGTCCCCTTTTCAGCTTGTATGGTCGTCGCTTGCTGGCCCTGCAGCGTATGCAACTGGCCGTCACGCCCCAGCACGATGGCTTGATCGGCAAGGTTCAAGAGAACGGTCCCAAGCTGCTGACGTGAATTGGCCGTAAAACGAACCAAACTCGGCGCCGCGGCAATACAGGCCGCCTGTGGCAACGCTGCGACGGCCAAGGCTAGCGTTAGAAGCGACGCCAGCAAACAACGTCGCCTCGCGACCAATCTTTCCAGACAGTGCACCATGGCGTTCGTTCTCATGTTCCTTGGGAAATCTTTGGTGTAAAGCGGCAATCGACTTGCGTGCGCTGACCGAATCGGTGAGCATGAGCTAGAATGAGGGGCGGTTTGGCGAGAACCATCAAGCGACTGGATCGAAGGCCCAGAAACAGCGAAGGCTGTGCCGCCTTGCAATCGCCATGGACAAGGCATCAGCGCCTGAATACCTGCGCCACGGTGCAGATTCCGCGTCCCCCCGGACGGAATTCAGATCCCTGGCAAACTGCAGGCCTCATCGTGATAAGATCCAGCTCTGCCTAACACTAGCTCACTGGCGCCCAGTTAGCGGCGACCCGTTCACATTTTCGAAGCGGAATTTGGCCCACCATCTGACGGGAAAAGCGATGATTAAACCATGCTTCATTCAACGAATGCGTCCCTGCAAACTGCTGACCGCAAGAACACTGCTCTCTTGCCTGATCATTTGCGTGTGTTCGGCAACAGATCCGCTGAACATCGCGGGCGGGCGCTGCCTCGCACAGGCTCCCATTGATCTGGAAACACCGGCTCCAGCCGATGGCGATCCGGAGCAATCCGAACCAGAAAAGCTCGATGGCGACGACGTTCGAGACCTACTCGACCAACTCGATGGCAATAAGCTGCAACAGCGCAACGCCGCAGAGAAAAGGCTCAGCCGGTCCAGCGCTGAAACACTCAAGTTTCTACCGGAGGACAACAGCGGCTTGTCGATTGAAGCTTCCGATCGACTTGACCGCATACGCAAAACTCTGCGAGCCAAACGAACCAGCGCTGAAGCCAAACTGCCACGGATCCGCTTCAAAGCAAGGACAACGCTTGGCGAAGCACTGGAAGCGATCTCCGCCGAAAGCGGAGTCGAATTCGAGCACGATTTTGATGAAAGCATGCCGATCACAGCGACCGTCGCACCGCTAGGATTCTGGAACGCCTTGGACCTGGTGCTTGATCAGGCCGATCTGGACGTGGACCTGTACTCGGGTGATGGCACCACAATGACGCTTCGCAAGCGTGCCGCAGGTCGACCACCTCGATCAGAGACTGCTGCGTACAGCGGTGTCTACCGCCTGTCGGTTCAGTCGGTGACCTCGCGGCGGGTCATTGAGGATCCACTGCAGAGCTCAATGAACGTCTCGCTGTCCATCGCCTGGCTCCCGGGCAAGACCCCGATCGGGCTGACCATTCCGATGGCACAACTGAGTGGCAGACTGAACGATGGGCAACCCCTGCAAGCGCAGTCGCCCCAGGAATCGATTGAGGTCGCGGCCAATCCACAACTCAATTACAGCGAATTCTTTCTGCCGTGCAACTTGCCAGAAAAAGGAGCCGCTAAGATCTCTTCGCTCACAGGCACAATCAACTCCCTGCTGCCAGGGGAAAAGCACGACTTCGAACTACCGCTGAACCAAATCGGCCAAGGTGAAACCAAAGACGCCGTCACTGTCACGCTGGAGAATGTTTACAAGAACGGAGACCTGACCGAAGTCCGCTTCTCCGTCAAAATTGCCGAAGCTGACAAGTCGCTGGAAAGTCATCGACAATGGATCTTCCAAAACCAAGCCATGCTGGTCGATGCAGATGGAAAGCAAATCGAAGACTTCGGTTATGAGCTGTATCGACAAACCGATGATTCCGTCGCCTTCGGTTACCTGTTTGACATTCAGGACATCCAAGGCTGCAAACTGGTTTACCGATCGCCGACATCGGTGATCAAAAGCCAGGTTGAATTTGTCCTGCAAGACATCCCGCTGCCGTAAACTGGCTGACCATCGACACCGGTCAACCCTTCAGACTGACAGACCGAGACTCGCGTTTTGCATCACGCGATTCAAAGCAAGATGCGATGCCGCGAACCGGCCAACCCCAGTCGACATCAATCACTGGGACGGGATGCTCAGTAAAGAGCATCGTGTCGACACAAACGCCTTGGCGAACGGTTAACGCAAAAAAAACGCGTCTTAGAAGTTGGGGCAAAACCTCTAAGACGCTGGCCATAGCCAATGGCTATGATTGGGGGAATAATAATGCTCCCCAAGGCGCATGTCGAGTGCATTCAGAGCAACTTCCTCACATCTCCTGAGGCATCACCAGCCCCCCGCTTTAAACAAGCAATCAAACCTGGCGCACTGTCAATTCACCTGTTTGCGTGCACGCACCCTACGAATTGAAAGACACGCGGCAAATTGGTGCGTGCAAGCACGCACTGCTTTGAACATGTTGTGATTCGGATTGACCTTGCTTTTTCCTTGGTTTTTTGGCCCAATTAGGATTTCCTCGTACCGGGATCGGGTCATGGACGACTTTGCCAATAAGGTTCAAGCAGCGGCTTCGCTTGCAGATGCTGTCTTTGTTTGCTGGCGATACATCGCAGATGAGAAGTGTCTCAACCAGGTCTTTGAAAGATCGCGGGGGCGTTGCTATTTGCGTGAGATCTCGTTTCCGCTCATCGTGCAACTCGTCCATGATGCTCTTACCCAGCACTCTGGAATTGGAAACCAGAGCTTTGAGCACGCTTCTCAGCAAGGAACATTGACCGCGTCGAAGAGAGCGGTTTATGGCAAGCTGGGACGCATGCCTGTGGAGGTGACGTTGATTTATTCTCCACCATGGCGGATCGACTGCTCGCCCTCTTTCCTCAGGAAAACCGAAAGTCGTTACCCGCCTGTTTCACCTCCTTCAAAGTCCGAACCGTCGATGGCAAGACAATTAAAGGCATTGCCAAACGCCTCAAGCCTCTACGTAACAGTCAAGAGGGGTTGATTGGCGGCAAGGCGTTGGTTGCCACCGATTATCAGACAGGAACTGCGGTCGGCTTAGCGGTGGACACTGACGGTGACGCCAATGATGTTCGTCTTCTGCCACGCTTGCTTGAGGACGTTCGAAAACGCACACAGGGGAAGCAACTTTGGGTAGGAGACCGGCAGTATTGCGATCTCATTCAGCTTGGGCGTTTCAGCGAAAACGGTGATCACTATGTCGTCCGCTACAACGCAAAAAACAGCTTTTTCCGAGATGAAAATGAAACCGTCCGCGAAGGCCTCGATGTCAATGGGCGAGCTTATACCGATGAGTGTGGGTGGCTGGGAGCTGACTCCAACAAGCATCAATGCTACGTCAGACGGATCACGCTCGAGCTTGATGATGGTGCGGAGTTATCGATCGTAACGGAGCTTTTTGGCGTTCGCAAATATCCAGCTGCCGATCTTTTGTATCTCTATGGAGAGCGTTGGGAGATTGAGCGTGTCTTCCAAAAGGTCACCGAGGTGTTTAGTCTCNAGAACTTGATCGGAAGTACACCTCAGGCAGGTTTGTTTCAGTTTGCAATTTGCCTTTTGCTTTACAANCNACTGCAACTTCTACGCAGCTACATTGCTGGGCATCAAGACCGAGAAACGGAGATGGTTTCGATTGAGAAACTGTTCATAGATGTCCAGCGCGAACTAGTCACCTGGCAAGTTCTGTTGCCAACGTTTGATATCGAGACACTCGTTCCGATACGAAACGCAGAGGCTTCTCAGCAGCATCTGCATGAGTTGCTACGAATACGGTGGAACGACTTCTGGATCAAATCGACGAATTCCAAGAAACGTAAGCCGCAGAAGCGGAAAACCAAAAAGCGTCCAAAATCCGTGCACAAGATTTTGAACGCGAAAACAGACTAACCAAAGATGTTCAAAGCAGTGGTGCAAGCACGGCACCCTACGAAGGGTCTGCCGATCAAGACGCAGACGTCATCACGCCATAATGCCTGTTAGCGGGCCGTCACCGCAGAAGTTGGGATTCCCAAAACTCTTCTGAGGCATCCCAAAGCCTTCCAAGAAGCTAAGCAGCAATCGATTATGGGACACTCCACCAAAGTCGTGCGATATGCCCATCTTGAAATCCAATCCGCCTCCCACCATGACAAAGGGGATGTCATTTCGCGTGTGGGAATTTCCCTTGCCTAGTTCATTGGTCCAGACGATGGTGGTATTGTCTAACAAATTGCCCTGACCGGATGGATCAGGCGTCTCCTGCATCCGTTTTGCTAGGTGAGCGACTTGTTCGGCATACCAAGTGTTAATCTTGATCAGCTTTTCATAAGCTTCTTCGTTGCTGTCCGGTTCGTGTGAAAGACCGTGATGCCCTTCCGGGATATCCAACCAACGCATACGAGGCTGTCCAACACTATTGGTGATCTGCAGCGACGCGACGCGTGCAAAGTCAGCAACAAAGCTGTTGACCATCAACTCGATTTGCATGCGCGTGATTTCGGGCATGTTATCGTTTTGCTCTTCGATGTTCGGCTGCAGTTTCGGCACTGCGTGTGCAGCACCATCATTCTTGGTAGCCGCCGCGAACTCGGTTTGCAAATCCTTTTCGACCTTGCGAACCAAATCCAGGTGTTGATTGAGCAACTGGCGATCTTCGCTGCTGACCAACGATGCAACGTGTTTCAAGTCACCAGACAAATCGTCCAGCACACTCGAGAGCATCTGCCGGTTCTTGGTTTGCCCGTAGAGCTTATCGAACATTGCATAGGGATCACTGATCGGCGCAACAGGCTGATTGGGCCCTGCGTACGACATACGCGTCCACGTGTCAGCTCGATCCGGAACCATGACACCAAACTCCAACGATCCAAATCGGGTTTGCGTCGCGGGATTGGCTTGCAATTGATTGCGAATGAATTGGTCCACAGAGATTCCCATTGACCAGCCAGCCGGTGTATCACTACCGCCTTGAATGTCACCGGGGAACAGTTCGATTCCGGTCAGCAAGCAACCGATCCCTCGCATGTGACCATCGCCATCACCGCGAATCTGATTATTGATTCCCTTGGCGGTTAACAACTGGTCGCGAAAGGGCTCGAGCGGTTTGAGAATTCGCTTGAAGTCAAACTCGGCTCCGGCTTGATCAGGCCAAAAATGTTTTGGAATCACGCCGTTGGGACTGAATACAAACACAATCCGTCGACGTCGTTCTGCTTCGGCGGCCGAACCCAAACTGGGCAGTCCCATGACAAGACTAGCGGCAGCCGAACTGATTCCAGTCGTCCGCAAGAATTCACGACGTTTCATATCAGGAGTCTCCGTTCGGAATTTCGGTAGCAACCACGACAGCGATCTCAATGATCAGCTGACGCATATTGAAGTTTGTTTGTTGGAAGTGTTTGACTAAACGTTCTTCGACATCTGAGCCATAGGAACTCAACGGCTGTTTGACAAAGTGTTCAAAGGAGCGTTCCACGAAGGCTCGATGGGCCTCTGGATTATCAGCTAAGAAGTTCGCCAAGTCTTTTGCATTTTTAAACTCAACGGTCTGCCCCGACGTGCTGGTGTAGTTGCCGGTCGCATTGATCGCCTTGCTCTTTTCCATGGTTCGAAAGCGACCGATCGCATCGTAGTTTTCCAAGGTGTAACCCAGGCCGTTGATCTTGGTATGACAAACTTGGCACTTCGCTTCACCGGTCTGCAATTCGACCCGCTCGCGTGTGGTCAAGTCAGGGTGCAACTCGGGGTTAAATGGCGTGAACGCTTCGTTCGGTGGTCGCAATGCTCTGCCCAACACGTGCCGGATCAAAAAGACACCTCGATGCACGGGCGAGGAAACATCATGGTAGCTCAGGTTAGCGAGCACCATCGGATGAGTGAGCACGCCGAGTGTTTGCTGTGGATTGCTTTGGCTTTGCACCAAGCGGTTCGGATCTGGGACAGTGGCATACTTGTGACTGCCCGATGACTCAGCGGATGACTCAGCGGATGACTCAGCGGATGACTCAGCGGGTTGACCGCTGGCATCGACATCCGCCGTTTCGCTCTCAGACGGGCTAGATGTCTCAGAGGGATTCGCTGATTCGGATGGATCTGAGATCGGTTGCCAATTCTGACCGTAGACTCTGGCCAGTGCTGGTGTCGTCCAATTCCAATCTCGGCGGAACAACTGTCGATAGTCGCTATTGGGATCCCAGAAAATCCGGTTAATTGCCTGGTCAAGAGAACGCTTCAAATCCTGAGCAACATGAGCGTCAAACTCTGGGTAAGCCTTTTCCGACTTGACCATTTCAGCGCTGGTTTCCAGATCCAGCCACTGATAGAACATCTCGTTGACCTTGGCTGCCATTCTAGGATCGCGAGTCATGCGATCGGCCGCTTGCCGCACTCGATTTTCGAATTGTTTATGAGTCGCATCGAAGTGTCCATTCTTGGCTTGCCCGATCAACCAGGAGTCACTGGGCAAAGAATCGTGCAGTACCAACGAAAGACGTTTGGCAACCCGTTGGCTGAGCGAGGACTGGTCATCCACCATGGGATAAAGGAACCGTGGCGACTTGATGATCAACAGGCAACAGCGAGCAATGGCCATTTGATCGTCAGGCGATTGTGCGAGCTGGTCCAAAATGTAACGCTTGCGAGTTGGTTCGCTTAATGGTTCACGGAAAGCGGTTTGGGCCAGCTCAGTGAGGAACGCTTTCAGCAGAGCGCGATCTTCGTTGGGCTTGTCTTTATTTTTTCGCTTATAGTGCGGCCACAATTCTTTTGCAGCCAGGGCTCCAAATTCGAGGGCCGATTGCGTCACCGCTTGATCCCACTGGCTATCGACCCGCGTGCCACGGTCGTATCCATAAGAATGATCGTCTGGCGGCAACTTGGTTTGCAGTGCAAACGTTGGCGGCATCCGGTTGGGGATCAACGATTCACTTGGGATCACGTGCTCTATCCCTCCCGGTGGAACCCAGCGCAAGGAGAACGTCGCCGCAGGTTGCTCGGTTTTTCGCTTCCGCTGCGTAAAGTCAATCGAGATCGGATACTGACGCCCAGCGATCAAATTCAAGGTTCGCCGAAATTCCGTCTTGCCTTCACTTTGCACATGATTGTTAATCAACGTCCGCTCGTCAGAACCGAAACGCAGCTTCATGGAGCATGTTGATTCAACAACAAATTGATAACGCCCAGTTTGTGGTGCGATTACCGAACCGGTCCAGTGAATGTAAAACTCTTTGGCATCCACGCCCTCGATGGGTGCCTGTTTGCCGAACTGGAAATCCAAAATGGGGTCAATGCGTTTCTTGGTGAGTTTCTTGTTGTCCCAGCGACCGGCGTTGAAGTAGAACGCCTCCAGGCCTCGCTTTTCTTCAATCCAAGCCGAAGAGTGAAAGTGCTGGTAGAGATCAGCGAGACTCTGCTGCAATTGAGCTCCGGTCAGTCGCGAAAACGAACGACGCACGACCTGACCTGAATCAGCGTTCTGATAAAACGATTCATAGATGTACGCAGCGACCGCCGCAGCATCATCTCCAATGCACTGATCAGGATCCGATTCAGGCATCGTGGCCTCGATGATCTCGGTAAGCTCCTTGATCGAAGTGTCACCGGCAAGTGGATCTGAATAATGTTCCTTGTTCCCCTGCCCTGTCTTGCCGTGACACTTGGCACACTGGTTGGTGTAGAGCGTGGCGCCTTGTTTCAAAAGCACCGACTGCTGTTCGGCCGACTGTGCTTGCGGGGGATCAGCTTGGACAGGCAAGCCCCAAACAGCGCAGCAGAGCAAGCACCATGCAACCAAGACCAACAAACGAAACCGCCGCACAGAGCCGTGATGGCGCGGCGGTTTGATGAGAACGCAGGCGTGTGTCTGATGGCTGCTCATAGCGGACTTCCGTTCAGGCGGCCCCATTGAAGGCAACTGCCTTGGAGGCTTCAACTCTAAGATTTGGTTCGACTTGCTGGTGGCCGAAACGATAACCGACAACAGCCAAACGACACCGAAAAGCAAAGTGAGGAACGGATCGATTTACCTTCTGCAAGTGTGGGACTCGAACAAGCGGTAGGAACTTGTCGCGATGGACGGACAAGCGGCGTTCAAGTCGCTGGCGGGAGACGATCAAAAGGACTGACCGCACAGCTATAGCATACCCGAATCGACAACGAAATAAAATCTTGACTCGCCCAAGCATGAGACCTGCGTCTAAATGTCCCGAACGGAAAAGTCGGTTGTGCGACCCAGGAACTCTGTGCTCCTTGGATCCTCTTGGGGAAAGCGCGCCGCAACAGGCCTTGGCGATTGCCGCAGTGGGTTGACGAGACGCGTTAGAATGCCTGATCTGCAGGGTTTCGCTGATCGGCCGAAGGTAACGGGCAGCTGAGAGGCCCCCGATTGGGTGAAAGGGTTGCCAAGCATATCGCCACGGTTGATCGGCGTCCGATAGTCCATGAACGCTCCTTTTGGTCTGGATTTCGCCAAATTCTGGGAAAACAGTTGCCGCTAACTTAAAAACGCCCCTTGGCTAGATCGGGGTGATTCTGCGATACTTCCCCGTTCAAAAGCGATCTGGTTTAAGCAGGTAAGCTCCAACCGGGTCGGTGGGTCAGATTCTACCGCGTGGCGTTGACTCGCCACGGGGCGACTTCCCAGCGGCTGCGTGCACTCCGCCTTGGCTGTTGACACAATTTGACCACCCCAAAAAGACACTCCACCTTCACGAATCATTGGTGAGCAACAACGAGCGTCGGTCGCATGCTTGATGACCAGCCCTTGTCGATCGCCAACCAGAAAACTGGCAGCAGTCAGAACACAGGAACAGGAATGCTAAAGAATTTTTCACCTGAATCGCTCGGAATCAACGGACGTCAAAGCGAACTGATCGAATTGGCGCTGACCTATGGATTTGTTTCGATGGACGTGGACATGTACGAGATCATGCGTCGATCTCGTCGGACCACCACCGAAGATGCGACAAAGTTCCTGCGTGCAGCGTTGGGCGAAGGCATGGGCCGAATGGAGCAGATCGGCGGTTTCTTGGTCGAGATCGATCTAGACGCTGATGACGAAGCATTCACCAGCCAAGTCGGCGCGTTACACCCGCTGGCGGACCTGGCCGCGGACTTCAACGCCACACGCGCTTACATCAAACTACCTGCCACCACCGATCGCCTGCCCTATCACGAGTTTTTCGAAATTCAACGTGACCGCCTGAACCAGGTTGGCGAAACCTTGGCATCCAAGGGCATCCGCTTGGGCGTTTCGTTTGACGGCACCACTGACTTGCCTGACGCAAAGCAGTTCGAGTTCATCCGGAACGTTGAAGGCCTGATCGCCATCGTCAAAGCGGTTGGCAGCGACAACGTTGGATATGTAATCGACACCTTCGACTGGGCACTCGGCCAGGGTGGCATGGATCAACTCGCCGAGATCCCTGGTGACGCGATTGTTGCCGTTCGCCTTGGCAGCATCGCCGAAGATGCAGACCCCGCCTCAGCAACGCGACTGGACTGCGTCCTGCCAACCAAAGAAGGCGGCTTGGAGCACGTCGCAATCGTGAAACACCTAATCGCAGCTGGCTACGAAGGCCCGATTGCTCCATCAGCATCGTCAACGCGATACAAAGGACAGACTCGCGAGAACACCGTGAAGGACTCTCAAGAGGCCATCGACGCGATCTGCAGCGAAGCGGGAATCGAAGTTCGCCCGCTGCCAATGGACGTGATCGAAGACATCCCCATCGAGCCAACTCCAATGGTCTAATCGACCTCTCCTTCGCTCGAAAAATCAACGAACGGCTGGCAATCATTGCCAGCCGTTTTTTTTGCGCTCCCCATCGCCCTCCGCCAGAGGCGTCTAACGGCAGCTCCCCAGAACTGGTCTGCCAAGCGATGAAGAACGAACCAGACGGCGCCGCCCGCAATAATCCATACAATCGTGCACAGAGCGAGAATTCTTGGGCCCACCCCGCCCTGTAAAGTGCTGGCCGGCAAACGCCCTCAAATGCGGAACTAAGTTTCGGCAACAGATGCCCTCTTCTTTTGCCCACCGTTTCATAATGAATCATCCGCAACGCTCTCAATCACAGGTTTCCTTGAAACATCTTCGTGATTTGCTTGTGCTTTACACGCCGCTTTGGCTGGGCGCCGCCATTGGCTTTGGTGCCCTCGGGGCGACGTATTCACTGCTCAGAACCGATCACTACCTGGCCAGACAACCCTTGGTCGTGCGAGACGA
The DNA here is from genome assembly GCA_007745635.1 of Stieleria bergensis. Lineage (GTDB taxonomy): Bacteria > Planctomycetota > Planctomycetia > Pirellulales > Pirellulaceae > Stieleria > Stieleria bergensis. Next base: position 3,658,030 of record CP036272.1, read on the forward strand.
AGCCAATAGTGCCGTCGACCGCATGGGGCGCTTCGCCAGTGCCAGCGCTCTGCGTGCAGCTCAAGAAACCGTCCTGGACATCGCCCACAACCGAACCGTGGTCGCGGCGGCCATGCGTGAAATTGGACCTCCGAATGAAAATGCGCCAGCTGACTGGCCAACGGTGACAGACGTCGATGACGCCATTGAACAATCTGTCAACGTCGTCGCACCGCAAGGAGAAGAGTTTGGTGGGACAGAGGTCATCTATTTGCAAACCAAAGCAGAATCACAGCAACGCGCGATCGACCTCTGCAACGCAATGTTCAAGAACCTAACCAATCATCTGCGCAAGGTCAGACAAGTCCGAGCTGACAGCGTCATTGAAGAACTCTCGTACACCAGGGACTTGGCACAGGAGAAGCTGGACAAGGTCGCGGCAGAAATGCAAAAAATGGAATCGCTGATTGGCGAAGACCTGGGTGACTTAAGAAATTTAAACGATGCCATCTCTGGAGACAGTGCAACACGACGGACACTGGAGAACGCCAGACTGAAAATGCAAAATGAAGAAGTGAAACTGCGAAAAATGCAGTCACTGCTCGATTTGCTGGTGCAGGGTGCAAAGGATCCCGATCAACTGCTGATCAATGGCGATGACCTTCTGCGCAGCCAGCCGTCCTTGCAACGATTGAAAGAAGGCCTTATCGATGCACAACTGCAAGCCAGCAAACTAGTTGGCGTCTACACCGCCGAAAACCCAAAACGAAAAGCAGCCGAAGCGACCGAACGAGAAATTCGGCACCGCATCGTCCAAGAGACTCAATCAGTCATCAACGCGATGCAGCCCGCGCTGGACGTTCAGACCGCGGAGACCAAGGAGCTGGCAGATCAAGTCAGGACACTGACCCAGAAGCTAGCTGTCTTGGCAGAAGCTCGCACCACCTACGCGGACATTGACGCTGATCTTCGAAACAGGCAACAGCAACTTGCGAACGCGGAACAACGTCTTTCCGAAGCCGAAGCCAATCGCAAAGCCGCCCTCTCGACCAGTCTGGTCGCCTCGCTGGGTGATCCGATCGGCACCGACAAACCCGTCGGCCCGGGCGGAACCAGCATCACCATCGGCTCAGTCGTCGCTGGCTTGCTATTCGGACTGGGAACCGTTTTCCTGGTCGCGCCCGGACAGACCAACGCGCAAGGCGGACGCCGATGGTCCGATCGCTTGATGGCCGACCAAGGCCGCTCCGGCGACAGAAAAGACATGCGCAGCCTGACAGGCCGGCGAGCCTCCGACCGCCCCGTTTCCAACCTGGAACAGGGCTTGGCCCAAGATCGACGCAAATCGGACCAACGCACCGGCTCGCAATCTGAACAGAATCGCTCTTAAGTCAACCTGGTTGCTAGCGCCCTTTGATTGGGTTAACTTGCCTGCGGCGACATCCCCGCAGACAGGCCCCAACGCTAGGAATCCACCATGACTGAACCGCTCCCCGGAATACGCCAATTCAATCTTGATCAACGCGTGGCCATCGTCACTGGTGGTTCCAAAGGTCTTGGACTGGCGATGGCCAGCGGTTTAGCTTCAGCAGGCGCGAATCTGGTTCTTGTTAGCCGCAATGCAGATGAATTAGCCCAAGCCGCTGAACAGATCCAGCAAGAGTCGAACGCGGACGTCTTGGCAGTACCGGCCGACGTCACCAATCCTGATGACATCAACAACGTCGTGAACCAAACCATCGACGGCTTTGACCGCATCGACATTCTTGTCAACAACGCAGGCATCAACATCCGAGGAACGATCGACGAGTTAACTCTGGATGATTTCCAGCAAGTTCAGCGAGTCAACGTGGATGGAATCTGGTCCATGTCAAAAGCCGTGATTCCGCATTTGCGCGACAACGGATACGGACGAATCATCAATCTTGCCAGCGCTCTGGGACTGGTCGCCATTCCCAATCGAACCCCCTATGCCACCAGTAAAGGCGCAGTGGTCCAATTGACGCGGGCCCTGGCGTTGGAACTGGCCGACGATGCGATCACTGTCAATGCAATCTGCCCTGGCCCCTTTCTAACGCCGATGAATGAAGCAATCGCCGACACCGAGGAGGCCAAGCGATTTATTGTGGGAGCCACCGCGCTTGGCCGTTGGGGTAAGCTGGAAGAGATCCAGGGTTCCGCGATTTTCTTGGCCAGCCCGGCCGCCAGCTACGTCACCGGGTCGATGCTCTCAGTCGACGGTGGTTGGACCGCACAATAGTGCCTACAGAGCGCGCAAACAATCATTCGCGGACCATCGCAGCGTGGGGGAGATGCTCGCCAGCCACAACGTGCCGGTGCTCTCGCCCGAACATGACCACCAGCGGCCTGGCGACAACCGGCAACGCAGATGACTCTCCGCTGCCAGATGCGACTACCGTCGAAACGCTATTCGGCTTCGGGCTGAGCGGTTTCGCCTTCTGGCATCGGAGTGATGATCGACTCCGCAGCGCCCTGCGTGATTTGTGGCTCAGAGGGATCAAACGCACCACGAACCACTGGACGTGAAATCTGAACACGTTCTGGATGCACGCGACGAGTCATGAACAGCCCCTTTTGATAGGCATCCAAATTGGCTCCTCCCCCCCATGGCGACTCCATCAACTGTATTTGATTGTACGCCAACAGCGTGCCCTTCTCACGGTGCAGGTCACGAATGGCTAAGTTGTAATCAGAAAGTGACCGATAGAACGAGGCTTCACTAACCACCACGGATCGCTGAGCTTGCAACAGGAAGTTGATATTATCCTTACCGTTTATGTACCGAGTCAAAAGCACCTCGACTTGGCGCAAGTCAGCCTGGTAGCGATTGTAGTTGGCCTCAACCAACTGGTGCGTTACATCGACATTACGCGCGGCATTTGCTAGGTCGTGCGAACCTTTCAGCTCAGCCTCATTCAGAACTGCCCGCTCCCGTTGCAGTGCCAATTGCGCGTTGGTGACGGCCGTCGCAGCCTGTCTTAAACCGACCGGCAGTAGAAACTCAATGCCAGCCTGCCATTCCTGATAGTTCCCGTCCGCAATCGTGGCGTACATGCCATCCAAGTTTCCATTTCCATTGTTACCGAACAAGTGATCGCCAAGGCCACGGAAACGATACAAGCCGACCAAGTCAAGTTGTGGACGTTTATTCAAGCGAGCGGCATACAGCTCCAGCTCACGTCGCTTGACTTCCATTCGCTGGCGACGCAGTTCAACGCGACGTTCCAACGATTGCGTCAGCGCTGCGTTCCAGTCGAAAATGACTTTCGCATCGACCGGTTCGGTGGTGGGACGAATTAGCTTTCCATCGGCTGCCTGCCAACCGATCAGATACCGCAAGTATTGCTCACTGGCATACAGACCCGTTGGCCCAGACAAGGCACGCTGAACTTCTGTCTGAAACTGGTAATACTGGCTCTTTGCCTGAGCCTCTTCGTCTTGGCGCCCAGAACCTACATCGAGCCGTACTTTCTGGTACTGATAAGTCCGCAAGGCTGCTTCACGACCTTTGATGGTGGTTGAGAAGATCCGGTAGGCAACCACCAAGTCCCAGTAGGCTCGTTCCACATCCGACGCCATTTTTACGACCGACTCTTCAAAGTTGGCCAGGGAAACATCTTCGTTAATGCGTGCAACTAATACACCGTTGTATTGGCCAGGCAAAACGCCTCCACCCACGATGCGGTTGTATTCCAATCCCGCACCACGCAATAACGGTTGCCGCCATTCGCCTTCGACCCAGCCGGTAAAGTCAGTACTAAACTGGCGAAACGGCTGGTTCGACTGGGTGTAGTTGACGATGTTTCGGACCGAGAACCGTGAACCGGTAGCCGTCCGTTTTGTCAATTGTGCTTGGTAGCTAGCGTTACGCCCACGAGCGGCCGCCGGGGTGAACTGACCGCCTAAGCCTCCGGTCTGAATGTTGTTAGGCCGATCAACGCTATTCCAGAAGATCGAATTGCTGTATTCGGCGTCGAATGCCGACAATGCCGCTTGCGTACCCTGGCCAGAAGACGCGACCAAAGCAGGGTCATAAACGGTCGAAGCGTTGTTTGTATTGAGCACCGCACCGGCTGGCAGACTGCGAATCACCGGGCTCTGCTGCAACGCATAAGTGATCGCCTCTTCCAAAGTCATGTCGATCGTCTGCAACTCGGACGGATCTTCCAGCGACAAGGGCGCGTTCGTGCCATAGGCCGCCGCCTTGACAGGCGTTTCACAGGTTTGGACATCGGGATACTCAATGGATAACCCCGTGTCGTGATAAAACGACATCGTCGTATCGTGTGGCCCTTTCTCATGCCAGTGCTGGCAACCCAGCATGACGACTCCTAAGGCGACAGTTAGGAGAGTTGCGATAGCATTCGTCGAGGGACGTTGAGATGCCAATTTCATGGGCTTACCTGAGATAGCAGAAACTGCCTGAACAGAACGGTTGCCAGACCCTTGCCGTCCCTATCGGCCGCACGATGGTCTCAGATGGATTAACCGCGCTGGATTAACGCAGCTTTTCATTCTGCCGCCAGAGAAAGTCGACCCAGACTACCTGTCTTCACGCCAGGTGGTGCAACATCCTCCCCGCGGGGCTCTGGCCAACACTTTCCAGGCGGGCTCTCTCCCCGCCTCAACGATGCTCCGTTCAGCTAGAATGTGGGGATCGGAGTTGTTTTCATTCCTGCATGGAGCGAATACAACATGCCACAGCACCCCATCTTCATGTCGTCGGGGAATGATCCGGCGAAGAATCGTGCCTTCCAGCTTGCCATGCAAGCTTTTCGGTTTTATTGGCGCGAACTCAGCTGGGAACGGAAACGCATCATCGCCAGACTCCAACCACTCTAAGCATTTCTCAGCATGAATCTGACACAACTGCCCAGCCAGGACCCCGCCCAGATCCTCCGTTTTCGCGATCGGCAGTTCTCTGCTGAATTGATTGCCGTGGCGATCCTGCGATTTGATTTCTTTACTTGGCTCGACGGCAATGGGGCAACATCCGAGGCGGAGATCTGTTCGCACTTTCGCTGGGCCCAACGCCCAGCCGATGTGCTGCTGACACTTTGTCGTGCCAGTGGCTTCATCGAAACAAGTGCAGCCGGATTGACGCAACTCACGACGCTGGGCCAAGAATTCTTGGTGGCCGGCTCCGCGCATTCGCTGCGTCCCTATTACCAGCCAATCGCTGACTCGCCGATTGTCGCCAGCTATGAAACCATCCTCAACACAGGACGACCAGGCAGCTGGCAAGCAGATGCTGATGGCGCGGACTGGCATGATTCGATGAAGGATCAAGCGTTCGCCGAGTCGTTTACAGAACTGATGAACTGCCGCGGGATCACCTTTGGCCAGCAACTTGCCTTGGCACTTCAAGAGCGCGTGCAAAACCACCAACACGTTTTAGATGTCGGTGGCGGCTCGGGCATCTATGCTGCGACCCTTGTCGCGCGCAGTCCGCACTTAAGGGGCACCGTCCTGGAGCAATCGCCCGTCGACGCGATTGCCGAGCGAGAGATCGCCAAACATGGCTTAGCAGACCAAATCAAAGTCGTCTCAGGCGATATGTTTGCCGATCCCTGGCCAAGCGATGCCGACATCATCCTCCTGTCCAATGTTCTGCACGACTGGGATTTTCCAGAAGTCGAAAAGCTGCTTGATCGATGCGCTGATGCCTTGAAACCCGGCGGCTTACTGGTCGTCCACGAGGCTTTCATTCATGACGACAAATCTGGACCTCTGCCTGTGGCGGAGTACTCGGCCTTGCTCATGAACATTACGCAAGGCAAATGTTACAGCGTCGCAGAGTACGCTGATTTGCTGGCGCAGCGAGGATTCACATGCACCGGGCTGGAACCCACGATCGCCGACCGAGGCTTCTTCACCGCCACCAAACGCTGACCAGGTCACCGGAAAAGCCCGGGAACCAGACCATCGAAAGCCGCGCTCGTGTGGACGCTTATTCCCGGTCGATCGCGTATTCGCTGAGCTTCCGGTAGGCCGTTGCGCGACTAATTCCCAACAATGCTGCGGCTTTGGGGACACTGCCACCGGACTGCTCCATCGCTTTGACGATCAAATGTCGTTCCCAATGATCGATGCGCAAGGTGCGAAGCGGCTCTTCGCCCAGATGGAACAGCCCCAGATCAGCCGGTTGGATCAGGTCGGATTCTGCCATCACGATGGCGCTATCGATCACGTTCCGCAACTGGCGAACATTCCCAGGCCAGCTGTACTGTTGCATTTTTTTGCGAGCCTCAGGCGAGAGCGAGATCTGAGGGCGTCCGTTTTGTAGCCGAAAATGCTCAATGAAGTGGTCAATCAACTCGTCCAGGTCACCACCACGCTCTCTTAATGGCGGCAACTGCAGTTCAAAAACACTCAGGCGATACAACAGGTCTTCGCGAAAGCGTTTTTCGCGAACCAACAGTGCCAAGTCTCGATTGGTCGCTGCAATGATTCGCACGTCGACACTGATTTGTTGCGTGCTGCCAACCGGCTGAAAGGGATGCCCTTCCAAAATCCGCAACAGTTTGGCTTGCCCTTCGAGCGGCAACTCACCGATTTCATCCAGAAACAAAGTTCCCGTGTGGGCTTGCTTGAACCACCCCTCATGATCCGAATCGGCACCCGTGAACGCCCCCTTAGCGTGCCCAAAAAACTGACTCTCAACAAGCTCCGCTGGGATCGCGGCACAGTTCACGCTCAACATCGGTCGGTTGGCACGGTGGCTGCTTCGGTGCAGCGCTCTGGCAACCAACTCTTTCCCACAACCGCTTTCGCCACGCACCAAGACGCCTCCATTGGCGCGTGCGACGCGAACAATCCGATCCTTCAACGTTTGCATCACGGGGCTGTCCCCGATCAGTTCATTGGTATCGGCGTTGCGCTTCGCCATCCGTTCAGCCTGCACGCGCAATGAATCATGCTGCAATAAGCGATCCAATCCCGCGGCCAATAGTTTTGCAGCCGCCAAAGCGACCTGGAAATCCGTCTCGCTGAACGATGGCTGATGACGATACAACTGCAGGATCGCCACACTCGATGCGTTGGATTCCAAGGGAATAAAGATCGCATCGGACCATGGCGACCGGTTCGGCAAATCTGGAGTCGCATTGCGCGCGTGTTGATCACCGATCCAAATCGCCCTGCCCTCTTTGACCACTCGGCGCAAGATTGCCTGAGGCGGTCTCAATGAATCCGCTTGATCTGCCGGTTCAACGATGTGTGGCTGGTGTCCCTGTTTCCCTTCCTGGTAGGACAATGCGACCACATCGGCGTGCACTTTCTGACGAAGCAACTCCACGGCTCGCTTCATCACCTGTTCGGGGTTGCCGACTTGTAACATTTCAAGCGACAGTTCGAAGAGGTCGATCAGGTGACCAGCATCGCGCAGATGCCTTAGCGGATCGTGTTCCAGCAGGGTGCAGGAGATTGAAGCATCTCCCGCCGCGGTCAAGAACTCGTCCTCATCGCTGGTGAGGTCCTCAAACATCCGAATCACCGAGGCACCAATCTGAATCACGGTCCCATCGATCAACAACGCCGTGTCGATCTTCTGGCCGTTGACCAGCGTGCCATTGCGGCTGCCAGAGTCGCGAATTTGCCAGTGTTGGTCTTCCCAGTAAACCACTGCATGAAACCGACTACAGACCGGATCCGAAAGAATGAGCTCGCACGACAGAGCGCGACCAAGGTGCAAGGGCCGATCACCATCCAGGTAATACTTGCGACCTTTCTCACGACCGCTCTCGACGGCTAAGTATGCGACCATGATTCGTTCATGTGGGGCTGGGAACGCACGGAGCCAGCCATCACAACTCTGGCCACACCGAGCGTCTCATTTTAAGACAAGACGGCCGCGTTGTCTCGCCTCCGCAAAGAACTCTTGCCAATCCTTCCCATTTTCCGCAAACTTCACAGCAGAAACACCGATCTGGCCTCGGTTTTCCTGGCCTCGGCTTTCAGAGAACTGGTTTTCAGAGAACTGGTTTTCCGGCAAACCAAGTGTGGCCCGAACGAGCACTAACTTCGACCGCCCCCCATAAGGGCAGCGAGCAGTGAGGCGAACTGTGATGAGCGGAGTTAACGTCGTCCTGATTCTCAGCCCCAGGCGGCTGTTCGATGGAACAACCGCGATGCAAGTCTTGTTCTCAGATCAGTTCCCGGGCGCAGGGACGCCAAGAGCTAACTTCAGCTCGTCGAGGTTGCCTTTCAGATTCAGGTCCCGCTGCGGGAATGGAATCTCGATCCCCGCTTCGGCGTACCGATCATGAATCTGCTGATAGATTTCCGTCGTCGTGCTGACTCGGTTGGCCATATCTGGCAAGTACGCCCGCAGGACTAAGTTCACTGAACTGTCTGCCATTTGTTCTACCGAAGCAAGCGGGGCTGGATCATCCATGATGCTCGGGTGATTGGTCGCGATTTCCAATAATAACAAGCGAGCCTTTTCGGTGTCACTTCCATAAGCGATACCAACGTGCAAGACCAGTCGGTTCACGGTGTTAGAGAGCGTCCAGTTCAGGAATGTCCCCGTAATGATATTTTTATTGGGGACGACAAAATCCTGTTGGTCCCAGTTTCGAATCGTGGTTGCACGCATTTGAATTCTCATGACCTTGCCCGTCGTCTGGTCCAACGTCACCACGTCGCCAACTCGAATGGGTTGCTCCAACAGCAGGATGATGCCGCAGACAAAGTTTGCAACAATCTCCTGCAAACCGAAACCAAGACCGACACTCAGCGCTGCTGCCATCCAACCGAACTTTGACCAATCGAGTTCCAGGAGGTTGAAGAAGATCAATGCAAACAACGCGATCAAGGCATACCGAATCAAGGTCGCCACTGCAAATCGACCTCCGCTGTCCAGCGAGGACCCGCGCAGAACGGTGAACTCCAACAGACCTGGCAGATTGGTCACGATACTCTTGGCGACAAAGAACAAGACCAGTGCTGCGAGTACGCTGGCCACACTGAGATCAAAAAACGGTATCCGCACGTCGGTTAGAGTGTCTGCCAACGGAATAATCCCCGTCCAGAACCACAGCAACGCTCCCAGCACCACGAGATTAGCCATCAAGCCCACGAGGGACCTTGTCTGTTCACTGATGGATTCCAAGTCCAAGACTTTGTTATCCATCTCCTCTTCGGGCGACATCAGGTCGCTGGACTTCTCTTCTGGCTTATCCTCCTGAATCGCCTCCAATCGCTCACGCCGACGTTCCAAGGCTTCTTCCAAGGCAAGTCGGCGCCGTTTAATGGCAAACCAGCGCAGTACCATGGAATCTAAAATCACGCCCAGCACGACAAGGCAAATGGTGACCAACATTCCCAGGCTCAGTTCACTAGCAGTGATCATGAATCCCATCGCTGCGATCACGAACATGAATGCAGGAGCAACAAATAGCAGGCTGCACCACAGCACTCTGGTCTTCGTGTACCAAGCGTCTGGGCGGGATTTTTTGCAAGCAGCCAACAAGCCGTGTTCGCCACGAAAAATCCTCCAGAGCATCCAAGCGATCCAGATCTGGCTTAGCAAAAAGGCGACACGACTGGTCCGGATCAAAGGATCAGTGCCCTGAATGTAGGACAAACTGCTGTAACAAATACTCAACGGAACGAACACGACTGCGAACAAAAACAACGACGAACGAATCCGCGCCAGAGTGTCGGGGTTCCAGCGAAAATGCGCCTCCGCCAGACCACCCTTGATGCAAACGGCGGCAAAGAACATCGAAAAGAAATAGATCCAAGCTGCCGACCGAAGCCCGAGTGATAGCCCGAGGCCCACTTCATTCAACCGAGCGATATGATGCAAATTCCAGCCGCAATAGCCAAGCATCTTCGGCAGGGGGATTGCAATCGCGAACGTCAGCAATAGAGCCTGAACAGTGTACCGGTATTTATCGGTTGAAACGCGACGAATGCGCGTGCCCGTGTACCGCAGGCGTTTCAAGATCATCGGACGCAGTAGCAGCAATAAGAGCATCAGGGTAAAAAAGACAGTGGTCGTGAGCGGTCGACTGCTAAAGATGTCCTGAACGGTTGACAGGAAATCAGCCCGTGTGTTGGGTTGGGCGGCCCAGTGAAAAGCCGTGTACATATTGTTGATGTCTTCGACACCCACCGGATCACAGCTGCGAACGACAAACCCAAACAAACTCTTTTCAACATACTCCTCAATATTTATCGCGGTTTCAGCGAGCGACTGCCGTTGATCCGCCAGATCACTTAACCCCAATTTTAAGCTGGAGTACTGGCCGGACACTGTGTCGATCAACTCTTCACGCGCTGCCAACAGTTTATCGATCGTATCACGTTGCTGTGGATCATAAGTTCGCACGGCAAATGTCTTCTCCAACCGTGCTTGTTGCCGCCCTTTCTCTTCCGCAGAGAACTGTCCGATTTCAGCCTGCCCAAGATCGGGGACAGGAACCAGTCGGTCATCCACTTTCACCGGCCGCAGTTCAAACGAACGATCGTCGTACTTCGCATCGCCCACCAACTTGAATAGCAACTGAGCCGTCAGCGGTCCCCCGAGCTTCTTGTTGATCAAGTCCTTCATGTAAACCAAACGCTGGTTGAGCTGACTGTCCTTGGACCTGATGCGTTCAGGAATATCGTTGACTTGCCGAGCACACTGCTGCAAGAACAGTGACTCCTTGCTAAGATCGCTGATCTGCTGGGCCAATTCCTGCGCTTCTTTATCATTCGGAATGTTCTTTTCGACCAACGAGGCCGCTGCGGTGGCCTGGGAGGTCAAACGCTGCTCAAGCTCTTTTTGCAAGAACCGAAACTCTTGCTTTTTGACCCGCAGCTCCTGATCGAGCTTGGCGACATCCAGCTTCAGAAGCTCTTGACGAGTCGCTTGACTCATCTGCTCCTGCAATAGTTCTTCGCGTTCAGCTGTCAGCTGGGCGACTTGAGCGAGATACAACTGCCGCTCAGAGTCTTCTTTGGGCGTATCATTGGCGCCACCTTCAGGCAATTGATTCAGCTCACCACGCACCACTGGCAACCTGCTTTTGATGGCTGTCAAACGAGTGGTGATGATCGTCGGGCGTGACTTCAGCTTTTCAAGATCTACTTCGAAGCCATCGCGTTTTTCCTGGATCGACTGGAGACCGGCCCGTAGCTGTAAGTCACGCGATTGCAACTCGGTAATCGGCAGCGTCCCCAATGCCGGATCCGCCTCCGCCTCCACGGTCGACATCTGCTCGACCTCAGCCTGCAATGTTTCGACAACCGTGGTCGAGGACATGAATTCTTTGTACTGCGTGATCTTGCCCCGAGAACGAATCGCTTGTTCGATGGACTTGAGCGCATCGCGGTAGGTGGATTTCAGCGTCTCGGAAGCCTCTGCCGGCAGCGCCTCCAAACGTTGACTGACGATCTCCTTGGATTTTGCCGGATCGTAATCGGTCATTTGGTTGCTGACTTCATCGGGCTTCTTGTCAGCATCAACTTCTGAACCGCTATCACCGGTGGCCGCAGGAACGTCCGTGCCGGTGGCCGCAGCGTCTGGCTTGGCTGGTGGCGATGCGGCCGGTTGAACGTCTTGCTGAAACGCGACCGGAACCACGCCGACGCTCGTGGGGGCGACCGGCACCATCTGGACTGATTGCGGCACTCGCTTGACTGGCTGCGGCGCCTGGTCGCTCAAGTGCGACTGGACCGCCACAGGACGCGAACTCATTGGCGTCACCGGCATTGGCCCGGGCAACTGAAACTGAGCGTCTAAACGTTCCGCATTGATCCCGCCGATCAGCAGTGTGGCACAGCACGCCAACACACATCCCAGTGGGTTCATCGAGACGGAGCGAAATCGTTGGCCTAAATCCATGGCGTCGCGTTTCTGTTGGAGTCACCCAAAACAGTGCATGTGGTCGATCAAACGACCGCAGCGCCTTGGGCTGGTGCAGAAAAAGAAAGAATTCGCGCGACCGTACCAAGTCGGAGCGGTGCGAGACCACACCGATTCTCGGGCAGCCGACGAATTGCCTACGGATTTCGCAGAGGGTTCACCGACCGCCTGTTTAGCAACCGTGAAGATTTCTTTGTCGCAGGGCTTCAAACAACAGAACAGCCGCTGATGCGGACGCGTTCAAGCTATCGACTTGCCCCGACATGGGAATCTGAACGGCTTCGATTGCTTCACAACGCTGATTGCTAAAGTGATCGCGCAGCCCCTTGGCTTCGTTTCCGATCACGATGGCCACACGGCCGGATAAGTCAGTGCTCCACAGTGGCTTGGCGGATTCGACGCGGGCGGTCACGATCCGATAACCATGGTGCAGCAGCCAGTCGGTTGCCTCCGCTTCGCTGGTCACCGCCAGAGGCAAGGTGAACGCCGCGCCCAAGCTGCCGCGAATCAAGTTGGGATTAAAGCGATCGGCCGTTTCTGGGGTCAGCAGCACCGCAGCGACTCCGGCGGCATCAGCGGTTCGCAATGCGGCTCCGATGTTGCCGGGCTTTTCAAAGTGGTCGAGCACCAGGATCGGCCCGTCACCGCGCGGTTGCAGCGACTGCAAGGATTGCGACGGAGCGAGAAACTCTGCCACAACTCCTCGCTGGCTTTGCCCATACCCGATCCGTTGCAACACCGCGGGACTGACTTCGACCAGACAATCCGCAGCGTTCTGCATCACCCAGTCGGCGGCCTCGCGAAATTCGGGCTCAACGTCTTGCACGGGACTGCAAACATACACCCCTTTGGGCGACATCTCTGCCTGCATTGCCAGTCGCGTTTCACGCCAACCATCGACCAAAAAGGTACCAGACTTACGACGCGCTCGGTTATCACGTAGCTTTACCAAGCGCTTAACGGTGGGGTTAGAAGGGCTGGACAGCACGATGTTTACGCAAGATAGGAAACCGTGATTGAATTGGCGGCCTGTAACGCCTTCATTGCCGATAATGAAGACAACTTTCGCCTGGACAAATCGTAGCAGCCCGCCATGGATACAGAAGCCAGCAAATCGCTAATTCTCCGAATCCCTGGCCGTCCAACACAGCCCATAAAAGTGGTCACCAAGCCAACCGCGTGTGGTCACCCTGACAGCTGACCGACGCCGCAACCACGCCCCCAATCAGCACATTCATGACAGACAGCAATCTTACGACCGCCAGTACCGCGTCAAGGACCATTGTGAAGGTCAGCTCGGGACGTCATCGCCGGCAGTTCTTTGAGCTGGAAAAGCGACTGTACCGAGACGACCCCAACTGGGTTTGCCCGCTGTGGTCTCAAAAGAAGCCACTTTGCGGATTTGGTAAACACCCGTTCTACCTGCAGGCGGATCATCAAGCCTTCTTGGCCTTCGATGGCCAACGGCCGGTGGGGCGAATTGTGGCCATCGCCAACCATGCCCATAACCGACATTACAAAGACAAAGTCGGCTTCTTCGGTTTTTTCGAATGCGAAGACGACCCGCGCGCCGCAGCGATGCTGTTTGATGCGGCCGCCAGCTGGCTCAAGGAACGCGGCCTGGAAAGCCTTCGTGGCCCCATCAACCCTAGCCTAAACTACGAAGGCGGGTTGTTGATCGATGGCTTTGACACGCCGCCAACGTTCCTGATCGCCTACAACCACGCCTATTACCAAAATCTGTTCGAAGCGGCACAGCTCGAACATTGCCAGGACCTGTTCTGTTACGACGCCAGCGTGGATGACCTGGACACGCTTGATCCGAAACTGCAGTTCATCATTGACGAAGCCAAGCGACGCTTCAAAGTGGAATGTCGACCGCTGAACACCAAGCGATTCAACGAAGACATCAAGATTTTCCTGGACATCTACAATCGATCCCTGCACGCGACATGGGGCTACGTTCCCATGAGTGACGCCGAACTGCGGCAGATGGCATCCGGCTTGAAGATGCTGCTGGTGCCCGAACTGACAAGCATCGCAGAGATCGAAGGCCGCCCAGTCGGAGTGGGATTCGGACTGCTAGATTTCAATCAAGTCCTCAAAACCATGAATGGCCGTTTGCTGCCTTTTGGCTGGATGAAACTGATGCGCGGCAAGAAGAACATCGATCGCCTGCGCCTCGTCAGCACCAATGTCTTGCCAGAATACCAAAGCTGGGGCCTAGGCTTGGTCACGCTGAACTACATCCTTCCGGCGGCGTTGGAATACGGAATTCAGATTGGCGAGTTTTCCTGGGTGCTGGAAAGCAACCGCCTCTCACGGGGCACCATCGAACGCGGTGGCGCGAAAAAGCGAAAGACACTACGGATCTTTGAACGCCCAATCACGTGACCGCTGCACCGGGCGAGTGCTTGTCGAAACAGCTCTGACACAGACTGCTGACGACAATTTCTCCCTCCCTTGTTTTTGATAATTGGTTCATACTGCTTCAGTCCAGACAAGCCGTTCATTTTTACCCTGCCCTTCTCCACTGCAACCATCATGACGCACGATCCCATCGCAATCACTGGTGTCGGGCTGGTCACTGCGATCGGCATTGGCAACCAGGAATACTTTGACGGACTGCTCAGTGGACACAACGGTGTGACGTCACTCGCCGATCGAACCGATGGCGATGTGACTCCAGACGAAAATGAACCTGTCGATGGTGTCTGGGTGGGAGCACCGATCACCGCGTTTGAGCCCAAGAAGTACGTTCGGCCCCGCAAGGCGCTGAAGGTCATGTGCCGCGAAATTCAGATTGCACTCGCGTCGGCCCATTTGGCACTCGAACATGCCGGTATTGAAGGCCCGCTGACCGACGATGGAGCACTCTCGCCCTCTCGTGTCGGCACCGTGTATGGCAGCGAATTGTATTACACACCACCGGCTGACTTAGTCGACTCGATTCGCAGCTCCGTTGACGAGTCCGGCGAAGTCATGCTAAGTGATTTTGGAGCCGCTGTTCGCCGCGACGTCATGCCGCTATGGATGCTGAAGTTCCTGCCCAACATGCCCGCTTGCCAGGTCAGCATTGCCATCAACGCGCAAGGACCAAGCAACACCCTGGTTGCAGCCGATGCTTCCGGCCCCAACGCGCTCGCTGAAGCGATCTCTTACCTGCAACGCAACCTCGCAGACCTCGTCCTTTGCGGCTCCTCAGGCACTCGCATCGGTGCCCTGCGACTTGCCTACCACGGCGATCTGCCGACGGTTCAACGAGGCGAGCGATCGCTCGAACACACTGCCGTTGCCCATGGCAGAGAAGCCTGTGGCGTGGTGGGTGGCGAAGGCGCCGCATCGCTTACCCTGGAACCTTTGACTCGCGCTCAACAGCGTGGTGCAACGGTGATGGGAATCGTAAGCTCTATCGCCAGCCGATTCGTTGCGGCGGAATCTATCCGTAGCGGCACGTACAGCGGAGAGCTTCATCCGAAGCACTCCAAGGGATCAGCCCCCGCGCTAAAACTTGCGATCCAAGCGACCCTTGAGCAAGCCGATCTGACTGCTGACCAAATCGGTGCCGTTGTATCACACGCCGTTGGTGAACTGGGCATGGATCAAGCCGAGCGGACGGCGTTAGCTGAAACCGGCATCAACGCGCCCCTGGTGGCACCCTATGCGTCTCTCGGGCACACCGGTGCAGCCTCAGGCATGATCGAACTTGCAACGGCCGCCTTGATCACCGCTAACAACCAAGTGCCACCGACTCGAAACGCCGACCTGGCCGCTGAGGATTGCTTCCTGCAAACCCCTCAGTTTCTTAAACAACCCCATGTGCTCGCGCTGAGCCAAACCTGCGAAGGCGCCGCCACCGCAGCGATCATCAGCCAGCCGTAAAACGCTCAAAGGCCTGCACGACGCTGCACGCTCTGCAATCAATCGCTAAACGCGCGGCGCAAGCAAGTGACGCAGGAATGGTTAGCCCATGAGCAAGCCAAGCATTGAAGCTTCAGGCCAACGCCTCTCGACCACAAGCTACTGGGAGAGGAGGAAAGAAATGAGAGTGCTGGGACTCGAACCCAGGACCATTCGATTAAAAGTCGAAGGCTCTACCAACTGAGCTACACTCTCGTGGCTGCTTGCAAGCAAGTCAGCGACTTTGCGAGGGGCGGTTAAAGGCCCGTCACAGAGAACATTCCATCGGCTGACCCGCAGAAAAACTCTGCGAATAACCATCTGATCCGATGTCGTTTGACGGCAAAGGAAACAGCGGAGCGGACAGGATTCGAACCTGCGGAACCAGTTTCCCGGTTCACCGATTTAGCAAACCGGCGCTTTCGACCACTCAGCCACCGCTCCGTTTCCACCGCGAATCCGACGTACCAACGTGTGGCGGTTCAGATTTCGGTGATTCAGTGCAATGTTCTTGTGGCGAGATTGTGTGGGATGAATCAATTTTTGACAACCCGTTACGGGGCAAGTAAAGTCGCATTTCCTGATAGAATTTCCTCCAATCCAACCGTTCCACCACGAATCGGCCTCGCTTGAGTCGGATTGCATTAAAAGAGACAAATTCGTCTCATTTTGACGGCCATTCCAACCCCGCCACCAGACAAGAAACCTCTGATCGCCATAGGTTCACGGTCAGGGAGCGTTTCCTGTCCACCGGAGGAGCGCCGTTCAGGGTGTCGGCGAATACCACTGTTTTGAACCAACGTCCAGTGCCGTGCTTGCACGCACGCCAAGACGTCCAGTGCTGTGCTTGCACGCACGCTACGGAGGCTTGATGGTTACTGTGGGTTGAACCATGCTGACGAGATCCCGTCGCGCTCTCGCAGCGGCCCCACAGATTGATCGTCACTCCTTACTCAACACTGCATCCATTGGCCAACACCCGCCCTTCCAATGCTTAGCACCATCACTCACCGATCCATGGCGACTGAATTTGTGGTCATGCTTGCCGCCGAAGATCAGCACCAGATGGACGCTGCGTTCCAGGCATTGGAGCAGCTTGATGCGATTGAAGCGGCCTTATCAACGTACCGTCCAGAGAGCGAAATCAGCCTCGTCAATCGCTCGGCCTACGACGCACCGGTCAAACTCTCGTCGCCGATCTATGCATTGCTGGAACGTTCCCTGCAGTGGAGCCAACTGACCGACGGCGCCTTCGACATCACTGCAGGACCACTGATCCGCGCTTGGGGATTCATGGAACGACGCGGACGCGTTCCAAGTCGCCAAGAACTAGAGCAAACGCTGAAGTCGTGCGGTCATCAAAAGGTCCTTTTAAATCCCAGCGACCAGTCCATCCAATTCCAAGCCGCAGGCATGGAACTCAATTTAGGTGCCATCGGCAAGGGCTACGCATTGGATGTGCTCTCCAAGCAATTGTTGGCGCAGGGTGTCAACAACTTTCTCATCCATGGCGGCAATAGCAGCGTGATTGCACAGGGCAATCAGTCAAGTGACAGCGATCCCGGCTGGGCCGTGGGCGTGGCTCATCCCACCAAGCCCAATGTTCGCTTGGCCGGCTTCCGACTCCACAATCAAGCATTATCCACAAGCGGGACAGGCAAGCAATTCTTCCATCACCGCGGCAAACGTTATGGCCACGTCATCGATCCTCGAACCGGCCAGCCCGGTGGCGAATTGCTCTCGTTGACCGCTGTCATGGACAACGCCACCGATGCGGAGGCCGCGAGCACCGCATACTTTCTCTCCAGCTTGCAATCGCTTTCGGCACGCTACGAAGACCAGGGCGAAATTGCGAGCTTCCCTCATCAAACCCCGTCACTGTTAGCGGTTCGCAAATCAGATCGACAAGATCAAGTGATCACGCAAAGCCTCGGGACATTCAACTGGGTCGATCCGCCCGCAACAACCTAGCCATCGCGCCCAGCCATCGCGCGATAGTCTTGCCAGTGCTTCCTGCCTAAAATTGAAGCATGGATCAAATCGCCCACTCCTACGAGTGCGCAGGGAGACGGACTCTGCTAAGCTTGGGGAATCCACACCCGCCCACTCATCCCTAGCTTGCCTTTCCAATCTCATGAACCACAGTCATCTGCCGCGATTGTTCTTTACACTGACCTTGTTCCTGACCCTGCCTTTACTCAGTGGCTGTCCGCTAAACGGCACCGGAAATACCATCGGCGACACCGTGCTCCATGGTGACTGGAACATGAAATCAATGGTGCCACTGGAAACCGGAGAAAAAATCGATCTCAGCAATGACTACACCTTCCGACCGGACAAGACGTTTACCAACATTTCACACGTGAAGCTCATTGACGGTGCGACAAATGAATTGCTTTACCAACAGACAACCGAAGAAACGGGGACATGGACGATTGATGGCGACGACTCCTGCTGGACAACTTCCGAAGCGAAGATCATAGACTTTGATAGTCGCACCCCACTGATTACGCGAGAGATGATTGAACAAGAGCTGGAAAACGAACTTCCACCAGAGTGTCTCCAAATCGTCTCGGCTAGCCATTCCAAGATCACCTTGCGATTGATTTCCGAAGGTGGCATGGTTATTTTGGTGCGAAAATGATGCCTTGACCAACAGGAAAATAGGCTCGCTCACTGACCAGCCATTAGGACTTTCATCATGGGAATTTTCATCATCGCCGCCTGTGTGATCGGTGTCGCAACCGCCGCCAATAGCCAGGAGGAATCCCCAGTGCTTTGGGGAATCCTGGCAGTGGTCTTCTGTGTCGGCGGCGGATTATTTGGCGGTTGGCTTGGCCAGTGCATCGGAGGCGTTTCCGCGTTTGGATTCATGCAATTAAAAATCGCGCGCTACGGATAGTCGAATGACGCTCTATTGGCAAAGGCTGACACCGCAGGTTTCTGCGTGACAGCATCTCCTCGCCCGTTTCATCTCTCTCAATGATTTCAACATCGATGTCAGCTTCAACCAATCAGTGGCAATACGGTAAACTTCGCTCCAGTCATTCCTGGGTTCTGTGGGTGTTAATCTTAACGGGCCTGCTATCAGCTCCCGCTGCCTGGTTCCTAAGAGACTCGATCGCGTTGGGCCGGACTCCTCTGCCAGCCTGGACCGTTCTCTTGGTCGGCGGACTGCTTGCCATTGCCGGGCTTTTTGCCACCGCAGCAATTCTCAAAGGCCGCAGCGGGCCGCCCAAGCTGATCTCCATGGAAGCCGGGCATTTCACTCTGCCAGGCAGCATGCTGTCCGGTCCTGGATGGTCGTGTCGCTTGGACGAGGTCTCAGTCCGCACCACCGAAATTGGCTTCGTCAAACAGATGCATCTTTCCGGTCCAAAAAAACGGGCCACCCTGTCCTCGGCACTGTTTGAAAGCGACGCTGATTTCGATCGCCTGGTCCACGCTCTGAATCAATCGCACGCGTCGTAGAACCGTGGCTAACGCCAAACCGGCTGATCGGGTCCGCGGCCGGGCGTGGTGTTTCCTTTGTCCTGAACCGCCTTTCCACGCTGCGTGACGAAATCGCCGGCAATTCGGCGCGGTTGATCAATTCGCCCTAGACTTGCAACCGTCAAAAGAGGTAGCAATAAAGCTGACCAACCATGGCGGAACGCTGTGGAACTGGCGTGAAACACGAGAGCCTGGCAATCGGCTCCCTCGGGACGAAACGAGATCAAGCGTCCCGAATTTCACTCCGATAACAGACAGCGGGAAGGTTGGGTATTTCCGATTCTGCAGATTCAATGGATTGAACCAATATGAACTTTAACTTCTTCGAATGGCTTCGAGATGGCGTCCGCCGATCTGTCCTGTTGGGCGTCAGCGACGCGGTTGAGACCATGGGTGTCCCTGACACCGAAAAAGACCCTCATCCAGCGATCGCTGGCTTGTTTGGTGATGAGGCCAAAGCATTGGCGGCACCGAAATCGCCTCGCAAGCGCACGACGAAAACGTCACAGCGCCGCCTGGGCAAATCACTGAAAGAAATCGCACCCACGAAGTAACATTCGCGTGGAAAAAACAATTGATCAACACGCCACGGCCCCCCGTTCGTCGGCGTGTTTTTTTATGCGCTGCCCCAACCACAAGACGCCAGCGGTGAGTTGAATCAGCCAGCACCAGACCAACGACAGACAGACCGGTGGCTAACGTCAAAACCGCTGGGGATTACAGCTCGGCTCGCCACAGCCCCAGGGCTGGGTTCTGGATGTAATAGAATTCCGAACCGTCGGTATCGGTGTGCCAACCATCTTGCAATGAATTCACATCGTATCGCTGCATCAACTGGTTGATATCACCGGGGGTGTAGCCCACCGAGGCAATTTCATCGGGCGACAACTTCCCAGCTCCGTAAACCACTTCGAAGCGATTCTCGGGCGATCCGTGCACCAAGTGAGCGGCGGCCGATGGATTGGCAGCCAGATCGGGATTCTCATCGACCAGCTTGACGATCTCTGCCTTGGTCCGATAGCCATAACGTCTGATCAATCGATCAATCTCTTTGTCCTCGCCAAACTCTTCGACAGCCGGCCCCAAGATCGTCAATCGGCCTCCGGTGGCGATTGCCAGTCGGGTGCGATAGATCGCTTTGTTGCCCAACCAAGTGCTTTTGAATTCAGACGGATCCAGATAAGCCACCACGTGCTGGGGAGGCTTCTCAAGATGATTGATGTTGACTTTAAATGCCAGCTCACTGGCGGCGAAAAAGGTGTCATGATCGTCGCCGATGTAAAGCCCGCGAGTGTGCAAGGTTCCATCTGGCATCTGCTGGATCACCGTCAAGGCATACAGCACTGGCATCGATTGACAGAAATGATCCTGGGCGTAGTTCAAAATCTTACGCAGTGGCGTGTTGGCTCGGCCGAGTGTTTGTTCAATGCCGTAGACTGCGCTCAAGTAGTGGCTTTCGTTGATCCCCTCCACTCCACCGGTGCCGACGAAGATATTTTTGTTGTAGTTCGCCATGCCGATGACTTCATGAGGCACAACTTGACCGATGGAGAAGATCAAATCGTGACCACCGTCACGGAGCATCTTGTTGACCTGCGCCTTCCAGGGCTTTTGATACACCCCTTCGGTCACTTCACTGACATAGGATTCAGGCACCGTCCCCAGCGTCACTACATCGTCTCGCCAGCGGTGAGGCCGAAACAGATCCAGCGGCACGCCGGGAAACATATGCGTCAACTGATCTGGATTCATGGGGCTGTGAGTTCCCAGCGCTGGCATGATGTCCGTGATCGCTGATCCCAGCATCTCATGACACAACGAAGTGATTTCGCCAGCTCGACTGAACAGTCGCGTGTGATCAGGAGGCAGTAAGAGAATCTTTTTCTTTTCGCCGATCTTTGCAAACGTCTCTGCCAGTGCTGAACGCAGATCGTCACTGGTCAACGAGGTGGTTTCGCTGCCGCACTGAAAATAGGTCGTCATGGGTTTACTCTTCCTGGCTGCGATGGGTTTCCACGGGGATGTACTGGCCTGGGCCGTCAACGCGATAATGTTTCTCTAGCGTTGCCTCGAACGCTTCGCGATCACGGATGCGAACAAAATCGGGTCGCACGTTTTCGTAATCGGGATGACACATGCTGTATTTAATGGCAAATTTGCGCATTAGCAAAGGGGCCCGCTTTTCACCGTAAGTGTGTTCGCACAATGCAAAATGCTCGCGCATCGTGTCGACTTGCTGATGCAATGTCGGCGGCGGGGTGATGGGCAGTCCCTGTGCCAGGGCATTGACTTGCTGAAAAATCCAAGGATTGCCGATCGCCCCTCGAGCGATGGTGACGCCATCAATGCCGGTGGTGGCCATCATACGCAAGCAGTCTTGGGCGGTGAACAGGTCGCCACTGCCGAGGATCTTCATCCGCTGGCCCACATGCGTTTTGACTTCTTTCAGAAACTCCCAGCGACTGGGGCCGACGTAACGCTGCTGCACTGTGCGACCATGAATGGTTGCGGCCGCCAAACCGATCTCCATGGCTCCATCCAGAATCTGAAAGAAGTCATCACGCGATTCGTTGCTGTCATCGATCCCGCGACGCATCTTCACCGTCACCGGGAGATGATCAGGAACCATCTCGCGCGTTCGCCGCAAAATTTCCAGGGCAACACTGGGCTGTGATAGATGGAAACCACCACGACAGCGGCCCAGCACTTTCTTTACGGGGCAACCGAAGTTCACGTCAATGATATCGAAACCTGCTTCGACCAGTTTCATTGCCCCCATTGAGAACTGTTCCGGTTCCGCCCCCATCAGTTGGCCGCCCACCGGATGCTCCTCGGGATGAATGTCGAGAAAGTGCTTGGTTTTCTGGCGTTTGCCCAACGCCAACAAGAACTGATCCAGCATGACTTCGCAAACGCTGTAGCTAGCGCCGTGTCGCTTCGCGATCACTCGCATGGGCAGATCACTGTATCCGCTTAGCGCTGCCTGCACGAAGGGGCTGCCGATTTCAACATTGCCAATGGTCAGCGGACGGTACTGAAATTCAGGTTCTGGCAGCACCGCCGTGTCCGTTGCCGAGATCGCATCCGTTACACTGGTCGGCTCAGCCTGGCTGATCGTCTGCCTCGACGGAGCGTCCACTGAAAGCGGTCCCGATCGCTGCTCAGAAGCGGCATCGGTGTTTGGTCCCCTATTTATCTTCTTTGGTAAACCGGTCATGATGTTGCGAACCTCGTTCTCTGGTGCCTTTCGCTACAGCCTGTTATGGTCGATCGTATTGGCATTTCAATCCTACCTAGACGCGCAAACCTTCGTTTCAAACGCAGCTCCATCCATGAAAATCGAAACCGCTTCATTCGGAACCGTCGACGATCAACCCATCACGCGCTACACGATGATCAACGATCATGGCCATCGTGCCAGCGTCATGAACTTTGGCGCCACTCTGTTGGAAGTTGAAGTTCCCGATCGTGATGGGAACCTGGCCAACGTCAACCTTAGCTTCGACTCGCTGGATCGCTATGTTGCTGGGCATCCCTACTTTGGCAGCTCAGTCGGTCGCTTTTGCAACCGAATCGGACACGCCAAATTCACCATCGATGGTGTTGAGTATCCCCTGACGGTCAATCATGGGAAACACCAACTGCACGGCGGAATCAAGAATTTCTCTTACCAGGTCTGGAACGCCGAGCCCATTGAGGGCGAAGGCCATGTAGCTGTTCGATTGACACTGGTCAGTCCAGACGGTGACAACGGCTTTCCCGGCACGGTGACCGCCACCGCAGAGTACCGCTGGAACAACGATGACGAACTGACGATCATCTACTCGGCCACGACCGACAAACCCACTCACGTGAACTTGACCAACCACAGTTACTGGAACCTTGGCGGGGTGGGCTCTGGAACCGCCAAGGGTTACCAGGCAACCATCGCTGCGGATCTGGCACTAGACGTCGATGAAGACCTCATTCCCACCGGCAAACTCAATCCGGTGGAGGGCACGCCCTTGGACTTCCGCACTGCACACACCCTGGGCGAGCGGATCGAGCAGTTGCCGGCCACCAAAGGCTACGATCACTGCTATGTCGTTCGTGGCGACGCAGGCACTCTGCGACACGCGGCGACCGTGGTTGATCCAGCCACCGGACGAAGCCTCCAGATCTCAACCACCCAGCCGGGCATCCAACTGTACACCGCCAATCACCTGGGCGGTGGCCCCGACAATGCCAACCATGGGGCTCATGAGGCGTTCTGCCTAGAAACGCAACACTACCCGGATGCTCCCAACAAGCCCGAATTTCCGTCGACCTTGCTTGAGCCTGGGCAAACGTTGCAAGAAACCACCGTGCACCGCTTTGGAGTCCAAGCCAACTGAGCGATGACTACTTGATGTCCGTCTTCAGGGCGCTGCCATCGGGACGCGTGAGACGAAATTGGAACTGCCAATCCTGAGCCCAGGGCTGAGTCTGTGCGTTTTGCAAAACCTTGATCAGCACCGTGTTGCCCGTCGCTTGCAAACGACACGAATCGATGTATTGGTCGATTCGTGTTCCAGAGTGATACACTTCGTTTGCAGAAACCAATTTGCCATTGACCCAAACCTTACTGGCATTGATGCAACCGATCCGCATCTGACAGTCGCCTTCCGGTAAAGGTGACAGCACATCAAATTTGGCAAACAAATAGGCCACACTGTCCTTGGCATTTTCCAGCGGCTCGTTGATGTCCACCATCCCCAACTGATCCTCACTGATGATCAGTTGCCAAGCGATGGGCCCTAACTTGCCTTCTTCGGTGAGCGGTTTGCCATCGGCACCCAGACGCACGGGGTCACCACTTTCCAGGTACTGGTTCTCTGGAAGGTACGCAGTGTCGAAGTGCTTGCTGCCCGTGTTATCAAACGGACCGATCAATTGAAACGAGCGCATCATGCCAAGCGTTTCAGCCAAGTCCACTGGCTTGCCAAGCGCCTTGAGTGTCTTGGCCGCCGTTTGAAGCTGCTTGGGACTGCGCGCGTTGGCGACAACCCGCGTCAACGTTTCGATCGCTGCGTCAGGCTGATCTTTCCGCACCGCATCTGCTTGATCAATCAAGGCTTGAATTTTCAGATAACGCACCGGAAGCGAAGGGTCTGTTTCCGCATCCCCTAGCAGAACCGCTTGGCGCGAGGGATCATTGGCAACCAACAGTTGATAGGCCAAGTATCGAGCATCCGCGTCTGCCTGACGATCGGCAAAGTAGGCATTCAGTGGCTCGGTTGGAAAAGGCCCATTGTCAGCAACATCGGCAGCAACGGCGCGCAACCAGTTTCTCCCGCGCACTGTGGCGGGACCAAATCCATCCAAAACAACCTTGATCTGAGTGCTCGGAAGCACCGACAAAGTCTCCACCGCTGCGGTCGTTGCTGAATCACCAATGGTTTCCTGATCCGCCGCAGCGATCGACTGCAACGCTGCCTCGATCGCCTGATCAGCAGCCTGACCGGGTGAAGCAAAAACAGTGACGAACAAAGTCGACAGACAAAACAGTGAAGCAATGCGGCGTGCGACCGCGCGTCCAACGCAACAAGGCATCTGATTGGCTCGATAAAGCTGGTAAGAAACGAGTGACAGGTGAAGCCACTATCATAGCCAAACAGATCCGCCCTGTGTGAATCGTCGCAGCGGGCCAAGAAGCACTGTCATGCTGGGCGTGCAACACTGCCCGCCGGTCGCAAACGTTGTTCCAGCATGACCACGGCCAGCGGAATCAATCGCAGAGCGATTCCGCCGCGCCGGTCTTGACTTTGTCCTGATACGCACCCGCCGAATAGGTTAGTTCATAGCTGTGCGAGTACAGTTCCAGCAGGTTGCCAAACGGATCCTCGCAGTACACCATGCGATAGGGTTTCTCGCCAGGGTAATACTCACGAATCGGCATTCGCTGTTTGCCGCCATTGGCAACAATCGCTTTGGCCAACCCCTCGACATCCGGATCTTGAACACAGAAGTGAAACACACCGGTCTTCCAGTATTCGAAATTGTTTTCCGGCGTCTCATGGTTTTCGAATTCAAAGAATTCAACCCCCACGCGATCACCAGTGGACAGGTGTGCGATGCGAAATCGGTTCCAACCCTCGCCAAACACATCGTTGCACATCAGGCCAATCGCAGAATCATCGGAAACCACTTCGGTCGGTGGCATGATGACATACCAACCCAGGACCTGGGAATAAAACTCCACCGCCTTGTCCAAATCTGGAACCGAGATGCCGATGTGCGAAAAGGTTCTGGGGTACATCTCAATGCGCTCCTGCGAAGCTGGTTGTTGTGGCTGCAATGACGTTGCAAAGCATAGCACGGCGGTAACCAGCGCGATGCGGACTTACCCACCAGCGGGTCTTCATCGCCGCCGACGCCGACGTCGGCTTGCCCGGCTAAGACACGCTGATCGAATCAAGGTAGCTGTACATCTGCTGGCGTTTCATCCCACCCTTGAAATTGTAGACCTCCGCCCGCAGATTATCCGGAACGGTAAAAGCATGGAATTGCTGGGGGCGTTGCCAAGCTGGCAACCGCTGCAAAACCGCTTCAAGCTGGACTCCCTCCACTGTCCCCGTTTCCGCATCCAGCTCGATCCATAACCGCACATGCCGACCGCTAGGATCGGGTTGAACGACAGCAGCGCGCACGCCCCTGATCGCCGCCACGGCGCGCTCGATCAGTAGCGGATCGAGGCTATACCCGTTATCCAAGTTGATCTGATCATCGGATCGACCAAGAATTTCGAACTGTCCCGATTGCTGGCAAATTCGCACACGATCTCCAGTGTCTAGCCAACCCTGACTGTCGATCCGATTCTGCATCAACCCAGACTCGCCCAGGTAGCCCAGCATCGTTGCCGGGCCGCGTACCTGCAGCACGTCGTCACGCAATCGGTATTGCCAATGATCGACCAAGTGCCCGCACAGCAATGGCAAACTTGTCTGCGGAGACTGGCTGGCAATCACGGGCCCCGTCTCCGTCAGGCCATAGCCTTGGATCACGCTAACGCCCCGATCGCTCCAAGCATGGAACTGGTCCTCCGTCATCGCGGCCCCACCACATCCCAGCCAACGCAAGTCACCGGAGAAGTCACCGCGCTGTTGCACACGCTGTGCGAGGCTTGGCACCATATTACACAGCGTTGGTTTGACACGTGGGGCCTGTTGCAGCCAGCCGTCATATCCGCGATCGATCGTTAACTGGCATCCGGACAACAACCATGTTCCCAGGTCACAGGTCCTGGCATAGGCATGGGCGATCGACAGAACCGTCAATCGACGATCCGCCGCCGTCTGAGGAACCGCGTTCCATTTTGCCTGAGCGTTGCAACACAGGCCACCGGCGGACAAGACCACCCCCTTGGGGCGATCAGCGGTCCCACTGGTCCATAAAATCAGGCTGGCATCGTTTTCGGCCAGCAAGGATCGAAGCGGGCCGGGCTCACTCATCGTTCCAGAAAGAGCCGCCTCAATGGCCGCACAACACAGCGAGCGTTTTTCATCGTGGCCGAGGGTGGCAGCGTCTGCCGCAGCGAAGCAAGCTTGTTGAAAGCCCGCCCCAGCAGCCCGATCAATGGGAACCTCGACCAACCCCGCAACGGGACACGCCAGCGCAACCAAGACGTCGCAGGGATCATTGCCAATCACATGCCCCAGCCTTGCGTTGGCCTGCACTGACTGTGGGTCCGCCTGATCTGGGTCCGCCTGATAAAACCGTAACCGCAATTGTCCGGCGAGATAGCGCACGACCGCGGACAGCTCTCGCCAGTTTAAGACTTTGCTTCCAAACCTATCGAATCGTGACGACAGCAGATCCAGCGCAGGAAGCTGCTCGCGATGCGTGGCTTGAAACTGCAACGCATCGGTCAACAGACTCATCGCAACCTTGGAAGTGTTTGCCAACTTCGATCGTCCACTCACACGCAACGCGTTTCAATCAAGGTACTTTGCAGCCAAGGACAGCGCTTGCTGGCCCGAGTCAATTTCGCCATCCAACTGAGCGGCTCGAACAGCCTGCAGCGCATCTTTAAATTGCCGTCCGGGTCGATACCCCGCTGCTTTCAAGTCGTCGCCGGATAACAGCGGACAGGGATCAAGTTGCTGCGGTTGCCATGCCAGGGCTTGCAGACAACGCTCATAGCCGCTGCGATCCTGTTGATTCGCGGTGATCACACTCCGGGCAACGGACATGATCGCATCGATGTCACGATCGACCAGCACCGGCTGCACGGCCGACCAGGGCTTCTTTTCAGCGTCCATGACCACGCCGTGCCACCGCATGGCGGATCGAATCCGACGAACCTCTTCGTTGGAAAGCCGCCAACGCTTGGTCAGCCCATGCAGGGTTTGATCACGGGCCGGTTGGTCGACGTGCAGGGCCATGATCAACAGCGTTAACGAGGTCTCAAATTCGAATCGCTCCCGAGCCTGCAGTAGTTTCGCCAGCGGCTCCCATTCGGCGTCCTGCAACGAGGGCAGAACGTGCCGATGCAAGTTCGTCAACCGCAGCAATTCCAGCCCAACTGTCGTGCGGGGCGCGGCGACCACGCGACGCATTTCGGCGCCAATGCGTTCGTCGCTAACGACGGTGATCTCTGAGGCTTGCCGCTGAATCTGCTGGAGTGCTGCAGCGTCGAGTGTAAACCCTAAAGTGCATGTAAATCGCACGGCCCGTAACATGCGCAACTTGTCCTCTTCGAAACGTTGCTCTGCATCACCGATCGTCCGCAGCATCTGTCTCTGTAGGTCATCCCTGCCGCCAACAAAGTCGATGACCTGATTGGCGTCTGGATCAAAAAACATTCCGTTGATGGTAAAGTCACGTCGCAACGCATCATGACGAGCGTCACCGTAGCGCACCTTCGAGGGTCGACGACCATCGAGGTATTCGCCATCGCTGCGGAAGGTAGCAACTTCGATCGGCTCGATGCCCTGACGACCGTGCTGATCACCGGTGGGGTGATTGGCCTGTTCAGTGGCCTGGGCAGTGGGCTGTTCAGTGGCCTGGGCCAAATGCGGCAAGACAGCGATGACGCCGAACGCCGCACCGATGGCCAGCGTCTTGCGCTTGCCAAAAATCTCTCGCACCCGGTCCGGTGTGGCATCGGTCGCGACGTCAAAATCCTTTGGCTCTCGCCCCAGCATCGCGTCGCGCACGCACCCGCCGGCAAAGTACGCCACGTGTCCGGCTTGCCGAAGTTTGTGGCAAATTTGGATTGCTTCCGCTAGACATTGTGTTGTCTTCGGCTGATAGTTATCTGTGTTCGCGAAGGGGGGGCCCAGCATGTCCGCAGTTACCTGAACGTTGTTGGAAATCAGGGTTCGTGATCCAGGAGATGTTCTGAAAGAAGTTGCGAGGTTTTCGTTAAAGCGTCAGATCTCGATTGTCCACGATGCATGGTTGCAGTACAAGCTTGGAATGAACTTAGACAGATCGAAACCCCGTACCCGACGAAAACGCGGCGTTGTCGCCGTCCTCTTCCGTCAACAGCGTTTACTGGTGATCCGCCGCTCAATGACGGTCACTGCGCCGGGGAAACTGTGCCTGCCCGGTGGTGGCATTGAAGAGGGAGAGACCGAAGCGGAAGCCTTGGTTCGCGAAATGGAAGAAGAACTGGCAATGCAAGTCACGCCAGTGGAACTGTGCTACCGCAGCGTCACTCCCTGGGGCACCAATCTTGCTTGGTGGCACGCCACGGCCGACGAAAATCAGCCTCCCGTGCCCAACCCTGACGAAGTCGCTGAATTCCACTGGATGACACGCGACCAAGTCCGTCAAGCTGATGATGCCCTGCCCAGCCTGCCGCCGTTCTTAACGGCCTGGGAACAGGGTGAAATCGACGTGCAGAACAACTGGGCCTGACCCACACCCACAAAGCCTGTCTTAACCACCGCGAAGATCAATCGCAGCGACTGCCTGTCATCCAACTGCTGGCAATCGCATGGGCCACTCACGCCACGGCAGCGAACAAAGTCGAGTCGCCCCGCCCGCGAACAGGCTTAAACGCTACTCAACCGATTCGGCCGCAGGATCCAGATCACTCTGCTGAGCGGTTGGCTTGAGCACACCCCCTTTTGGCAACACGTTTCCGGCCTTGTCCTCTAGCAGGTTGGCAGCCCGATCGTGGTCCGCAGCTAACGCTGGATCGCCCAGGTTGCGGTAGCAAACCGCTAACATCCGGTGTGCTCGCAAGGCCAACGCGGGGACTTTGCACGCGTGCTCTAGACTGATAATCGCCTCACGCTGCCTGCCCATCAAAAACAAGGTGTGCCCTTGAGTCTCAAAGAAGTGAGGTGTGGGGCGATCAACGTCCTTGATCGCTTGGTTGACCAGCTTGAGAGCCCTCTTAAGCAGCAGGTCGTACTCAGCTTGCCACTCAGGACTCTGCTCCGCCTCTGGGAGCGATCCATTGTCTTTTCGCAACTCAACCGCTTGACGCGTCAGCACAACCGCCAAGTTATTCAACACCGCGGGACTGTCCCTCATCTCGTCTTTTGCTAAATGCAGGTGAAGTGACGCTTCATCCAAGTCATCGTTTAACAACGCTGCCGTGCCGCGAATAAAGTGCGCCAACTTCGATGCTTGATCGTTCAGTAACGACTCGCGAATATCGATCGCTTCCTGACTGTTATCATCCAAGCTTTTCAAGATCTGCTGCGACAGCATCGTCAGCACGCGACTGTTGTTCGGAGCAATCTCCGCGGCGCCTTCAAGCATCCTCAAGATCCGAATTCGTTCTTTCCGCGTGTCTTGCGGCGAGGCTTCGATGTACTGGATATAGCTGACGATGGTCGTCCCAAGCGCCTGAGCCAACCGTGCATGATTCTTGTCCGCGTTCGGTCCGCTGACGTTGGCCATCGCAGTATGCAGCACCGTGATCGCATCGGAAAACTGTTCCAAGAACACCCGATTCAAGGCGATGTGATAGGCCAGAGACGCATTCCCGGGATCTTGTTCAAATTGGATCCGTGTTCCGCCCAGCGCTTCTTTGGCGTAACGTTTCGCATCCTCGATTTCGCCAATCCCGCGAGCGACGTAGGCCGCTTCTAATCCCACCGCAGGCTCACTGCGAGCGAGTGAAAGCAAGATTGGAATCGCATCGCGAGGCCGTTTGCGAAACCTGTAATAGTCCGCAAGCACCCGGCGGATACGGAACTGTTCGCCGTCGTCCTGGGCTTCGCTTTCGAGCAACAGCAAAACCTTCTCGATCAGCTGGAGCTCCTCTTCGGTCATGTCAGTGAACTTGCGATTCACAAACCGCTTGTCCAACAACCACTGCGCGGCCGGGCGTTGATGCCGATCCAGCAACTGCACCATCACCGCATCGGCCTCCTTGGAGAAACCCTGGTGATCACGCAGCAACGCAAATTTCAGTTGCAAACGCACGTCGGTCGGCTGCGTTTCAAGTTGACGACGCACCACAATTTCTGCGGTGGGAAAATCATCCAGCTCCATCGCCACTGCGTATTGTCGATCCAGCAATCGTTGTCGCCAGCCCGTTCCCTGGCTAAAGGCGACGAACCCGATGATGAACAAAATCAGCGTCAGCAACAGCGCAGGAATCGCCTTCGGAGCATCGCCCCAGGGAATGGTTGAAAACCACGCGACAGCGCAATCGCGGCACCAAGCCATCCAGACCAACGGGTTATAGTAGTTTGACTTCATGGCTTACATGGCCTCCTGCACGCGACCTGCTAGACGACTGGCATCCGCGACCGGCAACGCTTGGCCGAGCGGCCTGCCCTGCGATTGAGCTTGAGCGCCCTCTGTTGTCGCCCGCTGAATCTCCGCAGCCACACGACCACGCACGGATAGAAACTCGCGTTCAAGCTCGCGCAACTGTTCAGGAGTTAACTTCGCCGCGCTGGTCACCCACATTTGCAGCACAACCAGTTCGTTTTGATTCCAAACGCCAGAGGAATCGATTCGATTCCAGATCCGGTGAGCCAAAGCGTGCATGCTATTGGGCGCGTCAACCGGCACTCCGTCGCTGCCGATGCCGCTAAAGAGCAAATAGCCGCGTTGGACGGGCCCACTACGGAATTGAGCGGCAACAAATGTCGCCTCCTCCAAGTCGTACGCCAGTGGGTTGTCCTTATCACGAGGCGATCGAATGCTGCGATCAAGCAGTTTCCAATCGATGGCCTCATAGCAATCGCAGAGCTCATGCCACCCCTTGTACGGCTGGCTGACAACAAACTGAACTTGCAGATCACCCCACTCGCATTCCCAAATATCCGAGTTCGCACCCAGCCGAGAGTCTTGGAATTCACGACTGCTTTGATGGTCGACCACGGACAAATTCACCAATACCGAGTCCAGCAGGTTCGTCCTTGGATCAAAGATCACCTGTTCGCTGCTAAAGACCACACTGCGAGGCTTGCTGGAACTGATCAAGCGATACCCAGAGCCAAGAAACAACAGTGCCAACACGCCAAAGAAGCATCCCATCACGATCCGGTTTTGCCCCAGCAAGATTGCGAAGCGCGATGACATCGCGCCCTGGGCACTCTGCTGAACCTCGGTCGATCGACGCGCGTTATCGCCGGCTCCCTGCTCAACTTCATCGTGGTTGGCAAAGAAGTTCCAGGCGATCATCGCAGGGTTACTGTCCACTGACGCTGGAATCTCATGAAAGAAGATCGCCAGCAAATAGTCGAACGACATCAAGAACGCAAAACAGACGACCAGCGCCACATAACCCAACAGATCATGCGGCCAACCCACAGAGAAATCCATGTCCAGAAACGCAGCGGCAGCGGCAACCGTCGTGACGCGAATGACATTTGCAAACACGGCCAATAACACAGACACTAACAAATACACTGGAACCATCCACGCGCGGCGACGCTTCCAAGCAACAACCAACAGAGCCAGGAAACTGAGCGTGAACACACTTTGAATCCCGCTACAAGCCTCGGCCACAAACAATTCACGGTCGGACAATTGCAACACGTTGTTCGACACCGCATGCGCAATACCAAACAAATCAAGCAGCACGCTGGACATCCAGGTCGTTGTGTGCTGGAGGGACTGCACAAGCATTTTATCCAGACGAATCATCTGCACGCACGGCAACAGCGGCAACGCGGCTGCCAACAATGAAGCATCCACTTCCCCGCGCTGCGAATAATACATGACACAGACAATCACCACCGCCGCGACCGCCGCAAACCAGGTGAAGGAAAACAGGATGCTGGCGATCACCAAAAAGCCCGCTCCACCGAGCAACGCCCAACTGAACCAACCGCGTGGTGGACGCACGTCGCGATCCCAGCGGTCGTAACCCAACCAAACGGTGGCCAAAATCGCGAACGGAAAAAAACGATAGGTGACGTTATCCCATAAGTCCTTGAAATAGGGGATCAGCAAAGGAGCGGTTGTGAGCAACAAGCCGATCCAAAATCCCGACCAGACTTTTTGATTCGCGGACAGTGTCCCCGCCATGGAATGGCTATCCATGCCAGTGGGCCGAACAAGCGGTTCGCCAGGCGAGGCGTTCTCGCGAGATGACGGGCCGGTAATAGACGTATCGTGGGACATCGGTCTTAGCAATTCGTTAGGGACCAGTAGCCAAAGCCAATGGCTCACATTGGGGACGGTAATGGCAGGCCGCAAACGTTAGACAACGAATGACCAGCCAGAGTTCCGCCGTTAGTTGCGTGACTCACCAACCCCGTCACCATTACTTGTCATCCCGTCAATGGTTGACGAATCGCCAACAGCGCGACTGACCAACAAGCTACTGGAAGACCGCGAGGAGACCGCGACACTTGGACCTTTCACTCCACCGCGCCGCTCATAGCCACCGGCATACCTGCCGTACCGATAATACCCATAGGCTCGGTATCCATCGCTAGAGGCTGATTCTTCCGAGTTATTCACCGTCACGCCCAACACGTTGGCACCAACGGAATTCAAGATATTGACCGCCTCACGGGCATTGGGCTTGCATTTGCGGCGAATCTTCAACGCCAGAATCACTGCATCCGCCATGCTGGCGCAAATACTCGGGTCGGTCACCACCAACAGCGGCGGCGTATCCAAAAGGATGTAATCAAAGTGATCGCGAAGGTACTGCAACAACTCATTCATCACGGGCAGCGACAGCGCTTCAGCCGGGTTGCCGGGAATGCCACCGCAGGGCATGATCGATAACTTAGGGAGCGCCGTCGGATAAGCCGCATCCAATGGGTCACACTGGCCATCCAAGACACTGGTCAGCCCCGGCTTTCCAGAGAGTTGGAAGTTGTCGGTCAATTGTGGCCGCCGCAGGTCAGCATCGATCGCCAGCACGCGCTTACCGCTTTGCGCCATCGAGCAGGCGAGGTTGGACGCTATGGTGCTTTTGCCATCACCAGGAAGCGGACTGGTCACCTGGATTACGGTCCCGCGCCGGGCCTGATTGGTTTCAAAAAAGACCGAGGTTCGCAGCGAGCGGATGGCTTCAGAGGCTGCCGAGGCCGGTTGATGAACCACCGCGATGTCGATCGAGAAATCGCTATACGGATCCACTTCATCTTTGTTGTTCTTGCGCCGCTTGCCGCGAAAGAATGGCACGTGTGCCAAGACGTGCAGGCCAAGCACATTGGGGATGTCTTCTGGAGCGCGGAAGGTGTTCGCGTTTTTCTCTAACAACAGAGCGCTCCCTGATCCGATCACCAGCCCAACCAAGATGCCCAAGCCGAGTAGTTTGATCAAATTGGGAGCCACCACATAAGCCGCTGTGGGAGCTTGAAGTTCGGCAACTTGCGTGACACTTTCCTCTTCGGAAATCTGAACGCGACTGAGATTATCATCAAAGTCAGTCAACCATTTCCGATACCGATCCAGCTCACTGCGATGCTCTTCGTCTTGTCGCTCAAGCTTCGCCAGGTCGATAGCTTTCGACTTGGCGAGATCAATTTGATCATCGAGTTGCTTCAGATGATTTTGCAGCATCATCACCTTGGCTTGATTCGAAAAGATCACGGCGTTGACGGTATCCGTTGCTCGCTGCGATGGACTGCCCGACTGCTGGTAATGCTGCTCTCTTAGCTTGGTGATGCGATCGGCTTGCTCCTTGACCAATCGCGCGAGTTCTTCGCGTGTCGTCTTTAACTCCTGATCCATTGCTTTGACACTGGGGTGTCCATCACCGAACTGAGTTTCCAGCTGGTTGCGTGTAATGATCAGCGGCAAGAGTTTCTTTTCCAGATCGATCTCCGCCAACATGGAATCACCTTCCAGCGGGTCAAACCTCTGCTCGTTGTTCAGAGCGTTGATGTTAACGCCTAACAGCTGTCCCATGACATTGAGCGCCGTCATCGGATCGCGAGAGTCTTCAGCGACCCGTTCGATCTGCGCCAGAATGGTTTTCTCGCGGCGGAGTTCCATTTCCAGAGCAGCGCGTTGACCGATCAGCGCGTCGCGCTGGCGACTGTAAGGATTAATCGTATGGCCGTCACTGTCCCAAGAGAGTTCACCCATATTTTGAGTTTTGAACTCGGAGTACTCTTTCTCCTTGAGCACCAATCGAGGCGACAACTTCGTGATCGCGTCGTGCAGAAGATTGGAAACCTTCGTCTGAGTCGATTGGTGACGAGCGTTAAAGTACTCTTGCAACGCTTGACTGAACGCCTGAACCGCTGCCTCGCTAAGGTCTTGATTGGGGCTGTCAAAGTGCATCCAAGTGACCAACGACTGCGCGGACTTCACGTCCGTGACTTCGGGCTCCAGAGACAGTTGGCCGCGGATCGCCTTTGCGAACACGGCGGAGCTGGAACCGTAGTTCACACGAAACGGTTTCATCTTGATGTGCTCATAGGCCATCAAAGCCACACGGTCGCTATAAACCTGCGCTTCGAGAACCTCGATATCGGGCACGCCGCCAAGCACTTCACCGGTCATCGCGTCCAGCACAGGAGGCCGATTGGATTCCACCATCAATTTGGTGGAACTGCGATAGGTTTCACTGGTCCCGTGATAAACCAAAAATCCAATCAAACCGAACACCACCGTTGGGATCACGACGGCCCAGCGATATCGCCACAACGCACCCATCACGTCCAACTGTGGCAGCGCGTGCGATGACGCCTGCTGATGGCCGCGCGGTGGAACACCGGGATTGCGTTGATCAGTAATCATGAGAGCGTGGGGCTGGTTCAGAATCAACCGAACCAGTCAAGAAGTGTGGGGAGCTTAATGACTGCATCAACCAAACCGCCAAGCCGATTCGTCCAAAGCCTGACGACGCTTAGCTCAGCCCCATTCAATGAACCCTTCAGTCCAACGATTAGGCAAGTTCAATCAACAGTCAAGATGGTGGGGATGATTCTTGTCTGTGGGGCAAATCCTTTTGACCAAGAGACACATGGATAAGTCTGATGGGGGAACTCTCGAACACATCAAAATGTACTTCCAGTATACCCGTTACAGAAATTCATTGCGGACAATTTGACTTTTTCAAACTACAAAATACAGAACCGATGCTGTGCAATTCCGGCATCTGTAGCAATGCAATTTTTACCACTTTTGCTGATTCGGCAACGGCGAACAGCCGACTTCCGTTCGGGCGGCCAAACTGCATCCCATCCATGGCGGGGGATGCATGCTTGGTTTCATCAACGGTAAGCTACCGGACCAAAACCTGCACAAGCAACTTTGATTGCTTAAACACCGTCCTAAGTTGTTGTAGGTGTTGGTCGACGCCAGCCCGTGTTCTATCGCTAATCGCCCCAACTAACCGATACCAAATAGATGTCAGAACCCATCAACCTGCCGGATTCCTGCCAATCGCTACAGGGAAGCACCTGCCTTATCACTGGCGCCGCAGGCTTTATTGGATCACATCTTGTCGACGCTCTGATCGAACAGGGCAGCCAAGTACGGGCCCTGGATAATCTGAGTACGGGATTTAAGAAAAACCTGGCGCACTTAGACGGCCATGCTCAGTTCACCTTTGTCGACGGAGACGCAGCGGACCCGGCAACCACTGCCGAAGCCGTCAAGGGATGTGACGCGATCTTCCACCTCGCGGCGATGGCCAGTGTCCCACGCAGCATGCGTGAACCGGCTCTCTGTCACGCCTGGTGCGCGACCAGCACGGTGAACCTTTTGGATGCTGCCAATCAGGCCGGCGTGCGACGGATGGTGCTTGCCAGCACAAGTGCCGCCTACGGCGATTCAACCTTTGTCAGCAAGCGTGAAACCGATCCCCCTGCGCCACTGTCCCCCTATGCCGCGGCCAAATTGTCGGCTGAAAATTACTTGCGCTCCTTTGCCAAAACCAGTGACCTGGAAACGGTGATCTTGCGATTCTTTAACGTGTTTGGTCCACGCCAAGATCCACACAGCGAATACAGCGCCGTCATCCCGCGCTTTGTCTCTCTCATTCTGGCCAGTCAGCCTCCGGTCATCTACGGAGACGGCCTACAATCTCGTGACTTTGTGTATGTCCAAGATGTTGCCAAAGCCAACTTACTGGCAGCGACCGTGCCAGGGATCAGTGGCGAGGTGTTCAATGTCGCTCGTGGTCGACGCACCACGCTGCTGGAACTGATCGCGATCCTGAGCGATTTGCTCGAAAAACCAATCACTCCCATCCACGAACCCGCTCGACTTGGTGATGTTCGCGATTCGTTGGCCGACGTCAGCCACTCCAGAACTTCGCTGCTGTTTGAACCAGACGTGGACATGGTCGATGGATTACGTCGCAGCATCGACTACTATCGCTCCATTGTCTGATCGCTTTGCGGTCGTGCAACGATTCCCCTAAGCCCTTGACTGACGTTATGATCCGTGCCGAATCTCACGCTCCGTTCTTTCGACGATTTCTGTATGTCTTTCTGGGCTGTTTCGCCTTCGCCTGCTGGTTTCTATACGATGGCTTGATCGGATACCCACAACAGCGTGTGATCGCCGAGGCCTACGAGGCGATCCCGGAAGAAGATCGCGCCGAGCAATGGCCTGAAGTCGCCAAAGAGAATGGCTGGTCCACACTGGTCCCAGCGAAAACCAGCAAAGAAATCACTCACGGAATCGGTCAACAATTCATGTTCACCGTCATCTGCAGCATCATGTCGGTGGTGGTGTTGATGAAGTTCATTGCCGGCCAAGGTGCCTACATCGAAGGTGACAGTCAAGTCATCCGGAATCACAAAGGCGTCGAAGTGCCCATCGAATCCATCACGTCGATCGATAAGCACAAATGGGAAGACAAGGGCATCGCCAAGATCCGCTATGAAGTCGATGGCAAGCAGCGGACGTTCGTCATGGATGACTTCAAGTTCAAGCGTGAACCGATGGCGGAACTCATGGAGTTTGCCGAAGCCCCACTTGATCCCGAAGCCATCCTGGGTGACTTACCGCAGCGCGACAAGGTCGCCGCAAACGATGCAGAGTCCGCCCAGGAAAGGGACGGCGACGAGAGCGACGTTTGATCGCGGCCAGTCGGCGAACCAGCTCATTTGACCGGCGAAATCAGACGACGCAGACGCGGATCAGATAAGGAGTCCGCCACCAGCACTGCACCGCTAAAGTCTTGCTTCATCGTGTGCTCATTGGGAATCGCCACGACCTGTGCTCCGGAAGCCACGCCAGAGGCACAACCATTGCCGCTGTCTTCCAAGACCAGCATCTCTTGCGGCTTGATGGCGAACTTGCTTGCCGCGGTGGTGTACATCTCCGGATGTGGCTTACCATGAGTGACATCATCCCCGGTCAGAATAAACGCGAAATGCTCTCGCCAGGGAATGTCTTGAAAGATCACGTCCACCCAGCGACGGCGGCTGCTGGTCGTCAAAGCGAATGGAACCCCGGACGCGACCAAGTGTTCAAGCCAGCCCTCCAGCCCCGGCATGGGACGCAGCATTTCTGGTAAAAGATTCCCGTAGATCTGGTCGGATTCGGCGAGCAAGGATTCAGGAGCATCATTCAACTGATGAAAATCAATCATCTCTTGAACAGCCCCCAGACCAATTCGCCCCATCATTCTTGCCTGCAGCGCTTCGCAATAGCGTTTGCCACGGCGTTCCAGCACAGTATCGCCCACCTGCCAATAAATCCGCTCGGTGTCAAATAGCAGACCATCCATATCCAAAGCCACTCCCGATGGGCTAAACTGTGGTAGATCCATTTGGGCTGCCAACTTTTCCTGAGCTTGATCGTGCGTTAGGTCTGATTGATCTGTAAAACTGCCGTCGTGCATGTCTGATTTCATTCCGCTCATTTGTTTACAACGTGTCAGAATCGGTTGATCGCATTCTTACCACTTGGTCCCTGGATCGAACAGGGCCAATCACGCGTTCGCTGTCCGAGTTTAGCACCAGCGGAATGCTGATGCCGGACGCCGACCACTGGCAGGTCGAAGCTTTCATTCCCGCGTCCCCCGAGCAATTGCTGCGCCAGCTACGTGAAAAAGTCCAGCAAAGCGAGCAACGCGATCCAGTGGCGGCAAGTGAAGACGCCCTGCAAACCGCTCTAGCGGCCATTGAGTGGTATTGCGAAAAACGCTCCCGACGAGACCAAAAACTGCTGCTGTCGACGTATCCCGATTTCGATCCCGACTCTGAATGCCAAATCGGGACACCGCCTCCACCGGAGACGGCAAGCGAAAACGAACCCAAGCAGGCGATTCAGCAATCAACCGATTCGTCTGACCACAGCACCGCCCGTTCGCCAACGCAATCCCCCGCAACTCAACCGACCAGTGAATCCATCGAACAAGCCGACCAGATCCTGGCACATTTAGATGTGGTGCTAGAAGACGCCGCCTTCACCAACCTGTCCCGTGAAGACCTGGAGCAATGTGTCGGCGTTGCCAGTTACTGGGGGGTTCCCATGGAAGCGGACTTCACACTGTTTCGGCATTTGGAAGTCTACACACGTGGCGACGTCATCGGCCAACGCTATCGCCGCAGCTTCAGGAATTTCTATCGTCAGGAATTAGTCGACGTGCCGTTGTATCGGCGCCTGGTCATTGTTTTCCAACTCAACAGCGACCATGAACGCGGTGAGACGCTGTCATGTGAGAAACTGCACATCCGAATGTTCAAGAACATTCCCAAGCAGGACGTCGACATGCTGCTGCCAGGGACAAAGGTACGGTTAAGCAAGTTTGACCGAGCGAAAGCGATCGTCCCCAGCTTGGGCGGCTGGCTGTTTTCGCTCCAGAAGATTTCGCGATTCATCTTGGTCACCTTGGCTTTGGCTGCATACTACAGCATGGCGTTAGCGGTCGGCTTTCTGCTGGCCGCTGCGGCCTATGTGGTGAAGAGCTTTTTCAGCTATTCCCAGACCAAGAATCGTTACCTGCTGGATGTCACGCGCAACTTGTTCTATCAAAAACTTGACAGCAACAGCGGCGCGGTCTTGCAACTGATCCATCAACGTGGCCGTCAAACACAGTCAGAACTTTCCCTGGCCTACTGTGCCATGGTCGCTGAAGGTCAGCCGATCAGTCAGCGTCGCCTGCGACGAAAATGCGAACGTTGGATTCGCGAACTCACCCAAACCGAAGTCACCTTTTCGGTTGACCCTGTCCTAAAGATGCTGCGCCAATTGAACTTGGTCTGCCAGGACGATCAGGGTCGCTGGCAAATCGAACCGGACCAATAGCGGCTAGGCCAAAATATCGTGACAAACGGTGCCATGGACGTCGGTCAACCGGAAGTCGCGACCAGCCCAACGATACGTCAACCGCTCGTGATCAAAGCCAAGTAAATGCAGCAGGGTTGCGTGCAAATCGTGCACATGCATTTTGCCCTCTACGGCACCGAACCCAAACTCATCGGTTGCGCCGTGGATGTGTCCCGGTTTCACACCAGCACCCGCTAGCCACATGCTGAACCCGTGGTTGTTGTGGTCTCGACCGGTGCCCTTGGTGTCGTTATTTGAATTGGGAAGCTCGACAGCCGGCGTGCGACCAAATTCGCCTCCCCAAATCACCAGCGTGTCATCCAGCAAACCGCGTTGTTTCAGATCCGTCAGCAAGGCACCGATGGCTTGATCGCATTCGCCAGCCAGCTTGCGATGCAGGCGTTCGATATCGTTGTGACTGTCCCAGGGCTGACCGCCGCCATGCCAGACTTGAACAAACCGGACACCGCGTTCGACCAAACGCCGCGCGGTCAACATTTGACGTCCCTGCAAGTCGTCGCCGTACATTGCAAGGGTTTCGCTGGATTCGCGAGACACATCAAACGCATCGCTGGCTTCCATCTGCATGCGAAACGCAAGCTCGAAGGCTTGAATCCGAGACTCCAGTCGCTCGTCGCCGCCGCGGGCTGCCAGGTGACGTTGATTCAATTGCTGAATCAAACCCAGTTGATCCGACTGTCCCTGCGGGGTCACGCGTTCATTACTGATGTTTGCAAGCAGTTCTTTGACATTCGTCTTGGACGTATCGACCCGCGTGCCTTGAAAGATCCCTGGCAAGAAACTGCTCCGCCAGTTGGGTGACCCGCCGGTAGGCAAACTGTTGGGACATAGCACGACAAAGCCCGGCAGATTCTGGTTTTCAGTTCCCAAACCATACAGCGCCCAGGAACCCAGTGACGGACGTGACTGAGCGATCTCGCCACAGTTCATCATCATCAAACTGGGTTCATGATTGGGCACATCGGTATGCATGCCTCTGAGTACACACAAGTCATCCGCGTGCTTGGCGACACTGGGAAACAGTTCGCTGACGTCGATGCCGCTTTCGCCATGCTTGGAAAACTTAAACGGACTCTTCATCACTCCGCCAGTCGCCCGCTCGGTCTTCTTCAGCGATCCATCTGGAAAGGGCTTGCCGTCGTACTTCGCCAGCATGGGCTTGGGATCAAACGTGTCCACCTGAGAAGGACCGCCGTTCATGAACAAATGAATGACGCGTTTCACCTTGGGCGCAAAATGCGGCGTCTTCACAGCCAGTGGTGACTGGCTTGCACCGGCTTCTTGCGAAAATAGCGACGCCATCGCCAAGGTGCCCATGCCCGCGGCAGCGCGCGACAACATTTCGCGCCGTGAGATTGAAAACATTTCGTTTGAATCTGTCATTTGCTGTGCGTCCAGCGACAAAAGGTCAGCCAATTCAACGTGGCCACAAAAGAATGAAACTCGACGACTAATCGACGTAGAAAAATTCGTTGCAGATCAACAGCGACTGAGCCGCCATCTGCCAACGATCCAGTGGCGGCAAGGCAGGTGAGCCAAACATCTCACGAGCATTCCACGTATGCCCCTTGGGATACGACTGTTTCTGAGTCTTGGGTTGGATCACCGAGATGATCTGGTTCCAAAGGTAGCTATCGGTATTCGAACCGCCGACATTGCAGTCGACCACGAAATCAATCACGTCACCTTTCTTGACACTGAAACGCTTGACCGGCGTCGGCGTGCTGTTCTGCTTGGCGGACCACACCCCTAATGATTTACCGTTCAAAAACGTGCTGGCTCGAACCCCATCACCCAACTTTCCCGGATGCTTCAACACACCCTGAATCCGCAGCTCCGCATCAAGCGGAGACGTCCAGCGGACGATCGGCGAATGCTCCAGCGAGTTGCCAGGGTGCCCGCCCGTGGCTGTCAATCGAACATACCCAAACTGCTTGTCGGGAAACTCCGCGCCCACTTGGTACGATCGCCCCGTAAAGTGAGGCAATGCCGTAAAGCCCAGTGGCTGGCCGGTGGCCACGTCATCGGCTAACGGACTGTGCCCATAACCCCATTGCCAAAGACGACTGTCCGCAGACACGCCTTCAGCAGGCTGAAACGCAGTGAACAAAGCGACTTCATCCGCAGTGGCCTGGCGACCCAGCACCTTGTCGAACAACCAGACGACCTTCTGCTGGTCGGTGCCCAACGCTTGAAACAACGCATCGTCCGTCAACGACTTGGCGCAATCAATCACAAAGGGCGAGTTCAGTGCGAACAGCAACTGCTGTGGCACCGTCGTCTCCAAACGCTGCACGGACGAAGCATCCGGACGCGGAAAATCAAACGTCGCACGATCACTATCAAAATCGACTCGGTCCACCTTTTGATACAGCGTCCGCCGCAGGGAACCGACACCCCGCTGGTTCGCATCAGCAATCGGTTTGCCAAACAGAGCTGGATCAAGACGCCCGCTAACCTTCAACATGGAATCTCGCATGCTCTCGTAGCCCAAACGCCGCCGCTGTTGACGTGTGAACAATCGATTGTCCGGATCGGCATCCATCACACGGCGGTCCACCTGACTGACCTGCTGGTAGGTCCGACTGGTCAGGATCTGCTGATGCAACCAACGCATGTCCCAACCATTGGCAATCAGACCGGCCGCCAGATAGTCCAGCGCGGCAACCTGTTCAGGCCGCTCAGTGCGCAATCCAAAATCGTTCGAGGGCACAAACCCCTTGCCGAAGTAAAACTGCCACGTCCAGTTCACGATCACACGAGCGGTCAACGGATTCTGGGGGGAAACAATCGCCTCGGCCAGTTCCAGACGTCCGCTACCTTTGCGAAACGGCGCCGTCAGCGCCTCCGACGCGTCGCCACGTAACGAAACGAACGACAGAAAACGGCGCGGCACGACATCGCCTCTGCGCCCCGGGTTTCCTCGAATCTGAATGGGTGAATCAACGGCTCTGCCATCTAACATCACCATGGCGCGGCCAGGAGCCCCGGGATGGTTGACTTCCAAATCCGTAATCGGCTTTTTGGCGCGATCAAATTTGCCGCGTTCCGCACCAACAACCTCGACGTGGTTGACCAGCTCGGCAGCATCGAATCCAAATGGACCGAATGAATCGTCCAGCACCTCGCGAAGACCAGAAAGTGACTCATCCGCCGTATCCGACATGGCTTGATTGAACAGCTGACCACAAGCCTTGGCGAAGGCAACCGAATCTTTGCACTGGGGGTCCGCTAAGACCTTCAGAATCAATGGCGATACAGTGTCCGGCTTGTCTCTCGCGAGTCGCTTTCGCTGGGCAGCAAACTTCTGCTTGCTGGCGACAGACAAATCAAAGAACACGCCAAAAAACGGATGCTCTTTCCAAGCAGGCTGCTTCGCCGCAGCACGCATGCGATCGAACATCGCCCCAGCCGCACGGGACTTCAAGGCGTTCTGCTTCGCAGCGTTGACAAAGGATGTTTTGGGCACTCCGTTCGATTGAGCATAGGCAGTCATGTAAGCCTCCCAACGCCCCCGCATGTCCTTCTGGCCGGCGAGCTTCAACTGCTCTAGAAACTCATGAAATTTTGCCTCAGCGGCTTTCTTTGCCGTCTCGTACTCTTGCAACAGTTGAGGTGAGAGCGACCCGCCTTCAAGCTTGGGAAACTCCCCCGGGATCCGAGAACTCGCAAACACGCCATGCAACGCGTAATAATCCGACGTGGGAATGGGATCGTATTTATGATCGTGACAGCGAGCACAGGCGACCGTC
Source organism: Stieleria bergensis (assembly GCA_007745635.1). Lineage (GTDB taxonomy): Bacteria > Planctomycetota > Planctomycetia > Pirellulales > Pirellulaceae > Stieleria > Stieleria bergensis. The sequence goes on from CP036272.1 coordinate 3,701,689, forward strand.
AAACCCTGCAAGCCTCGAGACACCAAATCAATGTAGTCGGCAATCTGCTCGTCGCGACGATTCCTGAATCGAGAACCAACGGTCAAGAAACCCAGTGCCGCACGTTCCGCCGCACCAGCGCTGCTGGTCAACTGATCAGCCGCCAATTGCTGACGGATAAAATCGTCAAAAGGCAAATTCTGTTGAAAGGCACGGATCACGTAATCGCGATAAGTCCACGCGTGCGGATAGTTTAAATCACCACGCGCATACCAGTCCCGAGTGTCCGCGTATCGGGCAACATCCAACCAGTGTCGCCCCCAATGTTCTGCGTAAGCCGGAGACTGCAACAGCGTGTCAATCAACGCCTGGTTGATCTGGGGTTCGGACGCAAGAGACGACGGCGCAGTGACTTCTCGATCGATGAGCTCACGATCAACGGGCAAGCCTGTTAAGTCGAAACTGATCCGCCGCAGCAAGTCAGCGTTGCTCGCCCGCGGAGCGATCGTTAGCCCCCGAGTTCGCAAGGGAGCTTCAATCAAATTGTCCAGCGGATGCTCAAACCCGAGCGCTGGGATCTCCGGAGAACGAATCGGCTGAAACGCCCAGTGCTCCGTCCCCTTTTTTGAGAGATGCGCTTGATCTCCCAGCGCTGGTGCGACGCTCTCGCCGGCCGGCCAAGCCGCCCCCTGATCGATCCAGACACGGAAGGCTTCAACGGTCTCAGCGGCCAGCTGCTCGTCGGGAGGCATCTCGAACCCATCGTGGTTGAGTGCTTGCCAAAGCAGACTTCCCTCGGAGTCGCCGGGAATGACCGCCGCACCAGAATCGCCTCCCGTTTTCAGTGCAGCCAACGAATCGACTCTCAGTCCCGCTTCGGTCTTCTTCGCACCGTGACAGCGCTGGCAGTGCTGAACCAACACCGGACGAATCTGATTTTCGAAATGATCTAATTGTTGGTTTGTTGGTGGATCAGCGGCAACGCCCAATGGGTGCCAAAGCAAGCCGAAACACATGGACATGACAACAGTGCCGAGGGCAGACATGCCCAGCAATCGAAACGCGTTCTCAAGGTGATGCCGAATAAGAAAAACCGAGGACATAAACGAAAGCCAACGTCAGGAGGGGCGGCTCGCAATCCAGTCACAGGCGGGGTGAATGACCGATTGGAGAGCACAACAAAAAGCAGTTCGGGAGGGGGCAGTATACCCGAAAACCGCATGGGAATCACCGCCCTTGTACAGAATCAACCCGCCAAGGAGGGATCACAAAACGCCCGCTGACCGGCAAACACTCAAACGAAAAGGCGACAACCGGGGCCACGGACACTCAGTTCCCAAGAACGTGCGGCAGAGGAACGCGTGGGCACCAACGGACCGCCATCCACCCGCACACTGGCACGCCCCCGAGCTCGGGATTCTGAGTGCTTTGGCCACGCCTTCCGGGCCTGCGACAACCCCGACAGCGGTCTTTCAAGTCTCCGAACCCGCTGCAATCGCCCCGTCCCGGTTGTTGGGATTATCCGGCCAATCCTGGTTATTTTGGTTGCAAGCGTTATTCACGCAATTACGGTAATAGGGCCTCTACAGCCAAAAGGCTGGCCAGGCATCTCCTGCCCTTCCAACTTGCATCACAAGAACGACACCATGAAACGCATTGCAATTGCCGCGCTGGCCTTGATTGGCATGGCGATGATCCCAGCGACCGAAGTGAGCGCTGACTATGGCTTTGGCTATTCAGGATTCCCGCTTAGCCGCACCACTTCACTTCAAAACCCGCCGTACTTCGCAATGCACCCACCGGTTTACTACGGTGCACGCCACACGCGTCCGTATGGACTAAGCCCCTTTGCCGCTCAGTCGCTGCTCTCTGCTGGCGCTGACTATCACGGCCGTCTGATGCACTCAGGTGGCAAAGCGGCAAAAGCCAATCAGACCGACGCCGCCTCGGTTCCTTCCGGCAACCCCTACGTCAATCACTCTGGCAATCCTTATGTTGAAGGCAGTACCAGTGCAGTGAAAGTTGGTCAGATCAAGCAGAACCCGTATTACACGGGCATGGAATTGGTGGCGAAGTAAAGCTTCCTTAGCCGGCTAGACCGCTTACAGCCCTTCGACACTGAAGCCGAGCGCCCACTGCAAGTCGATTTGTGCCTGGTTGTAGTCCACGACTGCGGCCAGGTATTCGCGCTGTGCCATCTCCAATGCCTGTGCGGACTGCAGTGCTTCGATCGGCAGTCCTTGCCCATTGCGAATGCGCTGCATGTTCTTTTGGAACGAATCACGAGCATGTTCGATGCCGTTTTCGGCGATCGCAATGCGAGTGAATCGATGCTGAACACGCGTGTGAGCCGTGCTGACTTGTTCGGCAACCAAGTCCATCTGGCTAAGCTTGCTGTACTTGGCTTGTTGCACGCGTGCGGATTGCTGTGCACGAGCGGCGCGTTCGCCGTAGCCCAAATTCCGCATCTGCCAGCTTAAGATTGCATCGAAGTCGTATCGACCATCGATGTTATCGGTGTCACTGCCCAGACCGCCGCCAAATCCGCTGCTGCTAAAGCCCAGCAAAACGCTGGGAACAAACGGGGCAAACTTCTCACGGCGATACGCTTCGCAAGCCGCGGCAACCAAGGCCTGTTCGCTCTTTAGCTCTGGACGATTGCGCAGCGCTGTGGCGACGAGCGAACCACGATCACTGTCGGGCGTCGTCAAATCCAGTGGCACGATGGTCATGTCCATGGGCTCGATCGTCGTCCCATCACTGGGGAAACTGATGCTGCGTGCCAAAGCAACCGCAGCCACTTGCGCGTCCTCTTGAGTTTGGATCAAGCGGCCATCCATCAACGCGACTTCCGTTTGCAAGCGATCCGCGTCGGCCTCCGTCCCCTGTCCCGCTTCGGAAAAGTCGACCGTGATTTTCTTGAGATCCGCGATGCGTTCCCTGGACTCGCGAACGATCGCCATCGTCTGATGGCCACGCAACAATTCAAAGTAAGCAGCGGATGCATCGCGCATCTGTTGGTTCATTGTTGCCGTGGCTGCATGTCCTCCCGCCCACACTCGACGCTCAGAGACGCGAGGCTGAAAGATCGCGTCGGCCAAATGGAACTCAGCAAGAATCCCCGGCCTGGCAGCCGTCGTCCCCGCACCGGTGGCTCCAACGCCCATTCCATATTGAAATGAGTTTCGATTGACATCGACAATGTCTCCGTCACTTGCCTGATAGTTTCCATCGTGTCGGTGCCAACTGAACCCCAGTTGGATCGATGGCAGCCACAGTGCATTGGCTGCATCAAGCTCCGCATAGGCTTGGCGCACTTCCCACTGAGCACGTCCAACCAATGGGTGCTGGCTATTGATCGAAGCGAGCACGGACGGCAGGTTCATCGGGATCACGTTCTCGGGAAGCACCACTGGCCCCTGATCCAACACTGAATCCTGATCCAACACGGCCACTTGTTCCGATGATGTCGCGGCAGACTCGTCCGGCACCCAGGCCAAGGCGTTTGGATTGAGGCCTTGTACAGCGACACCGGAGGCCTGCTGAACTTCGCTGACAAGTGTCTCGTTGACCGGAGTCAGCCGGTAAGCGACACCATTGATTGAGAGCGTTAACGGCTCCGCTTGATCGTGACCCGCCAGTTGCGGTGGCGCCACCTGAGTTGCATGTGTCGCCGGACTTGGTAACTCCGCTGGGATCGGAGACAGCAGCTGAGTTTTGGCTGTCCCGGCGATTTGATCCGACAGTGAGACTGCCGAACCGAATTCCGGCTGATCCTTGGAACTGGCATCAACGATGGCGCTACCCTGTGGGGCGTCACCCAGAATCCTGGCCGCCTCGTCTCGAGCGCTTGCGCGAATCATGTCAGCAATCACTTGGCCTCGGTGGTCACCACTGGGCGGTGTCTTGGCACCAGGCATTCCTGCACAGCCGGTCAGGGTTGCCAAGACCCAACTGGCTTGAAGCGCACTTGAGGTTCGAATACGTAACACGGTCCTTTTATCCTTGAAGCAAGCGATTAACACCGTTGCCGCAGGTTTAGCGAACGTACCGGTATTACAGACTTTGCATTCGGCGCCCGGTGTGACCAATGCTGAGCATTAGGGCAATGGAATCGGGAAAACTTGCCCGTTGCAGCGACGGCAAGGTTATCAGCGTGCTTTGGAGAGCCTAGAACTAATGGAGCGCTCACGGCAGATGCGTTTTCTGGGCTGACTTTGCGGGCAACAACCGAGCGCAACCGGGGCCACACCGGGAGTATCGTCTGGTCTTCACCGCCTGATTGAGGCTCCGAACAACCCACCACGTGATCACGGTACCTGAGCCCGCAATTGGGTTCCGGACCTATGGGATCTGGCAATGGACCTTCGCAGCAACGCGCCCCCGCGGTGCTCACGGCCAGGCCTGCATCAAACCAATTGGAGAAAGACTCGATGACACGATTTGGCTGGTCACTTCCGTTCACAATCATCGCAGCCATGCTGCTGGGCAGTCTTGGCTGCCAGCGTCCGGCGGACACTATTTCGTCCGGCACCAAACGCGAGCCCGGTCAACCGACGCCGGTCAAACTGGTCACGGCACAGCAGACCGAAATTGCTCGTACCACCACCCAACCAGCAACCGTCAACGCGTTCTACCACACGGAAGTCAAAGCTCGTGTGTCGGGGCATGTCGAAACCATCTCGTTTGACATCGGCGACCGCGTCACTGCGGGACAGACCTTGTTGACCGTTGTTGCCCCCGAGTTGCTGCGACAACGAGCGACCCAGCAAAGTCAGGTCGCCATGCTGACCGCCAAGGAGCAGGCGGCGCTTGCCGATGTGCAACTGGCCAACGCCCAAGTTCAAGAAGCCGAAGCGGGTTTGGAACAAGCCAAATCGGAACTCGCCCGCGTTGACGCTTCACTGGCAGCTTCTCAGTCAGAGTACGACCGCACATCTGACTTGGTGGAGCGTGGTGCTTTGGAGCGACGTGTGCTGGACGAAACACTGATGCGACGTGACTCGCAATTGGCCGCCAAGAAGGCCGTTCAGTCAGCCGTTCTGGCCGCCACTGCGGATGTGGCTGTGTCCAACGCGATGATGCTTTCTGCGAAATCCAAAGCCGATGCCGCCAAAACAGAAACCGACGTCCAACGCCGACTCTTGGATGAATTAGAGCTTCAAATTCAGTACTGCAACGTCAAAGCGCCAATCGATGGCGTCATCACCGAACGAGCCGTTCAACTGGGCGATCTGTTGGATGGAACATTGCAGCAAGCGAGCCAGATGCTGTTTATCATCAATCAAACCAATAAACTTCGCGTTCACATCGCCGTTCCCGAAGTGCAAGCGGCCGCCATCAACACCGGCGATGCAGTCTCGCTGAATCTGCCCGCATTCGCTGACGAGCCAGCCATTGAATGCCAAGTCACTCGGCTTAGCGGTGCCTTGGATCCAAGCACACGTTCGATGATGATCGAAGCTGAACTCGACAACCGTGATGGCAAGTTGCAACCGGGGATGTTTGGAAGCGCCACCATCACGATCAGCAACAAGCTGGCCGCAACGGTGTTACCGTCGCGTGCGGTGCGTTACGACGAGTCAGGGAACGCTTACGTTTATCTGGTCGACGATCAGAACAAAGTCACCGTCAGTCAAGTGACCGTCGCTGGTGATACTGGGACACAAGTACGCATTTTGGTCGGATTAGAAGCCGGCCAACAAGTGATCGACAATCATCTCCAGCGATTTGAGACCGATCAGACCATCCGTCCGCTATGACTCTGTTCTGCGATCGACTTTCCGCTCTCCCAGTCGTGCACCACTGCCTCAGTCACTGTGCCGCGTCTCGCCGCCCAATCAAGATCGAACCGTAAAGACCAACAATGGGTTTAGTAAACTTTGCTCTCAAGAACCGCTACGGCGTCCTCTCTGGCGTCATTGCACTTTGCGTGCTCGGTGTGGCAGTGGTTCCCGGCATCACCATCGACATTCTGCCGGATTTCAAGAAGCCCGTTGTGGTCAGCTTCTTTTCCTATCCGGGCTTGCCGACGATGGACATGGAAAAGTCCGTCACGTCGCGTGTCGAACGAGCGTTGACTCTGGCCGGTAAGATCGAACACCAAGAATCACGCACCGTTCCAGGTGCCTCGGTCATCAAGGTCTTCTTTCAGCCTGGGGCCGACCCGAGTTCGGCGATGAATGACATCGTGAACTTAGAAGCCAGTGACATGTTTCACCTGCCACCGGGAATCGAATGGCCCTTCACGCTGCGCAGTGAACCCGCAAACCTGCCAGTCGTTCTAGCGGCGATCTCCGGAGAAGGCTTGGAAGAATCCAAACTGTATCAGATTGGTTACTACGCCGTGCGGAACAAAATGGGTGGGCTCAAAGGTGTGCAGATTCCACACCCCTTTGGCGGCAAGTTCAAACAGATGATGATCTATGCCGACCCGCTGAAGCTGCAAGCGCATCAACTGAGCGCTGCCGACGTGGTGGATGCCCTGACAAAATCAAACCTGGTCATGGCTTCCGGTTCCGCTCGCATCGGTGAAACGGATTATCAAATCCATCCGCTAAACACCTTGCCAGACGTCAAAGAAATTGGTGAGATTCCGATCGTTGTCCGAGACGGCAAACCGATCTTCATCCACGATGTTGCCGAAGTCAAAATCGATGCCGCGATTCAGTACAACATCGTCCGCGTCAATGGAGAACGCAGCGTCTACTGCCCGTTGCTTCGCGAGCCGGGCGAAAACACCATCGAGGTCGTGGATCGAATCAAAGCGGGCTTGAAACGCGAAATCCCCAAGATGAAGGAACGCGGTGACATCCCGGAAGCGACCCAAGTTGAATTGGTCTCCGACCAAAGCGGCTACATTCGCAATGCAATGTCCAGCCTGTTTCAGCAGGTCGGCCTCGGTGCACTTCTCGTTGGCGCGGTCGTCTTGGTCTTTCTTCGCAAAGTGTTACCGACGGTGATCATCGTGGCCACCATTGTGTTTGCCATGTTGATCGGTGCGCTCGGATTTGCCTTCACCGGTCAGACGATCAACGTCATGACGCTTGGCGGAATTGCCTTGGCCATCGGCACGGTGGTCGATGCCGGAATTGTTGTGGTTGAAAACATCATCCGCCATCAAGCTCAAGGTAAGCGTATCGTCGACGCGGCAAAGGATGGTGCGTCAGAGGTTTCCGGAGCGATCCTGGCCGGGACCATCACGACACTGGCGGTTTTTCTGCCGGCTGTCTTTTTGACCGGAATGATTAAGTACCTGTTCTTGCCACTGGCTCTGGCGGCAACCTTCACCATCGCTGCGTCCTACTTCTTGGCGATGACCGTCGTGCCGGCCTTCTGTGCGACGTTCATGCGTTCCAAGCAACAGACCATCGACACGGACAGTGATCAAGCGAACAGTCACATCGCAAAAGGGGTCTATGGACGCTCACTCGCCATGGCACTCAAGATCCCTTTGCTGACCTCTGTCGTCATCATTGGCGCCGTGGCATGTACCTTTCTGCTGTGGCCTGCACTGGGCAGCGAATTGTTCCCGACCGTGGATTCAGGTTCCTTTGAAATTCGCCTGAAAACCGCTCCTGGGACGAAACTGGAAGACACCGAAACGCTGGTCGCCGACATTGAAGAATCGATCAAAGAAATCATCCCGCCGGAACAGATCAAGACGCTGATTTCGAACATTGGTTTACCGGTCGGTAAAGGCGCTGGCTTTTCCACGGTCCTGAGCTCAAACTCGGGTCCCGACACGGCCTATCTCTTGGTCAATCTAAAGCAGGAAAACCGCCGGGAGTCGACCGACCATTACGTCAGCAAGTTACGAGCACACTTTGCCGATCAGTATCCGATGGAAAACTTTCTGTTCGTCACCGGCGGCATCGTCAACATGGCTTTGAATGAAGGCGTTGCCACTCCGATCAACGTTCAAGTTTCTGCCGGCACGTTGCCGCAGTGCCGAGATGCAGCCGAACGGATCGTCAAGGCGATCGAAACCATCCCCGGCACCGCCGACGTGCAGATTGCTCAGTCATTGGACTATCCGCAATACGACGTGCAAGTGGATCGGACGCGAGCCAAATTCCTGGGTGTCGATCAAGAACAAGTCGCCAAGACCATTCTCACCTCGTTGGGCTCCAGCGTTGGCTACGCACCGACCATTTGGATCGACCCCGACACCGGAGTCGACTTCTTTATGGGCGTCCAATACAAAGACAACCGTTTCGAATCCATCGACGACATCAACAACATGCCGATCTCGTTGCAAACGAAATCCGGTCCGGTGACAATGCCACTGTCGAACATCGCCAGCGTCAAACGCGTCAATATCCCCGGCGAAATCGCTCACTACAACATCTCTCGCGTCAATGACGTCAGTGTGAATGTCGCGGGCCGCGACCTGGGCAGCGTCGCTGCGGACATTGAAGCTGAACTTGCCACCATGGAATTTGAAAACGGTGTCGCGGTCACGTTACGCGGCCCCGTCGAGAAAATGCGAACCGGGATGAGCCTGCTGGGGATCGGCCTGGCCGTTGCCATCCTGTTGGTCTACTTGGTTTTGATGGCTCAGTTCCGTTCACTGACCGATCCCCTGATCATCATGTTGGCAGTGCCATTGGGTGTCGGCGGTGTGATCTTGGTGCTCTGGGCGACCGGCACTTATCTAAACATCCAGTCACTGATGGGAACGCTGATGATGATCGGCGTGGTCGTGAACAATTCGATTCTGCTGGTTGAGTTCGCCAACCGCCTGCGCGAGCAGGGTGCCAACGCGCGTGATGCAGCGTTAGCGGCGGCACAAGTGCGTTTGCGGCCGATCCTGATGACCTCGCTCACCTTGGTTGCCTCGATGTTGCCGCTCTCATTTCACTTGGCGCCGGGGAATGAATCCATGATTCCCTTGGCACGTGCCTTGCTTGGAGGCATGGTGGTCTCAACGGTGTTGACATTGGTACTTGTGCCGTGCGTCTATGCACTCGTGCACGGCCGCCAAAGCCACCCAGAACCACAGAATTAGCCCGCCGCATCGCCCAACGCCCCAGCACCTTTCAGCGAACGCCGAAGGTGTTCCACACCTACAGGCCAGGGTCGCGCAGCTTCGCCGTACAAAAGCCGCAAGGTCCGCGGCCCCAGATCAGGAACACTCATCTTCACTCATTCCCACGAATCGATTAGTTCTGATCAGTGCTTATTAGCGTTCCCCATCTACAGCCCACCCTGGGAAACATCGCAAAACCAAACTGCCGAACGCCGAAGGTGTTCCACACCCACAGCCCAGGGTCGCGCAGCGCACCCTGGGAAAGCCAGCAAGCACCCCACCTACCCCGAAGGCGTTGAACACAATCCTCGGCCCATCGGCTTGCCGTATGCAGAACCATTGTAGAACACCTACGGCGTTCGGAACCCGCATCACAACGAGAACCCTGGGTGCGCTGCGCGACCCAGGGCTTTGATAATAGAACACCTTCGGCGTTCAGCAACCCGGCCCATAACACTTACAAAAGCCGCAAGGTTCAAAGTCCCAGATCAGGAACACTCATCTTCACTCATTCCCACGAATGGATTAGTGCTGATCAGTGCTTATTAGCGTTCCCCATCTACAGCGCACCCTGGGAAAGCCAGCAAGCGCGCACCACCTACCCCGAAGGGGTTGAACACAATCGCCGGCCCATCGGCTTGCCGTATGCAGAACCATTGTAGAACACCTTCGGCGTTCGGAACCCGCATCACAACGAGAACCCTGGGTGCGCTGCGCGACCCAGGGCTTTGATAATGGAACACCTTCGGCGTTCAGCAACCCGGCCCATAACACGTACAAAAGCCGCAAGGTTCAATGTCCCAGATCAAGAACGCTAATCTTCACTCATTCCCACTAATGAATTAGTTCTGATCAGTGCTTATTAGCGTTCCCCATCTACGGCCCAGGGTCGCCCAGCTTCGTCTTACAAAAGCCGCAAGGTTCAAAGCCCCGGATCAGGAACACTCATCTTCACTCATTCCCACTAATGGATTCGTTCTGATCAGTGCTGATGAGCGTTCCACATTGACAGCGATTGGCGGGGTTTAATGTGAAAGCGATTCGTTGACGATCAGCCAGCCGTAGGGTTTGGTGAGATAGCGTTCGGCGGGCGGATTGGGTGAGTCGTCTGCATGGATGGGGACGAATTGCCCGTGCGAGAGGACCATCGAGGAGGGATCATCGAGGCGTTGGCGATACATGTGATCCAAGAGTGGGTTGCCATTGACGGGTCCCAGGCACAGGTCATCGCTGCCGAGGGATCCGGTTTCGTATCGATCGTCGACGAGTTCGTTTTTGTTGTCATCATGTTGGGCGATGCCTGGTTGCTGGTCCCTTCCAGTGGTGATGACGACGGGCACTGAGTCATCGAATCGATGGGCGGCCGCGGGGCGGCAGAGATCGGGATCGACCAGGACTTCCTGCCGCGTCAGTGTAGCGTTGGGGCGCACATCATAGCGAGCGGCGATCCCGAGCCGGGCAAAACACAGCAGCACGATACCACCGACGAAGACAAAACCAACTCGCAGCGGCACCATTAGAACTCCTGAATCACCGTCTGCTGACGAATCGCATTCTCGCCGAAGTCATTGACTCGGATGGTAATCTTCAACGCTCGCAAAGGTTCTTCAATCGGCGCTGGCGGAACAAAAGGTTTGGTACTGACACCGTTGACTGGCAAAACACCAGCGCTAGAACCCTCAAAGCGTCCTGTATTGCCAATGCTGGGTAACTGGTTGCCCCAAATCACGGCCGACAAGTTCAGCGCAAAATCACTATCCACAACCGTCTTTGACGGTGCCGTCGCAGCGTTGTTCTGAGCGACGCGTCGCTGTTGATAAACGCCGCTCAGAATGAACGGGGGCCCCCCGGCGGTCAGTGGACCTCGGACGAAGAGGTTTTGAGCCGCGTCCCAACCTTCCTGATTGAAATCGTCACTCTGGTATGAGTTGGTCCAAGTGTCGTACACCGGTTGCATGAAGCTAGACAATGTCGCTGAGCCAGATCCACCGCGGAAAATAAACCGCCCGCTGTCCATCCACTTCTCGGGGTAAGGGACAAAGGTATTTCCAGTGATTGGATCGGTACGCAGCGGCAACTGGACGCCACTGTAAGGACTGCTAAACACCGCAAGGTTTCCATTGGGCAACTGAGTGCCGCTAACCAAATCACGATGGATCAAGCCACGCATGGGGCCGCCCGCCAATCGCATGTAGTTTAGATCGACAAAGTCCCCGCGATCGACAACATAAAAGGGGCTCTGTGCACCACCAAAAATGTACTCGCCGTTTGCAGTACGTGTGCCGTTATTGATTAGGGCATCAGTGATTCGCAAACTATCGATGGTGATCGCTTCGTCATCGGTGTCGGGAGCACCAAGCTCTTCCGGATCAGGGATTCCCGGCCCAATAAAATCGGTCACGCCATCGCCATCATCGTCGACACCAGAAGCCCCCGGCGCTGGGTTGCCGGCAGCAGGTGCACCGACCCAAATGAACTTTGGAGCATTCTCGTCGTAGATGCGAATGTCGAAGCCGACAACGTCGGTCGCAATTATATCTGAACCGCCTCGATTGCTGATTGCCACCGGCTCACCAGCAGCTCGCAAACCAGCCCCTTGGTCGGAGACGCGATCAGCTAAACCAAACTCAGGCCGCAAGAAACCCATCAGGGTGAAACGCCCATAGGGATTAATGAAGTCGACGTCTCCAACTCCTAGGTCAAGCCGAGGATCATTGGCTTGTGCGGGAAAGGTCGCCGGCCAAGGCGGTCCTTGAATCGAATCGCCTAACGTACTGTCAGCCGGAGGAAGCGGTGCCGAGGTGAATCGACTATGCAAATACGCATGTGGCGGGCATAGTGCCAAAACGGGCATCGTCGAAGCCCCGGCAGCACCGTCGGTGATGAGCGAAGGAACACGCACGTGAGCAAATCGGTTTTCCGGTCGCGTGAGCCCCCCCAAGTCATTGCAGGCCAGGTATTCCGTCGGCTGACCATAGTTGACTCCAGTGACTCCCGTCGTGTCATCGACCGACCAATTGTCGGTAACACGATGCAGCGATAGATCCATGAACTGCTGAACGCGTGCCAATCCGACCAACCAGCTCGGCGCGTTGCTAGTCGCCTCCGCTGCCGGTGACTGCCATGGTCCAGGCGCGTTCAATCGCGGCACGTTGTCAGCGGGAGCATTGACCGTCTGAGTCGGATTGAACTGATGATTCCCTTGTCCGGTTACGAAACCTGAGAGAGGCACTAAAGTCAGATCACCACCAGAGTTTCGTGTCAAGAAGGGCAACATCTTCACGCGTGCCAAGTCGGGCGTCGTGTTGGCAAAGCCAGCCAGTCCATAGTTTGTATTGACCAACGTCATCTCATCGACGGTCATGTTCAGGTCAGGTCGAATCAACAGAACCCGCCGATGCAGGTCAATGCGGTCCGGCAAATAATCTGCATTGCGATCGATCGGCAGTGGACGCGTCGTCGATGGAGTGGCACCGCCATACAGCAACGTTCCATCGCCGGGGTCCCGTTGAAAGCGCGGCGAAGCCCAGTAAACGATCTCTGCTTCATTGGAGTAAAAGGGCACCAATCGAGTCGCATCGGCGTGCGTGTAGGCGGCGCGTTCAGCAGCGGTCAACTGATTGTTCGCCAATCGCCTAGCGGCCAGAACCCCGTAGGGGATGAATCCAACAAAGGGACTGTCCTTGCTGCTGCGCGCTGTAAACGCTAGGTAATCGTCGATATCTCCAAACCGTGAATCACGAAAGAACGACTTATCAATCGGCGCGGGGTTCTCGTTGCTACCAAGCGTGGTCGTCGCGGAGGTAAACGCTCCTTCGTAATACGTCAGATAGCCTTCGGCTGCATTCGCATCAGCCGGCGGATTCATCGTGCTCGTTGCCTGTTGCAACTCATTGCGCAACCGTACCGCGATATCACGCAGTTCACTGCTGAGCTTCAGTTCACTCTGACGCTCTGAGATTCGCGCGTTGATCAGTTTGTAAGCCCTTGCTAAGCCGAGCATCAAGAATAATGCCACAGCCAGCGCCACAAGGACTTCTAAAATGGTGAATGCAGTTCGCTTTCCGATCACTGGTCCACCTCCGAATAAATGACAGTGTTGAGAGAGTTAAGCGCCTTGCCGGGTGCGAATCCGACGGGGATTGATCGGTCAATCATAAAGGTCGACTTTGAGCGAATCGGTTTCCCGGTCGAATTGACATACTCCGTGGTGATCGCATTTGAACGCGGATCAACCACAAAGAAACCAACCGTCATGCGAACCAAGTAAACGTTACTGTGGTGCGTGGTCAGGTTCGCCAATCGAGCCGTGTCTTTGTATTTGTAGTAAGGGTTGTGATCCAGGGATCGGAAGTTCGAATGAAGTTCCGCCTGAGGTCGCTCGAACAAGCGAGTTTTCAACATCGAAATCTCCAAGTCCTCCGCCAGTGGCCGTGGCTGTGCAAACGCCAAGTCCGGTTTGGTACCAGACGTATTGTTCAATGTCCCGTCGGCGGTTGGCAGCTTACCAACCCCAAGAGAGTACAGCGGCGGCGTGGTTGCTGAATCGCCATGTGCAGTTCTCACTGCATCAGTGATCAGGCGATTGCTAAAATCGGGGTGAGGACGCAACAAGCCCATTTCACTGACCCGTCGTACCACACCAGGATTCGGATTGCCGGGAACCGGATCGGGTGCGTTTGGTGTCCGCATGAAGCGCTGAACAGAACCCGACGAGCTAGCGCGACCAACAGAGAATAGTCCAGCGAACTGCGTGGGGTATCGCCAATCCAAGTACGGATTCCGTAAGCCAACCGCGCCTGCAGTCGCACCGGCAACACGCTGCGTCCCATCGTAACCTCGGCGACTTTCAATAAACGCTTTGAACGATCGCCCAAACTGAGTGTCAACGGCTTCTTCGTATCGGTTGTGGTCACCGATAATCGATGGAGATCCATAGATTGGTCGTTCAAAACCGTTGTCATCAATGAATGAGTCCAATTCGAAGGGCGTTGACCCGGCCCAGTTTAAGGCTCGGAAGATCGATCCGCTGCCAAACAACCGCGAGTTGCCCCGATACTCTGCTGAAAGCAAATTCGAATCAAGGTTGTTGTTGTAGGGACTGCTTGACAGATACAGAGGTTGCTGACCCGTAGGCGATAGCAGTTTGGGATTCTCAGCACTCTCGCCATAGTCTAAGAAATCGTTCACCAACGTGGGATCGTTCAAGACTCCCGGCCCCTTGGTGACATAATCGGGCATCGTGTTCAGGTTGACTTTCCCTGGGGTCCGATGCTTGCTGATGTAGTTGTACGGTGGCTGTAAGGTTGCTACAGCACGGTTAAATAATGGCACCGCCAGTTGGTAGCGAGCCTGCACACCGGCGGGCTTTCCAGCCACAAAGCTCTGATCTCTGGCGGTCACCTTTGCAGTATCGAACCATCGCTGGCTATCAAACCAAACCGGACCGACATCGACGTAATCGAAGATCTGTTCAAACCCAGCCCGGCCACCGGTGAAGTATTGGTTGTCGCCATCGACATCAACGGTGCGAACGTCCTGAGGTGAATAGAATTGATAGCGGGTCGTGTTGGTAGAGCTATCGGTGTCGGTATCGTAGCCACGCTCGATGTTGAACTCAAATTCAAACCCAAGCAAGTGTCCGAAGCGTACCGGAAGCTCTCGCAGTTTCGTATTCACGTCGTCATAGCGGGTACCGGGACCGAAGCTATAACTCATGCCAATCCGTGAAACGGCTGGGACGTTAATCAGATCCAAGGGGCTCTCAAAATCACGATCCAACCAATGCGGCAGAGTCAGCATCACCCCTTGCGGCGATCCAACAAAGTGTCGCCCAAAGGCTGGATTGGACAGATCAATGATTTGCCCACTCACGCCCGAGAGACTGAGAGTCTGCTCGTCTAGTGCCGTTGGGATACCAAACTCGCGGTTTAGAAACCCAAGCGACTGAGTAAAGCCAGCGTTGCGAGCATCCATCGTTGCGGCAAGATCCACGGCATGCCGTGTATCAAGCCCGCCTGCGGCAGGCGTTATCGCACCATTGTCCCACATGGAACCGACTTCACGGTCCCAGTAGGCACTTGTGCCTGCATCTGCAGTCCGACGCAACACGTTGTACCGCGTGGTCATCCACGATCGCTTGACCATTTCAACATGCTGATAGTTGTTGATGTCCGTTGGGTCCGAACTGCCCAAGCATTGCATCTGAGTGGCAACGCGGTCCTTGTCCACGTTGGGAATCTTGCGACGTGAGTCAAACTTCACGTACGGGGCAAAGAAGTTGCCGTCGTACTTCGTTCCGCCGGTCGTGTCGAGTTCATTGCCCGCCCCGTTAATCCCACGTCCCGCATCAACAAAATGGTCTTCCGGATCATTGGTGTCGCCATCATTGTTGCGATCAACCAGTTGAGTCACGTCTTCCTCGCCATTCATCGTCGTCAAGTCGATTGGCGAAAAATCCATGGTGAGGTACGGATTGTCGATGTGGTGCCAAGGACGAGTGGGATCGGCGAGCCTCTGTAAGAAGACTGCCCGTGCATCCTGGTGAGTCCCCACAGAATTCCAAGAAACTGAAACTAGGTTCCCTGAATCGTCGGGAACGTCGTAGGCATTGTCAGCAAGCGGGCGGCCGGTTTGGTGATCGAAGGGAATGTCAGGGTGACGATCTGCACCGGGCGCGTCATAGTCGTAGTAGCCATCGACCAACGGGTAGCCCGCATTAGGATTGCCATCGGGGTCCACTCCCGCCAAGTTAATGCGGTTGGTTGGAACGGGATAATAAGCTTCACCTGGAAGTGGAGCACTGATATTGAATCCCATGTCAACGCGTTCAGCGACGGGTGTCGGGCTCATTGCCCAACCTTCAACGATCGATCCCGCAGGAGCCGGCGCGCCCACTTCATGCGGATACAACGATTGAGCAATGATCGGAACGACATTCTGAACGCGGTGATTCGCCGTTAGATCCGATGGATCAACATAGGTTGGCGTCATCGGATTGTTCGTCCCGATGTTAAAGTAATCAAAGCCAAAGGCATTGGCCCCGTTGATCACGCCGCCCAGGTTGCGAAACTCAAATCGCTGTCGCACTGGATAGTACTGATAATTATTGGCTTGGTTGGACTGATTGGTTTGCCCCATGATGGTACTGGCACGCGGGGCGACAACGGCGTAGGCACCCGGCTCCAGTAAGACACGTCCGGCGCCGTCGGTGGTGGAATCGCCACCAGGAGTTAATTCTCCCTGGTTTACATAGACGTTGTTCTGACGCATCGCACTTTGCGCCGCTGTCAGGATATTTAGATTTGCGTTTGCGGGCGAGAGCGTTGCTCGTGGCGTGAACCAGACAAACCTCTCCAATTGCAAACGATGCTCGCCATTGGTGTTGGAATTTTGAAAGTCGTCGGCGATGGTGACCGCTTCTGGAAACGGGTTTGCCGCGTCATAGGGGACATTGCGAACGTCCAAGCCGTGCAACGCACCTTCATCCAGTAAATCACGTGCGTCCTGCAAATCTGAATCGTCATCCATTAACCAATCAATCGCACTCCCCGCCGAGCTGTCGATCCGCAAGTGATTCAATTCATCCTCGCGACCGTTCAGGAAGACTTCCAGGTCTCCACCCAATCGCCGAGCGTCATACAACCAACGAACGCTTTTGTTACCGTCGTTATCTATCGGTTCACTGACAGCTAACCGCCAGACCGGAGAGTTAAAGTCGGGGTTGGCAGGATCAACCGCGACCGCGGAGAGATCCAAGCGATCGTTCGCGTCATACAAATCACGCGGCAACAAGGTCTGATTAAGACCCCCCCGTGCTGTCGCGGTATCCAGCCTTCCGGCGCGCGGCGTCCGCAGATTCTTGATTTCAACAATCGCAGTTGCCTCTGGAGCACGGAATTGATCCATATCCGAATCCGGTACCGTTCCGGTGCGTGGATCGCCATCGTTATCAGCGTCTTGATCAACGTTCTCTGGCGACTCAGGGACCGCACCGCCGGCGGTTAGTTCGGGAATGTTGCTTTTGACTCGTTTGTCATGCATCGCAAACGCTTCGGTAATCGCTAGCTCGGGATGCTCCATGCCCCACACCGTATTGCGTGCCGCAACTGCGGGGTCCCAACCATCAAACGGGTTCGGATCGAACCGCAATCGAGTGCAGGCAGCGTTGGTGTCACGAAAATCGACGGCGTTAACCGCCCACTGTGCCAGTCGGCGAGCGACGAACAGGTTCCTCGCATTCGCGTCGGAGAAATTCGCACTGGGATAAGGGAAGTTTCGAACCAGAACGCCATCGACTGAATCTCGGTCGACAATCAAAGTGAACATCAAGACATACAAATGTCGCGCCAAGAGTTCACCGCCGGTTGCCGCCTTGTATTGCGGTTGCGCCAAGGTCAAATCAGTCACATCATCTTGGAAATCCGGAGTTCCAAAGTTTGCTTGCGGCACGTAGTACGGCGTGTAGTTCGCGTTGACATTTGTAAAGTTGATCCCAATCAACTGCTGAAATGCCAGCTCCTGTGCTTGCCTCATCCGGGGTGCACCATAAAACAGCGACGTCGGCAAGAGAGGGTCCGTTTCAAACGACTCATCAACGATCGTGTTGGCCCCAGGGTTGTCATTGGCCCCATTGCCGATCGCGCGATTTAAGTTCAACTTGCTCCCCTTGCGAAGTTCAACCGCCAGCATGCGATCCAGGTGTGATTGTTGAACCGCAGGAGCCAGTGCGGGGCCTTCACCAGCAACTCGTCCGGTTTCTCCAAGCCGCGCGGCCAACAACTGCACGAAACTAGTGTGCCCGGGAATTTCCGGCACATCGAAACTACGACTGTCGATGCCCAACTGATTCTTCAGCGCTGGATTGCGTTCAGCGGCATCCCCTAGCAATTGACTTAAGCGACCACCCAACGGGCCACCTCGTAGGAAGTCGACATATTCCGCTGGAGTGAACGGCTTATCGTCGCCGTAAGCCTGCGTGGCACCAAACTCATAAGGCTGGTTAGCAACGTTGTTGATTCCAATGTTAGTGACACCGGTACCGGTGGGCCGATCCACCAAAACCGACGGCACCGTGATCTCTTCATCACCCAATACACTTGGTCGCGTTTTGACAACGCCGTGCATATCCATCGGACGTCCATAGGCCGTCCGGTTGGTGACGCCCACCAAGTTGCCCCGACGAGCGGGGAACATGATTCGCGAAAGCGTACTGGTCTGCACCAAAGGGTTCGCACCAGTGCCTGACGCTGGCAGGTAGATGCCATCTGGCCCGGGATATGAAGTATTACTCTTGCCCAGGTAGTCGTAAGGATTACCGCCGTAACGTGTATTCAGCAAGTTACCGTAACGCGTTCGCAGCAAACCAAAGTTGGAACTCGCCGGTACGTTCGGAAATGAATTGTCGTTTAGAAACGCTGCTCTTGGCGACAGCTGATTAAGAGTCAAGGGACCGTTGTATGGATCCGCCGCAGCAATGCTAAGCCGCGGATCATGATCCTGAAACAGGTGGCTGAAGTTAATCTCAGCGGGCCCGAGACCGCCACCAAATCCGAATGAGTCCAACGAGCGAGCCACCAGCCCATAGTTAGTTTCATTGTAGCGACGCAATAGGCGATAATCGCTGAAATCAGAGGTGTCATAGGGGCCGTCTTGGTGCGCAGGTTCAACGGCGTGGGCATAGCTACCGGCATGATTCAGATCAATTTTGCCATCGACGTCCTCGATCAAGAACGCATAGATCGGCCGGATCAATGTGCCATCCGGAGCGACGGTGTTGGCGACGTCCAGGTCGACCCAAACACTGTCAGGCAAACCGTCCCCGTCATTATCAATGTCCCAAGGTCCATTGACCAACCAAGTCGCCAGGTTGTAAGTATCAGCAACCAACGTGCTAAACGCGTTTCCAAAGTCAGGATCCGTCGGGTCTGGTATCGCCAGATTGAGAGTCTTGGTCAAAAAGGGATGCTCGGAAGATCCAGTAAATCCAGGCGCTCCGTCGTAGGCTTCGCCATCACCGTCCAGGTCTGGGTCGTAGTCGTCGGCTTCGCCATCACCGTCCAGGTCGGGACCGTTGGGCAAATAACTTGCAAAGTGGGTCACATTCAGCGGACGCATCGTCGCACGACGAATCCGCTGAATCAGAACTGCCAAACGCTCGTGGTCCAATGCCGGAGCAGAAGTATCCGGACTGGTTTCAATCGACGCGAAATTGCGTCGCGGCGCGGTATTCGGGTTTTCACCACGCAGGTAGATTGGGGCATTCATCAAGTAATTGATGACCGACGGACGGTGGAACGAAGGAATGATCTTGGAACCAATGTTGCGGTTAAACTTCTCTGCGTCGAAGACGCGCAACGGGTCGTAAACCTGACTATTGAGTTCACGGCGATGATCACTGGGCTGAAAGGCCAAGAACAGGTTGTCGAAGTCCGCGGCATCATGTGACTCGTTGGGCTCGGCGCGTTCTAACAACCCATCCACGTCGGCATGCGAACCGGGACCGATCAAGCGGTCATTGAACTGCAGCTCAATCGCGGCGGCAGGGTCAATATTGTTACCGTCTTCTCGAACGAGACCATTATTTCCAGACGCATTGCGTCCACGTCCTCGGAACGGTGCGCCGTTTAGCGTGAAGCGATACCCATAATCATCGCTGCCGGGCCGTCCCAGTTCGCCCAAGTCATCAACCGTCCCATTTCCATTGTCATCGACACCCAACGCGCCTGGTGCGCCATCAGGTCCAGGATGGAACAGCAAGGCATTGGGAGTGTTGTTGGCAACTAAGTACAACTGCTGAATGATGCCATCAATTTCGATCGTCTCTTCGGGTCGTTCCGAGAGGTCAATCACGAAGTTGCCAGCTAAGTCATACTCGGCTTGTGAGTAAAGGCTTGGATCCGCGTAGTCGGGATGAGTCGGCACACCAGCAGGGTTTGGCCAAAGGTCGTTCCTGTTTGGCTGGGTCTGCGGACCTGAGAAACCTTGTCGCGGAACCTGAGGCTCACCATTGCGATTGCCAAACGAACGAATCACGCGGAAGGTGCTCCCACGCAAAGGCCCTTCATCAAACGTGACCAGTCGCCCGGTAAAACTATCATCAAGATCGGGACGCTGTTCCCACATAAAGAACAGACGATTGGTTGGGGTGATGGTGGATGCACCAGGGGCTGGCGCCGCACCGGGCTCATTCCAAGGCACCAAGTTGGTGGGAACTTTGAACAAGGTGGTTTGAGGTTCGCCTGTGCCCTCATCGAGAGGAAGCAACAATAGACCTCCGGGCGTCCGAGCCGCCAGCGGAGCATTAGCCGGTCGAGAGGGATTCGGCCGAGAATGGCCCACGCGCATTTGATAGGAACCACCGTATACGTCCTCCAGCAAGCTGTTGCGATACAGCGCCGAACGATGGTTTGACGTCCCCGAAACTAACTGTTCTAGGGCGGTTTGAGTTGCCATCTTGATTGGGATCACGGTTTCGCTTTTCACACGATTTGATGCGGACGTCGCAGCACTCTGCGAACTAAACACAACAAAGCTGATGATCAGTACCGTGAACAACGAAAGCATGCCCAGCACTAAAAGCAAGACAATGCCGCGACGAGGGTTGTTGGGTGATCTTTGCATAACAACTATTTCTGTTAGTCCCGCGGGCTGATCATCGTACTGAACAGACGCGGGAAAACCGTGTGTAACACCTGCAGGCTTCAATCTTCGAAGCATCGGGCGGGGATCAATAAGCAACGAATCATTGCGTCGCAGTGCGTGTTTTGTAGGTTCGACTATTCGAATCGAAACGGAAATTGGTAGACGCTGACAACATCAGGCATCGATACCAGGATGGTCCCAAAGTCCGGATGCCCAAACTCATCATCAAAGGTGTAAACAGGCGGTGCTCCAAAGCGCGACGCGTAGGGGCCTGAGCCCAAGGTGCGCGAGGCGTCTGTCACTTGCGCGGGATGGAACACCCAGTCCGGACCCCGTACTGCAATCCGAGTTTTGTAATAGGGGACAGCATCAGGCACCAACAGCGGGTCTTCCGGCACGTCGGTGATCTGGAACCAGCCAAATTTCAACTGCCCAGCTGGATTCGGGTTGTACACGGGAACGGTACCGCCGGTAATCGAAGCCAACGGAGATGCGGCAAACGCCGCGGGTGGATTTTGTGGGTGGTCTTGTCGCATCAAGCAAACCCAGCCGCCCTCTTTCAAATTCGGTGGCGTTGCCGCAGACGTGCAAAAGACAAACTCCCCGCCGCCGCCACCGATAAAGGGCTTCGGGGCGTAAGTTACATAACCGACAACTTCGCCAGCAAAGGTCGCTTCTTCATCTCGCGGCTGACGGACGTCACCATAGAAAGAGGCGTAAGGCTGCAACTGGTGTTTCAGACTGTCACCATTTCCAAGTGTCTCGCCGCCAGGCACGATCACCGTTTCACGATCTTGCATCGTGACAACAGCCGCATTGAATTGGTTTGAACCCGGCGCGATTCGACTCATCATGACCATCGAAGAGAAACGGCCAACGGTGTTGCTGCGACTGAGCGAACGCATGGCGTTATCACTGCGAACCACAAACAAACCCGCACCAAAGGTTGAGTCTTCCGCCACCGAAACCGACATGTCATCCGTCGTCGATGCACTCAACCGCGACATTGCCAATCCGGGCACCAAGTTCTGGACCGAAGCGGGCAGCGCAACACGAGGCATTCGAGGCGTATTCCATACCAAGTTAGGACCGTTGGTGTCTGGAAATTGCCACGTCACGCCATGCGAAACCGTAATCGGCAAGGCAGGATCCACCATGGGAACATGATTCCGGTCATAGCAGGGAAACAATGTCCGATCGTAACCGTTCGCGTTTCCAACGAGACGCAGATTGTTTGTTGCTGAAACGAACCAGGGATCAATACAGAATGCATCCGGCAGCTGTGAAAAGTCAAGATTGCCGTAACGACGGTTGCCGTTGGCGACCGCCACTGCATTGGAAGAATACGGAATCACCAATTGATCAATGGAACGACTCAGTTTGGCAATATCCGATGCAATTCGGTTGCTCACTTCTTCAGCCGATCGGTCATCCCGCAGCGATGAGGATGCGTTGTTGGTTGCCACAGGCAAAATCGTTGCCACGCCAAGCAAACCAATGGTTAACACACCAACCGCAAAGAGCACTTCCATGATGGAGATGCCACGGCGCGATGCGTCACTTAAAACCCGAAACATGGGCATCGAATTTGAATCACTCACTGGACGGTCCCTCCACTTGCTAACTTACGGGCCTGCAGCAACCGATAGCGCATCACGTTGCGAGCACTTTGGCCGGGGACGGGTCCCAAACCGTAATAATTCGAAAACACGCCTGGTGGTGGTTGACCAGCGACGCCCACCTGAGTCACCGCCCCACTGCTGGGCTGAATATTGATCCAAACACAATCGGTGTTGGCAAAGTTGGGCGTCTGAGACACTTCCAAGGCCAACGGCGGTTGCGGATCATTCAGCGGGAAATCATTCCCAGTGACCTGATAGTCCGTTCCATCAATATGCTCGGGGAACCGGGCTCCGTCATCAATGTTATCTAAAACTCCGTCGACGAAACCCACGTTAAATGCCAAGGTGGTTCCGGTGACCAATCGCTGTGGCACAAAACCGGTCACCGTGTTTCCAGCGACAAGCCGTTGGTCATAGTAAACCGAGTCCACTTTCCCATCGGGGGAAAACATGACGGCGATATTATTGAACTGCACATTGGCGGCCATGGCGGGGGCATCCACGCCAGGAGTCGAATCAAAAATCGCCTGAGTGCCGAAGGCCAACGGATCTTCGGTGGGGCCGCTGATCGACAAGTCAATCACGGACTTACCAACCAAAGTCACCGGAGCCAATGCAGCCGGGATCGGATTGGTCAGGAATCGAAACGAGATACCCTGATATGGCTCAATACCACCGGGGAATCGAGCCTCATGGAACTGTGCCGGCTGCGGCGCGGCGGGAAAATCCGCCGTCAACAGTGGGTTGGTTGGTCGATAGACACCAGTTTGTGTGCGCGTCTCGGGCGTTGTTCCAACAAAGTTAAAGTCAACGAGCGTTCCGATCTCGTTGAACTGAAACACCGACGCCCCTGTCAAACGGTCGACCATGTCCGTCGTGTAACCGGTTACTTTCTCTGCACGCTCGATCTCAAACACATAACCAGAATCGCCCAGAGAAAATCGAGTGCCCGCCGTCAGCAAATTCTGTGCGGCCAACGATGGCGAGGGGCCAGCGGCGGCATACAGCAATCCAGCCGAACGCTGCGGGAAAAAGATCCGTGGGGCAACCAAAAACTGCGGCGCCGCAATGCCTGGCAAAGGCGTACTCGCAGCGGTTTGAAAGACGGGATAGCAGACCGCATCTTCGGTATCACCACGGTACTCGATTGGCGACTGAACGTAATACATTCGAGTCGCATAGTTTGCGGCAAAGAAGTCCAACTGATCCGCAGTTCCATCACCAATACTTCGGCGGATCCGTTCAATCACAACGCCGAACGGCCGGCCGGTACGAATCGCTTGAGCCCGGGCGTTGACGAACGCGCCCTGCACGATCCCAGCACTGCGAGACAAAGATGATGTACGCATCCCTTCTTTCAGTGAAGGCAACGCGATCGCGGTTAGCAATGTCGCGATCGCTAGCGCCACCAGCAGCTCAATAATCGTAAAGGCAATGCGTCGAGGACCATCGCCCGTCCAGTTTTTGATCATCAATCAGAATCCTGCGTCAAGCGATGTAATGTTGTCCGATGCTGTCTCGGGATCGAGAATGCCACCAAGTCCAGCACCTTGCTTGGACTGCGCAATCATGGCAGCACTGAAATTGAATGCACCGTTGTATGTGACGTCTGTCAGAGAAACGTTGTAGTACGGGTCCGGGTATCGCCAAAGCGACGTGCCACCACCGGTTTCCAAGGGATAGATTGGGCCGACCGATCCAGATTCGAAGTGAACCACCGAGCTGCTGTACTGCGCCGACACACCACTCTCCGGTACACCATCCTCATCGTCATCCAAAAAAGGTAAACGGATTCCAAAGGCCTTGTCACGACCGGAGCTAATCACAACTGGAGGCAAATAAATCGGCCATTCCGAAGAAACCACTGAAGCTTCGTAGCGCACGTCGCTGACCAGAAAATCCATCGGATCTGGATCCACCGGGAATTGCTCGGCGACATTCGCGCCGGAGGGGCGAAAGTTCTTGATCGCGGGTGAACGGAGTCCAATCGGTTCACGAATGAACGCATAAGGCTTCTCCCAGGGATCCAAGATCTCGGGAATGCCATCGCCGTCAGTGTCGCGGATTCGGTCGGAGGGAATGTTGTCGATCGCCTTGCCGTTGTGCAGATTGGTTGTGGCCAGGATGAGATACAGGCATTCAGCGGATTCGTGCTGCCGAGTCCAGGTCATCAACGTGCCATCAATGCGCGTGCGCACCAAGGTGTTGAACGTCGCGTCATTGGTGGCAATTGCGATTGCGTCATCTTCGGGACGCGTGGCGGGATTCGCAGCACCATACTGCGCGTCAAGCTCTTCGGCGGACAACAATCCGACCAAGCTACGCATTTGGTTCCACTGTGAAGGTGGCTTCACCTGAACAGCGTTCGTCACAAAACTCACTGGAGCATTGTTCCCATTGAGATCCCTTAACTTCTGGACCGAATTGTTCCACGATCGGAACTGAATCGTGGCGGGCGGATAAAGCAAATCCGCCTGACACTCGGGCAACGCCATCCGCGCAACATCTCGTCGGGCTAACATGATTGCTCTGGCACGCTCTTGAGCCGCAAACGCGTCCCAGCCAGCTAGGGCAGTGCTAGACAACGGAGGCACGCCACCACCAAATGGAACACCAATGCTACCGGCTGGGCCGTAAACGAAATTGATTGGTGCCAACGAGATTTCACTCATCCGCCCTTGGATCACCGTACCAACGGTCGCCAATTCAGTCTTGGCTCGGTTGGCCTTGGCGTCACTCATCGCCGAAGCCAGAGCCAGAGCAAGTACACCGGCCAGGATGCCCATGATGGTGATGACGACCAGCAACTCGACCAGCGTGAAACCGGTTGCCAAGCGCGAACGCACTGGGCGCGCTGGCGGTGTTGTCGTTAGGCGTCGATTAATTTCCATGTTCAACCTTCTCTTGCGTGCTCCGAATGTCATCCGCTTACTCGATGCTGTCGATGAATGTGCCGGAGAGGAAGTTGCAAATGTTGTCTTGGAACGGATTGCCGGAGACTCCGAAACCACTCAGACCAGTGACGTCAAAACGCTGAATCAAGGCGCCGCCAGGTGTACGAGCCAACAGCTCCGCAGGCGTTGATGCGGAACCCGCCAAGCCCGTATCGACCAGCTGGCCAGATGACTGCCAATAAACCGGTGGGGCATTCGATGCGTCGGCACCAAGATCAGAGTCCGAAACCCCGCCGTATAAACCATCCAGACCCGGTGCCAGCACTTGGAAGGTCCGTGGGTTCTCGAACAACCAGGCCGTCAAGGCATTGGCCGCGGTGCCATAGGATGCAGCCGTCGCATTCTTGCCAGGGTTAATGGAAACGACCGGACGAATGGCGTCGAAGCCAGACGGCGTGTCTGATGTTGTGCGAGCGTAAGCGTTAAACAGGTAGCTCCCGTTTGACTCATCGCCAGCGTTAAAGCGGTAGGTACGTGAGTCGAAGTAAACAATGGGACTTTGGCCTTCACGCAGAACATAGGTTGGGAAAACGTCGTTCCCAAGCAAGTCGTCGTCCAAGCTCAAGTACCGCGATCCAACAACGCTGGGATCCTTGGCAACCAGCGATAAACGACTGGCTTCGAACTCAACGATGGGGGCAACCCGACTGGGGTTGTATTCCACGTTCAAAGGATTCTCGCGGCTTACCGCCGGATCGACGATCAACAGCGGGCCACCGCTGCCAGTGAATGGATACTGCGGGTCACTGCTGAAACCACCCAGGTTCCACACGACGGCTTCCGCTCGATCGAGCACGGCACCGTTCCAGGTCAACGCAGAAATCGCGCTCATCTGGTTGGCGTCGTTATCGGGCAAGGTATCACAGAGACGGAAGAGCAGATTGAGTTCACTTTGGGCGATGTCGGGGAAGATTTTCAAGTAGTGACGACGCACGATCGGCCAGGACATCATGTCTGGCGGATAGTCTCCGTACTTGGTGTTGTACGAATTGATCCCGTTTTCGATGTTGGTCACTTCGGCCTTCATCGCAGATGCGATCGCCGTTCGGCGAGCACGGGCGATGGCGGGAATCGCCAATCCAACCAACACGCCGATCACGGCGATAACCACCAGTAATTCGACCAAGGTGAACGCGTGTCGATTCGGCTTGCCAGCCTGTCGCCGCGCTATCGTGCTTCGTAGAACGTTCATCGTTTTCTTGACCCCGGTTAAGGAAGCGTAGTTTGTCTCTGGCACCGTTTCCGGTGTGCAGCGGGCTGATCAAATCGACTCAATCGGACCGCTAGGATTTGAATTCAGTTTGTCAGCATTGACTCTGCGGCCACCAGGCAAGGACGTTGTGCCTGGCAAGGCCGCCAATGGCTTGAATGGTTTAACTGAGGCTGGTGATCAGGGAGATCAACGGCAGGAACAAGCTGATCACGATAAAACCAACCGTCAGACCGAGGAACACGATCATCAATGGTTCAATCAGCGCGGTCAAACCATCGGTCATCGTGCGGACTTCTTCGTCGTAGGTGTCCGCCACTTTGTAAAGCATGGTGTCCAATTCGCCGGTCTCTTCACCGACGTCGACCATGTTGACGACCAGATCGTTGACGATCCGAGACTTGATCTTCAGCATGTACCACAGGGATGCGGCCACGGCACCCAGAGCGGCCCCACCGGCAGCCATTTGGTTCAGCAGCTCCAACGTTCCCGGCGTCTCAGCCAGGGCACTTGAGCGACTGGTCAAGGCCACCGACAGCAAGACCAGCCCGGGAAAGCTGCCAAAGAGGGCAAAGAAGAACAGCGCCATTGGGTGAAAGCCCAATTCGCTTTTCTCCTTCATCGGCTTACTGATCACTTCACCTTCTTTCACCGCGTCGCTGACCCGCGTGAACAAACGTTCGAAGATCGCGTTGGACGAGGTTTCACGGGTAATGTTCAGCGCTTCCAAAATCGGCACACCACTACTGACCAAGGTGCCCAATGTTCGCGTGGTACGGGCAAGGATGTTCTTTTCGATCAGGCCACCAAAGATCGGCACTTTGATGATAAACATGTCAAAGCCCATCCGCCCGTGCCTGAATTTTCGTAGCAGTTTGACGAACAGCAAGAACATCACCGGGATCACGAACAGCAGCCAAAAGAACTTGGCCAGGTAATCGCTGATGGCGATCAACAGCAACGTTGGGGCGGGCAGTGTTAGATCGAACTCTTCAAACATCTCTTTGAAGGTTGGCACGATCAAAATCATGATCAAAGCCAGAATGCCGACCGCGACAATCGCCACCACGATCGGGTAGATCAGGGCGCCTTTGACTTTACGCTTGAGCGATTCGGCTTGCTCAAGGAACTCTGCCAGCCGCTGCAGGATGGTTTCCAACGCACCACCGGCCTCGCCAGCCTTGATCATGTTGACATACAGTCGGCTGAAGACTTTGGGCGACTTGGCCATCGCTTCACTGAGCGTGGCCCCGCCTTCGATCTCTTCACAGACGTCCATCAAGGCGAACTTCAACTTGCCGGGCTTCTGGTTATTTTCCAGGATCTTCAGCGAGCGAAGAATTGGCAGGCCGGCATCCTGCAGAATGGACAACTGGCGAGTGAAGGCACAGATGTGTTTTGTTTTGGCGCCACCGATGGCGAACCCGCGTTTTTTCTTCGGCCCAGAGGCAGCCGTCGCAGCCTCTTTCTTGACGGAGATCTTCGTGACGAAGTATCCCATCTGCCGAATAGTCGTTTGCGCCTCTTCTTCGGTTGCGGCATCGATCTCGTCCCGGATTTCCTGTCCGGCCGCATCCATCGCTTCGAATAAATAGGTAGGCATAGTGATTCGCCTTTGAACGGGAACGGATCAAACAACGCTGCCACAGGGCAGTCAGGCTACCCTCAGGCAGCCCCTTGCAAGGCGGCATTCGCAACACAGCGAATGCGGCTTGCTCAGCAGCGAGTGGACTGGGCCAGTCGCTGGGCCAGTCGCTGGGCCAGTCGCTGCGTCATTCGCTGGGCCGGTTGGTTGATCAGTTCGTTATCGGGTTCAAGTTAATAAAAGGTGTCAGGAACTTAAATAGGTTGCAAACGCAAACCTTAATCGGAAACAGTCTCGCGAACGATTTCATCCAAGGTGGTGACGCCATCGTAGGCCATATTCAAACCGGCCTCACGCAGCGTGACCATTCCGTCGCGCTCGGCTTCGTCACGCAAATCATCCGTTGAGCAATTGGACATGATCATGTCACGGATTTTGTCGTTCATGATCATCAGTTCAAACAAAGCAATCCGTCCTTTGTAGCCGGTGTTATTGCATTGATCGCAACCGGAACCTCTAAAGAAGGATTTGCCAGCAATCTGGTCTTTGGTCATCCCCAGCTCCATCAACAGTTCAACGTTGGGGCTGGTTTCTTCACGGCACTTGGTGCAGATCCTCCGAACCAAGCGTTGTGCCAAAATGGCTTCGACGGTCGCACAGGTCATGAAGGTGGGAATGCCCATGTCTTTCAGACGGGTGACGGTTGCCGGTGCGCTGTTGGTGTGCAGGGTGCTGAACACCAAGTGACCGGTCAGCGCGGCTTGGATCGCGATCTCGGCGGTTTCCAAGTCACGAATCTCGCCGACCAGGATGATGTCTGGATCTTGCCGCAAGATGGCCCGCAGGCACGAAGCAAAGGTCACGCCCACATCATGATCAATCGGGATCTGAATGATCCCATCGATGTCGTATTCGACGGGGTCTTCGGTGGTGATCAATTTGTCCTTGACGTCGTTCATTTCGGACAAGGACGAATACAAAGTGGTGGTTTTACCAGATCCCGTGGGCCCGGTAACCAAGATAATGCCGTTGGGGCGATCGATGACTTTGCGGAACGTGTTGATGGTGTCTTCATCCATCCCGACGTTTTCGAGTGACAGGTTGACGACCGAGCGGTCAAGCACTCGCATGACGACGCTTTCGCCAAACATGGTTGGCAGCACGCTGACTCGCAAGTCAACCGGGTGGCCACCGACCATCAGTTCGATTCGTCCGTCTTGTGGCAGGCGGCGTTCGGCGATGTCCAGGTTCGCCATCACCTTGATCCGCGTGGTGATCGCGAACGCCAAGTGACGTGGCGGCGGAACCATTTCATAAAGCACGCCTTCCGCCTTGATGCGAATCCGGAACTCGTCTTCAAACGGCTCCATGTGAATGTCACTGGCGTGGTCTTTAATGGCCAACAGCAAGACCATGTTCAGCAGCCGCCGCACGGGGGCGGAATCCGCCAACTGTTCGGCGTCGGTGATGTTGAACTTTTCGCCATCGAGTGCCGAAATCGCTGCTTTCAGCTCTTCGTCTTCGGCCAGTTGCTGAACCAGCTTCTCAACGCTTTCGGATTCACTGTCGTAGTAGCGTCCGATGGTTTGGTCGATGTCCCGCTCGGTGGCGACCAACATTTCGATGTCGTGACCGAGGAACGTTCGCAGCTCATCCTGGATGCTCAAGTTCTGGGGGTCGCAGGTGGCGACCGTCAGCAGATTGTCTTCAAATCGAATCGGCACGACTCGGTAGAGCTGTGCCATGGTTTCGGTAATTCGCCCCAACAGGTCGGCCGACAGCTCGATCTCTTCGAGCGAGACGGTTTGCATCGACATCTGCTCTGCCAATGCCTGAACCAATTGATCTTCGGTGACCAATTGCATCTCTTCAGCAACTTTTCCAAACAGCGCACCAGGCTGCTGTTCCTGTTCTTCCAGGACGATGTCACGTTGCTCGTCGGTTAAAAAACCAAGGTCAACCAGAATCTGTCCGATACGACGTTGGGCCATAATGCTGTCTTAGGGAGGAGAAGGTGTCTAAATGCGTCTTGCGTCAAAGTTGTTTGTTGAATCAGCGAGCGTTATCGTCATCGCCGACCGGCGACGATACATCGGCAAGGCCTTTGCGAGCCTGGACGATTCGCTTGGCCAAGTCATCCGGGCGATGAGCTTTTGCCAAGACATCTTCAATGGAAACGGTCTCTGCTTTCCAGTGGTTAAACAAAGCATCGTCCATCAGCTGCATGCCAAACTTTGCTCCAGTCTGCATGGCACTATTGATCCGAAAGGTCTTGTTTTCACGAATCAAGTTGGAGACACCGGGGGTGACCACCAAGACTTCGTAAGCCGCACAACGACCGCCACCGACGCGAGGCAGCAGGGTCTGAGCGACCACACCGATCAAGGTACTGGCCAACTGAGTCCGAATTTGGTCCTGCAAGTTCCCGGGGAAAGCATCAATGATCCGGTTGACCGTCCCCTGAGCGCTGTTGGTGTGCAGCGTGCCAAAGACCACGTGTCCCGTTTCCGCAGCACTGATCGCCGCTTCGATGGTTTCCAAGTCACGCAACTCACCGACCAGAATCACGTCGGGGTCTTGTCGCAATGCACGCCGAATGGCTTCGGAAAAACTGGGCACGTCCACACCAACTTCACGCTGGTTGATCGTGCTCATTTTATGGTCGTGGTAAAACTCGATCGGATCTTCGATCGTGATGATGTGGTGATCGATCGTTTCATTGAGCAAGTTGATCAGACTCGCCAGCGTGGTCGATTTCCCGGAACCGGTCGGACCGGTGACCAAGAACAAGCCGCGAGGCCGGTGCACCATCTTGACCACCGAATCGGGCAGGCCCAGTTGTTCCGGAGTCAGCTTGTCATTGGGAATCTGACGCAGCACCATGGAAATGAAACCGCGCTGCTTGAAAACCGAGACCCGAAAACGAGCCAGTTCGCCAAAGGCAAAACCAAAGTCAGCACTACCGGACTCTTGCAATTCACGCTGGCAACGTTCAGGCGTGATCGACTTCATCAACGCCACTGCGTCTTCGCCTTCAAGCGTTTTGGTTTCCAGTTTTCGCATGCGACCATGCAAGCGAAACACCGGTGGTTGCCCCACGACAATGTGAATGTCGCTGACACCCTGCTTCACAGCAGCTTGCAACAGTTTGTCAATTAGGATCCCAGCCATTCCAAATTACCTCAGCGTCTTTCCAAAGGTTGTTTCGTGGGGAATGCTACCGAATCCCTTCTCGGTCGCAACCGTGTCCCCCCGGCCAATCAGCAAGCCGCGCCCAGAATCCTTCGGGGCTGGCCCGATCGCTGGATTCGGCCCCAGCGGAGCAGCCAAAAACCGAGCGCCGCTGCAAAACGGTAGCACCGCATTAACACTCCGCTGAAATACAGGCTGAGGTCGCCAGCG
The DNA here is from genome assembly GCA_007745635.1 of Stieleria bergensis. Classification (GTDB taxonomy): domain Bacteria; phylum Planctomycetota; class Planctomycetia; order Pirellulales; family Pirellulaceae; genus Stieleria; species Stieleria bergensis. The sequence goes on from CP036272.1 coordinate 3,733,115, forward strand.
AGGTACACAGCGAGGTGGCTGAATCGGACCGCTTCGGGCTAGACCGATACCGGAGGATGTACAGTAGGCCATTGGTGATGAAAAGAAGAGGAAAAGGAGAGCCGATCTGGCTCCCGGTGCAGCCATTATCACACGGCTGCTGGAAAACTTCAAAAAACGGACCCAATCGATCCGCCACACAATCACTTACCCCCCTCTGCCAGGCCTGCAAACGCTCGCTGGCTGGCCCGGTTTGAACTCGGTCCCTTCGGCCTTTGCCCCGCGGTGCAGGACAACAGCCAATCCGACTCGCTCCGCCGGCAAGGCCAGCCTGTTTGCTGCCAGCGGCAGATCCCACACAAGCCGCGCAGCCAAGCGATGCGACGGGCTTAGAGCGAGTCCAAATCTTTGACCAAGTGATTCATCGCCAGCTCTTCTTGCTCGGTTCGCTTGGCCACCCGGTTCACCTCGTCAAAGGTTGTCACGCCACGGATCACCTTCAGCATGCCATCGGCATAAAGCGTCGACATCCCGGATTTTATCGCCTCAACTCGCAGCGTGTTGGTATCGGCGCCGGCGAACATCAGTTCGCGAATCTTGCCATTGATGATCATCAACTCGTAAATCCCGATCCGTCCGCGGTAGCCACTGCGAGCACAATACGGGCAGCCTTTGCCGCGCGAGAATTCTGCTTGCTCAACCATCTCCGGCGGCATTTGCGAATCGGCAATCACCGCTTCGGAGGGCTGGTAGCGAACCTTGCAGCGAGGGCAAATCGTCCGCACCAAACGCTGAGCCAGGATCGCGATCACCGAGCTGGCGACCATGTAACCGGGCACTCCAATATCCACCATCCTGCTCACAGCACTGGGCGCATCGTTCGTGTGTAGTGTACTGAATACCAGGTGTCCTGTCAAAGACGCCTGGATTCCCATCGAAGCTGTCTCCTCATCTCGCATTTCGCCGACGAGGATGATATTTGGGGCTTGCCGCAACATACTTCGAATAATCAGCGCGAAGTCCAGTCCGATGCTGTGCCGAACTTCGACCTGGTTGATCCCCGGCAGGTAATATTCAACGGGGTCCTCGGCCGTAATGATCTTGCGGTCGGGCCGGTTCAGCGAGTTCATCGCCGCATACAGCGTGGTGGTCTTTCCAGACCCCGTGGGCCCGGTGACCAAAATGATCCCGTTGGGCCGACGAATGAGCGAGTTGAAGGTTCGGTAATCGCGTTGACTCAAACCGAGCTGCCTCACCCCCACTTTGATGTTGTCTTTATCCAGGACCCGCATCACACAGGACTGGCCGTGGTTGGTGGGAATGATGCTGACGCGAAGGTCAAGCTGCTTGTCACCGACGGTGATTTTGATCCGCCCATCAGTGGGGCGTCGTTTTTCGGAGATGTCGATCTTGGACAGAATCTTGATGCGGGCGATCAATGCGGAGAGCATCCGCCGGGGGGCACTTTCCCGCTCCACACAGACGCCATCAATTCGATAGCGAATTCGAATGCGATCTTCAAACGGCTCGACGTGAATGTCACTGGCCCGCAACTGAACGGCTTCTTGGATCATCAGGTTGACCAGCCGAATCACGGGCGCTGCCGAGTCGTCGTTATCGTCCGCTTCCTCGGTTTCCATCCCGGAGGTTTCGGTGAAGTCGATGGCGGTGTCGGTGAATTCTTGCAGGATCGAGTCAGCCGATTCACCTTCAATCTGCCCGTAATAATGGTGAATCGCCCCCTGAATCGCCTCTTTGGGGGCCAGTGCGGTTTCGATTTTCCGGTTCAGGATGAATCGCAGCTTTTCGATGGTCTCCAGATCGAAGGGGTTGGAGATCAGAATCTGCAGTGCGCCGTCTTCGTTGCTAAAGGGCAGCACTAGGTTTTCGCGCGCGACCGCTTCGGGGACCAATTCGATGACTTCGTCGGGAATTCGGTGCTCGCGAAGGTCAACAAAGGGGATTTTGTGAAACTCGGCCATCGCCGAGGTCACCTGCTCGGGCGAGGCATATTCCATCTGCACCAAGATTTCACCGACGTCAAGGCCCTGCTCTCTGGCAACGCCTTCGGCTTCGGAGAGCTGATCCAGGCTGATGGTACCGCGTCGCAACAGTAGGTCTGGATAGTCTTGACTGACTTGGCTCATATGGAGGGCCTTTTTCGCTGGTTAGACAACTTTGATGAGACGAGATCGATCGCTTGGCAGCATCCATCTGCACACGCGAATTCGATTGATTGGAAGACACACTGGCAACCGCAAGCGGAACGATCTGCATTGGATCGACCTTTGGGGACGCCACGACCCGCAGCCTGACCGCGACGATTCCGCCGTGTTTTGGCTTGAGCACTGAACCAGGATCGACATTTGCACCGGCTCACTGTGGTGATTCCCGGCCAACAAGTGTTTGCCGCGTGTGGACTCCGCGGTTCATTTTAGCTCGACTTTCGGGTTCCTGCGACAGGCAGAGAAACAACTCGACCGTAACTCTAGGCGTTTTTTGTCGGTTCGGGGGATTAACAGACAGCCAGCAGCGATGGTGCCCAGGCATTTGCCGCTTGACCACGAGCGGAGACCAGCGGCCCAATCGCCAACGGCGAATTCGACAGAGAGCGACCCAAAGGGCCATGACGGACTGATGAAACCACGCCTGGATCAAAAAACAGCGTCTAGCCCCCCAAGGGTTCATGGTGCCAGCCACCACGTCGCCTTACACTGACGCGACCATCCATTTCCTGAAGACGGACACCCGGCAGTGGCACGCAAGAGATCTGCAACCAAGAGCACCGCACTGACTGCGCAAGACACGATTTCGGTCCGCGGGTGCAGAGTGCACAATTTAAAGTCGATCGACCTGGACTTACCGCGCGGCAAGATGATCGCCCTGTGTGGTCTGTCCGGCAGCGGCAAGACTTCGCTGGCTCTGGACACGCTGTACGCTGAAGGCCAGCGCGCGTACATCGAAAGCTTCACGGCATACACACGGCAATTCCTGGCGCGGCTGGATAAACCTGACTGCGATTCCATCACGGGCATCCCACCGGCGATCGCTGTCACGCGACAAGGCGGCTCGAAAACCAATCGCAGCACAGTTGGCACAGCGACCGAGATCGCAGACCACCTGCGTTTGCTATACGCCAAAGCGGCGACCCTGTCCTGTTACCGTTGCGGGCGACTGGTCCGGGCAGACGATCCCTCCGAAGTCGCCGCGCAGCTACAAGGGCGTGGCTCGCGGCACATGATTGGATTTCCGATTTGGTTGCCCGACCGAACCGCTGGCGGCGAGATCCTGTTGGGCTTGCAGCAAGACGGCTATCAGCGACTCATTCTCGGCCAGCGAACGTATCACCTGACTGACTCGGATCGAAAGACGCTCGCTGGAGCAATCAAGCGCGAGGGCGTCGAAGCAACCGTGATTGTCGATCGCGTTTCCGCCAGCACGGACTTGGCGCGATTGACGGAATCCCTGGAGACCGCGATGGGCGAAGGGCACGGACGCGCCACGATCCTTTCACTGTCACCGAGCGGCCTGACTGAAGACCATCGAATTGGCGGCAATCGAACTGAACTCGATGAGAACGATAGCAAGGACGCCGAAGTCAATCAGGGCGATCGCTTGGTCTCGATCGATGATCAAACCTGGCAACAGCAAATCATCAGCGAACAACGGCGCTGTGACGCTTGCGATTTGGATTACCCGGATGCCGTGCCGCGCTTGTTTAACTTCAATCATCCACTCGGTGCCTGCTTTCAGTGCGAAGGCTTTGGTGAATTGATTGACTTTGACATGGATTTGATCGTCCCGAACAAGGACAAAACGCTTGCAGAAGGCGCCATCGAACCATGGAACACGCCGTCCTATTCCCATGAACGCGAAGAACTGCTGGAACTGGCCGATGATTACGACATCCCCGTTGACATCCCGTATCGCAAGCTCAAAAAGAAACACCTTCAACTCATCCACGAGGGTGTACCCGCACGTCAGTTCGGCGGGCTAAGCGGTTTCTTCAAGTGGCTTGATCGCAAAAAATACAAGATGCACGTGCGTGTCTTTGCGTCTCGCTATCGCAGCTACCGAACCTGTGACGTCTGTGATGGCAAACGCTACAAGCCAAGTGTGTTGGCGTATCGCTTGCAAGGCAAAACCATTGCCGACCTGTTTGCGATGACAGCGGACCAAGCGGCCAGCTTTCTGGATCGCACGGAGATCGAATCGCGCGAGCAACAAATCGCAGCTGAACCATTGCGGCAGATCCGCGATCGACTGGGCTACCTGCAGTCGGTTGGCCTGGGGTACCTGCAACTTGAACGACCGTTGCGAACGCTCTCTGGCGGTGAGACTCAGCGGGTGGCGTTAACGGCCGCGCTCGGCGGCAGCCTGGTCAATATGTTGTACGTTCTTGACGAGCCCACCGCTGGACTCCACCCCAGTGATGTGACTCCGCTGATCGACTGCGTTCATGGTTTGCGTGATCGTGGCAATACCGTGATCGTTGTCGAACACAACGAGCAGATGCTTCGCGCGGCCGATCAGGTGGTAGAAATTGGGCCAGGTGCGGGAGTCGGTGGCGGTGAGGTCGTCTTTCAAGGCACTCCCAAGCAGATCGCCAAGAGCAAGACTAGCCTGACCGGCATGTACTTGCGACGCGATCGCGGACAAACGCTGCGGTCACACTCGCCGCGTGAATCCACTGCCGAATTGGTACTCAAAGGCGCCAGCGGCCACAACCTTCAGTCGGTCGATGTGGCATTCCCACTGGGCGTGCTCTGTGTGGTCTCTGGTGTTTCGGGAAGCGGCAAGAGCTCACTGGTCGTGGACACCCTGCTGCCCGCGATTCAGACTCGCAAGAAACAAACCACCCTGCCCTGCCTGCCCTACCAATCGCTCACCGGAGTCGGGCAGATTCAACAATGCATCGCCGTTGATCAATCGCCCATCAGCCGCTCACCGCGCAGCTGCCCGGCAACGTTCCTGAAGGTCTTTGATCCGATTCGCAAGGTCTTTGCCGCAACCGGTGAAGCCCAACGACGCGGGCTGACCGCCAGCCACTTTACCTTTAACAATGCCAAGGGCCAGTGCCCCGAATGCGAAGGTGCCGGTGTGCTGCAAGTCGACATGCACTTCCTGGCCGACGTGCAAATGCGCTGCCCTGAATGCCGCGGCACTCGGTATCGAGGCGACATCCTGAAAGCCACTTATCGTGACCGATCGATTGCCGACGCGCTGAACATGAGTGCCGCCGAAGCGTTCGAATTTTTTCGCGGCGCGGAAAAAGTGCAAACAAAACTGCAGCGCATGCTGGACGTCGGGCTGGGCTACCTTAGCCTCGGCCAGTCCGCTTCCACATTATCCAGTGGCGAGGGACAACGATTGAAGCTGGCGGAGTTCTTGGCATCCAGCTCACGCAAGCGAACGCTGTTTGTGATGGATGAACCAACGACCGGACTGCATGACGATGACTTGGTGCGACTGGTCGACTGCATGGACGCGCTGATTCACGACGGCCATTCACTGATCGTGATCGAACACAATCCCTTACTAATGCTCTCTGCAGATCACATCATCGACCTTGGCCCCGGCGGCGGCGACAAGGGAGGATCAATTGTTGCCTCCGGAACGCCGCAACAGTTGATCAGCCATTCGCAAGACGTCAGCCTGACAGCAAAGGCTCTGGCAGAGCACTGCTAATCATCCCGCAGGCTGAGTTGCCAGTTCGCAGGGTGCCGTGATTGCACGCACCGATGAAGTTGACACGCACACCGAGGACGCTCAATCAACAAGCCTAAACTAGCGACGGACTCTCAAACGCAAGCGATCTATAAATCGCAGCCGAGACCCCGGACTTGCTGGCTTTGCGACCGGCTTGACACTGGGGTCTTGCACGACCGATCGATTGTCCCGTTTAATCAACAAGCTTGAGTAGCTCGGACGAAACGGAATTCGCGAATTGCTGATGGCCACGACGCCCACTAAGGCCTCTTCGTTTCGCCATGCCTCGGCGATTAGCTTCTTGGGCTCTCCTGCATGCCAGGTCTCTAAGTCATGGCTCATCGATCCGAGCATCACATCGCCCTTTCGTTCAAGCCTCAGCCAAGTGGGCTTGCTGCCATCGGTTGGGAAATCTTTTGGCAAACCATAACGCTGCAGTTTTCCATCAACGTGCATTTCAAAATTGATGAAGTCAGCCTCGCTGCCATTGGGGCGATGTAAACCGGCACGCTCAATTCGCACAAAATTGCGTTCATCTGCCATCACCAATAGCCCCGCACCGTTGTATCCGATCCGCGCACGCTGTGTCGATTCCTTCGTCGGTTCGAACGTGCCGTCAACGCGTACCGTCACGGTAAAGTCACCCCGAACGCTCTGCAAAACACGCGGTGCCTTATCGCTGCCTAAACTGGGACTCAGCCCATGTGGCTTCGCAGAGCCAGGCACAACGATGGATAACTTGCCGCTTTCCGCAATGAACTCACAGTCGCCAGCCAAATCAAAGGCCATTCCCCAGTGAGGAATCGAGCGCATGCCGGGACCCTGTTGCTGAGCAGAGCACCATGAATTCATCAGCAGAAGCAACCCCGTAGCGATGCAGGAGAATAGCTTTGTCATTGGATCAACCATGGCGAAATTCGATGAGAAACAGGATAGGGGTGTACGACTCGGAGTCGTGTTTTGCGAGCTTGGGAAACGGTTACGGCTGAACCGACTGCGTTTGATTGCGCCGCGCGGCAGCTTCCCTTTGCCGCTGTGCCAGGACTTCACGCATCTCCAACAGACGCTCGCTGACATGCTCTTTGCCGGCCAGATTGTGCTTTTCCATTGGATCACGCGTCAGATGATACAACTCCTCGCCATCGGGCCACTTGGCATACCGCCAACGCTGATTGCGGATCGCGTAACCGAGCTTTGGACCGCGACTGACAACACTGTAGGCGAACTTCGTTTGCCCCGTCCGCACTGGATCGGCAAGCAGGGGACGCAGCGAACGGCCTTGCAAATGCGCTGGCAATGGCAACCCGGCCAAATCACTGAGCGTCGGATAAACATCGATCAACTCTACCATCGCTTGACTCTTGGTCCCGCCCTGAGTGGACCCGGGCACTCGAATGATAAACGGCACCTTGGCACCAATGTCAAACAAGGTCACCTTGCCCCACAAAAAGTGATCGCCCAAGTGATAACCATGATCACTGGTAAACACAATGATCGTATCCTCCCAGTGACCACTGTCTTTTAAAGCGTTGACGACGATGCTCAACTGTGCATCAATGAAAGAGATGCACGCGTGATAGGCCTGCATGTACTCGCGTCGCAGCGCATCGTTTTCGACGCCCAGCTCAAACCCGAACGCTTCATAGCGTTTGCTGATCGCCGACTTGGGAAGACTGTCCCACAAATTTCTACGATCCGCTGTGTATTCAATCTTTTCCGGTGGGTACATGTCGAAGTATTTCTGGGGCGCCAGAAACGGCACGTGCGGCTTTTGAATCCCGCAGGCAATGAAGAATGGCTTGTCACCAAAGGCATCGTCGGTCAACCATTTGGCAACCTGCCGCGCATTCTTGCCGTCCTTGTGCTGATCGTCCTGCAACCCGCTGGGCCCGTAACCTGGCGGTGTTTGAGCGTCTAGCTTGGCCGCCACCTGTTTCTGGATCTCGCGCCATCGGCGGCGGTTCTTGGGGTCTTCGACCGAACCATTGTCTGCTTCAAAGGCTAGCCGCGCTTGCGTCACCACGGGCAATTCATCATTGCTAAAACGATGAAACTCGTTCCAAGCCACATTGCCATGTTCATGCCTGGGGCTGTGAAAGACCTTGCCAACACAGCCGGTCCAGTAACCGTGCTCTTTAAAGTGCTGTGGCAGAGTGACCGTCCCGGGACGCTGACGACGAATATCGTCCGTATTATTCAGTACACCGGAAGACTGCGGGTACAGCCCGGATAGCATTGACGCTCGGGAGGGGCCGCAAACGGGATACTGGCAAAACGCATGCGTAAACGTCAGCGATTGGGCAGCCAGCCCCGACAAGGTTGGCGTGGTGATCGGAGAATAGCCAGCCGGCTGCACATGCGTGTTCAAGTCGTCACAGACAATGAACAAGACATTCTTCGCTTTGGCGGATTGAGTCGCTGCACCGCTTTGAACCTCAGCAGCCTGCGCAGAAACAACGTTGATCAACGTCACCTGAAGCAGGAACCCGAAACAAACAATAAACAAACTTCGAAGCATCAAAAGGCTTGGGGTAGAAAGGTAGAGACCGCATAGCAGACAGTGGCGACACAGTTCCAGTAAAAGAAGCGTGATGGGGAGGAAACACATTGTATTCCATCACCGCCCTGCGGGGTGCCCGCACGCACCAAGTTAAACGCAGCCTGTAGGTTGCCGTGCTTGCACGCACCCGACGTTGAAAGGTGCGGGATTCCATTGGGGACTAGCGCGGCAATGCAACGGCTTTGGGGAGGCGACCAATTTTTTGAAAAAAAGCTTGACCTGACTCACCTGGCTGGTGTACTACGCACCTAGCACACTGGTACTCCAGAACACCGACAGGCAATGCCATGTACTTTTCGATCGATGTCCACAGCGATACGGCGATTTATTTGCAACTCGTCAGACAAATCAAGTTCGCGATTGCGTCTGGAACGTTAAGGCCCGGACAACTCTTGCCCAGCGTTCGAATGCTTAGCCAGCAGGTGGCTTTGAATCCAAACACGGTTTCCCGTGCTTTCAATCAATTGCAAACCGACGGAGTGATCGAAGCGTTGCGAGGACGCGGCATGGTGGTCTGCGAGCAAGCGCCCAAGCATTGCCGCAAGGATCGCGAAATGGTGGTCAACGAACGGATCGGTGCGATCATGACCGAAGCCTGGAACGCTGGCCTCAGCCGCACTCAGATCGAAAGCTACGTGCAATCGCATCTCGATGATCTGGCGCAGCGCACACCGACTGCGTTGCAATCATCCGCGGACTCAACGAACGGTCAGTCCGCTGACTAACTCCGCAAGCCGTCCCTTTTTTGCCTTTTTCCACCAAGCCCAGTCTTTTCTATTCATAACCGGGAGACAAGCTCATGGATCCGATCATCGACATCAGCCAACTGACCATGCGATTTCGGCGCTGCCATGCGTTGCGAGGCGTTGACTTGACCATCCCCGCTGGGACCGTGTTTGCCTTGTTGGGTGAAAACGGTGCAGGCAAAACGACCATGATTCGGATTCTGACGGGGTTTCAAAAACCGACGTCGGGAACGTGCCGAGCCTGTGGACTGGATCCAACACGGGACGCCCAGCAGATCCGTCGCCGCATCGGTTATGTCAGCGACTCCCCACCGCTGTATGACTGGATGACGGTTTCTCAGATCGGTGGCTTTGCGGGATCATTCTATGAAAACTCATTCTGGCCCACTTACGAAGACCTGTGCAAGCGATACCAGATTCAGATGGACCAAAAGGTCAAGCACTTATCAAAGGGACAGCGTGCGAAGGTTGCTTTGTCGCTGGCGTTGGCTCATGACCCGGAACTGTTGATCATGGACGAACCAACGTCTGGCCTGGACCCCAAGGTGCGTCGAAATTTTCTAGAGTCCATGATTGACCGGGCCGCCACCGGACGAACGGTTCTCCTTTCGAGCCACCAGATCAATGAAGTCGAACGGGTCGCCGATCACATCGCAATCTTGCACCAAGGAAAGATTCGCCTCGTGGGTGCACTGGATACGATTCGCGCGAGCATCCAGCAGGTGACGATCAATCTGGACGACCCGTTGCGAACGATTCCAACGTTTTCCAGCGGCGCCGAGGTACTCTCTGAAGAACGCTCTGGCCGGTCGGTGCAAATGTATCTCCAGGACTCTCAGCCCAACGACATGGCCCAACTGCGCGACCTCTCGGGCGTCGTCTCGGTCAATCATCGGCAAGCGACGCTGGAAGAGATCTTTGTTGCCTGCACCACGGACGATGGCCCATCGTTCGGCCAACACACCAAGCCTTACGATGAGCAGGAATTAGGGGACACAGAAACACACGACGCACTGTGGGCGAGCAGTCGCTAGTGCCTCGTATCCCCGTCCCGTTTGCGTTTCTTGCACTGCCGTCATCACTCACACACAGGTCACACCATGGCCACCGACGTGCCACTCACGCCCAAAGTTTCCACGCCCCGTGCAGCGGTTTCCCCAGCGGGTCACTCAGCGAATCACTGGTTGATTTGGAAGGAGATTCGCCAACTGAAACCGCTGCTCGTTTTACTGGTCTCGCTGACGCTAGCGATGATTGTGTTTCAGCAAGTGGTCGAGTTGCTGGCGACATCCCAACCGCCGAACTTTTCGGGACACTTGATCCTACTGATGCCCATGTTGTTTGCCATCGGCGCGGGGCCCATGCTGGTCAGCCAGGAATGGTCCACCAAGAGCATGTATTGGCTGCGAACCTTGCCAATCAGTGCGAACCGCATCATTACCACGAAATGGCTGGTGGGTTTGATCTCTCTGGTCGCGATCTGGATCATCAGCCTGACGATGGCGGCCTTGACTGGTGTAACGTTTACGGAACGGGTTCAGCAAAGCGCGATGCAGACCACCGAGTCATTCGTCGCGGATCTGTATCGATCCAACGTTGTTCAACTTCTGCTAGTCGGTTCGCTGTATCTGTTGACGTCGGGATACTTTGTGGGCTGGTGGATCCGCGATCAAGTGCTGACGTTGGTGGCACTGATTGCCGCGATCTTCTTTCCGATTGTTGTCTGGGCGATCACTCAGGCGATCTTTGATCCGAACGAAGGACAGGAGCCTTCAGCGACTTCATTGCTAGCGATGCTGATTGGGGCGACCGTCATCGCGACGGGACTGATGTACGGACTGGGCGTCCGCGCTCTGAATCCCTTGGGTGCGCCCCGATTCGGGTTGGCCAGCGAGAACGCTGCGGCGGTTCCACACGCGACCACCGTTGCCGCCACCCCTCGTTTCGGCTCAAGCTTTGTCGCCATGGTCTGGCAGATCATTTGGGGCGCCCGCTTGAAATATGCGATCGTGGTCGGCGCGTTAGGACTGGCCATCCTGCTTCAGTATTCGTCAGCGCAAGGGGCACGCGCTTTCGCCGTCATGATCGCGGGACTCTCATTCTTTGGCCTCGCTTCGCTCTCGTTCCAAGGCACGAGCGGACGGCAAAGCATCCGCTTCCTTTCCCAGCGTGGTGTGTCGCCCCTGCAAGCCTATGCAGCGATTCACGCGGTGCCGATGGCGATCATCTGCACGTTATTTTTAGGCTACAGTCTTTGGTACGCCTCGTCCCCAGCGCAGTGGGGTGCCTCGGCATCGCCGATTGCAATGCTTGGGCTAGTGTTGACGGCCTATGGCATGTGCCAATGGTTCAGCCAGTTTAGCAGCAACCTGTTCATCAGTTCGATTGGCGGACCGATCATCGCATTCCTGTTGACCATTAGCCTGATCTTCATGCCTCAAGTCGGCACGCCGTTTGTGGTGGTTGGACTGCTCGCTGTCCTCCCGTACCTGGCAACGGCCATGATGATGCGGCGATTCATGGACGGTGGTGATCGCCAACTTAGCACGGTTCTGCTCTGCAGCTTTGCCGTCCTGATCTTCCTTGTTCCGACGGGTTTTGCGATCAACGCTGTAAGGTCTGCTCCCAGGATGACAGACGCCGAACGGTTAAGCTTCATTGAAAACGGCCAGCGTGAATTCAGGCGCCGTCGATCGCACAAACAGCTGGTGCCGATGAGCGTGATGGAGCCACGTGATTCCGACCAAGATTCACTCAACGGCGCTCCCAGAGGCGATAGAGTTTCGGCCTACGCCCTGCGCGCGGACTTGCAGATTCCCAACGACCACGCGCTGCTGAGTGATTCAGGCCTGTACCGCAGTTCAACCTTCTCCTACGCACAGCCCAATACTTCCCGGACAAGCCTGGTGCAGTCGTGGCTGGACATTTGCGGACACAAGATCACCGCATACTTGTCAGCACCCGCTGATCAAAACTGGGACGAACTGAAGCCTTGGGTCGTTGGCTCGGGCCGCATGATCGGCGGCTTGCGTCGGTCGGACATGTTGCAATCGCAGGCAGACGCCGATGCCTTATCTGCGCTCTGGGTGTTGGCGTTACAGGAGCCTGAATTTGATTCGCGCCGCCAAACCCAAGAGATCGCGGAACTCGTTGAAGCGATCGGCACTCGCCGCAGTCGTGCTCAGGCCAGGAAGCACGCGCTGTATTGCCAGTTCCACAGATCACTGGGGGGACAGGACCAGTTCCTGGGTGGACGAGACCGATTGTTTCCGACGCCTTCGCTAGAAAATTACCCCGCTGAACTGATCCACTGGGTCCAGCCCCGTTTACAGCAATTCATGTACAAGGAGCTGCTGCAGAAAATCACCGCCGCGGAGAACAACCAACCGTTCCAGCCCAACCCTGAACGAACGACTTCCCAAGACACCGACTTCTTGAGACTGTCATCGCTATGGGGCGGCCAATGGGAATCGCTTAGCCCGGCAACACGTGTCGCTCCCTAGATCATTCGTCCCCTTCATTCGCAATCACATCCTCTGCGATCACGGCACTCCTGCCGACCGTTCGCATCCTTGCGAGGCAATCACGATGCTCAATCGATGGACAAAACCTGACTGGACCGTCCTTGCCGTAATCATAGCGCCTGCGATTGGCTGCCTGGCGTTGCTGGCGATCGCTGCGATTCAGTGGCAGATCCGGGCCGCGCAAGTCGCCCGCGCTGCCAATGACATCTACCATCATCCGGATGTTGAACGTGTCCGCGCAAAGCAAATCAAACAAGTGCGCCAACGCCAACTGACACCAGCAAGTCATCCCGGCAACGTCCCTTTCAAGATACGCTGGAAACGGGACACGACAAACACCGCAGTCATCACGACAGCGCCAGAGTTACACCTTCAGTATCGACACGCAATGGAGCAGTTCTCTAGCGAGTACCATCCCAAGGATCGCTGGTTTGGCTACATCTATGGCAATTCCCAGGTAAAACAGGAACTGAAAGATTACATTGCCAAGCTCGGTGCACTGCCGTCTGACCAATCGACCGGCAGGCCAGATTCGATTCTGCAGCACCCGCTGGCCCGTCTCGATCCAGAGTTGCTGTGCATCGAATGCATGGACCGTGGCAACGTGAAGCAAGCCATCGAATTGGCCACTTCAGATCACTTGGTGATCAACGGTACGATACAGGTTCCGTTAAATCTGATTCGGAAGATGTTGACGATCAACCAATGGACGCCCGATGACCTGGATGTTCTAGAAAGCAAACTGCTGGACACGAACTTCCTCAAAACGGCAGTCGTGAGCGCAATGGCTTTAGATCGGGCGGATCACAGGACTTTGGAGCACTACGGAAAATCGCTATCATACGGTGACTCCAATCAATTGATCGAACGCTTACCAACCGCTCCCTCCATTCGACTGACCGCGCTTGAGGCTCTTAAAGCTGAGCTCGACAAGCCTGAAAGTGATTCAGCGAGAACACACGCACTCGCCGCACTACAACGCCTGGATGTCACTCTAGGCCTCAATCTTGCTCGCATCGGTGGAGCGAAACCAAGCTATCGCGACCACTTCCGCGGGCTCCGGGGCGGCCTGTTGCGGATGATCGCGATCAGACGCGGCCAATTGAGATCTGGCAAGTCTGGCACCAGGGAGCCACAGCTAGGCTCCGCCCGCCGAGCTGAATTTCGACTGGTCATGAGTCGCGATCGTCTTGGCAATTCTCAAGACCAAGCGGTGATCTTGCGCGGAGTGGACTATTCACCGCTGCTCCTGGTTGATGAAGTCATCGAGTCAACGGAACGAAAACCTTAGGCGTCGCTGCCAGATCAAGCAGCATGACGTTCACGCTGTGAAGCCCCAACGTGCGCCCAACCGATGAGACGGGGCCTTGGCAAGTGAGGGCTGGCTGAATGAGCCAGCGCCACTGACAACGTTTGGTAGAGCAACCTGTGGCGAACGCCTGTGCAGAGGATGGCGTCTGCTCTCTGAGCGGTTTGCCTGAATCCGAATGGAGAACACCGAGGCCGCTGGGAGGTTGATTCGGCCCACTGCTCCAAGGTGCGCTTCGCGACCTTGGCTGTGAAATCAGTTGCCCTGTTTAAGAGGCGTTCTGCTTTTCGGCCATTTTGTCACGCAGTTCTTTGCAGGCGTCCGAAGGACTGCTGCACAGGGAACAGCTGCTGCTGCCGTCGGGGTTCGTCTTGCTGGCCAAACCTCCACAGGAACCGCTGATCGCTCGACGCCCAAACAACACGCCAACCGACATTCCCAACAGCAAAATCGCGACGACGCAAACCGTTAGAATGGCGACGGGGATCATCTGGGACAAGAACGATTGCCCCTCATCGGCGTTCGCAACACCGGCAGCACTGGGCTCGACTTCCTTGGCATACTGGGCCAGTGTCCCGGTTCCGGCCGACAGGTAATCATCGCCCTCACGCCACACCGTCAGGACACCCAGTTCGTTCGTTTGAGCCAGTTGAATTGCCTGATCGGGGCCGACGACGTTAATCGCCGTCGCCCACGCGTCGGCCGCCATACAGTTTTCGGCAACCACGGTGACCGAAGCCATGCTGTGTTCAACCGGTCGTCCAGTCCTGGGGTCAATGGTGTGCGAATATCGCTTGCCATCCACGACGTAGAAAATCCGATAATCACCGGAAGTCGCCATCGAGGTTTGCGAACTCTCTGGCTTCATCGCATGCGCGATCAGCACCGTGTTGGACGCAGCGTCGGGCATTTGAATCCCAACAGCCCAAGGCTTGTCCGGTTTCGATCCAGACGTTCGGACTTCGCCGCCAATTTCGACAAAGACGTTTTCGAGGCCCAGTCCCGCCAACCGATCCACGACACGATCCACTCCATGGCCTTTGGCAATCGAAGAGAGGTCGACTTGCAATTCAGCCACCGACTTTTTCAATGCCGGCGGATCCTCGCGATAGGAAAGCTTTTCATAGCCCACTTGTTGCAGCAGTGTGGCGATGGCTTCATCGCTGGGAATCTGATTTGTCTTTTCGTCTGGACCAAAATGCCAGGCGTTGACCAACGGACCAACGGTCACATCAAACGCTCCATCGGTTGCCTTGGACACCTGCTGAGCATAGCGCACCACGTCGACCACGTTGGCGTTGACATCAATCCAATCGGTGGACTTTGATTGATTGAATTTGGACAACAAAGAAGACGGCAGGTACGTCGACATCTCGTCATTGACGGCACGCAGTTCCGCGTCGACCGAAAGCCGAATGGTTTCATCGTCAACGGATTCGCCGCCAACGACTTTGACCATATATGTCGTGCCCATTGTCTGGCCGTCGAATTGGCGAATCGACTGACTGTCCGTACCGAGGGCGGGCTGCGGCTGTGCGTCAGCTGGCGGACGGAAAACGAGCAGTGCTAAAACAGCAACGGTCGACCCGAAAGTCGACCGCATGAGTGAGCTGTGCATGATTAAAACCTAAAGGCCGGATCAGCCACCAAAGTCATCGTATGCGATATTCTCAGGTTCAACACCCAGGTCATCGAGCATTTTGAACACGGCTTGGTTCATCATCGGTGGACCACAGATGTAGTATTCGATGTCCTCGGGTGCGGGGTGCTTGCTCAAGTAATTGTCCAGCAAGACTTGGTGAATGAAGCCGACGTAACCTTCCCAGTTGTCTTCCGGCATGGGATCAGACAACGCGATGTTGAACTTGAAGTTCGGGAACTCTTCTTCGATGCCACGGAAGTGATCAACGTAGAACAATTCTCGCATGCTCCGTCCACCGTACCAGTAACTGACCTTACGATCGGTCTTCTGGCGTTTGAACAGTTCAAAGATATGGCTGCGTAGCGGAGCCATCCCGGCACCACCACCGATGTAAACCATTTCGGCGTCCGTTTCCTTGATGAAGAACTCACCGTACGGGCCGCTAATGGTTGCATGATCGCCAGGCTTTAAGCTGAAGATAAAGCTACTCATCTTGCCGGGTGGAAACTCTGGATTCCGCGGCGGTGGCGTGGCAACACGCACGTTCAGCATGATGATGCCTTTTTCGCCGGGGTAGTTTGCCATGGAGTAAGCACGCACGACGGGTTCGTCGACCTTGGAGACAAATCGCCAGATGTCGAACCGATCCCAATCTTCGTGATACTCTTCCTGGATCTCAAAGTCTTTGTAGTTGACGGTGTGCGGTGGGCATTCGATTTGAATGTAACCACCGGCTTTGAAGTCAACCTCTTCGCCTTCGGGGAGTTCGAGCACGAACTCTTTAATGAAGGTCGCGACGTTTTCGTTACTTCGGACGGTGCATTCCCATTTCTTGGTGTCAAATGCTTCCGCCGGAACCTCAACTTCCATGTCTTGCTTGACCGCCACCTGACAGGAAAGTCGCTCGCCTTCGGCGGCTTCCTTCTTGTTGATGTGACCGGTTTCGGTTGCCAGAATCTCGCCGCCACCGTCAAGGACTTTGACTTTGCACTGGGCACAGGTACCGCCGCCGCCGCAAGCACTGGAGACGAACACACCGGCATCTGCCAGGGCTCCCAACAGCTTGCCACCGGCAGGCACTTCAACTTCTTTTTGGTTGTTGATCGTGATCTTGACTGGCCCTGAGGCGACCAGCAACTTTTTGGCCCACAAAATCACTGCCACCAATGCCAGAATGACAAGGGTGAACATGACAATGCCAAGAATGATCGTTTGCATGTTAAATCGCTAGGTTAGCTGTCGCATTTTAGGTGACTGAACAGGCTTTAACAGCGACGCCAAGTTCAGTGCTCTGAGAAACAAAAGCCGGGTAACATCAAAAGCCAGACGAATCCAACCGCCGGGCTTAAAGCTGAATGCCGCTGAAGGACATGAACGCCAAAGCCATCAAGCCGACAGTGATGAAGGTAATGCCTAAACCGCGAAGTCCCGGTGGTACATCACTGTATTTCATCTTCTCGCGGATACCGGCCAAGGCCACGATCGCCAGTGCCCAGCCAACACCGCATCCCAATCCGTAGGTGCAGGACTGTGGAAAGGTCATCGTTCGTTCCTGCATGAACAGCGAAGCACCCAAAATGGCACAGTTCACCGTGATCAGAGGCAAGAAGATCCCCAGCGTGTTGTACAGCGTGGGAACGAACTTATCCAAAAACATTTCCAAGATCTGAACCATCGCCGCAATCACACCAATGAAGCTGATGAACGCGAGGAAGCTGAGATCAACTTCGGCGAAATTAACCATGTCAGTGGGAACTTTGAGCAAGTCATTGACCCACGTCATGGCTCCTTTCTTCAGGAACAGACTGCTGATCAGCTGGTTCGCTGGTACCGTGATGGCTTCGATCGCGATGACCGCGACGCCCAGACCGAGGGCTGTCTTGACGTCCTTACTAATGGCCAGGAATGTACACATTCCCAAGAAGAACGCCAGCGCGAGGTTCTCTACGAAGACAGCCTTCATAAAGATGCTTAAGTGATCTTGAATGATCAATTCCATGACTTCTTCCTTAGGCTTCTTCGTTCTGTTCGGGTTTGAAACTGCGAATCAACCAGATCAGAATTCCGATCAAGAAGAACGCACTGGGGGGCAATAGCATCAAGTTATTTGGCTCATACCAGCCACCATCTTTGGTTAACTTGAACACGGTTGCACCGAAGATCGATCCATTGCCGAGCAGTTCGCGGAAGAACGCGACGAACAGCAGAACGAAGCCGTAGCCCATCCCGTTGCCAACACCGTCCCAGAAACTGATTCCGGGTTTGTTCTTCATCGCAAAACCTTCCGCTCGCCCCATCACGATACAGTTTGTGATGATCAAACCGACGAAGACCGACAGTTGTTTCGAGATGTCGTACAGGAACGCTTTCAAAAACTGGTCGACCACGATCACCAGCGATGCGATCACGGTCATCTGAACGATGATCCGAATGCTGCTGGGGATATAGGTCCGAATGGCACTGACCGCCAAGTTACTGAAGGCGGTGACCGCGATCACAGCGATCGACATCACGACCGACGTTTCCATCTTGGTCGTGACCGCTAACGCACTACAAATCCCAAGGATCTGCAACGCGATGGGGTTGTTGTCGACCAGCGGTTCGACCAGGACTTTCTTTGTTGTTTGTTCAGCCATGACTTAAGACCCCGCTTTTGGCGTGTCGATTCCATGTTCTTTAATGTGGGTCAGGAACAGCTTGTAAGCGTCATCGCTGGCCCAGTAGCGGATCAAATTGGTGACACCGCGGCTTGTGATCGTGGCCCCAGTCAGGCCATCGACCTCATACTTATTGCCCAGGGGGGCAGTTCCCTTGGCGAGACCAGCAGCTGGCACGCCTTCGGGGTTGTACAGTGTTTTGCCTTCCCACTGCAGTTTCCAGCTTGGGTTGTCCACTTCGCCGCCCAAGCCTGGAGTCTCACCATGCTTGTAGAAGGTCAAACCCTGGATCGTGTTGAGATCCTTCTTCAGAGCCAAGTAGCCGTACAGGGTCGACCACAGGCCTTTCCCGTAGACAGGCAACACGATCTGCTGAAACTCTTTCGTCTTCGCATCGCTGACGACGTACACCTTGGCGTACTTTTCGCGAAACTTTTCACCCGGATTGAACTCGGGGTTCACGATGTCTTCGCGTAAGTCAGGCGAATTGACTGCTTCACGGGGATCGTAGTTGTCGACATCCAGTCCGTTGACATCCGTCACGAACTCGCCTGTGTCTAAATCGACGATGTACGGTGTGACTTGCTTAAACAAGTCTTTGATCTGATCAGTGGTCAAACCACTGGCAGTGACACCGTACTGGCCTTTTGCCAGACCGGCGGCATCAAGGATATTCTTTTGCTGGTCGAGCAGCGCGTTGGCCGCTTGACGTTCTTTCAGTGCCACCGCAGCGCCGCTGACGAACAGCGAGCAAACCACGCATAGCACGGTCGCAACAACAAAAGTCTGTGCATTAGATTCACGTTGTGACATAACGTGCTTTCCTCCTGCGAACGTTGACGGCAACGACGAAATAGTCGATCAATGGAGCGAAGACGTTGCCAAACAAAATGGCCAACATGATGCCCTCTGGATACGCCGGGTTGATACAACGAATCAGTACGGTCATGAAACCGATCAGCCCGCCATAGATCCATTTTCCTTTGTCAGTCATCGAGGCACTGACCGGATCAGTCGCCATGAAGACCAGTCCGAACGCCAATCCACCCGTCACATAGTGCCAGTAGAACGGAATGTGCGTCATTGGGTTACTGACACCGGTGGTGACACCGTTTAACAGCAGTGCGGTCCCGGTCACACCAAGCAACACGCCCAGCATGACTCGCCAGGATCCGATTCCGGCGGCGATCAAGATGCCAGCACCGACCAGGCACATCAACGCGCTGGTCTCGCCGATACAGCCCTGAATATTGCCGACAAAGGCATCCATCCAGGAGATTGAACTGGTCCAAGTGATCGGATCAGCGGTTCCAAAAGCATGGCTGATGTTGGTAAGCGATTTGACTGCAAATCCGCCACCCTCGCCGACCGCCTGCGCGTTTGCCATCTGCCCCAGGGCGGTGGCGCCGCTGAATCCATCGACAGCCGTCCAGACTTGGTTTCCGCTGATTTCGCTGGAGTAACCAAAGTACAGGAAGGCCCGCGCGGATAAGGCCACATTGAGGAAGTTCCTGCCGGTTCCACCGAAGACCTCCTTGGCAATGATGACGCCAAAGGCGATCCCCAAGGCGACTTGCCAAAGCGGGATCGTGGGCGGCAATGTCAGCGGAAACAGCAAGCCGGTGACCAAGAAGCCTTCATTGATCTCGTGGCCACGCAGCATACTGAAGACTAATTCAATGTGACCGCCGACAAACATCGTCACGATGTAGATCGGCAGGAAGTAAATCAATCCCAATGCCATGCAGTCGCCAATGCTGGCCGCATCGTTGGTGAAGCCCACCCAGTTGTGAATGGCGTTGTGCCAATCACCCTGGTAGACCTCGTTGGCCGCCTTGACTTTTTCAATCGTCAAGTTGGCTTGGTGCCCAACATTCCACATGCCGAATAAAGTGGCTGGCACGAGCGCCATCACCACGGTGATCATCATCCGCTTCAAATCGATGTTGTCTCGCACATGGGTGTTCCCATGTGCGACCTCTCCCGGCGTGTACAAAAACGTATCTAACGCCTCGTACATCGGGTACGCGATCTGCAGCGGTCCGCCTTTGGCGAACAGCGGATGGACTTTGTCCAGAGCAGCGCGAAGTGCTTTCATTGGTCAGATTGCCGGTTAAACGGTTCCTGTCAGTGATTTTGCTGCCACCCATCGGCGGCAAACATTTGAATGGTCGGTTTGCGATCAAGACGCCACGTGCAGGCGACCAACGCAAAATGCAAGGCGACGATCAACCGTCGCGTTCAATGGTGGTCAAGTTTTCGCGAAGCAATGATCCGTACTCGTACTTGCCAGGGCAAACAAACGTGCACAGTGCCAAATCTTCTTCTTCTAACTCCAAAGCGCCCAAGTCTTGAGCTTGATCGGTATCGCGAACAATCAATGCACGCAACAGCTGCGTTGGCATGATGTCCAACGGCATGACTTTTTCGTAAGTCCCCAAGGGCACCATCGCTCGCTTGCTGCCAGCGGTCGTGCTGCTGAAAGCAAACTTCTGTCCGGGGAACATCGCCGAGGCAAACACGCGGGTGACGCTAAACTTGTCAAATCCGGGCTTCTGCCAGCCCAGGAATTCACGCTCGTCCCCTTCTTCGATGATTGAAATCTGGCTGTGATAACGACCCAAGAAATTGTGGGGTTCCGTCGCAATGCGGCCGTGAAAAACCGATCCGCTGATGGACCGAATCTTGACCGATTCGTCGTATTCGCCCGCAATCAATTCATCAACGCTGGCACCGACGCGTGTCTCCAGCAAACGAGGCTTGCCAACCAATGGACCGGCCAGCGAAATCACTCGGCGAACGTCCAAACGTCCCGTGTTAAACAACGCGCCAATCGCGATCACATCTTGGTAGCCCAAGTACCAAACCGTCTTGTGCGGTCCGACGGGATCCAACTGGTGAATGTGAGTGCCGACCAAACCGGCTGGGTGAGGACCGCCGAACTCAGTGACTTTCACCCCATCAACGGCGTCACCAGGAATCTCTGCTCCACTCTGCTTACAAACGTGAACCAGCCCATCGGTCAACTTCGTCAAAACCGACAAACCAATGCGGAACTCTTCGCGGCGATCAGCCATCGCAACCACCGGGCAAGCTGCCAAAGGGTTGGTGTCGATCGCTTGCACGAAGATCGAACTGGGCACCGAACCAACGGCAGGTACCTTGCCGTAAGGACGTGTGCGAAGCGAGGTCCATAGACCGCTCTCGGAAAGCAACTCCGCCGTCCTTTCGCGGTCGAATGAAGCCAGGTCGCCCACGTTAAAAGTCACCTGGTCGGATTCACCCGCATCAGGATTCACTTCAATGACGATCGCTTCAAACTTCCGTTTGGCTCCGCGAATGACGTCGACCACTTTGCCGGCAGCCGGCGAAGTGAACGTCACACCAGCGGTTTTCTTGTCAGTAAACAGTGGCTGACCAAGCTTGACCGTGTCGCCCTCGGCGACCAGCATCGTCGGTTTCATCCCGACGTAATCATCACCCAGTAACGCGACTTTGGTTACCGGTCGGGCGACTTCGATATGCTGAGCGGGGGTGCCCAGAATCGGCAGATCCAGCCCTTTTTTAATCGTGATCATAGAACGGACAAGAATTGATTGTGTATGAAAGGTGGGACAGAACGAACACTTCGTTCACCCCATTTCTTTATTGCAGCCTGGCTTTGCAAGTGCCTGGCTTTGCAAGCACCTGGCACGGCCCAGCGAGCAGGCGGCCACGGCGGCTTTCGCTGTCGCGTCGTGAACATCAAATCATTGGCCATGCTGGTCGCAGCGGACGGGATCGACGGCGAAATTTTCGACCGATCCCCCGACACCAAGCCACAACAATACAACTGTAAACCAGCCCATTGGGCAACACCCAACAACCACACGACGCCACAACAAACCGGCTCTACTTTGTGAATTTTTTCACAAGGCAAGGCGGACAACAAGCCCGCGGTCGGGTTTGGTGCTCCATCAGCCGAAAACTTTCCGCGGGCATCGCGAACTGCTCACAACGTTTCGCAGGGAAATATTACATAGCAGACCCAAACTGGCAACGGCAGGCGGCAGACTACGGCAAATCCTATCCAATCATTCTCGACTAGGGAAAACGGAGCCCCTGTAAACCACCGTTAGTGGCTCGCCATGTTCCAGGCCAGTCATCGTCCGAATGCGGACTTTCCATTCAAACCTCGCGTTACGACGAAAGGGTCAATGGGAACCTACCAGATGCTGCGCCCGACGATGCAAGATCTAGGAATCGTAACGCCGTGAAAAGTGCCGCCGTCATCGAGCGACTGAGGCCAGCTTTCGGTGACTCGCCTGAACGACAGATCGAGATGGTTACCTGACTGCGATCGGTCACCAACGAGCGAGCGTCGGCACAACCCGGACGACAGTCTTGCTGGACCTGCTAGGTCTTTCACGGTGACAATCGACGCCTGCAAGCCTTCGTTAAGTCAGTCATCGGTCCGGTCACTGAAACCCGATTCAGTCAACAGCGAATCGGACTCTGGTCCAGGCGGAGGTAAGCGGGGAATGATGCTCAACTCGCGTGGCGGTCCAGGCGGCGACCGAAAGGCCTAACACACAGGTTCCACAGCGAAACGAGTCCATTTCTTAATCGTTCCTAACCCGCCAGTCGCACTGCACAAAAACGTGCGAGTTCGCTAGGCTTTGACGCATCTCAACGTCCGAGTTTTTCTTGGTCACCACCGTAACACGCTATGAAGAATCAAGTCCCGTGAGCATCACTACTGAAACTGAACGTCGCAACGACATCCGCAACGTTGTCATCATTGCTCACGTCGACCATGGCAAAACCACAATGGTTGATTGCCTGCTGCGTCAAAGCGGTCAATTCCGCGACACCGAATTGCAGGGCGACTGCATTCTGGATTCGAATGACTTGGAGCGAGAGCGTGGGATCACGATTCTGGCCAAGAACATTGCGATCCCTTATCGCGACACCAAGATCAACTTGATTGACACCCCGGGTCACGCGGACTTTGGCGGTGAAGTTGAGCGTGTGTTGACCATGGCTGACGGTTGTTTGGTGTTGGTCGATGCGGCTGAAGGTCCGATGCCACAAACGCGTTACGTGTTGGAAAAAGCGCTTGCTGCGGGCGTCAAACCCATCATCGTGGTCAACAAAATTGATCGCCCCGACGCTCGCTCCCATGAAGCCTTGGACGAGGCGTTGGAGCTGCTGGCGGAACTTGGTGGTGAAGATCAACTGGACGAAGTGGCGTATGTGTTCACCAGTGGCAAATCTGGGTACGCGACCACTGACCCCGATTCGCCTGGCGAAGACATGCGTCCACTGATGGACCTCTTGGTCGACCATCTGCCCGGACCGGTCGTGGACACCGACGCGCCCTTGCGTATGCTGGTCACGACATTGGACTGGAGCGAGTACGTTGGCCGAATCGCTGTGGGACGGATTCAATCCGGCGACATCAGTGCCGGTCAAACGATTGAGTTGCATCAGAAAGATGGCCCTGTCAAACAGAAGATCTCGGGCCTGTACATGTTTGACAAACTGGGACGCGCCCCGGCAGAACATGCCAAGGCCGGAGACATCATTGCCCTGGAAGGCTTAGAGAACGTCGAAATCGGGGACACTGTCTCCTTGGTCGCGGCGAACAACGCCTTTGAACGGCCCTCGGTTGACGAGCCAACGCTGGAAATGGTGTTTGCCGTCAACTCGTCTCCGTTTGCTGGCCGCGAAGGCAAGTATGTCACGACGCGACAAATCAAAGGCCGCCTGGAAAAAGAACTGGAACGCAATGTTGCGTTGCGTGTTGAAACCATTCCTGGCACCGAATCGTATGCCGTCAAGGGCCGTGGGATCCTGCACTTGGCAGTTCTGATTGAAACCATGCGTCGCGAAGGCTATGAGCTTAGCATCGGCAAGCCGCGCGTGATCAATCGTGACATCGACGGCAAACCCCACGAGCCTTTTGAAGGCTTGCGAGTTGAAGTGCCCACCGAATCGATGGGCCCTGTCATGGAGCTCGTTGGACTGCGTCGCGGCAGCTTGCTAGAAATGACACAGCGGGGCGAGTACAGCTTGCTGCAGTTCATCATTCCCTCACGTGGCTTGATCGGATTGCGAACCCGACTGCTGAATGCGACACGAGGCACGGCAGTCATTCACCATCGCTTTGCCGAATACCGCCCGGTCGAGCCGGATGTCCCCGGCCGTGGCAATGGTGTGCTGATTTCAATGGTTGCCGGCAAGGTTATGCCCTTTGCCTTGTTTGGCTTACAAGATCGCAGCGATCTGTTTGTCGCTCCGGGCACCGACGTTTACGAAGGCATGCTGGTCGGCGAGAACGCGCGCGACAACGACATGAACGTGAACCCCTGTCGAGAAAAGAAGCTGACCAACATGCGTGCTTCGGGCAGCGATGAAAACGTGATCCTCAAACCGCCACGCCAAATGTCACTCGAAGCGGCCCTGGAATACATCGAGGACGATGAATTGGTCGAAGTCACCCCCGAGAGCATTCGGCTAAGAAAAATCCTGCTCAAGGAATCCGATCGACGCCGCAACAATCGCAATCGATAGCCTGCATGACGGCAGGCGATTGACGGTCTGCCCTTGTTTTTGCCGAACTTCACGCGATGCACGTGCATGGCGCCGAACCATTGCGTTTGCCCGACGTACACATTGACGTCAGCCGAATGCCCGCCGGACGGAACGGCCCAGCGTCAGGGCGTTCAGGTGATCAATGGCACGGACGTTCATTGCCACCGACGGCCAATACCGCCGCCCCACCGAACCCACTCACTCCGGACACCAGCGTCCTTCCACGGAGACCCAACCCATGACTCGACGTTTCCTTACCGCTGTCTGCACGCTCGCTGTGGCAGTTTGCTTGACAGGCATGCCCGGTTGCAAGAATGGCGGCCCAACGGACGCTGACAAATCAGGCTCCACCGAGCAAGAAGGCCACCAAGAGGAAGGGCACGCAGAACATACGCACGAGTATGCAACGCTGGCCGAAGCACTCCCAGAACTGGAGTCCATGAAAACCCAACTCGGCGACGCCATCGCTGCCAAAGATGGCAAGCTGGCCGACGACGTGATTCACCACATGGCAGCGGTCATTCATGGTGGATACGAGATGAGCGACAAACTGGCCGAAGCTGAAGGCGAAGCCACCAAGGATGCCTTGGACAAATTCCGCGAAGCCTTCGACGAACTCCACTCCCTGGCTCATGACGGCAAACCCATGGAAGACATCCAAGCGGCCTGGGACAAAGCCAAGCAGCCCGCCGAGGAAGCCTTCGCCGAACTGAAGAAACTGGCAGAAAGCTCCGATAAGAAGGATGGCCCAGCCGCTGAATAAAGCCGCGCCATCGAGTGAACCTGCAATCGGTCGGTCCTCGTTTGATGGCCGACCGTTTTCACATTCATGATGAATCGTTTCTTGATCGACAGTCATAACACAGGTGATGTGATGAAAACTTCTGGTCTTTCACTCGCGACGCTCGCATTGGCGCTGTTTCTGACCGGCTGCCAAGGCGAAACGAAATCAGCCGTTCCTGCCAGCACCGTCTCCTTGCCCGCCGCGCCCGAATCAGACCTGTCGGTCTTGAATGCGACCGAAGTCAAGGATTCGGAGTCGCTTCCTGAGGTCGTGCTGGTCTCTGGACGCATCGACAGCGGTGCGGATGCAGAGGTCTTCCAACCGGGGCAGATGACGTTCATGATGAGTCAGATGCCGGACGCTTCACACGCTGACGGTGACCCCGACCACGCGGACAACTGCCCCTTTTGCGCGATGTCTGTGGCTCGAGCCCCAAAAGTGATCGTCAACTTCACCGACTCCTCAGGCACCGTCCGCAGTGGCGACCCCAGAACGGCCCTGGGCGTCAAGAAAGGTGACGCTGTTCTGGTTGAAGGCAAAGCGACGTTCAACCCCGACTTAAAGGTGGTCGAGGTTCAGGCGACGGCGGTCTATCAGCACCCCTAGGGCTAGCATTGCCAGGGCGGATTCGCCAGCATGTGGCGCAGCGCGGACCAGCCCGCATGTGCCGAAGGGTTTTCATTTCGATGCCACCCGGATGTGGTCAGCCCCGCCAACACGGGCCTTTCTAAACCGTAAGGCCGCGCCATTTTTTCTAGCCGGCTCAATCCAGCGTTTTTGACACAAATCCTGCCGACAAGTCGCGTCAAGCGTCAACATGGCCACGCAAAACTTGCTAAAATTATGGCAACGAACCCACCAGCGATTCACCGTCTGGTGAATCCAAATTCTGGCGGTGAGAGTCCCTTTGCCTGTTCAAGGGGACTGTCCTTGCGAGCTTGCAGCAACACCATCGTTTCCCCATCTCTCTATTCCTAAATCTACTGAGCGTTCATGTCGGCGATCACTGCGGAAAAAATCGGCGAAATTTTGGTGGTTGGATTTACCGACACCAAAATCCTAGACAGTCAACGAATCGAGCAGATCGGAGACGAGCTTCAGAAGGTCATCGCGCAGGCAACCGACAAAAAGTTGCTCTGCTCCTTTCGCGGTGTCTCCTTCATGTCCTCACCCATGGTGACGAAGCTCCTGCAACTTCACAAAGCTTGCAAGGGTGCCGGCGTGACGCTGAAGTTCTCGGACATCTCGCCAAACATGATGGAAGTGTTTCGGATCACCAATCTGAACAAGATGTTTGACATCCAGACCGACGAAGCAGCAGCCGTGAAGAGCTTCAACAAGAAAGGCTGGTTCGGTTGAGATGAACGGCGCTGGAATGGACGGCGACGCTCTGCCCGAGGAAAGCTCCCCGAGAGCGAATCAGGCAGACCCCGAGCGGAGCTCCTACAAAGCAGGCCCCGAGCGGAGCTCCTACCAGCCCTGTGAGCCTGAAGCGTCAGGCCTAGATGTCAACCGCATGATTGATCTGGAACGCAGTCAGATCGGCCATGAAATTCATGACGCTCTCCTGCCGCTGATCTTTGCGGCTTCGGCAAATCTCTCGTCTCTGAATGTTGACGCCATCGCTCAGGCGGACGCGAAAGCAGCGACCCAGATCCGGCACGCTCAAGACTTCTTGCGCGACGCGTTGCAGTACGGTCGCCAGATGTTGACGCAAATCTATCCGCCCGAGTTAGAGCGTTGGCCCTTTGTCGCGGCGATCAAAGACGCAGCCGAACGCATTTGCGAATCACAGTGCGAATTGATTTGGCACTTTGCCGAGGACAGCCCGGTCTGCGACTCCTCGTGGGATCGCGATCAAGCCGCGGCCACGTACCGGATCATCATCGAAGCGATACGCAACGCTCTTCGGCATGGCAACGCAAGCTGCATTGCGGTGCGCTGTCATCACGATCATTTAGTGATCGTTGACGACGGTGACGGCTTTGATCCTGCGAGTGTTCCCAGCGGACACTTCGGCATCCGCTCGATGAAGGGTCGCGCCGCACTGGTGGGCTACCGATTGACCGTCGAATCAGCATCCGGCGGCCCAACCACGG
This sequence comes from Stieleria bergensis, assembly GCA_007745635.1. Classification (GTDB taxonomy): domain Bacteria; phylum Planctomycetota; class Planctomycetia; order Pirellulales; family Pirellulaceae; genus Stieleria; species Stieleria bergensis. Next base: position 3,760,700 of record CP036272.1, read on the forward strand.
TGCGGGTCAGCTTCTCATAGCCAGCCTTATTCAGGCAACACAGGTGGCAGTTCCTTGCCGGCGGCGTCTACTGGGTAGACCGCCTGGTGAGCCTTCAACTGCTCGGCCATCTCGCCAATCATCCGCTTGAGCACTTCAGGCTGCTTCTTGGCCAAGTCATTGGATTCGAACGGGTCGTCTTTCAAGTGAAACAGCTGATAGTGGCTGGTCGATTGAATGCTGCCCCCGGTGGACTTTTCACTCGGCAGGGCGTGATAAATCGCTTTCCAATCCCCGTTTCGCCAAACCGTGTAATAGTTGCTGCGATGGACGCCGTGAGGATAGTGCATCAAGAATTGCTCATCACGACTGCTATCGGCTTGACCGGTTAACAAAGTCTGGAGAGGCTTGCCATCGATGACGTGACCGGCTGGCATCTTGGTGCCGGTAACCTGCGCGATGGTGGGAAACAAATCGCAAACCGACGCGACCTGGTCTTGAATGACATTCGCAGGAATCTGCAACTGCTTTTGCAACGGGTTGTCATCATTGCGTTTGGCCCAAGCGGCGATGAAGGGAACGCGCATTCCGCCTTCGTAATGAGCTCCCTTTTTGCCACGCAAGGGCGCTGCACAAGCAACGGTGTGCTGATTTCCCAGCGGGGCATCGCTGCCGTTGTCACCAAGAAACAGGACCAGTGTGTTTTCAGCTTCGCCAATCTTGTCCAAATGATCCAGCATGTCATTGAGGCTCTTGTCCATCCCCTCAATCAGAGTCGCAAACGCCTGAGCGTTGGCAGGCTTACCGGAATCCTTGTAACGATCGGCAAAGCGCGGATCGGAATCAAACGGAGCATGCACGGCGTAATGAGCGAAGTACAAGTAAAACGGCTTGCCAGTTTCCACGGTTTCGCTCACGACCTTCTTGGCCTCCAACGTCAACGCTTCGGTTAGAAAAGTCGGTGTGTCGTGATAGGCTTCCAGTCCGGGAACGGCATGATGTTTTCGCCGCGAAGCTCCGCCGTAGTGCTTCTCGCCGAAGTAACTGCCAGGTGCACCGAAGGCTGCGCCGGCCACATTGACATCGAAGCCCAAGTTCGCTGGATCAGCGCCTTCGCTTTTGGTGGGACCGAAATGCCCCTTACCAACATGAATGGTCTGGTAACCCTGTTCGCGTAGGACTCCGGGCAAGGTCACATCGCCTTTCTTAAGGCCCATCCAATTCCACTCACTGGCTCCGTACTTGCCACGGTTATCGTTGGCAGGATTGATCCAGTTCGTCGCGCGGTGACGAGCAGCATTCTGCCCCGTCATGATGCTAATCCGAGTCGGCGAGCAAACGCTCATCGCATAAAACTGGTTAAACCGAATCCCCTGCTGTGCCAGTCGCTCCATCCCCGGAGTGTGATAGTAATCGTTCAACGGATAACGCTTGGGCTGGCCATCAGCGTCAGTCAAGAACGGCAACGATGTATCCATCACGCCCATATCATCAATCAAAAACACCATGATGTTGGGCTGTTTGGCTAACTCGGTAGCGTTCGCTGCCTTGGGGATGCAAAGCGTCACGGCAACCAAAACCGCTAGGAGAACAAAAGAGAGTCTTTTCATTTCAAGCATTTGGGGAAAGCAAGGGAGAGGCGGGGCATGTGCGCACCAATTCTAACCCAATCGAATTCCCGCTGCCGACACCGGGCACAGATGAGACGGAGTTTCCACGAACCAATGGCGGAGCACCCGCAGAGGGCACCGTTGGAGGCGGTGAATTGCACGGGCTTCGTCGGGTGATTTCCGGGGCGTTGGAGCGTGCAAGCACGCACCACACGGCACTACCACTTCAACTGCCACTGAGCCGGATCGACTGCGAGGTCGTACCAACCCTGAAAATCGCTTTGCTGATCCGAATCAGATGCCACCAAGGAGCCCTCTTCGACCAGCTCATAAATCAACTGTCCCAGATCCTCGCTGGTCCCCATCTTCCAGTCAATCAACTCATCTTTACCGGCTTCAGCAAAGTGGTCGACCGCCAGTTCCAGCAAGACGCGGCAGATAGCTTCCGCACAAACGTGTCCCCGTTTCCGAAGTTTGCGATCCTTGAGCGCAACCTGAATGGTATGCCGAACGAACTGATGCCGCTCGGATTGCCCTTTTTCGAATTTGGGATCGTGGTCTAGTTTAATGACGCCTTCTCCTTCAAACGCTTGATATCGATTTCAATGGTAGAGCGTCGTTTGACTAAGTCCTCAAGCGCCGCGCGCTCACCTTGCACCACGTCAGCGGGTGCACGGGAAACAAAGTTCTCATTGGCAAGTTTGTTTTCCTTGCCAGTGATTTGACGGCTGATCGTTGTCTGTAACTTCTCAAGGCGTTTGAGTTCGGCTTCGACATCAATGAACTTTTCCAGATCAACGTGCACTTCGATATCGATGGCCGGGATCGTCAACGGCGCATCGGTTTCAAAGGCGGCCGCCTGTTCTCCGATCTCCTGTACATCAGCGCCCGCCAGGGCTTTGAAGTAAGCCAGCATGGGCTGCAACAGCGCTTGACTGCTCTGAGTACATCGGATCGTCGCGGGAACAATTTCCTTGGGCGGGATATTCTGGCTGGCGCGGATACTGCGAAACGCACCGACGACTTGCTGGAATTCGGCAAACTGTCGCTCAATCGTGGGATCGTAGTGCTCGGCATGATAACTGGGCCAGTCAGCCAGCATCAAAAACTCACTCGCGGCCTGTGGCTGTAAGCCACGCTGATCAGCAAGCTCACCGAGATAGCTCCACACGGACTCGGTCACGAAGGGCATGATGGGATGCAACAATCGCAAGAGCGTATCGAGACCGTACGCGATGACGTTCTGGGTTTGCTGTCGTTGTTCAGGGTCCGACAAACGCGGCTTGGCGATTTCCACATAGAAACTGCAGAACTCATTCCACGCAAAGTCGTACAGCATCCGCCCAACTTCAGCGAACTTAAACTGCTCGATGCCCTCGGTGACTTCTTTGGTCACCGTTGCCAACCGACTGAGCAACCAGCGATCCTCGACGGGCAATGAGGGCACGTCGATCGGCTGTGCTTGATAGCCTTCCAAGTTCATCAAGACGAACCGGGACGCGTTCCAAAGCTTGTTGACAAAGTTGCGGCTGTCTTCAAATTTTTCACTGACGACAGCGGATTTCGGGAAGGCTTTTTCGGCTTCGGATTCGGCCCACTGCGTGCTAAAGGTTTCTCCGCACGCAGGACAGGGCACGGTTGCGACGGTCCGGTTTTTCTTGGTCTGCTCGATCAGCTTTTCGCAGTGTGGACATTCGTACTGCACCGGCAGACGAACGTCTTGCGTGTCGGTAGCGATTCTTGCCAAACCAAAACGCAAGGCATCTGGACCAAATTTGTCGATCACGTCGATCGGATCCACGCCATTGCCCTTGCTCTTGCTCATCCGTTCCCCGTTGCCATCCAAGATCGTGGGGTGAATGTAGACATGACTAAAGGGAACTTGGCCCAGGTTGTTCAACCCCATCAGCACCATGCGAGCGACCCACAAGGTGATGATGTCACGTGAGGTGCAAAGCGTCGACGTCGGATAGAAGTACTCCAAGTCCTCGGTCTGTTGAGGCCAGCCGAGTGTGCTGGACGGCCATAGCGCGGAGGAGAACCATGTATCTAATACATCGTCATCACGCACCAAGCCCAGTGCTTCCACCTTGGGCTCCAAGGGAGAATCTTCGTCGCGCAGACACACAAACACGCTATAGGAAGACGGTCCGCCTTGAATCTCCGCTGGCTCTTCCTGAAGCGTCACCGCAAGTTGGCTTTCGGTGCCCAGTTGCCGAGACGCGTCGGCCACCGATTGGGCTTCGGTTTGGCTGTCAAAACGTGCCGACCAAATCGGAATTCGGTGGCCCCACCACAGTTGACGACTGACGGGCCAATCGCGTTTCTCACCAAGCCAATCAAGGTAGCCTTTCCGATAGCGTGGCGGAAAGATCTGGACTTCGTCACTGGACACTGCATCCATCGCGGACTGCGACAAGTCGGCCATTTTGACGAACCACTGATCGGCCAGATAGGGCTCGATGGCGGTCTTACTGCGATCAGACAGCGGCATTTCGATGTCGCGATCTTCAATCTCGCCTAGCAGACCGGCTTCGTCCAAGTCATTTACGACCTGCTTGCGAGCCTTTGGAATCGTTAGTCCCTCGTACGCGGGCACGACGCTGTTCAGCGTGCCGTCGGCATTCAGGATATTGATCATGGGCAACGATTGCCGAATGCCAACTTCATAGTCATTCGGATCGTGAGCTGGCGTGAGCTTCACACAACCGCTGCCAAGTTCTGGCTTGGCCCATTCGTCGGTCACCAACGGAATCGGCCGCTCCGCGAGCGGCAACATCAATTGCCGCCCGTCCAACGCCATATTGCGCAGCACCTTCAGATTGCCAAGCATTTCACGCTGACGACTGTTGATCGCATCCAATTGGTCTCGCAAGTCGTCGGCTTCCTTACCGGTCACCGATTCAAGCTTTTCCAGCAGTTCGGTTTCGATCTTGCGCAGCGCGGCTTCCGGGTCCGGATGAACAGCAACCGCCGTATCGCCCAGCATGGTTTCTGGACGCGTGGTGGCGATTTCGACGAACTCGGGTTCACCCGGCTGTGGCTCGATCACTGGATAGCGAAAGTGATAGAAGTGTCCCTTCTTGGTCACGTTCTCCACTTCGTCATTGCTGACTGCGGTCTGCAAGAAGGTGTCCCAATTGACCAGCCGTTTGCCGCGATAAATCAGATGCTTTTGGAACAGATCAAAGAACGTCGCCCGAACAGCTGCGGCACATTGAGGATCCAACGTAAACCGAGTGCGTCGCCAATCGCAGCTGCAGCCCATTCGTTTGAGCTGGCCAAGAATACGGGCTTCGTACTGATCCTTCCACGACCAGATGCGTTCGACAAGTGCCTCGCGCCCGATATCGTGACGGGACAGGTTTTCCTGCTCCTTGAGGCGCCGTTCAACCACAGCCTGAGTCGCAATGCCAGCATGGTCCGTCCCGGGCATCCACAGGGCCGAATACCCTTGCATGCGTTTGGTGCGGATCATGATATCTTGCAGCGTGTTGTTCAAACCGTGCCCCAAGTGCAACGCACCGGTCACGTTGGGCGGCGGAATCACAATCGTATAGGGCTGCTTGCTTTTGTCGATTTCAGCGTGACTGCAGCCTGCTTCGTCCCAGCGTTGATTGATTTCGCTGGCGGCTTGGGCGTGTTCAAATCGATTTGGAATCATGATCAAGTCGCAGGTGTAACGTTGTCTTTATGCAATTTGTATTCAACGGAATCCAGCAGTGCTTGAAAGCTGGCTTCAATAATGTTGTCACTGACACCGATGGTGCCCCAGGTCTCTTCTTTGTCGCCCGACTCAATGTTGACGCGTGTCCCGGCCGCTGTTCCGGCCCCGTTATCAACCACGCGGACTTTGTAATCCACCAAGTGCATGTCACGCAGCTGTGGATAAAACGGCAACAAGACTTCTCGCAAGGCCGTGTCCAGAGCGTTCACCGGACCGTGCCCTTCGGCTGCATTGAAGACATCTTGGTCGCCGATGCGAATCTTGAGAATCGCCTCAGAGTACACATCACGTTCATCCGCACTGGTTTCACCAGCAACCACTCGGTATTTCAGCGGGCTGAAGTGTGGCGTGAAAGAACCAACGACGCGTTTGATCAACAGATCAAACGAGCCGCCGGCATTCTCAAATTGGAACCCTTGGTTTTCCAGTCGCACCACTTCGGCCAAAATTTTGGACTGCACCTCTTTGTCATCTTGGATACTGTGCTTATCAGCGACCGCGATGATGTTGCTGCGACCGGAGAGTTCACTGACCAAGATTCTTCGCTCGTTGCCCACCAGCGAAGGATCGATGTGCTCGTAGGTTTTACTGGCCTTGTTGATCGCATGAACGTGCATGCCGCCTTTGTGTGCAAACGCGCTTTGCCCGACGAAGGCTTGACCGTTGCGCCATTGCAGGTTGGCGGTTTCATAAACGAACCGGCTCAGCTCTGTTAAATGGGACAGCCCCTCGCCACCCAGGACACTGTAACCTTCCTTCTTGAGCCCCAGGTTGCCGATCACACTGATCAGATCTGCGTTGCCACAGCGTTCACCGATGCCATTGATGGTGCCCTGGACCTGAGTGACCCCCACGTCGACTGCGGCCAAAGAGTTTGCGACCGCCAGCTCACCATCATTGTGACAGTGAATGCCGAACGAGACACCAGGATAGTCTTGCAACCCTTCCATCGCCTTGGTGGTGATAGCAGCGATCTGCTCGGGCAGCGACCCACCATTGGTGTCGCAAAGCGCCATCACTTTGGCGCCACCGGCGGCCGCCGCACGCAGTGTCTTGATGGCGTACTCGGGGTTGGCGCGAAAGCCATCAAAGAAGTGTTCGGCGTCGTAGATGACGTGTGCGTTTTCGGCCAGAAACTCAACGCTCTCGCCGATCATTGCCAGGTTCTCTTCCAACGAGACTCCCAGCACTTCGGTGGCGTGAAAATCCCAAGTCTTCCCGACGACCGTGATGCCTGGGGATTTCGCCGCGACCAGTGCTTTCATGCCCGGATCGTCCTGGGCTTTCATGCTGCGTCGACGGGTCATGCCGAAAGCGCAAATCTGGCTGCCGCCCAAATCGTGCTCGCGAATCTGTTTGAAGAACGCTTCGTCCTTTTCGTTGCTTAACGGGTACCCGCCTTCAATGAAGTCGATGCCTGTCTCTGCCAAACGCAGTGCGATTTGCAGCTTGTCGTTCAGCGAAAAACTAACCCCTTCGCCTTGCGAACCGTCTCGCAAAGTCGTGTCGTAAATAAAGATTGGTTTCTTAGACATTGGTATCAGTGTTAAACGAAAAAACCCCCGCAGGCAAATTGCCACGGGGGTGAAGCATTGTGTATTCGAATACTGCCGTGCTAAAACCCGCACGCTGGATTCGACGCCTTGCCGAACACGGTGCTGGTTCATTCCCCCGCGTCATTTCTGGCAAACTTGGCCAGCGACGCGGCAAATAATTACGCTTGGGTAGTACACGGTTTTGTATGAAAAATTAGCTGTGGGGGTGTTTTGATGGAAACCAGTCACTATGCCGTTCCCGGTTAGCCATCCAGATGGCAGAAGAATACGACGCAAAAGACAAACCGTCAATCCGCCAGGTTCACATGCGGTCCCGGATGCGGCTTTGTTTATTGACTGATTCTGCGCGGGCTTTGGCCAATCAGTTGGGACTTTGCCCTCGCATCCGACCGAAGCGACGCAAGAGGCCCCGGTACTGGTAGGCGACCGAGACCACCATGCAGATCAACACCATCAGGCCGACGATACGGGCGTTGTGCAGGTTGAAAGCCCCTGAGGACCGCCAATCCATGAAGACTGCGGCCAAATCAACTGCCCCCAGGACGCAGCCCAGGACTCCTACGCACGCCATTGCAGTCAGCGCCACGCGGCGGCGGTGGGGATTCAAACCGACGACACCCAAAAACATGATCGGAATGCCGATCATCATGGGCAAAAACAACCAAACTGCTTTCTCGTACGATCCCATCAGAGCCATCGCTGTGTCAACACACAGCAAAACGCCCGCCAAGATACCTAATCGCGCCATTCTCTCTGACATGGTGTCCGCTATTCCATGAAATGGGTCGGCCCGAATCTGGGCAGTTCTCTTCCATACCCTCCTTGTCGGTCAACTCGCTCCTGGGAAGCTCCCAAAACCCCGTGGCTTCCTGATTTGTAAATCCTATCGGTCAGAGGGCAAACCCACCAGCGGTAGAATTCGAATTGAACGTCTTTCCGACTGCCGAGTCGGCAGGTCTCTAGAGACCGCAAACCATCAGGAATCTCGCAGAAACGGCAGCATTTCAGCGAGATGAACGCAAACGATTCGCCAACGCATCGGGTTTTTCCTCGGCCGCGCCGCCGCCAACACGCCCCAGCGTCTGCCTGAGAGACACAGAATGGAGAAAAATTCAACGAAAGCTTCACGAGAAACGCCGAGCGTTTTAAGGCGTCAGCGTTTCCAGAGGCAGTTCGATCTCTTCTAAAACCTGAGCATGCTGTGAAATCAAGCGAAAGGTGACCTGCGGTTGCTTGCCCATTTGAAATGTGAATTCGCCAAAGGCAACGAAGGGCTGGCCATCGCTGCCCTTGCCGCTGTATCCAAAGAGCTGCTGATCACAGTTTTTGACGATGCCACCGGGACCGGAAACCCCGCCCAGCGTCGCCGGCTCGAATTCGTAGAACTCGAACCCAGACGGCCTGGGAAGACAAAACCCTCTGGCTCCATGGCGATCGCCACTGACCAACAGGACGCCACCGATCTTTTCATCTTCGATCCAATCAAAGACCTCATCGCGTGATTCTTGATCCCAGGTGCCCCAGGAATCCTTGCCGTTGCTGACATAGTCGCTCCACATGGTTCCACTGCTGATCACTTTGAAAGGTGCCGTCGAACGCTGCAGCGTCTCCTTCAACCACTTCATCTGATCGTCGCCGAGGTAAGAACCGGCTTGCTTGCGACGTCCACCGTCCCGACAGGATCGGGTGTCCAGCATGATGATTTCAACGGGCCCAACACGGGAACTGAAATAGATGCCTTCCTGTCCGGGTTGACCACCGGGGTTGTTCCAGTTCTCTAGCCAGACCTGACGAACGCGTTGGCGATCTTGATGATTGTATCGCCGAGGAATCCCACTAAGATCATTGTCGAAGTAATCATGATCATCCCAGGAGGCATAAAGTGGGACATTAGCTGCCAAATGAGAGAACGCCTTGGACACGTCACGCAACTGATAGTCACAGCGATGCATGTTGACTTCGTTGTTGCGATCATCGACGGCGATGTCACCCAGCAACATCATCGCGTGTGGCCGTCTTGAAACGATCGTTTGATACAAATTGGGATTATGAACACCGATCTTGTGGCAACAGGAACCAAACGTGATGCGAAAGGTCTCATCACTCGATGGCTTCGGCGCGGTCACAAACTCGCCCTCGGCAACCGTTTGCTCTGCAACCCGAACGGCATACTGATACGTCGTGTTGGCGGACAAGCCCTCAAGTTCAAGACGCAAGACCTGGCCAGCCCGCACCTCGCTAGCGGTCACCTGCTGGTCACCGCAGATCACGGAGATCGCCTGTTCACTGGCAGGTCGCATCCACAGCACGACACTTTGCTCGGTGACTTGTCCCAGTAAAGGCCCGCCCATCAAGGCAATGCCGTGCCGTTTGGCCGCAGCGATGATCTCTGGATCAGTAAACGTTTTGTCAATCCCCGATTCAAAGACTTTGCGTGCATCGAAGTAGAACTGCCGAACGTTCTCGGGCAGTTTTTGGTAACTGTCCAGGAGCAGTGTGTCGATTTCCAATGTGCCTCGGTGTGCCTGGGGCAAGGTCACCTGGTGAGTCGGCGAGATCGCCTTGGCCATACCCGCCGAACCACACAGCAGAGCACCAGAACCGGCAAGAAAGGGGCGACGTTTCATGGTCAGAGCAAATCCGTGAAAGTGAGGCAGGAACAAAACCGCAGAGCACTATTGTATCCCCAATGGAATGCCGCATGGCAAGTCAAAGGTCGGCGAACAAGATGATTTGCGCCCGTCAGCGACTCGAATGCCCAAGGGACTAAGAAGACGCTCCAACGACTGGCTCAGTTGTCTGGGTTGGGGCGTCAGGGTTGCAGTGGTTGGCCGGGAGTTGCCAGTCATAGCGGCTCACAACGAGCGTACCAGCGGCGCATCAAAAAAGGTGCCAGACTGCTCCAGCACCTCATTTTGTCTGATCAACTCGGCAGGCCTAGCGTCTAGGCTTGGCGAAGGTGATGTTTGAAATCAGCGGAACGACCTGATCGTTTTCATCACGGTAACCATTGACGGCGGTGATTGCTCGAATCACGTACTCGTATCGCAGGTTGTAATCAGTATCGACTTCAATCTTACGTTCACTGACGTCGCTATCCGGTCCGTCATTGCGAATCACCTCAATGATCTGTCCACGGAGTTTGTCGTAATCTGTTCCCAAGTTGATGGAATCCAGACTGATCGACGTCAGCTTGCCTTCTCCGTCGGCTCGCAGTCGCAACTTGAGCGGCAACTCCAGGTCATCGCTTGAGCTACCTGAACCGGCCAGCGGCATGTTGATGCTGAAATCGCCTTCCATTTCGACGATTTTGAACGTCATGACAAAGAACACCAGCAGCAGAAAGACAATGTCAATCATGCTGGTCATGTTCAGTTCATTCTTTTCCTGTTCTACGTCACGTCGGATTTTCATGAACGATCCTCCTTGGCTCGCAGGGCGAACTTTTCGAACTTCTCATCCTGGCAGGCTTTGATGATGTCCTGCACCTGTCCGGCGGCGACATTTTTATGACCTCGGATGATGACTTTGACGTCGGGCAGTTCGACGTCTCGAGTGACCATCACGGACTTTTCACCACGCAGCCCCGTGCTCAGTGTTTCCACGGTGTAGGTGTCGCCAGAGAGAATGATTTCCCCATCGGCGGCAACATGCAACACGATCGGAAACTCTTCCGGCTCGCTGGGTGGCTTGACCAACTGGCTATTGGGCAGCTTCACGCGATCGTTTGATTCGGTCTGCGTGAAATTGATCAACACCATAAAAAAGGCGATCAACTGAAACGTCATGTCGATCATGGGAGTCAAATCGCCTTCAGCTAGGTCGGGCTTTTTTGATTTGACTTTCACTACGCGGCGCCTCCGCCTTCGACGTCCTCAAACCGACTCATCAAGTTTTCGCTCTGCACGCCGACTTCAAGCAGCAGGCGAGAAACGCGGTTGCGCAGAATGTTGTAGGCTGCAATCGCGGGAATCGCGATGGCCAGACCAACCAACGTTGTGAACAACGCAGTCGAAATCCCTTTCGCCAGTTCAGCGGGGCTAGGTGTGTTGGTACTACGAGCGATCACCTGGAACGACGCGATCATCCCCTGAACAGTCCCGAACAGACCGATCATGGGGCTCAAGTTACCGATCAACGCCATGTAGCTCAGTCGGTGCTCAAGCTTCATGCTCTCCTCTTCACCGATCTCTTGCATCGCTTCGAGAGCCTTGGAGTAGCTTTGGGAGACCTTTGGCAAGCCAGCCGAGAGAACCTGACCGAGCACGGATTCGTCGGTACGAGCCATGTCATAGGCTTCTTGGAACTCTTTGTTGTTTAGTTTTTCTTCGAAGGCTTCGATCAGTTCCGGAGGACACAGGGTGTCACGTCGGGCCGCCAGCAGGTTCATCACCAACAAGCTCACCAAAGTGACCGAGATCAACAGGAACACCAGCGAATAGGAGATTCCCAACGCGGCGATCATGTCTGTCAACAAGTTGCCATCGCTCTTGGGAGCCTCTGCTTCGCCATCGCCCGCATCGCCGCCGCCATCGCCGGCTGCTTCACCGCCGCCGCCAGCATCTGCAGGGACGTCATCGGCAGGGTCTTCACCGCCAAACTCGCCGGCCGCGTCATCTTGCGCCGAAACGTGATGGATGGGACCGCTAGCGCAGAAGGCAAAGGTAAGTGCCACCAAGAGGGCTTGAAACACAAAGCGGGCTGGACGCTGTCGTCCGAACAATGGCAATGGACCTGTCAGGGTGGTCATCTACGACGATCTCCGAGTGAAGAACGGGGGCAAGGTGGTGCAAATACAGTGGGCAAGATGTGTCCCGAATTTCGATTAGTTTGCCGGCCAGAAGCAGTGGCAAATGAAATTCTGAGAAGAGACTCTCTGTCCGTTTGAACGGCATATTCTAACAGACGTTCCCAAATACCAGTGACTGAACCGTGCTTTCCTGGCAGTTTCTGGAGCATTTTGCGCCCTCAGCACGAATTCCAGGCATATCCGGAGCAACCCTGGGGGAACGGCCGGCGAAAACCAGGGGGATATTGGGCGGTTGCTCGCCCCAGCTGACACGATGCTGCCGAACAAGCCCAGGCAAGCGGCCCGCGATGCCCCCGAAAAGTTCACCTAGAAGGCGGTGCCAAGGGCTGTTGTTCCAGCACCGACGGCCGGACTCTGAGAATCCGGCTTAGAAACGCCAGCGAATCGCTGGAATCAGCGTTTTAGAATGCCAGCAGCAGACGGCTGGGTGCTTCCAGATAACCGATCACGTCATTCAGGAAACGCGCCGCAGTGGCTCCGTCAACCAAACGGTGATCGTAGGAAAGCGACAGCGGCATCATCAACCGAGGCTGAATGGTGTCATCGGGCATCACGACGGGCAGTTTCCGGCTGCGTCCGACTAACAAGATCGCCACTTCAGGCACGTTGACGATCGGGGTCGAGTACTGGCCACCGATGGCGCCCAAGTTGCTGATTGTAAAGCTGCCACCACGCAGATCACTGACAGCGAACTGACCGCTGCGAACTTTGCCAGCCATGTCGGCCAGGTTCCGCGTGGTCTCTGGAACACTCATGCGATCGGCGTCCTTCAACACAGGCACGACCAAACCACGTTCGGTGTCGACGGCGATACCAACGTTGACATAATCTTTGTAGATCAGTTGCTCGTTGGCTTCGTCGATCGTTGCATTGATTGCCGGGTGATGCTTTAACGCCGTGGCGACCGCTTTAATTAAGAACGGCATCGACGTCAGCTTCAAGCCTTGTGCGGCGTAGTCTTCTTTGCTGCTCTGACGAAGCTTCTCAAGTTCCGTGATGTCGGCATCATCGAAGTTTGTCACACGGGGAACGGTCGACCAACTCGCATGCATTTGCTTGCTGATCGTTTTACGAATTTTACTCATTCGTTCAACGTGTACCGCACCCACATCATCGACAGCCGGTGTCCCGGGCCGCTCAACTCCATCGCTGGGTGCGCTGGCCGCAGAAGTGGTTGGCGTGATCGTGGGTGATGCAGTCGGTGCCGGACTGGCTGGCGCCTGACTGGCCGAACGAACGGCACTCAAAATGTCTTCACGAGTGATTCGTCCACCTTCGCCAGTCCCTTGCACACGACCGAGATCGACGCCGACTTCACGAGCAAACCGGCGAACGGCTGGACCGGCCGGAATCACTCCGCCCGCAGCGGGTGCAGGTGCGGCGGGAGCTGGTGCGGCTGGAGCCGGAGCAACTGGAGCCGGAGCTGGAGCAACTGGAGCTGGAGTCGGAGCAATTGGAGCTGGAGCCGGAGCCACCGCAGCAGGCTCGGGTGCGGGAGTCGGTGCCGGTGTGGGAGTGGGATCCGGTGCTGACTGAGCAACCGGTACGGGTGCTGGCTCGGCCGGTACGGGTGCTGGCTCGGCCGGTGCCGGTGCTGGCTCGGCCGGTGCCGGTGCTCCGGCAGCAGCTTCCACTTCAATCAGAGCGCCACCGATTGGCACGGTATCGCCTTCGGCAACAACGATCTTGGCGACCTTTCCCGCCACTTCGCTGGGAACGGGGACAGTCGCCTTATCGGTTTCCATTTCGACAATGTCTTGGCCGGCGGCGATCACATCGCCAACCGAGACAAAGATTTCAAGCACATCGCCAGACTCAATTCCATCGCCCAGGTCGGGAAGGTTAATTGCGGTCGCCATATCGATTCTTCGGTGTCAAGTAATTGGGTGGATTCGGCTGATCGCACCCGCTCCGCAGGTGCCGTTGTTGGTTAGGAAATCATTGCCCTAGCCAACGCCGTTTGTTCAAGTTTGGTTTCCAACGACGGGGTTCTATCTGCCATCGGACAGAGATCGCCATGGCCGCGTTACGCGTAGTAGGGGTCAACCTTCTCGGCGTCGTAGTCCAGGTCTTTGATCGCCTGAGCAACCTCCTTCGCGTCCACGACACCGGCTTTGCAAAGTCGGCTCAGGGTGGCGATGGTGACCGATTCGGCATCGACTTCGAAGTGGCGACGGAGGTTTTCACGGGTTTCGCTGCGTCCCATGCCATCGGTTCCCAGGACGAAGTAATCGCCAGGAATCCACGGTGTCAATTGTTCACCCAAGGCACAGATGTAATCACTGGCTGAAATGAAGGGTCCTTCGACGCCGCTGAGCGTTTCTTCCAAGTAACTCACACGTGGAGTTTCCGTTGGATGCAACATGTTCCAGCGGGCACAGCTTTGCGCTTCACGACGCAATTGCGTGTAACTGGTCACACTCCAAACATCACTGGCGATGTTGTATTTTTCGGCCAGCAGGGTTTGAGCGGCAACGACGGAGTTGAGGATCGCACCACTGCCGAACAGTTGGACACGTGCCTTGGCGCCATCGACTTCGCGGCTGCTGAATTTGTACATCCCTTTGACGATGCCTTCTTCACAGCCTTCGGGCATTGCGGGGTGAGTGTATTCTTCGTTTTCACTCATCAGGTAATAAATGCAGGTCTCACCATCGGTGTACATGCGTTTCAGCCCTTCCTGAATGATCACGACAGCTTCGTAGGCAAACGCTGGGTCATAAGCACGCACGGTGGGGAATGCGATTGCATTGACCAAGCTATGGCCGTCTTGGTGCTGCAGCCCTTCACCGTTCAGCGTGGTGCGTCCAGCGGTGCCACCGATCAGGAACCCTTTGGCACGCATGTCGGCAGCGGCCCAAATCAAGTCACCGATCCGTTGGAAGCCGAACATGCTGTAGTAAATGAAGAACGGAATCATGTTGATCCCGTGGCAACTGTACGCTGTGCCTGCGGCATTGAAGCTAGCCATCGACCCCGCTTCGGTGATGCCTTCTTCAAGGATCTGACCGTCCTGGGCTTCTTTGTACTTCTGAATGATCGCTGAATCGACGGGCTCGTACAGTTGTCCTGCGTGGGCATAGATGCCGAACTGAGTGAACATGCCCTCCATCCCGAAGGTCCGTGATTCGTCAGGAACGATTGGCACCACGTACTTGCCGATTTTCTTGTCACGGCACATTGCGATCAACGTTTGAACAACAGCAAATGTGGTGCTGATGCTCTTGTTTTCCATCCGTTTGATCAACTTGCCAAAGTCAGCCAAGGAAGGCACTTCCATGGTCGGAGCTTCGGTGGGACGCGAGGGCATGTAACCGCCCAACGCCTCACGACGTTCCTTCAAGTACTTGATCTCGTTGCTGTTCTCTGGCGGACGATAGAACGGCGTGTTGCCGACTTCTTCGTCACTGATTGGGATACCAAACCGAGAGCGGAACTCCAACAACTCTGCTTCGTTCAACTTCTTTTGGTTGTGAGCAACGTTGCGGCCTTCACCGGCCTCGCCCAGTCCATAACCCTTGATGGTCTTGGCTAGAACAACGGTTGGTTTGCCGTTTTGGAAGTCGTAGGCCTTCTTGTAAGCCGCGTAAACCTTTTCGGGGTCATGACCACCTCGGTTCATTCGCACCAGCTTTTCATCACTGTAGTTTTCAACCAGCTTCAGCAGTTCGGGGTATTTCCCAAAGAAGTGCTCGCGAATGTAGCTCCCTGGCATCCCGGTGTATTTCTGATACTGTCCATCGACCACTTCGCCCATTCGCTTGGCCAACAAGCCGGTGGTGTCGCGTTGCAGCAGTTCATCCCAGTCGCTGCCCCAGATGACTTTGACGACATTCCAGCCAGCACCACGGAAAATGGATTCCAACTCCTGAATGATTTTGCCGTTGCCGCGAACAGGCCCGTCCAGACGCTGCAGGTTGCAGTTAATGACGAAGACCAAGTTGTCTAGTTTTTCACGCGATGCCAATCCGATCGCGCCCAGTGTCTCTGGTTCGTCGCATTCACCATCACCCAGGAATGCCCACACCTTTTGGCCCTTGGTATCTTTGATCCCACGGTCACGAAGGTATTCGTTAAAGCGAGCTTGGTAGATCGCCATGATCGGTCCCAGGCCCATCGAAACCGTTGGGTATTCCCAGAAGTCAGGCATCAGCCACGGGTGGGGGTAGCTGCTCAGTCCGCCACCGCTAGCGAGTTCACGGCGAAAGTTCGTGAGTTTCTCGTCACTTAAACGGCCTTCCACGTAAGCCCGGCTGTACATCCCCGGCGACGCATGACCTTGGAAGTAAACCGAGTCACCGCTGTAACCGTCTTCACCACGGCCTTGCAGAAAGTGATTGAAGGCGACTTCGTAAAGTGTTGCACTACTGGCAAACGTACTGATGTGACCGCCAACACCACCGCCACGAGCGTTCCCACCGACGACCATCGCCATCGCGTTCCAACGAATGATGGATTTGATGCGGCGTTCGAGGTCGCGGTTACCGGGATAAGCGGGTTGGTCGTTGACGGGAATCGTGTTCAGATACGGAGTCGCTGTGTCGGCTGCCGATTCGACGCCCTGCTCTGCTGCGCGATCACGCAACTTGTCTAGCAAAAAACTGACTCGCTCAGCACCTTTGCTTTTCAGCACATATTCCAATGACGACAACCACTCATTGGTTTCCGATGAGTCGATGTCAACTTCGTTCCGCTGCACGACCTCGCCGAGGCTCTTACTGACTTCTTCTTGGGCTATCGTTTTCGAATCCGACATAAACAATCAATTCCTAAAAGAATTTTGGTTCGGTGAGGCGACGGGGCATCGCGTTGCGAACACGTTCAGGGTGTCGCCAAAATCAGTTACCCCAAGGGTTTCGTTACAACGAGTTCCTGGCGGTTGTTTGCCGCGTGATCAAAGTTGTTAAATGATCGTCGTGAAACCAGTGGCCTGCCGTGTGGGGGGAGTCACTCCACAGCGGTTTTGCTGCCTTGCAAATCGGCAAAGCCGCCTAAAAGATTAACTCCCCAACATAGATCACGACAAGGGCACGACTCATTTACACAAGATTGTCCCCAAAGGTGCGAAGACCCGCCAGACGAGAAACACCATTCTGCCGGGGGGATAGAAGTCGTCTATCCGCCTGCCAACGGGACTCCAACCTACCTTATTCCATTCACAAGGGGAATCGGCACGAAATTGCCAGCCCATTGCTCACTCGGGCCCACACACCCCCTGTGACGAAATTACGCCCCCGAAACGCCCATTTCCTAAACATCCAAAGGGCCGCACCCGGATGCCTGACACCAGGATGCCTGATCAGGCCCTCGGCGGATCCAAATGACAGATAATCACAGTCGGACGCTTCGGCGCAAAGAATCCGTGCGGAATTCCCAGGGCGTTGCCAATCGGATTCAGGGAAGATTTGTTTCCCGTCTCCCGGTGGCAGCTTCCCCCGCCGTGACATAAATTGCCAGCGATCATTCCCGCTGAGCATGGCTTTGCCACCGCTGGCAAAGTTTTCATTCACAACAAGGTGTTGCCGATGATTCGAGCTGTCGTGACGGGCGCTTCTTCAGGAATTGGGCAAGCCGCTGCCATTGCCTTGGCGAAGACGTATCGTCACCGCAATCAAGCTCCTGTGAAGATTGTGGTTCACTATCGCAACAACGAATCTGGTGCTGAACAAACCGCCGATCAGATTCGCCAGCAGGGCGGCCAAGCACTCACACTCTCGGCGGACTTGAACGATGCTGCCGCCTGCGACACGTTGCTAGACCAATCTTGGCAATGGCTAAGCGTTCCCAACACCTGGATCAACTTTGCCGGTGTCGATGTTTTAACCGGCGAGGCGAAATCCTGGAGCTTTGAGCGAAAACTGAAACAGTTGATGGAAGTCGACGTTCTGGCAACCATCAAATTGAACCGTGAAGTGGCCAACAGAATGCTTGCCGGTCCAGAATCGGGTCCCCCACCGAGCATTACCTTTGTGGGCTGGGATCAGGCGCCACTGGGAATGGAAGGCGAAGCGGGACAAATGTTCGGCCCGGTCAAAGCAGCCGTCATGGCCTTTGCCAACAGTTTGGCTCAACAGTGCGCCCCGAAGGTTCGCGTCAACACCGTGGCACCGGGTTGGATCCAAACCTCTTGGGGCCAAACCACCGACTCCTATTGGAATGATCGCGCTCAACAACAATCACTGATGAACCGCTGGGGAAAACCGGCCGATGTGGCGCGCGCTGTCTGCTGGCTAAGCGATCCAGAGAACACCTTTTGCACCGGGCAAACACTGGAGGTCAACGGCGGCTGGAACCGTCAATTCGATCGCTAGCGTTGGGGTTGTTCCGTTGGCCACTGGGCATTCGATCCGGCCGGATGAATGGCTCCATTGGCATGGCGAAATCTTGAAAAATTGGATTCCGAGCGAAGCGAAACGCTTCCGCTGATCCACTCTCCTCGGGAAATCGATTAAACTGACCTGGCTGCAGTTCGCGCATGCTTGCCAGTTGAATGGATCGACTGAGGCATGGCTTCGTCCAACCGAATCAACGCGTTCAGCAACCTCCAGCTTCTCCATCCCGTGCCCTTGTCTGCATTGCTGACAAGGCGTGGATCACATCAAGTCCAGGCATCGAATGACCACCACAGCAGCAAACACCGAGCAACAAGCAGAAGAGTTTCGCGCCCAGTACGAAAAAGTGCGTGAAATGATTGGCCGCATGATTGTCGGCCATGATGAAATCGTTCACGGTGTTTTGACAGCCATGTTGTGCGGCGGCCACTGCTTGCTAGAAGGCGTCCCTGGCTTGGGAAAAACCATGCTGGTACGCACGCTGAGCGAAGTCTTGCACCTGGATTTCAATCGCGTTCAGTTCACGCCCGACCTGATGCCGGCGGACATTCTGGGAACCAACATGATTGTTGAATCCGAAGAAGGTCGGCGACACTTTGAATTCCAAAAGGGGCCAGTGTTCACACAGATTTTGCTGGCGGACGAAATCAACCGGGCAACGCCCAAGACTCAATCCGCCATGCTGGAAACGATGCAAGAGGGCACGGTCACCGCGGCCGGTCATCGTTACACGCTGAAGAAGCCGTTCTTTGTCTTGGCCACCCAGAACCCGATCGAACAAGAAGGCACCTACCCGCTGCCCGAAGCTCAGCTTGACCGCTTCCTTTTCAAGCTGGTCGTGGGCTATAGCAATCGCGAAGACTTAAACACGATTGTTGAACGCACCACGCGCGGTGACAAGATCGACATCGAAAAGGTCATCGATGGCGACCAGATCCTGGCCATGCAAACACTTGCCAAACAAGTGGTCTTGTCGCCTCCGATCCAAGATTACTTGGTGCGATTAACACTGGCCACGCACCCCGATGGGCCTTATTCGGTCGATGCCACCAACAAGTACATCCGTTGGGGCAGTAGTCCACGGGGCGCCCAGACCCTGGCGCTGGCTTCTAAAGTTCGCGCGCTGCTGGCCGGTCGTTTCAATGTCAGCTTTGAAGACATCCGTCGCGTTTTCCTGCCAACGATGCGGCACCGCGTGCTGTTGAATTTTGAAGCTCAAGCGGAAGGGGTACAGACCGACGCAGTGTTGCTGGAAGTTCTGGAAAATGTACCGGACTCCGCAGACTGAGGTCTGATCGGCACACACACACGCGGAACGATTGGCTTCAATGCATAGCCTGGACGCACAATGAGCGGAGTCTAATCTCCCATCCAAGCGGATCACGCGCTGTCGATCCGTTCCATCAAGGCGCATTGGTCATCATTGAGGGGCACGCCAGTGTTTCAATCCGTTCTTTCGATCATCCGCTCTAGCTGGAAGTCACTGCTGGTCGCGGACCTCTTTTCAAAGCTGATCGCGTTTATCATCTTAACGCCGCTTGTGAGTCTGCTGTTTCGCTTGTTCCTTACGCTCTCCGGTCGCGAGATTCTGGCAGACACCGACATTGCGACCTTCTTTCTGCATCCCATCGGCTGGCTGACGCTTTTTATCGTCGGCGGTACGTTCATCGCCACGTTGCTGCTGCAACAATCCCTGCTGATGACGATCGGCTTTTCCAGCCAGCAAGGTCTAAAAGTGGGTGTGTTATCAAGTGTCGCATTCGCCTATCGCAACGCGGCCAACCTATTCATTGTCTCGGTCTCCATCATCTGGCGATTAGCACTCTTGTGCCTTCCCTTCTTGGCCGTCGGCGGTGCGGTTTACTGGTTGATGTTGACCGACCATGACATCAACTACTACCTGACCGAAAAGCCCCCCAAGTTCTACGCCGCTTGTGGCATGATCGGTTCCCTGCTGGCGGTGATGATTGTGTTGGTGGCTCGCTCGATTGCCCATTGGTTTGTCGCGTTACCACTGTTGCTGTTCGAGCGTCATCCGGCTGCTGAGTGTTTGCACGCCAGTCGGCAGCGGCTGAAGGGACATGAGAAACAGATCATCACAACGGTCCTGCTTTGGCTGGTCGCGTTTTTCTGCCTAAGCCTTGCGATCAACGCCATCACGTTGCAGGTGGGCGAATTCATCGTTCCCAACTCACCCGGTTCGCTTTATCGACTCGCTTTTTCGCTGGGAACCGTCGTTATCCTGTGGAGCGTCACGCATTACGCACTCAGCCTGCTGGGCGTGATGAGTTTTTCCTCCGTGCTGGTTTCTGTCTACAGCGTCTGGGGAATGCGGGGAAACACACTGACCTTGCCCGATGAACATGAGATTGAAAAAAGCGGCCTGCGTTTGACTCGGGGGCGCGTGGCGGCGGTGTTCGTGCTGTTTTTAATCGGCGCCAGCTTGATCGGCGCCTGGGCGATCCATTCGTTTGAATTGAATGATCACGTGGCTGTGACCGCCCACCGCGGTGCCTCCGGACGCGCACCGGAAAATTCAATGGCATCGGTTGAGGCGGCCATTGAAGACCAAGCAGACTGGGTCGAGATCGATGTCCAGGAAACCAGCGACGGTGCTGTGGTGGTGATCCATGACAGTGACTTGATGAAGGTTGGCGGTCCACCCGTTAAAGTCTGGAACATGACGTCGGACCAAATTCGTTCCATTGACATCGGATCTTCGTTTTCCAAAGAGTTCTCAGACCAACGCGTGCCGCTGCTTGCCGATGTGCTGAAACGATGCCAAGGCAAGATCAAGGTCAACATCGAACTGAAGTACTACGGACACGATCAAGATCTAGAGCAGCGCGTGATCGACCTGGTCGAAGCACACGGGATGCAGGATCAGGTGGCGATCATGTCCCTGGACGCCAATGCCGTTGCCATGGTGCGGCGTCTGCGACCGGATTGGTACGTTGGTTTACTGACGGCGGTTGCCATCGGTGACCTGACCAGAAAAGACGTCAACTTTCTGGCCGTCAACACCAGCTTGGCCACACAGGCCTTCGTTCTGCACGCTCACCAACGTGACAAGGAAGTGGCGGTCTGGACGGTGAACGATTCAGCAACCATCTCGCGAATGCTTAGCCGGGGAGTCGACAACCTGATCACCGACGAGCCCAAATTGGCTCGTAAGATCTTGGAAGAACGAGCTTCGATGAGCCCGCTGGAACGACTGCTGATCGCCTTTGCCCATCAATTGACTCGGTAAATCATGCCGCCAGATCGCTGCCGCTGGAACCTTCCAATGGCAACGTCTTTACAAGCCATTTAACCGGCAAAACTGGCTTGATCTCTTTAGGGGTCAGACCAACAGATTCAAGGCTGGAGGGCAATCAGCCAAAGCCATGATTGGCTTCAATGGCTCCGTTAAACATTACCGAAACGGACGCTATGCCTTCATCCAGAAAAACTTCCCTGATGCCCGGACCGTTAGAGACATTCCCGTTAGCCAAACGCAATGGCCGGGAATCAACGGACCACACAGAAATCACCGACACCGTGGGTGAGGCGATGGGCGTTGCGTTGCGGCACCATCAAGCGGGTGATTTTGTCGCCGCCGCGAAGATCTATCAGCAAGTCATTGAGCTCAACCCCTTGCATGCCGATGCCTGGCATCTCCTGGGGCTAATTGGGCATCAATCAGGCCAACAAGACTCGGCCATCCCACTGATTCAGCAGGCCTTGCAAATCGACGCTGGCATGCCGGACGCCCATGCCAACTTGGGCGCAGCCTATGCAGCGATCGGTAAAGGTGACGAAGCAATCCGCAGTTACCGCGCCGCGGTTCGCTTGCAACCCAATCACACCAATGCACTCAATGGCTTGGGCAACCAATTAGGCCACGCCGGACAGGTTGACCAAGCCGTCAAGTACTTGGGACTGGCGATCAAATCGGCCAAACGGGACCCTCGACCGCTGTCAAACTTGGGCGCATTGTATCTGCGAGAAGGCATGCTGGACGAAGCACACAGCTCGCTGAACAAGGCCTTGCGGATTGACTCTGGCCTGGTAGAAGCACGCAGCAACTTGGGACTGGTCCAAACGCGGCTAGGCAAAGTCGACGATGCGATCGGGCAATTCAAAACCGTGCTCCAAAATGCTCCTCAGCGGTCGTCCTTGTGGCGTAACCTACGCAACGCATTGACCGACCGTGCCGAGCCCAGCTTTATCACAAACGCATACCAGAGCGTTTTGGCAGACGACGACCGGGACCTGCTAGAGATCCTGACAAGCAGCATTTGTCCGGTGATCAGCCAGTCAACGGACCAGATCGACAACTATCGACACACGCTGGTCGATCAACTGGATCGATCGTCAGGCTTGAACCTGATCGACAACGTTCAGCGTCTGATGACCCATCAGTTGGTCGCTCCGTTTTACTTGCCGTATCATGGTCGCGATGATCGACCGCTCAAGCAAGCCTTCGCCGACATGGTTGGCCAGCCCGCTGCGCCACCGGCCTACCAGCAATCTGCCAAGCATGTGATCGGTTCGCCGATCCATCTGTGTTTCCCATTGGCGTTGGATCGAGACCAGATGCTGGTGCGATTCATGGGCGGAGCGATTGAACAGCTGATTGAATGTGGCGAGTTTAGAGTGACAGTGGCCTGTTTTCGGCAAAACCACGCCACGCTTCAGCGTCAACTGCCACCGCAAGTTCAGTACCTGATCATCAATGAACAGGTTGAACAGTCCGCCAAAGCCATCGGCTCTCTTAGCGCCGATGTGCTGTATCACTGCGAAATCGGGACAGACTGTTTCAACTATTATCTACCGTTCTTCCAAGCGGCACCGATTCAGGTTGCGTCTTGGGGCGTTCCAGTCACCACCGGGATCGCGGCGGTTGACTATTTCCTAAGCAGTGAACTCATCGAGCCGCCCGAGGCGGAACAACACTACAGCGAGTCGTTAATCACGCTGAAAACGATGCCCGTCGTCTACAAGCGGCCTCACGTGACACCGCCCCAGAAAGACCGCCAAGCGTTTGGGTTTACAGACCAGCAGCGCCTTTACGGCTGTTTACAGAGCATCTTTAAGTTGCACCCAGATTACGACTCTCTGCTCGCTGAAATCCTGCGTCGCGATGACCAGGCAGTGATCGCCTTGGTCGGTGGCATGCATGAATCGCATGCTGATCTGCTAAGAGAACGATTCAAGCAGTCGATCCCTGAGGTCATGGATCGAATCAAGATTTTCCCTCGCATGCCGCGTGAAGACTTTGATTCCCTGTCCAGAGCCTGCGATGTGTTGCTTGACACGCTGCACT
The DNA here is from genome assembly GCA_007745635.1 of Stieleria bergensis. GTDB lineage: Bacteria > Planctomycetota > Planctomycetia > Pirellulales > Pirellulaceae > Stieleria > Stieleria bergensis. The sequence continues at coordinate 3,784,022 of CP036272.1, forward strand.
TCGGTGCTGGCGCGACGGCGTATGAAGCGTTGGGCATGGGACTGCCGCTGGTCACGCTGCCAGGACGCTTTATGCGAGGCCGAGTCACCGAGGGTTGTTATCGGATGATGCAGATGGATGACTGTGTCGCCCGCGACGAACAGCACTTCGTTGACCTTGCGTTGCAGATTGCCAACAACCCCGATCAGCGACACAGCATCCGCCAAAGAATCCAGGAACGCAGCGACTGTTTGTTTGACAATGCGATCGCGGCAGAAGAACTGAAACAATTATTTATGCAGCTCGGCCACGAAAGTCGCCAAAAGAGGGTGGGATAGATGAGTATAGACACACGATTGGCTCCCGCTCGCCCGTTTCGAGTCATCGGGACAGGTGCCGCCAGAAACCAAGACGTCGATCTTGTTGAATGCGTTGCCTGCGGCCGACAGGGAGTGACGACGTTTCTAGAGCCCGACAAGCGACCGCTAGCCACCATCTGGTGGCCGATGAGCGAATCAGAAGCGAAAGCCATGCGAATCTACCCGCACCACTTCGTGCGCTGCATCCATTGCGGTCATGTCTTCAATAAGTCGTTCACCTACGCCGACGTGCCGTACACTCGCAAGTCAAACTTGATGTTCAATCAAGGCACGTACTGGAAAGGCCACCTGCAAGCGATTCGACAGTTGCTGCTGCGCAGTTTGCCGGCCACACCGGTCGTGGTTGAAATTGGTTGCGGTGATGGTTCGCTGTTACGTGAAATGGCAAAATCGATGCCGGCGGGCAAGTTCTATGGCTTTGACCCCAATGCTGCCTCCGTGACCGAAGATGGCGTTGAGTTTCGCGGTGAATTGTTTGAGCCCAACACGCATCTGCGGCAACTGCGTCCAGACATCATCATCTGCCGGCATGTCTTAGAACACTTGCAGCAACCGATGCGGTTCTTGGAACAGATCGCCGTGGTTGCCTCCGTCGGCACAACGCCGGTCCGCATGTACTTGGAAGTCCCCTGCGTCGACCGAGCCATCAGCATCTGCCGCTTGTCAGATTATTACTACGAACACAACTCGCACTTCACGACATCCTCGTTGCGTGCGATGCTGTATCGAGTCGGCGGCGTGATCGAATCGCTTGACCGATACTACTGTGACGAAGTCCTGGGAGCGGTGATCAACTATCCGCCCGAGCGGAAAATGAAAGAAGCCGCAGCTGAGACATTGGGACACCTGCAAAGTTCGCAGCAAGCGCTAACCAACATCGGCGCTCAGCTAGACGTGTTGGCCCGTCGCGACGTTCGCGTTGCCGTCTGGGGTGGCACGGGCAAAGCGTCCTCGTTCATGAACCTCTGTGGCGTTGATTCCAACCGGTTCCCCTGTGTGGTTGACAGTGATAGCGATAAATGGAACACCTACGTGCCCGGCACAGGGCAATGCATTCAGTCGCCCAATGTGCTCCTGCACCACCCTGCGGACATCATCTTGATCCCGATGTCCTGGCGTGCCAGAGACATTGCACAAGAGATGCGTCGCCGCGGCATTACCTGCTCGCAGATCCTCATCGAACACCAAATGCAATTGGTGGATTTTGAATCCGGCGACCATCCCTACTAAACGCTTTAAAGGTACTCGCGTTTTTTCACCAATCCCGGCATAGGAATGCTGTACTTGCCTTGATCATTGGCTGGCAATGGCGAAGGCGAATCAAGTGTCAGGTTTTCCAGGTCGGGCGCAAACTCGTGATCATGTTTCATGAACTGATCCAGAGTGATTTCCTGGCCGGTGTGCGCCGCCATACGGCCCATGCTTGTGACAGCGCTGGCCATCACACCGCGTTCGACTTCGTTGTACGGTTTGTCTTCGCGAATCGCAGCAATCAAGTCATCCCATTCCACTTGATAGGGATAGGGTTCAGGCTGCGCCCCTGACCAGACCAGATCGGAATCGACAAAGTTCTGTCCGCTATAAATGCGGCTTTTCGCCGGCGTGTGCGACGCCGTCGAGATGATCGCCGAGCCCTTGGTCCCGTGAGCGAAACTGGCGAACTCTCGTTTGCATCCGGGGACCGTCCGGCCGTCAACAAACAACTTGGCCCCATCGGCAAACGTGTATTCGATCGAATAGGTGTCAAAGTTTTGATCCACACTGTCACCACGATAGTGACGGCCACCGCAGGCGATGGCTTTGACCGGCCAAGCGTTCTTCATCCAGCACGATTCATCGATATTGTGAATCAAGAAATCACTCACGGCCCCACCACTGAGCCAGAGGAACCCGTGGAAGTTTTTAATCTGATACACCAAATCGCTCTGGTCACCGGTGTTCGGTGGAGCGGCCGCTGAACCGGTCGGGCCAGCCATGCGATAGGCCCGCAACATCATCAAGTCGCCGATCTCTCCACTTTGAATTCGATCGAACAGTTCCTGGCGGACCTTGCAGTGTCGGCACATCAATCCGACACCGACTTTCAAATTCCGCTTCAAGGCTTCTTTGTTGATTTCCAACATGCGCACCGAAGTCGGCGCGTCAATGGTCACGGGCTTTTCCATGAAGACGTTCAGCCCACGGGCGATCGCGTACTGATAGTGCACCCAGCGAAAAGCTGGCGGGGTGGCCAAGATCACCACATCACCGGGCTCAAGCCCATCCATGACTTGCTTGTAAGCATCAAAACCGGTGTGCTGACGTTCCGGCGGAACATCAACCTTTTCACCCACATCTTTGTTGCCGTCCAAAGCCGTGTGCGTGCTTTTGATCTTGTTCTCAAAGACATCGCCCAAAGCCACCAGCTTGATCGGGCCATTGTTGACCGACAAAGCTTGCTTGGCGGCCCCAGTGCCTCGCCCTCCGCATCCCACCAAGCCGACTTGGATGGTGTTGTTCTCTGCGGCGTGAACATTCTGAGCCGCGGTAAGCGTGGTGGCAGCTGCAGCAACGGCGGTGGACGTTTTTAGGAAACGACGTCGATTGGAGTTGGTCATGGCGGATGATCAAATGAGGAAGGAAACGATCGGGGATGATGAAGGAAAGGAATCAAGGAAGCAAAGGAGAAAAGATCAAATGAAGCTTCGCTGCGGCGTGTCAGCTAATCTTCCGGGTCAAGCTGAACGGGGGCTGACTTGTCCCACTTTTCACTGCGCTGCTGATCGGTGGGCACCTGCAAGGGACGCACGACACGAAAGCCCACTGACAGAGCGTCGGTATGGTACCAAATGCTCTGTGGCTCTTGAGGGTCTTGTTCTTTCCATTCTTCGCTGGACGCCCGGCGAGCCGCACTGCGCAATGCCTGGGGCTGATCGTCCCAACCACCACCACGCACGACGCGAGGAAAAAGAGTGCTCGGAATGGCCAGTGGGTTCTCGTTTGACTGAATGGATTGGTACGGTGTGTACTGGTCGAGCACCCATTCGGAAACATTGCCGTGCATGTCGTGCAAACCCCAAGGGTTCGGCTTCTTGGTTCCCACGGGCTGATAGTTCGCTTGGCTGTTGTCGTCAAACCAAGCATAGTCACCTAATTTCCCGGCATCGTCGCCAAACGAATAGGCGGTCTTGGTGCCAGCACGACAAGCATATTCCCATTCCGCCTCGGTCGGCAAACGATAGTAACGCCCCGTCTTTGCTGAAAGCCACTGGCAGTATTGTTTGGCAGCGTGCTGGGTCATGCAGATCGCTGGATACTCGCCGCGTCCCATGCCGAAACTCATATCGGTGTAGGGCTCAGTCGGTTTGGTCACACCATCAACCGCCAGATCTCGCTCGTTGGCCTGGCGACCAAACACCTGTCGCATGCGTTGGTCAACGGACTCGTTGTAGACATCGAACTGATCCCAAGTGATTTCACACTTGCCCATCCAAAAGGGGGCAAGTTCAACGGTTCGCTGTGGGCCCTCATCATCGCTACGATCGGCCTCAGTGCTCGGGCTACCCATCGTGAACGAACCGCCGGCAATCGGCACCATCGGTATCGTCAGCTCGGTGTGCTCAATGACCTCGTTATACGCCTTCATGTCCTGCGGATTCTCCGCATCGGCGCTGGGAACCTTCAACGCAGGCGGCGGGTCCGCCATGACTGGGGATGCCAAAAAGGTCGCAATGCAAACGGTTAACAGAAACGGGAAAGAGCGAAGTTGCATGGTGAGAAACCATCCGAGTGTGATTGATGAGGAGACGAAAACGAATGCGATGTGTCCAGACAGCCCAACGTTTATGGTTTCTTGATACAGTACAAACAACGATCACTCCGCAACAACAGGCAATCATTTGCGATCGCTGGACTGGCATTAAAACTTTCATCCTCGCTGCCCAGCTGATTGAGCGCTAATTCGTTGTATTCGGGCGAAGCATCCAGCACCAGGACTCCTTTATCACGCGTCGTCAGAAACAGTTTCTGGCCATCACTGACGATGGAACCATACACGCGGCTTCGCGTCGGCATCCGCTCGCGAAAGACTTCTTCGCCGTCGGCAATCCGCAGGCAGAGCGCGATGGATTTATCGTGAGACCAAAACAAATGTTCGTTCACCACAATCGGACTGGTCACATTGGCACCGCGCGGTTGATGCCAGACAATGTGAGAGGCTTCGACCTCGCCGCGACCGCCAGGACGGACAACAAAGGTGCGATTGGTGCGTCCTCCGCTGCAATAAAGCAAACCCTGATGCGTGACAACGCGTGGGACGATGTAGTCTTCGATCGCGTGGCAGGTCCAAAGCTGCTGTCCCGTTTTTGGATCTAGCCCCAGGATCGCGTCCTTCTGGTTGCAGATCAATTCCTCCGATCCATCTTTCAGCGTGACCAAGCTTGGCGTGGTCCAGGAGCGAACGATCTGATCATTCTGCCAAACCGTTTCGCCCGTGGCTTTGTCCAACGCGAACATCGTCCCGGACTCGATGGAAGCATTTTGAATCACCGTGTTTTGATACAAGATGGGACTGGCAGCAGCGCCGAAACCAGTGGTGTTGATTCCCAGATCACGCCGCCAGCGGAGCGTCCCTTGATGAGACAGCGCGACCAGACCGCTGGGACCGAAGTAGGCGTACACGCCGCTGTCATCAACACAAGGCGTCGGCGAAGCGTAACCGTGCTCCGCCACTCGCTTGCCGTATGCTTGTTCTGCCGATGCGGGATCGATCGGGCAGTCCCACAGCAATTTGCCGTCACTCAATTGCAAACACAAGACATGAAGCTTCAGCGATTCCCGCTGACCGGGCTCGGTAAAGTCCAAGCCATATCCTGTGTAGGCCGTTAAATAAATGCGTCCCTTCCAAACCACCGGACTGCTGCTGCCCTTGCCTGGCAACGGCGTTTTCCAGGCCAAGTTCTCTATCTCGCTCCACGTTGACGGCAGATCAGCCAGGGCGACACCACTGCCATTGGGGCCGCGAAATTCGTTCCACACAGCGCTTTGGGGTGCAGATGATTTTGCGGCTCCCGCTGCAGCGATCGTCCGGGGTGCACTTGCCGAACCCCGATCACCCCCTGTGGTCTGATCACGACTGGGAGGATCAGCCCAGCAAAACGCACTGGACAGAACGCAAATGAGAAACGTCGCACAACGACCTAAAGAGTTCGGCATGGAGGCAGGCAGGGTTGCGAGGAAGGGCTTGACGGGCAGGTTGGCTGGGCAGGTTGGCTGGGCAGGCTGGCTGGGCAGTTGAAGAGACTCAGTCCCCATCCCGGTGAGCGGACCTGAATGCGCTGGCAAAGCCATTGATGCGAGACAAGCCGCTGATGGATGACTGAGTTCACTGCCAGTTTAACCACAAAGCCTCTGGTTGTGGGTCATTCAGCCGGTTTCCACCGGTTGGGTGGAGTCGGACTCCCAGACAATCTGTCAGCAAGCGCTTGGGATGGCTATCGCCCCCGACATGACACACGGATTGGTCAACGCAAACCGAGGCCGAACCCGGAAAAAACGCAGATCGGGTGTGTTGCGTTGACCTGACGCCGGCTGATCAGAAAACAGGTTTGTCGGCCAGCGATGCGGCGATTGGCTGGGCCCACGCTTGCCTTCACCAAGCGGATTCGCTAAACATCGGGAAAGCCAGATGTCGTCGTGACTCCTAAATGCTAGTCTTTGTTGCCTTGGCAATCTGATTGCATCCTGCATGCAAAAGACGGGTGTTCCCAACGCGTCATTTCCCCAACACATAAACTGACCGGCAAGACTGATATGTTCAAAGGACTAGGAAATCTCGGCAACATCGCTGCGTTGATGGCATCCTTCAAGGAATTGCCAGGCAAGATGGAAGAACTCAATCTGCGCATGAAGGAAACGTTCGTGACCGGAAGCTCTGGCTGCGGACATGTTTCGGTGACTTGCAATTGCACCGGTCAGGTTCAAAAGACGGAGATCACTGTCGAAGGCATTCCCAACGCGAAACTGCAGCAAGCGATCACCGACGCGGCCAACGAAGCCGGCAAAAAGGCCAAGGCCGAGTACGCCAGCGCGATCAAGGCAATGGCTACCGAAATGAATCTGGACATTCCCGGCATTGACGGGTTCTTGACCACGATGACAGGACACTAAGAAAGGCTGTTTTCCAGAAATGAAAGATCAGGAAAAGCACGCCGGAGCAGTCTCCAATCTGGTCGACCAGCTCTGTCGACTCCCCGGAGTCGGCCGCAAAAGCGCCGAGCGCCTGGCGTTCCATCTGCTTCGCGTCCCTGAATCCGAAGCCTATGCGCTTGCCGATGCCATTCGTCGGATTCGCAGTGACGTCCACTACTGCAAGGCCTGCTTCAATCTGTGTGAAGACGAACTGTGCAGCATTTGCCAAGATCCTCAACGCGATCAAACTCGGCTCTGCGTGGTCGAGCAACCTCGCGACCTGATGAGCTTGGAACAGTCCCAGGCCTTCTCTGGGGTCTATCATGTTCTGCTCGGCAGGATTGCTCCGCTCGATGGCATTGGTCCGGACCAGTTAACCATCGAACCCTTAGTGGATCGCGTTCGGACAGGCAATTTTGTGGAGGTCATCATGGCCACCAATCCGACCGTCGAGGGCGACGGCACGGCGTTGTATCTGAGCAACCAACTCGCAGAATACCCTGTCCAGCTCACCCGACTGGCCAGGGGAATCACCGCTGGAAGCGTGTTGGAATATGCCAATCGCGAGATGATTGCCGACGCGTTGACGGGCCGACAGGCTCTGTGATCTTCCCTAAAACCGGTCATCCCGGTCGGAAACACACCAATTGGCACAAAAAATGCAGGCCACTGGGAAGGTGATGCTGCGGTCTCAACCGTTTAGGCGGTATGATGACTGCAGGTGAGATGTAACCTTGTTTCCAATGGAATGATGACCCGATGAGTGGAATGCGAATGTCGATGGGCCTACGGCCCGAACTGAAGCAGACACAAACACTTGCTCCGCGGATGATCCAGTCGATGGAGATCCTGCAGCTGCCGATGCTTGCGCTGCAGGAACGGATCGAACAAGAGCTCACCGAAAATCCGCTTCTCGAACAAACCGAAGTCGAACCAATCGTCGCCGACGATGATTCCGACCAACGCAGCCCGAACGATAACCGCAGCGAAGACGAGCGCGAGCTGGTCGTCAACGACAACAGCGACAACAAGGATGACTTCGAGCGTCTGGAGAACATTACTCCGGAGCTGCCCAACACCTTTGACGAACCGTTTCGGCGCAGCAGCAACCAAATGCAAGACGATGCCGATCGTCGCCATGACTTGATGGCCAACGCCCAGAGCCGTCCAGAGTCATTGAACGACTACCTGCTGCATCAGCTCGCTGAACTGGACATTGACGATGATGCCGAACGGATTGCTGAACGCATCATCAGCACGCTTGATGCGCGCACCGGCGGTTACTTGCAAACACCGCTGGCCGACTTGTTGACCAGCGACCATAGCGCGGCGGATTACGAAGTCGCCGAACGAGCGTTGCAGATCGTGCAGTCGCTTGAACCGACCGGGATCGCCGCTCGCAGCTTGAGCGAATGTTTGCTGATGCAACTTCGTCCCGAGTTCGAGCACTACGAAGAAATGGAAGTTTTGATCAGTCGCCACTTGGAAGATTTGGCAGCCAACCGCTTGCCACAAATCCAAAAAGCCACTGGATACTCCATTGAACTGATTCAGACGGTTCGTGATGAGCTGCAAGTTTTGAATCCAAAGCCCGGTTCACAATTTTTGGAAACGCATGTTCCCAGTGTGACCCCAGACATCATTTTGGAACAAGACGAAGAAGGCAACTATCAGATTCGACTCGATGACGATCGCGTGCCTTCATTGAATGTCAGCGACTACTACCGTCGTCGGCTTCAAGACCCCAGTTGCTCGCCTGAAGAACGCGAGTTCATCAAACGCAAAGTCAACAGTGCCCAGTGGCTGATCGAGGCCATTCAACAGCGGCGCAGCACGTTGACGCGTGTTGCCGAAGCGATTGTTGCGCACCAAAAACGATTCTTCGACGAAGGCCCCGAGGCGATCGAGCCGCTGAAGATGCAACAGATTGCTGAAAAGGTCGGCGTCCACGTCACCACGGTCAGCCGTGCGGTCAACGACAAGTGGATGCAGACGCCACGCGGCATCATTCCTCTGGATCGACTCTTCGTCGGAGGCACGCAGACGGACGACGGTGAAGATGTCGCCTGGGTGACCATTCGACTCAAATTACAAGAGTTAATCGACAACGAAGATAAAGGTGAACCGTTAAGCGACGACTCGCTCGTCAAGAAACTGGCCGAACAAGGCATGACTGTCGCACGCCGTACGGTGACCAAGTATCGCAAACGTATGGGCATTCCCAGCAGCCGGCAACGAAAGGATTGGTCGCTGACCAAAAAGTGATCGCCAGACCCATTCAAATGGAATGCAGCCCCGCAGCAATCTCGCCTGCGCATGACGCTGGCACCTGGCCAGCCCAGCGGCGCGGTGCTCCTCGCTGATCAACGGCCAGCGAAGAGAGACTTCTCAAGCACGTGTGGACCCACTGTCACCGATGACCACTCCATCTGACGATTCACCAGACGAACCACAGGGGTTCGAATACGCGGCGACCAAGGTAAAGACATTCCCGCAGTCACCCGGCGTCTACTTGATGAAAGACGAAACGGGACAGGTAATCTACATTGGCAAAGCGAAGAACTTGCGCTCGCGCGCCGGAAGCTATTTCTTAAAGGCCGCTGGCGAAGACGCACGCACCGCCAACTGGGTGCACGAGATCGCTGACATCGACTACTTGGATGCCGAAAGTGAAGTCGATGCGTTGCTGATGGAATCGCGTCTAATCAAAGACGTTCGTCCCAGGCACAACAAGGAACAGAAAGACGACAAGACCTTTCCGTACTTGATGATCACGACTCGGGACGAATTTCCACTGGTCGAAGTCACACGCGAACCGCGTAGCAAAGGCGTCAAACTCTACGGCCCGTTCGCAAGCGCCGGAGCCCTGCGCGGTGCCATTCAGGTTCTGCAACGCATCTTCAAGTTCCGCACCTGTTCGCTTGACATTAGCGAGTCGGACGAACGTTGGAAGTGGTTTCGGCCCTGCCTGTTAGCCGCAATCGACCAGTGCTCGGCCCCCTGTAACTTGCGGATCAGTAAAGAAGACTACCGCAAAGACATTCGCCGCTTGCAAACCTTCCTCGATGGAGGCCAGCGCAAGCTGATCAAGGAAATGCAAGCGGACATGATGGCGCTTAGCAAGGCCATGGAATTCGAGAAAGCTGCCGTGCTCCGCGATGAGATTCACATGCTCCAGCGACTTGACGAGCGCGGTGAACTGGACACTCACGCCCAACCGGAAGTGTTTTATGTTGATCCGCAAAAAGGCCTCACCGGGCTTCGCCAAGTGCTTGGGCTGAGTGAAACGCCGCGCATCATCGAGGGTGTCGACATTGCACACTTGGGTGGCGGCGAAACCGTTGCCAGCTTGGTGCAATTCATCGATGGCTTGCCGTTCAAACCAGGCTATCGCCGCTTTAAAATCAGGGACGTCGATGGCATCGATGATTTCCGCAGCATCTACGAAGTGGTCTCGCGTCGATTCCGGGGGCTTAGCGACAAACAAGAGATGTTTCCTGATCTCCTGCTCATCGACGGTGGCAAGGGACAACTGAGTTCCGCAATGGCCGCGTTCCGCGATCAGCAGATTACACCGCCGACGGTGATTTCTTTGGCCAAGCGCGACGAAGAGATTTTCCGCCCTGGGGAAAGCGATCCGATCCGACTTTCCAAACACTCTTTTGCACTGCGTCTGTTGCAGTACGTGCGAGACGAATCGCACCGCTTTGCCCAACATTATCACCATATTTTGCGCAATAAATCGACCTTCGATCGTTAACCACTGCGCACCGGGTGAAAAGTTAGCGTGGTCCGGCTACATTTCGCACTTCGCGAGGCCGCGGTTGCCTCGCCGCGTCCGTGGAGTGATGACAGGAATTCACGCATGTTTTTTGCCAGTGACAATTGGGCCGGTGCTGCAGACGAAGTCGCCGATTCGCTTCGCCAACATAGCGAAGGCTTCTCGCCGGCGTACGGCGAAAGTGACCTCGATAAAGGGCTAGAGCAACGCTTCAACGATCTGTTTGAAAAAGAGGTCGCGGTCTTCTTTGTCGGAACAGGCACCGCTGCCAATTCGCTAGCGTTAAGCTCCATGAATCGGCCCGGCGGATTTGTGCTTTGCCACCGTGAGGCGCACCTCATTGAAGACGAGTGTGGAGCCCCGGAGTTTTTCACTTCAGGTGCTCGCCTGGCCCCGATCGATGGTCCGCTCGGTAAGATTGATCCCGATGCCTTGCACACTGGGCTCAAACGGCTTGACCCCAATTTTGTCCACCATGGTCAACCCATGGCGGTCAGTTTGACTCAGGCCACTGAAGTTGGCACGGTGTATACCTGTGACGAGCTCGCTCTGATTGCCGAACACACGCACTCATTCGGCCTGCCCTTGCACATGGACGGGGCTCGCTTCGCAAATGCACTGGTTCGACTTGGCTGCACCCCAGCAGAGATGACTTGGAAAAGCGGTATCGATGTGCTCTCGTTCGGTGGCACCAAGAACGGTTGCTGGTGTGCTGAGGCCATCGTGTTCTTCAATCCCGAAAAGGCAAAGGAACTGCCGTTCATTCGCAAGCGTGCTGCGCAACTCTTCTCCAAAACGCGTTTCATCGCGGCACAGTTCCACGCTTACTTGAACGATGACTTGTGGATTCGCCTGGCCACGCGAGCCAACGAGATGGCCGATGCATTGGCGCGCGGTTTATGGTCATCAAGCGAAGTGCAAATTGCCTGGCAGTGCCAAAGCAACGAGCTCTTCGTCACCATGCCGCAAGCCCTGGCAGATTCGTTGCAAGCGCGCGGTGCCTGCTTCTATCCATGGCCGGTCCCGGCGGACCAAGCCAACAAGATTCCCACCGGTCATTCGCTGTACCGCCTGGTCACATCGTTCGCGACAACCGAAGAGCACGTGCAGCAATTCTTGGCCTTGGTTGCCAACCCTGACACCTAATCGATCAGAGTGGCATCCTAGACAAGCAGATCGCGGCACAGCGAAGCGAAGCGGATCACTGGCAAGTGGTGACTCCAGAGGCACTCTTGCTGCCGCTTATCTTGCCGCGTCCCACCACCAGCGCTGTGTGTCCTCGGGCTGCAAATCGATCAGCCGATTTTCTTGTTCCAGCGAAGCGTAAATGATCGGCTCCTGCTTCACGCTTTCGCCAGGCGAAACCCAGACGCCGCCGCTGGCGACCAAGATATGATGCCGCTTGGTGCGGTGCCGAACGGTATGCATCGCTGCGATGGATTCGACTTGTTTGGGTGCTCGCAGCTTCCAATCAGTGTGCGCGTCCTCGGCAATGAATGCTTCGGCAAGCTGGTCGATCCGATCGTCGCCAAACCGATGAATGATGTTGGCAACCGCCGCGGCGCGGTACAGCGACTCCAGGGAACTGTACACGGGATAGCGATCACAGATCGTTGAAAAGTGACGATTGAAGTTTTCGACAAAGCGTTCGCTGCGTGGATCTCGCATGACATTGCCACGTTGGCCGTTCGCCAAGGCACGCTGATTTTCGCCACTGAGCTCAATCGGCAAACCAGCGATTTCAAAGATTTTCTCTTCACGATCACAGCGTACAGCCATCGGTCTGGATTTAAACCAAAGCCGCATAAAGACATCACTGGGCGGCCCCTGGGCGATGAAGTGGGTGACGGCATCAAAGTAGGTCTCAACGCCTTCGGGCATCTCTGCTTCTTCGAGCGCAAGCTGCTTCATGTGTCGATCCGCGACAACCATCAACATCGCGATGGCGGAGTTGTCTCGTGTTCCAAAGACCTCCACGCGCTGCATGCCCAGCGCTTTTTCCATGGCATCGGCGGCCTTGGTGATCGGCATCTGTTTGCTTTGTATGGACTGCCCGACGCCCATTGCATTCTGCAACCCTTGGGGAGTCGGATCGATGGTGCAACCAAACGGACGATTCTGCATCGACGAAGCCATGCAGCGTGCCAAAAAGTCATTGCGAATGGGGACACGACCAGTAACGGCATCGGCCAACCAATCACCACGCAGCTCGATGCCGCCCACCGGACCAGCGATCACCACGTCGTCTTCGGTAAAGAGGATGTACTTGATCACGCTAAGCCCCGCCAGATGGCGAATCTCGATGCCAATCGGTTCATTCGCTTTTCGACTGGCCACGGTCGCTTGATGCAAACGTTTCAGCGACACGCAGCGCAGTGCGGCGGGAGCCGACCAATCGCGATTGCTAATGCCACCCGGAGGCGAAACCAGTAACCGGCGGCGAAACTCTTTGAATCCATCAGCACTGGCGGCCGATGCTTTGCTGACCTCGCCAGCGGTCCCCTTGGGATCCACCATCACTCCCTGCGGATAAGGGGCCATGGTGCTGCTCCCGCCCAAGTTCTCCCATGAATCGGGAGCAATGGTCTGTTCAATCAAATTCATCAACGAAGTAAAGTCAGCCATCGCGCCACCACCGGAAGCGATGCCCGGCGTCACCGGACGCGGTTGTGGCTGATCAGTCACAGCAGGCTGCCCGAACTGAGCCTCAACCGTGGACGCACTGAACAACAGCACCGCCAAAGCGCCGATCGCGAAAATGCCTCTCAAGCCAATCGCCCGCCCACGGTAAGAATTCCGTCTGTGAGAATCCTTCCAGTGCGTACCTTTTCTGATCAGGATGCCGTGACGCATGCGAGAAACTCCGTTTGAGTGACGTGACACAATGGAATGCACCAAGTGCCAGAACAAAACTGTAGATAAGGTAAAGCCAGCGCGGGGTACAGGCAAGCAGTCCCGCATTCGGCCCTGGAATCAACCCAGCAAGCAACTCAGACGGATGATGGAGTGTTGGATCGGCTGGTGCATCCCGGAGGACCTGGGTCTTTGCCCCACAAACCCAGCCGCACGTCCAACAACGCGATCTGAACCCGATTTCCTTGCCTGCAGCCCCCTTCACACTAGCACCGACCGGGCTGGCTTCACTGTGATGATTTGGTTTTAGCCACGGTTGGGCAATGAAAATCTTGTGCCAAAGCGTTTTTTTCCCGAACTCTCTCCCGCTGCGGCGACACTGAGCGATCCTGCTGCAGCGAAATCAAACAATTTGTCGCGAGACCGCTCTCGGTCGCACGCTCACAGCAAGGCTGATTCCTGGTGGTCCTGCCACTGCCCATCCCGCAGGCATTGCTGGGGTTTGAATCGCGCTTTGTAGTTCAGGTGCGGATTGGCACGAACGTAATATCCCAGGTACAGCAACTCGCGTTGACAGGATGCGGCCAAATCCGCCAATTGCAAAACGGCCAGGGTCCCCAGCGAATACTTGCTGTAGGAGGGGGCAAAGTAAGTGTAAACGGCACTGATCGATTGCTCGCCCAGGTCGGCGATGGAAACCGCCACCAATCTCTGCCCCAGCCAGAAGGAGAGTTCCAGCGACACGGCGCTGCTGTGGACCAAGAACTCCTCGTAGTCCTGCATGGACAGAGCCCGTTCACCCAATCCACGTTCAAGACGGTGTCGATTGAAGAGTTCCAACCGCACCGCATCGCTGCGAGGAACTTCGACCTGCCGCTTAAGATCGACCTGGGCTCGTTTAACCACTCGCCGCTGGGAACGCGAAGGCCGCATGGTATGGACCGGAACGCGAACGGGGACGCACTGGTTGCAGGCAGGACAGCGGGTGCGATACCAGAACAGTCCTGAACGCCGAAAGCCAGTGGCTAAGAGTAGATCAACGTCGACGCCCGAAAGCGAGCCTCGGGGCAGCCGCAACGGCAGGCAGGCAAGTTGATCATCGAGATACGGACAGGGCATCAACTGATCAGCAGTCGATGCTTCTGAATGCAGCAGAGCATCGATGGGATCGTCGGCAGTGTCGGTGGGTGGGCGCATAAAAAACACCGGCTGTCACAGGGTTTGCGACAGCCAGTGTATCTTGATTTTGCTGCAATGGAAAACGTTTTGACTCGGCGAGTCAAATCAGTCCCACCACCATTGACCGTCTTTCAAGCCTTCGGGACCTGATTCGCCAAGAATCCGCTTGTTGTCACCGCTTGCGTCAACGCTAACGGCGCTGGAAGACAGTGCTTTGCGAGGCTGCATTTGCACGCCGCCACCCAGGGGAGTCATCAATTGGTTGCCACGCCAGACCGCATTGACAGCCGTTTCGACTTGCTCAGGAGCGTTGTAGGTACCGACGGAAAACGCGTCTTCGTTGCCCAGCACTGGCATGTTCCAGTCAGCCTGTGTGTAGAAATCTTGCTCTTGGATGTAGGCCGCTGCGATGGCGACGTTCATCAATTGTCGCATTTCAGCGAAGATGCGAACCTTGGAAGCGATCTCGGGGAACTTCTCGGTGAAGTCACGGCAGAAGCCTTGGCTGGCAGGATTCGCACGTCCGCTAACGGTTCGCTTGCCGTCAACTACGCGTTCGTTTTCGCCGACCAACTCGACATCACGTTCGTTGATCTTCATGGCCAAGCCGTCGTCGCTGACAGAGATGCCATCGTAGCGAGGCTGGAAGTACCAGCGTTCAAGAGCATTGTTGCCACGAGCACCGGGTGTTGAGCGATCGACAAAGCTCCGCATTCGCACTGGCAGTCGCTCCAGTCCGATGCCGACCAGCTTCATGCGATAGTCTGCTTCGACAAGCACGCGTGCAAAGTGAGTATTGGTTGGAACACCTTTGATCGTGACCGTCTGCAAGCCCAAGTTGTTTTTCAGCCCGGCAACGATTTGCGGGGTCATGGCGCGATTCACGTTACGGATGGAACCGAGGAACTGTTGCAAACGCTCCAGGCCTTCAGCGGTGGGGTCAATGGAAACGCTGATTACATTGGTCGGTTTTGCCTGCGGTGCATAGGCACGCAGAGCGGTGACGACGTCTTCCAGCAGCAGCGTGGGCTGGCCGGTCTGCATGCCAACGAATCGATCGGTGGGGTCGGCGACAAAGCCTTCTGCAGGACCAGCGATTACGATGTCTTTGGTTTCTGGATAGAAGAAGACGTAATCGATTGAAGTCAAACCAGCCATGGCACGTAGGTCATCGCTGATCTCGCCGCCGTTCTCACGCTGTGCATTGACAGCCGCTTCGAGGCGTTGCAGCGAAACCTTTCGCAATTTGCTAGGACGCATCAGATCGTTGCCACGCTGTTGACGAGCAGCCATCAAACGCTGCTGGGCGACACGCGGATCAAACATGCGGATTTTCAAGACGCCAGTGGCATCAATATCGACACCAGCGATCGGCTGGGCGAAGTCGTTGGTGGTGTTGCCGCCGCCGATACCGCCATTATTCTGACCCCAAGTCGTCTGGGAAATGGACAGAGATGCGAGGGCGGTGGCTACGACGAGCGTGAGACGGAAAAGACGTGTCATCGGTGGACCCAGATTTGTTAACGTCCAAACGCCAAAATACGGCGGTTCGGGAGAAATTCACTAGTTATGACAGTAATTAGTCGAGCCACTCACGGCAAGGAAGTAGATCGTCTAGGAGTAATTTGCGGAGGATTTCTGCCCGATTGCCCCTCAAAATCAGTCAATTACAAAAATTGATACTCATTTCTTGTCGGGCGTCTGACGCGGTGGTCAAACAAAGGCTCCCGCAAACCCCTTGCCGCAGTGTGTGGCGGCAAACTCGGCGTGCGGCCGCCAACTCAACGCGATGGACAAAACGCAGATGTTTCGCTCTGCGTCCTCTGATCGCTCCGCTGCGGCCAGATAGCGGCGTCCAAATTCGCCAGCTCCACTAACACGCCTGGGGTCGCGACCTCTGCAATGAGGGATTGCCCTACTGCTGTTTCGGCGTTTACAAGCCTCGCCATGAGTCCTGCAAACCCTGTTCCGTTTTCTCGGCATGATTGCACTGTCTCAGAGAAACGGTGTGTTTCCGAGCCATGCCTGTCGCCGCCGGGCCTTTTCGTTTTTGTCATCCGCCGTAGAATCTGGGCTCAGTTTACTTTCGCCCAGTTTCTCCCTGAAACGAGCGAAGCGCGATGCCCCAGTCGCATGAGTCTCGCCCGAGACCCCCATTCGACCGGCGGCCCGATGATCCACGGGACCCACTGACAGGCTTCCCACTGAACCGGGGACCATGACCAGCGCCTGGCAGCTTGCCGCCGGCGTGTTTGAGCCCCAAACGATCTTCATTAGGTCATTCCCTTTACTTTGCGAGAAGAGTTTACATGAGCGGCGATTGTGATTTTGGTTTGATTGGTCTGGCAGTCATGGGCGAAAACTTGGCACTGAACGTGGAGAGCCGTGGTTATAAGGTCGCCGTTTACAACCGGACCACCAGTAAAGTCGACGAACTGCTCGCGGGCCGCGCCGCCGGCAAGAACTTCGTCGGCGCCCACTCCATCGAAGACTTTGTGAAGTCGGTCAAACGACCTCGCAAACTGATGATGCTGGTCAAGGCTGGCCCCGCTGTGGATGCCCTGATCGATTCACTGATCCCATTGTGCGAGCCAGGTGACATCATCATCGACGGCGGCAACACGCATTACTTGGACACCGAACGCCGTACCAAGAAGGTCGAAGACGCTGGCCTGTTGTACGTCGGCTGTGGTGTCTCTGGCGGTGAAGAAGGCGCCCTGAAAGGCCCCAGCCTGATGCCCGGTGGATCCGCCGACGCGTGGCCGGAAGTCAAAGACATGTTCCAAGCCATCGCTGCCAAAGTTGGCCCCAACGACGACATCCCTTGCTGCGAATGGGTTGGCCCTCGCGGTTCAGGACACTACGTCAAAATGGTTCACAACGGCATCGAGTACGGCGACATGCAGTTGATCTGCGAAGCCTATCACCTGCTGAAAGAAGTCGGTGGACTAAGCAACGATGAACTGTACGACGTCTTCCAACAATGGAACGAAGGCGACCTAGCCAGTTACCTGATCGAGATCAGCCGTGACATCTTCAGCGTCAAAGACGACCAAGGCGGCGACGGATTCCTGGTCGATAAGATCCTGGACGTGGCCGGAGCAAAGGGGACAGGAAAATGGATGAGCCAGCTGGCGTTGGACCTCGGCGTCCCCAGCACCCTGGTCACCACCGCCGTCTTCGCACGTGGGCTTTCCGCTCAAAAAGAAGCTCGCGTTCGCGCCAGCGAGCAACTCCCCGGACCCGCTGACTCTCAAAACACCGCTTTGCGTGGAGTCGCCAAAGACCTGATCGGGGACAAGGATGCCTTTGTCGACGCCGTTCGCCAAGCCTTGTACGCATCAAAGATCGTCAGCTACGCGCAAGGGTTTGTCCAATTGCAAGCCGCATCGGCTGAACATGACTGGAAACTCGACTACGGTCAGTGCGCCTTGCTGTGGCGTGGCGGTTGCATCATTCGCGCCGTATTCTTGGATCGCATCAAAGAAGCCTTCGACGCCCAGGGTGATTTGGAAAACCTGTTGCTTGACGGCTTCTTCAAAGATGCGATCGCTAACGCTCAAGAAGCATGGCGGAACGTCATCGCAGTGGCCAGCACACTGGGCATCCCCGTGCCAGCATTCTGCACCGCTCTGAACTACTATGACGGCTATCGACTTGCTCGTTTGCCCGCCAACTTGTTGCAGGCTCAGCGGGACTACTTTGGTGCCCACACTTATAAGCGTGTGGACATGGAAGGCACCTTCCACAGCGAATGGCTAGACCTTCGCAAAGAGCCCAAAGAATAACATTGGGTCATTGAGGGGCCGAGCCTTCGGTCCATGCATCAATCCGATCACCAGTGGCAGCGTCCACTGGTGATTCGATCTTCTCGATTCACCTTTGCAATGCAGGCGATGATCACTGCAGCTTCACTGTGTTGCTGTTCCCTTCGCCCAAGGGCCCATTTGCTACAGTGGAAACCCAAGCGACTGCTTGACGTGTGTCGCCCGCTGGGTTGCTGCTCCTCACCACTGCCTGGTTCTCTTCATGAGTCGAATCGTTTGCCCTTTCTGTTCGCTTCATTGTGATGATGTCATCACGACAGTCGCGGAAACTGATTCAGAAGACTTCGGCATCAAGACACTGCACCGCTGCTCGCTGGCCGAGCAAGGCCTGCAAAGTGCGCTCAATCCACCGCCGCCCCGAATCGGTGACAACCGCTTTGAAGCCTCGCGGTGGGACAGTCTTGTGCCGCAAGTCGCTCAGCAGCTGGAATCTCTGGACGCACCTCCACTGGTCTCGCTTCGCAGCGCCACCATCGAACTGGGGAAACAACTCGATGACTTGATGCAACAGGGACGCCTTCGGCTATCGATCCCGCAATCGCCCAGCGAACAGGCTTGGGATCAAGCGGTCGGACGCGAAACCAGTCTGACGGCAACGCTGGGCGATGCCTTGGTTCACGCGGATCTGGTTTATTCGCTCGGTGACCTTGCCGACTCGCTGCCACGGCTGGCAACGCGTTTTACAGACCACAAGCTGACGGTTCACTCGCTGCACACGCTAACGTTGCCAGTGATGACGCGACTGAATCAAGCCTTGCACCAACCGGGTGGAAAACCCGTGGCGGAGGAAACGGTTGAGCCATTGCTGCAACAGATGCAAACCGCCAGCTACACGGTGTTTCTGGTCGGCCCGAATGCCTTCGAATCCGCCTCGGCAACCGTGCTGGCCGAACAGTTCTGCCGCTGGGTTGCAGCGATGAATCGGCCGGCGAAGTCAGACGCTCAGCTCCTGCAGCGAGCGGTCTGTTTGCGTTTTGACCCGCTTCAATCGATTCGCAATGTGTTTCGCTGGCGTCGCAATGACATCACGGGGCTGGCACCGAAAACCGGGCCCGTCAGCATTCGACTGGGCAACTGCCCCAGCGCGGGCACCGAACAACGGGCCTTGATTCAGATTGGTGGTGATGACCCAGGTCGGCTCGCCGCAGAGATCTTTCTGCCAGCAGAACAAGCGGGCATCCAGCGCAGCGGCACCGTGATTCGCGGGGATGGCACCGTCACCTTGCCACTGGTTTCCGCCACGGCAACAAGAAACCTGCCCAGCACCAGCGAGTGGCTGGACAAGTTGTTCGCAGAGATTTCATGATCGCCGATGAGTCGTTGATCGGGCGGCAATGGCAGCTGCGCTGCAAACGCTCTCATCGGATGCGATGACACGCATGCCGAATAAACGGCATTCGCAGCACAGCATTCGATTTCAAAACGCCAGCAAGTCCATCCACACCGCAGCGCAGACTTTTAGACTTAGGCGGCCAATGGCAACGCAGCGCCGTTACATCTCGGCAGCCTGGGACTCCAGTTCGAGCGCCAAGGCAGCTTCTTCGGCAATTTGCGCGGCCGTGCGGCGACGACGCTTGCGTGGCTTGGCGTTCATCCACTCTTTGGTCATCACTTCGAAGACCTCGGGCGTTTCATAGCGCACGATGTTTTTGCCTTCGGGCATCGGGCCAATGAGACCACGAAAGACCGGCATTCCGCGCAGCGCTAGATCAGTACTGCAATCATCACAACCAATTTGTTGATGAGACTGCGTTAACGGTTCAACGGTTGGGTAGTCTGAAATCATCAGCGACCCATCACGTCCGCGCGTGACCACGCGGAAGGTATCTTTTTTGGCCATGGTGCCTCCTGGAGGGTGGAGTGGCGCATTGTGTCATCGCAAGTTGGCAACCATCGAAATCTCAACATCCGATCTGCAGGGAGGGCAGATGGGAAGGTTGGATGTTGTCCCATGACAGCAGCACAGCACCAAGCATGATCACACGTTGTCATGTCAATCAGTTTGGGACTGGCAGATTGGGGGAGGTCTGTCAGAGGAATTTCGCCAAGGCAGCCATTCGTACAGTAGCTATCGTCCGCAGTTGCGGCTCAGATGAGTGCTCCGCAATGATTCTTGTCGCTGCAGGTCAGAGGCGGCATTACACCGCGATTGACACGAGCATGCGGCGTGACGCATCTGACTGGCTTGAATTGAACAACACAAACCATAGCGACAACGTCTGCGATCACTCCAAGCGGAACGACCGGTATGTTCAGATGTCCGACGCTGCCCAGGCTGCCTCAAGTCGCTCCAACCCTTCTTGCATGCTGATGCACACTTTGTAACCCAGTCGCTCTTTTGCGGCCGAGATATCAAAGTAGTGGTCCTTGGCTAACTGTGCGGCCACGAACCGCGTCATCAGTGGCTCTTGCTGACGCCCCAGCACTCGATAAACCGTCTCCAGCATCCAGCCGGCACTGTACGCCACCGACAGCGGGACACGTCTTGAAGGCGGTTTCACCTTGCCAAGCTTACAAATCGTTGCAATCCAATCCCAGCAGTTCACCGGTTCGTCTTGCGCGATAAAGTAAGCTCTGCCACCGGCGACGTCGGGTCGCTGCACCAACGCATCGAGCGCATCCAGATGAGCGGCAGCGGCATTGATCACATGCACGGTATCAATCAGGTTCTTGCCATCACCGACAATTTTCAACTTCCCTGAACCGGCCCGATCAATCACCCGGGCCAACAGGTGCGGATCGTTCTCGCCCCAGACTAAATGCGGCCGGAGAGCACAGGTGTTCAGTCGGCCTGGCTCGTGAGCTTGCAGCACCGCTTGCTCGGCCAATGCTTTCGTGGCCGGGTAAGCACAGAGCCACTTGGTTGGATAAGGCACTGATTCGTCGACGCCTTTTTGATCCTGGCCATCAAAGGTCACGCTGGGACTGCTGGTAAAAACCAACTGACCAATCGCCTGCTGACGACAGGCTTCGATCAGATTGAGCGTCGCCTGGGTATTGATTTGGTAGAACCGTTCGTAGTCGCCCCACACGCCAGCGATCGCAGCGGTATGAATCACCGCGTCAACATCCCGGCACACGCTCTGGACGACCTGGGGATCACATAAATCGCCCTGGTGATAGTCAACGCCTTTAGCAGACAGCTCGGGGTACTGGCCTCGAGAAACGCCAACCACGGTATCACCACGCTGCAAGAGCTGGTCAACAATTTCGCCGCCTAAAAATCCAGCCGGTCCAGTCACCAAGACGCGCATTCAGTTCATCCACAGTGGGTGTTTGGTGTCGAAAGTCATGGCGGACCGCGCGCGACGCAAACAATCTCTTGCCGCAACCATCGGCCACCAACCACTGCCTGAATCTTCACCACCGAACTGCCAGTCGTCAAGATGCCACGGCGAGTTCCAACAGAACGCCGTCAGGCGGCGCGAGAGGCTGTGCCGCCCTGTTGACTGATTGGTTGCACGCCCTGCTGACAGATCTGCTGCACCTGCACCGGATCAAACAGATTCTCGGAATGAAAGGGCATCAGAATCATCCGTGCCGTGGAATGCACCGACGGCACCGTCAACGCTTGCTGTAGCTTGTTTAGGAAGGAACTGCCGCAAAGGTACCGATCATAATAAGCACAAACATTGGCCGACAACGTTCGCAGCTGCTGATCGCTCATCGAATCGATGCGTTCAATCGCTTGAATCAACCCCGAACGACCTTCGAAGCAAATCGCATTCACATTGTCCTGAAGCGGAGGGTGCATGCGATGGCCATACTCGACCAGTGGAACACAACCGACCGACATCGCCTCAACGACATTATGGCAAACCGGTTGTGCAACGCCGGGACAGCAGACAAAGAACTGATGCTCAGCCAGCGTTGCCAGCCACTGCTCGCTCGCAATCGGATGCTCGGTCGCATCTCGCAACACGATGGCATCAGGATTGCCCGCTGCAGCGGTCTTTCCAATCCGACCGGAGAACTGTTCCTGTAGCGCCGTCACGATGGCCCCGCGAGAGAGCATCTTGAAATCACGCTCCATGGTGTCTCGCGAGTAGCGTGCTTGCAGGTTTCCTGCAAAGAACACGCCGGCCTTGTCAGCTGAACGTTGCTCTGCCAAGTACTGTGGCGTTGCCCGAGTAATGTGACAGGGGAACATGGGATACGGCATCACCGGCAGTCCTTCAATCTGATCGCGACCGCAGAGCAGGCTCCAAGCTTGGTTGCCCGCCTGATCTGCCGATGAAATGCGATCCGTCAACACCAAGTCCTCCGCCTGGTGAGCCCAGCGTTGACCTTCACGACGCACACGTTGCCAATAAACGTTGGGCATCGACAGGAATTCTGCACCATGCGTTTTGTGCGCAATCAAGCCCAACAGACGCTTTCGACAACGCAAGATCACACTCCGATCAAGGCGCAAGGCATGAGTGGCAATGCACTGCAAATGCCTGGCACCATCAAACAGCAGTGTCGTATGATGCAGGTCCAAAACAACTCTCGCAGCCTGATCACCCTCCCAGTGGTCGCCGCGGGCCTGCTCTCTTTGTTGCGTCCGCGCCGTCGCTGCATTCTCCAAGCATCGACGGGCCTTCATCAAATCCAGTGGGTAGCGGAAACGATCTTTCCATCGCATCGACGAATCATGCCCCGTGGTAATCAGTGGTCAATCAGGAGCAACTGGACCGGCGCGCAGACCGTCCTTGGTCAAACGCTGGACTCAGCAATGATTGCATCATCACTTCGCACACCAACTGCCCCATGGTGTGGCACGTTGTTAGCAAGTCGAAAGCGAGCGACGCAACAGGATTCCCATCCCCCATGGGAAGACCGCCATCGCTGGCTTTCCATTTTGCGAACCACCAGCAGCGGCAACCCTGGGAACCCGCCGCCACAGAGGCAAAACGCGACTCCATCGGTTCGCCGGTGCGAACCGAAAACCGATCGCTGTCCGTTTCCCGCAGAGCTGCAAGCTGGACTTGACCCCGGATCCCACAAATGGCTATTCAAAGGCCATGAACAATACCAACCAAAACGAGTGGCGCCGGCTCTGTAAACTGGGCACCTTGTTCTCAATCCTGACCAGCCTTGTGATCGCTGCCGCGACCGATGCAACAGCCCAGGATTCCCTGAACCTGCCGTTTTCGCAAACACTTGCGGAGACTCCAAAGACAGCGTCCAAGCCGACACAACACTACGTTTTGCTGACCAACGGTAACGTGTTCGCCGGCCAGATCGAACGAGCGGGACACTGGGTGGTCATCCATCGCAGTGAGGATTCCGCGCTCCGCGTTCCCAGCAATCAAGTGGTGGACATCAAGCCCTCGCTGGATGGTTTGTATCAATTGCGAATTGGCAATCGCCACCACCTGGACTTGCAACAGATTCACGACGACATTCGCTGGTCTCTAAAAGTCGGCCTGCTGGATCGAGCCGCTGAAGACGCCATTCGAGCGAAAAAGCTAGATCCGCACGACCCGCTGACCAAACACTATCTCAAAACGGTCGCCATTCGCTTGCAGGAATCACTGGATTCGTCAAAGCAGATTGCCAATGCCTCTGGTGTGCGAAACGCCGGCTTCGAAACCAATCAACAACAAGGCACGGTTGCTTCAACTCAGTACATTCAACCAGCCAGCGAAGGCATCGCAGCGACGCCATCGAACCCCATTCGATACGTTCCGCTTTCCAGCCAGAACAAACATTGGTTCGCAACCAGCGTTCACTCTGTCCTTGTCAATCGCTGTGCCAGTTGCCATCGCCGAGGCCCAGATTCGCCATCCGATTTCCAGCTCAGCTCCCGAGCTGATGTTTCCTTTGCCGCCAAGAATGCGGTCGAACAAGACTTGGCTGCCGTACTCAGGTACGTCGACCGACTCCAGCCACAGGCCAGTGGGATTCTGGTCCGTTCCGGCGACGGCCATGGTGGAAAAAAGGGAACACTCGGCGGATCCCCAGAACTCACTCAACGACTCCGAAGCTGGGTGTTCGAGACCGCTGCCGAATTGCGTTCGCAACAGCCCTCGGGTCCGGCGATGAATCAATCGCAAACGATTCAACAAAGCAGCTTCATTGAATTTGCCGACGACGAGCAACCAGCCAGCGAAACGCAACCACAATCGGCCTCCAGCGGCATTCGTCGCATGCCGCAGGTCACAAACCCGAACGATCCTTCGATCTTCAATCGACGCGTCAGCCAGTTACCTGACGTCCCCCAGTGATTGAAAGGCATCGTCCGTATTCGCCACTGCCAATGCTTAATAGTGGCTAGCGAAGCTTGCTGGCAGCCAGTTTGTCGATCACCAGCACGCACAGGGTTGAGGCAAGCGCCAGACCAATCAAGAGCCAACTATTGCCGGGCCAATTCTGCGGCGCCAGGTGCTGGAACTCTCGCAGCTTGAACTCTAAATCTGCCGTCTCCGGCGTGGGCGTTTGAAACGGCCACAACTTGTAGATGCTGCCGACCATCAATCCGCATAACGCGGCCATGGTGGTATCATGATGGTGCTTTAGTAGCCAGCGCAGGACACGCGAAAAGGCCAACAGTCCACACAGGCAGCCGCTGCAGAACACTGCAATCTGAACCAGATTCTCGCCCGTGACGCTGCCCTTAACGGTCTCCTTGAGCGTCCCGGTGATCGGATGGTAAACGCCCAGCAACAGTAAAATGAAGGCGCCACTGATGCCCGGCAAGATCATGGCACAGATCGCGATCATCGCTGAAACGAATAAGTAGACCAGCGAATCACTGCCGGGCATTTGGCTGGCCAGGCTGATTCCCACGGCGGCGACACCGCCGCCGACTAACCCAGCCCACTGAGCAGTGCCCCAACGACCGATCATCCGCCGCACAATCCAAGCGCTTGCCAAAATCATGCCGAAGAACACCGCAAATGTGGCCGGCAAATGATCATCAAGCAACGTGTGCATCAATCCAGCCAGCGAAATGATCCCCGCCACCACGCCCACGCCGATCAGAATCAAAAAGCCAAGATCAGCATGAAGGAAGGCCTGCTTCACGTTGCGCTGCAACACAAGCTTCACAAAATGCCGGTCCAATGAACTGATCGCCAGGATCAGCCGTTCGTAGTGCCCGAGGATCAATGCGACAGTTCCACCGCTGACGCCTGGCACGGTGTCGGCAGCTCCCATGCAAAATCCACGCACAACTTGCAGCGCCGGATGAGCGGGAATACGGCGATTGGCTGTCTCTGGCACGTCTGCTTCTAGTCCATCTGCTGGTACAACCGCCGTTTTCGCTTCAAACGGAGGATCGGATGGCTCCGCTTGATCGGCCGACGACATTTCGGAATCCTTCAAAGCTTATTTGCCTGTATTTTTAATTGTTCTTTGCGATGCTTGGGTGCCAGCACGATCTGCCGGAAACATCCTCATCATCATTTCGCTGGAATCTATAGGCGACAGCACCCTTTGTTCCTTTTGCGGACTTCATTGTGATTGAAACGTTCATCTTGGCAATTGTCCAGGGGATTGCGGAATTCCTTCCGATCAGTTCATCGGGACATCTCGTCATTCTGGGCGCGATCATGAATTCGTTGACCGGCCAAGTGCCTGCGGAATCACCCACAATGGAGATCATTCTTCACACAGGGACCCTGGGATCCATCCTGGTCGTGTTTTGGAAACGCATTGTGGACCTGATCGGTCGCAATCGCCGCGTCATCTTGCTGATGATTGTGGGCACTCTGCCAGCGGTCGTGGTTGGACTGCCACTCAAGAAACTAGCACCTGATCTGCTGACCAGCCCACTGCTGGCTGGAGCGATGCTCATGGTGACCGGTGGCCTGCTGATCGCCCTGGGAAAAATGCCGATCGGCAAGGGCAATTACTCCGCCATGACACTTGCCGCCAGCCTCTTGGTTGGATGCTTTCAAGCCTTTGCCATCTTGCCTGGAATCAGCCGCAGCGGGTCAACGATCCTTGGCGGTCGGTTGATCGGACTGAAAACCGAAGACGCCGTCACGTTTTCGTTTCTGCTGGCGATTCCAGCCATTGGCGGCGCCAGCGTCCTAGAGCTGAAAGACCTCTACGAGTTGATCCAAGCTGGTGAGCCGCTTGAGTACAGCATCGCACAACTGGCCATCGGCGCCGCGGTGTCCTTCTTGGTTGGCATCGCAGCGCTCAAGTGGCTGATCGGGTGGGCAGCCAAAGAGCGGCTTTCTTACTTTGCCTACTGGTGCATTCCAGCCGGTGTGGCCACCCTGTTGCTGTGCTTGACGGGCGTTATTTAAACGACATCTGCAACGACTGGACAATGGGCTTGGATTCATTCTCCGTTGAGTCCTCAAGTTTCAATTGAACTTGGAATCCAAACCCCTTCGGCAAGTCACTCAAATCCAACTGCGCCGGCGTCTTGGCAATCTGCTTGGAATAACCCGGCGTGTAGTCATACGTTTCTTTGATCTCGGCCCAGTCGGTCCACTGATCAATCACTTTGTCACCATCGGTGTCAACACCCACACGCGCCTGGACGGTTTCCACCCAAGGACCAGAACTGATAAAGTCGGTGGCCTGCTGGGTCGCCAGATAGAACTTGCCTTCCGCAAAGGCAACATCGGGGTCAGGATGCCCGTTGCCGATCTTGCCACACCAAGAAAACGGCTGATCAATCGAAGCGGAGGTAAACCAACCAACACTCATCTGATGTCCACCAGCTGGATCATAGTCGCCAAACAAGTAATACTGCCCGCCAACACAAATGGGCGCCCAATCACCATACGCCTCTTGCTCGGGCGCGTGAACGTTGTACTCAGCAACATTCGATGGGAAACGCTTCGGGTTCTCTTTGGCCCAGTGGGGATGCTTGTACGTGGCGACCTCGCCGGTGGGCTTGGTTCGCTCATCGACAGGCGGACTCTTGAAGACAAAATTGCGAAGCCCATCCGAGCTGACGGCATGTCCGGCCAGCGGGGAATCCCACGAACGTTTGCTGGCGTTGATCGGGCTCCAGTCTTCAATGATCACATGCATGTTCCCATCCAGATCGCGAATGAACCCTGCGTCCGAACCGTGCGAAGGATCAGCAACGGCAATGCCCATGTTCTTGCCTGGTTTGCCATCAAACAGATCATCGTCGACGTAGACATGAGGATCTTGGTCATTCGGAAAGTCGTAATAGATGTAGGCTTTGCCGTCGACCCATTCCGCACTGGTGACCCAGCGTGCAAACCCTTCGGTGACAGGACCATGGTGAACCCAGTTTTTCATGTCGCGGCTTTGCCAAGCATGATAGCCGCCGGTGCCTTTCTGCAATCCACCCGGCGCATCAAACTGATTGGGATAAGGCGTCGTTTGCAGCGGCATCTCGAACCCGGCAAGCGTTGCTGGCTTGGCCTCGAAGGCGGCCGCTGAATTTGCCGGTTTTCCTTTTCCCTTGCCTGGACGCGGCTTTCCATACCGGCCAAACATCCAATAGTTTCCCGGCCCAACGGTCAACATCACCGGGGCGTCTTGCAAATTCGATGGCCCTAAGTTTGTGATCGGTTGCCAGTTCAGCCACAGCGGTGACTGGACCAGAGTGAGATCCGTGGCCTGCTGTAACGTCTCAAACGAATGAACCACCGTCTCCGCGCTTCCTTGACGGTCGGCGGGACTGATTCCATCGGCAGACACGTCGATTCCGCTCGACTTGGCAAGGCTCTCTTTCCACTGGCCTTGTTTGACGCTCCACCGCTGCTGGGCGTTGGTCATCGTCGAGCAAAACAGCGACAGGGCAAGGAGAATGCAATAACGTTTCATCGTGCTGGGAAACCGCCTAAAAAAGAAAGCATGGATCAGGAACAACCGCCGGCCAATAGACTAGTCCATCGGCAGGCTGTGTTCTACCAGCAAGACGTGTTCAGCCAGCAAGTCAGGTTCAACCGGCAGACGCAGTCAATTCTTGCCAACCACCATCACGCCCATTCGCCGTAGACGACGCGCAAACCCGATTCCGCGTCATAGAATCGTTTCAATCTCCGATGTGCTATCGACGAATCGGTCGACAGGCGTATCCAATCGATTCAACATCGTCACAAACAGATTCGAGAGCGGAACGCTGGAGTCCATGGTCAAATACTGGCCGTGCTTCAGACCAAGTCGCTGACCACCGGAAAGCAATAGGGGATAATTGGTGTTATTGTGCGTATGGCTGTTGCTACTGCCATAGAGAACCATGGTGTGATCCAACAAGGTGCCGTCACCTTCAGGAGTGGACTTCAACCGATTCAAGAACCGAGCCAACTGCTCGGTCAGAAACTGGTCCCACCGGCCGAGATCCTCTGCGCCCTTGACGCCTTTCCGAGCTCCATGTGCCAAGGCGTGCATTTTGTTCGCAAACCCCAGCAACTGTGGAAACTTGCCCGCGATCGAAGTCGCACCGTTCATGTTGCCAATCTGGTACGTTGCCGCTCGCGTTGAATCGGTCTGCAAGGCAAGAAACATCAGATCGTACATCGTGCGGATCAATTCCCCCGGAGTCGAATCGTCTGCATCAAGCTTCAAGTCCGTTGCATTGACTTGTGGCTTGGGGACATGCAACCACTTTTCGGATTGTTCGACTTGCTGCTCGATTTGCCGAACGGACTGCAAGTATTCATCCAGTTTACGCTGGTCATGTTTACCCAATTGACGCTGCAGCGACCGCGAATGATCCAGCACCAGGTCCAACATCTTTTTGGAACTCTGCAATTGTCGGCGTTGTTGTTTCGCCGACGCTGCATCATGGCCAAAAAAGCGATCGTAAATCAAACGTGGCTTATTGATTGCTGGAATCGGTTCACCGTTACGGCCGAACGAGAGCGTGCTTGAACGTGTCGGTTCACCCACTCCGCCGTCGGTTGACATGACCAACGACGAAAAGCGTGTCTTGTGCCCATGTCTCATCGCCACCAACTGATCGATAGAAACTGAATTTTGCAGTTTCCCGCCGGTCAATTCTGCGGCCGTCAACCAGGTGTCGGCGGTATCATGGCCGTCCATCTTGCGACCATTGGGATGCGACATGCCGCCGAAAACGGTGACATCCTGCTGAAGCGGCGCCAGCGACTGATGGCCGGGGTTGAACTGAAAGTCGGTTCCCTTGCCATTGGGAAACCAATTCCATTTGGCCGCCTCGGTCTCTTCGGGTTTTCGAATCACGACGCCGTACGGAAAGTAAACCGCACATAGTCGCTTGGGACGGTTCGTCGCGATCGACTCACTGCCCATGCAATCCAGCAAGGGCAAGCCCAACGCAACACCACAACCTTGCAACATGGTTCGCCGACGAAGAGTGTGTTTTGACATCACAAAACCTAAGGTGAGTAAAGGCTAGATCCTAACGCTGGAAGGGATCGCTACAGACGATCAACCGAACCAACTCGCTAATTTGATAATCGGCAGCAATGAACTGCTGGGTGAGCTGCTCAACGGTCTCCTCGTCGGAGAATTCCAAAGATCGCCCCAAAGCATACGAGAGCATGCGTTTGCTGAGCGCTCGAGCGAAGGCTTTCGATTGCTGGTCGACCAAATACTGCCGCAATTCAGCGATCCCTTTGACATCCGTCCCATCGGGCAGCGTGACGGCATCATCCACATCGTGTTGCAGCCGCTTCTTGCGATCTTTGGGATTGAGCCGAATGATTTTCTCTCGCAACAAGCCCGTTGCGCCAAAGGAATCCAAAGCCACACCCCACGGATCAAGCGCTTGATGGCAATCGGCACAGGCATCATTTTCGAGATGCAACTTCAATTGATCTTTCAGTGGCAATGAAGCCAGTTCGGGGAGGTCTTGATCCAGGTCAGGAACATCCGGCGGCGGTGGTGCTGGCGGGTCATCAAGCAATCGATCACGGATCCAGACGGCGCGTTTAATGGGATGAGAATCTTCACCCGTGGAGTTGGCCATCAAGATCGCGCCCTGCCCTAGCAGCCCGCCGCGACTAGACAGCGGCCCCCAGGAAACGCGTTGAAAGCTTGTCCCGCGTGGTCCATCGTCGATGCCATAATGTTTGGCCAGCGCTTGGTTCATCATCGTAAAGTCAGCCACCAGCAATTGCGTTGCGGGCAAATCTTGCCGCACAATCTCGGCAAAAAAGGCTTGCGTTTCACGTTGCAACAGAGGCTTCAAAGCGTTGTCGAAACCGGGATAGTATTCCGGGTTGATCGCGACCCGATCCACACCCGCCAGATCCAGCCACTGCTTGCTGAAGCTATCAAGAAATCGGCTGGCGCGATCGTCGGCCAGCATCCGCTGAACTTGCTCGGACAGCACCTCGGGCCGATGCAGCTGTCCCGTTTTCGCCAGCTCAAAGAGCTGCGGATCCGGCATCGTGCTCCACAGGAAATAGGACAATCGACAGGCGAGCTGATCATCTGTGATCGTGTGCTGCTGGGATGAGGGCTCAGCGAGATACAGGAAGTCCGGTGCGATCAACGCCATGGCGAATACTTCACGCATCGCCGCAACAAAGCTTTCCTCTGATTGACGCACGGTGTCATAGTAGTTCAAAAAGAGATCGCGTTCCTGGTCCTGAATCGGACGTCGAAACACGCGCGGCAAGAACCGGTCGATGGCTTCGCTGGCCGCTTGTCGCTGATCGCTCGGCGAATCAGGCTGTCGTGGCAGAATGTCCTGGGAATGCTTGGGCGGCCAGGAGGCGAAAACAGGCGCCTTGAACGACACCTCTTCGATCACGATCTTGGGGAACTCGGGATCCTCAGGATAATGCAATCGGGTCACCGGCTTTTTCTTGCCTTCAACCTGTTCCTTGATTTGCACTGGCTTGGGTGCGCGCTTGCCATCCTGATAGACGTTGTCAATCCAGATCAACATTCCCGGATACTTGCTCTGTGTCCGACTTTGAATCGGATACTCCTCTAAACGAGCACGAAACACAAACTCCTTCGATTCCTCGTTCGCGACTTCCGTGACAGCAACAATCTTTGCCGGTGCTCGAACATCAGAACGGAAGCCAAATTGCACCTGCATGATTGGCAAGGGCGCCTCCGGCGGAATCTCTGCATGTGCTTTGACTCGGATCTCGAATGCACCGGTATCGGGAAATTCCGGGACACGAGCCACAAAGCGACCATTGCGTCCTAGCCGAGTGGTCCAGTGATCCTTTTTCTTGTCGCTAACAGATTCGCTGGCCGAGTGCGAAAACGGTTCCGGTGCTGGTCCCTCGGTGATGGCTGACTTCAGACCGCGCCGTGCGGCCTGAAGGTAGTATTCCAACTGCAATGCAGACATGCGCAATGCAGAACCATTATTCATGAAGCCTTCTTCGCTGACCGAGTCGGGAGGCAGGTTCTCGGTATAGTTCAATTCAACGCCCAACAGGTCAACCATCGTGTTTTGGTATTCCTGTCGATTCATCCGCCGCAGAACCACGCGTCCACCGGTGGCTTTCCGAGCCGCCGTCAATCGATTGAGTTGGTTGGAGATCCATCCGGCCAGCACCTGACGCTCAGCAGTTGTCAGTGGGGCGGCATCATCTGGCGGCATTTCTCCTCGCTGAATCGCGCCCAAAGCGTCATGCCAAGTCTCGGCTCCTTTGGGATCACTGACTAAGTCGGTCGAAAGCTGGTCCAAACGCACGTCGGCGTTCTGCTCGTCAGCCCCATGGCAATCGATACACTTTGAAACCAGGATCGCTTGGACCGCTTTCAGATCAGCCATCGCGTCCGATTCCGATAAGACCGATTCGATGGCAAAGCTGGGATTGGCCAGAATCGCGCAAGTCAACAGCAGAACGGCTGGCGACAGCCTGAAAGAAGGGATTGGTAGCATCAAAGCATTACTGGGTGGGATACAAAGGCGGGGAGCGTTAGTTTAACGTATCAGCCATTCGAACGCTACTTTTCGCCACGCATCCTTGCTTGATGCCGACTTTCTCCCTTGGAACGCGCCAGTTATTCCAACGATGAACGATTCCAATCGACCCGATGCCGAGGTCCAAACGTCCGCTCCAGCAGGTCGCCAGAGCCCAGAACTGATTGATTTGACGGCCCTGCCTGGGGTGCCCTGCCCTTGCGGAATCGCTCGCCGTGCACTCGCAGACCGAGACGACTTTCCCGGCACCCTGCACCTGACCTCAATCAGCAGCGACGCCAAGACTCACTACCATCGCCAGCACTCAGAAGTCTATGTCGTGCTCAGCTGTGATGAAGACGCCCAGATCGAGTTAGACGGACAGCGGCACGCGTTACGGCCAAAAATGACGGTCGTGATTCCGCCCAACGTGCGACACCGAGCGATCGGAAACATGGAAGTCCTGATCATCTCGCTGCCAAACTTTGATCCCGACGATGAACACTTTGACACTTAAGCAAACCGAATCGCAGGACCAACCTTGATTTCGTTCACAGCTTTCCCAAACACGCCGGTGACGCGCTGTTTTTAACAGATGGGAGGTCTAACGACGGCGGCGGCGAATGAACATCGATCCGCTCACTCCAATCGCAAACAATGCTAACGACGATGGCTTCGGAAACGTTGGACACGTCTCGCAATTGAATCGCATTGAAATGTATCTCGCCGCGGTTCTGAATACCTGTCGCGAACGGCTGGGTCGTTGAGTCGGCAACGAAGGTGGTCTGAACGAGCCGAGCATAGGGTTTGCCGCTCGACACGTTGGACGTGTAATCGACGAGCAAACCGTACCATGGGCTGGGAGTGTTCGGGGAATTGCTTCCGAAGTGCAGTGATCGGCTCTGAATACTCGTGTCACCACGGTTATCAACCACCAACGCTTGGAATTGATAAGTCTGCCCCACTGTCAACCCGCGCAATTGAAAACCGATTCCCTGAAACGAACTGTCGTACACAAAGCTATTGAGCAGATCAACTTCCTCGGCAATCGTCATGCCTGCCACACCTAGACCACCATACGCCGCCCCGATGTATTCGTTCTGATTGTCGTTGCTGCCAAATTGAATCAACGGTGCAATCGGCGAAGCCTGCGGATTGCTGTCGGTCAAATCACCTGCACGGGAGCTTTTGAAAAGCACGTCGTTGACGCTCACATCCACCGGAGACCCAAAGTTCAACGCATAGACAAGATCACCACGATTGTTGATCTGAGCGGCATCAACAAAGGACGCATCCGACCAAGTGAGCACGCCGGCGTCAGTGCGGGAACCCAGACAGAAGGTGGCAAGGAGCGTTGCCATGATAAAGATGGCTGGGGAAAGCGTTGATTTCATATCAGGGGCTTGCTGTGCATAGAGGTGATTTAAAAACACAGCAATTTGCCCCTCTCGCTGTGCGGATTCAATAATCGGCCCACTCTAAATCACTCCGCCACCCGATCAACCCACCCGCAGAACGCCCCCCCTCCACCCAGCGCCCACAAGCAGAGCCAGGTAGGGTGCCGTGCTTGCAGCACTGAGCATTTGCAATGGCATTCTTTCTTTTTTTGGTGCGTGCAAGCACAGCACCCCACGAACCCAGTCCCGGTTTGGCGAAATCGCGTTGGCCATGATAAAAACCGGGCAAGCGCAACATCAGCCAGCCCGAGCGTGCTAGCTGGGCTGGGGCATTGCTAAACGCGATTCACTCAGTTGGCGAAGAGCCCGATGATGTCATTGAACATCACAAAGATAAACAGTGACAGGAGCATTAATCCGCCGACCATGGTCAGTCGCATTTCCATCTGTTCGTCAACTCGGCGCCCCATCACGGCCTCACAGGTCAAAAAGACCATGTGACCACCATCGAGAACCGGAATCGGCAGGAAGTTCAAGATCGCCAAGTTCACGCTCAGCATCGTCAGGAACAGCAGTTGTTCCGAGAAACCGCGTTCGGCGGCGGAGCCAGCGAAGTCAAAGATCTTGATCGGGCCACCGACTTGGTCAGCCGAAACTTTACCAAAGACCAACATGCGTAAAAATCGTCCGACGTCACTAGCGCGCCGCTTGGTTTCACGCATCCCAAGCACGGTGGCATTTGCCAGCGATGTTGAGTACTGAGTGCGTGTAAGCGGTTCCAAGTACAGGCCGCGATCAAACCGATTGCGATCGTCTTGGGTGAGTTTCAAAACGGTCTTCACGATCACATCTTTTTGATCTGCCGTGTCCCGCTTTGCCATCACTTCAAAACGAGTTCCCTCCGGCAGAAACTGGATGGATTCGAAGAACGAGAACGCTGAATGCAGTTCGTCGATCTTCCAGCCCTCGGCAAGCAGTTTTACCATTCGCTCGGTGATCTCATCATCCATCAGCTTTCCGTATTCATTGTCCCCAGCGGGAACGAGCTGAATGATTTGGTCGCCAGGAAGCAGTGCGTCGCCGGAATCGACTGCGGCTTCGTCAAAGGCTTGTACCACTGCGGGCAAGCTGAACGCAAACCCATAGGCATTGATGGCTGCAGCATCGCCGTTGCCATATGTGGGTGCCTCTACCTGTGGTCGATCATTGGGTGTGATCTCAATCTGCACGGTCTGATCACCGCGTTTGACCGACAGCGTGATTGGCTCTCGCTTTGCCAGGTCCGCGATCAACTGTTCCCCGTCGCTAACAGGGGTTCCATTGAGGGCCTGGATGGCGTCGTCGACTTTCAATCCTGCTGCTTCCGCTGGACCATCTTTCACCAGCGCCGTAACGGGGCCAACGGAGAGTCGGATGCCCAACCATTTTGACGCCTGCGGCTGCAGGGAGATGGTTTTCTCAGTCGCCCCTTCATCGTCACTTTTCAGGACCAACTGGATCGGTTCATCCGGATGGGTGAACAGGTAATCCAGCAGCGGAACGGCACCTTTAATGTCTTCTTGATCCAGCGCGTTGCCGTTGTAGGACAGGATTACAGAACCCATGTCTTCTTTGGTGGCCGCCGCGGCAAAGGCGGTCCCAGCGAGCGGTGGAACGTACTTGCTAATCTTGGGGACATCGATTGGCTTGACCCCAATCACGCGACGCTTGATTTTGCCGCTGATGGGCTCCGTCGCCAAATTGAAGTCTTTGACGTCGTCGCCGTATCGCAGGGACAACGGGATGCGTCGATCGGGATCTTCCAGTCCGGTGTGCAAGATCGCCGATTGCATTTCGCGAAAGTGCATTTGGTTGTCTTCAAGACCATCGACGGCGACGACTTGACCGCCGATCTCAATCCCACTTTGCCAAGCGGGACTACCGGGCGAAGTGCCACCAATGATTGCCGGGGTGTAATCGACGCCGTTCATGAACGCCAGGGCCGCAAACATCGCAGCGGTGACAATGTTCATGAACACTCCTGCACTCATGATGATCATTCGCTGCCAAACGGGCTTGGCAGGCAGACTGCGGGGATCCAAGGGCGCGTTGGCGATCTGCTCTTCGGTGGGCTGAGCGTCATCTAACTCGCTGCCCTCTTCGTCCTCTGATTCAACTTGCTTTGCCAGCGCGGCGGCCTCTTGCATCCGTCGCGGGTCGTCATCCTGACCAAGCATTTTGACGTACCCGCCCAGCGGCACCACACCGATGCCGTACTCGGTTTCACCGTACCGAAATTTGATCAACGAGCTCGGCAGCCGAATGGGACCAAACTTCAGTGGCGGGTCAAAGCCCACATAGAACTTCTCACATTTGACGCCAAACATTTTGGCAGCCACGAAGTGTCCCAGTTCGTGCACAAAGATGACGACGCCAATCCCGATCGCCACACGCAACCAAAGCAAGATTTGGCTACCTAAAGCCACTAGGCCTTCGGGTTCACTGTCCGACAACAAAAGAAGCGAGTCACTAAGCATTGGGTTTCAGTTCGAGCAAGGAATAAGTGATGAAGTCGACCAGCCGTGAAGGTTTGACAACAGATAATCGCCGGTCAGGTCGCGATCTTGGCAGGGGAATCACCGACATTTGGCAATCATTTGCCGTCGAGCAGCGCCTGCCAGCGCGTTTTCAGGGGCTCAGCCGACACAGTGCTGAGCTTCCTTTCGAGCCCAGCGATCGGCCTGCAAGAGTTGTGTCAGCGATGGATTGGGGTCGTAAGTATGGTTTTCTAGCACTTTTTGGCAAAGCGGTACGATGTCAGTAAAGCGAATTTGCTCATTCAAAAACGATTCCACTGCAACCTCGTTGGCCGCATTGACCACCGCTCCGGAGGTTCCACCGCTTTTGGCGACCTGGAAACCCAACGCTAACGCTGGAAAACGTTCCTGGTCAGCGGGCAACAGCGTCAAATCATAGGTTTTTCTGCGATCCAAGGCGGGTGCCGGGCACGACATTCGCTGCGGATAGGTCAAAGCGTACTGAATCGGCAGCCGCATATCGGGTGGACTGAGCTGAGCGATCGTCGATCCGTCCGCAAATTCCACCATCGAATGGATGATTGACTGCGGATGCACCATGACTTCGATCTGATCGGCGGCAAAGTCGAACAACCAACGTGCTTCGATGATTTCGAGGGCTTTGTTCATCATCGTGGCCGAATCGATGCTAATTTTCCGGCCCATTTGCCATGTGGGGTGTGCCAGGGCATCCTTTGGCGTCGCATTCTGCATCTGTTCAACGCTTGCAGCGCGAAAGGGCCCCCCGCTGGCGGTCAGAATCAGCTTGGTAGGGACCGCCTTGGAATCAGCAAGGCACTGAAAAATCGCCGAATGCTCGCTATCGACCGGAAGAATGGGCGCCCGAGAAGACTCCTGAATCCGCTGCACCAGGCTGCCCGCGACCACCAGGGTTTCCTTGTTTGCCAACGCCACGCGTTTTCCGGCTTCGACAGCCGCCAAAGTGCTTTCCAGGCCAGCGCGTCCCACGATTGCGGCAACCACAATATCGACCGCCGGATCGCTGGCCGCTGCACATAAGGCTTCGGGTCCGAACGCGAATGCGTGTTCACTGAGGCCACAATCAGCGAATCGAGTGGCCGCTTGTGCTGAGGAAATCGCCTCCGGACTGGAGAAAATCAGCCGTTGCAGCGGTTGGCCTTGTTGATGGAATCGTTCCGAAATGGTCTTCAATTCGTCAAGGTTGCGATGCCCTGATGCGGCCCAAAGTCGCCAGTTGCGTTGCGGATCGACTCGCTGCAAGTTCTCGATCACGTCGGCAGTCGCTGTGCCGATGCTGCCGGTGGCCCCGAGAACCGCAACATTGACCTTCGATGGGCCGGCGCTCTCAGACTGCTGATGATCCGCCTGGCCCTGGGTACTCTGGTCCTGGGAATTGCCGGCAGCATCAGTAACGCAACCAGATGTGGTAAGCGGCGGCATAAACGATGTCACAAGTTACGAGTTTATCGGCGTGAATGAATGGCCAGCGGGGCGTGCCAAAGGCAAACTCTCGCTCGAAGGGGCAGATCAGCGGCATGCTTTTCAAGTCGGACCACAGGTTGCAGAACAGCTGGACGCGGCGGACAATAGAAAACACGGAGTTCAGTCGCAATGGCGACACCGACATTCCCAGCAGTCTTTTCTGAGTCGCGATGCATGGCGGGCACGCGTCACCCCTTTCCTTTTCCCTATCCCTCAGGAATCTTTCCCAAACCTCTCCTGGTAGACAAATTCTAGTCGCAGCGTCGGCCTTCTGTTGCCTTTGGTCAACGCAGGCGTATTGTTAGGCATAGTCTAGAGTTCAGCCAGCGGTCATCTTGGGTTCAGTGGCAAAACGATGAGTGAAAAAAAACGCCCCCAGAAAGAGTCAAAAGACCAGAACAAAAGCCCATCTCGTGAACTTCGCAGCGGCAGCGGAATCTGGATCATTCTGATCCTGGTTGTGCTCTTCGTCCTGGTCAGCGTCAGCATGCTGGGACGCAAAGGGCGCGAAATGCGCTACCAAACGCTGATGACAATGCTCAATCAGCATGCCGAGCGAAACGCCTCGGAAGATTCTGCAGCCAAATCGCAAGCGATCCGCATCGAAGTTACCTCGCCACGTGATCCGGAGCTGATTTGGGAGTTCTCTGAATTGCAGTCCTTGGAACTCTCTGAAACCAAGGTCACCGGCACCGTCATGTTTCGCTCCTTGGGCAACAAAGGCGCCGACCGCAATAACCCTGAAAACATCCCAGCGAAATCGAACTTCTATACCTTTATCAAAGTCAACAGCGAGCAGCAGGATCGCGACCTGCAAGCGGCGATCGATCAGTCAGGTATTCTGTGGGATAACGACGACCCCAACCAATTCCTGGCCAAGAACTGGTTTAACTTGGTCATGCTGGGGGCCTTCTTGTTCATCGCTTTCATGATCATGCGCCGCGTCAGCGGAGCCGGTTCGCCAATGTCGTTCTCACGAAGCCGCGGCAAGCTACACGGCCAAGAAGACCTCTCGCTGGGGTTTGCCGACGCGGCAGGGATCGATGAAGCAGTGGAAGAAGTTCGCGAAGTGGTGGACTTTCTGAAGAACGCTGAAAAGTACCAGGAACTGGGCGGTCGAATTCCCAAAGGCGTCTTGCTGGTGGGGCCTCCCGGGACGGGCAAAACACTTCTCGCACGAGCCATTGCAGGTGAAGCCGGTGTGCCGTTCTTCAGTCTCTCAGGAAGCGACTTTGTCGAGATGTTTGTCGGTGTGGGTGCCGCTCGCGTCAGAGACATGTTCCAACAAGCCACCAGCCGTGCTCCCTGTATCATCTTTATTGACGAACTTGATGCGCTCGGCAAGAGTCGCTCGGGCAGTGTTGCCGGCGGCCATGATGAACGCGAACAGACGCTCAACGCGCTGCTGGTCGAAATGGATGGCTTTCAGCCCAACAATGGTGTCATTGTGATCGCGGCAACCAACCGACCGGAAACCTTGGATCCCGCTTTGCTGCGTCCCGGTCGTTTCGATCGACAAGTTTTGGTGGACCGTCCCGATGTCGCTGGCCGGGAAGAAATCTTGAATGTTCACGTCAAACAAGTGCGGCTCGATAACGACGTGAACCTACGCCGAATCGCATCGATTACCAGTGGGTTTGTCGGTGCGGATCTCGCTAACTTGGTTAACGAAGCCGCTCTGCTAGCCGCACGCGCAAACAAGACTGCCGTCAGCGCCGAAGAGTTCGACGAAGCGGTTGACCGAGTGACCGCAGGCCTGGAAAAGAAGAACCGCGTGATGAACGAGGACGAAAAAATTCGCATCGCGTATCACGAAGCCGCCCACGCACTGGTTGCCGCCGCGCTGCCAAACACCGATCCAGTTCATAAAGTCAGCATCATTCCCCGTGGCTTCGCGGCTCTGGGCTACACCATGCAACGCCCCGATTCAGAACGCTACCTGATGACCAAAGGTGAATTGGAATCACGCATGAAGGTCTTGCTGGCCGGTACGCTTGCCGAAGAAATGGTGCTGCAAGATATCAGCACCGGTGCCCAAAATGACTTGGAACGCTGCACCGAGATCGCTCGCAGCATGGTCATGGATTACGGCATGAGCCAGCTGGGACGAATCAACTATCGTCAAAAGACTGGATCCGCGTTTTTGGCTGGCGCACCCGGCCAGGTCGGGGCCTCACAATACGGTGATAATACCGCTCGCAAAATCGATGTCGAAGTCGCTCGAATGGTTGAACAAGCTCTCGCCGACACGCGAGAAATCTTGCAACAACGCGAGGAAGTCCTGGAAGCGATCACGCAGCGATTGCTAGAAGTGGAATCGATCGACAACACTGAATTAATGCGATTGATCGAAGAACATAACAGTGGACCGTGGCTAGTACCTGGCACGGAAACCAAAAAACCTCGCGCCCAAATTCGCAAACCGGATCCGGATTCAGATACACTAAGTGAATCGGAAAACCTGAAAGACGCCGAATAGTCTCACGATTGCGGCCCGGCGTCAGCCTCCCGCTGACGTCTCTTCATGCCTTCCAACCTGCGTTGCTGGTCGCTGGCGATATTCCGCAAGTGGCTGATCCCTCCCCTCCCCAAGATTGTCCATCCAGATCGTTCCCATGAGAAGTCTCTTCTGCCTGCTAGTGCTTGGCATGACCTTGCACGCCACTGTCCCCGTTGATGCACAAACACCTCAATCCATCGGGCACATCGAATACTTGACACCGAAAATGAAGCAGCTGGTCGCTGCTGACGCCAAGATCGAAGTCTTGGCCGGTGGTTTTACTTGGACCGAAGGCCCCGTTTGGGTTGGCGATCAAGCCAGCGGCCACTTGCTGTTCTCGGACATTCCACGCAACAGCATTTTTAAGTGGAGCCCCCAAGACAACATCGAATTGTTCATGCGCCCCAGCGGCTACACCGGAGTGACCTACTATGGACTCGAGCCCGGTACCAACGGCCTGACACTCGACTCGCAAGGTCGCCTGACCATGTGCGAGCACGGTGACCGCCGTATTTCCGTCTTGACCAAGGGTGGCGGCAAGAAAACCGTTGCCGACCAGTTCGAAGGCAAACGTTTCAACAGCCCCAACGACTTGGTCTTTGACAAACAGGGGCACTTGTACTTCACCGATCCACCTTACGGTCTGCCCGAACGGGCCATCGATCCACGCCGCGAAATGGATTACTGTGGTGTGTATCGTCTCAGCAAAAGCGGCCAGTTGACCCTGCTGACCAAACAGATGACTCGCCCCAACGGGATCGGACTCTCGCCCGATAATCGAACCCTGTATGTCGCGCAAAGCGATCCAGCGGCCCCGATCTGGATGAAATTTCCCATCAACGATGACGGCACTCTCGGCAAAGGACAGAAACTGCAAGATGCCGCCGAAGCGATGAAGACTTATCCCGGATTGCCCGATGGTCTGGCCGTTGCCAAAGACGGCACCCTTTTCGCAAGCGGTCCCGGTGGGATCTATGTCATGACCCCCGAGGGCGAACTTCTGGGACGCATTTTGACCGAAGGACGCACGAGCAATTGCACCTTCGATCCCGAGCAGAAGTACTTGTACATCACTGCCGATAGCTACTTGTGCCGAGTGAAGCTCAAGTAAACGCTCCATGACGCTTCGTCGTCGCGATCGTTCATTGCAGAATCCATGCGTGCATGGATTTGAAGATCGACGAGTGAGCGAGGTCCGGTGCGTTGGCACGCAGCAATGCCAGAATCCAATGGGTGTGGTGCGTGCAAGCACGGCACTCTACGTCTTGCTCGCAGCATTGGCCTGTCAACTCGCTGGGGGTGCCGCTGGAGGTGGTGGAGGTGGTGCCGCTTGACTGCTGA
The DNA here is from genome assembly GCA_007745635.1 of Stieleria bergensis. Classification (GTDB taxonomy): domain Bacteria; phylum Planctomycetota; class Planctomycetia; order Pirellulales; family Pirellulaceae; genus Stieleria; species Stieleria bergensis. The sequence goes on from CP036272.1 coordinate 3,825,229, forward strand.
ACAGCTGTGCCAGTGCAGGAACCGTGCCCGCTGCTTGCCAGCCCTGCATGCCTGCGGTCCAGACCATGGTCTCTGGACTGACCTGTCCACTTGAGATTCCTCCGGCAAGTTGTTGCATTCCGAAGGGACCTTGGGTTTGCCCATCGACGGCCACGTGCCAGGCTCCAGGGGGCGGAGGCGGTGCAGCGCTACCCATTGCGGCTCCTCCACCAGCACCCACGCCGCCCATCATGCCACCGGGAACCATGCGGTTGGCCATTGCCAAACCGACGCCCAATCCCATGCCTTCGGCCGCGCCTCCACCGGCGGTGTTTTCGGCAGCCAGCGTCATCGCGTTGCCCATCTGGAACTGTTGATAACGGTTCATGTCGCCAATCACTCCCATGCTGGTGCGCGTGTCGACGGCCTTTTCGACTTCTTCTGGCAGCGAAACGTTGACTACCACTAGCTTTGGCAGGTTCAGCCCATACTCGTCATCGATCTGCTCGACGACTTTCTCTTGAACAGTCTTGGCGACCTCGCTGTAGCGCTGCGCAAGATCCAAAGCAGAGATCTGTAGTTCGGCCACAGCCTCGGAAAAGGCCGAAGTGATCATGGAACGTATCAGTTCGGTGATCTCATCCGTTTGGAAGTTTGAATCGGTGCCAACGACTTCGGTAAGCAGTGCTTTTGCGTCCACCGCCTGCAAGGAGTACGTGCCAAAGGCGCGAACGCGGATCGGCCCAAATTCAGGATCACGCAACAAGATGGGGTTGGGTGTGCCCCACTTCAGATCGGTGATCTGACGAGTGCTGACGAAATAGACTTCGCACTTAAACGGGCTTTCGAAACCGTACTTCCATCCCATCAACGTCGACAGGATGGGCATGTTCTGTGTGCTCAAAACGTAACGACCGGGGCCGTAAACGTCGGCAATCTGTCCTTCGTTGACCAGAATGGCTTGCTGGCCAGGTCGTACAATCAGCTGAGCACCATTCTTGATCTCATTATTAAAGCGAGGAAATCGCCAGACCAGTGTGTGGTTTGAATCATCAATCCATTCAATGATGTCAATCAGTTCATTACGAAGTCGATCAAACAATCCCATTGCAAGTTCCCAAAGGGCGAGAAGAAGTAAGCGTCAGCAGTAGTTTGATGGCTATGATGGCATAGCCGGTCCCTAGTACCACCGGCAGCGTCAAGACGTTGCGGTTGTACTCTGCCCAACTTCACTCGGCAACATCGCCCCCAACAAAGGGCGCGCAAGCGGCGAAATTCGGCCTCACTCAATCATTTTAACTTATCAGATCGCCACCAACTCTGGCAAACCGGCCCGCTGTTCCCCCGCTTTCAGTTCAGAAATCTCGCCTGTGATCCCCAATCACCACACAGCGAATCATGGATTCAGAGCCAGCCCATGCAGTGACAAGCAACACCAACACAGGACCGACCGGCGCAGGCGGTGCAGGGCCGACTGGTGCTGGCGGTGCAGGTGGTCTCGCGCAACGGGCACCAAACTTCGGGGGTTCCGTCTGATCATGGGAGTGTTAAGATTGCGGGTCAATTCAGACGGGTGCCAGCGAGCGAGCGCCGCCAGGAAAGCACCTCCCTGATCCGATCCGGCTTGTCGGCCTCATTCATTGACAGACCGGATCGAACGTGAATGCTCGGCCCGATTGCCACACAACGATATCCTTCATGTCATCAACGCAAGATCTGTTCCCCGAAGACAAGAAACTCTTCCTGCTCGATGGGATGGCGTTGGTTTACCGAGCTCATTTTGCTCTGATTCGCAGCCCTAGATTCACCGCCGGTGGTCAGTGCACTTCGGCAGTCTTTGGCATGCTCAATACGCTGGCGGACATTCTGCAAAATCAGCAACCGACTCACATCGCGTGCGCCTTTGACACCTCAGAGCCAACCGAACGACACAAGATTTTTCCCGAATACAAAGCACAGCGAGATGCGATGCCAGAAGACTTGGCCAGTCAGTTGCCGCTGGTTGATCGCTTGTTGGACGCGCTGAATATTAAAGTGCTGCGAATGCCCGGCTATGAAGCGGATGATGTCATTGGCACGCTGGCGCATCAAGCCGATGCCGCAGGCATGCTAACTTGGATGGTGACTCCGGACAAAGATTACCATCAACTGGTCACCGAAAACATCAAAGTCTTTAAACCGGGGCGGCGCGGAAGCGATCCGGAAATCTTGGGCATCCGCGAAGTCAAAGAGCACTGGGAAGTCGAGCGAGTCGATCAAGTCATTGACGTGCTGGGATTGATGGGAGACACCAGTGACAACATCCCTGGTATCCCAGGCATTGGCCCCAAAACCGCCAAAAAGCTGGTCGCACAATTCGGTTCCTTGGAAGGGCTGTTGGAGAATACCGACAAGCTAAAGGGCAAACAGAAAGAACGCGTTGAAGAGAACGTTGACCAAGCAAAACTCTCCAAGAAATTGGTGACCATTCAATTGGACGTTCCGGTCGAAGTCGACCCTCTAACGTTTGTTCGCCAAGAGCCCAACCTGGACAAGCTTCGCGAGCTGCTAACGGAACTGGAATTTGAAACCGTCGGCAAACGTTTGTTCGGCCAAGACTTTTCCGTTGATGCCGCCCGACTCGATGGCGCTCGCCAGCAAGCAGGCCAAAGTCAGCCGTCGCTCTTCGGCGCCGCGGAATCGAACTTGAAAACCATCAAAGAAGTGCCACATGAATACCATGTTGTCACCACCAAAGACGAACGTACCGCGCTGATCAAACAACTCAAATCAGCCACCGAGTTTGCCTTTGACAGCGAGACCACCGGCCTGGATCCGCGCACGGCAACGCCTCTTGGGCTCTCGTTCGCAATCAAGCCACACGAAGCTTACTACGCGGTTTGCCCCGACGATCCGGACCAGCGCACCGCGATGCTGACTGAGTTTGCCGACGTGCTTGCCGATCCCAACATCGTCAAGATCGGACACAATCTGAAATACGATCTCTCGCTATTACGCTGGAATGGCGTTCATGTCGACGGTCCGCTGTACGATACCTTGCTGGCACACAAAATCAGCCAGCCAGAACTGCGGCACAAGCTGGATGATCTTGCGGCCTTGTATCTAAACTATCAGCCTGTGCCGACAACGGACTTGATTGGGCCAAAGGATCGCGAGCAGCGCAGCATGGCGGAAGTGCCGCTTGATCAACTCGCTGAATACGCTTGCGAAGACGCTGACGTGACGCTGCAACTTGCCTCGGTGGTTCGCAAAATCGCTCACGACCATGGCGCCGACAAAGTGGTCCAAGAAGTCGAATGTCCGCTCGTGCCAACGCTGATCGAAATGGAGTTCAACGGAATCACACTGGACACGCAGTCACTGCATGCTTATTCGGCGCAACTGCAAACCGACATCGAACAGCTGCACCAACGCATCACAGAGGCCGCCGGACGAAGCTTCAACATTGACTCTCCCAAACAGCTTGGTGTGGTCCTGTTCGACGAAATGGAGCTGGAACCGAAGCCCAAGAAGACTGCGACCGGTCAGTACTCCACCCGAGAAGCAGAATTGGAACGACTCGCTGGCCAACACGATATCATTCAAGACGTTTTGGATTATCGCAATGCACGAAAGCTAAAATCCACCTACGTCGACCAACTGCCCAAAGCCGTGAACCCGGCGACCAATCGCCTGCACACGCACTATGAACAAACGTGGACCGCAACGGGCCGCATGCAGTCCAACGATCCAAACCTACAAACCATCCCCGTTCGCAAACAACGTGGCCGTGAAATTCGTGCCGCCTTCGTACCACGCGATGATGATCATCTGATTCTGTCGGCTGACTATTCGCAAATTGAATTGCGAATCATGGCCGAGCTGAGCGGAGATCCGACCATGGTCGACGCGTTCGTCCAGCATCAAGACATTCACACCGTCACTGCGTCGAAGGTCTACAAGGTCGAACCCGAAGACGTGACGCGCGAGATGCGTGCCAAAGCCAAGACAGTGAACTTTGGCATCATCTATGGCATTAGTGCCTTTGGCCTCCACCAACGACTGAACATTCCTCGTGGTGAAGCTGCGGAACTCATTAAGAACTACTTCGAAAAGTACCCCGGCATTCAGACTTGGATTGATGACACCATCGCCTTTGCCAAAGAACACGGGTACGTGGAAACCAAGTTCGGTCGCCGTCGTTACCTGCGAGACATCAACAGCCGGTCTCGCAACAGCGTCGCAGCCGCAGAACGCTTGGCGATGAACAGTCCCATTCAAGGGACTGCAGCGGACATGTTAAAACTGGCGATCATTCGCGTCGCACGAGCCCTGCGTGATGGCCAGTTCCAAACCAAATTATTATTGACCGTGCACGATGAATTGGTCTTCGACCTGCTCAAATCAGAACAAGACAAAGTCATGCCAGTGATTCAAGAGGCCATGGCGAACGCCATGCCAATGACGGTTCCGATCGTGGTCGAAATGGGAACCGGAAAGAATTGGCTGGAGGCACATTAAACCAGTCAAACCAAACCTCGGCGGCTGAACGCCCCACATTCCATCTCGGCCAATCCACTCCCCTGCCCTCCAACAGCACTGCTGAATCGAAACCCCGTTGTTAGAATCAACGCGTCGAAACCTTTCTTTGATACACCGACTGCCAACACGCTCGTGCCCACCATTTCGCTTCGCAAGCCGCTGACGCTGGTCGTCACTCTCGAAGGCCTTTCTGCCTCGGCCCTGCCCGCCTATGGCTGTTCCTGGAGTGAGACGCCGATGCTCGATCAGCTCACAGCCGGCGGGCTGGTCTACGATCGGTTCTCCGCAGTTTCCGATCTGCCCAACGCCGTTGCCGCCAATTGGATCGCCAATGCCCCTCGGCTAACGGATGGAAAAAAGTCGTTGCTGTTGACCGATGTGCCAACGGTTGCCGACGCCGCCATGGAAACCTTCAGCCAGACCGTCGTGGTCGATCCGGCAACTCAATCCGCTTCGCAGCCAGCGATGGATATGGATGAAAGTTGCTGCTGGAAACTCTTTGCACAATGGCTCGCTACGATCGACGACCACACGCAACTGGCCTGGCTGCATAGCGATTGGCTCTGTCGCCTTTGGGATGCGCCGATCGACGAAGAACGAGACCAGACACAGGAAGCACCGCCAGAGGAAGATGAAATCCAATTGGACGACCCGCTGCCCGGCACTGAAGCGGCAGAGCACGAAGTAACGGTTCCGACCTTCCGTCTTCCCCAGACAGCGGCAGCTCCTCGATACCAGATCACAGCACAAGATGATCCCGATCAACTGTTCGCCTGGATGAATCGATATGCGCGCCAGATTGAAGTCCTCGATCAGGTCATCCAGCAGACGAGCGAAGTGCTAAACCATCGTCGAATTCGCTGGTTAATCGCCGGAAGCAGTGGCTATTCGTTGGGTGAAAACGGTTGGGTCGGCCACCGAATCGGGCCTCTTCGCAGCAGTGACATTCGCTTACCCTTGATGCTCTCCAGCGGCGGACCGATGCGCTGTGGCACGTTGGTCGATTCGAATCAATTGCCCAAAATTTTGCAAAAACTGCACGCCAAGCAACCGGTGCTGACGCCACAGCAGTGGGCTGAACAAGACGACGAGCTGAGCCCAGTGGTCGAAACGCAGTCCGATCGTGCAGAGAAAGCCGCGACCACCGCATCCTGGTTCTATGTCAAAGAATCCAGCCCCGACACACCGGAAGTCGAACGTCTATTCCTAAAGCCTGATGACCTCTGCGACGTCAACGACGTTAGCCGCTTGCAGCCCGACGTCGTCGATCAACTCAGCTAGTTCACACCATCGGGATCAATCCACATCACAGGTCACTTTGCCGGCGGCATCCAAGTCAACGACGAGTGATGCAGCGAAATCAAGACCTGGCCATTGAGTTTGTGATCGGCAAAGGCATCTCACTGCGTCCCCGTTTTGATTCATAAAGGTGTCGTGGGCCATGTGCTTGTAGCCCAAACCGCAGCCTTCAAACTCGATCCAACGGCGCTCTGGAATTCAATGTGCTTCCAGGCCCGATTTAGAAAGCCAGCATCATGCGGGTCGTTGGGATCACCGCTGGGGTCCTGGCCCGTTGAGCTGGCCCGTTGAGCTGGCCCGTTGAGCTGGCCCGTTGAGCTTCAACGCATTCCGCCTTGGTCATCTTTTCAAACGATCGCATCGCCATCTCTTTCGCTTTAGTATTGGAACCGCCCCATTGTTCATTGCCCACTTTGCTCGATCAGGCAGCGGCGAGGGTTTCGCACGTTCATACAATCAACGCATTCCCACACAAGTCATGACAGGCTGCTCAAACCGCTTTATGCGTTGTCTCTTGCTCAGCGAAACAAGTCTCTTGCTCAGCAAAACAAGTCTATTGCTCAGCAAAACAAGTCTCCTGCTCAGCAAAACAATCCCCACAGAGTTAAACTGTCCTCACGACTCCGAATCCCGTTCCTTCACCCCCACCACGCACCGATGAACCTGTCCCCAACCCTCCGCTTGGCTGCTTTCTTGGCAGTCGGCTCGTTTGCGTTTCAAGTCACTGCACAAACTCCTCGCACCGCTGAGAAATACGACGCATCGGTTCCCAAGCCGACTCTGACAGAGGTTCGCTATGGTGAGCACGAGCGCCATGTCATCGATTTTTGGCAAGCCAAGTGCGAAGAGCCTACTCCGTTGGTTTTCGTGATTCATGGTGGTGGTTGGCAAGGCGGTTCCAAAGAACGAGTCAATCGCTTTGCAGACGTCAAGACCTTACTGGACGCTGGGATTTCCGTTGCCGCCTGCAACTATCGCTATGTGAAACAAGCCGTCGAGCAGGGCGTTAAACCTCCGGTCAAGGCACCGCTACACGACGCTGCCCGAGCGTTGCAATTCGTTCGCAGCCAGGCCAACCACTGGAACCTCGATCAGGAACGGATCGGAGCGGCCGGTGGGTCCGCCGGTGCGTGTAGCAGTCTGTGGTTAGCCTTCCACGATGACCTTGCCGATCCCGACAACCCTGATCCGGTCGCTCGCCAGTCCACTCGACTGTGGTGCGCCGCGGTGAAAGGAGCTCAGACCACGTTGGATCCCAAACAGATGAAGCAATGGACGCCCAACAGTCGTTACGGAGGGCATGCGTTTGGCTTTGGCAACTTTGCCAGCTTCGAAGCCGGCCGAGAATCGATTCTGCCTTGGATTGCGGAGTACTCGCCCTACGCCCTGGTCAGTAAAGATGATCCCGACGTTTATCTGACTTACTCTGCACCTCCGGCACTTGGCGAGAATCAGAAGGATCCCACACACACGTCAAACTTCGGTGTCAAACTGCAGGAACATTGCCGAGCCAACCAAGTCAGCTGCCAACTCGTTTATCCGGGCGCCAAAGCAATCACGCACGCCAATGCCACCGAGTTCTTGATCGCTAAGCTAAAAAAGTGATCCAGGACCAGTGGGTTTCCCATCAGCCACGCTTCCCAACGGCCGTTTAGGCGTTAGCCACGTTTTTGGCATTTGCGGACACCTCGGACAAAAACCGAGCCTAACGGGCTGCGGCGAATGGGGGACACATCGGCCACGGTTCGTTCCCCGACACCGGCACCCCCGTGAGCGCGTCTGAGCGATGACAGCGAGTCCGCCAATCGCCGCGGCCTCGTCGATCAGAACCGCGCGCCACCCCTCCTTCTGAGGCATCATTGTGATACAGCTCGGCATGCGGCATTGCGTCGCAGAGGCAGTGCAGAGGGCCCATGGACAGAACTGACCAGATGCTCACCCCCTGCACCAATGTGAAATCCACCGACCTGATCCCACTGCAAGGGGCTCAGATTCACATTTAGAACACACGACCTTTACAATGGTTTTGTTAACAGAATCTTAACGTCCTTCCGAGGGCCTGTCCGCTCGTCAATTTTGCCCAGTGATGCTAGATTGCCGCGCGAGTGGTCGAAGTGGAGCACTCAAATCACGGCAACATTGTTGTCACAACGTGTCACGAATCGTCTAAGAAGCACCGGAGAAGACTGGGATGCACGAGGTAATGAATCACACTGGATGGCTGGCAATCGTCAAACGATACAGCTTGACGGCCACATTAGTGGGAGCGGCCATGATGCCGCTTTTGGGTTGCAAAGGCGGCGAGAGCGACAGCCCCGACAAAGGCGGAGAGACCACGACCGGTCCTGAAGGCGAAACAGAAGTCTCCAACATCACCGGATCGATCAAGATCAATGGCAGCAGCACGGTTCTGCCGATTAGCAACGCCATGAAAGAGGAGTTCGCTAAGGAGTACCCCGGAGTCGAGATCAGCGTCAGTGGCGACGGAACCGGCACCGGCTTCAAGGAATTTTATGCCAAGTCGACAGACATCTCGGATGCTTCGCGTCCGATCAAAGCTGGCGAACTCGAAAAGTGCACAGAAGCGGGCGTTGAGTTCATTGAACTGCCGGTGGCCTACGATGGATTGACCGTCGTCATTCACCCAGAGAACGACTGGGCAACCGAATTGACCGTTGATCACTTGAAGAAGATTTTTGTCAACGCCGAAGACAAGCCCACCAAGTGGAGCGATGTCGATCCTTCCTGGCCTGCTGAAGACATCGGTCTGTACGCACCGGGAACGGGCAGCGGAACCTATGACTATTTCAAAGAAGTCGTGATCGGTAAATCGGAAGCCGAAATGCGCGACGACATGTCTCTGAACGAAGATGACAACCAATTGGTCAAAGGCGTTGCTGGCAGCAAGTTTGCCATCGGATTCTTTGGCGTGGCGTACTACGAAGAAAACAAGGACAAGCTAACGGCGGTTAAAGTCGTCAACCCTGCTGACAGCGTTGCCTATGAGCCTAGCAGCGACAACATCGCCAGCGGCAAATACGCTCCCTTCAGTCGCCCACTGTTCATCTACGTCAGCACCGCTTCCCTGCCTCGTGCAGAAGTCGCTGCCTTCGTTCAGTTTTACCTCGACAATGCTCAAGAAGTCTCCGAAGCAGTGGCATACGTTCGCCTGCCTGATTCGATCATGGAGCGAGCTCAATCGCACTTGGATTCTGAACTCTCAGGTACACATTACGTCGATGCTGATGGCAATTCACGCCACGGTGCCGTCGAAGACATCTACGTCAAGGAAAACCTGTAGTCTCCGTACTTAAGGTTCGGGAAAGCCCAACGACTGTCGCGTCGTTTGACAATCAGATGGCGCGGCAGCGTTTCTTGCTCCGTCGGAGCAAGCACAATCCAACAACAGAATCATCCGGCAAGTCATAGCTGGCCTACAATTTTAAGATAGGTTCCTCAGAGATGTCCTTACCCAAGGCGCTGCAGCGCCGAGCGATGCGGTCGACCGACATCGGCGTCTTGATCGAAAAAGCCGTCGTCATCTCGTTGGCGGTTGCAGGCGCGATTTCAATCATGATCACGATTGGAATCCTCTACATGCTCATCTCTCAGTCGTATGGCTTCTTCAGCAACGAGCATGTGACTCTCAAGGGATTCTTTACCGACTCCAAGTGGACTCCTCTGCAAGCATCCAGCTTAGAGAAAACCCAGTTCGGCATCATGCCGCTGCTAAGTGGAACGCTGCGAGTGACCGTGATTGCGATGCTGGTTTCGCTGCCACTGGGATTGGTCACGGCGATCTACCTGAGCGAATTTGCCTCGCACCGCGTCAGATCTTGGTTGAAGCCAACTCTTGAAATCATTGCGGGGATTCCCACGGTGGTCTTGGGTTACTTTGCGATCCTGCTAATCAGTCCCGGTCTACAATTTCTCTCAGATGGATTTGCCACGTTCAATGCTGCCAGTGCTGGCATCGCTGTCGGGATTCTTTGTTTACCAATGGTTTGCAGTCTTTCTGAAGATGCGATGCGAGCGGTGCCCAGAAGCTTACGAGAAGGCGCCTATGGCCTGGGCTGCACACCGTTTGAAACCTCCATCAAAGTGGTCGTGCCAGCTGCACTAAGCGGCATCATCTCAGCCTTCCTGCTGGCTTTCAGTCGTGCAGTGGGTGAAACCATGGTGGTGGCGTTGGCCGCTGGGACGGCACCAACGTTAAACGCCAACCCGGCCGATCAAGCACAGACGATGACCGGATTCATTGTTGAAATGATCAAAAGTGAAAACGAATACGGCACGCCACGTTACTTTAGTCTGTACGGAGTCGCGGTCACATTGTTTGTGATTACCTTCGTCATGACCCTGATCGGCCAACTGATCCGCCGACGTTTCAAGGAGTCGTATCAGTGAGGCCCACCGACAAACCCAAAACGGAGATTCCTGCCGCGCTTCGCTCGCAAGACAGCGCGTTTTTGGAAAAAAACACACGCAGACGTAAACAGCTTAGCCGCTGGTTCTATGTCGTCTGCATCATGGTCGCGTTGATTAGCGTCGCGATCCTGGCCTTGCTGATTGCATCGATCGTTTATCAGGGACAGAGCCGTCTAAGCACGGACTTATTGACACGATCCCACAGCGAACTGGACATTGAACGCAGCGGCATGCTGCCGTCGATCCTGGGCTCATTGGCGGTCTGCATGGTCTGTGCTGCTGCAGCGCTGCCGCTGGGTATCGGCACGGCCGTCTTCCTGGAGGAGTTTCAACCAACATCCCGATTCCTTCGTTGGTGGCATGGTTTTATCCAGATCAACATTTCCAACTTGGCTGGAGTGCCGTCAATCGTCTATGGCCTGTTAGGCCTGACCGTCTTCGTTTATATGTTCAATGTGTTCGGAAAGATCACGGTCAACGAGTATTCCGGATGGGAATTGATGGGAGCGACGCACTCCTATCAAGTGCTCACGCTGGATCCCAAAATCGCGGTGAAGATTCCAACGGACTCCGCCGATGTTCAGCGGATTCGCATGACGGGCCCAGGTTATGTGCTCGGCCCAAATAACGAATGGATGCAGATCGAGATCTGGGACCCAAAATCGGGTGATCCACGTCCCCGCGATCCAAGCAAACGTCGCCGGACGGTGAAGCTTGGCCAAGCGGGAAGTTTGCAGACCGAGAAAGCGTGGTATTACTTTCGCTTGCCGTTTGACAAAAGCTTCCTGGCCGCGGGTTTGACGCTGGCGTTAGTCATTTTGCCGATCATCATCATCGCTTCCCAGGAAGCACTGCGAGCGGTCTCTCCGTCACTTAGAGAGGCCTCGCTCGGTCTTGGCGCAACGCGCTGGCAGACGGTCAAAAACATCTGCCTTCCTGCGGCGATTCCGGGGATCATGACCGGAGCGATCCTGGCGATGGGGCGGGCAATCGGCGAGGCCGCTCCGATCCTGGTCGTGCTGGGATCTTTGGTTGCCAAGAGCACCGGCCCCAAGCACTTGATGGATAACGCCGTCACCATGCCTGTGCTAATCTATGAATGGGCAGGCCGGCCAGAACCGGAATTCCAAGAACTGGCGGCGGCCGCAATCATTGTCCTGCTGGTCATCCTGTTGGCATTCAACTCGATTGCCATTTACTTGCGTCACCGTGTTCAATCCGATAGCAACGTTTAGCCTTTCTTCCATCCTCGGTCAATTCCATGTCCAGCGACACCGGCACCACCGCCCAAGCTGATAGCAGCGCCAACGATGATGCGGATCAAACACTGATCAGCATTCGTGACCTTGATGCCTGGTACGGCGACTTTCAAGCCTTGCATGGCCTGTCGCTTGAAATCCCCAAAAACAAAGTCACCGCATTCATCGGTCCCAGCGGTTGTGGCAAAAGCACACTGCTAAAATGGATTAACCGCATGAATGATCTGGTGCCCGGAGCGACCGCTCGCGGTCGACTGTCACTGATCCATGACGACGGCGAAACCAACTTGCTACACCCCGGTTTGGACGTCGTCTCAATGCGCCGACAAATCGGCATCGTGTTCCAGAAACCCAACCCGTTCCCCAAAAGCATTTACGACAACGTTGCCTTTGGGCCGCGTCTGCACATGCGAACGACCAAAGCGGAATTGGATGAATTGGTCGAGTGGGCGCTCAAGAAAGCCGCTGTCTGGGATGAAGTCAAAGATCGCTTGCACGCCCCTGCGATGGGGCTTTCCGGTGGACAACAGCAACGTCTCTGCATCGCACGCGCCATCGCCGTGGGGCCGGAGATCCTTTTGATGGACGAGCCTTGCAGTGCCCTGGACCCAGGGAGTACGCTCGCCATTGAAGACTTGATTTTTGAGTTGCGATCTCAGTACACCATCGTGATCGTGACCCACAACATGCAGCAAGCGTCACGCTGCAGCGACAAAACCGCCTTCTTCTTTGAAGGCAAACTGGTGGAATCGGGTGACACCGAGTTGATCTTCACCAATCCTCAGGAAAAGAGAACCGACGATTACGTGCGCGGTCGCTTCGGATAACAACGTCTCCGGTTGGAGCACGCAATGGACCGGCCTTCCAGGTCGATGTTTTTTAACTTGTGGCTAACTGCTACGCCCCAGGAAAGGCGCAGAAGATTTGGCCGTCGCTTGAACAAGCAGAGGCGAAGATGTCAAAAGTATTGGATCGTGAACTGGAAGGGTTGCGCGAAGAACTCGTCTCACAATTCACCGTTGTCGAACAGATGATTCAGCAAGCCATTCGCGCCCTGGTCGAAGGACGAAGTGACTTTGCTGACCGTGTCGTCGAAAGCGATGCTTTGGTCGACAAGACAGACATCCGCATCGAAGAAGAATGCCTCAAACTCCTAGCGCTGCATCAACCCGTCGCCTGGGACATGCGTTGGTTAATCACCGTCATCAAGGTGAATAGCGATTTGGAACGAATGGCGGACACCGCTTGCAACATTGCCGAACGAGCCAAGGCCCTAACGCAATTCCCAATGTTCTCGGTTCCCGATGAAATGAATCAGATGGTCGACGCGACCGTCAACATGGTTCGCTGTGCACTGAACGCCTTTGTCACCGATGATGCACCGCTGGCCTACAAGGTGATTGAACAAGACGATAGCGTTGACCTTCTAAACCGCACCATTATCGATCTACTGCAAGAGCGAATCAAAACAGATTCGACGATGGTTGAACCCGGGCTACACTGCTTCAGCGCCTCGCGACACTTAGAACGCATCGGCGACCTCGCTGAAAACATCGCCGAAGAAGTGATCTATTTGGTCGAAGGCGACATCATCCGGCACCAGCACGGCTTTCGACGCCAACAGGCTGCCGACTCCGAATAGCCATCATCGCCAGCACCGGACCGATCCCAGTGCGACTGAGACCAGTGCGACTGAGACGAATCTGGGCTCACGATGCGGTCGCCCGGACACTATTGCCGCAGCACGACATCGGTCCATAAATGGGACAACAGGCTGCGGTTGTCCGGAATACTGATCTGCCCGACCTGTCCGGCGCGCAATCCCAAACTGGTCACTGAATCAAGTGGCATGCTTGCCGAAGCGTGTGGCCGCACCATGATCGGCTCTTGGCTCTCCGCTGTCCTCTCCACCGCAATCGGACCACCGCGTGTGACGGACAAGGCAGGATGAGGCAGAACATTGCTGGCGTTGGGCGCCACATCGCCCAACTTGGTGAACATCTTTGAACCGCCGCGCATCCGAATGTTGGCAAACTGGCCATTCAGGAAAGCGTCTCGATAGGCGGGCACATCATCTTGGCTGACCGCGATCAATAACTCCTTCTCAATCGGGTCGGAAACACAAACCAGTTCCTGCCCCTGTTCAACATAACTTCCTTGCAAATGGTTGATTCGTGGCGTGGTGATCATTCCATCACGATGCGCGACGACTGTCAGGTCGTCGATCTGGATTTCAATTTCGCTCAGTTGCCTTGACAGTCGTGTCGCCGTTTCCTCCTGCCCCGCAGCCAATGCCAACTGGCCTCGCAGTTGGTACTGATTGGCCCGTTGCAGCGCTAATTCACCCTGGTCCAGTAAACGCTCGCGTTCAAGGAGTAACTCAGGTTGTTCGATCTCCAGCAGCAACGCCCCGCGCCGAACCCGCTGGCCACAATGCACATAGACCGCTTTGACAAAACCATCACTGGACGCCCGGACCACCTGCTGATCCTGATACTGAACCACCACGGGTACTTTCAGGTCAAACGGAGACGTCTGCACCAGCAGTGTGTGAACGCCCAAACACGTGAAACTACAGATCGCCAATAAACGGCGTTGATAGACATTCAATACCCAGCTATCCCGGGGACCAATGGTCCAAATCAGATGCATCCACCGCAGCAGTGGTAACACGACCCATAGAAAAACCGCTGCCGCCCCCAACGCCAGACCAACACGATACCGCCACATGGATAACGCATAAAGGATTCCAGAGATCCAGACGGCTTGAAAAATCAACGACGCCACGGCGTGCAACTGCGCAAACGAAGCACGCCAACCGGTTAAACGACGATCGGAAAGAGGCAAACCGAACAAGAACAGGTTGATTTTCTCGATCACTCTTCGTCTGCCAACCTGCCGCAAGTTGGGAATATCCAGCAGATCACTCAGAACGTAGTAACCATCCAAACGCAACAGCGGGTTCAGATTAACCAACAGAGTCCCCGGCCCAGCAATGATCGCCACTTGGGCAGCAAGATGCTTGACCAAACCTGCGGGAGCCAGCCACCAGACCCAGATCGCTAAGGCGCCAAGAATCAGTTCCCAGTAAATCCCCGCCAACGCGATCTGGACGCGTTTACGACGCTGGGAAAGCTTCCAGGCATCCGTCACATCGACAAAGGGAATCGGTGCGCCGAGAAAAAAGAGGACACCAATGGATCCAACGTGCACATTGTGCCGCTTGGCGCAAACTGCGTGTCCGCACTCGTGGGCCATTTTCAGCACGCACCAAATGACCGCCATCAGGACCCACATCTGTGGATCAAAAATGTTCCGCAGCTCATGAGAGAACCCATCCCAGTGGTTCCACGTCACCCAAACTCCGGTCCACACCAACATCATGGCCAAGGCAAACACGATGGGCTGGAACGTTGCTCCCAACACAGGCAACAGCCGATAGGCCACTCGGTCCCCGTTGACGACATGAAGGCGTTGGGTGAGCAGCATCCCCAACGCGGCGACAATTTGCACCCAAAGTGGCTTTCGCGCCGCCCTGCTGGGCGCTGGACTGGCCGCCCTGCTGGGCGTTTTGCTGGGCGCTGGATTGGCCGTTGAGGGCGGTGCTGCTGAGGGACTTCGTTCAGAAACCGCTGCCTGGTCGGGCCGATTGGCGGTTTTGACCTTCTGTGCACTCGTCTCGGCAGTCCGCTCCCCGCTGGGCTCTGTCAACGGTGACGGAACCGGGGCAGGATCGCTTGAAACGGCAGGTTGCACGGGGGGGCTGGGAGGAGTCGTTAGCGATGCCAGGCGATGCGTCATCAACTCACGGACATAGCCGACCAAATCGGCGGCGTTCCAGCCGATTTCGTCACGTTCCAGTACGTTCAAGATGGCTTGCAAGTCATGCTTGCCGTCCATCAGGGAAGCGGCGTGATACTCAGCGAGTCCAAAGCGAAAGAACTTTCCGCTGCGTTGTTCGTGAGCCACAAAGCAGTTGGATTCACCCTCACCGCGGCGCTCAAAGACCACCTCTGGCTCGATCGTGATGATCAGCGAAAGCGGGTTCGGGTTGGCGTTCGGTTGATCCATGATTGGTTTGGTGGCCCATCGGCCCAAGGCGATTGAATGTTTCCGGTGTGATCAGCGGTTCGCCACGATGCCGCTTGATTGACTGAGAAGACTCATGGGAAAACGAGACTAGATCCCAAGTTTCCAACGTCCGCGTTCCCAAACGGACCGAAGGTGCGACCATAGCCAGGGACGCATCGGTCCATACACAATGGCTTCCCCACGCATCCCAGGCATCAATTCGCCGTCAGGATTGGAGACACTTAAATGCCCGACAAAGATATTTTGATCGGAGCGAATTTCAGCCGAGGGATAGATCCCGGCCAGTTCTTTGACTGGCAATTGCTCCGAGATCGCTTGCCAATTCAGTTTTAGCTGAGCCCCGACGGCGACCAGACCGATTTCGTGATCCGGCAACTCAACTTCGACCTTCACTTGATCCAACGGAGCCACTTCAATCAGTGCCTGTCCCGTTTCCAATGGCATGCCGATGGCTCGCTCGAGACCACCTCGCAGGACAATGCCGCTGACCGGAGAGGTGACAACAAGCTGATCAAGTTGCCGCATGATCAAGGCACGGCGGCGATCAAATTCTCTGATTCTTAGTTCTGCATGCTGCCCTTCTGCGACGCGTCCGGCCACGATGGCAACGTCTCGTTCTTTGGACAACTGGGCGATCTTGGCTTCCATCCCTTCCAGTTCAATCCTGAGCGGTGCGCCATCGAGTTGCAACAAGACGTCACCGGCTTCTACCCGGTCACCCGGTTCAACCTGCAGCGAATCCAATTTCGCCGCAAAGGGTGCTGCGATCACGCGTGATGAAATGGGCCGCACTACGGACTGACAATGCACTCGGTAAGGCACCGGCCAGACGGCGGCAACCAAGATCGACAGGGCCAACAAGCAGCACCAGAAAATGAACATCTTCGACAAGCCTGCGGTCGACCCGCGTAGCGAGCCACTGAGACGCGCCGGGTTTCTCCAGAACAGAAGCCGTAACGTGGGCACAATGTGACGCAACATCCTGCGATCTGAATCCAGCAGCCCTGGCCCAGAAATCCATAGCACGCTGCGTTGCAGTCCCCCATCACGATCGATGTCACAGCGAATGGATTCGACTGGCCGATCATCGCCTTCGCCGTCAGCTTTCGCGTGCTCGGGCATTTCGGGCAATGCGGGAGCGTCGTGGTCTTGGTTCCACGTCGCTGAAACCGATTGATAGGCAGGACTATTTTTGGCAATCCAGCCAAGCTTGGCATCGTAAAGTCGTTGCAATGAAGCCTGACCGATTCCACAGCGGACATTGCAACCGGGAAACTTAGCCGACACTGCATTGGCCAACGCAGTTGCCGCGTCCGCAGCACCACTCACGGCAGCGATGGCTTCGATCAAATCCAGCAGGCCGTCATGATCCAGGCGAATCCGCCGCACGGTTTCCTGAGCGACTGCATGGTTTGGCACAACCTTTGGCGCCGGTGGTTGCCTAGGCGGACCACCAGCGGACATCACCGGCGACGCCTCCACAGGTGGAGTTGGCATCGCGGGCGCAGCCAGCACACCAGCAGGGCTGGGTGGCACCCTGTTGGGAAGCGTCTGGTCGGACTTATTTGACTGCTGCGATTGCATCGTCTAATCGGTTATCCCAATGATCAATCGAGTGGATGCCCATGCCAACTCGGATTCTTCTTCTATCAGTTCAGTCAATCTTGCCCGGCACACCGAAGGTGACACTAACCACGGTTTTGTCCTGTTGGCCCTAAGCGACAGCGATCACCGGCGCGAAACCTGCCCTCGGGATTCTTGATCAACACTTGCATCTTGATCGTGCCACTTTCCCCATCGATTTGCGGGGTGATCGCATCGACAACTCCGGTCACCGGTTTAGGCGTCGTGGTCAGAACCAAGGAAACCTTGCTGCCGACTTCGAACACGTTGATATCTTGTGCGGGAATGTTAAACACTGCGTACAGTTCATCCAGAACGACCAATCGCACAACGGCTGGATCAGCTGGCGTGATGTATTCTCCGGGCTGATGAAAGATCTCTGACACCACACCATCGAACGGCGCATAGATGTTGCGGCGTTTGAGCTGCATCTCGTACCGAGACAGATCAAGCTGGCGAAGCTTGCGATCTTCCACCGCCGTTAAGTATCTGGATTCAGCGATTTCGACATCAGCTCTGGCCCGGATGACTTCATCAGGTCGAGCCACATCTTGCTGAGCGAGCCTTTCAAGTTGCTCGAGCCTTAACTTTGCCAGATTGACCTCCGCCTTGGCTGCGTCCATCTCGCCACGCATTTCCGAACGCCATTTTGCTGTGGTCACTGCCTCGCGTTGCAAGCCGTCTTCCAAGCTTGCCAGCACTTGCTGTTTCTTCACCCGGTCACCAATCTTGACTTGGACTTGACCCAATCGACCGATCTCGGTGGCCGCGACCATCACATCGTGACTTGGAATCGTATAGCCAATGTACTCCTTGCTGCGACTGGAATAGCTGGTATCAAGGCCTGTCGAAGTGGACCTGGAAACACGATTGACTTGACTCGGTGACTGTGCAGCGACCGGCAGTACGCACAGCCCGCTCGCCAAGGCCAGCGTCGTGGCCCGGATCGATGACGTGAAACGGCACTTGGCGAACAAGGCTCGCGAAGTCTGCGTCAAAAAGTTAGCGCGGCTGCTTGAATGAGAGCGTTGCGTCGTGGTCATGAGATCACCAGTAGTATGAATAGTCCAAATGCCACCGCACGGGTCAACAGACGTGCACAAGGTGGCAATCACCGGTTCAACGCATCACCGCCAGATTCAGCGATGTCGGTATCCGGCCCTGGTAGTGCATAGCTTGGTATATGTAACGCTGCGGCCCCGTTGCCAAAACTTTCCGATTTTGCAGGTTGCTGCGCGAGATCACCGGATTGCCCGCCCCGCCATGGCGTGGGTGAAGAGGGAACGGGTGCGACCTGTCGGTAGGCATCACTCGGTTGATGCTCGCCAGAGACAGCCTGCCCGAACCCCATTCTGGCTGCAGCGGCTTGCAACGCTCTGGACGCTGCCTTATCTTTCCCGGGCGTTGCAGCCGGTTGCTCGTCCGGAAGGCTTTGATCTGGAGTCAACATCTCCAGCGGCCCCCGATCGGGATGAAACTCCACATCGCCCGAGCAGGCCGATTGCGTGCTGCTGATCCCTTCGTTGATCAACAGCGTGCCCATGGCTCGCTGCAACTTCACCTGCGCGACCATGAACTGTGCCTGCACCGCGACCAAATCCATTTCGGCATCGGTACGCCGTTGCTGGGCGTCCAGCAGATTCTCTAACCTGACTCCGCTGCCGGTTTCATCGCCGCCTAGCACTTCCCACTGCAGCGTCAACACTTCCTCTTCTTCAATGGCACTGGTCAACACAGCACGCTTGCTGGATTGCTGTTTTTCGAGCCGCTCCAAATCGATTTTGGCAGCCTGCACCTCGTATTCAGTGACTTTGATCACCTCGCGCAGACGCTCGTTGCGACGTTCCAGTTGTAGAAAAGCCTCTCGTGAGCGCGCCCTGGCCGCTCGATTACCGATTGGCAATTCGAACTCTAGTCCCGTTGAAAAACCGGGCTCGTGAGTGAATTGGTCGCCGAAGGAACGCAGGACCTGATGATCACCATTAAGCTGAGCCAAGTAGCCGTTGAAGATCCAATTCAGTTGCGGCTCAAGCTCGACTCGGGAGACCCGCATCTGCAACGCTGCACGGGCGACCTGTTCGGTGGCGGCACCAATTTCACCGCGATACTGAAATGCCTGTGACATCGCATCGCGTAACGACAACTGAGTGCCGGATGGTTGCGGTGCCGTATCTGGAATGAACTCCACGCGTGCTTGATTGGTTTCAAAACGGGCCGAGCCAACCAGCGCCGCCAGGCGAGCTTGCTGAGTTCGAAGCGTCGCCTCCATCTCAATCACTTGATCATTTCGCTTGGCGACTCGCTGCTGAGCCTTGACGAGCTCGACCCGTCCAGCGTCAAACTTCTGGCGGTTCTTGATCACATTTTCAATCTCACGACCGCGGCGCAGCAATTCACGCTGCTGAACGAATTGCGTCCGCAATTGATACAGTTCCCAATACGCCGTGATCGCGTCGCTCAGACGCTGCTCGATGTCGCCCCGCATCTGCTGCCAAACGGCCCGATTTTCAATGAATGCATCGGTGAGCAAACGTTCGTTGTAATAGCGTGAACCACGGGACATCAGGGGCTTGGTCATGCTGACACTGAGCCGTGCATTGCCTTGATTTCGCGGATCAAAGAAGTTGCTGTTACTGTCCAGAAGTCCCAATTGCTGACGCACGTCCCACTTTGCGCCACTGCGATTCACCTTTTCAATGCCACCGGACAGATTCAAGGATTCCTCATTCAGCCGCCCCGGTCCACCGGTCGTTAGCAAGTCACCCACCGGTTCGTTGGTCCGGCCAATGTCGGCGCCCAGGATCAGCTTCGGGTCAAAAGCAGCATCTTGTTGGATGATTTGCTGATACGTCGCACTGGACTGCAGCTTGGCACCTTCAATGGCTGGGCTGCTATTGAGTGTTTCGATCAGCAGTTCGGACAGTTGCAGTGTGGTGGGCGTCGCATGCTGAAGCAACGGTTGATCAAGGCGTTTCTCCCACCATCCTACTTTGACCTTAGAGGGGCTGACCCCCGACATCCTTGCGCGACCCGTCTGGTTCTTGACTGCTTTGCCTTGGTTTGCCGCGTTCTTCTTATCCGTCCCTTTTTGTTCAGCGGGCTGCCGAGTCAGATTCAATGCTTGTTGATTGGCGTCTGAGCGCTGAATCGCCGGCGCTGCGAGGTCCTGCTTTTGATTCACCTGGTTCTGATTCACTGACCCCGGGGACTCCTTCGTCAGCTTGTCACTGGCAGAGCGAGATTCCTGGGGCAGCCTGCGCACGGAATCGTTTCCCGCCACAATGGGCTGTGCCAAACGAGACGGAAACGCACCCGCCTGACTGACACTCGGTGGGATCAGCGTCGCAGGTTGCGTCGTCGGGTCAATCGGAGGCGTGGCGTGCGACGCGTCGCTTGCCAGTGTCGCAGTCAATGCAATCACTGCAAGGCGTCGTGCCAGTCGGAAATCCTTTTCCGTCATCTGCCGTTGTCTTGGCTGGAGGAGGTGCGGCGGGGGAAAACCCTTACGCACAGTTAGTACTTCTCCTTTTTCGGCTAGCGCGAGGGTTTCCATCCGTGGTGATGCACAAAATGCCAGTCGCTTCACCAACAACGCATCGAACAGATTGCATTGCCGTTACAACCCGATAGCGAACGGACAAAACTAGCCTTCCAGCAGGGGCCCGCAAATTGACAACATCGTTGCAGGTTGAACGACCTAAGCAAGCATACGATGCCGAACACGTCTCATGACCCACAGGACTGCCGCAGTCCGACCATGCAGGTGGCAATTTTGCATCACTCGATGGAGTAAATCGTTCCTAGAGGGGCAACGGACATACGGGGAAGCAAGACTTGGCCGGTTACAGAATCTCGTCACGTAGAGGACGGGATTCGTGGCCGGTGACGGGCTGACACGCTTCGTCAACGGCCGAAATCGCAGCCTGACTACTCCTTCGCCCACCACGTTGTCATCGTTTTGGTTCGCGTTTATCTCCAGTCGATCCGGCTTGCCCTTTGCCTTGTTTGCATCGGTGCCAGCATCATCCTCGTGAGTCACTGGCTCGGTCTGCGCGCCGATGAGAATGAACTCAAGCATCAAGCGCGACGCCAGTTGTGCGAAACGATCGCTCTGAACAGTACCAGCCACATTCGCAAGCAACAATGGCTTGATTTGCAGGTGACCTCAGAGATTTTGGTTGATCGCTACGACGATTTGCTATCGATCGGCATTCGCAATAACTTTGGAGACATCAAAGCCGACGCTGGACACCACCAAGATCTCTGGGACGACGTTCGCGGCGAGACTCCCAACGTCGCCGGCGTCAGCGTCCCCATTACGCTCAATCAACGCCCCTACGGCAACGTCGAACTCGTCTTTCGAAATCAGACCCCCTCCTTATTGGTTGGTTTTGCCGAACACCCGCTGATTCGGCTGGTTGTCTTTTTCTGCATCGCCGCATCAATCGCCTACACGGTCTTCCTAGGCAAAATGATGCGCGTCTTTAACCGCACTCAGGTGATCCCTGACCGAGTGCGCAGTGCCCTGGACACACTCGCCGAGGGTCTGCTGGTGATGGACGAACGCGGCAAGGTGGCACTCGCCAATCATTCGTTTTCACAAGCGGTCGACCTTCCGACGGACGTCTTGCTGCAGTCCAGTGCTCAGTCGTTGCCATGGACGGATGCCTTCGATCAACCCTGCAAGACCTTGCCATGGGCAGAAGCTCTGGACGAGCGACGCATGGTCAAAGAACGCATCCTGCACCTGCAAGTCACCGACAACATTCGACGTATTTTTTCCGTCAATTCGGCCCCCATCGCGGGCGATCGATCCAATCGCGGCGTCATCGCGACCTTCCGCGACGTCACCCAAATCGAAGAGCATCGCGTCGAAATCGAAACCACGCTGCAACTCTTGCAGGAATCCCAGAACGAAATCGAGCGAAAGAACCGTGAACTCGAAATTCTGGCCAGCCGCGATGCACTGACCGGATGTCTGAACCGCCGCGCCTTCTTTGAACAGTTTGGGAAACTCTGGCGTCGATCGACCAAGCGGGATCATCACCTCGCCTGCATCATGGTCGACAACGACTACTTCAAACGCGTTAACGATACCTACGGCCACACCGTGGGCGACGAAGTGCTGCGAGAGGTTTCCAAGATCCTCCTGGAACTCGAAGAAACCGGTGCCGTCGTTTGCCGCTACGGTGGCGAAGAGTTCTGTGTTTTGCTCAGCCAAACGAGCTTCGACCAAGCCAAACAAACCGCGGAAGAGATCCGGCAACGCATCGAGGCACTGAAACTAGCCGACATCCCCGAATTGACACTTTCGGCCAGCCTTGGCGTCACCGAGCGCTGCCACGGAGCTCTGGACCCGCAAGCCCTGATCGACCAAGCCGACAGTTGCATGTACGTTGCCAAACGTAACGGACGCAATCAGGTTGTCGGTTACGATCCGAATTTGCCTTCCTTTGAACAAGACGTCAAAGACGATGCCGCTGACGAAGCCAAAGCGAGCGTGCCGCCCGAGGCTGTTAGCGCTCTGATTTCCTCATTGGCTTATCGCGACGTCTTTACAGCCGAACACTGCCAGCGCGTGGCGATGCTTTGTGATGTGGTTTCGGAAGCCTTTATGGATCAAGGCGATCAGTACACGCTTCGTGCTGCCGCTCTGCTGCATGACATTGGCAAGATCAGCGTCCCCGATTCGATCCTGATGAAACAGGGACGCTTGCGTCCAGACGAAATCGAATTGCTCGACCGCCATGAATCCATGGGTGTGTCACTCATTGAGACGACCTTTGGCGATGCATGCTTGACAGGCATTCTGACCTACCGCAACGCTCACTTTGATGGTTCGGGGCGCCGACGGGACCTACCCTGTGGCGTCAACATTCCGATCGGTGCTCGCATCCTGGCGATCTGTGACAGCTATGACTCGATGGTCTCTGATCAGGTCTACCGAAAAGGATCTTCGCACGAAGTCGCCATTGCTGAACTTCGCCGCTACGCAGGCAGCCAGTTCGACCCGCAACTCGTCGAGCACTTCGCTCAGGTTGTCAGCGAGTCGACCAGTGAACAGCGCACGAGCGACGAACCGGACACCGCTGTGCAGATTTGTTTCCAAGTTGAACGCATCCTGGAAGCCGTCGAGCATCAAGACGCTGCAGTGCTGTCGAGTTTGTCATCAAGACTCTCCGTTTACGCTCGCAGCCGTGAAGCAGGGATCATTTCCCAAGCCGCCGATTACCTGAATCAAAACTCCCAGCTTGAAGCCGTGCCATGGGAAGGCTTGCTGGCCGCAACCAACGCATTGCTGTCGGAATGCCGCAAAACCGTTGAATTGGTACGGGAAAACACCCCACAACAACCTCACCTGTTGGCGCGTTGACCGGCTTTACGCCTCCCCTACAATCGCTATTGCCCTCTTGCCAGCTGTGATACAATGAGCTGGAAAATAGGCCGGGCCATCGAGAACCTCGGCATTGGATTTCGCGCCGGTGGAAAGCGATGGATGTGCTGGAACATGATCTAAAGGAATTTGGGTTCGGCGTTGATCCGTTCAACCCCGGCCACCGACGACCGCTTCACATGGTCGGTGGACTGTCTCGCGACGAGTTGAAGCAGCAAGTCATTCAGGCTTGCCCTCGCGTCCCCGGTGTGTACGGCATGCTTGATCGCAGCGGCCATCTGATCTACGTTGGCAAAAGCAAATCCCTGCGTTCACGATTGCTCAGCTATTTCAGCGCAGCCAGTGAGGACGAGAAAGGCGGCCGAATCATTGAATCCGCCAGAGCGATTCAGTGGGAGACTCAACCGAGCGAGTTTGCCGCTCTGCTGCGAGAACATCAACTGATTCGGTTGTTTGCTCCACGCTGGAATGTGCAAGGCGTTCCCAAACGTCAACAACCCATCTATCTTTGCTTGGGCCGTGACTCCGTCCCACATTTCTATCTTTCGCGAAAGATTCCCACCGATCCGCTTGCGATGCAAGGTCCGTTCTATGGTTCGAAACGGATGCGAGTGGCGGTAGAGATTTTGAATCAACTGTTCAAACTGCGTGATTGCAGCTCTCAGCAAGTGTTCCAGTTTTCCGAACAGCTTTCACTGTTCGAAATGGATCACCGTCCCGGATGTCTGCGGCTGGAGATTGGCACCTGCTTGGGGCCTTGCGCCGCAGCATGCACTCGCAACGAATACGACGAACAAGTTGGCTTGGCGAAAGCGTTTCTACAAGGCTTGGACCAGCAACCCATTGACGCCTTGCAAGCTCGCTTTGACCAAGCCATGGCAAACTATCAGTATGAACTGGCCAGCCGCCTGCATCGCAGCATCAAGGCCATCAGCTATGTGCAGCGCAAGCTCAGCATGCTGGCCAAAGCTCGCACCAAGTACAACTTCATCTATTCCGTCCCCGGATACGATGGCTGTCACAATTGGTATCTCATTCATTGCGGCGAAGTCATTGAAGTCGCTTCGGCGCCCAAGAATCCCGAAGGCTATCAGCAGCTCAAACCGACCCTCAAGACCTGGCATGCGACGCTGGAGAGTGAAAGCCAGTTCGGTCACGGCCCCTTTTCATATAGCATTGGCACGGTCGCACCGTGGTTCCGCAAGCATCCCGAACAACTTGACCGCACCTTTCGCCCCAAACAAGCCGGCCGCAAATACCGCCAGCGCGTGTAGCAAGAGCACGCGGCATCCCACCGCTTGGACGGTTCGGTCATGAACTGCCTGGCTCGTTAAGACACTGCCTGGCTGGAATCAGTACCCTTCGCTGGGGCCGGCACCATCAAACTGAATTTTTTCTAGCCCCAACGCCTCTCGAACCGAATCGAGCAACGGCTGTGATTTACTGGTTCCCACGCGAGTCACGCCGATCTCACGTACCTTGATCAAGGTTTCTCGATCGCGCACGCCGCCGGCGGCTTTGACCTGAACATGGTCGGCGGAGTGTTGACGCATCAACCGCAGATCTTCCAGCGTTGCCCCTCCGGTGCCATAACCGGTCGACGTCTTCACCCAGTCAACGTTCAGTTCGCTGCAGATTTCACAGAGTTTGATTTTGTGAGTGTCTTCCAGGTAACAGTTCTCAAAGATCACTTTGACCTTCTGGTTGGCTGCGTGCACCGCTTCGGTAACAGCCTTAATTTCCGCGGTCACGTACGTCCAATCTCCGCTCAGAACCTTGGATTGATTCACCACCATGTCGAACTCTTGACCGCCATCCTTGATGGCTTGCTCGGTTTCCTTGACCTTCATGCTGGTGGTGTGCCCGCCGTGAGGGAACCCGATCGTCGTAGACGCCTGCACCGTGCTGCCAGCAAGCAGTTCGGCACAACGCGCCAAGTAGTAAGGCATGAGACACACGCTGGCCACATCGTACGCCAGCGCCAGAGCGATGCCCTGTTCCAATGTTTGCTGATCCGTCGTGGGATGCAACAGCGAGTGGTCAATCATCTTGGCAAAGTCGCTGTACTGAGGAGACATCGTGGATTCCTTTCGTGGTCGAAAACTGGACCGGTGTGGTTTGAATTGGATTGCTGCGAAAATGGAGCGGGTTAGAACATTCGACGGACAATCGATGAGCCGATAGGCGCGCCCGTCATCGCCCCAGGGATCGCCCCAGGGATCGCCCCAGGGATCGCCCCAGGGATCGCCCCAGGGATCGCCCCAGGGATCGCCCCAGGGATCGCCCCAGGGATCGCCCCAGGGATCGCCCCAGGGATCGCCCCAGCGATGAGGCCAGCGATTCATTCAGCGACCTTTGAAAACGACCGCCCATCCCGCCGCGAAGCCTCGCATCGGTTCACGTTCCCAGTTTAGCATTTCGCATCCGAATCGAGAATCCGTGACCTGGCCAGCGAGCGTCTTTGGCCGAAGCTATAGCATTCGGAACAATCGTTACGAATCGCCGTCAGCGGTGTCTATCTATGCCCTTCCCAGGAACAATTCGAACCTCCGATTCCGCAACGATCGATGACAACATTGCCATGAAAACCGATCTCCTGCAGGTGACCGCCGAACCGCTAGATGTCATCCAGCGTGTCGAATCGACGCTGGCCGAGCTAGAGGTCCGTACAAACGATTCTCAGATCGCGACGGACCCGCCAGCGACTTACCTGCGCATCGAACCTTCGCACGGGCCACAGCCACCGGCGTTTCGCGATGCCGGGGTCGCAAAGATCCGTCCTCGTCGCCGATCGAAGGCCCAGGACGATCCAGAGAGAGTCCAATCCAGCAGCGAAAACAGAGCATCATTCCCGCTGACTGATCATGCCCAAAACATCATTGATCAGCTTAGGGAATGGTCACTGCGTTTGGACGCAAAACAGCATCAATTGGATCATCGCGAACAGACTCTCAACCGCCGAGAACGCCTGCTACGTCAGATGGCCTCGGAGCTCTAGCCCCGTCACTTCCCGGCCAAAGCCCATTCAACAACCCCGCGCAACATCGCTGCCTGATCACCGCGTCTAGACTTCAATCGACGAGCTGCGATAAACGGGGCAACCCAAGGATTCGGCGACAGCCTTCATTTCACGATAACAAGCGGCGGCTTGCTTGGCTTTCAAGTCGTCGTTCTTGTCAAAGCTCAGGTTTGTCACGCACACGGCCGCTCGGGCGACAACAGGAGAGACGGTCACTGGCAAGTCGAATCCATATCGATTGGCAATCGGCTCGATGGCTTCAATCAACTGACTCACATCCGGACCCCGCATGGGCACCACAGGTGCAAACCAAACCAAACCCACGTCTTGCACCTGGCCGGACTCGGGTCGATGGCGAAAGAACGCGCCTTCCAAATGAGCTTTGCTGGGTACCCCTGAAAGGAGATCAAACACATCCGTCATCGTGTGTTGCAAATGCCGCAGTCGCTTCAGCGCATTGATCGGCGGCAGATGATCCACAGCCCACGCAGTCAGCGCGAGATGTCGTTTGGAAAAGAAGATCGGTTTGGAGATGCCGCGGAAAGCCGCTCGAATCGCCGCCCGTTTCGCTTTGACCTCCTGATGTGTTCCATACAGCCCTCCCAATGCATTCCAAGGGGCGACTTTACCTTGATCGCGCAGGCTGTTTCGATCCGAAGCCGTCAGCACCTCGTCGCCAGGGAACTGAGCCATCAACTCGCGCCGGGACGAAAGAGTGCGCAAGTCATTCGCAAAGTGGACCACACTATCAATCGTGCCGCGCTGGCGCAACTGACCAACGGCATTGACTGCCTGCTGGAACTGCTCAGGAGTCTGTAAACGAAAGGCGAATCCGGAGATTTCATCTGGACGCGGCATCAGCCACACCGTCATCCGCGTGACCACCGCCAAATCACTCTGTTGCAGCATGCCTTGCGGATTGGGGCCACGACCGTTGGGGTAAACATGCGCGACATCGGGCTCGAAAAACTGCTTGCCAAATCCGGTATGCAGCACCTTGCCATCAGGGGTGACATACTGATAGTTACTGACTTTGCTGGAGCGATCACCGTAGGGCGTGTGGCCAAAGCCTCGTTGCAAGACATTGCCGACAATGCTGGCGTCAGGCCCAGCACCGGTCACGTCCATCATCAAGGCTGACTTTCTTCGCTGTAATTCCTGGTACAGTTGGCCTTGACTGACGCCGGCTTCGATCACCGCATACCCTAACTCCTCGTTGATCTCGACAATCTGGTTCATGCGGCCCAGGTCCAGAATCACCGCCCCATCTTGGCTGGCACAGGCATCACCATAGCCCCAATTCTTGCCTCGGCTGATGGCTTTCCATGCCAAACCAGCCTCGGACAGCAATGGCATGATGCGTGAAACCTGCAGCAATGAATCAGGACGCAAAATCACCAGCGGAGTGGTGCCCTGTGGCAGTGTTGACTTGGCATACTGCTCGCGTGAGGCTCGCTGCGTTAACACATGCTGTTGACCAACCACACCGGCAAGCTTTCTCAAGAGCGTGGTGATGGCCGGTCGACTCGGCAGTCCACTGGTCGTCGCTTTGCCCAAGCCAGGCTTGACCACCGACGATTGCATGTCTTCACCAGCAACTGCTGGATAATCATTTGAAGAATGCGGTTGCGACATGAAAGAAGTACTAAAGCGTTTGCCAACGTATGAATTAGATTGAAGTAGATAAACTTAGGTTGAGCAGATGTGCGCAACGAAGAACGTAGAATCGGACATTCGATTTTCAAAAGCTGACCGTGATGAGTTCATTATGATCGCTACAACAGGAACATCGCGCAGCCCGGTCTGGGATCGCTGCCCCCCTGAACGATCAACTAAACAACGCGCCATGCCGCCTAATACCAGAATAACCGTTACTCCGTCGCCTAACGTGCGTCGGCCGCAATCCTCCCCACCGATCGTAGAAAGCCCGATGATGCCTAGCCCAACTGACCTTCCTCTCGTGCTGCACCCTCGCGTGATCAGCGGTCAAGGCGGAGGCCCCGAGAAGACCATTTTGAACTCGCCGCGGTTCCTTGAACCGCTGGGTTATCAGGCCGCCTGCCTGTATCTGCGTGATCCTCACGACGATGGCTTTGAAATCATTCGCCAGCGTGCTGGCCAGACACATGCTCCGTTGATCGAAATCGATGACTTTGGACTTCGCGACTGGAAAATTGTGGGGCGTTGCAAAGCGGCGGTGGAAGAAACATTGAAGCGTTTCTCGGCAGACGATGACTTCATCTGGCATGGACACGATTATAAATCCAACCTGATCGGACTACTGCTTCGCAAGTCATTCCCCAAAATGCAACTCGTCAGCACCGTCCACGGCTGGGGCCAGCGGACCTGGAAAACGCCGATCTACTTTGCGATCGATCGCTGGTGCTTGAAACGCTATCAGCAAGTCATCTGCGTCTCACAAGATCTCTATCAGGACTGCCAAAAACTTGGCCTCCCCGAAACACGCCTTAGCCTGATTGACAACGCCATCGCACTGGGCGATTACCAAGTCGACTACAGCCAAGCGGACGCCAAACAGCAACTTGGCCTCAACGAGGACGCCTTCCTGATCGCAGGCGTTGGCAGGCTGTCCGATGAAAAAGGGTTTGACCTCTTGATTCAAGCGATCGCGGAACTTAGCCAGAGCGGCAAGAATGTTGCGCTTCGCATCGCCGGCGACGGAGCCTTCCGCGATGCGCTGCAACAACAAATCGATCAACTGAATCTGGGCAATCGCATCGAGCTGCTGGGCTTTGTCGCTGACCCCAGGCTGCTCTATCAAGCTTGTGACACTTTTGTGCTCTCCAGCTTTCGCGAAGGGCTGCCAAACGTGTTGCTCGAAGCGATGGCGATGAAGCGTCCCGTTGTGTCAACACGTGTTGCTGGCATCCCCAAATTGGTCGTCGACGGAGACAACGGAATCCTGATCCACTCCGGTGATCACAAACAAATCAAAGACGCCGTTCAGATCATGCTGGAGGATCCCGAGACGCGACAAAGAATCGCGGCCAGCGGCTACGAAACGGTGTCCTCCAAGTTCAGCTTTCAAGTTCGCATGGACAAAATCGCCGCGATCTACAAAAAGCTTTCAACGACACCTTTTGATTGTCCTTAAAAATAAAGCCCAGCGTCGCGATGGCAACACTGGGCAACAACACTGGGCAATGGTCTGTCTGATCGACAACATCGAAAATCTTTGCTGCGGCGGGACGCCGCTTGGAGAGGGATCACTCCCGGCAGTACTTCAGTGCCATCAATGCGTAGGCAGTCACTAGATTCCGGTTGCCTTCCATCCAGCGGTCGCTGCCACCGTTGACCCACGAACCGTCCTTCTGTTGCCCCTTGACCAGGGTGGCGGTCAATTCACGTTTCCACAGGTGATCCTTGCCCTTTGAATCGGTCAGCACTTGAATCTTGGCGGCGTCTAAAGCTTTGGCAAAGGTGTGGAAGTAATAGTACAGACCGGACTGGCCCATGCCTGGATTCTCGTCCAGCGAGTAAGTTTTCTGAATAAAGTCCATGGCTGCTTGGACGCGAGGATCATCACTCGCCAGGCCTGCGTAAATCATGCTTTTCAAGCCAGCATAAGTCATCGATCCATAGCTTCGCAAACCACCGCCGTTGTCTGGCTCCACGACTTTGGTTTCACCACCGGCTGCCGGCGTGTAGTAGAACCCTCCGTCCCCGATTTTATCGGCGTGCTTGGTATCGTTGCCTTGGCCAGCCAAATTTTGCGTCCGCGCCACAAACTTCAGAGCCTTTTGAATCGCTTCATCGTCCGCTTCATTGCCAAGTTCGCGAAGGGCTTCCACCAAGAAGGAAGTGTTGGACAAGTCCGGACGCGAGTGGCTGCCATAGCCGGCCCCGCCGTAAGCCGGGTCCGAGGATTCAATGCCTTCACCTTCGTCCCACTGGATCTGCTTCAGGAATGCTTCGGCCCGCTTGAGTTGACTGTCGAAACGCCCGTCTTTGTTGGCTGCGATCATGGCACCAACCGCCACGGTCGTTTCATAATTGCGGTAGTGTGATCCGTCAACATAGACACCACCATCGGGGCGAACATTGCTGACGATAAAGTCAATCGCCTTTTTGACTTCGGGGGAACTGACTTCACTGGGGCGATGATCCAAGATCGCCCGAACACACAGCGAGGTCACGGCAACACCGGTCTCAGGACTGAAGGCCCCGTTGGCAGCTTGGCCGCGATTCTTCAGATAGCGAATCCCAGCGTCGGCAGACCTCTCAATGGCCGCGTTGGTTTCCTTGGGAGACTGATATTCAGAGGGCTCAGCAGCCAGAGCGACGTTGCCAAACAGGCAGACAGAAGCGGCACTCAGAACGGCCTTACAAGCAGAACGACGAGGAAACGGGAAAGTCATCGAAAGGTCTCGGCGTAAGGAGGAGAGGAAATGGGAATCGCGAGTCAACAGCGTCTGGAGGGTCATTGGAACGTCGGTGCAAATTGCATGCCCAACAAAACCACCCATCGAATGACTAGTATTGCACGGATTAGAGTCCAGAAAAGCCGCCATCGAAGATCAAAATAGCACCCCCGCGACGCATAATCCACCACCGCAAAACGTGACCCACCCGTGACCGGCCCGGTTTGGCCAACCATCGTCCCGCCACCTAAACACGACGGTGGAACACCATCGCCAGAGTCGCAAACCCCGATTCCCAATGTCCGAACGCCGAACGTGTTCCACTCCCAACCCAATTTCCGAACGCCGAAGGTGTTCCACTCCATAGCCCAGGGTCGCGAAGCGCACCCTGGGTTACCACATGCGTTCAATACCCTACCCCGAAGGGGTTGTACAATCGGCCTGGTTAAACACCCACGATTGACGCCCAACGATGTTCACGACGCGTGGGTCCAATTGTGGAACACCTACGGCGTTCGGAACCATCGTCGAATCGATACCCGGGGTGCGCTGCGCGACCCCGGGCTTTGACAATAGAACACCTACGGCGTTCGGCAGGAGCGCCCCAAATCTCCGAACCTCGAACGTGTACCACACCAATCCGACGGTTCCAAACCCGAAAACGTTCACGTCCCAAACCACGGCTCCACACACCAAAAACGTTCACGTCCCAAACCACGGTCCCACACACCGAAAACGTTCCACACCAACCCAATTTCCGAACGCCGAAGGTGTTCCACTCCATAGCCCAGGGTCGCGAAGCGCACCCTGGGTCACCATCACGCGCTCAACACCCTACCCCGAAGGGGTTGTACAACCGGCCTGATCTGCCCGCGACGTAAACACCCACGTTTGACACCCAACGATGTCCACGACGCATGGCTCCAATTGTGGAACACCTACGGCGTTCGGAAACCCGCGTCGAATCGAAACCCGGGGTGCGCTGCGCGACCCCGGGCTTTGACAATAGAACACCTACGGCGTTCGGCAAACAACCGACATCACACCAACGCCATCACACCAACGCCATCACACCAACGCCATCACACAACCAACATCACACAACCAACATCACACAACCAACATCACACAACCAACATCACACAACCAACATCACACAACCAACATCACACAACCAACATCACACAACCAACATCACACAACCGACATCTCAGGTGCCTGCGAAGTCCGGACAGGTCATGCCAAAAAACAACCCCTAGGTGCGAATCGCAGCCAGGGGTTTGCTAGATCATCTGAATCGCATTGAAACGCGATGGAATTCGTTGGCGCTACTCGCTGGCTTGGCCGGCGGTTTCGCTGCTGCTGGCGACGACTTTGTCGATCAGGCCGTATTCGCAGGATTCTTCTGCGCTCATGAACCGGTCGCGGTCGGTGTCTCCTTCGATCTTCTCCAACGAGTGACCGGTGTGCTCGATCATGATCTCGTTCATGCGTTGCTTGATGCGGCGCAATTCTTCAACGTGGATTTCAACTTCACGAGCCGTTCCCTGCATGCCTGCGAGCGGCTGGTGAATCATGATGCGGGCGTTTGGCAATGCGAAACGCTTTCCTGCCGCACCGGCGGTCAACAACACTGCGCCCATCGAAGCGGCTTGACCGATGCAGTAGGTGGCCACATCGCAGGACACAAATTGCATGGTGTCATAGATCGCCATGCCGGCGGTGATGCTGCCACCGGGGCTGTTGATGTACAGGTGAATGTCCGCTTTCGGATCATCGCTCATCAGAAAGAGCATTTGTGCGACCAGAGAGTTGGCGATTTGGTCGTCAACCTGCTGGCCAAGAAAAATAATGCGGTCCTTGAGCAACCGGCTGTAGATGTCATAGGTACGCTCTTCGCGACCACTCTTTTCGACAACGTAAGGAATCAAAGGCATAGTTCTGTATTTTGTCTGGTAAGGTGCATAAATAAGTGTCGCCTTTCGCTCCGCGAAAGCAGCGTGCTTGGCTCTTTGCCCACGCCATCGCAACCCTCGGCAATATTAGCGTTCGCGGCCCATCACAGCGTCCCACGAAGCTCTTCTCTGTCTCAATTGTGGCCTTTCGCTGCGCGAAAGCAGCGTGTTCAACACTTGGCTCACGCCATGGCAACTCTCAGCGATCGCTTGTCTGCCTCAGAAGTTGGGGCCGGAAAGCTCATTTGACTTTCTCCGGCCACACGATCAATCATCGTCATCATCTTCTTCGACAGGTTTGGTCAAGATATCGTCCACGATGCCGTACTCCTTGGCTTCGTTGGCACCGAGGAAGAAGTCTCGATCGGTGTCTTGGGAAATCTTCTCGACCGTCTGCCCGCTGTGCTTGGCGATAATTTCGTTCAAGACATCTCGATAGCGGAACATCTCAGTGGCTTGAATTTCAATATCGCTGACTTGACCACCGACCCCACCCATGGGCTGGTGCATCATCACTCGGCTATTGGGCAGACACTGGCGTTTGCCTTTGGCCCCACCAACCAGCAGGACCGCGGCCCCGCTACAGGCTTCTCCGACGCAATAGGTTGCGACGGGGCAGGACAGCATTTGCATGGTGTCGTAGATCGCCAAAGTGGCGGTCACGCTACCACCTGGAGAGTTAATGTAAAAGTGAATGTCCTTGCGGCGGTTTTCGCTTTGCAAGTACAGCAGCTTCATGACCAATTCATTGGCGTTTCCGTAATGAATTTCGCCTTGCAGGAAGACGATACGGTTTTCCAGCAGCAGATCGCCAAGGGTCATTTGGCGTTGTCGTTGGTAACTTTGGTAAGCATGGCTGGCGGCGAGATCACCTTGATTCAGGTCAGGTCGGCCATGACCAGAGGCGAGAGCGCCGGAGGAAAACGGGCTGGGGAATGGTAAATCCATAGAAATTCCACATTCTGCTTGGGAAAGGAAAACGCAATCGAGGCAGGTGCCGGACGCTAATAGCATAGCGCTCGGACAGCCAGCAAGTGGTCAGCGCCGTGGGAAACCGAACCGGCACCATAACCTTCGGCCAGAATCGTACCGCCAGATTAGCGAACTGTCACCAACAACTGTTCCCAATGAGGGAGACCGTGGCAAGGGGGGGGACCAAAGTGAAGGAACAATGAAAAGCCGGCCCACCACCAGAAAAATGTCCCCCAATCCATAAACCATTAGACATGCCCCTACAAGTATGCTATTCTAACCGCCATGCGCCCATTCATCATCATAGTCATCCTTCTAATCGCGTCAGCGAGCGGAAGTAGTTGCTGCGCTGGCGTGATTGTGGATTCTAACCACCCAGTTTGCCAGACTGAGATCTCCACGGATTTGGTGGCTCCGAGCGGTGATACACCGTTTTGCCAGAACGATACTGCGGATCATATTCGTCTATCTGACGAATATGAAAACTCAGATGAAGTGCGTGTCATTCTCGGAAATTTCTACGCAGTTGGACATACTTGTCCCAGGCCGTTAAAAGTTGTCGGATTACGAGTATGTTCCGAACCGCCGTTTGGTTTACCGCAGGATAGACCTTCTTAGAACTTTTGATTGATTTTGACAATTTTCACTATTAGTCTAACTTTCATTAATTCTGAGTAACCATGCTTAAAAAACTTTTTACAACTCTTTTGCCGGTTCTAATGCTGGCATCTACCGCTCAGGCGGGTTTGCAGGGCAGTGCATTATTAGCACTATCCGACATCAAAATTGTGCGCGTGAGTGATGATCAGGTTATTAGCGGCACCTTTGACGTCAACACAACAGAACTCGATGCGGGCGGTCCATTCGTACGTGTTTCTTCCGCTTTGACAAATAGCATCAGCGAGGTCACGCGTGGTGGAGTGACAGAGGAAGTCCTAGGCACATTTCAGATCTCCAGTGCCAACGGCGGCGGATCAATCGTCAGCACGAGCGGTAGTTTCGGTCCCGCATACATCGGAACAAACGCGTCCCCAGCAGATAACGACTTTACTATCCAAGCCGCAGATTATGTCCGTGCAGACAGCGCTTTCGGTGGCTCGTTCGTGGATATTGTTGAGCCTAATCTCGGTGGTGGCATCCTTAACATCGCTGGTCTTCCACCGATCGGACCAACGCCATTGGTGCCAGTTCCACCAACAGGTGGTTTCGGTACTACATATGCAGACTTCAATGTTGGCAGCTTGGACGGTCCAGTGACAGCAGGCTCAGCGAACATCGTTAATAACTCTTCACAGATTAGATTCCAGGCAAACTCCAACGAAACTGTGCGATTGGACTTCACTGCAACGTCGGACCTTTTCCTGGCACACACTGGAACTCCGAATCTCGGAGGGACCGCCAGCACATCGCTTCAAGTTACGATCAATGAAGTCTTCAATGGCGGATCGAACTTCCTTGGTCCTGTGTTTCCAGAGCTCAATCAGAGTATCAGCCTTTCGCCAAATGGCGCTGGCCCGAGCACCTACACATTTTCGGATGATCTTTCATCAGTTGAGTTTGATCTGAACGTTGGCAGCACCTATGAGATCACAATCAACCAGAAAAGTGCGATAGCGGTAGTTCCCGAACCATCGTCCGCCATCATCTTTAGCGTACTTGCTGCAGTTCCTTGCCTGATGCGTCGGCGCAAGTCGTAATTACTTCCGAAGCACCGCGCATGTGCTAAAGAGCCCTAAAAGCCCACTGCATAACGCAGTGGGCTTTTTCTGTTGGGAAACAGCCAAAAAACGAATTCTGTTCGGCTGTCACCCCCCTGTGGAAACAGCCTAGCGATATCGAATTGGGCGTAAGGGCACAACTAGTCAAAAATAGTTAGGCACTAATAGGATATAGACATCCCATAGCTATCCGATAATCAGATTTGCAAGAACCATCTCTATTGGTGGTCGCCCACCTGGCCCAGGCAGCTTCTGAATCAACGCTGAACTTTCAGCGAGAGAAATCAATCCAGCGTGGATCAATTCGACCACCAGCCCATTTCCTATGAATGCGGGTCACCAGCGAACTACCAAGGACCATGAGTACAGTTTCCATCCTTCCATTACTGAGAAAAGTGATTTAGCTGACGTTGTTGAATCAGACGCTCAAGCGAAAGGCCCGCGACTCATTGCGGCATGACCCGGCGTCCCCTTTTCGCAACATTCTTCGTTGCGTTTTGCATCATGGGCTCATTTGCGTGCTAGGGATTTCCGGTTGGTGTGCGGTTTGCGATGAGCTGGAGTCACTGAGGGCTGCTCTTCAGGATGACTTTTCTCCTGCCAGCTTCGGTCGGCTTGTCGCGCCTTGTGATTGGTCACGATTTGCTCCACTTCGCCACTCTTCTGCACCCGGTTTCACTCGGGAAAATCCCTGAGCGTTGAAATCAAACCGGTGGCAATCGCTGAAGCGTCTCCAGCTGAGGCGCTCACTCAATCATAAACGGCTGACGGGACGTGGTCACCAGCCTGCCCCATGCCCTTGCTCGCTACCACGCGAGGCCGAATCTGCAAACGGCGAAAAAGAACGCGGATCAAGCAGAGCCAAACCCGCCAACCCTGCCTCCCCTCCACCAAGCGTTCGGTGGCGACCTTCTCCACGCTAATGGGCTAGCGCAATTCCCTGAGAACTGGAACGCCTCAACTCCTGGACAACTGCGCCACCGGGCCACCCGTCAAGCGGAGCATTGGGGCTGCCTCTGGAAACCATGACCACTGATGACCAGAGGCCTGGACAGCCGGCGATAAGCCAGATCCATCAAAGGCACTGCGGAATCAATCACAAAAACATTCACGTTTTCCAGAGAAATCCTCTATACAAACAGGCCCTTGTGCACTATTTTATATTCGGAAAAATCAACCCAATCCGCATCAAAAAACATCGACAAGCCTGCCGGCACGTAATATCGTGTCTGCATGCGTGGTCTTTGTCTCATTATCGGTATGCTGACTATTGCGCTTTTCAGCGGAGAGTTTTGCTCTGCTGGACTGATTACCGATGCGCGCCTGCTCGATGGACCAACGATCGAGATTGTTGCCGCAGAAACGCGAACAACACCCCCTGCTGTCAGCAGTGCCAACCCTGACCGCTTTGAGTTGAGCCCCGCTTCACACAACTCCCAACTGAGCCCAGCGATCGTCGCTCCGACGGTTGCTCGACTTGAACGGCTCACAATCCTCGCCGTTGCCGTTCGCCAACGCGTAGCGATCGTCCCGCCGTATTGGACGCCTCCTGATCGGCCTGCTTAGCACCTGAAATAGAAAACAGCACACGCTTCATTTTTTTCTATTTATCAGGTTATAAGCACAATGTTAAAGCATCTCATTCTTATCATCCCATTAGCCATCCTGACGTGCTCATCTGCACAAGCAGGATTTCTCACTTCCGTTCTGACCGGAAATGGTCAAGCGGATCAAATCAACACCATTAACAACCCGGTCGGACGTTCAACCCTGATAAAGGGGCAAGGCAACTCCGGTGCCGGCTTGCAAGATGGTGATATCCTGTATGGCTGGATTGCCAGCACGGAACTCACCAACGACATCACTACCAGTGACCCTTTTAACGCCAACTCGCCAGTCAACGCTATTCCAGCCGGTACCCCGAACATCATCAACGATGGTTACATTGCGATTTTGTTTTCCGGAACGATTCAAACCATCACCGATGGCTTCAACTTGTTGGCAACGGATTCCTCCAGTGACTATAGCTTGCAAGGTTTGTTGCCGGATTTTTCCGGTTCCGGCCAGCAGCTTGATGGCGTCAGCAATGCCGTTGCTGCGATTCTAACGGGCGACACAACGGGTGGTGTTAACGATCTCAAAGCGGTTTGGGCTCGTGATACCAACTCTGGCACCAACGAGATTCAAGACTTCTTTACAGACGCAGAGTTCGACCTGGAGTTTGCCGCCACAGCAGATAACGGTTTCTTCCAGTCCTCAGACCCTTTTGGCCCCCCCGGCTCGGAAACCTCTTTCAACCGCGCTGGTCTCGACATCATCGACTCGACGCTGTCGGATGATTACGCCAATATTGATTTTATCCCCGTCCCTGTTGTCGCGTTGCTTCCCGGAACAGGGCCAGTGACCTTCAATGACCTTGCATTGGACAACACGATTGTTGCTTTGACGACGGGTGGTCGAGGCTTTGCATTTACGCCGCAAAGTAGCTCAGCACGGCTCAACATCGTTCCAGAACCAGGGACTCTTGGAATCTTCTCCATCGCTCTCCTAGGCGTCATCAACGTGCGTCGCAAAAGAAGCTAAACGGAACCCGGTCAGGTGAAGGCAGCCGCGCGCTCGCGTCCGATGTGAGTGCGGCTGCCTCGTCTGAACCCTTCTAGGCGAACCAGCCCCCGTCAAAGCTTGATGAAGCTCGCAAACGAAATGGTTCACTACTCCTTGTCGTTGCAAACGCATTATCGGAGGCAACATCGTTGCGAAGCCGGCTACCGGGTCGTGAAAGGCCATCGCCGACGTCTCTTCGGTGTCGGTTGGCGCTCCGCGACTCACCTTTAGTCAGCGGCTGCACTTAGCGGTAAACGGCAATGGCAGGACGCTGGGGACCGATGGACATTGTCTCCATGCGGTCATCAAACAAACGAGGCGGCGTTCGTAGTTGCTTTTCCGCAACATTCTTTGTTGCGTTTTTGCATCATGGGCTTATTTGTGTGCTAGGGTTTTCCGGTTGGGGTGCGGTTTGCGATGATTTGGGTTAGCTGAGGGCTGCCCTTCAGGCTGACTTTTCTCCTGCCAGTTTCGGTCGGTTTGTTGCCAGATCGGGCTTGTCACGCCTTGTGATTTGTCGCGGTTTGCTTCACTTCGCCACTCTTATGCACGCGGTTTCACTCGGGAAAATCCCTGAGTCTCGTCAGCCAATGCCATCAGCGTCGGTTGCGTTTTGTGCTTTCCACGGATTGGAACGATCTTTCCGAGGTTACGGAGCTGGTTCTTGTTGTGAGGTGAATCCCACTTCGCTAGGCGTCCACGTTGGATTGGATTCCTCTTTTTCTACCGGTTCCATGTCTGGTCTTGATGGATTTCGACTCCTTGCAGTCCACCGAAAATCGCTGCGCGCCTTCGTAGCGGTCGTTGCATTGACACTGATGACACTGCCCAGTGGTTGCTCGCGCATGCGCTTGCCAGCAATTGATCCCAGCGGCCAGCGATTGTTCCAACCACTGCCCAATACCACTCCTCTGACCTGGCCAAACTGCTTTGGACGACGCAATGCCGTTGCGGTGGCTCCTGCGCCCATCATGACCCGCCCGGCGAACAACGCGCCTGTTGCTCCGGGGACTGTTGCTGCGCCAGGCCCGATCGTCACACAGGGTCCAGCCTATCCAGGGGCACCGATCATCGCTCAGCCAGCGCCATCAGGGCCCAACTGCTTCCAACGTTTCAGTCAGTCGCTCCGCAATTGCTCGCTGTTTCCCAAACCGGCCTACGCAACGCCGCCAGAACCGCCGGCTTGCCCAACCGCTGCGCCGACCGCCATGCCCGGAACTTGCCCGCAACCGGTCTACACGGATCCTTGCGGTGAACCGGCCTGCCCTCCACTGTATCCCGCCCCTGCTTGCCCTCCGACTGCGCCAGCGTCCCCGACACCGGCGGCACCAGTCTTAACCACCGCGCCGGTTCCCAACGGGATTTATGGCGAGCGTTCCTGCGTCCCCAGCGCACCGTGCACCGCAGAATGCGCGCATGGGCCACCGGCTGTGCTGATTGGCAGTGAAATCAATCGCGGCCGAACCAGCTGCCTGGCAAAGAAAGGGGTCCGAGGCCGCATCCTGCTGTCTCCTCAAAAAATTGTTGCCCCGGTCAATGGCGAAGTCATCCTGCTGTCAGGAATCTGCGGCGCCGATGGCTATTTACAAACGGGCCAGCCGTTGGAATGGATGCTGACGCCCGAAAGCGTTGGCACGTTCATTGAGGTTGGCGACGAAGGCTGTGGTGTTGCGCACCGCCTGGCAAACATTCGATCTCCCAAAAAAGACCCGTCCTATGCGATTGGCGTGACCAGCACCAAACGCACCCTGATCACGCGCGGCAACCTGAACACCGGTGACGACGTGATCTTGGAAAAGGGCCAAACCTGGATCAGCTTGAGCAGTCCCAGCGAGGGCACCAGTCGCGTCACCGTCTTGGCTCCCGACAGCGACTGCTGGGATCAGCGCAAAACGACCGCAACGATCTACTGGGTCGATGCGAAACGCACCTTCCCTGGAACACAGATCGTTCCCGCTGGACAACAGGTCACGCTTTCCACACGCGTCACGCGTAGCGATGCGGATCTGCCTGCACGAGGCTGGCGTGTTCGCTACGAGATTGTCGATCCCAGCCTGGCAACCTTTGCCAACACTGCCGGATCATCGGTCACCGAAGCAGTGGTCGATGACCAAGGCAACGCCGCCGTCACGTTGCTACCGACACCGGGGACCGCAGGCACCACTGCGGTCATGATGAGCGTCGTCCGCCCCGGCGGTGAAAGCGACAACATGCCCAATCTAACCCTGTTCAGCGGCCAAACGTATGTCACTTGGAGTGCGCCCAAACTGTTGGTCAACTTGCAAGTCCCACAAGTCATCGGTTTCCAAGAGCGCTTCCAGGCGGTCCTGAACGTCCAGAACCCTGGCGATCAAGCAGCAAACAATGTGCGCGTGCAATTGCGTTTCCCAGAAGGCATTCGAGCCACCACGAATGACCCACTGGCCAAAAACCTAACCAACAGTATCGTGTGGGAACTGGGCACCCTCCCCGCCGGTCAGCAGATTGACTTGGCAGCGCAATTGGTGACACCGACCACGATCGCTTTACTGGCCGAAGCGCGTGCTGACAACGGATTGGTTTCCCAGAGCGAAGGTCGCGTCAGCGTCTTCCGCCCCTCCCTAAGCGTTGTCGCTCGGCCGCTGAAGGATCGCGCCGAAGTCGGCGAACCGATCCCGTTTGCGATCGATGTTCGCAACGTCGGCGATCGACCTCTGACCGACGTGTCGTTGTTGGTCAGCGGCGACGCATCGATGACTCATGAAGGAGGCTCCCGGTCGGTGACCAGCAATCGGACCCTTCCGTTGCAGCCCGGCGACACATGGCGATCGGATGAAGTGATCTTCCGCAGCGTCGACGCGGGACAACACTGCATGCAAGTCGAAGCAACCGCGGCCGGAGGACAGCGAGAACAAACACAAGCCTGTGTGACCGTCGTCAATCAACCCGTCCCCACACCTTCACTGACCACTCAGTTGACCATCCCCCAGCAAGTCAACGTGGGAGAATCCACGACCGCCAAGCTGATTGTGGCCAACGATGGCCGCGTCCCACTAACCAACCTGATTGTCACGTTGACCCACGACCCACAGTTGGTTCCGGTCGAGTCCACCGAGCGCAGCAGCATTCAGAAACGCGCGTTGCCAGGCCAGTATCAAGTCCAATGGGCGATCCCCCAGCTCAACTCGGGAACCAGTGAAGCCATTGATTTGAAACTGCGTGCCAATGGGATCAATCCACGCAGCACGATCTACATGAACGTGCAAAGCGACCAGGGATCCTTTCCCGGCAAGCAAGTTCAGTTTGCGATCAACTCGGGAGTCATCACCGCACCGCCGGCACCGACTCAGCCACCGAACTTGCCGCCCGTGCAGCCAACGCCCTCCATTCCGCCGAACAACAGTGCGCCGCTTACCAACAACGGCCAGCAGCCGAACAACCCGCCACCAGCGCTGCCGGTCGTCCCGAACACGCCTCCAGCAACGCCCGGCCCACAAGCGCAGCAGTTGGAATTGAAATTGCAAGGGCCAACCGATCCGGTGTTTGTTCAGTTTCCGATGCGTTACGAGCTAACGGTCCGAAACCCAAGGACCACGCCGGTCAGCAACGTCGGTGTGCAGATCAGTAAGCCAGCAGGCATTAACGTGACGCGGATCACAATGCTGGACGGTCGACCTCTGGACCGCATCCAACAAAAGAACGACCGCGTCTCCTGGCAACTTGGCACGCTGCAAGGCGGCGAAGCAATGACCTTTGAAATCATGTTGTCGAGTAATTTGCCGCAAGCGTTCCGAATCAACGCTCGAGCGGTAGCGCAGGAAATGGATTTGGGAGCACAAGCCACCGCCGAAGCCAGAGTCGTGCCCGTGCAGTAGCGGCATGGGTGCACGCACAAAACAACTGAACTCTCCCGCTTGCGGGAGAGACGAGCGTCAGCGAGGTGAAGGTGAAGTGGTTGGCAACGCCAACCGCAGGCAGTGACAACGAAACCCTCCCACAAGCGGGAGAATGTTGCTGAAAGCATTCGTTGACTGCACTCTCCCGCTTGCGGGAGAGTCGAGCCTAAGCGAGGTGAGGGGAGTGCCGGGATAAAACCGGATTGAGATAGGGAATGAAAGTGTCCTACGTAGAAAGTCTAGCCAACTGCTATGGCCTCCATCGGAGGTGCAGAGAGGGTAACCGATCTGTGCTGAGCGTCCGACAAGGGGGGAAACGCAGGCCAGCTATTGAGCTCCGAAATCTGAACTTCCGTGTGCCGACCCGGTCCCTCTATGGGGAAGGCAACACCGATGGGTTCGTCATTAGGCGAGAACCCATCGGACACGGCGGAGTCACGAGAACCTGCGCATGCGTGGAAATCTCAATCGCGAGAACCGGGAGATCCGATCGGCCACTGGCAAGTATCCAGTGCGGGCAGCGAACCGTCCAGCGGGAAAGGCTGCCATGAACGCTGATCGGAAGTCGGATGAGTCCATAGTACTGCCGACACAGGCGAACAACGCCGGAACTGAACCGGCCGCGGAGTCTGTCGAGGAAAGGGACTCAGCCAAGATGAGCACCTCGCAGCACGATCGACCCCGAACTTCGAGTCGGACCAAGCGTCGTTCTCGCGGGCTGCTGGGTGTGCGCGAAACAGCGCGGGACTGTCCTGCGTTGAAGTTCGAGAACCTGTTGCATCACATCAACGTTCCCCTGCTGCACGAGGCCTTCGATGATTTGAAGAAATCTGCCGCAGCGGGCATCGACGAGGTGACTTGGCAGCAGTACGAGCAAGACCGAGAAGCCTCGATTGAGGCTCTACACGGTCGTATTCACCGGGGTGCCTACCGAGCGAAGCCCTCCAAGAGAATCTACATTCCCAAAGCCGATGGCCGGCAACGTCCGATCGGCATCACGGCCCTGGAGGACAAGATTGTCCAAAAGGCAACCGGGTGGGTCATGCAGTGCATCTACGAACAGGATTTTCTCGGATTCAGTTATGGTGGCCGTCCTGGTCGCGGCGCTCACGATGCACTCGATGCGTTGTGTGTCGGTGTGAGCAGCAAAAAGGTGAACTGGATTCTGGACGCCGATGTGAAAGGCTTCTTTGACAACGTGGACCACCAATGGCTCATGAAGTTCATCGAGCATCGCATTAGCGACAAACGGATTCTCCGTCTGATCGGAAAATGGCTTCGAGCCGGTGTCAGCGAAGACGGTGAGTGGTCCAAGACGACGGTGGGGACTCCGCAAGGAGCGGTGATCTCGCCGCTGCTTGCGAACATCTATCTTCACTATGTGTTGGACTTGTGGATCGACCACTGGCGAAGACAGCGCGGCCGCAAGGACGTCGTTGTGGTTCGGTACGTCGACGATTTTGTGATTGGGTTTGAGAGCAAAGCTGATGCTGAAATGTGCCTGGAAGCACTCCGGGAACGTTTCGGTAAGTTCGGCCTTGAGCTTCATCCCGAAAAGACTCGCTTGCTCGAGTTTGGTCGTTATGCGATCGAGCGCCGATCTGAGCGAGGAGACGGTCGACCGGAGACGTTCGATTTTCTCGGTTTCACGCACCGCTGTGATACCAGCCCAAAGACGGGGTGG
Source organism: Stieleria bergensis (assembly GCA_007745635.1). Classification (GTDB taxonomy): domain Bacteria; phylum Planctomycetota; class Planctomycetia; order Pirellulales; family Pirellulaceae; genus Stieleria; species Stieleria bergensis. Next base: position 3,869,033 of record CP036272.1, read on the forward strand.
TTCATGATTCGCCGCGAGACGATCGCGAGCCGGATGGCTCGTACCCTCTCGGCAATCAAGGCGGAGCTTCGTCGTCGGCGACACCAGTCAGTCGGCCAACAAGGTCGGTGGCTGGGTAGTGTGGTCCGCGGCTGGCTGGCCTACTATGCCGTCCCAGGCAATGTGAGCCGCCTACGTCGATTTCGAGACGAGGTTAGCCGTCTATGGTTGCGTACGCTTTGTCGTCGCAGCCAACGGCATCGCTGGCCTTGGCCTCGCATGAAACGGTTGCTGCTGACCTACCTCCCTCACGCCAAGGTACGCCACCCGTATCCAGATCAACGATTTCGCGCCCGAATCAAGGCAGGAGCCGTATGAGACAACACTCAAGTACGGATCTGTGCGGGGGGCGGCCGGAAACGGCCGTTCCTACCGTGACTGAAGTGGTTGGCAACGCCAACTGCTGGCAGTGACAACGAAACCCTCCCCGGCCGGCCATTGAGACCATCAATGCCTCCGCCTTGCCAATCGTCCCATTCATCATCGCGCCACCAACCGCAAACCGGCCGATGGCAAAACCGTGCGGTGCCGTGCTTGCACGCAACCTACGAATGAAAGCGGTGGATCAGGCGCCTGAGGGGAGGCCAAAGATGACGACGGCTAGGGCGAAGAGCCCGGCAAACGCGAACATGCCTCGCTTCCATGTGCGATGTGGCAAGTCAGCCGTCTCGGCGGCAACCAAGTAGGCGACTCGGCACTGCAAGGCATAATACAGCGCAAAAGCTCGGGATGCATAAGCGATGATTCCATTGACGTCCGTTGCCCAAGCCAAGAACAGCGCCACGGCAAGGATAATGTAGTAGGCATACTTCATTGCCATCCGATGCTTTGCCAGATCCGTCAACAATCCAGCGGCTCCCGCATTGTCGGCGACTGCTGCACTAAACTGACTGCCGATCGCGGCGACAGAGATCATGATTGGCAACACGATAGCAACCGGCGTGACAATTCGAATGATCGCCGTCACATCAGATCCCATCTCACGATCAAACAGCACGGTGGCCAACGAGATAAAGACCACATAGATCACTCCCGAGACCCACTGCGCCATCCGGCACGTTCGGATCCGACGATCGGCATCATATTTGTCACCCAAATATCGAGAGGTTTCAAAGCCCTGGACCACAATTAGCAGGCCCATTAAGACGCGAACATCGCTCAAATCAATCGTCGAATCCACATCGGGCAATTGCCAAGCACCAGAACCAAGCAGGCCAAGGTTGTACACAACCAGAGACAACAACAGCGCCCCCACCACGCCCAAGTTCAACGCAACAGCATACTTCTCTAACGCAACCAGCATGTCCAGCCCCCAACGCGCCCCGACCAATCCGATGGTGCCCAGCAAAATGCTGGTGATGAGCGGAGCGAGCCAGTCTTGATTGACACCCAGCGAGCTCAGCGCAAACGCGGCAAGCAACTGTAAGTAATACGTGACCGACACAAAGTAGGCCAGGATCAACGCCAGTCGGGAGACAAAGGCAACGTGCTGTGCTTTGCCATTGCCCTTGTTTTCGATGGGCTCAAAGTGCTTGATATTGAATCGGATCGCCTCACCAATCAGGTAGGCGATCAGCAGCAGGATCGCCATCATGACCACTGCCCAGGAACCAACCAGCCCGCCCAGCAAGGGAGCGCTGACCAAAAAACCACTGCCCATGATGGAGGCCAGCGGAGTGAGCGTGGCTTGGAAGTCCGCAGAATTGGACAGCCGCTTCCAAAAGGCAAGGATGCCAAATAATAGAATCGCCGTCACGACGACGATGATGTTGACAACCATGTTTACCCCTAAACGCTTTCATCGCAAAAAGACCCTGTCGGGAATGATACATTGCGAACAGCGATCGATCAGAGGGTTGTCCCGCAAGCGGGAGGGTGTTGCTGAAAGAACCGTTGACTGAACTCTCCCGCTGGCGGGAGAGTCGAGCCTAAGCGAGGTGAGGGTGAAGCGGTTGGCAACGCCAACCAGATGCAACGAAACCCTCCCCGGCCGGCATTGATTGCGACGACGTTTCTGGTTTGCCGATCGTCCCATCCATCAAGACGCAACTGCCACACACCGTCCGACACTCCCGCAAGCGGGAGAGTGTTGCTGATCGAAACCGTGGCGAACGCCAAAACGGCGGATGGACTAGCCGCCGGTCGATTCTGGCCGCGTCTCTGCTGCTTGGCTATTTCAGTTTGGCTGCGAAGTGAGGTCCGCCGTACAGAGCCGCGTCGCCGAGCATTTCTTCGATGCGAAGCAGCTGGTTGTACTTCGCCATCCGGTCACTTCGACTTGCAGAACCGGTTTTGATTTGGCCAGTGCAAAGCGCGACGGCCAAGTCAGCGATGGTGCTGTCTTCGGTTTCACCACTTCGGTGACTGGTCACAGCGGTATAGCCATGACGACCAGCCAATTGGATCGCGTCGATGGTTTCGGTCAGCGAGCCAATTTGGTTGACCTTGATCAAGATGCTGTTTGCGATTCCATCGTCGATCCCCTTTTGCAGACGGTTGACGTTGGTCACGAACAGATCGTCGCCAACGAGTTGCACCTTGTCACCGACGCGGTCGGTCAGTTTCTTCCAAGTTGCCCAGTCATCTTCGTCGCAACCATCTTCGATGCTGCAGATGGGGTATTTGTCACACCAGTCAGCCAAGAAGTCGACCATTTCGTCGCCCGAGAGTTCTTTGCCGTCGATGGAGTACTTCTGCTTGTCACGATCGTAGAACTCAGTGGATGCAGCATCGAGTGCGATCCAAACTTGTTCGCCGGCTTTGTAGCCAGCTTGATCGATGGCTTGCATGATGACATCCAAAGCTTCCTGGTTGCTCTTCAAGTCGGGAGCAAAACCACCTTCATCACCAACGGCAGTGTTATAGCCTTTGCTGCTGAGGACTTTCTTCAGATTGTGGAAGATTTCAGTTCCACAGCGAAGCGCGTCGCTGAATCGTTCGAAGCCCAATGGCATGACCATGAACTCTTGAATGTCGACAGAGTTATCTGCGTGCTCGCCACCATTGATAATGTTCATCATTGGAGCAGGCAACAAACGAGCGCCAACGCCACCGAGGTAACGGAACAAGGGTTGACCAGTTGAAGCCGCCGCAGCGTGCGCGGTTGCCAAGGAAACACCCAAGATGGCGTTCGCACCGAGGTTGCTTTTGTTGTCGGTGCCGTCAAGAGCCAGCATCGCGCCGTCGATCTCGGCTTGATCCAATGCATCCATGCCTTCGAGATGCTGGCCGATTTTTTCGTTGACGTTTTCAACGGCCTTGGTGACACCCTTGCCCATGAAGACGCTTTTGTCGCCGTCACGCAATTCCCAAGCTTCGTGAGCACCGGTGCTGGCACCGCTGGGGACAGCTGCACGCCCGTGAGCGCCGTCTTCCAACAGCACTTCACATTCGATGGTTGGGTTGCCGCGGCTATCAAGAATTTGACGGGCGTGAATGGCTTCGATCAGCGTCATCGCAATGACCTCTTTGGTGAATTCTTAGTAGGGAATGGGGAAAGCTGTGTCCGGTATCAATCGCACGGTTTCAATTCCACCGCGTCAATCGCACCATATGAATCGCACCGCATCCATTGCACGACATCACAATCGCACAATCTCAACTGCACGGGCCGCCGACGCGTCGCAATTTACACTGCCTGGCAACGGGATATCCGGGCGACGAACGAAAAAGCGGCGTGAATCAGCACTGTTTCCAGCTCCAAAACCAGCTAAATTTGGTTCTGAAGAGCACTTCACCACGTTCTCTGCCAAAATTGTCACCGATCAATCGATGCAACCGGCACAGAGCCGTGAAGTGCTGCTGGGGTTTTAAGCCAGGATCGTCATTCCTTCATCCCCCATCGGGAAAAATGAAGGAGATCACATCAAATGCAATCGCTACAGTTTGCCGCGAGACCCGCATCAGGTGATCGTCGTTTTAAAACGTGACGATCCGTGACGTTGCCACGCGACGCAGCGCTTGTCGATTCGCTGGGCATTTTGTCCAATGCGTTGCTCGCTGACTAGCCGACACACCTTACTGAGGAAATTCCCTCCACTGGGATCGTCTTATGTTCACTGGATTGGTTGAAACCAAAGGCCAGATCGCCGATGTGATCAGCGCCCCCCCGGGAAAGCGACTGCGCGTCCGTTCGGAACTGATCGCCAGCGATGTCGCGATCGGAGACAGCATCTGCATCAATGGGTGCTGTTTGACCGTCATCGCCATCGACGGCGACGTCTTGGATTTCGAAGCCGGCGAGGAAACCTTGTCGCGCACCAACCTGGGATTGCTGAAATCGGGCAGCGAGGTCAACCTGGAACGCTCACTGGCCATCGGCGCCCGCATGGGTGGGCACTATGTGAGCGGACACATCGATTGCCAAGGCCAGCTGGTGTCGCGCATTGAAGATCCACCTTGGGCGAATTTGCATTTTAAGCTCCCCAAGCGTTACGCCAGCCAAGTTGCCGCCAAAGGCAGTATCGCCATCGACGGCGTTTCCTTGACGGTGGTCGAAGTAACCGACGAACAGTTTTCAGTCGCCTTGATTCCACACACATTATCCGTCACCAGTCTGGGCAATTTAAGCGTTGGCGATCCCGTGAATTTGGAAACCGACATTTTGGCCAAGTACGTTCAGCGATCGTTAGGCATGATCGGCGACGAAGACCTTCCCGAGTCCATTCAATCTATCACTAAGTAGATCTCTCCCTTGAATCAACCACGCCAAACCGCAACGTATCTGTCCAAACGGTTAACCGCCGCCGGTTTGCGCCCGGTATCAAAGTACGGCCAGAACTTCCTGATCGATTTGAATCTCATTGATCTGATCGCCAACTCAGCCAATTTGACCAAGTCCGATGTGGTGCTGGAGATCGGCACGGGAGTCGGCTCGCTGACCTCGCGACTGAGTGATGCTGCCGGTGCGGTCTTGACGGTGGAGATCGACAAGAATTTACACCAATTGGCCACCGAAGAATTAGAGCATCGCGATAACGTCAAACTGATTCAAGGAGACGCGCTTCGCAACAAGAACGCTCTGCGTCCCGGTTTGATGGAGATGATTCGCGAAGCCAAAGAACAGATTGGACCGGACGCGCGGTTTCAATTGGTCGCCAACTTGCCCTACAACGTGGCCACGCCAATCATTTCCACGTTGCTGCATCAAACGCCGCCACCCGACGGAATGGTGGTGACGATCCAGAAGGAACTCGGTGACCGGATGGCCGCCGAACCGGGCAACAAAGATTACGGGGCGCTCAGCGTTTGGCTTCAATCACAATGCGATGTGGAAGTCGTCCGCATGCTTGGTCCCAAAGTGTTTTGGCCCCGTCCAAAGGTCGATTCGGCGATCATTCGCTTGACTCTGAATAAAGAAAAGCGGGAAGCCATCGGCGACTTAACGTATTTCCACCAAACCGTCCGAGCCCTGTTCTTTCACCGCCGAAAGTTTCTGCGCAGTAACGTGATCAGTGCGATGAAGAATCGCTTGACCAAGGAACAAATCGACGAAGTCTTGACGGCTCAGGGGCACGGTGAAACCGCTCGCTCGGAGTGCCTGAGCGTGCAACAATTCTTAGATCTCGTGCACGCCCTGCAGGCCGCCGAACAGGCCGCCTAATCAACAGCATCTCATTGAACAAGCATGCGCCGCATCCGCCAGCGCAAGGCTTGTGCTGGGATCGAAGACGGCGCTCGCAGACCACTTGGAGACAGAGTTTGGCAAGCCGTCTATAATGAGGCGACTGCATCTGGTCTCAATTCCCACCTACCCTGCCCCGCCTCTATGAAACGCTGTTCATTCCACTTCGTTGCGCTATGCGTTGTATTGTTCGTTGCCACGCTCTGCCCTCACGCGGAAAGCTCTGCCAGTCCGGTCGAAGCTGTCGCCGCTGAGAACGCCGAACCCGCTAGCGGAATCAAACGCACCAAACGCGATGTCTCTGGCTGGACAGTTTTGATTGACCGGCGCTTGCTTGACTCCGAGGAACAAGCTGCGAAGACAGAAACCGCCTTGCGGCTGCTGAAAAAACAGCTCGACGAAATCATCGAAGTCGTGCCTTCCCCCGCAGTCGCGAAAATGAAGCAAGTCACGTTGTACTTTTCACCGCCGTATCCAAGCCATGGACAGCGTGCGGAGTACCATCCCGGAGCCGGATGGCTGGAAAAGAACGGCCGCGACCCGGTGATGGTTCGCTGCGTTGAATTCACTAACATCAATCGCTTTGAAGAAGAAACGCGACGGATGCCCAACTTCGCGTTGCACGAATTGGCCCATGCCTATCACCATCGTTTCTGCGAGCGAGGATTCGGCAATGAAGCGATCAAAAACGCTTACGAACGAGCGCTCGCCTCGGGAAGCTACAATAGCGTTGACCGACAGGACTCCAAAGGACGCCTTCGTAAAGATCGCGCGTACGCAATGACGAATCCTCAGGAGTACTTCGCCGAAACCACAGAGGCCTTCTTCAGCAAGAATGATTTTTTCCCGTTCAACCGCCAACAGTTGGAAGCACACGATCCAGCCGTAGTGGTCGTGCTGGATAAGATCTGGAAGCAAAACTAACACGCCGCTTCAGCCCAGTTTGATGCTGCGGACAACTTGGTGCGTGCAAGCTCAAGGCCGGGAGTCTCTCCGTCGGCTGACGAAAAACAAATCACGGCAACAGAAAGTGGTGCGTGCAAGCACCCGACGATCTAGGCATCGGGAATGGATGCCGTTGCGGCAAACGGGCTAGCGATCGGTGGCTTGCTTGCGGAAGTAGGCTTCGATGGCATCACGATAGTGCGTGGGCAGATCGCGACTGATCTTCTGCAGTGCTTCCTTGCGTTCCGCTGGAGGCAGGTTGCCCCAACCGTCGCCATCACCGAGATCTTTCTTTTTAATGTTGCCGTTGCCTTGGCCACCAGCGATTTGGCTATCCTGCATGGGCGAGCCTTGTGATCCCGATGGCTTGCCGCTGCCGCCACCTCCGCCGCCTTGCTGCTGTTGTTGTTGCTGTTGAGCCTGCTCTTCGAGCTTTTCGATCAGCTTGTCAAGTTTATCGATGATCTTCTGTTCTTGGTCTTCAACCTTATCGTTGGCGCGCCCCAAGTCCAAGCGACGTGTGACATCGGACATCAGACGCGAGATCTCGTCCAGCGAGTCTTCTTTCAGAGGCTTGATATCCGCGACCATCATCGTCGCCATTCGCGAATAACGAACGGGTGTGTTCTCTTCCTGTTGCAGCAAACGACGCAGGTCAACCAACGCCTCTTTCTTCAACAGCAGAGCGTGGTAGCAAGTGCCACGGTAGAACAACGTGGTGACGGGATCCAATGAATCCGCAATGTCCACTTCTGCGACAACCGGCAGAGCTTCATCATAGAATCGATTTTGCACCAGCGATCGCGCCAGCCAAGTACGCACTGAAGCCGAGATCGGCTTTGGCAGCGATTCGATGTTCGTGTATCCAGATTCTGATGGATCCAAACTGGCCGCCGCGGCGAGCAGATCCGAAGCGGCCAACTCGACCAACTGTTTGACGGGCTGGGAAAACATGGCGACGCTTTCGACGAAGCCGTGAAGCACGTCGACGTCTTGACTGGCGATCTGAGCTTCAAAGGCGCGGACCTGGTCGTCTACCGCAGTTTGTCCGCCGCCGATTTCCAGCAAGGACTCGCGCAGCGATCTCGTCCGCTGATCCAAACTGGGAATCTCCCAAGTGGTGTCACCGGCGATTGGCGCATCGGCCGTCGCTTTCACAGCAGACAGCGTCATGGTTGTCAAAACGACAACACCAACAGCCAGCGGTTTCAGCCAGCGAGAGTGTCGCAGATTAGCCATATCTGGTACCTGAGGAGAGGAAAGGGATCGCTCATTGATTGCGTTGCATGTACAAGTCTCTGGTCACCTTATACAAGCGGTCCTGGCGTTCAGCCAGATTTTTCAGCAATGGGAGCAATTCTTGTGCCGAACCATCGTCTGATTGTATCAGCTCGGTGTATCTCTGAGTGCTAGATTGAATGCGTTTTTCCATCGTCCGCAGCAGCTTGAGCTCTGCAATCGAATCAACCAGAGGCTGTTCCCCAGGCTGCCCTTGCTGTTGCTGCTGCTGTTGTTGTTGCTGCTGTTTCTGTTTTTCGAGGTCTTTTTGTGCCTGCTGCAAAGCGGCAATCATCTCTTCGATTGCGGCTAGCACGTCGGCCTGCATGCCTTGTGTGACAGCATCAATTTCGGTTTTGCTCAATCGTTGGGCAATGATTTCGCTATCATCGCGGATCTGCCGGACGACTTCTGGGAAGGCTACGCTGGAGCCTTCTTCCTGCAACAGCAACATTGCCCGGTCGGCTTCGATGGTGAGTTTCTTTTGGTCAAAGGACAAATCACCTGCCTTGACTTCGGTTTGCCGATTGCGTTGAGACTTGGGTGTGGAAGCCAAAGTGGTGGTGTCGTCGATCAGTCGACTCTGCATGGCAGCCATCTTTTTGAAGCGAGCTTCAAGTCGCGCGAGTTCCCGCTCCATCTCTTCTTCGCGAAGCTGGCGCAGGATTTCTTCGAGTTCATCAATGGCCTCACGCAGCTTCTCTTCGGCTTTCCGCTGAGCGTCAACCGCTTCATCCCGCTTGCTCTTCTCCAGCTCCTCCTGAGCCTGCTCCATCTTTTCAATGGCTTCCTGAAGTTGCTGCTGAGCTTGCTCTTCTTGTGACTGAGGCTGCTGCTGACCTTGCTGACCTTGCTGACCTTGCTGACCTTGCTGACCTTGCTGACCTTGCTGACCTTGCTGACCTTGCTGACCTTGTTGACCTTGTTGACCTTGTTGACCTTGTTGGGGCGACTGACCTGACTGCTCTTCGGACTCGCTTCCCTGCTCTCCCGAGTTTGACTCCTGGTCGCCTGCATCCTTTGGCTCATCGCCGGGCTTCATGTCCGTGGGGCCGTCTTTGGGCTCGTCGCCGTCTTTGGGCTGACCGGCATCGTCACCGTCCTTGGGCTCGTCACCGTCTTTCTCACCGCCGCCCGGCTTTTGATCGCCAGACGATTCATCACCGGATGATTCCTCGCCAGATGATTCCTCGCCAGATGATTCCTCGCCAGCGCCCTCTTGCGAATCTTCAGAAGCCTCTCCCTGTCCCTGTTGTTGGTTCTCGCTCTCCGCCTCTGACGATGCCGAGGCTTCCTGGTCACTGTCCAGTTCCATTTGCTCGGCCACTTTCTTGCCGCGTTCGGAGATCGATTCCTGCTCGCCTTTGAGTCCTTCCAGGTCAGCACCGTTTTCCGTTCGAGCACGAGTGCTGCGTTGAGACCGTTCCAATCGCTTCAGATCCTTGATCATTTCAGCGACACGTTTCTTTTCATCACGAATGCGACTGGCTCGGTCTTCACTGGTCAGCAGGGTTAAGATCTCGGCCAAGCCTTTACGGCCTGCATCTTGACGTTCGATGGCGTCGCTGAACTTTTGCCCTTTCAGGGCCGAACTGGCTTCTTGCAGCTGTTGCAAGATAAACTTATCGCGAGATTGTTTGACGGCCTGCTTCAGCAACGCCGCTCGCTCTGGATTCTCAGCAGCCTCGACATCGGCTAAACGCAGCAGCAACTCTTCCAGTTTCTGGTAACGCTGTGCAACGCTCGACTGCCGTTCAGAAAGCTGTGATCCGGGAGCCGGTTCTTCAGGCTGATTCGGATCGGGGAAGTTGTCTTGACCGAGCGCATGTTGCTGAGCAAACGGTGTCCACAACATGATCGCGCTGAGAACAACCATTGAAAGCCATTTCAGAGACGGCTTTGGCAACGCAACACGCTGGACAGCCATCGAATTGGCCGAGCGGATTCCCATTGGATCAACCTGAGAGTTGGATGTTAAAACTTCAACCACGATTCTGGACACAAGAAACCCATTGAGCACCAGATCTTTTCTGCAGACTAGCGATCAGTGACTAATCGTCGAACAAATTCTGAATGCTGTCTGCTTGTTCCTTCTGCGTGTCTTTCTTCAACTTCTCCTGCTCGTCGATCAAGCCACGAACTAAATCAAGCAGTTCAGCATAGCTCTCTAAATCGAGCATTTTTTCAAGCACAGCATCCAATTCTAACAGAGTTTGCTCAACCGTTGCGATAGCTTCTTGAGTACGTTCAACCGCAATTTCGGGGGTGTCAATCGCCTGTTCCATGGCCAGGATCTGTTCTTTTAGCGGATTCATGCGGCCTTCAACGATCAACAACAAGGGAGCTTTCACGCCCTCGCCCAGTCGATCTTGACGGTCCTGCGAATCAATCCGATTGTTCATCAGTTCCTGAACAATCTGATCCAAGGCATTGGTGATTCCCAGCAATTCCTCGGTCGTTTTACTGGCTTGCAGGCGATTCTGCTGAACACGCAGGCGTAGCACTTGCAGCGCTCGCTGCCTTGCCTGTTCTGCCTTGTCTTCGCCGTCTATGGATTCCTCCGGGTCGTCTGAATCGTCCAGTTCGGCGGAATCGATTTCAAACCGACCTCCTTCCAATCGTCGCAACTGGTCTCTCAGACCTCGCAATTCGGTGATGGTTTGCTCCAATCGCGTTCGCAGTCCAAGCTCGCGGCGTTCCAACATCGCCAGCAGTTCTTGACTGGTGACGACCTCTAAACGAAACACTTCACTCCGAGACACGTGCTCGCCGTCCAAGTTGTATCCATCCTGCGCTTCCGAGACGATCGAAACGGTGTCACCGGGTATCAATGCTTCGATGACTCCCTCTTCGGCCAGTTTTTGCATGTCGAAGCTGCCACTCGAATTCCCGTCCGCGTCACCTTTTAATGGCTCGGTCAACTTTGTATCCGCAGGTCGCTGATCGGCCGCCTCGTCATCATCCGCATCAGTGGCAACCACTCTGGGGTCACGAGTGATCGTCGCGATACAGTTGAGCGTGGTGACAAGATGATCATCCGTTGCTGAGACTTGGAACGGCAGTAAAGCCTCGGGCGTGATGGCCGACTGAATGCCTTGCAATTGCAAACGCGTTTCGGGTGACTGGTCCAGAACGGCTCCAATGGAATACACCAATGGGCTCTGGGTGCTGATACCGGACTGATCCGCCGGCACCAATTGGACCAGAGTGGGATGAGTCAATTGAGGAATCGTCAGCTCAACACGGGTGCGATCATCGCTGTACGTTAAGTCGTCAACGGGATACTGTTCGTTGGCGTATTCGACCACGGCGGCAACATCCCCCAGCGGAACACTGCTGGTGGCTTGTAATCGCACCGCACTGCCTTCTTCAATCCGTAAACCGGCTTGGTAGCGCGTCTCACGATCAAAGGCATCGCCATCCACTGCAGAGACTGTTTTCTCGCGCAGGTAGTCTGGATAGTTCCAGCGAACCGTCATCTCTTGAACCACAGGTGGCTCAATCGCCTCGACGCGAAAACCATCCAGTCGATCGTCTAGTCCGATGATCGTAAACTGGAAAGACTGATTGAGATCACGCAGCGGGGGTCCATCCAACACAAAGTACTGGTAGCCATCGCGCTGCCGGCCGACTCGACGCATGTTAGCTTGTCCGGAGACTCCGTCATCGGTCTCGTAGTAAACCGTACAAACGGTTGGGACAACGGCATCATCGGCCCTGGCTTTGATCCGCAGCGTGGCACTGCTGCTAACGGGCAATCGGACAACGCCCTCTTCAAATAACTTCTGCTCAAAGCTGCCTTCCTGTTCGGCCAATAAAGCCACCGCTGGCAACTCGACGCCAACCATTTCCAAATCAGCGCGACGCGGCCACCGCGCATCGGACAGCAAGGTCAAACGTGAAACGGCTTGCAGGAACGCAGTTGGGCTGGCGACACCAAAGACCAAAACGATTAGCAACAGTGGGACCGCAAAGATTGCCTTCTGAATCAAGGGGTCAGAGCTGAACACCTTGCTGATGTCAACGTCTTGCGAAGCTTCTTTGGCCTGTCGATGCACTTCGTCCAGCAACTGAGGGGCAAACGAATCGCCCTGGCGATCCGCCTGACTCAACTGCACCGCGGTGATCAGACGCCCTTCCAAGTCGGGGTGCTGTCGTTCCAACAGCAGCGCCAGCGCTTCGTCAGGCATTTTGCGGGCAATCCGAGCCAGCAGCAATCGGTAAAAGACATAGCATGCAACTGCGATGACAACGCCCAGCAAAACCCCACGAGCCGTCCGCGGCATTTCGGTCCCGCCGACCGTCACCGGGCCGTAGTCAATCAAACATCCAAGCAAAAAGCCGCCCAGCACAATCGCTGTGACCGCCAACGCAGAGTCCAGCAAAACGTACCGGCGAACCTTGGTACGCAGCGTGCTGAGCAACGATTGGAGTTGAGTATCAAGCATGCCTGATGTTGGTTTCTAATGTTGGGAATTCAAATCGATGAAGGGAGACAACTAGGCCAGTTTATGCAGCCGCCGAATCACCCATTCCATGGTCAAGATGCCCGCGATCAACCACAGGATCACGGCATTTCGACGCTCGGTAAACAAAGGATCCGGTGTGCCCGGAAGAATCGTCAATTGCGGCTGAGGAACAATGTTCTCCGTCAGCTCGTTGCTCACTTGGCGATCATCAACACCGGGATCAATTTTTAAGTAACTGCCGCCGCCGATGTCAGCAAGCGTTTGCAAATCGCCGTCATTCCGCTTCGGGCGCTCCAGCTCCATCTCAGGCAGTCCGACCTGAACATTCTGTTCCAGCACCACTTCGCTCCGTCCAGCGCCAAGTGTCAGCAGCAGCTGGTAGTTTCCGGTTTCGCGAACGATAAAGCGCCCACCGTAAGTTCCGGGCTTGTTTTCTTCCTGGACCGGCGTGAGCCGCACATCGACAATGCGACCGTTGGGCGACAACAGTTTGGCTTTAACCTCGGGCAACTCTAATGGCTCGAACTGTTCGTCCGTCAACACCGCACGCACCGAGATGGTGTCTCCGACCATGGCGCGATTGTTATCGACCAGCATGACACCACGGTTGCTATCACGCAGCAACCGCCCTTCACTGACCCAGCGGACCAGTTTGGTGTAGTAGCTGTCAAAGTACACATCGCTTTCACGACGCAACCGCCACATCTCGCCGCTGCCTTGGAAGAACACTCGACCGGCACCATAGAATTGGCTGGCCAAGTAAACGGGCAAACTATCCGAGATCATCGTCGTGGGATCACTGAAGTAGGCATACACCTTCGATGCAGGCTTGGCGGATTTCACTCCCACATAGTCATAGACACCACCAAAGCGATCCCAAACTTCAAAGCTGCCTCGGGCATCATCGGTCACCCACAAGAAATCTGCACGCCGAGACTCTGGCGTGAAATCCAATGGCCAAGAATCTTGACCACCCTCACGTCCCGAACTGCTAAACAAACCACGCCCCGAAAACGTGACAGGGAAGAAGCCAGCAATCTTGCTCACTCGCGGGTCAGTCCGTAAACGCTGCCAACGCGGATGGAAGACAGGACCGGCAACGATCACCAACCCACCGGCTTGCGAGGCCAGCCAGCGATCAAGCAAATCAATGGACTCGGCGGGGATCTTTGTCCAATCGGGATCAAACATTACCACCGCATCGTATTCAAACATCTCCGCAGCCGTGTCTGGAAACTCATCCAGCAATGCGTCTGCATCTTGGCTCATCCCTTGCTGACCCGTCTGCAGCCAGGTGTCCAAGCGAATCGACGCTTCACGATGCAGCAGGTTGCGAACGAAGCGGTATTCACGTGTCGGTCCACCGGCGACGGTCAGCACGCGCATCTTTCGAGCAACCACTTCGTAGCGAGCATCACGAGCGTCATCGGATTCATTCTGATCCTTGGCCGGTGGAATCACTCGAATCGCCAAGTGGCGTTTCCCAACAGAGGCGGGCTGAAGTTCGAACTTGACACCGCTCAATGTGCCATCGGCAGGGATCGTGACCGTCTTGGCGTCAACGACTTCGGTGGGCAAGGTTTTGCCGCCATCCGATTCAGGAACTTCCAGTTCGTCAAGCAGCTGTACATCGAAGGTTAGCTCGCCGCCACCGGTTGCTTGCAGGACCGCACTGATGGCGAACTTGTCTTCGGGATAAACGCGTTTGGGCACATCTAGATCAACGACACGAACGTTGGTGGGCGGACGACTGCTTCCCAAGCCGACGGGGTAAACTGGAATTTCCGTGCGGCGCAAACTTCCCAGCACACTGGAGAGGTTTCGCCCGCCGTTGTTTTGCCCATCGCTTAACAGCACCAATCCAGCAAGCGTGGTCGGATCATGAGTCGCCAACACGCCCTCGATCGCATCACCAATCCGACTCTGTGCAGCAGACGCCACCACGGCTTCTTGCCAGTCTAGGACCACCTGCTGCGGCACCGCTTCCGGCTGGGGCTCTCCAGCAACGGGCTCCTGTTCGTCTTCCGATTCGGCGGCTTCGGTTTCAGCCATTCCCAACAGCCCGGGGAACGAACGTTCACTCTGCACGCTGTAATCAGTGCCACACAGCGTGATCCCCAGACACCATGAAACCGCGATGATGGTGAACAAGAATCCGAGCCGGCTCTGCGAGCCTCCAGGAGACAAGGTTTGGGCAATTCCTTGAATCAGAGAGATCACCGAGGCAATCAAACACACGACTAAGGCCATGATCCCGCAGATCATCATGGTTGACAAATCACCTGCTTTGCCGCGCTCTTGTGAACCGGATTCTGCAGCGGCGTTCTCTGCTGACTCTTGATCTGCGACCGGCAGCTGACCACTTCGCAGCAACACGGGTTCGTCGGCAGCGCCAACGCTATAGACGCTGACGCGATGCTCGCCGTCAAGGGTTTCCAACAGGTCGCTCTTGTCCAGGATTCTAGCCACCCGCTGCGAACGGCTGATGCTGCCAACGTTATCATCCTGAGCCAACGCCATACTTTGACTGGTATCAACCAAGACGACGACTTCACTGGGCCGAACGATCTCACGCTGAGTCCGACGCTGGATGTCAAGGAAGAAAAAGACCAGCACCGCGATGCTAATCAACCGCATCAGGATCAACACGCGGCCAACGCTTGGGGGCAAATTGCCAACATCGCGACGATACAGTTGCACACACAGAAAGACGATCAGTGCCAGACTGCCAATCAGCGCAGCCCACAGCCACCAACCAGAGACATTGGCTAGCCCGGCGAACTCATAGACGGTCCGTGAGGAATCGATTTGCGAACTCATGGTTTCGTTCATGACGCATCGCCTCCACCATGTGTGGCCGCCAATCCGAAGGAGACGCCAGGCGCTTCACCGCGGCCGCGATGCCGATGGATGACTCCAGCAGGACCGGCCCCCGAGGCGACGTGATAGCTCGCCCAGTATGCTAGCGCTTGTTCGGCGAATAACAGCAACGCCAGCAATAACAGTAGCAGCAAGGTCATGGATGATTTTTGAGTGGTTTGATTTTGGTCCCGCCAATCGCTGCTGGAAAAGAACTGCACTTCCAACGGCATGAAGGCACTACGAACTTCACCCGTGTCAGCCAGGGTAAGGTCCCCCTCTCCGGATTCAATATGAATCGCCAGCGGGATCACCTCCGCACCACCGGTGGTCTTCAGCAGTTCCCATTCAAACAGTCCGGGTTGCAGCAACGTCTCGGCTTCGGACCCATCCGCTTCACCGGCGGCAATGCGGCCAACGACGTCAGCGACAACGCGGACGACGGTGGCACTGGATTGACCGTTGGAATCAACGATGGGTTTGGCAGCCAGTTCGGATTCCGGTCTTGGCGGGGCGAGTGCTGGAGCAGCAAGCTTAACTTCGGGAAAGTAACTCTCGTTGGAATACGTTCGCTCCAGCGGCCAGCCGATCGTCTTGGAGGTCGCAAACGCCGCGCCGCTCCACAGCCTGGCATTGGCCAGCAAGACAAAAGGGACAAAGGTTGGATCGCTTGTCCAGTTGGTCACGTCGCGGTTCAGACCAGCGAGGACCGTCACCACGACTCCATCGCCCACCCGATGCTCGGTGACAAAAGGCAGCGAGTCCGATCGCGCCAGAGCAACGCGGTACTGAATCGCCTCGGATTCCTCGTCGCCCTCCAGCGGCGGAGCGAGGCTCCAACTGCGATCCAAGCCCACCAGGGACATGATCGAGCTGCCAGCGTTCTTCAATGCCTGAACAAACGTATCGTCATCCTCGAACGCCAAGTCGCCTGTCTTTTTATCGTCGCTGGCGTCCAGTTCGATCACTTCGTCAAGCCGGCCGGGCAAGAGCTGACGATCACTGACAAGCAACGTTTCGTTATAACGCGCCGCGTCAACGCTCTCGCCCAGGAACCAAGCCAAGCCGCCGCCACTGCGAACGTATTCGCTCAGCACCTCGGCGGCCCCATCGGTGACCTCTGGCAAATCCACCAGATAAACGGCTCGGTAGGGTTTCAAGGTGTCTAAGGTCAGGCTGCGCAGAAACGCGGGCGGTTGGACGTCGGGAACGGCACCGATCCGAACTTGGCCGCCGGGGTTCAGCACACTGGACAAAGCATAGGCAGCGCCTTGATCAACGTCCGAATCGATGATCAAGACACGTTCCACGTCCGTCAACGGCAAGGTGCACACACGTTTATTGTCCAACGCCACCGCATCGCTGGGCAATTCGACCTCAATGGCGTGAGTCCCCTTTTCTGCGATATAAACCTGGAATGACTTCGTGATCTCGGCACCGGGATCCAACGACTC
Organism: Stieleria bergensis; assembly: GCA_007745635.1. Classification (GTDB taxonomy): domain Bacteria; phylum Planctomycetota; class Planctomycetia; order Pirellulales; family Pirellulaceae; genus Stieleria; species Stieleria bergensis. The sequence continues at coordinate 3,885,700 of CP036272.1, forward strand.
AATCACGATCGCTGGCAAGGCTTCCACTTGCCCACTAAACGGTTCCAGGGCGTTGATCTCCTGGACCGAGTCACCGTAGCGAATCACTCGCACACCAACCGCGACATTCTTGACGATGGCCGAACTGTAATTCCGAATGGTTGCATTGACGACCACCGGAACTCCGGAGACCCAAACATCCTGAACGGGCTCTAAGTTGGTCACCGCTAAGTTTCTTGACGGAGTCGCAGCACATTCGATCATATTGACCGCGTCGATCGACTCGGACATCGCTTCGAAGGATTCGACCATTCGCTGAGGCGTGCCCCATTCGCGCTGCCGAAAATCACTCAGCACATAAACATTGGTTTGATCCGCGGCAACCGCTTCAATCAACTGAGCGGCAAGATCAGTGGCGGGCACGAGGTCACACCGGATCGGCGAGGCCGCGGTGGCCATCAAGCGTGCCAGCAAACCGTCCTCACCGGTCACCGTCTGAGCGGAAAGATCCGCGATCGCGTCACCGGATTCATTGCCTTTGGAAATCGCAAAACTGGCTTTGCTGGTCCGAATCACCGTTAGTTGGTGAAGCCCTTCACTGGCAGCGATCCGCGTTTGCAGCAAGCGCAGCGCATCGAGGGCCCGCCGATACGCCGTGGACGGATTGCCAACGACGCCTCCGCTGACGTCGCCCATGGAATAGCTATCATCCAGAATCACGACGTGGTGTGTGCTGCGATCTCCCAGCACTCCCAGCAGTTTGTCACCTCCGGTCCAGCCGCACAGCATTGCCACTAACAGAGCCGCCACAGCGAGTCGCGCCAACAACAGCAGAAACTGACGCAAACGCATCCAACGACGCTGCTTACGATAGCTGGACAACAGAAAGTCCATCGCTGCCCACTGTCGCTTGCGGTGGCGCAGCATGTTGATCAGGTGCACCAGTGGTGGCACCACAACAAAGGCGAAACCGGCAATTAAAGCGGGGTACAGAAACATGATCCGGGTCAGGGCTCCTTCTGACGATAAACTTAAGTTTGGCTGACTGGTGACTGAATGATGGCTGAGCAGTGACGTCGTGACGGTTGTCTACTGACGGCTAACTAGTGACGTAGCTTTGGCAGTGCGAGACGGTGCGACAGGAACTTCGCCAGCAGCGCATCCAGTGGCTCGCTGGTTCGCGACTGCAGGTAATCGATCGACAAGCGTCCGCAAGCTTGACGGGTTTTGTTTAGGAATTCGCCCAGTGCCTGCAAGTAACCTTCTCGCAACGCCCTAGGGTTACAGTTTAGGAAGTCTTCAGTTTCGAGGCCTTCAAAGCGGGTGGCTCCATCGAACGGAAAATCCACTTCGTCATCGTGCAGCACGTGAAACAAAGCGACATCATGACCGCGTGAACGCAGCACGCGCATGCCGTCGACCAGCGAATCAATGCCAAGTAAATCGGAAATGATCACCACTAAACCGCGACGCGGCAGCGCTTGGCCGACCTGCTTGGCCACTTTGACCAGATCGGTTCGCCCATCGGCGCCGGTTGCTTCCAAACGGGACAGGATCCGCGCGAGCTGATGCTGATTGGCTTTGGCGGACAAAACGTCTCGCACATCGGTATCAAACGTGACCAGACCACAGGCGTCTTTTTGGCGGAGAGCAAGGTAAGCCAAAGAAGAGGCGATGGACGCAGCCCGATCGAACTTATTGGATTCGCCTTCGCCGTACGCCATGCTTGCGCTGCGATCGACCAACAGCGTCAACCGCAGATTGGTTTCCTCTTCGTACTGCTTGATGTGCAGCCGATCCTGGCGCGCGTACACCTTCCAGTCGATGTGTCGCATTTCGTCACCGGTGTGGTATTGCCGGTGCTGCAGAAACTCAATCGACTGTCCGAAGTAGGGACTGCGGTGCATCCCTGCCAAGGAACCCTCGACCACTCGGCGAGCGATCAGCTCCAGGCGACGAATGCGCTGAGTGACTTCAGGAAGCAAATATTTTTTGGAATCGGGCATCGCTTGAAAGCTCATTTTCCGTGGTCGGGGTAGCCTGGATGATGCGATCGATCACTTCGTCGCTCGTCACCCCTTCGCTTTCAGCAGCAAAGTTGACAACAACGCGGTGTCGCAACACCGGCTTGGCCAAAGCTTGAATGTCTTCCACTGCAACATGGAATCGACCTTCCAGCAGTGCCCGTGCCTTGGCTCCCAGGATCATGAACTGAACGGCCCGCGGACCGGCTCCCCAGCCGACTAACTCCTCGACAAAGTCCGGAACGCCCGCATCGCCAATTCGAGTTTGGCGAACCAGGCTCAGTGCATAGCGCACGACGTGGTCGCTGACTGGAACACGGCGGACAAGATCTTGCAGACGAATGATTTGTTCTGCGTTCAAAACCGGTTTCACGTCTTGCACGTCGGTGCCCGTGGTGCGCCGGGCCACTTCGAATTCTTCGTCAAACGACGGATAGTTCACAAAGACTTTGAACATGAACCGGTCTTGCTGAGCTTCCGGCAACGCGTACGTGCCTTCTTGCTCGATCGGGTTCTGTGTCGCTAAGACAAAGAACGGTCCGGGCAGTTGGTGCCGCGTGCGACCGACCGTGACTTGGCGTTCCTGCATCGCTTCCAAGAGTGACGCTTGGGTCTTGGGAGGCGTTCGGTTGATTTCGTCCGCCAAAATGATGTTGGCGAACAAAGGACCTTCCATGAAGCGAAATTCACGATGACCGCTGGCGCGATCCTCTTCCATGATGTCGGTCCCCGTCACGTCGGCGGGCATCAAGTCAGGGGTAAACTGGATCCGCGAGAAGCTCAGGTCCAAAGTCCGCGCCAATGTGCTGATCATCAGCGTTTTCGCCAGCCCTGGCACACCTTCTAGAAGCACGTGGCCGCGCGAGAAGATCCCGATCAGGATTTCCTGAATCACCTCCTGCTGGCCGACAATAATCTTGGAGAGTTCCTCGATGATCTGTTGCTTGGCTTGTTTAAGCTGCGCGGCATCCTCTGCCGAGATCGCGGCGTCTGCCGTCGGGCTGCTGCCCGCATTTTCAACCGACATAATTGCTTGTTCCCTTCCCCTCAAAGCGACTTAGTATCGTGAGCATGTGTTGGCAAGCGAGCGTGATCCGAAATCACTGCACTCGCTTGTAGGTTCCCGTTGTATAAATCCCAAGTACCGGCAAGTGTTCCGAATGATCGTTTCCAGTCATCCTTCCTAGCGTCAATGAAAACTTCGCAGCCTCAATGAAAAACGACTGTGGCTGGTCATCGTCCAAAATTCGCTTCACCCTAGCTCCATCAGGCAGACCGAATGGGGACTGCTCGGCACTGTGACTGCTAGGCATCACTGGCTTATCCTATCAAGCTGTACAAATCTCGGTGGCAGCGTCGCGGGAATCACAGCCCTTTTGACGCCATTTTTCTTGCCGTTGTCGATCAATGACCGCTAATTAAGGTCAATCGCCGACAGTGTCGCCGATCCGTCAGACAGACGCCGACGACGCCATTTCCGACCAACCAGCACCTCTTTCCCCCTGGCATCGACCGGGCGTCAAAGTTCTCCTGACCGGAATTGTCGCTCATCAATCATAATTGTGATGTCAACACCGCGATACATCTTCAACTGGCACATCAGTTGTTTCCACTACATTTGGCACGCTGATGGAAATGTTGATCAATCGGTGGCCGATGCGGGTTTGCTCGGCCGTGTTCACCTGATTTTCAGCGGCCAGTGACGGCTTTTACCACGGGGTTCTCAATTTGGTATCATGGGCGGGTCCCGCCTCGCTCCATCCCGCCAACCCCAGCAAGCATCCTTATGGCCCGGCCCCAACAGGCATTTGCATCGGCGCTTCGGTTTACGTGCGGTTTTCGCTGGCTTTTTGCCTGCCTTACGGTAGCGACTTGCTGGTGCCCAACCAGCCACGCGGCTGAATCGTATTCTGAAATCGAAGCCGCTTACCGAGCTGGCGACCTGACCAAAGCCGGCGAAGTCTCGGCAGCAGAGGTCGAGCGAGGTGTTTGGAATCGGCGCTGGTCGGAACTTTTGATCCGCATTCAGCTTGATCAAGGCCACTACGTAGAATCGCTGACCACCTACGAAAAGGCGATCGACCGCTATCCCACCAGTCTTCCGCTGCGAGCTCTTGGCATTGAAGTCGCCAACTTTAACGCCAAGCCCGATCTGGCCGCTAAGAATGTGGCCTTTATCGAGAACTACTTGAACACAGGCCAGTTGCGTTACGCCACATCGGACACACTGGTCTCTGCGGGACGATTCTTTAGCAAGAACGGCATTGACGCTCGGATCGTGCTCAAGAGCTTCTACGATCGCGTCTTGGAAACCAACCCCACGCACCTGGAAGCCCTGGTCGCGACCGCACAACTGGCCGTCGAGAAAGGTGACTTCAAAGTGGCCGCCGAGACGGTTGCCAAGGCAAATCGCCTGGACGTTGAAGACGCTCGCCTGCAGCACCTGTTGGCGTTGGCTCTTCGCGGCACGGACGCATCAGCAGCATCCAAGGCCTTGATCGCAGCCAGATCCATGAATCCCAGCTACATCCCAGCGATGGTCACTGAAGCTGAAATTGCGATCGATCGCGAGGCCTATCAAGACGCTCAAAAGATCGTCCAACAGATCCTTGAAATCAATGCCAACGCCCCTCGCGCTCACGCCTTACTCGCGGTCTTGTCCCACTTAAATGGCGACTATGCAGCGGAGGAACAGCATCGCAAGCAGGCCCTGGAACACTGGCCGACCAATCCTGAGGTCGATCATCTGATTGGTCGCAAACTGTCGGACAAATACCGTTTCAAAGAAGGTGCCGAATACCAGCGTAAAGCGCTGACCTTCGATCCCAAGCATCTGCCAGCAACCTTTCAGCTCGCCCAAGATTTGTTGCGACTGGGTGACGAAGAGGTGGGCTGGGCGCTGGCCGAACAGGTCAACGAAGCGGACCCGTACAACGTGGTCGCCTACAACTTGATGACGCTGCGAGACAGCACCGACGGCTTCATCACCATTCCCATCGAATTTGATCCCAGCGGCGCCAACGCAATGATTTTGTTGCGCATGGATCCCTTGGAATACAAAGTCTACGGGGCCGCGGCAAAAGCATTGCTACACAATGCGGCCGAACATCTTTGCCAAAAGTACGACGTGGTTTTGAAGAAGCCCGTTTTGGTGGAGATCTTCCCCAAGCAATCTCAGTTTGCCATTCGGACCTTTGGGCTTCCTGGCGGAGCCGGATTTCTAGGCGTTTGCTTTGGCAACGTGGTCACAGCCAACAGCCCCGCCTCACAACTGGAGACTCCCTCGAACTGGAAAGCCGTTTTGTGGCACGAGTTCTGCCACGTTGTGACGCTGAACAAGAGCCGCAACCGCATGCCTCGCTGGCTAAGCGAAGGCATTTCGGTCTACGAGGAAACGCAGCGTGACGCTCGTTGGGGACAGGCGATGAATGTCCGTTACCGAGCAATGTTACTCGGCGACGACTTCACTCCGCTGAGTCAACTCAGCGGAGCCTTCCTGAATCCGCCTTCCGGACTACACCTACAGTTTGCTTACTTTGAGTCCTCTTTAGCGGTCCGATTTCTGATCGAACAGCATGGCATTGAAAAGCTACTGAAGGTTCTGGAAAGTCTTGGCGACGGCCAAGCGATCAATGCAGCACTGACAGAACACATCGGCCCTTTAGAGCGACTGGATGGGCAGTTCACCGAATACGCCAAGACCTTGGCAATGGACTTTGGCAACACGCTGGACTTCGCTGAACCTCCTCGACCGTCCCCGTTTGATTCGCCGGAACAAATCAAGGAAAATCAGAAGCAATGGGCCCAGCAGAACCCGGACAATTATTTTGCTGCGATCGCATTGACCGATCGTGACATCGCTGACAAACAGTGGCAAGCTGCCATCGATCGCTTGACGACCTTGCAAAACGCTGGCATTGCTAACGGAGCCTGCGGCGTGCTGAAGCGTATATCAGGCTGCTACCGTGAACTGCAACAGACGGACAACGAATTAGCCGCTCTAAAGTCTTGGTGCGATCAATCGTCTGATGCGTTGGACGCCTTACAACGCTTGATTGAACTTCATCAGCAACAACAAGACTGGCAAGAGGTCATCGATCGCGCAAATCAAGCGTTGGCGATTCAGCCCTTTCGAAAACAATTGCAGAAAGACCTGATCGCTGCCTGTCGGGAACGGGGACAAATGCATCAAGCCATCGACGCTCTGAACTCCTTGACTGGACTAGAACCCGTCGACCCCGCCGGCCTGCATTTCCAACTCGCCCAGGCCTATCAGTCAGACAAGCAATTCGAACAAGCACAGAATCAGCTGATCACGGCACTGCTGATCGCGCCACGTTATCGCGATGCCCACTTGATGTTGCTGAAAACTCAGAAAGCGATTGCCACGGCAAAGGCCGAGGCTAAGAAAAAGGCCGAGGCAGAAAAAGCAGCCAAAGCGGCCGAGGCTGAAAAAGCGGCTCAGGCAGCTGAAGAGGTCTCTGAGAAGGACAAACCATCCGACAGCGAACGCTCTGACGACCAAACACAAGCCAGCGAAGACTCTCCACCTTCATCCGAACCGCAGGTCAAGGACGAATGAATCGAAAACGAATCCTGATTGCAGCGACTGCATTGCTGGCGACGATCGGCGTGTCCACGTGGACGTTAGCTCAGCGTGGACGCTGGCGCTCGATCCAACAAGACCGACGCGGTGTGCCGAGCTGGGAAATTGATGAACGTTTTCCGGGTGACTACTTCACCTTCGCTCGCGTTGAATATGATTCGTACCGTCGCGGTGGTGGTGGTTGCTACACAGATTACCCTGACAGCGATCTGAACTTTTCCCTGCGTCTGCATCAGCTGACCACCATCAAAGTCAATCCGGATCCGGTTGTGGTTCGTTTGACGGACGACACGTTGCGCGACTATCCCTTTCTCTACTTGATCGAACCCGGTGGCCTGTACTTTAGCGATGACGAAGTGGTTGCCTTGCGGGAGTACTGTCTTAGCGGCGGCTTTTTAATGGTCGATGACTTTTGGGGCGACAGCGAGTACCAGAATCTGGCCGAGGAACTCAAACGGGTGTTCCCAGACCGTGAACCATTTGAAGTGCCGCTTGAACACGAGATCTTCCACAACGTCTATGACCTAAAAGAGAAACCTCAAATCCCAGCGATCGGCGTTGCGGCTCAGGGTTACACGTATGAGCCATCACGAGACGGCTCGGACACTTCCACGCCCTATTACAAAGCCATTGTCGACGACGAAGGCCGCATCATGGTCTTTATCTGTCACAACACTGACCTTGGTGATGGCTGGGAGCGAGAAGGGGACAACGTTGACTACTTCCGCGAGTACTCCATCAAGAAAGCCTATCCGATGGGCATCAACATCGTGACCTATGCGATGACTCACTGAACGTCACCCGACGAAAGCCACCGCTGGTCAAATCCGTCGGGTGCCGTGCTTGCACTGGGTGGGAAAACATCCCTCCGGGTATTTTGTTCACCGGCCCCGTTCTGCCGTGCATTCACGCTCTGGCACCAAGGGGGTTTGCCCTCAATTCATGGGTCGCTGAATCGCGAGGGGGAACGATAAGCAAAGGTTTAGGCATATCGCCCAGGTAAGCCTTGTTCCGTTCTCCTTTGATCCCCCACGACTCCTATGACCGATCCTCAGTCCAACATTCGCGCCATCGGAATTGCCGCTGAAGCCAACCAATTCCTGACCTTCAATCTAGCAGGCGAGGAATTCGGGATCGACATCCTGCGAGTTCAAGAGATTAAAGGCATCACCAAAATCAAACCGCTTCCAAACCTGCCAGCACACATCAAAGGACTGCTCAACCTGCGTGGCAAAGTCATTCCCATCGTCGACATGCGAACCAAGTTCTCACTGCCGAACCGCGATTACGATCGCTTCAGCGTGATCATCGTTGTGGTGATTGATGAACATCCGGTGGGTCTAGCGGTGGACGCGGTCAGTGAAGTTCTGGATTTCGCGTCCGAACAAATTGAACCGGCACCTCGCATCGCCGGGGCCGACACCGCCTTTATGGACGGGATCGCGAAAACCGATGAACGCATGATCACGCTGCTGAACTTAGACCAACTGATTGCCACCGAGGTGCTTCAATTGAACGTCGCATCATGATCACGCTGTCAACGCAAGACACCTACGATCATTTTGCCTAGGAATCGGACGCCACAGTACCATTATGACTGAAACCACGCTCTCGCCACGGACCGACCACGAACAACTCTCCATGGAGGTTGCCGCCTGCCTTCCGGTGGTTGAAATGCTTTGCCAGCAACTTGAAGGGATCGCCACCGAAGTAGAAGACAAAGTCGTCTCTGCCTGCGGTAGCCTGAGCAGCGTTGTCCAGCGGACCGAAGACATTGTCGGCACCGCCGCCAAGTGCATCGAAGGCGACGAAAGCGAGATGGGCAGCGAGGCTTTGATCGGAGCGACTCGCAGCGTGCTAACCAGTTTGCTGACCGTCACACGCAGCCTTGGCGAAGTCAGCAAAATCTCCGACGCGGCCAAGCTTGTGGCGCTCAATGGACGCATCGAAGCGGCTCGCGCTGGCGAACAAGGCAAAGCCTTCTCGGTCGTCGCCCGTGAAACCGGTTCGCTAGCGGACAAAGCCAAACAAACCAGTCAAGTGGTCAACGACACCGTCATTGAGCTCGAAACCATTCTGCAAGCTTGGGCGCCCAAAACGGACCAGCGAGGGTCTCAGTCTTCGCGATGTATCCAATTGGTCGAAGAAATCCTGCAACACTTAGACCATCACGCGCATTCCTTGAACGACTGTATCGATGGACTGGGAAAAGCCAACGAGCTGGTCACCCAAGAGATCACCAACGTGATCATCACCATGCAATTCCAAGATGCGATCAATCAACGCATCACATTGGTTGCCAACACGCTTTCTGAAATCTGCGTGCAACTGCAACCACTGGCGATCTCACCCGACCCGGAAACCACTCGGCAACGAACACAGGCTTGGCAGGAAAAGTTCCACCACAACACCACCATGAACGCCGAACGCGATCTGGACGGCGACCTGCTAGATGACGACGGCGGTGACGTGGAATTGTTCTAGCTGCCGTTACAGCTGTCGCAGCTTGACGTCTTTGTAATGCACTTCAAGCGGTGGGCCGCTGTGCACCTGTAGGGCGATCACGCCCGTTCTTTCAATCGCGTCGTCCGGCTCGGTGTAATCAACCGTTTTGACGTCGTTCAGGTAGATCTCGATCTTGGCCCCCTTGGCAACGACACGCAGCGTATTCCATTGTCCCTTCTTCAACGCTTTGAGCGCTATCTCGGGGGAATGCGACAAGAACTTGCGCCGACGTGATTCGTCATACAGCGCCCCCCAGCAAGGGCCTTGGCCAGTGAAACCAATATCGGCTTGATAGCCGATCACCTCAGTATCGTTGGGAATCCGCCGTGTGCGAAACTGCACCCCCGCGTTATTGCCCTTGCCGACCAGTTTGGCTTTCACAGTCAGCTCAAAATCGCCGTACGTTTGATTCGTGCACAGGAACTGATTGTGTGGAATGCGTTCGGAAGCGCTGCCAGCGATGATCGATCCCTGTTCGACGCGGAACCACTTCTGGTCTCCGTTCCAGCCGTCGAGGGTCTGCCCGTCAAACAAGTTCACCCATTTGCCGGCATCCTCTGCATCGCTGACCGCCGGAAACGCCCCCGCCAACAGGATTCCGGCGATGAGGACGGTCAATCGACCGACGGAAACACGGAAAGACGGCAAAAAAACCTGCATGATGGATTCTCCGAGGCAGCAGAAGGCAAAAAAAATGAATGAACCCGCCGCTGTCTGAGCGGGTCCAGCCGGAGGCGGATTGTCGATTCGCCCGCGATCATCATAATACGTCTTTTGGAAACGTGCACGATGTCGCAGAATCACCTGCCTGCTGCCGTGCAAGACGACGATCCAGCCATTCCCCTCCCAACATTGCCCGAACAATGGCCCAGCTAAACAAATACTCCAGCCAAATCACCCAACCCAAGAGCCAGGGTGCCTCTCAAGCCATGCTTTACGCCACGGGTTTGAGCCGCGAGGACATGGACAAGCCTCAGATCGGGATCGGCAGTGTTTGGTACGAAGGCAACAGCTGCAACATGCACCTGCTGGATTTGGCAGCCGACGTGAAAACCGGCGTGCAAGCCGCTGGCGCTGTTGGCATGCGATTCAACACCATTGGAGTCAGCGACGGGATTTCGATGGGCACCGATGGCATGAGCTTCTCTTTGCAGAGCCGTGACCTGATCGCTGACTCGATTGAAACCATCATGGGTGCCCAGTGGTACGATGGTTTGGTTGCCCTGCCCGGCTGTGACAAAAACATGCCCGGCTGTTTGATTGCCATGGGACGTCTGAATCGCCCCGCATTGATGGTCTACGGCGGCACCATCAAACCTGGTTTCCGCAATGGTGAAAAGCTGGACATTGTCAACGCGTTTCAGTGTTACGGGCAATTCATCGCTGGTCAAATCTCTGATGAGGAACGCCAAGAGATCGTTCAAAAAAGCTGTCCCGGTGCTGGCGCCTGCGGCGGCATGTACACCGCCAACACGATGGCCACGGCGATTGAAGCCCTGGGGATGTCCCTGCCCTACTCGGCGAGTATCCCTGCAGAAAACCCCGACAAGAAAGCCGAATGCATGGATGCAGGTGCAGCCATCATGCGTTTGCTGGAAGCCGACATCAAGCCTCGCGACATCATGACTCGCACCGCATTTGAAAATGCCATGGTGACCGTCATGGCACTCGGCGGCAGCACCAACGCTGTGCTGCACTTGCTGGCGATGGCGCGCAGTGTGGATGTCACGCTGACGCTGGATGACTTCCAATCAGTCAGCGATCGCATCCCCTATCTCGCTGACCTCAAACCCAGCGGCAAGTTTGTCCAAGAAGACCTGCACAGCATCGGTGGAACCCCAGCGGTCATGAAATACCTTCTGCAAGAAGGCCTGATGGATGGCTCTTGTTTGACCGTGACCGGAAAGACCTTGGCAGAAAACGTTGCCGATCTTCCTGGCTTGAAAGATGGCCAAACCATCGTTCGCATGGTCGACAATCCAATCAAATCGTCAGGGCACATTCGCATCTTAAAAGGATCGCTTGCCCCCGAGGGTGCGGTGGCCAAAATCACCGGCAAAGAAGGCCTTACCTTCTCCGGCCCAGCCAAAGTCTTCGACAGTGAAGAGTTGATGCTGGAAGCCTTGGAACAAAAGCAGATTGAAAAAGGTGACGTGGTCGTCATCCGCTATGAAGGCCCTCAAGGCGGACCAGGCATGCCTGAAATGCTGACCCCAACGAGTGCCATCATGGGCGCGGGCTTGGGTTCCGACGTGGCGATGATCACCGATGGTCGTTTCAGCGGTGGCAGCCATGGATTTATCGTCGGCCACGTGACACCGGAAGCTCAACTGGGCGGACCGCTGGGGCTTTTGCAAAACGGCGACATCGTCACGATTGATGCTGAAACCAATTCACTCAATGTCGACGTCAGTGCCGAAGAGCTCGCCGAGCGGAAAGCGAATTGGCAAGCACCACCACTCAAAGCAACCCGCGGCACGCTGTACAAATACATCAAAAACGTCAAAACCGCCAGCGAAGGCTGCGTCACCGACGAATAGTCTCGGCATCAGCCAACGCAATCAGCCGTTTTGGCGTAAGCCACGGTTCTCCGATCAGCAAGACCCTTGTATGTTACATTCTAGTGGTGTTTCGTTGGACACTACAGATGCAGTTGCTTTAGCCTCTGAGCGTAGCGAAGAGGCTAAAGCAACTGCGGCCGACGGCAGATCGTTGACCCTCGAGTGCTGCAACGCAGATACTGTGCGGGAGCTGGATCGTCGTCGGCCTTTGGTAAATAGCCCGAACAGCCGCCTGAGCCGAGACAAGCTCTCGAGCTCGCATTTGCAAGGAAGGGATACATCCAAGATGAGTTTTCAACACTTTATCGGAATCGATGTCTCAAAAGCCAAGCTTGATCTCGCGTTTGATGAACAAGCCACGACAACTGTCGTTCCCAATGATCCAAAGGGAATTGATGAGCTAGTGGATTTGTTGCCAGAAGCGAAGTCTTGCCTGATCGTAATTGAGGCCACTGGCAACTACGAACGTCCACTCGCTGTGCGACTTGTTGAAGCCGGCCATGTTGTCTCTGTGGTCAATCCGAGACAAGTGAGAGACTTTGCCAAAGCGATTGGAAAATTGGCAAAGACTGACAAGATCGACGCACGCATCATCGCACTGTTTGGGAAATTGACGAGGCCTCGAGCCGTCGCCAAAACCAAGCAATTGCAGGGTGAATTGGATCAGCTTGTGACTCGAAGAAGACAGTTGATCGGCACCAGAACTGCCGAGAAGAACCGACAGGGACAAGCCGTGTCCGGAGCGGTTCGCAAGAGTATTCAGCGCGTTCTCGATGCAATCAACAAGGACATCAAAATGATTGATCGTGAGATCCAAAAGCTTGTGCAGTCTGATGATGACTGGAAGCATCGCGCCGAATTACTTGGGACGATGCCTGGTATCGGCGATGTGACATCAGCAACGATCATTGCAGAGTTACCAGAGCTTGGCGACCTGAACCGACAGGAAATCGCCTCGCTCGTTGGACTAGCACCGTTCAACCGGGACAGCGGGCAGATGCGAGGCAAGCGTTCGATTTTTGGAGGCCGTGGATCAGTGCGATCGGCGCTCTACATGGCCGCACTGAGTGCTCGCCGATACAACCCAGCGATCGCAGCCTTTTCCAAGAGACTGGCCGAACAAGGCAAGCCTCCAAAGGTCGTTATTACCGCATGCATGCGCAAAATCCTCATCACACTCAACACAATGGTCAAAACAAATACAGCATGGGAAAATCCACAAAACGCTTGACATCTAACACAGCCGCTCCCGCTTGCTGGCGCGTCGGACGGTGTGTGGTGGTGGCGCGATGATGAATGGGACGATTGGCAAGGCGGCGGTATTGATGGTCTCAATGCCGGCCGGGGAGGGCTTTGTTGTCACTGCTGGCAGTTGGCGTTGCCAACCGCTTCAGTCACGGTAGGAACGGCCGTTTCCGGCCGCCCCCCGCACAGATCCGTACTTGAGTGTTGTCTCATACGGCTCCTGCCTTGATTCGGGCGCGAAATCGT
>CP036272.1:3898875-3922203 GCA_007745635.1 Stieleria bergensis
TCATTGGTGCGTGCAAGCACAGCACTCTACGGTTTTGCCATCGGCCGTTTTGGCGTTCGCCACAGATTTGATTGCGCGGACGCCTGACGAATGAAAAAAGGCATCCACGTTTGCAAACGTGAATGCCTTTTGAAGTGGAGGATCGAGGACACCAGTAGAACTTTTTGCGGGGGCCATCGCGACGTGGAATTTGGAAGCAGCGAGGCTGGCCAAGTCTCTTTCCCACCCAGTTGTTAACCGATAAAGATTCGGTCAGATAGCTGAAAAGCTCCCCGAGGCGGTCACCATACACACCACGGATTCATCGAGTTAGGTGCCTTTGGTACCAACAAGTTACGTCAAACGCGTGAAATCGTTTTCTATCCATGGAACCCGGTTTCCGCCATACCGAAGCCGCCAAACGCCCCCAAAACCGCGTCGTGATCGGATGAGACTGGCTCGCTATTACCAGTCGCTGCTGGACTCCGGTAAATTTGAAAGCCGAGCTGCCCTCACTCGCCACTTGGGTGTCAGCCGCGCTCGCGTCACGCAAGTCCTGAACCGGCTCAAGCAGGGCAATGGCGACCGCGTGAATCGCAGGACTGACCGCATCCATCGGGCAGAGCATAAGTAATACAGCCTGGGCTGCATGAGGTGTGCCCAACCTCAGCGTCCGAGCCAATTTTCTAAATCGAGCGGGTGGTCCAACCGAAGTCGGTTGCGAGCGTTCGAGCGAGTTGATGGGCGTCAGCAAGGTGAGTCACGCAAGTACTGAATCGGTGGATTGTATGAGATGTCCAGATCTATCGGCGATCGCTAACTCCGAATGAACTGGCCACAATAGACCGGAACGTCAGTCCGAAGATGGTTCACGAATGGTCGCTTCCGGAGAGGTCAAGACACGGGCTAAGTGGCTCGCGGGCATTCCCCGACCAACAACAAAATTTTGACTTTGATCATAAGAATCCAGACCGGACGGTAGTCTCTGCTTGAAGCCATGCCGAACGAATCACCATCACCGCATTTTCATGAACGTTTTGTCCGTGCTCTGACCAGGCACGAAAGGGTGATTCGCGCTTATGTTCGTGGCGCAGGGATCTCACGGCCCGAGGATGTTGATGAGATCATGCAGAACGTCTCGCTGGCGGCCTGGAGAAAGTTCGACCAGCTGGAAAACGCGGACGAATTCCCGGTTTGGGCCTGTGTGATCGCACGCTATGAAGTCCTGATGTTCCGTCGGCGACATGCTCGGGATCGCTTGGTGTTGAGTGAAAACGTTTATGAGCTGCTGGCGGAGCAATCGCTGGAGCAGGTGGAATCTGGCACGAAGGAAAAACGCCTCAATCAACTGCAACAATGCGTGGAAAAGTTGCCACTCGCAAGCAGGGAATTGGTTATGGCGGCTTACCAGCCGGGATCGACGATCGATCAGTTGGCGACCGAATTGGGAAAATCCGCGAATACGATCTACCAACAACTCTGGCGCATCCGCCGCGCATTGGAACAGTGCGTCGAGGAGGCACTTCGAGGAGAAACAATATGAACGACAGCGATCTGAAACTGATTGAGGATTACCTGAGCGGAGCGATTTCGCCTGAGAACCTGGAGGCTTTGAATAAGCTTCTCGAAACCAACGAAGCTGCTCGGGAACGTTACCTTGAGCTCGCGACGATGGATGAAGGCTTGCACGATCTCGCCGCTGCGCCTTCCCTCGTTATTGATAGTGCAGAGTTCGATCACGGACCAAGCCCTCTACGCTTGAGTGCCGGAGCCGGTACCGACAATCACAAGCACTCGATGTTGTCCAGCCCGTGGATTTCGGCGGCAGCGGGTTTGTTAATCGGTGTTGTTTGCACTTCCGCTATTTGGGCCGCTACTGAAACCGGCAGACAAAAGCTTCTGACCAGTTTTCGTGACAGTTTTGAATCAGGGCCGGTTCCACAGTCAGTGGGTGGCCCAGTCGATCTGGAAGCGTGGGGTGGGGATTATGTAGAGATCGCTGACTGCGCCAGTGTCGAGCCTTTCGATGGAAAACGCGCATTGCGTTTCCTGCGTGCGGACTATGCGGGCAAGGAGAATCCCGTTGGTTACGTGGCGGACATTTATCGCGTGATTGATCTCCGAGGCAATAGCTCGTTGCTTGCCAATGGCGATGCGTTGGCCACCGTTCAGGCCATGTTTTCCAGCACCTCGATTGGAGATCCTGACCGCTTTATTGGGAATCTATCGGTGAACGCATTGGCAGAGGTGCCTGCCAGTGCTGAAGCATGGCGAACGCTGATCGGAACAACTCGCCGAATGGAGGAGGCTTCACTGGCTTCAGCTCGACGGCGTGAAGTGTTGTCGCCGGAAGCCGCCTGGCAGCAGATTGATGTCGAGATGCGCTTGCCGACTAAGGCTCAGTTTCTCCTCATCGGCCTGCATGTTGCTGATCATCAAGCCGCTCGAAGTCATGGCTTCGCTCCGCCAGCGGTTAAGTTTGAAAACCAATACGTGGACGACGTCAGGGTTACAATCGGCCGAGTGCGTTAGCTTGAACAATCAATTTGCAAATACGACTTATTCTTTTCTTATGAAATATCTACTACCTGTCTGGCTGGTCACTTTTGTTTTCGCGACCACAAGTCTCGCCCAAAATAAAACAGACGCGGTCAACGCAGCGAAGCCTAAACCGGCGAAAACACTGAAGCCGTTTGGCATCGCTCCGGCCGGGTTGACCACACCGGAAGTAAAACATGCGGTCGAGCGTTTCGATGCAGCCAGCGTGCTTCCGAGCAAACCAAAACCATTCACGCGGATGCGATGGACAAGCGAGGATCCGCCGAAGCTTTGGTATATCGGTCTTTGGGGTCCAAATATAGATAATGATCTGATCGCCCTAACCAAAAGCACGCCGGACCTGACCATGGTCGCTCTTCACGAGCCCCACATCGACGACGATGGTATGAAGTCGATCGCGGCCTTGCCTGGGCTGAGGTATCTCCACGTGAATCCGATCGAGCGCTGGAAGAAAAAGGGTCAGCCCGGTCCAATGTATTGTTTCCCTGAATTCGCATCGAGCCCGGACCGCCCGCGGGTGACAGGAAAATCGCTGAGTTACTTTGAAGAGAAAGAGACACTCGAGGGCCTCTATTTGTTGGATGCGGTTATTGATTCCGCCGATCTCGTGCACCTCGCAAAACTGCCCCGGCTTAGCACACTGGCACTACCCTGCGAAATCGATGAAGCAGCTATGACGCACTTGCCAGCCTGCCGCCGACTTCATCGTTTGACGCTCGGCTATCGCGAAATTACAGGCGCCGAAATCAAGCAACTGGCAAATTGGAAAAAGCTTCAGTATCTCACGATAACTCACGCTACCCTCTCGGACGAGGCGCTTGCAGCGATTGGTGAACTGCCCGCTTTGAAGAGTCTTGAGATTGTCGCCAGCGAACTTTCTGATGATCAGCTCTCTCATCTGCGTCTGCCCGACACGCTAGCCACGCTTGGTCTTCAGCAGAACAATATCAGCGGCCCCGGCCTGATACAGCTTGCGAATCACGCGCAGAACCTGACCACACTAGGCTTGGAATTTAACGACCTAAACAACCAGTCTCTACCTGCGTTGCAGGGCTTCACCAACGTGGAAAGACTCTATCTCTCCCATTGCAGGGGGATCACTAAAGAAGGCATTGGTTCGGGTTCTCTTCAGAAGATGGAGCAACTCCGGGAGCTGCGGCTTCGCGATCTGAAAGATGTCACGGATGCTTCAGTGGAAGCGCTTAGCAAACTGACTTTCCTGAACAAACTAAGTGTGCGCGGCACAAACGTCACCTGGGACGGAGTCGATCAACTGAAAAAGGCGATGCCTGAGACCTATATTTTTAAGTAAAGGCTTTGCACTGCACTTCACTACATACGCATCTTTCCAAATCGTAGAAAGATCCTTAGGACATTTCGATCGCTGGCAGTCTTTGACTGGAGAACCACAACATGTTTCGACCCTTTCCAGCCGTTCTTTTCGCCGTCTTTGTTTCGGGTGCCGTTCTGCGGGCGGATACGCCTGAGCCCTCGGTTAGGATGCCCGCCGAACATCGTGCCCTGCTCAAATCACACTGCGCCAAGTGTCACAATGCCGACGAACACCACGGCAACGTTCGCCTTGACGACCTGCCGTTCACTATCAACGACATTGAAACGGCCGAACGCTGGCAGAAAATCCTCAACGCGCTGAACGCCGGCGAAATGCCGCCGGAAGGCGAGGGGCAAATTCCGGATATAGCAAAGACCGACTTCCTTGATGATCTCGCCAACACCATGGTCGCGGCGCGCAAGCTTCTTGCGGATCAGAAGGGCGCGATCACGATGCGGCGGTTGAATCGGCGCGAGTATCAAAACACGATTCGTGAGCTGTTAGGCGTGGAAATTCCGGTCGGCGAATTACCGTCCGACACCGGGTCGAGTAACTACGATACGGTCGGCGCGAACCTGTTCATGTCGGCGAATCAGTTCGAGCAATACCTTAGCCTCGGGCGCAAGGCCCTGGATGCCGCTTTCGCTCGCGAACTGGCGGCGACGGAGGATCGCTCTTGGCGCTACGAAACGGAAGCGATCTCTGAGAAAGTGGCCAAATTCGTCGAGTCTCAAATCGACGCGAAGGCCCGTGCGGAAGAGTGGGTCAAACAGGTCGAAGAAGCTGCCGCGCGGCCCGACAACGCTGAGATCGTCGCAAACCTTCGTGCGCAGGTGAACAACAAAGAAGGCAACTTCCGCCGTCTATGGAAACAGATTCCCGGTGCGTCCTCGCCGGAATCGTTTGGCTTCCAGACCAAAGAGAACAATGCGGACAAAGCCAATCGTGCGCTCGCTGCTTACTGGCTGCCCTATCATCGGTACTATCTCGAACAGCCCGCGATCGACACCGGGATGTATCTGTCGTTACAAACGGAGCATCCTTCCAAACTGGAGCATGGGGCGATCACATTTCTTCTTCCGTGGAGCTATCCATCCGGCGTCAAATGGCCCGCGGGAAACTACATCATTCGTGTGCGAGGAGCGCTGACTGGTCAGGGAACACCGGACCGTCGCTTCATCGAATTCGGCGTGAATCCGCGCGGCAGTCAGGCACTGAGCGTTCACGAAGTCACCGGAACGATGGAGTCGCCCGAGATCATCGAAATTCCGTTCTACTTCGGCGACGCTGATGCCGAACGAGCCGACCGCACTCTCTATCTTCGAGAGAAAGGCACGCACGACCACTTCCTGGTCACACGGCTGCTGGCAAAGGAAGGAGCCAAACAAATGGAGATCGGTCAGGGGCGACCTTATGCCCTGTGGATCGACTGGGTGGAGATTGAGCGGATTCCCGACAAAGATCGTGTTCAACCGCCCGGGCTAGCGATGCTTGGAGACTTGTCGTTGGACGACAAAACCAAAGAGCCGGTAGTTCCGGAACTGGAGGCGGTACGCGGTGCTTTCGAGCGGTTTGCGCAGGAGGCCTTTCGCGGCAGAGAGCCGGGAACAAAGTTCATCGATGGCTTGGTTCGAAGATATGAAACGCGGCTGAACGCGGGAGATCATCCGGTGGTGGCATTCAAAGAAAGCCTGGCGATCGTGCTTTCCTCCCCCATGTTTCTCTATCTCGCCGAACCCAATCTGGAAACGAAGCCGCGTCCACTGAACGACATCGAATTGGCGACGCGGCTTTCCTACTTTCTTTGGGGATCACAGCCCGATCACGAACTTCGTGAGCTTGCGGCGAAGGGAGAGCTGGCTCGGCCGGATGTGCTGCGTGAACAAACAACAAGGCTGCTCGACGATCCTCGGTCGCGAGGCTTCAGTGATGCCTTCGCTTATCAATGGCTTGGACTCGACCGGCTTGATTTTTTCCAAGTGGATCTGGTCAAGCATCGTCGATTCGACAACGCAACGAAGCTGGCGGCGCGGCACGAAATCTACGAAACCGTCGCCTATCTTCTGCGTGAAAACCAAAGCGTCTCGAATTTACTCAAATCTGACTTTGCCGTCATCAACAGTGTTCTGGCAGAGTACTACAACATCGAAGGCGTAACGGGTGATGAATTCCGTCCCGTCAAACTTCCACAGGGCTCGCCGCGTGGAGGTTTGCTCGGCATGGCCGCTGTCAGTCTGATGGGCGGCAACGGCGAAGAGACCAGCCCGGTCGAACGCGGTGCCTGGGTGCTGCGCAAACTACTCAATGATCCGCCGCCGCCAGCCCCCGCGAACATTCCCCAAATCGCTCGTCTGGCGGGCAAAGTGCTAACCACACAAGAACGCCTGCAAGCTCATCAGGAAGAGGCGCAGTGCGCCAGCTGCCATCGCCGGATCGACCCGATCGGAATGGGGCTTGAGAATTTCGACGCCGTCGGCTCATGGCGCACCGAAAACACCTACATCGTCAAAGATGACGAAGGTAAGCCGGTCAAGGGCAAAGAGAAAACATGGACCATCGACCCGTCCGGCAAACTCCACAACGGTCCCGCCTTCAAGGACTACTTTGAACTGCGGGATATTCTTGCGTCGAAAGAAGAGAACTTTGCTCGGGGATTGACCGAGGGCCTAATAGAGTATGCGTTGGGACGACCGGTTAGTTTTAGCGATGAAACTCTGATCACTTCGGTCGTCTCGCAGTCGAAGAACGAGAACTACGCCTTTCGAGAATTCGTCCACGCCATCGTCAGCAGTCAAGAATTTCAAACGAAGTAAAACTTATGAACCATCGACGTCAATTTCTAAAATCCAGCAGCGCTCTCGTCGCGTTGCCCTTTCTTGAGTCATTCGGTTTCCGCCGATTCGCTTCAGCGGCACAGCCTGCCACGCCGCCAAAGCGTTTGGTCTTTCTCGGCTTTGGTTGGGGAGTCACTGAAGAAACCTGGTATCCCGACATCAAAACTCCTGGCCCGGACTACGTTCTTCCCGAGGGCCTGAAACCGCTCGCGCGGCACAAGAAAGATTTTTCGATCGTCCAGGGACTGTGGAATCAATACTCCGTCGAAGGTCACGCCGGCAGCACGTGGTGGCTCTCTGGTGCCAACAAATTTGCTCAACCCGGGCAGAGCATGCACAACACGGTTTCGGCCGACCAGGTGGCCGCCGGTCAACTTGGGATGCACACCCGATTCTCTTCGCTTCAACTTAACACCAGCGAAAGCGGGGGCGCCGCGGGACACGGGTCCGGCCTGTCGATGGCGTGGGATCAAAACGGAAAACCGGTCGCCGGATTGAATGATCCAGTGGAGGCGTACCACCGTCTTTTTTCCAACGATGACACTCCGATCGAAGAACAAAAGGCCCGCCTTGCCGAACAACGCAGCGTGCTCGATACCGTGCTGGAAAACGCACGCTCGCTGCAACGCGGCCTCGGCAAAGATGACAACGAAAAACTCAGCGAGTACTTCCAGAGCATTCGCGATATCGAAACTCGGCTCAGCAAGGAAGAAAAGTGGATCGGCGTTGCCCGGCCTGATGCTCCGATCCGTGAGCCACGTGGAGGTGTCGAAGGCAAGGGATCGGTCGCCCTGATGTATGACCTGCTGATCGCCGCGTTTCAGACTGACAGCACGCGAGTGATCACTTATCGGCAGCCCGGTGGCGAAGAATTTCTGAGCAGCATTGGCGTCGATGTTCATCCTCACGACATGAGCCACTACGTGACCACCAAAGGTGAAAAACTGGCCGCTTCACAAAAACGCGATCTGACCAACAGCACATTGCTCGCAGGCCTGATCGATAAGCTCAAGGCCACGAAAGAACCAGACGGCAGTAGCCTCTTCGACCACATCGCGTTGGCCTACGGCAGCAACATTCGCACCGGTCACCACCTTTCCAATTGCCCAACGCTGCTCACCGGCGGTGGAGCGGGGATTAAGCTTGGCGAAAACATCGTCGTGCCCAAAGACACCCCGCTATGCAATGCGTGGCTGACCATGCTTCGCGGAGTCGGTGTTAACGCCGAACGTCATGGTGACAGCACGGGGGTTTTGAAAGAGATCGTCACATGAGAATCATGCTCTGGATGATTGGTATCTCACTGCTCTCGGTTTACGCCGTTGCGGATGAGACAGTGTTGGCCACCGATGAGATGAAACATTCCTCCAGGTTCACCAAAAAGAGTCCGCGTACGTTTTCATTTCTATTCTATTCGCGACTCGAAATCGCAGACTACAGAGGACGCCGTGTACGCGACTTCAATAGGGCTACTCCCACGCTGCGCGAGAAATTGCTACCCGCCGACTACCAACACATAGAATTGTGTTAATCGCAGACGATCGTAATTCAAAATGATTCAGCTAAAATGAGTCGCGACGCAAACTACGTGTCGTAGAGACTGAAGCCCCGCCATAGAACGCCCATGCCACATCTACCCTTTGTCGAAAGTCGCCGCCACATTCTGCGTGCCGGGACGACGGCGCTTGCCCTTCCGGCACTTGAAGCCTTCGGCTCAACGAAAAGCAACGACGAAGCTCGTCCAAAAAACTTCGTAGCGATTGGCAGTTATCTCGGTTGGTATCAGAAAGCGTTTTATCCGCAGAAGACCGGGAAGGACTACGAAGTTCCGGCGACCCTGTCACCGCTTGCCGACTTCCGTGATGACTTCACGGTCTTTTCCGGACTGGATCACCGTTCGCAAAATGGGCATGCCGCTTGGAGCAATTTTCTTTGTGGTCAGTCGCCCAAGAGCTATTCGCTCGACCAGATGATCGCCGATTCGATCGGTGACAAGTCGCGATTTCCATCTCTTCAACTCACGGCAGGAGCTGGCGAAGCTGGCAAGTCGGGCGCGAACAGCATCAGTTACACGCGGCAGGGAATTCCACTGCCAAAGACCCGCCGACCCAGCGTTCTTTACCGACAGCTCTTTGCGTCAAAGGAAGACCGAGCAAGAACGGAGTACTATTTGCAAAGCGGCCGGAGCGCTCTGGACAACGTGCTTGAAGATGCCAAAAGCCTTCAGCAAAACCTGCCGGCAGCGGACCGCCAGAAATTGGGCGAGTATTTCGATTCGGTACGCGCCGTCGAAAAAAGCATGACGCGGCAGCTTCAGACCGTCAATGTCCCCGTCCCCGATCCGAAGTACAAGCTGCCAGATTACGACCCCATCACGCCCAATCTGCAGATGGAAGCGGAATCGATTTTCTATGACCTGATGGTTCTGGCACTTGAAACGGAATCCACCCGAGTCATTTCGCTGTTCCTTGATGGACTTGGCCAAGTGTTTTCGATCGACGGACGACCGCTAGGTTCCGGCTACCACGGTTTGTCGCACCACGGCAACAATCCAGCGATGCTCCGCGATCTCGTCGCCATCGAAACATCACACATGCATTGCTTTAGCAAGTTCATCAAACAGTTGAAGGAAAAGAAGAATGCAGAAGGCGTGTCACTTCTTGATGACACGATCGTTTTGATGGGAACAGGAATGGGCGATGCCAGCCGCCACAGCAACCGAAACCTTCCGACGCTGGTTGCTGGCGGCGGTTTCAACCATCAAGGACATGTTGCCACCGATCAGTCGAAGTCAAATCCACCGCTGCTTGGTGATCTTTATGTGACACTGATGCAGCGGCTTGGAATGGAAGTCGGTAATTTCTCAAATGCGTCGGGGAACTTGAACGAGGTTCTTTCATGACGCAACCGAAAGCCAGAAAGCGAACGGAGCGATATCCCGACCCACTGGCGATGGTGGCTACGATTTGCATTGCACTAACGTACTCACATGCAAAAGCGGAAACCGTTCCAAGCCAGCCGTCGGCAATCCTGCAAAAGTACTGTGTCGAATGCCACAATGCGACTACGACCGAAGGCGAAATAGATCTCTCATCAAAACACATCGACTGGACCGCCCCGAAAAATCGCGATCTTTGGGAACGTGTTTTGAATGCCAACGCTCAGCAGATCATGCCGCCTGCGGACGCAGCTCAACCCACAAAGGCGGAGCGTGAATCGCTGACAAAATGGCTAGACGGCAAACTCCTGCAGCACACATCGATTGGCGGAACATTGCCGCGTCGACTGAACCGTTCAGAGTACCAAGCCACAATTCGGAAGCTGTTTGACCTGCCAAAATTCGAACTTCCTGTGGGCTTTCCCGGCGATATCGAATTGCACGGATTCACCAATATTGGCGAAGGCCTGGTGGTGTCGCCACCGTTGATGGAAGCCTATTCCAAAGTCGCTTGGGAAATTGCCGAAGAACTTTACCCGCCGAAAAACCCTGCGCCGAAGTCATCCGTTCGGATTGCAAAGCCCGACGACATGGTCCTGAGCTTCTCAGCCGCCACGGTCCGCGACGGAACGCTTCGACTGGCGTCCCGGGCCAACGACGTCATGCGCAGCTGTTCGTGGCCCAGCCGGATTGAACTCAACTATTCCGGTACGTATCGCGTCTCGGTTTCCGCGTCAAAGTTCCTTTCGGATCGCGGCGAGTCGTTTGACGATCCAATGATCCTGGAAGTTTACGCCCGCCCGGTCGCAGCTTCCGAACGATCTCGAGTTCAGAACTTTCGGCTGCTGAAAGAAATCGAAGTCAGTTCCGAAGAGCCCGAAACAGCTGTCTTCGATGCAAACCTCTACGAAGGCGAAACTGTGTTGTTCCGCTGGAAGAACGCCGAGATGACCCACGATCCGCCTGCGATTCGCGACGGCTTCGAAAAGATAGCACGAGCCAACAAAGAGTTTCTAGCAGCGTGGTTGAAAGTCGTTTATCCCAACGGAAACGCAAAGCCCATCAGTCTTGCACCGCTGCGCGGTCGTGTCGGTTGGGATTCCGTTTCAAAACACATGAACGATCCGGAGCTCGATCTGACGGGTGTCTCCGCTGATTCCGAATCGGCTGAAGCGTTTTTTAAACTCGTCACCAAGAGTGGAAAGACATCGATCGCCGATTCGCTGTGCCACTATTACTTCGAGTACGGTCCGTCACTCGAAATCCATTCGCTACAGATTGAAGGCCCGCTGAAACTTGTTGACAGCCCGAAGGATCTTCTACGCAAAAGACGCCAAGAAAAGATCACCGGACCTCGAAAAGAAGGCATGTCAGACGAAGCGTTCGCGCGTCAAATGCTCGAAACCAGTTTACCCAGAGCGTTTCGTCGGCCGGTCGATAGCGCAGACCTGGACCGCTACCTGGCAGTTGCCAAAGAACACTGGGACTCCGGACATTCGTTCGATGAGGGCATGCACCTGCTGATTCGCAACATTCTGATTTCACCGCGGTTTCTATATCGTTCGCTCGGCGAAGGAAAACTTGATGACCACGATTTGGCGACGCGACTATCGTACTTTCTGACCGGCGGGCCGCCAGACACTGTGCTTGTCGATCTCGCGAACCGAAAGCGAATGTCGCCGGACTGGGTACTCAAACGGGAATCAAATCGGCTGATGCCGGGCAGAGCGTCTGATTTTTTCGTCAAGGACTTCACCGGGCAGTGGCTCGACATGGATCTTCTGCCTGAAATCATGCCAGACCCGAAGCTTCGGTTTACGCCGCAGTATGTCGATATGGCTCGTAGTGAAGTCGAGTACTTTTTCGCGACAATGCTTCGTGAAAACCGACCAATGACTGATTTCATCGACCCCGACTTCACATATACATCGTTGCTATTTGCCAAACATGTCTACCAATTGCCCATCAAGTTAACAAAAGACAGCACGGCTAATCGGAAACTTCGGCGCATCAAATTAGAACGCGGGCAGCGTGCCGGCGGACTGCTGGGCCAGTCCGCGATCATGATGGCGACGGCCAATGGTGTCGATACACAACCAGTCCTGCGCGGCGTCTGGGTTCTGGAAAACATATTGGGAACGCCTCCGCCGGAACCGCCCAATAATATTCCCGCTTTGACTCCGGACACTCAGGGGGCAACAACTCCGCGAGAACTATTGGCCGCTCATACAAAAGACGCCGAATGCGCCGCGTGCCACAAACGCATCGATCCCTTTGGATTCGCACTCGAAAACTTCGATCCTGTCGGTCGCTGGCGAACCCGGTGGCCAAAAGCGAACAAGCCGATCGATGCGTCCGTTGTTCTGCCTGATGGCTCGACGGTCCAGGGAGCGATCGAACTGAAACAATGGGCCGTTGCGAACATCGATCAGTTCTCGCAATGTGTCGCTGAGAAACTCATGACGTATGCAACCGGACGACTCCCCAACCACGCCGAAAAGGCAGAGATCTCCAAGATCGTCAAGGAAAACCGCGAAAGTGAGAAAGGATTCCGCGACCTCGTCTTGTCGCTGATCGCGAGCGACACCTTTCGGACTCACTGAGGCTTCGGACCGAAATATCTCAATTTCTATTTGCGGGAGTCTAGCGTCATTGATCGCTGTATCATTCTCGGCCTGTTATTCGCGATCGGCGTCTTGAGGCTCCGGATGATGGCATGAGGTCGGTCGTGAGCAAGAAAATCGCGACGACTTACACCAGGAAACTTTTGATCGCGCCAATCCGCTGTCCTCGTTCATTTACGCCAACGGGCGGCTCTATCACCGCACGATGAAAGAAGTCCTTTGTATTGAAGCCGGAATCCACCCACCCCAACGCTAGATCGACTCATCTAGATCCCACGCCTTCGGCGAATGTTTACAAACTAAGCGTCATTCGTTGCATCGACCTCACGCAGTTCACTTTCGTAAGAATCTTAACAACGGCTGGTTAACTATGGCACGCCCGGTCAACACGGACGCGACATATTCCACGGCGAGTAATTGCTACCGGCAATCAATGGTATCCTTTCCTACATAGCGCCTGATCAGAGACTGAGTGGCGTCCTCCGGGAACGTAAGTTTAAGACTGAATTGACTTCCAAGTAAACAAATGAAAACCACCACAATCTTTATTCTGGTCTTCGTGGCTTTCGTCTCGTTGACGGCCGCTCAAACCCAAACCGAACCCACCAACGCTGCTGAGGCCGCCGCACAGAAAGCCAGGGCCGTCGCTGAGCTGGATACGAAATACCAAGCCTGGGTGGCGACTCTTTCGCCAGAGCAACAAGCTTGGGAAAAGGTGCTGCAATCTGAGTTGGGCGGATTTTACTTGCCGATTCACAAGCGGCAGAAGGTGGCAGGGCAATCGAATGCCTGGGATTTTGTCGAAGACGATCCAGACCTGCCGAGAGTGCTGCTGATTGGTGATTCTGTCTCTCGCGCTTACACCCAGACTGTTCGCTCAGAGCTGGCCGGTAAAGCGAACGTGCATCGTGCGCCAGCGAACTGTGGACCCACTGCCACCGGGCTGAAGAAAATGGATGTATGGCTGGGCGATGGCAAGTGGGACATCATTCATTTCAATTTCGGTATCCACGATCGCAAAACCAAACTCGCCGACTACAGCGGTCGCCTCGAACAGCTCATCACCCGGATGCAGGGAACCGGAGCAAAACTGATCTTTGCCAATACCACACCATTACCCGATGTGCCGGGTAAGTATTCATCAGCGTCCGTGATCGAGCGCAACGCGGCGGCCGCAAATGTGATGGCGAAACAACAGGTAGAGGTCAATGACCTGTTTGCGGCAATCTCGCCGCGCCTCGCCGAATTACAGAAGCCTGACGACTGCCATTTTAGCGGTGAAGGGAATACGTTCCTCGGCAAAACCGTAGCCGCCTTCCTCGAGCCTCGGCTGGGAAAACGTTACGACCTGTCCGCGCGAGTCAGTGACATCAATCCGGAGGCGAAACAACATCCTGCCATCAACTATGTATTTGCCGATGAAAAGGGGAAACCCAAAGATCTTCAGCATGCCGTTGTCGACACCCGAGTT
This sequence comes from Stieleria bergensis, assembly GCA_007745635.1. Lineage (GTDB taxonomy): Bacteria > Planctomycetota > Planctomycetia > Pirellulales > Pirellulaceae > Stieleria > Stieleria bergensis. The sequence goes on from CP036272.1 coordinate 3,912,614, forward strand.
CCATCGAAAGGTAAACTGGTGATTTGGCTGATGGGGCACAACCAGCAGCTTTTTGAAAGCATCGCCAGCTATGGACTCCACGGCATTCAACCGCACTATGCCAATGGTTGGTTCTCAAAGATCGAAGCCGAAGCCCTGGATAGTGGCAAAGCAATCGGTGCCATTCGACTCGAAGCCGCCACGGGCGAAGATCACAGTCCGTTGGTAAGAATTCCCAAATCCGATGGTGCCGCGGCCCGTTCCCTGCACTTTGTTCAATGGCTCGCAGAGAACCATCCCGAGGGAAATTGGCAGCAGTTTCTAACCGATGACCAAAGCGATCTGCTCTGGGAGAAGGTGATTCTCTCAGGAATTTCGCACGGCTCGACCACTGCGGCGCGTTGGGCAAAGCATCAAAAGGTCGCACGGGTCGTGATGTTCTCTGGCCCACGCGATCAGCTGGAATCGTGGCAAGGATTTGAATCGGCAACTCCGGCGAATCGTTACTTCGGGTTTACACACGTTCTCGACGGTGGCTGGACCGGAGATCACTACTGCCGTTCCTGGCAAATGTTAGGGTTGGCCGAGTTTGGCTCGATCGTGAACGTCGACGATACTCAATCGCCGTTCAACCATTCCCGCCGCCTGATCACCAACTGCGATGTTCAGGAAAGTTCTCGTAAAGCTCATACCATCGTCGTGCGCGGCAGAGAAAAGTGGGACCGTGTTTGGAGGTATCTGTATACCCATCCAGTCAATCAGGTGGGAGATCCAGTCCCGCCTGATCCGAATTGCACGATGGATTTGCGAAAGAAATGAAATGGTTTTCTTTACCACACATCCGCACCCTTTGATTACTGCCTCGTCAGGCGAATCTGTGGATAGATTTTGGCTTGGGCAGGCGGCCTAATGTATGATGGAGGGCGGCTTCGATAGTTTTGAAGCTGCGCTAACCGTCGCCAGGCCACTGGCACGCACGAAGCAGTGTCAACACCCTACCAAGTACTCTGTTTGTGTTTGAGGACCATATGAGGCCCTCAAAGCAACCCCGCGCGATCAAGACGCGCGATCGAATTCTGCGTGAGGCCGCGAGGATGTTTGCGATGAAAAGATTTCATGACACGTTCGGATGCCGGCGGCTATTGGTCGGATTGCAAACGGCTTCGGTGGTCTGCGTGTTGATGATGTCGCAGACGTCATTTGCTGAACCGAATGTTCGGCATGTCATTGCCTATCACAAGGACGGGGAGTTTGCGGGGTGGCCTGCCAACGGGGGGCTTTGGATGTGGGACGACGAGATTCTTGTCGGTTATGAGCGCTGGACCCACGATCCTAACCCGAGCAGCCGGCATCATACGATGACTCCTCGTCTTGGAGAGTCTCTTAGTCGCAGCAAGGATGGTGGATCGACATGGCAGGTTGAAGATCGCTCATTGAGTGAACTTGCCGATCCTGACATGAATTTCCTGGGGCAGGACTTTGCGCTGCGGCTCTGGCGGCAGTCCTACTTCACTTCGTCAAACCGTGGCAGAGATTGGCACGGCCCGTTTGGATTGCCTGCGTTCAGAAATCACAAGGCCTATGCCAGGTCGAACTACATCATCACGAGTCGGAATTCAGCGTTCCTGTTCCTTTCGACGTTGCCTCAGGATGAAGCACCTGCCCGTTCCTTCCTTGCCCGTATGGACAGCAATCCCCCGGGATTCGCATTCGTCTCGTGGATCGGAAACGATTACCTGGATCGCAGTCGAGTCGTCCCTCAGACAGACACCTACAGGCACGCAATCATGCCGTCTGGTTTGCAGATCGGCGACAGGCGATATGTGTGCGCAGTGAGACAAAGGGTTGGAAGCGACCGATGGTCCGACCTTTACGAAACAAGAGACAATGGCGAAACCTGGAGCTTTCTAAGCACCATCGAACGCGGATCCGACAATCCCATCTCGCTTCTCTCCCTTGGAGGCGATGTCGTGACTGCAATCTATGGATGGCGTTCGAAGCCGTATGGTTTGAGGGCAAAGATCTCGCGGGATGCGGGACGAACCTGGTCCGATCATATCGTTCTCCGGGACAATGCGCTCAATTGCGACATCGGCTACACACGCGCAGCAGTACGCAGCGACGGAACGGTCGTCATCGCCTACTATTATGCGACGGAAGACCGCCCTGAGCAGCATATCTCGGTGACATTCTGGCGCCCTTCACCCACAGGTCAGGAGTGACTCGGGCAAAAGTGGATGCGAAAGCGCGACGACAAAACATGACAACCGAGAATCCCTGGGGAGTTCGCTTGACGCCGCGTCGCGATGACTGCCCTGCGCAAGCCGAATTTGTGATGGATATGTCTGGAACTGATGATTCAATGATAAGATTGCATCGATACCGGCAGTCTCTCAGGAGTTAACCAATCAGGACTCGCGATATGAAACGACTGCTGTTCACCGCTTTGTTCCTATCAGGAATGCTGCAAGTTGCTTGTGCTGAATCGGGCGAGCAAAATGCTGTCCCGCTGAAAGGGATCACGGACTCGCATCTGAAGACTTTGCGAAACTACTGCGCTGACTGTCACAGCAGCGACGGAGCAGAAGGCAAGTTCCGAGTTGATAATCTGCCCATGGTCGTCAGCCGTTCGCAGGATGCGGAGAAATGGCAGAAGATTCTTAACGTTCTCAACGCAGGCGAAATGCCGCCTGTGGACGCGGAGCAGCTCAGGGACAAGGAAAAGGTCGATCTCGTAGACAACCTCGCGCAGGCCATGGTTGAGCTCCGCAATCGCATGGCCGATCGGCATGGTCGAATTACGATGAGCCGCCTTAATCGTCGCGAGTTTGGCAATTCTCTGAAAGCGTTGCTCGGTGTCGAAATTGACGTTAGCGAGTTGCCATCCGATCACGGTCTCGGCAATTTCGACACCAACGGGGCCAACCTGTTTGTCTCACCCGCTCAGCTGGAATCTTACCTGAGCCTCGGCAAGGCTGCTTTGGACGAAAGTATCGATCGATATCTTTCCCGGGAGACGACTCACTACCTTCGCCACGAAGCGGAGTTGCTGACGCAGCAGTACCACGATCATTTCGAGAAGACCGAAGCCGCCAGTCAGTGGCGAAAAGAGCTGGCCGAAGTGGTCGCTCGTCCCGAGAACAAGGCAGCGTATGACGCAGCCGTCGCCAAAGATCCGAAACGCAAACCGTTTCACCTGTTCTACGACCAGATCAAAGGCGCACCGCCCGTTCCCGATGAACCGAAGTTTCGCTTCTTCAACAGCCCCGACAGGCTCTATCAGTTTGCCACGTCAACGGCCTATCACATACCGTATTTGAAGAGATACTTTGATTTACCGGCGATCGACAAAGGCGCTTATATCTCGGTGCCAACGCTGCATCCCTCGAATCTGCCCACTTACTACATCGCCTTTTCTGTTCCCGCAAACTGGTCACCAGGTAAGTATCGAGTGCGTTTTCGCGCAGCTCGGTCAGCGGATGCTCCGCCGGAACGCCGCTTCCTGGAATTTGGTGTCCGGGTGCGCAATATGGATCTGCTCAGCGCTCACGAAATCACGGGCACCATGGATGAGCCACAGATTGTTGAAACAACAATCGAATTAACTCGTAAGATCCTGGAGAGCGCCGATCATTCCGCCAGGCAGCTGTATTTGCGCGAAAAAGCGATCCACTACCAGCTTTCCAATAAACGTAAGATTTTCGCCGAAGCGAAGAAACGAAACGGCTATGGCCCCGAGTACGCGTTCTGGATTGACTGGGTTGAGGTTGAGAAGATCCCTCACATAGACGAACCCGCATCCAGAGCGATGGAAGCTGTGGCGTCACTACTGGGCGATGGCATTCATTTCAGGACACCGGTTCAGGATCAAATCACCATTCCAACGGGCTCGGTTCACGGTCAAACGGTACGCGTTGTGAACGGTGATTCCGGCAGTAACGACCATCTGCACCTGCGTGAACTCCAAGTGATGAGTAACGAGAAGAACGTTGGCCTCGCTGGCACGGCGACTCAAAGCTCGACCAACGGCTCCGTTCAGAGTCGCGGCCCTCAACTTGTCAACGACGGCGACTTATCGACCTATAATCACACCAAAAACGACGCGAAACCAGGTGAGTGGTGGCAGGTCGATCTCGGTCGTGAAATGCCAATCGACAAAATCGTTCTCCACAATCGCAACGATTCGTCCACCGTCATCAACCGCCTGAAGAGCTACTGGATCGAGATCTATGATGCTGAGGGTGAACTGGTTTGGGGCGGCAACAACGGAGTCTCTCCCGCTCGCCTGAAGCAGGGATTGGAAGCGTTCGCTGCTGAGGCCTTTCGTGGAGCGGCCCCTTCGGAAGCATACATCAACAGTCTGGTCGGGATGTACCAGGACCGAATGACCAGTCGGGATGACATGACTCACCGTGAAGCGGTCACTGACGTTCTGTCGACGATCCTGGGTTCGCCGATGTTTCTTTACAAAGCTGAATCATCGCTGGCCGAGAAACAAGAGATCAGCCAGCAGGAACTGGCTCAGAGGCTCTCCTACTTTCTGTGGAGTGCTCCGGCCGATCCGACCCTCACCAAGCTCGCCGACTCCGGTCAGTTGTCTGATCCCGAAGTTCTTCGCCAACAAACGGATCGCTTGCTGGACGACCCGCGTTCCCGGGAAATGATTGAAGCACTTTCCGAGCAGTGGCTGGATATGGAGCGGCTCGATTTCTTCAATGTGGATTTCGTAAAACATCGGACCTTTGACATCCCCGTCAAGATGTCCGTGCGGAATGAGATCTACGAGACACTTCAATACCTGCTGGAGCACAATCGCAGCATCAAAGATCTGCTTTCGTCCGACTATGTTGTGATCAACAATGTGCTCGCCCAGTTTTATGGGATCAAAGGGCGGTACAGCGACAAGTTTCAGCGGGTCGATCTGCCGAAGTCGTCGCCCCGAGGCGGACTGTTGGGGATGGCTGCCATTCACCTGATGGGAAGCAACGGCGTTGAATCCAGCCCGGTGGAACGAGGTGCGTGGGTGTTACGCAAACTGTTGAACAATCCGCCGCCGCCGGCACCAGCCAATGTTCCGGCGATCTCGCGGTTGCAGGATCAGCTTGTGAATGTCAGGGACCGCCTGAGCATTCACCAGGAAGAAGCTCAGTGCGCAAGCTGTCACCGAAAAATCGATCCGATCGGACTTGGCCTGGAGAACTTCGACGCCGTCGGCCTCTGGCGCACCAAAGCTCAATTCACAGCAACAACTGGCGACGGAGACGATGCAAAGACGGAAACGATCGAGTGGAAGATTGATCCATCCGGCCAACTCCACAAAGGCCCAAAGTTCAAAGACTACCTTGAGTTACGCAGAATCATTGCCTCGCATTCCGATGAATTTGCGCGTGGTTTTGCCACCGCGCTCGCGGAATATGGAATGGGCCGCACGATCGGCTTCTCAGATTCCAACCTGGTTGAATCCATCGTGGCCGATGCGAAACAAGATGATTACGCGATTCGGTCATTCATTCACGCCCTGGTTCAGAGCCAGACTTTTCAATACAAGTAGAGAGACAGATCATGTTCGACAGACGTACCTGTTTGAAATCAGCGACGGGAATCCTGGCGCTTCCGGCTCTTAATTTATTCGCCCAGACGCCACCGGTCACTGCGCCACCGAAGCGATTGATCTTTCTGAATTTCGGCTGGGGAGTGACGGAGGAAACCTGGTATCCGCTACAGGCTGACATCGGCAGGGACTATGCACTGCCCGACGGCCTGGCGCCGCTGAAACGCCACAAGGAAGACTTTTCGATCATTCAGGGACTGTGGCACCGGCATTGTCTCTATAACGATGCCGGACATTCCGGCAGCACGTTTTGGCTGACGGGTGCCAATCGGTTTGCTCATCCTGGCGTCAGCTTTTCCAACACGATTTCCGCCGATCAGGTCGCCTCCGCGACGTTTGGCAGGCACACCCGTTTTGATTCCATTCAGGTCAACGGTCATTCCGGTGTCAGTGGAGATGGTCACGGACCAGGGCTGTCCCTGGCGTGGGATGCCAAAGGCAAACCGATCGGTGGGCAGGATCACCCTGTCACTCTCTATCGCCATCTGTTTTCCAACAAGGGTGGTTCCGTTGAACAGGTGCGTCAACAACTGAAGGAGCGAAGAAGCGTCCTCGATTCTTTAATGCTCAACGCAAAGCAACTGCAGAAACGACTTGGCCGTGAGGATACCACAAAGCTCGACGAGTATTTCACGAGTATCCGTAATCTGGAAAACCGTGTTGCCAAAGAAGATAAGTGGTTATTAGATGTCCCGAGGCCGGCTCCAACCGTCAAAGAGCCCTCGAGTGTCGAAAGCGGCCGTGACCGTATCAACATGATGTACGACCTGATGGTTGCTGCGATTCAAACGGATAGCACCCGAGTCATGACCTTTCGTCAACCGGTCCAGAGTCTGCTGAATAGCGAAGAGATCACAGTGGGCGGTCACGACATCAGCCACTACCACGGCAACAACGAAAAACGGGCGGCGTCCCAAAGACGCGACCTGATCCAAAGCGAACTCTTTGCCGGATTCTTAGACCGGCTAAAAGCCACCAAAGAAGCGGACGGATCCAGCCTTTTCGATCACACATGCGTGGTTTACGGCAGTAACCTGCGTACCGGCCACAACCTGGATAACTGCCCAACCATCGTGGCGGGAGCATCTTCAGGAATCAAAATGGGCGAACACTTTGTTTGCCCGTCCGGCACTCCACTGAACAATCTGTGGCTGACGATTCTCAGCCAGATGGGAGTCACAGCGAAGAGCCACGGTGACAGTACGGGCGTGCTGGAAGATCTGGTCGGCTGAACGATTTTTGCTGCGATTTGCCCGTTTTCAGGATTTCTCAGCGTGACAGCCTACTCGGGTCCGTTGTGCCAGGGATCGCCAACGAACCCGCGGTCATTTCAAGCTGAATCACTGCCGCACGCTTGGAACGTAAGTTGTGAGTGGCGTCCGGTTGCTCCACCAAGCACAACAAAACCTCCGCCACAAACGGTGTGGGGACGGGGTTCGATGTGCATAGCGCCCCCCGATTAGGGATCGAACCAATGAAGGATCAAGCGTGCAATGCAATTGAAGAAAGTGGACGGTTGAACTCAGTAAGTGTCTTGCTCACAGTCACTTGCAGTGTTCTGCCGCGAAGTTGCAGAAACTGATTGAACTTTCTGAATCCAGCCACTGATACGAAAAAAGCCGCCGATTGCAATTGAACGGCGGCTTTCATTTGTTAGTGGAGGTAGACGGACTTGAACCGACGACCTTTACACTGCCAGTGTAACGCTCTCCCAGCTGAGCTATACCCCCTTCTGGAGACTGAATGATCGGCCAACGAATCTCTCGTGTAGTGATCAAATTCAGGCTGTGAGTGACAGAAGCAGGCGAATGCCTAATCCGTGTCGGACTCACAGCGGGGTATTATCCGTCTCCGCGGAACTTCGTCAACCGCTGGCGGAATTTTCTGAGAGAAGATTTCTTTGCAGCCATCAATGCTTCCCCAACCGCAAGCGTTTTGTGGTTGCGATGGCCCCTGTCGATGATTGTTCGCATGACCTGCAACGGGGCCTTGCCGTCACGTTCAGGCAGTAGAACCGGGCGCAGCGTGCAAATTGGGGAGAGTTTCCTGCCCTGGGTGAATGAAACGCCAATGCTCAGTCGGCGCCCACCGCTGTGACCTCTACAATGCGGGCTCATTGCTACAATGCGGGCTGATTGATCGTCGGCAGCTATCATACCTCTCCCTGTTTCAACTCCTTGAGTGCCCCGAATGTCTAACCGCCGACGTGCTCGCGAAATTGTCCTGCAACTCCTTTACGAGGCGGATCTCAACCAGCCGCGAGAATACACCTCTGCGCGTCAGTTCATCAACTCGCGGCTGCACGGCCGCGCCGCCCTGACGAACTTCGCCGAATCACTTTATCGCGGCACGCTGGATCATCGCCAACAAGTCGATCAACACTTGGCCCGATTGGCCAAAGGTTGGGCCATCCATCGAATGCCAGCGACCGACCGCAACGTCATGCGAATGGCTGGCTTTGAAATCCTGTTCTCGGTCACTCCTGGTCCAGTTGCGGTTGCCGAGGCCGTCGTTTTAATCAAGCGATACGGGGACAAGAACAGCCCTCGGTTCGTCAACGGGATTCTTGATCGTTTGCTCAAAGAGTACGAATCAGGCACCTTGCCAGCGACCGCCAGTGCCACCGAGTCCACCTCCACTGAAGAACGTCGTAGCGAAGCAGTGCCACCTAGCAACCGGACTTAAGCGATTCCGTTATGCAGCAGCTGTCTCAGCTAGTCGATTCCGTTTCGATCAATGATCTGCTGTACATCGCCCTAACGATGCTCGTGCTGGCACTGGGTATTTTCGTTCAAGCGGCAGCCGGTTTTGCGGGCGGAATGTTGGTGATTCCGATGCTGCTGATGATGGGCTACGGGGTTCCCGAAGCGAGCGCGGCGTTGATGGTCGCCACCGTCCCACAGAACCTGGTCGGGGCTCACAGCCTGCGAGCCTCCATTGACATCCGCACTCTGATCTGGCCTGGCATTGGTCGCGTCATCTTCTTTCCGCTGGGCCTGTATGTGCTCAGTCATTTGCTGATCCATTACAACTCCAACCACATCCGGCAAATTGTAGGTGCCTTTGTGCTAGGGATGACGGTGTTCTCGATCGGCTTTCGTCCGAAACCCAAAGAGAATCTGCATCCTGTGTGGGCCTGGATTGCCTTCCCGGCCAGCGGGTTTCTTCAGGGCGTGGTGGGCATGGGCGGGCCGGCGATGGTGATTTGGGTGACGGCACATGATTGGTCCGCGAAACGCATGCGCGCATTCTTATTTGGCATGTATTCCATCAGCCTGATTCCTGTGATTGGATTGCTGGCCTTGCAGTATGACATTCTGCTGCCTTCGCTGATTGCGATCGCCACCCTCCCGCTCCTTATCCTGGCAACACGCTTGGGCCTGCGTGTTGGCAACCGCTTGGGTCGACAAAGGTTGCGTCAAGTCACGTTGCTATTGCTGTTGGTGACGGGAGTTTCCGGCATCCTGGCTCCCTGGTTGCGTCCCTAGAGTGCGTGCAAGCACGGCACCCTACGGTTTTGCATCGGCCGTTTTGGCCTTCGCCACACCCCATCAGCAACATACAAGGGTCGGACGGTGTGTGGTGGTGGCGCGATGATGAATGGGACGATTGGCAAGGCGGGGGCATTGATGGTCTCAATGGCCGAACGGGGAGGGTTTCGTTGTGGCTGCTTGCGGTTGGCGTTGCCAACCACTTCAGTCACGGTAGGAACGGCCGTTTCCGGCCGCCCCCCGCACAGATCCGTACTTGAGTGTTGTCTCATACGGCTCCTGCCTTGATTCGGGCGCGAAATCGTTGATCTGGATACGGGTGGCGTACCTTGGCGTGAGGGAGGTAGGTCAGCAGCAACCGTTTCATGCGAGGCCAAGGCCAGCGATGCCGTTGGCTGCGACGACGAAGCGTACGCAACCATAGACGGCTAACCTCGTCCCGAAATCGACGTAGGCGGCTCACATTGCCTGGGACGGCATAGTAGGCCAGCCAGCCGCGGACCACACTA
>CP036272.1:3922968-4033127 GCA_007745635.1 Stieleria bergensis
TCGCAAGCGGGAGAGTGCAGTTGACTGGTGCGTGCAAGCACGGCACCCGACGTAAATTTCTGAGCATTGGTGCGTGCTCGCACGTTACCGACGTCGCTGGGCTGCAATTTCGTGTATTTTGGGGCCATTCCAGTGATGCTTGGAACGCATCCATTAACAGGTGAATCCTTCCGCCACTGCCCGATCAATTCTTTACCTCCCGCCCCATGACCGGAACCCCCATGAAACGTCTCTTGATAGCCGCTGGCCTCTGCCTAGCGATGATCTGCACAAGTCTCGCCCAGCACGCCGAAATCAAGCTGGCCAATTCAACACTAAAATCAGACGACACCGTTGTCTTTGTCGGAGACAGCATCACGCACCAAGTGCTGTACACACAATACATTGAGGACTTCTTCATCACGCGTTATCCACAGGTACGCCTTCACTTTCACAACGCGGGCATCGGAGGCGACCGAGCCTGGGATGCCTTGCAGCGTTTAGACCGCGACGTGATTTCCAAGCAACCTGACTTAGTCACGATTCTGTTGGGCATGAATGACGCCTCCTATCAGCCCTTCAATCCTGAAGTCTTCGCGATGTACCAGGCTGACATGACTCAATTGCTTGAGCGTCTGCAAACGACCGACGCAGCCATTGCCCCGATCACTCCCACCATGTTTGATGCCGTTGCCGCTCGCGCCACCAAACGAGAGCGCAGCGAAGACATGCTGCGCCAATACAACGCCGTCTTGGCCTTCTATGGCACTTGGTTACGTGGCGAAGCGGACCGTCGCTCGATGACATCCATCGACATGTTCAGCCCACTGAACAACCTGACGCGTCAAGCCCGCCTGAATGATGCTGATTACACCATGATTAAGGACGCGATTCACCCCGGTCCTGACGGACAGTTGGTCATGGCCTCTGCCTGGCTTGAAGACCTGGGTCTGCGTGGAGGCGTGTCCAACATTGTCCTGACCCCATTCAAAGAAAGCTATAAAGCCCGTGTTCAAAACGGAACCGTGACGGATCTCAAGATCACCGACGGAACAATCGAATTTGTCTTTACTGGCCACTCACTGCCGTGGGTGACTCCGACAGACACCGCAGCGGCTCGCGACATGCTGAAAATTGGGCATCGCTTTAGCCGGGAAGGATTCCAAGTGCACGGCTTAGAACCCGGCAAGTATGAATTGCAAATTGACGGCACCGTGATTGACAGCTTCACCCACGTTCAGCTCGCCAACCACGTTGAACTGCAAAACTTTCCCAACACGCCGCAATCGATTCAGGCCGCTCAGGTTGTGAGCCGAAATCAGACACGCAGCAGCGAAACCGTGCGAGCGCTGCGAACGCATTGGTTCAAGTTCCGCAACCTGCAACGCAGTCAACGGACCTTGAGCGAAGCATCCGACCCAAAGACGCGTGAGGGCTTGGCCGCGAAAGTTGCCAAAAACGAAGCCGCCATGGAAGGCTTCGAAGCACAGCTCGTTGAACTGGAAGCCAAAGCTGCGGCTGAACTGGACGAACTCTACGAACTTGCCCAACCGAAACCGCACCGCTACACACTGCGCCAGGTCAAGTGATCTGGATTAACCATCAATGATGACTTGGGCCAGTGCCTGCCACTCGGCCCATTGAGACTCCATGCAGCGATCGGCCTGGCCCTCAGCCGAGGCCCGCTGGCAGTGGTCAACGAAATCGAACGGGTCGCTGTAATGCCCATCGGTCACCTCAGCGATCTGTTGGAACACCGGATGAGCCCCAACGCGGCGGAACCAGTACTTTGCGTTGCCAAAATCACCTTCTCGACGGTGCATGATGCCGTGCAAAAAACTGCCTTCGGCGCTGGGCAGATCTTGGCTGATGGAATGGCTCAGATGGATGTCGCCAGCGACCAGCCATAACGCGCTCAACAGCTCCATCTGACGTGTTGGCGACACATCAATCAAATGGTCGCCGATTCCGCCCTGCAGCAGCGTCTTGAGCGGACCGTGCACTGCAGAACCTTCATCCAGAGCCGGCAGCGGTGCCGAACCGATCGCAGCGGTCAATTCGGCAGAGAAAGAATCGGTAAGCGAGGAGCTGAATTCGGAAAATTCTGGCATCGGACGGAAAAACAGAGGTGAAAGATGGATTGACTGTGTGCAGACTACCGACATTCGCGGGGCGTTGCTAGACTGCACCGTTACAGACCGGCGAAAGTCTGCGACGCGATCGTGGCTGTTGGCAAAAAACCTAAGTTTCCGCCGACCTCCACCAACGCCTTCGCGACCCACTCAATGGCTCACATCTTCCCTACCTCACGTTTGCATCGATGAGTAACGAACAGCAACCCACCGATCCCTCTGCTCCCGCCGTCGAAACCAGCGAACCTCAGGCAGCAGCGCCAGCCGCACCGGAATCGCAGGTCGCGACGGAGACTCTGGCAGGCGAGGCCACTGAATCTCCCGCGAAAACGTCGACCGCGAAACCATCGACCGCAGGAAGCGGGCCACTGGCAGCGAGAGGTCTTGGCGTCAGCAAACCTGCCTCTCCTACGGTCACGACCGAACAACTGGATGCTGCCGATTCCAAAGGCAAACCCGGTAAGGGAAAGAAAAAGGCTCCCAAGCCACGCCTGGGTGGACAACGTGACGGCCAAAAGAGCGAAACAGCATCGGCCAAGGCAGCCAAGCCCACTCGGATTGCCGTCCCATCTCTGCGAGACGACCTCAGTGATGACCTTCAAGCATTGCTTGATGCTGAACTCGCCGGTGCAGACGTCGATTCAATGCTGGGCGGTTCTGCTGGCATGCCGGATCGCAAGGAACCCTTGGAAGACGGCGCTCGCATCCAAGCCAAAGTGCTGAAGATCCACAACGAGAACGTTTACCTCGCGCTGGGCGGACCGGACGAAGGCGTTGTCGCCTTTGAACAGTTCACCGAAGCGGAACCCGAAATCGGATCGTTTATCGAAGTGGCTGTTCGCGGACGCAGCGCCGCCGATGGACTGTACCAATGCTCGCTCCCAGGCGCAACGATCGCTGTCGACGACTGGTCGGATCTGGAAGAAGGCTCCGTGATCGAAGCGATCATCACCGGCAGCAACAGCGGTGGTCTGGAATGCAAGGTTGGCGGTGTTCGCGGCTTCATTCCCATCAGCCAAATTGCTGAATATCGTGTGGAAGACACCACCGAATTTGTTGATCAACGGTTCGTTTGCTTGGTCACCGAAGCCAACGAACGCCGTGGCAACTTGGTCTTAAGCCGTCGCGCGATCCTGGAGCGTGAACGCGAGCAACGCCGAGCCGAACAACTGGAAACCATCGCCGTCGGCGACACCATGCAAGGCACCGTCGGAACCATCAAAGACTTCGGCGCCTTCGTTGACTTAGGTGGCGTTGAAGGCTTGATTCATATCAGCAAACTCAGCTGGGAACGTGTCAAACACCCCAGCGATGTACTGGAAACGGGACAGAAGGTCGAAGTCAAGATCGACGCGATCAACAAAGAGACCGGCAAAATCAGCCTCTCCTACCGCGACCTCCTGGAGAATCCCTGGGACGCCGCCGAAGCCGAATTCGCTGCCGGAAGCATCCACACAGGAACGGTCACCAAGATCGCAACCTTTGGTTGTTTCGTGCGATTGACCGCTGGCGTCGAAGGCTTGGTGCACGTCAGCGAGATCGATCATAAACGCGTCTCGAAAGTTGATGCAGTTGTGAAGCCCGATCAGGTGGTCGAAGTCAAAGTGCTTTCCTTTGACCGACAGTCACAAAAGATCAGCCTTTCGATCAAACAGGCCAAGCAAATCGCCGATGCCGACGTCAAACCGGTTCAAGAAGAAATCGATGAACCACCACGCGAAGTCGCCATCAAACCGATGCACGACGGACCATTGAAAGGCGGCAACAACCGCCCCAGCGGTGGCGAACAGTTTGGCTTGCGTTGGTAAGCCAACGCTCTACAGCAGCGGCCGCTCTTTGCTGGCAATCAACTGCCACTGCGCGGCCATTTGCCATCCCGTTTCGCAGCTTCGTTCGCGAAACCGGGATTTCCCGAGCAGTGCTTTAACGCGCCGCGCAACTAGCTGTCTTCAGTCGCTGGGACCTTTGCCGTCAAGCGGCGACCAGACAGACGAATCTCTTGGCCCAAGACCAGGCCGTAGGCAATCAGATGCCCCGCGATCAGCCAACCGAACTGCTTGCGGACTGGGCTGGCACCCAGCATGCAAGCAATCCCAATCAGGGCACCAAGAATCATTGGATGCGGAATCACTCCGTAGGGAAAACGACTGATTCGTTCCGGTGGCTCTAGCCCCAGTTCACTTGAGAACAAGGTTCGAGTGGGACCTAACACGACAGCGGCATAACCCGCCAGTGTAAATCCACCGATGACCCCAAGCAGTGATCCCCAGTCTTTTTGGAATCCCATCGCATAGACGGCGAACAACTGCAACAGCGACACCGTTTTAAAGAACACGGCATCGCGTTTGAAGGTCCCAAAGGAAACCGGTGTTCGTTCTTGAACAGTTCCCAGGTAGATCGCATAGTGAACAAAGCTGGTCGCGGCCAACCAGATTCGCCAGTCACTCATTAGCATTGAAACCAGGCCCACGGCCACCAAGAATGCCAAATTCGTCCAGCCAACGAATCGAACGGCCAGTTCAAAGAGTTTCGTCCATCCCAGAACCCATTGCGTCTTCAACGCTGCCCACCAACCCGTTGGCTGAATCGTCTCGAGAAACAATTCCCGGGCTCGTTGATCGTACCAAGTGGTCATCGCTGCTAAGAGCTTTCCATACCAGGCCAATCGCACGGGATACGCGACGAAATGCAACTTCAGATTGATGCGACTTTCACTTTGCCGCGGATCAGGGTTCCGAGTGATGTAGTGCAGTTCTCGGTTAAAGTCAAACGCCACCGCATCACCATGTTCCAAGCGATGACCATCGGGGACACTGTATCGTAGGGAGGCCATGGGAAAGTGAGTCGTCACTTCCAAGTTTTGATTCAGCGCCAACATACAGCGATAAAGCCGAGCGCCGGGGAAGACCGCCCAGGGACCGTCAACGTGTCCCCGATAAAAAACGGTGTCTGATGTTGCCTGTTTGGATGGTCCCGTCAAGTAGACCTCGTTCATTCCAGAGACCGGTTCGACGCCGTAACCAGCCCCGTGAAACCGGCGGATTTTGTTGATCAATTGTGGATCCCGGCTAAGACGCCTCAAGGCTTCCGCCGCCTGATCATCAAGGTCGCTCTGCCACCAATGCGTGCTTTGCTCGCTGGTGGTTTGATTGGCCCTGACCCAATCCAAAACCTGTTCAAAGTCCTGTCGCTGGCTCTGGGCGTTCAATTTTGTCTCCAGAACAGGCTTGCGAGCGACCAACATCCGAAGCGGACTTTGCCGCGACCGCAGGGCTAGCGTCAACAAGACAGGCAACAGCAGCAACGTATGCTCCAGAAACGCCTGCCCCCAACGCGCTTCGTTTCGATAACTACTTTGGTACGTCGACTCCTTGACCAACCAGTGCGCTGCATCCTGCAAGCAATAACCCACAACGAAACAGCACACACCGACGAATGGCCCCGCTTGCACTTGATAGGCAGCCAATCCCACCGCGCCGCAAACCAACGCGTGCAACACTGAAATCGCCACAGGAGTCAAGCAGGCAACCAGCACAACCTGAGCGGCCGCGATACCAACCATCAGCCAAGGATCAAGCCAGCCGATCAGGATGTACACCCCCAACAGCGCGAGCGGCGTGGTCAACAAATGGAACAGTACGTTCAACGGACTGCGGTGATGCCGCAAGAACCGCCGACACAGCTCTTGCCATGCCGTCGATTCCAGTACCGCAGGATCCACACTCGTTGGTGAAGCCGACCGTCTGCCTGGACCTTTTTCCGTGTGACCAGGTTCCTTCACCAGCACTTCCGTTGCCATTGTCTAGGTGCTCTTCTTACCAACAAAGAGATAATACGGAGCGCGAAGCAAGGGCAGGTAAGGCACCTTCCCCAAACGCTCGCAGAAACACTGCACTTCAAACTTGCGATGCAGCATCGCACAATGATCTGAGCTCAGATAAACATTGTCGCCAGCAAACCAAGCCGGCCAAAACCAGCGCGTGGCCCAGGAGTGCTGACGATGCTTGGACGACGCATATTTCCGCGACACATAAAAATCAGTCACGGCAATCATGCCCCCAGGCTTTAAGATCCGATGCGCCAGTTCAATGGCAGCAAACCAATCAGGGACCATCGTCAACGAATAAGAAAATGTGACAAGATCAACGGAGTTATCGGGTCGATCCCACGTCGTCACATCAGCCAACTGAAACGAAGCATTGTCAATTTTTGCGTCGGCAAGTTGCCGCTGAGCGACATCCAGCAGCGATTCGGCGAGATCCACCAAGATCACTTCGTTTAAACTGCCGACATGCTGCTTTGCCCGCAAGATGTTTTCGCCCGTGCCAGCACCGAGGTCCGCCCAAACGCCACCGACGGGAAACTGCAACCGTTCAATCAGCGGTCCGCGACCATGCAACAGCCGACTTCGAAAAGAATCGTAGTCGTCAGCCTGACCGCGATAAAAGCTTTCTAAGCGTTCTTGGTGAGAGTTGCCACGAACGGGATGGGCGATCAAGTGCCAGAGCACGCGCAGATCACTCCGCAAGGATTTCTTTGCGATCGGCGCCGGACCATCCGCGTCAACGTGCTCGTCCGGCAAACCCGACCAATCGCTGTCCGGAAGGTTGGACTGCTGACGATCGCCGCCACGCGGTGGCAACGATTCGATTTCACCCGGGCGCGACACAGACGCAGTGTTGCTGACTGCGGCGACGGCATTTTGTCTGCCAGGGTCGGGTGGTGTTTGCTGTGATTGACTCATGCGGCAACGTCCATCAGGTCCGCGATGTAGAAACTTCCATAAGTGTGAACACGATCCTGCTGGTGTAGCGATTCCGCCAACCCTTGGTCATATTCCAACAAGTCGCGCAGTTCTCGGCACCGACCATTCACCTGGACATTCAACGGGTCAACAAAGTCCACACTCAACGCGGCACTTCGCCAGAGGATACGCGTCTGACGATCAGCACGATTGACAATGCTTTGCCACTCCGCCGCCAACAGCTCGGGATAGTTGTGGTACAGCCAGTCCATGTGATCCAACAAGACAAACCGAGAGATGGGCTGCTGGTGTTGACCAAGAAAGCTTTCGACAGTGTTGGTATGGGTGTGAACGCGCTGAGCATAACCGTCTTTCAGCTGCTGGAACCCGGCCTCGGTGAGATACTCTGGACAACACTCTTTCGTGTAACTGCCCGTCAGATAAACGCGCCAGAAATAGTTATCTCGCAACGGAATCCGCTTAAACACCGTCTCAATGCGATCCTGAATAAAACCACCCAAACCGCCAGGATAGCCGCAATCGATCTGCATCCGCTGGCTACGCGGTACACCCAGCATCGCCATGGTGGTGTCGCGGCGAAGCGCCCATCGCAAGGACTTGGAGAACAGTCGGTTGCTGACACCTTGTGACTCATAGATCTCCGCTTGCCGATCAACGCTGGCCGCGGCAAGCATTTCCTCCACCGTCGCGCGCAAACCTTTGGGGCGATTCAAATAGCCATTGATCATCCACGCAAACGTGCCCGACGTGCCACGAAAGTAGAAACTTTTTCGTTTCGCTGTGCCGTCAAAGAAGTTAATGCGCCGATCCCAAACCCGCTGATCTTGTTCACGCAACCGTCCTCTGACAACGTCATAGTAAATCTCCCGCCAATGCGGATGCATGCCCGTCCCAAACACTTGAAAAAAGTCTTCGTAGTCAAGGCCGCCGATCGAAGCGAGCTTCAATTCGAGCAATGCATTCTGATGGTGGTTCATATCAACTGCATGGACAGCCTTAGGCCCTTGCAATGCATAGTCCAATGCGTTGCAACCCGCCGAAGTAATCACCATCACGCTATCTTCGGGAGACAACTTGAGCGCCTGCCGATCCAAACGAGGATCTTCCCAGCACGTGTTGTAGACCAAATTTCGCTGATGCATTAACGAAAAACAGCGTCTGCCAATCCAATCACTAATCATCGTTTTCTCAACTCTTTCAAATTCCAAATCATTCTCGATCAACGCACACGGGATCAGGCGATGCTCTGTACTTGTTCGTAGGACTGACCAAGGGGCAACGCCGGGATTCCAGGCAATGTCTCGCTTGTGTCCTGACTTGACGGCAGAGCATCAGCGGACAATTCGGGCAGCGAAATCTCCTGCGTCTGGCCATACAAACTGACAAGCTCCAAGCGACCATCGTGCCTTTCCACCAAGCCCGTGCAGTTCTCCATCCAGTCACCAGTATTGAAGTAAAACGCATCCCCAATCCGCTTGAAACAAGGCGTGTGGATGTGCCCGCAAACGACACCATCACAGCCTTGGTCCTGTGCATGTTCCACTAGCTTGCCTTCAAACCGGCTTAAGAAGCGGACGGCGCTTTTCACGCGCTGCTTGAGTCGCGCACAGATGCCGTAAGGGTTCTTGTCCTCGCCTCTAAACCGGCGCACGAACCACTGGTTCCAGAACAAGCAACTGTCGTAAAAGAATGAACTGGCCTTCGATGCCCACTGAGCCTTGGTTTCAAAGAAGTCGAACAAGTCCCCATGGGTGACAAGCAACCGATGCCCCTGAAGACTTTCGAAAATAAACTCATTGTCAATCCTGACATCCGGAAACCGACTGGGAATGATCGCCTGAAATCCAGGCTGCCTCAAAAACGCATCATGGTTTCCGGGAGCGTAGAACAGCTCCGTCCCACTCTCCACCAGTTTGACAAAGTGATCGATCACGTGATCACAATCGGTGGTCCAGTGCCAGCCGTAATTTATCTTCCAAGCGTCAAAAAAGTCGCCGACCAAATAGAGAGTGTCGGGCTGATAACCTTGAATGAATTCTAAGAATTTTGATGTGCGAGCATGCTTGCAGCCCAGATGCACGTCACTGACAAACAACGTCCGTACCTTTTGCAACGTCCGTTCCATACCTGTATCCTTCTGGTGATGTCGGAATCGCGATTGGGGGAATCAACTCTGCCGCATGTTTTAGCGACGAGATGTGTAAATCCTGTTAGCGATTGAATCGAACTCGCAGAAGAAAATCTCACATTCACAATCCACACTCTGGCCCTGAATCAGTTCTTCATCAAAGCAGATCATTCCCCGTCTCGGGCTGCCAGACCTTTCGCTCATCGATGACGAAAGGGTGAAGAAACGATGTGCAACCGAACCCGTTGACAGCGACGATCGCCGCACCTGCACGCGCGTTACGAACGTTCACGGACGGTAAAGAAAGAGCGGGCCTTCAGGTTTCCCCTAGGCCCGCTGATGAAGAGGCATTGATGCGCCCCGCGAATCTCGTGGCAGATTCGCCCGGCTCACCGAACACCAAATGATTCCGTCATGATCAATGCAGAACCCCAACGAGGTCCTGCATTCGGTTCTACCAGTTGTATTCCAAACCGAACCGGAGACCGTGTAACATCAAGCCTCCGTCGGCCTGCACACTCACGGCGTTGTTATTCACCGTCAGATACTGCGTTGGAATCTCGTCCACAGGCCTGGCGACACCGCAAACACTCAGCAAGCGGTAACCGACGGTCGCTGTCCAACAGGTGCACAGCTGATAAGCGGCCCCCACATTCAACTCGCCAATGGTGGCCAAACGAACGTCGGACGATTCACCGACCACGTCCCCTGCACCGGCTCCCTGCAGAGTGGTGAATGCGGTGGCGGTTTCGTTACCAATGTTGTGAAAAACCGACACGTCATTGGCAAAGACGCCAAACTGGCCACCGATTTGCAGGGAAAGCCGGCAGCCAAGCTGATAGCTGATCTCCGAACCGAATTGGTATCCGTACAAGTCGTTGCGCGTTTCGAACTGATAGAAAAGGTCCGTAGCTGAATAGCCCAAGTTCCCATCGACGTCCGCTGCGATTTGAAAGTTTTCATCCAGCTGGAAGTAACGCAAACCATGCCAAGAACGCAGTCGCACACATCCATTGCAGGGTCGAGCCAGCGGGCCAAAAAGGCCTCCACACTGCCGTGCACAAGGATCGCAGCAGTTCGAATCACACTGGCCCTTGCCGCACCATCTCCGCAACGGACCACAGCAACCACCACAGGGATCGCAGCGTCCCAGACGACGTGCTCCGCCAAGACCAAAGCAACTCAGGTTGGCTTCGAACCCACGGATGCTGGTTTCATTCTCTGCACAAACATTCGCGGCATTGTTGCTGATGTCATCAAACACCGTGACAACTCCACCACCACGATCGATCGAGACGTCACGCAGGACACTGAGTGGCACGACTAACCCAGCGCCACCGTTGGCGACATTGTGTTGCTGGTCCTCTGGGTCCCAGGCGAAGAACCGCATTCCAAGTGCATAGCGTCCGCAACACAGATAGCGGCCAACCGTTGCATCGTAGCCAACAAAATCGTAGCCGTTCACATCACCCGCGGTGGTCAGCGTGTCACCGCCATCAGTCGCCAACAGCAGCGTTCCATCGCTACCGAGCGACTGCCAATAGGTCGCGCCAACACCACCAAACCAACGCCGAATGGGGGACGCAGTTGGCATCAGATTTTCTGTGCCATACGCAGTCACGTCCACCGTCGGCTCTACCACAAGAGGATCAGAGCTAGGCGGCTGGGCCACCTGGGGCTCCATCACAGACGGTGCCTGCACATAACCCGCGGAACTGGCCGGAGCGTCTAAGTAACCCTGATCGGGTGCCTGAGGTTTAGGGAGGCTGACGCCAACAGCATCACTTAAGGGAGCGATCGCGATGCTGTTGGCGCCACCCGCACCCGTTGCTGGTGGGCGACTTAATGCAACGGGCTGATGACTGATTGATGATGGTGCGTTCTGTGGTGCCCAAGCATCTGGCCCCCAATGGGCTGGCGCATAGAAGCCTGGCAAGCGAGAACCGCTGTGGTTTTGCGCCGAGGCCACCGGCGACAGGATCAAGCAACAGATCCCCACCAGGGCGCAGGAGATGGCCGCTCGAAGGTGACAGGATGGAATCCGATCACGGTGGAAAGAGGGAACTAGTTGCACGGCTACGTCTCCTTACGGACCTTGCGCTTCATCGATCGTCTCAAGCCAGGAATTCAATCCTGGACCGATACTGGCCTGAGACGTCAAGATTGCCGACTGTGCGGATCATCCTGATCACAACAGTCGACATGAGATGATCGGACGTCTGACAACCCTCATCTCACTCAGGTGTAGAGTCCGGTATCGGCAACGCCGACTCAATGCGCCGCGCTCACTGTGGGAATACCCTCAGCTTAAGTCGCCGTCCGCTGTTTAACCGTTCCATTCGGAACCATAGGAACACGGGCTAGCCAAACAAGGTGACGGGATCGATGACGGTTGGTTCTGCGGAAAGTTTCTTCCAGTCAAATTGCGTGATCAAGTCACGTGCTGCGCAGGGTTCCTGGCGGTCAATCAATCCCAGCGAATACGCCGCCCAACCGACCACCTGACTAGCACTGACCCCGTTTTCCCGATAGAAGCTTAAACGCGTGTCGCCATGCCGCTTGGCCAGACGCCGCCCATCGACGCCTAGGACCAATGGAACATGAGCGTAGGCGGGGGGATCCCAACCTAGCAACTGATGGATTTGCAACTGACGAAACGTACTGGCAACCAAATCATTGCCTCGAACAACGGTGTCTACGCCCTGCAAATGATCGTCAATAACAACCGCTAGCTGGTAACTGACTTGACCGGAGCGGGTGGTCATGGGAAAGTCCCCCAGTTCATCGGCGGGACAACACCCCTGAGTTCCAAGCACACGGTCGTGGAACACAAGCTGCTGCTCGCTGGCTCGCAAACGCCAATAAGAGTCCTCGGCGCTGGCCTGCCTGCCATCTGGTGGTCGACAAATGCCTGGATAAATCGGCCCCTCTCCCCGAAAGCGACTTTCATGAGGCGCCGACAAAGCCTCCGCGATATCGTTGCGAGAACAAGCGCAGCGGTACGCCAAACCAGCGGTGGCGTCAGTCAATCGCTCTAGAATCTGCTGGTAGTGCTGCTGGTGCGACGACTGAATCACCGGCGCGCCGTGACATTCGATTCCCAACCAAGCCAAATCATCAATCGCCTGCTGCACCGCCCAAGCCTTCACACGCGGCGAATCCAAGTCGTCGATGCGCAACAGCAACTCCTGACCGGCTTGCTGGGCGGCCCAATAAGCAATCAAGTGAGTCCGGGCGTTTCCCAGATGCTGGGCTCCGGTCGGCGAAGGTGCTAAACGTGATCGAGTCAAAGCAATAAACCGCTGGTGTCGGTGATTCGAATCCAGATTCCCGCCAGCACTGGCGAGGCACAACGGGCGTCAAACGAATTGGCAGCCGTCCCAACAGGCAACCGCCGCCTCGCCAAATCCCCGTCCCCTTTTTTTTACATCATCCCTGCGTCACGCAACATCAGTTGCAAATCATCCCACGCGGCTTTCTTGGCACCGGTGTTCCGCAAAAGGTAAGCCGGATGATAGGTGACCAAGACCTTACTCGAGTGATAGCTGTGCAACCTGCCGCGCATCTTGCCAACGGACAGTTCGGAGTTCAGCAGCGACTGAGCCGCGATCAGCCCCAAGCAAACGATGTACTCGGGTTGCAACACATTGAGTTGCGTTTGCAGGTATTCACTGCACTGCTCGATCTCTGTGGCGGATGGATTGCGATTCTGTGGTGGACGACACTTGATGGTGTTAAGGAGATAAACATCTTCGCGCGAGAGTCGACAGGCCTGGATCATCTTGGTCAGCAATTGGCCGGCGGGCCCTACAAAGGGAAGCCCTGCATGATCTTCGTCTTGTCCAGGAGCCTCTCCCAAGAAGACAAACCGAGGCGTGGGATTGCCGTCGCCGAACACCGTGTGCTTGCGACACTTGGCCAATACCGAGCAACGCTGGCAGGCGGCAACGGCCCCACTCAATTGATGCAAGATCTCAATGCGGTTCTCCGCTGCCATCGACGGTTCGGTGTAGCTGCCCGCAATGCCGATCTCCGGCAAAGCCGATCCAGCGGCCGGCAAAGCCGGGAGCGTTTTCCGCTGCACCGTTTCTTGCTGGGCCGTTTCTTGCTGCACGGTTTCTTGCTGCACCGCTTCTTGCTGGGGCCTGGCCGTTGTCGGAGCGGTGCTGGCGGGCTGGTTTGGAGCCTGCGTAGCCGCTGAAGCCTGCGTAGCTGCCTCGATGGGATCAGCCGACGGGGCCTGCGGAGACGTTGGTTTGGCGAACTGGTCTGCCAAAACGGCGACTTCTGGCTCGCCGGCCGCTGGCAGAAACCGCACCCCCGACCGCTTCAAGTGGTCAGCAAAAGCGGCCAGCTGGAATTGCACGAGGCGTCCCTCCGGCGCCACCCCCGACTGGACCACTCTGGCGGATTGACCGTCAACAGACTGGGCGGGATCGCTGGCTTGGGTACTGGAGTCAGGAAATTCGGATTGCGAGGTGGGGATTTCTGCAGACATAGCACCATAAATACCACACGGGCTACTGCATTTGCACCGGTCGGCTTACATTGAACAGCAAAACACGTTCAAAAAGTTTTCCGCCCCAGTAACGCGATTGTCAATCTCCCATGCCTATCCCAAAAGTTGCCATCGTCGGTCGCCCCAACGTCGGCAAAAGCAGCCTTTTCAACTGGCTCGCCGGTCGCCGTCTGGCGATTGTTGACGATTTCGAGGGTGTGACGCGAGACCGCATGACGACTCTGATTCGCGACGAAGACGAAGACTACGCCTTTGAATTGATTGACACCGGCGGTCTGGGAATCGATGACCCCGATGACCTGACGGCCGACGTGCGTCATCAGATCGAACTGGCGATCAATTCGGCGGATGTGATTCTGTTGGTCGTGGACGTGCAAACCGGGCTGATGCCGCTGGACGAAATGGTCGCCGAGCGTTTACGGGGCTTGGATCGCCCTGTGATTCTTGTTGCCAATAAATCGGATCAACCGCACCAAGACAACCTCGCCAGCGAATTTCATCGCTTCGGTCGTGGCATAATGATCACCGTCAGCACCACGCAAAACCGTAATCGATCGGACTTGCTGGAACTGATCGTCGAGCGATTGCCACCGAGTGACCAAACGGTTGCTGATCCATCGATGAAAGTCACCATCGTCGGTCGCCGTAATGTCGGCAAGAGCACGTTTGTCAACACATTGGCAGAAACAGATCGAATGATCGTCAGCGAAGTCGCGGGAACCACGCGAGATAGCGTCGACGTTCACTTTGAGATCGACGGCCAGACCTTCATCGCCATCGACACACCGGGGCTGAGAAAACGCAAAAGCCAACGAACCGACTTGGAATTCTACGGCATGCACCGCGCCCAGCGCAGCATCCGACGCGCCGATGTGGTGCTGATGTTTTTTGACGGCAATGAAAACGCCAGCAAGGTTGACAAGCAACTGATCGGTTACGTCATCGACAACTACAAACCCTGTATCTTTGTCGTCAACAAGTGGGACTTGCTGAAAGACACGATGCCTACCGAACGCTGGGTCCGTTACTTACGGCGTCAGTTCCCAACGTTGGCCTATGCACCGATTGCCTTCATCACGGGCCAAACAGGAAAGAACGTTAAAACGCTCCTGAACCACGCCACCATGCTTTACAAGCAGTCTCAAGAGCGCGTCTCCACCGGCCAACTGAATCGATTGCTACGCAGCGCGATCTCAGCGCACCAACCGCCGATGTATCAGAACCGCCGGCCAAAACTGTACTATGCAACACAAGTTGGAACGGAACCGCCAACCATCGTTGTCATGTGCAATGATCCCAAAGCCTTCGGCAATGATTATCGCCGCTATCTCTTAAGCGTCTTGCGTGACCACTTAAGCTTTGGAGAAGTCCCGATCAAAATGTACTTGGAAAAGCGGGGCCGCAATGATGACGAAGATGTCATCAACCGCAGAGACAACTGAGCGACGCTGCCTTCCAATCCAAACGGCAACCAGCATCCCTAACGCTACTCCACGCCTGCACCTATCTTGCTGAATTCCAGCAACAGCATGGTGCCGTTTAGCAACATGTGCACCACGATGCAAGGCGTCAATCGCCCCGTGCGTTGGTACAAGAATCCCAGTCCAACGGCCAAGAAGAAAAGCGGAATCGGAGCCCCGCCCTGGCCAAGGTGCAGCAGCGCAAAAACCAAACTGGAAACCAGAATGGGCCACCTTTTTGTAGGATTCCAAGCCCACATCGATTCACCCTGGGAATCGCTCCGCACGTCCACCCCAGGTACCGCCGGCAAGCCTTCTGCAGCAACCTGTAACCCGCCTTGCAACAGCATGCGAAACAGCAACTCTTCCAACACCGGTGTGACGATCGCCGCAGAGACGAACAGCAACAAGCTTATCTGCCAGTCGCTTTGCTGTTCCAATGTGTCCGTAACGGGGTGATGATAAGGGATCAATTGAGCCACGATCATGTTGATCACGATCACCGGTGCCAAGATCCAAACCGTGGCCACAGCCCCTCGCCGAATGTCCACCGTTTGAGGCATCACGCCCATGTCACGGAGGTTCGTGCGATAGAGAATCGCCATCAATCCCAACACCAGCGTGATCGTCAACACACCGGCTAGGATCCCCATCACAATCACCGCAGGCTGAAGCACCGCAACGGGTTCGGCGGTTGATTCACCGCCAGCGGTTTCATCAGTGTCTGGTTCAGTGTCTGGTTCAGTGTCTGGTTCAGTGTCTGAATTCACCGCGACGGCATCGGACTGCGAAGCCGCGGGGGTTGGTGCCACCGCAGCATCACTGGTGTTGGTTTGCCGCGCCGCCAGCGTCAAGAGCGATGTCAGCGTCAGCGAAACACCAAAGGCAAACACAAAGTCCACAAACGTCCAGCGCGGAGTCGACTGTGGCAGACGAGTGATCAATTCCGGTGATCGGTCACCGATCAAATTCCAGCGGCTGCGTCCCAGTAAATACTGAACCCAGAACACAAGTCCTAGCAGGACCGAAGAGAACACCAGCAGGGACAGCCCATAAAGAGCGAATTGGCAAAAGGTCTCCAAGCCAACGGCTCCTATTGATCGTCTTCGTTGTCGCCGCTTTGACCTGTGTGACTTCCTGCGGCATCATCGCCTGCAGGCACAGGTTCGGAAATCAGTTTGGCAGCACGAATCGTGTAGTCATAACCAGAGTAAACGGTCAATGCGATCGCCGCCCAAACAATGACTCGCGAGATCCAACTTAGCGATTCCGAATCGGGTTGCTGCAAGACGACAAGTGGTCCCACCACCGCGGCACACTGCAACACCATTTTCCACTTCCCCAGCCAACTGGCTGAAAAATCACCGCCCTTGCCTTCGACCATCCCGCGTAAACTAGTGACTAGCAATTCGCGTCCCACAACGACCGTGGCCATCCAAGACTGGATCAATGAACCTTCCAAACCAACCAAGGCAATGAAGGATCCACAGATAATGATTTTGTCTACAAACGGATCGAAGATCCGCCCAAACTTGGTCACTTGGCCATACTTTCGTGCCCAGTAGCCATCCATCCAATCGGTGGAAACGGCAATCAAAAAGACGATGGTCGCCGACAGAAAGTAGCCCAGTGGAACAAGCGCCATGACAGCGATTGCCATGCCAAACCGGATGCCGGTCAACGCATTGGGAACGTTGTAGATCGACGGAGGGCCCTGGGAAGGGGGGGAAGCTTGATTCACGTCTTAGTCATTGATGTGGAAGGATATTCACACGAGCAACTATCGGGAGGGGTCTGGCGTGGCCAACCATAGGTTACAGACCGAACAAACCCATACCCAAAGCCACGTTAGTGTAGGTTTTCAGGCCAAATTTTTATAGGCCTACTGAGAAACGAAACTCATGCGGCAAATCTTGTTACCCCAACTGGCAGCTCGACGCATCCCACTGGCATCAGCGGCGGCAAGTTCGCAGTCTGAAATCAACGGCCTGCCATCAACCGTCGCAGGGGTTTGCCTGCCTGAGTTGTTGTTTTCGGCGATCGACCACCAAGTTGTTGCAATAAAAACGTGCCGCCCACCTTGGCGCTTTCCAACAGACCGATTTCAATGACGCCTTATGAGCATGCGAGAAATTGAAGCGGCGATCCCGCACCGACCACCCATGTTGCTGTTGGATCGAATCCTTCAACGCGACGAGAATTCGATCCGTTGCGAAAAACGCTTCTTCGATGATGAGTTTTTCTTCCAAGGACACTTCCCCGGGCAACCGATTGTGCCAGGCGTGATTCAGTGTGAATGCTGCCTGCAAGCGGGGGCTGTTTTGTTGCACCAGCGTCTGGCCGCACAGGCATCCGCTGATGACGAATCAGCCGCGCCCTCAGAAAATCTTGTCCCCGTCGCAACGCGGATGGACAACGTCAAATTCAAAGCCATGGTTCACCCCGGTGATGTGGTTGAAATCAGCGTTGAATTGAAAGACCAAGTCAGCAATGCGTTCTTCATGACGGGAAAGGTCAAAGTCAACGGCAAGCTGGCCACACGATTGGACTTTGCCTGCAGTGTCGCTTCAGTGCCAACGTCCACTCCATCGCCGTAAGGTCGCTCCGGGCGGGCGCTCGGATCAACCAGCACCTCCAACGGATCAACAAGTAGCATCGTGTCTGAGTTTGACTTTTTAGGGTTTCGCGGCAAGACGTTCTTGGTCATGGGAGTGGCCAATAAAAAGTCTGTCGCGTGGAATATTGCCAAGACCATTGAATCGGCCGGTGGCACGGTGCTTTACACCGTGCGCAGCGAGCAGCGAAAACAATCCACTGCCAAACTGTTGGCTGACCGTAAAGTGATTGTCTGTGACGTTCAGGAGCAGCAACAGATCGATGCACTCAGGCAATCGCTAAGCGATGACAACGTGCAGCTCGATGGGCTGGTGCACTCGATTGCCTTTGCTGATTATCCGGAAGGCATCCGCCCTTTCCACGAAACCACGCGGGCCCAGTTCTTACAAGCAGTGGACATCTCCGCTTATTCGCTGATCAATGTCTGCAACACCTTGAAAGATTGCTTCTCCCCCGAGGCGTCCGTCGTGACCATCGGGATCAGCACCACGCGCATGGCCAGCGAAAGCTATGGCTTCATGGCACCGATCAAAGCGGCGTTGGAATCATCGCTCGCGTTTTTAACCAAGTCGTTTAGCCGATTCAGCAAAGTCCGCTTCAATGCTGTTGCAGCCGGATTGCTAAAAACGAGCGCCTCTGCCGGCATCCCGGGTTACGTGGATTCCTATCTTTATGCCGAACAGGTCATTCCACGCGGCGAAGCCGTGGCGACGTCCGAAGTGGCTGACACCGCGGCCTTTTTGCTTTCGCAGCGCAGCAGTGGCATCACCGCCCAAAGTGTCGTGGTCGATGCAGGCATGTCAATCAACTACTTTGACGCCAACGTGGTTGCCGCGGTGACCAACAGTCAAGTCGACTGAAATCCGGCTTGGCACACCAGCCAGTGGACTTATTTTTTTGCGTTCTGGGCTCACCACTGCCCGTGTGCACTCGCTGCGGGCTGGGCTACAATTCCAGCGTCCCAATCATTTCGACCGTTAGCAGTCAATCTAAGATGCCAAGACAGATCTATATCAACGGCCAATATTTCGCACCAGACGATGCCAAAATCAGCGTCTACGATCATGGACTGCTGTACGGCGATGGCGTTTTTGAAGGCATGCGAGCGTACAGCGGCAAAGTCTTTCGCCTGACAGAACACCTGCAGCGTTTGGACGAATCGGGACGAGCGATTGGGTTACAAATGCCCATCGATCTGGAAACGATGGCCAATGATGTCAATGAAACCGTCGCTCGCAATGAAATCACCGACGGCTACATTCGTTTAATCGTCACCCGTGGTGCCGGAGCACTGGGACTGGACCCTTTTAAGTGTTCGAATCCTCAGCTGATCATCATCGCGGATTCCATCACGCTGTACCCAGATTCCGCCTATGAAAACGGCTTGGATTTGGTCACTGCATCGACGATTCGCAACCACCCTGCAGCGCTCAGCCCCCGAATCAAGTCGCTGAATTATCTGAACAATATTTTGGCCAAAATGGAAGGCTTGCGCGCTGGCTGTGTCGAAGCACTGATGCTGAATCACAAAGGCGAAGTCGCTGAATGCACCGGCGACAACATCTTCATTGTAAAAGATGGCAAGTTGTTCACTCCGCCGATCGAAGCGGGCATTCTAGAAGGCATCACACGCAACGCCGTGCTACAGCTCGCACAACAAGCGGGCATTGAAACCGCCGAGATTCCTCTGACCCGTCACGACCTGTACGTCGCTGACGAATGCTTTCTAACCGGCAGTGCCGCCGAAGTGATTGCTGCGGTCAAGTTAGACGGCAGAGCGATCGGCGATGGCTCGGTGGGCCCCATCACTCAGCAACTCAATCAAGCCTTCCGCACACTGGTGCGGCAGTAGTCCGCCCAACACCGGACGAATCCAGGCCGATCAGCTCACCGGCGGCCAGCGGTGTCTGAGCGTTGCAGCGTCTCAGCGCCGCGGTGATGCATCCCCCCGCGGCAAGCGTTCGCATTCTCCTGCCGTGACGCACTCTTTGCAATGACGCAAGTTGCGTCAAATCGGCCCCGCACGTTGATCGAATCAGGTTCCACATTGTGGCAGCGGCCCCGAAACCTAGACACTCTTGGAGAGGCTTTCGCTAAAAGTGGGGTTGGCCCTCAGTCTGGCAAAGATCGTGCAACCAATCAGCAGGCCAGCCGATAACTTCCTTTGCAGGCGGTTCGTTGGGGGTGCGTGGGGCAGCACCTGACGACATTGGCTGCACGAAGTCGAGCGACTCGGTTTTTCTAGGAACGTCTGTTCGAGCGACAGATACGTGGGGCAGAAGAACCGGGTCTGCTCGCATGCGCGGACCCAAAAAAGTAAAATGATCGAGATATTCTGTAGAAAACCCGCTCGTTAGATTTGACTTTTTTGAGGGTTTGAGCCTTAATTGTGTGCGACGACAGATGGTGACGCGACCATCGATTTTCGTTTGCCCCACATTCAACAATGCCGAAGCACCTGCCCGCGTTAGGTCTTACGGCTCATGAACCTGAGACGGTTGACGCTCAGCCGCCAGGATCAGGAATTCCCCGGAGAGTTTGCATGAAACGGTTTGCAGTTGCATTCATTGGTCTTGCCTTGTTCGCCACTCCTTCACTGGCCACCAGTGAATTCAGTAAGCAGTGGAAAGCGAAATACCTCAGCGGCGACGAAGTCGACAAGGATTTCGTCAAAACCGCTCGTAAGCATGGCTGTTACATCTGCCACGTTGTCAAACAAGACAAAGAAGAAGTGCGCAACGAGTACGGTGGAGCGATCCTCAAGTTCCTCAAGGCTGAAGACTTCCCGAAAGATTGGGTCAAAGAAAACCCAGAAGAAGCTCAGAAAAAGATTTTCGCGGGCCTGGAAGCTGCCGGCAAACTGAAGAGCAAAGACGGCAAGACCTTCGCTGACAAGATCAAAGCCAACGAAGTTCCTGCGACTGATTCCGGCAAAGAGTAGTCAGGTGCTCGCCTTGGCGAGCGATCGCAGATAAAATAGATAACGTCTGTCGTGGGTCCCACGGCAGGCGTTTTTTTCATGCCGGCAGCCCCTGTCTTTGTCTTCATCAGACGCCTGGCGTTTTCGTTGTCGTGCTCCAACGATGCATTCGTCCCACCTTTCTCGCCCCAATTGATCTCAACACCTAT
The DNA here is from genome assembly GCA_007745635.1 of Stieleria bergensis. Lineage (GTDB taxonomy): Bacteria > Planctomycetota > Planctomycetia > Pirellulales > Pirellulaceae > Stieleria > Stieleria bergensis. The sequence continues at coordinate 3,943,697 of CP036272.1, forward strand.
GCGAACTTCACTTTTAACTCTCGTTACGACCGCTGTTGTCGCGTTCAGTGCCGTGTTCACCGCTCATGCTGAAGAAGAGGGTTTCACACAGCTCTTCGATGGCAAAACGCTGACGAACTGGAAAAAGGCAACCGAGAACCCCGATGCCTGGAAAGTCGAAGATGGCATGCTGGTCTGCGCCGGCGAACGCTGCCATTTATTTTACAGCGGCCCCTTGGCCCCGTTCAAAAACTTCCACTTCAAAGCGGATGTCAAGACCACCCCCGGCAGCAACGCAGGGATTTACTTTCACACCAAGTACCAGGAAACCGGCTGGCCCAAATTCGGCTACGAATGCCAAGTCAACATCACGCACAAAGACCCCAAGAAAACCAGCAGCCTGTACGGCGTCGAAAACATTGCTGATCCGGGCCTGAAAGACAACCAGTGGTACACTCAGGAGATCATTGTCAAAGATCGCAACATCAAGCTGATCGTGAACGGCAAAGTGATGGTCGATTACACCGAGCCGGAGAACAAGCCAGCCTTTGACAAGAATTTTGAACGACGCCTTGGCGAAGGCACCTTCGGCCTGCAAGCTCACGACCCCAAGAGCGTGGTGTACTTCAAGAACTTGCGCGTCAAGCCACTGAAGTAGCCCGCCTGGCCGTCGCTTGGATCCAGCCGGCAAATCACTCTGCCGGCAAATCCTGTTCTCGCTGGCAACGCATTCACAGACCGCTGCTCAGCGGTCTACATGCCGCAAACCATCGGCGGTTCTAGAAACGACAATCGCGTGTTGCCATACATGCGATGATCCCACTGCCCGGGCGGCAAACCGTCCGGGTCAAAGTGCTTCTCCGATTCAGCCACGATCAGACTATTGGGTGGACTGTTCTCAACCGCGTTCTTGAGCAGTTTGGCAAGCTGTTCGGCTCGTGATTCCCACATCGCGTATGGAGGGCAAAAGAAGATCACTCGCGGAGTATCATCGATTACATCGGCACGAATCGAATGCTCCAGCAAGGGTCCGGCTAGGCGAAAGGTATCACCGGCCAGAAACTTGATTTGCTCCGCAACCCCCAGCGTCTCGGCAGTCGAACGCAAGAACCGCAGCGCCATGCGATTCATTTCGATCGCGGTGGCTCGACTTGCTCCGCGGCTCAAGGCCTCAAACGACACCGCACCGGTGCCGGCGAACAAGTCAATCGCGTAGGCCCCCTTAATGCGGGGCCCAATGATATTGAACAGACTTTCGCGGACGCTGTCTTTCATCGGTCGAGTGAATTCCGCGCCGTGGTAAACCACCACACGGCCACGCATCGAGCCACCGATGATTCGCAGTTTTTGCGAACGCCGTTTTTGCGGCTTCTTGGGGCCACGATTGGGCTCGTCATCGTCGTCCATCTGACGAGATCGGGAACGTTTTTGTTGTCTCATTCCGGAAGTATAGACACAAAACCGGATTCCTGGCATGGGCTGGGCGGTTCGGGTTCACGACGGCTTGGAAACCGTGCATTTCGCGATATCTTGTCAGAAAACCCTTTCCCCGCTCACTGCGTAGCACTGCATGCGGTGCCAAACTTCAGTGGGGTTCTCCCTGCCAATCGCCGCTTTCAAGACGCTGGGTGACGAAAAACACGTTGCCAGCCGCCACCAGACCAGGCAAAACCATGAATTGCCAACCACACTCGGATTTCAATTCCATGCAAATGAAGCAAATCGTGGACCGCGCCCGCTATTCGCTGGCGGCCATTCTGATGGTTTCTGTTCTGTGCCTGCCCGACTGGCGAGCATCTGCACAAGAAACGGCACAAGCCCCCCCCCCCGCGACGCTGCCCAGTGCTGAGACCGAGCAAGCAGCGACCGAGCAGGCGACTGCCAGTTCTTCGGCGTCCTTGCCGCCGACCGCCGTACCGCCCAACACGGGAACTGACGAGCCTGCAGCGAACCAAGTCCCCCTGCCTGGTGAATCCAAGTTTGACATGGAACAGGGCAAGGTCGACCAGATGACTCAAGAGCAGCAAATGCAGGTGCAGCTTGACTTCGCTCTCAAACAGTTGAAGGAACGCACGCCTGAAGACCAGGAAACGATTCAGAAATTGATTGCAGCGTTTAACGCCGAGACCGAAACGCTGCGTGAAGTGACTTGGGCCATGCGCGAGCAGCACACGCTTTACGTCAACGGATACATCGACGACAAAGCCCCGTACCTTGCCGCCCGCGACGCGGTGCACGCGCAGATGGAGATCACGTTCGAAAGTGCCCTCGATCTGGTCACCAGCGGATTCGGAGACCCCTATGCGTTGCAGTACATCCTGGTCATGGTCAAACGCCGATACGACACCGGGCTGTATGATTACAAAGCCTACATTGGCAGCCGCATCCTGTCGCAGCAGCGGGAACAGTTCGTCTATGTCCTGCTGACCCTTGCACGCGCCGCGATTTACAACGGTGCTCCAGAGGAAGGCAAACGCATCTACCAAAATTTAGAAGAAGAAATGGTCGAAGACATCGACCGTCGCTTGTTTGCCACCGCCGAAACGATTTCCGAACAATACAAGCAAGAAATCGAATTGATTCGCGCACAGGCGAAAGACTTGCCCGAGGTCAAAATCAAAACGACACGAGGCGATTTCACGGTCCAATTGTTTATCGATGAAGCCCCTGAAACCGTGGCCCACTTCATCACGCTCTGCGAAGAAGGCGCCTACGACGGCAATGACTTTTACTCGGTCAAAAAAGAAGAGACCATCTTGACCGGCGACCCGGCCGGTGACGGCAGCACGGAACCAGACCAGTTCATTCCTGATGAACACGAACGAGAAACCACTCGCATGCCGCTGGCGGGCTCACTGGCGTTCCTAAAACTTCCCATCCCAAACTCCCCCGGCCAATTCGTGAAAAACTCCGCCGGCACTCAGTTCGCTATCCTGCTGGCTCCGATTCCATCGATCATCAAGGCGCAAACCGTCTTCGGTCGAGTGGTCGAAGGCATGGAAGTCGTCACCTCATTGCGACAAGTTGACCCCAAGAAAGAAAAGAGCAAGAACGAGATCAGCCTGCCGAACGACCGCATCATCAGCGTCGAAGTGATCAACCGGCCGGAACAACTGCCCAAGGTCAATTACCTCAGCCAACCAGGCTGATCCTCATCGGCTGGATCGGTTCTCCGCCACGCCAATTGGAAGCCGCCAAATTGAACCCGCCAGCTGGACCCTTCATCGGGTGGGGCAATCGAGTTTTGCGGGCCAAGAAACGGCCCGCATCCACCAAACAAGGGATTTCCAAATCGATCCGCCGACCGAGCCCGCTGGTTTCCCTGTAAACACCCAGCATTTCGTACGATCACCTTCCAGGCTGACCCCATCTTCCGCTATCTTGACCCTAGGCGGATTGGTTTGAAGATGCCTGCAGGGCGGCTCAAACCGGTGAACGAGATTCTTCGAGACAGCATTGGACTCACGAGAGATTGGATTGAGCATGTCAAACCCATCCAACCCGGAACAGCCGACGGAATTTCAGGGACAGTCTCCCGCGTTGATCGATCGAGTGGTCAACTTGATGGCCCCGGAAGGAAACATCTTCCTGAACACAAGCTATGAAGAGGCTTGTGCTGCCTTGAACAGTGGCAACGCCGAAGCGGTGGGCAAGATCCGCGGACAGTTTGCGATCTGCCAGCAAAGCGGCAAAACGATTCGCATGGCGCGGTCCATTGGTCGACCGATGCGATACTTTTTGGCCAAGCGAGCTGAGGGGCCAGCACTGATTATCGCCGAACGAATGAGCGAGATCTTGGACCAATTGCGGCGTGAAGGCTTGGAGGATCAGTTCCATCCTTCCTACACACGTATGGTCCCTGCCCACTACTTGCTGGAATTGCAGCTCGTTGGATGCCCTGACCCCAATCCTAAACTAACGCGTTACTTCGCGCCGGATCGCAACCGCCTGCCTGCAGACATTCAGTCCATCGGAGCGGCGTACATTGAACGCTTGGCTGAGGTCATCGATCAGTTTCTGGTGCAGATCCCCGAGGATCAACCGATCGGCGTCATGTTTAGTGGCGGCATCGATAGTGGTTCCGTCTTGGTGCTGGTCGACTACTTATTGCGCCGCCGGGGACAGTCGCCGTCGCGGATCAAGGCATTCACGCTAGCGGTCAACGGTGACCCCGGCGATATCCAACAAGCACGAGACTTTCTGAAAACGATCAACCTCGAAATGCTGCTGGAGCCCATCGAAGTTGATGCCACCAACATCCGTTGGCAAGACGCGATCGCGTCCATGGAAGACTACAAACCTCTGGACGTGCAATCAGCGACGATGGGATACGCTTTGTTGCGCGAGATTCGCCAGCGCTATCCCGACTGGCAATACCTGATCGATGGTGATGGCGGCGACGAAAACCTGAAAGACTATCCTATCGAAGACAATCCAGAACTAACGATCCGCAGCGTGCTTGGCAACCGCATGCTCTACCAAGAAGGCTGGGGAGTCGATGCCGTCAAGCACTCGCTCGTTTATAGCGGCGGACAGAGTCGTGGGCACAGCCGCACCAGCGCACCGGCTGCCCAATTTGGTTTCAAAGGATTTAGCCCCTATGCGGTTCCGGCGGTGATTGAAATCGCGGAGTCCGTCCCCTTTGTTTCACTGACCGACTGGGACCACAAGAAACTGTATGACCTGAAAGGACAAATCGTAGCGGCCGGCGTTCGCCACGTGACAGGCGTGGACATGCCCGTTTACGAGAAGCGTCGTTTCCAGCATGGCGCCGCCGATTCAGACACCTTCGGTGCCATGTTCCCCAACGACGATCAAGTCTATCGCGATGAGTTCAAGCGATTCATGGAATCCCTGGTCGAACAGTCCTCTTAAACCGATGGATCTAGTCCACGCGACGCGCTGATGAATGAGGCTTCGATTCCAGCGGGCATTGCTTATCGCATGATCTGGGCTTATCGCATGATCTGGCAATGTTAATGAGCGCATTGTTTGGACGGGTTGTTCGAATGCGGAGTTTGGGCGGGTTGTTTGGGCGGCACCTGCCTTCGCAGTGCCAAGGCTGAATCACGCACCGGATCCCGACTGGCCAAAACGCCCGCCTCTCCGCCGGGGTGCGAAATCGCATCTCCGACAAACGAGCTTTGCGCGGCAAATTTGTTGATTTGCCAGCTCTGGGAACAGAGAACTGTCGACTTGAAGCGAGTCAATAGGTAGGCTGCATCTCCCGCCTTTCCATCCCTCCAATCGTAGCACTTTCTCATGAAGCGTCATCATTGTCGTCGCTATCGACAGCCGGCCATCAGTCGTCGTCAGATGCTGACAAACGCTGGCAGTGGTCTAGGGGCACTTGCTCTGGGTTCTTTGGCTCTGGGTCCTCTGCCTCTGGGGCATCAAGCAAGCCATGCAGCGGGCACGGAGTCTCCACTGGCTCCCAAGCCGCCACATTTTGCACCCAAAGCCAAAAGCATCATCTTCCTGTACATGGACGGTGGGCCCAGTCACGTTGACACGTTCGACTACAAGCCGATGCTGGAGAAGTTTAACGGCACGGATCCTCGTCAATCGATTGGAAAACTGGCCCCCACCCAGTTTGATAACGTCGGCAAGCTGCTGAACAGTCCCTGGAAGTTCAAGCAACATGGCGAGTGCGGCCGCTGGGTCAGTGACTTGTTTCCACATGTATCGACGGTGGTTGATGACCTGGCGTTTGTCCATTCGATGACCAGCGAGTTTTCCGAACACACCTCAGCAAACTATTTCCTGCACACCGGCAATGGCCTTCAGGGTCGGCCCAGCATGGGCGCCTGGCTTGGCTATGGCCTGGGCACCGAAAATCAGCAGCTTCCCGGATTCGTCGTGATCAACGGTGGTCTGATCCCGCCCGGTGGCTTGGATTGCTTTGGAAGCGGGTTCCTGCCGTCAGCCTATCAAGGCAGTGTGTTTCTGCCAAACAAGACGCCGATCGCAAACATTCGCCCCAGTGAACCCAACGACCAGTTACAGCGGAACAAGCTGGACTTGATCAATCAGTTCGATCAGCAAACCCTGGCCGAAAGCGGCACCTCGCCGGAGATCGAAGCGGCGATCCAAAATATGGAAACCGCTTACCAGATGCAGACAACTGTCCCCGAATTGGTCGACCTGAGTCAAGAGACCAAACAGACCCAGCAGATGTATGGACTGGAGGCGGAATTTAAGAACACCCAAGTCTTCGGCCGCGAGTGCTTGATTGCTCGTCGGCTAGTCGAGCGCGGCGTTCGCTTTATTGAACTGACCTGCCCCGGTGGCAACGGCGATCGCTGGGATCAACATGGCGGCTTGGTTGATGGGCATACCAAAAACAGCAAGTCCGTCGATCAGCCCATTGCCGGATTGATCAAAGACCTCAAGCAACGCGGCCTGCTCGATTCGACTCTCGTTGTCTGGGCAGGAGAATTCGGCCGCACGCCGTTCGCCCAAGGTTCTAACGGCCGCGACCACAACCCGTTCGGCTTTACCATCTGGATGGCCGGCGGTGGCATCAAAGGCGGTGTGTCCATCGGTGCGACCGACCAGTGGGGCTATCGCGCCGTTCAAGATCGCTATCAAATTCATGATTTGCACGCCACAATGCTGCACTTGATGGGCATTGACCATACCAAATCAACCTTTCGTTTCAGCGGGCGTGATATGCGACTGACCGATGTTCATGGACGTTTGATTGAAGGAGTGCTGGCATGATGATTCGTCTTCAAACACTTGGATTCTATTTGGCGACCAGCGCCGTCGCGGCATTGCTCTCGAGCACCGTTGTGCGCGCGGACGAGGCGGAAAAACGTGAGTTCTTTGAGAACAAGATTCGCCCCTTGTTGGTGCAATACTGCTTTGAATGCCATAGCGGCGAAGAAATCGAAGCGGGGCTGTCGCTGGAATCCAAACCTGGCTGGGAGTTTGGCGGTGACAATGGAGCGGCGATCATTCCCGGAAAACCAGACGAAAGCCTCTTGGTCGATGCCGTTCGCTACACGGAAAACCTTGCTCCCGCGATGCCTCCGGATTCCAAACTCTCCGACGAAGAGATTGCACTGTTTGAAAAGTGGGTTCAGGACGGCGCGTTTGATCCGCGTACTGAACAAGCGGGTCATGCGCCAACGAAACTCCCCTTCGATGTCAAGTCTCGCGCGGACCAGCAGTGGTGCTGGCAACCCATCAAGCATCCAGCTCCACCACAGGTCAACCATGCAAAGTGGCCGACCAACTCCGTTGACTCATTCATCTTGGCTCGCATCGAACAGGCTGGCTTGCACCCAGCCGATGATGCCACTCCAGAGATTTGGCTCCGTCGCGTTTACTTTGATTTGATCGGACTCCCCCCGTCGCCACAGCAGATTGCAGCCTTCCTTGCCGATCCCTCAGCGGCGGGGAAAGCCAAGGTGGTCGACGAATTATTGGGCTCGGATCATTTCGGTGAAAAGTGGGCTCGCCACTGGATGGACCTGACACGTTACGCAGATAGCTACGGTCATGAATTTGATTATCCGATTCGCTACGCCCACGAATACCGAGACTACTTGATTCGCGCGTTCAACGCAGATGTTCCCTATGATCAGTTCCTGACCGAACATGTCGCAGGCGACCTAATCGAATCACCGCGTCGCCATCCGACGGAAAAGTACAATGAGTCCGTGATTGCCACCGGCTCATGGTTCTTGCATGAAGCCACGCATGCGCCCACCGATGTATTGCAAAACGAAGCGGACATTGCGTCAAACCAAATCGACGTGTTCGCCAAGTCATTCCTGGGCTTGACCGTCGCGTGTGCCCGTTGCCACGATCACAAATTTGATGCGATCTCAACGGCTGACTATCACTCGATCTTCGCTTACTTGCAAAGTAGTGGCCGCCGCGAGTTGGACCTGGACCCAAATGAGACCAGCAAGACCGCGGCCTCCCAGGTTGCCTCGATCCGTGAAGGCATTCCCGATCAATTGAAATCACTTGCCACCGGTGAAACCGAACTTCACTCCGACGCCCTGCGCAGTGCACTAGAACAGGCGTGGACGAATCGTCCCAAAGTCAATGAAGACGACCGTCAGGCCAAATGGAATGACTTCACCTCTCAAAGCACGCTGCTCGCTGACTTCACTGACGGCAAGCTTCCCGAAGGCTGGCAGAAAGACGGGCAAGCGTTTGTTGGAATCGACAACACCGCGGGCTTGCTGCTGTCCCCAACCGGCATCGTTCTCCAGCCACATTCGATGGACAGCTCTGCCAATGGCGGAAAGGCAACCGGCAGCATTCGATCGCCCTACTTCGAACTGACAGCCAATCAAATCCATCTGCGGATCCGTGGTGATCAGAACCTGTTCATTCGTTTTGTGATGGACAACTATCAACTGGCCCCTGCCAATGCGTTGCTGTTCCGTGGCACGTTCATCAACGGAGGCGGTACAAAGACGGACGGAAACTGGAAATGGGTCACGTTGGGTGGCGACATGCGCAAGTACGTCGGCCACCGCGGCTATCTGGAAATCGTTGACAACAACGGTGGCTCGATCGCCGTCGATCAAATCTGGATGTCACCGCGCGGCCCAGCGGAGCCACCCGAAGTCAATCCAATTGCAGCAGATGACTTTGAGACCGCCTGGCAGGAAACCTTACAGAAAGCCCAGCAGGGTCAGGTGACTCCGATGCTGCGTTGGGCGCTGCAGCAGACCTTAGCCGACGAAGCGAAAACTCCGATCACGGAACAACTTTTCGCTGACCTGATCAAACAGTTAGCGGACGCCGCGAGCGGTTTTGGGAACCCGCGTTTCGCGATCACGATGACGGAAGTCAGTCCCGAAACCATGCCGGTCTATATTCGGGGAAGCCACAAGAACCCAGGTGAAACGGTTTCACCGCGTAACCTACAAGCACTGGGCGGGCGAGAAGGCAGTCGCTTAGAACTGGCCAACGAACTGACAACGCTGGAAAATCCTCTTACCAGTCGTGTGATCGTCAATCGTCTTTGGCATCACCTCTTTGGCCGCGGCATCGTGGCAAGCTTGGATGATTTTGGCCCCCAAGGCATCGCCCCAACTCACCCAGACCTGATCGATCATTTGGCGACCACCTTTGTTCAGCAAGATGACTGGTCAATCAAAGCAATGCTCCGACGGTTGGTGCTCTCGCGCACCTATGGCCAAGCCAGCGTTGCCAGTCCAACCAACGATCCGACTTTGATCGCAGATAAAGACCCCAGCAATTTGCTGCTGCACCGCATGAGTGTGCGTCGCTTGCCGGCTGAATCCATTCGAGATGGTATCTTGGCCAGCGCGGGAACCTTGAACCGCCAAGCTTATGGCCCCGGTGTTTCAACGCACCGTACGGCCTTCATGAGCGGTCGCGGAGCCCGCGGCAGTGGACCTTTGGATGGTGCTGGTCGACGGTCGGTCTACCTTACCGTCTATCGTAACTTTCTGAATCCGATGCTCAGCACGTTCGATCGCCCCACCCCATTCGGGCCCAAGGGCAAACGAAGTCAGTCCAATGTGCCCGCCCAATCGTTGGTCATGATGAACGATCCATTCATTGTCGATCAAGCAAAACGCTGGGCACAAAATATGGCACGCGACCAACGCGATGCACCGACCAAGATCAGCGAAATGGTGCTGGCGGCTCATGGCACCACACCAAGCCCAGAACAACAGCAACTGTTGAGCGACTTCTTGCAAAATCAGACCAAGCAACACGGTGGAAACGAGAGCTTGGCGTGGCAAGACTTAGCCCAATCATTGTGGACCATGAAGGCCTACTTGTACCTGCGATAACGAACCTAGGCAGCGCGGCTGACAACTGGCTTTCAAGATGGAAGCCAGTGTCAGGTCGCAGTTTTCAGTTCGCAGTTTTCAGTTCGCAGTTTTCAGATCGCAATCGTCAGGGCGTTGCAACAGAGAGCTCGCCACCAGTGCCGGGCTTATTTAGCCAACTGCTTTTGGAAGCGGTCGAACAGGTAGTGGCTATCGTGCGGTCCGGACGATGCTTCGGGGTGATGCTGAACGCCAAACGCAGTGGCTTCTTTATGTCGCACACCGGCGATGGTATCGTCGTTTAGATTGCGGTGAGTGATTTCCAGGCAATCGGGCAACGAATCTTCTTCTACCGCGAAGCCATGGTTCTGGGTGGTGATTTCAACTTTTCCGGTTTCTAGATCCAAAACCGGCTGGTTTGCACCACGGTGCCCGAACTTAAGCTTGAATGTCTTTGCTCCACAGGCCAGCGACAACAGTTGGTGTCCCAAGCAGATCCCAAAGATCGGCGTCTTACCGATCAGTTCCTTGATCGTCTTCTGAGCATAATCCAGCGGCTCTGGGTCACCCGGTCCGTTGGACAGAAAGACTCCGTCGCCACCGAGTTCCAAAATCTTTTCCGCAGGCGTGTCTCCGGGAACGACAGTGACTTGGTTACCGCGTGAAGCGAAGTGCCGTGGAATGTTCCACTTCATGCCGAAGTCCATGCAAACCAAGTGCGCCTTTCCAGTGCCGATTGCACCGCCCTGACGCTTCACTTCTTCCTCGGTCCACTGATCCAGGTTTTGATCCCAAGACTGAATTTCGAAAGGCATTACCTCGCGAACCAAATCTCGGCCGACCAATCCCGGGGAATTTTTCGCTTTGTTGACCAAGGAGTCATCGTTTAGATCTTCCGTCGACAAGACGCCTTTCATGGCCCCTTGTTGCCGAATGCGCCGCACCAGAGCTCGGGTGTCGATCCCCGCTAGGGCGACGATATTGTTGCTTTTTAGATAAGCTGCCAAGTCACCGTTAGCTCGGTAGTTACTGAACACGCGGCTTTGTTCGCGAACGATGAATCCAGCCAGTGAAGGCGAGGCATGTTCGACGTCCTCAGCATTGACTCCATAGTTCCCAATTTCGGGATACGTCATGGTGACGATCTGGCCGCGGTAACTGGGATCGGTCAAGATTTCCTGATACCCGGTCATGGAAGTGTTGAAAACCACTTCACCGGCAATTTCGCCTGACGCCCCAAATGCCTCTCCGGTGTAAACCGTACCGTCTTCCAAGGCAAGTTTTGCGGTCTGAATCATGAGTTCTCAACTGGCTGGGGTAAGGATCGATCGGCTCGCCTGGGTCAAAACCGGAAGGTGACGCGGCCGGAACTGGCGATTGACCGTCTAGAAAGCGCATCCCATGAGAGAATTCAGCTCAGGAATTTCATCGATACACGAACATCCCCGAAACAATGCCCATCGCCGAGACCGCAACGGAAGGCAGCCCCAAAGGCAAGCGCAAGGGAACATGGCACAGACTTCCCAGACTGGGCCCAAAGATAGCCTAACAAGGCGTTTGCGCGGAGAGGGTGCAGGACCATTCGGACACCCATTTTTCCCAGTCGATGATCCGCCCCAATGAAGCGGCAACAGACTGGCAATCGAAACAATTTGCGGGATTCAGCCACGCGCTGGCCGCCTTTTAGTGGCGGAACGAACGCGGCCCAGCCAAAGAAAGCCGGGATTAACGCCCCGCTTCTTCAATTTCAAACAGCAGGATGATGGTCACATCACCCCCGGAAAACGTATTCATCGGACCAGCACTCTGCGAGGGGCTGGACGAATGGTTCCCCGAGATCGAAAGCACGCGAACTTTGTTCTTACGCAAAAATCGGTTGATCTGCGATTCGAGATCGCCGATCTCACTGTCGACGGCTTTGAAAATCTTGATTTGCTGCATGATGAAATGCTGAACCCTTTGGTAGTCGATGCGTTTGCTGGCACCAGTATAGCGGTTGCCTGACCCCAGTGGTGTCAGCAACCCACGCAAACGCACCGTCAAGATTGCCAGGACTACGCGACCGTCGTGAAGCGATTAAACGCGTCATCAACGGGTGGTTGAGCACGAGCCAATTGCAGTTTCAAATTGCTGACCAATTGATGCCATTGCTGAATCAGTTCCGGGATCGACATCCATTGCACCTGCCGCTGGTCGGCGTCCTGAAGGCCAAATCCCTGCTCGCTAATCTTTAGCTCGGTCGGCAAATGCAGCAGTGCCTCGACCATCAAGTGCTGGAAACGTTCCAGCGGCCCTAAATCTGGATCATCGTAAATCCACAGGTGTGATTGCAGCTGACGATGAATCATGGCCAGCGCCGCAGACGTGGCCGAATCGGAACTGACAACCATTTCACTCGAACCGCACTGCACATAGAACTTAGCCATCGAAAAATCCTCCATGAGAGTTCACCAAGGCCGGAACAACCGATTCGGCTGGGTGAAGCGAATGCTGAGCTGGGAAAGCGTGTCGCCCTCCTCGTGTGCTAGGATCATCGCGATCCATGTGACACCTCTGGTCCAGGCTCAGAAATTGCCGGTTGATTTTTCCAGCCCCGGCCGTTTTAACCGGCAACCGATGTTTTAACCCGGAACCGACAGACCACCGATCGCGGCCCCCGCGGCGCAAGTGCCTCAACATTGCAAGATTCAATGCCAGCTCTAGAAGTCGTCGCCAGAGGTTCGCGGCGGTGTTTCGATGGCCGTGTTCCTCTCGCTAGGCTTGTGTTCATCCATCGCTTAGCTAGTTTAGTGGCAGCTTAAGGCGTTCGTTTTGTCCTTTGGCGTTCGATCAACGCGGCTCCAGGCAGCCGTTTTCGCTTGCACACCCACCCCCCAAAAAAAGATGATCAAGACGTTCGCAACTGGCCTTACGATCTGCTGCCTCATGATTCTGTCCGGCTGCGGCCAGAAATCCGAACCAATCGACAAGGGTGATGCGGGCAAATCCGCAACAACCGGTGACACGTCCGGTGACACGTCCGGTGACACGTCCGGTGACAGCCAGCCAGCGGACGCAACCACCGACACAGCTGACGATCCATCCGCGACGGGCTCTGGCTCGGACACGACCGAGGAAGGAGAAAGCACTGATCAGGCGAGCCAACCAGCGAAATCGATGTACGATGCCACTGCATTCTGCTACGCCGCCTACGAAGGCAATCTAGCGGTGGTTAAGAAGTGCCTGGACGATGGTCTAAGCGTAAACACGGTCGGAAATGAGGGCCTCTTTGTGCTTGGCTATGCCGCTCATGCAGGCCAGCCCGAAGTCATCAAACTGCTCGTAGAAAAGGGAGCCAAGGTCAATGCCTTCGATTCCAAAGGCGTTACAGCACTTTACCACGCCGCCGGCAGCGAGTCGCCCGCCGCAGTCAAAGCGCTGCTCGACGCCGGAGCTGACGTTAACTCGCGAAACACGAACGAGCGTTTCACTCCTTTGATGATGGCCGCGATGGAAGGCCAGCTAGCCAACGTCAAACTGCTGCTAGAAGCCGGCGCGGATAAAAGCCTTCAAGACGCTGACGAAGACAACGCATCCAAATTTGCCGCTGACGGAGGGCACACCGCCATCGCAGAACTACTCCAAGTGGACAAAGCTCCTGAAGAGAAGTAACTTGCCGTGCTTGCACGCACAAAAATCGTAACGTGCCGTTCTTGCACGCACCTCTGCCCCAGAAACGATGCGGATCTGCGTGGAAAATTGTGCGTGCAAGCACGGCACTCGACGCAACTGCTAGGAAACGAAAAAAGGCGATTGTTCTGTGTCCAGAACAATCGCCTCTCGCATTAGTCGCATGCACAACTCGTGATTTGCAACTCACTGTCAGTGATGTTGATCATCACTCGTTACAAAGCAGCCCCGATAGAAAAGAAGATGAGAGGAGCTGACGAACAACGATGGTCCAATTTGGCGGCTCTGCTCTGCATCACCGCCAGTGGACTCAAACGTTGTCAATTAGATCATGATCCGCAGCCGTCACAGCCGGAGTCACAACCACTTTCGCAGCAAGGTTTTGGGCAGCGAATGGTCACAGGCACCTGAACGCAAACTCGTCGTGGAACACATTTGGTGACAGTGTAAGGTTCGCAGACCTTGCGGCACTTCGCGACCTTAACGGTCTTGGTGTAGCACTCTTTTTTGCATTTTTGGACGCAAACAGTGCGAGTTCGGCACTCGGGAACCATCTTGCAAACTTTGTAGCTGCAAGTCTTGGTTCGGCACTCAGGAACCATTTTGCAAGTGGTGTACTTGCAAACTTTCTGACGTGGCTCGCAGACGTACTTGCAAGTGGTGTACTTGCAGGTCTTGGTGCGGCACTCAGGAACCATCTTGCAAGTGGTGTACTTGCAAACTTTCTGACGTGGCTCGCAGACGTACTTGCAAGTGGTGTACTTGCAGACCTTCGTGCGGCACTCAGGAACCATTTTGCAAGTGGTGTACTTGCAAACCTTGGTACGGCACTCAGGAACCATCTTGCAAACCCGGTAGGTGCAAGTCTTGGTCTTGCATTCAGGGACCATCTTGCAGACGGTGTACTTGCAAACCTTGGTGCGGCACTCAGGAACCATTTTGCAAACCTTGTAAGTACAAGTCTTGGTCTTGCACTCAGGAACTCGCTTGCAAACGGTATAAGGAATTTCACGCGAACGGCATTCGGTGCGATAGCGAGTGCAGGAGATTTCCTTTTCTTCGCAAGTCGGCACCCAAACGCGTTTGCAGATCTTCTTTGGAGGGCACTGAACGCATTCAGTGCGGCATTCGCCTGGAGTGTAAACACAACGGCAAGTGCAAGGATCGTAGCTCCAGCAGCCAGGCTCACGTACGGTGCGAGTCATGGTCTTGCCGGGAATCTCTTCCACTTGCTTTTCCCAGTGGCCACCCTTAACTTGGATGGTCTTGGTGTAGCACTCAGGAACTCGAACGGTGTAGTTTTCCGTGCGAGTCTTTTGCTCTTTTACCGTGTGGTACACGGTGTAGTTGATCGTGCGTTCACGAGTTTCGTAAACAGGCTTGCAAACGGTGTAGTTGATCGTTCGCTCACGAGTTTCGTACACAGGTTTCATGACTGTGTAGTTGATCGTGCGCTCACGAGTCTCGTAGACAGGCTTGCAAACGGTGTAGTTGATCGTGCGCTCGTGAGTTTCGTACACAGGTTTCATGACCGTGTAGTTCACGTTGCGCTCGTGAGTCTCGTACACAGGCTTCTTCACCGTGTAGTTGATCACTTTTTCGTGCGTTTCGTACACGGGTTTCATGACCGTGTACTTCACTTCGCGTTCGCAAGTTTCGTACACAGGCTTTTTCACCGTGTAGTTGATCACCTTTTCATGAGTCTCGTACACAGGTTTCATGACCGTGTAGTTGACTTGACGCTCACGCGTCTCGTAAACAGGCTTCATCACGGTGTACTGAACTTCGCGCTGTTCCGTGTAAGGAACCATACGAGTGCACTGAACTTCTTTGTCTTCGTAGTAAACTTCGTTACGCGTACGGTAACGGGTCTCTTCGCACTTTTCCCAGACAGTTTTCGCGACGTTACGCATCACGGTGTACGAATTGCAATCGCCGGTCGCTGCCTCAGCAGACTCACCTTCGGTTACATTCGAATCACCACAATTTGTACAGCCGGTGTAGCTGACGGCACCGCAATAAGCGGCGTGTGCGGATTGAGCAGCAACAGCGATCAACACGATCGCAGCAGCTTGCATAAACCACAGCCTCTTCATCTTTGTTTCTCCAACATGGTCGAGGGATGCAATGGACGCAGGCGAGGGAGAAGCCCTCTGCTCCTGCCCTCTTCAGAAAGTTGTGCATTTGCACAGCGACTAAACCCCCACCATCGACCGCGTTCTCTCAGCGACTCAATGGACATGCCAGTGAGCAACTTCAATGAAACGAAGCCCAATCTTCAGAACCAACCGCAAGAGGGTTGGCAACCTGAAGGGTTGACACAAACCACGCGTGTTATGGAAGGGGGTTCTTCTGCGACAGATTCATCGACACAGGCATGATTGCTGAATAAGTAAACTGGGAACCCCAGGCAGAAACACAGCCCTGCGGGGTTTGGATGTATCACCGGAACGAATCAGGCCACCTATGTGGCTTTTGAGCGGTTCGATGATGAAATTCCCCCTCTTTTTCCTTCATTGCATCGGCGTATTGACAAACCATGTTCTAAGGGGGGCGCCATCTGATCAGGGCTAAAGATCGTTTCGATTGTCACAATGGAACCATTGCATCACTCGGGGTGCCGTCGAGCCTGATTGGTACCGCGCCAGCGCTGCTGACCAACCTCCGCAAAACCAGTGCAGACAGTAGATCAATGCCAACCGCGCCACCCCAGTCGCTCAATAAACTCGTTACAATCCGCAACATGAGCGCCCCATCGAACGACGACAAACACCTACCTCCTGCATCACTGCGGCCGCATGATGCGCCTCTAGCTGGCAGTGAATCGAACGCAGAAGAAAACCTGTCGCCTGATGCCCCCTCGGCTTCAAAGCTTTCACGCCCTACCGTTGGCCGGCTTAGTCTTTACTACCGGGAATTGAATCGGCTGCACACCAGCGGCAAAACTCATCTCAATAGCACCCAGCTCGGATCCCTGGTGGACGTTTCACCTGCAGTGGTTCGGCGTGATCTCAGTATGTTGGGCACCATCGGCCAGCGTGGGATCGGCTATTCGATTACCAAAGTCATTGAAAAGATTGGCTTGGTGATGGGCAGCGGCGTTCACTGGCAAGTGGTTCTGATTGGTGTTGGTTCACTGGGCAATGCGTTGCTGCGCTATCGCGGTTTTGAACAACTGGGATTTCGCTTGGTTGCCGCTTTTGACCAAGACCCTACCAAGGTGGGCACAGCGATTGGCGGAGTGATTGTCCATGACACGGAACTGATGGCGGCTCGCTTAGCCGAATTGCAACCCGAGCTTGCGATTCTAGCGGTGCCCGCTGACCAAGCTGCCACCGTCGCCGCAACCTTAAAAAGTTGTGGCATTAGTGGCATCTTGAACTTCGCCCCGACGACCCTGCGTCTGCCGGGTTCCTGCGCCGTGGTCAACGTGGACTTGGCCAGCGAGTTACAGCGACTGGCCTTTTCGGTTCAGCACCGATCGTAACAGGACCGAAAACGCAGGAAGTGTCCCGCTGAGTGTTAAAAGTTGAAGGATGGTCTCCCGGAAGGCAGAACACTGCCTTTCGTAACGTCTCAATTTTCGTCGGGTGCAACCGAGGGATGTCGCGGGGTTGTCGCGTTTTGATCAGTGGCTCACGCTGCCCCATGCTTCACGCTCGTCGTACAAGAGACGGAGTGTTCGACGTCTCGAATCGGGAACACTAATAGGCACTCATTTCCACTAATTGAATAGTGTTGATAAGTGCTGATTAGCGTTCTCCATTTCCAGCAATTGCCTCCATTCGCATTCGAGGCTGCGGACTTGACTTAACAGGCCATCAACCGAGTTCTGAAGTGGAGACGGATTTTGATCGTTGATGGGTTGCCTGGTTTCACTTGGGTGTCCAAGGCGTGTTTGGGTTGGTGGCTGGGTTAGAAAGGCCGTGCGTTTGACGGCTTGGCAGTACGTTGTCGCGGTGAGAGTGCGTTTGATTGGCCCGGTGGATTGAAATGGCTCGGTTTTGAGGGCTTTAGATTTGGTAATGGCATGCCGCTAGCCGGATCGAGTTTCAATGACTCGATTTTCTGCTCATCGGTCGTGGCCCCGTTGTTGTCAATCATGGGGGTGGCCGCTGGTGTGATTGCCGCTTGTGCGGAGAAAATTGGTGCGCGCAAGCACAGCACCCTACGATTTTCGTCGAGCAATTCCATCGTTTATTGTGACCTCCTCCTTCGTGCTCTTCGTGTCCTTCGTGGTTCATTCCCGGTTTTGCGACGATTGCAAGTTTCGGTGGACTGTACCCGGCAGATTATGAGCGTTTGCATGGCCAGCGGCGCTGGTGTCAGTTTTCTAGTGCAAGGGTTTGGGCGAGAAGCCTTGGTGTTCCTTGCATTCCAAGCGGCTATCCCGAACCCGTTGTAGAACACCTACGGCGTTCGGGGACGATGTGTGTGGGACCTGTCCCCAGGGTGCGCTGCGCGACCCTGGGCTATGGGGTAGAACGCCTTCGGCGTTCGGAACTCTGGATGCAATTGTGAAAGCCACCGGCCTGGATTTGGCAGGTTACCGACGTGCATTTCTCTGCCATACGTTGTCAGCGGCGCTGGCTCATTTGGCAAGCCGTCGTAAGACGCGTTGAGCAGTTGTCTACTCATGTGATCAGTGAGAGGCAAGCGGATCTTCTGGCTGTGTAACCAGTCCTTGATCCTGACGACCAAGGCCGGTCTACCTTGCTAACAGTGTGATCAGCTTTTGAGAGCACCGCAACGACGGCCACCGACGGCCACAGATTGGTTACAATTTCGACGAAAGCGGCCGAGCGGCATAAAAACGAGGATCCTCCTTCTGTCCATTTTGTATTGTCCCCGGCGATGGAAAGACTCTCCCTGGTGTGCGACGTTGATCGCCTCGCAACAAGCAATGACCAAACAACTTCTGGAGAAGAATGGCCATGGATCGTTTTGCACAAAATGAGCTGGATCCTTTGAACCCCTATGCAGCACCAGCAGCACCCACTGGGTTCACTCATCCTGCGGCAAACTACGAGGTGATACGTCAGGAGCACCTCAACCACGAAGCGAATATTCGTTCCTTTGGCGCGTTGTACTACCTCGGGTCGGTGGTCCTAAGTGTCGGAGGCGCAGCAGCTATGGTAATCGGCGCCATACGCATCACTGATGGTGGTCCCGATGCCGCGTTTTTGGTGATAGTGGGTGCGATTTATTTTTCAATTGGTATCTTTCAATTCTTTGTCGCTCGCGGACTTCGCCGCTTCACGCCCGTCGGTAGGATTGGTGGATCCATCCTCGGAATCATCGGTTTGGCTGGATTTCCCGTGGGAACCCTGATCAGTGCGTATTTCCTTTACCTACTGTGGTCGGAAAAAGGGACAATGGTATTTTCGGACGAGTACAAAAAAGTGCTAGAGGCGACGCCTCACATCGTCTATCGAACCTCGATCATCGTCAAGATCTTCGTCGGGCTTTTGCTGCTTGTGCTCGGACTTGCCATTGTCGGTGCGATCGCTGCCGCCCTAACCGCGGTCTAAACGCTCAACACGTGCTTCTGACATCTCCGGCGTCGTTTGACGTTGCCCTCTAAGACGCCTCTGGCTTCTCATTGAATCAGCGGCGTGGCTGAGGTGAGTCCAATTCACCGCCTGAGCAGCATGACGCTGCACAAGCGAAACGCCGCTCGTTTTGGGAGACTCTGAAAGCCGAAGCAGCGCGTCGCCGACTGAAAGATCACCCTCTGGTCTGGAAACACAGTCCCCTTGATCCACCAACAGCTGGATCAAGGCGGACGATCGTGATCACATCTTCAAGAAGTCCTCAAGCTTGAAGAGTCCCGTACAGAGACGTCGCAAGGTGATCGGCAAGCGGATTCCGATTGCCGTGGCGATCGCGAGATGATGTGGAAAACAAAAACACTTGGTTCGGGACACGAGCGTCAGCATGGACGGGCTTGCAGAAACGAGCCAAGTAAGCGGGATCTCCAGCATGCCCTGGTTCTCTGCCATTGTTTCGCCAAACGCAAACCAGCGCTGGCGATGAACGCTCTTCGCAGCGCGATGCCGGCTCTTCGCAGCGCGATGCCGGCTCTTCGCAGCGCGATGCCGGCTCTTCGCAGCGCGATGCCGGCTCTTCGCAGCGCGATGCCGGCTCTTCGCAGCGCGATGCCGGTTCTTCGCAGCGCGATGCCGGCTCTTCGCAGCGCAAATTTGGCAATCTGCACAACTCACCCTGATCTCGAAACTCCAAAACCATGGAGCCAAGACAGAAGCTCTGCGTATAAAAAAAGCCCGCGAATTGCGGGCTTAGACTCAGTTACCCCGTTAGGACTCGAACCTAAAATGACTGAACCAAAATCAGTAGTGTTACCATTACACCACGGGGCAGTGTCGCATGCGACGTGCGGGATTCTAGCAACTGATCGCCGGTTGCAGAATAGGAGACAAGCAGAACTTTTCAGGTTCGCAGCAAAAAGTTTTTACGGCTCCCGTCTCCCCCATTTCTAGGGCAATCGGCCCGTATTGGTCCGCCTGCTTCGTAACCTTATCACCCACCGACGACCACTTATCCCACGAAATAAAGGGGCTCCCGGCCGGTTCACCAAAGCGATGCAGGCCAACTCCGATGCCTGTTTTCACGTGCCATTTCCCCACTGCATTTCCCTGGCGCATTGGCCTGGCGGGCGCGGGGAAAAACGTCATCCCCAATCGCCTCTGGTCTTGACGAATTCACGCCGCCATCGAAATTCACGCCGTAGGGACCGAAGCTTGCCAGGGAGACCGCAACCTAGATCGCTTTGGATTCCAGCCCAGGCCTTTGGGCCAATCCTGCGTTGGTCGCCGGCACCGCTTTCTCAGCCGAGAAGAACCCTCGCAGGAAAAGCAATCCACGCAGATAAATCGAGTACGAAACCGGAACCAAGAACAACACCAGGCTGGTCGCCAGCAACAAACCGAAGGCCAACGACGCCGCCATGGGGATCAGCAACTGTGCTTGGAACGAGCGTTCTAACATTAGCGGAATCAGACCGGCAATCGTCGTCATACTGGTCAGCAAAATCGGCCGAAAACGGCGCCGTCCCGCCTCCACCAACGCTTCCATCGACGGGTTATCAGTACGAGCCCTGGCATTGATAAAGTCGATCAAAACGATGGAGTCGTTAATCACCACTCCTGAAAGTGCGACCAGGCCGAACATGCTGAACAATGTCAGCGGCAACCCCAACAGAGCATGCCCCCAGACAGCACCGATGAAACCGAAGGGCACGATCAGGAGGATCAAGATGGGTTGCACATAGGACCGGAACTGGATCACGAGCAACACATACATCGCAACAATCGCAACCAGAAAACCGATCATCAAACTTCCCACCGACTCGCGGCTTTGCTCTGCTTGCCCTTCCCAACGGACTTCGACGGTTTGATTGCGTTCGTCTTTGTAACGTTGAATCAGCTCTGGAACGAAACTGGCTTGCAACTCGGCAATGATGTCGGTCGCGTTGGCGGATGACTCATCGATATCGGCTGTGATGGTGATCGAGCGTTTCTGGTCAACGCGGTTGATTTCCGAAAAGCCTCGTTCTGTCGTGACTTCAGCAAGTTCATGAATCGGATGCGCATTGCTATTTTGATCCGAGACACGAATCTCTCGGAAGTTCACCAGCGATTCGCGTTCTTCTTTGGGATAGCGCACCATTAGTTTGACTTCATGGCGACCGCGTTGAAGCCGCATCGCTTCGGCACCAAAGTAAGTGTTCCGCACCGTTCGCCCGAGCTGAGCCTCATCGATGCCTGTCGCCAACGCTTGGTCTTGCACTTTAAACTGATACTCCCATTTCCCGGGAGTGTTGTCGTCCGCGATATCAAAGACTCCAAGATAGGTCTCTAGCTTTGCTTTGATCTCTTCGGTTGCGTCTTGCAAGGCGTCGGAATCTTGACTGCTGGCGAGCAATTTGAATTCAATCGGCTTTCCACCCGGCCCGACACCCACGGTGCCGTAGGTAACGCTCTCCGCACCGGCGATCTCACCGACTCGTTGCCGCCATCTTGCAATCAGATCTTTACTGTGCACATCGCGGATTTCAGTGTCATACAGTTCAGCAAAGATCTGACCGACGGCACTGCCCGATCCACCACCGCCGGCTGGATTCTGGGTGTTGGTAAAGTTTCCAACTTCACGGTACGTCAAACGAACCGGTCCGGCGATGACTCCATCGTCGCTGCCATAGATATCAGTGACGGTGCGTTTCTCTTTGGTGGCACGTTCCTCGGCAATTTCGCGGCTGACATCGCGGAGCGCTCGCTCCATTTGCTGGGTTGCTAAATTGGTGTCAGCGACCGGTGTTCCATCTGGGAAAACGACCACGGCCTGCAGGAAATTGTTATCAACTTTAGGAAACACAATCCGAGGGACGATGCCACTGGTCACCAATCCGATGGTCGACAACGCCAACAGGGCCAAAATTCCACAAGGCAGCAGTGGGTACTTCAAGACGAATCGCAACGCCGGAACATAGTAGCAATCACAAAACCGCTCGAGTCCCCGTGAGGAGCGTTTCGAGCAATAGGAGAGCACTAACCCAATCGGGCGAAGCGGATAGGTCACCACCGCCAGGAACTTAAAGAACCCTTTGTGCGGATGCGCCAAGTGACTGGGCAGGACGAAGATGCTTTCCCAGAGCGACAACAATAGCATCGCAATCACGGCGAAGGGGATCACTGCCATAAACTTGCCCATCACGCCACTGACAAAGAACATCGGCGAAAACGCGATGACAGTGGTCATCACCGATGCGGTCACCGAGCCAAAGACTTCGACGGTGCCGTCAACGGCGGCTTGATGAACGCTCTTGCCCATCTGGCGGTGCGCGTGGATGTTTTCACCGATCACGATGGCATCATCAACCACGATCCCCAGTGCCACCAAGAAACTGAACAAAGAAAGCATGTTCAGAGTCTGATCGCCCAGGCCGAGAAAAATCCCCGCACCAAGAATTGAAATTGGAATGCCCAGCGCGACCCAGAACGCAAGTCGCATGTCCAGGAACATCGTCAGCACCAAGAACACCAGCAGCAAACCTTGCAAACCGTTTCGCTGCAACAGCTCCAAACGACCACGCACCTCCGTGCTGGAATCGTTCCAAACTTCGAAGCGATAACCGGGCGGCAATTCATGACCTTCGACGTACTCGCGAACCGAAGTCACCATGGCCAGCAAGTCTTCGCTTTTGGAGCGCAGCACGTTGACGACCATGGCAGGTTCACCATTGATCTCACCGATGGAAGATGAATCATCAAAACCATCAATGACAACGCCCAAGTCGTTGACCGTCAGCACGACGTCATCGCGAGTGACCAATGGAATCTGTGCGATCTCTTCTCCGATGTGGCTCTTGTTCTTTGCACGCAGTAGGATTTCTTGCCCCTGCGTTTTCATCTGCCCGCCGGGCAGTTCAATGTTTCGCGAGCGAATTTCGGCGGCCACGGAATCGAGTGTCAAGCCATGGCTGCGCAGTGTTGACTCGGGGATTTCGACATCGATTTGGTAGGGCCGAGTGCCCATGATTTCGGCGGCCGAAACGCTGCTTAACGTCAGAATATCGTCGCGGATGCCTTCAGCGACCTCGCGAAGCTTTAACTCGCCCTCCAGAGTGCGATCATCTGGACCAATGATGCCGACTCGAATCGCTGCATCACGGAACGTGATCTGCTGAATCTCTGGATCTTCAGCCAGATCGGGAAAGCTGGGGATTCGATTGACTTCGCGATCGATCTCCCCGAGCACCTTCTGCACGCTCGGCACATCGGATCGCAATTCGCAAAGCACGAATGCACCACCTTCGCGAGCGATCGAGGTCACTTTCTTAATGCCGTTGATGGACCGAACCGACTCTTCGATCTTTTGGCAGATCGCGACTTCGCAGTCCTTCGGAGTCGCTCCAGGATAGGCGACGGTGACCATCACGACTTCCAGTTCAAACTCTGGAAAGACTTCGCGACGCATGCGATAGAGGGACAGGCCTCCGATCAGCATGACAGCGATCATCAGCACATTCATTCCGGGGCCGTTTCCGATGGCCCATGCAATTAGTCGTTTCATTTCTCTACGTTCGCCCTTGCGGCAATCCCTTCTTGAGGCACGACGCCTAATTGCGACAGCACAACGTAATCGCCGTCCTTGATTTCGCCATCAGCGGCCTGACAGACCCAATAATCACGTTTCTTTGCCCGCGTTGCAAAGGCATCCGCATTGGCAGGTTCGACCAACAGCGATTCAATGGGATACAGCGACTGGGAGGTTTTCACCCATCCAGCGGTCCACGATTCTGGATCAAACGCGGCCTTCGATGCCAGATCGGTCCCTTCAGTTAGTCCGCTGTCAGCACCCTGGCTTTCCTGATCTTCTTGGAGTTGTTTCTCTTCTTGCTCCTTGGCCAAGGCCACCAGATCAATGTCTTTTTTCTTGGCCTCAGAAATCATCATTTCCGCTTTCTGTGTCAGTTCCTTCAGCCTGGAATCGAACGCCGTTTGATTGGGCGTGAATTTCCATACTTTGTTGCCTGGACGCAGCGCCTTAGCGGGGACAATCACTAAATCGTCTTTGGGATCCAACTGCAATCTGACTCGCACATACATCCCCCGCATCAGAGCGTTGGTTTGATCGACCATGATCGTTTTTCCAGTGACCGCATCACGCACCACGGAGGGCTTGTCAACGATCAGACGAACGGGGACAGTCCTTGTGCTGGGGTCCATTCCCACGCCATCATAGGACATCAACATGGCATCCCAGTGGCGCACGACGCCTTGGCGACCGGCAACTTTGTATTCAATGATTGCCTTGGTTTGCGGCAACTCATACTGCGTCAGTTGATCATTGCCGTTCTGATTGATGACCCAGTAAAGTTGGTCCATCCTCAGATTCGCGGCCACTTCGGCTTTGGAGGTATCTTCGATGGTTACCAACACGGTTCCGCGATTGACAAAGGCGTTGACATCAACCCTCTCGCTGGAGATCACACCGCTGATCGGACTGTGCACTTCGCAACGAGCCAGATTGGTGCGAGCGACGCGCAGGTTGGTCTCAGCGAGCTGCAAACTGGACTCAAGCCGATAGCGGGTTTTATTCAGTAGATCGCGTTGATTCTGCAGCTCAAGCACTTGCTGTTGGGACTGAATCAACGCTTTTTTCGCTTGATCAATTTCTGCGTTGCTTGCGAATCCGCCCAGGTCGATTTGACGTTTCAGATCCGCCTGCTGCAGCATCTCATCTTTCTTGGCAAGCTCAATCGAGCGATCCGCGTTGACCACTTGCTGCTGGACTTCAGCCAGGGCATTTCCTTCGCGTTCTTTTAGCTTCGTCAGGCGATCGACTTCGAGCTGATAATCAGTGTCATCAATCTTGATCAGCAAGTCCCCTTCACGAACGATCGTACCGGGCTCGCAGATTGGCATTTTCTCAACGACGCGGCCGCTGACTTCAGCCGCAACAAATGATTCAATAAATGGGACAACATTTCCATCAACCATCAATTCCAGCTGAAGCTCGCTGCTGGCAAGCGATCGAACCTGTTCAATTCGCGTTTCTGGAAGCGACTGCAGGACCGAGGCAGCGTCTAGTTGGGGCGGCAGCTGCGGATCAGCGGTTGCCTTGCCAAGCAACTTCATGACCGAGATGCCAGCGACAACCAACAGAATGGGGATGGCAACGTTGTAAAGCAGGAAGCGATCCCAACGAACGGGACCTGACCCGCTAAGGGAATCCGTCGGCGATTTGGCCGCCTGCAGGGACGACGTCGACGCCTGTTCGCGTTCTACACGAGAGGTGTTCTCAGATGCCAAGTCTTCCGGGGACTCGGCGCTGACCACTGGATCTCCAGCGTCAGAGTCTGTGACACTCGGTTCAGTACTACTGTGCATTCGTCTCTATGAATGTTGAAGAAAACATGTCCGAAATCGCTGTGTAGGGCCACTTCCGTAGACCAGCAAGAAAAGTCGCCGACTGGACATGATAATTGCCGAACCGTTCATCTCAGCAGGTCATCTGGTTGGCTTTTACCAGGATAAACCTTGGATCACGCTGAAAGTCGCGATGTTTTGATGCTCTGGGCGAGTGAATCTCGACATTCTGGCACGTTTTACACCGGTTCGACTCTTTCATTATCGCTCAATGCAACCCCCTCGGCATAGTGGCGGATTGACTCTGGCGTCAAATCATGTTGGTCGGCCATTCGACAGGCATCATCATGCTCGACCTTGATACGTTGTTCATGGGCGGAGATTTGCACGGATTTTGCCGGGATGGTGCCCCAGGGCGTGTCAATGGTGATGGTCTGACGCGGCAGCAAGCTGCGCTGACAGATCCGCTTGCGCAAACCGATGGTCGGGGAAAACCGAAACATCACCGTTTCAAGCTTAGAACTTAATTCAGGGGGCGCAATCACAGAAAGCACGACACCGGGACGCCCTTTCTTCATGATGCAGGGGATCTGAGTCACATCTAACGCCCCCGCATCGAACAACCGATTGACGCAATCCGCGATCTGTTCCCCGCTGGCGTCATCGAGATTGGTTTCCAACACGGCGACGGAGTCCGACTGAATGACCGTTGGCTGGCGAAATTCACTGATCGATTGCTGTTCACTGGTATCGAGCTCCCCGCGCTGACCGATCAGGATTCGCAACATGTTAGGCTGTTCGGGGAAATCCGCCGTGCCAGCTCCATAGCCAATCGATTCGATTTGTAGCGGAGGCAGCGGCCCAAAATCGGTCGCCAGCTGCTTGATGATCGCTGCCCCGGTGGGCGTGGTTAGCTCTGCTTGAAGACTAGAAGCAGCCAGCGGAACGCCCTGCAAGATTTCAGCGGTGGCCGGTGCTGGCACCGAAACGCGACCGTGATCGATCACGATCTGTCCAGAGCCAACCGGAACTGGCGAGGCCATTGCGGCCGTGATGCCAAGAGAGGTGATCGCGACGGAAACACCAACGATATCGGCGATCGAATCAATCGCGCCGACTTCATGGAAGTGAACCTTTCTGAGAGTCGTGCCGTGAACCTTGGCTTCTGCCACCGCGACGTGCTGAAAAATGCTCTTTGCCAGCTCTTTGGCCTGATCGTCAATCTCACCAGCACTATCGATCATCTCGGTAATGTGGTGCAGGTGCCGGTGAGCGTGCTCGGGGGGATGTTTAACCTGCAAATAGAGCGCTCGGAAACCGCATTTCTTGACGTCCTGTGTCTCCAGCTTCAGCTCCGGCAACCCCATCGAACACAGCGCTGCCTGAATTTGTTCCTGATCCGCCCCAGCATCGATCAAAGCCGCAAGCGTCATATCGCCGGCAATTCCACTAAGACAATCGAAGTACGCGAACTTTGCCATGATTTGTTTTCCTAACAGAGCGAACAGAAACTGTGTGAGAACGACCGGCGCCGCAGGTCAAGCACCTGCACCGTGAAGACAGTCTTGGCGGTCACCCTACCGATGCAAGCGGGTTGTCAAAAGCAGGCATCTGGCAGTCAGACGACGAATTCGGCGAGAATTGTGTGACTTCAGGACAGCGTTGGCGACAACAAATGGGCTGAAACAGTGGCCCATCGGCAAAAAAAGTCGCGAAAACGGGCTTTCACAGGGATCGTCCCCCACAGCCACTTTGCACGAGGCCTCGGGATCGTTATACTCCGCCACCCTAATGCGAAACCAGTCGCGTCCTGTGAAGATTGGCTTCACAGTGAACGGAATTATTAAAACGCTCTGGATGGTTACGCTCTGGAGCGAGCGTCACTCGGTGAGAAAGGTCAGATGAAAGTTGTCAGCAGCATCGGCGCGTTGAAGTACCGCCATCCTGATTGCCAGGTTGTAAAACGCCGCGGCCGCGTTTACGTGATCTGCAAAAGCAATCCAAAATTCAAAGTCCGCCAAGGCGGCGCGAAAGTCAAAAAGACTCGTCGCTAAACCGATCGTGCCTCGCACGAACCAAACGATTCAACAAACGGCGTCCAGCATTGGTCGCCGTTTTTTGTTGGCTCAATGGATCGCTCGCGACCAGCACTGGGCCAAAGCGTTGGGATTCGTCTCCCCCACAAGCCGCCCGGCACAACCGATATGCCACCGGAAACGCAAGACCTGCCCCGGGGTGCGAACGCGCTAAGATTGCCTGCTCAGTAAGCTCGGCCTCTGGCCCAATGGAGGCCCAAAGCAGGCGATGTCGTTGCTGCTGAAGTTCCGCCGCTACTGAAGTTCCGCCGCGAGTCGCTCACGAAAGATCTTGCTGTTGTGGCGAATGTCCACCGGCAAGGGTTCCTGGCGCAGGATGATCTCATCGATCGATTGAGTCAGCGGGTTGCGTTTGGCCAGCGTCTGCAATTCAGCGATCAACGCCTGCTGAGCCGGTTCATCAGCTGGTTGCTTTTCCGGATACAGCTCGACCATGATCACCGGTTGCTGATCACCGGGTTGCCCGCGTCCGACCAACGCCGAGCGATAGACGCTTGGATGAGCATTGAAGACCGCTTCACAGGGAACGGTGTACCAGGCTTTTTTGCCTTTGGTCACACGATGCGCTTTGCGACCGCAGAACCAAAACCGATCTTGAGGATCCAGGTAGCCAACGTCTCCCATGCGGTGCCACACTCGATCGCCATCAGCGACTTTGTGCATCGCGTTCTGGTCCGCTCGCACCACGTATTGCCGCGTGACCATGGGGCCGCTGACCATGAGTTCACCAATTTTGCCCTGAGGCAATTCTTCGATCTGGTCGATGGAATCGAGGGGTCCGTCGTCAACGCGAATCACTTTCCATTGCACACCTTCGAAACGATTGCCCACGCAAACGCCCTTCCCTTTTGCTGTTGCGGGACCGGTTTCGCTGATCACCTGGCGCGATTCGATGGATGCGATCGGCAGTGCTTCGGTGGCGCCATAGGGCGTGTAAATCTTGGCGTCTTCATCCAGCAGTTCTCGCAAGGCAGCCATGGTCGCAGCGGGAACCGGCGCACCGGCGGACAACACGCGCCGCAGATGGGGAAAAGGATTTTTCACTTGATTTTGCTGGCACCAGCGAATCACAGTGTTCCAAAGCGCCGGCGATCCAAACGCTTGATCGAACTCCCAGTCCTCCGAAGCGTCGATCAAACGTTGTGTGTTGACTTCCGCTGGCTTGGTAGGATCCATGTCGGGGATGATTGTGGTCACTCCCATGACTGCGTCGAAAAGCCCAAACAACGGGAAACAAGCCAAATCACGTGATCCACGATGGATGTCGTAGCGTTCTCGAATGCGATCAATTTGGGCGTGAAACGTGCCGTGGGTGTACTGAACGCCTTTGGGCGGCCCGGTGCTGCCGGTAGTAAAAATGATCGCAGCGGGATCGGGGCGTTGAATCATCGGCAACTCGACGTCACTGCCCTTCCCTAGCTGAATGATCTGATCAAGCGTCTTGCCACCCCAGCAATAACGCTTGCCGACGGTGACATTCCAGCGAGCGTCTGGGAAACGCCGTCGCAACACAGTACGAATGGCTTGCGCTTTGGGGATGCCCACGAACCCGTCGGGCTTCGCATCGGAAAGACAGCGCACCAAGTGCTTGCGACCAATGCCCGGATCAATCAGGATCACGACGACACCTGTTTTCAGCAGCGCGAAAACCAATTCGATAAACGAGGCGCTAAAGGGCACCAGCATCCCAATCCGCATTCCCGGTTTGACGCCCCAAGCCAGCAAGCCCTTGGCGATATCGGTACTGCGTTGGTCAAGATTCTCAAACGTCGTCAACGAATAACCTCGCTGACCGCCCGAACCAACTGTCCCATTTGATTCAGCGATGGAGACTGCCGAGGGCATCAACGTCGCCACCAAGGTTAACCGTGATGCGACATTGCCATCACGCACATTGCTGCGGCTTTGTTCTGCCTGGTCATCGCCAGAACAACGATCGGAGGTGGGTTCAGGTTCATTCATGGTTTTCTGTTCGCTCGGCTTCCACCAAGGTCTCGATAATCCAATCGGCAATCGAAGGTTGGTACACCGCTTGGGTGGCTTTCCAACCGGGAATGGAATTGACTTCCAAAACAAGCGGCGGCCCATTGTGCTGATCGATTAAGTCTACCGCCGCAAAGGTCAACTTGAAACGGCGGGTCACCTGCAAAGCAAGCTCACGCATTGCCGAATCGATTTCAACGGCTTCGGTTTTAGCACCCGCTGACGCATTGGAGCGGAAATCATTGGCATTGTGTCGCCGCACCGCCAGAACACGCTCCCCGATCACTAACAACCGCAGATCACTGCCACCGGGCGGCACAAACGCCTGGACAAGAATCACTTTGTTGAGTTGTTCCAAAGTCGAGAAACACGTCCAAGCTAACTGCCGATCGGTGACTCGCATGACGCCGCGACCTTCACCACCGAAGATCGGTTTCACCACGCAATCGCCGCCTAACCGATTAAACGCCTGCATCGCTTCACTGCGAGTTTGAACCACTCGCGTTGCCGGGGTGGGACAACCTGCGGCGGACAAGCGGGCTTGGGTCGCGAACTTATCGATCGCCCATTCTAGCGACCGTGGCGGATTTACGATCAAAGGGCAACGATCGGCCAAGCCATCGGCCAAGGCATGCAGTGCCGCCAATCGAAAGGTCACTTGCTCAAGCGATCCCACCGGCATGGTTCTGGTCAGGACTGCGTCGTAGTCGGTGAACTGAACGGCCTCGGCCGGTTCGGAAGGATGCTCTTGCAGTGAAATCGGCTGGGCCGCAGCATGCAAGCCACAGTCTTTGCCAGACACCGCCAATGTCCCTGACACCGTTTCCCAGGGAGCCGCTTCGATGACATGCCCCATCCTATGGGCAGCTTGACGCAGTTGATCCGCGTGCCAACCGTAGGGCGCCCCCAGGACCAACAGTCGCTGCTTGGGCCGAGCACTCATGAACCCATTCCAAACGACGCTCGCATCACCGCTGGATTCAATTTGCCTGCCGAAAACGTCTTGCCTGTTGCCAGGTTATGAAAGTGCACGACTGCCGGACTAAACAGCGCCGGATCGACTTGATAGAAGTCGTACTTGTAGTCGGCAAAGATCTTTGCAAACGGTTGCCCGTAGTCCTTTGATGAACAACTGGGCATTTGCTGAAAGACACTTTCAATGGCATCGTCACTGCAATCCACCCACAAGGTGACCGTTGCTCCATACAGCATGGCATCATTGGTGCGTCCGATCCCAGCGACACTATCGCCCGGTTTTGCTGGCGGTGGCAAGGGTGCAATGGCGCTACCGCTGACAACCGTGTTCAGGTCGAACTTCAGGTCGTGCAGTTTGTGCATTGCCGTTTCAACACTGCGTGCAACCACCTGCACCGTCCCTGCGATCGAAGTGCTTGGCGCAACGGCAAGGGTCAATTGGTCCGGACGAACTTGGCAATCAGCTGCGATCAGTTCAATGATCTGGTCGGTCGGCAAATGATCCGACTCCAACACGCCGGCGACCTCAGCGCAGCGGGGAACATCGGCAAGTTGATACTCTTGCAATACATCCTCTTTGCCACGCAGCAACCGCATCGGTCCGCTGCCCATGGCAAAGTACTTCTCGTGACTCACCGGCCAACCGGCATACTGGCAGCCCAAGCAAGACAACAAGGGCAAGTCAACGTTCACGGTCACCGCATTAGCGGCGACCAAGGCGGGATCGGACTGAGGCACCACTTGCACGTTGGCGAGCCCACCCATGCAGCCTTCTGCTAACGCCACCCCGGCCTCCAGCGAACCCTTGACCTGCACGCCGAAATCCAGCACCGTCGCACCGTGAATCGTCTGCTTCTGAATGCGATGCGATCGAAGGTTGCTGGCAAGCGACTGCCAGCGCTGCTTGGCAAGTGAATTGGGTGTCAATAAATCGGAAGCGTCTTCCCAACACGAATCATTCATTCTGGAGAACCTGAGAAATACAAAGCTGGAAAGCGTGATAACGAGCCAACCACTGCTTGGCCGTCACCTGACAGGGCGATCAGACTGACAGGGCGGTGTCATGACAAAGCAACCATTGGAACACTTGATGCGGAGAACGCTTGCACCCCCGCCTAGCGGAGATTCATTGCCTAGCGGAGATTCATTGCCCGGCAGAGTGTCGCAGCGGGAACCAAGCGTTTTCGCCAACCCAACCGGTCATCTTGCCGCGATCCGTTGTTGCCGCATCAAGTTGCGGGCATTTTAGAGCAAACCAAGCTCTGGTGGCAGTAGTGCAGAAAGGTTCAACTGGACCGATTTCGCTCCACCAAAACCGCTGAATTTCCCTCTTGAAAACGATTCAGCCGGCTTCACCGCCTGACAAACCGGCTTCCATCGGTCATTCTATGGACTGTCAATGTTTTGCCGCCAGCATCCAAAATCACCATGACTTTAGAAGTTATTCACTACCCCCACCCGACGCTTCGTTTCAAAAGCAAAACGCTGAAGAAGGTTGACGCAGACCTGATCAAGATTGCCGACGAAATGCTGGATCAGATGTATGAAAAGAATGGGGTTGGCTTGGCGGCCAATCAGGTCGATCTACCGATTCGCATGTTTGTTGCCAACCCCACCGGCACCAAGGGCGATGGCGAGGAATTTGTGATTTTGAACCCCGTGATTCAACATCCCAAGGGTTCCGTTTCCATGGAAGAAGGCTGCCTGAGCCTGCCAGGGGTCAACGGCGAAGTCACTCGCCCCAAGAGCATCCATCTCAGTGCGTATGACATCAAAGGCAACGCGATTGAGACCACGCTGGAAGGCTTCCTGGCCCGCGTTTTCATGCACGAAATCGATCACCTTGACGGCACCCTGTTCTTTGATCGCATGAGTGACGTCAATGTTGCCGTCTTGCAACCTGAACTGGATGAACTGGAAACCGTCTTTCGTTCCCAGCAGAGCACCGGCACGATCGAATCAGATGAAAAGCTGATCGAAAATCTAAGTCAATGGACTGAGAAGTACTGCTAAGAGAATCGCCGATGCCTCTGAAAATCATCCTTATGGGAACCGGCCCCTTTGCCGTGCCGGCGTTTGACGCGATTCGGCAATCCGAGCACGAAGTCACACTGGTGGTGACGAAGCCGGAGCCACCGGTCAAAAGCCGCAAAGGTCCGCCACCTGCACCGGTTCGAACCTGGGCCCTACAGCATGAACTGCCGATCTTTGATCCGCTAAGCATCAACGATGACGAAGCGGTTGAACGACTCAATCAGTTTGCCGCCGATCTGCTGGTTGTTTGTGATTACGGTCAGATTCTAAAACCCGCCGCCCTGGCGTCCGCAACGCTCGGTGGAATCAACTTACACGGCTCGCTGCTGCCAGCCTACCGTGGCGCCGCGCCCGTGCAACGTGCGCTGTTATCGGGTGATGAAATCACCGGCATTTCCGTGATTCACATGACACCGAAATTGGATGGCGGACCACTCCTGTGCACCGCCGAGACGCCGATTCGCGATGACGAAACCTCGGGACAACTCGAAGAACGCTTGTCCCAACTCGGTGTCGATCCGGTCATGCAAAGTCTTGAATTACTGATCAACTGGGATCGCGAGTCAACGATTGGCCAGCACCAAGATCCGGACAAAGTCACCAAAGCAGCGCGCCTTTCCAAAGCCGAAGCCCAGATTGATTGGACGCAGCCCTGTCGTGAAATCGACTTGCTGGTTCGTGGCATGCAACCATGGCCGGTGGCCTATTCGCTGCTAAAGGTTCGCGATAACAAACCCGCACTGCGAATGACCGTCCTAGAAGTCAGTCGCGTCCCCGCCGCTGATCAACCAACCTCTTTGTCCCCGGGACAGATCACCGGTGGCAAGCAACTGCAAGTGGTGACGGCCGACGGAGTGATCCAAATCGAACGGCTCTGCCCCTCAGGCAAACGCGAAATGACTGGCGAAGAGTTGATGCGCGGCTATCAACTGCAAGCCGGCCTGCAGTTTGAGTCTCCCTAAAACGACACTTGCCCGTTCGTCCGCGCAGTCTGTTTCGCTCGTCAACCTTGCTGACCTGATCCAGCCAGCCACCCAGCCGGCCGGCTCTGGCACGGCGCCGGCTGTCAATCGCGACACGCTGGATTAACTGTTACAAGCGATATAGAAACAGCGACTCGCTGGGAAATCAGCGCTTCGATCCCTTCCTGCTCTCAGCAGGTTGCCAGCAGATCCGAAACAGGAATCAGAGCACTGGCGAAACCCAACTGCAATCACACTGAACGTGGTTTCGCTTTTCGAAGGACCGGATTATTTCCTCCCTATTTGATCGGATCCTGGTTTCATGGACGAATCCACACGCAGTTCCCACCTCTGGCAACCTCCGCCTCACCGCGCCAAGCGGTTGCCCCAAGCGATCTTGATGACCACCGCGCTGTGTGTGTTGACAAGCGTCGTGAACCTCGGCACCAGTTGCCTTGCACTAGACAACGCTTGCATCCGAAGGCATGCACGCAACCTGGGCATCGGCTGGAGTGATGGTTACCACACCTGTCGCTACAGCGGCCCTCGTCACCATGCTGATCTGCCGCCGACCGGATACTCCGATCCTAAGTGCTCCAACCCCTGTGGGTCGCAGTGCCAGGACTGGTGTGTGCAGCCCTGTGACTCCATCGTCGATTGCCAGCCCTGCCTTGGACGCTGTTGCAAACTGCCTGACTGGTTACAAAAGAAGCCTGACTGGTTACCAAAGAGGCCCTGCTCAGCGGATTGCGATGGTGGCCCCATCCCCGTGACGTCCTGTGATGAAATGGGATGCGACAAAGTGCCTGAACCGTCCAGCGTTGTGATCACCGCACAGCCACAAGCATCGCAGCCACAAGCATCGCCTAGCTGGGTGGCTGCCTTGCCAGAAATCGAATCGCCAACGGTTGACTTCACAGCCGAACATGTCGCAACGCCAACGATCAGCCTGCCGCGTTCACCAATCCGGCGTCTGCCTTCAACCATCAGCGGCCTGCCTTCAACGATCGCGACTCAAGACGTGCAATCGATTCAGCTAAAGGTTACCGAGCGACCAACGGCCCCCGGGACCGTGCGTCGCATTCGATAAACTCCGATCCTAGAATTGGGACGCAGTCGCCTCTTGTCGAATGAGAGGCGACCATGCAATCACTCCAATCAATCTGGATTCACCCCGGCAGAACGCAGCCCCGATTTCCACTGCGAATAAACAACCAACACAAACAGCAACTGTGGAACCCAGACGAATACGGTCCCGATCGCAATGCTCAGGTAAACCTCAACAGCCCCCCAAATGATGCCGCATGTGAACATGCAGGCCAAGAAGAGAAACAACAAGAGTCCACTCGCGATCGACCTCCGATAGCGTCGCTCTGCAACGCCCCGCGAAAATGATAGAACAATCGAAGGAGCAAATAAGTACCCCATCACCAGAACGCTGACCGTGCCGGGAAGACCAATGGCTTTGGCAATTGCGAACACAAACGCACTGACCAGGGTGATGACGACAAGGTGTCTAATGGAGAATTGCATCTAGCGGGCGTATCCCTTGGCTGGCTGATAAACAAATCCAAGCTCCCTGCAGAAGCAAGCGAGCTGGTGTCCCAATGCATCGGGGACAGAATAACATTCGTTGGCACCAGGCGTCAAATTGCAACGCTGACTCGGCGCAGCTGCAAACGGCTACCGCCGTGATAGGTCAGGTACCGAGCCCCGTGTTTGCAATGCTGTTTTACCACCGACGCGAGATACGTCTGCTCGGACGGCCAGGGATAGCCATAAATGAGATCCGCCTCACGCAGCGCTGACAGCCCTTTTCGCGCAGCGGCGCTCATTTCAGACGTTTGGCCACCCTCCCAGTCGCGATAACTGCAGGGAATAAACTTGGTGGACAGCTTGCAGGCCGTCGCCAGCTGGTTCGATAGCTCACACAAGCCAGGCTCGATCTCAATGCCACTGGACTCCACGCCCAGCAGTGCTGCGATGTTGGCCACGACACCACACCCACTCCCGAGCTCAACCAACCGCAACCCTGGCCGATTCAGTTCCTGTATCTGCTGCTTGATGGCATGAAAGGCGATGTAATAGTTGCTGTTCACCAGCGAGACAAGTCGCGTTTCATCGGCGGATCTCTGGTCCCAGATCCGCTGTGCTTGATCAATCAGATCCGTCACAGCAGCGGGGACAGGATCCCAGCAAGCAACAACCGGGACAGAAACCAGCGATCGGTAGGTCAGGGAATCAGACATGGTCAATGGCTTGAGACTTCTATCCTAACAAAGTCTGTCAAAGATACATAAACGCATCAAACGGGCAACCGTACCGAGTCAGCACTGGAATCGCAAACTCCCGGAACCGTGAAATCCTGGCACAGACTGGCAAGCACTGCTCTCAAGCACTGCCCAAACTCTGTCCCCAAATCCAGTCCACTGCATCACGCTGCATCTTCACTGATTTGGCCGTCTTCGCTCACGTCTTCAAAGCGAATGGACACTCGTTTGCTAACGCCTGACTCCTGCATGGTCACACCATACAAAGTGGTTGCTGCGGTCATTGTTTTTTTGCTGTGAGTCACGACCACAAACTTACTGTGATCCAAGAACTCATTCAAGACGGTGACGAAGCGACCAATATTTGCTTCATCGAAAGGCGCATCGACTTCGTCCAAGACACAAAACGGACTGGGTCGATACTGAAAAATCGCCATCAACAAAGCGACTGCGGTCAGTGCTTTTTCACCACCAGAAAGCAATGAATTGCTAAAACTGGGTTTACCGGGCGGCGTGGCGATGATTTCCACGCCCGCTTCCAGCGGATCCTCGGATTCCTCCAGCACCAGGTCCGCATGCCCACCGCCAAACGACTTGCGGTACAAGGTTTGAAAGTTCTGGCGGATCGCTTCCAAGGTGTCCAAAAACAGCCGGCGGCTATCGGCATTGATCCGGCCAATGATTCGCAGCAACGAATCTTTCGCAGCAGAAAGGTCTTCGTACTGGCCGCTCAGGTGATCATAGCGGGACTGCAGGCCTTCGAGCTCGGCCAAGGCTTCCATGTTGACGTTGCTGGTGCGTTGCAACTGATCACGCAGTTTGGTGATCTCTTCGTTCATCGCGTTGCGATTTTCAATCTCAAACAATTCTTCCGGCGGATCGTCGTGATGCAAATCGATCTGATAATCTTCTTTGATCCGATCGGCCAACGTGGTTTGACGCATGGTCGCGTTGTCGCGTTGACTGGTTAACGCATGCAAACTTTCACTGGCCTTGGCGGTGTCATTGATAACCTGTTCGGATTCTTGATTGATCTGCCGCGTGCTCTTGCGGACCGTCTCGGCCTGTTGGGCAAGCTGATGCAACTGGGTATCGAACTCATCGCGTTGAACCACCAGCTTTTCAAGCTCTTCTGCCGACGCATCAAGGCGTTCGTTCAGTTCCGCCAACCGCTGATACCCCGTCTCGGCCTGGAGCACGGATCGCTCCACCGATGACTCGTGCTGATCCTGCACGTGCCGCAGTTGACGAAGGTTTGACTGCAGCGACTCATCGCGTTGTTCGACGCGGGCAATTTCAACGCTGACGGCGGTCAGTTCACCGATCGCATCTTGCAAGGCTTGCTGAGTTTCAGACAGTGTTTCTTCGATTTCTGCAGCTTCAGCAGACAAGGCTTCTGCATGCTGCTTGGCTTCGCCGATCTGCTCATTGAGCTGTGTGACCCGCTGCGTCGCCGTGTCGACGAGTTGCTGGGATTGTCCCTGTTCCTGCAACAATTGGCTGTGCGTGCCGCCAGCCGCGGCAAGTCGTTGGCCAGCGTGACGTCGCTCGGCCTCCGCGGCAGCCAGTTCGGCGACGAAGTTGCGATGCGCGATCTGCAATCGCCCCAGTTCGCTGGCATGTTCGTCGACTAATTGTGCGAGCCCCGCGATCGCTTGATCGTTATCAGAGATCTGCAATGTAAAGCGTTCGATTTCCTCGGCCGCAGCATTCAGTTCACTGCGGCGACTGATCAGTCCCGTCGAAGCGGTGGCGGGACCGACGATCATCGTGCCGTCACTTTCCAACACTTCGCCCAGTCGGGTGACAACGCGTTGACCTGGACCGGCGATCTGTTGCACCTGCAGTGCGGTGGCGATGTCTTCGACCAGCCAAGTCGACGCCAGCAGGTGCGAGAACAAGCGTCTTTGGTCGGGATCAAACCCAATTACCCGATCGGCGCGGCCGATCACGCCTTGCAAACCTTCGAGTTGAATGGGGTTTTCAATCGGTGGTTCCGGCAACAGGTCACAACGAATGATGCCCACACGCCCTTCGGCCGGCAAGCGACCACTGCAGATCGCGTCGGCCAGGTCAGCGGAGTGCGCGACCAGAAACTGTGCTCGATCACCCAATGCGGCGTCAATCATCGGCGCCACATCAACGTCCGCGTTGATTAAGTCAGCAACCATCCCGTCAACATCGGATTCCAGTGCGGCAATGTCTGCTTGCCTGCTGTTGCCGCGTAACTGATCCAGGACCCCCAGAACGCCACTGGCAACTCCTTCCTGACGTTGCTGTAAATCCTCAAGAACCAAATAACGCTGCCGGGCGCCTTCCAGTTTGGTCCGCAGTTCAGCGGTTTCCCCACTGCGTCGATCAAGGACTTTGCGCTGCCGATTAGTAATCTGCTCGGCGACATCTACCTTCTCACGCGCTGAAGCGACGTCGGCCTGCAGCACACCAACACGCTCGGCTGTTTCGTGGTCTTGATCCTTCGCCGTCGTCAGCGCTTGCTCGGCTTCGGCAATGCGATCTTGCAAGCTTTGCAGAGTCCGATTGCCTTGTTCAATCTCACTTTCAAGACTTTGTCGCTGGGACTCCATTTCGGCGGCTTTGCGAACCGCATCAACTTGGTGCTGCTGGTTCAACTCACGCAGCTTGACGATCTCGTTGGCTTCACCTTGAATGCGATCCTGCCGGACTTGGACCTCGTCCCGCTTGGCGGTAATGGTGTCAAGGCTTTGTGTGCTTTCTTGCAGCGATTGCTCTAGCTCTGCAATCTCCTGCTCGCGCTGTGCCGCTTCGCGCTTGAGCGTTCGTGATCTTCGCAACGAGTTGGCGATGGACAAACGCAGGTCCGCCTGCCCCGCTTGGTCAGCATCGTTGCGTCCAGTTAATGTCGCAGCGCGATCGGCACAGCTCTGACGCTGCGATTCAACCTCCTTGGCTTGCTCGGCAATGGCTTGCAATTCAAGCTCGGTTGCCTGGCGTTCGGCGTTGATCTGTTCACGACGCTCCTGTAACGCGTCGACGCCGATTTGGGTTTTAGCAAGCTCGGCTTCGTACTGCTCTAATTCGTCCGACAGCTTCGCCCAATCGGTCCAGGCGGCAACGGTACGCAACTCCTTGAGACGCTCGCTGGACTGCCGATAACGCTCTGCCTTTGCTGCCTGAGAGCGAACACTCTTGAGACGCGATTCGACTTCATCAACGATGTCTCGAAGCCGAGTCAGGTTGGACTGCACACGCGTCAATCGCCGTTGCGCTTCCTGCTTCTTGGCTTTAAAGCGACTGATGCCCGCGGCCTCTTCGAAGATCGCGCGGCGATCCTTGGCGTTGGCCTGCAACATGCGATCGACTTTCCCCTGCTCAATCAAGCTATAGGCATCGATCCCAATCCCAGTGCCGCGAATCAAATCGCGGACGTCCTTGAGCCTGACCGACTGCTTGTTGATCAGGTATTCGCTTTCCCCACTGCGGTAGACTCGGCGAGTGACATGAACCTCGGGTGCATCGACCGGCAGATTGCCCGCGGAATTGTCGAACACAATGGTGGCTTCGGCAGCCCCCGCTGGGGCCCGTGTCTGCGACCCCTTGAAAATGACGTCAGACATTTCCTTGCCGCGCAGGCTCTTGGCACTCTGGGACCCTAGAACCCACTTCATCGCATCAACAATGTTCGATTTTCCACTTCCATTGGGCCCCACCACCACGGTGATCCCATCGGGAAAATCGAATCGAGTGCGATCCGCAAAGCTTTTAAATCCGGCCAGTTCGAGCGCTTTGAGCATGCCGTGGAACAACGAGGGTATTTAGATGACGATTCGGAGCCATTTTGGTCAAAGCATTGCTAACAAAACAGTCGAACACTTAGCGAAAGGTTAGACGATCTGGCGCGAGCTGAATAGAAGCAAGATTCGTTTGACCGGTGCAGTTTCGCTTACACCAGGCAATTTATGCCAAATAGGCAATCAGGGAGGTGTAAATGACCTTGCGTGGTCCTCGCCGCAAAAGGTATTTGCGAGCTTCTTAACGACTTTGGTTTCCAATGCTGCTTCCTTCAGGACAAGCTCGCCTCTTCAAAATTCCACTGCGGCTTGGTGACAAAGACCGCGGAAACGCTGCCTGCTGCGCAACATTGGACGCGGCCCGGAGCTCAAAACAGCGAACTTCATGGTGGCGGCGCTGCGTCCCCCATCCGATTGTTTCTATTTTATTGCCGCTAGCACTTTGGGCAACAAGTTTTGCCTCACATTTACAGGCCCAACAGGTCTCCGATCAAAGCCAACAGGCAAGTGACTCAGCAGGGCCCACACCCCCACCGGGCAATCCCGCCACTCTGGACTTGCACCACATCCATTCACTGATCGCCGCGGGCAAGAGTCGCCAAGCCGCCAACGCCTTGTTGGCTTCACCGAGCAGCGTAGCCCAGAGCCCCAGTCAAGGCGACGCGGAATTCGGCTCGACTGATTCCATCGCGGCAGTTCAGACCATCGTCAAACTACTGCAATCCTCAGCAACCGGCGAGCCGATCTCGGCCACAGAGCGACTGAAGCTGGCACAACTCGGTGACGAGCTTTTGGGAAAGGGGCCGCAGACTGAACAGCCTCGCATGCTGGCGGTCCTGCTGAGAACGTCACTGGCAAGGGACCTGACCAATCAACTGGCAACGGTAACCGACCAAGACCTGCGCACGCAACAGACACAGCAACTCACCGACCTGCTGCTGCAAGCGATCACCGACCTGACAGATGACCAGACCCAGACGCCTCCCGGTTTTACATCGGCGGTACTGGACGTTGCGATGCGTGCGGCAGGTAAATGCTTGGCCCTTGGACATCACCGCACCGCGGAAGCGATCTATCGCAAACTGATGGCGACGCCTACCAGCGGAGCTTGGGGAAATTTAACCTCTCCGTCACGCCAACTGGCTCGCCTGGGACTGGGCTGGGCTCTGGCAGGACAAGCTGACCGCAACCAAGAAGCCGCCGACGCACTGGGCGAATTCCTGCGATACAGCCCCAGCCACCCCGACGCACAAAATGCTGCCTCGTTGCAAATTGAATGCCTGCGACGCGCCGGCAAAAGCACCGATGCTGCCGCACGAGAGATGATCAAGCAGTGGCCGCAATCAAAACTCGCGATTCAACACGTGCAACAGCTTTTAGCGCAGATCCCCTCGCACAACGCCAGCACGCCGCCACGAACGCTCTCGGCGGAAGTCGCCTCATGGCTTGCGATCGCACCGAATGCGGATCGCTGGCCCATCGAACTGGTCGCCCAGTCACTTCGGTGGCCCGTCACGGGGACCGAATCCGATGACACCATCGACCTGCTGGGGAGACTGAGACGCGAGGACCGCACCGGACGCCACACCGCTTGGCTGCTAAGCGAACTCGACGCGACAGCGCGACAAAATGCAACCGATTCAGCAACCGATACGGGCATCGAACATCGGGCAACGCTGGAACCGGAGGCCATCTTGGTCGGCCACCTCAGCGACCCCGCCAGCACCGTCATGGCGTGCGAAGCCGCCACCCGGTGGGCAGCACGAAACCAACGCTGGGAACTGCTTTCGGTGGCCGCAGACGCAATGCCTAGCGACCAATCGCACGACCGCTGGACGGAACACACCGAGCGACTACTGGCCGAAGCCCTGGTGCAAACTGGACAGCGCGGACCTGCAATCCGCTTATGGCGACGCTTGGTCCATGAGCGGAACTGCACGGACTTCCCTACCCTGCTGCGCTACGCCGAATGCTGCGTCGCCAAAGCACCGCTGGCGGAGGCCAAAGAAAGCCTTGCCACCGCGACAGCCTCCCTGGAAGGGGTTGAACCCAACGACAGAAGCCAACAAGAGACTCTGCTGAAGCTCCTGCAGGGCGATCTGTTTATCCGAAACGCCCAGTTCGACCAAGCTCGCAGCCTTTACCAGACCGCCATCCGCGACGCAGAATCTTCTGCAGAATTACGCGCCCGGGCACAGTGGATGGTCGGAGAGTCCTATTTGATGCAGCGGCAGTACGCAACCGCGATCGACGCCTATCGGCGGGTCGAAGCGATGCAACCCAACGGTCCCTTTGCTGCAATCGCTTTGATACAGGCGGGAAAAAGCTTCGAGCAATTGGGGCGGACACGGGACGCCGTGCTTTGCTATGACGTTCTCATTGAGCGGTTCGCGGACAGCCGCTTTGCTGGAGAAGCACGTAAACGACTCGCATCATTGCCAACCAAACCACTTGAAAAGTCGTTTGCACCTGGGGAAAACCAGGACGGCCCATCCGGCGATTTCCCCACCACAGGCACTCACTTGCGTTGAAGGATCAACCATGCCACGAGGCAGAACTTCGAACTCATCCAGCCAGCTTCAGCTTCGTCCCTCGACGCGCCGAAGCCATTTCCCTGCGCTGGCATCACGCGTCTTGCCCATCATGGTCTTGGCCGCCGGATTGATCTGGCTGGGCAACACGCTGAATCAGGCACACGGTCAACAAGCGGGCTTTGGACAGCCCTCCCCGGCAGGCTTTGCCCCCCAGTCGCAACTGCAACCGGCGCCAACTGCCCCCTTTAATCAGTCCAATTTCAACGGTGCGTCGCAACCGGTTTATCAAACCGCTCAAACCGCACAAAACGCACTCGGTGGCGGCAACGTGCAGTCTGCAATCCCACCCGCGCCAGCCCAGTCAGAAACGGGGACGGAGCCATCGAAAGAGAGCGCCGAGGCCGAAACCAGCTCGGGGCCGTCCTTGATCGCCCGAGTCATGTCCGGCGGATGGCTGATGCTGCCTTTGGCATTGTGCTCCTTGGTGGTCATGGCGTTGTCCATGGAACGCTTGCTGGCGCTGCGACGTGGCCGAGTGATCCCCAAGCCTTTTGTCCACCGCTTCACCGAATGCGTCGAAGATGGCGTGCTGAGCTACGACGAAGCGACCGAACTGTGCAAAGAGTTTGAATGCCCAGTCAGTGAAGTCTTTCGCGCAGCTCTGCGGCGCTGGGGACGCCCGATGCTGGAAATCGAACAAGCCGTCATGGACGCCGGTGATCGCGTCTCTGATGGATTGAAAAAATACCTCCGCGTCTTCCACGCCATCAGCAACGTCGCACCGCTGATCGGATTGCTGGGAACCGTGATCGGAATGATTCGAGCCTTCGAGGCCATCAATGCTCAAGCGAACATCGGTCAGCCCGATATGCTTGCCAGCGGCATCAGCGTGGCGCTGATCACCACCGCCGGCGGCTTGTCTGTGGCGATTCCAGCCTACCTGGCTTACATGTACTTCAGTGCTAAATCAGACCAATACCTGGGCGAAATTGAGAAGCTCTGCCAACGGGTGATCGATTGCATCAGCGAAGAAAACCTCGAAACCACTTCGTCTCGATCCAGCAAACGCCGAGCTGCCTAAATGCAGGCGGTCGCGAATGCGATCGGACCCATTGCGACCTCCATCTCAACTCACCTAGCGAACGACAGACCAACCCGAGCGACGATGAGTCACCGAAAACGATCCAGCGAAGATGCTTCCATCAACCTGACACCCATGATTGACGTGGTGTTCTTGCTGGTCATCTTTTTCCTTGTTGGGTCCAAGTACAGCGAACAGGAAAGCCAGATTGACGTGACGGTCCCGGCCATCGGACAGGTGCAACCGATTGCCAATGGGCCTGACCAACGCGTGGTCTCGGTAACCGCAACCGGGCAACTGCTGCTCGACGGCGTCGCGGTGACTCAGCAAGACCTCTCACAGCAACTGCAACAAAGCAGCGCTCAGTATCCAGACTTGAAGGTCGTTGTCCGCGCCGACAGCACGGGCTCCCTGCAAGGCTTTGCCGAAGCGGTGCATCTAGTTCGTCGCTCCGGAGTCGAAAAGATCGGCATCGCGGTCAAAGTCGACCCAAGTCCAGGAATGATGCATTGAACCGCTGGCTGGAATCCACTGAATGGGCTTCCGACCCCCGATTTGTTTATGGAATTGGGCTGGTGGCGGTTCTCTTTGCCGCGGCAACCATTTGGCTACTGAGACGAAAAGAGCGGCGCGGCAGGATTGTCGGCGGCTTCTTCTTGTTGATCTCCATCGCCTTGCACGCGCTGTTGATTTGGGCCGTCCCCATGCAATCCGCCCCCAACACCTCAAACAAATCATCCAATCACCGCAACGCGGAAACCTCTGCCGGGGCCGAACAGGAAATCTCTTTTTCGACGTTTGACCCTGAGCTGACGGTTGATGATGCCGCCAACCAGCAAGATCATCCGTTGCAAGATGAACCCGACATGGTGGCGCCACTGCCGGTCAGTCCACTTGCAATGCGTGAACTAGAAACGCCGCTGGAAATTCGGCCCGAGCCCGAGCCAGTACCAGACACTGAAACTCCCATCGAGCCATCTGCAGCGGCTGATCCACTGCCCACTCCGACTGCATTGACTGCCCAGGCTTTACCTCCTGAAACAACACCTGAAGAAACAACCCTCACTGAGTCCACTGACGGCCAGATTGCCGAGAGCGCCGACCCGTTGGAGGCGGCGCTGCTGGAATTGCTTAGCCAACGTGCAACCGAGGCGCCCCCAACAGCGACTCCGCCGAAAGACAGCGCGA
This sequence comes from Stieleria bergensis, assembly GCA_007745635.1. GTDB lineage: Bacteria > Planctomycetota > Planctomycetia > Pirellulales > Pirellulaceae > Stieleria > Stieleria bergensis. The sequence goes on from CP036272.1 coordinate 3,987,902, forward strand.
CGAACAACATCGCCAAGAACAACTCTCCGGCACCACAGACCACCGCTTCAGCTGATCCCTCGGCGACGTCCAGCCAGCAGGCCGACTCCGACGCATCGACCACGGCGGCCAGCGCAGTCATTCCCGGTCAAACACCTGGACCTTTTGCATCACGCAAAGGAGCCGCTCGCCAACAGGCACTGAAACAAACCGGCGGCGATGCTCGGACAGAGAATGCGGTCAAGTCGGCGCTTCGATTTCTGGCCGACTCGCAACTTCCAAACGGCAGTTGGGACCCCACGGCATCGGGCGCTGGCATCGAACGACGTCCGCTTGGTGAAGCGCGAACGGGCGCGGGAACCAAGTGCAGCACAGCCATCACGGGACTTTCTCTGCTGGCCTTGATGGGAGCCGGCAACACGCACCTGGACGGCCCTTACGCCAAAAACGTTTACAACGGCCTGGCCTACTTGATCAAGACCCAAGCCCCCAACGGATCACTGGCTGGCAATGCCACCATCTATGCGTCAACGTATTGCCACGGGATGGCGGCGCTAGCGATGTGTGAAGCGGCAGCCATGACACGCGATCCATCGGCCATCGAATCAGCTCGGCGCGCCGTGATGCACACACTGCGAACTCAGCATCCCACCACGGGCGGATGGCGATACGTCCCTGGTGACCCCGGTGACTTGAGCCAACTCGGCTGGCAAGCAATGGTGCTGCGGTCCGGACAGCGAGCGGGGATCAACATCCCTGAAAAGCACTTTCTGCTGGTGCAACGATTCATTCGATCCGTCCGCGCGGGACGCGGTGGACTGGCCAGCTATCGGACAGGCGAACGAGCCAGTCCAACAATGACTGCTGAAGCGCTGGCCACTCGTCTTTTAATGGGACAGAGTGTCCCTGCAAATGAAATCCAGGAAGCCGAAGCGTATCTGCTTCAAAACCCACCCGGGCGATCCCACGATAACTATTACTATTGGTACTACGCCACGATCGCACTGCATCAAGTTCAAGGCGAGGCTTGGCAGCAGTGGAACGAAACGCTGAAGCGACGACTCGTGGCCACCCAACGAACCGATGGCTCCTGGCCCAACAGCACCGTTTGGGGTGGATACGGCGGTACGATTTACACCACCGCGATGGCGACTCTGTGTTTGGAATCTTACTACCGATACGATTTACGATCAGAAGTGGCCCAGCGCGTCGCAGAGCTGGATATGATTCAGCGTCGTTAACAGGGCACAACGCAAGACAGTGACGCGCATCTTACATCAGCGTGCCAGTGCTCGCCACGTTCACCCTCTTCTGATGAAACATTCCGTGGCGAATCGAACACCCAACAGCACAGCAGTTTAGAGCTGGCCGTCTTGCTCTAGCTTTTCGCGATACTCGTCTCGTTCGCGACGCGTGGCTTCAAGATCGAAGACTAGGTATTTCATGTCCAGACGCAGTTGAGCCAAGGCCTCTTGGACCAACTTCAAGATGCGACGACGGCGTGTGCTGCTTTCAGTGACACGTGCCAAGGCTGGAGCAACTGCGTCGCGGTAACGCTCGGGGAGCGCTCGGATCGCTTCGGTCAATTCCAACAGCTCTTGAGGAACCTCTTCAACAGGTTTGACGTTGTCGGACGACTTGGATTGTGCGGCGGAATCGTGCATCAGTCTTCTGCTCCCAGATAGCTGCTTGAAATCGAATCTTTGTTGAATGCCATCCATTGCAGTTGTGATGCCAATCCCTGCACCAACTCGCGCTTTCTTCCCTAAGCCCCTACCAGTAAGCGACTTAGGTCTAATTGTTTGTTTTTGTCGCGATGTTGCCAGATGGCAACATTTCCCAAAAGCAACATCGGTTTGTCTTGGCTTGGCACCGTAAATCATGCTACATCAAGGATTTACAGCGGCAAACGTAAACCTTTCGCAGATGTGGTGCTTTTGCAAAACACTGTGGCGTTTTGGCAACCTTGTTTACAAAACACAAACCATCAGGCGGTCAAGCAACCTGCAAGTGGGGGTTGCGATGACAAAACTCATCAACTGCCTGTGGGTGAATTGTTCTAGCCAGCTAGCGATTGGTCAAAGAATGTTGCGAAACTTCAACATCAACCGAGGGCTTTTCCGTGCAGTCGTTCCAGCTTGGCAAAGCTTTCCGACTGCCTAAAACGGAAGGGCACCTGGACGCCAGGATTGTTACTGCGAATGGAGATTGATTTTCCAAAGGAAGGCAGAATGAAGCGAATTCCGAGAGTCGCACCACGTTGGGCTCGATCGCTGGGCACAAAGCGAAACCAGAATCGGCACGTGATCACCCATGCTTTCGTTCTGCTGATGCTGATGCTTTCAGCGCAAGTTGCCCATGCGCAATTGTTTGATTCTCTTGACAGTTACCCACCGCGTTGGCGGTTGGACACTTCCGATTGTCGGGCTCGGGTAACCGAGCACAAGAATGTCATTTCCGGTGGCATTGACGAAGGTGGATTTGAATCGCTGCGTTTTGAAGCGGGCCTCGGCAGTCGCGCGATTTTCATTTATCCCATCGAGCCGACGTACCCTCTGAATGACTTAGTCGCCAGACTGGCGGTGCAAAGCGCCCGCTCGGGCGCCAAGATTGGACTTCGGATTCGCTTCCCCAACTTGCGCGCCGCAGATGGCCAGCGCAGCCAGAGCATTGTCGTTTACGGAACCAGCTATAGCCAAAGTGGCCGCTTTCAAACCATTGGTGTTGGTCAAGTCGAATCACAGATCGGTATACGCCGAGCTCAGTTGCGCGCTCAGTACGGAGCGGAGGTCGATTTAGGAGGCGCCTTTGTCGACGCGGTGGTGATCAATGGCTACTGCGGCCCAGGTGAGACGACCTTGCACCTGGATAACCTTCACATCGAGGGCATGGTCCCGCTGAAGCAATCGACCAAGCAGCGACTTGACATCCAGCCGATCGGCCCTGCGAATCAGCCTGCGGTGGCCAAGGCCACACTGGCTTCGTCCTCCGCGGCGCGCCGGGGCAAGCTGGCCGCGTTCTCGCAAAAGAAGATCGTCAAAGTCTTGGAATACCAAGGCGAACCGCTGCAGTGGCTCCGCTCGCTGGGCTTTGATGGCATTCTGCTCAGCCAGCCGCCAACCGCTGAAATCCTTAGTGAAGCGATTCAAACACAGATTGCCGTCTACGCACCTCCGCCGGCCAGCCCCGATCCAGCGTTGGAACGGTTGCTTGATCCCGTCGTCGCCTGGTATCTCGGTGGTGGCGTTGCGCTCGATCGTTCACGCGTGACACAAGCCGCGGCAACCCTGGCCACCTTGGACGCCATGCCCGAACGATGGCATCGCCCAGTGATCATTTCCCCCGTCGAATCATGGAGCAGTTACGCTTCGTTGGCCGACGGCCTGGTCTTGCCCACCGCCCCGCGACGATTTTCCATTTCGGGGACACAGTCCGCCAACGAACAACATCGCATCGTCAATCGACTGACGGGACAAACCAATCTGGCGATCTCGATCGATTCTAGCTCTGCCGAACCGCTAGCGAGCATGAACCAGTCGTTACGCGAAACCGTCGGTGCTCCCGATGTTGGTAACTTTCGCTGGCAAGCAATGTACGTCCAGGTCATGGAAGCGTTGCAACACTCACCACGGGCCATCTTGTTCCGTTCCAAACGCTCGCTTGTTAGTGGCACGCCGTTTTCTCAGCAGCGTTCGATGGCATTAAGCTACATCAATCGCATGATTGAGGCGTTGTCCCCATGGATCAGCACCGCAGAACGTTCAAGTTCCTATCGCGTCGAGGGCGCTCGGTATCACTGCGCCACGCTCGCCGAACATCCCTACCAAATCCTGTTGCTCACCAGTCAACAACGCGTGGGCGATCAGGTGACCGCAGCGAGCGATGAGCCGCTGCGAATTCACCTGCCCTCCGAACGAATGAAAGGGGTTGCTTGGCGATTGACCGATTTTTCGACGCAGCGATTGTCGTTTCAGCAAACCTCAGGTGCGGCGGTCTTGGAACTTGATTCACCGGACGTCGTCGAGCTGATTGTCATCAGCAACGATCCCGCCATTGCAGCGCGACTGAATCGATCGTTTGCCCCCCAAGCCAGCCGAGCCGCTGCCGACCGCTGGCAACTCGCTCGCGAGCACGTTCAACAAGTGGTGCAAGATTGGAAGTTCGCTGTCAGCGCGGGAGCCTGCCGCGAGCTGATGCCACTGGAGGTGACGTCCAATGCCGAAACGCTGATTCAGCGGGCTGAAACACATTATCGCAGCCAGCAATGGGAGCCCACATTGCGACTCTCTCGATTGGCAGACGGGAACGCGCTGCAGATCTCCCAGCTGTTGACCCAGGGCTTAATCGCTGAACACCTGGCCACTTTCGATGTTGACAGAAACACCGGGCAACAGACGACGGCGACAGATTTGCTGCCACGCCTGTTTAGCTGCCCGCCTTTAGATGAGGGGCGTCCCGGATTGTACGTCACCTGGTCTCCGATGCTGTCTCGCCTAGGCTGGTCGCAAAACTTGATCGCCAGCGGCGGCCTGGATCGTCCCCAAGTGCTCTCCGAAGGACAATGGACGTTTGCCAAACGTCAGTTGGATCGCGCAGAGGCGAACGTGCAATGGATCAATCGCGGCTATCATTCAGGCGCTGGAGCCCTGCGTCTAGATGCTCATTCGTTGACCGGCCAATCCATGGGCGGCGGCTACGAGGGGACGATTTCAATCTTGGCTAGCCCACCGGTCGAACTGAGCGCCGACCAAAGCTTTCGCATTGATGTCAAAGTTCGCACCATTGGCTTTGGTGATCCCTACCAAGGCCTCCTGGTTTATGACAGCATCAGTGGACAAGAGATGGGCGTGCTGGTCAATGATCAACCCGGCTGGACGACGGTCAGGCTTTACCGGCACAACGAAACCAAACGAAACCTACGGGTCATGTTTGAAGTGATCGGCGACGGCGAAGCCTACATCGACGACGTCAAAGTTCGCGTGTGGAATCCAGAACCACTGATCCCGCTGCCGTTCCAACCGATCACCCCTTAGACACTGCCAGGGCCGCCCCGTAAGTCACTCCCTGGTTCACCTACGGGTTCATCCCTGGGCAACCGCCAGAACGGTTGGATCACTGACCGATCAAGCCAGCGCCGTGACGGGCGTTTCCGTGGGACGATAATGTTGCATATGCTGCCACATGGATTCTGCATCGGCGATGTCCGTTGGCGCCGCCGCCCCCTGGCCGAACACGATGCGATCATAAGACTCAGCCAATCGCAAACTGGCGCCTAAACACTGATTGACCAAGGGCATCTGTTGTCGCTTCAGACGACGAACAAATTCGCTGGGCGTCTCATCCAATCGTCTGGACGCCGAATGCTCTCGCGCCCAAGCATCAAACGCTTGAAAGGTGATCACTACAACTTTGCGTGGATCATCGACACGTCCGATTGGATTTTGGTAGGCGGCAAACGGCTTCGGTGGCTGCTCAATCAACGTTGGCAAGGACTCCTCGGGCGACGTTTCCGCCGCCGAACGCCCCAGCAATTCCGCCAGCCACTTCTTCAACCAATCCGCATGCTGATAAACATAGAACGCCACGACGGCCAACAAACCGAGGAACACCAGCAACTTCAACAAACTGGGCAGCCAAGAACCGACCTGCGGCATTTGCATTGAAGAGCCTTGCTGAGAGTTTGAACGACTCTGGCCATCAGAGCCTGCCTGATCGGCATCCTTGCCCTGTTGATCACCTTGTTGCTGATCACCTTGTTGCTTTGGATCCTGTGCTTGCGAACCGTCCTGCCCAGACTGACGCGCCCCGTCTTGGCGATCACGACTGGCTCCCTGATTCGATTGCTTTTGCGACTGCGAATCGGCTGGCGATTCCGATGTTGATTTTGACGGCGAGGTTTGATCGTCAGACGAGGAATTCTGGGGGTCGTTTTTCTGCTGTGCCTCCGTTTTGCTTCCGCCGCTTGGCTGATTCTTGCCAGCCTGCGCGTCGCCAGACGATGGCTGTTTTCCCTGTGACGAATCATCACTGCCGCCGGATTGATTGCCGCCATTGTCCCCGCCTTTCCCGCCGCTGTTTTCTCCGCCGCTGCCTTGGGTGCCAGGCTGCTTGCCGCCCGGTTTGGCTTGGGGCGATTGCGTTGTTGAATCGCTGCCCTGTTGATCCTTGCCCTCCGTTGATGGATCTCGATCGGTTTGCGCCGATTCGGAATCCGATCGCTGCGCCGCTTCGTTCCCCCAACCGAACCGACTGGCCTGGTGCTCCTGATCCGAAAACCAATTGAATTCCAGTGATCCCGCTAGCAACCGCCCCGGCATGGGCAATGCCGAGGCAATCAGCAACAACAAAGCGATCAGCCCAAGCCCGCTGCCCACCCAGGCCACGCTCACATTGAACGGCATCTCCACCGCTCGTTGCCTGAGGTAACGACGAAGATTCAAAAAACTGGTGGTGACCAACAGAGACAGGCTGCTGAACAGATAAAGCAATAGCATCGATCGCGCAGCGGTGACACGCCCGGCGTTGCCACCACCAACAAAGCTGCCCAGTGCGAACAGCGGCAGCGCGGCCAGAGCCAACCAGAACACCGTTCGGCCAGGCTGACTGGCTGTCCGCCGACGCTGTTCGCCATGGCTCAATGCTTGCTCGGTCTGACGGGGCTTGGCATTGGGATCCTTGGCCATCGATTCGTGAACCTCGCCAGCCTCCCTGCGTCCCCGATCAATCAGCCCCTCTCCACTGGCGTCAACCTTTTCGTCAATCAAGGTGCAATCATGAACGATTCGATCCGCCATGAAGGCAATCAATCCTACCAGCAGCACAGCGACCGGCAGCGCACCGGTCAAGAAATAGGTCACTCCAATCATGACCACCGCCAAAGCGAAGGAATAGCCAACGGCGTAGGCGCGGCTTTCTTCAATGACCAACCGCGCTAAAGCGACTTGGCCCATCGTGAACATGAACAGCAAATACGCCAGTCGCGTCCCATATTCACCAGCATAGAAGACGTTCAACAGATAGACCGACAGACTCCAGATCATCAAAAAGATCAGCGTCGGACTAATCGCCAAGGCGACGTAATCGGAAAAGGTTGGACGAGCTTTCAAAAGTCAGACTGGGCGGCTGCGAATAGAACGGGCAACGACTCTCTGTTGTACCATACACAGCGTACACGCAGAGGGTTCCGTCGGATCCTGGGCATCTGTCGGCCCAGATCAGAAGACAAGCCGCCAGAAGACAAGCCGCCAGAAGACAAGCCGCCAGAAGACAAGCATGCGGCTGAAGAAATCACTGCCCCTGATCCGTCACCCATGCCGCCAGCTCGGATCGCCGATCCGTGTGGGAGGGAACTGTTAGGTGACGCCAGCAGGAAAGGCAGCGGGAATAAATGCAAGCGTCAACCGGCAACAAGCAGCTCAGCCAGCTTGTTCGCTTTCCGGATGCAGTGATTTCCAGCGTTCCATCGCCGGCTTGACTTTGCTCATCGGAACCCAACGCTCTTTCGTCTTCGGACTCTGGAGCAAGGTGGTCGGTTCGATGGTGCCCTTCTCGATCAATTGCAACAATTCGGCCTCGCTGACGGGACCAACCCGCTTGGATCGGCCCAGCCAACCTGAGGTAATGTAGTACCAAGTCGCAGACATTGACGGCTCTCCCAGCGATGTTGAAAAAAGAGACGCGATCCGTCCAGGGTTCACATCGGTGAGAGTGTTCCGGAGTTGCCTACTCCAGAAGCCCATCCTGCCGAGAAAAATGCCCCAACTCAGACCCACGTCTTAACGGTCTCCCCTGAACGTCTCGAACCATCCACGTGCGAGCGTTAGAGACGGATGACGGGCCAACAAAGCAGGCCATGGACCCGCAACCGTTAAATAACAAGAGTTTCCATCCCCTTAACCGATGCAGTCTAAACGAACTCCAAATTGAAAAGACAGCGAATCCTGGCGTAAAATCGCCTGCTTTCGGTAATCACTCAGCCGCTCAGTGGCCTGTGCACCGTTTTCTCAGCAAAAGCGAGCGTTTCCGGGCAGCGATAACCCAACCGAGCCACTCGGGAAACCCCCTGCAGAGATTCCCACAGGGTGGACGGGGCTGCAGCGACGTTGCACCGGATCGCGTTGATTCTGACGGAAATCGGACCGCATGAAGCGAGGGTTTTTCAACGGCTGTAACCGCTGTGCTTGCCGCTTCTTTGTGGCTATATTTTGATCCCAATTGGCCCCCTTCGTCTAGTTAGGCCTAGGACGCCAGGCTTTTCCGCCTGGAAACGCTCGTTCAAATCGAGCAGGGGGTACTGGTTATCCAAACCCATGGTTCGCAGTGCCGTGCTGCGGAGGACTGCGCCAGCCCAGCGAGCGGCTTGCTGGGTGCAGGCTGAGCTTCGCATGATCCTCCTGCTTTCTGCCCCCCCACCATTCTGCGGCGACTGACGACGTGAAATGCGGTGCCAGCAGTCTTTCTGGGCAAGGGCTTTGCGCCCCGCTGGCGGCTAAATGTCAGTCAGGAATCTAGCCAGAGGCGCCATTGGCGGTTTATTCGAAAAAACTAGAAAATGTACGCCAATACCGAATGATTCGGGCAGCATTTTGATTCACTACTGGGCCGATAGTGGTAGAATGGAGGCTGCTATCGCTGCGTCGTTTTTGATCCAGCCAAAGGTTGTGTTGCGCTTCACTTTGGGAACTCAAAACGACCACGAACACTTGGCCGGCCAGTCACTTGACGTTGGAGTGACCGAACAAGCTGTTCCGCGTTAGCCCACACGGCTGGCATGCCAGCTCGCTTTTCTTAGCTAATCCAGTTGCTGAAACGCCCATTTAATGGAGTTGTGATGATGTATTCACCAGATCGGTCAAGAACGGACGAAACCGCTGCAGTGAACTGCTCCGCTTTTGAACGTGGTCCTGCGGCCCGCAATGCAAACGTTGCTGCCCACGCCTGCTCTGGTGATAGCTTGCCGAAAGCCTTGCTGCGTGACGTGCTGGTGATGTTTTTAGCTGTTTCGGCGGCGTTGATTGTTTGGTCCAGTACCAGTCATGGGCAAGAAGCCGGAGGTCGCCAGATCCATCCAGATATCCTGAAGGATCCTGCTCGAATCCAGCGCACGATCCGCAGTTTCTCGCTGACCAAGGCTGACGAAATCTCGAAGTACACCGACCGAGATCGCCAGATGATGGAGAACTACTTTGCGGCCTACGTGCCAGCGGTTCTAACCAAAAAGTCTGAGCTGACCTCGATCAACGCGACAGTCGCACATCTCAACGATTTGCTGACCCGCATGTGGCGTCCAAACCCACTGCCTGCTGGCGGCAATGAAGTCAAACGCTGGATCTACGGCGCCTTATCGCCGATCGCCAAAGGTGACTTTCAGACGCCGGGTCGTATCAACGCGATTCTGTGCCTGTCTCGCTTGCCGCGAAACCCCGCAACCGACGGGGGCTATGTTCGTCCCGAGCCAGTGATCCTGCGAGACTTGCTGCCGATTTACGAAGATGACAAAAACCCAGAAGGCGTCCGAGCCGCCGCACTCGCTGGCTTGGAGCGTTTTGTTCGCCTGACTCCAAAGTCTGGAATTGACGCCAAGACCCAAGGCAAGATCCTAGATGCCGTGGAAGCGCTACTGAACGCCGCCCCTCCGGCAGGCCGCGACCCGATGGCACATGCCTTCATGCAGCGTTATGCAGTGGACATTGTTACCCAATTGTCAGTTGACAAGGCCATGTCCCAAAAACTCCTGGTCCTAAGCAGCAAAGACGATCGCCCAGACTTGATTGCGCTGTATTTGATGGGAGCTGCTGGAACGATGCCCGGCAAGATTGAGTTGGGCAATGTGAAAGTCGATGATTTACTCCAGCAGTGGGGCACCCGTGCCATGGGATCTCTCGACGCCGAGATCGCTCGCCTGGAGGCCTATGAACCGGACACATCCCCCGTGTCACAGCCCGCTGACCCACGCAGCTTTGTTACCGTACGGTCAAGCGCTCCGTCGGGCCGCCCGGGGATGGGTGAGGAAATGAGTGAAGGCATGGGGGAACGGATGGCTCCCGATGAATCCAGCATGGAAGACGGTGAAGGTGGCTTCGGCGAAATGGGAAGCTACGGCGAAATGGGCGGATTTGGAGTACCGGGAGCTTCGGCCAGAGTCGAGCAACCACCAGAGATCATCGCCAGTCGCAAGAAACTCAGCTACTTGTGCCAGCAACTGCTACTGGCTGCGACCGGTCAAGCCAAACCGGTTGATGAACTCGATCCGCTAGAGAATCCAGGTGGCTTGATGGCGGCCGTGCCAGCCGATCAAAGTAAAAAACTGAACCTGTTTGTCACTCTTGTCAGTGACTTTGCCAACGGGGTCAACGAAGGCACCGAAGCCAGTCGCCGTGACTACCTGCTAACGCTGCAAACTCAACGAGACCTCCTGTCTGCTCACGTTGAAGGCAAGTCGAACGATGAAGACGCCGGGATTCGTAAATGGGACGATGCGTTTGGCTCCCCGACTGCTCCTGCTGCTGCGGACGCACCACCAGTCACCCCTGATCCTGCCGCAGCCTTCACAGGTCCCAGCAACTAATGGGCAACTAGCAAACAGCTCGCACCAGAAAGAATGACTTCCGAAGCGGGGCATGGCCATCCATGTCCCGTTTTTTCGTTGACCGGCGTCAGGCTGTCGAATCCCGATTAACGCCGGCTCGAATCCTGGTGTCGTCTCATCAACTTGCTCAGGCTTCAAACACCTGGGCGGAGCGATCCTGAACCAGGAGTAACGCCAACGCAGAGGCTGTTGGCGAATCCGACCATTTGGACACTGCTGGCCGGATCGATCAAGCCATCACATCACGTCAGTCCAGCAGGATTACGGCGCAACGTTTTCGTAACGAGCAAACACGGTTGAGCCGGCGTCAACTTTGTCCCCGATTTTAGCGACGATCTGCAACGCAGGATCATCGGGCACAACCAACTCGGTACGCGAGCCCAACTTGATCATGCCATACATTTCGCCGCGTTCCAAATCAACGCCCGGACGCATCCAAGAAACAATCCGGCGAGCGAATTGGCCGGTGATCTGTCGAATTCGATAGACTCGTTGATCCAATTCTGGGCAGGCGATGTAGACATCCAAGTTCTCGTTCTCTTGCGCCGATTCGGGTCGAAGTGCGTTAAGGAACTTCCCGGGTCGGTATGCGACCTTTACCACTTCACCTGGCAATGAGGCGCGGTTCGCATGCACGTTAAAGATCGACAAAAAGATACCAAACTGAACACAGGGCCCCAGTTCAGGGTCCTCGATGCGTTCAATCTGGACAAGCTTTCCATCGGCCGGTGAGACCACCGTCCCCGGCTGCTCAGGGATCACCCGGTTGGGATTGCGAAAGAACCATGCGACCAACACAAACAAGACCAAGAAGGGCAGCGACAACGGCCACCAGAAGTACCCAGCTCCGGCGGCTAACGCCAAGAACAGACCGCCGATCAACAACAGTTCTGCGAGGCCAACGCGCACGAATCCCAATCGACCGCGCCACTGAAACGCATCGTCTTGACGGTCCCAGTGGTAAGTGATTTGGTTTGCATAGAATTTGAGGTCGCGAGGGTCCACCGGTTCAAACGGCAAACTACCTCGTTCCCCTTGGCGTTTAGCGGCCATCGCTTTGACGTAACCGGGTCGCAGCAGTCTCAAGAGCGATCGGCGGACTTTCCCCCAAGCCAGTTCAATGGACATCACAATGCCGCCACCGGGCTGGATATTCACAAGCTGGGGATCCATCATTGGCAAGCCAAGCTTCGCCTGGGGGTACACGTCCCCACCGGCCCCGCCTACGCTTTGCTGATCGGCCAAGTCTGATTCTGCGACTGTTTCGTTGGTAGGTTCTGTAGTCATGGCGGCTAGATTAGCTGGTCCGGTGGCTGACTGTCGATAGTCGACTTATTTTATTTCGGCACAACGTCGCTTACACTATGTGGTTTCCGCCCCCAAGACATGGGCTGGCGAACCTGTCGCTCCGCCGACATTTGTAATTTCGAGCCCAGACATACTTATGATGACAACGCCGCGATACTTGATTCCGTTTGACACGCGGCAAGCGGTCCATCAATTCACGGACATTCTGATCATCGGTGGAGGCTTGGCTGGGCTAAGAGCAGCGAATGCCGTTGCTCCGCACCATAGCGTGCTGATCGTGACCAAAGAAGAGCTTCGTGAGAGTAATAGCAACTACGCCCAGGGCGGTATTGCCGGAGTCTGGGATCCCGAAGATTGCTTTGAGCATCACATCCAAGACACGCTCGTCGCGGGCGCGAACTTATGCGACGACGATGTGGTCAGCATGGTTGTTCGCGAAGCACCGCGCCGCATCGAAGAACTGGTTCGCTGGGGAACGCGGTTTGACCAGGCTCAAGGAGACTTCGCCTTAGGCCGTGAAGGCGGGCATTCACACGAGCGCATTCTGCACGCCCATGGCGATGCTACCGGGGCGGAAATCATGCGAGCGGTGATCCAGCGCACGCGGGACTTGAAGAACGTCCGCATCATGGAGAACACGTTCACCATTGATTTGCTGACCCACGAAGGCCGTTGTCGCGGCGCCGTCATTCGCCCAGCCGACGGTCCGATCTTGATGGTCTGGGCCAAAGAAACCATTCTCTGCACGGGCGGGGCGGGACAGATTTTTCGCGAATCAACCAACCCCCCGGTTGCAACCGCCGATGGCACATCGCTGGCCTATCGCGCTGGAGCCGAATTGAGCGACATGGAATTCATGCAGTTCCATCCTACCGTGCTTTACATCGCTGGCTCTTCGCGTTCGCTGATCACCGAAGCGGTTCGCGGCGAAGGGGCACATCTGGTCGATGCGACAGGCTACCGCTTCATGCCGGACTTTGACCCCAGAGCTGAATTGGCTCCGCGTGACATTGTCAGTCAATCGATCTTCACGCACATGCAGCGCGTGTCTCATCCCTGTGTCTACCTGGACCTGTCACACTTAGATTCAGAGAAAGTCGTTCAACGTTTCCCCGGCATCGCGAAGCTCTGCAAGAAATTCGGACTCGATATCACCAGCGATCGGATTCCAGTTCGCCCAGGCGCCCACTACATGCTCGGTGGCGTGACGGTTGATCGACAGGGTCGCAGCAGCCTGCCCGGACTGTGGGCAGCCGGCGAAGTCACCAGTAGCGGACTGCATGGGGCCAACCGGTTGGCCAGCAATAGTTTGCTGGAAGGCTTGGTTTACGGCGCGGCGGCTGGATTTAGCGCATCGCGAGCCGCGGGCGAAGGGTTGTTTGAAATGCGCGCCTCATCGATCCGGCAAAGCGTTTGCACGAGCACTGAATCGTTTGACATCGCCGATGTCCGAGTGTCACTGAAAAGCTTAATGGGACGCCTGGTGGGAGTCCATCGCGACGCCGATGGCCTTCAAGAAGCCGCCGACAGCGTGCGTGCCTTGGCTGCCTATGTCATGAACCATCAATTCGACACCGTCGAAGGCTGGGAGCTTCAAAACCTGCTGACCACCGCCTCGATCATGATCGTCTCGGCCATCGAGCGAACAGAATCACGTGGGGTTCACTTCCGCAGTGACTACCCCCAGCGAGACGACCCAAACTGGCGTCGCCACCTGACGGTGCAGACCAATGTTGACGGTGGATACCCCCAGCGAGGCGAATTACTGCAATCACCGGCAGTTGAGGTGTCTCCGCTAAAGCCACCGGCAAACGCCCTGCCCGTGCAGACGAATCCATCCAAATCGTAACGTGTGGCGTCAAGACTGGTGCGTCCAGCACTTGGCGAGCGGGCCGCATGTGGTCACCCTGAACGGCCGCATCAACACCAGCCTGCGTCCGTCACCGTTCTTCTTCTCATCGCTTTTAGCCTAACCGATCCATGACCGTGTCTTCTCGATCATCGACCAACGATCCCAAGCAAACTTGCCCAACCTGCGGACGCAAATTCCGCATGGACGAAACCGAAGCGCCGCCATTTTGCCGACAGCGTTGTCGCCTGATTGACCTCGGCCGTTGGTTGGACGAGGAAATCAGCCTTCCGCACGAGAGCGAGGAATCTCCCAAGACCATCGACCCGGACTCGGTACGTGATTAACGCGGCAAATGGCTCCGTCCACGCGGCCCCCCGCAACTTTCTCCAACACCTCGCAGCACAGGGCCAGAGCCGATGACCGGCAGGGGTTCCTGGTCGCCTGTCCCGAGGGTATCTTTACAATTCATTCATTTATCCCCACAATAGGGTTTCGCTTGAAAACCTTTTCCGCGACGACTGCGGCGGAAAAGGTTTCTTTTTTGTCTGACTTCCGTTGGAGAGTGTGATTGTGGAATCGGTGCCGATGACCCGAACCGGGTACAACAAGATCAAGGCTGAGATCGAACACCTACAAAATGAAATCATGCCCGAGATCGCAGATAAAATCGCTGTTGCGCGTGAGGAAGGTGATCTCAAAGAGAACGCCGAATACCATGCTCAGCGTGAGAACCAGGGCAAGACTCAGGCGCGAATCAATCTTTTAAAAGACAAAATCGCCCGCGCCAGCATCGTCGATGTTGCCGATTTACCGCGTGACGAGGTTGTCTTTGGATGCACCGTGACGGTTGAAGACCAAGACGACGGGATGGAGGAAGAGTTCACTTTCGTCGGCGCGGGTGAAGATGACTACAAGACCGGAAAGATCTTGGTCACCAGCCCCATCGGCAAGGGTCTCATCGGCAAGAAAGTCAATGAACTGGCCGAGATCGAAGTCCCCGCCGGGATCATGAAACTGAAAGTGGTGAAGATCGAATTCGCCGAAGAAGCGTGATGCATTGATGTCAGATAACGAGAGCCAATCAGCCGATGACCAAGCGACAACCTCCGCCGACAAGGATCAAGGTCCCGGTCTGCTGCCGGCACTGATCGCGTTGGTCGCCATCGGCGGCATGTTAATGCTGATCACATTTGCGGGGATGGCTTGGTGGATCTTCAGCAATCAATCCAAACTGGCGCTGCCTGCACTGCGCGATGGCTTCATTCCTCAGGTAGAACAAAGCCGCCTAAGCCCAGAGCAGAAAACTCCCATCATCGAACATCTCGATGCGGTCGTCGAAGATTTAGCCAGCGATCAACTGGAGTCCTGGCAGGTGACCGGTGTGATGCAACGCTTGCAGCGTTTGCCGATTCTGCAGTGGGGTCACTTGCAGGTCCTGAAACGGTTCATCGAAGATCACCCAAATGATTTCCCCGAAGACGCAGCCCTGCAAATTGACCGCGTTTTCTCGGGGATTAGTGACGGCCAGATCACCGGAATTGACGCCAGCACTATGCTATTACCAGTCATCGTCTCAGATCAAAACCTAAACGATGCTGATTTGATCGACCCACTGGAGACCGCCAAGGTTGCCGAGGTGGTCACATCAGCCAGACAGATCGCAGACAGAGTCAAGGTGCCCGATACTGCAGGGCCCATTACTCCCATTGATGTTTTGGTGCGTCGCCAGATTGAAGCCGGTCGAAGTCAGGGCGGATTCTAAAGCACCGACCGCTTCGTTTAGGCCTAACAGCGTAGAATTGGAATCAGCACTGTGTCAAAACGAAAGGTGGTCATCGTCGGAGCCGGACCCGGAGGGTTGGCATCGGCCATGCAACTGGCCCATGCCGGGTGCGACGTCACGATTTTAGAACGTTTGGATCGCCCCGGCGGTCGAACCTCGTCGATCGAAATGGATGGTTACCGGTTCGATTGCGGACCGACGTTCTTCTTGTATCCACGAGTGCTGCGTGAAATCTTCAACGCCGTCGGGTACGACCTGTTTGAAGAATGTCCCATGGTGCGACTCGATCCACAGTATCGCCTGACCTTTGCGCAAGGCGGCAAACTGGATTGCACCCCCGATGTCGCTTCAATGGACAAACAAATTGCGAAGTTTGCTCCACAGGACGTCGGCGCGCTCAAACGCTATCTGGATGATAACCGGGCCAAGCTGGAGAGTTTCCGTCCCATCTTGGAATCCCCCTTCACCTCGGCGGCCGATCTGATCAGGCCATCCTTGTTGCCTGCACTGAAGCACTTGCACCCATTCCGGTCCCTGGGCGCAGAACTGGAAAAGTACTTTGAAGACCCGCGACTGGTCATCGCGTTTGCGTTTCAATCGAAGTACCTTGGCATGTCCCCGTTTAACTGCCCCAGCCTGTTCAGCATCCTATCGTTCTTAGAATACGAAAATGGAGTCTGGCATCCGCTGGGCGGTTGCGGGCAAGTCAGCCAACGAATGGCTGAGATCGCAGAATCATTGGGCGTCAAGATTCGCTACCAGGAGCCCGTGACCAAAGTGGATTTCAATGGCCAGGAAGTCGTCGGGCTGCACACCGAACAAGGACGCTACGACGCCGATGCCTTTGTCGTCAATGCTGACTTTGCAAACTGGATGACCCAAACCGTACCGGACCACAAACGCCGAAAATGGAAGGATCGCAACATAGCCAAAAAGCGATTCTCCTGCAGCACGTTCATGATGTACCTGGGAATTGAAGGGATCTACCATGACCTGCCTCATCATAACATTCACATCTGCAAGGACTACCAACAGAACCTGCAGGACATCGAAACCAATCATCAGCTAAGCGACGACCCATCGCTCTACGTGCAGAACGCTTCGGTCACGGACACTTCGCTGGCGCCGGATGGACACAGCGCACTGTATGTCTTGGTGCCCGTCACACACCAGACAGACAACGTCGACTGGAACACCGAAAGGGCACGGTATCGCGAACTGACTCTGGACAAGCTCTCCCAAATCGGGCTAACAGACATTCGCGACCGGATCCGCTGTGAGAAAATCATCACTCCCGATCAGTGGCAATCAGATTACGCAATCTATAAAGGCGCGACTTTTAACTTGGCTCATAATCTGGGACAGATGCTTCACAAACGACCGGGCAATCGCTTCAAGGAACTTGGGCGCGTCTTTCTTGTCGGTGGTGGCACGCACCCCGGCAGCGGTCTGCCGGTCATTTACGAATCCAGCCGAATCAGCAGCCGCATGATCTTGAACGACTTTGGTATCGGCACCAGTCACCTTGAAGCCGGTTCCATGATCGACGCTCCCGAACCGGTCAGCGCCTAACTGTCCGAATCTGCTGCAAACGGCCTCTTGCCGCGGTGTAAACGCGACCTGATGCTGTCAGCGCCACCTGAGCGCACAGCGTGATGGCGCGGCACGCGTGCCAACTACGACTCCTCGCTGCAACAAAGCAGCACTTCGCGCGAGTCAGCCGACAACGACGATTCGGCCGACCGCCACCCACGCTTCTTCTGCGGCCCACTTCGCAAGCTTTGTTGCGGTCACTCGACAAGACACGCCAAATCGACTTGGGACAGATTCCAAATCGCATTACCATCCAAGGTTCCTGCTGAACCAAACAATTGGCATTGATCAAGGCTGCCGCAAACCGGTACCGGTCCCCCGCTCACCACTGATGAACATAATGCGTAAGTTCGAGACCCCCGCTTCACCGCGTGCAATGGCTCACTCCCATCTCATCCGTCTCTTGTTAGTCTGCGTGATTGGGCTGCTAAGCACTGCCGCCGCCAGTGGGCAAGTGTCCAAACCCGCTTACTGGGAAGATGCGATTGACTTTACCGCGAACCACGAGATCACTCCAAACCTTGATGGTCCGCTCAAAGGGGAAGTCGCGTTTCTGCAGAACACTTTGGTTGGCCCCAAGCAGGGCGACGTGAAACGCCCGCGTTTGGTAACCGATCGTGCGGCCTACTTGCTGTTTTTCCCGGTCGACCAGCCCTCTTCGTTCGTCGCCAGCGAAAAGCAGTTCCAAGTGGTCTTGCGTCAGCAGAATTTGCCTGATCTGCGACTCACTCTGCTGCCACCCTGGAAAGAACCTCGCAACGATTCATCGAACTCTGATGGGCGTCCACCGGTTGTCTACAGCAAACGCGCCTGGACCGCAGTGCTGCCGTGGGAATACATGCACTACGGACTGGAGCTGGCGATTCTCAGCATCAACGGGGACAGTGAGAAACTGATCCAGTCAGACTTTGAATTTGGTCCGCCCCTTGAACTGGTGACGCAACACATTGAACTGGGCATGCTGCTGGCGCCAGAGAAGGTTCAGATCAATAAATGGTCCAATCCCAAAGGCAACATCTCACCACAGCTTGCCTTGGACTATTTCCAAATGGTTCCTGTGTCCAGGTTTACCGCCGCGCAGTACCTACCGATTCACTTTCCCAAAGTTGTCTTGCCTAACGGTAATGTCTATACCGAGCGCAGCACGTTCGAAGGCGCGGGGATTTATGCCGGCGACATGCGTCAGAACATCGCCAAGGGCATGGTCTCGACCGGGATCAACTTGGCAAACATTGGCGTTCCCTCGTCGGTTGGCGGTACGGAAAAGCAACCGCGCCCTTATCGCCAAACTACTGTGCACACCAGTGCAGGTGTCTATACCGAAACCGACGAAGACGGCAACCAACGAGCCGTCACGGTCCGACACGGGCTAAGCGGCGGTGGTGGTCAACTGACGCTAAGCAGCACCACCGGAAACGAATTCTCTCACGAGTACGGCCACGACCATGGCCTGCCGCACTACCCCGGCGGGAAAGAACTGAGCGCTCATTCACGCAGTGGATCGTGGGGCTACAACCTGTTCAAGAACCGCTTGATCGGGAATGTCGCGTGGAATGGAACACGTCCTGAAGGCGAGTTTCCGTACGGTTTTGGCCATGACGCAATGGCCGGCGGTAGCCCGATGGGCAACATCAGTGTGTTCACTTTGCATACGCCGTTCTCCTTGAACATGATTCAAGAGACCGTTGGCAAGCAATCCGGAGTCCTGGATGGAAGCAGCCCCAGTGGATACAAGAAGTGGGACGCTGAAAAACAGCAGATGGTGGTTTCGGAGGTCAAGTCGCCCAAGCCCGACCAAGTTGGCGTTCCCGTTGTCACACTGGTTGGTGTTTACGATCCGATCCCCGATAGCGATCTCACTTCGTTCATCTTTCCGGCGTTGTATGGGAACTGGGGCAACGTGTTTTCACCGCAGACCATCAAAACGTCCGACCCGGATTTAATCCAAACCCGTTGTCACCTCGAAGTCACCGATGCAAATGGCAAAACCTATCGCTTCCCGCTTAACGATGAACGCTATGACGCCAAGGTGATGAACCAATTCCATATCAACCTGCCAGCCTCGGTGGCTTATCAAAGCGCGGCGATCATCTACCAAGCCGGTGAGCGAAAGATCCTGGACATCCGCGAGATCGCCCCGCCCCACGGTAAGCTCCCTGAACCCGTTATCGTTGGCCGTGAACAGGGGTTCACCAAGGCCGCACTACGTTTAGGCGACATGGACACCTTCCTGACAGCCAATGGTTATCCTAGCGAGGAATTACTGCGCCAGGCGATGGAAGACTTTTACGGTCCCATCCAAGACTACAAACCCGGCGTTGAATTCAAAATCGGTGGCGTCTACCGTCGCAAAGACGGCTCGTTCTATCAGGCTGGCCCACCCCAACCCGGCCAAGACAAATTGCGTTTCCGCAAGTTGGGCGATTCGAAAAAGTATCTCAGCAAAGAGCGATTGATGTTGGGAGTCGCAAGCAAGGACTATGCGAACCAAGTGCTGAAGGGCAAGAGCGGCGTGTTCTACTACGTGCCGGTCGATCACCAGCAGGTGCTCAAGTCCGACGCACCAAGCCGAAAGTCAGGCAAGTGGTATGCGGGCGGCGATCACTCCAAGATCACCGTCAATGCGATCTCCAATCGCGGAGTACCGACGCCCATCGTTCTGCGTGGGCAAATCAATGGCCGTCACGTGATCAACCGTGGTGCCCCCGTGGGCGAAGCGAGTCGCGTGCAATTCACCTACCTCGCTGAGGACAACCCGGACTTGACACCCGGCAAGTATAAGATCGGTTTTCCTGCATACGCCCAGGCATGGCACACCGGTCAACTCGTTGAGTCCTTCCAGGTCTTCGGTTTGATCACAGTCAAGAAATAGCGCACCATCCGCGAAACTCATCGCCGCGTCTCCTAAATCAGTGACTACTCTGAAAAGGATCAAGGACGGAGCAGACCCCACTCGAATCCCCTGGCAACAGCCTCTGTCCGATCACGCGCATTCATCTTTTCTAAGATCGCTGCGACGTGGGCTTTGGCGGTTCGAGGGGTAATTCCGAGCTTGTGCCCAATCTCAGAGTTGCTCAGCCCGCTTCGCAGTAGATTCAATACTTCCATCTCCCGAGCAGTGATGCGGTTCGCCTCGGGAAAGTCACCATTGGCTAGGCTCGGGTTGGGTAATCGTTTGCCCACTGCAACTGCCAGAATCGTTTCAATCAACTGGGACGGCTGTGCATGCTTGGCGACATAAGCTTCAGCGCCAAGACCAATGGCTTGTTTGATATCACGTGCTGTTTCGGAAGAGCTTAGGACGATAACCTTGACGTCAGGAAATCGGCTCTTGATTGCCTCAAGGCAACCGAGGCCACCGATGCCTGGCATCATCAGATCGAGAAGAACCACATCAACGGGCTTGCTGCCGAGCAAATCCAAGGCGGCTTCACCATCATCGGCTTCGCCAACGACCGAGAAATCTCGGCGCGCATCGAGCATATTGGACAAGCCTGCTCGCATCACTGCATGGTCATCCACGATCAGTAACCGCAACTCTTGGATCCGAACGCTTTCATCGCCTCTTGAGTCCATTGCTTCACTCATCTCTCAACTACTTGGTTTGCCGAACACCGGACCGGACGAATTTGCTCCGGGCCAGATCTGCAAAAGATCATCTCATACCATCCGTTCATTCACACTCGATCATCGCATCGAAGTGATGAATGGGTGCCTGCACAACGATCACCGTTCCATTCCCAATCTCACTGTCAATGGCAAAGCTCCCGCCCAACCGTTCGATGCGTTGCTGCATTCCCAAAATTCCAAAATGCCCCTCACTCGCCGTTGCTCGATCTGTTACGTCAAAGCCGACGCCGTGATCTCGAATGGTCACTTCAATCGCACGACGGTCCGAGGTTACAGTGAGATCAAGATGCACTTGTTCTGTCTCGGCATGCTTGAGCGCGTTGTGAATCGCTTCTTGAATTACCAGCAGCAAATTACCGGCAACAAAATCGGCGAGCGTTGGAAAATCATCGGTGGCTGTAATCTTGACCTGCATCGTTCTGCCAAGGCAAACTCTCTCAACGATCTGTCGAACAGACTGCAAGAACTCTCTGTCATCCGGGGGCAGACAATGCAGCGTCGAGACCGTCTTCCGTAGGTCTTCCTGAGCATACTGAACCATCCGACTCGCGGTTTCCAGATGGTCAGCTTGCTGTGAGACAGAGTCGGAATCGGCATGCCCACAGGCATCGATTTGGTAGGCAATCCCCGTCATGGTTTGCATCAGCGTATCGTGCAGATTGGCAGCCAATCGCGACCGTTCGCGCAGCGCCCCTTGAAACTCGATGGCAGCATCGCGCCGACTTTGCATTTCCACAGCAAGTTGTTCTGTCCGAACCCTCAGTGATCGCCTCAGCACCATCGCCCAGACCAAGATTGACAGCAAGAGTGACGCCACAAACAAGAGAATCCAGAAGGTTCGCTGAGCCGTCCACCAAGAAGGAGGCGCTAGCACTGCAATATCCTGCGGACCGCGAGGCAAAAGATCCACACCTTCTGGCGACTGCAGATTGACATTCGCCAGCGGATTAGGATAACGCAAACGCGCAATCCCGGTGACCTTCAACTCTGATCCAACCAACAGATCCTGAACACCACTATCGACATACGCGGTGGAAATCGTCGAACCACAGTCAATCACAAGCTGGCTAGGTATCTCTTCAATGCCGCGTTGAACTCGCAGCAACCTGCCCGAGATCTGGATCAACTGACCGTCAGTGGTCGGGATACTACCGCGGCTCCACAGCTCGAAGTCGTCGTGATCGTCGATGATGTTCTCGAGAGTCTTTGGCACCGGACGTGGAATGGAGACGTCATCGAGATTCCTCACAGAAGCGCCACTGATTCCGGCAAAGTACTCGGACCGTTCAACGAACCCGCTCACCTCAAGGTAATCGCCCAACTCAATGCTCTCACTTTGGTTCAGGATCACTCGCAGGCCAAGCCCAGCTTGTTGAATGTAGAGTAACCGGTGCCCATCGTAATAGGTCACCACACCTTCGACGCGCAGTCGATTCATCGGGCGTCCACTGGGCGTGTAACCATTGATGTGCTTGGCCAAAACTTTTGGAGCCGAGAAGGGATCCTTAGCCGCTTTCAACACGGCAACATCTTGATGGTCCGCAACGATCAATCTCGGGCAAGTGAATTCTAATCGCCAATTCCAACGCGACGCGGCCAACCCTGTAAGACGAATCCTCGCATCAATCAATCGGCTGGGTGCATACTCGGGCAGTTTGGGAAGCCGAGTCATGAAATACCCGATTCCCGTCTCGACACGGTAGGACCAATAGGTTTCCGAAACATCTTCGTAACCTTGCACCACGCCGCCCGCGGTAACACGACAAAGCTCATCGGCTCCATTGAGAAACCGTTTTAGATAAGCAGAACGGGCCGGAGGGAGTTCTGCTGTTCCCAACACCGTGATGCGGCGTGGAATGATGATTGGCGTGCCAAGCTTTGCCAGAACACCCTCGATCTCAACCTGCATCTCGCGTCTCAGCCCGGGCAACACTTTCTCCGGTTCATGCAGTTCTCCCTCCCGTAACGCGCGAGATGAATGGATCCATATCCCAACGCCTTCCTCTTCGATCACGAAGCTATTCTCCGCTCCGCTGCCATCTTTGTTAGTCGTGATCCCTTCCCCGACCAAGGAAATAATGCCGCGCACGCGCACAACACTATTGATCGATGGGGAATCCGGTGGCGTCGCCATCAAAGCGGAAATGCTCACCAACGGTGGCTGGTCTGCAACGCAACGTTCAGCAATCCCGCACGCGGAGACCAAACAGAACACAAACAAGTTGATGAAACCAATCATGAAGCGTTGTTCTTGCAACATCTTGAAACAACCAACAGTGCGTGAAGACCCGAGTGGTTATCGCCCCACCCTAACTTACGTCGTTACTGGGCAAAGAAGTTGACTGGAGCCAGGAAGTACATTCCCATTAAAAGGATCCCAGCGAGACGAATTTTGTCGGGTCTGCGAAGGCCGATCGTGGGTCGGCAACGAGACGACCGTGATCGAATGCCGACCTTTGATCCCTATCATTTCTCAAGCATTCCGAGTTGAACAGCACGCATCTGGCGTGTCCTGGCGAATTGTTGACAATCGGACACCAAACCGAACCGAGAACCGCGGGTCAGCGCATCACTGGAACCCGGATGAACGCAAACGAAAGCGTCGACCAACGGCCTCCGCGGAGCCATTGGACCCATCAAGTTGCTCATTGCCAGAAGAAAAGCTCAGCGACCAAGCGCCATGCACATCAAAGCGTGCATGGATCGGTTTGACGGTCAGGACAATTTTGTCGCTGCACTGGCCGATCGGCCAATAGACCCCCGTTGCGACGAACCTAGAATCGACAAGTCGTCCAATCTACCCGCGTTGGTGAGCCATTTCATCGCCATCGACGCAACAACGCAACCGCTCTCTTAGACGGTTTACTCCTTCCCCACGAAACAATGAACCACTCTTTGTTCGCGGCCGCCGCGCTAGCCAGTCTCGCAATTCTTGGTACTAGCCTGACAGGTTGCTCTGGCGACCAAGTCGGAGAACCTCATGCAACGACAAATGAAATCGAAAGCTTCTTGAAGGAAAACCCAGACATGGTGGAGCAAGCCTCCGAGCGAGCTGGCAATGAAGAGACCGAATTTTCAGCGGACGACGAGAGTGGCCAGTAGCCACGTCAGGCCAAGCACCGTTGACGGAGTTAGTTCATAGCTCGCGCAACAAGCTTTGCTCTGTTGAAACTTAATCATTTGGCATGCTCTATTGAGCATGCATCCATCCCTCGATCTCTAGGTTAAACATGTCCTCTAACACAAACCGGGCGGGATTCACGCTCGTTGAACTATTGGTGGTCATTGCGATCATCGGTATTTTGGTTGGCCTTCTCTTGCCAGCTGTCCAAGCTGCTCGGGAAGCGGCGCGGCGAATGAGCTGCAGCAACAATGTCAAACAACTTGGCTTGGGCCTTCACAACTATGAATCAGCCTACAAAAACCTGCCCATGAGCCGTGGCGGGACAGCCCGACTCCATGGGAATAATATTCCCCAATCTCGATTACCGACCACATTGGGCGGAGAATTCGGCGGCAATAATATTCACAACCTCAGCTCGCTCGTCCCTGTGACTCCATTCATCGAGCAACAGGCACTGTGGACACAGATTAGCAATCCCTTTGCTGTCACCGACCCTCCTTCTGCAGCAGGCGGGTACTATTTCAGTGCCATGGGGCCCAACCCAGGCATCAACCTCACCCAGCAAGCAACCTATCGATACGATCCCTGGATGACGTCGATACCAACGTTGCGTTGCCCCAGTGATCCAGGAAACGGACTGCCTGCTCAAGGTCGTACAAACTACGGCGTCTGTCTTGGCGATGCCACCGGCTACCAAGACACTGGTGGTGTTGCACAGAATGGGGTTCCCGACCCGATCCATTTCCCAAGAGCAAAAACGAGTTGCCGAGGCATGTTTGTGCCGCGTAGCTTCACACGTTTTCGCGATGTACTGGACGGGCTCTCGCAAACCGTAATGGCTGGAGAATTCAACACACACCTTGGTGATCGGGACAGCACAACGCAAGCAGTCATTGTCCGTACGCTAACCAACCGACCATCGGATTGCTACAACAACTTGGACCCAGAGCGTCCGCAGTTCTGGGCGAACAGCGCGCCATTTACGGGCGGTGACCAGAATCAGCGAGGCTTTAAATGGGCCAGTGGATACGCTGTGCATACCGGCATCACGACGATCCTTCCCCCCAATGCTCCAGTCTGTAGTCGCACCGCTGGCACCTATGTACCAGGAATCTACGGTCCTAGCAGCCGGCACCCCGGCGGCGCCCATATCCTGATGGGCGACGGGGCGGTGACCTTTATCACTGACTCCATCGAAACAGGTAATAAAGATTTCGGAAATGTGTGGTGGGGCGGTGGCGGCGCCAGAAGTCCTGGTTCCCAAAGCCCCTACGGAGTCTGGGGAGCAATGGGAACACGGGCCGGCAAAGAAACCATTTCCGAATCCTTTAATTGATCCGACTTCTGTCGGCCAATCATGGAAGCATCAATCGCTGCCTAATCCTTAGGCAGCGATTGACTGCAATGAGCTAAAACAGCGGTGGTACCATTTCTTGATTGAGGTCCTGCCACCGTTTGATCAGATCTTGCAACCGCTGGGGTTCTGTTCCTGCGAGGTTCTTCGTTTCGGAGAGATCATCTTCAAGATGATAGAGTTCCCACTTCGCGGCAGCCGACTGCTTGCGATTCCCCATGCGGACAATCTTCCAATCACCATGCCGCAGCGCGGTACGACCTCCCTGCCGCCAAAACAATGTTTCATGGGGGACATCAGTGCGTTGCCCCGTGAGAAAGGGCATCAGGTCAACCCCTTCCACCTGAGCTGGCACATTCGCCCGAGCGACGGTTCCAGCAGTCGCAAAAATATCCATGGAACTCACGGGACGATCATAAACTTTCCCCGCCGGGACTTGGCCCTTCCATTGCACCATAAAGGGTACTCGAATCGCACCTTCGTACATCTGTCCCTTTTCACCGCGTAAAGGGCGGTTCGATGAAGTTAATTCTCGTGTCGGACCTCCGTTGTCGCTCAGGAAAAACACCAACGTGTTCTCCTCAAGTCCAGACGCTCTGATCTGAGCCAGCACAGCCCCCACACTGTCATCCAGGTTCCCCAGCATCGCCGCAAAGATCCGTCGCTGAATGTCATCGATGCCTGCGAACTTCTCCATGTACTCATCGGCCCCTTGTAACGGACTGTGGACCGCGTTGTAGGCAAGATACAGAAAGAAGGGCTTGTCGTCATGACGGTCGATAAAATCCACGGCCTCCCGTGTCAGTGCGTCGGTCAGGTATTCCGTTTCAACCACTGGCTGACCACCGCGCACGATGGGATTGTTCGCGTCATAATCGGGTTCGTCATTTCCCATGTGAGTGCCATAGATCAGCCCCTTGCTGCCAATCCAGCGTCCTTGGCCGCCACCGGGCAATGTCTTGCGTCGAAGCATCGTGGTCACGCCATGATAGGGTGGCGGCACAAAGTAATGCCCTTCATGAGTGAACCCGAAGAACTCATCAAAGCCGTGGCGGAAGGGATGGTACTCGGCAGAGCCGCCTTGGTGCCACTTGCCGATCAAACCTGTGGTGTAACCAGCATCGTGCAAACACTCCGCCATCGTCACTTCGCTGGCTGGCAATCCAATCCCAGGCATCTCGTTTCGCGCGCCAATGGGATTGAACTCATAACCGAAACGCGTCGGCGTCCGCCCCGTCAACAGCCCCGCACGTGACGGGCTGCAATTGGATCCGGCTACGTAACCTGCGGTAAAGCGAACTCCGTTGTTTGCAATCGAATCAATATGCGGCGTTGGAATCTGTGCGTTTCCCTGACACCCCAGCTCGCCGTAACCGAGATCGTCAGCAAACAGAACAACAATGTTCGGAACTGACTCACTCCAGGAGGGCGCTGCGAACAACGCAAGTGCAAAGCCGACTAGCAAACGGGTCAGAGAGCGGTGTAGAACGCGGCGATTCATGGCTTCCGGTTAGGTAAACAAGGTGTAGGTTGACGCTGCTGGGCGGCTCATTGTATCCGGTCTGCAGATTGGGCGGACTCGCTAAGCGACGCGTTGGCGGGAATCGGCGCGTGAAACGTTCCGCACAGGGATCGTCAGTGCCTTTTGCCATGGCACTGACGATCGGACTCTGGTGATTCGGCTGGCCGAATCGGTTGCGGACAACACTCTCAAGCCGATTTGCAACGCGACCACAGATGCGGGTACAATGAAGCCCCTCTCCCGCCTCTCCATTCCGTCCTGGAATCCTGCCGTGCCTTTTCGATTCGTTAGCATCATTGCGTTCTGCTGTCTGTTGCTTGATGCAACTCCACAGGCGATTTCTAATGACAAGCTATCAACGGAAGATCTGGCATTCTTTGAAACCAAGATTCGACCGGTATTGGCGGAGCACTGTTACTCGTGCCACTCATCCGATGCCGACGAGCTGGGCGGCAAATTGAAACTCGACAGCCTGGATGCGATTCGTCAAGGCGGTCAGTCGGGCCCACTGTTTGATGATGATCACTCCCCGAGCAGTCTGTTGCTCAAAGCGATTCGCTACGAAGACCTTCAGATGCCGCCCGACGAGCCTCTGTCAGAAACCATCGTCAAGGACTTCACGGACTGGGTTCAGCGTGGGGCCCCTTATCCAGGCAACGACCATCCGAAGCCGACAACGGTCATTAAACCAACACCCCAGAGCAACCACTGGGCATTCCGATCGCCACAGCGGCCCGGTTCGCCAAATCTCCATGCCAGCCCCTGGCCAAGCGGCAACATCGACGGATTTGTGCTGGCTCAGCTACAGAAGCGTGGACGCTCTCCCAGTCCGGTTGCTGACTCACGCAGCCTGATCCGCCGGCTATCGATCGATTTAATCGGTCTGCCGCCCAACTATCAGGACGTGCTGCGATTTGAACAGCAGCACAAGCAAAACCCAGACCACGCAATGGAGCAATTGGTTGACCGCTTGCTGGCCTCGCCATACTTTGGTCAACGCTGGGGCAGACACTGGCTGGACGTTGCTCGCTATGCGGAATCAAATGGCAACGACGGACTCGGCCGAAACTCAACATTTCCACACGCTTGGCGTTACCGCGACTACGTCATCGATGCCTTCAATCGAGACCTGCCCTATGACGAATTCTTGATCGAGCAAATTGCGGGCGATCTGCTGCCAGCGGAATCTGATGCCGATCGAGATCGAAAACTGGTCGCCACGGGATTCTTGGCACTCACCGCCAAGCCAGCCAATGCGATGAACAAGAACTTTGCCATGGACATCGTTGCCGATCAAATCGATGTTGTCACGCGCGGCGTGATGGGACTGAGTGTGGCCTGTGCGCGTTGCCATGATCACAAGTTTGATCCCATTAGCATTGACGAGTATTACGCCCTGGCGGGCATCTTTACGAGCACGCAAACGATGTGGGGCACGGGAGCGCACGAAAAACTCACCGCGCCACCGACGGATCTTCATGTGCTGAAGGCTGCTGCGAAAGTCCCTCCACCGGAAGGGTTTGCGGAAACGGTTTTGGTGCGAGAGTCGAATACCGGCAAGCCGAAACCGGTTCCTAAATCGAAATGGCCGCTCGGCACCCCGCTTGCCATGGGCGTTCGCGACAAAGCGGCGACCGCCGACTGCAAGATCCATGTCAAAGGTGACGTTGGAAAACTTGGCGCCGTCGTCCCACGTGGCTTTCCTGCGGTCCTACAGTTCGCAACATCCAGCGACGTTTCCATCGACGAAAAACAAAGTGGACGTTTACAGTTGGCCCATTGGCTGACGCGCCGCGATCATCCGTTAACCTCGCGAGTGATGGCCAATCGGGTTTGGCACCATCTGTTCGGCCAAGGCCTTGTCCAGACCAATGACGAGTTTGGTCAAACGGGACAGACACCCACTCACCCCGCTTTGCTAGACTACTTGGCGACGCGATTCGTCGAACGTGGTTGGTCGATCAAGCAGCTTGTTCGCGAGATTGTGCTGAGTCGAACCTATCAGCAAAGCTGCCAAACTTCGATGACAGAACCCGATCCCAGCCTGCTAAGCTTTCACCGACGTCGGCGTCTCGACGCGGAGTCTCTTCGCGACGCGATGCTAACGGCCAGCGGTGATCTCGACCTGACGCAAGCAGACGGATCCATCATTCGGCATCGTGACATCCTGATGAACCTAGCTGGAAACTTACACCAGCCCAGTCACCGTCGCAGTGTTTTCCTATGCTACCTGCGACAATCCCCTCCACCGGAACTCAGTGCATTCAACTTGCCTGACTTCAGCACCAGCGTCGCCAAGCGGGAAACGCAAACGCTGCCGGATCAGGCTTTGTACTTGTACAACAATCCCTTCGTGATCCAACAATCGCAATCGTTTGCAAAATCGGTGCTGTCCCAAACGACAGATTCAACCGCTCGAATCAAGCTGATTTGGCAGCGTAGCTATCAACGCAACCCCACGTCAGATGAACTGGCCGGTGCGCAATCATTTTTGCAGACCTCGCAGAGCGAACTTGAGACTTCGGAACTGGTTTGGCAAAGCCTCTGCCAGGCGGTGTTGATCTCCAATGAGTTCCGCTACATCGACTAACAGCTTGCCGTGTTATCCTTTCCTCCAATGACTCGTTTTACTTCACGGGCACACTGATGCGTTTCTCACGAAGACAGTTGCTGCAATCGACATCCTGTGGATTCGGCTCTCTCGCACTGCAAGCACTGTGTCGCCAGCAAGTCCTTGCGAACCAACCGGCACTGATTTCAGACACTGCCAGCGCAGCGCCGCCGGCAACCAAGTCTCAGGCCTCACAGGGATCTCACCCCTCGGCCACTGCCAAGCGAGTGATCTTTCTTTGCATGTCCGGTGGTCCGGCTCAATTGGATACGTTTGACTACAAGCCACAAACGGGAAACAAGCCGCACCCCGGATCGGTCGTTAATTTTGCCCAGCATGGCGAATCGGGCATGTGGGTTTCCGACCTGTTACCAGAGACCGCCAAACACGTTGATAAACTCTGCATGCTTCATGGGATGCACGCTGACACCGGCATCCACGCTCAATCGTTCTTGCAATTGCATACTGGCGAACGACTTCGTGTGCGACCTAGTTTGGGATCTTGGATCTCCTATGGGCTGGGATCGGAGAACGAAAACCTGCCGGGCTTTATCTCCCTGAACACCTCCAAAACCTCGGTCTACTCCAGTGCGTTTTTGCCATCGATTCACAATGGCACTCCTATTGGTGTCAATGGCGAAGACATGTCCGCCGCAACATTGGCCAATATTGCCAGTGACCACTTGCCGCTGGCAGCCAAACGCCAACAACTTGATTTTGTGCAACAGTTGAACCGTGGACATCGCACTCAGCGGCCCATTGACGACAACCTAGAAAGTGTCATCCAGTCCATGGAGCTTGGCTTTCGCATGCAGACCTCCGCACCGGGCTTGTTGGACTTAAGTGATGAAACACAGGCAACGCTGGACCGTTACCGGGTCGGGCAACAAGCCAAATCAGTGGGCACCTGCAAAGACAGTGATTTTGGTCGTCAGTGCTTGCTTGCACGCCGATTTGCTGAAGCGGGAGTCCGGTTCATTGAACTCAATCACGGTAGCTGGGACCAGCACAAAAATCATCGCCGCGACTTGGCGGCCAACTGCGCTGCAACCGATGCTCCGATTGCGGCACTGCTCGATGACCTTCAACAGCGTGGCTTGCTAGAGGAGACCTTGGTGATCTGGGGTGGCGAATTTGGTCGTCCAGGTTTGACGCCGGAGAACAAGAAGAACGAAACCGGACACAACCCAGCTGGTTTCACGTTCTGGTTTGCCGGTGGCGGCATGAAGTCCGGGTACGTGCACGGCAAAACCAACACCACCGGCAACAAAGCAGTCGAAGGGCGTGTTCATTTCCGCGATTTGCATGCCACGATCCTGCACGCGATGGGTTTGCCCGCCAACGAATTATCCTATTGGTA
This sequence comes from Stieleria bergensis, assembly GCA_007745635.1. Lineage (GTDB taxonomy): Bacteria > Planctomycetota > Planctomycetia > Pirellulales > Pirellulaceae > Stieleria > Stieleria bergensis. The sequence continues at coordinate 4,018,606 of CP036272.1, forward strand.
TCAGGGACGCGACCACCGTTTGACGGGTCCTCAAGGCGGCAAGGTTGCCCATGAACTGTTTGCCTAACGGTTCATCATCGCCTCTCGCCAAGCCTCTGTTCCGTTCGCCCGACTCAGTAGACCCCGTCATGCCTCGTTTCTTAATGCTTCCGTTGCTTGTCGCAGTGATCGCTGGCAACGCTGCGGCTGCAGATCAAGGCATCGAGTTCTTTGAAAAACAAGTCCGGCCAATTCTGGTCGAGCATTGCTACGAGTGTCACTCCGCAGAGATGGACGTCCAAGGTGGACTCCGGCTGGACTGGCAACAAGGGATTGTCGCAGGTGGAGACAGTGGACCCGCGATCGTCAAAGGGAAGCCACATGAGAGCTTGTTGATCAAAGCAATTGAGTATCTGGATCGTCAATTGCAGATGCCACCGCAAAACGCGATCCCAGTGGCACAGCAAACGACCCTGAAACGATGGATCAAAATGGGAGCCCCTGATCCCCGGACCACAGCACCGGGCGAAACCGAGGGACCGCAAGGCATGAGCGTTGCAGAAGGCCGTCAGTTTTGGTCCTTTCAACCGGTCGTTGCTCCACCCATCCCACGCATTGATTCGGCCTTCGTGCAAACACCGATTGACGCGTTTGTGCTTCAGCAACTTCAACAGCAAGGACTTGATCCCGCCCCGCCCGCCGACAAGTCGACATTGATCCGTCGCGCCACCCAAGATCTGATCGGTTTACCGGCGACCGAGCAACAGGTGGCGGACTATCTCTCGGATGAATCTGCAAACGCATTTTGCAAAGTGATTGAGCGACTGTTGGCCTCGCACCACCATGGTCAGCACTGGGGACGGCATTGGCTAGATGTCGCTCGATATGCCGATTCGAATGGACTGGACGAGAACATTGGTTTCGGGAACGCTTGGCGGTATCGGGACTATGTGATTGACGCCTTCAATGCTGATAAACCTTATGACCGTTTTCTGATCGAACAACTCGCCGGTGATCTTCTTCCTGCTGCAAGCGACGAAACGATCACGGCAACAGGCTTCTTGCAGTTGGGGCCGAAAGTCTTAGCCGAACCGGATATTGAAAAACTGCATCTGGACACCATCGACGAACAGCTTGATACCGTGGGCAAAGCTTTCCTGGGTATGACCCTGGGCTGCGTTCGTTGTCACGACCATAAGTTTGATCCCATCAAGCAGACCGACTATTACTCTCTGGCCGCCATCTTTCGCAGCACCCAAACGTTTGGCGAGCGAAAGAATGGCGCCATCAAGTTTTGGTACGAACACTCGGTCGGTTCCGATCAAGACAAGGAACGTATCGCCGCAGTCGACAAACAGCTTGCAGCATTAAAATCTGCGGCATCCAGCTTCCGAAACAAGGCCATTAGTGAACTGCGGCAACAGGCTCGAACCCAAGCGGCCGATTATCTGGTCGCCTGTTTGCACTTTGAACCGAATGCCAGTCTTAAACAGGTCGACAAAATCGCTCAACCACTGAACTTGCACCCGCGAGTCTTATTGCATTGTCGCAGTCACCTGGAATTCCATCGCGAAGATCCTTTCTTTAAGGACTGGCATCGCTTGGCCAAGGAAGCCACTCCTGATGCGCTGCGAAAACATTACTCGGAACTGTTCGAACACGCAGAAGACGCATTCGCCCAAGCGCAACAACAGACCCCCAAGACCAAGCGGTTGACTGATCCAACGCTGGAAGCCGCACGGGCGGCGCTTGACGATCACTCGGGGTTCTTAGCGGTGCCCAGTGTCGATGCGTTTGCCTTTGATTCGGAAACGCTCACCGAGCATCATCGCTTACTGTCCATCGCGCGAGCCTTTGAAACCACGGCGCCCGATCTGCCAGAACTGATGGGTGTCTGTGACGGCGAAATCACCAACACGATGCCAGTGATGATTCGCGGCAGCCACCACAATCCCGGCGCGGCGGTCCAGCGTGGATTTCCTGAAGTCATGCGTTGGTCGAACCAGCCCGTTGCCTTTCCGGACAACGCCAGCGGTCGGTTGGAACTTGCACAGTGGATCGCTGCACCCGAACATCCGCTGACTGCCCGCGTGATGGTGAATCGAGTTTGGGCTTGGCACTTCGGCCAGGGCCTGGTCGCCAGCACTGAGAACTTTGGCGTCATGGGCCAACGGCCTGCGAACCAACCGTTGCTGGACTGGCTGGCAGCCTACTTTGTCCGATCCGGTTGGTCCGTGAAAGCGCTGCACCGCATCATTCTGAACTCCTCGACGTGGCAAATGGCATCCACCCATGCCGACGCCTCTCATTGCCAGAGCATCGACCCAAAGAATCAACTCCACTGGCGACAGAACCTGCGGCGTCTGCAGGCCGAACAGATTCGTGATGCGATCCTTTCCGTCTGTGGCCGGCTAGATCCGTCGGTGGGCGGGAAAACACTACCGCTGCGCAATCGACAATTCGTCTTCAATCACACCTCCGAAGACCACACCACGTATGACAGCCTTCGACGTGCGGTTTACTTGCCGGTGATTCGCAACAATTTATACAGCCTGTTTACCGAGTTTGATTACCCCGATCCAACCATGCCAACGGGCGTCCGCAGTCAGACCACTGTTGCCCCGCAGGCATTGGTGCTTTTGAATGATCCTCTGATCTTGGATTCAGCGACGGCGCTGGCAAGACGCATCACCCGTGATTCGCCCCACAGCACCGTGTCACAGATCCGTGAGCTCTACTCTCGTTGTTTGGCACGATCTCCAAACGAACACGAACGGCGACTGGCAACCGCTTTCTTAGAAAAAGACATCGCCAACCCTGTGCAGCGACTGGCAATGCTTTGCCAAGCTATTCTGTGCAGCCACGAATTCATGTACGTGAATTAAACGTCAACGAACCGGAACAACACCAGTGAGCTTTCTGCTTCCCAAAACGCGCCGTCAAATCCTGCAACAGTCTGCCATCGGCTTTGGCGGTCTGGCGATGCAGGCACTGCTGGCTGGCGAAGCGACATCTGAGAATCCCCTGATTGCACGACAACCGCATTTTAAGCCGCGAGCAAAACGGATTGTGTTTCTGTTCATGAAGGGAGGCCCTTCACACGTCGACACCTTCGACCCCAAACCCTTATTGGATCGAGATCACGGCAAGCCACTTCCCTTCGCGGGCCCGAAAGTCACGTTCGCCAAGCAAGGCAACTTGCTGCGTTCCCCGTGGAAATTTCAACAACATGGCGACAGCGGGCTGCCGGTCAGCGAACTGTTTCCGCAAATCGCCAAACAGAGCGATAAGCTTTGTGTCCTGCGATCCGTTCACGGCACCAATCCCGCCCATGGTGCGGCGGCGTTGAAACTGCACACCGGTGCCGAACAGCTGGTCCGCCCCAGTTTTGGATCCTGGATCACTTACGGTCTGGGAACCGAAAATCAAAACTTGCCGGGATTCATCACTATCTGTCCCACGTTAGCGCACGGGGGCGTCAACAATTGGGGTTCAGCGTTTTTGCCGTCGCATTGCCAGGGAACACCGATCGGAAACGCCAGCTTGCCAGCAACACAGGCAAACGTGAAATACATCGACAACCCTCACCTCTCCTTGCAACAGCAGCGTGAGCAGATTGATTTGATTCGGAACCTTAGCCAGCCGTTTCAAGAATCAACCGATGCTCAAGAGGCTCTCGATAGCCGGCTGAATTCGTTTGAGCTCGCGTTTCGTATGCAGACGGCCATGCCGGAGATCCAGGATCTGTCACAGGAAACCACCACCACGCGCAGCCTGTATGGGATCGACGACGCGGTGACCGAGGACTTTGGCAGACAATGCCTGATGGCCCGTCGCTTTTTAGAACGAGACGTGCGTTTTGTCCAAGTCACGCACAGCGATAGTTTTGTGCAATGGGATCAACATAGCAATCTGTACCAAGGCCACACCAAGAACGCGGCCGAAGTTGATCGTCCCATCGCGGGCTTGTTGCAAGACCTTGAGTCACGCGGTTTGCTGGAAGACACCTTGGTGTTATGGGGCGGAGAGTTCGGTCGCACACCGACTTCACAAGGGAACAATGGTCGAGACCATAATCCCCACGGATTCACGATGTGGATGGCTGGCGGTGGCGTAAAGGGTGGCTTTGCTTACGGGGCCACTGATGACTATGGCTACTACGCCGCGGAAAACAAAATGCACGTTCATGACCTTCATGCAACTATCTTGCACCTGCTGGGTTTGAACCATCAACGCCTGACGTATCGATACGCGGGACGGGACTTTCGCTTAACCGATGTCGCCGGCGTCGTCGCCAAAGACATCCTGGCATAGGGGCGTCGCTGGCTGCGGCAGGTTGCGTGCTCTGGCACCAGCTGATCCGTTGCTCACTGACTCTGCTGGACAAACCAGCAAGACCTGCGACAATCACTGCATCTATCACAAGCACCCTCGCAACCGGGTGGAACATCGACACGCGAACGGATGGTGAAACACGTGAGTCAGGACAATTCGATGCAACAACAAGATGAACAGAAACAGCCGCAATCGTGCCGCGCGGCCTGCCCGGTCTGCGGCGGACAACTGATGGAGATTCGCCAGAAGCTTCAATGCTCTCGCTGCCACACAATCTGCGAGACTTGCTGCGAAGGCGGACCAGGTTAGGCCACGCCTTGACTAGAGAACCGCTCTTGCGCGTCAAAGCCGATGGGGATCGTCAACACCACAACGACAGGATGTGGTGCCGATCAATCAGTACGCAGGACCTCGCTGTCTCTCAGGCCCATGATGAGCAAGTCAACAAGCTAGACATCATGTGTGCCAGAACACTCCAATCACAACCAGCCAGACTGATTTTTGGCTACCCTGACGTCAACCATGCTATTGTTCATTCAATGCAGCCGGGATCGTGACTTTGCTGCCGCCCTGGCCGATGACGAAGTGCCCGTGGACATGCTTATCACTGTCCGTGATGATCCAAACGGTCCCGGGTTGTGTTCGGCGACTGAACCGCCACCCACTCTGGATCGAACCTCGGGATTCCCAATTCCCTTCGCGGTTGACAACGTACATGTCGACGCCTGCCGCCATGCGATTGGTGATCATGATCTCACACTCATGGCCATGCGGAGTCGACTTAACACGTGCCGAACCGTCACCAGGGAACCAAGTCAACTCTTGGAGCGTTTCGTTCTTCGCACGCGCGACAGACGCAAATGTTTTGGGCGCTCGCTCGCGCAACTCCTGCAAAACGCCCTGATGCTCCGGCGACTTTGCTAGATTCACCCACTCATAAGGATCGTTTTGAATGTCATATAACTCATCCCCACCCTGGGCGTAGTGAATGTATCGCCAACGCTGCGCACTCAGCCCAAAACTACCGGGCTCCTGCAAGTAGGTGAGAGCAACGTGCGGCCAATCCGATTTTGTGTCTTGCAGCAACGGCAGCAAACTTGGCCCATCGAGATCCGCTTTGGCCGGAAGCCCTGCCAACTCAGTCAGCGTCGGGTACAAACTCAGCAAACCGACTGGCCTGTCGCACTGGGTTCCCGAAAGCGTTCCATGAGGCAGGCCGGGCGTCCCCTTAGGCACACGGACAATTAACGGGACGCGGGTTGAAACCCGCCAACCGGTAAACTTTTGCCAACGCATCTTCTCGCCCAAATGCCAACCGTGGTCACTCCATAGGACCACGATCGTGTTGTCGCGGTTGGGCCCCTGATCAAGCGCATCCAGCACGCGTCCGATCATGGCGTCTGCAAAGGCGATGGACGCCAAGTAACCCTGAATGGCCTGTTTCCACTGATTGTGTTTGCGGATGTGCGAGAAGTAGGGAACATCGCGCAACTTCAAACCTCCCGGCGGCACATCGCTCAAGTCATCCTGCTTAAAGCCTGGCGGCAACTGAATCTCATTTAACGGAAACGGCTCAAAATACTTCGCTGGAACAAACCAAGGCTCATGTGGCCGATAAATCCCACAGGCCAAGAAAAAGGGTTGCTGATGCTTGCGCTGAAGTTGCTGACCGACCCACTGTGACACCGCCCAATCGCCACCGAATTCTTGGTCGCTGACATCGAGGGCTCCCCAGTCGGTTTCGATGTACTGCCAAGGCCCGCCACGCGGCAGACTGACGGGACGTTGCTTGGGGTACACCGTGCGCGGGAAAGGATCCTCGGTCTCTTTGGCCGGGAAGTACTCATCCCAGGATTGCGCATCGATGAAGTAATGCAGTAGCTTTCCAGAACCGTTCGCACGATAGCCATGGTTAGCAAAGTAACGCGGCAAGAGAACAGCATCGGGCAAAATGTCACGCATCTTTTGCCCATTTCCATACAAGCCCGACTGATGAGGCGAGATGCCAGTCATGATCGCGGTCCGCGATGGATTGCAAGCTGGCGCAGCACAGTGAGCATTCGTGAACAGCGTCCCACTGGCTGCCAGTCGATCAATGTTTGGTGTTCGTGCCTGAGGATGACCGCCGAGACAGCCTATCCAGTCATTCAAATCATCAACAGCAATGAACAACACATTCGGCGGTTGTGAATCCGCATGCGAGTCACAAACAGGAATCGTCAACAGCGACGCAAACAATAACCAACAAACAAGCCGTAAGCCAACAGAATGGTGCAAGGAGTGACTCCCGAAAAAAGACAGCGAGCATGCTGCAAGACGACGCGTCGCGTTACACAGAGCATCAGACTCTCGACCAGAAGTTTGGCAAGAAACCAAACTTGTATCAGTGACGCTTAGCGACCAAGGCTGGCTGAAATCACAACCAAGCCTGTTGAGCGAGGGAACGCGAAACGGATCGATTCCGCAGTCAACGCGTTCCGAAAAAACAAACCGCGATCATGTCCAGCCAAAGAAACGCTCTTGAGCTTTACGCGATTTCACTTCGACCCCATCAAGTTCAACCATTCGATGGCCATACTTGCCACCCATGTCCGAACCATCAGCATAGAAATCGTCATAAGTTGAATAGAGCGGTCCCTTGTAGCCAAGCACGCAACTCGCTCGCACGCCACGGCTGAATAATTCCTTCGCTAACATTTTCGCAAACGAAGGTTTACCCAAAGCGCTATAACAGATGTCACAGGCAACCGTACCGATGTACCGTTTCTTGAGCCCTTGAGCAAACATGGCATCCACCACTTCCTGATAGCTCTTGTCAGCACCACCTGTACCGTGATCAGCAGCGATCTCCGGATCACCAATTGCGCCGTGTCCAACAACATGAATTCGAGTGCCGATTCCCACGCCAACCTTCGCCAGTGGCTTTCCTGGAGAGTCTAGACAAACAACAGTCCATTTTCGCTTGTGGTGACTGCGCTGCCGATCCTCCTCGGTATGCTCCGTCGCGAAACTACCCGCTTGATTTCGATTCCAAGGGACAAACAAGACACGATCATTGCGAAGCGACATCTCAACGTTCACTCAGATTGGTAGACAAAATTGGGAGCGTCTCTGAACGACACTAAACCCCATCCGTTCTGTCGATATTATAGGGCTCTAGGAATGCATTGCAATCAAAGTTCAAGAACAAAGGAAATCCATGGCGCCGGGAGAAAACTGAGGATCCTGGGCGGGCGGTTGACGTGCTGAAACGTTGGTCATCATCGATGCCCAACATCCGAATCGAGTCCAGCATCCGTCAATGCGACAAATTTCGAACGTGCCCAGTTACTGACGCTTCGGGCATTCGCTAAACAAGTAGAAATGACGCAGCACAAAACATTTCACTGCTTAAAACATTCCTTGGCTCGTCGCAACGTTTTACCAGCGAAGCTGTCACCTGCTCCCTGCATGTGTCACCTCGCGTTGCCGGTCGCGCAATCGATTGCCCCAATTCGATCACCCGATGCGTCTTCATTCTCAAGGCACTAAAAGGCCACTCTGCAAATGACTCTCAGCTCATCCACCGTCAAATCCCTCCGCAGGGTCTTCCAGCAAGCATTCGTGGTGCACGACATTGCCGAATCGCTGGTCTCTTTCGACGCCAACACACCCGCGCAAGATGTTCTGCAGCTCATGCATGCGCAGCGACTGGAAATTGTTGGCCTCCGCATCGACGGTCGCATGCGAGGGTATATCGAACGTGCCGAGTTAGCTGACGGAACCTGCGCCGATTACATGCAACCGTTCGTCGATGAAATGGTCATCCTGGACTCGTCACCGATTCCCGAAGTCGTCTTACGCCTGAGACAAAGGCGACGACTGTTTGTCTCCGTACTGGGACAAGTCGGTGGAATCGTCAGTCGCAGCGACCTTCAAAAACCTCCGGTCCGCATGTGGCTATTTGGTATGGTCACCTTGATCGAAATGCGTTTTAACCACCTGATTGAGCGTTGCTGTGACGAAGAATCGTGGAAAGAGTACCTGTCCGCCGGACGCATCCAAAAGGCCGAACAATTACTTGAGGAACGCAAACGCCGCAGTCAAGAATTGACCTTGGCGGACTGCTTGCAGTTTTCGGACAAAGCGCAAATCGTTGCACGTCAGACTGAATTGCGAAAGATGACCCGGTTTGAATCCCGAAACCAATTGGAAAAAGCTGCAAAGATGCTGGAGAAACTCAGGAACAACCTAGCACACTCTCAAGACATTATCTCCAGTGATTGGGAAGCCATTGTTGCACTTTCTGAAAACTTAGACAGTGTGCTTGACGGCCCACCAGGCCTGCAACCACAGGACTGAATAAGAACTGGGACACCAAGAAATCCCCAAGCTGGCAGTCCCACAAGGATGCTTACTTCCTTAGCTCGGAAGGGGCAAGAACAAACGTCCTCCCCTCGATTGCTTTGAAATTTCGCAGTTGGAGAGTAAAATTCAACCCCTGAGGTCGATGTCCATGACTCGACGCAAACGCCATCGCCAAACCAGACTGAGCCAACCGAGATAACGCAATTGACCATGAAACCTCTGCAACTTGTGCTTGCGTGGATCGTGACTACCGCGCTCTTTATCAGCATGCCTCGAATGCTGTACGCAGCAGAAAAGCCGAACATCGTCCTCCTGTTTATTGACGACTGGGCGTGGAACGGTACTCCGGTCCCCATGCACGACGGCATGGAGAACTCGCGCATGCCGGTCTTGCAAATGCCGAACATCGAGCGTCTGGCACGCCAGGGAATGAAATTCACCGGCGCGTATGCCTCGCCGCAGTGCTCTCCGTCACGCGTTTGCCTGCAGACCGGACAATCCTCGCCGCGGAACGGTTTCACCGTGTTCATGAACGATCGCGGACAGGACTACTTCGACGAAAAAAGCTACCCCGACTTCCCCGTGATTCCCTGCGTCTCGGACATGACGATCGACGCGGACGCCGTGACGATCCCCGAAGCTCTCAAGCCGCTGGGCTATGTCAGCGCTCATCTTGGCAAGTGGCACATGCGAGGCAATCCCGGCGACGAGGGATACGTGCTGCACGATGGCGACACCAGCAACACCCCGGGCAACACACTGCCAGACGGCGCAAAGCAGCGTCTGCCCGAAGACCTGACCGATCCCAAACTGATGTTCAGCGTCACGGAAAAAGCAATTGGCTTCATGAGTGAACAGGTCAAAGCCGGCCGACCGTTTTATCTGCAAGTCTCACATTACGCGATGCACGAAGGCCGTGAATGCCTTCCGGCAACACGCGAAAAGTACACCCGTCACCCACTGGTGCAGGCTTACTACCAGAAGATTGGACAGACGGCGGAGACCATCAAACGCAAAGAAGATCCGGCCATCTGGCTGGGGATGGGCGACGACCTTGACGGATGCATCGGTGCGGTGCTGCAGCGCATCGGCGAGTTGGGCATCGAGGACAACACCTATGTCGTTCTGGTGTCCGATAACGGTTACCGGCACAAAGAACTGCTGCTGAAAAATGGACTCAAGCAGCCACACCACGCCGCCAAGTGGTGGGTCTGGCAGGGCGGCATTCGCGTTCCAATGATTGTCCGAGGGCCGGGCATCAAGGCGGGCTCTGTCTTCGAAGGAAACGTTGTCAACTACGATTTCCTGCCAACCTTCGTCGACTGGGCCGGTGGGGATCCGACCACACTGAAAAACATCGACGGCATGAGTCTTGCATCCTACATGGAAGGCCACGAGCCGACCGAAACGTTCCTCAAGCGAAACCTCTATTTCCACTACCCGCATTACCGTTCGAGCATGCCGCACTCCGCCGTCGTCTCCGGCACGCGCAAGCTACTGCACTTCTACGAGCGACCGGACATCCCCATGCTCTTCGATCTGGCAGAGGACAGGGGCGAAGTCAATAACATTGCACACACACAGCCAGAAGAACACCAGCGACTGTACGACGACATGATGAGCTACTTCGACAAAGTCGGCGCTCGCATCCCGAAACCAAATCCGAATCACGACGCCGCTGCCTACCGGAACTCGAAGGAGTACGAGAAACGCATCGAGTGGGGCCCGTTCACAGGCAGCAGGCAACTCGAAGAGGACGAGGAATGAATGATCGGGCATCCTGCCCGAGACCAGACTTCGTCGTACAGATCCTGGCGTGCAATGGTTTTCCAAAGCATCGCTCAGTCCCTATCGCAATTCCCCTTGTTGCGTAGTCTTCCAGCGCTGATGCCACACTTCATGTCGTACAAGGATTTCCTGCAGGAAGTTCGACAGTCGTTGTCGGGCAAACAGCCTCGCAGAGTCCGTGCAAGCACGGCACCCGAAGTCTGTAGTGAACGCCTCCGATGCATTGGTGCGTGCAAGCACGGCACCCGACGTCTGTGCCGAACGCCGTAGGTGTTCCATCCTCACAGCCCAGGGTCGCGAAGCGCACCCTGGGAAAGCGTTGCGATCAAACTGCCGAACGCCGTAGGTGTTCTACACTCATTGCCGGACGAACCAAGCCAACCACGGCACCCTACGTGGGTTCAAAACATTGGTGCATGCAAGCACGACACCCTACGTCTGTAGCGAACGCCTGCGATGCATTGGTGCGTGCAAGCACGGCACGCTACGTCTGTGCCGAACGCCGTAGGTGTTCCATACTCACAGCCCAGGGTCGCGAAGCGCACCCTGGGAAAGCGTTGCGATCAAACTGCCGAACGCCGTAGGTGTTCTACACTCGTTGCCGGACGAACCAAGCCAAGCACGGCACCCTTACGTGGGTTCAATGCAATCCACGACGGGAGACACGTCAACAGGCTGCCGGCATTCCCCTGGCTTCGTCATTGAACGAAGCACGATGCTGGTTAGGAACGCAAAAAAATACGAAAGACTTTGCCGGTTTGGGATGCAGAAACTTGCTAAAGAGATTGTAAAAGACTAGCTTCGTTGATTGATGGACTCCCCGTCGGTTGCACCCGACGAAAATTGAGAAATTGCGAAAGACAGGATTCTGCCTTCCGGGAGTCCATCCTTCAACTTTTAACCATCAGCGGGACACTTCATACAATGGTCCTCAATCTCTAATCGCCAATCCTGCTATCAATATGCAAAAACCCAACACCACGTTTAAAATACTGGTTCTGATCACTTTGTTACTTCTGCAAACTGTCATCTCTTCATCGCCTACTACCGGTGAGGAAAAGGTTGTCGGCGATAACCAAGGAAGAGGTACGTTCGCCCCATTGGATCAGTTTCTAACGGATTCAGTCAAGAAAGGCCGAATCGTGGGCGCTAGCGCTTTAGTAATACAAGACAAAGCCGAAAGGTTTTATGGATCATGGGGTTACAAAGATGCTGACAAAGGTGAACGGATCGATAGGGACACCATCTTTCGCATCTATTCGATGACGAAACCCATCACGAGTTTGGCCGCGATGCAATTAGTGGAGCAAGGCAAGATGGATCTTGATGACCCTGTCTCCGACTACCTGCAAGAGTTTGCGAATCTCGGCGTTATCGAATCGGCAGAGAAAAGCAAGAACCCACGGCAGATGACCATCCGTCATTCACTCGAAACAGTCGTGGGGTCGGATTCGCAGACCCAATGACCAAGGGTCCGCAATCCAATGGTTGATGCGACGATGGTGACCGCAGTGGGCGCGAGATACACCATGGAGTACACCGCAGCCCAAATGAGCAAACCGATCCATCCAATCGTCAGCAGCAAGCCAAACGGAGCGATCAAAGCCACCACGACCATCCGTTTGGAAAACGAAACCTGAGTCTTGGCTGGCAACAAGAACAGCCCCAAAGCTAAGGCGAACGCCGCGTAAACCAGCGCACTTGCCAGGACAATCAACTGCACAGCCAAGGTCAGCCCATCAACCGGAATCGCCCAGCGGGAACAGGAGAGGACGACACAGATAGGAAAAACGGTTGCCAACAAATCCGTCGTCGTGATACTTGCCGGCGAAAGAGACTCGTAGCGGACGTTCTTAAAAAACGGCTGAAAGATCGCCCACACCAGCACTCCTGAGATCGCAAAGTACGGAATTGCAAAGATCTCCAGCATGTTCGGTTCATTCGCCATCAGTAGACAGTTCGGGCGTGCCAGAGGCAACGGTATACAGACGCTGAACGCACTGCAAATCTAAAGAGTTTATTCACCAGGCAAGCGGGTTCAGGTAACACTGCGACGGCCGAGCAGGCTCATCCGAAACCTGCAGTTCGACATGCCCAGCTGGACTTGCCCCACTTGCTCGACTCCCATCACTAGCCCAGACAACCATGGGGAATCCGCCGCACGTCGATCTCCTTGACCATGCCCGGCCCGGACTCGATGCGCGGCAGAAACAGAATCGCCTCTTGAATCTCAGGGGCCAAGTTGGTCAGCCACATGATCTGCGTCATGCGGGCACTGGTCACTTTGGCATAGTGGGCCAGATCTGACTGATTCTTGATCACGCCGTCCCGGATGAGTTGCTCGCACCGAATCGCTAGTGGGATGACGGGGGATACCCGGGGATCCGGCCATTCTTCCAAATAAAACTTTATCGCTTCACTTGAGTCTCTTCTGCAGAAGGTCAACTTCCGTTACCAGGGTGGGCTCCAGTTCTGCAAGTCGGGTGGGAATATCCATCGACCCATGAAGGAGAGTTAGGACGATGATCTTTCCCTTCGCACCAGTCTCGCAGACGAGTACATGCTTCTCGACTCGATAGAATTTCAGTGAGCTATGAAATGGCGGTTCCTCACGCAGTAGTTCAGGATTATCTCTCAAGCGGTTGATCCGCGATTCCAGTTTGTCCAAGTATTGATTGGCAACTCACTTTCCAAACTGCTCTATGGAAAAGACTTCGATCGCAACAAGATCGCACAGCGACCTCTGGGTCAGGTAAAGAGTGAACGGTCCCGCCGATTTCTTGGCCACTTACTTGACCTTCTTCATCAGGCTTCGCAGATCACCTTTGAAGGGGACCGTTCGTCCTGCGGCAGCATCCTCATAGCCTCCAAGAATCGCATCACGAGCCGCAGTGGCCTCCTGGCGAACTTTCTGTTGCCGAAGTAAATCACGCACAAACTCGCTAGGTGTCGCGTAATGAGTAACATCACCGGAATTCGCGTCGACGAATGCTCGCAGTTCATCGGTGAGTGAAAGGTTAATTGAGTTGGGCATCTGATTTCTCCTGACGGCTAACCATCTGGCAAGGATACCACGGTTGGCAAATAATGGCGCTATTTGACAAGCCTCGTTGGCCTAGATCAGTTCGAATCCTTCCCGCAAGACACAAACTTCAATCAGCCAGCCTTTGTATCGGCGGGTGATTTTTGTGCCGGGAAGTCGGGACACGTGACCGCGGGCCGAAATGCTTCGTCACGGTTCGGGTATGGTTGTTGGATTCTGTAGCAAGCGTCCGCTGCCTCGCTGCCGTGACCCGCATGTTGGCCCCTTACGCCAATTCTCTCGCACGGTCGATCGGGGCTTGCGAAAGGCCGCCGTACTGGCGCGATTGCATCCGCCACAAAATACGGCGAATCAGCCAGATGCGATTTCGGGATGCGGTCGTATCGCCCGCTAACAAGCGAAGACCAAAGGTAATTGCGTTACTGACTAAGCCGAGGAGCGTTGTCAAGGCAGAGTTAACCGTGGCAGCCTAACAACACTGAAGAAGACAGCAGCAGTGCTATTCGTCCCTGACAACATTCATGCACTTGGTCTCCCTATGACCACTCCCCTTTTGATTTCATTCGTCGTAAATCCGTTGAAAACCCCTTTTCAATATGCTAAAATCCCTACAATTACCCCAGACTTCCAGAGCCACGCTTGTAGGCATACTTTACGGAGTCTGTGCATTGGCTAATTCTTACCCCTATATGTATATCAACACGGTGTGTTAAACAACAGGGTTTAATTGGAGTTTTTTCAACATGTTTGCTCACTTTCAACTTCCGCTTTTACTGCTGTTCATTTCAGGACTGACCACTGTTGCAGACGCTGGTATTCTGATCACGCTGACCGACAATGGTGATGACACCATCGGGTTCAGTATGTCTGGCGACTTCACGGTCTATGCAAGCGACTCAACAGACAGGACCGGCCAATTCGGGACGTACCTTGGCCCGAATAATGGCACGATCAGTAATGCTGAAACAACCGACTCGATAACAGAGTTTAGCTTTGACTATGTGGATGCTGGCGGCGATGACGTCGGCGC
>CP036272.1:4033137-4036096 GCA_007745635.1 Stieleria bergensis
CGTGACCCGCAAACGTTCACCAACAATGGAATTTGCGACGCGTTGACAATTTAAAAATCGTCACCGCCGGTTTCGATCGGTGTCAGGACAGCGCGAGCGTCATTCATCCACCCACAATTTTTTTAAATTGTGACTTGCCCGATTCCTACAGATGTTCTTCAGTTTGAGGGCGGATGCGTCCTGCAGTGCTGTCCGTCACGACATTCTGGAGTTTTCAGCGCGAGTTCTCGCGCCGCACCGGCCGCAACGTACTCAATTCCATCCAATTGATTGATCTGCCTGACCCCGGAACGAAGATGGGGCCATGGAAAACAAAGCACGCACGCAGAAGACATACGACCACCGTCTCAAGGAGCTCGTGCGTTCGACGCAGGATATTACGTGTGCCGTTCGATACGGAGTCCCTCGATCAACGGCACGCGGCTGGCTAAAGACCACAGCCAACGAGGTGATTTCGATCGATGTCGTTCAGCTTGACGCGATCGGACTGCAAAAGGAAGTCATGCGACTTCGAGCCCGGCTTCAGAAGCTCAATGCGTTGCTCCGGGTTATGATCGCCGTGCTCAAACTCTCTGGCTACTCACTCAATCACGAAAGAGTTCCCGTCGGGAAACATAAACGCCAGTTACTGCGAGCCATCGACCGATCGCGCCCAACCTTGCCATTGCGGTCGGTGTTGCGAGTCATACGCCTCTCACAGTCCCGGTACTATGCCTGGACTCGCAAGGAGCAATGTGAATTGGACGACAGCCCGTCTTGTCCTCAAAACATGCCACACCAACTCACGCCAGATGAGGTGGCGACGATTGAGGAATTCGTGACTGGCGATGAATACCGCCACGTTCCAACCGGAACTTTGGCCATCCTCGCTCAGCGGTTGGGCAAGGTGTTTGCTTCGGCAAGTACATGGCGTCGCTTGGTCAAAGTTCACAAATGGCGACGAACAAGGCAACGCGTGCATCCAGCCAAACCGAAGGTCGGAATCCGAGCGATGAAATCCAACGAGATTTGGCACATTGACACTTCGGTGGTCCGGTTGCTTGACGGTAGCAAAGCCTATCTTCACGCGGTGATCGATAACTACTCCCGCCGCATCCTGTCGTGGAAGGTGTCCCCAACATTCAATCCAGTTGCCACAGCGGCGATTCTACTCACTGCGTCGAAAGGAATGGCCGATTGCAAACCAATGTTACTGGCCGACGGTGGAGTTGAAAACTTCAATGGTGCGGTCGATGAACTCGTCGAAACGGGAATCCTCAATCGAGTGCTCGCCCAAACGGAGATCACGTTTTCCAATTCAATGATCGAATCGTGGTGGAGAGTCCTGAAGCACCAATGGCTCTTCCTCAACACGCTCGACTCGGTAAAGACCGTCGAGACACTGATGGGGTTCTACGTCAAAGAACACAACTGTCGTCTGCCACACGCAGCGTTTCGCGGGCAAACGCCAGATGAAATGTACTTCGGTAAAGGAGGCGACATTCCTGAAACACTTGAGGCCTTGCGGCAGAAGGCACGCAAGGAACGGATCGAGACCAATCGGAAGCGAACGTGTCGCGCATGTGAGAGGCCGGTTGCGATCGCAAGCTGAGTCAGAATGCCCCGTTTCCGGCGGCTAAGTTGTGATAGACGCTGCGCGAGTAGTCGCCAAACCGCCAATTCAAGCCGAGCAATCACCTGTTCGAGATGCGTGCCCCGACTAACTGGGCGAACCGGGCCCAGTTCAGGCCGCCGCGCGGGAACTCGCGCACAAAACTCCAGATGTTGTGACTCGTAGCAATGTTGATATTCAATCCCGTCATCGATTCCCTTCATGGATTGCAACAAGCCAGCAAACTCAAAGAGATCCAAAGGGAGTTTGAAGTCTCAAGGTCTTCGCTGGGATCTCTTTCAAAGTCGGTAACAATCTTCGTTCCCGAAGCAATCAAGTAAATCGCCGCCACTTTGAGCACTTAGATCGCCAATGGTGATCCGTGACGCTTCGACCAAATCGGCCATCTACACACCGCATTGGACGGAAGTGTTTTCAGAACGAATGGACGTGTTGCTCAGTTGTCATGACTGCCTTTGAAAGGCGAAGGCACCAGCGTTGGGCGAGGGATCGGTGGCTAACGCATGCACGCCCACCTTGAGACCCTGCGGGCGTACCCAAGTCAATCGATGCCCCTTCGTTTTGGAAGGTGACCAACACCGTCAGGTTCAAGAATCGATGGTTCAAACAGAACCCTAACGACGCAGAACACCACCAACACGAGTCGGGCGACGCCTACGACGGATGACGCAAACTACGCCGACTCCTACGGCGAACACGGTCATCGACCCCGGCTCCGGTACCGGCGAAGATGCACCTGAGGTTGTCAATTGAATACTCCAACCGGTCAGTGCGCCGGTGTCTCCAGCCGCAATGTCGCTCATGAACAGGGTCCAAGTGCCCGCACTACTTTGTCCGGAAAAATCGCTAGATAAACTGACTGCAGAATTGGCAACTCCCGTTGGTTTATAGTCACCATCTGGAATGCCTGCCGCAAAACCGGCGGCATCTGCTGCCGACCAAAGATCGCCACCATCAAAACTAAATGTGTAATCTCCGTCGTACACTGAGGAGTCACCGTTCACTCCACCAGGGTAACCGACTTTAGTAACCAGCGAACTGGTCACCGTGCCATTGGAAATCGTAGCGGTGACGTCGCCCGCCCATGAGTGAGTCAATCCGGAAAGCGTCACCTCAACGTCGGTGACCGACTCGTTCTCGGTGATCACAATGTCGCTGGTTATCCCCGCGGTACTACCGTCAGGGATATTAAATCCGGCTCCAGTCCCCGTGATGATGCCTGCCGACGTGTCTTGCCTCTCATGGAATTGGAATTTTGCCTCCGGTGAATTAATCTCACCCCCCGAGGAGAATTCTGATGACAAAAAAACGACGATCTTTCACCGCTTCACAGAAGGCTGATGCGGT
>CP036272.1:4036106-4036531 GCA_007745635.1 Stieleria bergensis
ATCCCTACAAATAACCCAGACTTCCAGAACCTCGCTTGTAGGCATACTTTACGGAGTCTGTGCATTGGCTAATTCTTCCCCTTTATGTTTATCAACACGGTGTGTTAAACAACAAGGTTTAATTGGATTTTTTTCAACATGTTTGCTCACTTTCAACTTCCGCTTTTACTGCTGTTCATTTCAGGACTGACCACTGTTGCAGACGCTGGTATTCTGATCACGCTTACCGACAATGGTGATGACACCATCGGGTTCAGTATGTCTGGCGACTTCACGGTCTATGCAAGCGACTCAAAACAGAGGAACGGCCAATTCGGGACGTACCTTGGCCCGAATAATGGCACGATCAGTAATGCTGAAACAACCGACTCGATAACAGAGTTTAGCTTTGACTATGTGGATGCTGGCGGCGATGACGTCGGCGC
>CP036272.1:4038117-4039066 GCA_007745635.1 Stieleria bergensis
TTCAGAAGTCGAAGTCATCGGCGATCGCTCGGTCTATGGTCACATCTTGGCTGAGGATTTCAAAGTCGGTGCTGGCATCTTTGGCCACAAACCGATAACGCTTGGTCTTTTCAAACGGTTGATCAAGCAGGGTTAACATGACGGATTGCTGCCGATCGTCAAGGTTCGACGAGTCGCTTGCAAAGGTCAGTGTTTCGATGGACGAGACAGGCGTCTCAGCTTCATAGATAGCTACTTTCACCGTCAAAGCTTTGACCCGGTCGCTCACAGGCTCCATCTGAACCAACTTGAAGCGGTGTGCATGAGTTGTGATCTTGTGCTTGTTGCCGAGCACCGAGATCGCGACTTGGGTCGTTTTGGTGCTCGCTCGATCCTTCTTGCTTTTCGCTTGGCGAACGGTAATTACGGGAACAATCACTTCTTGCGGCATCGCGCCCCCGTGAATGAACCGCGCCCCGCCTGTGAAGTGAAATCGGTTCGACCCTTTCGGAATCCAAAATTCCATCCCACCATCACATTTGGCGGTGATCGCCGTGCTTGCCGGTGACACAGTGAAAACACCGAAGACCAAGCCGGTGGGGTGCTTTATTCACTACGCGGAAAAGTAGCTTCCGCTCTCCCCTTTGAAATGGAGAATAAAGCATGCCAAGAAACCACTATCGAGCCGAGGAGATCGTTAACAAACTTCGCTGCAAAACCCAATCCATCACACGAGCAATCCGCCGCACGTCGATCTCCTTGACCATGCCCGGCCCGGACTCGATGCGCGGCAGAAACAGAATCGCCTCTTGAATCTCAGGGGCCAAGTTGGTCAGCCACATGATCTGCATCATGCGGGCACTGGTCACTTTGGCATAGTGGGCCAGATCTGACTGATTCTTGATCACGCCGTCCCGGATGAGTTGCTCGCACCGAATCGCTAGTGGGATGACGGGGGATACCCGGGGAT
>CP036272.1:4039076-4347828 GCA_007745635.1 Stieleria bergensis
CCCGCAAAGGCGACGCGGCGGGTTTTAAGCTCCATGACAAAAAGAAGATAGAATGTTGTTAGGCCGCCCTTGGTCCATACTTCCACAGTGGTGAAGTCGATTGATGCCATTACGTCCCAGTGCGCCTTCAGAAAAGTCTCCCACGATGCTGTGCGTTTTCGGTCCGGTGCCGGCTCAATGCCGTGAGATTTGAGGATGTTTCCAATGGTGGAGTCGCAGATGTGGTAACCGACGTTCGATAACGCACCGCTGATACGGTCGTAGCCCCACGTCGGATGCTCTTTCGCGAACTTGACGGTCAAATCAACGATCACTTGGCGGACCCTTGGTCGACCAGATTTCTTCTCTTTGCGGTGGGAGTAGTCCCACTTATTGGCGACCAATTGTCGATGCCATCGAAGGATTGTGTCCGGCGTGAACACGGTCCCAAACTGCTCGAGTTGTTTGCGACCGAGGATATTGCCTTTGACTGCCAAACGACGTCGCTGGTCATCGGTTAGCAAGATACGCTTCTTGCCGAGCTTCTCTTTGAGAACGGCATTCTCGGTGCGAAGGTACTCAATGACTTCTTGTTGTTGTCGATTGACCCAACTGGCAAGAATGATCAGCATCAACTGCCACGGCTGCAGAATGAATTTCATCGGCGTCTCGGTGGTTCGGAAAACCCGAGATGCTCATTGGTGCGAAACGAAATGTAAACCTGCGTGGGCAAGCGTGAAAGCAATCGGAGCTTGCCTGCGTTCCGGTTAGAACGATCGCAGAAACATTACCGCCGTCGACAGCACGTCGGTTCGGCTGAGATGTAGGCCTGACAAACGTTTGGAAGTCGCCTTTTTGCAGTGTTTAGTGCTCGGCTGAGTTTTTTGACCCCACGCGAATCAGCGACCGGCTTATGTGCGTGAGCCACCGTTGCGAGGAGCTGCGACTAATCCGCCACCCTTACATATTTTCAACACCGGCAACTACAAGGCGGACGGAAACACCGGTAAAGAGTTTTTCATTGCAGCCAAGCTGTATAGCGAAGGCCCGGCAACCGTCAAGGCAACCGATGCCGGCGGCCTGGTCGAATCAGATTTACTGATGCCCTACCAAGGCGGAGGCAAATTCGAGCTTCGTGCAACGAGGTAAGTCGGTGAATCCGGGCTTTGCGCATCCAGTGCCTCACGCTCTCTGCTGGGCGGTAACACGCTGGTTAATAGACAACCGCGTGGACTGACGGTGGAATTGCGAGTGGCTAAGAAAACCAGACAGCGATTCGTCTCACGTGTGACCAGGCTTGACGAGCAAGGTTCGATCTATCATGCAAGTGATCGAGAGTTACGTGAGACGATGGAAGTGTGCCACGGGTGGCCTTGGTGAGTTTGCTAAGCAACTGATCCTTGACGACGACGTCGACGGCTACCTGCAAAGCCTACGATTCCCAGTAAGCCCATCGCGATAGCGCTGCTGGGCTCGGGAACGGTGCTAGCTTTTGCCCAATCACCGATGTACGTCCCGTTAGTGGCGAAGGTTGTTGCATTATCCTCAAAGGCATAGATTTTCCCAGAGCTTGGACCATTCAAGAGATTATTATAACTCGTTGCATCCAGAGTTATTGTCGTGGTGCCCACGAAAGCTTGCTGGCCAGAGGTAATGCTAGTGCTAACGCTATCGCTAAAACTTGATTCGTATAGATTGAGCGAGTAAACGCCGCTGTCTAACAACCCCGAAGTTTCGACCTGGACAAACGCCCCCGTCGACTTAAAACCAAACGTATCGGACGCACCACCAAGCAATTGAGAGGCCACACTACCTGTCGCCTCTAAAACGATCCCGTTTGATGTAGGGCCCGTTACGGTGCCGATAGCTGTTTCTGTTGTAGCCGTTAGGGTGAGTTGGTTGGTGACGGATAAGTCCAATCCTATGAGGACTCCCGCATGAGCCGGATTGATCAAGGCGATTGAAAATAAGAACGTAAGAATGCTGAGGCATCTCATGCATCCACTCCTCTGGGAATACATGAAGCACAGTCAGCAATCCAACTACAACTGCAATTCATTAAAACATGATGTAAACCGCATCCCAACACGGATGCGGTGATTCGCGACGCTTCCTGTTTCGGTCGCCGCGATATATCACTTAGCGAGAGAATCGACGCAAGTGTTATTTTCGAAATAACTGTCATAAGCATTACCCGGGGTGGAGAACGATTCGATCGCGGTATCGATCAATTTTGCAGCAACCAATCCTTGTTCCTCGGCTTTGCGATCCCAAGCGACTGCTGTGCTTGTCGATTGGGGCAGGAACTCACCTTCTTCGTACAGCAGCCCAACTTTGAATTTAGCTCTCACATCGTCTTTCTCCGCCTGTTCGAATAGATTTTCGATGTGATCGTTGGCATTGCTAGATGATGCGGAATCGATGATTACGCGAAAACCAATAGTGCTTTACGAGCAAGCAGCAATTTCAATCAAAACGGCGAGCGGCGAGACGATTATTTCGATGAACCCTGGCGGCGATGGCCAAAGGCAAACAGTTTCGGTCGCACCGCAAATCTTAAATGTTTGCATTGACGCGCCTGAATGCGTCGACATGTACGTTAACAAGCAGATGATTCCGCTTGATGACTACTCAGGAGAAGAGCGGGTCGAGTTTACTATTGATCTTGCAGAGTATTAACGTTGTTTCAACCCATCACTATTTAAGCAACGAAACTCAGCCAAAGCACGCCTAGGATTCGCTCTTCCACAGTGGGAGTTCCTAGGGACAGAGCACTTTTGGAGGCATCACGGATTCTTCCAAGTGCTCCGTGTCGGCTGCTGGAGCGACCTCGCGGTGCATTGCCGGTCAGCGGGCCGGATTAGGAACTGCCCGTCGTTCCGCCTCAGCAGCATCGGTTTCCGTGTAGCCTGTGTTCCGTCTGGCCAGTAGGCGGAGCCGCACCCTGTACGAACAGTCAAAAGCGCGACATCTGGTGGGGCTGAGCCTATAACCCCGCGGTCAGGCTGACAGAGATAGCAGAGAGTTTGGTGGAAACGCAGGGCACAAGAGGTCACATCGTGTGGAAACGATGTCGCGCAGTGGTAGGAAACAGAGACGTTTCAATCCTGGAAAACTACCGTAAGTCGTTACGCAGATTGCGGATAAGTCGCACGGACTCTCTGCCGGCGCATGAAAAAACCCCACGGTCGCAATGGAATACGAACGAGGGGCCAAAGTTGTGGGCGACCAGCGGTTTTCAAACTCTTGCGGGATTCTAGCCGTTGGTCAGAACACTTGGCAGATTATGTGGTGATTTTCTTTTAGGAATTGCCCGATCACGGCGATCGGTTTGTTCGTTGCAGTTCCTGAGTGGGGTGGATGATTACTTGTTGGCTTGAATTCTACTTTGGCGCGCACTTGGGCGGAAGGACGGCATAGGTAACCGGGGAGGGAGCGTTTGGTTGCTCCCGGTTGCTTGTTGTTCTTTCAGAGGGTTGCGTGTGGGTAAGCCGGATTTGGATGTGGGTGAGCTGTCGCCAGATGAGCGGCGACGGGCCGTGGCTGAGTTGCTCGGTCGCGGCGTGGGGCGGTGGAAACGGTTTTGTCTGGAAACTGTTTCGGGAACTCTTAAAGACTCTTTGGGAAAGCCGCTTGAGCCGGGTCGGTTTCCAGGGCTCTCTGTGACGGACGCGGATTCTGAGCGGCAGATGACCGCGGACGAATCCATTCCTTCTTTCACAGAGGTACCCATTCATGAGTGATGCAAGACGCAGCGATATCGCTGCCATTCTTTCGCGTGCATTGACTCGCTGCCGGACCAAGGCAGGACAATCTGCGACGCAATGTGCGATCTACACCCGTCAGTCGAATCAAGTCGATGCCGAACCAAATTCCGATTCGCTCGACAACCATGATGTGTCGGTCGTCTCCGAAACGGAACAAGCCAACACGGAGGTGAGCCGATGACGGATGAAACTCGATTGGCGGTTGCTGCGCTTGAGGACAAGACAGTCAATGAATTGCGAACGCTCTATGAAGAAGTGTTCGATGAAGTTTGTCGCAGCCGGCACAAAAAGTATTTGGTTCGACGCATCGCTTGGCGGTTGCAAGCGTTGGACGAAGGCGGGCTGAGCAACGAAGCGAAACAGAAGGCTCGCGAGTTGGCGGCGACTTCGGATCTTCGCATGACGGCTCCTCGCGAGGAGGTTCTGGACAACGTTCGTCGGGCCACGCCAGAGGAAGACGGGTACGTCGACTGGGATCCACGTTTGCCACCGCCAGGAAGCTTTCTGGAACGGCGATACAAGGGCACGATGGTTCGCGTGCTCGTCCTGACGGACGGATTTGAATACGAGGGTAAACGGTTTCGTTCGCTGTCGAAAGTCGCTGGCGTGATCACTGGTGTCAGCTACAACGGATTTCTCTTCTTCCGGCTTGGAAGGATACAGAAATGAAGAAGCAAACGGAATCTGAACGGCGGATCATTCGGTGCGCGATCTACACCCGTAAGTCGACTGAGGAAGGTCTCGATCAAGAGTTCAATTCGCTCGACGCCCAACGTGAGGCCGGCGAGAACTTTATCGCCAGCCAATCGCAGGAGGGATGGAAGGTAATCGCGACCCGGTATGACGACGGTGGCTACTCCGGCGGTAACGTCGACCGGCCGGCGATGAAACGATTGTTGGAAGATATTTCGGCGGGCAAGATTGATTGCGTGGTCGTGTATAAGGTCGATCGACTGAGTCGTAGCTTGCTGGACTTCTCGAAGATCATGGAAACGTTCGACAACCATGGCGTGTCGTTCGTGTCGGTGACGCAACAGTTCAACACGACGCACTCGATGGGTCGGTTGACGTTGAACATCTTGCTTTCATTCGCCCAGTTTGAACGAGAGATCATTGGCGAGCGGATTCGCGACAAGATTGCGGCTCAGCGACGGCGCGGGAAATGGGCGGGCGGTATCCCGGTGCTGGGGTACGACGTTGACCGATCCGGACCAAGCCCGAAGTTGGTGGTCAACGCGGACGAGGCGGCAAAGGTGCGGCGGATATTTGGTTTGTATCTCGAGATGGAGTCGATGACCCCGGTGGTCGAAGAACTTGACCGTCGTGGCTGGTGCTTGAAGTCTTGGAAGACGATATCGGGAAAAGCGAGAGGCGGTAAACCATTTGATAAGTCGTCGCTGCATACGATGCTGACCAACCAAACCTATATTGGTCGGATCAAGCATAAGACGCAGACGTTCAAGGGTGAGCATACGCCGATCATTGACCAGAAGTTGTTCGACGATGTCGCAGCGATGATGCGGAGCCATGCTCGCGGCGGCGGCAACCACCTGGTCAACAAGTATCAAGCGTTATTAAAGGGTTTGATTTATTGCCCGGCATGCAACCACTCGATGGTCCACAACGTAGCTCGCCGCCGGTCCAAAGTGTACCGCTACTACACGTGTGTGACGGCGATCAAACGCGGGCGGAAGTACTGTCCGTCGCCCTCGCTGCCAGCGGCGGATATCGAGGCGGCCGTGGTCGACCAGATTCGCTGCATCGCGGATGATCCAGGCTTACGCCGGGATGTGTTGGAGCAGTCGAGTAAACGTTGCGAAGCGGAGTTAGCCGAGTTGAATACCCAACGAACGCAGCTCACCCAACGGTTGAATCACCAGCACGAACAGATGAAGCATGTGAGCAGCACGACGGATGCCGGGTCTGGCGATTCAGAACGATTGGCCGCGTTGCACCAAGAGGTTGCCGGAATTATCGAGTCGCTTGAAATCGTTGACGGTGAGATCAAACGCTTGACTGCCGAACAGATCGACGAGCGTGATGTGAACGCGGCCTTCTCGGACTTTGGCAACGTCTGGAATGAGCTGAACATACGCGAGAAGTCGGCGGTGCTAACGTTGCTGATCAGCCGGATCGAATTCGACGCTGACGAAAGCTCGCTTTCGATCTCGATGCACCCGGCGGGCATCAAAACCTTTTCTGCCGAAGCGACCGAACAACAACAGGAGACGAACTCATGATCACGGTCAAATGCAAGGTCAACGTGAACCTGAAGAAACCTAACAAGAAGAAGGAGGAGCCGGCCGACGATACACCGGCGAGACGGCGGGGAAAGGTTCCAAGGATTTCACGCTTGATGGCGCTCGCGATTCGGATGGACGATATGCTGCGACGTGGTGAAGCGCAGGACACAATCGAACTTGCCGAGTTGGGCAAAGTCTCGCAGCCTCGTCTCACTCAAATCCTGAGCCTTTCGCTACTCGCACCCGAAATTCAAGAAGCGTTGCTCTACCTGCCCCGCGAAATGACGGGGCGTTCCAACATTCACGAAAGGAACCTGCGTCCGATCACAAGGGAATTGTGTTGGGTCAAGCAGCGTGAAATGTGGACGATCCTGTTACAGGAATGCTGTCTGGATTCCAATAAGCTTCGCGGCACGAATTTCTAAGCGATGACCTCAGATCGTCTCATCCATCGACCACTTCCGGGTTCAACCCGTGCAAAGAATCACAGACTTGTCAACGCAAGAGCCGCTTGGATGCCGATGGGCGCGGGCGCTAGTCGTCCGCCCAGTCGAAACCGCACGACTGTCCCTGGCGTGCTCCCCAAAAACTAATCCATCTGTTATGAAGGTTTACCGGCCGAGCCGGCCAAAGGAGACTTTTTATGACTAAGAAACGCAAACGACGGAAACCCGAGCAGATCGTGAAGGCGATTCAAGAAGGCGATGCGATGATGGCGGCGGGCAAGACAGAGGCCGAGGTGTTTCAAACGCTTGAAATCAGCGTAACGACCTGGGAGCGTTGGAAGAAACTGTATGGCGGAATGAAGTCGGATGAAGCAAAACGACTTCGTGAGCTTGAAGTCGAGAATCAACGACTCAAAGAGCTTCTCGCCGAGGCCGAGCTAGACAAGAAGATCCTCAAGATGGCCGCAGAGGGAAACTTCTGAGCCCGACGCGACGACGTGAGGCTGTTGCAAAGGCTCAGAAATCCTTTGCAGTGTCAGAACGTCGGGCATGCAAAACGCTTGGCCAACCGCGGAGTACTCATCGGTACCAAGCGAAATCCAAGAGCGACGAAGAGCGATTGCTTCGCCGCATTTACGAACTGGTTCGAGAATTCCCCCGCTACGGCTACCGGATGATCACGCGGATGTTACGCCGCGAAGGATGGACAGTGAATTACAAACGAATCTATCGGCTTTGGAAACGAGAAGGTCTTCGAGTGCCACGAAGAAAGGCGAAGAAACGCAGGCTTGGAAGCGTTTCAGGAGGGATCTGCCGTCGCCGCGCCGAACGCATCAATCACGTTTGGTCGATTGACTTTATCTTTGATCGAACAATCAATGGGCGGTCAGTGAAGATCCTTTCGTTGATCGATGAGTACTCACGAGAATGCATCGCCTTGGAGGTCTCACGCCGGTTCACCGGCGATGACTTGGTTGCCCTTCTAGTGGATGTGTTTGCAATTCGAGGCATTCCGGCATTTATCCGAAGTGACAACGGACCAGAGTTCATCAGTCGCCGCGTCCGCGATTTCCTTGGACGCATTGATGTCGGCACATCGTTCATTGAACCAGGTAGCCCCTGGGAGAACGGCTATGTCGAGAGCTTCCACAGCCGGTTTCGTGACGAGTGTTTGTCCTGCGAAGCGTTCAGCACGCTTGCCGAAGCGCAACAGGTAATCGGGCAATGGAGATCGACGTACAACCATCGACGTCCCCACAGCTCGCTGAGCGGGCTTACTCCTGCGGAGTTCGCGACCCGTTGTGCCGCTTCAACTCCAGTCGCTGCGCTCCTTACGTCGAAGCGGCACAACGAATGTGATTCAGTAACCCAATCCCTACCTTCATAACCCTGGACCAAGTTTCGGGGGCATTCCATCCCCTCGACGTTCTCCCAAGCGTTCATGATAAGCTTCTGCCGTTCCATGATTCGATGGCCGGCACGTCACTGTTTTCGTGCTGGTAACACAGCACGCTCAGCGACGCGGTGTTGAGGATTAGATGCTCGCCGGTTTGAACGGGCGATCCGATCCATCTTGCCCCCAGCACTCGCCCGATGTGGCTGTGTGCGAACATGGCGACGTTGCCATCGAGTGCTATCAGACGCTCGATTAGGCGATCCACGCGTACTGAAATCTGATCAGGCATTTCGCCACCGGGGCATCCATCGCGAAAGAGATTCCAGCCCGGTCTCTGCTTGAACACGTCCGCGTGCGTATGTCCTTCGTATTCGCCGTTGTCCCACTCGATCAAATCGGGTTCTGTCTTCGCGTGTTCGCCGCAACCAGCGAGTTCGCAAGTTTGACGCGCACGTTTCAGTGGACTCGCCAATACGTGGTCGAACTCGATCGAGCGAATCCGCTCGCCAAGTTTACGTGCTTCATCTTCGCCGTTTGCGGTCAGCTGAATATCGGCGCGGCCGGTATGTTGCCCCGACTTGGACCACTCGGTCTCGCCGTGTCGCATGAGATAGAGTCGTAGGGTCATTGTTGCTCGCCCCACATCCAATCGCGAATCTCTGGCATGTCGCGACCGTGCTTGCAGATGTATTTCCGATGCTCGATCAGTTTGTCAGTGAGTTGCTGCTTGAGCACCGCACCTTTCTTGCCGGTTTGTGGCAGGCGGTCGATCGTGTCCATGACCAGGTGGAAACGGTCCAGGTCGTTCATGACCGTCATGTCGAACGGTGTTGTGATTGTTCCTTCTTCTTTGTAACCACGTACTTGAATGTTGTGATGGTTTGTGCGCCGGTACGTCAGTTGATGGATCAGCGACGGGTAGGCGTGAAACGCAAAAATCACCGGTTTGTCTTTCGTGAACAAGGCATCGAATTCCATATCGTCCAATCCATGCGGATGCTCGGATCGCGGTTGCAACTTCATCAAATCCACCACATTGACGACGCGAATCTTCAATTTTGGCAGATGTTGTCGCATAATCGACACTGCTGCGAGCGTTTCCAATGTTGGTACGTCGCCGCAACAGGCCATCACCACATCCGGCTCGCCGTGGTCATCATTGCTGGCCCAGTCCCAGGATCCGATTCCTGCGGCGCAATGCTTCTCCGCCGCTTCCATCGTCAACCATTGCGGTGCCGGATGCTTTCCGGCGATCACGACATTGACGTATTGGCGACTTCGCAGGCAGTGATCCATAACGGATAGCAAGCAATTTGCATCCGGTGGCAAGTAGACTCGAACGACAGACGCTTTCTTGTTGACAACGTGGTCGATGAAGCCTGGGTCTTGGTGAGTGAATCCGTTGTGGTCTTGTCGCCAAACGTGTGACGCCAGCAAGTAATTCAACGATGCGATTTTGTGTCGCCAGGGAAGATTGTTCGTGACCTTCAACCACTTGGCGTGCTGGTTGAACATCGAATCGACGATGTGAATGAACGCTTCGTACGAATTGAATAGTCCGTGTCGGCCGGTTAGCAAGTAACCTTCGAGCCAGCCTTGACATTGATGTTCACTGAGCATTTCCATCACGCGGCCTGCCGGTGCGAGCGACTCGTCGTTATCCACCGTGCGAGCATCCCACTGGCGATCCGTGACATCGAATACGGCTTCCAGACCGTTGGATGCGGTTTCATCCGGCCCGAAGATGCGAAAGTTCTTTTCGTCTTCGTTAAGCACGATCACGTCTCGAATGAATCGGCCGAGTTCGTGCGTGTCGCCGATTCCTTTGGTTCCCGGTTCGGGTACATGCACCGCATAGTCACGGAAATCGGGCAATTCCAAATCATGCAGCAACTTGCCGCCGTTCGCATGCGGGTTCGCTCCCATGCGTCGATCGCCCTTCGGGGCAAGTTCTTCGAGTTCTGATTTCAGCCGGCCAGTTTCATCGAACAGTTCGTCTGGCCGATAGCTTCGCAGCCAGTCTTCCAACAGTTGTAAGTGCTCGGGGTGAGTCGCAGGATCGGAAATCGGTACTTGGTGAGCATGAAACGTCCCTTCGATCTGCACGCCATCGACGACCTTCGGTCCCGTCCAACCTTTGGGCGATTTCAACACGATCATCGGCCAGCGTGGACGCGTTAAGTCTCCGTCTTCTCTCGCGTTGTGCTGGATACACTTGACCTGTTCGATCACGGAGTCCAACGTGGTTGCCATCGCTTCGTGCATTAACTCCGGATCGTCTCCTTCGACGAAATAGGGAGTCCATCCGTAACCGCGAAGTAGTTGGTCGAGTTCTTCCTTTTCGATGCGAGCCAAAACGGAGGGATTGGCGATCTTGTAACCGTTGAGGTGCAGGATTGGCAGTACCGTGCCGTCGCTGGCAGGGTTGAGGAACTTGTTGGAGTGCCATGCAGTTGCCAAAGGTCCGGTTTCCGCTTCGCCGTCCCCGACGACGCACGCGACGATCAGTTCCGGATTGTCGAACACGGCACCGAAGGAATGGCTGAGCGAATAACCCAGTTCGCCCCCTTCGTGAATCGAACCGGGGCACTCCGGCGAAGCGTGGCTGGGGATGCCACCGGGAAACGAAAATTGAAGGAACAATTTCTGAAGTCCGTCTTCGTCTTGGCTGATCTCGGGATAGATTTCGCTATACGTGCCTTCAAGGTAAGTGTTCGCGACAACCGCTGGCCCGCCGTGCCCAGGACCGGACACATAGATCATGTCGAGGTCGTACTTACTGATGATTCGATTGAGATGCGCGTAGATGAAATTCTGTCCCGGCGTGGTTCCCCAATGCCCGAGCAACATGTGTTTGATGTCGGACAGTTCCAGCGGTCGCTTGAGCAGCGGATTGTCGAAGAGATACATCTGACCGACGGACAAGTAGTTGGCCGCTCGCCAGTACGCGTCGATGTTGTGCAGAACTTCGGGAGCTAGTGTTCGTTGTTCTTGTAGCGTTGGCATGGTTAGGTTCCTTGTTTTGTAGCGGAAGTCGTCGAGACTTTCGGCGAGTGTGGATCGAAAATCTTGACAAGCTTCGCGACGGTTTCGGAGACCGATTGGGCAAGCACAACTTCTTCGTTGGTAGGTATGATTCGCACGCCGACGCGGGCAACCATCGGCGAGATCATCGGCGAATTTTCTAAGTTGCGTTTTTCGTTCAGCTCGATACCGAGATACTTGAGCCCTTCGCAAATTCGGACGCGAATCACGGGCGAGTGCTCGCCGATACCGCCAGCAAAGACGAGCGTGTCGAGGCCACCCAAGGCCGCCACATAAGCGCCGATACATTTCTTTGCTTGGTAGCAGAACAACGCGATCGCTTCTGTGGCGCGAATATCGGTTGCCTCGACTGCGAGAAGGTCGCGCATGTCCGAACTTGTTTCCGACACCCCCAGCATCCCAGATTCATGATTCACCATCTGGTCGAACTGGTCTGCTGTCATTCCTTCGTGCTGCGTCAGAAAGCGAAACAGTCCTGGGTCCAGATCGCCGGTGCGAGTACTCATCGGCAGGCCAGCCGAAGGGGTGAACCCCATGCTGGTATCAATGCACTGTCCGTCACGAACCGCTGCCATGCTTGCCCCGTTTCCAAGGTGAGCCAGGATTACGCGACCACTGACTGCCGCCGGATCACCCATCCGATTGAGTTCCTGCATCAGATATTCGTAGGACAAACCATGGAATCCATAGCGTTGGACACCCTTCGATTCGTAGCGGCGCGGGATCGGAAGCAATGTTGCCACGCGCGGCATCGTGCGGTGAAAAGCCGTGTCGAAACAGACGACTTGCGGAAGATTGGGACTGCGAGTGCGTAACGCTTCGATCAGTGCAATCTCACCAGGCAAATGGCTCGGCGCATACGGACTGATGCGGTACAGTTCGTCAATCAATTCTTGCGTGACCAACTCGGGCATGGTGTATTGCATCCCATGAACAACGCGGTGCCCAATCGCATTGACGGAATCAAGCACTTCATTGGTTTGGAGCCAGTCAACAAAGAAATCAACGGTCGAGGCGTAGTCCGTTGCGTCTATGTCGAGCGTTGTCGATTCCTCGCTGTCTTGTTCGCAAAACGTCAATCGCGTACCGCTGCCTCCGATGCGATCCACTTTTCCCGTCAGGCCACGCGAGAGCGAGTCACCAACGCGATAAACCGAAAACTTGATCGTCGAGGAACCGCCGTTGATTGTCAGAATCGTTTCACCGCTCATCGTTGCAAACCTCATCGCCGCTTGGTCAGGCGGTGTCATTCCGCAATCCATAGACGAGCTGCTTCGATGTCACTTTGATCGAAGTAGCGAATTTTGGCTGTCGTGAACGGCTTGCAGAAGATTGCCATGCCGTGCTCCCACTTCGTCTCGCCGACAATCGCCAGGCGCTCGATGTCGTTGAAGTGCTTCGCGTCAAATTTGATGTCTTGCCACATCGCACCCGCATCCCAGCCGTGAAAATCGTGCATGGAAAACAGAATGCGAATCTTGCCGCATTCTTTGATTTGGCTTTCCACCGATGGCAGAAACGATTCGTAGGCTTCTATATCAAGCTTCCCAGTGAATTGAATTTCCAAGATGTTTCCATGTTGGACTTCACTCAATTCGACAGACATAGCGGCTTCCTCTTGATTGTGATGAGTGAACTCTTTGTCAAACCATGCAAACGCAGTGCCAAGAGTCCAGCTTAAGCGCAACTTCGGCTCACGCTTTGAACCGAATCAGTGGTTTCAGGATTCCGTCTTCTTTGGTTTCCATCATGTGCAACGCTTTATCAACGTCATCGAATGCAAATCGGTGCGTCGTCAGCGGCGAAGGATCGACTCTGCCATGTTCGATCAGTCCCAGCAAACGCGACATGCGGACGTTTCCGCCAGGGCACAAGCCCGTGCGAATGACTTTGTCGCCCATGCCGACACCCCAATCCACTCTCGGAATATCCACGCTGTCGCCGTGGCCGAAGTAGCCTGCGACCGAGATCGTGCCGCCAGGACGAGTTGCCTTCACGCAAGCCTCGAATGTTGACTGACCGCCGAGACATTCGATTGCCGAATCAACACCGACTCCACCCGTCAGTTTGCGAATCTCTTCCACAGGGTCGCCCTGCGTGTAGTTGATCGTTTCGTCCGCTCCGAAATGCCGAGACATCTCCAAGCGTTTTGACACTCCGTCCACTCCGATGACCAGCCCCGCGCCGAGCAACCGCGCGCCGACCGTTGCCATCAGTCCGACGGGACCTTGAGCGAAGATTGCCACGGTGCCACCCAAAGGAATATTCGCGTGTTCGGCACCCATGAATCCGGTCGAAAGCATGTCACAGGCATAGACCGCGATGTCGTCAGAGATTGATGCGGGAATGTGCGTCAGGTTTGCGTTTGCATCGTTGACGTGGAAATACTCCGCGAAGTTGCCGTCCTTGGAGTTAGCGTACTTCCAGCCGCCGAGCATCGTTCCGCACTGAGACGGGTAGCCGCGCTGACAGTTTTCGCAATGGAAACAAGGCGTGATCGCGTTTACCGCCACACGATCGCCCTCCTTGAATCCATGCACTTCGCCCCCGAGTTTCGCGACAACGCCAACGGCTTCGTGCCCAAGCGTCATGTTGTGCCGATCACCGATCGCCCCCTTAAGCGTATGGACGTCGGAAGTGCAGACCAACGCCCGAGTTGTTTTCACGATTGCATCGTTCGGACCTGGTTCGGGAATCTGCTTGTCAACAAACGCGACTTTGCCGAGTCCTTGCATCACAAACGCTTTCATGGTCTTCGTCATCGTTGATCGCCTTTTTGAGATTCGTTTTGGTCTCAGAAATGCAATCACTGTGCCGCTGAGGAAAACAGGGAGAAAGCATGGACTTTCCTCAAACACTGCGCGATAACGCGCAGCTTGTGCGCACAACGACTTAATCATCACCAAGGTAAACAGCATGAATTACATCGATGCGTTTATCCCAACCGCGGCGGCCATTGGACTGGGCGGCGTGATTGGGATGGAGCGACAAATCAGCGGACACTTTGCCGGTTTACGCACACACATGCTGGTGTCGCTCGGCTCGGCGCTGTTCGTGTTGGCATGTCGCGATTTGACCGCTCAGTCGGCGGTCGATTTGACGCGTGTTGTACAGGGAATCGCGGCAGGTGTCGGATTCATCGGCGCGGGCACCATTTTGAAGACGAAACACGAGCATGGGGTGCTAGGCTTAACGTCGGCTACCACGATCTGGCTGTCAGCAGCAATCGGAACCGCCTGCGGTCTAGGCCAATATCCGCTGGCGGTCACCAGTGCCGTGATGACGATCGTCGTTCTGGTCATTCTGCGACCCGTTGAAGATCACTTCGGCAACAGGGCGAAGAAAGAACGCAAGGATGATACCGTTTGACACAACTTATGCGAATCAAGTCAGCAAGCTAAGTCTCATGACATTGAGTTCGAACAATTAAATGCCTTGGTCGAGTTTGTCAACTGTTCTCGATCATCGAATGGAATGCCAGGCGACTCAGTTCGGCCGCCGTGCCGACGTTGAGTTTGCGTTTGAGGTGTTCGCGGTGGGTATCGATCGTGTGCGTGCTGAGCATGAGTTGATCGGCGATGGCTCCTGTCGTCAGGCCTTCGCCAATCAGGCGGAAGATTTCTTTCTCGCGATCGCTCAAACGCTCCGTTGGTTCTTGTTCGACCGACGTATTGCTGAGCGCGGATGCGACCAAGCGGGCTTGCAAAGCATCGCTGAGGAATCGTTCTCCTTTGAGAACAGTTCGGATCGCTTCGATCAACTTTTCATTGCTTTCTTGTTTGTTCAGATACCCGAGCGCTCCGGCTCGCATCGCGCGTTCGGCGTACAGTGATTCCTTGTACGCCGAGATCGCGAGGAACTTGACCGTCGGGTTTTTGCTCCGGACTCGCTTGATCAGGTCGATACCGTTGCCGGAACCCAGCGAGATGTCGACTAACACCAAGTCGGGGCTTTGCTGAGTAATCAACGTGAAACCTTCGTCTTCGGTCGCTGCCACTTCGCAGATCTCCCATCCGGTTTGGGCGGTGATCCGCATCGACAATCCGTCTCGCATCATCGGGTGGTCGTCGACCAAGAAAATGCGACACCGTGTTTGCAATTGGTTCATCCTGTTTTCCATTATGTTGTGATCTTGCATTGAACGATGGTTCCGTCGTTGCTCCCCGGCGAAATCGACAGGACGCCGCCGATCACATGGGCACGGTATTCCATTATTTGCAAACCCATGCCTTCCCTGCGGTGTTGTCGCAAGTTGGCTTCGTCGACCCCGATTCCGTTGTCGCTAACTTCCAGTTCCGTTTGGTCGTCGCCTGTCGATAGCGAGATGCGGATGTCGGTGGCCTTGCCGTGCCGCTGAGCATTGTTGACCGCCTCTTGGGCGATTCGATACAGGTGCGTTGCGACCGTGTTGCTCTCAATGGACGGTGGCCCATGTTGGGCGAAACTGCAGGCAACCTTTCCGATCACGGTCGTCCTGCTGGCAAGTTCGGTCAGTGCCGATTGCAGTCCCTCGGCGTCGACCTGGACCGGCATGATCCCGTGCGAAAGCGACTGGACATGCTGGTTGGCTTCTTTCAATCCTCGCACCAACTTGGAAGACGTTTCCATGCACCGTGACATTTCTTCGTGGCTGAACGAGATCGGATCGTGATCGTCGCTCATTGCTTGCACTTTCTGGGCAAACAAGTCTTCGATGGTTCCAGCGATCAGTGACAATCCGGTCAATTCCTGTTGCGTGCCGTCATGCAATTCTTGTCCGATTCGTTGCTGTTCATTGGAGGCGATTTCGAGGACGTGGTCTTTGCTCTCTTTCAGTGATCGCTCCAAGGTCAGCCGATCGGTTAGGTCCACGAACGTAATGACCACCCCGGAGACATGATCGCCTTTGGAGCGGTAGGGAAGAATTCGACGCAGGTAAAGTCGCGAATTCTGGGCGACGATCTCGTGTTGAATGGGTTCAGAACCTTCGACCACCTTTCGGCAATCGCTCCGAAGTTCGTCATCGTCAAAACGCGGCGTGATGTCATCCAGTGGACGCCCCAAGTCGGTCAGACGCAGATTGAAGAGAGCCACGGTCGGCGGCGTGAACCGCTGAATATGCAGATCGGTGTCCAGAAACAGTGTCGGGATCTCAGTGCTGGCGATCAGATTCAGGATGTCATTGTTGGCAACGTCCAATTCTTTCACTTTATCGAGCAATTCGATGTTCACCGTACTGAGTTCTTCATTAAGTGATTGAAGTTCCTCTTTGGACGTTTCGAGTTCCTCATTGGCCGATTGAAGTTCCTCGTTCATTGACATGATTTCTTCATTGGAAGACTTCAAATCTTCGTTGGCTCCCTCGAGCTCGGCAATCACGCCGCCCAGTTTCTCGGTATTGCCTTGAAGCGCTAGCTCCATTTGGTGAACGTAGTTGGGTTCAGACGCCTGTCGAAGCCGATCTCGCCAGAGACTGGACGGCCCGAAGCGGAGTCGGTGAATAAGCCTGCTGAGGTATCCTTGCGGATGCTTGGGGTTGGTTGGATCGCCGCCCCTCGAAGGCTTATCCACAAAGTTGACCAGCAGGAGGGTCTCAGTGTCTGCAGCAAGCTTCTCAACACGAATGTTTACTCCACATTGGATTGAGTCTTCTCCTCGCTTGATTGCCGTGACGAAGCTTACGTTGGTTTCCTCCGCGAAGCATTTTTGGCAAGCGAATCGCAGTTTGGTTCGCAAGCCAGGACGACACATCGCCATTAGGCTTGGTGTCAATTCACCGGCGGGAAATTCAAGGTAATCGACCATCGGGCCGGTGACGTAGAGGACTTCATAACGGCGATTGATCAGTGCCGTTGCCGGTGCGTAGTGGGAGATGAGCGACTTTTCGACCAGGCTCTTGTACGTCTGACGCGGTGGAATTTTCGTTGACAGGTTTGTTTGGGGGCTATGCGATGCGTTCGTTGTAGCGATCGGAAAAGAAAGCTGTTTGCGGCGACTGGTTGGCAACTTTTGAAAGATCCGCCATTTCTTCGAGATGGGCTTGAAGAGGTCGCTGGCGTTGCCGAGCGATTCCGCTGGCCCCAAGACGAGCAAGCCGCCATCGGCCAAGGCGAAATGAAAGATGGAGAGAACTCGTTGCTGCATCTCGGGTTCAAGATAGATCAGCAGGTTTCGGCAGGAGATCAGATCGATTTTCGAGAATGGCGGATCGCTGATCACGTGTTGCCGCGAGAACACGATCGCGTCACGCAGTTGCTTGCCGATTTGGTAGTGAGTGTCCTCCGCCTCCGTAAAGAATCGCTTCAAACGGTCTGCGGAGACATCAGCAGAGATGCTGGCAGGGTAGATCCCCGCGCGAGCGATTGCGATTGCCGCTTCATCAACATCGCTCGCAAACAACTGGATTGGCTTCGCAATACCCGGCCTAGGTGACGAGGTGACGAGGTGACGAGGTGACGAGGTGACGAGTCCTTCGGAAAGGGGCCCGTCACCTCGTCCACTACCAGTTGCGTTACGCAACGCTACGCTGTCCACATGCTTGTCAAGACATTCGATGATCAATAGTGCAAGCGAATAAGCTTCTTCACCTGTCGCACATCCGGGCACCCAAACTCGAAAGGGAAAACGATCGTCTTCACGCGCGGCAAGATCAGGTCGAAGTTTTGCCGACAGCGCGTCGTAGGCTTCCGGGTCACGAAAGAAAGCCGTCACGCTGATCAGCAGGTCGCGATAAAGTGCGGTGACTTCCGCAGAGTCATTTCCTAGAAGCTGAATGTAACGCTCGAACGTTTCTAATTGATGCAGTCCCATCCGGCGTTGAATGCGGCGGAGCACCATGCTCTTGCGGTAGCAGCGAAAATCGAATTTTGTGTGCTTTCGCAGCAACTCGACAATGCGATCAAGCTGTCCGTCTTCAGCTTGGATCTCCACCTTCGCCAACGTCGCGGAGTTGATATAGGGTTGCCGCATGTACCGCACGAGCACCTCGGGCATCTCGGCGGGCGGCAGCACGTAGTCGCTCAAGCCTTCGCGGATCACGCTGGATGGCATACTGTCAAATTCGGCGGTCGAAGGCTCTTGTGCGATCGCCATCCCGCCGGCGAGTTTGACGTCACGGATGCCGAGCGTGCCGTGGCTGCCGGTTCCCGATAAGACGATTCCGATCGAGTGTTCGCCTTGATCCTTGGCCAGTGACCGCAGAAAAATGTCGATCGCGGTTTCGCGAATTTCCGGCTCTGTTGGTTCACTTAATTGAAACGCACCATCGCAAACTGTCAGATAGAACTTCGACGGAATCACGTAGACGCGATTGGGCTCGGGGACCATTGCGTCGGTCGCCTCGACCACCGGCAGCACGCAATCCCTCGACAGGATCGCGACCATTTGGCTTTCTTGCTTGGGGTCCAGGTGCGGAACCAAAACGAACGCCATGCCGCAATCGACTGCGACCGCACCGAGCAGTTGTTTCAGCGCCGTTAGGCCGCCTGCCGAAGTGACCACGCCGACGATTGGGAATCGCGTCGGCGAAGCGGGTCGCATCGGTTTTGAAAGCAGTACTGTCGCCATGCCAAGATCAACCCATTGAAGAATTCGGGACCGCTGACTCAGGTCCAATCTCTGGCGAGATCGGCTCCCCGACGATTACATGAAGATGTCGGTATGCCTACATTCCTGATTGTATCCGCTTTCACCATCCCGCAGAGCGCCCCTGCTGGCCGATTGGTTGAATCCGCCACCCCGGAATCAGAGACTCGGCGATTCCTCGAACGCCGCCCCCGGCAGATAATCGCTGAAACAAGCCAAGCACGGATGCCGAAGTCGTCGAACACGGGATCGGTTCCGCCCGTGCAACTTCTTCTTACCTCATGGATTTATCGAGGTGCAAAAAATGAAAACCTATTTCAGGCAGCCCTGTCCCGTCTGCGGGCGACCATTGTACGTTCCGATCGAACTTCTCGGCCGCGATGCGTCGTGCTCGCATTGCTCTGGAGTCTTCACCGCCAATGGCTCCGATGGCGACTCACAATCCAGCGTGGCACCTCGCCGAGGCAAGCAGTCGGAAACGATGTACTCTGGCCGGTACTGGCAAATGAGTTGTCGTCGTTTGCAGGGGGCGGGCTGCTGGCATGATTGCACTCGAATCCGCAAATCAAACAACCGAAAAGCATGAAAGTCAACGACGTTCGCGAGAGCCGGTCATCGAGTGCTGTGTCATCACTCAGGCTGTCATGATTCGCCTTCGATCCAGTCCCTATCGAGTGCTGCGAATATTGACATGTGAATTTCGGTGGGGGCATCTGATTATTTATGGAACGGTTCCGACCTACTACATGAAGCAGGTGGCTCAGGAAACGGTTCGTCCCGTCCCTGGCGTAGAAAAGATCACCAACCGCGTCTCGGTGCAAAGTACGACGGACTTCGGTTGATCTTAATCGACACTGGATAGCGTCAGTTTCGAGTTTTCCGAAGGCTCGTTCTTTCGATTCAATTCAAGTTCGCCGCTGAGCAGTTCGGTCCACAGGTAAGCCAGCGTGGACTCCGCCCCTTGATTGTGGTTGAGTCCGCTGGGTGATAATCCGTCACAGCACGATCCGTTTTCGGGATCAGCCAAGGACAATGACAAGCTGTTGTGACCGAAGAACCAACCGCGGGCACGATCAAACACGTTCAAGTACTTGTCGTTTCCGGTGACTCGTCGAGCCGCCAATGCCGCGGCAGCTATCGTTGAAGCCTCGACGGGTTGCTGGTCAAAAACTGATTTTTCTTCACCATGAGCGTACCAGTCGCGGTTTCCGATGGGTTGGTATTGATCGTCGTTGCAAGTGGACAGGTCAAGGAAGTCGAAAGTCGCTTCGGCCACATCGAGATAGGGTCGATCTCGGTGAAATGCGTCATGCGATCGAGGTGGACAAGCGAGGGCGATCGTTGCTGAACCATGATCTATAGATTCCCTGCGAGTTGTTTGCTTGAAGCTTGACGAACGGTACTCGTTGTTGAGGGGCTTTTGGTCTCCCGAACCGGTGACTGTTTTCCGGCGACTTGCGAATAAAGATCGAGGTAACGTCGACCGACGCGGGGCCAAAACATCGACTCGGCGTACCGATACGCGCGGCCTTTTGTTTCGGCCAAGAGATTCGGATCGTCTAAATATTGAAGTACGGCGTCCGCTAAGGCACCCTCGTTTGGATCACGGTCGCTTGAAAACGGAACCAACGAGCCACGCCCGTCGGCCAAGACTTCCTTCGCGTACAAATACGGTGTGCTGACGACTGCACCGACACAGCCCATCGCGTAGGCCATCGTGCCGCTGGCGATTTGGTCTTCGCCTGGGTAAGGCGTAACGAACACATCGCACGACTGTAAGTAGGAGATCAGATCGGGTAACGTGAGATATTCATTGATGAATTGAACGTGTCCGCTTACGCCCAGGGTCGCAGCTAGCTCAATGAGTCGTTCGCGATAGGCTTCGCCCGTCTGTTTCTTGACCAGCGGATGCGTCACACCGACGATGCAGTAGATCGCTTCGGGGCATGACGCCACAATTCGTGGCATCGCCCGGATCATCGACTCAATACCCTTGCCGGGGTTGATCAAACCAAACGTGCAGATCGCCTTCCGCCCGCTCAGGCCAAGTTTCGCCCGTTGGCTGCGATCTCGATCAAACGGGACGGGTGGCACGCCGTGCGGGATCACTTGCACCGACTCCCTCGGCACACCGTAGAGATTTTCCAGCAGTTCGGCTGCGGTTTCGGTCATCACGACGACTGCCTTGCTATGTGCAGCGATTTGCCGAATCAATCGAAAGGGTTCATAGTCAGGCAGCATTGGTAGTGTGTGAAGCGTACTGACAATTGGCACTTCACAGTGCCGGACGAACTCCATGATCCCCCCACCCCACAAGCCGGGATACAGACCAAACTCGTGTTCTAAGTTAACGACGTTCCATGGCCCGTCGTTGACGACACTGGCGGCACGTCGGTACGCACCAAGTTGATTGTTTTCAATCACATGCGCGACGCGACCTTCGGCGTGCTTCAACGAGTGCGTTTTCTTGATCGCGATGACAGACGATATCGGTCGTCCGGAGGCTCGATCGACGGCGTCGGCCGAATCCTTGGTAAATGTTGCCAGCCCGCATTGCTCGGGTGGATAGGTGGACAGAAAGATGGGACGGATTGTCTTCATGATCCGACCCTCACGGGCAACTCGGTCGTGGCCGAGGTCTCGCCGACGGAAAGCTTCAATTCAAACGCTTCGGTCTTCTGTTTGGCAAAGTCTTCATTCCAACCATATTGCTCGACGAGTTCGGCGATGAGTCGCTCGGGCCGCCCGTCTATTCTGGCGATATCCGGCTGACTTAACTTTCCAAACGTTTTCAAAAGTCCGGCGTTGAAGATTGTCTTCGCCTCTCGCGCATTGTGTCCAAACATTCTTGTTCCTACGTTAAAAAAGTTGACGGCAAAAGCAGTTGACGAACCAAGCTTGGCGCATCCGTCCGGTGCGAAGACGATCGGCGCGATCTCGGTTGTTCCATCCGCTCTGAATTTGTCGCTTCCGCGATTGAATCTGAATTGTTTTCTTCGCCAAACGGTGCTTTTGAGGTTGGGCTGGGTTCCAACGGACCATGTGAGGCATCCTTTACTCGGGTGGTGATTGATGTTGTTTCATTCAATGTGGGCGTGAGCACCGACGAGGTGCTGCGAGACGAACCAGACTTGTAGTTCGTTGCCGCGGATGACGTCGCTGACCAACATGTCATTGGTGCCATCGTCACCGACTTCGATTGCTTGGCGAGCCATCGAGCGGGCGGCTTGAAGTGTGATCTCGTGGGCCTGAAGGAGACGAGTCAATTGCGACTCCGGACACTCGCGGTCTTTCGGCGGTTGAGGGATCGTCGTGTTGTCGGCGACGTCCTGTGCCATCGCGATGCTGATTCCACCAAGCGTCATGATGCGTTCGGCGATCGTGTCGACGAGTTCGGCCTGTGTCGCGCAATGTTTGTCGAACAACAGATGCAACTGATAAAACATCGGCCCTGACACCTGCCAATGGTGCTTCTTGTACATGTCACGCAGCGTCATCGTGTCGGCGAGCAATTGGTTCAGATTGTCGACACTCTGTTGACGTGCGGATTCGTGCAAGGCAAGCGGCATCGGGATCAAGTGCCCGTACGCCTGAATGCTGCGTGCTTCGCGCGTCATGATCGCGGTGGCTGGGCTGACGTAGTCTTGGGTTTCGTTCATGATGATGAAGATTCCTATGAATCGAGGAGTGATGGTGTTGTGGATGGTGGTGGTTTGGGTAGGTGTGAGTACGATTCCACCTTCGTTCTCCCAGCGTTCGATGGCATCTCGTCCATCGACCCGCCGGCGGGCGGACGCTCGCTCGCCGACCGTAATCGTGTTGAGCTGCTCGTCGGTAATGTCAGTGATGGTTGCAGACGACATGGGTTTGGTTCTCAATCGAAATCGTGAAGTGGCAAACGCGGTGTTTGATTAAACACCGACAGTTTCCGGTACGGCACCTTCGAGCGCACCGATGATCCACGCGACCAGCGGTCCAGCAACGAGCACCGGGCCAAGTCCTGGGATGGCAAAGAACGCGGATCCAAAAAGCAACGACCAGAAACCGCCCCAGATCGCACCGGCCTTGCCCCAGTACATCATTTGGTCACCAGGGTGCGTGTGAAAGACGGCGACGGCGGAGTTGCTGGTGGACATCATCTGAATCCTGTTCGTGAAACGACGTTCCTCCGTGATGGGCTTTCGCCACGACATCGCGAAGTCGTTGCTCGCGGTCATTGTCCTAGACTTCGACGACCTCCAGTATCGAGACATCGCCGAAAAAAACATGGCGGATTCAACCACGCGAGCTGGCAACTTCGCCTGGACGAATTCGTCTTGGTCGAATCCGCCAGGGCGTTTTCGGCTTTGAACGATACCGAGTCGCCCTGCTCGTGCCTAGATTTCAAGTGCAAGACCAACTTCGGTGCTGCGATCGGTCACTCACTCTGCTTGGAAGCTAACGAAGATGAATAAAAATCTATGGATCATCGTCGCGATCGTCGCGACATCTAGCCTGGTGCTCGACACGAATGAAATAGAGGCTCAAGGCTGCCGGCACCATGACGGCAGCTACCTGCAAAGGATTCAGCACGTCAGCGATCCCGTGAACCGCGTCTATTTGTCCGCCACTCCTGGGTACCGCGTTGCAACCTATAGCCCGCACGCAACTTACTCACCTAGCTATGGAAACATTAACGGCTATCGCTACCCGAGTCAGTCTGGCTATCGCAGCCGCTAGCGTTTCCGAGCCAGGAGAGCTTGGGTGGTCAGCAACAAGGCTGCAACGCTGGCTGCGTTTTCAATTTCTGATCGCACGACCTTGGTGGGGTCGATGACTCCGGCCTCGATCAAGTCTTCGTAGGTGTCGGTTTGCGCGTTGTATCCCATCGCTGCCTGCATCTCGATAACCTTCTCGCACACCATCCGGCCGTCCTTCCCAGCATTGTCCGCGATGCAACGGATCGGCCATCGGCAGGCTTTCAGGATGATTGTATAACCAGCCGACTCGTCATGGTCCATCTCGGTTGGCTTACACTTCGATGAGGCTCGCAGCAACGCGACTCCACCACCGACAACGATCCCTTCGTCCGCCGCCGCTTTGGCTGCATTGATGGCATCCTCGTACAGGTACTTCTTCTCCTTGACCTCACTCTCGGTGAACCCGCCCAAACGAATCGTCGCGACACCGCTCGTCATTCTGGCAATCCGTTCATCCAGCTTCTCGTTGTCATACTTGCTCGTCGAACGCTCTCGCTCGACACGAATTTGAGCCACACGGGCTTCGGTGGCTTTTTTCTTGCCGCCGCCTTGAATGATCGTCGTATGAGTCTTGTCAATGATGACCCGCTGCGCACTACCAAGGTCGTCCACCACCACTGATTCAAGCTTGATGCCCAAGTTTTCCATCACGGCTTTCCCGCCAACGACGACCGCGATGTCTTGAAGCATTGCCTTGCGTCGGTCGCCATATCCTGGCGACTTCACGGCACAGCAGGTGAAGGTGCCTCGCAACGAGTTGATCACCAAGGTGCTGAGTGCCTCGCCTTCAAGGTTCTCTGAAATGATCAGCAGCGGACGGCCCAGTTCAACGATCTTCTCAAGCAGCGGCAGTATGTCTTGGATTCGCGAGACCTTCTTTTCGCAAACCAGGATGACGGGATTTTCAAGCACGCACTCCATCTTTGCCACGTCGGTGATAAAGTAGGGTGACAGGTAGCCGCTGTCGAACTGCATGCCTTCGACGATTTCCAACTCGGTGGCTGTCGATTGTCCGTCTTCCAGAATGACCAGGCCGTCATTGCCGACTTTCGTCAGTGCCTCGGCAATGATCTCTCCCACGGCGGAATCATTGTTGGCGGCGATGGTGGCGACCCGTAGCAAGTCAATCTTTCCTTTGATTGGCACAGAAGCATTTTTGAGATTCGCTACGATGTCTTTGACCGCACGCTCCATTCCGTCCTTCATCATGATCGGACGAACACCCGCTGCGACGGCGCGAAGACCCTCGTTGAAGATCGCCTCAGCCAATACCGTGGCGGTCGTCGTTCCGTCACCCGCCACGTCGTTGGTCTTCGCGGCCACATCCCGTACCATTTTCGCCCCGATGTTCTCGAACGGGTCTTCGAGTTCGATTTCCTTCGCAACGGTCACTCCGTCCTTCGTCGCAATCGGCGATCCGTAGCTGCGGCCCAGCAGAACGTTGCGACCTCGTGGCCCGAGTGTTCGCTTGACGGTGCTTGCAAGAGTGTGGACCCCGCGCCGTATCGCATCGGAGGCTTCGCGGTCGAAAAGAATGGTTTCGGACATTGGGAATTGCCTTGCTTGGGAAGGGTTGGTGTGGTGAGAGTCTTGTCGCGAGTCAGATCAGTCCAGGTGATTTGCTGAGCAGCCCATCGAAAAGACGTGATCGTTCTTGAGCTGCCTTGGCCACGCTCGCCAGGAACCAATCCGGCTTGACCGCAAGCACCGAGCACTGGACGCGTTGAAGCACTTGTTCGGCGGTGTTGCCCATGGTGAAGAACACGAAATTGCTTCGACACACGGTTCCTAAAACCAACAGATCGACGTCAAGTTTCAGGGTCAGCCCCGTGATGGCATCGGCGGGGTCGCCCTCGAGCAAGTGGGTTTGCAAATCGTCGACCTGACAGCGATAAGGTCCGACGATTTCCTCCAACGCCTCGTCTTGCAGCAGTTTGGTTTCGCTTTGCTCGTTTTTAGTCGCCAGCGCTAAATCCGGCCAAACAGAAACGACATTCAATTCACAATCATTCATGCAGGTTAGGGAGGTCGCC
Organism: Stieleria bergensis; assembly: GCA_007745635.1. Classification (GTDB taxonomy): domain Bacteria; phylum Planctomycetota; class Planctomycetia; order Pirellulales; family Pirellulaceae; genus Stieleria; species Stieleria bergensis. Next base: position 4,064,288 of record CP036272.1, read on the forward strand.
AGCTTCATCATCATCACGTTCATCGGATGACGTTGCTGTTCAAGCGGGAACGGGCTAATCGCAACCAGAATCTTTTTCAATTTTGGTTCCGGTGCCGCTTTGATAATCCAAACCGGGCACGGGCATTTCCGCATTAGACGTTGCCCGACCGTGCCGAACATGTGCTGAGTGATCCCATGAGGATGTTCAGCGGTCTTGAGCAGAAGATCGTGACCATGAACGATGACTCGTTCGACCGTTCTTTCGGCGAGGTCACCTTGTAGCAAGAGGCAGTCAACTCTCGTTCCGCGATCACGGAGTGGTTTTGCGAGCCGTTCCATGTGCTCGGTTTTCAGCTTCGAAGCTTCGTCGTGGCATTCCGCCGCGTTTGATCCAGCGATTTCCAAGAAGTCGCTCAGCGGCGTGATGGCATCGACCAACGTTACCGTCCCGGAGTTTTGAGCGGCGAGCGTAGCGGCCTGATCGACAGCCAACTGCCCGCCGTCTTTTCCAGCGACGACAACGATCAAGGATCGGAATTGTTTCATGATGATGATCCGCCAGGAAGGATCGGCGGCGAGCAGGTGCGTTGATGGTTACGCCATCGAGCGGCAGCTTGTAGCACAATCGCGACAAGCTTTGGCACAAGCCAACATCTGCTGATCGGTCTTGATCTTCTCGCACTCAGCGGCGCAAGCGTCGCATGCCTTCGCGCACGCCGTACACGCCGCCGAAGCAAGCGAGCAAGAGCGTGCAATGACCTGCGCCGATAAGCTGCAGAATTCCTGGCAACTCATCGCGATCGCTGCGCAGGCGGCATGTTCTTTCGTGCCCTTGGCTAAGTGAGTCATGCAGTGGTTGACGGTTTCGTTGCAAGTCGATTCGCAGTTCTGGCAAGCTTCCAAGCACTTCTGGTGCATCGGGGCCAGTGTGCTCGCATGCTTTATGGCTTTCGTTTCCTGAGCACTCGCGCCGCCAGAAACGGCTCCGGCAACGGCAACGGCACCGGCTGATGCCAACATCTTTCGACGATCCATGTTTCTTCTCCAGTAATCGGTTGAGATCTCACGCTCTACGCGTGGAGCCATCAAACAGCACCCGTGTCGGTCGCTGAATCCAATGACGAACTGAATGTACGGAAGCCGAACTTTGTGAATATCGCTCGTTCCACGAATCGACCATGGCGGATTCGACCATGCTCGCGGACATCCATTGGCCTGGCTCGTGCCGTGGCGGAATCCGCCAACCTGGAATCATTCAACCTTCGATACCTAATGGGATTTCGACGCCGTACCTTTTGAACCGACGATCTAGGTTGGTGTTTTGCCGACGACGTCGAACTGAAACTATCTCGTTTGGAAACCAAAGATGAAAACCAACATTCTCGCTCTCTCGACGTCGTTTTGTGTGGCCATGCTGACGTGCGGCATCGGTTTTGCCCAGGAAGTGAAATCAAAGGCCACGACGACGGGTGCGAACTCCAGCACCTCGACCAAAGACATCGTCGATACCGCCGTGGCCGCTGGCGATTTCAAGACGCTCGCAACCGCGCTGAAGGCGGCCGGATTGGTCGAAACGCTGAAAGGGAAAGGACCGTTCACCGTTTTCGCGCCAACGGATGCTGCATTCGCGAAGCTACCCAAGGAAACGCTGGCCGATCTGCTTAAGCCCGCCAATAAAGCAAAGCTGACCAAGATCCTGACCTACCACGTTTTGCCGAAGAAGGAACTGGGAGCCGACCTGGCCAAGATGAAGATGACGGTGACCGTGGAAGGCTCCGATCTGCAAATCAGCGACAAAAACGGCAAGTTGATGGTCGGAAAAGCTCACGTCGGCAAGAGTGACATCATGTGCACCAACGGCGTCATCCACGTCGTCGATACCGTGCTGATGCCTGAGTGATTCAGCGAGTGAACGCATCACCTGTGGCATATTCTTCCAGCAAGTCCGTTTGGACTTGCTGGATTTGAGGTGAGCGATTCATCCCGCCGGTTTCGGTCCGTCACGGTGACGGGAGATTGCAATGCTACTTTGACGAAGCCGATGCGAACGACGCGTCGTCGTGGATTCACGAAGGATTCGTTCCCGTGAGTCAACCGATTTGCAAGTAGCCAGACGCTGGCTGGATCCCCCCAAAAAACGACAATTCAATTTCTATCGCAAACACGGAGCAATGACATGAAGGTATTTGCAGTGCTGTTCCTACTGCTGGTTCTGGTCGGAGGAATTGGCTTCTACCGGGGCTGGTTTTCAATGTCGAGCGACCAGGGTAGTTCGGAGAGCCGCAACGTCGATGTCAACCTGACGGTGGACCGCGACAAAATGGAAGCGGATGCAGATGCCGTGAAAGACAAGGTCGAAGAACTAACGGGAGATGCGAAAGATGAAGTCAATAAGTTGGTTCAACCAGCCACGGATTCGTCGCCATCGGAGTGATGGCCGCAGACTATTAAAGACGGCAAGAAGGTAAGTCGCCTTCGCCGAGATGACGATAAATATCCTTTCTAAAATGGAATTTACAAAACAATGATTAGCCAACAGACACTTCAAGGAAACTGGAATGAGATCAAGGGAAGGCTACGTAGCAAGTGGGGCGAACTGACCGAAGACGATGTCATGACTTTCAACGGCGATGTCGATCAATTGATCGGGAACAATCCAAAAAAAGACCGGCGAGGCAAGGGAGAATGTCGAACAGTTCTTCGAGGAACTCAATTCCAACGCTACTTCCGCATATAGTCACGCCAGTGAGAATGTTCGTGCTACCGCCAACCGTGCGGCCAACTGTGCTCAAGAAGCATCACAGCAAGCGGCGGCTACCATGCGCGAGGGCTATGCCGAAGTCGAAGGAATGGTTCGCCGGCATCCAACCGAATCGTTGGTGGTTTGCTTTGGTTCCGGTCTGATCGCCGGCGTCGTCGTAAGCTTGCTTCTGCGATGGCGATGAAAATGGACGATTCAGTGGTCGACAAATCGATTAGCGATAGTCCCGAAACGGACAGCCTTCTCCAGCGCATGGGCGAGATACGCGATGACTTGGACGAGGGAGTTCAAGACATCGTCGAACAGGCTCGTGAGATGCGAGATTGGCGAACCTACCTGAAATCCCATCCATGGATTTTTGTGGGAGCCGCCGTCGCTGTGGGATACATCATCGTCCCGCGCGGACCGAACCGTGTCGATTCGATCTCCAAGGTACAGCCTCAAAGCAGCAAGAGTGCCCGCGTTCTGGGCTTTGTGGGCATGATGGTTTTACGTGAAGTCGTGTCGTATGTCGGGCGACAAGCCAGCCAATCGTTTAAGGAACATGGCGACAGGTCGCAGATTAGTCAAACGTCCCAGGACATCAAACCGTGAAGAATCGCGTTCCGCCTTTTCCCGCGATCGGGGATCACTCAGCCCATGATTCGCAACCGAATTTCCAACAGTTACGTGGACTTGCACGCACGCAGTTTTTCGGGCGACGGCGTCAAGTTGAAGACTTTCTTCGAGAGCATCCGTTATCAGGACTGGGCGCAGCCGTTTGCATGGGGGTGGTCCTGGGATGGTTCATGAAACGAAGGTAGGCCAACGAAACGGTTCGCAAGCGACGGTGCCCAAGGGGCTCGCTCGCAACATGGGTGGATTGGCACATGACCTCTTTACCTTGACGGAATTGCATTTCGCGCTGCTCTCGCGAGATTTGCGTGACGGTCGCAGCCGCATGCTACTGACGGGATTGTTGATGTTTGTGAGCGCAGTGATCGGCGTGGCATGTGTGCCGATTGCGTTAGTTTCCTTGGCAATATTTATCACGGATCAGTTTGAAACATCCTACGCGTTGGGTTTCCTACTTGCCGCGTTGGCCGCTGGCGCTTTGAGTGGAACGCTAGGCGTCATCGGATGTTTCAAGTTCCGCGGAAGTGCAGCGGTTCTGCAACGCTCGAGCCAAGAACTAACTCGCAACCTTCGCTGGATCAAGACAGTGCTCGAGCGTGATCGAGACACAAAAGATGACAAACAACATTCCACTTTCAGAGGATCAGGAAATGATTGAAGAACAGACATACACAGCCGCTTCCAACGCACAGGCAACTTATGAGTCCAATGAAAGGCTTCGGCCAACTAGCGATCTCATTGACTACGCGCGGCGCTACGCCCGTGAAAAACCGGCGGTCGTGGCGCTCGTTTGCGTTGGCCTCGGTTTCGTTCTCGGTTGGAAGCTCAAGCCTTGGTAGTTAGCTAAGACTGGGTGGGAAGCAACTTGATACGAATCGCAAACAAAATTTATTAATGACACAGCCGAAAGAACTCAATCGCCGTCCAGCGGTCTTGACGATCGCCGCCGTCGCAGTCGTCATTGGAGCACTCTACCTTGGCAAAGGGTTGTTGGTCCCTTTGACGATGGCGGTGCTGTTGAGTTTCTTGTTGAGTCCGGTGTGCGATTGGCTGGAACGTCGCGGGCTCGGTCGATTCCCTTCCGTCATGGTAACAGCCATCTCGTCGATGTAGCCGATTGCGTTGAGCAAATCCTGCGGCGCGGCCTCGTCCGGCGTCTCCAGAATCTCAGCCAGCAATTCGAGGTCGAGCGTTGCCGCTTGCCGGGCCGACGGCAGCGACAACCCTCGACCGCGGAGGTAGTCGGCGTAGGGCTTGAGTAGTGCGAGAAGTCGTTTGGTTTCGATGGTTCGGACGATGTCCGGATTTGTCAGGTGCTTGGGGTTGAAGGCAGCCATTCTTGGTCAATCATTCCGCTCACGGTGAGTACGCTTCCCTGGAGACAGTCAAGTTTCGAGCCAGACAATCCGGTTGCTAGCAAATGCGACGAGTGCATGCCTATTTAATGCAACGGTTGTGACACGTTAGGTCCACGCCACAAATGAAACTTAGAAGAAAGCTACGCAAGACGGGAAAAACCAGTGCGAAAAAAACGATCCCAACTCGTCGGCCCCCAACACCGAAAGCAATTTGGTCGATCTGTGCATGACCTCGGTTGGTCCAACCGAAGCGGATTTAAATGCTCGTTTCCCTGCACCGGTCGATGAAGCCGGAGCAGGTTAGCCATTAGCGATTTGGCGCGTCGGTGTCTCCAACTTTCTAACATCGACGCGAGTTCGACGTAAAGCTTCGAGACAGAGAATGATGCAACCGACGCGAGTTAGAGAACGAAATACCAAGACTGTTAAGGCAGGTTTCACACCATTGCCGTCTTCGGCGATCTCGGCCATCCGTTCGCCACTACGTGTATACACGGGAGTCGACGAAATGAAGTTGAGACCGCTGAAACCGGTCCCCTTGGTGGGTTACGTTCGCTGCCAAAATGAGCTGTGGCGATTTACGAGACAGTGCCTAACGAATGAATTCATCTCATTTCCCTTTAGCTCGTTCTTGCCTAAGTAGTTTGAGACGGTTACCCAAGTTCGAGGCTTCTTGTTTGGGGCGAGTCACAGGACCTTGATCGCCGAGGAGGACCATGTTGCGGTATTGGTGGACTTGGCCATAGGCGTTTGACGAGAGCATCACGCGTGCATTGGGATGAGCATTTCGGACAATCGAACTGATGGGGTTGTAGGCGATGTTTTTGGCGGACAAAAGGGAGGGGGCTTTTTGCCAGGTGAGTCCGCCATCGGTGGAGTTGAAGTAGCCGACGTGTGAGCCTGCGGTATTTTTGTAGCGGAGCAGAAGGCTGATGTGCATCGGTGAGTGAACGATCATGTCGCCGTCTTGGGATTTGTTGCCGGGCAGAACGGTGACGGGTTGTTGCCATTTGTCGCCGAGCCAACGGTAGTAGCGGACGTGGCCGTCGTCGTGTCGGAAGAATACGTGGGGGGCGCCGTTTTCATCGACGCGACAAGTGCCGTGATTAGCGCGGCCGCCATGCGTGTCAAACATCAGTGTATTTTCGTCGGCGTATTCTTTAAGGATCGGCATCGCGAGCGTCTGGCCGGGGGCGTTGGTCCAGGTGGCATCGGCGGTGTTCATTTGCATGTAGTAAGTGTTGTGGCGATCTTTCGAATGCCGGCCACGTTTGTTGCACGGATGATAAACATACGAGGCGGTGATCGTGTCGCCCAGGCCTTTCTCGAACCAGGCGTACCAGGCGTCCATGGTGTCGGGATCTTGGGGTTGAGGTTTAGATTTGAGGACGGAGAGGGGATCGGCGAAGGTGCGGCCATGGTCGGTGGAGCGTTGGTAAACCCAGTCGGATTGGTGCGAGCCGTGCCTGAAAAAGAGGTAGATGTCACCGTTGTCCATCTTGATGAATTGCGAGTAAGTGCCAAAGGGCGAGATGTTATCGAGTGCTTCCCACTCGGTAATGTCATAGGGCTTTTTGGAAACGACATGCGTTTGCTTGCCACGCCCGGCGGCGCCTTGGTTGTTGTTGCCGAGTCCGAGTCCACGCGAGCCGCCGTGGCCGCCGAAGGCCAGGTGGATGTAGCCTTTGGCGTCGATGATCATGGCGGGTTTGCCGTGGTTATCGACTTTATCGTGTGAGTCTTGTGCGTCTTGCTCCTGGCCCATGACGTTGATGCCTGCTTTGAAAGGGCCAGCCCATGATTTCGAATCGTGGTGGTAAGCGACGACATAGGGGTCTTCGTGGGGTCCTTGGTAGGCGAGGTAAGTGCTGCCATTGATAAATTCGCCGGACGGGTGCTGCATGGTGGCGACAGGGTTGCCGTAGCCGTTGTCGGTGAAGTATTCGACAGGTTGGGCTGCGAGAGGAAGCGTGAGAAAAAGAAGGAGGGTGACGAGGATGGCTTGGATTCGGCGTGACTGCGGCATGGGTGTGACTCTTTTTGTGAATGGTGATTACGTATATTTAGTCTAAGTGCAAAAAGTTACTGCGTTGGGCCACGATGGTGACCGCGCCTGGGAATGTTCGGCGTCGAAGTGTTCCTGCATCAATTCGTCGATACGATTCACACTACCAAGCATTCTGCACCGGTCACCAAACTGATTGACCGCAAGTGAACTCCGCGGTGGATTTCCGTTGGCTCGGCACATCGTTCTTAATCGGAAAGCATTTTCTCCTGCAGATGATCAACGCGGAGCTTTCCAGGAGTAATGCAACGGAAGATCGGGCCACGGCTCCTGGTAAAACGTGTCCGGCTCGGGAAGCGGTTTTTCGAAAAAGATGAAGTCGGCGAAGTCCACGAGCGTTTTCCAATCCCGGGCGCCCTGGTCGTGACCGCCTTCACGGTACCATTGGGCGCAACGCTCCTTCACGCCGAGCCAGTCATAGACGACACTCGCCGCTCGCCAAGTGACCATGCTGCCTTCGACGTTCAGCTTGTCGCCGAGTCCGTTCGCGTTGAACCATGCCCGCGGCGCGACGGCCGCCTTGATGAAGTGCAAATCAAACGGCAGCTGGGTCTCCCGGTCGCCGAACGCAGTCAGGTTGGGATGAAACCAATACGCATTCTGGCTGGCCATCTTATCCTTAATCAGGCGAGTCTTGTTTCCAACCCGGTGGCACCCGGTGGCACCCGGTGGTGATCGACCCGCCCGCGTTCGGAGCCACGACTGCGACCCGTTCGTCCAACATTCCCATAAGCGCTGCCGTCTGGCCGCCCCGCGAATGGCCGGTGCACACGATCTTCGTCATGTCGACCTCGGGCAGGGTGGAGAGCCAGTTGATGGTCACACTGCCACCCCACGCCCAGACCCGGAGGCAGCCCCAGTCATGATCGGGATATGCCCGTCGCGCGTCGCCGCGATCGCGCCGCTTCTTCGCCTCAGGATCCTTCCCCCAATCCGGGTGCAAGTCGGTTCGTTGGTAGCTCACGAGCATGTAGCCACGACGGATGAGATCCGCGAGGATCGTGTCATCGACTTCAAACGTTCCGGGGCTATTGTGAACGATCACGGGAAACGGTCCCTTGCCAAATTTTGGCACGTGTATTCCCAACGAGAGCGAGACCGCCTTGCCGGGACCGAAACGAAGTCGCACGGCCCGCTTCACTGCCTTTCCGTCGAGCGCGTCGGTCTCGGAAAGGATCTCTGCGTCGATCGTGTCGGGCGCGGGGAGCGCAGGAGCGTGCCCGAACTGATAGTGAAGCACCATAGCCTTCATCTCCGCCCGCCGGCGCACCCAGTCCTCGTGATTCTTCACCGCCGTACCGTCGAGGAAGACGAAGGGGTTGGGCAATTCCCTGACCTCCGGCAATTCGTCCACCGAAGGAAACGACAGCTGGGGGTCGCCCGAGCGAACCTCAGCCGGAACGACCTGCGCGGTGGCGAAAACGGGAAACAGCGAGAGCGAGACGGCCATGACAAATCGGTAAATCATGAATCAATTGTGGCAAATTGAGGAGACGATCACGAGAGAACGTGAAGCAAACCAGAATCATTTTTGGAGATGGGTCGTGTGCGATTCAGCTCTGATCATCTTATTGGGTTTCGAGATGTGATAAGGCGTTGCCGAAATACCCGTCGGCGACTGGAATCAGGTCTACGCTGACTGGCCGAACCCCATTGGTAATTTGCTCAAGGCAATTCGCCCGAATGGTGCGGGCCTAATGCCGTGCTGAAAGCTTCGCGATCATAGAATTCCAGGGTTTCAACGCCCTTACCGGCGCTGAATCGATGCAGCTCTTGAAATGGGTTGATCGACACGACGCTGATCGTGCCAGCGTTGTGGTTGGCGACCCACACCGTTTCGCCATTCGGATGGAACGCCATGTCCATTGGACCTTCACCGATTGCCAGCGTTTGTTGCCTGTTGAGATCATCCGCGGGCATGATCGTCAACAATGGCTCGGAAAAGCTTGACACCAACAGTCGTGTGCCATCGGGCGTAAACCTGGAGATCTGAGCTGGCAGCTTGTGATTATTCAATCGGACGTTTGAGATGTGATGGAAGTCTTTCGCATCGAACACCTTCATACGCGGGCCGTCTCCGGTCAACACAATGAGCGTCGAATCGCTGGGAGACAACTCGATGCCCTGCATCGATACGTTTAGTTCCATTCTTCGCTTCAGAACTCGCGTTTCTGTATCCAATACCGAGACAAATGTCGCCGCATTTTCATTTTCGGTGAATAATGTCTTTCCATCTCTGGTCATAACCATGCGGTGACAACCGGTAGAGCCGTTAGGAATTTTACCGACAACCATACCTCGGTCGATATCGACCACAGCGACCACGCCGCTGGCTTCGCAAGTCACGTAGCATCGTCCATCAGGACCGAAGAGCGCCTGATGAGGTGCCTTGAGAGGAGCGATATCGATTGTGCGGCGAATCGATCGACTCGGCAAGTCGATAACCAGCAAATGGTGGCCTGGATTCGGATTGTTGCCATAGATCCCGTCACCGTAAATCGGAACAACTGCAGTTCGCACATCGGCTGAAATCGCCACGACATGCGGGCGAGCTGGTGCCGCGATGCGATGTGTCACCTTTCGTGTCCGCGGATCGATAAATAGAATCGAGTGACCGATCTTGTCGACCGCGATGACCTCTAGATCAGCTGCGACACCGGTTCCGGCCAAGCCGAGGCCGAGACAGCAGCATACTGCAAATAGCAGTCGACTTAGGTGTGTCATAACACTTTCCTTTGCATGGTGACGCTGCGGTCGTCCGATTGTGTTATGCCTCATAGCCCGTCCGATTCAGAGTCATAAACGATCTTTCCGCCGATGATCGTTTTGACTGGCTTGATGTCGCGAATCTCATCGACAGGAACGGTCATGTAGTCGCGATCGAGAACGACCAAGTCGGCCCACTTGCCAACCTCAAGACTTCCCAGGTCCTTTTCTTTGAACATCAGAAAAGCGTTGCTTCGAGTGTGGGCGGTGAGTGCAGCCTGACGAGAGACCGGTGTGCGGATCGATATCTTGCTTGGAAAGACTTTGCCGCTCGTTACCCACCACAGGCTGTGAAACGGGTTGATCGTGGAAACAACGGTCGAATCAGAGCCGAGCCCCCACACGATGCCACTTTCCTCCATCCACGAAACAGGCGGCGAGTCACGATCGTCCACCGCAGGTTTCGCGGTCTTGTTGTGGATGGCCAGCGTCATTCCGAGTTTCTTCGCCCGTTCGATACTCTCACGCGAGATCAGATCGCAGTGGGCAATCGTCCAACGCAGATCTTTCATCGGATGAATTTTGTCAATTCGTTCGGCGATGTCCAGCATTCGCGCAGCAGTCGAATCTCGCTGCGCATGTTCGTGAATGTGCCATCCGCCCTCAGCCGCGGTGATCGCGAGCTTATCGAACTGGGCCCATACATCGTCGCCGTAGAAACTTTGTCGCATGCTGCTGTCATGCAAGGGGTTGTATGTGTGTTCGCCGATGCCGATCAGGCCGAACCAATCGTCGCCCGAACGAGGCTTGGAAGACTTGATCATCCGAACAGCTTCGCTGGCTTCCAGTGGATCGTTGGCTTGATATCGAAGGGAATGGAAAACCCGTAGAGTAAGGTCGCCGTTGCTCGCGAGCGTTTGAACGGGATCGAAGTTACCATCCGATGCACGTCCGACATCGTAGACCGTCGTAAGACCGTGGCGGTTGAGGACTGAGTTGAAGTAGCTCATGTCGTCAACTCGCTGGTCGTCGGAGCGCGCGGGGACGAAGCGTGTCGCTTGGTTGATGACAGTTCTGGCGCCGCCGGACCGCCGAGATGAACTTCGTCCCGTCTGAGATCCGTTTCCCTGCGTGCGACCTGTGCTGCGTCCTGAGTTGCCTGTGTTCCCTTGTCGATTTGAGCGGTTGCCGCCACCTGTGTTGCCGCCACCTGTGCCTCCGGATTGAGACAACTCTTTTTCAGCCAGGCTGTTCATATACGTTCGGCTATACGACTTCTGGACGAATACGGGATTGTCGGGGGCGGCAGCGTCAAGTTCCTCGGTGGTAAATCCGCCTGGAGCATCAGCAAACTGCTGTTCGCTCCAGCCACCAAGCACGAACACCCATTCCCCCGGGCCGGCTTGCTTTGCCTTGTTGCTGATGATCTCAAGGGCTTTCGTGCGGGATGTTACGCCGTCGATTCTGGCTTCAAATCGCCATCGTGATGCTCCCCGCATGTAATGCATGTGATTGTCGATCAACCCTGGAATGACAGTGCGTCCTTTGAGATCGACCTCGGTTGACTCACTTCCGGCGAGTTTGCGGATTTCAGCATTGGTACCTACAGCACTGATACGCCCGCCAGACACCGCAATGGCCTCGGCTATGGAGAATTCCGCGTCTACTGTCAGAATCTTTCCATTGAAATAGACGTGATCAGGCTGCTGTGCGTTTGCGACGAAAGCAAACAGACTGACGCACGCGAACGCCAGCAATTTCTGTAGTTGAAGTGACATGAACCGCTCCTCTGGGGATCTTGATGAAATTTGGGTGGGGCATCACTAACGGGAACGACAGCGTGAATCTACACATGTTTTTTGATTTTCCTGAGCTGGAATGAATTCTGTTGAGATGCGCGACCATTCAGGTGCAAAACCATCAATCGCATTTGCCAATAAATTGGGCTACCATCTTTCGTAGGCCCGTGTACGTAAGATCTGATGGCCAACGTAGAAATCAGAATGGTCACAACCTCCAACAAGCAATCCGACAGCCGACTCCGCGAGCGAATGCTTGCGGGCGATCTTGCTGCGCTTAGTGAGACGTTTGAGCACAACCACGCAAGGTTATGGCACCTCGTCTACTTTCGAATGGACGTCCGGTTAAGGAGTCGTATTGATCCGGATGACGTGCTACAGGATTCATTTGTTGCAGCAGAATCAAGACTCAGTCACTTCATCGAGAGTGAAAATGTGTCACCGATCGTTTGGTTGAGGTCAATCGTTTTACAGACGCTCATCGACTTGCATCGACGACACCTGGCGGCTCAGATGCGGGACGCGACGCTGGACGTTTCGCTCAATCAGTCGCATGGAGGACAGCACACATCTGTCTGTCTTGCGGAGTTTCTATCAGGCGGAATGACGTCGCCGAGCAATGCGGCGATTCGGGCCGAAAATGAACGACGAATGCAGGCCGCCTTGTCCGGGATGAGTGACTCGGATCAGGAGATGATTGCTCTACGACATTTGGAACTGCTCAATAACGCGGAAGCGGCCGAGGTGCTGGACATCCAGCCAAAGAACGCCAGCATTCGCTACGTGCGAGCCATGAAGCGGTTGAAAGAAGCTGTCGGTGAGCACAGTCGCCGGTTTCTCCGGGATGCTGAGAAGTCGTCAGCCGAAATCTCATCGGAAGGTGACTGAAGATGCCTCGCGATGACAAGCAACTGCCGAGCGATGAACACACCGAGTACCTTGCGGAATTAGCGGATGAATTTAGCCAACGCCTGCGTGATGGAAACCCGCTGGATGTGGAGGCTCTGATCGAGCAGAGACCTGAAGTTGGCGACGAGGTTGCAGAGATTTTGGAAACTGCTGCGATGCTGGAACGGATGCGTGAGCAACAAATTCTTGCTGCCGGAGGGCCAGCGATCGGGCATCGTGTGCCGGACCACCTCGGCGAGTTTGAAATCGTCCGAGAGATCGGTCGAGGCGGCATGGGAGTTGTCTTCGAGGCTGTTCAGCAGCCGCTGAATCGGCGAGTCGCTGTGAAAGTGCTTCCGAATGCCGCTTTGTGGGACGCTAGATCGATCGCCCGATTTCGACGTGAAGCGGAAACCGCAGCGCGTCTTCACCATTCGCACATCGTCCCGGTGTTTGGAGTTGGCCAGCAGGATGGCTGTCACTTCTACGCGATGCAATTCATCGAAGGCGAAACACTGGCCTCGCTGATCGAGTCAGGGAAGAAAGGAAAGCCAAAGCGTGAACGAGGAGCCGTGGCAATTGCGGAATCGACCTTTCGCTCACGTTTCGGACTACCTTTGGAAAGGGACGCCTACCAAAGGTCGATCGCGGAAATGATCAGCGAAGCTGCGGACGCACTGGATTACGCACATGCTCAGGGAACGCTTCATCGGGATATCAAGCCGTCTAATTTGTTGCTCGATCTTCACGGGCACCTTTGGATCGCTGACTTTGGACTGGCACTGCCCGTTGACGACTGGCTCGGCAGTCACACAGAAACCGTCGCGGGGACGCCTCACTACATGGCCCCCGAACAGTTTGACGGGCAACCGGAGCAACGAAGCGATGTGTATTCGCTAGGGCTGGTGTTGTTTGAACTGCTGACGCTTCAGTCGGCATTTGGTTCTGCGAATGTTCGTCGAAATGTGTCGCCACAAGTCCCGTCTCTACGTTCCATCGATCCGGCGATTCCTAACGACCTTGAAACAATCGTGTTGAAAGCGACAGAGCTTGAACCGTCGGACCGCTTCGCAAATGCAGGTGACTTCGCCGAGGATTTGAGGCTATTCGTCGCTGGCCGCCCCATTCGTTCAGTGCGCACCAGCCCAGTCCGGCGCCTGTCGATGTGGTCTCGCCGCAATCCGGCCATTGCCCTGGTGTCAGGAATCGCAACCACACTACTTGTGGCACTGATCACAACATTGGTTGTTTCCAATGTTCAAGTCCGAAATGCCAACGAGTCGTCGGAGGCGTCGGCTCGCTTAGAGTTGGCTCATCGTCATAGAGCAGACTTGGCAGCAGACGTTGCCTGGGAGTCACTGGAGCGAATTCTTGCTCGCACCATTCCTGAAGGTGAACTTCTCCGTAACGCAGGCGTCAATTCGTCCGGCAATGGCAATGCGCGTCTGCCTTTGTCAAAAGACACAGCTGAGCTGCTGCAAGAGTTGCTGACGACCTTTCAAAAACTCGCCGTTCAGGATCAGCGAGGCAAGACTTACCAGCGAATCATCATCGCAAAGTATCACGCCGGGACAATTCTCGGGCTGCTGGGGAAACTTCGCGAGTCTGAAGACACATTCGATTCCGCTCTTCAACTGGCTGAGTCAGTTCCATCCGACGAGGATCAGACGGATGCCAGCGCACTGAGAATCCAGCGAGCAAGGCTTTGGAATGCAAAAGGCCGGCTCGCACGCACGCGACGAGACTTCCCAGCCGCCCAAGATGCACACACGATTGCGATCAATCTCCTCGAAAATGTGTTGCGTGAAAACTCGGGAACTCTTTCATCCGATTTACAAGACTCCGATTTTCAAAACACTGTGCGGCTTGAAATTGCAACATCTCGTTATGCCATGGCTCAACGGATGGATGTGCCGCCTTCATCGAATGGACGCAGCCGTATCATGCGACTGAGCGGCGATCGCGACGAGACAATCAGTACGCTCGATCAGGCGTTGAGCCAACTGGAAAAGCTCTCTGAGTCATCTGATGAGGCCGTGTTGCTGCTCGCACGATGCCGCCTCGAAAAATCTGCCTTACTTCGACGCTGGGAACCCGAACAGTCAAAATCACTGTATGAGTCTGCCATCGTGACGATCCGGCAGCTTTCAGAGAAACGTCCGGCCAATATTCAAATCCTCAGCGCACTGGCTCTTGGTTTGTCGACCGGAGTTGCCAGAGATCGCCAGCTTGACGATCAGCAAGTTCGTGACTTTGAAGAACGTGTCAGCGAATCCATTCAGCATGCTCAACAACTTACCAGCCAACAACCGCATGCCCCACAGTTTCAATACCTGCTCCAGCAGTTGCGACACAAGCACGGCACGCTCTTGTCTCGCCTGAACCAGAATGATCAGGCAGAACAGAGATATCGGACCGCCCGCGGCGAATTAGTCTCACTTGAGTCCATGCATCCGGATTTCCCGGTTTTTGCACTTCGACGGGCCTTCATTGAGCAATCATTAGCCCGACTACTCATTGAGTCGAACCAGGACAACCAAACAACGCGGACTGAGGCGGCTCAGCTCCTGTCGACATGTCACCGGACCATCAGTGACCTACACAGTCAATCCGAGGACAGTAGCTTGCGTTCACGTCTTGACGACATACAAAGGCTCTTTGACAAATTGGGAATTCCCAACCCTGATCACGTACACCTCGAAGACTAAAATCGACGATTGGCTCAAACGTTAAAACCCTCGACGACCAAGAGGAGAAAACTGCTTAGGAACGCCAGATGAGACCCATCGCCCATAGCGTGCCAAGAATTGCAACGACCAGCCCACTGAACTGGTAGAAGCGATGCACCGCGTCCCCGTCGCCCCAAAGGAGTCGGGATCGCGCGACCAGCAGTCGGTAGACGATGAACTCGCTTTTCATGGTGCCGCAGACCAGCATAAACAGCCCGACTGCAGCCATCAGAATTCCAAAGGTTTGGTGCATGAGTGAGAGTTTTCCTCTTCGGTTATTTCAAAGCTGACACGGGCGCGTCAGTCAGTCGCCCGAATCAAGCGAATGTGGATTGGCTGGGGAAGTGCCAGCGTGAAGTCAAGCGTATCGTCATCGGTCAGTTTGTAGCGAAGCGTGATCTGACCCTGAGTGCCGTTGGAATGCCCCCGAAACTTGGTCCAGGGTTATGAAGGTAGGGATTGGGTTACTGAATCACATTCGTTGTGCCGCTTCGACGTAAGGAGCGCAGCGACTGGAGTTGAAGCGGCACAACGGGTCGCGAACTCCGCAGGAGTAAGCCCGCTCAGCGAGCTGTGGGGACGTCGATGGTTGTACGTCGATCTCCATTGCCCGATTACCTGTTGCGCTTCGGCAAGCGTGCTGAACGCTTCGCAGGACAAACACTCGTCACGAAACCGGCTGTGGAAGCTCTCGACATAGCCGTTCTCCCAGGGGCTACCTGGTTCAATGAACGATGTGCCGACATCAATGCGTCCAAGGAAATCGCGGACGCGGCGACTGATGAACTCTGGTCCGTTGTCACTTCGGATAAATGCCGGAATGCCTCGAATTGCAAACACATCCACTAGAAGGGCAACCAAGTCATCGCCGGTGAACCGGCGTGAGACCTCCAAGGCGATGCATTCTCGTGAGTACTCATCGATCAACGAAAGGATCTTCACTGACCGCCCATTGATTGTTCGATCAAAGATAAAGTCAATCGACCAAACGTGATTGATGCGTTCGGCGCGGCGACGGCAGATCCCTCCTGAAACGCTTCCAAGCCTGCGTTTCTTCGCCTTTCTTCGTGGCACTCGAAGACCTTCTCGTTTCCAAAGCCGATAGATTCGTTTGTAATTCACTGTCCATCCTTCGCGGCGTAACATCCGCGTGATCATCCGGTAGCCGTAGCGGGGGAATTCTCGAACCAGTTCGTAAATGCGGCGAAGCAATCGCTCTTCGTCGCTCTTGGATTTCGCTTGGTACCGATGAGTACTCCGCGGTTGGCCAAGCGTTTTGCATGCCCGACGTTCTGACACTGCAAAGGATTTCTGAGCCTTTGCAACAGCCTCACGTCGTCGCGTCGGGCTCAGAAGTTTCCCTCTGCGGCCATCTTGAGGATCTTCTTGTCTAGCTCGGCCTCGGCGAGAAGCTCTTTGAGTCGTTGATTCTCGACTTCAAGCTCACGAAGTCGTTTTGCTTCATCCGACTTCATTCCGCCATACAGTTTCTTCCAACGCTCCCAGGTCGTTACGCTGATTTCAAGCGTTTGAAACACCTCGGCCTCTGTCTTGCCCGCCGCCATCATCGCATCGCCTTCTTGAATCGCCTTCACGATCTGCTCGGGTTTCCGTCGTTTGCGTTTCTTAGTCATAAAAAGTCTCCTTTGGCCGGCTCGGCCGGTAAACCTTCATAACAGATGGATTAGTTTTTGGGGAGCACGCCACCGTCGCCATCGGTGTAGCCAAGGTTGAGGACGGCTGCGTCATCTTTCTCAAAGGTCCAGGTGCCCAGGTGACACGAGCCAGTGCTGTCGGCGCCGACTTGAAAGATGTCGCCATTGGCCGCGTTGACGCTAACCAGTGAGACCGATGAGCGAGCTGGATCGATTGATTCTGCTTCGATCACTCGGTTTTTGATTTTCCACTGAAACGACAGCTTCAGGCCTTCGCCTTTTGAGCCTTCGTCGACCCATGTACCAATAAGACGATCCCAGCCCGATCGCTTCAAAGCGTCAGCCAGAGTCTTCGGCTTTGGCAGTTTAGCGTCACCGTCATCATCTTTCTTTTTTTGTGGTTTGGCCTGGGCAACGGTCAGGATGAAGTCGTTGCTGAATTGGCCGCTTGGGTTTTGCAGTTGCAGTAAGTGCATGCCGTCTTCCGGTCGCTGCTTCAAGTTGATCGAGATTCGTTCGTTCTTTTTCATCGCGACTTCGCCGTCGACTCGATGTCCATCGACGAAGATGCGAGCCTGCTGGTCGACGTGGCGTCCACTGACCAGCACTTCAGATTCACCGGGATACAACACGGGGAATTTTTGCTTTCCGCGTTGCTTTTCGATCGGGCCGACCGTCCAGATGGCTGGCTGAGGATGTTCAACGTCACAGTGTTCTCCGTGGCGAGCGGTGAGTGTGATTGTCAGTTTTCCCGCGTTAATGTCTGTCAGGAGCTGATCTCGTTTGAACGACGATTCACCGGATTGCTCGTGGTATCGACCATCGTCGCCAAACTGGTAGTGGATTGCAGAGGATGAATCGTCGCCACTGCGGACACCATCGCCCTGGAGCACGACAGCACCTTCTCGCGACGCTTGTTCAAGAGCGGCCAGCAGTTTCAACGTCGATTCATCAGCAATCGAGTCTTTGGTCAGCGTCACCTGCCGGGCAAACGCGCCTGATGAGCCGAGTAGAAAGCCGACAAAGCACTGGCGAACGATCGCAAATCCTTCGATGAGGTACGCGGCTTGGCCGCCGGCAATTCAATCCGCCGGTAAGACGAACGACCCCCGATCACACGGTCCGCCAATGCGAACCGAGTCGCAACGCGCCACACTTCGGGTCTTGCCAGACGCGTCAGGATCGCGACGTCGTAACGGCTTTCATATTGTTCCAACTCCTTCAAAAACTCGTTTTCGCCCGCCCTGCGACATTGCTGAAAGATCGCTAGCTGCGACTCTTCGCCCACCATCGAATGAAGGTCGTGAAGCGTCAATTCGACACGCTGTCGAGACTCTTCATCGAGTCCTTGGTACGCCGCAATAATCGAATCCACATCCGTTTCGGCCAACTCGGACCAATTCAATCGCATCGGAACATTCAACATTCCGACCATCTCTTCCAATAATCCGTTCGAGGTTTGCCGAAACACCGTCCGCGGATTGAAACTACACGACGCCATTTATCTTCCCCGTGGGGTCAAAAAACTCAGCCGAGCACTAAACACTGCAAAAAGGCGACTTCCAAACGTTTGTCAGGCATACATCTCAGCCGAACCGACGTGCTGTCGACGGCGGTAATGTTTCTGCGATCGTTCTAACCGGAACGCAGGCAAGCTCCGAGTGCTTTCACGCTTGCCCACCCAGGTTTACATTTCGTTTCGCACCAATGAGCATCTCGGGTTTTCCGAACCACCGAGACGCCGATGAAATTCATTCTGCAACCGTGGCAGTTGATGCTGATCATTCTTGCCAGTTGGGTCAATCGACAACAACAAGAAGTCATTGAGTACCTTCGCACCGAGAATGCCGTTCTCAAAGAGAAGCTCGGCAAGAAGCGTATCTTGCTAACCGATGACCAACGTCGCCGCCTGGCCGTCAAAGGCAAGATCTTGGGACGCAAACAACTCTCCGAGATCGGTTTCCTGTTCACGCCGGACACGATCCTGCGATGGCATAGTCAGTTGGTTGCCAATAAGTGGGACTACTCCGATCGAAAACAGAAGAAAACCGGTCGACCAAGAACGCGGCCGGAGATCGTCGACTTGACCGTGAAGTTCGCAAAAGAGAACCCGACTTGGGGCTACGACCGTATCAGCGGTGCGTTATCGAACGTCGGTTACCACATCTGCGACTCCACCATTGGAAACATCCTCAAAACGCACGGCATTGAGCCGGCACCGGACCGAAAACGCACAGGATCGTGGGAGACTTTTCTGAAGGCGCACTGGGACGTAATGGCATCTATCGACTTCACCACTGTGGAAGTATGGACCAAGGGCGGCCTAACAACATTCTATCTTCTTTTTGTCATGGAGCTTAAAACCCGCCGCGTCCACTTCGCGGGCTGCACCACCAATCCGAACGAAGCGTGGATGAAAACGATTGCCCTCGAACTGACCAACCACGAGGACGGTTTCCTCAATGACAAGAAGTACTTGATCATGGATCGTGATGCGACATTCAGTCAATCCTTTCGGGACTTCCTACGCAACGACGGTGTGAAGCCTGTTCGGTTGCCACCGCGGAGTCCGAACTTGAACGCGCACTTGGAAAGATTCTTCGGATCTCTGAAATCCGAGTGCCTCTATAAATTGATTCTCTTTGGCGAGACCGCGACGCGCAGAGCTGTTCGATNTTTCCTCGTTCATTATCACACCGCTCGTAATCACCAAGGCTTAGACAACGAGCTGATCATGCCGTTGGATAGTCCACCGGACATCGATGCCGAGATCGAAACGACTGAACGCCTTGGAGGTTTGCTTCGGTCGTACCGACGCGCGGCTTAGCTCCTCCGGCCTTCACTCGCTCCGCACCACTCCGGTCTCATAACATCGGGTAATATCTGCTGCGCGGTGCCGCCGTTTTCGATCACTTTTTGCCGGTGCCGTTCTGCCTGCGCTCAAACTCGACCGAGAATCGGATCACATCTACCCAAGCAACCTCGGAATTCATCGGACAAAGTGCGCGTTCGACTTTTTTGACCCCACGGGATACGAACAGTCAAAAGCGCGACATCTGGCGGGGCTGAGCCTATAACCCCGCGGTCAGGCTGACAGAGATAGCAGAGAGTTTGGTGGAAACGCAGGGCACAAGACGTCACATCGTGTGGAAACGATGTCGCGTAGTGGCGGGAAACAGAGACGTTTCAATCCTAGAAAACTACCGTAAGTCGTTACGCCGATTGCGGATAAGTCGCACGGACTCTCTGCCGGAGCATTAAAAAACCCCTCGGTCGTAATGGAATACGAACGAGGGGTTTAAGTTGTGGGCTTCGGTCGGTTTTCCAAAGAATATGTGAAAGGCGGATGAGGTGATTCTTTGGGGGCAGTTACCTCTGAAGTTTCTTTCCAAAGTTCGCGGATTGTTGCGCCTTGTCGCTTCGTGGTGGGGGATGCGAGGTGGTGGTTTTGCTCGGTGGGATTTTTTGGGCGGCGTTGCTCGGGAACGGCATAGGTTACCTGGCCAGGTTGTTGAGTCTGGCGAGGTGACTTGATGACTCGTTCCAAAAGGTGACGCTATTTCTGAATCGGATTCTTTGCCCACGCTCGCGCCGCATGATCGGCGACGGGCGGTCGCGGTGCTGTTGGCTCGGGGTGTGTTGCGGTGGCGACTGCGTCATCCGATGCCGACTTCTGGGATTTCTGCGAACTCTTTACCCGAGCGGCTTGAGCTTTCGGACAACTCACCGCTCTCTGTTCCAAACGCTCTCTCGGATCGGCCGAGAGACGATTCCGATGGGAACAGATTAACGGTGGAGACCTGAATGTCTGAAACGAATGATGAACAAGTCGCGGCCATCTTGGCTCGCGGTGTCGCTCGGGTGCGAGCGATTGAAACGGACGATACTTGCGATGTTGATGATCGCGATGTTGATCACCGGGCAAAGCGTGATGGCCGAAGCGAAGTGAAGAACGAAAAACGATCGGAGGTGACGCGATGACGCCTGCGATGCGTTTGGAGATTGCAAAGCTGCAAGACATGTCCGTCGACCAGTTGTTGACGAAGTACGAAGACGTCTTCGACGAGGTTTGCCGAAGCCGTCATAAGCGATACCTGGTTCGCCGCATCGCTTGGCGGATGCAGGTCAACGAAGAAGGCGGGCTGAGTGTCGAAGCGAGACAGCGGGCGCGGCAGCTTGCACAGAACGCGGACGTTCGTGTGACGCCGCCCAAGGAAGAACTGTTGACTCAGACGCGGTACGCTCCGGTCGAAGAAGACGGCTACACCGATTGGGATCCGCGATTGCCGCCGCCGGGCAATTATCTGGAACGGCAACACCGTGGCAAAACCATCCGCGTGTTGGTGCTGACCGACGGGTTCGAGTTTGAAGGCCGGCGATACCGTTCGCTCACGGCGATCGCCAAAGAAGTTACCAGCGGCAGTTACAACGGGTTCACGTTCTTTCGACTCGGACGGAGGAAGAAGCAATGACGAAAACCAAAGCAGAACAGCCGAAGAATATTCGGTGTGCGATCTACACGCGCAAGTCGACCGAAGAAGGACTCGATCAGGAATTCAACTCGCTCGACGCCCAACGCGAATCGTCCGAGTCGTTCATCGCGAGCCAGAAACAAGAGGGATGGGTCGCGCTGCCGGCACGGTACGACGACGGCGGGTTCTCCGGCGGCAACTTGGAACGGCCGGCGATGAAGCGACTAATGGCCGACATCGAAGCGGGACTGGTGGACTGCGTTGTCGTTTACAAAGTTGACCGGCTGAGTCGATCGCTGCTCGACTTTTCACGAATCATGGGAACGTTTGACGAACAAGGCGTCTCATTCGTTTCGGTGACGCAGCAGTTCAACACGACGCACTCGATGGGCCGGCTGACGCTGAACATCTTGCTGTCATTCGCCCAGTTTGAACGCGAGATCATCGGCGAACGCATCCGCGACAAGATCGCCGCCCAGCGCCGCCGCGGCAAATGGGCGGGCGGTATCCCGGTGCTGGGGTACGACGTCGACCGCAGCGGGCCGAGTCCGAAGTTGGTCGTCAACGCCGACGAGGCCGCGCAGGTTCGCCGTATCTTTGCCATGTACTTGGAACACGAATCGTTGATGCCCGTGGTCCACGAACTGGAACGTCGCGATTGGCGGATGAAGGTTTGGCGAACCAAGAGCGGCAAAGCCAAAGGTGGTCGCGACTTCGACAAGTCATCCTCAACCTCGACGAAACGGTGACGAAGTCGTGACAACGAAATCCCAGGAAAATGGTGGCAGGGAAATGATCCTGCTGAAATTTTCCTGCCACCATTTTCCTGCCAAAAAAGAGCAACGATGCAGACAACAGACCTACTCAAACGTCGTGAATTCCTCCGACAGGGAACGTTGGGTATTGGATCCCTCGCATTGTCTCATTTGTTGACGACCGAAGTTCAGGCAAGCGGGTTGCACCACGCGCCGCGTGCAAAGAACGTAATCTTTCTGCACATGGTCGGCGGACCGTCGCAGATGGACACGTTTGACCCCAAGCCTGAACTAGACAAATGGGATGGCAAGAGCCTGCCGTCTGAGTTGACAAAGGGACAGAAATTCGCATTCATCACTCCCGAAGCCAAAGCGATCAAGTCACCATACAAGTTTGCTCCTCGCGGCGACTGTGGCATGGTCATGTCGGAGCTGTTTCCTCAGTTGGCAACCGTTGCCGATGAGCTAACGATGATTCGCAGCATGCAGACCAACGAGATCAACCACGGCTCGGGTGAACTCTTTCTCCACACCGGCCACGGTCGTCTCGGCCGACCAACCTTTGGGGCCTGGACGTCGTACGGACTGGGCACGGAGAACGAGAATCTGCCCGCTTACGTTGTGCTCAAGGACAAGCATCCCAACGCTGGGCCTGCCGCCTGGAGCAGTGGTTTTCTGCCGTCGAGACACCAGGGCGTTGAATTCAGGACTGGCGCGAAGCCGTTGTTCTATCTTGAGAATCCGACCGGTGTGAACAGCGGACGGCGCAAAGACGTCATCGACACACTCGGCCAACTGAACTCACTCGCTTTCGATCGCTACCACGACCCAGAAATTGAAACTCGCATCAACCAGTACGAACTTGCGTACCAGATGCAAACATCGGTACCTGAACTAGCAGACTTCGCCAGCGAACCCGACCACGTCCTCAAGATGTACGGACTCGACCAACAAAAGGCGGGCCAGGACTTTGCCAAGAACTGCCTGCTTGCCCGGCGACTTGTTCAGCGCGGCGTCCGATTTGTTCAGATCTTTAACATGGGGTGGGATCATCACCAAAGCATCTACAACGCACTTCCGAAGTCGGCGAAGAAGGTCGATCAAGCCTGCGCAGCACTCATCAAGGACCTGAAACAACGCGACCTCCTAAAGGACACGCTCGTCATTTGGGGAGGCGAATTCGGCCGCACTCCGATGGTCCAGGAGAACAATGCGGGCACCGGCGCCAAGACTCCTCCAGGCCGCGATCACCACAAAGAGTGCTTCAGTATCTGGATGGCCGGTGGCGGAATGAAACCCGGTCTCACCTACGGATCAACTGACGAATTTGGATTTGGCGTCGCCGAAAAACCCGTCCACGTTCACGACTTCCACGCCACGTGCCTCCACTTGCTGGGCATTGATCACGAACGTCTCACCCATCGCCACCAGGGCCGTGATTTTCGATTGACCGATGTGCATGGACACGTCGTCCACGACATCATTGCTTAACGCGAACGGCACGCCGTTCTCTACTACTAAACGTTACGACGGTGACATCCAAAAACTGAACGCTGTCTATAAAAAGAACTACCAGTCATTCGATGATCTGGGGACGAAGGGTGGCATCGCCTATCCCACCGGATACTTCACCTACTCGAACAACAAGAACAGCGCCACCGACCAGGAAGCCCTGATCGCTGAAATCGTCGTCAAGGTCAACCAGCTTGGGCACAGCGAAATTCGCAAAGTGGATTCGGGCCACATGGTGCTCGGTTGCTACGTGATAGGCGTCACGTATTCCGCCGAACTTTGGAAGCGGATCACTCCCTACATCGATGTGTTGGCACCACAACACTTCAGCGAAACCCACAAGATCAATCCGGTGGTGAAAGCCACCGGCCTGCCTGCGCTGCTCAGCGATCAGGTGTTTGGCAACGTCTATCCGGAAGCACTCCTCAAGGCCGGCAGAACGCCTGGGCCTGTTCCTGATCACTTGGATCGCCGCGTGCTCTATCACTTACTTTCCCGTCGACTGGCCGCCGATCCCGACTTTGTTGGTGTCTCGTTCTGCGCGTGCCTGCACGACAACGCTCATACCGTTGCCGCCTACGACCGTGGGCAACCAGGTTTCTTCACCATCGACAACGAACCGAGAAGCAAGACGATCGCTACCGCCCAGGAGGCAAACGAGTTCATTTACAAACACGTTCGCCAACCACTCGGCGAGACAGCGATCAAGAAGCTCGACGAGGATTACCACGAAACGATCACGGCTTATCAAGCGATATCAAAAAGGCGAAACGCGTTCCTTGGAGAACAATGACCGTCGATCCTGGTCAGAGTCTCGATGAAAGTGACCATTTAGGAAACTCAGACAATCATTACTCAGCAGAGCCCCCAGTTATGAATGGACGAACACGACTCGCAAGCATCTTCACTTTTTTGGCCGCTGTTTCGGTCGCGTGCGCGAGTCTGGTCAGCGCCGCCGGGAATCAGCCGAACATCCTTCTTATTCAAGCCGATGACCTTGGCTTTGACGATCTGTCTATCAACGGAAACACCTGCTCTCGCACGCCAAACATCGATCAGCTGGCTGAAACTTCGGTCCGTTTCAGCAATTTCATGGTCAACTCCGTCTGCTCTCCGACCCGCGGTTCGCTATTAACGGGACGCGACTACTGGCGGACCGGCGGTGAAGGCTTGCATGGATGCAAAGAGTTTCTGCATCTGGACGAACGCACCTTTGCCAACGCTTTTCAGGATGCGGGCTATGCGACCGGCATGTGGGGCAAGTGGCACAACGGCAAGGCGGACGGCTACTGGCCATGGGATCGCGGGTTTGACGATGGCTACTACGCCAAGCTCTATCAGTACTTTCCGAGCAGCGGGTATTACAACGGGTATCCAAAGCAAGTGGTTCATGAAGGTGAATGGTCTCCCAAGGTGCTCACGGATTACACCATTGATTTCATTTCCAGGAACAAGGACAACGAGAAGCCTTTTCTGGCGTATTTGTCTTTCCTGACCTGCCACTCGACTTGGAACACTCCCGATCGATACAGGAACAAGTATCTCAAGGACGGTCAGAGTGACACGTTCGCAACCTTGCTGGGGATGCTGGAGTTCATGGACGACCAGGTCGGGCGTGTGCTTGAGCACCTTTCCGATTTGGGGTTGGATGAAAATACAGTCGTCGTGTTCATCAGCGACAATGGCCCCAACAAAGGCGGCTCCAAGAATCACAAAGGTGCCGACGTGTTGAGCGAAGCCGAATGGGCACTGAGAAACAACCATGGTTTCCTGGGCTCGAAATCAAAGCTCTGGCAAAACGGAATCAAGTCGCCGCTCTTTGTTCGATGGAAAGGCAGGTACCGGCCCGCCGATGTCGAACGACTGGTGACGGTGACCGACGTCTTTCCGACGTTGCTGGACATCGCCAGCATTGAGCTACCCAGGGACAACCCAGCACTCGACGGTCGCAGCATCAAGCCCTACTTGGAAGGCGATACAAAATCACTCGACGAGAAACGCGCGGTCTTCACTCATTGGCATCCAACTTGGGAAGGCGATCACTACGATCCCTTGCAAGACAAGACGGCGCTCGATGCTGCGAAGCAGAAAATGACGCTCATCAACGAGCATTACAAACTGATCCAGAACGAGTATGCGGTACCGGGCTCACCCAAGCACAGAAAGGGCGTCATCCTGATTGACCTCAAGGCGGATCCGATGGAACGGACGAATGTCGCGGAAACCCATCCACAGATCGTTCGCACGATGCAGAGTGAACTCAAGCTTTGGTTCAGCGACGTCGTTGGATCCTTCCATTCGTTCACGCCAACGGTTTTTCAAATCGGTTGGAATGGAAAGGCGTCGTCAGAGGTGTTGGCATTTGGACCCTCCAAAACGGTTGGCGTCAAAAATACCAGTCACGTCGCCACCGGTTGGGATGCCGTTGGCGACCATGCCGAGTACCGCATCCACGTGCATCGCGCGGGAACCTACAACGTCTCACTGAAGCGTCTCGCCAAGAAAAACGAAACTACCGCAGTGGTGGTCGTCTCGTGTAACGGAAAAGAAGTTCGCTCTAAGTTGAAACATACAAGCAGTCAGCTGCTTGGAGCGATGCACCTTGACGCTGGCGAGCACACTCTGAGGGTGGAGATCGCTGCAATTGAATCAGGTGAACCGTCCAGCCTACAGATCAAAGCGTTGAAATTCGACCGGTCTTGATAGCGGGTCGCTGGGCTCGGTGAGTTCATGCGCGAGTGGTGTATCGTTGGAGCGCAACGCGGACGTCGAGATTGGTCACCGCAAAGCTTCGAAATGAATGCAAGAGAAACGCCACGGGAACGCAACGACGTTTATCATCTCAGCGGCACTCGTGATTGCCCTCCACGCGGTGGTCATGGCCCTGGTGAGAAGAGCCTTCACTGGTACCACTTAGAATTTGAAGCGGAAGTGGGCAAAGAAACTGAAGGCAATGGCGGACGCGCAAATCAAAGTCATCAAAGTGCCCGGCACAAAATTGACATGACCGCCGAGATCCATGAACAGGAAGTACCCGATATCCGTCAAACCACCGACGATAGCGGCGAGGAAGATCGCTGCGGTTGAACGTCGCCAGATACAGACGGCGCAAACGGTTGTAAACACGCCAATCCACGATAAGTTGAATCCGTGCTGGTTGATAATGGCACCGGCAGCATCAGGGTAAACAATCTCAAGCGTTGCTGGGTTAACCGCATCGGCGATTCCCATGACGGCTTGTGGCGTCTCGTTGCCGATGGTTAAGACACCAGCAAGGACATGCACCACCCCCCAGATCACCCACAGCACCGCAGCGATTCTCAACAGAGCGGTGGCTAGTCCTTTTGAGCTTGATTTGTCCTGTGTATTCATGCCGATTCTCCCGCAGGAGTGTGAACTGTGACGAGCTGCAAACGTCGTGTTGCTGGACGCAGAAAGTATGACGCGGCGGCGATGCCAAGTATGACCAGCGGGACGATCGTCTCTGCAATCGGATCACTCATGAACGCATGAGACGCGGAAGCGCCGAGGAGATCGAATGTGAACCCAGCGTAGGCCCACTCTTTCAGAAGCGGAGCACCGGGGATCAGCAAGGCAACCACGCCGAGAACCTTGGCAACACCAAGAATCGTCATCAAATATTCGGGATAACCCAGGGCTGTGATTGACTCTCTCATCTGTTCGACACGCAGCAGGTTCATAGCACCGCTTGCCGCCATCGCCACGCAGAATAGGGCCGTTACGGCCCAATAGCCCACCAATTGCTTATTCATATCTCTGATTCGTTTGCGGATTGTTTGCACCGAGATTGCGAGTTGACCGTTGGGTCAACCATTTGAAGACTATGGTGAGTTGACCCAGCGGTCAAGACTGAAGTAGACTGCCGTGATTCGAAACAACGAATGCTTCGCTAAAGATGGGAATAAAGTTGAAGCGACTGACCAGAGACGACTTTGTCCAGCAGACCTGCCGATTGCTCAATGAGCGCGGGCGGACTGATTTCACTTTGTCGGACGTACTCGATTCGTGCGGAGCGAAGAAGGGATCGCTCTATCACTTTTTTCCGCGGGGGAAAAACGAGCTGGTTGTGGCGGCTGTCAACCAGATGGCCGGTTGCGCCGTTGCCCATCTCGAGTCATGCTTCGAGGCCGAGGCTTCGGTTGGCGATGCCGTGGCTAAACATGCCTCTGATTTATCAAGGCTTGTGGAAAAGCCAGGCCAACCGATGGCCATTCCGTTCTCCGCGATCGCAGCCATCACTGGCGATGACAACGAAGAGGTCACGCTTGCCTGCCAACAAGCATTGCATCGGCTCGAGTCGGTCTTCTTGAAGCAACTGAAGCAAGACGGCCTGAAAGCCAGTGATGCCAAAAAGCTCGCTACCTTCATCATTTCATCGATTGAAGGGGCCTTTCTGGTTTCCAGAGTTCGTCGATCAGGACAGCCGCTACGACAGGCTGGCCCGAATTTGCAGTTCCTTGTGGCGACTACGATAGAATCAGAAAGAACGTCGCACCGTTGAGGATTCGTTCTAATCGGTCCCGTGGGGAACCGATTCTTCCAATCCGCCTTTCAACCCTTCTCACTTACAACACCTGAAACGAATCCTATGAGAACCGCAATCTTCCCGTCCTTGCTCGTTTGCCTAGGATTCACTGTCAGCACCTTTCCGTCGGGAAGGGCACAGGCCAACGAGTACGAGCCTGAGCTGTTTCAATCCATCGAGCTGATTTACGAGGAGCAATTCGACAAGGATGCCCCCACACCGAATCCCGAGCATTGGGTGATTCGTCAGGAGACGCAGTGGACGGTGAAGGACGGAGTGATGACCGGAGCAATCGCCACCGTAGAGTATCAAGAGAAGATGAGGGCGATTGGAGACGGACACGATGGAACACGGCCCGTCATCTTTCTGAAGCCCGTTCCGAAAGCGTTCGTTGTGCAAATGCGAGTGCGCTACAACGAGACAGACAAGAAGGGCCGTGACAGAGGTTCTCTGCTTGATCTTGGCCACCATGTCAACTCGTTCATTTTCGGTGAAGAACAAACAAAGCTGACGCTTCAGAAAGAAATGAAGATCTTCATCAAGGGAGATTTTTTTCCGCTTAACAAGTGGAATGACGTGACCATCGAGATCAAAGAAGGCTTCCTCCTGATTCAGGTCAACGACCGCAAGGAAGTCATCAAAGACCCGCTGGTCACACTCAAGACAGATAGCGCGGTCCAGCAGATCGACTTCAAGGGTCAGGATTTCGGAACGGTGCAGATCGACTGGGTCAAACTTTATAAGGGAATCGAATGAGGTTCTCTAAGCGTTGCACATTACGGCTCGACCTGATCGTTCGACATTCGCCGTGAATTTCCGAATTGTCTCTTTTTTGATGGCCACGATTCATCGCCGAGGTGCCATTTTCCGATGTAGCGAGACTTGTAATTCTTGGCCATGAGGGCTTCGGCGTCCGATAAAGTTCCGATCCCTGACAAGTCAGATCCATTCACCGAAGGTCATCGACAAGGATGAGCACAACATTCGGCCGAGCTGATGCTGGCCGCAGTCGCGAGAATCAAAAAGACGAGAGTCTTGGAGGTCATGATTAGGCTGGAACTGGATTTTGGGAATAGCCGCCGCAAGCACTTTGATGGATAGCTTGCCTACTATTGTTCGTATGGAAGTTTTACTATTGCGTGAGTTGCTGCAACAAATTTCTTTTCGGCGGAGTTAGTTGGTTAGGAACTGCTTGCCCTGAGTAAACGCTACGTGCTGGCGGTTCAGCTGAGCGAGCCTTTTCTCTGTGTCCGCATAGGCAGGATCCCCTGACAGATTCCTCTGTTCCTGTGGGTCCGTCTCGTAGTCATAGAGTTCGCTGAATTCGGGCTTGGCCGCCAAACGGATGCCCTGCCGCGCCTTGTGTTTCGCACCTTGATACCAGGTGACATAGCGATATCGCTTCGTTCGAATCGCGATGCCAGAATACCCATTGCGCCGGTAGACACTGGCAGCGAAATCCTGGACGGCATCGCTTCTGCCTTTCAGGATCGGAACGAGACTCTTCCCATCGATACCTTTCGGAATCGGCAATTCGGTCAGCTCGCAGAGTGTCGGGAAAATGTCGATGAAGTTGACCGGCGAGCTATTGGATTTGCCGCCCGGAAATCCCCCACGGACGATGATCAGCGGTGCGCGCGTGGATTGTTCATAGTTTGTGTGCTTTCCCCACAGTTGCTTGTCGCCCAAGTGAAATCCGTGATCGCCCCAAAGGACAATCATTGTATTCTCATCGAGTCCGGTCTCTTTGAGTTTCGCAACCAGTTTTCCGACCTGCGCGTCGACATACGAAACACATGCGAGATACCCGTGGATAAGTTCCTTTTGGATTGCCATCGAGATGGGACCGTCCATGGGAACGCCGCTGTACGTACGGGCTTCGACATAGGGGGTCTCTGCACAAGCAGGCGCGGCATCGGGGTACTGTTGGAATGGAGCGATTTGCAGTTGCTCGCGATCATAGAGATCCCAATACTTCTTGGGTGCGACAAACGGGAGGTGTGGCTTCACAAACCCGATCGCTAGAAAAAACGGTTTGCCGGAGTCCTTCAGTTTCTCCAGTTGCTCAATTCCTCGGTTTGCGATGGCTCCATCCTTGTACGCGTCATCGGGGACGTCATAGCATTCCACCGCTGGGGCACCGCCGTGATCACGTACATAAGTGCGAAGCGGCTTGCCGAGAAGTCCCTTGCTCTTGCCTTGTTTCGTTAGCTTTGAAACCAAACTTTTCAGTGCAGGGTCGTGATAGTGACCGCCGATGGTCGGCCCACTTGAGCGATGGTTGAATGGGTTTTTCCCGAAGAATTGCGTCCAAGAAACTGCGTCCTGCGGTCCGTCCCAATCACCTTCCACATTGCGTGGGTCGAAGATTTTACCGGTTCCGATTGTCACATAGCCGTTGTTCTTAAAATGCTGCGGCAACGTCGGGATGTCGGGGTACTTAGGACGAAATTTGTCGCGTTCTTCCCCCATACCGTAGATCCCCAACGTATCCGGATAGTAGCCCGTCAGTAGGCTAAGACGCGATGGTCCACACAGTGCCTGTTGACAATGGGCGTTGCGGAACAGCATTCCGGCTGCTGTGAGGGCGTCGATATTTGGCGAATGAACGTGTTCGTTTCCGTAACAGTTCAGCAACGGCTTCAAATCATCAACCGCAATGAACAATACATTCTTCTTCTGCGCTTGTGCAGGAAACGCAAGGGAAGTAAGCAAGAAGAACAGGCAAAATCGCATTAATCAACTCTCGTATTTACTGATCAATTCGGGTCAACAGCATCAGGCGAAAATCCATCACCTGCGAACCAGGAATCTCTACAGCTCGCAGCTTCAGTGTGCCCTGGCCTTTGGTCAAACGGATGTTCCCGAGTGTCATGCGTTTGAAATCCTTGACATACGATTCCATCCGCTCGTAGCGATCGTGCTCCATCCCCGTCAGTGGTGGATCGTGCGGCTCGGTGATTTGTCCGGTAAGAACACTTTCACGGAAGCTCAATTCCACGGTCGAGCCGACATCTGCCTTCGGACAGGTGTAGAACAACTCCACTTGATAGATTCCGGTCTTGCCGACTTTGCAGTCCCAGGTGATCGAATCCTCGACGCTTAACCAATTGCGAAAGAAGGAATCGTTGGGCCAGCGGTTGGACCGCTCAATATTTCCGTGACCGATTCCGTCTCGCGCCGGAATCTGCGTCCGCTTCGCATCGGCGTGCCCGATCACAAACGGACGCTCGTCGAATTGCTTTCCAAAGTCAACGAGCATCTCGGCGCGGAATTTATCCGCGACCTGCTTTAGCTTTGCCACGACTCCCGGCTGCTGCTCGTTGATCGCCTCTCGCTGCCCGGGGTCGCTGGGGATATCGTAGAGCTGGCCTTGATGATCGAGCCGGTGTTGCTGGGTCCTGACCGACACTTTGCCGTTCCAGTGATGCACCAGTGTGCGATCTTGCCGGCCGTCGGAACTGCCGCTCAGTAGCGGTGCGAAGCTGATTCCGTCGAGCGGCTTTGTGCCGGTTACTTCAACACCCGCCATCTCGGTGAGGGTCGGCAGCAAATCCATCGCCGAGCATATTTGCGGGATCATCGTTCCCGCCTTGATCTTGGCTGGCCAGCGGATCAACAGCGGCGAACGCACGCCGCCTTCGTCTGTTGATCCCTTGCGGCCACGCATGCTGCCATTCCAACGGGAACCATTGGGGCCGTTGTCACAAAAATAGAGCACGATCGTGTTGTTCGCCAAACTCAGTTCGTCAAGTGTGCTTAGCAAACGCCCGACGTTCCAGTCGATGTTTTCGCACATCGCCAGCGCCGCCCGAGTGTGACCGACCTTTTCGGAACCCTTCTTTGAGTGATCCTGCGTTAGCTCCAGGTCCTTGAACCTATTCCACCACCGATCGGGCACCTGCATCGGCGAGTGGGGTGTGTTGTAAGGCAGGTAAATAAAGAACGGATCCTTTTGATGTTGTTCGATATATTCCATTGCCCGGTTGGTGAGGTCATCAACCAGGAAGCCCTTGCCTTTGACGAGTTGCCCGTTGTGCTCGAGCATCGGGCTGAAGTAGTTGCCCCAATGACCCGAACAGAATCCGTAGAACTCACTAAACCCTCGCGCGTTGGGATGATACGGATACTGCATGCCGCTATGCCATTTGCCAAAGGCGGCTGTCTGGTATCCCGCACGCTGGAACACCTCTCCGATCATTGTCTCGTCGGGGTTGACCCGTTCGCCACCCTCTGATGTGTCGTAAACTCCGCATCGTACGTGATGCCTTCCCGTCAGAAACTCCGCACGAGTCGGCGAACAAACCGGACTCACATAGAAGCGGTCCAACTGCGCCCCGCTTTGCGCCATTGCGTCGATGTTGGGCGTTTGGATCGCCGTGTTTCCATTGATGCTGAGGTCACCCCATCCTTGATCGTCCGTCAAAATCACGATGATGTTCGGACGATCCGCATTTGGCTTTCCGGCGCGACACACGCTTGGATTCAAAACAGTCAGCCCAAAAAAGATAAGAGCGAGGTTGGTCAGTCGTTGTTTCATTGAGTGTCTCTGTTGGCGTGAATTCAAGAGGCAACCGTTCCTATTTCGATTTGTTCTTACGCTTATCCGCATCCCAGACGTTGTAGAGCTCTCGACCGGAGATCACCTGCGGCGCTTCACTCTTGGGAAGCCACTGTTGGGCAAGCTCATGTTTCATGGCAGCGTATTCTGGATTGCTCGCCAGATTGGTCCATTCTTGCGGATCTCTGGCATGGTCATAAAGCTCTTCCGTTCCGTCGAAGTAGCGTGTGTAACGCCAGTCCTTTGCACGCAAGCTGTAATTGCCTCGACCCCAGGTGGTCATGGCTGGATTTTCCTTTGGCTTGGCCGGATTTCTCAACCACGGCACCAGACTCATACCGTCCACGTATTCTGGACACTGCAGTCCGGCAAGGTCACAGAGTGTCCGGTAAACATTGATGAGTCCCACCGGCTCGGCGCAGGTTTCTCCGTTGCCTTTTTGGCCTCGTGGGTCCCAAATGATGAACGGAACTCGCGTCGATTCTTCCCACAATGAAAACTTGGTGTACGATCGCTTTTCGCCGAGATGGAAACCGTGATCGGACCAGAGCACCACAATCGTGTTGTCCATGTAGCCGCTCTTCTCGAGAGCTTCCATAACACGGCCCACGTTGTCGTCGGTGAAGGAGATGCACGCCAGATACCCGCGCCGGACTTCGTCCCAGCAGTCGTGTGTCTCAAAACTCTGAATCACTGTTTCGCGCGCCATCGACCGTCCTACCGGCGGGATATCGTCCAAGTCGCCCTCTTTGATGGGTGGTGGCGCGATCGAGGCGGGGAACCGATCGTAGTTGGCTTCGGGCGTGATGAATTCAACGTGCGGACGAATAAATCCGACCGCCAGAAAGAACGGTTTTTCATGCTTCTTGTCCAGAAAACGAATTGCATGGGACGCCGTGCGGTGGTCCATGAAATCGTCGAGCGGATTCACGCCCGGACAGACCCGCATGTATTTTTTCTTCCTGTCTGTTTCATCCGCCATGAAGCCTTTGCCTGGGGCTCCCTTGACATTCCGGTCACCATACGAAGCATAGTCGTCCCATGTGAGCTCTCTTTCGTAAGTGTTGTCTGGATTGTGAAACACCTTGGTAATGCCACAGGTCGTGTATCCGTTTTCTTTGAACAATCGCGGCAAGTTGGTGTACTGATCCAGAACCTGGCGATCGACATTCTCGAGCTTGTAGAACGGATAGAGCCCGGACTTGTGTGGCTCGACACCCAGAAGCAACGCGTTGCGACTGGGAGAGCAAGCTGGCGCTGTGCAATGGGCGTTGGTGAAGTTGACACCTCGTTTGGCAAGCTTGTCCATGTTGGGAGTCTTGGCCTCGGGGTGCCCGCCCAGGAAACCACACCAGTCGTTCATGTCGTCGATGCAGAGCATCAGGACGTTGGGATACGATTCTTCCGCAGCCACATTGCAGGCAAGTCCGGCGCAGATTGTCATGCTCAGCGCGACGGGCCAGAGCATTGCTGCGAATTTCAATTTGATCATAGGGTGTATTTTTTCCATGCGGGGCTCGGCAATTGTACTAGCAAAGTGTTGACGTCTCTTGCATCGTTAGCAGGCTGTGGCCATTAAGTGCCGGATCATCGGCTCACACAAAAACTGTATTGGCTGTCTTGCCTGGCCATGCGCAAATGAAGACGAAGCACAAACAGCCGCTTTGGTGATGAACCACAGTACTTTCACAAAACTCTCCACTCGGATGAAGCGATCAAAAATCACCGAAGGTGTGTTGCATCGTGGATAGGCGATTGCGAAGGTCTTCTTTCAATTTCTCAAGCAACGCGGAATTGTCAGCACTCGACGCCAGGTTCGTCTGCTCGTAAAGATCATCATTCAAATTGTAAAGCTGATCGGCGTCCCAGTAGGCAGGATACATTTTCTCGGTTTGGTAGTTGTGGTGATCGAGTCCGGTCCAGAAGACCTCACCCGGTCGGGCCTTCATCGCTTTCTCAATTTCAGGTGGGACGCGGTTCGCGATGTATTTCCAATTCTTGGTGACGATGGCCTTCGAGTTCCCCGCTTCGATCAGCATTCCTTCTCGCCAATCGTCGGAATCCGGATGCCCCATCAATTGAGGGACGAAACTTCGACTATGGGGAGCCGATGCGAGGGAGGAATCTCCACTGGCAAGCTCGATCAATGTTGAAGTCAGGTCGATGCTTCCAATCAATGAATCGCAACGCGAGCCAGGTTTGACTTTCGCTGGCCAGGAAGCGATCAGTGGAACTTTCGCGCCGCCTTCGTAGCAACTGTTCTTTCCTCGGCTGCCGTGGTCGCTTGTGAAGAGGACGATCGTGTTGTCACTCAGGCCGTGCTCTTTGAGCTTATTGAGAACGGCACCCACATAATCGTCCATCCGAGTTGCCATGGCGTTTTGTTTCGACACGCCATTTGCCTTGACGCGACGAAGAACATCTTCGCTTGTCGGTAACAAATGTAGCGGGCCATCCAGTAGGCCGTTGGCGGTGACTCGGTTGTCGTACGAACTGACATCGTTGTAGCCGAATGAATACTGGCCATGGGGAACTGGCAGAGAACAGTACAAAAAGAACGGCTGAGCCTCCTGGCCTGAGTCTGCGGAACCGGCGCTTTCCTCGATAAACTTCAACGCCCCTTCGCATTGCCAGTCGAGGTTCACGATGGAATTGCCAAACTCCATGCGATCGACGACATCCCAGCCGAAGCCATCACTCAAGTATTCCAAGCCCGCCCGATAGTATGCCTTGATGCTATCTTCGTATTGCTTCGTGTCTGC
Organism: Stieleria bergensis; assembly: GCA_007745635.1. Classification (GTDB taxonomy): domain Bacteria; phylum Planctomycetota; class Planctomycetia; order Pirellulales; family Pirellulaceae; genus Stieleria; species Stieleria bergensis. The sequence continues at coordinate 4,099,453 of CP036272.1, forward strand.
ATAGGTCGCGTTGGCAACATGTGCCTTTTTGTTGCGTTTTGGCAGAATTTCCTTTGGCATGTTGTGCCATTTTCCAATGATCCCGGTCCTGTATCCCCGGTTTTGAAGTTGCTTTGGGAGGCTGTCTTCGGACCGAAGAATATCCGGTTCCCACTCCAGCGTATGGTGACTTCCCGCCGGTGTACGCCGCAGCAGAGACTCGCCCTGAAAGGCATACCGACCGGTTAGCAAACAGTACCGGCTGGATGAGCACACCGTGCCGTTGACGTAAAAACGCGTGAACAGCATCCCCTGACTTGCCAGGGAATCAATGTTGGGTGTGTAAACCTTGGGGTCAGATGGTTTGGCCGATTTGCCGAGGTGTTTTTTTGCACCACTGGGAGTGGCCCAGACATCCGTCATCCCGGAAGTGACGTTGATCTCGTCCGCATCCAAATCGTCCGCGAACAGGACAACGACGTTCGGTCGTGCAGAACCAGGTTCTTGGCATAGACCGGTTGATTCGGATAGAAATCCGGATGCGATCGCAAACAGAATGAGGTGAAGAAAGATCGGTGCAAACGGCATAGGAATTTTCATGAGGTCAATCAATGTGGCAAATGCCGAGAACTGGATCGAGCGGTCCCACCACCCGCGGAAACGCTTGCTGGATTCTCGATAGCCGGTAATTTTCAATTCAAGCACACGACTTCGATCTGTCTTCAGTCGCACGACTGTCTTGCCTGGTCCATTGTCTACTGAATGTTCACCAGATCAACTGCAAGCTCTTGCGGCGAGTTCCGCATTCCAGATTAGCCTAAGTCGCAAATACAAAGTGAATAGTCACCCACCGCGCGACGTAACAAAAAAAACGTAGATTTTGATCAAATCCGAGCCCCCCAGCATCGGGCAGTCACCGCTGACCGATCCGCTCAACCTCCGTTTGTCCGGCAAAGGGACGAAGTGCCACTCGGGGCTCAAGCCGGTTAGCTATTCGGCGGCGGGTTACACGGCGGACAGAGCGGGAACCGACATGATGCAAGAATCCATCGATGCTTTCAGTCTTGAACCTTCTTGATTGTTAGTACGATCGGTTCCGCTTTTACGGACAGGTTGGCCACGAAGAACCCATTGCCCCGGGCGATGAACTCGATGCCCCCGGAAACTGGTTTTCCTTTGGCGAGCCAAAGCCCGAAGGGGCCAGTCTCATGGAGCTTGACCTGGAGACTCTTCTCGGTGGATTCAATCAACTCCACCGCGGCGGCCGGGAGGTATTTGTCGGTGCGCCCGATCACGGCCCAGCCGTTTTCGATGGGACTGAGTTGCAGCAGGCGGTCGCCGAAACCCTCAATGCTAACATCGTATCCATCGGCGATTTCTTGAGCGGTCTCCCGGTAGAAGTCATAAACCAAGAGTCCCTCGGCGGGCTGTTCCCAGACGCCGGAATAGGGCTGGATCATCCCGCCGCCAGCCGCATAGTCCGCCGGGACAATGGTGGTGGAAAACTCGGGATTGTCTTCCTCGGCGTCGCCATGAAAGTTGTAAATGGCGACGCTCAGAGCTTGGTTGGCCAGCGGCGCCATGACGCGATGCAGGCGTTCGGCTTGCATCGGTTGGAAAATATCCTCGGGCAGCGGGGCGGCGGGAGCCAGCGGGCGTAGCAATAGGCCATCCTCGTAGCACAGCGGCTTGATGTTTTCCATCTCCAGATGGTCATAAGGATCGGAGAGGTAGACCGGCGCCCCGGAGAGCGCCTTGGAGACGGCCATCATGCGCCCGGCAAACGGGTCGTTGGAATGGAACATGTCGTGGTCGCCCCAAGCAATCTGGCCGAGCCACGGGATGGCGGCGTAGGAGTCGTAGAGATGGTTCTTGGCCTTTTCCAGATTGCCCTTGCTGTAGTCGGCCGAGCAGCGCCCGACGCTGGAGTTACCGGAATTGAACAGGAATTGCGGCTGGTGCCAGTTGCAGTTGATCAGTCCGTTGAACTGTTTTTCGACGATCTCGTGATAGATCCGCGCATAGGTGACGGTCGCTTCCGCCGGATTGTCGATCGCATGGGTGTTGTCTTCCGGAAATGTGGCGACGACGGAGTTCTCGTCGGTCCCGGCATAAAAGGGCAGCAGACCTCCGTAGAAATCGACTTTCACGAAGTCAATGTCGTCGCGCTTGGAAAAGCTGAAGAGGAAGTCGAGGAAAGCCTCCGCATCCTCCGCATTGGGTTTGGCGATCCGCTTATTGTTGCGCGTGGTCATCATGTGCTTGGAGATCTCGCCAAGCTGTCCCGGAGCCCGCACGGCCTTGTTCTCGCCCATGAGAGCGTGCCACATGCCGACCCAGCGGATGCCGTCATCTTCGCGCAGGGCGGTCAGCGGCTGGTAGCCCTGCGGGAAGGTGGCGCTTTTCGGCGTCAGCGTCTGATTGTTAAAATGCCCGTCGTCAACGAGGAAATAGCGCACCGGCGCAGGAGAAGCGGCGAGTCCTTTGAGTTGATCGACCAGCAGGTCGGAGGTGATATTCTTGTGGAATTCCTCCCATGAGCACCAGCCGAGGTATCGGAACATCTCGGGATAGTCCTTCGCGGCGCGTAGCTTCATGTGACCTTGGATCTGGGGCGTTTTGGCGGCCGATGCCCAGACCTTGGAACAGGCTTCGTAGGGTGTGGCTCCGCGCGCCCAAGCTACCAGCGGAAAGTCGCCTTCGATGGCGGCCTTGCCGTGAGTGCCGAACTTCAAGATGAAGTCGTTGCCGTCGGGCGCAAACCAAGAATAAGCCGCGTCGCCGGAGAGCGGGAGAACCGCGAGATAGCGGTCGTCACTAAGTTGAAGCAGGAGAAACTTGCCGCCTTCATCACCCACGGGCGTCGTGACGGGATGACCGATGACGCGGTTGCCGGCATAGGGCCACCATTGGCTACTGTAGTAGACGCCGCGGCTGAACTCCGGCACCTTCAGCGTGAAGGTGCCCATCACGCCTTTTGAATCTGGTGAGGCCGTATGGTCTTCCAGAACCTTCACTCCATTTTCCGTTGTTCGGAGGTCGAGTGTGGCGGCTTGAACCGAGAGAAGACTAGCCAGCAGGGGATGGAGAAGTATCTTCGTCAAGAGAAAGTTCGTTTTCAGCAGCGCACACTCGACAAGATCGATGCCTGGAGTCTTCAAGCTGCGGACAGTGATCCGCTGCAGTGCCTACTCACCGAGCAGTGGAAACAACTCGTGCAAGTTCGTGATCTACTCAGCGAACAAATCAACGAAACGGAAAAAAAGACCGCGAATTACTTGGTCAAAACGCCTTATGTCCTATTGTTGTCGGTCAAGGGAATCAATGTTGTCTCAGCGGGTGAACTTGCCGGTGAAGCTGGGCCGATCGAACACTACGCTTCCGCCACCGCGATCAACGGACGTGCTGGCCTGTATCCTTCACGGTATCAAAGCGATGAAGTGGATCGAAGCGGCACTGTGGCTAAGAACTGCAATCGTCGGTTGCGTGCCGCATGCATTTTAGTCGCCAAGAATTTGGTGAAGTGTCACCCGTACTATCGTGGCTTGGCGGCGATCTGGAAGAAGCGTGGTGTCGTGACGGTGGACTCACAGTGCCGGATGGCCAATCGTGCCAATCGGATGGTGTTTCAAAGGGTGAGCGGACGTCAAGTCTGGCGAGGCAAGGGGGTTGATCGCGAATACCTGTTGTACAAACTGCGTGAGTTCCATCGCACGCATGGTAGTGATCTCGAGCAAACGGTCGCTGACATGAACGAAGCATTCGCTTGGCTTCCCAAGAGCACCTACGAAAGCGAAGCCCAATCGCTCGCCAAATTGGCTAAACCGAAACGTCGTGGTGCGACTTCGATCCGTGATCTGCTGATTCCTCTTTTAACTCGTCTTGGAGTTCGCTCCGGCAATACGATAAACTCGACATCGTCCGAAGCTTAGAGCCCGCACTGGCTCGTCGTGCTCGCAGGGGCACACTGACAACATCATCTGACCCCGAGGGTAGGCGTGGCTGGCAACAGTCACAGTCAACAAGCCCGTGGAAAAAGCGTGATGCTCTGTCAGCGGTTCAAACGCCGGATAAGACAGTGTGAGGCTTCTAAGCTTCGGATATCTACCAGGGTGGCGAGACTGAACCCTTCAATGCTGACGGAGAAGTGCCCGCAGCAACGACGAACCATTGGACTTTGAGAGTCAAAAAAACTACCCTGTCGGTGGTGCCGCTAGACGTACGCGCCTGCGTCGCCAAAGCAGTCAAAATCATGTTCGACCATGACAGTGCTTTTCTTCACCACCCGCGCCGAAGTGTAAGCGGATGGCTTTACCTTTGATTTCAGCCGGCACGTTGAAGGACTTTCGATACCAGCCAATGCCCTCGAAATCTTTGCAGACCGTTTCCCAAGAACAGGGAATGTCCACTTCGATTGCACTCGAAGCAGGGAAGTTCTTATCCAGGTGCCATTCTTTGCTTTCTCCAGCCTGTTGTTCATCAAATACCAATTCCCAGGAGCCATTCAGGCTGATGGTTTCTGCCCCGCACGGCAGGCAGGCCGCTAGCCAGGCAAACGCTGCAATCGCCATTAAGCCCCAGATCTTCCTTACATACATATCGTTTCTCCTTCTATTAAATCCTTTCGATTGAATAATCATTTTCTAGGTGTCGGCAACGGCGCATTGGTATCGCTCCGCCACTTCGCCAGCGCTTTGCGCAGACGGCCAGTGTGTTCAGGATGTTTTTGTGCCACATCCTGTTGTTCGGAAATATCGTTTTTCAGGTCAAACAACTGGACCGAACCGTCTTCCAGGCTTTCGACCAGCTTCCAGTCGCCCCATCGGACAGCACTGGCCGGACGTTGGCCCACATCCTTGTAAATCCGGTAGCCCGGATAATGCCAAAACAGTTTGCGTTCCTGTTCCGATGGCGTTTTGCCGCGAAGCAGAGGCCACAGTGACTGGCCGTCCATGGGTTTGCCAGGCGCCTTTCCGCCGCCAGCTACTTCCATCAGGGTGGGCAAGAAATCGAGTTGAGACACCACGGCATCATTGAGCGAGCCAGCTTCAATATGCCCAGGCCAGGTCACTGACAGAGGAATCCGTATCCCGCCTTCCCACAAGGTGCTCTTACCAAGTTTGAGCGGATAGTTGGAAGTGTAACGCCCAAGGGCCAAGCCGTTTTCCACCTTACCCGAAGGACCTCCGAGTAGACCACCGTTATCCGATGTGAAGATGATCAAGGTGTTTTTTAACAGTCCCCCCTTTTTCAATGAGGTATTCAGGGCTCCCACACTTTGGTCCAGTGCTTCCACCATCCCGGCATATAGCGGATTGCCGTGCAACTTCGAGGGCTTCAGCGCTTTGTATTTGTTCTTCAGTTCTTCCTTCGGTTCCAGTGGTTTGGTTCCTGGCCCCATCGCAGTGTGGACGAGTGTATGGGGTAAATAGAGAAAGAATGGCCGGTCGTCATTTTTGTCCAGAAACTGATCCGCACAGAGACTGATATAGTCCGACGAATACCCTGAGGGTTCCGGGTAGTCACCGGACTGGCGCAGATAAGACATTTTCACATCGAGATGACCGCCATTGCGTAGCATAACAAAGTCATCAAAACCGCGCTGAGAAGGCTTTTCCCTGCCAACATGCCACTTACCAAACATACCGCACCGGTAGCCCGCTGCCTTGAGAAGCTCTCCCAATGTATTATTATCCGCAGGCAAACGCAGTTCATTGTCTGGCTGAACCATTGGCAATTCATCGAGAGGTTTTCCCCGAGCCTTTACGCCCACAACTACCTCATAGACACCAAAGCGCGCAGGATAACGACCTGAAAGCAGACCTACCCGGGAGGGGGCGCACAAAGCCGCTGGACTGTACGCTTGCGTAAAGCGCATCCCAGCTTTCATCAGAGAATCAATATTCGGGGTCTGATGATACTCATTGCCATAGATGGAGAGATCGGCATAGCCAAGATCATCCGCGTACAGCAGCACAATATTTGGCTTGTCCTGAGCCTGGGCGACTCCGACAAAGATCAGCACTCCCATCCCGCACAGGGTGCGAGATAAATTTTGAACTAAGCGTTTTATCATATTTACTTCTTGCTGCCGCCTCTCCTTCTATATTGCTGAGGAATTGGCATGTTTGGATTCGCCTCCGTCAACTGCAGGTAGAGTTTCGGGGGGAGGAAATTCGGGCCTGGTTGATCCGGCATGTCTTTTTGCACATTGCGGGAGATATTCGAGATCTTCTGGAGCATTGATGCCGCGATTTCAGGATGCCGGGAGATCACGTTTTTCTTTTCAGAGACATCCTCGTTAAGATTATAAAGTTGGGGTGCCTTGACTCCCTTGGTTTCGAATCCAAGCAACTCTCGATTGCGAAAATAGCCCAGCATGCCATCATGGCCGGCTGTTGTTTCGTAGTTAACCACGAGCTTCCATTCGCCCCGGCGCAGCGCAGCGGTTCTGGGGTTCATGAAAAACAGGGGAGTTTTCCGCTCAAATTCTTCGCCCTTAAGATGGCCGTAGAAACTGCTTCCGTCGATGGCCCGATCAGCCGGCACAGGCAATCCCGTGATGCTGCAAATGGTCGGTAACAAATCGAGGGTAGAAAGTGCGGTGTTATCGCTAGTCCCCGGCTTCACCACGGTGGGCCAGCGGATAATCGTCGGCATGCGGATGCCACCCTCATAGACCATTCCCTTGCCACTACGGTAAATGCCAGAGTCTCCGGCAAGATTCTTATCTCCATATTTCGCTCCGTTGTCGCTGGCAAAAAACGTGAAGGTGTTTTCCTGATACTTGAGTCGTTCCACCTCAGCCAGCAGACGTCCTAGCTGATAATCCAGATGAGAAACGTTGGCATTGTATTCTTGTTTTTGCTCTGTCAGCCCCTGGCCTTGATACATTTTCGAGAATTGCTCGGGATGAGCCAGAGCCAAATGAGGTTCATGCGTCCAAACAACCAGGCAAAACGGCTTCGATTTATCTTTACGATTACCCATCCACTTAATCGCTTCGTCCACAACGATCTGACAAGCATAGCCCTCAACCTTGCCCAATACCTCACCGTTGCGAACGAACGTTTCCGGATCTTTGTGATCAGGTATGGAGTTGTTTTGAGTCGCAAGCCAGTGATCAAAGCCGTGATCACTTGGGGTCGGTTCATTCTTGAAATCATTGTGTGCGTTCAGTCCCCACTTTCCAACAAAACAGGTGTCGTAGCCTTTTTGCTTAAGGAGTTTCCCAAATGTAATTTCATCCGACTGAAGGTGCGCCACCGTGTCTTTATGAATGTATGTATAGATTCCAAGACGATGCGGTGACCGTCCTGTCATCATCCCACCGCGACTTGGCGAACAGGAAGGCGCCGGGACATAAAACTGTGTGCAACGGACTCCTTCACCCGCCATTTTGTCGAGGTAAGGGGTCTTGATGGTTTTGCTGCCGAAACATCCCAAATCGGCGGATCCTAAATCGTCCGCCATCATAATCAAAAAGTTTGGGAGGGTTTCTGCATAAGCAGGCAAGCCCAAGAGCATACAAAGAGATAGCGCTAGTGTTCTCATCAGGGTCGTCATTTTTTCCGTTATCATTTATCCGCTTTCCTAATTAGTGTCCGTCCGGAAACTGAATGGGACCGTAAATCACGGGCGATTTTTGGAAAAAGCTCCTCGAAGATCGAACCAACAAGTTGGTTCGCGCGTTGAAGTTGTTGACTAAAAGCAATTTCAAACACAAATCTTCGAGGAGTGAACGTGGTCCGAAAACATTATCAATCTCAGCATCGATTCGACTGCAGCCCCATCGCACAAGTCGAGCTCAACGTCGAATGCCGAGACGAAATCATTCCAATTCTCGCTGGCTTGCAGCTCCTTTATACCAACAACGAACTTCGACACAAAGCTGTCAAGTTGGTCGCAGCCGATCTCAATGAAGACTCACGCCGAGATGTCGGTCGCCCCGGTATGGATGATTGGCACGTCGTTGTCTTGGCCGCAGGGAGCAGCAAAGGTGTCAGGAGTCTTTGTTGGGGAGATCGCGTACTCTGGGCCGTCCGCGCGGGCGAAGAGTCGATTCCAGGTCGAATCGGCGGGCGGTGGATTCTACCCAAGTCTCGTTTCCAAAAGGACTCCCACGTTTGATGCTCCAGCGAACAGCATCGATCTCGCCCTGGGTCAGCGGCTCATTCACACGAGCGACCCACCCTGGAAGTCGAGCCAGTGGCCATGCCGAAAGCAATTTTGGGTCAGGCTCTGGACGTGAGAGCCAGCGATACAGCGATCCCCAACGCCAGTCTTCGGCGCGATCAACCAATTCCGCACGCAGTGCATTCCGCTCGACATAGCGGGCAACCACAAAGAAGTGATCGTCATCCTGAATCGGAAAACTCTTGAACCGTCCTTGATAGACATGTCCCTGTCCCGATGTTTGATAGTGAGCGTGGTAGCGTTGGGTGTGTGTCAGCGTGACCCATCGCAAGAAGTTGCTCATGCCACCGTTTTCAGTTGGCCGCAGCACGAAATGCCAATGGTTGCTCATCAATTGGTAGGCCAGAATTTGACAGGGATACCTCTCTAATCCTTCGGCGAGGATTCGCTCGAATGCGTTGTAGTCCGCATCTTTCTTGAAGATTTCGCTCTTCGCGTTCCCACGGTTTAGGGCGTGATAGAGGCAATTCGCTTCGTCAGCTCGTTTGGGTCGGGGCATCCAAGCACCCTATCACCAACTCCTCCTCAAATCAATGACTCCTGACACCTTTGTTTTCTCTGTCGATCAGGCCGCGCTGAACTAATTGGTCGACGACGCGAGTGATCGCCGGAGCGACTTGAATCATTCGGTCGGCAACTTCCAGGCACGGCATCGGCTCGCCTTCGCCACGCATGATCCGCATCGCGTTGTACTGTGACGGCGTCAATTCGTATTCACGCAGCAAGCGAGCAAGCCGGTTCTCAAGCAAATCGCTGGTGCGGAGAATGCTGAGCATGGCTTCCTGCTGGACCGAGTCGAACGGTCCCTTCTTTTTCAGTTGATGGCGGAGCGAGGCGGACGGCATGTTTTGATTTCCATTGAAGCAACGCACTTAGTTTACATGTGATCTATCGGCGTGTCAACCGGATCGCTTGACGTATTTTTCCGTTCGCTCGGCAAAGAACCTGGGGGCCAGCCGCTCGAAGACCTCCCCGCCGACCCGATGCCCTTCAGCGAACAAAGGCTTCGTCGCTGCCGTGTTGTCGAGCGTCCACGAACTGTCGGTCATCGGAAAATTCAGGTGGTGGTAGCGTTTGCCCAGCACGATGGACAGCGGCAACTGCGTCCCCTGAACCTGCGAAATGCTCATTACTTCGGCCACATGCCGAGACCAAAACAACATGCCCGCGTCCCCGCCGGGTGGCGTCAGGCTGTACGTCGATTGCCCGGTTCCGATCGACAGCATCTCGACTTGGCTCAGGTCCAGCCCTTCGTCGGTCTCCGGTTTCCCCTCGGCCAAGATCCGTGCCGCTTCGGACAACGCGACGACGCCGGGGTCGATCGCCCACAACCCGCCGTCGGCGTAGTCCTTGCCGTCGGGCAGCGTCTTGTGTGGGAAGTACGTCGGCGCGGCAGCAGCGGCCACGATAATGTCGGCGACGCGGTAGTCGTATTCCGGTCGCTCGATTGGCAAGTGCGGCGTGCGAAAAACGGCGGTCACGCCATCAGTCAAGTTCACCGCCGGAACGATTAACCGGCAACGATCGGCATCTCGCATTCGCTGGTCGCCGAAGCCGTCTTCCATGGACGCGGTCAAACGAAACGGGCAGTATCGTGACTGAAAGAAGTGATCCAGATTCATCTTGGCCCGTCGACCGAGTAGCTTGCGGGCGGTCGGATAGATCCACCGATAGCGAGCCTTCGGAACATACGGATCGCGAGCGTGAAAGATCGCTTCGCTGTGTTTGTTGTAGAACGTTTCGACATCGGCAGCCGACATACCGCAACAAAGCGCCGACGCGGTGATCGAGCCAGTCGACGTGCCGGCGATCAGATCGAAGTATTCCGACAGCGGAGCATCGAGACGTTTTTCAAGTTCAGCCAGAACGCCGATCGCGAACGCGCCTCGAAGTCCACCGCCGGCTAATGCGAGAATGCGAAACATGATGTCGTCCTAAAATAGTGGCACGTTGGTCCCCAACGTGATTGTGTCGTTCATTCACGGTGGGGACCACCGTGCCACTCTCATTCAAACAACTTCTCAATACGCCGATCCGGGATCGTCCACAACACTGCAACAATCGCATAGATCGCAACAGCGGCCAGTGGTTCATAGACCGCCACCACCATCGCAGCTCCATACACCACCAGCGACAGTTTGCCTTTCCAATCCGTGCCAACAGCGTTCGCCAACCGCGAGTCCGCACCTTGAAAGCGAATGATCGACGTTTGCAGCAATTTGTAAGCGACCGCCGCGAATAGCAAGATCGTTCCATACGTCGCGGTTGGCAGCGGGCTAAACTCGCTCGCCCGCATCCAGTTCGTCCCGAATGGAAGCAGTGACAACCAGAACAAAAGATGCAGATTCGTCCAGAGGATCGTGCCGTTGATTCGATCGGTGACCTGCAACATGTGATGGTGATTATTCCAATAAATCCCGAGATAAAGGAAACTCATCACATAAGTCGCGATCGACGGCAGGACTTCGGCGAGTCCGGTCCACGAAGTATCCGACGGTGCTTTGATGTCGAACACCATCACCGTAATCACGATGGCGATCACGCCATCACTGAATGCTTCGAGTCGTCCTTTCTTCATGAGGCGAATCGTAGCACAATAGTGGCACGGTGGTCTCCACCGTGAATGAATCAATCCATCACGTTGGAGACCAACGTGCCACTATTTGAGAATCATCATGAATCGACCCGCCGTTCCGACCGGACGTGATCGCGAAGCCTTCCCGACGCTTTCGCAGGAACAGATCGACCGTGCCACGCGGTTCGGCTCGCTTCAAACGATGGCCGATGGAACTCGCGTGTTCGAGCGTGGCCAACGGCAAGCCGATTTCTTCATCGTTCTGTCAGGCTGCATCGAGATCTTTGATTACGACTGCGATGGCGCGGCACAGGTCTTTACCAAACACTGTGACAACCAGTTCACCGGCGAGATCGACTTGTTCAGCGATCGAAAAGTCTTGGTCGCCGGACGCACCGCGGGCGAAACGACAGCCATCCGCTTCAACCGTCAGCAATTTCGTGAACTGCTGGCGGCCGAACCAGACATCGCCGAGATCGTTTTGCGAGCCTTCATCATTCGGCGTCTTGGGATTCTCCAGCAGAACCTCGGCGGTTCGATCCTGCTCGGTCATCGCAACGACCCGCTCACTTTGCAAATCCGTCGCTTCCTTCGTGGCAACGGCTATCCGGCTCAAACCATCTTTCATGGTGACGAACCGATCGCCGATAAGATCCTGTCCAAGCATAACGCGACCGCCGACGACCTGCCAATGTTGCTATGTCACGGCGAAGAAGTCTTGCGAAAGCCGTCAATCATGCAAGTCGCCGAAGCGGTCGGCATCGTCGAGTGGCCGACCGCGGGCCGTTGCTATGACCTTGCCGTGATCGGTGGCGGACCGGGCGGGATGGCCGCGGCGGTGTACGGAGCGTCGGAAGGTTTGTCGACGGTGGTTCTGGAACGGGAGGCTCCCGGCGGCCAAGCGAGCACGAGCAGCAAGATCGAAAACTACCTCGGGTTCCCCAATGGTTTGTCCGGCCAAGAACTCGCCGGTCGGGCGCAGATTCAAGCACAAAAGTTCGGTGCAACGCTCGCCCTTCCGATGCAAGTCACCGGCGTCGTCGGCGACAAACCGCCGTATGAAGTTCAAGTCGAAGGCGGCCCGCCGGTGTCGGCTCGCTCGATCGTCATCGCCAGCGGAGCGACTTACCGCAAACTCGGCTTGTCGAACGATTCCAAGTACGAAGGCCGCGGCATCCACTACGCGGCAACCGCCATTGAAGCGGGGCTTTGCGAAGGCAACGAAGTCGTCGTGGTCGGCGGCGGCAACTCGGCCGGCCAAGCCGCCATCTACTTGTCCGGCAAGACCAAACACGTTCACCTGCTGGTCCGCCGCGACGGGCTTTCCGAAACGATGTCGGACTACTTGATCCGTCGCATCGAAGCCTCATCAAAGATCACGTTGCACACGCGCACCGAAATCACGCAGCTCGCCGGCGAACCGAGCTTGCAACAGATCACTTGGACGAACCGGGATACCGGCGAAGTCAAAACCAACGACATCAAGCATCTGTTCTTGATGATCGGCGCGGTGCCGAATTCTGGTTTCCTAAACGGTTGCGTGCTCACCGACGCCAACGGATTCATCTGCACCGGTCAAGATGTTATCGCCGAAAACGAATGGAATGAAAAACGCCCGCCCGAACCATTTGAAACAAGCCTGCCCGCAGTTTTCGCGATTGGCGACATTCGAGCCAACAGCGTCAAGCGAGTCGCCAGCGCCGTCGGCGAAGGCAGCATCTGCGTTCAATTCGTCCACCGAGTGATCGCGAACCCATAGTGGCACGTTGTTCCCCAACGTGAATACGGACATCACGTTGGAGACCAACGTGCCACGATCAAAAGAACCAGGTTGCCCACAACAGAACAAAGTCGGCCTGCTTCCCGCCGGCGTCGGTGATGGCGTCGGTGATGGCGTCGCCGGGTTCAAGGTGAACGTAGGCGGCGGTGGTTTCGATGGATTGGATTGGTCGCCATTCGAGAGCGATCGAGATCGTGTCGCCGATGTAGCGAGCATCGGTTGCATCGCCCGCGATCGCGGGGACGCCGGGCGGAACATAAATCGCGTCTTCGGTGCTGAACCGCCACAAGAAATCCCACAATACGACGGCGGTTAGCTTTTCGGTAAGTTCGACGTCGAGGTTGAGGTTCAAGTCGTAGAGGTTGGCCGGCGAGAACGCGGCGGCTTCGCTGAAGTAGCTGTTGTTTGGGTACAAAGCATTGAACGTGCCGAGCCGTCCGTTGCCTGGACTGCGATCGCCGCTGATGACGTCGAACTTCATTCCCAGTCGTGGTTTGAGTGGGACTTCGGCGAAGGTGTAGCCGGCAACGTTGGCAATCGTCCATGCGAAGATTTCGTCGTCGGCAATCGAACCGAATTGCACAATCGGTTCGATGTTGTAGTCCCACCCGTTTCGGACGCCGAAGAAACGCATTCCGAACGAGTGGCGGTGCTCGTCGCCAGCGACCGAATCGAACCGGGCATCCTTGTTGCGGTAGCCAAGGTAGAAAGCGTCCAAAGATAGTGGCACGCTGGTCCCCAACGTGTTCTCAGAATTCTTCACGATGGGGACCAACGTGCCACTATGAATCGTCGAGTAGCTTCCCCAGAGCAGTCGGTCGGTCGAAGGGTCGTTGTCAGACGCATCGCCACCAAAGTTGACATCGGAACCAACGATAAACTGCGTCTCGAACTGATCGTTCTCAAACATGAGTCTCGCGGCATCAAAGCTGCGTCGGATGTTGGGACCGTTTCGCGTTGCGACCAAACGGCCCGAACCCAACGAGAAAGTTTGGCGGCCGACTTGGGCCGATAGCCGCCCGCGGTCACCTTCGATCAACGTCACGTCGGCCAGCAGTTGCTGGAAGTAGAACGGATCTTCGTCGATCGGCGAGGCTTCAAACGGCGATCCAAATTTGAACGAGCTGCCGACCTCGGTGAAAGCTCGAAACCAATCGGTCGGCCGATAGTCGATGTCCAGATAGAGCCGCTGCAACAAGTAGTCGTCGTCGGCATCCTCCGCGAAACCGAACTCACGGTTCCGCCACGACTCAAATTGCTCGCGAAACTCTCCGCTGATCTTCAGCACCGATGGATCAAGGGGTAGTAGCCGCTCGAGCAACGCTTCGTCGGGATCGACGTCGACGCGTTCCCGAACAGGACCCGTTTCGGGGATGGCCAGAACGGTATTTGGAGTGGCGTCTTGCCCAAAAGCGCGACCAACACAGCAGACGACCGTGAGGGCGACGAAAATCCATTTTCGTTTGAAATTCATGATGATCCGTCACTCAGAGTTTGACGCTGAACAACTCGTGCCAGTCGATGTAGATGAAATACTCTGCGATCTTGCCGTCGCGGACTTTGAAGACGTCGCAGAACGGAACCGTCAAATCGGAATCGTCCATGCGACGATACGATACCCTGCCGCGATAAACCGCCGTATCATCCACCGCGAACTTGTCGTCGATGGTGTGCTTGATCGAATGGATGCTGGCGTAGAGGCTGTCGAAGACTTCAGCGACGGCTTCGGTTCCACGAACGCTGTCTTGGTTGCCCGGTTGCAACACGCAGTCGTCGGTCAAGAACGTCAAGACGTTTTTCGTTTCCATCGTGTCGATGGCCGGCGAGAGATCGTCGATGAAGTCATGTAGAGGCATCAAAGTTACTTCGGTGAGTGGAGTCGAGCTTGAACTGTCTTAGGCAAGATCGAAAACCATGATTTCTGCATCGGTGATCGCTTGGCAAGTCAGTGCCGTCTCCTCACTGACGGCGGCGGCGTCGCTTGTTTCCAATCGGTGGCCCGCCAGATCGACGCTGCCGTGAAGCACCTGTAACCACACATGACGATCGGCTTGGGTTGGAATTTCGACTTTAACGTCTTTCGTCAGCTTGGACAGATAAACACGCGCATCGCTGTGGATGACAAGCGATCCGTCTTGACCCTCTGGCGACGCAACCAATCGCAGTTGATCGGCAAGTTGATCGTCGGGGAAGCGTTGTTGCTGGTAGGTCGGTGCTAGACCGCGTTCATTCGGGATCAACCAGATTTGATAAAAATGAACCGGGCGGTCCGACGAAGGATTGAATTCGCTGTGTTCGATTCCCGTGCCGGCACTGATGCACTGAAACTCGCCCGGCCCGAGCACTTCGCCGTTGCCCATCGAGTCTTTGTGTTCCAATGCTCCATCGAGCACATAGGAGATGATTTCCATGTTGTCGTGAGCGTGCGTGCCGAAGCCCTGACCGGGTGCGACGCGGTCCTCGTTCATCACTCGCAGACTTTGGAAACCCATATGATTGGGGTCTCGATAGCCCGCGAACGAAAACGTGGGATAACTATTGAGCCAACCGTGTTCGGCGTGGCCGCGCTCGTTTGCTTTGCGTAGTCGAATCATTGGTTTGGTTCCTTGTTTATAGTGGCACGTTGGTCCCCAACGTGTTTGCCTAGTCGCGTTCACGTTGGGGACCAACGTGCTACTATCACTTCGCATAGCCACCGAAGTGAGCCACCGGCGACCACGTCGGGCTGACGGCGGGCAACTCGGGATCGAGTTCAGCAAATTCTTTCGACGCGTAGGTAGCTCGGCCATCCACCATCGTTAAAAGCGACTCGATGTCTTTGATCTGTTCCGCGTCGACCGAAAAGTAGTCATCCGACAACACGGTCAAGTCGGCGAATTGCCCCGGAGCGATGCGGCCTTTGATTCCATCCTCGCCGCTGAACCAAGCACTGCCGGTCGTGTAAAGACGCAAGGCTTCATCGCGAGTCAAACAGTTTTCTTTCGGATACAACCGCGTGCCACCGACGGTCTTACCGGCCACCATCCAGTACAACGACAACCACGGGTTGTAGCTGGAAACGCGGGTCGCATCGGTGCCGGCCCCGAGCGGAATGCCGCTATCGACCAGCTTTCGCAGCGGTGGTGATTGGGCGGTGACTTCTTCGCCGTACCGTTGCAAAAAGTATTCACCCGCAAACGCCATTCGGTTTTGAATCGCCACGCCGCCGCCGAGTGCCTTCACGCGAGCGATGCTTTCGGGCGAGATCGTTTCGGCGTGATCAATCGCCCAGCGACGGCCGGCGAAGTCGATTTCGTTCTGGTCCAGTTCTTCAAAAACATCAAGCAATTGGCGGATGGATTCGTCGTAGGTCGCGTGCTGACGGATCGGCCAGTTGTTCCGCAGCAACAGCCGAGCGACCGGTAGCAACTGTTCCCTCATATCCGGTTCCAACTCGGGACGCGGCGAAAGAAAGTTTTCAAAGTCACCGGCTGCCCAAACGAGATACTCGCCACCGCCACGAACCGTGTACCCGTGCAGCGTTCGCATCGCGTCGTTGTAGTCGCGTTCATTCGCCTGCAACCAACGTCGAAAGTCAACGAACTCCTTGCCAGGTGTTTGCGGGAACAAATAGACGCTGACCCGCATCGGCATCTCGCCGCGACGCGCGAGCACTTCGGTCGCGATGTAGTTGTCGGGGAAGTTGTGACCGCCGCCGCCCGCATCGACGACACTCGTCAAACCAAAGCGAGCCAACTCGTGATACCAATGCTTGGTCGAATTGATTTGATCGTTGACCGACATCGCCGGTAACGCTCCGATCGTCTTGTAAAGAATCATCGCGTTGGGTTCGGCGTACAATTCCGCTCCGCCGTCGGTGAACACGTAGCGGCTTTGGTCATTGGGCGGCTGAGTGTCCTCGGTGATGCCGAGAGCTTCGCAGCCGGATTGGTTCAAGAAGCCGACGCTGTACAGGAACATGACGTACACCGGCGTGTCCGGGGCGACCTCGTTGAGTTCGGCAACGGTTGGCAGGCGACGCTCCTCGAATTGGTACGGCGACCAACCACCGATCACTCGCACCCATTGACCCTTCGGCGTTCGAGCGACTTGCTCGCGGATCATTTCGAGGCCTTCTTTCAACGAACGAACGCCGTCCCATCGTAATTCCAGGTTGTAGAAGCGACCGCCACGAACTGCGTGGATGTGCGAGTCGTTCAAACCGGGAATGACGGTCCGCCCCTGCAGGTCAATGACCTTCGTTTTGTCCGTCCTCAGTTGTTCGACCTCCGCGCGATCACCAACACGAACGAACCGGCCGTCCGCGATCGCACATGCGTTGGCATTCGATTGACTTTCAACGCCGGTGTAGATGTCTGCGTTGAAAAGAATCGTGTCGGCGACGTCGGCCTCTTCGGGAACGAACGTGTCGTTCGGTTGGCCGGTGTAGTCGGGTTGCTGTGCGATGACGCGGTTGGCTGTCGCAAATGCGACGACGAGAACGATGAAAGCGATTCGATTCATTGTCATGTTGATGTGCTTTTGAAAAATAGTGGCACGGTGGTCTCCACCGTGAAGAGTTCACACACGTTGGGGACCAACGCGCCACTATGGCTTGTGCAGCCAGCCCGCAAACCATTTCGTCAAATTGGGCATGACCAGCCATGTCAACGTGATCACCGCCGCAAGGACCACGACAGCGGTCACCAAAACTGGATGGATGAACGAAAGCTGCGGTGCCAGCAGTCGCGACCAAAACAGCACGACAGGAAAAACGCCCAGCCACGTGACCACGGCCATTTTCCATCGCGGTGGTGTCTTGCCGGAATCACCGCGAAAAAACGCTTCCAGACCATGCAAATTGCGATGCACCGGATCGCCTTCGACCAAGTCGGCGACTTCGGCCTGCCAGTCGGCAAACAAATCCGAAGCGTAAAACTCGGCCATGTGTTCTTCGCTGCCGAACGATCGCAGGATGCCGTACTCACGCGGCCGACTCGCATCGGTCGGTCGCAACAGGTGGGCTCCCGTGGTTCCGTGATGGCCCATCGACCGAGCGACGAAGCTTTTCAATGCTTCTTCAAACTCGGCTTCCTTGCCTTCGCGAACGATGCGTGTGATGGCGCAGTGGATGCCTGGCATCTGGCTAGCCCTGCTTCGCTTCTTGCAGCTTCGCGTAGCTGGTCATCAGGTTGCAATAGTTGGGCAGATGGTTCGACAGCAAGTTGCCGAGGCCTTCCATGTCGTTTCGCCAATCGCGATGCAATTCGCACGCAACGCCAAACCAGTTCATCATCTGGGCACCGGCCGCCGACATGCGATTCCAAGCCGCTTGCTGAACAGTTTGGTTGAACGTCCCCGATGCGTCCGTCACCACGAACACGTCGTAGCCCGCTTCGATGGCTGATAGCGTCACGAAGCCAACACAGACATCCGTCACGACGCCGGCGATGATCAATTGCTTCCGCCCAGTCGCCTCGACGGCCTTCACAAAATCTTCATTGTCCCAAGCGTTGATTTGGCCGGGACGATGAATGAACGGCGCGTCTGGATGCCGTTCAACAATCTCCGGCACAATCGGTCCATTGGGGCCTTCGTCAAAACTAGTCGTGATCACGGTCGGCAGGTTGAAAAACTTGCCGATGTCGGCCAATGCGATCACGCTGTTCTTGAAATCATCGGGCGTGAAGTCTTGAACCAGCGAGATCAATCCCGATTGGTGATCGACCAGCAACAGAGCGGCTTGGTCTTTGTCGAGTCGATTGTATTTCTGTCCCATGGACGAGATTCTCCAGAGAGATTTGAGAAACGAATTGTCTTCTTGTGATATTACAACCCTATCGCGAATGGCTATAGAACGATCTTGCTCAAAGTGCCGCTATTTGCGACGCCACTTTTGCGGTGTCGTGCCCACGATGCGTTTGAAGTGGCGGCCCATGTGTGATTGGTCCGAGAATCCGCAATTCAATGCCACATTCGCAATACTCAGTGTGGGAGCACCCGACAGCATCGCTTTTGCTCGTTCGATCCGCACTCGCGTCAAGTACTCCCAGGGAGAGACGCCGAGCGATATCGCGAATTGCCGACTGAAGTAGAACTTGCTGCTGCCCGCCGCGTTCGCCAACATTCCGATTGACAGGTCTTCAGCGAAACTACTCTGCACCAAGTCAATCACTCGGGCCAGCGCGTCGGTTGACAGACCCGATTTAAAGGGGTTTGTCGACTTGGGCAGACACTCTCCAAGCTCAAGCAACCGCATGACAAGCGATTGCATCGCCGATTCGACAAAGAGCCGTCCGTTTGGACTATGTCCAATCGCTTGTCGCCAAACGTTCTTTACCAGCGACTCGACCAGCGGATCAATGTTTACCTGTGAATGGACTCGACCGAAACAATCGTGTTCACCGACATCCGATTCTAGAAACCAAGACTGAATAAGCTGCCACGGGCAACTCACGATTAAAAACTCGCAATCTCCGTCTCCGCGAATATCAGCATATTGATGGGCCGGGGCAACGCCAAAGGAATTCAACGAGTGCCCAAGATCAAAGCGACCGTGCCCGACGTCGATGTTTCCACGGGTGGCTCCACCCACCAACATCTGAATATGCAGGTCCGGGGTCGGAGGGTCTGAGAACATTTCCGTCAGACGCACTCTGCAACACGATATATCCGTCTCAGCGATCTCAGGAATTTCAACGGACTGGGCCTGTTTTGTAAAGTCAGCGTTTTTTGCCCAAGCGGAGTAGCTCAAAAAATCCGAGTTCATGCCTTCTCCCTCCAAGTCCGGGGCGTAGTGCCAACGATTCGCTTGAAATGCCGACCCATGTGGGCTTGATCGGCGAACCCGCATTCGGTCGCGATCGCGGCAAGCGATGCTTCTTCATCCTTCATCAACGCCTCTCTCACACGGCCGATCCGCCAACGCAAAACGTGCTCCATCGGCGAGCTTCCCGTCGTGGCCTTGAACAGTCGCGAAAAGTGAAAGCGGCTGCAATCGGCGACGTTCGCCAATTCGTCTAGCGAAAGCGAAACGCCATTTTTGTGCTCTATAAAGTCGATGACGCGGCAAAGGTCTCGTTGGGAAAGCTTGGCCCTCGGCTTGAGCAGCGGCGTCTTCAATCCGCCCAGTTCAATCAATCGCAGCAAGATCCAATTGACCTGTTCGTCAAACGCAATTTGTTCATCAGCTGCATCACTTTGAGAAAGACGATGCAGCGAGCGAATCGAATCCTCGATGATTGCGTCGTAGAACATCTCCGTGTGAAGGTGGGGCGGCAAATGCGTGCAATCGCGATCCAGAAAGCTTTCCAACTGGGGTCTCAGTTTTGACCACGGGGAACTGAGCGTCAAAAAGTCATACGGTCCAGGGCCAGCAATTTCCGTCGGTACGTCAGGTGCGAAAAGGGCGATCATTCCCGCTCGCGGACGACACTCAAAACGACCAAATCCAAAATCGAGTTGATTGTCATGCGTCGCCCTGCCAGCAGAGATCAGACCAAGAACAAGGTCCGGCGTGGCAGGATCCGAGAAGGCTTCGCCCAATCGAGAGTGGGTTAGCGTGTAGTGTCCGCACACGGAAGCGTCTTGAGAGAAGATCTCCTGAGGGCCATCGTAGTGACGCACCCAGCTTGCAAAACTTGGGTAATGTCGCTGTCGATGCCTTTCTGGATCTGACTCGGGCACGTTCGATGAGTTTGCAAGCGTTTCCATCGGCGATAAGCATTCAATTTTGTTGAAGAATCAGTCAGCCTTCATTTTCTGCGAAAACACCGCCGCAGGGAACCGAGCATCGAAACTAGAACGCTTCCCATCCCGCCGATAGAACGATCTTGCTCATCGTGGCACGTTGGTCCCCAACGTGATTGCAAAACTCACGGTGGGGACCACCGGGCCACTATGGCTCCAACCCGCTCATGTCCCAAACGCGGATGGTGCCGTCGCGGCTGCTCGTTGCGATGCGGTGGGCGGTGGGGTCGAGCGAGACGTTGTGGACGGCGGAGGTGTGACCGCGGAGGGTCGCGACGGCGTCGCCGGTGGCGATCTCCCAGACTCGGGCGGCTCCCATTTGTTCGCCGGTGACCAAGTGCGTGCCGTCGGCACAGAACGACACGCCCCAGATGTCGCCTTCGCTGCCGATCAGCTCGCTGGTTTGCGTTCCGGTTTCGCTGTTCCAAATTCGCACGTTCTTGTTCCAACCGACCGTGGCGAGTTTGTCGCCGACGGGGGCGAACTTGACGTTGTAGATCGGGCCGTCGTGACCGGTCATGGATTGACGCAGTTCCAACGTGTCAGCATCGAACAGGCGGACAATTTTGTCGCTTCCGACGCTGGCGATCAGCTTGCCGTCGGCGGAATAGTCGACGCCGAGAATCGAACCTTCGTGAGTTGTCGTCGCGACCTCTTCACCCCTGTCGAGATCGTAAACGTGCAGTTGGCCGTCGCGATCGCCCGCGACGATGCGAGTTCCATCGGGTGAAAATGCGACGCCGCGAACGGCACTGGTCGCTTTCCATTGCCGGATCAGATCAAACGTGTCGGTGTCCCACAATTTGACAAGGCTATCGTCGCCGCTGGTCACCAACATCGGACGATCAGGGTGATACGCCGTTGTCCAAACGATGCCGCGATGAGCATTAAAGCTCTTGAGCAACTTTTGATCAGCGACGTTCCAAATGCGAACGCTGCCGTCTTCAACCGCCGCTGCGATCTGCTTGCCGTCGGGTGCGAAGTCGATGGACCAAACCGTGCCGGGATTGTCAGGCAATACGACCGAGGGAAAGTTGTCAC
The DNA here is from genome assembly GCA_007745635.1 of Stieleria bergensis. Taxonomy (GTDB): domain Bacteria; phylum Planctomycetota; class Planctomycetia; order Pirellulales; family Pirellulaceae; genus Stieleria; species Stieleria bergensis. The sequence continues at coordinate 4,120,752 of CP036272.1, forward strand.
CGGAATCGGGACGCATCGCGATGAAGGTGCCGACGGCAATCAGCAATCCGACGACTCCGGCAAGCCAAGCGGCCAAGACCCAGCGACGTTCGAGACGCCGATAGCTGCCCGAGAGCTTTTTCACTTCGCTGGCCGCGACTGCGGGAACTTGCAGTGGCGAGATCGGACCGTACTCGTTGACGATCGAGGCGAGTGCCGTCGCTACCGATGATGCCGATTCGGGTCGGTCGGCCGGTTTCTTCGCCAGCAGCGACATGATCAGATCGGACAACGGACGCGTGATACCGGCGTTGACTTTGTGCGGGGCGTCAGGCGTGACGTTCATGATGTTCTGCATCACGCCGAGAGCCGACGGAGCTTGGAACGGAGCGACGCCGGTCGCCATTTCGTACATGACCGCGCCGAGCGAAAACAGGTCGCTGCGTTCATCGGCGGTTTCGCCGAGGGTTTGTTCGGGCGACATGTACAGTGGCGTTCCGGTGACCATGCCGGTCTCGGTCAGCTTCACATCGTCAGTCGTGCGAGCCAAACCGAAGTCCGTTAATTTCACTCGATCGGTTTTGGTTTCAATCAGAATGTTGGCCGGCTTGATATCGCGGTGAACCATGTCACGTTCGTGAGCAGCCGAAAGCCCCGCGGCGGTTTGCATCGCGATGCGGGCGACTTCGTTGGGAGGCAGCGGTTGGCCATCTCGCAAACGATTCTCCAGCGTATCACCGTCGATCAATTGCATGACCAAGTACGCGACTTCGCCTTCTTGGGCCTTGGCGACCTGATACATCGACACGACGTGTTCGTGAGCGATCGCGGCAGCGGCTCGACCTTCGCGGCAAAACCGTTGCCGGGCAATGTCGTTGGATTGATACTGCGGATTGAGAACCTTGATCGCGACGCTGCGTTGCAGATGTGTGTCGAACGCTTCGAGCACGATGCCCATGCCACCACGTCCGACTACGCGAGCGATCTGGAAATGATGTAGCTTTCCGATGTAGGCCGGATCGTCTGACGGTTCGAGGAATTCAAGATCGCCGGTTGGTTTTGCGGGGACAAACGGCAGACCGCCGTCAGTATCGGCAACGCTGGACGTTCCTTCGGCTGGCGTGTCGGCGGCGCTGGTCGAGATGCCGGACAACGAAGTCTTGATCTCTTCGTCGATGGCTTTGATCGCCGGCCAATAGGCGGACTGGTCCGGTGGGTTGAGCGACTTCACATCGGCGACGAGCGAGTCGATCGGAATTTCTCCGGTCGCCATCGTTTGCAGTGCGTCTTGGCAGTGACCACAATCCTCGAGGTGCTTCTCCCACGACGCAGCGGACTGCTCATCAACGCTGCCGTTGATAAGGTCGCGTAGCTGAGGTTCCGAAAGGTGATCGGCGATGGCGTTCATGACTCGTCGTTGATTTGTGTTTCAATGGCATTCCGCAGCTTCGCCGTCACGCGGCTGCGAGCAACGTAGACAGCCCCTTTTGACATGCCAGTTTGTTTGCCGGCTTCTTCGGCCGACATGCCTTCGATGGCGGTCAGTTCAAACGCCGACCAAGTTTTCGGTTCGATCGTCGGTTTCAAATCCGCCATCGCTTGGGCGATGAGTTGGCGTTGATGTTCGAGCTCCCATTGCTGCTGCAGTTCATCGTTGCCGGCGATCTGCCCGAGCATCTCGAACTGAGCGGTGTCGTTCGCGGTCGGGCCGATACGCTTGCGTTTCTCGAAGTACGTCGACAGCTTGTTGCGAGTGATCGTGAACAACCAAGCTCGAAAGCCGCCTTTCTCTTTGGCATAGTCCAACCGTCCGATTGCCATGCCGACGCTTCGCATGACATCCTGGACTAAATCGGAAGCATCTGAGTCCTGCAGCCCTCGACTGCGGATGAATCGGTACAACATCGGTCCGTAACTGTCGACAAAATCTCCCCACGCTCCATGATCATCGCGATCGCGGAGCCGAAGCACTAAACTGGCTCGGGTGATGGGAGATTCTGTCATCTAAATTGCATTCGAGGTTAATGGCGAGTTTAACCTTTCAGCGGACGATGCCGTAGATGGCTCGATCAAGTCGGTGTTTCCGACATGTCCGCCTCGACCACGTTCTCGGCAAAGCTCTGATAGGCCGAACCAATCTGTTTGGCCATGGAATCGGGCCAGGCGTGAAAATGGGCGTCACGAATGGCGTCGAAAATCGCGTTGGCCACAAACGAGGGCGGTTCGGCGATCTCACCAAAGCCAGCGGAATCGGCCATGTCGGTTTTGATGGGACCGGGATGCACGCTGACGACATGGGTCCCTTGATCAGCGAGCGATTCTCGCAGCGATTGAGTCATTGAATAGCTGGCGGCTTTTGATGCGGAGTAGGTCGCAACGTTGGAGAAAGCCTTTACCGAAACGGCCGAATTCAACTGGACAAGAGCACCGCCACCGTTTGCCTTCAGAACCGGTGAAAATGCGTGTGCAATACGCAGCAAACCGTAGAGGTTCACGTCCAGCTCGAATTCCAGATTGGTAAATGCATCGCCATCAAGAGCTTCGCTGTTCGTCGCGACACCCGCGTTGTTGATGACCACGTCCACATCGCTTGCGACCTTGGCCGCTTCGGTGATCGAATCCGCATCCTGCAAATCGACGCGAATTGGAACCACTTTGTCGCCGTGCTCGGCTACCAACGTCGCTGCCGAATCCACATTCCGCACGGCGGCGTAAACCTTCCCGGCCCCGCGAGCGATTGCTTCTTCGACGATCGCCCGTCCGATGCCGCGATTCGCACCTGTGACCAAAACCGTTTTATTGTTGATGTCGAAAGTCATGTGTCTGTCTCCGAGAAGGCTTGTGTGGAAAGATTCGTCGTCGCTCGTCATCCGCGACTGAGAGGGAATACCGACGTCCGTGACCCGCCTTACAGCACCCGCGAACATTTTCTTCAACGTTTTGCGATCGCGATCTGAAAGCTGGCCTTCGGCGCGATCAATTCGACCGTCGTCGCTCAGCAAATCCAGCTCAGCTACGCCCTGTCGACGGCACGATCCCAGCCAAACTCGACCAGTGCCGAGAGCGATGAGCGATTTACAACTGCCCTCACACACTCCTACGCCCTGACGAGCTTTCGGACCGTTCGAGTCGTTCCGTACGTTCAAGAATCACATTACCTGACGTTTCTCTGTTTCTCCGCCGCAGAATGAGCCGGCAGTTGCCCCCTCAATCGAGAATCGCTCAGAAACCCAGCGTTTTGCCGCGTAAATCCTTTCCGTATCCGGACCGTCTGGGAGAGTCGGACGACTCTTAACCCGGACCGACAGAGAAACGAAGAAACAGAGAAAACGGCCAAAAACGCCGCTATCCCATAACCCTGCGGTCGCCCCCGCCCACACCGACAGCCAAGAAACGAAGAACGCGACCAACCAGCGGCGAACTCGCAAGCACCGCAAAACACGGCGTAAAAACGAAGAAAGGCCGGCATGGAAACCATGCCGACCTTTCGTTCACTTGTGGGTCTGAAAGCTTTTGGAACTTTCAGAGAAGTTGTGGGCTTCGGTCGCTGACCAAGCGGGAGCCTTGGTCGGCGTCTTCGGTGATGCAATTGCGAGTGATTACCGTTGAAGTGATTGGAAAATCCATTGGTTTGGTTGCGCACGGTGGTTCTTGGGTGGGGGTGCGATTGCTGTTTTGATTGTCTTGGGTGGTTCTGCGAGCACGTTTTGAAAAACGCGGCATAGGTTACCTGGCTGGGCTGTTTGGTCTGGCTCGGTGACTTCGATGCTCGTTTCCAAATGGTGATCCTATTTCTTCTTTGAATGACTCGGCTCTCTCGCCGAGTGAGCGGCGGCAACGGCTGGCCGCCGTCTTGGCTCGGGGCGTTTTGCGGTGGCGTTTGCGCAATCCGTCGCCTGTTTTGAAAACTTCTGCGAACTCTTTACCCGCTCGGCTTGAGTTCCGTTCCAACTCACCGCTCTCTGTTCCAAACGGTCTCTCGGATGGTCCGAAAGACGATTGAAGAACAGACCACGATTCGGTGGAGAAGTGAATGAACCAGTCGAACGATGAACAAGTCGCCGCGATCCTGGCCCGCGGCGTCGCTCGCGTGAGAGCCATGGAAGCAGCCGGCGAACCGGTGCCCGATACCGAAGCAAGCCGCAATGCGGCCAATGACGACGCGGCAGCGAAAGAACAACAACACAACACGCAAACGGAGGCGAAGCGATGAAACCGGAGACTGAATTGCAGATCGCGGCACTCGACGACATGACCATCGACCAACTGCGGGCGAAATACGAAGTCGTCTTCGATGAAGAATGTCGAAGCCGGCATCGACGTTACTTGTTGCGGCGGATCGCTTGGCGGTTGCAGGTCAACGATGAAGGCGGACTGAGTGTCGAAGCACGGCAGCGAGCCAGGCAACTGGCCATGAACGCGGACGTACGTGTCACCGCGCCGAAGCCCGAGGCACTGAAAACCTTGCGGCGCGTGCCGGCCCAGGAAGACGGTTACGCCGATTGGGATCCGCGACTGCCACCGCCGGGCAACTACGTCGAACGGTTGCACAAAGGAAAGATGGTTCGCGTTTTGGTGCTGACCGACGGCTTTGAATTTGAAGGTGAACGGTTTCGGTCACTCACGGCGGTCGCCAAGAAGGTGTCCGGATGCAGCTACAACGGGTTCGTGTTCTTTCGATTGGGGAGGAAGCCAGAATGAGTGAAGCACCCAACAAACAACCGGCGACCATTCGGTGTGCCATCTACACTCGAAAGTCGCACGAAGAAGGCCTGCAGCAGGAATTCAACTCGCTCGATTCGCAGCGAGACGCGGCCGAGAACTACATCGCCAGCCAATCGCAAGAAGGCTGGGTCGCGCTGCCCAACCGCTACGACGACGGCGGCTACTCGGGCAGCAACCTCAAGCGTCCGGCGATGGCCCGGTTGCTGGCCGACATCGAAGCCGGCGAGATTGACTGTGTGGTCGTTTACAAAGTCGACCGGCTCAGTCGATCGCTGCTCGACTTCTCGCGAATCATGGGAACGTTCGATGAACAGAACGTTTCCTTCGTCAGCGTCACGCAGCATTTCAACACGACTCACTCGATGGGCCGGCTGACGTTGAACATTCTGCTTTCGTTCGCCCAGTTCGAGCGAGAGATCATCGGTGAGCGGATTCGCGACAAGATCGCGGGCCAGCGTCGACGAGGCAAATGGGCCGGCGGCATTCCCGTGCTGGGCTATGACGTCGACCGCACCGGGCCGAGCCCCAAGTTGGTTACCAACGCCGACGAGGCCGTTCACGTGCGGCGAATCTTTGCGATGTACTTGGAAATGCAATCGTTGCTGCCGGTGGTGGATGAATTGCAGCGGCTCGGATGGTTCAACAAGTCTTGGCGAACTCGCACCGGCAAAGTCCGTGGCGGATACATGTTCGATAAATCGTCGGTTCATTACCTGCTGAAGAACCCACTCTATATCGGCCGGATCAAACACAAGGACCAAACGTTCAAGGGCGAGCATCAAGCGATCGTGGATCGGAAGGTCTTCGACGCCGTACAGGCTTTGCTGAAAAGCAATAGCCGTGGCAAAGGCAATCGGATCGCGAACAAGTACGACGCATTGTTGCGAGGTTTGTTGGTCTGCCCGCAATGCAACAAGGCGATGGTCCACAACGTCGCTCGTCGTGATTCGCGAGTCTACCGTTACTACACCTGTCAGACGGCGATCAAACGCGGCTACAAGAATTGTCCGTTCCCGTCCCTGCCGGCCGGCGAGATGGAAGACGCGGTGGTCGACCACATCCGCTGCATCGCGTCGGACGCCGAGCTACGCCGCGACGTGTTGCAGCAATCGCAAACGCAAGGCGATTCTGAACTGGAAGCCCTTGTTTCGCAGGAACGGTCCTTGGTTGCCAAGATGACGCGTTGTCACGAAGAAATCGCACGGATGACCGGCGACGCCGACACGACCAGCGTTGCGACGGACCGGTTGGCAACGCTTCACGAACAAGTCGCGTCGGTCGAACGAACCCTCGCGACCGTCCGTGGCGATGCGGAAACGCTTCGCGAACAGAGCTTCACCGAAACGGACATCAACGCCGCGTTCGCGGACTTCGACAACGTCTGGAATGCGTTGACGACGACCGAGCGAATTCAGGTTTTGAACTTGCTGGTCGAGCGAGTCGAGTTCGACGCGGACGACAGCACGATCGCGATCACGCTGCATCCGTCCGGAATCAAATCACTGACACAAGAACTCAACCCCGCACCCGAACCCAACGAGACAACCCGATGACCATCATCAAACGCAAAGTCGACTTCAAGCTGAAGGCCCGAAGCCGCAAGACAATCAAGCCGGCGGGCGAGAACGATCCGGCCGACAAACCCAAACGCCGGGGCAAGATCCCACGCGTGTCGCGATTGATGGCGTTGGCGATCCGGTTCGACGAAATGATCCGCAGCGGCGAAGCCAAAGACGCAACCGAGCTAGCGATCTTGTACGACGTCACGCAACCACGCATGTCGCAAATCCGCGCCCTCTCGCTACTCGCTCCCGACATCCAGGAAGCCCTGCTGAACCTGCCTCAAGAAACCAACGGTCGCAGCCCCATCCACGAAAAACTCCTCCGCCCGATCTGCAGTGAGATTCAATTCGACCGTCAGCGTGAGATGTGGGAAGATATTCGGTCGAACCAAAGTGATCCATCGCCGCTGTCTATCGTGACGCAAGATCGGTAGGTGCATCGCGTTCAAGATCCGCGATGAGTTGCTTCATTTGGGCAATCTCCTTCCTTTTGTGCCTCGATGATTTCGTTGGCGAGTTTGCGGACGCGAGGGTCGCTGATCTCGGCTCGTTCGCTGGTCAGAATCGCGATTGAATGGTGCGGGATCATCGCTTTCATCCATGACACGTCTTGCACGGTCTCTTGGCTGCGGACCAACCAGAGTGTTCCGAGAAAGACCACGAAGCTAGTGATGAAGATTCCAATGTTGGCTTTCTTGTTTCGATACATGCCGAGCATGAACCCGAGCATGATCGTCGCCATCGTCGCCCCCATCAGCAACGCCATGTAAAAATGCGTTTCGCTCCAAACGACGTGATCAAAGGCGTAGGTGTTCAGATACATCAACCCGTACATGACCGCGGTCGATGTGGCGATCATGCCGGCGAATAGTTTGTAGGACATGGTGTGTTCTCCGTCGGGACCGCTGCCAGGATGCGAACGCGAAACCCGACTCGCGGGCGATTTTGCAAACGAGTTGCGACATGAAGGAGCATACCGTGTGCCGATGGGAACCGTTTTGGGCATGCGGTTTGCTGCCTCGCGGACAGTATCACTCCCTGCACTTTCTTTCTCCGAAGGAGTTCAACATGAATCGTCGAAACGTAATCGCTGCCATGGCAACCTCATCGGCCGCCTTGATGACCGCAGCTACCGCCCGAGCTGATAAGCACGATGTAGGTCACTCCAGTGCCGACGGATTGGATTTGGATTGTGCTCTGACGTGTTCGGATTGCGTGGCCCACTGTGAGAATTGCGTTGCGGCATGCTTGAAGGCGATGGCCAGTGGCATGGACGACATGATGGCGTGCATTCAAATTTGCATGGACTGTGCGGACATCTGCCGAGCGTGCGCGGCCAGCGATGCTCGCGGCGGTCCGATGTCGAAAGCGATCATGAAGCTGTGCGTCGAAAGTTGCCGCAAGTGCGTCACGGAATGCGAAAAGCACGACCACCCCGAATGCAAAGCGTGTGCGAAGGCCTGCCAACGATGCGTTGAAGAATGTCAGTCGGAACTCAACGCGTAACTCCAGCCCAGCACCAACCATGGACTTCATTCGTCTCCTGCTCGTCTTCCTACTGCCGCCCGCCGCCGTCGCGATGCAGTTCGGCATCGACCGTCATTTCTGGATCAGCGTCATCTTCACGCTGATCGGGTTCGTGCCTGGTGTGATCTACGCGATCTACATCATGGCATCACGTCGGCCCGGCCTGTCACGATTGGCCTAGCCGACGTCCGGATCATCGGTGAGGTACCCCACTACGCCCGACGGTCGCTACTTCGTTCACAAAGAACGACTCTGGCGATGCACGAACCCGGCTCTCGATAGAACCATGCGGCAAACCCTGGTCAACGATTTGATGACCGCCCGACGTGACGTGGGAACAACCAAACGTGCCGGCGACGAAGCGGCAACAAAAGCCGCCCGTGCGAAAGTCCACGCCGCCAAAGTCGCCCTCGGCGAACGCGGCCCGACGTGGTGGGACGACGACACCGACTACAACCGCCACCTCATCAAGAACACGCCCTATGCCGGCTGGTGGTCAACGCGGGCGCAGTCAACTTAGCCGTCCAGCAGGACTTGGCCGACGACGCCGAGCAGAAACCCCAGCACGGCTCCGACGGCGGGCAGCTTGCGGTCGCCGTCTTTGGCTTGCGGTGCGAGATCTTGGAACGTCAGATACAAAATTCCGCTGGCGGCAAACAGCATGACAAATGCGACCAGTTTGGGGTACGCCGACAGATAGCTGAATCCGATCCAACCGGCGATCGGCCCCAGCGGCACCAACGCACACAGCAACCCGACGATCTTCCAATCGGAACTTCCGCCGCTGGCTTTCAACTCTCGAAACGAATTGAAACCCTCGGGCAAGTTTTGCAACCCGATCAAGATCGCCAGCAACGCGCCCGTGCTTTCGCCATGAGCGAACGCCGCGCCCAACGCGATCGCTTCGGGAACGAAATCCGACACCATCGCGACCAACTGAGCGGCCGAACTCTTCGATCGAGCCAGCACCGTTTCCAAACCCCAAAACGAGATGCCACCGATCAAGAACGCCAGCACGATCCAGCCGAGCGATAACTCACGCACGCCCTCAGGCACCAACACCAACGCGACCGCCGAGATCAACACGCCGCCGCCGAACGCGATCACGCTGTGCCGGAACTCATCCTCGATCCACTGCGGCGAAATCCGCTCGAACATCGCGAGCACGCCACCGACCGGCATCGCCGCCCCCGCGATCGTCGTCATCACCAACACCTGAATTAGCTCACTCATCCGTCGCCCCCACCCGCTTCACCGCCGCCCACCAAACCCAGGCGATCAACAACCCCTGCAACGGTAACCGAACCACCAACGCCCAAAACGGAATGTCCGGAAACCGATCCGCGTGGAAAACCATCTCCATGTTCGCCGGAAACACCGCCACCAACAACGCGATCAATCCCCACCCCGCCGCCCGCCGCAACTTCGGTACCGCGACGCCAATCCCGCCAGCCACTTCAAAGAACCCCGACACGTAAATTAATGCCAACGGCCAAGGCAGATAGGCCGGCATGATCTTCAAGTAAACGTCCGGCGACACGAAGTGATTGATGCCGGCAGCGATGAAGAGACATGCGAGCAAGGCGATGGAAAACGTTTGCAACAATGGTTTTGTCACGAGTCAATCCGTGATGCGCAAACGTTTGCGGAGCCGTTCGATCGTGTGTTGCCACTTGGCTGTTTTTGGTCGCGCAACCGTGTTCTGGTTGCCGAACAGACCTTTCTCTTTGATTGCGTCATCAAGCGACGTAGTTTCAAGCCACCGCACCTTCACGTAATGTTCGATCTCGTCTTCCGCGAGGTCCATTTTGGGTAAAGGCGAAATGACTTCGGTGATAGGCTTTGTCGAGCCATCCTCGAGTTCAACCTTGAATTCCTGAATTGGCGTTGGCTCTCCCTCGATTACGCCGACTGCAACGTAGCCTGTTCCCGGAACATTCACCCATATTCGTTTGCCCGGCTCCAGAAGGGCCAGCGTTCGAGTGTAAAAGCTGCCTCCGCCCGCCGCGATATAGCCATACTTTCGGCCGTCTTCCCAGCGACGTGACAAACCAACGCCGAAGTTCACATAAAACTCGCCGTTCCATGGTTCGCTGCTTTTCCCTTCGACCGCTTTAACCTCCGCCTCCGTGGGATCAATCAACCAGACGCGGCTGAGATACTCGCGGCCCTCATCAATGAAAAATCGGAAGAAGACCGCATTGATCGCGACGCTATGCTCGTCGTTGAGATAGTTGACGATTCGTTCGGTGCTCGCGTCCAAATGGCCAGCAACGACCAGCAACTCGTGACCCTCGTTCCATGTCTCCGGCAAATCATTCGCACCGAACTTTTGGCGAAAGGCGTCGTCGAGGCTCAGCCCCGATTGCTCGGGTTGATACTTGTTGATGAACGAGTCAAAGATCGAGGCGACTTTGTCGTCCTCCAACTCGCGAATCCACGAACCGTAGTCCAAAATCTGGGCCACGATTTCGCGGGGTGTTTTGTCCCGTTTCAGCTCGATCACGACCAGTTTGCCATCGGCGTCCATCGCTAGCAGGTCTATGAACTTGCCGAAGGCGGTCATTACCTGGCGTCCGATCAGCAGCAAGCGAGGGTCGAGGATGCTCAAGTCGGCGGCCAAGATTTCTTCGAGCTTTTCCTCTTTGGGGATCGGCACGAAACGCACCTTCTCGGGCTTATCGCCCAAGCGCCAAATTCCAACTTCGACCGTCATTGTTGCTCCAAGTGAGGTGGCCGCATTTCGCGTCCGGTGAGGTTGCTAGTCAGACGACGGTGTCTAGCAGGCGTTCGAGCTCATCGAGCTCTCGGCGGCTGCAGTTGGCAAGCTTGCGGAACAATTCGGGACGCTGGCGAATTCGTTTGCGAATTTGCGTCGGCACCTTATCGGCCAGCAGAAGCAACTCATCCTCATTCGCCTTCAACGACTTGGAAAGCCGTTTGATGAATCGTTCCGACGGGTATTCGCCATTGCTCAGCTTCCCGTTTTCGACTTTGCAAATGTACGACATGCTGACCTCCAGCAGACCAGCCAGATCTGCCTGTGTCAGGTCGCGTTGCTGGCGTAAACATCGAACGTGATCGCCGAATTGCATGGTTTGCTTCCCAGATTGTTGCGAGGGGAATCTGAACGTATGCTATAAGCACAAAATAGTCAATCTTCCGCGCCACCATCGTCGCATTCATTCACCCTGACTCGGACGGCAAGACGGTGCCCCAAGCCAAGTACGCCGACTACAGCGAACGCGACATCTGCACCAAGCTGATCACGCCTGCGCTGTTGGCGGCCGGTTGGACGCAAGAACAGTTTCGCGAAGAGGTCAAGCTGACCGCCGGCCGAGTCGTCGTCCGTGGCAACAAAGCGACCCGGTTGGAAGGACGTGACGAAGAAGGTGGTCCCAAGTTTGCGGACTACATGCTATACGCCAATCCGCAAACGCCATTGGCGTCGATCGAAGCCAAGCGGAACAAGTATCCCGTCGGTCACGGGATGCAGCAGGGGTTGGGCTACGCCGAACGTGTCGACGCACCGTTCGCGTTCAGCAGCAACGGCGATGGTTTCCTGATGCACGACCGCACAGGACTGGGCGAAGTGATCGAACGAGAGATCGGCCTAGACGAGTTCCCAACCTACGAAGAACTCTGGGCCAAGTATCTGCAATGGAAAGGCTGGGACACCGAAGAATCACTGTCCCTGATCCAACAACCCAACCACGACGACGGCAGCGGACGCGAGCCGCGTTACTATCAGCAAGTCGCCATCAATCGAGCCATCGAAGCGGTCGCCAAGGGCCAGGACCGGATGATGTTGGTCATGGCCACCGGCACCGGCAAAACCTACACCGCGTTCCAAATCATTTGGCGACTATGGAAGGCCAAAGCGAAAAAACGAATCCTGTTTCTGGCCGACCGTAACATCCTGGTCGATCAAACCATGCTGCAAGACTTCGCCCCATTCGGCGACGTCATGCACAAGATCCAAAATCGCGAAGCAAAGAAGAACTACGAGATCTATCTCTCGCTGTATCAAGCGGTCACCGGCAACGACGAAACCAAACAGATCTTTCGTCAATTCCCCCCCGATTTCTTCGACCTGATCATCGTCGACGAATGCCACCGCGGCAGCGCCAATGAAGACTCCGCCTGGAGAACCATTTTAGAATACTTCGGCTCCGCAACGCAGATCGGTCTGACGGCGACGCCCAAAGAGAAAGCCGCCGAGCGGGACGACGAAGGCAAACGACAAGTTCACGACCCCGAATTCAATTACAAGTACTTCGGCGAACCGATCTACACCTACTCGTTGAAACAAGGCATCGAAGACGGCTTCCTCGCACCTTACAAAGTCATTCGCATTGTCAGCGACGTCGACGCGATCGGGTTTCGACCCACGCCCGGCCAAACCGACCGCGCCGGCCAAGTCATCGAGGACCGCGAATTCTTCTCGACCGACTTCGATCGCCAAATGGTGTTGACCAAGCGGACCGAGTTTGTCGCTCGCAAGGTCTGGCAATACATGCAGGCCACCGATCCGATGTCCAAGACGATCATCTTTTGTGATGACCAACCGCACGCCGAGCGCATGCGGCAGGCCATGGTCAACCTGATCCCCGAAGCCGCCAGCAATCGTCGCTACGTCGTCCGAATTACCGGCGACGATCGCGAAGGCAAAGATCAACTCGGCTACTTCATCGACCCGGACGAACCGTATCCCGTTGTCGCCACCACCAGCAAGTTGCTGACCACCGGCGTCGACGCCAAAACTTGCAAGCTGATCGTGCTGGACCAAACAATCAACTCGATGACCGAGTTCAAACAGATCGTCGGCCGCGGCACACGCATCAACGAAGACCACGACAAGCTGTTCTTCACCATCATGGATTTTAAAGGCGCGACACGCCTTTTCGCCGACCCCGACTTTGACGGCGAACCCGTCACGATCTACGAACCCGGTCCCGACGACGACATCGTTCCGCCTGATGATGAGGACAGCGACGAAGACGAAACGGAGGACGACACAGACGAAGGCGACGGAGAAGCCGACGACTCGGATGATCCCGACGACGATGACGACACCGGCGGCGATCCGCCCCCACCGCCGCGACAACGCTACGTCGTCGACGATCACGACGTTGGTGACGGCATCACGCAAACGCGTTACCTCGACGGCAGCGGCCAGCTTCGCACGACCGAGTACCGAGTCCACCTCCGCGACGAAATCAAGCGTTGCCTATTGCACGAATACGCCCAACTTGAAGACTTCATCTCTCGCTGGACGAGTGCCCAACGCAAACGAGCCGTCTTGACCGAGCTCGCCGACGTCGGCATTCAAATGGACTCGCTCTACGAAGCCGTTCCCGGTTCGGCGGAAATGGACGTGCTCGATTTGCTGCTTCATATCGTTTGGGATCAGAAACCATTGACCCGTCGCGAACGAGCCGATCGTGTTCGCAAACGCAACTACTTTGCGAAGTACGGCGACGACGCCCGCGCCGTCTTGGAAGCGTTGCTCGACAAGTACGCCGAGAACGGCATCGTCGACATCGAAGACGCGAAGATTCTGGAATTGCCGCCGTTCACCGGCTTCGGCACAAAGACCCAAATCCGGCGAGAGATATTCGGCGGCAACGATGAATACTCCGCCGCCCTGACCGATCTCGAAAAAGCTCTCTACGAGCCCGATGATTCCACGGCGGCATAACCGACTCTCATTTCCTTCCATCCACGACACACACAGGCAAACCAGAGAATGAGTCTCTCGTCAACGATCAAATCCATCCAAGACATCATGCGGAAAGATGATGGCGTCGATGGCGATGCCCAACGGATCGGGCAGCTCACGTGGATGCTGTTCCTGAAGATCTTCGATCAACGCGAAGAAGAATGGGAAGACGACGCGGCCGACGCCGACAAGAAATTCAAGAGCGTCATCCCCGAAGAATGCCGTTGGCGAAATTGGGCCAAGGAAAAGAACGGTGCGCCGGTGATCCCACCCAGCGACCTGATCGAACACGTCAACGCCGTCGTCTTTCCCAAACTGAAAGACCTTCCCATTCCACGCGGCGACGATGCCCGCGCCGCCAAGGCTAAGGTCGTTCGCGAAGTCTTCGCCGACGCCAACAACTACATGAAGTCCGGCACGTTGATGCTGGACGTCATCTTGAAACTCGATCAAGCGATCAACTTTCACAACCAAGGCAACCGCGACGAACTGGGGCAGCTTTACGAACAGGTCCTAAGCGATCTCCGGGCGGCGGGCAACGCGGGCGAGTTTTACACGCCACGAGCGGTCACCGAGTTCATGGTGCGGATCGTCAATCCCAGCCTGAAGAAACGCGAGGTCGTCTTTGATCCCGCGTGCGGCACCGGCGGTTTCTTGACCGCGACGATCGAGAACTTTCGTCGGCAACTGACCAAGCGATCCAGTGCCAAGGATCGTACCGCGATCGAGCAGTGCATTCGCGGCATCGAAAAGAAACAACTGCCGCACTTGTTGTGTGTTACCAACTTGTTGCTGCACGGCATCGACGTCCCCAGCCAAGTCGAGCACACCAACACGTTGGCCCGAGGCTACAACGATTGGAACAAATCGGAACGCGTCGATTGCGTCATCACCAATCCTCCCTTCGGTGGCATGGAGGAAGACGGCATCGAATCCAGCTTTCCCGCCGACGTCAAAACCCGCGAAACCGCCGACCTGTTCCTGACGCTGATCGTCAAAAAACTGCTCAAACCCGGTGGCCGTGCCGCGATCGTTTTGCCCGACGGCACACTGTTCGGTGACGGCGTCAAAGCGGTCATCAAACGCAAGCTGCTCGAAGACTGCAACCTGCACACGATCATCCGGTTGCCCAACGGCGTGTTCAATCCCTACACAGGCATCAAAACGAATTTGCTGTTTTTCACCGAAGGCACACCGACCGAAACGATCTGGTTCTATGAGCATCGTTATCCCGAGGGCCAGAAAAGTTACTCGAAAACCAAGCCGATGCGTTTGGAAGAGCTCGATCCAATCGCTGAGTGGTGGGGCGACGAGAAAGACGGCTTCGCATCCCGAGTCGAAACCGAACAAGCCTGGAAAGTCGACTTTGCCGCGTTGCGCACCGACGCGGAAGCCAAAGCCCAACCGCATTGGGACAAAGCCGAGTCGCTCAAGAACGAAGCGTCGGCGATTTACGAGAACTTGAAGGCGTTGAAAGCATCTGCCCGCAGCGAATCGGACAAGAAGAAAAAGAAGCAGATCGAAAAGGAAGCCGCCGAGGTCGAACAGCAACACGAGACGCTGACCAACCAGAGCAAGAACGAGCAATCCGCCGGCGACCAGATTTACTGGCCCATCTACAGCCTCGACATCAAGAACCCGAACACGGTCGAAGACGGCCCCGGTGATCCAGACAAGTTATTGAAACAGCTCAAAGCGATTCGAGCCAAAACCGATGGAACGATTGACGAATTGAAGCAGGAACTTGAAGCGGCGTTGGTTGGAGCAGCCGAATGAGCGTTGCGGAGAAACTTGTTGATTATGAAGTATTGAAACGTGAGCCCGATGTGGTCGTAGCTGAGCTACGCCCATTCGTGTTTGCCAACGCTGGCGTTAAAGCAATTCGCGAATTGATGTTGGAACTAGCCGTTACGGGAAAGCTAACAGAGCGACTTCACGACGATGATTCCGCCGCTGCAGATCTTGATGAGATCGCTGCAGCTAGACAGACGCTGGCCGTATCATTGGGTGTGAGGATCAAAACTGCAAAACAGGCTGACGCTCGAACTCGTCATGCTGATTGGCCGTGTGAGTGGGCGACAACATCGGTTGGCAATCTAGGCGTGTTTTTGGGTGGCGGTACACCCTCGAAACAGAATCCCGCGTACTGGGAGGGCGATATTCCGTGGGTAAGTCCGAAGGATATGAAACGCCCCTACATCGAGGATGCCATCGACCATGTATCTGCGGAAGGCGTCGAAAACTCATCCGCGAAAATGATTCCACGAGACTCTGTATTGATGGTGATTCGTGGAATGATTCTGGATCACTCCTTTCCGGTGGCTGTTTCTGAAAGAGACCTGACCATCAATCAAGACATGAAGGCATTGGTTTTGGCGATGCCAGCAAGTCGCGAATTCGTTCTGCTCGTATTCCAAGCGTTTAAACGCAGAGTCCTGAGTCTCGTCCAGCGATCTTCTCACGGTACGTGCCGCTTGCCGATTGACGATGTCGCCAATTTGGCATTCCCACTTCCCCCGCTCGCCGAGCAGAAGCGGATTGTGTCGAAGGTGGATCGTTTGATGGGGATTTGTGATCGGCTGGAGTCGGAGCGTCGGGAGACGTTGTCGCTGACCGACCGAAGCCGCCGCAGCGTGCTGGCGAGCCTGACGAGCAGCCGCGATGCTGCGGAACTCGCATCGAGTTGGCGTCGCCTCTCGGACCACTTCGAGATCCTCCACGACCGCCCCGAAACCCTCGCCGACCTCCGCCAAACCATCCTCGCCCTCGCCGTCCAAGGCAAACTCGTCACGCAAGACCCGGATGAGGAAGAGATAGTTTTGCCAGAAATAAAGTCTCGGCATGTTCGACCAATCAACAATGACGAAACACCATTTTGCGTTCCGCCAAACTGGCGTTGGTATCGGCTCGGCCAGATGGCGGAGTTTTTGAATGGAGATCGAGGGAAGAACTACCCAAATCGAAGCGAATATGTCGCCGATGGAATTCCTTTCATCAATACCGGGCATATTGATCCAGATGGAACGCTATCGCAATCACGCATGAATTACATCACTCGCGATAAATTCAATACGTTGCGTAGCGGCAAGATCATTCCCGGTGACTTAGTCTATTGCTTGCGAGGGGCAACGATTGGGAAAACGGCAGTTGTCGAACCTTTGATCGAAGGCGCAGTGGCATCTTCGCTTGTTATAATTCGGCTAAGTTCTTGGCTTTCTCAACGGTACGCCTATCTGTACTTGAAAAGCCCGTTGGGCATGGAGCTGATCAAACGATTCGACAACGGTTCTGCCCAACCAAATCTCGGAGCTAAAAGTTTGGAGGAATACGTCGTTCCAACTCCACCGCACGCCGAACAGCACCGCATCGTCGCCAAAGTCGATCGCCTTCTCGCCCAATGCGACCGCGTCGCCGAGCAACTTCGCCAACGCCAAGCCACCACCGAACAACTGCTCACCGCGACCATTCACAGAATTCTCGAGGTGGCGCAGTGATCTTTCGCCGAGAGAATGGAAAGAAAGGAAGGTCGTCCAAAACCGAATGGACCGCTTTTTTCAAAGGCGATGGCTGGGATGACTTCGGTTTCACCACCACATTCTCTGTTCGGATGGTTTCACCCGCAGGCGAACAGCATCAACTTGGGTCCGTGAAGATCGGTAAGAAAGGGCTCAGCACCGGACGTATTTCCAGCCATCCTCTTCCGAATGAATTCGAGGAACTCACCAATACATTTTTCTCCATTGGACAAGATATCAACTATTACGCGACGCTAAAATCGCTGGGTGATGATGTGCGGGAGGAGTATTTGGCAAAGATGCGAGACATCGCCTTTCAGCCGAATCTAATCGAGAGGTTTGCGAGCGAGCCGTCGATGAACGAGTCACTATTCCGATCCGTTCATCGTAATTTGGCGAAGACTCAGTTCCATCGAGTCGCACTTGGCAAAAATCTTCGAGAGGCTTTCGAGTTTGCCTACACCAAGAAAACCAAGCAACCAATCGAGATGAATTTCCCCGTAATTCCGGAGTCTCAACCGCCAACGAACGTTCATGTGCTCATCGGAAGCAATGGGGTTGGCAAGACAACGCTTCTTAAACGGTTCGCTGATCTGGTGCGATTTCCAACGTTATCTTTACCGGGCGAGAGTTTTGAAATCTCATCTAGCGAGGACGACACGGAAGAGTTTTGGAACCTCGTCGTTGTCGCATTCAGTGCGTTTGATACGTTTGGTGAAGAGCCGGCCGAGTTTGATTCAAAATCAGCGTCTGACGTCAAATATTTCTATTTCGGATTAAAGACCGAGGGCGAGGAGGTCGCCGAAGAGGATGAGGATGACGGAGAAGACGGCCAGCGCTACGTGCACAAATCGACGGATGACCTTGTTGAAGACTTTGAGAAGAACCTTGGTTTGATCGTTCGGTCGAGGAAGGGAAAAACGGAGAGGTTCGCAGATGCGA
Source organism: Stieleria bergensis (assembly GCA_007745635.1). Taxonomy (GTDB): domain Bacteria; phylum Planctomycetota; class Planctomycetia; order Pirellulales; family Pirellulaceae; genus Stieleria; species Stieleria bergensis. The sequence continues at coordinate 4,138,724 of CP036272.1, forward strand.
TCAAAATTTTGTCGTCAGATCTTTTGATTGGGAGTTCATTGTTTCCGGAGGAATTCGACGGTGATGAATTTCTGTCAAATCCAAATGTCCAAGCGTTGGTCGAGGTTTTTCGGGAGATGAGCTCCGGACACAAGATCGTGCTCCTTTCCCTAGCTGGCTTGGTTAATCGCGTCGCTGAGAAGACGCTAGTGCTAATTGATGAACCGGAAACGCATTTGCATCCGCCGTTGTTGTCGGCGTACATCCGAGCGGTGTCAAAACTGCTGATCGAACTGAACGGTGTTGCGGTGGTCGCGACACATTCGCCGGTGGTTCTTCAGGAAGTCCCGCAAAGCTGCGTCTGGAAACTGAATCGCCAGGGCGACTCGTTCCGAATCGACAGGCCCACGGTCGAAACGTTCGGCGAGAACGTGGGCACACTGACTCGCGAGGCTTTTGGACTCGAAGTTACCCGCAGCGGTTTTTTTCAAATGCTCTCCGAGTTGTGCGAAAAGCACGACAGCTATGAAGAGGTGCTCGAAGCGTTGGGCGGCCAGCTAGGCGCAGAAGGCCGCGCGATGGTCAGGATCATGCTTGCGGAGAGGGTGTCTCAGTGATCTCGCTCCAATTCCCAGAGTTCGACCACACTTCAGAGCAGTTCTACGACGATTCCGTGGCGACAACGACTCCGCTGGATAAGCGTGGGCGTTTGCAGGGTGCATCGGCAACTATTGTTCGGTCGATTGCCGAGTATCGCGATCTTGCAAGCAAGCGACGTCTCCATGATGTACCCGTAACATCGGACCCGTTCGGCGGCGCTAAACCCACCGATTTCAAGTCGCTTTACGGTTCGTACATGCAGACGAAAACTGGAGCCGGTCGGGAATTCTACGACGCTCTGATGGTTGCAAACTCCCCGCCCCTTTGTGCCTATTGTGGCACTCGAGAGGCCAAGGCGCTTGACCATTTCCTGCCACGCAAACACTACCCGCATCTTTCGATCACTTTGGAAAACATCGTTGCGTGTTGCACTGACTGCAACACGGAAAAACTAGACGCGGTCCCTGGTGGTCAGCATGAGACATTTTTCCACCCGTACTACGAGGCGTTTCCGGATCAAGATTGGTTGACCGCAAGCGTCTTGTACGACAAACCTGTCGCCGTGGTTTTTCGGGTGACCGACGGCATCGCCGAAGTCGATAGGATTCGTCATCAGTTTCACGAATTGAAATTGGGTCGGATTTTCGGATTGCACGCAACTACCGAGTTGATGAGTGGTTCGAGGCGACTGATCGAACTCGGTAGGTGCTCGGAATCCTCGCTTCGAGAACATTTGTGGGGGACTGCAGACAGTGCAAGCGAATTTCCTTGGTACCCATGGAAGCCTACCTTGTACCGAACGCTCGCCGAAGATGATTGGTTTTGTGAAGAGGGCTATGAATTGTTGTTGCCGATTCAGCCATCCGGTAACCGATCAGGAACCACGTAGTCAAATGTGTTTTGGTACTGGCACCCTGAAGAAATCGGGAATGACGGAGAAATCAAGGCAATGATCTTGGACGTCGACCTAGTGGAACGGCTTCAACGTGCTGTCGCGAAAGGAAAGTCGATTGAGACCTTCATTTCAGCGTTGACCTCTGCGACGCTTCCGGGGCTTGTCGAATATGGTTGCCTCCGCAGCGGCTACCCATCGCTGCCACGTTTACCGCAGGCAATTGTGGAATCGGAATTGGGATGTGCTTTGGAACGTGTATCGTCGCCGATGGGATTGCGTTGGAGCGGTACTCGGCGACCACCGCCGGCTCTGATGACACCTCAACGTTTTGAGTTCATTGTCGTGCTGGGCGAACCGGAGGTCACGAGCGATCGGTGGTTTGAATTTGCGTCGCGACTGCGACTGTCCGCGAAGGCGATTGGATTTTCGATGACTGAGGCGACCGACTTCGGTGCCGCCGTCCAAGAAATGGCCGACAACGCGGCGCTTCACAGTTCGACCAGTGTCGGTGCATTGATCGGGTATCGGGCTATCGAAGAATCAATCGTTTGCACCATCGCAGACGTTGGGGTCGGGGTCTTGGCCTCGCTTCGCACAAGTCCGCGTTACAAGCATCTGAAGTTGCACAGCGAGGCGATTCGGACGGCGCTGAAGGAAGGTGAGTCACGACTCGATGATCGACCGGGCGGCTTCGGTTTCAACGACGTGTTCAAAACCATGGCCAAGCACCGGGGCACCGTTCGCTTTCGCAGCGGTGAAGCTGCAGTATCCCTGGACGGCCAAGATGACTTCACCGACATCAGCTTGGTGCACTCAGTCGATTTCCGACCAGGATTCCAAGTCACGATTTGCTGCCGGTCCTCCGATCGCTCATCGAAAGAAAACCTGATTTAAATAGGCTGTGGGTATTGCCAGCATAATCGAACGGTCCTATTCTTAGGTAATGCACCTGAGAGAGTGAGGTTCTCGAAAACGCCGTGGCACGAATTATTCTCCTTACCGAAACGCTCCAAACCGGCTTCCTTCAGGGAAGGCCGCTCGGACGCAAGCATTTCCCAATGCTCTGCGCTGCGATCAGTGAATCGCCCGAGGGAGGATTGGTGCTGTTGGATTTTCGAGGAATCGACATCGTGACGGGGTCATGGATCAATGAAGCATTGGTTCCGCTGATCGGATGGATGGCCGACGGCCGCAACGATCTTTATCCGATCTTGATGAACCTGAAATCAGATTGGATCGACGATTTACAACTGGTGTCGGAGTGGAACCATTGCTGTTTCCTCGCCGGTGAAGGTTCGACGCCCCCACGATCGGCGGTCTTGGCCGGCGCGTTGGATCCTGGGCAACGACAAACATTCGATGCGGTGATCGCTTCGTCGGGCATCACGGGCGCGGAGCTCGAACGGCAGCACGCTGAAACCAAGGTGAAGGCAACAGCGTGGAACAACCGGCTCAAAGATTTGTTTCAGAAACGCTTGCTGCAACGTGAAAAGCGTGGCCGTGAACAGGTCTACCGATCGGTCGTTGCGGAGGTTGTTTTCCATGGGTGAGAATCTCAAAAAGGGTCACTGCGAAGCCTTCAAAAAGGGCACCGACCGCCAGATGCTCGTCATGTCATCGCCGCAATTGTTCCGGCGTCCCGACATGGAACTAACGCGGGTCGATGCCAACCTCCTTGACGGAAAGCTGGTTTCGATTGGCGAAACGTTGCTGGCTCAACAATCCGGCGATCTTCCGATGGTGTTCTTGAGTAAAGGAAGTGAACCAATCGCTACGATTGAGGGTGAAGGCGCAGCCAAGCTTGTCGAAGCGATTGAGGGATCGGATTGTCCGGATTTCGCCGAGGTGAATGTCGTCGATGTTTGTGACATCTCGGACAGCATCACCGTGCAATTGATCGACGAGGAGCGAAACGATGGTTAGCACACCCAAGCAAATGAAGACCCTGCGACCGTCCGTGAAAGTTCCGGAGGATTTCGTCGCTGCTGGGTGCGAAACATGCGGACTGCTTCAGCATTGTGGTGGCATGCGGAACGAACGTGCTTTGCTCACCTGCGTCGACCAGTTCTGTTGCGGTTCGGGCGACTGTGACAACGTCTGCCCCGACCATCCCGACTATGCGAAGCGAGTGAGGGAAATTGGTGGCTTCGGACGGCACCGCATCGGGCCGATGCAACAAAACGATGCTCGCCTTCCTACCTACGTTCCGCTGGTTCATCACGGCTACCGTCGTCAATCGAATTTGCACGCGGAAGCGGTCGCGATGTGCCCGTACAACTTTTTGAAACAGAAGGGGAAACGCTACGTTTCCAACGTTCAGGATCAAGACTCACTTCGCGACAAGTTCAAGATCGCCGCGGACGCGAAGCTGATTCTTTGCGGGACCGCCAAAGATAAGCCGCTGGAGGCATATTGGACGCATCGCCGCGTCGAGCAGACGATGGACTTGATCGCCGCGATCAATCCCGACCTGTACATCGCTCCGAACTTTTCGATGTTCTTGGACGTGCCGCGTCACGACAACCTATTTAACATCAAGCGTCAGTTGCTTTGTCTATCGGAGTTGTCCGCTGCCGGCGTGTCGGTGGTTCCACACATCAGCGCAACGATGCCACATGATTGGGATAATTGGCGCGCATTCTTGCACGAACACATCGACATCCAGCACATCGCATTCAATTTCCAAACAGGCTACAGCGATCGCGGTGAGGCGAAACTCGCATTGAATCGGTTGGTGCGGTTGCAGCAGGCTCTCGGCCGCAGTCTTTCACTGATCATGATCGGCGGTTCGCAGTTTTTGGAAATCGCGATGCTAAATTTTGGACGCTTGACTGTCGTCGATTCCACTCCGTTCATGAAGACTCAACATCGCCAGCGACTGGTAATGAACGGCTCAAAGCGACATTGGGTAAAGTCGCCAACCCAGCGGGGAACGCCTATCGACGATTTGCTTCAACATAACGTCGGCAGTTATTCGACACAGATCGCTCATCGAGTGGGTGAGCTGTTCAATTAGACAATTGACCGAGGATTCTCGTGCAGCGGTCTTTTGCGTGGCAACGAAGTTCTATCACAGCAAGAGAACGATTGAATGAATCTAACGCGACTATTCGCTTACGAAGTTTATCCACAGAAGAACGACGAGAACCCCGTCGCGCCTTCTGGCGGAAAAATCGTCCAAAGCACCCCACTGAAGAAAACGCTCTCGCAACTGATTCGAGACAACCGATTGGAAACGCAGACGCCAATTGCGTTTACGGTCGAAGATCCCAAGGCAAAGCAACGCGTGAACGTCGTCCGGGAGTCCGTGCTCAACTTCGCCTTTGGTCGTGGAGACACAGTGAAAAATAACGCTGGCTATCTTGCATTGCGACTGTCGGAAGTAATGGACGGACGTTCCAATCCGTTCTTGCTTTTGATCTCGTGCTTCAAGGAAGGCGATGCGTCAAGCATCGTGTTGTGGGCGTTCCCAAAAGACGAAGGGCTGCAGTTTTCGGCAACCGCGAATGGAGCGAAGGTGACGGTGATCGAGGATGTATTCAATATTTCTTCCACACTCCGAAAGGCTGCGATCTTCACCGGCAAGAACGAGGAAAACTCACTCTGGGAAGGTCGAATGGTTGACCTTCAAAGTGGACGAACGGATTTATGGGTCGAACGATTTCTTGCCTGCCGACTTTCTGTCAGTGGAGTTCACGGCACCACGATCCTATCCGAACACCTGTCGCAAGCATACCGACAAACCAAGTCGGATTCCGTACGGGAAGAACTCTTCAACGCCATCATCGGTGTGCGAACGGCACCTGTTCGCCGAACTTCGTTTCTGAAGTTCGCAAATGATTATCTCGGCGACGGTGCGAAGGCGGAGTTCTTATCGATCGTTCCAAGCGAGCAACAGTCGATGAGTTTTGACTTCGATCGCGAGACGTTTGAGGCCAAGATTGGCATTCGGGTTGTTAAAACTCCTGACCAAGTCATGGTGGCCGCTCCCCTGCAAACGATTGGCAATACGGTCAAAATTGCAGGGGACCGTATCGACCTATCTTCCCAGATTGAGTCGCAGTATTTGAAGGCGGGTAAGCGTGGTTGAGAACGACTGGGAGAACGACCGAACTCAGGGTCTCGCAATTTGTGGACGGCTTGAGACGTACCTAAGGAATTGTTTGCAGCCACTCGATCTTGATTTAGATATTCGCTGCACCTTGAAAAGCAGTGATGACGAGAGCCCGAGTTGCGAAATGTCGGTTCCGCGTGGTTCGCTCGGCGATGTCCAAACAATGCTTGCCAAAGAGCTGAGCTTGCTTTCCGAATCAACTGTTGGGGAAGAATCGGAGCTCACCTTTGAAGCCGTGATTCCGGCAATTCTGAAGAGCGAAAATTGGAACGGAGACCAGGTCTTTTTGCTCACCATTCATCAGTCTGAATCTCTACCTGAACGTAATGAGGGAGAATTACCAGCGATAGTGAAGTTCTCCGTGGACCCAAATTACGGACGGTCGGCAACGGAAATCACCCACGTAATCGTGATGATCCACGGTATTCGCGACATCGGAAATTGGCAGCACAATGTGACTCACAATTTGGTCGCGAAGGGAACCGCAGTCGAGATGCTTCAGTATCAGCTGTATCCGGCCATGCGTTTTTTGTGGCCATGGGACGGCTCGAAAACTCCGGTGCAACGCGTCCTAAAGCGGATGCGAGCGCTGAAGAATCAATATCCAAATGCTCGAATGTCCGTCATCGCTCACAGCTTCGGCACCTATGTGACGCTGAAGGCGATTGAAGCTGACGCCGATCTCCAATTTTGGAAAATCGTATTTTGTGGTTCGGTAGCCAACGAGCAATTTGAGTGGTCCGACATCAAGCGACGGATCGGGGACGGCGACCGCGCAACGAAGGACTTCGTCATCAACGACTGCGGAACTGGTGACGTTTTCCCGATCCTTGGTGCGACTTTCGGATGGCACTACGGCATGGCTGGTGCCACAGGGTTTTCAGAGGGTTTCATTGTCAATCGCTTCCACAAATCGGTTGACGGTCTCAAAGGAGGGCACGGACTGTACTTCAGCCCTGAATTCGTTCGCCAGCATTGGCGACCATTCTTGATCGAGGATCAAGCACCGAGTTGTGGAGACGGAGTTCAAGGAGAGGATCTCCCGCGCATCGTCAAATGGCTGTACCACGGTTGGTTCCGGTGGCTCTGTCGATTTTTGGCTTGGATCGCTCTCTTCATTGCGTTCCTGGCGGGTGTGGTCTTATCGGCCCGGCTTGTAATCGCAGCCTGGCCTGCGATTTGCGATTTTACGCGACAATTGTTCGGTCTCGATTCGGCCTGAATCAGGTTTGCGATGATCGAAATGGCATGTCGACAACGAGTTGCTTGACTCGTTTCGTGATGATCGACTCGTGAACAAATGAAATCTTTCCGACCCGGTGGACCAAACGTGTCACGGGGGTGGGCTTCAATGCTCGGACTGGCATTTGATAGCAAAGTTTTGCGTTGGGGGATTGTCTGGGTCAGGTGGACATGTCTAGGATGACTTTCGGTGCAAAGTACGCACTTCACTTTTGCGGTTTGCCGGGCCGGTTGGTTCGGCGTGGCGGCGGGGGTGTGGTTGGGTCGGTCGTGGGTGGCCGGCGTTTTCGTTTGGAGATTGGGAATATGAGTGAATGGATTGGGTTGCCTCGTTTTTCGGGGGCGGTGCGGTGAAAAAGGCGGTTCAAAAGAAACGGACGACGACGGATTTCGGCGGTCGGCTGCGTGAAAAACGGCTGGCGAAGCAGATCACGTTGCGGAAGTTCGCGACCATGATCGGGGTGTCGTCGACGTACCTGTCGCAGGTCGAACAGGGACGGTACGACCCGCCGACGGCGGATCGGGTGCGGCAGATCGCGGAGATCCTGGGCGAGGACGTGGACCTGTGGATCGGGCTCGCTGACCGTGTGCCGGAGGACATGGAGGAGATTGTCAAAGAGCATCCCAAGGAGATGCCGGAACTGATGCGGGCGGCTCGGGGTTTGACGCCCGAACAATTCGCCAAACTTCAACAAACCATCGGACGCATGAGAGCAAAGGTGAAGTAACCATGGTCGTGGATTTACTGGCACAGGGAATTGACGTGCCCGAACTTTCGCCGGAAACAATCGCTGCGATGGCCAGCGACGTGCTGGCGGATTACGAGCGGATGGTCGGTGCGAACAACGAGGCTCCGATCGAAGTCGTCGATATTGCGACCAGTCTGCTCGGGTTGGAGTTTGCGTTTGCGGATTTGCAAACGGAGTTCGAGGATCGCATCCATGGGGTGCTGTACACACGCCGGAAGTTGATTCACATCGACACGGAACTGGATCCGGATCGGTGTCCGGCGATGACGCCTCGGTTTAACTTCACGCTTGGGCATGAAATCGGGCATTGGGTTTTGCACCGGCACTTGTTCATTGACGACGACGGCCATCCGTTGGTGTTCGATGACGACAACGCGCCCGACATCATCTGCCGTTCAACGGGTCGGCGGCCGTTGGTCGAACGACAAGCCGACGCATTCGCGGGTTGTCTGTTGATGCCGGAACCGTTGCTGCGGCAAGCGTGGAAATCGTTCGTCGGTGACGACGGTCCGATCAACGATTCGGAAATCAAGAAATCTTCGCCGAAGGTCGATCCGAATCGGATCTCGTTCATTGATGGCGATGGCGAGCGAGCGACGGATCCGCAGCGACTGTTGCGGGAAGCGTTCTGCGAACCTTTGGCGGCGAAGTTCATCGTTTCTCAGGAGGCGATGCGGATTCAATTGGAAACACTGGGACTGTTCTCAGAGTAGAGGGGGACTTGCGGAGCGGTCGGCTTCGCGGGGTTGTGAACGCTTCCGCGTTGGGGGCGTTATTTTTTCAAAGCACATAAAGTGCTTACCTTGCACAGACTTTTCAGGGGAGCGGAAGCTATGAGTTTAGGGGGATTCAATCCGAGGACGGTGTTGCGGCAGACGACCAACGGGTTACTGGATGAGTTGTTCGGGCGAATGGAAGTGCCCATGCGGTTGAATTGGTCGGACCTCGCAGAGATGGACGTTGACCCGATGTTTGAAGCGTATCAGTCGCTCGATGACAACGATCACGACCGTGCCGAGGTGATGTTGCGTGACCTTCATCTGATGACCGGCGAAGAAGCTCAACGGGTTGTGTTTCAACAGATCAAGCAAGCCAAGATGGATGACTTGCTGGCGGAACTGGAACAACTGGAGAGTCGTTACGATTGTGCCGCGATCGCGTATTTGGAAGCACCGCAAGCGTACCAAGCGGCGATGCGTTTTTCCAAAGCCGACCGCGTGATCGGTGGTCGGTCATCGCAGCGGCGAGTCGATGTGCCGAAGGCGAAACCGCGGACTTCGCCGGAGGCACTCAGTGCGTTTGCCAATGCGATCTCCGCGTACTACTCGGCCAGGCAGGGACGAGGTCGGCATTGCCACGTCGAGTACTCGATGCGGCGTCCGGGGCTGCATTATCTGTTCGTCAGTTTGGACGATTACCGGCAGACGTTCTTGAAACTGGTCGACGGCAAACATCGGTTTGAACGTCAGTGTGAGACGCATGCGTTCGAGAACGTGTTTGTGCATGACGAAACGAACCACTACTTCGACATCTACGCGAAAGGCGGCAAGGAAGTGCACGCGGCATTGCAGCCGATCTTGGCTCGCGAGTTCCTCGGTGTGCATTTGCCACCTGAAGACCCAGCGGCCGAACCATTCATGTTGGGCCGAATCCTGGATCCGTCGTTTCTGTTTCCGACCATGCCACAGGACGCGATCAAAGAGGTGATCGTGACTTCGGCTCGCATTAAGATTCGTGGTGCCAAGGCGGGAGCGACGTTCGAGCCGAACAATGAATACGGCGCGAGGTCGCTGCAACGATTCATTGATTGCTTCATCCGCGAAGACAATCTGCCGCGTGCATTGATGGAGTTGCGACGTGTCGAGTTGCGATTTCAAATGGCTGCTGGCGATGACTTTTCGCTTGCGATCACGAAGCCGAATCGCAGCACGCTGAAACAGTTGACCAACGTGCAACGGGTGTTGGCGGAAAAGTACCTCGCTTATTGGGGAGTCACGCATGCAGTCGATACCGACGCTGCTTCAGCTGCTTGAATGCGATTGGTCCGATACGGCAAGGTTGATGCGAAGTGAGCTGCGGTCCATCGCAGGTGAAGACGCGGCAACGATGCTGGAATCGTTGGGCATGATCTCGCCGGCAACGCCGAGCAACCAAGTGGATGGGTCGTGCGATTTTTGCGCGTCGCATGACGTCGTTCAAAACGGCGACGGCGACGATGCGGAGTTCTACGAGGTGTGTCCGTACGGAGAGGGCGGTCCGATCGACGCGGCGGAGTTGCAGACGTGGGCGGTCGATCCGGTGGGGATCGCCAATGTCCTTGCCAGCGCGGTCGAAGCTGGACAAATCGCCGAACCGCTGTTGCCCAATGCGGCTTGGCGGATCGGTGACGTGTCGATTGGCGGCGAGCCGTTTTCGGTGGTGTTCGCGACGCGGCGGGGTGCGTCCCAGTTGGCCGATCGCCGGGAAGCGTCACGGATGATCGCGATCGGCCATCGTTTGTCGGCCGATGCGTTCGCCGGCACGCTGACTTTGGCGGAGGCGTTTGCGTTCACGTCGGATAGCGTCGAGTTGCGACCGAATCGACTGCGGCAAGCGATTCCTTTGTCCACCGAGCGTCCCGGCAATGCGTTTTATCGCAAGGGTCAGGTATGGGTGGTTCGTTTCAACGGCGAAGAGACGTTTTTGGAAAACAATGTCGGGCCGTTGTACATCGCTCGGTTGTTGGCGACGCCTCATCAACCTGTGCCCGCCATCACTTTGTTGGCCAGTCGCATCGGGATCGACGAACAGAAGTTGATCGGGTCGTCGGGTGAATTGGCGGACCAGCAATCCGTCGATGAGTGCCGGCAGCGTTACCGAGAACTGATGTTGGAAATCGAGGAAGCTCGATCGAACAACGACCTCGGCAACTTGGAACGGTTGCAGGTCGAAGAAGATGCGTTGACGACCCACTTCGCATCCGTGTTGGGCAAGGGTGGCAAGCGTCGCGAGGTCGGCGATGTGATCAAGATCAGCAAGTCCGTTTCCATGGCCATTCGGCGAACCATCGACGCCTTGGAAACCGAGCTGAAACCGCTGGCCGACCATCTGAACGATGCGGTAACCCGCGGCGTCGCTCCCATTTACTCGCCGCGTTGTGAGCCCGATTGGTTGGTGTGAGTGATGCACCGATCAAATGATTGTTTTTTACTTGAACTTCAGAATTGGAATTGAATTGATGAAACTTCGAGAACGTATCCAGACGGCATTGAAGCAGGAAAAAGGAATTCGCCTGACAGCGGCCGACGTGCAGGCGCTTGCTTCGCTTCACAACATCGGGTTTCCTGCGAAGCGACAATACCGCCGCAAGCCGTCACCGTCGAAAGAACCGATGAAGGGCAAGGAACGCCACATCTATCAAGGAGACTTGGACAGCGTCGTGGCGATCGACAACGCAGTTGCCGAACATCCTTGGAGCAAGGATGAGTATCTAAAGCGAATCCACGATCCGGACATCCGTGGCCGAGTGATCGAACTTCCCGGACGCGGCCGGCGTCCGCGGGCAGTGGTGGCTGCGGTGATCTACGAACGTCCTCGCAACCGATCATGGATCCAAATTGAACGGATCGTGGTGGAGCCGAAGTACCAGTTGCGGTCCTTCGGCCGGCAACTGATCGCGTTGCTGCAATCGGATTTACGTTTTGGCCGATTGACGCACATTGAGATGCACGTCGACGAGAGCAATCTTTCGCTGTTGCTGTTTCTCCGTGCCGTCGGCTTCACGGCGCTCGATGTTAGTCATGGCGAGGTGTTGATGTCGTACTACTGGGACAGCCATCCACGTCCATTCCACGAACCGGAGCTCGATCCGCCGCGTCAGCGTGAAGAATCCGACTGGAAGTCCTCGATCTACGACGACGGTGAAAGTGGCGACACGAAAGTTTAAAAACTTTCTTCCGGTAACTCCAAATGTGACCGGGTAACTCGAGATGTAGCGGCACGTCTTCGCTGTGAGGATGTGACGCTTCGATCCCCTCGCCGGCCGCCCGTGATTCGTGACTGATGATGTCGCGACGCGGTTTCTGTTGCGGTCTTTGGCGAGCGATGCGTCACTCAGATGCCTCCAGCCGGAGACAACGATGAGTGAAGCGACTCAATCCGGCCAAACGAACGAAACGACGCCCCTCGGCGAAGCGATCCTGACCGAGTTCGCGTTTCGACAGGCCAAATTCAAAGGCGAACAATTGGCCCCGCGGCCGGAGTTCGCGGACTGCGACCCGGAAGACATCGAGCAAGAGTTGCTGATGTATTTGATCCAGAAGGCGGACCAGTTCGATCCGTCGCGGTCAAAGCTGAACACGTTCATCACTCGCGTGCTCGATTCGGGCGTTCGCGAATTGCTGCGTGCGAAGAAGCGACAAAAGCGCCATCCGATCCAGGACGACATTCAGTTGCAGTCGTTCGAGCAACCGATCGACACGGTCGATGAAACGTACGCGGATCTGGGCGGCGAGATTTCCGACAGCGATCTGTGCCGGCGGACGATGGGCATCCCGATGGATTCGATTGAGCAAGTCGATGAACGGGACGCGGTCGAGTTTGCGATGTCGAAGCTGACGCAAGAGCAACGCGATTTTATCGTGTTTTTGTCGGATCACTCGTGCAGCGAAACGATGCGTCAATTTGGTCTTTCGCGCCGCAAGTGCAACAAGATGCGTGACGACATCGCGGCTCATTTCCGTCGCTGCGATGCGACGTTTTTCTGGGATTAGCGGACACGTTTTTCAAAACGCGGCATAGGTAACCAGGGGTGGACAACTTTGTTCGCCAAGAATCTTCCGCGTTTTGAAACCTGCTTGTGAACCCATTGGACATTGAACGCCGCGTCGCGATCTCACTCGCGGTCGGCCGGTACTTGCGATCGGCTGACCGCTTCAACGAAGCGTCTCGCGAATTCACCGGAGCGTGCAAATCGCTCCGCAAGCAACTCGGCAACGAACAGCGTTTCGTCGTCCAAGTCGACTGGAAGCACTACCTCGTGACGTCCGATCGCGACGGCAACTTTGACATCGAACCGATCGCTTCGCTGTGATCGGCCGTGTTTTGATTCATCGACCTATCTACCTAACTATCTAATTTTGGAGTCCTGAAAAAGAATGACCAGTTTGCTTGAAACCATCCAGTCGGGCCGGCAATCGAAGCCGCCTCGTGTGTTGCTTTACGGTGTCGAAGGCATCGGTAAGTCGACGTTCGGCAGCGAAGCCCCCAAACCCGTGTTCATTCAGACCGAAGACGGTTTAGATGAAATCGACTGCGACCGCTTTCCGCTCGCGACCAAGTTCGATGAAGTGCTCGCGGCGCTGAAAACGCTTGTTAACGAGAAGCACGATTTCGAGTCCGTTGTGATCGACTCGCTCGATTGGCTCGAACGTCTCGTCTGGGACAAGTTGTGCCAGCAATACGGCGTCGAGTCGATCGAAAAGGTCGACGGCGGGTACGCCCGTGGCTACATGCACGCATTGTCGTTGTGGCGTGAGGTGTTGGACTTGCTCAACGTGTTGCGATCGCGAGGCATGGTGGTCGTCTTGATCGCTCACTCGAAAGTCGAGCGGTTTGAAGATCCCGAGTCTTCGCCCTACGACCGCTATTCGCCGCGTCTGCACAAGCACGCGGCGGCGCTCATCAAAGAATGGTGCGACGCGGTGTTGTTCGCCACTCGCAAGATGCGAACGCAAACCGAAGACGGTGGTTTCAACCGTAAACGCACGATCGCTCATGCGATTGGCAAGGACGGCGGCGAGCGGGTGATGCGTGCTTACGGATGCCCGTCTTGCGTGGCGAAAAATCGTTACGGCATCACGGACGAGTTGCCTCTGTCGTGGCCGGCGTTCGTCGGTGCGATGGCGAACTGATTCAGCCTGCTGCTGAACTTTCTTTCTCTTTTTCAAGAACTCCAGACTCAGGACTACAGACTCACATGGCAAATCTTCAAGGCTTTGACGCCAATCAAGTCGAACCGTCGCAAGACTTCACTCCGCTTCCCGCCGGCAGCTATGTCGCGGTCATCACGGACAGCGAAATGAAGCCGACGAAAACCGGTAATGGAAACTACCTGCAATTGACGTTTCAGATCGTGGAGGGTGAGCACGCAAACCGTCTTATCTGGGTGCGGCTCAACCTCGACAACCCCAATGCGACCGCGGTGGATATCGCCCGGCGGGAGTTGTCTTCGATCTGTCGGTCGGTCGGCGTCTTGGTGCCCACCGACTCGGCGGACCTGCATGACCTGCCGTTGGTCATTCAGGTCGGACTGAAACGTCGCAAGGACACCGACGAATTGCAAAGCGAGGTGAAAGGATACTCCAAAGTGAACGCGACCGCGGAGCCCAAACCGGCGACGCAGGTCAATGGCACCGACGCCCCTTGGAAGCGTTAGCGGTTGCCCGACGCTAGCGTTTTCAAGCCCGACAGCCGGCCGGCACGGATGCCGGCCGGCTGTTTTCATTGAATCATCCCAAGAGTCCGCATCATGTTCAAACTCAAACTTCCCTTTCCGCCGTCGGTCAACACGTACTGGCGGCACGTCGGCAACCGCGTGCTGGTCAGCAAGAAGGGCCGGCAATACCAGGCGACGGTCAGTTCGATGTTGCATCGCAAGAAGTTGAAGACGCTCGAGGGCGATTTGATCGTTGACGTTCGTTTGATCCCGCCCGATCGCCGCCGGCGCGACGTGGACAACTCAATGAAGGCGTTATTGGATGCGATGCAATTTGGCGGCGTCTATCTGGACGACAGTCAGATCGTGCGTTTGACGATCGAGAAGCACCAACCCGAACCAGCGGATCCGCGTGCCGAAGTCGTCGTGCAAAACATTCCGGCTCCGATGGGTAAGCAAGGCTTTCGATCGTGCCTTCGTTGCGACGAAGCATTTGTGTCGACGGGACCGGGCAACCGAATTTGTGAGAGTTGCACGTTCTTGAACGCGTTGCTTCCCGATGCGATGCCAATCGAACGCGGACAGAAGTTCCACAACGGGGAGCCGATGCAATGAAGCTGCGTGAATACCAACAAGCCGCCGTGGATGCGGTCTACGCTCACCTCCGCAACCGCGACGACAATCCGGTCGCCGTGCTGCCAACCGGTGCCGGCAAGTCACTCGTGCTGGCAAAGATCGCATCCGATGCTGTGGGGCAATGGAACGGCCGCGTGCTGATCTTGGCTCACGTCAAGGAGTTGCTAGAACAGAACGCCGACAAGGTTCGCCGGTTGTGCCCCGACATCAATGTCGGATTGTATTCGGCTGGGCTGAAGAAGCGTGATACGAACACGCCCGTGTTGGTGGCCGGCATCCAGAGCATCTATCGACGAGCGTGTGACCTCGATCCGTTTGATCTGATCATCGTTGACGAAGCCCATCTGATTTCAAAGAAGGGTGATGGCATGTATCGGCAGTTCTTGGCCGATTGCAAGGTCATCAATCCGAATGTTCGAGTGATCGGTCTGACCGCGACGCCGTTTCGGTTGGACTCCGGCATGATCTGCTCTCCGGATCATTTTCTCAACAGCATCTGTTACGAAATCGGTATCAAGGAACTGATCGGCGATGGCTACCTCAGCCCGCTGGTTTCCAAAGCCGGCATCAACCGAGCCGACTTTTCAGGCGTTCACGTCCGCGCCGGTGAGTTCATCGCCAGCGAAGTCGAGCAACTCGCCGGCGACGAGGCGCTCGTGTCGGCCGCGTGTGCCGAGATGGTGGAACTGACGGCCGATCGTCGGGCGGTCTTGATCTTTGCGTCGTCGGTGGCACACGGGCGGCAAGTCGTCGAAACGTTGCGTTCGCAACACGGCATCGACTGTGGTTTCGTGACGGGTGAAACGCCGGCCGATGAACGCGACGAACTGCTGGCCCGCTTCAGAGGCGACGCCCCAACATCGTTGCTCGAAACCGAACCGCTGGGTTTTCTGTGTAACGTCAACGTTCTGACGACCGGCTTCGATGCACCCCGTGTCGATTGCGTCGTAATGCTGCGACCAACGATGTCACCCGGATTGCTCTACCAGTGCGTCGGCCGTGGATTCCGTTTGCATCCCGACAAACAGAACTGCCTGGTCCTCGACTTCGGCGGCAACATCGAACGCCACGGGCCGATCGACCAGATAAAACCCAAAGAAAAGGCATCGCGACCCGATCAAGAACCGCCGGCCAAAGAATGCGAGAAGTGCCACACGCTGGTCGCGTGCGGCTATGCAAACTGCCCAGAGTGCGGTCACCCGTTCCCGCCACCGGAACGTGAAGCGCACGACGCCAAGGCAAGCGAAGCCGGCGTGTTGTCTGGCGAGGTCACCGACACCGACTACGAAGTCCAAGACACCATCTATCGCATTCATCAAAAGCGTGGTGCCGACGAAGACGCACCGCGATGTTTGCGGGTCGATTACATGATCGGCCTGGAAAAGTGGCAAAGCGAGTTCATCTGCATCGAGCACTCTGGCTACGCCCGCCGCAAGGCCGAAACGTGGTGGAACGAACGATGCCTCGATCCGTGCCCGACAACCGCCGAGGAGGCGATGGACATCGCCGTGTCTGGTCTGCTAGCCGGTCCGACGTCCATCACCGTTCGCAGCATCTCTGGCCAGCGGTACGACCAGATCATCAAGCAAACGCTGGGTGAGCAACCGCACGAAGCCCTCGAAGAAGCCCCCTTCTGACATGCAAACCGACGACCTGCCGAAAGCCCCAACCCCACAACAGCTCGAAGCTTTCCGGTTTGTCGCCGAGTGGGCTTGGTCCAACCGGATCGTCCCGAGCGAGATCCATGACGCCGCCGCGTTCGCTCTGGATCGTTCGTCACTCGCCCACGGATTCTACACGCCGCCAAACCCAACCTCGATTCCTTCCCACGCCACGAAAGGGTGCCAGTTTTGAAACAACGCATTTACTTGAACGACGGACCGCTCGATGACATCGAAGTGGTTGGCGATCACAAGCTGATCGGATTCATCACCGCGATCAATATCGAAGTCGCCGTGCCGGAGCCAAAACGAAAACAGCTTAGCCCAGAAGACATTGACTTCGACGATGACGACCTCGCGGCCCGTGCTGATTTAGATGAGGACGACGATGACGACGACGACGATGCGGCGCACGACTGCGATGACAACGAATTGACGGTCGACGAGCTGAACCTCGAAACGCATCGTTACGATCGGTTCGATAGCTGGACCGCGAAGAAGGAAAACGAGATCCAGCACGCGTTCTTCCATGGAGCCAGCCAATCGTTCGATTCGCCGGTCACGACGGATTTGTGGTCGCGGGTCAACGAGATGATGACGGGACCGGACCGCGAGCGTTGGAACCATTGGCGTTACACGTTGTTCCGATCGCTTGAAAACGTCCGCGAAACCGCCCGGCAATACGGATGCAATTCGGTCGTGGACCAGCTTGAAGATTGCCAAACGCAGGTCACGGACATCCCGGTCATGACCGTTCCCGATTGATTGTGCTTGATCGTCGTCGTTTCCGTCCGGTTCATCGTTTTGTGCAGTCGCCATGTCATCATCCAGCCCCATCGACGTTCGATCGCAAGTCGCGATTTATCGACAACGAGGCTGGTACTGCGTGCCGCTGCGCCCCAGATCCAAGTCGCCGTCACGCCGCGACTGGACGAAACTGCGATTGAACCCGGAAGCGATCCCCGACAACGCGAACATCGGCATCATCCTCGGCGAGCCGTCCGGCTGGCTCATCGACGTTGATCTTGATTGCCCCGAAGCGATCGAACTGGCCGACAGCTACCTACCGCCGACGCTGGCGATAACCGGCCGGCCGTCGGCGCTGCGATCGCATCGTTGGTACATCGCGACCAACGCAACGACTGAAAAACACCAAGACCCGAGCGACGGTTCGATGATCGTTGAACTGCGGTCGACCGGAACGCAAACGGTCGTTGGCCCCAGCATTCATCCAGATGGCGAACCATACGATGTTCTCGACGCCGAACCCTCGACCGTTCCCGCTCCTATGCTGGCCGCTTGCGTGAAAGCTCTGGCCGACGCCGTGATCGTCAAACGCGGCGTGCCCGTTTCCAAACCAAAGCCGATCGCTCCATCACAGCCAGCGGTCGATGGTGATTTTGAAACCCGAGCGGTCGCATACCTCAACGCAATGCCGCCAGCGATCGCTGGCAGTGCGGGGCACTCGCAAACGTTCGCCGCCGCAACCGCTCTCGTTCACGGTTTCGGTATCGAGCCTGATCGCGCTCTCGCGATCCTGCAAACCGAATACAACCCACGATGCGTTCCGCCGTGGTCCGATCGCGAACTGCAACACAAAATCAACCAAGCGGCAACCAAGTCCCACGATCGAGCGTTCGGTTGGCTCAGCGATGACGGACCGCTTGAACCGGCGAACGACGTCGATTTGTCCGCATTCATGGCAAAGCCAAAGTCAACAACCAAAGTCGTCATCGTCGATCCGGAACCATCGAAACCAATCCCAGAAGATCCCGGCGTTTTGCCCGAGCGTTTGCTCCGCTGTCCCGGCTTCATTTCCGAGGTCATGGATCATTGCCTGGCGACCGCACCCTATCCCAATCCCGTGATGGCGTTCTGTGGTGCGTTGTCGCTGCAGGCAGTTCTTGCCGGCCGGCGTGTATCCGATCCAGGCGACAATCGAACGAACTTGTACCTGCTCGGCCTCGCCCATTCGGCAGCCGGTAAGGACTGGCCTCGCAAACTCAACATGCGAATCTTACAAGAAGTCGGAATGGCGGATTGCGTTGGCGAGCGGTTCGCGTCGGGCGAGGGAATTCAAGACTCGTTGCACATGACCGAGTCGATGTTGTTTCAAACCGACGAGATCGACGGGCTGCTGCAATCCATCAACAAATCACGCGACGCTCGATTCGAGCAAATCATGTCGACGCTGCTGACAATGTATTCGTCGGCCAACAGTGTCTACCCGATGCGTCGCAAGGCGGGCAAAGAAGTCGCCGGCGTCATCAATCAACCGAACCTCGTCATCTTCGGCACCGCCATTCCGAACCACTACTACGCGGCGTTGTCCGAAAGAATGCTGACGAACGGGTTGTTCGCTCGAATGATCATTTTTGAATGTGGTAAGCGTGGCAAAGGCCAAGAACCGAAAATCCGGCCCGTTCCGACATCGGTCGTAGAAACTGCGGCGTGGTGGGAAAACTATCGGCCGGGCCGCGGCAACCTCGTCGATTGGAATCCGACGCCAGCGATCGTGCCGCATGATAGAGCCGCTGCTGGATTGCTCGTCGATGCACGGCGAAACGCAGAGGCGGAGTACGACCAGGCCGAGGAGGCGAACGATTCCGTCGGCACGACGGTTTGGGGCCGCGTGAGCGAACAGACTCGCAAACTGGCGTTGTTGCACGCGATCAGTCGTCGTTGTCGCGATCCCGTGATCGACGCCGAGTCCGCTCGTTGGGCCATCGAGGTGGTCGAGCACCAAACGCGACGCATGTTGTTCATGGCGGCGTCGCATGTCGCCGAGAACCCGTTCCATGCCGAGTGCTTGAAGCTGCTCGAAAAGCTGCGTGGTGCGCCGGACCGGATGCTACCGCACAGCGTGTTGCTCAAACGGATGAAGACCGACTCGAAGACCTTCGTGCAATTGATTGACACGCTGATGCAACAAGGCGACGTCGAAATGGATAGCTCGGGAACCGCCGGTCGGCCCGTGCGGCTTTACAAAATGACCGACCAAGCCGCCGCCGATCGACCGGGGTGAAACAAGGGGTGAACGAAGCCGTGAAAGGTGAAAGAAGTCGACACCGCGAGGGTGAAAGAGGGTGAAGAAAGGTGAAAGAAGAGAGAAAGAAGTTTTTAATAAAACACAACAAAAACACACACCTATTACCTTCTTTCCCCGTTTCACCCCTACCCCCATGCACACACGAAAATGCCCGTTTTTGCGTGTGTGTATAAGCCGGGGGTGAAAGAGGGAAAGAAGTCAAAACGACCCAACCAGCCAATCAACCGTTTCCGTTTCGCAATCTCGTTTTGAGGATCACCATGACCTGTACCGAATGCAAGTTCTATCAACCGCTCCAGTCGTGGCAGCGGCCTTACCTGCCCGTCAATGTTCGCTTCGGCGAATGTCGTCGCAGCCCGCCCGTTGCGTCTCGCCAACCCGACGAGCGCGACCACCAATATCAAGCGTCGTTCCCGACCGTAGAGGCCAACGATTGGTGCGGCCAGTTCGCC
Source organism: Stieleria bergensis (assembly GCA_007745635.1). GTDB lineage: Bacteria > Planctomycetota > Planctomycetia > Pirellulales > Pirellulaceae > Stieleria > Stieleria bergensis. Next base: position 4,158,516 of record CP036272.1, read on the forward strand.
CCGCGAGCCGCGTTTGGCGGCCAACGTCGTGTTGACCAAGCCAACGCCGCACTCGACACCGCATCGCACCAGGACGCCACCGACGCGGCCGTGTGCGGTCTCCCCGCGACCAAATAGGTACTCCCGGCCGATGTGTTCTCTGGTAAGGGCTACGGGAACAGCGGCCTTATTAGGCACAGTTACGTTTGAGTGTCCGAACAAATTTGAGACAGCAAAACACATGAAAAATCTCTGGCAACGCAAGGCCGGCAATCTCTGCAGCCGACTCAACGCGGACCATCGAAATCACCTCCTTCTCAACGATCCCTGGAGCTATCGAGCCTACATCATCGTCCAGAGTTGGCGCATCCTCGCCAGCCAAGGAAGACTCAACCCCGACCTCGAAAAGAAAACAAAGGTAACCACATGGAAGCAATCAGCGGAACGAATGAGAAACCGAATCCACAGTCGCCGGCAATCACGACTGCTCGACAAGACGACGTGGAACTACTGGGCCAACCACCTACCGCAATTCAACCGCCGGTACGTTCCGACCAGGAAACGGACGTCGGAAAACCAACCGGCAAAATCAACGTGAAGAACGTGATGCAGCTTTTGGAACACCAAGGCTACCAATGTGCTTTGACCGGCCGCGTCTTGACGCCTGAAATTGCGTCGCTCGATCACATCGTGCCGGTCCGAGACGGTGGCGAGCACGTCATCGAAAACACGCAGGTTCTGCACCGCGACATCAACCGCGCAAAGTCGATTCTGTCGAACGCGGACTTCATTCAAATGTGCCGCGAAGTCGCCGCCTTCGCGATGTAGCAACCCACGTCCGTCCGAACGCATCGGATCATTACCTAACTACCTAAATTACCTACCGAACGACCTATCTACCTATCTAGCCCTTCCACCCGTTTTCACTCTTTGGGAAGGACTCTGCCATGCAGGTCGAAATGTGGACGCTTGATCGAATCAAGCCTTACGAAAATAATCCTCGCATCAACGACGACGCGGTCGCCGATGTGGTGCAAAGCATCAACGAATTCGGTTTCCGCCAACCGATTGTGGTCGACACCGCCGGCGTCATCATCGTCGGCCACACGCGGTTCAAGGCCGCGAAGCAACTCGCGCTGGCGGAAGTGCCGGTTCACGTTGCCAAAGACATGGAACCCGAAGCGGTCCGGGCCTACCGGATTGCAGACAATCGGACCGGCGAGAACGCGGAGTGGGACTACGATCTGTTGCCGCTGGAAGTCGGAGCGTTGCAAGACTCGGGTTTTGATTGCGAACTGCTCGGTTTCGATTCCGACGAGTTGGCCGCATTGCTGGAACCCGGCGTCGGCCAGGGTTTGACCGATCCCGACGACGTTCCCGAACCGCCAGACGAAGCGATCACGCAGCGCGGCGACATTTGGATCCTCGGCGACCACCGTTTGATGTGCGGTGACTCGACCAGCGTTGAAGACCTCGACAAACTCTTGGCCGGCGCGAAGATTCAACTCTGCAACACAGATCCGCCGTATAATGTGCGGGTTGAGCCCCGCAGCAAGAACGCGATCGCCGCCGGCAACAGTTCCTTCGAGGCTGGCAAGGGCAAGACGAAGGAAGGGCCAAAGAAGATGCGGGCCAAGGATCGTCCGCTTGAAAACGACTTCGTGTCCGACGAGGAGTTTGACCGGCTGCTCAAAGCCTGGTTCAGTAACATCACCCGCGTGCTCGAACCCGGTCGGTCGTTTTACATTTGGGGCGGGTTCTCAAACATTGCCAACTATCCGCCGGTCCTCGCCGCGGCCGGTTTGTATTTCTCGCAAGCGATCATCTGGGACAAGCAACACCCAGTGATGACGCGCAAGGATTTCATGGGTGCTCACGAGTGGGCGTTCTACGGTTGGAAGGAAGGTGCCGGCCACAAGTATTTCGGACCGAACAACGCCACCGACCTTTGGCACGTCAAGAAGATCGCGCCGCAGAAACTCGAACACCTCACCGGCAAGCCGGCCGAACTGGCGGTCTTGGCGATGCAGTACTCGTCCCGCCGCGGCGAAAACGTACTCGACCTGTTCGGCGGCAGCGGTTCGACCTTGATCGGAGCCGAACAAACCGGTCGCAAGGCGTTCTTGATGGAACTCGATCCGCCGTATTGCGACGTGATTGTCGATCGGTACCAACGCTTCACCGGCAATAAAGCGGTCCTCGAACGCACCGGCGAGTCACCGATCCCGGTCGGTGCCCGCGAGGAGAACATGCGGTAATGGTTAGAGTTCCAAACAGGACCAAGTTGCGTCGTCAAAGACATACAGGTACCGCGCCCCAAGGTTCTTGGCGTAGTCGACCAGTGCGTCTCGCGTCGGCAACTTGGCCGGCGAATCGCCGTTGTCGTAATACTCCGGATCACCGATCTCGGAATGCAGAAAACGAATGTCGCCTCGATCAACCAACGCTTCGACTTGCTCGGCGTTCAAAAAATGCTCTTCGAGCAACCGACCGGCGTGCTCGGGATAGCCGTCGAAGTGCAGGTAGGTCGCAAGGTAGTCGCCGCTTGGCCGGCGGACTGCGATCGTGGCTCGGGTGGACATGGTTTCAAATCCTTATTGCGTGTCGGCCGCCGGCGGCGAAACCCGCTCGACGACATCCGGTGGAATGGAAAGCATCAATGACCGGTCGTTGTCCCAATCGACATCGACTTGCGTCCAACCTCGTTGTGGATACACGCCGGCGACCGTTCCGGTGGTGCCGGCGGGAATTGGGTCGGGGTCGTCGGTCATCGAAACCAGGCGGACGCGGTCGCCCGCCTTGAGTTTGGTTTGCATGGTTACGTTCTCAGTTGCGAGCGTTGTTGGTTTCGTCGACCAGGGCGGCGACTTCGGAAAGCTGGGCGTTGATCAAGTTCAAAGCCCGGACGTGCGTCCATCGCAACGCCTTGTTGTCGGGTTTCAACATGCGATCGAGTTGCAATTCGATGTGTTGCAGCAGGTCGCGTGAAATTTGGTGGGCGTTGTCGTACGCCGCGGCCGGTTCGATCGGCCGCGGGGCGAGGGTTTGAATGTTGGCGTTCTTCATGTCGTTTCTCCGTTTGGGAAAGGAATCGTTTCGCGGTTTGCGTGTGACACATGGAGCCATGACGTTTCGCCGGCAGCAAGCGAAGTCCGGCAAACATTCCAAAAGAACTCGAATGTTTTTCAACGCCGGCGAACAACCGCAACAAACGCCGCGTGTCGGCCGGTTCCGGTGCGCGGGATGGTTTGCCGCACAACGAAAAAACGCCCGGCAGCCGCGGGCGTTGGGCGTGTCTCGCGAAGCCGCGTTCTCCGGCTAGAAAGGGATGACCGAATGCGGGTTGTCGCCGGTAATTCGGAATTGGTTACCGGTTGTCATCTCGGCGTACAGCTCGTGGTCGCGTCGCGTGACCCATTTCACATCGCCGGGTTCGCGGTCGGCGGTTCCCGGTCGCCAGCATTCGTAGCGGCAACCCGGTTCGGGATAAATCTTCTCGCCTTCTGCGAGGTGCGAAAAGCAGCCGATGTCGCTGATGTAGAATTTAGTGTCCATGTTTTGTCTCCGTTGAAAGAAGTTTTTCTGTACGCCCCGTTGGCGTGTGACACATGGAGCCATGACTTTTTTCAACGCAGCAAGCGAAGGCCGGCGAACAGTCCGAAGAATGTTGAATGTTTTTCATTGCCGGCCAACGACCACGACAAACGCCGCGTGTCGGCCGACTCCGGTGCGTGGCATGGTTGGCCGCACAACGAGAGAACGCCCGACCGTGGCCAACGTCGGGCGTGAGTGGCGAAACGTTCGCCGGCTAGAAGGAAAGTGGAACCAAGACGTGAGCGTTCGGTCCGGTTACCGCGAACTCGCGTCCGTTGGTTGTCGTGGCGAGGATGCGGTTGCCGCGGCGGGTGATCCCGACCACGGTCCCGCGTTCAAACCGGCCGGCGATCGTCCGCAGCTCGTAACCCATGTCGGCTTCCGGCTTGGCGGTTTCGCCGTCAACCAAATCCTCGATCTCGCGTATGTCACCAATCGTTTTCATGGCGTCGCCTCCCCTTCAAACTCGAACCGTGAACCGGCCGCGTTCGGTTTTGACAAACCGGCTTTCGTCGCCGCGTTTGAGGTCGCGAAGGATCGCCGAGTACAGCGTCGCGTGCGGAGTTTTGCCGCCGGGGCTTTCCCAGAGGTTTTGTTCCACCATGGCGGAAATCATTTCTTGCGAGTTCATCGGTTCGCCGGCGGTTTCCAAAACCTGCAAGGCCGCTTTGACGCACGAAAGCTTTTTCTCGCCGCCGGCTGCCGTTTCGGTTTTCGCTTTCTTCTTCAACACGCGTTTCGTTTCGCTGGCTGGCGTGGTTGCGCGGGCCGGCCCTTGAAGCCGGGCGGCGGTTTTGATGCGGACCTTTTTGTTGGTCGCCAAGTTGGTCGCGTCCCAGCCGCCCGACGAATTCTCCGCGTCGATCCGGATCGTGACCTTTTTGTTGGTGACCTTCGCGAAGTACTCACCACCGATTTTTACGTCTGCCTTTTTCATCTTTGTCTCTCCGTTTGGAATCGTTCGTGGTTGGCTGCCATCGTCAGGCCGCGGAAACCATCCGCGACGACGCCGGCCCTTTGCGGGTGAGCCGGCGTTTCGGCTTTTCAAACCCAACGCATGATCGGGGGCACCCGTCGGCGGACTGGCCGGCGAAACATGTCGTACCAGCGGTCAAACGCTTCGCTGCAATCCGACCGTTTGATGCCGATCGAGTCGTACGTGACGTGTCGGTTCGGGTCACCGTGTTCGGCGTATTTCTCCTCGGTGATCAATTCCCATTCGCGGCCGTGGAAGGTGACGAAGTAGCCCTCGTCGCGTCCGTTGACCCAGACGGTGCCGGCGTAGCTTTCAACTTCAAAAGAAAAGTCCATGGTTTCGTTCTCCGGTGCGGGGGTTGGTTATTTTCCGCTGCGTTGCGGTGACACACATGAGCCATGGTTTTTCAAACAGCTCAAGCGAAGTCCGACAGGTTTCTGGAATGTTTCTCGATGTATTGCTTGGCCGGCGACGTTGCCGCGTGTGGCCGGCACTTGCGCGTGGGCATGGTTTGCCGAACATGCCGGCAAGCGGGCGACACCGGCGGGCCGTGGCCGCCGGTGCCGCGTCCGTGCGGCCGGCGGTCTAAACCACCCCGCCCAGGTTGCTTTGGCGAAGCAGGTCGTACATTTGGGCGAAGATGTAGTGTTCGTCCAAAAGCGGGCCGGCCTTCGCCCCCAGGTCGGCGTCGGCCATTTCAAGGGCGTCCGCGAGCGGTTTGAGGTTGTCCGCGATCCGGTAGAAGTCTTCGCGGATACGTTGGTACGCGTCCGGGTCCAGCTTTTGCATCTCGGTGCGAAGGTTGGCGATCGCGGTCTTTTGGGTTTCGTTCAAAGCCATGGTTTGGTCTCTCTCGGAAAGGGTTTTGAAAAAGCGTTTTGCCGTTCGGCGTTAACACACATGAGCCATGACTTTGAAAACACCTCAAGCGAGTTCGGGCAGCTTTTCGCAGCCTTTTTCCATGTTTCTGGAAAGCGGCGATAACTCGCGACACACGGGCGAATTCAGTCTTTGAAATTCTTTTGGAACTTCGCCAACAACCCGTCGACTTCGTCGTGCAGGTCGTCCAATTCACCGAATGTTTCGGTCAACCCGCGTCGCGAAACCGCGTCGGCCAGCGGTATGTTGGCGACCGCGTCGCGTAGTTGTTCGATCAAAAGCAACCCCGACGTTTGGGCGTAGAGAACGTCGGCGGTCGAAGGTCGATTTTGGGTGGCGGTTGCCATGGGTGTGTCTCCGTTTGGAAGGGTTGGAAAGAACCGTTTCGGTGACACACATGAGCTATGCGTTTGCGAACGCATCAAGCGGAATCTGCCGGCGGTCGGCAATCATTCAAAAAGTTTTTCAAATGACCGCGACCGCCGGCGTTCGCCGCGGTCGGCTATCGGCCAATGTCGTCGTGAAGCGTCGCGTTCAACTCCATCAGCCCGTCGTAGAACCGTTGCAGCGCCGGGTAGACGTGCTGGCCGTCTTCGGGGGCGTAGATGCCTTCGGGGTCAAAGTTGTCGACGTAGTCGGTCAACTCCGAAAGCATTTCGAGCGTTGCCGCCTTCAAGCAGCAATCCGCCGCTTGGCGTTGCCGCGCCGCGTAGCGTCTTTGCAAAACTTCGAGGCGGTTGGGGCGAGGGCGGCGGCCGTTGATTTGGGTTGCGGTTCGCATGGGTGTGTCTCCGTTTGGGAAAGGAATGAAAAACCGTTTCGGTGACACACATGAGCCATGGGTTTCCAAACAGCTCAAGCGAAGTTCGGCAGCAATTCGCAGGGTTTTTGAATGTTTTCAGATGTCGCGAACGTGCCCGATAAACGCCGCGTGTCGCGTCGTCAAATCTCACCGGCAAACAATGCCCGAACAAGAAAACGCCGCGGCGTTGGGGCAACGTCGCGGCGTGTTAGGGATGCCGGCGTGCTATCGAAGATGCCGGTCAAATTGTTTCGCCGCTTTCCAAATCGCGTGGTGCAATTCGTCGGCCGCGAGTTTGCAGATCGCTTCGGTTTCGAGGTCGCCCGGTTCGATGTCTTCCAAGTCACCAACGTCGGACGTCAGTTGCCCCAAGATGTGAAGCGTTGCGAACACGGTTTCGCCAAGCGATTTGTATTGGGGCGGGCGTTCGCTGGGTTGTCCGTTTGTATTGGTCGCCGGCGTCGTGATTGCTCGCGACGTTGCGACCGTAGTGCGAGCGGCTGGCGTCGTCGCTGCGGTTCGTTGCCGTTGCGGTTCGACGGTTGCTGGCGTCGTGGCGGGCGTTGCAACCGTGGCCGGTTGGGCGGGCGTTTCGTCTTCCGATCCGTCGGGCATGATGACCGGCAGCGAACTTTGGCCCATAACCGCGATCGCGCTTTGCACGCGGTTGTATTCGGCCATCAACAAGTCGCGTTCTTCGCGGTCAAAGCGGTGTGCGGCGTCTTCAAGATATTCGGACAAGTAGTACAGGTTGTCCCAAAGGTCGTCGAACGCCGATCGAATATTGCGGGCTTCGCTCGGTGCCCGTCGATCGAGGTGGTTGAAGATTCGGCGGATGGTGACGTCGTTTGGGTTGGTGGTTGGGGCTGCGTTGGACATGTTTGTCTCCGTTGAGAAAGGGTTTGAAAACCGTCTTGCGGTGACACACATGAGCCATGGGTTTCTAAAGAGCTCAAGCGAAGTTCGGCAGCAATTCGCAGGGTTTTTGAATGTTTTGCGATGCCGCCGACGCGGCCGATAAACGCCGCGTGTGGCGTCGTCAAAACTCGCCGGCGAACCATGCGGAAACGGAAAAACGCCGCGGCGTTGGGCGAACGTCGCGGCGTGTGGCGGAGCGGCGAACTCGCCGGCGGTCAATCGTTTTCGCCGCCCTCCATCAACTCCTCGAGGCGAGCACAAAGATGCCGAAGCGAGCCGACGTCGTCCCATCCGATCGCCGGCCCGTCGTCCGATGGTGCCGGCGTGTCTTCGATGCGTTGGTGCAAGTTTTCGAGAAGCGTCAAAGCCCGAACGTGGGCGGCGGTGTATTCGGCTTCGATGCGTTGGTGGTTGGTGGCGCTGGCCATGGTTGGTTCTCCGTGTTGGAAGGGAAGGTTTGGTTTCGTTCAGTCTGTGGCGATTGGCGTTTCGAGCGTGGCGACCTCGATTCGTGTTCCGTCGGCCAGCGGTATGTAGAAGCCGCCGAAGGTTGGTCGAGCGGTATCGAAGACCTCAACGCCGTTAATTCGGTCGCCGGGTTTGATCTCGTGGGCTCTGCGTTGCGTCATCGCGTTGTCTCCGTTTGCGGGAATGAAAAACCGTCGTGCGTTGACACACATGAGCCATGCGGTTTTGATCCCAGCAAGCGAAGTTCGGAAAACATTCGAGATGTTTTCCGAACTTCTTTTCGCCGGCCGCGGCTAGCAATCGCGGCAGGTCTCCCACGCCCGTTTGCTGCCGTAGCAGATCTGGCCGCCTTCGACGATGTAGACCATCGCGTCGTCGGCGACGTCTTGGTCGTCGAAGAATTCGCTGGCGTCTTCTTCGCTCGCTTCGTTCATCTCCGCGCCGCTGGTCAGGCCGGCGATGCGGTTTTCAAAGGGCCAGTTTTGCTGCGTCATCAACCGCACTTCGCAGTCGTCGCCGTGCGTTTCGCGGTACTCTTCCAAAAGCGTCATCAGTTCGGAAACCGTCATGTTTGTCTCTCCGTTTGGGTGAATGAAAAACCGTCTTGCGATGACACACATGAGCCATGCATTTCGAGACGCAGCAAGCCGCTCCCGGCAGCAATTTGCAGGGTTTTTCCATGTTTTGAGATGTCGCCGACGGGGCCGACAAACGCCGCGTGTCGGGCCGGCCGAAACAGTCGGCCCCTACCTGTTACCTATGCCGTTTCGCCGACAGGTTGCCCGCCTTCGGCCGACAAACCGAAGAAACGCCGCGGGGCAAACCGCGGCGTTGGTGATGCGGCAAGCCGCCGGCCGTTAAACCGCCCGGTCGTACTTGCGAGCCATTTCGAGAAGCTTCTTTTTGACCGGTTTCCATTCACAGGTTTGGTCGCCGGCGGTCAGTTCGCCGAACCGTTTGTTGCGAAGGTCGCCCTTGTACCAACCCTTCGTCCAACCGAGCCGGTAGAAGAGCCGGTTGAGTTCCGTTTCGCCTTCGCCGGCACCCGGTCGGTCCCAGCAAGATTTGGTGCCGGGCTTTTTGGCGTAGTCCCAACCGCTGCACCGTTTGCTATTCAAGGCGAGTTCTACCAAGCCGAGTACGAGTTGCAGGTAGCCGGCGATTTTGTCTTTGTTGAGGCTGCCGGCGAAGGCCCGAATCTCGATGCGGTTTTTGCCGCGGGCAAGGTGGGTCAGGTTGAGCAAGTGGTAGCGATCCGATTCGCATTGGCGTTTCGCGGCGTCTTTGTTGCCGTAGTCTTTGATCCGCTTCGTCCAACGGTTTTGTTCGCGGCGTCGCGTGCCGGTAGAAGCGTAGATGGCTCGTTCGTGGTTGCCGATCAGCGAGATGAGTCGCGAAAGGGCCGCGGCGTCGTTATCAAACCCAACAGTGACGTGGATTCCCGTGCTGAAATTTACTTTCCCGCCGCGGGCCGTGATCGCGTCGACAGCGGTCAAGACGCTTTGCAGCCCTTCGTAGCCGCGAAGGACCGGTGAAACAAATTCGCATCCTTTGCGGTTCGCGGCGAGCGTCTGGATGCTCGAATCCCGTTCGGCTTTCCAACCCGCCGGCAGCCAGGCGACCGGCAATCCGTTGTGGTATCCGCCGATCGGCGTGGTGTCGGTGGCGGGCATGGTGGTTTCGAGTTCGATGCCGAAAGCGATGTCGTTGGCGTTCATCTTTGTCTCTCCGAAAGGCGTGTGAATTCGTTTGTTGAATGCACATGAAGCCATGCGTTTTGAGACACCTCAAGCGAAGCTCGGCAGTAATGTTTCAGTAATTCGCAGCTTTCTTTTGATCCCCATATGCGGCCGGTGTTGGCCCAACGTGGTTGGCCGAAACCTGCGGCCGACCATGCCAAACATGCAACTTCTCGCGACCGTTGCCAACGTGTGCGGCGTGTCGCGATTCCTCCCAATGAGCCCGTCATGGAAGACAAACCGAAGTCCGCAAACCCAAATCGGTTGACGCCGGAAGATCTCGCGACGTTGCTATCGAACCGCCGAAAGAAACGCGTCGAACTCGAACACATCCAGGCCGACATCGAAGCCGGCGCACCGACGAATGCCGACGGCACCCTCAGCGTCGTCGCGTACGCCGCTTGGCTCTTGCAGGAGAAACACCGTGGCGATTGATCCCTTGAAAATGCGGCCGAGCGAATGCTGCCGGACGCTCAATAGCACGCCTTTGGGAACGGTGCTGACGGATCGGCAGCTGTATCGCTACCGAACCGAAGCCGGTGTGTTGATCGGCGATGGCACGCATGTCGATCTTCTTCGGTTCACCGCTTGGCTAATCGACAAGCGTCACGCTCCGAAACCCCCAGCCGACGCCGATCCTTATGCGAAGGTCAAAGAGTCGGCCCGTGCCCGAAACGCCGCGGTCGCTCTGGCCGGCCGCGACATTGGCGATCTACCAGTCGTCGAAGATCCGCAGCGCAAAGCCAGGGCTGCCGGCAGTTTTCAATTCTTTTGTGAAGCGTATTTCAAACTGACGTTTCATCTTTCGTGGTCACCGGACCATTTGAAAGTGATGCGAAAGATCGAAGAGGCGGTCGTTCGCGGCGGCTTGTTCTCGCTCGCGATGGCACGCGGAAGCGGCAAAAGCTCTCTGGCCGAGGTCGCCTGCATTTGGGCAGTGCTCAATGGCTATCGCGATTTCGTCTGTTTGATCGGAAGCGATGAAGGCCACGCCTGCGACATGCTCGATTCGATCAAGACGGAACTCGACGCGAACGAAAAACTGCTGGCCGACTACCCGGAGGTCTGCTTTCCTATTCAAGCGTTGGACGGAATCTCGAACCGAGCGAACGGCCAACTTTATAAAGGGAAGCGAACGCAGATCGGATGGACGGCCAAAGAGGTCGTTTTGCCATCCATTGCCGGCAGCAAAGCCAGCGGTGCCATCATCAAGGTTGCCGGTCTGACGGGCCGCATCCGCGGAATGAAGTTCAAGCGGCCGGATGGCAAAACTGTTCGGCCTTCGTTGGTTGTGCTTGACGACCCGCAAACCGACGAGTCTGCTCGTTCGCTATCGCAATGTGCGAACCGCGAAGCAATTCTCGCCGGTGCGGTGCTGGGACTCGCCGGCCCTGGTAAAAAGATCTCCGGCATCATGCCATGCACGGTAATTCGCCCCGGCGACATGGCCGATAGCATTCTGGATCGCGACAAACATCCCGAATGGAATGGCGAACGCACTCGAATGGTCGATTCGTTCCCGACCAACGAAACGTTGTGGGAACGCTACGCCGAGATTCGCAGCGAGGGATTCCGTGCGGGCGATGGCGGCGCGGCCGGCACCGAGTTCTACCGTCGGAACCAAGACGAGATGGATGCCGGCGCGGCTGTCTCGTGGAAGGAGCGGTTCAACGAAGACGAACTGTCGGCAATTCAACATGCGATGAATCTGAAGTTGCAAGACGAGGCCGCATTCTTCGCCGAATACCAAAACGATCCGCTGCCGACCGAAACCGTCGACACCGATCAGTTAAACGCTGACCAGGTCGCCGAGAAAGTCAACAACATGCCGCGGCGAACCATCCCGATTGCCGGCAACCATCTGACCGCGTTCATTGACGTCCAAGGAAAGCTTCTGTTCTACGTCGTTGCCGCGTGGGAGGACGATTTCACTGGCTACGTCGTCGACTATGGAACGTATCCCGATCAACAACGAACGCACTTCACGCTGCGTGATGCTCGCCATACGCTTGCCACCGCCAGTGAAGGCACGGGACTCGAAGGCAGCATCTACGCCGGCCTTGATGCGTTGACGCAGGATTTGCTCGGCCGCGAGTGGCAGCGAGACGACGGCGCAGCGATGAAGATTGGGCGTTGTCTGATCGACGCGAACTGGGGCCACTCAACCAACGTCGTTTACCAATTTTGCCGGCAAAGCCCGCACGCGTCGATCTTGCTTCCGTCGCACGGCCGCTTCGTCGGGGCGTCATCGAATCCGTTCAGCGAATACAAACGCCGGCCGGGCGATCGCGTCGGCTTGAATTGGCGAGTGCCGTCGATCAATGGCAAACGAGCGATCCGTCACGTGATCTACGACACGAATTGGTGGAAGTCCTTCACGCACGCGAGGCTCGCCGTTGCGATGGGTGATCGCGGTTGCCTTTCAATCTTCGGTGACCGCGCCGAGCAACATCGCATGTTCGCCGAACAAGTCACGGCCGAGTACTTCATCAAAACCGAGGGTCGCGGCCGAACCGTGGACGAATGGAAAGCCCGACCAGAACAGCCTGACAACCATTGGCTCGATTGCCTCGTTGGATGTGCCGTCGGTGCGTCGATGCAGGGAGCGTTGTTGTTTGGAACCGACATCGAACGTGCGCCGTCGCGGAAGCGAGTCAGCTTCAAAGAACTTCAGCAACAAAGGCAGCGATAACGAGAGTTTTTGCATTTTATCGGACACGTTTTCCAAAACGCGGCATAGGTAACCTGAGAAGGACATATTTATTTCGCGAGTTACTGATGCCAGACAACCTCGAAGACGAAATTCGCGAGAACGCATCTGGCCCAGCCAAGGCGTCCGGCGATGCCGGTTCGGTTGAGCAGCACAAGCTGACCGATCAAATCGCGGCTGACAAACATCTCGCCGGCAAGAAGGCCGTTGCCAAACCGCATCGCGGACTTCGCTTCAACAAGATCGTGCCGCCGTCGGCTGGCTGATCTTTCTTTCAAATCAATATCACGACCACAGGGCTGCCGGGGACGGCAACAGGAACAGCACGGATGCTGAAACGTTTGTCAGGGATAATCGAGCAATTGCGCGGGCGGAGTCACCTTCCTCCGAACGCCTCTGGACGCTCGCCCCGGCAGCCCTTTTTCTCACGTTTGCGAGCGAAGTACGACGCGGCGAACACGACGCTCGACAACATGAAGCACTGGTCGCGAGCCGATGGGCTTTCGGCCTCGTCCGCGAACAGTCCCGAGGTTCGTCGAACGCTTCGCAACCGATCGCGTTACGAAGTCGCCAACAACAGTTACGCACGCGGCATCACGCTGACGCTGGCGAACGACGTGGTCGGAACCGGTCCGCGTTTGCAAATGCTGACTGCGGATGACGCCGCGAACCGTTTTGTCGAAGCGGAATTTTTCGCTTGGTGCGAAGCGATCGGTTTAGCGGAAAAGCTGCGAACGATGCGGCTTGCACGCGTTTCCGATGGTGAATCGTTCGGTTTGCTGACTAGCAACGAGCGACTCGATACGCCGGTCAATCTCGATCTACGTTTGATCGAAGCCGACCAAGTCGCGTCACCGACGCTTGCGAACGATTCCGCACGCTACATCGACGGTATCCGCTTCGACGCCGACGGCAACCCGATCAGCTATGACGTGCTTCGCCATCACCCTGGCGATGACTTCTTCGCGTACGAGGAAGAATACAACACCGTGCCGGCCGCCGCGGTGCTGCACTACTTCCGCTGCGATCGACCAGGACAGACCCGCGGCATCCCGGACATCACGCCGGCGTTGCCGTTGTTCGCACAACTTCGCCGGTTCACGCTCGCAGTCCTTGCCGCCGCTGAAACCGCCGCCGAGTTCGCTGGCATCCTTTACACGGACGCGCCGGCAAATGGCGAAGCCGACTCTGCCGAACCGTTCGAGCCAATCGAACTCGAAAAGCGAATGCTTCTCACCATGCCCGGTGGCTGGAAGATGGCTCAGATGAAGAGCGAGCAACCGGCAACCACTTACGCCGAGTTCAAGAAAGAAATCCTCAACGAAATCGCTCGTTGTTTGAACATGCCCTTCAATGTCGCCGCTGGCAATTCGTCGGGATACAACTATGCCAGTGGCCGTTTAGACCATCAAACCTACTTCAAGTCGATCCGCGTTGAGCAAACTCAACTTGCTCGCGTTGTCCTGGATCGAATCCTGACCGCTTGGCTCCGCGAAGCCATTCTCATCGAGGGCTATCTGCCCAATTCGCTTCGCACGCTCGACAGCACCTTCGAGCATCAATGGTTCTGGGACGGGCATGAACATGTCGATCCCGCCAAAGAAGCCAACGCCCAAAAGATCCGTCTCGCCAGTCATACGACAACTCTGGCCATCGAATTCGCGCGGCAGGGGCGTGACTGGGAGACGGAACTTAAACAACGTGCGAAAGAACTCGCACTGATGCGTGACCTCGGTCTGACGATCGAGTCCGACGAATCTGATTCACAACCCGAAACCGAGGTCACGGAAGACAATGCCGAAGAGTCTCAAAGCCAACAGCCCAATTGAAGCCGAAGCCGAATCGGTCCCCAGTTCGCTGCGTATCGTCTGCGATGACGCCGCGACGATCCAATTGGCCGCCGCCGAAGTTCCGATCGAAGGCGAAGACAAACCCGCGCTTCGCAAATTCAGCATGACCGCCTACACCGGCGGCGCGATGCGATTGGGAGGTTGGCCTTACCCAGTCGTCGTTGACCTCGCCGGCATGCGGGTGACTCGCAAGTCACGCCCGATCCTCAAAGACCACGATCGCGGCAGCATCGTCGGGCACACCGACGATATCACGATCAACGACAAGTCACTCGTTGTCGCCGGTGTCATCTCGGGCGTCGGAACAACCGCTCAAGAAGTCATCGCCACCAGCGAGAACGGATTCCCGTGGCAAGCGTCGCTCGGTGCCAGTGCCGACAAGGTCGTCTTTATCCCCGAAGGCAAGACCGCACAAGCCAACGGTCGCGAACAAAAAGGCCCGGTCTACATCGCCCGCAAGTCAACACTCGGCGAAGTCTCCTTCGTCGCTCTTGGTGCCGACGACAACACGGAAGCCCGAGTGGCCGCCGGCAACTACGCCGACGTCGAAGACCCCGGCGACGAAACCGACGACACCGAACCTGAAACCACCGACGACCTCGAACCCGTCAACGCAAGTTTGAACATGAGCACGAAACCCAAAACCGAAACGAAACCCGCCGAGAAGTCGCCGGTTGAGGAAATGCGTGCTCAAGCCGCGGCCGAATCCCGACGCATCGCCGGCATTCGCAAGCTGTGTGCCGAAAACCATCCCGACATCGAAGCCGACGCGATCGAGCAAGGCTGGTCCACCACCAAGACGGAACTCGCCGTGCTGCGAAGCGAACGCCCCAAGGCTCCCGAGCAAACTCAAAACCAACCGCGTCACTCGCGTGAAGTTCTCGAAGCCGCCGCGTGTCTCTCGGTCGGCATCGAAGAAAAGGTTCTTCTGGCCAGCTACGGCGAGAAGACACTTAACGCCGCCGACCCATTCCGCCACATCGGCTTGCGAGAACTCGTCGCCGAATGTGCCCGCAGCGAAGGCATCGACGTTCCGCGAGTGTTCGGCGACGGAACGGCAACGATCCGCGCCGGTTTCAGTTCCATGAGTTTGCCCAGCATCATGGAAAACGTCATGAACAAGACATTGCTAGCGGCTTACCAGAACACACCGATCGCCGCGTTCGATCTGTGCAGCGTTGGCACCGTCACCGACTTCAAAGAAGTGGCCCGCTACCGCTTGCTGGGTACCGGCGGCTTTGAGCAAGTCGCACCCGACGGCGAATTGAAGCACGGAAAACTGTCGGAACAGAAATACAGCAACAAAGCCGACACTTACGGTCAGATCCTGACGCTGACCCGTCACGACATCATCAATGATGATTTGTCCGCGTTCATGGACATCCCACGTCAGATGGGACGATCCGGTGCGGAGTCGATCGACGATCTGTTCTTCACTCTGTTGCTCAAGAACGCCGGTTTCTTCTCATCGTCGAACGCCAACTTGCTGCAAGGTGCCGACACCAAGTTCGGCCCCGACGCGCTGACCGTCGCTAAGACCACCTTCCGTAAACAGAAGGCTGGCCCTGGCGGCAAACCCAAGGACCAAAAGCCGATCAACATTCGGCCCGAGTACTTGGTCGTGCCGGTGGAACTAGAAACCGAAGCCGAACTGCTCATGGGCAGTTCGCAGTTGATGATCGACGCTCAGGGATCGCCCACCAAGATCCCCGTCGATAACCCGCACCGCAACAAGTACCGCATCATTTCGACGCCGCACCTGTCGGATTCTTACTACCCCGGCGCGAGCGCCGCTGCTTGGTACCTGTTCGCCAATCCGAACGTGCTGCCGGCATTCGAGATTGTGTTCCTCAACGGCCGTCGCACGCCGATCATCGAACGGGTCGAGATGCCGCCGAACACGCTCGGCATGGGCTTCCGGTCTTACATCGACTTCGGTGTGAACAGCCAAGACCACCGCGCCGCCGTGAAAGTCGCCGGCGAGTGATCGCGGGCTGACCTTTGACCTTCTTCCTCAACCGTAAACACCGAGACCCATGCAAGCTCAATACATCCACGACGGCAAACAAGTCGACTTCACACCCGACGTTGACGTGCCCGTCGGATCACTCGTCATTCAAGGCGACCTGGTCGGCATTACCAAACGCGATCTCAAAGCCGACACGCTCGGTTCGATCGCAGTCGAGGGCGTGTTCGACATGCCCAAAGATCCCGCCGACGCAGAAACCTACACCGCCGGACAGAAGGTCTACGCGACCAATGACGGCATCGTCACCGAAGTCCCCGACGGATCGGTGTTCCTCGGCAAGGTCGTCGACGATGCCGAGCCAACCGACAACGTCGTCCGCGTTCGCCTGAGCCAGTGATGAACCGCCGTGAGCAATCCCATCATCGCACCCATCGGGGCGACGTTCGTCCACGAGGGCGTGGCGATCCCGATTGTTACCGAAGCTGAAATTCCCGCTGGCAACGTTGTCGTGCTCGGCAAACTGGTCGGCGTTGCCAAGTATGGCATCTGTCCGAACTCACGCGGCAGCATCACGGTCGCAGGCGTCTTCAACCTCGTCAAAGACCCTACGACCAACATCCCCGCCGGCACCATTCTTTACTGGTCCAAGATCAGTCACCACGTCATCAAGAACGCCTACCAACACTCGATGATCGGCATCGCCGTCGAAGACGCACCGCCGAGCACGCTGCGAGTGATGGTGCGACTCAAACAATAAGGACGCATCCCGTCATGGACGAAAAACTGCAATCGCTCTTTCAATCGCGACGCTTCTGGGTGGCAGCCGGTGGTGTTGTTCTCGTGTTTTTGCTGCCGTTCGAGGTCAAACTATTGGTCACACTTCTCCTTGCCGCCTGGATCATCGGTGATTCGATCCGATCGACGAAGGCAATCTTGCTTGCGTTGACGCTTGCTGTTGCCGCACCAGGCTTCGCGATCGCCGGCGACTTACACGACACCTGCCGCGAAGCCACCGTGCGAATCCGCAACGGCAACTCGATGGGCAGTGGCA
Source organism: Stieleria bergensis (assembly GCA_007745635.1). Classification (GTDB taxonomy): domain Bacteria; phylum Planctomycetota; class Planctomycetia; order Pirellulales; family Pirellulaceae; genus Stieleria; species Stieleria bergensis. Next base: position 4,175,451 of record CP036272.1, read on the forward strand.
CGCTGTTCCGCGAAAGCGAAGAGCATCTTTATATTCTCACCAATGCCCACGTCGCTGGGACAGGCCTCGGCAATCGTGTCGAGGTTGAGTTCTGGAAAGCAGGTCACCAATCGCGACCGATCGAAGCCGAAACGGTCGCGGTTGCCTACATCCCGCGAGCGTACCGCGACATCGCAGTCGTCCGCATCGACCGCCGAGCACTCGGCAACTACCGCCCGCCGGTGATCCCGCTTGCCGGATCGCAAGACTCGTTCAACTACCAGAACATCTTCTCGGTCGGTTGCCCCAGCGGACGATGGCCAACCGCCTTTGAAGGTTTCGCCCTCCGTCGACAAGCCAACGGAGGCGACACGATTCACTTCGTGCCGATGCCAGCCGGTGGACGATCGGGCAGTGCGATCTTCGACGTCAATAGTGGCGAAGCACAAATCATCGGCTTGATCGCTTGGCGAAGCACTGACAGTGGCGGTCACGGTCTCGATGGCCGTGGTGAGACGCACGGTTATGGCATCGCGATGACGCATCAAGAAGTCTGGGCAGGCTTGAGTGGCAAGCAAACCACATCGTCGGTCTTGCTCGTCCCGCCACCAAACGCAGTGCCACTCGGAACCAAGGTCGAACCTGAACCCGATGCAAAGCAAGATACCAAACCCGAAGTCGTCGACGGCGAAGAGAACCAAGGCGAATCCGACGAGGTCATCCTCAAATACTCCGACCCCTTCGCGATTGAACGCGACGTCGAATCCATCCGAGCCCAACGCTTGCCAAGCGGCATCCCAGCCACCGGTTCCGATCGCGACATCATGTTGCTTTACCAGGACTCTGTCACCGAAGGGCCACAATCCAGCCCACCCGCGCTCGCGTACCAAGGAAGCTGTTGCCAAAACTGCGGCTGCTATCTCACGACCGCCGGAAATTGTCCCAACGGCCAATGCCCGTTGCCGCAACGCCAGCAACAGCAACCTCAGCAATACGGCCAAGACCAAGGCGGTGGCGGCCTATTCCCCAGTCTGCCACGCAATCGCGAACAAGGTGATCTGAACAACCGCTTGCTTCCACGCCCCGGCGAACGCTTGCGAGAACTCTGGCCGCTTCCCTCTGTGAAAGAAATCGTGCTCTGGTCCATCATCGGTTTCTTCGTCATCTACTTCATCGGTCAGTTCTTCAAAGCAAGGCTCAAACGCTTCATCGGTGATCTGGCCACGAACCTCGCGAACACCGACGTCGAAGACGAACCGCCGGCACCAAAGCCGCGAGCCAAACCAGCGGCAACACGGACCCGCAAACGCACCGCCGCCAAATGAGCGACATGCTGCACAAGGGTCAGTCTTGGCTCGCCGCCAAGCTGACCCGGTTCGCCTCGCGGATGGTCACCTACCAACGCGATGAAGTTTCCGTCGACTTGCCCGCCACGATCGGCAAGTCCGAATACGAACAAGACGACGGCGAAGGCGTCATCACCCGCGCCCAAGTCCGCGACTTCCTGATCAACACCAATGACCTGCTCGGCAGCGTCATCGGAACCTGGCCCCGCCGTGGCGATCGCATCCTCGAAACCGACGGCGAAACCACGTTCGTCTACGAGTTGATGTCGATCGGCAACGAACCGCCGTGGCGATACAGCGATCCCTTTCGAGTCAAACTCCGCATCCATACCAAACTGGTCGAAACCATCACATGACTGCCACCGCCGCCACGCCCGCCACCGTCATCCAAATCGCCGACAGCGTCGTGGCCGAGATCAACGCCGCCGACCTATCGAAGAAGAACATCAACGCGGCTCGCTTGTACGTCCCCGACTTCGACCTCGAGGACATGAAGGAACTGCGAGTCACCGTGGTGCCCCGCGAGGTCGAATACCTCCCGCTCGATCGAGCCACCAACAAGTACCACGCGACCATCGACGTCGCGGTGCAAAAGAAGTTCAGCAAGGGCGACGCCAAAGAGATCGACCCGCTGGTGTTCTTCGTCGAAGAGATCGCCGACTACTTCCGGCTCAAACGACTCAACTCCTACGTCGCGGCCCGCTGCATCAAGGTCGAAAACGCAGTCCTATACTCCACAGAGCATTGGACGCAGTTCAATCAGTTCACGAGTCTGCTGACGCTCACGTTTGAACTCGCCAAATGATCCACATTCGGACGCGGGTTCGCTTCAACGCCAACCGCGTCAAGAAGAAGGCTGACCAAGCGTCCTTCAATTCGCTCGGTCACGCCGGTGGTGCGATTCGCAAGACCGCGTACCGCTCGATCCGCAAACGCAAGAATCCGTCGCGGCCCGGCACCGCCCCCAGTTCGCCCACCGGCCGACTGCGACGATCGTTCCGCTACGAAGTCGATCGAAGCACTCCCGGCGTCGTCATCGGCCCCGTCAACGAGATCGCTGGCCAACTCTGGAACCTCCACGAGTTCGGTGGCGTTGCCAACAAACGTCGCAAGCTCAAGCGGCATCGCTTCCGAGTCGGCCAGCACGGCCCAATACGACTGATCCGGCCCGGCAAGTTCGCTCGCATCGAACTGCGAACCGCCGCCCAGGCTAATCGAGCACGCCGATTGATTGAAGAAGAGAACGAACGACGGGGTGGGAGCAAACCAAGGCGATACCCCAAACGCCCGTTCATGAAGCCGGCCCTCGACACGCACCGAGCCCAACTCCCGAAATTCTGGCGGGACTCCGTCAAGTAAACCCCTGCCTTCAAGTAGATCCCAGTCCACGGATGGAAACGAAACCCTATGTCCGCTGAAGTTAAACTCGGTCTTGACGCCGTCCTGACCATCGACGGTGCCGAGATCAAAAACGTCAAAGACCTGACGGTTAGTCTCGAAAAGGCCGAAGCCGACGCATCCACCCGCGACAACAACGGCTGGCGAGCCACCGTCGGCACGCTCAAAGACGCGTCCATCGAGTTCACGGTTCTCAACAAGAACGGCGACACCTCGTTCGGAATGCTGCAAGGCTTGTGGGCATCCGGCACGCCAACCGACGTTGGTATCTCCGACGCCGGCGGATCGCTGACGCTGACGTGCGAAGTGATGAACTTCAACGTCAATCAGAACCTCGAAGAAGTCGTCTCGGCTGATGTCACGCTCAAGCCAACGCAATCATCGTCTGGTGGTGGGATGAATGTCGGCGGTGGCGGACCTTGATGAATGTGCTGGGAGACAAACACCATTTTATCAAGCAGACGCGTCGCCATCGAATTCACCATCGCGAATGCGTTGTAAGAGTGTGAACAAGCCTTGTCGGTTCGTTGCACCATCTTCGGCTCCAAGCCATTTGTCATCATATCGCTGTAGGTCCGCGTCGATGTTCTCGGGGATTTTCCAAGAGCCAGCCCCACGAAGCATTGCTCCAATATTGTGAAGCGAATCAAGGTAATCGTGTACCTCAGCCATTGTGACTGAGTCTGCGTAACGTATCCGCATTCTTAGGACGATGATCGCCTGCTCGAGCAAGAGCGTGTACTGATACCGAAGCTCATCTGACAGCGGCTCCATGTTTATTGTTCCGAAAGCGTTTCAACGTAATCCAGCAGCTACGACGAGTGTACTCAGCTCCGTCATTTTAACTCAGAACCCTTCACCGTAATCAAAGAACATAAGTCCCATGCAAAAGTTCGTTGACCGCCACGGTCGCGTTTGGATCGTTGACATCGACAACACCACGCTTCGCCGAGTCAAAACCCTCACCGGTGTTCGCTTGCTTGACGCGGTCGATGGTGATTTGATCCCACAGATGACGCAGGACTTCCTGTTGCTCGGTGAAGTCCTGTTCGCAGTCTGCAAGCCGCAAGCCGACAAGGACACCGTCGATCAAGAAGTGTTCGAGTCTGGATTGTCGGGCAATTGCCTGACCGAAGCTCGCAACGCACTCGTCGAAGCGTTGTTGGATTTCCTCCCGGAGGACCAACGCCGTCTGCTGAGCAAAGCGGTGACGCATCAACGCGAGGTGACGGCACGCGGGATGGAGATGCTGCATCGCAAGCTGGACGATCCGACCCTGGCGGACAAGATGGTGGCGGAACTGGAAGCGAACCTGGAGGTGCCCGGCTTGAACGCGAAATCTGTCACCTCGCCGGCATCCTCGGCGTCGACCCCGGACCGTTAACGCTGCGGCAGATGGTCTGGATGATCGACGCCAAGCGTAAACACGATTGGCAACTCGCCAGCACGCTCGTGTGGATCACCGCCGAAGTCAATCGCGATCGCAAACGCCGCCGCAAACCATTCAAACCCGACGATTTCAATCCCTGCGTCACGACACGGACCGTGCCCGCAAAGGCGAGTGTCGAACAAGTCGCCTCGCTTCTCGGTGCCAAGTTCACCAAAGCTAATCGCTAACAGCTAAAGGCTAACCGCTTCCCCATGTCCCAAGTCCGTGCCGGAGCCGCTTTCGTCGAATTGACGCTGAAGAACTCAGCGTTGGTTAAGGGCCTGCGTTCGGCACAGAAACAATTGTCCTCGTTCGCATCATCGACGTCGATGATGGGTGCAAAGCTGACCGGCCTGGGTGTTGCGATGGCCGCGCCGCTCGGCGATGGCATTCGCAAGTTCGCTGAGTACGACGATGCGATCCGCCAAGTCGGTGCAATCACCGGAGCGACCGGTGCCGCGTTCGATCGTTTGAACGCCAAAGCCAAGCAACTCGGAGCGACCACCAGTTTCTCCGCCGTCGAAGTCGCCAACCTGATGACCGAACTTGGGCGTGCCGGTTTCGACTCCAAACAGATTGAGGACATGACCGGCAGCGTCATGAACCTGGCCCGCGCGACCGGCACCGATGCAACGCTCGCATCGGGCATCTTCGCAGCCGCAATTCGTCAATTCAACATGGAAGCCGGTGATGCCTCGCGAGTCGCCGACGGACTGACCGCCGCGGCCAACAAGAGCTTCAATAGCGTTGAGTCGCTCGGCGAAGCGTTGAAATACGCTGGGCCAGTCGCAGCCGACGCCAACATGAGCCTCGAAGAAACGCTCGCGATCCTTGGGACGCTCGGTAACGTCGGCATCCAAGGCTCATCGGCCGGTAACGCACTGAAACGATTGCTGACATTGTCGGCCGCCGAGTCCGAGAAGTTTCAAAAGGTATTCGGTGTCGCGACCAAAGACGCGGCCGGCAACGCTCGACCGCTGGTCGTTGTGTTGGGCGAAGTCGCTCAGGCTACCAAAGACCTAGGATCATCCGACCGCGCCGCCAAGTTCAACGAAGTCTTCGGGATGCTCGGCATCACCGCAGCATCCGCAATCGGTAAAACGGTCACGGACACTCGCGAGTTGCTCGGTGAACTGGAAGGTGCCGGCGGCATCGCGAAGAAGACAGCCGACAAAATGGAATCCGGTCTCGGCGGAGCGTTCCGAGTTCTCGCCAGTTCCTTTGAAGCGGTTCGCATCGCGATCGGAGAAGCCCTCGAAAAGCCAATCCAACGTTTGACGGAAAACCTCTCGTTCGCTGCATCCGCGATCACCGATTGGATCGGCGAAAACAAACGTGCCGTCCAAGTCGCCGCGTTGGTCGCAGCGAGCGTCGTCGCCGCCGGTGCCGCGTTGCTGACGATCGGGTCGGCCGCCGCAGCGGCATCCGTTGCCGTTGGCGGGTTGCTCGGCATCTTCTCCGCGATTGGCAATGTGATTGGCATGGCGGGAACAGCCGTCGCCGCACTGCTATCCCCCATCGGCTTAGTCGTCGCCGGTGTCGCGGGACTTGGCATCTATCTTGCCAAGACATCTGGCCTGCTCGCCCGAGTGTCCGCGTTCTTCAAAACCGCATTCGCTCAAATCGCGGTCGATTCGCAAGCCGCCTTCAAAGCCATCGCGGCATCGCTTGCATCGGGTGACATCACCGGCGCGGCCAAAGTCATGTGGGCCTACCTGCGTGGCTTATGGAAACAAGGCGTCGCGGCGCTCGCTGACGCTTGGGATCAACTGTCATCGAGCCTCGATGGTTTCGCCGGCGGATTATTGTCGGCGGTCGGCAGCTTGCTTCGCAGCACATTGGCGTGGGCGAGCGAAAACCGCACCGCGATCCTAACCGCCGTCGCCGGTTTCGCCGCGATGAAGGTCGCTGCCACCGGTGTCGGTGCCGCGATGCTCGCACTCAAAGGCATCACGATCGGATTGTCCGTCGCCTCGAAAACGCTCGCGGCAACTTGGGCAGTGTTGAAAGCCGTTGGCACAGGCATCAAAGCGGTTTTCATCGGTTTGGCCGCGGTCAAGAAGATCAACATCGCACTTGCCGGTGTCTATGCCGCGGTCACCGCCGGTCTGTCAGGTGCGTTCGGCTTGCTGACCGGCGCGATCAGTGCCGCGGCCGGTGCGATGGCTTTGTTGTTCTCGCCACTGGGTTTGGTTGTCGCCGGCGTCGTCGCTCTCGGTGCCTACTTCCTTTACACGTCGGGAGCCATCGGCAGTTCGATCGACTTCCTCAAAGGAGCGTTCCAAAACCTGAAGGCCCACACGCTGGCCGCATTCGGTGCAATCGCCAACGCCCTGCGAGCCGGCGACATCAACGCGGCCGTTGATGTGCTGTGGTCCTACATCAAACTGCAATGGACCAAGGGCACGACCTGGCTGTCGGGCATGTGGTCACGCTTCACCGCTTACCTGTCCGACGCTTGGGGCGACGCAGTCTACAAACTGGCCGATCAACTCATGCAAGGTTTCGGCGGCTTGCGAGCGATCTGGAACAGCACGGTCGCCTATCTCGCCGACGGTTGGACAATCCTCACGTCCGCCGTCCAGAAAGGTTGGAACAACACAGTCGGGTTTCTGAAGAAAGGTTTCCTGAAACTTCACGAACTGGTCGACATCGCCGGCGACGTTGCGATCCAAATCGGCGGCGTGCTGGTCAACGCTCTGGCCGGCGTCGAAGGAGCCTGGGTGGAAACGATCGACTACCTCGCGGATTCCTGGGCGGTGTTCGTCGGCGAAGTCCGCAAGATGTGGAACAGCACGGTCGGGTTCCTCCGCAAGGCCTGGGTGAAGTTGAAATCACTCTTCGACGACGACATCAACGTCGAAGCCGAAGTGCGGCGAATCGACAACGAAACCAACGCCAACAACGCGGAAGAACAACGCAAACGCCAAACCGCGATCGCCGGCCGCGCCGAACGTCGCCGCAAACGCAAGTCCGAGATCGAAGCCAACCGCAAGGCGATGCAGGAAGACCTGCAACGTCAACTCGACCAACGCAAGAAGTCCCGCGAAGGCCAAGACCTCGACGCCGACCTCGCCGCGATCGACGCTGAAACCGACCAGCAAAACAACGCTGTCGACGCCGAGCGCGATCGTCAGTTCGATGCCAACGCGAAAGCCAACGAGCAACGCACCGCTGACACCGAGGAGTTCACGGCCGGCGTCCGCGACACACTCGACGAAATGCGACGTCAAGCGAAAGCCGACGCTGCCGCCAAACGAGCGGAACGGTCGCTCGCGGAAGCCGATCGTCAAACCAAAGTTGCCGAGGCCGAAGCAGACTTCCAAGCTGCCGTCGACAAAGCCAACGCACTGAAACCTGAAGGTGACGAGCAAGCGACAGACACCGAAACCACATCGCCAAAGATCTCCGACGACCTGGCCGCGGCCATCGCCGAAGCCAAAGCGTCACTCGAAGCCGCTCAGACCGACGCGGCACTAACTGGTGAAGATGCCGCCGGCAATGAGCGTCTCGACAAACTCAAGGCCGGCATCGCGGCGATGGAAGCCAAGGCCACCGCGATCACCGATCAAGCTGGCAACGAAGGCAAACTCAAACTGCCGCCCGCAGAACTCGATGACGATTCAGTCGCGTTGGAACTCGATCGCGACGCCCAAGCCTCGATCGACAATTTTGCAGGCACCGATGTTGGCGAACAATCCAGCGAATCCGTCACTGGCAAGTTCGATTCACGCGGACTGAACATCGGCAGCGGTGCCCGCAAGCTGGAACCGATCGGTCTTGATGCTCCCGCTGAGAAGTTGAAACCTGAACCGCTCGACGAAGAACCTGAAGTCATCGTCGCACCGAAGCTGGCCATCGACGATCAACCCGACGATGCGATTGCTCAGCAAAAACCTGGTGCTGAAGCCATCGCTGACTCAGGCCTGCAGCAAATCAACGATCGCCTCGTCGCCATCGGTCAACACTTGATGAAGTCCAACGAACTCCTCGCTGGTGGATCCGGCAACCTTAGCGAATCCGGCGAACGATCTGGCCTGGGCCTTAGCGAAGACGTTCAACGAGCGATCGTCGAGACCGCCAACAACACTCGCAAGCTCGCCGAACGATCCACCGGCGGCGGGCTGGTGTTCAGCTGATGAGCTTTTCATACGGAGGCTACAACTTCGACGTTGCTGCGTTGTCGGAGAAAGCGTCACGTGGCAAAACGAACTCTGACTTCACCGCCTACGTCGCAACCAACGGTGGAAACGTCAGTCCGCCGGCCGCCGCGAGTGCCGCCCGCTCGTACTACGAAGACAACTTCCCCGACCTGATTCCGTTCCTGCAAGTCGATTCGGAATTCATCAACGCCAAGCACGCGTTGGTTAGCGTCACGCTCAACGAAACCAAGCTCGATCCGGTCTCCTTCAACACCACCGGAGCGACCACACACATCAACCAGAGTTTGCTGACGCGAGGTATCTACGCCGCGCCCGGTAAGTCCGCCCCGGACTACCGCGGCGCGATCGGCGTGAGTGATTCGGGTGTCTCCGGCGTCGACGTCACGGTGCCGGCGTTCGAGTTCTCGGTCCGCAGAAAGTTTGAGTTCGTTTCGACCTCGTATCTATTGGCCGTCGTCTCCATGACAGGCCGAACAAACTTCGCAGCATGGTCGATCTTCGGTCCGGGCGAAGCGTTGTTCCTCGGTGGCGAAGGAGGCGAGGACGACAACAACTGGGTCGACATCACCTACCACTTCGCCGCTCGCCCCAATCAGCCCGCATTGCAACTCGGCAACATTGGCAGCGTCAGCAAACGAGGGTGGGATTACTTGTGGGTGAAGCATGATGAAGAGGTCGTCGGCGACCGAGTCTTACAAACGCCGGCGGCGGCCTATGTCGAACAGGTTTATCCCGATGGAAATTTCGCAGCTCTAGGACTTTCGTAGGTGGCAAGACGTGTTCGACCCGGCGACAGTCTCAACATCACCGCGGTCGAATACAACCGGCTGCTGGCGGCGGCCGAGGCGTCACATCGCAACCGTCTGCCCGGCGGCGGTGGTCCGCGAACGCACCTGCGAAACGCATCGACGGTTCGCGTTCACAACACGTCGGGTGCCGTCGTTCCGATCGGCGGCATCGCTGGTTTCGATTCGCCCATCACGGATCCCGAAGCCGGCCCAGTTGAACTAGCCCGCTTCGTCCGTGACGCGACCATCGAAACGGTTCGCCCAACCGAAGACGAACACACGGGCCGAATCGGCGTCGCGATTGAACCAATCCGCGATGGTGAAGTCGGCCGAGTCGTCTTTGACGGAGTCGTCGCGGCCCAAGTCGATGTCACCAAAACGTGGCATCGCTTCGCCGACGTCGCGGAATCCGGTGGCGACATATTGCAGTCGAAGCCCGACGGATCAGCCCAAGTCCTGTGGCGTAAAGATCCGTCAAAGATTGGCCGGCAATGGGCCGTCGTTCGTGTCGGCCGGCCTGCCGATCCGGTTTACCTCGTCAAAGTCCCGTCCGGCGGAATCGCGGCTCGGCTTGGGATGCGAACCGGCAGCGCCGATTGCGACCTGTTCGAGTTGGACAGAGACGGCGAGATTAAGCCCGTAGACGATCCCGCCGGTGGCGTGGTCCGCATCACCGCTCGCAATCATTCGGCTCAGCGAATCCGCGGTCCGATCGAAGGCAGCGGCGAAGACCAATATCTCGTCGTCAACTTTGATGGTCACCGGTCTTGGGTCATCGACCCGCCCAAGCAAACGCTTCTTTGCAAACCAACCAAACGGCTCAAGGCTAAATCATGGGGCACCGCGCGTGAGTTGCGTTTCGACGGAGCACGTTGGCGACCGCTCGGCGTCCGCGTCTCGGTTTACAACGTCTGCGACTACGCGCTGCTGGCGTCGCAACAAATCATCTGCCACTTCCACGAGGACACCGGCAGCTATGTGACGATTGGATGCCGGTGTTGCGACGGCAGCAGCTCATCCAGCTCATCATCTTCGTCAAGCAGTTCGCATTCGAGCGTCTCGTCTTCATCAAGCTCATCGTCTTCCTCATCGAGCAAACCATCTTCATCGTCCTCGAGCAGCCCGTCATCGAGTAGCAGCAGCTCATCACCGAGCAACAGTTCATCGAGCATCTCGTCGATCAGCAGTTCGAGTTCGAGCCTCTCGTCGTCCAGTTCCAGCAGCACGCCCTCGAGTTCATCGTCATCATCACCAAGCTCAAGCTCATCGTCGCCCAGTTCTTCGTCACCCTCGAGCAGCTCGCACCCAAGCTCGTCTTCCATCCCATCCTCGAGCAGCTCGTCTACTTCGCCCTCGTCGTCTTCTAGCAGCCAGTCATCATCACCGAGTTCATCCTCGGTCAGCGATTCATCGTCGAGCAAGTCATCAAGCGTTTCGGATTCTTCATCCAGCAAATCCTCCAGCGTCTCGGATTCATCCAGCAGCACGCCGTCCGAATCATCCTCGTCTGCGCCACCAAGTTCCAGTTCCTATTCAACGGTCACGGATTCATCGAGCAGCAGTTCATCCAGCGATAGCGGTTCATCAAGCGAAAGCGAATCCTCCAGCACCAGCGCGGATTCATCCAGCACACCATCGTCCAGTGGCAGCGATTCGGGTTCCTCGTCAGCTTCAGAATCAACATCGGGTTCCGCCTCCAGCGATTCCGAATCAACCAGCGACCATTCAGGATCGTCGTATGTGTCGCACTCGGTCGTCACAAACTCCAGTAGTTCATCGTCCGCGAGCGACTCGTCCGGCGGCAGTTCGGAGTCGTCGCAATCAGTGTCGGAGTCGGCATCGAGTAGGTCGGCCAGCGATTCATCTGATTCCGTTTCGGATTCAAGCGAATCCGAAAGTGATTCTCAAAGTGCATCCGAGAGCGAAAGCGACAGCAATTCACATTCGACAGCGTCCGATGACTCGCTGTCGACAAGTGACAACAGCGACTCCGGATCGCCCGACTCTGTTTCATCAACGTCTGTATCGGAATCCGAGTCTGGCTCCGAATCAACGTCGACATCTGAATCCATCAGTGAATCGGCTAGCGAGTCCGATAGCGAGTCCGATAGCGAGACATCGGTCGATGACAGTTCCGACTCGAGAAGCAATCAAAGCGGATCGCCGCCTTGGGAGAGCGGATCCGAAAGTGGTTCAGGTTCGCACGCGAGCGCTTCAACATCCGCGAGCGTTTCAGATGGATCAGAGTCCGACAGTGATGATTCGGGGTCAAATGGTTCGGCATCAGACGGCTCAGGGTCGGACGCATCCGTCAGCGAAGCTTCCAACGATTCAGGATCGGACACCAGCGAAGAGTCGGACGAAGATTCCGGCGGTGGCGACAGCGATTCATCCGGCGACAGCGGCAGCGACGAATCTGAAGACTCCGCGTCCGAAGTCAGCAACGCGTCCGACGACGATTCCGAAGATGATTCTGGCGACACGTCTGACGGTGAATCTGGTGGTGGAAGCGGCTCGGGCAGCAATAACGAGTCAACCGACGAAAGCGTCGATGACTCGGGAGGCGAAGACTCCGGAGGTGATTCGGGCGACGATGATTCAGGCGGGGACGACTCTGAAGGCGAAGACTCGGGCGGTGATGAATCCGATGGCGAAGAGAGTAGTGACGGGTCCAGCGACGCTTGCGAAAGCACCTGGATCTGGTCGTGCGGCTGGGAATTGCAAGGCAGCGACTGTGAGGACGCCGGCGATCCTCCGTCCAGCAGCGGTTCCTATGACGGCGAAGTGGTCACCGTTTCTGCCTAGCCCTGATTGCACCCGGCACTAGACAAACGTGCCGACATGCCAAAGTACGCCGGACGGATCGTGAATGAAATACTCGCGGCCCCAATCTTCTGTCCGGATCCCGCTGACGCGAACACCTTTGAATTGAGAAGGAAGGTTCAAACCCATTGTGTCCGCGTGATGTTTGTCCAAGTCATCGACTTCCAGGAATAACATCGTGTTGTCGACCCAATCTTTCACGTAAGCATCCTGCAAGTAGAAAGCCAACCCGCCTGGTATCTGGAACAACGATATGTCCGGTGAGATGACAACCTCCTCAAATCCCATGGCCGAATAGAAGGATTTTGACACTGCGAAGTCAGCGCAGCCAACGAATGGTCTCAGAGTCTTCATAGTCAATCATCTTGGTGCTTGTTGCTCGTACGGTTGTGAGTGTATCCGTTCTTCGGAATCCGTGTTGTCATGATCCACTGCCCGCATCTCACTCCCGACAACCAATGCGAAGTTTCCGCCGGGATGGCGGGATGCAAGGTTCGGACATCGCCCGCCGCCTGCAACGCTTGCCAAAACGAAACAAATCCACGAGCGATCAACGTCGTCACAATCGGCATGGCACTGGTCAACAAGCGAAGGCGTAAAGGCGACGTCGGCGAACTGTCTGCGATGCTCGCCAACTACATGCCCGACCGCGACGAGTTGCCGGCGACGCTGAAGATCGCGGACTATCGGCCTGGCCCCGGAAACGAACTCAAAAAGATGCTGGCGTGGTTCGCCAAGCCGAGCGAAACGTGCAACTGTGAAACTCGCGTCGACACGATGAATGATTGGGGCGTCGAAGGGTGCCTTCGCAACGTCGACACAATCACGGAATGGTTACTCGAAGAAGCCCAGCTAAGAGGCATGCCCCATGGAAGGTTCACCCGCGTCATCGCGAAATCACTTGTCAACACAGCGATCCGAAAGTTCCAACGCAAGTTCCCCGACGGAGCACCCGAGCCGGATGACGACGATGATCGCTACCGACAGTAAGATCGTCGAACGTTGCTTCCTGATGAACCTGGATCGTCGCTGCGATCGCTTGCGAGATTGGATGAAGCAACTGCCGCAGCCTTGGCCATTCCCGCAACCCGAACGCTTCGCCGCCGTCGACGGTCGTCACATCGCAACGCCTCCGCAATGGCGAGCAGGCAACGGCGCGTGGGGCTGCTACCGTTCGCATTGCCTCATTCTGGAAAAGTGTTTGCTCGAGGGCATCGACTCGTACGTCGTGTTCGAGGACGACGCTGGCTTCGCTGAAGATTTCCAAGATCGTCTGCAAGAGTACGTCAACGAACTTCCCGCCGACTGGGGACTCGCCTATCTCGGTGGCCAGCATCTTTACGCCGGCAAGCATCCGCCGCACAAAGTCAGCGAGCGAGTCTATCGACCGTACAACGTGAACCGGACGCACGCGTTCATGGTTCGCGGGCGCGACAACATGAAAGCGTTGTACCGTCACCTTCACTGGAATGATTGGCACACCAAACACCACATCGACCACCACCTCGGTCGCCTGGCCCAACGTCGCTACCAAGCGTTGGTGCAAGGCAAGAACGTCGACAAAGAATCCATCGCCGTTTACACACCCGACCGCTGGCTCGTCGGCCAACTACCAACAAAATCGAACATCTGCGGTCGCAAGTGGAGTCAAACGCGGTTCTTTAACGACGCCAAGAACGCCGATCACTCCGACGCTCCGTTCTTCGCGGTCCTTGGACCACACCGCGCCGGTACGTCCTGCGTCGCGATGGTGATGCACCATCTCGGTGCCCACATGGGCAACCAGCTCGGTGGCTACGAAACGACCGGCGGAGGCGAAGCCGTCGGACTCGCTCAACTCTGCGAGAAAGCGATGCGTTTCCCCGCCGTCGATCCCACGATGTCCGATGCTCAACTCACCCAGCAACTCAAGTCTTGGATCGTCACCCGCAAAGCCGAAGCCAACCGAGACAAAACCGTCGCCGGAGCCAAGTACCCGCACCTGTGTCGCTTCGTTGAGCATTTGCACGCTGGCCTCGGTGACTCCCTGCGAATCGTCAGCGTCGAACGAGACATCGAAGCCTCGATCCGTAGCTTGCAATCACGCAGCGAAAAGCACCGTGGGCAATGGTTCGCTGCGACAGACGAACAGTGCGAAACGCTGCAGCGAAGTCTTCTCCAGCATCGCGACGACTTCATCAAGTCACACCCCGACGTTCCCGTCTTCCGAATCGAGTTCGCCGAGTTGGTGACGTACCCCGAAGAAGTTATCAAAAACCTGATCGAGTTCCTCGGCATCGAACCAACCGAAGAAGAGATCGCGTCCGCCATCGACCACGTTAATCCGGAACTACGCAAGCACGGATGAACGAGCACCCAAGGCCAACCGAAGACCTCGGCGTGATGTACATCGCAATCGGCGGCAAGTCTCTGTGGCAACTTCGCCGCTCGATTGCATCTCTTCGCCACCATTGCCCCAACGTCCCAGTCGCGTTGTTCACTAACCAACCGGCCGAAGCCTGCCCGATGGTCGAGTACCGTTTCGAGGTGTCAGCCACTGGCGGCTATCACGTCAAGCCACGGTTCATTCCTTGGCTGCCGTTTGATCGAACCGTCTATCTCGACGCCGACACCGTGGTGCTCAGCCCATCTGCGATCGAGCCCGCTGGCTTGTTGACCGACCGGTTCGGCTACGAGGCAATCTACGTTCATGGCGTTTCACGTCGCTGTGACAAAGTCCGCATCTGCGGCGTGCCGTCCATGAACTCCGGCGTCGTGATGCTGAAGAAGTGCCGGCGTGTTCTCGATGCTCTCGCTCATTGGCGGCGGTACTACCAAGGCGGCAACGATGAAATCTTGCTGACCAAAGCATTGCTTCACCACGCTGTGCCATCTTTTGTTTTGCCAGCCGAATGGAACTGTCGGGATCGTTCCCAGGTCCGCCACTACTCAACCATTCGCATCACGCACCATCGCCAGGTTCTGCGGTTGGTCCAGCCCGATGGATCGGTGCCGGATGAGTTACTCAAACGTTGGTGGGAAACCGGCGTCGCCGAAAATCATGGAGATGTTGTTCGATGATCAGTTCCGACGTTCGCGGAGTGCTTGGTCGCATTCGAGCACGATACCTGTTGTTTGGAACGTTCGCGCTCCAAGTCCATGGCTTCAGCTTCGGTAGTCCGGACACGGATCTATGGCTCGATCCGTCCTTGGGTAACGAGGGTTGGAAAGACACGGTGCGCGAGATTGCCGGCCCGCACGAGATTTTGTTCCGCGATCATCCCGAAGCCGATCCGCCCTGCCAGTCCGCTCGGATTCATTGCACGCCGCACATGGACATCATCAGCCGGCCGAGCGGGCACACCGACGCGGACTTTGAACCGCTTTATTGGCTCTCGACACAGTCCCGTTACGGACGCTTGCCACCGGTAAAAGTGTTGCTGCGAAGCAAGCTGCACGCGGGCCGACCGAAAGACTACCGACACGTCATGCGGGTCGGTCGGCAAATCCTCAACATTTGGTGAAGCTGTGGTCCAACTCTCCGAAATCACATTTTGCATCAAGACGATCCATCGTCCGTGGTCATGCCACCGGCTGGTCGAGTCACTGTGCAAACACATCGCCGATCCCAAGATCATCGTGGTCGACGACGGGCATCCCGATCGTCGCTTTCTGCCCGCGTACCCGGAGACCGCCGCAAAGTGCCAAGTCATCCAGTTGGCCCGCGTCGATGTTGGCGTTGGAGTTGGACGAAACATCGCCGTGGACGCGGTGAGAACCGAGCACATGTTCTTGCTGGACGATGACCACGTCATCACCGAGAATTTTAACCTTGATCGACTTTGCGATCGCTTCAATCCAAATGAAACCGACATCCTCGGCGTCCGCCAAGGTAGTGGTGGCCGGCCGACGATGTTGTCCAGGCTGATGAATGGTCAAAGGATTTGGATTCATCGCGGCGAGACCCGACGCAACGGTTACGTCGCTTGGTGCGACATGTCATCCAATGCGTTCCTCGCTCGCACCGAAACGATCCAAACCTTGCGGTGGGACGAAGAAATCAAAACGTTTGAGCACTGGGAGTTCTTCTATCGTGCCAAGCTCGATGAATTGAAAGTCGCCGTCGCCGGCGATTGCTTTGTCAAACACGCCCACGTCGAATCCGAAGACTACCGGCGGCTCCGCAAACGAGCCAAATACCGTTCGATGGGGCTTCGCAAACACGGCTTCCATTCAATGCGCTATCCCGGCGGAGGTATCGTTCGTGCGTGATCAAGTCACCTTCTGCATCAAGACGATCCATCGACCGCAGTGTTGCGCAGCATTGGTCCGCAGCATCCATCGGCGCTATGGCGAGGATCGACCGTTGATCCACGTGCTCGACGATGGAAAGCCCGAATTGCGGTTCTCGACGAACTGTCCTGGTGAAGCGGCGATGGTCGATCGGCTGATCGAGACCGACTACGACATTGGCCTGTCGGCTGGCCGAAACCAATTGCTAGACGCCGGCGATACGCCAATCGTGGTGTTCACCGACGACGATCATTTGGTGACGGTGGAAACACGGTTGCCGGAACTGGTCCGCAAGCTAAATCGGCATCACGACGTCGACTTGCTGGCGGCACTGAGCAACCAACAAGAACGTCCCAAGATGATGAGCGTCGCGAACAAGACGCTTCGCATCCCGCACGGCAACTACAAACGACGCGGCTCGATTCGATGGTGCCACTACGTCGGCAATTGCTTCGTCGCCTACCGCGACATCCTTCAAGCGATCGGCTGGGACGAGTCGCTCAAGGTCGAAGAACATTGGGACTTCTTTTGGCGATGCAAACTCGCCGGTGTGAATGTCGCATGCGACATCGACCACTCCTTCAAGCATGAACACGTTGATCCGCCGGGCTACGTGCGCCGGCGGCCGGAGTTCCTCAAAGCCAGCCTTCGCAAACACGGATTGGAAAGAGTCGTATGGAAATGAACACGCCAACCAAAGTCATCGCGGTCCTCGATTTGCCGCCACGGCGGGCACCGAAGAATGTCCGAGCGAGCTACGAAGCCGCGGCAGAACGTTGGGGTGCAGAACTGTTGTGGATCGACCGCAACTTGCATCCGGTTCATCCGTTCTGGCAGAAGATGTTTGTCTGCAAGCATGTGCGGCGGATGTTTGGTGACGCCCATGTGCTGCAGCTCGATAACGACATGCTGATCCGATCCGATTGCCCGTCGCCGTTCGAGTTGGTCGGACCCAAGCAATTCGGTTTGGTGGCGGAGCGTCAGTGTGCGTTGAACCGAATCGACGACGGCGGCTGGCAACGACGAGCCCACGAGATTTGGGCAACGCGATGTGGTCTGCAGCCCGCGTTTACTTGGTTGCATCCCAACGGTGGTTTGTACCTGTACGAAACCGCGATGTACGAGCCAATGTTCGATCGCATCATTCGGCATCTGATTCCGTCTTGGGGCGCGAGCGACCAGGCGACCGACGAATCGTTGATCAGTAATCAATTGTTCAACGATCACGCCGGCTACATCAATTTCCTACCCGGCGATTTCAACATCAGCGTCCAGCAGAATCCCGAGTGGGCTGCCAATCCGGTGATGCAGTCGTACATCTACCACTTTATTGGCAAGAGCAAGCCGTACATGAAGGCGTGCCGATGGCGACGCTTCGACCCGCCGGAGTTACCGTTCCCCGGCGACGCCAAAGCGAAAGCCTTGATCCGCGACTGGGGCAAGCAACCGCCGGGCGAACATGACATCGGTCCGATCTTCACTCCCCGCCACGCCGCCAACCTGCTGGCTGTTTATCCAGACCTGATCGTGACTGGCGATTGGTCGCATGAATCGTTTCGTCTCGACCCGCGATTACTTTCCCATGCCGAAACCGCATCGTCGCATCTCGTGTTGACCCGTTTCTTGCTCCGCCTAGGCGTGAACGCTCGCCGCTTCCGACTACGCATCACGGAGGATGCCGATGGATCGACGCTTCAACCTGCCGGCACTTGAGTACCACGTCGCGCACGGTTGCAACCTCTCATGCCAACAGTGCAGCCATTACAGCGACCATCACCTCGCCGGTTCGCTGCCAACCGTCGAACAAGCCGACGCGGACTATTCCAACTGGTCGCATCGCCTGAAGCCACGAAGGTTCGCATTACTCGGCGGCGAGCCGTTGTTGAATCCGCAAGTCGTCCAGCACATCCAACTCGCGAGACAGCATTGGTCCGACAGCAACCTGATGCTCGTCACCAATGGATTCTTCCTGCATCGGTTCCCCGAGTTGCCAGCGGTGCTTGTTGACACGAACTGCCGGCTCGAAGTCAGCCAGCACGGAACGCACGACGAATACGATCGACGCTTTCTGGAAGTGAAACAACTCGTCTGGCGATGGCGTGACAAACACGCGGGCATCCAAATCAAGATTCGCCAATCGCACCGCGGTTGGATGCGGCAATACAGCGTCGAGAACGGCAAGCCGATGCCGTTCGATTCCAAGCCGGACGCCGCATTCAAAGTCTGCATGCAGAAGACCTGCACGCAGCTCATTGATGGTTGTCTCGCAAAATGTCCCGCGTTGGCCTACTTCGCCAAGCTCCAAGCCAAGCTGCGACTGCAAGACGTCCCGCAGTGGCAACTATTCCGCGACTACCAAGCCTGCCGGCCCGACTGCACCGACGAAGAACTGCAAACGTTCCTCGCCACCAAGTCCATCCCGCAGTGCGGCCTTTGCCCCAGCAAACGCACCGCGTTCGTCCACCCTGATCCTTTGAAACGGAGTTCACCGCAATGAGCACGCCAGGCCCGTACCGACCACCCATGCCGCCTTACCCGTTCGTCCCGCCATTCGATCCGCCCGATAGCGAACCACCGTATGCACCGGAGCCACCGGTCATTGGCATCCCGCTACCGATCCCGCCGGACCCACCGCCGCCAGTCTGGCCTGACGATTACCCGCCCGGCACGCCCGATCCCGGCCCACGTCCCGACTGGTGGCCCGACGACTACGACTGGCCGCCGCGTCCCGAGACCCCTACCGTGATCGAGTGCTACCCACCGATCCACACGTGGCCGCGACTACCACCCGACCATCCCTACCACGTCCCCGAAGGCTACTCCGCCCCCGACCATCTGCCGCCCGGCCATCCAGGCGAAGCCTACCCCGCCATGCCCGACTACCCCGTCGTCCACCCCGGCGACTGGGGCGAAGACTGGCCCAGCTACCCCGGCATCCTCGACGACTGGCCGCCAACCTACGAAGACGACGAAGAGTAGTCGCCACAAACAACTGACATCACGCCACGGCTGCATTGGACAATCCAATGCAGCCGTTTTTTCGTGTTTTGTTTCGTGCTTCACTTTCAGTCATTTGATTGTTAGTTGTTCGGCACGTCACTTGCCTATCCTACGGGGTCATATTTCCACCATCGCTCTACAATCGGTTTGACCATGGAAATTCGGCCGCGGTCCCGATGGAGAACTCCCCATGTCCTACAAACTATTCGCCGGCATGATCGCCACATCGACCACGGTCATGTACGGATTGATGTATCTGAACACCTACGCCTTCGATCACGTCTTCTGGAGCGAAACGCGTTTCTACATGGCTCTGCTGATGGGGGCGGCGATGGCGATGATCATGCTCGGATTCATGCTGGGCATGTACAAAAACAAGAAGGCCAATATCGGTATCTTTGCAACTAGCACGGTGGTTTTTCTTGGAACACTGTGGTTGGTCCGCAGCCAGGAAACCGTCCAAGACGTGTCATGGATGAAAGCCATGATCCCCCACCACTCGATCGCGATCCTGACCAGCGAACGAGCCGAAATCAGCGACCCCCGAGTCCGCGAACTCGCCGACGAGATCATCGAAGCTCAACGACGAGAAATCGCTGAGATGAAACAATTGATTGCGGACTTGGAGGGTGAAGCGACAACCGCGATGGCTTCTCGATAGTGGTCACTCACCTCGAGGTTTGTACGCCAGCAAACGCAGTGCATTGAAGACGACGACGAGCGTGCTGCCTTCGTGCAATGCAACCGCGGGGCCGATGTTAAGGCCGAGGATCGTGGCCGGCACGAGGAACGCGACCATGCCGAGACTCATCCAGAGGTTTTGACGGATGATGCGGCGGGTTGCGCGGCTGAGTCCGATGGCCAGCGGCAAGTGGTCGAGGTTGTCGGCCATTAAAGCGACGTCGGCGGTTTCGAGGGCGACATCGCTACCGGCGGCTCCCATTGCGATGCCGACGGAGGCGGATGCCATCGCCGGTGCGTCGTTGACTCCGTCGCCGACCATGGCGACGCCGCCTTCGCTTTGCAGCTTCTTGATTTCGTTGACCTTATCGTCGGGCATCAGGTCGCCTCTTGCTTCATCGAGGCCGACTTCCTTGGCGACCGCGTCAGCGACCTTCTGGTTGTCGCCTGAGATCATGATCATTCGCTTGATGCCGAGTTCGCGAAGCCGCGAGATGGTTCGCTTTGAGGCTTCGCGGGGTGTATCCATCAAACCGATGACGCCGAGGTAACGATCACCGCGCCGGACGATCATCGTTGTGCGTCCGTTTTCTTCGAGCGACTCGACAACCTCGCGAATGCTTTCTGGCAGCGGCGGCCCGGCGACTTCGGCGAACAGATCGTCATTGCCGATGTGAACGATGTCGCCTTCGACCGTCGCTTGGATGCCGCGTCCCGTGATGCTTTTTAATTCCGTGGCAACCGGAACTGACTGCCCTTCGCTCAATCGCTTCTTTCCATCGCGGACAACTGCCTTGGCAAGTGGATGTTTGCTGAGGTCTTCCACCGCGATCGCGGTGCGCAACAATTCGGTTTCATCGACACCTTCAGCGGTGCGAACATCGGTGACTTTAGGTTCGCCTTCTGTGAGCGTTCCAGTTTTATCGAACGCGATCGCGTCCAGACTGCCGAGGCTTTCCAGTGGCCCGCCACCTTTGACGAGGATGCCGCCGCGTGCCGCTCGGGCGACGCCGCTGAGCACCGCACTGGGTGTTGCGATCGCCAACGCACAGGGGCTTGCGGCGACCAGAACCGCCATAGCTCGGTAGAACGATTCGCTGAAGGTTTCGTCGATGACCAGCGGTGCGAACAGCAACAATATGACACCGGCTATGACGGACGGCACAAAGTATCGCTCGAACTTCTTGGTGAACTTCTGTGTCGGCGATACTCGCGTTTCCGCTTCGCTGACCATCGTGACGACGCGAGCCAGCGTGTTTTCGGATGCGAGCTTGGTGACTTGAATTTCGAGCGACCCCGATTGGTTGATCGTTCCAGCGAAGGCGCGATGTTCTGGCGGAAGCGACTCGGGATCGGATGCGGCAGTGGCAACGTCCTCGACGGGGCGTTTGTCGACCGGCACGCTTTCGCCCGTGATCGGTGCTTGGTTGACGCTGGACTCGCCCGCGATCACGAAACCATCTGCCGGGACTCGCTCGTCGGGTTTGATGATGACGATGTCGCCAACGATTAATTCCTCGACCGGAACTTCTGATTCGTTGCCGTCGCGTCGAACTCGTGCGGTTTTGGGGGCTAGATCGGACAAGGCTTCAATAGCACGTTTGGCTCGCCCCATCGCGTAGCCTTCCAAGGCATGTCCGATGCTGAACAGGAACAACAGCAACGCACCTTCGGCCCATGCTCCCAGCGAAGCCGCACCGGCGGCGGCCACGATCATCAAGAAGTCGATCTCGAACTTCCCTGCCCGAATCTTTTCGATTGCTTCGCTGACGGTGTAGTAGCCCCCGAAGAAGTAGGCGGCGATGTAGCAACCCAGCGGAATCCACTGGTTCAGTTCCGCGAAGGTTCCGATTAGCCAGCCGACCAGTAAAAACACACCGCAAAGGACCGCGAAGATCAACTCCGACTTCGGCCCGAAGATGCCGCCGTGGGCATGGTTGTGTCCAGAATGATTGTGGTCGTCTTTGTGACCTTCTTCATCGTGCCGATGGCCCTCATGCTCATCGTGTTCTTTCAGGTCAGACGATGACCATTCATCCAGCGCCCTTTTGATCGACGAGGCGTCGGTTGTTTGACGGTCGAATTCAACCCGAACGGCACCGTCCGGGGAGACAACCGACTCGATGACACCTTCGATGCGAGCTATCCGCGACTCGATGGCGGACGCTCGGCGTGCGTGCATCGGCTCGATTCGCTGATGCCAATGCCCGTACCGTTGATCAAGTTCTGCACCGACTTGATGAGCGAACTGGCGAACTTCGGAAACCGATATGGCATCGGGATTAAAGTGAATGCAAAAGCTGGCTGGTTTGGTGTTGCCAGACGACTCGGCTTCGTTTTCGATGACGTGAACCTTGTCGACGCCACGCTTCGCCGATATCAAGTCGATGAAGCGGCCCATGCACCGATCATCTTGGTCGTGAACGCCAGGCAGGATTGCATTGACCTGAAAACGGCTCTTGTTGTCTATCATGGTTTCGTCGTCTTTTGTCTATCAATAAAAGCGGCTCCCGACCCAACGAGGGCTAGTCGTATGATGGGTCGGGAGCCTTGCCGTCTACGGTGACACACCGCAAACGACTGGAGCAAATCGTATTCCCGCTTGATGGGGCAATCATCAATCGTGGCTTTCTCGTTCTTAGTGGTCATGATCGTGAGCATGCGAAAGCTTGCCGGTGTAGGATTTGCCTTCGATTTGCACGATGACCGCACCCTCGGCCTCGGCTTCGAGCCACTGGTCCATCTCGGCATTGGTTGAAGTGAATCGTGATGACTTGCCCGATGCGTCTTCGGCTTGCGGGTCGGCGGGAAGCTCGAATGACTTCACTTTGCCATCGTGCTTTAGGCTGACGGTTAGCTTGTCGGCTTCGATCGGGACCGGCTGCGTTGCCGAACCGTCGAGCACATACATGGCGACCGCTCCGGTGCCGTGCATCACTTCGATGTGGAACGCTTCTTTGCCAAGTTCGACCAGCTCGCCGCCGTGGGGTCCGTGCTCGGGATGCCCATCCATCTCAATCATCGGCGGCATTTCGTCTATCTCGACCGGGCCGGATGCTTGCGGTGCTTCGGAGACCTGCACGTCGTTCTCGGAACATCCGAGGAGAGTGAAGCAAGAGAGGGTCAGGGCGAATAGATATTTCATTTCAGATTTTCGATTGAAGATTGGAGATTGAAAGAGAAGGCGAGACCGGCGACTGCAAATCGGCAATCGCCAATCTCAAATCTTCAACGGTCAGTGGGCGTGCTGGGTCTCGAAGCCGAGCTTCTTCAACCATGCTTCCCACTGGTGAGCTTCTTCGTGGCTCTTCAAAGCCATCTGCTGCCACTTTGGACAGCGGTAGTTGACGTCCATGTGTCCGCCGTGTGAGCCGACTTTGACTTCGCAGCGAAGTTTCTTCAGCGTGCCGACCAACTTGTCCGCCTTCTCGCCTTCGCTGTGCGTGGTTTTCCACTTTTCCAAGCGATACGACACCAGTTCTTTGGCAGCCGTGTTTGGCTCAGCGGCCTTTGCCAACATGCCTCCCAACGAAACCGATGCGACCAAAGCTGCGACTGCAATCATCCGTAAATTCAACATTTCAAATCCTCCGTGGAAACCTTTTCAAACCAAAAAACATCGCTCCGGCAACGCACCGGAACGAACAACTAACTTGTGACCAATTCAGGTTCAGGACTGAGAGTATTTTTTCCCGTTCCTAAATCCTCATTTCCCATGCCTCCCGCCTGATCGCGAACAATCTGCTTGCCCGCGCCGACACCGATCGTCCAAAACAACGCCGGACGAACGAAGAACTCCGCCAGCGTGCTGGTCAGCAAACCGCCGACGATCACGGTGGCGATCGGGTACAAAATCTCTTTACCGGGTTCACCCGCGGCGAGTGCGAGCGGCAGCAAACCGATGCCGGACGTCAGTGCCGTCATCAGCACCGGAGCCATCCGTTCTTGGCCTGCGCGACGCACCATTTCGCGAGTCCAAGATTCGCCTTCGTGTTCGACTAAGTGGATGTAGTGATTCAGTAGCAGGATGCCGTTGCGACTGGCGATGCCGCACAACGAGATGAAACCGACCATCGCTGCGACCGTCAGGTTTTGATCCGTGATGACGAGTGCCGCGACGGCTCCGATGAACGCGGTTGGCAAAGCAACCAACACCTGCATCGAGAAGTTCACGTTGCCGAAAAGCGTGTAGAGCACCAGGAACATGCCCAACAGCGCGACGCCCGAAAGAATCATCAATCGACGCGTTGCCGATTGCTGGCTTTCAAATTGGCCGCCGTATTCGATGAAGTAGCCCGGCTCCAATTCCAAATCGGCCAATCGCGTTTTGATGTCGCTGACAACATCCACAACGCCCCGCTCGGATACGTTGGCTTGCAACACGATTCGACGACGTACTTGTTCACGCTTGATCATGTTCGGCCCGCCGCTTTCGTAGATGTTCGCCACCGCTTCCAGCGGCAGAGTGCCGCCGCCGGGAAGTGGAACGGCAAGCCGTTTGAGTTTGGTGACGTCCTCGCGGTACGATTCATCCATTCGTAGCATCAGGTCAAACGTGCGTTGGCCGAGCAGAACTTGGCTGATGACTTGCCCGTTCATCGCCGTCTCGACCAGCTCCATGACGTTGGCCGGTCGCAGTCCGTTTTGCGTCAGCGCTTTGCGATTCAGCTCGATGCGAAGCTGCGGAATGTTGGTCTGCTGTTCGATCATCACGTCGGCCAAGCCTGGCACGTCCGCGATGCGTCGTTTCATCTCTTCCGCCTTGTTTCGCAACACGTCTAGATCGTCACCAAAAAGCTTGATGCCGATCTGCGCCTTGACGCCCGAGATCATGTGACTGATCAGGTGGGCCAGCGGTTGCTCGGTGCTCGACACCACGCCCGGAATGTCCTCCATCGTTTCGCGAATTTGCTGGATCGTGCCTTCACGATCCGCGTCGTCAGCGATTTCCAAGAACAACTCCGTGACGTTGACGCCTTCGGCATGTTCGTCCAGCTCCGCTCGGCCCGTTCGACGTGCGACCGACTTGACCGATTCGATCTTCAACAACTCCTCTTGCACGCTTTGCCCGATCTGGTTGCTGGTCGCCAGCGACGTGCCCGGTGCCAGCAACGCGTTGACCTGAACGGCTCCCTCGTTGAACGGCGGCAAGAAGTCACGTTCGAGTTGCGAAACCGCGAACAATGCGAACGCCACCATGACGGCCGCAACGCCCAACACGGGACCGGCGAATTTGGTGCTGAAGTTGATCGCCAAACCGGCAATGCCTTTGAGTCCCTCCAGCAACCGGCCTTCCTCGGCTTCGGGACCACCGAGCAGTCGTTCGGTCACTTGAATCAGAACCCAAACCACGGGCGTCAGGACGAGCGACCACCACAGCGGATTGCCGGGCAATTCAAACGGCAAATGCAGAATGTGAATTGCACGCGGAACGACCCAGTACATCGTTAGGGCAGCGATGCCGAAAGCTAGAATCGGCACCACGACTTGCCAGACTCGTTTGCCGACCAACAGTAACGATGCCAGTACCGGCGTGACGGTCAGCGAGACGCCCAGCGACGCGATCAGCGAGACAACGTACCCCATCGCCAACGGCACAAAGAGCTTGCCTTCCATGCCTTCGAGAGCAAACAGCGGGATGAATACCAAAACGACAATCGCCGTCCCGTAAACCACGCTGCTCCGCACCTCGATGCTGGCGTCGTAAACCACGGCGAGTGTCGGTCGTGGTGCTTCCGATAGGCGGTTCTCTTTCAGACGCCGAAAGATGTTTTCCACGTCAACGATCGCATCGTCAACAAGCTCGCCGATCGCGACGGCAAGCCCACCGAGCGTCATCGTGTTAATCGACAGGCCGAAAGCAGCGAACACGCACGCGGTCGCGATGATGGAAAGCGGAATCGCGGTGAGCGTGATAAACGTCGTGCGAAAGTTCAGCAAGAAGAGGAACAGGATCACCAGGACCAGCACACCGCCATCGGCAAGAGCTTCGACGACGTTGTCGATGGCTCGGTCGATGAACGAACGCTGCGAGTAGACGTTTGCGATTCGGATGTCATCGGGCAGGGACACCTTCAATTCTTCTAACGCTTCAGCAATCGCCTGATCGACGGCGCGAGTGTCGCTGCCCGGCTGTTTGTTGATCGTCAAAACCACTGCGGGGCCGCCTTCGACCGTTCCATCATCAGTGCGTAGATATGCGGACGAATCGCCACGCATGACTTGCGGGCCTTCGACGACTTTGGCAACATCGCCCAAAGTGATCGGGCGACCGTCCCGCAGTGTGATCGCAATCTCTTTCAGGTCGGCAAGGCTGGTGATCCGCCCGAGTCCACGAACCAGCAATTCGTTCGCGCCACGCTGATCCAGGTAACCACCGGTCGCGTTCAGGTTCGATTCACTGACTGCGGTGTGGACATCGTCCATGGTCAGGCCGAATTCCCGCAGCGCGTCTGGATTGACCAGCACTTGGTACTGCATCCGGCCGCCGCCCATTGAGAAGACTTGCGACACGCCGGGGATGGTCAGTAATCGTTGACGGACGACCCAATCGGCCAGCGTGCGAACCTCCATCGGTTCGGTTTCGCCGCCTTCGCTCCACATGCCGTACATGAGAATCTGTCCCATGATCGACGAGATCGGTGCGAGCGTTGGTTTCACGCCGTCGGGCAATTGCTCAGCGGCGAGTTGCAAACGTTCATTGACGACTTGCCGGTCGTTGTAGATGTCCGTGTCCCACTCGAATTCGACGTAGATCACTGACAGACCAATGCCGCTGCTGCTGCGGACTGCCTCGACGCCGCTGGCACCATTGAACGTAGTCTCCAACGGAAACGTGATCAGCGTCTCAACTTCTTCAGGTGCCATCCCTGGCGCTTCGGTGATGACCACCACGCGCGGCCGGTTTAAGTTTGGAAACACGTCGATCGGCAATTGCAATGATTGCCACGCACCGACGCCCAGCATGATCGCGGCAACCGCCAAGACGATTAGCCGGTTGTTCAACGAGAAGTGAATGATTTTATCTAGCATCTTGATCCCTCAATGATTTGGTTTGGCAAAGCGAACAACTCAGTGGTTGTGCCCTGCGTGGGGATCAATGGCTCCGCCCGCTTGGTTCTTCATCGCCATCTGCAATTGATGAGCACCGCTAACGGCGATCATCTGGCCGGGCCAAACTTGCCCGTCGTTCTTGATCGCGACGTTGACGCTGTCCGACGCAATGACTTCCACCGGCACACGGTCAAAATGGTCGCCGTTCTCAACGAATAGGAATCGCTCGGGGCCTTCTTCGGCAACTGCGTCCTTGGGAACAACGATGGCGTCATCGACTTGCGACTGCGGAAGCCGAACGGTCAGTCGTTGGCCGGGCTTGTATCGCCAACTGACGTAGCGTTTGTCACCACGCTGTTCGCTGCGTTCGATCTCATTGGTCAGTCCGACATAGAACGGCAGCGATCGAGATTCGGTGCCGACTTCGTTGCCGATGTAGACCACGTTCAATCCCGTGATCGTTTCGACTTCGTCGCCCGCACCGGTCATCGTGGCTTGCAATTCGGCACCCGAATCGGCGGCCTTTCGCAACAGACTTGCATCACGCTGGTACGCTTGGCCTTCGATCAGCAAGCGGCTGTAGTTCGACAACTGAGCCATCTGCTGACCGGCGTCAACGGATTCGCCACGTCGCACATTCAGTTCTGTGACCAAGAACTCCGCGTCAATGTGATTGTGCGAAGGCAGCGACATCGGCGGCGGTTGCATTGCGGCCAATCGAGCCGTCGGGTTGCCCGCGACTCGGTTAGCGGCTTCTTCCAAAGCGTCGTGATGGAGCGAGTCGTCTTCGTGAATCAGCGGTGCGGTAACCACCACTTCGCGAACCAATGTGCGAGTGCGTTCGATGCTTGCGATTTGGTCTTCACTCAAACCGTGCAGCAACATCGACTGCTTCGCCGCACGGACCTTCGCCTGCAATTTGTCGCGTTCGTACTCGCGAGTGATTCGCGTTTTCCCAGCGATCGCGCCCGAACGGGATGCGGAAGTCAGCCGCTGAATCTCCCGCTCCTCGACATCCAATTGCCCAAGCTGCGAAAGGAAGTCTTCTTGAGTATTGACGAGGTCTTGATGCGTCAGTCGAAGCGTGAACAACGGCTCGCCGCTCTTAATCATCTCGCCACGAGAGATATTGATCGCGTTAATGACGCCCGTCAGTGGCGACGTGATCGAAACATGCGTCTCACCGGGCCATCGCGTCACCATGCCGGGGACTTCGATGTAGCTCGTGTACGGACCGACCGTGACGGCCTCCGTCTTCAGCCGCAAGTTCGCACGAGCCTGTTGGCTCAATTCGATCGACTGGGCCGCATCGTGACCCTCGTGATCATGTCCGGCGTGGTCGTCTTCGTCATGGCCATCTTCATCATGGTCATCGTGTTCGCCGGGACCGTGATCGTGACCCGCGTGCGGATCGGACTTATCGACCGACGCGGTGACAAGACCAAGTTGTTGTGGATAGTCGGTGAAGGCGAACGCGCCGATGACGATAGCGATGGCCATCGCCAGGACGGTCAAAACGGGGCCGCGCAGGCGCACCAGCCAAGCTTTTAGCGTGGACATGCAGAACCATTGATGATTTGAGATTGAAGAATGTAGATTTCAAAAGAGGATTGAAGGATTCAACAATCTGGCGACGCGCGAACGCCCCTCCAAATCGTCAATCTTCAATCAACAATCTTCAATCAAATGATCCACGTGCAGAGAGAAGCACAGTGAGAAAGAGAGTCCGTCGCAACCTGCGGCGACCGCTGATTCAAATGACGAGTCGATAGCGAACCAATGAAGCTCATCATCGGATCGTGCTCATAAGTCACGAACGCGACCAACGGAGCATCAATGATGAACACGACATCACTTGAAGGCACAAAACTGCATTCGACGACGCCATGGCACCCCGGATGGTTCCCATCACAGGGTTGCGATTCGCAGGCACAACACGGAGCCGTTAAGTCGCCCGCATTGTCGATCGACTCGACCGTCTCGTCTTCACCCGAGCAATCATGCTCGTGGTCGTGGCCACACACGTGATCGTCTGGGACACTTGGTGAATCAGCCGCTAAACAGGTGTGCTGGCATCCGTCATGGTCGTGGTGCCCACACGCGTCAGCATGATGCAGCGAACACCCGAAAATCAGGTGCAGCAGCAATGCGGCGACGGTGGTGAGACGACAAACGACAGACACAAAAACATCCTTCGGGTACGGTACACCGGTATTATCGGTTGATACGGTGGAAACGACCAGACCAGTTCAACCGAATTATCAATGTTTCGTCAGACTCCCCACCTTAGCTATCCGAGTTGCGGTGTCTTCACAGGCTCAAAGTCACCAGCAGACCCTCGATCTCGGCAGCAGCTTGTTTGGCTTGTCCGGCGGCATCCAAGACGTTCAATTGCGTCGTGAAGAGCGTTCGTTGTGCTGTTAACAGTTGTAGGAAATCGGTTTCGCCAGCATCAAACGCTTCCAGCGATAGCTTGTACGTTTCCTCCGAGGTCGGCACGACAGATTCCTGCAATCGTGTATAGCGTTCCAACGCAACTTGGTAGCGGCCGACGGCTTCGGCAAGCCGGGCTTCTAGGCTGAGTTGCGTGTTCTGGATCGCCGCTGACGCCGCGGCGATGTCGGCTCGGGCACTGCGTATGTTGCCCTGATTGCGGTTGCGAATGGGAAGCGGAACGCTGACGCCAATGACCGCGAACGTATCGTCCGTAGCGGCATCGACACCAACGCCGACAGTTCCCGTCACGTTCGGAGTCACTTGCGCACAGGCGAGTTGCAACGACCACTTGGCTCGCTCAAGCTCCGATCCGGCCCGCGATAGTTCGGGACTGTTGGTCGAGATATCGGCGAGCAATGATTCCCACGGCGCGGCGGTCAGATCGTCACCCACGTTGCCGCCGAGCGGTCCGGGCGGCAGTGTTTGCATCCCGGCAGCCGCTGCAAGTGTCCGCAGGTTGGCTTGCAACTGCGTTCGAGCGTTCTCCGCCGTAATCCGCGCTTGCTCGGCTTCGACACGAGCCTGCAACAAAGCGATTTTGGAGACCTCTTCGGCTTCCAATAGGGCATTCACTGACTCGATCGACTTCTCAGCCAGCTCGACAATCTGGTTAGCAATCTCGGCCCTTCGCTGCGATACGATGGCTGTCGCAAACGCAGCACGAATGCGAGTCAAAACGCGAAGCTCCGCAATTCGTAGAGCGGCTTGTTGTTTTTGGATCTCGCGGGCCTGAACCTGTTGAGCAATCCCCAGCTTGTTGGCGGTGACGAACTGCTGAGACATCTGCACCGAATGCAGACCGGTGGAGTCTTCGTTGCCGATCTCATCCGACTGATATTGCAGCACCGGATTGAACGGCAAACCGGCTTGGACATACTGCCCGCGCGTTGATTCGACACGAGCACGAGCTTCCGCGATGGCCGGATGCGAACCCAACGCCATCGACTCAATGGACTCAAGCGTCAGCCCTATAGGTTGCTCAAAACCATAGGAATACTGGTCCTGAATGACCGGATCGGTTTCGGCCGTCTCGTTCGCCGCGTCCAAAGCCATCGCGTCGCGTAGAGACGCGGGATCATTGGCGGACTCAGCATCTTCCGAATCGACATCTTCAAGCTCAACGTCAAGTTCGTCCAATTCGTCGAGATCTTCAGCCCGCAAGTCGTCAGCATCACCGTCTTCGGTGAACGCGACTGTCTGAACCGCAACGGTCCGATCATCAGCCCGCGTTTGATTCGTTGTCGAGAAGCGTTCATTCGGCGTCGACTGAGCAACATTCTGCCCAACCGACTGACAGCCACTCGTGAAACCCAAAGCTGCCAACAACAACAAGCGTTTCGCCCGCCGTCGGCGCGTACTGGTCCTATCGTTCGCGATCACCGCGTCTCCCTCCATGAAAATACAGACCAGCCCACTTGTTCCATCGGTTCATCAACACCGAAACATCAGGCACAAACCTCACGACCAAACGTGAAACGCGAGTCGAAGTTCCGGCTGTAGGGATTACGGTGTCAGGCCAGTCGCCATCAAACTGTGGTAACGGCATTACGTTTCCTGCCGGACGTCTGTCAAAATTTTCACTCCCCCGCGAACCACGACGGCCGCAATTAGGATGCCGATGATCAGGTCGGGGATTTGTGAGCCGCTAAGCTTGACGATCAGGCCGGAGATGATGACGCCGATGTTGGCGATCACATCGTTGGCGGAGAAGATGTAGGAGGCGCGGAAGTTGACGTCGCCGCCTTTGTGCTTGGCGATCAGACGTAGGCAATACGAATTGGCGGTCAGGGCGACCACACCCATTCCCATCATCAAGAGACCAACAGGTTCGCCGCCGCTAACGAATCGTCGGCCAGCCTCGGCAAGAACACCGATGCCCAAAATTAGTTGCAACACTCCGCTGGCGGTTGCCGCACCACGTCGGATGCGGGCCGCTCGTCCAACGGCGTAAAGACTGATCGCGTACACGCTGGCGTCCGCCAACATGTCTAGCGAGTCCGCAATCAGGCCCGTCGAACCGGCAACGATCCCGACCACGATCTCCGTTAAGAACATCGCCGCGTTGATGACCAGAACGACGCGCAGCGTACTTCGCTGTGCGTCGTTCTCGGCTTCCAATTCGCATCCGCAATCGGCCATGTCTATTCCGTCGGTTGAGGTGGCTGCTCACCGAACTTAGCTTCGTAGCGAGCGGCGAACTGGGTGAAGTTGTCGGGATTACAGGTGAAGCATTGCGAGTCGGGGCGATTGTGTTCGTCACACCAATCGCCTTTCTCTTTAAAGTCGCCGACCAAGCTCGTGTCGCACAAAGGACACTCCTCTTCGGGGACGCCGTGCTCGACGCACCACCAACCGCTGTGATCGCCCATCGACACTTCGGCAACCGGCTCTTCCGTCGCCGGGGCTTCGTTGCCGCCGCAGCCCGTTACGCCGACGAACAACAAGGCAGCAACCGCAAACGACATTCCATAGATCAAACGCATTTCATTTCCTTTGTGAAGAGACTTCTCATTTCGCTCCGGCCCCGAAACGTTCGGGGTCGGTTGCGACGCCATCAGCGCCGCGTGGTTCGTAAACACGCCCATTGCTTTGATGTGTCTTGGTGCCGTCAACAGACGTTTTGTCATTGGAGATCGGCGATTGAAAAACCATGTAAAGCACTCGCAGGACAAGCAAGGACATCACCATCGCGCTGATCACGCCGCCGATCACCACTGTGGCCAGCGGACGTTGCACTTCCGCGCCCATGCCGGTGCTGAACGCCATCGGGACGAATCCCAGAGCGGCGACCAGCGTCGTCATCAACACAGGCCGCAATCGAGTGAGTGCCGCTTCCTCGACCGCTTTTTCCAAACCGAGTCCACGCTGTCGCAGGGCACGTATCGTCGACACCAACAACATGTCATCCAGCACCGCGACGCCCGACAACGCGACGAACCCGATGGCCGCCGAGATCGAAAACGGCATGTCTCGCAGCCACAGCGCGATGATGCCGCCGATCCACGCGAACGGGATGCCGGTGAAGACGCGAACCGTGTCGACGATATTGCCATAAGTCATGTAGAGCAACGAGAAGATCAGCACGAGCGCGACGGGCACGACGATCATCAAGCGATGTCTGGCCCGAATCATGTTCTCGAATTGCCCACCGAACTCGACGTAATAGCGAGCCGAGGGCATCACAATCTGTTCGTCGATCTTGCGGCGCGCTTCTGCGACGAAGCTGCCAACGTCGCGTCCTCGAACGTTGACCGACACCGTGACGCGGCGTTGGCCCCACTCGCGAGCGATCTGCGACGGACCGGTGGTGACGTCCACGTCAGCCAAGCGGCCCAGTGGAATTTGCTCGCCGCGCGGCGTCGTGATCGGGATCGCTCGGATCGACTCGGGGTCGCCGCGGTCCTCATCCGGCAATCGAACGGTCAATGGGAATCGCAACTGGCCTTCAAACACATCGCCGACCGGACGGTTGCCGATCGCTTCGACGATGTTCAACACCGCACTGGCCGGAACTCCGTAGCGAGCGATCTCGTCCTGCCGGATTTTGATTTGCAACATCGGTTGGCCAGTCAACTGCGTCGCACCGACGTCGGCCGCACCATCGACCGTCAACAGCACGCGTTCGATTTCGGAGGCCTTGTCGGACAGCAAATCCAAATCGTCGCCGTATAGCTTGACCGCGATGTCGGAACGACTGCCGGTACCGAGTTCATCCAGTCGTAGCTTGATCGGTTGCGTGTAAGCCAATCGTTGGCCGGGCAAGTCGCGGAGTGTTTCCTCGAACAATCGAGTCAGCTGTGCTTGCGTGCTTGCTTTTTGCCACTGCGAACGCGGACGCAGCGTGATGAACACGTCGGTCAACTCAAGTCCCATCGGATCGGTCGCGATTTCCGCCGATCCGATGCGACTCCAAACGTGAGCGACCTCGTCGGGAAAAGCGTTCAGCAATGCCGTTTCCATTCGCGTGTTGAATTGGATCGAATCGTCCAGTTCTGTGCCGGCTAAACGGACCACATTGATCGCCACCGCACCTTCGCTTAGCTGAGGCATGAACTCGGTGCCCAGGTTGGGTGCGATCATCCCAAATGCGACGACCAGCACCGCCAACGCGAACCCGATCACCGCGATCCGTTGGTGCATCGTGAAATGCAAGATCGGCCGGTAGATGCGTTTGATCATTCGCACCAGCAACGGCTCGCGATGACTGATCTTCTTCGGCAATAGCAAACTGGCGAGCACCGGCATCAATGTCATCGACAACAGCATCGAACCGGCAAGCGCGAAGATGACAGTCAACGCCATCGGACGAAACATCTTGCCCTCGACCCCTTCGAGCGTCAGGATCGGTAGGTACACAATCATGATGATCAGCTCGCCGAACATCGTCGGCCCGCGAACTTCGACCGCTGCGTCGCGGATGCGTTCGAGTCGACTTCGATTCAGCGGGTTCGCCAAACTCAAATGCCGGACGCAGTTCTCCACCATCACGACGCTGCTATCGACGACCAAGCCGAAGTCGATCGCACCGAGACTGAGCAAACTTGCCGCGATACCGAACCGCCACATGCCCGTGAACGCGAACAACATCGACAGCGGAATTGCCATCGCGACGATCAAACCGGCTCGCAAATTCCCTAGAAACAGGAACAAGACCGCGACAACCAACAAGCCGCCTTCAAACAGGTTCTTGCGAACCGTGTCGATCACCGAGTCGACCAATTCGGTTCGGTCGTACATCGTCACCAACGTCATGCCGGCCGGCAGGTTGGTTCTGATCTCGTCGACGCGCTGCTTCAGATTGGCGGTGTACTGATGCGTGTTCTCACCCATCAACATGAACCCCAAACCCATCACCGCTTCGCCGCGACCGTCGGCCGACACCGCACCGCGGCGAATCTCGTAGCCAATCTCGACGCTCGCGACATCGCTGATTCGCACCGGCACACCGTCGACGGATTTGATCACTATCGCCTCGATTTGCTCTTCGTTGGACGTGCGTCCCAAACCTTGCACGAGCAACATCTCGCCGAGCCGATTGATGTTGCCGCCTCCGACGTTGCGATTGTTCTGTTGCAACGCCGTGATGACCTCGTCGAACGTCAGACCACGCGACACCAATCCTGCCGGATCGAGGCGAACCTGAAACTGTTTCTCGTACCCGCCCCAACTGTTGATTTCCGCCGTGCCCGGAACCGTCCGCAATTGCGGCTTAACGACCCAATCGTGTGTCGTGCGAAGCTGCGTCAACAATCGCAACCGTTCGTCTTCGGGCAGCGCCTGGAAGTCGACCTCGGGATACGTCAACACGTAGTGAAAGACTTCGCCTAGTCCCGTCGCGACCGGTCCCATCTCGGGACGATTGACGCCTTGCGGTAACTCGACGGTCGCTAGTCGTTCGCCGACGACTTGCCGAGCGAAGTAGATGTCGGTGCCGTCTTCAAAGGTGACGACGACTTGCGAGAAGCCGAACTTCGATACCGAGCGAATGTTTTCGAGCGATGGCAAACCGCTGAGCGATTGCTCGATGCTGTAGGTGATCTGGCGTTCGATCTCTTCGGGCGAAAGCGACGCGGCGGTCGTGTTGACTTGCACCATCACCGGCGTCGTGTCGGGAAACGCATCGATGTCCAGTTGAGCAAGCGCGTAGCCGCCGCCGGCGATCAGGACGACGACGCCGAGCAATACGGCGACGCGGTGGCGAAGCGATAGGTCGATGAGTTTTTCGAGCATGAATCAGTGACCGCAGGTGCAGCCGGCTCCCAAGTTGCTACGAAGGAGTTGGGCGCGGAGCACATCGCTACCGCTGCTCGCGACGACTTCGCCGGGCAACACGCCAGCGATGATTTCGACAAAACCATCTTGCTTCGCACCTGGACGCACCGAACGAGTCACAAAGAACTTCGGCCGATCCTTTTCAAAGAATCTTGCGTCGCGAACAAACACGACATGGCTCGACCCATCCCACTGCAACGATTCCTCGGGAACGACGATCGCCGCCGGTTCTTGACGCAGCACGATCTCGCCACGCCCAAACGATTCGTTGCGAAGGCTTGCGTCGGCGTTCGGTAGCTCGGCACGAACGCGAACGGTCCGAGTTTGCGGGTCGACATCGCTACTGATCCAAGTGATCGTGCCTTCGTGTTTGACTTGGCTGCCATCGCCTTGGTAGCGAACCGGCAATCCAAGCCGAGCCAGCGACGCTTGTTCGGCGGCAACTCGAAGGTCCAACCAAACCGTTCGCGTATCAGCGATGCGGAACATGCGACTGCCGCGATCGACCACTTCGCCCACCGTGATATCACGATCGACAATGCGACCTTCGATCGGTGCCGTCACCGCAATCAAGTTATCGCCGCCGGTCGATGAATCAATTTGAGTCATTCCGATTTCACGAACCCGTCGTTTCGTCTCCGCGAGATTCGACGATTGCAGTGCGACATGATCGACGCTCACGCCAAGGTTGGCGAAGTCGCGAATGACTCGTTCGACGGCGACGAGCGCTTTCTGCATCGCCGTTTTCACTTCGATCACGCGGCTGCCGGGCACCGCACCGCTGGGAGCGAGCTTCTCGACGCGAGCAAGCTGATCGAGTTGCAGGCGTTCTTCGAGGAGTGCCGACAGCAACTCCGACTTCAGCCGTCCGATGTCCTTGGAATCGACCACTGCCAACACGTCGCCAACTTTGACCCAGTCGCCGACATTGACCAGAACTTTACGAACGATGCCGTCGGCCGATGGCGACACTTGTGCGGTCTTGGTCGCGTTGTATTGAATCTCGCCCGCCGCTTCGATCGACTCGGTGATGCTCGCCCGAGTGACCGGTTCAACGTCCACGCCCGCTTTATTCATCGCTTCGATCGAGGCGAATTGAATCCGCGAACCCGCCGAGCTGCTCAGCGGCAGATTCTCCGCTCGCGGTATGAGCGACAACGCTTCGGCGGCTCGTTGCAAGTCCGCGTCGGTGATATCGACCGGCGTTTTGGTTTGTGCCAATTCAGGATGATGAAGCACGCAACCATGGACACCGTGTTCGTTACAGAACGTCAGTTCCGGCGGCAATTCGAGCAGCGACGGATCGCAAACGACGCAGTCATCTTCCGGCACGCCGTGGCTGTCGCACCACTGCGGTCCCGATGCAACCTCCGTCGTCGCAATGGAAGTCAGCGATGGCAACTTCCAATCGTTGTGATGTCCGTACCAGCCGATGCCGGCCAATAGGCTCAGCACCAAGACGGACGGAATCCACCCCAGGATTGTTACAACGATGCTCGCCTGCGCATTCGTCGCTACGTTTCGCTCGGCTTCCGGGACGCCATTTTGCGCCGGCTGTTTGGTCACCGGCGCATCGACGTCCGGCTTATCAAGAGTTGTAGACATCAGGGCACACTCAAACGTTTTCGACTTTCAAAGATCGAGCGACGCCGACACAACATGCGTGCAGCAACCCGCTCAGGATTTGACGATCCGCTCGTCAAATGCGTAGGAAAGTCCGCTGCTAGATCAGCAGCGTGCAGAGAGTGGCCAATCGCTCGCCCGTCGTCGGCGGCCATTGGCAAACATCGAGCCGAGCAGACGCCCGATGCAAAGAGGCCAGCGTCGACGCCGGCGTGTAGACAACGAAATCAAACGAGAGCGAATCAAACGAAAGCGAGTCCAAAGCACTCGGCCCAATCGGCAGCGCCCCCGCACAGAAGCAATCGTGACACTCGCCACCCTCAGCCGGACAAGCCGGCTCAGGTAGATCCGAATCATGACAAGAGCAAGTTTCGCAAGCGTCGACCGCCGAAGTTACAGCGGCAAAGTCTGACGTTCCCGCATCGCAGCAACGACCGCCGAGTGTTGGGCAGGCCAACACGGTGACGATCATCAAAAAGCGAAGCAGTGGTGGAAACATGCCGTCATTATCGGTTGTGATTGCGGAGATGTAAAGCTAGATCCGCTCACGCGGATGCTGCCACGCACCGCTTCTACCTGAAGAAGTGCAATCCGCCCATTTCCAAGAGCCAGATACGCTACGTCATCCCCGTTTTTGAGGCGGACAAGGTCTTCGTATCTCCCAACTGCATTACCCGGTCTTCTCGGCTGTTCTCCGAAGAAACCAGCTCTTGTTAGGGGGTGGCAAAATCAACGGTTCCAGAAACCCAGCGTTTTGCAGGGCCAAACCCTTTTCACGTCGGAACCGTCTGAGCGGTTCGGACGTTCGTTAACCCAGACCGACAGAGAAACGAAGAAACAAAGAAATCTCGCCCCAAGACCCAAATTCACCCCCAACCCCATAACCCAGGTAACGGCCGGACCAAAGAAACGAAGAACGCGATCGAGCGGTTCCGAACTCGCAGACACCGCGAAACACGGGGCAAAAACGAAAAAAGGCCGACATGGAAACCATGCCGACCTTTTATTCACTTCAGGGTCGGAAACGACTTTGATCGTTCCGAGAAGTTGCGGGAGCCGGATTCGAACCGACGACCTCGAGGTTATGAGCCTCGCGAGCTACCGGGCTGCTCCATCCCGCACCGAAGTTATCGTCAATGAACTTCGATGCGCCTAGTGGGTCTGAAAAGATTGGATGAAATTCTTTTCCATCCACAACGATCAGAGGATGACCGTGATCTCAGTCGCGGAGATCCCCTCATGCCATCGGCCGTTTTGGCGCTGGCCACGGCTCTGCGACCCGCCCCCATTACCACTTGAAAAAACTGCCCGAACGGCCTGCGGCTGATTGGACGACACCGACGAATCATTCATGCCGCGCCGATTGCGATCATTGAAACGATGCGATGGGCATCGTAAACACTTTGCCATCACCGATCCGACCACTGCGCGCGGCAGTGACGACCTTATCCAAGGTTTCCTCATAACGTGAGTCATCAACCCACATCATGATTTCCACTTTTGGCAAAAAGGCTTCCGAGAACTCGGTGTCTTGATATTCGTCGAGATAACTCTTT
Organism: Stieleria bergensis; assembly: GCA_007745635.1. Classification (GTDB taxonomy): domain Bacteria; phylum Planctomycetota; class Planctomycetia; order Pirellulales; family Pirellulaceae; genus Stieleria; species Stieleria bergensis. Next base: position 4,213,830 of record CP036272.1, read on the forward strand.
TGACGACCATAGCCTTTCACTTCACTCACCGTGATCGCTTCAAGGGGCGCTCGCTTGATGGCTTCAAGTACCGTTTCTGCTAGGTGTGGCCGGACAACGGCAATGATCTGCTTCACTCGATTCCCCACTGCTGTTTTTTGGTGGCCATGTACTGAGCAAAACATCCCTGCTCAATCGCCTCCCGAGCTCCTTGCATCACTTTCTGATAATAAGTCAGATTATGCAAGGACAATAACGATGGCCCTAACATTTCACCAACAATGAACAGGTGCCGCAAGTAGCCACGACTGTGTCGCGTGCAGGCTAGGCAATCACAATTGGGATCCAACGGAGAGGTATCGGTTTTATGCTTCGCGTTGCGGATCTTGATCGGCCCGGCATCGGTAAAGGCGTATCCGTTGCGTCCATTGCGAGTGGGCATCACACAGTCGAACAGGTCGATTCCGCGAGCCACACTCTCGAGCAAATCGATCGGCCTGCCAACGCCCATCAAGTAACGCGGTTTCTGCTGAGGCAACTCTGGCGTGGTGGCTTGGGTGATGCGATACATTTCTGGCGGGGGTTCACCGACGCTTAAGCCTCCGACGGCATAGCCTTCGAAGTTCATCGCTGCCATCTCGCGAGCGCATTGCACGCGTAGTTCAACGTCCAGCCCGCCCTGAACGATGGCGAACTTGGCTTGATCGGCTCGCCCCGCATACTCGAGACACCGTTTGGCCCAGCGGATCGAACGCTCCATGGCGTCCTGAACGGCATCCTTTTCTGCTGGCAACGCCACCACGTGATCCAACACCATGGCCACATCACTGCCGAGCGACTCTTGGATCTGCATCGAGTATTCCGGTGTGAGGTCAATTAAGGCACCATCGATGTGCGAACGAAAGATCACACTGTGTTCGCTGATTTTATTGATCCCATCGAGCGAAAAGACCTGAAAGCCGCCGCTGTCGGTCAAGATCGGCCCTTCCCAGCCGCTCATCGCATGCAAGCCGCCGAGCGTCTTGACGACTTCGTGGCCAGGACGCAGACCCAAGTGATAGGTATTGCCCAGGATCATGTGGGCACCAGTGCCGGCGACCTGATCGATCGTCAAACCTTTGACAGTCCCTTGTGTCCCCACAGGCATGAAGCCAGGAGTCTGCACGGGGCCATGAGGCGTGTGAAAGACCCCGCGCCGTGCCGGCGTGCCAAGGGCAGTGCTGGTATCAGTGCACTGCAATTCAAATCGAAATGCCATCTTCAGGCGAGGTCCTCATTCGGCGAGCCAAATCTGCGTCCCCATTTCAAACAATCAACGGAGAGGATCAAAAAGTCTAAACTCTGGTCAGCACGCAGCGTTGGGATCACTCGACGCAGCCCCAGCATGCACGCCCAATCACCATCGCGACATGAATCCCGGCCAAGCGAACGGAAAACGCCGATGCTGGAAAGCTTCCCTGCATCGGCGTTGTCGCTTAAACGGGTTGACGGCTGCAATCAGTCGCCACGGAGTTTCAAACCGAGGTCGGTCAGCTTCTCACGAACCTCTGTCAGACTGGTCACACCGAAGTTCTTGCACTCCAGCAATTCGTCACCGGTCTTACGCAGCAGTTCGCCAATGCTGTTGAGTTGCAAGCGAGCCATACACTTGCGAGCTCGCACGGACAGGTTCAGATCCGAAATCGGACGCTCCAGCATCGCCTGTTCGTCGGGCGAGAGGTGCGTGGTATCGATTGGCGGATCGGCTTTCTTGCTCTCATGAGCGAACTGGCCCAGTTTCAGGCCTTTGCTGACCAGCATTTCGCGAATTTCGATCAAGCTGGTTTCGCCAAAGTTCTTGCTCGAGAGCAATTCCGATTCGCTGGTGCGAGTCAGGTCACCGATGGTATCGATGCCCATCTTGGACAAGCAGTTGCGGCTACGAACGGAAAGTTCGAAGTTAGCCACAGGCATGTTCAAGGTCTGTGCAAGGCGATCGTTTTGACGTTGCAGTTCTTCGTCGTACAGCATGTTGCCGTTGGCCGAAGCGTCTTTCATGTACATCTGGGTTCGCGTGTCATCTGGATGGGCGTCCAGAATCCGCTTGTAGCAAATCTGCGCTTTGTCGAACTCGTTGCGATCTTCGTAGATCAGCCCCAAGTTCACCAATGCTCCCACGCCGGTTGGGAATGCTTTACCGGCACGCTCGTACAACCGAAGGGCTTCTTCGTCGTTGCCCATGCGATCGTTTTCCCAGGCCAGACCGAACAAGGCACCAGCGTGGTTTTCATCGGTCTGCACGGCACGTTGATAAAGCGCGATCGCTTCGTCACGTCGGCCACCGATCCCAGCAACCGTGGCGGCACGCTGGTACATGTATTCGGCGGTCTGCTCGGCAGGACCAAAGATGTCGTCAAGCAACAACATCGCCTGATCGATGCGACCAGCGTAGCGCTGTGATTCAGCGATGAAGATTTTGCACTGATCTTCGTGATAACCCGAAGCTTGGGCTTGCTGGTATCCAGCAATCGCTTCGTCGTATCGCTTCAGTTCAAACATTGCTCGAGCGGCGTAGAACAATGCCGTCGCGCTACCATCAGCTGCCTGCAGGGTTTGCAGAGCTTCAGCAAATCGACCAAGCAGGAACTGACAAACACCTTTCTTTGTGTTTCCAGATGGACTGAGCGCGGGATCCTCCTCCATCTGCTGAACCGCATCGCGAAGCTCCGCGAAGTGTCCATAGTTCTCTGAGATCATTTGACGAATCTCGGCAACATCATTCGGTCCGAACAAATTGTTCGAAAGAATGAGCGCTTTCAAGTCGACGACGTCCAGTTCGACTTCATTCATCGAGTCCAGTTCTCCTGCCCTCGGGCTTGTGAGGCTGAGTATTGAGGTTGTTGTTGAGCCAACGGTCGCACCGAGACTCGGAAACCTTCGCATGCTGTATCGGCCGGCCACTCAAAGCACCTGCGTCCCCGCTTTTCAATCGACACACAAAGCCACTCGACAGCGACCCATCCGAATTGGATGCCCGGAGCGCAAATTGTTTGCCCAAAGACCGCACCGGTAAGGCGCCAGCGTTGGGAAGCGACGTTCAGGTCGATGACGGAAAATCCGTCCAAAACTCAACCAAAGACGACGCTTCAAGTACAGACCGCCCCCGAAACCGTGAAGGACGGCCTGCGGGGATCTAAATTTTTACCGAAAAAATTATTTTTTGTCGAGGTGTGCCCGAGCACTCTCCCCGCAAAATCACCAGAACCACCCAAAATTCGATCAATTTGGATGCTGATGATGCCCAAGCAAACCGCAGGCCTTAAGAAAGACCCTCAAAAGGACTGCCCGCGTCACCCGACACAGAACAATCCACTTTGCGATGGATTTCGCGGTGCACACACACAGAACGCCAATCGAAATCCAAATCAGGTGCCCTTTCGGCCCGAAGTCTGCACGCGTTGGCGCCGCTCATGCAGCTCAGATGGTGAAAAAACGCCATTGCCTCACCGGCGGGCTCCAAAAACTGGAATGCAGCGACATGAATCGCAAAGCCAGATCCCGCTGCTGCCTCTGCACTTAGTCGCGTTACCGTATTGGCCGGGCGCAGCGTCGTTTCTGCAACTGGTTGGTCCGGACGCCGAAAAATTCGACGATCAGGCTCCCTGGTGCTCCCTGATCTGCTCAGGGAACCAGAAAACACCGGCACCCGAAAGAATTGATCCGCGGAACGAATCGAAGGATTGCGAACCCATTCCAGCAAGCGGAGTCCTATTGGACAGTCCGGTAGCAAACCCACCGAATCTTTGGAATCTTGGCGGTTGGGCCTGGAAAACATCAGCTTGTTTTTGTAACTTGCTGGGCCGGTCACGCACGCGTTGAACGTTGGCATTGCCAACCGATTCATCAATCGCCTTCGCGTCAGTGATCGTCTCCGCGGGATCTACCACCGCACCCTACGCCGACGTAGCTCAGCTGGTAGAGCAAATCATTCGTAATGATTAGGTCGCCGGTTCGAATCCGGCTGTCGGCTCTGATGGCAGGTCAGCCATCATTCACCACATCAACGCTGCGATTGCCTGCGTTGATAGGCATCGCTTCGTTTGCTGGCGGTCTCCATCGTGGTCCCGGACGGTCGCCGCTTTTCGAATGCGGCCGATTCTCTTGTGCGTTGGTGCTGAGCCGAGCACTTCTGCTGCTCGTTGGCAGCATGGCTTCGCCAATCCTTACAGGTGGACTGCAGCCAAATTTTGCTCCGTCAGACCGGTGAATTTTGTGAAGCCTTGTCAAGCGAAGGCCGATGTCGACACAGACGCATGATGCGCCGTTGGACAGCAAGGAAGTTTGGGTAGGTTTTCGGAATCGGAAACCGTACATTTGTGACAGCTTCCTTTGGGTGACATCACGTGCAACGATCAAATCTGATTCTGCTGACAGTGATTGCTGGACTGCTTTTCTCACTGCCATACTTTCGCGTCGCAGCGCCAACACCGGCCCCCACTGAAGCGGCCGTCGATCCGCAGGCGCTTTCGCCATCGTCGCTGGAACTCGCGGTGCGCGAATACAACCAAATGGCACAGCCAACGTTCGCCAGCACGGTTTCGGCATCCAACAAGCCGGCCAGCCGACCGACCTATCAAGCGCCGCGCCCGTTGACCTACGCAGAAGTCGCCCTGCCGATTCCGCCCGACCCCATTCAGCGACGCAAGTTCAGCGCGTTACATGTCACGGAAACTCAGCGCGATGAAGCTCCAGAACAAACTGCAGACCGGGCTGCGGCCATCGCACCGCTGCAGACGCTCTCACCCACCAGCGAGCGTTTCCACTCGTCGTCGCAAACCGAGCTCGCGTTCGAAGAACTCGATCGGATGTTCGCTGAAAAGGAGTTTGTTGCTCAGCCTCAGACCACCGGCCTGAATCACAGCAATGCGATCGCCGGCGCCAACGCGATCCAGTCAACGCCATCGACACCACGCTCATCCCACTCGCCTGGTAACTTCGCCAGCGCGCGACAAGGACATGCCAACCACAGCGGCCAGATCATGCCGCTAAGCGAATCAGCGCAGGTGACAATCGGTCCGATGAACGTTAGGCTACAGGCCGACCAGGATTCGAACCAACATCACCCGTTGGCACCACCGCTGAACAGTGGCCAGGCAAACGTGACACCAATCGCCTTACCCGTGTTACCGCAAAACGGTGCACGTTCATCAACGGTCGGCTCACAGTCGCGACAGCGCCCGCGTCATGCGATTCATCAGCCTGACTGATCGTTGCGTGCTCGCCCGGTTAGTGAGTCAGCGTGGTTACCGTTGCATCATGCAAATGACTCCATGATGCCAACGAGCCCATGATGCCAACGAGACGTCGTGGACAAACCCGATCAGAATGACTTGTCGCTATGATCCGGGTGCCCCATTGGTGGTCGTAGCGACCACTGCATTCGCTTTCCCATCAGGACACCAAGCGTTGGACATTCGAACGGTCATCAGCGGACAAAGGAAAGGCCCCGTTGCAACGTTGCTTCGAATCGGATTGCGTTTTCTAACACTCCCCTACGGCATCGCCGTTGGCGCTCGGAATCGACAGTTCGACTCCGGCAAACGTGAAACGATTCGCGTTGACTGCCCTGTCATCAGCGTGGGCAACCTGACCACCGGAGGAACGGGAAAAACGCCGATCGTTGCCTATCTAGCTAGCTGGTTCCGCGACCAAGGCATTCGCGTCAGCATTGTCAGCCGCGGTTATGGTCGCGGTGACGCGGATCACAACGACGAGGCCGAGGAACTCCACCAGCGACTACCTGATGTTCCTCACCTGCAAGATCCCGATCGAGTCGCATCGGCACAGATCGCGATCGACGAACTAGAAGCACAGATCATCCTGATGGACGATGGTTTCCAACATCGCCGCTTAGGCAGGGATCTCAACATTGTCCTGATTGATATGACCTGTCCCTTTGGGCACGGCTATCTGCTGCCACGGGGACTGCTTCGTGAACCAATCGCGAGCTTAGCGCGAGCCGATGTCGTGATCCTTACACGAACCGATCAAGTCTCTGAACAACAGATCCATGCCGTTGAGCAACAGATCAGGAAAACCCATGACTCCGTCCCCGTTATTTACTGCGTGCATCAACCCAGCGGTCTCCTGCAATCTCCCAGCACCACAAAACGAGCCACTGAATTGAATCAACAGCGGGTCGCCTTGATCAGCGGAATCGGCAACCCGTCGGCCTTTCGCCAAAGCGTTGTCAGCCTGGGTGCAGAGGTGATCGACGAGTTCATCTTGCCCGACCACGCCCAATACGATGCCCAGACGATGGCGAAATTAGACCGATGGGCACAAGCACTCGATTCTGTTGATGCCTTGGTTTGCACACACAAAGACCTCGTCAAGATCCAAAGCGATCGCATCGGCAAAGTGGATCTGTGGGCGTTGCTAATTGAAGCGGAGCTAGCGAACACGCAGCCGCTAATCCAGCGACTCGAATCTCTCAAGCAACAAGCCATCAACGGCTTGGCCTGATCATGACTCGCTTGACGCTCTGCACCAGAGTCTTTTCTAGACACCAGCGATAGCGAGTCCCAAGCAGGGCCAATCGTTTACAAAGATTCGCCATGGCATCACTCAGCCGGTGTTTGGCGGAGTGAACGGTCGACACAGAGTGGCTCCAATCAAGGCACAGCGCAAGCGGCAAAACAGATTGTGGTTGGACACTTAGTTAGCTACGAGACTTTGTATTTTTTCCAAAGAAAATCACTTGATTTTTCACGAGAAAAAGTCGCAAATCAGGGTTCGAAGAGTCCTGTCCGGCTCGCGATTTTCGCTCGATCCCGAAGCGACATCGTCGCGTTTTCGATGAGAGAAAGTCTCGCCGGAGAGACAAAAAAAGCCAACTCGCCAGTTCAACGAACTGACGAGTTGGCGACTAAACTTGAAACGATCCGTCGCCCTGCCGCCCGTGGCTGTGCTGTTTCGCACCACGAGAGAGAGGAATTGTGACCAACCGGCTCAGTTGATTTTCAGCCCCGTAGAAAATCAACTGAATCCGGTTGCAATCCATCGACAGCGACTTCAGAGCCGCTTACTCTGAACCCTTCAGGAAGCTGCGATCACCGTAGTTCGATCGGGAAAAGACCTGCCCCATCCGTGGCGTCCCTGGTTTCTGTGCCGTGTGCGACGTCATGCTGGCCGGATAGGTCGGCGTGGGCATCGGTGGCGCGGAAACTGGAGCGGGCACATAGGCTGGTTGAGCGGCCGTTGTGCTGGGTGTTGAAACAACCCCTGCAGCCGGTGTCTCGGCAGGGGTCCGCGGCGTCAACAAGCGGTTGTTTTCCAACAGACTTTGAATGGTCAAGGCTGCGAACGTGGCTTCGGTCGCTGAAAAGGCTCGATCTAACTCGTTGTGCAATGATCGCATCTCCTGGAACTGCTCCAGCCCGTCGGTGCAGGAATCGATGCGCCGCAGCGGGCTAACGGTGTTGATCACCTGCAGGACAGTGATTTCATCCGTAGGACGATTCAGTTCGTATCCGCCTCCTGGGCCGGGTCGGGAACGCACCAATCCAGACGCAGCCAAATCCTGCAGGACACGAGTGAGGTAGCGGCGCGGCACTTTGGTGTGTTTTGCCATACGATCAGCGGCCTGTGGTTTACCATACTGACTGGCCATAGAAACGACAGCACGGAGAGCGTATTCGGCGGTTTTGGATAGCATGTGGGGCCCCAAATAAATTTGACTACTAAAACTAGACACCTGCATTCACAAATATTGAATTACCAGACCCACTTGGCAGGCTCTCACGTGCGTCCTGTAAAAAGTGTATGCACGTTATCTTTTACGTCCCTTCAACCTTGTCGGTGATTTCAATCCCATTGTCGCCACACCCTGAATCAGCATGCGTTCCATAACGTTTCTAACGATCCGATTGATTACCGTTTCCCTCATGTTTTTGCCGGGGGTTTCGGCCATCGCTCAAGTGACTCACTTTGAACGCCCACCCATTGACTACAACAATGCGCCGGTAAACGATCCCGTCGCTCAGCTTGCCAAGCGGTTAGCGTCTGGGGAAACCAAACTGGAATACAAACCAACGTTGGGTTACCTGCATGCAGTACTAGAAGAACTGAACATTCCTGTTGAGTCGCAAACGTTGGTGTTTAGTAAAACCAGTCTGCAGTTAATGCGGATCTCACCAAAACATCCCCGGGCTATCTACTTTAATGACGATATCTATGTCGGTTACTGCGACAACGGCGACGTACTGGAGTTTGCCGCAACCGACAAACAGCAGGGTGCAATTTTCTACACCATCAGTCAAAAAGAATCCGCCACCCCGAAGATCGTCCGCGACCGAGGGAACTGCCTAGCCTGCCATGCATCAAGTCGCACACAGAACGTTCCCGGCTATCTGGTCCGCAGCGTGTTCCCGGACGCCTCCGGGCAACCTCGCTATGGAAACGGTACTTATCTGACCGACCATACCAGTGACTTTGAAAAGCGTTGGGGAGGCTGGTACGTCACGGGGACTCACGGATCGATGCGGCATATGGGCAATACCATTAGCAAAGGCAGCGAAATGGATTTCGACCGCGAATCCGGTGCCAATGCCACTTCGCTGGACGGCAAATTCGCCCCATCACACTACCTCTCTGCACACAGTGACATCGTAGCATTGATGGTGTTGGAGCATCAAACCCAGATGCACAACGCCATTACGCAGGCCAACTTTGAAACGCGAATGGCTTTAGCACAGTCACAGCAGATGAATAAACTGCTGGATCGCCCCGCCGATCACGTCAGTGAGAGTGCTCAGCGGCGAATCAAAGCCGTTGTCGACAACGTGTTGGATTATCTTCTGATGTGCGATGAATTCCCGCTCACGGACAAAGTCCAAGGCACATCGACCTATGCCGAATCCTTTGCCAAACAGGGACCGGTTGACTCTGCAGGCCGCTCGCTGCGGCAATTGAACCTGACCTCGCGCTTGTTTGAATACCCTTGTAGCTACCTGATCTACTCCCCCGCGTTCGAGGGTTTGCCGGATCAGGTTCGCCAACCGATTCTACAACGGTTGCAAGAGATTCTGAACGCTACGCAGCCCGAGCAGAAATACTCGCACCTTGACGCAGCAACCCGACAGGCCATCGATCAGATCTTAATCGCCACGCACCCAGAGTATGCCGCCTTGACCGACGGTTAGCACCAGCAGCAACGTTGAGTGCTAATTGGTGCGTGCAAGCATGGCAGCCTACTAGCCAGTCCTGGTTCGAGGAAACCGCAGGATCGGCAAGAATGAAAAACACGCTTGCGACGTGATTAACCCGCGTCCTTGTAGAACGCGATCTCGTCATCCCCATCGCCGTCCCAGTCGCCAATCACGAGCTGACTATCGACATGCTCTGGTGGAATCTCAATGCGTTGATCGGCGGCCGTTAAACGGCGATCGCCATCAGAGTCGATGATAATCTGTCCGCCGCGGACAATCGCAATGTCATCCAGGCCGTCGCCATCAAAGTCACCGACCACAGGCCGATCACCCGCTTGTCCATATTCGAAAGCGCGTTCGCCTTGCAGTTGTCGCCCATCGCCTTCGAGGTCCAACATCCACGAACCGTTATTAAACACACCGATCTGGTCGACCCCGTCACCGTTCCAATCACCGACAACGGGAATGTCAGCGGCTTGGCCGAACCGAAACACGTGATCCACGGCGTCGGTTCGCAAATCACCTTGATCACTGCGTTGCAGCACGCGTTTGTTTTGGCGGACCACCTGACCATTGGCATCGGTTTCTTCTGCGGCGATCAACTGATGCTGGAAGCGGTTTTCGATTTTTCGACGATATTGATTCGCTGGATCTGGCAAACCGGCGTCCATTCGAATGCGCAACTCATCGCCGTCCCAGCGAGCTCCATAGATCCCGACGTCGTCCTTTCCGTCACCATCCCAGTCACCGACCACGGGCACGTCATAGGTAGTGCCAAGGACGACCCAGAGATCGCTACTGTCCCAGAAACCATTCCCGTTGACATCGATATACCAAACGCCACCGACATAGATCAGCACTTCATCACTGCCATCGCCGTCGAAGTCACCTGAGCGGGCAATGGCAAACTCATCGCCCAGCGTGAACGCCGAGGCTTGCTCGATGACATCGGTGTCGGAGCTCAGAAAACTCCACTGCCCCAGGTCATGCGGGGCATCAAAGTCTGGCCGTCGATTGCCAATGTCGCCCTGCCCTGTGGAGACCACGCGGAAAGCCGACCCCGCTTGCTGACCGCCGCGAGGGAAACCACCGTTGATGACACTGAGGTGCCAGACAACATACTGCTCTCCGCCGTAGATCGCTGGCGGCTGAATCTCGTCAGGGATCAAGGCACTGTAGAGAAGCGGAGTGCGTGGAATGTCCTGATACACCGGCCCCAGCAAACGCGGTGGACGCGTCGGTTCCGGTTCCAGAATTGTCACCGGCGGTGGTGGCGTGACCACCACTTGAACTTCGCTGAAGTTGTTTTCCGTGGAAGTCTCACCGGCAGCCACCATGACGCCAACAATTGCGTCGCCATCATATTCGATTGGAACGGCGTCCAAACGCAGCAACTCAGCGGAGGTGTAGGAGTGAACAACATTGTCGGACAATCCGCCAGTGGTTCCCGAGGTCTCTAGAAAGTCAAGGTAGTCGTCCGGGTGCGTTTGCAACAGCATGTAGTCGCCGGGACGTAGCCCAACAAACTGATAATAGCCCGCATCGTCGGTGAACGTCACGGTGGACTCATTCGCCCCTGCAAGCAAATCCTCGTCGGACAACGAGCGCCCATCCGCATGCCGCAATTCAATTCGCACACCTGCGATTGGCGCATCATCTTCGCTGCGAAGACCATCTCGCCTGTCCAGCAGATCACTGAACGCTAGCTCTTCTTCGGATTCGATCGTCGGTCCATCTTGAAAGACGAACCCAGAGATCATCGCGGGCGGAAGTTCAGGAAAGTCGTAGCCGACCGCGTGATCGCCACTGTTGAGCACAATGAACGTGATCGTGTCGTCCTGCGTGACCTGGCCTCCACTGGTTCCGATCAGCTGCCCACTGTGGAAGTATCCACTGGGCTGTAATTCTGTCACGCCGAACGTTCCAGGCGTCAGGCTCTCAAAGCGGTACACGCCCTGGCTATCGGTCAGCGTGCTTTGCAACACCTGTTGATTCTCGTCGCGCAACTCGACGGTGACGCCTTCGATGCCGAATTCCGCTTGGTCACGGACCTGGTCGTCGTTGTTGTCCGACCACACCTGCCCTTGAATGGACACAGCCTGGACTTCGCTGAACACGTAGTCCGTCCCTTCAGCGCCGGGAGACAACGAAACCTGCACGGTGTTTGCATCCAAGACCAGTCCGCCTTCCGATCCAAGTTCCGCACAACCGTCGAGGTAACCCTCTGGTTGAACCTCCATCAACGTATAGGAACCCGCAGGCAGGTTATCGAACAGATATTGGCCCGACTGATCGGTCACACTTGTCGCGACCAATCCATTGCCGTCATGCAGTTCGATCGTGACTCCAGCAATGGCCGGTTCACCCTGCTCCCAAATGCAATCCTCGTCCAGATCCAGATAAACCGCACCGGCGACGGTGACGCCGGGCTCTTCGCAGAAGTCATAGTTCAGACCCTCCTGTCCAGATTCGATATCAATCTGGTTGATCTGATTCACTCCACGAACCCCGCCCAGGCTGCCCGGCGTGGCGCTACGATCGTAGTATCCGCTGGGCTGATCCTGGACAACGGTGTATCGTCCCGGGCTCAGCCCCTCAAAACGATAAATCCCCTCGTCATTTGTTTCGGCCTCTGCGACCTGCGTCCCCGATTCGTCAAGCAAACGGATCATGACTCCGGAAAGCGCCATCTCGCCGGGATCAAACACGCAGTCGCGATCGAGATCCGCGTGCACCATGCCGCTGATCGAACCAGGCAACAATTCGCCGAAGTCATAGTTGACTGCCGCCAATCCCTGAGCAATCACAATGCTGGTAAACTGTTCTTGGCCGACTGTTCCGGTGGGTGATCCATTGACCGAACCGAGTGATTCTTTGCCATCCAAGTAGGCGACCGGTTGCTGCTGTCGAACTTGATAATTCCCGGCCGGTAGCTGATCAAATCGATATTGACCCGCTGAATCCGTAGTTGTGGTGGAGATCTGAGTGCCATTTTCATCGTGCAAACTGATCAACACGTCGGCGATCGGTTCCTCACCGGACTGGCGGTTTCCATCATCGTTGCGATCATGGAAGACTGCACCTGAAATTGAAACGGGTGCGGCTTCGCAGAAGTCATAGTTCACACCGACTGCGCCGGAAGTCAGCGTCAAGTGCCGGATTTCAGAACCGCCGGCAGCGACTCCAATCTCGACGCCGTTGACTTCGCCCACATGGGCGTCGCCTTCCAACAGTTCGGGCGGCGTTTGCTGAGTGACACGGTAGGTGCCAGGCATTAGCCCATCAAACCGATAGCCTCCGCTGCTATCTGAAGTCGTTGTGGCGATCAACTCGTCATCCTGCCACAGACTGACAAGGACGTCGGCAAGCGGAGTATCGCTAGACGGATCATAAGGACCGTCGCAATCAGTGCCCGGTGCCAACAGATACACTTGACCACTGATGGATGCTGGCGTGAGTTCCGCAAAGTCCATCTCGACGGCCTGCGTGTCGCCAAGAGGAATCACGATCCCCGTCAGGACATCCGTGCCACTGGATTCACCCGTAGGATTTCCTTGAACACTGCCGGGCACGGCGGCCAAACTGAAATACCCAGCCGGTTGAGTCTCTACCACCTGATAAGTGCCTGGCAGCAAGCCAAAGGACTCGCCAAATTCGTAACGGCCCAGCTGATCGGTCTGGGTTTGGAAACCCGTTGAAGCGTAGGTTCCGTTGGATGTCAGTTCGTACAAATCTAGAACGACGTTCGCTATACCCGGCTCGCCCGGTTTGCGGACTTCGTCCATGTCACTGTCTAGCCAAACCGTTCCCGAGATGGAAACAGGCAAGGGCTGTTGCACGGTTGTCCCAATCGCTGCGGCACTGCGGTTCGGTCGACTGTCGACGTCATTGCCCTCGTCAGGTGGCAGGTCCAATGCAAATCGATCCGCCGGATCGCCAAAGTCATTGACAAACACAGCATCGGCGTTGGCGCTATGAAAGTGCGGCGCTTCAAAGACAGCTTCTAAGATCGAATCCTGAAACTCTTGGCCCGATGTGATCACGTCCAAGCGATCGTTGAAGATGGCAAGGTCAGCCGAGTTACGCAGGACTTCGTCGACATCCAGCGTAAACTCCAATCGATCGCCGTTACGAAAGTTGGAAAGCTGTAGCACCAACTCCTGTCCACCGTCATCCACGCTGGCATGAACCGACGGCTGGTGATTTCCGTTTGAGATGATCTGCACGACCTGGAAATCATGCGAGCCCGACTTGCCGCGTCCCCCAGGCTGTGTATCAAAAATGGGATCGCCAACACTCAATCCATCGGAATCTTTATCCGTCGAAATTCTTAACTCGGTCAGCTCGGTCCCTTCTGCGCCTCCTTGGAAGGACAGGAGAAAGCGATCCCCACGCGAGTCACTCCCCGTATCGTTGTCCGATTCAAGGTAGTCAGTCTCCAGGTAGACAAGACCAACATGAATGGGATCCGCTGCGAGTAAGAGGCGGCTTTCCAAACGCTGAGGCGACACCGAGACGCGATTACGAGGCGTCGCGTCGTGGCGTCGTGCTTTGCGGGTTTTTCCAGAATTCCAAATCACCTGTTGGCACCTCCTTGTGCCACATGCGGATTGAACAGCATGTTCATTCGGCAGACATTAAATGTCCGCCAAGTGAACGGTCTGCAATCTTGCGAACCAACCCCATCCGAGGACTCAGTTTGTCCCTTTCTCAATCACCGATGAGCGACCATCGGGTGATTCCACGCCACTGAGTTCCCAGCGACGAAGCGTCGCGTCGAACCCGCCAGAGAACAGCAAGTTTCCGCTGCTGGTCATCGCGGCGATCGATCCCTGATGCCCGTTGATTTGTTCCACGATCTGTTCTCGCTGCATATCAACAATGCGAATCACATCATCGCTTCCAGCGACAGCCACATGGCGATCGTCCAAAATCCGAGCAGAGAACAGTTGCCCGGTCGAAACAGCAACCCGCGCCAACTCGGCCATCGTCTCTGTATCAAACAGGGCCACCGTACCGTCTCTGCCGGCTGAAACAACGACCGATGATTCATAGGCAAAGTTCAAACTGTTGATGCGTCCTAGATGCAACTCCACCGATCGAATCTGATTGCCCTGCTCTAAGTTGATCAGATGCAAGTAACCATCACGGCCACCAGCCACCAGCAGTTTTCCATCATCACGAAACGCCAACGATCGGAGATCTTTACTGGGACACTTCACCGTGCGGTTGACGGTATTTTGTCCCTCCTGTTCCAATAAGTAAACTTGGCCGTCAAAGTCACCGGCAGCGATGGTTTGCCCATCGGGAGAAAATGCGACGCATGACAACGCGGGCACTCCCTCGACTTTCCTAATGACTTTGTAATCCGCCTGGCAGTCGTAAACCAACATTCGTCCATCGTTGCCGACGCTGATCAAACGCTCACCGGCATCATCGTAGGCCAATGATTTGATGAGATCCGTATGTCCCGTCAGCGTCTTGGATAAGTCCATCTCAACGACGGAAAGAATCCGAATGGTATGATCGTCGCAAGCCACTGCCAGTGTATTGCCGTCGGGAGTCACCGCAACGGACTTCACCATCACCGACACCTCAGCGCGGAGACTGGACTCGATCTGCACGACGAGGTTCGACAGGACCTCAACTCCCTGGGGAACCTGCACCGGGTTGTCGGTGGAGATGGCTGACTCTTGGGCAAACGCCGAACCTGCCAGCGCGAAATGAATCACCAACAAGCAAGCCATCATCCCTCGACGTGCAGACGTCATGGCGTGTTGTTGGTTCGTTTTCGCTGGTCCTGATCGTCGCTTCATTGCACTCGCCGGGGCGATTCCGTTCTTTTTTCGGTGCTTTGTTGCACCACTTCTGGGCGCGCAGAGACACACAGCCCGCGCGGCAGATAACCTTTCGTTCATCGGCAACCGCTGGGGCGCTGCATGACCGCAACGACCCGAATTCTCTACGGAACCCGAAAACGAGGGCAAATGCTAGCAAACGGGAAGGCCAGTGGCGGGGCTGATGTAGGGGAATGCCCTTACCATGGACCGAATTCAAGGCCACGCGTTTGCCGCGAGGCCAACGAACAGACACCCCGCGAGAGAGACCAACGAGCGATCACACAGGATCGTTCGCTGGAAAGATCACTTCCCCCAATCCGCCGACACTTCGGTCAGCGCGCCAGCGTCGCAGCGGCGACCGAATCAGCCGTTCAATCGGAGCACGCTCGACCGTGAACTCCATCAGGTTGAGAAACCCGGCGTCGAAAGAAACTGCGGTGCTCAGCCGTGCGGCCAAGTGCTGAGCCAAGCTTGGTTGATTGAGCGCTTCCAAGGGACGGGTCAACACGATTGTTCCTCGCCGCATGCCGACGGCGATGGACGGCCCATCCAGTTCCCCTTGGACCAAGAGAGTCCCGGCAATCATGGACGCCGCCAGGTTGCGTCCCACATTTTGGTTCACCTGAATCAAACCACGTCGCATTCGATGGCCACAGTAATCACCAGCACTGCCATCAACCTGAATCACACCGCCGACCATCCCGGCTTTGGCGCCAGGTGCGGGTCCACCCAGGGAATCTCCAACACTGCCATGCACCACGACTCGGCCGCCCTGCAACCCGGCGGCCACATGATTTCCTGTGTCACCATGAATCAGAAACTCGCCCTGATCGTGATAACTGGCCAGCGCATCAACGCCCTGCAAATGCCCGTGGACTTCGATTCGATCGACGGCCGATGGTTGCAACTGGACGTCGAACAGTTCGTCCAGCAAAACCGGTGCGCCGTCCGCGTGCAACATGATCTGGCCAGCCCCCGATTCGAGTTGCTCGCGCAATCGACGTCGCGTGAGATTGCGTGCGTCGATCTGAACAGCTTCGTTTGACTTTCGATTTAGGATCCAGTGCGTCATGCCAACAACTGATGCAAGTGAAAGTGGTGCCGACCGAGTTTGCCGCCATAATTGCCAGCGCTGATCGCGTTGAGCCCCTTGCCACCGGCCAAGTCACATGCGGCGTGAATGCCGGCTTTCGTCGCTGCGGCAATCGCATCAAAGCTAAGACCGTCCAAGACAATTTCCAGCACGACGTTATCCTGCTGCGAGAGTTCGCTATCAACGATCCCGCGCAAGGTCGGACAGTAGGCGTCATTGGTTGATGCGATTAACGCAGGATACTTAGAGCCGACCTTCGATCCACTGCGCACCACACCGCCGGGAAAGGGTGTGATGACATCCGGCATCATCGCGATCGCATCCACGGCGGCTCTTGAAGCTGCACTGACCGCTGCAAAGTCGCTTCCGAGCAGCAAAAAGTTACCGCCGCCAATGCCGCCTACACGCGCACCATCGTGCTGGCAGATGAATTCACCATCCATCACTGGAATGCGCCAATAGCGTGTCCCCTTCGTGAGCTTGCTAATCTGATTGCCGTCACCAAAGAAACGCAGTGTTTTTCCTAAGGCAAAGGTCTTTGCATCGTCATGTTCACTTGCCACGATCCCGTTGAACAGGGCGGAAGAGGGACACGTCAAAACACACTGACCGGCACGCTTCACGATCTGTTTCTCAAGATCGCCGCCGGACATTGCAAAGGCCAGGATTGCCACACCGGGTCGACCGTCCGGCGTTTCCTCTGGTGAAAGGATGCTTTCGATATCAATTTCAATTTTGCAATCGATGACGCTGGTTCCAAAGCCGCTGATGGCCTGGCCGGCTTGCAGAGCCCAGTAGGGGTCGGCCGCCGTGATGACAATCCGAGTGGCCTTCATATCAAACGCTTCGGCAAACGTCGGCGCGATGCGAACTTGATTAATCCGCAGCGAGTCCTCATTCACTTGGCTGGTGGGATGATCGATCATGCCGTCCGCCTCCGTGTTGACGCTTCAATGGGGCTGCCCTGTAAAAACTCAGCCCACTGATCATCGCTGATCCATAGGTGTTGCATGTCAAAGGTTGATCGTTCGTTGTACCGTTGACGCAGTTGGTCAACATTAGCCGAGTCAAAGTCCAGCGAAGCATGAATGGCACGATGCTGCAATCGACTTGCCGCTGCATAGTCCAACCTGGTTTCGCCGTCGGTCCCCGCAGAGGCCACGACGGCCCCCTGAGCAAGCACAGACTGCGGAGACCGGAACATGGCCTCCAAATTGTCTTGCCGTTGATAGACAACCACATCTGCAGCCGCGCCTTGACTCAATCGGCCGTGATCCTTCAAACCCAAAATGTTTGCGGGTGCACTGCGTGTCATCACCGCCAGTTCATGCAATCCATACTCTCGTTCGATCCCGGACAACGAACTGGCCGCTTTGGCATCGGGATGCAACTCTGCCAGCGCTGTCTCGCGCAGACTTCGATCAGCAAGCAACCCAATCAAATGCGGGTACGCAGTGAACGGTGCTCCGTTGGGATGGTCGGTCGTCAGAAAGACGCGACTGGGGTCATCGATCATCAAAAACAATTCTAAACCGATGGCCCACTGCAAGGCATTGACATACTGTTTGCGACGGTAGCGAAACGGAACCACTCCGCAACCCGCTTCGCATTCAACGTCGACAATCGCGGACTTCTTGGGCGTCGCATGCAAGCGATTGGCAAACTGGTGAGCGGCGTCCGCGCTGACAGTCACCGTTTGCCCAAACATGACCTGACCGACGTCGATGGTCACGTTGGGATGTTGATTCAATGCCTCTGCCAACTGCACCGCTGCTGAGGACATTCCATGGTCACTGGAATCATCGTAACTATGGAATTGAGCGTGCGTCAGGTGAATCGGAAAGCCATCGGCCGCTTGAATCGTCGCCAGAGTCGAGCGAATGTTGCCAGGCACCCCCAGGTTGCTGCAATGAACGTGCAACGGATGGACAAGCCCGATTTCACTGACCGCGCGTGCCAGCGTGCGAATCACATCGGCGGGCGTGATGCCATAGCGAGGATGGACTTGATCGACATCCAATTCGCGCTGGCCAAACTTAAACGCATTGATACCGCCCGCGTTGACCACTTTGACCGCTAGGGATCGAGTCGCGGTGACCATCCAAGCCACATAATCATTGATCAAGGCTTGCGGCGCCGATTCACTGATCAAACGCAACAGCAAGTCGTCGTTGCCCAGCAAACAGAAGCCGCCGGTGGTCAGCCCCGGCATGTCAGCCATTTCGGCGTGCGCTGCTCTGGCATTACAGGGAATCATGGCGGGTTCAAAACCAGCCGTGTAACCCATCGCTAGATAACGCTGCGCCGTGACACCAGCGCTAGGCAACACTTCGTACTCGGCCGCGGCGATTGCGTGCTGTCGCGTTTCGGCATCAATCTGATCCTGCAACAACATGCGGGCAATCGACAATTTGCCGCCACCGATGTGAGTATGCAGGTCGATGCCACCCGCCATCACCACACAGCCGCTGGCATCAATGCAGCGATCCGCTTGTTGAGCGGTGAACGAATCCATCGCTGCGATCTGCTTGCCGTCGATCCACAGATCGCGAACCTCATCGACACCGCTGGCGGGATCGATGACGTGACCTCCTTGTATCAATATCTTCATCGAGATGATCTACTTTTCGTCTGCGGCTTTTTTCTCATCGGCGTTTTCCTCATTGGGTGCGTCACCTTTTGCGTCCGCTTTGTCTTCATCAGCGGGATCGTCTTTGGCACCGCGTTTGCGTGGCCGCTTGGCCTCCGGCTGCTCTGTTTTGAAGACACGATCGGTTGTGATCGTGATTCGGTCAGCGCGAATTTGATTCACTTTGGGAGGATTGTAAAACCCAGCCACGGTCACTTTATCGTCGGCCTTGGCAAGAGTGAGATCGTTAAACCGGACTTCCCACTTTGTTTGCTCATTGACTGGGGCTTGCAAGCGATACTTGCCGGCTTGAACCAGCATCACTCCATTGCCGCTAATCCCGATCAACTTCCCAACGACTGATTTCTTGCCAGCCACACCCTGCTGATTGGCTGGCTGATGGCGATCTCCGTAAACCCCTGGGGTGAATTGCTCACGCTCTTGACCCTGCAGTTGTTTGGGATTCACTTGATTGAACAGCGTCACCACCTGGACTGGCTGAATGGGCAACCCGGTGGGCCCCAGGTTGACCGCAAAACGTACCAACATTCCGGGCCGCAAAAAACTGGGCTCGGCTTCGGCGACGAAAGAGAATGAAGTCAGACGTTCCGGAGGCAGCACCATTGCCTCGGTGCCATCGTCCTTGGTCACCATGATCACCCCCCGCTGAAAGCCCTTGAGCTTTCCCGTAAAGTTGGTGATCTCGTTGGCAGGCGTCGCTCCAAAGGCCTGCTGAGCCCCAGGAGCAGCTTGATTAAATGCGCCCTGTCCACAGGAGGTCGAAGTGATCGCAGCGACCAGGGGAACGATCGTCCAAATGAATTTTGATTTTACAGCAGCAAATCCGGGCATCGGGAGACTCCGTACAGAAATGCGAATGAGGGAATCGTGCTTGCGATAAGACGCTGATTTCGAAGGACTCAGAACCAAAGATTGGATCGTGAACCGCCGCCTAATGGGTTGGGATCAAGCAGCCAGCGAAAACATCGTGAGGGCAAATCACGCAATCAGGGGATAGGAGGAAGGGAAGAGTTGTTGGTGAAACGCGTCACAGGCTGGCGAATTCAACGTGGTGGCGGCAAGCCCCACTCTCAGAGACTTCTCTTTCGCGCAAACCACCAGTCCGTGGCACCGGTCTGAGGCACCGCGACACGCCAACCCAACACATCAGCACTCTCGCTCTGCCCCTAGTTTAATCCGAAAGCGATCCATTTGGACACACGGGGTGTCCAAGCATTCGAATTCACATGGCGCGGCCACAGTGCAGACCGAATTGCAATTCTGTGAGCCGATAACCACTGCGTGAGCCGATAACCACTGCGTGGGCCCCTTCCATCTGGGGGTGAAACAAGCCGCACTGAAAAGCTGTTCGTGACAGATCATCCCCAGCACAATAAGAACAACCGTCTCTCCCTAACAGGGGCTGACCTTTGCCGGGTTACCGTTTGACGAACTGTTGTGATAATAGAGCTCGACGACGGCCTCAACTGGCCCTTCCTAAAGACGTCTCCAATCAAGGCAATACGTTTCCGATGAGTGAAGCAAGGCAAAACAGCGCTGCAGAGACCACCGCCAAAGTGCCCAGAGTCACAACCAAGAGTCTGCAGCGGAGCCGGGAGCGAGGCGAAAAACTGACGATGCTGACGGCATACGACTTCCCCACCGCAAAACTGCTGGATGAAGCGGGCATCGACCTGCTGCTAGTGGGTGATTCGCTGGCGATGGTTGTCGGTGGACATGAGACCACGCTACCGGTGACGATGGATCAAATCCTCTATCACGCGGAAATGGTCGGTCGCGCTGCGAAACGTGCCATGGTGGTGGTGGACCTGCCTTTCCCTGAAGGCCAACTGTCAATCAACCGGACGCTTGAGAGCGCCGCTCGCGTCCTCAAAGAGACTCAGTGCCACGCCGTGAAACTTGAGGGCGGCGCCGAGCAAGCCGAGCGCATCAGTGCTCTGGCGACTGCCGGTATCCCCGTGATGGCGCATGTCGGGCTGCGTCCACAAAATGTACATCTTGATGGCGGGTACCGAGTCCAACGGGACCAGCAACGCCTGGTTGATGATGCGTTGGCGGCGGAACAAGCCGGCGCGTTTTGCGTTTTGATTGAATGCGTTCCACCGGCGATCGCCCAGGCAATTGACCAAGCGGTTGCTGTGCCCACCATTGGGATCGGTGCTGGGAACCAAACCACCGGGCAAGTGCTTGTCACACACGATATGATCGGATTGACCACTGGATACACTCCTAAGTTTGTTCGACAATTTGGAAATGTTGGCGAACAGATTCGTGCCGCGGCGACAGAATATCGTGACGCCGTTTGCAGCGGAGAGTTTCCAGCTGAAAGCGAATCGTTTAAATAGTCGCCCTTGGCAGGATGCAGTCGTTTGGCACAATCGTCCTGCATGGGTGCAGATCAGCCAGCCGCGTCGAGTCGCTTGACACCTCGTCGCGCACCTTGAAGTTCTTTCCAAGTCTCCTGAACCACTCAAACTCTCGTAAAGGTTTTTGATGTCTTCCGAATCTGCTACCACTGCCACGCTTTCGCTTCCCAAACGATCAGAAGTTGCTGCGGCGGACTGTTGGGATCTATCAAGTTTGTTTGCGTCGGATCAAGAATGGGAAACCCTGTACAGGGAACTCGAAGGCAAAGTCGCCGGCTTTGAGTCCTTTCGTGGCAGACTTGGCGAGTCAGCCGAGACGCTGCTGGAAGCCATGGAATATGACTCGGTGTTTTCACGTGATGCCGAACGATTGGCGATTTACGCGTTCTTAAAGACCACCGAAGATCAAGGCAACAGCGACTATCAAGGCATCAAGTCGCGGTTTCAGAACCTGGCCGTCAAAGCCAACCAAGCCGCCAGTTTCTTCTCGCCAGAACTGTTGGCGATTGAACCTGAAGAAATGCAGGCTTTGGTTGACGATCCCAAGCTAGCCGGTTACAAACTGCAACTGCAGCGATTGCTTCGCCAACGTGATCACACGCTCAGTGACCGTGAGGAACGCCTGCTGGCAATGCAAGGTGAAATGTCAGGAGCAGCGGGCAACGCCTTTCGACAACTGAATGATGTCGACATGAAGTTCGGCACTTTGGACGACGGCCATGGCAACCAAAAAGAACTCTCACACGCTACCTTCAGTGAGTTTTTGATCAGCCCCGATCGCTCGGTTCGTCGCAATGCGTTCCACCAGTTCTATCAAGAGGTCGCCGATCACGAAAACACGCTGGCAGCAACATTATCAGGCAGCATTCAACGCGACATCTACTACGCTCGCGCACGCAATCATGAAGGCTCGTTGGCTGCGGCCCTTTTCCCTGACAACGTGCCTAGCGACGTTTATGACAACCTGATTACAGCCGTCCGGAACTCTCTGCCGAACGTTCATCAATACCTTGATGTGCGACGTCGCAAGATGGGGCTCGATGACATCCATCAATATGACACCTATGTGCCCATTTTAAGTGACATGACAAAGCATCACACCTGGGACCAGGCTGTCGATGTGGTTGTCGAGTCACTGCAGCCGCTGGGCAACGAATACGTGACGACTCTGGAGCAAGGCTTGCGCACTCGCTGGGCGGATCGCTACCCCAACAAAGGCAAACAAAGCGGCGCCTTTAGCTGCGGTTCGTTTGACGGCGACCCGTATATTCTGATGAACTTCAAGCCCGACGTGCTGAACGATGTCTTTACACTGACGCACGAAGCCGGTCACTCGATGCACAGTTGGTACTCGGCCAGCAACCAGCCGTTCCAATATTATGACTACACCATTTTTGTGGCCGAAGTCGCCAGCACGTTCAACGAACAACTGTTGACTGAGCACCTGCTCAAAAACGCTGCCGATGACAACGAACGTGCCTATCTGATCAACAATGAACTCGACAGCATTCGTGCCACCGTGGTGCGGCAGACGATGTTCGCTGAGTTTGAGAAGATCACACACGAGATGGCCGAAGCCGGTGAGCCCCTGACCGTTGCCTCGTTCCGCCATGTGTATCGCGAACTGCTAGACGCTTACTTTGGTCCCAATTTTGTTGTCGATGAAGAGCTGGAATTGGAGTGTTTCCGCATCCCACACTTCTACCGAGCCTTTTATGTCTACAAGTATGCAACGGGTCTGAGCGCCGCGGTGGCCTTGTCCCGACGCGTCTTAGGCGGTGGAGAGGCCGAGCTAAACGACTACTTGAATTTCCTGAAAGGCGGTTGCAGTAAAGACCCGTTGGACCTGCTGAAAGATGCCGGCGTCGACATGACCACGCCGCAACCAGTCGAAACCACCCTGCAGCGATTCAAGGAATTGACCGAAGAGCTAGATCGCATTCTCTAGGCCCCGAAACCGTGGCGAACGCCAAAACGGCTGATGGGAAATGCGTGGCTGACCGCTGATGGGCGGTCGACTGCCGGGAAGGGAGGTCAGTTCATTCGCACGGCGGACAGAAATCCGAAGGGACCGCCAAAGAACTGGCTCACTCGCAACAACGCCATGACGTTGACAACCTTGCCTTTTTCCGGCTCCAAATACTTTGCGTCGATGCCCTTCCTGTTCAAACGTTCTGAATTCAGAAAGTCCAATGGCGGATCATCCAACAACTTTTTGACATTCAAACCTAATCCCGGCTCCGCATCGCGAAATGCAAATCGCAGCAAGTCGCTGGAAAGGACGCGTTGACCTTTAAGCATCAATCCCACTTCACGCATCATTTCCAACCAAGCGTCAATTTGCTGATCGGACAGTGGCAATCCAAGCTGATCCGTTTGCCCTGGCTTGGGTAGCCATTCGAAATCGTCGTCTGTTTCGGCGCGGATGTGACTCCAAGTGGTTTGGTTCAGATCACACACGGCCACAAAATGCAGTCTCATGCGACGTAAACGCGGTGGATCGACAATGGTCGCACCAAGCACCTCCTCGTCGGCTTCGGCCCGAATGCCATCAACCTTCGGAAAGATCTCAGCGATTCGTGCTTCAAAACCCTGGCCTGCATCGACGGCTCGATAGGCTTCCACCATTCCGGAAAGCAGGTGGCAATAGGCTCGCAACCAATCAACATCGCCGCGATCGAAATGAACGCGAAACTCTGGGTTCGCCTTTTCCAGGCCCAAGCGGCCTCGATTGAAGTGCACCAAAAGATCGATCAACTTGGTCTTTTTCTTCCCTGTCCCTGTAAAGTCAAACTGAATCGCTGCCAGACGCAGCGGTAGTTTGACATCATCATCGGTGATTTCTCCCAGCGTCTGGTTCGCGCGGCTCAGGTCGTGGGCGAAAACATCCAAGATGCGACCAACCTCCTGATAACTGATTGTTGCTGGTTGATCGTTCTTGGGCACTGGCAAACGCAGGAAGG
This sequence comes from Stieleria bergensis, assembly GCA_007745635.1. Classification (GTDB taxonomy): domain Bacteria; phylum Planctomycetota; class Planctomycetia; order Pirellulales; family Pirellulaceae; genus Stieleria; species Stieleria bergensis. The sequence goes on from CP036272.1 coordinate 4,237,909, forward strand.
GCTGACGAGCCTTCTCAGAAATGGCTCCGTGCTCATGAAGGGCAGCACCGAGGTTCTCGATGGCCCGTGCAAACTGAATCACTCCAAGACCAAAGCGAACTTGATCATTGCCTCGATCTTTATCGAGCGCCAACAGGCAGGCCGTTTCACCTTCAGCGAACGTGCCCTCGTGCAAGAATTTCTCGGCCAAAGCGGGCTCAGGCAATTCATCGGCTTGGGCAGTTCCGGCAAACAGGCCGCAGACGAAGATCGACACCCCAGCGACCAGCAGCAACGCCAGGCTGTGGTTGGACTGCAGAGACACCGGCCGACAGCGGATCATACGAAACATCACACACTCCCTTTAGAAAGACAAGGAATCAATAGAACGGACTGATTCACAGAGCCCATTGGCGGACCAGGCTTTCGTCCAATAAGTCCAGTTACTTGAAAAACCTTGCGGCAGTTTCAGGGATCGAGAAAATTTCGCAAAAGACGCACCGGGCAGAAGACAGCCGCAGAGGCTGATGGCAACCGGAAAACCTTGGCGTGCCGGCATGCGAGCTGGCGAAAGAGAATGCGAGGCGAGCTCGATTTTGACCAAAACGCCGACGCCAATGACAAAAGCAGGCTGCTGTGAGGCAACCGGCTTTCGTCGGATGCGACGTAGCGCTTCGTCGCATGTTATGATAAGGAGAGTCAATCGAAGGCGTTACGCGTCTTCGCCGGAGCCTTGTCCGCGAGCACCACCTCGACCTCCACGTCCGCCTTGCCCCTGTCCGCCAGGACCACCTTGTCCACCGCGTCCTCCACGGCCGCCGGCACCAGGTCCACCTTGGCCGCCACGACCAAAGCCGCCACGCTGAGGGGCTTCAAAGGGCTTGCCCTTCATCTTTTCAAGCTTCTTTTTCTGATCAGAAGACAGCACATCCATCACTTCTTCTTCGTTTTTATTGCGAATGTCTTCAAAGGCTTTCTGGATGGCTTCGCGATCGTTGCCGGCTGTCTCACGCAGCTTCATGAACTGATCACGCATGCCTTCGCGTTGAGCTGTGAACTTCTCTTCGATTTCCTTCTGCTGAGAATCGGTGATTTTGATCTCTTTCTCAACACGTTCCATGGTGATGGCCCGAATGCCAGCCATCTGAACTTCAATCTGTTGCAAGCGTTCCATCTGCTCTGGGAACAAGATTTCTTCTACCTCTGAACTTGCTTTTTTGGCAAACTCCTCGGCTTGCTCTCGCATTTTTTCCATCGCTTCACGCAACTTCGCTTGGTTTTCTTCGCTACGATCGCGGAAGTCCAAACCTTCAGGGCGTTCGAAGCGAGGCCGTTTTTCGCCGATCTTCTTCAACGCTTCTTGTTGGTCGGGCAGCAAATCAATCTCTTCACGAACTTGAGGGATTTGCAGCAAACCCATCACTCCGCCACCACCACCGGGACCGCGGCCGAAACCACCACCGGGACCGCGACCGCCCTGGCCACCAGGACCACCTTGGCCTCCGGGACCACGCTGGAATCGACCTTGTGGACGTCCGTCTTCTTGTGCAGAAACTTCAGTCACCATCAAGGCAACGAGCGCTGCGAATAGCAAGGCCATGGGCCCTTTTGTAATCTTCATTGATCCTGTTTTTCCCGGCGAATTGGTAGAAAAGTAATTCTTGAAAACCAGCCTCTGCTGCCCCGCACTCACCTTCAGTGAGTTACCCACAAATCCAGAAACCAGTTGCTGTGTCGCGTGCCTTCCTGCGAATCGAAAGCACATCCTGAAGACGAATTCGATCGACCGAAGTCTGATCCAAGGTCCAAGCGAAACCCTTGAACACCTCGCCTCGTCACGGTGATAAAACCCTGCAGCTCGTTGCAGGTTTCACACGGATCGAAACTTTTCCGCGGAATTTAAGAAAAAAATGAATCCGAGCTCCAACGGCCCGGTTTCAGCCGCATTGTCAACACACCTCACGCCAGCGATCACTCCCGTTGTGACTCCACCCAGGGAGATTGAGACTGAACGACGGTGTATCGTTTCCCGAGCTTCAACCCATCGAGTTGCTGGGTTTGACCTCCCGGCCAAAAGATCGTGACCTGAGCGGGCTCATCAAGATTACCAACACCGAAATGCAACACCGGTTCGTTGTTGCACATGTAACCATCGCCAGCGGTTTGCCACTGCCAGTGCTCTTCGCCAGCAAGCGTCACCCGAACGCGAGCACCAATCGCATCGCGTTCACACTCGATCCCAATTAAACGAATTTGGATCCAGTTGCCCGCCTGAGACTCATTTTGCAAAACGCCGACCGGATGATGCAAGTCATTGGTCACAAGGTCGAGATCACCATCATTCTGAAAATCGAAGACGGCAACGGTGCGCCCTAACGATGGTCGCTCAAAGAACGGTTCAGCACCATGCTGTTTCAAAAGTGAAAAACCAGCCGGGCCACCTTGAAACAGCTGGTGTGGCATGCGAAACGGCTTGCCCTCATGTTCAGCATTAAAGACATGCCCATTGAGAACCACCAAGTCCAGCCAACCATCATTGTTTAGATCGGGAGCCTGTGTTCCAAAGCCCAACACTTCACGGGATGGCTTGGCGAGCCCCATCGAAATCGCTTCATCATTGAAGGCGCCACCATCGGTTTGCATGTACAGCGCGACAGGTTCGCCAAGAAAGTTGGTGACATGCAGATCTAAGGTACCGCTGCGATCGAAATCACCCGCCGCGACGCCCATACAAGCCTGAGACTCGCCAGAACGTCCCACGCTACAACCGAGCAGCGTCCCACTTTCAGACAACTCAAACCCCGCGCCGGTTGCGTTTGAGCTTTGCCAAAAGGGATTCAAATCGCCATCGTTGGCCACAAAGAAATCGTTGCCCGCTCGGCCATCAAAATCGGCCACGACCAAGCCAAACCCCAACGTCGGTTGCTCGGCCATCTGCTGACAAACCGATTCCCATGGCTTGAACGCGCCCGTTGCTGTACTGCGATACACTCGATCAGCCGCCTTGCGAAAATCCTGTGGCTGGCAATCCAAATAGTTTTCGGTGCAGGTTCGCGTCAGCACGCGTTGATCAGCAAGATCAATGTAATTGATTTCAATCAGATCCGGTAACTGGTCTCCGTCGCAATCGGCCAAGCCAAGCGTCGAAGTCCAATTTTCGCCGCCCTTGGGAAGCAACTCGCTGGCCTCACGAAAGGTGCCATCGCCTTGATTCAAATACAGCACGTTGGGGCCGATGTTGGCGACCAGTAGATCGGGAAACCCATCCTGATTGAGATCGCCCACCGAAACGCCTTGAGCGAAATGCCGATCGCCAGCATTCGCAGCGTTCTTGGTGTCAATGAACCGCTGATCGCCAAGATTACGAAACAGCTCGTTGGGGAGTGAGTCGTTGACTCGGTCAGGCCTTCCGCCAGACTGTCCCAAATAGAGATCACAATGGCCGTCCAGATCATAATCAAACGCCGCAATGCCAGCACCGTTGACTTGATACGGAGAAAACGGCTTGCCAGTTTCGGGGAAACCACACACATATTGGCTCTTGAGCCCCAGCGATCTCGCAGCCTCTTTTAAAGCAATGGGAAATGCGGACTCGTCAGCGATTGTCCCGCCGGAGCCCTCTGTCTTTTCATTGCCCTTGGCCAATAACGGCTGAAGATCAATCTGCAACTTGGCTTGACCGCTAAGCCCCGTCGTTTTTGCTAAACGAGTGCTGGCAATGGCGGATGCGTTCTGTCCCGTTTGCCAACGAATGACATACTGTTCTTTCTGCTCGATCTGCTGCATCGCTGCGGCACGTTGGCCGGGTGCCAAAAACTGTAACGCCACGACCGACCACCCCAGTGATTCCCAAGGACGCACTTGATCAAACAAACTGGCCGCGATCTGTTCAGTCTGCTGATCGTCTGCGTCTCTGGCGAAGCGATACATGCGATCAAGTTCCGCCAGTGTTTTGCGTGCCTGTTCTGCTTGCTCGTTGCGATCAAGACTGTCCCAGCAGGCGATCATTGACCGCAGGGCGCCTCGATTGGTCGGATCGCCGAGCATGGCTTTGCCAAAGGCCGACACTGCTGGCTGATACTGTTTCTCGGCCAGCAGCCATTCCCCCAGCGCCACCCAATATTCCGGATGTTGATCGGTTCCAGCAGGGACTCCCTGCAACCATTTTGGAAGTGCGTCGTATTGCCCGTCGTTGGCCAACAAGTAACCTTCGAACGCGGCCGCTGCTGGACTCTGGGGAACGTCTTGGCGTGCCTGACGAACCAACTTCAGGACCCCTTCCAACGGCGTGCGTTGAAACAACTGCATGCGGGCCTGACCGAGCAAAAACAGATCAACGTCAAGACGCGGCAGATAGCCCTCGTAGGAGACCAATGCAAACGGCCCGGTCAAATCAATCAAGCTTAACAGTTCGTTGCGAACCACTGAATGCGCTTTAATCAACTCAATCACATGCTGCCGAGATTCCCAGCGTCTGCCTTGACTGTTGTAATACTGAGCCGACAAGCGATGTGCGACCACATTCTTGGGTTGCTGTACTAAAGCGTCTTGCAGGAGCTTTTCCGCTTGGCGAAACTGACCGGCCACCAGATGCAGATCAAAACCTTCTCGGATCAATTGGTCAACGGCTTCGGAGGCGCGTTGATTCTCCATGGCAGACTGCAGGGCAAGCTCCACGTAACCGGCTCCCTCTTGATACCGCTTGGTGGCTCGACAGGCAGCAATCATCATCCGCACGGTGTTTGCGTCGTCGGGATGAGAGATCAATTCTGCTCGCAACAATTCAATCGCCGCCGCGGCGTTGCCTTGGGACAGCAGTCGCTCCGCCTGAACCCGGTTGTTCACCCAATCATCGGTGGTCGCAGTTTCCGAATCATCCAGCTGACTGTTCGCCGTGGAATCGGAATCCACAGCTTGCGGGTCCATCCCTGTTTCCGCTGGTATTGATGAATCACAGCCCGCCAAAAACGTCCCCAGCAAGACGCAACCGAACCACAACGAAAACGCGGCAGCGCGACACGACGATGAATTTGGCCGTCGACGCTCACCTGAAGGAAAGCTCATTTCGGTGATCGCAGACAGGACTGACATGGGAAAACGCAATCGGAAAAGACTCTTGCGGTACAAACGAACAAAGACAACGGAGCGCGAAGAAGACCACTGGGCGCGAAGAAGACCACTGGGCGGAACCATCGACCCGCGATGACTGCAACCAGCGACTCACTCCAAGCGGACTGTTATTCTAACTAAAAAAGGTCAGCCCTGCGTTCTAATGCAGCCCACGATCGGTCCGCAAATCGGTGCTTATTGCTTGAGCAGGTCATCTTCCAGCAAGTGGCAGTAAGCGTCGTACCTGCGGGCGTCAATCCGACCGTCGGCAACTGCATTTTTCACCGAACAATCGTCTTCGGCCAAGTGCAGGCAATTGGCGTAGCGACACTGGCCAACGTAAGGACGAATGTCAGGCATCAGTCCCGAAACCTCTTCAGGACTAATATCCCACAATTGGAACTGCCGGATCCCAGGCGTATCAAACACTGCGCCGCCGCGCGGATCGGTGATTGGAATCAACTGAGCCGAAGTTGTCGTGTGCCGGCCTTTCTGGTTGTCACGACTGACTTCCGAGACCGCCAACCCCAGTCCAGGCTGGACGGCGTTTAACAAACTGCTCTTGCCGACCCCACTTTGTCCGGCGACGGCTGTCTGTTTGCCAGCGAGAAGTTCACGCAGAGAATCAATGTTCACACCGCTCTGGGCGCTCGTGAACAAGGTTCGATATCCCATTGACGCATAGACGCCGACGAGTTGCTGCAAGGTTACCGGATCCACAAGATCACACTTATTGATGATGATCACGGGACTTAGATCACATTGCTCGGCGGACAACAAGAAGCGATCGATCAACACCGGCTTCAAACTGGGCATGGCTGCACTGGCAACAATCAGCAAATGATCGACGTTGGCCGCGATCACATGCTGTTGCCCTCGACTGGTCCGACTGATCACACCGCGTCGTGGATCAACGTGTTCAATCATTCCGGTTGATTCGGTTTCCATTCGCACACGGACGCGATCTCCGGCGACAACGGTTCCCCGTCCGTCAATGCTAAGCGACTTTAACACTTGGCGAATCGAACATTCCAGACGCTGGCCATCATCGGTTAACACGGTGTTGGCCAAGCCATGGGCGCGAAGCACGCGTCCGGCGACCAAATCAACCGCCCGCGACGGATCATTTTCGTGGTCTTTGAGCTGCGAAACGGTCCGTTTCCGCGTCAAATCTCCTTTGCCACTGACGCGTTCACTCTGGCGAACGTCAGCCAGCGAATCCTGTTCGCCCTGATTGAATTCCCGCGTTAAGTCGCCATCGCGCACTCGGCCCTGATAGCGTTTGCGAAAATTAACGCGTTCGCCTTTGGATGGATTCTTTCGATTCGATTTCTTTTTCCCCATGCACAAAGTCTACCACGACCGCCCCACCCTCACTCAAGGGCACCTTGCATTCGGCGCGGCAATTGCCGTGGCTTTTACCAGTGACTTCCTCCGCCAATGCGCTGCACCAACGCATTTCACGATCGCGAGCGACGGGTTCAATCGAACCAACCGGAATGGTCTCGCTGGGACGCAATCACGGTGCTTCCCTGACCGACAGAGCATTGCCGAGGCAGATCGCATGTCTGTGCCGAAGACAAGGCAGCCCACCAGCTAAACACTGCCCCCCCCGCCGAGCACTCCCCCCCCACCACTGATGGTGAACAGCGCCGCGAGAGTTTCCATGCGAAGACAACACTCAATTTTTGGTCGCGTATGGCTTGCGAAGCGACATTACGCTAGACTTACCGCCCACTATGTGCCCAAACTTCTTCCCTAGAATGTTTTCATATCATCGATGACAGACCCCGCATCCGGTCAGATCGACCACGTCCTGGACGAAACCCGCCTTTTCCCGCCACCGGCCGAGTTCACCGCCAAAGCCGTGATCTCCAGCGAAGAGCAGTACCAGGAACTTTATAACCGCGCGCGTGATGACCGTGACGGTTTCTGGAAAGAGCAAGCGTTAGAACACCTGCACTGGTTCAAACCGTTTGATCAGGTCTGCCAATTCGAAGCACCGCATGCCGAGTGGTTTGTTGGTGGGGAAACCAATGCCAGCTACAACTGCGTGGATCGCAACATTGACCTCGGTCGTGGCGACAAACCGGCAATCATTTGGGAAGGAGAACCGGGCGACACTCGTACACTGACTTACAATGAACTTCGTACCGAAGTCTGCAAGTGTGCGGAAGCCCTGCTGGAGCTAGGCGTTGAAAAAGGGGACGTGGTCAGCATCTACATGCCGATGACTCCCGAACTGGCCATCGCCATGCTGGCTTGCGCTCGGATCGGCGCCATTCACTCGGTGATCTTCGCTGGTTTCAGTGCCGAGTCCATCGCCGATCGCAACCAAGACGCTTCTGCAAAACTGATCATCACCTCCGATGGTCTTTATCGTCGTGGCAAAGTGCTGCCGCTGAAAAAGACCGTTGACGAGGCCTTGGAAAAGTCACCCAGCATTCAAACGTGCTTGGTCCTTCGTCGCGTTGGCAACGATGTGCCAATGACCGAAGGCCGCGATGTCTGGTGGCATGATGTCGTGGACAAGCAACCCGGCGAACTTCCCGCCGTGCCCCTGGACAGCGAGACCACGCTCTTCATTTTGTACACCTCCGGTAGCACTGGGAAACCCAAAGGCATTCGCCACACCACTGCTGGATACAACCTGTGGGCGAACCGAACGTTCCAATGGGTCTTTGATCACCGCGATGACGACGTCTATTGGTGTACCGCCGACTGCGGCTGGATCACCGGACACAGCTACATCGTCTACGGTCCCATGTCGGCAGGGGCAACCTGCTTGATGTTTGAAGGCGCCCCAAACTACCCGGCTGAAAATCGCTTCTGGGAGCTGGTGGAAAAGTACAAAGTCACCATCATGTACACCGCTCCGACCGCGATTCGCGCGTTCATCAAATGGGGCGACGAACATGTCGACAAACACGATCTGTCCAGCCTGCGATTGCTCGGCAGCGTCGGAGAAGGCATCAATCCCGAAGCCTGGATGTGGTACCACGAGAAAATCGGCGGCGAGAAATGTCCAATCGTTGACACGTGGTGGCAAACAGAAACCGGCGGCATCATGATGAGCCCGCTGCCAGGCATCACTGCGACCAAACCGGGCTCGTGCACTAAACCGTTGCCTGGCGTGATTCCTGTGATCCTGGATGAAACCGGTCATTCCGTCGACGCAGAACATGGTGGCATGCTGTGCATTGATCCGCCGTGGCCGGGAATGCTACGAGGCGTCTGGGGCGATGAAGAACGCTTCGTCGAAACCTACTGGGCAACCGTCAAAGGCAAGTACTTGACCGGTGATAACGCCCGCTGCGATGCCGACGGCTATTACTGGATCATGGGCCGCATCGATGATGTGATCAATGTCTCGGGACACCGCTTGAGCACGATCGAAGTCGAAAGCGCTCTGGTCAGCCACGAAGCGGTCGCCGAAGCCGCCGTCGTCGGGCGACCCGACGACATCAAAGGTCAAGCGATTGCTGCCTTTGTCACCATTAAAGATCGTGAACCCACCGAGGAACTGCGTCAAGAGCTGCGAATGCACGTGCGGAAGCAGATCGGCGCTTTGGCTCAACCGGACGAAATTCGCTTCGCAGCCGGTGTACCGAAGACTCGCAGTGGCAAAATCATGCGTCGCCTGCTGCGTGACATCGCCGCAGGTCGCGAATCCGCTGGCGATACCAGCACACTGGAGGACTTCAGCGTCTTGGCATCACTTCGCGCTGAAGACTAACCGGCGTGCCGCCAGAACTTGATCGATCACCCACCCAGTGTGCGTCTAACGCCACTGGGTTTTGTTTTGGCAACCTCTCACTCCAGAAAAGGGGACAGATCGACATGTTGCAAGCGTTCACCCTGGGGATCCAGCGAGGCTTCAACCTGGTTTCGCTCGCACGCGTCTTCGCTAAACGCTTGCACCGACAGGTTCGCCGCTACTCCAGCGAGTGAAGTCCTGCTGATCGCGAACCACATGATTGTAAACGGTGTCGCGTTCGATGGGGTCACGACCGGCTTCACTGATCAAGTGCTTGATGTAGTCGACACTCAGACTTTGTGGCGTCGTGGCACCTGCATCGTGATAGATCAGTTCGTGACGCACCGTTCCGTCGATGTCATCGGCACCGTAAGCCAAGGCTGCTTGAGCGGTTTCAATTCCTAACATGATCCAGTAAGCCTTGATGTGCTGGACGTTGTCCAACATCAATCGACTGACGGCAACGGTACGCAGGTCCATCAGCGCAGAAGGCTTTTTCAGATCCGACAATTTGGTGTTTTCGGGGTGAAACGCCAGCGGAATAAAGACTTGGAAGCCACCGGTTTTGTCTTGCAAGTCCCGCAGCCTCAAGAGGTGGTCGATGCGGTGATAAGCCTTTTCAACGTGGCCATACAACATGGTGCAGTTCGTTCGCAGACCGACTTCGTGGGCCGTTTGGTGAATCTGCAACCATTGGTGAGTGTCGGCCTTGTGTTCGCAAAGCTGGTCACGCACTTCAGGGTGGAAGATTTCAGCTCCACCACCGGGCATGCTACCTAGTCCGGCTTGCTGCATGTCTTGCAGCACCCACTGCTTGGTTTTCTTGGTTTGAAATTCAAACCAATTGATTTCAACGGCTGTCCATGCTTTGAGATGAATCTGGGGATAGTTGGTATGCAGCAGTTCGATGATGCCGCGGTACCATTCATAAGGTTGCTTATGATGCAATCCGCCAACGATGTGCATTTCGGTGCAACCATTCTCGGTCGCTTCTTGACCACGGGCCAGGATTTGCTCGTCCGACATCAGGTACCCTTTCGGATCCCTCAAGTCACTTCGGAAAGCGCAGAATCGGCAGCGGTACACGCAGACATTGGTTGGATTGAGGTGCGTGTTGATGTTGAAGTACCCGACGTTCCCATTCATCCGCTCGCGCACCAGGTTGGCAAGCTGCCCCACTTCTTGGAGCGGAACTTCCGGATCATAGAGAAACAGTCCATCGTCCAATGTCAGACGCTGCTGGTTTTCGACCTTGTCGCGAATCTCACGAAAACGGGCTGCGTGTTCGGCCTTCATGCTGTGATCTCAAATCTCAATGCGATTGCGTAATCAGCGAGCGGTCAGTGAAACGGCGGATGCCTGACACCACTCCGGAAACGATACCAAGGGGACCGTATTTTGCACCTTTTGATAACCGATGGGCAGTCCAAAGGGGGCTCCTGAACAGGATAATTCATAGGGAAGCCCAAATCGGGCGAGCAACCCAGCGGAAAAGCACATCGTTGGAGCGTCTCAAGCGGCCTTCTCTCTAGGACTTTGCCAACTGATCGAGTTTGTCCTTGGCCGCCCCGGCGTCAATGGCGGCGGCCGCTCGCTCGGCTCCCTGCTTTAGATCAGCCACTTCGTTGACCAACAGCAAGGCGGCGGCGGTACCGGCGACGACGGTGTCTCGCTGGGGCCCGGGCTGACCGTCCAGCAGGTTTCGGATGATCTGAGCACTGTGGGCGGGCGACTCAGCCACCAACGCCTCGCGACCAGCTGGCAACAGACCGAAATCGTTTGGAGTCCAGCGATGGGCGACTTGCTGCTGTGCTTGGTCAACTTCGATCACGTCCGTGTAGCCGTCCAGCGAAACTTCATCCTGTCCGTCAGCGGCATGCACAACGAATGTTCTGGTGGTCCCCAGCTGGGCCACGCTGGCCGCGATCTTTTTTTGCACGTCAGCCGTGCTGGTCCCTAGCAACTGATGCGTTGCTCCCGCCGGATTGCACAGCGGGCCGAGCAAATTGAACAGCGTCTTGACGCCCAGTTTTCGGCGAATGCCGACCACATGACGCATCGCCGGATGCAGCTTGACCGCAAAGCAAAAGCACAACCCAATGTCATCCAAGCGACGAGCGACCTGTTCGGGATCGGACTCGATCGGCACCCCCAGCTCCTCCAGAACGTCGGCCGAACCGGTCACACTGGTGGCCTTGCGATTGCCATGTTTGGCGACGGAAACTCCGCAGGCGGCCGCAACCAGCGCGATCGCTGTACTGATATTGAACGTTCCGCTCTTGCTGCCACCGGTGCCACAGGTATCGAGCAACGTTGTATGATGATGGGGGATCGCAGTCATGTGCCGTCGCATGGCGGTGGCCGCCCCAGCGATTTCGTCAATCGCTTCGCCCTTCTCGCGCAAGGCCAACAAGAACTGTCCGATCACCTCCTCGTCCGCTTTCCCTTGCAGCATTTGGTCAATCAAATCAGCCGTTTGATCGGCGGAAAGATCAGTGCCATGTTGGACAATCTTGATCGCGGAGACGAAATCGGTCATGAAATTTGCTTTTTAGATCAAAGAGAGAGAAGGTGAAAATCAACTGCAATGCGGCTTTCGACCGATGAAAAGTGTACGCAAATTAGCCCTTTGATGTGAGCCCTGGCAGTGCAACCGGTTCCCAAATCGATGGCCCCAGACGGCGCAGCGCTGAGAACGGTCTCACTGGCGCTGGCGGGCCGAATCCCGCTTATGCTTTCCCCAATGGTGATCGCATCTAGCTCTATCGAGATCTATAGTTTGGTCTATGGCAAGAAAACTCATTATCGATACGGACTCAGGGATCGACGACGCAGTCGCGCTGACGATGGCTCTGTTTGATCCTCGGCTAGAGGTTTTGGCGATCACGGCCACCGCAGGGACCGTGCCCGCCGAACAGGCGACCGACAATATCGCCGCGGTGGTCGCAGCGCTCGACCCGCCCCGCTACCCTCGCATCGCGAAGGCAAACTCCCCCAGCGATGACGTGGTTAGCGACGCGCGTTTCCTGAATGGCCCCAACGGCCTCGGGGATTTCACTGCCGTTGCCTCCCAACGCCAGCACTTGACAACCAGCGAAAAAGTGATCGCCGACCTCGTCCGGCAAAACCCCGACGAAATCACGCTGCTGTGCCTTGGACCACTGACGAATCTCTCCAAGCTCTGCCGCTTCGACCCAGGCGCACTCCAAATGGTCGACAAGTTGGTCATCAGCGGTGGCACCTACCAAGCCCCAGGCAATGCGTCTGCCGTCGCGGAATTCAATCTGTCTTACGATCCGCTGGCCGCCGACGAGGTCTTTCGATCAAAGACCACCAAGTCGCTGGTGCCACTCGATATCACTAGTCAAATCACCTTCGGCGTTGAACTCCTTGATCAGTTGCCACCGCGGCACAACGCCGTCGGGAACTTTCTGCACTCCATCCTGCCCTTCTCGTTCCGCGCCCATCACCAGCGTTTAGGCTGCGAACTATTGGCGCTCATGGATGCGACCGCCGTGGCGTCAGTGCTAGAGCCGGAACTGTTTCAGTGGCATCAGATGGCCGCGAAGGTCGAGACGGAAGGCACCTACACCCGTGGGATGAGCGTCTTCGACCAGCGCTTGCGTCCCGAATGGCAGAATAATCTGGAAGTTGCCCTAGGCGGCGACATTGATGAGATCAAAGGCCTGATCCTGCGTTCGCTGCAATTCGCCGGCCAGCAAAGCAGCAGCTGATCTGCCGCAGACCGTTAGGCCGTTTTTTCGGATGAGCCGCTGCCCGCACAGAAACCGTGGCTCACGCCGAAACGGCTGATATGAAAAAAGCGGCATGACGCCGCTTCTTTGCTCATTGAAATCAGTGCGTTGCAAACACTATTTGTTCCACCACCAAGCATCAGCGGTTCCAACCGAAGCCACTTGCTCCAGCCCAGCATCCACTTGCTGCTCAGTGATCAACTGGAAAGGGTTGATCGAGACGCCGCCTGATGCGGTCACAACCCAGCCAGCGTTGCCACGAATGAAACTGCATTCGGGACTGATCGTGCGAGGTGTATCGTAGGAGACGGGGCTGAGCAGATCATTATCGCGGAACACGGTGAGCTGTAGACCGGACTTTGATTCCAGACTCTCTTGAGCGATCAAAGTGGCAACGACGGTCAAGTCCATCAGGTTTTGCAACTCGCCAAAAATTGGCTTCTTGGCAGCCAATTCAACGTAGTTAGCAGTCATGGCGTCCGCCCATTTCTGAGCAAACTGATCATTGCGACCGGTTGACTCAAGTTGGCCGCTCTTGTTGACAACTTCGTCTTCGGTCAGCGTCTTGACCCCTTGACCGGACAACTTCCAAGCCGTGCCGGCTTCGTTGCGAGTCAAGCTATCGTACGCACATTCGATCCACCAACGCGGGTTGGATACCGAACTGTGACGAGCGTTGCGAGCCATGGACAAGTAACTTGGCAGCTCCTTGACAGGTGAATCTTCCAACGCCATCGCCAAACGCTTCATCTCATAGTCAGCGGCAACCAAGGTCGCAGCATAGCGAGAGTCGGTGGGGATTCCGTTGAATTTGACTTGCTGTGGCCCGAAGGCTTGCTTCATCGCGTTTTCGATCACTGCGGGGTTCTGTCCCGGTTTCAGTGTCACGCGACGAAGAAGTTTCTGCAAACGATCGCGGCCTTCTGCGGTGGGTTCAATAGAAACACTGATGCCACCGTGACGTGAATTGTCAACGTTTCGAAGAGCGACGATCAAGTCTTCCAAACGCAGAACCGCTGCCCCGGTCTTGGTTCCAACGATGCTGCCATCGTCACCAATCTTCCAAGGCTCAGCTGGACCGGCGATCACGATGTCCTGGTTCTGCTGATCAACGTAGACGTATTCGATGGAGGTCAAACCAGCCAGAAAACGCACGTCGGCAGGCAAACGCCCACCGCCTTGGCGAGCGGTTTCAATCGCTGCTTGGATACCCTTGAGCGAGATCATTCGCGTCTCGGCAGCTTGGGCCAAGTCACCCTTTGCAACGGGCACACTGGCACGCAACAAGTTGATGAACTCTTGATTTTCCTGAACCGTTGCCGCGCGGACGACCCCGGCTGGATCAATGGAAACACCACCAACCCGGTTGCCGCCGCCGCCACCGTTGAATCCGGCGAAAGAAAGTGTTGTTACCGAGGCCAAACCAATAGCCACAATAGCTAACAGCACTCGAGCTGGGGACAGTTTCATCGAATCGTTACTCCGATAGGATTTTCATGCGTCGTGTCGCGTGTGACACGGTCTACTTTAGATTACGGTGGAAAAGACGTCCGTGCACGGGGCCGTGACGCTTTAGAGAATAGTTACCGACTGCGCAAGTCGCAACCTGAACCTTATTTTCGGCAAAGACGGACGCCGAATTCTTGAGCACCTGAGAATAATCGCTCATTGTACCTGAACTTTCTAGGCTCTGGAGACAAAAAACGGTCCCCAGGGGGGTGCCACTCTGGTTCAAGTTAGGCCATTCGACGGCCCAACGCCCAATAAATCCCTGATAATCCTCATTTCCCCAACCCGATGCTCGGTCCCTTCGCCTTGGCGTCACTTGGGCACCACATTGGACCGGCGGATTTGACGACTGATTCAAAGCCTCCCGACGTGTCCTTTTCGTCGGGTAAACCTCGCCGAAGGACAATCCCGCAGCTTGGCTTTGCAATCAGAACAGGAGCGCACCGATTGACAGGAGCGCACCGATTGAGAGGTTCTGGCATAATGAGGTACCTTGTCCCTTGTCCAGAATTGCCTGGAACTCGGCGGCCTAAGACTTTGCAGCCCGCAACATTGCCGATCGAGCAACCGCTGCCCTCCGTCAGGCTGCCGATGGAAAGCTGCCGCCAACGGGCGATTTCAGTGACTTGCGTTGACGGTTCGGTCCGAGTTTCGTTTCCAGCTTAGTGGTGTCAAAATCTTGCCAGCCTCCAGTTCCCAGCCCCCCTCGGATCCACAGCGTTCCTCGGCCCCGCTGCACTCGTCGCCCCCCCTGCACTCTTCGGGCGGGTCCACTGGCTACCTCGTCATGCAGACCGCTGGACGTTGGACGGACGTGTTTCGTCTGGCGGGCCAAGGCGAAATCACCATTGGTCGGTCAAGTAAAAGTGACATCACCGTTCGCAGTGAAAAAGCCAGTCGCATGCACACGCGACTGTTCCCCAGCCCGCAAGGATGGCTGATTGAAGATCTTTCAAGCCGCAATGGCACGCTGGTCAACGGGAACGCGATCAGCGAGCCCACTCCGCTAAACGATCGCGACCGCATTCAAGTCGCCGGATTTTCGCTGCAGTTTGTGTTACAGATCAACCATGCCGATGGCCCCGTCGATGCGATTCCTGCTGCGGGAACTTCTGATGATCAAGCAACCATGGGCCTGGATGGCGCGTCGATCACCGATCGCATTCGGCAAAGCGGTTACCTGCACGATGTCGATGCAACCGGACAGGACGCAATCACCGCAACAGCGGGGACTGATCGCCAAGCCACCTCGCAGGGGTTTCAGACGTCTGATCTGACATCACAACTGTTGCGGCTAGCCTTTGACCTGGCTGCAAGCCAAGGCCCCCATGATGCCGTTGAGCGCATGCTCGATTGCCTGCAAGACTGCATTCATTACCATGCCGCAGGTGTTTACCTGATTGATTTTACGGTCCCCGAACCACAGCACCGCACACTGACCCCCGACGCCTTGCAATTGGTCGCCACTCGGCAACGTTCGCACGCCGACGCTGGCTCGTCAACCTACCGCCGAGCCGCCCCGCAGGCGATGACCAGTGTCATCGGCCCCGACGGCCAAGCCATCTTGGCGCGAAACATCGGCGGTGACCAAACCTTGGCAACGGCCAACACGCAAGGTGAAATCGAAGCCACCAGCATGATCCTGGCTCCTGTACGCGATCGTGAAGGCCACTTGCTGGGCGTGCAACACCTGTTCACCAATGTTAACGATCCGCCGCTAACGACCCAGGATCTGGAGTTCGTGCTGGCGGCCGGCGAGATTTTGGCCGAATCGCTACGCAATTTGCAAACCCGTGGCAAACTGGATCGGTCACTGCAAAAATCCAAAAAGCAGCTCCTGGCACTGCGCAAACAGCTGAGCGAAAAAGTTCAGATCGTTGGCAACAGCGCAAGCGTCAAAGACATTATCGAAAAGGTGACGCTAGTCGGCCCCACCAATGCCACCGTCCTGGTCCGCGGGGAATCCGGGGTCGGCAAAGAACTGGTGGCCTCGGCGATCCATCATGCCAGTAAACGCGCCAACGGTCCCTTGGTCTGCATGAACTGCGCTGCTCTGTCCCCCAGTTTGCTGGAAAGCGAATTGTTCGGCCACGAAAAAGGTGCCTTTACAGGAGCAACCGATCGGAAGCCCGGCAAGTTCGAGGCCGCGGACGGCGGCACATTGATGTTGGATGAGATTGGTGAGATGGACCCCGAGATCCAAGCCAAGTTTCTGCGCGTCCTGGAGGGGCATCCGTTTGAACGCGTCGGCGGACAGGCTTCCATCAAAGTCGACGTGCGTGTGGTTGCCGCCACCAACCGCGATCTGCAGCAAATGGTTTCTGAAGGCTCGTTTCGTCAGGATTTGTTCTACCGCTTGCATGTTGTCGAAGTGCTGGTCCCACCGCTTCGGCAACGAGGTGCCGATGTCGTCGTGCTTGCACATCATTTTCTGCAACAATTCAATGCTCAAATGGGACGCAGAATTGAATCGATCAGCTCCGAAGCTGAGAAGATGCTGCTTGACTACCGCTGGCCGGGCAACATCCGCGAATTACGCAATGTGATTGAACGCGCTGTGGTCTTAAACTCTGGCACTCGCATTGAAGCCAAACACCTGATGCTGACACCGGCCGCACAAGGACCACAGCCTGATGCAGAACTGTCCACATCCAACATCGAACTCTCGCTAAGCGAACTCGAACAGCAACACATCCAGCGTGTCTTGCGACACACTGACGGCAACAAGAGTCGCGCGGCAAACATCCTGGGAATCGAGCGCAGCACACTCGATCGGAAACTCAAAAAATTCGCCAAGTGAAGGCCATTGGCGAATCGAGCGTCTGGCCCCACGTTGAACAAGTGCTCTGCGACGCATTCAATGGACTCAGCACCGTTAAGACAAGTACGTTAAGACAAGCACCGACATCGCAAGAAGGGGGCACTCACGCCCCTCGCGAAAGTCTTTCTCTCTGCGGTGCCTTATGCCCCGCGAATCCTCACAGCCGGCCTAAGCCTTTGCATTGAGGGTGCACAGACACCAATTTTGGGGAGACAATTGGCCATCAGAGGAACCGCCTCGTAACGTTGTGTGTCTTTACCTCTTCGAACCGCCTCGGCACTCCTCCTCTGCACAAGTTCTTGCCATGGATCAGGTCACAACTCGTGATTCCAGTCATTTAGGACAAGTACCGATTGTCACTGGGTCCTCCAGTGATTCCCCCAATGCGCCCCGCAAGGGAACTCGTGCGCAGACGCCGTCCTACCGGGCTCCGCTAACCAAGCCGAAAACCGACCGGCGAGTGATTTGGGACGTCCCCTTTGATTGCGTCTCCATGGCCCAGACGCTGGACTGGATCGCTTGGCTGATCCAACGACGGGTTCCCAGCTATCTGATCACGGCCAACCTTCACTACGTGATGTTGCACCAGAAGGTCGCTGGCATGCAAGGGATCACTGATGGCGCCGCCATGATTCTGGCCGATGGTCAACCGATCGTCTGTCGCAGTCGAATCGGCACCCCGAATCTGCCAGAGCGTGTCGCGGGCAGCGAGATGATTTTCCAGCTTGCCGCGCGAGCGGCCGAAGAGAACTGGGGCATCTATTTCCTTGGCGGCGAACCGGGCGTTGCCCAGATGTGCGCCGAGAAACTGGCCTCCCAGTATCCGGGACTTCGTGTCGCCGGTGTTGAATCACCGCCGTTCCGGGAGCTTTCCGAACTCGAACAAGCGGAACAAGATCGACGCATCCTGGATGCAAAGGCCGACATTCTGTTGGTCGCCTTTGGCCAACCCAAAGGCGAACAATGGATCGCCAAGCACCATCGGCGTCTCGGTGTTCCCGTCAGCATCCAGCTGGGAGCTTCGTTCGACTTCGTTGCCGGCACGGCCAAACGAGCGCCGCGTATCTTGCAGCGCATCGGCATGGAATGGGCCTACCGAATGTTCAGCGAGCCGCAGCGTCTGTTGCCTCGATACGCTGCCAACGCAGTGTCCCTGTTCAAGACGCTTTGCCTAGAAATGCTTGGCAAACGAACCAAGCGTCGCTCCTAGCCGATCACGTTGTCGCCGCCGTTTTCACGTTGGTGCAACAGAACAGGCCAGCCGGGGAATTCATTTTCTGGATTGCCGTCGGTGGCATCAATCAAAAACCGGAACGAATGGATGTTGTACGTTTTGGCTTTGGGGTCGATTTCAACCAAACCGAATCCGCTCGCTTTTTGGTGCGCCCGTTCATAGCGATTCTTTTTGCTGGCAACCTCGGGGTTACCGACGGCGTAGACGTAGACTTTATTGCCCAAGCCATCTTCGTATTCACCCGTGTGCGGCATGCCATGCTTGGGACGGTTGGTGTGTTCCATCCCCACTTCATCAGCGCGCCACCAGCGTGGATAACCGGCCGCGATCGCTGGGGTGCAGAACGACCAAAACCCATCGCGTTGCTCATCCACACCGTACTGCGCCAGTGACGTGAGGTGCTGGTCACCATTGATGTGCAACGGCATAGCTTTGCCAGCCAACTCAATCGCCGCATTGCGTTCAGTTTGAGGCCATCCGCCACAGTCTAGATCCGCCACAAGATAGTTGTTGTAACTTCCATGGTGAGTGGCGACTCCGGCAAAGACGGTTTGACTGAGCAAGACTTTCATCGATGCACCACGCCAATCGTCGGCCCACTTTTCGAGGAACTCTTTTTGACGCTCTCCCAGCAGCACCAAACCAGGCTTGTCCAGTCGCAACGGATCAATGTCCGGGTCCTTTAAGTGATCCGCTCGTCCGGAACCGGTGTCGACGCGCTGCGGGCCGCTTTTCCATTGGCGGTCAGCAATGATCGCAAAGCTAACCCCACCGTAGACCATGTCCCCGTAATAAACACTGATGTCTTGTTTGCACGGTGTCGGATCATAAAAATCAGGATGATGTGCACAGTTGGTCAAATGAACGACGTTGACCATTTTGGCGGGTTCAATGTAACCCCCGTTGCTTGATGCACCGCCGTTTAGCACATCCATTGGTGCGCCGCCTTCGCCCCAAATGTTGCCTTGAAAGACATCGTGATCATCGGGCAAACAGATCGTGGGGCGGTCCTTCATTGCATGCCGGAACGACCAACCAAATTGGTAGTACTTTCGCAGGTAATTCAAGATCGCTAAATCGGCAGGCCGGCGAATCAAGCCATATCCACCATGCCCTTCATAAAGCTGATCACCAGAGAAGTACAGAATATCTGGATCCAGCTTGATCACGTTATCAGCGACCGGTTGATATGGGAACGCATAATCGTTTTGGCACGTCAATGCACCAAAGCGGAGCGGACGTCCGGTGGGATTGGCTTTGACGGTTCCGGACCACTGCGACTCGGTTTCCTTACCGCTGGGATGCGTTTCCTTGTAGAGCACGCGATAAGGCACATCAGCAGACGCGTCCCAGTTTGGAATCCGGAACGTGCAGGTCCACGCATCACGGTCCAAGGTCGCGTTGCCAAGCGATTGCCACTGGCCACCGCGTTGGACTTGCAGCTCCACCTGATCACTGTCCTGTTCGCCCAGTGGTCCCGTCAGCGCGGACAACTTCATCACGAACCCGTCATCACCACGCGAGTCGCTTAACGAATACATCGTCCACAGGATGGGACCAAATGCCCGTTCCTGATCGACGGTAAACGCATCGCCTGCGACAGCCCAATCGCTGAAGCGATAGCGAGCGCCTTTGCCCTTTTTCAGTTGCGGATCAAAGTTATTGACCACAGCAATATTTCCAGTCACCGCTTCAGGGGTAACCGTTGTCGTCAGACTGCCAAGCGCCTGTCCTTCGCTGCTGGTGGCAGTCAGAGTCAACTCCACCGAATCGCCACTGGGCCTCCCGCTAAGTTTCAAACGTACACTTTGAGGATCAGCAGCACCTTCGATCGCTTTGCTTTTACGGTTGATGGTTAGCTTGCCGTTGATCAAGCCTGCTTTGACGCCCGACTTTGCAAACACGTTGGCGCGATGGTCATTGATGTCGCTCTTGACGCCCACTTTAAATCCAACACCATCATCTTTGCCAGCAACAGCGACGCGTGAGACGACGACGCTGGTTTCAAATGACTTGCCAGGATCAGTCAGCTGATGAGTGATCAAATGGATGTTGCGGTCACCGCCTGTTGTCAAGCACTCTGCAGCTCCATCTCGAATCATCCAATCCTCCATCGGGTTCGCCCAGCAGTTACCCGCGAGCCAGATCCGGTCGTGAGTGTCGCTCCAGTGAACGACTGGCTCAAGCGAATCGCGAACGCTGGTGTCGGCTTGATTGGCCGCTGCGTTCTCGGACAGGCCCATCAACGCACCACTTGCTCCGAGCGCCTTGAGCGCAGATCGACGGGGAACTGAATTGGACATCTTGGTTGAATCCTTCATCGAGATTTGGCTGTATAACACTGTCATCAAAAGACACTGGCAATCGAGCATTCAGCGTCGGGCTCATCCGCCAGGTGGAAGTCCCGTATTGTAATTCGCTCCTACCCGCTGCGTAATCCGGGCGCGCCCTTATTTCAGGGGTTTCCGTGCCCGGGCACATGCGACGAAGCCTGGCGGACAATCAACCGTGATGTCGCCGCAAGGACGTTTTTACAAGCATCCCAGTTAAGGCTTCCTCCTTGCACGACCGAATTTATGCTATAACGGCCCCCAACCGACAGACGCCCGGTCGGCTGATCATTCCATTTGATTTTTTGGACACTCGCGTGACTGTATCTGGTGATACCGATCTTGCTTCATCAAGCCCCCTGGCTGGGTTTGATGGCGGTTGCCAGTTCATCGTCGAGGCCTCCGCGTGCGACGCCCATGCACTGCGAGACGCGGAAACGATTGAATCGATCTGCCAAAAATTAATCAATGACCTGTGCTTGCAGGTGGTTGGGCAACCACAGCGGCACGTGTTTCCTGACCCTGGCGGCGTGACTCTGTTGTATCTGCTCCGTGAATCGCACTTGGCCTGTCACACGTACCCCGAATTTGGATTTGTTACCTTTAACCTGTACAGCTGCCTTCCAAAGCCGGATTGGCCTTGGCAAACTCAGTTGCAGCGTCGCTTGAATGCCGGCGACGTACGGGTCAGGAAAATTCACAGGACACGACCAAACGGGCAAGACGCCGAAACGGCAACCGGATGGGGAGCGGGTCAATGAAACGGATTCAGACCAATTGTCCGTCTTGTGGCGGACCGCTTGAGTTTCAAGCCGGTGGCGCGATGGTCGCCATCTGTGATTTTTGCCACACCGCTGTGGGACGAAGCGACCGAGCGTTAGAAGACTACGGAAAAGTCGCGGAAGTCGGCGATCCGGCATCTGGCCTGAAGCGAGGCATGACTGGCCGGTTCAATGGCAAACGATTCACGATCGCCGGCCGCGTTCGTTACCGGCATGCTGGCGGCGGCAGCTGGGACGAGTGGTACCTCTCCTTTGGCGGTCAGCAATGGGCTTGGTTAGCCGAAGCGCAAGGCAAATTTTCCATCACGCGGAAACACACGCTCAAAAAATCACAGTCTCTTCCAGAATTTGATTCCATCGAGCTCAACAAAGCGATTCCGCTGAAGAACGAAACCTTTACGGTTCGCGAAAAAGGGGTCGCGACTGCCGAGGGCGCTGAAGGCGAACTGCCCTGGCAATTTCATCCCGGCAGCTCACATCACTATGTCGACTTAATCGCCACCGACAACGCGGTTTCAACCTTCGACTACGGCGACGGCAGCGAGGGAGCCGAGCAAGCCGCGTACATGGGCAAAATGGTTACGCTGGAAGAACTCGGCATTGACCTTTCCAGTTTGGATCCCAACGCGGGTGTCCAGAGTGTAGGCTCGCTGCAGCTAAACTGCCCACAGTGCGGCGGCCCGTTGAAGCTACGAGCACCGGACCAAACCCTGCGAGTGGCCTGCCCGAATTGCTCGTCACTGCTTGATGCGTCGGAGGGCAAACTCACCCTCTTCCAGACGCTCACGCAGAAACGTCTCGACCCGCTCATACCGCTGGGATCCGAGGGGACCATTGGCGGCGTCAAGTTTACCTTGATCGGATACATGAAACGCCATGTGTTGTATCAAGGTCAGACGTTTCCTTGGACGGAGTACCTGCTCTACAATCGCGAGACCGGTTTTCGCTGGTTGGTTTGTCAAGATTATCACTGGAGCTTTGTCGCCCCAGTGGACGAACCCGTCACGCGTTACGGTCAAAGCATCACCTACGATGGCGAGACCTTCCGCTTGTACGATCGTGGCACAGCGCATGTCAGCTATGTCTTGGGCGAATTTTATTGGCAGGTCAATGTAGGTGACCAAACGGAGACGTTCGACTACATTGCGCCTCCGCGCATGCTTTCGTTCGAGACCACCGGCTGGGGCGACACACAGGAAGTCACCGTTTCGGAAGGCCAGTACATGGCCCCGGAGGAAATCGAAGCGATCTTCGGCGTCAAAGACCTGCCACGCCCCTGGGGCGTTGGCGTCCTGCAGTCTGCACCGACAATGGAGAAGAGTTTTTGGCTCACCTGGATCGGAGGCGTGGTTTACCTGCTGTTGGTCTATGGCGTGTTCAGCAGCAAGGCCGACGCTTGGCTGCTAACGTACGCCTTGGTGGGCGTCAGTCTCTTCCCAATGGGTTTCTTGCTCTATCGCCGTCAGTTTGAAGTGCAACGGTGGAGCGACAGTGATTTCAGTCCTTATCTATCATCGGATGATTAGATGAAAAACGCATTCTTGATCAGTTACTTTGTTGCCGCCGGGATTTGCTGCTCTGGTTTCACGACCGCAGCGGTCGCCGGTTGGAAAGCGCCCAGCTTTGGTGTGCTGCGTGTCATCTCATCAGGGATGCGATCCTCCAGCGGTTATGGTGGACGTTCCTTTGGTGGTTCATGGGGTGGAGGAAAATAAGATGAACTTATTGAATTTAAACAGTCTTGCGTTGCTAGCTCAATCCGCCGATTCGGAGGGTTCCTCCGTCGCGGCGGCCGGATTTGCGCTCCTGGGTGTTCACTTAGTGGCCGCAATCGTTTTCGCCGTGCTCGGCATCGTGTTGTTGTTCTTCGGCCTCTGGCTGATGGAAAAACTGACGCCGTTTTCAGTGATGCGTGAGATCGAAGAAGATCAGAACCAAGCACTAGCGATCATCATGGGAGCCATCGTGATTGGGATTTCGATTATCATTGCCGCGGCCATCGTCGGATGATCAATCGGGCACCCAACTACCTGCTCTATTTGAATGTTCTGGTCATTGCGACCTGTGGTTTGATCTATGAGTTACTGGCTGGCACGTTGGCCAGCTACTTGCTCGGTGACAGCGTCACACAGTTTTCTTTAGTCATCGGCGTTTACTTGTCGGCTCTGGGGATTGGTTCCTGGCTGTCGCGTTATGTCGACACTGGAGTGGCTCGGACCTTCATCGAAATTGAAATTGCGATCGCCTTGGTCGGCGGCCTTTCGGCTCCGATCCTTTTCATTGCCTTCGCACAGATCGCATGGTTTCGGATCCTGCTGTTTGGCATGGTGCTGCTGATCGGCATCTTGGTCGGCCTCGAGCTACCGCTGTTGATGCGGATTCTGAAGGAAAATCTTGACTTTCGCGAACTCGTCGCGCGTGTGCTGACGTTTGACTACATTGGCGCTCTGATGGCGTCACTCTTGTTCCCGATTCTGCTGGTGCCACATCTAGGACTGGTGCGAACTTCGCTGCTGTTTGGGTTACTAAACGCTGCGGTCGGCATTTGGGGAACCTCGCTATTGCGACCGCTGTTGTCCCAGCGTTCGGTGACGGGACTGCGAACGCGAGGCTTCATCGTTGTTGGAATCTTGGTCGTCGGCTTCATCAAAGCCGACTCGCTGACTTCGCTTTCAGAGGAAGTCATTCTGCAGAAGCCGATCGTGTTTACACAGCACAGCCCGTTTCAGCGGATTGTGGTCACGAAGGATAAGGAAAACTTCCAGCTGTATCTCAACGGCAACTTGCAATTCAATTCACGCGACGAATACCGGTACCATGAAGCCCTGGTCCACCCCGCGATCAGCAGCCGAGACCAGGTGCACGACGTGCTGGTCCTGGGAGGTGGTGACGGATTAGCAGTGCGTGAAGTCCTGCGGTATCCGTCGGTCAAAACGGTGACGTTGGTGGATCTGGATCCCGCGATGACGTCCCTGGCGGAAAAGTTTCCGCCGCTGAAAGAACTCAACCAAGACTCGCTGAACGATGAACGCGTCACGGTGATCAACCAAGACGCGTTTGTCTGGGCCACCGAACAACAGAAAACGTTTGATGTCGCGATCATCGACTTTCCTGATCCAAGTTCGTATTCGGTCGGCAAGCTCTACACCACGCGATTCTTTCAGATGTTGCAAAAAGTGCTGAACGACGACGCCGTTATCACGGTCCAGTGCACCTCGCCGCTGGTTGCCCCACAATCCTATTGGTGCATTCTGAACACGCTGTCGGCGTCCGGTTTCCTGGTCCAGCCCTACCAGACATCGGTGCCGACGTTTGGCGTCTGGGGATTTGCTTATGCACGCTACACTGGCACCGACGTCAGCGACACTCGGCCTTGGCAATCGCGACGGGCGCTCCCCGACGGGCTTCGCTATCTGGATCAATCAACCATGCAAACGTTGTTTCAAATGCCCGCTGACATCGCTCCAGTCGATGTCAAAATCAACCGGCTGAACGATCAAGTTTTGGTGCGTTATTACGAACAGGAATGGGGTTCGTGAGCTCAGCACAAGGCAACGAAACACTCAAACAGCCGACACGCCGAACGTGGATCAAGTGGCTGGGAACAACGCCGCTGGCAATGCTCGTTGGCTGTTCCGGAAAGCCCTCGGCAGCTTTCAGCGGGGAACTCTTGCAACCGGACCTCAGTGTTGGACACCGGATTCGCGACGGCTGGAAGCTGCCACAGCCAACGGGTGCCCCTTCCAAGCATGCGGTGGTGATCGTCGGCGGAGGAATCGCTGGCCTTTCCGCTGCTTGGGAACTTCAGCGGCAAGGCATCCAAGACGTTGTGATCCTAGAAATGGAGTCCACGGCCGGCGGCACCAGTCGCAGCGGCAAATGGGAGGCATCCCAGTTTCCTTGGGCAGCCCATTACGTCCCGGTGCCCATGTCATTCAACCGAGACTTGCTGGAACTGTTTCAGGAAATGAACATCGTCACAGACGTCTCGGCCGACGGTCAGGTGACTGTCGCCGAAGAACACCTGTGCCGCGAACCCGAAGAACGCGTGTTTCATCAAGGGCGTTGGCTGGAAGGACTTTATCCCGCATCCATTCAAGAGATTCATTCCACCGATCGTCAACAACTGGAACAATTCCAACTGCAGATGAATCAGTGGGCGCAGCGGCGCGACGAACAAGGCCGACGGGCGTTCGCCATCCCAATGCAGCTGGGGACGGACAGCGATCCAGAGGTCATTCAGTTGGACCAGATCTCAATGGCCCAGTGGATGACCGATCAAGGCTATGACTCAGAGGCACTGCGTTGGCTGGTCGATTACGGGTGCCGCGATGATTATGGACTGACGCTGGAACAAACCAGCGCATGGGCAGGCGTTTTCTACTTTGCGTCTCGACTGAGCGGTCAGGCGAATTCGATTGCTGAAATGGAATCCCAGCCGGTGATGACATGGCCACAGGGCAATGGCAAAATCGTCCAGCACTTAAGTCAGCGCTTTGCCAAACAGATCCGAACCGAACACGCTGTCACCAAAATCACCAAGCAACCAAATGGTCAATCCATGCGCGTCACGGCTTACGACAAGGCCAGGGATCGCATGGTCGAATTGATTGCCGACGACGTCGTGTTTGCTGCCCCACAGTTTTTGGCAAGTCGCCTGATCGACCAATGGCAACAGGCCGGACGCGACGCGACCACGTTTCAATACGGTGGCTGGGTCGTCGCTAACCTGTTGCTGAAAGCGAGACCAAGTGAATCAAAAGAAGATGGGCTGGCGGCCTTGATGGCCTGGGACAATGTGATCTGCCATAGCGATTCACTGGGCTATGTAAATGCCTCGCATCAGTCAGGTGCTGATCATGGGCCGACCGTGATCACCTGGTACCACCCATTGCTAAAAGACGATCCCAAGTTGTCTCGGCAAACACTTTTGCAGATGACGTGGGACGATTGGGCAGCAATTGTCTTAGCCGACCTGTCCCGGGCGCACCCTGAGATCGAGACGTTGATCCAGCGCATGGACATCATGCGATGGGGACACGCGATGATCCAACCTCGCGTAGGATTTATGTTTGGGAAACAACGCCAGCAAGCAGCCGAATCGCTCGGGCGGATCCATTTCGCGCACTCGGATCTAAGCGGCATTGCTTTGATGGAAGAAGCGTTTGCCAGAGGCGTTGCCGCAGCAAGGAAATGCGGCGCGTCGTGAGCGCAAGCATCAAGCGATTCGCCACGACGCACCAGCGGCGGGTGACGCCACCGTTGACGTGCGCGCGGACTAGCGGCGGCGTTTGACTTTGCGGTTCATCGGATTGAGCCGCTTGGGGCTGGGCGCGACGGCAACATCTTCTTGCGGCTCCGGCTCTGGCTCTTTTTCAAAGCCCTTGATGGAGTCTCGAATCAGCAGCTTATTGATCCGCTGTTCGATGCTGGTCAGAACATCACCTTGGCCGGGAACAATGAATGTGAACGCCACGCCTTCGCGTCCCATACGGCCGGTCCGCCCAACACGGTGCACGTAATCGTCACTGTCTTCGGGGACGTCGTAATTGACGATATGGGAGATCGTGCTGATGTCGATCCCGCGACCCACCACGTCGGTTGCCACCAAGATACTCAGTTTGCCATCACGAAGCTTTTGCAGCACTCGGTCACGCGCGGTCTGTGCCATGTCACCATGCATTGCCGCCGCGTCGGGATAATCTTTGCTCAGGGCGCGCCACAAGCGATCGGTTCCACGCTTGGTGCGGCAAAAGATGATCGCCTGCTTGGGCTGCTCGCGTTTTAGCAACGCTCGCAGCAAGTCCTGTTTTTGATCCTGGGGAATGGTAAAGTAATGCTGCTCAATCGTCTCGACAGACATCTCTTCTTTGCAACAGTCAATGACAAGCGGCTCATGCATGTACGATTCGGCCAGACGTTGAACCTGGGTGGGCAACGTGGCGGACAGCAAGAGCGTCTGTCGATCACGAGGGCAGCGACGTAGGATGCGTTCAATCTGTGGACGGAATCCGATGTCCAACATGCGATCCGCTTCATCCAGCACAACACACCACACGTCCTTGGTACGCAGCGATCGACGCTGCAAGTGATCGTGCAAGCGACCGGGAGTCCCGACAACGATCTGAGCGCCATTTTCGAGCTGACGGAGCTGGCCACGCATGTTCTTGCCGCCCGACAACACTGCGATTTCGGTGGGTACGCCATAAGACAAACGCTCGGCCTCGCGAGCGACTTGATCGGCCAGTTCACGCGTCGGCACCACGATGATCGCCTGAGGATCTCGGCAATCGTCGAGGGAATCTAACTGCTCCAGGATCGGAATCGAGAATGCAGCGGTTTTCCCGGTTCCCGTTCGCGCCTGACCAATGACGTCCATCCCGTCGAGTGCCGGCGGAATCAACTCTGCCTGAATCGGTGATGGGGATTCAAACCCCGCTTGTTTCAGCGAACGAAGCATCACCGATGACAGCCCAAGCTGATCAAACGAGGACGCGGGCTGAGACTCTTTTTTGTTCTGCTTTCTATTCATGCCGCATAGCATAGCGGCCAATTCAATTTCGCTCCATCCGGCTTACGCGCCCACAGCAGGATTGGCCAGCATTCAGGTTGGGATTGTAGGGTGCCAGCCGCCAATCAGCCTCGTGGCAACCACTTGCTGGCGGCGATGGACTGCTGCAAACCGACACTGCCCTGGCAGCTCATCTGTTCTTCACCCGATGAAAGCCGTACGTCAACCTGCACTTTCTTTCCAGTCGGTAACTGTTGCCTAAAGTCACACAGCACGTGAAAGCCATCCACCGGCGAGTTGCGAACAAAATCGCGTACCTGCTGAGCATCGAAGTCCCAACGGGCAATCTCTGCGGCTGCCTGCTGTTCATCCGCGGCCGGCTCTGTGATCACGACGGTCATGCTGGCGTCGATATCAAAGTTCTGCAGATTCACCATTTCATCTTGATCATCCTTGACGGTGATCACCAAATACAGCCCCTCGGGGACTGAATCGCTGTCCTCGTGGTGACCTCCAGAGAGTGTTTCGTGTAGCTCCAGGTGATCCGGCATGCTCAGTTCCGGCATCGCATCACTGGCATCGCCCAAAGGCGGCAGCGGAATTTTGCCCGGTGACGGCGGATCAAGCATGGCCGGAGGGCTAACATCCCCGGGCACAATCGGATCGATTTCTTGCAGCTGTTCCGGCCTGGGTGGTTCCAACATGTCTGGATCCGGCACCACCATGGGCTTCCCTGAACCCGGTTGGTCGGGCTGGTTCTCCAGGTCTTGAAACTTGGGATCAGGCACGGGAACTGGCGCGCCCTGTTCAATCGGATCCGCCAGCGGAACACCGGCTGGCGGCTCGGAATTCACGCCCTCTGTGGCTTTAAAAGCGGGAGTCTGAGGCAAATTCTGGTAGGGGTCTTCGTCTTCGCTGACCTGCCCCATCTGATCTCGGAGCACGCGATTGTCGTATTCGCTCTGGTACAGCTCGTCTTCAAGCTTGCGAATCCGCTGAGCCATTTTGGCCTGGTAAACGCTGTCATAGGCTCGACCACGGCACCCCGGACCGGCCATCAGCAGACCGCCGAAAAGAAGCCCTGCAACCAGCGACAACCTGCCGACGCCACGCTGCCACTCAGGTGACTGCATCCCGATACGGATCCATTGCAGCACCATGCATTGATGGAGTCGTGGCGAAACACTCGGAAAATGGCGAGGCAAAAACTTCACAAATCTATCGAAAAACGGCTGGAATCGACTCAACATTTGGCTCGCGCGAACCGAGAGCCGGTGCAAACCAGGGATTACCAAGCCAAGGCGGTCGAGGTCAAGAGAAACTCAACGGGTGGCGCCCCCGGTTCTTGCGAGACACGATTGCGGTAAAGCCCGATCACGCAAATTTAGCTCCCGCAACTGCAACCGTTTTCCCCCATGCCATGCCAACCAGCGCATCCGACGGCCACTGACTGCATTCCCCAATGCCGAACTCAGGGTGCCAGGGAGACCACGCCAGGGAGACCACGCCAGGGAGACCACGCCAGGGAGACCACGCCAGGGAGACCACGCCAGGCAGACCACGCGAGGCAGACCGCGCCAGGGAGATCACTCAAAATGGAACCAGCGAATTGGCCCCAAAAAAGGGACCGGAGAAGCGGTCACGGATCTGTATTCGGTGAGCTATCCTTGGCCAATCGACCACCCGATCATCGCACCCAAAGGTCCATCACCATGCGTCTTCGTCTCGCCGCAGCTGTTCTGTCGCTTGCCTGCCATTGCCTCTGCCTGTCCGCTGCACAATCAGCTGAAAAGACACTCTATCAAACCTCCTTCGAGACACTGCCGGCCGGTGCGTTCACTGGCATCAGTTCTGGGCCAGTCATGATGCGAGTCCAGGGAAAGGCTGCGGTCACAGCGAAATTCGCCAGCGATGGCAAACAGAGCCTGCAACTTGCCGGCGGCGAAACCACCACGCTGGCCATCTCGACCACGGCACTGAAACAACCGGTGCGCGGCTTAACCTTCAAAGCCGAACGCTGGACCAATCACGCCCCATTTGAGTGCCACGTCGACATCCTAAGCTCGGGCCAGTGGCAAACGCTTGTTAAGCTTGATCAAGTGATCGCTGTCGGTGCCAGATTCCTGAGTGACATTCGCTTGGCAATTCCCAATGACGCGAAGCCAACGATGATTCGGATTCAAGTGGTCTCTCCCAAGGACTCCGGCATCCTGCTGGACCAACTGGCGTTACTTGCCGAGCCACCGGCGAATCCTACTCGACTACCAGCACCACCACCGACCAGACGAATCGCGTTGCTTCACAGCGAGTCGCTGTTTGTTTCGGGCACCAATGACACACACACCTTTCGCATTCCCGCGATCGACACAGCCGTCAACGGCGACTTGATTGCCGCATGCGACGCCCGACGCAAAAACGGCGCAGACCTTGTCCACCAACGCACCATTGACATTGTCTATCGACGCAGCACCGATAACGGAAAAACCTGGACGCCAATGCAGGTCATGGATCCCGTCACCGATGGTGGTTGCAGCGATCCTTCGTTGATTGTCGATCGCGAAACGGGGGCGATCTTCTGTTTTTACAACTACCTGCCCATGAACAAAGCCAACCGAGAGTATCGGTTCTATGTTCAGAAGAGCACCGACAACGGCCAGACCTGGCAAGCGCCTCAGGACATCACTGACCAAGTCGCCGGCCCTGAACTGAAGAACGCTTTTAAGTTCATCACGTCTGGCCGTGGAATCCAAACCCGTGACGGTCGGCTCCTGCAAAACTACGTGCGTGTCGGTCGCGGTCTAACTGTGTTCTGCAGCGACGATCACGGCGAAAGCTGGCATGCACTGAGCGACTGCGCCCCAGCGGACGAATCCAAACTGGTTCAACTCCACGACGACAGCTTGATGATTAACTGCCGCTGGCAACCCGGAAAACGCGTGATCCATCGCAGTGATGCCAAGGGTTTAAAATGGGACACCGAAAACGACCTTTCACTGATCGATCCACGCTGCAACGCGTGCATCATTCAGTACACGGCCAAGCAAGATGGATTCAGCAAAAATCGACTGCTATTTTGTAATGCAGCGAGCAACAACGGGCGCAAGAACCTTGCTGTACGAATCAGTTACGACGGTGGCAAGACATGGTCCGAAGGCGGCGTCATCGATCCCGGCGCATCGGCCTACAGCGAAATCACCGTCCTCCATGACGGCACCTTGGGCGTGCTCTACGAGCCCGGCTATGGCGAAGTCAAATTCGTGCGTTTCGATCTGCCAGCCATCACCGCTGATCAAGACAAATTGCAAAAGCCCTGGCAACCATAACAGCTTGCACGCACCAAAAATCATAACGTGCCGTGCTTGCATCAAACCCCGGGTTGATCGGTTGTTGGACAAGCCATTTCAATCCGCCTGGCCAATCAAACGCACTCTCACCGCGTCAATCCATCGCCAAGTCGTCAAACGCACGGCCCTTCTAACAAAGCCACCAGCCCAAACACGCCTTGGACACCCAAGTCAAACCAGGCAACCCATCAAGGCTCAACCTCCGGCCCCACGTCAGAACTCGGTTGATGGCTTGTTAAGTCAAGGCGACAGCCTCGAATGCGAATGGAAGCAATTGCTGGAAATGGAGAACGCTAATAAGCACTAATAGGCACTCATCGATTAGCCTTGATTAGTGCCTATTAGTGTTCCCGATTCGAGACGTCAAACACTCCATCTCTTGTACGACGAGCGTGAAGCATGGGGGCAGCGTGAGCCACTGAGCGAAACGCGAAATTTCACCGTCCCCATTGCCCAACGCTAAAAAGAGCTTCCGCAAACTTGCTGGTCACCAGTCACTCCCGGACTTGATCGCAGCTCTGGCACGCCCCAGAAAAGTCGGCACCGGATCGGCTTCGCCCCTGTAAGCTCCATCAAGTCATCACCAGAGAGACCAGCAAGAGCTTTAACAGCTGCTGGGACATCCCCCAAATCGATCGATGGTGTGGAAGCGTCCCCAATAGTGGGTAGCACTGAAAGGTTGCGTCCCCTGGCAATTGTGGTGAAGTGAGGAATAAACCACGAAGGACACGAAGAGCACGAAGGAGGAGGACACAATCATCCTCCCGGAACTGTCGCCGAATCGTCCATGTGCAGCAGAGAACACTTGCTCTCCGGTCGGTGTGCCCAAACCGCATGTAGAACACCTACGGCGTTCGCAGGTTTGATCGTTCCACTGACCCAAGGTGCGCTTCGCGACCTTGGGCTGTGAAAATGGAACACCTACGGCGTTCGGCAGGCCAGGCTGACGTTCCTTCGAAGCACATGATCAGAGAAACGCACTTCGGTAACCTGCCAAAGCAAAGGCGGTGGCTTTCACAATCGCATCCCGATTTCCGAACGCCGAAGGTGTTCTACCCCATAGCCCAGGGTCGCGCAGCGCACCCTGGGGACAGGCCCCAGGCACATCGTGTCCGAACGCCGTAGGTGTTCTACAACGGATTCGGGAGAGCCGCTTGGAATGCAAGGAACGCCAAGGCATCTTGCCCAAACCCTTGCACTAGAAAACTGACACCAGCGCCGCTGGCCATGCAAACTCTGAGAATCTGCCGGGGACAGTCCACCGAAACTTGCAATCGTCGCAAAACCGGGAATGAACCACGAAGGACGCGAAGAGCACGAAGGAGGTAATCACAATCATCCTCCGCTGCAAAACCTGTGACGGGCGTGTGCAGTTACATGAAGCCGCTGCTGGAGCTTGGCCAGCGGGCGCTGGATCAGCTTGAACGCTGGCAGGACACCGAACACTGGGAACACTGGCGGCAGGCGGTCGGAGTGGCGATTGTGCAAGCGGAAAGCTCGAGCACGCTGATTGAGAGTTTTCAACGCGGGGTGATGGTACTGGATGACCAGTGGCTGAGCCGAGTGCTCCAAACGATGGAATTGCTCGACGAGCTGCGGCCAGCCGACCAGGAGCGGCCACCCCCATGATCAACAACAACGGGGCCACGACTGAAGAGCGAAAAATCGAGCTGGTAAACCTCGATCCGGCTAGCTCTATGTTTTCAGTGAATCCAAACGCGTTAAAACCAAGCGATTTTCATCCAGCGGGCCAATCAAACGCACTCTTACCGCGTCAACACACCGCCACGGCATCAAACGCACGGCCCTTCTAGCTCAGCCGCCCGTTCAAAAACGCCTTGTACACCCAAGTGAAACCAGGCAACCCATCAACGCTCAACCTCCGTCCCCACATCAGAACTCGGTTGATGGCCTGTTAAGTCAAGTCCACTGCCTCGAATGCGAATGGAGGCAATTGCTGGAAATGGAGAACGCTAATAAGCACTAATAGGCACTCATCGATTAGCCTTGATTAGTGCCTATTAGTGTTCCCGATTCCAGACATCAAACACTCCATCTCTTGTACGACGAGCGTGAAGCATGGGGGCAGCGTGAGCCACTGATCAAAACGGGACACTCCACCGTCCCCCTTGCCCAACGCTAAAAAGAGCTTCCGCAAACTTGCTGGTCACCAGTCACTCTCGGCCTTGACCACAACTCCGGACGCCCCAGGGGCATCGACACCCCCTGCAAGCTCCATCAAGTCATCACCAGAGAGACCATCAAGAGTTTTAACAACAGATGGGACATCCCCTTTTCACTACTTCCAAGAGCAAAGTCCAAGACGTGCTTGCGGCCTTGGTCATCGACCCCCAGTGCAACCACAGCGGTTTGTTCTTTGCTTAGCCGAATCCCGTCGAGCATCAAAGCACACCACGTCGTTGATGCCAGGCCTCTGCTACGCAGTTCCTGCACAAACTTGCTTCCAGCTTCTTGCCACAATCGCGACACGTTGGAACGTTTGACGCCGGGAGAAGTTGGCTTGATCTCCTGCATCTCCCGAGTGCTAGCACCCGAAACAATCGCCTGGATAATCTGATGTTGAAGCTGCTGTGGATCCTTGGCAGCACGATCGCTCGCCAGTTCAACTTCTTGACTCTTTCCGTCGCCAGACTTTTTCCGACGCGCGGGTGAATCACGTCTTCGCGTTCACCTTCGTCGAGAACGCGACCTGGGCTCGAGCCTGCTCGATAGTAGCTCCCCTCGGCCGGAGCATGCTTGATGCCACAAAGCTCAGTGACTTCAGAGGCCAGACTTCACAGCTCATCTCCCGCACATGACCACGCAAAAAGTCTCGAAAGACGCGGACGGTTTCCGACGCAGGAACTTGTCCAAGGGATTCAATAAGATTAACTTCGTTAAGATGGTCTCCCCGTCGGTTGCAGCCGACGTAAATTGAAAGGTTTCCGGAGGGCAGATTCTGCCCTCCGGGAGACCATCTTTCAAGTTTTAGCAATTCGCGGGACACTTCCATGTGGGGTTGATGATGGTGTTATATTTTCGCGCAAAGCTTAGTGTTCTATTTTTGGCTTCTTGTGCGCTCGGTTTCGGGCAAGTTACTTCTGCGCAGGAGGAGAGGAAGTCGCCACCTCCTCGAATAGACCCCTCGCGTATCGTTAGGGTTCCCGTCCCGGGACCAGGCACGAAAGTGTGGAAGGGGGAGGGCGATGTCCAGGCTAAGAAACGCTACGCTCTTGAGTTCGAGAAAACCCTGAAGCCCTACAAAGATGTTCTTATTCAGAACGAGCGTAGAGTTCAAATTGTCGAGCAAAGGATTTTCCAAACTGCAGCAACAGCTTTGAACGAAAGTATTTGGTCGACAGGGTTTGTCGCTCGCGACCCCAAAAACGCCATTCTTCATGTTGGTTTGGTTAATCTCGTGCCAGGTAAGGGCGTTGTGGGTAGAGCGGATTGCATTTTAAAAAAGGGGGGGGATGGAGATGCTGAGAGTGAATCGCCTGCACTTGTTCCATCAGGAATGACTCGCAAATGCGGAGTGGCCTTGGTTATTGCAGGAACCGGCGAAGCGATCTTCGATGGTATGAAAGAAAAGGTGACTGGTGGATCGGATTTGCTCAGGTTAATGGTATATATTCCTCCAGAGCTTTATCCTGTCGCGTCCGCATCGGGAATTTTCGTGGGGCTTCCGAGTGAACGCAAGTACCGCGAATTTCTCGCGAAGCTTCCTGATGAGATTCGTGAATTTGAATCTGGCGAGCGGGAGTTAGTTTATTTCAACACCAAAACGGGCTTGCATACGAGTCTATATTTGCATGCAAAACATCACATGCCTTTTCGATTGGAGCGTTACGCACTTGGCAAGCCTGTCAGAACTGCCAAGATGAGCGAAGAAGAGTTTGCTGAGTTAAGCAAATTCGAGTCTAGGTACATTTTTCAATCGACCGTATCTAGTTGGACGGTGGACCCAAAAACTTCCGCAGTCGAAATAGTCGACTGCACCCTTTCTCAAAGCATTGAATCAACCGCATTCGGCAACGCTGGGGTTGTTCGCATTAGCAACAAGTTTTTCATGCTCAACAAGGGTGATTCAAGATTGGAGGCATTTTTCGATCCGGCGATGCACGGCGTCATCCTCCCTCCGATAGCCCAAAGCAAAACGAAGTAGGTAATCCAATGTTGAATGTTCTAATGTGTTTGGGTGTTAACTGCTTTCCTCAATGGGCAAGCTGATGCGATTGAAGGTGATGAACCTATTTCGGTGACAGGTGCAATTGAAGCTGTTGTCGATAAGGACACTGGTGCAACCACAGGGGATGTCCCATCTGTTCTTAAAACTGCTGATGGCCTGTCTGATGATGACTTAGTGGAGCTTGCAGGGGCGAAACCGATCAGGTGCCGACGTCCCCGGGACGTCCGGAACTGTGATCCAGGCCGAGAGTGACTGGTGACCAGCAAGCTTGCGGAGGCCCTTTTTAGCGTTGGGCAATGGGGACGGTGGAATGTCGCGTTTCGAAAAGTGGCTCACGCTGCCCCATGCTTCACGCTCGTCGTACAAGAGACGGAATGTTCGACGTCTCGAATCGGGAACACCAGTAGGCACTCATTGATTCGTGTTGATAAGTGCTGATTAGCGTTCTCCATTTCCAGCAATTGCCTCCATTCGCATTCGAGGCTGTGGACTTGACTTAACAGGCCATCAACCGAGTTCTGATGTGGGGACGGATTTTGAGCCCTGATGGGTTGCCTGGTTTCACTTGGGTGTCCAAGGCGTTTTTGGGTTGGGCGGCTGTGCTAGAAGGGCCGTGCGTTTGACGCTGTGGCGATGTGTTGACGCGGTAAGAGTGCGTTTGCTTGGCCCGGTGGATTGAAATGGCTTGGTTTTGACGGCTTTGGAGTCAGTAAAGACAAACCGCTAGCCAGATCGAGTTTCATCGGCTCTATTTTTCGCTCATCGGTCGTGGCCCCGTTGTTGTCGATCATGGTGGTGGTCGCTCCTGGTTGGCCGGCCGCAGTTCGTCGAGCGATTCCATCGTTTGTAGCGACCTCCTCCTTTGTGCTCTTCGCGTCCTTTGTGGTTTATCCCCGTCTTCGCGGCGATTGCGAGTTTCAGCGGACTGTCCCAGGCAGATTATCAGCGTTTGCATGGCCAGCGGCGCTGGTGTCAGCTTTCTAGTGCAAGGGTTTGGGCGAGATGCCTTGGCGTTCCTTGTATTCCAAGCGGCTATCCCGAACCCGTTGTAGAACACCTTCGGCGTTCGGAAATCTTGTGCCTGGGGCCTGCCCCCAGGGTGCGCTGCGCGACCCTGGGCTATGGGGTAGAACACCTTCGGCGTTCAGGCATTCGATCCGGACTGGCATTCGAGACTGGGGACGGTCCCAGTCCAATGAGCCGAGATGTCTATCGCAACTCCCCCCTTCGTGCTCTTCGTGTCCTTCGTGGTTCATTCCCGGTTTTGCGACGATTGCAAGTTTCAGCGGACTGTCCCCGACAGATTATGAGCGTTTGCATGGCCAGCGGCGCTGGTGTCAGCTTTCTAGTGCAAGGGTTTGGGCGAGATGCCTTGTACTTGCTTGTGTTCTCATGGGCTTAACAGCTCCATTTGTAGAACACCTTCGGCGTTCGGAGACGATGTGTGTGGGGTCTGTCCCCAGGGTGCGCTGCGCGACCCTGGGCTATGGGGTAGAACACCTTCGGCGTTCGGAAACTTCGGTGTGATGACTTTGTTGATCTTACTGGGGCGAAGACGATCAGGTGCCGACTTCCCTGAGACGTGCCAGTGCCTTGATAAAAGCCCGTAGTTTCTGGTGACCAACTAGTTTATGTAAGCTCTTTTTAGCGTCGGGCAATGGGGACGGTGGGATGTCTCGTTTCGATCAGTGGCTCACGCTGCCCCATGCTATGCTGGTCGTACAAAAGACGCAATGTTCGACGTGCCGAGTCAGGAACACTCATAGGCACTAATCAACGCTAATTGATGAGTGCGGATGAGTGCTTATTAGCGTTCTGCATTTCCTGCGACTGCCTCCATTCCCGCTCGAGGCTGTCCAACCAGCATGCAGGACCAACGAGTGCTACATTTGGTTTTTGGGGGACAGTGGTTCTACCGAATGCGAACATGTTCAAAGCAGTGGTGCGTGCAAGTACGGCACCCGACAAGACTGGGCATTTATTGCAGCGCCCAACGAAAACAATCCTAGAACGCTCCCAACAGTCTACAGCCCCGTTGTATCGACCATCCCAACTGGATCCCCTTGCAAATAGGTGTCATTACGTGACGTCTCCAACGTTGAGGGTCGATGCATATCGGCGCATCATTTGTTTTCGTAGCGATTGGTAGGATTCTGATTCCAACTTGGGATCTTGATCAATGATGTCCTGTGCGATTTGCCGGGCAACTTGTAGCACATCGATGTCTTCGACGATGTCTGCGATGCGCATCGCTGGCATTCCGCTTTGCCGCCAACCCAAGACATCCCCTGGTCCTCGCAGCTTGAAATCGGCCTCGGCCAGTTCGAATCCATCATGAACTGTTTCAAACGTTTTCAGACGCTCAATCTCGTCGGGGTTTTGCTCACCACTGGTGAACACACAGACATGTCCGGTGTGTGAGCTTCGTGAGATACGACCGCGCAGCTGGTGCAACTGGGCCAACCCGAAACGCTCAGCGCTCATGATCGTCATCACGGTGGCGTTGGGAACGTCAATGCCAACCTCGATCACGGTGGTCGTGACCAGCAGATCGATTTCGCCATCGGCGAATGATTCCATGACGCGTTGCTTTTCATCATTCGGCATTTTGCCGTGCAACAAGGCGACGCTGTAGTCGGCGAACTGTTTCTGGGAAAGCTCCTTGAACACCGTCAGCACCGACGAGACATCTTCGTCTTCGTCGCTGTCACTGGACGAAGCGACGCGTGGAGCCACGACATAGGCTTGTCGCCCTTCATCCAAACGTTGCTTGACAAAGCCCCACCAACGCTGTGTCCATTGTCCGCGTCCCAGATAAGTCTTCACCGTGCCTCGCCCCGGCGGCTTTTCGCGCAGGGTCGTCAATTCAGTATCGCCAAACACAGTCATCGCAACCGAACGTGGAATCGGCGTCGCACTCATGACGAGGTAATGCGGATCGACACCGCCGCTGCGAAAAGAACCACGTTGGCCCACGCCGAACTTGTGCTGTTCGTCAATCACACAGAGTCCCAGATTGGCGAACTCGATGCCATGCAAAAGCGATTGAGTGCCAACAATCAGATCAACCTCTCCACCGGCCACTGCAGCCAAGGTGTCGCGGCGTTCCTTTGCCGACAAAGATCCGCATAACAGTCCGATCGTCACACGACTATCGGCCAACATTCGCGTCAAGGTTTCATAATGCTGTCGCGCAAGCACTTCCGTGGGCGCCATCAACGCCGCTTGCTGCTTGTTACCAACCGCTAGCATCATTCCATAGATTGCAACCACGGTTTTGCCGCTGCCAACGTCGCCTTGTAACAGGCGATTCATGGGATACTTTCGCGACATGTCTTCACTGATCTGCCGCATCGCGCTGCGTTGATCATCGGTCAGTTCAAAGGGAAACCGATTGATGATCCGCGTGTCTAGCAGATTGGAGGTTTCCATCGAAACGGATTGCATGCTGTCCTGGAGTGATTTTCGGCGTGTTGCCAGCGCCAACTGCATCACCAACAACTCTTGGAATACAAAACGCATCCGCGCGGCCTTCAAATGATCCTTATCGTCAGGCCAGTGGATCTGCTTGATTGCCTGGTTGATCTCCAGCAACGGCAGCTGCAACGAGAATTCAGCGGCGCGGAGCCGCTGGGTGGCTAAGTCACGCAATTCAGTAGGCAGGACCTCCGGCAGATCGTCCGCCAGCGGTTCGATAACCAACTGGATGATGCGGCGAATCTCATGCTGCTTCATCCCTTCGGTCAATGGATAGATGGGCAGAATGCGTGGCGTTTCGATCTCGCCGTCGGTTTTATCTAGGTACGTAATCTTTGGATGGGACATTTGCAGCCCCATCCCGCTGACCTTTGGTGTGCCTTGGATCATCAGCTTACGCCCGTAGGTCAGCTGCTCGGCACGAAAGGGTTGATTGAAGAAAACGATCCGAATGGCGCCGGTCTCGTTTTCGAGCACCGCACCCAAGATCGATCGGGTCGGTGAAGACGAACGCAGTTCCACATCAGCGATCGTTCCAATTAAGGACGCCTCGACCCCCTCCTTGAGCTGATCGATTCGGCACGGTGGCGCTGGGAACTCATAATCCCGTGGAAAGAAAAACAGCATGTCTCCCGCCGTCCGCAGATTCAATCGCTGCAATAACTGAGCGCGGAGATTGCCGATGCCGGCAATGCTTGCCGCAGGGCTGCCGAGAGTGATCGACGGTTCGGATTTGCTATCTTCCATTAAATGCTAGCAAGACCAGAGGGAGAAACTTCTAACCAATCCAACGAAGTGAAGTGCCACTTTAACGGCCATTCTACAAAATACCACCGGTGCCACCGACGACTCACTTCGCGGCGACAAATTTGGGTGCAGGCACTCTGGACACTCGCCATTGCGGCGTCAATCTGAGCGTCAGCCACAGAACACCCCGCGTCAGCTGAGCAACCGCCGCCCAGACCGTCCTCGCGCCCCCTGTTCAGCAACTGGACGAATGAGATAATTGTTTGGCGACCTAAATTGGACGGTCAGATCATTGGCCGGTGAAATCATTCGTC
The DNA here is from genome assembly GCA_007745635.1 of Stieleria bergensis. Classification (GTDB taxonomy): domain Bacteria; phylum Planctomycetota; class Planctomycetia; order Pirellulales; family Pirellulaceae; genus Stieleria; species Stieleria bergensis. The sequence continues at coordinate 4,277,767 of CP036272.1, forward strand.
AGGGCGCTTCGCTACGTTGCCCTGGACGATCCCTGCTCGGACAGAGTTTCATGACGACGCTAAAATTTTGCGGTGCCGTTGGTACCGTCACCGGTTCTTGCTCTTTGTTGAACACAGCTGGCCTCAAGTTCTTGGTTGACTGTGGCATGTTCCAGGGCAGCAAGACGACTCAAGAACTGAATTACGGCGAGTTCCCGTTCGACCCGGCGTCGCTGGATTTTCTGTTGCTTACACACGCTCACATTGACCACTCTGGGTTATTGCCCAAACTGGTCAAGCAAGGCTTTCAGGGCAAAATCTATGCCACAGAAGCGACCTGTGATTTACTGAACTTCATGCTTGCCGATTCAGCCTACATTCAAGAATCGGGTGTCAAGCGGTACAATCGCAATCTTCGTCGTCGCGGGTTGCCTGCTGTGCAACCGATCTACACGCTTCAAGACGCCGAGAACACGTTAAAGCTCCTGTCTCGGCAGCCTTATGAGACTTGGTTCAGTCCCCAGGATGGCATTCAAGCTCGGTTTTGGAACGCCGGACATTTACTAGGCTCTGCTTCGGTAGAACTGAAGGTCAAGGAAAAGCCATCATCGGAACCTCTGTCACTTTTATTCTCTGGCGACCTCGGCCCGGAAGAGAAAGCCTTTCACCCGGAGCCGGACGCGCCCGTTGGATTTGATTACATCGTCTGCGAATCCACTTATGGCAACCGCGAACGTGACGATTACACACTGGAGAATCGTCGCGAAGCTCTGCGAGAAGAGTTGACCGAAGCTCTGGCGCGGGGCGGCAACGTGGTGATTCCCTCGTTTGCTGTCGAGCGAAGCCAGGAGCTCTTGCACGACATTGGATTCCTGCTTCGCGAGGGACAAATTCCTCAAGCCGACGTGTACTTGGATTCACCGATGGCCCGGCGAGCGACCGAAGTGTTCATCAAGTACGCCGGTGAGCTTCACGATGTGGAGATGGACGAGAGTGAACTGTTTCGCAACAAACGCTTTCACCTGGTCCAGTCTCTAGATGAAAGCAAAGCCATTAACCGGATCACTCGTGGGGCCATCATCATTTCAGCCAGCGGCATGTGTACCGCAGGGCGAATCAAACACCATTTGGCAAACAATCTTTACCGCCCCGAGGCGACGATCCTGTTTGTCGGTTATCAAGCCCCTGGAAGCCTGGGGCGGATCATCGTCGATGGGGCCTCAGAAGTCCGCATTCACGGCAAGTCGTACAAAGTTGCCGCCAAGGTTCGTCAGCTGGGAAACTATTCAGCCCATGCCGATCGAAGCGAACTGCTGCAGTGGATTTTGGACCGCTGCCCGATCACTGGCGGACTGTTTCTGAATCATGGCGAAGACGAGGCCCGCCAGGGATTGCGTCAAAACCTGGCCGAAAAGGGCCTCGACGAAACCAGGATCTACTTGCCAGAATTTGATGAGACCTTTGAACTGCGTCCAGGCACCGGCCCGCTCTCCCAAGGCAACGCCCAGCCGAGACTGGACGTGACCGTCGCAGGACATGACTGGCACAACGATTACGCAGAATTCATGCTCGGTTTATCCGCGACGCTAGAAAAGAACACCGACGCACAGCGTTATCAACTGCTTAAAGAATTGAAACAGGTTCTTGGGAACCGTTAGCACGCCTTGACAACGCAGCTCAGTGCCAGCGCGCACCGGCTTCTGCACCACCATGCTGTCCAAATTTTGTTGACCGGAGAATCAAGATTGAACGTTAGCGAGTTTTTAGAACGTCACTTTCGTCACTTCAACGCCCGAGAAACCTTGGCCGCTGCCAAGGCTTACCGCGAATTGCTGGCACAAGATGGAAAGATGATGGTCACGCTTGCCGGGGCGATGAGCACCGGTGAACTCGGACTGTCCTTGGCGGAAATGATTCGCCAAGACAAGGTCCATGCAATCACCTGTACGGCTGCAAACCTGGAAGAAGATGTCTTTAACTTAGTCGCCCACGATGAATACCAATTGATCGAAAACTGGCGCGCGCTTTCCGCCGAAGACGAATGCAAACTTCTTGAACAAGGCTTTAACCGAGTCACTGACACGTGCATCCCGGAGACAGTGATGCGGCACATTGAAGGCCGCTTGCTGAAACTGTGGCAACAGGCGGATCAAGACAAAGCTCCCAAAACGCCGGCTGAGTTCTTCTTTGAATTACTGGATGATCCAGACCTGCCGCAACACTTCCAGGTTCCGCGGGAGAACAGCTGGCTAGCGGCAGCGAAGGACAAGAACATTCCCGTGATCGTGCCTGGCGTCGAAGACAGCACGCTGGGAAACATCTTTGCCGCCCGAGTGATGGACGGCTCGATCGGTGATCACAACGCGATGCGAAGCGGCACTTATCAAATGCAGCAACTGGCACAGTGGTACCAGGCAACAACCGCCCAGTCGCCCGTCGGGTTCTTTCAAATCGGCGGTGGCATCGCGGGTGATTTCCCCATCTGTGTCGTGCCAATGATGCGGCAAGACCTCAAGCTGGACGTTCCCCTGTGGAGTTATTTCTGCCAGATCAGCGACGCGGTGACCAGCTACGGGGGCTACAGCGGAGCCGTTCCGAATGAAAAAATCACCTGGGAAAAGTTGTCGCTGGAAACACCAAAGTTCATGATCCAAAGCGACGCTTCGATTGTTGCCCCTTTGATCTTCGCCTACGTTTTGGAATGGTGATGAGCGACGAAACGCTGAAACAGCTCCGGCAACTAGACCTGACCGCCGGGATGAACGAGCATGCCCTGCAATCGCTGGCTGGCGATTGCAGCATGCAACGTTTCCAGATCGACGAGGCGATCATCGAAGCGGGCCGTCGCGACAATGACGTCTTTCTGATCGCCTCCGGTCGCGTTCGAAGCTGCTTGCCTGACAGCGCTGAACCGCTGGACTACCGCGGCGCAGGCGCAGCGATCGGGTTCTTGCCCTTTCTGCAAAACACTGCCAGCAAGGTCAACGTTTTTGCTGACCGCGAATTGGTCGCGTTCAGGCTAGACGCACGCCAACTGCCAACCGTTTTGCAGCGACATCCAATCTTGATGCGCAACCTGCTGCGTTGCGTTGGCTTAACCAAGACCGATACACTGGTCCGCCAGCGTCTTAAACCGATCGCCAAGCGAGTCGCCTTCTTGCACACCGGCGAAAGCACGCGTCACACCTCCGTTCAGCTTGTCAATCGCTTGCACCAGTTGGATGAGTCCATCGTGTGTGTCAGCGATCAACCCGACAGCAAACTTCCCCGTGCAAGACCTGTCAAACTTGCGCAACAAACCTCTGTGCCACAAACGTTCCCCGTCGTTGAAACAGAGGGCGAACCTGCGGATCGGATCGTTTACGATTTTTCATTCAGCACGCTGATGGATTCGCCAGCCGCGATCTCCTGGCTGGTCGAACAGATGGATCAATTCTATCTGTTACTGACACCGGACTGCCATCAAACGCTAGCGCCGTTGATCAGCAAACTGATCGACCGACTGAATGAGCAACAGCGCCACATCGACTTTATCTGGCAACTGGCCACCAACACACAAGTTGCCCCAAAGACTGAATTGCAGTTTCGCCGTGACTTCAAAGTCCATTGCGATGAGAGCGTTAGCTTGGAACGCGTGATTCATGCCCTGCGAAACGTTAGCATCGGGATCGCGATGGGCGGAGGCGCCGCGCGAGGGATGTCTCACTTTGGAGTTCTGCGAACCCTTGAAAATGCCGGCATCGTGATCGATCGCATGGCGGGCACCAGTGTCGGAGCGATGGTGGGAGTGATCTATTGCTGCGGTCACAGTGTTGATTACGGCATTGATCACTTTACACAGTCACTGAAACTGCCTTGGCCGTACACGAAACTGCCTAACGGCGGGCGGTTGTTCCTGCTGCGCAAGTTCCGTAAACGCTCGTGGGAGTCCATGTTACGCGAACACTTAAACGACTGGACACTGGCTCAAGCGCAGATCCCGATCAGCACCGTGTGCGTGGATTTGATCACAGGGAAACAACTGGTTCGCCAGGACGGGGATGCCGTTCATGCGATCCTGGAAAGCATCAACCTGCCCTTCATGGCCGTGCCGATTTGCCGGGATGGAAAAGTCATGGTCGATGGCGGGCTGACCAACGTCGTGCCCACCGATGTGCTGATTAACCAAGGTTGTGACTACGTGATTGCAGTCAACCTTTCCAATCGCCTGTCACGCAACTTCGAAGGCAACACCTCACAGACGCCAACCGACGACATGAAGCCGCCAAACCTGGGGCAGGTTTGGGGCCGCGTTTTGGATGTTCACACCTGCAACATCAGCCAACATTCGGTTCAGCAAGCCGATCTGTGCATCAATCCAAACGTTGCCGAGATCGACATCACCAACTTTGGTGCCACCCGACGCATTGCCGAAATTGGCCGTCACGCGTGTGAGCCAGTGATCCCGGACCTCAAACAGGCCCTGCACCAGCTTGACGCCAAGTTATTTCCGTTGCCCGAAACGTCAACGAGCGTTTAGCGCGTTGCGTGTTGCCAGCCAGTAAGTGGCAGGGCGCGGATTCTACTTGCGTTTTTTCGGTTTAAATTGAGGACCGTTGTCGGCCGGCATGGACTCATGCCACTTCAGGAGTTGCGTTTTCAACTGCTGAGCGACCTCTGGATTATCGGCGGCCAAATTCTGCGATTCACCGGGATCGCTAACGACATCATACAGTTCAATCCGATCGCCGTCGTAGTCGCAGAGCAGTTTCCACTGGCGGTGCCGAACAGCCAAATCGGGCAAATGGTTGTACTGTTGAAAACGCTTGCGATCAGGAGGACGGCGGAAGAAAATCGGCTTGGACCGTGATTCGTTGGACTGACCGAGCAATACCTTGCTGAGTGGTTCGCCGTCGAATTCCACTCCAGCGGGACACTCCGTCCCCGTTAAATCGAGCAGCGAAGGCACCAGGTCAATCGCGCTAAACACGGATTCATCATTGGTTGTTCCCGCCTGGGATGGATCGATCAGACCGGGAGCCCAAACAATCAGCGGTGAACGAATCCCGCCTTCGAAGAGCGTCGCCTTCATGCCTCGGAATGGCCCCGCCGAACCAGCCTGGACGTCAGGTCCGTTATCACTGCAGACGACGATAATGGTGTTGTCTCGCAAGCGCGGCGACTGACGGACATGGTCGAACAGGACGCCCAATTGTTCATCCATGGTATCCAGCACGGCATGATACAAGTCGCGGCGCAGGTTGGTTCCTCGGCGGGCGCGAGGTGGAAAATACGGGCTATGAACGTCGTCCGGCCACAGGTTGACGTAGAACGGTTGGTCCCGTTTATCTGCCCACTTGATGAACTCGACGGCGGCTTCGCAAAAGGTTTCGGTAATGGTTGAACGGTCTTCCCAGGTAATTGGGCCGCGGCCAAGGTTATCGCTTCCCAAGCCGTGCTTTTGTGGCGGTTTGCCATCATAGGCATCTTTCAACGGCAACACACGTGGCCCGAGGCCTTCAAAGTTGGTCAATGATTCATCAAAGCCATACTCGCTGATCAACGGAGCTTCCCCGACATCGCGCTGGCCGCCCAGGTGCCATTTTCCAAAGTGGCCCGTTGCATAGCCGGATTCATGCAGTGAACGCACCAACATTGGCGCCGACAGGTCCAGCCACTGGGCCATGCCACGATCATCATTGGCCCGACGGTTACTGAGATACGACGTGATTTGCCAGCGTTGTGGATACTGGCCAGTGGAGATCGCGGCCCGCGACGGGGAACAGATCGGTGAGTTCACATAGAACTGTTCAAAGCGAAGGCCTTCTTTTGCCAAACGGTCAATGTGTTGCGTCTGAACAGCTTGGCCACCAAAGGAGGAAAAATCGCCCCAGCCCATGTCGTCAATGAACACCAAGATCACATTCGGTCGCTTTGTTTGTTTCGTTTCAGCATTCACCTTTGGCCCCGTTGGCAATCCAACGACCACCAGAGAGAAACTCAGTAAGGCAAGAAACACTTGTCTAAAAGAAAGTCGAACGAAAGCCATGGTTAAGTTTTGGTAAGGATTGAAGCGTCATGGGAACAAACAGGGGAACAACATGTTCCGCATGGACCAATGGAGGCGTTATGATTTTTACCATCAGCGCAATTCAATGGTCGCCGCTATTGTAGCCGGAGCTTGAATGGATTGTTTGCCAGACCAGTCTGTGAGCACCCATTTAGAGATGCAACTTGAAAACCCTTACCGTAGTCCTGAGACCGTTCTTGAGGCGCCCCCTGAATCACTTGATCAAAACCAAGGAAACGTCACGGCGGCTCAGATCGTGATGGCACGACAGGGGCTGAGCGGCGTGATTGTTTGCGTCGCCCTGGCAACCGCAGTCATGCTGTCCACTTTGTTCGGCTTGCTTTTTCAAAATGGGACGGCTGACAATCAACGGTCCGTCCTCACGCATGTTTTGAGAATGATCGGCGGCTGGGGAATCCTGCCCTACTTGGTGGTCCTGCTGCTTGCAATCTTCCTTCCATTCAGTTGCCTGCGAGTTGCTCAAGCGGTTAGCAAACATCGCCAGTTATCACTGTTAGCAATTGTCCTGTATTACGTCGCCGGCATCTTGGTACTGGTCGGTGTCATGCAAGTCCACCGCATCGGGGCTTTGATCGGATTGACTCCGCTGTTCCTGGCGTCGGCATATTCCACGTTTCTGATCGCCGTGGCATTGATGCTGCTAACACAGCGCGAGCTGGCCAAGATGTGCCACGATGCTGTGCCGGTAAAGCTGACGGGATTGGCGATCTTTTGCTTCGCCGTCTCTGGGGTTGCCACCACGACACTGGCAATGGCCCGTGAGTTGCGATTTGGGTTTCAGTTTGCCAGCGAGCCAGTTGCCAGCGGTCTCAGTGTGGCGGTGCTGTCTGTTGTGCTGGGATTCATGCTCTGGTTGGCCATCGGTTGCCGGTTACGATTCCGCTCGCTCATCCAATTGACGGCCACAGAGGAAAAGGCCTAAGACACTGGCCCGTGTTTTTGGGATCGTGATTTTGGGATCGTGTTTGCCATCAGGCTGCGGCAATTTGCCATGCATCGAGCGAGAAGCAATCGGTGTTGGCAGGCACACCCCCGCAGAGGACTCAAAACTGGCAAGTTTTAGCGTCGAGCCGCAGGAAATACCATTTTCATGGGTCTGCCCACGGTGACCATTTGGCAGCGATGGGTTAAATTCTGGACTCACAGCACGTCATCACAGTGAGTCATTGCCCCCTCTGCGGACATCCTGCAACCCACACGCTCTCTGGATGCCTGTGGTTGGCGGTTGACGTCACGCCGACTGCTGTTGATTGTTGAAACGATAGGAAATTTCGAGCTAGGAAATCCGGTTCATGACAATTCGTCCCTTCAAAAAACTTCTTGTTGCCAACCGCAGCGAAATTGCGACTCGAGTCTTCCGCAGTGCCTCGGAATTGGGCATTCGCACGGTAGCGATTTATTCGCATGAAGATCGCTATGCGTTGCATCGTTTCAAGGCGGACGAAGCGTACCAGATTGGTCAGCCGGGCGAGCCGATTCGATCGTACTTGAACGTTGAAGCAATCGTTGCGCTCTGCAAAAAGCACGACATCGATGCGGTGCACCCTGGCTATGGCTTTTTATCCGAACGATCAGCCTTTGCCCAAGCCTTGGAAGAGGCCGGCATCACCTTTGTTGGGCCCAGCGTCAATTCGCTCAATCAACTTGGCGACAAGATGTCGGCGCGGATTCTGGCCCAGAAAGCCGATGTACCGGTCTTGGGCGGAGAAAACAAGCCACTGACGGATCCCGATGAAGCTGTCGCACTAGCGGAAAACATGGGTTTTCCCGTGATGTTGAAAGCCGCCCACGGTGGCGGTGGGCGTGGGATGCGCGTGGTGCAATCCGCTGATGAATTGCCCGCACAACTGGAAGCCGCTCGACGCGAATCGCAAACCGCCTTCGGTAGCGACGAAGTCTTCCTGGAGAAATTTGTCCAGCGAGCCCGTCACATTGAAGTTCAGATCGTTGGTGATGGTGACAATCTGGTGCACCTGTATGAACGTGATTGCAGTGTTCAGCGCCGCCACCAGAAGGTCGTTGAACTCGCACCGGCGCCCAACCTTGATGCCGATGTTCGAGACGCGCTATGCGAAGCCGCGCTGCGGATCGGTCATGCTGTCGGCACGGAAACCGGTTGCTATGAAAACGCCGGAACCGTTGAGTTCTTGCTAGACACCGAGACCAACAAATTTTACTTCATCGAAGTCAATCCACGGATCCAAGTCGAACACACGGTGACCGAAGAAGTCACTGGGATCGACATCGTCCGCACGCAAATTTTGATTGCTCAAGGCCACAAACTGAGCGACACAGTCGTCGGCGTCCCGGCACAAAAAGACATCCACACCACCGGCTTTGCCATGCAATGCCGCGTGACCACCGAAGACCCCAGCAGCCAGTTCCGTCCCGATTACGGACGGATCAGCCACTATCGATCGGCGGCCGGCCTAGGCATTCGCCTGGATGCTGGCACCGCATTCAGTGGTGCGGTGGTCAACCCGTTCTACGATTCGATGCTGGTCAAAGTCACCGCGCGGGCTTCCTCGCTGGCGGCAGCTGCCTCGCGGATGGATCGGTGTCTCCAAGAATTCCGAATTCGCGGCGTCAAAACGAACATTCCGTTTTTGATGAAACTGATCAGCCACCCGACCTTCTTGGCTGGCGAAGCAACGACGCGAATGATCGACAACACGCCAGAGCTGTTTGAACTTCCTAAGCGACGTGACCGCGCAACCAAGCTGTTGACGTACATTGGGGAAACCATCGTCAACTCGAATTCGCTGGTTGTCGGTCGCCCTGAAGCGACGCGACGTGTGCCTGCACCGCTGCCTGAAACGAACCCACTGGCCCCCTTGCCCAAGGGCACCAAGGATATCTTCCGTGAATCAGGTGTCGAAGGACTGGTCAAGTGGATCAACCAGCAAAAGGGTCTGCTGCTGACCGATACCACGATGCGAGACGCGCACCAGTCTTTGCTGGCCACTCGTGTCCGAACCTACGACATGTTGCAAATTGCCCCCGCGTACGCTCAGCATGCCTCGCAATTATTTTCTTTAGAAATGTGGGGCGGTGCCACCTTTGACACCAGCATGCGATTCTTGAAAGAATCCCCCTGGCAGCGTCTGGCCGATTTGCGTCAAGCGATTCCCAATGTTCTGACCCAAATGTTGCTGCGTGCCAGCAACGCCGTGGGCTACACAAACTATCCCGATAACGTCGTGCGTTTGTTTGTGCGTGAAGCGGTCCAGGCCGGCATGGATGTCTTCCGCGTTTTTGATGCCCTGAACTGGCAAGACAACATGCGTGTCGCAATGGAAGCGGTGATCGAAGAAGGCGGCATCTGCGAAGCCTCGATCTGCTACACCGGCGATTTACAGAACCCAGGCCGTACCAAGTATGACATGCAGTACTATGTCGACTTGGCCAAGAACCTGGAAAAGATGGGTGCTCACCTGTTGGCCATTAAAGACATGGCAGGGTTGCTCAAGCCCAAGGCAGCGACCGAGTTAGTCAAAACGCTCAAGCAAGAAATTGGCATTCCGATTCACTTGCACACGCACGACACAGCGGGCATCCAAGCATCAACCATTTTGGCAGCTGCTGACGAAGGCTTGCAGATCGCCGATGCTGCCCTGGCACCGATGTCTGGCGGCACCAGCCAAGTGAACCTCAATGCGATCGTTGAAGCACTGCGTGACACGCCGCGTGAAAGTGATTTGTCCACCGAAGCGTTGACTCAGCTGGCCACTTACTGGCAGGCCGCACGCGAGTTCTATCGTCCCTTTGAAAGCGACGTCTTGCCCGCAACCGGTGACTTGTATGAACACGAAATGCCCGGTGGCCAGTACACGAACTTGTTTCAACAAGCTCGTGCATTGGGACTGGCCGATCAGTGGGCCAATGTCTGCAAAGCGTATGCACAAGTCAATCAGTTGTTCGGCGACATCGTCAAAGTGACTCCGACCAGTAAAGCCGTTGGCGACATGGCACTGTTCCTGGTTGCCAACGAAATGTCCGCTCAGGAAGTCTTGACCAGTGACAAAGCGCTGGCCTACCCGACCAGCGTTCTGGACTTGATCGGCGGTCGCATGGGACAGCCACCAGGCGGATTCCCACAACCGGTAATGGACAAAATCCTTGGCGATCAGGCACCTGTGCTGACGCGTCCCGGTGAATCGATGCCGGATGCTGATGTCGGCGAGTCCAGCAAACAGGCTGCGGAACTGATTGGTGAAACAGAGTCCGATCAGCTGGCCGTGACGAACTTGCTGTACCCCAAGGTGTTCGCCGACTTCGCCGCACATGTGCAGTCCTTTGGCGACGTTTCCAAAATGCCGACACCAAACTTCTTCTATGGTATGACTCCAGGAGAAGAGATCGCAGTCGACATCGAAGAAGGCAAACGCTTGATCATCAAGTTCCTGACCGTTGGCCAGCCACACCCCGACGGAACCCGCACAGTCTTCTTTGAACTCAACGGCCAGCCTCGCGAAGTCTCCGTCCTGGACAAATCCTTGGAACCAGAGACCAAAGCCGCTGTCAAAGCTGATGCTGCCAACGAAAACCACGTCGCAGCCAGTATGCCAGGCATGGTGATCACTGTGGCCGGTGCCGAAGGCGACAAGGTCAAGGAAGGTCAGAAGTTAATGGTCCTGGAAGCGATGAAGATGGAAACCACCATCAACGCCCCCAAGACCGGAACGATCAAGACCATCCAAGCACCTGCGGGAACCCAAGTCGAAGCTGGCGATCTGCTGGTGATTTTGGAGTAAACTAGCGGCATGCTTCACTCGCCGCCGCGCAATCGTTGGTTCCTTGACAACTGCAACCCGGCAACGCTGCGCCGGTTCGCCGTCTCCGCCACGCTGATCGGCGTGGCTTGCCTGGCGATCCCATCGACCAGCGATGCCCAGCAGGCAACCGCCTCGCAGCAGGCTGAACCAACCAAACCCGACCAACAGCTCCGGCCGGTGGAGTCGGTCGATTCGCTCACGCGATCGATGTGGCTGATTCAGGGAACGGTCCATGATGCCCTGACCGGAAAACCGATTCCCCAGGTGACCATGATCCCCGGATCATTGTCACGGGACCAAAGCGGAAAAACGGTGGTCCGCTGGCGAGAGAACCTGAAACGCAACATGCGTGACCAATTGAAATGGCCGCGCACCAGTGGCTACAGTGTCATGCGATTCAAACTGATCGCCGAAGGATACCAGCCCATCATCACGCAGCGCGTGTACCGAGGCGGACCGCACATTCGATTGCGAGTCAAAATGCATCCCGCAGTGGCATCGGATGCCGTCAAATAAGCTTCTGGCAACTACAACCACAAACTGTCAACGCTGCCAGCGACTAATAACAGCACGCTGATGGCGACATTGGCGTGGAAGAAGGCTTCGTTGACGCGATCGAGTTCGCCCGGCCGGACCAGCCAATGCTGACGCAAGATCAATCCGGCGATGGCGATCAAAGCGATCGAATACACCCATCCAAACCCTAGTTGCGGTGCAACGAACGGCAGGGCAACAAGCGACACGAACATCAGAGCGTGGAATCCCGCCGCGATCCGAAACGCCCCCTGCTGACCAAACTTGGCCGGCACGCTGTGCAGATTGGATTGGCGATCATAATCAGCATCCTGACAAGCATAGACGATATCAAACCCGGCAACCCACATGGCCACCGCAAAGGCAATCATCACCGGTGCCAACAGGTCTCCGGGCAGCGCCGTCCAGGCTCCGCCAGCATCCTGCAGCGAGGCGGGACCACGTATGGCAACCCAAGCACAAATCGGGGACAGGCTGAGCGCAATCCCCAACCAGAGGTGCGCTGCACTGGTCAAACGCTTGGCAAGTGAATAACTGAGCAAGAACACCAGCACGGGAACCGCACCGGCAAGCGGAAGCCAGTTGGGCAAAAACAACGCAGTGCTGCCAACAAACCCGGCCGAACACATCAGTGTGAACAGCGTCACAGCGCGACGCGAAAGGATTCCTGCAGGGAGGTGGCGTTTCATGGTACGTGGATTTTCGGCATCGATCCGATGATCGACCAACCGATTGAACGCCATCGCGGCACTGCGGGCAGTCACCATGCACAACAATAACGCCAAGACGTCCAGCCAACCCGGGCGTGCGAGGCTGCCATCGGGAAGCGGGGTTGCAATGGCCAGCACAGTGGCCAGAGCTGCAAACGGCAACGCAAACAGCGTGTGACTAAAACGTATCAAGCCCAACCAGTCAGACAAGCTGGCGCGTCGCTTGCTCTCAGGACCGGCGTCAAGTTCGCGGGGAATCGTTTCCGAATGCTGATCGGCCATGTTGTTTCTCAATTCAGTGTTCCGCTGATCGCTGAACGGGCTTGATGGGTGGCTCTCCCCAGCGATTGATTAAGTCATTGCGAATCTGAAGCTGATCCAAGATTCGCGAGACCACAAAATTGATCAAGCAATCCAATGACTGAACGTCATGATACCAACCCGGCATCGCCGGCAGCATGGTCACACCGACGCTGGAGAGTCGGTGCATGTTTTCCAGCTGCAAGGTACTGACAGGCGTTTCCCGAGGCACCATCACCAGGGGACGTTTCTCCTTCAAGTGCACTTCGGCCGCCCGCTGAATCAGATTGCTTGCCGCCGCTCGTGCGACGCCACTTAACGTGCTGCCGCTGCACGGACAGATCACCATCGCTCGCGTGCGAAAGGATCCACTGGCGATTGGCGTCATAAAGTCATTGTACGCGTGCGCGACAAACCGCTTGCGCCAGTCGGACGCGGCGACCAAGTCTCGGATGCGGCTCGCTTGCTGGTCGTCCGTCCAGGGCGGGATGAACTCCAGCAAACGCTGCACGTCTGGAGCAAGCGGATCGATGTCCAGCTTCAGTTCCTGACGGATCACTGCGGCGCCACTTGGGCTAACGGCCAGATGAACGGGGATCGAATCTGTTGCCAGAACTTGCATCAGACGAACCGCGAAAAATGCACCACTGGCGCCGGTGATCCCTAACACCAACGGCTCGCTAGAGTCTGCTGATCGCTCGTCCATCTCCATCCCCTTTGTTACGCTCAATTTGCTTCGGGCTTGACACCGATATAGATCGTGCAAACACCAAAGGTTAATGGCTTGAACGTTACGTCCGTCAAACCAGCTGCCTGCATCCGGTCGGCAAGCTCTTGTCCGTCTGGAAAGTGGCTGACCGATTCAGGCAGGTACTTGTAGGCCGCCTTATTGTTTCGCGCGAACCATTGTCCGATGCGTGGCAGCACGTGCTTAAAGTAGGCGTTGTATGCTTGACGCAAGCCGAGCACATTGGGCTTGGAGAACTCTAGCACCAAAACCTGTCCCCCAGGACGGCAAACGCGCGTCATCTCGGCCAGCCCTTGATCGGTGTCGGCAATATTTCGCAATCCGAAGGCAACACTCACGCACTGGAATTGATTGTCGGGGTACGGCAAGCACTGCGAATCGGCCTCAATGAATTCGAGCTGATTCTTGTACTCCTTGGCGACTTGTTTCTTCTTGGCAAACTCCAGCATCGCAAAGCAAAAGTCGCTGCCGATGACATCGACGCCAGCGGGAGCGGCCTCGGACATCGCAAAGGCCAAGTCGCCGGTTCCGGTGCAAATGTCCAGCACGGGAACATTGGGCACAAACTTCATTCGACGCACGGCCTGTTTCCGCCACAACTTGTCAATGTTCAACGACAACAGATGGTTCATCAAGTCATACCGAGGCGCGATCTGGCGAAACATCTCTTGAACGCGCTGGTTGCTTTTGTCCAACGATTGTGGCTTAGCCGAATCGGTGGCTGGCTCCGCACCGGCCGCGGGCAGCCCGGACGAATCCTCGACGGTTGGGGGGGAAGCATTTTCAGTCATTCTGTCTACCGCTCTCGTTCGGGTACCTGCCTGATCGCCGCCGGCTTCGGTGACCAGTTTCAGTCCAGAGTATCGCCACTAACTTGAATTGCCACAAGTTACGCAGCCGTCACAATCTTGCCTGTTCAGAGAACCCGCCGCCTTGCAATTGGAGCCCCGACAAGACTGGCGACTAAAATTGGCGAACAAGGGTGATTGGAAGACCGTTCCAGGCGGTTCGTCAAAGCGCCTCCTAAAGTTCTTGGTCCGCATTCGTTGGGGCGTCATAACAGGCTGGCAGGGTTAGCGAAGGAAGAAACCAACCCGTGGGGCTAAAAAAGCTGCTTGCACGGCATTTGGTGGCAAATTCCGACCTTGACGATCCTCCCAACCAGACCTCTCAACCGGGCCTCCAGAAAGCGGCCACCGACCACGATAGTTTTCCGTTGACGGCTATAACTCTGATTGTTGCTGTGTTAGGATAACCGCCATGCGAACTCTCCTGTTTGACATTGATGGCACGCTTCTAATCACGCGTCGAGCTGGCGGACAGGCTCTGGCGAAAGCAATGCGTGTGGAGTTTCAGGTTCAGTCCTTTTCGACAGAGGGAATCTCCTTTGCTGGACGAACGGATCGCGACTTAACCGCGGAACTATTAAAACTGGCCAACCTAGAGCCATCAATCCAAAATGTGGGGCGGCTACGTCGTCGGTACAGCCAAATTTTGCGCTCCGCCATCACGACCATTCCCGGCCAAGTTCTGCCCGGCGTGACGGAATTACTGCAGCAATTGAGCGGAAAGCCCCAGCTTGCCTTGGCTGTGATGACCGGTAACTTCCCCGAGACAGCTCGCATCAAACTTGAAACGTACGGTTTGATGGACTATTTCCCCTGGCTGATGGGCGGCGATCTGGATCCGGTTCGCTGCGACATGGCTCGGCGGACCAAACGCCACATTGAAAGCAAACACGGCGTTCAGGCCTCCCAAGACATCATCGTGATCGGGGACACAACCAATGATGTCAAGTGCGCTCGCTCCATCGAAGCCCGCTGCCTCGCCGTGTGCACTGGTTCGGATGACCGCCAAGCCTTGCAGGCTGCAGGGGCCGATTGCGTGGTTCAGGATTTAACCGACCCGCAAGCTTTGCAATACTTAACCGAATCAATCTGAAATCAACTTTTGAACGCAACCGGACAAACGAATGTCTGATTCAAATCAACAGGGAACCGAGTTCCCGCCCACCGACGCCTTGGTAGGCGTGATCATGGGCAGCAAGAATGACTGGGAAACCATGCGGCCTGCCTGTGACGTTTTGCAGTCACTGGGCATTCCACATGAGCGAACCGTGGTCAGCGCGCACCGCACCCCCGCACGCATGGTGGCCTATGCTCAATCGGCTTCCGAGCGAGGCATCAAAGTCATCATCGCAGGGGCTGGCGGTGCAGCACACCTGCCCGGCATGGTTGCCTCGGAAACCCTGCTGCCAGTGATTGGCGTTCCCGTGCAAAGCCGCGCCTTGCAAGGTCTGGACTCATTGCTCTCCATCGTCCAAATGCCCGGTGGCATTCCAGTGGCCACCATGTCCATCGGAACCAGTGGCGCCAAAAACGCCGGTTTGATGGCGGCAAGAATTTTGGCCACTGCAAACCAGGACATCGCGGCCAACTTAGATGAGTTTGTTCAAGCTCAAACACAAGCTGTTTTAGACAACACGGAATTGGAGTCACACCAAGCGTGAGCCAACAAGCAAGTGAGGGCGACGCTCCGTCGACCAGCAACACCAGATTCGAAGACACAAACATCGTGTTACCAGGCGGCACCATTGGCATGGTCGGTGGCGGCCAACTGGGACGGATGTTTGCCATCGCCGCGATGCAAATGGGCTATGACGTTGTCGTCTATTGTGACTCAGCAGATGCCCCGGGCGCTCAAGTGGCCACACGCTGCGTGATCGGTGACTTGAACGATCATCAACAGCTGACCGCGTTCGCCGAACAGTGTGATGTGATCTCATTGGAATTTGAAAACATTCCTGCCCAAGCCATTGCCTGTTGTGGCCAACAGGCGCCGACGTTCCCCTCGCATCATGTCCTGGCCACCGCACAGGATCGGCTGATCGAAAAACAAACGTTTCGAGACGCGGGACTGGCAGTGACCCCGTTTTTGCAAGTCTCCAGTGCAGCCGACGTCGCCGCCTTTGCAGAGCGACATGCGTGGCCGGTGATCGTGAAAACGGCTCGCAGTGGTTACGATGGCAAGGGTCAATATCGATTGCAAGACGCGGAACAAGCCGCCCAAGTGCCATGGGCGGAACATGATGCTTGGATTGCCGAACAATTCATTCCCTTTCAACGCGAAGCCTCCGTCGTCGTCGCTCGCAGCCGCAACGGATCCGTGCGTTGTTTTCCTCCCTTTGAAAACGAGCATCACAATCACATCCTAGACGTTAGCTTTTGCCCCTCGACGCTGACGCAGTCCCAGATTGCCAATGCCACTGAAATGGCCAGCAAGGCTGCAGAGGTCTTGGACTTGGTTGGCCTGCTCTGTGTTGAATTCTTCGTGCAAGAGGACGGCAGACTGCTGATCAACGAAGTGGCACCTCGCCCCCACAACAGTGGGCACTTAACAATCGAAGGCAACCACACCAGTCAATTCCAGCAACACGTGCGTGCGATCTGCGGCCTGCCTTTGGGCGACCCCAATCTGCGTTGCTCGGGCGCAGCGATGGCGAACCTATTGGGCGATTTGTGGCAGGCAGCTGGCGGAAACCCACCCTGGAACCAAGCGTTTTCGGTTCCAAATGTGTCCTTGCACTTATATGGCAAGCGAGACGCCAAGGAAGGACGTAAAATGGGCCATTTGACGGCCACCGCGGATTCGCCCGAACAAGCGGCTCAGAATGTGCGCGACGCTCGCCAGCGACTATCATGCGATTCAAAATGACGACGTCGTCGACTTGAGAGCGAATGATGAAGCCCAATTCGCGCTGGCAAACCTCCATGCGTTTATGCGTTTGCTTGGGTGACCTTGATTGAACCTCGCCAGGACCGGCTTAACTCCGTAGCGATCACCCATGTCTTCCAGTGACGTCCGCGATATCGAATCTCTTGAACGCTTGCATCGAGCGATGCTGCGATTGAGCGAAGAATGGCAATCCGCGTTGCAAGAGATTCGCATGTCCGTTGCTCGCGCAGAAGAATACTTCACCCGCCGCGTCCCCGTCTATTGGGCGACGGAAATGAAGCTTGCCGAACGAGAACACACCGAAGCACTTGATTCGCTGCAACGTCAACAGTCGGCCGCACGAGCCAGCGATCGACGCTCGGCCCTGGAGGCTCAAAAACGAGTCAAGCGAGCCAAGGATCGAGTGAAGCTCTGCCTGGAAAAGCAAAAACTGGCCAAAACGATGATGCTGCAGATTCGCCAAACCTGCGAAGACGTGCTGGGACCGTTGGCAGACATGGTCGATCAAAGCGAGAACGCTTTGCCGCAAGGCGCTCGCCAGCTAGCAGAACTGTTACGCATCTTGCATGAGTATGCTGAACAGCAAACAATGCCCCCTTCCAGCAATCAGGCTGCGACAGGCGGCTCGATCGACAAGCCACTGGACGGCAAAGCCCTTGCCGCCCCGTCCAACGAAGCATCGCCAGAGAACGATGCCGCTCATTCCACGGATCTCCAAGCACCAACAGACGATGCCGACTCCTGATCTCGTTGACTGGGCGAACGATCTCATTCCTTCCTAATGCACGGGGCTCCGCCTCGGCCCCCACACTCCTTCCAAAACCGCTCTAAAACAAATGTCTTCAGCTATCTCGCCCGAACTCTTCGAAGCTTTAAATCGTCATGACCAGCAACCGGTGGCGATGCTCGGTGAGTTGATTGAATTCTATCGGCAGAACGAACAACCCATGGAGCTGTTTGAAGCCCAGAAGATGTTGGTACGAGCCGACTTGGGCTTGCCGTTGCTCGCGGTCGAAAACGAACCGGTCCGTTCGGACGAGATCGAACACAAACTTGAGTCCGGATTGTTGAAGGCCTGTCGTGAGTCGGGTGAAATGCTGATTCGCCAAGGACGCGTCTTCGAAGGCTGGACGTACCTGCGTCCGACCGGTGACAACCAACTGATTCGCGAAGCCTTGGCATCGATTGAAATCACCGACGACAACTTTGACGAAATGCAGCGTGTTCTGCTTCACGAAGGAGTCGATGTTGGACGCGGCTTTCAGGCAATCTTGGACTTCCAAGGCACCTGCAATAGCATCACTTTATTTGACCAGTCGCTGGCACAGAGTAGCAAAGCCGATCGCCAGGCCGCCGGCACTCGCTTGCTGAATCATTTCTATGACGAGCTGACATCACTCGTCCGCGAAGACATCACCGGACGCGATCAAGCGCCCGCTGAAGACGAAACTCTGTTTGACATGATCGACAAGCGCCCCTGGGTCTTGAAAGATGGTGGCTATCACCTAGACACCACGCACTTGTCGTCCACCGTACGCCTTGCCATGCCGCTCACTGATCCAGAGCTCCTGCAGAAGGCCTGGGAATTGACCCAGTATGGCCGTCAGCTGAACCATCAGTTCCAATACCCGGGCGATGAGCCCTTTGTCGACTTCTATCCCTCCTACGCTGCGTTCTATGGCATCCTGCTGGGCAAAAATGTGGATGCTGGCTTGAAGTTGTTTGAACGCAAAGCCAAGTCGATTGATACAGATCAGCACGGTAGTGGTGCGATTGAGACCTACGTGGACCTGCTTGATCGCGTCGGCAGACATCGCGAGGCGATTGAGTTTGCCGTCCAACAAGTCCCCAGTGACGTCCCCAGCCAAGCCGTGATCCCCTTGCTAATGGAAATTGCCAAACGAGATCAAGAAGCGACGGGGGAACATGCCGAGGGTGAAACGGGATACGACTTGATTGCCAACTTCTGCCGAGATCGAGACGACCCCATCGGATTCGCCGTTGCCAAATTCACCCGGTCACAATCAGCCTGATCAACTCCATTCTCAGCCCCAACGGGGAGGATGGCACAAGCTAACGAGGGCCAGACAAAGAGAGCCAACCGGTTTGCTGCTGCTCAAACCCCGCAGGCGAGTCAAAAGGGGGGGCATCCCCAGGGCGAGAGGTGGAACAGCTGCGGCGTTCAGGCGATGCCTTGAAGTGTCCCACTAACGCTTGAAATTTGCATGCGGGTCTTTTGTGGGGCAGGACCTGCGGCAGGCAACCATTGAAATTGACGCCGTTTGGCGACCACAGTCAGAGGCTCACGGGCAACGAGAATGTTTTACAGGCAACGCGTTTCGGGGTCTTCATTTCTGATTTTGTGTTCCAGGTGGGACGCGTTGCTCCGAACCGCTGAGGGATTCTTGCGTCCTTGGCCGCAACTGGGTCCTTGGCCGAATCAGGACAGGGCAATGGAATTGCCGCCGGGCGCTTACGACGCCACAAAACACCTTGCACTTCGATGTGGGACTGCAAGCAGCCCTGAGATCGGATTCGGTGAGGAGCGATCGGTGTTTCTCGAACAACCGCTACACTGGGAAGGTTGGGCTTTCCGACACTCTAGTGTATAGAGTAGCGGGTGAACCGTCCCCGCACGAATCAGTTTGCCTGGAATGACTCGCGATTATCAGGTAGGTTTGCAGCGAGTTGTCGCGAAGCGATCTCCGCTGGTGGCAAGCTGCAAGCCGCTTTGGTAAAACACCGCTAAGTGAACGTCGCGACTTGAACGTCGCGACTTGAACGTCGCTAAGTGGATAATGGGCGAGCCAGAAAATGGAATGAATGCGTCACAGGATGAACCCCAGGAATCGTCGAACTCGATGTCGTTTTCAAATCAAACTCTTCAGCAAGTCGTCGCGGCGCTTTCGCTGGCGTTGGACCTAAGAACTGACAAACAGCCCCTCTCGGCGGTCTCGATTCCCAGTGAATACGATGACCCGCTGGAGCCGGTTTACATCTACTGTCAATTGGCAGGGGTCGTGCTTCGTGAAATCGACCCACCATCGGCCAAGATGGCGTTGTCGATGGTCCAGCAGGGATTGCCCTTGGTCGTCGCCGAAGACGAAGGCACGTTGCATGTTGTGGAATCCAGCGAGGCTTCCAACTTTGAAGTCAAGACGTTTGGCACCGCGACAAATGCTCAGACGATGTCGCCCAGCGCGTTTGCCAAACTGATCAGCAACAAAGACCGGTTGCGTGTGTTGACTGCCGAGAAATCATTGCAGTGTGAGACCATGTCAGCACTCGATGGCTCCGGATCGACCAAGCCTGCGTCCAAGCGACCGGGACCGTTCACGCGCTGGTTATCGCTGGTCAAGATGGACCGCCGCGATATCGGGCTGGTTTTCCTCTTCGCTGCCGTCGCCGGCTTTCTCGGTTTAGCGACGCCGCTGTTTGTGGAAACCCTGGTCAATGTCGTCGGTTGGGGGATCTATTTACAACCCTTGATTGTGCTGGCCTTTCTGTTGCTGATCTGTCTGGGAATCGCGGCGATCTTAGCTGTCTTGCAGACCTGGATCGTGGAAATCATTCAGCGTCGGCAGTTTGTGCGAATCATGTGTGATCTCTCACACCGCTTCCCACGCGCCAATCAGAAGGCGCTTGAAGGCAAGTATCCGCGTGAGTTTTCGAATCGTATGTTCGATGTGATGACGATTCAAAAAGCGACTGCGATCCTGTTACTCGATGGCGTTTCCATCTCGTTGACGACGACGCTGGGATTGGTCTTGCTGGCGTTCTATCACCCCTTGCTGTGTGTGTTCGGATTGATGCTGGTTTCGACCATGATCAGCGGCACCTGGTTGCTGGGCCGTGGCGGTATTGGATCAGCGATCAAAGAGTCAGGCGCCAAGTATGCCGTGATCCACTGGTTGCAGGATGTGATCGCAATGCCAACGGTATTTAAGACCGGTGGCGCGGAACAGTTTGCCGTTCGCCGCGCAAACCAACTGACAACGGAATACATCAACGCGCGGAAGCGGAAGTTTGCCGTTGTGATTCGACAAGTGATCTTTGCGTTGTCGCTTCAGGCGATCGCCTCGACTGCATTGCTTGGTTTGGGTGGCTGGCTGGTGATTGAAGGTGAACTGACCCTGGGACAACTGGTGGCCAGTGAGTTGGTGGTGACCGTCGTGGTCGGTTCGTTCGCCAAAGCTGGCAAAGCGTTAGAGAAATTCTATGAGTTGATGGCGGGGATCGATAAGGTTGGCTATTTGGTTGACATTCCACCGGACCCGCTCGTCGACGCAGTGCTGCAATTGGAAAATGAGCTGCCCGTGCGGTGGAGCGATCTGTCGTTCAAAGCCGGCACCATCACAGCCAAGGTGCCAGCAGCGGAAATTGAGCCCGGTGATCGATCTGCGGTGATCGGTGATGGAAACGAAGCAAAAACGCTGCTCGCCCAAAGCATTGCTGGATTGGTGATTCCCCAAACGGGGACCGTCCAAGTCGAACAGCAAGACGCCGTCCGCGCCGCGATGGCAATCAGTGGCGGCATTGTTGGCTACGCAGGCCGGCCACAGATTTTCCATGGGACCGTGCGAGAGAACATTGACATCGGCCGAGATCGAGTCTCGACATTGAATGTCCAGCAAGCGGCAGAAATGGCAGGCTTGGATCGCACGATTCTGCGGCTAGAGGGCGGCATTGAAGCAAGGCTGCAAACCGGTGGTGCTCCGCTCTCGGCTCAGCAATGTTCAATGCTGTCGATTGCCAGAGCCATCGCTTGCCACCCCTCGGTGCTAGTGATCGATGGGCTCCTTGATGATTTGAGCCCCAGCACTCGCAACAATATCCTGAGCTCGATTACCGATCCTGAACAGAAGTGGACCTTGATTGTGATCACCAGCCTCAATGAGGTTGCCGATCAATTGAATTCCAAAATCACGATTCGCGCCTAACACGGTCACGGAACTTCCATGATTCCCAAAAGCAAATTTGAAGACTTCCCTGCGTACCACATGGTCCGCACTGGACGGATTGTTCGCTTGATTGGCAGGATCACGTTCCTGCTGTTGATACTGTTTATTGTCGCCATGATCTTTGTCCCCTGGCGGCAAACGGCGCGCGGTTACGGCATGGTGGTGGCAAAAGATCCGCAGCAACGAGCCCAGGTTGTCGTCAGCCCAGCCAAAGGAGTTGTTAGCTGGGTCAAGGCAGGCATCCGTGAAGGCACTTATGTCACGAAGGATACTGAACTGCTGCGTTTGACCCCCATTGCAGCGGACCTGGTTGAACAACAGAACAACCAAATTCGTGTGCTGAAGGAAAAAGAAGCCTCGGCCATCGACAGCATGAATCGTGCGAAGGAAAACGAGACCAACCAAGTCCAGGCCGGGCGAAACCTATCCACCTCGCTGGACAAGGAACTGGAGGCCACCAAACAGAAATGGAATAAGGCCAAACAGGATGTCCTTGCTGCCGAAGCGGAACTCAACGATAAGCAAAACCAGTTGGCGGTCGCCGAGAAGATTTTCCCACAAGGTCTGATCAGCAATCAAGCACTTGTTAGCAAGCAACAGGCAGTGAAAGTCGCCCGCGCCAAATACATGGGACTGGAAGCCTCCGAACAAGAACAGTACGAAAACTTGCTGGCCAAAGAGGAGGAAATCGAAGCCAAGAAACAAGAGATTTCCATCAAAAACCAAGACGCAAGCATCAAAGTGTTCGAGGCCATGCAAAAGCTGAACACGGTCGAAAAAGAGCTTCTGGAAATCCAACAGAAACGTGCGGAATTGGATCGTTTGACGGTCAAAGCACCGCGTTCGGGAGTGATTCTTGAATGGCAGGTGATCGAGGGCAGCGACACATTCAAAGAGGGCGACAAGCTGTTCAAAATTGTTCCGGTGGCCGAGGAAATCGCTGTGGAAATGGTTGTCAGCGGTAACGACATGCCGCTGCTGAAACCCGGTGAGCGCGTCCGGTTGCAATTCGAAGGCTGGCCTGCGGTCCAGTTCGTTGGCTGGCCATCAGTCGCCGTCGGGACATTTGGCGGCAAAGTCGACCGAATTTACCCAGCTGATGACGGTTACGGAAACTTTAAGATCTTGGTGATCCCTGATAGCCATTTTGAACGCGAGGATGGCTGGCCAGATGACGATTATCTAAGACAAGGTGTCCGTGCTAACGGATGGGTTTTGTTAGATGAGGTATCACTGGGATACGAGATATGGCGTCAAATGAACGGATTTCCGCCAACAGTTTCGCAAGAGGACAGGAAGGCAAACTCTGGCAAAGATGCCAAAGGTGGGTTCAAGCTGAAAATGCCCAAACCCTAATTGCCAAAGCTTGCCGCAGCGCGAGCCTGAAAATCATTTTAGTCGCCGCCGT
The DNA here is from genome assembly GCA_007745635.1 of Stieleria bergensis. Taxonomy (GTDB): domain Bacteria; phylum Planctomycetota; class Planctomycetia; order Pirellulales; family Pirellulaceae; genus Stieleria; species Stieleria bergensis. The sequence goes on from CP036272.1 coordinate 4,300,987, forward strand.
GTTGGGCTGGATTGTGCCGTCGCGCGCCGCGCTTGCTCAGCCACCACAGCCAATCCAGTTGCAGGCTCCTGCCGGTGGCCTGCTAAGCGATCCCCCAGGGGCTGCGGCTCCAGCCGTTCTGCCAGCCCAGCAACCGGCTCCAGCCCAGCAACCGGCTCCAGCCCAGCAACCGGCCACACTCGCCGAAATGATCGAGGCTCAGGGCCCTGCGGAATCGAACCGCTCGCCTTCTGCGGACGCCGCGTTTGCTTGGCGAGAGAGCACGGCAATCATGATGTCGATCGACGACATCACCGAACAGACGTCCACAGCGCTCAGCACCAATGCACCGGAACTGGAGAGCCTGGCGCTGGCCGATGTGCTGGCGAGTCTGTATCGCTACTATCCAGAGGTTTTGGCTGCCGAACAGATGCAGCAACAAACCGCTGGTCAATTGCGTTCGGCCTGGGGATCTTACGATACCAAAGTCTATGCAGAATCGATGAACCAGCCCACGGGCTACTACCAAACCTACCGCAACGGGCTGGGGGTGGCACGTCAGACTTGGTGGGGCGGCTACCTGTCGGCAGGCTATCGCGTCGGCCGCGGCTATTATGAACCTTGGTACAAGGAACGCCAAACTGACGACGCAGGTGAATTCAAAGCATCCATGACAGTGCCTCTGCTACAAGGCCGTGCGATTGACATGGAACGATTGGCTGTCTTTCAAGCGACCGTCGATCGGCAGATGGTGGAACCCGTGATTCGCCAAGCAATCCTGGATGCCTCGCTGAACGCGGTCAACCATTACTGGTCCTGGGTGGCTGCCGGAACGGTACTCAACACTCAGCGCAATCTACTGAAATTGACCGAGGCACGTCGCAAGCAATTTGAAGCCGGTGTCAAAGCGGGCGCCTTCAAAGAGATCGACATGGTGCTGAACGATCAGCTGATTGCTGAGCGTAAAACGACCGTGCTCAAGGCCATTCAAAAGTACCGCGAAGCGGGCTTTAAACTTTCGCTCTACTTGCGTGACGAATCGGGAAACCCGATGGTTCCCGCCGATCACTGGCTTCCCAAAGGCTATCCAGAGATCGACATGCTGGATGGATTTGTCCTTCAAACCGCGCTCTCGGAAGCCTTGGCACGTCGTCCGGAACTGGACCTGATCATGCTTGACCAGCGACGTGTCTCATTGGACCAACGGCAAGCTCGCAACGAGATGCTGCCCAACCTGGACTTCTTCACACAAGGGTCACAGGATCTCGGTGCACGCGCTTCGTCATCCAATGACAAAGGCGATTTCGAATTCATCCTTGGCATTCGAAGTGACGTCCCGATCCAGCGACGAAAAGCCTCTGGCAAAATCATGTCCAATCAAGCCAAGGCCGCACAGATCCAGCAGAAACTACGATTGGCTCGCGACAAAGTTGCCATGGAACTCAGCAATTCGTACAACTCACTGCGACTGTCCCAGATGATCGTCGTCCAAAGCGAAAATGCTTTCTACAACGCCTTGGAAACACAGAAACGCTATCGCATCGGATTTGAAGAAGGCTATAGCGATTTGGTCTATCTGAACCTGATCGAAACGAAGGCCAACGAAACGGAAATCAAACTGATCGAAGCCCAACGTGATTGGTATCAAATCCTCAGCAAACTGCAACGTGCCTTGGGACTCGATCCCCTGGAACAGGCAATGCGACTCGACTCACTGCCCATGCATCCGATGATCAAGCCCTCGGAAGAAGCAGAGGAAGCCGACGCCGATGGCGACTGAGCCCAGGGCCAACACTGGCACTCAAATCAACACTGGCACTGAAATCAACACTGGCACTGAAATCAACACTGGCAATCCAAACTACACTGGCACTCCAAACTACACAGAGCGCTACGTTGTGCGGCGCTCGATTCGATCGTCAATTCGGTGTCTAGAACCCATTGTCGCTAAGCCACGCTTTGCAGAGCGGTAACCAAGCATCTTTCTCTTGATTGCTCTGACGGCCGCCGAATCCATGACCACCGGTTGAAAAGATGTGCAAACTGCTGCGCACTCCCTTGCGTTTGAGCTCCGAAAACAACTTCACACAGCCCATGCAGGACAGGCCATCGTCATAGGCGTGAGCAAAGAAGATCGGTGGCGTGTTCTCATCAACGTCCAGTCCATCGGTCAACGCTTCACCGTCACGCGTGGTGGTCAAGTAAGCTGGATACACTAATACGGCGAAGTCTGGTTTGACCGAGACTGGCTTGCCATCGACCCATTCGTCTTTGCGAGCAACATCATAGTGCCGCTGCTTTGCAAACGTGGTTCGGGTCGCGGCATGGCCACCGGCTGAAAAGCCTAAGATGCCAACGTGCTGGCACTGCATGGACTTCACTGCACCGGCTCGGATCATGGCAATCGCTCGCTGAACATCTTGAACGGGCGGCAACCATTTCACCGCTTCATTGCGAGTCGGCACGCGGTACTTCAACACCGCCGCATTGATGCCCTGCTTTTGTAACCACTGCGCAATCTCCGTACCTTCCAAGTCCCAGGCCAAAATCGAAAACCCACCACCGGGGCAAACCACAATCGTGGTGTCCGCGTCCTTGGCAGGGTACAGATGCAGTTCAACGTTGCTGACGTTTCCCAATCGGACCACGCCCCGGCCCGCAACAGTGCGTGAATTCGGTTGACTAGTGTCTCGCTCGGGCTCGGTGGGAGCTTTCCACGTGGGTGTTTCCCCAGGCCAGATCCGAACAACCTCAGCCGCAGAATCCTGACCACAAGCGACAACGGGCATCACTATCAAAAAACAAACGGGCAACCAACAGGCGACAATGAAACGACCAATGGACATCGAAGTCTCTCAAGAAAGGGGGGGCGGGGAAGTCACAGCGGGCAATCAAGACGGACCATCATAACCGACTCTGGACTTGAAGACACAAGGTGGCAGACGAGTCCCCTCAATTCCACAAAAACGATCCATCCGCCGCGGTACGCTCACTCGTTTCCAATTCAAAACCCGGTCACTGAAAACGCACCACACCCAAGTCCGGCCAACACACCCAGAGTGCATCAGATGCCCCCGCCGGCGAGGCAAAAGAAAAGGCCCCGGAAGTTCCGAGGCCTTGAAGATTCATAAAGATCGCACGTTGCGTGAACAGACTTAACCGTTGGAAGCCAAGAAGCGTCGCTTGGACAACTGTGCGGCGAGTTCACCAAAGTTAAAATCGATCGCGTCAGCACCGATGCCCAAATCCAGATCGATGAACGCGTTGTCAATCACCGTGGCGGTCGCTCCCGTCCCGGCGGTGGTCTGTCCATCGATGAAATCGGCTGGCTGCACCTGTTCAACGTCGTACGTGCCGGCTGCCAGCTCAGCGAAGACGTAGTTTCCATCGGCATCGGTGGTGGTGGAAAGATCCACCGCGTCGCCATCATCGCTGGTCCCGGTGACGGTGATCACGACTCCTGAGATGCCAACTTCGCCATCGTCCACGATGCCATTGTCGTTGCTGTCCAGATAGACTCGCCCCGAGATCGAACCGGATGCTTCGGTGACCGTGGTCACTGCGGTCGCGGTGTTGTTGCTGGTGTCGTCTTCGTCCGTCGCTGTGCTGACTGTCACGGAGTTGGTGACCGAGCCCATGGTTGTGTTGTCAACGGTGACAGTGATGGTAAAGTTATAGGAACTGCCACTGTCGAGGTCACCGCCATCGACGGTCACTGTGCCGCCGGATTCGGTCAGAGCTCCATCGGGCCCCGTACCGCTGACGAACGTCACCCCAGCAGGCAGCGTATCAACAGAGATCGCATCGACCGCAGTGGAAGGACCGGCGTTGGTGACGGTAATGCTATAGACCAACGTGTCGCCAGCCTCAGCAGACGCTTGGTCAACGGTCTTGGCGATCGACAGATCTGCCTCAGGTGTCGCGGTGATGCTGACCGAATCCGTGTTGTTGGTCGTATCGGTTTCGCCACTGTCGGCTGTCACACTGGCTGAATTCGTCAAGGTGCCCGAGGCGTTGGCGTCAACGGTCAACACGATCGTCGCGGTCTGGGTCTCGTTGCTGTCCAACGAGACCGCTGCAAACGTGATGTCAGAACCACTGACCGAACCCGCTTGGCCTTCCAACGTCGCACTGACGAAGGTCATGCCGGTTGGAATCACATCCGACAACTCAACAGTTGTGGCTGTACTTGGTCCAGTGTTTGCGATTTCGATGGTGTAGGTGACATCGGTGGTCGGAGCCGGAGTCGTATCGTCAACCGTTTTATCAATGGTGACATCAAACTGGGGTGTCAATGTTGTGCTGGCGGTCGCAGTGTTATTGCTGGCATCGTCGTCGCCCCCGTCGATCACAATGTTGCCGGTGTTATCCAGCGTGCCCGTTGCCTCTTCATTGATGCTGGCCGACACAGTGAACGAGCGGGTTACAGCAAGAGCCACCGAATCGTAGACCACAGTGACGGTACGCGTTGCCGAATCGTAGTTTGTTGAAGTCGCGTCGGGCGCGGTGATGGTCAAGCCCGTCGTGCCCGCAGGCAGCACATCGGTGAACGTGACTTGCCCCGCATCCGTATTGCTGTCTGTGTCGTGAGCAATGGTGAAGCTGTACACCAGACTGTCTTGTCCGGGAACGGCAGTCGCCAGGTCAACGTCCTTGGTCAAGACTAAATCAAACACACCGGCTGCGAGCGTCACATCAACATCATCGCTGTCGTTGCTGGCATCGGTGTCGTTGTCGCTCGTCGTTACATCAGCCTGATTATTGATGGTTCCGGACGCCGAGCCAGCAATATCGACCGTGAATTCGAAGGTCAGCGTTTCGTTCACGTCAACTTCGGGCAGGTCAAAAGTCAGATCTTGTCCGCTTTGGCTGACCGTCGCGCCGCTGTTGCCAGCGTTGAGACTGACAAACGTGAACTCGCTTGCCAGCGTATCGAGCACTTGGACGCCGCGTGCGGGACTGGTGCCATCATTGGTCACATCAATGACGAACGTCAACTGGCCGCCGGCAGTTGGCGTGCCGGTGAACGTCTTTGTCACAGACGCGTCGACATCACGGCTAACCCCCGTTTGCACGGTGGCGGTGTTGTCGGTTGGATCTGGATCAATATCCGGCGTCATGCTAACGGTGACGGTGTTGTCCAGCGTGTCGGCAACATCAACCGCAGAATCGACGACGATTTCGACAACCGCCGATTGAGAGCCATTCAGATCATCAATGTCGATGGTCAACACGCCACTATTGTCTGTGACACTGCCCGAACCACTGGTGAAACTGCTGCTGACAAAGGACAAACCGGATGGCAGAGTATCCATCGCGACAATGCCAGTCGCAGTGTCAGGCCCATTGTTGACCACGGTGATGGTGTACGTCATCTGGTCACCGGCAACAAGCGTACCGGTGACGTCGTCTGTCTTGGTGATCGCCAGGTCTGCATTCAACAGACTGACAATCACGGTCGCCGTGTTGTTGCTAGGATCGACGTCGGCTTCGGTTGCATCGACATCAACCGTATTGGTGACGGGGTTTACCAAAGCGACATCGATGTCGGCTGCAATGCGAATGGTGCCCGCGGCGCCGGCTGCTAGGCTGCCCACGTTGACCGTGATTTCCTGGCCAACAATCACCGGAGTGAAGCCGCCAAAGTCCGAACTGGCTTGATCCAAGGTCAAACCTGCGGGCAGTGTATCAACCACCGTGACGCCGGTCGCATCAGAGGTGCCGAGGTTCTGATAGGTAATGTCAAAGAAGACCTCGCCGCCGGCGACTCGGTTGGAGTCATCTTGATCAATGACCTTGGTGACGCTGACATCGACGGCCTGAACCACACCCACATCAAGGGTAAAGTTTGTGTTGGCGTTCGAGTCACCATCGTTGATCGGCTCGGTCTCGGCAGCCAATGTGATCTCGCCAGTGACAATGCCAGTGCCCGAGACGGACGTGCCATTGTCATCATTGTCGACGTCGTCGTCCGGATCTGGCGCGGGATCATTCCCGGTACTTGAAGTCATGCCCTCCAACACCGCACTGCTGCCAAACTCTGATTCAGGCACAACAACCAAGTAGTTGCCTGCCAACAGCGTGTCGAAACTGTAATCACCGTTGCTATCGGTGGCCGTCGTCGCGACGGGAGTTTGCGCGTCGGGGTCGATCGCTCCGCCGCCATCGGGCTCGGCGTACAGCTCAACCGTCACACCAGCGACACCAATCTCTGCTCCATCCAGAACACCGTTATTGGCGTTTGTTCCGTTGTCGTTAAAGACCGTCCCGCCAAGCGTCAACAGTTGCTCGTTGGGCAGGTTGCCCGTTTCAATCATCGGGCCGCGAACGTTAAAGGCCTCGAAGGTTTTATCGTTGTTGGCAGCGATGGAAACTTCGAATTCGATTGCACCGACGTCATTGAAATCAGGAGTGCCAACCAAAGTAAAGTCTGTATTGTATCGCAGGTAGACATCCGTCTCGCCGCTGCCGAGTTCAGGGATCACAATCCCGGTTGCTTCGGCGTAGTTCGCCCCATCGGTGTAGATTCGAACATCGATGGTGTCGCCAGCGTTCTCTTGAGTCGCCTGAATCAGCAAACCAGCGTCCGAATCAACAGGATCTCCTGGACTGCCGTCAGCGAGGGACACACCGCCCAGCCCCGTGGGGTCTAGCGTCGTTGATCCGTCGTTGCCGTCGTACTGGATCAGCAGCGTTCCAGCACCTTGAGTCTGCGAACCGATCGATAGTGTCTCGTCGTTAGGATCCGCTGCAATGAACAGAATGCCTTGCGCACTGGTACGCGTGACCTCCAAGTCACGTGCTCCTCCGAGCACTTCGCTGGCAAGGGCAGAGTCTTCATCCGTCGGATCTGATCCGTCAGCGATCAAGCTCTGTGCGGTCGCGGAGAAGTCATCGATGGTTTCGAACAGCGAACCGCCCGCGTTGGTCACGTCGATGACAATCGGATCGGGAGCCACCAAGTCCGCGCCGGCGGACTCTTGCTCGACCAAATACGTGTCAACGGTCAAGCCGCGAAAGAAGTAAAACCCGTCGTTGTCACTGGTCGTCGTGTCGATCGCCGCACCGTCGTTGGCATCCAAAATGCCATTGTCATCAACGTCGCGATACAGGTTGATCGTCACGCCATCGAGTCGCGGATCGGAAACGTCCAAGCCATCACCGGTCAAGTCGACGAACGACACACCGGAGATCGCGCCCAAATCGCCGGCCAACAACATCCGGCGATTCAGTGTTTCATGCTGCAGGCGTCGACGCATGGCGCGTCGGCGATTCTTGTCGCTCTTCTTTCCGCTTCGACCACGCAAACGTTCAATCACTTGTTGCCAAGCCATAGGGTTCCCTGCACAGATTGCATCATCCAGGTGACTTGCTAACGACCATCATTCAGTCAGTTAGCACCCGCCCCTGTAGGACCAGTTTAGGTAAGAAAGGTTGTTCAATCGCTAGGCTATTCAAAGCGCAGAGCGTGATCGGTTTATCGACCACGGAATGCGAAAAAGATTAGCGATTCTTAGTGGATGCCGATTACCAGCGGAACTCAAGGCCGTAGTGAAGCCCCTGAGCCCAATAGTCGGTCGTGTCCCAGGCAAATTCAGGACGTAAGGCACCGTTGGTTGGGATCGGCGGTGGCAACAAATCCGGATTCACATCCAGCGAAATGTGCTGACCAGGGCGAACCACATTCGACCAGTAAATCCCCGTGTAACCAATGGTTGCTTTCAACCGCTCGGTCAACTGATAACCGAGCGTCAGGTTGATCTCTGGCACCACGGAAAACTCGTCCTGAGTGTAATTCCCAATGTTGCTGCTCAATGCCAGCAAACCGCCCTGCTCTGTTGTGGTTGCATTGAACTGGTCGGTCGAGGTGGTCGAACCATCAATTCGCACTTTCTGCAGCGTGTTGCCAACGCCCAAGCGTACCAAGCCTTCAAAACTCCAAAAGCCACGAATCACTCGGTGATGAACCGCTAAGTCCAAGCCGTTGAACTGATTTTCGGTGCGAAACACGTCCAGAGTGGACATCTGTCCCGGTGCAACCGAACTGGTGCTGACAATCGAATCTGCGATCGTGATCTGTTCGGCCAGGTCCATGTATCGATAACCAAAGCGGAAATCGGAGCGAGAGCAGAAGTTGTCATAGCGGCCGATCCGGAAGAATCGTCGTCGCCCCTCTTCACAACCCATCGCCTTGCGGAAGTAGAATCCTCCACCACGCAAAAAGCTTTCCATTTCCACAGACACCTGTCCCGTGATCGACAGGTTGGCGTTGTCATCAAACGCTAACAAGTTGGCGTCTTCATTCCCGGTCAAGCTATTGAAAAAGGGGCGAGCTAGAATCGGATTGCCCGTGCTGGTGAAGGACTCTCGGTGCGAAGCCTCCGACAACCGGAACATGTCCATTCCCATGCCCCAGGTGTGGCAGCGATCAAACCAAAATCCCAAGTCAATCCGGGCTCCATCAAACCCATTGTCAAACTCTTCGTGATTCCCAACCAGAATGGTCGTCGTTGGCAGCCCCAACACGCCGGCATCAGCTTGTGCCGTTCCGCTCGGTGAACTGGTGACCAGTGGTGGCATCCCCATGCCATCAACCTTCATCGCCAATCCTTCCAGCTTAAACCAGCCGTCCTGAGGCAGGCTAAAGGTGACTGCTGGACGCCATGCTCGGCTACTGGGAATTTCACCGCACAGCTTGCAACCACAACCGTCGCCACAACCCATCGAGTCACAGCCGATCGAGTCGCAACCGATCCCATCACAGCCAAGGGTGTCGCAGCCAATCGCGTCACAGCCGTAACCATAACTGACCGATTCACTGACCACCGTCCCAGGAACAATCGCCTCGGCTGGAAGCTCCATTGGCACGGGAACTTGCTGCGCGGTCTGCCTGACCTGTGGCTTGACAGGATCCGTCAACGGAATCCGAGTTGCCGCATGCTTGGACACGGCCTGCTGGCTGGACGCCTGCCTGGTCGTCGCCCGAGTCGGTGCCGCCGATAGCGTGACAGCCCCGGCTTTGGACAATTGATTCGACTTGCTTGCTTGCTGAATTGCTGGTTGGCTGGCTTGTTGGGGCCTTTTGCGAACCGGCGTCCAGTTGGCTCGCGCCCGATCCACGTCGCCACCTAGCGGCAACTGGGCAAACAGACTCGTCGGAGAAAGCGTCGTAAGGCTAAAAGCCAGGAAAAGAAACACCGCCAATGTGCGTTTCGATGAGGTGATAGATGTGGGGATCTTCACGTTCATTACCAATCTTTTTGTGGGGAGGTTTTCGCGCCTAACCTGCTTCCGGCAGGAAAACAACGCAATTGGCCGACACGCTCGGTTCAGCGAATGAGCAAAACGCTGTCCGAGCCCGACCTGTCATGTGAGCTATCGTCGACCTAGAAAACTTCCCTAAAGGAAAAACTGGAAAAATCCGCAGAATCAGCAAACTCTTACCAACCCGTAAAGTTTACCACCGCACCGCAACAGCCGACTGGGCAACCTAGGGAACCCGGGTGCGATAGGCATATCACTGGCCCGCCAGGTCCAGCGAGACGCCATGGCGTTCAAAGATCGCCGCGTGTCACAGATCACCGCACCGCGTTGCGCACTGCCCTTGCCGGCCGCAGAGCCGTTGAATCTCAGCTGCATTTCCCACGAATCAGTTGCGGCAGTCACGCGTCTTTTCACTTGTAGACAGATTCGGAACGGCTGGCGGCGATTGCTTCAGCGGCCTGATTCCTGCGCAATTGCGATGGATTCCCAGACACGCCAGCGGTCAAACCAAAGTCATTCAGGATCACATACAAGGCTGGGAGCACAAAAAGGATCAACAGCGTTGAAGCCAGCAGGCCGAAACAGATGCTGACAGCGATGGGAATCAACACCTGTGCTTGCAGACTTTTCTCCAGCAATAGCGGCATCAGTCCCGCAATCGTGGTTAACGAGGTAATCATCACAGCTCGGAAACGCACGCGACTGGCTTCCCGAGCCGATGCCTCGACGTCAGCACCTTGCTGACGCTCTGACTTCAGGAACAGCATCAAAAGAATGGAGTCATTGACCACGATCCCCGCCAAGGAGGCATAGCCCATCACGCTTGGCAAACTAATGCTGAGCCCAAACAGGAAGTGTCCCCAGATGACACCCACGAAGGCAAACGGAATCGCCACCATCACCACCAGCGGCTCGAGATAACTTCGAAACTGAAACGAGAGAATCACAAACACGCCCAAGCACCCGATCATCGCTGCGCGCAACATTGATGTCCCCGTTTCGTCGGCGGCTTCGGCTTGGCCGCGATAGGTGACACTCAGCCCCGGGTATTCGGCTTCCATCGGGGCAATGACATCCCGACGCAGATTCGCCAGCACGATCATCGTGTTGGTGCGTTTGGCATCGGCATTGGCGATGACGTTTAGTTTGCGCCGTCCATTGAAACGAGAGATGCGCGACCATCCTTGGCGGGACTCAAGCGTGGCGATCTCGCCAATCGGCACCATTTGTCCGCCCGGCAGCGAGACGCGAAACTCCTTCAAGTCGCTCACGCTGGATCGGTTTTCATCGGCAAAGCGAACTTCGATATCATAGCCTTCATCACCGACTTGGATTTGATCGCTTTGCAGCCCCTGAAACGAGCCTCGCAATTGCCGCCCCAAGTCGATCGCCGTGATCCCCAATCCGACCGCTCCGGGTCGCAACTTAACAATCACTTCTTGAGCCCCAAGACGTGTGTCTGTGGTGGCATTGTAAACGCCATCGTAGGTTTCCAGTTCGCTGATGATGTCTTGCGACAATCGGCTCAGTTCGCTCAATGGCAAACCCATCATTTGAATTTCAATGGCTCGTCCGCCGGGGCCGATGGAGGGTTCATCAAATGTAATGGTTTGCGCATCGGGAATCTCACCCACTTTTTCGCGCCAGGTGCGTAAAAAGTCCTCGATCCTTGTGGTCCGCAGTTCGTTGGTCAACAGGTCAGCCGACAGAGTAGCGACGTGAGGTCCGGTCTCTTGAGCGTCACTATTAAAATTGAATCGCACATGAGAAACCTCGACCAAATCGCGTTGGTCGGGTTGCTGGGGACTGTAGACCGCGTTGGTGGCTGCCAATGCGGCCTCCATTTCCGCGACCACCTGCTGAGTGCGACTGAGTGGAGTCCCGGCACGCATCAACAATCGTGCTTCGACCGAATCACCTTCCAGGTCTGGAAAGACTTCTCCTTGAACGCGTCCGCCGACGATCAAGCCGATTGACAACAGGAACAGCATCGCGGTCAACCCGGCGGTTAAGTAGCGCCAGCGCACCGTCCAGCCAACCAACGCGCCAACTCGATCACGACCGGCATCAATCAGCCCATCGACGCGCTGCCGGAACCAACCTTTGCTGTCACCGTTTTCGTGCTGCAGTGAGTGTCCCAGGTGAGCAGGCAAGATCAAATAGGCTTCCACCAAACTGGTCGCCAGGACCAGCAAGAGAATCATCGGGAGCACTTTTAAGACTCGACCGATGTCACCGGAAAGAAAGATCAGTGGCCCCAACACACTGCACGTGGTCAAGAATGAGGAGAAAACCCCACCAGCCACCTCTTTGACACCGTTGACCGCAGCCTGCATTGCTGGTTCTCCGGTCGCGCGCCGCCGAGCAATGTTCTCGGCAATCACGATCCCATCATCCATCAGCAATCCGATGGCCATCAACAAGCCGACCATGGTCAACATATTGATGGTCAACCCGGCAGCTGGCACCATGGCAAACGCAGCCATGAATGAGACCGGCAGACTGGCGACCACCCAAAAGGAAAGCCGTGCGTTGAAGAACAACCACATCACAAGAAACACCAAGATACAGCCTTGCCAGCCATTCTTGATCAATAGCGAGAGACGTTCACTGACCAACGATGAGCGATCATTGATCGTGGTAAAATCAAGATCGGGCCGGACACTTTGTTCTTGATCCAAAACCGCTTTGACTTCAGCGGCCACGGTCAGTGAATCGGATGACTTTGATTTAAGAATTTTCAGGATCGCAGCGCGTTTCCCGTCCGCATCGACGCGGTCCTCTGTAAATTCGAACTCGCTGACAACTTCACCGAGATCGCCGATGCGAACTTCGGCGTTACCCGCGACGGCTTTGACAACAATCTGCTCAATTTCTTTCGGCGTCGTGCGCTCTTCCTGAATGCGAATCAAGACCTCTTCGCGCCCTGAGATCGTTCCCGCCGGCAAATCGACGTTCTGAGAACCAACCGCATTGGCAACATCAATGGGGCTCAACCCCTGAGCCAACAAGCGGTCTCGGGACAACTTGATGCGATAAACAGGCTCGGAGAATCCGGCAATCTGACAGTCCGAGACCCCCTTGAGTGCCATCATGCGATCTTTCAACGATTCGCAATAGGCTTTCAAACTGCGATGCGAGCCAAGGTCATCATCAACGGTGGCTTGAACCAGGACTTCCAAAACCTGGTCCCGCGTATTGAGACGCTTGATAACGGGCGGCTCTGCAAGATCAGGAAAGTCATTGATGGACGTGACAGCGTTTTCAATTTCGTTACGAAAGGCCCCGTAGTCACCACGGTCGGACATCTCCAACGTGACGGTGCCAACATTGCTAAGCGACTGGCTGCGCATCTCTTTAAGAAACTGCACGCTGTCCAGCTCCTCCTCCAGACGCGACACAATCGACTCGTCCACCTCTTCAGGCGTCGCACCAGGAAAGACGACCGTGACCTGGACTTCGGTTGGCAACGAGTCAGGAAAGGTCTCGCGGCGCAGGCTGCCCAATGACATCAGCCCGGCAGCCAGCATGATCACCATCAGCAAGTTGGCTGCGGTTGGATGTTTGGCAAAAAAATCAATCATCGCGCCACCTCTTGCTGAGCCGCGCCAACCGATGCCCTGTTGCGAACCGCTTGATCAGACGAAGCATTTTTCAACAACGAAGACGGACTTGATGGGGAAAACACTGCGGCGTCTGAAAACGTTGGCGCAACCAATTGACGATCCACGAGCGAGGAGGCGGGATCTAAGATCACAATCTCGCCATCACTTAGTCCCGACGTGATCGTCGTTCTCCCCTGGACCTCAAAACCGATCTGCACCTGACGCCGCTGCACACGGTTCTGATCGGTGATGCAAAACACCATGGAATCCACCAACGCAGCGTTGGGAACCGAAATCGCCGACGTTGGCTGATTCGATCGCAAACGAACTTCGCAAAATGATCCCGGCCGGAGCTCGGAGGCGTGACTGATCTCCCGCCTGCCTGCCGCTGTGGCATTGCTGACTCGAACGACCAATCCAAGAGTTCGCGAACGCTCGTCGAGCGACGGTGTGACGCGAACGACTTCGCCTGAGTAACGCATCTCAGATGCGCCACTACGCGTCACCACCTCGACCTCCACGGCGGGCAATGACTGCACGGCGGGCAATGACTGCATGGCGGGTTGCAAAACGCCTTGCTGGGCGAATTCGATGTTGGGTGCAACGCCATCGGGGACAGCGGTTTTCGGACCTCCCACTAAACGTCGCAACTGCGCCAAAGAAATTTGCGTTTCGACTTCCACGCTGGTCGTTTCAATGATGTCCAACAGTGTTTCTTTGGGCGCGACATACTGGCCTTCTTCGAGAGCAACATTGGCCAATAGGCCATCAAAGTTCGCGACGATGGTTGTTCGCTCCAGATCGCGTTTGGCTTCCTGGACTCGAGCGGCTGACAAAGCGATCGACGCTTCAGCAGACTCAATTTGTGCCTCATAAGTACTAAGCGAGTTGAGAAGATTCTGAACCGTTTGTTGTTGCTGCAACTGGCTGAGTTGGACGACGTCCGCTTCGGACCACGACGCCGATTGATTCAAACGCAGTTCTGCCAGGCGTTTGACGTCGCGATCACGCACCACCAACATTGCCTGCTGAATCTGGAGCGACTTTTCATCCGACGCGCGGGCGAGTTCCAACTGGCGCAGTTGAGCCTGGGCCTGGCGAAGCTCAGCCTGCCGTTGCTGGAATCGCAATTGATAGTCCGAGTCATCGATTTGCAGCAATGGCTGCCCTTTGGTCACCGAGATCCCTGGCTTGAGCTGCAGATACGACTTGGCAATCTGTCCCCCGACTTCGGCCACAGCCGTCCAACGTCGATTCGCAGCGGCAGTGCCAAAACCAACCACCTCAGGGGCCAAAGGTGACACGACAGCATAGATTGCCTTCACTGGCGTGGCTTTCTCGGTGTGTTCAACGCGTTTGATCTCTTTTTTCATAGAAACCAACACTGCGATCACAGCGAGCCCAACCAAGATCGGCGGCACGATCAGCAATCGCTTTGACCGCAGAAGTCTTTTCAACATGATGCTAATTCCCTGTCGCCTCTAAACCATACGCAGCCAGAAACATCTTGACCGCCGACTGACAAATCTTCTCTTGCTTGGCCTTTCCCGGCATTGGCTTTCCAGCGCAATCACGAATTGGCTGAATACCAACCAACATGCCGATAAAGGCCTCCGCCGCCATGGCGGGATCCTCGCAACACAACCGTCCGGCCAACGTCTCTTGTTTCAAGTAGTTCGTCATGGCCTTTATCACGCGAGCCGGACCGGCGGCGTAAATCGCCTTGCCGATCTCCGGGTGGTCGATCGTTTCGGAAAGCGCCAAGCGTCGCCAACGCATGGCATCACGCGACAATAAACGCGAAAGGAACACGTGGCCGAACTGCAGCAAATCAGCTTCCGTATCCCCGCTCGATTGAAGAGACGTGGAGATCCGCTGCGCATTGCCTTCGGCGTGCTGCTGCACAATGGCCAGCAACAGCCCATGCTTGGATCCAAAGTGGCTATACACCGTCGGCTTGGTCACACCGGCAACCTTGGCAACATCATCCAAGTTGGATTCGCGGTAGCCCTGCTCCAAGAACAACTTGATCGCCGCAGCGAGAATCAGCTCTTGAGTTGGCGGTTTCTTTTGGTTTGCTTTTTTAGCCATTGACGACACACTCCATCCATCCAAACTTTACTTTACCGTAAAGTCTACCCCAGCACGCAATCGGGGCAAGTGTTTTTCACACCAGAATTGTCTGGCGTGTCGCCGCATGCGGTGTCTTGGCAGCGGTCAAGGCGCGCCAACCTGGCGTCCAGCCACCTGGATCGCTGTACCGCCCGGCAGTCTGCCCACAGGACTACGCCTGATCCCGACAGCCAGCCGCCACACGCCTTGTGGACCGTCTAACAGTGCTCGCGATTCCACATTGACTGCCTAACGGTTCGAAGCCCCGACTCGATCCAGACGCGTCGGACTCTGGCATGATCCGTAGCCACCTCCTGATGGGGCAGAGCGTGCGACAACGCTCGCCCGAAGCACCGAGCACCGTGCACCGAGCACCGAGCACCGAGCACCGTGCACCGAGCACCGAGCACCGTGCACCGTGCACCGTGCACCGAGCACCGTGCACCACGACTGGACTCCAAAGCCCATGCTGGCGTTCGTTCAGGAACCGATTTCAAAAAACGACGGGCAGCGATTGCCACTCCGTAGACTGCGGCATCCTTGACCCCTAGAATAGAGGTGCCCTCGCCATCCCACACTTTCTACAACGACAATGCTTCCCTTCGGAAAACCATCCAAAACACAGTTTGCCACTCGGCTCATCCGTGCAATCGCAGAACAGACGGCAATTGAGTTTGGCTATGATTCAGACGAGAATGAATTGCGCAGGCTGGATGGCGACGGCGTGATCAACATCGCCAATCTGTATTTAGAACACTGCAAGCTAAAGAAACGAGAACGCGCAGAACACTTGCAGGTGATCGCGGGCGTTTTCGGCCAACGTCCCGAAGCCTTGCCTAGTGAATTCTCAGAAGCCAAGCGCAACCTGCGACCCAAAATCTGGACGCGGGCCATGTTCGAGTTTCAAAACCTGAAATCACAACTCACCGATGGCAAGTCATTCGACATGCCCAATGTCCCGCTTGGATCCCACTTGGCCGTGACGCTGGTCTACGATACCGATCATGCGATGCGTTCGGTCTCAGAGGAGGAACTCGCCCACTGGGACGTCAGTTTCGACGCCGCCATGCAGCAGGCGATTGCCAACTTGGATCAAGACACCACGACGTTTGCAAAGCTTGGCGATGCTCTCGCCTCATCAATGACCGGAGATGCCTACGACTCCTCACGCATCCTGCTAAACGATCGCCTTCGCAAACTGGGTCTAGAAGGAGACCTGATCGCCCTGGTCCCCACTCGCGACAGCTTCCTGGTCGCCAAGGCAAACGATCGCCAGGCCCTGGAAATGCTGTATAAGGTGGCCAACCTCACCGACGAGGACGAGCCGGTTGAACGGCCGCTAAGTCCCTTACCCTTGGCCTTTCGGGACGGCCAATGGCACGATTGGCAACCGCCCCAAAACCATGCCATCCGTCCTCTGTTCGAGCAGGTCGAACGAGACTTTCTAGGCAGTTTGTACAACGAGCAAAAAGAGCTACTAGAGGCGTTGTGGGAAAATGATCCAGAGGCTCCCTTCTTGCCGACCTACACGGGCGCCCAACGAGCCAGTGACAACGAGGTGTTCACTTACAGCGTTTGGAGCCGCGGGGCGAAGAGCCTGCTGCCGAAAACCGACGTCGTGATGCTCTTTGACAGCGATCAAGGAGTCACCATCCCAACGTCGTGGCAACAAATGCTGACCGTCCTTGGCGACGCTGTCGTGCTCGATGACTCGATCTACCCTTCAAGGTATTTAGTGGATCAGTTCCCCAGCGAACCACAACTGATCGAGTTGGCGAACATCGACTTAGATCTGGACTAAGACCTGCGTGCTTTGGCCTTTGGTTCCGCTGCATTTTGGTTGGTCACTGGAAACCTGCCCCACGGCAAAACGATCAATCAGATTCCGCAGCCAAAGAAAAACTCCGCAGTGCACTGCGGCACTGCGGAGTTGGACATTGCGAATTTCGGCGTGGTTAACCGTTTGATCAGTGCACTTAGATCAGCTTTGTCTTACCAGGGATCGCGAATTCAGGGACGGGGCGTTCGCCGTTGGGGTCCAAGTTCGCTGGGAACAAGTTCAGTTCCGACTTGTTGGTCAAGAAGTCCCAGGTCACTCGTTGGCCGGTGTAAGCCGCAACGCGTCCCATGACAGCGGTCAACGAGCTGTTAGCGGTTTCCTGAAGCTCGACAATCGGGTTGCCAGCACGGATCGAATCGATCAGATCCTTGTGCTCTTGCTCATAGGCGGCACCGATGTTACCAGCCATTTTCCAGACTTCTTTGCCAGCACGATCATAGATCGTTGCGCCACGGTTACCACCGTAGATCACAGCCATCCCATCGCTACCATAGATGTGGTTGCTGTTGTCGCCTGCTGAGCCAGGAATTTGGCGGCACTTGAACGAGATCTGACGATTACCGGAGTAGCCGAAGTCGACTGACATGCTGTCCCACATCTCGCTGTCTTCGGGACGAGTGAATCGTCCACCACTGGCGTAAGCGGTTTCTGGTGGCCCCTGCATGACCCAGTTCATTACGTCAATGTTGTGCACCGCTTGCTCGGCGATTTGGTCACCGGAGAGCCAGATGAAGTGCATCCAGTTGTACAATTGGTACTGAGTATCCGACATGCCGGGCTTGCGGCTACGGTACCAAATGCCGGAACTGCAGTAGCGAGCGGTCATATTGATCACGTCGCCGATCGCACCTTCATGAATGCGTTTGATCGCTTCCATGTAGTTGGTTTGACGACGGTACTGAGTTCCAGTGACGATGCCCGTTTTGTTTTTCTTGGCCAACTCGTGCGCCTTGACGCAGGTGTGGTAGCCAGCAACATCAACGCAACTTGGCTTTTCAGCAAAAACGTGCTTGCCAGCTTCAACGGCTTCCAAAACGTACTGCGGGCGGAAACCAGGAGGCGTGGTCATCAGCACCAAGTCAACGTTCTTGTTGTCCAGAACGCGCTTGTAAGCATCCAAGCCGACGTGATTGTCTTCTTCTTTGACATTCACCTTGTCACCGTAGGTCTGCTTCAGACGCTGCAGGACGTTCTTTTTGTTGGGGTCGATGTCTGCGGTGGCAACAATTTCGATGTTGTTGTTGATCGTGAGCGTATTGTTCAACGCCCCTGTCCCACGGCCACCCAGACCAACGAT
Organism: Stieleria bergensis; assembly: GCA_007745635.1. Taxonomy (GTDB): domain Bacteria; phylum Planctomycetota; class Planctomycetia; order Pirellulales; family Pirellulaceae; genus Stieleria; species Stieleria bergensis. Next base: position 4,319,084 of record CP036272.1, read on the forward strand.
CCCAATGCGGATGTTGTCTTCTTTCGAATCAGGCTCGGCACCACGAACCGGACGAGTCATCGCTGCTGCACCTGCAACACCAGCGGAGATTGCTGAACCGGTACGAAGAAATTGACGGCGGTTCGCAGCTTGCTGATCTTGTTGCGTCTTTGATTGTTTTTCCATTGCGGACATGCCTTGAATGAAAGGTGTTGGTGGGGTGATTGACTAAGCGCCATCCAGGAAGTCATTCCGTAGCGTGCTTCAGCAACTCTGAAGTCACAGAACAACGATCCATTGACGATTCAAACGCAAAGTGGCGGGGGTGGGATGTATCGGAACCGAGTGACACAATGAAACACGCGACCGATCGGCGGACGCCCCTCAAACGGGCAAGCCTCCAAGCGGGGTTCAATCTCCAGTCTCCGCATTGACGTCGGCAACCAAGGCGAATGGCCCCGGTTAAGTCAACGTGCGAAGTCTAACAACGAAACGAAATTCTGCGAGCTTTCGGTGAACATTCCTAGCAGCAAAACGCTCCTTTTGGTGGCTATCCGACTCGCTGGCCGACGTAAGTGCGTCACTTTGCCCGCATGCGACGGATGCCACACTTCACCTGAGTTGACCGAGCGACAGCCATGGAACACGGCCGCAGAAGCACTGCGACTTCAACACGCCGACACTTGCCTTCTGAAAATGGCCTTCTGAAAATCGCCTGCTAAAAATTGCCCTCGTGCATCTGTCCGGCCAATGCGGACAAAACAATGCCGTAAGCCGATGCCCCGAAAGGGTCGCTCAGCTGGCAGGCATCCAGAGGGGGGCTGCACCCTGTCATCTTTCCCGATGCCGATAGTTTAACCCAATTGCCCTGGGATGTGCGAACAGAATTGCAACTGGCCCCTGACAGAAAGCCCAAAATTGCTAGACTGTGGCCATGACAAATCAACAACCATCCAATTCAGCCGACCCCATGGCCACTCCTTCGCGCTCCGTGCGACCACATGGCGTAGAGGGCAGTCGTAAACTTGCGTCCACCGCCGCACAGGTGGCCTTGGACAACAAGTCCACCGATGTCACGGTGATCGACGTATGCGGTCAGTCTTCGGAGTTCGATTTATTCGTGCTAGCGACCGGGCAAAGCCGTCGGCAGCTGCACGCGATCAGCGACCAAATCGAAGCGGCTCTGAAAAAAGAGCTGGGTGAAACCCGCCTTGGCGTCGAAGGCTACGACGAGAGCCGCTGGATTGTCTTGGACTACGGCAACGTGGTCGTTCACCTGTTCGATGAAGAAACACGTGAATACTACGATCTAGAATCTCTGTGGGCCGACGGCACCACCATCGAATTGGCCGATCTCGGCGTCTCGGCCTCGTAAGCTATCACGATTAGACCGCCCCATGCATCTTCCCTCGTTGTTTAGCCAGCGTTTCGCCGAAGCGATCGCTCAGTGCTCTTTTGCATCACAGCTGGAATCGCCGCAGCAGTTTTCCGACATGATTCGCCCGGCTGCGAATCCCAAGTTCGGTGACTATCAGGCCAATTTCGCGATGCCGATCGGCAAACTTGTCGAGGGACTCAATCCCCGTCAAGTTGCCGAACAGGTGCTCCAACAGATCGACTTGAATGATCGATGCGAAGCGCCCGAAATCGCCGGCCCCGGGTTCATCAACCTGAAATTGTCGCAGCCGTTTCTTGAGCAAACCATGCAACAAATGATCAGCGATGATCGTTGCTTGGTACAAAAGACGGCCGCGCCGAAGAAGATTCTGATCGACTACTCGTCGCCGAACGTTGCCAAGCCAATGCACGTCGGGCACATCCGCACGACAGTCATCGGATACTGCTTAGCCCAGACGCTGCGATTCCTTGGACACGATGTCGTCACCGACAACCACCTTGGCGACTGGGGAACGCAGTTCGGTATCATTATCTACGGCTACAAACACTTTGGTGATGCCGAAACCGTTGCCCAAGATCCTGTCCCGGAACTGGCCAAGCTGTATCGCATTGTGCATCACTTGATGGGATACCAGAAAGCCAAAGCCAGCTTAGAGACGCTGGCGGCGGAAATCGAAACGCTGAAAACGCAACACCAGGCGGCCGCAGCAGAAGCCGAAGTCGCCGAAGGAAAGGAAGCGAAGAAAAAACGCAAATCCGCCGAAGCACTGCGGCGGAAAGTCCAAGCCACCGAGGCTAGCCTGCAGTCCGCCCAAGAATCGATCGCCGCCACCGAAGCCGACCCCGTGATGTCGCAGCGCGCCGAGCAGCATCCGGACATCGGCACGGCCGTCCTGATGGAAACCTCTAAATTGCACGCGGGCGATGCCAAGAATCAGGAGCTGTGGGAAGAGTTCCTGCCGCACTGCAAAGACGAAATCAATCGCGTTTACGCGCGGTTAAACGTTGATTTTGATCACACACTCGGTGAATCGTTTTACCATCCGATGCTGGCTGGCTTGGTCGACGACTTGATCCAGCAAGGACTGGCCACCGAAAGCGATGGCGCCATCTGTGTCTTCTTGGAGCAATTCGATAGCCCCATGATCATCCGCAAACGCGATGGGGCGTTCCTGTACGCAACGACAGATCTGGCGACTCTGAAATATCGCCAAGACACCTTCCAGCCGGACGAAGTGCTGTACGTGGTTGATGCCAGGCAAGGCGAACACTTCCAAAAACTGTTCGTCGTCGCCGATACTCTGAAGCTGACCGATGCCAAACTGGTTCACGTCAGTTTTGGCACCGTCCTGGGCGAAGACGGCAAGCCCATGAAGACGCGCAGCGGTTCCCTGATTGGACTCGAAAGCCTCATTGATGACGCCGTCGATGCTGCATATCAAGTCGTTTGCGATCCTGATCGTGTCGCCAATTTTGATCCACCGATGGAATCGACCGAGCAAAAGGCGATTGCTGAAGCTGTCGGCGTCGGAGCGATTAAGTATGCCGACCTGTCGCATGATCGGACCAGCGATTACAAATTCAGCCTGACCAAAATGGTTCAGTTAACCGGCAATACCGCAGCCTACGCACAATACAGCTACGCCAGAGCAAGCAGTATTCTCCGTGTCGTCGGAGTGGACGAAGCCGAAGTGCAACAGCGAATTGAATCCAATGGCCTGACAATCACCGAACCGGCCGAACGCGCCCTGGCGATTGAGTTGCTGCGTTTCGAAGAAGCCTTGCAAAACGTCTACCAAGACTACGCCCCCAACCAACTGGTGGATTACGTCTACAGCACCGCTGAAGCATTCGCCAAGTTCAACAATCAGTGCCACGTCAAGAACGCCCCATCGCAGGAAATTCAAGACACGCGACTGGGCTTGGTCGTGTTGACCGGACGGGTGCTCAAACAAGCGTTAACCCTGCTGGGAATCAACGTCGTCCCCCGCATGTAATCGCCCAACGGATGCGCTCAGCTGACCATCCCCGCTGATGCAGGCGACAATGCCTTATTGATCACGCAGCAACTGATCGACCATCGGATGGTCCGTGTAAAAGGTTGCTGCCGGGTCGATGCCCAGATCCTCATAGCGCTGGTTGCGTTGCCGAACAAGATCTGTGCCGGCCAACCAAGGCAAGACAAACGTGTAGACCAGTCCCAGCGCAAGGACGATCAACAGCAACTGCAATCGGCCTCGCCAAGGATTCGGCAATGACTGGCTCGTTGTCTCTAACATCACGTTAGCCTCCAAAGACAGCCCAGGCCATCAGGAACGTCAACAGAATGTTCAGCGACTGACCACAGATGTACAGCATCACGGGTTTGCCATCGCGGAAATGCGGCAACAACTGCTTGAAATTGATTTCCAGCCCGATACTGACAAAGGCCAAACAAAACAGCCAGCCGCGAAGCACTTTTGATGACTGCTTGATCATCGATGAAATCATCACGTCGCCGCCGGTCAAATTCGAATACAACAACGAGAAGATCACCGAAGCGACCACAAACCCAAAGACAAACTTGGGAAAGCGATACCAGATTTCAGACAGCCCAATCGATTTCTGGTCTGCTGACGCAGATCGATCGACGTAGCGCACCCAGTACAGCGCAACGAAAAACGCCGTCAAGCCAATCAGAATGTTTTGAATCATCTTGATGGTCACCGCAACTTGAACGGCCTCGTCGGTCGCAGCTTTGGCAACCGCGCCGCTGTCGCCCGTTGGTGGGACCGCGCCACTCTGGGCCCCGCCGATCTGGGCCGCATCGGCAACGGGTTCCAATGCCAACATGTCACCGGCCACGGCAACCGCTCCGGTGGCATCAATCGTGCCGCCAATCCACGCACCAGCTACTTTCGGTGGCAAATTCATCGAGTTGATCGCAAACGGCATGATCACCATCATGATGACCGTGAACCCCAACGACAGTCCAATCGCTGATGACAACTCTTCCTTCTTTGCTTTGCAAGCCGCCGCCGTCGCGATCGCTGCGGAAACACCACAGACCGACATGTCGGCACTGATCACCATGTTCAAAGAACGTGACTTCATCTTCAACACCTTCTGGCCAAACACATACGTGCTAACCAACACGATTGGCGTGACCACCCAGGCGACCGCGATTCCCGGAGGCCCCAAGGCGACCAGCTTGGACATTAAAACGCCCGCGCCCATGACCACCAAGCCGGTCTTGATGAAAAACTCCGACTGCGCCGCCGGTCGCAACCACTTGGGCGTGCCCACGGTGTTGGAGATCACCAATCCGATCGCTAACGCCCACAACGCGTATTCCAAATTAAACGCTTTCACGGCCGCATGGCCTGCCAACACATAGGCCAACGTTGCCAACAGGAAGACGACTGGGAAACCCTTTGCAAACCCACCCGCGTCCTTCTTTCGCAGCCACATGGCCACGGTAAACAACACCCAGATCAGGACACCAGCCCCCAGCACACCGACGATCGGCGTCGACGCGGGCGCGTCACCCGACGCTGGCTGATAGAACGCGGCGATCGGATTGTTGCTCTGAACTTGGAAGGCTTCTTGCTGCACATCCTTGGGCTTCTGACCCCATTTCCCTGGCTTTGCCAAGTATGGCTTCAACAGCGAATCGATCTTGGCAGACTGACCACTCTCCTTGGCGTCTGCAACCCGCTGGCTCCAGTCCGCCGGTTTGGCAAACCAGATCGCGGCAAAGGCCACCGCCAGAATGAATCCGCCACACCAGATGGCAAACCAGTCTTCGCTGGTTCGCATCTGTTTCCAACTCGACTCGGGCTTTTGATAATCCACGGACTGCTGGCCATCAGACGCGGCGTTTTCGGCAACGGCAGCGTGTTCAGTCTCGTTGGTAGCGTTCATGAGCGTGGTGTGATCTGGCGGGCAAGAACTTGAGAGGAACGATCAGGAAGGGCGCAGAGTTTACCCCAAAACACGCTCTCGATGGAAGCGACAAGTTGCTCGAGCCAGGATGCGAATCGAAATGACCACCCTATCCCGCATGCGTGCAAGCACGCAGCAACCTCGCCAGGTGCCGTGCTTTTTCTGGGGGGGTGAGAAGTTTCTAAGCATTGGTGCGTGCGATCACGGCATCCTACGTTGCGGCGATCATGTTGTCCATGCTTTGCCGCAAGATCTGTTCGGCGCCGAGGGCATAGTCAAAGACTTCAACGCTCACCCAACCGTCGTAGTCAACTTGTTTCAGCGCTTTGAAAATCGGCTCAAAATCGACTTCTCCCATACCAGGGCCCAACAAGTTCGGATCATTGGCATGAAAGTGAATCATCGCCTCTGCGTTGTCGATGATGATCTGATCGATAGGTAAACCTTCGTCGCTCATGGCTTTGACGTCCAGATGCAACTGCACCCATTGGCTGTCAACCATTTCCATCAACTGGCGACCAGCTTGGGCGGTGTTTAGAAAGTTCCCTTCGCCACGGCCCAACGGTTCGATGGCAATCCGAACCTGATGTTCCTCAAGCGCGGGCACAGCGGCCGCCAAGCAGCGTGCGGCGGACTCCATCGCCTGTTGTTCGGACTGAGTGTCGGGAAAATTCCGCTGATGCGGCGACCCTAACACCATCAAGTCACCGCCCAGATCGCGGCACAACTTGGCGAGCTGACCAAGATACTCGCTGGTACGATCAAGCACCTGCGTGTCAAGCGTGGTCAAGTGAAAGCCTTCTGTCTTGGCCAGCAACCAGTGCAAGCCGATGATAGAAAACCCGGCGTCTTCGACCTGCCGTCGATAATCCAGACGCTGCTGATTAGAAAACGACACGACGTCGTCGGTCAGCATGAAGGGGGCGACTTCCCAGCCGGTATAGCCGGCATCACGCGCCATCTGCAGCGATTGCTCAAGCGGCAGATCGCCAAACGTTTCATTGCAAATTCCGTACTTCATTTTCACTGCGTTGTGCGCGGAAATGGTTGCCAATCAAGAGTGCAACCAATCTAACACAACGCAGTATGATGACGGAAGGTGGCGGATTAAGTGTCGATCAGATCGTCTTCACTTAGAATCGGCACGTCATTCTCCTCGGTCTCTTGCTTCTCGCGCCAAGGCTTGCCCTTTTGGTAGCTCTCGAGCTCTTCCTTGAGCTGGTCGATCTGTGGATTTTCGTCCTTCTCGCCCAGTGCAACGGCTCGCTTGCTCCATTCGATCGCCTTCTCAAAGTTACCGGCTTCGGCGTATCCGGCGGCAAGAGTGCTCAAGATGTGAGCTTCTTTCTCCTCGGTGACTTCGACAGCACGCAGGCCGAATTTGATGGCTTTTTCGGCATCACGCAGATCATCGTTGGGGCTGGTAGCCAGCACCCAAGCCAAGTTATTCAAGATGTTTGACAGCACGGCGTCCGACTCGTCGTCACCCATCTCTTCGAGAGCGAGTTCGTAATCAGCAATCGCCTGACGATGTTCTCCGGTGGACAGGTAGGCCCCGGCACGCATTCGCAACGCGGAACCGTTGGTTGGATCACGATCAAGAATCGACGTCAGCAAATCGATGCCTTTTTCGGTCCGATCGTCTTCTAAGTAAAGGCTGGCCAGTTGCAAGGTTCGGGGCATGCTGCTGGGGTCACGTTGAACCAGTTTTTGCATTTCGTTGATTGCATCGGCCATCCGCCCTTCTTGCAAGGCAATGTAGCAGCGAACTTCAATCGCTTGATCGGCAGCGGCAACTCCCGGAGCAATTTTCTCTGCCGCTCGCAAATCACGCTTGGCAGCCTGAACATCGTCGCGTGAGAGCGCGATGTTGGCACGTTGTAACAATGCCAAGGGGTCCTTAGGCTGCATGGCCAAGGCTTTGTTCAAGTCAGCCATCGCCTGGTCGTCTTTTTGCAGCATGCGATAAACGATCGCTCGCATGCGATACAAACCTTCGCTGGGTTTGGCCTCCAACGCCTTGCTCAATAATTTGGCTGCATCGTCAAGGCGTTCCATTTCCGCAAGCTTCTGAACGACAACTTGAGCGATCTGTTGATTGGTGGGATTCTTTTCAAGAATCTTTTCCATGTCGTCAACAGCGCCGTCAACGTCGTCAAACTTCAACCGCAATGCCGCTCGAGCTTGGTAGGCTTCCATGTTTGCGGGATCGTCACGGATGGCATCATCCAAGTCGCCCAAGATCTTGTCGTCTTGAGTCGGATCCCATGTCAGGGCTCTCAGCACGTAGGCCGCACTCCGCTCAACAGGATTGTCTTCCAGTAATTCAATGGCTTTGGTCGTCGCTTCGGCAACCGCAGTTTTGTCGCCACCGGGCGAAAGATTCAATCGAGCGATCATCAAGTAGGCTTCAACCAATTCGTCATCCGCTTTGACAGCACTCTGCAAGACCCGCAAGGCATCGTCACGCAGCTCCAGTTGCCGGGCTCCGCGAGCCTTGGGAATCTCCTGAACGATCAATTGACTTTGCTGCAGCAAGACGGAACCGAGCATCTTGCGGGCGAACGATTCGTTCTCGCCGCTGACGCCTTTCTTCAAGGCTCCGCGAAGCTTTGATTCGATGTCTTTCAATTGGCGAACAGACTTCGCATCAAAACGCTGCACCACGGCTTCGTCCAACAACGATTGCCCCGCATCCTCATCCGCTGCATTCAACCCCAGAGGATCATCATCCACAGGCTTGGCAGGGGCATCGGATTGAGCGGGTTTGTCGTCTGCCTGTTCTTCTTGAGCAAAGACGCCGGGAGTGCCCCCAGGCACCAGCAGACCGCCAGTCACATAAACGGAGAAGGCAACCGCAAAGACGATTTGAGATGAAAGCGTGCTTCGAATCATAATCCTAGGCTCAAATGAGGAGAAACAAGTTCAAACCATTATGGCGTCTTGTCACTCCTGTGCGAAAGATGAACTCGCTCAGAAACCAAATTCCGTCAAAAACAGCCCCCAATTTAGAGGACAAATCTCGCCCTCGCTCCAGAAAGTCACCAACGTCCGACTCACAGACACTACGTCAAGCGCTGCGCCGTCGGTGATCAACGCCTAACAATCGATCCAACAGCAGACACCGCCCCTCTTGAAACATCAGCAGCTCGATTTCAAAAACGTTACACTGAAGGTTGCCGTTGATTTTCGATGCGCACGCATCTCTCGTCACCTTCGGATGCTCTCTTCAAATGCGTTGGATACGAAAACGTTTCTCGCCCGCCCACTGCCAACTGAAACTGTCAGCCTATTTCAAGCTGTGGACGACCGCATGCTTGATCTTGATGGCCAACGCATTGGCAAGCCCCGGCCACTCACAGCAACCATCGTTGCCCGCCCCAATCGCTGCGTTTTCATTCAGCGAGCGCACGATCAATCAAGCGTCTGGCACCGTCACCAGCTCTGCCAATTCGTTTGCGTTACAACTCGCCCCGATCGGTGCGGCCAAGCCGGTCTCCGAACCAGCGGTGCTGCTGTTGCGTGGCGACGGTTTTCTGAGCACCAAACAGCCCGCCGAAAAACTCTCTCGCGCAATCCGCAGCACCGGCGCCGTCACCGTCTCTCTGTGGTGTGAGCCTGGTAAAGTGGATCAATCGGGACCCGCGCGGATCGTAACACTCTCTCTAAGCCCCACCGAGCGCAACTTTACCATCGGCCAGGATGGCAATCGCTTTGATGTCCGTTTTCGAACAACAAAAACCAGTGCAAACGGCCTCCCCTCTCTGTCCACTCCCAGCGGCACTGCCACGCGCAGCCGCACCCACTTGGTGTTCACCCGTGCAAGCGATGGCCAAACCCGGATCTACTTAAACGGCCAACTAGCCGCCAAGGGCAACGCAAACGGTACGCTTGCCAACTGGAACAACAAAGCCAAGTTAGCGCTGGGTAACGAAGTCACCGGTGGCCGTCCTTGGCAAGGCAAGCTATTGAACGTTTCCATTTACGATCGGCCGATCAGCCAACCCCAGGTCGCAATGCTCTTCCAACAGGGACACAACCCCAAGCCGATTTCACCGCAGGAGCTTCGACTCGCCAAGCTTGAACAGCATTTTCGTCAATCCGTTGCCCCAGTTGTCGCCAAGAACTGCCTGCAATGCCATGACCCAGCCACGGCGGAAGGTGATTTGATCCTGGACCAAGACAGCGAGAATTTTCGAGAACTGATTGATGTTGACTCGCTCGACGAGAACCCTTTTTGGCTTTCGATTCTCAATGACGAAATGCCGAAGGATCGACCACCCTTACAAGCCGACGAAAAGCAAGCCATAAAGCGTTGGCTGAAAGACGACGCGGTCTGGACAGAAGGGCAAATTGATCCAGCCGACTACCAATACAATGCTCAGCAACCGTTCTTTGTCCGGCGGCTGACCACCCCGGAGTACATCCGCAGCGTACGAGCCGCCGTCGGGATCGATATCGCCAAGGCTGCGAAAATGAAATTGCCGCAGGATTTGCGAGCCGACGGGTTCCAAAACACCGCCTACAACTTGACGGTGGACCTGAATCATATCGAGACCTACAACCAGCTGGCCAAACAGATCGTCGCGCAAATGGATGTGGTGGCATTTGTTAAACCGTTCGGCCATCGAGCGCTCCTGACGGACAACGAGATGCGTGGCCTGATCCAATCCATGGGAACACAGATCCTGAGAGGCCCTCTAAGCGATCAGGAAATCGATTCTTTGCGCGGCATCTCAACCTCGGTCGCTGCCGCCGGCGGTGACTACGAAGCGGCCTGTCGTGCGACGCTACAAGCCTTGTTACAGTCACCACGGTTTCTCTACCGGATCGAAAATCAAGATCGCCGAGGCGCCGCTGCCTTCCTAGACGATTACGAAATTGCCAATCGGCTGAGCTACCTGGTCTGTGGGGCTCCGCCTGATGCACCGCTTTTAGCGGCGGCAAAACGGGGACAGCTGCGTGATTCGGATAACATTCGGCGTCACGTCCAACGGCTCTTGGCGTCCCCCCAAGCGATCGAGCATTCGGAGGACTTTCTTTCGCAATGGCTGAACCTCAAGCACTTGGACTCACTGCAGCCCAACGAGCAACGGTTCCCCAACTGGAGACCACCGCTTGCGGCTGAAATGCAAACGGAAACGCTGAAGTTTTTTCGAGCGGTGATTTGGGAGGAAAAGCGTGCCCTGACCGCTCTGTTAAACACTCAATACACGTTCTGTACACCACGCCTTGCGAAGCATTATGGCTTATCCCCTCAGGCTGACGGTTGGCAGCGCTACGATCTGTCCAAGGTTGCTCATCGCGGCGGCTTGCTGACTCATGGCAGCGTGCTTTCGATCGGCGGCGACGAAGCATCGATGGTGACTCGCGGCCTGTTTGTGCTTAAAGAACTGCTGCGAGGGACCGTCAACGACCCGCCGCCCTGTGTCGACACGTCGCCGGTCGCTGCCACCGCAAACGTCTCGGCTCGCGAGATCAGTGAAAAACGAATCCAGAACCAAGCGTGCGGAGGCTGCCACCAGCGATTCGAACCCTTGGCCTTTGGGCTGGAAAAGTTCGATGGCCTGGGAAGCTTCATGCAGCGTGATCATCACGGCAACGCATTGCGTGAAGATGGCGACATCCTGATTCCCGGCACCGCAAAACCACTGCTGTTTTCAACCTCCGCACAATTGATGGACACGTTGGCCAATCATCCCCGCGTGCATCACACGCTGGTTTGGAAACTGTGCCAGTTCGCCAAGGGTCGCCCACTGACCAGTGAAGATGCCCCCTTCGTCACGCAGATTGCTAAACAAGCCGCCGAAAACGGTGGCACCTATCAAGCCGTCATCGAAGCGATGGCTGTCAGTCCACTGATCCTGCCCGGACGAAGGACTCCGTAGTACAAGTTGCCAACAGCGCTCACCAAGCTGTTGATTCACGTCTCAATCCGACATCATTCCTATCCAGAACGAAATCAGATGAAGCTTCATCGTCGAACCATGTTACGCGGTGCCGGTTCTGTCTTAATCGGCTTGCCCTTGCTAGAGGAAATGCAAGGCAAGCAGGCCTTCGCCGCAGACGCCCAGGCAGTTCCCGAACGTGCCTTCAATGTTTTCTTTGGCCTTGGTATCCCAGCGCCGCTGCAAGAAGAAGGCTTTGATGGCGTGCTAGAACCGCTCAAACCGCTGGCCGACAAACTGTTGATCATGCGTGGTGTGGACCATGTTCGCTGCGATGAATCGGGTATCAATGCACACTTCGACGGTGCCTCCGCTTCGTTCACCGCCACCCCGCCCGACGGTGAAGCCAAAGCCGGTGGTGCGTCGATCGATCAAGTGATTCGCAAACAGTTTCACCCGAATGGGTTGCCACAAGGCGTCGTCCCAACGGTGGTTGCGGGAACCTTCTTTCGTCGCAGCCGAGTCAGCCGGTTCGTTCATAGCTATAACGAAGACGGCACCGTCGCCGCCACCATGCAAGAACACCCGCGCAACCTCTTTGAACGCGTTTTTGGACGCATTGACGTTGCCACCGATGATGCCAGCAAACGGATCGACCGCAGTGTGCTCGACAGCGTGATTCAGCAGTACAAATTCTACTCGGGCAACCGATCCCCTCTCGGCGGCGCGTCGCGCACTCGCATCGCCGATCACCTGGATCGGGTTCGCGAATACGAACGACGTGCTTACCAACAGATCGAGGTTGACCCGCGAGCGCCCCAGTTGCCCGACGCAAGTTCCCTGGCCCACGGCGGTGCCGCAGATCCAGGCGGCGAAGGCCTGGACATGCACCTCGACGACCTGGTCCGCGAATGGCGTTTGATGGCGGAGTTGTACGCCGTCGCGATTGAGCTGGATCGGGTTCGCTTCGGCTCCGTCACCTTTCTTGCCGCTGGCGAACGATTGCGAATGAAGGGCGATTATCGATACGACAATCGACTGGTCTACTCATTCAACGACGCACAGGAACTGGGCAAAAGCGGTAGTGGCGGATGCAGCCATGAATGGTGGCATCGATTCCAACCGCAACGAGACAATCAACAGCTGCGTGCCCACGCGCACATGAAGATGCGTGAGGTCGGGTATTTCCTAACCCTGCTGGATCAAATCCAAGATGCCAATGGACGCAGTGCATTGGAAAACAGTTGCCTGACCGTCAGCACCGAATCTGGCGATGGCAGACACAATGATGTCAAGCGTGAGCTGTCAGGAGTCTTTCACGCCATGAGTTCGGCGAAAGGCCGAGTGCGCACCGGACAGCAAATCGCCGTCAACGCAGAAGGGATCGACGTTTACAACACCGTGCTAGAGAGCATTGGCTGCGAAAAGAAGCTGGGCCCCCAAGACAGGCCCTTCAACCGAGTGGAAAAGATATTGGCATAGGTCGATCTGGGACCGCTCTGGCCCCATTCCTCGCAGGCCGTTCGGCCCGTTTTATTGCAGATGCCGATGTCGTTTCGTTGACTGCACTCTCCCGCTGGCGGAAGGGTGTTGCTGAAAGCAACCGTGGCAGTGGAAAGGGCGATTGGATTAGGGGGGGACGCAGAGTTCGATCCAGTGGCCATCGGGATCTTGGACAAAGGTCTGCTGGGCGCCATCGGGACGGACGCGGCGTGGCAACCGCGTGGCTGCTTGAGCGTCAAGATGCTGTTCCCAGGCGTCCAGATCTTCGGTGAACAGCGCAAAGTGAGTGCCGCGATGCGCTGAATGCACAGGCAAATCACGATCGCCAATCAAATGCAATTCCTGATTCACGCCCAGACGAAACCACGCACCGGGAAAATCAAACGCAGGGCGATCCATCATCGGGAATCGCATGACATCACGATAAAATGCAATGCTGGATTCCACGTCGGCCACATGCAAGGCGACGTGATTGAGTTCAAAAACCTTCATGGCTAAGCGTCTCTTTCAATCATGATTGAACCGTTGATTCACCGACTGGGGCTCCAGCCGGTGAGCGATGGCACTTAGCCTATCTTGGCAGCAAACTGCTCGGCGTATTCAATCGTCCAAGCATCAATGACCTGCTCGAACTCCACCACATCCACTTCACTGATCTGACGGAACAGCGAACGATTGAACAGTTCACGATTCTTAATGGTGCCCTTGCCCTTCAAATCCAAGACCTTTAGGTCAGAGATTGGGCGAATCACCATTTCGAAGCGACTGTACTGATTGGTGCGACGACCGCTTTCTAAATGCAAGTCGTCTCGGTAACAAGCCGATCCCCAACCCACTTCACCAAACATCGCTTCGTGGCGAAACCCGGGAAACGCATCAATGATATCGTTCACTTTCGATTCAATGCGATCGGACAAAGCCAAGCGAAACGAGGTGTGCAACCGCTTCAATTCCTCTTCGGTCATCTCAGCTTTGCGAGACTGATTCGCAGCCTGCTCGCGGCGATTCTGTCCGCGTTGGATGGCCGATTCAAAACGAGCCTTGAAATCGTCACTCATCAGGAGTCCTCCGATTTGGCAGCCGCATCCTTGTTGGTGCTTTCAGGGCCGGTATTTTCAGTGCTGGTGTTTTCAGGGCTGGTAGCAGAGGCCTGTGGAGCGTCAACCGGTTTGGCTTCGGCAGCCTGTGGAGCCACTGGCTGTTCTGGCACTGGCTGCGTTGAGACAGGCTGCTGATCGACAGCCGGCGTCTGCGGCGCTGCCTCAGGAGCCGGTTGGCTGTCGGCTTGCGGGCCTTTGTCCTTTTTCTTACCGCCTTTCTTGCCGCCCTTTTTGCCACCTTTGTTGGATTCTGGCTGATCGCCTCCGGAGTAGAACTGCAGAAGGTCACCGAAGGACCTCAAGGGTTCGTCCCCTTTTTGCATCGCATCGGTAATCGGCTTGGCTTCTGGTTTAGCGACCACGCGATAGGACTCGGGATGTCGCTCTTTGCGATTTCCACCGCGTTGGCGACCATCACGACGCTGACCGGATCGATTGCGATCGCCGCCGCGGCCATCACCGCCTCGACCGCCACTTTTCCGATCACCACCGCCACCGCCACCGCCAGAACGAGCCTGACCACCACCGGAGCGGCCTTGACCGCCTTGTCGAGCGTCTGGCTTGCCGCCTTGACGCTGCCCGCCGCGACTTTGACCGCCACGTGCATTGCCGCGCCCACCACGAGAGTTTGACTCTTGCTGGCGACGTTCTTTCAGGTTCTCTTCCTGTTCCGGCGACAGAGCGCTCAAACCAACGCGGCGACGTTTTTCGTCAATCCCAGTCACCCAGGCGGTCACGACGTCACCAACCTGAACGGCTTCGTTGAGGTCTTCAACGTAACCATCGCTCAACCGACTGACGTGAATGAGCCCACTGCAATCGGGAGCCAATTCAACGAAGACGCCAAAGTTCATGACGCCGACCACAACGCCAATCACTTCGTCTCCAGGACGGAGCGTTTTGAGCGTCGGCATGGTTTTCAAAACCGCTGGCACATTGCCATCGGTGGTCGATTCGGCGAAGGGATCACAGAGCCAATTGATCACTTGGTTGGAGCGATGTCGGCCGATCTGCCATTCCTTGACGCACTTGTCAATTTTTTCCTGCGCGGGACGAGGCCGCACGACACGTTCAGCAACCGCAGACGCTTCGCTGGCTGACGAATCGGCAACTGAAGTCTCTTCGGCAACTGGAGTCTCTTCGGCAACTGGAGTCTCTTCGGCAGCTAAAGTCTCTTCGGCAACTGGAGTCTCTTCGGCAACTGGAGTCTCTTCGGCAACTGGAGTCTCTTCGGCAGCTGGAGTCTCTTCGGCAGCTGAAGCCTCTTCGGCAGCTGGAGCTGCTTCTGCAACTGGCTCGGCAACAGCTTCGGTGCTTGTTTCCGAGCTTGGCTCGGCGGCTTCCGTTTCGGCGCCATCGCCAACGGGTTCTGATTCGGGTTCGGCGGCATCAAGTTGGAACTCGCCAGCCTTGGCACCGGCGGTGTCAAAGTCTTCGACGGCGGCAGGTCCAGCGGGCTGCGTCGCGTCGACCAGTTGAACTTCTGGCTGCGGAGCTTCGTAACTGGGCGCGGTGTAACCGGGCGGGCAGGCGGGCGGCAGTTCAACTTCCAACGCTTTGGCCAGTTTCTTTGCCAACCCATAATCGTCGGGATGGATCAGCGTCCCGTCCAACACTTCCTCGCTGTTGTAAACGCGCAAGAACGGAATGGCCTGACGAGAATCAACCGCCGAGGGCCAGCTGGCCAGGCGTTCAAGATCAGCTCGCGATCCAATCAAGGACTCCTGGCGTTTGGCAACCAGCTCCTGTGCGACCGCTTCGCCAACGCCGGGCATCTGCTGCAACCAAGCTCCCGGAGCAGCGTTGACATCCACTCCCCCTTGAGACGAAGCGCCTGAAAGCACTGTACAGAGCTGTTCAGCCAAAGCATCGTCGGAAAGTTCGCTTTGGAAGGACGCCAAACGCAATCGCAATGGATCCACTTTGGCGTAAGCCTGGGCGGGATACAGGACGGAAAATGCGATCCAAGCCGCAGCGCGAAAACGGCGCGGCGTTGAACGCATCTCGCTGCCAGCAACTTCGCTGCTGGAATACGCGTCCGCTCCACTGCGATCCGCCAACGTCCAGCGGATGGAATTGTCCGGCGACTGTGCGATCAAGTCGCCCAAGGCAATCAAACAGGCTCTTCGAGCGGGCCCGTTGCTGATCACAACCAAATCGACGTTGTACTGATGAATCAGCTCGCCCATCTTGGCAACAGCTTGCCCGCGAACCGATCCTGACAACTGACAGGGGACATCTTCGCCGTGCAACACACGCCCATCGGCCGACACGATCGCGGTCGCAGCGGTCTTGGGTCCGACCGCATCGATCGACATGACGACCTTCGATTCGACGGCACCACGATTGACTTCGCGACGCAAGTGATTGGCGACAATGCCGACCAAACGCGTCGAAGCCTTCTCGTGCAGTTCATCCCACCAAGCCGATTCGGCAGCTTCGCGAATGTCTGCTTCGTGACGCATCACGACTTCATCAAGCTGATCAGCCAAAGCGGGATTAAAGCTTTGGACAACCTCGCGGATCTCCGCGACCAATTTGGCAGCGTCATACTGGAACGCGCAGACTGCGACTTGGCTTCGCAACGCGCGACCGAGCATCACAATTTGAAACGCACTGAACTTACTTGGCTGCAGCCGTTTGCCTTCAAGCGGTTTGAGCACACTGACCAACCAGCGGCGACGACGCTGGCGCGGAGAGATTTTCTTTTGCTTCTTGGCAACCGATTTCGCAGGCTTGGCCTCTGAGGCGACCGTCTTAGCCGAGGCCTCTTCGTCGGGCGTGAAGCCGGGCAAATCGGAGTCGGCTTCAGCAGCTGGTGCTTCGTCAGCAGAGCCTTCAGCAGATGGTGTTTCAGCAGCTGGTGTTTCAGCAGATGGAGTCGCGTCGGCGGCCTCGCTGGCCGGAGCGGCCTCTGCTGCTGGCTGAGCTTCGCTGGCTGGCTGAGTGTCCTTGGGGTCTGCCGCTTCTGCGCTGACTTCCGAATCACTCGCTGGAGCAGCAACTTCGCCACTGGCCTCTGGTGTCGTCTCTGCAGTGGAATCCGTGGCAACTGGCTCGCTGGCAACTGGTGTCTCTGACACCGTTTTCTCGGTGGCCTTCTGCGCTTGCTGCGTCTGTGGTGCTTGCGTTTCGCTCTCGCCACTGACGTGCGGATCATGCACGTTGCTCACATGAATTTTGGCGTTGCGGCCCAACCAACGAACGACGGCGCTGACGACTCGCGGATCACCGGTCAATCGCTTGGCCAGGGACTCTGGCAATTCTTGCACCGCTTCGTCGGCTTCGGTGATCTGCTCAACCGCAGCGGCGACTTCGGCGGGATCGCTCGCGTCACCTTTCTGTGGGTTTAGCAAACGCACTGCCAATCGATTCGATGGCGTGTCGGTTCCCGCGGCGCTTTCCTGGCGCAGTCGTTTGGCCAGACGCTGCAAGGTTCGGATGGAACCGCTCTTGCGAATGGCATCTCCAATTGCACTGTCTTGCAGGGGCGTTTCTTGCCAACTGGCAAGCAATTCCTCGCGAAACTGCTTGAGCCGTTGCTCGGCATCATTGGCAGCTTTCAAAGCCCAAAGCGTTGCTTCGTCCAATCCGCCCAGTTCATCACGCCGATACTTGGCTAAGAACGGCGGCTGGTAGCCTTGATCAAGTAAAGGTAACGCCAGTTTAAGATTAGATACGTCACATTGCCCGCGTCGCGCAATGGCTTCTAGATCGACTGCCATGATTCGTCGGTCTCAGCTGTTTCCGGTGTTTTGCCCGGTGGTTTGGTCCTGCAGCTCATGTCACGATCGATCATGAGGATTAGCTGGCAGCCTTGCTGCCAACCCATTTCATGACGAAAGATGTCACCAACCGCTTCGTTCCCGGTCTCGCTTAGCCAAGCTAATTGTTGTCCCACGCTCCTCTGCAATGGGCAACCATCGACTTCAACGCTAATGCGATTCTTAGTTGATAGTAAAAAGGAGTCCCTGAAACACTTGGTAGGAGCATTCCAGCAGCGACGAAATGATTCGTCACAACGAACAATGTAGCAGAGCAAAACGAATCTCGGCACCACTCCTGTCCATGGTTCGCAAGCAATTCACAGCATCAGAGCGATCCTCCCGCTGGAAAACAGGCCTCACACCCTCCCAAGCTGGGAATCCAACCAACATCCAGACGCCAAACAATCCGCCCCCAGAAGACGCATCCCCCCTGTTTTACGCAAACTCGCTTCCTCCATGGCTGCAGCAACTCCATCGCGAGAGCGAATGGGCCGCAGCCACCAGCGGCCTCGATCTGGTTTCTGGACTTCAACATTTAGGAGGCGGCGTTTGCAGGGACGCAAAGGGTTGAAAATCGGTTCGGCGGCACAGACACAAAGCGGCCTCCAGTCGAGCCTGAAAATTAAAAGTTTTTTATTGGTATTGACTTCCCGAGATATTCGCATTGAACGCAAAAGGCCTGGGAAAACTGCGGAAAACGCCTTGATGCAACCGTTCCCCAAAGTCGATACAGCTTGCGGTCGTCCTAATTGCCCCAGCACGACCCTTAGCAACGACAATCGAACTAAAAATAAAACATCGATGAGCGACAACCAATCTCGATTGCCATCCGACTGGAAGATCTGGTCCGCCGATGGTCGCCAGGAGAGCGAGCTGCCTTCACAGGACTCAACACGCTGCCTGGCCCCTGAAAAGACCTGCGAATCTCCAGCGGCCAGCGCCGATCAAACCTCACGGCTTGACCGCGAACTCGACCAACTGACCGGCACCGGCCCCAAGCAAACGCGCAGCATTCCGCTGCGTGTCCTCGTGCCACTGTTGATGGATGCCTTTGAACACAATCGAACTTGGTTGCAGGACTTCGCCGACGACATCGTGTCCCTGGACGCGGACTTGCACGAAGTTCTGTTGGCCTACCAATCGATCATAAACCAAGATCGAGACATGGCTGCGTAGCGTTGCCGCCACAGCAACCTGCTCCGCAAACTGCTCTGCTCGGCCACCACCCGCCCGGCAGGTCTGGACCCGCTAGCCAGCGAAACGGTCCGCCTTGCCTGCCAGGACTTCTACGCTGCCACAGCACTGCCCGCTGCGTTTTCACAGTTCGCAAGCTGACCCCAAGGCATTGACTGGCCTTCAAGGGGCCAATTTGCCTGCTCACCATGACTTCTCGGCCGGTATCACCCGACTTGAAGTGATTCGACGGCCAACCGATGTTGACCTGGTTGCTTGCAAAGCGATAAAGGAGACGCTTACGTTGCCTACACGGCAACCGACAGATTTAAACATCTCCAGCAAGGCAGCGACTCCATGCGAAGCATCGCAGTGATCAACCAAAAAGGTGGCGTGGGAAAGACAACCAGTTCCGTCAACGTAGCTGCAGCACTAGCAGCCAACGGACGCCGAGTTTGCTTGATGGACCTCGACCCTCAGGCCCATGCCTCGCTGCACCTGGGCATCAGCGCCTTGGATAACCAACCCAGCATGTACGAGGTCCTGTGTGCAGAGGCCTCCGTTGCCGAGTCTCGTCAATGGGTCACAGAGAATCTGGCAGTGGTGCCATCCAACCTTGATCTCGCAGCCGCCGAGCTAGAACTCGCTGGCGAAGTCGGACGCGAGATGATCCTGCGTGATCGACTCCAAGATGACGACGAACCGTTCGATTACCTGATTCTCGACTGCCCACCTAGCCTGGGTGTCCTGACGGTCAACGCCTTGGTCGCAGTGAACGAAGTCTTTCTGCCCTTACAGCCTCACTTTTTGGCGCTGCATGGACTCAGCAAACTGCTTCGCACGATCGAGGTGGTCTCGCGCCGCCTGAACGACAGTTTGAAGCTCTCCGGTGTGCTCCTTTGCATGTACGATTCCAACACGCGATTGGCGGCGGAAGTCAGCACCGACATTGACGAATTCTTCCAATCCACCAAAGGCGGCCGAGCGTTCTTTCGTGATGCACGGTTCTTTGACACACGAATTCGCCGCAACGTCCGATTGGCCGAAGCGCCAAGTTTCGGTCAATCGATCTTCCAATATTCGCCGGACAGCAACGGCGCTGCGGACTACAACCAACTGGCAGCGGAAATCATGCAGCAGGAACAGTCCTTTGTCACACTTCCCGTGGCGGCCTGATCAAGCACGCTGCGGCCAGACGATCCAACGCGGACGAGCGCGCCCGGTGATTGCGCTCATGAGTGATCACGCCCGAAACGACGGCCTCCGCCTAGCTTGCCCCCAGAACGGCACTCTCGCCAGGCTTCCTCTGTCCCTTTTTTTGGCGACGGTACCTCACACGCTGTAATAGGCTTGCCAAACCGCCTGCAGCGATGTACCCAAAGCAGCCAACGCTTCCTGACGACGCACTGAGTCTCGTCCGGCCCAGGACTGGTTCAGCCAAACCTCAACCCCCAGGTATTGCAGTTCACCAAACAGCCGTCGCATGGCTTTGGTAATGGACTCTGCAGAACCACGTCGGGGATAGTTGCGGCGAAGCTTTAGATTGATTGTCTCTTCATAGCACTCGTACACCCAATCGTAACACAGAGCGCTCTCCAGGGCTCGCTTGGTGTCGTACAGCAAACCAACGTCGGTCCGGTAGGGCTCGCCATTGCGCTTGCCAGGAAAGGTGCGGACGGACAGATGCAGGACGGGTGAATCATTGTCAATCAAAGCGCTCAATTGGCTTTCCAATCGTTGCCGATACGACTGGTAGATGGATTGAATCAGAAATGCTTGCTGCTGGGGCGACCAAGTCTGATCGACCGGTTCCTGACTCCCGTGCATGCTGCCGTGCTGCACATCTTTGCCAAAAGCCACCGAACTGAGCGCGTTGAAGTCTTGGGCAAGCGGGTCGTGGAATTCGGGCACTAAGCCGTCCTGAGGATCCGGCAGATCGCAGCACCCGGGCACGCCAAAGAGGTTCCTGTGACCAACGGGTAAAGTCACATCGATCAAGCACAGCGGATAATCATGCCTGATCAAGGGCGCTGAAAGAGCGTCCGCCAACTGCTTGGCGATCTCGCCGTCCTGGCAATCCGCGACGCCGGGACGCTGCTGAAGCTCACACAACCGCCGACAATGCTGATAGCTGCCTGCCGAAGGATTCTGCTCGGAGACATTGAGACCTTCAATCTGATCGACAGATTGATTTCCGGCAGTTTCACAGGAGATCAGCAGAGCCACAATTCAGGACAAATTTGGAAGGCAAAATCAGAGGCGGATGTCGCACCAACGCCAATATAGCTCGACAAGGGGTTTTCCATCCACCAGTCTTCAAGCAGCAAGCCGCCGATCTTCGAAAAAAACAGCCCAGCTAGCGAAAAGGGCGGGCCTCGCTCGCGATCGCCTGCCGGTGGCTCTAAAAAGCCACCAGAGACCACAGCAACGCTCGCCACGCCAGCGGCAACAGATTTTCAAGACGCTTGTCACCTGGAATAGCTTGCGCCGAACACCTGCCTTGCGCCCGCGATCAACTTGACGGCTGCCGCTGAGCACAGGCTGCTAGACCGTCGGCACATGCGAGGCTTTGTCAAACAACAGGATCTCAGCGTTCAATGTGACCTCCGCATTGCCAAGTTGCTCGATCCGTTGCTGCTGAGATCGGCGAACGGCGCGGTAGGTCATCGCCATGGCGTCCTGCAAGGCCTCGCGCTGTAGGCTGACGGAATGTTTCCATTGCTCATGCGAGAGAAGCCCCAAACCGACTTCGGCGAACTGTTCAGCGATGGCCTGCCAGCGGCTTTTGCGTTGACCGACTTCTTGCGCCTGCTGGCGGAGCTCAATCAAGTCCTCTGGCCCCGGCACGACGACCAGGACACGGGCATCATCAGCCAGCACTCTGGCGATTTCCTGATAGGGGCGTCTTCCAAACAGGGACACGACATGCTGAATCGAACGATCGGCAAATGGCAAGCGCCGATCAGCATTGGCCAGCACCCAGGTTGCCGCTGGCCAACTTCGCGCGGCAAGTCGCAAGGCTTTCTTGGAAAGCTCGACGCCGCAGTAATGATCGGGGGCTGCCGATTCAAAGATGGCCTGGGAAAAAGTGCCTTCGCCGCAGCCCAGTTCCACTGTCCAGCCAGGCTGTTGGGCTCCGATCGCACTGCAGGGCTGGCCAGCGAGTTCTCGAACGCGATCGACCAGACCTTGCATATGGCCTCGCTGCAGCCAGCGCCGCCGGGCTTCGACGGCGTCGTCGCTATCACCTGCCTGAGCGGACTTTTTGTCTTGCGGCTGCAGCAGACTCCAATAGCCCGCTTTGGCTTGTTCAAAGTGATGCCCTCGGTCACAAAACAGACCGCCGGAGGCATCGGAGGACTGCCCCTCGGCGTCGCGTGATGCCAAAGGTAATCCACATCCACGAACCGAACAGCAAATCGGAAACATGCAGTTAAAGAACCTTGATCCGTTACAGAGAACTAAAAGCCGGTGTCACAGCCACCACCACAGCAGCGAGGTGCGCCGCAGGCACCCCCATCCCCCGCGGAAGCCACTGGTAACGAGCCTCCTGATTTCATGTTCGGCGCCGCCGGTGCACTCATCAAGCGAATCATCTTTTCGCTGTGACACGTTGGACACTCAACCTTCTCGTCAGGGCGACGCACCAGGACCTCGACAGACTGCTCGCAGTCATTACATTCGTATTCATAAAGTGGCATAGTAACTTCCTCAGACACTGGCGGTGCTGGCAATGGGTTGCCGATCGCAACGAGACGAGACCGGCGATTGGCCCGAACCATTCTGAGTCCTCCCGGCAGGATTGGCAAGTTCCGCTATTTGATCTGGCCAGAAATCCTCGACGAACAGATTCCTCGATTAAAACAGGCACCTGCGATGAAACGCGACCAAGTCCGTCTGATCGACCAGACCGCCATCGAAGCGTATGGAATGCCGGGCGTGATTTTGATGGAAAATGCCGGTCGCGGTGCCGCCGAAGCGATTTTGCATCAGGCCCCCAGCAAGGCGTCGATTTGCATCCTGTGTGGGCCGGGTAACAATGGCGGCGATGGCTATGTCATTGCCCGGCATTTGCAACTCGCAGGCCGCCAGGTCACGCTGATTTCGCTGGTCGAACTGGAAACGCTTTCGGGGGACGCCGCGATCAATGCAAACATTGCAGTTGCAGCCGACCTGCCACTGCAAACGGTTTCCAATGAACAGACATTGCAAGATGCCCTGCCCCAGGATGCGGTGATCGTTGATTGCTTGTTGGGGACCGGCGCCAGAGGAGCACCGCGAGGGCTGTACGCCAGCGCGATCAAGCTTGCCAACCAGCGGGCTGTCTACCGCGTCGCCATTGACCTGCCCAGTGGCATGGACTGCGACACGGGCCAGATCCACGAGCCGACCTTTCAAGCCGACTTGACACTGACCTTTGTCTGCCGCAAAGAAGGCATGCAAGCGGATTCAGCAGCCACATACTTGGGCGCTGTCCAAGTGATCTCGATTGGCGTGCCATTAAAGCTATTGCAAGACTTCGATGTCCCAGCCTCTTGAGACAGAGCCACAAACGCTTGCCACAAAAGCCTCGCCACCGCTGGCTGATGCGCTGATCAAGCCAAGATCTTTCGAGGGAGTCTGGCACGTTTGCAAGCTTCATCGATAGCCTGTTCCAGCACACGGAAACTCGTTATCCTGACTGCCAGCGATCCAGCTCTGCGAACAACTCGGCGCCGTTTATTTTCACAGCCTCCTGACAGGAAAAACCGTGGTCCAAGTCCTTGAAACTACTCCGCTTGACTTTCCCATGTCCAGCCAGCTTCGCTTTCTGCCAGAAGGCCCTTATCCGCTGGGACCGAATCAACTGTCTTGGGTGGGCATTCAACATGGTGCGACCGCAACACAGGGAAGCTTGAATTTGCTGGACCTGAAAACGATGCAGAACACTTCGTTGGATCTGCCAGGTCGCCCCGGCTTTGCCTTTCCCTGCCAAACGCCAGGTCAATTCATTGTCGGCTGCGAGCGATCGCTGGGCTTGTTTGACACCAACGACCAGAGCTGGCAAGAATTGATCGGTGGGGTTGATGACGATGTGACCAACACCATCATCAACGATGGCTTGGTCTACCAAGACAACCTGATCTTTGGCACCAAAGACTTAGAATTCGCGACCAAGAAAGCGGGCCTTTACCTGTATCGCGGCAGCGACAACCAGCTGATTCGGCTTCGAGATGACCAGCTCTGCAGCAACGGCAAGGCCACCGTTGTTGTCGATGGCCAGCTATCGCTGATCGACATCGATTCTCCCACCCGCCAGATCGTGCGGTACCCACTGGACATTCAGGCAGGGACTCTGGGAACCCGTGAAGTCATCATTGATTTAACGGACGACCCGGCCGTCCCCGATGGCATGATCCTCACTCCCGACGGGACTCGACTGATTGTGGCGATGTTTTTGCCCCAGGCAGCGACGTTCGGCGAGACTCGCATGTACGACTTGGCCAGCGGGGAATTACTGGTGACTTGGCGCACACCGCTTTCAAGCCAAAACACCTGCCCCGCTTTGGTTGAATTGGACGGCCAGCTTAAACTAGTCATCACCACTGCGGTAGAAAACATGACCGCGGAAGACCAAGCGATGTGCAGCAATGCCGGCAAGCTTTTTATCGGGGACAGCTCTCTGGAGTACGCTGTACTTGATGCCCCTGTGTTTCCAAGATAAACCAGGTGGTGCAAACCGGCAACGGAACCATCGCCCAGGCAAGGCCAGCCCCGCCCAGCCGAACGAACGTCCTTTAGCGGATCCCGATGGGGCGTCGCGTGGTAGCGAGATCGGAGTCCTCTGGGGTCACGGCAATGCCAATCCAACCATCGCGGAGTTCGAATTGACCGATCCGCGTGCCGGCAGGAAGTCGAGCGGCCAACCGTTCTGGATTGGTTAACTGCACCGGTTGATCATGAGGCAGCAACTTGTTGAACAGCGCCCGAGCTGGCAGACGATGCCCCAGCGACAAACCGGGCCCCGAAAGACTCAAGTGCCCCTGACGAACCAGCTTGATGTCAAACCCATCGATCTGTGGCACATAACAGACGCGGACAATCACCTTTCGTAGCTCACCTGCCTGTTCCTTTTTCAGCAGAATGACCCGCAGCGTGATCCAGAACTTTCCGTCTTCGATTTCAACTGTGACAGGACGATGATTGGCCAGATTAATCCGCACATCTTCTGGCAGACGGTTGGGAAATTGCGCTGTGCCCAGCCCCAACGACTCGTAGCAGGTTTCCAGCAACTCCTTTGCTGACATCTCTTCGCCTTGCGGCAAAAGCTGCTCCAGCATATTGTTGAGTGCGGATTGGTGAACTTGGACACTGATCAAGTTATCGGCAACCGCTCGTGGTCGCGGCGTCATGGCAGCCAGTTGCAAATCTCCGGCGACGCGATAACGTGCGATCAGCCGTTCCTCCGTTGATTGCATGTCGGTCACTTGCGGATCCAATCGCAGTCGCTCCAGCGGGCCGAGCACCATTTCGCTGAGGCGACTGGAGACACGATCAACCCTGTTCGACAGTTCGGTTTGCATGCCATTTTCCAGCGTCTCTTCAAGATGCTGTTGCGAGACCTGCTGCAACGCCTCCTGCTGCTGACGATACTGTTCCGTCACGACCAGGGTGACCAACTGATGGAGCAGCGGCCACTGCTGATAATCCGTTTGCACACCCTCGAGCTTCAAGTCACTGTCAACGTTTAGCGAAGTCGGCCCCATCGAGACATGTTGCCTGCGAATGGAGAGCGGAGTTGCGGTTTCAAAAGGGGAATGATGCCGCGTGCTGACTTCAGCCAGAGCATGCTGAGCTTGATGCTGACCACCGACGTACCCCATCGCTTGGAAATGAACATCCCAGCCGTCACCACAGTCCTTGAGATCCAAGGCGTGACGCGAATGCATTTCGCTGGTCCCTGTCACGTTCATTCCGGCCAACTGTCCCTTGATGTCCATCTTGCGAGGCTCAACGGCTGGAATGACGTGGTTTAATAGCTGCTCACTGACCGAGAATCGGATGTTTGCATTGCGGTAGTAAGTGTCCAGATTGCTCGCCAGCTGTGAAGACAGCGGGTGAGAAGACTGCGACAGCATTTGCAAGGTGTGAGCGATTTCGGCGGTGACCAGATCGATGGAGTTCTGCTCGCAGCGTTCAATTTGTTGCAGTAGAGCGGAATAGTCGATCGGATCCGCTGCAAACCCGCTCACCAATTCAGCGGCGTGCTGAAAGGCGGGACCGTCCAGCCATTGCCGCTGTCCCGCTTGCAGATTTGGCCAAACCAGGCGAGCGAGAAACACCTGCCCCACCTCTCGCAATCGCGCCGGGTCATTGCTGGCGACAGCCTGTTCCAGCTGATCGATCACCAAGTAGTCGAGCCACAGTTTTTGATCGGGGAAACGCTCATGCAACTCGCGAATCTCGGCAATCGATTGGCGAATCTCACGCTGCTGCTCGGCTGTCAACGCTCCATCAGTGGACTGGCCTGCGGAAGCGATCAGCTGATACACCGGGCGCCAAACCATCAAACGACGCTGAAGCGAATAGATCGCCTGCGTCCAAGCCACCCGCTGGCTGCGCGATGGCAACGATTCAACATGCCGCCAACCATAGCCAGCCATTTGTTCCAAGCCATACAGAACGGCGTGCATGGCGGGGTCGGACAGAGTTTCGATTTGCCCCATTTGATCCAACATGTACCGCACATCTCGTGACCATTGCCTGATGGTATCGTTATCAACACTGGGCTGCTGCTCCGGCAACGAATAGATAAGCGTTTGAGAGCTCGATAAAAATGCGTCACCAGAGATGCGATCCAACACGTCAAGTTGTTGCATCAGTTTTGCGGGAGCGACCCACGCGACACTACGATCAGACGCGCCCGCATCAGCCAACCTGGCATCGTTTGGGCTTGCTTGACGAGGCGAGCGCGTTGCACTTCGCTCTGCAGGATGATTCAATGCCAACTGTGCCCCCAAACGAGGAAGCTCAACCGGCGGATTCAGCTTCTCCGCTTCCGCCAACAGATCGGCGTGAACGCCTGCAGCGGATTTCGCTTGTTGCCCCGTGTAACCTGCCGTTGCACCGGGAAAGCCCTGCGGCATTCGGGGCAATGGCTGGCTGTCTACCTGAGGCAAACGCGTCACTGAACCGGCGATGCCTGGCAAGACGGCGATTGCTTGCGGTTTCTTCAACACGCCGCTGAACACGTTGTCGTTTGCGTCCTGGTGCATTTTTGTCTGCGCAAACAAGGATCGCACATCAATGTTGATGACGGAATCAATGGATCGCCCCGATCGGTCATCATCAGCCACTGCAGCGCTGGTAACTGGTCTTGATGCAGCGGCGATCTCAAACCCAAACAGGTCGGTCTGAGTGTTCAGCACTGGCGCAGGAACCCAGTTAGGCTGGTGCGACGGCCAGTCTTGATCATTGCCGTAAAAACGTGTCAGATCCAATGGCATCACGCCATCCTGTCCCGCCATCAACTGCTGGCGCCCGATGGTGGCACTGGGATAACGACTGTCGGCAAGCGAACCACTGGATTCTGCCATGCCCAGGCCTTCGTCAATGCCGTTGGGACCGGACACTGATTTGGCAATCGACGATCTGCCCGATGATTCGCCACTTTGCAACCACGCCAGATGCTCAAAAAGAACAGCACCATGATGCATTAGCACATAGCAAAGCCCGGTTGCCAAAACAGAGGCAACAAAGGGCCACGTCATTAGAGATCGATTGACATCCTTGCGCATTGGAAGAGCCGCTGGTCGTTGGAGAAAGTGAATCCTTTACTTTGCACTCAAACGGTCAATCGGCGAACCTGCCCGCAAGGTCCAATCCGACAGTCAGCCCCACCGGAATCCCGTCAATCGGAACAACCGTTCCTCATTTGGCAGTCAGCAAACTCAAATCACCCTCAAAACACCCGCATTGCTGGCAAAATCTGCCCGTTCACCCCTAGTTCTTGCCGCGTTAACCCTGTAATAAATCACGCTGGCGGGCAACACTATGCCGCATCACCCTTAACAAATTGATGGCGTGGCCCCTCGACTGGCAAACAGTGGCTTGAAACCTCCGAAATCGGACGGTTCGGCGGTAGACTCAAATTGTCGCCCCGTGCGTGTGGCAGGAACCGCGACGCCAGCATGCTGGTAGGATGCCCCTGGCTCACTGGCGCTGATACGCTGCTGCTAACATACTGCTGCTGACACACTGGCGACCTCGTGTTCCTTATGCCGCAGCACTGCCAGCACGAAGCAGCCACACCCCATCCAATGAAGCCCCACACTGAAACGTTATGGCGAAGAAAAAGTCGACTTCCAATTTTGAATATGTCGAACCGATCGGAGACCGGGTTCTGGTTCGCAAAGACGAGCCCAAACGAGAAACTCGCGGTGGGATCGCTCTGCCGGATGCTGCTGAGATCCCCACCATCACTGGCCGCATCGTGACCATTAGTGCGGTGGTGGAAAATGATGAAGAGCTGCCGCTGCGACAGTACGACAAGATCCTCTTTCACCCCAAAAGCGCGGTCCCCGTCGACCTGGAACACGACAACCAACTGTTCGTGGTCCCCGTAGAAGACATTGTCGCCGTCTTCCGCCGCTCCGCTCCCGAGGAAGACTGATCTGACCGCTGGGCTGCGACATTGACCCTGACCAGTTTTATGACAATCGAGCGTTTGCTGACCTGATCGAAGGGCATTTGACGAACGCGGCCCCTACCCTGGTCAGCGACCAATCGGACATCAGTGGGATGCAGGGCATTAAGCGTGAACGCACCCAAAGCCACTGATGCCACATCTTCGCTCGCGCTCGGGTATGGTAGCAATCCAAGCGTGCATGCTTGTCATCAACAACACCCTCCCACTTGCGGGAGCGGCTGTGTTAGATGTCAAGCGTTTTGTGGATTTTCCCATGCTGTATTTGTTTTGACCATTGTGTTGAGTGTGATGAGGATTTTGCGCATGCATGCGGTAATAACGACCT
>CP036272.1:4347838-4348214 GCA_007745635.1 Stieleria bergensis
TTACCAAAGGCCGACGACGATCCAGCTCCCGCACAGTATCTGCGTTGCAGCACTCGAGGGTCAACGATCTGCCGTCGGCCGCAGTTGCTTTAGCCTCTTCGCTACGCTCAGAGGCTAAAGCAACTGCATCTGTAGTGTCCAACGAAACACCACTAGGATGTAACATACAAGGGTTCTGTTGCGGTTGGCGTTGCCCGTTTTTTTTGGTGCGTGCAAGCACGGCACCCTACGCTTTTTCATCAGCAACACCCTCCCGCTCCCGCTTGCGGGAGCGGCTGTGTTAGATGTCAAGCGTTTTGTGGATTTTCCCATGTTGTATTTGTTTTGACCATTGTGTTGAGTGTGATGAGGATTTTGCGCATGCATGCGGCAATAA
>CP036272.1:4348613-4348729 GCA_007745635.1 Stieleria bergensis
TGTCTTGCCTCTCATGGAATTGGAATTTTGCCTCCGGTGAATTAATCTCACCCCCCGAGGAGAATTCTGATGACAAAAAAACGACGATCTTTCACCGCTTCACAGAAGGCTGATGC
>CP036272.1:4348739-4348826 GCA_007745635.1 Stieleria bergensis
CGGATTGACCACAGAGACAACATGGCCGGCTTCAACAAGTCGCACAGCGAGTGGACGTTCGTAGTTGCCAGTGGCCTCAATTACGAT
>CP036272.1:4349023-4349144 GCA_007745635.1 Stieleria bergensis
GCATCCGCTCAAAAAAAGAAAATGGGGAGCTCTAACCGGTCGCTGGGTTCCTCACGATACACGAGACCAAATCGTCGATTACATCAACCATTGGACGAAACAAACTGAGCTGCCTGCAAAG
>CP036272.1:4349154-4354039 GCA_007745635.1 Stieleria bergensis
TTTGCAAGGCAGAGGCATCGATCGTCTCAATGGCCGGCCGGGGAGGGTTTTGCTGTGGCTGCTTGCGGTTGGCGTTGCCCGTTTTTTTTGGTGCGTGCAAGCCCGCCACCCTACGAACTCAGCCCCGGTTCGATGAAATCGCGTTTGCCAGAGAATCCCCGGGGATACGCAACATCAACCAGAATGATAACATGTTCAAAACGGTGATGCTGAAACCCTTTCTACCGAGCCCCGCCATGCCCTCCTTCTCCATCCAGACCACGCCAGCGCTGCGCATCACGCTTTGCTGCATCGCCTTGCTCAGCTTTTCTCTGACAGCGTTCCTTCAACACGCCGTTGCCACCGAACCGCAACTCCCAACCTCGGTGCAGTGGAAATCCATTCGCTTGCATTCGGTTTTTCACGCCGAAGGCGGCGCCTGTGGTGACCTTAACGGTGACAAGATCACTGACCTCATCGAAGGTCCACTGTGGTATCAAGGCCCTGACTTTAAGCAGGTGCACGAAATCGCCCCGACAAAGACCTTTCCAAAATCGGCGTACAGCGACCATTTCTTCAGCCATGTGGCCGACGTAAATCGTGACGGAGCAAGTGATGTCATCGCGATCGGATTCCCCGGCCAACCGGCTCGCCTATACATCAATCCGGGCCATGATCAGCTGAGCGATCCACAACAAGTCAAGCACTGGGAAGTGTCCAACCTTACGGGCCCGGTCGACAATGAATCACCGATCTTCATGGATCTGATCGAGGGGGGGCTGCCAGAATTGGTCTGCGGATCGCAGTCTCGCTACGGCTACTTCCAAGCCGGGCCAGACGCGACCCAACCCTGGATCTGGCATCCGGTCGCTCGCGAGGGCTCCTGCCCTCACAAGTTTGTGCACAGCATGGGCGTTGGCGATGTAGACGGCGATGGAAGGCTGGACGTTTTGGACCGCACCAAGTGGTGGCGACAGCCAAAGTCGCTTGAAGGTGACCCTCAGTGGGAAGAACACCAATGGGCCGACGCAGCCTATGGCAGCGGCGGCGCCCAAATCTGCGTCGGCGACGTTGATGGCGATGGAGACGCTGACATTGTGACTTCCTATAACGCCCATGCCTACGGACTCGGCTGGTTCGAACAAGCCGACGACGGCAGCTTTACCAAGCACGATCTCATGACCGCGTCAACCGATGACTTTGACCATCGAGTCGCCTTTAGCCAACTGCATGCCGTCGTCTTGATTGACATGAACGGGGACAAAGCACTGGACATTGTCACTGGACGCCGCCATTACGCCCATGGTGGCCATGACCCTGGCGGAAAGGAACCGCCAGTGCTGTTTTGGTTTGAAAACACGAAAACGAAAAATGGACTCCATTTCGAACCTCGTTTGATCGATGGAGACTCAGGTATCGGTGTTGAGGTCACCGTCGATGATTTTAATGGCGATGGCAAACCGGATGTGCTCTCGGCCAGCAAGCGAGGGCTTTCGGTCCACTTTCAAACCACACCACTGACAATCCCCAAATAGCATCCTTTCCCAACACGCTTGATCGCGAGACTACCGTTAGGCCATCGGCACCATGACAGTACTTGAAACGGATTCAAGCCACGAAGATGCCCCGACTTGGCTCGCCTCTGTCAAAGCCCAAGCCACTGAGCTTGGCTTGGTCAATCTTGGCATCACCCCCGCTGTGCAAGCGACTGGCTTCGCCCCTTTGACGGAGTGGATCGAATCCGGCTATGCAGCCAGCATGGACTACTTCGCCAATCGCCTGGACGCTTATCGTCACCCGCAGGGCGTCATGCCGGGGGTGCAAAGCATCATGGTCTTCGCTTGGCCCTATCCGACCAACGCCTCTCAGGAAACTGCCCCCGGCAACGGAAAGGTTGCCCGTTACGCCTGGTCAGGCGTGGATTACCACGACAGCATCCATCGAATGCTCAAGACACTGGCCCGAACCATGAAACAGTCTGCTCCCGAGCTTCGCAGTCGCGGCTGTGTCGACACGGCTCCACTGTTAGAGCGGGAACTGGGACAAGCCGCTGGCCTTGGCTGGACAGGTAAGAACACGCTGCTTCTCAACCGCAACCTAGGCAGCTACTTCTTTCTCTGCTGCCTCATGGTCGACTGCGAACTGCCTTATGATGACGCCTTTGAAAGCTCACATTGCGGCACCTGCACTGCTTGCCTGGACCACTGCCCAACCGATGCATTCGTTGAACCGGGGTTAATGGATGCCGGCAAATGCATCAGCTATCTGACCATCGAACATCGCGGCTCGATCGATCATGACTTGCGACCTGGTATTGGCAACTGGGTCTTTGGTTGTGACGTGTGCCAAGAAGTTTGCCCCTGGAACCGAAAACCTGCCAAACAACCTCGGCAATCGCGGCAGCATTATCCGCTTCACGAACTGGACTTGCTGGGATTGTTCTCGCTTGACGAGGACAGCTTTCGAGCCAAGTATCGCAAGAGCCCCTTCTGGAGGACTCGGCTGCAAGGCATGCAGCGCAACGCTGCCATTGTGCTTGGCAACCAGAAAGCCAAACACGCACTCCCCGTGCTGACTCAGGCTGCTAAAAGCGACGACGCAGTGGTCGCTGAAGCCTGCCAATGGGCCATCAATCAAATCAATTCGCCACCGACCGACTAAGCTTCAATCGCCGCTGGCAACCAGCGGCAATCCAATGCACAACGCGTTTCACTTGCGTGCTGCAGGCGGAGCCGTTGCAACAGGAACAGGCAACTGCTCTCGAGTGATCTCCCAACCCTTCGGTGGAGCTGCTGGAATGAAGGCGTTCGCAAATCTTGCGACCGCAGCCCCCACACCGTTACGCTTCACATTCTTGAATTGATAAACGTCTTTGTCGGGTGCTGTCTTCTCGTTAAAGTGAGGCGGGTAAAGCACCAGCGTCTGAATATTCAACTGCTGGTCTAACATCACCTGCACCAACTTGTACTGACTTCGATCTTGCTGTGTTTTTGGAAATGCGTTGATGAGGTACGTTCCCGCGACGGGCGACGCAACCAACTGCAGCCAGTAACGTCGCTTCAAGTCTTCGGCATCAAGATTGAACACAAATGGCAGCGGGCTATTGACGATTGCATTGCCCTGCATGCCCGCCGGCAGCATCATGATCTTGCACTTCTCTTCTTGATAGTCGTACTCGATCAATTCACGACCATTGCAGACCCAGTGCGGTCCGAGCCGAATTTCTTGGCCAGTCTTTGGATTGACACCAAATGCAAATTTCGGTGGACCACCCGCTGCTCCAAGCCCTTGGAAAAACAGCATCTCCTCAACCTTGAAAACGCCTTTGTCAGGCTTGCTGTACTTCAGCACCCCATTGCCTTTGGTGGCGTGAACGTTGGCGGGGGCTTTTTTGATCGCGTAGTGCCAATGCTCGAAGTCGGCCTCTAATGTTTTGGTACCTTGACTATGGCTTTCCCATGCAGCCAGAATCTGATTGAGTGCCGCAACAACCTTGGTATCCTGAGCAGGAAACGGTTGGCCAAATGTGGCGATGGCTGGCTGTTGATTCTGAACCTGCTGAATCGGTTGCTGCGCTGTGCCGGCAAGCTGAGCCTCTGCGGTCACCGGCAAACACATGCATAGCCAAGCGATGAAAAAGAGAGCGGTCAATCGCTGCCAACTGCTCTCCCTAAACGATTCGGCCACGAAGGGATCGCCCGCGAACGCAAAGTTGGTGGCCGACTGTTTGCAATCATGCATCGCTAAACTCATCCTTGATAACACACGCGTCCTTGAGACAAAGGCCTCAGACCGCATCAATTCTTGTTTTTACCCACAGACATCTGCAACGAGTCGCTGCAATTTCCTACCCATTGCGACATCGCTACATCCGTTACACATACGGTGCTGGACGCCTCTGAGAGACTTTTACCAGGGTCTGGCAAAGGGACGAAAGATGAATCACAAGAACAATCAGGATCTGTCAGAAAGTTGAGCCCCGGGCACAACACAAAAAAACCGCAGCCTGGTTTTGGCTGCGGTAAAGTCATGCGACAATCGCCTGAAGGCGAACAAGAAACGACTAGGAAACACTCGCCATCGACGAACGAGTCGCTTCGGAGTTATCGCGGTTGGCCTCAACGAGAGCGAATCGATCTCGCCAGAGAAATCGTTGCACCAAGCCGGGACGTCTTAAATTGGGATCATCCGGGGAGACAACATGCAGTTTTCCTCGAGCGGTCACCAAACGCAACCGCCCATCCGCAAGTACTTCATCAACGACCCAGAACTTATCGACGACGTAACCGTAAGTTTCCCCTTTCGGAGACGCCATCACGTGCGCAGCTCTTCGACCGGGATTCGCTCCCTGCTTACTTTTTCGATAAACGGCCCAATCGCCGATTTTCCAATTCGATTGCATCATTCAACTCCCTGCCCAACGTCTCTCGCCCAATCCCCATCCCATGCAGACTGGCAATGACCCGGAAGAAACCGCTCACGATCTAGTGA
The DNA here is from genome assembly GCA_007745635.1 of Stieleria bergensis. Taxonomy (GTDB): domain Bacteria; phylum Planctomycetota; class Planctomycetia; order Pirellulales; family Pirellulaceae; genus Stieleria; species Stieleria bergensis. The sequence goes on from CP036272.1 coordinate 4,353,625, forward strand.
TTCCCCAACAGCCCCTCACCTAGCGTACTCAAAGGGCTCCTTCACATCACAATCTAGCGATACATTCCCTGCCCAAGAAAGGACAAAGGTCACTCGTTTACTACTAACCTACCATATTTTCCCGAATTCTTCGCATTGCAAATCACCGATTCAGTCGTGCAAACCGAAATAACCCCCCAAAAGCCGCAGAATACGCTCGAACTGATCTGAGCGTCCCATGCCAGTCCAATGTCGCCGGTCGTTCTGGCTGCGAGCCCCATCAGTGGTTTTTGCGTTTGCCAGGGTTCGGTCAACAGCACTCTCCCGCTTGCGGGAGCGGCTGTGTTAGATGTCAAGCGTTTTGTGGATTTTCCCATGCTGTATTTGTTTTGACCATTGTGTTGAGTGTGATGAGGATTTTGCGCATGCATGCGGT
>CP036272.1:4354049-4499149 GCA_007745635.1 Stieleria bergensis
TCGGTGGGCGAGTGATGGGGCGTGGCATTTTTTGGCGCTTCGAAGCGCGCACGAAAAAACCCGCTTTGGAAGGCGACGATCCAAAGCGGGCTTTCGTGATGTTTGGTGGTGAATCTGAAGTAAACTTCGTTGTTGAGTCGAGTTGCGAGATCACTTCCACGGATTCGGAAGACTCTGTCACCAGTGTCTCCCTATTCTAAGAATCCTTAGAAAGGAGGTGATCCAGCCGCAGGTTCCCCTACGGCTACCTTGTTACGACTTAGTCCCAATCGTCGAGCTGACCTTAGGCGCCTGCGTCAGTAAACTGTACGCTCAGCGACTTCGGGCCCTCCCAACTTTCGTGGCTTGACGGGCGGTGTGTACAAGGCTCAGGAACACATTCACCGTAGTATGCTGACCTACGATTACTAGCGATTCCGGCTTCATGCAGGCGAGTTGCAGCCTGCAATCCGAACTGAGGCACGGTTTTTGGGATTTGCTCCACCTCGCGGCTTTGCTTCTCTTTGTCCGTGCCATTGTAGGACGTGTGCAGCCCTAGACATAAAGGCCATGAGGACTTGACGTCATCCCCACCTTCCTCCGGTTTGACACCGGCAGTCTCTCTAGAGTCCCCGGCATTACCCGCTGGCAACTAGAGATAAGGGTTTCGCTCGTTAAGGGACTTAACCCGACATCTCACGACACGAGCTGACGACAGCCATGCAGCACCTGTGCAAGAGCTCCCCGAAGGGCACTCTCTACTTTCATAGAGACTCTCAAGCATGTCAAATCTAGGATAAGGTTCTTCGCGTATCCTCGAATTAAGCCACATCCTCCACCGCTTGTGTGAGCCCCCGTCAATTCCTTTGAGTTTCAGCCTTGCGACCATACTCCCCAGGCGGAACACTTAACGCTTTCGCTACGGCCGAGAGGATGTGGAAGTCCCCTCAACCCAGTGTTCATCGTTTACGGCTAGGACTACCGGGGTATCTAATCCCGTTCGCTACCCTAGCTTTCGTGCCTCAGCGTCAGTAAAGACCCAGTGTCGCGCCTTCGCCACCGGTGTTCCCTATGATATCAACGCATTTCACCGCTCCACCATAAGTTCCCGACACCCCTGTCTTCCTCAAGCCTGACGGTTTGAAACGCAATTCCACGGTTGAGCCGTGGGCTTTCACATCTCACCTGCCAGGCCGCCTACGCACGCTTTAAGCCCAGTGATACCGAATAACGTTTGGACGGTTCGTCTTACCGCGGCTGCTGGCACGAACTTAGCCCGTCCTTCCTCTGAAGATCGGTCAGGGCCTGCTCTTCACAGGCCTTTCCTCCCAACTGACAGCGGTTTACAACCCGAAGGCCTTCATCCCGCACGCGGCGTCGCTCGGTCAGACTTTCGTCCATTGCCGAAGATTCTCGACTGCAGCCACCCGTAGGTGTCTGGGCAGTGTCTCAGTCCCAGTGAGCCGGGCCATGCTCTCACACCCGGTAACCATCGCAGCCTTGGTAGGCCATTACCCCACCAACAAGCTAATAGTACGCGGTCCGATCCACAGGCGGAATCACACCATTTGATCCAAAGATATTATCCAGTATTACTGCCGGTTTCCCAACGCTATCCTGGTCCTCTGGGTACGTAACCACGCGTTACTCTCCCTTTCGCCGCTGTCCGTCTCTTAGCAAGCTAATTGACTTCTCGCACGACTTGCATGCCTAATCCACGCCGCCAACGTTCATTCTGAGCCAGGATCAAACCCTTCAATTTTGTATCGATTCACAACCGCCGCCGAAGCGATGGCTGGAGAAATCAAAGTTAAAACCGAAAGCTTAATTCTGCTCCGGGCCGCATCGGTTGCGCGGCCCAGCGATTCGCCATTTTTCGCTGAAGTGAGTTAACACTCCAGCAAAGCGATCTCGCTACTGCTGAACTCAACAAATAATTCACCACCAAATTGTCAATGATCGGTTACACGCGGGACAGAGTTGTTTTGAAGCAACGTTTGTCGTTTGTGTGGGCGGAAATGTAAGGCCGTTGCTTCTTGTCCGCAAGTGGCTAGATGAACTTTTGTTGAATATTCCCTCGGCGCGTTTGCCTCGGCGCTCGTGAGTGCTATTGAGTTGCGGCTCAAACACCGCTAATTGCGGCGTTTACGGTGCAATTAATCTCGCGGGCCATTCTCCAATTCATTCTCCCGAATGCGCACTTCTGCCGTTCCTTCGCCTCCTGGCAGGCTGTTTTCAGTGAAAACTGGACTGCAACACAGGCTGCCGACGGCGTTTCTGAGCAATGCTTGCAATGTGACTGCGTTCCAATTCAATGCGAGGTCCAGCGAATCGCCCCTCCCTGGCTGTCAGGTGTGGGCTGATTGACTGGGAACTCAACCGGCTGCGAACTGATCGGTCTGTGCCCCAGACGCCTGACTGAGTTGACCGCGGCGCTGACGATCGCCTGCAAATTCGGCATTTCCGCCACGATTGATCAAGCAGGCAAGTTCAACCAGCGGCCAGCGCGGAACCATCACACCGCTCCACAAACCGTCCAGCGGGTCTCCCGTAAAGGTCGATACCCGCTCCATCGGCGCCCCAAGTCCATCCGATTTGCGGAGCTCCTGAGTTTCAACGCAGTTTCGCCGAAATCACGATCGCACCCTAAAGCCTGCCCGCCCATGTCTACCACACCCCAACCACCAAGTACTCCCGGTGATGCTGACGCCCAACTGGATGCGTTGCTTTCACGTATCAACGCATTGGCGGGTGCTGATGGAACTGCTGAAAAGCAACAACCACGACCTGCATCGATGCCGGCTGAAGATGCCAGCCCAACGACTGGCGTGACAACGTCTGCGCCAAACAGCGCAGCCCCCCAGCAGATGGCTGCTTCGGAAACCCCGGAGTTCCGCACTCCGAAGATGCCCCGGCCAAAGGAACTGGACGCGGCCCTCGCCGCTCAGGCCACCAGGGATCAAAACCAGCCTCCGGCACCTCAACCGCCTGCTCCGCAACCCAGAATGCCAGCTTGGCCACAAGGCGATGGACGAAACGGCCCCGGCCCCAGCCAGCCCGTTGCCGCCAGCCCGGCGATGCCGATGCCGCCTAGCCAAACCAATGCTGGACAGCCATGGCCTGGACAACCTGGTCCTGGACAACCTGGTCCTGGACAACCTGGTCCTGGACAATCTGGTCCTGGGCAATCTGGTCCTGGGCAGCCAGCCGCCCCCAGCACACCAGCAGTGGCACTGCCCCCGGCTGGTCAACCAATGGCCGCCCCGATGATGCCTCAACCAGGCGCTGCCGGGCACAGCACTCCAAGCCAGCCACCAGCAGCTCCGTTGAGCGAAGCCACTCATGCGGCACCGCCCATTGCAACCAGCGCGGCGCCATCCTCCGCGGTCGCGCCACCACCGGGCGTCCCTGGAACTCCGGCGCTGCACCAAAGTTCCCACTCCATGCCGACACAGTATGTGGCCGACGGCCCGCAAGCGCTGCGGAAGCCCATGGGCTTCAAGCCATCACGTGACGAAGCATGGCGGCCCGCCGAGCCGGAAAACTTGCTTCAGGGCAACATCAATGAATCCATCCTGGAAGCCATCGTCTACCGTTCGCTGCTGAACATCGGGGAATGCCAAGGACGCGACATTGCCGAAAACGTCAAGGTCCCCTTCCGCATGCTGGAACCGCTGCTGGCGCGGCTAAAGATGGAACAGAACATCGCCTACAAAAGCGCAACGGCAACGAATGACTACGTCTACATCTTGACGGAATCAGGTCGCAAGATCGCGCGCAACCATAACAATGACTGCACTTACGCAGGCTCCTGTCCGGTCGTTTTAAGCGACTACGTTAAGAGCGTTCGCTACCAAACGATTGAAGGACAATTCCCCAAGAAAGACAATCTACTGCGTGCGTTTCATGACCTGCTGATCAACCCCAAAATCCTAAACCGCCTGGGGCCAGCTGTCGCCAGCGGCCGCGGGATGTTCCTGTTTGGCTTCCCCGGCAACGGTAAAACCTCGATCGCTGAACGAGTCACGAGCGCTTTTGGAAAACACGTTTGGATCCCGCGAGCCATTGATGTCGATGGCGAAATCATGCGTGTCTTTGACCCCATGAACCATGAACTGGACATGCCCGAGGACAGCTCCGGGCTCCTGGACGAAGCGGGCTATGACAAACGCTGGGTCCGAATCCTGCGACCAACCATCATCGCCGGTGGTGAATTGACGCTGGAAATGCTGGAAGTGATGAGCAACCGCGAAACCAATATCAGCGAGTCACCACTGCAACTGAAGAGCAACTGCGGCACCCTGGTGATCGATGACTTTGGTCGCCAAAAGATGCGCGTCGATGAACTGCTCAACCGCTGGATCGTCCCGCTGGAGAAACGCTATGACTTCTTAAACATGTCCAGCGGTAAAAAGATCCAGGTCCCCTTCGACCAACTGGTGATCTTCAGCACCAACCTGGAACCCAAGGACTTGGTTGATGACGCGTTCCTGCGGCGGATCCCGTATAAGATCGAAATCGAGAACCCACCGGAAAAAGACTTTCGCAAACTGTTCGAAATCATGTGCCGCGTGATCAAGGTTCCGTACAACCAAGACGCCATCGACTACCTGATCGAGAATCACTACAAGCCGATCAACCGACCGTTTCGCAACTGCCAACCCCGTGACTTGTTGCTGCAAGTGAAGAACTTCTGCCTGTACAACGGCCTGGAAGTTGAACTGCGAAACGACTACCTGGACTTCGCTGTCGAAAACTACTTCTCGGTGATGTAAACACTTCTCGGTGATGTAAACACGAGCTGACTGAGAAGATCACGCTGGCAACCTCACGCTGGCAATCTGACACATTGCCACCACGCATCTGCGTCGACCCACCGTAACCCCGCTCTCACTGCCGCGGTGCAGTGACGAGCCCGGCGCTTGACTGTCCCCTTAAACTCTCTGCGCGTGCCAACACTTCTTCTTGGCTGACGGTGGTTTTGGGAACCAACGTCACATCAATGATTCGCTCATCTCGCAGCTCGCCAGGCCAGAGCGTCTCGGCAAAGAAATCAACGCAGGGCCATTGATACCAAGGTGGTTTGAATTTGCGACGAATGGTTTCCGTCTGATAGCCATCCGCTTCAATCCGAAACTCTCGTGTTCCGTAGTAGACAAAGGGCGTGGCGGCCGGTGAAACACCAATCACTTGATTGTCTACCGAAACGGTCGCACCTGGCGGACTGGTGCGAACCATCATGCGGCGACGCACGCATCCGCTGCTCACGATCAGCAGCGTGAAACTCAACCACAACACTGCTGAACAAATGCGGCCGCTGGATCGACGGATGATGTGAGGTGTTCGTTGCATTGATCGATTCAGATTCCTGGCATCCATGTGGTTCATTCGGTGGCGAAACCCAGGGCCGTTTCCCACCCATCGAAAGGCGATTGAAGCCTCTGCGTTGTGCTTGCCAAGCAAGGCTTCTGATCTGCGATGTATCAATTTCTCAAGCGAAGCCGCTAGCCCGCTTCCAAATTCTGGGCCCACAGCACGGCAAACCAGGAAAGCACAGAAAGTTGGCCGGAGGGCCGAACGCAGCGATCCAATCATCGCCCATCGCCCGGCTGTGCACTTCAACGAAGCTCAAACACTGGATTTCCGCCGGCGATTCGCTGGATTTCTTGCCGCCCGAGTCCCCGGTGTGGTGAGGGGCACCCCCAAAAAACAACTGGAAAGTCCGCACAACCCGCAAGATTAAACACCAGTAGGTTCATTGAAGAGAAAACCTGCGGTTTAAGGAATTCTTGTCTCTTGTAGGACCTAGAGGACTGTAACAAGAATGCGGCGTCTTTCCGCCGTTTACCGCGGTTTTGCTCAAAATTGATTCAAGAACAGAAGGTTGAACCTCCCGAGATGAAAAGTTTGAAAGCTATCGCCGTTTGCTCGGCGCTGATGTTTAGCATGCTTGCTAGTAGCAACGCGTCCGCTGGCCTGTTTGGCCTTTGCCACTTAGATCGTTGCTGTGCTCCAGCCTGCTGCGAACCTTGCTGCAAGCCTTGCCCACCACCGCCAGCAGAGGTCTGCTGGTGCGTGAAAGATCCATGCACTTGCTGCACCTACCAAGTCTCTGCTTGCCTGCCAGCTTGCTGTGCAGGACAAACACCTTGCTTGGTTGATTGCCACCCTGGACTGTTCGGTCGCAAGATCCTGACCTACCGCTTCGATTGCGGTGAGTGTGTGGACGTGGTGATCACGAAGTTCGGCCGCACAATTGTCCGCTAAGCCAATTGTCCGCTAAGCCAATTGTCCGCTAAGCCAAGTGTCCGCTAAGCCAATTGTCGGACCAGAGTCGCTCGCGACGTGGACGGCCCGCTGAAGCGGCTGCATGCGAATTGCGAACCGCTTGATGCTGTTGGCTTGAAGTGTTGCTTACTTAAAAACAGGTTCCGCTGCTTTGGTTTTCCGATCAAAGCGGTAGACCTGTTTTTTTCTTGGATCGGCGACGTAGACAGCGTCCTGATCAGCACAGATACCGACGGGCAGATCCAGCGGCTCGCCTTGGTGCCAGATTTCGGTCTTGCCATCTTTGGTAAATCGCCAAATCGCTTTGCCGTAGCTATCGGTTACAAAGCCTTCTTCGCCTGCCCAAACCAGCCCGTTGGGGAACTGGTAGGGACGCTCACCCACAACCGTGGTTCCACGGTATTGCTGCGGATCCTCTTCGCTGGCAGGATCGATCATGACGACTGCGTTCGCATCGGGAGTGATTGCCCAGAGCATGCCTTCGGCATCGAACGACAGCGCTCGAGCATTGACGCCCTTGGCCACCAAAGCAGGCGTGCCGCCAGTGATCGGCAGTTTAAACACCGAGCGTCTTTCAGCATCGCCAACGTACAACGTCGTTCCGTCAGGCGAGACCGCCAGGGCCATCGGTATCCCGAGGTACCCTGCCGTCAGTGCTGTCAGCTGCGCCCCTGGCTTGGCAGCATGATAGATCTCTCGTGTGGCAGAATCGCTGATGAGCAGACCGCCTTCGGGATGTGCGATCGCACACCAAGGGCGGTTCATCGGCTTGCGATAAAGCTTTGTGCCCGGAGTATGCAGCGTAGAGGTCTCTCCCTCATGCAGCCAGACGCCCGGCAGATCAAGATCAACCACCGCCAGTCCCTTGCCAACGATCGAGACCGCGCGCGGATACGTAACCTTGGCGGTCGCTGCGTCGATCGGCTGGGGCACCGCAGCTGGCTTGGCAATGGCCTCCGGTGTATCGCTTGACTCAGCCGGCTTGTCGCTCTCAGCCGGCTTGTCGTCGCCGGCGGGTTGAGTCACTGGAACCGCTTCTGCCGTCGCTTGCGTGCCAGCTTCGTCGGTCTCCTGAGCCAGCCCTGCAACGGGGCTGGCACCGACGATCGCCATGAACAAAACGACTTGCCAGACCGTCCATCGAATTCCCATTTTCTTGGCAATGCCACCCAAACAGTTGCCCACTGAGCCATAATTTGAACGGTGAGGGCAGTCGGTCAAAACAGGCCAACCGCCCGCTAAACGCTGGGTTTTACGGGGCAATGTAGGTGCTTTCATCATGTTAAACAGTACCGGTTACAAAAACTTTTCTAATGGCAACGATTCTGCGGGCCGAAGATACCAGTGACATTTCATCAGTGGATGAATGCAACGCGGTACGGGGCAAGAACCGCACTGGGATAGCCTGCAACATTGTAGCCTAAATCCAAACATTCCGGCGCCCCGATTAACGTTCAACTAGAGAGCGGGGCAGCTCAGGAAATGATAACGTCAACCATCAAGTTGATGCCGTTCGCTCGGTCGATGATCTCAAAAAACAATGGATCAACGGCCCTGCACCAGATGCAATTGCAGCCTACCCTTCCCGGTCGGTCTGTCTTGCCAGCGCCTCCCACCACGCTGCAAGAAGCTGCCCCCCGGCATGCGGCTGGCAAACGTTCGCTAATCAAGCGCTGCGGCGTCGCAGTCGCGGTCGCGTTCAGCATGTTTGCAATGACAGTCAGCTTGGGCGCAGCGGCAACTGGACAGACTCCGGTCGTGCAGATGGCAGACAATGCCGTTCAAGCGGATCGCGTGAGCTTGGACGAAGCAAAAGCAGCGGTCGAAAACACCACCGAGAACGACAACCTCAGTGCGCTCGTTGAACTCGTTGTACTCCCGCTGCCATCAGACCCTAAATCTACACCTAGCGATCAACAATCTGCCTCCGAGGCTCAGGCGACTTCAGCGATCAAGCAGGTCAGCCATCAGCGAACGCTGCATTGCGACGAAGCGGTTTTCCCGACCGGACACTGGACGGCTAATTCAAACGCCCTGGCACCGAATTCATTGCTGACCGGCAGCGGACTGATTGCCGACAGCACGCTCCAAACTCAACACAGCGAACCCATCCAACCGGGAACCGCTCTGCCAGCCGCACCCTACCCTGGCCAGCCAACAGCAGATCCGTACTCGACGTACCCTGCACAGCAACTTCCCGGCCCTGGGTTGTTGCAACCCGGTCAATCGCAAACAGGCGCGACCTCTACACACAACGCCGGTTGCGTTTGCGGTAACGCCGGTTGCAGTGGCGGTGGCGGCGGTTACGTTGGCAGCAACTGCTATGCACCGTCGGGACTGCTGGGTGAAAAGGCTCCCTGTTCGGTTTGCAATGACCAAGCCCAGTACTGTCCCGCATGCAGCATGCCGCACTGGTTGGACTGCGCATCGCTTCTGACACGCTATGAATACGGAATCGGGGTCAATGCCTTCACTGGGCCCATCAATTACCCGCCGATCTCTGGTTCAATGCTGAACACACGTGGCACAGGCAGTTTTGGTTTCTATCAGTCGATGAACCATGCTACGCCACTGGACTTCGTTGGTTTGCCGATTGGCTGGCAGTCGGGAATGCGGCTGGTGGAATCCAATCTGTCCGGCGGCGGGAGCACCACGGATTCAAGATTCCAGTATTACTGGACCGGTGGTTTCTTTCATCGTGCGACCTGCGGCCTGCAGTTCGCCACGCTGTTTGATTACCAGCATCAAGACTGGTACTTCCGCGGCGACCTCTGGCAGTTCCGCAGCGAGTTCAGTTGGATGAACATGAGCGGCAACGACTGGGGCATCCAATGGATGGTGCCGATGGGAACCGAAGCGACCGGGGCGACGATCCTAGATGCCAGCGGATCGCAAATTCGTGAAACGATTCGCTACAACGCGACATCCCAAGTGAGATTCTTTTACCGCATTAACTTTGCTGATCCTCAGAGTCCAACGCCGTCCACGCTGAACCTGTTTCTTGGTGGAGCAGACGGGGATTTTGTCTTCGGCGGTGATTTTAATCAATCGCTGAGCCCAACACTGGGGCTGTACACCGGAGCGACCTATCTAAGCCCCGACCGCATCGACTCGGCCAGCAGCGGTTTTCGCGAGTCCTGGAACATCAGCTTCGGCTTGCAGTGGCGACCGGGGATCTTCATGAACCTCGAGCGTGGCCCGATGGCGCGTCCCATGCTAGACATCGCCGATAACGGCACCATGATGATCGACTGGAAACGCTAACCCGCGTCTCCGGTCCGACCCCATCCCAGGCAAGAATCCATGATCAGTCGCGTGGAACTTCGATTCCACGAATCATGGCCGACAGCTCCTCGTCGACATCACGGCCTTCGATCTCCGCTTCAGCGCTCAACTGCACTCGGTGCCGAAGTGCTGGAACAGCGATTTCAACAACGTCATCAGGAATCGCGTAGTCGCGTCCTGAGAATGCGGCCAGCGTCCGAGCACACTGCATCAAGGACAACCCAGCACGAGGCGATGCGCCGATGTGAAACGCCGGCCAGTTGCGAGTGGCGCGGACAACGCGGTTAATGTAAGCAACCAGTGAGTCTTCAACGTTGACCGATGCACACAACTGGATCAGGCTCCGCACCCCATCGGGATTGGTCACCGTGCGCACTTCATCTTGCAGTCGCTGGCTAAGGTCGACCTGTCGACTATGCAGCTTCAAGACTTCTGCTTCCTGTTCCTCACTGGGGTAATCGACCTTCAGTTTCAACATAAACCGATCAAGCTGTGCTTCGGGCAGGTTATAGGTGCCTTCACTTTCCAACGGGTTCTGAGTTGCCATCACCAGGAAGGGCTGTGGGACTGCATGACTGGTCCCATCGATGGTCACCGAATACTCCTGCATGATCTCCAGCAAGGCAGCATGAGTTTTGGCTGGCGACCGGTTGATTTCATCAGCCAACAACAGCTGCGTGAACACCGGCCCGGCTCGAAAACGAAACTCGCTGTTCTGCATGTCAAACACCGGTGCACCGGTGATATCAGAGGGCATCAAGTCAGCGGTAAACTGAATCCGCCCAAAGTCACAGCCCAAAACACGTCCCAGCGTCCGCACAAAGAGTGTCTTACCGAGCCCTGGCACCGATTCGATCAGCACGTGACCACCAGCGAACAGCGCGGTCAACGTTCCCAGCACCAATTCGTCCTGTCCCACAAAGATCTTGCCAACTTCACGGGTGATTTCGTGAAACAGCGATTCCACCTTTTCAAACTTGGGACTCTTCTGCGTTGGCGAGAACGCTCCCACGCGAGCGGGCTGATTGCCAGCGGCTGCTGCATCGCCCGAGGCGCCACCAAGTGACGACGAGGGATTGGACAAAGATTCACCGGAAAGTAGCTCACCGGAGAGCAAGTCATCGGGTGCTTGATTGGGGTCTTGTTCGTTCAACGTTGACTCTCGCGTTTATTGTCTCGATGTTGCGGTTTCAGATGAATAAGTTGTTCCGCCCACGTCGACCATGGGCATCAAAATGAGATCAAGAGAAAAGGTCGCCGTCGGTCCCAGTCCCTGCGTTGCCAACGTTCGTGCCAGGTTACTGACGTTCAGTTGGCTGGCCTTCAGGTGGCTGTGTGTTTGTTTGCGATCTGCGTTTGTCTAACGATAGCGTGTTGACGGTCACTTTGCGAACCGTTGTTGCCGCGCCCTCGCTGCCAGCGACCCAAGGACCGTGGGTTTCACCACGAATGCGCGTCATGTAGTCGCCGATCCGCTGCCTAGCGAACTGTTCGCCACCGCGTTTTTGCATTAAGACCGCAACGGCTTCAATGTGGTCGGCAAAATCCGTCAGCTGTTCATGAGGCACCTTCTTGGGGCGGCCCAGAACTGGCATCAGCATCAAACAGATCACCAAGCCCAACACTGCGCCATGAATGGTCACGACACTCAAGGGATACTTGGCCAGCATTTCCGCACCGGTCGCACGAGGAATTTCGGCCATCGGCTCGCTGACCAAAATCCCGCCCGCCGCATCGGTGAAAGCCACCAACGATCCGTTGGCTAACTCGGCCTGCGTCGGCTGGTTGCCAGCTCCCATCGCCACCGCATCATCAATCAAGGATTGCGCAAGAGACTGATTGTTGGGATCGGTTAAACCAAAGTTTGTTAGCGCCGAACCGTTGGCCACCACCAGGACCTGTGAATCTGGCCACTGGTCACTGACCACCTTGGCCACCAAGGTGTCTCCGTCTTCGGTGGTCACCAGCGGCGTGAGCTCTGAGTCCGCGGAAACGTCTGACGCCTCATACCACTCGACGTAATCCGACGCGGACGGTCCTGTCGGGCCATTAAAACTGCCCGAGCGATTGATCATGGCATTCTTGTCCAAGGTCTCCACCACCCACTCGGACGAACGTCGTTGCAAGTCACCACTGGCCAGCGAAGGCGCTTGACCATCCGATCCACCTTTGGCGTCTACACTGGTCGGCTGCGCGTTGTCGCCCTGGCCGTTTCGCAGCGAGACCATGGGGGAATAACTTAATTGGGGACGGACAGTAAACCAGTTCCCTGGTGAATACGCCGATCGCCGCACTTGATAGGCGTGTTCACGCACCAGGACTTCGGCATAACGGCGACGATAATTCAGACGCTGACTCGGTTCGGTTAGCGGGTACGCCTGGGCATAGAATGCAGCCTCACTGCCGCTGTCGGGCACCACGTAGACCAGCGTGCGACGCCCTTGTCGCATCCAATTGTTTAGCCAAGTGACATTCTCCCAGGTGAGCGGATTCATCTGCGGGGGTGTCCAGACGATCACCGACACATTTCGCATTCGATCAGACATCCGAGTCAGATCGGTGGACTGATAGCCCGCATCTTCCCAGCTTTGTCGAAAGGCGGTAAAGCCATTCAAGCTACTGCGGGCAAAATAGCCTTTGCTCTTGCCGTAGTCCGTTGTTAACTGGCTGCCACAGCCGACCATCAACCCGAATAACCCACAGAGCAGGAATCGATAAACGGTGGATACTTTCATGCCATTGCCTCCTTTTCGGCGACGCTGGATTCCAATTCACGATTCTGTAACCAAAGCCTCGTGAACAGATCGTCGGCCAAAGCGTGCCGGCCAAAATACGAGGCTTCAAATGCCTGGCTGGTCTGTTTCAGCCACTGTCCAACGGCGGCATCCTGACGCCCGCTTTCACGAACGTAACGCCCGTTTGTCTTGCCTCGGTTGAGACGCAAATAACCCGCTTGATCTAAAATCAAAAGCTGATGGCCCAACAACAGAATGATTGCCTGGTCATATTGCCCTTCCTTCATCAGCCGCTCGCACTCGGTGCGCAAGTTGACGTCGGTTCGTCGCAACTCAGCCGGAAGATGCTTGATTCGTTCAAGCAACTGTTCATTCGGAAGCTCACCCTCATCACCGTCATGACCTCCGCCGGTTCGCTGCGAGCGTTCCGAACGACTCATCATATACAGCACCGACCCGATGATCAGCAGCGCGATCACGATCACCAATGCCCAGGCCATCAAATGGCCAAATGTGACGCTTGAATTGAACAGACCGCTGGAGGTGCTGGCCGTGGTGCCTCCTGTCGCTGTGTTGGTCGAAACGCTGGTCTTGACAGTCTTGGGTTTCGGCAGCCATCGACTCTTGCGATTGATGGAGTCAGCGGTGGGAATCTCGACGCGGACAGGCTTGATCTGCTTGGTCTCCGCATCATACCAAGGGCTACTGGCGAGCTGTTTTTGAATGCTTGGAACGCCCGCTGTGGAGGCTTCACCGGGCTGTGGCGTTGCCGCCTGGCCGAACGCCACCCCAGCGGGCAGCAGGAACGCCAGACAACAGGCAGCGGCGAAACTCAACCGTCGAGCCGCCAATGGATTGAAAGTTCTTAGCATCATCCACCTCCACGCAGTGACGCAGGCTCGGGTGTGGCAGGCTCGGGTGTGGCAGGCTCGGGTGTGGCAGGCTCGGGTGTGGCAGGCTCGGGTGTGGCAGGCTCGGGTGTGGCAGGCTCGGGTGTGGCAGCGACGTTCTTTTGTGACGCACTGCGCCCGCTGACGGTCGCCTCACCAAACCCCTCGTCCTCAGGAAACTGCCGCAGGACTTCGGCGCGGATCGCTAATTCGACGTCCCAGCCCTCGGTGCGAATCCGAGAATCAACGTAACACAACATCCGCAGCACGACACTGAGTGCACCAGCGATCCACAAGGCGGCCGGGTAAAACACCAACAACACCACCCGGCCAATGTCCCAATAACCGACGATCACGCCTCGTAACCAGTACATGCTGTAGAACAGCCCGCCAGCAATCACCATCAACATCACCGACGTCCCCACCCAGCGGCCACTGGCGTCACCACCGGCAGCGCGATGCAGAGCGCGAGAGCGTTTGGACAACGTGATTTGCCCGGGATCCTTTGACCGCAGCGGACACAGTTCCAGGAGAATCATTTCGGGGACGTAGGGTTTGGAGCCCCTGATCACCAAAGCGATCAGGAACAGAATCACAACCAAAAACCACGCCAACGTCACGAAGTCGCTTTCTCCTAAACCCAACGAAAACATCGCGGCAATGAACATCATCGGCACGGCTAGCCGCCTGACGGCCAGACAATAGAACCAACTCTTCCAGCGTTTCCTGGCGGAACTCAATGCCCGCCGCACGCTGGGCTGTTTTTCAAACACCGCCTGGCCCAAAGCAACCGTCGTCACCACGCCAGCGGACGGGACTTGCAAAAAGATTAGGAATCCCATCAACACCAGGTAGCTAAACAAGCGACCTGCCGACTGCTCGTCATCCCACCCGAATTCCATTTCAACCAATGGAATCCAACCCAAGATCAATGTATTGGCAATGATCCAAGGGAACGCGCCGATCAGGAAACTGGAAAACAACATCTTGGGATACTGATAAATCAGCACCAACATCAGATCGCCAATTTCGCTCAGCGTGCGAACGCGGACGGCAACATGCGTTTGATCTAATTGCATGGATCACCCCGCCTGCTGTGCGCTGGAGGCCTCGTCACGCAATTCGCCAAATCGAACCGATCGTCGCAAGGACTGATCGACCGCTTGTGTGCGTGGGAAACCTAACACCACGAAATAAAGACTGATCAGCATCGCAGAGAAGATTCCAAACCCGACCTTGACGATGTAGGGCGCACCACTGGGCGACAAAAACCCCTCGGTAAAGGCCGCCAGAATAAACATCATGGCCGCCGCCGAAATGATTGGCACGGCCCGTTTCCCAGCGCGACGAATCGAATCCACTCGATCCAAACCTTCGGTGTAGAACACTCCCATACCAATTCGTAGCCCCGCACCAGCGGACAACGCGATCGCAGTCAACTCTAACGGACCATGCGCAGTGACAAACTGCAAAAAGTTCTCCGTGCCGCCAACTCCGTCACGCACCATGTATCCAAACACAGAGCCCAGCACCACCGCATTGTACGCCAAGACAAAGATGGCAGGAATCACGAGCATGCCCAGCGCAAAGCACTGCAAGCCGATCTGTGTGTTGTTGCGAATGTAGAATCCAGCCATCACGCTGTTGGTTCCAGTGGCACGACCGAAATCGAATTCTGAATAATTGGCAGAAGTCGCCTCCAACTGATCTGTCCCACACACAGCTTCGGCAAAACCGGGGAACTGCTTGTCAGACATGCCCATGAACATCGCCAGAGCAAACAGGCCATAAAAAATCAGTGCGGCGACGCGAACACAATTGTCCGAAAAGATCCGCCGTGGCGCCTCGTGAATCAGCATGTTAAAAAAGCTGGCCACATTGGCCGATTCGGTTCGGTACAGCTGGTTGTGGGCACGAGCCACCAAGCGGTGCAAGTACGTCACCGTATTGGGCGGCAACTGGTAGGCATCGGCCAAAGCCAGATCAGCACAGGCCGCTCGGTAAAGCGACGAAAATCGCATGACGCCCTGCGCACCACGATATTGCGGACCCGCTTTGTCGGTCTTGCCACTGACCTCCATGGCCTCGCAAAACCTTTCCAGCTCATTCCAGTCCTTGCGTCTCTTTTCAAGCAGCTTGGCAACGTTCATGGTTGGTCTTCCCGATTCATGCTCGGCCCCGTTGGCGGTTGACTCATGGTGTTAGGCTTGCCGGTTGATTCCCACACGCTGGATGCAGATCCTGCCTGAGAGCTGGCTGGCCGGCTAGAGGGGATCGCAGCTGGCTCTACAACCGCTGGGCTGCCAACTGCCTGAGGGACTGCTGGTGAATTGACTGCTGGTGGTGGATTGACTGCTGGCGGCGATTGGTTCAGCCGATGCGCGTCTCTGGCCAACGGGCTGTAATTCGAAAGATTCCCGACGTCAGGCAACGGAGCGCTGCTGTCCTTCAAAAACGTCTGGTAGTAAAGCGCATAGAGCAGCAGGTCCGGATCGATGTCCTTGCGAAACTCAAACAACTCGCCCAGGGGATCGGCCAAGGCACGCGCCACTTCGGTTCGCCGACCGGGAGTCAGAAACGCTCGCCGTTCCACATAGGTTGCCAAGGTTCGTGACATCCGTCGCGTGACGCGGTAGTCAGCCGGGATGAACGAGGCCAATGCGGGGACTCTCGGATCATCGACCTTTGCCACCGGCAATTGCCACTTCCGTTCATCCACCACCACCATCGTCCCGGCAGCCAAGTCACCGAGCCGTTGTAAGCGACGGGTCATCATCATGGTGATCAATCCAACCATCCCCGTTGGCAACCCCAGCATCCCCAGTGGCACCAACCAGACCAGAGCACCAAACTCCATGCCGACGCTGGTAAACGCGATGGGAAAAAAATCGGCAACACGGACTAAGTTGCGTAGTAAAGCGCTACGCGGTGTGACGGCACGTCCATCAATCTCAATCACGCGCAACCCACAGATCCACTTACCAACTGTTCGTCCGTTGAAATGAGCTTCCATCAGGGTTCCATAGAACCAAGCAACAAACAAGGTCGCCGCGATGAATAGCCCAACGCCCAAGACCTCCAAAATCGCCGTCACAGTGGTGGTCAGCAGGAAAGCGATCAAGCCTAACAAGAACCCCAACCCGATGTTGATCCCAATGACGACAAAGACATCAATCACGAACGCAGGCAAACGGCGAAACGGACCAGCCAACTGGTATTCAAACGCGATGTTCTCGGGAGTGACAACGCCTATCGTCGTATCAAGTGGCTGATCAGCGGCCATCGATGCCTTCTTTACCGTGTCGATTGTTTCAAGGGCTAGGGATGCGGTCGTGCTTGTCGGGCACCGTCTGGTTTGGCACAACGCGCCGGCGTTGGACAGTTTGCATTTGTCGGCTCGATGGCCAAGGAGTGAAAAGCAATGGAAGCACAGCAAGCAAAGAACGAGCTAAGCATGTCGAGCTAAGCATGTTCTGGTCGAGACTCTCGCTTCACTGGTCAGCGCAACGCAGTGACACCCTCTTCTAGTATCGACCGCTCCCCTGCCGGCTGCAAGCATCCCCTGCCCCCATCCGGGAATCTTCTTCCAACTTCTGGTCGTCAATGAACCACTCAAGGGCGCCTTCTGCTACACTGCTCCGCCATGAGTGAAATCCAAGAACCCCCAAAATCGTTTTTTCGCATCCTGTTTGCTGTTGGGCCTGGGTTGATCGTCGCCGGCTCCATCGTGGGCAGTGGCGAACTGATTGCGACAACGCATACCGGCGCCAAGGCCGGCTTCTCGCTGCTCTGGTTGATCCTGATTGGCTGTGTGATCAAAGTGTTCGCCCAGATTGAGTTCGGACGTTACGCCATCATCAGTGGCAAAACGACCATGACGGCAATGAACGAGGTTC
This sequence comes from Stieleria bergensis, assembly GCA_007745635.1. GTDB lineage: Bacteria > Planctomycetota > Planctomycetia > Pirellulales > Pirellulaceae > Stieleria > Stieleria bergensis. Next base: position 4,371,123 of record CP036272.1, read on the forward strand.
CCGGCCCACGCATCAAGGGTCGTGGCAACTGGTTGGTTTGGTATTGGTTAATCATGTGGTTCGCCAGCATTGCGCAGCTGGGCGGGATCGTTGGCGGCGTCGGCCAGTCGCTTGCCATTAGCGCGCCGATGACCGAACAAGCCAAGGCCTACAACGCGGCCGCTGATTTGGAACAGCGGCAACAGATTGACAGCTACTTGGCTGAATATGAACGTCGTCAGGGCGCATCGAAGGCAGAACAAGCAGAGCTGGCAGCCTCCAATGAAACCGCTGCCTTGACCGCTGCCGCTCCACGAGAGACCGAAAACTATTGGGCGGAATACGACCAAGCCTACCCAGTTGGTGAAGCCCAAGCGCGCAGCCTGCCGTACGACACGGTGATTTGGGCTGCCATGATCGCAGTGGTCACCAGCGTGATTCTAGTCATCGGGCGTTACAACCTGATCCAAACCTTCAGCACCGCGCTGGTCGGCTCCTTCACCGCCTTGGTGGTGCTGAACGTTTATTGGTTGCAGAGCAAGGCCGAGTTTGCCTTCAGCGCCCAAGAGTTTTGGACGGGCATGGTGCCCTTTGGTTCCGAAACCGAAAACTGGAAAGAGTCTACTTACGCAGCTCTGGCGACCTTCGGCATCATTGGCGTCGGGGCGGCGGAACTGGTCACCTACCCGTATTGGTGTCTCGAGAAAGGCTACGCCAAGTTCACCGGCAAGAACGACAACAGCCAGGCATGGAAAGCACGCGCCAAGGGCTGGATGCGTGTGATGCAAGTTGACGCCTGGGGAGCGATGTTGATTTACACGTTCTCGACCATTGCGTTTTACGTCTTAGGAGCCTCGGTCTTGCACCGCGTTGGCTTGGCCCCTGAGAAGTCCGACATGGTGCGGACGTTGGCCGTGATGTTCCAACCAGTGTTTTCCGAATGGGCGTCAATGATCTTCTTGTGTGGCGCCGTCGCGGTGCTGTACTCCACCTTTTTCGTCGCCAACGCTTCACACGCTCGCGCGTTTTCCGATTGCCTGCGAGTGATCGGCGTGATCAAACCGGACGAGGTCACACGTCAAAAGTGGATTCGCTTTCTGAGCGGATTTTTCCCAATCCTTTGCTTGGTGATCTTTATCTTCATCCCCGATCCGAAAGGGCTTGTTCTGATCAGTGGCATCGCGCAAGGGGTAATGCTGCCGATGCTGGCGGGTGCGGCTTTGTATTTTCGCTACAAACGCTGTGTGGAGGAATTGAAGCCCAGCACGTTCTGGGACATGTGCTTGTGGCTATCGGCCTTGGGCATGCTGATCACCGGTACTTGGACCGTGTACTCACAGCTTAGCAAGTGGCTCTAGGCCGGTAAGCGATCCGCTACACCGTGAGTTGCTTTCGCAATCGCAGATACGCCAGCGTGTGAACAGGGAACGTCACCGCTGCCACCGTCACTGTGTAAGCGATCAGCAAACCATCGACGCCGCCCCAGTAACCGCCGGCCCAAACCGAGATGGCCAGGATGCCAAATCCGATCACCGTTGCGGCGGTCAGCGGGTTTCGTTTCTGGGCAAGCACATACATGCCTTGCAGTGTCACCAGATGAATCAGCAAGTTCCCGGCAGCATAAATCAGCAATTGACTTGGCGTGAGAAAACGATCTTGCAACGACTTGCCCACCCAAGTCTCTAACAGCGGCAGGCCAAGCAGAATGACCAGCAATGCTGCCAAGCCCAAGACCATCAACGTGGTGGACAGCAAAGCGACCTGACGCCACAGCGTTCCCGCACGCTCGCGATCGCCCGCCCCGTGATACTGGGAGATCAACGGGAACTTTGTCTGCCCCCAGGCCATGGCCAACATCCCGATCGCTGAAGTCACAGAAAGCGTTGTCCCCAAGGGTGCCGCCAGATCAGCCGACCAGAATCGAATGATGATGATCGTGAAGAACTGCGTGGCAACGTGGCACACCAAACTGATGGCCGCCATGCGCCATTGAATGGGCAGCACTTCTTCAATCCAAGAAAATGAAGCCTGTTCCGCAGCGGCGTCCCGAACACAGGAAAACACGTCGCGATGACGCCAATGAATCAGTCCCCAAGTCCAGAGTGCCTGAACCGCCGAAGACAGCGGCAAGACCCACAAACCTGCCCCCAGCACCAAGCCCAACCAAACGACGAAGCTACCACAACCGAACTGCAGGAACCGAAACAGATACACGTCTTCCCGGTACCCAACGGCTTCTAAGAACGCCACCGAAGGCGTCAGCGCCACCGAGAGAGCGGATCCCAAAATCAGCCAGACCAGCGGCCAGATCCAATCCGAACTCTCTTCGGTCCAAAACGTGTAGACGCCCAACGCCAACCCCACCGCCACATAAACCAGTGCAGCGCGAGCAAACCAAGTCCGCGAAGACTCAAGCAAGGCCTGCAACCGAGCCAAAGTCTTGGCAGGCGACTGCGGTAATCGAGTGGCTCCACCGGCCGCAAATTCGTGGCTGGCCTGTGTCACCAACACGCTTGGCAATCCAAGCTCAAAGAAGGCCTGAATACCGACCACGCTGATCAGACCGTAATACAGCCCCTGCTCTGACAATGACATCATGCCAATCACCAGCGCAATGGTGACCGGACCCGACAAAGTGTGCCAGAGTCGAGTCAGCAACACCCATTGCAGAGATCGATCGAACTGCAAACGATCGGAGATTAACTTTAACATCGAAGCGTTTGAAAAGCCTCCGCGCTGCCGGCAATGCTTTCAATCATCAGCCTGCCTTCCTGAAGCGTCGTTTCACATGCACCGCCCAGCGTGCAAGACGATACGCACTGAAACGCGGCAAGGTTCTGATTTGCGGTTGTTGACCAGGAACAAAACGTTTCGTTCGATTGCCAAGACAAGTCACCGTGTCCATCAAACACAGTAACATCGCCGCCCAGACCAGTGGCTGGCCCGGATGACGCCCAAGAGCGGTCCAGCTCATCCGCAAGCCTGAATAGGCGTTCCCGTGTTTGAGCGCGATATTGATCCAGTACAAACGGCGATTGCGATCATCAAGGTGCGGATCATTGATTGGATGAACCAGCGACTGGCGCGTTTGCAAGCCACGCCGAATGCGGGCTTCGTTCAAAATTTGGTGACCTTGTTCCTTTTGAACGTGAGTTAAGGTCCAATTGGCCGAGGCCGCATGCACACGATACAGCAGGTGCAGTCGATCGACATTCACGATGGGAGCCAGTTCCGTCAACCTCAGCCACAGATCATAATCCTCCGCGGCATGGTACTTTTCGCGGTAGCCGCCGGCTTGAAGAAGCTTGGAACGTTTCGTCGTCACGCAGGACTGAAAGAACGCATTGGCATGGCCTTCGACGTGCCGCTGTTCAATCGCAGCAGACTCTAAGGGATGCTCAATCGGTCCCAGCGGTAACCCATCAGGCAACATTGCATAGCCTTGACCACCGACCGCTGCGAGCTCAGAGTCCTCGTTCCAGCGTGAGACCTGATCGGTCAACCAAGTCGGGGTCGCCAAGTCATCGGCGTCGATCCAAGCCATGAACTCCGTCTCGCAGGTTTCCAACAACCGTTGCCGAGCAAGAGCGCGACCCTGGTTCGCTTGACTGATGACCACCATCGCCGGATCTCTTTCAGCCATCTGCTGAGCGAGCGCTAAGGTTTGATCGGTGGAGCCATCATCGAGCACAAGAATGCGGACCTTGCCCGGATAGTCTTGTGATTGCACGCTGCGAATCGTGTCCGGCAAATACGATTGCAAGTTATAAGCCGGAATAGCAACCGTCACCTCCGGCCACTCGCCGGCGTCTCCGGCGCTCATCAACCCTGCTCCCGACCGGCTGTCGCGTCACCGCTTGTCTCGCCAGCGGTTAACCGTTCCGGCTGAAAAAGGATTCTCACCGGAGACTCTGTCACTGTTTCTAGGCACTCGCGAGCCTGTTGGTCCTGGTTGTGCACCCACAAGACGGGCAAGGTCTCTTTGGTGGGCGACAACGCCAAGGCAATGTAATCAAGCGTTTGCATCTGGTTGGCGCACTGAAGCGCTTCGCCAACACCATGAGTTTCCACCAAGACGCGTGGACGAGCGGTTCGAAACAAATTGACTCCGCCGGACAGGATCGCCGCCTCAGCCCCTTCGGCATCGATTTTGATCAAGGCCGGCACGGCGGCATCAATTTCGTCAAGCGTGACGACGGGAACGCTCTGAGCACCAAAGTCCGGATAATTCTGATCTGCCAGTGGCGTCTTCACTCCGCCGTAGTCTTCCAAATACGCCATGGAGTCATCTTGACCATCCTGGGCGAAACGCAGCACCATTTCACCAGACTGTCCCGCCACGCCTTGCTGATGGACGTGCACGTGATCGAGCCCCGACGTTGCCATCCCCTGTCGCAAGCGATCAACATGCGCTGGCAAAGGATCAAATGCATTGACACTGCCCTGTGGAACCAGCTTTGCCATCAAGGAGGTAAAGTAACCATAGTGGCTACCAATGTCCCAGCAATGATCATCGGGCGCCAACAACTGTGCCATCACCAAGCTGGTCGTCGGTTCATAGGCACCATTGACAATCAACTCAGTCAATTCGCTCGGCCGAGGTAAAATCAAAGTCACGCCGGCGGCGGGCCCATCGGTCAGCTGGACCGGGCCAAACTGAACTTCAGGCTCCGGTTCGGCAAGCATCTCCCGCACCCCCCTAACCATGGGACGGAGAACAGATCGAATGGCATGTCGAACAGGCATAAGTTTCTTAATCTTTCTTCCAGCAGCACGTCTGGTTTCCCAGCCAATTCGCTCCGCTAACAGCGAAGCCACCAGGCAGAACGTCCACCTGAGGACTGCGAACACGCGGCGAGATTCCGCCCCAGCGATGCCAAAGACAAACCCAGCGTCGCCAAAGACAAACCCAGCGGTGCCCACAAAGCAAGAGAGATCCTGGCCTTGGCGGCTGCAGCGGTGGGCTTTTCGCCGACACTATAACAGCTTCACGGAAAAATTGACCTTCAAACAGGGCATCGTCCCGACTGGACGCCTCGAGATTTGCCCGAGCACCGAAGATTTGCCGCGATTTTGTCGCGTTTATTCCGGTCACAACGCCAATTCCGCTGTCAGGTCCGGCTACTGTTTTGCAATGAACCGCTCTTTGCTATAATTTTCGGGTATCAGTACTAGACTTCTAGAGCGGTCATTCGGCTGGCAGCGTCAATTGTTCAGGCCGGCCCGAATGCCTTCGACAGCGGAAACTCGCATGCTCTGGTCAACTGCCGACAGCTTTTCCTTTTTCTTTTCGAGCGAACGATGAACAACTTCACTCTGCGGGCCGCTTGCTCCATCCTCTTGTTGACCAGCATGCTTTGCCTGGGCGGTCAACAAAGCGATGCGTACACGCCGGAAGACCCTGTCGTTAAGAACATGGTTGGAAAAGCGATTCAGTACTTGAACAGCGCCCAAACGGCGCCGAATGAGCTGGTCCTGGTCGGCTACACGCTGATGAAGGAGAATCACAACGCACAAAACCCCGTCGTCCAAAAGGCCCTTGCGGAAGCCCAAAAGTACGCCGCAAAAGCGGCCCGGGAACACACTTCAAAATCAAACTATGAAGCCGCAATCTCGGCACTGCTGTTCTGCGAAGTCGATGTCGACAAATACCGCAGCGAACTGAATACGATCGTTGAATACTTCAATCGAGTGCAACCATCGCACGGTGGTTACACCTACCCCGCCGAAAAGAAAGGGGACACCTCACAGACTCAGTACGTCATTCTGGCTTTGTGGACGCTGGACATTCATGATTTTTCCATCGATTATTCGCGTCTGCAATTGTCGATGAATTGGCAGCTTCGTGTTCAGGATCCCACCGGTGGATTTCCCTATCAAGGCGAGCTGCCCGCCGGCGGACAACTCATCAAACAGCACGAAGTCACTGAAAGCATGGGTTATGCGGGCGGTTCGATTCTCTTAATCGGCGGCGATGTGCTGGGCATGTGGGGAGACACGAAGACCCAAGAAGACCCTTCGTTGATCGATCTGCCCAAAGCGATCAAAGAGGTCAAAATCGACCCCAACGCGAAAAAGAAGAATAACCTCAGTCGCATTCCCAACGCACGCCTGGTGGATTCATGTCGGCGAATGGAAGGCTGGCAACGAGCAAACAACAACAAGAACCGCATGTCCGGACAGTTCTACTATTACTCGTGCTACACCGAGGAACGCTACCAGAGCTTTTCCGACATCGCCCAAGGCCAGCCGATCGCCGACAATACACCTTGGTACAACCGCATCGTTGATGAACTCCGCCAAAAACAAAGTGCTGATGGTTCTTGGCTACGAACCAACGGGATCGGTGCCCCAGCGAACACCTGCTTTGCAGTCCTGGCCCTGATTCGCAGCACCAAGAAGGCGCTGAATCAGGCCTATGGTTCAGACACTCAGGGCGGCTACGGATTTGGAAAAGACGTTAGCAACTCGACGCTGACCGCTGATGGCAAAGCAACCCAGCCCAGTGCTGCACAGTCGATGGACAATATGCTGAAACTGCTTGAAGCCTCTGGTGCCGACAAGCTAGATGGCCAGGCACTGGCGGAAAACATGAAACTCTCACGCGATCCCAAGAAACGTGCCAACGAGATCGATCAAATGGAGCGAATCCTGCGAGGGAGCGAGTCTCACCAAGCACGCCGAGTTGCCGCACGTGTGCTAGGAACGGCAGACAGCTTTGATGTGGTTCCAACACTGATCTATGCACTCAGCGACCCCGATCCAGAGGTTCCAAGATTTGCCAGAGACTCATTGCGATTCATCAGTCGTAAATTTGAAGGCTTCGACATGCCAGATGTGCTTGATGAGGCTTCGAGACTCAATGGCGAATTGGCGTGGCAAGACTGGTACAAGACCGTGCGTCCAGACTACGAATTCACCGATTGATCAAACGGTTTCGCACCCAAACAAGGCGTTAGCCGAAAGCCCAACGCCGTCGATGCCAAAGCTGTGAACGTCTCGCACAGGACGCAGGCTACGGGGCACAGGCTTCAGGCAATCGGGAAACACATCTCTAATTCCAAAGCAGCGCGTTGCGCTGCCTCAGCGAATCGAGCGTTGAAGCAACGCAGCATTCATTGCCGTCCATCGGAGGCAAGAATGCCGCCTGTCCATGTGGCGATTGAGAAAGCCACACGAAGATGACCAACGCATGGCACCGAAGCGTTCTACTTGGACGCTTTGATTGCGGCGGCTTCCGCTTCGAGCTTGGCGATTTGGTCTTCAAGCTCTTTCAACTCATCAAGGTCGTCAGCTTGTTGCCGCGACCCTGACAATTGCTGTCGCAAGCTGGTCAGTTTTTTGTTGATCACATCAAGCCGCTTTTTCTGTTTCTTATCCATCAACCTTCACCGTCGTTGTCGTAAAAACGCATTCTATCGAATTGTCTTTCCCTGACAGCGCCTCGAATATCGCGGCTTGGATCAAAGCACAAAAAAACCGCATCGGGATCTCTATCACGTGGATGATCCTGATGCGGTTGATGGAAACGATTGTGCCTGAGTTCAGTCAGACAATCGAAACTGCGTGTCGAGCGTGTCTTTGGAGGGGTTGCTGATTTAGTCAGCTCCTAACCAAAGTGCGCTCCTAACCAAAGTGCGCTTCGCGACCTTGGGCTGTGAAAGCGGAACACCTACGGCGCAGGGCAGTCCATGATGACTTTTGCCAAGCCAAGTAAAAAGCAAGGTGTTCGACTCATTCAGCAAGCCCTATGGAGTTGTGATTCCTACCAGCCTTTGTCGTCACCCTCAGCGACAATGTGATAAATATCGTCCGAGCTCACGCTATGCAGGGCAGCCAACCGGTCGACTTCTCGGCGGACAACGCTGTCCAAGGTATTGTTCAACGCGATTCCAGCAGCTCCATCGGGAATCCGTGATGATTTCCCCAGCGATGAATCGATCATCGCTCGGTAGTCGCGATGAATCTGCTTGCGAGTGGTTTCGGGCAATGAGATGACCTGGTACTCCGTTGGCAGATCGGGGCCAAGCGGTTTGTTGTCAGCCTTTGCTGTTGAGTTGGAGGCTCCGCCCGAGTCGGTCACCGGACGACTACCACTGCTGGCCGCAGGAACAGTGGAAGTGGTGGTCGAAGAAGATCCAAGGAACAGGAAGGAGATTCCGCCGAAGGCGACCAGCAAGACCACTCCAACAACAACCGCCGGAACAATGGCTTTGTTGGCACTGGAAGCTGACGACGCTTGTGAGGCAGTGGAGAGGTAGGGATTGGCGGCATTCGCAGGATCACCGCCAGCAGCGGCAGGCTCAGCGGTCGTCGAAAACACCATCCCACAGCTTGGGCATTTGGCGTTCATCATCGACGCCATCACATTCTGCGTCTGTTTGCACTTTGGGCACTGAACTTGTTTTACCGACATGACTTCAACCGAATCCTGCGAGCACGAATGAATCTTCGTAGGGAAAGGATCGCATCCTACCAAAATTCATTGTAACGGCTTTGCTCAGGCATGTGAAACCGACATCACTCGATTGCACGGCCGACAGGCTGTCCGGTTGACGAGGCAGCGTCCCCGGGGAAGTGAGCGACAGGCCGCATCGCTGGCGGTGGGACTTGACTGGGTTGGGCAGTGGCTGCCGAATTGAAATTGGCGGGCAAATTGATCGCCAATGCCCCCATGAACATCCCAAAAAAGATCAGCACCCAAAGCGTATTGGCGGGGTCGCTACTGAAATGCTGGTGGGAAGCGACAAACGAAGCCAAGTTCCCCGCAGACATGGCAAACATCATCGCCCTCAGCTCCACCAGCGGTGCGTAACCACCTTTCCGAGCCTCGGCGCCTAATCGGCGGATGAGAATGATTCCCGCTAATCCAATCATGATCACGCCGGGAATCCCCAGCTCCATGAACAATCGACTGACTCCATCCTCTTGCCAAGCGTTCAGGGCTTGGTCACTGGAGAAATAGTGTGCCCCTTGAGTTGCCACGCCTAGACCGCCCCCCATCACTCCGGACTGCTGCAAGGTTCCCACCACACTGCCGGCGACGTTGTCTCGCAGGCGAGGCGCGAGGTCACTTAGCGTGGACGCATAATACGCCTGGTGACTGTCTACGGTCGAGCGATTTCCCAGCAGAATCAAAGGCACCGCCCCAATGGCGACCACGGACGCGATGTAAGCAGCCACGCGGCGAACGTCCCGCCGACTAAACAGGTTCAAATAACAAAGATACGTGACCACGAACACCACCGGAATCACGAGCATCTTTCGGCGACCGCAAAGTAACAACGGCACAAAACTCCAACTGGCAGTGAACAACCAGACGGGATTCATCCGTCGCTCCAAGCGAGGTTTATCGCCTCGATTGAGCAACAACATGATCGAGGCGATCATGACATTGGCAGCGTGAAAACCAGCGATATCGGGACTGCGAAAGAAGCCGCTGTACAAAGTCACGATATCATTCGACGTGTAACGAATCCAATGGAATCCGCTTAAACCGCCTAGCCCCGGCCAGCCCCAGTTCAGCAACTCGGCCAACGAGCCAATGAAGAACAAACTGTTAACGAAGATATAGACCTGCAGCAGGCGGCGAAAAGCAGCCAAGTCGAAGGTATAGCAAATCCCCACCAGGATCCCCAGAAGCGGCACGCTGTACGAGACGAACCCGACAAGCGCCAGAACGGGACCAAACTTGTGCAGCGAAAGAGACATCAATGCCCCCGGCACCAAACTGCACAGCAGCAAAATGACGACTTGATCAATCCATAAGAATCGCTGACGAATCTCCATCAGGCGTTTGCGTTGGCTGACCAACATATTCAGCATCAGCCCGGCCCAAACCAAGCCGACGGCATAGGTGATGGTCGTTGGCTCGCCAGGGACCAACTTGCGCACCGGATCCCGAGCGCAGTCCAGGATCATCGCGATCACCAGACCGTGCTTCCAATTCCGTGCTCCAATCAGTCCACCGATTAGGCATAATAGATAAAACGCGTTAGCCAACGATTAAGCTCGGGTCACTGGTTCAGAGAAGGAATCACTGTGTTGTTCACTGTCGCTCAGCCAATGTGTCTCAGCACGGCGAACGGAGATCATCGCTTCATAGCAAGCCATCATGCGACAAAACTGCAGGCCGGCCGTACCATCGAGGAATCCACATTTGTAAATGTACTGATACAAGAAACGCATCCAGCCGCGTCCTGGCAGGCAAGCCGTTAACGCCCGCAACTGGCGACGTCGTTTCCAGGAATCCGCAGCAAACAGATCGCGCCAACAACGGTCGCGTCCCTCATTCGACTCCCGAATGGCTTCGCGTTTGGCATACCGCACATGGCGATTCCACCAATCGTCCATCCCGCGACTGAAGGCGAAATGCAGCAGGGGTTCCCGAATCAGTTTGGGTGTACCAACACCGCTGGGAACGGGTCGTTCACCATGACCGAGGTCCTCGAAGGCGGCCATTCCGTTTCGTACCAATCGCATGATCCACACAGGAAAGCCATCGGCATGATGCAGCGTCTTGCCCATAAACACTGTCTTGCGACAAATGCAGATCGCCTGCAAGTCGCTAGCCGCTTCGTTGACCGCGATTTGTGCTTCATTGGCAAACCCAGGCGTCGCGACTTCATCGGCGTCCAGCATCAACACCCAGGGCTGTTGAAGATCAGCGTTTTGCAGGGCCCAATTCCGTTGTTTGGCGAATGACTCAAACCGATGCTGTACCACTCGAGCGCCCAATGATTCGGCAACTTCCCGCGTTGCGTCGGTCGAACAATCGTCGACCACCACGACTTCATCGCACCAGGACAACGATTCAATGCAGCGTCGAATGTTGCGAGCTTCGTTGAACGCAAGCACGACGGCAGAGAGACCGTTTCGGACCGCCGCGATGTGCCGCTGGGAGTCGAGCGTCTCGGCTCTGGGCGTCTCAGAGCTGAGAAGGCGTTCATCTGGATTCGTCTTTGAGACAGCTTGCGGACGAGTTTCAGCCGCACCGTATCGCCACGCGGTTTCAGAACTAGACATGGCAGAGTTTTCGCTCCTTGAGAACCGCAGCCGGATTGCCCGCGACCACTTTCCAAGGCTCAACGCTCTTGGTGACCACGGCGCAAGCGCCTGCCACAGCCCCGCGTCCCAACAGTACTCCTGGCCCCAAATAAGAACGTGCACACGCCCAGGATTCATCCTCCAGGCGAATGGATTGCCGCGTCAACACCATGGTTGGATCAGTGATCTCATGCGAGGCCGTGCAAAGCAGTGTCTCTTGAGAAACCGTGACCCGGTTCCCCAAATAGATCGGCGCGACGTTGTAAAGATCAACATGATGTCCAACAGAGGTGTCCGCACCAACGCTCAGATTCCACGGTGCCCAGATGCGGGCGGAGGGATGAATTCGGCTCTTCCGATGAACACGAGCCCCAAAGAGTCGCAGCAGCATGACTCGCCAGAAATAGAACACTCGCGGTGACGGTCGAAAACAAGTCCACCAACAGACCGTCCACAGAACACGCCCCACTTTGTTCGCAAAACCATGAATGGAACGACAATTACCGCGCGAGGTATCAACGAAGGCTTCGCTGCCGACGGGGCTGCTTGCTGACTTGGCTCGCGGAATATCGATTCGCTGAAACCTTCCTTCCATGTTCGCCCCCTGGATGATTTTCGACGCTGGCCTGATTTTCAAACAGGGCCCGCGCATAAAAACGGGCCATCTCTTGGGCCGTCTTTTCCCAACTGAATTGTGCGCTCTGCGTGACCCCCCTCTGGATCATTCGCTCCCGATAAGGGATGTCCCCAAGCAACCGCAGGCAGTGATTTGCAAGGCCGACGGTGTCTCCGGGATGACTGATCGCCGCGGCGTCACCGACGATCTCTGCAAGGGACCCCGCGCTGCTGCAGACCACCGGACAGCCGACCGCCATCGCCTCCAACGGTGGCCAACCAAACCCTTCGTACCAGCTAGGAAATAGCAACAACGCGCTCGATCGATAAAGCTTATAGAGCTGCCCGTCGGTCAAGTCGCTGCGCACCTGGATCTGTTTTGAAAACGCACTGCTGGCAACTCTATCGAGAATCGCTGTGCTAGGCAGTTCGCCTGCCAACACAAGCTGCGCCTTGCGGACAGCGGCGATGCGTTCGAAAACCTCGATCACACCCAAACGATTCTTATAAAATCCATTGTTGCCAACGTGCAGAATGACCGGATCACTCACGCCATCCTCTGGGCGACTGGCAAACGACCGGTCCGACTGAATCTCGTCTTTGGTCAATCCGTCCGTGAGTCCAAGATGAACAACCGAAACTTGGTCATCGCTCACGAACTGAGTTCCCATCAAGTCCGCAGCGGTGCAATGACTGTCGCAGCAAATCGCACGTGCGCCAGCAACACCGCGCAAACTGCGATTGACGATGGCCGAAGCAAATCTTCCAACCCGCGGAGCCTTGGCGAACGTTCCTTGAGTTTGTAACCGAGGTATCAAATCATGTACCGTTGTCACATAACGCTGCGTTCGCAGTGCGCTGGCGACATAGCCAAAACTACCGTCAAGAAGATGCAATAAGTCGAATTCTGATGGATCAATCTTGCGAGCAGCATTCCAAGTGAAGCCATGACGCAGGATCGACCGCAAAGGCCGGGGGACGCGCCGAAGCTGCTGTGAGCTGGGGCCAAGCGAAAGCACGCTTGTTTGAACGCTTTGCCCTTGATAATCGGCTAGCGCTCGGACCAGTTGATCGCGATACCGCGCCATACTGCCCCGTGACCCTACCAACGAAGTGTCTATCAAACCGATGTGCATCAATTTTGCCAATGTGCGGGCCAATATGCGGACGGTGCAAAAATACTGACCGAGAGATCAAGCGTACTGCAAGCGATTGGCAGCGCAGTATTCCGCCGCCGCGACAATGCCCTTGGCGGCCCGCGCCGGACTGAAGTTATGGATCAGTTCCTTGGCTTGCTGTCCCATCAGTGTTAGCCGCTGTGGATCTTCGGCTGCCTCGCTGATTCGACTTGCCAGGTGCGAAACATCGTCAAATCGATGCACCCAACCTGTGACACCGTTTTCGATCAGATCCGGATACGACCCGACTTGGTCGCTGACAATGGCTGGATTTCCCGCCGCGAAAGCTTCGTTCACCACAAGCCCCCAGGTCTCTCCGTGATCGGAGGGCAAGACCAAACAATCCGCGACGTCATACGCCATGCTAATTTCGGACTGATTGATAAAGCCTGCGAAGGTTACCGGAAGACTCCGCGCAGAGACGAATTGCTCGCACTCTGCTCTCAATTCCCCATCGCCAACGATTAGCAGCTGCACCTTTGATCCATCGGCGATGCTATGTTCCAAAGCCTTTAGGATTGTCAACGGGTGCTTCTTGGGCATCAGCTTTCCGCAAAACAGCAAACAGCAACGATCATCCTGAATCTTGAACCGCTGACGAGCCAGAGCTCTCGACGCATCGGTCTTTGGCGCTGACCTGCTGACGCGATCATTGTCCACGCAATACGGGGACAGAAACAGCTTTTCATCAGGAATATTTAATTGGCGATAAAATCGAGTGCTCGCAAGACCGATCGGGCAATATGCATCAAACAACTGCATCATCTGCTGGTGCAACTGACGCTTCCACCAGGATCGCGGCCGCAGATCGTTTGCTTCGCCACGCACGATGGCAGGGATCCTTAAACGTCGACAGGCGCGCGCGGTTTGCAAACAACTTTTGACCACCCAGCCATTGATCGCCACCGCATCAGGTTGATGCTGATGCAGACTTCGGGCCACACCGGGCGTATCACAACCGTCGAACTTCATCACACTGGGTTTTCGCGATCGATTCTCCAGCACTTCATACTCATAGCCATCCAACAGTGGAATGTCCCACTCGAAGTTCACACCGAACTGTTGTCCCTGTTGTTGGGCATCGGGGATCTGACAGTAAAGTGTTTTAAAGTCAATCCCCGGAGTCTGGGCCAATTTCCGAAACACCGGCACTTGGTTTTGGATCGGATGGGTGGTCAGATACATTAACTTCATTGATCTTCCTGTTTTGGATCCTGTAGCGCGCTGGACTGTTTTTCCAGCAGGGATTTTGCCAAGAAGTACCCACGTACCTCGCCTACCAGCTTGAATGGAATCAACCACGGACGAAGCAGGTGAAAACGTGTAAAACTCTCTTTGACTAACCGTCGCAGGGAATAGAACCAAACCATCGCTTGATGCTTGGTGTGTTTTCGGGCGTAGTAGTAATCCCCTACCGCGTGCATGGGTGAGGGACTTGATTGATGCTTTCCGTAGGAGCGTGTGCCCCCTTTGGATGCCATTAGATGATCAATCCCAGCGTTGCCCAGAAAGCGGATTTGTCCACCGGACTTAACCAACCGATGGGCAAAATCGGATTCAAAGCGATAAGCGACGCCAACATAGCCCTCATCGAACCCGCCGATCCAAAGGGCTTGTTGCCGGCGCACGCAGAGGTTGCCCGCCATCACGTTGGTGACATCCTGATCCCGAGTCGAACAGAATGGAAAATCAAAATCGCGATAGATGCCCGAACTTCGCCGCGGCGCAGCAACATCACTGGGTTCTTGCCAGGGCTGAACGATTTGCCCAACCGTTGCCCAGCGTTCGGGACGATCGCGTAAGGCCTCGTGATGATGACGAATGAATTCGCCCCGAGGCAGAATGTCATCGTCAATGAATAACACCGACGGCGCCACCGCAATTCTTAGGGCGCGATTCATCGCCCCTGGAATACTTGGCTTTGGGATGCGAATCCAGCGAATCACATCCATCCCTTGCCACAAATCCAGGCGCTGCTGGGTCTCGCGATCATGCTTACTGGATTGGTCCAGCACCAAAATCTCTCTGGGCTGGCAGTGCAGCTTCAGGATCGACTCGATGGTTTTGATCAGAACCTTGTTCCGACCATACGTGGGGATTGCCAAAGACAAATTCACCACGCTCGGTGGCGTGCGGCGTTCTTGCTGAGAGTCGTTCTTGGCCGTAGCACGCGATGAACGCTGCCGAGGATTTTGCGCGACGACTACGACTGGTTTGTCAGCAAACCAGTTCTGCGTGCCGGGCGTCGACGGAAAATTAGAATTCATTGGAGATAAAAAGATTGACCACCCCTGAATCAGGCAGGTCAGTAATCGACGTGATTGGTCGTCCAGTGTTCCAATCAGGCCGTTGGATGGCAATGACGGTCTTGTCCCCGACCGCAATGTTCGTCTCCAGCAAGGACCAAAACTCTGCCAAGCTGCTACCGGCTTGCTGTAACAAGTCCAGGTGCAGTTCAATGGCGAGCCGAGGAATCTTTTTCAACAGGCTCCCCGCGCCACGCAGCACTTGAGTTTCATACCCTTCGACATCGATCTTCAGCAGATCAATGAATTCAATTTGCGATTGTTCGGCAAACTCGCCCAAAGTCGTCATGACGACCTTGCGGACCGTTCCCGATTGAGCCGCCAATGACTCACCCCCAAAATCAACGCGTCCGCAGTGATCACCCACTGCACAGTGGAACGTGCTGACGTTGCGAACCTGATTACTAAAGCAATTCGCTTGCAACGTCATCAAATTGAATGGCTCTGCTTCAATCGCATAGACGTGGCCTTCGGAACCAATCTGGTCCGACAGCAAGAGGGTCATCATGCCATGATGAGCTCCGATTTCAACGACCGTGTCACCAAACTTAGCAAGCTTGGACAAGTAAGCAAACTCGCCGCTACATTCAATTTCGGGCCGCTGCCACCAGTCTTTGGTAAAGCGATTGACCAACCAAAAGGAATGCGGGCGGCCCGCGATCTTCAAGGCATGCTGTAGCGGCAGTTCGGGATCGACCGGACGCCCGACTTCCACATTGCATTGCCGTAGTGCGGACTTGATTAATTGCTTCATCATGAATTCAATACCGTGGAAAGTTTCTTTGGCTGAGGTGGCCCCGCTCCACCACGATGTCGAATCATTCGAGCTGGAACGCCGGCCCAAATTTGATTTGCGGGAATGTCTTGATTCACAATCGCCCCAGCGCCGATCACCGCTCCACTGCCGATCGTCACCCCAGGCAGGATCACGGCCCCTGTTCCAATCCAAACGTCATCGCCAATCACGACAGGACGTTGTTCACACCCCTGTTCAGCGATTGGAATCATTGAATCGACCCGATGCTGGTGGTCGGTGATGAACACATTGGGTGCAATCAAGACTTGTTCACCGACGTGAACGGAACCTGAAACATCAAACTGAGTCCCACGCCCGATGAAAGAGTGTTTCCCAACTTAAATCGTTGCCCTGTGATCGACGACCTTCAGCCAAACTTGGCTCTCGACGGTCACGTGATCCATCAGCGTCACGCTGGAGGGTTCACGGATCATGACACCGGACCCAATCATGACTTTGGCGCTCAATCTGGCACCCCTTACACGCCACAGGCTGGCTCGCAAACGCTGTAAAACCAGATCAGCGGTGTGCAGTGTTCGATTGATCACTCTGGCCGGGCTGGAAACGCTGCTCTCAGGCAACGGTTGCTCGATGCGTTTATTCACGATGCCTACACAACAACCAGGACGCCAACCATCGCGACCAGACGGTTGGGCTGGTGGGGTTTATCGCGAGAGACTGAAGGTAGTAATGGCGACAGCGTGCGTCTCGATTCACAAACAATTGATTACCAACGAAGCGGACGCTTTTGGCCTTCGTCAAGCGAGTTTGAATCTTTCCCCAAACCGTCTGCGCCGGCTGCTTGGCGATGCCCAGATTGGCGGCTTCGCGGAGCAGCGTTGACTCGTCTTGTCCCTTGGCTCGAAGTGCCGCACATTGATAGGCGATCTCGGCGAGACGCCACTGGGACACTTTCTTGGCCAACGAAATCCCCTGCGGTTCGATCCGAATGCGACAAATCATTTCCGGAATTTCAGCCAACAGTCCATGCTCAACCATCCGCAACCAGAGATCAATGTCCTGGGCGAATGTGAACTCATCGCGATACCCGCCGACTTGCTGATAGACGGTGGTCCGATACATGGCCACCGCATGCGTGATCGCGGCATCGGCCTGCTTCAACTGTTGTGTAATCACCGCCGGCGGTGCGTTTCGCTGGTCTGTAAACAGGTACTCGCCGTCCGGCCCAACACGCTGACCACCACCACCGACGGCAACGATTTCCGGACTGTCTTCCAAGACAGCCAACTGGCGTTCCAAACGCTCGGGTGCATACCAGTCCCCGGCATCGCAGCGGGCAATGTACTTTCCTTGTGCCAGCGAGCAACCTCGTTGCAGAGCGGCCGTCAAACCACGGTTTTCCTGATGGACCAGCCGGATCCGTGAATCCTGATTTGCGTAGCGCTGCAATCTCTCGGCCGTGGTGTCAGTCGAGCCGTCGTCAACAATAATGAATTCGAATGCACTCAAACTCTGACAGAGCATTGAGTCGATTGTTTCGGCCACCGTCAGCTCACCGTTATGAACACCCATGACGACCGAAACGGTTGGCACGCGGATGCTTGCATCGCTAGGTGGATCGATTCGTTGCTGCAACCCATTGGCCGATCCAAACGGTCGGACCTCCCCTAAAACTTTGGCCGTTGGCAAAGGATGACTTGGATGTCTTCGTGGCGGTGTCGTTTTCATGGTTCTGATGTTGGCTGGCATTCCCGGTGTGCGGTCGCTAGTTCTGCATCACACCGCTGTTTTGCGAAGCGAAGGTCGATAGAGTTCCGGCACGATGAAAGATCAACGCGTCGTCGGTTTGCTGCTGGGGGCCAAGCGGACTTTGCAAGCGCGAATCAAACCGCATCAGGGCGTGAGCCAGAGATCGGCAAGCGACATCACAGCGGAAACGCTGGACATTCCGCAATGCCGCTTGATGCAGCGAATGCCAATGCGCTTGATCAGTTAGCAAGCGTGACAATTGATCTGCCGCCGCTTGGCTGTCGTTGACCGGCACGTAAACTCCGCCTTCCCCACAGACCTCAGGAACGGCACAGGCATCGGTCCCCACGCATGGCGTTCCGTAGCACTGCGCCTCGATGGCTGGGATCCCGAACGATTCACTGGAGCTGAGCAAACAGAAAACATCCGCTCGCTGATAGAGCTCCGCCAGTTGATTGTCGTCCACCCAGCCTGTTAACGAGACGTGTTCGGTCAGCTGCAGTGAGTCAATCAGTTCGACCACGTCACGTCTGTATTGCGGGTCAGGCCAGCCACCAGCAAGCGTCAGCCTGGCATCAATGCGTTGCTGGCGAATCTGTTTCAACGCCTTGACCAACACATGAGGATTCTTATGCCTGGCCATGGCGGACACGCTCACAATGTGATTCCGCTCGCGGTTTCGCTTTCCGATCGACGCGGCTCGCTCAATCACCGCTGGATCGATGGGAGCATAAGAGACGCAGTCCCGTTCGGCCTGGGCGTTCGCATTTTCTTGATAGGCTTGTCGAATGTAGTCTGACAAGAACACCATCGCGTCTGCCCGGGCAATTGCATTGCGATACTGTTTGCGTTGCAGGCTTGCCTTGATCTGCTGTTTGAAACCCTGTGGCACCCCTGGAATCATGGCCCAAGGATTCATGCATAAAACGAGCTGCGGAACCTGTGTTGGCAGAGTCATTCCAGAAACGCAATAGATGACATCACAGCCAATGGAACCCGCCATCGAATCGATGTTCGCTCGTTCCCAAACCGCCCGGCCCAGCCAATGAGACGTATAGCCGGGACAGCGCCGCCAGTTCATGCCCGGGATCTGCGCAATCAGATCCTGATTCGACTGGTGATACAGAATCGTGCAATCCAACTGATCGGCGAACCAATGCTTCAGCTGATTGAGCTGGGCAACCAGTACATTTCGACCGCTCTGGTTGGTGATTGATAACGCATTGACAAGCAGCTTCATCTATTGCACTCCATTGGTAAAAGACTCTTGCAAAGTAAACCGACCTACGGGTTTGACCTTGCCAGCAAGTTTCCAAATTCGTCCGGCTATTCGATTGCCAAACATTCGTCGCGTTCGGTCAAAGAGTTCGAAGCCGCGCGCGACACGAGCTTGTTTGCCCGCCGCTCCATAAGCCACTCGCATCAAGCGGGCGGCAGCCAGACCATGGCCAGCAAAGGCGGCGCTGCGAGCGGTCGCAAACGCCCACCGGGCAAAGTGCTGACGATGAGAATTGTCTTCGGAAATCTGCCCGACCTGGGCATGTTCCCACAGCGCTTCAAAGAACTGCACCCGATTGTCGATCCGTTGCCTGGATGTCCATCGGCTGGCCGCTGATTGCCGGCGTCCGTTGTGCTGTCGCTGAATGGTGACGTATTGCGGTAGATAGCCCAATTGGACTCCGCGAGACGCTGCACGAGCGTCGTATTCCCAGTCCTGCGACCAACGCAAACTGCTCCAGGGGCCAATCTGATCACAAACACTGCGTCGCCAGAGCGGTGCATTGGTGTTCCACCAACGATCCGATAGCAACCAGGGAAACAGGCTGGCTCGTTCGACGCCACTACACTTGTACGGATGATCCAATTCGCTGCCGTCAGCTTGACGCAGTTTGATCCACCCGTAGACAGCCCCCAGTTCCGGTCGGTCTCGCATCAACTGAACACTGTCGCGAAACTTGTTCGCCACCAGCAGGTCGTCGCTATCGAGGTACTGAATGAATTCGCCACGAGCGTATCGGCGACCGTGCTCACGCGCGACACCAACGCCTCGGTTTGCTTGTCTGAGTACCTTGATCAGTTCGGGAAACCGGGACTGAAGTTGCTTGGCGGTTTGATACGATCGATCACGCGAACCATCGTCAACGATGATCAACTCGATCGATTGGTAACACTGGCTGAGCACGCTTTCGGCGGCTTCGACCAACAAGCGTTTGCGGTTGTAAACCGGAATGATGGTCGACACCATACCAGGAACAAAATCGGAAGTGGGTTCTAGATTCTGACTCATCATCGGACACTTAAATGACGTAATCGCGTTCCATCGCGCTGTAATCGTTTGACTCCATCCCTAATCGTGACAACTGACTCTGCGTACCGGGACGCTATCCAATCAATCAGCTGAGCGAAATCGTCCTGTGGACAATTCATCGCATGACCGCCGCCCACGCCATGAAACTGAAGAATTGCCCATCCATCGGACGCCAAAGAACGTTCGATGAACTCGCACATGGGCTCAAGTCCATCACCATTGACCGCAGCGCTAACGAGCAAGAAGCGATCCATTGCCGTCGCTGGCGGCGCTGTGTCGGCCAGTGTGATCCCGCCACTGCGTGCAGCGAAATACAACTGTGAAACCAAGTCTTGATACCGTTGCTTCGTGGCCCCAAAGTCGATCCCCATTCGATCCACCCAACCCGCCACGCGAGTTCGCTGCAGTCCCAACGCAGGAAGCATGCGCCGCACGTAGCCTTCTTTTCCAACGCTTGGATTGCTACACGGATAGGCAAAACTACGCTCGGTGAATCCATCGATGGAAGTCAAATAGTCGTTGGCAACCGTCAGCTCGTGCCGCATTCGATCCAGGCTGTAATCATCGATCGCGATGCCGGAGCTCACCCAGTTTTTGGATGAAACCGCCGGATGAAAGATGGTGTGCCCACCCAGTTCATGACCCCGATCCGCGAGTGCAGACCAATCACTTCGGCGTTGAAAAAACTGGTTGGCTGCCAAGTGGACATAGAATGTCCCGCTCAACTGATAGGCATCTAGGATGGGTGCGGCGATCTCTAGATGTTCCACCAAAGCGTCATCAAATGTCAGCGAGATCATGGACTCTTTCGCAACAGATGCAGCGACTCCTCGGCGAGCTCCCAACGATAGTCACCATGCTCAAGGTGTTGTGGTTGGATCAGAGCAAACTCAAACCCGAATCTGTGTGCCTGCTGATAGAACGCCTGCTGAGTGTATTTGCGAAACATGAATGGATCGCCAAAGGTCGCCAGCCGCTCTTGGCAGGTGGTCTCGCCAGGCAGTTCGATCAACGCTGTGACATCGCAGTGGATCGGCACGGACGTAATGGCCAACCCGCCGGGGCGAAGCACACGGTGCACCTCTGCAAAGGCAGGATCATCTGCGGGCAGCATGTTGAAAACATGACACGCAATCAAAAGATCGACACTTTGATCAGCGAATGGCAACTGGGTAATGTCCAGTGGGTCCTGAGGATCATTGATGGCACCGGAATGGAAAGTCGCGCCACGCCAGCGAACCACTTCCGCAATCCGATTTCCCAACTCGCGCTGTGGTGCGATATGCAGAACCATATGATTGGGCCGGATCACGCTGACGTTTTCACTCAGCCACGCCCAAATCAAACGGTGACATGGCTTACTGCCGCAGATCGGACAGCGAATCGAGGGACGTGGCGGGATTCCATGCGAATGAAACGCCTCGACGCTGTTGCCGCAAACATTGCACTCGCAGGCTCCGTTTCGATGCTGTTGAACCAACCAGCCACGGCGCATCGACTGCCGGATGCGAGGCGGTACGAATTGTTTTAGAACGGTCTTGATCATGATTTCGTTAACGGGGATTTGAGCCATCTAGTGGCAAGCACGCTTGGTCACGGAGCCATTGCTCGGTGAGCTCCATGGCGTCATTAAAGGAGTATCTCGAGCGAACCTTCAAGACACGCTGCATGGCGTCAGTGTTCAGCGAACCCTGCCGCGCCTGCTTCCTTAAATCCCAGAGATTCATCGCACCACCGGCCGCCAACTTGTCGGCCACGATGCGACTGCTGCGGCGCAGGACCTTACGCCAAAGTGGTGCCGGATTGCCTTTCCAATCTTCCAACTTTCGTTTCAATAGCCCATACAGAAACGCTTGTCCGCGAGTCGTGAGACGCTTTGCATCAACCGATAGCAACTGGTCCGGATCAAGATTCAGCATCTGTGCGTAAGCAGCATAAAAGTCACGCCACTGAATTCCAAAGTCATCGGCAACTAAGAACGCTCGGCCGGCAGCCGCCTGAACTGCTGATGCCCGGATCAACGCATCAACCACCGTTTCGACAAAGACAGCGTGACAATCGCCGCTGCCTTGGTTGACCAATCGAAACCGGCCTTGCTGCATCGCTTGCAGTGGCCGCACGCTAAACAACGCCGACCGGGGCCCCCAGACGAAGGTCGGGCGAATGATCACCGTTTCCAAGTCACCACTGCGATGAACCGCTTTGACCAATCGCTCGGCAGCAATTTTAGATCGACTGTAGACACTGCCCTCGAAGTCGTAGGGAGAGAGCTCGTCAACGCCGTTCGGTGGCTGACATCCGTGCACGGCAATGCTGCTGACAAAAACGAGACGTCGGACCTTGGTATCCAAACACGCTTGAATCACATTTTCAGTGCCTCCGACATTGGTCGCCCAAATCTCTTCGGGACGATTGCCTCCGTTGGCACAGTGAACCACAACGTCACATCCCTCGAACGCCGTGGTCAAACTGGCCGTATCCTGTACGTTCGCCGAATGAATTGCAGCGTTGTAGCGGCTAATCCAAACGGCACTGTGCCAGGAACGCACCGTCGCTTGAACGAGCGCATCATGTTCTAGCGTGAGTCGTTCGACCAGCCGACCACCGATGAAACCACCGGCGCCTGTGACCCCGATTTTGACACCAGCCAAATCGGGATCAGCAAGTGGCCGGTAGCCACGAACCCATTGGGGCCGGGAGAGTCCAGACCGAACAGTTGCCGATGTGACACGCGGATGACTGACGGTGGAACCACTCATAAACGATGAATCACTAAAGGAGTTACTCACCAGCATGCTCCCGGCGTCAAGGCTGCAGCGGGCAAGTCACGCTGTTGCTTTTGGTCGTAACAGGATTCAATCCAGCGGATCACGCGAGTCGCCTCATTCGCATCCACGATTAAGGGTTCGCCGCTGACAATCGCTGACGCAAAATTCTTGTAAACAGTCACCGCAGGTCCTAGAAACTCTTGCTCGTCGGAGCCACAAGCGACTACGGAATCTCGACGTGCTCCAGCGGCGGTCGGTACTTCGACTCGGTAGCTGTACGGATCGGAGTTATTCATCACCAGCTCTCGATCTGCCAAGCGAAGACGGATCGTGTTCTCCAACCGGCAGGTTCGACTGAGCCTGACCGTCACGGGGACCTTTCCCACGAAACGAGCCTCGATGCGCAGGTTGCTCTCCAGACCACCACAGGCATCGTCTGTGTATTGCGTCGAGACCGGATCACCCAACCAAGAGATCACCGAATCCAAGGGATGCACTCCTGCATTGATTAACACGCCCCCCGACACCAAATGTCTCTGAACGCTGTAACCTGTGGCCGATTGCCACGAATACGGGTTGCCCTGTGCGACGGAGATACCCAGTAGAGCGTCAGGATCAGACTGAATGATTTCGCCACACGCAATTCGGTTTGGCCAGCATCGAAATTGGTGCATCACGGCCAATTGGATGCCGGCTCGCTGACGAACGGCTTCGATCTCCAAACAATCTTCAACCGAGTTAGCCAGTGGCTTTTCACTGAGCACATGAATCCCAAGATCAGCTGCCTGCTTGACCAGTGACACTCGGCAATGCGGTGGTGTTGCCAACACAACCGCATCAATGTGCTTTACGACCTGTTCGATCGTTTCCCCCTGCACGGCGCCCGGACAACGACTGGCCAATTGCTGACGTTGCTGAGCGTTGGTATCAACAAACGCGGTTAGTTGCAGTTCCGTGCAGCGTTGGATCACGGGAACGTGTAGGTATTCCGCGATGGCGCCGCAGCCAACGATTCCAATACGCATGTTCAATGCTTGCCTCCTTGCAAAGACTGAAGACCGCGTTTCCTGGGACGGACTAGACCACGGACTCGTTCGCGCCGAGATAAACGCAGCTTGTCGTCGGTGAATTCACGGACTTGTTTCCTGGCCACAGGGTTCAACCGGCCTGGTTGTGGCGGATGCCAAAGATGAACAAAGGGCACATAGCCGTGAAACCAACCATCTAACAATTGGCAGCGATCATAGAATTCGTAGTCCTCACCATTCCAGCCCCGAAACGTCTCGTCGTAACCACCGATTTGATCGAACGCATCGCGAGTGATGGCCAGGGTCCCGCCGGTCCAGTTCTGTTTGACCATCAGCGGATAAAACTGTGCCAGTTCCTGAAACGCATCTGCTTGCAAGAGCGTCCCGGTATCAAGTTGATTCAGATAGAACAAAAATCGCTGGGGATAGATCACCTGCTGACCGCGACTGATCAGGTGATCACAGATCACTTCAGCATACCGACTGGGAACCAGCACATCGGCGTCGTGCGGGACCAGGATTTTGCCGAGAGCAACCTGAGCGGCTTGGTTGATTGCATAGCATTTATTCCACTGATCGTCCGGTTGAGCGTCCAGAGCACTCCCCCCATCACCGACTCGCAGGTAACGCGTGTTGCCCGGCAACTGTTCAATGACCGTCTCGCGTCCCTGTTCGACGACAATGCATTCGACGTCCCCCGGCAACGCAGCAATCGACCGAATCACGGCCAGCAGTTGCGGCAAACGATCTTGCCCACGGAATGGAATGATAAACGAGATTGTGGGGGTATCTGAAAAACTGACACATGAACTGCTCTGAAAAGACCACTGCTTGAGTGCTTTTCGAAACAGGTATCGCCCTGCCCACGGGAATCGATCCGCGACACGAAGCGAACTCGTTTGGTCACTTTCGACCTGCATCGAAGATGGATTGACGCGACAAGTCACCGAATCCGTATGATTCCGTACCTGCCACCAAGCGTCAGCACGCATCAACAGCGGTAACCAGTGCGGTGCCTCACGGACGATTAGTCCAGCCAATGAACGCAAGTTAGATTTCACTTTCTGCCCAACAGAGTTGACTTGATCGGGGACAACGCCTTGCGAATCGGCAGTGCAAGATGCCAAAACACCTTGTTCCAATCACGAAGTTCGCGATCTGCCCAACCGGCACAGAACGTATGCCAAGCGTTGTGAAACGAGTGATCGGGGCGATAACGGATCTTTAGCAAGTGATCGCCCGCAATCGCACAGCGTTTGATCTGGCTGGTCACATCGTCGCGCTGCACCAATCGACGGATCGTTTTCCCATAATCGCGAATGATCTTTTCGCCACAGAGATCGCGCTGTTGATCATGCACTCGGCGCTGCGACAGGAACTCCGGAAGTTTCTGGACCGTCCCACACAACGCAATCCGGTACCAAAGATCCGTGTCGGCGGCATAGGGAACGGATTCATCCCATGCACCGCAGCGACTAAGCATGGCTCGCCTGAAAAAGGCGCTCGGCTGTGGAATCCAGGTCCGAAACGTTAACAGATTCTCCAACGAATAATCGCTCGTCGGTTGCCGGAGCAACTCGTTTCCGTCAGCGTCCACCTTGATGCAATCACCGTACAACAGATCACACTGCTGATGTTCGGCAAAGTGATTGGCAACCTGGTCAAACACTCCGGTCAGGTACAGGTCATCGCTACTTTGGATCCCCACCACATCGCCAGTGCAGCGTTGGAATCCTTGATTGACCGCGTCAACGACGCCCTTGTCTGGTTTGGAGGTCCACTTGATCTGGCGTTCATCATCAAACGAGTGCAGGACATCCACCGTTTCGTCTGTTGAACCACCATCGACAACATGGACCTCAAGCTTGGGGTACCCCTGTTCTAGGATCGATTGCAAACAGCGTTCAATGAACTGTCCTTGGTTAAAGCTGGGAACAACGATGCTGATCGCAGGCAGTCGATTCTCGGGAACGTTAGAATCCCGTTCGACCGTTTGCGCTCGATGCATCGTCGCCGCTGCATGCTTTGTCTGCTGTGTCTGTGCCGTCTGCTGTGTCTGTGCCGTCTGCATGTGTCTCAGCCCACCTCGTTTCATGAAGGAACAATTCTCGAAAGCCTCAAGTTAGAACGGCGTCACCGGTGGAGAGGCAACCGGATTTTCGGTGCCAATGGCGGGTGCAGTCGTACCGGGCGAATCGACACGAATCGTTGTTGCTTGAGTCTCGCTTTGCTGGCCGCGGTTCTTCGCAACGGGCGACTGCGTCCCCTGTAGCGCCGTGATGTCGTCAATCCATGCGTCCAAGTGCGTCAGTTCAGCGCTCGGGAAGATCTCAGCTTTGACCAAGGCTTCGTAACAACGCCTTAAGTTCTCGGTCACTGCATCGTTGCCGACATGAAGCTCCAATCCGTCTAGCAACTTGACAATCGACTCATTCTGCAAGTACCCAGAGATCTCATCTTCAAAATCATCCATCAGGCGATGGTCATTGCGTTCCTGCACAACCTCCGGAGCATGGAACAACACCCCGTAGCCCATGGCCCATAAACAGCGTTGGGCCACGAAACTGCGCCAGATGTCACACATTCGAAACGGGCAATGCACAGGCACGTACAGCAGCGGATAGGCTTCCGGCCACCACCAGGTGCTCTGGGTGTTAAACGGACTCCACTGTCCGGGCCGTAGCAACACGCTGGGATTGGATTCAAATTGAAATTCATCGCCGAATACCAACCGCCAAATCGCATCAACGTCCGGCGATCCGTTGACAAGCGATTGCTGCACGGGGCAGCAAAACACATAGTCATGGTCGTCCGCCAGAACGGCACTGGACGCGTCACTCGAATCGGATTCTGGATCATGGATCAAGGGCAGCGGCAAACCCCGTGGCCAGATGTTCGCCTGCGTGAAGTGTTGATAGGTATTGACCCAGTGAATGCCATTGGCTGGGCGACTGCGGACCAAACGCGGCCCAGCGACCACAAAATTACGCGGTCGCCAATGCGGCAAGGGACGGTTGTCGTCATCGGTTTCGTAAATACAACTAGCGTTATTTTCGATTGCCCGCAGGTAGCCGATGTTCTTTCGGCAATAATGACCGGTGGGCAGGCTCTCAGCCAATCGAAAGCCACTTTCCTGTTGGCTAGCAATCGAGAGAAACTCCAGCGACCGATCGTCAAAACCGCTGACGGAGCTTAGGTCGTAACCGCTGGGTCCTTTCACATCGCCCGCAATGACCAGGCGCATCCCGAATCGGGACGCAGAGGAGGCGAGTTTCAGGACGCAGCCGGTCGGCTCCTGGATGGTGGTGATCACACAATGCAACATTGGATTCCCCAGTGGTTTCGACTACCGCTTGAACAAGAACGAATACATCAACTTGGCTGCCGCCCCGATCAAAGCGATCACAATCAGAGCCATTGATACTGCCCCAGGACTAAATCATTTTGCAGATGGAAACGATTCAGCTCTGACGCCGCCACATTGGCAACTCGAAAGCCGCAGATACCAGCGAGGTGTTCTCGCACATCGTTGCCAACTGTCAACAAAGACGCATCCAGCGAATAGGAACCAGCGATCAGGAACCGTTCGTTGACCTGCATACGAATGACGTGTTGATCACCTCGGCGTTCCATCTGATCCACCAAACAAGATGCCGAAAACACATGCTGCCGGAACTGATTGCACACCGTGACGAAGAGTCTGTCAGTGGGATTTGCGTCTGTAGAACGAACCGCAATCTCGATCTCAAAGGGCTGGTCATCAAGCACAGTGGAACGTGACTCGCCTTGCTGTTCAATCACAAGACGCGAGAACAGCGCGGGCTCATGTGCCGGGTCCGCCACATACAGGCCATCGCGATGGCCCGAGGGAAAGGAAGCAGCATACTGCTCGATGGCTTCCGCCACCGGTACAACGCCCGTGGTCCGCCCCTTATTCAACACCATGCCCTGTTCACACAAATGGGACACAGATGACATGTTATGACTGACAAACAGAACGGTGCGACCACTCTTGGCCTCCTGGTGCATTTTGCCCAGACACTTCTGTTGAAACTGTTGATCGCCGACCGCCAGAACTTCATCCACAATCAGGATGTCCGGTTCCAAGTGGGCCGCGACCGCAAAACCTAATCGAACTCGCATGCCGCTGCTGTACCGTTTGACCGGCGTATCCAAGAACTGTTCCACACCCGAAAAATCAACGATCGCATCAAATTGCCGATTCACTTCGGAGCGAGTCATGCCCAGAATCGTCCCGTTAAGGTAAACGTTCTCGCGGCCCGTCAATTCAGGGTGAAATCCAGTGCCGACCTCCAGCAAGCTAGCGATCCGTCCGTGTACTTCGACGGTTCCCTTGCTGGGCAACGTGATTCGACTAAGAATCTTTAAGAGCGTGCTTTTCCCACCGCCATTGGGACCGATCACCGCCAGCGTCTCGCCCTGCTTGACCTGCAATGTAAGGTCCTTTAACGCCCACAACGTGCGCTGACTCTCTGCGGCCAGGGGGGCAATTCGGCCCCGCCCCAACG
Source organism: Stieleria bergensis (assembly GCA_007745635.1). Classification (GTDB taxonomy): domain Bacteria; phylum Planctomycetota; class Planctomycetia; order Pirellulales; family Pirellulaceae; genus Stieleria; species Stieleria bergensis. The sequence goes on from CP036272.1 coordinate 4,399,386, forward strand.
CCATCGACGCGAGCGAGCGATAGGCCTGCCGCCCGACTTCACGCAGGGTGTTCGCATGGGTCACGCCAAGCTGATAGCACTTGGAGAGCCCGTCGATCTGAACGCTGGTTGTCACCGTTTAGATGATGTCAGCAAATTGGTCTTGAGCGTGTCGAAAGTAAATCAAGCCACCCATCAAGACGACCAGCATCCCCAGACAGGAGATCCCCATCATCATCCAATTGGGCTCGGCAGCCCCAGCCAGACACCAGCGAAATCCACTGATCGCGCCCACCATCGGGTTCAGACAATAGAGCGCACGAAATCGCTCCGGCACCATTTCCACTGAATAGATGATCGGACAGAGGTACATCCAGGTTTGCAACAGAAAGGGCACCAGCATGCCAACATCGCGAAAACGAACGTTCAGTGCGGCTAACCAAATCCCCACTGCAAACGTTGTCAGCAGCGTGTAGGCAACAAAAAACGGCAACGCCAGGATCGCTCCGCCGGGCCAGTAACCGTAGATCGCCATCACCCCCAACAGTACCACCATATGAATCATCAATTCAACGCCGGCAACCACCAGTGCTGACAAGGGTAACACCAGACGGGGAAAGAACACCTTGGAAAGCAATGGACCGCCGGCAACGACGCTCGCACTGACCTTGGTCAACGACGCCGAAAAATACAGCCAGGGGATCAGGGCCGTGAAGACGAACACCGGATAGGGCACCGGACTGGTATCGACACGAATGAAGACACTAAAGATGACGGTGTAGATCAATGTCGTCAGCAGTGGCGTGATCACCGCCCAGCCGACACCAAAGATCGACTGCCGAAACCGAGATTGAATGTCTCGGCGAGCCAACTGAACCAGCAGATCGCGGTAATACCAGACTTCCATCAGGTTCGGCAAACTACCGAAACTTGATGGACGAATGGTCACTCGACGTTGTTGTTGAACTGAATCGCTCAAAGGTTTCTCAATTCAATCGGCAACCGCAGCGTCTTCAAGCTGCAGCAACCGATTGCCCTAACAGACAAGCCGCAATTCGCTCGGCTGCCTTCCCGTCCCATAAACTTGGACACTGTTTCTGTGGTGGTGTGTTTTGCAGTTCACTCCACGCCGCCAGCAAGTTGTCGCGGCCAGGTTGCACCAAGCGATTGGTGCCCTGTGAAATCGTAATCGGGCGTTCCGTGTTGGGACGAACCGTCAAACAGGGAACTCCCAGGTACGTTGTCTCTTCCTGGACGCCGCCAGAATCAGTGATCACTGCCCCAGCATGCTGCATCAGCGACATAAAGTCAAAGTATCCCTGAGGATCAATCAATCGGACCTCGGCAGGGATCGCAAACCCTTTGCTTTCCAGACGCTGTCGGGTGCGGGGATGCACGGGAAACACAACCCGTTGGTCTTGTGAAATCTGCCCTAACGCCTCAACCAATTGCCCAAGCATCTCTGGGTCATCAACATTACTCGGACGATGTAACGTCGCCAGCACATACTGACCAGGCTGCAACCCGAGTTGCTGATGAATGTCAGCGCGTTCAATCTGTGGCAGAGCGTGAACGAGTGAATCGATCATCACGTTCCCCACGCAGAAAACGCGATCCTTGGGAACACCTTCATCAAACAGGTTTTGGTCTGCATCCGGCGACGGCGTCAACAACCGATCAGCGATGGCATCGGTCACTTTTCGATTGATCTCTTCTGGCATCGTGTTGTCTCGTGACCGCAGTCCAGCCTCGACATGCGCAATCGGCACTCCCAGTTTGGCCGCAACCAGAGAACAGGCGACGGTGGAATTCACATCGCCCACCACGACCAACCAATCCGGCTGATGCTTTAGCAGAACGGGCTCAAAGGCTAACATGATGCGCGCCGTCTGTTCCGCGTGCGAGCCACCGGAGATTCCGAGATACTCGTCCGGTTTCGGCAAGCCAAGGTCGCGGAAGAACACATCGGACATGCGCTGATCAAAATGCTGCCCTGTGTGCACCAACAATTGTTGGCCATCCGGATCGGCGGCTGCCAGAGCTCGAATGATCGGAGCAATCTTCATGAAGTTCGGCCGAGCGCCGACGACGGACAAAATGTTCACAGCGGATCACGGGGCAGGGGCAAGTCAACAAAATCAAAGCAATCCATTGGCCGCCGCGGTGGGACTGGACGCCGGTCGTTTGGCTTGTTTCAAAGGTTGACTATCGGTGTCGGTCAAGGAAATTCGATGTCGCTTCGCTTCTTCTTCCACGCGGCGGATCATCGATGGTTTCAACATCGAAACGCGCGACCAGCATGACGTGGCGACCAGGCTATCGCTGTGCCTTGCTGCTGTTAAACCAATGTGAAACAGTGTCTCTGGACTATTGCAATGCAGCCGTGCGGATTGCCATAACGCCAAGGTCGTGTGGCCAGGCGACTGATGAGCAAACTCCAACGCGACCATCCAGCGGCGAGCATCTACCGAAAGCGGTCGATAACGCAACAATTGCTGATTGCTACGCAGTGCCCTGCGATACGATTCGGCAGCTTGCGAATAGGGATCAGGAGCACGCAACATGACCAGCGAACGGTTCGCGTCACTGACCGTCTCACGAAGGTGTTCCTGCGAGATTCGCCAGCATAACCGGCGATTCACCGGACGAGTGGCAAACAACAATTGTCTGCGTTGCACATCGGGACGCTGAGCGAAATCCATGGACTCTAATTCCTGGAAACGCCCTAACTGAAACTGTAACGCAACCAGTTCGGTCAATAATTCGGGGTGGGGGTGATTTGCGGCCAACTCAGAGAGGCCGCGTTCGCGTTCGACCAACCAATCCAAGGAATAATCGCCCGCGGCCAGCTGCTGCCGCAATAAACGAGTCTCGGTCATCGCGCGACTGTCTCGGCCGAGCTGCAACAGTGCTGGCAAGGTCAACAGCAACGCCGCGCAGGCGATTCCCAGCGGGACCGTTTTGACACGGGACGATGTTCGCTGGCCCCAATCCCAGCCGCCTTTGGCTCGGTCGATGGTTGCTTGTGATGCACCAAACGCGCGTCCACGCTGTTCGGTGTTTCGATCCATCGTTTCAATCAAACCCGCCAAAAATGCTCGACCAACCAAAGCGGACAAAATGATCGTGAACGCCAACGCATTGGAGGGAACCAACAACCCGAAATCCAACGCCTGGCTGATGGCCATGATGGGAATCAAAATCACCGCCGTGACCGACATGCCCTGGTCGAACAGATAGCTTGATCGAGAGAGCCGGATCGCAGAAAACAGCAACAGTCCAAACAGGCAAGCAATCCCTAAAGCGCCGACCAAACCGGCCTCGCAGAGCACCTCCAACCAAAGATTATCCGCATGCACACACCAGCGCCAGGGACTTGAACGCTGAAACGGAAGATACGCGTAACCATAACTCCCCAGCCCACTGCCAAAGGGAAAGTAGTGCATTGCCGCTCGAAAGCCGTCCGGCCAGTGCAAGTAACGGTCATCGTTGGTCAATGATTCCCAACGCTGCTGCCAAATACTTTCCGTTGGCGTCTCGGCTTGATTGACACGCGGCTGAGTGATCAACACAAACGAGGTCACAAAGATCGAAACGGCAACGGTTTTCCAGTATCGCCGCAGGAAGGTGCCTTTGCATAACAATGTAAACACCACGACTGAGATCACACCGCAGAGAATCCCGGCCCGTGACCCACAAAACAGCAGCCCTAGTAAACTGGCCAGGCAACCACCGACCGCAATCAGTGTCACTGGATTTAACAAGTAGCTCAGATCACTGACTTCAAACGTTCTCGGTAGATCGACTTCTTCCGATGCCCACTCGGCTCGGATCTTGAGCGTTTGCCAGCGCAGAATCCCGGCCGAACAAGCCAGCCCCAACAGCATGCCTAACGCTGCGTTATTGCGATTGAGAAAGGTCCCAAAGGGCGCGCCCTCGCCGCCTTGCAAAAAGCTAAAAAAGCCCATCTCAGGAACAAGCATTCGCAGCAAACCGATGCACGCGATGGTCGCACCACCCAATGCCAACCCCAACCAGGCGAATACAAATCGCTCGCGTTTGGCCAGCAGTAACGGTACGGTCAATGCCAACAGTGCTAAAACCATCAAGCACGCAGTGACGTGCTGCCCGGCAACGGGCGCGATCGATGCTGTGATTCGCGAGGAATCGCCCATCGCTTCAATGACCGGTTCCGGCTGCTGTAAGTGCTCGCTGCCAGCTGCCATCGCCTCGGCCGCCCAGTTCATCTGAACCGCATGGCCGGCGGGACTCAAGACATGCACCCAATCGGCATCCAGTGGAATCGTTTGCACGAAGCCCAATAATGCAAAGCTACTGATCAAACCGCAAACGGCATACGATCGTCGCGGCAACTTCGCCGCCCATGTTTTGCTGTTCCCCAACCAGATGGCCAACAAAGCGATAGCGCAACAAAGGCTGACCACCAGGGCTGTAACATGTTGAGTCCAAGCCAGGACCCCACCAAAGTCCAACGCAACCAGGGCAGGCAGCAAGCCGATCAGCGCCGTGGCCCCCCATGACAGTCGTTCCGACCACCGCTGCCAACCAACTTCCTGATCATTCGACCACTGCTGATAGACATCCCCCCTAGGCGGTGATGGCAGTTCCACTGACCGTGAAGGACGGTCCAATCCAGCGACTGGATCGACGTCTTGCTTAGTCGTCAATGACATTTGAATGGTGTTGCATCACGTCAGTTCGAACGCCAGGTTTGCGCGCACGCATCGTTGCGCCGTCAACAGGTTTAACATTCGAATCATTAAAGGTGCATTTGGTTTACTTGGCCGCTGTCCATCCAACGGCTAGCCCAAACTACTCGACGGCGGAACCCGCCGCGTTGGCCTGCAAGGCCTCAAGATCATGACAGACCATCGTGGCAGCAATGTCCGGCGTCTTGGTCGTCGCCGTCCAATCCAATGTTTGCGCCGCTTTGCTCGCGTCGCCAACCAACCGAAACCCTTCGCTTGGTCGCATGTAACGCGGGTCCTGGACCACATATTGTCGCCAATCAAGATCGACAGCCTGAAACGCCGCCGAAAGGAAATCTTCAACGCTGTAATCCGTCCCCGTTGCAATCACATAATCATCGGGTTGTGGTTGCTGTAACATGCGCCACATCGCCTCGACGTATTCTGGCGCATAACCCCAGTCCCGCCGACCATCAAGCGATCCCAACGACAACTTGTCCTGATGCCCCAACGCGATCGCAGCCGCAGCACGCGTGATCTTGCGGGTAACAAATGATTCACCACGGCGAGGTGATTCATGGTTGTAACAAATGGCGTTGCAGGCAAAGAAATCAAACGAATCGCGATACAACGCAATCATCTGAGTCGCAAAGCATTTGGCCACACCGTACGGCGTAACGGGTTTGTAAGGCGTCTGTTCGTTCTGCGGTGCGTCCTTGGGGCGTCCAAAAATCTCACTGCTACTGATATGCAAAACCTTGGGCCGCTGCGGCAGATCTCGCAAAATCTCCAAGATCCGCAACGTTCCCATCGCTGTAAACTCACAGGTCGTTTCAGGGATCTCAAAACTGGCTCCGACATGGCTTTGCCCAGCCAAATGATAAAGCTCGTCGGGCGCGGTTTTGAGCATGATCCGCCGAATCGTGGTCATGTCACCCAAGTCCGCATAGTGCAGAAAAAACCGCTTCTCGTAGATGTCTTTCCGATGAAACAGCTGATCCAATCGCCCTCTGGCGGTGATGCTGCTGCGGCGCACAATCCCATGCACCACATAACCCTTCGCCAATAACAGTTCTGCTAAATAAGAACCGTCCTGTCCTGTAATACCGGTGATTAACGCCGTGGGCATGCTTATCTGTTGTCTAACGATGTGGGGTTTTGATCAATTGATGCGTTCGGCAAGCCAGTGTAACCGGGAACAGAGCTACGGGGCGTGGAACATGCCGTCGCGGGTCGCTCTTCGCTGGTTGGCTGTGATTCTGAAATCGGCGGTGGCTCTGAAACCGGCTGCGCATCGTCAACACGAAGCGTGGACACAGCCGCCGATGCGTGTCCCTGACCCGATTTGTCTGCCGCCGGCGAGACCACGGATTCGAACTGCGCCCGCACGGGTCGACGCGACCGACGTGGGATCGGACCGGTCTCCAGAGACTCAGCAGTCTCCAGCCACTCTTCAGCGGCTAATTGTTCCAGATGATCGCCAAACCGTCCAGTGATGACGGTTCGATCGTAGCGACGAATGGCTAGTCGACGTGCCCGCTGACAACGAGCTTGATACTGCAATGGATTGCTGCGAAATTCACTCTCAGCTGCTGCAACGGTGTTCGCGATCCGCATGGGGTCTGCCGAATCCAAGCACCAACCGAGGTCATTGTCGCCAATGGTGCGTTGCAATTCAGTCTCTCGCGGTCCGATGGCTAACAGCGGGCGACCTGCGGCCAAGATTCCATACAGCTTGCTTGGCGACAAACAACCGGCAATGTTTGGATGCATCGACGCGACATGCAGGTCCGCTGCTGACAGACTCTCTGCCAACATCTCGCGAGGCTGATAGTCCATCAGTTCAATGCGGCCCAAGGGAGCACCACACTGGTTGATCAGTGTTCGCAGTTTTGATTTCGCCGCCCCGCTACCGATCAGTATTAGCTTTGCGTCGTCAGGCCAGTTGATGTCACAAGCGGCGCGAACCAGGCGATCGAGCTGCTGAGTCAGTCCCATATTCCCAGAGTGCATGACGACAAACTGATCATTGGCCGCGATGCTTTGGCGAAACGGATTGTCTGCATGATCGATCGGACGAATGGCCGCGCAATCTGCCCAGTTCGGAATCACATGCAGGCGACTGCGAGCGATTCCCCACGGCTTGGCCGCCAAACGCTCTCGCATACAGCCGCCGACCACAAACAGACGATCCGCAGCTTCATAAACGGCTCTTAGCTTGCTTCGCAGCAAACCAGCAACGCCAGGGATCCGACACTTGCCAACCGCCTGAGCAACATCGGGATAGAGATCTTGCAAGGAAACACAATGCTTTGCCTGAACCCGCTGGGCATAACGTTTTCCGACCAAGGGCAGAAAAAATGGGTCGGTCTGACTCACCACGACATCGGGTTGCAATCGAGCCTGTTTCAGATAACGCTCCACCGCCCAAGAGAACGAGAGCAAGTTCACTAATCTTCCGGCCGGAAATCGCTTATTGAAACGAGTATGTGAGAGGCGATGAATCGTCACGCCGAGATGTTTCTCGATTCCGCTTTGGACAAACTGCTGCTCAGCATGATAGCGGTTTGGCTGGCCGCAGATCACGTGCACGTCGAAGCGCCGTGACAGGTCTCGACAGAGATCCGTCAGCAGCTGCCCCGTTGCTTCCATGTCGGGCCAATAAGAACGATTCAGGATGACAAGGGTGGCTTTCTGTTTATTCACCATACGTCTCCGCAGAACGGGGACACGCCGTCAAGTGACGCCACACCAGGTTGACCGTCACGCTTAAGGCAGCGGGATGCTTTCTGACCAAGGCTGATTCTCGAGATACCACTGCACACTGCGATCGAGTCCCTCGGCCAAATCGACTTCCGGATTCCAACCGAGCAGGTCACGGGCTTTGGTAATGTCGGCGCTGGTTTCCATCAAGTCCGCTTTGTGAAACGGTTGACGGTTGATGATTGCTTTCTTGTTCAAACGCTGTTCCAGCATTTCAATCATCGTGTTCAGAGAGACCGGGGTTCCACCACCACCAAGGTTGATGATCTCGTAGCCCAGCGGTTTGACCGCCAGAATGGTTCCCCGGGCAATATCGTCCACGTAAGTGAAGTCGCGAGACTGCGTCCCATCTCCATACAGCTCAATCGGCGTCCCTTCATCAATCCAGCGAATGAACCGAAACACCGACATGTCCGGCCGACCAGCTGGACCATAGACGGTAAAGTACCGACAGATGGAAACATCAATCTTGTGAATATTGTGAAAGCTGTACGACATCACCTCCGCACCCTTTTTACTGGCCGCGTAAGGCGAGATCGGCGTGTTGACAGGCAGGTCCTCGCGAAACGGCATGGGTTGACCAGCGTACAATGACGACGTCGACGCGAGCACTAGCTTAGAACAACCCGTGCGCTGCATTTCCTGCAACAGATTCAAATTGCCTAGTGAATTGGTGGTTTCGTAAACCACAGGATTCTCGATGCTGTAACGCACTCCCGCCCGAGCGGCCAGATTGAGCACGGCATCGAAGGAAGACTGATCAAACAGCGTCCGCAACTGGGCCGCGTTTTCAATGTCCAGCTCTTGGAACTCAAATGAGTTACCCCCCAGTTGCTCCAGGCGGTGCCGTTTCAACCGTGGATCATAATAATCATTCAAATTGTCAATTCCGACAACTTGATGACCTTGGTCCAATAGCTGCTGGCAAACCTGGGACGCAATGAAACCTGCGGCTCCGGTGACCAAGTATCGCTTTGCTGTGTCCATCTTTATTGGGGCAATGATTTCAAAGGCGTGATGGGAATCCAATCCATTCAGCAAACCATCGCCTAGCTCTTTGATTGCAGCTGTTGTTTAGCAATGAAAAATGACGCGAGCACGCTGAGTCGGGCACATTGTAGTCAAATCACCATCGGTGACTACGCAGACATCACGAATTGCTTGGCATGCTTGCCCCGGGCTGCGTCACCCAGTCACGGTACAGTGTTGACAGCTTGCTCTGTGACATGGATTCAATGGCAACAACACTGTGGCAATGCGCCAGTTTAGCGCGGACTTCGTCCACTTGGGTGACAGGCTGCTTGCCCTCACCACCATGCTTGGTGTGTTTGTGTTCCAAACCGCCAGACTTGTTGTCCCGCGAAAGACGGGAAGCAAGCGGTGACTTTGAGACGTTTTCCGGTGAGTCATTCCGGGCTAGTGAGGACATCGCCATCCATCTTGCCGAGGCGTTAAAGTGGCGACGCCGCATGAGTAGACACCGACATGCAAGTCGGTTCGTTGTGGCGACAATACCAGCTGCTTTGCTGGTCCCGATTGTGACGGTTATAAGAGACCAACACTCAGCCGCGCTGAATGATCGGTTCCTAAAAGGCTCCAGCAAGCGCCATCGCGGGGCCTGCTCTAAGATGAGATGAGACAGCGCGGCAATGAAGAAGCTGCGCTACCGGCGACAAACTACGCCACCGGACATCTAGACTCGCCCGCTCGACGCCCGAGATTGCCGTAACGGTGATAATCGACCGACACGGATTGTTCATCCAAGTAACGCAGACATTCAATCCGCCCCGCGGCCAACACGGGCTCAATGATGACGGTGACAAACTGTTCCGCACAAGCTGTTAAGATCGCTTGCTGATCGGCGCGAGTCAGTGGGCTCAGTGCGCGAAGACGATCGACGTCACCTTCAGCGATGCGTTCGGCCAACTGTTCGCCGGACTCCTCCATTGGATGAATCACGCCAGGAACAGCGTCTCCCAGGCGGTCGAGCAACTGATGTGCTTGCGTTGCCAATTCCGGATCAATCGAAACGGTGACCTGCGTTTGCACACCGATGGCCGCGATTAAGGTCAGCAGTGTGGCATCGATATCGTCCTCCCGATCGACGCGGACGGTAACGCTTTTGGGCGACCGATAGCGCCGCAGGTTATCCTGTCCAACCAAACGCACCGAATCATGCTCCTGGCTGAATTCTGTCTCCACGGCTTGGCTGACGCTGTGAATCATACTGGCCAGTTGGCGTTCTTGGCCGTCAGACAACAATCCTGATTGGCTTGCCGCGTGCAACCAATCCGGCAAGGGCTGCAAACCCGCTACCAAGGACTCGGTCGCCACATCCACCGTTGCATCGATCGTTGACGTTGCAGACGTCAAATGCATCAGCGGCAAGACATAGTGCGGGCCGCCGGCTTTGACTCCCGGGCCATAGGCGCTCAATCCAACACCACCAAAAGGCTGACGCAAAACAATCGCACCCGTTGTGGACCGATTGACGTACAAGTTGCCAGCATGGATGGTTTGCTTCCAGAGTTCAATCTCACGCTCGTCAAGGCTCTCGATACCGCTGGTCAGACCATAGCCGGTGCGTCTTACAATCTCGATCGCTTCTTCCAACCGTGAGTAACGCATCACGCCAAGCACGGGGCCAAACAATTCCGTGCGATGAGTGAAGCTACCGGGCTGGAGATTCCATTTGATTCCAGGCCGGTACAGATTGGGATTCCCAACCACATGTTCGGGGACAACCAACCAGCTTTCGCCGTCTTCAAGTGTCTTCAAACCCCGCGTCAAATCCTTTCCGGGTGGATGAATCAAAGGGCCCATCGCAGTGGACAAGTCCCAAGACGAACCAACGATTAGGCTTTCAACCGCGTCGGCTAGTGTGTCACGGAAAACGGGATCTTCAAACACTTCGTCTTCCAACAACAACAATGACGTGGCACTGCACTTTTGCCCGCCGTGCCCAAAGGCGGATTCAATGACATGCTTGACGGCCTGATCTCGGTCGGCCATCGCAGTGACAATCGTGGCATTCTTGCCTCCGGTTTCGGCAAGCAAGTGCAAATCCGGTCGCACGCTTAGCATGCGCTTGGCCGTCGCGGTTCCACCGGTAAGGATCACAACGTCAATGTCCCTGTTTTTCACCAAACCGGACTCAGCGTCTTCATCAGCGCAAGGAATCATTTGCAGCACCTCGCGGGGAACGCCCGCATCCCAAAACGCGTTGCACAGCAACCAAGCCGTCAAGACAGTTTCGTGTGCTGGTTTTAAGATCACGCAGTTTCCGGCTGCCAGTGCAGCGGCCACTCCACCACAGGGAATCGCCAACGGAAAATTCCAGGGCGTGATCACGGACACCACGCCTCGCGGTGAGGCCTGGAGGCTCTTGTCTTGACTCCAATGCTGAACCGTTAGCGGATAGAATTCGCAAAAGTCAATCGCTTCGCTGATCTCGGGATCTGCCTGAGCAACCGTTTTGCCGGCATCAGCCACCATGGCTCCCAGCAAGTCGCCGCGTCGAAGGCGCAAGTTCTGAGCGGTCTGTCGCAGCAGTCCCTGCCGATGCTGAATGTCGGTCGCCGCCCACTGTGGCTGAGTCTTTCGAGCCGCCTGAACCGCTTGCTGAACCTGGCTCTGATCAGCGACCGCAAAACGGCACACCACGGTCTCCGGCCGCGATGGGTCGGTAGCCTCTTCGCGTACCGTCGCGGTGATCACATCACCGGCAACCATCAATGGCACTTCCACCGCTCTTTCGTCACATTGCTGATGCCAGCGATTCAGGTGTTCTTGCACCCAATGCACATTCGATGGGATCGCCCAATTCGTATCTGGCTCATTGACCCATTGGTCCCAACTGCTCGCCGGTGGCGGTTGATCCGGCGGCACGGAACGCTGACAAGTCTTTGAATGCGTTTGAAATCGCGGCAATCCACTGACCTGTTCCAACAATTCATAGGACTGACGAAATCCTTCAGCCAACCTGTCAAATTCTTCGCTGTCGGGTGTCAAACGATAAGTGTGCCGCAAGAAGTTTTCTGGGCCAGTGTTCTCGTCAAGCCGACGCACAAGGTATCCGATCGCATTTAAGAAACCGTCTTGACGACACGCGGGCGCATACAACAGCAGGCTGCTACCACGATCCGAGAGCGCCCGACGCTGATGATTGGCCATCCCCTCGAGCATCTCAATCTGTATTTGATCCTCCAGCGATCGCTCATCGGCCCACAACAACGCCAGCGCAACGTCAAAGAGGTTGTGCGAAGCAACTCCAACACGCACTGCTCCCGACGCTGCACCATCAAGCAGATGCCGCAACATTCGCTTGTAGTTTGCGTCCGTCTCCAGCTTGTTCTGATAAGGTGCCTGAGGATGGCCAGCGATGGATGCATAGACCCGCTCCATTTCCATGTTGGCGCCTTTGACCAAGCGAATCGTCAATGGCAAGCCTCCCTCACGCACGCGCTGAGCCGACCATTCGATTAACTCCAGCAAGACCGGGAAGGAATCCGGGATGTATGCCTGAAGCGCAATACCGGCACGCGCTTGTTCCAACCCCGGCCGGCGCAATACCTCGCGCAACACATCCGCAGTCAGGTACAGATCACGATACTCCTCCATGTCCAAATACAGGAATTTGCTCTGGCCCGTCTGCGCCGTGGTTTCCTGTAACGCAGTGCGATAAAGCAACTCCAACCGATCCGAAACCTTCGTGATGGTATGCTCGCGGGCCAAGGCCGACACTTGACTGTAAACCGTGGAGATCTTGACCGACAAACAGGCCACATCTGGCATTCGCAGCGCATCCAAGCACTCATCAATGCGGCGTTTGCACTCGCGCTGACCGAGAATCGCTTCGCCGAGCAGATTCAGATTCATCTGCACGCCTTGCTGCTGACGCTGCTGCAAGTGAGTGCGCAATAAATCGGGGTCAGCAGGCAGAATCACGTTGGCAGTTTCCCGCCGCATCTTTTCCTTGACCAGCGGAACTGCAACACCGGGAAGGTAAGCACCAAAGGATTGAAAACCACGCAGCATCGCCTGTTCAACGGGACTGAAGAACCGTGGCACGCCCTGCACATCCAACAGGTGCGTCAATTGATCAGCCACTCGCGCTGGGGTATGCGTGCGGAAGGCCTGGTCCGTCATTTCAACGAGTGTCGCCTTGTCTTCATCATGGCCAATCATGCGGTCCAGTTCCGCCTGTTGACGTCGTTCACTGGCGGTCTGTAGACCCGCGGCAACGGTCAACAACTCAGCAGCCAATTCAATGGCACGGTCAACATCGTGAGCACTCATCGTTCGTCCTTCAAAAAGAAACTAACCAGCGTTAGCGTCCGTTGTAGTACCGGATTTTAAAAGCGTCCAGTGCTGAAACAGCCCCTTGTTAGACCGTCCCTTGGAATGCGACTAGCCGCCAAGCGAGATCTACCAGCGGCTCGATTGAACCTGAAAATCACAGAACACACTCGTCCAGCATTCCCGGAACTGGCAGCGTTCAATGCAACTCCAGCACGTTGCGATGACGAGGCTTTCACGCCCCGTCCCGCCAGCACAAGCGACCGTCAAGACACACACAGTTGACGGCGGCGGCATCCAGCAAGCCAGTTCACGGCACACCCAGCGGCAAACCGCCAACCAGCAGGCGACGCGCCGCCAACAACGACCGAACCAGGTGCTTGAACAGTTCGCAACGTTGCGATGCGCCGTAGACGAAAGAGTGACAGCTAACCAGTGGCTAGTGTTCCACCTGCGGCCAGTACTCGTCCTCGAACGCGTCTGGATCATGAAAATCAGGACTATTGTCCAGGTCATGGCAGGTCATGCACTTGTCGCGTGCTTTATCCAGCGGCAGCTGCATCGCCAGTCGCAAAGCCTTGAGCTGCTCTTCACTCACTCCCGAACCCTCTTGTTCCGCCGCCGAGTGCGCGGCCCCTGGACCGTGACAGTTTTCACAGCCGCTGCCGGTCAGATGGCTGGACTGAGTGAGATCGAGGTATCCACTTTCGTAGGGATAGTACTCCTGGGGATTCCAACCGGTGACGTGACAACTAATGCATTCAGGGTCAAAGTGGCGTGCGACGTCGCCCCGTCCCTCGGCGGGCTCGACGATCGATTCGGTAGCAAAGGCGTGAGGACTTGATTCCCAGACATCGAACGCGTCTTGATGACACTTGGCGCACGCGGCCGAACCGATGAACTGACCACCTGATGGATGTGGGACAGGACGCAGTCCCAAACCGTCTAGGCCCAATTGTTCAAGCTGTTGCTGATAGTCCGCCATCAGCTTCCGCATGGCGGGCGCGTCCTTGAATTCATGAGTCAACGGCACACGGCTGTAAGCAGTCTGCGTGACCGCGCCCGAAGCATCCTTCTTCAGCGCCACCAAACCAGCATACATGCCCTTGTTGCCGGTGACGATCATCTTGGTGTCACAACCTTCAATGTCCAGCGACCGGTAAGTTGGTTCACCATAGCCACCGGAGACGACCAAAAGGTCATAGCCACCGACTTTTTTGGCGACAGCTTGTGCGGCCTCCTCGGTTCCAAAGTAGGCCAGGACTCGAAATTCCGCGCCCGCCTTGTTCATCTCATCGAGCGCCTTTTGGGCGGATTCAACGGGATCGTCTACCGTGATGTCGCTGCTGTTGTTGGCATCAACCTTTTCGGGGTCCAAGACATTCGTGACGCCGACAACCATGTCGCCTTGCTCGGCCAGTTTAAACTTAGGCAACAATTCGGGATCCAACAGCGTGACGTTGGCCGAGACGAACATCGCTTGCTCGGGCGTGTCGGCATAGGTGTACGAGATCAAGTCGGTCGCAGAGAGCCGCAAGTCGTCCGGTCCAAACCCGACGCTTTGATACTCCATCTGCTTCAACGCGTTGGTGGACTGTTCAAACTTGATGGATGCTTGGGCGCCAATGCGACGAATCAAATTCCCCGCGTCGATGGGAATCAAGGGCCAGCCCTTTTCCTTCAGTTGCGTCATGAAGGTCATGCGACGAGCGACACCACCTTTTTGACGATCAAGACCGGTGCAACCACAAGGCTCGATGTAGCCGTGCTGGTTTCCAGTCACGACCAAGACCGCCTGGGGGGATTCCCAGGTGCGGTAATCCTCTGGCCCAGCTGGGTCGTCAGCTGGGTCGTCGTCAGCGGCTTCGGTGCCAGCTGCTAGCTGACCGGCATCTGGCTTGTCCTGAGACGTCGTGTCGACGGGCGAGTCAACGGTCCAGGCCTGGGAATCCGTCTCACTGGCCGATTGACCGGACTGCGACGCTGAGTCAGCGGTCTTGGCCTGACCAGCACCGTTGCTGGACGGCTGGCCCGAATCGGAACAGCCCAACAACACCATTGACGCCGCGGCCAGCAAGCACCAAGGTGCTGTAGAAAACCACCGCCCCGGTGCCATCAGCTGACGGCTTGGGAACTGGGGCGAAGAACTGGCTGTTGTGAGGATCGATCGACGCACGGCACCACCTTGAGAGCTCGCCGCTGTCCGAAGACGACGAGACGGAGTTTAGGGAACGGACTCGATTTTGACGTTCAGCGCAACACGCAGTGCAGGAACTTTAGGATTATCGGACTCAATCGTGACCCAGCCCACGTTATCCGTCGCATTGATTCGCAAATCGACGACGGATTGCCCGGGAGTCAGCTTGACCTTGACGCGGAACGTGCGGCTGGTGCTGTTTGGGTTGGGTTTCCCAAGCTCTTCGATCGTCGCGCTGACCGAGTCTTTCGGGGTGCAGGCTCCAATCGAAAGGTTGGTCTTCGCCGCCTGGCTGCCTTTAAACTTCAGCAGGAACGGGTACTCCAGATCGTCGCCGGGGCCAACATCGCCAATATTCAAATAATTGACGTCATTGGAGGACGTTTTGACCAGAGATGTTTTTAAAACCGTCAGCTCGCCAACAACACTGCCAGCGCAGGAAACGGTGGTCACGTACCAGTTCTCGGGATCCTGTGAATTGGGCTCGCTGGCCTTGGAGAACTGGACCTTCAAAGGCGTTGAAACCGATCCTTGATCCAATCCCGGTTTTACTTTGGCGACAAAACGAAACGCCTGCTTGGCCTGTTCGTGGACGAGATCATAATTCTCTCTGGGCAGTGCCTCCCACTGAATCTCTGAAAGAGCGTTCAAACGCTTGCTGCCAAAGGAGACCTTTTGAATCGTGATGGTATCGTCCAAGTAACTGTACATTTCGCCAGCAAACTCAAACGCATCATCGGCGGCGATCTCACCAAAGGTAATGCTGTCGGGCACAAATTCGACTTCTCGATAAACCTTCCCGCGAATCTGCAACGAAATCGCACCAATGGTCGCATCATTGGTACGAATTTCAGCGTTCTGCGAGAACTGAGGCTCAGCGGTTTGCACGGTCCATTCCAACTTGACCGTGGTTTCTTCACCAGGAGCCAACGAGCCTTTTTCGAGGTTCGCCAACGTACACTTGCAAGTACTGGCCCCTTTTTTGAGTGTAAGCGGGGCGTTGCCTACATTCTTGATCACAAAGGTGTGCTCGCCCTGCTCGCCCTGCGCCATCGACCCAAAATCATGGATGCTGCCGTTGGGCAATTCAGCTTTCGATGCCGCGTTTGGGCGCAGCGATACCAAATGCTCGCTCAAATTGTCCGCGTCAACGCTTCCATCCATTCTTAATTCGCCAAACCGGGCTTCCCGCCAACCAAACGAATAATGATTGACGGCCCATCCGATGGAGGTTCCGATGACGACAACGATCAAACAAACGGGCAAAAAGAACTTCACGGCAGTTCCCTAGAGTAACCAGATACAAGGCGTAATGGGCTGAAAGCGACCATCCTATCACGGTTCACCAGCGCCAATGTGTCAGCTGCATCGCAAACAGAGTTTAGCAACTCAATCGCTAGGATGGTCCACAGAAAGCTACGTCAACCGGACGGTCGTGGTTCGGCCGATTCGGGCAACAATGGCCGCAAAAGCTCGCTAGCTGGTGCCAGTGTCGCGCCAACCTGCGAGAATGCCGGGATCTGGCGCGGCTCCAACAGCATCTGCCGGTCCAAATTGCGAACAAGATTGCCCCCCAGCAACGAGGTTTTCTGAGCCCGATCCGCCAATTCCCGGGCCCGTTGCACGTCCCCTCGAGCCTCCGCGACGACTGCTAATTGTGCCAATAAGGCCACGCGATGAGGATTCAATTGAACGGCACGATGGAGCAGTTTTTCTGACGCTTCAAGATCGGCTGCTTCACCAGAGCACTGATAAACCACCAACCGCTGATCAGAAAAGCGAGCATACAAGGTCCAATCGGCAGGAAATCGCTGCAATGCCTCCTGCATACTGGATTGCCAAACCTCCCTCAGTTGGCTGGCCTGGTGCCTGCGCTGCGGATTGGACGCACTGGAAAGCAACCCACTGGAGGCCGCAAAGGCCTTGGTCAGCCAAGGTTCGGTGGACCAAGCATCCGCTTCGGTGGCCAACTGAGAAACCTTGATCGCGCTGGAATAGTCCCCCCGGCTGGTATCGGCCGTGGCCACATCCAAGAGCCGCTTGGCTTTTTCTACCGGGCCCAGCGCAACGGAGTGAAAGACCAACAACACCACAAGCCCCGCAACGAGCGAGCTAACAGAAACCAGCGTCATGCGTCGCTGTGCATCGCCTGAGTCTAGCTGTTTGGTGGCGCCAGATTCTTGCCTAGCGTTCTTGCCAACCGGAACCAGCATCGCCACCAACAACCAGATTGGCAACACAACACCCGGCACGGTCCAGCCCCCAGAAAACGCCAGATGCAAGAGTGACAACTTCAACAACGCCACCATCAATCGGGTTTGCGCCTGTTGATCCAAGACCTGCGAAAACAGACGAACGGACAGCCAAAAGAAGCTCAACAGCGCTAGACCAGCGATCAGGCAATAGGCCGCCAATTCGCCATTGTTGATCGCCAACTGAAACAGTCCGACCACGCCAAGCGTGACAAGGCTACCGATCCAGATCGCTCGCGCCGCCAATCGAGAAAAGGGCGCCGCGTCGCCAAGTGATTCAGCCACCACGTCACGGTCCCCCGACGTCTTGCGAAACCAGTAGCCCAATCCGCATAGCGACAGCAAGATTCCACCGGCGATCCAGCCACCGGACGCGAGTGTTTCAAAAATAAAGTTATGTGGGTCGGCGATCGATTCGCTGGCGATCGGTAACCGAAACTGAGGATACATGGCTTGGAACGACCCCGGGCCGGCGCCAAACCAAGGGTGCTGCAACAACATCCCAAGGGTGGCAATCCAGTAGTGGAATCGAAATCGAATCGACGCGGGAGCGGTCTCGATCCATTCCGAATCCCCAAAGACCAATACGCCCAAGCCAATCGCCGCTACAAGCACCGCACCGCCGAGCAACATGGATCGATTGCGGGACAGAAACGCGATTTTGATGCGATCGGACCAGAGCCAAAAGATCCCGAACAAACAAGACAACATTCCGGAGCGACTTTTGGTCGCCATCAATGCGGCTCCACAAAGCAATGCGACCGCAACAAGCAACAACACTGGTCCGTTAAACGGGACACGTCCAGAGTCTTCGGCATCGCTCTGCTCTCGCCGCGCAAAAAGGCTTCTTAAAAAGGCCAATGAAACCACAACGCCCCAAGGAAGCAGCGCGGCGGCGGAATTCGCAAGCACAAAATTTCCGCCGGGGCCACCATCAAGCAAACGGTTCGCGTACAGCATCCGCTCGGCAGAATTCGGCTCAAAATCCTGTCCAGCACGCCGCAGAAACGCTTCCTGATCGGCAAGAAACTCCGCTCGCAATGCGGGTAACGAAACAAACGCCTCGTACAAAATCGTCAGACCTAGGACGACCGCCAGCACGGTGACAATCGCGATCACCGAGACTCGAATCAGGTCGCTGGTTAGCAAACGACGGCCGCTGACCACTAGCGTTGCTCCTGCCAACCAAAGCCAAGCTTCGTTGGTCGCCATGCGCAAATTGCCCGGCGGAGAGCAGGCAAACGCGCCCAGCATCATCCACAAGCCCAAGGCTAACAGCAAGGCGTCAAAGACCACTCCCGCTCGGTGACCAGGAAAGCCTTTCCCAGCCCCGCCGACTTCCCCAGCGCCATCATGCCAGGCTTGGGAGGCAAGGGTAAACGTTGCCAGGACGATCATGATCGCCACGGCCCACAGCGCATCGCCACGTTCTACCAACACGCTGTCGCTGGGAAAACAGGCGACAAACGCCAAGGCAACGCCTAGCAGTGCATAACTGGCCACTCGCAGCATGATCACCCATCGGGGCAACCCCTCGATCGCACTGCCACCGAACACTTGCCCACTGAGACCTCGGGCATCACCGGTGGCGTGGCCTTCGTTTAAAGAGCCGGCCGCGGATTCTGCTGACGGGTTGTCAGATCCGGAAGGACGCTTGCGTTTTTTCACTTGTCGTTTTGCTTCGCCCATCCAGTCGACTCCAAAATGACGACCAACAGCAACATACAGGCAACAATCCCCAGCACCGCAAAGGCCTGCAGCACCGTCACGTGAACCAACACCAGCGTCGCCAATCCACAGGTCATCGTCACCAAATAGATTGTTAGCACAGCCTGTGTGCGTGAGAGCCCTAAATCGACCAAGCGATGCGAAAAGTGACTGCGGTCGCCTTTGAAGGGACTGCGTCCCTCGCGAATCCGAATCCATAACACCGTCGACATATCGTACAGCGGAATGGCCATCACGCATAACGGCGCTAAAACGGCGTGCGGACGAGGATCACTGGCAAACGTCGCCATCAGCATCGCCGTCGCGATGATGTAACCGATAAAGTAACTGCCACCATCGCCCATGAAGATTTTGGCCGGTGGATGGTTGTGCCAAAGAAATCCTAGCAACGCCCCACACAGAGCCAGCAATAGCCCGCCAACAAATAACTGCGGTTGGCCTCCGCCGGCAACTGGAGTCGTCAACATAACCGCTGCCATCGCACCAGCAATGATCATGGCAATGCCACCGCTAAGACCGTCCATGTTGTCCAGCATATTGAACGAATTGATGACCGCAACGATCCAAACCACGGACAGCAAATCCGTTAGCCAAGCAGCGCCAATGAAGGCCGTCAAACGCACATCAAACACATAGACAGTCACTGCCGCCAGCAGAAACTCGATCCCTAGCCGGACACTCACCGGTGCCCCACGACGATCATCCCAGATCCCCAAGACAAACAAACCACTGGCGCATCCTAAGACGCCCCAGAGGTCTCCAAGCCGGCTGTGGATGCCAGGCAGATGACGGCGCAGCGACTCTGGCAACAGCTCAGGCAACCAGGGCATGGCATCAGAAAACAAGACAAACAGTGTCCCGGCAACCATCGGAATCATCATGCCAAGATAGATTCCGATGCCTCCGCCTAGCGGAGTCACCTTGGTGTGAGTGCTATGGCCGCCAGGGTTTGCCATCAATCCCAAACGCTGTGCCCAACGCCGCACGGGATACAAACTGATCAAGCTGATAATCAGCGGTGGCAGCACCGCCAACAGAATCAGCCAAAGAACCAGTTTGTCGCTCAAGGGATTATTTGCCGGTGAATTCGCGTTCTACAAATTTCGTGTCGTGCTTACCTTCAACGAAGGTTGGATGCTGAAGCACCACATCGTGGAACGGAGCGGTGGTGGAAATCCCGTCCGTCACAATCTCCGCCAAGGCTCTACGCATGGTGATGATCGCTTGTTCGCGATCCACACAATGGACGATCAGCTTACCGATCATCGAATCGTAATGTGGCGGAACACTGTAACCACCATAGACGTGAGAATCAAAACGGACGCCTAGTCCACCCGGCGCATAGAACTTTTTGATCAAGCCGGGGTTCGGCATGAAGTTCTTATCCGGATTTTCCGCATTGATCCGGCACTCCATGGCATGTCCGATGACCTTCAAGTCGTCCTGTTTGAACGACAGCTTTTCGCCCGAAGCGACGCGAATCTGTTCTTTGATCAAATCCACGCCGGTAATCATCTCGGTCACCGGATGCTCGACCTGAATCCGCGCGTTGACTTCGATAAAGAAAAAGTCGTCGTTCTGATCGACGATAAACTCCACCGTCGCGGCATTGCTGTAATCTGCACCTCGGATCATGCGTACCGCGGCTTCACAAATGGCTTTGCGTTTGTCAGCGGGCAAGTTCGGGCTGGGCGCCTCTTCGATCAATTTCTGGTGTCGACGCTGGACACTGCAATCACGCTCAAAAAGGTGACAGACGTTGCCATGATGATCGGCAATCACCTGAACTTCCACGTGACGTGGCGAGGTGATGTAACGTTCCAGATAAACGCCACCGTTGCCAAACGCGGCTTGTGCTTCATTGCGAGCTTGGGAAAGTGCATTCTCCAGGTCATCGGCGGTTTCGGCCACTCGCATGCCTTTGCCACCGCCACCGGCTGTGGCCTTGATCAAAACGGGAAAGCCGATTTCTTTGGCGGTTTCAATCGCCGCAGCGTCGTCTTCAATCAAGCCATCACTACCGGGAACCACAGGCACTTCGTTGGCGATTGCCATGGAGCGCGCGGTGTTTTTATCGCCCAGTTTCTCCATTGCGGTGGGACTGGGGCCGATGAATTCAAACCCGCTGCTGCGGCAGACTTCATTGAAGTGAGCGTTCTCAGCCAAGAAGCCATAGCCGGGGTGAATCGCATCGACGTCACCGACTTCGGCGGCTGCAATGATCTGATCAATTTTCAGATAGCTGTCGGCACTTTTGGGGCCGCCAACGCAGTACGCTTCATCAGCCAACTGAACGTGCATACTGTCGGCATCGGCGGTGCTGTAAACAGCTACCGACTGAATGCCCAACTCACGACAAGCGCGAATGATACGAACGGCAATCTCGCCACGGTTGGCAATTAAGATTTTTTGAAACACGTTGTAATCCAATAGAGGTGTTGGTGTTGTTCACACCCAAGATTGTGCTACCGAATGTGCCCACATCACTTCAGCACGCCCGCCTCAGCAGGCGACACGGACAGTGATCGCTCGCTGGCAGCGTGGCAACACGAACCGTTTGACTGAAGGTCCTGCAAAAAAACATGTGCGAACCCAGTGGCTACATCCATCACGCACTGACGACAGTCCATCAGCGAGCGTTGGTTGCCTGGCAACACTCAATTCGCGTCAATCGGCAAGTCACTCAGCAAGGCAGCCGGCAGCAAGAGCCGCATTGCCTGCAATCAGTCCCGCTGTGCGAACGGCGACGTTAGTTGGGTTTGACCCGAAACATTGGCTTGCCAAAATCCACCGCCTCTTGATCGGAGACCAGGACTTCGACAATCGTGCCGCTGCACTCAGCCGGAATCTCGTTAAACACCTTCATCGCTTCGACAATACAGACAATGGTGTCTGCGGAGATTTTTGTCCCCACTTGCACAAAGGGATCTGATTCGGGGTTCGCTTTGCAATAAAACGTTCCGACCATCGGTGCGTTGATGGTAATGGTATCGTCGTCGACCGCTGGGGCAGCAGCGGCGGGCGTTGCTGCAGCCGGAGCTGCGGCGGGTGCCGCTACGGGCGCAACCGAAGCGGCCACAACGGGGGCTTGTCCGCCCCGGCCGAGCTTAATTCGGTCGTCACCTTGCTGGAGATCCACTTCCGTCAACTCGTGCTCTTCCATCAGTTTCACGATGTCGCGGATGCGTTGAATATCGAAGACGCTTTCGCTGGTTGGTTTTCCTTTAGTCATACCGTGCTCATCACAGGAAAAAATCGGACAGGCGTCGTTTTACAGGATTACGGCGCAATCATCGAGGCCCTTTGGCATGGTTGAGAGCACCTGATAGCCGGATTCCGTCACAAGAACATCGTCTTCGATGCGAATCCCAAAATCGCCCTCAAAATACACACCCGGCTCGATGGTGATCACCTGGCCCACTTGGAGTATATCTTCACTGACCACGGACAAACGAGGGGATTCATGAATTTGCAGCCCCACGCCGTGGCCAAGTCCGTGCACAAAGTAGTCCCCCAGCCCCGCCTGTTGAAGGACCTTTCGGGCAGCAGCATCAATATCGCTGCACTTTGCGCCTGGCCGAATCGCTTCAATCGCCGCCATCTGAGCATCCAAAACCGCTTGATACGCGTGATTGAACCGCTCGGGAGGCTTGCCAAAATGAAAACAACGCGTCAAGTCGCTGGCATAGCCTTGATACTTTGTGCCCCAGTCGACCAGCAAGCAAGCGTGGTCGCCCAAACGGATATCGCCAACGCTGTAATGCGGTTTGGCGCCGCCAGGTCCGGCGCCAATGATCGGGTCAAAACTAAACCCCGAAGCCCCCAAGTGTCGAATCGTCGCCTCCAGTTCCAACGCCATCTCGGCTTCGGTCCAATCGGGGACCAGTTTGGCAAGCACCGATTGCAGTGCACGCTGATTGATATCGACAGCTCGGCGGAGAATTTCGATTTCGTGTTCGTCTTTGATCGAACGCTGATAAAGCACAATGCCTTCGGAGGGAATCCAGTTGGTCTTGGGCAACGCCTTCTTCAATCCGTCCAGAGCCGCCACGGTCATGGTGTCGGCTTCGAAAGCCAGATCGGTGACTGCGGACTGCAGCACGTCGACAAAAAAATCGGTTTGGCTCTGCAGTGGTGACTTGATGGCCACGTTCAACCCAGGGCATTCGTCGGCGAGCTGCTCCTTGTACCGGCCATCGCTCAGCATGGTCGCCCCGTTGGCGGTCACCAATAGCGACGAACTATCACCGGTGAACCCCGTCAAGTAGGTGACATTGGTTTCATCGGTGATCCAAATGCCTTCGGCGCTCAGTTCGGGCAGCTTTTCAGCAAGCCTGGTGATGCGTGGATTCATCGCTGTTTTCCTTAACCTTCAATGGAAATCGGACTTAGTTGTGCGGGTGCTTGTGGGGATCACGATCCAAGTGCTGCTGATTGACATGCAAGTGCAGACCGGGACGAGCCTCTAACAACTGGTCCCAACCCTGCTGAGTGATCTCGCTGCCGTCAATGTACAGCGACTGCAAGTTTGGCAACGTCATGATCACCTTGAGGCCTGCGTCATCGATCGGAACATCAATCAGATGCAGACTTGTCAACGTTTTCAGTTCGGCCAAGCTCTGCGCCGCGGTCGAATCTAAGCGATCACCGCCCAAGCGAAGGCTCCGCAGTGTAGTGTTTTTTGCCAGCGCCCGCAGGCCCCCTGCGGTCACCTGACTTTGCGGTAAATTCAGCACACGAAGCTTGGCCAATTTGGCGATCTCGACGAGCCCCAGGTCTCCGATCGGACTCTGCCGCAAACGAAGATGCGACAAGTTTGGCAGATCGACGATCGCCTTCAGACCTTGATCACTGAGCTGCCCTTCATCGATCAATAAATTCTCCAGCCACGCGTCCTGAGCATTCAGTTCGGCCAGCTGCTGATCGGTCATCGGCGCGTCGGTCTGAATCGAATCGCTGGCCCAGCGGTCTGTGCCGGCCTGCGGACTCTGATTTGTTGAACTGAATTCTGCTCGGCCCGCAGCTAACTGCTCAGCAAACGTGCCCCCGGACACGGGGAGTAGTCCGGCGACCTCAGAAGGTGGCAAGGCCAGATCATCCAGGCCCACATCGCCGCTGTCCGTTGCCCGCTCGCCCTGCGGATCAGGCTCGCCCCGCGAACCAGGCTCACTCTGCGGATCGGAAGGTTGAGTGCAACCAGACATCGTCACCCACAGCGCGATGACCGACAGCCACACGCAAGGCGACCAGCGGTGCCAGTGACTTTGCAAACCGCTCGGCCCTGCCTTCGCTGCCTTCGCTGCCACCGGATTTGTTCGATTTCGCATCAGAGTTGATTCCCGATCAGGATTCATAAAACACACAAGC
The DNA here is from genome assembly GCA_007745635.1 of Stieleria bergensis. Classification (GTDB taxonomy): domain Bacteria; phylum Planctomycetota; class Planctomycetia; order Pirellulales; family Pirellulaceae; genus Stieleria; species Stieleria bergensis. The sequence goes on from CP036272.1 coordinate 4,423,679, forward strand.
TAATCATGCTCGACGTGGTTTGGGAAAACAAGGGCTCAAAGGCGTCCTGATGCTGGCCAGTCCGCATTCGATAAGCTACATTTGTTGAGGTTGATCGCTCTCTGGAAACACCATCTTCTTTGCACCGTAACGCGACTGTTTTTCGATGCCAAACTTACGCCTGACAAAGCATAACACCTCGATCTTACGGTCGGGGATCAAGCTTGCCGAGGCGACTTCTTCAGATGCCATCGTTTTGCTGCTCTCTGGTGCGACGGACTGGCAACGACTGGCAGAGCTGATTAAGGAAGCCGCCTTTGAAAAACCATTTGTGGTCGCTTTAGATCTGGTCGAAGACCTTGATGGTGCGGCAGAAGCAGGCCTGCACCCGATCGCACTGAAAAAGGAAAAAGCCCCCTTACTGGAACGCTTGCAACACGCCCTTTTGGAAGCCGCTGCCGACGAGTTCATCAAAACCAATGATGAGATCGTGGCGATCTACGGTGGTTTCGCTCAAGGTCGTTTGGATTCCGTCAGCCACTTAAAGCTCGACGAACGCATGCGACGCCTCTCTGCAAGAGACTTGCAGTCGCTCGAAAGCAGCGTGCCCCTGAAAACCTTGAAAGCGATCGTTGACCTAGCGGTCCAAATCGGTGTCGAAGGCCGCGAAGGCAAACCGGTCGGCGCGTTGTTCGTCGTCGGTGACTCCCGGAGCGTTCTCAAGCATGCCAGCGACAGCGGCGTCGACCCGTTTCGTGGCTACAACCGCAAGTCCCGCAATGTGCTGGACGCCAAAGTGCAAGAGGACGCCAAAGAGCTCGCACAGCTCGATGGTGCCTTCATCATTTCAGCCGATGGCTCGATCGAACGGTCGCGGCAAATGCTTGAAGTCCTGCACGAAGACTTAAACATGTCCAAGGGCCTTGGCGCTCGTCACTGGGCCGCCGCGGCAATCACTCGACGCACAAACGCGATCGCAATTGTGGTCAGCCAGTCCACCGGCACCGTCCGACTTTATCAGGACGGTTTCCTGAAGATGCAAATTGAACCGATGGACAAGGGCATCAAATGGCAAGAAATCTCCTTCAAGCCTCCCAGCGTTAGTAGCGAAAGCTAATGAGTCGGGACAACATCTTTGCATTGCGACATGATAAAGTCGGGCAGTTTCGCTTCGACGATGAAGTCGCGCAGGTTTTCCCGGACATGATCTCACGCTCCGTTCCCGGATACGCGTCGATCCTGTCGGTCATCGAACAACTCGCCGCCCGCTATGTCACCGCAGGCAGCAATGTTTACGACCTTGGCTGCTCCTTGGGTGCGGCGACCTTTCTGATGCGTCAACAGGCTCCCCGGGACGCGGTGATCCATGCCGTCGACAACTCGGCCGCCATGATGACCCGGCTGCAACAACGACTGAGCGAAGAGCCTGCAGAGCAGCGCTGCCCAGTCCAGTTGCATCAGTGCGACATTCGCGATCTGCCGATGCAGAACGCCTCACTGATCGTCTTGAATTTCACGCTCCAGTTCATCCCCGAACAAGATCGCAGCCAGCTCTTGAAAGCCTGCTACCAAGCGATGCAGCCTGGCGCAGCGCTGGTGCTTAGCGAAAAGGTTTGCTATCAGGACCCCGCGCAACAACATCACCTCACCGAATTGCACTTGGACTTCAAGCGTGCCTGCGGCTACAGCGAAATGGAAATTTCCCAAAAGCGAACCTCGCTAGAAAACACCTTGATCCCAGAATCGATTGAGACCCATTGCGGACGACTGCGCGACGTCGGCTTCGCATCAGCGTTCCCCTGGTTCCAGTGCTTCAATTTTGTCTCCATGTTGGCGCTGAAGCCAGATGAGTAACCGCAACATTCAACATCTTGGCTCTGGCTCTGAAGAGTCCCCCAAAGAAGCCTGGATCGATCGCAGCGACCTGTTTCGCTACTTAGAAACCCAAGGGCAAGACAAGCTGGCCGAGGCCATCCGCCAAGCGTCTGCTCGCCGTTTGCAAGTCGGCAATCGGCGCGAGCTACAGATGTGGTCTGACGCCATCAAGCAATTACCAGCTCCCGAGACGGCAACGCTTGAATTTCAGACCGACGTTGCTGTGAAACCCCTGACCCTGAATGCAGACGACGGCATCGACGCGACTGAGACGCTGCACAAGTCGCTCATGCAGTTCCATCCCTGGCGAAAGGGGCCACTGCATTTCTTTGGCCTGCACATTGACACCGAATGGAGATCGGACTGGAAATGGGAACGCATCAACGAATGCGTGAACTTCACCGGTAAAACCGTCCTGGATGTTGGCTGTGGCAACGGATACTATGGCTGGCGAATGCTCGGTGCGGGCGCATCGTTCGTGCTTGGCCTCGACCCGATCTTGCGCTACCTGATGCAGTTCGAAGTCTTTCACCGCTACGCCGCTAAACCAACGAACGAGCCGGTGTATGTGCCGAGTCATCACGTTGTGCCGATGATCGACACCGAACTGCCCGAGCGCTGCCCGTTTTTTGATATCGTTGTCTCGGCCGGAGTGCTCTACCACCGGACCAGCCCCATCGATCACTTAAGATCCCTGCACGGCATGCTCAAGCCCGGCGGCCAGGTCGTCCTGGAGACCTTGATCATTGACGGGACCGAAGACGAAGTGCTTGTGCCCGAAGATCGCTACGCGCGAATGCGAAACGTCTGGTTCTTACCCAGCATCAAAATGCTGGAACGATGGCTACGCCGAACAGGCTACCAAAACATTACCGTTGCCGACGTCAACGACACCTCCACACAAGAACAACGCAGCACGCCGTGGATGACCTTCCAGTCTCTTGCGGACTTCCTCGATCCCAACGACCCGGCCATGACAATCGAAGGCTACTCAGCACCCAGGCGAGCCTTGCTGATTGCGACGAAGTAGACGTCAACACAAGAGGCCTGCGTTTCTGATCGATCTGTCACCGCCCCGTGTGTTACTGATCACCGGCGTCAACACGGCCTTCGTTTTGGATTTCGACCTCCAGGCCCATCTCGCCAATCACCTTGGCACATGCCTCCACAGCAGCCTCGGGAACCTCTGGCCCAGCGGTCAACTCGATTGTCTGAAGCTTCATCTGCCCTGCCGAACTCAATTCCGCATCGGCATCCTGGGCAATCCTGAACCACTGCGCCAAGCCTTCTGCATTCACTTCTCCCGCCCCGAGGTAAACCAGCACCTCTTCACCAGCAACCTCCAGCACCGTCACCTTATCAACGATCCTGATCGCCGCTTTCATCACGCCATTGTTGATGCTCAGCGCATTGCCAGAGCCGCCACTCACTGATTGACTTGACGCAGGCGCCGGTCCAACGCGACGGCCTCCTGGCGCTGTGGATGAATGATCGCTGCAGCCCAACGAGGCACCACACAGCCAAGCGGCAAGGACAACAAGAGATCTTCGCTGCATGACATGGAACAAAATGGTTCACCCTTCCGGAGTTGAAGCACATGAAGCGATCCAACCGTGCAGGTGACTTGATCGAAAACAAGTTTTCAACGATTCACGTCACCTCACATGACGCGATTGGACGCTGCGTAAGAAAACAGTGTATCAAAACGGGCCCGTCGCTGGCGGCAGCAGAGAAACGCGTCAAACGGACGTGCAAAGTCACGGGGCCCAAAATGGGCCCGCAGTTGATTGCAAGCCCGTTAATTGCAAGCCAGAGATTCGCAAGTCAGCTGAAACAGCATTCAGCTGACGAGAAGCAAAGCAGCCAGAAGCAAAGCAGCGGCGACTGGCGTTAATCGCCAAGCAGCTCATCAGTGATGTTCAGATTGGTGCTGACGGTTTGGATGTCATCATGATCATCCAACTGTTCCAGCAGTCGCAATACTTTCTTGCCCGTGTCTGAGTCGACATCAACGGTGGTTTGCGGCACCTGGGAGACTTGTTTCATCTCGGCTGCCAGTTCTGCAGCGGTCAGTGCATCGTCCAAGCCATCGTAGTTTTCCGGCGGACAAGTCACTTGCAGCTTGCCATCGTCGGTGGCTTCGATATCCTCGGCACCATTTTCCAACACCACCTCGGTCAACTGTTCTTCGTCGATCGATTCGGCGTCGAAAACGAACAGCCCTTTGCGATCAAACAGATAGCTGACACAACCGGTCTTGCCCAGTTCGCCGCCGAGTTTGCTGAAAATGGAGCGTAATTCCGGAGCGGTGCGATTTCGGTTGTCGGTCAAGGCTTCGCACATGACGGCAACGCCACCTGGACCATAGCCTTCATAGACCACCTCTTCGACTCGATCGCCGCCCAGTTCGCCGGTTCCACGCTTAATCGCACGCGAGATATTGTCCTTCGGCATACTGATGGCTTTGGCGTCATCGATCGCCTTACGCAACCGAAAATTCGACGACGGATCTCCACCACCGCCTTGTGCGGCAATGATGATCGCTTTACTTAGTTTGCTCCAAAGCTTTCCTCGTGCCGCATCCACGCGTCCTTTGCGGTGCTGGATGTTGGCCCATTTGGAATGTCCTGCCATAGCTGAAAATCAAAACAGTGGGGAGTGATTGTTTAGGGATCCGTGACCATGATCGCCAAAGCTGAGTCGCCGGGAGATTGCAGCAGATGAACCGGTGCCGCAGCCAACCGCGTCAACTAGCGAGGCTTTCGCTTAGAAGCCTTCGCGGCCTTTTTGCTACTGGATTTTGCCGACGATGACTTAGCGCTTTTCTTGGCAGCCTTCTTAGTGGTCGACTTCTTGGTGGTCGACTTCTTGGTGGTCGACTTCTTGGTGGTCGACGAGGAAGACTTTTTAGCAGCCGCTTTCTTCGTTGCTTTCTTGGTACTGGACTTAGCGGCTGAACTCGCCTTGGTCGTTTTCTTTGCGGCAGCTTTTTTGGTGGGCGCCGACTTGCTGACGCTGGCCTTCTCTGAAGCCTTCTTCACGGCCGCCTTCGTGGCAACAGACTTCTTCTTGGCGGGCTCGGCCTCGGTTGCTTTTGCTGCCGGTTGGGGTTTTCTGGCCGCCTTCTTGCTCGAAGCGGTTTTACTCACCGATGCCTTCGCCTTGGACTTGCTGACCGATGCCTTGGCCTTGCTTTCCTTTTTGACCTCGGGCGTTTCGACGGCTTCTTGAACCGCTTCAACTTGCTCCGTTTCACTCTGTGCGGTTTCGGCTTCTTCAGCCTTTTGCTCTTGGCGGCGACGACGTTTCACACGCCGCATCGCATCCTTCTTACTTTTCTCCCACTCGTCAAACGCGGTGGATGCACCTTTCGTCACCGCATCAAGCAATCCACGCGCCGTCTTACTGGAATGGTCCAGTATGAGGTCCACGCCCGCTTGATGCAGCAGTGCGCCGAACTCGGTCCCTTTGTTTTTGGGAATGGCGCGTTCCAGGCCTGGCACCTTTCCTGATGCAGCCTCGTCTTGTGATGCAATTCCGACGGACAACATCACAACCATTGCCGCATAATCGATCGGGATCGAGTGTCCCCCCAAACCATGCTGCGATGTGTAGGCGAGCACAAACGGAGTGAACGCGGGCATGGCTTCGAACTTGCCGACCGCGACTCCCAGGTTTTCCTTTTTTAGAAAATCCAGATCGAAGCTATAGAATTCTTCAAAGACAGCCTGCAAGGTTTCTTTCAAGCGACGAGCGGCCTTTCCTGGATCGGGCAAACCGGAAAGCACCTGAGCCAAGTCAGGCAGATTGGTCACCCGGACCTCATTCCAATCCGTAAACTCTTGCTCACACTTCGCCAAACCCTCATCGGCCAGATCATAGGGCGCATCCTGCAGCAAGCAGGCATACAAGATGTGCTCCAACAGAGGACGCGAAGGCTGGGAGGGAGGCACCGAGTACTTTTTCTTCAACTCGGTGTGCAGCTTGGTGATCAGTTTGGCTCGTGCGCTTGCTGCCATCGTTGTTTAAGTCTATAGCTGAGTGTTAGTTACAGTTTTCACAGAACAGCCCGGCGAGGTCGTTCTGCGACAAGCGAAACAGGTTGATTGTTTGGTCTTCTCTAACGGGGCATCCCGCGCTGATGCGGCTTCGACTTATGCGTCTTCATTCGGCTGCGTGTCATCATCATTGGCTGCAGGCGATGGATCCGTTGGCTCAAAGGCGTCTTCCGGATCTTTTTCCCGACGGATCTTGCCAAGCAGTTCACCGACGACCATCGCGTTTTCCATGCCGCGATTGAGTTCAAAACGCAACTTGGGAGTGTACCGAGTATCGATACGCCGCGCGATCTTGGATTGCAGGAAGCCGGCGCTGTTTTGCAGCCCGTGCAGTGTCAACTGTTTCTGAGCTTCTTCGCCCATGACACTGACAGACACCACCGCCTCACGCATATCGGGCGTGACTTCGACACCGATCACGGTCACGTCTTTGACGCGCGGATCACGAATTTCCGTCAAGATTGCCGAGGCGACGACTTCTCGAATCGCTTCTGCGGCTTTTAGTGTTCTGCGACTTGGCACTCACCTGTCCTGGGCAAGAAGAATAACATGAATGGTAATGATTGTTTACGAGGGCATCGACGTTGCCTACAACCGACCGCATCGAAAACGAAACGGCCGTGCTGCCATCGGCCAGAGCCGGTGTTTGCCTTGGCGAAACCACCGAAATCCGTCGGCACAATGCGCGGTTCATCCTTCAACAGATAAACCCCGCTTGCCCTTCCTTCCTGAGATTCACCACGGGCACCCCATCGCCCGTTGCTTTCAGCACTGTTTCTTTTCTTCAGTGCGGATTAGCCAGCATTGCCAACTGGAACCGGTTGCCCGGATCCGTTGGCGGCGTCAGCCAACACTGGCTGGCTCACGCCGCGAAATTGATCGCTGGATCAATCGAGCTTCCGAGCGAATTCTTCGATTCGGTAAGCTTCCAGGACGTCGTCTTGCTTAATGTCGTTGAAGCCCTGCAAGCGAATACCGCACTCCATCCCTCGCGGAACTTCCTTGACGTCTTCTTTGATACGCCGCAAGCTATCCAGTCCATAATCACCAATGGTACGACCGTCGCGGTGGACTCGAATTCGGCAACCACGGTGAATGGCCCCCTGCAAGACGTAACAACCGGCAATGGCACCGACTCGACTGATCGAGAAGACCTGTTTCACCAGAGCACGTCCAAGTTCGACCACTCGTTCTTCGGGTTTCAAACGGCCTTCCAACATCGCTTTGATGTCGTCGGTCAGCTTGTAGATCACGTCGTAACGTCGAATCTCAACCCCACGGGTATCAGCGGCTGACCTGGCCTGTTCATCAGGGATCACATTGAAGCCCAAGATGACTGCGTTTGAAGCATCGGCCAGAGTCACATCGGCGAGAGTGATTCCACCGACGCTACGCTGCAGCACTTTGATATCGAATTCTGGATGATCCAGCTTGCTGAGCTCTTTGTCGATCGCTTCCAAGGAACCCTTCACATCCGCTCGGATGATCAGATTCAACTTGACGCGTTCTTCGGCTTGTCCCAAACGACCATCCTGCAGCAATGACTGGAAGTCGTTGAAGGAAACCTTGGTCGTGGTCCCGGAAAGCGATTCACGACTGCTGGCGTCGGCACGCGTCGCGGCGATTTCTCGAGCGTCCGCAATGTCGTCCAGCACATGGAATCGGTCACCAGCCCCCGGAGGCGCCTCCAAGCCCATCACGCTCACTGGCGTACTTGGACCGGCTTCTTCCATCGGCTCACCAGTCAGCGTATTGTTCATCGCACGCACACGACCGTAGGTCGGACCGCAGACGACAACATCGCCAACACGCATGGTTCCGTTTTGCACGATCAGCTTGGCGACCACACCGCGGTCCCCTTGCTGTTCGGATTCCAAGCAAACGCCCAACGCCGAGCGACTGGGATTCGCTTGATATTCGTTCAGTTCAGCGATGGTCAGCAATGTTTCCAGCAGTTCATCCATGCCGGTGCCCTTGGTGGCACTGGTTCGAACCACTTCGACATCACCGCCCCATTCACTAGGCGTCAATTGATGTTCGGTCAACTGAGTCAGCGCTCGGTTGGGATCCACGCCTTCCAAGTCAATCTTGTTCAAGGCGACGACAATCGGCACTTCAGCAGCTTTCGCGTGACTAATGGCTTCTTCGGTCTGCGGCATGATTCCATCATCTGCGGCGACGACCAAAACAGCGATGTCGGTGACATTGGCACCACGGGCACGCATTTCGGTAAACGCTTCGTGACCCGGCGTGTCAACAAAGGTGACACTCCGTCCATCTTTTTCGATTTCGTAGGCTCGAATGTGCTGGGTAATCCCGCCCGCTTCGCCACTGACGACATTGATGCCGATCAAGTAGTCCAACAAGCTTGTTTTCCCGTGGTCAACGTGGCCCAAGAAGGTCACCACTGGAGGTCGACTGACCAAGGAATCCGGATCATCAGCCTGATCTTCGATCTCGTTGATCAACTCGTCTTCCAGAGTCTCGGCCGCCTTCAACTGCAACTCAAGGTTCAACTCGGTGGCGATCAATTCAGCGGTTTCGAAGTCCATCTCCGCGTTGATGTTCCCCATGATCCCTAAGGTCATCATGGCCTTGAGAACCTGAGCCACACCGATACTGGCCGCTTCAGAGAAGCTTCGCACCGTACAAGGCAATTCAATCTGAACGGGCTCTTTTCGAGGCGCCGCGGTATTGGTGCCTTTGTGTTGCAACGTTCGACGATGACCATACCGATTCCCATCATCACGACCGAAGGAGGACATGTCTCTGCCACGGCGACGCTTGCCACGATCGGCTCGGGCGCTGGCCATGCCGGCCAAACCCTTCTTGCGCGGCCGATCTTCTTCTTCGGTGGCTCCGCCACGCTTCCCTTTGTCAGTGAAGCCCGAAAGACCACCGCGTTTGCCAGCAGAAGCTGCTCGCTTTGTTTCATCTGTGGTGTCAGCAGCAAGTTTCTCCAGCGGAGCCTTCATGCCTTGCTTGTGCCCGGCAATCAATTCCCGGCTCAGCTTGATCTCAGGCTTCTGAGCCTGTTGCTGATCCTTTTGCTTTTGCTGCGGTTCAGCAGGAGCATCAGGAAGCGATGCCAAGTTGACTGAAATCCGTGGCTCGCGACGCTTGGATTTGCCTTCAGGCTTTTTGCCTTCTGACGGCGTCTGCGATCCACTGCGACCATCTAGCGAACGAATGCGCCGACCATCGCCACCACCGCGAACAGCAGTCGGTGTGCTGCCCATTCCACGAGCAGACAACGGACCGGGTTGAGAGGGAGGCAAGGGTTTACTTGGCTCACTCGCAGCCTTGACCTCTTTGGCTTTTACATCCGCAGCAGGCTTGGGTTTGCGTACTGGAGCCGCCTTGGCCGCCGGACTGCTTTCCGTCTTAGGCCTGGCTCCACCCTTGAGCCGTCCGGCGAGTCCGCCAGCGGCACGCGTTGTCGGTGGCAACCTGACATCGGGAGATTGTGCAGGAACCGGATCGGCCGCTGCTGGAGTTTGCTCAACCGGTGGCAGTGCGGGAGTGCGAAGACGGGGTGCCGGCTTGGTTTCGGGTTCGACAGTTGCGCTCTTGGCAACCGGCTGGGCTGGCTCAGCTGGCTTGGCTGGTTCAACTGCCTTGGCAGGTTCAGCAGCCTTGGCAGGTTCAGCAGCCTTGGCAGGTTCAGCTGGCTTGGCTGCTCCAACAGCGGCCACTTTGCCGCGAGCGGAGAGATCCACCGGACGCCGCTCAGCGCGAACGGTATCACGGACGGCGCCCACAGGCGCAGCTTCCGTCTTTTTGGCGGCGGGTGCTTTGGCTTTCTCAGAAGCCTTGGCCCCACTCAGATGATCGCGCACACGTTGCACCTCCTCATCGGAAAGGCTGGCCAATGCCGACCCTTTCCCGGTGATGCCTACTTTCTTAACGAGATCAACCAGCTCTTTACTATCGAGATTCAGTTCTTTTGCGAGCGCGTAAATGCGTGCCACTTGGTACAGGTCCTGTCAAATTGTCTGAAACTTGCCGATTACATTACCGGGTCCAACGCCCTGAATGTCTTACCGGGATTCATTCACCGGCTCTCTTGGCAGCACTGCGTTATTAGTTCTTATCTAGAGTGCCAAGCCGCAAGTTTCGATTGTTCTTTAAAATGTCACATAAAAGCTCCTCCATCGACCGAGGGTGCTCACGAAGCAACCCAAGGGGAAGGTCGAGATGGTAGTTTGGTCCGCAAAGGATAGCGAAAAGTCGGCCACTCGCAGAGGTCCGACTAGACTCGAATAGCCGATTTCAACCGACTTTTCAAGGAATCTTGTCATTTCAATGGCACCAAATGGCCATTCCGGCGAGGGAATCCAGCCAAGCGATGTGAAAACCGGCGATTTCCACGCATAACCAAACTCACCACCGGCGACGCTCAAATTCGCTCAGCGGACACGCCGAACCACGCAACCGCCCAAGCATGCCCTCAGCCCGGCACGCTGATACCGGCCTGACGATCGTCAACCGGCATGGCAATCAAACGAACAACCCCCGCCACATCTCCCACCGACTGTGAATGCTGGAAGCTGACTGCCAACAACGCGAAAACCAAACGCACCCACTAGTCTTGGCGAACGGGCTGATCGCCTTCAGCCGACGGCTCTTCAGCAACTGGCTCAGCGGGAACTTCCGCTTCAGCAGCAGGTTCTTCAGCAGCAGGTTCTTCAGCAGCAGGTTCTTCAGCAGCAGGTTCTTCAGCAGCAGGTTCTTCAGCAGCAGGTTCTTCAGCAGCAGGTTCTTCAGCAGCAGGTTCTTCAGCAGCAGGAGCCTCAGCAGCAGGTTGCTGTGCGGCGACGACCTCTGCTGCGGCTTGCTGCCCTTTCTCTAAACGCTCACGCTCTTTTCGAGCCTGACGCTCTTCGGCAGCAGCCACTTCAGCTTCTTCGGCTTTCTCTTCGGCCATTTCAACAATGCGATCGACCTGCGCTTCGCTCAGCCCACTGATTTCAACAAACTGGTCCGGCTCGATCACCGACAGGTCGTCATAAGAGAGGTAACCTTGCTCGACCAAGACCTGTGAGATCTCCGGAGTCATGTCATCAAGCTGGCTAAACGCCCCAACGGCTCGTTCGATCTGCTCTTCCAGCTCGCCACCGGTCATGATTTCGATGTCCCAGCCACAGAGTTTACTGGCCAAGCGAACGTTCTGGCCACGCCGGCCGATCGCCAGGGACAACTGGTCTTCCTGGACCAACACAATGGCCCGACCAATCATGTCACAAAGCAAGACCTGTTCGACTTCAGCAGGCTGCAACGCATTGGGGATCAGGATTTCGGGGTCGTCGTTATAACGCACCACGTCAATGTGCTCGCCGGCCAGCTCTTCACGGACCGCCTTGATTCGGCTGCCACGATAGCCGACGCAGACGGCAATGGGATCGATTTGCGAGTCGACGCTACTGACGGCGACTTTACTGCGATAACCTGGCTCGCGACTGATTGAATTGACGCTAATGACACCTTCGCTTAGCTCAGGAATCTCTTGTTCGAAGAGGCGTTGGACGAGCTGAGTTCGGGTTCGGCTCAAGACCACGCGGACTCGATTGCCCGCGCTGCGGACTTCGAAAACAACGGCACGAACGCGTTCGCCGGCATGCAGGGTTTCACCTGGGATCTGCTCGCTGCGCGGCAGGATCGCTTCCACGTTTCCTAGATTGACCGTGGCCACTCCGCCTTCAACGCGGCCGATAATGCCTGCGACGGTATCACCGATTTGCTCGTGGTATTCGTTGATCAGCGAGTCACGTTCCGCTTCACGCACCTTCTGAATGATGACTTGCTTGGCAGTCTGGGCGCCGATTCGACCGATCTGGTCGTCTCCCAATTCATCGCCATCCAAGATCGCTCCCACACGGCCATTGCTGCGATCCACCGAAACAGTGATGTCGGCCTCTTCGCCGTACTGTCGCCGTGCCGCAGTCTGCAGAGCCGCCTCAATTGCAGCAAACACCAACTCTTTGTCGATGTTTTTTTCCATGTGCAAGGAGTCGACGTAGCGCAGGATGTCTTGTGGGTTCATGGCAAACCAATCAGCAAAGGAATAGTAAAAATCAACACCAGCACCGTGGCCGGACACCAGCAGAACCTTCGATTGACGGAAAATCGAGCCACCGACGGGGCAAAAAATATACCCGGACCCATCGCAGGACCGGGTAATCAAGCTTACCAGTGCTGTTGCGAGTAAAGGCTACCGACAAGCCGTCGGAGTGTCAACCAAGAGGCCCCCAGATCAGACTGATCTGACCCGGACTAGCAAAGCGGGCGAAGCAAGGCGATTTGCATAACCATTACGACCGGCCCTGGAAGGCGAAATCAAATGAACTTCCCCGCAATGCCAGCCAACGAGGCCCAGATCCGCCAGCAAACTCATGCTCGCCAAACTCCGCTCACCCAACTCCACACCGAAAGCAGCCTCCACCATCTGACTGGCCACCATCAGGTGCTCTGCGGTGCTGCCGCTTGCCCTCGTTTGCAGCCCCCTTCGACACAGCCCAAACGCGAATCACTGAAATGGTCGGCCAAGCCTCGATTCCTGCGTTCTTGTCGCCACGGCAATCCGCTACAACTTGAGCATGAATACAGACGAATCCTCACCAACCATCGCTGGCAAAGTTGCCCCCAACATCGATCGCGACACCTTAGCGGAAGAGTACTTTGGCTTGCTGCCCTATGCTCCATACCCGGTGCAAGAAGAGGCCATGCTGGCTTACTTCGCTGGGCAACCCGGCCTGGCAGATCAAGGGGTCCTGATCTGTGCACCAACCGGCACCGGTAAAACCATGATCGCCGAGTCAGCGGTCTACGAAGCCCTGCGAACGGGCAAGCGGATGTACTACACCACTCCGCTGATCGCATTGACGGACCAGAAACTGGACGAACTGCAACAGAGCGCGGTGCGCTGGGGATTCCCCGCCGAGAGCGTTGGCTTGGTGACTGGAAATCGGCGCGTCAATGGCGACGCACCTGTCTTGGTCGTCGTTGCAGAGATCCTGCTGAACCGTCTGCTGAACCCGGACAGCTTTCACTTTGATGATGTGACCAGCGTCGTGATGGATGAGTTTCACTCGTTCAATGACCCCGAACGCGGAGTCGTCTGGGAACTCACCCTGGCGATGCTTCCCAAACATGTTCGCATGCTATTGCTAAGCGCCACGGTCGGCAATGCGGTGGAGTTCACCAGCTGGTTGTCTCGCGCACATGATCGCCGGGTGCAATTGGTCCGCGGCACAGAACGCAAGGTGCCCCTGCAGTACGAATGGGTCGACGATCAAGTCCTCAATGATTTCGCCGAATCCATCGCAGCGGGTGACGAAAACGTTCGCCGCACACCTTCGCTGGTGTTTTGCTTCAGCCGTTCACAATGCTGGACGGTCGCGGAAATGCTGAAAGGCAAAAAGCTAATCGACAAACAGCACCAACAAGAACTCGCGGCCTACTTAGATCAAGTCGATCTGTCCGCAGGGGCAGGGCCAAAATTGAAACAGATTCTGATGCGTGGAGTCGGTGTTCACCACGCGGGAGTCATGCCGCGCTACCGCCGCTTGGTCGAAGACCTGTTCCAACGAAAACTGCTGGCCATGTGCGTCTGCACCGAAACGTTAGCCGCCGGCATCAACTTACCCGCACGCAGCGTGGTCCTGCCCAACTTGATGAAAGGCCCTCGCGACAAGAAAAAATTGGTCGAGGTGGCTTCGGCTCAGCAGATCTTTGGACGCGCTGGTCGACCGCAATACGATACCCAAGGATTTGTGTACGCACTGGCTCACGAAGACGACGTCAAACTGAATAAATGGCGCGAGAAATATGACTCCATCCCAGAGGACACCAAGGACCCTGGCCTGCTGAAAGCCAAAAAGCAACTCAAGAAGAAAATGCCCAAACGCCGCAGCGGTGAAACCTATTGGACCGAACAGCAGTTTGTTCAGCTTCAAGAAGCACCGGCGGCCAACCTCGCCAGCAAAGGAAACCTGCCGTGGCGATTGATGGCTTACATGTTGGAAAAATCCCCCCAAGTCCAACCACTGCGTGACTTGGTCGGCAAACGCCTGCTGACTCCCATCAAAATCGAACAGGCTCAGCGAGACCTCAACCGAATGCTGGTGACGCTGTGGCACGCGGATTACATTCGACTCGATCCACCACCGACTCTCGCCAAAGCGGGCGCCGCACCACCAAGCAACAGCAACAAAAAAGGCGGCTCAGCACCGGCAAGCGAACCCGCTCCCGCCACCGGCGGCCTGTTTGGACACCTGCTCGATTCGATGCAAACCAACGAATCCGATCCGCCTGCCCCAAACGAGTCCGATGCCGAACCAGACGAAGCCCCAAGCGAGTCTGACAGCGAAACGCGACCAGCGGTCAAAGCCTATGAACTGGACAACTATCGGCCCGTCACCGCAACACCCACCGAACAACTCGATCGCTTGGTTTACCTCCGCAGCATTAATCCGCTCTACGGCGCCTTCATGGCTGACCAGCTCTCCAACGCCGATGACAACGAACGCATCGCGACGCTGGAATCTGTTCTTGAAGTCCCCGGCACTGTCGCTCGATTTGCCCGCGTCCCCAATTTAGAGATCATGCCGGCGGGCAAGTTGGCCACCGAGGAACTGGATCCCAAACTTTTGCAATGGGGCCTGGCCACCGCTGAAGAACTTGGCGCAAAATCGCAAGACGATGAGGACGACGTCCAAGACCGAGGCTTTGGACGAGTGATGTTCGACGAACCTCGCGTCTGGCCACTAACGATTGGAGAAAAAATTCATCGCCTGTTCCAATTCCATCACCCCTCGGTCGAAGGCGTCCGCATTCGACCCGTCTGGATCGTCGGTGAATTGCTACAGTACGACGGCGACTTCAATCGCTATGTGACAACCAAGAAACTGCAAAAGGATGAAGGCATCCTTTTGCGACACTGTTTACGAATGATCTTGTTCCTGGATGAAATGGCCAACGTACCACCGGCAAACACCACGGTCGAAACCTGGGAAAACTGGTTGGATGACCTAGCCGAAGTGCTGACCAAATCCTGCGAACAAGCGGACCCAGAAACCACCGAAGAAATCCTCGCTGGCAACCAACATCTGGAAGATGATCTGACCAAACCCGGACGACGCAACTAAGCGGTAAAGGGAATCGCAGCCCCAGCACCGTTGCAAAAACTCGACTCTCCCGCAAGCGGGAGAGTGCAGTCAACGAATGGTCGGCCGGTTTGCGTGGACTCACCGCAACACGCGGCGCAAACGCATCGCGTTGGCAACGATCACCAAATCCGATGCGACCATCGCAAACGCCGCCGAGATCGGGTGCAACTCTCTTAACCAGATCGGCGCCTGCGACACTCCCGCCAGCACGCCTGCCGCGATCGGGATCAGCAGCAAGTTATACGCGAAGGCCCAAAAGAGATTCTGCTTGATATTTCGAATCGTCGCCTTCGATAACTCAATCGCTCGCTGCACCCCAGTTAAGTCCCCAGCCAATAGCGTGACCTCCGCCGCATCGACCGCAACATCTGTCCCCGTTCCAATGGCGATCCCCACGTCGGCGACCGCCAAGGCAGGCGCATCGTTAACGCCATCTCCGACAAAGGCCACCGAACCGAAACGCTGTGATAACTCCTGAACGATGCGGGTCTTGTCCTCTGGCAACAGACTCGCATGGCAGGTCGCAATTCCAACTTGATCACCCACGCTGCGGGCAGTGATGGGTTGGTCTCCGGTCAGCATCTGCACTTCCATGCCAGCTTGTTTGAGTGCAGCAATCGCCTCGGCCGCATTTGACTTGACGCGATCACTGACGGCAATCAGCCCCTGCAACTCACCTGCGACGGAAATCCAGACAACGGTCTTCGCCTCGGACTCCAGACGCTCGGCCGACTGATCCAATGCCCTGGCCACCTCGTCCGCCTGGCAAACAAAGGCTTTTCGTCCCAAGCGGACCTGGACTCCATCGACTAGCCCTGCCACACCGAGTCCTGGCGAGTTAACAAACTGCTCGGGCGCTGGACCGATGGTTAGCGCATGGTTCTCGGTGGCATCCCTGCAGATCGCCTGGGCAATCGGATGCGTGCTGGCCTGTTGTAAGGTTGCCGCCAACCTCAAGAGACTTTGCTGGTCTGCCTGCGACACCGCAACAACGTCCGTCACGCTGGGATTGCCCTCGGTGATTGTGCCTGTTTTGTCAAACACCACGCAACCGACCTTGCCCGCTTGCTCGATTGCACGACTACTGCGAAACAAAATCCCCAGTTGTGCGCCACGTCCCATCGCCACGGTCACAGCCAACGGAGTCGCCAGCCCCATGGCGCATGGACAGGCAATGATCAACACCGCCACCAGTCGTAGCATGCCTTGAACCGGGTCACCGACAAAGATCGTCCAGCAGGCAAACGCCAGCAAAGCAACCGTAGCGACGACGGGAACGAACACACCGGAGATCTGATCGGCAAGTCGCTGAATCGGTGCCTTGGTCGCTTGGGCCTCGGTGACTTGTCGAATCACTTGCGCCAAGACAGCGTCTTTCCCGACGCCCGTGGTGCGCACGGTCAGCATGCCATCATGATTGATGGTCCCGCCAACGACTCGATCTCGCTCCTGTTTGAACACCGGCATGCTCTCGCCGGTCAGCATGCTTTCATCGACCGATGATTGCCCACTGAACACCACCCCATCAACGGGGACCTGTTCGCCCGGTCGAACCACCACAAGATCATTGACCGCTACCTCGCTGATCGGTACATCAGCGGTTTCCAATCCTTTGATCAGGCGTGCCGTTTTGGGCTGCATCCTCATCAAGGCTTTCATTGCGCCTTGGGTCCGTTCGGTGGCCAGACTCTCAATCCAGTGCCCGACTTGCACCAACGTGATGATTGTCGCCGAGGTCTCGAAATAGACGTGATGGCCCAGCGCTGTCGAACCGCGCAACAGCGCAATCAGCACCACGACGCTATATCCAAACGCGACGCTGGTGCTCATCGCGACCAGCACGTCCATGTTGGCCAGGCGATTGACCAGGGCACGGTAGGCACCTCGATAAAACGCTTGGCCAACATAAAACTGAACGGGAGCAGCCAGGGCCAACATCAAAACGTTGACCCAATTGGCGTTTGCCCACGGGCCCCAGAGTCCAAAATCACGCCCCATGCTTAATACAAACAGCGGCACTGTCAGGGCGACACCAAGCATCATGATGCGAAACTCTTTGGCAGCCTGCGGCGAAACTGACGTCGCACTGCCAGCGTCTTGATCATCGTCGGCGGTAGGATCGCGAATCTCGAATCCCAGCCCCGTGATCAGCTGGGAAACCGTGTCTACACTGGTCTTGTCGGCATCGTATTGAACCGTGACCGACTTGCCGGCCAAGTTGACGACGGGATCGCAAACACCATCGACGCGTTGCAGTTTTTGCTCGATCGATCGTGCGCAACCGGCACAGGTCATCCCATCGACGGGTAACGTGACTTTAGATAAATCAGCCGTGGTGTTTTCAGAACTGGCTACCACTTGATCGCCCACTTGAGTCATGAACTTGATTCCTACAACTTCGCTTCGTGCGCGTCTGCATCGCTCTCGGCGGCCTGCTGAACGGGCTCATCATCGATCAACATCCGCACACTGGGCGAATCCAGATCGTCGTACTGGCCATCTTTGATACAGTACAAACAAGCAATCAAACCACCAGCGCCCAGCAGGATCGCGATGGGCAACGCAATGTACAGCACGCTCATCTGGTTTCCTTCCCAAACGTAGGCCAAATCAACGACAACGATAAGACCGACACCGAACTGATCGGCATCAGGACAGCAGCCACAAGCGGCGTGATCATTCCCGACATCGCCAAGCCTGCAGCGATCATGTTATAGCTCAAGGAAACCGCAAACGTTGTCGCAATCAACCGGTTTGCCGACTTGGAAGCCTGAATCAGCTCAGGCACACAGTGAAGTCGCGAGGAGGCAACAAACACCGGCGCTGACTGCAAACTCACTTCGGCGCCACCACGCACGGCAATGCCAACATCTGCCGCCGCCAGCGCTGCTGCGTCGTTCGCTCCGTCACCAATCATGACCGTTGTCCCACGCACGATCGCGGGATCCAAGTCCGCGGGGTTCAACCGGCTGTCTGAATCATCGCGCGACTCATCGGATGGGGAAGACGCCGAGGTCACCACGGCCAATTTTTCTTCTGGAGTCATCGCACCGAATGCCATACTCTTCGGCACACCGGCTTGATTTGCAATCAGCTGAACAGTGGACGGATGATCCCCGGACAGAATCCCAACCTGCCACCCCAATGCTCGCAACGATTCAACGGTCTGTGAGGCGTCACGTTTCAATCGGTCCGCAACACCAAAGACCGCCACGATCTGACCGTCGACGGCCAACAAGATCGGAGTCGCCCCATCGTCAACGCAACGTTCAACGGCACGCTGCATCGAAACATCAATGGGATGGGCATGAGCCGAGACAAACGGCTGGTTACCGATCTTGGCATCCCAACAACGAATGGAGTCGCCCGCTTCGTCGATTTGCTGCACTTCGCCGGACACACCGCCCACGGCCAGCGCAACATTCTGGCAAACGTAGGAATCGACCGCTTGCGACTCCGACCGCGTCGCCGCCGCCTGTTGCGCGGCCTGAATGATCGCATCGGCAATCGGGTGACAGCAAGACCGCTCCAGTGCTGTGGCGATGAACAATGCTTCCTCAGGGCCGGCGATCTGTTTGGCTTTTGGGCGCCCTTCGGTGAGTGTCCCCGTTTTGTCAAACCACACCACGCCAGGTCGCGACAATTGCTGCAACACGCCGCCGTCACGAATTAGCACTTTGCGTTTCGCTGCTCGCCCCAAGGTAATCGCGATCGCCAACGGGGTCGCCAACGCAAGCGCACAGGGACAAGCAACGATCAACAAACTGGTCGCATTGGCGGTGGCTTGATCTAGCCCCGATCGCAACCAATACGCAAACGTCACGACGGCCAATGAGGTGACAGCGACAACGAAGACTCCGCCAATCCGATCGGCAAGCTGAACAATCGGCGTCCGCTTGCCGAGCGCCCGTTCAACGGTTTGCATCACTTGCCCGATCCGGCTTTCCATGCCAACGGCGGACACTTGCACGTCGATGGGGCTGGTCAAATTCACTGTCCCCGCAGTGACTTCATCACCGGCGCCAACAGCGACGGGAACGCTTTCCCCGGTCAGCAAAGAACGATCCACCATGGACTGGCCGGCCAGGACACTGCCGTCAACAGGAATGCTTTCCCCAACCAAGACGCGGACGGCTTGACCTGTTTGCAACGAATCGACGGTCACCATTCGCCCATCGCCGGAGGCTTGCGCTGGATCACTGGGCTCGCTGGCGGCGTTGAAGTCACCGGGCTGCTGCGATTCAATGCGTCGAGCATGCTGGGGCGTGATGCGCAACAAGAGTTCGATCGCATTGGCAGCCCGATGCTGCTGGCGGAACTGGACCCAACGACCAATCAGCAACAAAAACACCAGCATGGAAAGTGAATCGAAATAGACTTCGCCCACACCAACAAAGGCGTTGTAACCACCCACGACGCTGCCGACCAGCAACCCCAGTGCGACGGGCAAATCCATATGTGGCGTTCGCGTTCGCAGCGAAGCCAGGGCGCCAACGAAAAAGACGCGGCCCGGTCCCAGCACAGACGCCAATCCTAAACCCGTCCCAAACAGACGCAGCAGGCTGCGATGATCCGCTGCCACCCACGAGGCATCGCCCGCGTACAAGGCAATCGCAATCCACATTGCGTTGGCGGCAAGAAACCCTGCGACTGCGATCCGCATCAACAGCCGACGATTCTCGGCGGCAAAGGCGTCAACGGGTTGATCCGTCAACGGAAACGCCGTGTAACCAAGTTGCCCAATCAAGTCGGCAATCTGGCTTAGCTTGATCTGCTGGGGCGCAAAAATTATCTCAATGGTATGACGGCTCATGTTGACGCGAGCACTGGTCCAGCCAGCGGTTCGCTTGGCAATGTTCTCGATCAACCAAACGCAGGCCGCACAATGTAATCCAGAGAGCGACAATGAAGTCTTCAATTGTCCCTGGCCGAATTCCACTGGCTTGGATCGCCCCAGGAACAAATCGTCATCGAACACCTCATATCGATTGCGAGACGACAGTGATGCGAGCGACAGATTCTCGGATGAACCACTGGCTTGATCTCGCAACGAATAAAACTGATCCAATCCCCAGCCGTGAATCAATTGATACGCTTGCCTGCATCCGCCACAACAAAACACTTGCTTCGGATTGCAGCCCCCATCACAAGGCGTTGGCAAACCGCAATGCACACAGGGCAACTCACGCGCAGTGGATCGCTCCTTCCCGCTGGAGGGGTCCAATTCCGCCTGGTCGGCAGTCGAGGCCAGATCAGGCCTAGAAGCAGGAGCGTTCATCGAACGGGAAGACCACCGGCGGGATGACGAACAACGGATGACGAACAAGGGATGACGCGAACGAGTTCCGCAATCAAGACGAGAAACGTTAGGTGTCGACTTCACAACAAGGCAGTTTTTGATCGCCCACTTGATTGAGCTGCTGGAACACGTCACCGTTGCCCCGAAGCGTCTCAAACTGATCGAATCCCGCGAATCCACGCCCACTTGCCGTAAAGCAACCGGCAAGGATCAGCAACAGTGACGCGACCACCGGCGTGGCGGTCTTGAACTTTCTGGCCATCACACCTGCTCCGGCAACCAGCGAGACCAATGCCGGGACACTGCCCAGCCAAAACGCTGACATCACCACCGCGCCAAGCACCGGCTGAGCGGTTCCAGCGGCGATCAAAGCAAACGCGTACAACCAGCCGCACGGCAGCAAGGTCGTCAACAAACCGACCACGGTCGCCCGCACGGGAATCGGTAACCGAAACACAAACGGACGAATCCGCAGCAATTGCCGAGTCATCCACGATGGCTGGGGCGCCTCATCGAATGACGCCTCGGGTTGCTTGTTGGCTGACTGCCAGCGTTGATTGACCAGCGAGCCCAGCTTGACGCAACCAATCAAGATCATCATGCCACCAACGATCCGCGCGGCGGCTAGCTGAATGCCCAAGGTGTCGCCGCCAAAGTCAATCGCCTGGCCCACCCAGCCCGCGGCAAGTCCCGCCATGGCGTACGTGGTCAACCGGCCCAAATGGTACAAGTTGGTTGAAAAGAGCAGCGTCGAACGGCTGGTGTTCTCACCGGCACCGGCAGCCCACAGCGCCAGCGGACCACACATTCCCACACAGTGCATGCTGCCAATCAGACTGGCAGTGAAGACGGCGGTGGCCAAAACGGCAATCGTTTCCATGTCCGTCCCCTCATCAGTCCACGGTAAAGTCAATGGACTCAGTCATCGGTTGGCCAGCGCCATCGACATTGAGTTCCAATTTCCAACTTCCCGGACGAGCCACAGGCAACAAGGCCAAATAGCGACCCTCACCGGAGGCCACGAACGGGGACTCAATGATGTCGTCAGCAGCAGCCAAATGATACAGTTTCCCCGCAACAGCCAACGAATCGATCCCTTTCTGCTGGGCATCAACGACGGAGACCAGCAAGGCTCGCTTGCCACTTCCATCGACCACATCCGATGCCTCCAAGTCCACCGACCAGCCTAATCGATCCGACGCTGTCCGCGACTGCTTGGTCTGATCCCATTGCAGTCCAGCCTGGTAATAGTTTGGCATCACCGCACCACCAGGATCGCCAATCGACATCGTGATCACAGCCGTCATGATGGACGCTTGGATGGCGAACAAGAACAAGACCAAACCAATGTAGAATCGTTTGGCTTTGCGTTCCACCTTCGCGTCCGCATCCGTCTTTCGTAAATCCGACGCTACCGAACTCTGAGACATCACCCTGGCCCCCGCAATGTGTACTCAAGTCGCCGTTGCTGATCCTGTTGATCTTCAACCGTCATGTAAGTGCGTTGCCGTCCGCCATTGCGAGTGAACCCCATGGGAAAGGTAACATGAATGGGCACCAAAACAGAATCGCCAGGTTCCAAAGTCATCATGCTCGGATCGATCACCTCAATCTCCACGGGCGTTTTCTCCGCTGGATTGACGGTGTACGTTTGCTGTTCATCGGTACGGTTGACCAACCGCAATTTAAATTCGTTGGAAACGGTACCATCATCAAACTTGGTGAACGGTGCACCGGCTTTGGCCGGCAAAATCCTGGCATCAAATCCACTGCGACTTGAAATGGCGAACACCAACCCAGTGAACAATACCAACAGCACCAGTGGATAAATCACCGTTCGGAACCGCAACAGGTTTCGAGCCTTGCCAGCGATGGACTCTTGTGAGCCATAGCGAATCAGCCCGGTGGGCTTGCCAACTTTAGTCATCACATCGTCACAGGCATCGATGCACTGAGTGCAGTTGATGCACTCCATCTGCAATCCCTGGCGAATATCAATTCCGGTCGGACAAACCACCACACACTGATTGCAATCCACGCAATCGCCTGCCACATCGCCTTCGTGCCGTTTCCCTTTCTGACGCGGTTCTCCGCGTTCAGGATCGTAGGCGACAATCAGCGACTGCTGGTCCAACATGACCGATTGAAAACGTCCATAAGGACAGGCAATCGTGCACAGTTGTTCGCGAAAGAACATGAAGTCGAACAGCATTAATCCGACGGTCGCCGACATCACCATGAAGGAAACGGGATGCTCAACCGGCGAGCGACGCATCCACACGGCCAGTTGTTCCACGCCAACAAAGTACGCCAAGAACGTGTGAGCAAGGAAGCCACACAACAGCAAGTACACCGCGAAGCGACCAAAGAACAACAATCCGCTGACGGCACGCTTGGGCTTACCGCCCTTCCCTGCTGTCCCTTGAAACAGCCGATCAATCGGCCGGAACAGAAACTCCATGTACACGGTTTGGGGACAGGCCCATCCACACCAAACACGACCTGCCAGCGTAGTGATCAACATGATCGAAAAGATCACACACAGGATCAACAGCCCCAGCAAGAGCGTATCGGTGGGCAAAAACGTCTGCCCCAGGACAGTGAACTTTTTGGCTCCGATGTCTAATAGAACCGCAGGCTTTCCGCCGATCTTGATGTGTGGCAACAAGACAAAGATGACCATCAACAAATAGGCCACCACTCGCCGGCGTTTCCACCAAGCGCCGGTTGACAATTTAGGTGACAGCCAACGTCGACTGCCATCTTGCTCCATGGTGCTAAGCACATGCACAGGAGCTTCTAACAGAGCATCGTTGTCGAGAACAGTCTTTCCGGCCATCTCACTCACCTCACTGCACAGCCGCAAGAATTGCGACGGTTTGATTGCAGCTAAGCGCCCTCCGCAGGTTCAGCTTCGCCAGAGTCCTCGGTCGCATCCTCGGTCACTGCGTCACTTGGCGGTTCCGGCCAAGCTGGAATCTCTTGACCTTCGGCGGGCTTGCCACCTTCGATGTTGGTGCCGCGCAGAGAAGCCACATAAACCGAGACCAAGACAATCTCGTTCATCTGCAGGCGATGTCCCCAAGCGGGCATGGCACCGTTGTTGGCACCCTTCTCGATGACTTTCGCGATGTCCGGCAGTGTGCGAATGTGCTTGAAGGCTTCGTCGGTCAGGTTGGGGCCGACTTTGCCTTCGCCCTTTGCACCGTGACAGCTGGTGCAGTGAGTGGCAAAAACACTTTTACCGAACTTGACCCAGTTTTCCTTTTGCAAGTAGGTCGCCAGAGTGACTTCATCCGGTTGCAGATCGCCAATCTCTTGGAACTTCAATCGGCTGTTCTCTGCCATCGCACCCTCGAACTGGGACGCGACGGTGCGCTGCCCCGTCTGATAGTACATCCAGTAAAACGGGCAGATCACAATGGTGGCCACGAACAACCATTTCCACCAACCCGGTAAGGGGTTGTCATATTCTTCGATGCCGTCGTAGGCGTGGTCAGTTTTTGGGGTTTCACTCATGATCGTGGGTCCTCCACATCGTCGCTAAGAGGAATAGACGCAAAGCGTTCGGAAGCGCCTTTACTTAACCGCATAGCGCCAAACATGATGAACAAAAAAGTGCAAACAAAAAACAAGAGAGCCAGCTCAGCACAGGCCGAGTAGTTCAGGAAAGAAACAACTTCTTTTAACATTACTCAGCTCCCTCCATGGTTTCAGCACCTTCTGCTGCAGGTTCTTCAGTCGCAGGATCGGTTTCAGGCTCTGGTGTTTTAAACGCGTCGACTCCCAATCGCTGGACATACGCAATCAACGCAATCACTTTTTTGTCCATTTGATCCGGTGGCCCACCTTGGGACACGATGTCGGCAACGATCTGCTCGGCCTGACGGTACGCGACGTCTCCCGTGTTGGTGAGCGCCTCTTCGCTGTATTCTGCACCCAACACGTGAGCGGCTTGGACGTGCTTGACGATTTCTTCATAAGGAATCTCGTCGTGAAGCAAATGCTTGTAGTTTGGCATCACCGATCCCTCGACCTGGCCGGCCGGATCTTCGAAGTGATCCCAGTGCCACTTACTGCTCTGACGCCCACCTTCGCGAGCCAAGTCAGGCCCGATACGCCGACTGCCCCATTGGAACGGACGATCGTAAATGAACTCGCCAGCTTTGCTGTATTCACCATACCGCAACACTTCGGCGACCATCGGACGAACCATCTGCGAGTGACAGTTAAAGCAACCTTCCGAGACATAAATGTGTCGCCCATACAGCTCTAGCGGCGTGTAAGGCTTGACCGTGGCAATGGTCGGCACGTTGGATCGGATCAAGAAAGTGGGAACCAGTTCGAACAGCGTGGCAACCACGACGGCGACCGTCACCAGGACGGTGAATTTGACCGGCAAGCGTTCCCACCTGCGGTGCCACCCCATCCGGGCCCAAATGTCAATTTTCTTCCCAAGGTCCAACATCGGCACATCAGCCAACTTGCCTTGCGAGGTGTCAGTGGACTCCTCAGCCGACGGCTGATAATCATTGGTCAACCTCGGAGCGGTGTGTACCGGCACCTCATACTTGCTGGGACGAGCCATCCAAGTCATCAGCGTATTGGCACACAACATCACCACACCAGCGACATACAGCGTTCCGCCGATGACGCGTCCCCACCACAGCCATTGAATTTCCTGAATGGTTTCAACGAAGATGGGATTGGACAGGTTGCCGGTTTCGTCCAGCCCTCGCCACATCATGCCTTGCATCAAGCCAGCCATGTAAATCGGAATGATGTACAGCAGAATGCCCGCCGTTCCAATCCAGAAGTGCAGATTGACCAGCCTGTCACTCCACATTTTGGTTTGATAAATCCGTGGCAGCAGCCAGTACAGCATGCCAAATGCCATGAAGCCGTTCCAGCCTAAGGCGCCCGAGTGAACGTGAGCAATGGTCCAGTCGGTGTAGTGACTCAGTGCATTGACGGACTTGATCGAAAGCATTGGCCCCTCGAACGTTGCCATGCCGTAAAACGTGATGCCGACAACAAAGAATTTAAGCACTGGATCGGAGGCCACTTTGTGCCACGCACCTCGCAGTGTCAACAAACCGTTGATCATCCCACCCCAACTGGGCATCCAAAGCATCAAACTGAACAGCATGCCCAGCGTGCTGGCCCATTCCGGCAATGAGGTGTAGTGCAAGTGGTGCGGGCCAGCCCAAATGTAAATGAAGACCAACGACCAAAAGTGAATGATGCTCAGCCGATAACTGAAGACCGGGCGCTCAGCGGCTTTGGGCAGATAGTAGTACATCAGCCCCAAGAACGGCGTGGTCAAAAAGAACGCCACCGCGTTGTGACCATACCACCACTGCATGAAGGCGTCCTGGACACCCGCGTAAACGCTGTAACTCTTAAACCAGCCAACAGGTACGACCAAGTTATTAAAGACATGCAAAAGGGCGACCGTGATGATCGTCGCGATGTAGAACCACAGTGCGACATACATGTGTCGCTCCCGACGATTCAACAACGTCATCAAGAAGTTGCCACCAAAGATAAACAGCCAAACAACCGCGATCAAAATATCGATCGGCCACTCCAGCTCGGCATACTCCTTGCCTTGCGTGATCCCAAACGGCAAGCTCGCCGCAGCCAAAACAATCACCAGTTGCCAGCCCCAGAAATGCAACCGGCTTAGCAAATCACTCCACATTCGAGCTTTGCACAACCGCTGGGTGCTGTAATAAATCGCCGCGAAAATCGCGTTACCCGCGAAAGCGAAAATCGCAGCGTTGGTATGCAACGGTCTGAGCCGAGCAAAGGACAACCAAGGCCGACCATCGGTCAACTCAGGCATCACCAATAAGACCGCAACAATTAACCCAGCCAGCGTTCCCACCAAACCCCAGACCACCGTCGCGGTGACAAACATGCGAACAATCGAATCATCGTAGCTAAACGATTCGACCTCGGGACTCGGTGCAGGAGAATAGGGTTGGCTTGACGATTGTGATTTGTCAGCAAGCTGCATATCCATCAGCGGCTATTTCTATTTGAACGAGTATCAAACGTGAGAACGGGTCACGGATCCCGATCCACATATCTCTACAAATTTAGTACCAAATTAGTATCGCGTACCAGCACAGCTACCGTCGATCGCGTCGAAACGAGGCAAAGTATTCATTTCCGTGACGCTTTGCCGCAGGTGAAATTGCCAAACTTGCGCATTGTCACATGCCGTTTTCGCACAGCCAGATGTGCCAACTGGCGCGCAGCAAAGCATCCATCAGCCCCCGCGACCAAAACGAAGACCAGTGCATGATGGGTTTCCCTTTTTGAGCACCTGGCTGTCAAAAGCTCAAGCGACGCCCGCTGAAAATCAATGCTGCAACAAGCACGCCAGCAAAAGAGCGTGATTTGCCATGCCAATGCACGCGCTAACCCGCCCGTTCAGGTAGCCATCGCCTTCAACACATTGCTCCGAAACCAAAACGAACAGCCCTCTTCTTCGAATCGCCCCCGTTTGAGCATTGATATGGCACCCCGATTGCTCTTCAGGGACTGACAACTGGCTGAGCCTCACCGCATGGCCGGAAAACACCTGTCTCGCATGCCTTCCGGGTGACCGCAATGCCGTTAGAAACCACTCCGCTACGCTTGACGCCGCAGCCGCTCACGGCGTGTGAGGAAAGCAGCTTGCAGGCCGCCTTTTTCATCTCAGCCGAACCCTGGCTCGTCCAATCAATCCAGCGATCGCACACCGATCAGGTGCTCGAACGGGAAATCCTGATCTCAATGGGCTTGCAAACGCCGCCGGACAGCGATTCGCGACGTAGTCCATTGCCCTCATTGACCTTGGGGGCTTACTTGTACACGCCCTTGGTGTTCGTCGCTTGGGCGAACCCCGCTTGGTACAGCGTGCTGGGCAGCAACGAGAAGCGTCAGGCGATGATTGGCTCTCTGCTAATGCAAGCGGTTGCTGGAAACCCTCTGGCGTTTCAACTGATTCAGCACTGGACAGTCAGCCGCCCTCCCAGAACGCTATGGCAAAATTGGGTGCGCTGTGCCACGAACCAACCTGACCGCGAGCCCTCCGCAATGACACCGGGAATCAATCGCGAAATGACACCAAGCATCCACCGAGTGATCCTGGAGCAATGCGAACAATTGGCTCAGTCGACCACCAACCTTTCGATCAACAAAACGCAACTCAAATCACAGCAACGCATGTTGCGGACGATCGCAGAAACATTGAACTCAGATCACACCCTCAATTAAGCAGTTGATTTCAACCGTCTGCATGTCCCTTGCCCACCCTGCACGTCCCTTGCCCACCCCGGACCTCACTTACGAAACGCATTCAGCGGAACACCCGTCCCCGTTACCTACCATCACGAGAAAATAGATGTTAAAAACTGGCTTCATTGCAGTGATCGGCATGACACTGTTGATTGCATTGCTGCAACCGACCCACTTGTTGTTCAACCACCAGGACTCCAACGCCGTCGGCCAACAACCCGACAGCGGAACGGAACTGAACCCCAAGCACGTGCCGCCGCTAATGAGACAGAAGTTGGACCGAGCAAAATCGATTCTGGAAGGCCTGACACTTGAGAATTACGACAAAATTGCCAGTAGCGCACGGCAGCTTCGCTTGTTGAGCACGGAAACCGGTTGGAACGTCGTGCAGACCGAACAATATCGCATCTATAGCGAACAGTTTCGCCGCGATTGCTCGTCCCTTGAACAAGCCGCCAAGGCAAAAGACGTCAACCGCGCCGCGCTGGCTTATGTTGGTTTGACCGTGCACTGCGTGCAATGTCACAGCTACATCCGTGAAAACAAGATCAAACTGACCGACGGCTCGCTGCCCAAACTTCCCAACCACAAGCGTGCCCTGGTGGCGCATCCGTAACGACCAACCACCAATGGGCTTCCACCGGAAAAGGTTCTAAACCAGCCGCGCGGCTAACTCTGCGCGGCTGCCTTGCCTTGCTCGTGTGCTCTGACGACGGGAACGAAATGCGGCAAGAACTCAATCAGCCGCCCCGCTTGGTGTCCTAAAGCGGAAACTCTGGCAGCTCATCATACAGCGGCAGATAGCGATAGTAGACTTCTAATGTCAACGTCGCCATGCAGGTGGTGTACAGACGACCACCGACATCGCCATAACGATCACCGGGAAAGTGCCAGCTCCCGGCTTCATGGCCCCGTTTTGCTTGCGTCTTCACCAAGTAATCACGCATCTGCTGATTCCACTGTGGCCACAGCTCATTGCGTGTATGGAAAATCAATAGCGTGGCATAGTAGTCATGATAGATGTTCTTCTGCGTCGGCCCGGCTTCAGCAATCTCATAAACGGCCCGGTCAAATAAAGTCTGGCCAGGTCCGTGCCCCAGAAAGGTCAAGATGGTTAGCGCGACCGCCGTGGTGGTCTTTTGAGCTTCCGGAGTACGATAACCGAAGTGATACCCCGGTTGCTCACGAACAGTCATCAAGAAATCGACCACGCGCCGAAACAACGTTGTCGGCAACGAGAATCCCAACTTTTTGGCACCCACCATGGACATGACTTGCCAGCCGGTGATTGTCGTGTCCCCCTTCACACCAGGAATGTAGCCCCAAGAACCGCCTTCGTGTTGCGCTGCACTGGTGAACTGAACGCCGCGATTGACAAACTGCATCATTGCGGGATCCACTTGGCCGTCCTGCCTACTCATCACCATGGCCTCTGTCAGCGCTAACATGGCGATGCCGTGGCCGTACATGCTGCCGCGCTGTAGATCGATTCCAAAGTCGGACTCACGGCCAATCTGCCGCAGGTAGTAAATCCCCTTCTGAACATTCTGCTGGTAGGGCCCCTTCAGATCGTTGTAGCCCGCACCAAGAAAGCACAACAGCGCCAGCCCGGTCGCCGCGGTCGAAGGCGTCGGGGTCTCCGCGCCAATGGGCCGCCCATGACGACATCGACCGGAACAGGGATCTTGACGCAAATCAAATGACCACGAACCATCGGAGCGCTGGTGAGCCGCCAGCCACTGCAGGGCTGCTTCAACGGCCGCCTCACTTTCAGGCGTCGCACCAAAATGATCGCCTTGGGCAATTCGGCCTTCCGGTGTTCGCGCTGAGTAACCGCCTCCAGATGCACTGCGCATTGGGACCATCGCGTTACTGCTAACGCTGCCAGAGGCAAGCATAGCCTTTAAGGCTTCTAACTCGCGATCCACCGTCTGCTTGACTGGCGAATCCAGACTGGCAATCACTGACCTGGCGGTCACATCCGGAATCTTCACCGGCGTTAGCTCGCTGACATCGTTCCGTTGATCCTTCTGCTGCTCAGGCTGGAGAAGATTGACCGACAAGTCGACTTCATTGCCATCGTTCTGGCCGAGTTCGGCCTGGATACTAAAACCCCGCTCCGTCCCGCTAAACGAGATGCTCAGCCAAGCCAATAGGATAACCACCAACAGGTGAACGATCACGCTGGCCATCCAACCGATGATCCGCCGATTCCCAGACTCCCCGCCAAGAGCACCACCGGCAACCCGTTCGTCGTCCATTTCCGCGATGGTTGGGATCGGGGGCTGATGAACAACCCGCTTCGCGTTGCGATCCAATTCAGAACCAGACGCCGTCTGTCGCGCAGGATTCTCGCCATGCTCAGGTGGCAAGCCAGAGTGACCGGTTGAATCGATTTTGCGTTTCACGTCAAACCGGCGGGCAGAACGGAATTTCGGGAAGAAAGCGACTGTAGGACACAAGCGGTGATGAAAGACGCAACGCCACCTCACCGCAGTCCAACTATAGCTTTCGCGTAGCGCCCTTTATCGTCACCGAAAATCCTCTCGCTACAACCAAACCTCATGCCGATCGTTCAGAAGTTGCAGAGGTGTCACGCAAGCATCTGTGGAGCAAGCACAAAAAAATGCACCCTCCATCGAAGGTGCATTTCAGTGATTCAGTTGTATGACGGCCTACTACGATTCCACTTTTGGATTCGGGCCAGCCACAATGTCGTTGGTCACGGGAATACTATCCTGTGAGGTTGCTCGACTGTCGTAGAGGGTCGTCACGATAAACAGGGCGACGAACACAAACGAACCTACGAACATCAAAATGTTGAAGGGCTTGTCCCACGCCAAGTGCATGAAGATCCCCATCACCAAGCAAGCCTTGATGGTGGCAATGAACATCACCACAACTATGTCAAAACTGCCCAAGTCAAAACTTGCTTGAGCGACCGTGACCACGGTCAATGCGGTCAAAGCTAAAAACACTCCGAACAGCAACGACAGTGGTAACGGGTGTGCGAAGTCGTAGCCTTCTTTAGATCCTTCGTGTGCGGACATGGCTCTATCGTTTCAAATGCGTGGTGGAAAGTCGGTCGAATGGGCACGGGTCAGGCAGTCGCCCAAACCTAGCGGATCAAGTACATCAGCGGGAACAAATAGATCCAAATCAAGTCGACCAAGTGCCAGTACAGACCGACGTAGTCAACAGGGCCATAGTAGTTGCGGTTAAAGTCTTTTCGTAGCGAACGAACCAGCAGCCAAACCAACACGCCGATCCCAGCCAAAATGTGAATCGCGTGAACGCCGGTCATGCAATAGTAAATGCTAAAGAAAACACCTGCACGACTGCGTCGCATCACGTCTTCTTCGCTTCCCGCAATGGTGTTGGATGTGTCATCGGTTTGATGGTAGGTAATTGCTCCCGATGCGTTCATGTCTTGACGCTCAAGAGCGTTCAACTCGTCGCGAACCGCGGAGTTTGCTTCAACGCTGGCTAACTTACGCTGAATCTCCAAGTCACGACTGGTATCGACCATGGTACCAGACTTGGGAACAACGGAACCCAACTCGATCACGGGCTCCTCAGTCTCTTCCTCTGCCGGTGCGGCCTCGTGAGCCTCTTCCGTGTGCTCGCCTTCGTCGGCACCTGCAGCTTCAGCCTCGCCCTCTGCGTGGGAGTCGCCTTCTGCGTGGGGGTCACCTTCTGCGTGCTCTGCAGCGTCAGCGTGGCCATCAGCGGAAGCATGCACAGCATGATCTTCAACTTTAGGTTCGAGCACGGTCCCCAAATAAACACCGCCAAAGAAGCTCAAGCAAACGAAGAACAGAGGCTTCGCACACTGGAATTGAAACTTTGCCTTTGTCGCCCATGAGAACACCATCCAAAGAAATACACCAATGGTGATCACGATGAACGGCATGCAGATGTAGAGCAACCAATTGGGTCCAGGTGGATGGGGATTGTTTTCGTCATAGGAAAACAATCCTGCTGGCAGCAAACCCATTGCCCACTTGTGTGAATACTCAACCGCCTTCACGCCCAGGAACACCATCGCACAACAGAGCGTGGTAGCGATCAAAGCGGCGGTCTTTTTGTGCTCTTCCAACTGGCTCGCTCGAACGGCCCAAGCCATGGT
Source organism: Stieleria bergensis (assembly GCA_007745635.1). Taxonomy (GTDB): domain Bacteria; phylum Planctomycetota; class Planctomycetia; order Pirellulales; family Pirellulaceae; genus Stieleria; species Stieleria bergensis. Next base: position 4,455,476 of record CP036272.1, read on the forward strand.
GAACGAGCTAAACAGCAGCACGCCAGTGTTGATCGCCCCGAGCTTTGTGTTCAAGAACTGGCTACAGCCCTCAAACACCTCTGGACGCCAAGCACGAAAGATCGCATAGGCGCAGAACATGCCGCTAAAGAACAACACTTCGGTGACAAGGAACAGCCACATCCCCAACTTACCACTATCGAACTGCTGTTCGGGAGTGTCAAAGTGGTGCGCCAAGTAGTCCGGATGATCATGGTCATGACCATGTGCATCACCGGCGTGTTGGTCAGCGGAATGGCCTGCTTCTGAGGTTGCCATGGATGGAATCGATTTTGCGAAGGTAAAGTTGGAGGCAGACCAGAGCGGGTCATTCCGAGCCCTGATCCACCGATGTTTCTGTCTTGAAAGTGTCATGAGCCAACTAACCAACTGGCTCACGACTTCTAATTTGCCTTACTCGCCAGCGTGTGCTGGCTGCTCTTCGGGAGCGAGTTTTCGTTCTGGTTCCACTCGAACATAACGTTCTGAAACGCTGTCCCAAACAATGTCGGTGAAGTCATATGGATCGTCAACAGCAGGAGCTCGCTGGAAGTTGTAGAACGGCGGCGGAGAGGTACAAGCCCACTCAAGAGTCGCACCGCCCCACATGTTGGCCGGTGCCCGTTCCTTGCTGAACAATGATTTCAAAAGCACGAACAAGGCAACGAACAAGCCCAATCCCAGGATCAAGGATCCAATGCTACTGGCCACGTGCAATGTCTGGAATTCTGGATCGTACGTTGCATAACGACGGGGCATCCCGCGGCTGCCGAGAATGAACTGAGGCAAAAAGGTCACCAAGAAGCCAATGAACACCAAAGCTGCCGAAGCGATGCCACCTTTCTCGCTGTACATCTTTCCGAACATCTTCGGCCACCAGTGGAACACACCCCCTAGGAATGCCACCAAGGTTCCACCGACCATGACAAAGTGAAAGTGAGCGACGACGAAGTAACTGTCGTGCAGGTGCTGGTCGGTTGCCAAAGTACCCAAGTGCAAACCTGTCAAGCCACCGATGGTGAACAAGAAGATAAACACGATGGCGTAAACCATCGGAGTCGTCAGACTGATCGACCCTTTGTACATGGTCGCCAACCAGTTGAAAACCTTAATCGCCGATGGCACCGAAACACTAAAGGTCAATGCACTAAAGATAATCGTGGTCACCGGGCTCATCCCTGAGGTGAACATATGGTGCCCCCAAACCAGGAAACCCAGCAGCGCGATCGCGATCGAAGAATATGCGACAAAGCGATAGCCGAAAATTCGCTTGTGGCTGTGCACGCTAATCAACTCACTGATCACGCCAAATGCTGGCAGAATCATGATGTACACAGCGGGGTGACTGTAGAACCAAAAGAAGTGCTGGAAGGTGACCGGGTCACCGTTGTATTGGGGATCAAAAATCCCGATGTGCATCGTCCGTTCGGCAATCAACAGCAACAGAGTGATGCCCAAAACGGGAGTCGCCAACACCTGGATGATGCTGGTCGCATAGGTTGCCCAAAGGAACAATGGCATTCGGAACCAAGTCATCCCTGGCGGCCGCATCGTGTTGATCGTAACGATGAAGTTCAAACCCGTGAAGATCGAACTGAAGCCCAAAATAAAGGCTCCAGAGGTGGCCAGAATCACCGACGTATTACTGGTCGTACTGTACGGAGTGTAGAACGTCCAACCCGTATCCAACCCGCTAGCCAGCAGGGCTGAGATAAAAAAGAACGCACCAAACATCCACAGGTAGAAACTACTTAGGTTCAAGCGTGGAAAAGCGACATCCTTCGCCCCCAGCATGATCGGCACCAAGAAATTACCAAGAGCCGCGGGCACACTCGGGATGATGAACAGGAAGACCATGATCGCCCCGTGCAACGTGAACACCTGATTGTACACGTCGTTAGTCGGCTTGTCACCTGTGATCGCTTTGACCGCACCGGTCTCCAGGAACCAGCCATCCGGGGACATTAGGTGCAAGCGAATGCCGATCGCCAGCAAACCAGCCACCAAGAAGGCGACCGAAACGCCGACCAAATACATCACGCCGATGCGTTTGTGGTCCAGGGTGAAAATCCAAGACAACAAACCTTTCGAATTGGTCAGGTAGTTCTCTTCTGGCGTTGGATAACCTGGATCGTCAATCTCAGAGCCGGAAGAAATTTTTCCTGCAGACATCGTTTACCTCAAGTGTAACTTCGTGGCTGACAAAGGGATCACCTTTATCTGAAGTCGAAATACAGTCTTAATCTATTTCTGTTGGACAGACGCCTACAATCGATCGCCTGCCTCGCTAGTTGTTTCGCTTATTCGCTAGCTGAAGTTACATCAGCTTCCGTCCCCGTCTCCGCCACGGCAGCACCTGAATCAGCCTCTTCGGCTTCTTGCTTAGCAGCATTGGGGTTAAGTGACTTGATGAACTGAGCCAAGCAGTAAATGTCATCCGTCGAGAGCATGCCCTTGTAGCTCGGCATGTTCACCCCGGCGTATCCCTTGACGATTTTCGCCTTGGGATCCTCAATCGATTCTTTGATGTAGCCGTAATCCATTGTCACTGAGGATCCATCGGTCAATTCACGCGACGTTCCAAAGGAACCGGCGTACGATGGACCAGCCAATTTGACTCCTGGTTCAAGTGAGTGGCAGCTCTTACAACCACGTGACTCGTACAGCTTTCGGCCGTAGGTCACGGGATCAACACCGGGCTGACGCTTTCCTTTTTCCTCGACCCATGCTTCCAACTCTTCGCGAGTCTCGTGGACGACGACGACGGTCTGCATCATTGAGTGATCTTTCCCGCAATACTCGGTGCAATAAAGATCATAAAAGGCATAGCCATCCTCGGTGTAACCTTCCTTCTCGTAACTCCAGCTCTCACTGGCGTCTTTGTAGACCTGTTTCCGAGCGGCAAGCTCTTCATCGCTCAGCTTCTCACTGGCCTTCGTTGCTCGGAACCACATGTAGTTAAAACGACCTGGCACGACGTCTTTCTTCACGCGGAAAGCGGGAATGAACAGACTGTGAATCACGGTGTCAGCTGTCATCACCAACTTGGTTGGCTCGTCTTTGACAACATGCAATTCAGAGTTCTGTGTGGTCCCGCCGTAGTTGAACGACCAGTTCCAACGAGTGGCTTTCACACCGATCTCGTAAGCACCTTCTGGAATGGTTCGCTGCTCCATGAATCCACGAGCACCGAAGTAGAACATCGCGATCAGCAGGAACGAAGGACCAACAGACCAGATCAACTCCAACTTGGTGTTGTGATCCACTTGGCTTTCAGCCTGTTCACCTTTCGCCTTTTTGTACTTCGACGCAAAACCGAACAACGCGATGGTGATCGGAATGAAAAACAACACACAAACAATCGTGATCGCGTAGAACACGGTGTCAGACTGTTGCGAGAACGTCGAAGCGGACTCTGGGAAAAACAATCCGCTGGCTTCATCAGCAAGCAAGTTCGGAACGGAAAACATGGTTGTCATGTCGTTTTTTAAAGCAGTTAATTGGCGCGGCTAAGCCGCATTCATGTTCGGTAGTTGATTCGCGAAACGCATCCCGCAAATCCAATGGGTCATGTCGACCAGAAGCTCTGGCCAGCTGCAGCTCAGCGGTCTCCGGAAGCTAGCAGCGAGTTCTGTTTTTGCGGGCCAGATTCCGACGTCGCCGTCTTGGATCTGCCACGGGTTCCTAACCAGTACGGCGTCAACACCATCAACATCAAGCACAGGAACCCCAATCCACCAATCCGCATGATTCGCCAAGCGACCGGGGTGTATGAATTGGAAGTTGAATCGTAGCTGTAGCACCACAGGATAAATTGGTCGACAACATTCCCAACGGTGCCCTCACCCGCTTCGACCAACGCGAGCTTCAACTGGTCTGCTGGAAAATCCAACGACAAGGAATACCGCGTGATAACACCGTCAGGTGAGACGAATGCCAGCATAGCCGGATGGTTGTATTGTTTAATGACCGGATCGTACTTGTACTGAAAACCCAACGCATCGGCCATTTTGGTGATCACGGGCTGCTCGGCCGTTGCGAAAGTCCAACCGGACGCTGCACCAGGCTGGTTACGGACAGCATCCACGTAACGCTCCTTGGTGCTCGCACTGCGCTCGATCGTTTCTTTCGGATCAATGCTGAGTGTCAGCATCTTGAAGTCTTGACCGATCTTGAGTTCCAAATCATTCAGCGCCAACACCAGACGATTCAACTGTGTGCTGCAAAGCACGGGACAGTCGCTGTAGTTCAATGTGATGATGGTGGGAGTCTTGCCATCAAACAGCTGGCCGGACAAAAACAATTGCCCGTCCGAATCAATCATCTCGAGGTTGCCGGGAATTTCATCCCCTAAGTTCTGTTTGACATCGACACCCTGACGCTCCGGTGGCAACGAACCGTCAATCACTCGCTCGCCAAGCCGCGTCTGGTTCTGCCCCTCGGCGAGAGAACCGCCCACGACACTGATCGCGCACATCATGGCGATCGTCAACAGCGACTGAATCGCTGGCGACATTCGGCTAGGTTGGTAACAAAGGTGCATGGTTTTCTATTCGTTGGACTCTGTCGGAGACTTCGGCGTCACTCGGTGACTTATTCGCCAGCAGTTTCCGGTGGATCGACGGCGGGGGCTTTAGTATCGGGTGTCTCTTCGGTTGCCCCTGGAGTGTCCTCGGCTGGCTTTTCAGTTTCAACCGGTGCGGTTTCTGGTTCAACGGCGGTGAGCTTTTCGGCTTCCGCAGGGGCGGGCGTTTCCACCTCTGGCTTCTCTGCAGGAACTGGCTTCTCTGCAGGAACTGGCTTCTCTGGTGCTGGCTTAACAGGAACCGGTTCAACAGGTGTTGGCTTAACAGGTACCGGTGCAGAAGGTTCAGCAGGCATGTCTTCAGCCACGGGATCGCTGGACTCACCGGCTGGCGCCGCTGCCTGCTGGATCACGAGCTTCATCGCTGATTCAATTGGGATCGCAACGGTCGCCGATTTGGTGGCACCGTATCCTTCCAGCGTCTCACTCTGTTTGGCCAGAATCGTGTTCTGACGATCGTAGGAGCTGTTCGCTTGCCAGGTTGTCTTGTTCAAATCAAGCAGCAGGTAGTACACATAAAACACAGCAAGGATTGTCACCACCGTCACGGCGACGGAGCCGATCCCGATGACAAAAATTTGCTTGTTGTCTAAGTCGTCGTATTTAGCCATGGCTTTATCGTGAAACGAATTCAGCGTTGTTTGAAAGGACTATGTGTTTCGGGCAGTCGGTTGACCGACCGCGTGATGAACTAGTTTGATGGACTCTAAAAGTTTTCGAACGCGATCGACTCTCGCAATCTTGGGTCGCGAACTGCCACCACATGGCTGGAGGCTGCCATTCGCAACACCAATCCCAGCACAAGCCCTAACAATCCAACCGCACAAAGAACACAAGCGATCACACCCAAGGCGCCACCAACGTGGGCGTGGTGTCCAACCCGTGCTTCGGGCATCACGACCCAGAACAGATCAACGAAGTGCATGATCAAGATGTAAACGGCCCAGAGAGCCATCACAGCTGGCATCCGTCGCACGGTTCTGGCCATGGTGCCAAAAAACGGCAACAACCAGTGCAGCAGCACCAACGCGATTGAAATCCCGGCAAAACTACCCAGCTGTCGGGTATAGAACCATTCAGCTTCCTCGGGGATCGCCCCGTACCAGATCAGCAGGTACTGGCTAAACCCGATGTAGGTCCAAAACACAATGAACCCAAACATGTATTTTCCAAGGTCGTGATAATGCTCGACCGTGATCTCATCTTTCGCCGCACCACAACGTTGCAACAGAAACGCCGACACGCAGATGAAGCAATGTGCGGCCAGGATTGAACCTGCGAAGAAGTAAACACCGAACATGGTCGAGAACCACATCGGAGCCAGCGACATTCCCCAGTCGAACGCAGCGAATGAAACCGACAGAGCGAACAACATCACAGCTGGACCGGACCATAACTGCATGCGATCGGTGGCAGCACGCTCACCGGTTTCGTCCTGCAGGACACTGCCACGCCAAAAGTAAAGCGAGAGGCTGCACCAAATCGTGAAGTAAACGACGGCACGAATGGCAAAGAAAGTGGGGTTCAAAAACAACTTTTTGTTCTCCCAAGCTCTCTCGGGCACAAACTCAGCGATGTAGTCCGGGTTGGTCCATGCAAAGAGAGCGTTTTCCTGGAAGGCAGCAAACAGGATGGGAAGGAACAACACCGCCATGGGCCAAATCATGATCATCATCAATTCAGCGATCCGCCGAACGACAACGCTCCACCCGGCTCGCACCAAGTGCTGGATCAGCACGAAGAACAAACAGCCCAGGCAAATTGAAAGCGTGTACAGGTAGGCTGTCAAATAAGCAGAAAACCCGAATCGCGGCATGCTAACGTCTTCGTTCGATTGAACGCTGAATGCCAGGAAAAGGCCAACCAACAGCAAGGCCAATCCACCACCTAGCAAAGGCAGTTGGAATTTGCCCAAGCAAGCTGGAAGCTTGTAAGCCGGGTCATCGGCGGGTTTCAATTTTGTTGCAGCGTGTTCTGACATGATCCAAATGGTCTAACGTGTGCTGACGTTACGCCAAGGCGTAGGTTGTATCGGGGAAACAGTGCCGGGGGCCGGAGCCCGCCGAAACCGGTATTAGTTTTGCTCTTTCTCTCGCTCTGCAGCGGCCTTTGCCGCCGCTTCTTCCTGCCGCTTCAAATTCTCTTTGGCCGCTTCAACGGCAGCTTTGACCTCCGCTTGCTTTTCAGCAGGGACGACGTCCAACGGTGCGTTCTGACTCAGCTGCAGTGCGCGAACATAAGCCACGATCGCCCAGCGGTCTTGGACCTCAATTTGGCTGGCGTAACCGGCCATCTTGCGAACCCCATTGGTGATCGTTGAGAACAACTTGCCATCAGGGTAGGTTTCGCTGTACAGCGCGGTGTCGTGAAGGTTGCTCGGTGGAACCCAAGTATCAAACTGCTTCTCAGTCGCTCGCTGATTGACCAGGCCATTGCCCAGTCCGCTCATGCCGTGGCACACGCTGCAGTAAATGCCGAACTGCTGCTTACCACGCGCCAACAAAGCTTCGTCAACGGTCACTGGAATGTGATCCAACCAGGGCGTGTCATCCACAGGTTCAGCAGGCGGTGTGGTCGTGCCGGCGGCTTCATCCTGATAGGCCGCCACCAATTGGGCTGCGGCACCGGGATCGACAGCCGTCAATGCATCGAAGTCAATGCCGGTCAACGCTTCCATGGAACCACTGAGCTGACCGCGGGCAACGGTGCCCGGAACGTCAGGACGCATCGCGCGGTTATCACCGAACAAACTGGTTGTTTGCTGGGCATCACGTGCCGGTGAAAAATCCATATCGGGGAAGATATGAAAACGTGGCTTGCTGCTGTTGGTCACACGCATCGTCAACACGCATAGTAGCGGGATGATGGACGCCGCGACGGACAAAGCCCACACGCTGTAGATGAACTTGGGAACCTGTTTTGGCGATTCGTCTTCAACCACTTTGTTGATGTAGTCGCTGCCGGTTTCGCCAAGCAGAGCTCGCACGCCTTCTTCATCGTACCGTTCGTCCGATGAATCGATGTACAGGAAAAACCGATCGTCGGTGGCGCGATCGAATCGGGGGTCGGTGAACACCGGGTTGCTGAACTTTGGCAATCCATTCAACGCCCACATACCGAAGAACGCTCCGAACGCGGCAAACAGAATGGTCAGCTCAAAGGCCACTGGGATGAACGCGGGCAACGACAGAAATGGCTTACCTGAGATGATGTATTGATAATCAATACTGTTCATCCAGATCTGCATGACCAAGGCCGTCATCGTTCCGGTGATCCCTGCGACCAGGCAGATCCACGGCAAGATCGTCGGCTTGATGCCGAGAGCTTTATCGATCCCGTGGACAGGAAACGGTGTGAACGCATCGGTCTTGATGTAACCAGCATCACGCACTCGACGACACGCTGCAAGCAGTGAATCGACCGTCGTAAATTCGGCCACCATCCCGTGGTCTGTCGCTTCTACTTTGCTTTCCGACATAGTTTTCTGATCCATCGAAACAGATCGCTAAGGCATAAATGAGATTCGTTAATGTGCCACGTTTCAAAGCCGTGGCAGCTCAGTTCCGTCAGTGTGTAGGCCGCGAGTGACCTAGTGCTCTTCGCCGTCCTCTCCATGGCCATGAGCCATGTGGTGTTCCTTGGCCAGCGTTGCTTTGACTTCTGCCATGTTGATGACAGGCAGCGTTCGGCAGAACAGCAAGAACAAGGTGAAGAACAAACCAAATGATCCAATCAGCATGCCCCAGTCCACCCAAGTCGGGGTGAAGTAGGCCCAGGCACTCGGCAGGTAATCACGTGCCAAACTGGTCACGACAATCACAAATCGTTCGAACCACATCCCGATGTTGACAAAGATCGAGACAACAAAAATGATCCACGGCGTCGTCCGGCACTTCTTGAACCAGAACAACTGCGGACTGATCACGTTGCAGCTAATCATGATCCAGTACGCCCAGGCGTACGGCCCAAAGGCTCGGTTGACGAAGGCAAAGATTTCGGCATCCACTTGGCCATACCAAGCGATAAAGAATTCCGTCCCGTACGCTAGACCGACAATCGAGCCGGTGGCCAGGATGATCTTGCACATATTGTCTAAGTGCCGAAGCGTGATCAACTTTTCTAGGTTGAGCATCTTGCGGGCCGGAACCATCAGCGTCAGCACCATCGCGAAACCGCTGAAGATCGCCCCCGCAACAAAGTACGGCGGGAAAATGGTTGTGTGCCAACCGGGAACCTGGGAGACCGCGAAGTCAAACGAAACGATCGTGTGTACCGACAGGACCAACGGAGCCGCCAAGGCAGCCAAGATCGCGTAAGCCTTCTCGTATCGCATCCAGTGTCGCGATGAACCGGACCAGCCAAGCGCCAAGACGCCATACACCGCTCGACGCAGCGGGTTCTTTGATCGATCGCGGAAGGTTGCCAAGTCGGGCACCATCCCCATGTACCAGAACAACAACGAGACCGTGCCGTAGGTTGAAACGGCAAACACGTCCCACAACAGAGGGCTGCGGAATTGTGGCCACATCCAAAGATTCAAACTGGGATAAGGTGCCAGCCAAAACGCCAGCCAAGCTCGTCCCACGTGAATCCCGGGGAAGGTCCCCGCACAGGCAACCGCGAAAATCGTCATCGCTTCCGCTGCCCGGTTAATACTGGTTCGCCACTCTTGCCGGAACAAATACAGAATCGCACTAATCAGCGTTCCAGCGTGACCGATCCCGACCCAGAACACGAAGTTGACAATCGGCCACCCCCAGAACACTGGAGAGCGGTTACCCCAAACCCCAACACCGGTGTAGATCAAGTACAGGATCAACAAGCCTAAGACTTGTAACAACGCGAAGGCAACCAAGAAGCTGCCAACCCAAGTCTTGCTCGGTGGACGCTCGGCCACTTGGCAGACCGCCTCGGTGATGTCGTTATACGTCGTTTCTCCCAACACCAATGGTGCGCGTTCGCCTGGGCGTTCGACGGTGTTATCCAATCCGTTTGGAATGGCGAGTGACATGTTCTGTGATCGGTTCGAGGAAAATCGTCTAAGAATTCGTTTGCTTCAATGTGCTCGCGGCCGCTGATTGGGCCATGAGCCATCTCTGGCTTAGTGTTTTGCGGTCTCGGCTTCGCTGTGCTTCTCGGCTTCGCTGTGCTTCTCGGCTTCGCTGTGCTTCTCGCCTTCGCTGTGCTTCTCGCCTTCGTGCGACTCGTCACCATGACCGTGGTGCGGAGCTTTCATGTTCTCCAGGTCATCACGCTGAGCAGCGGTATAAAGCGAGGGGTGCGGGTTGGTCACCCGAGCCAAGTACTCGGTGCGTGGCTTAATGTTCAGCTGTTTCAGAATGCCATAAGAACGTGGGTCCTGACGCTTGGCATGGACGACCGATTCGGGATCATCAATGTTCCCAAAGTCAATCGCCTTGGTGCTACAAGCGGCTTGGCAAGCGGTGATGACGCCACCGTCTTTGACGATGCCCGTCCCGGCCTTACGAGCTTCGATCTTGCCCTTTTCAACACGCTGGATGCAATAGGTGCACTTTTCCATGACACCACGACCACGCGGAGTCACGTCGGGGTTGAGCACCAAGGCTTGCAACTTACGGTTGGCACTTTCGATGTTGCCCGGATAGGCGTTCACACCATATCCAACACCGATGTCTTCGTTGTAGTTGAAGTAGTTGAAACGACGCACTTTCACAGGGCAGTTGTTACCACAGTAACGCGTTCCGATACAACGGTTGTAAGCCATCGCATTGATGCCCTCTTCCGTGTGAACGGTTGCGGCAACAGGACAAACCTGTTCGCAAGGAGCCGTTTCGCAGTGCAAGCAAGCCATCGGCTGATGCACAACCGAGGCATCTTCTTCGTTCCCCTGGAAGTAGCGATCGATTCGCAACCAATGCATTTCGCGGCTATTACGAACTTGCTCTGGACCCACGATCGGAACGTTATTTTCACTCTGACAAGCGATCACACAGGCATTGCAACCGGTGCACTTGGACAGGTCAATCGCCATGCCCCACTGGGGGATGAAGTTGCGTTCTTCATCATGGCGAATGTCTTGAATGGGCTGGTTCTGCAGCGAATTGTCACGTGCAAAGGTTGGCACATGCACTTCCTTTGGCTCCGCATGAGCAAAGCCATTGATCTTGTCATAAAGACCAACGGTCCCTTCACGAACCAAGGTGAAACTACGCTTCTCTGTTTCCGTTTTGCCAAGCTCATCGATCGCCCAGTGATCCTGGGTGGTGGCAAAGTCATACTCGCTAAAGTTTGGCCGTGCTTGGACCTCAGTCGCAACGAGCATCGCATCGCTGGTGCGGATCGGGGACACATCGATTCCAGCAATCTCGACACCTTCGTCGACATAGCCACCGACCTTACCGGCTCGTGTGCGACCGTAACCGATCTGAGTCACGACGACACCCGGAGCGATGCCGGGAATCTCGAATACGGGCAATTCAACCTTGCCTTCTCCGCGACGCAGCGTAACGTACAAACCGTGCTTGACGCCCAACTGCTTGGCAGTGCCAGGGCTCATCACAGCCGAGTTGCCCCAGGTTTGCTTGGTGATGGCTTGTGGCATCTCTTGCAACCAGCCGTTATTGGCAAACCGTCCGTCGTACAAACCGTCTGCAACGGTGAAAACGACTTCGTAGTTGTCGCCATCGATTCCATCAGCCTTGACGGGAGTTGGCATTGCGGCATCCAGCGTGAACTTGCTGGTGTCAACCGAAGCCTCAATCAGGCTGGTTTGAATCTCGTCGCTATAACCATTGTGCAAGAACTCTCGCCACTGGCGTTCACTGAGCGCTGAACCGGCGGCTTGGCTGGCGATTCGATCGGCGGTGAAGCGAACCATCTTCAATGGATCTGCGACATCTTCTTCAAGCAACAACGCGATGACTTCGGCAGCACTGCGACCGCCCATCAGCGGCAAAATCTGCGGCTGACAAACGCCGTAATAGCCTTCGCCATTGATGCTGTCGCCCCAAGACTCCAGGGGATGCGACTGCGGCAACGACCAGCGGCACTTCAAAGCCGTCTCATCGTCGTACTCACCGAGATAAAAGCTATTTTCAACGTTGCTTAACGCAGCTTCCAGTTCAATGTCGCCAGGTGCCGTCACAGCGGGGTTGTCGCCCAAGATCAGCAAGGAATCGACTTCGCCGCCATTGATTTGATCAACCAGCGTTTTCAAGCCAACGGTTTCCAAGTCACCATCGACGGCGGGAACGAACTTCTGCAGCGTCCCCAATGAGCCCAACATCGAGTTCAATGCGATGCCGGCCGCGACTGCCTCTGGCCCCATTGATTCGCCAACAATGACAACCGCCTTGTCTTCAACCCGAACAATGTCGTGTGCCAAGACATCTGCAAATCGCGCCATGCGGTCAGCAGGCGTCAACGTGTCACTGTCGAAAGGAGTTGGCGGCGGATCGTTGGAATGATCATGTTGCTTGCCAGCCTTCAACTCTTTGACAAGCTTTGCAACATGGTTCAGCAAGCCAGCCATGTCACTCGGACGCACTGGCAAGCGAGTGTCAGCCATCGTCCCCGTTGTGCTGTAAGCAGCCTCTGCGACATACAATCGGCTCATCGAACCGCTGGACACGTCGCGATGCTCAGCGAAGGATTTCGCGGCAAGCAACGACCCGGGATCATTGCCCAGGAAGTCGGCGCCGATCGAGAAAATCACTTCGGCCTTGCTCAGATCCAATGTCTGCGTGGCTTCGGCACCAAAGACCGACTTCGTTGCCGCACGCATCACGCCCGCTCCGACACTATCGTATCGGCACAGCGTGGCAGCCGGCAAAACTTCCTTCAATCGCTTCAACAATCGCACGTTGGTTGGCGATGAAGTCGACGAGGTCAAAACAGCAAAGCCCTTGCCGCCGTTCGCCTTCGCGGACTGAACGGCTTCTCGACCAGCGGTCAAGGCAGCGTCCCAACTGGTGCCCTGGCGACGCTGGCCAGCAACCCGCTCAAGCACCTGACCACCCTGCCCGCGTGAGCGGTCGGGATCAAACAGGCTTAGAATCGACGCTTGAATGTAGGGATTCGTTCCGGCACTCGATGGGTGCATCGGGTTTGTTTCGACATGCTGAGGGCGGCCATCGAAACAGCGAATCAGCAAGTTATGGACCGAGCCTGCCAATTCAAAATTGGTCGCCCGCTCGTAAAACTCACCAGGCTCACGACCTTCGGGACGAATCACGAATGGCGCGATCACTTCTTCTGGATAACGACAACCGGCAACGCCAGCCATGGTCAGTGAAGCACCCATGATCTGCATCCAACGACGGCGCGAAACACCCTCGGGATATTCGGATGCAGCCACCGGAAATTCCCGGTGCAAGTGCTTTTCCTTAAACTCTTCGCTGCCCTGCAGTTCGGCAATGCTGCGCCAGTAAGTTGGTGCTGGATCGCTGGCGGCTGATTCGTTCTGGGTCATATTCTTCGGTCGAAAAACGGTTTTCAGCATTGGAACCCACTTCGCGGCTGAACTCAGTGATTCAGCGTTCAAAGCAGATCGTTGTGTGTATGGTCTCTAACGCGTATCGGTCAGCGAATTAACGGTGACAGACAGCACAGTTTCGTTTGGGATCAATGTGCTGCTCTCTGCGAACGTCTGCAGCAAACGCTTCCTGATCCCACTCTGGCGATGGCTCCCAATCAAGCTTGGTCACAAATTCCTTCGGACGCAGATGCGGGTTGGGGTTTTGGTGGCACTCGATGCACCAAGCCATTGAAAGCTGCTTGGCCTGGTAAACCTCTTCCATCTGATCGATCCGCCCGTGGCAACTAACGCAACTGACGCCGGAATTGACGTGTGCGGCGTGGTTGAAGTACACGAACTCTGGAAGGTTATGCACTCGTTTCCACTGCATGCTCTTGCCTTCGAACCAACTGGCGTGGATGGGAGTCAGCTTTCGGCTGTCAGCGTGAACCGCAGCACGAGGAGTCGGGCCGCCTTCCTTCTCGCGCGGGCTGTGGCAGTTGATACAGGTCGCCGTTGGCGGTACCGCTGCGTGAGCTGCGTCAAAGACGGTATTGTGGCAGTAGCGACAATCCATCTTGAGCTGGCCCGCGTGAATCGCGTGACTAAACGGAACGGGCTGTTCAGGCTGGTACCCAACGTTCAGCGTTTCGGGATCAGTTACCAAACCGCCAAAAATCAACGCGACGAGACCACCACCACCCAAGGCCGCTCCAAGGACGGTCAAAAATGGGTTGGTCCAGCGAGGAAACAAAAATCGTTGCATGATCATCGACCGGCTCTAGACCGGACGTCTGAATTTCTGGGAAAGGTGCAGGGACGATATAACGGGAAATTATCGGGCGCTTGGGTGCCAATTGGCAAGCCCACCATTGAAGTGAGCGACATTCTGTCGCGAGTATTCTCCTTCATCAGGATGCAACAGATCGTCGCACCCCCATAAACAGCCAGCGTTTTGGTAAACATTACCACCAGCGACCATCTTCGGTCACAGGGTGCACCGGACAATGCATCGCCTGCAACACAGAAGCCAATTCGGAAACCGCCCAGTCACTTTCGGCCCCTTCAAGATGGTACTCCGGCCAGCTCCAACCACCGACCCACATGCGGTGCGGAGCAGGCCATAACCCCGCAACGGACGGCCTTTCCAGCCGTACGACCAAACGCGGCAACCCACTCAAACGCTCTATCGCTGGCCGCGATCCTCCGCACAGTGTTTCCAATGACGAACCACTGGCAGCCTGAGCGCTTTGTCCAGTCTGCGAGGCCTGCGCAAAGTCTACGGCGCCCGTCGCACCGCCTGATGAAGGTTGCCCCCAAGGCACACCATCGCAAACCCAAGGCGTCTCCTGATCTGGCAAGAAAACAGCGTCTTCTTCCGCCGCCGGCTGCGACAATCCGTCTGCTTTTAATGCACCGCACTCACCGGCCGGACCACACTCGCCAGAAACAAGCCGCCGCCAACCACTTTCAGCGCTGCGAATCTGCACGCCATGCTCTTCGCTCAAGCGATGGCACAACATGCTTCGAAACGCCTGATCCGCGCCGACCAACGCCAGCGATGGAGTGTCAGCGGACAAGTGCTGAGACATTTCCGCCAACGTCCAGCCAAACCGCGGGTCACGAAGATCCGCCGCGACATCACACGCCGGACGCAATACAAACTGCCGAGCTGGATACCGGGGGTGAGGGACCACCAAGTGACTTGCAGCGCCGACCAAGCTGCCGTGCAAGACCACATCCAGATCAATCGAGCGTGCATCCCAACGAAGCCTACGCTGCCTTCCCAGCTCCTGCTCGACGCGCTGCAACACGCTCAGCACGTCACGCGCCGAGGCATGAGTTGCAAAGACTCCGACGGCATTCAAAAAGGGCTCCTGCCCACCGGGGCCACCAATCGGAGGCGTCTGAAAGAGCCGACTTGTTCGCAAATCGCGATGCAACACCACTTCATCTGCCGCCAGACGTGCTGCCGCCTCGGCGATCAATTCCTGACGATCGCCCAAGTTACTGCCAAAACTGACCACGCATTGCGAGACCTGAATGTGCTGTGGAGCGGACTGGCCCGGCAACGGCCGCGGAACGGGTGAGGACGTGTTTTCCATTCCAGAATCTTAACCACATCCATCCAGCCTGACATGAGCTAATGCGGCATGGCCGGCCGGGGAGGGTTTCGTTGTGGCGGCCTGCGGTTGGCGTTGCCAACCACTTCAGTCACGGTAGGAACGGCCGTTTCCGGCCGCCCCCCGCACAGATCCGTACTTGAGTGTTGTCTCATACGGCTCCTGCCTTGATTCGGGCGCGAAATCGTTGATCTGGATACGGGTGGCGTACCTTGGCGTGAGGGAGGTAGGTCAGCAGCAACCGTTTCATGCGAGGCCAAGGCCAGCGATGCCGTTGGCTGCGACGACAAAGCGTACGCAACCATAGTCGGCTAACCTCGTCTCGAAATCGACGTAGGCGGCTCACATTGCCTGGGACGGCATAGTAGGCCAGCCAGCCGCGGACCACACTACCCAGCCACCGACCTTGTTGGCCGACTGACTGGTGTCGCCGACGACGAAGCTCCGCCTTGATTGCCGAGAGGGTACGAGCCATCCGGCTCGCGATCGTCTCGCGGCGAATCATGAACCATCCCGTCTTTGGGCTGGTATCACAGCGGTGCGTGAAACCGAGAAAATCGAACGTCTCCGGTCGACCGTCTCCTCGCTCAGATCGACGCTCGATCGCATAACGACCAAACTCGAGCAAGCGAGTCTTTTCGGGATGAAGCTCAAGGCCGAACTTCCCGAAACGTTCCCGGAGTGCTTCCAGGCACATTTCAGCATCAGCTTTGCTCTCAAACCCAATCACAAAATCGTCGACGTACCGAACCACAACGACGTCCTTGCGGCCGCGCTGTCTTCGCCAGTGGTCAATCCACAAGTCCAACACATAGTGAAGATAGATGTTCGCAAGCAGCGGCGAGATCACCGCTCCTTGCGGAGTCCCCACCGTCGTCTTGGACCACTCACCGTCTTCGCTGACACCGGCTCGAAGCCATTTTCCGATCAGACGGAGAATCCGTTTGTCGCTAATGCGATGCTCGATGAACTTCATGAGCCATTGGTGGTCCACGTTGTCAAAGAAGCCTTTCACATCGGCGTCCAGAATCCAGTTCACCTTTTTGCTGCTCACGCCGACACACAACGCATCGAGTGCATCGTGAGCGCCGCGACCAGGACGGCCACCATAACTGAATCCGAGAAAATCCTGTTCGTAGATGCACTGCATGACCCACCCGGTTGCCTTTTGGACAATCTTGTCCTCCAGGGCCGTGATGCCGATCGGACGTTGCCGGCCATCGGCTTTGGGAATGTAGATTCTCTTGGAGGGCTTCGCTCGGTAGGCACCCCGGTGAATACGACCGTGTAGAGCCTCAATCGAGGCTTCTCGGTCTTGCTCGTACTGCTGCCAAGTCACCTCGTCGATGCCCGCTGCGGCAGATTTCTTCAAATCATCGAAGGCCTCGTGCAGCAGGGGAACGTTGATGTGATGCAACAGGTTCTCGAACTTCAACGCAGGACAGTCCCGCGCTGTTTCGCGCACACCCAGCAGCCCGCGAGAACGACGCTTGGTCCGACTCGAAGTTCGGGGTCGATCGTGCTGCGAGGTGCTCATCTTGGCTGAGTCCCTTTCCTCGACAGACTCCGCGGCCGGTTCAGTTCCGGCGTTGTTCGCCTGTGTCGGCAGTACTATGGACTCATCCGACTTCCGATCAGCGTTCATGGCAGCCTTTCCCGCTGGACGGTTCGCTGCCCGCACTGGATACTTGCCAGTGGCCGATCGGATCTCCCGGTTCTCGCGATTGAGATTTCCACGCATGCGCAGGTTCTCGTGACTCCGCCGTGTCCGATGGGTTCTCGCCTAATGACGAACCCATCGGTGTTGCCTTCCCCATAGAGGGACCAGGTCGGCACACGGAAGTTCAGATTTCGGAGCTCAATAGCTGGCCTGCGTTTCCCCCCTTGTCGGACGCTCAGCACAGATCGGTTACCCTCTCTGCACCTCCGATGGAGGCCATAGCAGTTGGCTAGACTTTCTACGTAGGACACTTTCATTCCCTATCTCAATCCGGTTTTATCCCGGCACTCCCCTCACCTCGCTGACGCTCGATTCTCCCGCAAGCGGGAGAGTGAAGGCAACGAATTTGCCTTCAGCCGTCATCGCGTTGCCACGGCTTTTTGGTGCGTGCAAGCAGGGCACGCTACTGTCTTGGCGCTCGCCAGGGGTTCGGTGACTGGGACCAGCGGATGAAAAAAAAACCGGGCCTGGGATTCAATCGAATCCCAGACCCGGCGAATGCAGGATCGGTCCAACGCGAATGGCCGTCGACGGCTACTCGGTTTCTTTTCCTAAACGCAGAATCATTGGCGCTCCACCACCACCGGATCCACCGTAGGTGTACTGCGCCTTGAGCGCTTGCTCGATGCGAACAGACGATTCACGCAGGTGAGCTCGACTGTAGGGATCCATCTTGCCTTCGCTCTTCGTCAACCGGTTGTCGATCTGCGACTTCAAATCCACCAACTGCATGCGTGCCAAATCCTTGACGGGCTTGGTCGCTGCACTGCCACTGCTCTTTGCCAGCACCAGATCCACCAAGCGATCGATGTGCTCGTGCTGCAAGTTACGGCGAAGCGAGGAAATCATGGGCTTGCGAACACTGCAGTTCTCGGGGCAATCCTTGCTGATTTCCCCCCAAGCAGCCTTGGTCACGGTTTTCAGAACTTCGGGCAGCGTCAACACATCGCTATCGGCAGACGTCCGCAGTTCGTTGTCGTAAACGCGTCCCAAAGTGGTTGGATTCAAGATCATGGTCATAGCACTGGCCTGGATGCCAAGCACACGCTCATGCACGGGCCAAGTCGCATCTCCAGAGGAACCGTGAACCGACAAGCGGTCCATCCACTTTTCGCTGGTCATGCGTTCGAGCAATTCAGGCGTCAAACCGAAGGCTTCGTCATTAAACGTCTGCTCGATCACGAATGCCAACGCGTTGCGTTGCTGTTCGGCTGGCACGACGGTGACCGGAGCGCGATTTTCGGGATCGCCTTTCTTGTCACGATTTACGAACGCACCGCCAATCCAGTTGGCCATCATGCTGGTCGAACGCGTTTGCATCGACAGCGTCAATTCGTAACCACGACGAGCCTTCGCCCACGAATCACCGTCTTTGACAAACTTGTCCAAGATTCGACCGCGATACAGTTTGATCAAACGAACCTGCTCTTGGCAGTAATCCAATGGATCCTTGCTGAAGTCGTAGCGACGAGCCAGCGGATCGGGCCCGGAGGTGTCTTCGTCGGTGGCGAACTGCAAGTCTGGCTCAACACAGCGTTTGAGAATCTCGGGCAACTTCTTGTCGTCCATGGTGTAGCCGTATTCGATCGCCCAGTAATCGTAGGGACCGATGTCGATCATGCCGTAATCACCTTGGACATCGCCACTTTCGAAGCGGAAGTTGATCGGGGTGTAGTCCATCACCGAGGCGGTGAAGGTCTTTTCGCCTTTCAATTCCTTGCTGTTGATTTCGTCCAGCGTGTA
Organism: Stieleria bergensis; assembly: GCA_007745635.1. Taxonomy (GTDB): domain Bacteria; phylum Planctomycetota; class Planctomycetia; order Pirellulales; family Pirellulaceae; genus Stieleria; species Stieleria bergensis. Next base: position 4,474,162 of record CP036272.1, read on the forward strand.
ACGACCTGACGCTTTGAAGTTGTGACGCAATCCCAGTGTGTGGCCGACTTCGTGAGCGACCAAATCGGCAAGCAACGGACCGACGAACCAGTCGGGCATGCCGTCGAGCATGTCAAACAGTTCTGCCGCAGTCTTGTCTTCAGCAGTCTTTTCCTTGTCGTCTTTCTCTTCTTCCTTGTCGTCGTCAGCTTCCTCATCGTCGCTGTCTTTCTCTTCATCAGCTTCCTTGTCGTCGCCCTTCTCATCGGCGTCTTTTTCTTCGTCGTCGCCGTCCTTCTTGTCCTCTTCCTCTTCCTCGTCGTCGTCATCCAACAACAGAGCTTTGTTCGCCATCGGAACCAAGGCAAAGTCCATGCGAGCGAGCGCCAGGTCCAGGCTGCGTGCATTAGGAGCCATGCACATGCCATTCTTCTGACTCAGGTGACCGATCAGGCCATCGAATTCGTCATCACCGATCAGAGTCGGATCGGCGTTGGCCAAACCGTAACCGGCGTAGGGCTGTGCGGAAAGACGAGCAATTTCACGCTGAATTTCGGGGCGTCGCGAAGGCGATGCCAAACGCAAACGCGGATCCCAATTCGGACGCGTCGCCAACCAATTGAGCGTTTCGGGCGAGAAGCCTTCCATTGCCAACTTGGGCATCAAGTCATCGTATTGAAAATTGAAGTGACGGATCCAGCCGTCAGTCAGAATGATGTCTGCATCAAGGATTTCACCGGTCATGGGGTGCACGCGACTAGGACCAATCGCGGTACCGATGTCATTGTTCAGCCAACGAATGAAGTTGTAACGAACATCCTCGGGATCCTTTTCCATATGGATGCCGCTCTGAGCGTCTTGGTATTCGATCACGATCGCATCAACGATGCCGACCTTCTCGTACGCTTTATTCCAGTAGTCCACGCCCGCTTTGATCCAACGACGGTAACGCACCGGCGCGGTGTGTTCCACATAGAACCGGATCGGGGTCTTGGGTGGGCTTAACTTCAGTTTTGGATCGCGTTTCTGCAAGTTCCAGCGATTGATATAGCGAACGGTGGTTCCTTCATCGGTGTACTTTGCCAGATCCGAGAACGCGGTGGTGAAGTAACCAACACGCTGATCAGCAACACGTGGCTTAAAACCGTTGGTCGGTGGAGGAACTTCGCTGAACGAGTAGTGCAGCGTCTGCAGCTTGCGCCCGGTGCCGACAACCTCCATCGCGATTTCAACATTGCCTTTGAAATTCTTGACCTTTTTGATCTTGGTCAGGCGAGTGTTGGAAATCCGGATCGCCGATCCAAAGAACGTTGAAGCGTTGTTGACCAGCAGACTATCCATATCGATGACCGGTCCACCGCCGGGGCCTTTCGCCACGATGGGAATGTCCAACAGCACTTGATCGGTAAACAATCGACTCACAGAAGCCTTGGCTTCGGGATCACCGTTAGCACGAATCGACAAGTTCGGTGCAATCAGAGCCAAACGCTCATTGTAGGGGCGGAACTTGACCACCAGATCGCCCGATTGCAGCCCCGCATAGGTGTCACCGCTGGCGACGGTCAACGCGATAAAGTACTGCTTATTGGCGAAATCTTTGGGCAACTCAGCCAACAACTGGCTGTCTTTAGTGCGTTGCCACAATCCAAAGAACCCCTTGGTGGCTTGCTGATCACTGACAGGAACCGCCTTGTAATCCTTGGAAACGGCGTCAAATGAAGGCAACTCGGCGACGCCGGTTCTTGCCCCTGCCATCGTGGCAACAACAAGGCCGAAAGTGAGAAGAACTTTTTTCATTCCTAGAGACTCAGACGTGTACGGATGAAGAATCTTGCAAAACTTAAGTCAAAAATAAAACCGGAAATGGCCCGGAAATGGTTTCTGGCGCCTCCACGTACAGAACCCTCCCAAGAGGGCCCTCATCGCTGGCCGCACCAACAATCAATTGTATTGAATGTTTTCCCGAATTGTTTACCCAATCCCATGATTTCCCCTCAGTTATGTAATTCAACCCCCGCCTGTTAAACTTCCTCGGGTTTTGCTGTCCATGGTGTGGGTTGCAACCTTGGTGATGAACCCCGCAGACCGCTGCTGGCGCGTTCGATCGTCTCGCCAAAATCCACACGCAGAGAATGTCTCAGCAGGATTGACGGCGCAGCGGGTTGAGCCAACAATCCACGTTGACGAGTTGGTGATGAGAAACGCGGTGTCACTCCATGACTTGAGTGCCCTCAATAACGTCCATTCAAACGCGTGCCTTCGATTGCGAGCCCCCCAACTGGAGCAGCCAGTTGCAGCCCCTCAATGGCACGACCAATTCCCCTGGTTCCTGTTACCGCCGCCCTAATACTGAAAGGCTCCCGATGAATCCGCTCAGGCAACAAGATCCCGATATTTGGAACGCCATCGAACTTGAAGCAGAACGTCAGCGCGACGGTCTGGAACTGATCGCCAGCGAAAATTACACCAGCTACGCCGTCATGCAGGCTGCAGGAAGCGTTCTGACAAACAAGTATGCCGAGGGCTATCCCGGTCGCCGTTACTACGGCGGCTGCGAGCACGTTGACGTTGTCGAGCAATTGGCAATCGATCGCGCCAAGCAACTCTTCGGTGCCGAGTTCGCCAATGTGCAACCTCACAGTGGTTCGCAAGCCAACACGGCCGTGTACTTGTCCTGCTTGGATCACGGCGACACCGTGATGGGACTGGACCTGGCCCAGGGTGGACACCTGACACACGGGATGCGTCTGAACATCAGCGGGATCCTGTACAACTTCGTTTCCTACGGCGTCGATCGCGAAACACATCGCCTGGACTTCGATCAGATCGCCTCGCTGGCTCGCGAGCACAAACCAAAATTGATCGTTGCCGGAGCAAGCGCCTACCCACGCGAAATTCCTCACGACAAGTTTGCTGAGATCGCCAACGAAGTCGGCGCGAAACTGATGGTCGACATGGCTCACTACGCGGGCCTGGTCGCTGCCAAGATTCACAACAGCCCTGTCCCGGTTGCTGATTACGTGACCACCACGACCCACAAAACATTGCGTGGTCCTCGTGGCGGCCTGATTCTAAGCAAAGAGGAACACGGCAAACTGATCAATCGCAATGTCTTCCCCGGGACTCAAGGTGGCCCCCTGATGCACGTCATCGCTGGCAAAGCCGTCTGCTTTGGCGAAGGCTTGCAAGACGACTACCTTCAGTACTCTCAGTCGGTCGTTGACAACGCCAAAGCGCTGGCAGAAACACTGATGGGCACCGGCCTGCAACTGGTCAGCGGTGGCACCGACAACCACTTGATGCTGGTTGACGTCACTTCACTGGGACTGGGCGGCAAGCGCGCCGAGGCTGTCCTGGATGAATGTGGTATCACCGTCAACATGAACATGATCCCCTTTGACGAACGCAAACCGATGGATCCTTCGGGGATTCGGATCGGCACCCCCGCGTTGACAACTCGCGGCATGGGCACCGACGAAATGCAACGGGTGGGCAACTGGATCCACAAAGCACTGTCAAACGCTGATGACGCGTCTCTGCACCAGCAGATTCGAGCGGAAATCAAAGAGATGACCAACGGCTTCCCCGTCCCGGCTGATCGTCACGCGGTCGCTGAGGCGGTCTAGTTAGCAGCCTTGCTGTCTCGTCACGCAGCGGTGCAGGGCCGCGCAAAAGCACCCTGCACTGCCAGCAACCCTCACGCCGGACTCCTGATCTGGCGCCGGCAAGCTGGCAGGCCCGCAGCATCAAACCGCCAGCTATTTCAGGAGCCCGAGAGCTCAAGAGTTGGAACCGCCGAGGCGATCTGGCCTGAACAACTGGACTGCTGGCACACACTGCACGGCGTCCGCTGAACAACGTGTGCAGCATAACGTCTGTCACTTTGCGGGCAGATTCGTTATCTTTCTTAGTCGTCAGTTGCCTCTCTCAGCGCATCGTTCTTCCTCTCGTATCAATACCATGTCAAACGCCCCCCAAGAAGTCTCCGGACATCGCATCCTGATCGCCGATGACAACATCGCCAACCGCGAATTGCTGGAAGCGTTCCTATCTGGGTTTGACTGCGAAATCGAAACCTCCGTCGATGGCCAGGACACGCTGGACAAGATCGCTTCGTTCAAGCCCGACCTGGTGCTGCTTGATGTGATGATGCCCAAGCTAAGCGGCTTTGAAGTCTGCGAGCAAATCAAGGGCGACCCGGCAACCTCATCAGTCATGGTCTTGATGGTCACAGCGCTCAATGAGCTGGGTGACGTCGAACGCGCCGTTGAAGCTGGCACCGATGACTTCCTTAGCAAACCAGTTCAGAAAATGGCCTTAGTCAAGCGTGTCGAAATCATGCTCAAGCTAAAAGGGGTCAACGACGAACTGGAGCGTCTGCAACAATACATCCAAGCGATGGAAGACAGCAAACGCGCCTAGCTTGGTCTTCGCCGGTGATTCGATCTACCAAGAATCACCAGCCATACACTCCCGACTTGCCAGCAACCGGCAACTTCTCTGCCCAGATGGGCCCACGATGACAGAGCAACCGACAGCAGACAACTGACCTGCTGCCACCCGCTTGCGCTGACTATAGAAACACGGCCCAGAGAAACACGGCCGACCGGAGCGCAGCCGACCGGTGCCTCCGCACGCGTCCCTTTTGCGACATCCCGTTCTTTCGGGTGAAAGCCTGCGCTGCCAACGCCAGCGTCGGTGATTTGGATTAAGATACGCTCGTCCCACCCCTTCATTCCTTTGGTGAAAGTCTATGAACCGCAAAACCTTCCTCACCGCGTTTGTCTGCGCGCTCGCCGTTGTCACCACCGTCTCTGCCAGCACGGCATCAGCAGCTGAAAAGCTCAAGGCATTGATCATTGATGGACAAAACAACCACTCCGCATGGCCACAGACGACGGCCATGATGAAGAAGTACTTGACCGACACGGGCAAATTTGATGTCGACATCGCTCGGACCAAATTCACTTGGAACGGCCGGGACTTGCTGAAGAAGTATCCTGCGGGTGATGGCGTGGCGCGTGAAGACCTGAAATCTTCCAAATCCGACCCGGGCTTCAAACCTGACTTCAGCCAATACGACGTGGTGGTTAGCAACTTTGGGCACGGCGCGGCGGCGTGGCCAGAGGCGACCCAGAAAGCGCTACACGAATTTGTTAGCGGTGGTGGCGGCTTTGTCGTGATCCATGCCGCCGACAACTCCTTTGGCGACTGGAACGAATACAACCAGATGATTGGCTTGGGTGGCTGGGGCGGTCGCAATGAAGCCGCTGGCCCGTATGTGTTTTACAACAACGATGGCAAGCTTGTGCGTGATGAGAGCAAGGGACGTGGCGGTGCTCACGGACCTCAACACGAGTTTCAGATCGTGGTTCGCGAGCCTGAGCACCCCATTGTCAAAGGTCTGCCAATGGGCTGGATGCACACCAAAGACGAACTGTACCAAGAACTTCGCGGACCGGCATCCAACATGAATGTGCTGGCAACCGCTTACGCAGACCCCAAGTTCCGTGGCACCGATCGTCACGAACCGATGCTGATGACGATTGATTACGGCAAAGGACGCGTGTACCACACTCCGATGGGACATGCCGCTGAAGCGGTCGCCTGCGTTGGATTCATCACCACGTTCATCCGTGGCACGGAGTGGGCAGCGACGGGGCAGGTCACGCTAACCGATGTGCCTAGCGACTTCCCTAGCAGCAGCAAAAGCAGCAGCCGTCAGTTCGACAACTGATCCAAGTCGATCCCGTTCTGCAAAACGGTCTTCCCCATGGCTAACGCCCGCTCCTGGCGGGCAGGAATCTCTAAGACGGCTTCGGTCGTCGCGGCGGCAACCGAGACGGCACAGGCAACAAAGGTGCCACAGACACCTGCGGGCGCCGGCGCAGCTGGCATCCCTTGGGGCGCAATCGATCCTCCGCTGTGACCGACGGCAGCGGCCAAGTAACTGGCCAAATTATTGAACTCTTGGTCGTGAGCAAACTGCAGGTTCTGGTACCGTTTCTCTTCGTCGGGTTCTCGAAGCCACTCTGAAACCCTCTCCATGGCTTCACGTAGTGTCTCGGACCAATCGCCGTCGGACAATTCCTGGCAAACAAGGAACGCCCAGAAAATAGCCTGGTCGTTGTCCAGGTACTCTGCCAGCAAACGGATCGCATCGTCGTATTGCTGATGCTGAATCAGCTCTTGAATAAAGTCTTCTGGTGAATGATCCGGACGGAACACTTGCAGCGAAACGTCCTCTAAGTCCACCAACTGGCACAATTCGATGGCCGTTGGTTTGGGCGTGGACTGCTCCTGCTCAGCTGGCTCAACCGGCACTTCAACAGCATCGGGAAAGACGACGTGCAACCCGGTCGTTCCTGCCAGGATGACATCCTCATTGAGCACGCTGACTTGACTGACTGGCTGGCCATTGACCAGCGTGGCGCTGGTGGACAGGCTTTGCAACACGCAGTCCGTTTTCCGGCACAGCAGTTCAAAATGGACGTCCGACATCTGCGGATCGTCTGGAAAGCAAACATCAGCCGCATCGCTGCGTCCGAAGCGTGCACGCTCTCCGGTCTGCATGGGAATACGACGGCCCTGGCCGGCTCCAGCGTTGACATGAACAATGATTTTCATGACGACAGGTTCATCCGTGGAAACGTTTCGATTGAAAAGGTGACAAAAGGTTGCGGTAGCGTTGACCACCGACAAAAAGACAAGCCAGAGACGACCGGCAATCAGTTAATCTTGACCATTCCGCCTTTAATGATCGTCGCTGCGCTGCCGTTCATCTCGACCGTTGCTGCTTTACCAGCCAACTTAGCTTGCCCCTCAAGATTGATGGTCGTCGCCTTCAGGGTGATCGCAGTGGGAGTCATAACGATACTACTGCCTCCGCACTTCAAGGTGATCTTGGCGCCGGCGGTGACCGTCTGTTTTCCCGCGGTGATTTTAATGGTCTGATCGCCTTGCTTGATGGTCAATGCATCGTTGCCCTCGGCGATCTCTTCAGTTCGATTTCCTTTTAGAATATCCAGGGTCTGATGGCCATCCTGGACGGTTAAGGCATCGTCACTAAAAACGGTCGTGGTGCGTTTTCCTGCCCCGCTCTCGACCCCGACCTCAGTCGTTTGGTCGTTGTAAATGTTGATTTGCTGATTCCCCTCGCCAGTGTCGGCCCCCTTGACGAGCCCCACTTCAACAGAGTCATTGTTCTCGACCACACGAGCAAAGTCGCGCTCCGCGTGGAAGTAGACCTGCTCTGCATCCTTCTTGTCTTCGAATCGCAATTCGTTGAAATTCTCGGGAGTCGCGTCGGGACTGGAGCGAGTTTTGATGCCGCTCTGCGTTTGATTCTCTGGCAACTGATAAGGCGGCATTTCCATGGCGTTGTAGACTCGCCCGGTGACCAACGGCTTATCTGGATCACCTTCCAGGAATTCCACAACGACCTCCTGACCGATGCGTGGAATATGAATCGCACCCCAGTTGGCGCCTGCCCAAGCATTGCTCACTCGCACCCAGCAAGAACTGTTTTCATCGTACTCGCCTTCGCGGTCCCAGTGAAACTGCACCTTCACTCGGCCGTATGTATCGGTCCAGATTTCTTCTCCCTTCTTGCCGACAACGATTGCTGTTTGCAATCCGACGACCTGCGGCTTGGCCACAAGTCGCGGGTTTCGAAAGGGCTCATCGACCGAGATCACATTGAACCGAATCTTAGGGATCGTGTCTTGCTCGTCGTTCGATTGCTGTCCGGTAAAGTAATCTTGATTGTTCACTTGCAAGGATGAGGAAACAATCAAGTGCTCCTCACTACTGGAGCAAAAGGGATGACCAGCAAGCGAAAATCGGTAACCGGACCGAGCTTGAGCAATATTACACTCGCCAATGTTCCTGGTGTAATCCGCTGCCCGTCCCTGAATATCGACATTTGCTGACTCATCGCCCTTCGCTTGTACCACATACTCACCGGGATAGTCATACACCTCTAAGCTCGAATGCGGGTGCGATCGATTGATCACAGACTTGGCTGTCAGATCCGTTCTCGGTTTTTCAAAATCAAAATCATTCAGCGTGACCACCCCCGACTGCACCTCCATGACCTGTTCCCAATGATTGACTTGGGCCTCCTGACGAGAGCGAGCCTTATCGGGCGGCACATAATTCATCGTGGTATAGTTGGGAACGTTGTCAAGGCGATCATTGGCGTCAACCAAAACCATTTCATGATTGCTAGCGCTGTGCACAAAATAGTAATAGATGCCCTCTTCCTGAAGCAGGCGATGGACAAAATCAAAGTCCGTTTCACGGTACTGAACGCAGTATTCACGTTCCTTAGGTGTACCCAATAAATTGGTTTTGAAGCCCATCGTGAAACCGTTTGCCGTCACAACCGACTTCACAATGTCCACAACCGATTTGAACTGAAAAATGCGGCAATCTGCCCGACGAGTCAACATCCATAACTCGGGCACAATGGACAGATCAAACACTCGCATCGAACCCTGTGTGTCCACCCAATTGATGCGATTGATCACACCATGGTAGTAGACGGGACTGCCATCGCTGATCAGAGTGACCGTTGTCGCTGTGGCCAGAAGGTCCTCGATCTTCACACCACCATCCTGAACCAGCACCCGTGCGTGAAACTGAAAGGGACGCCCTAAAGTTTCCTCTGCGTGAAAACGCTGAATAACAACTTTGTCATTACCCAAGTCGGTTTTGATGGTCAGCGTTCGATTCTGTTGCGTAAGATTCATGACACAGGAGGCAAATGCGAGGAGATCGAGAGAGACACCAAGAGGCCGAAAGGCCGAAAGGCCAGTTAGCCGGGCAAGCTACCTAGCTGGGCAGGCTACCTAGCTGGGCAGGCTACCTAGCTGGGCAGGCCTGGAGGCTGGCAGACGATGAACACGAGAAGGCCAAAATGCAGGACGGTAGCCAGACGCGGCAACCAACGACAACAACAGTCCAAGCAACCAATCGCGGCCACAACCCTGGCAACTGCCACCAACTGCTTTGCGTCCGCAGCGCACCAGTTAGCCAGACGGCTTTCTATCTATACCATGCCGGATTCATCCAGGCATAGAGAGACCCTTCCCAACAGGCCTAATTTGTGACATTCAAGCCACGCTAGCGATACTGCGAAATCCCGCAGAAACCAGATACGGGCGAATCTTCGGCACCCAAATCTGGTCAACAAACCGACGCTGAGCCTCATTCATCGCTCCGCCGGGCAAGTTTTCCGTCGGCGTCTTGCCCGGATCGTATTGCTCCTGCTTCTCCGCCAGCTTCGCTGCCGTCACTAACCGCAAGTCCGTTACAACCGCGTCAAAAAGATAGTTGGCCGGCAGTGGAACCAGCGGGCGCTGATCGTCCACACGCTCCAGATCATTGGACACCGAGTCAATGCCCACCGAGTCAATGCCCACCGGCTGGTCCTGAACGGAATCCCCCTGCACTGGCTCGATGCTCAACGGCTCGATGCTCAACGGCTCGATGCTCAACGGCTCGATGCTCAACGGCTCGATGCTCCCCGGCTCGATGCTCCCCGGCTCGATGCTCCCCGGCTCGGCCTGGCCGCCCGATGCGTCATCAGCCCTCTCTGCACGCGACGGCTGCCAATTCTGATGCTCCAAATACGCCGCAGTAAGCTTTGCAATCTCATTGGCCAACCGCATGTCCTTCTGGGGCAACAAACGACCGGAACTGATCCTGGCCACCGTCTGGGGATGCAGAAAGACTTCGTACAGGGCGATCCCCTTGGTGGCAGCAGGCATCATTTTGTAATCGCCTGCCAAGAACAAAAACAATTGATCCATATTCATCGACCGAACAAAGTAGCTGAGCAACTGCATCTGTTCTTTCCCGCCGCGCTGGAGCAGGCTCTGAAACAATACTGACATTCAATTCCTCTTCACGTTTGGTTCACTGTATTTCGTGTTGGCCGTGTTTCGTGTTGGCCTCAAACGCCCGACCGCCGCCAATGAGACTGCAGCGTTGCCATACACCACCAGAGACTAGTCCGATGAAACCGGCTCCGACTCTGGCAACTCAATCTGCTTTGCCGTTCCATCGGCCACCACCGCAACCCGCTGAACGGTCCAGGGGATCTGGATGACGGGCAGCGCCACTGGGCCCGGTGGCCGTTTGGCCGTGCTCAGCGCTGGCATTGATTCCGCTTCACACACAGAAACAAGCACCATTGTCGTTTCCGAATCCTCCGCAGCCGTCTCACGCACTTCGACCAGCCCCTTGCACTCGTAACCATTGCAAACCGAGGATCTCATTTCACGCGTCAATGTACAGCCTTGCGAAGACTGATAGATACAGCCCCCCTCGCTGGACTGACTGGGGATCCGTTCTACATACCGCTGCCAAACCTCTCGCGGCCTTAATTGTGGATTGTTGCGCATGAATCGCAACAGGGTCTTCACGGTCAGGAAGGCATGCAACTTGCCTTGCAAGCAACATTTCCCGCGACAAAATGCACATGCAGACAGCATTGCCTTGGCAGTCTGCTCAGTCACTTGCACCTCAGCGAATTGCCGCTCGGGGCTTTCGCTATCGAATGGTTCCAGCTCCACGTCATCAGACACAACACTGGAATGCCCCGCCATCACGGCGGCGGCTTGACTGATCAATGAACCGAGTCGATCCAGAAACTTGCGTCGCTCTGCCTTGGTACGATGTTGCAACTTGTTATCATTCGACGGGATCACGACGGGGACCAAGTTCCTGGACTGCTGGTCGAATGATTCCGCAGCACTGACTTGCTCGGCAATCACCTCGGCCACCTCCAGCTGCTGGTTTTTCAAGGACGTTTTGGCCTGGGCATACACTCGCGTGGCAATCTGTTTGCACTCAAAGCGACTACAAAGGTCTCCTTTGACACGTTCGTGAATCGAAAGCTCTTGATCGCAGATTGCGCACCGAATGGGGGTCATCTTGAATTCTAGAAAAGGCGAGCAACGTGGCCCGCGAAGTGTGAAATGGCTAGCGAAAGTAATCTAGCACGACCGAAATACCATGATACCATGCGAATTCAATAGCAAGCGCAGTTGCCGTTACGCAACCCGTTTCCTTCAATCGTCAACGATGCAACCAGCAGTTACAAACGTCGTGATTCCACCTGCCGGCATTCAACGCACGTCAACCGCCTGATCCGATCATGCAACGGCACCGTGCATCCGCTGTTCAGACGCACTCTCCCTTTGTTCCACTGACATCCAACAAGCCATCATCCAACAAGCCATCATCCAATACACCATGCAGGACGCAACACCCGATCAGCCGGAATCAGACCCCGCCACTGCACAGACCAATGCTGCAGAAGGCAACCCTGCAGACACCAGCCCTGCGTCTGCCGAACAGATCAAGGCTTGGCTAGAAGACGCTGTCGAACAACATCAGCAAGGCTACTTAGTCAAAGCATCGGAAGGCTATCAGCTGGTTCTGCAGCACGATCCGCGGCACTCCACTGCTCTGCAACTGAGCGGAGTGATCCATTGTCAAATGGGAGACTACTTGGCGGCCGAACACTTGGTCAAGCAATCCCTCGAGATCGACCCCAATCAGCCGCACACGCTTAGCAATCTGGGCAACATCTATGCGGAACAAGAACGTTACGAAGACTCGGCCAATGCGTATGAGCGAGCTCGTGAATTGCAGCCAGAGAATGCACAACATTCGTTTCACCTCGGGCATGTCTACTCAGAGATCAATCGCAACGTTGATGCACTGAACGCCTATCGCCAAGCCGTCGAGCAGGCACCTGAAGAAATCAGCTACCTGACCACGTTGGGACGCTACGAATCTGGCTTGACTCTGTTTGAAGACGCAGAAAAGCATCTCAATCAAGCCCTCCAGCTCGATCCCAACAACACCGTCGCGTTCGACAGTTTGGGGAAAGCGTTCCGAGCCCAAAATCGCATCGAGGACGCGCTGCAGATTTATAAACGCTGGCTCGCCGCATACCCCGATCATCCGGTCGCAGAATACTTTGCTCGCGTCTGCGGAGGCGAAACAACTGATCGCGCGAGCGAGAAGTACGTCAAAGTGGCCTTCGACTCCTTCGCCGCTAACTTTGATCAAACCCTGCAAAACCTTCAGTACGCCGTGCCTGAACTGATCTGCCAGAAAGCCCAGCAATGGGCCGCAGAATTGACCGCGTCCACCAAGACCGCCGCCGAAGACAGCACGACGACCAAACTTGCCGTGGTTGATTTAGGATGCGGCACGGGCCTCTGTGGCCCACTTCTGCGGCCTCTTGCAGAACACTTGATCGGCGTTGATCTCTCACCAAACATGCTGATCATGGCCAAAGAGCGCCAACTGTACGATGAACTGATCGAAGCTGAACTGACAGCCTATCTGCAAGACCTGTCCGAACCGCAAGACCTTCTGGTCTCCGCTGACACGCTGAACTACATCGGCGACCTGGCCAGCACTTTCACGGCCGCTGCTCAAGTGCTGCGGCCCGGTGGACGCATGATCTTTTCACTGGAGCGACAAACGGATGATCAAACAAGCGACCACTATCAACTGAGTCCCAGTGGCCGTTTCTTGCACTCCAAAGCCCCGGTCGAAGCCTGGCTTCAGCAGGCCAATCTAAACGTTGTATCCTTCGACAAGGAACAATTGCGCACCGAAGGCGATGATGCTGTTGAAGGCTACATCATTGTCGCTGAAAAACCGGCTTGATCTGAACGGCCCAGGTCATCACGTCACCTCCACGCTTGCCATTCCTTTTCGATTCCATTCGACCATGACACACCAAGCCACTGTTGTCACTCAAGCACCTCGACCTCTGGACGCCGAACAGGCGCAGGAGCTCCGTGAACTGTTCATTGCCATCGGCTACTCGCAGCAGAACTTGCAAGAACTGACTTACTTTACCGTGCCACCACCGACCGATGTGGTGACCGAAGAGCAGCTGCAGATCCGCCCCACCGATCAGCTACAACAATATGACATCTCGCGTCTCGCCATCCTGATTCGCCTGTTCTACTTTGGCATGCCGGTGATCCATGAAGTCGCCATCACGGCACTGGGTGAATCGCTCGCGCAAGCCTGCATCGACGCGGGCATGCTGGCCCAAACCGGTGATGAATTGGTGCCCAAGATCTTGATCATGCCCGTCGATGACCTGTTCATGGCATCGGATCTCCAGCGGATGGATCTGCAAGATAGCCTGAACTATGTGCCCACCTTATGTGAAGCCGCTTTCAACCTGCACAACACCACGGTCACAGGCAACTTCAAATCGGGGCTGGATCTGTGTAGCGGATTTGGATTGCACGCGGTCGCCATGCAATCCCAGTGCCAACAAGTCACGGCAACGGACCTCAATCCAAGAGCGGCAGAGTTCGCTGCATTTAACGCTGCATTGAATGGCCAACCACCGATCGAAGCCTTGACCGGGAACATGCTGGAACCGGTTGCCGATCGAACCTTTGATCTGATCGTCAGCAATCCACCGTTCATCATCAATCCGGATCAGATCACCACCTATCGTTTCAATCCCAAACCACTCGACGAACTCTTCGAAGTGCTGATTCGCAGTGCCCACCAACATCTCAATGATGGGGGCGTGTTCCAAACCATCGGCGAATGGGTTGAATTTTCCGGTCAAGACTGGGAAGAACGACTCAAGACCTGGACAGCCAATTCGGGTTGCTGCGTCTGGGTGCTGACGGCCAATCGCTACCTGCCGTCCACCTACGCGGACATCGCTTTACGGCAAAGCATTGTCGATGAAGCACAACGCCTTGCCGAAGTCGCCCGATGGGAATCCTATTTCCAAGCAGCCTCCGTCGAAGCAATCCACGGTGGCCTCATCTTCATGCGCCGCACCACTGGCAACTGCTGGTTTGAAACCACCAAACTGTCCCAGGCTCTCAACCAACCGGTCGGAAAAGACGTGCTCGAAGGCTTCGATGTCCGAGAGCTTTTGAACGACGAAGACTGGCTGATAAAAATCCAGTCACGAAAACTGGTGGTCGCCGACGGACTCCAACAATCCGAGGTCTCCGAGTGGCATCTCGGCCGCTGGAAAACCACGTCGATCGAACTGGCAACCACCAGCGGGCTGGTCGTCGCGATGAACGTTGATCAGTTCGTACGCACCTTATTAGAGCAGTTTGATGGCGTGCGCACCGTCGACCAAGCTGTCAAATCGTTCCTGACGAAATGCAGCCTGCCAGAGGAAGCCTACGAGAAAGGCTTGCACATCGCCAGCAGCATGCTGAAGACCGGCGCACTGCGTCTTCACTCAGAAGCTTAGCCGTCGAGTCCCAGACGACCCTGATTCCCTGACAGGAGCTTCTTGTAGACGTTGCCTTCGTTTTCGTCGATGCGCTCCGGTCGACCATTGTGGAGATACGTCAACTTGCGATGATCGACACCCAGTAAGTGCAGAACCGTGGAATGCAGGTCGTGCACGTGCAGGCGATCTTCGACGGCATGCAATCCGATTTCATCCGTCGAACCGTACGTCTGCCCTCCGTTGACGCCACCACCAGCCATCCACATGGTGAACCCCGTCGGATTGTGATCCCGGCCATCGCCTTTTTCGCTCATCGGCGTGCGGCCAAATTCACCGCCCCAAATCACCAGGGTTTCATCCAACAAACCACGACGCTCAAGGTCGGCCAGCAAACCTGCGACCGGCTTGTCCATCTGACCACACATCTTGCTGTGGTTGGATTCGATTTTACTGTGTGCGTCCCATTTACTTCCCGATCCATGATAACACTGGATAAAACGCACGCCCCGTTCGACCAGACGCCTCGCCAACAGGCACTGCCGCCCGTAGGCTGCGCACTGCTTGTCATCGAGTCCATACAGGTCTCTGGTTTCCTGTGTTTCGCTGGCAAGATCGACCGCCTCCGGAGCGTGTGTCTGCATCTGAAATGCCAGTTCAAAACTTCGAATCCGCGCTTCCAGTTCGGTATTGCTTTGCCGCGAACTGGCATGCATGCGATTGATCTCTGCCAAGAAATCTAGCTTGGTGCGCTGCATGCGCTGATCAATACCGCCGGCCGCTTTCAAGTTAGCGAACGGGTCTCCCTTGGTTTGCATCTCCGTGCCTTGATAGACCGCCGGCATGAAACCAGTGCTCCAGTTGCGAGGCCCATTGACGACGGCATTCGCATTGTCTTGCATGACCACAAAAGCCGGCAAGTTCTCATTCTCAGTGCCCAGCCCGTAACTCACCCAGCTTCCCAGAGAAGGCCGCCCGGCAAACTGGCTGCCGGTGTTCATCTGACAAACACCACCGCTGTGATTGATTCCATTGGTCCAACAGGATCGAATCACCGCAAGCTTGTCGGCATGAGTGGCAATGTTCGGCAACCAATCGGAAACCCACAAACCACCCTCGCCATGCTGTTTCCACTTGCGTTTGGAAGCCAAAATCGGCGAATGAAACTCGCCCATCGGTAAGATGACTTTCTCAAAACCATCCGGCACCGGCTTGCCAGCCAGATTCTCTAGCTCCGGCTTGGGATCAAAGGTGTCCATCTGGCTGGGACCACCTTCCATGAACAAAAAGATCACGCTCTTGGCCTTCGCCGCATGATGCAGTGCTTTGGGGGACAGAGAGTTTAATCCCCCTGAGCTTTCCGTCCCAGACGATGCGACGGCCACCGCATCATCACCGAATGCAGCCGTCGGCAACATTCCCGCCAACGCCAGCGCGCCGAATCCAGCGCCGCATTGCGTTAACATCTGTCGTCGATTGACATCGGCCGCTGCAGAGTGTTGTTGGTTTATCCGCTGACCAAGAGCGCTTTTAATCAACATAGATCAACTCGTTTGAGTTCATGAACGCGTGAATCAATTCTGTCCGAGCACGATCGCGATCGGACGCCTTCGGATCGGGCTTGGCGTTGTCAGCCACAGGCGTTTTCGATGCACTCTCCGGCGTGTCCTTTTTCGGCTCCGACACTGCAGTCGCCGGCTTGGTTGCCAGTCCAGTGCCTTGTGTGGCTTTCTGTGCCGCGTCCTGTGCAGTGCCAGCGTTTTGCCCGGTGGTGCCATCATCGATCTGACCGGTGGGCGTGCCTGGCTTGGATGCTTCCGTTGCGTCGTCCGATTCGGCCGACAGCAACTCTTGGTACTGTTTGACAAATCGCCCGGCCAGAAAGACTTCCTCGCTGGTCGCTGGCCGACCGAAGAGCTTTTCATAGCAGGCTTGAACCAAGTCCGAATCCGCCAAGGCCCGATGCTTGTTGAACATTGCTCCAGCGCGCTGGCGCACCCAGTCACCGTTCTTCATCAATAACGCCTGAGTGGACGTGGTCGTTTGATGGCGTCGACCGACGCTGCGAATGCGATCGGGGAAATCAAACGCAGCCAACATGGGATCCAGTTTGTTCCGCCGGACTGGCAAATAGATCGCTCGTTTCTTGGCCTTGACTTCACCACTGGCCTGCAACAGAGTGTCCACGACTTGCTCACCCGTTAGACGCTTGGAATTCATTCGCCACAATAAATGATTCTCTGGATCCACTGCAATGATGGGCGGATCAGCGGGCCGTCGGGAGGTCTGCTGATAGGTGGCCGAACTGACAATCCGGCGATGCAACTTCTTTAAGCTCCAACCGTCCTCGATGAAACGCAGCGCCAACCAGTCAAGCAGTTCGGGATGACTGGGCTGCGTCCCTAAATGCCCAAAATCATTGACGGTTTGCACCAGCCCCTGGCCGAAATGCTGTTGCCATACTCGATTGACGATCACCCGAGCTGTCAGCGGGTTGTCGGCGCTGGCGATCCAGTTGGCCAAGGTGGTGCGTCGTCCCGTCGACCGCAACACCGGGTCAACTTTGGCAACGACTGCCGGAGCGCTGTCAAAGATCGTCAGAAAACCGGGTTCCACCGGCTGATCAGGACCATCGATGATCGAGATCGGCGGAGCCTCACTCGCCACATCGCTGACCGCAAAGGCCAACGTCGGCAAAGGCTTTGGTTTGATGGCGGCAAACTCCGCCAACTGCTTTCGCAACGCTTGACGTTTGGCTTCCGTTTCTTCGTCCAACCACTCTGATAGCTTTTCGGGATGCAGTGCGAACTGCCGCTCGGCTAATGAAGCAATCTGCTGTTCATAGGGCGTCCGATCCTCGGGCAGCTTTTTGACCATCACCTTGATTTCATCGATGAACTTATCAAAGCCTTCTTTGGTTGCGTGTTTGAGCAACACAGGATGTTCGATCGCGTGCAACTGCCGGCGCAGCGACTCCGTTTTCGAGGCCCACTTTTCATCGTCTGCCAAGTACTTGCGGCGGGTTTCCAGATCAGCGATCGGCTGATCCTCGCGAGGCTGGAAGGCGGCAAAGAAGGCCTTCATCCGGAAATAATCACGCTGCAAGATGGGATCAAATTTGTGATCGTGACACTTGGCACACTTTAGACCTTGTGCCAAGAAAACGTCGGCGGTCGTCTCGGTGATGTCGGACAGGATTTCCTGCCACTGAGTCTCGACGTCACGTTGGTTGTGTTCATAAATCCAATGGCGAAGGTACATCGTCCCGATCAAGGCCTCGCGATTGCCGGGATCAATTTCGTCGCCAGCAAGCTGTTCCATCACAAAGCGATCATAGGGCTTATCTTGATTGAACGACGCAATCACATAGTAGCGATAAAGCCTCGCCTGGGGTCGAGCGAAATCAGCTCGATAACCGTCCGAATCAGCGTAACGCACCAAGTCCAACCAGATTCTCGCTTGGTTTTCGCCGTATGCTTTGGATTCAAGCAAGCGGTCGATCAGCGCATCAACAGATGCTTCATCATCACCGGTGGCCACCGTGGGCATTCCGATCAGGTCGTAGCTCAATCGTCGCCGCAACGTGGCACTGCCGGCAGGCGGACTGGGCTGAATGCCGTTCTCCTGAAGACGCTTCAAGACAAAACGGTCAATCTCATTTTGGCACCATTGATCATCGCTTATTTCAGGGACAGGGAAATCCACCATCGGCTGAAAACACCACCACTGGCGATCCGCAGCAGTGATCGGCTCGGCCGCCTTGAGCACGGCCTGCTCTGGCCACTTCGCGCCCGCCTTGATCCAGGCTGCGATGCCCGCGATCGTCTGTTCATCCAGTTGATACTCGGGTGGCATCTCCAGCGATTCGTGCTTGATCGCTTCAACCAGCAGGCTTTCACCAGGCTTGCCGGGAACCACCACGGGGCCAGAATCACCGCCTTCACTTAATCCCTGCCAGTGATCCAAACGCAGGTCGCCTTCGCGTTTCCCAGCGCCATGACAGGCAATGCAGTGTTTGATTAGCGTCGGCCGCACATGGATTTCAAATAAATCCTCGCTTCCAAACGAGGCCGTCGAGCCAAGCCAAACGCAAACGAGCAAACATGCCCATGCTCGGAAGCCTAAATTCCGATTCGTCGCAACCATTGCCAAGCAACCGAGGAAGGAATCAGGAGGCTTCCGATGATGAACGAGCCGTGCAGAGAGCGACAACAGGGTTCCTGGCCCCTCCTGTCCTTGGCCTCCAACTGGCCAAAGCAACTCAGCATTGTAACCAAACCGCAACAGGCGATGTGAATCGAGCCATCGGCGCCATGCGGATTCAAACTTTTCGCTCCGCCCAACCCGCGAATCCTACCCAAGCCGCTCAAAACACATTTGGATTTTAAACGCCCAGGGATAAACACGCCGCCAAGTCGCTTTCCACGCATCCGGAAGTCACACCGCAGAAAACAATCCCGCAGGCCAATCCCGCAGGCCGATCAACGAGTCCGGCGGCAAAAAGCACTCCGTTGTCGCAGCACCTGGGATTTGGATCCTTCTCCTGTATCAGCTACAATGATTTGGTCGCCAACCGGTCATCCCGCCTTTCCTTTCCCGCCTGGACGTTGCAACACGTTTGCTGATTCTTGTTTGCTGATTCTCGGTGTTGGAATTTTGGTTGCCATGCAGTGGTGACCAAGCACGCGATTCCACTGAACCGTTTGCCAGTTTATCGCTTCAACGAAACCTGCCGTCATCTGACCTTCGGTGAATCCCTTGAATGCTTCGATGCGTTTCCTGCCGACTGCTCTGCCAACGCTCTTTGCAGCGTTCTGTTTGCTGGGTCCAGCGCCACCGACCACCGCACAGGCTGAGCCACCTTCTGGGGACCAGCAAGCGGCGCTCGAAGCCTTTTTCGAAACCAAAGTCCGCCCGCTGCTGGTCACCCATTGTGTTGAATGCCACGGCCCCGATGACCAATCTGGCGAACTGCGGATAGACGGCCGAGCACATTTCCTACACGGCGGCGCCTCTGGCCCGCTTGTGCAAGGCAAGAACGTTGACGCCAGTCGCTTGATCCGCGCGGTCCGGTATCGAGACAACCAATTGCAGATGCCGCCAGACAGCAAGTTGCCCGATGAAGCGATTCAGACGCTGGAGCAATGGGTCCGTCAAGGTGCCTATTGGCCAGCGGATGATTCCAGCGTCGAAACGCCCGCGGCCAACCCGGCATCGGCTGACGAAATCAAGCGTGCACAGCAATCTCATTGGGCCTACCAGCCAATCACCGCCCCCGCGATTCCTGATTTGCCCCAAGGACGCTTTGATGCCGCCACCCCCATCGACCGCTTCATCATCCCCAAGCTTCTGCAGGCGAGCCTACAACCGGCCCCCAAAGCAGACAAGGAAACGCTGTTAAAACGAGCTTCCTTTGCCCTCATTGGTCTGCCACCCACCTACCAGGAAGTCCAGGAGTTCATTGCCGACGATCGCCCCGAAGCCTTCGCCGAGCGCATCGATCAACTGCTGGATGATCCACGTTACGGTGAACGATGGGCCCGCCACTGGCTGGACTTGGCCAGATACGGGGACACCATGGGCTACCTGCCCGGCAGCCAAGACGAACGCTATCCCTTCGCGTTCACATTCCGTGACTATGTCATCGACGCCTTCAATGACGACAAACCCTACAACCAATTCATTATCGAACAACTCGCCGCCGACAAGCTGAATCTGCAAGGTGACGATCGCAAAGCACTGGCCGCGATGGGCATCCTGACCGTCGGGCGTCGATTCATGAACAACCGCCATGACATCATTGACGATCAGATCGATGTCGTCACACGCGGCTTCTTAGGCCTAAGCGTCGCCTGCGCCCGCTGCCATGACCACAAGTACGATGCGATTCCCACCGCTGACTATTATTCGCTGTACGGCGTGATGGCCAGTTCCCAAGTCCCCGGTGAATTGCCGCTCCTGGGCGACCCCCAGCCCTCGCCGCAATACGATGCCTTCATCATAGCCAGAGACGCAAAACAAGCCGAGGCCGACAAGTGGCTGGAGGCCAAACGGGTCGAAACTGAAAACGAGTTACGGCACCGAGTCAGCGACTACCTGTTCAACATCGCCAGCGAATTGCCCGCTTACAAACAGGCTGGCTTTCAACCCCTGCAGGGAAAACGCGGTGCCCTGCGACCGGCGGCGTTTAACCGCTGGAAACAATACCTCGTCAATCCTCAGGCATCGCCCCAGCCCACCTGGGAGTTGCTGCGACAACTCGCTGCACTGCCCAAAGATCAATTCGCCGAAAAATCCACGGACCTTCTCTCCAAGCGTTTGCAAGCCACGGCCGGAAACAACGCCGAAGCCACTCCTGAGCTGACGCGATTGCTAACCACACTGCAAACCGCCAAGCCACCATCCTTTCCCGCAGCGGCACTGATCGTGGGCCAGCAACTTGAACAGGCCGTCACCAACTGGGACGCAGCCATCAAAGCGGACGCCAACACCACCGCACTGAAAGATGCCGGTCTGGAGCGATTGCGTCAACTGTTGTTACTTGCCGCAGCACCGACAACCTTGACCACCGCTGAAATGCGTGGCCACTTTGATCAAGGACAGGTCAACAAGTTCAACCAATTAAAGGGACAAGTCCAAAGCGTGATCGCCAACCACGATGGAGCCCCCTCAAGAGGCATGGTGATGGTGGACAAGCCCAAGCCTGTCGAGCCGGTGATTTTCCGCCGCGGCGTGGCTGGCAATCGAGGTGATCGCGTCCCCCGTCGTTTCCTGCATGTCCTGGACACGGTCGATGGCGGCAAGGTCTTTCAGGACGGCAGCGGTCGACTGGAACTGGCACGTGCGATCGCCAGTGAAAAGAATCCACTGACGGCCCGAGTGATCGTCAATCGCGTTTGGCAACATCATTTTGGTGACGGCCTTGTTCGAACCGCCAGCGACTTTGGCGTCCGCGGACAACCTCCCACTCACCCCGCGTTACTCGATCACCTGGCTTCTTCGTTCATGCAGCAAGGCTGGTCGATCAAACAATTGCAACGGCAAATCATGCTGTCGATGGCTTGGCAACAGACCAGTGCGACCGATGAGGCGGCTTTGCTAAAGGACCCCGAAAACCGTTTGCTTTGGCACATGCCTCGGCAGCGACTGCAGTTCGAACCACTGCGCGACCGACTATTGTTCGCTGCAGGCCAACTGGATCCCAAAGTCGGCGGACGCTCGGCGATGATTCACAAAAGCTCCACGCGCCGCAGCTTGTACGCCTACATTGACCGCGAAGACTTCCCAGGCTTGCTGGCTAGCTTTGATGTTCCCAGCCCGGACGCCAGCCAAGCCAAGCGTGCACAAACCACGGTCCCACAGCAAGCGCTCTATCTGATGAATTCGCCCTTCGTCATCAACCAAGCCAAAGCGTTGGCGAAACGCTGCGAACCCGGCGACGACGTGGCCGCAGGCGTCAAAGCGATGTACCGCTACACGCTGTCTCGCGATCCCTCGGATTCCGAACTGGCGACCGCATCAACATACGTCGCTCCAGCCCCAGAGTCCCCCAAGGGGCTCAGCCGCTGGCAACAACTGGCTCAAGTGTTGCTGCTGAGCAACGAATTCGCCTTCGTTGATTGATCGGCATCGGCCATTCACTTTCGCGTCCCAGCCCCCTCAGACCTCCGTCCCCGTTTCATAAGACCACCCTCCCGTCTGACCACACATTCGGTGCAGACGACTTGGCAACCGCCCATGAACGATCTACTGCACACCCTGCGAACCACCCCCGCCACGCGTCGCAATTTTTTACGTCGCAGTGGCATGGGGTTTGGGTCACTCGCGCTGGCCAGTCTGTTTGGCAATGAATCGGCCCCACTGGCAAACGCAGCGGGCGTGAACCCAATGGCTGCCAAGCAGCCTCATTTTCCAGGCAAAGCCAAAGCCGTCATTCACATTTTTCTCAACGGCGGCCCGTCCCACGTCGACACCTTCGACCCCAAGCCTGCACTCGAGAAGTTTCACGGCAAGTCGATCCCGGTGAACCTGCGTACCGAACGCGAAACGGGCGCGGCGTATCAGTCCCCGTTTAAATTCAAAAAGTACGGACAAAGCGGGATCGAAGTCAGCGAGCTGTTCTCACATGTCGGTGAAATGATTGACGATGTTTGCGTGGTTCGATCCATGCACGCCAACGTCCCCAATCACGAACCCTCGCTGATGTTGATGAACTGCGGACAAGCTCAGTTCGTCCGCCCGTCGGTTGGATCCTGGATCACGTACGGACTTGGCAGCGAGAACCAAAACCTGCCAGGGTTCATTTCGATGTGCCCGGGAGGTTATCCCATCAAAGGCGCAGAAAACTGGCAGGCCGGGTTCCTGCCCGGAGCTTATCAAGGCACGTCCATCAACACCCAACACCAGCAGATCGAAAAACTGATCTCTCACATCCGCAATGCTGCTGGACTTGGCAAGAAAGAACAGCGCCAGCAACTGGATTTGCTGCAAACGCTCAATCGTCAGCATCAAGAACAACGACAACAAGATGCTGAGCTGGAAGCCCGCGTGCAGAGCTTCGAACTGGCCTACCGAATGCAGATGGAAGCCAGCGATGCGTTTGACATCAATCAAGAACCCGAATCCATCCGCAACCTGTACGGTGATTCAGTTCAGTCACGCCAGATTTTGATCGCCCGCCGCTTAGTCGAACGAGGCGTCCGCTACATTCAGCTGTGGCATGGAGCGGGGCAACCCTGGGACAGCCACGACCAGATTGAAAAGAACCACAAGCGACTGGCCGGCGAGTGCTCGCAGGCGATTGGGGCCTTGCTGAAGGATTTGAAGCAACGATCGCTGCTGGACGACACGCTGGTGATTTGGGGTGGCGAATTCGGACGCACACCGACCGTTGAATTGCCCAAGCCCGGCGCCAATGCAGGCTCCAATAGCGGCCGAGATCACAATCACCACGGCTTCACCATGTGGCTGGCCGGCGGTGGCGTCAAAGGAGGTCACGTTCACGGAGCGACCGACGAGTTCGGTTTTCAAGCGGTCGAGAATCGCGTTCACGTGCATGACTTGCATGCAACAATCTTGCATTTATTAGGCTTCGATCATGAACGGTTAACCTATCGTTACGCCGGGCGTGACTTCCGTTTAACCGACGTCCACGGCAACGTCGTCCACGACCTAATCGCCTAACAACAACGCCCCCGTAGCGTGCCGTGCAAGCACGCACAAAAAAACGTGGCAACGAATTTTCCATCATCAACACCCTCCCGCTCCCGCTTACGGGAGAGTTCAGTCAACGGTTCTTTCAACAACACCCTCCCGCTTGCGGGAGCGGCTGTGTTAGATGTCAAGCGTTTTGTGGATTTTCCCATGCTGTATTTGTTTTGACCATTGTGTTGAGTGTGATGAGGATTTTGCGCATGCATGCGGTAATAACGACCTTTGGAGGCTTGCCTTGTTCGGCCAGTCTCTTGGAAAAGGCTGCGATCGCTGGGTTGTATCGGCGAGCACTCAGTGCGGCCATGTAGAGCGCCGATCGCACTGATCCACGGCCTCCAAAAATCGAACGCTTGCCTCGCATCTGCCCGCTGTCCCGGTTGAACGGTGCTAGTCCAACGAGCGAGGCGATTTCCTGTCGGTTCAGGTCGCCAAGCTCTGGTAACTCTGCAATGATCGTTGCTGATGTCACATCGCCGATACCAGGCATCGTCCCAAGTAATTCGGCGCGATGCTTCCAGTCATCATCAGACTGCACAAGCTTTTGGATCTCACGATCAATCATTTTGATGTCCTTGTTGATTGCATCGAGAACGCGCTGAATGCTCTTGCGAACCGCTCCGGACACGGCTTGTCCCTGTCGGTTCTTCTCGGCAGTTCTGGTGCCGATCAACTGTCTTCTTCGAGTCACAAGCTGATCCAATTCACCCTGCAATTGCTTGGTTTTGGCGACGGCTCGAGGCCTCGTCAATTTCCCAAACAGTGCGATGATGCGTGCGTCGATCTTGTCAGTCTTTGCCAATTTTCCAATCGCTTTGGCAAAGTCTCTCACTTGTCTCGGATTGACCACAGAGACAACATGGCCGGCTTCAACAAGTCGCACAGCGAGTGGACGTTCGTAGTTGCCAGTGGCCTCAATTACGATCACGCAAGACTTCGCTTCTGGCAACAAATCCACTAGCTCATCAATTCCCTTTGGATCATTGGGAACGACTGTTGTCGAGGCTTGTTCATCAAACGCGAGATCAAGCTTGGCTTTTGAGACATCGATTCCGATAAAGTGTTGAAAACTCATCTTGGATGTATCCCTTCCTTGCAAATGCGAGCTCGAGAGCTTGTCTCGGCTCAGGCGGCTGTTCGGGCTATTTACCAAAGGCCGACGACGATCCAGCTCCCGCACAGTGTCTGCGTTGCAGCACTCGAGGGTCAACGATCTGCCGTCGGCCGCAGTTGCTTTAGCCTCTTCGCTACGCTCAGAGGCTAAAGCAACTGCATCTGTAGTGTCCAACGAAACGCCACTAGAATGTAACATACAAGGGTCGGCCGGTTTGCGGCTGGTGGCGCGGTGGTGAGTGTGCTGAGTTGCAAGGCGGTGGCAATGGTTGTCTCGATGCCGGCCGGGGAGGGTTTCATTGTGGCGGGTTGCGGTTGGCGTTGCCAACCACTTCAGTCACGGTAGGAACGGCCGTTTCCGGCCGCCCCCCGCACAGATCCGTACTTGAGTGTTGTCTCATACGGCTCCTGCCTTGATTCGGGCGCGAA
>CP036272.1:4499159-4508582 GCA_007745635.1 Stieleria bergensis
GCCATCAACAACACTCTCCCGCTTGCGGGAGAGTTCAGTCAACGAATTTGCCATCATCAACACCCGTCGCGAGTGACAAAACAGTCCGGTGCGTGCTTGCACGCAGCCGACGCGGTTGATGGGCTGATTCAGTCTCGGCGTAATTGACTGGGGCTGCCGTTGAGACGCTGTACGAAATACTGTCGCCACTGCGCTTTGTTGTAACCAAAATTGGCATCGGGTGCGATCTCTTGCAATAAGATCAACGCGTCACTGTTTTGACGCTGCTGTTTAAACACCTTCGGCTTGTTGCCACCCATGCCCAAACCGGCGGCGCCAGAGGCATCCTTACCGACCTGAAACCCTGGCCCAGGAGCGCGGACTTCGGTGTGCGTTGTCACCAGCGCATCGACGTACTCGCGCCAAAGTTCCGGGTCCGGGAAATAACGCAACGCTCGCAATGCCGCTTGCACTTCACTCGGCTTCTTCTTCTCGGAACGAATGATTGGCAAGTAAGTGGCAACGGCTGACGCCCGCCCGTCTTTCTGTAACGCCTCCAATGCAAAGTCTCGCAGGTTGGCATCCCGCTCGTAGACCCCCGCTTCGACCAAGGTTTTGATGGCTAACGGAGTTCGAAAGTCAGCGAGCTTTTGCAAATACAACTGCCGCATGGCCGCCGGTTCCGCTCGTTCCTGGCTGGAATCCTTGTACGCTCTGACAAACGCAGCGGTGGCCAGCGGGTCATCAATGGCCTTGATCTGCGCCAGAGCGTCCTCGGAGTTTCGCCCTTTGCGATAGAACAGCGTTTTCAGTTTGGTCAGTTCTTTGATCCAACGATTGGATTCCACCGTCGCCTGTTCCGAAGCTTGTTCTGCAGCCCAAGCATCGGGAACATGCCAGCCTCCGCCCGCATTGATAAGGCCTCGCTTGCGCTGTTGTTCTTCATAGGCGTTAAGCCCCAGACCGTCACGGGCAAACCGCAGGGCAGCGCGAGCTTTCGAGTGCCGAGGATCGATCGCAACGGCGCGGCGATAATGGTAGTCGCCTTGAGCATTCAGCCCCTTGCCTTTGCAGGCCCGGGCCAGCTGGTAATGCAGCTCCGCATCGTCGCCAACCTTGGCCAATTCCTGTTGGTACCACGCCAATTCCTCGTCGCCGCTGGACGTCGTTCGCCGGACGCGTGACATTGGAAACGCCACGCTGATTTCAGGGTCTAACTGGACGATGACATTCGCCGCCTGCCCCTCGTCGGCTTGACGGATGATCTTGCCATCCACCTTCACCTGCGAACCCACTTCAACGGTGTCGGCCGTCGATCCACGCGCCCATCCAATCAGCGCCGTCAAGCACAATAGAGTCCTCGCCAAGCAGCCCGCAAATCGGTTCATCTTCAACATGCCTTCAAATTTCAGTAAAAAACACAGCCGGCCAGCCACTGCAGCCTGGCAGCCGCCGCCAACCTTGCCAGCCATCGCAGCAAGGACCAATCCATCCCCCTTCAAGGACCTTTAAACGGGAAGATCAGCCGCCAACGGAACACTCACCAGGCACTCACATCCTAGCACCTTCCCGTGCCGACACCCAACCGAAATCCCTGGCGTGGATTCTTTGCGCAGAAAACCCGAACCCAAACTTGACCAATTGAGTCACATTTGTATGATTTGGAACCGCACCCAGAACCGAATAGAGAAACGAAGTGGTTTCCTGGCCGGAAACCCCGGAATTTTCGATTCTCGCTGACTCACCCTCTCGAATCTAGCACTCTCGAATCTCTCATGTCCAGCAATCCCCTGCCCAACGAGCCTGCCAGCGAAGACCAACGCGTCGCGACGCAGGAGAACGAGAGCCAATCGTCTCAGCAGGCCGTGCTTCCGGTGCTCTCGCCCCCGAATGTGCCAGCCAGCGTGGCCACGGCGACCGGCGAATCTCCAGAGCCCGACGAGGGCCCGCAGGGGGCGTTGGCCGCAGACCCACCGTTGGCCCCGACGGAAGCATTCCTGGCGGAGTTGGCCGAAGAGAGCCAGCAATTGGAGTCAGCCACCCCCCAAGAGATCCTGGCCTGGGCGGTGCAGCGTTTTGCTCCCAAGTTTTCGATGGCCACCGCCTTTGGTCCCGAAGGCATGACGATCATTCACATGCTAAGCGAGGTCGCTCCGGAAACGCCGATCTTTAACTTAGAAACCGGATACCAATTCAAAGAGACACTTGAGTTGCGTGAGCGCGTCAAAGACCGCTACGGCATCGAAGTGGAGTTCAAGCGACCTGAGCTTTCCGTCCAGCAATACGAAGCGCTCAACGGTGGCCCCGTCTACAAAACCGAACCCAATCGCTGCTGCTTTGACCGCAAGCTAACGGTCTTGAAGAAAGCCGCCAAAGGCCTGCACGCTTGGGCCAGCGCCATCCGTCGCGACCAGAGTCCCGACCGAGCGAAAGCGCCGATCGTGGGCTGGGACAAAAAGTTTCAGCTGGTCAAGATCAGCCCGCTAGCGAACTCTACCAAGAGTGATGTGTGGAGAATGATCACCGATCACGACATCCCGTACAACACTCTGCATGACCAAGGTTACCCCAGCGTCGGCTGCTGGCCCTGCACCCGAGTCGTCGGGCTGGGCGAAGACGAACGCGCGGGCCGCTGGACCGGTTTCGAAAAAACCGAATGCGGGCTACATAACTAACTGACAAACGCCACCGGTTCCGCCACTGACCGCAACCCCGTCCCCTTTTAGAGTCATCAGCCCGGCGATCCAACCGGGAACACCCCCCCCTAGCCTTCCTTTCGTCTTTCCCAATGCAGCTTCCCGCGCGCACCCACTACGCAACCCTGGCGTTGCTTGCACTCGCCGCCAAGCAGGACTCCCCTGCTCCGGTGACGGTGCGCGAAATCACTGCGAAATTCGACATCCCCGGCCCCTTTTTGGTGCAGATTCTGCGCAACCTGCGGAGCGTTGGGTGGGTGCAAAGCACACGTGGTAGTCAGGGAGGGTATCGGCTGGCGACCGATCCACAAAAACTGACGCTCCTAGAGATCATCGAGACGCTCGGATCGAGCGAAGCGACCTGCACCGGGCTGGCAACCGGTCAATCCGCCGCCAAGGGCGAAGAGCAGCTGTTGCAGCAAGCGTGGGAAGAAGCCGCCGCTGCATGGCGCGAGGTTTTAGCCAAAACCACCATCGCCGACATCCTGCAGCGAGCCCATCAGTCTGACCAAGCGATGTTCTACATCTAACCGGCCGTCGCATCCGCGCCGCCCCCGTACGGTGCCGTACCAGCACGGCCCCAAATACAAACGCTGCATACGAACAAATCCGTACGTGCAAGCACGCAACCTACGGGGAACGCGTTCCTAACACGGCGACGTAACTCAATGTCATCGCGGTGATCCATGGGGTATCAATCAGCGACGACACGCTGGTCATCAAAACGATCCCCACCAAGCCGATCGCGATCGGCGAGACCTCCGCACTCCGAAACCAACTCCCGGGGCGCAACATCGGGATCACCAAACAACCCAACACGGCCAATCCCAGCAAACCGCTTGAGAGCAACACGTGCAGCGGACCATTCTTCGTCCGCCAAGTCAGGTGCTCATCACAAGTAAACATCCACTTGGACGTTGGAAACGAATCGATCAGCTGCCCACCATATTCGAGCTTTAAATCCGACAACTCAACCGGATGCTTGCCACTGACGTGAGTGGCGATGGACTGCACCGCCGACCAACGAAGCCCCGGCTTGGTGGCGTTCAGCGGAGGAAGTTCGATCGAGAAACGGGTTGCCTGATCAGCGCCACATTCCACGCGTTTCGACGTGGTCGCATACGAATAAAGCAGCGACTTGTAACAACGGATCAGCGAAACACGGGACGGCCCTCCCACGCTTCGAACCGTGCCCGTCACTCGCATCGGGGTCTGACCATCATCAAGCGTCCAGTGCTCCAAATAGACCGGCCAATCCGGCTTCATCACAACCGAGATGCTTTCTCCATCAGCAGAGGCCTGCAGTTGCAGCGGAGGATAAGCCCGCTGACCGCTTGAAGTCACCCGAGTCGGTACCGTACCCAGCCCAGAACCGACCAGCCATTGCGTGACAAGATTCTGATTGCGTCCCAGGGCGTCCTGCCAGTGCATGAACCGTGTCTCGCCGGATTGCGCGCTTCGATCAAAACGCTGCCGAACCGTGGGGATCTGAAGCACGCTCGCAAATGCAACACACCCCAACAGCAAACCAACGCCGCACCATACTCCCCGACTTCCCAGACGCTTTAACCAATGCGTGCCGGAACCGTCCAAACCATCGCCCGTCAGTGATCCACCTCGATTCACAGCCACCAGCGCGACAACTTCCAGCGGAACCAAGGCCAACGTGATCCGACTGAGCGTTGCCACAACGGCATAACCGACAAGCACCGAAAATGCCAAACGCCACGCCACTTGCCAAACGCTGGCGTTCAGTCGATACCCCAGCCAAATCAGTGGAAAGCCTAAAACCAGAATGGCATCCACATGATGGCCGCCCACATGCATGGTCCAAACGGGGCCAGTCGCCCGGTAGGTCTCTGTGAAATCGAACAGCCCCTGATAAACCGCTCGTTCCACTGCAACGCCAACGCTAACGTATGCAAGCGCCGTTAGCACTCCGATCTGAAAGAACGTGAGCAGTCGCTTGGCGTCGCTTTTGCGTTGCACTCGCACAAACCAAATCAGCGCAAACGCAACGGCGTACAAAAAGCCTTTGCCTTCGCGGACGGCATTCCAACGATTGAAGTAGACCGCGAACGGGTCCACCGCCAAGCCATCGGGCAACGCGAACCAGCCGATCAGCATTGACGCGATCGTCCCAACGGCCAGCAATCCCCAGACAATCAACTCCAGTCGCCAAACGCCGCCCGCAGGTGTCAACGCGGGTGTCAACGCAGATGTCAACGCAGGATCGTCACTCCCTGGCGGGCCGACACTCCTGTTGTCCGGGATCGCAGTGTTCTCCCGCATCGCCGCCATGCCCCAGCCGGCACCCGCGAAACATCCCAGCAGCCAACTGTCCCACTCATTGACAACGATCTGCCCCGTGACTGGATAGCCATCAGCGATCACCAGCAGACCGGGGAACAAGGCAGCCAGCATCAGTGGCCAGCGATAACAAACCACCGCCAGCCCCAGCACGCCGGCCGCCTGCGCCAGCGGCCAAACCGGATGCATCCCCGCCAGCAACAGACCTGCGGCCAAGCAAACCGCAGCCATCAATTGAGAAAGGAAACTCAGCATGACGAATCAGTGACCATTGACGATTGAACCGCGTGGATTGCCTTGGGCAGCCAGCCCCCTTGGATCCGCCAAGCGATCGGGCCGCAAGGCTGGGAACGCGGCGCCACCGAGTGCGGCACCCAACAGATAGATCAAGACATCCGAAGCATCAGAAACGCCGGTCGTCAGATAGACTTGTCCGACTTCGATGATCGTGCCCACCATGAAGATCACCGCCCATCCGGTCAGCCGCAGCCCCCGCCGAACCTTGGGTTTCGAGCAGTGTACGGCGCCGTGCAGCAAGTAACCGGCGGCGGCAAAGACGATCAATTTCGCCAGCACATTTGTTCCAGCTGAAAACTCGCTGGTGTAGTAATACTTAGACATCGGCCAAGTAAAAAAAGCCCGCCAGTGTCCAGCGATGATTTCGGGATCGTCCACCCAGGCCGCATCGCGGACCAGCAGCACCGCGACGATGCCCAGCAAACAAGTGGCAAACAGCCCCAGCCACACGATGGGCTTTTCTAGCACACCCAACCAGAACGCCCAGCGGTTGGCGACCCAGATTCCGAGCCCGCCACCGGCGACGCCAGCGAGCACATCGGTGGTCGACGCCTGTCGAGTGAAGGTAGGCAGTTGCAGCAATTCGCAGACGATGGCCACGAAGACAACGACAGCGAAGGCGAATTTGGGGCCTCGATACAAAGTTGCCAGAAACCCGACGACCGCCGTTCGCGCCGCGGCCAGGATCCACCCTTTCCACTGGCTCAGACTCAGCAACATGCCGAGTTCCGGGACCAGCACAATCCGCCCGGCGTCCCATTTCTTTTGCCACTCCGCCTTGGACACCATCAAATCCAGCGGCATCAGCGAGTAGGCGAAATTGGCCAGGACAAACAGCGCCAGCAACCATCCGACACGTTGCTTGGTGACCGGACCGGTGCAGACCAAGATCAGGCCGCGAAGGATCGGCCGGCCACAGATCAGCCACAGCGCGGGCCCGGCGGCGGCGCCGATGACACCGGCGAACACATCGTTTTGGGATCGAGTTCGTGGTGGGAACCAGAACTGCAGAAACTCAATGACGACGACCAGCGTGGCCAGATTCAGAAAGATGAGCGGCGCGGCCAGCAAGAGTGCCCAGCGATGGGGTTTGCCAAAATCGACCGCACCAGCGAGGCAGAACCCAGCCGGGATCACCACCAGCGCATTGGCCACCCAATCGGCGCGTCGATACACATTCAAGTCCAACCAGCGCAGCTGCAGAAACCCGTCCACGCCGTTATAGAACGAAGTGTAGCGAGGCGTCACGGGAACAATCGACGCATAAACCAGCAACCCCGCCAGCAACACCCCCAGCACCCCCAACCAAACGCGCACCACCGATAACCGCGGTGTTGTGTGACTCATTTCATTGTCCAATCGCTCGGTTCTCCTTGACGTTCCAATGCAGGTGATCGCGATTACAAGAAACGCCGAAGCGATTCCGCTTTGGCCGCCCAACCTTCGGTCGACAACATGTTGCGCCGGGCGTCGGCCTGATTTGGATCAACCTCCCCGCTGGCTCGTCTTCGCACCCAATCAATGAATTGTTGCGGATCGCTGGCGACGTCCAAAACATCAGATAGCTTGTCGGTGGTGGGCAACGATGACGTCACCACGGGCTTGCCAGTGGCCAAGTATTCCTTCAGTTTCAACGGCTGCATCGCTCGGGTGACCGGCAGGTCCGCGTAGGGCATGATCAACACGTCTGCCTGTGAAGCCAGTGCGGGGAGCCGTTCAAAAGCAACGGGGCCAGGAAGTTCAATCTTGGGATGCTTCAGCAAACGTGGGTCCGGATCTTGCATCGGACCGACCAGACGGATCGAGATCTCATCCATCGCATCGGCAAGGCCCAGAATCCAATCCGCATTCATTCGCCGATCCACCACGCCCCAAAACAATGCCAGCGGCGAATTGGCGTGATCTCGTGAATCGGTGTCAGTTGCCTGTTGCCAGAACGCCAAATCCACTCCATGGGTCATCAATTCAGCTTGGCAACCGCGTGCGGACAGTGAATCCACCAAGGTCTCGCTGACCGCGACCACGGCATCCATTTTGGGAAGCAGCTCGTCCTCCATGCTTCCCAAAGTCTTTCCATCGAGTCCCGGCCAAACCGAGAAATCGTCCACACAGTAATAGACCCAACGCGCCGCCGGCAAGTGATCGACCAAGTCACAGACGATCGGAATCGTGGTGATCACCGTTGCCTCCTGGGCCGCCTGAGAGAGCTGAGACACCAGCAGTTTGCGATTGAGCCAACGATCCCAGGAATGCGACATCCACGGCCACATTTTCGAATCAATCACCTGGGGACACACAGAATCGTCGGCCGCCACAGCATCCCCTTGGCAGGCATCACCGTCCGCCTTGGAGCGTGTGAACCAGCCCGTGAGCTTTTCGCTTGCTCGCGCCAGGGTGACACGATCCAAACGAGGAGGTCGCATGCCGATGGTGTTGACCCAAGTCACATCGACTTGCCCCAGCATCTGCCGAATCAAGTGTTGGCAACTGGACGGATGCCGTCCCCAATCATCAGAAAAGACGAGTAACTTGTTCAATGAAGGTTTAGGTGCTGAATCGGTAGAGGGCTTCGGTAACGTTTCCATTCGAACCAGTTCGTAAACTACATCGCGGACAAGAGTGTTGCCGCACGCAGGGCTTTGAAAAATCGTTCGAGATCCGCTTCCTGATTGTAGATCTGCAGACTCGCACGCACCGTGGTTGGAATCCCCAGGTGCTCATGCAGCGCTTGCGCACAGTGGAAACCGCTGCGCACAAAGATGGAATCGCGCTGGTTCAAAATCTTTGCCACCGCCAAAGCTTCCATCTTGTCGACGGTAAAACTGACCAAGGGTCCACGCGGCTGCCCTTCGCTGGGCCCCAAAACAGTGACAGCAGGCATCTGATTCAATCGCTGGACCAGTTGCCCCGTCAGTTGATCGAGATGCGCCGACATCGCCGCAACGCCGGAATCGGATAAATACTTTAGGGCAGCTCCCCAACCGATCACACTTTCAATGGCCGGCGTGCCAGCTTCAAACCGCTCCGGAATCGGGCGCAGGGAGTAACCGTCCAGGGAAACCTGATCAACCATGTGGCCGCCGTAGATCAATGGCTTGAGTGGAGCCAGGCTATCCGTGGTGCCGATCAACGCCCCTGCTCCGCTGGGCCCCAACATCTTGTGTGAACTGCAAACCAGATAATCGATCGGCAAGGCGGCAAAACTCGGTGGAGCGTGTGAGGCAGATTGAGCCGCATCGACCAACACGCGAGCACCGAACTCCTTGGCCAAACCCACGACTTGCTGCAGATCCACCACCGTCCCCAATACATTGCTCTGATGGCAAACGGCCAGCAAATCAACGCCCTGCTGCAGCGTCGTTTGTAGCGCGTCCATGTCCAGCGTTCCATTGCGATCGACGGGAACGACCTGGACATCACCATCACGCATCCAGGGGATCAAGTTACTGTGATGCTCCATCGACGTGCAAGCCACGCGTTTCAGGCCTGGCAAGCCATTGGCGACCAAATTGATTGCCTCGGTAGCCCCATGAGTCAGGACCACGTTTTGCGGCTTCGCAGAAAACCAGTTCGCCAGCCGTTCACGAGTCAGTTCATACTTCTCGGTGGCCTGTTGGGAGGCCGAGTGAACGGCGCGATGCACAGCAGCCGTTCCCGATGTCAGGAACTCGTGGACCGCATCGGCAACGCAGGTTGGCTTCAATGTCGTCGCAGCGCTATCCAGGTAGACAAAGTCACGACCAGCACCCTTCAAGGCAGGAAAATCATCACGAAAGCTCATGTTCATCCATCCTTACGATCATCGCAAAATCCACCCCCACCCGCCACGACATCAGCCATTTTGGCGTTCGCCACAGTTCGGTCAACAACACCCTCCCCCTTGCGGAAGATTCGGCCGGTTTGCTGTGGTAGCATGCGGATCATTGGGCAGATTTGCAAGGCAGGGGAATTGATTGTCTCAATGGCCGGCCGGGGAGGGTTTCATTGTGGCAGCCTGCGGTTGGCGTTGCCAACCACTTCTGTCACGGTAGGAACGGCCGTTTCCGGCCGCCCCCCGCACAGATCCGTACTTGAGTGTTGTCTCATACGGCTCCTGCCTTGATTCGGGCGCGAAATCGTTGATCTGGATACGGGTGGCGTA
>CP036272.1:4509625-4572728 GCA_007745635.1 Stieleria bergensis
CCAGCCGTTTTAGCCCCTCGCAACTCGCAACTCGCAACTCGCAACTCGCAACTCGCCACTACTTAACATACCGAAACTTGCCGCCGGATTCGGGGCGAATGGTTGCGACGGTTTGCACATCCACGGCGGGCGGAGACGAATCCTGAGGATTGGACAGCCAATTCACAATGGCCTGTTTGGTCTCATCCAACGACAGAGGGCGATTCGGTGCTGGCACCACCGAAACCTGATACGAATGGTCGCCACAATCCACCAGTTGTGCGGAATCGACCCCCGGCAAGGCTTCCAGGAAATCCAACACATCGTCCGTGGTTTGGATGCGGCCTTGGGACAGGGTCACAATATCCTGGGCCCTGCCATGGACCGTCAAGCGAGGCGTCTTGTTGCCGCAGGGACAGGGCGAACGATCGATCCGGCCGAGGTCGCCGATCTTGTATCGAATCAGCGGCATGGTGTGGTTGACCAAGTCGGTGATCAGGACATGCCCGACCTTGCCATCGGGAACGGGATTGCCAGCGTCATCCACGACTTCGACGTGAAACCAGTCACTGTAGACGTGCAGTCCCGCATGCTCCACGCATTCGTTGGCGATCGTGCCGAACTCCGCGCTCCCATAATCGTCCCAGTATTTGCCACCGAAAGATGATTCGATCAGACTGCGTTGCCCGGGAGTCACGCGGCTGCCCATGGTTTTGATCACGGGGATGTTCAGGGGCGGCAAGTCATTGCGTTGAAGATGCCGTGCCAGCGTGGTCAGATAAGTGGCCAGGGCTTTGACCAGGTAAGGCCGATCGGTGCGCAGCCGCGCGACATACTGGTTTAACGTGTCGGGATCGGGATGCGAGCCATGGAGTCCGAAGCCGGGGTACGTTTGACGATGAAACACCCAATGGGTTTCGATCAGGCCGCGCAGATCACGAAACGGTTGGGTGTCGCGCCATTGCCGCTGCCGCAGCATGCCCATCACGTGGGACACGACGCCGGTTTGTGTCTCACCGAGATCCCCGCAGACGGTCTCACAGACCTCGGGAGGGATTTCGACAGAAGGCAATCCGGGTCGGTAGCGACCCGAGTCGCACAGCATGCGTAGGTTCGCGGCCCGAACGGCATCACGTTTGGCGAAACCATGGATGGTGATCAAACGTTGAGCGGTGCCACGAGTGGACATCAACCTCCAGTCAGCCGGATCGCTACCGTCGGTGATTTGGTCTGGAAAATGAGCCTCAACGTCATCCTTGGTGGTGACGGGGATTTGTTCCAGCACAGAAGCGGGATCGGCACTTTGTCTGCGATCAACAGCCGGTATGCGATCAGCATAAAAGGGCACGTTATCGCGCGCGTGTTGCAGCAGTTCGGCCAATCGCTGTTGCCCGACGGCCAGCGGGTCATCCGGCCAACGAGCCAGAGCGACAAACCGTCCCCCCGCCGACCAGCACCCGGCCCGCATCGCGACCGCAGCAAGAGAGCGTCGAAACGGGCGAAAGGATCGAATCATGGCGCAAGCCGCTCGTTCAGAAGAGGGCGGTGAAGGATTGAGTCAAACATCTTATCAGAAAACTGCCCCCAACGAACCAACCGCCGCCATAGACCTCACCCGTGCCCCTCATACCAGAGCGTTAAAGCAACGCGCCGGCAAACGGAAGCTGCCCGCGTGATGACTGTGCTTCAGATGCAGGGTTAAGGCGCGGTGTGTTCACGGACGAAAAACGGGAGTTTATCATGGAGATAATTAGACAACGTAACACTACCCTGCCAGCTGAAATGGTGAGTATCAGCGAAGTCAGAAAGCTTGAACGCCTCGTGAGGAGGCTGAATCAACGGCAGGCGTGTCCCAAGTTGAATTTCTTTTTCCTTCACAAACGCCAGTAATTCCGCATCATAACCTGACGCATCGCGTTTCTCTTGAACCGCACTCGGAACTGGCGGAACAAAAAAGATCGGTTGAATCCTCTTTTCGCGCAAAAGCGTCAACAGTTTATCAAGCCAATATTCTCCCATCGGAGAAACTCGCCACTCAATCTCATCTGGCTTTATTTTCAGATCCGACTCTTCGGCCCCCTGGGAGAACCCACCCTTGGCAAAGCCCTTGGTCCGCGCAAACTCATCGCGAATCTTCAAGTTGCGTTTTCGAGTCGTATCGGCGAGCGTTTTCTCCTTTGCGCACTGGGTCATCCAGTTATCGATCGCTTGTCGAAAACTGTACGAAGCAAACAGCCGGTTACCAGTAAAATCCACATAGCGATCAGGGGCCCAGATCATGTTCCCACCCTGATTAAACTCTCCATAATGCATCCAAAATCGAAACGACGGCCCGTAAAGCCACGACTGATGATTTGGATCAACGGCGCGAAGCTCAATCACCACGTGACTCGGTGGCGTTTCTAGATGCATCAATTGCCGTTTCAGTAGAAAATACTGCTGATTTGTGCGGCATCCATTTAGCGCAAGGTTTGAAGTTGAGACCTCTCGACTGTCCACTTGCAACGGGTTGACTGAATGAAGCGTAACGCTTGACCCCAAGAACATCACATCCGCGGTGCTGTTTTGCGTTCCATCTTTCTCCAGCCAATACTTCGCTGCTTGATCGGAATACCAATCGACGTTGTGCCACAAGAAAAACTCGATAACGACGACGGCGACGATCGCGACAATCACTGCAACTGGGATTCGAACGGCTGGCGAATCTGCAGCGAGTGATTCGTTAGAATTGAAAATAAATGAATTCCGATTCACCGAAGGCACCAAAAATGATGGTCAGATAGAAACAGCACACATAGAGCGCGACACGGACAGACCAGTGCCAATGCAACGGCGCCAAGAGATTACCTGTTCTCACTTGGGCCCACTCAAATAGCAGCAACGGAGCAATGTAGAATGCCAACTTCGCGCCCGTATTCATCTCTGCGGGCAGAGACGCCCATCCAGAAAACAAACTTCCTGTCAGAACGCTTATCTGGCTCATCGATTTGGCTCGAAACAGAAGCCAACCGTAGCACATCAAATGAAAGAACAGTGTCCAACTTATGGCAGCAAAGATGCTTCGCGCAACGACTGACTGTCTCGAAGACCACTTTTCCAGCGGTTTTCGAATACTGCGATGACCGCCTAAAAGTCCGCCCTGGTAAGCACCCCATAAAACGAAATTTGCTGCGGCTCCATGCCACAACCCGCCCAAAAGCATTGTCAGTGCCAAATTCCGAGACGTTCGTCCTGTGCCCGCTTTGCTTCCGCCAAGCGGGATATACAGATAGTCGCGCAACCAGGTGCTGAGGCTAATATGCCATCGCCGCCAAAAATCCTGCGGATTACGTGCGACGTACGGCGAGTTAAAATTCACCATCAACTCAATGCCCAGGAAGCGACTGACGCCGCGTGCAATGTCGCTGTAGGCACTGAAGTCACAATAGATCTGAAAGGCGAACGCATAGGTCGCCAACAGAATCTCCGGTCCAGAATGGACACGGTCAGACTCGTAAACCGCGTTGGCAAGGGGAGCCAGATTGTCGGCAATAAAGATTTTCTTAAACAGGCCGAAGGCAATCAAGAACATGCCCGCCTGCATCTGAGGCCACGAGAATATCCGACTCTTTCGGATCTGGGGCAGCAGCACGGACGCTCTCTCGATCGGACCTGCGACAAGCTGAGGGAAAAACGCGACGAATACCGCAAAGTCTAACAGGCTGCCGGTTGGTGCCAGTTGTCGTCGGTAGATGTCGATCGAATAGCTTAATGTCTGGAACGTATAGAAAGAAATTCCAACGGGAACGATCAGCCCGAGCGTTGACGCCCCAATGTCAAACCCAATCGCATGGAGTGATTCTGATATCGTCTCGATAAAGAAATCAAAGTACTTGAAGAATCCCAGGATGCTCAGGTTGCCAACGACACTAACGCAGAGGAAGTACCGCCGTGACCTCACCAGTGTTCCAATGGCAAGCAAACAGGCGGCAACCAGCACCGTCGCGGCCGCCAGAATTGCGACATTCCAATCCGCATCCTGATGGAGGAAACCTGACTGCACTGAGACGCCGCTTGCAGAAATCAACGTCTCTGGAATCGCTGACTGAACCAGTGCAGGCCAGTTCCATGGACCACATAAGAAGAGAGAGGCGACGACTCCGGCAACTGAAAGCGTCAGCAATTTTCCTCGACGAAGAGGAACTCCTGCCAACCCCAGGCCGCATGCGAAATCAATGCCCGTGGACAGGATCAGCAGGAACAAGAACCGATGATCCCAGGTCGCGTAGAACGTGTAACTGGTGAAGATCAGCAACCAGTTTTGAGCCCGCGTCCGGTTTCGCGCACCGAGCAGCCAATAGATGCAAATCGTCAAGCCGGCCAGCAAGACAAATCCGGTTGAGTTGAAATTCATCCGTTCAGTAACTCAACAGGCCAAACATAGCGGGAAAGTGTTCCAATTTCATGCAACTTTTAACAATCAGCGGGACAATTCCGAAGCTTAGCGATTGCATCACACCGACTGCGCGCGACTAAGTTAAACGAACTTCCCGGCACACAACATTCCATGCTTTATTCATCAATGCCGCGCAAGGGTTTCCAATGTAATAAAGAACGTTGTAAAATTTCTTGTAACTCTAGAGTATCTTCACGATACGTCTGCCGCAGACTAGTGAGCGCCTGCGAATCCGCTTGGCTGAGCGATCTGCCGCCCCGCTTTGGTAGCAAACCCAGCAGATAGTCTGAACCACGCCTTCCCAAATTTGTCGCCCTCACGAACTGCAATAGTCTGGAACGCTCATAAACGCGTTGCAAGACAGTCGGAACGCTCTTATTGGCTTTTCGACTCAAGCCTTCTACTACAATCGGTGACACTCCTACCCATTCGAAGAGTTGCTTGGAAACAGCAACCGGGTCAGTTTTAATATCCTCATACAACAAGACAAACACCCTGTCGCTTGACACCCTGGAGTAAAGGTAATTTAACTGCCTCGCATAGAACCCGTAAGTGTCTTGGTTCAACGGGAATTGGAATTTGCTAACCGGCGAGTAGTACAGGATGGCGGCTTCCTGCCGTGAAGATCAGGCATCCTGCCCGAAGGTTTTTCGCATTGTGGAAAC
The DNA here is from genome assembly GCA_007745635.1 of Stieleria bergensis. Lineage (GTDB taxonomy): Bacteria > Planctomycetota > Planctomycetia > Pirellulales > Pirellulaceae > Stieleria > Stieleria bergensis. Next base: position 4,514,705 of record CP036272.1, read on the forward strand.
ATCGAAGGGAAGAGTAGCGGCATCGTCTGACACCGCTGCCCTTCGACGTTTCACTTGGCACGGCGCTCGGGTTGGTCCTCACCAGTGCCCTATCCTCCGACCAAGTTCTCTCAGTCTCTCACATCAGCTCGCGATTGCAAGTGATGCTTGCTCGCGACGGCGTGAACGAGCTTCTTCAAGCTTGCGATCACGCTCTGCATGGATCTCGCCGGACAGGCCATTCAAGCAGTCCGCTGGCGTGATGTAACCGATCCCGCTGTGCAAACGCGTCTCGTTGTAATGACACACATAAGCAGCTATTTGCTTGACCGCTTCGTCACGATCTCGCGGCGGATTGGGACGAATGCACTCCGTCTTCAACGTCCCGTAAAATCGCTCCTGCTTTCCGTTGCTTTGCGGGTAGTAAGGACTCGTCGTCACATGCGTCAAACCGTTGAAGCGAACGAATGCTTTAAAGTCTTTCGCGATGTACTGCGGACCATTGTCGCTGATGATTCGGGGCTTCACACCGGGATGTTTTTCCAGCGCTGCTTGAATCACAATCTCAATATCCACTTCCGTCATCGACTCGCGAAGTTCATGGTGCACGATGTAACGACTGAAGCCATCGAGTACCGTGATCAAGTAAAAAAACGTTCCACCAACGTTGATGTAAGAAACATCGGTATGCCAATGGCTATGCGGCTTTTTAGGCTGTTTGAAGCCTGTTCCTTTGAGCGACTTGGTCGCGGATTTGCGGTCCAAACGCCCCGCTGCTTTGAGAACGCGATAAACCGTCGAAGGGCTCACCGCAACGATGGCATCGTCAAGCATCATGAAAGTCAATCGGCGATAACCCTCCAGTGGATTCTTGTCATGGAACGCGACAATGGCTTGCCGCTCCCAATCCGCGAGCCACCAGTCGCGAGGGATCTTTCCGTTGTGGTCATTGACCATTCCGTAGCGTTTCTTCCAGGTGTGGAACTTGTTGGCCGCCAAGCCAAGCCAAGCCACAGCAGCAGTTGCTTTGCAGGCAGCTCAGTTTGTTTCGTCCAATGGTTGATGTAATCGACGATTTGGTCTCGTGTATCGTGAGGAACCCAGCGACCGGTTAGAGCTCCCCATTTTCTTTTTTTGAGCGGATGTTCTCCTCCATCAGCTCAGAGATGACTTCGTTCTTAGCGTCGAGTTTCTCACGCATCTTCTGGAGCTTGGCATCGTGCTTGGACGTTTCAGCCTTCGTCGATCGCGGCGACTCAAAAGAGCGTTCAGCCTGTTGAAGCACGGAATTGATCCAGTTGTGGATCATCGTTGGCTGGACGTGCATCTCGTCAGCGATCTGCGAGACAGGAATTTGGTCTTTAAGATGCCTGCGAACCGCATCAGCCTTCTGTGACGCGGTGAAAGATCGTCGTTTTTTTGTCATCAGAATTCTCCTCGGGGGGTGAGATTAATTCACCGGAGGCAAAATTCCAATTCCATGAGAGGCAAGACACCAGTTTGCGACATGCTCTTTATGAAGGGAACCGATCGTTGTCCCGTGTGAGCTTGGAGCATCGTGCAAGTCCGCATGTCCAACTTCGTCACTCAACCCACAGTTTATCAATTCGAGATTATCGGAATCTTGACGGATCATTTCTGCGATGAGAGGATTGGGTTCAAAGCCAAAAACTTTAGCATTTGGCACAATATCTAATACGGTTTTTGAATAATCACCCTTGTTAAACCCAACATCAAATACAACTGGAGCAACCCCCATTTTGGGAAGTAAGCACTTTAGCATCCGCACCTCGGAAACCGTTATGCCACATGAATCCATATAAGCGTTCGAGACGCCCCAAGCCTTTGTTGATAAAACGAAAAGTAGCTTCGGTATCCAATGAAACGGACGAATAGCGCAAAGAATAAAGAATGGATATGCCGCGATATCTTTCCAGCTTTCAAAACGGATCATACAAGTACTTTTATTAAGAGCGTTACCGAGTAGTCATCCAAGCTTATAACACCGTTACGTGACAACAAGCCATTGGTTTGATGTAAGAGCTAGTTCGGAACTTTCGAAACAGACACACCGATCTTTAGCTTACGTCACACCGCAAAGCTTCACGTCTCAGGACTCAGATTCCTATCGCCAACTGGAGAAGTCTATTTCGATAACAGACTCAAGCAGACCAATGGGAAATGTCCCAGTTATTGCTGAAAGGCGATCCGGATGGGAGACTACTGCAAAACGCCGTCCAAAGAATATCCCTGCCCCAACCGAGACGCTTTTTTGATTTCACGCCGAAGTCGCCTCATCACGCTTCTCCTGACATACCAAGGCAGTGTAACGCTTCCACCCAAGACGTCCTCCAACAATGAACGGTTAATTTGCTCACAATCTCTGGGCCATTCGTGGACAGGCAAGCTCTTGAAGAATTTCTCCTGCATTTTACCCGTCTCATAACGGACAATTCTGGAAAGGTACATCCTAACGTCGGAAAGTCTAAACGGGCTTAGATTTCGGAATCGATAACCGTAACCCTCGACGTGAACGGTATGAGGTGGACCAAATTCCGAATCACGGTCCAAGTTTCGATGAACGATCGTCGTCAGTGCCGAATCAATCCACATCAACCCAACTGGCAATACGAATGTGGACTCGCGAATATGCGATAGAAAACCGCTCGACAGTGCATAGCAATTCCCGTACAAATGCTCGCGTGTTCTGATCCAATCAGAGTACTGCTTTGAACCGCGACCGCTCAGCGGAAACCCGGCCGCAGCGGTGGCACCTGGCGTCGCTGTTAGCTTGCGAGCTAAAGTCGGAAATGTGTCAACTTCAAACCAGCAGTCCCCATCGACAAAGAAATGCACATCAGTGCTCAAGTCTGCGATCGAATGGACATAGGTGTTCCAAGCATTGCATTTATCTCCAAGCTTGATCTCAACCAATCGCAAACGGGCGTATCGAGACTGGCAGCGTTTGACAAGGTCAACGGTAGCATCAGTGCAACCGTTCGCAAGTACAAAGACAGCCTGGAGTTTTTCAGCGGACTGCTGCATAATACTCTCAATACAGCGTTCGATGTTGGCCTGCTCATTATAGGCAAAAATGACGACTGAATAGGAGAGGTTCATCGTAGATCCGATAATCGTGACACTTCAAATAATAGACTCGCCGGCTACCTCGACTCAACACACGTCCGGTCCCGATACTAATCAAAGTCCAAGCTTGCCACCACCGTGGACCAATCAAAGCTGTCCAGCACTCGTCTACGACCTTTAAGCCCCATGCGAGCTCGCAAATCTGGCGTCTCGTATAACTTCACAACTGCCTTGGCAATTTCGGTTGGTCTCGCGCCATCAACAATCATCCCTGTGACCCCCTCTTCAATCGCTTCCTTGGTTCCACCGGTGCATCCAGTGATCGTCGGTTTTGCACAGCCCGCCGCCTCCAGCAAAACGATTCCAAAACCTTCTATATCAGCACCGACATTTCGATTCGCCAACACAAAGACGTCACTGCCTTGGTAGTATTCGATTAACGATTCATCGCTCAAACCTTGTGCAAAATGCACAAACTTACCCAGCCCACGGTTAGCGACGAGCGTTTGCAATCGTCCATACTCCTCACCTCCCCCAGCAACGACGTATAAGAGGTTTGGAATTTGGCTGGCCAACTCATCAACAGCCTCGATGACATGATCCTGCCCTTTGCGTCGCTGAAGACGACCGACGGTCAGTAGCACAAACCGATTCTCCCATCCCAGCCGACGCCTCACTGCCGCCAGATCGTCAGCGGGACGGTACATGGATGTATCAATCGCGGGATTAAGCACGACCACCTTTTCCCCTGGAACGCGCCACTGCTGCCTGAGTATCGACGCAGTATTCGTTGAATTCGCAATCACTCGTTCCGCGTTTTTAAACACCCGCCTCGCCATCATTCGGTGCTGGCGGCTACTCATCACGCCGCCTTCGGACACCGCCTCTAGGTTGACCTCTTCACCGTGAGCAAACACATCATAGGAAGGTCCACCGAAAAATCGATTCCACAGGTACAAAACCCAACCCTCGGGAACGACTCGCGCTGCCTGGCAATGGGATGGATTTACATCACGGGTTGCACGCCTCAGCAGACGAAGGATCCGAAAATAGTTTCCAATCCCTTTCGGGCTAAACCCGCCCGTTTCAAGCAAATCAAAGGGAATCCGGTTGACATACTCGGGATCATTGCACGACTCCACCATGTCAGTAAAGACAAGCTTTTCCCCTGGAAGTCGTTCGTAAAGCTGAGACAGCCAACGGCCACTACCGCCAACGGCCGGCGGGAAAATCTCCGATAACAACAGCAACTTGTTATTGCACGTCAACGCTCTGTCCCGGATTTGATAAAGGAGCAACGGTCGATGGCCGTTTTTTTGCAACCGAAACGGTTGCCAAACCAATTGCCGCGAGACAATACGAAGACTCAGACAACGCACCACTGGAGAACATACTACCAACCAAATATCCAGGAATCCCGGCAAGCACCGCGACACAGGCCGCCCCAGACCAATCTTGAGCATTGTTCATATTTCCCAATTTCGATCTCAGCGACCAAACAGAGAACCATGGGATCATGAAAAACGCAAAATACAGAACGGTAGCCGGAATCCCAAATCCCGTGGAAATTTCAAAGGCAAGATTGTGCAATCCCTTTCGTGTTGTGTCTAACTCGCCCTCGTAGTAGCTTGGAACCAAACGCTGCCCAGCATAAGGACCAACACCCAAGAGCGGATAATCCTGAGTGATTGCAGCACCAGCCTTCCAGAGGTAAAAGCGACTATCCGCAGAAGCGTCACGGTTTCCATCTGATTCAAAACTTGACGAGAACTCTTTGACCACTGATGGGCCAGCTAAAAAGATCGTGGCGATGATACAAAAGATCGTCGAGCGAATCGTAAAACGATTCTTGGGCATGGCCCAAACAATGATCAACGCCATCATCATGGATGCTAACATGGCTCCGCGGGACTGAAGCAACATGATCTGGTGGATCTGCAAAATGGCGATAAAACCGCAACCGTAGCGGATCAAGTTTTTCTTTGAATAGATTGCCACCGCGATCGAACACGCAATCAAGGGAACCGTCAGATTGGAATAGAGGTTATTATCTCCCTTCGTCCCCCACGGACGATACGCATACAAGCAATAGCCGTCCTGGAAGTACTGCTCGTTGATTCGAAACGCCGAGTAGCCCTGCGCGACGGAGCACACGATTAACGCTATCCATACCTTTTCAGGGCGATCGATCAGAAGAATCGCAAGGACGGCCATCATCACAATTTTCCACATGTTGGACATGTAGAAACTGCTCAATTCTGGATCAATTGACTGTGCTTGGCTGATAAATCCGAGGATCAAAAATGCGACAAGGCAATAGATCCCGACGAGCGCACCACGACTCAAATGAGGGACCTTTGCTCCACTCAGTAACCAGCCCGCAAGCGTTGCGATTGCGATGTATTTCTGGAACTGAAAATCCTGCGAAATACTCCAACGCCAATTCCATTGGGGCTCTAGGATGACCCAACCGTAAAATCCGACCAGGCCGATCCAGGGGCGCACGACTCCCGCCACGCACAAGAGGCAGAAAAGCGGGTAGACAATTAACTGACCAAGCATTTTGCAATAGAGACTACGGCCTTAGCGGCCTTGATGTTAGACCAAGCGCCGAGAACAATAGCAAGCCGCTGATAGCGAGTGACCGAACGACAATTGGTTATGAACGTGAACACGCTTTCGGAAAAGAAGCAGCCAACTTATAAATCAGATATCGCACCGCTCCGAGATGTTCCACAGGAATCCGCTTTAGAGCGTGCCCGATTTCGTTAAATCGCCAAGTGTGCAATGCCTGATACACGTAACTCACCAGTTCCCTAGACTGTTCCGCTAACAACGCTGTTTTGTACGACTCGGGAACCATACCTTCGTTGACTAGTGAATCAATCGCATCGAGGCGGTACTTGGACAATTGATACCGTTTCTTTGTGATCTGATCTTGCCCCTCATGCATCTGAACCAATGCTCTGTCGACAGCGCAAAACTGCGTCTCTAAAGCAAGGCGTAGCCAGACTGGCCAGTCTTGGCAGGCTCGATTGTCTTGGTTCAACGGGAATTGGAATTTGCTAACCGGCGAGTAGTACAGGATGGCGGCTTCCTGCCGTGAAGATCAGGCATCCTGCCCGAAGGTTTTTCGCATTGTGGAAACATCGAAGGGAAGAGTAGCGGCATCGTCTGACACCGCTGCCCTTCGACGTTTCACTTGGCACGGCGCTCGGGTTGGTCCTCACCAGTGCCCTATCCTCCGACCAAGTTCTCTCAGTCTCTCACATCAGCTCGCGATTGCAAGTGATGCTTGCTCGCGACGGCGTGAACGAGCTTCTTCAAGCTTGCGATCACGCTCTGCATGGATCTCGCCGGACAGGCCATTCAAGCAGTCCGCTGGCGTGATGTAACCGATCCCGCTGTGCAAACGCGTCTCGTTGTAATGACACACATAAGCAGCTATTTGCTTGACCGCTTCGTCACGATCTCGCGGCGGATTGGGACGAATGCACTCCGTCTTCAACGTCCCGTAAAATCGCTCCTGCTTTCCGTTGCTTTGCGGGTAGTAAGGACTCGTCGTCACATGCGTCAAACCGTTGAAGCGAACGAATGCTTTAAAGTCTTTCGCGATGTACTGCGGACCATTGTCGCTGATGATTCGGGGCTTCACACCGGGATGTTTTTCCAGCGCTGCTTGAATCACAATCTCAATATCCACTTCCGTCATCGACTCGCGAAGTTCATGGTGCACGATGTAACGACTGAAGCCATCGAGTACCGTGATCAAGTAAAAAAACGTTCCACCAACGTTGATGTAAGAAACATCGGTATGCCAATGGCTATGCGGCTTTTTAGGCTGTTTGAAGCCTGTTCCTTTGAGCGACTTGGTCGCGGATTTGCGGTCCAAACGCCCCGCTGCTTTGAGAACGCGATAAACCGTCGAAGGGCTCACCGCAACGATGGCATCGTCAAGCATCATGAAAGTCAATCGGCGATAACCCTCCAGTGGATTCTTGTCATGGAACGCGACAATGGCTTGCCGCTCCCAATCCGCGAGCCACCAGTCGCGAGGGATCTTTCCGTTGTGGTCATTGACCATTCCGTAGCGTTTCTTCCAGGTGTGGAACTTGTTGGCCGCCAAGCCAAGCCAAGCCACAGCAGCAGTTGCTTTGCAGGCAGCTCAGTTTGTTTCGTCCAATGGTTGATGTAATCGACGATTTGGTCTCGTGTATCGTGAGGAACCCAGCGACCGGTTAGAGCTCCCCATTTTCTTTTTTTGAGCGGATGTTCTCCTCCATCAGCTCAGAGATGACTTCGTTCTTAGCGTCGAGTTTCTCACGCATCTTCTGGAGCTTGGCATCGTGCTTGGACGTTTCAGCCTTCGTCGATCGCGGCGACTCAAAAGAGCGTTCAGCCTGTTGAAGCACGGAATTGATCCAGTTGTGGATCATCGTTGGCTGGACGTGCATCTCGTCAGCGATCTGCGAGACAGGAATTTGGTCTTTAAGATGCCTGCGAACCGCATCAGCCTTCTGTGACGCGGTGAAAGATCGTCGTTTTTTTGTCATCAGAATTCTCCTCGGGGGGTGAGATTAATTCACCGGAGGCAAAATTCCAATTCCATGAGAGGCAAGACAGTCTGTTCCGCGCAGCGTTGCCAGGTGAATTGTCGGACGTGTTGATAACCGGGTTCGATCATCGCTTACCAGCGGGCTTCAGATTTGCGCGTCCGCATCGCTTGCCGCAGCATTGATGGGCAGATGGTAAGCAAAGTGGAGTACATCTTCTTTTTAGTGGCCGAAAGATTGTTCGGCTCCGATCGGATTAGCTCACGCGCCGCTTGTGTCTCGCCAGCAAGAATTGAAAAATAAATCGCTCCGGAACAGGTTTCGCGACAAAGAAACTGAATCTTGCGCTGCAACTCAGAACCATCTGGTTCCACTTGCTCCAACCTTCGCAAAACTTCTAGGCAGTTGCGATAGAGACGCCCTTTCTTCCCGCTAATATTGTCACCCTGCTGATACATTGTGACCAAGACTTCGTCGACCACAGCAAACCTTACGTTTTTTGAGAGAACCATCCAGAGATACCAGTCTTCCGCTCCCCAGATATCCGCCGCAAAGTGAAGATCACGCAGACCATTTCGAACGAGAACCGCCGAAGTGATCACCCGTGAATTTGTGAGCAGATGCGGAAAGAGGTCCTCACACATTAACGCATAGTGCCCATCAACTACTTCTGTGTTTTGATGAACTCCACCAAGAGCGAATCTTGATGGCATTGCAACACCTTGATCATCAATCGTCTCGGTGTCACAAAAGATCAAGTCGGCTTGTTCGTATCGCTCCGCCGCAGCCAGCTGTTTTTCAAGCTTGGAGCGATGCCATTCGTCGTCACTATCAAGGAAAGCAATCCAGTCACCTTGAGCAATCTCGATTCCCGCGTTTCGGGCAGATGCTGCGCCGCCGTTTTTTTGTGTGATTACTTGAACCGACGAATGAAGTTCAGCCGCCACTTGAGCGGATCGGTCCGAACTACCATCATCAACCACTATGATTTCACACGCCGCAACGCTCTGATTAAGGACGCTAGCGATTGCCCTGGGCAAAATTTCTTCGCGGTTGTAGCACGGAATGATAACACTGATAGCAGGACGAGTCATTTCAAGTGCCTCCAATTCCGTCGAAGTTGAACCGAGAAAGACGCTTCACGTTGGGAAGATTTTCTGCAATGGTCTGCGCCAACTCTTCACTCTTCTCAATGCGTTTTCGCATCAAGTCAGCCATCTGTTCGACGTTTGTGGGGAATCTCTCCGGCCCGATCAGGCCATCACAAGACAGACCGAGCAGCCCAAACTGGCCTTCAAACTTACCTTGATACGGGAACCCTGTAACCGGGCGATTCATACCTAACGTCGCAATCCCTAGGTGAAGCCGTGCAGTAAAGACATGCTTACATTGTCCTGCGAGAAACTTTAAATGACTGCAGTGCGGCAGCGGAGCAACGAGACGAGCCCATTCGTCGGCGTCCGCGCCAAGCCGGACAAGGAACTGCCGCATGAATTCAACGCCCTCCGGTTCATCGTGCGGAAGCAGCAGAAATCGCAAGCCATCCTTCTCCGCTAGCGTCTTACATGCCTCGGCAACGATCGACAGTTTTTCCTCTGTTTTCCCATACATGCCGAACACGACTTCAGTCAAATTGAGCCCGATCAATTTATCTCGATGATCAGAGACAAAACGCATGACTACAGGATCAATTGCTGATTCGTCTGCAGGTTTTAGTAGGAATGCTAAATCTCCACTTTGCTCGACGCCAGACACTCCTGCCTCTTCCATGCGTTTATACGACATAGGGTCTCGTGCAAAAAGTCTTGTTGTACGGCCTAGACTGTCGAGGCGATCCTTTAGCCCAGGAGACGGAGGTCCATTGATGCTGAACCCTAAGATTCGTGTCTGCAACTTCAGGCGGCTGGCAACTTGGATAGCGTCCATTGTTGCTTTGCTGCGCATGACGCTGTATCCCTCATCGAGAACGTCAGCACCAATGACAAGAAAGTGGCGGTATCTGGAAACTAGATGCGGAAACAACAGGGACTCTGAGAAACACCGATCTGTCAAAAATAGCGAGAACAAATCTTCGCGAATCGTCACATCTTGGTCTTCAGCAATAGAATCAATCGGCTGGTTACTCGTGCTCAACAGAAGGATCGGACCTACGTCTCGATCCCGAAGCTCATTCACAACCACGTTTAACAACGCCTGGTCACCTCGATTGCGCTCAGGAACGGGTGCTGAGCAGACAACAACTCCGTTACGCTTCCTGGGACGTCGCGCAATCATGGACGATGCCGCGACTAGTGATTTTTTGATGAACATATCTTTCGGGAACAATGTTTAAGAAAGTGAATTTGACATGAATTCAATGCGTTTGCCTGAAAAAGTTTCTTTGCCTATACCGAAGGCATCATCATCTCGTCACGTGACACATTCCGGGGTGACCCAATGTCACAGAGCGTGATACACATCGGCGGAAGTTACCCTGTCACAAGATTTCGTTCTGATCATCTGTAAACGGCTGACGCGACTTTTCAAAAGGCGATTCTAGTCCCGTCGATTTATGAGGCGGACAACCGCATGTCGCAAACTGAAAGAGAACAATTGGATTCACCGTGAGCCGGTGATTTTATACTGCGGTGTTTGTGTCTTATTCCGAGAACACCCAGGAAGAGCGCGCCAACATTGGGCCACGAAAGCTATCAGGTGCTCTCAGTCCACCGTAGTAGTCAGCAGTCTTGACCTCAAATGAAATATGGTCTGCTACCGTACACTCACCTACATTCCTTGCTAACGTACCAATCCGCACTTTCATCGTATAAGTACCGGGTGCGAGATCTACCGACGGAAGCGTCCCAACGACCTTGGAACAACTCTCACCCCGATTAACCTCGCCTGAAAGGAACGACCCTATCGTGAACAGCTTCCTATCGAGGCTGTCATTGACTTCAATACAACATTGGTGCTTCTCAACGATAGAATTGAGTCGATAGTCAACGATGATCTTTAGACTGTCTCCACATTGGATACTGGATACGGAGTTCCCCAATGCGTCACGAAGATCAATTCCCCGAATTTGATCAGAGGTTTCGTTAAAACTTTCAGTGCTGTAGCGGCTTGAAACGGAAGACACGCAATAATCTGCCAACGCCTCAGGGACAGTGCCGACTGCACTTATGCCCCCATTTTTCAACGCAATCCCGCGAGTGCATAGTTGTTCGATCATTGGAATGTTGTGGCTTACAAAAAGAACGGTTCGTCCTGATCTAGAAACGCGTTTCATTTTGCCCAGACATTTTTTTTGAAACTCCAAATCGCCGACAGCAAGCACTTCATCAACGATAAGAATCTCTGGGTCCAGATGTGCGGCCACCGCGAAAGCGAGTCTAACCTGCATTCCACTGGAGTAGCGTTTTGCAGGAGTGTCAAGAAACTTTTCAATCTCACTGAAGTCGACGATCTCGTCGAACTTGCGATCGATCTCCTTCTTGGTCATGCCCAGAATGGTGCCGTTCATGTAGACGTTCTCTCGGCCCGTTAACTCGGGGTGAAAACCTGTGCCGACCTCCAACAGACTGCTCACTCGACCACGGATCACGGCGCGCCCGCTGGTCGGTTCGGTGATCCGGCTGAGTACCTTTAACAGCGTGCTCTTGCCAGCTCCGTTGCGGCCGATGATCCCAACCACATCTCCCTCGTTGACTTCAAACGAGACGTCTTTTAATGCCCAAAGAATGTCGGATTCAGAACCAGAACCCTCATCGCTCGATGCAGAGGTATCCAATCCACGTAACCGCGAGAGATTCTTAAACGGCGCTTTCAGAATGCCCTTCGCTGCACCAACAAGGGTGTCTGGGACCTCTTCTTTTGCGCCGATCCGATAGGCCTTGGAAAGGTTTTCGACAGAGATGATGGGGGACATAGGGATTTAGTTGCTAGTGTCTAGTTGCTAGGGGTAAAAACCGGCCTAATTTCGTGAACGATGCCGCCGGATCAGTGCTGCCAACATTCTTGCTAACTGCTCGGCTTCCTCCGCCCACTCCAATCCGATTTCTTCTGGCAATATCTTTGCCTTAACCCCAATGAATAATTGTGTTCGCAGTTCCGCTGCAGAGCCTTTCGCGATCGTCAAAAACCGAGCAATCTCTTTGTCGCTATCACGCTCATACCCTTCGGCGATATTTGAGGGAACCGATAGGCCGCTCCGCGTGAGCTGATCACGAAATCCAAAATCCCTGACCGATTGAGTATGCAAGTACAACGCCACACTCAACTGACAAGCGCGTTTCCAAACATCAAGCGTTTCGTGCTTCATCTTCCCTCAACGTGTCCACTCGCCACATCGAATCACTCGCCACTCGAAAACTAGCCACTAGCAACTCGAGAACTAGCAACTCCTAAGCTACGTCTGCGAAGATCTTTTCTTTGCTGCGGAAGAAGGCGAGGCCGGTGATCAGGAGAATGGTGCCGGAGAGGAAGCCGACGCCTAGGAGGTCCCAAGGGATGGAGGTGGTGCCCAAAATGGCGGCGCGGAAGGATTCGATCACGCCCACCATCGGGTTGATCGCGTAAAGCAGGCGATACTTCTCTGGAATGATCGAAGCAGCGTACACGACCGGACTGGCGTACATCAGTAACTGCACCAGAAAGTTCATCCCGTGCTTGATGTCTCGGTACTGAACCGCCAACGCGGTCAGCCACACGCTGACTCCACTGGCCGTGATCAACATCACGATGATCGCCAACGGCAAGGCAACGATTTGAATCGACGGTGGATACTGAAACACAATCATCATCACAACCATCATCACCGCCGCAATGCCAAAGTCCACCAACTTGGCCGCCACCGCAGACAACGGAAGCATCAGCCTGGGAAAGTAAATCTTCCGCAACATGTTCGCTTCACTGACCAAACTCTGCACGCCGTCGGTGATCGCGTTGCTGAAATACGTCCACGGCAACAAGGCCGCCAAGCTGAACAACGCATAGGGAGCCCCATCGGAATCCACTTTGGCCAAATTGCCGAAAATGATCGTGAACACCAACATCGAGAACAAGGGCTGGATGATGGCCCAGCCAATCCCAATCGCACTCTGCGCATAACGCACCTTGATCTGCCTCCAGATCAGGAAACGGAACAGATCACGGTAGGCCACGAGCTCTTTCCAATCGAACAATTGGAGCCCCTTGCGCGGCTCAATGATTAACTCGTAGTTCGACCGAGACGCAACGTCGGTGGCGTCAGAGTCTGTTTGGGCGTCGATGGTTGACATGGGTTTTAGGGGCGAGTTTTCGAGGGGCTAGTTTCGAGTTGCTAGTTTCGAGGGGCGAGTTGCTAGGAGCTAGGGGGCGAGTTGCTAGGAGCTAGGGGGCGAGTTGCTAGGGGCGAGGGGGCTAGTTTCGAGGGGGCTGGTTGCTAGGGGCTAGCGGTCTTTGATTTTTTTGGCGGGGATGCCGGCGTTGATGGTTCTTGGTTCGGTGGGCTTGGTGACGATGCTGCCGGCGGCGATGACGTTTTGCTCGGCGACGTCTGCCAGGATGATTGATCCGGCTCCCACCCAGGTGTCTCGGTTGATCGTGATCGTTTGACGTCTGCCCGGTTGCAAACGGATGGGCGTGTCTAAGTCGTCGATACCATGTGTGTGCGGCCCGCTAGGAACCTGAACCGCCGGTCCCAACAAAACGTCTTCGCTGATGATGACGTCTCCAAGCATGCAGCGTGGACCGATGTAGCAGTGACGGTGTAACTGAGCGTTCGTCTTGGAAAACAGTGTGCCAAAGCTGATCGTCGCAGTGGGGTCGCAGTGCGCGATGGTGAATCGATAAAACGCCACGCGAAGGTAACTGCCCAGTTTGCCAGGCAGCATCGAAAGCAACTGCGAATGGGACTCCAGCAAGCCATCCCGGTTTGCCACCACTCCCAAAACAAAATAGCTGACCAACAAAGGGCTGATGCAAAGGATCGCTAATAGACGGAAAAGCGATTTAGGCATGGAGGAGTTGGTAGGAAAAAGTTTCTAGTTGCTAGGGGCTAGTTGCTAGGGGCTAGTTGCGGACAGGAAACGGGAACCTTTCCCTGGCACAGGCTCGCGCCTCGTGCGAGCGGGAGGGTTTAATGTGGGGTACTCGCTACTAAACTTTCGTAGAGCTGATAGTAGTGGTCGACGGCGGTGTTGAGGTTGAACTGGGTTTGGACTTGCTCTCGGGCGCTGTGGCCCATTTTTTGTGCTTTTTGCTTTTTGCTTGTTGGTTAAGAGCTCGACGAGCTTGCTGGCGAGGGCTTGGTCGTCCGCTCGGGGAACCAAGTATCCGTCGGTTCCTTGTCGCAGGTGCTCTCCGTTGCCGCCCACCGCCGTGACGACGCTGGCGCACTGGCTGGCCATGGCCTCTAGCAAGGTCAGCGAAGCGGCTTCACTGACACTGGTCAGGGTGAAGACGTCAATGGCTCGCAGAATGTCCGGGACGTCGTGGCGGATACCCAGGAACTGAACCGAATCCTGAAATCCCGCCTGGCTCTTTTCAATGCCAGTGACTTGCTCTCGCAACTGGCTCTCTTCTTCCCCGCCACCGACCAGCAACAAACGTGCCTCGGGCAACTGCTGATGAACTCGCTGCCAACCGCGAATCAACGTGGCATGATCTTTGACTGCATGAAACCGCGCGATGCAGGCTGCGTAGGGGCGATCCAAATCCAGCCCAAGACGGCTGCGCAGTTCCCGCGTCTGCTGTTCATCACCACGCGCGGGCAGTTCGGCCATGTCGACTCCATTGGCCAGCGTAAACGCCTTTGGAAACCCTTCGATCTTGTGCAAGGCTTGGGTGCTAAAATCACAGCACGCGGTCACTTTGTCTGCATAACGCTGCAACAAAACTTTGTTGGCCCAACGACGCTTCCATGAAACGATATCCGGATAGTGTCGACCGTGCTCGGTGAACAGAATCTTGGCCGGCATGCGGTGCCGCAATCGCCCCAAGGCGGCGTAAAAGAACGGAGTGTACTGGTGGGCGTGCAAGACCTGAATCTGCTGCGCCTTGACGACATCCGACATCCGCTTGGCAACGCCCCAGTCCATCCCCGGCTTGCGATCTAAAACCGTGAGCGGCACACCGGATTGCATCAATTGCTCACCGATCGTTCCCACCGCATCCAAGCACAGAATCGTTGGCGAAATCTTGTCGCCAAGTTGCTCAATGATCTGTCGCACCAAGACCTCGGCGCCCGCGACTTGCATCACGTGCATGACGAATCCGACTTTGATGGGTGAGGGCATTGGGAGTTGCGAGGGGCTAGTTGCGAGTTGCGAGGGTGAGTTGCTAGGGGAGTGGAAATGGGAACGTTCCCCTGGACGAGGCTCGATGGTGGCGGGGTGGGTTGAAAGCGGGGATGCTAGAGGAGGTCTAGGATGGGGCTTAGCTTGGCGTGCCAGCCGTAGTGGGCTTGGACTTTGTTGCGTGCGGTTTGACCGATCTGGGAACGCTGTTTCGGGTCTGCTGACAAGGCTTGTAAACTCTCTTGCCATTGAGACACTGTGTCGGCGATCAAAAACTCGCTGCCGTGCTTGCCATCGATGCCTTCGGCGGCTTCTTGAGTGGTGATCACTGGCAATCCGCTGGCCATGGCTTCCAGGACTTTGTTTTGAATTCCCCTGGCCAGTTTTAACGGGGACACTCCAATGTCCGCTTCCTCTAAAAACGGCCGCACGTCTGGGACTTCGCCCGTCACTTCGACTCCCGGCTGTTCACTCAACTGCTCAATCGCTGCAACGGGTCGTCGGCCAACAATCGTTAAGGTCGCATTGGTTTGGGCATGGACGCCAGGAAAGATCTCTTTGCAAAACCACAGCATGCCTTCCACATTGGGCGTGTAATCCATCACACCGGTGAACACCAACTTGCACGCTGCCGTTCGATCTGACCTCGCCGCTTTCGGGGGCTGAAAGAACTCCGTGTCCACTCCGTTGCTGATCCCGTAAACCGGTGCTCGACCAGGCACTTCCTGCCGAAACACTTTCGCTTCGTCTTCACTGACCAAAACCACAGCGTCTGCTTGATCCGCGATCTGCTGCTCTAACTTGCGTACTGTTTTGTATTCACGACGATAGATCGCTCGCTTTGCACCCGAAGCTTCGTCCGACAACTGCTGCCATTTCTTACTATCGACGTCCACCAAGTCGACAACCTTGGTCAAGTTATCGAACGGTTTATTCTCGACGTAGGGATACATGCTGGAGCAAAACACGACGGCAGCCTCAAACGGCCTCGACTGGTGCTGCTGGATGATTTGATTGGCAACCTTCCGATTGAAGAACACCCCTTCGGTGATGCTTCGCCCAGAAACAAACCGCGTTCCAGCGTTTAACCACTTCGCTTTCGTCTGCGGAAAGGTAATGACCCGATCAGTCAATTGCTTGACGTGGTTTAACTGCTGGTCGGTGACGGGTTCGTCATGCGGACAAGCAAGCGTCACCGAATAATGCTGCGCCAGGACGCGCAGCAGGTTGTAGGAGCGAATTCTATCGCCACGGTTCGGCGGATAGGGGTATCGGTGGGTGAGGAGAAGAAGTGGGGGCAAGGGGAATGAGGGAAAAGTTGCGAGTTGCGAGGGGCGAGTTGCGAGGGCGGAGAGGGAACGGGAACCCTCCCCTCGCTTAGGCTCGAACTTCCCGCAAGCGGGAGGGTTTTATGTTGGGTGTGTTGACTGAACTCTCCCTGGGGAGAGTTGCTAGTGCGGGGTGGACACGGGGCACTCCTGCGAGCAGGAGGGTGATGTTTGTGGGTGAGTGGTTCTGGTGGCGCGGACTTCGTCCCTTTGGGTGACAGTTTTGTTTTTGCCAACCTTGGGGTTTGTTTGATTGCGACGGAAATTGAACCGGTGACCTAGGCGGTCTGATTCATTTCCTGTTCGCTGTTTTCTGCTTCAGACTGACGGTGACAAGCAATGGCTTGACTCATCGTTCCAAACTTCACTCGCTGCATCAGTCGCTGCAATTTGTCTTCAGTGTTCTTTAGGCCGACGTAATGCCGGAATGCTGCTTTGCGCGACAAGCCATTCACTTTGGGCTGACCCGGATCAACTTCCCAAGGATGGATATAAAACATGGCTGGATGCTGGCGACGCTCAATCGCTTGGATCGCCTTGCACGTTACATTCGACGGCAACAGTCGGAAGTAGCCACCGCCTACTGGTACGGGACATCCCATCGCTTTGCCAACCGACGGCGGAAACTCTTGCAAGCAGCCTGATTTGGTTTCTAAGTTGTGAATCTCTTTCTTCGCATTCGGGATTCCGTAGCGATCATGCCCTGTGATCGGAAAGACACTGCTGTCGTCAGTAAAGCCTTGTTCGACCAAGACATCCAACGCCCACAGTGACTTTTCAGTGATCGAGAAACTGGGTGCCCGGTAAGCAGTCGGACGCACTCCGCAAGCCGATTCAATCGCGCTGCAACTGTCTTGCAGATCCTTAGCAAACTGTTCCGGCGTCTGCGTGTAAACCAACCGATGCCAGTACCCATGCGAAGCGATTTCGTGGCCCGCATTTGCAATCCGCTGGACAAGCTGCGGAAACCGCTCAGCAACCCAACCCAAAATGTAAAACGTCCCTTGCACGTCACAGCGTTCCAGTAACGCCAGCATCCGATCAGTGCTTTGTTGCACCCGACTTTCCATGCTGTCCCACTGATCGCGCTGCACGCAATCCTCCATCGCGGAGACTTGGAAATAGTCTTCGACGTCGATGGTCATCGCGTGGATTATTTTGGACGCTGGGGCAGGCACTTTGGAACAGTTTTCAATGTCGCGTCGTTGAATTCGCTACAATCAACGAACAAGTCGGATGAACGCATCCTGCGATCGTCTTGGCGCTCCTCCTTGGACGCTCTGTCTCGTTGCAACAATCTCAGTCAGCAATCGAAAACCCGTCGAACTTGTTCAGCAGAAGCAATCGCTTGCCTGGAACGTGTCGTCGCGCCGTCTCATGCCGATGGGGCATCTCGTCAGCAAGTTGTCAATCTGACCGCCTGGCGGAGGGGATTATAGATGCAGATTTCAAAATTAACCCTGCCGGGTGATTTCCACACAAAGAAACCATGTGTCATAACGTTTGAACGACGCTTTGTATGGATTGGCACGTGCGCTGGTGCTTTTGTGGGGTGCGGCGTTGGTGCGGAACTGGTGGGTGCAAGCACGCACCCTACGGTGCGGCGCTGGTGTGATGGCTTTATGGCGGGTCAGGGAGCTGCTGAAGAGAGTCTTCCTGGCCAATGGATCTCGCTTGCATTCCAGCCAAATGCTTTGAAAACCTTATCTGGGAGAAGCGGGCGGACGACCGGCGTTCTCTAGATGGGAAGCCAGTTCACTGGTGGCGTGCTGTTGATCGCAAACATGAACGACCTGATCGCCAGTGGATTCACCATCGATACGTTTGACGCGCGGATCATCAAAGGGATGCCGGTTGTCGTCTTCTGTGGTGACAACACTTGCCCGAACCAACGATCGGCGGCAAAGCCCCATCATCCCCATGGCTTTTTCACCCTTGATGAAAAAGATGCGAAGGACGGTCGCCATGATCATTCGAAAATCCAATAACCAACCGGCGTGCTCGATGTAATGCAAATCGAGAAACTGCTTTCGCTTGACGTCAGCCAAGGTTTCATCTGGTGGCAGGTTGATTTGTGCCAAGCCGGTGATGCCTGGTTTCACGGCATTGCGGCGATAGTAACCATCGATCTGACCGGCTAAGACGTCGCAGATCTTGGGACGTTCTGGGCGAGGACCGGTCAAGACCATGTCTCCCATCACGACGTTCCAAAGCTGGGGAAGCTCATCGAGGTGGGACGCACGCAAGAATCGACCGAGCGGAGTGATGCGACTATCGCGTTTGGAGGACCAGACGGGCTTGCCATCCTTTTCGGCATCGCTGTACATGGAGCGAAACTTCAAAACCTCGAACACTTCACCGTGCTTTCCCAGTCGCTCCTGGCGGTAGATCGCTGGACCGTGAGAAGTCAGTTTGACCAAGACCGCCACGACAATCATCACGGGCGCTGTCATTACAAACAGAACGGCACCGATGATGCGTTCGGCAAGGTTCTTGTGGCGGAAGTAACGGGCACGAGATAACGCCTGAGACTTCGCATCAGCCTTCAATTTGTCGTTGGGGAACAACTCACTGGTCTGTTGAGTGTTCTGCTGTGGAATGGTGAGTGTGCTCACTGAAGTACGATCCTTTTCGCTGTGTTGATCATCCATTATTGACTCAATCAAGATTGATGCCCTTAAAGAATGCATTTCTCGAGGAGAGGCATAAAATCGGTTAGAAACTGCAAACCATGGTTGGTGCCGTCTCCAAGACTGGGGCTGGCGAGCTGGATTTTGTAGAGGTTTTCGACCATCCAAAATCTCGGTTGCTCGGCAGCTGCAAAAGCGCCTCCATCACTCCATGCGTAAAGCACGTGAAGCGAGGCTTCCCCCGATTGCTTATCTTTAAATTCCAGCGTCCACGCCTGATGCGTGTGCTGTTCCGTTTTAATCTCTGTCGCGCGTCGTGCGCCACTGGGTGCATTACCGGTTGAGCGGTAACAAATCTCAGGTGTATGAACGGCGACCGGACCACGTGGGCCAAGGATCATCGCGAATTTCACTGTTGCCCCTGACTCTGAATTGCGATAGTTCCGCACAATCGAACCGTGTGGACGAAGCAATTCAGAAGCCGCCCCGTCAAGCTGCTCTTCGCTGATCATCGTCCAATCGCCAAAGCTTGTTGGCAAAGCGGTGATGGCTTCTGCACGGCGACCGGCAAGCTCTTGATCGACGAAGCGTCCATCCAAGTAAGCGTGTACCGAACCCGATACTAAAGTGATCACTAACAGCAACGAAACCGCCACGATTCGAGACTTACCACGCACACTGGCGGCACTGTCCGAACGAACTTTCTCGCTAGAAACTGGTTTAGTTTTTTGCTCTGTGCTCATCTGCAAGGTAGGCTTGGGTACTGGTCTTCCAGGGGTAGGTAACATCTTCATCAACCTGCGTTGATTTGCGAGTGAAAATCACCCTAGAAAGGTGTTTTTTAACCATCTTCTAAAGTTTCTTTTCGCAGCCCATTTCGATGTGAAACAAGCCCCCGTTAATGGCCTCTAAGGGACTCAACGGCGGTTCGCATTGCTCTACTGCAGAACCGCAGCTGAGCCATCATATCGTTTCGCTAATTCCTCGAGCGATTCTCGTTCATTGGCGGTCAAACCGCGCGGATTCAAGTTTTCGCGGTCAAGCGATTTCCATAACTTTGCCGCAGCGTTGTGATCACCTTTGCCGACCAGCGCTTGAATCTTGTGAAATTGAAAGCGTGGATCTTTGCTTAACTCCATCGCTTGGGAAAACGCTTCGATCGCCAAGTCGTAGTCCTTGGCTCGCAAGAGCACCGTCCCACGGGTATCCAAAAGTTCTGGATTGCCGCCAACTAACTTGATGGCCTGATCCACATATTGCAAACCATCTCGTTCGCGGCCGGGCGTTTCAGCCAACGCGATCGCCAGATTGTTCAACGCTCGCACGCGTCGGGGTTCCAATTCAACGACTTGTTGATAGATCCCGATGGCTTGTTGATGATCATTGCGTTGCATGGACAGGGTGCCGATCGCTTCGAGCAAAACCACGTTCTCTGGGTAGTCCTTTACCGCTTGGGAGAGCACTTCCGAATGCTCGCGTTTCATGAAGTCGGCATCCAGAGCCAATAGTGCTTCGGTCATCAGAGTGGCGGACACGACGTCGCCGTGTTTCTGATAGTGCCGCAGGCAGAGTTCAGCCGTCTCACCATGTCGACTATCGCGTGAGAGGGCGAGAACGTAATCGGTGAGCCGTTCGGAGGACAACTCGTATGCTTTTTTGTAGTACTTCAACCCTTCTTCGATCTCGCCATTCTGCATCAGTGCCGCCCCGGCAATCACAGAGATTGCACTGGGGTCCTTGATCTGATCATTGGCCCCTCTGCTTTTGGTCCAGTCTTTTGTGATGGCACCGAACCGGCTTGCTTCACCGGATGCGTAAGCGCGTGCGAGTTGGATCTGATAGACGTCGATGGCTGAGTTAGGCAGCTGTTCCAGACGTGTCACAAGTCGATCGACTTCCCGCAGCGAGTCATCGCCCTTGAGTGCAATCAGAAACTTGCAGTACTGAACGTAATCCGCTTTGCTGGGTTTGGGCATCCCGCACAACTCGATGTACAGTTGCTGGGCTTCGCCCTGATAAGCCGTCCGGCTTTCATCATCCAACGATTCATCGCGCAAGGATAATTCGGACATCAAGGCGGCCTGAGTCCGCTTGGCCAGCACGCTGAAGCTCACATTCCCGTTGCCAAGTTCACGCAGCATGTCAACCGCTTGACGACGTTGCAAGGAACTTCCGCGGGAGGCCAGCATGACGGCGTACGAGAATTGATTTTCCAAGTTGGGAATATCGCCCTCGACGAGTAGCTCAGAAATCTGTTCCCAATCGATTTCAGATTGCGCGGTTTCGATCAAAACCCGAGCCAATTGGTTGCGTAACCGGTTGTTGCTAGGAAAACGTTTGACAGCGGCTTTCAAAACAGCGACTCGTTGGTCGGCATCCTCACGGTCAAGCAACAGTTCGGACAACGTGATGGCGAGTTCGGGAGACGGACGTTTTTGGTTGGCCAACAACAGTGTTGTGAGCGCTTCATCGCGGTCACCTTTTGCCAACAGAGCTTTGCCCTTAAGAATCAGTTTGTCTGCTTCGCTTAGTTTGCCGGACTGAATCCGGCTTGAGATTTCTTCGACCAGTTCGATATCGCCCGCCTCAATGGCCAAGCGCAATTCGACATCGACCACGGCGGCCCGCTTTTCGGAGGTACCGGCTAGTTTGAGCGCTTTGTCGAGCACCGAGCGAATCTGAAGCAACGCCTGATCGATCTTTTCCTTGGCTGCTGCGTCGCCAGGTTTTTGCTGATCTGCTTTGAACTGTTTCCACTGCACCGTCAACGCGTTGGCGTAAACCAAGTAAGCGGTCACATCATTGGGTGTTTCGGCGATCAGATCTTCGGCCATTTTCAGAGCTTCGTCAAAACGTCCGTCTTGAAAGGCGACCTGAATGGAGACGTTATCGTAGGGATCCAAATCGACGCCCGTGATGAAGCTCAACTTTTTCAGTTCCGCTTCGGCTTTGGCTCCTTGTCGCGTCATGGCCAACGCACGCAACAACAGCATTCGAGTGCGCATTTGCGAGTCACCGGCGGCAATTCCGCGTTGCAGCAATTCGATTGCGTCATCATACCGAGGCCTGGCATAGGCAATCCAGCCTTTGAGCGCGATCACGTTCCCCCAATAGGGACGCAGGTCAAGGAGTTTATTCACGTTCGCTTTGGCTTTCACCAAAGCAGGATCGTTTCGCTCGATCTCACCGGGACGCGACAGCAATTCATTGATAATGTTTCGAGTCTCGACGTACAGCGAGTAAACCCCGGGATTGGCGTCGGTGTGTGACTCCAACTGATGCAATTCAGCAAGCTTCCGATCGGCCGCTGGCTGGTCTTCGTTGGCCAAGGCAAGTTGATAAGCTTGATAGACGATCGAAGGAGATCTCATATCGGCTGGAATCTTTTCCAGCGTGTCATAGGCAAACTTGCGATCTTTGGTTTGCTTGGCAACTTCGGCGGCTCTTAGTAACGCCACACCGCCGTCTTCGGGATTTTCCTCGGCGTATTTGGTGAGGATCGAGACCGCGTCTTCGATCTGGCCACCGGCAAGCGTTATCTGTGCTTTCAACAGTTCCTTTTGCAGGTCCGTGACGGCTTCAAGATCCGAATATTGTTCAAGAGCTTTTTGAGCAAGTTCGGGCTCATTGGCAGCGGCGAAGCGTTGTGCCACGAAGGCTTGCACCACCGAATCTTGAACATACTGTTCCGACAGTTCACGAAGGTTTTCGACCATTGCTTTAGAAACGAGGTGTTCCTCGATGGCGTTCCCTTCGGTGGGGATCTGGGCCGCAATGATCTTCAATCGCAAGCCGAGCGTTTGATACTTAGTGGGGTCGGATTTGATCTCAGCTTGCAGATCACGAATGGTGCTACGAAGCGTCCCCAAATCACGAAGCTGCGGCTCAAGCCGCCGTTGGTAATTGATATTGGCCTGCAAGGCGCGCAGTCTCAGTTCAAACTGATCAGAAAATTTGGCTCGGTTCCATTGTTGGTAGGCACGAAACAGGTTGCCAGCGGCCGCCCATGCGTCCCCGGACTCTGCGATGATCGCTTCATCCCCTGGAAAATCCTTTAAGGCAAAGTTCATCACCGAGGCGACTTGGTCCATTTCATCCAATGCACGATAGGCCGCAGCGAGCAGCAAATAGCCGGTGCGACGCGTGCGATCGGCGAGTTTGACATTCGCGGTCAGCAGGGGTTCAAGCAAATCGATGATCGCTTGCTGATCCGCAACGCCGGGTTCATCGTCGGAGAGCAATTTGGCTCGGGCGACGCTTGCGACCCAGCGAGCCGTTTCAACACCATCGAGCTGCTGCTGTCGCTGTTGCGTACTCACTCGTTCGGTCGTCAGTGCCAGAATCCGGCGATGGCTTGAATCGATCGCTTCGTCATAATCTTGCAGTGTTTTCTTGGCCTCTTCCTGACTGATCCCGTTGTCCGGTCGACCGTAAACCACCTGCGTCACGACCTGCTCATAGAGCAATAAGTCATCCTTGATCGTTTCCTTCAGGCCGCGCCGCCAGTATTCAAGTGCTTTGGCGGGATCATTGGTTTGCACCGCAAGTAAACCCGAGTACAAGAACGGCATGCGATGTTCAAATTTCGTGATCCTCAGTCGGCGAAGATCCAGTTCTTGGACGGTGTCTAACCAGCGCTGAACATCACTGATCTGCAGATCATCCGGTGGCGTGGCACTTTGAATTTGCACCGTGGTCAGTCGGCCCAACTGAACGACCAAGCGGTAGTCATCCTGAAGTGCTTCGAGTTGCTCGAACGTCAGTGCCTGCAGGCCTTCGTCGGAAGCATCCAGAGCGGGCTTAGATGAAAGATAAGGGTCTAGCTGTTGAATCGCCTTCGGCGCTTGTTCGAAGATCAATCGATAGGCTTCTTCTGGCTGGCCGATGCTCTGCTGATACACGGCAGCGACCACGACTGCACTTGAAGTGCCTTGCTGTTTGATTTTCTGAATTGCATTCTGCAACACGTCATCGTTGGCCAAGTCCACCGACTTGGGGAGTTCACCTTTGGGAACAAAATACTCTGGACCAAACTTGGCGAGGTTCAGGTAACTTTCGACCACAGCAAGATCGTCAGGATTGAACTTCACAGCGGTCCGCAGCACAACACCCACCGGCTGACGAGAAAGCTGTTCCCAGTAATTCACCTCTTGTTCTTCAGGGTGTGGACGTCTGATTTTGAAGAGAGAATCACGGATCAATCCATACAGCGACAACGCCAACAGACGATGCGCCTCTGCGCTGTCTTCTGGCGGGTTAAGCTCGAAGAGATTGCGTTCTACTTCGCGACAGTAATAGCCGCCATGTTGCAACAAGCGTTCCATCAGTCGCCAGCGCACCTCGGTGGCTTCATCACCGGTGGCAGCAACTTTGGCACTTGTGAGCCGGACTCTCGCGTCCCTAATTGCACCAGCGCGTTTTTCAAATGCCACTTCATCGACGGCGCGATCAGCGACGAAACCAAGACGCGTGATGAACGGGTCATCATTGGGGTTCAGCATCAGATAGCGTTTCAGCCACTTTGATTCTTCAACCGAATCACCGGCTTCCGCGGCTGCATCAGCCCGGACCACAAAGGTCGACGAAGACCGAACACTTTGCCAAAGATACGAACCGCCTAGCAACAGCAAAACCGCGGCAACGATTGCGGCGACCTTTAGAAACAGCGGTGTATCAAAATGCCATTCCGTGCGACGAGACTGGAGCTTCTTTGCGTGAAATTCGGAAAGATGCCCCGAGTCGTCTGGAGCGGGGGTTTCCTGAACCGTGCTTCCTAGAGCTTGACGTTTTTCATCGTCCGTCAACCCTTGAGGCGTCGCATCAGTCGCTTCGCTGGACGCAGCATCGTCTGCAGCAGCCTGGCTCTGAGCGTTTTCCGGATTGCCTTGCCGGAAAGAAGAATCGTCTGTCATGTTTTTTGTATCTGGAAGTTCAATGAAAATGAAATGCAGTGCAAAGGGTGGTTACACATCAACGCATTTTTGAGCCATCGTGAATGGCTGGGAACAAGCGTCTACGCGAATGCACCGAAAAACAAACTCATGGCCTCGATTGTCTTCACACACTGCTCTCGCCCCAAGTTTGGGCAGAGAACAGAAATCAACCGCAAGCGAAAGGAACGATGGTTTAGGAAACCAAGTTCGAATACTTGTAATCACCGTAGCGGTAAACGTATTTGCTGGGGGTCACTCCACTAAAGATTGTCCCAACGATATTGGCGCCCGCAGCTTCTAAACGTCTTGTTGATCGCAGCACCGAATCGGTCCGCGTGACGTCTCGCATGACGCACATCAGGGTTGAATCAACCACTGCCGCGATGGCTAGCGTTTCACCGGCGGCCAAGATGGGAGCCGAGTCAAAAATCACGTACTCGTATTCCTCCATGCACTGAGCGATCAAATCTTGAACCGCCTCAGTGGTCAGAATGCGATGCGGGCTGGACTTCAGTCGGCCAGCAGGAAGAATGTGGATCAGATCCCCCAGCTCTCGATTGATCGCATCATCCAGTGTCGACTTCTCTCCGACGACGTCACTGAGGCCGGGCTCAAGTGCAAGACCGAAGATATCGTGCTGATCAGGACAGCGCAGGTCGGCGTCAATGATCAGCACCGTTTTACCGGATGACTTCGCGAGCGAAATCGCAAGCTGTGACGCGGCTGTGCTTTTGCCTTCGCCAGACATTGAACTCGCGATACAGAACGTCCGCGCCGTTCGTGTGTCTTGGGAAAGCGCCAGGTTTGCTCGGAGCGAATCGACGCTCTCTTCGAAGACACGCCTGCCGCGAGACTGCCGGGCACCGGAAGCGCGAGGTGCACGTGCCAGTTCACCGATCACTGGAGCCACGGCCAAGGCTTCGATGTGATGCGAATCGGTGATACGTTTGGTGTGCAGTTCCCACAACAACCCTAAACCGAAGGGCACGCAAAAACCGGCCAAGGCAACCATTGCAAGCTTCTTTGTCGGCACTTCCTCGTTGGGCTTCGTTGGCGGAGTGGCGGCAGCAATCGGCTGAACACGGCTCATGTTTTCCGATTCAGTCTTAATGGCATCCAGTCGCTGTTCAGCGGCCGCATAACGTTCTCGAAGCATTGCCAAGTGATTGACGTGCTTGTCGACATCCCAGGAATCATTGACTCGCTTGCTGCGTTTGTCACCTTCGATTTGATACTCATTGTTGACCATTTCCAGTTGCCGTTTGCGGCGACCAAGGTCGAATTGCAATCGCTTGACAACCAGCTCGCGCTGTCCGGCTGAAGACTTGGACGCGTTCTTGATTTGCAGATCGCGATTCTTTGCCCAGGCATCTTCGAGTCGCTCGAGCTCTTTCCCCTCGTCTTCCAGGTCCTGCTGATACTGAGCTTCGAACTGCTGCTCAAGCTCCTGACGGACTTCATCTTTCACGGAGTCCATCAATCGATCGAGTTCAGACTGGGCAGTCACCAACAGATCTTCGGTTTCCTGAATGCCGACGTATCCCGGCCCGAAGCGTCGATCCGCTTTGATCGCAATGAGCGCTGCTTGATGTCGGTCAACAACACCTTTTTGCGTGACGACTTTTCGGTGCTGACCAATCGCCTGATCGAGAACGGGCCGCGTCACCAATCGTTTTTTGACCATGGATCGAGGCGGAGTGAAATCCTGTTCATCCATCTCTTCCAGCAAATCACCACTGATCACCGCCAGCGGATTTTCACCGGCCTCGATCGATTCGAGATCTTGTTCAATCAACGAGATCTGTTGTTCCAGTTCGAACCTCTGATCGATCAACTCTCTCAAGCGACTGGTTTGGGATTGATCCTCGATGACGGAGACTTGATTGTTCGATGAGAACCCCTGAGCTTCGACTTCGTACTGTCTGACTTCGGCTTCTTTGGCACTGATTTCAACATCGAGTTCATCAATTTGTTTTTCAATCACAGAGATCAGACGACGTGATTGAGTGCCATCAAATTCGGCACGTCTTTGCAAGTATTCGGCGACCACCGCGTTACACACTGCTGCCGCCGCATCGCGATCGGTGTCCGTGTATTTAATCATCATCTTGTCTTTGGTACCGGCCCCGGCCACCGACAAGTTCTTTCGCAGGTTGGTTTCTCTGGTGGTGGGGTCTGCCAAGCTGGGAGCCTTGCAAACGGTCTGGTCCCCCATCACGGCCTGGATCACACCTGGGTGATCGATCACCCAGGTCTTCTCGCTGGCAGCCAAGTCGCGGGGCGCCTCATTGATGCCTTTATAAAGCACCCAGTTCTGATTCGCAGCGACGATATAGCGAGCGGTGTACTCCGGCTGGAATGACTTCAACACCATCACAGCGCCGATGGTTCCGATTACCAATCCGATTGGCACGGCCCAAACCCAACAGCGACGGAAGGTGACCCAAATGATCCAGGGATCAATCGAAGCGCCTTCACCGGTCGAAGCATTTGAGTGCGATGACTGCCGTGAAGCAATGTTGCTAGTTGATTCTGTCGTCATGAGAACAATTTGAAGGGGGGTCCAAAACCGTTCCGATGGCATCGGCTCAAAACAGCGGATGCGTGTCGGGGTTTCGCTGCAGTCCTAGACCGACACCGATCGTCGCGTTACGCGAACGAGGATGTTGGCTTGGCAATGCTGCAAATCAGACGGTTCAAAGTTGGTAAAACGAAGCTGTCTGTGCCGAGTTGCTCGATTGCATCATGCAGATGGAAGAATGTCGCCAGAGTCGTTCTGGTCAAACATGCGCTCAAGTATACACATTTTGTCGCCGCCTCTCACAGCCGCGAAACGATCGGTCATCTAATGTGACTTTGACTCCCGCAGCATGCCCTTTGCTGTAAAAATCGAAACCGGGCGGTAAAGGCGTCGCCAGAAGGCTTCGACCCCACCGAGTAAGAGAAACGACCCAACGATCATGGCGATGCCCAAGAAGTCATGAATCAAGTGCCGCATCGATTCTGACCCAAATACGGCATACCCCAGGCCTGTCAGCACAATTCGCAGAGAATTGACCAACACAGCCGCCGGGATCACCGATGCCAAGATCACGATGCGATCGGTTACAGATCGATGATTAATGGCCGCCCAGAAGTAACCAAAGGCAGCCATTCCCACAAAAATTCGCAATCCGGAACAAGCCGCTTCGATGGACAGTTTCTCGTCGCCGATCCAAACGATGTGGCCCTCAGCCACCGCAGGCATTCCAAACGCACGCAGGAAAAAAGTGCTCAGCTCAGTCGCGACACCTTGCAGCTGCCAGCTCAGCATGCTCTCCGCACGGAACGGCAACGGAATCGCGAAGAATAAAAAGCCCAATGCTGGCAACGCCCAAAGGAACGCTCGGAAACCGAGCAAACACCAGACTGTGCCGGCCAGCAAGACGATCACCGAATAGCCATCGACAAAATCAAAGTAAGCGAACCGGCCAAAGATTCGCATCGCCACAGCCACACCCACCAGGCCAAGCCCTCCCCAAGCGACTTGGGTCGAGACACCGGGAAACCGATCACGGCGGACATAGCACATCGCAATCGCCATCGGAATGACGAGCCAGCCATGCCCATAATCCGTTTCGCGGATCCAAGCATCAACGATCCACTGAAACGTGTTCCAGTAGCTCACGACGACAGCCACAACGGCCAAGGCAATGGCCACCCAGAATCCAGCAGACCAAGTCGCTGGGCCGGGAACGGGAACCAATTGCTCCGACGCTTTCGCAACACGTTGCTCTGGAACCGCACCGGATTGTTTCAAACCGGGGCGATTTAATGTCGCGTTAGCAGCCACCTCACGCGTCTTAGACGACTTGCGAGGCCCCTGCTTTTTCGGTGGTTTACGCTTTTTCGGTGAATTCATACTCAAATTTCAATACTGCCCTGCAGGAGTAACTGGGAACAACCCCGTCAGAACTCATAAATGCTGGAGAGATTTCCGCAAATTGGAAACTTTTACTCATCACATGACTTCAACGAATTCTACTGACCTGCGTGCACCTCAGTCTAATCGTTTAGGGATAACGGTCCACTGTAACCCACGAAATCACAGGGAATGGAAACCACCCCCCCCGACATTCTGCATTACCGGCACAGACGGAATCATTCCCCTCTGCAGAGGATACCAGGAAATTTCGATCCATCCCATTCGCTGCAAACGTGAACGTCCAATTTCGGTAACTAAGCTGACGCTCCGCCGTCGACGGCCACTCGGTTGCGTGTCGATGGAAAACGGATACATTGTCCACAGGCAAAACAAGAATGATTAGGTACGATCCATCTAGCAGGCGGGGGGGCAATTGAGTCGTCGAAGGAAGCGAGAGCGTAAGCAACGCACGGCACCAGGCGCGAAGAGTGCCTTGGCTCAGCCGCCAGGGCCCAGTTCGATTGTCGCCAAGCCAATGGGTTCAACGCGCTCCAAATCTGCGTCCGCCCTGCTGCCCAACAAAGATTCGATCTTCTCCTACAGTGCTCAGCTTGCGGACGTCACGAACTCCCGTCCTACTGACCAATCTGCCCGCAACGCAAACTTGGCTAGTAATGCAGACTTGGCTGCCCCAGGGCCGGCAACTCTAGACTCTATCGCCAAAGACGCCACGATAAACACTGCCAACAGCCTGTCATCGAACGATCTCTGGCAGCATGCCCCTTGGGGAGTCCATCTTCGCACCGGTCGAGCACGCAGCCCAGACGAATCGTCGTCCGATGATCCAAACGAACAGTGGATTGAATTGCAACGTCCTTATGCGTTGATCGGCCCGCATCCAGACTGCGACATCCGGCTGGAAGATGACCGACTGCCCGACGTGGTCTACTTTTGCGCGCGTGTTGATGATTCCATCCAAGTCTGGCCGCTGTGTGCCTTGGCATTCAGCGAGTGGGGCACCATCCAACCCGGCAAGACACTCTTCGTTGGCAAGACGCGGATCCGGTTTCTGGGAGCTGAACACTCAGAGTTTCCAGGCGGGGCACAAACGGCATCACGCCCAGAGAAACACTTAAAAGAAACGCCGCGAACCGCCAAAAATCGACAGAACCTGATTTTCGATTGGGGGGAAGGCTTTGTCGCCAAAGGCATTCGCCGCAGCGTGACCATCATTGGAGAATCCCATCCCAGCACGCTCCGTCTACACGGCTACGGACTGCAGACCTGCCACATGGCGGTTGTGGAACAGAACCGAGAAGTCTGGGTGATCGATCTGGACCTGTCCGGCCGCAGCTGCCAGAGCCCACTGGCCTACCGCTTAGGTGTCGGAAAAGAGGCCATCCGAGTTGGGATGGTTGATGTGTGGCTCAATCAACAAGGCACGCCTTGGAACCAAAGCCCAACGCTGCGACTGGGCCGAGCACCACATAACGATCACGTAACCGCTGGAAAACTGGCGGGAGAGTCCAAGCCTGATGCGATGGAGGCTGGAACAAGCAGTGCTGCAAAATCGACGGACGCGGCAGAAATCACGCACAGCCAACCGACGGCAAACAAAACCAATCCTGCCAGCGAGCAAGCTGCGACCACGAAACAAGAAGTCACCTCACCGGCATCGATCGCCAAACCCATGAGTGTCTACCGCGCCCCCGCAGCGGCGGAGGCTCAAGCCCAGCCAGCGATCTCTCGTCAACCCGCAGCCAACAGCTGGCGCAACCGTCCTGAACAGGCAATCAACCAGGAAAAGGTGACAACACCACTGGACGACGAAGGCGATCCACTTTCCGATCGAACCATCGATCGCATGATTCAGCGCGACGCGAAAGCAAAGCGGTTGCGAATCGCAGCGTTGATCGCCTTGGCTGTGCTCGCAGTGACGGTCTCGGTCGTCATTCTCTTTGGCTGGGTCATTCCGACCTTTCAAAACATCTCGGGCTGAACGCCCAAGACAGCCTGCAGTCACACAGATTGAAACCGGTCGCTGATTCAAGGCGACGGGATTCAACAACTGTTGTCATGACCCGACGTCAAATGCGTGCGGTCGAAAAACAGCGAACGGGCTTCACTCCGCTCACACGCAGGCGACGCCCTGGCACACCTGCAAGAGCTGACTGAAGTACTCGCGTGTTTCATCCGTCCACGGCCGCGGCGAAACATCCGCCGGCGAGCCAAGCTCGCCCAAGAATCTGCGATAGACTTCAGAGCCACGGTGCTCGTCAAAGATCAATCCCAGCATCACGGCTGGGTGCCCGTTGGCATAGTCACAGGCCTCCAAGCCACCGATCTGCTGAAATGGCATCATCCGCAGATAGAACTTGGCGTGCCGCGGATGAACCGCAACCACCAGTCCATGGTACTGGCGTTGCATGGCTGACTTAGCGGCCAAACTAGCCATCGCAATGAAGGTTTCAATGAACCGAGCAGGTGATTTTCGGCGATCGGCGAGACAACCGATTTCAGCAACTCGCAGCCCACGCTGACGGAACTGATCGAGCTGATCAGGGTAAATTGAATCCATCGGCAACCCCTGTTGCCCATCTCCGATCAGCGACAGAGTCGAAACAACCGAATGCTCGAACTTCGTGACAAACACTTCTGTCGTTGGCAGCAGATGATATTTCGTGAACCGAATTTCCAGGGGATTAGGTTTCGCGAGATCAGAGCGGCGGTAAGCGAGATAGGTCAGTTCAAATGCCGCTCGCAAGTCCTCCTGTTCGTGCGCGATGCTGTACGAAATCCGAGGCTTGGCGATGCGTTCGTCGTCGGCAGCTTCCTTGCGAATCGCCGCCGGCATGGTCGATAACATGGTGCGCATCATGGGAAGAGTCTCTGCTGATAAGCGATAAGTCACTGGCAACAAGACAAGATTATCGATCCGCTCGAAACTGCCTGGATGCCGGTCCTGGAAAACGCAACAGACAGGAATCAGTCCAGAAAAGTGCTGCCTTGGTCGCCACCCTTTGGGACGACGCGTTTCCCTCGGAACTATAGAACGCCCTAACAAAAGGCGTGACAACATCCCTGCCACAGCCAAACTGTTCCCACGAAACCCTCAGCCAAGTTCAAACAGCATGATTCGTACCGGTGATTCCAATGTGATGGATCGTAGCGGTTATCCAGATCATGGCGACCGTTCATCGATGCGGCCAACGAGAGACCGTGATGAAGACTGCTCCGAATTCGCTCCTGGCACGAAGATTCAATTGAATCAGGGGTGACTTCTAGCTATCTTGCCAGCGACGCGCGGACCGCTGCCAACCTCTCTGCGGAGGTAAGTCGGTGGCGATCAAGCGTCGCTGTGTCTTGCGGACAATCTCTTGCAGGCAACGACTCAGCTGTCCCGTCCAAGGGTTCGTTCTGCATCGCCGGATTGAATCCACCGGATTGAGCCCCCGACCATTTGGTATTTCGTCGATTGAACGCGTTAGCAAAACCGAATACGAAGGTGCAGATTCAAGCGCATGAGTTCCGTCAACTCAGTGACTGGATCGCCCCCCAACAAGGATTGGATCAACGCGATCCCTTCAACGCAGAGGCGACCGCACCCCGCCTGAATGCCCATGACGCGGCTTGGTTGCAATCGCTGGTCCAAGGACTCAAGCATCGTCTTGTCGTCCTGCACGCCGATCTGGATGGTCTCTGCCTGGGGATGCTGCCATTGATGCATGTCCGTGGCCCTCTCTTTGGCAGCTTCCTGACCAGCCTGCCTTATTTGAACACTGGCGGCGTTTGGTCGTCCGATCCGGCCATCGCCAAGCAATTGATTGATAGAGCCTGCGAGTTAGCCGACGAGCTGGACGTCCGGCACCTGGAACTGCGTCACGAACAACCGATCGAACATGAACAGTTCAACTTTCAGCGCTGCGACAAAGTCCATCTGCGGCTCTCGCTACCAGAGACAGCCGAAGCACTGAACCAGTCTTTCAAAAGCAAGCTTCGCAGCCAAGTGAAAAAGTCGGGTCAATACGACGCCACCGTCAGCTTCGGTGGCTTGGAAAAGCTGGACGATTTTCACCACGTCTTTGCTCGCAACATGCGCGACCTGGGCACACCGGTGTACTCCAAAGACCTGTTCAGATCCATCATCAACAGCTTTCAAGGTGACGCGGAATTCTGCATCGTCAAACATGAACAGGTTTGCTCTGCCGCTGGACTCTTGATTCATCGTCGTGGGCTGACCGAAATTCCTAGCGCCAGCAGCCTGCGTGAATTCAATCGCCAAGGTGCCAACATGTGGATGTATTGGCATGCACTGCAACGGGCGATCGAGCGAGGAAGCAAGGTCTTTGACTTTGGCCGCAGCAGCGAAGGAAGCGGAACCTACAAGTTTAAACTGCAATGGGGATCGGTCGCCGAGCCAGCAACCTGGCAGTACTATGTCCGCAAAGGCGATCCAGCTGAGATGCGTCCCGATAGCGATCGCAATCAACGCTTGGTCAAGATCTGGCAGCGTCTGCCTGTTTGGCTAACTAAATGGATCGGACCCTCGATTGTCCGAGGCATTCCCTGATCACTGAACGACGTCTTCCCAGCCAGCGCAATGCCGCGTCCCCGTTTACGAACCTCGTTGCATTCACAGATGCCCTAGTTAAGCGATCACTGCTGTGATCTTGGCAAGCAAGCATCGGGCAATCAGACCAACCACTCATCAAGTCCAGCTATGAAACGTCTCTCAATCCTGACGGTCTTGGTCTCCCTCGCTTGCCTCCCCTGCTGGCGTGTGACGGCCAATGATCGTGTTTATGTTCAGCGGCCCACACAAGCGGATGCATCCGATCAGGCCAGGCAGCCCAAACTGAAAAAGGTGCCAGAGTCGTTACTGCTGACCGAACGCGGACGTGAATTGGCTTTCCAGTGGCGACGGCTTAACGCCAGCGTGCAAACAATGGGCCCCAAACACCCTAGTCGTGCTGCACTGACCGACCAACTGCTGAAAGTGGAACAGGAACTGCTGGCCATTGAGCCCGCTCTCGGCCAACGCGAGCCGAACCCGTTTCGATCACGCCTACGTTCCCTGGTCGATCCGTCTGTTGAAGCACCGGAGAGCGCAGACCCTGCTGACGCCAGTGACTTGAAAGAGGGCGACGTGCAACAACTGCGTCGCCAAATGGCCGCCTTGATGAAGCGCGTGGAGCAACTCGAAGAACGCGTCGCAGAGCTTGAAGCTGCTCGGCGCTGAGCTGTTGGGTTTTCCGGCTGGGTTTTCCGGCTTTCGCCCGACATCAGCGTTCGCGCCCTGTTGCAAGACAAGTGGAACGCACCAATTCTTACCCGCCAAGCTAAATGACGCAAATCGCCTAAAGCCACTGTCTTTCCATGGCCGAAAGAACCGTTAAGTCATGTTCTTTCAAAGTCATCCTGGGCAAACGAAGTGCGATGCGTTGGAATCTAGCTTATCGCACCTTGATGCACGACCGCGGCAAATTGTTCGCCGGACTGGTCGGCGTGATCTTTTCGGTCGTCTTGGTCAATCTTCAAGGCGGGCTGTTCTTTGGATTGATCCAAAAAGCGAGCATGCTGATTGATCGCAGCGAGGCCGACATTTGGATCGGTCATCGTGGGATGCACAACGTTGACTTTCCGCACTCGATCCCTGAACGCTGGGAACACGTTGTCGCCGGAGTGCCCGGAGTCAGTGAGGTGGAACCACTGCGGATTGCCTTTGGCGAATTCACGCTCCCCGACGGTGGCTTTGAAAACGTTGTGGTCGTCGGTGTGCCGCGGGATGCCAAACTGGCCAAGCCGTTTAAAATCGTCGAAGGCCCGCCAGACGCCTTGAACGTTCACGACGCGATCGTGGTTGATGACTGTGACCACAAAAAGCTTGCCGACCCGCAATTGGGCGAGTTGCGTGAAATCAATCGACGACGCGTGCGTGTGACAGGAAAATCACACGGTGTGCTTAGCTTTCTGGTCACGCCCTATGTCTTCACGGATTACGACCGTGTGGTTGAATTGTCCGACATGCGGCCCGATCACACCTCGTACTTATTGGCCAAAGTCAACAGCGGCGTGGATGCCGGGGAGGTCTGTGACGCGATCGAAGAACGTCTTCCGCACCTGACGGCAATGACTAGCAAACAGTACTCCGATGTCAGCATCGGTTTCTGGATGACTCGCACCGGCATCGGGATCAGCTTTGGTGCGGCAACCTTGCTGGGACTATTGGTCGGCGTGGTCATGGTGGGTCATACCTTGTACGCCATGGTGTTAGATCACATCAGCGAATACGCAACACTGCGAGCGATCGGCATGAATGAGCATGAGTTGCTAACGATCTTGATCATTCAATCCGCGTTGGTCGCGTTAATGGGGATCGGCCTGGGAACGGCACTCACGATGCTGCTGCAGGGCATTTTCTCGACACCGCAAGCAGCGATTGAAATCCCCGGGTTCCTGTACTTGGGCTGTGGTGCGTTGATCTTTTGCATTTGCCTGATCGCATCAGGATTACCGTACCTGCGTGTCCGGCACATTGATCCCCACCAAGCGTTACAGGGATAATTCGATGCCAATTTCATCCCAACCAAACGACGCGTTCAACAGCCCCATTACGCTGCCCCCCGTCACGCGTTCGCAAACACCAGCGCCGACACCAGCGCAGCAACCAACACCGCCCAGCGATCCTCAGCGATCGGCCCAGTCAGACGCGACCAAGCTGCATTGGCAGGACAACGCTCCTGCGGAACCCGCACCCAGCGAATGCATCTTGGCGGCTCGGCAAATCGTCAAGTCTTACTCGATTGGCAACCAAGAGCGACGAATCTTGGACGAAGTCGATTTTAGCCTGCGTCCGGCGGAGTGTGTGTTCCTGATGGGGCCCTCGGGAAGCGGAAAAACGACCCTGCTGTCGATCCTCGGCATGTTGCTTTCTCCGAATTCAGGTCAACTGTATTTTGGCGGCTTGAGAGTCGATCAAATCAGCCCCGAACAGCGCACCGAGATCCGCCGCAAATGCATCGGTTTTGTGTTTCAGCGATTGCAACTGATCAATGCCTTAGATGCTTTGGACAATGTCGCGATCCCTGTCACGTTATCGGGGACACCGCTAAGCGAAGCTCGAACACAAGCGGCTGACCTGCTCTGCCGTGTCGGGCTTGAATCGCACTTGAATGCACTACCGGGATCGATGAGTCCCGGGCAATGCCAGCGTGTCGCAATGGCGCGTGCAGTGATCCACCGCCCCCCGCTCGTTCTCGCGGATGAACCCACCGCGGCACTGGACGGTCAATCAGGAGAAGCAGTGATGCAGTTGCTTCGTGAATTGACACAGGAACGTGGCTTGTCCACCGTTGTTGTGACTCACGATCACCGAATGGAAAAGTTTGCCGACCGAATCTGCCGGCTCGACAATGGGAGATTCCAATGAAACAGTTCACTCACGCCGTAGTCCTGGCATTGCTTAGCACCAGTCTCTTGATCACCTTTGATCAGTACTTTCAGCGGCACAGCTTGCAACAGACGAACCTGAACATGATTCTGGGCTTTCTGAAATCCGCCGCGACCGCGGACATTGCACCGACAACCGAGGGCAGCATCCAAACCGCCGAACCACCCGCGTCCCCGTTTGAGGCATCCAAACGCAACTCTGGGCAATCCGTCAAATCGCGGGTTCACGCCGCCGGACACGTGCAAGGGGTGACGGAAACCATCGCCTTGTACCCAATGTTCCCCGGCGCGGTCAGCGAGGTCTTTGTCAAACGCGGCCAAGAGGTCAGCCAAGGAACACCGTTGCTGGAAATCGAAGCCGCTCGATACCAAGCCGCGGTTGAACTGGCGGAGGCGGAATTCCAGGTCGCACTTGCCGCAGAGCAAGAACTGATTCATGGCGCACGGGACAGTGAGATCGAAGCCGCGCGACAACAAATGATGGCTGCCCAGGCCACTCAGCAGAACAGCCAAGTCCGCTGGAAACGCGCTGAATTGCTTTGGAAACAGCGTGCCATCAGCGAACAAGATTACGACGACGTCCGCGAGCAAATGCTTGCCGCCCAAGCCAACTTGATCGCCGCCCAAGAGAAACTGGAAACCATCAGCGCGCCACCGCGTGATTTTGAACTTCACATGGCGACGGCAAAAGTCAAAGCGGCCAAGGCAAAGCTGGACACCGCCAAGATTGACCTCGATGACTGCACGATCACAGCCCCCAGCGATGGGACGGTGCTTGGGATCGACGTTCATCCCGGCGACTGGATCAGCCCCAACCAGGCTTTGGCCCCGATCTACTATTGCGATCTCACGGATGCACTGGTCCTTGCAGAAGTTGCCGAACACGATGCGTTGAAAGTCGAACCCGGTCAATCTGTCACGGTGACCTGTGATGCGGATTCCCTCTGGGACTGCCCAGGCAAGGTCATTGAAGTCGCTCCACGCATGAAGCCCAAACGCATTGTTGGCGGCTGGGCGGGTGAGCGATACGAATCATTCACCCGACGCGTCTGGATCAAACTGCAAACGCGTCGCAAACTGCCCATT
This sequence comes from Stieleria bergensis, assembly GCA_007745635.1. Lineage (GTDB taxonomy): Bacteria > Planctomycetota > Planctomycetia > Pirellulales > Pirellulaceae > Stieleria > Stieleria bergensis. The sequence continues at coordinate 4,551,913 of CP036272.1, forward strand.
GGTCTGCCGGTTGAAGTGATGATCGACGTCGTCGGCAACTGATCGGCGTCCGTTGGCTCAGTTGGACTCCGTGGTCACCACCGGCAGATCTTGCTCGCGAAAGCCATAGAAGATCGCGCCGTCCTGGCGATAATTGGCGGGTGTCAAGTCATAGTAGATTTGGCGATTCGGCCGCTGTGAATCCGACCAACGCACCGTCCAACGCACCTGCCGTTCCTGAATCCAAGTGTTCTCAGGTTCATCGAACGCGCCCAGAGTCACCAACACCTGGTTGCCCGGCATATCGGAAACGACCAACAGCGGCGAACTGATGTCAGAGGCTCCCAAGTAAGTATTGTCTTCCCCACGAAGATTCAGATACATCTCTTCTTCACCCAATTCATCAATCCCGATGAACTGGAACAATGGCTGTCCATCATCGACCACAAACACGCAGCGCAGGCATTGTCGTTCCACTAACACGGGATACATCTGCCCCGGCTGAGTTCGCAAGCGGAAGAAACCCAGCGGAATTTCAGCGGTCACGTCACTGAGCGAAAGCTGAATCCGTTGATCACCGCCTGGAATCGCAGTCACCGCACCACCGCTATCGATCATCCGCCCGCTGATGGCCAACAAGCCGTTGTTCCAAACCAACTGCAGAGCAGCGGCCTGATCCATCGAGATAAACGAGCCTTCTCCGCGGACAATTCCGTTGTTGATCTGTAGCGCAACCAGCGGAAGCCCCTGGCCGTCTTGCGCTGGGTCAGCAAGCGACTCTCGCGCCGCGGTCGCGGTCGCGGTTTCAACTTCGATGAAACGAACATTGTCATGAATGGGTTGGTTGATCAATGTCAGCGTGCAATTTTCGAACTGGGTCAAACGATTTTCGTTGAACACAAACATTGCACCGCCTTCGACTTGTTCTGCACCCAACTCCCAGCGGAAATCAAGATTTACGAACTTGGTGGGGTGCGATCCCACATCGACCATCTGCGAGCGTTCTTCATCGACGCCTTGAACCGCGTCCAGCTGGATCACCGTCCTGCCAACGGTCGAAACGATTTCCAGATTGTCACGCGGAATTTCAACGGGGCCAGTGACGACTTCTTCCACCGCAAGTTCGATTTTGTTCACCCCCAGTTGTTCAGCCAGTTGCAGCGCCGTGTCGAGAGCCGAGGCAACCACGGCGCCATCTTGATCTCGATCAATGTCATTGACTTTTAGTGCTGCGGCAAATCGAGGCGACGAAACCACACGCACAACTTGCGGCGCCGGTAGTCCGCCTTGCGAATCAGCGCCAGGACCAGTATCGGGTAAGGAAACACCATTGGCACGGGGATCGGGACCGGCCTGATCTGCCATGCCAGCATTGCCAGTCTGCAACGGCGTTGGCGGAAACGCACTCGTCGCCTCCGTTTGCAAATCGATTCCTGGCAGCGACAGAACGTCTCCGGCGAGCAAACGTTCCGAGTTGGGCGGTTCGAGGTTCAGTCGCGGAGGTTTGGCGGCGTCGGCAGATCGAGAGCTGGAATCCTGGTTCGTTCCAGAGTCCATCCTGCCGGTGGCTTGATCGCCAGCAGACGCATCACGCCCCTGCGGCGATCCCCCCGTCCCGTTTTCCGTTCCATTGGTCGGATCGCCATTCACCGGGACGGGACGCCCATCGCCAACGGCTGCGTTTGGCTGTCCGCTTGTGCCACCGCCAGGCTGCACGGCAGCAGTTCCCACGCCAGGTGCTGGATCCGCTGGATTGCCAGCACTGCGAATCCGATCCGCCAATGCGTCGGGCACCTCGATGCCGAAACGCTCTTCATGAATGATCGACTGCAATCGCAGAAATCCACCGACGATCAAGATCAGCAGCACCGCGATCATCCACGGCAAATGCGTTTGCAAACGCTGTAGACCTTCGATCGCCTGACTGGGCGCCGCAACGGTGATCGCCTGAGCGCGGCGCAATTGAAACCGATAAGCCAGCTCGTTCAGGTCACTGAGCAAATCGCCCGCGTTTTGATAACGGAATTTAGGTTCCTTGGCCATCATGCGATGCATGATTTCCACCGCTTCATCGGGCAGATCTGGACGCAACTCTCGAGGATCCGGTGGCGGGGCATTGCCGTGGCTGATCAGTTTTTGCAACATCGTGCCACCGTTATACGGGGCTTCACCGGTCAGCAAAAAATAGAACGTGCAACCCAGTGAATAGAGATCACTGCGCAAGTCGGCTTCGCGCGGATCCATGGCCTGTTCAGGCGAGATGTAATCGAAGGTGCCTAAGGTGATTCCGCTAGCGGTCTTGTCTTCACTGAATTCCAGGTTGGCACTGCGAGCGAGCCCCATATCCACCAGCTTGGCAGCGCCATCGGAAGTCACCAAAATGTTCGATGGCTTGATGTCGCGGTGAACAATTCCCCGCTGGGAGGCGTGTGCCAGAGCTTCGGCTACCTGCGAGGTATAAACGACCGCATCATCCAACGAAAGCACGCCCTGAGTGAGCACTAGATCGCGGAGGTTAATGCCTTCGATATGTTCAAAGACAATGTAGTGCCAGCTGTCGTAGTTGCCGGCATCAAAGACGCGCGCGATTCGCGGATGATCCAGCTTGGCCGCGTTTTGCGCTTCATTGCGAAAACGCCGTTGCAGTTCTGGATCATTGCCAACAAAGGGAATCACCTTTATGGCAACAATCCGATCAAGCTGTTCATCATGAGCGCGAAACACAGCCCCCATGCCACCACCGCCAATCAAAGCTTGCAAGTGGTATTGATTGAGTTGTCTGCCAACCAAACCCTTGGTGACTTGAACCGGCGAACCACCGTGTGCAAGACGTCGATCGGCTTTTGGGCTCGACGAATTTCCAGATGACACTCGGCGAATCACCGTTGGTGCTTCATCCAATCCAACGGGATCTCCCGGCGACGCTGTACCGGTGATCGCTTCATCGCCGGGGGCATGCACGGTGACCGTGCTGGGTGCATTCGGATCGATCCGAACGTCGGAATCAGGGCTGTCAACGTCCTGCGGTGCTGGCTGGTCCGAGGCTGGTACGGCTTGATTCCAAGACATCGAATCCGAGCTGGGCTGTGTTGGCTGGCGCAACGCTGGCTCACTCGGCGACACGCGTTGCCGCCGGACGGTTGAGTCCTGAGAGTTCGCTTCGGGATGAGTCATGAATCAGCATTTGCTTCCTAGCAAGCCGCCGTCACAACAGGCCGCCCACCGGGTCTTCTTTGGCAAACCCGATCCATCTGGCAACGCGATGCTGACGGTCCAACGGCCGCAACTCGGCGCGATCGGTCCGGTCGGTGACCCGCGAACAAAGCCATCTGAAGGAAAGACAAAGAGCATTGAGAAAAGATCAGGCTGTCAATCACCTGCTGGCATGACGTTCCGCCGCCAAAGCGAAACGCGTCCAGTTAGCAAAATAGTAACGGTCAGCCAAAGCGGGGTCAATGAAATGCCGTGCGAACGCCAACGAGCGGCCCGGAACCTAACCGAAAATACCGGTTAAAGCGTTTGCTGCCCGCCACAGCCCCACCACCGGACTCTGAAGCCCCGCCTCACGTCGTGACCCGAGTTGCCGCTGGCAACAGGGCGAAATGCCCCTGCCTCAGCGATAACAGACTCTCACAATGCATTCACTGGATTCGGTGGCTGCTGCCCACGGCACACGGCCAAACAATTCTCAACGGCCAGTTCGCCCATTTTGGTCCGCGTCTGCATCGTCGCGCTCCCTAAATGCGGCGCCAACACCGTCTGCTTTAACGCGGGCAATCCTGGATGAATCGCAGGCTCCTGTTCATAAACGTCCAACCCGGCGCCGCCGATCCAACCGGCCTGCAATGCTTCGACCAATGCAGCTTCATCAACCACCGCCCCCCGGGCCGTGTTGATCAAGATCGCTGACGGCTTCATGCTTTGTAAACGTTCGCGGTTGATCAAGTGCTTGGTTTCATCACACAACGCCACGTGCACCGAGACAAAGTCACACTGCGGCAAGAGCTGATCAAGCGGGACATAGGTCACATTCAGCGACCGCTCGTCAGATTCGGACAGTCGAGTTCGATTCCAGTACAAACAGCGCATGTCGAAGGCTGCAGCGCGGCGCATGGTGGCTTGAGCAATGCGACCGAAGCCAACAAACCCAATCGTGGCGCCGGTCACTTCGGTTCCCAACAACTGCATCGGCCCCCAGCCCTGCCAATCACCTTGACGGACCAATTCGTCGCCTTCAACTACGCGACGAGCGGTGGCCAACAATAGCGACATCGCCATGTCAGCAGTGCAGGCGGTCAACACGTCAGGCGTATTGGTGACAACAACCCCGTGTTTCGATGCCAGGGCGACGTCAATGTTGTTGTAACCGACGGCGTAATTTGAAACCACTTTCAAGCCACTGCCGGCACGAAACACTTCCTCGTCGATTCGATCACTTAGCAAGCAGATCAAACCATCCACTTTCGTCACCGCATCAAGCAATTCTTCGCGAGTCGCTCCAGCATCGAGATCCGCCGGCAGCAGCAGTTCGGATTCGACGTCTAAGCGTTTCATCACGGCATTGGGAAGTCGTCGCGTCAGGAATACTTTTGGCAAACTCATTGCACCACTGTTGGGAAAACGAACAAAAATCAAGCGTCAATCAAGCGCACTCATCATGGGAATCCAGCATTCAAACTCACTGGTCTCAATGGGTTTGCTGGCTCAATGGGTTGCTGGCTCACTTGGTTGCTGTATAAGCGTAACGGTTCAGCGCGGCTGGATCCAGCAGGCCAGCTTGGTTCCACGGTGCTAACACTGATTGCATCTGGCTGAGAATGCGTGCTGGTTCTTCGGTCGAGCGAAGCAGTTGATAACAAATTTGCATGGCATCCAAAAACGGCTGATCCTGGGCCATCCAATAGGCGTTGGGCCACTGGCCGGCCAAGAGTTGTTCTTCGCACTGGATCGCGGCCGCAAAGTACAGCATGCTGGCCATGCAGAAACGCGGAAAATCCGACATGCAGTGATACGCCAGCGAAACCATCTGGTCAATCAATGCGGCTTCATCCAAAACCGCCTGACGATAGGTCTCGAGCGACTGCGTGGAAACGCCTGCGTCCAACAAATGCGCCATTCGCTGAACCCCTGACAAGGCGTGAGCAATTCCGGTGCTATGCAAAGGATCAATCGTGACCGCTGTGGTGGGCATCATCACGATCGAGTCACTGACCACAGGATCGTTCAACCGCTGCAATCGTCCCGTGACCAACACCTGTCCCGGAACCTCGGCAAGCTTGGCGTGCCGCATGCATGGTCGAAGTGCCGGGTAGCGTGAGAATCGCCCCTGAAGTTCAGCCGCTAGGATTTCGCCCAAAGCGACTTGGCTGGCCGGTTGATCATCACAGGGAGCCGTCACTCCGACACTGGTCACTCCATTGTTAAAACGTAACATCCACACCCATCCGCGATCAAGCAAGTGATGCTGGGCGGCGGCGTCGGCGTGAAAGGGATGCGAAGCGCGCTGATCTTGGTGCAAGTCATTGAAGTGATCGCCAAATGAAGCGACCGAAGTGAAATGCGAGAACGCACTGACACTGTTGGTTTGCAAGCGAGGCAACAAGGACTGGCCCCCGAGCAATTGGGCCGTGACCGCTGATCGGCCGCTCGCATCGATCACAAAATCAGCCTGCACAGAGGCTTTGTTTTGAAGCATCAACATGTGCCTGCCCGCTGGCGAAGTGTCGATTGCAACGACGCTGCTGCCAGGCAGACAACGCACACCCGAGCGTTTGGCTTGATCAAACAGAAAGGCATCCACATCACTGCGAAACCAATGTGTGTCAGAGCGTTGATCGGTTGGGCTGGCGGCAACCAACAGGCTGCGCTGTCCCTTTTTTGACTCGACCATCGCGTCCCCCTGAGCGGTGCCACGATGATCAAAGTAACTGAATCCGCGTTTCAGACCACAGGCCAGCCGCTGATGTGATGTTTGCCAAGCGCCATAACTGGACATCGCGACCAGGTCTGGTAATCCGTATTCTTCACCGAGTCGTCGCAACAACAGATCGGCGATCGGCGTTGAAGATTCGCCGATCGCAAACCGTGGGTGCTGTCCGGCATCAATCAAAACGACGGAGTAACCTTTGAGGGACAAAATGCGTGCCAAGATCGAAGCACTAAAGGAACCACCGATGATCGCGACCTGCGAGCGCGTCGGATGGTTTCCCTTCCCGGCCGGCTTTGCTGCTTTGTTCACTGCTTCAGACATCGCTCGTCATTCTCTGAGACAGATTGGCTTGCTGCAAACGCTGCAATTGCCCCGCCTGAACCTCGCCCTGCATGGCCTTTTCCAAGTCCCAAACATCGAAACTGATACAGGCATGGGTTTCCGCCGCCATCGCGAACGAGTCGGCCAACAAGTCCGTGAGGGCCGAGACCTCCAGCTTGGGCAACTCCCCTGCCCTGCCCGCCCAGCCTTCACCCGGCCGCGCAGGAATCAAACTGACGTGACGCGATCCTTGTTCTAATGCGTACTGAACCGACTGCCTGGCCCAGCGAATCGACTCGGCCAAGCTCATTCCGGGGAACCCAACGATCAGAAAGGTTCGCAAATCAATCTGCCGTTGAGCCAAAGACTGTGCATAACGAGCGTAGTCGGCGAGTTCCATCTTCTTGCCAATTCGCTTCAAAGCTCCCGGATAAATCGTCTCCAGTCCCACGGCGACCTCTAACTGGCAACCCCGATCAGACTGGTTCAGCGCAGACAAAAAGTCATCATGCAACGACGCGCCGATCAGGGGATGGTTTTCAACCACGATCCGTTGAAACGGGCGACACAACTCAGCCAAGCCTTGGTAGTCAGCCGGTGGCACACTATTGCGATCGAAGAAGTTGCCACTGTTGTAAAGCTTGATCCAGCGTGGGGAGCTGCTCGCTGGGCTTGCCTCGAATGAGGTCTGCTGCAGGGCGTGCCTGACTTGGTGAATCGTCTGCCCAGCACGGAGCGGCCCGGGGACCGTGTACTGATGCAGGTCGCACATGTTGCAACCAATCGGACAGGTCGCGCCGGTCATCAGCACCGTCAACACATCAACGCTTGTTGTTTTCCATCCCCCACTCCGCTCTGGCAACAACGACCGCTCTGGCAACAACGTCCGCCAGGCTTCGCGTTCTTCAATGACGGCAACAGGTCGATCAGCAATACGTGTCATGCCATCAGTTTACTTCATCACTGCCAGCTGAACATGAGACACATTGGCAACTTCGTCCAAGCCATTTCCTGCCTGCCACTTCATTGCAATCACAACGCCAGCTTCAAGCCAGCGGCTGGCAATTGCAAACCAGCGGGTGGCAGCCCCGCCACCTGCAATCCAGTGGCCAATCGGCGTCGGATCGCCCCAAGTTATCAAAGCAAAGCGAGGAGCCAACCGGAGTTTTGACGAAGAAAGCACAGACGCGCATGGGGGATGCAAAACTCTTCGCAACCAGCAAACTCGCTGTTTTGACCGATGCACAGGGCTTTCCAGGCCTGCCAATAACATTACCCAGATTGCACAATCGATACAACGAGATTCTTCGCGCGTTAATCCGGGCGCAATAATCCAAATGTTGCAGTAAAGTCGTGGTTACGCATCAGGAAAGGACGATAGCCAATTCTGCACAAAGAATGCAGGTCGTCATCCTGTCATTTGAGTGACGCTAACGCTTTGGACGGTAGTGTCGGTGAGTATTGGATTGATACTGCTAGACACAATCCGGCGAGTGCTCACTGGCACGAGTCACCACCACAACCGGTTCAACATCAGCGGAAGCGCTGGCAAGACCCTTCCAATTTTTACACATGGAGAATCACGATGCGTCGTGTAATCGTTCCTGCTCTGTTGGCCGTCGTTATGGTCGCAAGCACCTCTGCAAACGCAAGCGCGTTTGGTCTATTCAGTGGCCTTTGTAATAAAGGCTGTGACACCTGCTGTGACGCAGAACCAGCATGCGGCCTTGAGCCAGCTTGCGGCTGCGAAGTCGCTGAGCCAGCCTGCGGTTGCGAACCAGCCTGTGGCTGCGAAGCTGCCCCTTGCTGTGGCAAGAAACGTGGCTGCGGATTGTTCGCTAAGTTCTTCAGCAAAAAGCACCGCAGCTGCTGCGAACCAGCATGCGGATGCGAGCCTGCTTGTGGCGCTGAGCCAGTTTGCGGCTGCGAAGTTGCTGAGCCCGCTTGCGGTTGCGAACCAGCCTGCGGTTGCGAGCCTGCTGGCTGCGACAGCTGCTGTGGCAAAAAGCTCGGCGGTGGCCTGTTCGGCAAGCTGTTCAGCTGCAAGAAAAGCAGCTGCTGCGAACCAGCCTGTGGCTGCGAGCCAGCTTGCGGTTGCGAGCCAACCTGTGGCATTCACTGAGTTGAATTGAACTGAATCACTCGATAAGAGAATCAGTTTCGGTAGCCTGATTGCGGCCCTGATAGCCGCAATCAACTATCAACCAAGTTTACAATGAAAATCCTCCCTCGGCTTCGGCCGCGGGATGATGCGAGCATTCTCCGGCTAAGAAAATCTCGCACTCGCTCGGCGGTGATGAACCGTCGAGCATTTTTTATGCGCTGAGGTTCACACACAAAACCTGATTCGCGGCAACTGAAGCTAATCTTGAGCTGCCAAACCCATCTCTGACCTCTCTGTCAATCGTCCAATCCAAGCAGCATCTGCTGGACGTCATCAAAGTACGGCTCGGCCTCAGCAAGTGTCGGTAGTTGACACGCCTTAAGCATCTGGTCCATCCGCTTGCGACGCTCCGCTTCGTCCATCGGACCAGCGACCGGTGGACGCTGCTCTTGCATTGCATCGTCGGAGGATCCCAAAACGTTCTGAATCTTGGACTTCACTTTGGCTTCGATGACTTTGAAACCAATGACAACGATGACGACCAAACCCAACAAGGCATAACCGGCTTCTTCCCAAAGCCCAGTAAACACCGCCACCAACAAAATTGGCAGGGCCAGCACGAAGGTTAAACAACCAGTCGCCTTGATCGCTGACTTCTTCAACGAACCGCCCATGGCTCCTAGCAGATTGGCCATGTCCAACCGTTTGTTCGAAAGCAGCCCTGGAAGGAATCCTCCCAAGACCTCTGCATCACTCATTGGCACCCCCGCCTGACCGCTTGCCTGACACTGTTGCAGGTAGCCATCAAGCAACGTTTCAACCGTCCAGTCCGGCCAACCAGTTTGCAACTTGCGAACGAGCTTTTCACCGCCCTGTCCCCAGTACACCATGCGTCGCTGTTGCTGGTCGAACAAGAGCCCTTCGGTGACGAATTTCTCCGCCGGTAAGTCAACAGGTTGCAAGGCGATCAGCTCTGCCAATACGGATCCCTTTCCGCTCAACACATCTTCCGAAAGCTCGACCATGCCTCGCTGGCTGACCTCCCCTGTCTCGTCCACGATTGTCACCCACGCGCCCTGATTGTCTTCGCTAAAGGGCGGTTCATCCTGGTCATCCTCTTCGTCGTCATCGTCTTCGTCGCCATCGTCGTCTTCCCACATGCCGGGAAGAAAATCACTTGCCGCGGCCTGAACATCTTCCGGACGATCATCCCACTCCTCGTCATCTTCTGGATCAAAGGGCAGATCAAGCAGATCGCAGACGACTCGCTGCAAATCACTGCTAGCGATCTCGCTGAGCGAAAAACCAGGCCAAGCATGCTGCAACAACTGACTGTATAACAACCAGGCTCGGCGTCGCGGCAAGGAGTCAACTTCACCCCAGGCCAGAACCTTGGTGTCAAAATCAACAACCGCAACGCCACAGAGATCCTCGGGCTCCTCATCGGCTTCGCCTCCAGCGACGAGCCAAGCCTCAAACTCATCCGGCCCCCAAATCAATTCGCGTCGCAGGCAAGCCCAAACGTCAACGTAACAATGTTGCTGACCATCACGAATCAAAACACAGCAAGCTGCAGATCGACTCATTTCTCTGTTCTATTCCTTCGCTAGGCATTGGGTTCCATCGAGACTCGGTAAGCGAGCCAGGCAGTCTCGACGACAGGTGCGCGGGCAAACCACGCTGCAGACATCCGTCGGGGTTGCTAAACGCAGCCACAAACCGATCGGATCATTAACGTGACACAGCGTATCAGATCGACCGCAGCCTCTCAATCAGTGGGGGGCATCCAGTGGTGCCCCGGTTCCCCGGCGATCGAGAGATGAGCCACCGAACTCACCGACGCAACCTCCAGGATCATGCTTGGCCGTCTCTCCGCTCACCGCACGGCACAGTCCCGTTCACCACAGTCCCATTCACCACAGCCAAAGATTGCCTCAATCAAGGGTTCCAATCAACAGCCTTCCCCAGGGATCCCCCGCCAGGACGGCGGCACCGTAGGTTCTGCCCGGGTTTTCGATGTGGTACATTTCCCTGCAAACATGATCGGGGAAGCATCCTAACCGTTTTCGCGAAGCTCAATCGTGTCGGTGAGCATGCAGCCCCCATTGCTTTTTAACTGTCTTGAACGAGGAATCACTGATGGCGGATTGGATTGAAGTTGGCAAGAAAGCCCCCGCATTTACCCTTAGCGACGATCAAGGTAACAAGGTCAAACTTAGCGACTTAAAAGGCAACCCGGTCGTGCTGTTCTTCTATCCTCGCGACGACACGCCCGGTTGCACAAAAGAGGCCTGCGCCTTCCGAGATCGCTACGATGAGATGCAGGAACTGAGCGCTCAACTATTTGGTGTCAGTGCCGATTCAGCCGAAAGCCACGTGAAGTTCAAGGAAAAGTACTCCCTGCCCTTCCCGCTGCTGGTCGATGAAAAGCACGCAATGCTAGAAAAGTACGGTGCTTGGCGAGAAAAAAACATGTACGGCAAAAAGTCCATGGGGATCCAACGCAGCACCTACCTGATCGATGGCGACGGCAAGGTCGTCAAGGTTTGGAAGCGCGTTCGCGTCGACGGCCACGACCAACAAGTGATTGACGCCCTGATCGAACTGCAGGGCTAGGCGCTGACCGGGCACCGGCAACGCAGACATGGCGGTTCCCGGTCCGCCATCCCAGAGAGGCCCCTACCGACAAAGCATCTGGGGGCCTAACTTTATTGACCGTGGATCGGGCGGCGTGAATCGCGGCACGCACCGCTTTGGCTTCCCGAATGTCCAAAGAACGCGGCCAGCGAGAGGTTGCAGCGAAAGGTTCCAGCTAGGCGGAGCACAGATGATCGACGGCCGATCCCCTTGCGGGGCAAACGCCGGCTTTCAGCGGGAACCTTCACATCCGACAGGGCCTTCACATCCGACAGGGCCTTCACATCCGACAGGGCCTTCACATCCGACAGGGCCCTCACATCCAATTGGCATGGAGCTCGCGAGGCAACTGCAAACGACGCAGCAACCACCGCGCTGGCGGGGCAGCCCAACCACCTCACTACTGACTCACCAACAGTCTTACTTAACCTACACAGTGCTATGTCTCATACGATCGTGATCTTTGGTGCATCTGGCGACCTAACCAGTCGCAAGCTTGTCCCCGCCCTGTATTCGCTCTACACCAAAGATCGAGGCGATGATGAAACACGAATCGTGGGTGTCTCCCGTTCCAAGTTCGAACACGAAGAGTTTCGAAAGTCACTTCGAGAATCAACCAAGAAGTTTGTTGGCGACCTGTTTGACAACGAAACATGGGAAGCGCTTAGCCGGAACATCTACTATCAACCGGCCGACATCAACAACGCCGAAGACTTTCAGGCCTTATCGAAGATGCTTGAGGAAGTCGAAGGCGGCGAACCATCCGGTCGCGTCTATTATCTCTCCACCATGCCCCAGCTGTACGAGAAGGCGATTCTGCAGCTCGGCGCCGCTGGCCTGGCAGATGACACCAATGGCTACCGCCGTGTGATCATTGAAAAGCCCTTCGGCACGGATTTGAAAACCGCTCAGGCACTGAACGAATCCATTCACCAAGTCTTTCGCGAAGACCAGATCTATCGCATCGATCATTACTTAGGCAAAGAGACCGTTCAAAACATCTTTGCACTCCGGTTTGCCAATTCGATCTTTGAACCGATCTGGAACCACCATTACGTTGATCACGTGCAGATCACCGTGGCAGAAGAAGTCGTCGTCGGCCGCCGTGCAGGCTACTACGACAATGCCGGCATCCTGCGAGACATGTTCCAGAACCATATTTTGCAATTACTAACCATCACGGCGATGGAGCCACCTGCTCGCTATGACTCGACGATGGTCCGTGACGAAAAGGTGAAAGTCCTGCACAGCATTCGCAAAATGGTTGGCGCCGACTTTGCGTCCAACACCCTGCGAGGCCAGTACAAGGGCTACTTGAACGAAGAGGGAGTGCCACCGGACAGCCAGACGGAAACCTATGCCGGACTGAAGCTTTATTGTGATAACTGGCGTTGGAAAAACGTGCCCTTCTACCTTCGCAGTGGAAAGGGCATGTCCTGCCGAACCTCGCAAATCGTGATCCAGTTCCGCCAAGTGCCGCATATCTTGTTCGGCCACAAAACGCGTGAACCCGTGGGCAATCGCCTGGTGATCCAAGTCCAACCAGCAGAGGGCATTCAGCTGCACTTTGAAACCAAAGTGCCTGAGAGTGAAATGAAGACTCGCACCAGCACCTTGGACTTCAGCTTCAACCGAGAGGCCGGCGGGAAAAGCCACTCCGATGCCTACCAACGTCTCCTGCTGGACTCGATGCTAGGCGACGCCAGCTTGTTCGCACGTAGCGACGAAGTTGAATTGGCGTGGGGAATCATTGACCCCATCATTGCCGCTTGGAAAAGTCCCGCCGCACCGCCGCTGCATCAATATGAAACAGGATTCTGGGGACCATCGGAAGCCTCGCCGTGGATGCAACAGCAGGGACGCGAGTGGTTCGATGTCTGTCCCGTTTTGCAATAGCAAGACGTTGCAGGGAGACGCCGTGCTGATGACGCCATGCTGATGATGCTGCGTGGAACGCGGCTGGAGCGCAAGCCCGCCGCCGATTCGGTGACGCCTGTGCGAGGCCATGGAGTTCAACGATCAGGACGTATTGAACCAGTGCGCATTGACTCAAGACGCATTGACCCAGTGCGGCGAATCCACTGATCAGCCGCGAGTCGCGAAAGCTTTCCCCGCTAACCGACTTCGACTAGCGAGTCAGTCAACCGAGCACTGGTCACTCAGCCGAGCACTGGTCACTCAGCCGAGCACTGGTCACTCAGCCGAGCACTGGTCACTCAGCCGAGCACTGGTCACTCAGCCGAGCACTGGTCGATCAGCCGAGCACTGGTCGATCAGCCGCGAGTTACTGAATGCGAGGTTGCTTCAGAAACTCGTTCACCGTTGGCTTGGCCGCTTTGTCCTCTGGCGGAAAAGGACTGAACAGGCCGTTAAAGAAACCACCTTCCTTCTTCTTGGTCGATGGAGCGGGCTGCTTGGTTTGATTGGACTTGAATCCTGCTGGCATGAACTGCATGGGATTCAGTGCATTCTTGGTTCGATTCCAAGTGTTCTTGGCCGTCTGAGTGGTCTCTGCAACCAAGCCATCTTTTTTCTTAATCACGCGTTCCTTCTCTTGCTTGGAAGGAAGCATGTTGGAAAACTTTGGCATGGGGACTTTGGGCATTTTCCAGTTCATGGGGTTCATGCTCTGGAAAAAGTTTCCCACGGTGTTCTGTGGAGCTGCTGGCAGGGCAGGAGTCGAGCTGCCCATTTCCTGGGCCTGGACGCCTGAGGCCGAGGCCAGGCAGAGAGTTGCTAAGGTGATGATTCGGTAAGCAAGTTTGTTCATTGTACCGTTCTGTGCTGGTTCGCTTTTCTACACGGATCCAAGCGACTCGGCCAGTAAAAGCTGTCAGGCGGAGCGCTTCGTTTGTTCGATACCCAGCCCTTCGAGAGGGCCTTGGGTCTGGTTCTATGGCAAACTTCTCCCCCTGGTCGCAAGGTCAGTTTCTCCCCTCAGCGGGGAAACCTGGCTGAACGCGGGCCCCCCCCGCCCAAACGTGCGTTTTCGTGTTCGCAAGAATGCTGTAAAACCAGACCCCGATGGCAAAGTGGGTCCTCCGGCTTCGACAAGAGAACCTCGTGTGCTGTGCTTCCAGTCGCTGTTTCCAAAACCCACGATTCGATGTTTCCTGCTCCTAGCTCTCCCCCTCATGCGTCGACACCACCACCGATCGATGGCTCACAAGTTGTCCTGATCGGTGCCGGTGTCGTGGGTTCGGCGATCGCCGATGCGCACCTGAATGCCAAGCAGGGATTCATCCTCGCAGACCAGTCCGCGGAGTGCATTGCCCGCGCGGCACAGCACTGGAGCCAAGCAGGGCACCAAATCGAAACTCACCGGTTTGCACTGAGCGAACTGCACGCCATCCAAGTCACTCCCGGCGGTGAGCAAGCTGCCAGTGAGCAAGCTGCCAGCGAGCAAGCTGCGGGCCAGCAGCCGACACTGTTCATCGAATCGATCGTTGAAGACTTGGCCGCCAAGCAAACGCTCTTCAATCAGATCATTCAGCACTATGGCCGCGACATTGTGCTTGGCAGCAACACCTCGACGTTGCGTATCGGAGAGATCGCCAGTGGAACCGAGCATCCGGAGCTGCTCTGTGGCATGCACTTCTTCATGCCGGTCTACAACCGTTTGGGAGTCGAAGTGGTCCGCGCGAAAGACAGCGCTCACTCGGTCTGTTCCCAAGCCTCCACGCATGTTCGCCGGCTTTGCAAAATGCCCATCGAATGCGGTGACGGCCCTGGGTTTGTGATCAATCGAATGCTGTGCACCTATTTGAATCAAGCGTTACTGCTGCTGTGCCGTGGATCCAACGCCGACCAGATCCAGCGTGTTTCCATTGCCTATGGCATGCCATTGTCCCCGTTAGAGCTGATCGACTGGATTGGTTCCCGCACCATGTTTCGAGCCGGCCGCGCGTTCACCAATGCGTTCCCCGGACGACTGGACGCTTCACCCGTTGTCCCTGGGATGGTGAAACGCGGCTTACTGGGCCGACAAACGGGCCAGGGCCTTTATCAGTACGATGACAGAGGCAAACGGTCTGCAGAGCTTTCCCCCAAAGCCGTTGAACTGATCGAGACCTATCGCACCGACAATCGTGACTTTACCGACGCCGACGTGCTCTTTCTGCTAGCCATTCCCATGTGGATCGAAGCCCAGGGCATCCTGGCCGAAGGCCTGATTGATTCTCTGGACAGCATCGATCATGCCATGGTCGGCGGCTTGGGCTTCCAATCGGACTTGCCCTGGTCGGGGCTCTTCACTGAACTCGGTAGCGACACCGTTTCGGCGGCAATTGAGCAATGGCAATCCTCGTTTGCTTCCATGCGTTGGCCTCAATAGTCGCCTACATCATCGCGTCGCATTGGCCCAAACAGTCCCCACACCGTGGCCTGACCACACCGTTTCGCAACCGCCCTTCCTTCCCACGAGCATGCACTTGATGGATACTCAGTCCGCTGCCGACGACCTTCTTGCGACCGATGTTCAAGCGATGTTTGTCTATGGAACGCTGCAGCGTGGCCAGCGTCGTGAAGTCAACTGGCCGCGCCAACCCTTGTCGATTCAGCCCGCATGGATTTGGGGCGATCTGTTTGGGCGATCTGATTATCCAGCGCTGCGTCCGGGCAAGCGAAAAGTCCGTGGTGAACTGTGGAGGTTTGCTGCCCAAGACATGCCACAGACCTTGGAAATCCTGGATGAAATTGAAGGCACCACCGACAATGGCCCGCAAGATCGCTACCAGCGCCGCTTGAGCGAAGCCAACATTCTGAATGCCGACAACCGCTCGGCCAATCCAGTGTCGGTGGATCCAGCGACCAGCCCGATCCGCTGCTTCACCTACCTTTATCACTGGGATGTACACGAGCAGGGCTTTTTGCGTTGCCCGGTGGTTGATGGATTTCAGCACTGGACGGCGCAGTCTTGGCAAGACCACTTTGGCGTTCAAAACGCTGCTGACGACGACCAGTAGCCGGTGCGAGTGGCCTCACCACGTCAGCTTGTGGCAGGCTTCGAGGGACAGAACGCACAGGCGTGGTCAGTTTTGGTATCCTGGGAGGCCGTCTTTATTCCCCCACTGACTTCTGCGTGGTCCCATTGATGATCGAACATTCAACACCCCAAAAACAAACACCAGCCCCGAAAGACAACGCTACAAAATCAAGCCCGGACAACCGCCGAGCCTTCCTAAAAGGCAGTGCTGCAACCGGTGTTGCTGGCACACTGACAGCCTCCTTGGTTGCCCCCGGCCGCCAAGCGGCAGCCGCCAACGCGGGCCAGCGACTGCGGATTGGCTTTATCGGCCCCGGCGGCCGTGGCTTCGGCGCTCACGTCCGGACCTTGTGCGAACTGCATGGCTATGGTCGAAAGATCGACCTGGTTGGAGTTGCGGAGGTTTATGAAACGCAACGAGAAATGGTTGCAGACTACATCAACGAAAAGACTGGAACCAAACCAGCCACCTACGTTGACTATCGCGATATGATCGAAAAAGAGAACCTGGACGCGGTTTGCATCGGCACCCCTGATCACTGGCACCATAAACAGACCATCGATGCGCTGGCTGCTGGCCTGAATGTGTACTGTGAAAAACCAATGACCAAGACGGTCCAAGAGGCCTTCAACGTGGAGGCGAAATGGCGGGCTTCAGGCAAGGTCATGCAGGTCGGTGTGCAATCCACCAGCTTGCCGGTTTGGAATCAGATTCGAGGACTGCTGCAGGACGGCATGCTCGGGAAAATCCTCGGCTTTCAAACCGAATACTTCCGCAACAGCAATGTGGGACAGTGGCGTTATTACAAACTGCTGGCCGACATGAACCCCAAGAAGATCGACTGGGATCGCTGGTTGGGGCTGGAAGAAAACCTTGCCCCAGAAATGGACTTTGACCGCGCCGTCTACAAACAGTGGCGCCGCTTTTGGCCGTTTGGTAGCGGCATGTTCACCGACTTGTTTGTGCACCGTACCACGACGATGTTGAAAGCCACTGGACTGCGCATTCCCGGACGCGTGGTTGGCGCCGGCGGCATCTACCTTGAATACGACGGTCGCGATGTGCCTGATGTGGCCACCGTGGTTGCGGACTTCAACGAGGGCGTGCAAGGCCTGATCACGGCGACGATGTGCAACCAAGAATCTCGTGTCAATCAGTTGATTCGAGGCCATTATGGCACGTTCTTACTGGGCAACGGCGAAAAGTTTGATGGCTTTGAATTTGTCCCCGAGCGACGGCAAGTGACAAGCGAAGGTGACAAACAGAAACGCGTCTTCACCGAGCAACGCATTCCCACCGAGACGGTTGACAACACCACCAAAGCGCACTTCAGCAACTTCATCGATGCTTGTGAAGCCGGTGACCCCATGGCTTGCAACAACCCGCCAGACCTGGGTGCCGCAGCGATGGCGGTGGTCAACCTGGGCGCTCAAAGCTATCGCAATGGCGAGGTCTACTTCGTCGATCAGCAGCGTGAGATCAGTGACCAGGATCCGGGCTGGGCGAAAAAGTGGGAAGAAAAATCCAGCCGTCGAGAGAAACCCAACCACATTGCGGGCTGGAAAGCTGGTGATTTTGGCAGCAAACTCGATGAACCCACCTACATGGACCAGGCTGGCCCCTGGATTAACGGCAAAGATCCTGCCGGCAGCTGAGTTTGACTCACTGTATTGCCTGTGAATCCCCGGATTTTGATCGGCAATGCATCAATGTTTCACCTGCCGGGCCAGTTATTCTGGCTGGTCCGGTAACTTGCCTTGCGGGTGAAACGTTCGCAGCAATGTAGGTCAACTCCCCCTTGGGAAAGCTAGACTCAAACGCTATACATAAGTTATCAGTACGGGACGTGCGCGACGGAAAACCATAGCGGACGAGCCCGAATCACCAATCAACACCAACATTCGATGAGGAAGACGGTAGAAAACACCCTTTCAGGGGACCGTTTTACAGACTGCGATCATTGATTGAACTCAAGAATCCGCGGTTTTAGTTGGTCCGAAACCAGAATTGCGTGCTCCATTGGCTCGCCGTGAAATGGCCAGTCGGTTGGAGAAACTGTCCCACCACTGCTAATTTGCCAACTGGAAGGAGATTGTTGGCGTCTTTGCCGCAGAAATACCGCTGGATTCCGTTGGATCATTCGCTTGATCAACCAGCATCGCTCTGCCCAAGCAATGGACCGCCTCCCTTCCAACTGACACTGTGATTGACGTTCGCCAGGCCTCCCGATCGGCATCTGCCCAGTCGGTGTGAGATTGACGACCATCGTTGAACCAGACACGATCCATCAGCGATCAAAGCTAGCGGTGAAGGCGGGGACAGGATCAATCAACCTGTACACACAGCCAAAGCAACGCAACTAAACCGAACGTGCGATACATGCAAGTATTCAGCTGGCCTGATGTTATGGCCACCATTTGCTGAGACTAGATGGTTTACGCCTCACCCGGTGCACGATCGGACGACCAATCATCTCCGTATCAACAATCACACTCGCCAGTCTTCACATGGCCTGACAAGTTCATGCACGCTGTTTGAAATGGTTAGAAACCGAACAGCGACATCGCCTCCAAACGCTGGAACCTTGTCCACCTAAACGGTTGCACTGAAAGACGATCGCACCACTGCTTAATGTGGCCACCATCGCTCCCAGAAACGATCGCGTCCTCGTGACGACGGTCCAACTTTCTGGGACCGGTCCACTGTCATCACCCGCTGCGATTCTGCCCTCTTTGTTTATCGAGCCAACAAAACATGCAACCGAATGCCCGATAACTGGAACCTTCTGGCCAAGTTGCTTGGCACCCCTGGACCACCAGAGTCCGCCAAGCAATCACGGAAAAATAACGCCGACGGAGCAGAAGCCGTCGAACCTGAAACCACTGCCAGCGAACCAACGGACGCCCCAGTCAGCGAAGAAATCGTTGCTGAACTTGAATTGGTCGAGACTGAGGTCGTCGTCGATGAAGACACCACCGCCGAAGAAGTCCTGTCTGCACTGACCAGCGATGTTCAGCAGGCGACGCTTCCCGGTTTTGGCGTGCAAGCCAAAGATCCTTCGCTGAATCGACTGACCAAAGGCGGCCCTGAAGCCGTCGAAGAACCGGTCGTTGACGAGCTGCTCGAAAACGATCCGCAATCATCCCGCTCGGACGAACTCTTCACTGAGGATGAATCGCCTGAACAGCCATCGCTCGAAGGCATTGCCGATACGCCAGCACCAGCCGAACCGCCAGCACCAGCCGAACCGGAAGAGACAACGGACGGAGCCTGGGCCGATCTAGCCGACGAACTTGGCATCGACGGCGGTGCCGCAAACGCGCCTCACCCAGAGCCGCAAACGCTGGAAACACGCAGCCCCAAATCAAAAGACAAACCTGCCAAGAAAGCCCAACAAACAGCCAAGCCCAGCGGCTTTGGCGAAGGACTCGGCTTGGACCTTGGCCCGGAACCCGAGGACGAAGCGGAAGTCGTCGAAGTCGTCGAAGTCGTCGAAGTCGAAACAGAAACCCTGGAAGTCGATTTCACCGCCGAGGCCAGCTCGGCTTCGACCGACAGCATCGACGAGATCGACCCCTTGTCCTTCAAGTCGTTTGCCGACTTGGACGACGATGAGCCTGCGGCCGAAGAAACCGTGGAAGTCAAGGCAAAGTCGAAACCGACCCGGAAACCTCGCCAAGAGGCAAAAGACGACGATCGCGATGAAGCCAATGGTCGCCGATCGCGACGCTCTGGCGGACGCGGCCGAAACCAACGCCGCGATGAGGAGCCCAAGTCCGACGATCGCGACGATCGTCCTCGCTCACGCCGTCGCCAACGCGCAGAAAACGACGACATTGTTGAAGACGAAGAGGAACTGGTCGTCGACTTCAGCCAGAAAGAGGACGAAGACGACACACCGACTCGTGAACGCTCGTCACGCGGCAACCGATCAGGCCGTCGCGGACGCCGCGGCCAACGGCAACGAATGTCCGAAGAGGACGTCCAGGATTCACAAGACGAAGATCGCCAGGAAACCCCTCGCTCCAGTGATGACGAAGACGATGATCCCGGCACCTCGCGTCCAAGAAGCCGCCGACGCGGTGGCCGAGGACGAGGTCGCGCCAATCGTCGCGACGAAGTCGAACAAGACGACGAACCCGCTGAAAACGTCGACGACGTTTCGCTTGATGATGACGATAGCAGCGATGACGGCGACGAACGTCCGTCTCGCCCCCGACGTCGTCGCGGTGGACGCAAACGTGGAAAACGTCGGGAAGAAACCGCTGAACGCGACGACGAAGACGAACCACGCAGCGAAGCGACTTCAGACTTCGATGATGATCACGAAGACGACGACGAAGCTGCCGAAATGCGGCGTGGACGTCGCAGCCGTCGTGGACGTCGACGCGGTAAAGACGATGATCGAAGTAACGACAGCGAACGCAGCAATGACAGCGAACGCGGCAACGACAGCGGGCGCGGGCGCACCGAAACGCGCTACAACGATGACGGCGAAGAACGCGAAGTGCCCGCTCGTCAACGCGGCCGACAACGCGGAAGCAACTCTGACGATGCGAAGCCTCGCAAGTCCGTGCCCACCTACTTGGATGTCGTCACCGGCCTAGTTGACAACAACATTCACAACCACAAGAAAGGTGGTGGTGGTGGCGGACGCTCACGCGGCAAACGCAGCCGCCGGTAGACCGCTCAAGCAACCGTTTGGGCATTCGCCACGCCCCTTCAGCAACATCCTCCCGCCAGCGGGAGCGGCTGTGTTAGATGTCAAGCGTTTTGTGGATTTTCCCATGCTGTATTTGTTTTGACCATTGTGTTGAGTGTGATGAGGATTTTGCGCATGCATGCGGTAATAACGACCTTT
>CP036272.1:4573349-4740139 GCA_007745635.1 Stieleria bergensis
ACCTGGTGGCGCGCCGATGAGTGTGCCGATTTGCAAGCCGGGGAATTGGTTGTCTCAATGGCCGGCCGGGGAGGGCTTCGCTGTGACTGCTTGCAGTTGGCGTGGCCACGTTTTTCTGGTGCGTGCAAGCACGGCAACCTACCTTGCGATCAGCGGTTTTGGCGTTCAGCTTGCAGCTACATCCGTTGGATGATCAGGACGGCGAAGATGCCGATTAAGATTCCCATGACGACGCCAAATGCAAAGGCGACGGGGAACTCCGTCCGTCGCCACATCGATGGATCCACCGCTTCGCTGGGCAACGGCGGCGGGACCAGACCGCTGTTCCCATCGCTGTAGCCTCCACTGTGGCTGTCCCCGGGGACCGCCCCCGGTGTCGAAGGGTGTTGGCCAGAAGAGCTGAGCTCGCGTGATTCACCCGGCCAGGGTTCGCCAGAGCTGGCGTCAATCGGCGGCGCGGTCCAGGCTTGGCGATCAATGGGGCGATCGACTTCAAAACTGGTCGTGCACCAGGGTTCCAGTCGTTCGGCAACCTCAAGGGCGGTGGAGATGCGCCGACTAGGATCTTTCTCCATCATATCCGCGATGATGTCAACAAAGTCCTCGCTAATGTCCGAGGCGAACTTGCGTGGATGCCAGGGAGTCTGTTCGCGGTGGCGTTTGCATTTGCTTTTGGTATCGCCACCGGGGAACGGCACTTTGCCAGTCACAGCGTAATACAGGGTGCAGCCCAAGGAATAGATGTCACTGGTCGTTTCGATGCTGCCAGGGTCATTGATCTGCTCGGGAGACAGGTAATCAGCGGTGCCGACCACCTTGCCCGCTCGAGGATCATCATCCAGGCCCATGCTCCATGTCGCCAAACCGATGTCTGACACCTTTGCATGCCCTTCGGGGGTAACCAGGATGTTACCCGGTTTGACGTCGCGATGGATCAAGCCAAGATCATGGGCGTACTGCAAACCACGAGCGGCTTGAGAGATCACCAAGGCGGCGTCTTGCATGCTCAGAGCGCCATGGCTGCGAATGAGTTTGCGCAGGTCGGTACCAGGCACATATTCGGTCACCAGGTAATGCACTTTGCCATCTTGTCCGGCATCGTAGGCACGAACAACATAGGGGCAGTCCAAACCGGCTTGCAATCGAATCTCGCGTTTGAATGACTTGCGCGAGACTTCGGTGGACTTTTCACGCGGCAGCACTTTGACCGCGCACTCACGTCCCATCACATCGTGCACGCCTTTGAAAACCTGCCCCATGCCGCCTTCACCGATGAAGTCCGTGATCAGGTAGGGGCCGAGGGTCAGTTTGGTGCGTCCGGCGTGTAACTGTTTGGCTTGGTATTCGGTAATCAAGCCGCTTTTGATCAGTGTTGCCGCCACCGACGGATCGTCATCCGACTGAAGTCTTTCAATAACGGTCCGCAGTTGTCGCTCGGTGACCAAACCGCTGGCAATTGCAGAGTCTTGAAAAACACTAGCCATGGATGGGAGGTTCCTTGATGATCGGGATTGGTCAGTGGTTCGTTAACGAGGCGTGCCAACAGGCCAGGCGATTAGCTTTCTAAGTTCATTTCACCGGCGCTACAGACCATGGCCACGCGAGGCAGCGAGCCGACCAGGGTTTCAATCCGCGTCAAGAATTCTGCGTCATCTTCCGGTTGAGGAATGGCAAAACCCAGGATCACAAAGGCTGCGTCGCGGCTGGTTTGGTGAATGGTCTTGATGGGGTCAGCTGAGGCTACCGCCTGAACATGACCGTTTAGACGAGCAGCGCTGAGCAACTGATTCAGGTGTTGCTGAACTTCTTCAGCGGCGGATTCGTTCTGAATCACTCTCAGTAATCGTAATTCACGGCCTCGCCAGGAGGGATGTGTCAACATTAAATGTGCCAGCAGAACCATCAATTCGCCGTTGGCTCGCCCGCGCCACCAGACATCAATGGTGCCTTCTGGTGGCATTCCGTCAAGTTCCGGGTTATCGGTCTGTCGCAAGATGACAATGCTGCGCTGCAATTTGGCCAGCCCTCGCAGCAGGGGGCAGAACACGGCCATCCGATCCTGTGACAGCGGACAGCCCATCAGCACGATATTGGGACGGACTCTCCCCAGTCCCTGGCACTGGACCAAAGCCTGGACGCCGGCAGTGTAGTCATTCGCGATCAGGACGGCAGGAAACGCTTGCAACGAATGGTCTTTGATCAGCGTATGGAGGATCTTTTCCTGATTGATCAGCCGCTCGGATTGGTCTTCCAGGTCACCCGGAACCACTTGCCCCAGCAGCAGCATGCCGGATTCCTGCGTCAGCCAGTTGCCAAAAATGACCAAATGGGGACGCGAGAAAGCGGTTCCCGAGAGCGCCAGCACAAAGGGCCTCCAGTTCTTGGGGTGGAACAAGCCGTCTTCCAGTTTCATCAAGTTGCGCCGCGTTCGTTCAAACAGCAGGCCACTATTGAGGTCTCCCCACTGCGCTTGCAGGTTTAGCTTGAGCAAATAGTAGTACAGGCCGCTTAGCAGACAGGCTGCCAGAATCGCCCACTGCCAGTCAATCAGTAACATCACTGCAGCACAGCCGAGTGTCCCCAATGCACTGGTGTAGAGATTGCTAAAGCGAAACGTCGGTCGGTAGCTAGGGTTCTTGGTGATTGTTTCATAGAACGTGGCCAAGTTCAGTAGGCCATACGTTAATAGAAAAGCCATGGTGATCAGCGGCGCGATGCTGTTGAGGTCCGCGGCCAACATGCCTGCTTGCGCGATCAAAGCTGTCGCGATAATCGCCCGTCTCGGCTCGCCATCTTGATCGGCAACGCCAAAGTACTTCAAGCGGTCAAACACCTCGTCGGCGGCCAGCGATTGCAGGATCCGCGGTGCGCCCATCATGCTGCCAATGGCACTCGATAAGGTTGCCGCAAAGACGCCCAAGGTGATCAATGCTTCTGAGGCTGAAATTTCGCTGACGACCAGATTGTTGCTGATCAATTGCTCGCGCGTTGCACTGGCACCCAGCATAATCGCCATCGCGACATAGATGATCAACGTCGCCAAGACGGCCAGTAGTGTGCCGTTGGGAATCGCGACTTCCGGTTTGCGTAAATCACCGGACATGTTGGCGCCGGCCATGATCCCTGTCACGGCGGGAAAGAAAATCGCAAAGATCAGCCAGAAGGACGACCCGGATTGGTATCCCGGCGCCCAGTTGTCGGTAAGAAGCTGCCAGGAGCTCGCTGGGATCGCGCCGGTAAAAAAGGCGACGAGCGAAAGCACCACCGACGCCAGGATCACGAACTGCACTTTGATCGCCCAGCCAGCACCGAGATAAACACAGCCGGCGACCGCCAAGTTGGTGATCGTTGCGACCAAGGCTGGCGAAGTGTCTGCGGGCAGAAACTGCAGCATCACTTCGGTAAAACCAATCACGTACATCGCCACCGACAAGGCTTGGGCAGCAAAGAACACCAAGCCAATCGCGCCACCAAACTCTGGGCCAAGGCTGCGACTGATCAAGTAATAGGCACCACCGCCTCTGACCCGTGTATTGGTTGCGATGGCTGAAAGCGACAGTGTCGTCAGTGTCGTGATCACTTTACTGATGATCACGATCAGCAAAGCGTTACGAATCCCAGCGTTGCCCACGACATAGCCGAAACGCAGGAACATGATGACGCCTAGAATCGTCAGCGCACAGGGCGTGAAGACACCGCCAAAG
Source organism: Stieleria bergensis (assembly GCA_007745635.1). GTDB lineage: Bacteria > Planctomycetota > Planctomycetia > Pirellulales > Pirellulaceae > Stieleria > Stieleria bergensis. The sequence continues at coordinate 4,577,054 of CP036272.1, forward strand.
GTTCCAAATGCGTTTCCTTTTGGATTTTCTTTCACGGTTGATTCTCAGTCCAAATGACGCGGGCAGTCATCGCAACGGTCGGTCTCGCGCATGGTTCACCCATCGTGGCAGAGCCAAACACGCCGGTGACGGCACTCGCCGCTGCACGCCAGATGGTGAGGGTCGCAAGACGCCTAAGCTCGCCGCTGGAACGTGAACTGCTTGCTCTTCGAGAAGAATTCGATCGGGTTGTCATAGACGACCTTGCGAATCAATGACTCCGGTAGCCCACGACGCCGCATTTCAAAGATCAGATCCGGAACCGCGGTCGGCTTGCTGGGCCCCCAGTCGCCAGCTGAGTTAGCGAGTAATCGCTCGCCGCCAGTTTGTTCGATCATGTCCACCGCCCGCTCTGGAGTGCACTTTGTCACCGGGTAAAGCGTCATGCCTGCCCAAAAGCCACGATCCAAGACTTCGCGAATCGTGTGTTCTTCAACATGGTCAACGAGCACGCGATCCGGCGTGACCCGCGAGTCACCGCACAACATGTCCAAGATCATTCGCGTGCCTTGGTACTTGTCTTCTAGGTGAGGTGTGTGAATCAGGATCAACTGCTCGAACTTCATCGCCAAGTCCACGTGCTCTAAAAAGATCGTGGCTTCGTTGGGCGTGTTCTTGTTCAACCCGATTTCGCCGATCCCCAGCACGTTGGGACAGTCCAGGAATTCCGGAATCATCGCAATCACTTCCCGTGAAAGCGCGACGTTTTCAGCTTCTTTGGCGTTGATGCACAGCCAGGTGAAGTGCTGGATGCCGTACTGTGCCGCTCGTTTCGGCTCGGTGTCGGTCAGCTGGCGAAAGTAGTCCCGAAAGCCATCCACACTGCCGCGGTCGTAGCCCGCCCAGAAGGCTGGCTCACTCATCGCGACACAACCCATCCGCGCTAGCGTGGCGTAGTCATCGGTGGTTCGTGAAACCATGTGGATGTGTGGATCGATGTAGTCCATGGGAAACGCTAAGTTGAAAGTGCTGTTGGGGTGAGATGGCAGGGACGAATCTGGCACCAATGCGGCTGGGGCGATCGGTTCGCCAGCGGATCACCGATCGCTGCCACCGAGACGACCACGGCCAGAGCTCAGTTTGGCGTTCAAAACGGTGGTGCCCCGTTGAGTCCGCGCGGCTGCGTGCCAAGCCGTTGCCTGGTGTGATTACAGGCCAAAGGTCTGACGCCAATCGGATTTGTATTCGCGTGAGAACAAGTGCTGTAGCTCTGTGGCGCGTTCTGAAGAGGAAGACCGGACGATCTCAATGGCTTGCTGCAACAGCGCTCGCTGCTCATTGGCTGATTCGCTGAGCTGCGTTTCGTTGCTGGCGCGATCGATGCGATCCAGCGTCGCTGCGACTTCCAGCAGCTTGGCTCGGACTTCCAGGAACGATTCTTCGATGATCAAGTCGCCAGTGCGTTCGGTGATCGTCTTGCCCTCTGGGGTCATCTATGTGCCTCTCTGTGGGGTGCCTTTACGTAGGGGCAGGCCAAATGGTCGGGCCAAATGGGGTGGGCCCGATTCAATAGGCCCCTCTCAGGACGCCAGGTTGCGTCAGTGCCGGATTATAGTCCAGCATTCAGTCTGCTGGCAGTTGCTGATCATGGCACGGTCTAACCGAATCATTGAATTGCCAGCGGTGATCCCTACGGATAGACCAGTTTACCTGAGTTGCCCCTTCAGGGTGCTTAGCGGAATCGATTCCGAGCTTGCGGTGAGAAAACAGAAAAGTTTTTGCCGGGTCGCGTTTTGTTGTCCTGGCTGAAATGGTAGGCCAATCTTTACTAACCCTTAACGTGGCAACGGCTTACGTCAATTCAAGCGGCGAGCGAGGCCAGGGGGGCGATTCATGGACGCTGCCGTAAGTCGTTTGACTTGAGGTATTTAGGTAAAATCGAGAAAACAGTTTGACAGTTGCCAGCCAATCTTTATGATTCTGCCCATCACCCACATTTAGTATCTGCTCTCAAAAACATCACTACCGGTAGTGCTATCAAAACTGATAGAACTGCTGCAAGTTGAACGCCAACGTGGCGGAAAACGAGGTCAGATGCTGCCAGGGCGGCGTTGATGGAATGGATTCCAGTGGGGATCTATTCTATATGCGACCGGCCCGTTTGGGGGTCATTTGGTGTCTCATTCAGTTCTATACAGACGATCAATCCACTAGCCATTTTGTTTTCTTCGTGCGGGGTTTCGAAGAAACGTTTGTTGTAGCCAATCGAACGCATGCACAAGCGTCTCGTTTTTTAGCCGGCGGCAGTTAGGCAGAAACGAGCGCGGGCAATGGAACTGCGTTGTCAAGCTTGGTCCACAACTTAGGAGTGCTAGTTTGTTTGGTCACACGGACGACTTACGGAGTTTTTGTCGATGGCTTCAGTTCTTCCCTCGGCCTCAGCTGCTTCCTCTGACGGCGATGCAGCATTGGAAAAGGTCAACCAGCAACATGGCGTTGAATACGCCACCGAGAAATTTGGCACGACGCTTCGCGGCGATCGTTCGGGGCTAAAAGTCAGCCCAACCTTCTGCCCGGCCGATGGCAACACGCCTTTCTCAACCACTCAGTGGGAATTGCGTTCGGCGGCGATCAAAGACGAGAGCGGCAAAGCGTTGTTTGAACAGAACAACTGCGAAGTCCCTGTCGCTTGGAGTCAGTTGGCGACCAACGTGGTGGTCAGCAAGTATTTCTATGGCGATCCCAGCAACCACGACGAGCGTGAGCGCTCGGTGCGTCAGTTGATTCACCGAGTCACGCGTACCATCGCGGACTGGGGTTTGGCCGATGGGTACTTTGACAGCCCTGAAGACGGTGAAAACTTCTATCGCGATCTCACTTGGTTGTGCTTGCATCAACATGGCGCGTTCAACAGCCCAGTGTGGTTCAACGTTGGATTGTGTCATCAGTACGGCGTGACCGGAGCCAAGTGCAATTGGGCTTGGGATCGCACCGATGAGGAGACCTTCCAGCCCGAGAATCCCTACGAGTTTCCTCAGGGCAGCGCCTGCTTTATTCAAGCGGTCGATGACAACATGGAAGACATCATGCGTCTGGCATGTGCCGAGGCGATGTTGTTCAAGTTCGGCTCGGGAACGGGGACAGACCTGTCGACCATTCGTAGTTCACGCGAGCGTTTGTCCGGTGGTGGAACGCCATCAGGGCCGTTGTCGTTCATGCGAGTTTACGACTCGATCGCCGGCGTGATTAAGAGCGGCGGTAAGACGCGGCGTGCTGCCAAGATGCAGTCGCTGAAGATCTGGCACCCAGATATCTTGGAATTCATTGAATGCAAATGGGCTGAAGAAAAGAAAGCCCATGCTCTGATCCGTGAGGGTTACGAGTCGAACTTCAACGGTGAAGCGTACAGCAGCGTTTGTTTCCAAAATGCGAACCTGTCTGTCCGCGTGACCGACGATTTCATGGAAACCGTCCGCGATGGCGGCCGCTGGCAAACACGCTGGGTCTCCGATCGATCGGACGGCTCGCCACCGGATTACGACGCCAAAGAGTTGCTCAACAAGATGGCCGAGTGCGCTTGGCACTGTGGTGACCCCGGCGTGCAGTATGACACAACGATCAACCGCTGGCACACCTGCCCCAACAGCGGCGACATCAACGCTTCGAACCCTTGTTCGGAATACATGTTCCTGGACAACACGGCTTGTAACCTAGCATCCATCAACTTGATGAAGTTCGCCACCGATGACGGTGGTTTTGACGTCAAGCGATTCCGCGCTGCGGCTCGTGTGTTCTTCATCGCCCAGGAAATCTTGGTCGACCACGCCAGCTATCCAACCGAGCCAATCGCTCGCAACAGCCATCGTTACCGTCCCTTGGGACTGGGCTATAGCAACCTGGGATCGCTGGTCATGTCACAGGGCATAGCTTATGACTCCAACGCTGCTCGCGGCTTGTGCGGATCGTTGACCGCGTTGCTGCACGGTGAAGCAAACCGCACCAGTGCGGAAATGGCCGGCGTCGTTGGTCCCTTTGACGGTTACAGCAACAACGAAAAGGCGATGCTGAACGTCATGCAGATGCACCGCGAAGAAGCGGACAAGATCAATGATGAAGGCCCCGCGGAACTGAAGCAAGCCGCTCAAGAGTTGTGGGACAATGTCCTGGACATCGGGGCTCGATACGGGTTCCGCAATGCTCAGGCAACCGTCTTGGCTCCCACCGGCACCATCAGTTTCATGATGGATTGTGACACCACGGGCATCGAACCCGACATCGCACTTGTGAAGTACAAGCAGCTTGCCGGCGGTGGGATGCTGAAGATTGTCAACCAGACGGTCGCAGCGGCATTGAGACAACTGGGCTACGAAGAGCAGCACATCGAATCCATTCTGGCGTTCATCGACCAGAATGACACCATCGAAGGCGCACCCGGTCTGAAGACCGAGCACCTGTCGATCTTCGACTGTGCGTTCACTCCGGCCAATGGCGTGCGTAGCATTTCCTGGAGAGCTCACATCTCTATGATGGCTGCCGCCCAGCCCTTCCTGTCCGGGGCGATTAGCAAAACGGTCAACATGCCTAGCGATGTGACGCCAGACGACATCGCCGACGCCTATTACTGGGGTTGGGAACTGGGACTCAAAGCGATTGCGATCTATCGCGATGGCAGCAAACAGTCCCAACCACTGAACACCAAGTCAGAAGGCGACGAAAAAGCAGAAGCCGAAACAGTGGTGACCAAGACGGTTGAAAAGATCGTTTACAAGCCACGCCGTGAACGGTTGCCTGATACGCGAACCAGCATCACGCACAAATTCACCATCGCTGGTCACGAAGGTTACCTGTGCGTCGGGCAATACCCCGATGGACGTCCTGGTGAAGTCTTCATCACGATGGCCAAAGAAGGTTCGACCGTCGGCGGCATCATGGATAGCTTCGGCACCGCGTTGTCGATCGCTCTGCAATACGGAGTGCCTTTGGAAGTGTTGGTCAATAAGTTCAGTCACACCCGATTTGAACCCATGGGCCACACCAGCAATAAAGACATTCGCATTGCCAAGAGTGTTGTCGATTATATCGCCCGCTGGTTGGGGCTGACCTTCATGAGTGCCGACAACTCGGTGGCCATGGCAGCTCCAGCGAGTGACCCGGTCAACAGCGGCAACGGGCCGGAGTTGATCGCACCGGAAGCACCGATCGAAGACATTGGAATCGCTGCCGCAGAGCGAGCGGAGATCATGTCTTCGTTGACCAATGGTGCTGCCAATGGCTCGCCCGCCAAGAAGGACAGTAACCGGCAAGATCAGTTTGCTCGGTTCCAAACCGATGCTCCCAGTTGCGATAACTGTGGCAGCATCACGGTGAGAAACGGCAATTGCTATCTCTGCCACAACTGTGGCGCCAGCATGGGCTGCAGCTAAGCAGCAAATGTCACCGCAACCGGAAGGTTGTTGCTGATGGAAAATTCGTTGACTGAACTCTCCCGCTGGCGGGAGAGTCGAGCCTAGGCGAGGTGAGGGTGAAGTGGTTGGCAACGCCAACCCGCAGGCAGCCACAACGAAACCCTCCCCGGCCGGCCATTGAGATCACCAATGCCGCCGCCTTGCAACTCGGCACACTCATCAGCGCGCCACCAGCCGCAAACCGGGAGGTTGTTGCTGATGGAAAATTCGTTGACTGAACTCTCCCGCTGGCGGGAGAGTCGAGCGTCAGCGAGGTGAGGGTGAAGTGGTTGGCAACTGCCAACTGCTCGCGGCTACAACGAAACCCTCCCCGGCCGGCCATTGAGATCATCAATGCCGCCGCCTTGCAACTCTGTAAATTCCTCAGCGCGCCACCAGCCGCAAATCGGCCGACCCTTGTATGTTACATTCTAGTGGTGTTTCGTTGGACACTACAGATGCAGTTGCTTTAGCCTCTGAGCGTAGCGAAGAGGCTAAAGCAACTGCGGCCGACGGCAGATCGTTGACCCTCGAGTGCTGCAACGCAGACACTGTGCGGGAGCCGGATCGTCGTCGGCCTTTGGTAAATAGCCCGTACAGCCGCCTGAGCCGAGACAAGCTCTCGAGCTCGCATTTGCAAGGAAGGGATACATCCAAGATGAGTTTTCAACACTTTATCGGAATCGATGTCTCAAAAGCCAAGCTTGATCTCGCGTTTGATGAACAAGCCACGACAACTGTCGTTCCCAATGATCCAAAGGGAATTGATGAGCTAGTGGATTTGTTGCCAGAAGCGAAGTCTTGCCTGATCGTAATTGAGGCCACTGGCAACTACGAACGTCCACTCGCTGTGCGACTTGTTGAAGCCGGCCATGTTGTCTCTGTGGTCAATCCAAGACAAGTGAGAGACTTTGCCAAAGCGATTGGACAATTGGCAAAGACTGACAAGATCGACGCACGCATCATCGCACTGTTTGGGAAATTGACGAGGCCCCGAGCCGTCGCCAAAACCAAGCAATTGCAGGGTGAATTGGATCAGCTTGTGACTCGAAGAAGACAGTTGATCGGCACCAGAACTGCCGAGAAGAACCGACAGGGACAAGCCGTGTCCGGAGCGGTTTGCAAGAGCATTCAGCGCGTTCTCGATGCAATCAACAACGACATCAAAGAGATTGATCGTGAGATCCAAAAGCTTGTGCAGTCTGATGATGACTGGAAGCATCGCGCCGAATTACTTGGGACGATGCCTGGTATCGGCGATGTGACATCAGCAACGATCATTGCAGAGTTACCAGAGCTTGGCGACCTGAACCGACGGGAAATCGCCTCGCTCGTTGGACTAGCACCGTTCAACCGGGACAGCGGGCAGATGCGAGGCAAGCGTTCGATTTTTGGAGGCCGTGGATCAGTGCGATCGGCGCTCTACATGGCCGCACTGAGTGCTCGCCGATACAACCCAGCGATCGCAGCCTTTTCCAAGAGACTGGCCGAACAAGGCAAGCCTCCAAAGGTCGTTATTACCGCATGCATGCGCAAAATCCTCATCACACTCAACACAATGGTCAAAACAAATACAGCATGGGAAAATCCACAAAACGCTTGACATCTAACACAGCCGCTCCCGCAAGCGGGAGGGTATTGCTGAAAGAACCGTTGACTTCACACTCCCGCTGGGGGGAGGGTGTTGCTGACAACACCGTGAGAGGGAACAGCGATCGGGGTGCTTTACCAGCGATCGGTGGGGCGGTTGAAGAGTTCTTGCATCAAGAAGGCTTGCCGAATGCCGTGCGGTGAATTGAACAGCTCACGTAAATCTTGGGCTGCAGCAGTTGAGGCCTGATCTCGATCGGCGGTCATTTCTTCATAGGTCGGCGGCACTTCTGTCGCAGTGACAACCTCCACGGCACTCTCTACGGCCGCAACGGGAATCGCTTCAACAATCTCTTCCGCATCAACAATGTCCCGGATCTGCCGCTCCGTCCGCGCACTGGTGTACTCAGGCGGGCGACGCTGTGCAGGCGGTTGCTTCCTTGGCCGCTGCTGTTTTTGACCTGCGGCTCGCTTTTGAGCGGCGCGCCGCAGGAAGTCTTGAAGATCATCTGGCATGCTAAACTCACATCCGTAAACGCAAACAAATCAGTGTCACCATCACCAGTCAGTTAACCCCCTGACTTACCGGTACTCGATCCCGACCCGGCAATCGACTTACGCATCTCGGTGTCCGCACTGACGTTTTGCAGCTTGTAGTAATCCAAGATATGTAACTTACCGGTGCGAAACGCTTCACTCATGGCTTCTGGAACAGCAGCCTGAGCCAGCACCAATTTAGCGCGACTGTCCTGGACTTTGGCATCCATCTCTTTTTCTTCGGCCGCTGCAGCAGCACGCTTACCTTCGGCTTTGGCCCGGGCAACTTGCGTGTCGGCTTCTGCCTGATCGGCCATCAAACGAGCACCGATGTTGGCTCCAACGTCAATGTCGGCGATGTCGATGGAAACAATTTCAAACGCAGTCTGCGAGTCCAAGCGTTTAGCCAACACAGCCTTACTGATCACATCGGGGTTTTCCAACACGGCCGCGTGATTTTCTGCACTACCAATCGCACTGACGATCCCTTCACCTACTCGCGCGATAATGGTTTCTTCGGTTGCACCACCGATCAGCTGTTGCAAGTTCGCACGCACAGTGACTCGGGCACGGACTTTTAACTGAATACCATCTTTGGCGACCGCATCCAGCGATGGCTTGACGGAACCGCGAGGCGGGCAATCAATGACCTTGGGATAAACACTGGTTGTCACCGCTTCTAAAACATCGCGACCGGCCAAGTCGATGGCAGCCGCTTCACGGAAGGTCAACGAAATGGTCTTTGCCTTTCGCGCTGCAATCACCGCGCGGACGACCTGCTGAACATGGCCCTGGGCCAAGTAATGTGCTTCGAGTGCCGAGCTGGTGATTTCGGGATCATCAAGCCCGGCCTGCATCGCCATGATCTGAGTGCGGACAATCGTCCGAGAGTTCACCTTTCGCAACGACATCCCAATCAAGTCCAGGAACCCGATGCTCGCCCCGGTCAATTTCGCCTGAATCCACAGTCCGAAGTAGTTTGCAAAGACGGCGACAAACACCAACGCCATGCCGACCAAAACCACAACGCCAATCAGAAGCCAGATCCCGTTCTCGCCGTTCTTTGCTGCCGGCTCAAATTGAGCCAAAAGCGAATTAGCAATCACAGGCCACTGACTCAGTGAATTTCCCATCGATCGTCATCCTATTTAGGTGAATAAACCAAGTTGCTCCCAAGTCGTCGACGACTTCAGCAGCCAACGCCTTGCGGACCAAGACGTCATCTTCTGTTCAGCGCATCGCCTCCGCTGACTCCATCAGCGGGGACCACTTGGGTTCGTTTTGAATATAACGTTCTTCGCGCCGCAGGTGTGCGGCGTGCAATGAAATTCCCCAGCCATTCCGGGGATTCCGCAGCCCAACTGCAGCAGCTGATTTCAATGCCCACAAGCACATCCAAATCCAGCTGACATTCAAATCCATCTGACAATGCCTGTCAGACCATGCTTACAGACACAATCACTCAATCCTGGGACCAGATGCTGAAACCAGACGTTCACACCAGCTGAATCAAACCTAGGGCAAAGTTCAGCGGCGCTCGGACCCGTTCTTCAGTCTCAGCTGCAGATTTCGCCAAATTCCGTTGGCATTTCGGACCGTGCTCATCCAGCAGGCCCAATCGCGGGCCGTTCAGGGCGCCTCTGGCTCGTCACGCAAGGAGTCAAAATCCAGCGACGCCAGCGTTTCCTCAATTCCGCCTCTGGATTTTGTCGGTTCCTGCCCAACCTCTCCGGAAGCAAGCACCTCTCCCGAAGCAGGCAATGAAGATCCGTTTGCGGGCTGGTCCTGATCGGCAACCGGGGCAATCGCAGCACTTTCCAGACCAGCCGCTGGATTGACGGCAACCTGATCGGCCTCCGTCAGCGGACGCACACTCAGTTTCCCAGCTTCGCAACGAACGACGATGACTTCCGTCCCGGCATCAATCACCATCCCAGAGGAATAAACATCCAGTTTCAGCGAGCCAATCCTCGCTCGCCCGCTGGGCAACAGGTCCGTTAACGCCACACCGGTCTGCCCGACCAAGTCCGTTCGCTTGTTGCCATCGGGCAATGTCGTCGGCACATCTTGCTGGTCCAGAGCCAGCTCGCTGTTTAACAGACGGCGACCATAGCTGCTATGCGGCCAAAGCTTGAACACCACGACCAATGTCGCAGGCACCGCAAAGCACATCACCAGCAACAACACCGAGGCGGCAGTCAGACTAACCGAAAACGCATAGACCAATGACGAGATCGCACAGATCAATCCGATCCCCACCAAAACACCCGCTGTCGGCAAGAAACATTCCAACGCCAAGAGCACCAGCGCCAACAGCATCAACAAGATCGCGTACAGTAAAGGCATCGATCAAGCTTCCACAACGACTTTAGCGCCATGGACTTCGACCACTTTGACCTGCGTCCCCTTTTCCACCATGCCGCCGTCACTGACCACTTGCACCAGTTGATCGCCAAACATCGCTTTGCCACTGGGCCGCAGCGCCGTGGTGGCGACCCCTTGTTGATGTAGCAAACTGGAATAGTCCACCAATTTCTCTGCTTCATCCATCGCGGCCAGATCGGGAGCTTCCATCACCAAATGCCTGAACATCGGCACGTGAGGAAACAGCTTTTGCATCAACAAGAAACCACCAATTAAGCCCACGAGCCCAATCAGCGAGCCCCACACACCGCGAGTGGCAACGCCCAATTGATAGTTGTTAGACGGCAGAATAAAGGTCTGCGTCATCAAGACAATTGCAGCAATGACCATCAGCAACCCGCCGATGCCAAAGATCCCAAATCCGGGCAAGACAAACAGCTCCATCGCCAAGCACCCCAGGCCTAACATCAACAGGACCAGCTCCAACCATTCCGCGGTGCCGGCCAGCATGTTCATCCAAAAGAACAGCCCAAAACAAACCAGGGCCATAAACCCTGGGACGCCAATTCCCGGTGCATTGAACTCTGCCGATAACGCCATGAACCCCATCACCAAAAGCAGGGTCATCAAGCTCCGACTGCGCCCCAGACGTTCAACAAAGCGAATCAATTTGCGTTCGCTAACCAGCGGCGGAGTCGCCTCAAAACCAGCGTTAATCGAAGCCTGCTCCAACGAATCGCTCTCCCCGTCCACCAAGCCTAGATCCAAAGCGGTCGGCAAGTCCACTCCCTGGGAAAGATCAACACGCTGCCCTTTGGTCCAACGTTGACGTTCGAGTTCTGGATCGGCGGCTGGATCAAACAGTTCGCTCTCGGTGCTATAAACAATCTGTCCCGTTTTCTTGTTGGTGAACGAAAACACTTCCAAGCTAGGGCACAGCAAAGCCTTGACTAACCCCAGCGACCGCCCGGTCTGTCGAGCAATGGATTCGAGCCGTTCCTTCTGCATTTCAATCTGCTCGGGCTCAATCGTTGACGCTCCCTGACCACCTAGAATGGCCTGAGGATTCATCAGCAACGGCTTACACGACAGGGCGACCAGCGCTGCATCTGCCCGCGCCTCGTTTTCCAAGTAACCGGCGACACGAAGAATCGGAGGGTTCAATTGGCTGAATGATTCCGCTAACCCCACACTGGAATCAAAACTGCCTCCATCACTGTCAATGCGAATCATCCATGCATTGGTTGTGGGCTCCGCTAGCGAGGCGTTTAAATTGCTCTGCCAACGATCGGCACGATTACTGGCAATCGATCCGGTGATTTCGCACAAAACCCCCTGGGCAGTCTCTAAGGCAGCACCGCCCTGCAGCGGGAACAGTTTGGCCAGATCCAAAAATTCAGCCAGTTCGTTCTGCGACTGCACCATGGCAGCAGCGATGCGTGCTTCGACCAGCTGATTGGCTGACATCACCAGCGGCTGGCCCGCACTGCTCCACTGGTTTTCGTTGACGGCCTGGCCTGTTTCACGCAGTTTCACAAGACTTTCGCCACTGGCAAAAACGGTCGTCCCGCCAATCGTGGTCACCCGGACCAACTCGCGATCCGGTTCAAGCAAGCATTCGACCACCTGTGCAGGGAACAGGCCCCGTTTGGCAGCCAGCCCTGAATAGTTCACTTGGATGATTTCGTCGCCCCGTTCGGCCTCACTTAGGAAACCTTCCAGCACTGCCCCCGGGCCGACCAACAAGGTGTCGGTGGTCAAAATTGGCAACACCGCGTGCCCTTTAACCTGGCCGTCGAGCCAAACAATCGTGCGCAGTGTCCGAGTGTCCGCCCCGGTCAGCGCCCGAGAAAGTTTCAGAGCCACCTCGAACGGAGTGGTCTCGCCGGTCGAGCGCTGTTTTTGAAAATGCAGCACGACCGGCTTGCGCCCCGCCGCGCCAGATGTCGCAGCGGCCGCTACCTTCAAGGCTGCGATCAATTCATCAACCGATTGCGAGGTGAGCGGCAGCGTGATCTCGGTCAGATAGCCACGTTTTCCGACTTCAGCGGGAACTTGCTGGACTGCGTCGGACTCGGATTCATCGGTTTTACCGCTGCCCTGCCCTGCCGGAGAAGCAGTGGGCATTTCAGCTGGCCCGGTTTCAGCAGACTGGGGCAACATGGCAAACGCGTCTCTGCCCGCGAAATCACCGGGGAATCGATCACCGGCGATACACTGCGTCCCGGCCAAAATCGCTAGCAGGGCAGCGGCCAACGCCGCCCAAAAGCTCAGCGCGGGAGCTCTGGAGGATCGTGCAACGCATACCATCTGAAATTCCCCGACAAATGAAGTCCATACCTATTGCAGTATAGGGCACGAACACCCAGCAACGAGGCGATCGGATCGCTGGGCGGCCGTTGTTTTCCGCGAAAATCCTCGACTCAATCACCCCACCAACTGCCCAGGGCAGGCCTGGGCTGGCCGGCCGGCTTCGGTTCCGGCAAACACTGGGATTGCCGCAACAGCCTGTGGACTAAAAAAAAACGCCGCACCCAAGGGCACGGCGTCTGAATGGTCTCTAAGGTCGGAATGACACAGGAGGACGTGTTTTGCTAGCAAAGACAAACTACCTGCTAACCGGCGATCTTTAACTGAGGTGGCTGCTGAGGGTTGAGCATCGCGAGAATGCGTTCAAAGTCCTGATTGTCCGAAAAATGGATCGTCAGCTTGCCTCGGCCTCGGGTGTTGGCTTTGATCTCGACTTTCGAGCCAAAGACCATCCGCAGGTCTTGCTGCAAGGCCTCGATCTGAGGCCGATTGTCTTTTCGTTTTTGTCGCGTGCGGTTGGTGACCTTAAGGCCGGTCTCGGAGTCAGCTTCGCTCTTGAGCATGCTAGCGACCAGGTTCTCCGTGGCTCGCACACTGATCCGTTCGGCCATGATTCTGTTGGCCGTATGGATCTGAATGTCTTCTTCTCCGATTGGCAACAGCGCTCGAGCGTGACCGGCGGTGATTCTGCCGGCCTGCAACAGATCGAGAATCGATTCAGGCAATTCCAATAGCCGCATCAAGTTAGCGATGGTGCTGCGATCGATGGAAAGTCGTTTCGCCAGATCGTCTTGGCGGCAATGGTGTTCGTCGATGTAGCGTTTGAAGGAGAGCGCTTTTTCGATTGGATTGAGATCTTTTCGCTGCAAGTTCTCGATGATCGCCAGCTCGGCGACCAGGCGGTCGTCGGCCTGACGAACCTCAGCTCGAATCTCTTTTAGGCCCGCGTGCATGGTGGCACGCAACCGTCGCTCGCCGCTGATCAGTTGATATTTGCCATCAACGATGCGGACCAGAATCGGCTGCAGTTGCTGGTGGCTCTTGATGCTTTCGGCCAGCGAGGCGATTTCGTCCGAATTGAATTCACGTCGCGGCTGGAAGGGGTTGGTCTCGACCTGATCGACTTCCAACAGAATGGTCTGTGGACCGTTCTGGGAATTCCCATCACTGCCTGAGCTCGGCTGATTTTGGCTGGTTTGATTCTCACCGAAACCTGCTGACATCCCGATAGGTGCGTCTTCGGGCATCGGTTCGCCCAACAGTGCTGCCAGCCCCTTTCCGAGGCGTCGGTCTTTGGATGCGGCCGTTGATTTAGTCACGCTGCAGTACCTCCATGCACAACTGCGTATATGCAAATGCGCCTCGTGATCGAGGGGCATATTGAAATACATTCTGGCCGTGGCTGGGTGCTTCGCTAAGTGCGACGTCCCTGGGCACGACCGAGTCAAATACGATGTCTCCGAAAAATTCACGCACCTCTTGGTCGACTTCCTGAGTCAGTTCCAGCGACGGATCGTACATGGTCAGTAGGATTCCGCCGAAGGTCAGTCGGCCGTCGGTTGAGAGCATGACGCTGCGTATGATCTTGATCAGCTGAGTCAGGCCTTCCATGGCAAAATACTCGCACTGAATCGGCATCAGAACCTCCGTACTGGCGGACAGAGCCGATTGAGTGAGTTCACCAACGCTGGGTGGGCAATCGATGATCACGAAATCATACTGGTCCAGCACGCTATCAAGATGCTTGCGTACGCGATGAACCTGGTCTTCGTCGCCTGAGTCGAGCCGATCCACATCCTGAAAGGTTCGGCTGCCCGGGACGATCGCCAAACCGGCTTGGCTGGTTTCCTGAATCGATTCGCTGAGCACTTGATCGGCGACTAAGGCATGCCCATTACTGGGAGTGATGCCTAGTGAACCTGTTGCGTTGCACTGCGGATCCATGTCCACCAAAAGACAACTCTGCTGAGCCATGGAGAGCGCCGAAGCCAGATTGACAGCAGTGGTCGTCTTGCCCACTCCGCCTTTCTGATTCACAACGCAAAGGATTCGTCCCACGGTTCAACTGTCTGTCTGGTGTCATCGAGATGTCGATCAAGCCACTCCCACGAGCGAGTTTTGATAAACACTGCGGTTCTGGAAACCTAAACCGGTTTCGCGGGAAACTAGGCGAAAACGGACTGGTGAAACAAGATCGGTTTCACAAGAAACTGGGTAAGACAGAGTCCATTGGCCCTCGGAACATGATCGCCAGGCTGAGGATTCCACGCGATTCCCGGTCGCTTGCCGCCACTCACCGGACATTGCAACCGCTGCTCGATAGCTGCAAAAAACACTTCGATTGTTTTTGCCCGGCACTGGGAACCTGACCCCGGCACTGGGAACCTGACCCCGGCACTGGGAACTTCAAGTGTCGTGTCAGCTGAATGCCAAACGCCCGCAACACGCCTTTGGCAGCCCAGAGACCAACACAGCGCATGAAAAAACGGCACGCTGGAGAACCAACGTGCCGTTAAGCTTTGAGTGCTGCGGCTTGGCCGCTACCGATTAATAACGGTAGTGCTCAGGCTTGTAAGGACCTTCGACTGGAACGCCCAAGTAATCGGCTTGGTCCTGAGTCAAAACAGTCAGCTTGACGCCCAATTGATCCAGGTGCAGACGAGCGACCTCTTCGTCCAGCCTCTTTGGCAGCATGTACACCTGAGTCTGGTAGGTGTCGTTTTCGCGGTTGGTCCACAGTTCTAGCTGAGCCAGTGTTTGGTTGGTGAACGAGGTGCTCATCACGAAGCTAGGGTGCCCGGTGGCACAGCCCAGGTTCACCAAACGTCCCTTGGCCAAGATCAGGACGCTGCGACCAGAGTCGGCGAATGTGTAACGATCGACCGCACCGATCTCCGCAGGTTTGATTTCATCCTTGGTCGCGCGGCCAGCGTCGACTTCGGCTTCCAACCAGGCGACATCGATTTCGGTGTCGAAGTGGCCGATGTTGCAAAGGATCGCATCCTCAGGCATTTGCTTCATGTGCTCGCCCAAGATGATGTCCTTGTTACCGGTGGTGGTAACGAACAGACGCCCTTCTTTGCTGGCGGCTTCCATATTGGTGACTTCGAAACCTTCCATCGCCGCTTGCAGTGCATTGATGGGGTCGATTTCGGTGACCAACACGCGGCAGCCATAACGCTGCAAACTGTGAGCACAACCTTTGCCGACATCGCCGTAGCCACAGACGACAGCGACTTTACCAGCCAACATCACGTCGGTGGCTCGCTTGACACCGTCAGCCAATGACTCGCGGCAGCCGTACAAGTTGTCGAACTTGCTCTTGGTCGCACTGTCATTGACATTGATCGCTGGCACTTGCAATTTGCCGCTGCGATTGAGAACTTCCAAGCGGTGGATCCCAGCGGTGGTCTCTTCGCTGATACCGTGGATGTCATCGAGCAACTCTGGGAAGCGATCGTGAACCATCGCGGTCAAGTCGCCGCCATCGTCCAAAATCATGTTCAGCTTCTGGCCCGAAGGGAACGTCAAGGTTTGCTCGATGCACCAGTCGAACTCTTCGTCGGTCATTCCCTTCCAAGCGTAAACGGGAATGCCAGCCGCGGCGATGGCCGCTGCGGCGTGATCTTGAGTGCTGAAAATGTTGCAGCTACTCCAGGTCACATCTGCGCCCAATGCAACCAGTGTTTCAATCAACACAGCGGTTTGAATGGTCATGTGCAAACAGCCAGCGATGCGAGCACCTGCCAACGGTTTGGACTCTCCATACTTGCGACGCAATGCCATCAAACCCGGCATTTCGGTTTCAGCAAGATTGATCTCTTTGCGACCATACTCGGCCAACGTAATGTCTTTGACCTTATACGGCAGTTGTTGTGTTTCTACTTGCGACACGGATAAACTCCTGATTCTAAAACGGCATCTTGGATGCCAATTGAGGGGTAACGAACCGATCGCAGGGACTCCCGCTGGCACGCGCATTCCCCGAACGCGTATTAACCAATTTTCAGTCGATGGTCCATTCGGGAGTCTGCACATCGCAGAACTCCATCTGGCCACCTCTATTCTCTCCCGCAAACGAGCGAAAGAAACCACAGGTTCGGTCTAAGCAATCGTCCAGTTTGGAAAGCCTCGTGACGGGAGAACAAAAGCATGGATGCTCTGCTCGCCTGCCTCGCGTTCCACTGTGACTTGGGCGAAGACCGCTTTTTCACCGACATCCAATCGGCCCGGTCGGGCTTCTCGGCCACCTGCCAAGAACAATTTCACCGACGGCGGAAACCATAGTTTAGCCTGCCCGACCGATTCGGTCACCGGGGGCCAACAATCTACGGGGAAGCCTCCACCAATCCGCGCCGCGGCCCCACTGCAATGGGGCAATCCGCACCAATGCGAAAACCCCAACACGGTTGCCAAGCCAGCACAGCACGGTTGCCAAGCGTTACTGCACCACAGAGAGCAGGTCTGTGGCGGACCGATTCGAAAAAGATTGCCAGCGCCCAAATCGCGACCGGCGTGCCGGCATCACGACTGGCTCGCCCAGGCCGCCAGAGCGCTGCGACAGAATTGCTGGACCCGCTCCTCGCTTTTCACTCCCCGAGGGCATTCAACACCGCTCGCCGTGTCGATCGAGGTGGCACCGCTGGCGCGGATCGCGGCCGCGATGTTCTCCGGCTTCAGGCCACCGGCCAGCGTCCAATCACTGCACCCGTCACTCTCCTGCCAAGCCGCCAATGACTGCCAGTGCAATGTTTTGCCACTGCCACCATGTGCAGCACCAGCATCCGCGTCGAACAACAGATGACAGCCCGCATCCAGCCAGGGTGACACAAGGTCGTTGATGGCTTGGGCGCCGATCTCTCCCAGCGGCAACTTGATCGCGCGAACCACTCGGCATCCGCTGGCGGTCAACTGCTGAGCCACATCGACGGATTCGTCACCGTGCAGCTGAATCACATCCAGCCCAACCGCCTCGGCAACTTCTTGACACTGCACGGCCGATCGATTGACGAACACGCCCACTCGCAGCAACCCGAATTCGTTGGCAAGCTGACAGAGCTCTGCCGTGCTCTCATCTTTCGGATCAACATAGCGAACGCTCTTGGGAAAGAAGTTCAGCCCGATGGCGTCGCCGCCAGCCTGGGACACCCACTGAACATCACAGTTATGCCGGACGCCACAGATTTTGACTTGAAACACTCACCTACTCCGATAATCGCACCAATTGGCTTCACCGTCACAAACAGACTGATCGCCGACGGGGTTCCTGCCGATCAAGCGATGATGTGGCAAAGTGCGCCGTCTGGCAAGCCTACTTTGCCAGATCCGCTGCGGCGCTGCACTCTCGCTCGCTGCAACTCGACTCACTTCACCCGAGCTTACGAATGAACAGTAAAGCCTTCCAACTGGCAACTGACCTCACTCTGGCTTTTGTGTCAACCTTCGTCATCATCATCGCTGCTTGGCCGGCGACCGTTACTGTCCAAGAGGTGCAGTGTCGAACAGGTGATGAAGCCTGGACATCGTACTGCTTGGCGATCGATGATCCCGACCTCAAGAGGCTGCGCCAGGTCGCCCAGCAAACAGCTCGCCAGCAAGCGGCCGATCCCGAGACCACGGTGCTGGCAAGTTGGAGAAAGCAGTTGGCGGACCACTACGCTAACTTGGACCAATCTCGTTTGGAACTGCAGCAACAGCTGACGGAAAACAAAGTTGCCCTGCTGCGTCCAGAGCCCAGCCAGCACCTGTTCACTCTTAGCGACAGCGGCATTGCACCCGGCGGCGTGACCAGCAAGTCGGTCGCTGCCGATCGTGCAGCCGCATTCAGTAAAGCGGCCTTCCGATTACCCACCGCGGACCAACTGACAATTGACAAGCGTGCCGCGCCCGTCAATCCAGTTCATCGCAGCCCAGTTCATCACAGCGCCGCCCAAGACCAAGCAGCACCGAACCAAGTCGCGCTCGGCAACACCGCTGACACGTCACAGAACTTTGCTGTCCCCAATGTCGCTGCACCCAGTGTCACCGTTCCCAATGTTGCTGTCCCCAGTGCCGGCCTGAACTCAGACACCTCGCAAGACACGGCCTCGGGGGCCAGCGATTCATTCGTCCAACTGCCACCCGCTCCGGCACCTGTGCAAGTCGTGGAAACCCAGACGGCGTCGGCACCGCGATCTGCGGGAGCGGCTTACTGGCAGAGCGTTGCCAAAGCGGCTAGCAATCCACTGGCAATCGGTGGTGTCTCTGGCCGGCTGGACGTCCGCTTCTTAAAGCCACGCAAACAGTCCTGGTCACCGCTGGCATTTCAAGTTGCCCTGCTGTTGGGACTTGTGGTGGCGGTTGGGTTTAAAGCATGGAGCATCAAGTCTCCGCGCATCGCCGGCCAGCCCTTCTTTGCACAACCACAACAAGTCATCGGGCGTTGGGCCACGCTGACCGTGCTGGCTGCGATCGGCTTCGTGGTATCCACCACACTCTTGGGTTAAGTCCGAAATCCGATTCAGGTTACTGGCAGGTTATGCCGATTATTCGGATTGTGGGACCAGATGCCGTTGGGGTCGCCACCCTTGCCACCACCTTTACTCGGGCAGAAACCGATGAATTCTTGCGATCAAGACTTTTCGCTCCCTCCATTTCCCTGTTTCCCAACCGCCAGTCGATTTGTTGCCGTTGGCTCCGTTGCCGATGCCTTCGCCCGCGTTCAGCGCAGCATTCAAGCCTTTGAACCTTTCTCAACCGTGATTGGCCCTCCGGGAACTGGCAAGTCACTGCTCTGCGAACTGGTGGCTGAACACTTCACCCCGCAAATGAATGTGATCTCGCTGGGCGACACCTCGCTGGCGACCACCGACGCATTCTTGCAGCGCATCCTGCACGCGTTCAACGCTCACCAGTCGATCGACGAAACGATGCACTTGGAACTCCAAGTCCACGATGCCCTGGTCGGTCGCAACGCCAATGGAAAACCCAACCTGCTGATCATCGATGAGGCAGACGACCTAAGCGTCCAGACTCTTGAAGCGATTCGCCGCCTGTCCAACCTACGACGTGCTGGACACCCCATGTTGTCCGCCTTACTGGCCGGCGGACATCGGCTAGAAGAAACGTTGATCGAACCTGCCCTCGAAGGCTTCGTCCAACGGATCGGCGCACGATGCTACTTGCATCCTTTAGAAGCCCAGGAAGTTCGACAGTACATCTACCAGTCGATCAGCAACTGCCATGCATCGCCCGAAGAGACGATCAGCGAAAAAGCAGTTCATGCCGTCACGCATGCGACCGGCGGCATCGCTCGCTTGATCAATCAACTGATGACCGAGGCGATCGACTGTGCCGCGGAAGAGGAACTGACAAAGATCTCCCATCAGGTCGTAGAAAAAGCTTGGTCACGCCTGCAGCAATTGCCTGGCCCCATTATTGACGAACCCGAAATGTCCTCACCGGTGACCAACATCGAGTTTGGCACCGACCTGGACAATTTGGAACACTCGGCCTCCGACGAAACCGACATGGCCCCAGTCTTTGACAACCCCGAATCCACTTGGATGCCACCGGCGCCGATCGAGGAAACAGAGACTCAGGAATCGGCTGTTCTGGAAACACCGCCAGTAAAAGCCATTGACCCTGCCGAACTGTTCGGCCGCTTTGAAATCGAAGAAGCGATCGAAGTCAGCCACGTCGCGACCAGCCAGACCAAACTCACACCTGAGACCGCCCCTCAACAATCCGAACCCGAGCAATCGGAACCCGAGCAATACGTTGAAGAAGCGGAAGAATGGGAAACTGAGTTTGGCACGCTGGCTTCGGCAGAGACCACGGAAACATCCGCCGGCTCAATCGACACCCTAACCAACGAACCGATGCTGGCGATGGCCCACGACATCGAAGCGTCCCCCGTCCAGGAAGACGCTGTCGCTCAGGAAACCGTGCCAGCGCGGGAAACAGCAACCCGCCAGGACACAGTGGTTTGGATGGACGAATCCCATCCCATCAGTGCTCCGGCGTTTCCGACCAGCAAGCCCAACCTAGAAACGGAGTCCTCAGAAGCCAGCAGCCCCAAGTTGGAGGTCGTTCGGGCCGACGACACGGACCTGCTGTGGGTGACAGAAAGTGTTGAAGTTGAACAGCGCACTCCGGCTGGATCGGTCCAGGACAGCACGCCGGACGACCAACAAAACGCGATCGAGAAACTGCAATTCGACCATCGTGAAATCCTGCAGCGAATGCGTGGCTAAGCCGCGAGTCGGCAACAAAATTCCGACCGGCGAACCTGCCGGTCAGCCGCCAGACATTGCGTCCACCGGTCAGCTGACTTACCCTTGAGGTCTCGAACCTTAACGATCAGCTGACAATGGCTTCATCTTCGCAAAGCAAATCCCATCCCGCGGCAGCCTCTGATCCGGAACCGTTGTCCCAAACGTCCGGAAATTCTCTGCCCGCCTCACCACGTGTCCTGGTGGCGATTTGCACCTACCAAGAAGCAGAGAATATCGAAGCCATCTTGGCAGCTCTCCGCGACGCACTGCCGCATGCAGATCTCTTGGTGGTAGACGACTCCTCCCCCGACGGCACCTCCGATTTGGTCCGTCAGCGACAAGCGGAAGATTCGAAACTGCTACTAAATCAGCGCACCGATGAACGGGGCTTGGGTTCTGCCATCGTCTCTGCCATGCAGCACGCCACCGAACAGGGCTACGAATTTTTTATCAACCTGGACGCTGACTTCAGCCACGATCCACAGGCACTGCCGGCGATGTTAACCTTGGCGGTCGAAGACCCACAGATCGATGTGGCCATCGGATCACGCTATGTCAAAGGCGGCAACATTATTGGCTGGCCGTTGCGACGGCGCGTGATCAGCAAGTTGCTCAACACCTTTGCCACCACTTGCCTGGGCCTTCCCGTTTCCGACTGCAGCGGTTCAATGCGTTGCTACCGCGTCAGTCGCTTGCAGCAGATTTCTCTTGCGACCCTTCAGTGCACCGGATACGCGGTTCTGGAAGAATTACTCGTCCGCATCCAGCGCAGCGGCGGAAAAATGGCAGAACTGCCAATCACCTTCACCGAGCGAGAACTGGGACAGAGCAAGCTGTCCCTGGGCGAAGCGATTCGATCGGTCAAGTTTCTCTTGAAGCTCGCCTGGCAACTTCGGATTCGCCGCCAGGAAGTGTAATCGTCCGGCAAAGCGCTGCGTCTCTCGCAGGCTCAGGCGGCCGACCGCAAACTGGCGACACTCCAGCGGCCAAGCATGACTTAGCGTGGTTGGCCGGCCACTCGATGCTGTTGCAATTGAGCCAATGCCGATTGCAGCACCTCATCGCGTTGATCACTGACGATCTGCCCCTCAGCATCTGGCCGAGCGGCGATGTACTTGGATTCGACGGTCACGTGTGGGTTGACGCCGTTGTAACTGATGGCCGTTCCATTGGGTGAATAGAACTTGGCGGTCGTCACGCACAGACCAAACTTTGCAGACTGCATGCGAAAGATCCCCTGCACACTGCCCTTGCCGTAACTGCGTTTTCCGACCAGCACACCGCGTTGACTATCGTGAATCGCACCGGCAAAAATTTCGCTGGCACTCGCGCTGTTATCATCAATCAGTACCGCCAAGGGACCATTCCAGGTGTTGGTGCGGTGAGCGACGTAATCGAAGTTTTCGCGAACGTTGCGACCAAGTGTCGTGACAATCTTACCCTGTCCCAGAAACCGATCTGCAACATCTACCGCGGCCGTTAATAGACCACCGGGATTGCCGCGAACGTCCAAAATCAGACTCTGCATGCCCTTCTGATGCAAGGCCCATAAAGCCTGTTCAATCTCTCGTTTGGTCGTCTTTTGAAAGTTGGTCAGTCGCAGATAACCCACACCATGTTCCTGATCAACGATGTGAACATTTTCAACACATGGCACGTCAACTCGGCGACGCTGAATGGTCATGTCCCGTTTACTGCCGTCCACCGAAAGCAAGCAAATCGAGACATTGGAGTGCTCGGGACCTCGCAGCAGGTCGGCGGCAACCGACGGGTCAGTCGTTCCGGTTTCAGCGTGATCCACTCGGACAATCCGTTCACCTGCCTTCAACCCCGCTTGGTCAGCGGGACCACCGGGGATCACTGACAGAATCTTCAAGGAATCCGTGTCGGCTTCGAGTTCAACGCCCAAACCGACAAAGTTCCCTTCGATGTTGGAAAACATGTCATCCAACTGATCGCCGGACAACAGACGTGTGTATTGATCCAATGTGCACATTGCTCCACCCACGTACTCCAGCACGACAGCGGTTGGATTGAGCGACAATTCTTGCTGGGCAAGGGAAGCGACCATGGAAACCGTTTGCCGCAGTTCAGCGCGAGACGTAGTGGGCCGGTTCACAATGCGTTGATGAATGGTCTGCTGGAACTGTTGAATGCGTTCACGCGACTGCTCAGCCAAATTCTGGTTGACGAAACCGGCTTCTTCTAAAGCGATTTCCAGCGAAGCTGTTCCGTGCAGTAAGACTCGAGCGAGATCCAATCGGTCAACGTAGTGCGTTTCCAGATTGACCAAAACCTCTGAATACAAGTCCAGTGCTTCGGAGGCGTTGTTGGTGCGAATTGATTGAACAAAGCTGCTGTCTTTGTAACGACGAATGATGTCACCGTGCAGCTTGCAGATGATCAAACGCTGGGCCACCTGCTGCGACTCGGGAAACTCACGACTGGCTTTTTCATACCAGCGAGCCGCCTGCCCCCAATTCGACTGAGTCTCAAGTTCGGCTCCACGCTGCAAGACGCTTTGCAGCGTCCGCTGACCCTCGACACCATTGGCGCCACCGTTGGCGACAGCTGTTTGCGGAGAGGTTGTGGGAGTGGTATGCGACGGAGCGGCCGGTTGATCAGCGTGCACCCACTGGGCAGCTGCCAAGCTGATGCAAACCAAACTCAGCTGCAACAGCACGCTGACCGCTGCCTTACGAATGCCCCGGTGATGACCAACTGCGCACAATCTAGATCGACGTATCGGATTTGCCATGCTGTGTGGATCTCTTTTGGGTGTCGTTGGAGGGAGGGTTGGCAGGTCAGGCGAGATTTCAGAACTGCAAAGTCGCTGTGAAGATGACTTCACCAATGACGCTGACGTACGGCCGCGAAGGGACACCCAAAATCCGAGGCCTCGCGAGTATAGATCACAGAAAAAGCCCGGTCAAAAATCGTTTGTTTGAGCATTCCGCGTCAGCCTTTTGATCGCTACCAATTAACACCTTGTCATCTGTTTACAGCGATTGCTCGGATTGGACACGCAAAAAGTCACAACGTTTTTTTGGCGCCAAAGCCCGCTTTCCGATTGGCTGAAAGCAGACACGTTCGGCCAATGCAATCTGGATGCGCCATCCCTGGGCAAGACACGACGTCTTTGTCGTGGTTGTAAGAATCATTCTCGTAACCGCTCGATCACGGTCTGATCACGGCCTGCCTGCCGCTCAGAGACTCCGTTGCCAAACAGCCAACGCGATGCCGTGGCATTAACGATGACTGCCAGACACCCCGACGCGAAGAACCAACGCAACTGACCAAGTTGATGCTGATGGTCCAGCGTGATGGAGCTGACAAACAGGACGCATCAGCCAACGGTTCGTCAGGAGCATCAAATGTTGTTGCCAACAAACATCATCAGGTGCAGCAATGGAGTCTCCATCACAATAACTGTGTCAGACGCCACTGGCCAATCCGAATGTCCCTTCCAAGCGACTCCCGCAAAGCGTTGATTGACAATAGAACCCAATAAAACCGCAATTTCCCTGCGATTCAAAGAGTTTCATCGCTGCCACTCAACCTCGCTCTAATCGTTGGACACCAAGGCAATCGCGTTTGCCAAAGAACCCTTCAGCACACCGCGATGTGCATAACAAGACTGATAGGGGTGGCCGCTACAACCGGACTGCTTTGGGCAATTCCCAAGGTTTTGTCCACCGCTTTTGAAAACGTAAACAATAGAAAGTCCGATAGCTGCTTATGTCACGCAACCGACCCAATTTAACGGACTGGGAATTGCGAGACCTTGGTCGCAGGACTCGACCATGACAGAAGGGTTCAATGCTGAGCCCTACCCGCCCATATCACCCCGCTTCAATTGCGAATGGATTCCAGCGGACGACACAGCCAACTGAGTCTCTCGGCACACAGAGATTCTTCACACGCTATCGTCTGACAATGCACCTGCTAAGGAACCGGTTTTGCAACTCGGTCTGTTATCAGACGGCTTGCAAATCCAACGCCCGAACCAGTGAAGACATTGTGATCAGGAAGATCCCTCCCAGCGATGAAGCATTCTATTGCAAGGAGTTTTGTCACGATGACAATCCCCAGCTCACTCAGGAAACGCGCTAAACGCATTGCACTGTATTTGCTGATCGCAGCTTCTGGCACATCACTGACATCCCCTCTTAATGCCAGCGAGCCACACATTGAACTAGCCAGCCATGACAGTGTTCATTGGTGCGGCTGGACGGTCGAAGAGCAACTCAATGCTGCTTCGAACACCCCCCCTCCCCAAATCACATCGACCGACGAAAAGCCGAACGCTCTGACAGCAAAGCAATCGGACGCCAACAACAAGACCGCCCCCTCGGTCATGGTTGTAAAGCAAGCCGAACTATTCGGTACGGTCAGCATGCCTCTGGTCTCGATCACCAAGAACGACGAACTACGCATCACCACCTGCAACTACGACAATTGGCTCAAGAACGTCTTGGCTTCTGTCCCCGGAGTCAACACGACCACCGAAGCGACAGACCAAGACAAGACTGCCGGAGTCCTTCAAGCGGACGACGCCGAACTCGGCTCAGCAGTCGCCGACGAAAGCACCGCTGTTGCCGCCGTCGAAGACTCAGCCATGGACACCGAAGTGGCCGACGCGGAAGCCGCCGAGGAATTTGCTCCCAACGAAGCCGTCGCCAGCACCGACCAAGCTGAACGGGTCGATGACCTGGCAATTGACGCCGTCGATGACCAATACTACAGAGACGCGTACGACGACGATGAGTACTACGACAATCAGTACTACGATGAAGATCGCTACTATCAAGAAGACCTCGTCGCCGAACCGTGGAACCCGGAATCACCAATCGCCGAACCGGAGATCACCGTTGCAAACGCTCCGACGGTTTGCACACCGGTTGATGACGTCCAACTGAGCGTCAATGGCGAACTGGCCGTCAACGGGCAAACCAACAACAGCCCCATGATTAGCGACACTCCAAGTGTTGACATGGCAACCCAACGTGCCGCCGAAGCCAGCCTGGACGCGGAAACCAACGTCACTGAAGTCGCTCTAGACGAAGCTCCCATCGACGCTGTCGCCGTTGAAACTGAAACCGTCGAAACCGAAGTCGCTGACGTTGAAATCGCTCAAGCCGAGACGACTGAAGCGGAAATCGACGTGGT
Organism: Stieleria bergensis; assembly: GCA_007745635.1. Taxonomy (GTDB): domain Bacteria; phylum Planctomycetota; class Planctomycetia; order Pirellulales; family Pirellulaceae; genus Stieleria; species Stieleria bergensis. Next base: position 4,602,702 of record CP036272.1, read on the forward strand.
GTTCGAAGAGCCCACTCTGTCCGACGCCGATCTTGATGCTGACCCAGCGATGGCAAATCTTGACGAAGCCGGACACTCTGTCCTGGCCGAATCGGCTGACGCAACGGAAGCAGCCCCAAGCATCACCGCAGAAGACGTCACTGCTGAACAAGAGATCACGGCCACCGATGACGACTCCTTTGACCAAGTCGACGACGTCGTGATCACCCCGCCTGCAATGCAAGCGTCGGATGCCGAACAAGCGGAACTCGCGGACAACAGCGACCTAATCCAACAGGTGGTGCAAGGTCCAGTTACCGCTGAGGGAACGCTTCCGATTCTGCTAGACGAAGTCGTCGTCAGCGATGAACGAGCCGACAGCGAAACCGCGACCGATCACTCGGTGATTGACGAAACTCCTGCCGTCGTCAGCAGAACTTCGGACGAGTTCAACGAATGGCTCGCTTCACTGGCCGTGGCCTCGACTCCCGGCACCATGTCCTGGATCGAACTGAGCGAGCCTCTGGCAGCGATCTACCAAGATGCCGTCGCTGAGGCCGATCCGGTCAGCCCAGCCGAATCAAGCGATGCCCTGGCCACCGTCGAACAGCCTGCTAAATCTCAGCCGGAACAAGACGCTCCCACCGCAGCGGACCTAGTGGGCAGCTCTGCTGTGATCGCAACCATCGAAGAAGAGTACCAACCTTACGATGTTGCCAGTGCTTCCGAACCAGAGGCCACCATCGCCCAGCTGGACACCACGCAACCAGCTGACTCGGATGTTCAAGCGATGCCGGAACAGACTAGCACGCCAGCAGACACCGAGCCCGAAGCTACCGAGCCCGAAGCTACCGAGCCCGAAGCAATCGAGCCTGAAGCAATCGAGCCTGAAGCAATCGAGCCCGAAGCAATCGAGCCTGAAGCAATCGAGCCTGAAGCAATCGAGCCTGAAGCAATCGAGCCTGAAGCAATCGAGCCTGAAGCAATCGAGCCTGAAGCAATCGAGCCCGAAAGCACCGAGACCGCGGCACCCATCACTGCGATCGACCGCCTCATCAATCCCGATCGCCCTTGGACCATTGACTCCTGCTGGGTCATTCGCCAACCGGGCTGGAGCGTTTTCCACCAAGAACCTCAGCCGCGGGCACTGACGGTGCTGAAAGCTGAGCACAACGACGCGATCGCTGCGACCGAAAGCGGGGCGACCGAAGAGCAACCCGTCACAGCAGAGCCTGCCGCTGTCTTGCAAATCGCTGACGCCGCGGACACTCCCCCGCTGCCTCAGTCTTTGGTGGGATCGGCTGACTGCCTGCTGGACCACTGGCTCTGGCAAGCTGACTTGTTGGCCCAAGACAACCCTTGGGTTCAAGAACTCTCCGACGCCGAGAATTTGGGTGCTGCCATCGTTCAGTTGTCAGATCGTTACACCACCGTCACCCAGGACGTGCTGACGGAGATCGCGACCAAGCTGCCTGCACCCGCTGCCAAGCCTGCTCCCCAGCCCGTGATGGTGCAAGAGTTAGCTGATGACGAGCAACGCATCGCAACCGCCGATGTGGAGCCAGCGACTGAAGTGACGTCTACTGCCCCCGCAGCAGACGCGATCGTCACCGCACAAGAGCCTGTCGTCAGCACAGAAAATCAATTGCAACCCTATCAGGAGTTGCTGGACAACGTGATTGACGCCTCGAAGTTCTTGGTCGACGACATCCAGCGGCAAGCACAAGCGGCTGCCAAAGTTGCTGACTCGAGCGAAAACAGCGACAGCCAAACGCTGCGATAGCCCAGCAGGCCAGTCCCATTTGGCCAATCCCATTTGGCCAGTGGACTGGGGATGCGTCCCAGAAAGTGTGCCTGGGGAAGATTGAACGTGAAGGATTCGTTCCTGGGAATCCTTCACATGGCCTGGCTTGACTTACTGCGTTTGTCAAACCCTGCCAGCTCAATGCTCTTTTCAAAATCGATTCGCTGATCGCTCTGGGTGTGCATGCGACAGCCGGAACAGCGTCACGACCACCGCCTCTCTCTCTCCCTTTTCAGGGCGGCGGTGGTCCGGCGTTGAAACATCGATTCTGTTGCCAATCCGAGACCCAGACGACGTGCTGTGATTGAACGACACGTCTGTGAGTTGCAAACACTGGCCATCAGACAAGGCCAATGAAACCGGCCTTGCACAACAGTGGGGCTAGAACGGGATCGGTTTACTCCCAGTTAATGCCTTCAAAGCGTCCACCGGAATTCTCAACGGGCTGACTGCCCGCGTCGACGGTGCGTTCGCCTTCTTTGCGATGCTTTTCAATCAGCTTGCGTCCCTTTTCAGCGGCCTTCGAAAGATCACTGCGAATCTGTTGGCGATCAATCTGAATCGTCGTGGTCTCTTCATCTCGATTGATGGTGAACCAATTTGCCATGAAAGCCAAACCAGCGAGAACCACAAGGATCATTACAAACCGAAACATTACTACCAAATCCAATTTGAGTAAAAAGCTATACTTGCGAATCCAATGATAGGCCGTGACGGTCAATCATCCCTTGTCCGTCAGCCCCAATCAGCGTGAGGTTATCCCGCCACATTCATTCACTTAAACGTCCAGATTCAACAGCCATCAGGCGGCCTTACTGGCTTCTGCATTCAGTTTGTTGTAGAGCGTCTTGCTGCTAACGCCCAGCTCTTCTGCGGCCGCCTTCTTATCACCACTGTGTCTTTCCAACGCACGATGAATGGCCTGCATCTCCATTTCCTTCAGCGTCATCGGAGCTTCATCGCGGACTTGGCTACGCAATTGTCGAAGCGAAAAGTGTCGCGGCAAATGCTCAGCATCAATGGGAAACTGGTCACACAGAATCGAAGCATGCTCAACCACGTTGGCGAGTTCACGCACATTGCCAGGCCAGCGATGCGCCTTCAGTTCCGCCTCCGCTCGCTCGGTAAAGCATGCTTGTCCGGCCGCTTCGGGGCGAACTTTGACCAGCAAGTGCTGAGCCAAAGGCATGATATCGTCTGTCCGATCACGCAGAGGGGGCACATGAATTTCAAAAGTATTGATGCGGAACATCAAGTCTTCGCGAAACGCTTCGTCATGGACCATTTGTTCCAGATCGCGGTGCGTCGCACAGACAACGCGGACGTCAACTCGCTTGCTCTGGTTGCTTCCCAGTCGCCGAATGTCACCGGTTTCCAACACGCGCAGCAACTTGGCTTGCATCGCGAGTGGCAACTCACCGATCTCATCCAGAAAGATCGTGCCACCGTCAGCGACTTCAAACAGTCCCACTCTGGCTGAGTCGGCGCCCGTGAAGGCTCCCTTGACGTGACCAAAGAGCTCACTTTCGATCAGGTTCTCTGGCAGGGCTCCACAGTTGATCGAGACCATCGGCTTGTCGGCTCGCAAGCTGCTTTCATGCACTGCCTTGGCGACCAATTCCTTTCCGCATCCGGTTTCGCCGCGAATCATCACCGTGCTGCTGGTCGGGCCAACTTTGCTGATCGCCTGCCTTACCTGCTCAAAAGCTCCATTCTGGCCAATCAACTCATTGGAACCCTCAACCTGTTCCAAGCGATGTTCCATGGCGGCCATCTTCCGCCAGCGATCAAGCTGATGATAGGCGCCGCTAAGCAGTGCCTTGACTTCCTTGAACCGAACGGGTTTGTCGATAAACGCGAACGCTTGGTTTTCGATCGCGATCATGGCACTGGGCAGATCGGGCTTGCCGGTCAACACAATGACTTGAATCTCAGGCTGAATCGCCCGAGCGCGTTTCATGACTTCGGACCCATGCATGCCGGGCATGTCCAGATCGACGATCAAGCAATCAAACGGTTCGTGCTCCAACGCTTCAACGGCCAACTCGCCATTGGGGCACACGACCACGCTATGTCCAGCGCGATCCAACTGCTGCCGCATCAGTTCCTGCAGTTTGGGCTCATCGTCCGCAAACAGGATGTGCATGGATTCAGATCTAGGCTGCTTTTCTGACATCATTCCATTCCAAGGATTTCGAATCGGCCTTGTTGCCGATGGTAAGAACCGGTTGTTGCTGATCAGCCGCCGCAGGCAATCGGAGGATCATTTTGGAACCTTTGCCTTCACCTTCGCTAAACGGGGTCAATGATCCATGGTGCATGGAGACGATTCGGTAACTGATACTCAACCCCAAGCCGGTGCCGCTGTTGTCTCGTTTGCGCGTAAAGAAGGGCTCGAAGAGATGATTGATGACTTCGGCGTCCATCCCGCAACCATCATCATCCACCGAGACCATGGCGCTGCGAACACCCGTCAACGGATCGCGGTCGTAACGCGCAGTCACGTCGACTTTCCCCTCGTTGTCCACCGATTCCAAGGCGTTGGAAATCAGGTTCAACAACACCTGCTGGATTTCCTGTGAATTGCAGTGCGCCAGCACGGGCTGATCGGCGTGAACGGTGATTGTTTTGCATCGGTACTGGCCCACTTTGGTGACCATCGAAACGACGTTGGAGACCAGTTCCTTCAAGTCCACATCGCTCCGCGAGGAATCGCCCAGTTGAGCAAAGTTCAACAGCCGCTTGGTAATGCCTTTGACCCGAAACGCCTCCGATTGAATGGTCTCCAGGGTCTCTGAAAGCTCGCCCAGGAAGGCTGGATCGAACTGTTTCAACTGTTCTTCGGGCAGGTCTTCAAGATGCGTTTCCATGATTTCGGCACTAAACGCGATGATGCCCATCGGGTTGTTGACTTCATGAGCCACCCCGGCGGCAAGAAATCCAACGCTGGCCAGCCGTTCGTTTTGAATCAATTCACGTGATCGCAGCCGCACCTCTTCCTCGGCCTGCTCTTTTGCCAGCTGCAGATCCTTCAGTGCTTGACGAAACCGACCTGTGATGTCGTTCACGGTATTGGCCAAACGACCGATTTCGTCGTCGTGTTCCAAAATGATCTGGTTACTCCACTGACCGTCGGCAATCGTTTGGGCGCCCACAGACAGCGTGTTGAACGGCGATGCAATATTGTTCCAATAGTACCAAGCAATGCCGACAAAGAGCACCAATGCGACACCACCGATGAATGCCATCGACGAACGCATGTTCCGCTGTTGCTGAGTCATCCCTGCCAGGAACTGATTCACGCCATGCGTCAGCAAACGAATTTCCTTACCCGCCTGTTGTTCAAGTTCCAATGCGATGGCCAATAAGATCGCATGCTCATCAGCGGCGATGAAAGACGCCTCGTCACCATCTGATTTTCCCAAGAAGACATCCGCCGTCCTCTCAAAGTCCTCATAGGCGGGCCGATACCGCTCCAGCTCTCGGCCGAAGCGCGTGAGCGATTGCGTTTGCTCGACGCGTAGAACCGCCGTGTTTGGCAACTCCGATAATTCACGACTTCCCTGGACCGTCCGCTGCAACTGAACATGGACCAGTTCAAGGTTGTGCAATGAATTTTCGATTTCATCGCGCATCCCAAAGACTTGTTCATAGGTGTCGTTGGACTTTCTGATCCGCTCACTGGTAGAAAGCCTGACCGTGGCCGACCGGAGCCGCAGCGCCCAACTATACAAGTCGCTGGTGTGTTTGATCTCTGCACTTAGCAGCTCAAACTCTTTGGTCAAAATGCGGTCGCGGCGAACCTGGTACAAGCTGCAACCAACCAAGACGAAGAACACCACTGCCAGAACGATCAGTCCTGCAATGATCTTGGTCCGAATTTTCCAGCTTCCCATCATCAGACTACAGTCCGTTGTCAATCTGTTGTTAGCACGTGCTTGCGCGGCACCGTCCAAAACGGCCGCATTGACGACGATAGACATTGCCCCCACGGAATCGCAAGGTCAGATCAAAGCGCCGCCGCGAGCGTGTTGAGCCCCTTGTCGAGCGAAAATGCGAGTGTTTCCGCAGCCCATCGGCCGCTTGCAATGCCGGTTACGTGATTGAATCGCCCAGCTGGCAACCAATGGCCCACTGGCAGTTCATGGCTGGAAGTTCATGGCTGGAAGTTCATGGCCGATTGCTCTCACGATCGGCGTCCCAAGCGTGGTCGCGGTGCTGCAGGCAGATTCCAGCGCGCGAACCTGCGGCGGCCCCAAGTGTCTATCCGGCCAGCGAATCACGCTGGCCAAACGCTGGCGAGAGCACGGCAATTGCTCACCGACATCGACCGAAAACAGTAACCCTGGCGGGAAAGTTTGGACCCCACGCTTGGGAACGGAAATTCCCCCAAAACCGGCCTTTCCACCCCTTCTGACCGCCTTACGCAGACCTGGAATTCCGCGGAGTCACCCCAGTCTGCCAAAATTTACTTGCTTTTTTCGGGCAATGTTTCGATAATTGCCACGTCGTTTCGCACTGACGCGGTGCGTTGGACTACTTCCGAACGTCCCCGGTTTCACTCTTGTTGGCGCAAGAGATCGGCGGCGTCAAACCAAGTTTAAAAAGGAGGTGATCAAGTGGATTATTGCTGTACTAGCCAACGGGGGAGCAACCCGTAGACGTGGTCGGCGGGCTGACACTATGGGTCAGCTTCCCCACTCGAGATCATCTTTTTGATCGCGAGATATATTCCGCTTGTCGTGATTCTACCTTGGTCACGGCAAGCGGTTTTTTTGTGATTGCATTCCCCCGTCAATCCTTTATCCTTGGCCCCCCCAAACGCCCTTGTAGCTCAGCTGGATAGAGCATTCGACTTCTAATCGAACGGTCGCAGGTTCGAATCCTGCCAAGGGTGCTTCCTCCGGTCACCGCTTGACTATGCACCACAAGTTGACTCTCAACTGTGGTCACAAAGCCTGTTGATAAGCCGCGTTATAACGTACTTTCTGGCAATGACTTACGTCGATGAATGATTGAGTGAGACTCTCTGAGTTGATCGCCACTCTTGATCACGGGCCGCTGACTACCGCCAAAGTTCGAACTCCGGCACTCCCGCTCTCAGACTCTCTCCTGTTTTAGGCCGCATAAGTTAGCGATGTCGCGTTTGAGTGGTGCGGGTGAGATTCGAACCCACGTCCGTGATGGAGTGACTCTGAACGAAATCCGAGCCTTAGTGTCGAACACTTAATCGCAAAAAATGGTGCAGCGGTGAAAGGACCGAAGCGACTTGGATGCAAGCCAAAATCTGGTAGGCCGATGCAACTTCCGCGCGTTCGCGGATGAAGAAGCATCGAAGATGCAGCCGATGTTCAAGCTGCCAATGGCTGCCGTCGCGCCCTTGTGCCTCTGTGAAAGCACCGGCCTGCCGCCGTTCTAACCATGTCAAGCTGAGGCGTGCCAACGATTTGTGTCAAAGTCGTGCGTTCAACCCTGAAAAAACAGAACGCTGTTTGGACTTTGCGTGATCACGGGCAATGCTACGATTCCAAGCAACAAGCCCACCGCCGAAAACGACGATGGGTTTGTTTGAAAAAAAGTCGGGGCGACTGGCGGTTGTTTGAACGAGTGGTGGTTGAATATGCGATGGTGTGCCTTGGCAATTTGCAAGACATCCTGCGAGTGTCAAGCCTCGGTCAGCGTGACAGTTGTCACGAGCTCTCGATAGCGCTTACGAGGTAGCCGCGTCTATGCGTATGAATCTGGCGGTGGAACCGGTCTGATGCTCCTCTGCCGCGAGACAAAAGGGCGCAAAGGCGGCCGCAAACAGGGCGAGATGAAGGTCGAAAAAAAGCGGGCCAACCTTCGAGCAACGACGGTTGGCCCGCCCGTATTCCGTGCGGCCGCGCCTTTCATCGAAACGACTCGCCACCGCCGCACACCACCTTATTCGCCCACCGGCAAATTCGCCGGTGCGCTGGAGAATCGGGTAGTCCCTGTGTGGGCACGGCCGCTGGAGCCGTTTTGACGACCCCAACGATTCTGGCCCAAACAGTCTGCTTCCACCGCACACCGTACCGGGGCTTGCGACGCGAAAACCGTTGTTGTTGTTCTCGTTCGCCGGGTTGTTGTCGTTCCGGTTCGACGACGACAAGTTGTTGGAGTTGTTGTTCCAGTTGCCGCCGCGGATCCCGCGATTCGACGAACCCTTGATCCCGATTCCCCTCCCTATCGTCAGCGGCTCAACACCGCTCGACGTAGACCCACACTTTGCGCATGTTTTGTATGTGCCACCCACGCCCGCACGCTCGTGGTCAAAGTTGATGCGGGCAATCGCCCCTGTCCCACCTCCCAACGCATGGCTCGGAATTTCGCCTGATACCGACGAGCCGTTGCGGCTCGAACCCGGATACGACCGTCCCTGCGGACTACGAATCCGACGAAGTCGACACCGCTACGAGTGTGCAGCAAACGATACTTGTCGGGATGCATGCACAAGTGCAGCGATGCGAGCTTGTCCTTGACACGCTGACCCTGCTCTTTCAATCGCCGACGATCATCACCGAAAAGCAGGAAATCGTCCAGGTAGCGGAGGTAGCCTTTCACTCGCAGTTCGTGCTTCACGAAGTGGTCGAGCGCGTCTAAATAAACATTCGCCAGGAATTGGCTCGTCAGATTTCCAATCGGCAATCCACACTTGTGGAGCCGCACATCGAACAAGTCGCCGCCGCTGGACCATTCCTGCCGCACACGGTCGTGATGCGTCTCCAACACCTTCGTGATCAGCACCAACAGACGATCGTCGCCGATCACCCGACTGACCAAGGACATCAGGACGCCATGATCGATGCTGGGGAAGTACTTCTGTACATCGCACTTGAGGGCGTAATCAAATCGCCGGGTGAATTGCGAGGCCCGACGCATTGCCGCATGCGTTCCCTTACCGGGACGACTGGCGTACGAATCTTCAATGAATCGCCGCTCGAAAATGGGCTGGATGACTCGCACAATCGCATGATGCACCACTCGGTCCCGAAACGGTGCGGCCGCCACCAATCGCTCTTTTGGTTCGTGGATCCGGAAATAGTGGTACTCGCCGGGACGATAAACCTCGCCCGATAGTTCCGCTTGCAGATCGACCACCTGCCGCTCCAAATCTGCGTAGAACGATGCGCCGGGCTCACGCCAACGTTTTCCTCGCAAGGCTTCACGGGCGGCAGCCAGCACATTCTCAAACGAAACAACTTGCTCAAACAGATGTTTGTGGCGGTGCATCTCCGACACTTTCCTTGCTGGATGATTGCTTCCACCAGCCGCCGACCATTCGACCGCATTCGGTCACGCCCCGGCAACTGAACTCATATTGCTTGCCGCTGAGCAGGTTTCGCTCTTGGGCCAGCCGTAACAGCCAGCGGAGCATTTCGATCTTTCGGTTGGCGGTCGCTAACAAGTCCGACTTGCGGCGACTGTAGGCCGCCTCCACCAACAATTCCAGAATGTCCAAAGCGTGATCCGTTAGTCGCTGCCCGAAAATGAATCGCTGATTCTTCGGGAAACCATCAACGCGATCCAGCAACCACTTCGTGAAATCGTACCACTTGATCAGAACCACCGGTGGGTCGGTCGGCTTCGCCACGTCACACAGTTCCCGCGTCCAACGACCATTTCAATTTTCAAAATCGCGCGCCGCCTGCGGCGGCGAAGAAAAAGGATAAAAGGAAAAAAGAGAAAAGGGTTATTTCCTCGCCCGCCTTCTTCGGTAACACAAACCGCCTACACAAATCGCGCTCCACACGACCAGCGAACCGGGCTCTGGCACGGTGGCGGGAGAGGAAAGACTTGCGACGCGAAAACCGACGCTGATGAACCCGCCCGCCGGGTCGGAGTCGGCCCAGAACGACGACGACAAGAAGACGGAGTTGCCGTCCCAGAAGCCGCCGCGGATCCCGCGATTCGAGGAACCTGTACTGTTGCTCAGGTCAACGCTCGTTTCTTCCCATTCAGACACATTGCCCCCCAAACCCATGATCCCAAACGGACTCAGCCCGCCTGCCTGAGTGATGTCCGCCGGGCCTTGCGCCAAGGTGAACACCGCCGTGTTGTCAGCCGTGCCACTGGACACGGCGGCCGGCACACTGCCAGTCAAGCTGGGATAGTCCCCATACACTCCTGTATTCGGATTGTAGTACGCCGCCTTGTACCACTCGTCCAAGCTCGGCAGCCAATAGTGGGCGTCCTTGTGACGGTAAAGATTCTGACCGCCCAGTTGCCAAGCCTCGCCGGAACTCCACACGTCAATATTGTTGTTCACGACGCTGGTGGTGAAGTTATAGGCCGCCTGAAATCCCTGGCTGGTGTTCAGCCAGTTCACAAATCGAGCCGCTTCATTCCACGACACATACGTCACTGGCTTGTTCGGCCCGCGCGTGTCCGTCGTGATTGTCAACGATTGTGAGTCATTGAACTTTGTGAACATGTCTTCGCTGACTTCATACTTCCCCATCTGGTAGGTGTACTCGACCTTGCCAGCGGGACTCGGATAGCCCGTCAAATCGTCCGCGTTGCCGGGACTGCCGATCTCGACGAACGTCATTTCGAACTTGTTGGCACCACTGCCAAAGGTGATCACACCGGCATCGGCTTGCGGAGTGACGAGAAGCGTCAAGAAGCCGGCAGAGGCCAGTAGTCCAATGGAGATGCGTCGCATGATGGAGACTCTTTGGTTGATCAAGAGAAACTTTGATTTCCACCCCGGAAGGTCGTAACAGGCTAATTGCCGCACGCAAGCGATAAAATCCTTCGAAACAGTTTTTCTTTGTCGCACAAGTTAACCCTCGTATTGTTTGAACTTGGAACTCTTTTGCCGCGAAGTAAATTCCTATACACATCAAAAAGCGCATCGGGATAACCCAGAACAAATGCCTTCGCATCGTTCGCTGAATATGCTTGACTGTGGGCCTATCAAAAAACAGGAAATCGTCGCTTACGATTATTTCAGCTTTAGACACGTCCTAACGCGAAGTTGTGTTGTAGGTCCGTATTATCCGTATTATCCGTAGATTCCGCTCAGTTGCTACATCCAACTCACGAAAACAGACTAATGCCCGAAGCAGTGGAAAATGTCTTGGCCCGCCGCGACAAAGTCGCTCAGTTTCGATCAAAAGACACCGCGAAGCAAAACCATACAATTCAGTGCCCGATTATGAGTCCTGCGACATTTACACTTGAAGCGTAAAGCTGTTGCTCAATGGGTCAGCGATTCTTCGCGGCAGCTAATCGGGAGCCGGCTCAACAACACATGATGAAATGCAGATTTCGAGTTGGTTCGCGCACAGATCGAGACGCCTTGGGAATCCTATCCTCTCCCCAAAGAAACAAGCGTTCGCACACTATTATTCGCTCCACGATCCGCCGTGGGTCAGTAGACCACTAGCAAGCTCAGATGACTTGCAGTTCAGAGTCGACTTCAGGAAAATCCCACATCGAGAACCGTCTCAAAGCCAATGAAACCAGCGACGTAGGGTGCAGACGCAGGGTGCCGTGTTTGCACCACTGCTTTGAACATCTTTGGATAGTCTGTTTTCGCGTTCAGAATCTTGTGCACGGATTTTGGACGCTTTTTGGTTTTCCGCTTCTGCGGCTTACGTTTCTTGGAATTCGTCGATTTGATCCAGAAGTCGTTCCACCGTATTCGTAGCAACTCATGCAGATGCTGCTGAGAAGCCCCTGCGTTTCGTATCGGAACGAGTGTCTCGATATCAAACGTTGACAACAGAACTTGCCAGGTGACTAGTTCGCGCTGGACATCTTTGAACAGTTTCTCAATCGAAACCATCTCCGTTTCTCGGTCTTGATGCCCAGCAATGTAGCTGCGTAGAAGTTGCAGTTGATTGTAAAGCAAAAGGCAAATTGCAAACTGAAACAAACCTGCCTGAGGTGTACTTCCGATCAAGTTCTTGAGACTAAACACCTCGGTGACCTTTTGGAAGACACGCTCAATCTCCCAACGCTCTCCATAGAGATACAAAAGATCGGCAGCTGGATATTTGCGAACGCCAAAAAGCTCCGTTACGATCGATAACTCCGCACCATCATCAAGCTCGAGCGTGATTCGTCTGACGTAGCATTGATTCTTGTTGGAGTCAGCTCCCAGCCACCCACACTCATCAGCGTCTAGCAAGGGTGCGTCCCCGTCTAGCAAGGGTGCGTCCCTATTGGGGGAGGACGCTGCTAGCGGCCTGGGCAAGTTGGGTGGGGCTGGCAAGAGACCGCCTGCCGACGGATGAGTTTCATGGGGCGAAAGGAGAAAAACCGTTCAAATTCGAACGGTTTTGGCGACGCTCAGCGCACAACCCCAGCCTACAAGCTCTCAGATCGCTTGAAAAAGATGGCAAATAATAGGTGTGGATTTCTGGCTAACTGCAGATTCAAATCTGCAGCACCACACGAGCCTGCTTGCGGATGAAATATCCATCACCGCTCACATGCTTGCGCTCCTCTTTCATCGAATCCAACGATCCAGCAATGCTCCCAAACAACTCGCCGAATCGATTCGCCATCGATAGCCATGCCTTCGCCGGCAACTTGGAAAACCTGAGCGCCGCAGGAAGCTCAATCTCGCCGTCCTCTTGCATCCCCAGCGTCCATTTCAATAACTCCATGTAACGCTCAAAGCTGATCGGCAAGAACCCCTTGTCGCTACAACGCTTTCCCGATCGACTCGGCGCCGAACCCACCGCATCACGCGCCTCGTCTATCTCCAACTTCGATAACACCCGGCAACGATCCGCACCTTTCTCGCGCAAATCAAACCGGTGTCGACGAGCCAATGCCTCCGCCTGAGCCTGATCCGCTTCGTACTGCGCTCGCAAGACCTCTGTGATCCGGTGCCCCAACGCCCCACTATTGTGCTGGTCAAATGGCTTATCAAGACCCGCCCGAATCCGATTCAAGTCAATGTAGACCGTGCATGCCAATAAAGCCTCATCATCGACCAGCCGAGTCGATCCATAACGCCCACCCCAAAAACTCCCGCGGCGACCGTCTTCGTAGTTCGCCCGCTGAGCAAGGTACTGATTGAGTTGCTTCATCAAGTGCGAGCAATCACTCAACTGCGTTCGACACTTCTCCAGCTTCTCCTTGTTGGCCATCAACATCTCGATAGCCTGCTCAGAGGGCTGCTTGAAATTCCCGTCCTTGTCCGGCTGACCTGACAACGCACTCAGCCAACGCTCGGCCACCTGGCGATCGGTCAAAGACGCAGCAATGTCNGGCCGAGTGCGAACGTTGAGGTGATAGTGATTCGACAGCACGCCATAACTGAGCAGCTCAATGCACAGGTGTGCAAACAGCTGGTTCATTTTGTCCACCAGCCAACCCTGGCGATAGGAAAAGTCCTCGCCGGTGTCTGGATTTTTGCCTAAGAGATAAAGGCCATCAATGGTCCGATTATAGAGGTGCACCGCTTCGACCTGATGAGGATCGAGCACCTCTGAACGAGGGTCACGACACATAAACGCAAGGTTCCTAAGGAAAAGCAGCAGGACCAAGCCACGCGTACCTGCCAGTACCATGCGTTTAATCAAAGGGCGGATCTTCACACCCTGAAACATCGAGATGGTTCTAAGAACCAAGCGAACAGCAGTCAAGCGTCTACCGACTCTCGACCTTGAAATTCCTACAACCCGAAGAGCCAATCTCTAGAATCGCCAATACGCTTCCGCTTATAAATGACGAATCAATCCCATTTGCTATCAAGCAATCTCGCCTGACCGGGACTGTCCCCTGAAACTGGTCCCGCGTCAGTATCAGTCCGGCGAAACCGACCGCAACGGACGGATCACCAAACGTGGTAATCCGTTGGCGCGAACGATCCTTGTCGAGTGCGCCTGGACGTCGCTCCGGTACACCCCCTGGGCCAAGGGCGTTTACGAGAGAATCTGTGGCCAGCAGAAAACACGCAAGAAGAAAGCGGGGATCGCGCTGGCACGGAAGATCGCCGTGATCGCCTGGGCAATGCTGCGTGATGAGAAGGACTGGGAACCGAAACGCATGTGTGTGGGGCCTGTCCCCAGGGTGCGCTGCGCGACCCTGGGCTATGGGGTAGAACACCTTCGGCGTTCGGAACTCTGGATGCGATTGTGAAAGCCATCGCCTTGGCTTTGGCAGGTTACTTGGGCGTGCTTCTCTAATCATGTGCTTCGAAGAAACGTCAGCCTGGCCTGCCGAACGCCGTAGGTGTTCTACATGCGGTTTGGGGCACACCGACCGGAGAGCAAGTGTTCTCTGCTGCACAGGCTTGCACCGGAGGTTTCTCTGCCATACGTTGTCAGCGGCGTTGGCTCATTTGGCAAGTCGTCGTAAGACGCGCAGAGCAGTTGTTTGCTAATGTGATCATTGAGAGGCAAGCGGATCATCTGGGTGTGTAACCAGTCCTTGATCCAGACGATCTCGGCCGGTCAACCTTGCTAACCGTTGGATCAGCTTTTCGGGAGCACGCCAACAGTGACAGCACAGGTGCGCTCTGGCATCGGCAATCTGATACAATCAGGGCATGTCAATCAACATCACTCACGAGCGCCATCGCCCCGCATCGCCATCAAGATGCCCACGCGCGCGCCGAGCGAATCGCACCTGCCCCCCAACCCGCCACCACAACACCTCACCAAGCAAACACCGCAAAACCAGCAAAGCAAACCATCCCAGCAACAACCAACCCCACACTTGCTCCAGAGATCCGATTGGGTATGCGGGAAGCCGTTTCGGGCTTTATCAATTTGTCGATGGATCGCCGTTGGATGGGCTGGATCCGTCTGGGAAGTTTCGAGCGGGACGAATCGATCTTCCAGCGTCGTGCCTTGCAAATATGTTTTGGTGCTTTGGTGGATTGTGCTCTGTTCCGGCTGCATGTTCTCCAGCTTCGTGGACGCCGATTACGATCGGGGCTTGTATTGGGGCGGTAAGTGGTGGAGCAGCTGCGGGGTGCACAGCGGCCGCTGACTGTCTTAACCAAGCTCTCGAGGACAGCGAGGAGGTTGAAGATTTCCGAACTTGCGTGTCGCGGTGCTGTGGGCCAACGGGCTGCCGTGGTTCAGGCATACGAGTGTGCTCGCGACGGTGCAGTAGATAAATACGAGTTGAGAGGACAAAATGTTGAATGTGAAATCGGCTGTAGTTTTCGTTACTTCGATTGCAGCGTTACTGGCTGGTCTGACGATGCTCGTTCAAGGAAATAGTCGCTGGTCAGCGATCGCTTTGGTATCGGCAGCGTTGCTTTTTGCTTCAGCAATGGCGATTAGAAAGAGTAGTATCCGCGCAGATTGAATAACTTTGCCCGTTCGTTGGCGAACGTGCCGACCACGTGTTTGACCGCGCACCAGAAATCTAAGGGGTACAGAAATCTAAGGGGTCAGGCCTCTTAAATCCGTCGGCGGACGATTGACTTGACTTAATAACCCACCAACCGAGTTTTGATGTGGGGACGGAGTTTGAGCCTTGATGGGTTGCCTGGTTTTACTTGGGTGTCCAAGGCGTTTTTGGGTTGGGCGACTGGGCTAGAAGGGCCGTGCGTTTGACGGCTTGGCAATGCGTTGACGCTGTAAGAGTGCGTTTGATTGGCCCGGTTGATTGAAATGGCTTGGCTTTGAGGGCTTTAGATTTGGTAATGGCATGCCGCTAGCCGGATCGAGTTTGAACGGCTCAATTTTTCGCTCATCGGTCGTGGCCCCGTTGTTGTCAATCATGGGGGTGGCCGCTGGTGTGATTGCCGCTTGTGCGGAGTGAATTGGTGCGCGCAAGCACAGCATCCTATCGATTCTCGTCGAGCAATTCCAACGTTTATTGTGACTACCTCCTTCGTGCTCTTCGTGTCCTTCGTGGTTCATACCCGGTTTTGCGACGATTGCAAGTTTCGGTGGACTGTCCCCGGCAGATTATGAGCGTTTGCATGGCCAGCGGCGCTGGTGTCACTTTTCTAGTGCAAGGGTTTGGGCGAGAAGCCTTGGCGTTCCAACGCACTCTCCCGAACCCGTTGTAGAACACCTACGGCGTTCGGAGACGATGTGTGGGGGGCCTGTCCCCAGGGTGCGCTGCGCGACCCTGGGCTATGGGGTAGAACACCTTCGGCGTTCGGAAATCTGGATGCGATTGTGAAAGCCATCGCCTTGGCTTTGGCAGGTTACCGAAGTGCGTTTCTCTGCCATACGTTGTCAGCGGTGCTGGCTCATTTGGCAAGATGTCGTAAGACGCGCAGAGCAGTTGTCTCTCATGTGATCATTGAGAGGCAAGCGAATCTTCTGGCTGTGCAACCAGTCCTTGATCCTGACGATCAAGGCCGGTCAACCTTGCTAACCGTTGGATCAGCTTTTGGGGAACACGCCAAGAGCATCATGGACGAGTTGCACGATGAGCGGAAACGAGACCTCACGCGAATAGCAACGCCCCCGCGATCTTTCAAAGACCTGGTTGAGACACTTCTCATCTGCGATGTACCGCCAGCAAACAAAGAGAGCATCTGCAAGCGAAGCCGCTGCTTGAACCTTATTGGCAAAGTCGTCCATGACCCGATCCCGGTACGAGGAAATCCTAACAGGGCCAAAAAACCAAGGAAAAAGCAAGGTCAATCCGAGTCACAACATGTTCAAAGCAGTGGTGCAAGCACGGCACCCTACGTGGGTGCGTTTCGATCCAAACGTGGCATGGGACAAAACAATCATCGGGGGGTTTTATCTCGATGACCTCGCCGCAGAACCAACCTCTGTGACCGGATCCGGTACACTGATCACTTTGACCAATCTCCAATCATGAGAGCCTGTGCCTGCCTTGTGCTTCACATGACGTTGCTCATCAGCGATGGAGTCGCTGATAAACAAGCTGAGACAATTGACGACCAGATCGCAAGCACATGAAAACACGTCGGTGACGCCAAACTCGAGCAGCTCCTTAAGAACCAAACCTACATGGACCTGAATCATCTGATGGACCAGAACCTGCTCGCTGCATTCTCCAGGCAGAAAACCTCCAACTCCTTGCTCCTCGACTGCATGATGATAAAACGACTTGTTACGACGATGCTGATTACCTGTGTCACGGTTTCCCTGGCGTTTGCGGACCTCACATACCAACCGCCCGCGAAGATTTACGTGTTGGTTGGACAGTCCAATATGCAGGGAAAAGGTGCGGTCGAAGGGGATCAATCCAACAGCCTGCGTTACCTGGTTCAACATGACCCGAATCAGGAATACCAGTTTCTTGTCGACCCCAAGGGGAACTGGCGGTCACGGCAAGACGTCTGGATTCACTACGACTCGGGCCCTGGCAATCTGCGTTTTGGCAAACTCAAACCGGGCTATGGTTCTCACGGCGGAGTCATTGGACCGGAACTGGGGTTTGGACACGTCATCGGAGAATCTTACGAAGGCAAAGCCCTGCTGATCAAAGCCTGCTGGGGCGGCAAAAGCCTGGGACACAACTTCCTGCCTCCCAGCGTCGGTCAGTATCCCCCACCCAACCAACCCGCCGACCCTGGTTTCTATTACCACCAGATCCTCCGCATTGTCGATGACGTCACAAGGAACATTGAAACCTACTTCCCAGATTATCAGGGACAGGGAATCGAAATTGCCGGTCTGTGTTATCACCAAGGCTGGAACGACCAGTATGGCGGCTTGGACGCACGCTATGAACAAAACCTCGCGGCCTTCATTCACGACATCCGCAGCGCCGAACATGGCTTAGGCATTCCCGACTTGCCCGTGGTCATTGCTACCAGCGGCATGATCGAAAACGACTCACCGATCAAGCGAGGCCAGCTGGCGATGGGTGATCCAGCGAAGTATCCACAGTTTGCTGGCAACGTGGGTGTGGTCAATACCGACAAACCTTATGGCACCGAAGCACTGGGGTTCAAGTTCTACACAGAGAGCTCCCCAGACAAAGTGGGCTACCACTGGAACAACCATGCCCACAGCTATCTGAACATCGGCCGCGCGATGGCCACCGAAATGCAGACCTTAAGCAAACCCAAATTGCCATCCCGCTTGAGAGCCGTCGGGACAGCTCAAGGCGTTCGTTTGACTTGGCAAGTCGGCCGTCAGTCGCCAGCGACGATTAAACTGCTCAGGAACGGTCAGCCCCTGGCCGCAAATCTGCCCGCCAGCCTGACCACGGTGACCGATGCCAGGGCAACACCCGGCAAGAACACTTATCAGCTCTTGTTCGACATGCCATCTGATGGACTGCAAACACTAAGCGTGACAAGTGACACGTCGGTTGGCAAACTCCAGGCTTACCGCAGCTCGACTGGCGTTCAGCTAAACTGGGACGCATGTGGCAAGTACGATGGCTTTCAGATCCGCCGCGATGGTCAAGTCATTGCCAACCAACTGGCCGGCGACCTGCGTTCCTATTTAGACAAACAAGCACCCGAACAAGGAAACGTGCAGTACATCGTGACTCCGACCACCGGTTCGTCGACGCCGGCAAGTCTCAGCGTTCAATTGGGACCTGCAGATCCCGGTGGCGCACTGCTCTACGAGCCCTTTGATTACCCAGCCGATGCAGATCAGCCGCGAAGTCTGCTGGGTTTGGGCGGGGCAGCGGGAACCAAGGGCGAATATGACTACCTCAGCGACCAGAAACTTGAACGTGCTCCTGCGGCGATCGGGGGCGGGTTGAGCTTTGGAGCACTTCCGGTCACTGGGAATCGCGGCAGCAGCCATCGCTGGAGTCCCGGCTGTGCCATCGAGCTTGATGACAGCCTTCGCGAGGCGGGGCTACTCGCAGACGGTGCCACACTCTGGATCAGCTTTGTCTTTCGACTGACCAAGGACATCGAACATCGTCAAGGCGGCGGCACAGTCCTGCTAAGTACCGACGATCTTCGCCAAGCAGTGGGGCTGATGGCTGACAATCGAGAATTCCGCACCGTGGTGGTTGTCGATGGGAAACCCAAAGGCGTCCGCATCACGTCCAGTCGGCTCGAGACTCCGACTCTGGTGGTTGGCAAAATCGTTTGGGGCAAAGACGGATCAGACGACACCTTTGTCCCCTATACTCCAGGACATGATTTGCAGATCCCTGAAAAGCACGGCCGGCCTGCGGCGCCATTCAACATTGATCAGTCCAAACTGAACCGTTTGGTCCTGAAGGGCGAAGGCCAGTACGATGAAATCAGAGTCGGCACCAGTTACCAATCCGTTGTGGGCGGCAAAGCGAACTGAACACTCAATACGAGAGCTGCCAGCGCCCAGGCACATCGATGCTGACGGCTTTCATGTGACGAGCGATTCGCGCCGAACCGCCCAGCCGTACCGCTAGAATAGCCTGAGCTGGCCGGACTTGGGTCGCGGTGGTTCAAAGAGGTCGCAGTTGTAAGCCGGCATTTTGGCATCCAAACCATGCTTTTGGCGAAAGACTTGGAACAGACTGCGAATCTGATCCGCCATGATTCCCGTTCCCCGCATTCGCTCTCCCCAAGCAGCGCTGTTCAGCTGTCCGCCGCGCGTTTCCTGAACTCGGCCCAAGACTTTCTCCGAATGATTCGGCCGCGTCCTCTGCAGCCACTCGACGAAAACAGGCTCGACCGTCAATGGCAATCGAAGCAACACATAGTTTGCCGTGATCGCACCGGCTTGCTTGGCAGC
This sequence comes from Stieleria bergensis, assembly GCA_007745635.1. GTDB lineage: Bacteria > Planctomycetota > Planctomycetia > Pirellulales > Pirellulaceae > Stieleria > Stieleria bergensis. The sequence goes on from CP036272.1 coordinate 4,622,106, forward strand.
TTCTAGAATCGTGGGGATTTCTGAATCATTCAGTCCGGGGATCACCGGCGCCATCATGACTCCAACGGGGACATTGGCATCCGCCAGTGACTCAACCGCCCGGAGTCGGGCACTGGGGATGCTGGTTCGCGGTTCCATCTCGCGAGCCAACTGAGCATCCAGCGTCGTGATCGACAAATAGACGTGCACCAAACGATCGGCCGCCAGTTTCTTGAGCAGATCCAAGTCCCGCAACACCAACGCATTCTTGGTGATGATGCTGATCGGCTGGCGACATTCAAGCGCCACTTCCAAACATTGCCGCGTCAGACGAAACTCCCGTTCGGCCGGCTGGTAGCAGTCGGTGACTCCCGAGAACGTGATCGGTTCAGGCTGCCACGATGTCCTGCCCAGGAACTCAGCAAACAGTTCAGCAGCCTGCCGTTTGACAACGATCTTGGTCTCAAAGTCCAGCCCCGCATTAAACCCCAAGTACTCGTGCCCGGGCCGAGCATAGCAATACGCACAAGAGTGCACACATCCGCGATACGGATTAATGCTATAGCGAAACGGAATGTCAGGCGACTTGTTCTCTGACACGATGCTTTTTGACGCATCAAAGAGGTATTCGACGCGACGATTCTCAAGCGTGCGCAGATGCTCTTGATCCCACTCCAAGTGTTCCAGATCGGCTTCGCAATGCAGCTTTTCGAAGCGATTAGGGGGATCAAGATTTGAACCGTGACGCATGACACCTTCCAGAAACTCCAATCAGAAAATCGAGTCAGTTGATTATACCGCCGAGGCCGGTTTGCTCCATTGGCTGGCTGATCCAAAGCGGTGTTCGCTGATCGATTTGACGTCGCGTTCCAACGGAAAAACTGGCGATTGCTGAACGTTTCCTAGAAGAATGGATCGATAACGACAAACGGATAAATCCTGAAGTTCCTTGCCGTCGAATGATCGCCGCTCCGCCGTGCGACGAAAAAGAGTCGATTTCAAGCGGAATCGCCTTACCTGGAACAAACATGATCAGACTGACTGGGGCATCCAGCACAGCCAACCATCGAATCTCCTTTGGGCAACTCCAGCAACTTCATCGGTTTCTCACCAGCTTTTAAAACGATTGAAACGGCCCAGAGTTGACGGACCAATCCCACCAAGATGTTGCACGCCCCCCACTTGCCTGTTACAACAGTCGCGGGACGTCGCTGAAGGCGAGCCGATTTTCCAAGGCTCTCTCCATCTCGAACTCACGACACCCATCGGCCGACAAATCGCTTGATTCCTCCTTTTGGGCAACCGCTCTCTCAGGTCCAGCTTTCAGAGCAGATCATCAAACGCTGGATTCAATCGCGGGGTGATACGTCGCCAGGCCATTGCTTGCTGGCGACTCATTCAACAAAGATTCGGTGTGCGTTTGAAAACGCCAATCGGGAGTGAAAAACTCCGAATGGAAATCAAAGCTCTGATGATCTCGTCGTGAAAACGCTTCAATGTCACGTCGCCAGTTAACCTTCTACGAAACAGGATCATGATGAAGTACCTTCTTACCTCTTGCCTTCTGCTTGCCTGCCTTTGCTTGACCGGTTGCGGTCCGCAATCGCCCGATGCACTGATCAAAGAGCAAATCTCCATCATCAATGAAACGGCAGACACGGTTGAAGCCGCCGATTCCCTTGATGACGCGAAGGCGTCGATGGAAAAGCTAAGCAAGCGTGGCGAAGCCGTCACTGCCAAGCTTGACGCGTTGAACCTGTCCGACAGTGAAAAGGCCGAACTGATGCAGCGTCACCAGAAAGATTTAATGAGCGCAATGATGCGACTTCAAAAAGTGATGATCAGCAAGACATTCAACGAGGCAAAAAGTGGCATGGACTTCATGAAAAGCATGCCGTTGCCGTAACCAGCTCTGTGTAAAAGCGAACCAACACGCCCTGACAGACCACGCCCTGACAAACCAGGGTGTGGGTGAGCGATGCAGCCCGTCACTGATCCGCAACGGAGCCTCTCTCTTTGGCTGCGACCTATTTCAACTTGCCGAGCCCGATGGCTTTGACTTCGAAAGCGGCGTCAAGCTTCTTGCTCGGTGCGGTCACAAAGACGCTGGTGTCGGCTTGGCCAGGCACACCGCCGACGGCAATCGCACCATTTTCCATCGAGTTACCGATGCGAACGATCCAGTGAAATCGGTTGGCGTCTTTCAAGTCACGGACCAGCGCGATCGTGGCTTTGTCCGCTTTGTCTCCGATGGCTTTCTTATCGATGGACTTGAGCACAACGGGCTTCACTTCTTGCTTGGCCGGTTTGGCAAACACTTCTAACTGTTCACCTCGAGCCCTCAATCCGACTCGAACGCCACCGGCCATCACGCCGACTTGTGCATCCCCGCCCGCTCCCGGCACCAAGTTGCTGGTCACAGCAACGATCTTTCCAAGTGCAAACGGTTTGCCTTTGGCAGTCAGGCGAATGTAGCGTTTCTCGGCCCGATGGGGGACAGTGACCTTTCCTTCGACAACTTTAAACCAATCCTTGCCGTGGTTACTGCTAAATTCTCCATTGAGAGCCTTGGGCAGCGACTCGACCGACTTAGCCATGCCCAAGATCGTACCGGGGTTCATATTTGTTTTGACTTGATCGATGCGATCGGGAGAGACTGGCTTGACGCTCTCTGCTGGCTTCGCTGCTTCCGGTTCACCCTCTCCGTTTGCCGAATTGATCTCAGCAAAGACTTGGGACATGTCACCACTTAAACCCATGCCAAGGCCGCTATTCGTTTTGCGTGGCTTAACGGGCCGCGTGCTACGAGCCTTTGCGGGACGCGGGTCGGACGAGGTTAATGCACGGGCGGCAACACGTTTGGGCGCGTTGGAATCGTTGCTGGTTGGACTGTCCGACGACGTGGATTCTTTTTGCTGGTGGACCAAGCGCCGACCACCACCCTGGTTCACCAAGTAAATCACTCCGACAATGGCCAGAAGAACGGATGCGCTAATGGCATGGTAGATCCACTGATTGCGTGCTCGGCGGCGGCGCCCCGCAGCCATGCGTTCAGCTGCCGAAGGGCGTTCGGGAGCATCGTCTTGTGCGTCGTCCTGAAACTCGTCTTGAGCAATCGGTGGCGGTTCTGTTTCGATGTAATCGACGCTCTCCAAGATCGCGACCTCAGCTGCTGGATTGAGCAGGCTTTGATCGTAGTCTGCTTTCGCGTCAGCATTGATCAGCGTTCGCCGCGCGATGGCAATCTTGCCAAGCATCTCTTGGACAATCTTTCGCTGCGGACCGGCAGCTAACTGATGCAGGTAGGCATTGCGTTCCTTTGCCGCCTGCTCAATTGATTCCACGTCATCGACGTAGTCATCCAAGCCCAGCAAAGCGTAGTGGTTTGGAGGCAAGCGTTCCTCCGGGATCTGCAACCACTCTTGGTACAACTGGTTCAATTGCGCACTCTCAGCCATTGTCAGCTTGCGTCCAGAAAAGACCTGATAAGAAAAGCGAGACCCATTTAGCCAGGAAAACCAAATCGGCCGTTACAGTTGAGGTTGCCCATCCAACGTAGGGAAAGGTGCCTCGAAACAACACTTCGTCAAAAACACAGTTTAACGAGCCATCGTGAAACATTCACCATTGGGACCGGGTTCACGCTACGATTTTTGCAAGCTGTGCATCCATTGCACACCCAGAACCCCTGGAACCCCAACGAGCCCCCACTCCAGAGAGCGTTCGGCAAGCAGTCAGATGCCACGGCGGTGGTCGCCGCCGGTCACATGCCCCAGACGATTCGTCACACCAGGGCTGAAGAATGGACTAAACTAGCTATTCTGTCCCCACCCTTCCCACCAGCCACAGCAACACCGCCGGCCGCTCTGTGCCTCTCAGCGGCGCTGAACCGGACCTGCACGCGGCGTGCTCCTCCCTCGGCCTTCCCATCGACATCGTCCTCATGCCTTTGATCTTGCTTCGAACGAGCGGACTGCGAACGGTTCTGCTCCTGCTGGGCTTGCTGTTCAGTTCCAGTGAACTCTTCGGTCAACAAGCGCCCGCCTCAAACGCCACAGCGCCATTACCGGCCGATCCGACGCTACATTGGGATTTTGAGACAACCGATCCCCAAAACTACCGCGTCATCGGTTCGGTCAACCTCGATGCCGACGGCCCCCGAGGCCCACTGCACACGCGGCATTCGTCCACCAACCGGGCCGTTTCGTTTTCTGCCCAAGGCTATCTGGAAGTCAAGGATCCCGGCCCAGACAGTCGCTACGACTTTTCCACTGGAGACAACATCACGATCGAGGCCTGGGTGCGTCCCAGTAACACTGGCAACGGTCAGCAGCAATACATCATTGGCAAAGGGCGTAGCGGCAAGGCGGCCTTCCAGGCCAACAATCAGAACTGGGCTCTTCGTATCGTCAAAACAGCGGGCACCATCCGCCTCAGCTTTCTCTTCGCCTCGCGCGATGCAGCAGGCAATTCCAGCTGGCATCGCTGGGTTTCTGATCTGGGCTTTCCGCCGGCCAGCGGCTGGCATCACCTCGCGGTGACGTACTCGTTTGGGTCCGCGAAATCCATCACTGGCTGGATCGACGGCATCGAGACGACCGGCACATGGGACATGGCCGGGGCCACCGACCGTGCTCCGATTGTCGATAACGACTCCATTTACATCGGGTCCAGCCAGAACGGCAACACTGGCAATAGCTTCCTTGGCACGGTCGACGAAATCCGTCTGCACCGTGCGCGGTTTACCACCGAACAAGCACTTGCCAGATTCGATCGCGAAGGCGGTTCCATCATTGTCAAACCAGAGCCACCGCGAATGCCGGAGATCCAGCTCCCAGATCCTCAACGGGTCCAATTTTCGATCCACCAAGGCCTTGATTCGCACGAGCAGTGGCCGTTCAACGAACAAAGTGTGCCAGCCCCCACGGCAACCTGGTCGAGCACCGAGTTGCTGCTGCCACGACTGCCTCAAGCCTATGACAGCTGGGGCATCCGCAATGCTTGGCAAGCCCCAGTGATGCTGCGTGCCGCCGCGGATGTTGAGCTCCCGGCCGGAGAGTATCGCATTCTGCTGCGAGCCCGACAGTTGGGGCGATTATGGGTCAACGGCCAACAGGTCACCGACACGACGGTCAACAAACGCCGGCGTATCAATTTGGAACCCATCGTGCCCATCCCTAAACCCAGCGTTCCAGACGCTCGCGTCACGCCCTTTGCTCAGCAGGACGCTGTGGGCACCTTTACGATCGAAGCTGCCGACACCGACACCAGTGGAACGTCGACCGCACGCGTTGTGTTAGAACTGATGGTCGGCGGCAAACAACAGCGCACCGAAACCGGCGAAGTCTGTGTCGCGATCGCTTCGATGAATCAGCCCTGGTTTGATGTCCTGCGTCCTGCTAACCAACCAGTGCTGCCGCTTAGCAACGCACAGGTGATTCCCGCGTTGCAAGCCATTGAAACGCAACTGACTGAGTTTGACGATGATCGACGACGGAACCAGTACGCCTCCAGCCAGGACAGCTACTGGCAGGATCGTCATCAATTTGCCCGCCAAGTGGTTGACTCGCGCCGTCAACTGGCTGCAGACTCAGCCCCCCCAACGTTTGCACAGTGGTCCGAGCATCAATCACAGACGCCACTGTCGCTGCATCCGATCGACCGCTTGATCACCGAAAAAATCAATCGCTTTCAATCGGCATCCACGTCGTCCACGAAATCGGCGGTGACCGATGACGCGGCGAGCGCAGCTTTTTACCAAACCATCTTTCCGATCCTAGAAAACAAGTGCAATCGTTGCCATGGCACCAAAGCCAAAGGTGGCTTGCGATTGGATCAACGCGCTGCGGCTCTTAAAGGCGGCGAATCAGAGGTTCCGGCGATCGTTCCAGGACATCCCGAACAGAGCGAGTTGCTAATTCAAATCAAAGACGGCGCGATGCCGCCCGAATCAGAAAGCTTAAACCAACAAGAGGTCGCCATTCTGGAAACATGGATCCGACAGGGCGCGAAATGGCCCAGACAGCCGCTTGTTAATGTGACACTCCCTGAGAAACCATTGCCGGTGATCGATGATGCCGCGTTCCTGCGTCGTGCCTGCATTGATATTTTAGGGCTTCCACCGACCGCCGAGGCGCTGCAAGATTTTGTCGCTGATCAAGATCCCGACAAACGCCATCGAGTGATCGACCGCTTGCTCGCCAGTCCCGGCTTTGCTGACAACTGGATCAGCGTCTGGCTGGACTTACTCGCTGAGAATCCAACGCTGCTGAACCAGTCCCTTAACAGTACCGGGCCGTTTCGCTGGTTCCTGTATGATGCGTTGAAGGACAACAAAGGACTTGATCGGATGGTCAGCGAACTGATCATGATGCGCGGTAATGCGGCTCAAGGCGGTAGTGCTGGCTTCGCGATGGCGGCGGAGAATGATTCGCCGATGGCTGCCAAAGCACACATCTTGGCGTCATCCTTTTTGGGCGTCGACCTGCAATGTGCGCGCTGTCACGATTCGCCCTTTCATCGCACAACACAAGCAGACCTGTTTTCACTCGCCGCCATGCTAGCGCGCAAGCCGATCACCCCGCCGGATTCAAGCCGCGTTCCTGACGCGTTTTTCCAAAGCCTGGGTCAGCGGAAGCCGCTGATTGAAGTCACCCTGGCTCCCGGCGTTGCTGTCCAACCCACGTGGTCCCTGGAAGAACAAACCCTGGTAGACGACTCGGTGCTCAACGGCATGAAGTTACGCGACCCCACGGATTCACGTGAACGCTTGGCTGCGCTGATCACCTCGCCACAGAATGATCGCTTTGCCAAAGTGATCGCCAATCAAGTCTGGCAGCGGCTCATCGGGATCGGCATCGTTGAACCCATCAACGATTGGGAAGGCAACGCCGCCAGCCACCCTGAATTGCTGGCATGGCTGGCCGATGAATTGGTCGCCAACCACTACGACCTGAGACATCTAGTGCGAGTGATCATGAACTCGCGTGTGTATCAGCAGCAACCACTTGACACTGTCGACGAACTTCCGCCCGAGCAGCGTTTTTTTGCTGGCCCGGCGGCGCGTCGGATGACGGCAGAACAGATCGTCGATTCGCTGTTTGCCGTCACAGGTCAATCCATGGATGTGGAAGAACTAACCTTCGTCCACGATGGCGTTCATCCGTTGAAGAACCGCTTGACTCTGGGCACACCCACGCGAGCCTGGATGTTTGCCAGTTTGAACAACGAACGGGACCGGCCCAGTTTATCACTGCCCCGAGCACAGGTGATCGCGGATGTGTTACTCGCGTTCGGCTGGAAAGGATCTCGGCAGATGCCCGTCGTCTCCCGCGAGTCAGAACCCAATGTGCTGCAACCAGGAATCCTGGCGAACGGCGTTCTGTCCCAGAATCTGACTCGCGCTGCAGCGGGTTCTTCGCTGGCGGACTTGGCTGTCAACAGTGAATCACCTCAGCAGTTAATCCAACAGCTCTACACGACACTGCTTTCCCGCCCGCCAAGTCCAGAGGAAGAAAGCCGCTTCGTGAACATTTTGTCGACTCACTTTGCAGATCGTTTGGTTCCCCGTGAAAAGGTTCGCTGGCCAGTTCCAGAGCGCGCGCTTCCGCAAGTGACTTGGACCAATCACTTGGTTCCCCAAGCCAACGAAATTCAGCTTGAAGTCGACGCCCGTGTCCGCCGCGGCCCGGCTCCTGATCCGAGACTGACCACCGAGTGGCGAGAAGTTTACGAAGACTTCGTCTGGAGTCTGATCAATTCGCCGGAATTTGTTTGGGTGCCCTGATCCACGGGGCACAAAACTCCTGCAGCCTTTGCCGTCATCCTTACGCGACCGGAAAAGTCGCCAGGCGTTGACCGCAAAAACGGACCGCCGATGTTCGCGACCACCGCGCGAGCACGTTAGAATAGATGCCCCTCATGATTCCTCCTCCGCCACCCTTCCCCTCCCTTCTCGTGAACGGCTAGTGACATGATCAATCGACGCACCGCGATTGCCGCCCTATCCGCAACTGCAGCCTGTGCGACGCGTCCTGCGTTGGCCGCCGAGCCTGAGACCGCGAATCAGCCCTTGTTGGGGCAAGCGGAGCATGTGATTTCAATCTGGTTGGGTGGTGGCATGGGGCAAATCGATACCTTTGACCCCAAAGCCAAAGGTGATCCAAAAGCGAAAAAGCCCGGCTCGTATTACGATGCCATCGAAACCGCCGTTCCGGACGTGAGCGTCTGTCAGCACCTGCCCCTGTTAGCAAGGCAAATGGAGCAGGTTACCGCCGTACGTTCGGTCCATCATGATGTGATCGACGAACATGCCGCCGCCACCAACCGAATGCACACCGGTCGCAACATCAGCGGGACGGTCACCTATCCGAGCATCGGTTCCATCATCGCCAATCAGCGTGGCGCGGTCAGCCCAGATGTCCCGCCCTATGTTCTGATCGGCTATCCCAACGTCACGCGAGGGCCTGGATTCCTGGGGTCGAAGGATAGTTACCTCTATCTGACCGAAACGGGACGCGGACCGGCTGGACTCTCAAGAGCTCCCGGGATCAGTGAATCACGGCAAGCTCGTCGCGAATCGCTGCTGGACGCGGTGGGTGCTGGACGATCCCAAGCAACCGCGAAAGTTCTGGACTATGAAGCCGCCCAGCAACAGAGCCTAAAACTGAGCGGACCGGAATTCAATCGCGTGTTCCAATTGGAATCCGAGCCCGATCAGCTGCGCTATCGCTATGGCGACGAATTCGGCCAGCGTTGCTTATTGAGTCGTCGCTTGATTGAACGCGGGGTGCGGTTTGTTGAAGTTTCCCACAACCTCAACTTTCTCAACGGCGCCGGCTGGGACGTTCACAATGAAGGGATCGAGCAGCAACATCGACTGATCGCAGAACTGGATCGGGCCGTTAGCTCACTGATGATCGATCTGCAGTCCAAGCGGTTGCTGGACAAAACGCTGATCGTGATCACCACTGAATTTGGTCGCCCACCAGGATTTGACAGTGGCGGCGGCCGCGGGCACCAAGGATCGGCCTTTTCCTGCGTCTTGGCTGGCGGTGGATTGAATCACAAAGGTGCCTGGGGGCAAACGGACGCGCTTTCCAAAAAGATCGTTGACAATCCAGTCAGCGTCCCCGATTTCTTTGCCACCATCGTTTCGGCGGTCGGAATCGACCCTCACAAAAACTTGTACGATGGCGATCGACCGGTGCCAATCACCGATCAAGGCAACCCGATCGCTGCCCTACTGAGCTAGCCTCCGGCCATCCGCTAGAGATACATGCCGACAAAGCCTTGCGACAATTCGTTTTCCTCGGCTAGCTTCTCCATCCGTTCCTCGGTCTTGGATAAATCGCCCGCTTCGATGTAGCGATCGAATTCAACCAGCACGGCGTGCTGCACGGATTCGGCAAAGAATTCAACAATGGGCTGCGATAGCCATCCACACGTTTCACTTTGCAGGTCAACGGTCAGGTCAATCGCTCGCGTCTTACGGTCTTCCTGACCGGTCAGCACTGTCCCTTCAAAACGGAATGAGATCTCACCTCGGTCGCTGGCATTGGTCAAGTGGAACCGACAGAGACCTCGATGCAGGTAATACGAGTTGTGTGAACCATGAGTTTCCATCGCCGATTTGACACGCTGAACAAAAGCAGCGTACTTCGGTGACGCATCGATTGGCGCGTCCAAACGATTCACACTGCGAAGCGGCAAACAATCGAATTCAATCTCGACCCACTGACCAGTCATCAGATTTCCCATCCCTTGTGAAAAGAATCACATCACCAACACAACTGTTTGGCGTGAACCACCAGGATAGCAGTTTTCATTCGAAAACCCCAAGCCAGAAGGCAAATTTCTGTTCTAAACCAAGTCCGACACCGGCATGAATTGTGGAATGAACTTCATTTGATGCGGGAAATCCCAGCCCCAAATTTCCTTGACATTGGGGCTGACCATTGGAAACCTTTAAGGTCTATCGCAGTGATGAACGCTGTCATTGCAAACCGCATTCTTTCGATAGGTGATTGCCATGATGCCAAATACCCGCGCTAGCGACATGATGGTCGCTAACCTGACAACCTTGTCACCGGACATGGATGTCTTGCAAGCTCTTGACGTGCTGCTTCGTAACGGTATCTCAGGAGCCCCGGTGGTAGATCAAGAGGGGATCTTCATCGGCACGTTCTCTGAGAAGTCCTGCATTCGCTTCGTGGTCAACGCCGCTTATGAGTCGATCCCTGCGTGTGAACTGATGCCCTATGTTGACCGTGATCCGCCAACGATCACCTTGGAAACCGATCTGCTAAGCATCGCCCAAACGTTCTTGGACGCGGCCTGTCGTCGGTTACCGGTCTTGGATCGCAAGGGTCGTTTGCTGGGCCAGATTTCCCGCCGCGACGTGATGCGTGAAGTCCGTGACTACTTCAAGCGGACCGACCGCGTGGACAGCGATTCCGGCCTGTATCTAAGTGCTGTGCTGCAGCGCAACGAGCGTCCCAGTCGCGTGCGTTAGCGCCGGGGAGCGAGGCCGTTGGGCCTGGTTCTCCGGGCATCAAGCCCCGAGTCACCGGGGCCGTGGCGAACGCCAAGACGACCGATGGAAAACGGGGCTGATGGAAAACGGGGCTGATGGAAAACGGGGCCGATGGAAAACGGGGCTGATGGGACGGAGGCCGGTTATTCTTCGATCTTGACGGCCTGACGCACGGTGCGCTGGTTGACTTCCTTGGTCAACCGCGCCACTGCTTCAGCAACAGGCATCGACCCGAGGTCGCCATCGATGCGATCACGCAGCGCCAGCTGGCCGGTTTCAGCTTCTTTCGGTCCGACCACTGCCATGTAGTTGACCAAGTCAAGTTGCGCGTTGCGAATCTTGGCCTGGACTTTACCGCCACTGCTATCGATGGTGACCTTCAAGCCAGCTTCTTCGAGCTGCCTTGCCACGCTGACGGCGTAGTCAAGCGACTTATCACTCAGCGGCAACACACGAACTTGTTCTGGCGAGAGCCACATAGGGAAGGCACCGGCAAAGTGCTCGATCAGCATGCCAGTGAATCGTTCCAAGGAACCGAAGGGAGCTCGGTGAATCATCACGGGCCGGTGCGCCGTGTTATCCGCTCCGTTGTATTCCAGTTTGAAACGTTCGGGCAGGTTGTAGTCCAGTTGGACGGTGCCCAGCTGCCAGGATCGACCGATACAATCGCGGACCATGAAGTCAGCTTTGGGCCCATAGAACGCAGCTTCGCCAGGTTCTTCGTTGAAATCCATGCCGCTTTGTTCCAGAACTCCGCGCAAGGCGTTTTCGGCGTTATCCCACTGCTCTTCGCTGCCCACGTACTTGCTGCTATCGGGGTCGCGCAGTGACAACTGCACGCGGTAGTCGTCCAAGCCCACCGACTGCAGCACGAACTGAGTCAGTTCGATCGTTGCTCGAAACTCCTGTTCAACTTGATCCTGGGAACAGAAGATGTGTGCATCATCCTGAGTCAGCCCACGGACACGCAACAGCCCGTTTAGCTCGCCGGTTTGTTCGTGGCGATAAACGGTACCGAATTCGAACAGTCGTAACGGCAATTGACGGTACGAGCGTGCCTGCGCCTTGAAAATGTGACAGTGATGTGGGCAATTCATGGGTTTCAGCAAGTATCGCTCGTTGCCCAGTTGCCATTCATGCAGCACACGTCGTTTCTCTTCTGCGTTCATCGACGGTTTGTAGTCCGGCAAGTCAACGCCCAGCACTTCCACGGCAGCCATTAATTTGTCTTCGCCGTCGGAATCAATCGTGCCTGCTTCCAAGCGATTGCTCCACGAATCCAGCAGGGCGCCGACTTCGCTGCCAAACAGTGGTGGAAACTGACTGTCGCGATAGAAGGGGAAGTGTCCGCTGGTTTCGTACAATTCCACTCGCCCAATGTGCGGGCTGTAAACGGGATCATAACCGCGAGACAGCAATTCCTTGCGTAGGAAGTCTTCCAAGGCAACGCGCACCCGCGCCCCTTTGGGCAACCACAAACACAACCCTTGACCGACTTCCGGGGTGATCGAAAACAATCCATGCTGTTTCCCGATCACGCGGTGGTCACGGCGTTTGGCTTCTTCCAACCGTTCCAGGTAGGCCTTGAGCTGTTTCTTGTCGAAGAACGCGGTGCCATACAGACGTTGCAAGGGGCGATTGTTGGTGTCACCTTTCCAGTGTGAACCGGCAATGCTCATCAACTTGATGGCTTTGATTTTCCCAGCGTTAGGAATGTGAGGTCCACGGCACAAGTCAACGAATTCACCTTGGCGGTAAAAGCTGACCGTGGGATGCTCTTTCAAGCCCGTGTCGATGTGTTCGACCTTCAGATCTTGGTCCAAATCATCACACAGCTGACGGGCTTCGTCACGCTCAAGAATGAAACGCTCAAAGGGTTCCTTCTGCTTGATGATCGCCTTCATCTCGGCTTCGATCTTCGAAAAATCATCTTCGCTGATCGGAGTGTCCAAAGCAAAGTCATAATAGAATCCGCCTTCGGTCGTCGGTCCAAACGCCAAGGAGACGCCTTTGTACAGACGCATCACGGCGCGAGCCATGACGTGGGCCGCAGAGTGCCGGAGCACATCCAAGGCTTCGTCATCGCGAGACGTCAGCAGACGCAGTCCGAGTTCCTGAGATTCACTGTCGGCAAGTTCAGAAAGCGGACGATCCGCATCGATGACTTTCCCATCGACGTCGGCGGCAACAACGCTGCGGGCGAGGCCTTCGCTGATCCCGGTGGCAATGTCTAAGGGCGTGGTCTGCCCAGGATGCTGATGAACGGTGCCGTCGGGCAGGCGTACGGTGACTGATTCGACGGGAGAATTCGACGCGTCGGAAAGGCCAGAATTGACTTGGCTCATGGTTTGAGAAACTCGTAGAGTCGGAATGAGTTGGCCCCTCAAAACGAAAGAGGTCGGCCGAGCTAGAAGAATGACGGCTGGGGGAAGCTGGAGTCAATGCCTGTTCAGGCTGCACGGACACGAATTCAACCGACATTAACCGCTGTTTTTGCGGCATTTTCGATCACGTTTCCCCTTCGGGCACTCTCCACCAATCAAGTTTTTGGCTGCACACGGATCTCTGAGAGTCACCCCGAACGCTGACAGTCATCAGGCTTGACGATCCAGACGCTGGCGATGTGCCCGCTGGTTGCCCGGCGGAATCAGCGCTCGGTAGTCGATCTTCGAAGAGGCCGCGGGCAGAAACTTGGTTCGCGCACCGGTCACCAGAGCACCGGTCACCAGAGCACCGGTCACCAGAGCACCGGTCACCAGAGCACCGGTCACCAGAGCACCGGTCACCAGAGCACCGGATGACCGGCAAAGCCTGCCCTGCCGAGTGCTGCCCTGCTGAGTGCCAAGACGCTGCCAACCTGCCTTCCCCACCTTGCCACACACAGACGGCCCGCCAGGGTGGAAAATATGCCGTTGACAACATTCTGGCCGCGCAAACTTGGCAAGCATGCCTATAATGTATCAAGCGGTACCTGTTTGTGCTTGGCACGACGAAGACTCATCCTGCCGCTGGCGTCGCCCCTGTGTTTTTTCACGATCAAGCGGCGACGCCACTGTGCCGGCCAGCCCCTGGCAGTCCCCAAACTCATCCTCGTGTTTCATCTGAAATTCCCATGGCGTCCAAGGAACTGGATTTCGAATTCCTAGACACCAGCGAAAGTGGCGACCAGCAACTCGGAACACTGGGCAACTACCGAGTCTTGAAAGAGATCGGCCGCGGCGGCATGGGATTTGTTTTGCTGGCTCAGGACAAGCGTCTCGAACGCATGGTTGCCTTGAAGGTGATGAACAAGAAGGTGGCGGGTTCACCTGGCAGCCGCAAACGCTTTCTCAGCGAAGCACGAGCGATGGCCGCGGTCCACCATGACAACGTCGCCACCATCTTTGAAGTGGGTGAAGTCAAACGCACGCCGTTCATGGCCATGGAACTGCTCGAAGGCGGCACGCTGGAAAAGTACAACCAGCGGTTCGGCCAACCGGACTTTAAAAAGATCATCCAGTTTGCGCGCGACATCGCACGTGGCTTGAGCGCCGCCCATGCACGCGGCATCGTTCACCGCGACATCAAACCCGCCAACATTTGGTACAACGACAAACTGGATCGTATCAAGATCCTGGACTTTGGGCTCGCGCTGGCTCAGTCACCAGAAGATCAATTGTCGTCCTTAGGCGCAGTGGTTGGAACGCCCGGCTACCTGTCCCCCGAACAGGCTCGCAGTGAACCGCTGGACGATCGCAGCGATCTGTATGCCGTCGGAGTCCTGCTCTATGAACTGGCAACCGGCCAGTTGCCGCTTAAGGCGACCACCGTCGCCGAACAGCTGATCGCGATCCTGACTCACGATCCCGTCCCCGTTCGTCAGCACAACAGCAACATCCCCGAACCCTTGGCTGCATTAATTGAACGATTAATGTCCAAGGAAGCTCGCGATCGAGTGCAATCGGCTGACCAACTACAAGACCTGCTCGACCAAGTTGAAAAGGACTGCGAATCGAAGACCGAAGTCGCCCAGGCCATCAACCAGCTCGCCCAAGGCTTGCAGCAGGCGGTGACCAAGAAACAAGAGCCCACACCGAGCGCGAAACCGGTCGCTGGACTGACACCGGCACCGATCGCCGCAGGACCTGATTTATCACAAACTCTGCAAGCCCTTCCCAATCCAGCCCTAGCCAGTCAGACGCAGGCCAATGCAGCGTTTCCCAATCCAGCCCCCGCCAACACGACCGCGTACAACCCGGCGATGCGGCCACAACCGGCCCGGAAACGAGCTCAGAACCCGTCCAGCAGCGGACTAAACCCGGGATTGATTGGCGGGCTGATTGGTCTGGCCATTGCAGTCATTGCCGCGATCGGAATCGGCATTTATCTGTACAGCGGCACGGAACAGGTTGCAGAGACCACACCCAATAACAGCTCCCAGACCAACCCTCAATCGAACAACTCACCGCCACCAAATAAGCCAAACCAAACCAAGCCCAATCGCAACGCCAACAAGCCGAACCAGAACCGCGAGCCCAAGTCGCAACAGCCTAAACCGCAGCAACCAGCACGGGCTACGTTCACGCATGTGGCGGCGTCATCAACAAACAGCAACAAGCTCGACTCGCCAAGTCACGCCGGACAGACGATCCTGATTAATGATCGCAAAGGCAATGGCTCTTTCGAAGACGGCACTCAAGAGACCACAGCGGCAAACATCCCCGGTTGGACGCTCAAGAAATCGGGCAAGTCCGGTGGATGGTTTAAGTTCAACCGACAACAAGACCAACAGACACTCACTCAGGCGTTCGCTGGTCCGGCCAGTCAAATCGTCTTGCACAGTTCGCCACTGGCCTATCAGTGCAAAGCCGGTGATGTGTTGCGAGTCAGTTTCAGCATCGGTGGCAACGGCCAAGGAACGTCAGAATACCGCGTGCTAATAGCACTGACCGGCAGTGACGGCAAACCAGATCGTTACCAGGTCGCAGACATCAAGACGCCAGCAACCGGCGGCAAAGCCAGCCGGCCAGGTTATGACTTGGCAATCAATCAGAAGATGGCAAACAAAAAGCCACAGCTCATCATCGAGGTCACCAATCCCACACAGACTCGCAAACGTGCAACCCTCGACAGAGTCATCCTTTCTGTTGACAAAGCCACTGCCAAGACCGCCGGCCCACCACAGCCCAAACCGGCCAACAACCCCACAACAGCGCCACCGAAGAATCCAAAGACCACCGGCGGCCAGAAGCTTGTCTTCCAAGCTGGCAAGGGTAACGGTGCGGATGCTGCGGTCAGCAAGTCAGGTGGCAACGCCCCGCTGGGTGGTAAACAAAACCTCCACGTTCAGACTCGCGACAACCGCCAGATCCAACACAGCTATGTCCGTTTCGATTTAACCTCACTGCAAACCAAGACGGCCAACGTCCCCAACAGCAATCAGCCTGGCTACAGCAATCAATCCGACTACGGAACTCAAGCGGGGTCTAACTCGCAAGGCAAGAAGCCGCCAGCGAACCGGCCCGTGCTGGACGCCACATTGAAGCTGCCTATCTTGGCCAGTGATGCTGGAAACGACACCGTCCTGCAGGTCTACGGCATCAATGATTCGGTCAGTGACAAGTGGCCAGAGCAAGTTCTCAACTGGAAAAACTCACTGTCTGAATCAAACTTGCAAGGCGTCAAGTTGCTGGCGGAAAAAAGTCTCGCCGGTGTCAAAGCGGGACAAATCATCAGCATCGAAGACAAGCGGATCACGGACCTGGCCGGGGGCTCGACGATCAAGTCTGTGACCCTAATCTTGAAACTCAAGGCCGGCACCAATCGCGTGAGCTTTCCGTCAAAGGAAAAAAAGGCCGCCCCGCAGGTTAGCCTCGAACTCACCGTTGGCAAGTAAGCTTCGCCTGGCTCCAGCTGTCCAACGTTGATGCGATGCTCAGCCCGGGGACCACTCGCACAGTCTGCCAAAGTCCCCTCGGGAGTCGATCCGTTTGCGGCATTGATTGCCAGCGTCCATCGGCAAATTCCAAACGGCGATTGCGCTCATCTTTCAAAGCTCCGTTGGAAAGAAGGCTCAAATAAGGCTCAAAGAAGGCAATGATTGGGTGCAGCAATGCTGGCGTTCCGGCGTTCTCGCCAGCGTTGAACACCGCCAGGAAACGGATTTCAACAAATCTCATTCCAGTCGCCATTGCGACGGTGCCAGGGCAAGCAAATTCTTGAGCCGGATGTTATCATAGGACGGTCATGCAAACTCTTGCGGTTGTGCTCGCCAGTCCCGTTGCAAATGGATTCGCTTCCTGCCACGCAAGCACGCGACCGAGCCACCGTGACCGCTCTCTTCATGCGGCCCCAATGTGCCTGAGCACAACTCAGTCAGCTCAGGCCAAGAGTTGCATTCCCACCTTCCTGCCCCACATCTTTTGGATTTCCAATGAGACTTCGTTCCCTGAGTGCCTCCATCGCGGCACTGGTCCTAGCGGCTATCGCAGCGTCCCCAGTTTCAGCCGAGGTAAAGCTCTCGGGTTTATTCTCTGACCACATGGTGTTGCAGCAAGAGATGCCGATTCGCATCTTTGGCAAAGCCGACGCGGGCGAAGCTGTCACGGTTAGCTTCAACGGCAAGCAAGCCAGCGGAAAAGCCGACGGCGAAGGCAGCTTCCGATTGGAACTGCCAGCGATGAAAGCTGATGGCAAACCGCACGAACTGGTTGTGCAAGGCGAAAACACGATCACTCTTCGTGACGTGCTGCTTGGCGAAGTTTGGATCTGCTCTGGACAATCCAACATGGAATGGTCCGTGCGCGCGTCCAAGAACGCTCAAGAAGAAATCGCCGCAGCCGATCACCCCAACATTCGACTGTTTAACGTCAACGGTCACGTCTCTCTGCCAGCACCCACCGACGACCCTCGCGGCAACTGGGCTCTCTGCTCACCACAATCGATCAGTGGCTTCACCGCGGTCGGCTATTTCTTTGGTCGCGAACTGAATCAAGAACTGAAGGTGCCTATCGGATTGATCGGCACCAACTGGGGCGGCACACGGATCGAACCTTGGACACCGCCGGTTGGCTTTGACGCCGTCGAAAGCCTAGAAGACTATCGGCAAAGCATTAAGAACTCCGATGCCAAGAAACAGCCCAAGGGCGGAGCAACGCGTCTTTACAACGGAATGGTTCACGCGTTGACCCCCGTCTCCGCTCGCGGCGCCATCTGGTACCAGGGCGAGTCCAATGCAGGCGATGGCTTGCGCTACGACTACCTAAAGGAAGCGTTAGTTAAAGGCTGGCGAGACGTCTTCGAGAATCCCGAGCTGTCGTTTTACTGGGTTCAGCTGGCAAACTTTCGCGAGCCATCCGACAATCCAGCAGGCGGTGGCTGGGGCCCCGTGCGTGAAGGCCAACGGCGAGCGCTGCGTCTGCCTAAAACCGGCATGGCTGTGATCATCGACATCGGTGAAGCCAAAGACATTCACCCACGCAACAAACAAGACGTTGGCAAACGGCTAGCTTTATGGGCCTTGGCCAAGGACTACGGCAAAGACATCGTCTACTCTGGACCGTTGTTTGAATCCTTCAAGGTCGAAGGCAACACGATCCGCGTCTCGTTCCAGCACGTCGGTGGCGGCCTAGCCGCCGGTAAAAAAGACGGCCTCGAACCGACCAAGCTGACCGACAGCAAAGAGCTGACTCAGTTTGCCGTCCAGGCTGAAGATGGTAGCTGGCACTGGGCCAAGGCAACCATTGATGGTGATCAAGTGGTCGTTTCGGCCGAAGGTGTTGAAAAGCCACAAAATGTACGCTTCGGCTATCAGTCCAATCCGGACACCATCAACCTGTACAACCGCGCGGGCCTTCCTGCGTCACCGTTTACGACGGTTGACTAAACCACATTAGCAGCAACCGTCTGGCCCTGGCCATGGTTCTGACTGAGAATCATTCATTGCCATCAAGGCGTCGCAGTTCACCTGGACGCCTTGATTTGATTTTCACCGCACTCTTTCCCATTAGCTTCTTCTCTTGAGAGGTCGTCGTCATGCTTTGCCGACTCGTGCATTTCCTTTGTCTCGTCGCAATCTCGACGGCGCTCGCTCCGACCATCACAACGGCGGCCGACCCGGAACTCGAACGCCGACTGCAAGCGGCCGACCTGGATACTCTGGCTGCAGAGGTCTTGACCAAAGGCGACCCGCAGCGAGGTGCGCTGCTCTTTTTCAAATCAGCTGCCGCGTGCAGCCAGTGTCATGTTGGCGGCGCCAAGGCCTCGCCGCTTGGCCCAGACATTGCCAGTTTAGGTAGTGACCAAAAGATCGACGCAACGTACATCGTGGAATCGATCTTGCAACCATCAAAATCGATCCGCAAAGGCTATGAAACGGTCTCGATCCTGACTGATGAAGGCCAAATCATCTCCGGCTTGATTGTCAACGAGACGGACCAGCAAATCACCTTGCGTTCCAGCACGGACTTGAGCAAAGAAACGGTGATTCCCACCGAGACGGTCGAAAACAAACGCACCAACAAACAGTCATTAATGCCCGCTGGCCTGGTGGGGTCGTTGAATGATCGCCGCGAGTTTCTTGACCTGGCGCGTTATGTTTACGAAGTCGCCAGCGGCGGCAAGCCGCGTCAAGCACAGCTCCAACCTGCCGCGGCCGATTTGATCGTTGTCGATGACACCGCCGATTTGGATCATGCTGGAATCATTCGTTCCTTGGGGACGACAGACTTGCAGGCTGGCCAACAGATTTTCAACGGGCATTGCAAGAACTGTCACGGCATTGATGGCAACACACCGACCTTGCCCACCGCACGAGCGTTTGGCTCACAGAAACTAAAATTTGGCGCCGATCCCTACAGCATGTTGCAAACCTTGACGACAGGCGCTGGCCTGATGGCGCCGATGCAGCATCTGTCCCCCAAACAGCGTTATCAGGTGATCCACTACATCCGCCAATCGTTGATGCGTGGCCGCAATCCGGAATTCACCGCCGCTGACGAGTCCTACCTGGCTTCCTTGCCCAAAGGCACCGGCACTGGCCAGCGTTTACCCGACGGAGATCGCGACTTTGGCCCCGTGCTGGGATCGCAGATTGGCAACGACGTCAATGTCGCGTTGACGTTCCGCTTGCCTGGGGATGTCTCGGTCGGATACGACATGCATCGACTACGTTTTGTCGATGCTTGGCAAGGCGGCTTTCTGGATCTGAGCCAGACGCAGCATTATTTGCAGCGTGGTGAACGGATGCCACAGATCAAGGGTGACCGCATCACAGGTCTGGGCAGTTGGTCCTGGGCCTACCGAGATTCACTGTCCGACGATGCGTTCGAAATCCCGACCGGCAGCAAACCCGATCGCGGTCCCATCGACACCTCGATCGGAAGTTTTGAAGGCTACTATTTGCATGGTGAAAAAGCGGTCCTGCGCTACACCATGCATCAACGATCGATCCTGGAAACCATTGATGCCAATCAACTGGGGCCTGTCCAGTTATTGCAGCACACGCTTCGCGTTGGACCGGGTGACAAGCCACTACGTTTGACCGTGGGGCAAATGTCGGTCAAGAAAGCGAGTGCACAATCAGAGGCGTTTTGGCCTGCAGGGTTGATCACTGATCGCAATTCCACAGAGTTGATGACCAGTGGATCGGCCAGTGATTCGCTGCCGATCGTCACCGGCCAGACTGCCGCCAAGGCAGCCAAAGAATCCTTCACCAACCAGACCGTTCACATCGTCAAAGGCAAGCAAGCGACCGAATTGGACCTGGGAACACCCAACCGCTCGGTCATCGTCCGCTTTCGCGCCGATGGAACGGGGACACTAATCTCATCCGGCCCGGAAAAGGGTAAGTGGGAAGCGAACGGCAAATCGCTCTTCATTCGCGGCAACCGACTGGTGTTTGATATCGGTTGGGTGGGTGCGATCGATAGCGGCAAACCGGTGCGTGATGGCAAGTGGCATGAAGCGGCATTGGTGGTTCGCGACGACATCACAAAGCTTTACGTCGACGGCAAACTGGCTGCCGAGCGAAAAGAGTTCCGCCGCCCGGCCGAGAAGAAGCATGTCTTGAAGATCGGCGCGACAGCGACAAACTTTGGCGGCGATTTACAAGGCACCATTGATTGGGTGAAGATCCTCGATCGCGCCCTGACGGCCGACGAAATCAAGTCACTTCAACCGAATCAGCCTCAACAGGTGGATGCGATTGGCAACGTCTTGTTTAACTGGAAACCTGAATCCGACGCCCCCGCTGAGCCCGCCGCCCCGAAAACGGAACCTTCACTCACAGAGAACCAATCTGCTTTCGCGGCGTCAGTTGATGGACAGGTCGACAGTTTGCAGTGGGATGTGTTTCCCAGTGGACGCGTTGTGTTGACGATTCCACCTGCGAAAACATCTCGTTTGATACGCGTTCATCGCTGTTCGACGGAGACCGACGCCTTGATCGGACCTCAATACACCGACAGCGACCCGACCAAATTGCGTTCCACCCTTGCCGATGTGTTGGCGCTTGCCAAAGAGGCGCCGCGACTGGACCCTGCCGAACTGACCGAGGGCGGCCCTCGCCGTTGGTCCCAAGAACTGGTTGTTGAAGGCCAACTGGGTGAACCGATCAACGGCTACGCTTTGGATACCGTCCCAGTTCCAGATTCGAACCCTTGGAATGCATGGTTGCGCACCAGTGCCGTCGATTTCCTAAGTGATGGCCGCGCTGTCGTGTCGACTCACGGCGGTGATGTGTTCTTGGTCGACGGCATTGATGACAAGCTGGACCGCGTGGTTTGGAAGCGATATGTCTCGGGGCTATTTGAGCCCTTTGGTCTTCGCGTGATCGATGATGTGGTCTATGTCACCTGTCGCGATGGGCTGAAGCGTTTGCATGACTACAACGGTGATGATGAAGTCGATTTCGTGGAATGCTTTTGGAACGACGATGACGTCTCCAGCATGTTCCACGCCTACAACTTTGATTTGCAAACCGATTCGGAAGGTTACTTTTACTTTGCCAAAGCAGGCCAATACACCAAGCACCATCGTCCCGGCACGATCATGCGTATTCCGCCAGACGGAGGCAAAGTCGACATCGTCGCCTGGGGATTACGAACTCCCAACGGCATGGGCAAACTGTTTGATGACCGCTTCACGGTTTCAGACAACCAAGGCCCTTGGATGCCAGCGGGCAAGATCTCGCTAATCAAACGAAACGGATTCTATGGCAACATGCCGCTGAACAAAGAGCAAGACGCATGGCTGCGTGGTCGCTACGAAGGCGAACTACCCACGACGTTTGATCAACCGATCATCTGGATGCCTCAGGAATTGGATAACTCTTGCGGTGGTCAAGTTTGGTCCACCGACGAGCGGTTTGGCCCCCTATCAAATCGATTGATTCATTCGTCGTTTGGCAAAGGTTGGCTGTACTACATGTCGCTGCAAGAAGTCGGTGATCAGGCACAATCATCCATCGTGGCCCTGCCCCATCAATGGGATGCAGGCGTGATGCGATTGCGAGTGAATCCCGCTGACGGCCAAGTCTATGGAACGGGCCTCTCTGGCTGGCAAGGACCTCGTGGCGGGAAAGACGGTTGCTTGCAACGGTTACGATACACGGGCAAAGCATCGCGTTTGATCGATGATGTCAAAGTCGTCCAGGGTGGAATCGTCCTGCGATTCAACTTCGATCTCGCCCAAGCCTCAGCAACGGACCCTGATTCGTACCAAAGCGAAATGTGGAACTACCTCTGGTCGCGACGCTATGGTTCGGATCAGTTTTCGGTCAACAACCCTGACCAAAAGGGACGCGACAAGCTAACCATCGCCAAGTGCATCCCACTGGACAATCAGACGGTGCGTTTGGACATCCCTGATTTAAAGGTCTGCAACCAACTGCTGATGAAAGTCAAGCTCAAGGATCGCGACGGTCAAGCGTTCGTGGAAGACCTTTATCTAACGATCAACGCGATCCCGGAAGGCGAGTGATCGAGAGTCGCGGTGGCGATTGAGCAAGCGGCGCAAAGCCGCTGGGATGGCGATCGAATAGGCGAATGGGTTGGCGAAAAGTGGCTGTTATTCCTTGCCGTGGAAGACGCCGCGAGCAAGGGCGATGAAGCCGCTGCCGCTGGGATGATCCATATCAATCCCTTCATAGTTCTTTGGCGGCGGCTGCTTGGCACCGGGTTTCTTCTGTGGCCGCAGGGGCACGTAAGCGCGGCGTTGGTCAACGATTCGCACAGGAAATTTGGAGTGTTTGGCTAGCAACTCAATGCGGCCGCGTTCCTTGTAGTGCAGCACCAGGAAGCGCGCGTCACTGGAAATCGAATCGACCTCCCACGCCGCCGCATCAAGCCGCAGCTCAGCGAGTTCCAACATGCGTCGAGCAGAATCCGTCAGCGGCCCAAACCGGTCCCTCAGCTCTTCGCCAATCGCGTTCAAGCTGTCCTGTGAATCCAGTTTAGCAATCCGCCGGTACAAATCGATCTTGTGACGCAAATCGGGGACGTAGTCTGGATCCAGAATGGCCTCCACCGGCAAATCGATTTCGACGTCACTGGACAGCGCGGGCGGAAGATTCTGAATCTGCCGCACCGCGTCTTCTAGCAGCTGGCAATACATCTCATAGCCAATCGCGGCGATGTGACCGCTTTGCTGACTGCCGAGCAAGTTACCAGCGCCTCGAATTTCCAAGTCCCGCATTGAAATCGCAAAGCCGGCCCCCATCTGGCTGAATTCTTCGATCGCACGAAGTCGCTTGGTGGCCTCTGGCGAAAGGTGCTTATTTGGAGCAACCATCAGATAGCAGAACGCCTGATGCTTGTATCGCCCCACACGGCCGCGCAATTGGTGCAGATCGCTTAGCCCATAATGATCAGCATCGTCAATGAACATTGTGTTGGCGTTCGGAATATCCAATCCACTTTCAATGATGGTGGTTGCCAACAGCATGTCGTACTTGTGTTCGATAAAGTCAACCATGACTTGTTCGAGCTGATTTTCTTGCATTTGTCCATGGCCGATCACAATACGAATTTCGGGAACAATCTCTTTGATCTTGGCGGCCAGATCATCCAAGTCAGCGATCCGGTTGTGCACCATAAAGATCTGCCCACCACGATTCAATTCACGGATGATCGCGGTGCGAATCATTTCTTTATCCCAACGAGTGACAACGGTTTCGACGCTGCGTCGTTCAGCAGGCGGGGTTTCCAAGTTGCTGATGTCTCGCACGCCAACGAGCGCCATGTGCAGCGTCCTGGGGATCGGCGTGGCGGACAGCGTCAGCACGTCCACGTTGCTATGTTTGTTCTTCAGGCGTTCTTTGACTGCGACGCCGAACCGTTGCTCTTCGTCGATGACGACCAAACCAAGATTCGCGAACTTAATCGTCGCGCCGGCGATTCGATGCGTTCCAACCACGATATCGACTTTGCCATCTTTCAGTGCCGCGCGTGTTTCGCGTTGCTCGGCGGAGGATGCAAAACGGCTGAGCTTTTCGACTCGGACTGGAAACTCCGCCATGCGATTTTTAAAGTTATGAAAGTGCTGTTCAGCCAACACCGAAGTGGGAACCAAGACAGCGACTTGATACCCGCTTAGCACTGCTTTGAAAGCGGCTCGCATCGCAACTTCGGTTTTGCCGAACCCCACGTCGCCGCAGATCAGCCGGTCCATTGTTTTCGCGGTCTCCATGTCCTGCTTAGTCGCGGCGATGGCAGTGACTTGGTCCGGTGTTTCTTGATAGGGAAAACTGGCATCAAACTGGTGCTGCCATTGACTGTCTGCATCAAACGTCAGTCCCTTTCGGGCCGTTCGTGTGGCTTGCAACTCCAGCAATTCCGACGCCATATCGGTGACGGCCGATTCGGCAGCCTTGCGTTGCTTGGTCCAGGATTGTCCACCAATCTTTGCCAGTTTCGGCCGCGTTGATGTGCCACCGACGTAACGCTGGATCAATCCAATTCGTGATGCGGGAACATAGATTTTTGAACCGCCATCAAATTCAACGACTAAGTGCTCGAGATGCTGGCCGTTCTTTTCAATGTGTTCCAAGCCACGATACAGCCCGATCCCGTGCGAAAGGTGCACGACCAAGTCACCGGCTTTCAGTTGCATCGAACCGGTGATCGGTTTGCCGGCCGGCTTGGACTTGCCGCGTCTGACGGGACTGCGGTGGAACAACTCGGCACCCGTCAGCACCAACAGCTTGGCGCCTGCTAACCGAAATCCCCCGCTCAGCTCCGCCACCACCGGCTTCATGCGTCCTTGGATCGCGGCATTGGTCCCGGCCAATAAATCCGTCAGCCGTTCACTGTCGGCGGCAGTATCGCCAACGAGCAAAATTTGATGATCAGCGGCAACGGTGTCGATGCGGGTATGTGTTTCTTCCAGCGACAGGGCAAAGCCCTCGGCGCTTGTTGATTGCAAATCCGTTGTGCTTTCGCCACCTTCATGCAACAGCGACGCCGAAACAATGGGAAACTCAGCAAGTGACTGCAGCAACGATTCGTATTCAAGGAACGTCGAGTCATCGTCCGTTCGCTGCAACAGGTTGGTAGCCGACAGCTTGCAATCGTGTGGTTCACAAATGATCACACAGGTATCTTCAGGCAAGTATTCGGCAATTGAACCGAGCCCTTCGGCTTCCGACTGGGCTTCGTCCCGCACGGACGTAAACTCGACTTCCGAAACGGTTTCAATGCTGCGCTGACTGGCGGCGTCAAAATGTCGAATGGAATCGATTTCATCACCAAACCATTCGATCCGAATCGGATTGGACTGGTCAACCGAATAGACGTCCATCAAGCCGCCACGAATCGCGAACTCACCGGGCAGTTCGACCGCCGAGGTGGACACAAACCCTTCGTCGGTCAACCAATCGGCCAAACTTTCAATCGCCAATTGCTGTCCAACTTTCAAGCGACGGCTGGACTGCTGCAACTGATCGGGGCTGGGAACCATCTGAATGGCACCGCCGACATAGGCAGTGACCACCAACGGATCATCGCCCGCCTGGCGTCGATTGAGTCGCTGTAGCAATTGCAGGCGTTCAGCAAAATCCTTGTCCGGGGCGTGTTTCGAGCCACGTCCGACGCTCAGCGGCATCGCATAGGCATCGGGCACACCGAATTCACGCACATCGCCAGCGACGACATCGGCGTCGGCAGCCTGTGGCAACAGCATCAAAACCGTGCTGCGACCGCGTGTGGTCGCCGAGGCCAAAACGGCACGCAAGGAGCCCCAGACGCCTGAAAAGGAAAGGAATTGCCCCGGTTTGAGCTCAGCGACCTGTCTTGAAACCTGGCTCTGCTGATCCAACACGTCCACAACCTGGCTCATTCGTTCGGCAGAGATTGGCTTGGTAACAGTCAAAGGACGATCCGAGGGCTAGGGGAGCGGCTGCCGGTTAAGTTGCAGCAGGGTAGTCAGTTTCAGCAGGGTAGTCAGTTGCAGCAGGGTAGTCAGTTGCAGCAGGTTGGTGAATCGACAGCGTGTTCGGTACAACAACGTGATGCACGGCGGCCCACACGTTCTGAGCGAGGGGCGGTTCACAGGGACCAATTTTATGATGACAATCGAAGAAACCCAACTACCCCTTTTGCACTGCGTGCCAGGAGCCTCATGAGTATTGGAATCGGAATTGTCGGCTGCGGGATGATCGCCAACTTTCACGCCAAAGCCATCGCGGATGCCCAAGGGGCACATTTGGTCGGCGTCACCGCTCGTCGGCCGGATGCGGCTCAGGCATTTGCCCAGGAATACGGCTGTCAGGCCTACGCGACACTGGACGAAATGCTGGCTGACCCAGCGATTGACGCCGTCTCAGTGTGCACTCCCAGTGGCCATCACCTTGATCCCGCCGTGGCGACTGCCAATGCCGGCAAACACGTCATTGTTGAAAAACCACTCGAGATCACCCCACAGCGTTGCAACCAGATCATTCAGGCCTGCGAACAGAATAACGTCCGTCTAGGCGTCACGTTCCAAAGTCGATTCCATCAATCCAGTCAACTGATGAAACAGGCGGTCGAAGGCGATCGGTTTGGAAAAATCACGCTCGGTGACGCCTATGTGAAATGGTATCGGACTCAGGAATACTATGACAGCGGCGCTTGGCGCGGCACCTGGGATTTGGACGGTGGCGGCGCGTTGATGAATCAAGCCATTCACAGCGTTGATTTGCTGCTTTGGTTGATGGGCCCGGTGGTTCAGGTCAGCGCGATGGCCGACACGTTGACTCATGAGCGAATCGAAGTCGAAGACATCGTGGTGGCCACGCTGCGATTTGCCAACGGAGCCTTGGGTGTGATCGAAGCGACCACGACCGCCTTTCCTGGCGCTCTGAAACGCATCGAAATCAGCGGCAGCAACGGTAGCGCGGTTTTAGAAGAAGAAGACATCAAGCAATGGGACTTTGCTGATGAAACCGAGACCGACAAACAGATCCGCGAAGAAATGCAGGGCAAGACTCAGACCGGAGGCGGCGCAGCGGATCCCAAAGCGATCAATCACGTTGGCCACATGAAAATGTTTGAAGAAATGGTTGCCGCGATCAACGAAGGTCGCCCCTCGATGCTGGACGGTCACGAAGGCCGCCGCAGCGTCGAAGTCATTTGTGCGATCTATGAAAGCGCCAAGACAGGCAAGATCGTCTCACTGAATCAACAGTGAGACGAATTCAACCTCGCGATCACTTTCTGATTTCCATCAGGTAGCGAATCAGATCCAGAAACTGCTGCTGGTTTTCCAACTGATTGACTAAGCCAGCAGGCATGGCGGACAAGTCGGACTTGCGTCGCAAGTCCACGTCGTCTTGCAGAATCTTGATCTCTTTCCCACCGGCTGGTTCACGCACCGTGATCTGCTGATCGTCCTCTTGAATGACAAAGCCAGTGACGGCCAAACCATCGATGGTCAGAACTTGCTCTTGCTTGTAATCCTTGTGAATCACCTTCGAAGGCTCTAAGACCGAATCGACCAAGAACACATCGGTCACTTCATCGCGACGGATGCTCAAGTCCGGCCCGATGGGCTTTTTGTTTTTCGCATCATGGCACTTCACACAAGACAGTGTATTGCTTTTAAACAGTGCTTCACCGCGTTCGGCTTTGCCGATGGAGCGAGCTTGCTGAGCTAACTGTTGACGATCCATGTTGCCCAACACCTCGGCAAGCGATACGGTTTCTTCCAACTCGCCGGCTGCGAAGCCTTTGATTTGCAACTCGTGAATCGACCAATACTTGCTATTGGAGGATCCAGTCTGAGTGATGCGAATGAATCGTGCAGGTTGCTCTTGATCGATCTCAATGGTTGTGATTTTCGAATCACCGTTGCCTTGTGCAACCGGATCACTCCACGCTTTTCCATCATTGGATAACTGAACGGTATAACCGCGTGGGTAATCTAAACTGGAGCCACTGGAGTCGAGAATCAGGGACATCACGCGAATCGCTTCGGGCAATTCGATCTGGAACCACATGCCGGGGCGCTGCGTGCGACCGGTGTCCCAGCGGCTACTTGCTTTGCCGTCGATGGCATTGCTGACGTTGCCCAGGTTGTCACTCGAAGTGAGCTTCCACGCGGATCGATTGGCCGCAGGAGGGTCGTACTTTTGCAATTCCCGCAGTGACCAAGGGCCTAGGCGTTTCTCCGTTGCGCTGCGAATGCGAGCGATATCGTCCGCTTCGATCAGGGGCGCTTGATTCCCCCATTCATTGCGAATGTAAGTGGCAACGTCGGCAATCCAACGATCATCATTGGCTTTCATAGGCAGCATCAAGCCAGCGGTGTAATCTTTTTGGTCCACCGGTCCGATCAGGCCATGCAATAGAATGCGTGCCAAGCGTTCCTTATGCCCCAGCACTCGCGCGGATCCGACCAGTGGCGGAGCCAACATGACGCCGGGATGATCGGGCGAAGGCTGTCCTTTGCCGTTGACGGCGTGACAGGTCACACACAAGGTGCTGTAAATCGTTTTCCCACGAATCACGGACTCTGCCAGCACCTTGTTGCGCCGCCGCAACTCGGCCAGTTTCTTGCGTTCCGCCTCCATGGATGCCAAACGACTCGTCAACGATTCGGCGATTTTACTGATTGCCAGATTGTCCCCGTTTGCTTTGACAATCGCATCGGTGAGTTCAGCCGCTTGAGCATGCCCACCGCGCCCCAGGGAAAGAATCAATTGAATTTTGACGTCGGGGCTACTGTCTTTTGCCAGCTTTGCCAGCGCTGGCGCGTAGCCCGGCTCGGTTGCCAGTTCGGGTTCCGCAATGCGAATCGCAGCTGAACGCACTCGTGGATCGGCATCCTGCATGGCGGCCAACAAGAGCGACGGCGAAGTGCCGGCCAAGCCTTCCAAGGTCCATAGAGCGTGCAAACGGGCCAGCGGCTGATCGCTGCTGGTCAGTAAATCACGCAACTGCGGCAGCACGGATCGATCGCCATGCAAGATGATTAGCTTCTGTGCTTCGCTACGCCACCAGCCATTGGCGTGGGAAAGATGAGCGACCAACTGCTGTGGAGTCTCATCGAGCATCTTGGGCAGTTGACCACGTTTGGTGCTGGTGTGATCAACGCGATAGATTCGACCACGACCAATATTCTTTTCAAGCTCGTACTTCTGGACGACACCGCGCAAGTAAGATCCGGGGCGGACCCAATTGCCTTCCTGGATGATGCCGCGATACATGTCCACCAAGTACAAACAACCATCGGGTCCGGTGGCACTGTTGACGGGGCGAAAGTTTGGATCGGTCGACGCGATGAACTCTTGCTTGTCATAAGCATTGTCAACAATGATTCGGCCCTCATCATTGATGACATTCGCTCGACGAATCAATCGTCCCACAGGTTCGGGGATGATCAGATCACCGGCGAAGTCGTTGGGCAGGCCGGTTCCGCGGAAAATGGATTGACCGCAGCATCCAGTGAAGCGATTCAATGAGTTGTCTTTGCGAACTCGCCCCAATCCACCTTGAACGTCTGGAACGTCATCGATGGGAAAGACTTCGCGAAACCCTGGAGCCTGCTCACCGGGCAACGAGATCTGTCCATAGATGATCGGCCGCTGAAAATCCATCGCGGGGTTTTCGCCGCCCGCCGTGCTGTAGAACAGGCGTCCTTCGTCATCGTGCGTTAGCCCCCACTGACCTGATCCATGAGGCAGCGGTTCACGAATGACTTCGCCGCCGGTGAATCGATAGCGATGACGGGAATAAGTGGTGTACAGCCAGTTGTCCAGATTCCAAACCAAGCCACTCGGCTGGTGCTCCAAGTTGCCGCCTCGATTGCCACCTTCGTGCCAAAGCTCGACTTTGTCGGCAACGCCATCGCCATCGGTGTCCTGATAGCTCTTCAAATCCAGGGTGTTGGTTTCTCGAATGATGACTCGATCAAGCAGCGGTAAAACCATTCGCGGCAACACCAGGTTATCCGCAAACACGGTGTGCTTGTCATAAACCCCATCGCCGTCGGTGTCCTCGTGACGCGAAACACGACTTGTCGGGGTCAGTTGATCGTTGCCGTCGATATCCTGCATATAAGTCCGCATCTCGACCACATACATGCGACCATTCCCATCCCAGGCGATCGCAGAGGGCTCATGGATGTGCGGCTCGGTTAGCACGGGCACCAAGGAATAGCCCGGTTGGATCTTCATCGTCGCGATCGATTCTTGTGGCGACAATGGAGGGGCAACGGAACTCATTTGCTGGGAAAACGCAGTTTGCAGCAAATGACACGAGAAAAAGATCGCTAAAAGAGTGTTACGAATCATCAGAGGCAGGCGGTTAGTGGGGCAAGTAGAAGCCCAAAGTATACTCCAACAGCAACGCGGTGCAGACACCAGAACCGCCAGGCGGCCCCCTGCCCTCCCCGACAGATGGAGATCGCTGGCCAGTCACGCACCGAGAGCGTCATGGCGTTCCAAACGCGACTCGGGAAGCTCCGATCTGCGGTGCGTCGCACGCTAGACCATCTGGTACACTGTTGCGGCGGATCAATCCGTGCCGATTCGCTGTGTGCTGCGACTACACAAACACACAATTTCTTGGTTTTTAAGCTAGATCATTTCTGATGAAATCTGAATACGATTGCGTCGTCATTGGGGCAGGCCCCGGAGGTTGCAGCGCGGCTGCAATCACGGCCCAAGGTGGTTTGAACACGTTGCTCGTCGAGCGTGAGTCGGTTCCACGTTTCCATGTTGGCGAATCTCTGATGCCGGAAACTTACTGGCCCTTGCAGCGTCTCGGACTGAACGAGCGAGTCAAAGAATCCGGATGGCAAGTCAAAAAGTCGGTCCAGTTTGTCACCCATCGCGGAACAGAGTCGGCACCGTTCTTCTTCCGGCAACACGACTCCAGAGAATCCAGCGATACCTGGCAAGTTGAACGCAGTGAGTTCGACAAGATGCTGTTCGACCGCGCCGCGGAACTCGGCGCCGATTGTGTGGACCGCACCCGGCTTCTGGATGTCGACTTTGACGACAATGCCGCGATCAGTGGAGTCACCCTAAAGGACGATCAGGGACAGCAGCGAAACATTAAGTGCCAAGTCGTCATTGATGCCACCGGACAGCAGTCATTTCTCGCCAACAAACTGAAGATCAAGGAAGTCAACCCTGACCTGCGGAAAGCCGCCGTCTGGGGATACTACAAAGACGCCGTCCGCGGTGACGGCGAACACGCTGGCGCAACGATCATTTTGCAAACGGAAAACAAAGAATCGTGGTTCTGGTTCATCCCGCTCTCACGCGGCGTGACCAGCATTGGCTGTGTGGGCGACAACGATTACATGTTAAAAGGACGCGGTACACCGGAAGAAACATTCCTTGAAGAACTGCAACGCTGCCCAGGTTTGACTCCCCGACTGGAAAATGCGACTCGTCTTGGTGACCTTAAGATTGCCAAGGAGTTCTCGTACATGACCAAGCAACATGCCGGTCCCGGCTGGGTGCTGGTTGGCGATGCGTTGGGCTTTATCGATCCGGTCTATTCGTCCGGAGTCTACTTCGCACTGGATATGGGAGTGCGTGCAGGAGACGCTGTTGTGGAAGGTTTCAAGAACGGTGATCTCTCCGGAGATCAGCTCGGCAACTGGACCGACGACTTCATGAAGGGTGCAACCTGGGTTCGCAAACTGGTCCATGCGTTCTACACCAAGGAATTCAGTATCGGTCGGTTCATGAAGGAGCATCCTGAACATCACGGCAACCTGACAAACGTGTTGATCGGCCGGATCTTTGATGAAGATGCATCCCAGCTGTTCGCAGACATGGACGAGTCGATTGCCCAGGCCAAAATGGCGGTCTAGAGCGAAGCCCGCGGCGTTGCTTGACAAGTCAATCGCTGAAGCTTCGACCGGCCAAGCGGGAATGTTGCCGAGTGAACGTTCTCGTGGCGGCCTTCGGAGCGGTTTAGCCATTACCACGAAAATCAACTGCACGCTTCGCAGAAGGATGTTGACTCGTCTCTTTTCTTTTGGTGCTTCTATGTCGCCGCTTCAGTCACCGCGCTCAATCGCTCTGCAATCCGCAGTGGTCTTGGCTTGCCTTGTGATCAACACACTGGCCTGCTTCCACGCCGCCGCTCAAACTGGCGCCAGTCAATCCGCCACCGGTGAACAGGCATCCGGCGTGCTGGACATTGAAATTGATCCGGTGCTGCTGAAGATGATTCGCGACTCCGCGATCCACGCTGAACTGGGACTGAGTGACACTCAATCACAGCAAGTGCAGACGCTGTTACCAGAGGCGGACGGCATCTGGTTCCGGTCGCGGATCACGCCAACGAAGAGTCGTCGCCAAACGGTTGCCGTGCTAACTGGAAACCTGCAATCCAAGTTAGGCTCTGTTCTCAGCAAGTCGCAAATCGAACGCCTGGACCAGCTGCAAAACCAAGCGTTGGGAACCCGCATGTTCCTGCGTCCCCAATGTTCCGCAGCGTTAAAGATCACTGACGCACAGCGTGACAAATTGATTGCGTTGTATCAGCAGTCAGACAGCACCGTGTCCGACGCACAGAAAAAGCTGGGTGCTGGCGAGTGGGATCAAAAGGAAACGGCCAAGGCGATTGCCCAAGCCAAGGTCGATGAACGTGAAGCGATTCGCGATCTTTTGACTGAATCTCAGCAACAACGCTTTTCCACCGTGACAGGCAAAACGTTTGATTTCAGTCAAGTGGTTCGCTCGCTACCACTGGCTCCCGAGATCCAGATGCAAGGTTCACAGTGGTTGCAGTCATTGCCTGAATCGGGTCGCAAGCAGCTAAACCTGGCCCAACTCGAAGGCAAAGTGGTCGCCTTGCACTTTTACGCATTTCAGTGCATCAACTGCCGGCGAAACCTGCCGCACTACAACGCTTGGCACAAAGACTACGCTGACCAAGGGCTGGTTGTGATCGGCATTCAGCGGCCGGAAACAAGCGCTGAACGGTCACCGGAAAAGGTTCTGCAAGCGGCGCATGACGAGCAGATCAAGTACCCTGTATTGATGGACGGTCAATCATCCAACTGGAACGCTTGGGGCAACACCATGTGGCCAACGGTTTACTTGATTGACAAGCAGGGCTACTTACGTCGTTGGTGGCAAGGCGAGATGAACTGGCAAGGCACCGAAGGCGAAAAGGACATGCGCAAGACCATCGAGCAACTTCTAGCCGAGGACGCGTGACGCGGCCAGCAGATCAACATTCTGCTCCCAGCTGCGACGAGTCTCAGCCTGGCCGTCGTCAATCAGATGCGGCCCCATTGGTTGAAGTGACGCATTCCCAGACAACGCTTTGGCTTGCGGTCCAGATCCATCCTCTGGATCAATCTCGATGGATTCACCACCGGGTGATGCGTAGATGCTGGACAAATAGTTGATGACAAAGATCGCGTCCGAGACGCTCACCGAACCGTTGCGATTCACGTCGAATCGCCAATCCAGTGGACCTTCGATTTGACGGACGAATCGACCGATCACCATCAATGCGTCCAAAGGCGTGACCCGCCCATTCCCATTGACATCCAGCGGATCAAGAATGGTTGAGATGGCCGAGTCAATGGCTTGCGGGGTGTTAAACTCGGGTTGCGGATCACTTAACGCAGGCAAGACAACACTTGCACCAATCTGCTGGCGCAGGACCTCCAAGTCTCCCTCGTCGATCCGTCGTGATCCATCCAGATCAACGTAGCTTGGTGCCTGAAAGATTGTCTGCGCATACCAGTAAGCGAGCGTGTCACTATCGCGGGCGTCCACGTGACCGTTCCGATCGAAATCGCCGCGCAGCACAAACAGCTGATTGCCTACATCCCCGCGCAATTCCAACGGCGGTCCGTTCGTCACATCGGGCCCTAAATCTAACTGGTAACGGCCATCAGCCAGGTCACCTGGTTGGAACGAAATCTCGATCCGATCTCCTGATGCGGACAGTGTCAATTGCGATGCATCTAGCGTCACACTTTCTGGCGTCGCTGAGGCGTTCACTCCAAGATTCGTCAAGGCAATCTGATCCAAAGGAATCTCATCGATCGGCGCGCCCAGCTGGATCGAGATCCCCTGCAGTGTTGATGCCTGCTGCTGCCATGACGTTGGCTGCGGCCCACGCGACAAGTCAAAAGCATCCGGTAAAGCTGCGTTCGGTGTCACGATCGGTGGATCAATGGGCTGTCCAAGAATTTCGCCAGTTGCCTCACTGGCCCCTTCAGACAATTCATAGTCACGTCCAACGATCTCCAGGGAACGATTGGAGTTCAGCGTAATCTGATTGACGCTCAGCTGAAGATAGCCAGCGAATCCAAAGCCCTGACTGCCGTAACTGGCCACTCCCGAGATTCCCACGAAGTCTTCCCGAATATCCTGGGCTGGCACGGGCAATTTATCAATGATCCCGAACTCTGCGGACGCTTCAATCTCAATGATCGAATCAAAGGATTCGTCCACATGACGAGCGGTAAGAATTAAGTCATCCGAACGGTCGTAATCCAAATCACCGGAAGCAACGTATTGATGAGGAAACGCGCGATTGAACAGCGCCTGATCAACCGCAAATACGGGCACCACGTTTTCTTTGACCGGCAGTTGGTTGAATTCAACCAGGTCGATTCGCTGAATCCAAAGCTGGTTCGTACCGGCAATGAACAGATCCCCGGCTTGACTACCGAAGTCCCCATTCCTGGCATCCACCAAGCTGTTCGCATCGGTCACCCCGTGAGGCCCCAGGTTCAGCGCACCAAGCGGTGCTGCAAGACCATCAACCTGTCCAAGATAGTACAAGCTATCAAACGTGATGACATACACTTGCCCGAATTCATTGATGGCAATATCGGTAATCGTGCCCTGCACTGGGATTGTGCCCACAACATCAACAATCCCGGTCGTCGTATCGATCACCCCTAGCCGGTTGAACGCGTCGACAACGTAATAGGTTGTTTGGTCGGCTTGTGCGTCGTGATTGTTAGCCGCTCCGGTCACCGGGCCAAATGCTGCTGGCTCCAGTAACCGCACAGTGATGGGTTCATCGGGTTCGATTCTAGCATCGTCAACGGGTTTCAACGTCAGTTCAACGGAGGCCTCACCAGGTAAAAACTGCACCGAACCGACCAGCTTCGGACTAGTGACGACTTGATCGTCGATGGTTCGTAGAAACACTGGATGCCGATTAACGCCTGGGATAGAGAAATCCTCTCCATAGGTCGCCTGAGCATCGATCTCAAACGCCACCGCCAACGGCGATGTCGCGTCATCTCGTGTGAAGCGATACACCAGACCTTGGGAATCGGACTCCTCAACGGCGCTTGGCCCTGGAATCTCCACCGCCACCGCAGCAGCCATTGCTAATCGAGACTCCAACGACTCCAGCACTGGCCGACGCAGACCAGCATGCCTGGTGCGTTTGCGCAATGATCGAATTCGCAGGGACATGGCAAAACACCTCTGCCAACGCTCAATGGACGGCTGAATGGACTGGCCGCAGACCATCAGCAAGGCGTTGGCGGAAAAATCAGGTGGCGTGAAAAACACGGTGGGGCCGCCAGTGGGAACTGTCCAGTGTGGGTTAGACGATACCAATATGACGAAAGTTCCCTGGCGGGGGCAAGCTCACCCTAAAGAAAGAGTAGGCCAATCCCCTCATCCACCCTGTCTCGCCACAGAACGCCATCTGGCACAGAAAGCCCCTACAAAATTCCATCCAGAATGCCCGCGGCGTCAGGATTGGTGTGGAAAATTGGGGCGGCAGAACCGGTCACGTTGATGTGGCGACGCTGGGATACGGATCAAGCCCACGCGGGTCGCAACGAGCGTGCAACACGAAACGCAGATGTTGGCAGTCACTGCTGGCAGTCACGGAGATGGCGTGACAGAGAAAGGGTCGTCGGGGCGTTGGCGAACCAACGCCCCGACGTTGGAGGCTATCGGCGTGGAACAGCATTGACAAAGACGGTTGACCCAGAAACCGTCTTCAATCTGCTTTATTGCTCACTCCCACGGAAATGGGAAAGTCAACGATTCCCGCAAAACGTTGACTTACGCTTGGTAACCTCCAAATTGTTCCGTGCGACAGCGGGAGCTATCAATCGGTTGTTTTGGAAAGCTGATTGTCTAAACACGCGTTAGTGAAAGCGCCCGAAGAACCGGGGACGGACTTCGTCCCTGCAACCAACATTTGCAATGTTTAGAACGTCAATAGCCAGAGCTCGAACGCGCTGTCAAGCTTGATTTCAAAAATCGATTCGGACTGCTGTCAGGAATTAGATTGCGCCGAGAGTGGGCTTGTCTTGAGCCGGAAAAACTGCCTACAAGCGAACTTGAAACGCCCTGTTAAAGGCAAGACACCTTCTCATTTGATTCATTCGTTGACTCATGAAACGTTTACTGCGTGAAACTCGACCTGTCGGACGATCAGCCCTAAAGCATGGCGGCACGATCACGCTTTCAAATGAACGAGGCACAACAGCCCGTTTGTTGTTGGCACTGTTTGCGGTAGCGTTGCTGCCCGCCAACATCAGCCAAGCACAGTTCGCATCACCCACCCAGCAAATGCGTTCGCGTGGTGCTCAACAAGGTGCTCCGTCGGGACGTTCTGCGCCGCAAGCTCCAGCACCACCGAAAGTCCTGTTGCCGAATGATCCTGCGGCGCCCTTAGCGGTGGTTGGCGAGCAGCCCATCTTCTTGGGCGACATCCTGCCTCGCGTCGACGCTCGCATTAGTGAAGTGTCTAAAAAGACAGGCCAGAAAGTCCCTGACGACCAGTTGCAGTTGGTTCGCACGCAGGTTGCTCGTGGTCTGCTGGTTCAGACGATACAAAACAAACAGATGCGAGAGTGTTTCCTGTTGGATCAGGTGGGAACGCAACCGGCGGACAAGCGCAAAGAAGTCCAAGACCAAATGGAAAGCCGCGCACGTCAATTGTTCTTTGAAACACAAGTTCCCAGCTTATTGGAAAAGCACGACGCGCTCACTCTGGCGGAACTTGAGACCAAACTGACGGAGACCGGCGTCACCCTGCAAATGCAACAACGTGACTTCATCGATCAGATGTTGGCTAGCATGTGGATTCGCAGCGTCGTTGACGACAACCCCAAAGTTACTCTCGCCGAGGCCTTCCAGCGCTACCAACAGCAGGTTGACGAATACTATCAACCTGAAAAAGCGCGCTGGGAACAGCTCACCGTGCTGTTCAAAAATCATCCCAGCCCTGAGGAGGCGGGCAAAACGCTCGGCCTGATGGGGCGCGAGGCCTTCTTCGGCGGCAATCTCAGCGCTGTCGCGCGAGAAAAAAGTGAAGAAGCCTATGCCGGGGACGGAGGCATTCACGACTGGATCAGCAAAGGTTCGCTGGCTTCCAAACCACTTGATACGGCGATCTTTTCGTTACCGCTGAACCAGCTGAGCGAATTCATTACCGATGATGAAGGCATGCATATCATTCGCGTTCTCGAACGAACCGACAGTGGCTATCGCAGCTTTGCCGAGGTCCAAGAAGACATCATCGATCAAATTCGCAAAGAGAAAATTCAAGCTGCTCAGAAATCGGTGCTTAAAAAGATGCGGCACCGTGTTGCAGTCTGGACCCTGTTTCCTGACGACGTTCCCGAATCACTTCCACTTCTTCGTTAATCCTTGCTCGGACGATTCGCCTTCGTCACCGATGGTGGCATCGACGTCCCCTCCCCAAGATGCTTGAACAATCCTCCCCGTCGCAATCCGCGATCGCGCCGACAGCTGTGACAAGGCACCCCACCAAGCCATTGGTGAAACAAGTGCGTACCAGTCTTAACGCGCGTTGGGGAAATCGCTCATCTTGGAAATTCTTTTCAATCATCTGTCTCGCGCTGTTTCTGATCGGCGCCGTTGGCTGTCGACAACTCCGCTACCGATTGGACCGTCGACCACCCAAACAATTTGTTCCCAACCCTTTAGAGCTGCCGGCGATGCAAGACACGTACTTGTGGCAACAAGTCGTGGACACGGTGGATGACTACTTTCGCATCGCGACCGAACAACCCGTTCAAAACAGTAACCAGTACATGCTTGATGGCCGCTTAGAAACCTCCTATCAGATTGGCGGTTCGATCGGTGAATTGTGGCGTAAAGACAGCACAGCGGGTTTTGAAGTGCGGGAGAGCACGCTGCAAACGATCCGCCGCAAAGCAACTGTTATCGTCCGGCCGAGCGAAGCCGGATACCTGGTTGAAGTGATTGTGCAGAAGGATCTTGAAAACACCGATGGCACACAGTTTTCGACAGAGACTGCAATCACACGGCGCAATGACGGTTCGATGGTGCGTCAAAATGCAGCTGATCAGAACCTGCCACAAACCATTGGCTGGATCGCGCAAGGCCGTGACACTTCACTTGAACAGCGGATTTTGAGGGACATTTTCGCGCGAGCCACCGCCCCAACGCGCTGATCGCGCGATCTAAAGTTTTTCCTGGAAACTAATCTTCCAGGCTTCGCGCGCCGATACCAACGCTGCCAGCTTACCCGCATTCGCTTTTCCCTACAAAGCGTTAACTCTAAGCAGGCGTTCTTCTATCCACCAACCGCTTCATTTTATGGTGTCTTTGACTGCATGATAGGATTTCATTCGCCGACCCTTTCGTTTGAACAGTTTTGCCAGCATGTCGAATCCATGCTGTGCAGACTGGGACAGTTGGAAACCGGACAATTTCCAATGACCAAACGACCCGTCCTTCGAGGTGGCACCTCGTGTGGACTTTACTTTTGTGTTCATGGCCCGCGGAGTGTCAAGCTGACCGCGGTTTATGATAGCCGACAGAAAACAACCATTTATTACGGCACCGATGGTAGCCGCAGGCATGACGAACGCATCAGCGTGAATCTGCCTTCTCCTCAGCCGCACTGCGCTTAATGTAATCTGCGGTCAGCTTCATGGGATCGATCAGCAACTCGTTCTCCTGAGCGACCTGCAGCCCAAGCGATGGATGATCCGCTGCCGCCGACTGGCTGCTGAGTTTTCGAAACGCAATCATGCCGACGCCAATGGCCAGCAGTTTTGGAATCTCAGAAACGCCCGGCGGCAGATCGCCCTTGGGCAAAATGGCTGCATCGGCACAAACGGTCTCTTGATCCGCAACCGCCTGATTGACCAGCGCGTCCCACTCGCTGCGAGAACAGATCGTTGCCGACCGACCCTTGATCTCCGGCCGCTGGAGCTCGGCTCCAGTAAACGTTGCCCGGAACACTTGCCCTCGGTACGCATTGACTCCGACCTGAAAGCGATGCGTTGCCTGCCAAGCATTGCCTGGGGAATCGCTGGCCGGTTCATGCTCTGATGCGATCGCTGCATTGCATGCAATTGCGATCATTGTCCCGACTGGCATGACCGGTATCTTTAGCGCGTAGGCCAGCGTTTTGCAGGTCGTGATCCCCACACGAAGCCCAGTGAACGAACCGGGCCCAGCGGCCACCGAGACGAAGGAAAGTTGCTGCTGCTGGCTCTCCAGCCAACGCAAGGCTTGATCTAAAACCACCGCAAATTCCGCGGCCGTGCGTCCAGAATCACCGATCGCTCGATGCCACAGCACCTCGCCGTCGCTAAAAATGGCCAGGGAGCCCGTTTTCGCAATCGATTCAAGAGCAAGGTGAAACATCGGGGGACTTCTTTCCAGACAATGCGGGGAATCGTGGCAGGGAACGCTTAGACATCATAGGATTGTTGTCATAATTTGGTTACCTTTACAATCAGGCTTTCCGATCAAGATGAAAAACAGGAACGCCGCCGTAAGACGTTAAGGTCCAACGGTCAATAAAAGGCAAAACGCGCCGACAATCCTCCGCCTGAATGGGTGGAACTATAACAACCCCGCTTCGACAGCGACAAAGACTGGCAACCACGCCCCCAACGCACTGCTGAAAGGCCTGCGTTGACGCCGCGACGCCAAAGTCACCCTCACAACCATTCCCCACAGTTTTCCCCACAGTGAAACGAGCATCGAAGTGAAGCGAGCACTGATTAGCGATATTCATGGCAACCTGGAAGCGCTGCAAGCGGTTCTCGCTGATATTCAGACCCAGTTGGTCGATGAAATCTACTGCTTGGGCGACATTATCGGATATGGGCCCAACCCCTGTGAGTGCTTGGATCTTGTGATGCGTCGCTCCAAAGTGACGATCCTGGGTAACCATGATCAAGCGGCCTTGTTTGATCCCGATGGCTTTAACCCAATGGCGTTGCAAGCCATTTACTGGACACGCGACCAGCTAGACAATGGTCCCGGGTCAACAGCACAGGTCAACGGTCGCTGGGATTTCCTTGGCGAGCTGCCACGGTTCCACGATGAAGGCACCTACAAGTTCGTCCACGGTTCACCGCGTGACCCCACCAACGAGTATGTGTTTCCAGAGTACATCTTTGATCAACGCCGAATGGAGATTCTGTTTGGCAAAGTGACTCAGTATTGCTTCATGGGCCACACTCACCTGCCAGGTGTATTCACAACGGGTTGTGACTTTGTTCAGCCCGATGAGTGCGATTACAACTTCCAACTGGGCAACGAAAAAGCGTTGGTCAATGTCGGCAGTGTCGGCCAACCGCGCGACGAAGATCCTCGTGCTTGCTACGTTGTCCTGGACATGGACCACCAAGGCGGGCCGCTGGTCAGCTATCGCCGTGTCGAATATGACATTGAGCAAACAGCAAACAAAATCTACGCTGAAGCCGACCTGTCGGATCAATTGGGCGATCGGTTAAAGCACGGACGATAGACATTACGGATTGAAAGCGAAGTGACCCGAACGGCAATCCTTAGCGACATTCATGGCAATCTGACTGCCTTGCAGAGTGTGCTCGAGCATGTAAAGACCCAATCCGTTGATCGGATCGTCTGCTTGGGCGATGTGGTCGGCTACGGCCCCAAGCCTCAAGAATGCTTGGACATCGTGGCAGGCTTCGACTTCTGTGTCCTTGGCAACCACGACAGCAGCGCTCTGTTTGACCCCGAGGGATTTAACTCGGCTGCCGAACAAGCGATCTTCTGGACGCGCGCTCAACTAGAGTTGCCCGACCAAGAAGAATCGGCCCCCAACGAAGTCAGTCCGTCGCGAAAACGTCTGGACTTTCTGTGCAGCCTGCCGCGCTCGGTCCGCGAAGAGGACGTGCTGTTCGTGCATGGTTCACCACGTGGACCCACCAACGAATACGTGATGCCTGAAGACATTCAGAACACCAAGAAAATGGAAAAGCTGTTTTCCTTGGTCCAACGTCTGTGCTTCCAAGGTCACACGCATGTTCCCGGAGTGTTCTCACATCACCTGATGTTCACTCCGCCAGCAGAAATCGATGACGACGGCTACGACTTAAGCGAACCCGATGCCCGGTACATGATCAACGTCGGTAGCGTTGGGCAACCACGGGACCTGGATCCGCGCAGCTGTTATGTCGTGCTCGATGAGAGCCGCGTCTTCTTCCATCGCGTGGAATACGATATCGAAGCGACGGTTCGCCAAATCGAAGCCGAAGCGGAACTCGATAATTTCTTGGGCTATCGATTGCGTGAAGGCCGTTAGCGCCTGCCTGTTGCCGTTAGCGCCTGCCTGTTGCTTCCCAGCGACACCCCCGCCGGCATTGCCAATGCAGCCGGCGGCATGAACCTGTTAACCGCGTTAGAGCGCATTCACTTTGCTGATCACGCTCTGCACGCTTTGGCGATTCTTGTGAAAGCCAAAATCGAGTGTAAAGCGTCGTGTTTGACCGGGCTGCAAAACCGGGACACGTCCCGCCTCTCGTTCGACCATGCGGTTGAACGGGTATCCGGTCGCCGGCTCAATGCCCGTCACATAGCCATCCTCGACCGCTGCCGTATTCTTCCACTGAGTCAGGTGTGGCAATTGATTTACATTCCAAGTGATTGACGCGGCTTGTTGACCATCAGCACTCTCCAAGACGGCAATGGTTTTGCCTTCTGCATCGGCCTTGGGTTCAATCAGATACACCTGCTCGGCAAAGCCCGATGTCGGTCCCAAGTAGGTTGCATGGTCTTTGATGTGGTCGGTCGCGTGATCGTTCATCCCTTCGATCGATTGGATGGCCGCGTGCATGGTGGCTCCTTTGCTAAGCAAGGGGGCGCCATAGTTTGCGTGGTAGATGATTTGGAATTCTTGCGGCAGTGAACTTTCGTTGGTCACCGTATCATCGATGCGATAGGTTGACTGGCCAGGAATGACGGAGATCTCAGTGACGAGTTTTAGCTTGGGTCCATAAAAGAACTTTTCGTAAATCACACCTCGAATGCGCAAGCGTCCCTCACCTTTTTCGTCGTAGGTCACTTCGACTTCACGCGCGGGAATGTTGCCGATTTTGCCATGCAAGGTCAGGTCCATCGACTTCTCTTCACCGTCGACCACTTGAGTATCCGTGCCAGGGTGTCCGGCAAATTCTAAACCGCAGCGAACCATCCACTCGTTGAAGCCTTCCAGCCACCCCAGTCCGCCACGAGATTCCAGATCGATGAACGCAGGGTTGACGATCGGATCGACAGGCGAATCCCAGCCAAAAACCATCTCGCCACTGCGCACCTGGTAGACACTCATTCCGCGAGTCGGAATCACATCAAACTGTACACTGCCCGCATCGACGGTGATCAAATCGACGCCTTGTTGCTTGCCACCATGCAAGCGTTTCATGGTCACGCTCCAACCATCACCCTTGATCTGGTGGTCACCAACGTGCACGTTCTCTTTAGCGCTGATCAACACATGTCGCTGTCCGGCGTTCACACCGGTGGCCCAGGACAGACTAAAACAACACAGCATGAGACTGCAAATCGCTCGAAAACCGGCGGGTGCAAACAGAGAGTTCATCGATGCAAATCCGAGAAAAAGGGAGGGGCAACCGGCAAAACGAACCGGGGGAGTTTTGCCAGTGGGGAAAACCTAACGACAGGAATCAGGTCCAGCTTTGTCGTATCGTACTCTAACCGGGTGTGCGATTGGGCCTGCCGCGGATAGGATTTTGGCTTTGAATTGTACAACTTCGGAAGCTTAGGTTATTGGCTTGCTGGAGCAGCCTGTCCTCTCAAATCAGATCAATCCCATGACACGCACATTGTTTCAAAACGCCAACGTGGTTTTTCCGGATCAAGTCACTCAAGGCAATGTCTTAGTCGAAGATGGCGTGATCATCGATGTCGCGGCTTCCCCATCAACCAACGCCCAGACGGTCGTTGATTGCCAAGGCCTGCATTTGATGCCGGGAGTGGTTGACGATCAGGTGCACTTTCGCGATCCGGGGCTCACACACAAGGAAGACCTTTCCACTGCCAGCCATGCCTGTGCCGCCGGCGGTGTGACTTCCTTTTTAGAGATGCCCAACACCAAACCGCCGGCTGTCACGGTCGAAGGCGTCAAACAAAAAGATGCCCTGGGCGCTGAAAAGTCGCTGGTCAATTATGGGTTCTACATCGGCGCGACTCCTGACAACGTCGACGAATTAAAAAAAGCCACCGATGTGCCAGGCATTAAGATCTTCATCGGCAGCAGCACCGGCAACTTGCTGGTTGATCAGCAGGAAGCACTCGAGCGCATTTTCAGTGAAACCACGCTTCCCATCTGTGCTCACTGCGAAGACGAGCAAACGGTCCGCGAAAATGCTCAGCGGCTCGCTGGCACCAACGACATTGCAGATCACTCTCGCATCCGTGATGAAAAAGCCGCGGTGATCGCAACGAAACGAGCCATTGACTTGGCGCAGCGCCACAAGCATCGCTTCCATGTCCTGCACGTTTCCACGGCTGCCGAACTGCCGTTGCTTCGCGAAGCGGGCCCGTATCTGACCGCAGAGATCTGCCTGCACCACATCTTCTTCAATGTGGACGACTATCCACGCCTTGGAAGCCGCATTCAAATGAACCCGTCGATCAAAACGGCAAAGGACAATGAACGGTTGTACCAAGGCCTGTTGGACGGCACGATTCAAGTGATCGCAACCGATCACGCACCACACACCTTAGAAGAAAAAGCGAAGCCTTACCCTGAAAGTCCGTCCGGATTGCCAGCCGTCGAAAACAGTTTGGCGCTTATGCTCAATCAGGTCAATCAAGGGAAATGCAGCCTCACGCAAGTCGCCAGTTGGATGAGCGATGCCCCCGCCCGAGTCTGGGGGATTGTAGGCAAAGGCCGAATCGCCAAAGGCTACGACGCCGACCTTGTCCTTGTCGACATGCAACAATCGCGTACCATTGAAGATCAGAATCAACACACCAAGACAAAATGGAGCCCCTGGTCAGGCACGGAACTCACGGGCTGGCCCGTGGCAACCTACGTTGGCGGCCACCGAGTCTTTGATCAGCACCAGGGATTCGACGAATCATTTCGCGGCAAAAAACTGCGTTTTGATCACAGTCGCGGTGGGTTCTATCAGACGACCGACGGAATTGGCCCGACACAATAAAAGTGCCCCAACCGAACAGCCTCTCACGCTTGTCAACGAACCGGAATCGTTGACATTCAATTTGATTGTCAGGGATGACGCCACTCCTCTCTTCTGGCGTTCCGCAATGAATCAAGCAGGCGAAGACTCAAGCCAT
This sequence comes from Stieleria bergensis, assembly GCA_007745635.1. Classification (GTDB taxonomy): domain Bacteria; phylum Planctomycetota; class Planctomycetia; order Pirellulales; family Pirellulaceae; genus Stieleria; species Stieleria bergensis. The sequence goes on from CP036272.1 coordinate 4,666,619, forward strand.
CCCATCGTCCCCTTATCGGCCAACGCTAGACGTGTTCTCGGTGTGTTGCTAGAAAAAGCGAAAACCACCCCGGACAGCTACCCGTTGACTGCTGCCGGCTTGATCGCTGGCAGCAATCAAAAATCCAATCGCTCGCCCCAAATGAAACTTGCAGAAGGCGAGGTGCTGATCGCGTTGGATGAACTTCGGCAGGTTGGAGCGGCCCGTGAGATTCACGGCAATGGCAGAGTGCTTAAGTATCGGCATGCAGCCTATCAATGGCTGGATCTCGATAACCCGCAATCTGCCATCATGACCGAACTCTTATTGCGCGGGCCACAGACGGTTGGTGAACTGAGGTCGCGAGCCTCGCGAATGTGTGACTTTGCCAGCCTTGACGCAGTCAAATCAACGCTGGCGGAGTTGGAGGCCAAAAAGCTTGCCCAACCGGTCACCCCAAGTGGACGTGGCCAAGTCTTTGCTCACCAACTGTATCCCCCCGAAGAACAGCCACACCTGAACGCCAAAATCGAAAAAATCAGCGATGCTGCGACTGAAACCAATCCGCCCCCAGCCTTGCCCAATGAGCATCAACAGCGGATCGACCAGCTGATTGAACGCCTGGACGCGGTGACAGGACGAATTGATGACCTGGAAGAACGGTTAAAACGACTGGAGAACAACGAACGCTGAACGAAGCGGCATCCAACCGCTGGCGTGCCCGGTGTCCTGCATGGCGACCTGCTGTTTTTCAGGTGGAAAAGGCTTCGCTGACTGGTGCAAACTAGCCGAAAAGCCTAGAAACATGACTTTTCATCTGCGCAAAGATGATAAGCTAAAGAGACTCGGAAAGCTTATTCGGCCGCATTCTGCTGGTCTGTCCACCATGCCTGTGACCTCATCCAAATCTTGCCCAGTTCGCGCACAATGTTCGCGAAGCCCTGCGCGCTGGCGACGGTGCCCGCTTGGCTCCGTTGCTTTGTTGGCAATCTTGCTGTCAACACAGACCGGTTGCAATAGAGAGCAAACGCCCAAGGTTACCAACGCGTCCAAGCCCGATCCAATCGTCGCGACATCCAGTGAAACGACGCAGACAGATGAATCCAAGTGGCTAGCCAACGCTCAGCCAATGGTGCAAAGCTTTTGCGCCGATTGCCATGCGATGCCGCATGCCGAGAGCTACACCAAGAAACAATGGGCTGCGGTGATCAGCCGTGGCTATGACCACTACCGGCTTTCCGGCCGACAGGACCTGGTGCTTCCCAGTCCGGCTCAAGTGGAACGCTACTTCGTCGCCTATGCGCCCGAAGCGATCGACCTGCCGCCCGCATCCGCCCTGAATCTCTCGGCGGCCGTTGTCCCACATCACCGCTATGGCATGTTTGGTAAACGCGTTCGCCCGGCGCGTGTTGCCGACATTCAGTGGTGCCAGTTGACGACAAGTGACTCACAAAACAAAACACTGGTTTACTGCGACGAAGGCGGCGGAACGGTCAACCTTTATCAGCCCGGCAATTTCTCCAGTGAAGTCTCCATCATCGCCCGCATGATCAGCCCCAGTCAGATCGTTTGCAACGACATCAATCGCGATGGGCAAATGGATTTCTTGGTCATGGACCAGGGCCGGACGGATGCTGTCGACACAAGTGATGGCCGCTTGTTCTTGCTGTCCAAAGCGGCTGATCAAGATCATTATGCGATGCGCGTTCTGATAAATAATCTCGCCGCTGAAACCGTCGTCACTGCCGGAGACTTTGATGGTGATGGTGACCAGGATGTGGTCGTTGCCCAGCCTGACAGTCTGGTCCTGTTGGATCATGTCTTGATCGCCGATGATGGCCAACCGATTGTCAACCTGATCAACCTGGACGCAGTTCCAGACTTGATCGCCTTGGAGGCCAGCGACTTTAACCAGGATGGCAAAGTTGACCTGGTGGCACTGCAAGGCCGCCAGCATGAACGTGTGATCTTGCTTCGCAACGAAGGAAAACACGAGTTCATTGCGGAGACTCTCTTTGATGCCGACAATCCCGCGTTCGGCTGCAGCGACTTTGAAATCGTCGATTTAGATCAGGATGCGGACCTAGACATTTTGCTCTGCAATGGAGATTTTGGAGATCAAGAACCGCGGGCAGACCAAGGGATCTACTGGCTGGAGAACAACGGTGACGGTGAATTAACGTCACGAGAATTGTTCCAGTCCCCAGGCATTTACTCCGCGCAGGCTGGCGACTTCGATGGAGACGGGGATCTGGATGTGATGACGGTCGCCCAGTTGCCGTCTCAACTTTCCAAGCGCTGGATTGCCCGAGGAGCCTCGCCCTTGGTGATGCTGCAACAACGCGACGGCGGACAGTTCATCCCGCTTCATCTCTCCGGACGCTTGCATGAATCGCAAGCGATTAGCTGCGGTGACTTCAACGACGATGGCATGGATGACATCGCCATTGGAAACTATTTTGCCCCTCATGACCCGGAAAGTCGCAACCGCCAGAGCGCCCCGGATCTGCTGATCTGGCAATCGCAATAACGGTCTGGCGGACGGTTTCGCACCCACTCCGGTCAGCCTGTCGTGCGTGCAAGCAGCCGAACCGGAGCCAATGCTGAACATGGCTGCGGCTAAACATGGCTTCGGCAAAATCTGCGATAGACCGCTACGAACGGTGCTTTGGCAGTCCGCCAATCACGATGCTGATTCGCGATAGCCAATGACAAGGAAGCTGGGATTGAGGGCTTCAAATCGCACTCGATCCAATTGCTGCAACCCGCGAGAGATATTGATCATGCGAACGTCGGAGACGAATCCCTGCTCGGCCAAAACGGCTTGAACGGCGACCAGGTTATCCGGGCTGGAAACATTCACCACGATCCGTCCGTCCTTCAAACGGCTAATCGCCCCGGCGACTAATTCCGGCACCATTCGACCACTGCCGCCGACAAACACGGCGTCTGGATCAGGTAGTTCCGCCCAGGCTTCCGGGGCTTGTCCGTGGACGGGGATCAGCGAAGGCACATTGAACTGCTGGGCGTTTTCGATCATCAAGTTGTAATCTTCGACGTCCATTTCGATGGCATACACCACTCCCTCACGCGCGATCGCAGCCGCCTCAATCGCCAGCGCCCCGCTGCCTGCACCGACGTCCCAGACAACACTGTTGGACTGAATCTCCAGTTCAGCCATCGCGATGCAGCGAACTTCACAGGGAGTCAACAAACCGCGTTTGGGACGCGACTGCAAAAAGTAGTCATCGGGGTTACCAAACAGACGTCGCTTTGCGGGTCCCGAAGGCAGATCTGCAGCACCGGTTCGTCGCACCAACACCATCACATTGAGCGGCGAAAACTCTTGACCACGGATCGATGCCAAGTCACCGGCGGTGATGGTTTCGTTGGGAGTGCCTAAGTTTTCACAAACGTAAGCATTGAAGTAATCAATGCGACGGTCCAACAAGGATTCAGCCACAACGCTGGGTGAAATCTCTTCGGTCGTGAACATGCCAACCCGCTCAGCGGCGCGAACCACGTCGACCACGCGATCCAGCGGCTGAACAGCCAGATTGGTCAAGAAAGCATCATCCCAGCTTTCCTTGACACGGGCAAACGCCAGTTGCATGCTACTGACGTGAGGAATGATTTCGAAGCGATTTTTGCCGATGCGATCGGTCAAGAAACGAGCGATGCCGTAAAACAAAGGATCGCCACCGGCCAACATCACGGTCGGTCGATCCGCCAGTGACTCGACACATAATTCCAGCTCTTGCATGCCCCCATCGCAGACAATGCGTTCGGCGGGATGGTCAGTTGGCACGCGTTGCAACAGCGGCGTGCTACCGACGATGACTTCGGCGCGACGCACCTTGGATTTGGCATGGCCGGTCAATCCATCCAGTCCGTCATCACCCATTCCAACGATATAGATTTTCGCAGTCACGCTGTGTCCTTTGTTCTCAACGGTTGATCTGGCGCGACGGGACCTTGCTCCAATCGCTACTTTTTGTTGGCTGCTCGAATCGCGGCCAGCAAATCTTCTGCTGTCGCTCGGTCGCCATGTCCCTTGCTGACTTTACTCCACAGAACACGTCGTCCGGGGCCGATGACAAAGGCCGACGGATACGCGGTCTCGCGTGGTGCGTCCCAACGCAGCCCCCACTCGGAGACCATTTTCATGTCAGGATCAGTCACCATCGCCATCGGCAGTGGCAACGTGCGTCCAGCGGAAAACTTTTTCGCATTCGCATCCAGCCCTTGCTCCGCACCGGGATAAACCATGACGAAACGAATGTCTTTGTTCCCCAGCTCTTTGACGAACGCGTTCGCGCGATTCATGTAGGCTGCGACTTGACGTCGACAGAGCGGACATTGATACCCCGGAAATCCTCGCAGAACAACCACCACGACCGTGCCGCTGGCGTTCAAATCCGAAAGTGTCAGATATCCCTGCTCGCCCAATACGGACAGCTCAAAATCAGGGGCTTTCTGGCCAACCTTTGGCGCGTTGGGGCCCTTCGGAGTCACCGCACCAGCGGCGGGAGCCATCACCGCAGCGGCCAACACCAGCAATGCCGCGGCGGACACGCTGGCCATGGGACGCCTGATCGATCCAAACGACGCCAACTGTGGAACAGCCGGGAGACGACGCAAAGCAGAATGAAGCGAAATCATCTTGATGATGCCTGAGGGAAAGTGGAAGTTTTTAAAAAACGAGACCTGCCTAGCAATGAACGAACGCTGCTCCTGTCCACCGGTCCACGAGTCCAGACTCGCTAGGCTGTTGGCTGCACCGAACAGGTTAGCTTTCGCCGCGTTTTTCGCGTTTGGCGCGACTGTACTTTTCCAGAGCCCGCCGTTCGGCTCGAGTCAAACTCTCTTCACCGGAGCGATGAATCTTCGCCAAGATCTCGTCGACTTCTTCGCTCTGACGCTGCATCTTTTGGTCGGGATCATGCAGCTTCAAGCGGTTTCGACGCAGCGACTTGTTCAGCGGATTTTTGAATCGAGCAACATTCAGCCAGCCCAGATTCCAATGCTGGAAGTAATAGAGAAACGCAAAGGCAGCGCCGGCCAAGTGCACCGTGAATGCCGTTGCCTCCTGAGCTCCATTGGCTGCCGGCACCATGGACTGATAAAGGTTCGATCCCACCACAATTGCCGCCAGCACCCAGGCTTTGACCGGCAACACCATCATCAGCAAAATTTCCTGATTCGGGAAATAGCAGGCAAACAGAATGGTGATGGCAACCACCGCGCCACTGGCCCCCACGATGTTGACGTTGGTAGCCCCACCAATCCAGTAACCGATGGCGCCGAAGACACCCGAGACCACCACGGCAACCAAGTAAAACCTCAGGTATTCCATCCTGCCCATCCGCCGTTCCACGGACTGGCCCAGGAAGAACAGCGCCATCATGTTGAAGGCGAGGTGCAGAATGCTGCTAAAACTGTGCAGAAAGCCATAGGTTAGAAAGCGATACCACTGCCAGGGCTTTTGGAGAGCTTCAACCGGCAGCCCAAACCACTCAAAGACCACTCCGCCGGTCTTGCCACCGGTGATCAGCATGGCGATCACAAAGACGGCCACGTTCACAATGATTAACTTCGCGGTCATGCTCAGCGGCTGACGATCGCGCTCACGCAGATGCTGCTCCCAAGGGCTAAGCGGCTCGTCGCGGGCATAATCCCGATTGTCTAATCCCATGCCAATGCTTCTCGACTGTGTGTAATTTGGACCACCCAAAGCGACAGAAGGAGCCTCGTACCAACCAAGTCACTGGCACATGACTGCCTGAGTCCCCACATCATACCGCTGGAGCCACTGAATACCGCTGGAGCCACTGTGCAAGCTGTCACTGCCTCGGTTTCAGAAAACACGCGGCGGCCGGAATCCTTGGGGCTCAAGCAAATGATTTGCCCGTCAAAGCATGGTAGACCATCTGCTAGTGCCACGTCGATATCTTTGGCGAAGATCGGCGAAGAGTGACGCATCGGCCGTGCAGCATCGAAACAACTGAACTTTGAGTCCTGCCATGGATGACCAATCGAAAACAGCCCTACCAGAAAAAGCACAGAACCCGGTGGCACGCGGGGCGACACCACCGAACCCTGTACATGAACACGCTGTACATGAACACGCTGTACATGAACACGCTGTACATGAAGACGCTGTACATGAAGACGCTGTACATGAAGACGCTGTCAACGAACAAACATGGGCTAAGATCTGCTGAAAGCTTAGATCAGTCTTAAGCAACCGCCTGGCACTTTCGGGTAAGCATTACTGACCGTTTTCTATGGCGATCACCATCCGTGCCAGGCCGGTGCCGCCAAACGGCGTTGTTGTCCCTTGCAAGCCCAAGACCAGCTCAACGCGTGCTCAAGACCAGCTCAACGCGTGCCTAAGACCAGCTCAACGCGTGCCTAAGACCAGCTCAACGCGTGCCTAAGGCTTTCCTGCAGGTGCTTGATGCTGTCGGTCGCTGCCAGCAGCGCAAAAGAAAAGGCACCGCAAGCATGCGGTGCCTCAATTCGTGAGGGCTCAAACGTCCATGATGGCTCAAAAAAAGTCGCACGTTTGATCAGTGCAGCTGTGGTGATGGTCAGCAGGGCGTGTTTCGACACAACACCCTGACGGGCCAAACCACATGAGCGACGCTCATGTTGAACGCCGCTGACCAGAAAGGCTTCTGGTCAATCTCACCTATTTCTTACGGTGACGAATCTTGCTGCGCATGCGTCGTTTCTTTCGTCCTACCTTGCGTCGGCCTTTACCTGTCTTTTTTGTACCCACCTATCATTGTCTCCAATAGTCTTGTCGCCGACTTGATCGGCCTCTTGTAAATCTGTGCGAAATCCCCGGCCCACCGTCGGCGCAGCGATCGGGTCAACCCAAAGACTAGCAAAAATTAACGCCACAGCAACCCGTAATGGGGCCTGCCTAGACAACAGCGCTGGCAAGCTTGCCTGTTTTCACTCCAGCAGCAATCGAAACACCCGCCGGAGGGGCGTTCGTTCGTGCCGATCAGGCAAACAGAGACGGGCAGCATCGACACCTCCAGCACCGGAATCCCTGCGATTTCTGACCTCTGGCAACCTGCAGGCGGCAGCGAACGAGGAGCGTTGAAACGTTGGCCAGTGGGAAATCAAAAGGGCCGACAACTGGAGAGGACTTCAGCATTCCGCCCCGTTTTGCGGCGGGCGATGTTGGTTATTTTCAGTCCGATCGTTGCCAATGCTGATTCCAGCGATAAGACAGGCATCAAACAATACGCCGACACAACCCTCCAGCGACCGGCACACTTTCAGGGACGCCGTTTGGCTGTTCCGAAGCACCTCGTCTCCCCGCCATCAAGCATGATTGGCGAGGCAGTGGGAATGGCTGCTTCGATGCCTACTGTGGCTTCTTCGGGGCGGAGCTTTTGCGTGGCGAGGTCTGGGGTGTGCTACCACAGATGCCACTGACTAAACCAGCAAACGTAAATGCCCAGCAACAAATTCGTCACCGCGTGTGCCAGCACACAATTCCAGAACTTACCCGTTTTGACCATCAGCCAGGTGACCAGCGAAAACCAAACGGCCGCCGCAAACAACTCAGCGGGATGCGTGGCCACGCCGTAAAGCGTCCCGACCAACAGTCCCGTGCGACCGATTCGATTCAGCGGCGTGCTGTCCCAGGCCTCAAACTCGACCGCTCGCATGACAAAACCACGCAGAAACAACTCCTCTGCAACAGGCACGCAAACCGCCAAGAGGCTAAACCGCGACACCAAAAACCAGAACCGCTGGCCGGCATCCGGATAAACCTGCCAGGGGTTTACACCGTCGCGATCGGGCAACCAATCCCCCGCACCGAGCAAGCCAAATAACGATCGCTCCAGTTGCAGGTGGCAGATGCCAATCCACAGCACGGCGCCCAGAATACCGACCACCAGCCCCCAGTGGTCCATCTGCAACGGGAACATTCTTCGCAGCGCGGAGGCAAAAGTCAGCACCACGGCAGACATCGCCAACACACGCAGCACGACCAACCACTGATAGGCCTGGGGATTGATCGCCTGTCCCGCCTCCATTGGCTGCGTGTCGATCAACGCCCCCAAGACAAAAAAGCAAACCAGCGGCAAAATGCAAACCGCCTTTGATTGCCAGCCAGCGGACTGCACGCCCGCAGGTTTTGTCTCTGCAGAGTTCGTTTTTCCCGCTTGAGTCACCATCAGCTGGTGCCCTCAAGACTTGGCGGCGCAACCGAGCGCCAGGGCTGTCCCAATCGCAAGCGTGGCTCAGCCATCGACTTCCTTCATGTAAACGGCCAACGCAGTTTCAAAGACCTGTGATCGGATCTTAAACTGTGGGTCGGCGTCGGTGTACGAATTGCAATGCTCGACCAGGACACGGTACAGAAATCGGAACAGATGCCGGGGCACTCGCAGGTCGTTGAACGCTGAAATCAAGCGTGCATATTCAACGTCAGCAAAGAGGTTCTTGGGTTCCAAGGCGCCGACGTTGTCCATTTGGTTCGGGTCGGAACAAGCGATCATGCGTGCTCGAGCCAGGTCATAGAGCGATTCACCGGTCCACTGAAAAGCCGGCACGAGGTTTTGCTTGTCCAATCTCGCTCGCTCATGAAACTCAGGGGTCTCGCGTTCCATCGCCCGATGCAGCTCTTGCGGCAACATCATTTTGAAACCGATGCCAGGGTGTTTGAGCAGTTTGTTGTCCAACAAGGGCCAGACGAACAGTCGCATCAACTCGGCTTTCCCACCGGTCAAATGCGGCTCGTCAACGCGGTCCATCAACACACAGATCCCGCGGTAACCGAGACGATTGAGCAGCAACTGAAACTTGTTCAGCAATTCGTAGCGATCATCGGTACTGCTGTAGCGTGGCAGGGGTTGGCCCGCCAGCTCCTTGCCGGGGATCGCATGCAGCAGTTTCCGCAAGGACCCAAAGTCGCGCCGCCCGACACGCATGTGACGACGAATCTTCCACGTCAACCAACTGGTCTTCAGCAACCGCAACAGGTAGGGCGCCGAGCCAGCGAACATGATAAAGGGCACGGCCCATAAGTAGTCCCAAATGGTCTTGCTGCCTTCCTCGCCGCCGTTGACACCCCACGCGATCAAAAGATAAGTGCTGATCGCCAGAGTCAAGACGCACCACGCGATCGCCGCCCAGCAGGAAACCTTGGCTTGCACGTTACGATAGCCCAGCGCACGACGCAGACGATTCCAGCGGTCAACAAACGCGCCTTCACTGGACTGATCATAGCAAGCGGCCAGCATGAGCAAGTCACGCGATGCCGTCCGATCCAGTTTGGTGAGATCATTTCGCGAGAATCCGTCAGAGTAATCCTCCGGGCGCAAGATCCGGTCCACGACGCGGGTGGTTGCCAGACAGAGAATCGCATCCATGTGATCCCATAATTTCCAGCCCGCCAGCACGCGCTCGGGCTTGCGGTTGGTCCGCTTGCTGAGTCGTTGACTAAAGTGATCCAGGAACGGATTGAAGTCATCATAGGGAATCAGAAACACGCGCTGATCGGGATTTTCCCGATTGTACTGTTCCAACTGTCGGCGGATCTGCAGCCGCATGGCTGTTTTGCCAGAGCCTTTCGGCCCACACACAATCGCCGTGGAGGGTTCTTTGGGATCACCGTAAACTTTATCCCAAACGGGATGATACGCATTGGTGATACAGTGCTCTTTAAACACTTGATCCGTTTGCGCGTCTTCTTCTGCAAACGGATTTCTTACAATTCCATGTGCTTCTAGAAAGCTCTGAATATTCATCAGCTAAGCAATTCGTTCGCCGAGGTTAGCCCGGTTGGACGGGACCATTTAAGAGGGTCGCACCTAGGTTTGACCAATAGACGTCATGGCCGCAACGGCCATGAACAAAAAGAATCCTGGGCACAGTGACGGTCAAGTCCCGCCTCAACCGCATGTCACGTGCATCAATCGAATCAAGCAACCGGTAGTTACTTGGCCGCTTTGATCATCTTGACCATCGCTTCACGGTTTGCTGTCACCGTTTCGGCAGGTCCGATCAGTTTGACGAAGTAGGTGGGACCATCGGGGCTTTTGATGATGGCACCGACCATGGCATGGTTTTTTCGCTGAACGACCTTTCCGCCAGCAAAGGGACCGCCACCCATTCGTTCGGCGAAGCTGCCGGAGATGTCGACAACATGCACCTTGTAGTTACCGACGTCAAAGGCCTCTTCTTTTTGAGCCTCTGGATCACCGCCGGCAAACTGACCTTTCCAGCGTTTGATGTTTGCCTCCACGCCACCGCTGGCGTGCATCATGGTCAAGCGAGCGGCTTTTTCACCCTCGCCAGCCTTGAATTCCTCTTCGATGACGAAGTTGGCAGGTTTGGTTTTCTTGAAGACAGCGGGCACACTCAAGCTGCCGGTCTTGAACATCTTGACTTCCGATGGCTTGTCTGCCTTTTCTTCAGCAGTGACATTCAAGGCAGTAAAAGAAGCAACAAGAGCGCATAGAGTGAATGCGGAAAACAATCGCATGGAATTGACTCCAACGGAACACAGTGGATGTGGGAAAGGATTACCAGTTACTAGCTTACTGTAAGCTAATGGGCAACGGACAGAACCCCAAGGACCTGCCAATGCTTCCCAAATCATGCAATTTTGAAGGCATTCACTCAGGCGTCGGCGAAGTCTGAATGACCACCACGACCAAAACGACGATCAACGCCAAGGCGACCGCGAACAGAAGCCCAGCGGACAGCATGCGTTTGCGGGTCCTCTGTCGCTTGACCATCCCCAGCTCGGCAGAACCGGACAGACGCTCGCTGGGATCGAAGCCGGCAGAGGCCGCAGCCGATCCCTCGGAATTGGTGGCAACCGAACGCCCCGCAGAACTGGCCAGGCCAACACCTGGCTTCTGGGATGAAGTGGGCGTGGAGGCCGGCACAGGTGCTCGGGAGGCCGGCACAGGTGCTCGGGAGGCCGGCACAGGTGCTCGGGAGGCCGGCACAGGTGCTCGGGAGGCCGGCGACGAGCTTTCGGTCTGGATCACCGGCGCCTCAGTTCGCTTGACCGGCTTGGCTGCAGCGGGACGCTTCTTGGCGGGTGCCGGCAGGCTGGCGCCTAACTGCTCCAACGCCTCGCTGGCCGGTCGCCACTGCGCCCAGCCATCGCGCCATATCAACGAATTGCGTGCCACTCGGCCTTCGCGAATCCACTCTTGGAAGACTTCGGTGTTGGCCGGTCCGTACTGACCGCCACTTGGTGGCCGAACGTACCACGCGGCATTGGGTTCGGCGTTCAATTGCTGGGCGGCCAACCACTGCTGATCGCTTTGCGTTGACTGGACCTCGCCCTGACTGTCCTGCTGGGAATCAACGGGCTGATCAACTGGCTGATCTGGTGCGTTGGTTTGTGTGTCCTGCACAACGGTGGCAACTCCGCCTTCGTCGCTGCCCCCCTGATCGGAACCGCCATAGTGCATCGATGCTGAACCGGTCGCGCCAGCAGCGCTGTGAGCGCCAATCCCCAGCACATCATCAATCGCGTCATCAAACGGTTGTGCTGACTGACCGGCGGAAGCTTGCGTGGCAACTTTTTGCGTAGCCCGATCGTTCAGCGCAATGGAGAGATCGGCGTCCTGCAATGGAATCCGAAACCGAGTCTTGCACGCAGGACAGACACCGCGGCGTCCGGCAAGTTCTTGCTTGATGTTCAGCGGTTTGGCACAGCTGTGACAGCGAAAACGAACACCCATAGAATCATTCTTGGTTGGAACAGAAAAACAACCTTCACCTACACCGGCAAGCGACCCGTAAGGCGAGCCATCTGATTGACGCGGGGTGATGTGAACACCGCTCTGCATCCAATCAAACACACAGCATGCCGCTGCGCAGTGAGCATCATGCTGCCAGTGAGACAAGCTTCTGAAAGGCTTCTATTCTAACCAATTTTTGTCACAAAGGGGGAATGAATTCCCGGCCTTCAAAGAGCTAGCCGAACGCCCCCACCGAAAGCCGCCCCTGCAACCGCTAGAAGTCACCAGCATGGTACGACCCGATCAATCGGTTCACCCGTTTGGCAACCGAGTGGCTGCTGATTGGCGGTTCATGGTCAGTTCACGCACTACGTGTTCGCAGCCTTCGGCGTGACCGAGCAGAAAGCTATTCTCTGCGACCGGAACTTCAACGCGAACGGTTACTTCGCCAACCGAATCATCGAGCACCGCTGGGATGACTTTGATCGTGGCCTTTGAAATTCCCAAACTCAGCAACTGCTGCTCGGTTTGTTGTCGAACCTGGGCCGTGGTTGATCCAGCGGACGCAGCAGTCCGACATCCAGAGTAGACGGCGCTTTCGACGGCTTTGGGAATCAGCGAAACGCGGCAGTTCTCAAAACACAGATAAAACACGCACCAGACCAAGGGAACAAGCATTGCAAATTGCAAAGCCATCCCACCACGTCGCGCACGCGGCACAGCGTGTGGTCGCCCAAGACGTTGCCCTGGTGAGGCAACCGGACTGGAGTTCAGACTAGATAGATGATTTGGCATCACTCGGTTAACTCAATCACATTTTGGTCCGCCGCAGGACAATAGGCTGCGGCAGTGAATTGCTTATCCAAACGAACAAAGCCCAGTTGTGCACAGCACCAATGGACCGCTTGGCCGAATAGATTGTCAGGATGCCGATCAATGGTGACACGGACGGCATTGGAGGTGCGTTCAGCGGAGGACGCCGTGTTTTTGGGTGACAGATCGGAATCCGCATAGCACCACTGCCCGCCTCTGTTGATCGCCCTCCCAAACTGGAGGTTCTTTTGACTGATCTCCACGGAGGCTGTGCCAACCAAATTGCGATCAGCGATCTGCTGGGCGGCCTGGAGCGCTTGGTAACGATCTCCGGTTGCCTGCAACTTCATCGCCGCTGCCGATGCGGCTGCCTCGGCGACAGTGCGCATCTGTGTTTGGAACAAGTACATATGCGCCAGGTCATTGGTAAACACCACCGTGGCGATCAACCCGCAGGCGGCGACCATCATCAGCGTTCCCATGGCGCCGCGACGACGCGGGCGAGTGACTGAATTGGCGGCGTCTTTCCTGGCAGTGCGCCGTCCTGTCTTGATTGAGGCTGTCTTCATTAGGGCTGATTCACTCATCACTGCTTGACCATGAATGCCTGCGAGACGATTTGGCGATCGCTGGACAACCGGCCCAGCAAACGACTGTTATCGCGAATTGGGACTTCGACGAAACACTCAATGGTGTCACCTCGATCAGCACTCTCCAGGGGTGGCGAAAACGAGACCTGAAACTGCTTGACGCCATGGGCTTGCAAGATCTGTTCAGCAGCCTGACGTGCCTCTTGTTCGGTCGCGGCAACCAAAGACGCGGCCCGCGCGCCTTCTAGTCCGGCCATGTTTGCGGAATCACTTAGCGAGACATAACCGGAAAATTCAATCGCACCAAACACCAACAGAACCAGTGCTGGAATACAAACGGCGAACTCAATCAGCAACTGGCCGCGTCGCTTGGCGGGCTGGACTAGAGTTGTTTTAAACATGCCCGGCCTCATTGGTCGTCACGCTGGGCGTAGTCAGGCGAGGGATCACGACGGGGCTTTGGGAAGCCGATGGCGAAGCCGAATCCACGCCGTCCCCTTTTGGGGTTTCCGCTGCGATCGGTTGAGAGTCATCGACCGATGGGCTGTTTGGTTCGGTATCGACCCAGGCCGGAACCGTTTCGCGATCGGATTGCTGACTGGCAGCGTCTAGTTCCATCACGTCATTGAAATCGCTGGCGATCTCTTGCCAGAAATCGGTTTCGCGAAACTTCAGCGGAGCCACAGCGCGACCTGCTTTGATGTCCAACAAAGTCCTTCGCAGGCGACTGATTGGGCCAGCGAAACGATGGCTAAGCTTGAGTGAATCCCAAGCGAAGACAGGGATCAACGCTGCCGTGACCACAAAGAAAGGAAAGAACTGGCGTCCCGTTTCCGCGATCGATTCTCCCCAGGTCAAATCTGGCCGCTGAAACAGACGGATCCAGATCACCAACGCACAGGTGTTGACCAGGAAAAACACGATCCAGTGAACAACAAGGTGCCGGACTAAACCCAGTTGGACCTGCAGATCCACCAGCGTACGCGTTCGTTTCTTTTGATTCTGTGACATTGCAATCATCGTGCTGGGACTGCTTCGACGCCGTCTATTTGAACTGCTGACCGTCTGGGGTGTCCGCGAGCAGTCGCTCAGAGCGTCCACCACCAAGGCCACAGTGCCAAAGCGAATTAAAGAAAGTGGTTGCCAGCCACATTGCGTTGACCACTTCCTGCAACTCTAGGACACGATTGCCGACATCTAGCGTTTTTGGCGGCAGATTGTTGCAAAAAATCAACATCGAAAATCAGTCGAAAACAGCGTTTCGGTGCCCAATGCACGGTTGGGTCCCCGATCAGCAAAAGCGACGCCACCGGGGTCAGTGGACGGAACTCCAGAGCGATCGACACCTGCCAATGGGTCCGGAGCCTCAACCGGCCTGGCTGAAGTGGGCTGGCTGAAGTGGCCTAGAACACTGTTTGTCTGGACAGGCTGTGCGACTGGGCGATTTCAGTAGAGTGGGGGCGACCGAGAAACACCTGCCCGTGCTCGTTTGAGCGTGGAATCACGGATCAAGCTGCGCCAAGAGGGAATTTCGAAACAATTCTGTATTCCGGGGAGATTTCTACCCGCCTACCCTGGGGCGATTGGTACACTAAATGAATGGCTCGGACGGCGAACGGCGTCGTCCGTTTGGATTGAAGACCGAACTCTCAGAATGTTATGGACGTGTTAATAGCGTTGCAGTCAGCTCCGAGTGCGAAGGCCTTCTGGTATTAGGAGATAGATTGCGATGAAAATGTATGTAGGAAACCTAGCTTGGGGCGTGACGACCGACAAGTTAGATGATCTGTTCAAACAATATGGTCAAGTTGAAGACGCGATTGTCTTAACGGACCGTGAAACCGGTCGAAGCCGCGGCTTTGGCTTTGTGACAATGCCTGACGATGCTGCTAAGGAAGCGATCGAAGCCCTGGATGGCATGGACTTTGAAGGTCGCCCACTGCGTGTCAACCAAGCCCAAGAGCGTGCTCCACGCAGCGGTGGCGGTGGTGGCGGCGGCGGTCACCGTGGTGGTGGCGGCGGACGCGGACCCAATCGCTCCGGCAGTGGCTCCTATTAGTCACTGACGTGCGAAGCTAACTGAAAGGCTTGTTCCCGGGGATCACGTCCCCTCTCTAGCCCTCAGTCAGTCGCGATGACCGTCAATCTGAATGCCCCGGCCACAAAGCTTTGTGCCTGTGCGGCAATCAAACATACTGAAATTCAAACGCGGACGTCGAGGCTCGACGACCGCGTTTCTTTTTGGCCCTTCACAATCGATTGGATGCCCTCAATCGACCCACCGCAAGTAGGACTGCACATGTTTCGCTGGCTAAGATCTCTTGTCGGATCCGCCCCAACCGCGCCGGTCGAACCAGAATCCCCCCTCATCAGCGAAGCCACGCTGCGAGCGGACGACACGCAAGAGATCAATCTCAGTCAAAGCACCATCAAAGTCGCCAGTGTTTGGGAAGTCGCCGATCAGTACATCGTCGACAATCCCGCTCAAACTCCCTTCGGTGTGCACGCCCTGATCATGGCAGGTGCAACCAATCTGATGGGCCACTCAGAACTGCAAGAGGTCTGCCAAAAGATCCAACAGCACGGGCTTCCAGATCCGATCAATCCAACGCTGCGTCGAGAACTGACCGCAGAGGAATTGTTTGATCTGCTGGAATGGATGAACGTGAACAACATCCCCCAAGAACACTTCCGTGACGAACCAAGCCTCATGAACATGATCCGCCTGTTTCGGTCCTAGCCCTGCCAAAACCGGGACGCAAGTCACATTGCAGACCGCAGTGGGCTCGGCCGCGACAACGAGCACCGAAGCACGCTTTCGTCGCACGGGGATGATTGCCCAGCCAGCAAGATTGCCCAGCCAGTTCATGACGGACAATCTTCGCGGCGTTTACTGATTCACTGCCTGGAGCTTGCCAGCAGCCGATCACCGGGACAGATCACTCACTGACGAGTTGAATCTTGTTCCAGTAGGCCCATTCGTTCATCCAGTCATTCGCTCGGTTTTCGATCACCAAACGAATTGCCTTTCCGGCAAACGGTGACAGATCGACATCAACGTCAAGCCATTCATCGTCACCGACAGTCTTTGAACTGACAATTTGATCCGCCAGGACTTTGCCGTCAGCCAACACTCGCAATTGCCAGTCTCCGTGCGGATGGTGACTGACTTTCAGCTTCAGCGTGGTCGTTCGATTCGCGGGGATGTTCAGGTTTTTCTGAATGCGGCAGGGAAGCTTTCGATCCTTGGGATGGGTTTGCATCGCTGGAAGGTTACGAAAGACATCATGCCCCACCACGCCACCTTCACCGACGTGGTTGACGCTGAATCCATCCGCAAAACGCTTGACGACTTTCGGCCAATCCATGCCTCCGGAACTGATCATGCCGCCGGTGGCGAGCCGCCGAGCAACATGCTGCTGCAGGTTTGGCAACTTCCCCTCGACTGCCAGCTTGAGCGACCGCGCGGGATGCGTTGGCACCATCGGTTCGAGTGCAAACCAATACATGCGAGCCAGATTGTGATCTTGCAAGTCGTCACGGTGCTGAACCAAGGCTTCCAAGATTGGCCAGCGCTGGTCAAACGGTAAACGGCCCAGCAAACTTGCCAGGTACAACCGCACCACAGGCGAGGGATCATTGGCGGCCAGCTGTTTGAATCGAGCGAGTAGCGAATCGGGAAGCTGAGTGGTTGCTTGTTCAACGTCTACCAGGAAAAAGGAATCCACCTGAGTCGCTTCGCCCAGCAATTGAATGCTCCACGCACGCACATAGGGATCCTCATGATCGAGCAAATCGATTAAGCCCTGTTGATCAATGGTTTGCGTGACGTGCATTGCCCATAGGGCTCGCAAGCGTTGTGCAGAATCAGCGGCCTGGTCGAACATGGCGATCAGTTTCTGCCGGACCGCATCGGCTTTTAAAGACTTGGTGAAAGCGCGATGCTGCAGCAGCGTGCGTGCTTGACGGACATACCAGTCGTTGGCATGCCACTGCATTTCGACTAATTCTAGGTCCGAGAGCTGCCTCAGGTTTGGCCGCTGAATCGGCTTGCTGCCTTTCGGCATGACGCGATAAATGCGTCCACTGTTTGGAAAGTTAATCGCATTGCCACACACATCGGTGTCGTGCCAATCCAATAAATAGACGCCTCCCTCGGGGCCAATCTCAACGCTGAATCCCACCCAAGCCAAGTCGTTGGTCGGCAAGAAATCATCACCGTGCTTGCCAATGAATCCTGATCCACTGGGCACCATCACATCGGTCAACACAGCATGTTCATGAATGTTGCACATGAACAAACGCCCCTGGTACTCTTTGGGAAACGCATCAGCGAGATAAAACCGTGCTCCTCCATGAGCGGACAAGTGGGTGTGATCTCGAATGGTCTTGATGTCATCGTAGATATAGGGATTGATGTGAGGCCGGCTTTGCTTTGTAAACACTCCCCCCTGCACGATATGAAACAGGTGCGGAATCACACAGCAGGTTGCGAAGCCTTGTCCATGATCATCAAAATCAAAGCCCCAGGGATTGGATAATCCGCGGGCAAAGACCTCGTACTTCTGAGTCACTGGATGGTAGCGCCAAATGCCTCCATCAATATACTGTCGGCGTTCGGCTGATTCACCGGGTTTGCCAACACGTGACTGGGTGAACACGCCATGGCAACCGTACAGCCAGCCATCGGGTCCCCAGATAAAACTGTTCAGTGTTTCGTGCCGATCATTAATGCCCCAGCCGTCCAGCAGCACGACAGGCGGTCCGTCGGGACGATCATCTTGATCGGCATCCGGAATGAAACTGAAGTTCGGTGGTGAACCGACAAACACGCCTCCAAAACCGATCGCGATCCCGGAGGTAAAGGTCAAGTTGTCAGCAAACGTTTTCTTGTTGTCAAAAACGCCATCGCTGTCGGTATCTTCTAAAATCACGATCCGCGTGACCGGATCATCGGTGTGCGCCCGTCGCGTGCGGTAGTTCATGTTTTCGACCACCCAGATGCGGCCACGATCATCAAACGTGAACGCGATCGGCTCGGCGATGTCTGGCTCTGCGGCAAACACAGAAACCTCGAATCCCGAGGGGATCGACATCGCTTTAACAGCTTGTGGGGGACTCAAGAACGGTGCATCACTGGTGCGATGCTGCTTCTTTGGGAGCGTGTTTTGGGCCTCTGCGATGCCGGAACAAGTGACAGCCAGCAAACAGACAGCGACAATGGCGAGCAAACGATGATTCATGGTCAGACTAATGGCAGTGGAGGGGACGGCGTCGTTGCGAGAGGGGTGACAAACAGCGGGGTTCACTTTCCAGCTCATTTGACGGCCTCCACCTGAGAAGTGGTCTGCATGTACTTGACCAAGTTCAAGAGCTCAGCCGGCTTCATTTGATCAAGTTGCCCATCGGGCATCATCGACTTGGGGGACACTTTGCGAAATTCAATCTCATCCTTTGCGATCACGACCCGAGGATTATCAACGGTCTTCAGAATCACCCGTTGGTTGTCTTCTTCAGCGATCACACCGGTCAACACTCGGCCATCAATGGTTTGAACGATCACAGTGCGATAGCCTTCGGGAACATCTCCGCTGGGATCGACACTATTGAGCAGCAAGTAGTCCAGGTTAGCGCGATTGGATCCGGTCAAATCTGGCCCCACCGATCCTCCGTCACCGTACATTTTGTGACAGGCACCGCAAGTCTTCTTAAAAACCATGCGTCCTTTACCCGCGTCGGCTTTGGCCAGCGCGGTCGGTGTGATCATGGACTTGTATTTTTTGATCGTTGCCGCCGTGTCTTGTTTTAGCTCTTGCACTTCACCATAAGCATCCACAAAGGACTTACCGGCGATCTCGCGCATCGAACGAGCCACATAGGTGGGCACATCTTGCGTGTTGATCGTCCCGCTGTTTAGCCCGCGGACCATGGCCGCAGCAAAGTCTTTCCGAGTTGCCAGAGTTTCCACGACGACTCGCTGCGCCGCCAGATCAAGGCTCCGGTACTTTTTCAGCAACTGATCGGCGACATTCTTTGTTGGCAGCACGCTGGTTGCACGGATCGCTGGCAGTTGTAATTCGGGGTCGTCGATCAATTCGATCAGCTTTGCCGACAAGGGCTGATAGCGCTGGGCGGTCAAGGCGGCCAAGGCTTTGCGACGCTCATCAGTTGTCGCGTTTCGATTCAACACGATTCGAAACGCAGTTTCTGTGGCAGCCGAATCACCAAACATCTGTGCTAATCGCTGTGCGGACTGTTTCAACTGCGACTCGTTGCTGGCAGCGAGTTGTTGCTGTAATTGTGCCCATCCGGCTGGCGGTTTCAGGTTGCGTCGCCCTTCCAAGCCCTGCAACATCCCTTCCAGCAAAGCAGCTTGTACGTCTGCATCGGGAGTCTGCTGAACGGCAGCGACGATCAAGTCCAGGGCTTGAGAATCAGTGAGCTTCTGCGACCAAGCCGGTTTACCGTGGCCAATACAGAAACAGGTCAAGACCAGCAACCATGTCGCAGGCTTCACTCTGCCGTTTATCGAGTTCCAAATCATGAGGAGAAAAGCCAGAGGGAGGGAAACCAGGTGGGAAGGAGGCCGGCGGTCAATCAATCGACAACCTGTTCGACGCCGAACAGCTGACAGGGTGACGACAAAGAAACCGCAGTCGATTGGCCATAAAAACAGCCTTTTGGCCGAACGAACACACTGCAGTCTATTGCGCGATTAAACAGCCTGCGTTCTGCGCCAGCACTCCATAGTTTAATCAATTTTTGAAAACGAACAGGTGTTCATCTGCGTCAGCGGTTTGCAAGTTCCGCAATTCGGTCAAAATAGGGTGGTCCAAGTTACGCAGAGGAAACCATGAGCCATTCGACCGACAACCATGCCAGCCCGTCTTTTTCCATTGGCCCCAAGAGTGCAGCGGCCTTTGAGAACGCCAGAAAGCTGATGCCAGGCGGGGTCAACAGCCCCGCGCGAGCATTTGGTGCCGTCGGCGGAACACCGTTGTTCATCGATCGCGGTGAAGGCCCCTATCTCTATGACATTGATGGTCGGCAATTCATCGACTACATCGGGTCATGGGGTCCGATGATCCTGGGACATCAACACCCAGCTGTTGTCGAGGCGATTCAGCGTTCGGTCGCCAAAGGGACCAGTTTCGGCGCCCCAACGGAAGCCGAATCACGCTTAGCAGAGCAAATCATAAACGCGGTTCCCAGCATCGAAAAAGTTCGCTTGGTCAACAGCGGCACCGAAGCGACGATGAGCGCGATTCGCGTCGCTCGCGGGGCGACCGGACGCAACAAGATTATCAAATTCGCTGGCAACTATCACGGGCACGTTGACAGTCTTTTGGTTGCTGCTGGCAGTGCAGCTGCAACCCTGGGCGTGCCAGACTCGCCCGGCGTCACTCCGGGGGCCGGCCAAGACACCATCGTCCTGTGTTACAACGATTGCGAAGGCCTACAAAATGCGTTTGCTGAACAAGGTGACCAGATTGCTGCCGTTATCTTGGAACCTGTCGTGGGCAACATGGGCTGCGTGCCCGCCACCAAGGAATTCATGACCGCACTGCGAGAGCTGACGCTCAAGTCGGGGACTGTCTTAATCTTTGACGAAGTGATGACCGGATTCCGGCTCGCCTATGGCGGCGCTCAGGAACGCTATGGCGTGGTCCCTGACATGACAACGTTAGGCAAGATCGTCGGCGGTGGTATGCCGCTGGGAGCCTATGGCGGACGAGCGGACATCATGGATAACGTTCTGCCGGCAGGCAAGGTGTTCCAAGCGGGGACACTGAGCGGTAATCCAGTTGCCGTGGCCGCCGGTAGCGCGACGCTGAAGGAACTGGAGACCCATCCACCCTACGAGCAACTGGATCAACGTGGCAATCAACTGGCAAAAGGCCTCACTCAAGTGGCCGCCAAACATGGCGTCCCACACCAAGTGCAGCACGTTGGCAGCATGTTGACGCTGTTCTTCAACCCTGACCCCGTTTCGAACTGGGAAGAGGCTGACAAGAGCGATCGCGAGGCGTTTGGACGATACTTCTGGGGACTCATCGAAGAAGGCATTTACCTGCCCTGCAGCCAGTTTGAAGCATTGTTCTTTGGCATTCATCACAGCGAAGAAATGATCGCACAGACCATTGACGCGGCGGATCGCGTGCTGGCCCGCGGATAAGCAAGGCTTCGCTGACGCAGGACCATGGGGCGAACTACGCCTGATGGTTCTGCGGATTGGAAACCGGCAGGCTAGCGGTCGCTCGTGTTCCCTGCCCAGGGATCGACTTAAAGTCTAGCGTGCCGCCAAGTTGTGAGATCACATTGCGAGTCAAATAAAGCCCCAGGCCGATGCCTCGTCCTGGTTCCTTGGTTGTGAAGAATGGATCGCCGATTCGGCGCAAGGTTTCGACGTCCATGCCCTCGCCTTGATCGGTGATGATGAATTCCACGTTGCCTTGATCCAGCCGCGACTCGACACGCACGCGACCGTCTGCACCGCTGGCATCCAAGCCATTGTGGATCAAATTGCGCACCGCTTGGGCAACAGCTTCTTCTGGCATCCACAAGGTTTCATTTTCAACCTCTTCCGAATTGTCGATCACATCGACCCGGTGCGGATCACGAATCCCCTCCAGCGTCGCATCAATCAAATCTCCAACGGTGGTTTCGTACCACTGCTGGGCCATTGAATCCCCGGCCGCACCACGCATCCGCTGCAAGATATGGCGACAAAGATCCAGCTGGTGATCGATCAGTTTCAAATCTTGATCGACGGTCGCTGGCTTGGGAACGCTTTCCAAGTGCCGAGTCAATTCGCGTGCAATGACGTCAATGGTTGAAAGCGGCGTGGCAAGCTCATGAGCCGCACCGGCGGCCAGAGTCGTCAGGGCCTCCAAACGCCGATCCGCCGCCTGAGCCAACTGGCTTTCACGCAACTGCCTTTCACGAGCTCGTAATAGACCACTCGTGCGACTGACAAAGTAAGTCACCACCGAAGCACAGGTCACAAACGCCAACATCAATCCGATCGTTCGCAATCCCAAGTGATTGGGAAAGATCTGTCCTAGATCTTCAACAGGCTGATAGAAGAAAAGAACGACGGTGTAACCGACGGTCGCAACCGCTGCCAATGACCAGGTTGCCGACGGGCGGATCATCACCGCACCCACAGCCAAATTCACAAAATAGAAGAACGAAAAAGGGTTGGCTGCTCCGCCGGAAAAGTACAACATCACCGTCAGCGTGATCAAATCCAAGAGCATCAAGCCCAGCGCGACCAGCTGAACTCGCCAGCCCGCTTCGCGTTGGGAGGCATGAGGCTGAAACTCCAACGCATCAGGCTCAGCCACCGCATCGGATGAATCCAACGAGGCCTGATCGACAGCTTCGGCGCCGTTGACCGATGGCAGCTCTGCCAGCTGATTGCGACGCAACCACCACGCGTAGACCAGATTGGTCAAGGCGGTCACCACCACCAAGCAGGTCAACGCTCCGTAATTCATTTCCAGCCCGATGACCAAGGCCGCAAACGCAATCGTGATCAATTGGCCCGCGGTGGCAAACCAGCGCAGGTGCAACAACCACGTGGACGATCCAATCGGGGCTGCGGGAATGAACGTAAAGAGAGAACGAGGCTTGGCAGATTGCATGGAGGAGCTAACGCCCAAAGATCATGTCGAGCGGTTATTCGATCGCGGTTTCGCCAGCCGAACGATTGTGTTGCTGCCGCAACTGATACATGGTTTGCACAATGGCTTCCGCCTGAAAGCGAATGGCGGTCTTGCCATCATTTGCTTCGATCGCCCCCAGACCCTTGGCCTGCAATTGGTCAATCTCTCGCCAATCAATTGACCAGTTCTTTGCGTTGGCAGCATTGCGCAAATCATCAACGGTACTGCCGAGACGATCGAACAAGGTGCGATCCGGTTTGGAGTGGTAACGGCGATAGGGGCCTTTGCCTCCCATCGGCGGCGTGACCTCGGGTCCGTCCCCGTTTGAACGTGGCTTTTTCTTGCCGCTCATTTGGCTGGCAATCAGTGTCGCCGCCACTACACCACTGACCAGCACAGCGATCATTGCAAAGCCCAGCAGTGACTCTGACTTTTGGACCGCTGCGATCACAGCAATGATAAACGACAAGACAAAGATGCTGGAGGAAGCCACCGCCCCCCACAGCAATCGCGGATCACGTTGTGCGGCACTGGACTTAGGCACATTAGCCGCAGACCCGACGACTTGACCGTTGTTCACGGTGGCAATGATGACCGTCGTGTTGTCAGGCCCACCACGCAGGTTCGCTAAATCGACCAAGACTTCTGAGACCAGATCTTCGCTGAGACAATCCATCAACGTGGCGATTTCTTCGTCTTCGACTTGCCCTGTCAGTCCATCACTGCACAACAAAAAGCGATCCCCGCTGTGCACCGGGAACGGGCCTTCCATGTCGATGTTGACTTTTGCGTTGGGCCCCAAGGAACGGGTGATCACGTTCTTTGGCAATGACTGGCCCAAAGCGCTGCCCGGATGAACATGGCCGCTGGCCTGAACTTCCCAAACCAAGGAATGGTCAAACGTCAATTGTTCTAAGACGCCCTGCCGAAGCCGGTAAACTCTGGAGTCACCGACATGCGCAACCACGCCACCGTTTTCCAACAACAACAAGGAACTCGCAGTGGTTCCCATGCTGTGAAATTCAGGGTTCTGCTGGCCGCGCTGATGAATTTCATGATTGGCGTTGAAAACCGCTCGGTGCAGACTGCTGGCTGGCTGGTCTGCCGATCCACGAAAGTAGTGCATCGGAATCAGTTCGGTTGCCATCTGACTGGCCAGTTCACCAGCGGCATGAGCTCCCATGCCATCGGCGACCACATAGAGATGACCACGCGTCGAGAAACGTTCTTCCGACTGCGCTTCGATCACGCAGTACGAATCCTGATTATTCGTCCGGCGCATACCAACATCGGTGCGAACCGCGTGCGTGACGCCAGGATTCCAGGATTTCGACACCGAAGACTCGTTCTTGTTATAACAAAGGACTGACGCGGGAGTGGTCATCCAAAAAGATAATCGAAAATGCTCGCCAGTGTGACCGGTGTGCCACCACGGAGTGGGTGCTGGGGCAAGATTTTTCAACGATCATGCCCCAATCCACCGATCCTGCCACAAAATCACGTCGCCAGCGACTCGCCAGACCAGTGCTTGACCGCCAGCGACTTGCCACAGGCAACAGCCGGTTGTGCTTGTCGAGCGGCCATTCCTTTCGCGATTTTGCAGCGTGCCGTCCGCAGCGTGCCGCCATCGTCGGGCGACCGCCTCCGCAGCCATTCTAGCGAAAACCAATGGCCCTCGCGTCGATCACGGCGATTCGCTGTTCTGTGGGGCCCAGCGACTCCATCGAGCTGCGACCCCATCGAGCCGTACCAGTTCCCTCGTCCGGAAGGCGCCGCTAGCGATCGGTCTTCCGTGTTAGCGACATCAAACCGCGTTCGTTCCGCAGCGGGAATGAGGCGATTTTTCTTCGCAGGCTGGCCAGTGGATTGTCCTTTGCCAATAGCGCCGCTCGCAGAGCACAGCCCACGGTTTCTTGGCTAATGCCATCGGAGGGTAATCCATCGCTGAAGGTCAACAAGCATTCGTTGTTGCCCAGGTGAAAGGTCGATTCGACACAGTCCACATCGATCGATTGACCGAGCGGACAAGATGATTGACCCACCAGGGGACGGTAGCCGTAGGGCCCAACGATGAGGCTGTTGATGTCGCCGGCGAGTGCGACTTGGCCTTCTCCGGTCTCCGGGGAGACACGCAGGTAAATCATTGAAACCACTTGCTCGGCGCTGGATGATTGCCACAACGTATCATTGATCCGCTGCAGGATTTCGCTCGGCGTGTGCCGATATCCCAAATGAGCAATCATTGCCGACTTCGCTGACGCGGCTACCATCGCCCCAGTGGCGCTGGCTTGCAGAGACTGAGCCATCGCTAACATCAATGTGCCATCCGGAAGCACATCCCAGTGATGCCAGCCAGTTGCCCAGTCGTTGGTTGATTCGATCATCCCATCGACTTTCCACCCCGGTGCCAAATGGCTTCCGGCCGGCAGCCCAGTGTATTGCCATTCAGCGATATCGCGAGTCGCGTCTGCTGAACCTTTAAGAGTCTGTTGAGTGCGATGGTGTGAAGCGGTGGCGAGTTCTAACGCGATCTGTCGCGCCGCCAACTTGCCGATCGTGGCTTCGCGTGATCCCAGCGAGCGAGCCTGTTGACCGAACAGCCACAGAGTGCCAATCGGCAAATCATTCTTCTTGATGGCGACGCAAACGGCCGAAGCAAACTGTTCTGGAGCGTTCCAAGTGTGCCCGGCAGCATCGTGCAAGTTGTCGATCAGCACGACCTCCTGCACCATCGCCTCCAAGTCCGCTCGGCAACCACGCAGCTCACGCGGCTGGGCACCCAAGCGATCCGAAGGCAGTCCAAAAACCGCTCGGGTGTGCAGGTATTGCGTCTCATCATCGAGCATGTAGAGCGCCGCGGCGTCAAAACTGCCGGCGGCCAGCGTGTCACCCAACAAGTCACGAACGTTTTCGCTGGTCGAGTGAACCTTCGACGGAGCAATGGTCCGTACGGCGTGTGCAGCTAATTCAACTTCTTGCTCGCGAACCACATGCTGCAACCGGTCGATCTCATGGGTGAGTGAGGCTGCCTGTTGGGCCAATGATTCAGCGGTCTGACGATCGATGCGTAACGTCGCGTTGGAATCATGATCGCGAGAATCCGCCGCAGGGTGCGCCCCGGACCGAGGCGACGGGGGGGCGTTGATCGAGGCCGACTGAGCACTGGAAACCGGCAACGCAGCTGCTTGCTGGGTCGCGGTGGCCACCGGTTTCAGCTTGGCCGCCCGAGGACGCTTGCGCGGCTGCTGTTCATCAAGTCGCCAGCCGGTGGCGTTTGAAAACGCTTGCCAGAACTGCTCACTTGCAGAGGAAAGGCTAAAGTGCGACGGCGAACTGGCTTCACCGCGATGCACTTTGAGATAGGAGGGTACAGTTTGTGTCACAAATCTTGCCTGCAGTGGTAAGGAATCAGCACAGCATCCAACCGAGAAACTGTGCTTGGGCACTCCTTGCCCACACGGTCAACAGGCTGTTGATTTGGAATGCAATGATCCGCTCGAATGAATCGATGGATCCATCACCGGCGACGCGTGACCACCGAGCCAAACGGGATTCGAATCACCGTCCTGCGCTGGTGCCGATGCGTCTGCAAACGGCATGCTTGTTCCAAAGTGCAAATCGAACGACGGTGCTGCGGACCTTGCTGCCCACAGATCCTTGTGCCCCACCATCCATCGTCGAATTGCGTTCCTCATGCTTGCCGCAAAGGTCTGTCACCTTAACGGCACCCACTTGATCCGATTGCTCGTCTCACCTTGCTGGGCAGGGCATGAGTTTCCGTGTTACGAAAGTCGATCGACAAGCCGCCAACTTTTCCTGAACCGTTTCAACGCCAAAAGCCGTGAAGTTTCCCAAGCCCCCACCATCGATTCGCTGTACTGAATCCAATCGCTAAAGCTTGCCAGACCGGAACAACCGGGACTTTTCGCAATACTACGCATACCCCACCTGCAAAAGGTCGATCCAGTACATCAAGAGGCTGGTGGGTTTAGGAACCTCCCTCAGCGATAGCATTGCGCCGAAATCATTCGCAGGCTATCACGCTAGATAACACTGATAGATTTGCTAAGACGCTGGGGTTGGCTGAACTGACTCAGGTCGAAGCTGCTTCGATACGATCGATGGACTTGAAGATGAACCGCCCTCTGCTCGTTTCAATCGCTTTGCTGAACCGTCCTGTCATGCGCTGCTGTCAATCTGTACGACGCCTCAGAGCGTCTCGGTTTGTCTCTCGATCCATGTTGCCAGCGTTGCTGCTTTGCAACGGCCTGTTGGCGATCCATAGCGATCAGATTCAGGCTCACACACCGGACAAGCAGAACCAGCCGGTGCATCAGCGATATGATGTGATTAGCCCGGTGGGCAATCGCTTACCGGCCGGACATCGACGAAAATACAATCGGCCCAGCTACATCGGTGGAAAGATCGCCTACTGGATTGCCCCCAGCAGCCAAGAAGCGATGAGCTGGCACCGAGCAGTCCACGCCAATGCTTACAAGGATCCCAAGAAACACCAATACATCTATCAGCAGTACTTTTATCCCAAACCTTGGCAGCTGCTTCCCGTTGGCCCGCGGCCGATCACACGGGAATCAGCTGAACGTCAAAAGCAACGGCGGCTGGACGCAGAGAACATTGCACCGGGGCCTTCGATCATGGAACCACCTGCAATTCCGCAACTGCCAGTGGAGAACTCGCCGCAGCAACCAGCAGATCCTGAGCCGCCGGCTGAAACCACCGAGACGCTTGGCAGCATGCTGATCGAATCCGACACCGTTTTCGGCCAGGTTGAAACCCCTGCTACGGATCAGGTGACGCCAACCGACCGCTCACTGCAACATCCCTTGCCCGGCAAATCGTCGGCCACCGCCGCAGTGCAACAAATGGCTCAGGCGCAAGTGATCAACATTAAGTCCAACACCGGGCTAGGCGATGCCGCCCTCATTCGGGCCAACCTGCCTCCACAATCCACCGAACCACAATCCGATGCCTCTCAGTTGCCCGTCAGCGCAGCAATGGTGGACTTGATCACCCCCAGTTGGTTAAGGAAAGAGCGTCAAGTTCATGTCGCGGCCAGCGATCGCCAGGGAAGTGCAAATCGAAATCAAGGGATCGGTCAACACAGCGCAGCAGAACAAGGCTCGACCCAGCCAGTGCGAGTTGTTCGCACTGGAGCCTTGGCTGCTGGCATCAACGGCCAGAAGCAAACCGGCACCATCCGAGCGGCTCACCAAGCTGAGTTGCCCAATGCCGAGCGCCGTTCGCCGGAGATCGCCATTCCGTTTGGACAGTTGCCCACGCCATCGTCCAATCAACCAGCTTCTTTCAATTTCATCCTTCGCGACGATGGCTTCGTGCCCGCCGACGAATTGGAAACGCTATCCAAATAGCTTGCCGCCGAGCGTTGGTAGCTCCCGCGCTGCGGTGTGATCTCTGGCTGTGCTTCTCTTTAGCTGGGTTCTTTTGCTGGCTTGATGAAACCAGCCATTCTCTGGCGTCAACGCGCCAGTTTCACGCTAAAAGGTTTCACGTTTGGGTTGATTGAGTCGATCCAGTCAACCTTCTCGTTATTTTTTGCAAAACCGTCAAAGTCTACCAGGCTTTCCACCGATACCGTCTTCTGGGAAGGGTTCATCACCTCGTGCGTCGTGTGCACAGGCCTGAACCTTGAAGGGGGGCTTCCGATCGAACCGCTACTTGTTGGCGGGTTTGAAATGTCCAAATTCGTTTGGCGTTCAGACTTGTTACAACAGTGGCCCAATGGAAGCCAAGCATGAATCGCTTTCTGTTTAAGTTAGCAACCTATTTACAACTTTCCGTTGCCATCTTCATGTCAACCGGATGCACTCCTGTGCAGCCGTACTTCATGCATGAGAAACCGCAACTGGAGCATTATCTCAATAGTGTCGCGTCGGTTGAATATCCCGACGTGGAAGTTGGCAAATTGCCTGAGACAACCGAGTCGTTAGCACCACTAACGGTCGACAACCACGAATATGTATTCTGGGACATGTCGCTCGAAGAATGTGTGGAGATGGCGCTGACAAACGCTCGTTTTTTGCCGACGACCAGCGGCACCGCTGAATTCCGTCAGGGCATTGCGTCGCAGTTTGTCAGTGGCACGGCGGCTCAGTTTGGCAGCGTCTACGATGTTGCGTTGCAAGAAACAACGACTCAAGGCATTGCGTTGGCCATCGATGGTAATGGCAACCGTTTGTTGCCACGAGGCGTCGTCCGCGCCAACCAAGTCGGTGGTGTCGAGGACGCGTTGGCGGAGTTCGATGCAGTCTTCAGTGGCTTCGTTGATGTTTCCAACATTGATCGTCCGCAAAACACCTCGGCTTTCGATGCCGATCCCAACGACGACAATAATCCTCAGTTCTTGCAAAGCTTTGACACCTCGCAACAATCCGCCATCAGCAAGCGACTGGCGACCGGTGGCGTGGCTTCGATGCGACAGATCTTGCAGTACGGCCGCAACGATAGCGGTAACATCGTCAACCAGATCAGCAATTCCGATTACACCACCGCGATCGAAGCTCAGGTCCAGCACCCATTGTCGCGCAATCGTGGAACGTACATCAACCGCATTCCGGTCTTGTTAGCGAGCACGAACGAAGACATCACCATTACCAACTATGAGGCTCAAGTCCGGAACCTGATTCGCGATGTTGAGAACTCTTACTGGGACTTGTACCTGGCATATCGAGCTGTTTCGACGGCGACCACCGCCCGTGACTTTGCACAGTTGACCGCTGAGGTTTCTGAGTTCAAAGAACAGTTTGGTGAAGACAGCCTGCAAGCGGTCTCACAGGCCCGTGCACAGTACTTTAACTTTCAGCGTCGCCTGATCGGTGCACTCAACGGCAGCAACCTGCCTGGTGAAGATCGTTTCGGTGTGTACGGCCGCGAACGAGCGTTGCGTGAACTGTTAGGGATCACGATCACCGATGGCCGTTTGATCCGCCCCACCCACGAACCCACGCAAGCCCGCGTCGACTTTGACTGGGAACAGTCGGTCGCACAAATGCTGTACCTCAGCCCTGAGCTGCGAGAAAAGAAGTATCAGATCAAACAGGCTCAGCTAGAGCTTGCCTTGGCCAAGAATCAACTCTTGCCTGACGTGAATCTGTCGCTGCTGTATCGCTGGGTCGGTGTTGGATCGCACTTCGGTTCGACCAGTCGCAGCCCTCGCTTCCCATCACCGGAAAGCTCCGCCTTGACGGAACTGACCAGCGGTGACTTTCAGGAAGGCGAAATCCGTTTGGAATTCAACATGCCAGTGGGTGTCCGCCGCGAGAAGGCTCGGATCCGCAACGCACAGTTGACCCTGCGAAGCCGCGAAGACTTCCTGCGTGAATCAGAACGAATGGCTGTCAGTCAACTGAGTGACGCGGTGGCGAAGACCAAGAGCCATTACTCACAATTGCACATGGCTGCCAACGAATGGCAGGCCTCGGAATTGGAAGCCAACACTCGCTTGTACCAGTTCCAAAATCGCCCCGAACGCATTGATCCCAACACCGTCTTGCAGAGTCAACAACGTCTGGCTGAAGCACAGATCAACTACTACCGTGCACTGACCGAATACAACAAGTCACTGAACTACGTTGACTACTTGCGAGGCACACTCCTGGCTCAAAGCGGCATCACTCTTCGTGAAGGACCTTGGAATAGCAAAGCGTATTGCGACGCCTTGGAACGAGCACGTGAGCGTGCAGCTGGCAAGCAGTGGCAATACGGTGTTACACGGCCCGGTGTGATTCGCCGCGGCCCCGTGAAGAACGCCGAGGGAGCGGTACTGATGTACGGCGACGAGATCAACACTCAAAGTGTGCCTGCTAACCTGGGCGAAAGCTTGCTCACTCCCCAAGGCATGGCAATTCCAGAAGTCAACGACAAGTCCCTGCAGACCTTGCCGACTCCCAAAGACTTGATCTCGCCAGAACTGAATCGACCTGCGATGCCAACTTCGGCTGATCAATCTGCGATCGAGCCATCTGCGATCGAGCAGGCAGCCCGTGCCGACATTGCTCAGGCGACGTGGAACGACAATCGCTCACAAGAAGTTCACGTCGCCAACGTGGAATCCCAACCCATCGGCTCTGGACTGCGTCAATCCAGCCCCGCGACCAAGAGTCTGGGCATCGAGCCTGTGCGACGCAAGCCGATCACCGGCCGATCAACAACCAGTGTTCCGCCCGACCATCTCTAACCGGTCCCAATGATGCCACGAGCATCATCAACAATCCATCCGTAGGGCGGAGGAAGTGTGGAGGGGACCGTCACTAGCACGCTAGCGGCGTTTCCCGAACACACCAACGACTAGCTCGAGTTGCGCTGAAAAGCGCCTCGGGCTTTTCGTCGTTTCATACCACTTCGTCGTAAACAATGAAGCCGTCGATCCAAATTCGGAAACGCTGAATCCGCAAGCCTTTGGAAAAGTCGATTTCAATCTGTCCTGGGTGAATCTGACCGTCAGCGGCAGTGAATTCGAATTCCAGACGATTGCGGATCTTCATCCAGCTGATGCACTGAAAGACCACTTGCTGGTCAACCAAGATCCGCTGACGAAACCACCAACCGTTGTAGGTCAATGTGACCGGCACCGGGCCTGTCAATTCAATCTGTCGGAACAGAAAACCGGCCCCAAGCCGAGTGGCAAAATCACCGAAGTGACTGCTCTTGGATTCTGTTTTTGGAATGAATGCGTAAGGGTTCACGATCATTTCCCTCCGGTGCTTCTTGTTCGAACCCATTGACGCATCAAACTGTGCTGAATCACAACTGGAACAAGCTGTGACCTGGCCAGTGACACATTTGTCGCGCCAACCTGCGTCACCGGCAATGTAAGACCGCGAGGCTAAACCAGCTAGTGGGGACAACAGGTCGCGGTCCAGTCAGGGTACAGGACGGTCAACGGACAGACGCCGTCATCCGACGGACAATGCCTCAAACAACAACCACCAATCAGTCCTGATTTTAACCTGCTTGAGGGGCAATGCTCAAAAGATACCCGACATCCGCCAGATCACCCGCCTTTGCTTGGTGAAACGCAACCTAAGATTGCGCGACCGATAGTGAAGCGGTTTGCTTCCCAGCCAATCCAATGCGATCTCTACTGTCCCGGCAAATCTGATAACGATCCCCAACTCGTTCATCCGGGCCCCTGGAAAGACAAAGTCATGAACACGACACAATCGAAATCAGCCTCCGTTCGCATCAGTCAATGGTCTCTCATCCGTTGTGGCTGTACCGTCGCTGCCAGTTTGGTGTTCGTGTTCAGCCTCTGCCTACCTGCGACGGCACAGGAACCGGAGGCCCCATCAGGGTCCAGATCGAATTCGAAACAGCGCCAAGATTTAAAGATTCGTGTCACCAATATTCATGGAAAAACGCACCCCTCGGAGAATTTTTCTGCGTACTTAGTCGCCCCCGATGGCACGCACCAAGAGCTTCAGAAACACCCTCAAGAAGCGGGCTTCTTTGTCGCCGAGCAACTGCCCACCGGCAGCTACTCTGCTTACATTCGCGGTCCTGAAACCGTTGTCATGCACCGCTTTTTCTTTCAAGCCAGCGCCCCCCCAGCAGACGAATCAATGGCGACTGACGGAGCAATGGCGACGATGACGATCCCTACGGCGATGCTGTCAACGCGTCGACTGCACCAACTGGTTGAACGTTACATGGTGCAAGAACCAGTGATCAATGAGCACGACGATCGCAGGACTTTCGTCAATCAAAAGCTCTCACCGACGCTTCCCACGCATCAAGACTTGCACGTTGAGACCGACCGATCATTAAACGGCATCGTCGTCGGACCGACCAAGACAAAAGGCAAATCAACGACGGCACATCGCGCAAACGTTCTGTTGTTGCGTGGTGATGTCATCGTGTCACGCACCACGACAGACCAGGACGGGGTGTTTTTCTTTGAAACCGTTCGTCCCGGCGTCTCAACTCTGGCGGTGTTCCATCAATCAGGCGCAGCGATTGTTCCCCTGCACGTCAAACGCAATGGCGTTGCCGAACAGGCGCCCAACCTGTTGCAAGACTTACCGCAGAGCAGGGGGCGAGGTCCGCTGAGCTTTCGAATGCCAGCCGGCCAACTCCAACTGGTCACTCGCCAGGCCTCGGCAACCGTCAAACCGGTCGCAGCGGTCATGCTACAGACGTCGGGAACGCCGACGATTCAAATCAACTTGGCGAATGTAGGTCAATCCTTCCAGCCGCTGCAGCAAGAAGTCAGCGGTTCAATATCGTCTGTGGCACCGACCTCAACTGCGGGGGGCGCGGCGGCGGCGGCAGGCGGACTGACCGCTGGCGTTGGCGGAGCCGGTGGCGCTGCTGCGGGTGGCGCTGCTGGAGTGAGCTCAATCGGAGCTGGGAGCGTCGCTGGGCTGAGCGGATTACTTGGCGGCGAAGGCGAAGGCATCGCATCGCCAAACGCAAGCAGCCCTGCGGTTCCCTAAGAGAGCTTCGGTCCCGAACGGATTCCACCTCGGCATCTCTCCGGCATCTCTCCGGCAACGCCCAAACATCGGGCGAAACGCTCGGTGTCCACCTGCCTGCGGCCCCCTTGGCGCCGCACCATCAGGCGGGGTTCTCGCCCTGAATCGGCCGCCAAGCCTGGCCAAAAACCACTCCACAGAGGCATCAAGCGTCACTTCTGCTTCCAGCTGGACGCCTTCAAACAACCACAATCAGGGTGACAGCCTGCGAATTAAGGGGTGGTTTGATTGCAAGACGGGCATTCGACATCTATAGTTTGTCTGTAATCCCCACTCTTTTCTGCCAAGACGCCGGACAAGCTCGATGACATCCTTCAGTGGTATTTCCAGGCTCGCTTCGTTGCTGATTCTAATGGTTGTCGCTCTGGCCACACGCCAGGCTTCTGCTCAGACCATTGATGTGTCCCAGCACCAGTGGGTCAAACCTGATCAGCAGGGTCTGGTGACCGGTCGAGCGATCACGGTCAAGAATCAGAGCATCCAATCGCTGAGAAATGCCCGCGTCGCATTGATTCGCTCATCGGACCAGGAAGTCATTGCCAAAACCGTTGCCAACCCGCGCGGCCGATTTCAATTCCCCAACCTGACCGCCGGAGTTTACACGCTGCAGATCAGCGGCGCAAACGCGTTCGGCTACGGCACACTGCATGTCATGTCAGCCGACATTGAGGCCCCGGATCATTTTGAATTCACCGCCGGACTGATCTCTCCTCAATTGGTCAAGGAGATCGCTTTGCGTTATCAGGGTGACACAGCCAAATCGTTGGCAAACTTTGACCCCCAGTTCAATCCACTGGAAACCGATCGCGCGGCCAAGGGGAGCATCACTGAGATCCTGCAACGCAAAGAGGGGCTGCGTGGCCGAATCAACGTTGCGGGATTCTCTAAGGATGATGCTCAAATGGCATCCGTTGGCACCAACGTTCTGATCTATCGGGGCGATCGCTGGGTCGCACGAACGGTCACCAACACGGAAGGTGACTTCTTTATCGCCAACCTGCCTGCAGGCAGTTACACCGTGGTCGCCGCTGGGGCCGATGGTGTCGGCGTGATGGGAGTCAACCTGCTGTCTAAAGAACAAAGCCAAGCTCGCTCACAGCCCAGCGACACCATCAGCTACGTGAGCCAACCGATCGATCCCGCTAACATCTTCGTGCTTCAAATTGGTCAATTGGCTGATGTTGAAGAAGAGGAAGAGCCGGAAGACGAAGAAGAACTCGCTGCCGAGCCAGAAGTCGCAAACGCTGCAGGTGGCGGCGGGGGCGGTGGAGGCGGAGGTGCTGGCGGAAGCGGTGGTGCAGCGGCTGCCGCAGCAGCCATTGTTATCGGTGCCGCAGTGGCCAACCAAGACAATGATCCGGTCAACATCGCTCCACCAGCGAGCCCGGTCAATCCGTAAGACGAGCGTGCCGCACGACGACCGCCTGAGCTTTTTATGGGCGGCTTCTCATTGGTGGCTTCTCCTAGCCAGCCTCTTCTCGCCTGGCTTGCCCCCCAGCGGATTGCCTGCTGACCGCCCGTGCTAGCGTCATGGTAAACGGTAAACTCACCGCCCAACGGCGCGGTTTATCTGTTTGTCATTTCAGTCATTTCGTGCGCCGATTCACGCACCGACACAGAGCGAGAACGTCGGCGGGCAATCGCAAGCGGTTTGGCAGCGAGTGCTTTCGTCGCCCCTAAACAGCGGCAACAATACATTCCCGCCCTTGATCACGCTTTGGCAGTTGCCTTGCCGTGCAAATCACGGGTGGAACAAGGCTGGCGAAGCGGGCGGGGCTTGATTCGCTGGCTGCTGATCCCTCCGCAATGACCTCACCGCAATGTTCCCTCCGCAACTGCTTTTATTGAAAGTCGATTCATATTCCGACCTGTTCCAACGCCCGGTTTCAGGGGGTGTTAACTAAACTGTTGGGCCAAGTTACATTGTTTACATGCCAAATTTGGGACCGAGCGGTTTCCCAAGGCTGTCACACCGCAGCTGATTCGGCGTCCCGCCCAACGGGATTGCCTTACCAAGGGTTCTGACTGACCGATCGCCAGCTCCATTTGCCAGCTCAATAAACTCTCCTACCACAACTTCCCTCCGCAAGATCGATAACCTTATGAGTTCAGCTCAAACTTCAATCAGCGAGCAGGTGGCGGCAGCTGCCTCAGCGGCTCGTGGCCGTCTTAATGAACACACTTTGAAGACCGTGCACTGGCACTTCAGTGATGAAACCGGCAGCCCGTTTTGGCTGGAAAAGAAACGCGAGCTAAATTTCGATCCACTCTCGGACGTCAAGAGCTTTGACGACCTCAAGAAGTTTCCTCTATTCGAGGACGAGTGGCTTCGCGGTGGTCCGGTCGATCGCTGGGTTCCCAAAGGGCATGCTGGCAAACCGGTCTACGTGTTTGAAACCGGTGGAACGACGGGGATACCCAAGAGCCGGATGGTGATCGAAGACCACTGGAAAGACTACGAGCTGTTCAGCGAAACCTTGCCGGATGAACATTTTCCCCGCGGGGCCAACTGGCTGATGCTGGGCCCCAGTGGGCCGCGTCGACTGCGACTGGCTGTCGAACACCTGGCACAGCATCGCGACGGCATGTGCTTCTGCATCGACCTGGACCCACGATGGGTGGTCAAGTTGATCAAGAAAGGCTGGATGGAACACCTTGAAGAATACAAGAAACACTGCATTGACCAAGCCGTCACGGTGCTGACTGCCGGACACAATATCCAGTGCATGTTCGCAACCCCGAAACTGCTGGAATCCTTGGGCGATGCCCTGGAAGATCGTGGCACCAGCCTGCAAGAAGTTGGCATCAAAGGCATCTTCTCTGGCGGAACCGAATTCACTCCCCAGTGGACGCGGTTCTGTGTCGAGGAATTGCTGGGTGGTCCGGTCGAAGAAGGCGGCGTCTTCATGACTCCGACCTACGGAAACACGTTGATGGGTCTGGCCTGCAGCAAGCCGATCACCGCCGCTGATGAATACAAGATCAGCTACTACGCTCCCCAACCTCGCGCGGTCACAGAAGTCGTCGAGTTCGAAGATTACAACCAAGTGGTCGGTTATGGTCAGACCGGACGTGTGAAGCTTTACACGTTGACCGATGAGTTCTTCGTACCGGGCTTCATGGAACGCGACGAAGGCGAACGCGAAGCTCCCTTCGACACCTATCCCTGGGATGGAGTCAGTGGCGTTCGCCCCTTCCACGAAATCGCCAGCGGAACCACAGTGGGCGTCTATTAACGGCCGCTCATTCATCCGTCCCCTTCAAAACTTTGCTTTCTTCATGACGTCACGTCGCACTGCGTGGCGTCTGCGTGAAAGCTTTCGATTCAATTTTACTTTTTGCTTGAGTTAACTTGTATGATCACGTTGCAACCGCTTCGCTGGGGCAAGCCCTACGAATCCATGGAGCTTAAGGACGTTGTTCACTTCGACACCGGAGAGCCGATTGCCCGTTTCGGTTCCGTAGGCGGTGGAATTGTTGCCCGCGATATGAAGCGTGCCGGCAATGCCCGCAAGGCCTTGTTGCAACACTCGCCTGACGAGTTGCTGTCGATGTGCAAGAAAGCTGCTGAACTGTTCGAGTCAGCGGATCTGCCCGTGGGCGACAGCACTCAATCGGTCGATCAGTTCGTTCACCAGCAGTCGGCATCCACCGGTTTGCCTGAACACATGTGCCGTTCCAACATGAAGAAGAACGGCTTCGTGCTGGCAAACATGGAAGAGATCCTCCAGTGCCTGACACGCGGCTTAGACCTCAGCATTCTGTCGCGTGGTTACGGTGACGAAGGCCGCGGCGTGACGGTCAGCTATCAGGCTCAGACCCCCATCTTGGGCGCCGTGTTGCCGAACAATTCGCCTGGTGTGCATACCCTCTGGCTGCCGGCGATTCCGCTGCAGGTTGGCCTGGCACTGAAACCGGGTTCGCAAGAGCCGTGGACGCCGTACCGGATGGTTTCCGCGTTCATCGAAGCCGGTGTCCCTCGCGAAGCTTTCGGCCTGTATCCCGGTGGACACGATGCCGGTGGTGCGATCATGACCAAAACGCCACGCAGCATGATCTTCGGCAGCGCTCAAACGGTGGCCCAACACGCGGGCAATCCCAAGGTGCAAGCCCACGGCCCTGGTTGGTCGAAAGTCATCCTCTGTGATGACGTCGTCGACGACTGGGAACTGTACCTGGACATGATGGTCGAAAGCGTCCTCAGCAACAGTGGTCGCTCATGCATCAACTGCAGTGGCATCTGGGCCAGCCGCCACACGCGTGAGATCTCGCAAGCGATCGCCGAACGCATCGGTTCAGTCGATGTGTTGCCACCGACTGACCCGGGAGCTCAACTGGCGGCCTTCACGGTCCCCGCGATGGCCACCGGGACCTATGCCATGGTCGAGCAAGACCTGGCCGAATCCGGTGTCACTGACATGACGGCCGATTACGGTGAAAAGCTGATCGAAAAAGAGCACTGCGCTTACCTGCGTCCGATGGTCGTTCACGCCGATTCGCCCGAACGTGGCGTGGCGATGAAGGAGTACATGTTCCCGTTTGTCAGCGTGGTGGAATGTCCACAGGCTGAAATGCTGCGTCGCATTGGCCCCACCTTGGTTGGCACGGTGCTGACGCGTGACGAGAGCTTCATCGAAGCGGCAGGTGCCTGCACCGAGATCGATCGCTTGAACGTGGGCCCGATTCCAACGAATCGCTTGAACTGGTTGCAGCCTCACGAAGGCAACATCATCGACTTCCTGTTCCGCTCGCGTGCCTATCAAGTGGCAGAACTGCCCGTCGGTGCCACCGCCTAGTCGGACAGGCACGGCGCTTTGAACGCGCCCGATTCGCCATCACGAAAAGCGGCCACATGCCGCTTTCACTGGCGACGCCCATCGGCGAACACATGCGTGTCCTGAACACGCACTACGTTGTGATTGATGGCGTCGTACCAGTCGTCTGCCTGTTTCACATCCGCCGCTGCGGGTCGTGCTTGATGTTGGTAGTAGCCGAGTGAAACGCGCTGGGCATCAGGGGGCAACTTCGACAGGGTCTGAGACCAAACTTCAGGCATTGCATTGCCCCGCTCATCCTGCCAACCGCCTGCCACAGATTGCAGAGGCAGGCTAATGAACAGGGACTTGCCCAGTGCCGCGGCAAGCGACGCGGTGGCGGGACGACTTGCCACCTGCTCCGGTTCGCCGCTCTGAACCACTTGGCCTTTGTCCAGCACAACAATCTGATCGGCCAGTCGCATGGCCTCTTGCCCATCATGAGTCACATGAATGGTGACACTGCCGGAGGACACCGCAACGCCCTCTTGCCGACTGCGATGTAACTCGGCCAAGTCTCTTTCGAGCGGCAAACGCAGCCCGGCATCAAGCGCCGAGAGCGGTTCGTCCAGCAAGAGCACCGCCGGTTCGGTTGCGATCGCACGCGCTAGCGAGGCTCTGCGTTGCTGACCGCCGCTTAACTGCTGCGGCAACCGGTCTCGCTGTTCGACCAGACCGACACGATCGAGCGCCATGCTTAACTGCTGGGCCCGCTTTGACTTAGCCACCCGACCACGCATTGCCACTTGGATGTTCTTTTCGATCGTCAGATGCGGATACAGGCCGCCGGCCTGAGGCACCCAAGCAACATCGCGTTTGCGCGGTGGCAACCCCGTGGCGTCAACGTCCGAGAAATAGACTCTCCCGGCGTGAGGGAAAACCAGCCCAGCGATCACTCGCAACAAAGTCGATTTGCCACTCGCACTGGCTCCCAGCACCACCACGTACTGGCCGGGACCAACGGTGCAGGACAATTCTCGCAGCGCAGCCTGATTGCCGTAGAACAGCGAAACCTCTTCAAGCTTTACGGCCACCATGGCGAAACGCCCTCATCAAGCAAGGAAAGACAGGCATTCAACGGCCTGCGACGGAGCCCCAGCTTAACCGGCAGACCGCCATCCCCCCACTGTTGTGAAGGAAAAGACTGATAAAGTCTAACGGCTAGACAATGGTTTCGCGTTAACAAGTTTTGCCGCATTGCGTGAGCCCTGGCGATTGGTCGCAATTTTCTTTGGTTAACAAGAAAAGAGGTCGAAGCAATGAGAGCAGCATCAGGTGCGATCATCATGCGCTGCGGCTGAACCCTTGAACTTGAACGGAGCTTTGTCGATGACACGTCTGCTTTTTTCATCCAGCACACGCGCTGCGAAAAACACCATCGGCGCGGTCCTCATGTCGAGCCTGCTGAGTAGCACCCTGCTGAGTAGTACCGCACTGGGCCAACAACTCAATCGCCCCGCCACAACCAGCGATCCAGCAAACACACAAACCATTCTGGTTCAGCCGCTTCAGCGCCAAGCGTCCCCGATCCACATCGATGATCTCCAGCGTGGTCTCACCACCCCCGACACACAGGCTGCAACGCTTGTGACCAACGCTCAAGAGCCCGCCGCTGAATCACTGGAGCCGATTGCTCAAGACGAGACTCAAGACCAGCCCGCTGCGGGCACAGACAGCGTTGAACCGGTTGCAACTCCAGGCATCGATCTGCAGACGGCTCCCGCGCAAAGCATCGTCGCCCCCACCGACAACATGCAGTTTCAAGATCGCAAAGCCTCCTTCTCTGACGGACACTTTAAGTTGCCAAACATTCGCGCGTTGACCACTCGCCAAGACCAGATTGGCAACGGCGTCGTGCCAATCGGCGTGGAGCAACTAGCGGAGGCATCAGAGATTCCCTTGCCGGAATCCCCTGCAGATCGTGCCGGCCAATGGCAGTGGAACAGCTATGCCTGGAAGGCGCCTAACACGTTTCACCATCCACTGTACTTTGAAGATCGAATGCTGGAACGACATGGGCATCAACGCCATCCCGCGATCCAGCCCTTGGTCAGCAGTGGACGGATGGCCGCTCAGATTGTCTTGTTGCCCTACTTGGCCACCATCAATCCGCCCTGTGAATGCCAGTACACGCTGGGTTATTACCGCGCTGGCTCCTGTGTGCCACGCCTGAAGCAGCGAGCACCCTACCAGCGCCGGGCAGCACTGGTCGAAGCGGCTGCAATCATTGGCTTCATCGCTGCAGTTCCCTAATCAACTGAAATGCATTGATCAACTGAAATGCATTGATCAACTGAAACGGATTGATCAATCCAAGCAGGGATCACTTCCATACCCCAGCCCTGGTCCATTGAGCTGACCGGTTGGGATCTGACCATCGCGGATTTCAAAGAAGTCGCCAAAGCGTTCCATCCAACGCTGATTTCCAGCCGGTGCATATTGCCGACCGTTGCTCTCGACGGCCGCGACCGAAGGAATGTGTGCAGCCAGTGAAGCGCTGTGCAACAGAGAGGCGCCTACGCAGGTTAAATCCTGCACGCACAAGAACATGCCTAAATGCCGAGCCACCGCGCCCAGCAACAACGCTTCGCTGTGACCCTTGCAGGCTTTTAAGGCGATACCACTGTAGCCTTGGCTGGCAGCCAAACGCAAGCTTTCCAAACCGACCAAGGATTCGTCGATCACCACGGGACGACGCTTGGCAGCCCGGAACATGGTGGGCTGGCCGGGGGATTCCAAGTCACGATTGGTTGGCTGTTCAATGTACTGGATGCGGTCATAGACCTTGCCTCCCATCGCTTCCAAACGCTCTAGCAATTCCAAGACATAGGCTTCGTCCTGGCAGCGCTCATTGAAATCCAATGAATACGCCCAATCAACGTCTCGCGATTCGCTGGCGACTTTGTCAATCTTGGCCACCCGAGCAACATCCCAATCTAAATCATCACCGTCCAGCTTAATTTTCAAGTGGCTTAGCCCATTGCGATTGATCCACTCCCCCAGCGTCACCGGCAAACCGTCATCCAGTGGCTCGGTGACTTCATCATCCGTCAGTGGATCCAGGGCACCGACCAAGTGATACAGCGGCATGCGAGCAACGGGCGTACTGTTGATCAGATCTGACAAGTGAAGCCCGTCAAACTCCTGGTCCAGGTAGTGCCCCATGTCATGCGTCAGATGGTCGCGCGAGAGCAATTGGTAACTGCTGACACCGGCAGCCTTGCCCTGCGCATCAAAGATCGCAGACTCGAGAGGCGAACCGGCCAGCAAGATTGCCAGCTCGGGAATCGCTTCGGGCAACTGTAACTCTTGTTGGACCTTGATCGCTGCCGCCTTCTGTAACGGGGACACGCGGTGACAGACATCCATCGCATGCCCTTGCTGATCAACTGCTTGGTACGCCGCGGCAAGCTCGCCAGCCAAGGCGATCACCGCTTGCAATTTGGTCTCATCGTCAACCTGCTTGCTTGGCCAAGCCCAGGCGATGCCCATGGTCATGGATCCCAGGCCGCGATTTTGCCCCGCAGCCGTCCCGGACTGCGTTTGCATTTCACAGTCAACCGACAACACCGCTACGTCATTGACGACACGACCGCCAAACTTCATCGGCGTTCGATAGTCATAGGTTTCCGTTCGCAGTGACAATTCGAAATGCTTGATCGCGGTCATAAACGGTCTTTTCCTCTGTTGATCTTGCCCGGTTTGGCGAATTTTCAATGACTTTTTTTGGCGAATTTGCAATGACAGGGCCATCTGTGGTCCAATGCCAGGCCGTCAAGCCCATGGACCGGCAACACGCCCCGCTGGCATGACGGTACACCTGCCCCCAACAAACTGCAATCCGGGAGACAAACAGCATCGATCCACGCTTGGCTGACCCGAAAACGTCCCGAGACCGCCGACTCCACTGGTGCCAGGCAACACACCAAAGAAACACCCCACCAATGAACTGATGGCGGACCGCCCTCTGGCGATCAGTCGACACAAACCACCGCAAAAGAGAATTGGTGGCACCAGAACCGGGGGCATGGGGAGTTACGGTAAGCCGACCAGAACTGCGGCTGGCAAGCTGCGTAAATTAGTGAACTTCTGGACCACTGCGAAAGAAAGAATTCAAGATCATCAGCGGCGATCAGGCAAAGGAGGAAATCTTCTCAATCTGAGCCCGTAGCATTCTGTATTCCGGGATTTACAAGCAATAGAAGTAAATTCTGCCTCAAAATTCTTGATAGCAATGCCGAATTTGGAGGATATTCCGCGATTCTTCCGGAACTTGCACAAAACGTTGGTCGTCTCATCAACCACGATTCGTTGACACTGCCCAAGCCCTAATTAGAATCGCACATCAACTTGTCCAGATAACCCAGCCCCCTTAAGCTACCCCCCCAATCTCCAGAGTGAGCTTTGGCGGGGAAACGGTCTGGAAGGGTCACCTCTTCCGATGACGGTTTTCCCTCCACGACTTAGTGAGGCTGACCTTCGCTGGTTAGCGAAGACAGTTGAGAGAAACGGAATGAAAACGACGCGAGATTCCATCAGATTTGATTCAATGGAATCCCGCGTGCAACACCCCGCTCCATCGTCACTGCTGCCTTAGGCGGCCTGACACGTTTGGTAGAGATAGTCGATGACCCACCGATCGAATTCGAAAACAACTCGCAACGCTAGTTCAAAACTCCGCAAACGCGCT
This sequence comes from Stieleria bergensis, assembly GCA_007745635.1. Lineage (GTDB taxonomy): Bacteria > Planctomycetota > Planctomycetia > Pirellulales > Pirellulaceae > Stieleria > Stieleria bergensis. Next base: position 4,709,419 of record CP036272.1, read on the forward strand.
GACGTCCGCCGAAGTGCGGAACAGAAGCGGCGTTTGCTGATGGAAACCATGGAAGACCGTCGCATGCTAGCGGTGACCATTGATCCATCGATTTTTGAACCCCAGCTTCCTCGTAACGTCGGCACGGTTGCGGCGTACCAGTTCAACGAGCAAGAATTGGCGAACAGCCCTGGCGGTAATGACACGTTCAACAGCGCCGAGTTCGTGCCTCTGGGAACGCTGCCTGGTCAGCAGAACACCATTGACCTGAATGGTCAGATGAGTTCAACGCGGAACGCTCAGGGGCGTTTCATCACCGACGTCGACACCTATGCGGTCGACTTGCGAGCCGGTGACATTCTTGACTTGGCGTTGACCGGCGCAGTGGGCAACATGTCGGTTTACTACGGGGAAGGGACATCGCGTCCTGGGCAGTTCTACTTTGGTGCTGACGACAGCCAAGCGATTCTCTACGGCGATGGGTCGCCGCTTCAAGATGTGGGCAGTGCGGTTGCCGCTCAGGTGATTCCTGAAGACGGCCGTTACTACATTGCTTTGGCACCGACCTTCAATACATCGGTCTACTCGATGGGCATGCGAGTGTATCGCCCCATTATGGAACAAACTCCAGTAGGCACCAAGCAGATCTTGTACGTCGACTTTGACGGCGGTTACTACTCAACCGACTTGATCTCTGGCAGTACTCTGCCCCGCGGCCTGGTTCGCTTCCCATCGTTGCAGGAAAACCTCGACGTGCTTGGGTTCACCAACCCGAACGCGGTTGACATCATCGAACTGCAAGAAGAGATCATGGAAGAGGTTCGGCGAGCGTTTGGGACGCTGGCGACCTTCGGCACCAACGGTGACTACGACTCGACCGGCGTCGGTGGCGACTTTGGGATTGAGATCATCGGATCCAATGAGGTCCCAGAGCTGATTAGCCTGCGTGATCCGGATTCGCAATATTACGACCTCAATCTGTCATCCAACCCGCTGCTAACGCGTATGCTGGTGGGTGCTGAAGAAGCGGACGTGGGTTTAACCGGCCTGCTAGGCATTGCCCAGTCGGTTGACGTCGGCAACTTTGATACCAGCGAAATCGGCTTGGTCTTAATGGATGCGGTTCCCGGTGCGGCAACCATTCCATTGTCGCCTTCGGCTTCACAGTCGTCCGCCATGGCGCGACTGATTGCCAACACGATTGTGCACGAAGCGGCACACACGTTTGGTGAACGACACACCGATGGCACCAACACAATTTACAACATCGTTGATGGTCCTGGCCCGTTAGTCATCGAACAGGGCGACCTGGGCGTTGGTTTCGACGGCGTGTACGGTACCGCTGACGACACGAACTCCATTTTCCCTGATACGGACGCGTTTGATCTGAACGAAGGGTTGCTTGGATACAGCCGAACCGGCCCCTCGCTATCCCACAGCTTGTCAACAGGCACCATTGGGACGCCGATTTCCGGGACTGCCTGGAACGATGCGAACCAAGACGGACGATTCGCCGGTGAAGTCGGCCTGGAAGGCGTCACGATCTTCGCTGACGTCGATGGTGATGGCGTTCAAGATCCATCGGAACCATCCGATGTGACCGATGTAAACGGCAACTACTCACTGTTGGTCGCAGCGGGCATGCAATGGAACATCGTTGCGGTTCCCGACGTGCAATACGTTTCCACAAGCACAAACCCTGTCGCAGCTGCCGGCGGAGCAACGGACGTCAACTTTGGTTTCTACAAGTTGATCCCTGACGCCGACGGCGTCGTCTTCGCCGATTTCAACGGCAACGGCAATCCAGACAACACCGAGCCTGGCCTGCAGGGCGTCACCGTTTACTTGGATCAAAACGACAACGACATCCTGGACGCTGGCGACGTGACCGCCGTCTCGGACGCCAACGGCCGCTACCGCATCGAATTCCCCGGAGCTGGCACCTACACACTGCGTGCTGACGTTCCAGCTGGCTTCCAGCAAACCTCTCCGGTGGGAAGCGAATACAGTGTCGACTTTGACGGCATCGCGTTGACAGAAAACTTCTTCTTCGGATTGCTGCCCTCGCGAGATTACGGGGACGCACCGGACACCTACGGCACCTTTTCGACCAGTGGTGGTCCCAGCCACGGCTTGAGCTCCAACATTGGACTTGGCTTGCTAGTCGACCGCGAGACCAACGGTGCCCCTTCATCCACGGCCTTGGGTGATGACAACAACGGCATCGACGACGAGGACGGCATTTCGCTGACCGCTCCCTTTGGACCTGGTGGCACAGGAGCGATCGACGTTTACATTCGCAACACCAGTGGAGAGCCTGCCTACCTGCAAGGCTGGGTTGACTTCGATGCGAGTGGAACGTTCGACAACGACGAACAAGTCTTCACCAACGTGCCGCTCAGTAACGGCGTGAACAACTTGCCTGTCGTCGTTCCAGAGGATGCCGTTGTCGGCAGCACCTTCACTCGATTCCGCTACAGCCCCACTCTGAACTTGGGCCCCAATGGCGAAGCGGACCTAGGCGAAGTTGAAGATCACCAGATCGACATCCTGGAAGAAGCAAGCATCACAAACGCGGACAGCGTCACGGTGACACGAAACAGCGTCGCCAATCAAATCTTTGTCTTGGCCAATGACTTCGAAAGCTCCAGCGTTCAACTGGAAGTCGATCGAACCGACGCCACAGACACCGCCGGAACAGTCCAAATCAGTCAAGACGGCCGCTCGGTGATCTACACACCACCGAATGGCTTTGTCGGACGTGATTCGTTCGGTTACCGCGTTCAGGATCAAAACGGCAACATCTACCCCGCCCTAAATGAACCAGCGACGCGAGTTGAAGTCAATGTGACCTTCCAGTCCAACAAGCCGATCGCTGTTGACGACATCTTTGAATTCCCATCAACCGTCAGCAACCAGCCGCTGAACGTCTTGGACAACGACATTTTCAGTCTTGTTGGCGGAACTCAAATCGTCAGTGTCACCGCCGGTGACCAAGGTGGCCAGGTCACCATCGAAGGTGGCCAGCAAACCATCCGTTACACACCCCAGCCGAGCTTCAGCGGAACCGAGCAGTTCTTCTATACGATCTCGGACGCCAATGGCGAGTTCAGCACGGCTCAAGTGACGATCAACACGCTACCAGGTGCCAACCTGGATGACCGCGTGGAATTCGATCTGCAAGTGCTTGACTTCCCCAACCGCCAGCCGATCCCCGGCAGCATCGAGGTGGGTGAAGAGTTTTACTTGCAAGTCACCGTTGACGACCTAGACAATCCTGCCAACGCGTTTGACGGTTTGGCTTCGGCTTTCTTGGACGTTCTTTACACCGACTTCCTGGTCTCACCAGTCACCGACGGTGCAGGCAACATTGATGTCGAGTTCGGAGAACTCTTTAGCAGCACTGGAGCGACCAACCTGACCACCGGTAGTGCAGAGATTCCCGGGCTGCTGGAATACTTCGGTGCCGTTCAGCCTCCAGGAAACGCCAACCAGAACAACAGCTCACACCCGCTGTTTGTGACCCACTCTGGCCCAACCGTCCTGTTCACCATCAAGATGAAGGCCGACTCCAGCGGGATTGCAAGCTTCAAGGGCGATCCCACCGACGTCAACAATTTTGAAACGGTATTGATCGGCGAAGAGAACTCGCCAACCACCGTTCCACAGATGCGTTTCGGAAGCACTGAACTGGAGATTTTTCCTCCTGCCAACGGCGTGTTCCCAGCTGCCATCGATGACTCCTTCCCCGAAGCTCTGGATTCCGAAGGTCGATTGATTGTCCCTGGCTCTGAACAGCCATTCATTCTGGATGTCCTGGCCAACGATCAATTCGGCGAGACAGGCCAGTTGACAGATATCTCTGTTAACTTCAGCAACACGCTCGGGGAAATCGATGTCGTCGACATCAATGGCACACCGGGTGATTTGACGGACGATGTCCTGGCCTTCACCCCAGCGGATAACGTGAGCGGGTTTGCATCGTTCACCTACACCATCACAACTCTTGATGGCGTGGTCAGCCGAGCGGAAGTCACTCTCAACGTTGGAACCAACTCGTTCAACGACGATGAAGTTGATTTGACCATGGCGTTGGTTGATGCCGACGGCAATCCAATCCTGAACAACGAAGTCACCACCGGTGATCGCTTCGGCGTTCAGTTCTATGCAGAAGACATTCGCGGCATCACGTCATCGTTCGTCTTCGCCGCTTTCCAAGACATGATGTTTGACAGTGATTTGATCACCGTCGCCGACACCGCCGAAGGCCGTGACCCGCTGCTTGGATTTGACGTGACCTTCGGCCCGCTTTGGGACGGCACCGTCGCTTCGGGTAGTGCTCGCCGACCTGGCATCGTTGATGAATTCGGGACTGCACTGAAGCTAAACATCGCCAACGAGTACCTGCAAGGCACTCGCCCTGTCGATGAGCCCAGCTTGGTTGCAACGATCTTCTTCGACGCCACCGGAAGTGCCTTGTTCGATCAGCCAACGCAGATCATCAGCGGCCCCGTGGAAAGCCTGCCGTTCCACGACACACTGCTGGGTGGATTCAACAACTCGGTTGAGCGATCCCACATTCGTTACGACGTGCTGGACATCACACTCAAGCCAGCCAACTCGCTGCAGAACAGCATTCTGCCAGAAGACGTTAACGGTGACGGACGAGTCACTCCACTGGACGCGATCAATGTGATCACATCCCTGGGAGCGAACCCCGAGGGCGAATCGACTCCGGGCAAAAAACACCTGTTCACCGACGTCAACGGCGACTTCCGCACCACGCCTTTGGACGCGATCAAGGTGATCAACTACCTGTCGCAAAACTTTGGCATCAACACGGGTGAGGGCGAAGGCCTTGGCGGAGCGGCTCAACAAGCTGACTTGGCTTTGGTGGCCGACGACGACGATGACGACCTAATCAACGTCTTGGCCGCCGACCAGTTTGGATTGGCTTAAGCATCAACGCGATGAACAAATGATCTCAGGCCGGTTCGGAAACGAACCGGCCTTTTTTAATGCCAGCGTGGCCGGGCCTATTCTCTCGACCGAGCCCCAGAGACGTCCTAACGCTCCCTCGGCGCTCCTTCGAACGCTCCCTCGGCCACTGAGAACCGTCTGCTGGCGGATCTTGCTGGGGACTCTGCTGGCGGCCCCAGCCCAGGGTGGCAAGCAAGGAGCCTGCGACAATCCGGGCAAAGACTCGCCGATCGCCGCCTGAACGCGAATCGTTTCAAGTTTGAAATCCCCTGAAATTGCCCTTTCAAGAGCGGTTTAATCTTTGGTACTCCGTTGACCGTACGCCGGACCCGAGATGCGTCTCGTACTGTTGGTATGAATCCCAGGATAACGGATGTCCCTCTCCGCTAAACCCAAGCTTTCCCCGTCCACTCCATCACTCCGCGGCAGCGTTTGCCGCCAGGCGGTGTGTGGATACATCATCGCTGCCACCGTGATTTCCAGTTTGACTGGTTGCCACGATGGGCCGCTGTATGCTTTGAAATATACGAATCCCTACTTCCATCACGAATGGCAGCAGGATCGCGCGTTCGGCGTCACAGACCACCAGCGACGACAAGAGTTGCAAAAATTGGCCAAGGTCATCGACCGCATGGAGCCCAAAGAACAAGCGTTCTGGTACCAACAAGTCCAGAACATCATGGAATCCGATCCGAGCCCAGAGATGCGCCGCCTGTGCGTTTTAACGGCCGCTAAAGTCGCCACTCCTGACGCCTTGACGCTGATCGAAACGGGTCTCAAGGACGACAACTTGATCGTTCAAATGCAAGCCTGCAAAGCGCTTGGCGACCGCAACGAACCCCGCGCAGCACAGATTTTGGCCACCACGATTGGTTCAACAAGTGAATTGGACGTGAAGCACGCCGCGATCGAAGCGATCGCTCAGCACGATGGTAAAACCGCTGTGAATTCGCTGCGTTTAGTGCTCGACGATTTAAACCCGGCGACCACTGACCTGGCAATCAATAGCCTTCGCAACGTCACCAACGAAGATTATGGGACAGACCCTGCGGAATGGATTGCTCAATTAGACCAAGCCTCTCCAGCCGAGGCGGACGGGAATAATCCACGGATGGCCAACGAGCCACCGGCAATCCCAAAACTGTAGCACACCTGCAATCCCAAAACTGTAGCACACCAGCGAACGAAAGAGATCCGATCCATTGACGCATCGATTCGAGTCAAATGAGGACGATCCAGCGATCAATCCCTACGCGCCCACCGCTGAGGTCTCTCATCTCAGTCAGGTTTCAGCGGCCCAAGAAGACTGGCCTCCACCGCTGTCGATTCGCCTAGTTCAAATCATGGCAGTCATCCTGATGATTGGCTGTCCAATTGGTGCAGGCTTCGCCTTCTGGGACATCGAAACGATCATGGGCAGTGGGCCCATCTTATCGATTCTGGCGTTGCTGATTCTGATTTGCTATCTAGCAACGCGTCGTCGCAGTGCGCTCAACCCATGGCATGGGTGGCAGTTCCCCTGCGTCACCGTTGCCCTCGCCATTGGCGTGTTCCTTGTGATCTACTTCAAAGAATGGAGTCCTGATGACGCGCAGAAACCGATCTCATGGGCCTTTGCAGGTTACGCAGCGTTTGCCCAAGTTGGCTGGCTGTTATTGAAACTCAAACGCCCCACCATCAGTGAGTGACCGGAATCCAAACGGACTCGAAGTCCGCAAAGAAAAACATTCAAAATGTCAAAATTTGACAGAATGTCTCAAGTCTGATCTTCGCGCCCCTTCGCTGGCTTGAAATGGTAATGCTTGTTGGCGCTGGCACTTGCAACGGTGACAGTGCGGCCAACGACGAAGTCTTCTCGCGACGCCTTGGCGTGCAGCACACTCACCGAACAGGGCATCGAAGCCATGATCAGCTCACCAATTCTTCTGGCCATCTTGCATGCGGCCATCATTCCGACCATTGGAATCTGGGCACTGCTGGCAACCAAACTAATGGTTGGCAACCGATTACGTTGGGCGGAACGCTGCTTCATGGGAATCCTGCTGACGGTTAGCTTGGCGACCCTGCATGCAGTGATGACCGACGATGCCAACGTCTGGTTCGTCCACATGCTGACACTGGCGTTGATGGTTTTGGGGCAATTTTTGGTCCCCAGCCGACACAATCTTCACGCTGTGAGCGACCGGCCAGTGGGAGGGGTGATCTGATTGTTTTCCCTGTTTTCCCCAGGGCGATTGCCGAGCGAGGGGATCTGATGCGATACTGTGGCAATTCCCTGCCGTTCTAGCTTGCATCAAACAAAGAAAACGTGGACACCGACGTTACCGCTCCAGCCGACCAGTCTGCCGCCAAAACTGCCTCCAAAGTCTCCGTTCAGCCCGGTGGCCCGGTCAGAGGCACCATCCGTCCTCCAGGTAGCAAGAGCATCACCAACCGTGCATTGATCTGCGCGGGAATGACCCCAGGACAGTCTCACGTGACGGGAGCCTTGCGCAGCGAAGACACGGCAGTCATGATTGACAGCCTGCAGCGCTGCGGCGTTCAGATCAGTGTTGAAGCGGCTGGCACTCAGCTGAATGTCAACGGTGACTGCTGGGCCAATCGAGCAAGCTCAACCGTAACCGAGCGTGACTGCCAGGAACTGTTCATTGCCAACAGTGGCACCACGGTCCGATTTTTAACCGCCGCACTTTCAGCGGCAGGCGGCCACTACCAGCTGCAGGGTGTGCCGAGGATGCACCAACGTCCGATTGGGGACTTGATTGATGCGTTGCAGCCCGTCCAACAAGGAAACCTTACCGCGCTGTCTGCCGACGGTTGTCCCCCGGTGCTGATTCAGTCCCAAGGCTGGAACGGCAAAACCATTCAAGTCGGTGGCAGCATCAGCAGCCAGTACTTAAGCGGCTTGATGATGGCCTGCCCGATCGCTGCCGGCCAACTTCAAGCAGCAACCGGCAAACCGCAATCGATCACCGTCGAAGTCATCGGCGAACTGGTCTCCAAGCCCTACGTGGACATGACAGCCAACGTCATGCGTTCCTTTGGCGCGGAGGTTCAGTTGACGTATGACGATAACGCCACAGCGGAGGGCGTCTCCGCCACTGTCACCATTGATGGCAACTACCAAGCCAGTCAGTACGCCATCGAACCGGACGCCTCAGCGGCCAGTTACTTTTGGGCGGCGGCGGCCATCACTGGCGGCGAAGTCACCGTCGAAGGCCTGACCCCTGACGCCATGCAAGGCGATGTGGGATTCTGTGAAGTGTTGGCCAAAATGGGCTGCAAGCTTGCCGTTGGCAGCGATTCGATGACCATCAGTGGTCGCGCTTCGCAAGGCATCGATATCGACATGAATGCGATCAGCGATACCGTGCAAACGCTGGCCGTGGTGGCGTTGTTCGCCGACGGCCCGACGCGCGTTCGCGGTGTTGCCCACAATCGCTACAAGGAAACCGACCGGATCGGTGACTTGGCCACGGAACTTCGCAAGCTGGGTGCACGGGTCGACGAGCACGAAGATGGGCTGACCATCACTCCGCCCCCACAATCCGCGTCCGGTTCCAGCTTAAGTCCCGCCGTCCTGGAAACCTACCATGATCACCGCATGGCGATGAGCCTCTCGCTGGCGGGATTGCGGCAGCCTGGCGTGCAGATTTTGGATCCCGCCTGCACCGGAAAAACCTATCCCCAGTTTTTTGCTGACCTTGAAGCTCTGATCGGCCGTCCGCACCGATGGTCAATGGAATAAATGGCTTCGCGGCTTGATTCCTGAAGGGCTGGTCAGCCAACGCAACTATCATAGGTTGCGACCCTATTTGTGGCGCACGCCAGCCCGGCGTCTTCCCATTCCTCTCCCCGCTTCCTCTCCTGAATAAGGTTCCAGATGCTCCGCCACCTGATTGCCTCAACGCTTTTCGCTTGCCTGTTGGTTTGTCAATTGTCTGCCCCTGCGACAGCGGAGACAAAGAACAAGCCACCCAATATTGTGTTCATCTTTGCCGATGACCAATGCTTTGACACGATTGCCGCCCTGGGCAACGAAGAGGTTGAAACTCCCAACCTGGATCGATTGGCCAAGCGTGGCACCACGTTTACGCACGCCTACAACATGGGTTCTTGGTCGGGCGCGGTTTGCGTGGCCAGCCGAATGATGTTGAACTCTGGGCGATTCATTTGGGACGCCGAATCACGCTATCGCGAGGCTGACAAGGAACGCCAAGCGGGACGCTGGTGGGGCCCTCAGATGCAGGCGGCCGGCTACAAAACGTACATGACAGGGAAATGGCATTGCCGAGCCAAAGCGGATCAGTCCTTTGATGTTGTCCAAGACGTCCGCGGCGGCATGCCTCAACAGACGCCCACTGGCTACAACCGCCCCCTGGTGGATCCAAAAACGGGCGAAGTCACCGACCCCTGGTCTCCCAGTGATCCAAAGTTTGGCGGATTCTGGGCCGGAGGCACACACTGGAGCGAGGTCGTTGCCAATCACTCTGAGTCTTTCCTGAAAGATGCCTCTCAGATCGATCAGCCGTTCTTCATGTATTTGGCGTTTAACGCTCCACACGACCCGCGCCAGTCGCCCGCTGAATACGTCAACAAGTATCCACTGAAGAACGTTCGCATGCCCAAGAACTTCTTGCCAGTGTATCCCTACGCCGAACAGATGGCCTCAGGCAAAGGACTCCGCGATGAAAAGCTGGCTCCATTTCCTCGCACCGAGGTCGCGGTCAAAACCAATCGCCAAGAGTACTTCGCAATCATCACGCACATGGATGCCATGATCGGTCGCATTCTGGATGCGGTCGAAGCAACCGGCAAAGCAGACAACACCTGGATCTTTTTCACGGCAGACCATGGACTGGCGTGCGGCCAACATGGATTGATGGGCAAGCAAAACCTGTATGATCACAGCGTACGTGTGCCGTTGATGGTCGTTGGCCCTGGAGTCCCCGCCGAGAAACAGATCGACGCGCCGGTGTACTTACAGGACATCATGCCGACCACGCTTCAACTGGCTGGAGCTGAAAAACCGGAGCATGTTCAATTCACCAGTTTGCTGCCGATGATCGATGGACAAGCCAGCCCTTATGAAGCCATCTATGGTGCCTACTTGGACAAGCAGCGAAGCATTCGCACCGATCGATACAAGCTGATTCTCTATCCAGCCGCCAAGGTCTATCGACTGTACGACCTCCAGCAAGACCCGTTGGAACGCTTTGACCTGTCATCAGACTCTGACCAACAGGGCAACATTAAGCAGCTTTTTGCCGACTTGCAAAAGTTACAGAAAGACCTTCACGACAAAGTGGACCTGGGATCGTTGTCAGATTACCAACCCGGTGCAATCAGCGACCAGTAGACTCAGGCGGTGTCTTTGCCGTGGCACGGACGCCGAGTTCAGTCATCGAGCAGCTGCAGTTTGGCAAAGGCGAGCCGAAAATCGTGCTCGCCGTCAGCGAAGGCAATCTTGGCGACGCATTTCGGTCCACGGCCGCTCACTTTGACGATCGTGCCTTCGCCGTACGATTCATGCATCACTCGGGATCCTTTGCGGTAGGCAGTCAGCGGAGCACTCGCTCCAGTTGCTAAATCAGCGGCGGTCTTCACGCTGTTGAGGAACGAGGCCGCCTTGGCTTTGGCGGCTTCCGAGGGCGAGGGCTCATCAGCAGGCTTCTGAACATCGCTGGTGTCTTGTTGAATTTCTGGAAATTCATCCACGGCTGCTTGATTGGCACCGAAATCAAATGAATCATCGCCTGATGAATCGGCACTCGACGCGCTGCCGCGATCACTGACCTGAAAAACCGGCATGTCATCATCGAACTGGCTGGATTGATCGAATTCGTTATCGAACCAATCCTGACGAGGCGTGGATTCAATTTGCCGCATGTCTTGAAGCGGCAACTCATTGAGGAACGGACTGGCGATCGCGGGTCGCAGATCACCACGCATCGCGCGCGACTTGCAATAGCTCAATTGCAACCATTGCTCAGCGCGAGTCATGCCGACGAACAGCAAACGACGTTCCTCTTCAAACTGCGCTTCATCATCGCGCGAACGCTCGTGAGGCAATAAGTGATCCTCCACCGCGATAATGAAAACGCGCGGGAATTCGAGTCCCTTGCAAGCATGCAGGGTCATGATCGAAACCGCTTGTCCACTATCATCGAAGGCATCAGTATCGCTGATCAGCGCCACCTGCTCTAAAAAGCCTTCCAGCGAGCCGTCTTCAGGATTCTTGCGATCGTATTCGGAAGCAGCATTGACGAATTCATCAACGTTTTCACGCCGGCTTTGACCCTCGCTCTCCTTGTCGATCGCGTCAAGATGCTTGCCGTAGCCAGACTTTTCAATGACAAACTTCAACTGATCCATGACCGGCACGGCAAACTTGGACGCGATCAAGTCATACATGTCAACGAACTTCTTGATCATCGTCTTGCCGCGTTTCTTGATGTCAACAATCTGGTCGACCTCGCGACAAGCCTCCAACATTGGAATGGCTTGCTGATCGGCATAACGCTGCAAATGCTCCACCGTTTTAGCGCCAATCCCTCGTGGCGGCGTGTTGATCACGCGTCCCAAGGCAACATCATGGTCTGGATTATTGATCAAGTTCAAATAGGCGATCAAATCCTTGATTTCAGCGCGCTGATAAAACGCGACACCGCTGACGATCTGATAGGCGACGCTGCGGCTTCGCAAGGAGTGTTCCAAGGAACGCGTCAACGAATTCGTGCGGCAGAAAATGGCAAAATCGCCGAGCGAGGCACCGTCTTCAGCCATCGCGCGAATGATCTCTTCGGCAATCCCATCAGCTTCCTGATAGTTGTTGACGAAGTGCCGCAGGACCACCATCTCGCCGTCAAGATTATCGGTGAACAAACGCTTGGCTTTGCGCCGCCGATTATGCTGAATCAAATGATCCGCAGCCGCCAAGATGGTGGGTGTGCTGCGAAAGTTTTGCTCCAAACGGATACAGGTCACACTTGGATAGTCTTTCTCGAAATCCAAAATGTTGTTGACGTCAGCGCCACGCCAACCATAAATCGATTGGTCTGGATCTCCGGTCACCGAAAGATTGGGGTGATCAATGGACAGCGCTCGCACGATGGCGTATTGCGCTAAGTTGGTGTCCTGGTATTCGTCCACCATCAAGAATCGAAATCGAGCGTCCAGCTGTTGGCGCATCTCTGGATTCTGCCGCAGCAAGTTCGCAATGTGCAGCAAAAGATCATCAAAATCAACCGCGTTTGCGATCAGCAACTGACGCTGGTAAACCGGATACACTTGAGCGGCAACGGCGCGCAGCGGATTAAGGTTTTGGCTCAGCAGAATCTCTGGAGTCAGCAACTGATTCTTGGCGGAACTGATTTCGTTCGCGATCCGCTCGGGCGACGTATGCGAGGTGGAAACGCCGGCTAGCTGGACGGCTCGCTTCACAGCGACGAGCGAATCTTTGGCATCCAGAATCGAATAGTTTTCTTTCAAACCAACCATCGCCGCATGCCGCCGAAGCAACTGGGCACAAAAACGGTGAAACGTCCCCATCCAGACTTCTCGTCCAGGCGCCAATCGCTCAAGACGCAGCTGCATTTCGTCGGCCGCTTTGTTGGTAAACGTCAGCGCCGCAATCTGCCAGTCAGGCACACCTTGATGCAACAGGTTCGCAATCCGATGCGTGACGACGCGTGTTTTCCCACTGCCTGGCCCCGCAAGAACCAACAAAGGACCTTCAACGTGCTGAACCGCTTGGCTCTGAGCCTCCGTCATTCCACGTAACAAACTGCCGGCATCCATTGGCTGCGCTAATCCAGGCTGCGATATTCCGGGATGATGAAGTCCAGGCTGATGAGGTTCATCCATTGATTGAATTTTCGATGACTTGATGATTGAAACCGGCTGCGGCACGCCAAACAGTGGGAAGTCAGAACATCGCTGGCGATCCCAAACACCGCGGCAAGCGGTGCGGCACGCGGAACCGACGACTGATCCTCCGACGCGGTCGCGTGTCCAACATCATGCTAGCCGATTCAATGGAATCCATGCAGGGCAGCACAAAAGACAGAGAGAGAGAAAACGCCGCTGCGCCAACAAATCGGCTCGCCACTGACCGTTACCCCAACTTTCCAGCCAGCCCGAAAGCCCCCTTTCCGGCACCCCCTTTCCGGATCCATAGAGTAAAGTTGAAATGACTGGGATCGAGCTGAACTTGCGACAACCCAGGAGACGATCTTCCAAGGGAAGGCAATGAACCCAAAGTGAGTATGCCCCGGTGAGCCAACACATTGTTTTCCTGCCATTGCCACTCAAGGGCCTTGAACCACCGAAATAATTCTGACACAGAAATCAATTTACTTTTCAGCCAGCGGCGCAAGTCCTCTCAGCCCAATCTTGGTTTCGGTCCAGAGGCGGGGCACTGACCGCTGGCAATCACTTCAATCGACGGACACTATGGCCAAGAACGTATTGGGAACCGACCTGACCCCCTGTAGCCACGATCCGGTGACGGGTTACTACCGAGATGGTTGCTGCAACACCGGGGCATCTGACAGCGGACTGCACGTGGTTTGTGCGGTGATGACGGATAGCTTCCTGACATTCAGTCAATCTCGGGGCAATGACTTGAGCACGCCGCATGAGTCATTCGGATTCCCAGGGCTCAAATCCGGGGACCAGTGGTGTTTGTGCGCCGCCCGCTGGAAGGAGGCCCTGCAGGCGGGGATGGCTCCGCAAGTGGTGCTTGAGTCGACCCATATTTCAGCGCTTGAATTTGTCAGCCTGGAAGAGCTTCAGGCACATCAGAGCAACAGCGATCAGTAAATCGCCGCTCGCCCTGTATTGACGGTTTCTGGCCCTTATTCCTATACTGCTCGATTGCCATGTGGGCCTCCGATCGGAGCGTTGCGCCCCGCACAAGTGGAATTATGAGCTGAAACCCAATGAATAAGCATCAGCAAGAACTGGAAACGAACATTCTGGCGGATTTCCTGGATTCGTTGTACAAGAAAATCCAGCCCCACTCCAAAGTCATCTCGACGGTCATTGTCGTGGTGTTTGTTGGTGGAGTGGGATTGGCAATGCTCAACAGCGAATCGGATGCCGACAAGAGTGCAGCGACTTTTCGCTTGTTGCGCGGTGAGGACAACCTGGACACCGTCTACCCGGGAACCGAAATCGCGGCTTGGTCGCAAATCTTTGACGCCGACAAGAACCTTGGCGAAGCTCTGGGACAAGTCTTCGTGGATCAGGCTCAAGCGGACAACTTGATCAAGGAAGCCATCGAAGGTTACGAACTGGCTGCGAGCAACACCGCTAGCAAGCTACTGATCACCCGTGCTCACTATGGCACTGCATTGGCAAACGAAGCCTTGGGCAAAACCAAGGAAGCCGAAGGAAGCTATCAGGCGATCATTGATCTTGATTCGTCTGACAGCATGGTCAAGGTGGCCAAGGAGCGAATGGCACGCCTGAATGACGACTCCACCAAAGAGTTTCTCAGTTGGTTTGCCAAACAAGACTTCCGCCCCGAAGAACCCAACCTTCCGCCTGGACTTAGCGGCCTCGAATCTTTCCCAGAAGACGGCACTCTGGACTTGGGCAAAGGCTTGCCACCGATGAATCTCGGTGGCGGCGGCACTCCCAGCGACGGTGACTTTAACCTGCCTAAAATCGACGAAAACTCCGGCTCGGAAGACAAACCTGGCTCGGAAGACAAACCTGGCTCGGAAGACAAACCTGGTGCCGAAAAAGACCAGGACAGCAGCCAGGGCAATGCAGCCCCCGCCGTCACTCTTCCACCGGTCACGGACAAACCTGCTCAGACCGATGCACCGGCAGAGGACTCGACCAGCGAAGCCAAGCCAGCCGAAACGACTGACGCACCAGTTGAAACGACTGACGCACCAGTTGAAACGACTGACACACCGGCCGGTGACGACGCCAGCACTGAAAGCGACTCTGAGTAACGCACTCGCCCGTCCCGTCCTGATCCCCAACCGTGCTATGCTTGCAACCTGTCGATGACCGAATCAAACGATCCTCCCGATCAGTCGATACCGCAGGAAGATTCAGATCGTTCATCGGAGGCTCCGGTCAGTGGCGAAGGCGGCGTGCCGTTAAGCGATGATGAATCGTCGCCGGTCATCCGTGACTTTGTGGTCCCAGAATCGGCAGCCGGCCAGCGCATCGACCTGTTCTTGACCGGTGCCTGCGATGGTTTTAGTCGCAGTCAAATTCGTCAGGCCGTGCAAGCGAATCAAGCGTCGGTCGACGGGCGGGTCATCCGTCCCAGTTTCAAGATTCGTAGCGGCCAGCAAATCCGGTTCGAATTGCCTGAACCGTTTTCTGATGACGTGGTCCCCGAGAACATCCCGCTGGATGTTTTGTACGAAGACGACGGCTTTGTCGTGATCAACAAGCCGCCAGGCATGGTCGTGCATCCAGCGCGTGGCAACTGGAAAGGCACCTTAACGAGCGCGCTTGCCTATCGCTTCCAATCACTGTCCGATGTCGGCGGCCCCACTCGACCGGGCATTGTGCATCGATTGGATCGTGATACCAGTGGCGTGATTGTGGTTGCCAAGACCAACGCCATGCACATGGCGTTGGCGGCACAATGGCACGACCGTGAAGTTCAAAAAGAGTACTTTGCGATCACCGTTGGCTCCATCGACCGTGATCGCGACGTGATTGATTTGCCAATCGGGCGTCATCCTTACCAACGCGACAAAATGGCGATTCGCGAAAATCACATGACCAGCAAGCCCGCCAGCACGTTCTTTGAAGTCCAGGAACGGATTGGGCGGTTCACTCTGGTCAATGTGCATCCCAAAACGGGGCGGACCCATCAGATCCGTGTTCACATGGCACAGGTCAACAGCCCCGTGCTATGCGACCGTCTCTACGGCGGACATGCGTTGGCCAGCGAATCCTGGCTGCACGGCAAAGGCTCGCTGGAAGGCAGCCCCATCGTGCTAGGACGCCAAGCCCTGCACGCGCACCGACTGACCCTTCAGCACCCGCAATCGGGGGACATGATGACCTTTGAAGCCCCGATCCCCGAGGATCTGCAACGAACGATCCAAGTGATCCGCGACGCCCAAGCCAACCGCTAAGGGGCTTCATTCGCGTGATTCACCGGTAGACAGTACAATAGAGTTTGTCAGCGACTCTGCCCCGCAGTGTGCTGGCAAGAGAACATCCCGATCGGACTTCACGGAAATTAATTTGGCTTATGTCTTCCGCCGCCAGCGAATCAAAAACCGAAGTCGGTAGTTACTTCATCTCCAACTACCCGCCCTACAGCCAGTGGAAACAAGACTCACTGCAGGCTGTTGAAGAAGCACTGCATGGGCCGCCTGTCGAGACCACGCCGCTGGGGCTGTACTTACACATTCCGTTTTGCCGAAAACGTTGCAAGTTCTGCTACTTCAAAGTCTTCACCGACGTCAACGCTGCAGAAGTCCAGCGCTACGTTGATGCGCTGTGCAACGAAATCTCGATGGTCAGCGAGTTGGCGATCATGAAAGATCGACCGTTTCGCTTTGTGTACTTCGGTGGCGGCACGCCCAGCTTCCTGTCCCCAAAACAATTGACCAAACTGGCCGGTCGATTGCGTGAACACATCACCTGGGACGGCGCTGAAGAAGTCACCTTTGAGTGTGAACCCGGAACCCTTAGTGAAACCAAAGTCAAAACGCTTCGCAACGAGCTTGGCGTGACTCGGTTAAGCCTGGGTGTTGAGAACTTTTCGGATGCCATTTTGGAAGAGAATGGCAGAGCCCACCTTTCCAAACAGGTCTTCAACGCTTGGGAATGGATCACTGAGGCGGACTTTCCCAACGTGAACATCGACTTGATTTCCGGGATGGTTGGCGAGACCTGGGACAACTGGAAAGACAACGTTCGGCGCGCGATCGAGATGTCACCCGAGAGCGTCACGATCTATCAAATGGAACTTCCATTCAACACCGTCATCAGCAAAGACATGCTGACCAACGAAAAGGAAAGCCCCGTCGCTGACTGGGCAACCAAACGGGCCTGGGTGGATTACGCCTTCGATGAATTCCACAAAGCGGGCTACAGCACCAGCAGCGCTTACACGGTGGTCAAGGATCCCAACAAGGTGAACTTTTCCTACCGCGACAACCTGTTTTCCGGTGCCGACTTACTGGCCACTGGGATTGCCAGTTTCGGACATGCCAGCGGCGTGCACTACCAGAACCTGGCGGATCTAGAAAAGTATCTCGGCAGCATCGAATCAGGCAAACTGCCCCTGGGACGGGGCTTTGTGCCGACGGAAAAGCAGCGTCTGATTCGCGAAATGATTTTGCTGCTCAAACGTGGCTACTTGGAAGTGCCTTATTTCGAAAACAAGTTTGGTGTCAACATCATCAAGCAGTGGCAGAGCGAGTGGGACAAGTACCAGGAAGACGGCTGGGCAACTGTCCAAGCAGACCGCATTGAATTAACTCGCTACGGACTGTTGCGCGTTGACGCGATGCTGCCCGCCTTCTTCGAGCCTGAACACCAGAATGTCCGATACACCTAGAGCTGACTCGTTCACCTTCGCGATGGGTGACTATGACGCTACGTTTCCCTGCGACCGTCTGTATGTCAAGAATCACATGTGGGCACGCCCGGCCGATCCTGATCAAGCTTGGCACGACATGCTGAGTGACCAACAGCCGTTGCAAAGCCCAACCACGCTGCGATTTGGATTGACGCAATACGCGGTTCGACTCCTGCAGGACGTGTACTTTTTGGACTGGGAGCTCGATTGCCCCAGCACCATCAAGCAGCGCCAAATGATCGGCTCCATCGAAAGCAAGAAAGCTGAGAGCGATCTGTATGCTCCAGCCGCTGGCACGCTGACGCAGATCAATCAAGCTGTTCTGGACAACCCTTCGTTGATCAATGCCGACACCTACCAGGCCGGCTGGCTGTTCGCCATGGAACTGACTGCCGAAGCGGTGGCGGGATTGCTGGCCCCGGAATCCTACCGTGAACTGCTGGACCAAGCCTGGGTCGTCGCCCAGCGCACGATCAAAGGCCAGGCGAATCTGTAATCGTTGCGGCACTTCCTCGCCCATTCAGACCAGGACGCTGGCAGCGTGAGCCTCTGTGCTGCGGTCTGGCAGGCCTGATCGCGGCAGATTGCTGTTTACCAGGGTTCAATTCCTAGCATTTCTGACGATTTGGCTCAGTATTGCCGATTATTCCGCCGATACGGAATGTGACGGATCGCGCTGCAATTCTCTTCGCAGCGTCATCAATAGCCATTCTCCTTGCAGGCTCGTTTCCCAAACAAGCCCAGCGACAATCAGCCATGAGCCTTCGAATGAAAATCAATCGCATTTGCCAACTTTCTGTTGCCGCTCTGATGGCCGGCGCAATCTTGGCCGGAAGCACCGGCTGCCAAACCGTTCACAACGGCCAAGTCCTGCCCAGCCCCGACTACTTGTCCGATGACATTCAGTACTTCCCATCGGGACCAGAAATGAAGCTTTCACGTGAAGCAGCCGCGTTGGCGGCCGCTCGTGCTGAAGAAGCCAAGAACCGCTAAGCCAGCGATTGGTAACGCGACGCGGCAAGCAGTCCGCGTTCTGCAATCAGCCTCATGGCTGCCAAACCAACAGCGACAGGACGTCGCCTGTTTCGGCGCTGGACCATCAGGAAGCGACAGGAGGTCGCTTTGGTCTGCGCCGCTCTTGACGATTCAGCCGGGTAATTCAGCCGGCTCGATCCATCGGATTGCCGTTTCTATCCGGCGTTAGGCAAATTTATTGAGCGCTTCGGCAACCAGGGCGGGATCATCTTGCTCGCGAAGGTGCTTGATTTGCGCCTCCGAGAAACCGGCCTTTTCCAAATGGCTGCACAGCCGCTTCCAAAGCGTTTCTCGCTTCTTGCCCTCGGCAAAATAGAGCTCAGTGACTGACTCCATGGCTTTCTGAACCCCGATAGCATCGCGATTCTTGTAGTAGTTCTTGATGATCCGATCTTGATGGGCCGATCGATTCTGTGACATCTGGGGTTCCATTCCTTGAAAAGTGAACTGTCGCTTGCTGTCAGATCCAGCCAAGCTGGCCAACAAGGGCAAACACGCCGACAAACTTGAAAAACCAAGCCGCCGAAGTGCTTATCGGATCGGCATGGTTGCGTCTATAGTAGTGGCTACGGAAACTGAGTTTTAGGGGCGCCATTGGGCGGCGCCAACAGGCCATCTGGTGGGGCTCGGTCCAGCTCAACAAGCACCACATTCACGACGCCATCCGCATGGCACACCAGCAGCCGATCAAAACCAGCATTTCAGAGGAGACCTACAGATGACTGCATGCCGAGGCGTTCGCGGGGCGACAACGGTCAGTTCAGATGATCGCGATGAAATTCTGCTTGCCACCCGACAGTTGCTGGCCTTGATGATTCGTCAGAATGAAATTGAAACGGCTGACCTCGCCAGTGCATTCTTCACTGTCACCAAGGACCTGCAAAGCGAGTTTCCCGCTCTGGCCGCCAGGCAGCTCGGCTGGCTAGAAGTGCCGCTGCTGTGTGGCTATGAGATCACCGTCGAACGGTCCCTCCCACGCTGCATTCGAGTCCTACTGCATTGGAATACCGACAAAACACAATCGGAAATCCAACACTTCTATCTGCACGACGCCGTCAAACTGCGTCCTGATCTCAGCACCCTGCCGCCGGTAGACTTTGAAGAGCTCGAACGCTGGATTGAGTCACAGTTAGCAGAGGATGCCTAACTCGTGGCTGAGCGACCACCCAAATTAAGCTTCGAACCGGCGGTGAATTTGTCGTCCATTCACGCCGCCTTCGTGGTTGCCACCGGAGCTCACTGCACCGACAGCAAGACCGAATCGGCAATGCGCGGGCCGACCAGTGAGATCAACACTCGCCTGGTTTCCTCGATGGTCGATGTGCGGACCTTTTGGTCTGCTCTCTTTGGAACCGTCGCCGAAGGGGTTTCCGCTCGCGAAGCCTGCCCACTGGCACTGGTCAAAGCCGGTTGCAGTGAAATGAGCGCCGAGCAAAGCGCGGCGGGAATTGCCAGCTTGCTGGACCAATGCCGCTTGGCGTTCCAAGATCGCTTTCCCAAGCTGCCCCAACAGCTTGAATTGCGATCGTCACCGCTGAAAGACCGCTGGATGACCTACGGCCCGGGACTGCTGATCCAATCCGCCAAAGTGATTTGGCAAGGCCAGCCACCCAAAGACTGGTGGCCGACGGCGGTGAAGTGCTTGTTGCTGCAACCGATCCGCGGCGGTGATGGCGGTTTCGATTCGGGCAAACGCCGAGTCTGGATGGAGGCCATGCTGACCGATGTCAATCCACAGGTTAGCGAACTATTGCGTCTGGTCTACTGGGTGCTGCGAGTCGCGGTGGGGCGGCACTTGAGCCAGACCCGCGAGAACCTGTCCTTCAACCCCACCCCCGTCCAAGACGCCACGGACCCGGAAGACTTTGGGTCAGGCACGTTCCAACAGTCCCGCCTCGCTTGGGACCTGGGCTGCATCCCGGTTGTTCTCACCGCGGCACAAGAATTGGATCTAATCCCCTCGGGTCCGCCGCCGGTGGCCACCGCCGTCACCCTATGGCGACGCGCTGAACCGGCCGCTGCCCAAGCTGTGGAAAACTGGTGGGCAGAGAACAAGTCGACGCCGATGCCGATCGCGCTGCAAAACCTTCGCACATCGCACTAAACAAGCCCCATCAGCAACCCCCTCCCGCATACCGAAGGGCCGGCCGGGGAGGGTTTCGTTGTCACTGCCTGCGGTTGGCGTTGCCAACCACTTCAGTCACGGTAGGAACGGCCGTTTCCGGCCGCCCCCCGCACAGATCCGTACTTGAGTGTTGTCTCATACGGCTCCTGCCTTGATTCGGGCGCGAAATCGTTGATCTGGATACGGGTGGCGTACCTTGGCGTGAGGGAGGTAGGTCAGCAGCAACCGTTTCATGCGAGGCCAAGGCCAGCGATGCCGTTGGCTGCGACGACAAAGCGTACGCAACCATAGTCGGCTAACCTCGTCTCGAAATCGACGTAGGCGGCTCACATTGCCTGGGACGGCATAGTAGGCCAGCCAGCCGCGGACCACACTACCCAGCCACCGACCTTGTTGGCCGACTGACTGGTGTCGCCGACGACGAAGCTCCGCCTTGATTGCCGAGAGGGTACGAGCCATCCGGCTCGCGATCGTCTCGCGGCGAATCATGAACCACCCCGTCTTTGGGCTGGTATCACAGCGGTGCGTGAAACCGAGAAAATCGAACGTGTCCGGTCGACCGTCTCCTCGCTCAGATCGACGCTCGATCGCATAACGACCAAACTCGAGCAAGCGAGTCTTTTCGGGATGAAGCTCAAGGCCGAACTTACCGAAACGTTCCCGGAGTGCTTCCAGGCACATTTCAGCATCAGCTTTGCTCTCAAACCCAATCACAAAATCGTCGACGTACCGAACCACAACGACGTCCTTGCGGCCGCGCTGTCTTCGCCAGTGGTCGATCCACAAGTCCAACACATAGTGAAGATAGATGTTCGCAAGCAGCGGCGAGATCACCGCTCCTTGCGGAGTCCCCACCGTCGTCTTGGACCACTCACCGTCTTCGCTGACACCGGCTCGAAGCCATTTTCCGATCAGACGGAGAATCCGTTTGTCGCTAATGCGATGCTCGATGAACTTCATGAGCCATTGGTGGTCCACGTTGTCAAAGAAGCCTTTCACATCGGCGTCCAGAATCCAGTTCACCTTTTTGCTGCTCACACCGACACACAACGCATCGAGTGCATCGTGAGCGCCGCGACCAGGACGGCCACCATAACTGAATCCGAGAAAATCCTGTTCGTAGATGCACTGCATGACCCACCCGGTTGCCTTTTGGACAATCTTGTCCTCCAGGGCCGTGATGCCGATCGGACGTTGCCGGCCATCGGCTTTGGGAATGTAGATTCTCTTGGAGGGCTTCGCTCGGTAGGCACCCCGGTGAATACGACCGTGTAGAGCCTCAATCGAGGCTTCTCGGTCTTGCTCGTACTGCTGCCAAGTCACCTCGTCGATGCCCGCTGCGGCAGATTTCTTCAAATCATCGAAGGCCTCGTGCAGCAGGGGAACGTTGATGTGATGCAACAGGTTCTCGAACTTCAACGCAGGACAGTCCCGCGCTGTTTCGCGCACACCCAGCAGCCCGCGAGAACGACGCTTGGTCCGACTCGAAGTTCGGGGTCGATCGTGCTGCGAGGTGCTCATCTTGGCTGAGTCCCTTTCCTCGACAGACTCCGCGGCCGGTTCAGTTCCGGCGTTGTTCGCCTGTGTCGGCAGTACTATGGACTCATCCGACTTCCGATCAGCGTTCATGGCAGCCTTTCCCGCTGGACGGTTCGCTGCCCGCACTGGATACTTGCCAGTGGCCGATCGGATCTCCCGGTTCTCGCGATTGAGATTTCCACGCATGCGCAGGTTCTCGTGACTCCGCCGTGTCCGATGGGTTCTCGCCTAATGACGAACCCATCGGTGTTGCCTTCCCCATAGAGGGACCGGGTCGGCACACGGAAGTTCAGATTTCGGAGCTCAATAGCTGGCCTGCGTTTCCCCCCTTGTCGGACGCTCAGCACAGATCGGTTACCCTCTCTGCACCTCCGATGGAGGCCATAGCAGTTGGCTAGACTTTCTACGTAGGACACTTTCATTCCCTATCTCAATCCGGTTTTATCCCGGCACTCCCCTCACCTCGCTGACGCTCGACTCTCCCGCAAGCGGGAGAGTGAAGTTTATTGCTGCGCGCAAGCACGGCACCCTACTGTTTTGCCATCAGCTGCCGCTATCGTCACCGATCTTGACCTTGATGGAGCCTAGCATCTTGGTCATCTCTTGCTCGCGTTTGCTGACCCATAGAATATTGTCCAGCACAATCGCACGCTTCTCAGTTGTAGGATGCAAAATCAAACGACCAGAGCCAAGCAAGATGTATTCAAAAACGTCATTGATCTCTTTGTCCACACGCAGGTTCGGCGCGGGATAACGCTTCAAGTCGCTCAACATGCCGTGGTGATGCAACAGTTCATTGTTGGACAGTTCCCAGTAGTTGAACTTCGTACTGATGAAAATCGCGATGTACATCACGAGCATCCCTAGAAAGGTGCACATAAAGAAGTTCGCATTGGCCACCGGACGCAGGCTGGTGATAAACCCAACGAAGGCAGGAATCAGGTCCGGCTGGAACGTCACCGTTAACCAGATCCCCAGTGCCGCTGTCGTCACTAAAAAGATCAACGTTAGCGAGGTGGCGCGGGGAAAATCAAAGACCAAGACAAACAAGTTCGCCATCGACACGGCCAAAAAAATCTGTGTCATCACCACAGGCAAAATGTCTTCTTCGGGATTGGCAGTTTTGAAGCCACCGACCCAAAGCACCAACCAGCAGACACAGGAAACAATCAGCGTTGGGTACATGAAGACAAATTTTGGATACGGCACCAATAGAATTCGATGGGGCTTTTTCGATCCGGAAGAGGACTTCCTTTCTCGGCCACCACCGTCATTGCCGCTGTCTTCATTGCTGTTGTTTTCTTCGCTGGTCATCGTTTTACCTTGAGTCCTTTGCTGGAAAGCAGATTGGAGAGCACCATTATAAGCATGTTACAGGAGACGCATGCTGGGCTGCGACACCCTGATCAGCACAACAAGCATGGAGCTATCGCCACCCAATTTATCAGCCTCAAGGGGTTTGGGGGAATGCGGCGAGGCGGATTGGCTGGAAGTTCGCAGGGTGCCACATTTGTTAGGCCCAATCACCGCAGCTTTGAGGCGCTGCAGAACTCGCCGGTTTCAGCCTTTGCGCCGTCGCCCAGACTCCCGATAATCCCCCTCGAAACCTCAATGGCGGACTGGCCCGTCGCTGACTGACCGCCAGCCGCTCGATCCACACTGTTATTCGTCTAGAGAAAACTCATGCAACGCACTTTAGTTCTGTTAAAACCCGACACGGTTCAACGTCGCTTGATGGGCGAGATCATCTCGCGGTTTGAAAACAAGGGACTGAACATCATCGGCCTGAAAATGCTGCAAGTCACTCCTGACTTGGCAAAGCAGCATTACGCAGAACACGTCGAAAAGCCGTTTTACCCTTCACTGGAAGCCTTTATCACGGCAGCGCCCATCGTCGCCCTGGCCATCGAAGGCTTGGACGTCATCAAAGTCGTCCGAGACATGCTTGGTGCCACCAGTGGCCTGGCAGCCGCTGCGGGAACCATCCGCGGTGACTACAGCAGCAGCCGACAAATGAACCTGGTCCATGCCAGCGACGGCCCCGAAGCCGCCAAACGCGAGCTGGAGCTGTACTTCGACGATTCGGAAATCTGCCACTACCAACCCGTGCTGACTCCGTTCATGCACGCTGCTGACGAAGCCTAAGGTCGTCACACGTTGATCAACGCAGCGCGCAGCGACCCTCGATCGTGGCCCTCGGCCAGTGTCAACTGGGCCGCCCAAGGCTCTGCTGCCCGCTGCGCGGCGTTGTCAATCTGGCGACTCATCAAACGCGGATGAGTTGCCATTCTGGGGCCTTTCCCGCCCCGTGGTGCTGCGGACTCGCGGCGCAGCCCCACCGGCCCGTCTCCGAAAGCCCCCACCGGCCTGTTTGCATCAGCCCTGCGTGGTGGCGCGTCGACATTGCGCCTACTGGTCGCTGCCAGCCGACAAGCAACGCTGGGCTCACCCACGGACCGTGGCTAGCCGCACCTGGCGTCCACCACCTGCTGCGACGCCGTGATTCCGACGCAAACACCATGGATACAAGGACTTACAGACACCCTTGAAAGATGCCTCCAAGACGATAGCAGTGACCAACACGTTATCCACAGGTGCATTTTTGAAAAACGCCCCCTGGCGAGCCAACGCCAAGAAGCGTTGACCGATGGCGAACTCTCCCGAATTTGTCGCCTGAACACAGCCTGCCGGGGAGCAAAATCTAAATCAAACTTTCGCATCGCCCGAACCGGTTTGACTTAAATGCTAGCAAACATAGAATCTGGCCCACCTGATGACGACAAGGCTCTTTCGCCACACCGTTTGTGCATCGTTTCGCTCACGTCAGAACGACGCCAAAACGAATTGCCAGCGGGGCGTCGGATCACCCCGATCGCCAGCTCCTCCTCAGGTCACCCCAGCGATTAGCATCCCCGATTTGCTGAAGGAGTCAGTTGGTCACACCACCTGTAATCCTGACGACGCCTTATCTAAGCTAATCGCCCGTATCAATTGCCCCGATCGCCTTTTCCTGCACCTTGCTGCTGCATCAAGTTTTGGGAAAGACCGGGAACAACAACATGAAACATGCAACGATCCATGATGGAGGATTGGGCTTCCGGTATGACATCCCAGCACGGCTGCAACAACGAACACGACGAGCAGGATGCCGTCGTTACCTTCAAGGAGGCAATTCGGCAGCGTGTCGGAGAAGAGCGGTACCAAGTTTGGTTTGGTGGTATTCGCTTTCTCTTGGAAAACGGTGGCGAGCAGAATGACCAGCAGAACACAACCACGGACTCTGGAACAGACTCGAATCAGGATGCAGGCAACGAACTTCAGTTGGTTGCCATCGCGCCGGGGCAGTTTGCCGCCGATCGCTTGACCAAAGATTTTGGCCAACCATTGCGTGCCGCCGCCGCGGCCACCTTGGGCCGTCCGACAAGGGTCGTCGTGCGCGTTCAACCTGCCAGCAAACAGAACGAACTGCCCTTTGACATTGATCAGACAGCAGACATTGATCAGACAGCGGCTACAGCTCAGACAGGGGCTACAGCTCAGACAGCGGCCACGGAACGCGTACCAGCTCCAGCGCTCTCTGTGCCAGAGACCGCCCCAGCGGCACCCCGATCGAACGCCCAAGCAGCTCCAGCCAATACCAGTCCAGCCAAGCGTCAGCCTCGCAGGTCAAGTCGCAAGTCACCCCGTGGGAACGCCTCCTCAGCCATTCAGTCGCTCGGTGACGTGCTCGAACACGGCTCCGGATCACCTCAGAAACACCAGCGCCAAGCAACCGACACCAAGCCGCAGCCTCAGTACCAAGCTCAGCACCAGCCGTCCGCTAGCCGCCAAGCCGCCAGCAAATCAACCGGCACTCAACTGGGACAGGGCAATACAACTCCGCCAACAGCCACAAAGGGTAGCGGCGAGAACAAGCCGGACGATCCCTGGAGCCGTTTCATTGCTGGCAAGTGCAACGAGATGGCGCGGACAGCTTGCACAATGGTCTTGGAACGACCGACCTTAGCATCGCCACTGGTCCTGTGGGGGCCCGCTGGCTGTGGCAAGTCGCACATGCTGGCCGCGATCGCGAGTCGCTTGCGTCGCCATCATCGCATGTCGCGAGTGATTGTGATGTCGGCCGAAGAGTTTACCAATTCGTTCTTGCGCGCTTTACAGACCAACGGCCTGCCGAACTTTCGCAATCGCTTTCGTGACTGCGACGCCTTGCTGATTGATGATGTGCAGTTCCTGGTTGAAAAGAAAGCCACGATCCGCGAGATGCACCACACGATGCAAGCGATGTCTGATGCAGGCAAGCCCATCGTCTTTGCTGGGACGCAGTCGCCCGGCGACATCAATGGTTTGGGTGGAGAACTCTCCGGGCGTTTAGCGTCTGGTCTGGTCTGTCATTTAGAGCCCTTGGATGTTGCCACACGAGCAACGCTGCTGCAACGATGCTCGAAAGAGAAATGCTTGTATGCGTGGCCCAAACCGATCCTGCAAGAGATTGCTGAATCCTTAGGTGGTGATGGACGACTGGTTAGCGGAGTGGTTAACTTGGTTTCCGTCCTGCAACGCATGCACGGTGCAATGCCGACGATGGATCAGATTCGTCAGCACGGCTCACATTTACTGCAATCGCGTGGTGTGACCATCACACTGGCGGCGATCGAGCGACAAGTCGAACGCAAATTCCATCTCGAACCGGGAACCTTGCAATCCAGCAAGCAAACCAAGACCGTGACCGAACCTCGCATGTTGGCGATGTACTTGTCACGCGAATTGACCAGCAGTGCCTACAGTGAAATTGGCGGTCACTTTGGTGGTCGCAGTCACAGCACGGCGATCCTGGCCCACCAACGGGTCCGCCAATGGCTCCAACAAGGTCAGGCCGTCGGTCGCGGACAAGCTGCCGTC
The DNA here is from genome assembly GCA_007745635.1 of Stieleria bergensis. Taxonomy (GTDB): domain Bacteria; phylum Planctomycetota; class Planctomycetia; order Pirellulales; family Pirellulaceae; genus Stieleria; species Stieleria bergensis. The sequence goes on from CP036272.1 coordinate 4,736,550, forward strand.
AGTGCTGCCGAAGCTCTGCGCCAAATCGAATCCCTGTTGAAGTCCGGCTGATCAGATAATTTGCCACAATCTTCCGGGCAACTGCTTGAATCGTCCTGGCAGCATCGCGAAACTAAACACTGCCGATGGTAGCGCCCGGTGGCCCATGGTCTCGCCTGCCGATGATCGCACCCGTTCGACGGCGTTGCCAGAAAGCCGCTTGACGGGTTTATTTGAATCAGCTGCCTTGTTTGAATTCCATGGCAAACCCGGCTCGTTTGCGAACGCTGCTTGCCACGCGGATTCCTGCTTTCGTTCACTTTATCGTTTCATCCAAGCTTTCAAGCTTCAACCAAGCTTTCGAGTTTCAACCAAGGATCGGTTATGGCCGCAGACGACTTCAACGGCTTTGAACGCAAAGGAAAAAAGAAGAAACCCGAAGCGTCGGCAGCAGAGATCCTGCAACGTCAGCCGCCCTTTGACTTAGAAGCCGAAATGGGAGTCTTGGGCAGCATTCTGATCCTGCCCAGCGTCTGTGATGATTTAGCCTCGCTCAAGAGCGAGGACTTTTACGACGATGCCAACCGGATCTTGTATAAGCATCTGCGCGAGATGGCAGACTCGGGGGACAAGATTGATGTCACGTTGTTGGTCTCGCGTCTGAAGAAATCCGATGAGTTTGAAAAGATGGGCGGTGCCGCCTATTTGGCAAAGCTCTCTGCCGCAGTCCCCAACGCCGCCCACGCAGTCTATTACGCCGGGATCGTCAGCGAGAAGGCGGTGTACCGAAATCTGATCAACGCCAGCACAGACATTCTTCGCGATGCCTACGAACAAAACAGCGAGGCCCGTGAATTGGTCGCTCAGGCCGAGCAACGCGTTTTCTCGATCATGGATGGGCGCTCATCAAACTCGCTGCACAACATGGAAGACGTCCTGCACGCAGCGATGGACCGCATGGAAGCTCGCCTACGTGGTGAAGTCACCGACGGCACCTGCGAAACGGGGCTCAGCGACTTTGACACCATGACCGGCGGTCTGCACAACGGTGAATTGATTATTTTGGCGGCTCGTCCCTCGATGGGCAAAACAGCTCTGGCAATGAACATCGCTGAACACGGCGCCATTGAAGGCCGCCAGCCGGTCCTGTTTGTCAGTCTGGAAATGTCAGCAATCGAACTTGCCGACCGGATGCTCTGCTCCTTGGCACGCGTGAACGGCCACCGCTTGCGTAACGGCACCATCAGCGCGGATGATCAAAAGCGGTTGCTGGAAAAAGCCAACGAAATCAGCAGCGCACCGTTCTTCGTCGACGACTCCCCCAGCCGAACGGTCAGCGAGATTGCGGCCACCGCGCGACGAATCAAACGCCGCAACGATAACCTGGGCTTGATCGTTGTGGATTACTTGCAACTGATCGAACCGGACAACTCTCGCGATCCGCGTCAGGAACAAGTGGCCAAGATTGCACGGCGTTTAAAAGGGATGGCGCGGGAATTAGAAGTCCCCATGCTGTGTTTGTCACAGCTAAACCGCCAAGCCGAAGAAGGCAAAGATCACCGCCCGAAAATGAGCCACCTGCGTGAATCCGGAGCAATCGAGCAGGATGCTGATGTTGTTATGTTTGTCCACCGCGAGGAATATTACCATCGCGGCGAAGACCGAGCACAGTACGCCGGTCAAGCGGAAATCATCATCGCCAAACAGCGGAACGGTCCGGTTGGCGATGTGCAACTGACTTGGGAATCCGACTACACACGGTTCTCAAGCCGAGCCCCCGAGCATCATGACGAGTTCAGCGATTACGCCGAATTCACGTCACCCGGTGGATTCTAGTCCGCCAGGCTGCCACACGGGCCCGGCTACCACAGGGGCCAAGCTACCACAGGGGCCAAGCTACCACAGGGGCCAAGCTACCACAGGGGCCCGGCTGCCACAGGGGCCAAGCTGCCACAGGGGCCAAGTTCGAATCGTCGCTTAACGAGTGAACACTCGCAGCGTGATCGAAAACTGATCCGCAGCTTGATGGCCGGTTGAGACGACCGTCTCAGTGCCTCCGTCACCGAATCCATACTCCTCAGTGAACTGGTAATCACCGAGGTCAAGGCGACGGTAACCAAAGTCCATCTCAACTCTTGGCGCGACAACCACAATGAAACCAACGCCATATTGCCACGCAAACGCGGTTTCCTCAAAGGTGGATTCGCTGAAGTCTGAGTAGACATCGAACGAACTGGCTCCCAATCCTCCGCCAGCATACAGCTGAACGTTCTCGGCGATCGATCGATCAAGCCAAAGGTTGCCGTACCAGGCACAACGATCCTCCAGAACCACGGCAGGCCCCATACGCTCCTGACCGCCAAACAGATTCACGTCTTCGCTGAACAGGAACTGCGATTCGCAACGCAATTCATACTGCCCCAGTGGTTGCTCCACACCAAACAGAACACTGCCGGTGGCGAAATCGTCGGAGACACGTCGCTCCGAGGCGCTGCCCTCGTCGTCGTTGAACACTGACTGCTCATCGCGTTCATCAAACTCGAACTCCTCGACAAAGAACTCGCTGGTGCCGCGAAACGACAACTCACTGGTTCCCAAGGTCCCGCCGAGATAGAACCGCGGTTGCTTGGCAGAGACGCTTGAAATGGTTGCTGCTAACAGAACAACCACACTGAAACAACGAAGCAAAGCGTTCATCAAACCAATCCATGGAAACAACGACCCATCCATTGCTGTCGGTAAACCCTCACCGAACAGCGTTACGGGGTCTCCATCGACCAGAATGAGGGACTGCCCTCACCAATTTTTTCCCAGAACGCATCCTCTGTGTTAATCGTTATAACCGCATCAGCCGCCTTGGCGTTCGCGGCGGTGTTGTCATCAAAACGCTCCCGCAAGCGGGAGAGTGCAGGCAACGGTTCTTTCAACAACACCCTCCGTCGGCCGGTTTGCAGTGGTGGCGCGCTGATGAATTTACAGAGTTGCAAGGCGGCGGCATTGATGACCTCAATGGCCGGCCGGGGAGGGTTTCGTTGTGACTGCCTGTGGTTGGCGTTGCCAACCACTTCAGTCACGGTAGGAACGGCCGTTTCCGGCCGCCCCCCGCACAGATCCGTACTTGAGTGTTGTCTCATACGGCTCCTGCCTTGATTCGGGCGCGAAATCGTTGATCTGGATACGGGTGGCGTACCTTGGCGTGAGGGAGGTAGGTCAGCAGCAACCGTTTCATGCGAGGCCAAGGCCAGCGATGGCGTTGGCTGCGACGACGAAGCGTACGCAACCATAGACGGCTAACCTCGTCCCGAAATCGACGTAGGCGGCTCACATTGCCTGGGACGGCATAGTAGGCCAGCCAGCCGCGGACCACACTACCCAGCCACCGACCTTGTTGGCCGACTGACTGGTGTCGCCGACGATGAAGCTCCGCCTTGATTGCCGAGAGGGTACGAGCCATTCGGCTCGCGATCGTCTCGCGGCGAATCATGAACCACCCCGTCTTTGGGCTGGTATCACAGCGGTGCGTGAAACCGAGAAAATCGAACGTCTCCGGTCGACCGTCTCCTCGCTCAGATCGACGCTCGATCGCATAACGACCAAACTCGAGCAAGCGA
>CP036272.1:4740458-4842374 GCA_007745635.1 Stieleria bergensis
GCGCTATCACCAACACCCTCCCGCAGGCGGGAGAGTGAAGTTCATTGGTGCGTGCAAGCACGGCACCCTACTATTTTGCCATTCGCCGCGTCCCATCAGCCGTTTTGGCGTCCGCCTAAAAACGGGCCGAACGGGCTGCGCGAATCCCGTTAACTCACTCGTCCAAGCCTAATGGACGCAAGGAGTACATGCCAAAGTGGATGCCCGAGGGATCGTTGTAGCCGAAGATCCCCGTCGGAGCGAAATACTTTTTCATCTCACTAAAGGGCGGCAATTCGTTTTCATCCAACAGGTTAGCCACTGCCCCTAGGACAGGGTTTCCCTCTGCGGCGCCACGGACGAATCGCTTGGTGTTAGGATCACGCAAGAGCTCGTAATAAACTTCCATGGCCTGGGCTCCATCGATATAAGACAGCAAGAATGGCTTCTGCGACTTCAACTGCCCGGTCAATTCAGCGGTGACCAATTCGTAATCGGGCTTGGCCAGCAAGCGTGGCAAGTTACCGGCCTTCGCCAGAATCGCCCGCTCGATGAACTTGGTGCTATCGCAGTAGATCATCCAGTTGTCGAGCAGCATCAACGATGGTTCGGGAGTTCGAAAGTTCGGTGGCATGGCACCTTCTGGGATCTCCGACAGGCGATAAACCACCTTGCCGCCAACGGTATCCACTTTCATGTTGGGAAGTTTATCGCGCAACTCTGCCAACAGATTTTTGGCCTCGCCAGCGTCCTTGACTTCAAGAGCGAACAGATTGGTTCCGCTGTTGACGCGGTTTGGTGGTTCCATCCAAACCAGTCGCAACATTCGCCCGGTTAGGTTGGGCAACACTTTGCCTTTTAGATCCACGCCGACTTGATTCTGAACGGGAGTTTCCACAAACCGCTTCAGGGATTCTGGCCCCTGAAACTGGTCGATCACGTTGCCAATGTTATCGTATGTTTTTTCGATATCCCAATGAATCGAAGTGTATCCCGCAACGTCTTCCGGAATCCACTGCGGCGGGGTTGTGTCCCCGTTCAGTGGACGCAAGACGCCCAACAATCCGTCTCGAGGTGGATCGATGGCAATGAAGTAGTGTGCGATCGATTCAAACGATTCGCCACCATAAAAAGACGCTCCACCAATGCCGCCGATTCGCGATGCTCCCAGGTCTTCAAACATTCCCCAGAACAAAGCGGTCGTCACACCACCATTGAGATCGATCAAGCGGTCGACGATGGCGTGTGGATCAACGAAGAACGTAAACGCGGGCTCTGATTCATGACTGCCAATGCAATTGGAAACAATCACTCCGAAATCGGCGTTATCGGCCAGCGTTTTTTCTTCAGACTTGCCCAGCCAGTTCATCAAGACGGTTTCTGCTGATTGATAACCAACGCCCATGACAAAAACGCCATCGCGTTCAAAGTATTCGATCGGAGTCTGGCCGGCTCGTGAAGGCATTAAACGCACGATTTCGGTGCCTTCAACATCACGTGGTTTTTTGTTAAACGGACCTTTCAATACTTGCGTTTCAAACCGCTCTACCAAGGTCATCAAGGGCCCAATGTTCTGTCCGGCGTCAATGATCAGCGTGACCCCCACACCGAATTCTTGTTGACGTCGCATGCGAGTTTCTCGCCGCGCGCGACGTTCTTCGTCTTCTTCATCATCACCGGCGGCAATCTCTGCGATGTCTTTCTCATCCATGGGCATGGACGGATGCAACGCGAAGGCAACCTGTCCTTGGGGAATGTCTAAAAGCTCATCCAATGACACTCCCAACTGCTCACGTAACAGTTCGAACAATTCTGCGCCGGTCGCATAAGCCTGTTCAGCGAAAGGCTGCATCTTGGGATCATTCAACATGCGGCCCATCGAACCGTCCGTGAACTGCTCCTTAAGTCGATCCACGCTGTCCAGTCGGATGTAGACCATGGACTCAAATGGCAATAACCGCGAAGCCGCAGGCAGCGCATCGTCGTCGGACTGACTACGCTGCGCCATCGCTGGTGTCGCTTGAATGATCGCGACTCCCAAAACGACGCACAGCAACGCCCTGAAGGCCTGGCGAGCAGGTTGGAAAAAAAGAACTCTCATCATATTGCTTGTCTTGTGAGTAGGAATGACTAGGAGGCGAGCAAGACACTTTCGATGGTTGATGCCCCAAAGCACGAGAGGCTTTGAACGTGTCCACAGCCAGTTACCCAGCGTGTGCACCAGCATGTGCCGCAGGAAAGGTCGATTATCAATGACTAAAAAGGCGTGCGATGCGGACAGCCGCATCGAATCGATTGTCGCCAAGCTAAAAGGGTTCAGCCGCGGATCGATTCGCTGCTGAGTATCCATACTTGGCTCACCGATCAAAAGATTCGCACCAGAACGCGAATCTTTTAAAAATCAGCCAAAATTCGCAGAGAATCTAAGATGCCCGTCGTCGCAAGATGGAACGGCCAAAAACGCACATGCCGGGGGCGAATCTTTTTCGCCAAAGCCAAGCGAACCGACGACGATGCATCGAGTCCTGGGTAAGATAGAGCGGTCGAATCAACTGGTGACGCTAAGAGCGGGAAATTCCAGCCACTGGCCTACACCTCGATTCAATCATCGCCCCCAGCGATTCCGACACGGTAACGGAGGGTGCTCTTGTCACGCCACCCCTGCGGTTGCCGGAGAACGATTGCTGGCCCCAGCTGCAGCGAACAGCATCAGCCTCACTGGCCAACGACAGACCGTTACTCGTCACATCGCTGGTAGCACGACTGATCATTGGCAGAGAAACTTTCTCTGCTGGGCAGTGTTTACCCAGTGGCACGTTTCAATATCCACTCCGAGTTTTGAATCCCATGAACCGACGCCTTTTCAACCGTCCCGGCCGACACTTGTTCATCAAGACTCTGGGATGCTTCGCGCTGCTGGCCGTCAGCACGGCAACGGCCAGTGCTCAAGAGGAAAACGACACCTCATCGGTCGCAGCGGCCGACACCAGCGCGTTCAACACCTTGGAACGAAGCTCTGCGGATGCCAATGGCGTGACTCAGTTCAGCAGCCCCACGAGCGGCTCCGCCGCTGGCGGCCAAGGCAACACCGGCGGCTTTGGCGGCGGCGGTGCAGGAGGCTTAGGCGGATTCTTCAGTGGACTTGCCCAAGCGTTTGGAGGCGGCAATGGCTCCAACGCAACGCCTCGATTGCGAGTGCGTCTACGATCGGCCGTGGAATTCACTCCACGCACCGATCAACACGTCCAAGATGCAGCAACAAAGATTTTGACCAACCTGCGTCACCGAAAATCGCTCGCCGGCGTTTCCGTCTCATTACAAGACGGTGTGGCTCGACTTGAAGGCGCGGTGCCTGATCAGAAATCAAGCCGCATGAGCGAAATGTTGATTCGCTTGGAACCGGGTGTTCGCTCCGTGGACAACCAACTGAAAGTCATCAACTCGCCGTCAGATCGCTGATCGAAACGGCTTGCTGATTGCCAGCTTAGCTGCGAACCATCACGCCGACAGCTGTCAGATACTGTTCGACGGTGTCCAAGCTAACATCTCGCCACTGCGTTGCCTTGTGCCGCAGCAACGACAGCTTCAAGGCATCGACAGCATCCTGTAGATCTGCGGGCAATTCAGGCAGATCGATAAAGGGCTGCACAGGAGCCTCCGCCACGGCGGCCCCAGACATTTGGTCGCTGGATTCATCACCCGCTTGGCTGGGCATGGCCTGCAGCTCTTCTTCGTCGCCAAAGTCGGGTGCCTCATAGACAGGACCTTGAGCGACCGAGCCATCGCCGTCTTCGTAGTTCTGGCCCCGTTTTGCGTCGTCTTGATCATTTGCTGCCAGGTCACCGGCATCTTCGTCGGTTTCGACGTCAATGATCGTGGCGTTACTGGGATGCCGATCGGCAACGGCGCCTTCGGCTTTCCAGCGAGCTTCCCGCATCTGCGAAATGCTCCACTTCTCTTTGGTTGCCCCCTCCAACCACAACGGGGCATCAGACCAATCAAAGGCCGCCAGGAAGTGAGTCCAGTAAAGCCCTTCGTAGCTCTGGTAATCGTCTTTGAAGCGATCAAACACTCGCCGCAGCCGCCCAACGTGTGGTCCGGTCACACCGCCGACAGCCTTCGCCCAGGCGTCGTCGGAGTACTGCGTCGCATCCACTCCGGAATCAATCAGCTCTTTTCGCCACTGGCTAATGATGCGACCTTTTTCCCAGTTGGTCGTGCTGATCAAGGTTTTCCATTGCCCGACGAAGGGTGCCGCCAGATCACTGACGCGCTGCAGTTCCTCTTCGCTCATTTCCACAGGCTGATCTCCCACACCGTCCCAGGCTGCCTTAGCCGCAGCCAGGTCACCATCTTGAATCGCTTTGGCGGCATCCTGTGGTGCCTCAGTGGCGGTCTCAGCGATCGCCTCAGTGGCGGTCTCGCCGGAGGTCTCGCCGGAGGTCTCGCCGGAGGTCTCCACCTGGACCTCTGTGCTCGTCGTCTGCTCGGTCAGCGGCTGATCAGCGGCTACAGCAGCTTGATGATCGGATTGCAATTCGTTTTCATTCTGGTTGGGGGTTTCGTCTTGGGGCATCAGCGTCCGTCTCTGCAAGAAGTCGATCTATCATGAATTCGTGAAGTTATCACGAAGCCCCAAACGCTAACCGACAGTTAGCTTTTTGGAAAACGCACTTGAGTGTTTCTGCTAAGACTCTGCAAATTTCCAAGCCACATAGACACGCTAGGTAATCTGGTCGTTGTGGAAAGATTGTCAGGCAACGAGGGGCCTTAGTGACGACACGGATTTTGGCGGAAGACCGCGCGTTGCGGCGGCGAATGGACGCCCTAACCAATCATCCCTTGCAGGCTGACTCAGGCGGGAATGAATCCCCAATCTGACCAACGGTTGATCCGCCAACCCCTATCCGAATCAGCCAACACGCCCGGTCAGTTCAAACTGAAAGACGGCGGAAAGGGAAGCTTCTCGGGCGACTTCTGCGAAGCGGCCAAGGCAAGCTGCCAAGGAGATGCCGCTGGCGTCGCGAGCTGAATAATCGCCGCAATCAAATCACGTGCCCGCTGATCGACATCAGGCTGTTTCAGCAAGCTCAACTTGGCAGCGATCGGCAGGGGCAGTGTGTGACTGATGATGTCCGTGATCGGCCCCAGCCCCATCGAGCTGGTGATCAATTCCTGGAGACTCTGCTGCACAGAATCGGTGCCGGGAATGACTTTGCCAAAGGTATGCAGCAACTGTTCTCGCAGCTGGATGCGTCCAGGAGCTCCTGCCGGAGGGTACATGTCATGCAGCGGCTGGACCGTTGCCATGCGATAACAACGTCCAGCGTCGACTTCGCTGGTGATTGTGGCGCGTTTGATTCCCACCAGCAGAACGTTGGATCGATCACCGTCCAAGGGAACGTGCGAAACGATTTTACAGATACAGACCGTCGAATGGATCTCCGGAATGTCGTCCCCGGACTGCAAGGCCTCAGCATCCGCCGCTTCGGATCCCAAGGAGGATTCCCAGCCGGCCTGCGAAGCGGTGGGATTCCATTTGGCAGGCGGTTTCCCTTCTGAGCCACCCTGCGATCCAGGCTGTTTGTAGGTGGACATGGTGATCAATTCGTCGGTCTTCAACGCATCGGCCAACAGCTCGCAATAGCGAGGCTCATAGAAATGCAACGGCTGCATCGCGTGCGGCATCAACACTAACGAAGGCAGAGGAAACAAGCGCACGCACCCGTCGAAATCACTGGGAAGCTTCGTCAGATCATCTAACTCGCTCATCTGCCTGCCTGCTGTTAGCGGGAAACTCACTGTGTTGTCGTGGACCGATTGACTCCATTCAGTTCAAAAATCGGCGATTCCTGCCTGAACGCTCCAATTTATCATACGCGGAAAGTAAAGACACGTTGCCAGGTTCATGACCGTTTTAGGTCGTTCATGGTTGTGTTGCTCAAGCGAGCGACCATTGCGCCGGTTTCTATCCCGCCAAAGTGCCGGCATACCAGATCGGGCTGCAAGCTGGGGCAACGAGTCAGCTGAGCATCAGGCACAACAGGCTGTGTCGGTGTCAACCGCTGGCCGCCTAAGCAATCAGGCCTGCTATTGAGCGGGCCCGATCGGAGGATGACAGTGGTTTCAAGTGCAACGGGCGGTCAAAATGCGGACGCCGTGGCACTGCGATTGCTTCAAGGCAATGCGACCGATGCGCTGCTACTCTTCGGACGCAAAGTAGAGGGCGAGTCGCAGCACATACCAGAACAACAGCGTGACCGATGCAAACAAGGCCAGCGAAGCGGCGACATGCTGATCCGTTCGATAGTGGTGCAACACGTTGGATGTGTCGTACAGGATGTAGCCCGACGCCAGCACAACCATCGCCACAGAGAACCAAATTCCCAAGGAGAATCCCATGATGGCCCCCACAACAACCGCTACAAAGGCGCCCATGCCAGCGACGAACAGGTAGGGTCCTATCCCTGAAAGATCAGCCCGCGTGACGAACACAAACGCGCTCAATCCGCCAAAGACGACAAGCGTGATGATCGCAGCGATCAGCGGCAACTGGGGATCCACATAGGCAATGGAGACAAACAGTAACGGCAACAGCAAAATCGCCTCGGCCACCACATACAAGCCTAACCCAGCATATTGCATCCCCACGGAACTCGAATGACTGGCCCAGTATCTGGCGACCCACCCGACCACCATGAACAATCCCAACATCCCAATCCACATCAATGGGTTAACGCTCTTGACAAACGCCAACATCTGATCCTGTGGAGTCAATCCAAAGATCAGCGCTTCGATGGCCACCAATGCCGCGATTGCACACCCTAAGTGAACGTAGGTTCTTCGAATAAAGCCAGCTCGTGCCGATTCATCAGCAAATGCTGCTGGCATGGCAGCATCGGTCACCTGATATGGATTCGTATGGTTGCCAAAACTCATCTTCCGTCCCTCTGAACTCAATGACTCGCGAAATCAATTCAACCGCCCCCCCCAAACTAGCTTTGTTTTCCAGCGCTGTTTTCCAGCAATGGTTTGACCACCGTTAGACGGTGCTGCAACGATGCGGTTTCCAGTGGTGTGGCCGTCATGGCCACGCTTTCGACAAAGGCCAATCAATCACCGGTCACCATGTGACGCGTCCCGTTTGCTTGACCCCAGCCAACAGGCCAAATCCAACTTGGTGGGGAGTGAACCGCCGGTAGCATAACAGGCTGGTTCACCGCTGGGACGCCAGAATCCCCCTCGCATGGGAAATCAGCCAATTTATCACGCCCATGGACCACTGTTTCGGGCGATCTGCGGCAATGCAACGCAGCGACGACGGAAAACAACGATCAGGTCGAGGCTGGGGCATTTTCAATGAACTGGCTGGTGAGCCGATTGTTTTTTTTTCGTTGCAGCCAGCCAGTGCTTCGTTGCAGCCAGCCAGTGCTTCGTTGCAGCCAGCCAGCCAGTGCTTCGTTGCAGCCAGCCAGCCAGCCAGCCAGTGAAAATCAGGCGTCCGGCTTGGTTCCCTCTCCACCATCTAACACGGCCGTCTCCATTCGGATACGCTATGACGATCCGAGCGGTTTCTGGGTTCAGCCTCTGGCGGCCTTGATCCCGTCCCCCTTCTTCCCACCTGTTTGGCCGCGCTTCGCAGAGCGTCCTCTTGGAGCAATCAATCATGAAACGAATGTTGACCGCAGTCCTTGCGGTTTTCCTGCTGACTACCCTTCCGCTTGCCAGTGTGCAGGCTGAGATTCGCACCAGCGCCATCTTTGGCAATTCAATGGTGCTGCAACGAGATCAACCCATTCACGTTTGGGGCTGGGCAAATGCTGGCCAAGCGGTGGCGGTTGATTTGGCCGGTCACAGCGCCAACGCAAAATGTGACGACCAAGGCCGCTTTGATGTCATGCTTGATGCTCTGCCCGCCGGTGGGCCGCACAACATGACGATCAAGTCCGGTGGCGAGACCGTGACGTATGGTGACGTGCTGATCGGCGAAGTCTGGGTCTGCAGTGGCCAATCCAACATGGGCTGGTCAGTCGGCCAATCCAACGACGCCGACCTCGAAGCGTTGTCGGCGAATTATCCCAAACTGCGTTTGATCAGTGTCCCACAAGTCGGCACCCAAGAACCGCAGGACAGTTTTAAGGGTCAATGGGAAGCCTGCACTCCGCAGAGCGTCCCCAATTTCTCCGGCGTGGGCTATTTCTTTGGCCGCCAAATCCATCAAACACTGGGCGTACCGGTGGGACTGATCGACAATGCTTGGGGTGGCTCGGCAGCGGAGGCTTGGGTCGATCGCGACCGTTTGGCCAACGCGGGCAGCTTTGATGATCTGCTCGCCAAGTGGGAACAAACCGAACAGACGTACGACCACGAAAAAGCCATGGCCAGCTATGAAGCACGGTTAAAGAAATGGCAAGCCGATCGCAAAGGCAATCGCCCACGTGCTCCCAGGAATGTGCTTGCCGGTCAGCACCGACCCGCGAACCTCTATAACGGTGTGCTCAACCCGATCATGGGCTACACCATTCGTGGCACCATCTGGTATCAAGGCGAATCGAATGCCGGCCGCGCTTATCAATACCGTGAACTGTTCCCAATGATGATTTCCGCTTGGCGTGAAGACTGGAAACAGGGTGATTTCCCCTTCTACTGGGTGCAACTCGCTGACTTTAAAACGGAGCAGCAATCGCCCGGCCCCAGCGACTGGGCTGAATTGCGTGAAGCCCAAACCATGACCCTGTCAAAACTGCCCAACACGGGCGAAGCGGTCATCCTGAATCTAGGCGAAGCTTCTGACATTCACCCCAAAAACAAACAAGACGTCGCCAAACGACTCGCACGTTGGGCATTGGCCAAGGACTACGGCTACGAAATCCCTTATCGCAGCCCAACGTTCAAGTCGATGACGATTAAGGGGAACCAAGCGGAACTCACGTTTGATTTCGTGGGCAGCGGACTTGACACCTTTGATGTCAACACACCGATTGGTTTCACCATCGCGGGTGAGGACGAAGTCTTTGTTCCAGCAACGGCCAAAATCGTTGGCAAAGACACCCTTGTCGTTTCAGCGGGCGATGTGGAAACGCCGGTCGCCGTGCGTTACGCCTGGGCGGACAACCCGGTCTGCAATGTCCAAAGCCGCGAAGGCCTGCCCATGACCCCGTTTCGGACGGACCAGTGGAAGGGCATCACAGCTGATGTGACCAAGTAACGGCTGGAAAACCAACGGTCTTCATTGAATGACACATGGCCACCGCCGATGCATCGGCGGTGGCCATCTTTGTTTGGCAAGCGACTACGTTTGGCAAGCGATCACGTTTGGCCAGCGACTACTTCTTCTTTTCCAAGTACCGGACCAACAAGTCCTGGGTCCACTGTAACCCCATCTTCTTGACACGTTCCAATGTCGATGGCGGAATCGCCTGCTTGCGATCCAAATACAGCGTCACGTCGGAGAGTCCGTTGTGCAGCATCAACTCGCGATGATGCCAGTTGACGTAAACGTTATCTTGTAAGTACTCGTTCGTCACCAATCGCTTGCGATACTTTGACGCATTGTTTTGGGGCCAAGTCAGGGCCACCAAGGCGTACTTTTCAATCAGACTCAGTGGCGTCAACTCGCTGAAAGCGGTGCGAAATCGGGTGCCGTGGCGTTCCATGAACTGCTGGCATAAATAACCGCCGATGTCGCCTTCCCCAGTGGGGGTGTCATAGCGAGCCGCTGAACCGTGGCGTCCCGGCATCGGAAATAACTCACGCGGTGTCCGCCGCGGGTGCGAGCCTTCGTACTCCGGCACCACGCACTTGAAGGTCAAGTCTTTGGCCCAACCCTTGATGTTCTGCTGCAAAACCGATCGATAGTTGGCCACGATCGGCGAAAGCGTCTTGGGGTTGCCAACGCGTCCGGTTTGCGCGAACGAATGCCCCTTGCTCTTGAAATCGTTCAATCCGCCAGGAACGGGATCAAAGGTAAAGAGATTGACGTTGATGTTGCCAAAGCGGGTAAAGCCGGCTTCATGCATCGCGTGGGCCAACATGATGCCACTGACTCCGCCGCGGCTAAAGCCAACCACATTCACATCAACAAATTTCAGCGAATGGTATTGATCCCAGAGCCACTGCAACGCCATCACGATATTGGATGCCGTCCCCGCCCCTGTCACGCCTCGGCCAAACTTCGTCTCCTTGAGCGTCCAAAAGTTCTTCCAACGCACCCACCAGCTATCCTTGCCGCCCTTGGACTGCACGGACGTCAGCATGGATTCGGCGTCTCGGATCGGAGCCCCACCAGGACCATCAAAGATGATTTTGCGTTCACCGATCACGTTGTTGTACAGATGAGAAACCAGCTGTTTGTCACCCTTGTCCCGGTTTTGTCCACTTCCACAAAAGAACAACGAAACAACATCAGTCCTGGACATGCTGAACTACCAACACGATTTTCTTAAAAGGCCAACTCGGAATACAACAGACTCTCCATCTGCGTCTCGCGAAAGTTTACCCGCCACACTCAAAAACCAACAGCATGCAAACCGCATTCGCCGCGTTGAGAACGACGAAAGTCATCGGAAGATGCCCCGGCAGACGGGAACTCGCCTCATCGATCGCTGATGCGAACCTGCGATGGCATCGCCAAGAGGCATCGCCAAGAGGAATCGCCAAGAGGAATCGCCAAGAGGAATCGGCAGTGCAGCAACCGCAGCCAGTTGAAAACCTGCAGCCAGGGCAAACAACGTGCTTCTGGCCATGTCGGCCTGTTCACGGCCAGCGGCCGCAATCGAACAACCGATCATTCACCGACGCTGGTGGTGACTTCAAAGCCCAGATCTTTGACCATTTGATAGTCTTCATCAGGAGCCTGCCCCTGGGTGGTCAAGTAATCACCCACGAAAACGCTGTTCGCGACATACAGGCCCAACGGCTGGAGGGTACGCAAGTGGATTTCACGTCCACCGCTGATGCGCAATTCGCGTGTTGGATTGACGAAACGGAACATCGCCAACGCTCGCAAGCAATCCTGGGGAGAAAGATCCGTTTTCCCTTCCAGCGGAGTGCCATCGATGGAGTTAAGGAAGTTCAGCGGAATCGACTGCACGCCCAGATCTTTCAGATCGAACGCCATGGAAACGATATCGCCCAAGCTTTCGCCCATGCCAATGATTCCACCACTGCACATTTCCATGCCCGCATCGCGCACGTTGCGCAGCGTTTGGACGCGATCGGCGTACGTGTGCGTGGTACAGATCTCGCCGTAGTACTCCTCGCCAGTGTTCAAGTTGTGGTTGACTCGGTCGACACCACAGGCTCGGAGACGATCGGCCTGCTGGCGATCAAGCAAGCCTAAACAAGCGCACACGTCCAGGTCGTACTTTTCCTTAATCTCAGGCACGATCGATTCAACCGCCGCCATCTCACGCTCGTTTGGACCACGGGCGCTGATGACCAGGCAATACGTCTTGGCTCCACGCTCCTTGGCCACGCGGGCTGCATCAAGCAACTTGTCGCGTTTCAGAATGTTGTACTTGGGAACCGGTGCATCGGAGACTTTTGATTGGCTGCAGTAATGACAGTCTTCAGGGCATAAGCCACTTTTTGCATTCATCAAGAAGTACAACTGCACCGTTTTGCCGAAGTATTTCGTACGCAAACGCCCGGCTGCGGCGATCAGGTGCAATAACTGATCATCGTCGGTTTCCAGGATTTGTAGCGCTTGCTCGCGAGTCAGCTGGCCGCCTTCGAGCACATGATCTGCCCAGGCATCAAAATCAATCCGTTCATTCTGGACGGAGTTCGAGTCTTGCGAGATGGTTTCGTTCAGGTCGGTCGCCATTGCGTGAGCCTATTGCAGATGGTTTTCGTAAAAAAACGGTTCCCAACATAGTGTGCTACCGACGCGAAATCGACAAGGCACCTTGCCCCATTGGGCGGCACGGATTGGCAATCGTTGCGTAAATCCGGCCGAGACACCACAATAAAACGGCTTGGGAAACACTTCAATCCGCCGAACGCAGGCCAACAAGCCACTTTTGCACCATCCCGTGCGGATCAACCCCCAACGAACAGCCGTTGGCGGCTGGCGACTCCCGAAGCGACACAGCCACCCCAAGGCCGACTCCGCCCCCCTGCGGCGGCGAGCGAACTCCCACAGCGTTTGACAGCAACCACCCTGCCGAAGGCGACTGGATGCGAGCCAGTCAAGCCGATTGCCAGCGAGAATTTATACGTGTCTATCTACTTCGTTCGCCTCGGCTCGGCCGGTGACATCCACCGCGCCACCGCGTTGGCTCCTTTGCAAAGAGGCCAACAAGTGGTCCTGCGCACTCCGCGCGGCCTGGAGGTCGGCGAAGTGTCTGCGCCCTGCCGTCAACTGAGTGAGGCGGATCAAGTCGCAGCCCGCCGATTGAAAGTCATTCGCCCGGTTTCATCGACCGACCAATTGGTGATCGATCGCTTACAGCAGCACAAGACCGAAGCTTTACTGGCCTGCCGCAAGGCACTTCAGCAAGCAGGCAGCGATGCGGTGCTGTTGGACATCGATCATTTGCTTGATGGTGGAACGCTGATCATGCAATTTTTAAGCCCTGCAGATTCAATCGCTCAATCGATTGTCGATCAAGTCGCCCAAGACTATGAGCAGATCATTCAAAGCGAACAGCTGGCCGAAAAAATCTCCACTGGCTGCGGCCCCGATTGCGGGACTGAATCGGGAGGCGGCTGCGGCACCGGTGGTGGCTGCCAATCCTGTGGCAGCTCCTGTCATTCGTAACGGCAAGCGAACCGATTAAACGTCAAACACCACCACCAAGTCAGTGCACTGATGAGCGCCCAGCGTTAAACTGACCACGCCGTCTTCGCAAGTCACATCCTCGGGCAGCTCCGCCAGATCACGATCGATGCCCGCTTGATCGGCGACGAAGGCTGCCATCGCATGCGCCGCGAACTGCAGATTCACTTTAGAAGTCGTCGACCGAGATCGAACCAACAACAACCGCGCGGCCAGCTTACCATCGCGGCGACGCTGAACGTCTGCATCGACCACCAGCACATCCGGGGCACTGACGTGCATTAACCAGGCTTGCTGATTTTTAGCCGAATCCAGCTGGACGGGAATGGACTCGCTGCCGGCGATGAATCCGCGAGAGACCGCAATCGGGGCCGGAGCGTCGAACGCCAAGCCAACGCGAAAGTCCACACTGGCAGAGGCGCCGTCTTGATCAGCGACGGGGAACCCAAGGATGGTATCCAAGAAGCGTTCGCCAACCTTTCGGTGCATCGGCAGACCACCGCTACAGATCAAGGTTTGCTTTTCGGCTTCATCAATCAGAACGCCCAGCGGTGCGACCAGTTTGCGTTGGTTTGATGTATGCACTTTGTCACGCACCAGAGGCCGAAACACAGCCGCCTCTCCGGCAACAGCCACTCGCATCGCCACGTAATCATTCCACAGCTGTGCGGCAGCGACCTCCGCCCCTTTTTTCAGGGGAGTGAACGAGCCTTCGATTTCCAGCAATCGACTGCCACGGCGCAACCGGTAAACCAATTCAAACTCGGCAACGTCTTGGTGATCGTCATCGCGAAGTGTGCCCTTGGATTGAATCTCGCCGACCACTTGGGTGCTGCGCAAGACTTTCACTTGCGAGGCGACCATGGTTCCGCCACCGGACTCCTTGGACTTACCACCGCCGACAGCCAATTGCATCGACAGTCGATTGCCACGAGCGGCACTGAACACACCTGAGATGCCGCCGGTGTCTGGATCAATCGAAGCCACTAGAAAACGATTCTGCAGCGCTTTCCCGCGGACGATTCCAGGCTTGCCACCCTTTAACTTGGTAAGCAATCCGTCCCTGGGCAGCGAAGCGGTGGCATTCACGATGCTCATGCCGTAGGCCGGAACATCCACGGTGACATCACAGCGACCGGCGTGTTCTTTGGACGCTGAGGCAGCGTAAATGTACGATTCTTTTGCCGGGCCGCCTTTGCCCAGTTCCAGTTGATCGCGACGGGCGGCGGCGTGAGGATTGAACAGCAAGGCACTGGTGGCGGCCGACGGTTCAACAGGCGTGGCTTTCATCGCCTGACAGGCCACGCCGGCTAATTCCAGCGACTCGTCTGCATCATCCAGCAACGTTGGAACGGCAATCGACAAAACGCTACGCCCGGTCCGCTGGGTTTCCGTTTGAACCCGCTTTGCAAATCCCGCGGCTGCAGCGTGGAGCGACTGATTGGCTGACGATCCCTGAATGGCCTGCGCAACAACGGTCGGTGATCCAGAGGACAGCGTCGCCAGGGAACCATGATGATAAGGCTTTTCGCCATCTGTAAAGTAATTGGGCAGGGTCCAAAACTTGCCCAAGGCAACGCACCACGTCGCGGCACGCACAAAGTCACTAAAGCTATCGCAGACCGATTGCGGCCAGTGCACAAACAAGCCGGTTGCCACTTCACCAGAGTCGATGGCTTCACCTAAGCGGGCGCCGAGGGTCAGGAACGCCGATTCACTGGCAGCATCAATTGGCTTAGCCGTTAACGCTTCAATTTCGGCACCACTTCCAGAGGCGATGACTTTTGATTCGTCACCGAAGCCAACGCCTGCGACAAAGTCGATCGGTATCACACCTTGGTATCCAAGTTCAGCCAAGGTGGGAACCAAGTCCGCTGGAGTCACTCCTTGCAAGCGTCCCATCACCGTCGGGCGTTGCTTGATCGCATCGCTGGCAAGTTGCAGGCCTTGTTCTAAGTCCGCTCGCGCTGCGGCCATGGTCATGGCATCCAAACAGGAAGCGGCGGGCGCAGAGGGTTGGCTCGAATCTCGTTCGGCGGCGCCACCACCGGCCCAACCAATTGCGGGCTGCTGGAGCAAATCCAAAAACTTCTGATAGCCTGGATCCTGACCAGCGTCTTGAATCGCCTTGGCCACATTCCCATCAATCAGCACATTGCGTGGGGTCCCTTGCTTGCCACGATCTTCATCCGCCAAGCAGGCTTCATCAGCGAACTGCTCCAACCAGCCGCCCTCAATCGCTTTGCCAAGAACGCTCGGCGTCAGCAGCGTCAAGTCGATCAGATGTGGGTCGGAGGTAAAGTAATGATCACGTTCCTCCGCCAAGGCATCAAACACATCGTGCAACGACTCGGCGGTTTTCGCGGCATCGCGAGCGATAAAGGCCTCGGCGGCTTCGAGCACTTTGGTCTGTAAGTGCAGTTCATCCAGATTACTGGTGTACCGCAAGCGCCGCGTCATGATTTGGATTTGCAGCGACAAGAAACCGATGGCGTAAAAGTCTTCAACGGCCAGCGATCGGCCCTCGAATTCCAATGGACTGGTTTGATCAAGCGCCTCCTGGCTAGACAATCCAATCGCTTCGGCGAGCTGCTGCCGACTTTCCCCTTCGACCCATTTACAGTCCGGATTCGTTTCGCACTTGCGCTGAAAATCACTGGGCAAGATGGACTGTGACAATCGGGGAACGATGATCAGCCGTGGGCCATCAGGCGTCGGAGGTGCGTCGGCTCGGTACCAGCTAGGCAGTTGCTGGCTACCGGCAATCAGCAACGGGTGCCACAACACCGACCAAGCAGCCAACAAGCCACGAGCGTCAGGTTCGGCGGCATGGGATGGAAAGTCCTCCAACGTCGCGGAGGGCAGCAGGACTGAGCACTCGTCAAAGTGATCCATTGACACACTGAAAGGTTTGCGGAAAGGACAACATCACAGGCACGCCACGGGCGGTTACACGCCTCCATTGGAAGCGTCACCCTTTGTAGGAAACCGCTGACATGCCAAACCCATTTGACATGCCCCTGAATTCTAGAGTGGAACCGGCCCATTTGAACCGGCCCATTTGAACCAGGCAGTCGCTTCCTGAATGGTTCGCTTTCATCGCAAGGGAGCAGAAAAAGATTTGACGCGACGTGTGGCAAGCCGATAGACTAATAGAAGTTGATCCGCAAGCAGTACGGGGGCATCAGCATTTTCGAGCAGCTTTTCGTTCTTATTTCCGGTTATTCACTCTGAAGACGCCATACTTTTCTGCTCATTTCATTTGCCCATTCCATTTGCTCAGATCGCTCACGCCCGACAGCTTGTCCAACTCACGACTCCACAGGCAGCTTGTTAAATGAACGCAGACGTGCTGGGGTTGTTTTGCCGTTTGCGTCCAGAACGTTGGATTTTGTTTGCCATTCCAAAGGAAACGGTTTGGCAACGTGGATTGATTGCAGGGATTAATTGCAGGGATTACCAGTGTGAATTGCCGCTCGCACGCGTGTTGTCACGGCTGATCGGGATGGCATGACTACGGGAATGCGACAGAACCGCAAACCGTCCGCCAAAAAGCGGCCCTAAGAAGGCGACGACGAGATCGTTCAGTTGAGTGGTGGCCAGTAGACCAGTGATTTCCAGTAGACCAGTGATTTCCAGTAGACCAGTGATTTCCAGTAGACCAGTGATTTCCAACGAACTAGTGATTCCAAGGGAACTGCCAACAACCCGCCGACACCAAACGTCTGTCGGGCGCTGGCCAAGTTTCGTGGCCAAACATCACCGAAAACTAGGGGATTCATCAGGACCGGAACCACTTCAATCAAGTAAATCGCCGATCCCGGCAGGCCAAGCGTGGAGGAATCACGATTGTTTGACTAATCTGCCATCAAGGATTGCAGTGGAAGACTCCCAGTGATGGAAATTCTATGGGAAAACCTCACGTTTTCGTCGCGTAGTCAATCACCATTGAGTCTCACGACGAATTGATTCGCTAAACTAGGGCCTTTTGGCCGCGTCTGAGGACCTTATCCAAATTGTCTTCAGCGTTCCGTTTCGACCTTTGGTCAACACGTTCAACTTTTCAACTGTCATTCCTAAGTGGCCTAAACCGCATCGGCACTGACTTGTTCAGCGCAGCGAAGACGCCGTTTGATGCATCGCTTGATAACTCATTGGGCCCGCTCCTTTGATGTTTGAAACGTAGAACACCGACACTTTCATTGACTTTACTTTTCTAAATCACGATCAACTATGGCCAAGAGTTCATCCGTCTGGGGCATTGAAATCGGTCAGTCAGCTCTCAAAGCGCTGCGCTGCTCTCTGGACAACGACACCGTTGTCGCCGATGCCTTTGACTACATCGAATATCCCAAGATCTTGAGTCAACCAGAGGCGGATGCTGATGCGTTGATTGCCGATGCGTTGCGTCAGTTGATTGAACGCAATGAGGGGATGACGGAAAAGATCTGCATCAGCGTGCCCGGCCAAAGCGGACTCTCAAAGTTTTTCAAGCCGCCGCCGGTTGAAGTCAAGAAAATCGCCGACTTGGTGGGCTATGAAGCGCGCCAGCAAATTCCCTTTGATTTGGCAGACGTTGTTTGGGATTACCAAATGATGCCTGGAAGCCAGATCGAAGACGGCTATGCGTTGGAGACAGAAGTCGGTCTGTTTGCGATGAAGCGGGAACAAGCCAACCGGCAACTGGCTCCCTTTGATGACGCGAACCTCGAAGTCGACGTCGTTCAGCTTTCGCCGATCGCGCTGTACAACATGCTGGCCTATGACCGCATGCATGATCTGCTGGCAACGACCACCTTCAACCCCGATTCGCCGCCCAAAAGCGCCGTGATGCTGTCCATCGGAACGGACAGCTCGGACTTGATCATCAGCAACGGGTTCCGGATTTGGCAACGGAGCATGCCGATCGGTGGTAACCACTTCACCCGGCAGCTGACGAAAGACTTGAAAATGACTTTCGCCAAAGCGGAGCATATCAAACGCCATGCTCGTGAAGCAGCCGATCCGAAGCTGATCTTCCAAACCATGCGTCCGATCTTTAACGACTTGGTCACCGAAATTCAGCGTTCGATTGGCTTCTTCCGGTCCATCGATCGCAAGGCCGAGATCGGCGAACTGCTGCTGACCGGTAACACCGTCAAAATGCCCGGCCTAGCGGCCTACCTGGGCAAGAACCTGGGATACGAAGTCCACACCCTCGATCGTTTTAACCGACTCGGTGGCGAAGAGGTGTTGGCGATGCCAACCTTCCGTGACAACGCGACGTCGTTTGCCGTTTGTTACGGCCTGTGCTTGCAAGGCTTGGGCGTTTCAGAAATCAATGCCAGCTTGATTCCTCAGGAAATCCTGACGGCTCGAATGATCCAGGCCAAAAAGCCTTGGACCGTCGCCGGCCTTTCCGTCCTGATACTAGGCATGCTGGTCAATTACGGATTCACCGCCCGCAGCTACCGAACCAGCGAAGGCGGTGATTGGAAAAGCATGCACAGTGAAGTGCAGTCCATGAACGCCGACGCCAACAATCATCGCAGCACCGATAGCGAACTCGAAAGCAAACGAAGCTATCTGAACAAAGTCTCCGCCGAACTCAGTGGCGATCCAGAACGCCGACTGCTGTTCATGGAACTGCAGCGAGCCATCAATCAAATCGTGCCTCGCGGGCGCTACGCTGACCAACAAACCGGCGAACTCCCCTCACCGCTGAAACTCCCCTACAGCGAGCGAATTGATTTCCACATCACCTCGATCGACAGCAAACCCTACGAGGACTTGGCGGACTGGTTCGAGGAACGCAAAGCCCGCTACACCACCGAAGATCTCGACTGGCGTGGCTTAATGAAACCACGTAGCACGGCAGCCGTTGACCCGAATGCACCCGCTGGTGCAACAGGTGCTCCCGCCGGTGCAACGACCGAAGATCCCGGCCCAACCGGTGCCGGTCATGTCGTCGAAATCCAGGGCTATCACTACTTCAACGACACCAGCAAGATTGGTCGGCACGGTAACGATCACATTCGCAAGTACCTGACCACCGCGTTCCGTGATCCTTCACTGTTGCCCAATGGATCCGGACAAGACGACGCGCCGATCAACCGAATCATCACTCTGCCAGATCCAACCAAGCCCGGCCAGAAGATTCAATACACGCCTCAAGAGCTGGGAATCACCTATCCCATGCTGTTGAACCTGGAAACCGCAACGGAAGTTGAAATCGAGAACCCTGACTTCGATAGCAGCACCCTGGTTGAGGGACAGCCACTGGTGGACTTGCCCCCTGACCAACAACCAACCCTAAAAGTGCGTCGCATGGACTTCGTTTTCCAGTTCGTCTGGATTCCGAGCACGCACAGCGAACGCATGGAGAAACGCCGCGAGCAAGCCGAAGCTGCGGCCGCACAACAAGCAGCCGCAGGGGGCGGCGTGCCAGGTGAACCCGGTGCAGTTCCACCTGGACCGGGTCAACCCGGTGCTGTTCAACCCGGTGCTGTTCAACCCGGTGCTGTTCAACCCGGTGCTGTTCAACCTGCACCTGGGCAGCCAGGAACGACTCCCCCAGTTCAACCGGGCACTCAGCCCGGCGCTGCGACCGGGCCACCGGTCGCCGCCGCTGGAAACCCCAACCCACCGACAACACCTTAATTGGACCGCTGGCACGAACCTGTGTCGCGACAGGTCGCCTGAACGAAACATTGAATGACTTTCGCATCCCGGTTCGCGGATCGAAATCAATAAACCATCACCCATCCGGTTCTTCATCAGAGCCACCCCTTAACGGACTCCAGAGCCCTTGACCGGCGGAGTGTTCATTATGGATCAAGTGAAACAATTCTTAAGCGTGATGCAGAAACACGGTTTCTGGATTGGCAGCGGCATCATCCTGATTGGGACCGTTGCCGTATGGTTTATGACTGTCAGCTCCCTGGACTCACAAACCTCAAAGCAAATCAGTGGTATCAAAGCGGACGTGAACATGATCACAACCGTTGATTCCGGCCTTAGCGATCAACCCAACGAAAAAACGCACGAAGAAATGCGAGCGTTGATCGCCGATCAGGAGCAAAAGGTTCTGGAGGCTTGGAAAGAACGTTTCGACGAGCAGCGTGACATCTTGAAATGGCCCACCAAACTTGATGTCGCGGTGAACAACCAGACAGACTCTTTCAACGATAAGTTTCGCTATGTTCTGGACGAACGAACCGGGCAGCTAGACAAAACCAAACTGAAACTTCCGTTCGAAGTTTACGAATCGCATGATGCTGCGGCAAACGACAACAACGTCACTCCCTCCGAACTTCGTTTCTATGCGGATTACATCGGGGTTGACTTACCGAACTATGCCAAGATTGTGGGTGCCAAGTGGGAAGCCGACTTCGAAAAGCAACAAACCGCTGGCTCAATGGGTGTAGGCGGTGAGTTGGAAAACCGCGGCGCGGGTAACCCCAGAACGGCGCTTCAAACCATCCCAGAGGAAGAGCCATTGGTTCGCTGGAGCATTGCCAGCCAAGAATCCCTGCTCTCGGACTTGTTCCCCTGGCGCAGTACCGTGGACGATTATCCATCGGAGCTGGAAGTTTACTATTCCCAAGAGAACCTGTGGATCCTGGAACAGATGTTGCGCATCATCTCCCAAGTCAATGGTGATGCCAAACAAGCCTTCGAAGCCAACATCCGCGAAATCCAGGCCTTGAAAATCGGCAGCAGCGTCGACTTCTCGGGCGGTAGTATCTCGGCTCCCGGTGCACGCGCTGGCGGAGGCGCCTTCGGCATGATGGGCGGCGACATGGATGGCGGCGGATACGGCGGCATGGGTGAAAGCGAAGGCGAGATGGACGGGGGCTTTGGTGGCGGCGGTGGTCCTGAGACGGTTGCACCCGACCCGGGCGAAAATCGCTATGTCAACACAGCGTTGGAACCGATCACCGCATCGAGCCTGCGGCAGACATTGACCGGAAACCAGCCACAAGACGTTGCCCTGGCGATCGCAAAACGCATTCCGGTGCAAATGAATCTGGTCATGGACCAACGCAGCATCCAGAAACTGCTCGCTGCCTGCGGAACAGCTCCTCTGAAAATTGATGTTCGCCATGTCAGCATCCTTCCCAAATCCGGCAAACGCCCCGGCGGCATGCAGTCCGGAATGGGCATGGGTGGTGAAGGCATGGGCGCGATGGGAGGTTTTGGCGGCGAAACCGAAGGTGGATTTGAAGGCGCTGGAGGCGGCCCCTCGCTGCAGGCTGAAGAAGACGAATACCCGTTGGACATGAATGTCAAAATCACCGGATTGATTTACTTCTACAACCCGCCAAGCAAGCAATCACTCGGTGTCGAAGAAGTCAACGAAGAGGTCAGCATTGACCAGTCAGCTGAAGTGATCGAAAGCGACGCCACGCCAGCTACCGGCCCTGCAAATGGGACAGGCACGACAACGCCAGTGACCCCGCCACCGGCTGCACCGCCAGCAACTGGTCCACCAGCACCGGCAACCGGTCCACCAGCACCTGGCATCCCCTCACCAGCACCTGGAACACCGGCACCTGGAACCCCTGTGACACCGCCAGTCGGCGCCCCGACGGCTCCCTAAACGACGCCGCTCAACGCACAAACGGTCTTGCGAAGACTCGACGCAAGACCTTTCCGTCGCACGTCGCTGACGTCGACTTTTTGACTCACTGATCCAGTTGAACCTTCACTACACCGTTACATCGGTACGTAAACATGGACACTGAAAAAGCAAAAGAGTTCATCATTCACAACTTTGAAAAAGCCATTGTTGGAGTGGTGGTCTTGATGGCATTGGTGCTGATTTTTCTTGGCAGTCGAAAGCCAGTGATCACATCGACCTACGACCCCGATGCTGAAAAATCGAAAGCGACCAACGTGCGACGCCGCATTACCGAAGTCGACAATCGCGCGAGCATCATGTCCGAACGTCGCGAAACCGTTTTTGACATCAAGCAACAAACCGCTGGATTCAAGAACAGCATCGCGTCCAAAGACTATGCCATGGGAACGCTGGATTCGACGATCAACGTTTCGAACAAAGTCCGTCGTGAAGACCCGGCCCTTGCCAAACCCGTCGGCATCATGGCCCACGGATTCTTGGGCTCCATGGCACTGGCTTCTCCAACGGGCATGTACGAAATCAAGAACCTTGAGGCTGCTGGCGAACTTGAAAAAGAGGAAAAACGCCGTCCCCGACGAAGGACGAAACCCAAGGCCCCGGAGCCGGGCGAAGGGGCCTTCGGCGAAGGCTATGGCGAAGATGGCGGCGGCTTCGGCGAGATATTTGGTGACAGCAGCGGCGGTGGTGGTGAAGGCGAGGGCGAGGGAATGTTCCCCCCGATGGGCGGTGGCAACTTCTCCAACAACCCGGTTCGCCGTCTAGCCAGTGAAGCGACCAATGGTTTCACGCCTGCGGAAACCAACGCGCCCAACAGCACCCGCAAGCAAATCCCTGCCGCGTTCCCAGCGATGTTCATCGGTGGCACCGCAGCGATTCCTCACGCGGACCTGATCAATGCGTATCAAAAAGCACTTTCCTATGCCGCTGATTACCAACCGATCCGTCGCGACCGCCCTGTCTACTTGGCCTACGAAGTACAGCGCGCCGATGTGACCAACAAGTCCGTCGACCAACTCACTGACAAAGACTGGATCCTCCGTGACACCAATACGCAGACCATTAAGTTGGCGGCCAATTACTGGTGTGGCTTTGCCCCTGAAGTCGTCCCTCCAGACTACTGGGTCAATGGCGTGACGATGTGGATTCCACCGGTCCTGGTTGATCCCTACAAGAGCTTTGCCATCAATCCACTGATCCCATTGAAGACTCAACGAGAGCTCGAAATGGAGGCACTTGCTGAGCAACCGGTTGAGGAAACCGATGTCGAACAAGAGATCATCATCGGCGGTGGCGGCACCAGCGGCGTTAACTATGGTGAAGGCATGATGGGTGGCGAAGGCGAAATGGGTATGGGCGGCGAGGCCGGCTTCGGTGGCGACGACATGCGTTACCAGGGCGGTGTCGCCAGCATGCAAGGCTTGCCTGCTGAAGAAGACCCCGTGCAACACAAACTGCTGCGTTTCTATGACTTCCGTGGCTTGGATCAAAGCAAACCCGATAAAGCTCCAATTCAAATGGGACGCAAGTACGTTTATCGGATTCGCTATGCAGTCGAAGACCCCAACTTCCCACGCGAACGCATCGCGGAACCCAAGAGCAAGCACCTCGCAACCGCTGCTTTCAACCGAGTGTCAGCGTTGCGTGCCAAGTCCGAACAAAGCAACAATCGGGAATTCACTCTCTGGAGCCCTTGGAGCGATCCAAGCGCCCCGGTGTCCTTGCCTGGGTTGGAACAGTCATTTGCTGGCCCGGTTGAAAAAGTCAGCGGTCGTTGGATCGACAAGGATGAAACCGAAGTCTTCTTGGAGTCCACCCCACCGAGTGCAGAAATGGTGATTGGTAAGTTTCAATTCCCACTGGCCAACTTTGCCAACACCAGGATGGACGTGACTCGCGGGTCCGTGCTGACGGCCAAAGCCGAAAAGCCTGAGATCATTGATCCGATTACGTTGGAGGTCAAAGCGATCGATAACGAAGTGGTGATTGATTCCTCCGCCACCGTGATTGACCTAAAAGGCGGCCTGAAGATGCCCCTGCAAGAGGACAATGATGACGAAGACTTGATCACCGAGCCGGACTTTATCCTGATGACCGATAGCAACGGTAATTTAAAGGTCCGCGATGCCATCGAGGAGCAACGGATTTATCGTTACCGGTCATTCGCGACAGAGCGAAACAAATAGTCAGTCGATTCCAGCTAGAATCTCTCTCACGCGATCGTTCCCAGCGGGCGATCGCGTGATTTTGTTTTTGACGGAATCATTGTCCTGCCGGGCAATGATTGCTAGTCTTGAACGATCAACCTGCTGCTGATCCTGTTCACTCATTCGCTTTGTTTGGATACTCCATGACCGGATTTGGTTCTTTCGGTTTGTCGCGCGGTCCCTACCCACAGACCCGCATGCGTCGACTTCGTCGCTTTGAATGGTCCCGACGTCTTGTCGCTCAGTCACAACTCAGTGTTGCCGACCTGATTTGGCCGATCTTTGTTCATCCCGATCATGGTCGCCAGCCGATTGATTCGCTGCCCGGCGTCGACCGCCTGGGAACAGACTTGGTCGTCGATGCCGCCAAGCGTGCCCGCGACCTGGGGATCCCAGCCATTGCCGTCTTTCCAGCGACTCCCGCTGAACTGAAAACGGAGATGGCAGAAGAAGCCACCAACCCCGACAACTTAGTCTGCCAGACCGTTCGCAAAATCAAGCAAGCCGTTGGCGACGACGTTGGCATCATCTGTGACGTCGCGTTGGACCCCTATAGCATTCACGGTCACGATGGCATTGTGCGAGACGGCGACGTCGTGAATGATGAAACCGTTGAAATTCTAGGCCGCCAAGCGGTCGTTCAGGCTGACGCAGGTTGCGACATTATCGCACCGAGCGACATGATGGACGGCCGGATTGGAATGATCCGCCAGGCACTGGAAACCGCTCAGCACACCAACGTGCAGATCATGTCCTACGCAGCCAAATACGCCAGCGCCTTCTATGGCCCGTTTCGCGACGCGGTGGGTTCCAAAGGCAATCTCGGTGGCGCCAGCAAATCAACCTACCAGCAAACTCCAAGCCAAAGTGACGAAGCACTTCACGAAGTTGCGCTTGATCTGGCAGAGGGCGCCGACAGCGTGATGGTCAAACCGGGGATGCCTTACTTGGACATCGTGCAGCGCGTCAAGGAAACCTTTGGCGTCCCAACCTTCGCCTACCAAGTCAGCGGTGAATATGCGATGCTGTCAGCCGCCGGCCAAAAAGGCTGGCTGGATCGCCAATCAGTTGCCATGGAAAGCTTGCTGGGATTCAAGCGTGCCGGAGCCGACGGAATCCTGACCTACTTTGCTCCCGAAGCTGCACAGTGGCTCGCGGAGTCTTGATCGACCGAGGCGGTCGCTGCGATGGACGGTGCTCTGTGCAACGCCAATCCTTTCAAGCATCCTGACTACGTGAAGCTTTACTGCGTGAAGCTTTACTGCGTGAAGCTTTACTGCGTGAAGCCAGCGCCGCGATGCCGGCTTGTTCTAGTCGCACCAAGCGCCAATCAGGCATCACCGTCGCGCCGAGCGATTCGTAGACATCAATCGCGTTCTGGTTCCAATCCAGGACCGCCCACTCCATCCGTCCGCACTGGCGTTCGACGGCGATCCCCGCCAGATGCTGCATCAATGCCGAACCAATTCCCTGTTGACGATGTGCTGGTCGAACATAGATATCTTCTAGATACAAGCCACGCCGGCACATGAACGAGGAGTAGTTTTCAAAGTAGATTGCGTAGGCGACCAAGACCGAGCTTTCTGGCTGAGCGTGTTTATCGGGCCTTTGTTCAACCACCAAGCCTCGCGATGTTCCCTCGCCACCGAGCAAGGCCTGGGCCATTTCTTGGGGAGTTCCGACAAGCTTATCGAGCAACTTTTCAAATTCGGCAAGCTCCCTCAGCATGACGTACAACTCGTCGATATCACCACTTTGAACGGGACGAATCTGATAACGTGAATCCATGGTTTCAAACATCAATGGGCTTACGGACAAACACCGCAGCTGGTCCAAAACAAACCAGCATTCTGGTGTATCCTGTGACAGGCTGTGACACTCAATTGACCTCAGCCTCAACGAAGTACCCCGCTAGGCTGTCGGTGGGTCGGACATCTTCATCTATTTGCCCAATCGTGGCAAGCGAGCCATCGCACTGCTTGCTTTGGAAGGGACGAAGCCGTAAAAATGAAGTCTATTTCGACCAACACCACGCCATCGTCAACCAACGCCGCATTGACACCACCGGTGCAGTCACCCAAGGCAGCTTTAGGCATGAGCGAATCGAATCCAGCGCTGCAAACCACTTCGCCTGAAATCACTCAAGGTGTCTTGAATTCGCTAAAAAAACAGACACCTGATACGGAATCTTCCTGCCTGGTACAGATTTACCCCACCGATGTTGTCGCCGGAATCATCAATTTACAAAAAGAGGATGTCGTCATTGGGCGCGAGGGGAATGTGGACGTCGCACTACCGGACAGCAGTGTCTCGCGACGGCATGCTTGCATCCGTTGGGAAAACCACCAGCATCTGATCGTCGATCTAAACAGTACCAATGGAACCTTGGTCGACGAGGCCGATATCAAACAGTGCACGCTCAAGTCAGGCAATACAATCCGCATTGGCACGTATCTGTTTAAGTACCTGGAAGCGGGTAGCGTTGAAACACAGTATCACGAGATTGTTTATTCGGCGCTCACTCGCGACGCCTTGACCGGCGCGATGAACCGAAGCTATCTGATGGAATCCCTGGGTCGTTGCACCGCAACCGCTCAGCGACGCCAGCAACCATTGGCTGTGATCATGATCGACATCGATCACTTCAAGTCGATCAACGACACACACGGTCACTTGGCGGGCGACGAAGTGCTTACAACCTTTGGCAGCCGCTTCATCGAACTTGGCCGCAACGAAGACTTGTTTGGTCGATACGGCGGTGAAGAATTCTGCATGGTGCTGCCGTCATCAGACGCCGAACGTGCCAAGCAAGCCGCTGAACGCTGCCGTGAAATCATTGCGGGCGTCCCCTTTGAGACCCATGCCGGACCGCTGCAGATCACCGCCAGCTTTGGTGTCGTTGCAACCACGCCTTCGCGAAGTGATACGCCACAGACGCTGACTGACCGTGCTGATCGCCAGCTGTACCGAGCGAAAGAACAGGGTCGCAACCAGGTTTGCGTAGAAGAATCCTGATCAGCTGGCGGCGTTAGCTGACGACTCGCGAAACAAACTGGCAATCACGTCTTCCAACGGCGGGTCCTCAATCGCAATGTCCTCAATGCGATACTGATCCAGTATCTGCGACATGATGCGAGGCACGTTGGCCCGGGGCACTTTCAATTTCACCTTGGGCCAAGTCTCCGAAATGACTTCGCCCATGGTGCTCAATTCGACATGCGATCGTTCATCAAATTGCAGTGTCACGATTTTGTGCCCCGAGAACTGATCGATGATCCCGGATAATGATCCGTCATATTCGATTCGTCCCCGAGCGATCACCACCACGCGTTTGCATAACGCGGCCACGTCTTTCATATAGTGACTGGTGAGCAAAATCGTGATCTTGCGTTGTTCCTGATAGAACTTCAAGAACTGCTGAATGTTGTGCTGAGCGATGACATCCAGACCGATGGTGGGCTCATCGAGAAACAGCACATCGGGGCTGTGCAACAACGCCGCGATCAGCTCCATCTTCATTCGCTCGCCAAGTGACAGCTCGCGGACGGGCTGGTTTAGCAACCGCTTGACCTCAAGCAAATCAGTCAGTTCCGCCATCGTGTCGCAAAACTGATCTGCAGGGATCCCATAGATCTGCTGCTGCAAGCGATAGGACTCCTGAGCAGGTAAATCCCACCACAGTTGATTCTTCTGCCCCATGACCAATGCGAAACGGCGGCGATAGGCGTTGTCTCGTTTCCACGGTGTGAATCCCATCACGGAGGCATCCCCGCTGGTCGGATCGATCACGCCGCTGAGCAGTTTCAACGTCGTTGTTTTGCCAGCCCCGTTGGGTCCCAAGAACGCGACAAACTCGCCGGCTTCGACCTTCAGATCGATGCCACGGACCGCGTCAACCTGTTCGTACTCGCGATGAAACAAGCCCTTGATACTCTGCTTCAACCCCTCGCCCTTGCGATAGACACGATAGGACTTGGTCAGCTGTTTTACTTCAATGATTGACATCGCAGATCGCAGGTAGGGAATACGGAACCGCCCTCGGCGAAGGCCCTTGCAGTGACAGATTGTATCGGCAACCCGAGTGGCTGTTCAGGCCCGCAGCTGAAATGTCGCACAATCCATCACGTCCGAACAATCACCCCCAACCGCCAGAGCCTCGCCAGGGGTGTGTGGCTGGGCATCGCCTGCGGCATTGTCGCGGCTCCTGGTTTACCTTAGGATCTTTTTGCGACATCACTGCATTTCCCCTTCAACGCCAACGATTCTTGCTGGTCTGATCGATGCCTGACGCTGCTGCTTTACCGAACCTTCGAATTGGCCTGGGCTATGACTCTCACCGCATCGTCCCCGGCGGGCCCTTACAGGTTGGCGGGATCAGCATTCCTTGGGATCACCACCTGGACGGCCATAGCGATGCCGACGTGGTGCTGCACGCGCTCACAGACGCCTTGCTAGGAGCGATTTGCCAACAAGACATCGGCCGGCTGTTCCCCAACACCTCTGACGACAACGCCGACCGAGACAGCGGCGACTTTGTCGACGAGGCGATGCGCCGAGTCCGAGCAGAGTCCATGCAAGTGGTTAACCTGGACTGCGTGATCCTTGCCGAACGCCCCAAGATGGCTCCACACATCGATCAGATGCGTCAAGCCATCAGTGAACGATTGGGCGTGGACAGGAATCAAGTCAGCGTGAAAGCCAAGACCGGTGAGGGTGTGGGAGAAATCGGCAACGGTCAGTCGATGGCTTGCCGAGTGGTGGTCTTGCTAGCGGGGCAATGAGCACGCGCCGCTCAAAAGACCGACACTTGTCAGTCATTGACTTTCCGTGACAGCTGCATGTGATTGGGCCCTAGGAACATCAACAACATCGCCCCGGGTGCCGCGTATCGATCGAACACTGCAGCGTGGAACTCGTCTTCACCCGGCCACGGGTACGAGTAAACCAGCGCAAAGTCGTCCAGTTCCAAGTCCCAGGCATGGTATGGATTCTTGCCCTCATGATACAGCGAGGGCAGCGTCGGATCGTCCGCTAAGTGCTCTGCGCCTGGCGGCAAGAAGTTCCCAGCGAACAACTGTACCCTGGCGAGCTCCTGTCCGTTGGCCGACCACTGCTGGATGGTTTGCTTGGCTTGCTGAACTAAGTCTGGGTGTGACTCAATGGCATGACTGTTCCAGTTCAAAGAGTCGGCTAAACAAGCAACGGCGGCAAAGCCACAGCCCCACTCAAGAAATCGCGAGCCAATCATGGGCTGAGCCTTCGCGAGCCACTGGAGTGTCTGATAGACCAGGAAATAGTCCGCCGCCACAAACTGCTCGGCATGCGACTGAGCCCAGCAATCCTGAAAGGCCTGAATCCGTTGTTCCAGTAATCGAATGCCCTGTTCCGTCTGTTGCGGTACGGGAATCGAATCAATTTCAGAGGGTAAATCAATCGAGCGTAACATGCTGGCCTCTCAAGACAGAAGACTGCGATCAGCGTTCAAAGTTGAACGAACAGTCTGCCTTCCAGGCCCGATGACTGCAAGCAGTCAATCAAGAACCGATTGAGGAATCATAGCTTCCACCGGAACTCTGTGGCGGCTGCGGAGGCAACCCCGGTGCTTCGGCCCCATTGGGATAGTGCCCCGGCGGTACGACGCCGCCACTACTTGGCCCTCCCATCCCCGGCCCCGATTGAGCATAAGAATCGTAACGCGCGTCGTACTGCGCGTCTGATCCTGCCGGTCGATAGCCTCGCACAACGTACGCGTCATGTGCGATGGCGTCGTGTTGATACCGGCGGCGATAGGAATCGCCATACCCGTAGCCAATGCTTTGGTAGCTACCACTGGCACTACTACGGTAATAGGACTTGCCGGTGAATTCGTCCATCTTGTTGATCACCACGCCCAAGATACTTGCTCCGGCGGATCGCAACATGGCGACAGCCTCACGAGCATTGGGACGACAGCGGCGACGAATTCGCATCACCAGGATGGTTGAATCAACATAGGTCGTCACCACGGCGGGGTCACTGACCATCAGCAACGGTGGAGTGTCCACGATCACGTAATCATAGTTTTCGCGAGCCCATCGGAACACTTCAGCGACTTCAGCTAACGCCAAGGCTTCGGCCGGGTTGGCCGGCAGAGGACCACAAGGCAAGATATCAAGATTATCGATCGGCGAGTGGCACACGGCCTCTTCTGGGGCTAATTCACCATTGAGCACGTTCGTCAATCCAACGTTGGTGGACAGGTTAAACCGCAACGACAATCGGGGACTACGAAGGTCCAAGTCAATCAGTAGCGTTCGCTTGCCGGACTGGGCCACAAGACAACCGATGTTTCCAACCAAAGTACTTTTTCCATCGCCAGGCAACGGACTGGTCACTTGGAAAACCTTGCTATTGAATTGCCTTTGTTCAAACAGCATGGCTGTTCGAACGCCGCGCACCGCTTCTGCGGCAGCCGAATAAGGCCGGTGAACAACCGCTAGTTTTGGATCAAGCTGATCGACATGTGGATCACCCACTTTGGCGGACTGAACCATTGAATCGTCCAGCGGGATATGCGACAGGACAGGCAATCGCAAATCACTGTGCACTTCTTCGGCACTGCGGAACATCTTTGCACTGGCCTCGAACGTCATCGCCAACAGGCCGCTGATGCCCAAACCGAACAAGCCATAGATCAGCAGATAGCGTGTCAATTCGGGACCAACACGAATCGCGGGGCTGGTCTCTTGAATCTGCTTGACCATGATACCATCGTTGACATGAGCAAGATTCAACGCCGCCAACTGCTGCTCCAACTGGAAGCGCAGTGCATGAATGGTTTCCAAGCGACGATTGAACGATGCGTCATTTTCTTCGGCCTTCTTTAGCTCGTCTGCAAGCTGCCGCTCACGTTCAATCTGAACGTCAATGCTTTGCATGTCTTCGTCAAGAATATTGATCCGCTCGGTGATTCCATTGACGTAGGCGTCGACCATCACCGAGGCCGCATTCTTGGATGCGTCACGTGGACGCTGTGATTCTGGATCATTTTTGTTCTTGGCCTGCAGTTCAGCAATCCGATTGGACATCAGCTGATTTAGCTCGTTCAGTTTTCGCTGTGAGGATTCAATCTGCAGCGCAATCGATTTCACTTCGGGGTGCGAAGGACCGAACTGCAGCTCCATCTGGTCGCGTTTAATTTGCAGCGGAATCAGCTTGCGTTGCACTTCAAGACGCTGCAGGGTCAAGTCATCTTGACGTTGGTTTTCGCCATTCAATGCTCGCTTGAT
Source organism: Stieleria bergensis (assembly GCA_007745635.1). Classification (GTDB taxonomy): domain Bacteria; phylum Planctomycetota; class Planctomycetia; order Pirellulales; family Pirellulaceae; genus Stieleria; species Stieleria bergensis. The sequence goes on from CP036272.1 coordinate 4,771,314, forward strand.
TCCTGTCATGCCTTCGTGATTGAGAGACCCCAGCAGCCCGATCACTTGCGCGACAATGGCGGGATCCTGGTGCCGCTGGATCGTTTTCTGAGCCAAGCGCAAGTCGCTTGAAAGCAATCGGAGCTGCTGCTCCAAGTCCAAGCGATTTTTTTGCAGCATCACTTGCCGTTCGCGGTGCGGGTTGATGGCCTGTCCATCAAGGTCCCATTGCAGAGGCGCCGTTTCACGAAACCTTCGATACTCCTGCTCCAGCTTTTCCTGGTCGGGCAGCAACTTGTTTCGCGCATTGTTGACCAGGTTTTCAATCTCTTTGATCGTTGCCTGACGTTCGGCGTCAAAGTGCTGACGAATGGCACTGTAGAACCCATTGATCGCAGCCACACAGGCATAGGGGTCTTGGCTCTGATAGTTCAGACCAACGATCATGCGATCACGAGAGTCTTTTACCGCAGTGATCGTATGAAACCGCACGCTACCGCGAATCGCCGAGACCACTTGTGCTTCGCTGCGCCCACGCATTGATGGCGATTGACGCAACTGAGGCGACATGGCCACACGCTTGACAATCGCATCAGAAATCACCAGCGATTCCATCAGATTGCCGCTGGGCACACCACCTTGCACCAACCCCGTGGCGGTGTCCAAAGAGAGCGGCGTTTCGCTCTTGAACATCAACTGAGTACTGGAAAGAAACGTCGTTGGCGTGCGTTTATAATTCCAATAGCCGATAATCAAACCAGCAAGCAGCAACATTCCGATCAACCACTTGTATCGCCACAAGATGGTTAAAACGGATTCGCCATTGGCAGGCGACTGGTTCTGCGAACCATAGGCGCCGCTGGTATCAAAGCCCACTGGCGTGGACGGTGGCATGTCTAACATTCCAAAACCACGAAGGTTGCAAAGGTGTGCTGTCCCGGAAAAGTACACCCTACTCTACAACACTCACCATTTGCCTTCGCGGATTCCCTTCGCGAAATCAAGCCGGTTTTCCCCAACCAGGTGACCGTCAATCCCTATCGCAGCAATGCCCAGGCGACGGCATCAACCGATTTTCCGCAACACCAACAGCGCTTCTAGCAACTCGCTATCGAACGGTTGTGGGTCATCAATGTCGTAGCCAAAGTCAAAGGTCTCGACGATCTCGAAACGATCGGATGCCTTTTTTAGAAGCCGCTTCAATTGCTTGGCGGTATACAGCCGCAGTGGAAACTCGCTGACAATCCGTACCTTCTTGCCGCTGCGTTGGACGGCATTGAGTTTGATCCTGAGGGTTTCCTGACGCCGCTTCAGGTCCGATTGTGGCACCGAAATCACAGTCTTCAGCACCGTTCCATTGCTGCGACTGGTAAAGCGTTCAACCACCGGATCATACTCTTCTTCAGGATCAAGATGCATGCCCAGGACATACAGCCCCTGATCATTCAAGCAATCAGCCACACAGTTCAGATGTGCCAACGCCTGTTGTTCAGTCAACAAATGACGAAACGTATTGAAGGTACAAAATGCGGCGTCAAAGGGAGCATCAAAATGAAAGTCGGCCATGTCACCGTTGATCGCCGTGGCGGTCAACCCGCGACGCTTCAAACGCTGCTTCATGTAGGACAACATTGGATCACTGAGGTCCAAGCCCGTGGCGTCATACCCCAGGGCTGCCATCGCAATCACCAAGCGTCCCGTGCCACAACCTGGTTCAAAGAGGCGTTTGATCGGGCCATTACCATAACGCTCAAACGCTTGTTGAAAAAACTCAACCTCGCTCGCTGTCTCATCTCGAAACAACATGTCGAAATATTGAGGGTAATCGTACCAGCTTGCTTCGCTCATTCCCATCGCTCCACCAATTCACGGCCTTTGCTGTCAGGCGTCGCCTGTGACGCAAGCAGAGCTTAGCGGATGCTCGCTGGCAGCAAAAGCCAACGAGCAGCTTTGCATCTCAATGCCCGCGACCGGCGATCAGGGAAGCGGGACAATTTTGCCGTACAGGTGGCCGCCAACCTTTCCGTGTTGCCAGGTTCCCGCGTAGCGGGCGCCGGCTTTACTAACATGCAACATGACTCGTGAGTCAAATGTTCCCATGCCTGGAATCCACAGTGAGTCCAGTGTGATGACTGGCGCATTGCCAGCCCACAAGATTTTCAGATCGAGCGGCACTTCAGCATCGACGTCACCGTATTTGATGCGTGCCGTCATTCGATACATGTCTTTTGCGGGCAGCTTTTCACACTTGCTGATCGTATAGGCCTCTTCCTTCGGCGGAGCCTCTTGACCGTCAATCGTGAAGCGACCAACAAACTGAGTGCCTGAAAGGTACTTGGCCAACCGCTCTTCACGGCTCTCTGACGATTCTGGCTTTTCCGGGGGCTTAGCTGTTTCCGGTAAGATCTCCTGCGCCGAGACAGGACCGCATGACAACATGGCGACCAATACTCCGGCCATCATCCATCCAGGGGAACGCAAGGCTCCCGCAGCCTTTAAAAGACGAGTCAACATAGAGAGCTTCCTAGGGTTCATTTCTGTGTTACTGGAACTTCCAAGACATCAAAAGTTTCACACGACCGACGCCAATCGCCAGAGGCCATCGCACTTGAAAACACAACGATGCAGCAAAAACCAATCCTGACGCGTCCGGTCACCCTCTCAGAATAACCGATTTCACAGGCCACGGCGGTCGCCACACTGGACCATCGTTTGCCCCAAGGATCAACAGGGCAAAAAAAAACGGCCCCGATGGGGCCGTTACGCTGAAAGAGGATGTGCTGCCGTTGCTGGCAACGGCCAGATCAAGCCGCCTTAGGGGCGAACAATCTGGTTGGTGCGTTGCACGTTGTCACGCTGGTTCAAGAACAGCTTTGGCAAGTTCGTGGGACGACGGTTTATCGCGTTAGACCGCATCGGTGCGAAATCTGCTGCGTTTGATGCCGAGCCAAAGGGAGTGGTCACGCTATCGGACATGTTCTGCAAGTAGCCCTGCAGTTTCCAACCAGGAATGATGGTGACGCCGGACTCGATCGCTCGCTGCTTCGCTTCACCAACAGCCCGCACGGCATCCGCCGCCAGGTCCTCGTTTGGACCACCCAAGCTGGCTTCACCGACGACCAGGAACCGTACGCTAGGATCCAAAAATCCGCTACGTGCTCCGTTGTCAACGACTTCAGCACCGGCGTCCAGAATCATGCCTTTCAATGGTTCGTTATCGGGGCGGCCATCACCATCCAGATCGATCGGTCCAGCCAAGGCAATTTTAACGGTACGCCCTGGGGCCCAGAACGGCGAGTAAACCGAGTCGCCAGCAATGATGGGGTCGCCAATTTCAGGTCGTGCAATGACACGAGCTTCTGCAAGGTGAGCGTCCAAAATCTTCGTGATTTGAATCGATGCTTTCACCTTGGCGTCTGCAAGTCGAGCGGTGTCATCACGGTCAACGACGCCAAATGTAATGCCAGGACGCAGAGCATCCGCAGAACCGAGGTTAATCGAAACCAGTGTTCCACCCGACTGAATGTAGCGAATCTCACCCTGAACGGTCTCGAATTGGCCGACACGCAAACGCTGCAATTCAAGACGCTGCGATTCGATCGTGGACTCCAACAACGCGATGCGGTTGTCTCGCTTCTTCAATTCAGCAGCGTTTTGGTTTCGCAGGATGTCAAAGTCGCGCTTGCTGCGATTCATCGCGTCCTTGGCTTCTTCTTGTTTCTTCAGCATCGCCTCACGGTCAACAGCGAACTTATCGGTCTCGATTTTCAGCTCTTTGACTTTCTCATCCCGATCGTCTTCGGCGAGCTTCTGAGCAGCACGAGCCGCCGCGACATCGCGCTTCTTTTCATCTTCAAGCTGCTTTTGGCGATCTTGTGACGCACTCAGCAAACGGCTTTGGGTGGTGTAGGCGCCACGCAACTCCGAAAGAGCGGTTTGGTAGTTCTGGACCGCCGATGGCTTTAACTTGCTCAGCAGACCCATGTCTTGAACAAAGATCTTAGACATGCCGTCGATCTTTTCATCACCCGAAGAGGTCGTGGAGAGTGTGTCGACTTCGCCAGTATTCCAGCTGGTGCCACCGACCATCTTGCTAAGCGTTTCGATCTTGCGGTTTTGATCGCGAATCTGATTCGCACTGCTCGCAACCTTTGTCTTTTCATCAGCCAGCTTACCGGCTGTCTCGTCGCCCGAACTCCACAACAAGAAGTTCACGATCAAGGAAATGACAAGTAGGATCAAGCTGGTGATCATACTGCCGCGAATTACGGAATCATCTCTTGCCGGCATGGCAGCTTACCCAATTGATTAGTGAAAAGACTGAGACTGAGCAGGTCGCCCCGACGCAAACGTCGATCGACCTGGAAGACCAGATGAAAAGTTCTGTACACGAGCTCTTAAGGAATGACCCCGATGGATCAACCTGACCAAACATTTACAACGCTGCTGCAAATCCTGACCGCTCGCCGCTATCCCTGAGCGAAAACCTTCCTTCCTGATCAAAAACCCGGAATCCCCTGCAAAAAACGCTTCAAAATCGCTTGACAATTTCAATGCAAGCACGCGTCGAGGGAAAACCGGCTTCATATTTCTTAAAGCGGCGATCTCGCTGGATCTGTTCAAAGAATATTCGGAAGTCTTGATCTTTCTACCGTCATTCTACCAGAAACAACGACCACCCACCTGCTTCAGGGGATGGTTGACACGATTCTAACTCCTGGTTCAATCGTTTTGTCTAACCTTTTCCCTAAGATTACCTATCTTCCCTAAAAGTTCTGATCTTTGGCGTCGGGCCACCCACGATCAGAGCCGATTGGTCGCTCACCGCACCACCCTGTGGCGGCATGCCGACGCCCCAAATTTCAGCAGCAAACGACAAGCGGCCACCTCCCCCCCGCGACAAAACGACCTATGTTTCGAAACAAAAAGACAAAACAACGAATGGGAGACATCCTGCCTCTGACGGCCAATCGCTCAGGTTCCAGGCAAGATCCGCTCTCCACGGGCGAAACCTTTCCAGCGTGCAGTGGTTAAATCAGCAACCGAGATCCTGCGCGTTGCCCGTGGTCGCCCAATGACCCGTGGCTGCCCAATGACCCGTGGCTGCCCAATGACCCGCCCGACGACCTAGCCATTGATTCGCACAGCGTTTGATTCGATGACTTCAGCGGGTTCGCGACTTAGGACTATCGCCACGACAGAACGCTGGTAACTACCGGCCGTCGCAGACAGGAGTCATTGTCAGCTTCGTCACCGGATCGACAGAACCGCGACGCGTGCCCTAGACCGGCACGCAAAACCAGACTGAAACCCATTTGATGATTGATCCTCAAGGGCCATTGAGCACTCTTTGCTAGTGCTGCCTGAGAAAGTTTGCCTTGTTGTTTGATCTTTGATGACAATAGACTGATGACCGGGTCACTCCCCCACCGCTCGCATCGCGCTGCGGTGGTCGCTGGAGTGCCGATTCACCTTCCCCCAACCCCCGCTCCAAGCTTGCATCCAATGAACGCTTCGCTTTCCAAGCCCTTATCAGTTTCCAGACGTCACCCCGCAGCCCTTCGTCGTGGCAATCGCCGCGGCTTTACCTTGTTGGAACTGCTGTTGGTCTTGGCGATTCTGGTGATCCTTGGTGGTACCGTTGCTTACAACGTCGTCGGCATTCAGGCAGGCGCCAGCGAAGACGTGACCAAAACGAATATGGAAAAGATCGACACCGCGATCAAGATGTACCAGATTCGCATCATTTCGCTGCCCAAGACACTCGAAGAATTGCGTGATGGCCCGTCCGATGCGGACAAAGCCAAAAAGTTCCCCAGCGGAGGCTTCCTGGAAGAGATTCCATCGGATGGCTGGGGCAACGAGATCAACTACACGATCAGTGGCGCAGGTTTTGAACTGCGCAGTGCAGGGATCGACCAACAAATGAATACCGACGATGACATCGTGGTGTCCAAGAAATAGGTTCGTTTGCTCGGTTCCTACAAGAGCGCACCACGCGTCAGGCGGACTCGAATCGATCCGCCACCGGCGAGAGCGAATTTCGGGGACAGACACCTAGTCTAATGAGCATCGTGCCCTCGCGGTCGTCCACCGCGGTCAATCTGATGAAGACAGGACATCTCAAGCAGGATGCTTTCCGACTTATCCGCACTCTCTTCTGACCATGCACTCATCTGTCCCACTTAATCAGCCGCTTGCCAACGGCCATGCGCCTCGCGCGATGGACCCAATGCGCACCGCGAGCCCACTGGGACAGCGTCAGCGCAGCGTGTTGTCAAGAGGCTTCACGGTGCTGGAATTACTGCTGGTGCTCTCGGTGATGGCCATCATCGCCGCCGGAGCACTGCCACAGGTCTTGTCACTGTTGAGCGATCGCCGACTGGTTCGCGGATCTCGAATAGTGCGTGAAGAGATGCTGCAGACTCGAATCGATGCCATGCGTCAAGGGCGCACGTTGATCATGGACGCAGAACTCGAAACAGGAACGCTTCGCGTGCGCCCCTATCAATCATTGGCCGATGCGGTCAACGCAATTGACCAAACGGGCTCACAGGAAGCGTTGCTCACCGGCTCGGACCAAGGCATGATCGCGACAGTGGACATGGACGAGCCGACGCCAGAGGAGATTGAACTTCCGGAAGAAGTCACCATCGAATCGATCAACGTTGTCTCCGCGGCGCGTGCCTTGGAGGTCCAACAGACGATCAGCCAGACTTCCAGCGGTCAGTCAAGTTCACCGATCCTATTTTACGCTGATGGCACCACGAGCACTGCTTCGGTCACTCTGGCACATCCTACACATGGACAAATCACCATCAAACTGCGTGGGGTGACCGGCGACGTTACCCTTGGTGAAGTCGAGGGCAGTGACCAATGAGCTCTCCCATTCAGAGACAAACCACCACCGCACGCCTGCAACTCAACGGCCAGAAGACGCGACAACGATCAGGTTTCTCGCTGCTGGAAATGATGCTGGCACTGGCGATTCTGGGCACTAGCCTAGCAGTGCTGGCCGACATTGCTGGACTGGGTGTGACCGCTGCTCGCGAAGCCCAAGCCTTGGTCACAGCTCGAATGATTTGCCAGAACAAGTTAACCGAAACGCTGCTGAACGTTGATGGCGGACTGGCTCCGACCCCGGTCAGTCGCAATGCGGTTGACTCCTACGACAGCGACTCTTTGGAGACGTTCTATTTCACTCTGGAAATCAATCCCGGTGAAATCAGCGGCCTTCTGTCTCTTCGCGGCACCGTGGAAGTCATGGATCCCGAAGAACAAGTGACGATCGCAACGTATTCGATCGACCGCTGGATCGTCGATCCGGACATCGGGTTGATCGAAATGGAGCAAGAGGAAATGGCGGCTCGTGAAGAGATTGCCAATGGTGGTGCTGCAAGCGGAGGGATCGAATGAGTCACGCTTGTTGCCCGCGATCGAAACGGCATTTCGCTGGCGGTTTCACGCTGCTGGAAATGGTGCTCTCACTAGCCCTGTCCCTGATCATCCTAGGCATGATCAGCTACGCATTGAACTTCTTTACCATTGAAGTCGATCGCAGCGATCGAGAAATCCGCCGCACCATGCTAGCCGCGGCACTGATGCAGATGATCGAAGACGATCTTGCAGGCGCCTTACGCCCCAAACCACTGGACACCTCGGCGCTGGAGGAACTGCTTAGCAGCACCGCGCAGGGTGCGGCCTCGATGGGTGGCGCAGCGGCCGGCGGAGACGACACATCCGACACCGATGACGCCAGCGCTCCCCCCGACGATTCCACCACGGGTGATAGCGATGTCCTCACTGACGACACTCTGGAGACCGGCGATACACTGGGCACCCTGGTCGAGCCAGGTTTGATCGGAAACCAGTTCCAGCTGCAATTTGACACCAGCCGTCTGCCAAGGCTGGAGGAATACACCAACATCATTGACGATGAAACCTTCAGCACCGTCGTCGATGTCCCCAGTGACATGAAAACCGTCACCTACTATGTCCAGCAAGCCGGCGCGATGTCGGTTCAAGACCAAGCAGCCAAACTGAACAACCAAACGGACAGCAGCGTCAATCAGGGCGGCGGACTAGTACGTCGCTCGATCGATCGAGCGGCCACCCAGTTCAGCATGAACAATGGCAACTTGACCACCTTGATGCAAACCGGAGACGTCTTGGCGCCGGAGGTCGTGGCGATTGAGTTTTCTTACTGGGACGGCCTGCTTTGGCAGATCGAATGGGACAGTGACTTAACGGACTCCTTGCCCCTGGCCATCAAGGTCACCATGCAAATGATCGACCCCATGGACCTGGACGCTGAACAGACACCGCGAGTGTTTGAACACATCGTCCGTCTACCGATGGGTGAAATGGCTGAAGAAGAAGAGGAAGAAATGCTCGACGGCACGACCTCTTCGGACACCTCTAGCGAGGCCGTCCAATGAACCAATCACGCTTCTCTGAATCAGCAACGAATCACCGCCAAGCATTCGGACCGCGCCGCAACGGCTTCTATATTGTCATGGCCTTGGTCATGATTGTCGTAGCCACCTATGGCGTTTACTCATTCAGCAACATCATGGTGGTCTACGATGACGCGGCGTATTTACGCGGCGACATCGTCCGTGCTCGCGCCGCAGCCCAGTCGGGAATCGAGTCCGTCCGACTGCTGCTGTCAAATCCTCCCGTTGAACGCATCAACATGGGCGGCGTTTACAACAACGCCAACCTGTTTCAGTCGGTCCCCGTTTCGGCTCAAGATGAAGGGAATGTTTGCAACTTTTCGATCGTCGCTCCGTCATTGACCGAAGAGGGCTCACTGGGAGGTGTTCGGTTTGGACTGCAAGACGAATCGACGCGGCTAAACGTCAACACGCTGATCGTCTTAGAAGAAAACGCACAGGGATTAACCGCAGCTCTGGAACTGATGGCAGCCGCCACCGAGAGCGACCCGTCGTCACTAATGTTAGGCGACAGCTTGGCGACGTCGCTGTTGCTGGCGCTACCGGGAATGAGCCCCGAACTTGCCGACTGTATCATGGACTGGTTGGACGCCGACGACGAAGCCCGACCCTATGGAGCCGAAAGCGAGTACTACAGCACACTGCCGACACCCTACGAACCGGCCAACGGCGCGGTGACGAGTGTCGAAGAATTGCTGCTCGTCAACGGCATGACACCCGCGTTACTCTTTGGTGCCGACGCCAATCGCAACGGTGTTTTGGATCCGGACGAACAACAACGCTATAACGTCACCGTGGACACTCCCGGTGTGCTGGGCTTGGCAAACTACTTGACCGTGTACGGCAAGGAAGCCAATAAGCAATTGGACGGTTCGTTTCGAGTGAACGTCAATTCGGATGACCTGGAAACGCTTTACGAAGACCTGACCGCCGTGCTCGAAGATGAACGGTACGCCAGTTTCATTTGCGCCTACAGGCAATACGGCGCCCCGTCGGCCCAACTGACCAGCTCTCTTGCTAGCGCATCGGGCGGCAACAGTCAAATCAACCCTGGGGCGACCTCAGGCGGTACGCCGCAACCTTGGGATGTCGGTGTGATGTCAGATTTGGACCTCAGCGCTGGCGGCGACAATAAGTTCACACAAGTCTTACAACTGGTCGACGCCACGGTCACCATCGGTTCGGGCAACAACGCCAGGACTTACTCCAGTCCCTTCGATTTGCTGACACTGGAATCGTACCTTCCAATTATCATGGACAGGCTGTCGACCTCCGATTCGCCAGAGATGCCGGGCCGGATCAATATCAATGAATGCCCTGCCGAGATGCTCTACGGGATTCCGCTGCTGACCGAAGAACAGGTCGGTTTGATTTTGGAATCACGCAACTCGGCCGGTGACGACGAAAACCACCAGTTTGAAACTTGGCCGCTGGCCGAGGGCATTTTGACCTTGGATCAAATGGTCAACGTGCTGCCTTTGATCACCTGCGGTGGTGACGTGTATCGGGCCCAAGTGGTCGGTTACTTCGAATCCACCGGCTTGTTCCATCGTCGAGAAGTCATCATCGATGCCACGACAGTCAATCCTAAAGTGATTTTCTTTCGTGACTTAAGCCATCTGGGACGCGGCTTCGACCTGTCCGTCCTGGGACTCCGAAACTCAATCACCGAAACACAATAACTCCGCTGTCTCGTTTGACGAATCAGCTCAACTGTGAACCGCCCGGTCAACAACCGTTGTTCATCTAGCAACAAGTCCAATCGTTATGCCACAGAAAATCGCCCTCGACTATGACGACAATGAGCTTCGTGTGGTCGTTGCCCAGTGCAGCGGATCACGCGTGCACGTGTCCGATGCGCGAGTCATCCCCATTGATGAATCCAGCTCGCCCTCCCAAGAGCTGCGCAGCTTCATTTCCGAAAACAGTCTGCAAAAGACCGATGTTCTGGTCGCTGTTGGTCGCGGCAAAGCGGAACTGCGCGAACTGCGTTTGCCGATTGTGCCGCCAGAAGAACTGCCTGACATGGTTCGCTTTCAGGCCATCCGTAGCTTTGCCTCGGCAAGTGACCGAGCCCTGGTGGATTTCTTGGAAACGGGTCGCGACGGCGAGATCTCATTGATCGCAGCTGCGATGTCGCCTACCGACATGGACCAACTGAGAGAACTTTGCCAGACTTCAGAGCTGAACATTCAGCGGGCAGCCTTGCGACCGCTGACCGCGGCGCCACTTTACCTGAAGTCCAAGGGAAGCGTCCCCATTTGCGTCTTGATCGACCTCTTAACGGACGATGCCGAGATCACCGTCGCTCGTGATGGCAAGGTGATCTTCGTGCGAACCGTTCGCCTGCCACAAGAAGACGAGCATCGCAGCAACGCCATTGCCGCCGAAATCAAACGGACCCTGATGGCCTGCGGGGAAACCAACCACGCCGATCGCATCATCGTCTGGGGAACACAGCAAGTTCATCAAGCTGACCTGGATGCCATCCGAACCTCGTCCGGTTGCCAAGACGTCCAAGCAGTGAACCCCTTTGACTTGGTCGATCTTAAAATGCCTGCCGATCAGGTGCCCGCACATGTTGGACGATTGGCCCCACTGGTTGGCCTGCTGGCAGCCGACGAAGGATCACCACAGAGCCTGATCGATTTCCTGAATCCACGCGAGCGCCCCGAAGACAAACCGGACCATGTCAAACGAGCTTGCATGATCGGTGGCCCGATCGCGGCAGTGGTTCTGGTCGGCGCTCTGATCATGCTGCAACTGCGTTCGCTGGACCAACAGATCGCGACCGCTGAAACCACCGCCAACCAACTGGCCTCCAAAGCGGACGAAGCCCAGAAGCGCGTTGCCCAAACCGAAGAAATCGACGTCTTCCTGGACGAGGACGTGCACTGGCTGGACGAATTCAAACGCATTGCCGCCAACGTGCCGCCAAGCGACCAAATGATTGTCAGCAACGTCTACGCCAGCTCCACTGCCAAGGGCGGCGGAACCATCAAGTTCGCCGGAGCAGTGGTCTCGCCGGATGTCATCGAAACGATGGAGTCCGCGCTTCGTGAAGCCAACTACCAAGTCCAAAGTGGCAGTTCCAACAAACTGCCCCGCGCGACTCGCTACACCTGGTCCTTCGATGAAACCATTACCATTCCCGCCTCGGCGGTCCGCCAAGCTCGCGAAGAAAGACTGGCTGCTATGAAAGCAGCGGAGAATGGCGAAACCGCCGACCCAAAGGAAGCTTCCGAATCAGAGCCAGCCGAACAGACGGCCCCCGTGACTGAGCAGCCCGCTGAAGATCAAGAAGCTGAAGATCAAGAAGCTGAAGATCAAGAAGCTGACGACCAAGAAGCTGACGACCAAGAAGCTGACGACCAAGAAGCTGACGATCAAGATGCTGACGCACCAGTCGAGTCAACAGAGCAGCCATTGCCTGACGACCAGACAAAGCCCTCCGACCAGGAGGGTGAATCGGCTGTGCCGGATGCCTCCGAAGCGTCTTCCGAAGCTGCCCCAGAAACCTCCGTCCCTGATTCATCGGCCTCTGGAGCCGAGGCTTCGCCCACAACCACCTCCCCACCAACCACTGACGCTGCAGCAACATCCTCTCAGGAGCAAGACCAATGACACAACGAGAACGCTTTTTGGCGATCCTAGTCGGTGGCGGCGTGCTGCTGGTTGTCCTCCAGTGGTGCTTCACAAGCTATCGCGGTGCCGTGCAGCAACGGCAGACAAAACTGTCGACCGTCTCGAATCAAATCAAGACGCGCACCGAGATGCAATTGATGGGAGAAATTGCCGCGGTACGGATGGACGACTACGCGCTGCGATCGCTGCCCAGCGACATCAATCAGGCTCGCAGTCTGTACACCGGCTGGCTGCTATCGGTCATGAATTCGAACAACGCGAAAGACATCAAAGTAATGCCCAGCACGCCGATGCCAGTCCGCGCGAATAAACCCGATGGCTATGATCGCTTGGCCACTCGCCTGCCGTTCAATGTGACCGGCAACAGCGAGATCGAAGACTTGCTGGCGATCCTGCATGACATCCAGGCCAAAGGATTCTTGCACCGGATCAAAAAAGTCGATTTCAAGCCGTCGCGACGAGGCGAAGGCTTTGACTTCTCGCTCGATATCCATGCCTTGGCACTGGCCACCGCACCAGAGGAACCGCGTGAAAAAGATCATGGAGCCTGGCGAGTGGAACCGGACCTGGAAGGTTACAAAAATGTGATTTTGAATCGCAATCTGTTTGAACCGCCAAACAACAAACCCTCGTTTGCTGGCATCCGAGCCCTTGAAGGCATCATCGGTCGCGATGAATCATTCACCTTGGCATTCAAAGATGCCGAAGATCATGCGCTTTCGTATGAAATCATCGATGGCCCTGGCAATGCCCAGATCGATTCACGAACCGGAACCCTGCGGATTCGCTCCGACGAAGTTTCGGAACTGGAAGTCACTGTCCGCGCAATCGACGATGGCTACCCCAAACAAACCACCGAAGAAACCCTGGTCATTAAGTTCGTTGAACCGCCACCACCAGAAGAACCCGAACCAGAGCCGCTGAAGTTTGATGACGCCAAACAAAGCTATCTGACCGGACTGGTTCAAGGCGCCAACGACTGGACTGCGTGGATCAATGTTCGCACCCAAGGCAAGACGCTGAAGCTGCGCGTGGGTGACGAATTCCAAATCGGCAGCGTCCGTGGCACCATTACGTCGATCAACGCTGATCAAGTGGAAATCAAACTGGACGACAAACTCGTGACGCTGACCAGCAAAGTCGCGCTGAAGGATGCTGTTGATCAAGCATCCGAGTAATCCGGCCACCACGGGCACGATGACGAGACAGGCCACTGCATCACAGGCCACTGCATCACAGGCCACTGCATCACAGGCCACTGCATCACAGGCCACTGCATCACAGGGCCCCCGACGCAGCTTGCCACAATCAACCGCCAGGCCCCTGGCCGATCGGCACTGCTCTGATGCTTTGCGCTGATGCACTGGGCTGATGCACTGGGCTGATACTTGGGGCTGATACTTGGGGCTGATCACTTCCCCCGCTCGGATCACTTCGTCAGCGCACCTGATCGCGGGGAGCTTCTCGTCTGGAAATCGACGGCGTCTGGCAATCCAGCGCAGGCAAAGTTACACTTGGGTGCAGCGGACCACCTCAGTCCCTCCCGCCTTTTTCTTTCCGCTGGATGATCCATGCCTGAATCAAGAACCCACAAGGCTCTGCAGCGCATCGTTGCTGCCGCCACGCTTTCCATCCTTGGTGTCAACGCTGCCGCAGAATCTCCCTGGCCCCAGTTCCGTGGCCCAGCCGGTGACGGCATCGTCACTGACTGCGAAGTGCCACTGACGTTTTCTGATTCGCAAAACGTGACTTGGAAAACGGAACTCGAAGGCAAGGGCTGGTCATCACCCGTGGTGGCTGACGGAGTGATCTGGCTGACCAACTCGATTGAAGTCTTGCCAACCGAAGAGGAGCGGCTGGAAATTTTGAAAGCCAGCGGCGTGGAGGAACGGAAATTCAAACAGCTGGCGGTTGCCAAATCGATCCGCTTGCAACTGCTTGCGCTGGACCTTCAATCGGGCAACTTGCTTGACACCATTGAACTGACCACCGTTGAGCCTCCGGATCCGATTCACCCGCTGAACAGCTTTGCCTCGCCGACGCCTGTCATCGATGGTGACTACATTTATTGTCACTTCGGAACCTACGGCACGCATTGCATTGACCGCGCCACCAAGAAAACAGTCTGGCAACGCCAGCTGCCTCTGGAACATGGCGTCGGCCCTGGCAGCTCACCCTTCATCGATGGCCCGCGTTTGGTCTTGATTCAAGATGGCATGGATCGGCAGTACGTCACAGCGCTCGACAAGCTGACCGGCAGCACGATCTGGGAAACCGACCGCCCCGAAATGGACGCTCCCACCGGCGACCAGAAAAAGGCCTACTGCACGCCGATCAAGATTGTCGATCCCCAAGGACGCCCACAATTGATCTGCATGGGATCACAGTGGATGGTTGCCTACGCTCCAGAATCTGGCAAGGAAATCTGGCGCGTCCGCCATGGCAAAGGCTTCTCAGTCGTCCCGCGACCTGTTTACGCGGACGGCGTGGTTTACTTTTCCACGGGGTTTGGCAAAGCACAACTCTGGGCCGTAGGCGTCGACGGGTCCGGTGATGTCACCAAGAGTCATGTGAAGTGGACTGTCCTGAGCGGTATCCCCACCAAACCCTCGCCGCTGGTTCACGATGGCCTGATCTATGTGATTGGAGACAGCGGCATTGCCCGCTGCTTTGACACCAAGAACGGCGAAGAAGTTTGGCGCAAACGAATTGGCGGCAAGTTCAGCGCCTCGCCATTACTGGTCAATGATCGAATTTACCTGGGTTCGCAAGAAGGCCTAGTCACCGTGCTAAGCGCTGGGGCGGACAGCGAGATGATCGCGGAAAATCAAGTCAGCGGACAGATCATGGCCAGCCCAGCAGTCTTCGATAACATGATCATCCTGCGAACCAGCGAAGCGGTTTACCGAATTCAGTAACTTGCCGAGCACGGGTATCTCCCTCTCACTACCGGACCTTCCTCTCGCCAGCTGGCCATTTTCAGGCCAGCTGGCTTTTCTCTATCAAGCCAGCAAATGACACGCCGTTACTATGTTCCCGACCTGCTTGAGCAGCACGGTTCGTTGGCACTCTCAGATGAAGAGGCACGGCATGCAGCCCGCGTGATGCGACTGCAGCCGGGGGACGCTCTTGAATTGTTCGACGGACAAGGACATCAGGCCGATGCCGTCGTGCTGCACATCGACAAACGCAGCTGCACGGTGCAGTTCGAACCCGCCGCACTTGTCGACCGAGAACCTCGCCTGCACAGCCACCTGCTGATTGCACTGCCCAAACCGGAACGGGCCAAAGAGATGGCCGAGCGGCTCTGCGAACTCGGCGTCGGCGAGATCACGCCGGTGTCTTGCCAACACACACAGCGGCCACCCACTCGCAACCTCCTGGAAAAACTCCGCCGCACCATGGTCGAGTCGTGCAAACAATCGACTCGCAACGTCGTGCCAGCACTGAACGACTGCATCGGCTTTGAACAGGCGGTGGAACTCGCCAAGGACAATCCACCACTCGCCGCCTGGATCGCTCATCCCGGGGGACAAGAGTTGCTGGGGATCGACCTCGCTGAGCGGTCGTCAAACACAGAGAAACCGCCAAGTGGCCGCCAGAGCGTGCTTGCCTTGATCGGCCCTGAAGGGGGCTTCACCGATCAGGAAATGCAGATGGCCAGCGAAATGGGCTGGACCAACGTTGGGCTCGGGAAACGAATCTACCGAGTGGAAACGGCGGCAGTGGTGATCCAAACGATGCTCTCTCGCTAAGACCAGCCAACCGAAGCGAGACGGCGACTGGAATCTGCGCGGGGAGAGACTAGCCCAAGTTCGGCTGTCCAGTGGCATTCGCTTTGACCTTGGCCTGCATGACCAGCCCCTGCTTGACCAGCCCCTGCTTGACAGCCTTGCCTTGCTCCCCCGGCTTGCGGCCACGGATATTGCCAACCTGCTCCGGAACAAACCGAGGATCAGCAGGCACAAGCAGCTTGCTGATCGCCAGCTTATTGATGCTCAAATTGCATTCCGCTGACTCTGCCTGCAGCGAAAGGTGCAACGATCGCGGGATGCGAATGGTGATCATTTGCTCCGGCTCCGCCGCATCGGACTTTGAAGTGTCTTCGCTGCGCATCCCGGCCAACATTTCCTGAACGGCGATGAACTGAGGAGTTCCGAAGAACCGCCGTCGCTCAAGCTCTGCGGGGAACAATTGCACCACGATGCCTTCCACACCCAGGATCTCACGATAGAACGCCACCCAGCTTCCGGTGCATGTGAAGGCCATCGAAGCCACTTCCACGGCTTTCCGGCAGCGTTCGTCAAAGGTCCCCACGCAGGGGACTGGATCCAAGCTCAAATCTGCACCAGCAGGTACAGGTGCCTTGCGACGTCCACGTCGAGCCCCTGATTGTGGCGTCTCATTCGTCCCTGCATCAGCGACTAGTTCAACTCCGCCAGTCAACGAACTTGCAGCTTCAGTGACTTCGGGGCGGCCAGCAACTTTCTGAGATTCCAACATGGAAACGATTCCTTTCAACGACAAACAAAGACAGGCGATCAACAATCCGTTGCGCCCCACAGCCGGTCGCTCGCTGGCACCGGCCAGAGAAAAGCGATTGACTGCAACCCAGTGCGTGATCGGTGAATCACGATGACATGGGGCTTGGACACGACTCACACCGCCGCCGCGTCGCAACTGCCACGATCTTCGCCCCGCGTCAAGCAGCAAGCCGCAAACCACTTCCAGCAAGAGACTTAAGGCAGAATCGCCCCGGTGCACAATCCGCAGGCACGCTGCCAGAGGCGACTGCCTCGAGAAGTGCACAAAAAAAGAGCACCGAAAACACCCTGCAGCCAAGGTGTCCAGCTAGCATTAAAAGAAGTTTCACGAAAAAGTTTCGCGTGAATCTGGCCGGCACCAAAGCGAGCCTACCGGCCAGCCTGCTTAGCGGCTTTGGCGATCGCCGCCAGCCTGCCTGGCCAGCCTGCCTGGCCCGAGCCAGTTCCCCGACTCGCCCCCCAGCGACCCAATCCAGGCTTCACACCCATTGCAGACGCATGCAAACCTTCAGCCCCGACAACATCCGCAAACGCAGCGATGGCTGATGGCGACTGACCCAAGATGACGCGGTCCGATTAGCAGACGGACCGACACAAATTTGCGGTGAAAAATGGAAACACAGAAGCACCGCAATACCGAAGCAACGTCGCTTCCACTGCAACCCTCCGCCAGCGTTTTTTTGGCCGGGGCGGGAGTCGCGCGATTCTCGCGCTGGCAATCAGTCACCGACGCCTAGATCATCGTCAAACGAATCGAGGATCAGATTCAACTCTGCTTCCTCATGCAACTGGAACTTGCACTGAAAGACATCGAAGCGTTCAATCCACTTCGCCAACTTCTCAAGATCCGCGCGATCGATCCGAGCGACCTGATCACTTAGCGCTTGAATCTGCGTGAACAAGCCTGGGTGTTGAGCCCTCAATCGCTGCGCTTCGACACTTCGGTGCGGAGCCACATCGACGGCATCATCGAAATAGCCGTACGCTTCTTCGAGCGAAAAATGAATGGCCAATTGGTCGCACAACTGTTCAATCAGCCCGACCAGTTCAGAGTAGTGATTGGAGGCAACCTGTCGGTGTGCGACCAACTCTCCTGCTCGATCCCACAGCGTTTTCAGCTGGCGGTTATCGTCTTTGATCTCTTTTAGAAAAGCCGCATTGATTGTCAGCCCGCTTTGCAGCGTTCCGGCAGCCTTGTGATCATTCGCCGGCGCGGTTGCTGCAAGGCTTGACGACGCAGCCCCAGCGACAGCGCGACTCGAAATGAGTGAATCAGCCATCAGCGTCCTCCGTTGGTTAGAGTGCTCTTATTCTACCCTTAAATCGGCTCTGATGCGTGAATCGTTCCCAAAAACAGGGAATTCACCCCCTTCCAATGACCACAGAAAGCACATCAATCAGATCATTTTCCCCGACAGATAGCATCAAGAGGCGATCGAAACCCAACGCCACACCACTACATGCGGGAATCCCCTTGCGCATCGCGTTCAGCAGCATGGTTTGCTCGGGCAAGGCCGCTTTGCCGGTCGCTAGCCGCTGCTGATTGCTCTGTCGGTAACGCTGCAGCAGCGTTTCGGCATCCTGCAATTCGTCATATCCATTCGCGATTTCAATCCCGTCCACAAACACCTCGAACCTAAGGGCACACAGCGGGTCACGCTCACTTGGCTTTGCCAGCGCCGCCTGGGTCAAAGGGTAATCCGCCAGCACGCAAGGGCGTTGCTTGCCCAACTGTGGCGTGATGGCAAACGACATCAAGGCGTCCAGCAATCCGTCACGATCCTGCTTCAGCGAGTCAACCAGCGTGGTATTCGAACGAACGGCATCCACATCGGCCAGCGCATTGGCGAGCTGTTCGATCGAAGCGGTAAAGGGATCAAGATTCGAGTGTTCCGCAAAGCACTCCCGATAGGTCACTCGGTCATGCCCAGTGCTGCCCAGCGTGCGACCGATTAAATCGACGGTCAACTGAATTGCCGACTCATAGTCTCCGCCCACCTCGTACCATTCCAGCATCGTGAATTCTGGATGATGCAACGGCCCTGATTCACCAGCGCGAAAGACGGGGCCGATGCTATAGATCGACGGAGCCCCTTCGGCCAGCAGACATTTCATCACCGACTCAGGAGACGTCTGCATGTAGAGCGACTGCAAGGGACCGGCATGCGGCAGGCCAAGCTGGGCGGCGGACACCGTGACCGGATCCAGATAGGCATCGACCACCGCATCGACAGCCAAGCAGGGCGGCTGAACCTCCAGGAAACCGCGCTGATCAAAATCGCCCCGAACTTGGCGCAGCAACTCGGCACGCTGAGCAAGATAGCGTACATTGACCGTTGGCAAATTTGCTTGTGACGACTGCATGACCCAACATGGAAATGAATTGGTGAACAAACCGACAGCGGAGACCGAACACGGGACGGAAGACGCCTCGCCGAACCAGCAAACCACGTTGCCGCACCAAGATCGCTATGCCCGCCAACGTCAGTTTTGGGCCATCGGCGAACAGGGACAACAACAAATCGAAGCTGCCAGCGTGGCTGTCATTGGCTGTGGAGCTTTGGGAACCGTCGCCGCAGAACTGCTTTGCCGCGCCGGAGTGGGACGGATTCTAATCATCGACCGCGATGTCGTGGAATGGACAAACCTGCAGCGACAGTCGCTTTTCGACTCCAAGGATGCCCAACAAGGCAACGCCAAAGCGGAGGCCGCCTGCCAGCGACTTGCAGAGATCAACCCATCGATCGAATTGATCCCCTGCGTCGCGGATCTGAATCCAGGCAACATTGAATCGCTCCTGCAGGGCGTCGACTTGGCGATCGATGCAACGGACAACTTTGGGATCCGCTTTCTGATCAATGACTGGGCCCTGGCCACATCCTCAGTGTGGGTCCATGGTGGTTGCGTGGGAGCCAGCGGTCAAGTCCGCCTGTTCGATGGATCAACCAGGCCGTGCTTTCGCTGCTTGGTGCCGGAACTTCCCCCGCAAGGCATGGTTGACACCTGCGACACCGCCGGGGTCCTTGGCTCGGCAACCCACGCGATCGCCAGCATGCAAGTCACCGAAGCGATCAAATGGATCTCTGGAAACCGGCAACAGGTCAGCCAAGCGGTGATTGCGGTTGACTTTTGGAACAACAAAACGCGCGCCGTCAGCCTACCGCCAGAGGTGGCTCCGAACTGCCCAGCCTGTGTGGGAAGAGACTTTGAATACTTACAGGGACAAGCACTCGCAACCGACGCGATCTCGCTTTGCGGTCGCAACGCGGTGCAAATCGCAGCGGCCAAATCCACCCCGCCTCCCAGCCTTGACGCGCTGCAATCGCGTTGGACGGGAGTTGGCGATGTGCAACGGACGCGGTTCTTTGTTCGATTACATGTGGATGCTGAAACCAGCGTGACCGTTTTTCGCGACGGCCGAATGGTCGTCCAAGGAACCGACGACTTGGCCAGAGCTCGTGCAATGGTCGACCGTTTCATCGGCCAGTGAGCCATTGCATCGGCCACCCTCCGTCTTTATCGGCCAGTGAACTTTGCCAGACAACATGACAGCGACCGACCTTTCAACCGACCCCTCCGAAATCCTTCGCAGGCATTTCGGCCACGCCCAGTTTCGCCACGGGCAACAAGCCATCATCGAGCATGTGCTGAGCGGCCAACATGCAATGGTGGTGATGCCAACCGGCATGGGAAAGAGTCTGTGTTACCAGATCCCCGCCTTGGTGATTGCTCACGCCGCCGCATCGGCCCAGCATGCCCAGGCAGGCACTGCCAGGCAATCGCCCTCCAGCGCCAGCGCTGTCGCCCGCCCGCTGACTCTGGTTCTGTCACCGTTGATCGCACTGATGCAGGATCAAGTCGATAGCCTGCAACGCCGCAACATCAACGCCACCTTCATCAATTCCAGTCTGGACAAACAGCAACGCGAATCACGCTATCAAGCCGTTGCCGAGGGGCAGCACGACTTGCTATTCGTCACTCCGGAACGTTTTCGCAAAGCGGACTTCTGCGACGTCATCGCTCGCCGGGATGTCAAACTACTGGCCATCGACGAGGCCCACTGCGTCAGCCAATGGGGACATGACTTCCGCCCCGACTACACGCGGATGGCTGAAATTCGCCAGCGACTGAATCATCCCACCACCATCGCACTGACGGCCACTGCCACCGCTGAATGCCGGCAAGACATTTACAGACAACTGGAGATTCCGAGCGATCAAATCAAACTGTTTCACCACGGCATCGATCGCCCTAATCTGACGCTTGATGTCACGCCCGTCTTTGACGAATCAGAGAAACTAGAACAGCTGAACGAATTGCTGTCCGCGCCGCTTCCCGATTCAGGCAGCCTGATCGTGTACTTTTCACTGATCAAAACGCTCCAGCGGTTCAGTGATCATTTGCTGCAACAGCGGGTCGCGCATGTCTGCTATCACGGCGACGTGCCGCGCAACCAGCGCCGGGCGATTCAACAATCCTTTCTTGGTGGCGAATGTGATTTGGTGCTAGCGACAAACGCCTTTGGCATGGGGATCGACAAAGACAACATTCGCATGGTTATCCACGCGGAAACACCGGGATCGGTGGAGTCCTATTATCAAGAAATTGGCCGCGCTGGCCGAGACGGCCAGCCCAGTCGCTGCGTCTGGCTGTACGACCAGAACGATTTGATGACGCAAATGCAATTCATCGATTGGGCCAATCCCGACGCTGCCTTTTACACTCGGCTGTACCAACTGGTCGCGGAACACACCGACCAGTGTGACGCCTTTGGCTTGGAATGGGTCAGCAGCCAACTCCAGAAACGAAGTCGCCACGACCATCGCATTCAAACCGCGATCTCGATTTTGGACCGATACGGGGTCATTGCTGGTCCGCGAGCGCCGGAGTGTTTTCAGATCCTGGCGTCGCTGCCCGCTGAACTGCAAAACGACGAACTGCTAAACCAAAAAAAGCTCCGCGCACAACAGCGTTTGTACGCCATGGTGCAACTCGCCGCAGAAACCGAGGATCGCAAAGAATTCCTGAACCGCTATTTTGCCGAACCGGACGATTCAGCGTTTTAGCTGAGGCGCCACAAGTGAAGCGGTCGAAGGCACCGGTTGCCCGGAGCGATGCTCGGTGACGGTGAACTCGGACCAAACCGGTAGTGCACTAAAGTCCTTTTCAGAGGTGGCTGTGCTCGGTGACTGATCGCTGGCGGCCTTGGCACCGGTCAGTGTGGTCGCAGGACGCTGTTGTCCTGATGCGGGATCGATCGACAGCGCCATCGCTTGCTCGGCAACGGCTTCCCCTGTCACCGAAGCATCGATGAAGACATGATCATTCGTCCAACGAGACGGGCTGTTACGCAGCATCATCTCATCCAACGCGACCACGCCTGGAATGCCACGAATCGCTCCCAGCGCCGTTGGCGGCCGGGCGAAGTCTCCTAAAACAACGAAGTCGTCTTCACCAAAACGCTCCTGCTCAAAAACTCGCACGTTGCGATAAACATTCGCCAGAGCGTCCAATTCACGATCGACGAGTTTGGCATCCGTCGCATTGCTTGTCGCACTCGGTGCAATCACCACATTGATTGCCGTGAACCGGAACGGCACGCCGGCTCCTTCCGGAAGACGGGCAACAAAACTGGCAACCATTGGCGGGCGAGACATCATGCCGCTGGGATCCGAGACCAAGTAAGCGCTTTCCTTGACCAACCCGAGACGTCGCCGATCGAATAAGAACGCGTAGCTGACATCGCGGCTGGGCCCTAGCTTTTGGCTCACAACGGCCTGATATTGAAACCCCTTTGCTTCAAGCATCTCAATTAATTTCAGCAACGCTTGATCATCTTGATCGCGCAATTCCTGCAAGGCCAGACAATCATATTGCGCCACGACCTCAGCCAAAGCCGTCAGGGAGGCTTCGGACTGTTTGGCCAAACTTGAACTGGAATCCACGAAACGCTGCAGGTTGAACGTGCCCAGTCGCAATCGCTGAGAGCCTCGATTGGAGACCACTGTGGCGGATCCTGCTGCGGTCAAACCATCCATGCCGGAGAACGTCCAACCTTGGATCAGAAAGAGATAGGCACCGAACAGTAACGCAAACAGCGTGAATCCTGGCCCGAGCCAACGCAGTGGACCGAGCCCGGACAAAGAGCTTTTATGGCGTCGTTTTGATAGCAGTCCCACCTCGGCCTCCTACCGCACGAATGGATTGGTTCGGTCGTTCACTGTTCTTAGAAACCGCTCGATGCTGACCGATGTCATCATCCTCCACGCATACAAAACTCAGTCGCTCGATCGCAATCCCAATTCTGTGAATGAAACCCGTCGCCGCCCCAATCGATTCGCATGGACGCCAGTGGCCTGGATTTGCTATAGCCGACCGATAGCGTTTTCGGCACGGCGGATTTGTGCTCGCTGAACGCTATATTCACACGCAATCACCATTCCCTTAAGCGGATTCGATCGATGGGCGAGGTCGCAGGTTTACCAATCCCCTCCATTTTTATCTTCATCGCCTCCGGTGTGTTGCTGGGTTACCTCTTCTGGTACCGAGACACCAGCCGGTTCGAAAAACGCATTGAAGAACTGGAGCGAGATCTCAATCAGGCTGGCGAGGACAACACGTCGTCAAAAGCTTCGGCAGGCGCTGATGACGCGAATCGCGACAACATCAAACGCCTTAGCCAGACCATTGCGCAGCGCGAAGCGCAGCTGCAGTCACTACGAGACGACTTGTATGACTCCATGGAAACTCGATCCGAGCTTTCCCACACCATCGAAGCCCTGCAGCAAGAACAAGCTGCGAGCGCGCAGACCATCGACGGTCTGACTGAGCAACTGGCAGCACAGCAACGCCAACTCGACGACCATCGCCGATCCGTTCCCGCAGGCAATACCGAACAAATGATCCACGAAGTCCTGGATCACCCCGCCAGTGACTCCAATGCCTCCGCCGATGCTGACGACGCACTGATCGCCGAGATCACCGCACATGTCGCAGAATTGCAACAACAGCTACAAGAACTGTCCCAGCACAACAACGACTTACAAGCCGAGAAATTGGCGTTGGAAACGCGACTGGCTGATCTCCTCTCGGACCATCAAAGCCTGACTTCCGAGGTTGATGAAAACCAGCAAGCATCTCAACAACTTGCCGACGCCTTGGCCGCCAAGCAACTGATTCAACATGAATTGGATGCGGCAATCAAGCAGTTGGAAGAGGTCACCGACGTTGCCGCGACTCAACAGAATGCCGGACAACGATTGCTGCAACAGCAACATCAGGACCTGCGTGACCAACAAGCAGAACTGGAACAAATCCAGTCCGATTTGAAGGCGTCTCGGGCTGCCGAAACGGTCGCTGAGCGCGAATGTGAAATGCTTCGCCAGGACATCGACAAACTCACCCTGCAACTGAACTACGCCATTGAAGAGGCTGAACGGGCGATCGGTCACGGCGAGCAACTGGCGCAAATGGCCGAGCAGCAAGAACAGACCATCGAGCAGCTTGAATCAACCTGCGATCAACTCCGCCAGGCGGACCAGGAACGCGCTCAGACTCTGGACCAGCTCGCCAGGACTCAATCGGAATACGATCAGCAAAGCGAACAACTGACCGATCGTGAACACTTAATCGAGAAGCTTCGCAACGAAATGGCCGACCTCAGCAATCAAGCGGACAGAGGTCTGGTTGACGCCGAGGAACTCGAACTGACCAAGACCAGCTTGGAAGACGCCTTGGCCGCTTTGGAACAAGAACGCGACATTCGCCTGCGAATGGAATCAACGTCCAGCGAAAAGACCAGCACGATCGCCGAGCTCTCCAGACGCTGCGAGCAAATCGAACAACTGCAGCTGACCATTGACGCCCTGACCGAAGAAGCGACAGAGCGATCCGAACGGTTCGAGCATCTTAACAACACACTGCAGCAAACTGAAACGCTGCTCGAAGAACGACAGCAAGAACTGCTGCTCATTCCCGAACTGCAATCTCAACTCAATCTACGTATCACCACGATCGAACAGATGGAACAGGATCAGCAACAACTGACCGATAAGCTTCACAGACAGGTTGAAGCCGCCGAGCAGCTGAGCAAGCAACTGCGGGATCGAGAAACAGACATCGCAGAACTGAAACTTCAACTTGACCAAGCAGACCAACAAGCCGAACAACTGGCCGAAGTTGAACGGGCACTGCTAGAATCACAGGAATCGATCACCAACGCGATGCAGGTCAACTTGAATCAGGAAGCCCACGTCGAAGAACTAAAACGCAAGCTCGATGCACTGGACAATGTCAAGCAACAGAACGACTGGTTGGCGACCGAATTGGCTGAGTCAAAACGTGTCAATGCCGGCTTGAACGCCAGCCTGAACGATCAAATGTCCGAAATGGAATCGCTGCGCAGCTTGGAGGCCGAACTGGAGGAACTCGAAGAGCGTTTCTTTGAATCCAACAAACGCGGCACTCAACTGGCACAACAACGAGACCACATCGCCGATCAACTGATTCTGCGCGAAGAGGAGGTTGCCAGCCTGCAACGACGCATCCAAGCGACGGCGGAGCTTGAAAAGCAACTGCACTTGTCTAAGCGAGAAATCGACCAACTGAAACAACAGAGTGATCTGCAAACGATCGCGTTTTCAGACCAACGCGACGAGCTGCTAAAACTGCGTGATGCCAGCGCTGAACTGGAAGCCGCAAACAAACAACTCGACCTCACGCACCAACGCTTGGTCCAAGCAAACCAGTTGTCCGATCAGCTCAAGCAAAAGGTGGATCAACACGACGAACTGATCAGCAAAACCAATACCAGGCTGTCCCTGGCCAACGAATCGGTCAAGGACCTGGAACGGCAACTGACCACCAAGTCAAAGCAGCACGATGAATTGGCCCAGCAAGTCGAACAACTGACCGATGATCAACAAGCCAACCAAGAGTTGATCGCCAATCTTGAATCAAAACTGACGAGCATGAACTCGTTGGAAGCCGAATCTGACTTGCTAAGATCGAAGAACACTGACCTCATGGGCCATCTCCGTCGGATCGGCAACGCCCACGAAGAAAGCCTGCAAGAAAACGAACGCGCTCAGGAATCCATTGCGAACCTGCAGCAGGAGATTCACCAGCACCTGCAAACCATTCGCATGCTTCGCCGCCAGCGCGGCAGCTTCCCGGCAATCGACGATGAATACGACGCCGCCTAAGACCGACGTTGAAACGAAGTGCGCAGGGTGTGATGGGTCAATTGGTGGGTGCAAGCACGGCAACCTACGGTGTGCGCTGGTGTCGCTTAACTCCAAGGACCGGTCAACGCTGAGACTGGCTGGGCGATCGACT
Organism: Stieleria bergensis; assembly: GCA_007745635.1. GTDB lineage: Bacteria > Planctomycetota > Planctomycetia > Pirellulales > Pirellulaceae > Stieleria > Stieleria bergensis. The sequence continues at coordinate 4,797,274 of CP036272.1, forward strand.
GAAAACGCAACACGCGGACGGCATTGCGATTCACGAAGCTAACAAGTGGCATGATGCCATGCGATAGAATCTCGGTCGCCAACGCCTCAGGCAGATAGACCTCGGCACACGGCTTGAGCTGTGATTCCTGATCCTCATCGGTGTAGCTCAGGCTGGGCAGATCATCCAGTTGAAGACGATCACCGGGATCCATTGCCAGACCTGACTGGACAAAGCTTTGTCCCAGCAAGATCCCGGCCGCGATCGCGGGGCTTCCCCACAGCAACTGATCGTGCTGTGCAACTGGATCATCGATTTCTTCGAAACGAATCGCATCGGTCTCCTCGCCATACTTACCGTAGGGCAGACGCATAAGGGGACGCGGACCGACCAATCCCAACGAATCAGCGATCGCACTGCCGCGCAGGTCACTCCAAGCACTGGACGCCTCTGCGGTCAGCGTTCCTGCATTCAATTCAGGCCAAGCATCGACACCTAGCAACTGCGGGCTCGCGCCGGCAATCGCACAAGCACCACAGGCTTTGGCGACGGCCGTCAATCGGCTTAACTGATCAATCTGTTGATCACTGGCTGCAAACGCATCAGCATGCAACACCACGGCGTATGGAGACTGCTGGGGCGCCACAACCAGTCGCTGATAGAGCGGACTGGATTGCAAGTCCGATCCTGCGGGACCGACCAACTGGCCTAATTCGGCCTTCTTGGCGTCCAAGACAAACAACTGAATCGATTCTTCACCGGTCAGCTCACGAACGATCCAATGCAAGCCACGCCAGTTGGATTCCAAAGTCTGGAACGCGGGCCAGTGCAACAGGCGACACAACTGCTGGGAGATCGCTTCGTCGGCCCACTGGATGTACTGATCTTGGCGAGGGTCAGCGGCGGGCTGCACATGCGGGGCAACGATCTGATGAATCAGCTGATCGATGCTCGCGGAGGCTGCGCCGGTGGCTTGCGTTGCGCCGGTCGTCGCCCCAAGCAAACGCTGCAAAGTCTCTGTATCGTTTTCGTCTGTTGAAGCGCTGTCCGCAGTGGCCTCGCTCGCGGGCGAATCCTGTTCAGAGTCAGCCATTGTCTGCGAGAGCTGGCGCAATTCAGTCGCGGCACTTTCAAAGGTGCTCACATCACCTAACCGAGAACGCAAGTCGCGCAAACGCTTGAACACATCCAGGTGTTGGTACAGAAAGTCCGGTTCAAACGACTCCAGTTCCTCGAATGGAATCTCAATCATCTGTGTTGAATCTTCGGTGAACGGGACTTTGACCAAGGGATTCATCTTCCCCATCACATCGTCAAAGTTATCGATGTCCACTCGAACGGGTTTCCGTTGATCGATCGGCGACCCCGTCTTATCGCCGGACAAATCAGCAATCAGCAGGATCTTCAGCGGGGATTCGGGATCGCGACGGGGACGATCAGGGGCTGAACCAAATCCAAAATCAGAACCAACAAGATTTGACACAATTGACTCAGGGGTACGGATGGTTTGGGGGGGAACAAGAAAGAGTGCAGTGAATTAAGAAGCTTGCTTCGCATCACGGAAGCCTGCTTTGTAACCTGCTCGGAACGCTTGATTAAGCAACGTTGCATAGTGGTTGGCGCTACGCGGATCTCGGCACGACATTGGAATGCCCCCGAAACTTGGTCCAGGGTTATGAAGGTAGGGATTGGGTTACTGAATCACATTCGTTGTGCCGCTTCGACGTAAGGAGCGCAGCGACTGGAGTTGAAGCGGCACAACGGGTCGCGAACTCCGCAGGAGTAAGCCCGCTCAGCGAGCTGTGGGGACGTCGATGGTTGTACGTCGATCTCCATTGCCCGATTACCTGTTGCGCTTCGGCAAGCGTGCTGAACGCTTCGCAGGACAAGCACTCGTCACGAAACCGGCTGTGGAAGCTCTCGACATAGCCGTTCTCCCAGGGGCTACCTGGTTCAATGAACGATGTGCCGACATCAATGCGTCCAAGGAAATCGCGGACGCGGCGACTGATGAACTCTGGTCCGTTGTCACTTCGGATAAATGCCGGAATGCCTCGAATTGCAAACACATCCACTAGAAGGGCAACCAAGTCATCGCCGGTGAACCGGCGTGAGACCTCCAAGGCGATGCATTCTCGTGAGTACTCATCGATCAACGAAAGGATCTTCACTGACCGCCCATTGATTGTTCGATCAAAGATAAAGTCAATCGACCAAACGTGATTGATGCGTTCGGCGCGGCGACGGCAGATCCCTCCTGAAACGCTTCCAAGCCTGCGTTTCTTCGTCTTTCTTCGTGGCACTCGAAGACCTTCTCGTTTCCAAAGCCGATAGATTCGTTTGTAATTCACTGTCCATCCTTCGCGGCGTAACATCCGCGTGATCATCCGGTAGCCGTAGCGGGGGAATTCTCGAACCAGTTCGTAAATGCGGCGAAGCAATCGCTCTTCGTCGCTCTTGGATTTCGCTTGGTACCGATGAGTACTCCGCGGTTGGCCAAGCGTTTTGCATGCCCGACGTTCTGACACTGCAAAGGATTTCTGAGCCTTTGCAACAGCCTCACGTCGTCGCGTCGGGCTCAGAAGTTTCCCTCTGCAGCCATCTTGAGGATCTTCTTGTCTAGCTCGGCCTCGGCGAGAAGCTCTTTGAGTCGTTGATTCTCGACTTCAAGCTCACGAAGTCGTTTTGCTTCATCCGACTTCATTCCGCCATACAGTTTCTTCCAACGCTCCCAGGTCGTTACGCTGATTTCAAGCGTTTGAAACACCTCGGCCTCTGTCTTGCCCGCCGCCATCATCGCATCGCCTTCTTGAATCGCCTTCACGATCTGCTCGGGTTTCCGTCGTTTGCGTTTCTTAGTCATAAAAAGTCTCCTTTGGCCAGCTCGGCCGGTAAACCTTCATAACAGATGGATTAGTTTTTGGGGAGCACGCCAACATGACCACCCGATCACTGGCTGAGACGACATCGTATTGCTGTTCCTTCGCAACCACACGATACGTTTCTTGGTCATCATTCATCAGTGCACTCCACTTGCAATGTAAGTTGCCACGCAATGGGCATCCAACCGAGCTTGATTTTACAGATTCGTAACGTCTATACGGGCAGGTAGCGTGAATTAATCTGCTTGAACCGCCCTAAAAGACAAGGCACGCGGCGCATGGACGGGTTTTGCGGTATATTTGCTTAGACCGCAGCGGTGAATTCGCGTGAGGCCGTTTGGCCATTTGATCCGCCATCACAGAAGAGACCTTCGATGCCATGCTTTTGCCAGCCCCAGGCAGCCCAAATGCTTGCCGCACTTCCGGCGTTGCCTGCCATGGAGATCCCAGCGTTGCCCGCTGGTGCAGGTTCAGCTGCCGCTGCCGCTTCGATGGCAGCGGCGATGAGCGCAGCATTATCGATGGCTGCTAGCCTGGAAGCCATGCTCGGATTGCCGATTCCAGCTTTGTCTGCCGAAGGGGTTGCAGCTTTAGAAGCCATGGCCAGTGTGGAAGGCGAACTCGGCATTGGCATGACCGCCCCTTCAGCACAGGCAGAACTCTCACTCGCCGCTGGCTCGTTAAACCTGGCGGCTCCAACCTTAGGAGAACTAGGCGCAGCTCTGGGGCCTGCCGCCGAACCGATGGGTGCCCTGCCCGAAATGCTGGCATTGAGCGCAGCCATCGAAGCCAGCTTAGGAATCAACATGGCCTTGCCAGGCGCGGCGGCCAGTTTTGAAGCCGCGATGGACGCAGCCATGGAAGCCGCCGTCGCCTTAGAAGCCAGTCCAGCCGCCGGTGTTTCTGCAGAGCTTGCAATGGGATTGCCGCTCGCCGCCCGCGCGTTGAACGCTGCACTTGCCTTGGGTTTACCGCTGGGTGATCCGCCGGCGATGGCTGCGGAACTCGCGGCGACGGCTGAACTTACAATGCCCCCGTTAGACATGACGCCTGCTGAAATGGGACAGGTCAGTGCAGGTATGGTTGACTTGGGGCTGGTTGCTCCAGTTGCCGGTGGCATGCCCTCGCTCCCAGCGATCCCGGCCATGGAAGCCACCGCTGCCGAGCTCGCCGCGAACCTGGAGGCCGCCGCCGAGATCGCCGCCAGCATGGACCTAAGCGTCAGTCCCAGCATGAGCCTGGCCGCGGGAATGCCCGCAATCGAAGCGGCGCCCATGGAGTTCGCATTGGCCATGGCGGCACCGGAACTCGGTGGCTTGCCAAGTATGGGCGACATGCAAGTGGCCGCTGCGATGGCGGCTAGCTTTGAAGGCAGCGCTCCCTCGTTGCTTTCCAGCGTCCCTTGCCCCAATATTTTTTGCTCGGCCTAACAGTCACTTCAGCCCGTTCGTTGTTCCACCGAGTCGTTATTCCATGTTGCGAATCCGAGCCAGACACATTCAGCTGTCCAGTCCTGACGTTGCCAACCAGGTCATGCAGCTTTGGCAGGCCGGTGAGAACTTTGCTGACCTTGCCAAACGTTATTCAGAATGCTCAACCGCTGTCCAGGGAGGCAGCTTGGGGCACTTCGGTCCCGGACAAATGAGCCCCGAGATCGATGCGGTTTGCATGCGTGGAGAACCGGGCGGTGTGTATGGTCCCATCCAAACGGCCCATGGCATTCATCTGGTAGAAGTCATCGAACGAGCAGAAGTTTGACCGATTCTGTTCATCTGGCTCTGCTGGATGACGAAGACTAAACGAATCACCGAAAGACAACATCACATTGAATCCATCACGGATTCGCACTCACTTACGATCGCCTCTGCGGCGAGTTCATCCGACACACCTTCATTTCCTTGAGGCCCCTGCCATGCCATCCGCTGCGACACTTGGCGATTCAATCAAACAGGATGCACCTCATTGCCATGCACCGATCCACCCGGCTGCCCCCACACCGACGCCGGTTGCTCATCCAGCCTTGCCATTAACGATCATCAAGGGTGCACCAACGGTGATGATATCAAACAAACCGGCCGCCCGAGTCAGTGACCAATCAACACCGTGCATGTTGCCCAGCTGTGTCCCCGCTGGACCTGGGATCATCAGCAAAGGCTCTGCCACAGTGATGATCGGCGGCATGCCTGCAGCACGGGTCAACGACATGACCGCTCATGCCAGCTGTGTTGCGCCGATTCCCAGCCCCGTTGGCAAGGTGATTGGTCCAGGGGTGGCGACGGTACAGATCGGAGGCTGATTGTCAGAGTGAAACTATCGCATTTCCAGACGTTCGCCCCTGTCTGCCCGGTGTGTCGAACGCAACGAGGCAGCGACAACGCATTGGTCATCGCTAATGTCTTTGACGGGGACGATCAAGTCATCCAACACGGGATGCTGCATTGCAGCGAAGCCAGTTGCCAGCACGAGTATCCAATCATCGACGGGATCCCCATCATCGTCGAGTCGCTTCGCACCTACCTGCCTCAACAGCTTGCCGATTTACTGTATCGAACGGATTTGCCAGCTGACACGCTCAGTTTGATTGGCGATTGCTGCGGCCCGGGCAGTGAGTTCGACGCCAAACGCCAGCAATTGAGCACCTATTGCTGGGACCATTACGGTGACCTGTTGCCGGTCGACCTGAGAGAACCGCCACACAGCGCGTTCGTTTCCCAAACCGACCAGGAGTGCTCTGGAAGCATGACACGCGTGCTTCATGCAGCACTCGATCGCTGCTCTGAAACCATAGCGTCTGGCGCTGATTTAGGCCCAGGACCGTTGCTAGATGTGGGCTGCTCCGTTGGCCGAGCCGCCTTCGAACTGGCCGCGAGGTATCAACAACCGGTGCTTGGCATCGACATCAACCTGGGCATGTTGCGAATCGCGGCAAAGATCCTCCGCGATGGCTTGGTTCGCTATGATCGCCGGCGGGTTGGCATGGTCTATGATCGCATCGAACATGAACTGAAATTCTCTGCGGCGGAGTTCGTGGACTTTTGGGCCTGTGATGCTCAAGCGTTGCCGTTTGCGGAAAACAGCGTCGCTGGCATTTGCGGAATGAACATCTTGGACAGCATTCATTCACCGACACAACTGCTTTTCGAAATCAGCCGAGTTCTGCAGCCTAACTCCTCCGTCGTACTGAGCTGCCCTTACGACTGGACACCGTCTGCTACCACCGTCGAGCAGTGGATCGGTGGCCATTCACAACGCAGCGTCGATGGCGGTGCCGCGGAACCGATGCTGAGACGTCTGCTTTCTGGGACAGAACCAAGCATTCCTCTAAAGCTGATTGATGAACAAAATCTGCCCTGGCACCTGCGACTGCATTCACGCAGTCGTGTGACCTATGATTGCCACGTCACGCTCTCACAGAAACTCGCTGAGCGCCAGCCCGCCCCCACAGTACAATAAGCAAACGCGGACGGCAGCTTCGTCAGTTGCTCGCAGGCAATAACCCGCCAACACTTGGTACAGGCACTCGAATGCCCGTCCCGGAGAGTCGTCGCGTGCCCTTGATCTGATAGGCTTTGTTGGTCAGTTCAACGCTTGAGGCGACTTTGCCCGTCGGTGAATCAAAGTAGAACGTATGCGTTGCCAGCCCCTTTTGCTGGTCATAGCGACGATCAACGCGAACCGGCTGGACGGATTCATCACTGTCAACATCAACCTTGAATTCGTTGACGTTTACGTCATCACGACCAAACACCTTCAACACAAACCGCTGACGATGAAGCAACTTGCCATCTTCGGTCTCCAAGGGCTCGTTGGCTGTTTTGTCTTGCCACAGCTGAATGCCTTCGCTGACGGTGACCGGTTTTGCCAGTTGTTCATCAACGGAATAACGCCATGATTCCGGAGCGGACTCAGGATCAACCGGCGGCGGCAATGGCTCGTCTTGTGGCGCCGAATTCGGGGGCAGCAGAGAAAACACATCGCCAAATGGTTCGGCCATGGACCACACTTTGACCTCTGCAGCGCTGCCTTGCTCTGGCCAAGCGGGTGCATGCAGATGCAGCAACGGCACGGGCTGCTGTGCGACAAATGCGCTGTCAACGTAGGTGTAAGGCTGTCCCACGGGACGCTCGTTATTATCCAATGGCTGGACTTCGATCCAAACACGTTTCGGCCGAAACGTAAACCGGAATTGCTGGGCCTTGGCATCTCGCTCGGTGCGTTCAACGGCATCGGCTTGTTGCCAAGAAATCGGCACCAAGACGTCTCCGGCGGCGTCACGCTGAGCCTGATGGATTCGAGTCAAGACAGTGGTTCGATTGCCATCCAGATCCACCAGCCAATCCTGTCCCGCAACGTTTTGATCGTACGGGAACGCAAAGACCTCGTCACCGCTGGCATTCAGATACAACTGCAACATCTCGCCGCCATCGAGCTCAATCCGTTCATCGGCTAGTCGCAACAGGTTCGAAGGCTGTGACTGATCCACGTAAGACTTGCCCAGATAGCGAACGTCAAACGGGCTGCGTGGGACATCAATGGGTGACACTCGCAACATATTCCCCAGCACACCAGTCAAATCGGGAACGGCAGCATTGGTCGCCGAGCTGATTTGATATTCACCGGGCAACAGCAATTGCCGCAGCGCTTGATTGAGATCCGTTGCCTTTTGCAAGGCTTGAAAACGACCGCCGGTGGCTTGACTGAATTGATCGAACTCGGCAATCAGCTCTCGCAATTGCGCGTCACCGGTGGCTGCACGATTCATCTCCAGCCCCAGGATATGAACGGGAACCTGAGCCTGTTTCCAGACGTTCATTGCGTCCACCGCTGTCGTCTGTTGAACACCGGTGCTGCCGTCGGGAATGTATTGGTAATTGGCACCATCAGTGATCACGATCACATGGCAGTCTGATCGTTTGTCCGCCGCTGAAAATTGCTTCAACGCCTCGGCGACGGACAAGTACAGCGGTGATTGCCCCCAGGGTTCCACTTTGGAAACCGTGGGAAGAATCGACTTCGCAAGCTCTAGGTTGTAGTCATTCAATCGCAGGATCTGATCCACGTCCTGACTGGGAACAATGGCCGGATCCAAAACGCCACTGAATCCGGGACGGATCATCCGTTGACCGGGGTCCCTGACTGACCAGCCAATGCGATGCCCAAACGCAAGCACGCCGACCCGAGTTTTCTGGCGCAGGGCGAGAGTGAACAACAGTTCCTCCAAAGCACTCTTGGCGATTTCCATCTTGGTCGGTGGCGCCTGTGCTTCACTGCCTGCTGGGGGACCGCCTGCTGGAGCGTCTCCATTCGGTGCCTCCTCGGACATCATCCCGACAATCATTTCCTTCATGCTCTGCGAACAATCCAGCACAAAGACGACGGACAATTTGTCATGAGGCCCGGCCACCGAAACGTCACTGTAGGTGCGTCGATCGTAGTCCGAGACAATGGTGCGACCGCCCAGTACCTGAGGATCAATGATTAGCTGCGATTCATGTCCGCGATACATCCACAGCGTTGACACGGGCCCCGCCAGCGACGGCAGGTCGGAAGCCAACAACAGGTCCGCCGATACATCTTTGCTGGCGGCCGAAACCTGTTCACTAGGCAGCACCGAGACGAACGGCAACCGGCTTCGTCCATCGAACAACATCATCGTTGCATCACCGCTGGACTGTTCGCTGGCCCCATCAGATTCCAACCACGTCCCACTAGCAGACATCTTCATCTGCGAGGCGATCGGATCCTTGGGGTCCAACTGCACGACGGAATCCACCGCGGTCTGGACCAACTGATCCTGTCGCGAGGGGAGCTCTTGCAACGCCTGTTGTCGCTGCACAATTTCTTGCACCGAAGTCCCAGAGAATGAGTCCAGCAACGTTGCTGCGTTCAGGTAATCTCGGGACGCCAACAAGTAGAAGGGTTCCGACTGACCTGCTGCTCCCCAAAAATCGTCTTTCGCTCGATCGGCGTTCCAAATCAGGCTGGCCTGTAACTCACACATTAACTGTGTCCGCACGGGATCACGTTGGTAGCCGCTGGTGGTGATCGCAGCGGCGGTGCGAACACGTTTGATCATCGCATCGCCAAGCTCTTGCCGTCGTTCCAAACGATCCGCCTGGGCGATCATGGCCAACTGTTCATTCACCTGTTGAATGTGTGTCAGCAGGGGATTGGTTGCCTGCTGACTCTCTGCGGGCTCATTCGCAACGCCCAGGATTTCAACCAGCAGTGCCTGTTCAACTTGCACCCATTGTGAACGGTCGGGCCTTTGCGGAGTCGCATCGCCATCTTCCTGATCGATTGTTTCGCTGGCTTCAATCCGAGCTTGCAGACTGGGCAGAGCCTCACGCACGTCGCGACGTAGATTCCAACGCAACAAAGGGTGATCTAGCAAGGCTTGGAGTTCCCCGATGACCCGATTGTCATTGCCTTGGGAAAGCCTCAAGAACCGCATCGCCTGGGTTTCCAGGTCGCGTTGGCGTTTCTCGACACCAGGCTGCACCTGATTCGCCACTTGGTCGGCGATCGAGTCCACCGTCGCTTCGAACTGCTGCAACGATTCCACCTGTTTCAACGAGGGGCCGTTCAGCTGATCGCTAACAGCAAGCACCTGCTGCAATGATCCTTTCAGGACATCGGCTTCAATGGAAACTTGTTCGGTCGGACTCAAATACCGACGCGGATCAGTTTCCCATTGTGCATGGTACGGCAGTCCGGCCAGTCCCGCATCACACTGAGCCAATGACTCGACCAGCGAATCCAACGTCTCGCTTACGGTGCTCAGTTCCGCTTCATACTGACGGACTCGATCAACATCAATCGCCTGCCATTTCCAGATCGCGTCCTGAGTCTGCCGGCGTTTTGGATCGGTCAAGTCCAAGCCCGCGTTCGCCCAACGATGAAGGCGAAAAGGTGCGTGCCCAACGTCCGTTGACTTTGGCACCGACAAACGCTGGCTCTGCAAAGTCGCTTGGCTAAGACGAGCCATTGGACCGCCATCGGCAATCAGTGCCGGTGAATTGTATCGTTTCCACATACGCAACCAGTGGCCAACGGTGTACTGATCACTGGCTCGCTGAGTGAACTGCCCAACAGCGTTGGCCAGCGTCCCGGCGTCCGATGATGTCGCCAGCGAATCCACTTGATCGACCAACTCATTCGCCGAACGATACGACTGAGTCCCTAAATACTGCGCTAGCGGCAGGCTATGAACATGCAACGTGTCCGGCAGTTCAATCGGCTCCTGGCCCAAAACCTGACTCTGCGAAACCAGTCCGGGCTGGGACAACAGGGCATCGTATCGACCTTCAATCAGATCAAACTGTTGTGTCGTCGCATCAACGACTTGCTTTGCCAATCGCCGGTACGCCGTCCCGGCGCTGGTCAACTGTTCCAGCCAAATCAGCTGATGTTCAAGCGAGCGGAATGCGACCGGATCCTGCTGGTAAAGACGCCGTTGTCGCAACCGTTCCAATTGACTCCACAACTGATCTAAGGAGTCTGAATCAATCGACGGCGAATAGAGTTTGCTGACTTGGCGATCGATCAAGTGCTTGCGCAAGGTTTCGTCATTCAGGCAACGAACCACCCGAAAATCACGTTCACTTCCTAACCAAACCGAATTCTGTTCTACACCTCGGGATTGTAGCGACCAGCGATTTAACTGGCTTCCGAGGAACGTCTGCAGCTCGCCGCGACTGACCCAACCGTTGCCGTCACCGCCGTTCTCAAACAGGTCAGCGGCTCCCGCCAGCCCCAGTTGCAAGTAGTGACCAAACGAAGTTCCATTGAGAGCATGCGAGACATGATTGGTTTGGCCCGTATCAGCGGACAAGACAACCGAAACGTTGTCAGGCCACTGTGACGCTGCTTGCATGTCATTGACCAGCTGACTGACCTGCTTCGAAAATTGATTTTCCAATAATCCGATGTTCCAATTTCGGTCCATCCGATTGCAATCCAGCACCACCATGACCTTGCGGCTGGACGGCACCGACTGCAGTGTTTCGATCACGGATTTGACCGGCAGCCAAGTCTTGGAATCAATCGGCGAAGCCGCTGGCGGGACCAAAAACGCTTCCTGTCCCGGTTGAGCCACGCCATGCATCGAGATCCAAACGATCATGGCGGGCGGGTTTCTGGCCTGATCGAGCAGTTCGATTTGGCGCTGCAAGACTTGCAGAAAATCATCGGCACTGAAGATGGCATCATTCAGGCCGCTCAGGTCCACAGTCTCCCCATGCAAGGTGTCAAAATTCGCCAGTTCTTCGGCCGTGTAAGCATTCGGTGGCAACGGCCACTGATACGGCGCCGCGCTCAGCACAACCACATTGGTCAACTTGGGTGCCAGCAACAACAACCACACCAGCCAGGCAAACAAACCCAACGCACTTATGGTTAGCAGTCCCCACAGTGATTTGCGAAAGCCCCAACTGATCAACGCCAAGATCGTCTCAATGGCGCTGGACTCGCCACGCCAGAGATTGCGTTGCTTTGCTTGATTGGTTTTCGCTGTTGTTTTGGCAGTTGACATTGTGCTGTCGGTGATCGAGATGACTGCGTGGGAGACCTTGCCCGAAATCAAGTGAATTCCGACGACGTCACGTCATCCACTTGCTGGAAACGTTGCTGACGGCTAGGGAAGCACGGGCAAGGGGATCTCTGCCTCAGTGGCAGCGGGGACGACGGCGTTTTCTTCGTTGATTTTGGGTAAGACAAACCCAATCGTTTTGACCTGGCCGGCGGGCATCGTTGGAACACCAAAACCAGACGCGCGGCGAACGGCCGCTCTGTCAGTGGTCAAGGCACTGGCTTGACTCAATTCGCTTGGGGTTTGCCCCGCCACACTGGCGTTGGCGAACGGCAAACTAACCTCGTCGACGGGAGCCTGCTGGGCAGCGGATTGTCGGACCATTTGCCCAACGGTTAATCCTGCTTGATCGGCAACCGATCCTAGCGTCCCACTTTCTGTGGCAGAGTCCGCCGATGATGGACTCTCGAACGGTCCCGGTCCAAGCAACGCACTCATGTTGAAGGGAATCTGCGTTTCCGCCAATTCACTCGGTGCGTCGCCATACAGAGCGTTAATCGAGAACGGCTCGTCCAGCGATCCGTCCACTGCAACCGTTGGCACCGGGTCTGGTCCACCGCCAGGACCTTCCAGTGGTCCCCTTTGCGGATCCAGTGGAGGCACTCCGCCGCACTGGCAGATGACCAGCCGTGCATTGCGTCGAACGCGTGCGGAAGATTCCACGAAACAACCTGAGTCGTCTCGCTCATAGGCGAGGTCATACAATTTCTTGAGCAGTTTGGGACTACAGCAACTGTTCTCGCGGCAACAATTGCACTTGCCGCCGGTCGAACCACGAAGCCCTTTGACGGTTTCGTAACGAATCACCTCTGCGCAGTCATCCAGCGCCGCATGCAAGGCTGCTTCGGTGTCTGGAAAACACTCGCCACATCCTTTACTGGCCAAGTACTTGATCGCTTTCGCCTTTTGTGCCGCTTGGTCTTCTTCAGCTTTGGCAGCGGCTGCCGCCTGGACCGCGGGGCTAGCATCGGGTCCGCTGTTTGCCGGGTCGGTGAGGGCCAGCACAGGTGGCTTGGCCTCTAGCCCTGGGAAATACGTTCCCAAACGATTGCGAAGGCGATCCGCAAGCGTGCACACTCCGCCAAGCGCTTTATCCAGTCCCAAAAACTGAGGCAAGGTTATCGACGGAGCAGCTGGAGCCGCGACAGCGACAATCGTCGTCGCCCCCGCCGCAGCGCTAGTGGGCGCAGCGGGTGCCGCGGGAGTCTTGGGGACGGAAGCACACCCTGCAAACAACAACAGCAAAGTTGCTGGCATCCAGCATGCTGCGATGGTTGAGCGAGACGTGTTCATTCGAAGGCCTTGAAACTTCATGGCTAATTAAGTTTGGGGCAAGTTGTTTGCGTGACTCTGATTATCAATGTGCCATTGGATGCCGCGCAGCACTCAGACGGTGGTTCTGGCGCGAGGGCAATCCGTGTTCTTCGTATCGGTCATTCCAATCGTACCTCTTAAATAAACTGCGGAAACTGTAATGGTTATCCGTCATATTCCGGCATGACAGACCGAAGAGCACTTAGAAAGCAGGCCGTGAAACGCGTGAAACTCATTCCCCAACCAGCAAAGGGAACAGAGGCAAACCCAGCTGACAGCAAACCCAGCTGACAGCAGCGTTGCCTGATCACGCATCTGTGGCGATCAGATGCGGCAAAAGAGACAGGCCGTTGGCCCGATCAAAACACGAACACCAGTGACGGATGATTCGTCTAAGGCAACACCACATCAGTGCGTTGCTGACGTTTCGGCCCGACTTCAACAACCACCGGCAGTTCCGTGCGGTGGACCTTATTACGAACCACGCCGCGCGAGGCCAGCTTGTAGGCTCCGGGAGGCACGTCGTTCAAGGCAAAATTGCCTTCGGGGCCTGACACAGCTCGAAAGACTTTCCCAGGTGCGGTTGGCTGCGCCGGGGGAACCGCTGGATCGGCCACTTCAACCAACAACAACTGAGCACCGGAGACCGTCTTTTCACGCAATAAGACTTTGCCGATCAACGTCACCGTCTGACCTTCAACAAGCTGCTCTTGCTGCTCCAGAGAGACCACTTCGATCTCGACGCCAATGGGATCACTTTCGTTGCCAACCGCATCGATGCCTTTGACCAACAGACGCTTGGTACCAGACTTTGCACCAACGGGCACGCTCAGTGACCAACGACGACCTTGGATCTGCGACGCAGAGAACGTCGGTCCCGCTTCGGGAAATTCGCCGCTGCCATCGACGTCAAACGCTGCAATGACTTCTGTCACCGATGCAGCTTCGTCCCAGGCCCAAACTTCGAAGTCAAGCTCTTGATTGACACCGGCAAAGCTCAGACCATCGGTGCGATTGACTGGCCCGACGATCGGCGCGGCGGTATCAATCATGACAGTTGCATTTGGGAACGCCTTGGAAACTCCGTTCACTGTCAACCGCGATGTCACGTCGACTTCCAAGTTCTCCAACCGCTTGGTGGTCAGTGAAACCGAGGCGTCGGCCACTTCAGTGTCCAACGTGATCGTCCCGTCTGGCTTGGCTTTTACAAAGCCAACTCGGACCTGGCGGTCTGAATTCAGACGCACAATCGTCCCCGGGGCGGGCTGACCTGATTTTTCCAGATCCAAGCCAAGCTCGACTTCGTCAGCCTGCTGATCGAGTCCGCCAATGCGATGCTCGAACGATCCGATCGGTGCATCGATCTTCAGGTTCAAATCGATTGCGTCTGCGGCTCCCATTAAACCAGACTTGATCGTCCGCCCTTTTGCGGCGCCATCAATTTGGATGCTCATCAACGACTTGACTTCAGGCACATCGTTGCTGGGTTCATTGCAAGCCACATCATAGATGAACGCGCGAGGATAACCGTCGACGTTCAAGTGCACGCGGGCAACCTGCGGTGGTGGCGAAGGCATGTTGATGAACATGCTGGCCCGCTGAGGCGATCCAATCAACTGACCACGCATTTTGCCTTGTGCTCTGCCACCGAAATCATTGGCCAGTTCACAAGAGACTTCGACAGGCTTCCCCAGCGGAAGCTGCTTGACGTTGATCGGCTGAACGTCCACCCGAATCCGCTGATTGATGACATCATAGCCAACACGCGGGCGGACAAATCGTCTTGGTCGCTGCACGGCAAACGTGATCGGCCGCAAGGTTGACTCGCCCGATTCCAGATCGGTTAACACGACCGCCATGCCGCTGGGCATTGCTGTCGATGGAGGCCGCTGGGCATTGCTGTCGCTGGGCTCGGCTTTGGCTGCGCTGGAATCCGCTTTAGCTGCGCTGGCATCCTTGGCAGGCTTCGGCGGCGTTTCCGCTTCCGCCAATTTGGCGAATGCCACTTGACCATCGCCACTGGCGACGACCTTGAACTCCGTCAGCGGCTTGATGCCCAAGAACGCGTCGACGGGTTCGTCCCACATCTGTTGGCTAATCGGACCGCTAAGTGGATAACAGGCGACCTTGATGTTTTTCTCGATTCCCGACCGGTTGGTCACACCAAGCTTAAAATCAGCAACACGGTTGGGATAGGGTTTCCACGTCAGCCCCTGCCCGCCCGACATGGCTTGGCGTTGCCCTTGCACAGCAACCAATTCAGCGACCGGCATTTCAACGGGCAATCGTGAGCGATGAAGCAGCACAGTGGGCGCAGCAGACGACAACTCCAATGTGGACTGATCAAAGACATCAAAGATAAACGTACTGGATGCGGAAGCCCCGGGCTGGCGACGAACTTGCAACGGAATCTCAACGGTTTCTCCCGCAGGAATGTCCAACTGCGTCATGCGACGCGAACCGAACTGCGAAACTCCCGCTGTCCACGCGAACGTTGAATCCATCTGCAAACGCAACAACTGCTGCTGGTACTCAACGGAAACACTGACAGTGCGAGACTGTTGTGATGGATTGTAAAGGCTGACGTCAACGACCTGATCGTCTTGATAGCGCAGATCAATTTTCCCGCTCACGGTGACCTTCAGCGGACTGGCCGTCGCAAACTTCGTTTCCACGGCGGTGTCGTTCGGATCCGCCAGTGGCAAGGCATGGAAGGCAAGCCATTGATTGGTGCGTCGCTGTTGCCATTGGCTGGTCGACGCCACTCGGGACCGAAGCAACAGCGAATCCACATCAAGCTCTGACAATTGAAACGCGTCGCGAGGATCCAGCATGCCCAGCAGCCTCGTCGCTGCCACACGATCAGCCTCTGAAGTCGCCAGCAGGGACAGCTCGATGCCGGGGATCATGGCACTGTAGAACTGTCCCACAGCGCGTTCAAAGCCTGCCATGATTTGCGTGATCTCACGACGCCCGGCCTCTTTGTCAGACGTTTTCCTGGCTTCGTGAAACCGCTGCAACGCCTGCTCAGCATCCTTGATTGCAATCACCACCGGTGATTCATCGGATTGCTGGACGTGATACGGCATCCCCAATTTCATCCAGGCGGCAATCAATTCGGCGCGTTGTTGCCAGCGTTGCAACTCATCGGCTGCTCCAGGCTGAAGCTCAGTGCTCGCCTGCAGGTGTTTCAGTGAGCCGTCCTGCGGTGAAACATTCGCCAATTGAAAGGCTGACGCCAGCTGGTGCGACCGAGTTGGCATCTCCATCCGCACCCGCGTTCGATCAACGCCATCGCCAACCGGCGATGCCAACAGTGTCAGCGCGTTGGTGGTATCGCCAGGTTGAGGCGGCCGACCGTTGAGGCGTTGCAGTGGCTTGCTTCCACAGAACTGTTCGATCATCGCCACGGATTCATTCAGCTCGCGCGTCAAACCAGCCAAGGCATCGGCGTGTCCCTGGGCGGGATGGGACAGCAACTGCGAGGCTTGATTCATGCTGGCCAACAATGCCTGCAATTGCTGGTACGCTCTCGCCTTGGCCAAGTGATCCGATGATTCGGTGTACCAAGTCAGGTAGCTCGGCACTTTGCTAAGCGTTTGCTGCAAGGCCCACTGCGCGTTTCGAATCGTTACCAGTTCCGCTTCCGCGTCCCGGTAAAGTCGCGATGCATGAGACAGGAGTTCTTCACTCCGAATTTCCCAGTCGATACCAATTTGATCCAGCAACAGTTGTTCGGCAAAGAAACGCAACTGGTCCGCACGTTCAACGTGATCACGCACCCAGCCGGGAGAAACCAAATCGAGCGCTGCCAGTCGCTCGCCCAATAAACAGCAGCGTGCGCTCCGCTGGATCAATCGCCAGTCGATGTCGCTTGCCGCAAGCTTGCGCAGATAGACCAGATCGCGAAGGGCGACATCACTCGGCTTGGACTTGGTCTTAAACCATTGCTGCAGAGGCTTTGCATCAGCAGCCGAAAGCGTGACACGCAAACTTTCCAAGCGATTGCCTCCGCCTGGCGCGGCGGGCTTAAGCGTTGAGGGTTGCTTGACACCAGGAATCTCATCCAGCAGCTCGATCAAGGCCATGCTGGAGGCCGATTGACGCAACTCGCGCAGCATGGCAAGTTGCGATCCATTGAGTGGCTCATCCAACAATGCGGGCAACTGGTTTTCTGGCTGCTTGCTTGCAGCGGCGGGATCGTCTGCGGGAGCAGACTTCGCTTTGGTGATTTTCTCGAGGACGCCATCAACGTTTTCGGGACGATAAGCCTGTCCGCCAGCGAGTTCCTCTTCCAGCTTCAGCAGCTCGGCTTGCAACTCGTTCCACAAGTGCGGCGCGGCTTCGATCGGGTGATGAATCGGTGACAGAGGCTGGAACAACCGTTCCGCCTGATCCCGTTCCTCCCAAGCGGACTGCAAGTTCGCCAATGCCTGCTGCCGGTCTTTGAGATACTGATTGAATCGTTGATCGGCCAGTGACTCGGCAGAGACCTCTCCGCCACCGGCGGCAGACGCCGCCTTTCCTGATTCACCCTCTTGATCATTGGCAACCGCGGCATCGGAATCGCCACCTGATTCCGATGCCGCGGTAGTCGTTGCCCCGGTAGGCTTAGCCCCAGCTGTTTGGGTAGCCCCAGACGCATGAGCGGATCGGTGCCGATTGAGCACGCCCTGCATCGTTCCCGAAGCACCATGGAAACCGGCTGCATCGCCGGCGGGAGAGAGGCCGATCAGCGAGGCCACCGTCAGTGGCGCATCGGTCTCATAGAGTGAAATCAAGGTTGGATTGCTGGTCAGCTTCTCACCACCGCCCCAGAAAAGTCGAGGTGTTTGTCGGGCCTGCCGATCGCTCGCCTGACGCACCCAATTCGATGTATTGGCCGACGTAAAGGCCACCAATTCACTGAGCTGAACCTGGCGATCGCCATTTAGATCAGCCGCCCCTTGCAAACCCGCTGAAACAAACATCCCAAACACACTGCGGTTTGCGGATGGGCTTGGATACGATTGCTCGTTGTCTTGATGCGACACGTACAACCACAGTGAAGCGTCCTGTGTGGCCTGCACCGCAGCACTTAACGCCATGGTGAAATCGTTGTCAACAACTCCCAATCGCGAGTCACTGACCACCGAACCGGCGTTCAGAACAATCAACTTTCGTTTCGCGGGCACTTGGCGCACTTGCTGCAAGAAACTCTGAATCGAGACTCGCCCCAGTTCGGGAGAACGCAGATCAAAGTTGTCACAAATCAAGAAGACTTTGCCATCAACTGCGATGGTGTGAGCGTTGACGTAAAGGATCAGCTGCTCACGAGCGGAAAGTCCGGACTCTTCCAGATAACGACCAAGCTGCTTGGCAGTGGCAGCCGAAGACCAAGCCTCACTGTGATCAGTGGCAACTACCTCGGGAATCTCCGCCAAGGCCTCTAAGTCTTCGGCGACAAAAGGAAGAGGCGGCAGGTTCAATCCATCATCTGCTCGCGATCCAATCAGAACGAGATGCGTTTCCGGAGAAAAGAAGGGTGGAAACAGCATGAAGAGCAGCAACACCGATAGCAAGCCTAGCGCGGCAACAATCATGGTGCGACGAAAGCCGCGAGCCATTTGCGCTTGTTGGCGCTGCTTCGAAGAAGATCGCCAGGGTTGATGTTGCGAAGACTGCATTGGGTGGCAACTAAGGAATTGGACGTCCGTGTCACAATGTTGTGTTTGATACCTCTGTACTTCGACCACCCGGGGTTAAAACTCCGCGACCGGAGAGACAATTCCAATTATTCCGATTAGCAATCAGGCCATCATGACGCGGCCAACCATGCAGGGCTAACGCTCAGCTTGCGAACATTTGAAAGACTTGCAATCAGAAACGGATCGTGAAGGTGAACGATCCATCCAACCATCACAAGCCAACCCCATCAAGCCCCAGCATGAACACGCTTCGCCCATTGCAACGGATCAGCAAATCGCGCAGAGCGATCACTGCCGTGCTTGCACGCACCAATTGACTTGCAGCTCCCGACCGGGCTGGAAGCATTTCACGTGACAGAGATCTCTCACTGCTTGCGCGTTTGCTTTCAAATTTGGAAGCAAACGCGCAGCTCTTGCTAACTTTCTTTCAAGCTTCAATCATCAGAGGGACACTACTGAATCTTTTCCAAGTCACCCAGCATCCAAGTCTTGTAAAACGTCTTGCTCTGGGGACCATAAAGTCGAAATAGCAGAAAGAAATCTTCTCCGGTGGGAATCCAATTGGCCTCCTTGCCCTCGGGCGCCGTCGGCGCGAAGTAGACATCATAGGATCCGTCGCTGTTTGCCTGCATGGTCTCTGTATTGCGGGAGGAAAGGCCCACGCGTGGAGCGTCCCGTACAAAGTTCTTGGTTTCCATGCTGTAAACAATCACCGACCAGAAGTCCTTGGCCGGCGTGTCTTTGGGGACGTTTAGCTTGTAGGTGGACTTGCCGTCCAGTTGATTGCCATCGGAGTCGAACAATCCGGTCAGGTAGAAGGTCCCGCCTCCAAGGTATTTTGGCAAATAGGTGACATAGAAGTACTTGGCCGCCCTGTCATCGACCAGCACTTCCGTTTCAGTCTCATGGCTGAATCCGGCTTCGGGTTGCCCCGGGGCGAACAACCAGAACATCCACTGGACTTTTGGATTCCCGTCTTTGTCCTTCCACAGAGGCTCCATGCACTTGCCGGGCGTGACAAAGTAGTTCTGCATGGAGGCATAGGCAAGCAGCAGACCTTCATTGATGGCTTTCCTTTGCCGTTCAGTGGGCTCGAAGGCTTTGCCTTTCTCGATACCCAGGTCTTTGAGAAGCGAGACCATTGCCTTGTCTTGCGTGCGAATCGGATTGTTTTGTACGACATGATCAATGTCTTCAAAGAACGTGTCGTTGTAGTATGGAAGACAGTTGTAGCTTTTCTCCGTTGCATCAAGATGCTTGGTCGCTGGCGGATCAGAGGCCTCGACCAGAGAGTAGATTTTGACCCGTTTGGCGTAGTCTCCGGCATCCTTATCCGTCGCGTCACCGTAAAGCCGTGGGCGGAAGGAGAACCCGTACTCGTACGTATCCGTTTGATAGACAAAGTAACCTTCTTCTTCTAGCTCGGCTTTCGTTTTGTCTCCGTCGTATCCGGGAGGCAACAGCAGGTACCTCCCGCCGTTGCCTTTGTCGCGACCGGCTGGCCCAACGTCTTCGATGGGCTGTGACCATGCATTCAAGATGCTGCCGAAATAGCTCACCTTATCCGTGGCAGCAGGAACTTCAACGACGATCGGCCCCTGCTCTGAAGACAGTGATGACCAGCAATAGGCCGTTACATCGTTGGCGGTTAGAAAGCCGTCGTCTGAGCCCAACGGCTCGTTCAGATAAACCACATCGTTCAGATCGCCTCCCAAGTCACGCCGGATTCCCTTGACAAAGTCCACCATGCAAGCCGCTGGCATGTAATAGATCGCTGCTTGAGTAGCACGCTGGACCATGATTTTGTATTCAATGTCTTCAACCGCACGAGCTCGCATCAGAACGCCGTTGGTTTGATCAAAGCTTGTCCCCGCGGGCAGCGCAGTGTCTTGCGCAGACGCCGCCGGCGCTACAAGAACTGCCATGACAAGCAGTGTTGCCGATGCACGGAACATTGCTAAGAATCGAAACTTCATTGTCAGATCCGGTGTTGTGTAGAATTGCATGCGAGCGTCAGATTCGTTGGCGTTGCGGCACAGGCTTTATTTGACCAGCTCAATCTCACTGGGGCGCCAGGTCTTGTCGAAGAAGGATTTCAGTGGGCTGTAGAGTCGGAGGATGACGAACCAGCCCTTGTCTGGATCAGTCTGAATCCAGTTGCCTCGGTCGACTCCAGCGGGCTGTTTGGGTGCGAAGTAAATCGTTGTCGAACCGTCCGCGTTCAATTTCGCCGCTGGACTGGGATAACTCTGACTACCAGCACGCGGGTACTTTTGCGGCGTCTGCAGCATCGATCGGGACTGGTTGTCATACACGGTGAATGACCAGAAACGCGCCGCGGGGATGTCTTTAGGAAGCTCCACTCGGTAGGTCTTCGCACCATCAAAGGGGACACCCTTTGAATCGAGGTTGGCGATCAGGTACTGCGACCCAACATTGGTCAGGTACATGCACATCGCAGGAGTGATCCCGGTTGCCGTGTAAAAGAATCCCGTCCGCGAATGGATTCGGCGTGCACCTCGATTAGGCGTTTGTTTCACGCTACCATCGGCCAAGATCTCTGGCGGCGGGTTCATAAATTGGTAGCCACCCTCGAATAACATGTTCCACCACGCCGATGAATCTTCGTAGAAACGCCAGCGATCGGTCGGATGCGCTCCCATACCAAGGGTGCGTGAGGCGGCATTGCCAACCACGGCCGCCTTCTCCAGAATCTTCCTCATCCGCGCATCGGGGGCAAACGTCTTTCCCTTGACAATGCCGATCGCCGCAAACTGACCAGCAAGTTCGGGATCCAACGCCTCAGCAGGTTCCATTTGCACAAGTTCATGAAGCATTTCAAAGTGACCGAAGTCGTTGGGTGCTACCGTATTGAGCACGAGTCCTGATCCTTCGACGAAGCGCGGCGTGGTTCGCTCTGGCATCGTTTTGCTCAGCGGAGCATCGCCTGCTAAGTAACTCGCAACGCTGTTGCCAAAGCCACCCGGTTGATAGGGATAGATTTTCAAGGCTTCTTTCGTCCGCGCGATGGGAGGCCCCGGGTCGTTGTTCTCCAGAAATGCCCGAAACAACATTGTAACGTGGTTCGTCCGTGACTTACGAACAAAGTAGCCACCTTCAGGGAGAGGCCCGTCATAACCAGGACCAACCAGCAGAAACGTTCCCCCCTGCCCCTTGTCCGGACCGGCGAGCCCAAAATCGCCGACCCACCGGAACCAAAAGTCATCAAAGATGCCCAGGACCATCGGAGGCGTTTCCACGACCAGCGGTCCCGAACTGAGATCCAGATTGCCCCAGAAATACACCGTGTCCGCATTGGCCGTTAGAAGCAGTGAATTGGAATCCAGCAACTTCGATGTATAGAAGAAATCCCCGTCCCTAATTCCCACATCCCCTAGGCCTTTTCTCAGTGCATAGAGTGACACACCCTGAATCGAATTCATAAACGCCTCCACCCCATGAAGGTAATCGAGTTCATCGTGTACCTTCTGAGCCGTCTCGACAGTGGGATAGCCATCGTTGAAATCCAGGTCGCCAAGATTCGACTGAAGATGATCTGGCGTTGTGATTTCCCCGGGGAGGGCATTTTGAGAATAACCATCAGACTGCATGGCCAATGCAAACGCAAATGAGATTAAAGCATAGAAGAATCTGTTCATCGACAATTCCAGTGGTGCGTGGTTGTGGTCGCTAGCTGTTCGATCGAAGTCATTGGAGCAACGTCGTTTCGGTCATCAATCCAGCTTGGGAGTCCGGCCGAAACACTTGAGTGCCAGCCCTCGTCTCGATTGCGTTGGCGTCTGGATCGTTTCGGCAAGTCTATCAGTGTATCCCGGCCGACCAGTGCACTCGGCGAGGATTAGCCCGCAATGCGGCGAATCCGAGGGCGAACATCCAGGAATCCGACTTGATTGCCATGGGGCATCTGCCGCTTCGTTCGCAAAGGGATGCAAGCCTGCTTGCGAGACGTCCCGCGCCATGCGGCGGTGAAAGAGGTTGGAGATCGAAACCGCAGTGTGGTATCTTGGTCGGTGTCAAATCAGGCTCTTGACGGTCTTTTTGTCACGATCTCTCAGAGAAATGGACAGCGCATTCATCGAATGAGTCCCCGGGGGAAGGTGACGAGCGTGACCTGAGAATGACAGGGCTGACCTGCAACGATGTCCGACGCACTGACTGAAATGGATAAACAGGGACGGAGACTTGAACTGGGAAGTTGGAGCATCGACGATGAGCAAGCTAGATAGACGTGACCTGTTGAATTCGCTAGGCGCGACCTGCGCGACCACCGTGATCGCATCCCAGGCATTAGCCGCTGCCACGAGCCCGCGCCAGCCGATCAGACTGGGAATGATTGCCGATCTTCATGGCGGGCTTGCTGTTGATGCGATGGCGCGACTGGATACTTTTCTATCCGCGATGCAAAAGCAACCGTGCCACGCCTTGGTGCAAATGGGTGACTTCGCATATCCCAATGCGAAACATCAGCCATTCGCTGACAAATTTAACGCCGCCCATGAACAACGGATTCATGTCATCGGTAATCATGAATTTGATCATGGCTTAGGTCGCACAGATTGCTATTCGGCGTGGGGGATTCAAGCAAGCTTCTATCGTCGTGATGTTCAAGGGCTCAGGCTCCTGGTCTTGGACGGCAATGACACTGGCTCACCAACGCACCGTGGTGGGTATCCGTCTTTTATTGGTGATCGCCAAAAGCAGTGGCTGGACCGAGAGCTCCGCAGTAGTGATCGGCCGGTGCTGATCCTTAGCCATCAACCGCTTGCCGGCACCTCAGCCATTAACAACGCCAAAGAAATCCAAAGCCTGCTAGCCAAGCACCGATCCAAGGTGGTTGCGTGCTTCAATGGGCACAGTCACGTCGATTCGCTTGTGCAGATTGATGGGGTCTCTTACTTGCATCTCAATTCGGCCTCCTATTTTTGGGTCGGCGGAAAGACGCGAATGGCTTACTACTCCAAGTCGCTGTTCACAACGGTCACGATTGATCCGGAATCAGCAAGCCTTCGCGTGGAGGCATCGCATGCTGAGTGGAAGGAGCAGTCGCCGAAAGAGCTCGGCTATTTCGAGAGCAAGAATCGCCCTCCAGAGTCACTCGTCACACCACAGATTCGCGGCCGCAAGATCACGACCGCCCGTTCACAGTAGCGACCACGGTGGTGGTTCGCTGTAAACGAAAATCTGCGTTGCCCGTCCTGCACGCGATATCATTCGTCGTCTTTTGACTCGGCAATTGCCTTCGCAAACTGACTTTTGCCGCCGACGATTGGCAAGCTAAACGAGGTGGCGTCCAAATCGATGGTTAGTTCAGTGCCGGGATTTGGATGAAGCGTAAAGTCACGATCGCTGGAGAAAATCATCAGGCCAATTTGCTGGCCCTTTGCAATGACCTGATCGTCGGGCTGAAGATCGAACTTCATTTCATAGAACTTACCAGGCTCAAGCGGCTCGCTTTCGCGAATCGATCGATAGTTCTGTGGATCGGCCCACCCGCGAGTGATGATGTTGTCGGTGATCTTGGCCCGATTGCCATCAGCCCATGGCAATGAAACGAGCCAGACCGAAAGGTTGGCTGCGGGTTTGTTGCTGGAGAGCTTTATCGAGATGCTGGGTGTGCCGGAGAGATGAAGGGGTTGCGTGAGCGTTGGGGTGACATAAATCAGACGATGGTTCGTCCATTCAGCCTTGGCCAGCGAGGCTCCACTGAAAGAGAAGTTATCGACCAGCGTTTCAGTCCCTTGGTTCTCTGCAGGAACCGTTGTCAATTGGCCGCGTTGAGGAGCTCCCGAAGAAAGGTAGAACGTGACCGGTGACGCATCGGGATTGGGGTAATCGGCATAGGGCGTTGGCTTGTCACGCGCATCTTGCTCACGAACAATCCACGCACGCGGGTCCTTCTCGACGTCATTCTCAACGCCGTGCAGATAACGCGTGAACCAGCGATTCATCATCTTCATCGGGGGTGGCCCACCGTGCCCTCCCTGATGAAAGAAGACCTGAGCTGGAACCTTTTTCGCTTTCACTGCTTCGTAGATACGCACGCTGTGCTCTGGAACGACGTTCCAGTCGTTGAAGGCGTGTGCCATCAGAACAGCGGCGCGTAACGGCTCGATGTCGTTCAGGTAATCGCGGCCTGCCCAGAAGTCGTTGTAGTCCCCGTTTTCGCGGTCAAATCCTTTCGCCATTTCCAGATCACGGACGTTGCAGTCACAATACTTGCGCCGCGGTTCGTTACCACTGTGGATGAAGTCGTATAGAAAGTCGATGTCCTCGCCCATGTACCCATACGGATGCCGGATCAAGCCATTGGATCGATAGTAATGGTAATAAGAAGTGTTGGGTGCGACGGGAATGATTGCTTCGAGTCCTTCGACGCCGGTGGTTGCTGCGGCAAGAGGAATCGTGCCGTTATAGGACGTTCCCGTCATGCCGACTTTTCCCGTGCACCAGTCCGCGACCACTCTCTGGTCTCCGTCAGGTGTCTTGAAGCCCTTGCCACGACCGCAAAGCCAGTCGATCACGGCCTTGGGTGCAAGTGACTCGTTGTCACCGCCGACCGTTGGGCAGCCTTGTGACAATCCAGTCCCGGGTGATGAAGAATGAACGACAACGTATCCGCGGGGCACCCAGTCCTTGGTGTGGGACTTTGAAATGATCGGACGCATGCCCTTCAGCTTCACCGCTGGAAAGTGCTTTCGCTCCGGCGGCGTGTCCCCCAGCTCATGCCTTGGATCCCAGAAATACTCCTGGCCGTTAATGCCCGTCCCGGCGAAGTAAGGACTTGAAACGTAAACCACTGGCAACTTCAGTCCTTCGCTTTCCGTTTGTCGCGGACGCGTGACACTGACGTGCATTCGATCCAACTTGTTGTCACCGTCGGAATCGAATTCCGTTTCCACCCACAGGTCTTCCCGGATCCAGAAATCGGGGTCTTGGAAAGCTCGAACGATCTGGGCTTCGCCGTCTTTGAAAACGGGCACGGCAGGCTCTGCCGCAACAGCCCCCTCAGTTAACGCCAGTGCGTTGAATCCCAGTGCGGCAACGAGCGTGGCGACGAAATGCGAGAGTTCGAATCGAAGATGAGGCGTTGTCTGTCTCTTCATGAATACCAAGGATGGGCTGAAGGGGTGGAGTCGAGCCGGATGTGAAGTCTTTGCTCCCCTAGCTTAGGCACCAAGGACGGCCGATTAAAGACAAACTGTTGCCAAATTGCCCACGAAACCTCCGTCGGAATCCAGTCGTCCCAGAATGACGCCACCAAATGATCGAATGGCGTCATCCCCGCAAACGCTCGCTGACTCGATCGAGCAAGCCGCCACGGCGATCGACAGCCTTGGCGAGCAGGAAACCAGCTGGCCCCTTGGGCCCGGCCGTCGCCACCGTTGGCCTTCATGGATCAACGGCATCGGACTGCCAACATGCCATCGGGGTCGGCGGCATCGTCGTTGCCTGCGTGGCCCTTTCGCTGCTGCTGGTTCGTTTCATGGACCAACGAAAGCGTTTCATTCGGTTATGATTGAGTGCTTAATAGCGTGACTGATGCATCCAAAATTTTAGATCGCCGCGAACAAGTTTAAGAACATGATTCTCCAACGACTGATTGCACTTCTGCCCTTCCTGCTGTTCGCCGGCAACCTTTCGGCGGCCCCCAAGAATGTCGTCTTGATTTGTGTCGACGATCTGAATGATTGGGTCGGCTGCATGGGAGGACATCCGCAGGCCAAAACACCGGCCATCGACTCCTTGGCAGCGCGGGGCACCTTGTTCACCAATGCACACTGCCAAGCTCCGATCTGCGGACCGTCGCGAGCCTCGCTTCTATCGGGTCGCTATCCGCACGAAACGGGGCTTTACGATCAGCCTCGCGGCAAGGGGAAGATGACGGACGATGCCAAACACTTTCGCGGACAACTGCTGACGGAGTACTTCTCGCGACATGGATACCAGACGCTCGCGGCCGGAAAAATCACACATGGCTATCCCTTGGCGACGGCCGTGAACAAGGCCGGTCCGTCTGGCTCCTCCGGACCGAAACCCAAGGGACCGAAACCGCCCGCTGATGTGCGTTTCAATTTTCGCCCTGACTATTCCCAGCCGTTCACGGGCACGCAAACGGACTGGGCCGCCTTTCCCCAGCAAGATGCGCAGATGCCTGATTACCAGACTGCCAACTGGGCGATTGCGGAACTGAGTCAACCGCGAAACACTCCGTTCTTTCTAGCCGTCGGATTTCACCGGCCACACGTTCCATTCTACGTTCCGCAAAAGTGGTTTGACCTGCACCCGCTGGACCAGGTGATCCTTCCCGAAATCAAGGACAACGACCTGGATGATGTTCCCGCAACGGGAGTGCGTGTTCACGAATTGCCGCGTTATCCGCAGCTGCCCTGGCTGCGCAAAAATAACAACGAGCAGTTGCGAAAATGCACCCAAGCCTACCTGGCCTGCACGACCTTTGTCGATGCACAGGTTGGACGAGTGATCCAGGCGATTAAAGAATCGCCGCAAGCGGACAACACAATCATCGTGCTCCTTTCAGACCATGGCTATCACCTTGGCGAGAAAGCTCGCGTGTCAAAGCACAGCCTCTGGGAGGAATCGACGCGTGTGCCTTTGATCATTGTCGAACCGGGGAAGCACAAACCGCAAGTGTGTTCGCGTCCCGTCGGGCTGATCGATCTTTACCCGACGCTGCTTGAACTCTGCAGTCTTCCAGAACGCCAAGCCAACTCCGGCAACAGTCTGGCCCCGTTGCTGAACGAACCAACCAATCCCACGGTTGAATGGCGGAAATCAATCCTGACCACCTACGCTCGTGGGAATAACAGTTTGCGCAGCGAGCGTTTTCGCTACATCCGATACCACGATGGATCAGAAGAACTCTACGACCATCGCAATGATCCAAACGAATGGACGAACTTAATCGACCAGCCTGACCATCAACACAAGAGCATTGTCACCGAATTTCGCTCGCAACTTCCAACCAACGAAGCTGAGTACCACCCTGCGGTTGGCTTTGGCGCGGTCAATGCTTGGTTTAACCAATTCTACCAGCAAATGCGACAGGACCGATGAAGCAACGAATTGTCTGCCCCAT
The DNA here is from genome assembly GCA_007745635.1 of Stieleria bergensis. Lineage (GTDB taxonomy): Bacteria > Planctomycetota > Planctomycetia > Pirellulales > Pirellulaceae > Stieleria > Stieleria bergensis. Next base: position 4,824,844 of record CP036272.1, read on the forward strand.
CATTGTCACTCGGTACTTTTGCAGTGGCATCGTCAGTACACAGACAGCAGCTATAGCAACGGTTTTGAATACCGTTAGCACACGCTACAGACAATGGGTGCTGGCCGGGCCGGAGCAGGATTTCAAGAGCTAACCCGTGGACCAACGTTACCGATTGCTGAAGCGACACGCACAACGGGCGACCAGTCGATTTGAGAAGGCTATCGATCGACCAGCTCTACGACACAGGAACAGCTGGATCGGACCAACGAGAGGTCAATCTCATTCCCGACGTGGTGATGGTCAGCGTTGCCACGCATGTTCTTCTGCACGTTCCCTGGCCATCCAAAGCCGAATTCGCGATGTTCAGTGCTTTTGATCAGTGACAATTAGCGTTCCTTCATTTCTTATTGCGGAGATCGTTGACGATCAACCGCTTCCATTCCAGTTCGCCTTTTTTGCCGAAGTTGATCAGGTAACCGACTTGCTTTCGCGTGATTCGCAAATAGTTAAACAGTTGTGCCTCATGGTCAGTACAAAGCTCCTTCAGAGCCTTGATCTCAACAACCACTTCACCGAAAACAACCAGGTCAGGTCGATATTTCGGTGGCAACAAGTGCCCCTTGAAAAACACTTCCAGCTCCGCTTGCGCGATAAATGGAATGCCTCTCAGTCGAAGTTCAACTTCCAATGCCGCCTGATAGATCTGCTCGGCCATGCCGTATCCAAGTACGTTGTACACCTCGAATGCAGCGCCCATCAAATCGTAACCCTGCTGTTTTAGCATCGCTTCGCCCGGTCGAATGTAAGAACGCTAATCTCCACTCATCGCACACTAACCCTTGTCATGTCATTTGAAAACCTGACAGCACCCAATTCGCGATGTCCAGCGCTTTCGATCAGTGACAATTAGCGTTCCTTCATGCTCGGCCAGCCGCTACTCACATTGCATTCGGGAGTGCTTGAAGAGACAATGACTGCTGTACGCGGCGCGTTTTGTTTGCCAAGATCACAGTTCACGTTTGCTGGCAAGCTGCGGCAATCCGATTCACAACCACTGATTCAGCTCCGACTGAATGAAGGAACATTGAGCCATGGACGCAACCAGATCAGCATGCCTGCGATGGTGTTGTTTGGCGTTGCTTGTCTTCACTGGAGTCGCGAACTCAGAGGAGACTGCATCTAAACCACACTTGCGTGAAGTCATTGTCAGTCACACGGACGAAAACGGCGTTCTTCAGCTTTATCGCATGAAAGAGGATGGATCGGACAGCCGGCAATTGACAGATGGCAAGCCTCACTGTGTGCAACCGTCATGCTCAGCGGATGGGCAGAAAATCGTTTTCGTGCAACGGAGCCATCAGGGCATGGCGATTTGGCTCTGCGACACAGAGGGCAAACACGCTAAAGAGCTCATCCGGTCCGAGAGAATCCTGTTGCCCTCGTGGTTACCTGACTCGAAACACATTGTTTGGATGAGTGCTGGGGCGGGACAGAAAAATCAAGACCCTGCCAGCAACAGCCAGCTCCGCATCATGAACACCAAAACCGGTGAATCGCGCAGGTTGTTCAGTGACCCGGAGCAAATTCGGTTCAATAACGCGATGCCTTCAATCTCTCTTGACGGCACACAGGTGGCCTTTGTTTCCGACCGAAGCGGAACGTTTCGAATTTGGGTGAGCCAACTTGACGGAAGTGACGCCAAACTGGTTTCACCAACGCCGAGGGAACAGGACGAGATTCTGAAACTACCCCTCGAGCAAAAAGTTCCTGCCTGGTCACCTGACGGCAAGTGGATTGCTCACTGGGAGGGCGTGGAGATGATTCACATGAGCCAGTTTACCGGACTCAACAACCCGAAACGGGACCAACAGATCGCTGCGACGTTCCATGTCTGGGTGGTTGGCAGCGATGGAAAAAACAAACGCAAGGTCGGGCGCGGAGATGACCCCACGTGGTCCCCCGATGGATTTGTGACACGAGCTTTTCCGGACCCACAACGAGGCGGCCCCAAGGTCATGGTCGAAACGAAATCCGGGGAACGGGAATTGCCAATCGTGCCTCGCAAACGGAACTGGGGGCGATTCACTTGGTTGCCATAAAACGCAACACCCCGACTGGAAAATCAAACTAGCTCGTCGCATGCCATTACCGTGAGCCGTTTCTCGTTTGAATGCCACCATTAATGCACAACCGTCAACGCCGTGGCCAAGGCAGTTCTCGTGCCGCAATACCGCACCGGGTCCTGGAACCTCATGCTCCCACCGACGTTTCGGACTCAACGCAGGGTAAAGCATGGCCGGCGGATGAAGTGACGGTTTCAAAAGACATGAGAACGCTGGTGGTTGGCCTTTTCAAGACGCTGAACCACGAAAGACACAAGACGCTCGAAAACAAATAGAACATCGTCCGCTGTTCTTTTCGGTTCCAGTATTGGGGACGCATCGTCGATGGCTGAAAGACTCTTTAAAGACGAAAGCGACAAATTGATGGGAGCGATGTCTGAGGTTTACAAAGAGATTGGCTGTGGCTTCCTTGAACCGGCCTAACAGGAATGCGTTGAGCGCGAACTTACTGAACAAAAAATCCCGTTTCTCCCGCAAACGCAACTGACGCTGAACGACAAACACCACAAACTGAAATCACGATACTTCCCGGATTTCATTTGCTACGAGAAAATCATTCTGGAACTCAAAGCCGTGAAAGAAATTACTCATGAGCACCGGGCACAAGTCCACAACTACTTAAAGGCAAGCGGGCACCGTCTCGGACTCATCGCAAACTTTGGCCACTACCCAAAATTGCAACATGAACAAATCGTGCGATGGCAAATTTGCGAGGAGGAATGGACCACCAAGCACACGAAAAGCCGGTCGGTTCGCATTTCGTGTCGTTGGTGCCTTTCGTGGTTCCCCAACAAGCCGTCAGCCATAAACGGACTGTTGCCAACTGAGACGCCGATACGTGAGTGCGAACGACCGCACCTGACACAGTCTGTTCGGACCTTATTCAGTGGGCAAAATTAAATCGCACATCTCTGCCAGACTGTCGACAATGTGAGTTGGCCCAGCGGCAGTTAGCTGCTCACGGGTCTGAGCCCCAGTGGTCACGCCCAGCGTCATGCCGCATCCAGCGTTTTTGCCTTCCTCGATATCAATGGCGGAATCACCAATCTTGGCGACGTTTTCACCCGACGCGATGCTGGTCTGTTGCATTGCCAAGTGAATCATATCCGGTGCGGGACGGCCGTTTCCGACATCGCTGGCAGTCACCAAACCATCGATGTCCTGGCCCACAACCCAGCCGATTTTCGCGATCAACTGTTCCGCCGTCGCACGGTCGTACCCCGTGTTCAGAACAACCTTCACGCCCTGCTGGCGCAGTTTTGCAAACACTTCCGATGCACCTGGCTGCTCCCTGACATCCAGCGATTCGTAGGCAGCCGCCAGCCGCAATTTGAAGTCCGCAAAAATCGTCGCGACCTCTTCATCGGCCGGAACGTTACCACCGAGAGCCATCACATCACGGATCGCCTGGGACTTTTCCTTCCCTGCCCCGGCTGCCTGAACCTGCTGCTGGGAGAACTGATGCCCGGCGGCATTGATCGCCGCTCGGACCGTCTTGTAGACCACGTTGTCTTCGTCAACGGTGGTCCCCGCTATGTCTAACACTAGAAGTTCAATCATTGGAGTTCCTTTAGCCTCTCTGTTCTAAGAAGACGCACAATACCGTGGCTTCGCGTTTAAATGGATTGATAATGCGATGAGGAATGTGACTGTCAAAATACAAACAATCACCACTGCGTAGCGCGTGCCTCTGGCCGTCAAACTCAAACTCGATAGATCCTTTCTGAACCATCAAAAACTCTTCGCCTTGATGAGACAAAGCTTCCTTGCGAGCAACTCCAGCAGGAATCGTCAGCAGGAACGGATCCATCGAGCGATTGGGCCGCTTGTGCGCCAACGACTGATAAACGGTCGTGTTGGCCGGGCTGTTCTCTCGCTGAACCGTTTGTCGTTCCTCTTTAGCGACCTTGACCAAGCGTGGCTTCTGATCAAGCCCCTGGACAAGATCCGAAACGGTCACCCCAAGTGCCGAGGCGATCTGGCCCAGAGCAGGCAACGAAGGTGTGATCCGAAAGTTTTCGACCTTGGAAAGCCAACTTCGTGTCAATCCACTTCGACTTGCCACATCCTCCAGGGTCAGTCGCTGATTCAACCGGTACTCGCGGATCCGCTGAGCAAGTTCAACAAGATTCATGACGGTCCGAGATGGAGATGGAAAGAGAACGGCACTGGCCAAGTGATGGCCCAGTGACGACCGGGGACCTGCCCAAACAGCTACCTGGGCAAAACACGGGCGTTTAGTGCACGGCCTTCGCCAGCGATTGCCTGAAGGCGAAAGTTGATTCTGAGTCAACTTTAGTGTACCCTCATCAACTGATCAACCCGAAGTCCCCCCAGCAAAAACCATCGAACGTTTTCGGAGCATCATCTTGCCCGCCCCCCAAGAGCCCTTGATCGAGTCGCTCCGCGAAGTTGGCGCGGTGCTGGAGTCGCTGCGAGTCGAACGCCCCTTTGTGGTCCTCGACGAAACAGCCTACGCGGCGTCCGGCGCGGACATGGTTCTTGAACCTTTGCTCAGCCAGCGGGCAACGACGCGATTGACGAAGTTTGAAGTGAATCCGAAACTGCAGGATGTTGAGCGCGGCATTGAAGCGTATCGAAACAGCGATGCCGATTTTGTGATCGCCCTTGGTGGCGGAACGGCGATTGACCTCGCCAAACTGATTGGACGGCTCGCTGTGCAATCACACTCGGCTCGTGAGCTTGCCACCGGGCAGGCGACGATTCAAGCGACCGGCCAGCCCTTGATGGCGATTCCAACGACCGCTGGAACGGGCAGCGAAGCGACACACTTTGCGGTCGTTTATGTGGATGGCGAAAAGCACTCGGTGGCGCATCCCAGTCTGCTACCAAACTACGCGGTCGTCGACCCCACTCTGACCGAAAGCCTGCCGCCTGGCATGACTGCTGCCACTGGCCTGGACGCTTTGTGTCAGGCGATTGAATCCATTTGGTCCGTCGCCGCAACAGAGGAATCGCTTCACGATGCCAGCGAAGCGGCCACACTTGCGTTTGCGAATCTTGTACCCGCCACCAACGCTCCCACTCCAGAGGTTCGACAAGCGATGTGCCGGGCGTCTCATCTGGCGGGCAAAGCGATCAACATCACCAAGACCACCGCTCCACACGCGCTGTCCTATGCACTGACATCTCGCTTTGGCGTGCCACATGGACTGGCCGTCGCAGTCACACTGGCACCTCTGTTGGCATTCAACGCGGCAGTCACAAGCGAAGACTGCATGGATCCGCGCGGCGCAACTGCCGTTAGCCAGCGCATTTCAAGAGTGATCAACATTCTGGGCGCCAAGGATGTTCAAACCGCCTGTGCCGTGATCAGCAATCTCCTGTCACAAATTCACTGCCCCGCGCTGCATGAAATCTGCTCGCCCGATGACTTCATGGGCATTGCACAAAGCGCCAACGCCGAGCGACTTTCCAATAACCCACGCCGGGCAACCTGCGATCAGCTGTATGCCGTCTTAAGCACTCCGCTTCACGCAACGCCCCACTGACACCCGCACTTCGCCCGCGGAAGCCTGCAGATGCGACCTCACTAACAGCACCGTTCAGGCCGACCACACCCGCTCCATGGAAAATGTTCTCCGCCGAACACGCTTTCAGAATCAATGCATCAGCGGGCTGGCCGCTGGGCATCACAATCGCAATTTCAACGCAAAGCGGCGAGTCCTGGACCGTCCAGGGCTTTCACGGCACTTGATTAGCGCGGCCCCATGCACTCGTTCGACCAGAAACTGACAATTGCCTGAGTTGATCACCCACACTGGGCGGTGCTTGCGGCACTATACTGAAGGAATTGGGAACCGCTTGTGTTTCCAGCATGGCCAAGTCTTTTCACTTTGAGCCGAACCGTCATTCCACTGCAACGACACAGCACAGGATTTAATCTACCTGACCTGACGGGTCCAACTGACCTGACGGGCCGTGCGTTTGGCTGCGGAAGGCGTGATGGCTCGCCACGCTTCCCTTTTTAGGAACGCCCACTGATGTCCAACTTCAAGTCCATTTTGACACGACGACAACTGCTGCAAACGGGATCCACCTGCGCAGCCGCCGGGCTGGCGGCTCCGGGTGTGTTTGCAGAAATGCTGGAAACGCCACGGTTCACCGAGGGACCGTTTTACCCGGACAAGCTGCCGCTGGACACGGACAACGATCTGCTGATTATCAACGAAAGCCTGACGCCGGCGGTGGGTGAAATCACTCACATCAGCGGACGTGTCTTGAACTCCAGCGGCAATCCAATCCGCAATGCCTTTGTCGAAATTTGGCAAGTCGATAACAACGCGGTCTACTTGCATTCAGGTGACAAGAAAAATCGCGCCAATCAAGACAAGAACTTTCAGGGATACGGTCGGTTCTTGACGGACGCCAAGGGGCACTATTATTTCCGAACCATCAAACCTGTCCCCTATCCAGGACGAACGCCTCACATTCACGTGGGAGTCAGCGTCAACGGCCACCGCATCCTGACCACGCAATTGTTCATCAAGGGTCATGAACTCAACGCCAAAGATGGAGTGCTCAGAAGTGTGCGTGACCCCAAAGCCGTTGAATCAGTGATGGGCGATTTTAAACCCATCAAAGATTCCAAGCTGGGGGAACTGAGCGTGGACTTTGACATGGTCGTTGGCAAGACCGCCTTCGAAGGCGATGACGGTAAGCTCCGAGGCGGAATCGGTCGACCTGAGATCCGCCGGCGACGACGCCCAACGCAGGGCTAATGCTGAGCTAACGCAGGGCTAATGCTGAGCTAACGCAGGGCTAATGCTGAGCTAACGCAGGGTTAATGCTGAGCTAACGCAGGGCGGTCTGAAGATTCGCCCCACACGTTTCGCGTTGTCTCGCGAACAGATGGGACAACGCAGTCACCCTCTGCCAGTCACCCTCTGCCATGAGCAAAGGTTACAGCGGCCAGAAGTGACCTCGGCAGTGCCCAATCGGCCAAAGCGTTCAAAGCGATCTCCACCGATCCTACAGAAACGTCTAGCGGTTCAAACGCAACACCGCCTGGACGGGATAGTGATCCGATGGATAGCGGCCTTCCTCATTGGTGTAATTGATCGACGACTGCAAGGTCACGAAGTCAGGGCTGTGTAGCACCCAATCGATCCGAGAGCCATCGCGATGACCCGTCCAGCGACTGGACGACGCCTCGTCACTCTGCCGAACCGGGTGAGCTGCACGGTAGGAATCGACGAAACCATCCGCTCCAGCACCGGTCAGCGCCTCATACGGTGTTAGATCTTCAGTCGTATTAAAGTCGCCGGTAATGATCACTGGCAGGCCGTCGGCCACAAACTGATCAGCACGTTCTCGAATCAGCTTCGCCGACTCCAATCGCGCTTGCTTGCCGCGGTGATCAAAGTGGGTATTGATAAACACAAGTTGCTTCCCAGCGTCTTGCTTATCACTTAGCTTGACCCATGATGCCATTCTTGGCAGCGAGGAATCCCAGCTCTTGCTGCCAGCGACTTCCGGAGTCTCGCTCAGCCAGAAATGGCCCGCGTCAACGAGATCGAATCGAGACTTCCGATAGAGCAACGGAACAAACTCGCCTTTCTCAGTTCCGTCTTCACGGCCAACGCCGTGGAATCCAAACTCGGGCAACAACTGCTTCAGAAACTGAGCCTGAAACTTCAATACCTCCTGGCCACCGAGCAAATCTGGACCAAACAGTGTGATGGTTTCAGCCACCAAGTAAGATCGTTTGGACCAGCGATTCTCACCGTCGTTTGCCGCTCCATAGCGAATGTTAAAGCTCATGACTTTAACAGGAGCGGCACGATCGGCGGCGGCGCTGGAATCCTGAGCCACACCCACTGCAGCACTGCAGAAAATCCAAGCACAGGCCACGGCAAGCATCACCAGGCGACGGCCAACAACAGCGGAACCCATTCGCATCGAAATCTCCATCACCACGAAACACGAGAGCAACAATCGTTGCTTAAAACAACCACATTCCTTTACACAGCGGTAAAGGATTCCAAGCGGCATTATAACCGCCATGTGGCTTGTATGTTGATTCTCAGGTCGTCCCGATCAGTCCAACCGCAACACCCGAGCGAATCGGTGATCCGCTTGCTCGTACTGAATTCGTAGCGTGCATGCTTCTGAATTCGTAGCGTGCTGTGCTTGCACGCACCAATGGCCCAGAAACAACGCAATTGCAGGCAAATCAGTGGTGCAAGCAAGAGCCCGACCTCGCTTGCCCGTCACATCCGGTGCGACTTGCTGAGTGTGTACCCTACAGAGGCACTTGGCAGATTGCCTATTCATGGCGACAAGCCATGTTGCATACGAAAGCCTCGTTGCCTGCGCGAGAGCATCTGGCGACAAGCATGTCACCAAGCCATCTCGCTAAAACCAGCCCTCACTCGCCATTCATTTAGGAGCATACCGTGGTTCAAGCACTGGAAGTCGTCTCTGCCGGCAAGAATGTTCACGTCAAAGTGACAGGAAAATTGACCAAGGCCGAATATGAAATGTTTTCCCCGTTGGTCGACGAACAGATCAAAGAACATGGAAAGGTTCGCATTCTGTTTGAAATGCATGACTTCCACGGCTGGACCGCGGGAGCCCTTTGGCAAGACATCAAATTCGATTTCAAGCACTGGCACGACATTGAGCGCGTAGCGATCGTTGGCGAATCGAAATGGGAAGCAGGCATGGCAGCGTTTTGCAAGCCCTTCACCACCGCCAAGATTCAGTACTTCGATCACAGCAAGCGGGCAGAGGCGACCAGTTGGATCGAAGCAGAATGACACTGAGGCCATGATTCCAACCGACGACATTTTCCCTTTTCCGGATCAGCCACTGTGGGCTGATCCGGTGATCGCGAGGGGTGCCGACTATTCAGCGATGCGGTAAATGCATTTACCGGCGGGGCTTTCAACCAGATAGAAGACTTCGCCAGATTGGTCTTCACCGAAAGCCAAAACAGAAACGCCCTTAGGCAGCACTTGCACATTCTTGACCGCTTTGCCGGTCTTCTCGTCGACCTTCAAGGCCCAAACGACGCCGCTGACATAATCAGCGTACAAGTAAGCTCCGTTGAGCTCTGGGATGCGTGAGCTTCGGTAGACCCGGCCACCGGTGATCGAACGACCGATGCGATGATCGTATTGCCAAACCGGATCAATCGGATCGGAAACACCTTCTGGAGCGGTACCATTGCTAAAGCTGTTGGTGCCCTCGCGGGTGCTCCAGCCAAAGTTGCCGCCCTTGGTGATCAGATTGACTTCTTCCCACAGCTCTTGGCCAACGTCACCCAACCAAAGCTTGCCGGTCTTTTTGTCAAACGCCATCCGCCAAGGGTTGCGAATGCCATAGGCGTAGATCTCTGGACGAGCGTTGTCCTGACCAACAAACGGGTTGTCCGCAGGAATCCCATACGGCAATGCAGCCGTTGGAGAATCGACATCGATCCGGAGGACCGAACCGAGCAAGGTGGACAAGTTTTGCCCGTTGCCCGCAGGGTCGTTACGCAACCCTCCGTCCCCTAAACCGATGTACAAGTAACCATCAGGACCGAATTCGATCACGCCACCGTTGTGATTTTTATACGGCTGATCGATGGTCATGATGACCCGTTCGCTGCTGGGATCAGCAGCATTCGAATCATCGTCACTGACGGTAAACTCGCTGAGAATCGACCGAGTTTTCTGTGCGTCGGTGTAATAGACGTAGAACTTGCCGTTCTTTTTGTATTCAGGGTGCATCGCGAGCCCGAGCAAACCTTCCTCGTTCGCACCGCGACTCGAAAAGTTCTGGACCTTTTCTTGCAAGTCCAAGAACAGATGGCTTTCGGTGACATCGGCTTTGTTTTCGAACGTCCAAATCTCGCCGGATTGCGCGGCGGCAAACAAGCGATTGGTTCCATCGTTCGCATACGTCAGTTCCATCAAGCGCAACTTGCGGATGCGTCCCTCGTCGTCGACCCCTTCCCAGCCTTCCCACTTAAGAGCAGGAAACGCGAGCTGCCCGTTCATTTCCAGGTTGCCATCGATGGGCTGTGGAACGCTGCCGTCTTCGGCAATGCGGCGAACTTTGATGTTACGAAAGCTGACCAGGTTGCCATGATCTTGTAGACAGATGTGTCCTTCGGTGGCTTCACCAAAGCCTTTGAACTTGGCGAACTTGCTCTTCGCGACACGTTCTTTCCAGTCCTTGCTGCCCTTGCTGAAGGTGTAATAGCGAACACCGTTGACACAAACTTCGCAGCCTTGTGGCGCGATGCGCAGATAGATCTGATTCCATTGACCGGCAGGACGGATGGCATCAACGATCGAACCATCCGGATTCTTGCCGGGCTTGTACAGCTGATACAACCAGCCGGCAAGCTGTGGATCATGGCCGTCAACATTGTCTTGGATCTGAATCTCTGGCCCGCTTCGCCACGGAGTTGAATTGTCCTCGGTGACGTGGAACATCAAGCCACTATTGCCTTCGGGACTGATTTTGAAGTCCAGCAGCAATTCGAAGGCGCCAAACGTTTCTTTACTGATGATGTCGCCAGCGCCGCCTTTGTAACGCACCAACGCACCGTCATCGACTTTCCAGCCATCGCTGACTGAGTCTTTTTGGTAGTTACGCCAGCCGTCAAACGTCTTGCCATCAAACAACAGTTTCCATCCGCTGCGACTTTCAGCTTCACTCAATTCGTTGACGCCCGTTTCGGCGATCGCAAAGGAAGGAACACTGGTTGCGGTCACCAGCGCAGCAAGCGCCAACGCCGATCGCAACAGTGACTGAGAGAGTTTCATATCAAGTTGTCCACTTTATAAAAGGCCATCGGGAAGGGGGAACAAGAAGAAACGTAATGTCCGATGAAGACGGCGTCCAAACAGACAGTCCGCTGGCGCGAACCCAGCAAAAATCAGTCAAATCAAGCGGCCTGTTCTTCCAGCACCTGTTTCTCTTGAGCTCCACAGTATCCTTGATGCGGACCACCGTCACAACGACCCGACCAAAGAAACCAGCCGCGAATGGAGAATTTGCCCGACCATGCGACAGACTTTGGCTGGACACAAGGCAGGCACACAGCGCCCTATGCGTGACGCAGAGAGTTTGCAGAGGCCGCCTGCCGAATCACTGCAGCCGAATCACTGCAGCCGAATCACTGCAGCCAGCTTACAGTCGCCAGAGCGATCGCTTACGACCGGGGCCAAGTTGCCCACTCAGCGACGACCTCGCAGATCACGCGGCACAACGTCAGCAGGTCTTCATCGTCGATCACCAAGGGCGGCGTCGTGTAGATACAGTCCCCAAACGGGCGCAGCCACACACCGCGATCGATGAATGCCTGCCGCAACCGATCGAGATGCACGAGCTTGTCCACTTGAATCGCACCGATCGCCCCCTTCACGCGCACCTCGACCACCGGGTCCAGATCAGCACAACAAGCCAACTGCTGCTGCAGTGTGCGTTCGATCTCAGTCACGCGGCGCAGCACGCCACCATCTCGGAAGAGCTGCAGCGATGCGTTGGCTGCCGCGCAGGCCAGTGGGTTGGCCATGAAGGTTGGCCCGTGCATGAGAGCGGCGGCAGGATCATCACACCAAAAGGCTGCGAAGACTTCTTCTGTCGCAACGGTAGCCGCCATTCCGACCATGCCCGCAGTCAGCGCTTTCCCTAGACAAATGATGTCTGGAACAATGTCGGCTTGCTCGATCGCAAACATCGTCCCCGTTCGACCAAACCCGGTGGCAAGCTCGTCGGCAACCAGCAGAATTCCATCGCGTTTGCAAAGTTCAGCAATGCCACGCAAGACATCGGCTGAGTGAAACCGCATGCCGCCGGCACCTTGAACCAGTGGTTCGATAAAGACCGCAGCGATCTGCTGGCCACGCTGCTGCAGTAAGTCTTCAAAGGAACCGAGCGAATCAACGTCTTGTGGTAATGCGACACTGATCTGCTGGAGCAACCCGCCGGCAAAGTGAGCGTGCATGCTGCGATTGGGATCGCAAAGCGACATCGCGCCGGTGGTGTCACCGTGATAGGCATTGGCAAAACTGACAAATCGCGTGCGTCCCGTTTGACCACGGTTGAGGTGATACTGGATGGCCATCTTCATCGCCAGCTCCACCGCCACCGATCCCGAATCAATCAGGAAGACCCGATTCAAGTCCCCCGGCAATAACTCCGCGAGGCCAGCGGCCAATACCGCAGCAGGCTCGTGATGCACGCCACCGAACATGACATGTGACATCCGCTGCAGTTGTTCGGTCATCGCAGCAACGATGTCCGGGTGGCTATAACCATGGCAAGCCGACCACCAGGAAGCCAAACCATCGATCAAGGTTCGCCCGTCGGCCAAGTGCAACCGCACACCCTGGGCGTGTTCAACGGCAACCGGTTGCGGCGCTGTCTTCATTTGGCAGTAGGGCATCCACAAATGATCGCGTCCGGCCAGCTGCCAAGGCGGCAAGGACGTTGCGGCTGAAGCCTGATGTTCAGTCTTGGAAGACAATGATTTGGGATCCGATGGAGTCACAGACAACTGCTCTAAACCGAGAAAGATTGATTCGTGCGCCAGGATTTGTGCACTGGCAAGATCGGTTTCTAAGCTCAGCACCTAACCGTCGCGATCAAACCAGCCACCAAACGCAGCCAAGCCAATGGAGCCCAGATTCGATTCTCGCAGGTATACATCGCCTCCGGGGCTGGGCTGCTGCGTCTTCTAGCATAAAGGACTCGCCGGGCGACTGAACCCCAAGCGGGATGGATTTCCTGACCGACCGGATGTTTGTAAGGCGTGTTTTCAAAAGCGTCCAACAGGCCGCATGAAGGGACATGCGGCTGCACCCCAGACGCTTGGCGGAGGCTTCACCGGAACAGGCAGCCCCCAATCTGACAATCCAAGTGTTTCCATTGGACCAAGCCTCCTGCAGCCGTTTTCCAGCAACCTACAATGCAGCCAACCGGTTCCAAGCCCCACCTCTTGTGAAGAAACCACACACCATGCAATCACGCTTGATATTGATGCGGCATGCTAAAAGCGACCATAGCGACGGCACGCTGTCAGATCACCAGCGGCCTCTCAATGCTCGCGGCCGAGGTGATTGTCCGCCAATGGCAAACTGGCTGGCCGAAAATGAGCTGCAACCCGACCTGGTCTTAAGCTCCAATGCTCTTCGCACCCAACAAACCATTGAACGGATGGCCGATCATTGGCCCGATGAAACCAGGATTATCTATCTGGACGAACTTTACCTATCCAGTCCTGAAACCATGCTACAGTGTTTGCAAGCGCATGCTGGTGATGCCCTGAAAGTGATGATTCTGTGCCATAATCCGGGCGTCTCCATCTTAGCCAGCCAGCTCGCCGGGCAACGGATTGGGATGCCGACAGCAGCCATTGCGGTGTTCGAGGTGGCCGGCCCCCAGCCGGACGTGCAAAGAGTGGAGCCCAGCGCAGTCGCTCCGCAAAACCCGTTGATTGGATTTGGGCCCATGAGCCAGTGTCAGCTCTCCGCCTTGATCACTCCCAAAACGCTGTGACGTTGAAACGGAGGGGGCTCCCGGCATGAGCCTCGCCTGCTGAAACAACGTCACACCAACCGATTCACAAGCGATTCTGATGGCTGATTCCATCGATGATTGACCCGACTGCTCTAACGATCTTGCTGCTTGCCTGGGTGGGGCACTACGGGATCCACTTAGCGTTCTACAATCGGCTCAACTGCTTAGGCTGGCCTCGAAAACGCATTAAACGCATGGTTAAAGCCGCGTTTGCCAACGCGGTCCTGCTGCCACCGCTGGTCCTGGCACTTTATTGGCAACCTCTCTTGGGGATCGTCCAGCAGAGCACCGACTGGGCTCAACTGCCGGTGATTCTTCGAATTTACGGCAGCCTGTGCTTGGCAAGTGTTCCGCTGCTGGGGATTCCTTGGCTGATCTATCGCCCGCTGTTTGGCATCAACCACGTCAAGATCAAAGTCAGGGGACGTCTATTGGATGCGCGCGATCATTGCTCGGAAAAACTGCCTCGCAATGGGTTCGCCAACTGGGTAACGGGCTTGCCGCTCAATCAAGTGCTGAAGCTGTCCGTCGAAGAAATCGAGCTACCCGTTGCCGGATTGCCAGAGGCACTCGATGGCTACCGCATTGCACATCTCAGTGACATCCACCTAACCGGTGACATTGATTGGCCCTATTCGCGGCTAGCGATGGAGCAAGCGCTGTCTGCCGCGCCAGACATGTTTGCCTTAACCGGAGACATCGTTGACTGCCAAGAAACGATTCAGTGGCTACCCAAGATCTTTGGCGATGCCAGTGCGCGCGATGGGTGTTACTTCGTCCTTGGCAACCACGACACACGTGTTTCGCATCCTGATGAAGTCCGTCAACAAATGGAAACGCTCGGCTGGCAAGACCTTGGCAAGTCGGCCACCTGCGTTGACTTGCGTGACGTCCCCAGTTTGCTGGCTGGCAATGAGTCTCCCTGGTTCCCGCGTGTCGAGATCGACCAGTTCCCGCGTGTCGAGATCGACCAAGCACAGCGAGAGCGTGTAAAGTTTCGGCTGCTGTTAAGCCATAGCCCGGACCAAATCCGCTGGGCTCGCCAACATGCCTTCACGCTGATGCTGGCCGGACACACTCACGGCGGCCAGGGGAGACTGCCGCTGGTCGGGCCGCTGCTCAGCCCCAGTGTTCACGGCAGTCGCTTTGCATCGGGTTCGTTTTACCTAGCCCCGACAACCATGCAGGTCTCACGCGGTTTGCACGGCAATCACCTGATGCGAATCAACTGCCCACCGCAAGTCGCACTGTTAACACTGCGGACACCAAGCGGCAAACGCACCTAACAGGTTGGATCACTTTCGAACCTCACCGGACAATCGGCAGCGTTTCAGGACACGCCGAGGAAGAAATCCGCCAGCGTTCCAACCGCCTCTTGTGCGCTAAAGTCAAGCAAAACACGGGACTTCGACCGCAAGCAGCCAGCAGCCCCAAGCAAGCGAAGAAGCTTCGCAGAAGGTTTTCTGGAATTTCTTCTCAAAGCCAGTTGACGAAGAACGTGATGGCCGCAACAATCCCGCCCACACAAATGACAAACGTTGCTTCAAAACAACTCTGTCCCGCGTGTAACCGATCATTGACAATTTGGTGGTGAATTATTTGTTGAGTTCAGCAGTAGCGAGATCGCTTTGCTGGAGTGTTAACTCACTTCAGCGAAAAATGGCGAATCGCTGGGCCGCGTAACCGATGCGGCCCGGAGCAGAATTAAGCTTTCGGTTTTAACTTTGATTTCTCCAGCCATCGCTTCGGCGGCGGTTGTGAATCGATACAAAATTGAAGGGTTTGATCCTGGCTCAGAATGAACGTTGGCGGCGTGGATTAGGCATGCAAGTCGTGCGAGAAGTCAATTAGCTTGCTAAGAGACGGACAGCGGCGAAAGGGAGAGTAACGCGTGGTTACGTACCCAGAGGACCAGGATAGCGTTGGGAAACCGGCAGTAATACTGGATAATATCTTTGGATCAAATGGTGTGATTCCGCCTGTGGATCGGACCGCGTACTATTAGCTTGTTGGTGGGGTAATGGCCTACCAAGGCTGCGATGGTTACCGGGTGTGAGAGCATGGCCCGGCTCACTGGGACTGAGACACTGCCCAGACACCTACGGGTGGCTGCAGTCGAGAATCTTCGGCAATGGACGAAAGTCTGACCGAGCGACGCCGCGTGCGGGATGAAGGCCTTCGGGTTGTAAACCGCTGTCAGTTGGGAGGAAAGGCCTGTGAAGAGCAGGCCCTGACCGATCTTCAGAGGAAGGACGGGCTAAGTTCGTGCCAGCAGCCGCGGTAAGACGAACCGTCCAAACGTTATTCGGTATCACTGGGCTTAAAGCGTGCGTAGGCGGCCTGGCAGGTGAGATGTGAAAGCCCACGGCTCAACCGTGGAATTGCGTTTCAAACCGTCAGGCTTGAGGAAGACAGGGGTGTCGGGAACTTATGGTGGAGCGGTGAAATGCGTTGATATCATAGGGAACACCGGTGGCGAAGGCGCGACACTGGGTCTTTACTGACGCTGAGGCACGAAAGCTAGGGTAGCGAACGGGATTAGATACCCCGGTAGTCCTAGCCGTAAACGATGAACACTGGGTTGAGGGGACTTCCACATCCTCTCGGCCGTAGCGAAAGCGTTAAGTGTTCCGCCTGGGGAGTATGGTCGCAAGGCTGAAACTCAAAGGAATTGACGGGGGCTCACACAAGCGGTGGAGGATGTGGCTTAATTCGAGGATACGCGAAGAACCTTATCCTAGATTTGACATGCTTGAGAGTCTCTATGAAAGTAGAGAGTGCCCTTCGGGGAGCTCTTGCACAGGTGCTGCATGGCTGTCGTCAGCTCGTGTCGTGAGATGTCGGGTTAAGTCCCTTAACGAGCGAAACCCTTATCTCTAGTTGCCAGCGGGTAATGCCGGGGACTCTAGAGAGACTGCCGGTGTCAAACCGGAGGAAGGTGGGGATGACGTCAAGTCCTCATGGCCTTTATGTCTAGGGCTGCACACGTCCTACAATGGCACGGACAAAGAGAAGCAAAGCCGCGAGGTGGAGCAAATCCCAAAAACCGTGCCTCAGTTCGGATTGCAGGCTGCAACTCGCCTGCATGAAGCCGGAATCGCTAGTAATCGTAGGTCAGCATACTACGGTGAATGTGTTCCTGAGCCTTGTACACACCGCCCGTCAAGCCACGAAAGTTGGGAGGGCCCGAAGTCGCTGAGCGTACAGTTTACTGACGCAGGCGCCTAAGGTCAGCTCGACGATTGGGACTAAGTCGTAACAAGGTAGCCGTAGGGGAACCTGCGGCTGGATCACCTCCTTTCTAAGGATTCTTAGAATAGGGAGACACTGGTGACAGAGTCTTCCGAATCCGTGGAAGTGATCTCGCAACTCGACTCAACAACGAAGTTTACTTCAGATTCACCACCAAACATCACGAAAGCCCGCTTTGGATCGTCGCCTTCCAAAGCGGGTTTTTTCGTGCGCGCTTCGAAGCGCCAAAAAATGCCACGCCCCATCACTCGCCCACCGATCCCTCCCGCAAACGCGAGGGTGTTGCTGATGGAAAAATTCGTTGACTGCACTCTCCCGCTTGCGGGAGGCTGTTGTTGATCGGAGAACCGTCGGCCATTCGTTGACTGAACTCTCCCGCTTGCGGGAGAGTGTTGCTGATCGGAGAGCCGTTGGCCATTCGTTGATTGAACTCTCCCGCTTGCGGGAGAGTCGAGCCTAAGCGAGGTGAGGGTGAAGTGGTTGGCAACGCCAACCGCAAACAGCCACAACGGAAGTCACGGTAGGAACGGCCGTTTCCGGCCGCCCCCCGCACAGATCCGTACTTGAGTGTTGTCTCATACGGCTCCTGCCTTGATTCGGGCGCGAAATCGTTGATCTGGATACGGGTGGCGT
>CP036272.1:4844114-4993487 GCA_007745635.1 Stieleria bergensis
TATTACCGCATGCATGCGCAAAATCCTCATCACACTCAACACAATGGTCAAAACAAATACAGCATGGGAAAATCCACAAAACGCTTGACATCTAACACAGCCGCTCCCGCAAGCGGGAGGCTGTTGTTGATCGGAGAACCGTTGACCATTCGTTGACTGAACTCTCCCGCTTGCGGGAGAGTCGAGCCTAAGCGAGGTGAGGGTAAAGTGGTTGGCAACGCCGACCACAAGCAGCCACAACAGAACCTTCCCGCAAACGCGAGGGGGTTGTTGTTCGGAAAATTCGTTGACTGAACTCTCCCGCAAGCGGGAGGTTGTTGCTGAAAAAACCGCGGCGAACGCCAAAACCTCTGATCTCGACCTGGCGGATGATCGCTCGTCGTGAAAACTTTTCCTCCAGGAGCAGATTGACGGGCCTCGTGCAGTCACGGCCTGCTGACTCTACAATGGTGACCCAGGCTTATCTTCCCCTCTCTCCCCGGCGAATCTATGACTCGATTGCTTTCCGCTGTCGCACTTTGCTTTCTGCTTGCCAGCTCCACTCTGCCTGCCGCAGAAAACAACAACTCAAAGCCACCAAACTTTGTGTTTATCTTCTCGGATGATGTGAACCGCGATAGCTGGGGTGTGTACGGCAACCCGGATTGCAAGACTCCGAATATTGATCAGCTTGCAAAAGAAGGCATGCGATTTGACGGCGCTTACTGCAGCGTCGCCATGTGCGCTCCGTTTCGACAAGAACTTTACAGCGGCCGTTCTCCGTGGCGTACAGGCACACTGGCTAACCACTCCAAATCAACGCCCAATACAAAGAGCCTGCCGCACTATTTGAAACCGCTGGGCTATCGCGTCGGCCTACTGGGCAAGACTCACGTCGGTCCGCCGCAAGCGTATCCGTTTGAGTACATCAATAACAAAGCAAAGGACAACGACACTTATTTCAACGCGTTCAAATCATTTGTTGACTCCAGCACCTCCGAAAAGAATCCGTTCTGCCTATTCGTTGCCTCACATGACGGGCATGCACCGCACACCGCGGGTGACGCATCGCAGTACCCACCAGAAAAACTTACCGTCGCTCCGTACTGGCTTGATACACCGCAGCTTCGCAATGGACTGAGCAAGTATTACGCTGAAGTCACGAACTTCGATGCCTTGGTCGGTCGAACTCGCGACTATCTCGAACAGCAAGGCTTGCTTGACAACACGGTTTTTGTCGTTTGCAGTGAACAGGGGATTCAATTTCCATTTGCCAAATGGACCTGTTACGACAATGGCTTGCACATCGGCTTAATTGTTCGCTATCCACAAAAAGTGAAAGCAGGCAGCGTGGCCAAGCAATTGATTTCGCTAAGCGATGTAGCGCCAACATTCGTGGAATTGGCTGGCGGCAAATTGCAGGCCCCGCGTTGCGATGGCAAAAGTTTTGTCTCAGTCCTCGAAGGCAGCCAGCGAGCAATCAATCAATATGTCACCGGTGCCTTTACCAACTGCAACATTCTGGACAATCGCGACCGGATCTATCCCATTCGCTCGATTCGTGACCAGCGCTACACGCTGATCTACTGCCCTAATCACGAAAGCCTGACCTCCAATGTCACGCTTACCGGCGCATTGAACGTTCTGCAGAACACCAATGTCGAGACCAAGGATTCTGGCAATACGAACGTCGCAGCGTCTTGGGCAAAGCAAACCGCTGAGAACGACAGAGCTGCCTTTTTAGTTAACCGACTGTTCCATCATCCAGAGTTTGCACTCTATGATCGCCAGGCAGACCCGCTGGAAGAAACGAATTTGGCCCAAGATCCCAAACACGCCGAGACACTGGCTCGACTGAAAGCCGCGCTGATCAAGCACCTAGAGGAAGTGGGTGACAGCGATCCGATCGCCACCGAAAAGAAATTGATCAGCGGCAAAAAGAAAAAGAAGTAACCAGTTGGCGCGAGCAGAAGCTCCAATCAACCGCACTGCTTTTTGGTGCGTGCAAGCACGCACTCTACGTTTTTTGGTGCGTGCAAGCACAGCAACCTACGGTTTTTGGTGCGTGCAAGCACAGCAACCTACGTTTTTTGGTGCGTGCAAGCACAGCAACCTACGTTTTTTGGTGCGTGCAAGCACAGCAACCTACGTTTTTTGGTGCGTGCAAGCACAGCAACCTACGGTTTTTTGTGCGTGCAAGCACGCACTCTACGTTGCTTCAATAGCTACGGTACAGCTTCATTGCCAGTTCGGTCATGTTGTCGACCTTCATCTTTTCAATGACTCGCTTGCGGTGCCGATCAATGGTCTGATAGGTGACCAAGAACTGGCTGGCCAAGCGTCGTGACGGCACACCGAGCAGAAGGTGCGGTAGCATTTCACGCTCTTTGGGAGTCAACTTTGCAAAACAGCTACGCATTTCACACAATGAATCGTCGCCGTGCGAATCATAGTGAAACGCTTCATTGACTGCGTCACCGAGAGCCCGAGCGTCCAGTGGACGTGAAACCAAATCCAAGATCCCATGGCGCATCGCTTGATGCAGGGTGCGACGTGAACGATCCACTGTCACACCAATGATGGAAAATCGGATCCCTTGGTCAGCAAACTCTCGCACCGCTGACAAGAGATGCTCGCGTCCTTCATCGAAGTCCACGAGAACACAGCCCGGGCGAAATGTGCTTAGCTTGTGAAACACACCGCCCCAGTCACTGACTTCCGCCGTCTGAAATGACAGCGCATCAGGGAGAGATTGAACAGACAGTCGCGACGAGCGCAGCACTACCATGAATGGCTGAATCGCATAGACCGATTCAGCCACAGGACTTGCTTGGATCATAAGATGCCCCTTTTGATCGTTGCAGGTAACCGAAGTAATAAGTAGACGCGTCAGCGAAAGCAATTTGCCCTTAACTCTCGCCAAGCGTTTTTTGTTGTCGTCTTGAGGTTCTCTAAAAGGAAAACAGTAAGAAACCAATCTGGCCTTGAAGATCAACCTCAATCAAAACCCACCAGAAAGTAGCAGCCCGCCCCTCCCTGGCGAAGTCAAAATTAACAAATGTGCCGCATCCTGTGAAACACCAATCTGCGAAAAAAACTCAGGTGTTTCTAACTTTCTGCGCAAAGTACGCAGCGTCATCTCGCACCGGCGTGTCTGACACCGGCCCCCTTGATCCCTCTGCCCCCGATTTCAAAGCCAGTTCCTGACCCAGATTCCAAGGCGTCTTTTTTGCGAGCAAAAAAACAGAACCACGGAAATTTCCAGGCCATGAGAGACACCTTCATTGCACAAGCTTTCGCGTTGCCTCGCCCCTGTCGCTTGATGGGGAGCTTCGCCGATTGCGTCAGTCGGTCCCCATGATTCAACCGATCACCTTGGCGAGCTTCGTGAAAAAATTCTTGATCAGTGCTTCAGCGGCACGACCGGCGGACTGGCTGCGCGTGTTTCACGACTTGTCGGAGTCGGCCATTGGACGATTCTAGAGCCCAAAACGCGGTCCTTTGCTGGTCGCTTCCCTCTAGAAAACCCTGCCGCGTTACTCTATCAATCTGCATCGCTGGCAAACATAATATGCATTGTTTCCTGGATCGCCTGTTTCCTTCCCCCGTCGACCACTTTTCTATGTGCCTTCGAGTTCTGAGCTTTCGGTCTCTCTGCGTTCGCTTGCTATGCATTCGCTCTCGCGGTGAACATCCGTTGCGTTGCCGAGAGGCGATGATCGCTCTCACGATGCTTGCTTTGACAGGCTGGCTTGTGGTTGCTCAGGGTGAGGAAAAGATTTCCTTTAATCAGCACGTGCGTCCGATTCTGGCCAAGCATTGCTTTGCCTGCCACGGCTTTGATGAACAAGCGCGTGAAGGGGATTTGCAACTCGACGACCGAGCTGCAGCGATCGACGCCGGGGCCATTATGCCGGGCGCTCCGGAGCAAAGTGAACTGATCGCACGCGTTGTAACCGACGATGCAGACAGCATCATGCCACCTGCGGACTCGGGGGACGCACTCACCACACAAGAGATCGAGATTTTGCGGCGCTGGATTCGCGAAGGGGCTGGCTACCAGCAGCACTGGGCGTTCCATCCGTCTCGGCGCCCATCAACCAGCCAAGCCGGCGCGAATCAATCGCCTCATGCGATTGATTGGTTCGTCAATGAACGGTTGAAGGCTGCTGGGCTGACTGCAAACGAACCTGCCGATCGCATCACTCAATTGCGCCGTGTGTCGCTGGACCTCACCGGGCTGCCGCCGACGGAAAAGCAGATCCAAGCTTATCTCGCCGACGACTCTGAAAAAGCATACGAGAGGCTTGTCGATGAACTCTTAGCCTCCGATGCCTACGGTGAACACTGGGCACGTCCCTGGTTGGACTTAGCGCGCTATGCTGATACCAAGGGTTATGAAAAGGATCGGCCGCGCATCATTTGGCGTTACCGAGATTGGGTAATCGATGCCTTAAATCAGGACATGCCGTTTGACCAGTTCACGATTGAGCAGCTTGCCGGTGATCTGCTGGCTGATCCAACGCCTGATCAAATCTTGGCAACCGCCTTTCATCGAAACACGATGGAAAACGACGAAGGTGGCACGGACGATGAAGAGTTTCGAGTAGCAGCGGTAAAAGATCGAGTGGACACAACCATCCAGGTTTGGATGGGACTAACCATGGGCTGTGCGAAATGCCACTCTCATAAATACGACCCGATTAGCCAACAGGATTACTATCGGCTGTACGCGTTCTTCAATCAGACCGAAGACGCTGACCGCCAACAGCCGATTGTTCCCACACCAACCAAACAGCAGCAACAGCAACAACAGTCGCTTGAAACGGAACTGCAAACCCTTCAGGCAGAGCTTCAGCGTCTTCCAGAGGGATACACTGAGGCTTGGCAATCATGGAAAAAGCAATTTGACGACCAACCGTTGTGGGTGGCTTTAAAGGGGCCGCAGCTTGAATCCGAGCAGCAGTTGACTCTTGAGCAAGACGCCGAAGGCGTGCTGCATGTTCAGCAGGAACTGCCCGAGAAAGACACCTGGTCCCTGACGCTCGCGCTGCCTGCCGATCAAGAAGTGACCGCGTTACGCCTGGAGACGCTTCCCAAGCCCAAGAGCACAAAGTGGCAAGACCCAAACGTCGTGATCAATGAACTACAAGCCGAGCTGATCACGCCAGACGGACAATCGCAGCGACTAAAACTTGTGCGTCCGCGAGCTGACTTTTCGCAGCGGAACTGGGAAGTGCCCAAAGCGATCGATGGAGACCCCAAAACGGGCTGGGCGTTCTCTCCCAATGCAGCCAAGCCACACGCTGCGATCTTTGATTTTGAAAAAGCGATCAAACCCACAGCGGGCTCGCAGCTACGACTGAAGATCGTTCAGCAATATGGCATTGGATTGGTTCTTCGCGACTTTAAGGTGTCAGTCAGCTCCTATGCTTCGGACTGGCTGCTGGCGGAGATCCATCCACAGGCGAATCTGAAGCGTCTGTTCCAGCGCACCGTGTATGAACCGACGATCAAGTTGCACCAACGGATTGAAAGCACAAGAAAACAGATAACGGCATTGAATCAATCGATTCCCAAAACGCCGATCATGCGAGAGCTCCCAGAGACACGGCGTCGAGAAACCAAAATCCATGTGCGCGGTAACTTTCTTGATCGGGGCGATGTCGTTTCCGGAGCGATTCCATCGGCGTTTGGCACCCTGCCGGCGGAAGCTCCACAGAACCGGCTTGGTGTGGCCCAGTGGCTGGTGTCGCCAAAGAACCCGTTAACAGCTCGCGTTGCCGTCAACCGCGTGTGGGCACAACTCTTTGGAATCGGCTTGGTTGAAACGGAAGAAGACTTTGGCACGCAAGGCACTCTTCCATCACACCCGAAACTCTTGGACTGGCTGGCAGTTGAATTTCGGGACAACGGTTGGTCGCAGAAGCAGTTGCTGAAGACCATTGTGCTTTCGGACACCTATCGCCAGAGCGCTGTCACCAGCGCTGCGAAGATTGCGGCTGATCCACGCAACCGACTGTACTCACGCGGCCCGCGATTCCGTTTGTCTGCCGAAGAGGTTCGTGACCAAGCCTTGGCGGTTTCTGGCCTCTTGACTGAACGACTGGGCGGTCCCTCGGTCATGCCCCCGCAGCCCGATGGGGTTTGGAAGTCCACGTACAGTGGTGAGCAATGGCGCAATGCGACCGACGACAATCGCTATCGCCGCGGCCTGTACACTTACAAAAAACGGACCAGTCCCTACCCAGCCATGCTGACCTTTGATGCCGGCAGCGGCGAGGTTTGCCAGATTCGTCGCATTCGCACCAACACTCCGCTGCAAGCCTTGGTGACATTGAACGACACGGTGTATCTGGAAGCCGCCGGTGCCTTAGCCAAACACATGCAAGCCGCTGGTGAGACGCCCCGCGAGCAAATCGCCCACGGGTTCTCACGAGTCCTTATCCGACCAGCGCAAGCGATCGAACTCGATCGCTTGCTGATGGTTTACGAGCAGTTCGCAGACCTCTACAAGGACCAGCCCGAGCAAGCGAAACGCTTCCTCAAGTCCGCCGGGTTAGAAGACGGCGATCCACGTTTGGTCGCTGTTGCCAACGTGCTTTTGAACTTAGACGAAACACTGACCAAACCCTAAACCGTCGCCCAGAACGATGAATCTTTCCCAGAAACTACAACGAGCGCAAGCGGACACGCGTCGACAATTCTTTGCCCAGGCGGGCCTGGGGCTAGGTGCAATCGCGTTGAGCTCACTCCTGAATCAGGAAAGCCAGGCCGCCAAACCCAATTGGCAAATTCCAGCCAAGGCAAAGAACATCATTTATTTGCACATGGCGGGCTCGCCATCGCAACTGGAATTGTTCGACCACAAGCCAACGTTGTCACGGCTGCATAACACGGAGTGCCCCAAAGAATACTTGGAAGGCAAACGCTTTGCGTTCATCCGCGGCGTGCCAAAAATGCTTGGCTCACAGGCTCAATTCAAACAGCACGGCGAAAGTGGCCAATGGGTCAGCAATCACTTGCCCAACCTTTCCAAAGTGATCGACGACCTGTGCGTGATTCGTACCGTTCATACCGAACAGTTCAACCATTCGCCGGCGCAGCTCTTCATGCACACCGGAAACTCACTGCTGGGCTATCCAGCGATGGGTTCCTGGGTGACGTACGGGTTGGGCAGCGAGAACGAAAACTTGCCGGGTTTCGTGGTCTTGTCCTCTGGTGGCAAAACGCCCAGTGCAGGGAAATCACTGTGGGGCAGCGGATTTCTGCCAACCGTTTATCAAGGCGTGCAGTGCCGCACCGATGGCGGCGATCCCATCTTGTTTCTTTCCAATCCAGACGGCATGTCCCGAGCAGGCCGGCGAAAGACCATTGATGCGATTGCCGACCTCAACCGCTATCAGCATCAGCACATCGGCGATCCGGAAACACTGACTCGGATCGCACAGTATGAACTTTCCTTTCGCATGCAAATGTTCGTCCCCGAAGTCATGGACATCGGCAAAGAATCCAAGGAAACACTCGAGCTTTATGGTGCCCAGCCAGGGTATGTTTCCGAAGCAGAATCAGCCGCCGATCCCCGGCGGCTTTACAAAGGCAACGATCCCACGTTTGCCAACAACTGCCTGCTTGCCAGACGCTTGGTTGAAAACGGCGTCCGCTTTGTCCAACTTTACGACTGGGGCTGGGATCATCATGGTTCATCACCTGGCGAGTCAATTGACGAAACTCTGCCCATCAAGTGTCAACAAACCGAGCGTGCCATCGCGGGCCTGATCACCGACCTCAAGCAACGCGGGCTGTTTGACGAAACGCTAATCGTTTGGGGCGGCGAGTTTGGCCGCACACCGATGATGCAAAACAACGTCAACAAGGACCTGAAAAAAGGATTTGTCGGTCGTGATCATCACCCACATGCCTTCACCATGTGGATGGCCGGTGGCGGCATTCGCGGTGGCGCCTACGGGCAAACCGATGACATCGGTTATTACATCGCTGAAAACCCGGTCAGCGTGCGCGACTTACAGGCCACCATCTTGCATCAGATCGGGATCGATCCACACAAGTTCAGCTTCCCCTATCAAGGACTACAGCAACGCTTAATTGGCCCGACAGAAGAAGGCCGTGTGCTGAAAGAAATCCTCGCTTAGAGATCGCCAATGCGAGGCGAGAATGTCGTAGTGGACGCGATCGAAACAAAGAAAGCGAGAGCAAACGCACGTTCACTCTCGCTCATCAGATCGTCAACTAGATGCTCTGCCGCTTGATCACGCTCAGCGTCTGAGATTCCCCAGCGGCTCTCCTTCGCCGCAGGCAAGCTCGTGATCAAACGACGGGGACTAATTCACAGGATAACGTAACGTCTCCAGCTTTTTGAGCACCTCAGCGGCTTTCAGTGACTGGTAGTTGATACCGGCTGCGTTGAGGCTGGCTCCAGATTGGAACGGATAATCAGGGATCGTCTTTAGGAAGCCCTGAATGTATTCCTGAGCCGGCACGAAGGTCCACAAGTTGTCAGCGTACCAACGAAAGTAACCGAGCTCGCCTTCCTTCCACATCTTCTCGTACGGATCAGCACGCAGGTTAATGATCAACGGCCAGCCGGGAGTTTCTCGTACGCCGTTGGCGATGTTGCCTTGGATGGTGGCGAAGTGGATTTTCCAGTTTTGCACTCGAATCGCGTTGAGCTCTCCACCTTGACCGAAGTAGTAGATTTCCTTCCGCGGGCTCTCTTTGACCTCGCCTTTGAAGAACGGTAGGAAGTTATAGCCATCGGGATGGACCTTGAACTTCTTCTTGTTCGCAGTCATTCCTTCTTTCAGCTTATCAACGATCTTGTCATCGCCCGCAGCGGCCAACAAAGTTGGCATCCAGTCTTCTTGGGAAATGATATTGTTGTAAGTCGTTCCGGGCTTAATCACACCTGGCCAACGCACAGCCAAGGGGACTCGGAAACCGCCTTCCCAGGTCGTTCCCTTTTCGCCATGAAACGGTGTGATTCCCCCATCGGGCCAGGAAAAGGTTTCGGCTCCGTTATCGGTGCTGTAAATGACGATGGTGTTATCAGCAATGCCGAGCTCGTCTAGCTTTTCGAGCACTTCACCCACGTAGTCATCATGCTCGACCATGCCGTCCGGATAAAGACCAATGCCGGTGCGCCCCTGGGACTCCTTTTTCAGTCGTGTCCAGACGTGCATTCGCGTGCTGTTGTACCACAGGAAAAATGGCTTCTTCGCAGCGTGGTTGCGATCAACAAAATCCATTGCCGCTTTGTGGATCTCGCCGTCAACCGTTTCCATGCGTTTTCGCGTCAACGGTCCCGTGTCTTCGATGTCACCGTCAGCGAAACTATGGATCACGCCCCGTGGGCCATACTTCTTCCGAAACGCTGGATCTTTGGGGTAGTAGTAAGTCTCTGGCTCCTCTTCCGCGTTGAGGTGGTACAGGTTGCCATAGAATTCGTCAAAACCGTGCGCGGTGGGTAAATGCTTGTCTTGGTCACCGAGGTGATTCTTGCCGAACTGTCCGGTGGCATAACCATGATCTTTCAACAGGTCAGCGATGGTTGGGGTCCAATCTGGAATGCCGTGGTCGCTACCGGGCATCCCAATGGTCAACAATCCGGTGCGGAAGGGGTGCTGACCTAAAATGAATGACGCTCGACCCGCAGTGCAACTCTGCTGCGCGTAGGCGTCGGTAAAAAGTGCGCCTTGCTTGGCAATGCGATCGATATTCGGCGTGTGATACCCCATGATGCCATGGTTGTAGGCGCTGACGTTGTGCACCCCGATGTCGTCGCCCCAAATCACAACGATGTTGGGCTTATCCGCGGCGACACAACGGCTCATTATCGCTGGGATTACGCTAACGAAGGCCGCCAGCAAGAGCGTCAACCTCATCGTCGACGAAGAAAAACTTTTCATTCTTAGAACCTCAAAATCATTAACGGAAAGCGATGTAGTTCCTGCATCATACCTCCTGGTCCACAGGCCCGAGGTTCAACCCCACAATTATCAGCGATGATTTGACGGACATGAGGACTGAAACGGTCCGACAGAACCTTCGTTCAATTCAGACAAGTGTCCAGGACAACCGTGAATCACGGCAGGACGAAGCAGTTCGCTGGCGTGCAGCAAGAGACGAGTTCGCTCTACGAACAGCGAGCCGCGCTGAGTCTTAACGGAAACTACTTAATCGATCCTAACAAAGAGCCTCCGGTGACCGTCATCCGAGGCAGGCAGCAGAAACCTGCGGACGGCACTTGCAGCAAACCAGATCGGAAGAATCCCTGAGACCGCAGATCCTCGTTCTGCGAAAGCCTTGATGTTCGCCAACAGTCGCGAACACGAGACATTCGCTGCTGAGGCTTGCTCGCGCTGATTAACGGAAAGATGCTTTCAGCATTTCCACCGCTTTCTCTCGGTCCAATGTTTGACCAGCAGGCAGCTCATGCAGCAGCACCGCAAACGACAACTTGTACGTCTCTCCGCGTTTGATCGGAGTCTTGACATACGGTTCGCGGCGTTCACGAGGCTGCTTGGGAAATGGATTGGTAACAATCACTCCGTAATCTCGAGCGTGCAGCCAACACGGCCGAGGATTTTTGTCGCTGGACATCACCATCACGCCGGCTTGCTTGCCATCAATGGTGCCAAAGTAATCAAACCACTCGGCTTGCTTCCCCCAGATCTGAGCTCCATTTGTTTCGCCTCGACTGTTGATGATGGTTCCATCGCCGCCTTGAACACGCAGTGGTGAAGCCACACGCACGGCAAGCCCGGATTCCTCTTGATCACCAAAGTAGAAATCACGCTGATCGGAGACGTACTGCGCATCGATTCTCAGCAGCAGCCCCTCGGCGACCTTTTCAAAGCGATAAGTCGTTGTCTCTTCGCAAACCACCTGACGACCGTCCTGACTGATGTAGCGATTCAGTGCCGTGAAGCCACCGGTGTTCTTGTCGCCGCTGGGAAGCTCTAAATAGCGATCAAAGACCACCTTGGACGTTAAACGCCAGTAGTCGTTGCCGTTCAGATCGCCAAAACTAATCCACAGACCGGGATGCATGTTGGGGTGAATGATTCTGGATTTGTTCGCATGGCCTGGATCGATATCCTCAGGTTTACGTGGTGGAAAATTCCGCGTCACTTGCAGGCCACCGGGCGTGTGCACATTGACCAGTGCTCGACGGGTCAAGACGGGATGGTCTTTCAAGTACGTGGCAATGGGCTGCTTGCCATAGTTGATCTGCAACGCAGCATCGGATTCTTGAAACCAGAACCCCTGGCGATCGCCGGAGACTTTTTGAGTCATCAACCAAGCGGTCAAATCGGCAATCTGTTGGGCAGTCATCATGGAAGCAAATCCGTCGGGCATCGGCGAGAGCTTTGTCCCCGATCGTTGCTCGATGTCTTTTTTGTCGATGGTGGTGAGTTCACCTTCGGAGTTGGCTAGTTTAATGCTGCGTCCCGTTTCCTCGATCACGGCGCCAGAGAGTACTTGTCCATCGATGGTCAACACACGCTGCTGAGCAAAGCCTTCGGTGATCACCTTGCTGGGATGGACAATGGACTCAATCAACACCTCAGCAGTCTTGGCACGACGCCCAATGTCCGTCAAGTCGGGTCCCAGAACGTTGCCGATGCCCTGCATGCGATGGCATTTGTAACAACCGGCGCCCTGCGGGTGCAGAAACAACTCACGACCTCGGGCAGGATCAGCGGCGTTCATTGCCTGGGCCACCTGATCCACCGTGACTGCAGGCCCACCTGGCGGTCGTGCCAGGTTTGATTGCTTGAGAATCACGATGTAGTTTCCACGTGGAGAACCATTGGGCTGCACAATGTTTGCCCCCAAGGCAACCTCGCCAGCCCTGAATGATTTGGCATAAACACGGAAGTCCGGATCGCTTGTCTTGACGACCAATCCTGTGTCGGCAAAACCATCCGGTTCACCGAGCCTTAGCCAAGGCAGCGGCTGTTTGATCCTGACATCCACACCGACCATGACGGTCATGTCAGAATCAATTTCAAAGGACATCAGCCGTTTGGTCATCCGACGATCATCTGCATTGGCAGTCCTTAGAAACGGCAGGCCTCGCAAGGATTCTGGAACGTTAAGAATCTGATACTGGCGGTCGGTGTAATGCAGTTTGCCTTCCGAGAGACCGCCCCAATCCCATTGATAATTGCCACCGCTGTCTGAAGCAAACCGATGGACTGATTGACGATGGCGATAACGTGGGGTGGTACGAATCGTGTACTCAGCCGTCGTGGTCGCACCGGCTTGCGTGCGTCGCTGAAAGATCGAAAACCGCAACTTGGTATCTTGATCCAACACAATCGGCCCTTTGACTCGCATTCCCGTCACGGCAGGCGTCGACCCATCGGTGGTGTAGGTCAAGAAACTCTCTGGCAAGGTGCTCTTGGCCGTCACGTTCACCGGCTGTGAATACTCACCCGGTGGCGGCGTCAAAGTGATCAACGGTGCCCCCTTGCCGGTCTTTCGCAACCACAATTCAACCAGCCCCGCAACCTCTTGATCGCCATCAGCCCGCAGCGACTGGACTTCGTCAGCAGACAGCTTGTCCTGCAAAAACAGTCCTAAGAGGGCAGCCAAACGCACTCGCGGACGCGGGTCTTGAATCAGTGCTTTGCGTTCGGCTTCAGGAATCAGCTCAGCCATCGCGTTCCATCCAGAGTAGAACGCCACGCGATCGGTCTCGGCTGAGACCATGGCCGTCAATGCACTGGAAAGATCATCACGCTTTGCCTGCCAAATCGCTTGCACGGAAACGTGACGCAGGCGAGCTTCAGC
This sequence comes from Stieleria bergensis, assembly GCA_007745635.1. Classification (GTDB taxonomy): domain Bacteria; phylum Planctomycetota; class Planctomycetia; order Pirellulales; family Pirellulaceae; genus Stieleria; species Stieleria bergensis. Next base: position 4,856,913 of record CP036272.1, read on the forward strand.
GGAATCTAGCGCCAACACTTGATCGATTCGATCGGGTGCCACCAGGGCCAGGATGCGAATGGTTTGCAAGCGCACGTTGACTTGATCGCTTTGGCTTGCCGATAGCTTCATCAATGCCTCAGCGGACAATCGCCCCAAGGTCCACAAGCCCCAAGTTTGTTCAGCCTTGGTGACCGGTTCCCGCAAACGTTTCCTGAGGTAGGTGACCGCTTGTTCACCGCGCCGCAACAATTCGTTCTGCGCGTCGACTCGCCAGGCTGGGATGCTGCTGGAGAAATCGTCAAACAACTGATCCAAACTTCGTTCGCCGAGCGGCAAACTGCGATCAAACGTTTTCCAGTCGATCAGCTCGCTGGCCGCATGACGGATACGATAAACGCGACCGGCGTCGATTTGTTCTTGGCCCTTCATGGTTGCACCGTAGCCGTGTCCCCAGCTCAGAACATACAACGCTCCATCGGGTCCCACTTCAATATCGGTTGGTTCAAACACACGGCCTGAACCTTTGGCCAGAGAACGACCGCCGTCAGCGTGCGCCAATCGGCCGGGGAACTCCCCGCCTTGATGGCGAACCAAGGCGCCCTGCCATTCTGGGCGAAACACATAGATTTCCCGGCGCATCCAATCATTGACGAAGAACACGTCGCGATACTCGGCTGGGAAATGCTTCGCATGATAGTGAATCAGCCCCGCACCAGAGCCTTCGTACAGCGGCATGCTGACTGGCACCGTTGGCAAATGATCAATGCCTTTCCAATCAAAACTCCAAGGGTGTCCCCAACCAAAGTGAGCACCGTAAAAGGGCGCGAAGACTTTGTCGCCCTCGGTCTGATCGTTGTCGGTGCCCAAAAAGTCAAACCCATCATCAAAGCAAATGTCCCAGGGATTACGAAAGCCTCTTGAAACGATCTCCAGCCCACGCCCCATCTCATCGGTCACTTGCTTGCCAGCCTGGGAATACGGGTCACAGCGGAGGATCCCACCTTGCTGTCCCCAATCATCTTGCGGCGTGTGATAAGCGCGTTGATAGCTATCCTTGGTGTAGACCGTCACCGGTGGGTAATCGGGCGCCCCTGCTGGCGAAGGCAGTCCCCATAAGTCACGGAACGCTTTGGGAGCCAACTGATCGATGCGGTTGTATCCCTTGGAGTTTCCTTTGGACATGTAAAGCTTGCCATCGGGTCCAAAGTTCAGGCCATGCAGGGAATGCTCCAAATTCCCGAGCCCAGTGTAGACTTTGATATAAACATCTGCTTCGTCATCGCCATCGGTGTCGCGGACAACGGTAAAGTCCGGTGCATTGGCGACCCATAAGTCCGTGCCATGCCAGGCAATGCCTTGGACACTGTTAAAACCTTTGGCAAAGGTCTTCCGTGAATCAGCAATCCCATCGCCATCGCTATCGATCAAAATGTCAACGCGGTCACCAGCGGTCTCTGGCGTCGGCCCACGCCACTGCGGTCCTTGAGCAACACATAAGCGGCCCAAGCGATCGAAGGCCATCGCACAGGCGTTTCGAACCATTGGCTCTTTGGCAATCACGTCAACCGTAAAACCATCTGCCACGATGGGCAAATCGTCATCACCCGACAACACGGGCATCAATGCCCAGCACATTAACAGCGCGATCCAAACTCTCATGACTTGCTCTCCGAAAGATCCTTCACAGACATGCCTTCAACAAGGCCAGGTTGTACAGACACGCTAACAGTCGGGGCTTCCGCGTGCCCCAGACGCCAGATCAACTGGTCGACCGCTTGACGCCCAATTTGTTCGGCGCGGATATCAATGGTCGTTACCTCGGGATACAACCCCGACAATAATGGCAGTTCGTTGTTACACGAGATCAAGCTCATGTCGCGACCCATTTGCAGCCCGCGGCGAGCAAACGAGCGATAGACCATCGCCGTGATGCCATCTGCAGGACAAAAGATTGCCGTCGGCTTACTCCGTCGTTTCAATAGTCTTCCAACCAGCTTGTCGACCATCTCGACGTCGTCGACCGGGTGCAATGGCAGTGTCCAATCCTTGCTGTCGCCGACTACTTTTTCGACCTTTGCACCGCCCTCTCCAGCATGCCACGAAAAGCTCGCGCAGCGCTGGCTTAGGGTGACATGATCTGGTTTGGGATCAATGATGGCTAACCGGCGATGTCCGCGATGCAACAAATATTCAGCCGCCAACTTGCCCACTTCATGGTCGTTCGATTCAACGACATCACCCCAATCGGCGCCCAGAGGCCGCCCTAGAAACCACACGGTGGGAACGGCACGCAAACGTTCAAGCAATCCCGCGTCGGCTGATTCAAACAGTTTGCCCTGTAAGGCGGCCTTGGCTAAAACGCCATGCAGATTTTGCCGCACGATCGAGGTGGGAACAGAATCCACCGAAGGCACGTCAGATAACAAGACGTTTGCGCCGGCTTTGGAAAGCGCTGATTCCGCACCATGAATCCCACAGGCCACCGAGGGTAAGGTCGCCAACGAGCGATCCATGCCTAACAGTAACATTGCGATATTCTTTCGCCCCAGCTGCATCGCGTCGGGATCATGCTTGCGTTTTCGCAGCCGGCTGTAGCCCAGCTGATCGACAGCGTTCATCACACGGCGTGCAGTCTCTGCCGTCACATTTGGCTCGCCGCTAAGCACGCGACTGACCGTGCCGATGGAGACATCGGCGGCCTTGGCAACATCTTTAACTGTCGCTGGCATTGAAATTCCCTGCTTGGCTTCGAAAACAAATGCATCGAAAAGCAGTTTATTTCATTGAAACAAAAAGGCAACCGTCAGTTGGCGAGCATCAGGGCACGATAGACGCAGCGACTTTGGCTTCCTTTCGCCCTCTTCGACAACATAAACATACGAGTATTCCGATTAGGAACATGGCGAAAGTTGTCGGCTCAGGCGACTCCATGATCACATAACTTGCATCCAGTCCAGTGCCAAAGTTGACATTCACCACGTAAAGCAAAGGAGAAATTGCATAGATGCGGTTCGCTTTTTTTAATTTGTCCTCACCGTTCTTCCAGAAAACGGACGGTGTTTTTTTACCATAAAAGGCTAGGTCGTTAGCCCCCCCACCCAAACCTTTATCAATCGAATTCCCAACTGGCAGTTTGTCAGTCCCCGTCCAAGTGTTGCCGGAGTTGTTGGTTAAGGTCTGCGTCTTATTCATATTTACCAGAGGTTCTTCCCATAACTCCCGGTAATTGGATGCCAGCAAACCCGAATGCGTATTAAAAACCGGGTTGATCATGTCGATGGTAATTTTATCGGACGCGTAATCTGCATCGTCGTCGTATTGCGTGCTGGAATTGACCTCTGCACGGGTACCGCTGTTCGTTGAAAGAACCGCTTTCCAATCCCACTGATCGGCATCAGTAATTGAGGAATCAGCTGCACCTCCAAAGATGCTATTTGTCAGCCTTGCCTGAGTGTTGGCAAAGCTGTTGTAAGTTGCAATGTCCGAAGAGCGACCATCAATTTTCCCCTGCGTGGCAAACATTACCTTGAATCTCAGGACAACGCGAGCATTCGTGTTAAGCAGCGATACCCCATCTTTGTCCGTCAACCGGGAGACTTCATCTTCCGCCTCCGATACGATCGCATCGGCGGTGAACTGCGCTGAAGATGAATCGGCAACGAGTAACGAAATAAGCACAGGTAGACAAGCAACCAAACGCTTGACGACGGGCATCCGAAAATTCAGTTTTGTTATCAAATTCATTTTCCAACCTCCAGGTCACCGGAGAAAGTTTCGCGTGCTGCGGAGAGATAGTCGAGTGTACCGAGCAAGACAGCGTGCCCGGGATGTCTAGAGATTGCGATTCGCAGTTTCGAGTCGGCTAAACTCATCTGTGCCCCAGTCTCAGCGGCCAATGAAGCAAAGTTATTCGTAAACGTGAGATTATTCGGGTATCGTTCCACGAGCGTCAAGTAGATTCGCTGCGCTGCCATCTTTTCCCCACGCTCATTCAAATAGTCCGCATAAAGTTGCCATTCGTCTCGTCCAAGCGAATGCTGCTGATAGAATCGCCGGAGTTTCTTCGAAACAACTTCGGCTTCAGATTCAGAAGGTTTTTGTAGTCTGGTTAAGACGTAGAGGCACTCGGCGCTAGAAGAGCCATCCAGTCCTTCGCACAGCACATCGACAGAGAAACTCGCAACTTGGAAATCCGGAAGCGTGCTGCCGGAGGCGTCAACTTCTTCTTGCCAGGCCGCGATCGCATCAAGGCAAAGATCCAGCGTTGCTTCCGGCCCGATCGCCTGCTCCACCGCGGATAGGGCGGTAACCCTCAACTGTGGCGGCACTGCCAAGAACCAGTTCCTAACGACGTCACGTCGAGGGAGAAAACCGAGTTCTATTTCGGCGATTTCTAAATACCAACCCAAACTTGCGGCACAGCTCAGCAGGTGACGCTGGCTCTCCATCACAAGACGTTTGGCGGTTTGGACTTGACCTGGCCCGCCGGATTGGATCAGGAACGAAATGTATTCAGACAGAACGTCCAAGCGATAGCTTGACTCAAGGATTTGCTGAAACAAAGCGTCGGATTCCTTGCTAAGCAAGACTTTCTGACTCACTTTGACATCGCCCCTGCGTAACTCAAACAATAACGTAGCTAGTAAGCAACGCTGTACCGACCGACTCTCGGCGGCCTGATCAGTTGCCAGTAATTCACGACAAATCCTTCTGGCTTCACGACACTTAGCCAACTCGCGGGAGCGAATCAACCAATCAACGTAAAGCAATTTGTGTTGGCTTTTGGCATACTCTGACTCGTGCAGCAAACGTCTTAACTGTCCTTGCAAATCCGCTGTTTCAACACCATTGGCGTCTTCCTGTTGATGCCATTCAACTAGTTCGAATCCTAACACAAGACGTGCGTGCTCAGACTCAGGCCATTTCGCTACGATCGCCTTCAAGACGCTAAGGTGGTCGGCCTTCGAAACATTAGCTTTGTCGGCCAAGGCGACGTTGATTGCATTTTCAACGCTAAGCTCCAAAACACTTGCTTCCGCCACTTGGCTTAGCAGATACCTTTCGCGATCTTGGCCGCTCAGCAGAGCAGCAGTCCAATTCAACTTAACTTGTGGACTTAAGGGAGCACCTTCAACTTGCTGCCTAAACTTTTGGACTAATTCTGATTCTGGGAACTTGGAAGTCCAAGCTAACTTCAATTGCAAGAGTGACTCGAGCAGTGGGGAAGGACCGTGCTTCTCGGTGATCGATATCGCCTCGTCGAGCCATTCGAAAACCTGCTGTACTGGCAACGTTAACTGGTTCGGCCCTTGCCGATGAGCCAGTTGCCACGCCAATCTGCTTGCCAGATGAAGAGCATTAGCTCTTGCTTTCCCCTCGCTGTTTTTGAAGAGCTTCGCTAGGGATTCTTCGTCAACCCGGAAATCGGCAGCCAGAGAAAGATACACATTCGAGCGTGCCTGGTATTCATCAGTCACTCGGGAAAGCGGAGAACTCACATTGACCTCTGAGTCCATATCGACCGCATTCCCAGCGATCGATGCTGCCAACCCTAGATTGAAAGGGAGTGTTTGATCTTGTGCCCCCAAATACAAAGCCTGTCGGAAACACTCCTGAGCCTGCCGAGCAATTTGCGATCGGAGATCTCTTTTGGATTGCCGAATCGATCTTGCAAGCAACACGCGTCCGAGCGCCACATTAACTTCGCCCCAGTTAGGGCGGAGTTTTAAAACTCGCTGAAGATCACGCTCGCAACTTTCTCCAAATGTTCCTGACAGTTGTACGGGGTTACCCATTTCATTCCTGAAACCAGCATGTGCTTGAAGCATTAGTGTCAGGTCGACTCGCCCGGGCTCGTACTTTTCGATCAGCTCTGCAACTCGTTCGGAAACCTCTGGGTCGCTCGAATCCCGGGCCACCCTGTACAGAAATTCCCAATCGTTCAATGACCTACCAACTTGGCAAAGAAGCTTAAACCGAGTGTCGTCTGCACGAACAGAGACTGATTCCAAGAGCTTTTCCCCGAAAAACCGAACCCATTGCGGTGAAGCTGCAAGTTGGTCAGCCGTTCTCGTTAGAGTGGATGTTGCCGCGTCCAGTTTTCCATCGATTAACAAACAATGCACTCGGAGCAAATCGCCCGCCACGCTGGGCTTTGAGGTGCGATTCCCCAGGCTAAGTTGCTCCAAAAAGACGGCAGCATCCATCGGGGTCCGAATCCATTCAGCGTGTGAAGGCTTCAGTTCCGTTCGAGTAAGCTCCGACAAGATTTCCCTAATCTCGCCTTGGTAATTCTCGGACTGGATATGATTACCCCAACTGTCCTGATCAGCTGGAATCGAAGCTAACATCCAACGTAGAACGAACCGGTCTTCACTTTTTGTGCAATCGGCAGAGGCTAAAAGCGACCTAAGTAACCCAGCAGTATGTTCCCGGTCTGCAAGCGGGAACTCGCGGCGGTATTGGCTTTCCCAAACGCATCTTGCGATACGAAGTCGCTGCATCCACGTCGGCGAATCGAGAAGACGCAAATGGCGGAGTGCAGGTTGATAAGCGCCGACCTCCAGCCAGAGATCCGCCGCCATCGCATGACTTTCTTGACTCGAAGTGAGCTCGCAAACAAGTTCTTGGATCGAAGCGGCCTCACCAACACACCCCATCTTGATGAGCAGTTCTACTTCAAAGCGACGTCCAACTAGCGCCTGGTCCCTGGAGGCAGTTGCAATCAGTTGCCTCAACTGACTAATCTGATCCCAAGTCCCCTGCTCCTCATCAGAGGCGTAATAAAGAGACATGACATGCCATAACCATCTGGATTTTTCGTACTCTGCATGTTTGTCCCCGTTTCCCAATCCTGTCTGGCCTTCGATGGAAGCAGACGATAGCCTGCTACCCTGACAAGACAGCGCCTCGCCCCAGGCTGATAAAACTTCTTTCAAGTATGCCTTGTCAAAGCGAGACTCAACGGCGAGTTTAAACATCATCTCGTGGAGTCGCACGTTCTGCGGATGGCATTTCAACGAGTCGCTACCAAAGCGTCTGAGGTCCGCGTGCTTGGTTAACTTGGCAAGACAGTTAGCGTACTGTAATTCCAATTCGACGGGGTAGTCTTGAAGTGTTGTTGAGAAAACTTGTTCCCATGGCTTAAGCCACTTAAAAACGGACTCGGGAGATGATTCCGAGATCACAGGCAAAGTTAATTGCGCGAGCTCCAACTTACAGTTGTTCTCCATCCGCTGTTCAGCACTTACTTGCCTAGAGACTGAACTCGATTTCAGATGGCAGAGAGCTTCGTTTAAGGCGTCGGAAGTGACTTTCGACAACCACTTTGGATCGTCCACAACACTCTGATTAATAGCGAATCTCGCTGCAGCAAGCGTCGTTATAGCGTTGCGGCGTCGCTTGCACTCGACAATCATCGATTCTGCCAACGCAGCAGGCACGTCGACCGGGCCTGACAACGCCTGGTGAAAGTCGACAAACCGTAAAAACGCGACCAAACTACGATCGTCCACCAGAGCAAGATTTAGCTTGTCTTGTATCGCCGAGAAAATTGGCACCGATAATAATTCCCGAAATCCACTCGCTCCCTCACTCTCCTCCTCCAGTCGAAAGTTGCCCGCGTTTGGTAGCGTTTCGAAAAGGCATCTCGCAACCAAAAGTAACTCTGAACGGCGGTGGTAAGGTAGATCGCACCCAGGGTCGAGTAGCCGATGGTAAGCTTTGCGGGGATGCAACCCGCCTAGTTGCAACTGTCGCCATATCAGTCGTAGCCCCAAATCCTGTGCGGTTTGCTCTGAGATGCTGCCGCTCGGGAAATTCAAAACTCTCCGTAATCGCTGCTCTGCTTGATGCAACTGACGAGGTGTAGCGATTGGAGGCAAACCAATTAAGTCATCGAAGGCCACTGCCAATCGATACGCCACGTCCACCTTTTCCGGAGAAAGCGAAACCAGACGTTCGTACGCCTCAACACACCCCGGAAGATCGCCCGTTGACCATGCGGTTTCACCACGATGCTGCCAGTAACTAATCGCCCTCTGCTCGCCCAAACGACTGGCAGTCACAAAACCAATCACTAGCAGTAGAGAGACAGCAACGACACACCAACGCCAATCCAACCTGTGGATGATCATATGCTCGCTCCGTGGAAGTGTCTAACGGTGAGGGTCACGACGGCACAGAGCCGATGCCAGAACAAGCATCCTTAGAGACAGGCATTTCGATCGCCTTTTTGCCTCCGTAGTAGTAATAAGATCCGTATTGGTACTTGTATTCTCGTATAGGAGTACCCGAAAAGACCGCTCCGACGACGTTGCTGCCCAGGAGTTCTAATTTATCCAACATTTTTGCGGCATAAGCCGCCCGACTTTTGTCCCGCATAAAGCTAACGATCGCATGGTCGAATGACTCGGCCACGAGCATTGTTTCTGGCGTTAAGTTCAAGGGCGAGGTGTCCACAAGGATAAGATCGTAATGCTCTCGCAATGAATCTATAAAGCCAGAGACATTGCCCTCGCTGAAAATGCCAAAGGGCGGAGCAGAGAGCCGGCCAGCAGGCAAAAAGTCCAACTTACCAACCGCCACAATTGCATCATCTAGTTCCGATCTTTGCATCAGAACGTCAACCAAGCCGACTTCGTTGGAAACGTCAAACAAGCTATGTAAAGATGGTTTACGCACATCGGCGTCAATGACTAACACCTTAAGGTGTTTTGAATGTCCAAGCATGCAGGCCAAACCGAAGGTTACGGTTGATTTACCTTCGCCCGACACTCCGCTGACGACACCAACGACCTTACCGGCTGAGAGCACTTTCAAACAACCCAGACGAACTGCTAACGCCATAACGGACCTCTCATAGAATTGACGGCCCGACCTTGACCCCCATCGAGGGAATTTTGCAAGTTCTCCAAGCAGACTTAGTTGTGTGATTTCCGTGACGTTCCGAGCTCGTGAAAAGCGCTGGGAGAAAACCTCCACGGTAAGACCTAACCCAAACAGCGCAGCAAAAACCAGCGGATACGCTAACAACTGACGCTTTGTATTGCTGTTTTCCAACGGAGTTTCAGGAAGAGATGCTGAGGCCAGACTGGAAACCACATCTTTGTAACCACCCTCGGTTTTCAAAGCTGCCTCCCGACGTCGCAGCGAGATCAGAACATCCTTTGACACCTCAACATTATCCAGTTCGAACTGAATTGCATTCCACTTTGACTGTTCACCAGCCAAGCGAGCCTTTTCTGCGTTGATCCCGTCATTCAACGTTTTAATCCTGAGCTCCAAATCCGCGATTTGCTGTTTCGCCGCCTTGCCCGCTTTGTCGCGGAGCACAGTTTCAGCCTCCAAAGATGCCTGGGCTTTCCGCAAACTTAGCTGTTCATCAATGTCCCTAATTTTCGCTTCAATCCGAACGAGCCCCTCTTTGAAGACGTTCTCTGAGTCCTCAACGATGATCCGATGCTTCTCGGCAACTAAGCCGGCGCGGAGCCGCGTAAGATCGGTTGCCTCGCCGTCCTCCAACTCGGCGACTCGAACCCCCTCGGAGTCGCTTAAGTCCGCATCTGGGAGCGATGAAAGCTCTTGCTGCACCGCCTTGAGCTGCATGGTTGCGTCCATGTGGGCGCGTTTAAGAGACGCCAAGAACTCTCGTTGCTGAGTCAACTCATCAAGAGGAATCCCAGCAGATCGGGCGGCCAATTGCAAACGCTCCTGCTGGTTCAGAACAGTGGATTCCCACTCCGAAATCGCTGGCCTCAAGGATTCGCGAACGTTACTTAGTTGCGTGGAATCCAAGAGCGTTCTCACAGCCATGAATGACTCCGCGATCGCGTCACTTAGCTGCTTTGCTGCCACGGGATCATTATCGATGAAGGAGATCGCGTACCTGCCTTGTGCTCCTTTCGACGTCAGAGCAACGTTTTCGACAAGATAAGCTAAGTTCCGTGGACCGCCGTCGGTCGTCGGTTTCAACTCTTTGATGAATGGTTGCGCTAGTACCGACTCTAGAACCATCGGAGATTTGAGTAGGGCCTCCTCGCCCTTGGCATCGCTCCCACCCCTCGCTCTAACATCTGAAAAGGCGACGTGGTTGGGGGCAATCTCGACCCAATGCGAAGCTTGGTAACGATCTACCTTCCAGTCGTGAAGAAGAAGGAAAACTAAAGTACAGAGCACAAATCCGGTTGGCAGCACCCAGAGCAAGTGCCGCCTTGCAGTCTGCAGAATCAGACCGAGGCCGATCGCTTGAGACGTTTCTATTTTGTCTAAATCGTCCATTTTTACAGATCAGGGATAGGTGTGAGGGTTTTCGGTATCATCCCGCAAACAACAGCGAAAATAAGGTACAAACCACCCAAGAACGACTTTTGGAATGCCCCCGAAACTTGGTCCAGGGTTATGAAGGTAGGGATTGGGTTACTGAATCACATTCGTTGTGCCGCTTCGACGTAAGGAGCGCAGCGACTGGAGTTGAAGCGGCACAACGGGTCGCGAACTCCGCAGGAGTAAGCCCGCTCAGCGAGCTGTGGGGACGTCGATGGTTGTACGTCGATCTCCATTGCCCGATTACCTGTTGCGCTTCGGCAAGCGTGCTGAACGCTTCGCAGGACAAACACTCGTCACGAAACCGGCTGTGGAAGCTCTCGACATAGCCGTTCTCCCAGGGGCTACCTGGTTCAATGAACGATGTGCCGACATCAATGCGTCCAAGGAAATCGCGGACGCGGCGACTGATGAACTCTGGTCCGTTGTCACTTCGGATAAATGCCGGAATGCCTCGAATTGCAAACACATCCACTAGAAGGGCAACCAAGTCATCGCCGGTGAACCGGCGTGAGACCTCCAAGGCGATGCATTCTCGTGAGTACTCATCGATCAACGAAAGGATCTTCACTGACCGCCCATTGATTGTTCGATCAAAGATAAAGTCAATCGACCAAACGTGATTGATGCGTTCGGCGCGGCGACGGCAGATCCCTCCTGAAACGCTTCCAAGCCTGCGTTTCTTCGTCTTTCTTCGTGGCACTCGAAGACCTTCTCGTTTCCAAAGCCGATAGATTCGTTTGTAATTCACTGTCCATCCTTCGCGGCGTAACATCCGCGTGATCATCCGGTAGCCGTAGCGGGGGAATTCTCGAACCAGTTCGTAAATGCGGCGAAGCAATCGCTCTTCGTCGCTCTTGGATTTCGCTTGGTACCGATGAGTACTCCGCGGTTGGCCAAGCGTTTTGCATGCCCGACGTTCTGACACTGCAAAGGATTTCTGAGCCTTTGCAACAGCCTCACGTCGTCGCGTCGGGCTCAGAAGTTTCCCTCTGCAGCCATCTTGAGGATCTTCTTGTCTAGCTCGGCCTCGGCGAGAAGCTCTTTGAGTCGTTGATTCTCGACTTCAAGCTCACGAAGTCGTTTTGCTTCATCCGACTTCATTCCGCCATACAGTTTCTTCCAACGCTCCCAGGTCGTTACGCTGATTTCAAGCGTTTGAAACACCTCGGCCTCTGTCTTGCCCGCCGCCATCATCGCATCGCCTTCTTGAATCGCCTTCACGATCTGCTCGGGTTTCCGTCGTTTGCGTTTCTTAGTCATAAAAAGTCTCCTTTGGCCAGCTCGGCCGGTAAACCTTCATAACAGATGGATTAGTTTTTGGGGAGCACGCCACTTTTACCCGCAGGCCCCAGACAAAATCTTGCGTGCCGCCTCGAAAACCAGTCCCGAGTGCAGCTAAAGTCTCTTTAGTTAATCCAGCGTGAATCGAGTGTTATAGATTCGCCTCGCAACGCGAACCTCCGATAACGAGAAGTCGGCAAGACAAAGGATCTGGGGCAAAAGCTGTTCGCCGGAATGATGCTATTTACCAATAAGCCCAAACTCTACGCGCCGCATTTGGGTGTCGAACAACACGGCAACATCTTCTTCCGGGGGCAGCATCACCGATGACGGAAGAGAGCCACCGAAACCAGGCCAACCCGAGACGCTGCAGATTGACGCTAAATCGTTGGTTAAGCAGGCGATAGAAGCTGGGTCAAGGAAATAACCCGCGTTAAGCAGCAAACTCGAAGACGACGCGATCTACAATTTTAGTATCGGCTTCGAAGGCATGGGACACTGGGAGTCGGTCGCCGAAATCAGCAACCTTTCGCTGCACGGCGTGAAGAAGTGAGCAGAGGCGATGCGTTAGCTCCCGCGTTGCTCTCAAGGAGTCGCAATGAACGGTTACCCAGTGAGCTGGAACCTCGATCAGTTGCTTTCAGCCGGTGGTGGGGGCTGATTCTCAGCTGCGGCCTCCCCGGCTGGATTTCCGTCAGACGTTGGCTGCTCGGGCGTTTCGTCTGAACCAGCTTCATTCGCCCCCTGCTTTTCTGCAGCAGCTTCCTCCTTAACGGCCTGACCTTCGGAGATTTTGTCTCCTTCTGCCACAGGCTCCTCATCCGCTTTCTCGGCGGCGTTATCTTTATCTTCTGTGGCTTGGGCGTCCGCAGGCTTGTCTTCTGCTTCGGCTTTCTCAGCAGCTACGTCTCGCGACGTATCCTGATTCCCTTCGGCGGCCTTCATCTCAGCGGCTTTCTCGGCGTCGGCCTTGGCCTGTTCGGCGTCGGCCGCGTCACGTTTTCGCTCCTCTTCTTCCAATTCACGGCGACGTTGAGCGGCTTTTTCCTTCTGAGTCTCGCGAACCTCTTCGTACATCTCAACGCGAGCGTAAGACTCTTCGGCCATGAGCTCGACGAAGGTTTCCAGCGGGAATCCTTCTGGAAGATCATTCGAGTCCAAAGCGATCATGTACTGCCGAACTGACTCATAAAGATCATCGGCGGAATCATCAATCGTCAGAATGGGATAGTCGTCGAAGATTTCAGCCCAGAGTTCGAAGGCTTCCTCATACTTTTCCAACGACTCTTTCAGCTGAGCGTTGTCAGCGAACTTCTTGGCTTCGTAGATCAGCCTTCGCGCCTCAATGGTTCGCTCTTCCTGTTCAGCCATGGCAAGGCTTTCCCAGTAGCTGTAGTTAATTTGTTCGCGATAGCCTTCGATCCGGCGAATCCGATCTTCCAACTGGATCATGTTATCGATCAACTCGATTCCCTTGAGCCGTTTATCCGCTGGCAACTCAGCCAGCAGCAGCTTCACATCGGGGCGAATCAATCGCTTGATCTCTGGCATCAATCGTTGCTCAGCCTTCGAGCGATCTTTGGGATCTTTCTGATAGACGTCCAGGTAAGTTCCAGTCAGGGTGCCAACGAGTTCTTTTTCGCGTTCGGTATACAACGGTCCACAAAGAACTTTGAAACGATCAAAGACACGCCCGTGCTCTTCAAGACGATCTTCCAAAGCTCCTAAGCGAACGGTGATATTGGAGGTCGTGGGCAGACTTCGGCGGCCGAATTCAGCCCAACCATCAGCAGCTCGCACCCAAGCGTCCTGAGTTTTCTCGTTGTAAGTGCCTTCTTTCTCGATGGCTTCAGCGAATTTGAAGATGGCTTTGGGTCCGGTCTCAAAAAAGTTGATCGCCGTGATTCGACGCAGCTTGACACCGGCGTCGACCATTGCCGCCCCCTTTTCCAACCACAGGTTGCTGACCAACCAATTGTCGGGCTTGTTGTTTGGTCCTTCGGCTCGCGCGTCAAAGATCGGGAGCCCTTGATTGGCCAACCGAGTGTGTTGCTCGGTATCGTCTGCAAACAGCACACGGAACTCTTTCTTTTCGTCGGAGGTTCCAATCTTGTGACCGTAGAACCAACCGGTGTACCAGATCAATCGCGGTGCCTTGCGGTTCAGTCGGACACCACGTTCGAGATACTCGGTGCCTTCGCGCACCATCTCGTAACGCTGTCGGTAGTCATCAAACTGGACCGACACGTTGTAAGCCAAGTTGTGTGCTTGATGCTCCCAAACTTTGTCGTAACGCGGCTGAAGCAACGAGATGTTATTCAAAGCGGCACGCAGCCGGTCCCATTCGTGCTTGACCTTGTACTCGTGAGCTTTTTGCCAAAGCAACGTTGCCGCGACACCTCGCATCCCCACCGTTGCCAACTTCATGGTGGAACTGGCGGGGCTGATTTCGCCGAGGTTCGCTTCTGAGAACTCGTAAGCATTGCGCATCTGCGCCAGCTGGCCACCTGCATCGTCCCCGCCACCGGTTGGCCGTCCCAACAGGTACAACGGAATGATGCAAGCCAAAATGATCGCGATGTAGATCAGCTTACGCTTTAATTGAGCAGACTGGTTCATGATGCGATTTCGCGAGATTTCAAGATGAAGTAACTAGCAAAGTAAGCCAGCACACAATAACCGAGTGTCACAATTGCGTGTCGAGCAAGTAGTGCGCTAAAAATGTCCACTCCACCGGCCGCATACTCAGCGGTGGAAACCATTCGCGGCAGGTTGGGCAGCGAGGTTGCAATGACATCTAAACCGTAGATGATCACTGCGTCCGCTTTCTTGATGACGACGTTTGCAAAGCCCTCGACGTCAAGTTCGGTGGTCATGGCGTCTTGCTTTAAGGTACGCACCAAGGCCTCGATTGGTCCGCCTCCCAGATTGATTTTGGCGTCCAAGTTGTGGCGGATGCCATAGATCATTTCGGAAGCAAATCCCATCAGCACGCAAACTCCAGTAGCCAACATCGCCACCGGGCCATTGAGCATGGTGCTCCACATCACGCCGAAGGCGATGATCATCGCCATCTGCAACCAAATGGAGATGTAAGCTTTGGTCAGGTTCCAACCGAATCGGGATTCACCATCACTGAGGTAGATACCGCTTTTTGTAACACCGACGTATTGCCCGCCTTCAACACACTTCAAGACGATTTGCAGCTGTCCATCATCAGAGACCAAGTCTTCGAACAGATCCAGCTCTCGGGTGACTTCTTCGCCGTCCTCGCCTCGAACCACTCCCTCTGACTTCAAGGGGAACGGCAACTCAGCGACAACATATTCGTCCACGGGAAAATCACGTGGCACTGTTCGGGCTCCGGTCTTCGGATTCTGAAGACTGAGCGTGTAGTGAATGACCTGGTCGATCTTTCCCTTGTGGGAACGGTAAGCTCGCACTGAGACGCCGATTGGCAAGTGGCCAAGCTCTTGGTAGCGGCCAGCATCAACATCACTGAACGTGAACTCGGCCTTACTCAGACTACGACCACCCTCTACATAACTGTGCTCTAACTTGCGAGCCTCTTTGGCGACACCGACTAAGCGGGCCATGCCTGACTGGGCATAACCGCCACCCATCCGTTCCTGGCCCACATCGATCCCGGCCTCTTTCGGGTTGCCATTGCGGTCGTAGAACTGAATCTCGCCGTAACGTGGGATTCGAGCACGCAGGTGTCCGACGGGCGCCCCGAACGTGATGTTCATCTCGCCGTCAGATTCATCCAAGGTCACCAGGTGCTGGTGGCCGCGAACGGTGTCGGTTAAGCCTTGCGTTTCGCCCGGCTCGATCGTGAATTTGTGTTTGTGCTTGCGAACGTAATCGGTCTCGCCGGTGATCTGACCGGTCTGCTCATCCCGCTGCACGTTTTCGGCCGTCAAGTGAGAGTGACTCAGCCCACGAACGACGAAGACGTAACTGGCCAATCCCATGGGCACCAACATGACGGTACAGATCGCCAGGAACCCCAAAAAACGTCCCATGATGATCTCAGTGATCCGCACAGGCTTGGTGACAATCGTGTAGATCGTTCGCTGTTCGATGTCTTGTGGTAACGAAAAGCAGCTGATGAACAACGCCAGGATCAACATCAAGTAGTTTGTCGCGGTCAAGACAAACACGATGTAGAGCCGTGCGGGGTCATCACTGTCGGGGTTCAAGAACCATCCGGCCAGCATCAAGATCAACAGGAACAGCCCCACAACGAACAGAACTTTACGTCGCCGTGCTTCGGTAAAGGCCAACTTGGCGAGTGCAAAGATCCGCTGGAATCGGGTGCCGGGCAGATCAACAATGAAGAAGTCTCGCACCGCTTTGGCAACAGCGTAAAACGCTTCACCGGGTCCGTAACGAAGTGCCGAAATCACGTATCCGATCAAGGCACCGAGCAACATGCCGAGCACCAACAGCACGACACCTTTCAGCGCTGCACTTTCAAGGACTTTTCCGTCGCGGAAAAGCCACTGTTGAACGGACCAAAAATCATCTGGTTGCAAGTTCATCGCTATCAGTTCTCCGATCCATCGGTTGCGCTGGACTGTTCCGATTCGCTGGCTTGGTCAGAGGACTGGCTGCCGCTGGAGATCATTCGAGCTCC
Organism: Stieleria bergensis; assembly: GCA_007745635.1. Taxonomy (GTDB): domain Bacteria; phylum Planctomycetota; class Planctomycetia; order Pirellulales; family Pirellulaceae; genus Stieleria; species Stieleria bergensis. Next base: position 4,873,141 of record CP036272.1, read on the forward strand.
GGGGCGTGCCTCACTTTCGCGAACAATGTTTAGGAACAAGTCTTCCATCGTGGCAGTTGGATTGTCAATCGATTCGAGTTCACCGCCGTGCTTGGCGATGACTTCGGCGATTTCTTTCTTGGCCTCTTCGGTCAGTCCCTTGGCGTGAACTTCGGTGACCTCTTGGACTTTCAGCAAGTCGCTGACTCGGCCAAGTTCTTTCAGTTCGCCTTGGTGCAAAATCGCGACCCGGTCGCAAACGTCTTGAACGTCGCCCAGCTGGTGACTGCACAAGAGGACCGTCTTGCCTTGATCACGCAGGGCCAAAATCAGGTCCTTCATTTCGCGGATCCCGATCGGGTCCAAACCCGTGGTCGGTTCGTCAAGCAGGATCAGGTCGGGGTCATTGATCAGAGCTTGAGCCAGCCCCACACGGCGTCGCATCCCTTTACTGTATTCTCGCAGTTGGCGGTAGCGTGCCCCTTGCAACCCAACCAGCCGTAACAGCGACTCCACACGTTGCTTTCGCATCTCGGCCGACATATCGAACAGACGACCGTAGAAGTCCAGTGTTTCCTCTGCATTGAGGAACTGGTACAGGTATGACTCTTCGGGCAGGTAACCGATCTTTTCGTTTTTCTTCGTCTCGGTCGCATCTTTGTCGAAGACGAGCACACGGCCGCTGGTGGGGAATAACAGGCCCAGGATCAGCTTAATCGTCGTCGACTTGCCGCTACCGTTAGGCCCCAGCAGTCCGAAAATCTCGCCTCTGCGAACTTCGATGTCCAGCGACTTGACGGCATGAACCTTCTTCCGACCCCAAAAATCCTTGTAGATCTTATTGAGGTTGCGGGTTTCAATGATGACGTCACTCGACTCGGGCGACGCGGGGCTTGCCGAGGTGGTTTGATCGCTATCTGATGCAGCAACTGCTGTTGATTCGGTGTCCACGAACAAAGGTTTCCGTAGGAAAGGTCAAAAAAACGGATCCCCAACACCTGCGACGCGTCGTCGAAACAGGGGAGGCAACGTCCTGAGGATGGCGGCTCGCCTACCATTGATGCCGGTCAGCGAACCCCCAGAGGCAAAAGACAGCGAGTGTCCGCTGGGGACAATCACGGTGCCATTTCCGGAAGCTCCGGACACAGCACACTTTTGCCGTCGCCCCGGAAATTCCGGGTCGTGATAACGCTACGCAAGTCAACCCGCCGAGGTTCACGACTTTCCAAATTCCTTGTCGAATCCGCCCCCGCAACGGCTCAGCGCCCGCTCAGCAACGGTTCAGCAACGGCGGTTCGCTGGATTTCCGGCACTCTCGGCACACAACAAGGCGCGGCTTGGTCAGCTGCCGCCAGCGTCGAAACCATCGCTCCAGACGTCCGAACGGACCGACAGAAACACCCTCCACAATCAGGCTTTGGGCTCGACTTGTGCATCCCAGCAAATCCCTTCACACTAACGCTGCCAGCGATCGGGCTTTCGGGGCGTTTAGAATGCCTGCAAGCGGCAGCATCCGACAGTCCTCCTGGCCTCTTTCCGCAATCCCCGGTCAGACCAAAAACCTGATCGCCTCAATCGATTGGGGCCGTTCGTAACGCTGGCAACATCGCTGTGCTCAATCCAAAGTCCACAGACAAGATCTCAAACCAGGAAGCCGTGCAATCCGCTGGATCCGTGCCAGCGGCAAACACCTCCGTGGCGGCAACCCGCGATGAGCCACTGGTGAACCAGCCAGCGGGACGCGCTGAAACGTTGACATCGGCCCAACGCGAACAATTAGCACAAGCCACTGACTTCCTGTTCCATCGCATCGACTTCGAACGCTCTGGGCAACGTGACCATCCGTTCAAACTGCAGCGAACCGAAGAACTGTTTCGCCGACTGGGCTTGGCCGCTTACTTAGCCGACCCAAACGGAGCCCAGAAAGCCGCGCCGATCCCAGTGATTCACATTGCAGGCACCAAGGGCAAAGGCAGCACGGCCACGATGGTCACATCGATGTTGCAGCAAGCCGGCTACCGTGTCGGACTGTACACTTCGCCACACCTGAGTGACCTTCGCGAGCGATTTCGCATCAACTCGCAGATGTGCTCTGTCGACGAGCTTCGTCAACTGATTGAACGCTTGCGGCCGGTCGTTGATGACATGGATCAAGCAGGACAACCGGTCTCGTTTTTCGAACTCACCACCGCACTGGCCATGCTGTACTTTGTTCGCAGTCAAGTCGATGCGATCGTGCTAGAGGTCGGCCTGGGTGGTCGCCTGGATAGCACCAACGTCTGCCAAAGCACCGTGACGGCGATCACTTCGATCGGATTGGACCACCAACAAATCCTGGGCGACACGGTGGAAAAAATCGCCGCCGAAAAAGCTGGCATCATCAAAAACGATGTTCCTCTGATCAGCGGTGTTGCCAGCGGCGGGGCCGCCAAAGTCATCGACCAACTGGCCCAACAGGCGAACGTCCCCTTTTCCAAGCGTGGCCGAGATTTCTCTGCGTCCATTTTGCAACAGCACGCCACTGGCAGCCAGTTTGATTTCCGATGGCACGGTGCCCCGCACGCTCCCGATCAATCCGGGCATCAGCAACCCCATCCGATGGAACTCAAGTCACTGCAACTCGGACTGCTAGGATCACACCAAGTAGACAACGCAGCCGTTGCGATTGCGATTCTCAAGACACTGGACCACCGAACGCCACTGAGCATTCCTCAATCGGCAATCGCACAAGGCTTGAATCCAATCGAGTGCCCAGGCCGGACCGAGCGACTGTGGATTGATCCTCGCGACATCGTCTCACCTGAACAAGTCTCACACGCGAGTCGCCAACTGCCGGATGAGCAATTGGTGATTGTTGACACGGCACACAACGGTGATTCGATTGCAGCACTTTGCCAGGCTCTTCGCTCTCGATTCAAGGACAGCGATCAGCCCCACAGCGGCGAAGGTGCGGACAAAAGCACCTTGAAACGACCGCTAGCGTTCGTGTTTGGAACCACCAACGACAAAGACATTGCAGGGATGGCAGAGTCCATCACCGAGATCGCTGATGCGGTGTTTGCAACGCAATACACGACCAATCCGCGCGCCTTGCCTGCCCAGCAGTGCCATACGGCGTTCGGCCAAGCGATGCAAACTGCCTCACCATCAAAGCCAACGCGGGACTGTCAGATTCATTTGATCGACGCCCCTGAAACGGCCTTGCAAAATGCGCTGCTGTGGGTCAACCAACACGGCCAACCATCACCCACTGGCAAGCCAGCAAACGCGGGAACAGTTGTGGTGTGCGGTTCGTTTTTCTTGGCCGGCCAACTGCGTCCCCAATTATTGGCTGCGACAACAGACCTGGCCCACACGAGCAAGACCGCTTGCTGCCAACACGCAACCGTCACGCACGGTGACTCAAACGAATCTGTTCGTCTTCAGCCCTAAAGACTCCACTGCGCGAGAAGCCCTTTGTCTGCTAACCACCCTTCATCCAGTTCGGCGCCCAAGCAGCGTTCGGCAGCGGTGCAGTTATGGCACTGTGCGGCATCGGAGCAGACTCCCGGCGCCAACGAACATTGGTGTGAAAGAGTCATGCCGGCTTCGGAACGGAGGGAGGCTGATCGCTTTCGTCGACCGACGACGCGCAATCAGCACGTCATCGGGCGCGGGATGGCCAGATTCTTGCTTTGCCATCACGCACAAGGGCCTGACCAGACGTCGCCCGACGAAATCAGTTTCTCACTGGGACCACATGGCAAACCAGCCGTCGCCACTCCAGCTCATTTGAATCACCCCTTTAACGTCGCCCACACGTCAGGAATGGTCCTCTGTGCGGTGGCCGGTCAAGGTGTTCAGCGACTGGGCGTCGATGTCGAATCGGTCCAACGACGCACCTCCCTGGAACTGGCTGAACGATACTTTGCTGAACCAGAGGTTCGCTTTCTGGCCAACCAGAACGCAGCGGATGCTCGGACGGTGTTTCTGCGAATTTGGACGTTGAAAGAAGCGTTTGTCAAAGCCATGGGAACCGGTTTGCAGACACAACTCGATCAGTTTGCCTTTGTCGACATCCTTTCGCCTCGACCGGAGATTGAATTTCTCAACCCTGACCTTGGTGACGCTTCAGATTGGCGTTTCGAATGCTTGCAACCACGCGATGGTTACTTGGCCGCAGTCGCGATTGAAACCACGCACGACGCCAAACACGATTCCGAGTGGCAGTTGCAGGCCAATCCCTTCGAGTCCTTGATGGATCACTCCGCACGCCAGGCTTAGCGATCACCAAGGGTGAAGAGAAGCCGATGGCAACACAGCAACGTCACTCGGCCTCACTGGCACCACGACGGGATTTTTTCAGGCTTTTCAAATACGCCACCAGGTCTCGCAGTTCCCGATCACTGAGGTGCTTGATCAGATCCTGAGGCATGGCGGATTTGCCTTTTTTGCGAACCTCGATGTCATCTTGAAGCACGCGTTCGAGCTTCCCATCGGGCAGCATCAATTCAATGAAATCGTCATTTTCTTGGCGAACGATCCCTGCCAAGACACGCCCATCGATATCGACCACGTTGGTGGTTTCAAATCCTTTGGCGACTTGTGCATCGGGAAGGCAAAGAGCCTCCAACAAATAGCGCGCGTCTTTGTCCTTGCCAATCGTTGTCAAGTTTGGACCAACCTCGCCACCGGTGCGATCGACTTTATGGCAGCGAACGCAGGACAGCTCGGTCTTTTCAAAGAACAGCTTCTTGCCGGCCTGAACATCGCCTCCATCTAAACAGGCAATCCATTTGGCAAGCGGTTCCGATTTGGCCAGCGTCGCCTGATAGTCCGCTAACGCATTCCGATCGGCCTGCTTCAAACGCCCCTCTGCAGCCTGCAACACGTTCAAGTGCAGACTCGTCTGCAATTTTCCAGCGATCAGATCAGCCGTCGCGGCGGCGATCACTTCATCGGCTTTGGCAGACTTGTCTTTGCTAACCAAGTCCCAAGCGCGCTGACGCACGGTCAGGTTACTATCTTGCAAGGCATCAATAAATCGCGAGATCGATTTTGCGGCAGCATGCTGGGCCAGAACATCCAACGACGCCAGAGTCAGCGCGGCAGACTGCTTGCTTTGTGTGAGTGACTGCGCCATCGCCACGGCTTGCGACGGGTTCAAACGTGCAAGCCCTCGCAGAGCTTCCGCACGTGCGGCGGCGCTGCGTTCTTTCTGCAGGACTTGCTTGGCAAGTTGCTCTCCAATTTTCTTAATCCCCAACGACGAAGCCACATCGATTGCCTTGAGGCGGACCTTTTCAGCTGACGCCATCAACAAGTCAACTTGCGGCTCCAAAGCGGTCGCCGCAGCAGCCTGTGATCGTTTCTCTAGCGGGCGGTAGTCTCCCAACACGCGATCCAAGGCATCGGGTGCGGCCCAATTGGCCAGCATCTCCAGCGCCTCAAGCCGCAGGTCTTCGCCGGCTTCGCCACGGGTTGCGAATTGAGCGACCGCGACCGCGTTCTCGGGAGTGCCCATCCGGTAGTTCGCATTCAACACTCTGCGGCTGAGTGCCTTGGAAGCCGCTGGCCGCTTGATCAGAGCTGCCAAGTCCAGCATGGCAGCGGAAATGGGTTGATCATGAATCGCACGAGCCGCTTCGAGAACCACTTTGGGATCGCTGTCATCCAGAAACGCTCGCACGGCACCGCTCTGCTGACGTCGCAAAGCCACGACGGCCAATAATCGCACGTGACTGCGATCGTCTTCTTTCAACTCAGCCAGCCGACTGCTGTTCAGGACTCGCGAAAGATACATCGCGGCCGCGTGACGCAGGGCCACATCTTTTGGTGCAGCCACAGCAATCTGCAACACTTGCTTGATCGATTTGGCGTCTTTGCAACGGCCCAAGGCGTCGATCGCAGCGTAGCGAACTCGCGAGGATTGACTTTGCAAGGCCTTGGTGGCAGCGGCAATGGCTTGTCCCCAAGCCTGTTCACCGGTCACGGACAAAGCGGCAAACGCAACGTCCTGGTCAGAGTCATTTGCGGCACCGACGATCGCTTGAATTAACTCATCACTGTTCTTTTTAAACTCCGCTTGCTGCGAGCGAGCGATCTGCCCCAGCCCCCAAACTGCGTGCAAACGAGCCAACGGAAGAGCCTTTCCATCAGCGAGGATCGAAGCCAGAGGCTGCAGACTGTTCCGTCGCGCCAGCTCCCATTGGCTGTGCAAACGCACACGTTGATCAACGTGTGCGAGGCGTTCCAGCAGCAGTGCTTCGTCCAGCTCACTGAATTCCTGGGCCAGCCACTGCTTGGCTTGGACCGCCGCCGCATCCTGTTGATGGGTCGGGTCGGTCACTTGAAAGATTCGGCCTTTTCCAAGACCATCCCAACCGTTCACCCAGTCACTGACATAGATGGCGCCGTCAGGACCGAACGCCACATCCGTTGCCAATGTCGACCAGATCAATTCGGTGTCTTCGCCTTTGGTATAAGTCGCGCCAGCGGGCTCGACCTGAAAGGTCCTCACGCCACTGTTGCTGGGGCCACCACGAAAGTCACAGATCAAAAAGGTGTCATCGAGCCGATCGCCAAAACCCGTTCCTGGGTAGTAAGCCAAACCACTCGGTCCGTCGGTAAAGTTTGCAACCGGGGGCACAATATGCGCTGGCTGATCTTCGTTCAAAGGATACCAAATTTTCTCTTGGTTAAATGGACCGCGATTGGGAAGGTACTGATAGTACATACGCCAACCGGTGTCGCCATCCTGCAATAAGTGAACCAAGCGAGCGCGGTCGCCGCTATCACTGTTGTTATCCACGGTGAACCAATCACCACGATCATTGAAGGCCAGCTCCTGTGGGTTACGCAATCCGCGTGCGAACACTTCCAAGTTGCTGCCGTCGAGTTCACAGCGGAAGACGGCACCACTGGCGGGATCGGCCAGCACTTTGCCCTCTTTGTTTCGAAGGTGGTAACCGCGGTCGCCAATGGAAAAGTAGATCCGACCGTCGTAGCCTCGAATCAGGCCGTGCAAATCGTGTCCACGGAAGGCAACACGCACTCCATAACCATCGGAGAGCGCGATCCGTTCATCAATCTTTCCATCGCCGTTCTGATCGACCAGCTTCCACAGTTTGGGGATGCAGGTGTAGAACAGCCCCTCATCGGTCGCCAAAATCCCAGCGCCTGTGCCTTCTTCCAGGCGGTTAAACCCGTTGGCAACCAAGACACTCTCATCGGCTTTGCCGTCACCATCGGTGTCAGTCAAACGACGAATGCGATCATCTTGCTGCATGTACGTGATCGCAGCATCGCCAAGCAAGCGTTTGTGATAGTCGATGCGATCTTGAACCGTTTTCGCAGCCAAATCCGCGTACAGCCACGTTTTGTCGTGACCACGATTGTCCGTGACACCTCGATTCTGGCGAAACGTTTCGCAGACATAAACTCGCCCCACGCGGTCGATATCGAAAGCGACCACATTGGCGACATCGGGCTCAGCCGCCCAAAGACCAATTTTCCAGCCATCGGGAATCCGAATCGCTGCCATCGCCTCGGTGGCTTCTTCGGACGCAGGAGAAACCTCTGGCTCCGCCGGCGGAGGAACCTCGACATCGGCAGCCACCACCAACGATCCAGACTGCAAGACCACCACACCTTGTAGGACACCTAGCAGCATGACGGCCCAAATCTGGATAGCGCGGTGCTTCTCCAAACCAACAAACGCCTTCTTAATCGAACACAACATTGCAAGCACTTCTCTTACGCCATCAGATTCACGTTTTAATCAAACCGGGGTGAAAGTGTAGCATCGGATCCGCCACGACGACTACACCTGTAACGCCCTCATCCGTCCAGTTTCTGACAGACAACCCCATCTTAACGCTACTCGTCTGGGGGGCGTTTCACAAAGGCTGCAAGATCCGCCCACGCTGCAGACACAGCTCTGCCACATCAGAGACCCAAAACGACACAACGATCGGGTCCGCGACTGACCCAATGGACGGGCGGGACGAGCAGGCAATTCTTGGATTCCCAGATCGCAGGCCCTGACCACCGCGTGCAGGGAAAACCTCATCCATTACAATGAGGGTTCTAGACGCCAGGACTGACATCCCAGCCGGCGTCTCCGCTCCTGTCATTCACATTCCACGGCAGACTGCTTTGTCATGAGCAACCCCGATGACTCACCCAATCAGCAAGCTGCGTCCCCGAAAATGCCTGCTGGCCAATCGGCAAACCACGATCATGCGGCCGCAAACGAGCCTTTAGCGCCTGCTCCATCGGAAGCACTGTTTGTTGCGAAAGTGATTTCCACGCCGGAACCTGCGCCTGCTGAAACCGAACCGTCTCCAGCAGAATCGGAAAACAGCCCCCAGTCACTCCCAGACGGCGCAACATCTCCAGCGGTCTCGATCAAAACTGCGGCACTGGCAATCGGACCGTTGCGAGTCGGATCACCTTTTGCTCCCGGGACCGCGTCAGCCCCTTCGATCAAATCATCGCCGACGGTCAGCGCGGTCTCATTGGCTGAACTCAATGCCTTGATGTATCTGGCGATGGGAGCAACGGCCGCGGCGGTCTTGGTTCTGCTGTTTGCGATCCTCGGCACCATCCTCTTCCCCGTAGGTGGGTTGATGGTGGCAACTTTGGGCGTCGTCCTGGCAGTGCTGGGCATCTTTTCTAAACAGAAACGCTACCAATGGACGGCGGCTTCGATGATTCCACTGCACATTACCGCGGCCGGCGTCTGCTATTTCCGCGCCTTGATGTAAGGCTGTGCCGGTTACGCCAGGATCGGTTTGATGACTTTCGCGGGCTCAACTCCGGTCAAGCGGAAGTCGAGCCCTTGGAACTTGTACGAGAGCCGCATGTGATCGATGCCCAACAGATGCAACATGGTGGCATGAAAATCTCGCACATGCACTTTGTCTTCGACGGCGTTGTAGCCGAATTCATCGGTTTGGCCATAGTTCATGCCACCCTTGATTCCACCGCCAGCCATCCACATTGAGAAGCCTTTGATATGGTGATCTCGGCCGCTGCCCTGTGCCATTGGCGTCCGCCCAAACTCGCCGCCCCAGACGATCAAGGTCTCTTCCAACATGCCGCGTTGCTGCAAATCCTTGACCAACGCAGCGGTGCCCTGATCGACAAGCTTCGCGGTGGTAGCGACACCATTCTTGACACCGCCATGGTGATCCCAACCACGATGATAGAGCTGAATGAAGCGCACGCCACGTTCCGCCAGTCGCCGGGCTTGCAAGCAATTACTGCCGAACGAGCCATCACCGGGAGTGCAACCATAGGCATCGATGACATGCTGTGGCTCATCGGACATGTCGGTCAATTCGGGAATGGAACTCTGCATCCTAAAGGCCATTTCATACGCCGCCAGTCGCGTCGCAATCTCTGGATCTTGCAAGGAACCGTCACGCAGCGAGTTGATTTTTGAAACCGCGTCCACGACGTTGCGCTGCAGCGGATCGCTGACGCCATTGGGATTTTTCACATAGTGCACCGGGCTGCCGGTGGAATACATCTGCACGCCCTGGTGGCGACTGGGCAAAAACCCCGAATGCCATTGCCGCGAACTGATCGGCTGTGATTGCCCGCCACCTTCGCTGGTCAACACGATGAAGCCCGGCAGGTTTTCGGTTTCGGACCCAAGACCGTACAACACCCAGGAACCCATCGAGGGGCGCCCGCTGATCGCAGTCCCCGTGTTAAAGAACGTGTGAGCCGGGTCGTGGTTAATCTGTTCGGTGTGCAGCGAATTGATCACGCACATCTGATCAGCCAGCCCACTGATCTGTGGAAAGACTTCTGAAATCATCAGACCGCTCTCACCACTGGCTTTGAACTGATGCTGCGGCCCCAGCACTTTCAATTCCCGCCCTTGCAACTGTGCGATCGGTTGCCCTTCGGTGACCGATTTGGGCATCGGTTTGCCATCAAGCTTTTGCAGGGTGGGCTTGTAATCAAAGGTCTCCAAGTGACTGGGACCACCCGCCATGCATAAATGAATCACGCGCCGCACACGGGGCGGGTGATGATTGGCAGACAGCAAGGCACCGCCACCAAGATTGCCCGGACCTGCAGCAGTTTGGTCCGCGCCAGCTTGGTCCGCTCGCAGCAAGGATGCCAATGCGATCGAACCAATTCCCGTTCGGCGCAAAAACGTGCGGCGAATCATTCGTTGATTGAAAGTTTCCACGATGATGTTCTTCGTAACTGAAAGAAGGAATCTTAGTAGCGAGTGGTCAATTCATGCAGGTTAAGAATCACACGAGCAACGCCCGTCCAGGCCGCTAGCTCGGCAGCATTGAGTGATTCGTCGACGGGCTGTTGCCCCTGGGCAAGCAATTCGGCAACAGCTTCTGGATGGTCTCGATAATGGGCCAGGTGTGCTTGATACACATCCTTTAGAGTTTGCTTAATCTCATCGGACGGCTGCCGCGAAACCGCGTTTTCAAACGCCCACACCATGCGATCATCCTGCTGTGGCGTGTGCTTCATGATCCGCTGGGCATAAACGCGAGCGGCCTCAATGAAGGTTGGATCATTCAACAACACCAGCGCCTGCAACGGCGTGTTCGATCGAGCACGTGCGGCGGTACACTCTTCGCGACTGGGAGCATCAAAGGCTTTTAACATCGGATGCAAGAACGTTCGCTGCCAGTGAGTATAAACACCACGACGATACTGGTTGCCACCTTGGTCGGCTTGGTACTTTCGACGGGGGAAGTTCAACTGAGCATAGTAGCCAGCAGGTTGATAGGGACGCACACTGCCACCGCCAACCTGATCCACCAACAAGCCACTGATCTGCAAGGCGTTGTCACGCACCATTTCGGCCATCAGCGGAAAGCGTCCTTGGCGAGCAAACTTGTCATTGAATGCGTCTGCTTGCAGCCACTCAGCGGAAGCCAAACTAGACCGCTGATAGGCGTCCGTCAGCACAATCTCACGCACCAATTGCTTGACGTCCCAGCCCGATTCAATGAACTCCAAGGCCAGCGTATCGAGCAGTTCAACATCCGATGGATACGTCCCCTGGCCGCCCATGTCGTCCAGACTGGTGTAGATCCCGCGTCCGAACAGCAACGCCCAAACTCGGTTCACCATCGTGCGAGCTGTCAACGGGTTATCCGGCTGGCAAATCCAATCTGCCAGATCCAATCGACTGGCTCGTTCGGAGCCGACTTCCAGCTGCCCCATGAACTCTGGCACAGCAGGCTGAACGATGGGGCCCGATTCATCCAGCCAATTCCCGCGTGGCAAAATTCGAATCGGCCTGGCTTTCCCCGAGACGGACACAACGGTCTGGGGCGCCATCGCCTCGACACGCTGCCGTTGATCCTTAAGCGTTTGAACCTGCTGTTTCCAGTCTTTCCAAGCGTCTTGGCTTTCCAAGTAATAGGTGATCAGATTCTGTTGTTGCGTGTCGTCACGCTTTTCTTTTGGGGTTTGCAAGGTCTTTGCGATTGCCGCCGGAACTCCATCGGTGTCGACGTAGCCGGCGTCATCCCAAAAGACCTTGCCGGCGAACTGAGTGAACGCCATCCCGCTGACTTTGTCGCCTGACTTCAGGCCAACCTCTTTCGCAGAAACCGTTAGACGCGTCCACTGACCGGTCGCTGGCAACGCGCCAGCACGAAAGTAGGCGGGTCCGCTTTTGTCGGTTCGACCAAAAACAATGTCATCGCTCCCCCAGACTTTGCGATGCGACCAATCACCGTTATTGATTTGCAACATCAAGGCTTTCGCTGGGTTCTTGGGATCGATGTAAACCCAACTGTAAAACACGGTGTCATCGGTGACGGTTAAGGGTTGCTTTGATCGATCAAAGTAATGCTGGACCAGTTCCCCGCTTTGCTGCCGGCGAACCTTCGTGCCAGAGTGAACCGGGATGCCAGCTTTTTCGTCGCCGGCAATGAAACGCCAGTCACCATTGGTCGGTGCTTGGACAAGCAACGCATCGTCGACCCATGGCTTTTCAACTTCCACCGCGACACCAATTTGCTTGGCCGCTTCGCCTTCCCAGGCAGCGAGTTTCGTCAGCAACTCAGCACGCAGTTCAGGTTGCTTTGCTTCGGCGTCAGCAATCTCTTGCTCCAAGCCTTTGATTTGTTGTTGCTGTTCGGCCGTAGGCACACGCATCATTGGCGGCCGTCCACGGTTGCTATACACACCGACTTCCTGCAAGTCAGCAAAGAAGGCACCAAAGGAATAAAAGTCCTTGGCGGTAAACGGATCGTATTTATGATCGTGACATTGAGCACAACCCATTGTGGATCCCAAGAAGACCTGCGAAACATTTCGCACGCGGTCCGCAAAGTAAATCGCCAAATACTCTTTGGCTTGCGATCCACCTTCTTCCGTCGTTTGATTCAGTCGGTTGTAACCCGAGGCGACCTTCTGTTGCAGCGTTGCATCGGGCAACAAGTCACCGGCCAGCTGTTCACGGACAAACTGATCGTAGCGTATGTTGCGATGGAAAGACTGGATCACGTAGTCGCGATACGGGGACTGTGACACATTTTGGTCCCCATGGTAGCCGACGGTGTCCGCGTAACGCACCAAGTCCAACCAGTACATCGCCATGCGTTCGCCATAGGCTGGCGAGGCAAGATACTGATCCACCAAGGCTTCGATCGCCTGACGATCATGCTTGGCCTGAAACGCTTTCACTTGGTCAAGCGTTGGTGGCAAACCGGTTAAATCAAAAGAGAGACGCCGAATCAAGGTGACCGGGTCGGCAGGGCCAGCGGGCTTCATCCCCGCTTGTTCAAACCGCGACGCAGTGATCTGATCAATTTGCTTCGACAGTGGCAACTTGGCATCAACGCTGCTTGCACGACGCATCGGTTGATAGGCCCAGTGATCTTCGTACCCCGCACCTTGCTGAATCCATTGACGGATCAGTTTGATCTCTTCAGGACTCAGTTCCTTGTGAGAATCAGGTGGCGGCATGATCGAATCAGGATCATCGCTTTCAATCCGAGCAACGACTTCGCTGGCTTCAACATCACCGGGCACGATCGCCGATTCCGTTGCGGCTTCGAACTGATCGAGTCGTAAGTCCGCAGCCGGATCCTCCGAACCAATGCCGTGACACGAAAAACACTTGTCCGACAGGATCGGCCGAATGTCACGATTGAATTGCACGGGGGCCGCCGGTTGTTCGGCACTGCCATTGCAAGATGCAAAAAACGCACCCAACAAGACAAACCCAGAAGCAAGACGCTTTGCCGGCAACCAGTGGTTTCGGCCGCAGATGGAGACTTTTGACAACATGTTTCAGTATCACCACTAATGAACAGCGGCACTGCTGGAAGGAAGCGGGGGAGGGCAGCGAAAGGAAGGCTGGAAAGTGGCCGGTGACAACAAAATCAGACGCAGCCAACAACCAACCTCTAGTATAGACGAAATCCCAGAAACATCCATCAGCAACGGGATCTTGACACGACTCCGTGCCATCGAGCATCTCAGCCACAGCGCTGGGAAGAAAACAGCCCTCGGTCCGCCGCGAATCATCTATAATCGGCGTTTTCTTTAGGCCTTGATCTGAGAGTGACGATGACTGCTGCGGAAGTAATGGAATTGCTGGAGCAAAACAAGAACGAACGCGGCATCGCGAACTGGGAAAAGCTCTGCCAGAAGGCGGGCAACCTCATGAGCTTTGGCATCGGATTGACTCAGCTCCGCAAGCTTGCCAAGTCCATCGGCCGGGACCACAAACTGGCCAAGGAACTCTGGCGCAGCAAAGTCTACGACGCCAGACTGCTAAGCCTGATGATTGACGATCCCAAACAACTCAAACGCAGCCAAGCCGAAAAGCAAGTCGAACAACTTGCCGGTGGCTACATGAGCCATGTGTTCTCCTCCTGCGACGCCACCCTGGCCAAAACTCCCTTCGCCTTTGAACTGGCGTGTGACTGGATGGAAAACGAAGACCCGGTTCGCCGACGCTGTGGCTATGCCCTGATCTATGAACTCTCCAAGAAAAAGACCCAGGGCATGGACGATGACTTTCTGCTGAACTTGATTGAGCAGATCAAGTTCAGCATCCACGAAGAAGACATGTGGGTTCGCGAGTCGATGAACACGGCGCTGATGGGAATCGGCAAACGCAACAAAACGCTTCACCAAGCTGCTCTTAAAGCAGCCAAAGCGATCGGCGCGGTGGACATCGATTATGGTGACGACAATCGCTGCGAACCGCTGGACGTCGTCAAGCACCTCCAGAGTCCGGCGCTGAAAAAGAAACTGGGCGTCAAGTAACCAACTGAGCTGGTTACGAGCTTAGCTGGGCGACCATCCCGCTGGCGGATCAGGTTGTTGCCAAACGCTCATGCCACCGTCAACGTAAAGGGTCTGCCCATGAATATGCTGAGCCGCATCAGACAATAGAAAGAGGGCGACGTCTCCGCAGACCTTCGCGTCCGGCACGACACCGCTTGGCGTGTGCAAACTCATCCATTGACCAAATCCATCAGCGTCGATGGCGCCACTGGTGAGCGGCGTTCGCACTAACCCAGGCGCCATGGAATTGACTCGGATCCCATGCGGAGCCAGCGACACACACAAGGAACGCACCATCGCCGCCACCGCACCTTTGCTGGCGTCGTAGGCCACGTGATCCGGTTCGGATAACACCCCGTTGATGGAACCGGTAAAAACGATTCGGCCGGAAACACCCTGCTGCACCCAGCGTTGAGCGATTCGCTGGGTCAGAAAAAAACCAGCGGTCACGTTCAAATGGAACGTTTTCTGATAACGCTGAAAATCCATTTCCAAGAAGGGCAGGTCGACATACGTCCCCGCGTTGTTGACCAGCAAGTCGATCCCAGGCAAGGTTTGTTCGATCTGTTGCATCAAGTCATCGAGGTACTGATCTGGCTCCCGCGCCAGATCGCAACAAATCAGTTCACACTGCACGCCTTGTTGCCGACAGGCCTGAACGGTTTGCTGGGCGGTGTCATCCGCAGCCAACCCTACCAACAAGCAATCCGCCCCAGCACCGGCCAACGCCAGCGCAATCGCTTGCCCCACTCCCTGGGTGCCACCGGTGATCAGAGCTCGCTTGCCTTGCAGTGATGTCATGTTGTCAGCAGTTCGAAGGTCAGAAGGAAAGTTGTTGATGGAAAGCGAACGAAATGGGCCGAACCGCCCGACAACTCGATCCCGACGGCTGAACTCCACGTCTTGCTGGACCTGCCCTAAGAGCCCCCAGAGCCCTAAAAGCACCGGGTCAAACGTGGCGGAGCAGCCTGAAACGAAGCGGAACCGTTCGCTGAGTTTAATTTACCCGATCTCTCCTCGCGAAGGTCGCCCCGCCCCGTCGGCTGGGCGTTGCCCTGGTAAAAAAGGGGCTCCTTGTGCGCTGGCGAATTGCTTGGCAAACTGATGCCATTCCATTCGCCTCTTGGTGTGCGTGTTTTTCCTTTACCTGGTGCCTGCTCATGTCCCCTCAAGAAAAACTTGAATCCCTTGGCCTAGAACTTCCCCCGGCACCCAAGCCAGCGGGCGTTTATAAACCCGTCGTGGTCGTTGGTAACCTTGCCTACGTTTCCGGCCATGGCCCTCTGCAACCCAACAAGACCTTGATGACTGGCCGCCTGGGACTGAACCTGGATGTGGAAGTCGGATATGAAGCGGCCAAACTGGCGGGTCTTGGCATTTTGATGAGCGTGCAAAACCACTTCGGATCGATCAACAAAATCAAACGTGTGATCAAACTGCTGGGCTTGGTTCAGTGCGTTGACGGATTTCCAGATTCACCCGCGGTGATTAACGGATGCAGCGAATTGCTGCGTGATGTTTTCGGCGAGGAAAACGGCATTGGTGCTCGCAGTGCGATCGGCACCAATAGCCTGCCCGCTGGCATGGCGGTCGAAGTCGAAGCAATCTTTGAACTCAACGACTAGCTTGCTGAGTGAGTGCAAGAGCAAGCACTCCATCCACACTGATCAGACTCATCACAACGATGCGTTGGCTGACCTGCGATGAAAAGAACGTTCGGAGCGGGCGGCTTCCCTGCCGCGCGAGCCGATCTTGTTGATGCTAAGAGCGTTGAAACATCCGATCTGCCCTCTTAGCCACGGATTCGCGTGCAAACGAATCGATCGCTGACAAATGGAACCAGCTTGTGTTCCTTTGTCGCTTGAGAGCTTTGCTTAGCTCATGCGGCCAGCCAACAGTTGGCTGATCAAGGTCTCTTCCAGCGGTGACTGACCACCGAAGATGATGTCTTCACCGCTTTCACCGAAGATCCAGTCGTTACCGGCCCCACCGAAAATCACGTCGTTATCGGTTTCAGGCTCCATCGGCCCCTCTTCGACTTCGTTTTCAATCGTCGTGGTTTCAGCGATTGGATCTTCAGAGCCTTCGCTTTCGGACTGGTCGCCATCGTTCAGATCAGCTTGTGGCTGGGAATCCACAGGCTGTGGATCGGCGGGATCATCGACCACTTCCAACATGGGCTCCTCTTCGCTGGCAGCAGAATCGTCGTTGACCGGTTCAGGCAGATCCTGTGGTTCAACGTCGCTGCTCTCGTCTCCGGAAGCCTCCGGTTGCGGATCGGTCAGTTCACCATCAACGGACTCGGAATCACTGCCTTCAGCGTCACTGCCTTCGGGCTGACTGCCTTCGGGGATAGTCGCTTCGGGATCAGTTGATTCTTCGTCATTGGTTTCCGAATCACCGCTTGCCTCGGGATCGGCCCCCTCGGCATCGCTCAGACCCGGATCGACGGGATCAACGGGATCAGAATCATCGGCTGGCTCTGGTTCAGTCGGCTCGGCCTCCGCGGTGGGATCAACGGGATCGGTTTCACCTTCGCTGTTATCCTGAGCATCATTGCCATCCTGAGCATCATTGCCATCCTGAGCATCATTGCCATCCTGAGCATCATTGCCATCCTGAGCATCATTGTCATCCTGAGCATCATTGGTCGGCTCAGGCAGATCGCCGTCCGATCCAAGATCGATGGCCGTTGGATCAACAGGTTCCAAGTCAACCGGATCATTCTCCGGCTGATCTTCACTGCTGGTTTCTTCCAGATCAACGATTTCCGGTGGAACGTCATCGCTTAGCAATTCCGCATCCGTATTTTCCGGCACTACATCAGCGGCAGGTTCAGTGGCCTGAACGCTGCAGGTTTCGCCATCAGCATCCGCTTGACCGTCGACGTCTACCAAAGTGCCGCCATCGGTCTCGGTGGCATCCACATCGACATCACCGCCTTCAGCAACGGGCTCGTCAACGACAGCGTCTTCAGCATCATCAGCTTCTGCGTCACCGCCTTCAGCAACGGGCTGATCCGCTTCAGCGCTAGGCTCGTCGCCATCCCCGTTTTCCGTGACGGGCTCGTCACCTTGGGCCACGGGCTCATCACCGTCGTTGGCTTCGGGTTCCAGGTCGTCAGCACTGGCATCGTCAGCACTGGCATCGTCAGCACTGGCATCCATCTCAATGGCGGTGTCATCCCCTGGTCCCGCCAAAAAGGTGTCAGACCCTCCGCCACCCATCACCACATCGTCACCGGCACCGGCGACCATGATATCATCGCCTGATCCGCCGAGCAGGGTGTCGTTACCACCGCCGGCACGCATGATCGAAGGCAGATTGGAATCATTGACTAGCAAGTCATCACCGGCGAAGGCTTCAAAGATGACGCCATCGACTGCCTGGGCGTCGAACGATTGCTCAAGCGATTCGAGTACATTCCCGTCAGCATCTTGAGATTGCAACTTGACGACGACCGAGGTGTCGACGGTGTAGACTTCGGCGATCTCGTTAGCTTCAGTTCCCTGAATGTACAGAGTCGTGTCCTGAAGTCCGATGTCAGCGGCCATCAGCTTGCGGCTTTCCAAAGCCTGAACACTTAGACGTTTCATTCCGTTTTCTCCAAAATCGAGAGGTTGATCGAAAGACGCGTCCGCACTTGCAGACAGAAAAACGCCGTTCGATCGATTCAGCAGGTCGACGCCCCGCAGAAACCAGACCCGCATGGATCTGTTGCCAGCGTTAAGCACAACGCGGACCAATCGATAAAAACGAAAAACAAGACAGCCTAAAAACCCTGCGATTTACCGGGTCAAACGGCTCAAAAATATGCAAGCGTTCACATTGCCAGCCACTTGCACCGACAAGAACATTTTTCAAAGCAACCGGTAAAAACTGCACGTCTTCCATCAGCGGACACCGACTGACATCGTTGCAGCCAAGAAACACGCCACCAAACAGTCTGACGGCAAAGCGCTCAATGCATGAAAAAAGGCGACACCCTGTGGCATCGCCCTTGCATTTGATCAATGGGTTTGCACCCAGCTCGCTAGGCCAGCAAGGCCGTTAGCGCTTGAGCCTTCACCAGTTCACGCGGTTGGTTAAGGTGGTTGTAAACAATGGTTTCCGGGTTGATCCCAAAACTGTGATAGATCGTTGCCAGCAACTGCGATGGATGCACGGGATCTTCCAGCGGAGCCGAGGCGGTCTTGTCGCTTTTGCCGTGAACATATCCACGCCGCGTCCCGGCACCAGCCATGACAGCGGTGTAGCAATACGGCCAGTGATCGCGTCCGTCATCGCTATTGTTGTTGCCGCTGGTGCTGACTCCACGTTGGGGGCTGCGTCCGAATTCACCGACCGCCAACACCAAAGTCTCTTCCAGCATTCCGCGTTGGTCTAAGTCCTCGATCAAACCGGACAGACCCGCGTCCAACATCGGCGCGGACTGATCCTTCATCCGTTTGCTGAGGCCGGAGTGATGATCCCACGAGTGATTGTCGCTGTTGGCGACCTTCGGCCAAATGACTTCGACCACTCGCGTTCCAGCTTCCACCAAACGACGAGCCAGCAAACAGCTTTGACCAAATGTGTTGCGGCCGTACAGATCACGGATCTCATCGGGCTCTTTGGAAAGCTCAAACGCCTCGCGAGCGCGGCCCGAAACGATCAGCGAAAGCGCTTGATCGTAGTAGGTGTCGAGCTGAAAATCGTTCACCGCTTTGTTGATGTGAGGCATCTGGGCATTCAACAGATCACGCATCTTGGCGCGTCGCTGCAATCGCACACTAAAAACTTCGGGGCGAAGCTTGAGATCATCAATTTTGATCCGATCCATCTTGCCCATATCCAGATCATCGCCCGATGGATACAGCGTGTACGGATCATAAGCTTTGCCCAGGAACCCCGCGCTACCGCCTTTGCCGACAACATTTGACTCCTGCAACGGACGAGGCAACATCACGAACGGCAGCATCGGTTCTTCGACCGGCCGCATTTTGATCAGGTTACTTCCGAAGTTAGGAAAATCTTTGGGTGACGGGGGTTCGAGTTGTCCCGACGGACTGACTTTGTCAGTGGTGTAGCCCGTCATCATCTGATAGATCGCCGCGGTATGATTAAACAAACCATTGGGCGTGTACGACATCGAACGAATCGTGGTGAAACGATCATTCAACTGGGACAATCGAGGCAAGTTCTCGGTGAATTTGATGCCGGGAATCTTGGTGCTGATCGGCTGAAACTGACTCTTGAAATTGTCAGCCAAGTTTTCCTTGGGATCCCAGAGATCCAAGTGACTGGGGCCACCTTGCAAGTAAACCATGATGATCGACTTGGCCTTTCCCCAGCCAGGCCCACCTCCAATGGAATCACTGGCGTTGGCGCCTTGCAATTGCAGCAGGGAAGGCAAACTCATCCCCAGCATGCCAGCGCCACCGACACGCAGAAACGTTCGGCGTGACGACTTCAAATGCGGATCACAAAGATCCTTCGCTGGATAACCTTTAAAAGACAACATGATTGGACTCCGTTGGTAACGGCGATCAGAAGTGTATCGGAATGACGAACTGTTTAATTGGCAATGATGAATCGTCACCAGGACGATTCACGTTGGTGATTAGTGATTGAACAAGAACGCAGGGCTGTTAATCAGCGCCCAGGTCAAGTCCTCTGCGGCAGTCAACCGAGCTCGCTGCACCTGCTGCTGGCTCTGTTTGACATCAGCACGTAGACGCACCAACGCAGTGTCCATTGGGGTTTCTTTCGTCAAAGCATCGCGTCGCGTTTCCAGCTGGACCGTTTGTTGGTCACGAGGCACGGCTTGACTTGCTTTAGCAATCGCATCCTTGGCAGCTTTGATCTCACCATCGTTGATCGCCAGATGATCGATCAATGGTTTCACCAAGGCTTCGGTGCGCTGGGGTTTGGGAGTTGAAACAATGGCCTGCAAGCTCTCTGGCAGGCCCAAACCCAAATCTCCCGACTGCGATGTCGCACTGATCCGGAACTTGCCCAGAATGTGATCCTTGGCATTGTGAACCTGGGTGATCACAAACTTCAGCTTCGAACCGTTGGGATTGGCGATCGGTTCTTTCAATTGGTACGTGATCCAGTGATCTTGTCCCAGTGCGCCCGAAACGGCCCAACCTTTTTGATCCTTGGCATTGCCATCGAAGGTTGCTTCAGCGGTGAAACTAGGCTGCAAGAAATCGGCTTTCCCCTTGGCAATGACCACGGGCTGATAAGCCTTCGCAGGATCCTTTTGAGCAACATCGGCGACCTGAATCTGGAACTCTGTGATGACAAAGTTACCGTGCGGCGGAAGCCCCGGCCCCTTTCCTGGCAGAGCCGGATCAGAGAGGGCCTCCAAGCGGATTCCGGTGATGTTTTTCTGCGTGGTGAAAGCCTCCACGGTGTAAACCGCTTTCGGAGCCACTTTGCTGGCCAGCACAGATCGATCCGGTTGCGGAGTGAGCACGACGTCATTGGTGCTGCTAGCCGCTTCCGGTCGCAACAAATTCCACTCGATGGATTTGGCGTGATCGGTGACAAACTTGTCGGCCTTCTGGTTCAACTTCGCGTGCGCGGCTTCCAGTTGTTTGTTGGCAGCATCGATACGCTGTTGACGTTCTTTAGCCAGCCGATCTTGTTCGGGCTTGGCCGCTTCGATCCTGGCAGCCAATTGCTGCTTGGTTGCCTCCAATTTCGCCAGTCGTTGTTTTTCCAGTGCCTCCCGACGAACCTTCCAGTCGGCTTCAGCTTTCGCCAGCCGCCCTTCCAACATCTTGTTGTCGGCCAGGATCTGCTCTTTAAATTGCTTGAACACTTCGACTTCTGCGTCAGACGGGAAACGCCCCAGGGCTCGCAAGAAGATCTCGTTGGCGAGCGGTTGATCATCAGGATGCTCGTTGACCAAACGCTCCAGTTCATTTTTGGGATCGGCAATCGCACCAGAAATGGTCGGCCCGCTAATCAAAGCCATGATCGGGCCCAGTTGCAGTTCACTGCTGCGTTCGCACTCACAGGCACTCTCTCGAGCCGGCCGCCCCAAGTTGGTCAGAAAACCGTCGGCCAAACGAATGCCAGAATCAGTGACTGCGGCCGCACGCGTGCCGGCTGGCATGCCAGGGATCTTGCTAACCGCACCGGTCAACCGGTGAACCGAATCGAAAATCACTTCGGCCGGCAAGCGTCGCGGCATGGCGTGCGAGTAGTTCAGCTGATCGTCTTCGTTCATCGGCTGCGTCTCAACGCTCAGTTGATAGACTCGGCTGTTACAAATCGATCGCAAGACCGAACGGGTATCAAATCCGCTACTAACAAATTGCTCGGCCAAGTGATCAAGCAATTCAGGGTTGGTCGGGGGATTGCCAGCGCGAATGTCGTCGATCGGTTCAATCAAGCCCACGCCCAACAGGTATCCCCACAGGCGGTTGACGTAGCTCTTTGCGAAGTACGGGTTATCTGGGGCGGTCATCCAAGTTGCCAGTTGCGCCCGCCGAGTTCCCTCGGCTGGCAGATCACAGGGAACTTCATAGGGGAACGCAGGAGGAGTGACCTCGCCGGTGCGAGCGTGAACAATGTCACCACTTGCACGATCGACAACTTTTTCGAACAGAGGCTTGGCACCTTCGACCGCAGTGCCGCCAATCTTTTTGTCGCCTGATGCCGGATCACGTTCCAGACCGACTTGAGCAAAGTAGGCAGCCATCTCGTAGTACTGGTCTTGTGTCCAGCGTTCAAACGGATGGTCGTGGCACTTGTTGCAATTGAACCTCACACCCAAGAACAAGTGCGTGGTGTTTTCCATGGTGTCTTCTGGATCCCGCAGCACCTTGAAATAACTTGCCGCCGGGTTGTCCTTATTGGATCCACTGGCAGTGATAATCTGCCGTGCGAATTCATCGTAGGGCACATTGTCGTTGACCGCGGTGCGAATCCAATCGCGGAACGCTTTGCTGCCTTCCACGCCCAGGAACTTACGATTGACTTGCAACAGGTCGGCCCACTTATTGGTCCAGAACTCGACATAGGCTTCGCTCTCTAGCAAGCGATCAACCACCTTGGCTCGTTTTTCCTGAGTCGGAGTTTGGTCGGCCAGGAAGTCGCGAATCTCTTGGCTGGTCGGGGGAAGACCGGTCAAGTCCAAAGTCACTCGGCGCAGGAAGCTGGCATCATCGGCCAAGCCACTGGGCTGGACTTTGACGCGTTTCCATTTCTGAGAGACCAGTTCATCGATCCGGCTCCACGATTCAACCTCTGCTGCTTGATAGCCACTGCGATCGCCCATCACGGTCAACGTTGTGGCGATGTAGTTCCCTTCATAGCGAGCGAGAATCGCAGCTTCGCCGCGACGAACCGAGGAGATCAAGCCTGCCGTGCCGGCTTCTGCGACTTCGCTGTTGCCGCTTTCGATGAAGGCCTCGCGAGTCACGTCTCGCGTGCTGCCATCCTGAAAGTGAGCCACTAAACGCATCTGCTGGCGATCGCCAATGGTTTGAATGATCGGATTTTCGGGAAAAATCTCCAGCTTAGTGACGCGTGATGCGTCCATCTTTAACTGGCTGCCATCGGCAATCCAACGACGCAAAATGGCAAAGTTAGGATCCCCCTTGGCCATCAACACGCCGCCTTCGTGCGGCGTCAGGCCGAGCGGTTTTCGCAGCATCAATGATTCATCCGGAGCAGCGGGATTGATTCGCCGTGCCGCCAAATCGTCGGTCAGCGCACGCAGCTCAAAGATCGGATCATAACCTCGCAGCGACAGCCTGAAGCCGTTCTTGCCTTTTTGAGCACCATGGCAAGTGCCTTGATTGCAACCGAGTCGACTAAGCACCGGATTCACATCCTTGATGAAATCGACTTCGCCGTGCTTCTGGCTGTCTGACGCAGACACAATCGCATCCAACGTTTGCTGGTGCTGACCAAATTTGATTGACAATTGGCCCTTGCCATCGGTGACAGGAACGACCAGTCCCGAACCGTTGACCTTCAAGATCTCTGGCGATTGAAACTGACAAGCGCGCGTCACATCAACGGTGCTGCCATCGCCACGCACTCCTGTCACCAAAATCTGGTGATAGGCGTAGGGCGAATCAAGAGCAATGCGTTGGGGCAAGACCGTGATCGAAGCAAACTGAGCTGGATCGATGGGTTTGGATTCCGATGTTGGCAAGCGATCAAGCCATTTCGATGCCGCGAACTGAGCCGCCTCGCTGACGGCGGACTGTTTCCCTGGCACGACATCAAAGGTTCCCAGCAGTTTGCCTTCGGGCGACAGCTTTCGCAATTTGCCGTCACAGGCTGCCACGATCAATGATTTGTCTGGCGCAAACTGCACGGCATAAATTTTGGCGTCCAGTGTGAACTTGGTCAGCTCCTTGGTCGTCTTTTTGCGATACTCTTCGACTTGCTTCTTTTCACCGGCGTTTCGTTGTTGAACGCGTTTTGCCAAGACTTTCTTGAGCCCCGCACTGAGCGTTCCGTCAAAGTCGTACGCCCAAACGCGGACTTCGGACTTGCCGTCCAACGTTGCAGCAGCAGCGATGCGCGACCCCTCTTGATCGATGTCCACCGAAAAGATTCGACCAGGCAAGTCAGGCAACACGCGGATCAGGTTGGCATCGTCCCCGATCTTGCGAGCGGTCTGACGGAAGATGCGATAGACCTTCGCCGCCCCGTCCGCTCCACCGACCACGATTTCGTCTCGACTGGGATGCATGACCACACTGTTCAGACCGCCGCTGAGCGCCCCCGGAGTGATCGAGGTGATGTTATCAATGAAGCGTTCGGTTTCGACTTCGGTCAATTTGCAAGACATGTCCCGCGCGACGGTGACCAAGTGCTTGCCATCTTTGGAAAAGGCCACGTCACGAATCCAGTCTGCGTGAGCCCCTTGAAACAACACTCGCTGGCCCGTGGTCGTGTCAATCGCACGCACGACGTTGTCGTTGGCACCGAAGGCCAGCTTGGTTCCGTCAGGCGACCAACATGCACTGCTCAACGCATCGAACGTGAACGGAACCGACAGAGTCAACTCAGCGGAATTCGGATCCCAGATCTGGATCTCACCGGATTGTCCCGGTGTGCCGCCCACCACGGCGAGCCGTTTTCCATCCGGTGAAAAGCGAACGCTGTTGATCCGTGGACTCAATCCAACCAATCGCTTCTTGAGCGTTCCATCGTTGGCATCCAGCAAAAGCGCTTCGTGCAAGCCCGCGACGGCAATCAACTGGCCATCGGGAGACACGTCGACGGATGCAATCGAGGGATTGCCTTGATAGACGGGCGGTTGCTCGGCGGTGTACAACGGGCCCTGGCTTTCCGGTGAGTCGTTCTTGGCACCTTGCTCGATCCAACGACGAATCAATTCGACTTCGATCTCTGCCAATGGCTTGGCCGGAGCCTTGGGCATGTCAGCTGTTTGACCGTCCTCTGAAGTGATCAAGTCGACCAAGTAGCTTTCATCGGGCTTTCCGGGCACAATCGCAGCATCGCCTGATTCGCCACCCGCAATCAGCTTGGCGAAATCGGTCATCAAATACCTGCCCATCTGCTTCGCACCTTGGTGGCAACCCAAGCAGTTGGCGCGGAAAATGGGTTCGATCTGCTGATGATAACTGACTTCCGTGGCAGCCTTCTCGGTGGTTTCTTCAGCAACAACGCGTGACGCAGCGTTGGCGAAACAAAAGCCCAGCAAAAGGGCCATGAGCGATGGAAGCGAGCTGCGACGCCGCAGCAACGGAGAGACGTAGAATCGATGTCGCTTGTTTGTCAGCGCAATCACGGAGTTCACCTGAATGACGGAGGAAAAAATCACTCCACATCACCAAACGCTCGAGTTCCTGCTGACCATTCCAAGCAGAACTTAACGAGCCATCTCGGGCGCTCGAACCGGCAGACAGAACTGCGAAATGAAGATCAGACAATGCGTGCGTGAACTCCCGTCACCCTTTCGGTGATCCCTAGTGTTCACAACAACACCTTGTCCCTGTGCTTCAGACACCGATCAGCAGTGATCGCATGGTCTCAAGCTCAGGTCGGTGGACTGATCGGTTTCGCAGATCTACGTCGCAGGCTGAACAGGCGATGTAGAACGTTATTTTTGGGCGAACGCCAGTCCAGTACTCAAACCATTGCCTCGCTCTTCGCAGGGCCGACGGCACATGGCGATCGAGCGAAGGTAGGAACGGTACAGGTAGCCCAGAAGGGCAGGCGGGAACGGTGAAAGCATGCTTTGACAACATCAATCGCAGAGGTGACACATCCAATTCGGTCACAACAACACGATATCAATGGCCAATAGGCAACCTTTCACCTGTCTATGACGATAACGTCCCGTCCACTGCGCGTCAAGATTTTCCACCGGCAGAACATGACGGTCGGCAAAAAGCCAGAGGATGACAACTGACCCAAACAGTTATTCCGGTCGTGCCAAGTTGCTCCAATGTGACCCATCATCTTGACCGTGCACCAGCACGCCTTTCTGGCTCCACCCCAGATCGGCACGAACATCACTGCTGCAATATCGCAGCGTCAATCCGCAACGGCGGCGATCAGAAAGGTTTGCCTCGCTGCCGTGCAGCAAAAGATCGGCGTGAATCGACGCCTGGCCTGCCTTTAGGGGGTCATCAACTCGTCTGCCAAAACTTTCTGGATCATCGATGGTCTGGTTCAGAACATTGTGCTCGCTGGAATCGCTGGGCCGGTAAGTCATGTGACCGTGGACCTGAGAACCTGCAATGAACTTCATGCAGCCATTTTCCAAATCAGCATCGTCAATCGCCAGCCACACCGTGACCGCCTTGCTAGGAGACAGCGGCCAGTAACTGGCGTCCTGGTGCCAGGCGACGGCTTTGCCATCACCGGGCATCTTGCAGAAAAAATGCGATCCCCAACCAATCACGTCCTCACCCAACAAGTCGGCAACCGGCGCGACAATCTTGGGATCAGTCAGAATGTCATAAACTGGGCCGTACTTCAGGTGCGCTGAACTAATGGAATAGCTATCCCCACCACCCTGCATGACCTGAGCGAGCAAATCGTCAAAGTAGCTTCGGATTGAGTTGATTTCCGAGTCGTTATAAATCTCCAAGGGCGCAACGTAACCGTCTTGGTTGAACTGTTCGATCTGTTCAAGAGTCAGGGACTTCGGATCGGTGTTGGTGCTGGGATGGAATCGCAAATCGCGTCCCATCGCAGCCAACTCACTTTCGGTGGGAATGATCGAAAAGTCTTTCTTGTTCATCGTTCTGCATCCTCATTGACCAAACAGCAGCATCGGTGGATAGAGCCTCCATCGAGGCGTCGACGATAACCAGCGCTAGAAAGATTGACAATAGGGTGCTGGCGGTCGCTTCGCAGAGGGAGGCGACGGACAGTGTTTGTGTTTGCACGGAGAATCATCCGTGAAGGTCATGTGCATTTATGACACACGCGTCAGGGCCGGCGGAGGAAGAGCACCGCAAACGCGAGCACACCACCAGGGGCTTGGTATTCACTCAAAGCATTCAGCAATTACGTCGCTGTTGTACTGACGATCTGAGGCGAGACCGCTATGATGGGGAAGAACTGCCGCGGCCCTGAACCAAGCCTGCTCCGGCGTCTCGCCTGTGTCCAGAATCACGATTGCCCCAAAGAGCCCCCCTCGATGTTGGATCTATTTGACAAGATAGAAGAAGCGGCCGCAAAGATCATGGCCGAGTTTGATGAGAAGCCCACCGTGGCGATGATTCTGGGAACGGGACTCGGTGGCTTGGTCGAAGAAATCGACATCAAGGCATCGATTGAATACGGGGACATTCCTCACTTTCCCGTCTCGACAGCGACCAGTCATCGCGGACGTTTGGTCTGCGGTTATCTAAAGGGCATTCCTGTGATGGCGATGGAAGGTCGCTTTCACATGTATGAGGGCTACCCGCTGAAAACCATTACGCTTCCTGTACGCGTCTTTAAACGTCTGGGAGCGGAACTGCTGATTGTCAGCAATGCCTGCGGCGGCATGAATCCGTACTATCGTCCCGGCGACATCATGGTGATTGACGATCACATTAACCTGATGGGCGACAATCCGCTGATTGGGATCAATGACGATCGACTGGGGCCACGTTTTCCTGACATGTGCGAACCCTACGACCAGTTTTGGATCGACCAAGCTCTGACCATTGCCCGCCGCGCTGATATTCCCATGCATCGTGGCGTCTTTGTCGCTGTAGCGGGCCCTAACCTTGAAACCCGAGCCGAGTACCGTTTTCTGCGAATGATTGGCGCCGACGTGGTTGGCATGAGCACCGTCCCCGAAACCATCGTTGCAGTGCATTGTGGACTCAAGACGGTGGGGCTGAGCGTGGTCACCGACATGTGTTTTGCCGATGCCCTGAAGCCCGCCAACGTCGAAGAAATCATCAAAGTCGCTAACCAAGCGGGGCCGGATCTTAAAACCATCGTCTCTGAATTGGTTCTCGAAGCCGGCCAAACGCGAATCGCCTAGTTCGCTGGCCACTCAGCTTTCTTTCAGTCACGGCGTTAACTTGTCATTGCCCGACTCTCTGTTGCAACAAGCTCTGGATGCCATCTCGCGACGAGATGACGTGGCCGCTTGGCGTCAACAAGGCCCAGCGACCGCAATTGTCTTAGGGACCGGCCTGGGCTCGTTTGCTGAAAAGATCCAGGACTCGTTTTCGATTCCCTATGACAGCCTCCCCGGCATGCCCTCCTGCACAGCGGCCGGCCATCGCGGTGCGTTTTTGTTTGGGCAATTCGCAGGCCAACCGGTCGTCGCAATGGCTGGCAGACTGCATCGTTATGAAGGCCATTCACGCTGCCAACTGACATTCCCCATCGAATTGATGCTGGCACTGGAACCGCGACAATTCATCGCCAGCAACGCCGCCGGAGGCCTGCGAGCAGACTATTCGGTGGGCGACTTACTGGTCATTCGAGACTGGATTGACTGGTTGCACCAGCCGCTTGATCGCGGCGGCCGAGGGCTGCCAGAGGACGATCCGGAACGCCAACAACCGCCTTTGAACTGGCAGGGCAATCGTCCCGGCCATCCTGAAACCGCCACCCTTCAACAGCTTGCTCTCCAGTGTGGCCAACAACACGGGTTTGCCATCCATCAGGGCACCTATCTGGCCACCCTCGGGCCGAACTACGAAACGCGGGCCGAGTGCCGGATGATGCGTCGAATCGGGGCTGACGTGGTTGGAATGAGCACCGTACCGGAACTGATTCTGGCGAAAGAACGCGGATTTCCAGCTCTGGGTGTTTCCGTGATCACCAACCTGGCACTCCCCGACCGGGCCGCAGAGGCGGATCATTCGGAAGTTTTGCTCGCCGGACGCGGTGCAGCGGATAAAATGGAGCTGGTCGTCCGTGCCATCGTGGACCGAACGTCACGGGTCAAGTAACGTTTGATCGACCGCCTCGCCGTGCCGATTCCCTGCTCTTCCCAACGCCTGTTTCCCAATGACCAACCCCGCACCCTCTGATTTCCCTGCCATGGATTCGGTAGAAGCCATCGAACGGATCAACGCATCCGTTGCGTCGGAGGGTCCCGAAGCCAACGATATCGAACCGAGTGATGAAGCTAAGCCGGAACACACGTTCGACATGCAAGCGATGGATGATCGCGAGCTGATCGAGACATTGCGGCGGATTCCACGAGCTCAGTCTGAAAAATTTCCCCGTGTGGAACTGACCGGCGCCCGGGGACAACACTGTGCACTGATGCAAATCAATCATCCACTGCGTGTTCGCGTGTTGGGATCACTGGGCGACTATGCCTGTGCCTGGAACGACGAAACCGTTGTGAAGGTCGAACGCAACGTCGGCCATGGAGCTGGCGAGGGCATGATCAGTGGCTCGCTTCGCGTCTGCGGCGACGCCGGCTTGGGCGTTGGAACAGCCATGACTGGAGGGACGGTTGCCATTTATGGATCAGCCTCACATCGTGTTGGTGCCGCGATGCGTGGTGGCGGCTTGTTCGTGCGCGGCGACGTTGGCGACGATGTCGGACTGGGTGCCTTGGCTGGCACGATCGTGATTGGTGGTGATGCCGGAAAAAACCTCGGCGACCCTCATAGCAATGTTGACGTCTTCATTCGGGGACAGGCACAAAGCCTCGCTCACGGAGTCGTCGAAGCGACGCTCTGGAAAAAGCAAGAGGTCAAACTGGGCTTGCTCCTCATCAGCGCTGGCATCCGCGGCAGTGCCTCCGATTTCCGACGCGTGATTCCGCAGGCCAAGCTGGAAGCGGAACAACACAATCGTGGCGAGTTGATGCCCAATTGGCGTTAGCGTCTCATGCGAACACTTCAAAGCGCTCTGCTCAACTGACTGTGAACTCCCTCCTGCGAACTTGCGTCCACTGATGAACGACGATCGATTCAACGAACTGCATTTTCTGCCTCCCGGCGTGGCTCCACCTGCAGCGGATCCGGACTCCGTCGAAAACCACTGGACGGTCAGCCAACAAGCAGTGGATTCTAGAGACCTCAGTGGCCAAGGCGGCCATTCAACAGTCACGCTGCGGACACCTTTGTTTCTTGACCAAGCGCCCTGGATTGGCATGCCTTGCACGTGGGCGGATACCGTTGCAACCACCGCGGCATCCATGGGCATTACGGTTTCGGCCCTTCACCGGGACCTGAGTGATGTGGACGGTGAAGCTGATTTTTTTCGCCCGCTTGGCGACCCAGAAGACAGTGAGACGGGTGACATCGAGTACCTGCCACGCATCCTGCCCTACTACGTCGATCGATTCGGATTGATTCCCGCTGACTTTGTTGGCGCCAGCGTCATCGACGTGCGTCTGTGCCCGTACCAAAACCACTTGCGACGATTCGCTTATTCGCCGGATCAGATTCAGCGCTGGGAACGCACCGAGCCTGACAAACCACTGGCAGGCGGCGGCTATGTGGGCGCGGCAACGTTTCCCGCCGACATTGCCTCGACAGATCAAGCGGCGACAAAGTTCGAACAATTGCGTCGACTCTCTCCGGGCGCGATCGTGATGGCATCGTTGCTGCCCTATCAATTGCGGCAAGACATTCGAGCCATCGTCAAATCAGCGCCCGACGGAATCATCTTGCGAATTGATCAGCCAGAATTCAGCCCGTTTCAAGTTGCCAGCATGGTTTCTTATGCAAAACGCAAGCTCCAGCAACTAGGGCATCCCGACATGTCTCTGTGGGTTGTCCCTGGACAAATCACGCCCACGGATGCGGCGAAATTGATTGGACTGGGCGCGTCTGCGATCGCCATCGATCACTGGATGAAGCCTCTCTTTGAACAGCTCCACCGCAGCTCTCGCGGACTGACACCAGAACCGCTGGCCGAACACCACTTGCCCTCGATGGTGCATCGCTTGCTGACCGAACCGGTGGAAGCAGCCCTCGCCGGCATCTCGAACCTGGGTACCGCGGAGATCCAGGGCGTCCGCCTTGCGACCTTTCATCCCAAATGGGCCAAAGCCTGCAGCGCCGAATTGTTGACCTAAACTGGCAGCGCGGCAATCGGGTTGCGTGCTACAATGCGCCTGTCGGTCGGATTTCTCACCCCACTCATTGCCCTCCCTTTATGCAGGTTTCTTATGCGTTTTCCCCTCGCATTCAACGGTCAAACCGCGTGCCGAAACGTTGTCATGTGGCTTGGCTTGTTCACGTTCGCCGCTCAGGCCACTGCCCAAGAGCCCGCTGAAAAATCCCTTTCAGGCACGGATGTTCAGGGCAAAGAAAAGCCCGCAGCAGGAACAGAACAGGCCCGTCGCAAACTGGCACTCCTGCGTGAAAAAGAAATTCGTGAAGACCGCCAACGCGAAGAAGAAACAGCCCTCAAACGACGCTTCGAAGAAGTTGAAGCTGCCATCGCGAAACTTGCCAAGCGATTTGAAGAACTTGAAGCGATCAAACGCGAAGCTCCTGAAGAGGGAAAAGAGCAACGCGCCCTAGCACGTGAGTTTGAAGAATTAGCGACCGTCAAAGCTCACCTCGTTGAGGAACAAAAGAAGCTGCAGGTCTACTTGGCTCGCCTGGAACTGCAACGGCGGCAGCGAGTGGACTCACTGGGTGTGGACAACAAAATTCAAAGAGTCCGATCCGAAGAACAAGAAGAGCGCGAAGAAATAGAATCGCAAGAAAGACGTGAACAGCAAGAACGTCGCGAAATTGAAATGCGCGAGCGGGAAGAGCGTCGTGAGATCGAAGCACGCGAGATGCATGAGCGTGAGATGCACGAACGTGAGATGCACGAACGTGAGATGCACGAACGTGAGATGCACGAACGTGAGATGCACGAACGTGAGATGCACGAGCGTGAGATGCATGAGCGTGAGATGCATGAGCGTGAGATGCATGAGCGTGAGATACACGAGCGTGAGATGCATGATCGTGAGATGCATGAACGTCCCGAACGTTTTCACCGCGAACAACAGATGCACGCAGAGTCTCGCGAACTGGAACTCGAACATCAGCGTTTGGATCTGAAACGCAAAGCGATGGAACTGGAACTGATCGAACTTGAACTGATTCGCAAAAAGTTAGAATTGAAGCTGCTTGAAAAAGAAGTCAGCAACCAATTCCAAAGTGACAGTCGCAAAGCTGGAATGGCGCTCCTGGATCGTCTTTTGCTGTACAAAAAACAACAACCTGATCAAGCCATTGAAATTCTAAAAAGGACCTTGGATCAAACCAAGGATCCGTTGCTACGAATCGAAATCGGCCAGCGACTTGGCTACACACTGCTAACGGCTGACAAAGGCGACGAGGCAGCCAGCATCATGCTGCAATTATTGCGTGATCACAAATAGGCCGCAGCCATTTTGCATCTCGTCGATCGACATCATTCCCTTTCAACCTGGTTTAACTTCATGTTCAAGCGATTCTCCGCGTTCATCTTCGTTCTTGCGATCAGCCTTAGTCAGCTCTCGGCTGAGACCTTGGTCTATCTGGGCACCTACACCAAAGGCAACTCGACCAGCGAAGGCATCTATCTGTCCCGTTTGAACGATCAGACCGGAGCGTTATCTGCCCCCGAACTAGTCGCCGAACTGGAAAACCCATCGTTTGTCGCGATCAGCCCAGACAAGCAGTTTCTCTACGCTGTTTCTGAAGTGAGCAGCGGTGACGAAAAGACCATGGGCGTGTTTGCCTATCGCATTGAGGATGACGGGAAACTGGCGGCGCTGAATGCTCGCTCGACCGGTGGCGGGGCGGCCTGTCACTTAATGGTGCATCCCTCGGGGAAGTTGCTGGCCGTTGCCAACTACACCGGCGGCAGCACGGCGTCGTTTCCGATCGCCGACGATGGCTCGCTGGGCGAACGTGCCTCTCTGATCAAGCATCAAGGCAGTAGCGTGAACGCTCGGCGACAGGAAGCACCGCACGCGCACTCGGTGAACTTTTCCCCTGACGGCAACCAAGTCTTGGTCGCTGATTTAGGTGCCGACAAGCTGTTCATTTTTGACGTCAACATTCAATCCGCTCAACTGACTCCGGCCAAGACCGCCGACTTCCCCATGCCTGCTGGCGGCGGACCGCGTCACCTTTGTTTCGCCCCCGAGGGCAATGAAGACGGGACGCATCTCGTCGCATCCAACCTTGAACTGACCAGCGAAGTCACCTTGCTGAATTACGCCCCCAAGAGCGGCCAACTGACGATGCTCAAGAAACGCTCGACATTGCCCGAGGGTCAGTCGGTCCCAGGCAATAGCACCGCTGAATGCCTCTTTCATCCCAGCGGTCGGTTTGTTTACGTGTCCAACCGAGGACACCATTCGATCGCCGTATTCCGTGTGATTCATGATCGCAACACGTTACGTCTGACCCAGAATCTCTACACAAGCGGTGAGACTCCCCGTGGTTTTGGCATCTCTCCCGACGGTCGCTTCTTGGTTGCTGGCAATCAAAACAGCGGCAACGTCGTCAGCATGCAAATCAATCCCAAGAATGGCAAGCTGACGCCTGTGGAGGGAGAGATCAACGTCGGCGCGCCGGTCAACGTCCGGTTCCTGGTGAAGTAGCCGCATCCGCCGTTTTCGCGTTCGCCACGGCGCTATCAGCAACATCCTCCCGCCGGCGGGATCAAACCGGGGCTATCTGCCTGCGACCAATGGCACTGAACGTGGGTGATTGGCTTGCTAGAGCCTCAAATAGCTCATCAAATCGGCGATCTGCTGATCGGTTAGATCCTTCAACAAACCTTCGGGCATCAGTGAAATGGAAACCGGCCCGAACTGCTCCAACTGATCCTTGGGGAGCGTGATCAACTGATCTTGGTCGGTTCGCAAGACCACCTTGGCTGGATCTTGTTGAGCCACTGTCCCGGTAATCACACGACCATCATCGGTCAGCGCTCGGAAGGTCTGGTAGCCTTCGCGAATCTCGGCGCTGGGAGCGACGAGGTTATTAATCCAGAACGCCAAATTCCCTCGCTCATAGCCGTCCAGCGGCGGCCCCAACTGTTTGCCATCGCCAAACAACTGATGACACTGAGCGCATTTGGTTTGAAACACCTTCCGACCTTGTTTCGGATCTGCCTTGGTAACAGCCACAATGGATTCGAGACGCTGGTACTGGGCCACTTGCTGTTCGGTGGACAGAGGAATCAGTTTGCCAAAGGCTTGCTGAACCTGTGATGCCAGCGGTTCGGTTTCATAGGTCCGAAGCCTCTGGACCACGTCTTGGGGAACTTGAGCAGGCTTCAATCGCCACTGATTGACTTCTTGCAACAAGCGGGCGGCCCATACGGGGCGACTTGATAACGTCCGACACGCCGTGGCTCGCAAGTCATCCTGATCACTGATGCGACCATAGAAGGCGCCAACCAATTGATCGGCGATTCGAGGATCATCATAGGCCCCCAAGGCTTGAATCGCTGTGCGCTGCAAGGCAGGTTCAGCACCGGCGCGCCCCGTTGCAATTCGAACCAGCAAGTCTTTGGCCTGATCTGCCTTGACCTGCCCCAACGCTTGGGCAATCTCAATTCGCAGTGGCAGAGGCTTGCTGCGATCTGCCAACCACTTTAACGCCTGTGCGATCGCCTGCGCATCACCGCTTCGCAAGCCAATCACGACGCCATCTTGCCCCTGGCGTTTTTGGTACTCGCGGAGGGCTGCTTGCAAGGAATCGGGCAACTGGCCGACCGATCGCCCCGTGAAGGCGGCAATCAAGCCAACCATCAACTGATCCCTGTCGGTGGCTTGCGGGGCAAGCTCCAGTAACCGTTGACAGTGGCTCAAGTTTTGCTTTCCGCCCTCGGCGGCATAACGCTGCATCAAACGGCTGAGCAAGACTTGACGTGCCAGGGGGCGCTGCCAAACCTCCGCACTGCTCAGCCAGGCTTCGACTTCTGCAAAAGAAGGCGTCTTCGCCTCCAAGGCCCACCAGAGCATCAGAGGAAAATGTGGATCCGCCAGATCAACGGCGTTTTGGTCAGTCACCACCGTCAAGGCATCGATGATCGCCAGCGCCGGTTTGGCAGGCAGACGCTTGGCAGTGGCGGCGAGCTGCACACGGACCTGCGGATGTTTCTCGGTCAACGCCAGCTGAATCATTTGCGGATGCGAACGATGCTCGTCACCCAACAGTCGCACTGTCCAGCGGCGAATATCGGCGTCATTGGATTCCAGGAATGCGGTGACGTTCTGATCGTCCAACTGCTGCATCAGTCCCAGCGCCCACAGTGACTCCAAGCAATCGTGCTGGTTGACGCGTTGCACAAGGTCATTGACGACCGCGGAATCATTTCGCCAGCCCAGCACCAACATGGCTCGGCGGCGCACCCACTTATTAGCATGATCGAACAGTTCGATCAATTCCGCACTGGACTTCTTCGTCAAGTCACCTTCGGTGTAGGCGGCGGGGGTTGAATGGGGCCGGATGCGATAAACGCGCCCGCTGTCTTTGTGCCAGTCATCAACCGGATTGACATGACTGAGCCGAGTGTCGTACCAGTCGGCCATGTAGATGGCACCATCTGGTCCAACGCCACAGTAAACGGGACGGAACCAACGATCATCGGTCTCAATTAGATTGCCCAAGTCCTGAGTACGATACGTCGAACCATCGGCAACTCGCTGGCTGTTCCAAACCAAATTGTGCAACGAGTTGGGGGCAACAATCGTTTCCTGCATGGCTTGGCCAAACAGGCCCCCTTCGTAAATCGCGAATGCCTGAGCAAACCGCCGGGTGTCCCCTTTCATTGGCATGCCGGTGAAGTAGCCAAACGCATAGGGGTTCGTTAGCGGACCGTGCTTGCCCCAGTTTTTATCGCTGTAACTGCCTTGGGGGTAATGGTAACCACGTTTGCTGCCACCGTTGGTTCCCGAAAACACACGTCCACGGCTGTCGATGTCCAGCGAGAACGTGTTGCCACCGCCTTCCGCATAAATCTCAAAGACGCGTGTCGTGGGATGGTAGCGCCAAATGCATTGCCCTTCAAAGGAAACTCCCTTGGTCACCGACGAACTGACTGTCCCTGCAGTCGTGCTGCCATTTGCACCATACAACCAGCCGTCGGGGCCCCATAGCAAACTGTTGGCAACGCTGTGCGTGTCCTGCAAACCAAAGCCCTGCAGATGCACCTCGGGAGGGCCGTCGGGAATGTCGTCTTGATCGTGATCGGGGTAACGCAACAGATAAGGTGGGTTCAACACCCAGATCCCCTGCGGTCCTACTTGGACGCTGGACGCGATGTTCAGATCACTGAGCACATCCTTGCTGCGATCGTACAGACCATCGCCATCGGTGTCTTCGAACACCGTGATGCGATCAGCTCCCTTCGGGCCAGCCGGCGGCGGCGGTGGGACTTTATCGAAGACGGCCCGCAAGTATTGATCAAATCGCACCACCTTAAGACCGGCGGGGTATTGGTACTGGCGATACTGAACGACCCACATTCGGCCTCTGGAGTCCCAGCTCAAGAACAGCGGCTGCGCGATGGTCGGCTCACTGGCGACAAGGTCCACCGTCACGTCGGGGCGTCCCTTCAGACGGGCCACCATCTGATCCGGTGGCGTCGGCAGCGAGCGATCCTTCTGCGCGCCCCTCGGGGCAAACGAGCGAACGATGTCGGCCACCTGTTCGTTGCCGGCAATGGATTCCGACTCGTCCTGAGCATTTGACTCGGGCTCCACAGCGTTCTCCGGGAGGCCATCGGTCTGGCCGCGGCTGATGCTGGGGGTCAGAAAAACACAAAGACCAACCAGCCAACTGACGAAACTCGGACAACGCATGCTGCACCTACCGAAAAAGGATCAAGCCGGCGCGTCGTACTCCCAGCGGCGGGGCGCGACGAGGCTCTAAGAGGGAACGAGCGATTTTACACCATTTAAGGGCGGCCCTGGCTCCCGAAACAGCTTTGCACCGTTGCTGGAACCAACCGGTGCAGTTTCCCCAGACCGCGCCAACGACGTGAATTGATCCCAATCGCCTGTTCGGTCGCCCCCAGCCAGTCGCCAAGGTTTGGCAGACCGTTGCCATGGGCGAAAGGGAAACGAATTGTGCACCATTGCCAGTAGGTTCCGCTGGCATTTGCCCCCACCGGGGCGCATTAAACAAGATCCATGCTGTTGCCCACTCCTCCGGCAAGGGTTGGCGTTTGGACGCCAGTAAAGTGTCACCCCCGCCAAGACGTGACAAATCACCGCACCCATATTTGTTATCAAAAGGGGAATCGGTGCGACAGGTATTTTCGCACGACGTTTGCCTGACGCGCCGCCCACCCAAAAGAGCAGTATTCTGCTGTTAAAGCCCGCACAAGCGTTAAAACGGAGGAACTTAGGTGCGGGATAGACGTCAAACGTCGACGCTAGAGTGTGCGGACTGAAGAAGACCCGCTGCTGAGCCCCTCTGCAGGGTCAAAAACAGGACGCCACTGGCCAAATCAAGCACAACAAAGTGTCGAACAACCGGTGCCGAGTTGCCACGATTGATTTGCGGGTTTTGATGCCCGAACTATACTCGACCCGCAAGTGTCGGAAATTCCACTTTATCATGACGCGAAAGACACAGAGAGTTGGCTTTCGCACGCCTTTGGAAGACCGCACCTACAACGTCGAGCCCACAACATTGTCCGCCCCATTATTTTCCAAGGTCTGGCCACACCGATTGGTGGTTGCCGGAGGCTTGGGTTCCCAACAAAGGTCTGGTCTATGAGTTCGCGCCAGCGAAAGCACTCTCCCAC
Source organism: Stieleria bergensis (assembly GCA_007745635.1). GTDB lineage: Bacteria > Planctomycetota > Planctomycetia > Pirellulales > Pirellulaceae > Stieleria > Stieleria bergensis. The sequence continues at coordinate 4,910,569 of CP036272.1, forward strand.
CGAAGCTGCTTCTCAAGACGTTTCCAAGTCATCATCAAACGCCAGTCAATCAGCGTCAGGTCGTAAGCGATCGCGCCGAAATCAAGACACCCGTCAATTGCGACGCCGCCAATTGCTAGAGCAATTAGAGCAGCGGCAGTTGCTGGCCGGTCCTCAATTGACTGGCATCCAGCCGAATGAAGGCGAATTGATCGGCCCCGGCACCGTGCGTTCAACGGCGCCCGGCGTGCTGACATTTCGGTTTGACCAAGATCAAGAGATCGATCCGGCAACGTTCGAAGGCATCCAAGTCACTCGGGCGGGTGATGATGGTCAGCTGGGCACAGCGGATGATGTCAACATTGAGCCGGGCTTGGTGACACTGGGTGATCCCAATGAAAACGAAGTGGTTGTTCGCTTCGCCGAAACGCTTCCCGATGACAACTATCGCTTGGAAGTCTTTGGGTACGACGACCCCGCGCGCGGCATTGTGGGACTGCGAAACAGCTTGGACGAGCTGTTTATTCCCAGCGATCCCGACCAGCGCAGCGAACGTGTTGAATTCCGCTTGGCGCTCGGTTCTTTGATTGAAGCCGTCGTGCCTCAACCAGTGGTGCGCAACGAAGCTGACGGCACGCTGTCTCAGAACCGCAATGAAATCGTCGTTTACTTCAATGAAGATCCACTGTTCGTTGAAGATGACGACCTGGGCAATCCCACAGCCCGTTCAGCAGAGAATCCGCGTTTCTATCAACTGCTGCTGACGCAGGAAACCGTTCGCACAACCGATGACATTCTGTACCATCCGGAAGAAGTCATTTACGATGCGGAAACTCACACGGCGCGTCTGTTCTTTGATGGCGACATCAATGCATTGCCAGGCGTTCCACTTGAAGGCGGAACATGGCGTCTGCGCGTTGGCACAGCCGTTGACGAGCGTGCCGACTTGATTCTGCCACCGATGGAAATGCCCGTGCGACCGATCGCGGTCACGGACTTTCAGCATGATGGCTTGCGAGTTGAATTCATCAGCAAAGTTGCCAGCGGTGAATCCAACACCGAGCGTGGCATCCTGTTTGAGGACAGCGGTGCAGGTGGGCTTTCAGCTCGCCTGGATGGCAACAATGTGGTGTTCGATTTTGGTGGCGTCGACGTCACGGTCACCGACTTGCGCGCGGTCGCGTTGAACACGACAGCTATCAACGCAGTGCTTGAGATCCGCGCCGAGCGTGACGGCTTACCGAATGCCGGAAACCTGCTGCGTCTGCCTCGCTCGGTCATTGGTGCTCCGCCATTGTTGATGCACGCGGTGGGTGACACGCTGGTCACTTCCTTGGACGTCGGGATTTTCGGCCAGGGTTCTGAGATCAACAGCGTCATTGTCAAGGACGCCATCGAACCTCAGGCTTATGACATTGAACTGATTGGTGGCAACAGCGACCCGGGGCACCGCGACTTAAGCGGCGATGTTGCCCAATTGAGTCGTCACATCAACCCTGAGTTTGGGCCCGACGACCAGTATGGCGTCACCGAGATTGCGTATAACTTTAACGGCATCTACGACAGCGTCGGCAACACGGACTTTTTGAATCAAATCACTGAGGTTCAGAAAGAGCGTATCCGTGAAGCACTGGAACTATGGGCATCACAAATCGGTGTCCAATTCCATGAAACAGAAGACGAAGGCATCACGTTTGCAGTTGGCAACATGGCCAACTTGCAAGACGTCTTGGGCTCGAACTTGATCGAAGGCGATTCGACTGTTGGCTCGACCCTGAATGCCTCACTGAGAATTGATTCGACCTTCACCAATTCGGCGATGGTCTTCAGCAACCAAATTCAATTCGACACGCTTTACGGCGAAGAGTTCACTCGCAAATCAGTCGCTGGCATCGGGTTCTTGTTGGGTCTGGAGCAAACTCCTGACCTGCCGGATCAATCGATCATGGCATTGGTCCAACCATTCTTGGATGCTGATCGCAATGCCGTCAACGGAATTGAGACGCTTCCCAAGGACCAGGATCTAGAGCCTGTGTTCCCCAGTGGCGTTGATGTCATTCACGGTCAGTACCTGCACCGAGCGGACAGTGTCGACATTGACATGTATCGCTTCGAAGTCAACTTGGGTGACGAAGACAAAGTTGGCACGCTGACCGCTGAGTCGTTCGCGGAACGACTGACCGACAGCAGTGACTTGGACACTCGCCTGGCGCTTTATCAAGAGATCAGCGCTTCTGCGACGGCGGACATGGGCGTTGGCTCGTCACTTGAATTGACGATCGAATCGTTACTGCCCGGTCGCGCGGGGAATGACACCGAGATCCGATTCATTCAAAGCGATCGTGGTGTCGGCGACACTGAAATTCGTGTCAATCGCCAGTACGATCAATCGGGTCGCTTGCTTTCCAACGTGATCTTGTTGGACTTGCCGCGTCGCGGAAATTTCGTGCCCAACTTGCCTGCTCAAGCGCTGGTCGATGCGATCAATAACGATCCTTTTGCAGCGTCCATCATGCGGGCGTCGATCACCACCGGCGATCCACTGACCGACATTAGCGGCACGACGGTCAACAACCCGCTGCCGATTCGACTCGATGGCGGCGGCTTGCTGGAACTGGCACAGAACGACGACTACTTCAGCGAAGACTCGCGCATCGTAGCGTCTTTGGGTGAAGGTGTTTACTACGTCGGCGTTTCTGCCAGTGGCAACGACAGCTACGATCCAACGATTGCCAACAGCGGCATCGGCGGACGAACTCAAGGCGAATACGAACTGCACTTCAAGTTCGAACCACAAGTCGATGAGGTCGACTTGATCCGCGACTTGGACAGCGATCGAGTCGGCGTGCCTGGCACCCCGATTGATGGCGATGGCGATGGTGTTCCCGGAGGAGCCAAGAACTTCTGGTTCCAAACGCGTCCATTGCATCGCATGGTGAAATTCACCGACACCGGTGCAGCCATTGTTCCGGGACAAACCGTGACCCTGGAATCGGCCAACGGTGTGATCCGAACTTACGAGTTTGTGCCGCTAGGTGGTTCGGCTCAGTTAGGGAACATTGAGGTCGGCTACAGCGATGGCTCCATTGGTGGCGCCAGTCAAGCAACCAGCTTGGCAACAGCCTTGGCTCAGCAGATTCTGATCCGTGAAGCTGAGACCGGGATTTTGGTCCAGGTTGACGGCGATCGCTTGATCCTCTCCGGCGACCGTAGCATCACGCTCTCGGATGACTTCCGTGGCGGTGAAACCATTGGTCGCAACATCTTCGTCGACAAGAACGCTGGGCCAAACGCCGACGGTAGCCTTGATCGCCCCTTCAATAACATTGCCAACCCCGCGGTCGCCAACGCGTTCTCTTCTGCCTCTGAAGGCGACATCGTTCGCATCATCGGCAACGGCGGTATCGATGGCGACATCGCCACTGAGTCCGACAACCTCAGCTATCAAGTCGGTGTTTCCGATGTTGGTGGCGCGTCACTGGAAGACGGACGTGCGTTGAACATCCCCAAGGGCGTGACGACCATGATCGATGCAGGTGCATTGATCAAGTTCCGTTCGTCGTACATCAACGCTGGCAGTAGCAACCTGCAAGTTGATCGCAGCAATTCGGTTTTACAGGTCTTGGGTGCACCACGTTTGGTCCAACTGAGCCGTCAAGGCGAACCGGTTGAAACCACGACACTCGATAGCGAAGACGGCAGCGTCATTTTGACCAGTATTCGCGACCGCAGTGCTGACGCCGGTGCCGCGTCCAACAGCCCACTGCCCAACGCTGGTGACTGGGGTGGGTTGATCTTCCGACGTGACATGGATCAAGTGGAAGGCCGTCGTGACCTGGAAGACAACGGGATCTTCCTGCACCAAGTCAATAATGCTGACATTCGCTACGGTGGTGGCAGCAACATCCTGATCGATTCGATTCAGTCGTTGGTGAACCCCATTTTGGTCATCAACACTCGTCCCACGATCACGTTTAACAAGATCACGCAGAGTTCTGACTCGGCAGTCAGTGCCTCTCCGGACAGTTTTGAAGAAACCTCGTACCAGGCTCCAGAGTTCCAGCAAGGCGGCACCTTCACCGCAGATTACGATCGCGTTGGCCCGGACATCAACAACAACTCGCTGGTCGACAACTCCGTCAACGGCCTGTTTATCCGGGTTCCGACCACCGCATCGCAAACGCCTAAACTACTGACAACCTCGGGACGCTTTGACGATATCGACATCGTCCACGTGTTGCCAGAAAACTTGGTCATCGAAGGCAAACCCGGCGGCTCTGTCACCAGTAGCTTCGCCCCTTCCATGAGCCTCGTCTCAGGCCGATCGCTTAACGGCGGCCGTCTGGCTGCTGGCGACTACGTGTACAAGATGACCTTCGTTGATCGCGATGGTTTTGAAACCTTGGCCAGCGCTGATGAATTTGCCATCAACGTTCCCAATGATGACAGCAGCGTCGAAGTCACGAACTTGCAGACGATTATCTTTGGCAGCGAATTTATTTCGCGCCGGCTGTATCGCGCGGAGGCTGGCGCCAACCCACAATACCGTTTGGTTGCCGACCTCGACGCCGTTTCACTGTCGCACATCGACAGTTTGGATCTCGGCCCCATTGATGACTCCACGGTCATCCTGGACCTGAACCGAACAGGGACACGAGGCCGCCTGGATGCATCATTGGTGATGGATCCTGGCTTGGTTATGAAACTGAGCGGCACTCGAATTGAACTGCAGACCGGAACCCAACTGGTCGCCGAAGGCACCGCATCGCACCCCGTTGTGATGACCAGTTTGCTGGACGATCGCTTCGGTGGTGGTGGCACGTTTGACACCAACAACGATGCTGACGCACCCATCCAACAATTGGCCAGCAAGGGCGACTGGGCCGGCATTTACGCCAGCCCGCTGTCACAGGTCTTCATTGACCACGGTGTGGTTTCCTATGCCGGTGGGATCAGCTTGCTGCAAGGCGGTCAGACCCGTGGCTTTGTTCCGTTGGAACTGCAACAGGCTGAAGGCCGGATCACGAACACTCGCTTTGAATTCAACAATGACGGCCAAGATGGCGCAGGCCCCATTGGCCGCTTTGGTCGCATGGCGGTCGCTCCGTCAACGATCTTTATCCGTGGCAGCCAGCCAATCCTGGTTGGTAACACCTTCGTCGACAACGATACGTTTGAAACCTTCAGTGGTGGGCCAAACGGCAACGATGGGGCCATCATCCACATCGATGTTGATTCGTTCAACGGTGAACGTCGCGTGGACACTGGTCGCGCGACCGGCTCGATTGATCGCTACTCGGAACTGGACGACAACTTCGGTCCGTTGGTGCGTTACAACCGCTACGAAGACAACGACTTGCCCGGTCTGAACCAGATCACCGGCATGAAAATTCGCGGTGGCAATCTTGTCACCGAAAGCGTCTGGGACGACACCGACATGGTGCACCTGGTGTTCGATTCCATCGTGGTCGACAACTTCCATTCCAGCGGCGGACTGAAGCTACGTTCGCGTCCTGATGAAAGCTTGGTCATCAAGCTGGGCGACCAAGACTCTGAATTTGTCAACGGCAAGCGAGATGGCCAAGGCACACCCAACAGCCCAACCATTGGCACCGGGCTAACCGCAACCGGCACCCCCAACGATGCCGCTGGTCGAATCGGCGGCTCAGTCTCCGTCCTTGGTTACCCCGACGCCCCCGTTGTTCTGACCAGCTACAAAGACGACACCGTTGGTGCAGGTTTAACGCCTGACGGAACTCAGTTCACCGACAACAATGGTGACAAAATCAGTTCACGTCCTGAGCCCAATGACTGGCGAAGCATCTTGCTGGATCAGTTCAGCAATGATCGCAACGTTGACCTGGTCTTGGAGTACGAACTCTCGACCGAGCTAGCGCCTGGCCTAAACGGCACCGTGGATAACGCACAAGTCCTTGGCGAGCTGGCGAAAGATTTGCTCTCCAGCAATGAAACGCAGCGACAAGGCTTCGAAATCGAAGGCTTCCTTAGCAACGATGACGATGTCGATACGTACAGCTTCATCGGCACGCCAGGCACGGAAGTTTGGATCGACGTTGACAAGACTTCGTTCACCTTGGACACCGTCGTTGAATTGCTAGACGCCAACGGCAATGTCTTGGCTCGCAGCAACGACAGTGGAACTGAAATTGCCAATGGGTCAACCGTCGACATTTTGGATCCCAGCCATGAAGGGACCACCACTTCACTGCAAGCACGCGATCCGCTGTACAGCGAGTTTGGCGTCTTCGGCGTTTACCGTGACCACGACACCACCAACCCACGTGACGCGGGGATTCACTTCTCGCTAACGGGCAACTCCTCCGATCCAAACGCACGCAGTACCTACTTCTTGCGTGTCCGCAGTGCATCGGTCAACCCGGATGATGCACTTGGTGGTCAAACGAAGGGTGGCTATCGCATGCAATTGCGATTGACCGAAGATCAAGAGTTCCCAGGCAGCGTTGTTCGTTACACCGACATTCGCTTTGCCAATCATGGGGTTCATGTTCGCGGCTTGATGACCAGTTCACCACTGGTTGCCGAAGCTCGCGAAAACGAATCATTTGGTGACGGAGTGCGAGGTCAGAACAATGACATCTGGTCATCGAATGACGAAATCAACACGTACATTCCACCGGAATTCCCGGCAGTCTACCCATCGCTCTTTAACGAAGCACCACTCAACCGTGCTCAGTACCTGGGCAACATCCTGTCCAACCAGTCCGGTGTGATTGGCGTTGCGGGTGAATTGGGCGACGAAGCGGACGTTGACTTTTACCAGATCGATGTCAGTAACGATCAAGTGGTCAACGACCTGCGTTCGTTTATCTTCGATGTTGACTATGCCGCTGGGTTTAATCGCCCGGACACCAACATCAGCATCTTCTATGATCCTGACGGGGAGTTCGATCAAACGGAACAGCCACGACTGATTCTGTTCGGCACCGACAGCAATATCTTTGATGACTTGACCAGTCCGAATGGCGAGAATGATCCATCGGAGAAACTGACTCGCGGTTCGATTGAAACCGGCGATCCGCTGATTGGACCTGTCACACTTCGCGAAGGCAGCTACTACGTGGCAATCACCAGTGCCGGAGTGGAACCAAACGCGTTTCTGCTGACCGATCGCATTCGGCGTGAACCGATCAACTCCGTTCGCCGCATCGCGGACGCGCGGTTTGACCTGAACCCTCCGCCGACCACTGCCGATGGCCCCGTCGTCCCTGACTTCTTCACAGAGTCAGACATCAACGACAACAACTTCAGTGTCGTCGCTGACACTCTACCGGGACACGGTGTTCAAACCCACTACGACGGCAGCACGGACAATACCAACGTCTTTGGTCAAGTCTTCAGCGAATCGACTGTCGCTCTTGGCGACGCTCCTGAAGATGTCGGTGGTGCTGCTCGAGCCGCTTCCTTGGACGCCCTGCCATGGACAGTCAATGAGAACGACGAAATTGGCGGCGGATTCATCTCCTCTCCGAGGGATACATCGGAGCTGATCCCACACATTTCCGTCGACGGCCGACTGCAAAGCGACGCGGCTGACCTTTACGAGTTCACCGTCAACAATGATGACGACCGAGTCATTATCGACATTGACTTTGGTCTTCGTTCGATCGTCCAAGACCCCAGCGGTGTCGACACGACGCTGCACCTGTTCCGAGAAGTGGGTAACGGCAGCTACGAACTGGTTGACCAAAATTTCATTTCCGGCACGGTCGATGGAGCTGATGGAAGCTTCACCCTTTCTGACCCGTTCATGGACTCTAACGAGCCCGGTGGTCCCACGATTGTGGCGGGCACCTATGTTATCGCGGTCGCTCCAGACGATGTCACAGTTGCCGTGTCCCCCACTGGCGCCATCCGATCCTCTGGTGGCACGCCAATCATTGACACTTCAGCGACCTACCGGCTGCACGTGTCGGTTGAGAACCATGAGTTCGGTACCAACTCCGATTCGGATAACGTACTGCGCTACAATCGGCGTCTCAATGCCGAGTCGACAACCCTGACGTCGCAGGCGTTTGACTTGACGGGCTACTCTGCGGCTGACCTGCCGCGACTGTATTTGAACTATCGTTTGGATTCATCGGCTGGTGACTCGGTGACCATCACGATGACCAGCGATCAAAATCCCGGTGGCACCGATCTGTTCGGGGCTCTGAACGACAGCAGTCGGTACCAACAACTGATCACCGAACTGGATGAATTTGTTGGCCACACTGGCATTCAACTGCAAATCGACTACGCCACCGACGAGGTCACCGTCGGCGACAATGACGGTTTGTTTATTGACGACATCATCATTGGTTTTGCCGAGCGTGGTGAAAGCATCTTCAACGCGCCACAGGGCGTTGACAGCTTCAACACCTTTGCCGGTTCCGGTGGATCGGGCGAGTATCAACTGGAAGCCCGTATCGCGACCAGCTATGCCAATGAAACGTCTGATGGCTATGCGTTCATTCAGTCCTTTGACACCAACGATCGCCATATCCAGGGCGTCACGCTGGCAGCCCCAGCTGGCAGCCAACTAAGCGACGGTGACACGTTTGTGTTAGGCGACGGAGCCAGCAACCAGGTCTTCGAATTCACCACCACAGCGGGCACCATCGAATTCGGCAACACTCCGGTTCTGTTCAGCACAACCGACACGCCAGCGGAGGTCGCCCAAGCGATTCGCACCGCGATCAACTTGCAACGCAACATTGACATCGAAGCGGCTGCAGTCTCGGGCGATGCCACGGGCGACATGACCGATGGACGCTTGGCCCTCAGTGGCGAAGCCCGTGGTTCGCTAGCCCCCGTCTTCAGTGCCAATGACGCGCTTTCGACAACACTGCAAACCAACGCGGAGGGTCATCTGTTGATGCCCGCGATCCTGCACGACGGCCAGGGCGACAGCAACTATGTGCGAACCCAAAGCCAGGTGATTGTTGATTCGAACCAAATTAGCGATGTCCGATCGATTGGGATTTGGTCACAACCCGGCACCCGTGATCTCGACCCTGAAGACATTCGTGACGGCGGTCCGTTTGGTCCGCTGCCGCTGGGCATGAACGCGAAACCCGACGGATCGCATCCGATCCTGCAGATGCCGCCACTAGGCAACGCCTATCCGGGTTACGCAATCAATCTGCCGACGCTGAACGAATCAGTGATTGGCGGCATGGCTCCCGGAATCGTGGTTTCCAATAACACCATTGACCAAGCTGGATATTCCGGTGTGAAGGTAGATGGTCAGACCGCACCCTGGGTGTTGGACATGGCCGACGCCTTCTTCCAAGGTGTTGGCGATGGTTCGACCATTACCATTGATGCTGCCGGAACACGTGTCACCTTCGAGTTTGAAGACATCAGTGAGGCCGACCTCGTCAGCGGCATCGTGCCAAGTGGTGCAGGAGATGGCGTCCGCAACGGAAATGTCCCTGTTTACTTCCGAGACAACGGACCACCGTCGGTTTACAACAGTCGCAGCCTGATTCCTCAGGGCTACTCTTCCCTGGAAATGGCAGCGTCTTTGGTGCAGTCGATCCAAGGTAGCATCTTGGTCACCAACGGCCTGGCGGAACTTGTTCACGCCACCGTTGGCCCCTCTCCACACTTCCGTGATCGGTCACTGGAATTCGACACGCCAACCTACCTGATCCCTGACCCACAGCCGATGGAATGGTTCAATGCTGCGGTTTACCTGGAAGGTGTGACGGGGGTTTACGTCAACACATCGGCGGTTGTGAAATCTGACTTTGCTCCGATTGCAGAATCGGTCCAGCAGTTCCCTCGCATCATCAACAACACGATCTACGGATCCGATGGTCAAGAGAGTTTGTTCCCAGAGGACAACACCGAAGCGAATGACTTGTTGTCCGAAGCGATTGACACCAAGTTGGGCGAAAGCCACCGCAACGTCTACACCAGCACGACATCCATCGGCAACAACCTGGCCCCTGTGCCAGCGACCGGCGACGTGGACATGTACCGAGTGAATCTGGATGTTGGTGACCGACTGATTGTTGACATTGATTCTCCAGACATTGGTGGAGCCGACACCGCCGTGCAGATTTTCAATGCTCGCGGCGAAGTCCAAACCTTCACCAACGCCAACAGTGCTCCCTCAACGGTCAGCACTTCGGATGCCGTCCCCAGTCACCTGAATCCAGGTGGTGGTGGCGCCGAAGCCGACAATGACCGCGACCCCTTTGCAAACTTCTTTGCACCAGAGAAGGGCACTTACTTTGTCGCAGTCAGTGCGAATAGCAATGTCTCCTACGACCCGTTCACCTTGTCTGACCGAGACTTGAACTTCCCGGCCAGCGAGACAGGCGTGTACACCGTTAACCTGGAAACCTACGCACCACGAAGCTTCGTCATCGGCCCTGCCCCGACGACTCCCAACCCTCGCGATGGGCAGCGGATGCGAGGCAGAGAGTTGCTCACCTCCGGTGCATCGATTGTCGTCACACAGATTCCAGACCTTCCGGGATTGAATTCGAATACCAACAAGGTTGAATTCGTCTTCTCTGGCGGAGTCGACAATGATCCTGAAGCACCTAACGTTGTTGTGCCTGTTGGTCAAGCAGACTACTTGAGCGACATCATGCGTGCGATTAGCGCTGCGATGGAGCCTTACAACAGCGGCGGTTCTCCGCTGCCCAACAACCAAGGGAATGCCGCTCCCGGCCCAATTGCTCGCGTGCGTGCAACGGCACTGGGTGGCTTTGAGGGTGAAAACGAAGGCATCAACAACCCGATTCGCGAAGGGTTGGAATTCACTCCGATCCTGCACCGCGATGGTTCGTCAGCCAACCCTGGAACAGGAACCAGTGACTTTGACACGTTCAAAGGCAATCGCGGTGGGTTTGGTATCAACGATGGCTTTGGTCACGATCGGCGGTACAGCCCTGGTGACGGAACGACCGAGCGTTACGTCTTCCTTGAGAACGCTGCCAAGGTTGAGCTGCATAATCAAGCTGGCTTCTTCACTCTGGATCCCAACCCTGGTCGTGACACCGATCAATTGATCAACGAAACCGGGATCATGGTGACCCCTGGCTCAAGTCCCGCGTTGCTCAACAACGTCTTGATCAACCTTCACGAAAGCGTTGTGATCTCGGAGTCCACCGCCAGCGGTGCACGTGTTGGCACTGGCAGCCCCGCTGACCGGAACATCAAACCCGTCGAAGTGGTCGCTGTTGGTACTCTGTTCCAATACGACGAGACGCAGACGACCATTCACTCACGTTCGATGTCTTCCGCAGCAGGCCTGACCACCAACGGCGGGATTGGCCCCAGCAACATCAACGGCGGTACCGATGACTTCAACATCACCGCCACCACCAGCGACCTCGTGTTGGTCAACGCAGGCGGAGACAACTTCCTGCCAGCACCGTTCAGTCCGGCCATCGACCGCAACGTCGATTCGCTGCGTGAACGAAGTGCCATGGAAATCGTCAAGAGCTCGGTAGGCATTGCGATCAGCAACGTACTGGCACCATCGCGTGACGGTTCCGGCATCCTGCGAGCGGACAATGCGTTGTACCCCAACACGGGCCAGGGTTCAGCAGTCTTTGGTGACCGTGGTGCAAACGAACTGGCGGATGTGATCGGTCCTGTAGCGATTGCTGAAGTGCCGCGTGACAACGATGCTGAAGGCCTGGACACCGATCCAAACATTGGCTTCATCAATTTGGACTCGGGCGTGTACACCGAGCTTCGCATCCAGTTGCGAGACTCTGGTGACGCCTCGGATCCATTCTTTGGTTCCGGTATCGACAACAACTCGGTTGTGGTTTCTGAAATCGAAGGGCTGCGTCCCCAAGGTGCAAACATCACCGTCTTTGAAAATGACGTGCTGTTGACCGAAGGCTTGGACTACACGTTCAACTATGACGCGACCAAGAAGATCATCACGCTGACGGCTTTGGCCGGCATTTGGCGTCCTGATCGTGCTTACCGCGTGGAACTGAACAACAAAGATCGCTCCGTCTTGAAAGCTCCTGCGGGCAACAAGGTTGTTGATGGCGATCGAGTCACGATGACCGATTCGAATAACGGTCGCGTGGTCTTTGAGTTCGAATCAGGTTACGTGCTTCGCCTGCCTGATCCACTTGCGTTAACCGTTCCGATTGAAGGCACCAACACTGGCGGTCTGATCGACGGCGGTGTGTTCATCATCAATGATGGCCTACGCCCACCGGTGATCTTTGAGTTCGATTCCGACAACTCAACGTTGCCAACCAGCATTCCGGTGACGTTGCCCAGCGAAGCGACGCCCAATGAGCCGTCTGAACTGGTGCAGTATCGCAACGACATTGCCAACAACATCGCAGCGGCAATTACCACTGCAATCAACGACGCGAACATCGAACTGAATGTTGACGTGCTGGTTGATGGACCGACGGTGATCATCGGCAGCGAAGCCAATACTCGCCTGGACATCGCCACCAGTCGCCTGGAATTGTCAGCCAAAGCACTTGGCTTGCAGATGCCAACATCGGGATCAGATGTGGGCGGCGTCGCGGTCGGCGATCAGTTCCAGATCTTCGATGGACTGACGACTCAAACGTTTGAATTTGTCGACATCAACTCGCCAAATCCGGGCCCCAACGTTCTGCCAATCGACATCACCAACCAACCCGATCCACTGGGCAACCTGACGGTTCCTTTGACCGGCGGTGAAGTCATCGCATTGGTCGAAACCGCCATCATTTCCTCTGGACTGTCGATCACCCCATCGGTGGTTGATCAAGTGATTTACCTGGGGCTTCCGGAAGACGGAACCGTCGATGTCCTGGGGGGCGTGATTCGCACAGTGGGCGTCAGCCGCACACCTGGTGATGGCGACTTGCTAACGCTGGAGCCAAGCGATGGCTCTGATCCGGTCGTGCTGGAAATGAACCGCACCGACGAACGCGTTCTGGGCAGTGCACCGTTTAACGATGGTGTTACCGATGACAACCTTGCGGTCGACTTCACGCGATTGAGCGGCAGCCAAGAACTGGCTGAGACGATTGCTGGAATCTTGCGTCCTCGGACGATCCCGGGCTTGCTTGCCTCGGAAATCAATACCGATGCAGCGGGCTTGTTGCAACTGGGGGGTCAGTCTGGCCTTGGTTTGACGATCACCGGTTCCAGCATTGACGTGGTTGGCACACCCGATGTGACGGGTTCGTCGACGCTAGAGATCTTTGGTCCTCTTGAACTGGTCGTTCCATCGCTACCACCAGATGATGGCGAAACCTTCACGATCTTCAGTCCGTTTGGAACGCCGATTCGCTATGAATTTGACTCCGATGGGGTTATGGACGACGTCACAGCCATTCGTATTCCATTCACACAGTTTACCGATCAAGACACATTGGCTGACATCGTCTCGTTCGTCGTCAACCTGTCAGGTGCAGGCGTGGTTGCCAGCAATCAGGGCAATGGAGTGATTTCCCTGGGTCTGATCGAAACCGATCGCGTGGACACGATGGACAGTAGCCTGGCCAGCCGACGAGGCATCGTCGCCGACGGCGAACTGTTCTCGATCACGCAGAATGGCTTCACGGTGACCTACGAGTTTGACTCAGTGGGTGATGGTGGCGGCGTTGCCCCAGGCAACATTCCTGTGTCCTTCCTAGCGGGCAGCTCAGTTGAGGCGGTTTCAGAGACTCTGAAAAACGCGATCAACAATAACCGAGGTCTGCTAGACGTTGACGCCATGATCGACGCTGACGGCAGGATCGCACTGAACGATCTGCCCGGCACGAACATTGATGTGTCGCTGGCTCCTTCGCTGCGTCTGAGCGGTGTTCCTGGCGGTGCTGTCGCGATCAGCGTTTCACCGTCCGATTCGGCAGAGGAAGTGATGCGATCGATCGTTTCGGCGATCAACAGCGTGAATGTCGAGACGCCTGGCGTGACAACCTTGTCGGCGACCATTCGCGGTGGCGACACACTGTTTGTTGAAAATGGCGTGTTGATCGACGGGCCTGTACAAGAGTACTACTTACCAGCGATTCGTGACCTTCAAGGAAACCCACTGGAAGCAAACCGAGACGACAACACCACTCAGTTCACCATTCTGATGCCAGTGGTGGCTCGAGACTTTGGTGATGCAGCTGACCCTGTCAACAATGTTCCTGGTCGCTACCCAACCTCGGTTGAAAACGACGGTGCTCGACACGTCATCGATGACGGCTTGTACCTGGGAACCAAGATCGATGCGGAAATCGATGGCCGTTCGTCAAGCGATGCGTTGGCAGACGACTTGCCAGTGCTTGTCACAACCGAAGGCGTGCTGTTCGACGTCAACACCGAAGAGTTGACGACCATCTCGATCAACGACAGCGTGTCTCCGCTGATCAGCGAAGGCAATCTGATCGTCATCGACAACGGCCTGGAAGTGGTCACATTGGAATTCGACCTCGATGGTCGGTTTGACGAAGATCACTTCGCCATTCAGCCTGTGGTACCGAATTCCAACGAGTCGATCTACGAAGCCATTGTTGCCGCGATTGAAGAAAGCGGCATCCAGTTGGCCGCAGTCGAGATGTCTGCCGATGGAGTCACCATTGATGGCGACGACGAAGACGGCATCTCATTCATCAGCTACCGCAACCCCACCGGTGCCTTCAACCGCGAATTGGTAACGCCGATTAGCGTCTTGGTCACTGGATCGGGCATCTTGCAAGGCTGGGTGGATTACGATGGCGATGGCGATTGGGACCCCAGTGAAGCCATTCGGTTCTACGAGGAAGGAGCTGATCCAGAGACGGCTCTTCCACAGACCAGCTTGGCAGTCAGTGGCGATGGCACTCAGTGGCTGACCTTTGACACCTATTTGCCTGACACCACGCCGAACCCCTTGTTCCCAACGCCAAGCACGGCTCGGTTCAGAATTTCACGCACCGGTGGCTTGCTCCCCACAGGCTTGTCACTCAGTGGTGAAGTCGAAGACCATGCGGTGATGATCCTGAACGGGACTCCGCCACAGGTCAACGAAAGCTCGCTTGATTACAGCGTTGACGAAGACACCGTGCTTCAAGTCCGCGATGCCGACGGCAGCTCCTCGCCGCTGTTTGCTGGGGACGATGGTCTGTTGTCCAACGTGTTTGACAACGAGGGCGACACGCTTCGCATCTTTGCAGAAGACATCGTCACCGACGAACCACTGTATGACGCCGATGGCAATTTGGGTGGCATCCTGACACTGGAAGCCGATGGTACGTTTGTGTTCGTTCCTGAATCGGACTTCAATGGTGACGTCAGCTTCACCGCTCGTGTGACCGATGTGCAGTCGAATCCAGCTCATAACTTGGTCAGCAACCAGGACATCACCGTGAACATCACGGTGCTGCCAGTGAACGATCAACCGGTCGCTGACGCACCGGTTGAATTGGGCACAGACTTGGTAGACGAAGACACACCCTTCAGCTTCCTTGCCGAAGACCTGATTGATCCGTTCTACGTCCCTGGTCCTGCAAACGAATTGGATCAAACGATGGTGTTTGATACCGTGGGCGATGGAGTCACAAGTTTCCGGACGGAGAAAGGTGGCTTCCTAGAAATCGTCGACGGTGGACGCGAAGTGATCTACACGCCTCCATTGGACTTCTTTAGCACGTCTGCGACGGATACCGATCAATTCGTGTACGTGGTTGCGGATGAACCAGGGGTCGGCCAAACCGTTGAAACCGCAGATCGTGTTGGCACCATGACCATCTTGGTCCAACCGATCAATGATGCACCGGTCGCGGGTGATGACTTCGTCACCACCAACCAAGGCGTTCCCAAGCTGATCGATATTTTTGGCCCCACGGGTTTAATTGCCAACGACACCGCTGGCCCAACAAACGAAACCGTCGATCAACAGCAGACGCGAACAATCGATACCGCTCAGTTTGACCAGCCGGAACCACTGCGAACCGAACGCGGAGGATTCCTTGTCTTCAGAGATGGCACCAGCCAGCTCGAGTACTTCCCGCCAGCATTCTTCAGCGGTGATGATAAGTTCACTTATGAGCTAACCGATAATCTGGGTGCCACCAGCACTGGGACCGTGACGATCACGGTCTTTGGATCCAATGACGCCCCTGTTTTCCAAGGTGTCAACGGCCAGAAAGACGGTGGCAACAACCCCATCACGACGTTGAACTTCATTGAAAGCAAACCCAACGCCACGATCGACACCTACGACCTGTCGACTTGGTTCACGGATCCCGAAAACGATGCACTGACATTCACAGCCAGCGTTCCGGGGAATCAGACAGCGGTTGAAGCGGAAGTCAGTGGCAGCATCCTGGAACTGACTCGCAACGCCTTCGGCTCGGGCACGATCATTCTGACTGTGACGGCCAGTGAAGTTCCACTGCCAGATCCTGATCCAAACAATCCGAATGATGATCCGCCACCGCCACTTGAGACGGTCCGTGACATCACGATTAACATCGCCAACATCAACGATGCACCGATCGTGATCGGAAGCTTGGACCCTGTGGAAACGGTGGAAGATCAGCCGGCGATCGAAGAGCTGAACAGGGTCTTCTTTGATCCAGACAATGATCAGCTGAGCTTCCGAGTGCTTCGGTTGGACAGCTTGATCGCTCCATCGACAACCGAGATTGCGGGTCACCCATTGATCCGCTCGATCACTCGCAACACGTCGAACCAACTGGTCATCACGCCACAGCCGAACCAGTCTGGGACGGCCACGATTGAGATCGAAGTGTCCGACGGCGAATTCCGTGCCTCGCACCTGTTCACCGTAGATGTCGAATCCAAACCGGACGCTCCAGTGGCTCGTGCGGACGAATACATCGTGCCAATCGGCTCGTCATTGCAGGTTCAAGACCCTGCCAATGGCTTGCTGGGCAATGACTCAGACGTCGATGTTGATGATGTCTTGACGATTGTTTCCAACACCGAACCTGAGTTCGGAGTCCTGGAACTCAACTCCGACGGAACATTCATCTACACCAACACCACGACAGTTGACGGCTCCAACCAACCTGTGACCGAGGACTCGTTTACCTATGTGATTTCCGATGGAAATGCACAAACAGGCAATCGAACGGGAACCGTCACGTTAACGTTCGGTCCGTCACTGTTCCAGAATTCGACCAACCGATACGACGTCAGCGGAGACGGCTTTGTTTCGCCCATCGATGCCCTGTTGGTGATCAACACCTTGGTCAGAGCATCGAGCCAAGGCAACTTGACCGTTCCCGTTTCGGAACTTGGCACCGCTCCACCACCGTACGTCGATGTCGACGGTGACGGCTTTGTCAAACTGAATGATGCGTTAGATGTCATCGGTGCCTTGCAATCCCAAGCGGCACCGGAAGAGATCGTGACATCAAGCAGCTCCGTGCTGGTCAACCCCTCAAGCCAAGGCCTGCCTTCTCGCGTCGTCCTGCCGGTTGAAAGCGCCGCCAGTGGCGAAGAGATCACCGATAGCCTGCTGACAAATCTGCAAATTGAATCCCCTGCCAACGCTCGTGCCGCAAGCAACGACGACCTGCTGTGGATTGATCCGACAGAGGTCAGCGAGCAGGATGTCGATGACGCCCTTGGTAGCTGGGACCTCGACGACAGCGACCTCGATCACAACGGTTTCGATCCGACGCTTTGATGAGCCTTCTCAATTTTGAATGCCATCATCGCATTGGTGAAAAACGAAAGTAATTCGCGCAATCCCGCCGCCTCGGTCTGCAACCGGGTGGTGGATTGAGCACAATAGAACGGCGAACGTGTTCCAAGGATAATCCCCTGCTTGGCTGGGCTTTGAACTGCACCTCGCCGTAACACACCATTGACGTACCACAAAAGACACTCCCAGGGACGCCACTTCGTGCAGAAGACGCGTCACCGCATGTGAGGCAACCGCATGAAACGGTTTCGCTCGGCATGCAACCTGGATAGCTAGCTTATTACTTATTTCATTTCCCAACCTTCCCTGTTGGGTGCCGACTGTGTCCTGCATTGGATCACAAGCGGCAATAATCACATTGATTTTTGGATCGCACGATGAGTTTTCGACGCATTGGTTCTCGGCTTTCTCAGATCTCTAAACGGCGAAACGAGAAGAAACGTCAACGGAGCAAGGCCACAGCACGCCAGAACCTGGTGCAAAAGCTTGAGGACCGGAACCTGCTCGCCGGGCCGGAGCTGATTGCGATTCGCCCCGATGCAGGCGCCTTGCTAGAAGATGGCGACGTTCTGAAAACGGCTCCCCGCGATTTCAACCTGCTGTTCCGCGGCGGCGCCGACCTGGACGAATCATCGATCTCCAGCAATTCCGTGCAACTGGTTCGCTCCGGTGGTGATGGAACCTTTAGCGACGGCAACGAAATCGACGTCGCGATGGGCTACATCGGCTTGCAAGAGCCGGGCCAAGACGACGTCACGAACCTGCAGCAGATCGTGTTCCGACCTGCCAGCGACGCAGCGTTTAATGCGAACGATCCTGCCGTCGCCATGCCGGACGATTGGTACCAAATCCGCATCGTCGGTACCGGTGCGAACCCGCTGCAAAACCGCGGCAGTGAAGCCTTTAATGACGGCTTGGACCTCGTTCAGAGTTTCCGACTCGATCGCGGTGCGCAAGTCGTTTCAGTGATTCCCCAACCCATCAGTCGTGATGGCAACGGAAACCTGCAACAGGCGAGTAACGAAATCGTCGTTCACTTTGACGATCAACCACTCGACCAAGAGCAGGCCGAGGATCCCAAATTCTATCGGTTGACAAATACCGAAGTCAGCGAGACCTCGGTTGATGACACAACGATCCTACCGCAGACGGTTAGCTATGACTCCAACACCAATACGGCCACGCTGACCTTCGCCCAGGACATTCCCGAAGGCACGTTCCGATTGGACATCGGGCAACCTCTGGCTGACGACAACCTCCAAAGCAATGCCGTCCAAGTTGGCACGCTCTTCGCGGGGCAAACCTTTGTTGACAATAGCTTCCTTGGTGATGCCAGCGGCGTCAGCGATGATGCAACGGATGTCGACTATTACGAAGTCAATGTCTTGCCCGGTGATGACCTGAGCATTGGCTTGTTCCCTTCAAGCGCCGAACTGCAACTTGAAGTGGTTCTGACCAACCAAAGCGGTGTCGAAATTGCCACCGCGGGTGCAACGGCTCCCGGTGCAGTTCTGAACTATCTCGCAGGGGGACTGGCCGGCGGGAACTACTTCTTGCAAGTTCGCAGCGTTGGAGCCGCATCAACCGGCGCTTACCGGCTGGATCTTTCCACCACGGGAACGAACGTTAGCACCAACAACTCCAATTCGTCGACTCAATCAGCGACGCAACTGGGAACACTGGGCAAAACGACCGTCCAGTTCAGCCGCAGCATCAACAATAGCGGGCTTCCCAATGTCCTGCTGCCACCAGGGGCCAACGACGAGCCTGGCCACCGCAACTTGGTCGAGAATGACGACCACGTCAATTCCAGCTCTGAAGGCATTGGCCCCGTTGCACCTCAGGCGATCCAAACGCGGTACTATTACTTCCCCGACACCCTGGGTGACGATCCCTTAGGCAATCCCTATCCAAACTTAATCACCGAATCTGAAAAACAGATTGCGCGTCAGATTTTTGAAATCTACGCCAAGTACTCGGGCTGGGAATTCATTGAAGCCGTTCCTTCAAACGGTCCCACACAGGGCGGTCGACTTGCGGTCGGAAAGGGCGATACACGATCGATCGTCCCCGACGACGACCCCAACGGTGGCACCAGCTGGGGTGGCCCTGGGTTTGTTGTCATGAACGGCAACGTCTGGGACAACTCGAACCGCTTCTTTGGCGACAGCTTCACCAATGTTCTGATCCACGAATTGGGGCACGCATTGGAACTGCCTCACGCCTACGGTTTGCCCGCAACCATGGGCCAACAAAGCTACTTGAATGGCGCTGCAGTTTACCCAGGCGACCATGACCTGGCACACATTCGTCGGCAACAACCGCTCAGTGGTAACGACATCGACCTGTATCAGTTCGATGTGAGCGAACCTGGGACGCTGGAGCTAGAAACCTTCGCTGAACGGCTGAGCAATCCCAGCTTGCTAAACAGCGCCCTGCAGCTCTTCCGCCAAGACGCATTGACCGGTGAGCTTGAACTGGTCGCCCAAAACGATCAGTACTTTGGCTCGGACTCTTACATCTCCGTCCCTGTCAATGCCGGCACCTACTTTGTTGGCGTCTCTAGCACAGGCAACACGAACTACGATCCTCAGGTCGAAAACTCTGGTTCCAACGGGTCCACCCAAGGCGACTACGAACTGCGACTCTCGTTTAGCGCTTCGTCCTTGAACGGTTCATTAACCGACACCAGTGGCACGGCACTGGACGGTGATCAAGATGGCGCTCCTGGTGGCGTGCACCGCTTCTGGTTCCAGTCCAGTGACACCGACACGTCGATCTATGTCGACAAGACCAACCTCGCCAACAACCAGACTGGATCGACGAGCAACCCGTTCAGCCGCATTTCGGATGCCTTGACGGCCGCAGGCTCACGATTGGTCATCCCCAGTGACGGCGGCGACCTGAGCGGCGAATCCTTCACCATTGACGATGGCTTTGGCCAAATCACGTTTACCTTTGGTGGTGGCACCACTCCGATCAATCCAACGAGCGACAGTGCTGCTGACATCGCGACCGCGATTCAGGCAGCGATCAACGGCTCTGCATTGAACGGTGTGACCGCAACGATTGAAGGCCGTGTCGTACAGCTCTCTGGCGTCAATGATCTTGACCTAGAAGATTCGCCAACCTTGCTGAACACACCTAACCTGGTCCAGATTGTGGGCAACGGTGGTTTGGATGGCAACGTTGATACGATCGCAGACAACCAGCCTTATCTGATTGGTGACGATGTCAGTGGCTTCCCTCTAGAAGACGGCGCGGACTTCTTGGTCCCTCAGGGTGTCACCGCAATGCTGCACGCTGGCGCGTTGCTGAAAATGCGCAAAGCCAATCTTGACGCGGGGACTTCTAGCGCTCAGGTCAGCCGCAAAGGATCAGCGATCCAAATCTTGGGAACCCCCGAGCGCTCGGTCTTCTTGCGTTCCTACCACGACGACACGGCTGGCGGTAATTCCGACGGCCTGAACATCACTGTCCGATCGGGTGACTTTGGTGGTATCGTGATGCGTGACGATTCGGACCTGGAAGATCACGGCATCTTCCTGAATCACATCAACCATGCTGACATCAAGCATGGCGGTGGTAAAGTGGTTGTTGAATCGGAAGAAGCGGTCTACAACCCCGTCAACATCATTGACGCTCGGCCCACGGTCTCATTCAACTACATCTGGCAGAGCGCCGATTCGGCAATGTCGGCCACGCCCAATAGCTTTGCCGAGAGCTTCTACACCTCCGCGGGTGTCGACCGAATTGGTCCTGACATTGACGGAAACTACCTGCGTCGCAACACCATCGATGGCCTGTACATTCGTGTCTCCACGGAGTTTGGCAGCTCGATTGAAAAGCTAACGGAGTCGGCACGCTTTGATGACACCAGCATCACTCACATTCTGACCGAAAACCTGTTGATTGATGGGGCAGCCGGTGGTCCAGTTGAAGTCCCCGGTGGAGCACTCCAAGCACGCATCGCTGGCCGGTTGACCATCGATCCGGGGACGGTTCTGAAACTGTCTGACGCTCGCATTGAAACCGAGCGTGGTGCGGGCGCCTTGATCGCAGAAGGCACCGTCAACCGCCCGATCGTCTTTACCTCACTCGGCGACGATCGCTTTGGCGGCAGTGGCTCGTTTGATTCCAACAACACACCAAACTCCAGCCCCAATGCCGGCGACTGGGGCGGGCTGTACTTCGGCCACATGACCTCCGCGAGCCTTGATCATGCGATCATCGCCTACGGCGGTGGCCTGAGTCCGATTGAAGGTGGTGACGCGACCTTTGGTGCAATCGAAATCCACCAAGCCTGGGCGCGGATTGCCAATACCGAAATCTATGGCAATGGCAGCGGCGCAGACAATTCGAACCGTGGCGGTCGTGGCCCGAACTCGGGTGCAGCGATCTATATTCGCGGCGCACAGCCCATCCTGGTTGATAACATTGTTCGGGACAACGCCAGCGATGCGATGACGATCAATGCCAATGCCATGCGGTTTGAAAACATGCGAGATCCCGGCCGGGCAACCGGCCTGATCGATCGCTACGCTCAGTTCGACGACAACCGTGGTCCACTGATCCGCCTGAACGCACTGGAAAACAACCAAACCAACGGTCTAGAAATCATCGGCCAAACGCTGACAACGGAGACGGTTTGGGACGACACGGACATTGTTCATGTCCTGCGAAATGAGATTGTCGTTGGCAACCACCACACCTACAGCGGCCTGACCCTGCAGAGCAGCAACACCGAAAGCTTGATCGTCAAACTCGCTGGCAACAACGCTGGTTTCACGGCGACTGGCAAGCCGCTGGACATCCACGATCGAATCGGTGGCACGGTGCACGTGTTAGGTGCAGTGGGCCACCCGGTTGTCCTGACACACTTAAGCGATGACTCGGTGGGTGCTGGCTACACGCCTTCCGGTGCGGTCGCATACAACACCAACAACTCGGCCAACCCATCAACGGGCAACTCCGGTGGCTGGCGTGGATTGCGGTTCGACGAATTCAGTAACGACCGCAACGTTGCCATTGAACGCGAACTTGAAAACCCGCTGACAACTGGCAACGACATCAATGACTCAACCTACACGTCACAATTCTTGGGAACACTGGCTCCCGATGAAACAGGTGGCGATGAAACCCGTCGCCTTGGTTTTGAGGTCAATGGTTTCATCAGCCCTGATGATTCAACCGACGGGGATGTTTACAGCTTCGAAGCCACTCCGGGCACAGGAGTCTGGCTAGACATTGATCGCACGGACATGACCCTGGATGCCGTCATCGAAGTCCTCAGCCCAACCGGCACCGTGCTGGCTCGATCGATCCAAAATGGCGTGACTGGCGCGCTGTCGGATAACGAGATTGCTGGCGAACTTGACGAAAGCAACCTGACCCAAAACCCTGTGCTAGGGGTTGACCATTACAGCAGTAACATTCGCGACCCAGGCATGTTCTACCAGTTGCCGGGCAGCAGCGCGTCGGGAACGTACTTTGTTCGCATCAGCAGCTTGGACGGTGAAAGCAGCGGTGAGTACTCGTTGCAGATTCGCGCACGCCAAGTGCAAGAGTTCCCTGGTTCTACCGTTCGTTACGCGGACATTCGCTATGCTTCGACCGGGATCGACGTTCGTGGCTTGCCAGCACACAGCTTGTTAACCGGCGACGCCGGCGAGCTAAATAACGGAGGCAACAATACAGCCGGTGGAGCCGAGCAGTTGGTCAACCTGCTCGAGACCGACTTGGCCGCGATCAACTTGGGTGGATCGCTCAGTAGTCATGGCGATGTGGACTTCTATCGCTTTGAAGTTGCTCAGGTCGACGCAGACAACTACGGCAGCGACCCACGTGGACTGCGTGACAACACGGTCGGCGTCGTCTTTGACATCGACTATTCCGCTGGAGCCGTGCGAGGCGACACGACGATCGCCGTCTTCAATAGCAACTTGGAGCTGATCTATATCGGCCGCGACTCAAACATCGCCGATGATCAGTCGGAGATCGAAGACCTGCGTGGTGGCTCGCTGAGCGTGAAAGACGCCTACATCGGACCCGTTCACCTTTCGACCACTGCCGAGGGCAACAACAACTACTTCGTCGCCGTGATGAGTTCCGGCACCATCCCTGCCACCTTGAATGGAGTCTTTAATCGAGGTGGAGATGCATTAACTCGCCTGGAACCAGTCAACTCGGTCGAACGAGTCATTGAGGATCACATCGGATCACAGGGATACGTTTCCAACGGCGAGGAACACTTGCCAACAGGTGGTGCTTTGCTGGACGTTGAAACCAGCCTTGAACTCGACACTCACGTCACACCCTTTACGTTTAGCGATGTCGCGCTGTATCTAACGACCGATGTTCTGAATGCTGACACCGATGCGCTTTACACCGTGGATCCATTTACGGGCGGCGAAGTCACGACGGTTGCCGGTGATTTCGGGGGAGCAGTCAATTCCTACACACCGAACTCGCGTAACGACTACCAGGACATCGTCATGCGTTCCGATGGAACGCTATGGGCTTACCAACGAGTCGCTGACAACATCAACCAAGTCGGAAATTTGGTGCAACTGAACCCAGATGACGGCAGCGTCATTTCGAGTCAGGCAGACAATATTCCGTCGTCAGCTCAGCCAACCGTTAGCAATAACGACTTCTCGGAACTCGCCACCACTGACTGGGTCGATGCACTGGCGTGGGAACGTAACGGAACCAACAACTACGACCTGTATTATTCCGTTCGCGAGAACAGTACGGACAACCTGGACCTTGAGACCGAGTCCTGGAGAGGCGGGATCACTGAGAATTCGAAACTGTACCGAGCGAATCCCAACAACGGCTCGGCCGCAGAAGCGGCCAACCAGCCCTGGGGTGAGAAAGGTGACATCCAACCAAATGGGGTCACGTTCGCCAGTCGCACAATCTCCGTCAGCGATGCGAATGCGCCTTCCGCACAAGTTCGCATCGAATCAAAAGTGCCTGGAAGCAACGGCGAGTTCACGCTGCAGATCAACGAGAACGATATTGGCAACAACAGCGTTTCTGTCAACCGCACCACAGGCACGTTGACGCTCAATATCGACAACAACCCCAACCCGACCGCTGGTGCGATTGCCAGCTTGATCAACAACAGCGCCGAAGTTCGCAAGTATTTCACAGCGAACGTGACGACACAGACAGGGTTTGCGGGCGCTGGTGAGCAAGAAGACACCGATGGGGCGCTTGCCTTACAAAGTGGTCCGTCCACCAGTGCGTCGGATGGTTCTGTGAACGCTGCCAATGGTCTTGCAGGCCCACTAGAGGGACGGGTGACTGGACTCGCGTTTGGCGGCTTCTCAAGCGGTTCCCTGTTCGGTGTTACCCGCGCTGGAGAGTTCCTGGAAATCAACAAAGGATCAGGTCAGGTTCAACGTCGGTTTGACTTTGGCCTTACCTCTTACGGTGAACTTGAATTCGAAGGCCTAGCACTCGGACCGCAGAACGTGGAAGGCGGACGATTGAAAGACGTTCTCTTTGCCGTCACACGATCAGGAGAGATGTTTGCGATTGATCTGGACGCTGTTAATGCAGCAACAGACCTCTCAGATGCAGCTCAAATCGAGGGGATCTTGCGAACGGAATTCGATAGCACAGGCGATGGATTGGCCGATGCGACCTCGATCAACCTTGGGCGTGGCAATGCCGTCGGCCTTGCCTTCTCCCCTCTGGACTTCAACCTCTGGCACACATCGAACCATCGCGGCAACAATCCTGGACACGGGATTAACGCGGCACCGGACGATACTCGCGCTGCCTCTAGCGGTGGAACCAGCCTTTACTTTGGGTTGGAACAGTACCAAAACAACACGACCGAGGGATCAGACTACAATCAGTTTGACGTTAACCGTCAGTACGGTATTCTGACCGCTGCGTATCACCAGGATTTGACAAGCAATCCAGTCATCGGTGATAACATCAACCTACCCGGTGGTGGCTATGGCACGATGACCACCAACACTTTCTCGTTGGCTGACTGGGATTATCACGATCGTCCGACGCTCTACTTCAACTACTTCTTGGACACAGACACGGGTGATGGTGACACGCAAGAGATCGACCGAGCCCGCGTATTCATCAGCGAAGACGGCGGCGATTGGGAATTGTTGACCACCAACAATACCGGTGAACTGCCTTCATTCCTAAGTCAATTTTCGGATGCGGGAAAGAATCGCCCGGTGCGTCCAGTCGATCTTCGCGAGAGTGACGAGAATCAACTACGACAAGTCCTCCACGATGGCACGGGACAGTGGCGTCAGGCCCGAGTCGACCTTTCTTCGTACGCCAAAACGGAAGACAATGCCAATCGGGGTGACCTCCGTTTGCGGTTTGAATTCAGTACCGCTGGAACGACCCCTGAGGGTGGCTTCGGAACGGTCGGTGAACTGACGAACAACAATCGATCGGTACGAAGCAACAACAACAACCACGAAGGCTTCTTTATCGATGACATCATCATCGGTTTCGCTGAACGCGGGGAGATGGTCACCGGCGCCAACAGCGACGCTGGGACCACCACCGTGCCAGTTGATCCAAGCGGCTTCAACAATCCAGCCTTTGGTCAGTACCAGTTAGAGATTCGCCGTACGGAAGACGAATACATCACCGAACCTGGTTCACCGAACTACTCCGTCACGTCTGTCTTTGACACCAACGTTCAGCACATTGTTGAAAGCAGCACGGTCAACCCGAACTCCAGCGAGATTGACGCGGACCGCAACCGCGAACGTGCTCAAGGCATGCTGATCTTGGAGTCAAACTTCATCCGCGATTCAGCCACCGTTGGAATCAACATCGAACCCGGCGTCACCGAAGCGGGCGGGAATGTTCCACACGTGGGCCCCGTGATTCAGTTCCCGCAATTGAATGCAGAGCGTTTGGTCCCTGGTGTGGTGGTTGAAAACAATGTGATCGTCGGTGGCGATGGAGTGCGTTTTGCTGGAGCGAACGGCACCAATCCGAACCTGCCAGTTCCTCAGGCCCGAATCGTCAACAACACCTTTGTTGGTGCCGACCAAACTGGAATCGGCATCAATGTTAGCGGCCAGGCCAGCCCGACCATCATGAACAACGTGTTCAATGATCTCAATCGTGGCATCACCAATGGTGGCACCGGCTCGGTGATCCGTACGAACTTCTTCCAGGACAATGCGAACAACGGCAATGCCGGAACGGTTGTCCTGCAAGGCGGCAACGGCGATCCATTATTCATCGATCGTGCCAATGGCAACTACATTCTGGTCAGCAGCTCGCTGGCCGTTGATAGCTCGCAAGAGGTTGAGCAAGACCGTTTGAACTATGTCAACTTCAAGCGTGAACTCGGGATTCCAGAAAGCCCAATTTTCGCTCCTGATCGTGACATCTATGGACAGCTGCGAGTGGACTCCAGCGCTGGTCCGGGCGGCAACGGTAACTTCGTTGACCGCGGTGCAACCGACGTCTCCGACTTTGAGGCACCGTTTGCCTTCTTGCTCAATCCAGTCGACAACGACATTCAGGGCGCTGACCTTGATCCCGAACTGACGACGGTCATGGTTGCCGACCCCATTGTGGAAAACTTCCGCATTCAATTGGGTGACGGTCCAGACCCGAGCTCTCCTTTTGAAGGCACTGGTGTCAACGGGCTGACGGTCTTGAACACCAATGACCCGACCGTTGCCGAAACCGCTCTCACGATCACTCGTAACGGCGTACCGCTGGAGCAAGGCATTGACTATTCGATTGCCTTCAACGAACTGATCGGCGAGCTTCGCATCACACCCCTGGCAACGCTTTGGGAACGATCCAGCATCTACATCGTGACGCTGAACAACGATCAGATTGCTGACAAAGCCGGCAACCATCTGCGCAGCAATCAAGTGGACGGTGAAACCCGCTTCACGATCATCATTCCGCCAGTTGAAATCGACTTTGGCGACGCGCCGGATACCTACCGCACACTGAACGAAAGCAACGGTGCGCGTCACATCAGTCCCGACCGCCCTGACGTTTTCCTCGGGACCGAATTCGACAGCAACGAAGACGGTCAGCCTGGGCCGAATGCCGATGGTGACGACAATGACTTGCTGGATGATGATGACGGCCTAAGTGTTGGCTCATTCGTCGGCGACGTGACGACCACGGGCCTGTTCCTTGTAGATCAGACGCTCGATGGCACCGTCTCGCCCGCTGATGTGGTTGCCTTCCTGAACCGAAACGACGCCGCAGGTGCCATCCTGCCAATCGTCGTCACCGGTGGCGGCGTGCTCGACGCCTGGGTTGACTTCAACGCTGATGGTGACTTCCTCGATCCAGGTGAAAAAATCATCACCGGTCGAACGATGGCTGAAGGCGTCAACCAAGTCCGCGTGTTCACTCCACCGAACGCAGTGCCTGGCATGACGTACGCTCGATTCCGTCTCTCGGACGAAGGCATCACACGTCCTGATGGGATGGCTTTGGGCGGGGAAGTCGAAGACTACCACGTGAATATTGTCAATGTTGATGTGCCTGTACCGCAGGACGACAGCTACTCCGTTAGCGAAGACAACGTGCTGGTTGTTGATGGAGGTGAAAACCAATCGCTGTTTGACAACGGTGAAGACAGCATTCCTGACGACCAATACCTCTCACCAGAGGTCGTGATCGACGCGCCGTTTGATGAAATCACCGGATTGTACCGAACGCAATTCGGTCACGTTCGCCTGGATGACGCCGCTCAAGCCCACTTCACGTACTTCCCGGACTTGGACTTCGAAGGCACCGACACGTTCCGCTATGCGATCAGCACGCAGCGTAACGAAGGACAGGAATTCCTGGACTCTGCCAACTTTGCCACCGTCAGCATCGAAGTTGAACCCTTCAATGCGAATCCAATCTTTAACATTCCAACCAGCGTGGAAATCTGGGAAGACGAAACGACAAGTTTCACCATCGAAGATTTCTTCACTGGCGTTCTCGGTGGTGATCCCGATCTGTATGGTGAAGACGAGCGTCAGCAGGATGTCACGTTCTCGATCGAACTGCAAAACGAAACCCCAACAGGCCTGATGGCGGGCTTGCCGGATGTCTCCACTGGCTCATCGATCACCTTCGATCCCACGATGGACTTCTCCGGTGAAGCAATCTATGTCGTGACTGCGACCGATGATGGCACCAACATCAACGGTGGACCAACGCTTGACCCACAAAGCACCTCCAAGACGTTCACCGTCACCGTTCACCCAGTGAACGATGCACCACGCTTCGATCCCGCGGTTGCTGGCACCAATGGCCAGCCTGATGCGGCAGATGATCCGTTTGAAGATTATGGCTGGGAAGTTGCCAACGTGGTCGATATCACCACGGGCTTCGTCACCGACGCCTCGATCACGTACACGATGCCCGAAGACGGCACACAGGCTGTTGGGCAACCTGAAGAGGCCCTGTTCATTCCGGCACGATTGGCCGGTGGCACGGGAGCCAATTACGCGCCGATCGGATTGGTCGATGTCTTCAACGTTGGTCCCGACGATGAAGCATCTGATGTCCCCTATGGCAACCAAACGTTGCCATTGCTTGATGTGCCAGCGACAACGACTCTTGGCGGGACGTTAACACCTGGAACGAAGGACATCGGTGGCCAGACTGTGGACGGTTACTTCTACGTTCCACCGACGGATCAGAACAACCTGTTCAACACGCCACTTGACTCGTTTGTTTACACGGTTACCGACGATGGTTTGAGCTTCCGTGACGGTGCGTTGACAGACGAACCACAGTCATCGAGCAACACCGTGTTCTTGAACATGGTTCCGATCAATGATCAGCCAACATTCAACGTCAATCTTCCGCTCGTTGACAGCAACGACCCCAGCGGACCACGTGTGCCACTGTTCCTTACAGAAGACTCCCCGGAACAGATCATCCCGGGCTTTGTGTTCGACATCCTGACCGGCCCGACGACCGCTGAAGACGAATTGCGGGATCAGACGACGATTCTGTCCTGGGAACCTGGAGCAAATAACCCGCTGAACGAAGCGGAGTTCT
The DNA here is from genome assembly GCA_007745635.1 of Stieleria bergensis. Lineage (GTDB taxonomy): Bacteria > Planctomycetota > Planctomycetia > Pirellulales > Pirellulaceae > Stieleria > Stieleria bergensis. Next base: position 4,940,249 of record CP036272.1, read on the forward strand.
TCCTTGACGGCCTGACGCTGGAACAGGACGGAACACTCACGTTCCAACCCAATACCGACGTTTACGGAAGCTATGAATTCGTGATCCTGATGGAGGATACCGGAGACGACAACGAAGCACGTGGCGACGTCCACGATGCGGAGTCCGTCACGGTCACCATCACCGTCCTCGCCGTCAACGATCCACCGCGTTTCAATCCTGACGTGACAGGAACCGATTTGGTTGAGAATCCGAATGACGCGGATGCCGCTTACGAAGTCGCAGAAGAAGTTGATCCTGCGACGGGCTTGGTGATCGACGGGACGATTACTTATCGACTAAAAGAGGACAACACGCTTGCCGTGGATGCCAGCAAACAGTCGTACTTCATTCCACTGCGTCGTGATCCGAACATTGTCGGTTACAACCCCTTCGGATTGCTTGACGTCTTCGTTGCCGGACCGGAAAACGAAATTGATCCAAATGCTGCCGCGGGTGGCCAAACGGTCTCACTGGTTGTTCCTCCGACAACCACCGAGAAAGGCGGTACCATTGAGGTCGCCACGGTCAATAATGTTGCAGGGGTGATCTATACACCGCCAACAGATTACAACCGCGACATCGACGGCCCTGACTCCTTTGTTTACGAAGCCATCGATAATGGAACCGATCAGGTGATTGATGGCACGTTGATTCCCAACGCACTGAAAACCGCCAACACCGTTGTCTTTGACCTCACGCCTGTCAATGACGCGCCGCTGTTCAGCGTGGACTTGCCGGCCGCTGACAGCAATGACCCCACCGGTCCGCTGGCACCGCTGGAGGCTTTGGAAGACAGTGCGACAACGACCCTGCCCGGCTTTGTCTTTGACATTTTTGCTGGACCAGCTGCGACCGCCACGGATGAATTGGCCTCTCAAGACTTGACGCTGACGTTGATCCCCAACGATCCAAGCGCGGTTGCTGCGGCCTTTGCGGAACTGCCAGAACTGACACAGGACGGCCAATTGAGCTTCAAGCCTGCCGTGGATTACTATGGCGACTTGGGCTTTACGATCACCTTGGTGGACAATGGCCTTGACGATGCAACCAGCGACCCAGACCGTGGTGATCGCAATGAAGCGGTCAGCGTTAGCTTCACGATCAGCATTCTGCCGGTCAACGATGCACCGCGACTTGATCCTGCCGAGCTGGTTGGACTGGTTGAAAATCCAGCGAACCCAAGTGACGACGCCTATTCCGTTTCACAAACCGACGGCTCGATCACCTACACGCTCAAGGAAGACAACACCCAACCGGTGGGCAGTGCTCCGGAACCGTACTTCTTCCCACTGCGTCGCCCCGACGTCGCTGGTTACAACCCAGTAGGCTTGATCGACGTCTTTGTCCCTGGCCCACAAAACGAGATTGACGGACTGGACGAAGACCCAGGAGCCTATGCGGGTGACCAATCGTTGTCCCTGCATTCCCTGCCACCGACAACCGCCCTGGGCGGAACGCTGGAATTGGGCACGAAGGATGGCGTCGACGGAGTCTTCTACACGCCACCGGTTGATTACAACAACCAGATTGGCATTGAAGATTCATTCGTCTATGAAGTGATCGACGATGGCACCTCGAAACCCATCAACGATGTTCTGCAAGACGATTTCAGAATCTCGTCCAACACGGTCAGCTTCAATTTGACTGACGTCAATGACCAACCGCTGTTTGACGTTGCCTTGCCATTGGTCGACTCAGGTGATCCGAACAGCGGCTTGGCTCCGCTGCAGGTCCTGGAAGACACCGACACCGTCACCATCACTGGCTTTGTCAACAACATTTTGGCGGGCCCTGACCCAACGGCTTCCGATGAATTGTTAACCCAAACACTGGACTTGACTCTCACGCCAACCAACCCCATCGATGTCAGTGCCTTCTTCGATGAAGTACCGACGTTGACTCAGGATGGCACGTTAAGCTTCAAACCTGCGTTTGATGTATATGGTGATTTTGAGTACGTCATCAATCTGCAGGACAGCGGCGACGACGATCCGATTCGCGGAGACGAGCGAAACGCGGACACGGCAACGTTCACGATCAGCGTCCTGCCAGTCAACGACGCGCCACGGTTCGTCCCCGAAGTCACAGGCACATCGAATTCGAATGGTGACGACGACCAGTACAGCGTCAATGAACAGATCGACGACGTCACGGGCTTGGACCTCGATGGCACCATCAACTTGACACTCAAGGAAGACAACACGCCTGCCGTTGGCGACGCGTTTGAGCCGTACTTCATTCCGTTCTACGGCACCTCAGCTGGAACCAATGACGATGACGAGCCGCTGTTCAATCCGCTTGGCCTGTTTGATGTCTTCACCGCTGGTCCTTTGAATGAGCTTGATCCCAATGCTTATGCAGGCAACCAGACCATTGGCTTGCAAAGCATGCCGACCGCCACAGAACTGGGCGGAACGCTGGAATTGGGATCGATTATCGACGGCAACGGGCTTGAAGTCTTCGGCGTGTTTTACACGCCACCGGTTGATTACAACTTGGACATTGGCGAGCCAGATTCGTTCGTGTACAGCGTGATTGATGATGGTCGATCGCAGCCGATCGGAGGCTCGTTGCAAGACGACTTCAAAGCGAGCCAGAATACCGTGTCGCTGACAATGACCCCGGTCAATGACCAACCATTGTTCGATGTCAACTTGCCGCTCGTCGATTCGAATGATCCAGCGAGTCCCTTTGCAGACATTCGTGTTCTGGAAGACAGCACGCAAACGGTGATCCCCGACTTGGTCACCGGCATGCAGACCGGCCCCGACACGGCGACCGATGAACTGGAAAACCAAACAGCTGAACTGTTCTTGACGCCAATGTCCTATGATCCAGCCGACGAAGACAACTTCTTCGCCGATGGGCCGACACTTGGACAAGACGGCTCGCTCACGTTCACTCCTGCGATTGACGCCTTTGGTGTGTTCGAGTTTGTGATCGACTACATCGATAGCGGGGACGCGGATGATGCTCGCGGAGACCAGAACACGGCTGATGCAGCAACGATCACCATCACGGTTCTGCCGGTCAACGACGGGCCTCGAGTCAATACCGAATTTGCTGGCGAGGGTCAGGAAAACGGCGATGACGATCAGTGGGCAGTTGGCGGACCAAGTGATCCCAACGGCTTTGGCGTGATCTCCTATACCCTGCGAGAAGACGTCACACCTGCTGTTGGCGAACCGTTTGAGCCCTTCTTCATTCCATTCCGACGTGATCAATCGATCCAGGGTTTCAACCGCCTGGGTTTGATTGACGCACTGACCGTCGGCCCGGACAACGAAGCAGCACCAGGCGTTCATGGTGGCGATCAAACGCTATCGATCGATGTCCCAACTGAAACGCAACGCGGTGGTATGCTTGTCCCGATGACCGTTAACGGTGTCGAGGGTGTCTACTACACGCCACCGTTGAACTACAACAACATTGTTGGCATTCCGGATGTCTTCGAATACACCGTGACTGACAACGGTGGCACCTACCAAGACATCAATGGCACTCTGATTTCAGATCCGCTGAGTTACACCAACGCAGTGATTTTGAATCTAAACTTTGTCAATGACGAGCCTCAGTTCATCGTCAACCGTGCTCCTGCGGATCCTTCGAATCCAGAGGCTGGCTTCCAGCCCATCGAAGTGCTTGAAGACAGTTCGCTAACGCGTGTCAACAGCTTTGCGGTTGGCATTCACGCCGCTCCGCCGTTGAGTGCATTCGATGAAGTCGACGCACTCATTGGACAGGATGTCTTTTTCGACGTGGCGCCACGGTCCTTCCTTCCAACGGAGATGTCGCAGTTCTTCAATGTTGCTCCTGCGATCAGCCCCCAGGGCAACCTGACGTTTGAGCCCGCTGCAGATGTCTTCGGTGAATTTGTGTTCCAAGTTCAGTTGCTTGACAATGGCGAACGCAACCCAGAGCGTGGTGATGACTGGGCTTCACAGCCTGCGACGATCACCATCAATATCCTGCCCGTCAATGACTCGCCGGTACTGGTCGATGGAGCGGCAACGATCGAGATCACTGAAGACGCCAATGGGAATGAAATTCTGGAAGACCCCATCGACCCGATCTTCATTCCGGCACGAACCACTGGCAACCAAGTTGGCTTGCTAGACGTGTTTGCACCTGGACCAGACAACGAATCGTCGGACATCACCCCTGGTGGAAATCAGTCGGTCAGCTTTGATCCGATCTTGCCACAACGGACAGTGGGTGGCGGCACGCTAACTCCAGAGTTCGACAACGACGGTGAGATCACCGGATTCTTCTACACCCCGCGTGAACACTTCAACGGAACCGACACGTTCATCTACACGGTGACCGATGACGGAACCAGTGTGGAAATTGGCACCGACCTGACGGAAGTCCCCGACCGCCGCATTGCGACGAACACGGTGCTGATTTCGGTCAAACCGGTCAATGATCCGCCGCTTTACAGTGGGCCTCAGAATGTCAACGTGATCGAAGACGGCAACTACTCCAGTCCGCCAGAAGGGACACCGATTGAAAACTGGGCGACCAACATCCTGGCTGGCCCTCCTCGCGCTGAAGATGAACAGGATCAGGTCCTGCAGTTCGAAATCGTCCTGTCTCCGGAAGATCAAGCCCTGTTCGCAGAACAGCCCACCGCAGTCATCGATCCTGAAACGAAAACGGCCAGCCTGCACTTCGTCCCTGCGTTGAACGCAAATGGGACGGTCCTGGCAACGGCTGTGCTAACCGATACGCCGACCGATGGCACGGATCCCGAATCGATTTCGCGTGCCTTCACGATCACCATTGATCCGGTCAACGACGCGCCTACCTACGAGATCGCTGACGGACTGGAATTCATCCAAGTTGATGAAGACAGTGGCCCCTACACCGCCACGTGGGCAGAAGAGGTTTCACCTGGACCGGCTGACGAAAGTGAGCAAACGGTGCGATTCGATGTTGCTGTTCCAGCTCACCAACAGGGACTGTTCCAGCAACAGCCTCAAATCAACGTCAACGCCGCCGATCCTAACAACATGACGGGTGAATTGCGGTTCATCCCGGCTCTTCATGCCAACGGATTGGTGAACCTGATGGTCACCGCGATTGACTCTGAAGGAGCCGCATCGGAACCGTTCGCGTTGGATCTGCTGATCGCTCCGATCAACGACGCACCAACAGCTGTTGCAGATGAACTGTCATCGACTGAAGACATCGTGCTGACGATTCCATCGTCAACATTGCTCAGTAATGACATCGACCCTGACTTGGGCAATCCAAGCGACACGCTATCCATCGATGTGAATGTGCTTTCGCCGCTGACACAGAATGGCGCTCTGGTGACCTATGACGAGACGACGGGCAACTTCACCTACAACCCAACGTTCTCTGATGCCATCCAGTCATTGCCGCCTTATCAGCCGGCATTGATCATCAACGGCCAAGAGGTGATTCCGGAACAAGGACGCTTGGTGGACTCGTTCACCTACCGTGCAATTGACTTGGCCGGTGCGACCAGCAACATTGTCACCGTTGCGATTACCATCGACGGGGTCAATGACGCTCCTGTGGCAGTCGACGACTCACCGACGCTGAATGCTGACGGACCCACCATCATTCGTGCGTTTGACAATGACTTCGATATCGATGGTGACGTGAACCCAAGCACGTTCGAGATTACCAGCCAACCGGCCTTTGGTACGCTTGAATTGGGCTCGGACGATAACGGTGACACAATCGTTATTTATCGGGCGTCGTCAGTGTTCACGACTCAGGATACGTTCAAGTACCAAGTCGCCGATAACCTTGGCGTCTTCAGTAACGAAGCCACGGTCCGAGTCCTGGCCAACGCGGCACCCATCTTGATTGATGATCGTGCTAGCACGTACGTCGATGAACCGGTGATCGTTGATGTCGCAGACAATGACAGCGATCCTGATGGCAGCTTGGACCTGACATCCATCGAGATCACCTCGCCAGCATCCAGAGGGACGGCGGTTCCACTGGCAGACGGCACCGTGCGGTACATTCCATCGCCAACGTTTACCGGCATCGATACGTTCCAGTACATCATGGCTGACGATGATGGGCGTTTGGGCGAAGCGGCCACCGTGACGATCAATGTGATCGGTAGCCGCTTGCAGAACCCCGTTCTCCAAGAAGACGTTAGCGGCGATGGCAACGTGACCCCACTGGATGCTTTGTTGGTGATCAACCGACTTGCCTCCTCCGGGTCGCTCTCCATTCCTGTGACCGAACTAGACTCTGGCCCTGCGTACTATGACGTCAACGGGGACCAGACGGTTGGACTCCGCGACGCCCTGGATGTGATCAATTACCTGACACGTCAGGCCAGTGGTCAAACGGAGCAAATCCCAACGCCAGCACCGGTTCAGGACGAGGTCATTCAACTGCTGGCCAACGACATTGATGATGACGACGACAAGGATGATCACGTGTCAGCTGTCGACGCTGCTTTTGCTGACTTAGCCTAGGCATCGCTGCATCCTTAGTTCCCAGATAGATGAAGCCCCTTGTCGTTCGCGAGACGCCAAGGGGCTTTCTTTTTGCCGCATCGCCCTGCCGGATTCAAAACCACCGGGTGGATCAGCTGCTCTGGAGCCACCCGGTGGCGAGCTGGCCTGTCTCGCCGGCCTATTCCAGCTTCAGAGCATCGGCCTCACAGCATCGGCTTTAGAACCCCTGATTCTGCGCAATCTTCCTCAGTTCTCTCGCCAGAGCCCAGCGATGGGTGCCAAGCAGAATTCTTGTGTGGGCGGATTCAGGGCCATCTTGCCGTGAGGGGTTCACTTTTGCTATAGGCAACCCAATCGATGTCAGGCTCCCCAGCTTGGAATCGCTGCCCCGGCGTGGGACACAGTGAATCAGCGAGGGGGGGAGCGACAGTTCTCTTTCAACATGCTGCAAACTCAATGCTAGGTCGCTCATCAATGGACCGCAGAACCCCACACCTCGCGGAAACCCTGGGCCATCCCGCCCCACACGCCTCCGCTCCGGGTAAACTTCCGGGCACAACTTCTAACAACGGGCGTTTGCAGCCAACCGATCAAACTTCTGGACGCTCCAGAGATGCCTCACAGGATCGACGGCGCTTCATGCTGCTTTCCTGTTCAGCGATGTTGTCGGCGGTCATTTCGACGACCGGCTGCAACCTGTTTTCCCAAAATAAGGAAGACAGAAATCTGGCGATGATGAAAGCATCGGAGATCAAAGAGCTACCGGCACAGGTTGGTCAAGCCGTCGCGGCACGCGGTTTGGAACCCATCAAGGTCACCGGGGTTGGTTTAGTCGACTCCTTGCCAGGATCAGGTGGCGCTCCCGATCCATCGATTCTGCGAGACGCGTTGCTTGACGACATGAATCGCAGTGACGTCTCCAATCCAAACCACTTGCTTGAAAAAACGACCAACGCGTTGGTGCAGGTGCACGCCTACATTCCCGCTGGCGCGAAACGCGGCGACCGAGTGGATGTGTATTGTAAAGCTCCATCGAGCTCCAACACCGAAAACTTGCACGGCGGCTGGCTGCTAGACTCCCGACTGCGAGTCGAAGCCATGGTAGGCGGCCGTCTAAGTGGCGGCGACGTGATGGCGATCAGCACCGGTCAGCTGACCACGCGTGGAGCGATCGAGAACAGCACCGAACTCGATACTCGAACTCAGGCGCGAATCCTTCGCGGTGCGACCGTTCAACAAGATCGAGAGATCGGACTGTGGCTGCGCCCTGACTTCCAAAACGTCTCTTCATCGATTGCAGTTTCCAAAGTCATCAACGAACGGTTCTTCTTCTTTGACGGATCCACACGACGTGGCGTCGCCGAGCCGGTGAATGATGACTTCCTGCGTTTGGAATTGCACCCTCGATATGACAACGCGATTGGCCGCTACATTGCCGTGATCAATTCGATCATTCTCAATCCCGGTGAAATCAGTGGGCAAGAGCGACTTGAAATGCTCGCCGAAGACATGAAGCAGGCTTCTACAGCCAGCAAAGCTGCCCTGCAACTGGAAGCCATCGGTGACAGTGGCATTCCGGTGTTGCTGGATGTCTTGGCAAACGAGCAAAACCCAGAGCTGCGTTTCTACGCAGCCGAGTCATTGGCTTACTTGAATCGCAAAGAAGCCATTCCCGTGTTAGAGCAAAGCATCATCAGCGAGCCGGCCTTCCGCCATTCAGCCTTACTGGCTCTGCAGGGGGTTCGGCACCCGGAAGTGATCACCACCTTAGAACGTCTCTTCCATCAATCTAGCCTTGAAGCCAGGTACGGGGCATTTCATGTATTGCGAAAGCGTAGTGACTCGATGGCCCTGCTTGCCCCCAGCAGAATTGATGGCGTTGCGTTGTACTACAATCTAGAATCTGACGCGTCGCCCGCCGTCGTGATTTCCACGCATGAGCGTCAGGAAATCGTGGTCTTCGGAGAGGTCGCATTGGACTTAACAAGCCCTGTCCGTGGGCCGAGCGGATTGATCGTCAAACCCAGTTTGCAGAATTCTAAGCAGATCAGTTTGGCACGATTTCAAGTCGGCAAACGTGATCGCCGAGTCAGCATGCCAGCCACTCTGCAAGGGTTGGCTCAAGGGGTCGCCAGCATCGGCGGCGACTACGGCGATGTGATCTCATTGATCAAAGAATTGAAAAACCAAGGGCATATCCTCGCCCAGGTTGCCATCGACCCACTACCAGAATCGATGCGAACCTACTATCGTGAGCAATCGTCTGAATAGATTAGCTAGCAACGCTGCTTAGCATCGCATCACGATCTGCCGCGGATCCGTCACCGGATCGGCGGCATTGGCAATCCAGTATTCAACAATGATTGAACTTGGCGTAAACATTGACCATGTCGCGACCCTGCGACAAGCGCGTCGCACCTATGAACCCGATCCGATCATCGCCGCCGCGATGGCAGAGCAGGGTGGCGCCGACGGCATCACCTTTCACCTGCGTGAAGATCGGCGTCATATTCAAGATCTTGATGTCCAGCGACTGATGCAGTCGGTCACGGTGCGGACCAATTTTGAGATTGCCTGTGCCGAAGACGTGGTGCAAATTGCTCTGGAGGTCAAACCGGACTGGGCGCTGTTGGTTCCGGAAAGTCGCGAAGAGGTGACCACTGAAGGCGGCTTAGACGTGGCGGCTGACAACGGTCGAATCGCCGATGCTGTGGCGCGTCTCAAAGAGCGCGGAATCTATACCAGTTTGTTCGTCGATCCAGACATCCACCAGGTTCAAGCAGCCGCTGCCATGCAGGTCGATGCGGTTGAACTTCACACCGGTCCCTACGCGATTGCCAAGCGTGAACAAATCGCCATGGAACTTGACCGTCTAAAGACTTCCGGCCAAGCGGCGATCGAGGCGGGAATGCGCCTGCATGCTGGCCACGGATTGAATTACCACAATGTCCGGCCGGTGGCCAAGATCCCGGGCATGATCGAATTAAACATCGGCCACTCGATCGTCAGCCGGGCCGTCATGGTCGGTATGACTCAAGCCGTTGCTGAGATGCGACGGATTCTCGACGTCTGCTGTCCCTGACAAGCTGACCGGGCCAAAATGTTGCGTCTGGACGTAAACGATTGCCGGTCCCATCGAGAGGGTATTCCCCTAGGTGTCTCTTTTTCGACGTTCCCTCCGGCAGCACCATCAAATTGCGGCGAAAGATTGAGAGCACTGCGCAGCACGGCGTTTTCGAACGCAGGGCCGCGTGGCGTTTTGGAACGCTGGGCGGCCAACTGCTCGCTGTCATCTCTCCCACACTGTGTTTGAAACTCGGAAGTCAACATGTCCTCTCAAACCTGCTTCACTGCAGACGAGCTGCGCGCCCGCTTAAACAAGAAGGCAGGCGATATCGCAATGCTTCCCGCCGTCGCGATCGAAGCCTTGCAAATCGCCAAAGATCCCGAGTGTTCGCTCAATCAGCTTTCCAGTGTCATTGAAAAAGACGTCAAGCTAACCACCGAACTCCTGTCGATGTCCAACAGCGTCGTCTTCGGTGCCAGCGCCCCCGTCATGGACATTCGTCAAGCAATCATTCGATTGGGCCTCAATCAAACGCAAAACCTCTTGCTAACCTCCGGAACCGCAAGCTTGATGCGCAAGCTGCCTCTGGAACAAGAGTGGGTCCGAGAAGTCTTGTGGCAACACAGCTTTCGAACTGCAAAGGTTGCCACGACGTTGAATCGCGAACTGAAACTCGGGTTCGAAGGCGAAGAATTCTCCAGCGCGTTGCTTCACGACTTCGGACGCTTGCTACTAGCTGTTGCGGCACCTGAGCTGTTCCCGACCGTTGATCGGCTTGCCTTTGACGACAATGAAGAAAACCTCGCCAATGAAAACGCACACTTTGGCACCGACCATTGCCAGTTTGGCGCCTGGTTCGCCGAACAGAACAACCTGCCACGATCGATTGTTGCCAGCATTGAGATGCATCACCTGCCTGAGTCGCATCACCCTGACAGCAAACTGATCGCATTAGTGGCTGCAGCCGATCATATGGCCAACTACTACCAGCGTGAAGAAGAACGCGCGGGATACGATGAAGGCCTCAATCGCGGAGCGCATGTCTTGTCAAACTTTGGGCACCCTCAGATTGTCAAGAACCACGACGGAATCGTGGATCACATTTTGGATGTGGTGCTGCCTGAATTCAGCACACCCTAACAGATTCTGTAGCTGGGGTTGAATCGATCTGCGTCCAACTCAATGGTCTGTTCTGAATGACAAACTCGATGATTCAACTGGTCGACGGCGCAAGCAGATCCATCAATTCATGGACTTGTTGCTCAGTGACAGCCCGTTCAGCGAACTCAAACGCACGGCCGATTCTTCTCTTTCGAGGATCGTAGCTGATCCAGTTCTTTAAGCGTGCCATCATGGGATCGCCGTGGATCCGTCGCACATGAAACGCATCATCACCTGGAAAGTTGTAAGCGCCGAACGCAGAGCAAATCCCATCCAAGCCATGCCGTTTGGCCAGCGTCACAGCCGCTCGACTCATGTTTTCAGGCATTCCTGTGGGAAAGGCAAAGTACCGAATGCGTTTGCCAATCGCCTGCTGCAACTGTTCGCCAGCGACAATGACTTCATCATAAATCTGCGCGGCGTTTTTCAAGGCAGCGACGTCACAATGAGTTCGGGTGTGGGAGCCAATTTCAATCCCGGCCTCCGACATTGCGTGAATCTGCGTCAAGGTGTTCGGCATCGCTGGACATCCTGCTTGCCGATCATGGTCGAACGCAGTTTGCTGCTGAACATTTCCAAACGTCACAAAGTACGTGGTGGGCACCTGCTGTTCTAGCAAGAATGGGATGGCATGTTCATTGTTTTCTGCATAGCCATCATCAAACGTAATCGACACCGCTGGCCGATGCGATCCACCCTCCCGCATTCGTTTTTGAATCTCGGAGAGTGAAACCAGTTCACAATGCTGCTTTAACCAGAGGATCTGCCGCTTGAAATCCGCGACAGAGATTGTCCAGGGGTTCGGATGCGAATCCGCAACGCGATGATAGAACAGGACCGAAAGGGGCGCTTGGCCGGACGCTTGCAGTGCCTGCAACTGAGACCGCCGATACGGTCCGGTCGCGAAGTGATAAACCGGCAACCCAAACTGAGTGACGAGAGACATAAGAGACGAATTCCTTTTCCCAACTAATGCGTGGCCGAACGAATGGGCAAGATGGCCTTCAGAGTCGCGCCAACCTGAACGATTGTTTGCCTGACTTTGGCGCTCTTTTTTGGATGAAACAAACGCAGCGACAGAGTCTCAGTGGGCTGCCCCAGCCAACGTTCTTTGTAGGGTTCACTACCGCGCAACATGTCCACTTCGCTCAAACCATTCTCGATGGAGCGCCGAATCAGGTTCGCCAGAATGGCCGCTCCCGGACGCATCTGCTGAAATTCAGGATCCATTCCAGATTGATACAGCCGTACCGAGTGCTCGTCTAACAGTGAAAGTTCAACCGCCACAGGACGGTCTTCCAAGATCGCAACCTGGAAGCTGACTCTCCCCGCCTTCAACAACTGTTCGGTGGCCTGTCGCAGGAATTGCTCAAACCTGGAGTCGGCAAAACACCCCGTGCCCCCCAAAGAGGCTCGCCTGGCTTCATGAAGATGGACCAGTACGGGCCAGTCTTCAGCAAAGGAATCGGGCGTCACGTGGTGTATGACAATGTTTCCTTCATCGATCAACTTCAATCCTTTGCGGATCTCACGGCGTCCGCTCTTGGATCGCTGCTTGACATAGTCTTCAAGCGTCTCTGGCAGCTTGATCGCATAGCAGGGCTCATCACTTCGGTTCTGCACTCCCATGCCCAACCGTTGACACTCGGCCACAAACAGGGACATGGTTTCGTCGCTGGCGTCAACGCCCTCGATTTCAATGCTGTCCCAGTTCTTAAACCCAACCGATGGACTCCCTTGCGAGGAAGACGCGAGCAACCACTGGGCCACAGCCTTCACTGCCGCAGAACGCTTGTCCGGATCGAGCAAAAAGCTTAAATGATCGCTACTTGCTTTCCCCGAGCCCAGAAAACAAATCGTGTCCCCTCCGCCCCAGCGTTTGCGCAGGCACCAAGGGACGAAACCAACACAGCGGCCGGCGTGGGAAAGTTTTAACACCAGTAACTGGTAATCATCTTGAAACGCGCTGTACCAGCTGCTCATCCACTCCCATCTCAGCATCGACGTTGCTGCAAGTCGATTCCAACAGGCAATGTCATCGTGCGTCAACGCATCGAGGCGCTCAATGAGCTGTATGTCCATACGATAAGCGAGGGTTAAGGATGACTGAGGGAGAAGCTAGCGGCGAGATCAACGAATGAAAAGTGACGGCTGCCGGTCAGAACACGCGTCAATTCCAACCTAGATTGGTGCTCATTGAAAGCCTTCAACATTCCTAGAAATCGTTCAGTGTGCCGCCGGTGCCGTTCAGGTTGGCTGGATCGAAACGATCTACGTTCGCGAGCCGGTCATGCCAACATCAACGGTCGCATCGTTTAAGCCAACCATGAATGCCATGACGGTTTTGACAATTCCCAACGGTGGTTGTAGCGGCACGGCTGATCAATCAGGATCATTGCTGTAACTGGAACCGCTTCAGGCTGGACCGGCGGCTGCCGCTTCATTTCTGTGACCGCTCCTGTGGATTGACCTACGGTTCGTTACCTCTTGCGCTAATCTGACCCTTCAGGTGCAGCATCGCCCCCTTCAGGTAAAGCATCGCCCCCTTCAGGTAAAGCATCGCCAAGGAACGATCGTCACGCCCGGTCGAAGCAATCACAGCAAAAGACAACGCATCACCGTCACCTCGCGATCAAAGCTAACACCACCGATGGATCGGCAACCAGCAGCCTCAGAAACTCAACCCAACCGCGGTGGCTCCCTGGCCAGCGATACGTTCAGCAAGAGCTTATTGCTGATCTTAGGCCTGATGGTTTTGCAACGTGGCGTTGGGTTCTTTCGCAGCTTCTTTGTTTGCGATTCCTTATCACCGGAGCAGATTGGACGCTGGGACTTGGCATTCAATTTCCTGGTCGTCGCTGCCCCCGTGGCAGTCTTGGGAATCCCCGGTTCCTTCGGAAGATACCTGCCGTCGTTTCAAGCGTCTGGGCAGTCGCGTCGCGTCCTGCGTCAAACTCTGATAGCCTGCCTCAGTTTGACCCTGATGGCGACCTTCGCTCTCTGGTTTTCAGCGGACTGGATCGCCAAGCATTTCTTAGGAGATCGGGAGAATGTGTTTTTGGCGCGTCTGATCACGATCGGTTTGTTTCTGCCAATCACATTCAACTTTTTCACCAGCTGGTTCACCGGGCGCTGTCTCAATCGCATCGTGTTTCGGATTCAGTGCACACAATCGATCAGCTTTGCTGCCTTGTGCTTGGGTCTTTTGTATTGGCAACCGCCCACTGCTGAGGCGATTGTCTGTGCCTTGTTCGGATCCTATGCCATCGCGTTAATGCTGTGTCTACTGTACGTGCATGTCGATCGACATGCCGATGGCCCCACAAAGGCAACGCGCGGTCACTTGTGGAAGACGCTGTTGCCCTTTGCCGTTTGGTTCTGGCTAGCGGACTTTGTCATGGGATTGACAGGGATCTGTGATCGATTGCTGATTGTCAATTTGATTCCGCATCCCACATCCAGTGCCGAACAGACGCAACACATCCAACACCTTGTCGGCCAATATCACACCGCTTGTATCATTCCCCTGGTTCTCGCATCGATTGGCGCCATGATCAGTTCCACCGGCCTGCCCTATTTGAGCACTCAATGGGAACAGGGTAATCGAGAGGCGGTTTCAACGCGGATCAATCATTTGATACAGGGGACCGCTGCGTTGTGTTTGGTTGCCTGTACGATGTTGGCCTTTGTGGGTCCGGCGCTGTTTCATCTCTTGTGGGGCGACAAATTTGCTCTCGGGCTGCGTCTGCTGCCGATCTGCTTGGTTTTCACCAGTTTCTCAGCGATTGCCACCGTGGCAACGGCTTACCTGTGGTGCATCGAAAAGGCACGGATGACTTGCCTGCTAATGGCGATGGGTGTGCTCTGCAATGCTTTGGTGGGATGGTTGCTGATTGATCGCTGGGGAGTGTTTGCAGTGGCTGCTTCGACGCTGGCGGCTCAGGTGCTGTCGTTCGTTTTGGTGGTCGCCTATAACACGCGTCATGGTTTGCAACTCCTTCCAGGCACCGTCATTCTGCCCGCCGCACTTTTCGCCAGCGTCTTTGGCCCCTGGCATGCTCTGGCGTCGCTGCTGGGGATGATCGCCATCGCGTTGGGCGGAGAAAGCTTGTTGACCACTTCGGCCAGAACGAAACTCTGTGCCCAGGTCGCCAACACGCTTCGGCCCAGAACAAAGCCTGGCTACTGAGTCAGCAACGGGGCGTGACAACGACACAGGCTGGCACGGCCAGCACGCAGAGCCCCATCTTACCTGTGGTCAAATTCGCTGTGGATCGATAAACTGCAGCCCTGCCAATCCGTCAACAGCATTCCCGCAGGTCAAGATTAGTGGACAGTGGTGACATCCAACTCAACGATGATGATCGAGCAACCTATCAATGGCAGCTCTGGGTCAACGACTTCGGCGAAGCAGGACAAGCAAAGCTAAAACAAGCGTCCGTGATGATCTCACGCGTGGGCGGCGTCGGCAGTGTGGTTGCTTATGAATTAGCGGCTGCTGGCGTGGGGCACTTGATCTTGGCACACGCTGGCAATGTCAAACCAAGCGACCTGAATCGTCAACTCTTGATGACGCACGACTGGATTGGCAAACCCAGAATTGAATCGATTGAGCGACGACTACTGGAGCTTAATCCCCGCCTGAAAATCACGGCTGTCAATCAAAACGTTGACCAGTCGAACGTCAAATCGTTGGTCGACCAAGCCGACCTGATCGTTGATTGTGCCCCCTTGTTTCCAGAACGTTTCGCGATGAACGACGAAGCGGTCCAACAGGGCAAGCCGATCATTGAAAGCGCGATGTTTGAGATGGACGCCAACATCACCACCGTGATCCCTGGGCAAACCGCCTGCCTGCGGTGCTTGACTCCCGAAGCTCCGCCAGCGTGGCGACGCCAGTTTCCTGTCTTTGGCGCCGTCTCTGGCACCGTCGCCTGTCTCGCTGCAACCGAAGCGATCAAACTGATCTCTGGCATCGGCAAGCCGCTGACAAATGAAATGCTGCGAATGGATCTTCGTAACATGCGATTTCAGAAGTTCCAGATCCAACGTCGAGAAGACTGCGCCGTTTGCGGCCACCTACCATCGAGCTGATCTAGTCTTCGGTAACGACGCCATCGTCTAATCTCAAGACGCGATCAGCCAGCGCATCGGCCTCGTCTTGATTGTGAGTGACGTGAAGTGTCGTCACCCCTGTCTGCTCTTTGATCTGACGCAGCAAACCCTGCATCTCCAATCGCGTCTCTTGATCCAAGGCACTCAGCGGTTCATCCAGCAGCAACACACGGGGCTCAAACGCCAGGGCTCGGCCCAGAGCGACTCGCTGGGATTCTCCGCCACTGAGAGCCCTGACCGAGCGTTCGAGCAAATGCTCAATGCCTAACAGTGCTGCCATGGCGGCACTTTTCTGTTGGCAGACCTTTCGACCGGCCTTGCGAAGCTGCAGTCCAAATTCAAGATGCTGGCGGACGTTCATGGTTGGAAACAGCACCGCGTCCTGAGGCACATAACCGACTTGACGATCTCCTGGCAACCACTCGGTCACGTTGACTTCGTCGATCAGAACGCTGCCTGACACCAAGCCTCTCAGTCCACAAATGGCTTCCAAGATCGTCGTCTTGCCGCGACCGGTTCGCCCCATCAAGACAGCATACTGCCCGGTCGCAACCTGGAAGGAAACATCCTGTAAGGCAAACTCACCCGCCTGAATCGATAACCCTTGAACTTCAATCACGAGTTCAACCCCGTCCCCATCACTCGCAGCGCCAGCAGCACGGCAACGGCCATTGCAACCATGACCAAGGAAACCGCCACTGCGGCATCCAATTCACCAATGCTTAGTTCCAGAAACACGCTCGTTGAAAGCACCTCGGTCTTCATGCGAGTCGAACCCGCAAAGACTAAAATCGGACCGAACTCGCCCAACGCTCGCGCCCATGCAATGGTGAACGCGGCCACCATGCCGGGAATCGCCTGTGGCAAGGCGACGGTGGCAAACGCTTGACTGCGAGTGCACCCCAAGGTCCGTGCCACGTCCTCGGCGCGCGGGTCAATCTGATCAAAGGTCACGCGCATCGTGCGGACCGCAAATGCGCATGACACCGAAAACTGAGCCAGAATGACCGCCGGCCAATGAAAGGTGACAGGAAAACCCACCGAGTCCGTCAACCAGCGTTCCAATTGAAACCCACCTACCGACGTATGGAAAAGAATCAGCAAACTGAGTCCCAAAACCAGTGGCGGCAAAACGATCGGAATGTCCACAATCGTGTCGATGATCCAGCGGCCTGGAAATCGAAAGCGAGACATCAGGTATCCAAGCGGAGTGGCCACCCAAATCGAAAGGATCGATGCCGCGGTGCAGGAGAGCAGTGTTAACCGAAAGGCGGCCTTGATCTCCGGCTTGGCAATCGCTGCGGCAAATTCGGCAGGGCTAATAAAGGCCACATCCGCAGCAACCAGCAAGACAATCAACAGCACAAACAATGCTGAGATACCGCTACTAACCAGAAAGAACGGGACATCGCTGCGTCGCCGTCGTGGGTGCTTGGGCAGTTCGCTGCCACGGCGATCACTCATCAGCCGAGCCACCTCCGGCGGCAACCGCCTGGTCCTGCGTGAAATCCCAGCGAAAACCTTTCTTCTTGAATGTGGCCTGTGATTCAGCCGAGCAGATTTGCGAGAACAAACGCGAAGCCAACAAGGGATACTTTGACTCTCGCGCTACCGCCCAAGGCTGGACGGCAATGCTGCACTCAATTTCTTTGATTCGAATCGCTTGAAAGAGTTCACCGGCGCCGGCCGCGTTACTCAAGTAGACCACAACTGCATCCAGAGCACCTGTTCTCATCGCGTTGACCAAGAGATCTCCGGTGTTCATCTGCACTGGGTCGCGCCCCATGATTTCTGACTGGACCCCGCTCTCCTTCAACGTGTTCTGTGTGAGCCAACCCATCGCACACTGTTTTTCATGGCCGATGCCCACACGAAGATCATTGCGAGCCAAATCTCTAAGCCCTGTGATCTTTTCAGGATTGCCCTTGGGAACCAGAATCACCAATTCATTTTGCGAAACGGAAACAGGTTCCAGAAAAAGATCGTTCACTTGATTCATGAATTCGACATCGCAGGCAAAGTACGCGTCCGGCGTGGGCCCAGTGCGCATTTCAGCGACCAAGATTCCGCAGCCGTTGTATTTGGTAAGAACATCAACGCCTTCACGCTGCTGAAAGTTCTTGATGGTTTCTTCAATCGCAGGGCGTAACATGGATCCAGCATAAATGGTCAGTTCAGGACGTTCTGCCCAGAGATCGCCGTTGGTGATCGTAAATCCGTGCCCTTGGTAATGCTCCAGCCCACGATCTGCGGCGGCAACGTAGCGGGCAAAGTGCAAAGCATCTTCGGGATGTTTACTACTGCCCAACACGCCGACCGCAATGATGGATTCGGTGTCGGCCAGCGACGGATCTTCAACCGCCTGTAAGTCAGGGTAGGTGTGCAGGACCGCATCGTAAACAATGCCAGCATCCACGGCGCCGACTAAGACATCATTGGCGACCTCCGTCACAGTTGCTCGAAACGAAGTCACGTTCTCGGCCAGTGTTTTCCACTGGCCGGTCTTTTCCAATTCACGCTGAACCACTTTGCCGACTGCCGCGGATTTGGGGTCAGCTAAAACATAACGGACATCATCATCAAGCAGGTCACCGATTTGCTTGATCCCTTTGGGGTTTCCCCTGGGGACAACGATCACCGCACGCATCGAAGCGATGGGAATCACCTCATGCACCAATCCATCGTCAGCGGCAAGATCCAGATAACTATCATCCGCTGGCAGGAACAAGTCCCCCTTTTCAGCAACCGTTAACGAGGACAACAGGGTCTGAGAAGGGCCGTACTGGATTTCGACACGGCGTCCGGTTTCCTGTTCATACTGTTTCAGAATCTCGTCCATCACAGCGCGATTGCTGGCCGCGCAGTAAAACAACAAACCATCACCCGATTGCTTACTGCCGCCGCCCGACATGGCCAACAACAACAGAGCAAAGGCGATAACGGAGACGCCCATCAACGCGTAAATGCGAGACATGATTGCGGCTAAATCTAAAGTGAGGAAAACAACAAGGATGCAAGGACACAGCTATAGAGATCAACCCGGTGGAATGGGCACATACTCTGGCTCGCGATTCTGACCTTCTTGAGAACTGCGGTCGGGAGGACGATTCTGGGAACCACCGAACAATTCTTGATCCCAATCCGCTGCAATCATCAGATCAAAACCGGGGTTCTGCTCCTTGACCTGGCAACTGCAAGCTCCGCTTAGGAACCGCGTCAACTCGCTGATCAAACCGGCCGACAAGTCCTCGCCAGGAATCACTTCTAGTGCTCGTCCGCGACCGAAGACTGGCACCAACAACGGCTGACCTTCTTCGAAGGCCTGCTTACGAATCCCCGTCAACAGGCTGGCCAACATTCGCTCACGCGCATCATTGGCATCCATTTCAAGCAGACTGAACTGGACCACCAGGGGAGTGTCAGCGTAAAGCTCAGAACCGGGCAATCCAATCCCCTCTGGAAGTTCGATCGTCCGTTCCAGCTGACGCATGGTCTTGTTTAACGTGTTGCGAGCCGCTTGGTTCTGAGGCTCATTTTTGCCACGCACCAGCAACCACACCACACTGTGGCCGGCCAGTAATCGCTCACGCAACTGACGACGAATAGGCGACTGCAAAAACTGGGTCACGGTCTGATCCTCTAACGGACCATGAAAGTGGTTGACTCGCTTGCCTCGGGCAACTTTGGTCCTGGCTAGAACCATCGGCAACTGAAGTGGCTTGCCTTGTTCGTTCCATGACCGCCAGAGGTCTGTTAATTCATCGTCTGAATTCTTGATCACGTTCACAAACCGAACTTCGGCATTCAACGTGCCTTGGTCTTTGGCCACCGTGGCTCGCGTGAGTTTCTCGGCCAGCGTCTGCTGTGATTCCGTTAACGGTGCGTCGTGAAAGATCACCAGCTCCGCCTGATCCGGCTTCCAGCGTTCCAAGGCATAGCGAAACACAGGAATGTTACAGGCACCTGCGACGGCACCGACGAAGACCAGCAACGCCAATCCGATCGCAGCCCGTTGACCAACGGCGACTGGGAAGTTGAATCTGCCTCGCTGCATGATTTCAGGCTTGTTCATTCTTCTTCACCACCTAAACAAATCACCTTGCCGTCCAGTGTCGTGAGGAACAAGTTACCATTGGCGGCTGCTAAGCCGTCCCAGGTTGGTAACGGCTCCATTGCGAGATCTTGCTCCGTTTCGCCCGTTGAGGTGTTAATCACCAACAAACGCGAACCATCGGCCCCGTTCAACGCGGCATCCTGAGCATCCAGTTCCTGTTGCACTTGCGGATCGCTGTTGGTCAGTTTTTCAAAGGTTTCTTCTTCGTTGATCGTGTCTGGAGGCCCGATGATGTAAAGCCGACGCCCAGCCAGAACCATGCCACGAACGTAGATTGGAACGTCTTCGGCCCACTTGGTTTCGACGAAGGACTGGGCTTGCTGGGGTTTCTTTCCCTTGGGAGTCTTTTTGCGATTCGAAAATTGCAGTGCCTTCCCAAACTTGCCTTGAACGAGTTTAGCGCTTTCGACGGTCCCGTTGTTGCGATTCAAACTATGATCGCGAGCGCTACCGTCATCAAAACTAACGGCGATCACCGCATCGGATGAAATCTCCGCACCGTTCTCGTAGCGACGGGTAATCTGCTCGTCGGTGGCTGCCAAGAAATACAATCGGACTTCATCAATGACTCCGGTGAATCCGGCAGGCGACTGATACGGTCCCACGGCAGAAACACTGTCGACGGCGACGTCGAATCCTTGGACCGGATCACTTGCCAACAGTTGTGGTGACTTGCCTTCGGCGACGCGATTGCCATCGACGTACAGTCGCATGGAACCGTCCGGCCCCAGGACGCCAACCAAGTGATGCCAACCGCCAACGATTCGTTTAGGACCAGTGACGGTGGTCAAGTTTGATTTGGCACGCACGTGAAACTCTGGGCGACCATTCTTCAGAGCGATCGCAAAGCCTTCCGCAGGACCACCGCGTGCGACGACGACTCCGTTAGGGTTCGTGGTCGTCATCCAAGCTTCAACCGTAATCGGTTTGCCCGTGGGATTTTGGCTAGGAGTCATGGGGAAGGAGACCGACGGCCCCACCGGCTGAGGTGCACGACGCGGTGCACGTGACGCCTTGGGAATCTCTGGCGGGTTCTGTTCAGCAGCGAACAATTGGTGTTCCAGCACAGTGGTCCAGCGCAAGTACTGTGGCTTCCGTCCATAACCATAAACGTAGCCATCTCCTTTGACCAAGATGCGTCCGGACGGAGCAAAACGGCCCGCTTGATAGTAACCGCCATGCCCTCCGGCAAAGCTCTGTCCCAGAACCCAATAGGATCGGTGGAACCAGGTGTCATCCAAGAAACCCATCGGAGCAAAGAGGTGCGCGTCAGGGCCTCGCTGCTTGGAAGCCTGAGTGGCAAAGTCACCGGAGTTTGGCCCGATCTCTAAACGGTTGCCAGCGAAGTCAAACTTCTGTGACTTCATAAAGACATGGCGACCGTCGGTGCTCAGAATGTCGGGCAAGCCAACCGGCATCTGCAGGATCTGAAGCTTCTCCTGCAAGTTGTTCCCGGTCTCTGGATTTGTCTCGTCCATCACGGTTTCAAACTGTTTCTCTCCGGTGGCCAGATCCAAGCCCAAGATTCTTAATCCGCCATCGAGAAAATTCGATCGTCCCGCCACGCAGTACACGATGTCGTTATGAATCAAGACACTGCCGTGCACAGGCCATAGCGATTCAAGTTGTTCGTATGCCATCACGCGGCGATCCAGTGGGGCAGCTCGAAAACGCCAAACCAATTCACCATCGGTGGTCAGACAATAAACGTATCCATCCGCTCCGCCAAAGACGACTCGTCCTCGATGAACGGTCGGTGGCGAATCGATGCGTGCTCCGATGGTGTATGACCATAACGGCTTGCCATCCTGCTCGCCCAAGGCATTCAGGGTGTGGCGATCTTTCTGAGCCACAAAGACCTGACCGCCAGCAATCACGGGGGCGGTTAATTCGCCCGGCAATTCCACTTGCCATTTGGGCGTGACTTGCCCATCGATCGGAACAGACGAGGTTCCACTTCGGGTGGAATCATTACGATAGGTCACCCAATCGCCCGTTGCCGGCTGTGCATCCAGCAAGTCCGCCTGACGTGCCGGGCCGGCTTGCAAGCGTCCCTCGTCGGAAACGTCGACAGGGATTGGACGCGTTGGCGCGGTCGGAGCCAAGGCATTGAATCCAAACAACTTTGCTTCTGGATAACAGGCACAGTTGTGAGGCGGTGCGTACGTCAAACCGTTGCATGGCATGACTCCGTACAAGCAACCGCCACGCACCCAGTGGTTGATGTCCCAGTGCTCCGCGTCAGGATCAACAAACTCGATCCCGGTACGCGAAGGCATCAAAAAGTTATCGGTGGCTTTGGCGATGTAACAGCGATGGTGGAACCAATACGTGTCCACGTCCGGCGAGAACTGCTTGATGACTTCTCCGCTGCGAGGGTCTCGGCCCGTGTACTGCCCCGTGTCGCGACCAGAGGTTAGCGGGGCCAGCCAAACCAAACCATCAACGACCATCAAGTCTTGTGGTGATTGATAACCACTGTTTGGAAACTGTGCCTGCCAAAGTGTTTTGCCGGTCGCCGCATCGGCGCTGATCATTTTGCCATCCCCCCCGGCGAACAACACGACGTCTTGATACAGCACCAACCGTGGACCAAAGTTAAAATTAAAGGAATCACGACGCGTGACGGGATCACTTTGCCATTCGGGTTTGCCAGATTGCCCATCCAGGCAAACAACATGTTGACCGTCATGAAAATAGACTTTGCCATCTTTGGACGACATGGTCAGCGGGGACACTTTTGATTGTTTGGCCCAGAGCTGCTCACCCGACTGAGCATCGAAGGCCATCAACACGCGTGGCTCTTCATTCCAAAAGAAGTTTCGCGATCGCTGTTGATCCCCCACCGTCCCAAATGCTGGTGCGTATTCAGCCAGTTCGGCCTTGCCTTTGCGGACCAGCAGATACAACCGACCATCGGCCAAGATAATCTCTTCGGTGGCGTCACTGCCTTGATAGGTCTGTAAAACTTCGCCAGTCTGAGCATCAAGGGCGACTGTCGGTGCATCATACCCTAGGGTCACGTACACGCGCTGTGGTGTTCCCACCAGTCGGCGTGACAACTGAGAGGGACCACTTTTCAATGGCCACAGATGCGACTGCCACTTGGGAATCTCTTTTTTCCACAGCACACTGCCGTTGAAGGCATCACGCGCGATCAGTTTCCAGTCCGGTGGCAACTGAATCGAAACTCGGCTGCCTTCGTCCATGATGTAGAACATCCGGCCACCCGAAGACACCAACGCACTCATGCTAGCCATGCGATCATGGTGCCGCGACCAACGTGGACTGCCAACCCATTGCAAGTGACGTGGCGGCGCGACAACATCGTCATGAGCCACTGAGTTTCCGGTAGCATCATGAAGGTAGTGCGACCATTCATCAATATTGTCGGGCCGTGGCTTGCGATATTCCTGCCACTGCTGGCCCTCTTTGATCAATGCCATCCCCTCAGGCACCAAGACTCGCTTGATCTCGTCCTGACTGACATCGCCAAGATCTTCGACGATCAGCAAGTTCACCATGTTGTCAACATACGGCAGCTGTTCACCATCAAAATGCTCGAAGGCAACCGCTCCGTAATCGCCAGAGGCGATCACCTGTTGCCGCAGCGATTGAACCTTGTCCGACGACGCGACAAGTCCATGCACTTGGATCGATTCATGCTGCTTTAGCGACTTTGTTTGCTCGGCATCAGTGGCACCCAAATGAACCACAAATCCGCCGCGCACATCGGCACGTTTCAGCAAGGCCGCGGCATCAAACGGATTGGACTGCTGAGCCACAGCCAAATTTGGCAGTTGAATCAACGCGATCGCGATTAAAACGAACCAGCGGTGCGAGAACGAACGAAGGGTCGTCTTGCGGTTGAGTTGACTGCTCATCAGATGCTTCCAAAGCGTGGAAAAGAAGGGGAGGGAGGGCTGTCACGGCAGACTGCTTGATTGTAGCTTAGAACCGCTTGCGCAGCACAGAACCAGGACGACGATGAAGAAGATTTTGAACAATCGCAACACGCCCCAGTGCAGGTCCGCAGAGATGGGCTCGCTGACGCGTGGTTTCTAGAATTCCAGCAAGACGCAACTGCCCCAGCGGTCCATGCAACAGCTTGGTTTCAGCCAAAGCAACGGTTCGGATTGTTTGGAAAACGCACCACCCTACGAGGGCATGATTCGGGTTAAACTACTCGTGAGCATCTCCCCCCACCCTCTGCCTCGCAAGATTAGTGATCCTATGCCTCGTTGCCTTACACTTCTACTACTCACCCTGGTTTCCGTGACTGCCATTTCCAACGTCGCTGCACAACATCTACGCAGCCCCGAAGTTAACGATGACCGAAGCGTCACCTTTCGAACCACCACCTCGAAAGACGCTCAGTCAGTCAAGGTGTCAATCAATCGCACCGAAAACGGATCGGTCGAGTTAACGAAGACCGAACAGGGCTACTGGGAAGGCACCTCCACTCCGCTGCCTGCTGGCATCTACGAATACGATTTTCGTGTCGACGGCAACACTCAACTGGATCGTCGCAATCGCTGGTTCAAGAAATGGTACTCCATCAACAACCTCGTTGAAGTGCCTGGCAGTCCAGCACTGGTCACAGAACGCCAAAGCGTTCCTCACGGCACGCTGCACGAGCACTATTACGATTCGCCGGTGACCGAAAGCCAACGCCCTGTGCTGGTCTACACACCGCCAAGCTACAACAAAGATCCAAACCAGAAGTTCCCTGTGCTGTTCCTGTTGCATGGCTTTGGCGACGACCATCAAGCGTGGACCGAAGTGGGCCGAGCAAACTTGATTGCCGACAACCTGATTGCCGCAAAGACCATCCAGGAGATGGTCATCGTGATGCCTTATGGCCACCCCGTCGCCCTGCCCTTCGGCAATCGGGACAAAGACTATGGCAGCAACAATGACACTGCCATGATTAAAGATGTCCAAACAGTCCTGTTGCCCTGGGTCACTGAACATTACCGTGTCATCGACCGGCCCGAATCTCGAGCAATCACTGGTTTATCGATGGGGGGCGGTCACTCCACGCGAATCGCACTGGCGACCAACGCGTTTGCCTATGTAGGTGCCTTTAGTGCGGCAATGCCTCAGCAAGAGTCACTGGAGGACCTGGCGACCGACTTAGACACGTTCAAGAAACGGAACCAATTGTTCTGGATCGCCTGCGGAGACAAAGACTTCCTGCTCGAACGCAATCATCGGTTCGAGAAACTGCTGAGCGAGGCTGACGTTGAACATCAGTACCTGGAAACGAAAGGCTCGCACAATTGGGATGTTTGGCGTGATGAATATCTGCCACAATTCCTTCCAAAGCTTTTCCAATAGCAGGCCGCCAGACGCTTCTTTTTTCAATCGCAGGCAACGTGAACAACGGCAACAAGCCACCGAGCAAGAACATCGTGGGCCACCACAGTCCGCACAAGACAGGGCTGCCGATCGATCAGGTCATCCCTGATGTTCTAAGTGCCGTTGGGACGTCACGGCCAATCATCCTGCAAGCTGAACCCGGTGCCGGCAAGACAACAGGCGTCCCACCAGCACTGGCATCCGCACTGCCTGCAGAAGCCGGACGCATCGTCTTGATTCAGCCGCGGCGCATCGCCGCTCGGGCTGCGGCGACTCGATTGAGCCAATTAGCCGATCAGATCGTGGGACAGGACTATGGCTATCACGTCCGTTTTGATCGCAAGCTCTCTCAGGCGACCCGTGTGGTTGCAATGACGCCCGGCATCTTACTGCGACAACTCGGAAGCGACCCGCTGCTGGAAACCGTCCAGTGCGTGATTTTGGATGAGTTCCATGAGCGTTCGATCGATCTGGATTTGGCGTTGGGCATGCTGCAACAGATCCGATCGGAACTAAGACCGGAGTTACAGCTGATTGTGATGAGCGCAACGCTCGACATCGATTCGGTGGCTGGACTGCTGAACGATGCCCAAATCATTCGCTGTCCGGGGCGACAATTCCCCGTCGAGATCTCCTACACCGAATCGCTTTCGGTCACCGGTAATCGTCGCTCGGAGATCGCCCAGCGTGCCTTTGAAGCATTCAACCGCGTCTGCGAACAGACGACCGGCGACACGCTGATTTTTCTTCCAGGCGTTGGCGAGATCCTAACACTGGAAAAGATGATCCGCTCAAACCGCACCGGCGAACTCGATCTCCTGACGCTCTATGGAGAACAGAAACCGGGCGACCAAGACAGAGTGTTTCTGCCGTCTCCACATCGCAAAGTCATCCTGGCCACCAACATCGCAGAGACCTCCGTCACCATTGATGGAATCACCTGCGTCATTGACACTGGGCTGGCCAGGATCACCGGATTTGATTCCGCCACCGGCATCCCTCGACTCGAACTTCAACCGATCAGCAAAGCGTCTGCGGATCAGCGTGCGGGCCGTGCAGGTCGAACCGCAGCAGGGACCGCAATTCGACTGTGGCCGCAAGCGATGCACCGGATCCGAGCCAAGCATCTGCTGCCTGAAATCCTGCGTGGCGATCTGTCAGGCGCCGTGTTAACACTGGCCTGCTGGGGTGAACGCAACGTCAGTGAATTCCCCTGGGTCACGCCGCCCACGGATTCGGCCATCACGGCAGCAAAGCGTCTGCTGCAGCAACTGGGAGCCATTGATGAACAGGGCGCTGCGACAGAGCTTGGCAATCGCATGCAACAGCTGCCAACGTCGCCTCGTTTGGCAAGACTCCTGCTGGCGGCTGCCGATGAAGGCTGTTTGGAGCAAGCCGCGATTGCGGCGGCGCTGCTTTCCGAACGCAGCCCCTTTGAACGCGATGCGTCATTCCCAAGGCCATCGGCAACCGGGTTGGAAAGCGACCTCGTCGAGCGCGTGGAAGCATTGGAGGCTCATTTCCAGGGTCGCTCCGGTCACATGATCCATTCCGCTGCCGCCAAGACCATTGAGCGTGTTGCCAAGCGTTATCAGCAGATGGTCAGGGACAAGGACTCAGCAAACACGGACGCGGATCACAACGCCTCTGTCGGTCGTCGGGAAGGGCTTTGCCGGTCGTTGCTGACTGCCTACGCGGACCGCCTGGCCTTGCGCAGAGAACAGGGTTCGGATACCGCAAGAATGGTTGGCGGCCGCGGCGTGCGTCTGGCGCGTGGCTCGCTGGTCAAGGATGCCAAACTGTTTCTTTGCCTTGATCTGCAAGACGGCTCCAAAGAAGCGCTGGTCCGCATGGCGTCGGCTGTCAAGCAAGATTGGCTCCCGGCAGAGCAACTGATTCGCGGAGAAACATTTTTCTTTGACGAAGACCGGCAAGCCGTGATCGCTCGCTCGCAGACGAAGTTTGCTGATTTGGTTTTACACGAAAGCCCCGCCAAGCGTGTCGCCAATGAACAAACCGCGGCACTGCTGAAGTCGCACGCAATGCCCGAACTCGAACGCATCCTGCACGCCGGCGGCAAAGACTTGCAAAGCTTGGTGAATCGATGGCAGTTCATTGACGAACACTGCAGCGATCACCCGCTGACCGAAAGCTGCGACGATGCCATCAGGGCCGTCCTGGAACAGTTTTGCCAACAATTCACGTCACTGAAGGAACTTGAACAAGCCCCCTGGCGCGACTTTCTAATCGGGCGACTCGACTACGCACAACAACAGTGGCTGGACCAGAACGCTCCGTCCAGCTTGCAAGTGCCTAGCGGAAACCGGCTGCGCGTGCACTATCAAGCGGGAAAACCGCCGGTGCTGCCGGTTCGGATCCAAGAAATCTATGGCTGGAAAACAACTCCCACGCTGGCCGGTGGTCGCGTCACCGTTCAGCTTCATTTACTGGGCCCCAACCACCGACCGCAGCAGATCACCGACGACCTGGAAAGCTTCTGGAAGAACACCTACCCGGAAATCAAAAAAGAACTCAAACGGCGTTACAGCAAACATCACTGGCCGGATGACCCAGGCAGTGCTCAAGCCACCCGCAACGGACTGAAACCACGCTCATAGTGCTCAGTTCTCAAGGGTCTCATCGACCTGGTCAACTGACGCCAAGTCCGAGGGTTCGCGATTGAAAGACCGCCGCAAATGTGTCCGAATCGGCGTTCCAAAGGCATAAATGCAAAGCAGAATCGGAACCGCCAACCAGTGCAGGAGAAACACGCCACCGATCACAAACATCGCTTGACCGATCTGATGCGGCGAACGTTTCCCAGAGGCGTACTGAGCGAACAAGTGCGGGAACTGATAACGCGACACCATCAGATAAGCCAACACGCCCGCCAACGCGGGAATGAAATAGTGGGAACCTTCGAGTGTCTTTTGCGCTAACCAGGCCATCCATTCCGGGTAACTCCCGTCGGACGCGATTGACTTGAGTTCTGGCATGGCAATGGCGAACGAGGCAACGGTGCCGGCGGCTGCAGGACTGGGCAAGCCTTCGAAGGTATGGTGCGAATCACCCTCGTCGGTTTCGACATTAAAGCGAGCCAAGCGGATCAACACGGCCAAGGTAAACAAGACACCGACGGCCCACAAAAAACGCTGCGGCAAGGCATCGGTAATGCGCCAGATGATGACCGCCGGTGCAGTGCCAAAGGTGACCGCATCACACAGACTATCTAGCTGAGCACCAAACTCCGATTCCTGCCCAGCAAGTCGGGCAGCCGATCCGTCCAGTGCGTCAAACAACATGCCGCCAAAGATCAACGCTCCGGCAGTGAAGAGCTTTTGCTCAAGCGACCAACCGATTTCTTCGCCGCTAACCGCGATCGCGATGGCTCCCAAGCCACACACACCATTGCCTAGCGTCAATGAGGTTGGCAAGACA
Source organism: Stieleria bergensis (assembly GCA_007745635.1). GTDB lineage: Bacteria > Planctomycetota > Planctomycetia > Pirellulales > Pirellulaceae > Stieleria > Stieleria bergensis. The sequence continues at coordinate 4,968,978 of CP036272.1, forward strand.
GCCAACATCAGCTGCCTGCGTTTTCGGCGTCGCTTCTTGCGATTCGCACGGCGCACGGCTTTGCTATCCTCAACATCGATCCCATCGTCGGCGTCGGACTCTGGAGCGGCGGCCAAGTCATGACCATTGAGCTCGCCATCGTCGGATTCCGAAGAGGACTGAAATTCGCGTTTTAGTTCACTCATCGGTGACCTGAGGTAATGTGTCTGTGGCGATGCTTGTTCGCTCTCTAGCCTAAGAGCCTGTTGAGCAGCATCCATCAATCCTACGGCGCCGTGCTTGCACCACTGCTTTGAAGATCTTCGACTCCGGTGGTGCGGATGCGGAAAATCCACGTGATTGCAGCCCAACGGTGCGCTGCCATTTCATTGGTGCGTGCAAGCACGGCACCCTACGAACCCAGCCCCGGATCGATGAAATCGCGATTGCCCAGAGAAAACCCTGGGAAACGCAACATCAACCAGAATGCTAACATGCTCAAAGCAGTGCGAGCAAGCGGACACGCCTCTTAACTCGGTGTATCAACGTCATCCCAATCAGCCCGCTCGAAACTGGTTAACCAGTTCAGTGCATACTGGCGTTCGACCACCACACCTTCTTCTAAACCGGCCGGGGGGTCAGTCTCAGCCAAGGCTGAACCGCGACACACCCACAATAACCGATAATGACAATCCAAGGCGTCTAAGATTTGCTCCACCGGTCGCAACTGGGCATCATTGACCATTTCGGCCCCGTTAATGGCCATCATCCGCTCAGCGATGTGAGGGACATTACAGATTTGATCGGGAAAGGGCAGTTCCGGAGTTAATCCAAGCGACCACAATAACACAGTCAAAGCCTCGTAACGCCAACCGGCGGCCGAAACGGCTTCGGGTGCTGGGTGCTCATTTTCGATAAACTCCTTCTCCCAAGTCGTCAACGAGTGCATGGCCAGCGGCAAGCGTTTCTTCAGTGCTGTCAACGCGATCGGCTGATCATTGGCCAACGACTCCGCTCGCACCGCCACCATGAATAGCGCCTGGCATCGCCAAGCAACTTCTTCTGCGGTTCGCAGCTCCACTTCGTCGACGCTGACAACGGGGGGCAAGAACTCGGGGATATCGATCGATCGATTGCGTAGATCGAGCTCCGTTTGCACCTTGCGTTGCCGCGCGTCAGGCAGAAAGGGCAGCTGTGCACGCTCGTCTGGCATCCCGGTATCGGGATCGACCAAAACGGCTCCATTGGGATCGCGGAAGCTGCCATCGGGCAGCAGCAAAACGGCGTTGTTCTTCCAAGCCCAGGGAGCCAAGGCTTCGACATGCTCGCCATCGACGGACATCTGAACAAGATGCTTGCTGCGCTGCAGGTGACGACAGACGGCGTAAACAGTTTGAGCTGCCTCGCCATCGCTGAGCTCCATCAATCGCTGCACCCTTGCCATCAAGTGTTCAACGAATCCGCGCTCCGATTCATCGCGCACCGCTTCCAGTTCGTGAGGAAACTCGGCTGCAAAGTAATCGCGGTGTGTGCAGTAGGCAACTAATTGAACGGGCATGCTATCCCAACAACTCCGCACCCAGCTTGCGACGACAATCACCAATCACACTTTGCACCAACGCATCGGCTTCCTCTCCACTAAGCGTGGCGTCGTCCTTTTGCAGTTGCAAGGAAAGCAGGATTCGTTTGGTGTCTTTGCCGTCTCGCTCTGGATCGCGATACGTTTCTCGGTAGGTCACGGCCTTCAGCTGATTGCCAACGGCAGCACGAACAATGCTTTCTAGCTCGTTCCAACGCACTGCTTCAGCCATCACGAAATTCAAATCACGCTCCACGCTGGGGAACATGCTAACGACCTGCTGCTGTGGCACGAGCTTCGCTTGTGCAAGGAAGGCGGGAATCGACAACTCCGCAACAACCACTTCCCCCGGCAGCTTCCATTGTTTCAATGTCTTTGGCGCGACGACACCCAAGTAGCCCAAGTCGGCATCGCCAAGTTTCAGCTGGACGATTTGCCCAGCCACAAAGCCATCGCGTTGGACAGGTTCAACTTGCAAAGCCCCGGAAACACCCATCATCTGACAAAGCGACTCAATCACGCCCTTGGCGGTAAAGAAGTCACAGCCACAGACGAAGCCGACGGTGTACAGTTCCTCTGGCAGATCCGCTTCGGTCTTTCCTGGCAGATAGATGTGCGCGATCTCAAACAAGTCTGCATGAATAGATGCCATGGCCCAGTTGTTTGCCCGAGCCTGCAACAGACTTGGCATCAGCGTCCGCCGCAGGGATTTGGCCCCTTTTAGCATTGGAGTTTGAGTCATCAAAGCTGGACGCTCAGTCCATGGCGAAAGCGAACCATCAAGCCCCTTGGTGACCACGCTTGGCGTCATCGCTTCGCTGATGCCCGCTGCGATCATCACCGTGCGGATCTTCTCCGTCGCCGAATCAAACACGCGTTTGCTGCTGGGAGCCACCGGGATGGGGCTGTCCTCTGGAATCTTGTCATAGCCATAGATTCGTGCAACTTCTTCGATCAAATCGGCGGGCCGAGTCAAATCATGACGCCAAGGGGGAGGCACGAAACTGCCACAACCCTCAGCGATCGACTGTTCGCACTGGCAACCAAGAGCAACCAAGATGCGATCCACCTCAGCAGCTGGCACGACAATGCCCAGCAAACGCTCGATTTGGTCCAGACGAAGCTCAATTGCGTCGCGGGCGGGAACCTCTGCGGCAGTATCAACCACGCCTTCAGCGACGCTGCCGCCAGCAATCTCAGTGATCAGTTGACACACTCGGCGGCTGGCCCAATCCAAACCGACAGGATCAACGCGACGTTCGAAACGAAACGACGAGGGACTATGCAGTTTCAGGGCGCGAGCTGTTCGCCGCACGCTTAGCGGCAAAAAGATCGCCGCTTCGATGACCACATCCGTCGTCTGGTCATTCACCTCGGAATCAGCACCGCCCATCACGCCGGCAACCGCTGAGGCCTGCGCCGCGTCTGCAATCACACACATGTCGCTGGTCAGCGCGTAGTCTTTGTGATCAATCGCGGTCAGCGTTTCTTCCGCTACCGCTCGCCGGACAACGATGGTTTTGTCGGCGATCTTGCTGTAATCAAATGCATGCAAGGGCTGGCCGCATTCCATCATCACGTAGTTTGTCGCGTCCACTACATTGTTGACCACGCCAATGCCGACCGCTTGCAGCGCGTCTTGCATCCACTGAGGGCTGGGGCCAACCTTGACGCCCTGAATCACCCGCGCCGTGTAACGGGGACAGGATCCAGTGTCTTCATTGCGAACCGACAACAGTGACGCAACATCTGCCTGAGACGCCGCCAATGTAACGTTTGGGATTTTCAACTCGCGGTTGTATAGCACAGCAATCTCGCGTGCCACGCCAATGTGCCCCAGACAATCGCCGCGGTTACTGGTGACTTCCAGGTCGATGCAGACGTCGCCCTCGGTCAAACCATTCTCAGGGCCGGGAGCTTCGGTCCCCTCGTGATTCAATCCGCTGAGGCTGAGTCGATCTTCGACTTCCGGGCGATCACTAGGCAAGTCGACATAGTTCGACAACCATTTCCAAGAGACGAGCATGATTCGATCCGGTATGTGATTTCAAGAATTCGGCTGACAGTCACCGCTGATTGATCAAGCTGAAGCGAGACGCCAATGGAACGAGCGATGTCTCACACGACTGCTGATTGCTAGGGGCACTGCCGACTGCTAGGAACAACGATCAGTGCCTTGATCTGATCAGAGTCTTGTTCTGACTGATCTTGACGGCAGACATCAAGGACCAGTCATCGGCCTGGGCCGCAATTAAAACTGGCTAAGAAAACGCATGTCGCCGCTGTACAAGTCGCGAATGTCTTTAATGCCGTGGCGACGCATGCACAGCCGCTCAACACCCAAACCAAACGCAAACCCAGAGACCTGATCGGGGTCATAGCCGACTGCCTTGAAGACATTGGGGTCGACCATTCCGGCGCCACCAAACTCAATCCACTGACCATCCCACAGGAAGTCCACTTCCACACTGGGCTCGGTGAATGGAAAGAACGAGGGACGAAACCGAATCTGCACGTCATCGCCCAAGTAGTTGGTGGCAAAGACACGCAAGACGGTTTTCAGATTGGCCATGGTGACATGTTTGTCGACCAACAGGCCTTCCATCTGGTGAAACATTGGAAAGTGTGTCGCATCGGGATCGTCGGGGCGATAGACCCGGCCCAGCGAAATCACGCGAATCGGCGGCTGCTTGTTTTCCATCACGCGGATCTGCACGGTGCTGGTTTGGCTCCGCAGCAGGCGACTGCCCTCGGTGTTACTTTTCTCGGCCGCCTGAGCGGTGGCCAGATAAAAGTTATCCAAGGGATCGCGAGCGGGGTGATCCTCGGGAATGTTCAGCGCCACAAAGTTGTGATGCGGATCTTCCACCTCGGGGCCCTCGGCGGCTTCAAAGCCCATCCGCCCCATGATCTCCGTCAGGTGAGTGATGGTCTGGGTGATCGGATGCACATGGCCGATACGGGGACGGACACCTGGCAGCGAAGGGTCGAACGTTGGATCCGCGCCGCTGGCTCCGCCCTGAGAGAAGCGATCGGTCGCCGCCTGCAAGGCATCGGCGATCGCATTCTTGGCCTCGTTGAAACCCATGCCAGCGGTCTTGCGATCCTCTGACGCGACGGAACCCATCAGTTTCTGGACGTCTTTCAACGCACCTTTCTTCTGACCGGCATACTTCACCCGCGCAGCTTCCAATGCTTCAGCATCGGCAACCGATTGCAGGGTATCGATGGCTTCACGCTTAAGTGAATCCAACGCAGTGAGAAAATTTTGCAGCGACATCGATCCGTGGATGATCGGCGAATGGAAGCGACAACTCGCAAACGACCTTAGGCGGCCAGCGTTTCTTTGACCTTGTCGACAACCGCAGTAAAGCCATCTTTGTCGTGGATCGCCATCTCGGAAAGAGTCTTACGGTCCAATTCGATGCCGGCTTTCTTCAAGCCATGAATGAACTCGCTGTAACGCAACCCGTGGGCACGTGTGGCAGCGTTCAGACGCGTGATCCACAGGCGACGGAAGTCACGTTTACGAACGCGACGGTCACGAAAAGCGTACGCGCCACTACGAAGCAAGGTTTCTTTGACCGTACGGATCAGCTTTCCGCGTCCGCCACGATAACCTTTGGCACGTTTGAAGAGACGTTTCTTAGATTGCCGACGAGCGGCACCTTTGGTAGCACGCATTGTGCAAGCCTTTTAATGTTCTGGAATCAGGCCCCAGCAGTCACGTCAACGCGACGCCCATGCTGAAGTTTCGCCTATCCAAATGGATGTAATGAAAGAAAGGTTGATTTCCGGGCGATGCCAATTGATGGCGACCCTTGACGTGAAACCGCTGTCTCACGCACAGCTGAAATCAATAGCTGTTGCCGTTCAATGCAGCGTGAATGGTCTTTTCCATGCAGGTGTCGACCGCTGCTGTGCCACGTAGGTTACGGCGACGCTTCTTGGTCAGACCGCCAGCCAAGTGGCTGGTGCCGCTTTGACGGTGCATGGCCTTCCCCTTCGCCGTCAGGCGAAAGCGTTTCTTAGTGCCCTTGTGGGTTTTGATTTTAGTGCCCATGAATCCGTTGATCTTGGGGGTATTGACGTAACGGCCCGTCGAGGCCTCTCGACAGGGAACCGCGAAATCTAGCCAATCACGATGGTTTTCGCCAGGGGGCAGCAGCCCGATCACGGTGAAAAGCCCAGTAGATCCCGCGAGCGGCGTCCATTCAAAGCGACGCCCTCAGGCAACGATCCTCGAATTTCACTGCTGTCGACCATCGGGCAACCGGCCAAACAGAGCCCTGGTGCAGCGTTTATTCGCAGAAATTCAACTGCTGATTCATGTCATCGGTCGCCGCCTCGACGGCTCGCTGCCAGGCGTTTCCGGCGAATTTTTCGGCGTACTCAGGTCGCTGGTAGGCGAAAATAATGTGCCGAGAGCTGTTCACCACCGCGCCCAAGCCGCCCGCGTGAAAGCCAACTTTGACGTCGTCCGCTGCGCCACCCTGGGCTCCAAAGCCCGGAATCAGAATCACGCTATGTGGCATGGCTTGGCGCATCTGTGCCAATTCTTCGGGATAGGTCGCTCCAACCACCGCTCCCAGAGGCCCATAACCATGGCTGTCCAGACGCGGCTTGTTCAGTTCCGTCAGCAACTCCGCTACACGCTGAAAGACCGATTGGCCGTCGGTTTCACGGTTCTGCAACAATCCACCGCCGGGGTTTGAGGTCTTCACCAGCACAAAGATGCCCGCTGAACGCTGGTCGCAAACGTCCACAAAAGGCTCAATGCTATCCTGTCCCAGATAAGGACTCACGGTCAGCGAATCGCTCTGCCAGGGGCTGTCCGCACCGAGATAAGCGTCCGCATAGGCCGTAGCGGTGCTACCGATGTCGTTTCGCTTGCCATCAAGGATGACGAGCAGCTGTTTGCTGCGAGCGTAACGCACGACCTCGCCCAGCGAGATCATTCCGGCGGGTCCCAGTTGCTCGAAAAACGCCGCCTGTGGCTTCACACAGGGAACTTTGCCAGCCACAACATCGATGATTCCACAGCAAAACTGCGTGTAAGCTGCTGCCCATTCTTCGGGACGATCCTGGGCGATTGCCTGGCGCATCGGCTCAGGCAGATTGGCTTTTCGCGGGTCCAGCCCCACGCAGGTCACACTGCGGGTCTTCTGGACGGCCTCAGTCAGCAAAGTAGCAAAGCTTGGCGTGGCAATTGTCATCGGTTGCATCCATTGGTGGTGCGAGCAAAGGGCCTGTTGATTGCAAGCAAAGGGCGATTCGGTGCGAGCAATGGGTTCCGGCGACCAGCCCCGCCCGGATTGGCGGTGGCAATCGCCGCGACTGGGGCAAACAACCTCTGCGGCCATGCCTCTGCCGACGGGGATTGTACGTCGCACTGCCCATCGGGTTGTAGCCCCGATTTGGCTGTCCCTCAACATTGACCGTTCGCCACACCACGGGCAAGCGAGTCCATCGAGGAGCCGAGAAACCGAGGGCGAAAAGAAAACGAGCGAAAGCGGCACAATATGGCCTGGAAAACGACGTCTCGGTTCGTTAACCTTTCAGCCACAAGCGGGATGTGGCTCAGCCTGGTAGAGCGCTGCACTGGGGGTGCAGAGGTCGCAAGTTCGAATCTTGTCATCCCGACTACGTAAAAACCCCGTAGAACCCAGCGTTTTGCGGGGTTTCTTCGTTTCTAAGGTACTCTCGCCTTCACCGCCCCGATGGCCAGAAAGTGACTCCGATTGTCCCTGCTTTCCTAGATTTGGTGCAAGCACTGGTGCAAGCGTTTGCGGCGCGGCAACGCTTTCCCTCTGGCGAGTCCAACTTGGCTTCAAAGCATTGGTGCGTGCAAGCACGGCACCGGACTTGGTGGTGACCCGTTTTCCCAACCCCTTCAGGGTAGGTTGCTGCATTCTCCTGCGGCCTATGATCACGCTTCGCTAGTAGTGCTTGTGCCAACGCAGAAGAAAGGCGCCGTCAAAATGAGTGTCGGGGGTTGCCGAACGATATCCCAACCAGCGATCGAACGCCCAGCCAATTTCCATGGTGCTTTCGTCGTCTTCATCAAAGTTAGAGATTCCCCAGGTGACTCGCAGGTCCCGATACGTGACGTTGTCGTTGGTGCCGTCGAGTCGCTTAATCGCCCAGGTGCCTCCTCCAAGCTCTCCGCCAAAGTGCATCGCTTTGTTAGAATCCAAACGCAACTGAATTCGGGGACGCGGAAAAACACATTCTAAAACCAGATCGTCTACAGGACGCCACACCAACCCAGCGACAGGCAAAACCGAAAGATCGTCTCGATCCAGAACTTCAACACCAGAGACCACCGCAAGGCCAGGATCGTATTCCCAGTAAGTGACGAGATGCCCAGGATAGCGAACGCCTTTTCGAGCACTGCCCTCAAAGTCGCTGAACACACCAACGCCTAAACGGACATCAACCATCGTGTGATCGGTCAGGGCTCGACGACCTTGGAAAGCCACTTGAAAATCGAATAATCTGGGCGGCATGTCGGGGACACGTGGACCATCGAGAAAGTGAAAACCGCTGGTCAGTTTGATCGAAGAATCATCGCCAAAGTCGAGCGAAGGATAGGACTCCATGCTGTACATCCCGAAATCACCACCCGCCAACCAAGTTGTATTGTTCTGCGTTGCGTTGTATCCCACCCAATCGCCGAACTGAACTTTGTGACCGTCCGGCTCGATCTCAGGCACGGCATCCGGCTCGATCGGTGTCACAACAGCCGGTTCCGATGTTTGCACAACCCGGTCGCTGATCACAACCGAACCCTCGACAACCTCTTCGTCCATCAACAGGTCATCAATCACGACCGGTTCCAAGTTCAGACCAGAGACCTGATCAACAGGCAGTGACTCTGGAATGGCCGACTCTGGAATGGCCGACTCTGGGACTGGCAATTCCTCTGCAACGGCAGGCTCACCGGTCGCGGGGGCGCTGACGGTCGGCGCAGCGAACGGACTGGACTTAGGGGACTCAGCATTGCCAGCGGGGCAGCACATCACGGTGCAACACACAAACGCACAACAAACGGCGGTACAGCCAACCGCGGCGCGAAGGCGGACCGAGAAACTCAAGTGACGAGCCTTCAACATGACTGAACCAGCAAGCGAAAGGGAAAAACGCTGACAACCCATTGCTAATAGGCCAAATCGAAAGCCCAGGACAACGCCAATCTGCGACTTCACACACTCCCTAACGCCCCCACTCTTCCAGCCCCCAACCACACTTCGCAAAGCACCATGCCAACGGATCGGCAGGTTGCTCAGCTTTCGATGACAGCCGGCCCATCAAGACGTGACGATCTTTCGCGCGCTGCCGCTTTGCACGCCAGCCCGCGTCGCATCACCTGTCACCCTTTATGGCGATAACGCCGCGTGCGAGCACGCGGCAGGTTTCCTATGGCTTGGCTTCTAACACCATATTGAAGGGGGTTTCTGCAATGCGCCGCAAGGAGCTGAATCCAGCCTCTTCAACGATCAGCTGCCGGAGTCGTTTCTCGCCGGCCTGAGCTCCCAGTGCCGCCCCTGTCTCCTGGGCTAATGACGTGGGCACGCAGACCATGGTCGAGCCACTGTAATACAGTCGCCCGACGGGGTTCAAATTTTCTGCCAATGAGTCGCCAGCCATCGGCTCAACGATCATGCAGACACCCTCGGCGCCAAGCATCTCTTTGACATGCCGCATTGCGGCAACCGGATCGCCCATATCGTGCAGACAGTCAAAGATGGTGACCAAATCAAAACCACCTGAAACCGCGTTTGCCGAACTGATGTCGAACTTCAGGTTTCCTAATGCCAGCGGGGCAGCATGTTCACGCGCCGCCTCGATGGAAGGTTCATGAAAATCCACTCCCAAGAATTGCGAATTCGGAAAGCCCTTGGCCATCATGGTTGTGGTCAGACCGTGCCCGCAACCGATATCAGCGACGTTTGCTCCGGACTGTAACTTTTCCAACCCCCCTTCGAGCGCGGGCAACCAGGCTTGCAAAAGATGGTTCTCGTATCCGGGCCGAAAAAACTGTGCCACCGCACAGGCGAGGCAGGTCGTTTGGCTTCCCCAAGGAATCCCCTGCCCTGTTTTGAAAGCCTCTCGCACCAGTGGCTCGTTTTGTGCAAACGCCGCCGCTGCGCTGAATCCCGGCGCCATGTAAACTGGGCTGGATCGATCAGCGAACACGTAACTTTGCTCTGCCGTCATAAAAAATGTGTCAGACTCAGGATCGTAACCAATGTATTTGGATGCCGCCTGAGCGCTAAGCCATTCGCGAAGGTAACGTTCATTGACGTCAGCTTTTTGAGCCAACTCTTGCGCGGTACATGGTCCCGCATCGGTCAGCATTTCGTACAGGCCCAGTCGTTCACCAATCTGCACCAAGGGCACACTGAACGCTCCGCCCAAATCTTGAAGCAACTGACCTAACAACGCATTGAGTTCGTTTTCATCCATCGCGTGTCCCCCTCTGTGTTCGGCTGATGACTGATCAAACGAACCATTAGAGCGGCACTGCAACGGATTGTGGTACCCAGTGCGAGGGCACGATCCGACATTGCCAAAAAAGACAGGCGAGAAACGGCGCCAACAGAAAAGCTGGCCCGACGGCCAGAAAAGCAAGTACCCGGGGCGGGACTCGAACCCGCACAGCCGCATTTGGCCGGGGGATTTTAAATCCCCTGTGTCTGCCAATTCCACCACCCGGGCTGATTGCTGCCATCAATGATGGCCAGCGGACCAAGCGAAACTTGCAATGTTCAAGCCGTTGGCCATGACACTCAAACAGAGTCAAGTGGGCGAAGGTGGGTTCGCCTGCTTGATGGCTCTGATCGAACAATTGCAGATTCTAGCGTCACCGGCAGCATTTCAGAACCCCTGCCGGACGAGTTCTGCCAGAAGTCACAAGCTGTGACTCTGATCGAGCACGAAGCCCGAACACGGACTCACTGATCGACCGCGCGAGCCGTCTGCAATGGACGTCCGAGCTGCATTTTCCAATAGCTTTTTCCAGGGCCCGCCTGAGTGGCAATCAACGCTCGACGCTGGTCGACCGGCAAAGGATGCGTCATGACGTGGTACAAGTCATGCAAAATCTGAGGATGATCGCCGTAGTAGCTGTGTCCCAGCAAACTGAGATCAATGCCGGTCACATCAATGGTTTCCACCCCGGGGACGACGGTGATCTCTGCGCCTCCTTCTCCAGCCCTGGCGTAACCATGAACCTTCTTCGATGCGACCAACGCTTGGTCGTCGGACGAAGCGTACAACGTCACGCGATCTGCCAGCGGAATCAGAGCGGGAGCCAAGTCCCGTCGAAACACATCGGCGTCAACGTCGGGAGCGGCAAAGACGACTTGCCCAAAGCTTGCTCCGCCGGGCACCATTGCCGGTGCTTTCCTGGGAGCCACCGCTGCATCTGTTGACGCGGCTAAACTTGCCGAGTCCAAACGGAGATCACTGGCGATCTCTTTCAACACTGCGGTGGTGGGGCGGTTGCCCATACTGTGAGCGATCACGTTCACTTTTTGAACGCCATTGACCTGAGCCAACTCCAGGAGGAACTGCTTCAAATGCGTGGCTGTCCAGCGGGCGTTGGTCTCGTCGATCGTGTAACCAGAAAGACTGCCTTGGCTGGGCCAGGAATAACAAACCGCCACACCGTCAAACGGCAAGTCCACCGCAAGCTGAGCGGTCCGCTGGACGGCTGACTCAAATGTCACGTTGTAACCGTGCACAAACACCATCGCTTCGGGCTGGTTGGCGCTGGCCACGGTGTCGGCGAGTTGTGACTGGAATTGATCCTGATCCAATTCCACTGCCGAGCGAAGGACAACATGCTTGCGCTGGTCTTCTGCGAATTCAAACCGAAACACGCTCGGCCGAGGAACATCACCACGCTCTCGCTCCAGCGGCACGGTGACTCGACTGATTCCACGAACAAAGCGACCGCGCGCCGCCCCATAATTGACGCCGTGCTTTTGAAGGTGCGTCGAACCGGCGGCAAGAATGATGCCGCAAATGAGCACCGATGCAGCACCGAACAAGCCCATGACGCCCGCCGCAAACAGATTGCGACGCAACCACTGCCCGATCGCCAACACTGCGAAAACAATCGATGCGATCAGCACGGTATAGAAGCTCTTGCGATTCCCTGCGATCCGGTACTGAGATAAACCCACCGGATCGGACAAGCGATCGGTTGCGTAAAAAACAGGGACAGTCAGATAACCCGCGTCGCGATCGATCGTTGCGCCAGCTGGCCCGACCGCTGGCCCGACAGCGGCGCTGTCAGTACCGGATGGATCTCCAGCGGCCGGATTGGGACTGCCTGTGGCGATCGCCTCACTGGGCGCTGCTTGAGCAGGCTGCTCGGGTTCGGCAGCTTGCTCGGGTTCGGCAGCCATCTGCAGCGGCATCTGCACCGGAGCTGCTTTGTCAACACGCGGAGCTGCCATCTCAACACGCGGAGCTGCCATCTCAACACGCGGAGCTGCCATCTCAACACGCGGAGCTGCCATCTCAACACGCGGGGCTGCTTGCGATCGGCGGAACTCCATTTGCGGCAACGGCACGGTCTGAAGCTCTGAAGATTCGACCAAGTCGTCAGGGTTCAGCACTGGAGGGAAGGCATCGTCCAGCGGCTTGTCCAGCAGCTTGTCCAGCGGCTTGTCCAGCAGGGGCTGTGAATCGCCGCCTTCCACCGCATCCAGCGGCGGCGGTGCTTGAGCCATTTTATCGGGGCCGGGTTCGGGCTCAGCAGGAGCGTCAGCAGACTCACCCCCACAGCCAACCAGGATCAAGCACAGCAAGATGACGGGACTTGTCCGCCGAACAAGCTTGGTTGCCCCACTGCTGTACCCTGCACTCCTTCGCCCCACCACGTTCATCGCTGGCATCCTTGCATTCGCTCTTGTGATCCAAGTTGTCCTGGTCCTGGTCCTGGTCAGCGAAACGTTGCGGAAACGGACGCTGCTTCATCGCGCCAGTTTAGCCAGCTGGGGGCTTGCAAGTCGAGAGCATCCTGAATGCGAGCGATTGCCAACCAGCATCATCGCATCCAAGACGCAGCGTTCAGGACCGATGGCCGTGAATTTTGTCGCGCCGAATTTTGTCGCGCCGAATTTTGTCGCGCCGAATTTTGTCGCGCCGAATTTTGTCGCGCCGAATTTTGTCGCGTGGGGCTTCCCAGCCATGACATCAAGCAGTGCTCCGCCGCTGGCCAGGCCAGCGATGCAGCGCCGGAGCTGGCAATCAGCGCGTCGAGAGGGTGTCTTTGCGAGGCTCTGTAACAGTGCTTCCTGCGCTGAGCCAACCGTTATCCAAATACCACTGCGCGGTCTGATTCAAGCGTTCTTGCAGACTGAAGACGGGCTGGAATCCCAATTGCTCGCGCAGCTTGCCGGGGTCGCAGGTCCAGCAACCGGCTGCGGCTTCGCGGGTCTTGTCCAAGTTCAGAATATGAGGTCGACCGCGTAGCTTGCTGACCCACTGATTGACCGCCGAGACGGCCCACAGCGCCGGCATGGGGATCGGGATCACGCGTGTGGAGCGCAGCCCCATCGCTTTGCCAATCATGCGGCCGAGTTCTGCGTACGTGGGCTGATGATGGTCGCCCACATAGAAGATGCCCTGGCCATCGGGATTGGGCTTGGTCAAACGTTGGCCGCGCCGCGCGACAGCCGTCAAGTTTTGGCAAAGATCGTCCACGTGGACGACAGACATTTTGCCGTTGCCCTTGCCGGGAGTGACATGCACTCCGAAACGCGAAGCGCTTTGGAACATTTCAAATCCGTCTTTGTCGCCGGGTCCCAAGACAATCGGCGGCCGCACAATGGAAATCGGCAGCCGATCGGCGTAGCTCGCAACCGCTCGTTCCCCCATCAATTTACTGCGTCCATAATTCGAAACAGGCGCTTCGCAGTCACTCTCCTGACGCGCTCGATCGGAGGTACTGGGACCTGACGCAGCGAGTGAGGACACATGCACGAGCACAGGTTTGGCATCCTGTTTCAGGCAGGCTCTGGCAACCGAGCGAGGACCGTGCACATTGGCGCGCACGAAACCGCGTAAGCCAAGAGACTTTGTGGTGCCCGCCAAATTGAACACCGTCTGACAACCCTCAACGGCTCGTGCCAGAGCATTGTCGTCAGTCAGCTCACCAACGACATATTCCGGGCTGTACGGATCCAAGCGACTTCGATCGGAGGTTTTCCGAACCAGACAGCGAACTTCAACGCCCTGTTGTTTCAGAAGTCGCACCAGTTGAGCGCCAATAAATCCGGTGGCCCCGGTAATCAGAACCTGTTTCATCTCACAATGCCCCGCTACTTCAATGGCTGTGGTTTGGTCTTGAGTCGTTCTTGCGTTGCGACCAAGGACCTCCCTGCTAGAAATCTCCCGCGCTGCTCATCCTTGTGTTGCCCATGAGCGTTTCAACGGACTGGTCATTGGTTCAAAATTGGTGTTCCAACTCAATTTTAGTTACCCGATCAATGGCCAGATCAAATTCTTCGGCAGGCTGATCGGTTTCAAAACACTTCGCAGGTTTGACACCATACAACCGGACTTGCCTTTTGCCGCTAACTTGTAGAATCTGCCTCGGCCTCGGCCAAACTGATGGCGGAGGAAGGTTTAGATTCTGTTACGATCAAGAAATCGGACCGGAGAGGATAGCGATGAAATCAGTTATGGCGCCCTTAACCATTGAATGAAGGCAAGCTACACCTCGTTCTGTGGAACTGAATGAGTCGCTCCGATCCACACCCTGTTTGGAACACGATGATGAGGAGGCAGCATCATGAGTTATCAGTGGGTAGTCCCGTCGGCGGGAATTGCAGGTTTGGTGGTTGCGGCGGCAGTGACGCGTTCGATTCTGCAACGACCGGCGGGTGACAGCAAGGTCCAGGAGATCGCCAGTGCGATCCGGCTTGGCGCGATCATCTATCTGCGTCAGCAGTACACCGTGCTGGCGGCCGTGGTGGTGATGGTTGCTGGGATCATGGCTTGGTTGCTCTCACCGACCGCTGCGGTTGCCTTTGTCAGTGGGGCGATCGGGTCTTCTGCAGCTGGCATCATAGGAATGCTCACGGCCACAAAAGCCAATAGTCGCACCGCTGTTGCCGCCAAAGAGCAGGGCAGTGTCGGTGCGTTCATGGTGGCGGTGATGAGTGGCATCGTGATGGGTTTAACAGTTGCCTCCATTGGCCTGATCGGGCTGGGCAGCATGTATGTGTTTTTGGACGTCACCGAGGAATCACTGACCCTGTTTAGCGCCTTTGGAATGGGCGCCTCATTGGTGGCGCTGTTCGCGCGTGTCGGCGGTGGGATTTTCACCAAGTGTGCCGATGTCGGCGCTGACTTGGTCGGCAAATTAGAAGCAGACATTCCGGAGGATGATCCGCGCAACCCTGGCGTGATCGCGGACAACGTCGGTGACAATGTCGGCGATGTGGCTGGCATGGGCGCCGACATTTTCGAATCCTATTGCGGCTCGATTATCTCGGCGATCGCCATCGCCCTGGTCCTGAGTGCCGAAGAGACCGATGCCTTGGGTGGTAAAGCCGCCCTGATTGGGCTGCCCTTGTTTTTGTCCGCCGCTGGCTTGGCGGTCTCATTGCTGGCGATGCTGATCATGAAACCAATTGCCGCCAAGAGCGCCGCTGATGCTTTGCGCTGGGGCATGGTGGGATCGAGTGTCCTATTCGTGCCAACGATCTTTTTGGTGCTGTGGTTGCTAGGTGTCAAACCCAATGTGGGCTGGGCAGTGGTCTGCGGAGCACTCACAGGCGTCGTGATTGGCTTGTCCACCGAGTACTACACCCGGGGACGAAAAGTGGAACGCATTGCTGAAACAGGCAAGACTGGCCCGGCGACGGTGATCATCAGTGGCACCGCAGTTGGGATGGAATCCATCGTGATTCCGATTGTTTCGATTTCGGTCGCGATCTTGATTGCCACTTCACTTGCCGGCGTGTACGGGGTTGCCATGGCAGCGGTTGGCATGCTGGCCACCGTCGGGATGATCATGACGGTCGATGCTTATGGCCCGGTCGCAGACAACGCCGGTGGCATTGCCGAAATGTCAGCAATGGGGCCAGAGACCCGAGAAATCACCGACGAACTGGACGAAGTCGGCAACACCACCGCAGCGGTCGGCAAGGGATTTGCCATCGGCGCCGCTGCGTTAACTTCACTCGCGGTCATTAGCGCCTTTCTAAAAGTGATCGAGCCATCGTTTCCCGGTGGGCTGCAAATCGATAGCCCGCGTGTGTTGGCGGGCATGTTCATCGGCGGCATGCTGCCGTTCTTGTTCAGTGCTTTGACGCTAAACGCCGTGGGCGACGCAGCCTTTGAGATGGTGGAAGAAATTCGTCGTCAGTTTCGCGAGATTCCCGGACTGATGGAAGGAAAAGCGAAACCGGATCACGCCAGCTGTATCAAGATTGCTGGCGCTGCGGCACTGCGACGAACGCCACTACCGGCGGTCATCGCGCTCGCGACGCCACCGCTGGTGGGTTTCTTTGTCGGAGCGGATGCACTGGGGGGATTACTGGTCGGATCCATGCTGACGGGTGTTTTGCTGGCGATCTTGCTAAGCAACGCTGGAGGGGCCTGGGACAACGCCAAGAAGTACGTCGAACAAGACAACCTGGGCGGCAAAGGCTCTGACGTTCACCATGCCTGCGTGATTGGGGACACGGTGGGCGATCCGTTTAAAGACACTTCAGGGCCGGCGTTGAATATCCTGATCAAAGTCCTGGCAGTCACCAGCCTGGTGATCGCCCCTTTGTTGCTGTAAACCCAGGAGACCGAATCAATCCCTTGCGAAAACGCGTCGCTGCTCAATGCAGTGGCGTGTTGGCAAGGGCCGCGTTTTGTTCCCTGGCACCCTTTGGTTCAACGGTCTTGGTGACCGGTTCGCTGGCGGTCAACGATGAGCCTTCGTTTAGCGAATGGTTGATCCCGGGCAAACCGATCGCCAGCAAGACACTGATGGCCAACCCGATTCCCGCCTTGGCTCCATCGGACAAGACCAGCTTGCCGGTTGCCTTGAGTGATTTCTGTTTGCTGTTGAGCGTGATGGCGATTTCTCGTCCGGCCAGCAACCCCAGGAACACCCAGGTCGTGCTCATCGGCATGTTGTTCAATTCTTTGAAGAACAACAGAATGAAGGCATACAGGAAATCAACAACCGTCGCCGACCGGATGTCCGTCGTGTTGGTCTTGGAGAGGACAATCTTTTGAATTTCGCCACCACGAAACGCAAAGATAATCGCATGCAGAACCAACATTGTGACCGCAGCGAACACCAGATAGGCAATGCTTAGTCGACGCGGAAGGTAGACGAAGATATTTGCCAAGTCATGCATCAGCCACAGGCTCCATAGGAACCCAGTCGAGCACCATTGCAGGGCGACCCAGGTCCGTCCGGGCGCGTCACTGGGCGAATCGATCCAACGCTTTTCAAGAGTCTTGGCGACATAACGATAAACCAATAAGCCAAGCACAAATGCGACCACGTACCCCATCAGCGACTTGGTCAGCATGCCGCCCATATTGCTAGGCGCAAACATGGTCAGCACCAAGAACGTCGTACTGACCGGAATCCCAAATCGAGTCAGGACCAGCACCACAACAGGTGGGATCACATGCAACCAGGTCAATCCACCTGCCGGCTCGGGGAACTTTTCAAGCCGCCCGTACGTGACGTCCCCGTCATAGCGAAACCAACTGTAGAGAAAGACAATCAGCAGCACGCTGCCAGCATACAACCACAGCACCCACCAGGGACGTTTCGAGTTAGAACTCAAAAAGGTACCCAAAGTTTGAATCGCATCATTGGCAACGATTGCATAAGCGGCGATCAGGAAACCGATCAACGCAATGATCTCAGCGTTCATGAGCCGTCTGTGGTTGCCAGCGTGGGTGAGTGAAGGAAAATCAAGACGATTGGAAGGCAAGAGCCCTCAATTCGGCTGCGGCCCAGCCGGGATCTTACCAGATGCTTAGCCGGTCGGTAGGAGAGCCCCCTCTGAGGATCTATACATCACCCGGGTGCGACTGATGAGAGATTGCTCACATTGCCACAGAGTGGTTTCCCTCAACAAACAACCGCGTCTGCACGATCCGCGCCAAACACAGGCTTAATCGGTAGAACAATAAAGCAGGGCGACGAACTGGGCTGGGAACAACAACGCGAGATAAAAAACTTACCGAGACAGGGGCACACTTACCGGGACGCAGCACACTTACCGAGACAGGGGCTTGGGCAACTGTTCATGTAACTGCTCGGCAAGTCGGTCCAAACGCCGCGTGGCGTAGAACTCGCTGCCGCCATGCTGACCACCAGAGACGACCTCCAGACGAACCGGAAGTTTCTGCACACGATAGGCTTTCATTAACTCCACCGACTGGTCAAACGGCATCTGCGGGTCAGCGTCGCCATGAATCAGCCATAACGCTGGATCCTCTGGCCCCACGTGGTTCACCGGACTTGCCAATTTGGCTAATGCTGTTTGTTGCTTGGGCTGACCACCGAGCAAGAGTTCCAGTGCTGGCACGCGGACGCGAAGGCCATGTGGAGTCGATTGAGCCAAAATGGTTTCCAAGTTGGCTGCTCCGTAAAACGAGACGATTGCTTGGACGCTTGATGAGGTGTCAAGATGCTCACCCACGCTGCCTTCCAATGGCTTGCTGTGATTCGATGTGCCGATCAAAGCAGCTAGATGTCCGCCCGCCGAGGCGCCAGCGATAACGAATCGATTGGGGGCAATGCCCAGTTGGTCCGCGTTCGCGCGCAGGTAGCGGATCGCTGCCTTAATGTCAAAGGCTTGTGCTGGAAACTTTGCTTCACCGCTCAAACGATAATCGACGCTGGCAATGGCAAAGCCATGCTGCAGCAGATGCTTTACTGGCACGCTGGCCTTTGACCCCGCTCGCCAAGCGCCACCGTGCACCCAAACAATCAGTGGCGCCCCGTCCCCCACAACCTCTGCTTGACGATCCGCAGCCCGCGCAGTCGGCAGGTACAGATCCAAATGCAGTTCTCGTTCACCGAGCTTGGCATAAGGAATGTCAGCGTGATCAGGTGATTGAGCAGTCAGTGACATCGGCCAGGGATGAATGCAAAGACAAAGCCAGGGAACCACGGCACACAACAAACGATGCCTGAATGGGGAAGATCTCATCAGAGTAGGATGTGCTCTTGGAATGGATGCTCGAAATGCTGGGCAGGATCCGTCCATCACGACGGTAGACTATACTCCGTCTTCCAACCTCATGCTGGGCACCTCCACTCCCGGCTAACTGCCTTTTGCACTCTCGTCTGGTTTTCTCGCTGTGATGCTTCAACTGACTGCTGCCTGCTTGCCCCGCCGGTCCTTCTGGTCACGACTCGCGCTTGCTGTTCTAGCCTTCGGGCTCCGAGTTCCGTTGCAAGCAACCGAGCCTGCGGCCACCGAACCAACACTCAGAAAGCCCAATGTATTGTTCATCATTTCGGATGACTTGAGCATGACGCTCAGCGGCATGGGGCATCCCGAGTGCAAGACGCCGAATTTGGATGCCTTCGCAAAGACCGGCGTGAGTTTCACGTCAGCGTATTGCCAGTTCCCGCTTTGCGGACCGTCCCGCGCATCGCTCATGACCGGACAGTATCCAATGATCAATGGCGTCAAAGGCAACGGGGGCACCGTCGCTGTAAACCGAGTCACACTGCCGAAACACTTTGCCAATCACGGTTACTGGACCGGCCGGGTCAGCAAGATTTACCACATGGGAATCCCAGGGGATATCGTCGAAGGCAAGCCCGGCAACGACCACGCAGCCTCCTGGCACGAAGCTCACAACATGATGGCGATGGAAGCGATCACTCCCGGAAAAGCCACCGACTTTCTAAACCCTGAAAGTGTCACACAGTACGCCGCTGAACGCAAAAAATGGCTCGCCGCTCGCGCTGCAAACGAACCCTATCAACACACGCAAGTTGCCCGCGCTCAGTATGCTTCGATTGAGGTTGCAGAAAAAGACCGAGGCTTGCTGGCCGATACCATGGCAACCGATCAAGCCATCGAACTGTTGCAGCAGCGGGCCAACGATCAGCGACCGTTCTTCTTGGCTGTCGGACTGATTCGACCGCACTTCCCGTTCATCGGGACAACGGAAACGATGGGGCAGTACCACGCTGACGAACTGGCGATCCCCAACGTCCCGGCCAACGATCATCAAGACATGCCCAAACAAACCATCAATACGGTGCTGAAATTCGAAAAACCAGCACAGCAAGAAATGCGCCGAGCCTACTTCGGTGCCGTTAGCTTTATGGACCGGCAAGTCGGACGTCTGCTCGAAGCGATGGAAACGCTGCAACTTCGTGACAACACCATCGTCGTCTTTGTTTCCGATCACGGCTACCTGCTTGGTGAACATCACATGTGGAAAAAAGCCAAGCTCTGGGAAGAAGCGATCCATGTGCCAATGATCATCTCCGCGCCCGGGAAAACACAAGGAGCAACCTGTCAGCGAACCGTCGAACTGGTCGACCTTTATCCCACCCTGACTGAACTGGCCGGATTGCCCAGCGACAGTGCTGCACAAGGCAATAGCCTGGCAGCTTTGCTAGAGAATCCAGAAGCCACCCACGCCAAGCAAAACGCCTTGATTCAAGTCAACGGCGGTTTCGGATTACGGCACGGACGCTGGGCCTACATGTGGTACCCGAAATCCAAAAAGCATCCCGAAGGCGTCATGCTGTACGACATGCAACAAGACGCCACTCAGTACCAGAACTTGGCGGAACTGAAAGAGCATCAGGAGGTGCGACACAGAATGCATCAACAGCTGATGCAGCGGATTGAAGCTGCCCAAGGCAAGTGAGCCTACAGCCAGCCAGACCGCCGAGATGCCAGACCGCCGAGATGCCAGACCGCCGAGATGCCAGACCGCCGAGATGCCAGACCGCCGAGATGCCAGACCGCCGAGATGCCAGACCGCCGAGATGACAGACCGCCGAGATGCCAGACCGCCGAGATGACGGGGGCCGAGACGACGGGGGCTCGAAAAACGACCAGGCCGTGTGTGAAGCATCGGCGCGTTGCTCGTGAAGAACGGGGACAAGGTGTTGGCGAGGGAACTGACGACAGGGTGTTGGCCGATGATGCAGCGTTGATCGTCAACCACACCCAATGCGCGTGCTATGTGTAAATCGAACGTGATTGGCGCAAAACGCCCACCTCAGCTGCAAGTACTCAGGGGACTCAAAGAAAAAAAATGGGATGGAGCTGAAAACGCATGCAAAACACCCAAATTAACAGAAAGGTGACAAAAGGGGCTCATTCGCAAGCGCAACCAGCCTCAATCCACCCATTCAGCCACACGCAAGCAACCCAAATTGCGTGGGCCCTTTTCTTCAGAATACGCTAAGGGTCCGCTGAATCGCTTTACTAGCGGTCTAATAAAGTGTAATCTAGCTTCCACCCCAACGGGGATTTGTCTTTCGGAGAGTTCCTTTTTCTCTCCACCTTCTCTTTTCTTTTCTTTTCATTCACTCTCGCTTTTCCTAACTGAATGATTCCTTTGCTTATTTTAGCCGTTGTTCTCTTTTTATTCATTCGGAGCAAACCATTGCGTTTGTTCCTGGGGCAGAGAAAGTTTGTAATTAGTGGCCACACGATTGTGTGGCGACCATTTGTTTCGATGGTGCGTGGCAGAGGCCGACACGGTTTGTCTTGCGGTCGTTTACTGAGATTTCTCGGGATTCCGAGCGATGTCGGGCAACGACCAGAGACTGACTTCAACGCAACACATCAGCAAAGCAACCTGGGGCTAGGTTGCAGCGCGAAGTGGGTTGCCGCTTGGTCCGATGTGCACGTGCAATATTCATGGCTATCAAAGTACAGGTTTGAGTTTGGCTTTGGAAAAGCGGGTCCCTTCTTGCAACGTTTAGCGGGGTTCGCAAATGACATCTCAACAACCATTAGCGGAGGTTCCACAGCAAACCATTTTTGTCGTGGACGACGATCAGCGGGCCAGAGAGTCCGTTTGTGCTTTAGTAACTTCAATGGGATTAGCTGCCAAAGCTTACCTGTCTGCTGAAGCTTTTTTACAAGACTACAACATTGACCAGCCTGGATGCTTGGTCACCGATGTACGCATGCTTGGCATGAGCGGCTTGGAGCTGCAAGCCCGGCTAGAGGAGATGGGAGCCATGCTCCCGGTGATTATTCTAACGGCTTATGCGACAACACCGGTCACGGTGGAAGCGATTCAGCGTGGTGCGATCACGATGCTGGACAAGCCGTATGTTGAGGACGATTTGTGGAACGCCATTCGACGCGCGCTGTCAACTGATGCCAGCGAACGAGTTGCGGAAACACGTCGTCGCGAGATCCGTCATCGGATTGACGAACTCACACCATCGGAGCGTGCCGTGCTGTCGTTTGTCGTCCAAGGCAAACCCAACAAGGTCATCGCAAATCGTCTGGACGTCAGTGTTCGCACGGTCGAAAACCGCCGCAGTGAGATTTACAACAAACTGCAAGCCGGTTCGGTTGTCGAATTGGTGCGAATGGTGATCGAGGCGAATGTTGAGGAACTGGATCTGCATCATGAGTCTCAATTGACTTAGCAGAACCCTCGACTCAAAGGTCTTGCCGGGTGAGACACGCTCTTAGCAACGCGTGTCTCCCCATGAGGTCCCCAAACGCAGAAACCCTGCGATTGCCAGTTCACCTCACCAACACCACCTGCAGCTTCCCGCAGAATTATGCAGATGATTCTGTATTTGGTATCGGCGCCGATCGTTCTAATTCAGATAGACCGGTTGCCTGTTCGTCAGCAAAAGCCTCCAGCTTTCGCTGACACGCATGCCGGTAACGACATGCAAGCGGATTGGTTGAACACTCGTCGTTGACATGACTCACCTTGGCAAGTGGGGCATTTGCAGTGGTGAGAGAACCTGTTGTTAGGCGACAAGAGTTTGAATTCATTCCGCTTACTGATGCTGGCAAGTGATCGATCAGAATGCTTGCCCAGCACAAAGCTAGCCCTTTTCATCCGATGACTTTCGTTCTTATTTCCTTTCCTTGATGCTCGTCAAGGTGCGAAAGGGCTAGCTTCTTTTTTCAACTGCGTTATCCGTTTTCTTTGATAACGCCTCTGACAGCCCAGACTAGATCCATTGGATCTCGCCGAACCAAGCTCACTGTCTGTGGGTTCTGGGACGGACCGGTTACATTGGCTGGTAACGACGATTCAAAGGCGGTGTTTTGCCACGATCGAATCGTTCCATGACGGCTGGCGAATTCAGCCAGCCGTGTTTTTGCTCCATCGCATTTCCCATCACCACGCGCATTCCATCGCCGCTGGGTTCATCTGAGGCGATGCTGTTGAACCAACGGGTTCATCGCAACGACAGACGACCGAACCTGACGCGGATGCGAAAACCAAAAGGACAACACTACATGCATGCCAAGGACTCGATCCGCCAAGCCTATAAGATCAGCCACATGGTTCTGACGGCTTACGTGAATGACATGACCGATGAAAACCTGCTTGTCCGCTCCGTGCCGGGCTGCAATCACGTGGCCTGGCAACTCGGCCACTTGATTAGCTCTGCAAACGGCATGCTGGAAGGCGTTGGCGCCCAGACCATTGAGCTGCCAGAAGGTTTTGCCGACAAGCACAACAAAGAAACAGCTGGCAACGACAACGCCGCGGACTTTTACAGCAAGTCACAGTACCTCCAGCTGCTTGAGCAGATCAAAGCAGCAACCTTCGCGGGTCTGGAACAAGCCAGTGACGAGAGCCTGGACGATGATGCTCCGGAATACCTGCAAAGCATCGCCAAGACCGTTGGCGACGTCTACGTGTTGATTGCCTGCCATCCATTGATGCACGCAGGACAACTGGTTCCCCTGCGTCGCCAGTTGGAATTGCCGGTCGTGATGTAATCGCGATGGCAGTGATTACATGCGAACCGAGATGCCAGCGTCTTTCATCACTTGCTTAGTTTCAGCGATCGAGTACTGACCGAAGTGAAAGATGCTGGCGGCCAAGGCGGCGCTGGCTTTTCCTTTTGTGATCGCGTCGGCCAAGTGTTGCGGGCTACCGGCGCCGCCACTGGCGACAACCGGGATGGAAACGGCTTCACTGACAGCCGAGGTAATCGGCAAGTCGTAGCCATCGCGGGTACCATCGGCGTCCATGCTGGTCAGAACGATTTCACCGGCCCCCAGCTCTTCGACTCGTTGAGCCCATTCAACGGCCTGCAAGCCCGTCGGTTTTCGGCCACCATTGATATGGACTTCCCAGAACTCCTGGCCCTCTTTGATCACGCGTTTGGGATCGATATTAACCACGATGCACTGGCTACCAAAGCGATCTGCGGCGCGACGGATGAAGTCTGGATCTTGGCAAGCAGCAGAATTGATGGACACCTTGTCTGAGCCGGCGTTCAATAAGTCGCGTACATCGTCGATGGTGCGAACTCCACCGCCGACGGTCAACGGCATAAACACACAGTCCGCCGTCCGCCGGACGACATCGAGGATGATGTCGCGTTCTTCGTGGCTGGCGGTGATATCAAGAAAGACCAGTTCATCGGCGCCTTCGGCCTCGTAGCGACTGGCAACCTGAACAGGATCGCCTGCATCGCGGAGGTTGACGAAATTCGTGCCTTTGACGACACGACCAGCATGAACATCTAAGCAGGGGATCACTCGTGCGGCTAACATGTTGCGTTGAAGACCCTTGGGCGCCTATGGAAAATTCAGTGTTGCGATTGCTGAGCAAGCAGCGTGATTGCTGAGGAACCAGGTAGTAAACGTCCGCGTCCCAGGATGCGGAGGGCAAAACGCCTCGTTTGGAATCCCGGGCCTTGGAACGCGGAAAAATCACGCCCAGGTTATACGTCAATCTGCCTTGATCTCGTAGTCGTCTTC
>CP036272.1:4993497-5229494 GCA_007745635.1 Stieleria bergensis
TTGATTGCCGCCGGGCATGGGCCAAATTTTAACGCCGTAGACTTCAGCGAATTTAAATCACTTTCCTTTGGGCTTTGCACGTGTCGAACGTAATTCCTGTAAAAAACGCGTTGATCAGCGTCAGTGACAAACTTGGTTTGGCCGATTTGGCGGTTGGCCTTCAGCGGGCAGGAGTCAAGATTTACAGCACTGGCGGGACTCGCAAGCACCTGGAACAGGTCGGTGTCGAAGTCCTGGATGTCGCTGAATACACGGGCTTTCCCGAAATGCTTGACGGCCGCGTCAAAACTCTGCACCCCAAAGTGTTCGGTGGCATCTTGGCCCGTCGTGACAGCGACGAACACATGGATGCGATCACCGAGCACGACATCGTCCCCTTTGACTTGGTCGTGGTCAATTTGTACCCCTTTGCCGCCACGGTCGCTCGCCCCGGTGCGACGTTCCAGGAATGCGTCGAACAGATTGACATTGGCGGCCCCAGCTTGGTTCGTGCGGCTGCCAAAAACCATGGCGATGTTGCCGTGGCCACCAGCCCCGAGCAGTACGGCGAAATCCTAGAGCAGCTCGAATCCGGTGGCACCACTGACGCACTGCGCCGGCAATTGGCCGCCGATGCGTTTGATCACACTGCGGCCTACGATCGTGCGATTACCGATTACATGCGTGGCGACTCGATCGCCGGCGAGTTTCCCTCGTCGATGCACATCGCGCTGCGTCGCAAGTCGAAACTTCGCTACGGCGAAAACCCTCATCAACGAGCTGCCTTGTACGTCGACCCTTCGATTCGCAATGCCAACTTGGTTTCCGCTCGTCAGCTGAGCGGCAAAGAGCTCTCCTACAACAACTTGCTGGACTTGGACTCTGCCCTGGAAATTGTGCGGTCGTTCACCAAACCAGCTGTCTCGGTCATCAAGCACAACAACCCTTGCGGCGCGGCCACCGATGATGTGCTTGCCGAAGCCTGCCAAAAAGCGCTCGACGGAGACCCGCTGAGTGCCTTTGGCTCGGTCCTGGGATTCAACAAGACCGTTGACTTGGCAACCGCCGAAAAGCTCTGTGAACCCGGTTTATTCATTGAAGCCATCGTTGCCCCGGACTTCGAAGCCGGTGCCGTTGGCATGCTGACCACCCGACCGCGCTGGCGAAACAACGTTCGCCTGATGCAGGTTGGCCTTTTGGAAGACACCACAACGGGCATTCAAAAGCGCTTCATCAGCGGCGGGATGCTG
This sequence comes from Stieleria bergensis, assembly GCA_007745635.1. Taxonomy (GTDB): domain Bacteria; phylum Planctomycetota; class Planctomycetia; order Pirellulales; family Pirellulaceae; genus Stieleria; species Stieleria bergensis. The sequence continues at coordinate 4,994,727 of CP036272.1, forward strand.
GTCCAAGACGGCGACCAGACCGCTCGCTCACGAGCCGAATGGAAAACGGTCACCGAAACGAAAGTGGAAGACGACTTATGGGACGACGTTCAGTTCGGCTGGGACATGGTTCGCCACGTCAAGAGTAACGCCATCGTCCTGGCCAGCAACGCCTCACTGATCGGCGTGGGTGCAGGCCAAATGAGTCGCGTGGACAGCGTTGAAATCGCGATCGATAAAGCCGGCGACCGAACCAACGGAGCGATCCTGGCATCCGACGCATTCTTCCCGTTCCCAGATTCTATCGAAGCCGCCGCAGAAGCCGGTGTTGTCGCTGTGATTCAACCCGGTGGTTCCCGACGCGACGAAGAAGTCATCGAAGCCTGCGACAAGCTTGGCGTGGCGATGGTCTTCACCGGACGCCGTCACTTCAAACACTGATCGACGCTCTAGAACCCATTTCCGCATGACCATTCTCGATGAGATCCTGATCAAGACCCGGCAGACGATTGCTCGGGACCAAGCTTCGGCAAGCGCCGCCGATCTTGAAGCTCGTGTCAAAGATCTGCCAGCATGCTTGGATTTCCACGCTGCTCTTGATGCGGGCTCGGCAGTCAACGTGATCGCGGAAGTCAAACGCGCCAGCCCATCGGCCGGCCTGATCCGCGATGATTTTGAACCGGTTCAGATCGCGAAGTGTTACGTTGATGGCGGTGCGTCCTGCATCAGCGTGCTGACCGATGAGCCCTTCTTTCAGGGATCGCTGAGCTTCTTGCAACAGATCCGCAAAGCCGTCTCGATCCCGCTGCTGCGGAAAGACTTCATTGTCGATCGCTATCAATTACTACAGGCTCGTGAAAGTGGAGCCGATTGCGTGTTGCTGATCGCAGAATGCTTGTCGCCCGAAGAACTGCTAACGCTGCATCAGCAAGCTGCAGAGCTGGGCATGCAAACGCTGATTGAACTCTTCGAACCCAGCAACTTGGACGCCGTGCTGGCAACAGGAACCAAGTTAGTTGGCATCAACAACCGCGACTTGCGCACCTTTCAAACCACGTTGCAACACACTCTGGACCTCTGTCCACAGATCCCTGACGATCGGTTGATCGTCGGCGAAAGCGGGATCCGCACGCACCAAGACCTTCAAGAATTGGCGACCGGTGGCGTGAAAGCCGTCTTGGTCGGCGAATCGCTGATGCGTCAAGACGATGTCACGGAAGCCTTAAAGCGTCTCCGAGGCGTTTCCGCTTAGCACCGATCAACTTCGTCGGGTGCCGTGCTTGCACGCACCAATCAACTCGCGGCTGGGCATTGTTGCCGTTGCAAGCACGAAGCAGGCATCAATCCTTCTCTGGCTTGATCCGCAAAACCTTGGCGATGATGATCGACAGCGGTGCGGCACCGAAGCTCAGCAGCGCCCCCATCTTGACCGAATCCTGAATCGGCCCCGCCACCGGGAAGGCAGCACTGGACACGAACAGAGCCACCGTGAATCCGATCCCGGCCACAGCGCCAAGGGTGACCACGTGACGGTAGTCCATGCCCGCAGGCTTTTCCAACTTGAACCCCTTCTCAGCCAGCAAGGTCATCAAGGTGATCCCCAGCGGCTTACCGATCAACAGGCCAGCCAACACCAGCCAGGTTCCATTGCCAAGACTGCTTAGGATCACGCCCGCGTTGACCAAACCAAACAGCCCCAGGATGCACTCGACCGGCGTTTTCCAGAAATGCTCAAATTCATTCAGCGTGTCGGTGCGTCTTGCTTCACCGGATGCAAAGACACCTAAATCAGTGTGAGCATGAGGCAGGAAGGGAATGATTGGCACCAGCCCCAAGGCGGCGTGCACGTGAGCGTTGTAAAAGGAGAACCAGGACATCACGCCGGGCACCAAGAAGTAGGCCCAGTGCGATGTGATCTTCATTTTCTTCATGACAAAGGCCAACGCCATCGCAGCGACTGAAAGCCCCAGCCACTGCAACTCGATCGGAGCCTGTGGATAGAACACCGCCAAGATTGCCAAACCCGCGGCGTCATCAGCGATCGCTAGCAACAGCAAAAACGCGATCGCAGGATGCGAGCCACCAAAAATCATCCGCGCCACCAAGTAACTAAAGGCGATGTCGGTCGCACAAGGCACTGCCCAGCCACGCCCCAAATCGCTCATCGAGCCCGTGAAGTAGCAACCACCAACATAGACCAATGCCGGTCCAGCGATTCCGCCCACAGTCGCCATCAAGGGTGTCGCTGCTTTTCGAGGGTTCGACAACGAGCCACCGGGAAGCATCGATTCCCAGACTTCTTTAGCAGCAATCGCAAAGAACAGCGCCATCAAAACATCGTTGACAATGAACAACAAGTTGTACCAATTGTGTCCACTGTGCTCATCGTCACTGTGCTCATCGTCACTGTGGCTGACACCATCTTTGTGGTCATCCTGATCCGCGTGCTTGTCATCCGAATCGGAGCCCACCGCTGTGCCTTCCGCGTCTGATGCCTTGTCACTGTCAGTGGAGTGATCGTCAGCGTTCGAATTCGAATCATGCTGATCGGAGATCACAGGCGGCGTTTCGGCATGATGGTCGTCACCACCGCCCCACAGCGTACGCACATCAAAGTGAATGAATTCCTGGTAGCTGGTGCTGCCATTTTTGGCCGCTGCGTTGGCCCAGACCAAAGCAATCACCGCACCCAGAATCAACAGGATGGAGTTGTCAATCAGGAAGCGGATGATGCCGCCCTTAGCTTTTGTATCGTCGTGCCCAGACATGAAGGATTCGATGGTGCAGCGGAAGGGAAAGGGGATGGATAACGGGACTGACTGTGATTGGGAGACCTGCAGTCAAGCCAAGCCAGAACCCGCGCAAGTTCAGTCGGCGCAGATTCTAGCGATTATGTCATTCTGTGAGCAGGGTACCTAGCATCAATCAAAACGTTGCTGCCAAACTTCATCCATCCGTCAATCGAACTGCGCCGCAGCGCTGGATGGTTGATGGTCTGCCAATCAGGTCAGGTTTAATGTAGGTGCGCAGTAAGTGGCTCACTGCAGATCCAGTGCGGTTGCGACAGGGGAATTCATGGAGTCCCTCGTCCGCGGCCAACCTGCATGTCAACGAAACGCTTGACAAGTCACTGAAACTCAGCTCGCGATCTGCTGGTAACGTACCAAGTCATCGGGGTGACCAGAGACATTGCCCACGAGAATCGTAGAAGCTTTGGCCACGCTTTCCGAAAAAGGCCAAGTTGAGAGCAGGGCTGAGGCGTCTCCCTCACAAACCTTCGGACATTGATCGGAAACAAAGCGTGCGACGAAAACAAAGCACCTATTCCCCAGCACCTAGTCAGCGCATCTGGCTGCCAGCTGATCGCCTCCGTGTTGGGGCTCTCCGTGTTGGGGCTCTCCGTGTTGGGGCTCTCCGTGTTGGGGCTCTCCGTGTTGGCCCTCAGTGGCGCGACGGGACTTGCGTCACTGGTTTGCAGTTTTGACCGCAGTTCGATCTGAAAACCGATTTGTCAAACGGGCCCGCAGCAAAGCGAGGCAACCACCGTCAGCGGTAGCTGTGATGCGTCACGGTGTTCACGGGGACTTGCCGCTGACTGTCGGTACTCTCCGAGGCGACTCCTTGGCTGGCGCGCTGACTGACTGGGCGGATGGCGTTCCTTGGGGGGCAAGCAACCGGTCTACCCATCGATGGCGTTGTGCGCAGAATGAATGGATTCGTCTGATTGCGGAGAACTCGCCGATGGCGGGACCGAGCGGAACTGATGGGGTGCGACAAAGTTGTGTGACGCGTTGGATGCGACGCGTCATGTTGAATCTGCAAGGGCGTCAAATTGTGAAGCTGCAAAGAAATGCCGACCAAGCTTTGCCCCGTAATTGTCGTTGCTGCTTCAGGGCGTTAAACTCTTGCTAGGAAAGAACGACTTGCGTCAATGGCGAACCTGCCAACGGCGTAGTGACGCCAATCGGCAATTCCTTCTCACAGCCGGGGATTTGCCCTTTCTGGCACACAGAACGTGCCCTTAGCAGGTGTGCGAACGGACGGATTTCCTTAATAATGCAGCGATAGCATGCTGCGCCCAATCACACGTTGGTGCCCCCGCTTGGGAGTTCCGCCGTGCGGGCGTCGCGCCCCTCGTTTGCCGCGAGACATACACAGCGAATGTAACTGCGGATTTTGCTCCGCTTGGCCGCTCTCTTGGAACACGGATTACTCGATGACCTCCAGTTTGAACCTTGAAACCGAAAACTCTGGAACTGTTCGCTTGACCAGTGAAGGACAGGATCTTGAGATGCCTGTCGTCCGAGGATCGGAGGGCGAACAAGGCATCGACATCTCCACGCTACGCCGCGACTCTGGGCTGGTGACTTTGGACGAAGGCTTCGTCAACACCGGCAGCACGCGAAGCGCGATCACCTTTTTGGATGGCGAAAAGGGAGTGTTGCGGTATCGTGGTTATCCCATCGAAGACTTAGCTGCCAACTGTGACTTCATTGAAGTTGCCTACCTGTTGATTCATGGCGAACTGCCTAACGCTGAACAAGCGGCCAACTTTCGCAGCGGCATCCGTCATCACACGATGATCCATGAGGACATGCGGTCGTTCTACAACGGCTTTCCGCGTGATGCTCACCCGATGGCGATTCTTAGCAGCGTGGTCGGAGCCCTGTCGACGTTCTACCAGGACTCAATGCAAGTTGATGATCCCGATCAGGTTGAAATCTCGATCTATCGCCTGCTGGCCAAACTGCCCACCATTGCGGCGTACAGCCACAAAAAATCCATCGGCCAGCCGTTTGTGTACCCGAACAACTCGCTGGATTACTGCGAGAACTTCTTGCACATGATGTTCGCCACCCCGGCGCACGAGCACTTGGTGGATCCCGATTTCGCCGAGGCGCTAAACTTGCTGTTGATCGTGCATGCCGATCACGAACAAAACTGCAGTACATCAACGGTTCGAATGGTTGGCAGCAGCAACGCGAACCTGTTTGCTTCGATCTCCGCTGGGATCTGTGCTCTGTGGGGACCGCTTCATGGTGGTGCCAATGAAGCCTGCGTCAACATGCTTGATCAAATCGCTGCTGACGGTGGCAACGTGAAGAAGTACGTCGACATGGCCAAGGACAAAAACAACAGCTTCCGCTTAATGGGCTTTGGACACCGCGTCTACAAGAGCTTCGACCCGCGAGCGACCATCATTCGTGCTTGCTGTGATAAGTTGCTTGCCAAACTGGAAATCAATGATCCGCTGTTCGAAGTCGCTCAAGAGTTGCAAGAGTACGCGTTGAAGGACGAATACTTCGTCGAACGCAAGCTGTATCCAAACGTTGATTTCTATTCCGGCGTGATCTACCGAGCCATGGGCATTCCGGTGCAAATGTTCACCGTCCTGTTCGCCATCGGCCGCTTGCCCGGCTGGATCGCTCACTGGAAAGAACTGCACAACACCCCTGGCAAACGAATCTATCGTCCTCGCCAAATCTATACCGGCAGCACCGAACGCAAGGTCCCGCCAATCGAAGAGCGATAGGGGTTTTCCCTACAAATAGCCTGCTCATGGGGTTTTGATCGCTGATGAAGCTGGGCCGGCAGCTCGTCAGATTAGAACCTGTATCGGTTAGGAGACAGGTTCACCGCCCAAATGTGCCGAACCACCAAAAACTCTTCACACTGTTGCTTGATGCACTGAATTCTTCAGCGGCAGATTCCGATTCTCGGTTGCAGGGGAATGTTACCTCTTTCGCCGTGGAAAGATTCAGTGCCGCAAAGTTCATTTCTGTCAGACGTTTCAGTCCTGGTCCCAGTGATTCGAGAAGACTCTCTTTTCGAAGAAACACTGGCGAGCGTCCTACAGCATCGCCAACCAGGCCAGCAAATCGTTGTCGTTCATAACGGCAGCTACGATGATCCGTTTGAACTGGCAGGCGAAGTCAAATTCGCGACGGCGAGGTCAGCGAATCTGGTCGACCTGATTCGCGACGGCTTAGCGGCCGTCGATGCTCCACTGGTCCACGTGATTGCCCCGGGAATGATCGCCACCGAGGGCTGGCTGGACGCGTCGAACGACGTCTTTGCCGATCCCCAAACAGCAGCTTGGATCCCTGACCTGATCGCCGCCGACGGAACCTTAACCACCGCAGGCTGGGCTGATACACCGCGTCGCCTGTGCCAACCGGGCCAGCGTGGCGCTGCTCTGCAGGTCGCCGGTTTCTACCTGGACGGCTTCACGATGCGAACCACGTTGCTGTATCAATTGTTCGAAGTGGTCGCCCCGGCGTTGTACGATCCGTTGCTGGTGAGCTATGCCTTTGGATGCTTATTGCATCGCACCGGCGCCCTGCTCGACCAAGCTCAGGGATGCACCCTTGAGCAACATCCTCAAGCGTCAACCGAGCACCGCTTCGAGAGCGACAGCCGTCTCCAGCGCGGACGCGACTTGGCTGCCATTCAGGCCTTGGTTCTCAATGAATCGTTTTCCGTGGGTGGCTTCACCGGCTTGGCCGCATCGCTCTTTGGCGGCTCGGGAGCGATCGCAGAAACCGTTGGCATGTCCCGTTATCAGCAGTCCTTGCCGATGATGCGTCGTGCCATCGATGTGCAAGGGTTTGATCTTTCGCAAGAGCAGGGCGTGCAAGCCGGATTCCGCCGCGCCGCCTAGAGTGCCCCATTAGCCGCTGGCTGTTAGGCCCGGTTTCTTGCAGACCCAGTGGCCAGTACAATCGAATTGCGATTATTTTCCAGCAATGCAGCTGGCAAACAGATGATCACACCTTCCCAGGGCACAGAACGAGGGCCAGATGAACCTTCCCAACCAACTACCGACCATCGGTTGGCGTGAGTGGGTACGGCTACCCGACCTGGGACTTCGCTTCGTGAAAGTAAAGGTCGATACGGGTGCCGCCTCTTCCAGTTTACATGCGGTTGACATTGAGGAATTCGAGCGTGATGGCCAATGTTGGGTTCGCTTTGCCACACATCCTGTGCAACGAAATCGCACCAAGGTAGCCCATGCAGAGGCTCCGGTGATCGAGTTCCGCTCGGTTCGCAGCTCCAGTGGCGAATCCTCATTACGGCCAGTAATCATGACGGAAGTCGTGCTGCTTGAGCAACGCTGGCCAATTGAATTGACACTCGCAAACCGCGATGAAATGGGCTTTCGAATGCTGCTGGGACGACAAGCCATTCGGGGGCGATTTTTGGTGGATGCTGGCGGCTCTTACCACAGTGCTCGCCCCAAACGACGCAGATCCAACCAGCCCTAGGATGCACCTCCGCGTCACGCGGGAAATTACGAACAGCTCCCCGTCCCTCCACAAACAGCTTTCATTCGGCAAAACGTTGCCTCTGCCTTTCAGGATGCAAGATGAAACTCGGCATATTGTCCTGTAGCCCGCAATGCTATAGCACGCGTCGTCTGCGAGAAGCCGCTGAACAGCGTGGGCACAAAGTCAAGGTGCTCAACACTCTCAAATTTGCCATCGACTTGGAGGAGGGTGAACCGGACCTGTTCTTCCGCCGCAAGCAACTCTCGCACTATGACGCAGTGCTGCCAAGGATCGGAGCGTCCATCACTTATTTCGGCACGGCTGTCGTCCGTCAGTTTGAACAGATGGACGTGTTCTGCGCAAACTCATCGAGTGGAATTTCGAACTCTAGGGACAAGCTCCGCAGCCTGCAGATCCTGAGCCGACATCAAATTGGTATTCCACAGACCACCTTTGTCCGCGATCGCAAAGATGTTATTCCCGCAATTGAACGCGTCGGTGGCGCTCCGGTCATCATCAAGCTGATTGAAGGAACTCAGGGTATCGGTGTCCTGCTGGCGGAATCCAATTCTGCAGCGCATTCGATGATCGAATTGTTTCAAAGTCAGAAACAAAGTGTGCTGATCCAAAAATTTGTTGCCGAAAGCAAAGGACGTGACATTCGCGCGTTCGTCGTTGGCGACCAAGTCGTTGGAGCAATGCGGCGTGTTGCCCAAGGACAGGAGTTTCGGAGCAATGTGCATCGCGGTGGAATCACTGACTCGGTCCGCTTGGATTCCGCGTACAGCGAAACCGCCATTCGCGCTGCACAAATCATGGGACTGCGAGTCGCTGGCGTGGACATGCTGGAAGGCAAAGATGGTCCACAGATCATGGAAGTCAACTCGTCGCCTGGCCTTGAAGGCATTGAACGCTGCACGCAACTTGACATTGCTGGAGCAATCATGGACTACATGGCTGCTCAGGTTGACTTCCCTGAAATTGACTTGCGTCAACGGCTGACCGTGAGTCGCGGTTATGGCGTCGCGGAGATCCTTATTCCGGAGGGATCCAACTACATCGGCCAAGAACTCGGTCGCTCTAGCCTACGCGATCGAGATATCAATGTACTGACCCTTTATCGAGATTCGAAGGTCATCCCGAATCCACGACAGGACCGCCAACTCCAATCCGGCGATCGACTGCTATGCTTTGGCAAACTGGAGTTGATGCGCGACCTCATCCCTGCAAAAACGCGCCGGAAACGTCGCCCTAAAGTGGCCGTTCTACCAGAACTGCCGGTTGCTGATGAGGTCCACGTCGACCACGAAGTCACTCAAGTTGACCAAGAAGAATCGCGTCGACAGCATTCCGAGGAAGAAGTTTGACCCTGCTCAGTAATCACTTGATCACTGGCAGTTTCACCTCGCCGACGTCCTGACCATCGGCTTCGCTGCTGCAACCGCCACCGCAACATCCGCCCCCAGAGCTTTCGGCGTCGGGATCTTGATAGTTGGCGGTGTCAAAGTGCTTGGTATAAGTACCAAAATCGTTGAAGGCATACTTCTTGGCCCAGCGATACACGAAACTTCGCTCGGGGATTTCATCACCGGGCTGATACTGACTGCGACGCGGCGAGACATTCTTGAGCTCTTCGATCACGCCACCGCGAATCGTGGTGTCACGGGCGTTGTGTTTCTCTGCCAAGTCAACCAGCAGATCCGGTCGTTCCATGATCACGCAGCCACGTGTATTCTGTGCCGTCAGTTCACGGAAGTCACGCAGAAACTCCGAGTCGTTAAAGGTGTCAGCAAGCGGCTTGTCGTCATAGATTGATTCTGCGGCCAGTTGAATGACCGGGCAAGGTTCCAAATCACCCTTGGGACCCACATGGTGCGTGAACCCAGTTGCGGCCGGACAAAGTGCGTTGCCAGCATCATCATGATAGGCATCGACAACAATGATTGGCTTGGTGGCACGCGTGTCGACGACGAACTGACGAACGCGACGTTGCTCTTCGCTATTGAGCGCCAGTTGTGGGTTGGGTTCGGGACCCACGGGACGATAAATGTGGTACCAGCAATACATCACACCCATTTCAATCAAGCGATCCACCCAAGCGTCTCGCACCAAGTCATCAAGGTTCGTTTTACAAACGCTGGTGCAAACACCCACCAACAGATTGTGTTTGAGCGCGGTCTCAAGCCCCTTCATCGTTTGATTCAGCACCCCGTCGCGACCACGGCGTTGATCGCTAATGATCTCGGTCCCTTCGACACTGATCAGCGGTGTGACGTTGCCGCAGCGTTTCAGTTCAGCGGCCACTTCATCGGTAATGAAGTGCCCGTTGGTGAAAACTTGAAAATACACGTCGCGGTTCTGACGAAAGATCTCCAGTAAGTCTTTGTGCATGAACGGCTCACCGCCCAGGATTCCAAAGAAGCTATTCCCTTTGGCTTTGGCTTGGCGAATGGTTTCGTTGACCGCGTCGACTTCGATCTTCTCTTGCTTGGCCGCCACGTCAACCCAGCACCCCTGGCAACGCAGGTTGCAACTGTTGATCACCGACAAGTACAGGAACGGTGGAAAGAACTCACCCCGTTTCAGTCGCCGCTTGTGCCGATGCACGCTAAGCAGCCCTTTGACGCCCAGAATCCAGGCCGCCTTGGCCAGCAAACGTTTATCAGTTTCAAAAAGGAATCGTTTGGCGAGACGCAAATACATAGTGGAACGCGATCCGCTGAAGGACGGAGAGAATCGGTGGGGCACGGTGAGGCCGCACTTGGATACCTCCATCATACCAAGCCGGCCATCAATTACACCCAACAGAAGCCAAATCTTGAAGCGGGAATTCGGCAAAGTCACTCCACAGCTGATCCAAATTGACCGCAGAAGTCGGGACCATCGCGAGCTCGGCCAACCGAGATCGCCGCTCCATGATCTGCCCCGCCCCCCCCGACAAATGTCCTCCCAGTCCGACTTCGCTGACGGCTTGCTGCCCGCCGCCGAGCGCCAGAGCACCATTGAGCGTCGCCATTTCCAAAACAGCTAGCGGAGACAGATCCTGGCGATGCTTGAACAGGAACTGCACCTCTTTCCAAAGACTGAGATCCGGATTGCTGGCTCGTGAATCGGTCCCCAAAGCAACGTTCACTCCGGATCCCAACAACTGCGCAACGGGATGTTTTCGATGCTGGAAAAAGTGATGTGTCCGCGGACAATACACGACGCTCAAGTTGCCATGCCCGCTAATGGCGTCAATCTCGTCCGGCTGCAAATCATTCCCATGAACAAGCAACGCTCGGGGCGCCTGAGCGAGTAACTTGATTAAGTCAACAACCACCTGGCTGCCAGACCAAGGGAAAAGCCCCGGCATCCAAAGACCAGCCGCTTGCAGTGTCTCTGCAAACGGACCCGTCCCCGTTTCCAGAAGCTCACGCTCATCAGGAGATTCACAAACGTGCATCGCCAATGCACATGCCCACTGCTTGGCTTGCTGCACACAGCGTTTGATCAAAGGCCACGGTGTTGAGTAAGGCGCGTGTGGACTGATTGCCGGCGCCGGGCAACCTGCAGGCTGGAGCGTTTTGAACTGCTCGAGTGCGGCGTCAAACCGTTCCTCAGAACGCGGTGGATTGAGCCCCAGGACCTCGGCAAAACTGACCACCGCAGGAACAGGATTGCTCGGATCCATCAACGGATAAGCCGATGGTGAAGTCGCGATGTCACCGATCATGGCGGTCCCTGCTTGAATGCATTCCTGCAACCCAAGCTCGATCGCCGCGTTGCGTTGCTCACCAGTCCCTACGCCTCGGGCCGCAATGACTTGACCAATCCAAGCTGACAACGGCACCCCAGGTTCACCGATCGGCACCGGGCAATCACTGAACTCCAGGTGCGTGTGTGCGTTGACCATTTTGGGCAGCACCGCCACCTTGCCAAGATCGATGCAGTTCGCAGCCGCCTGGTCGCCACGATCGAAACGCCCCACCTCGATCACCACTCCGTCCACCACGCGCAAGAAGCCGTCCTGAATCACGGGCTGGCTGATGGGCAAAATCCAGGCAGCGCGATAGACTGCCGGCGCGGCAGTGGTGCCAGCGCGATCGCTAGGCAGTGTCTGGCTATTCTGGGCCTGGCTATTTTGGGACTGGCTGTGCATGTGACGCTCACACGTTTCCTTCACTGACTTGAATCGAGTTTTCGCTGTGCAATCGTCGCCCTCAGAACCGCCGATCGGACAACGCTTGCAACAATCATTCTATGATCGCCCGACGGCCACCGTCGCCCGCGAACTGATTGGCATGCTCCTTCTGCATCGCCTCCATGCTGTAACGAACGCCGCTGTAACGAACGCCGCTGCTATTGATCCAGACAACTCACCATGGTTGGGCGGCCGGATTGTGGAAACAGAAGCCTATCTTGCCGAGCGGGATTTAGCTAGCCACTCCTCTCGCGGGCTAACACCCAGCAATCGATCGATGTTTCAGGCGGCGGGCACGTTCTACGTGTATCCCATTCACGCCAAGCATTGCCTTAACGCCGTCACCGAAGCAAACGGCGTTGGTGCGGCAGTGTTGATTCGCGCCATTGAGCCATTGTGGGGCCTGAGCTGGATGCAAACCCGTCGCGGCCAACAAGATCCGCTTAAGCTGACGCGTGGACCGGCCATGCTGGCACAAGCATTGGCGATCACGCGAGACGATGATGGACGCTGCTTGGTGACGGACCCGGATTTGGGAATCTTTTCGAACCAGCAAACCAAACCTCCAACCGTCAAACGCACGGTCCGCATTGGTGTTTCCAAATCCAAATCAAGACTGCTGCGATTCGTCGACCAGCACTCAAAGTATCTCAGCCGACCGTTTAGCAAACGCCGATAGACATCCGTTGACCAACAGCCACGCAAAGCAAGGTACCGCAAACAAGACGGTCTAACGCACTTGGACCGGGCTTTGCAGATACGCGATCAGGTCCCGCACTTGCGCGTCACTTAGACTGTTGAGCATCCCCTCGGGCATCGGCGAGAGCATGGTTTGTTTCATCGTTTCTATCGACTGCGTGGGCAGCGTTTCTCTTCGTGTCGGCGTTTGCAACACCAGCGTTTGGTCGTTCTTTAAAACCAACAGACCATTGAGCACGCGACCGTCCTCGGTGACCACAACGGTCATGCGATGATCTTTGCCGACCACGGCACTGGGATCGAGCAAATTGATCAGCAGATAATCGAGGCTCTGACGCTGCGATCCAGTGAGATCCGGACCGATCTGTTCCCCTTGACCAAACAACCGATGACACTGTGAACACGTTTTTGTAAATAGCTGCCGTCCCTTCGCGAGGTCAGCACCGGCCAGGACTTCCGCTGTCAACTTTTCTTTCCACTGATCGATGAGCTCCTGCTTCTCTTCGCTGGTTTCTCGTAGCGATCCCCATTTCGCAGTCAGCTTGGCACTCAACTCTGGATCATCAAACGCCAGAATCTGACGCGCGTGAAAGGCATTGACTGCCGCACTGGGAATCGGGTCCTTGGCAGCGTCCAATTGATCAAGCAAGGCATGCGCAAAGACAGGCCGCGAAGCCAAGATCTCGATCAATCCCTCGCGATCATTCGGATGAAAGCGGCGATAAGCATTTGCCAAGCGTTCGGCGGCGCGTGGATCGTTGCTAAGCGCCAGCCCGCGAGCTGCCACAGCATTGATCTCGCGTTCGGTGATCAAGGACTCACAAATCGAACGCAAGGTCTTCGGACGAGCGTTGATCAATGATTGCAGAGCTTCCATCCTGGTTTGCAGAGGCTGTTTTTTGTTGAGCACCAGCTGGCGCAACTGATCGATGGACAAGCCATCACCGAATAGCTGCGATAACCGTGCCACGATGGCCTGCTGCTTGGCCACCGAATCAAGCATTTTAAATTCAGTCCAATGTTCCGGTTGCTGTGCCCGCAGCCAGCCCTTGGTTTGCTGATCCATGCCCATTAAGACCGCTAGCTGCAAGGCAGCCGGCATCGTCTCAGCACGCTTTAGCAATCCCGCCAGCGCTTCTGGATCCGAGTTACATTTAGAAACAAGCCCTCGTGTGATCCAAGTCAATGTGTTGGGCCAGGTGCAGTCAGCGGCAACGCTGGCCAGTCCTTCCAGGTCGCCGTCGACCAGAGGCATCAAGCCAAACCAAACCATCGCTGGAAGATCACGATCCTCTGCCAGGCTTGCGTCACTGACCATTAACGTTGCCAACGCACTTCGTTTCTCAAGTGGCAGACGCTGCAACGTGGATGCCAAGGCCAGCTTAACCAATCCAGAGGAATCGTGTTTGGCAACGCGCAGCAACTGCTGATAGGTGGCCTGGTCATCGGGATACTTCACGTTTTTCATTGGCCCCATCAAGGTATCCAAGGGCCAACGATCGGTCAGCAGACGAATCGCCCACACGCGAACGTTTTCGTTGGGATCATCCAGTAACGCATGGAGTCGCTCGGTAGTCACTTTGCCTGCTTGATAATCAAGCCACAAGTCAGGTAGTTTTCCCGAACCGGCTAAGCACATGGGCTTGGCGAAGCGTTGTGCCTGGGCAACCGCACGTTTGTCACCTGGTGTTCGCTGGTAATGAAGTTTATAGATTCTTCCGCTGGTCCGATGAACGCCGGTATGGTCATGGCATTCGCCTGTGTCGCTCCAATCTAAAACGTAAGCATCACCGTCCGGTCCGGTTTGAATTTCAAGCCCTCGAAAAAACGCATCCTTGGCGAGCATAAAATCTGGCTCGTGCGAACCGACGTAGCCGCTTCCCTGTCGCCGCAGTGATTCCACATTTGCTCGTTTGCCATGCTGATTCAAGGTAAACAGTTTGTCGTGATAGTTTGCTGGCCAACGATCCGATTGGTAAATCATCATCCCGATATGGGCGTGCCCGCCGCCTAAATCGTTCGCCGCTCCATCGCGACTTTGCTGCCACGATCCATTGCGATCATAGTGATAGTGGTCGGCAATCATGTCCAAGCGTTCAAAGACAAATGGATTGCGACTCTCTCCAAAGGACTCGATAAAGTGAGCACCGGGGATACAGTGCCACAAGTGACCGATCACGGTGTTAATAAAGAACAGTTCACCGTTCTTATCCCAGTCGTGCCCCCAAGGATTCACAGTGCCGTGAGTCAACACTTCGACGGTTTTGTGCTGGGGATGATAACGCCAGATCCCACCATCAATGGGCACTCGCTGTTCATCGAGGGTTCCCGGTGCGCCGATCCGACCGGGACAAGAATGACCGCAGCGACCATACAGCCAGCCATCGGGCCCCCAACGCAGACCGTTAGCAAAGTTGTGATAGTTGCTGCTCGACACCGTAAAGCCATCCAGAACAACTTGTGCCGGGCCATCGGGTTTGGCATCGCCATCGGCATCCGGAATGAACAACAATTGCGGCGGGCACATCAACCACACTCCACCACGTCCAACTTCTACGCTGGTCAGCATTTGCACTTGATCGGTAAAGACTTGCCGCTGATCGGCTTTGCCGTCTCCGTTGGTGTCCTTCAGGACGATCACGCGGTCACGCAAGCTAAGGTCAAAATGCTGCTTTCGGTCTGAATACGTGTAGTTCTCGGCAACCCACATTCGTTGCTGGTCGTCCCACGCCATCGCGATGGGGTTCCTTACATCGGGTTCGCTGGCAAAGACTTGGGCTTCAAAGCCAGCGGGCAACTGCATCGACGCGGCAGCTTCCGCAGCAGGCATCGGCTGATCATCGTTGGCCGTTTCATTGTTCGTCACCTCGGGAAAGTCATCCCCTTCTGCGTCTGAACAACCAAGATTGGTCAACAGCAAAATCGCCATCAATGCCACCGGCATCACGCGGGCAGCAAACAGGCACAGCAAGCTTAGGAAAGCATCAAACACACTGAGCGAGCGATGGTTCATGGTGAGAGGCCGATGGCGGAAGATCGGTTGAAAGCAGGCGGGAAATAGTCGACTCGGAACGTTGCCCCGAAATGGTGGCGACATCACACAAGAGCCGTTCATCGAACGCTACAGTTTACACGATTGTCGGCCTCCCGAAGCGGGGAATCCAAAGCTGTCTTGCGTTGGGTTGTGCGGCGCGATATTCACGCATTCAACGGAGTTTTTGTGGCATAATCGCCAAGATTCCCCAAGCCCCTGCGGACGCCTTGATTAAACGGGCTAAAATGCGATCAGAGCTTGGCGAACCAATCGAGGCCACCGGCGGATCCAGATTCGGACGGATTTGCGTTCGAGCCATGATTTAGCTTCTGGAATGCCTACTCTCCCAGCCGGGAATTCAATTCCCCCCTGCCCTTCCCTCCTTCCATTTGACGCTGTTGCAGAATCCGTCCGCTGGACGCGATTTTGATCGGAATCTCATGTTTGCAAATAATGATCGCCCTCTGAGTGACGGCCTGTCCATGAAGAACCTCCTCTTGGCACTGTCGGTTTGTGTATCCACTGCCGCACTGGGTCACGTCACCGCACTCGCAGATGATGTCGCCAGTGATCCAGAGGCTAGTGATCTCGATGCCAGCGCCATTCATTTCAACCGACACATTCGACCGATCCTGTTCGGCAAGTGTGTCATCTGCCATGGCCCCGATGAGAACGAGCGTGCAGCCGGGTTGCGTTTAGACACGTTCGAAGGTGCCTGTGAAGACATGGGCGGTTACGCGGCCATCGTTCCCGGCAATGCCGAGGACAGCGAAATCATTCTCCGCATCTGCACCGACGACCCTGACGCGCGGATGCCACCGACTGGCAAAGCAGATCCATTGACCCAGGCAGAGATTGACCTGCTGACCCGCTGGATCAACCAAGGCGCCAAGTACGATGTGCATTGGTCGTATCAAAAGCCAACCCAGCCGAAGTTGCCTGAGGTCAAACAGAAGGATTGGGCGATCAATGCAATCGATCATTTTACGTTGGCCAAAATGGAAGCCGCTGGCCTGTCGCCATCACCGATGGCCAACAAACTCGCCCTCGCTCGGCGAGTCGCATTGGACGTTACGGGCCTGCCGCCAACCTGGGAACAAGCCAAGGCCTTTGCCGAAGACACCCACGAAGACGCCTACGAACGTTACGTCGACCAACTGTTAGCCAGCCCTGCCTTCGGCGAGCGTTGGGCACGGGTCTGGTTGGACTTGGCTCGCTACGCTGACTCAGCCGGCTACGCTGATGATCCAGCGCGCACGATTTGGGGTTACCGCGATTATGTGATCCGCTCACTGAACGCGAACAAGCCCTTTGATCAATTCACCATCGAACAGATCGCTGGCGACTTACTGGACAACCCGACGGAGGAGCAACTGATCGCGACGGCCTTTCACCGCAATACATTGACCAACAATGAAGGCGGAACAAACGACGAAGAGTTTCGCAATGTTGCGGTGGTCGATCGCGTGAACACCACCATGGCCGTCTGGATGGGCACCACGATGGCATGTGCTCAGTGCCACACGCACAAGTACGACCCCATCACTCAAGAGGAATACTTTCGCTTTTTCGCGTTTTTCAATCAGAGCGAAGACGCGGATCGTCGCAATGAAAGCCCGGTGATTGAAGTCTGGTCCCAAGAGCAAAAGCAACGCAAGCAAGCCTTGACGGATGAAATCGCAACGCTTCAGCAGACGCTAAAGACCACCACACCAGCAATCGACAAGCAGCGTCAGGCCTGGGTGAAACAAATGCAGACAGCGCCGCAGTGGCGCCCCGCCCAATATGCCGACGTGAGTAGCGGCCGCGAGCTCCAACACGACGAAGAGGGCTGGATCAAGCCCGCCAAGGACGACACGCTGGAGAACGACACCTACGAGATCACTTTGTCAACGACCAAGGACCACCCGATCACCGGCCTCCAGCTGCAAACCGGAACCGAGCAGGCTCGCAACTTTGTCCTGTCACAAGTGACGGCCAATTGGAAGCCCCTCCAAGCCTCACCGGTAACTGCACAATTCGTCCGCGTCACCGTGCCCGGAAAGAACCGCTTTGTTCATCTGGCTGAAATCCAGGTCTTCCAAGGGGACAACAATGTGGCCGTGAAAGGCAAGGCCAGCCAAAGTTCACAGTATCAAGGCGCCGCAGCCTCGCGTGTGAACGATGGAAACACAAATGGCGACTACAACGCCCAATCGGTCCAACACACCGAATCGCAAGACAGCCCTTGGGTGGAGATCGACCTGGGCAAACCGCTGCCCATTGATCGCATTGCTCTTTGGAATCGCACCGATGGTGGCGCTGCGATTGCCGACCGAATCAAAGGCTATCAAGTGAGCTTGCTCGATGGCGAACGCAACGAAATCTGGACTCAGTCGCCTGGCACGGTGCCTCAGCCCAGTACGGAATTCAGCCTGTCCGGACAACGCGCTGTCGGTATCAGCGTCGCCAGCGCTGACTTCGAACAATCTGGATTCGATGCCGCATCCGTGTTGACGAAGAAGCTCGATCCCAACAAGGGTTGGGCGATTGCTGACCAAGTCGGAAAACAACATGAGCTGACCCTGGTGTTGTCTTCCCCGTTGCCTGCAGAGCCAGGGGAACTGCTCATCACGCTCAAACAGCAATCGAAACACAAGTCTCACCTCCTGGATCATTTTCGATTCTTGGAAACGGAAAACGATGACTTGTCCCGGTGGGCCAAAGTCCCCTCTGACGTCCGCCGCGTGCTGCTAACTGAAAACGAGTCACTGACCGATGCACAGCAACAGCGACTGGTCGACTATTACTTGTCCATTGCCACTGAACTGGATCCGGTTCGAACCTCTTTGCAGAATGCGGAAAAACAACTGGCCGGGCTGCGTGCCATCACCACCGTTCCCGTGATGCGTCAACTGGCTGAAAATCGACGTCGCGAGACGAAGATTCAACTGCGTGGCAACTATCAGTCCACCGGCGACGAAGTGCACGAAGGCACGCCAGTTGCGTTTCACAAAATCAAGCAAGCCAACGCGGATGCCTTGCCAACGCGACTCGATTTAGCCAACTGGTTAGTCGACCCCGAAAACCCGCTGACGGCCCGAGTGATTGTCAATCGTCACTGGGAACAGTTGTTCGGGATTGGGATTGTCGAAACCAGCGAAGAGTTTGGATCTCAAGGAGAACCACCATCGCACCCAGGCCTGCTTGACTATCTAGCGGTGGACTTGCAAGCCAACGGCTGGGACTTAAAACGTTTGATCAAACAAATGGTCCTGTCGGCAACGTATCGCCAAAGCAGCGTGACGAACGCCGATGCGTATGCTGCTGATCCTGGCAACCGATTGCTGACACGGGGGCCGCGATTCCGTGTCTCGGCGGAAATGGTTCGTGACCAAGCCTTGATGGTTGCTGGCTTGCTTAGCGAGAAACAATTTGGTCCTCCCGTCAAACCACCACAACCAAACCTTGGCCTGAAAGCCGCCTTTGGTTCCGGGACCGACTGGAAAACCAGTGGGGGCGAAGACAAATACCGAAGAGGACTTTATACGACCTGGCGTCGCAGTAGTCCGTATCCTTCCATGGCTCAGTTTGACGCACCAAACCGGGAAGTTTGTACGGTTCGTCGGATCCGCACCAATACACCGTTGCAAGCCTTGGTGACTCTCAATGACCCCGTCTATGTGGAAGCCGCCCAGGCCTTTGCACGCCTGATCCTTGAACAAGACAGCTCTGATGAAGCACGGATACGCTTCGCCTTTCAGCGAGCACTGATTCGTCCAGCGAGCGACGCTGAAATCGCTTCAATCTTGCGTTTGGTTGAACAAGTCAAAGTGCATTTCGAAGACAAATCGGACGAGGCAGTGAAACTGGCCACTGCTCCACTTGGAGCATTGCCCGCCGAAGCCGACGTCGTCGAGCATGCTGCCTGGACGGTGGCTGCCAACGTGATTCTGAACCTCGACGAACTGTTTATGAAACGCTAATGCCACCGGCCGTTAGCGTGACGATTGATACCAGATCCCCATTTACTTGATCGACAGGAACTGTTCGATGGACTTCCGAACTTCATTGCTGCAACATCAAACACGACGACACTTTCTAGGCAACGCAGGTGCTGGGATCGGTGCTGCCGCGCTGGCTTCACTGATTGGCCCGAGGACTGGTGCCAATGCCGAAGAGGGCGCCCGGACAGCGCTGCGACAAGTGGACAATCCACTGGCATCGCGACAACCACATTTCCCTGCCAAGGCAAAGCGTGTCATCTATCTGCACATGACAGGTTCACCACCGAACTTGGACATGTTCGATTACAAACCGGAACTGATTAAACGCAGTGACCAAGAATGCCCCGATGAGTTTTTGGCCGGACGAAAGTTTGCCTTCACCAGTGGCACTCCCAAACTGATGGGATCGCCGCGAAAATGGAAACAGGTTGGCGAAAATGGCATGTGGATGAGCGATGCGGTGCCTCACTTCCACGAGGTTGCCGATGAAATGTGCCTCGTGCATTCGATGCACACCGATCAGTTCAACCACGCCCCCGCAGAACTCTTGGTCTACACCGGTTCACCACGCAGCGGTCGTCCCTCGATGGGTTCCTGGGTGACGTATGGCCTGGGGAGTGAGAACGAAAACCTGCCCGGATTCGTCGTTTTGATCTCCAGTGGCGTCCAGCCCAATGGCGGCAAAAACTCGTTTGGCAGTGGTTTCTTGCCCTCGGTTTACCAAGGAGTTCAGTGCCGAAGCAAAGGCGACCCGGTGCTCTATTCGTCCGACCCCGCCGGCATGGATCGATCACTCCGCCGCAAAACCCTAGATGCACTTGGCGAACTCAATCACTTGCAAGCTCAAGAGATGGGGCACCCAGAAACGCTGACTCGCATCAGTCAATTTGAACTGGCATTCCGCATGCAAACGGCTGTCCCCGAAGTCATGGACATCTCTCAGGAATCGAAAGAGACCCTGGAGGATTACGGTGCCATGCCCGGCGGTTCGTCGCTGGCAAACAATTGCCTGCTCGCTCGCCGACTGGTCGAATCAGGCGTCCGCTTCGTGCAGCTATTTGACTGGGGCTGGGACTTTCATGGCACCGGCGCTGGCACGGGTTTGACCGATGGACTGACCAATAAATGTGCCACGATGGACAAACCCATCGCAGCTCTGATCCGAGACCTAAAACAGCGTGGGCTGTTGGACGAAACCCTGATTGTCTGGGGTGGAGAGTTTGGCCGCACACCGTTCCGAGAAGGCCGGACAGCCAAAGGCAAGATCCTAGGTCGCGATCACTACCCCGACACCTTTACGATGTGGATGGCCGGCGGAGGAGTGAAGGGCGGTTACGAATACGGCAACTCCGATGAACTCGGATTCCGTGTCGCCGAAAACCCGGTGCACGTGCATGACCTTCAGGCCACCATCCTGCACCAACTTGGCTTCGACCACGAAAAACTAACGCACCGCTTCCAAGGACGTGACTATCGCCTGACCGACGTCCATGGTCACGTCGTCAAAGACTTGCTGAGCTAAAGGATCGCGGCCAAAGAGCACTGTTCTGAACAACGCTGCATCCTGGCTGATGCAGCGTTTTGCTTGGGTTCTTCGTCGGGTGCCGAGCTTGCACGCACCATTTAACTCGCAGCACACATTGGGCGGAAGTTGCGGGCTTTTTGGTAACACTGGTGCGCGCAAGCACGCTTCCTACCTTGGGCCTTTCTGGTGTCACTGGTGCGTGCTGGGGCCTAGCTTTCAGCAACTTCTGTTAGCAGAGCGTCCACGAATTCGAAGGCTCGATAGGGAGTCAAGATGCCCAGCGGCTGGTTGCGTTGATCGACCACCGGAATGTGTCGAAACTGAGCGATCTGCTTGATCGCCGTTTGCACACTGTCTGAAAACTTCAAACTGGTCGGACAGGGCGTCATGATGTCCGCAACCGGTTGCTGACTGATTCGCTCGTATTGCTCCGTTGCACGCTGCAAGATGTCACGCTCGGTCACGATGCCCAAGACCTGATTGGCCTGAACGATCAAAACGCCCGAGGCATCCGCATCGTACATCAATTCAATCGTGCGACAAATGGTCGTCTCTGGCGAGATATGCAGGAACGGACGAATGCCCATCAGGCCAGTCTTCGTTTCGCCGATTAATTGATTGAGCGTCGACTGCGCTTGGCCTGGCATGCGTTGCAATGACGGATCATCAATTCGTAATTGACCGGGTGGGTTTGTCATGCTGGTCGAACCTGTTTCAGGACTTGCCATCACTACGCTCCATGCTGAGGAAAATGATACGAACCGGCGTCCAGTTGCTGCGGTGAGGCCTGATTGACTTGTCGCGAAACTTCAGTGGGCGGGTTTTCAGCGCAGTGCTTGGCAAGGTAGGTTGCCAAACCGCGCTGGCCGGTGACTCCAAACAAACTGCCATCGTCATTGGTGACGCAGATAAATCTTGCCTTGGTATCCAAGATCGTCTTCCAAGCCGACTTCACGGTCTGTCGCTTGTCCATACAAATGAAAAGCGGATCGGTAAACTGGCTAACCGAGGTTTGGTCCAAACAACTCCCACGCAACAGCATGCTAATCACGCTACGTTCGGTAAAGATGCCGTGGGGACGTTGGTGATCATCGACGATCACTGCACAGCCAAGTTCATTCTGTCGCATCATCGCGATCGCAGCACGCGCCAGCGTGTGTGAATCAACGGCGATCGCATTGCGCAAGTCAAGCTGTTCCAAGCGATCTTCAGAGAGGGCGTGAGAGAAGTCTACCATCGGCTTTGCCTATTGGATGTTAATCGTTACCCAGCACGATCCGCCAAATCGTTCGGTCCGGCGAAATGGTGAATCGAGACCATTCACCTCACGCGGAACCCGCTGCTGGCAGGATGAGGGAAGCAGATTGCGGGCCAATCCGAGCCTCTGGACGGACATTAGCCACAAATCGGGCAGCACCGATTCCAACGCTGTGCAGAGCAAAGCACCATTATCAAGGCTTCCTTCCACATTTGAGGCGGCGTGAGTCACATTAAGGATCGAAAAGGTTTTACCAAAAGCTTTTCCACGACGCCTCGCCAGCACGCCTCTGATTCTTCTGCGTGCAAGCTGTGCATAGTTGTTAAGCAGGTGGGACGCTCACTCCCAGAGTTCGCGCGGCGTCGCAACGAGCGATGTGTGCGTCATCGCACTGTTGACCGTATCCTGCACGCACCGGTTGATGACTGCCCACTCAACAAACTGACGTTGCCGTGACGCCGCCAGACTTGCTACCCAGCCAGCATGCAAACCGGCTTGACAAACCATCAACGGACTTCGTGATGAATAGGAATGAGGTGCGCCTCCAGCCAGAACGGACGGGGCTCCCAGCTGATTCCTCCTCGCTGACGACGGGGCATTCAGACGACCGGACCCATCGCGTTTGGTACCGTCCGCAGTCCAGGACGGGTGGCCTGAGAGCCGTGCTTGGTGTCGGTTTACTGACGCTTGTTCTGATCGCCCGCCCCGCGAATGCCGCCCCTCCGGTCGCCTTGCTGAACCCGCCGCTGGAAGACTTCGCAGACGCGGCTGTCGATCATGGTGACTCCGATTCCTTCCTGGAGCCATCGCTGGAACAGCGCGTCAACAGCCTGGAAGCTGAACTGGAGTTACTGCGTGGACGGGTCCCCCGACCGCAGATCGTCCCCGCGCGGGACTGCGATCAATTTGGCTCCACAGCGTTACCCGATCTCACTCATTATGTGTTGTACGACCAAGGCTGGAAGATCAGGCCGTATCAGCCCAAGCAGCATCCCTTTGAACTTGGATTTCAGCTGCATAACCAGTTTCGCTACACCGGATTCTGGCATAACGGTGACGAAGCATTCAACTCGGCGGGCGATCCGATTCCCGTGCTTGACCGCAGCACCTTTGACATCAATCGCGGCCGACTGGTGTTCTTTGGCTATGCCTTCCATCCGGAACTTCAGTATTACGTCAACATTGACTACGGAACGGTCTCGGGTGATTCCATCATGCCCTTGCTAGCCTGGGCATCATTACCGCTTGGGGATGCGACGCGTTTCAAGATCGGCATGGGAAAGGTGCCTGGCAACTGGGAATGGCAGCAGACATCTCGGTATACCCTTGGCGCCGACCGGACGATGGCGACAACTTTCTTTCGTCCGTCGATCACCACTGGCATGTGGGTTGACGGCAAACTGACCCGCGACGTTCACTACACCGCCTTTTTAGGCAACGGTCTGAACACGCTGACGTTACGTGCCGGCGAACTGGACAAAGACTTTCTCTATTCGCTGATGACCTGGTGGGAACCGTGGGGAGAATTTGGGGCGGGATTCTCGGACATCGACTTCCATGATGCCCCGGTCATTCGCATCGGTCACGCATTGACCAAAACCTCGGTGGACGCCATCAATGATTTGAGCCCGGGCCCCGAATCAACGGTTGTCCGCTTGAGTGACGGAACACGGCTGACGACCCCTGGCGCGTTGGGGATGGGAGAAACCGTCAACGCGTTTCAGTGGTGGCTGTACGCTGCTCACCTGGGTCTCAAGTATCGCGGCTTCAGCCTAGGCGTTGAATACAACTTGCGCTGGATACGAAAAATCACCAGCCAGACGGGCACGCGGCTCACGTCGCAATTCGATCATGGCGGATTCTTGCAACTGGGGTGCTTTGTCGTGCCCAAGCAACTGGAACTCTTTGGTCGCACCTCGTTTGTCACCGGCGCTCAGGGATCGGGCGATGAGTATTCTCTCGGTGGCAACTGGTATCCTTTTGAAGTCCGCAACGTGCGTGCCACGGCAGATGTCACATGGGTCCAAGATTCGCCGGCACAGCAATCGCGAACGGGTTACGTTGTGGCGGGCCATGGGCCGCTCTTTCGCCTACAGCTATGGACGATTCATTGACCTAAGGAGCAATCCTTCGTGAAAAACTCGCGACACCGGTGACAACAGCGCCGAGCTGGATAAGCTAAACACTTCCCAAGTGTCTCGTTTTGAAGTCTTGAGGTCAGTGATATGAACAAGCAGGTCATCGGTGGCGGCCTGGTGATGCTGACGTTGCTTTGTTTTCTGTCGGGCGTCGGTTTCGAGACGCTTGCCGAGCGTGACATGACGCAATCGTCGTACATCGCGCTGGGCATTTTGATCATCGCTGCCGTCGCTTGGATCACCGAAGCCGTCCCCCTGTTCGTCACGGGTTTGTCGGTTCTGTTTCTGGCCCTAGTGTGGCTGTATCCACAGACGCAATCTGACGGGCTGGATGTCAGCAAAGACAGTTTTCTGGTGGCCTTCTTTTCCGACGTGATTGTGTTGTTTTTGGGCGGCTTTGCGCTCTCCGCAGCCATGAACAAACGCCGATTGGACGAGTGGATTGCGTCGGCGATCATCAGCCGCGTCGGTGGCAGCCTGCCGCTGCTGATGCTGGCCGTGATGGTGGTCACCGCCTTCTTATCGATGTGGCTTAGCAACACTGCCACCGCTGCAATGATGCTGGCAATGGTCTTGCCGATCACGGCCCGAATGAGCGACTCCGGCCCCGGCGCCAAAGGCCTGGTGCTGGCTGTTCCCTTTGCCGCGAACATCGGTGGATTGGGGACGCCGGTGGGCAGCCCGCCC
Organism: Stieleria bergensis; assembly: GCA_007745635.1. Taxonomy (GTDB): domain Bacteria; phylum Planctomycetota; class Planctomycetia; order Pirellulales; family Pirellulaceae; genus Stieleria; species Stieleria bergensis. The sequence goes on from CP036272.1 coordinate 5,019,484, forward strand.
AACGCGATCGCCCTGCAATACATGACGGACCTCGACCTTGCGCCTACGTTCTTTGAGTGGATGCTGGTGGGAGTCCCCGCCGTGATCAGTTTATTGGTGATCGCTTGGTTCATGCTGCTGTGGTTCTTTCGTGATCCCGATTGCCGGTTACCAGCGTTAAAACGTGAGGTCGAAATCAAACGCGACGTGCGGTATTGGTTGCTGATCGGAACGGTGCTGTTGACCGCCGTGGGCTGGATGACCAGCAGCTTTCATGGCTATTCGTCAGGCACGGTCGCAATGGTGCCGCTGCTGATCTTTTTCAGTTGCCGCATTCTGGAAACCAAAGATTTACGCGAGATGCCGTGGGACATCTTACTGATGATGGGCGGTGGCCTGTGCCTGGGAACGGTGATCAATGGCAGTGGCTTGGCAGCCTGGTTAGTCCAGCAGCTGCCCGTTTCCGGAATGGGGCCTTACGCCTTAACCGTCATCTTTGGGATCACTGCGGTCAGCATGGCCTCGCTCATGAGTAACACGGCGACGGCAAACCTCTTGATCCCCATCGTGATGGGATTTCATGTCGAACCCTCATCAGCGCCGGTCATGATTGGGACCGCGTTTGCTTGCTCGCTGGCCATGCCATTGCCGGTTTCCACACCGCCGAACGCCATGGCCTTTTCATCGGGCAAAATCGCAATGAGCGACATGATCAAGCCCGGCCTCGCGCTGACCGTGATTGGCATTCTACTGGCGCTGACGGTTGGTTACTGGTGGTGGGACTTTGTTGGACTGTGGTAGCGGGATAGAGCAGGGCAGTCCAGATTGCCCGATGCCGCTGGACCAAGACTAAACGTCCTTCTGGGCCTCATCCAAAACCTTCAACGCAGCGGCATACCCGGTCTCAGCTTCGTTTTGACTGCGGTTGAACGCCTCCAGCCACTCACGACCGCTTTCACCTTGAGTCACGCGATGCGAGCGCAGATAGGACTCAATGCCTTTGCCGTGGTGATAGTAGTCTTTTAAATCATAGCGAGCGACCAATTCTTTGCATTTCGCACAGCGAACAAAGATCGTCTGCCGATCGCCTTCACGAACAATGATGTTCCGAACGTCGATCGAAAAGCACGATTGGCAGGTTTGACGCTTGACGTCCATCGGAAGGCTCCTGCATCCAAGAAGCAAGTGAAGATTCGATCCACAGTGAATGTTCAGACATCTGAAAGTCGTGTGCATTGTATCACGAGATTCAGATGACGGCGCAGCGGATTTGCATCCGTGACAGGTTTGCTTCCGATAGCCTCAATGCACCAGCGACTTCGCTCTACAAAATCCTTTGGCCAAGATCCCGACGCATCGCTCTGTCAAGGTCCTGCCAGGGTCCAGGTCCTGCTAGTCTTCCAAGCCGCGCAACAAACTGTCCGGTCACTCTCTGGGGAGAGCAGCCTAGCGATAGCGGTTGAACAAGCCGCTCAAGAGATGACTGACCCAAACGAGGTCCGCTGCGTTTTCCACCAACAAGTGGTCCGCCCCCGGCAGCGAAACCAGACTGACTTGGTGCTCGGTGCTTGGCGTTTGTCGCGCATCACTCGGACGATGCTGCAACAGACTCATCAGCCGCAATGCATGATCGAAGGCAACGGTGCGATCATCCGGTGAGTGCAGCAACAAGACGGGGCAGGGTACCGCGCTAATCTGGTCCGCGGCACGATGACTGCGAAAATCATCAATCATTTGCTGAGTGATCGTCCACTGAAACCCGCCGATCGTGACCTCGCCGCGCCCGTCTTGCTCAATGGCAGGATTCATGCTGACGAGCAAGTCTGCCAAATGCGCTGTATCACTGGGAGCTGCGATCGTGGCGACGGCAGCAAGCCCCGCCAACGCTGCGGGCTGCTTGGCCGCGGTCACCAATGACGCCACGCCACCAAAACTGTGACCGACCAGGCCTGTGACGGCGCCAAGCTCGTCGGTGGCAAACTCGATCGCCGCGGCAAGGTCTTGCAGATTGGTGGTGAAATTCGATTCACTAAACGTCCCTTCACTGCCACCCAAGCCACGCATGTCGTAACGCAGCACGCAGATCCCGGACTTGGCCAGCGCACGACTGATGCGGACCGTGGCCTTCAGATCCTTGCTGCACGTAAAACAATGCGAAAAAACCACAACCGGTGGCGGCTGAGCAAGCGGATCAGTGGGCCGATCAATGATCCCGGCAAGCTGCAAGTCAGCCCCCGAACTGGAGAACTTGACGCGATACGATTTAGTGTTCAATCCAGGGCCTCAAACAAGAAATGCCAGCTCATTTACGAGCTGGCATTGTATCGAGGCAATATCAGAAAGAGCAGAGGATCAGGGAAATTAATTCTCCTGCACAACGACCGCTGGCAGCTTTTCAGCCACGTCAGTCTGCTGAAATGCGACCAGCTCGGAAGGCTTCTGCCATAGCCATCGGAACTTCGGCTTCGGCCAAAACCAGAGCGGAGCGGTTGTCGACAACCTTGGCTCGCATCTGTTGCTCATCTGCCACAGCTTCCGCACGACGACGTTCGGCATTCGCCTGAGCCACACGAGTGTCTGCTTCCGCCTGATCACTTTGCAATCGAGCACCAATGTTTTCACCGACGTCGATATCCGCGATATCAATCGAAACAATTGCAAACGCAGTTTGAGCATCCAAGCCGCGTTCCAGAACCACCCGCGTGATCATGTCGGGGTTTTCCAGAACGGTAAAGTGAGTGTCAGCTGAACCGATCGAACTAATGATCGCTTCACCAACCCGAGCGATCACAGTGTCTTCAGTCGCACCACCGATCAGTTGTTCCAAGTTCGTTCGCACCGTCACGCGAGCACGCACTCGAAGCTCAATCCCGTTCTTGGTAATCGCGCTCAAGGTGGTTTTGCCACTGCGAGTTGGATCGGGACATTCGATGACTTTGGGGTAAACGCTCGTTCGCACGGCATCCAACACGTCACGGCCAGCCAAGTCAATGGCAGCCGCTTGGTCAAAGTCCAACGGGATCTCCGCTTTCCGCGCCGCGATGATTGCGTTGATCACGTTCAACACGTTACCACCAGCTAAGTAGTGAGCTTCCAGACGGCGTGTGCTGATGCCAAGCTTGCGGCTGATGTCGAGGCCCGTTTGCGCCGACATGACCTTGGCCTGTACAATCACACGCGGATTGACTTTCGTGAAGTGCATCCGAATCAAGCTGACTGCACTGACGTCTGCCTTGGACATGAACGCCTGCAACCAGAGCTTGCCGTAGATGCCCAGAAAGAACAATCCGACGACACCCATGACAGCCGCGATAATCCCTGCAACGATCAACAAAGTCATCCCCAGTGCATCCCCCAGCGGCAGTTGAAGGGCCGAGGTGATTGCCACAGGGGAATCGCTGCCAAGCAACGAATTCATGAGGTCGAATTCTGTCGAAAGTGATCTAGAAACTGCAAACATGGGGCCGGAAATCGATACGTGTATAAGTGTGTAAACGAACGACAGCACTATTCTATAGATTTTGACGTCTCCGTGTGGGCGTGAAATCCACCAAGTTCGGGCGATAAAAACATTGAAGTTCCCGTCGTTTCTCGCTCCTGACAGCAAACCTGCGACAACCGCACCGTTTTGCACCAACACGCCAACGCCGCAAACCGCCTCCAGAAGTCACAAAAACGCCCCCTGAGAAGCCTGGCAATCAGAACCACAGCCGCCCAATCCCATCTCCCACCAAACGCAAACCGCCACATGAAGGAGACTCCCCACCGATGCGTTCCAGATCACAGAGCAAGCGGATCGAAGGAAAACTTCGTGCTCGCTGTGCTTCAATCTTCTTCCCAACGCTGACCATTGACGTTGCACCGCAAGACAGCCGCGGGTCAGGTTCGTCATCGATCGCATCAATGCAAAGCGAACTGCGGCCCATTCACCGTGACGTTCGGCGTCGCAGTCGCGAGGGCAACCTGAATCTGACCAATGGCCTGCAAATCCACCTTCTTGAGCTGCCAAAACACCCCCATCAAGCGATCATAAAGTGATCGCTGATCCGGTCGAGGCGTGGGCGTACTTTTTCCGTCAAGCCGACGCAATGACCACCGACGAAATCCAGCAACGGTTCAACTGCCCCGCGTTCACCGAGGCCGCTCAGGTACTTGACATGACCCAACGCCCCCAGCAACATCGAAGCCAATACGAACAGCGTCTCAAAGCCCAGCGCGATGAGAGGGCGAGAATGCAATACGCCGTCGATCAGGCACGCCTTGAGGGCGAAGCACTTGGCGAAGCACGCGCTGAAGCACGTGGACGGATTTCGATTCTACGAAAGATCCTTGGCGGCGAACCCGAGTCGCTTGACAGCTTGTCCCTGGAGCAACTGACGGTGATCGAAAAAGAACTGCAAAACCAGCTTCGTGAACGAGGTATTTAGCAACCTCGTCCAGCCAATAAGTCCTGAACCGACTTCTGATGTGGGCACGGCTCCTAAGCGGTGATGGGTTGCCTGTATTTTTTTGGGCAAGCAAACCCTTCGGGGGAGGAGCCTGTGTTTGCCAGCGTCGCTGGGCAAACAAAAAAAGGCCCGACCGTAATGGCCGGGCCCCTGCGTCCACCCGTGCACCAAGCGCTGTTGGATGACGCTTGGAAGTGGAATCAAATCACCACTAAATTTCGTCAGTGGCTTCGTCTTCGCTCGCAACTGGAGCTGGCGGTGCGTGACTGTCAGCGTCGTCGTGACTGTCAGCGTCCGCTGTCACATCGGAAGGATCACCGCATCCGTCTCCGCTGCATCCGCACCCCGTCGATGTATAGACGGGTCGACAAACGCGACGTTGCACGGTTCGCATTTCCGTGTGCGGAACGCAAACGGTGTAGGTTTCAGGAACTTCCTCTGTCACAGTATCGTACAACGTGACGTTGTACTTCTCGGTCCGTTTCTGCGGCACCATGACGGTGTAGCAGACTTCGCGTTCACGAGGCTGACATTCGATGCGGCATTTTTGGATGCATCGAGTGCGTTGTTCGCACTTGAAAGAAACCTTGTTCACCATACGGGTGCGAGTTTCCAGACGAGTCTTGCAAACAGGCACCATGCGTGTTCGAGTTTCCCGAACCAGCTTGCAAACAGGCACTTCACGGGTTCGAGTTTCCAGACGGCACTTGGTGACTTGGCAAGTTTTTTCGACGGGACGAACCTTGCGAACACAAACCATTCGAGTGCGTTCTTCCACGGTGTTCTCGGTGAAGCAGACTTCACGAGTACGCTCTTCAGCACGACACTTCCTGACACAGATGGTACGAGTGCGTTGCACTGGAACCATCACGCAGTAAGGAACTTCGCGAGTGCGATCTTCCAAGCGGCACTTGGTGACCATGACTTCGCGGCAGCGTTGCTCGCAACGATACTTGGTCACGCATCGCGTCCGCTCTTCGGCCCGAAACTTGCAAACCTTGATCGTACGCGTGCGGGTTTCGTTGCGGAACTTGCGAACAGGAACCATACGAGTGCGTTCTTCACACGCGAACGAGGCGCATGTGTAGGTGTAAGGCTGCTCGACCATTTTCGTTTCATACGTTGTGCATGGAACTTCCTTGGTGACCAGATTTGGCACCCAGACTTTGCAAGGCTTGGCACAGGGATTGCAGTCCGACTGGCAACCGCTGCAACCTGAGTCACAGCCACTACAGCCTTCGCCTGCGTTGCCATCATCGCCTTCGGCATCCGCTGGCGCCGAGACCGATGTCTGCTCTTGCCAGCTTCCCATGTCTTGCGTCACGGTGCGGGTCTTGGTCACTGGAACGCACTTGGCAACGAGGCGAGTTCCTGTTTTGGTTTCCCGGACGGGCACACGAACGGTGTACTTCTGTTCAACGCACTCGCTGTAGGGAACGCAAACGGTGTACTGAACCTGCTGTTGCTCCGTGTAAGGAACACGAACAGTGTAAGCCTGCGTTTCTACATAAGGAACACGCACCGTGTAGGTTTGTGATTTCGCTTCTTTGTAGGGAACGCTTACTTTGTAGTTTTCTGTCCGCATGCGTCGTTCAGGAACCATCACGGTGTACTGTTTCTGAACCTGTTCCGTGTACGGCACTTGAACCGTGTAGGTTTCGGTACGTTTGCGCAGGACAGGCACACAGACTTTGTATTTCTGTTCCACCTGTTCCGTGTAGGGAACCATCACGGTGTAGCTTTTCGTTTCCTGGTAGGGAACTTTCACCTGATAGGTCTCCGTGCGCATTTCCTTTTTAGGAACGCAAACGGTGTACTGCTTGGCAACTTGTTCGGTGTACTTCACCGGAACTTTGTAGCACTGTTCAACCTGTGTACAAACAGGGACACGCACGGTGTAAGTTTGTTCCTCGGTATAAGGAACTTTGACTTTCACGTTATACGTTTCTTTGCGTGTGCGTTGTTCGGGAACACAGACCGTGAAGGTGCGTTCGCGAGTTTCGCAGCGAGGAACCTTTTTGCAAACCGTTTTCGTGCGGGTGCGGGTTTCTTGCTTGTAGGTTGTGACTGGAATCTCACAAGCTTCCATCACAGTTTCATAGCGAACTGTTTCGCAGCAAGCTGGGGCCGAACAGCAGGAAGAGTCTCCGCACTGTTGGCCACAGCATGCACCAGATGCTTGAGCACCTGAGGCAGTCGTGGTTGTGGCTACGGATTTTCCGCAACTGGCACAACCGGGTCCATCAGCATGCACCGTTGCAACGACAAGCATTGCAGCTAAGCAGGCGAAGAACCACCGTGGCAAACGACATGTCATTTACACAATCTCCTTGGGTCATAGTGGAACGTGTTTGCGATCGGGTGAAAGTCCCCCCCGTTGCCCTCCCGGCGTGCGATTGCTCTCCTAGCTCACGATTGATTAAGTGACGAACTCTAGCGCCTTGCTACTAACAGTCAAAAAAGAATCAGACAGTTCATCCTGTCACTGAAACATGTTAGTAGACACCGTCTTTCTGCACTCTTGACGGCTAGATTTCAACGGGAATGACGACATGGCAACACGCCTGTTGTGCCGATCAGGCGGGGCCGATTGCCCTCGTTCATCGATTGTTCTGAACTCCTGATTGGACAGCCCGACAACAAACTTCTAGTCTTCGAGCTTGCGCTCTAAACGATGCTTCATCACCGGCCAGCATGAGGGCTTGTTGCCTTTGCCTGACCGTTTGTAGACGAGGGTTTCTGGAGCCGCCGAATTCCAGATCGCCTGGCAAACACTGCTGCCGTGGCAGACGCTGCCAACACAGTGCCGAACAGCGATCGCGTTGCCGGCCGCTGACTCTCTGATGTTTCCGCCTCCCGGCAAGCCAGGACAGCTGGATGCCGTCCGGCGATGGCATCCCGACGGCACGACTGTTGCTTTGTCCGGTGGCTGGCTAGCATGTAGCGGTTGTTACTGATCCATTCTTCATCGACAGACGAGCGCACCTGTGTCGGCAAGCCCAATAGAGCCGGAGAATCCCCTCCATCGCGAGCACCAAGCTCAACCGGCGAAACCCGCCGCCTCAAGGCCGAACCATCCATCTGGCGAGCCAAACGAGTCGCAGGTGGATCAACCGGCAGCTGAAAAGCTGATGATCCGCCTCGATGATTTGCTCAAGCGGCTTGGCTGGGTAGAGTCCGGGGGGCAGGCAAAAGTCTTCATTCAGGATGGCCAAGTGAGCGTCAACGGCCAGACGGAGACGCGACGGCGCAAGCAGCTTTTTGTGGGCGACCTGATCGAATGTCTTGGACAGGAGTTCGAATTAGAGAGTTCTTTCTTCGATTGTTATTAAAAACTCGCTGTTTCACCGGTTTTCACTGTTGACGCTTACCCAGCTTGGGCCGGATACTGCCTCCAAAGTATGCTAGCGTTGTGCGTGATCCGCGCTCCGCTAGCATGATTAAGCAAGAATTTGCGTGACCGCATCCTGCTGAAGCTACACTACGCGTAACGCAACCTTATTCGCTGGCGGTTTGGTTGAGACTGGTTTCAACTGGCGGCCGCTAGTGATCTTCACATCATTCAGTGCCTTGTTGGCTCTGAATCGTGACGAAATCAAACCGAATTGTCCGGAACGCCAACCGGCAGGAGAAGAATGTTTTAAGTGGCATTGGCACGACGCAATCAACAAACCGAGAATCGCGACACCGTTCGCATCAATGGCAATATTCGCATCACCCCGATCCGCGTCGTCAGCGAGACCGGAGAACAGTTAGGCGTCATCCCTACAGAGCAAGCTCTGGAACGGGCACGTGACGTCGGACTCGATCTTGTCGAGGTCGCTCCCAACGAGCGCCCCCCGGTATGCCGAATCATGGATTACGGCAAATACAAATACGACAAGAACAAGAAGTCGAATCGAGGCCAAAGCCATACCAAGACCAAAGAAATCAGGCTGCGGCCTAAAACCGGTGACGAAGACATTCGCACCAAGATCCGCCGCGCTGAAAAGTTCTTGTTGAATAAAGACAAAGTCCAAGTCAGCGTTCTCTTTCGAGGCCGCGAAATGGCTCACATCGAAGAAGGCCGCAAAGTGATGCAGCAGGTCATCGAGATGCTGGACGAGGTTGGCAAGGTTGAAACCTCTCCTCAACAGCATGGCAAGCGAATGATCTGCATGATCTCGCCTAGGTGATCTGACGTCACCGATGGCTGCTTCTTTGGACAACATTTGTCAGACTCTGGCTCAGCTTGCACCGCTGCGTTTAGCCGAGTCATGGGACAATGTCGGTCTGCTCGCGGGAGATCGCAGCGGCCAAGTCCAGCGCGTGATGACGTGCCTGACGCTGACGCCCGATGTTGCCCACGAGGCAATTGCCAAGCAGGCCAATCTAGTCGTTGCCCATCATCCGCTGCCCTTTCGCCCGCTAAAGAAACTCACCAGCGATGATCTGACCGGCGCGACGCTGTGGAAACTCAGTGGCAGCGGCGTGGCCGTCTACAGCGCTCACACAGCGTACGATTCAGCCTCCACTGGAATCAATCAGCAGTGGACAGAGTTCCTGGGGCTCACCGACGTGAGGCCGATCACGGAGCCTGATGACAACAATCCGCTGGGAGCCGGTCGCATGGGTGTGACCGGTGAACCGCAGACTCCGCGTCAACTGATCAAACAGTGCGCCCAGTTTGTCGGTTCACCTTCACCGGCGGTCATTGGCCCCATTGAGCCATTGATCAACAGAGTAGGCTTTGCCTGTGGTAGCGGCGGCAGCTTTGTCGCTCAAGCCAACAGGCGCGGCTGCCAATTGCTAATCACTGGCGAGGCGACGTTTCACGACTGCCTGTTAGCCAGAAGCCTCGGCATGACCCTCGGGTTGCTGGGCCATTACCATAGTGAACGGTTCGCAATGGTTCGACTGGCAGACAAGCTTCACGAGCAACACCCAGACTTGGATTGCTGGGCCAGCGAAGTTGAAACCGATCCCATCGTCAGACTGAATCTCTAACATTCATCCCAACGCTATGCCTCAAGACGAACGCTGGTTGGCAGCACTGCCAATTTTTAACGAAGTCCAGTACGTTGATCGAATCTTAGATCAGGTGTCGCAGTTCGCCTCCAATATCCTGGTCGTCGACGATGGCTCGACCGATGGAACCAGTGAAAAGCTGGCCCAACGACGTGACATCGCAATCATCCGACATCCGACCAATCGTGGGTACGGCGCCGCACTCAAATCAGCCTTTGACTACACGCTAGCCAATGGATTTGCCGGCGTGGTCACCTTGGACGCCGACGGCCAGCATCAACCCAAGCGGATTCCGGCGTTCATCGATATGGCTCGCACCGCAGACATTGTTTCTGGCAGCCGCTACCTGCATCACTTTGACGGAGACGATGCACCACCGGAAGAGCGTTTGTTCATCAATCGCCGCATCACAATGGACATCAATCGCAAGTTTGGTCTTCAGTTAACGGATTCGTTTTGCGGTTTCAAAGCCTATCGCCGCAGCGCCTTGGAACGCCTGGACATCACAGAATTCGGCTACGCTATGCCGTTGCAACTGTGGGTCCAAGCCGCCAATGCTGAATTGGAAATTGTCGAAATGGCGGTGCCGCTGATCTACCTTGATTTGGAACGCAACTTTGGTGGTTCGCTCAATCACGCCGAAACCCGCTTGAATCATTACAACGAAGTCATTCAAACGGAACTCGATCGCCTTGCGGCCGCCTCGGACTGTGTCGACCGATCAGATGATCACTGCCAGTGGTCCTAGCATCCACGTGCGTTGGTGAGTTCACACCGTAGATCAAGACCCAAAACGTAGCCGTGCAACACGAAGTCTTCCCGCAGTTTCGTGCTCCACGACAGGACGGCCAGTCTCTTCTTTGGCCGTCGCTCTGGAGCGTGCCCAAGCTGCTCGCTGCCAATCGATTGGTTCAACAGTCTCTGCCGGCTGAATTGGCAATGCTCCGTGACTCGGCGCGACGGCGATTGATTCAGCAAGCGTTGCAATACACGGGCCAGTACCGCGATTCAGCCACCCTGGCCGACGATGCCGAATTGCAGTCGCTACCGATCATCATGTCCGGGCACCAGCCGACGCTTTTCCATCCTGGCGTCTGGTTCAAGAACTACTCTCTCAGCCAGATTTCCGCTCAGCAAAACGCTCTGGCCATTAACCTGGTCGTCGATGGCGATGTCTCTGGCCCCACGTCGATTTCGGTACCCGTTCGCACACCTGGGAACCAACTTGAACTGGAGAAAATCCCTTATGACCACGCCGGTGCAGGGCTTCCCTATGAACAATCCGGCGTTAGTGACCAGGAATCCTTTGATCGATTTGGCCAGGCCGTTGCCCATCGACTGAGAGGCTTCATTGACGATCCGCTGATCGGCAAACTTTGGCCACAGGCCGTTGAACGCAGGCTTGAAACAAACAACACAGCATTGGCAATCGCTGGAGCCCGCCATGCCTTGGAAGGCGACATGGGCTGGCAAACGCTAGAGGTTCCCCAGAGCCAGATCTGCCAAACGCCCCAGTTCGCAAGCTTCCTTTCGCTGATCCTGGCAGACCTGCCGCGTTTCGTCCAGTGCTACAACGATTCAGCAGACCTGTACCGGGGGGCACATGGAATTCGCAGCTCCGCCCACCCCGTCCCCAATCTTAGCCACGACGCCCCATGGCTTGAAGCTCCACTTTGGATCTACGGTGACGCATCGCCCCAGCGCCGTGCCGTCTGGGTGCGTCAACGGGGAACCGAGCTGACACTAAGCGATCGGCAGGGCTTTGAAGTCACCTGCAACCGCGAGCACTTGTCAGAGTGCTTGCAAAGCCTAGACAGCAGCCAATACAAACTGCGTTCGCGAGCCCTGATCACGACGATGTACGTCAGAATGCTGCTCAGCGACTTGTTCCTGCATGGCATCGGCGGCGGCAAGTACGACCAACTTGGTGACTTGATCAGCCAAGCATTTTGGCAGTGCCCACCGACACAGTTCATGGTGCTCTCGGCTTCCGTGCTGCTTCCCGGCCACCAACGCCATTGCCCACTTCAAATCAATCAGCAACTTCACGAGGTACACAGAACGCTGCGTGATTGCCGTTTTCACGGGGAACAGTTCGATGGCGAACACGCAGTCTCGGCGGACCTTGTTCAGCAGAAACACGCACTGCTGGAGCGTATCCCGCCACGTCATCAACGCAAGCAATGGCACGCACAGATGCAAGCGGTCAACTTAGCAATGTCCAAACAGCTCAGCCAGTTAGCCACTGAACTGCACGATCGCTCGCTGGCACTACAGGCTGAACGTCGCCTCGCAGAACGCTGGAACAGCCGCGACTATTCGTTTTGCCTGTATCCTCAGGAACAAATCCAAAACGCCTTCGACACGATGCTGCTCCACTAGGGAAGCAAACGAACGCCACATGCCTTCAAGGCTGCCGTGGCTGCTTGCGTTGCTTTTGCATCAGCCTTGTTGCCGGTCAGTTTGACTTTTAGATAAGGAGCGAAGCGGGCCTCCTCTTGATCCGCCTGACAAGACTTGACCAAGGGTGAAAAATCAGCGATCTGATTGCGATCGATCATCAGTGTTCGCAGTGCTTTCAGATCTGCCAGAGCATCGATCTTGGTGATCTTGTTACTGGACAGTTGCAAGAGCGTTAACCAGCCCAAGGCTTTGATTGGCTCGATCGACTCGATTTGATTGGCCGAGGCATCTAACGTCCAAAGCTTTGTGAGCCCGGCAATGGGCTGCAGATCCTTGATCTGGTTGCCGGCAGCGAGCAACGTGCGCAAGTTGCTCATCTCTTGAACCGGTGACAGATCGGCGATCTTGTTGCCAGTGACGTCCAGCAACTGCAGAGCCTTGAGCTGCTTGATGGGTTCGAGCGACTGGACTTGATTCTTTGCCAAAGACACCGACTGCAACCGTTGCAACTTGGCGATCGGCGTTAGGTCCGCAACTTGGTTATCGGAAACGTCTAGCAGCATCAGCGCGTGACAATGCTCCAAACCGCTCAAGTCTTTGACCTCCTTGCCAACCGCGATCACTTGCGAAACCTTGGCAACATCAGCGACCGTGATCGGCTGATCATTGTGTCGCTTCGCAAACACCTCCCGACGAACCGCTGCCTCCAGTGCTTTGTCAGGAAAGATAGAGACCGGCTTTGCTGGGGCGGCCTTCTTCTCGGCGGCGTTTTTCTCGGCGGCTGGCTTGTCGTTGCCCTTGCCATCGTCTGCGTTCGCACTTTCAATCGTCAGTAAAAACATCGCCAGCACGCACATCGCAATCAGGCGAGCAAACGTGCAGGATGCGAAAGGAGAGAAACCGACACAAGGCAGGCATTGAAATCGAGAGTTTGTCATCATCAGATTCAGACGCGGAAGGCAAAACGTGGAGGTCAATCGGTGTGGAATTTAGACAGCGCCTCGCAGATTTCCGCCAACCGCTGATCAGGCCTATTGTACGTCAACTAAGAAAAAACGCACGCCCGAGCTGATTCACCGGCACAGGAAGGCCGAAAATTGGGTGACAAGCCAGTGGCCGATTCGCGACGTGCCCGTCGCCAACTCCGGCTGAACACCACGTCGCTGGCTGAGATCCCTGGGTGGACTAGCTATCTTGAGCCAGATTGATGTAGTCTGCGAACGCCATATTTGGTCCGATATGCCAGATCACTGGGCCCGCTGGACAGTGCCCCACAAACTTTTTTTGGAAACCAGACAGCGGCACAGAACCACTTACCTCCTGCGTTTGCAGACGCACGGACTGAATGCAGATTTTGATTCGCTTGGCGGAGGCCAAAAAAACAGTCGCTTTCCGCAGAAAGCCTCGCCCGATGCCAAGCGGTTGCCAGCCTTGGTGAAAGAGAAAATCGGCATCAACGGATTCCCGCTTTGTGCTTTGGCGGCTCTTCGCAACTTGTTTTTTAGTCAGGTCAACGATTCATGAATCCACGACGAATCAACTTCGCCCTCGGACTGATTTTCTGGACGGCCATGCTGCTCTGGTTGGGCAACTTCCTAACCCCTCCGTCCCCAGAAGCCGATCACGCCTCATCGAGCAAGCCAAACGACGAAACCACGACGACGGCCGAAACCACCTCAGGCACACCCCTGAAGTCGATCTCGCAGTTCGTGTTCAATCGCGCTGAGACCGTCACCATCAAGATTGCTCCCAACTCACTACAAGTGGGTGACCCTGTTTTTATCAAGCGTGGTCTGGCAGGCGATTGGTCGAACAATTCGGCAGCAACCAAACGAAGCAACAGCACGTCGATCAATACAGACACCGTTCTGCAAAGCATTATCTGGGACAGCGGCCAGATGCACTATCGCCAAGTTGGCTATGTGGTGCAGGTCAACGAAGACATCGCCTTGGTGCAGTGGTATGATCCAGAGCTATCGCCACAGGACTGTGATTGGGTTCAGCATCAAACCAGCCAAGCTTTATCTGATGTCGTTGAAACACTCTTGCCACCCAAAAAACGCCAGCAGATCGCGCTGCAGATCACTGCAGCCATGTCCCAGCACGGGCAACAAGTCTCCGACGCCATGATCCCTTTGATTCAGCAGACGGTTGAAGAATCAATGCCGATCATCGAGGACGAATTCAAGAAATCAATGGAACGGCACTCGGGAGAGCTGAGAGTATTTTCGGATCGTTGGAAAAACGAATGGCTTAAAGAGCGGTTCGTTCCTCTGGCTCGGTCGGAAATTCTGCCCATTGTTCGACAACATGCTGAGCCAGCCGCTGAGAAGATTGGTCGGGAAATCTGGGATCGCGCCTCCCTGTGGCGATTCGGCTGGCGAGCGGTTTATGACACCGCGCCGCTTCCCAAACGGAACTTGGTTCGCAGTGAATGGAAACGCTTTGTCGACGAAGAAGCCCTCCCGGTCATCGAACGAAATCTGGACATCATGGTTGTTGCAATTGAAAACACCGCCAAAGAGATCGCTGACAACGACAAAGTTCGCCAGGAATTTGGCACCTTGATCGAAGGGGTTGCCACCGATCCAGAGAGCCGCCGCTTGGTCAGCGTACTGCTCAAAGAATCACTGATCGAAAACAAACGCCTTCACCAAGCTTGGCGTGACGTGTGGGAAAGCCCAGAAGCCAAAGCCAGCCTTCGACAAGTCAGTGAACGCGTCGAACCGGTCGTTCGCAGTATCGGAGACCAGATTTTTGGCAGCCGCGAACATGGTATCGAACCAAACTTTGCTCGTGTGCTGAGATCTCAAATTCTGCGTAAGGATCGTCGTTGGTTGATCGCCAGCCCGATACCGGACCAGCAACTTGACGCCCTAACGAAGCCGGAAACAAAGTCCCCCATTCAAGTGACGCGTGCCAAGAAGTCCATGGTCTACCCGGTCATCTACATCGTCCAGGATCGAACCGACTGATCGCCGAGCATTCCTGCGCTCTGCCCTGCCCTTTCGATCTCATTGGAAACACTCCTCAGCATTCCCACTGAGCCGCACCTATGTCTACCAACGATGACGCACAACCATTGCCCGACGATTCAACTCATGAAACCTCAGGTTCAAACGACCGCAAGCAAAAAGTCCCCCCAGGTCAACCGGACGCTTTGCAAGACAGTCAACAAGCCTCAAGCGGCCTGTCCATTGATTCGCTGACCGTCCATGCTGGCGACCATTGCTTGCTGCAAGATGTCCAAGCCTCGCTACCAGCAGGCAAGATCACCTTGATCGTTGGTAGCAGCGGCGCGGGCAAATCGGTGCTGCTGCGGATTCTGGCGGGGCTCGTTGGCCGACAATCCGGCTCATTACGTTGGGAAGGCACGATCACCAAGACAGACAATCAACAAGAGCCGCAGATCGGCATCGTCTTTCAACAGTTCGCCTTGTTTGATGAATTGTCTCCACAGGCCAACGTGCAATTCGCACTGGATCATCGCTTCACGGAACCCCAGCGTGATCAAGTGCCGCCGACGCAGACTGACAACGAAGCGTCTAGCCCATCGAGCGAAACAGCGTTTGGCCATTGGCCTGCAACCCAATGGATTGATCACTTGGGTGTGCCTGGGAAAACTCCTGTCGCTCACTTAAGTGGCGGCCAGAAGCAACGCGTTGCCGTGGCGAGAACTTTGGCCGCATCGCCCGATGTGATCTTGTATGACGAACCGACCAGTGGCTTGGATTCATCCAGCGGCGCCTTGGTTGCCAATCTGATTCAGCAGATTCAGCAACAGGACCAGAAGACCTGCATTGTGGTCACACATGATTATCAGACGTTACTGCCCATCGCTGATCACGTGCTGCTGCTCGACTGGCAGTCGAAACAACTGGTCCCCTTGCGGCCCGAACAGTGGCAGGAGATCCCAAACCGCATGACACCCGTTGCCAACAAGACCGAAAGCGCAACATCGACTGCGGAACAAAGCCTTGGCAAACAAGCTGCTGGCAAGCTAAGCGACTTTTTCGAGTCCAGTGGACGTGCCGTAATGGCGGCGGCACGTTTGCCTGTTGATCTAATTCCTCTTGTGCCACGTCCCAAATGGGCATTTCGATTCACCGCCCATTACTTGCGTTTGGTTGCTGGACCATCCGCTTGGGTGTACTTAATTATTGCAGGACTGATCATCGGCTTCACTTCAACGTATTTCACGTTCAAGTTCCTGCCCTTCCGGTCCTATTCCCAGCCGCTGTTGATTGATGAACTGCTGGCATCGATCGGTTTTGCGTTGTACCGAGTCTTGGTGCCGATCCTGGCAACGATTTTGATCGCGGCTCGCTGCGGTTCTGCGGTCGCGGCCGACGTCTCGGTGAAACAGTACGGAGGACAAGTCGACGCGATGCGTACGCTGGGTGTCTTGCCAAAATCCTATTTGCTGCTGCCGATTGTGTGTGCGTTTCTGATTGGGACACCCTTGCTGGAATGGGTGACCTTTGCTTCAGCGCGGTTCATCAGCATGGTGGTCTATGTCTCCATGTTTCCGAACGACGGGCCCTATTTCTGGCAACAGTACTTTGATCGCAATCTTGTCGCGGGCAGCGCCAGTGAAACCGTTTCGCTGTTCGGCATCATCGAGTTCTATCGCGATTGGCAGTGGGTCCAAGCCAAGAACCTCTTTTGTGCCTTGGGGATCGCAACGATCAGCTACTATCGAGGCCTGACGCCCAAGCGATCTGCTGGCGATGTCAGTCGATCGATCACCTCAACGGTACTATGGACCACCCTGTATGTGCTGGTGGTCCACTTCGTGGTTGCCTTGGTTGAGTTTTAAACCGCTCACCGGGGACGGCAGTTTAAACCAAAATGGTGAACTATCGTTGGCCACCGGATCGATTAGAATGTTGATCCCCCGTTTGCTTTGCCCAGCCCTGCCCTTCCCTCGCAACACTTGCTCTAGGCGGTTTGATGTCGATTGCGCTCTCTGTTCGTTTCCAGCTCATGCTTTGTTTCTTGGCACTGACTGTGTGCAGTCCGCTCTGCCTGCCCGCACAACGACTGGCGGCAGACGAATCCACACGGCCCAACGTTGTCGTGATTCTCTCCGACGACCAGGGCTGGGGGGATTTAAGCCTGCATGGGAACCCCAATTTATCCACGCCCAACATCGACTCTCTGGCCAAGCAAGGCGCACACGTTGACAACTTTTATGTCTGTGCAGTCTGCTCTCCGACACGAGCCGAATTTCTAACCGGTCGCTATCACGGACGATCTGGCGTGTACAGCACGTCAGCCGGCGGGGAGCGTTTTGATGCCGCCGAACAAACCATCGCGCAAGTGTTTCAAAAGGCTGGTTACCAAACCGCCTGCTATGGCAAATGGCACAGCGGCATGCAATGGCCCTACCATCCCAATGCTCGTGGCTTTCAAGACTACTATGGGTTTTGCAGCGGGCACTGGGGCAACTACTACGATCCCATGCTGGAACACAATGGCAAGATCGTCCAAGGCGAAGGGTTCATCATCGATGATTTGACCAATCATGCGATGGAGTTCATCAGCAACAGCGGCGACAAACCATTTTTCGTCTATCTGCCGCTCAATACTCCGCACTCACCCATGCAGGTGCCGCAGGCGTATTGGGATCGATTCAAAAACAAAGAGCTCGTGCCGGATGCAGCCAAAGCCAATCGCAAAGCACAGAAAACTCCGCACGCTCGAGCAGCGCTGGCGATGTGCGAGAACATCGACGACAACGTTGGCCGATTGATGAAACACTTGGAGGCAACCGGCAAGGATCGCGAAACCATTGTTGTTTACTTTAGCGACAACGGTCCCAACGGAGCTCGCTTCAACGGTGGCATGCGAGGCCGTAAAGGATCGACCAACGAAGGTGGCCTGCGCTCGCCTTGCGTGATTCGCTACCCCGACAAGATTAAACCCGGCACCAAAGTTGCCACCATCAGCGCAGCAATTGACCTGCTGCCAACCTTGGCTGACTTTGCCGGCATTGACTGGAAAGCATCCCAAGTTAAGGATCGCCCAGTGGATGGAGTCTCCTTTGCCAATCAGTTGTCCGACAACGACCGCAGCGATGAAGCGCGCGAGCGGATTCTGTTCAGCAACTGGAACAACAAGTTCACCGCCAGAACGCAGCGGTATCGTTATCACCACACAGGCACGCTGTACGACATCGAAGCGGAACGCGGTGAAATGACCGACGTTGCCGATCAGCATCCCGAAGTGGCGAAGAAACTTGACGCCGCCCTGCAACAGTGGAAATCGTCCCTGTCACCGATTGTTAACCTGCCGCGTAACAACATCAAACCGCGACCGTTTCCAATTGCACACCCTGATGCTCTTTGGACACAGCTGCCGGCTCGCGATGCCACCTACACCGGCACAATCACGCGCAGCAATAGGTTCCCCAACTGTTCGTATCTCTTCAACTGGTCTGACACCGAAGCTGAGATTCGCTGGGACGTCGAAGCATTGGGCAGTGGACGCTATGAAGTGCAAATGTACTACGCTTGCCCGGAACCAGACGTGGGCGCTAAGATTGAGCTACGCTATGGAGATTCGAAAACGACGGCAACGATTAGAAAACCCGTCGAGTCACCGTTTATTGGTGCGGTCAATGATCGTGTGCCGCGCTCCGAAGGAGATGTGCGACGTTGGCAAGCAATGGATCTAGGCGAACTGAAAATCACGCCCGGTCGTCAGCCATTGATCTTGAAAGCCACCAAAGTGCCCGGCAAACAAGTGGCTGAATTGCGATTGCTAATGCTCAAAAAGATCGACGCTCAATAGCTCGCTTCCAGAGCATGATCACGCCCGCCAACCGAACGTGAATCACCGGTCACTCGCTTCAGCGCCGTTTGCCACGCTGAGCTAACTGGCGTTCACATCCACGACGACGCGGCCTTGCACTTTGCCTTTTAAAACCTGACTGGCGATCTTGGGCACCTCTGCAAGCGACACGATTTGCGTCATTGCATCGAGTTGCTGCAATGGCAAATCCGTCGCGAGACGCTGCCAGACGGTCAAGCGTTTTGCATAGGGCTGCATGACGCTGTCGATCCCCAACAGATTGACACCTCGCAACAGAAACGGAATCACGCTGGTTGGTAAGTCAGCACCGCCAGCCAAGCCAACCGCTGCGACGGAGGCTCCGTATTTCATTTGCCCAAGAACTCGCGCCAGCATCGTCCCGCCCACTGCGTCCACGCATCCAGACCAGCGTTCAGATTCCAGGGGCTTCTTGATTGTCGCAGACAGTTCGGATCGATCAATCACACTGGTTGCTCCCAAGTCGTGCAAATAGCCGGTCAATTCACGTCTGCCGGTGACTGCAGCCACTTGGTATCCAAGCTGGCTAAGCACGGCTGTGGCAATGGAGCCAACACCTCCCGCAGCGCCCGTCACCAACACACTGCCGTCTGCTTTTTCCAGCCCTTGATTTTCAAGCGCCACAATGGCCAACATCGCTGCGACTCCAGCCGTGCCAACAGCCATCGCCTGCTGGGCCGAGAGAGCCTCCGGCAACGGGACCAACCAGTCTGCACTCACCCTCGCTCGCTGCGACAATCCTCCCCAATGACTCTCGCCGACTCGCCAACCAGTGAGCACCACGCGGTCGCCGGCTTGATAGCGTGCGTCGGTAGACGAATGCACCACCCCGGCAAAATCAATGCCTGGCACGTGCGGATAGGAACGCACCAAACCGCCGCCACCGGGCAACAAGCAAAGAGCGTCTTTGTAATTCACAGTCGAATACAAAACGTCAACCATCACCTCTCCGCTAGGCAACTGATCGTCCGTCAATTCCCGCACCTGTGCGGACACATCCGCCTGATTGGTCTCCACGACAAGGGCACGAAAGCTCATGGTTACTGGCCTTTTAAAGGGACGGAATGGGTTCTATAGACAGCACAACTGAAGCGATAAACAAATACAGCGAGAAATTCCCGTACAAGCAGTTGCTGTTCTCAATGACTGTATCAAAAAAGAACCGCCAGATCGATCCGGCGACCTCATCAAGGGCAGCGATGCCATTCACGCGGCCTGCATCTTCCACCCTGCCAACGCGCCCGGGAGTGTTCCCAGCAAATTGCACCGCTTCGATAGCTCAGGGGCAGCACGATGGAACCTAGCAACGATGCGAACAAGAACACTGCCACGAAACATTTTGCAATGCGCGTGTGCGTCATCTATGCTGCTGCACTCTGAAGAAATCTCTTCGTGATTGACCTGTGGCGTTCGCAAATCCCGCCGAACGTCCGCCTGTGTGTGTAGGGAAGCCCTGTGTGTGTAAGGAAGCCCTGTGTGTTTGTGGAAGCATGGATTGTGAACGCAGTGCTTGCAAGCAATCATTTTCCAGTGACGCATCACCCCAACAAGCAGCCCGTGCAGTATTGCCCGCGGGGATCGTTTTCCTGATTCGTCGCCGAAGACCGTCACGCGAGCATGTCGCATGAAGAGATGCAAGTTAAACATTCCGGCGTCTCAATCTGCTAACATGCCGGTTTGAATGCTTCTGATCCTCCCGTGACTCGTTGTGATTCCATGAAACTCATCCTTACGATCCTGCTGACCGCAACGCTGTCGTGGATTTCATCCTCGCATGCTGCGGAACGAGCCCCGAACATCGTTTTCTTTCTGGTCGACGACTTGGGCTGGAAGGATTTAGGATGCTACGGAAGCTCATTTTACGAGACACCTCATGTCGATCAACTTGCCCAGCAAGGTGTTCGTTTCACCAATGCCTACGCTGCCTGTCATGTCTGTTCGCCGACGCGAGCGAGCATCATGACCGGGAAGTACCCCGCCAGACTAAAACTCACTGATTGGCTGAGCGGCCGGCGTGAATTTCCCTTTCAACGCCTCAAGAATGCAGACATTGTTCAGCAGCTTCCGCTGTCAGAAATCACGCTCGCAGAAGCGTTGAAAGAACACGGCTATCAAACCATGCACATCGGGAAATGGCACCTTGGCGAAGATCCGCACGGTCCCCTGCAGCAAGGTTTTGATCGTCGGGTACCGCAATGGAACAAAGGCTGGCCGAAAGCAGGCTACCATGCTCCATTTAAGTTTGCTGACATGGTGGATCAACCCGGAGAATACCTGACGGATCGCTTAACGGATTCTGCGGAAGCGTTTATTCAGGCCAATCAGGACCGTCCGTTCTTCCTGTACCTGTCTCACTTCGCGGTCCATGATCCCATTCAAGGGCGTGAGGACCTGGTCGATCAGTATCACAAAAAGCTCAGACTTACAGCGAAACCAACCGGCCCCGACTTCATTCTCGAAGGGAATCCAGACGATCCACAGCCTGCATCGCGTCAGCAGCTTGATGAACTCGCCAAGCAAGCTTCGCACCAAGGCTACAAAGTGCTTCCCCAGCGCACCGTGAAAATCAAGCAACATCAAGACAACCCACAGTTTGCCGCGATGGTCAGCGCGATGGACGAAAGCTTGGGGCGGATCGTGAAAACGTTGGAATCGGTCGGAGTCTCAGAGAACACGATCATCGTTTTCTTTTCCGACAACGGCGGCATGTCGGCGGCAAACTTTGGCAATCCCAAACGGGTCGTCCGGCCAACCCAACTGGATGCTGCCTTTTCCACGTCGAATTTGCCGTTGCGCGGCGCAAAAGGTTGGCTGTACGAAGGCGGCATCAGAGTGCCCTTGATCGTCAAATGGCCCGGCACCAATGGAACGCGTCATGGAAAAGCTGGCGAGGTCTGTGATGAACCCGTGATCAGCACGGACTTTTTCCCCACACTGCTCGAAATGGCCGGCTTGCCAGCGATGCCCCAGCAAGCTGTTGATGGCGTCAGCTTCGCGGCTGCATTAGAGGGAAAATCGTTTGAGCGTGGACCACTGTTTTGGCATTTCCCTCATTACAGCAACCACGGGATGCAAAGCCCTGGCGGTGCCATCCGATCCGGCCATTACAAACTGCTGGAATCATTCGAAAACGGAACCCTGCAGCTTTACAACTTGCAGGACGATCTTGGCGAACAACACGACCTTGTTTCCAAGCAACCCGCCATCGCAAAACAATTGCACGGTCAGTTGCAAGCGTGGCGAGAACGAGTCCACGCAAACATGATGCCGCCCAATCCGAATTACAATCCACCGTCACATTAGGCAATCGGATGCTAAACGGCGGAAGCACGTCTCGTGAGACACCGGGCGTTGCTCCCAACGTGGCAGAACTTGAAGACACCGCGCCTGAAACTCGATCATTTGTTCACCATCAAGCCATTGAACGATGGCAATTCGACGAACCACCTCTTGCGAGGCAACGCGATGAAACGCCCCTTACTTGCCACCCCGTTGGCCCTTTTGTTCGCGATGTTGTGCAGCGTCGCAACCGCAGAGAAGACAAAGATTGTTTTCATTTCCGGTAGCCCGAGTCATGGCCGCATGCAGCACGAGCATCGAGCCGGAAACATGATTCTGGCTGAAGCCTTGAATGAATCCGGTTTAGACGTTCAAGCTGAACTTGTCCCTCACCCCGGATACCCCAAGGACACGTCGATCCTGAAAGATGCCGCCACGGTGGTGATCTTCTGCACAGGCCATCGAGGACATGTACTGAACCCTCACCTTGACGAATTTGACAAACTGATGAAGTCAGGCACAGGCGTCGTGATGATCCACTGGGCAACGGAAGCAGAGAAGGGGAAGCCGGGAGAAAAGTTTTTGGATTGGATGGGCGGCTTCTGCGACCTGGACTGGTCCGTCAACCCACACTGGACGCCGAACTTTGACAGCCTTCCCAAACATCCGATCACAAGAGGCGTAAAGCCGTTTAGCGTGAATGACGAATGGTACTACCACATGCGATTTGTCAAAGACATGAAAGGGGTGACACCGATCCTGTCCGACCTGCCCCCGCTGACGACACTTCGACGTCCCGACGGTGCTCGCAGTGGCAACCCGACGGTTCGCAAGTCTGTCGAATCAGGTGAATCACAGGTGGTCGCCTGGGCTTATCAACGTCCCGCCGGAGGAAGAGGTTTCGGTTTTACGGGAGCCCATAATCATGTCAGCTGGCAGGATGAAAACTTCCGAAAGGTCGTTCTCAACGCGATTCTCTGGACAGCCCATGTCGATGTCCCCGAAACTGGCTGCCCATCACCTGCCATCAGCGACGAACAGCTAAAAACGAATCTCGACAAAAAGTAAACCGACATTCCCAACGTTGCCGCGGTCGCGGAGACGCTTCAATCAGCGTTGGCGGAGAAACGCTTGATCAGATGCGATCTGTCACAAACCAACCGCATCACCTCGCCGATGATGCCACTGATTGCGGCGCCGTAATGCTCCACCGTTTCGCACGTTGGATCGGCGAGGCTCGCCAAACCACCTTCCCTGCTTTCTCTCATCACCTCTTCGTTGAGTGCTCCCGATGACTCGCCGTCTTCTTTTTGTGGCTTTTGCGTTTCTCCTTTGTGGCTGGGGAGAACACGGTTCAACCGATGCCAATGATCGCCCCAATATTTTGCTTTGTATTTCCGATGACCAAAGCTTTGAACATGCCACAATCAATGGCTGCCGCGGTGTAAACACACCGGCCTTCGATCGGATCGCTCATGAAGGCATTCGTTTTACCAACGCCTACTGCGACGCGCCCAGTTGCGGGCCTTCACGCAGCGCCATTCTAACGGGGCAACCCATCTGGCGATTGAAGGAAGCAGGCAACATTCATAGCACCTTGCCCGCTGAGTTTGCCACGTATCCGGAACTTTTAAAGAGAGCCGGCTATCACGTTGGCGCTACCGGAAAAGCTTGGTCGCCGGGGCGTTTGGCACCAGGCGGACGAACCGAGAATCCGGCTGGCAAACTCTATGTCGGCCGCAAACGAAAGCCGGCTTACGCCAACATCAGTCAAACAGATTACGCTGGCAATTTCGCGGACTTTCTGGCTGCAAAGCCCGATGCCGAACCGTTCTGCTTCTGGCTAGGTACGTATGAATCACACCGCGGCTTTGAAAAGGGAATCGGAATCAAGGAGGGCAAACAACTCGATCAAATCCGAGTGCCCGCCTACTTACCGGACGAGACAGTCGTTCGCAGTGACCTGTTGGACTATCTGGTGGAAGTCGAAGACTTCGATTCAGTTGTCGGGCGAACAATTGACTTGCTGGAAAAGACCGGCCAATTGGAGAACACAATCATTGTCGTCACCAGCGATCATGGCATGCCGTTCCCAAGAGCGAAAGCGAGTCTCTATGATGCCGGGACGCGCGTCCCCTTTGCCGCGAGATGGCCAGCGGGAATCCAACAGCCAGGACGCACATCAAAGGCATTCGTCAATCTAAGCGACCTAGCAACAACCTTCCTAGCAGCCGCCAAGATCGATATCCCCGATCAAATGACGGGACGGAATCTAGGGCCCATCTTGACGAACACGCAACAAGAGGACGATCGAACGTTCGATCGAGCGTTCATTGCAATGGAGAGGCACGATGGTTGCCGAGCAGGAGGCAAAGGCTATCCTTGCCGCGCGATTCGCAAAGACAACTGGCTGTACATCCAAAACGGCGCCCCTGAACGCTGGCCAGCAGGCGACCCCGATGCTTCAGAATGCGCCCGCGCAATCCCGTTTGGAGAAGTGGATTCGTCACCGTCCAAATCATTCCTGATGGACCATTCCGATGACCCCAGGATTCGCCGGTATTACGACCTAGCATTCGCGAAGCGACCGGCGGAGGAACTCTACCGTGTCGACACAGATCCGGACCAAATCACGAACCTGGCAGGCCTGGAAGAGTACGTTCAGGTCCAAGACCAATTACGCCAGGAACTTGAGGAACATCTAACGCAGACAAACGACCCTCGCATGACCGGAGAACCAGCCCTGTGGGATTACTATCCTTATTACGGCCTGCGAAGAAACAAAGATTGGCAAGTCGCCAAGAGGCCTGCAACGCCGTAACAGGCATCCCCATCAAGGCACCTCCACCACATGCAATTTTGCCTTAAACAACCGCGTTCCGCACATGCCGCGATGTCGCTTCGCCCACCTGGTGTTTAAAGACAAGACGGCAAAGCAAGTGCTGGCAACTGGCGGCTAGTCCAACAGGTTGGGCGTCTCTGGATAGAGGGGGCGTTCTTTGGCAGTCCGACCTAACTTTCCTGAAGGAACTGGTGGACACTGCTTCAATAAGAACGCCAGCTCCTTACGGACATTCGCTGCTTCACCGTCAACGGAACCGCCCAGATCATTGGCTTCATCCAGATCCATCGGGACATCATAGTAGCGCCCATCGCGATACAATTTGTACTGAGCTGTCCGAGCGTACTGGCCGGGTGCCTTGTTCCAATAGCACTGATAATGGCACAACACCCACTGTCGGCGATTGCCTTCTTGGCCGTTTAGTTGAGGAAAGAAACTGCGTC
This sequence comes from Stieleria bergensis, assembly GCA_007745635.1. GTDB lineage: Bacteria > Planctomycetota > Planctomycetia > Pirellulales > Pirellulaceae > Stieleria > Stieleria bergensis. The sequence goes on from CP036272.1 coordinate 5,044,719, forward strand.
CATCGATGGGGTCGTCGACGGTCTTCTGGCGTCCTGCCGCATCGGACAAGGTGGCGTAGAAATCTGTGAAGTCAATTAAATCGGATAGCACTTTGCCTTTGGGCGTGTGTCCTGTCCAGCGAGCGACAAACGGCACATGCGTCCCATTATCCTTCATCCCGGCTTTGCCGCCTCTGATCTCCGTTCCATTCCACTGCGAGCGAATCCCCGTATTGGTTCCGTTGTCAGCGGTGAACATGATGATCGTCTCTTCTCCTAAGCCTAACTCGTCCACTTTGTCGGCGATCTTTCCGATCAGCTTATCCATGTAATTCACCATGGCCACAAAGTTCTCTTTCTTGGCGTCATAACCTTTAGGGGCTTTGTTTAACGCATGATTGATTGGCCGATCGCCAAGGTTATCCGGCGTGGGCACAAACGGGTCGTGGACCAGAACCATTGGGTAATAGACAAAGAACGGTTCCTCTTGGTTGCGTTCAATGAAATCACAAACAAAGTCCGTCAGCAAGTCAGGACCATACTTCCCAGCATTCTCCTCTTTGGTAATGAACTTGCCGTTGTGTTCGAGAGGCGGATCCCAGAATCTCTCTCCACCGTCGCCGCCTTTTCCTCGCGTGACCTGCCACAGCAACGACTCGTCAAAGCCAGCCTTCTGTGGCCGCGTTGGGTCGTCACTTCCTGGCAAGGTGTTGTACAGCCCGTTCAACTGCCACTTCCCAGCGATTGCCGTGCGGTAACCAGCATCCTGCATCATGTGACCAAACGTCTTTTCCTTTGGATTCAGGTATCCAAAGTGCGAGTAATTTCGAAAGCCATACTTGCCCGTCATGATCTTCACGCGTGAGGGCGTGCAAATCGGTGTGGAATAGCAATGCTGGAAACGCACTCCCTGAGCCGCCAAGCGATCGATATTCGGCGTTTTGTAATCCTGGGCACCGTAACAACCAAAACACTCCCAGCTGACATCGTCTGCCATGATCAGAATCACATTGGGCCGATCCGCAGCGCGGGCCCCGGCGACCAAGCCAATGGAAATCAATACGAACGCCAGAGATCTTAGGATTGCAGTCACGATGGTTTCTTGATTCAAAAAGGAAGAGCACTCAAGCGGCTTCAACCGCTGGGGGACACATGATACCAACAGCAGAACCTTGATGCACGACAAAGGCATTCAGAGTTCGTCAAATCGAGCCGGGAAAACCGAGCAGACGTTCAGTCGCTGCAGCCAAAGTGGGTTAGAATATCGAAGCCAGTTTCCCCTCCTCGCGGTGTGCTCTCACGTCGCTGACACTCCTGCAATTCGTAACCTTTTCTAAAGTTCGCCATGAATCGCCTTTGCTCGCTGCTGCTGCTGATCGCCTTGATCGCAGCGACTGCCACCTCCCGAGAAACATCAGCGCAAGAAAAAGCAGCGCAACCGGAAAGCTCCCCGAAAGGAACCGCACAGCAAGCCACACCGGTCAGCCGTATCAAAGCCGCTGATGGATTCAAAGTCGAACTGCTCTACTCTGTCCCCGCAGAGAAGCATGGCTCGTGGGTCAATCTGTGCACTGATGACAAGGGTCGGCTTCTGGTCAGCGATCAATTCGGCGGCCTGTATCGTGTGCAGCCTCCGAAGACAAACCAAACACTGAGCGACTCTGATATCCAACCCGTCCCTGCCAAGATTCGCGCCGTCAATGGCATGGTCTGGACGAAGGGGGCGTTGTACGTCGGCGTCAACGACTATGAAAGCAAAATCCCCAGTGGCCTGTATCGCGTCACCGATAGCGATCAAGACGACCAATTGGATCACGTTGAACTGTTGCGAGAACTGCAGGCGCGCGGTGACCACGGCGTGCACGCTGTCGTGCCCAGCCCCGATGGAGAGTCGTTGTTCCTGATCACAGGTAACACTACAAAACCCACGCAGCTTGCGAACACGTCACAAGTGCCTCAGGTCTGGGGCGAAGACCACTTGCTACCGAGTTTTCCTGATGGCCGAGGGCACAACCGTGGTGTCTTGGCCCCTGGAGGCATCATTTACAAAGTCGACTTTGACGGTCAAAACTTCGAAGCCTATGCCAACGGTTTTCGCAATATTTTTGACGCCGCGTTTAATCGTGACGGAGAACTCTTCACCTATGACGCGGACATGGAGTATGACTTCAACACACCGTGGTATCGTCCGACTCGAATCAATCATGTCACCAGTGGAGCCGAGTTTGGCTGGCGAAACGGAGCTGGCAAACGCCCACCCTTCTACGCTGATAATCTGCCGGGAGTTCTGGACATTGGACCGGGCTCTCCAACCGGCGTGACGTTTGGATACGGAGCCAAGTTCCCAGCGAAGTATCAAGACGCTCTATACGCCTTGGACTGGAGCTGGGGCAAACTCTATGCAGTTCACCTGGAACCCAACGGTTCATCCTACACGGCGACGAAGGAAGAGTTTGTCACCGGTGCCCCATTGCCAATTACCGACGCCATCATTCACCCCGGCGATGGTGCGATGTATTTCACCATTGGCGGTCGTAAAGTTCAATCGGGACTGTACCGAGTGACCTACGTCGGCAATGAATCCACCAAGCCGCAGAAGGCTGCGTCCCAGATCAGTGACGCGATCAAACAACGACGATCGCTGGAAGCCTATCATGGCCGCCACAATCACAGCGCGGTTGTGGCCGCTTGGCCTCAATTGTCCAGCGAGGATCGCTTCATTCGCTTCGCTGCACGCACCGCACTCGAACACCAACCGTGGTCCACTTGGTCCGAACAAGCCTTGACGGAAGCCGATCCAAGTCTCCGCGTCGAAGCGCTTCTAGCCCTCGGTCGCGTCGCGGGAACCTGCCCGAAACATCGTCCAGAAGATTCGCCGGCGGTGGACACAGCGATGCGTCAGAAACTGCTCACATCGCTCTTGGAGATTGACCACAACCAACTCGACTTGTCGCGTCAACTGACCTACCAACGTGCCTTGCAGATCATTTTGATTCGGTTTGGCCGCCCAGACGAAGCCTCTGTCAAACGGATCGTCGAGAAGATCGATCCGTTGTTTCCAGCGGAATCCGCTGAACTGAACTGGCTGCTCTGCGAGACCCTGGCTTGGCTGCAAGCACCACAGACGGCGACGAAAGCGATGGCGATGATCCGCTCGGTTCCGACTCAGGAAGAGCAAGTCCAGTACGCTCGTTCGATCCGCTTGCTAAAAACTGGCTGGAACGAAGAACTGCGAACAGAGTACTTCCAATGGTTTTTAAAAGCCGCCAACTATCGAGGCGGCGCGAGCTTTGAAGCGTTCGTCAAGTTCATTCGCGATGACGCGGTGGCATCGCTTAGCAAATCAGACAAAGCTGCGCTCAAGGAAATCCTGGCCAAGAAGCCGGAAAAGAAATCGGCCTTGGAAAACTTGGGCGAAATCTTTGCCGGGCGCAGTGAAACGCAATGGACGGTCGATCAACTGGCACAGTCCGCCAGCAGCAAACCCCAACAACGTGATTTTGCAAATGGTCGGAAGATGTTTGCCGCCGCTGGCTGCTACGCCTGTCACCGTTTCCAGAATCAAGGCGGCATGACAGGCCCTGATTTGACCACCGCTGGCAGACGCTACTCCGTTCGTGACTTAATCGACCAAGTCATCCACCCAAGCAAAGTGATCAATGACCAGTTCTCGTCGGTGCAAGTGCTGACCGATGAAGGCCAAATCCATTCGGGCGTCATTGTCAATTTGGGTGTGCGCAGAAACGGAGACGCCATCGTCATCAACACGGACCTGACTGACCCCAACGCCCGCGTGACCATCTTTCGCGATCAGATTGAAAGGCTGGTCGTTTCAAAGGTCTCACCGATGCCCGAGGGGCTTTTCAATCGGATGACTGAGGAAGAGATCATGAACCTAATCGCGTATCTGATCAGTGGCGGGGACGCCAAGCACGAACTCTTTCAGCCATAACCCTTGATTGAGTGCTTCAAGCGGGTGATGGCCACGCGTGCCAATCGCCAGCTCTTGTATGTTCTGTCGCTCGCTTCCTTTCAGCGGACCAATCCCCAATGCACCGAATCAAGTTGATTGCAACATTGCTCGTGATGCTGGTTCTAAACGTTTTTGAACCGGTCGCAGGCGAACAGACCATTTCCCTGCCCCCGCACCATTTCACGATCCCCGATGGCTATCAACTAAAAAAGGTCGCCGGCCCTCCATTGGTCAAGCGTCCCATTCACATGTGCTATGACCAGGCGGGCGCGCTGTATGTCACCGATAGCTCAGGCAATACCGACAAAGCACCCAAACAACTTAACGATCCTCAGCATCGCATTTTGCGACTGGTTGATCGCGACGGTGATGGTGTTTTTGATCAGTCCACGGTCTTTGCCGAGAACCTCTCGTTTCCCGAAGGCATTCTGGTGCACGAGGGGGCGGTCTACGTTGGCGCGCCACCCTGCATCTGGAAATTCCGTGACACTGACGGCGATCATGTCGCCGATGAGCGAACGATCTGGTTCGATGGCGGGTCCATTGAAGGCTGTGGGAACGACCTGCATGGTCCTTACTTAGGCCCGGATGGCTTTTTCTATTGGTGCAAAGGGGCCTTCGCACCACAGGAACATCAGCTCAGCGGTGGACGCCTCGTTCAGTCCAACGCGGCACACATTTACCGCGCTCGCCCCGACGGCAGCCAATTGGAAATGGTGATCACCGGCGGCATGAACAACCCCGTGGGATTAGCGTTCAGCCAAACCGGTGAACGATTCTTGAGCGGCACATTCTTTGATCTCTCGAAACCAGGACGGCGCGATGGCATCTTGCACGCTGTTTATGGAGGTACCTACGGACGGAAAAACCCCAGGGTCTTGAAACCTCATCCGGCGACTGGTGACTTGTTGCCGATCTTGACTCAACTCGGGCCGGCGGCACCCTCGGGCATGGTCATGGCGAAAACTGATTCATTGGGTTTACAAGGCGATTTGCTCTGCACGCAATTCAACATGCGCCGACTCTCGCGACATGTTCTCACTCCAGCACAGTCCACCGTTACGGCTCAAACCAGCACGCTGCTTGAAAGCGATCAAACGGACTTCCATCCGACGGACGTGATCGAGGACGTTGACGGAAGCTTACTGATCGCCGACACAGGCAGTTGGTACATGATCTGCTGCCCGACATCAAAGATCGCCAAACCGGACGTCTTGGGTGCGATTTATCGTTTAGAGAAGCAAGGTGGTAAACCCCCTCACGATCCCCGTGGCTTGAATCTGGCCTGGACCGTGCCACAGGTCAGCTGGCTTTCCGATCCCCGCCCTGCGGTGGCCAAACGAGCCATGGATGCACTTGCCAAACCAGAGAACATCGCGGCCTTGTCCCACGGCCAAGCGTCCGTGCCGGGAGTGTGGACATTGCATCGCATCGATGATCCGCGAGCACGCGATGCCGTTCGATCCTGTCTCACGAGCGCAGACAAAGACATCGTCTCAGCGGCGATTCATAGCATTGCTCTTTGGCGTGATTCCCAAGCGACCGAGGACCTGATCACGTTGCTTGGCAACCACGACCCACACCTTGGTCGACTGGCTGCGATGGCACTGGGGCGTTTGCAAGACCGAACCGCAGTGCAGCCATTGCTGGATTGCTACTCCGACAGCATGGACGCTTTTTTCAAGCACGCGATCATCTATGCCCTGTTTGAAATCGCGGATGAAACAGTGCTCGCGTCCGATCATGCGCTCGCCAAACAAGTTCGCGCCATGCAGAGAGTCGCGCAAGAGAACGCTCCTCAAGTCGAGTACCCAGAAATCTTGCCCGCCAAACCCTTGCCGGTCTCACCGGACGAAATAGCACGTCAGCAGGCGCACCTGAATCAGTTGGCAACCTTCCTGCCCAAGGCGGATGCAGGGCGCGGCGCCAAGCTTTTTGCAAACCAAGAACGATCCAAGTGCCTGCTCTGTCATACGCGTGGCAACCAGGGCGAAAAATTGGGGCCGGACCTCACCATGATCGGAGCCATTCGCAGTGAGCGAGATCTGCTTGAAGCAATCGCCTATCCCAGTGCCTCGATCGCCCGCTACCACGAAACCATCAATGTCCTAACCGAGGATGGCAACGTCGTTTCTGGCTTGCTGGTCAAAGAGACCGCCAAACAAATGTTCTTGGCAACCTCTGAAACGCAGGTGCAAGCCGTTTCCTATCAGCAGATCGAACAAGCCCGTTACTCCAACGTCTCGATGATGCCTCAGGGCCTTGATAAGATGCTGACCTCGCAGGAGATTGCAGATCTGGTTGCCTATTTACGACAACCGCTGTCGCAACGGGAAACGATCCAGCAAACGATTCATGAAATGCCGCCGCACAGGGCGATCACTCTGCCCGGACTGCACGCCTATGCTCAAAAAAGCATTGCGGCCGGCGACGAAATCGAGTTCCGCGTTAGCAGTACGGTTCCCTACAAACTGCGTGTGGTTCGGCTTGGCGCCGATCCTGAAAACCGTGACCAAGATCCGGTCCTGGCAAGTTTCCCAAATCCAGAGCCCACTTCTCAGCCCATCCACCCCGGCTCGTACATTCATGCTGACAAAGGCCTGGCCGCCGATCGCGAGCTTAGCCAACTGACAATTGAATGCTGGATCCGCCCGTTCTCATTGGCCGGTTGGCAAGGCCTGATCACCCAGCATGATTACCCCGAGCATTCCGGGATTGGGCTGTTCCTCAATGGTGATCGCATCGCATTCATCACCGACCAAGGCGGTCAATTCAATCGCGCCGCGCTGCACGAATCCGACTCCGGATGGCTTAAGACACAACAGTGGCACCATGTTGTCGGGACTTGGGACGGCAAGATGAAACGCATCTTCATCGATGGTGAACTGGCCGGTGAGTTTCCTTATCAAGGGACCGTTCTGCCCGGCCAGACCGCGCTGCGAATTGGTGCGTACGGCAGCCATGGCGTGAGTGACAACTTCTACAATGGCGATGTCGCCATGGTCAGTCTGTCTGACAAAGCACTCTCCACGGCCAACGTCAAACAGCGACATGCCGATCGTGGACTGACTGTCCCCAAAGGCAACGCAGTGCTAGCCTGTTGGCCGCTTCGTGAAGAGAGAGGTTCCTTTGTCGCAGAGGTGGGCGGCAACGCCAGACATGGAACCATCATCAACAACGGAACCTGGATGATCGGCGGACCAAGCTTTGATGCTGCCAGCGTTGATCGTCATGACAGCGATTACGACCCCACCGCTGACTCAGATCGTGGCCATGGACTGCGACTAGCGTCCGATGAACTATACGACGCCCGCTGGAGCGTCAGCCATTCGTTTGAAGTGCCTGCCGACGCTCGGTCAGGGCTGTATGCAGGACGATTTGATTTCAAAATCGATGGCCAAGCGAAAACAGTTTACACCACGTTCATCGTCCGCCGCCCAAAGGATCGCCCCAAAGCACCAATCTTGGTTCTCGTGTCATCAAACACATGGCTGGCGTACAACTCGGCACCGTTTGCTCACGCCCATGGCCCCCAGCTGACACAAATGGGAACCGGCGGCCTAACGAACAGTCACCCCGGTGCTCCAGCGTACAGTTGTTACCGCGACCATCAACATGGCCAACCAACGTACAAGCTGGGAATGAAAATCCCTTGGCCATCCGCGGGCCCCAACAAGACGTACATCAACAATCAATACAGCCACCTGATGCGTGGCGAACGTTTCCTACACCTCTGGCTGGACAAACAGGGTTACGCCTACGACGTGGTCACCGATCGTGACCTCGACCGTGATCCAGACCTCTTGAAAGGATACGAAGCGGTTGTGATCAATGGTCACAGCGAATACTGGTCTGCACGAGCCTACGATGGACTGGACAACTACCTCAAAGCCGGCGGTGATGCGGTGGTGCTTTCGGGCAACACCATGTTTTGGCGTGTCACCTACGACAAGGACGACGCCTACATGGAGTGTCGTAAATTTGGCACCAGCATTGGCGGACGACGGCACGCCCAAGTCGGCGAACTCTATCACAGCCACGACTTCGAACGGGGCAGCCTCATGCGTTTCTGTGGCTACCCTGCTTGGAAGGTCGTCGGTTTGACGTGTATTGGCTGGGGTGGAACCTTCAAGCCCTACCAAGTCCAGCAACCCGATCACTTCTTGTTCAACGAACCTCACAAAGTGGGTCTCAAGAAAGGCGCTACGCTGGGGATCATTCGCAAGGGTGTCGGAGCGGTGGGCCATGAGTACGATGTGCGGCTTTCAACGCTGCAGCGAGCCACAGCCGACTCGGTGGTCAAAGGTCTGGTCGAACCCAAAGGCATTGTCACCGTTGCCAGCAGCCACGATCAGCGACGTGTGATTGATTACAACGCCGAAGGTCACAAACCACGCATCGGCAATGAGAGCACCATCGCTGAAATCATTTACTGGGAACGTCCTCAAGGTGGTCGCGTCTTCCACACCGGATCGATCGCAACAGCCTGGGGCGTTTACCATGATCCCGCGATGAGTAAACTCTTGCAGAACGTGCTGCATCGATTTGACGTGCGACCGGAGCAGGCGGATTCGCTTCCCAACATGCATGGGAAACCAACCGGACCGCTGTAGGGACCGACTGCTTTAGTCGGTACATTTTTGGATCACCGTTTTCCGCGACGCCCGCGGAAAACGAGGCATGGAGTGTCAGAATTGATGAACACAACAAAGTATGATGTCGCCATCGTTGGCGGTGGACACAATGGATTGGTTGCGGCTTGCTACTTGGCACAGGCTGGCAAGTCCGTGGTGATCTTAGAACGCAATGCCGAATTCGGTGGGGCAACACGCTCCAAAGAGGTCTTTGCCGGGCGAGACGCCAAACTCTCGGTTTACTCTTATCTCGTCAGCCTGCTGCCGCAAAAAATCATTGATGATCTGGGACTGAAGCTAAATCTGCGAACGCGCAAAACAGCGTCCTGGACTCCGTCATTTCAGGATGGCCAGTTTCGCGAACTGCTCATTCGCAACGGGGATCGGGCTGCCAATCGCCAGGCGTTTCTCGATCTCACGGGCGACGAGAACGATTACCGTGGCTACTCGAAACTGCAAGAGATGCAGCGGCAAGTGGCAAGCGTGATCTGGCCTAGCTTGACTGAACCGATGATCACACGCCAAGAGATGCGGTCGCGTTTAGGCGACGCGGGATCGGCCGCCTGGCAGGCACTGATCGAAGAACCACTTGGCGACATTATCGAACAATTGATCCGTGACGATCTGATTCGCGGCATGGTGTTCACCGATGCCAGAATCGGGGTCTCGACGTTCCCTGATGATCCATCTTTGCTGCAGAACCGCTGTTTTCTGTACCACATCATCGGGCAGGGAACGGGCGAATGGAAAGTCCCCGTGGGCGGCATGGGAACGCTACTGAACCAATTGCTTGGCGTGGCGCTGGACAGCCGTCAGGTCACGTTTGTCAAACATGCCAACGTCACCCATCTCGACTCCAGTGCCGATGGCTGCACGGTGACCTATGACAACGACGGCACTGCGATTGACATCGAATCTCAGATCGTACTCTGCAATGCCTCTGCAGATGAACTCGCCCGGATGACTGGCGATCCCAGTGCGGCCAAAGCCACCGAAGTCGAAGGCGCCGGCTTTAAGATCAACTTGCTGCTGAAGCGACTGCCGCAACTGCGTTCTAGCCAGTGCAGGGCAGAGGAGGCCTTTGCCGGAACCGTCCACATTGACGAAGGCTACCAGCAGATGATCACCAGTTACCAGCAGAGCATGGCGGGCCAGATCCCCCAGAAGCCGCCCGGCGAAATCTACTGTCACACACTGACCGACAATTCGATCCTGTCCGATGAATTGAACCAGCAAGGCTTCCACACGATCACCTTGTTCGGCTTAGACCTTCCCTATCGGCTGTTTACAGAAAACAACGACCAGGCGAAGCAACAGGTTGTCGATCGTTACCTCGCAGGGATCAACCAGTTCCTTGCCGAACCCATTGAGGACTGCTTGGCGACCGATGCTGATGGCAACGTTTGCTTGGAAACCATGAGCGCCCGAGACCTCGAACAGATCATCCACCTGCCAAAGGGCAATATCTTTCATGGCGACCTCACGTGGCCATTTGCCGAAACGGATGACGAAGCAGGGCAGTGGGGCGTGGAAACAAGTCTGCCCAACGTCTTACTCTGCGGTTCGGCTGCCAAACGCGGTGGTGCCGTCAGCGGAATCCCAGGTCATAACGCAGCCATGAAGGCGCTAGAGCAACTGCCCTGACTCAGTTCACGTCCCCTTTCCCAGCAGTCTTGGCTTGAAAGTCACTCTTCGATGTCCGGCGGCGGGACGGGGACGCCTGCAGCGCCAGGGGTAAACAGCAAGGATGCCTCGACACGTTTCACAGTCACTGGATCAATCGCACGCAGCGCTTCGATCCGTTGTTTGGCAACTGGGCCCGGACAGGCTTTAAGATACTGAATCACCGCTGGTTTCAGCAAAGGTGTTTGAGCGGTCGATCTCTTGAACAATTCGACCATGCGATCAACATGCGACCAATCTTGCCAACGTGCTAAATCAGAAATCACCAAGTCCGCAGCCTCTGGATAGCGAAGCATTCGCGACAGAGCCGCCGCCAGGCGTGGACGAGGAATCACATGAAGATCCGTCCCATGAACTCGCAGGGCCTGGACCGCAGCAAAACCGTCTGAAGACATGGCCGATTCCCCAGAGAGGAACTCTCGTTCCACTCGCCCCAGCGCCGCTTCCCCGCCCAAACACAAATAACAGGAGATCGCCGCATCCAGGCCCACTTGATAGCTGGGATCAAGGCCACGTCTGGCAAGCGCCTGATCAAAAAGCTGTGCGTCCTGATCGTTGCCACATTGACTGAGCAAACTCCAGCAAAGCCTGCGGTGATGAAGCGGCACATCCGGGTTGCGAAGGCTAGCGATCACCCATTGGCGATCCATCTGGTCACTCAGCCCAGCGATCGACTCCAGCGATGCGTCAGCAAACTCGTTGTAGGCATCGCGGGCGATCAATTCTTCGGAATGCTTGAGGTAGGGCAAGAAGTACTCCAACCGCTTCACACCCGCTTCGGGCAACCGCTTCAGTCCAGTCAAGTAAGCTTGGCCAGCAGCACTGATCACCAAGGGTTGATCCCATTGAATCTGCTGGTCACCGAACCCCAGCAGCCAAACAATGTCACCGTTTCGAACCTCACCAGCATCGGACAGCTGATCTGCATCTGCTGGATCGCTCTCATCCTGCGGTGACGTGGCAGAGACACTGGCAGCTGGCAATCGCAGCACCTTCTGCGTGAACGATTCACCGCCTTTGACAACCGCCAGCACGCTCAACTGCAAATGACTGGAGCCGTCGGCCGCTTGATGAAGGCCTTGTGATTTTGCCAGCAATGCCACAGCAGCATCGTCAAAATCATCACTCAGTGTGCGAGGAACCGAGGTGCAAAACGGACAGGCGATCGCGACAGTGCTCCAGGCGATCAGCAATAGCTGCAGCAGAACGAATCGAAAACCATTGCGATTGAGCACTGGCCACAGGGCGTGATGCCTCGCGCGTTGTCGATTCCATTCACGAACGCCTGAAGTTGCCATCGATGAGTGGGACATGCCAAGCGACTTGCAATGGTGGTGACGCAGCGTCCGTAAAATCAACCAATCATCTTATTTACAATCATTGCAGAGTCCTCGCAAGAGAATCTCGGCGACGTCGCCGATTTTGTCACTCTCGCGCAGGCTGCCCGCAGTCAGTTTGACGTTGTCCAGGCAAGCAATCGTGCCACAGGTGGTGCACACAAAGTGTGGATGAGCTTGCCCGCCATCCTCACCGTGACGCACCTCCTCAAAGCGATACACATGGTCACCGAGTTCGGTTCGCCGCAGCAATCCGGCCTCCGTCATATCGTTCAGATTTCGAAACGCCGTCGCCTTATCCACGCCAAACTTCGCCAAGTGCTCGGCAACATCAGCATGCGTCATCGGCGCGGTGGCTTCTCGCAACAGCTGTAGCGTCGCGACACGCGCCGGCGTCGCCCTTAAACCGACATCACGAATCTCGTTTTGGATGGTTTCTACGGTCACCGATGATGCACTCTTTTTGACATTCAGAACAAGGACAACAACAGGCGAACATTGAGATCGTCGGAGCCAACGTCGCCTTTGCGTCTGGTTGACGCCCCGAATCTCATTCGGTTGACGTCCAAAAAAACAGTATAGAGCGGACAGAGCAAGGGTCAAGCCAACGAGTGCCCCGGTCGATCGGGACTCGCCAACAAAGAGTCATGCTCGCGTGGCGACAGTCAATCGCCTGCAACCATCAGCCCCCAGTGACGCTTACCGGCAGGTGTGACGAGCGGGGCTCCGCCACCTTACCGGGATTGCCTGAGCATCCAGCACGCGACAGTGTGCAAGGAGGACCGCGAGTTTTGCAAAACGATTGCATTTGCGGTTGCCGGTGAGACCACCTGCGGTTCTAATCACGAGCCGCAAATGCACTTCGTGTGCAACTACTTATTTTCGGCCGCCTGCTGACTGAGAGAGCATCGTGAGTGACTCAATTGAACTTCCCCACCTAGAAGTCACCGAGAGCACGCTTTCCTCGCCTTCGCCGTGGGGTGACCGCGTAGGAATCATCGCCTCCGTTGGCTGTGCGATTCATTGTGCAGCGATGCCGCTGGTCATCGCTTGGCTCCCTGCGCTGGGACTGAGCTTTCTGGCCGAGGAAGGCTTTCACCAATGGATGGCCGTGCTTTGTTTCGGAATCGCCTTGGCGGCGTTCGTCCCGGGCTGGCGATTGCACCGGCGTCTCCTCCCGGCCGCCATCGGTAGCGCTGGACTGGTCTTGATCACCGGCGCAGCGTTTGGCTTGGAAGGCGACTGCTGTGCGAGGTGCGGGGATGCTCACACGGTGGCCGCCGCCCCGGCAATTGAAGCCGCCTGCACGGAGGAGTGCTGTGCCTTCAGCGCTGCCGAACAGAACGCTGCCGAACAGAACGCTGAGGAAGCGGATGACGCAGCAGCCGGGAAATCGGATTCGGCCCCCATCGCGATGGCCGGCTTTGCTCCGGCAGCCGATTCAGCCTTCTTATCAACCCTCACGCCCTGGCTGACACCGATCGGCGGCCTGCTATTGGTTTCTGCTCACCTGCTGAATCGTCGTTTTGGCTTCCGATGTGGTTGCTGCGAAACTGCTCGGGGCTAAATAAGCGTTGCTTGGGGCCGAATAAGCGTTGCGATGGATGGATCCAACGATCAACGACAGCAGCACCGGTGGGTTCGGCTATAATGGGTTTCCGCAAGGCTGGCCGCTGGTCACTCTGCGCGTCCCACCTGCCCTTCCCTGTCCAATCTCCTGCCGGAATGCCACTCCATCACGGCATTCAGTCGCCTGCCAGCTGATCGCAGATCACGCGTTGGCCGGTCATCAAGCTGGCTGGCAAAATTGAATGCCAGCCAAGACATGATCGTAAGGATGTTGGCGTGCGTTCCCTCTTTGCCAACCGTTATGCGATTCCCCCCTGTCTTCATTGCGTTCCACTTGCTGGCGATCGTTAGCGTCGATGTTCGTGGTGGCGAGATTGATTTCGCCAGTGAGATCCGCCCGCTGCTTTCGGATGCTTGCTACACCTGCCATGGGCCGGATCCCCAGGCCCGTGTGACTGACCTACGACTGGATGACCGTGCGGCGGCCGTTGGCTCGCAGGTCTTATCATCCGGTGAGATGCTCGATCGTTTGTTGACCGATGACCCCGAGCTACAGATGCCGCCCCCGGACTCTGGCAGTCGCTTTTCAAAAGCCGATCGCGTCAAGCTGGTCGAGTGGCTTAAAACGGGTGCGGCTTGGCCAGAAGATGATCGTCACTGGGCCTTTGTTCCTCCGGTCAGGCCGTCGCCTCCGGAGATCGAATCCGTCGAGCGCGTTCAGAATGAAGTGGATTCATTTGTGCTCGCTCGGCTTCAACAAGCCGAACTTAGTCCCTCTGTTCCGGCGGACAAAGCAACGATCCTGCGCCGCGTCACCTTTGATTTAACGGGACTTCCGCCAACCGTCGAGGAACTGGATGCCTTTCTTGCTGACGAATCAGACACGGCTTACGAGAAGGTGGTTGATCGCTTATTGGCATCGCAGCGATATGGTGAACACATGGCCCTGGATTGGCTGGAAGCTTCTCGATACGCGGACACCGACGGCTATCAAAACGATCGTTTGCGTTACATGTGGGTGTGGCGTGATTGGTTGATTTCCGCTTTGAACAACAACATGCCCTTTGATCAATTTGTCACCCAGCAGATGGCCGGTGACTTATTACCGGAGCGTGATTTTTTCACTCAGGTTGCCACAGGTTTCAATCGCAATCACCGAATCAATTCTGAAGGCGGTTCGATTCCCGATGAATGGATTGTGGAGTACGTCGCCGATCGAGTTGAAACAACAGGCACGATGTTCCTTGGTTTAACGATGACCTGTTCACGTTGCCATGATCACAAGTACGATCCGATCTCGCAACGTGACTTCTATCGCCTGTTCGCTTTTTTCAACAGCATTGCCGAAGCGGGCCTGGGCCCCAATAACGGCAACAGCCCTCCATTCATCCCCGTCCCCAAATCCTGGCCAAATCTATCGGCAGAAGAGTCAGCATTCGTTGAACCCGAACCGGTAAAGGTCAAGGTCCAGCAGGTTTCGGTGCCGCGTCCTCAACCCGGTTCGAAAGACACCGTGATGGTGCTGCACGAACTTGCCGAACCGCGTCCCACGTATCGTCTCAATCGTGGTCAGTACGACCAACCTGACGAGAGCGAAGTACTCAAACCGGCAACGCCCGAGGTGCTTGGCGGTTGGAATCAGGAGTGGCCCAGAAATCGCCTCGGGCTGGCGAACTGGTTAACCAGTCCAGACAATCCCTTGATGGCCCGCGTCACGGTCAACCGAATGTGGCAACACTATTTTGGCACCGGCTTAGTCAAAACGAGCGAGAACTTTGGCATCCAGGGACAGCGTCCATCGCACCCCAAATTACTCGATTGGCTGGCGACCGAATTCATTCGCAGTGGCTGGAACGTCAAGGCGATGCAGAAACGGATCGTGATGAGTGCCACGTATCAACAATCGTCGATCGCCAGCGAACAGCTCCAGCAGCTAGACCCTGACAATCGCCTCTTAGCACGCGGGCCGCGCCGCCGACTGTCTCCGTTTGCGATCCGCGATGCCGCGTTGTCTCACAGTGGTTTGCTGGTCGAGACCCTTGGTGGCCCCTCGGTGAAACCCTACATGCCGCCGGGGATCTGGAAAAGCATTTCCAACGCCAAGTATGCTCAAGACAAAGGCGACAAGCTGTATCGCCGCAGCATGTACACCTATTGGCGGCGCACCGTTCCACCGCCCACGATGATGGCCTTTAATGCCGCGGCCCGTGAGACCTGCACTGTCCGAAGCGACATGACGACGACACCTCTTCAAGCCTTAACGATGCTGAACAACGTCACCTTCGTTGAATCCGCTCGCTTTCTAGCACAGCGAATGTTAACCGAGCACCCAGCCGAAAACAGTGACGCAGCACAACAGCGAATCGCGTGGGCTTTTCGGTTAGCGACCAGTCGGCAACCGACGGATCGAGAGGTGAAGTTTCTGAGCGAAGATCTCGCTGCCTACTTGCAGGAGTTTGACAACGACCCTGCCGCGGCCAAGCAACTTCTTGGTATCGGTGAAAAACCATTTGATGCGACGCTGGACGTTGCCAGGCTGGCGGCCTACACCTTGGTCGCCAACACCCTATTGAATCTTGATGAGAGCATGAGCCAGAACTGATCTCTGGGGATCAACACATGAACACGATAAAAGAATTAGCCGCCCAGCGCAACCGTCGCGCATTCTTGCAAGGTAGCTCACTGGGGCTGGGTGCGATTGCATTGAACGAATTGAGTTCCTCGAGCGCGGCGACGCAACCGGCTTCAAGGATCGGGGGGCTGCCGCACTTCCCCGCCAAAGTGAAGCGAGTGATTTACTTGTTTCAGTCAGGTGGTCCTTCGCAGTTAGATTTGTTTGACCACAAACCAGATTTGGCCAAGCGATTTGGTGAAGAGGTCCCCACCTCGGTTTACCCGGCCGAACGCAAGACGACCATGACGGCGGGGCAAAAGTCATTCCCCGTTGCTCCCAGCTCACTCAAGTTTGCACAGCGTGGCGAGTGTGGCTTATGGATGAGTGAACCACAAAAACACCTGGCTGAAGTTGCCGATGAGTTATGTGTCATCAAAAGCATGTACACCGAGGCGATCAACCATGACCCCGCGGCAACCTTGTTCCAAACGGGTTCGGTGATTGCTGGACGCCCGAGCATGGGTGCCTGGATCAGTTATGGACTGGGTAGCGAGAACGCCAACCTGCCCGCCTTTGTGGCGCTGACATCGAACGGATCCGCCAAAGCTGGCCAACCGCTGTATGATCGGCTTTGGGGCGCTGGATTCCTGCCAGGACGCTTTCAAGGTGTCAAGTTTCGCGGCCAAGGCGATCCCATTTTGGATCTGTACAACCCCGCCGGAATGACTCGAGAGCAGCGCCGCCGCACACTTGATTCGCTGCAGCGTCTCAATGGTGACCAGGCCGATCGCTTCAACGATCCGGCAATCGCCACACGAATCGCGCAGTATGAGCTCGCGTTCCGGATGCAAATGAGCGTTCCTGAGTTGATTGATGTCAACAACGAACCCAAGCATGTCCTGGACATGTATGGGCCTCAAGCGACGCAAGTTGGCAAGTACGCCTACAACTGCTTGCTCGCCAGACGTCTTGCCCAGCGCGGCGTGCGGTTCATTCAGCTATACCATCGCGGCTGGGACGCACATGGAAATGCCCCCAAGGAAGTTGCCGCTCAGTGCCGAGACACCGATCAGGCGACCGCTGCGCTGATCAAGGACTTGAAACAACAAGGCATGCTGGATGAAACCTTGATTGTCTGGGGGGGGGAATTTGGACGAACCGTTTATTGCCAAGGCAAACTGACGCCTGAAAAGTATGGCCGCGACCACCATCCCAACTGCTTCACCTATTGGCTCGCTGGCGGAGGTGTGAAACCTGGGTTCAGCTATGGAGCAACCGACGACTACAGCGTGAATGTCGTGGAAAAGCCCGTGCATGTGCATGACCTGCAAGCGACCATCCTGCGTCAACTGGGAATCAACCACGAGAAGCTAACCTTCCGATTCCAAGGCCGCCACTATCGCTTGACCGACGTGCATGGCAATGTCATCAACGAGATTCTGTCTTAAGATTAATTTAATTGATCAGCAGAAAAATCTGGCAATGGATCTTGACGCGTTTCGGTGACGCGGCTCTATTGACCTGCAGACGTAAGAGACGTCACGGCATCGTTCGAATGCTTGGTAATGAATTGCATTGCAACCACACAAGCGTGTGAGCAAGCAATCAATGCTAGCAATCGCTTTTCCAAACACGCTGCCACCCTGGATTCAATTTGCAAATCGAATTGATGAAGTGAACCTTCAGCGGGCCAAGCCTGCGGTCTTGCTCGGTTTGACACTGTGATCACAGTGAGCGAACCCGTCGCCATGATGGTGACGACTTTTCAGCAAGACAGCGCAGAGCTTTCAATCAGAATCGGCCAGCCATACCGTAGCAGGCTGCTACGGGGATCACGACGATCCAACCTTCGCCACACCATTGGGATCGCGTTCATCGACGATCGCCAGCTGGAGTTGTCACGTTTTCGTGCTGCGCACCGGCTGAACGGCTTGGTCATTGCTTGACCACCCTTGGGGCGTTCGATCCGAGCACAGGTTGTGCCTCGGTTTCCAGCGTTTCCTTCTGCCTGAATGGTCTTGTCGCCAGCGAGTGACACGATCGATGGCAGGAGATTTTCCTCAACCGAACCTGCATTGAGTCCTTGGACTTGATGCCTGCCCAGGAGATTGCCATGCCTGTTTTAGACAACACCGTCCAAGCCGTTCTCGGTCAACCGATGAGCATTGGTGCCTTTCACCAAGCGGTCGAACAGCTCAGCCCCAAGCGGCTGCGCAAAGTGCTGTCCAGGGTCGTCCCCCTGAACGATCAAGATGACGCCGGAGTGACCGCTTTGATGCGAGCGGTTCGCAGTGGCAACGTTGACAAGATTCGCTTGTTGCTAGCTTGTGGTGCGGACCCGGAACTGACGGACCATCTTGATCGCACCGCCCTTGACTGGGCGGTCAGTCGCGACTTCATCCCTGGGATTGAACTGTTACTGAATTACGGTGTCGATCGCGGTTATCATCCAAAGTACCCGCGTCGACCGATGGACGCTGACTTACCAGTGTTTGAACCCGGCCCCGAAGCATGGGGCGAAGAGATGCTGCCGCAAACCATCGGGCGAGCACTGCTGGACATCTCGATCCGCAAACTTGCCGCTCAAGAAGATCCGTTTCGCCCCATCCCCGCGATCGGCATGGTGCGCAGTCTGGCGGCTTTGCAATTGTTTCTTGATGAAGGAGACCCGCTGACCGATGCGCCTCTCTTCGCGCGTTGCAAGTACCTCGGCCTCGAAGCCAATGGGGAGATCCACTGCAGCCGGGACGAGTACCTGGAGTCAGGGGCCCGCGTGTTTGGAAAGACCAATGGCGAAGTCATCAAGAACCCGTTCTACACCGACATGGTGCACTCCGCAGCAAGCGCTACAACCGCACGTTTTCATTTTGAATCCTGGCTGGAGGACTGCCTGCCCGAAGGCACACCCATCTGGAGCAATGACCGAGTGGGGATTTCATTGACGCGATTGGCCAATGGCAACTGGGTGCAGATCGGCGGCCAGTACGACGACGCGCCAGAATACGATTACTGTGTCTACAACGATGTGATTGAATACGACGGCCGAGGCGAGTTCACGATCTATGGTTACCCCAAAGACGTGTTCCCACCAACCGACCATCACAGCGCCACGCTCATCAACGACCATCTCTATGTCATTGGCGGGCTAGGGGATTTTATTGACGACGATCTTCAGCAGACAAACGTGTACCGCTGGAACATTCAGAGCAAACAGTTTGAACAGGTGGTGACACAAGGACAATCGCCCCAGCAACTGTTCAAACATACCGCATCCTACGATCCACATCGTCAAGCCATCATCATCAGCGGTGGTAAACGCCACACCGACGTCTCCAAGCCCGCAGAGTGCAACGAAGAACTGTTTGTCCTGGATCTACGCAACAACACCTGGTCCGAGGTCAAAGTGTAGCCTCAGCCCAACCACCGAACGCGAGCCGTGTGTTGCACCTCGTCCCACGAGACCAACACATCGGCCGCTGGGGCTACTTGGTTGGGCGGAGGCGGATGTGGCGGTATTCAATTTGGCCGCGATCGCCTTCTAATCCGATCCGGCCAGTGGCGGGGATCTGGAAATCGGTTTCGATGACTTCGCCGTTGCAGGTGCAACTGGCCTGAGTGCCATGGACCTTGACGACCAACTCGTTCCATTGTCCGGGCTTATAGGCCTTCAAATCCTTGTACGGTCCCGCCAACCAATAGTCGCGACATTGCAATTGCTTGCCTCGCAAAAAGACGCCGCTGTCGGCAGCCGGTGTGGCGCGAAATTCCAAGACCAATTCGAAATCATCATTGAACTCACGCTGCGTCCAGAGCTGCTGGATCTTCCTGCCTTCCGGTGGCGTGGTGACAACCAATCGTCCAGCAATCGCTGCATAACGACCCTTGGGTGTCACTGTTTTTCCGTCGAACCATTGCTCCTTTTCAACCAGCGGCCAGGTCACTCGGCCGTTGGTCTTGGGAATCCAACGAGCGCGACCTTGACGCATCTGTTCGGTCGTCGGCAGGAATCCCCAACCCGTCAAATCATGACCATTGAAAAGCACGGTCGCGTTGTCTTCGTATTCAAATGGTTCCGCTTTAGTTTCGATCAATCCCAGCGTAGCAAAGATCGGCACCAAGGCTGCTTTCCACTTTGCATATCCCGCTGCGTTAGGATGCAGCAAGTCAGGGAACTCTTCCTTTTTCGCATCCCCACTGGCGTCGGCAAACAGCGTCCAAGTATCCAGAACCGTGATCTGTGCATCACCGCGAGCCAGATCACCGAACAGCTGGTTCACCTGATTGATTTTATCTGCCGGCCGTTTCTTGCTGGCATGACTTGGAAAGACGTGGCACAACACGATTGGCATTTCAGCATCGTGTTTCTTCAGTGCCGCCAGGATGTCCTTCACGTTCGCTGCGATCTGTTCCGGGGTTGCATTTTCCTCCAGATCGTTTGTTCCCATCAGCATCACCACAGCCTTGGGATCAAGGTCCAGCACATCTTCTTGCAATCGGTACAGCATGCCGCGCGTGGTGTCGCCGCTGATGCCTCGATTGGCAACATTCAGGTCACCAAAATCGCCGCGAAAGTTATCTTGCCAACCCTGAGTGATCGAATCCCCCAAGAAAACCACCGCGTTCTTGCTGGCAGCTTTGTTGGCTGCAAATGTGCTGCGGCGATTCTTCCAGACATTCTTGAACCAGCCATAGCGACGCATAGGCCCGACGCCTGGTAAGTCCGCGTCAGCGGGTATCGGAAACGCAACTTGTTTCTGAACATCATCAGCCTGCACCGCAGGCACAGACACACCCAAACAAGCTGATCCAGCAGTCAGCAAAATCAAGCAACGAAACAGGTTTGGCAGGGCAGCAATCATGACAGGAAGACTCGACCAGAAGTGAATGGGAAATCGCAGCAGGGCACCAGTTTAGTCGAAGGCCACGCGGGCAGGTGGATGCTTAGACCCATTCCTGCTTGGTGGGTTTAACGACGACCTCAGGAACGTTCGCACGAGGTGGCAACTCACAGATCGTTTTCACGACCGCAGCGATGTCTTCTGGCTGCAGGATGCTGTCTTTGTGCTCTTGCGAAACGGGACTGGGACGATTGTCCAAAATCGGCGTATTGACTTCGCCGGGGTAAACATTGGTGATTCGCACGCCTTCGTCCCGGACTTCGTTGCTGATCGCGGTTCCCAGTGCTGTCATGGCAAACTTACTGGCACAGTAGACCACGCCACCAAGCGTGATGGCGCGTTTGCCAGCGACACTGGAGATATTGACCACCAAACCATCGCCGCGTTGACGCATCGCGGGCAACACTTGATGAATGCAGCGATAAGCACCGGTGGCATTGATACGCATCACACGATCCCAGTCTTCTGGGTCCATGTCAGCCATCCGGCGGTTGACGATATTGATGCCAGCACTGTTAACCAGGATATCAGGCTCACCCACTTCACCTTTGACAGCAGCAAAGAATGCATCAATGCTCGCGTCATCGGCGACATCCAAGGCATGGCAATAAATCGCGTGCTGCGACTCGATCGATTGGGCAAACTCCTGCAAGACCTCCAAACGCCGACCACCGATGGCGACACGACAACCAGCCAGTGCCAAAGCTTTTGCGACTCCCGCGCCGATCCCTGTGCCTCCGCCAGTGATGGCAACCACTTTATTTTCTAATACGCTCACAATGATTTCCTAACGAGTTTTTCGATTGATTGGACTGTGGTCAAGATTCGCTGCCGTCTCTGCGGACACAACATTGGCGCTGGAACGCCGTGATGGACGCAGAGCCAAGTGACTGACAGGTGCGGGCCGGATCGCTGAACCAGCACGCGCGTCGACGACAGTGACCTGAAATCGCATTGTGATGCATGAACAGTCGCCATGAAACCACCCAACAGCCCGCCAACTGTTTGGGGGCCATGATCAGGCAATCATCAGACTTTGGCGACTGCACGCCAAGCCGAGCAGAGAAAACCAAGAATGATCCAAAGCTGGGGAACTGCTCTGGCCTTTAGGCATCAAAGGCCCCTCATGAAGCTGAAAGGCTTTAGCGAAACGTGATCGCGTTTCCGTGAAGAACAGATCTGCCCCACGTGTTCTAACGGTTGCGCGGTCTTTTTTATGCGCTGACGATGCATTCGAGAATTGGCTTGAACAGTCCATGGCGGAAAACTGGCCCGGTTGCCAAGTCCCATCCCCGCCGGACACAGCCCCGCCGGACATCCACATTTGTTACCGGGAATTGACCGACAAGAAAGGTTAGCGCATCGCAACCGCACAAACCGGGTCAAGACGTTGAATCACTTGCAGGCGCCGTTTTGGCGGCACCTGTGTCACTGATGATGGCCGTGCAGATCACGGCGATGGTTGCCGCATAGATCAAGTGCTGAGACAACAGTGCGACAATCAAGCACCAAACCCAAACCAACGCCACGCCCCATTGGCGCGCTGTATTCCACTGGGTTGGCGCACGTTGCCAGGCCAGAAAAATCCCCAGCGGCAAAGCGATCACCAAAAACATCGTCGTGGATTCGTACACCCAGGGGACCTCGAACCAAGTCCCTCGCACAGAAATCAAGCGATCTTCAGCGGGGGCGTTCAGAACATAAGCCCCCGTCCCATCCCACCAACAGCGACCAGCCAACATCGTCGCCGTTGTCATCACAGCGATCAAGGTTACCTGACACGACAGCAAGCGGCGCGACAATGTGTTTCTCCAGTGCAGCGCAATGAAACGCTTGGAAGCATCCAGCGGGGCCACCGGAGCAATCGCGATCGCGGCCAGCGAAACACTTAAAATCGGCTCCGCAATGCTCGACAGGATCGAGATCCGATTAGCCCAGCCAACAAACCAGATCCAGAGCAGCAACGGCGCCACAGAATTCATCAGCCGCAGCACGCGTCCGCGAGGCAGTTTTTCCGTTGGCACCTGCGACGAGGGAATCACCAACGCAACCCATCCCGCAAGCGCGATCCCAATCAACACATACAGCTGATAAACCCAGGTCGCTTCAGCCCATAACGTGCCCTGAAACAAACTGTCCCAAAGAAACAGAGGACTGATCAACCACCGCGCCTCTTCAGCAAACCCCGCGTCACGCAGGAAGCCAGATAAGTTGGTTGATGACGCTGGTCCGCCGTAGGAATACCACAACGACAAATCGCCCCAGGCGGAGGCGAAATAGACGGCGACAATGACCGCTAATCCTTGGCGAACGCGATCCAGTCCACCCGCTCTGGAGGGTTGGAACCAAAACCGAAACCATGCGTTGCCGGTCTGAGATGATTGAACGTGATCGGCCTGGCTCATTGCTCTGCCCCCGTTTCCGGGTCGGCGGACTTGATGCCCGGGTCGCCCGATGGTGGTTCGCCTGATGGTGGTTCGCCTGGGTCTGCCGCGCGAGCAAAGGTCGTTTGTGCACGGGGGCGAACAGCGACAAGATGCAACTGGTCCTCGCGTCGAGTCACACGTGCCAAATAGGCCACCGGCCTGGCGTCTTGCTCGACCGTCGTCAACTCCGTTGGCAATCGAACAATGCGGACCGCAGCCACGGTAGGGTCAAAGCGAATGAACGGACCAATCAGCGTTGCCGCCAACCCGCTACGCTCCGAATCACTGAGCAGAGACACCCAGCGCATCCAGCGGCTGTAACGATCATTGCCAGCCAATCCCGCCGGCCCCAACGGAGCAACGGTTTCCCATTCAACACCGGGCTCCAGTTTAAAATCACTGAGGGCTTGGCCTTCGCGAAGCCGTGCAACCTGCAGTCGATGCGGCTGATCTTGTGAGTTATTGTGGCCCAGAAACAGACGCCGCTGATCGGCATCAAAATGCGTCATCCGCGAATAGGGAATCGCCGCGTTCAGATAACGAGCCTGCATGTCCGACATGTCCACCGTGGCCGCATAGGAGAGAAACAGTGTGACGAAATGCAATGCCACCGCCGCCGAAATCATGCCGGCCCAGGTCGCTGAAACGCTGCGAACAGCGACGGCGTCTGGGGTTTCAGCGGACGCCGACTGGCTCTCCGACTCATCCGGACCAGCATTGGAAACAGAGACCTCTTGTGAGACTTCTGCAGGCAATTCAGAACGGGGGATCTCACTCATGCTGACCGACGGGTTGGGGACGAAAAACGCCTCGTACAAAGCATTTTGCAGACGCGAAGCCAACGAAGCTTCGCCAAACATCCTAGTCGCCCCAGTTAGAACCACCAGATCCAATTGCCAAGGACTCGCCCTCAGCGACGGCGCGGGGCAGAATTTCGCCATTCATAAGGTGATTCGCAGCCTTCTCCGCCCTGACCGACTGCACACAGCACCACCGGCGAGTCTGTTCCACCGGGCCTGTTCCACCCAGTGTGTTCACTGGCCTAGCGGTCATCGCGCTAGCCAGCCGGCCACTGACTGGAATCCCAAACACCATCGAGCGACGCCAATCGCGAAAACAGCAGTGTTTTGCCTCAAGAAACCACCACACTCTCGGTTAGTGGTCCCACCCTCCACAGGTGCGACTCCCGATTCAAGCTTCTCAACCGAGCGGCGAGGCAAGAAATTTTATCTTTCATAAAAACAGAGGCGTTGACCGAACTTTCAAGCCGGGATACAGTCTTGGTCCGATGAAAGGTACATGAAGGCGACGCGTTAGTGACTGCCGACTTTCTCTTTAGCAGTCCATTGGCAAGTGTTCTCACTGGCCAATGAATCGCTGTTTCATCACACGGTGGGTGTAGCTCAGTTGGTTAGAGCACTGGATTGTGGTTCCAGATGTCGCGGGTTCGAATCCCGTCACTCACCCTGTTTCTGACGCAAGCCTTCTCTTGGGGAGCTTCTGATTGCGTCTGGTCGGCAGTGGTCATTGAAAGTCACCGCTGTGTGATGCTGGGCCCGACTGTGATGGCTGAACAGGTTTCTTTGGCTCATCAGGTTTCAATGGCTCAACAGCCAGTCCCACGGCTTGGCCACTTTCTAAGCAACCACTTGTCGTGAAAACCTGTTGGCAAACGATCGCCAGCGCAGCGAATTCGGATCATCCTGGGTTCTCAAACGCGGTCAGCGGCGGATCAAGGATTGCTTTGAGCTACAATCCTGGCTCTCGCCTCTTTTTCCCCGCCTGGCTATCGCGCTGGCCCCGCCCAAGACAACGGACGATATTTGATGAATTGCTTGAGGATCCTTCGCCTGACTGCATTTAGCGTGACGGCAATCTGCTTGTCCACCGTTTGTTCCGCCCAGCGAACCAGCATGCAATGGGCACAAGGGCCTGGGCCTCGGTACGACTTCACGACCGCCAGCAGTGACTTTCCATCGACCTGGAGCGTCGTGAACCACAGCAACATCCGCTGGCAGGCCACGCTACCGGAGACCGGCCAGTCGGCGCCCATCGTGGTCGGTGACCGAGTTTTTGTCACAACCATGCAGCCTGTGCAACAGGAGAGCAGTGTTGGCAACAACATCGTGGTGTACTGTTTTGCTGCGGCCGATGGCTCATTGCTTTGGAAGCAAGAGGTGAGCGGTGGCTACATGACCAAACTGAGCGCCCCATTTGGCGACGCTTCGGCGCCCTCACCGGTCAGTGATGGAACGCGACTCTGGGTCCTCAATCCAACCGGAACGCTCGCCTGTTTTGACATGCAAGGCAAGCGATTGTGGCAGATGGATCATCTCTCCGTCTCACGAACTCAGCCGATTCTTTGGGAAGGAAAACTGATCCTGCATCGACAAGTCTATCGGCCTGACGAAAAGGGTCACTTCACGCACGAAAATCGCGACGCGCCGCTCGAACGCTGGACGCAACTGCAAGCGTTGGACTGCGAAACAGCCAAAGTCGTTTGGACAAGCACCTGCGGCGCCAACATGGGCTGCGTCCCACTTTTGCAGACTCTCTCCGATGGCAGTCCCGTGCTGGTGGTTGGGCGTGGCGGTGGCCATGGACCACCGGAAAAGCCAGAAGGCGTCTCCATGATTGATGCCAATGACGGCACGACGCTGTGGACGTTGCCGCTGCCATCGTTCATGTCAACACAGACCTACCCTGTTGCTGATGATCAGGTGCTTGTGTTTCACAAAGGCGACCACCTTTGGGTTGACGCGAAGACCGGCAAAATCAGTCAACAACGATCGATTGTGACCGACATCATGGTGCGACGCTGGACCCAAGATGGCTGGGTATCGACGAAAGAATCCCTAGCCGACAAGAAACCTCGCTCGATCACTCAGCAATCCAACTTGCGAGTCGGCAAGTACCATTACTTCCGCAGTTACACACGGAATTACTTGGGACGTGTGAACATTCACAACGGCCAGGTTGAATACTTGGAGCTTCCCATTCAAGTGCTGCGGCAACCGGGTCATCCCGATGTTGTGCAGTGGCGAAACAGCCACACCGAAGAGGCACTCAAACGCAGCAAAGCGGTCAAAGATCCCGTCATGCGTTTCAACAACGTGACGAATTCTCGTGGAATCAAAGTCATGGGCGATGCACGGGCGCAGGGCAGCGGGTGGGGTCACATTTGCGCCCCGATTCCGACCGCTGCAGGGGATCGCTTGATCGTTCCGTTGATGAGCGGCCTGGTGTTTGTCATTGACGCCCAAGCCGAAGCCTGGGATGAAACAGCCGTGCTGGGGACAAACGATCTGGGGCCGCTAGGAGACTCGTTCACCCGAGCCAGTCTAACGCCGGTTTCCGATGGACTTTATGCACACACCATCGGTAAACTGATTGCCATCGGCAGCCAACACTAGCCATCAATACTATCCTGTTAGAACCGAACGTGGTTCCAACATCCATTTGGCAAACTTTACACTTGAAGACCATCCATGACTGAACGCAAGCGATGCAAGCCCTGCGAAGGCGGAGTGCCAAAACTGACCCCAGCAGAGGCAGTCGAGCAGGGCAAGGAAACGCCCTTGTGGGAAATCGATGACGAATCCTTGGCGATTACACGCACCTTCAAATGCAATCGGTTCACCGACGCAGTCGAACTGATCAACAAGATTGCCGAAATCGCCGAAGACCAGGGGCACCACCCGGATTTGCATCTAACCGGTTACCGCAATCTGAAGGTGCTGTTGACGACGCATGCGATCAGTGGATTGAGCGAAAACGACTTCATCGTCGCTGGCGATATCGATCGCGTTTGCGGATCTTAGATGAGCACGATCCCAAGACATCGCGCACTGAGCCTGCTTTCTGAATGCACCGGCGACGACATTTGGAGCATTGAGCACTGCCGTGATCGCCGCGTGCCGGAACTCTGGATCGGTGAACTTGCCGATGCCTTCGAATCCGGCTACCGATCGGATCAGGAAACCATCTATACCGATCAAGGCATGACCAACCAGTATCAAGGCGTGCGCGATGTCGACTTGGCCATCCGCTTGGCGGCCGAACTAGGCATTCACATTTCAGCGCAGCAACAAGCGCGCTACAGTCGGCAGCGTCTTGTCCAAGCCATCAAAGACTCGTTGATGGCGGGTGACGATGAACTTTAGACGGTTTGATGAACCACTTTTAGTTCATCTGCAAGCGTCTCGATCCCGCGGCGCAGCTGAGCCTCGGGTGCTGTAAAGCTGATCCGCAGGCACTGATCACGGTGCCGCCAATTTTGATCTTCAAGACCGAAAAAGAAGTAGTGTCCCGAAATCACCAGCACGCCGCGTGCTTTCAGTCGGTGATAGAGTTCTTCTGAAGTGATCGGCAGTTCTGGCAACCACAGCCACAGGAAGAAGGCGCCTTCGCTGCGATGCAATCGATAAGGCACTTCATCGGCAAACGCCTCCGTGATCCATTGGCGCGTCGTTTCTGCGCGCTGTCGGTAATAGGGAGCGATGACTTGACGACTGACATCCAATAAGCTGCCATCGGCGATCATGGGCTGGACCAAGTGCTGACCGACGTTGTTATTGGCAAGCGCAGTGATCGCATTCATGGACGTCAGCGCTTGAATCACTGGCTCATCGGCAACCACGATTCCTGTCCGCGTACCCGGCAGTCCCAGTTTGGACAGACTAAACGTCAACACCATCGACTCCGTCCACATCGGTTTGGTGTCCGTAAAGATCACGCCGGGAAACGGATCGCCGTAAGCATTGTCAACGATCAACGGGATCCCCTGTTGGTCAGCCAACGCAGCCAAGCGTGCCAGTTCCTCGTCGGTGACCACATTACTGGATGGATTGGTGGGACGAGAAAGCACCATCGCAGCGATCGATTCGTCAATTTCAATGGCGTCAAAATCAATCGCGTATTTGAACTCATGATCGCCGATGATTTCGATCTTGGGTCGCACCGCTTGAAACAAGTCTCCGGAAACGCCTTGGTCCGCATAGCCGATGTATTCGGGCACCAACGGCAAAAGGATTCGCTTACGTGTTCCGTCGGCAAATTGCCCCGCAAGCGCATTGAGCAACAGGAAAAAAGCGGTTTGACCGCCGGCGGTGATACAGACATTCTTCTCCGAGATCGGCCAACCATATTCCTCGCTCAAACGCTTTGCGACCGTCTGGCGGAACAGCAAATCACCGGCAGGAGCCTGATAGTCACCCAGCATTTGCATCAACTGGTCGCGGTCGGCCGCCAGCGACTGCATGCGTTGTTGCCAAATCTGGTCAACGGCGTCAAGATGCGAGGGCTGGCCCCCGCCAAGCATACAAATCGACGGGTCACCGCTGGCCAGGGCTTCACCAAGATCCTGCATCAGCTCGCCAATTCCACTGTCCAGAGCCAAACGCTGACCAAACTCGCTGAGCGGATATTTCATCGCAAAATCTAGGAAATCAAGGGAAGAAAGGTTCACCAAACGGCCGCTGGTGGTGTCTTGTCGCCAATGTCTTTTCCGGACGGGGGAAGTTTACGAGATCACTGTTTTTTTCTACAGTCAATCTTGTGCACGAACCGCCCCAAAAAATTCCGTGACGCCGTCCCGCTCGAGCTGATACCACTGATGAACTTTAAACCGTCTAGTCCCAAACTAGCGCAGAACCGAGCTGACACTGCGGAAAACAGCCAAGCGACGACGCCGAATGGTCCACCGGCATCGGCAAACTCGCAACCAGCATCGACCAAGCCAATGCCCCAGGGAGCCGATTCCTGGCAACAAGGTTCACCTCCAGACATCACCACGGCTACAGATCCTGCGATCGCCGCGTCAATTGATCCTGCGTCGCTGTCTCTGGACGATGCCATGTCGATCGATCGTCAGCGTTTGCGCCGCAAGCGCCAACGGCTTGGCGAAGAAAAGTACTTGCAGCTGTTGGCGGCATCTGTCCAACAGCGGCAACGTCGCGAAGCCCACCAGCCCAAACTGGAATATCCCGACGACCTGCCCATCAGCAGCCATGCCACAGAATTGATTGAACTGATCCAGTCTCGCCAAGTCATTGTGGTCTGTGGTGAAACCGGTAGCGGCAAGAGCACTCAGTTACCCAAGTTTTGCCTGGCCGCCGGCTTGGGACGCCAAGCGATGATCGGTCACACGCAACCACGTCGTTTGGCTGCTCGCAGCATTGCCACTCGGTTAAGCGAAGAGTTGTCCTGCCAGCTGGGAGCTCAAGTTGGCTATCACGTTCGCTTCGGTGATCAAACCGGTCCTGAGACCATGATCAAACTGATGACCGACGGGATCTTGCTGGCAGAAACGGCGTCTGATCGCTTTCTGGATGCATACGATGCCATCATCATCGATGAAGCTCATGAACGCTCACTCAACATCGACTTCTTGCTGGCGTACTTACGACAACTGCAAGGTCGCCGGCCGGATCTAAAAATCATTATCACATCGGCGACCATTGATGCCGATCGATTCGCCGAACACTTTGCTGACGACCAAGGGCCAGCCCCGATTGTCACTGTCGAAGGACGTGGCTTTCCAGTCGAGATGCGTTACCTGCCCTGGGAGGATGTGGCGGACGATTCACGAGGCTACGATCTAGCCAATCATGTGATCGCAGGCGTCAAAGAACTGTCTCGACACGGAAACGGGGACGCACTCGTTTTCCTGCCCACCGAGCGCGACATCCGCTTGGTCTCACACCGAGTCGCAGGGCACTTTAAACGTCTGGGTATGCAGCAACGTGTGGAAATCCTGCCGCTGTACGCGCGGTTGCCACAGAAGGATCAACAGCGCATCTTTCATCCTGATGGCCGCAAGCAACGACTGATCTTTGCGACCAATGTTGCCGAGAGCTCGTTAACGGTTCCCGGTATCCGCTATGTCATTGATGCGGGGACGGCACGGATCAGCCGTTACAGTCCGCGCAGCAAAGTCCAGCGATTGCCGATTGAACCGGTCAGTCGCGCCAGTGCCGACCAGCGTGCCGGACGCTGTGGCCGCGTTGGGCCAGGGGTTTGCGTGCGACTCTATTCGCCGGAAGACTATGGCAGTCGCGATGATTACACGACGCCGGAAATCAAACGCACCAATTTGGCGTCGGTCGTTTTGCAGTGCAAGACTCTGGGGATGGGAAATCTAGAAAGCATTCCGTTGTTGGATGTGCCACGGCCAGAATCGATCCGCGAAGGCATTGCCACTTTAATGGAACTCGGGGCGATCGATGACAAACAGGAATTGACCGCCATCGGCCGCACGCTCGGACGCATGCCCGTTGACCCTCGCATCGGACGCATCATTCTGGCCGCGGAAGAAAATGGCGTGCTGCCTGAAGTCTTGCCGATCGCCGCCGCGATGGAACTGCCTGATCCCCGGCAGCGGCCCGTGGATCAACAGCAAGCCGCTGACGAAGCGCATCAAGCGTTCCGCGACAGTGACAGTGATTTCCTGTCCTATTTGCGACTGTGGCGTTTTTACCAACAACTCCGCGACGACTGCTCTCGCAGCCAGTTATCACGTCGATTGCATCGACTTTTCCTGTCGCCCACACGCATGCGTGAATGGTCCGATATCTATCGGCAACTGCGCGATCTGGCGTTGCAACTGCCCAGCCAAACCCCGCCAAGACCAGGCAACAAAAAGGGGGACAAAGCATCCCGCCGGACGACTGACGCCCAAAGTGGCTCATCCCAGAGACGCTCATCTCAAAAATTAGGCTCGATTCGTTACAACGAGCCAGAGAAACAGGAACTTGTTTCGAAAGACCTGTACGCGTTGATTCACCAGTCTTTGCTGGCCGGATTTCTCTCTGGCGTTGCCAACTTAGGCGACGAGAACGTCTTCCAAGGTGCCCGTAACATCAAGCTTTATCTGTGGCCCGGAAGTGGACTGGTCGAATCAAAGCCAAAGTGGATCGTCGCTGCTGAACTGGTTGAAACCACGCGACAGTACGCACGCTGTGTGGCTCGCATTCAACCCCAGTGGGTTGAACACGTCGCCACCCACGTTCTGAAAGCTTCGTATAGCGATCCACATTGGAGCGACAAGGGCAATGGAGCATTCTGCTACCAACGACTGTCACTGTTTGGATTGCCAATCGTGGCCAAGCGTCGCGTACCCTTGCCTCCCGTCGATCCACAAACGGCTCGCGACTTGCTGATCCAGTCCGGTTTGGTCGAGCGCAAACTTCTCACCCAAGCCGCGGTGATTCGTCATAACCGAAGCCTCCGCGACACGCTGACGGAACTAGCCGCCAAAATGCGGCGACGTGACTTAGTCGTTGACGATTACCTGGTGCAACAATTCTATAGCCAACGCCTGCCCGACGAGGTGACCGACAAAGGCCGACTGGAAAAATGGTCCCGTTCATTGACGGTGCCTGAATGGACCAAACAACTGGCCAGCAGTGACTCGGTTTCCAACTGGATCGCCCAGGGCGATAACGCTGAATCGGATGACACCTCTGCCTTCATGATGCCACAAGACTTGATCGACGTGGCCGAACTCCCCGTCGATGCTTCTTTGTTTCCCAATACGCTCAATGTTGGCAAAACGGAACTGCCGATTCAGTATCGCTACGAACCCGGAGCGGACGACGATGGTGTGCAGTTAACGATTCCGCAAGCGGCGTTAAGCCAGATCAGCGACGATCGATTGGGCTGGCTGGTGCCGGGACTGCTGGAAGGCAAGATCTTTGCCATGATCAAGTCGCTTCCCAAACGCATTCGCCGCAACCTGGTGCCAGCGGCCGACGTCGCAGGCAAGATCTATGCCGAGCTGTTGCCACAATACGGCCAAGTTCCGTTCATCAATGCAGTCTGCCAAAGCATGTCGCGGCATGCCGAAATGCCCGTCACCGCCCATGACTTCCAGCCAGAGAAACTGGAACAACACCTGGACTTTTTGGTCAACGTCGTTGACGACACCGGCAAGACCCTGGCCCGCGATCGATCGGCCGATAAACTGCGCAGCCAGATTGCCTCACCCGCGTCGCCTCACAGTGAAAACCACGCCAGCGATGATGACGATGTTGACCTGCCCAGCGGACCACTGAAATCATTTGACTTTGGTGAATTGCCTGCCGAGGTGGTGCGCAACCGAGGCGGAGTGCGTGTAGCCATGTTCCCGTCCCTGGTCGACCAGGGTGATCATGTCACCGTTTCCTTGTTCCCCGACAAAGAACAAGCGGAATCGATTCACCAAAAAGGTTTGACTCGTCTCTATGCCATCGCCGAAGCCAAAGAACTGAAACGCCAAGTTCGCTGGCTTCCTGATCTGGCCGAAAACAAGGTCCTACTGGCTTCAGTGATGCCAGCCGGACAAGCTGAATCGAGGCTGATTGATCTGTTAGCCCGAATCGCCTTCGTCGAAAAGCAGGCTGCCGTTCGTTCGACACAGGCGTTTGAACAACGGCTGAATGATCGAATGGAACGCATGTCGGGCGCCGTCCAACAGGTTGCCCACTGGTTAACGGACTTGGCCAATGCCTGCCAGCAAACGCGGCGAGAGATGGAAGGGTTTCCCAAATCACAGTTTCCGCATCAATGGAAGGACGTTCGCGATCAATGGAAGGCCCTGTTTTCAGAAACCGCCTTCGTGGACTCTTTCCTGATCGATGTTCCCTGGAACTGGCTCCAGCATTACCCAAGGTACCTAAAAGCGATGCACTATCGGATCGACAAGCTTCGCAGTGGCTCTGGCAACCGCGATGCTGAATCCATGGACATCGTGCACAACTTATGGTCGCGCTGGACAGCTGGGCAGCAAGACACTGAATCCACCGCTCAGAGCATGGCTGATTGTGAACTGCGGTGGATGATGGAAGAATTGCGGGTCAGCCTGTTTGCCCAGCCGTTAGGGACCAGCCAGAAAATCTCCCCAGCGCGGTGCGAGAAATGGATTTCGCAACACCTTCGCTGATCAGGGGCTCTTGCCAGCCCCCCGCAATCCGTCGGGAATCCCCTCAAAACATGCTTTAATGCAATTTTAAATCCCTCTACAGGCCCGCAGAGGACTATAATAATCCTGTGGGGCAACTGCTGCATTTTCTGGCGGCCCTGCATCACATTTTGGCAAAACCTAGACGTCTGTGGCGTCGGTTCAACGACAGCGGCCGTGGACCGTTAGCGCGAAATCGTTTTTGCGGTCAGAAATGCAGGTGAAAAACCGAGCAAATCAGTCGTTTTGCCTAATTTACCATCCGTTACGTCGTTCATTCAGCACCTCTGGCACAGCAAATGCAGTGTCAGTCATTCGACGGCAGACAATGCAAATTTGGATTGATTCAAATTCGTCACGAACCCATCGAGATTACGAACCGTCATTTTGAGTGAAGGCCTGAGAAGCGAGTTTCGCAGGTCAAACAGCGACAAACGATCACCCACCACCCGGAGGGATTAACCATGCCAATCGAAAGCGAAAGCCAAACACCTCAGCAAGCCAATGCCGCGGTCGAAGCAGTGATCGAGGTATCGTGGGATCTCTTTTCCAGCCGAGTGGACCAAGAGAGCCGGGATGATTTTGCGCAGTGGCTTGATGATTCTCTGTTTCAGATGGAAACGCGTTTGAAACGG
This sequence comes from Stieleria bergensis, assembly GCA_007745635.1. GTDB lineage: Bacteria > Planctomycetota > Planctomycetia > Pirellulales > Pirellulaceae > Stieleria > Stieleria bergensis. The sequence continues at coordinate 5,078,404 of CP036272.1, forward strand.
TTTTCATCCAAGAACTCGTTGGGCGAGAAACGCCGCTGATCGGCGGCCACTGGTCATCAGATTGAGACACGCGGCGCCGTCAAAGCGCGACGAATTGTTGGCTTTGACTTGCGCCGCAACCGGCCACTCAAACTCCGAGCTCGTCGCCTGATCACATGATTGTCAGGGTGCGTTCAGCCCTGTCGTTCATTGCGTGACTTGGGCCGGTACCTCTTTAAACGGGCGCGGTTGCGTCCTATGCTTGCCAGCCGCTTCCTTATTACCTGTCTCACGCTGGCCTTGCATCCGTGACCCTCGACATCGAACTTGTCCATGCTTCGTTATTGGTTCGTCGCGTTGGCGATCAGACGCTCTTGAATCAAGCTTCGCTGAGGCTTTGCGCAGGTGATCGAGTTGCCTTGGTTGGCAACAGCGGTAGCGGCAAGTCGCTGTTCCTGCGTTCACTGGCGATGCTGGAACCGATCGACGATGGACAGATTGGTTGGCGCGGCCACGTGATCGCGCCAGCAACAGCGCCTCGGTATCGCAGTCGGGTGATTTACGTGCACCAGCAAGCCGCCGATTATGGCGGCACGGTCGAACAGGTCCTTCATCGGCCGTTTGAATTGGCAGTCCATCGCGAGCGTCAATTTGACCGAGACTGGTTGGTCGCTCGCTTGGAGACCGTTGGTCGCTCAGCGTCTTTTTTGGAAAAGGACCATCAACGGCTTAGTGGTGGGGAGCGTCAACTAGTGGCCTGCTTGCGAGCGATTCAGTTACAGCCCGAAGTCTTGCTTCTGGATGAACCGACCGCTGCGTTGGATCAAACGGCGGCATTGCAGGTGGAGGCATTGGTCAGCCAATGGCTGGGCGAATCCCAGGGGCATGAATCGGCAATGGTTTGGGTCTCTCACGACCATGACCAAGCGGTTCGAGTCAGCAACGTGATCTACCAGATGCAAGCCGGCGAGCTGGGAACGTTCACCGAGCAAGTGAAGGAGAAGCGATGATCGCGGCGATTGAAATCACCACGTGGCAAATCGCTTTGGCGGCGTTGCTTATCTTGATCAATGGCATCGTGTCGTTTCGATTTCGATTGGGAATGGAACGCACACTTGTGTTTGCAGCCATTCGCACGGTCGTCCAATTGTGGCTACTGGGACTGATCTTGACCTGGGTCTTTGAACTCAAAAGCTGGTGGCTGGTCTTAAGCATTGCCGCCGTCATGACCACGATCGCGGGTTGGACGGCAGCGAGTCGGCCAAAATACCGTTTCCCAGGCATGCGCCGTCTGACCTTGGCAGCGGTTTGGGCTAGCTCGTGGTTATTGACGGGCTATGTGATCTGCCTGCTGATGGCTGATTTACGAAGCTGGTATGACCCGCAGTATTTGATTCCCTTGTTAGGGATGGTGCTGGGCAATACCCTGAATGGAATCAGCGTGGCGTTATCGTCGCTGGTCGAATCCATGTCCCGCCGACGCGTTGAAGTGGAAACGCTGACGGCTTTAGGTGCAACACGAATGGAGGCGTCGGCCGATGCGATGCGAGACGCGATTCGCACGGGCATGATCCCCATCATTAACTCCATGATGGTTGTGGGCTTGGTCAGCATGCCAGGCATGATGACCGGCCAAGTGATTGCCGGCATGGATCCAGCGCAGGCGATTCGCTACCAAATTGTGATCATGTTCATCATCGCGGCGGCCACAGCCGCGGGGACGGTGAGTGTTGTTTACCTGGCAACTTGGAAGCTATTCGGTCCCGATCATCGCTTTCGCTATGAAGTCTTGCTAGAACGCGAGAAGCAAACTTAGTTGCCTTTGGCCGGCGGTCTCAAATTGGTGACAGAGCTTCCCGTCGCCCAGGCATCCTTGCCGGTGACATGCACGCGAATGGTGATGTAGCCCTCGTGTTGACCACTGACAGGGATCTCAAAGTCAACCTTTTCTCCGCCCTGAATTGTTTTTTCAACTTTGGCAAAGGTCAACTGATTGGGATCGATGTAAGGCTGACCGGGCTTGGATTTTGGCGAGTGGCCGAGCGGCTTGTCGAGCGTCACCACGCACTGGCCATCGATCGGACACTGCACGGTGACTTTGACGGTCTCGCCAAAATCAACGCCGGATCCACACTGCACGTCAATCTTCGCAGGCGGCTGAAGTTTCAGGAGCGGATCACCGAGCAGCGAATACAGCGCCGCGTGCTCGCGCCGTTCTTCTTGCAACTTTGAACCACTGGGGCTGACCAAGGTCGCGATCGCATCGACCATGACTTGTAGCTGAGTCTTCTCGGGATCGTCGACCTCTTCGAGCTGATTGATCGCGTGCAGCCAGGCCTGTCCCAATCGCGTTGCCGCGGGCAAGGGCACAGGACTCGGTTTGAAATCCGCCTCTGGCGCGACTGGAGTTTGTGGACCGGGAATCGGTTGCGGCGTGCTCTCGGCGGATTCCTGGCCGCCTTTTTGAATTCGATGCTGCGTGCCGAAGATCGACTCCACCAGCCCCAACGTCAGAGAGGTGTTGCCATAGGGCATCGTGACGCGACTGCCTGCGATCACTGCGATCGGCCCGCAATCATGCAAGTACAAACGCTCGGCAAAAGAATCAATGCGTGCATCAATGGCGCCGGTGTAGCAACACAACAGGATCGCGATCGGTGCTTTGGTGGGATCACATTCAAGATGCTGAATCGTCGTGTTATCCAAAACCGGAGCGCCCGTTGGCCCGGCAGGCACGTTATCCAAGGAATCAACCATGCCATGTCCAGCGTAAACCCAGAACCGGCAGCCTTCGCCATACCGGTTGATCACCGCTTGGCTAAACCGTTCGTTGGGATAAAACAAATGGCCGGGACTGCCGTAGGCGACACTGGTTCGCACCTCTGGCGGCAACGATGCGGTGACAATCATTCGTGTCACCGATTCAATGGTCTTGTCAGCCAGAAACCCAAATCCACCGACACCGCCAACTAACTGCAAACGACCACGCCACGTCGAAAAATCGTTCGCCGATTCATAGGCTTTGATGCGGCCAATGATGGCCGTCAATTGTTCGGGTGTATCCACCGGCATGCGACCGACAGCCAAGTCGGTGCGTTGATCGTTGTCCACGTCTCCATAGGGATAGTCGGTGCCCATCGTTGGCGTGCTGCCGAACTTGGCGGTGACCAATGTGGGGATGTAGGCGACGGGGACTTGTCGGTTGGGATCCGCGCTGGAACCAATCGCGGGACAATCGCCGATCAGCAACAGCGTGCGATCATTGTCGCGGGCTGCCGTTCGAATTGCGTCACGTAACTTGAGCGCCGTCGGCTGTGAGTCAATCACATGCACGTCAAAGCCCTGGCGTTGTCGGTACTCAATCCAAGGTTGCAAAGCCGTGCGAAAGTTCTGCGGGCAGACGACCAACACCCCGGCTTTTTTGGCTGGTTCTGCTTCGAGCGACTGCGCCATCAGCGGCGAGCCGCCCCCAAGCGCGTTTGAGAGCATCCCCAGCAGCAGCACGATCAACGGCCAGCGAGGCCTCGCGCCCGAGCCGTTACCAGCGCTGAACGATCCAAGTTGATTCGCGTTGAGATTCTTCGTCGCAAGATTCTGCATGATGCGATTACCAATGGTTTTGGAAAGAAGTCGCCGCCCAGAAAGGGAGCGAGTTGTGAGTCGCGGTCGTGTCTTCGTCGACGTTGTTCTTTTCGTTCAACCCGTTGACGGCACTGTCCAGGTGACGCCAATGAGCTAAGCTTGTTGATTGATGATTGTTGCTACATTTTGATTCGAAACGCCAGACCAATGTCTCACGATTCAGGCTCCGCCCATCCAGGAAACGAAAATTTGGGAAACGAAAATTTGGGAAAACCCAAATTAGCCATCACGGTGGGAGACGCTGCTGGAATCGGCCCGGAACTGGCACTCCAAGCGGCGGCTGCCCCACAGGTCTTGCAAATCGCCCAGCCGTTGCTGGTCGGGCCAGCTGCAGTGTTGCGACGCGTCGCACAGCAGCTCGATTTACCGCTGCCTCCGGTCCTGGACCGTGAAATGATTGCGGCAAGGAAATGTCCGTCGGAGTCTGCATCGATCGTCAGTGTGGGTGACTTGGAAGCCACCAACGTCCAACCAGGATCGTTCAGCGCGGCGACGGGATGGGCTTCATTCCAAGCCGTCGACCAATCGATTGCTTGGGCCCGCGCGGGGGTGATCGATGGCATCGTGACCGGTCCGATTCAGAAAGAAGCGTGGCATGCCGCAGAGGCTCCCTTTCTAGGACACACTGAATTGCTGGCCGATCGCTGTGGCATTGATGAGTACTGCATGATGCTGACGGGGTCGGAATGTTCGACAGTATTGGTCACCATCCATCAGCCGCTGGTTGATGCGATTGCCAGCCTGAGCGTTGCGTCGATTGAACGAGCGATTCGCCTGGCCGGACAGGCGATGCAAAAGCGACATCAACGATCGCCTCGGATCACCGTACTGGGCTTGAATCCCCATGCGGGTGAAAACGGTTTGATCAGTCACGGTGAAGAAGAACGCTTGATTCAACCTGCCATCGACCGCGTGCGAGCATGGAGCCAGCAGCAAGGCTGGCAATGGCAGATCACCGATCCGGTGCCTCCTGACACGGCGTTCACTCCGGCAATGCGCCGGCAAACGGATGTCCATGTCTGCATGTATCACGACCAGGGACTGATCCCGCTGAAGGCTCTCTCGTTTGATGATGGCGTCAACGTGACCTTGGGGCTGCCCATCGTCCGCACCAGCGTGGATCATGGCACCGCAATGGACTTGGCGTGGCAGGGAACGGCGAGTGTGACTAGCATGTTGTCCGCAATCTCACTCGCTGCCGAACTCGCGTAACGGAGCGCCGCAGTGGCGACGACCGAATCGCGAGACTTGATCCCACTGGCCCCGATTACTTCTTTGTCTGACTTGCGTTAAGTATGCCCTCCCCTGTCGAGTCACCGATCAACGAGCATCCCGATCACACCGTTTCAGGCACTGCGGCCAAGCATGCCTGGTGGTGGATCGCATTAGAGGTCATCGCCTTTGTCGGCCTCTGTTACCTTTATGCCAGCGCCCCGGCACCGGCCGTCAATGAAGCTCACTATTTAATCAAAGCGAAAAACTTCTGGGACAGTTCGTTTTGCAGCAATGATTTCTTTGTGACCTCTGGCAAAGCTCATACCACGTTCTATGCGTTATTTGGCTGGCCCACGCTGTTTTTCTCGCTGTCAACGACCGCTTGGATCGGTCGATTGATCGCGTGGGCCATGGTGGGATTTGGGCTTCAGCAATGTTGTCAGCGATTGAAGTTGCCAGTGTTTTCCAGCACGATTGTCGCCCTCCTCTGGATCGCTGGCATTCAAGCAGGCAACTTCGCTGGCGAATGGGTGATTGGTGGGATTGAAGGCAAAGTGCCTGCATATGGACTGGCGCTCGTGGGACTTTCACGCGTCATCGGGCGTCAATGGAAACAAGCCTGGATCTGGTTTGGCATGTCGTCGGCTTTCCATGTTTTAACGGGCGGCTGGTGCGTGGTCGCTGCGGCGATCTGCTTTGTCGTCACCGAACGGGGCTCCGCTTGGCTGCCTCGTTTGCGACTGCCACCGGCCAGAGATTCCCAAACAAAAGCAGCACCGTTTTTCTGTTGGCAACTTTTTGCCGGTGGCGCGATCGCATTGTTTGGTTTGGTCCCCGCGGTGATGTTGATGCGTGGAGTGTCGACGGAAGACGCCACCTTGGCCGCACATATTTATGGTTCGTTTCGTTTGCCGCACCATTTGTTGCCGACGCGATTTCCGACCCTCTGGTACTTGCGATTTTCTGCGCTCGTTGTGTTGTTGCTGCTGTTCTTGCCACGCCAGACTCATCGGCCTGATCGCGTCCAAGAATCGGCGGATTCCAACGGAGCTGCGGCCCGCTTGTTTTACTTCGCATTGGCCACACTGCTGATCGCTGGCTGTGGGTTGGTGATCGGTTACAGTTACCACTGGAACCCGGATTTTGCGGTCAAGCTTTCCAAGTACTATTGGTTTCGTCTCAGTGATGCGATCGTCCCTCTGACAGTTGCCCTGCTGGTCATTCGCTGGCTATCGGAACGTCCAGTGAGTGTTCCCCGTCCGTTAGGATTGGATCTGATGGCGAAAGGCGCGATCGCGCTGGGCATTGTGATCTTCACTTGGGGTGCGGTGCAGTCCGCTCGCTTTGGCATTCCCAAGTCCTGTCGCCACCGCTACCTGGGCATCGGCAATGAGCCGGGTGCCGGCATCCAGCGCAAGCGTTTCGCTGATTGGCTAGCACTTTGTGATTGGGTTCGCATTGCGACGCCGGAAGACGAAGTCTTCATCACACCGAGACAACAGCAAACGTTCAAGTGGTATGCTCAGCGGGCCGAGGTCGTGAACTGGAAAGATGTCCCGCAAGACGCTCAGTCATTGTTGCAATGGAAACAGCGTTACGATCATCTCTTTCAACGTCAGCAAGGGGACCTGACCTATTACACGGTCCGCGTTCCGATTGACTATCGCAAGCTAAGAGACTTTCGAGCCACCTACGGCGTTCGGTTCATGGTGGTCGACAATCGCGTCGTCAGCCCCTTTGCTGAAGTGGATCAGTTGCCATTGATCAAGATTTATCCCGTTGGCGAGCAAGAGAACGACACCTTCAGCGTGTATGAACTGCCTTACGGTCACAATCGCTAAACCGCCAGGGGCTTGATCGCAGTTCAAGCAAATCACACCATAGCTTGAGTGAAAACATGACCATCCATCAACACGGTCAAGCGATTGACGGTCCATAAACCCTTCGCCTCGCCGCCTGAAACTTGCAGCTACCCGCAGACTTCGGTTCCATTCATTCTCACACTGTGCTTCCAATGGAGGTCGCGATCGGCGACAATGATCTTAGGCGTTGTGGATCGAGTGACTGGCTTGTGGATGCTTTTGATGAGAGGCTGAACCGTGTTGAACCTTCGATGTTTGCTGCCAGCTTTGGCGCTCGTGCTTTGTTCTTCTCTAGCAGACGCTCAGCTGCACGTTCAGCGTGTTGCCGAGTTTCCGTCCCCGGGCGCAACCTCTCCCCGGTTCAACGGGGCTCGCGCCCTCAAACTCTCTGCGGATGGCAAAACACTGATCGCCGCCTTCTATGGCTGCTGGGCTCAGCTGTTTAACTTGGTCGATCACCAGCCCGTTGGCGCTGCATTTAGAACGTCCGGCGATGGGCAAGTCGGCTTCGTCAATGATGCCATCGCGTACACCGCCGATTGGAATTCCATGCGACTCTGGGATACCAGCACAGGCAAACAGCTAGGTGAGGCCATCCCGCATGAACTGCGTGAAGACACCATCATCTCACCAGCGATTAGCTCGCAAGGCAACTTAATTGCGACTCGGGCAACAATGAAATCGGTCCAACTTCGCGACGTCAAAACGCATCAACTGATCGGTGACCCCATCAGCTATGCAAGCAACGTGAGTGCCATGCGATTTAGCGCCGATGGCACTCGCTTGCTAGTCCTGTCTGGCGGGTCACTGCACGCAATCGATACGCTTACCGGGCAGCAAGTCGCTGGGCCATTCAAGTCGGGATGGCGATTCCACTTGTTCTCTCAAGCAAACAAACTGGTCACCACAGAGACAAACAACGGCTCGCCTCAGCTTGTCATTCGCTCAACCGATCAGCAAGGTTGGCCCGAAACTCATCGCGTTGACTTGCCCGGCAACACCAAACACGTGTTCGAACTAGATGACAGTCAAATCTTGGTGCAAGTTTCCAAACCTGATTACAAGCCGGCCCTGTTCATTCTTGATCTCAATCAGCCTGACTTAAGTTCCGAAGTCAAAACGGATGCCGATCGCGCCTTTTCGATCATTGTCCCAGAGAACAAGCAATACTGGATCTGTAGCAACATCCATGACATCCGCTGTCAGAAATTTGGTGACCCAAAACCCGTTTGGCTCAAGCGGGTTCCGTCCAGTGGATACGACCAGCCGGTGTTCCCGCTCAGCAATCAGCACTTCATCATTCGCGACAAGCAAAAGACCTTTGGCATCAATAAAATCTCCGATGGCTCTCAAGTCTGGACTCGCCCCGGCGTTCGACGCTTTCAGCACAGCGACAACACGATTGCATTAGGCACCGAGGCTGGGATCGAGATTTGGGCGTATCAAGAAGACGACCAGCCATGAGAACGTTTTTTGCGAAGCCTGATCCCAACGTCCGGCACACTTTTCAGGGGACCGGCAACAGGAACACGCAGCTGGCCCATCTGCTGGTTACGAACCGCGATGCCGGCTTTTGACCGGTGGGCGTTTCATTCACACTCGCTACCGGGAATGCCCCGACTGAATGGTTGGACTGAAATGCTTGGGCTGAGATGCTTGGGCTGAAATGTCGGGACTGAAAAGCGTGTTGCAGACAAGCGAATGGCAGTTTTCTCGAAACTTGCCTGCACTGATCAGCGCGACAAACTCGCGTGAAATGTTAAAACATGGACACCTAGCCCGCCCTGATTCTTCAATCGATGATCCTACCAATCATCGCCCATTACATCGCAGCGGCATTTGATGCGCGAGAAAACATCCAGGAATCCAGCTTCATGAATCGATTCATTTTCACTCTGATTTGCATTGGCCTGATGGCGTTTGCCGACGATCGTTGGGCTGGTGCCCAGGAGGTTGCACGCCCAGAGCCCCCGGTTCCATCAAGCGAACCGTGGCTGACCTTCCCGGGTGCTGACGGACCAGGAAAAGGGAAGCATGTTGTGTTGATTGCCGCAGACCAGGAGTACCGCAGCGAGCAGTCGATGCCGATGCTTGCCAAAGTCCTCGCTCAGCATCATGGGTTTGACTGTACGGTCCTGTTTTCTGTTAACGATGAGGGGGAAGTGGATCCAACCTTGCCGGCGCCATTCAAAGACAAAGCGAAACGGCATCGGATCCCAGGACTGCAGTCTCTCGCCGACGCCGACTGTGTCATTTGGCTGTCGCGTTTTATGCAGCTTCCCGATGATCAAATGCAACACTTCCATGATTACTTTGATGCGGGTAAGCCACTGATTGCACTACGAACGGCCAATCACGGATTCTACGGCGGCAAGCAATACCGAAAAGCTGACAAGAACGTTCCACTGCGTGATCTGCTGGGCGGCACGTTCATGGGGCATCACGGCGGTTGGCATCGTGAATCAACGCAGGGCATCATCGTCGACGCCAACAAGACCCATCCAATCCTGGTCGGTGTGGATGACATTTGGGGCACTTCTGATGTCTATCGTTGTCACAGCGACAGGTTTCCCTTTCCAAAGGACTGTCGGGCGCTGGTGCTGGGACAACCGCTCATCAATCTGGAACGGAACGCGCCGCCGAACAAAGACAAGGAGCCACTTCCAATCGCTTGGACCAAAACGTGGGTAGGCAACCAAGGTCGCCCCTCACGGATTTTCCACTTCACCATGGGCTCGGCCGTGGACTTCCAGAACGCCGGAGTCCGAAGACTAACGATCAACGGCGTCTACTGGGGACTGGGAATGGAAGAAATGATTCGCCCCGAGAGTTCGGTTGAGATCGTTGGTCACTACGAGCCACTGAAAGCGGGATTCAACTACGAAACGCTGAACGTCAAACCTCGCAAGGTGGAATTTTACAAGTGACCATCAGCGATCCGCTAAGCAAGTTTTGTTGACAGCGTTTTCGGCCTGCGGCGACCACGAACCCCGAGCGATCCCAAGAATCTCTGGGTGATAAAAACCGTTTCGCAGGGTCCCGTGCTCGCACGCACTGTTTTGAAGATCTTCGAGTCCGGTGGTGCGGATGCGGAAAATCCACGTGATTGCGGCCCAACGGTGCGCTGCCATTTCATTGGTGCGTGCAAGCACGGCACCGTACGAACGGCGCGTCTATTGGTGCGTGCGCGCACGGCAACCTACCTCGCCGGCACTTTGTCCCTCGGGGCAGTGATCAGGCCCCGATGAGACAATCTTTGGCCACACGGCCCACTTGACGATTGCAACACCCCTCCAAATGTGGCAGCATAGCCTCTGTTGCAGATTCAAACACACAAACGAGGGGATTCGATGTTGGCTCGGTTGAAGACCTACACACTGCTTGGAATTGAAGCGATGGCTGTCGACGTGGAAGTGGATATCTCCACTGCCGCGATGCCCAAAACGATCCTCGTTGGGCTACCCGACGCGGCGGTCAAAGAATCCACTCACCGCGTCGAGCGAGCGATCGTGAACAGTGGGTTTGTTCGCCCCTTTGATCGCGTGGTGATCAACTTGGCGCCAGGTGATCTACCGAAACAAGCCGCATCGTTTGATTTGCCGGTTGCGCTTGGCGTCCTGGCTGGCAGCGGTCAATTGGCCGCCGATCGTTTGGAGAACTACGCCATCATCGGGGAACTTGCCTTGGAAGGCATGACGCGGCCGGTCAAGGGCTGCCTCTCGGTCGCGATCGAGGCCGCCAAACGCAGCGACGTCAAAGGCATCGTGCTGCCCACCGACAATGCCAATGAAGCCGCGGTCGTTGAAGGGCTCGAAGTGATCCCGGTCTCATCGCTCGCACAGGCGGTGGCTTTCTTTGCTGGCGAGCTGACCATCGATCCGGCCCCCAGTCGGCTGTCGGAACTGTTCCAACAATACAGCCAATACCCGATCGACTTTGCCGATGTGCGCGGCCAAGAGGCTGCCAAGCGAGCCATCACACTCGCCGCCGCAGGTCGGCATAACCTGTTGATGATTGGGCCACCGGGGAGCGGCAAAACGATGCTGGCCAAACGTGTGCCAACGGTATTGCCCATGCTAAGTGCCAGCGAATCAATCGAAACCACGCGGATTTATTCGGCCCTAGGTCAGCTGCCCAAAGACCAACCACTGTTGGCCCAACGTCCCTATCGATCGCCACACCATACAATCAGTGACGCAGGCCTAGTAGGCGGGGGCAATCCGCCCGCACCAGGCGAAATCAGCAAAGCGCATAACGGCGTCTTATTCTTAGATGAACTGCCTGAATTCAATCGCAAAACCCTGGAAGTGATGCGGCAACCGCTGGAAGACACCATTGTCACCATTTCCAGGGCCATGCGCAGCACAACCTTCCCGGCTGATTTCATGCTTGTTGCGGCCGCGAATCCGTGTCCCTGTGGTTATCGCAGCGATCCCCGTCGACACTGCAACTGCACACCGCCTCAGGTGGAAAAATACATCAACAAGATCAGCGGGCCTTTAGTGGATCGAATCGACATTCAAATCGAAGTCCCCGCAGTCCCTTTTGAAGAACTCTCCTCGTCCGGACACGGCACCAGCAGCCAATCGATGCGCGAACAGGTTGACCAAGCACGAGCCATTCAAGCGGAACGATTTGCGGACCAACCTGGCAACGTGCGATACAACGGATTAATGTCCAGCCGTCAGATTCGCAGCTTCTGCCAATTGGACAACGACTGTCGAGGCATTTTGCGTCACAGTGTTGAAGAGCTAGGCCTTTCTGCGCGAGCGCACGACAAAATTTTGCGACTCTCACGAACGATCGCGGACTTGGATAACAGCGAACAGATCAACCAACTGCATTTAAGTGAAGCGATCAGCTACCGAAATCTCGATCGCGAGTTATGGGTCTAAACCAGCATTGCTTTGAAGCTTTTCGGGTTAGCGAGGTGGGTGAGGGATTGTAGGCACCGATTATCTGCAGGGGTGTTTTTGGGGGCTTTGGTGCGTGCAAGCACAGCACCCTACGAACACTACCGAAACTTGGATCGCGAGCTATTATCAACTAGCAACGCGACCGGAAACGCTGCGATCGCTTGCTGAACGGGTCATCACCGATGATCAAGTGCAAGTGACCAATGAACTTGAACCCATCCGCTGCCTCTGGTGGTGGCGATTCGATTGAAACGAGAACGACACTCATGCTGGCCAACAACACACGCCGCGCTTTTACTTTATTGGAACTGCTGGTCGTCATCGCGATCATCGGGATTCTGATCGCGATCGCGTTACCAGCCTTGCAATCGATGCGCGAGGCCTCTCGGCGGACACTCTGTGAATCCAAACAGTTCACCAGCGCGATCGCTTTTCAAGCCTATCATGATCGCTGGTCTCAATTTCCAGTGGGAACCATTGCTGCAACTGGACCGATTCAAAATGAGGCCAAAGGCGATCACCACAACTGGCTTGGCAGACTGATGGATCTGATGGACCAGCCAACCATCGGTGCAGAGATTGATCGATCGGTCAGCATTTACGCCCCCATCAACGAACCAGTGTTGGCGCTGCGGTTTAGTGGGGCACAGTGTCCATCGTTCCCCATGATGCAAGAAAACTTCACGAGCTATGCAGGCGTCCACCATCCAACCGAGACACCCATTGACGCAAATAATTGGGGAGTGTTTGTCATGAATACGCCGATTAGCAAAGATGACATTACCGATGGATTGGCCAACACAATGTTCCTGTCGGAAAAGCTGCTCTATGCGGGCGATCTGGGTTGGCTGAGTGGAACGCGAGCGAGTCTGCGCAACACCGGCGGCGGCATTCAGACTCCTCAAAGCCCCAAACCCAAATTCACCCTGACCACCGTTGGCTCGATCGGCGGGTACCATCCCGGTGGAATCAACGTGCTGATGGGCAGCGGTGAAGTCCGCTTCCAAACGACCGGTACCGACCAAAGTATCTTAGAACAGATGGCCGATCGGCGCGACGCTCAGCTTGCACTGCAAAGGCAGCCCAGCGAACCGCTTGAACAACCGAGCGTGGAATGATGCAAGCAAAGTCACCGAGCAAAACCGGGGACGCCGCATTCCGCCCCCAAAAATTGGAGTCGTCGTGTGTGTGCTTACACGGCGGTGAAACGACAGATTAGGCGGGCTGGGAAGCCTAGGGGGCGAGATTAGAAAATCGCTCTTGCAGTGATCCGCTGGCAGTCGCTACCAACGCCTTTCCCCACCTTGCCAGTCACTTGCTTCATCGCAGCCCATGAACGGCGCTCTCTCGGCCACTGAGAAACTCCCACCAAGATGCTTGATTGCTATCGCAGCTCTGCTGCTGTTGCTGTCGGGATGTGGGACAACGCGCGAACACCAAGCGACCGAACAACTGCTGGTCAGCGATGCCGTTGATCGCAGCATTCAAACGCTTGATTTTCGCCCTTTGACGGGGCGAAAGGTCTTCCTGGACACCAGCTACTTACGAGCGGTTAAGGGAGCAGGATTCGTCAACGCCGACTACGTCATTAGCGGATTGCGCCAGCAGGTCCTGGCTGCGGGTTGCCTACTTCAAGACGCCAGCACGACGGCTGATGTGATCATCGAAGCGCGTGTTGGGACCCTGGGAGCGGACAACCATCTGGTCACCTACGGGTTGCCGGAAACAAACACGCTCAACTCAGCGGCCTCGGTCATCCCGGGAGCCCCACCCCTGCCGGTGATCCCTGAGATTGCCTTGGCACGCCGTGACGCGCGTGAGGCAGCGGCGAAGATTGTCGCGTTTGCTTACGAACGGGAAACGCGTGAGCCGATCTGGCAGTCCGGAATCCATCATAGCGTTGCGACTGCCAAAGACACTTGGTTCTTGGGGATGGGACCATTTCGTGGCGGCACGATCCGCGACCGGACCAAACTTGTCGGCAGCCAAATTGGTTTCGGACGCCGTTCCCCCAACAGTTCGCCAACGATGGACTTTCAGCGGCCAGCGGTGGACTACACCGCTGAGACAAGATTCCAAGGTGGCTGGCCGGACTTCAGCGATCGGCAAATTGGCCGCGACATGCTGGCCTCCACTCCGGATGAATCGACCGAGCCCGCCGGCGAAGCGGTTGCCACAACAGAACAAGCGAGTGACGCCAAATCGGGCAACGTGGTGCAAGCGTCACTAAAGTCGGCTCCTAAGACGACCGCTGCCAGCACCGGCAAACCAGCCACGGCAAAGACCGAGACAAAGCCAGCAAGTCAGCCAGAAGCCAAGCCAACCGCGACGTCCGAAGCCAAGCCAGCTCAACCCAAACGAGCACCGCCGACCAAGACCGATCCGTCAACCTGACCAAGCGTCATGAGCGGGTCTGCTGATTAAGGCTTGAGAGGCTGCTTTTCGCTGGCGGAACCTTGACGCATGAGCAACCGCAGCTTCCCTGTCACGTTTTCAATGGGCAGTGGCCCCCAGGTGCGACTATCAACGCTGACTGGCACATTGTCACCGACGACAAAGACCTGTCCCGCGTGAATCGTTAAGGGATAGTCCAAGCTGGGACGATCATCACGATAATGAATCTTTCGAAACAGTGACACGAAGGGAAACTGGCTGGGGATCGGCTCTGCCTGGCTGGCCGCTTGCTGAAATCCCAATGGCAACCGAATCGCGACTTGACTCTGATGGCTTTGCATCGCATCCACCAAAGCTTGGGGCAACAAGTCGCTGGCAGCGGGCAGCTGATTGCTTGCCCAACCGTCGGCATCGAGTTGCAACCTCCACTGCTGTTCACCGGCTAGCATCGCGACCTCGACATCGCTGATCACTTCACCAGATTCTGTAGGCAACTCACTGGCATCAAGCTGGATCGCCAAACGATCAACCGGATACAGCTGGCGGTGCTGCTGTTTGTTCAAGGGATAATCGTCGTTCAACAACGTCACGCGACCAGACTGATACGGATTGCGATATTGGTACATCCACCAGCCGTCAGGCAGGGCGTCCCAGCGACCGCTGCGCGGTTGCAACCGAACGAGTGCCGGTGGAAGGGGCGCATACTGTGGTGAGATTGCAGTGGTCTTTGCAACCGCATCTTGGAGCAACATGTTTGGTGATGACCTGCCTTGCGATAACAGACTTTTCCCGATCCAATCTTCCAGCCGCACTCCATTGACTCGCAAGCGGCCACCAACAGAATCAACCACATCACCCTCGACCGCAGCGACTCGCTTGATGTGCTGATCGGCGAGGTAATCAATGGTAACGATGTCACCGGGGCGAAATGGTGTGCGCGTCTGGGCCGCTTGGTTGGCTTGCTGGCGATCACTTGGTGCCCCAGGCGGTGCGCGCTGAATTTCATCGACCAAGCACAGGTCACCCGACAAGAGAGTGGGAGCCATTGAATCGCCGGCCACTTGATAGGGGACCGGTGTCGGGCCAGACGTGGGCGGTTTCCACCGCACGGCATCCGTCGATTCGGAAAGCGAAACCGACGGTTCGGGGTTGGGAAACGTTGCTTGTGCCGTCGGCAAACTCGCACGGGGACTCGTTTGTCGCTCAACCGCAACACGACCGGCAATCCCCCCCAAGGTGATCACCACACCCGCACCGAGGGCAAACAGTAAAACGGGGACGATTAAGCGGCGCTCCATGGTGGTCCACTGGGCGAAGGTCTACGTTTCGGCAAAGAGAGCGACGGGCAATCAAGGCGCTGCCGCGTTGAGGCAATCGATCCACCGCGCACCGACGTTGCGACTCCACATTGCAACCGAGCAAGCCATTCCGTTGGGGGGCAACCCGATGGTCGACGCAACCCGTCTCACCTGAAGGGGCGTTTTTCAGGCAATCCGGCAATTCACCGTGATTTCGGCCCACAGCATGGATTGGGCGAGGGTGAATCACCTGACGACTGACTATGGTTAACGCTATACTGGAGCCACCTGATAATCAACGCCCCAGCGAAATCGATGGGCGACGCGGTCATTGAATCGCGTCCAGCATAGCATCGACACGCTGCGAAATCGCGGTACCGAACACTGACCAGGGCGGATTGAGGCGGAAACGCAGATCGATCGTGCATTGTCTGGGTGTTTGTTGCGTTTCCCGCGGCGTCTGGCCGCTGGGATGGAGCGTGGGCAATCCCCTGAAGGCCGATTCAAGTTCGTTGCTGCTAGAACATCCATTCGCCTCGCTCGTTCCGCTTTGATCATTGCCCCTCACGATTCTCGACCCCAAGATGTCTCTCCACACGGCCAGCGAATTGAATCCCACTAGCGTCAACAGCAACGACCAAGCCGATCGCTCCGCTACCTCTGGCTCCACCGATCAAACTCAGTCAAGCCACAGCGACCAAGCCGATCCCCAAGCGGCGGCCTCCCATGACACCCGCGGACGGATGGGAACGGTGCCAGGAGTCAAAATCCTGGGCACAGGCGCTTTCGTTCCCGAGAAAGTCGTGACCAACGAAGACCTGGCTGCACTGGGCTGCGACAGCGAATGGATTGTTCGCCGCACCGGCATCAAAGAGCGACGTCACGCCTCGGACGAAGAAGCCACCAGCGATCTTTGCTATGAAGCCGCCGTGCGTTGCCTACAGAATGCAAAGGTCAAGGCGAGCGAATTGGATCTGATCCTGATCGCCACCATCACACCCGATAACTTTACGCCATCCACCGCCTGTCACTTACAGCGTCGTCTCGGTGCGTTTGCTCCGGCGATGGACATCAGCGCTGCCTGTGCTGGCTTTGTTTACGCAATGGTCACCGGCGCGCAGTTTGTTGCCACGGGCAATGCGAAACGAGTGCTGGTCATCGGCGCTGACTTAATGAGCCGGACCGTCGACCCGAACGACAAGAAAACCTATCCACTCTTTGGTGACGGGGCAGGAGCGGTGCTGCTGGGCCCTGCCGGCGAAGGCACAGAGGATGCGTCAACAGGAATCGATGCAGGCTCCGAATCAGTCCCTGGCATCCTGTCCTACCAACTGGGCAGCGAAGGCTGTGGCGGAGAGATGCTTTGCATCCCCGCCGGTGGAACACGACAACCGTTGACCGAGGCCGCTCGCGAACAAGGCTTGCAGTACTTGAAGATGGACGGCCGCAATGTCTTTAAATGGGCGGTGCGGGTCTTTGATGAAAGCGCCAAAGACGTCTTGAATCATGCCGGTGCAACCGCTGATCAACTGGCATTAGTCGTGATGCACCAAGCGAACCAACGAATCATTGATTCAGCGGTCTCTGACCTGGGCGTAGAAAGCCATCGCATCTATGTCAACTTGGACCGCTATGGCAACACTTCAGGGGCCAGCATTCCACTGGCCTTGGACGAAGCGATCAAAGCTGGCAAATTGCAACGCGGGGAAAAAGTCCTGCTGTGCGGCTTTGGCAGCGGACTCGCCTGGGGCACCGCCCTGGTGACTTACTAGGCTGAATGACTCCGCTGGCCTGCCGCAGGCCCGTGCCTACCGCAGGCCCGTGCCTGCCTGCAAGCCAACCTGCCTGCAAGCCAACCTGCCTGCAAGCCAACCTGCCTGCAAGCCAACCTGCCTGCAAGCCAACCTGCCTGCAAGCCAACCTGCCTGCAAGCCGACCTGCCTGCAAGCCAAGACATGGGCTGGCAATCGATTGCCAGCTGCTGTGCGGGTGAAGCACTTGCTGGAGTGAAGCTTATTCGGGCGGCGACTCGGGCAGGGGAAATGGCAAGTTTTGCTTGCTCATTTCTGCCAGCGCGTTGGCGGCCGCTTTCTGCTCCGCTTCTTTTTTATTGTTGCCCCAGGCGGCGGTATATTCTTTGCCATCAATCACGGCGCTAATCAAGAATGACTTGCAGTGATCGGGACCGGTCTCTTGCTTCAATCGATACAGTGGCGTGCAGGCGATGTCGCGCTGGGCGCGCTGCTGCAACGTGGACTTGTAGTTCGAAGCGCCTTGGCTCTCCACCGCCATTTCAACTTCACTTTTTAGCCAGCTCTGCAAGCGATCTCGAGCCACCTCATGACCGCCGTCCAAATAGACGGCCGCGATGACGGATTCAAAGGCATCGCTGACCAATGACCTGGGATAGCTACGATTGCGAGTCACGCCGCGGCCGACGATCAAACATTGGTCGAGCCCGATCTGACAAGCGACTTTTCCGCAGGTGCGGCGACTGACCACTGCCGATTTGATCTTGGTCAAGTCACCTTCACTGTACTCGGGATAGGCTTCGTACAACCAAGAACAAACGACGAACCCCAGCACCGAGTCGCCCAGAAACTCCAGACGTTCATTGCTTGCCAAGCGGTGTGCTGCACCGGAAGCGTGAGTCAGTGCATTTCGCAACAACTCAATGTTATTGAACTGATAGCCAATTAATTGCTGGCAAAGCTCAAGCTTATCAGCATGCTCTGAGACGCTGGCTGAGACGCTGGCTGAGACGCCTAAAGCTCCAACAGTGGTCGACGCAACTGCGTCATCCACCTGATCTGCGTCAACTGTCGCAGAGGAGCCGTTCGAAAGAGTAACTTTGGATTTGGACAACGAATCGAGCGCCGGTTTGGATAGTCATGATGTTGGCTTTTTTTCAATCATGCCAGCTCAATCCGTCCACCCGTTCGAATGCAAAACAAGCCCGTTGGATCAACTTGCACACAGTTTGCATCGCCGGAGAGCAATGAAGACGGTGTGTCGAGTTGCAGGCTGCTTGATTCCCAGGTCCCGAGACTCGCCCTCAACCTCCCTCAATCACCCTGACACCTTTCATAACAAAGAGTCGTGCGTGTGATGAGAACGCAGAGATCGCTTCTCCAAATCACACCCATCGCGCGGTGGTCGCCAGCGAATTGCCGAGTCAAAAGAAGATTCCTTGGCAAGCACAGCACACGACCAATGTCGCTGTGTGCCCACAAACTTCCCAGGCAAACGCTAGGACGGATTACTTCAAGAGGCGTGCGATCGCCCACGAACACAACTTCGACCGAGGGTGAAATTGTGAAGTGACATGAAAAACGTTTTTACAGCAACGGTGTCGACGGAAGAGTCGTTGGCAATGGCCCCCAAATGACTCCAAGACATCGCTGCTATAACCGGTTCGCTGCGTCACACGCCGGCGATCGGGGATGGGCCAACGATGATTCGCTGGAACCCGAACGCCGGTATGAGACCGAAACCATTAGCTGTATAACATTGAATCGACCGATTGAGTACCCAAATCAACAAAATTCTTGCTGGAGATTGTCCGTCAGGTCAACTAAATCACCGCAATGCGTTCACTGTACACCGGAAGCGCGAGAATCCAATCGGCACCGGCGCGGCATTCAACTGGTCGCCATCGCCGCGCGGAACTCGGCCCCCACAAGCAACCATCGCCAGGCCTTTGACAGCGAGCCGTGAAGCCTAAATCTGCTTCAGATAGATCGCATTTCCCGTGAATCGCCGGTGAAACATCTCATCGTCCCAGACGACCCATCCAACCGCAGGATCTGCGATGATCCAGCGACCATCAGGCAATCGGCGGTGCACGACGATGGCGTGGTACTCATTCGTTTGACCGATAAAGGACGGCATGCCTGAGCCACCATCTGGACCGGCAAAACGCACGATCGCCACATTGGGCAATTGCTGCTTGGCTGGCCACCGCATGGGGTCACGATCGGCCGCAAAGGCGTCCAATCCGGAATCACCAACCGCCCAGCGCAATCCGCCCAGCAACCCTTGGGGCAACGTCCCGTGCTTGCTGGTCAGGCAAGCGCGTGCCAAAAGGCGTTCACAGCCGGCCTGATCATCTAACAGCTGACTGCCAACTCTGCCTAACGAGGCCCGGCCGAGCTGAGTATCAGTCTGCTGAAGCAAAGTTGCAATCGCCGCCGGGCCACAGCTTGCGGAGTGACTTTGCAAGCAAACGCCGTTGCGCCATTGCGCCTCAACAGACAATTCAATCGGCGAAAGAATGGGCCGCACCAATGGGCCCACCAAAGACACCAAACTCAAGGCCACCAAAGTCACCGCAGTGCTGCCCCGAAACAGCTTTCCCAAATAGCCAGCGGCACAGGAAACGCCTGCACAAAAGCACAGAAAAACGGGCAACCAATTCCCCAGTGCCAAGGTGGCGGTGGAGGGAATGATTGAGAACCAAGCCAAATGACTGCCCAAGCCGACGGTAAACAACAGCGAAAAGAGCAGCGTGCAAACCAACAGCATCGGCTTGCGTTGATAGTGCCCCCGAGAAAGACGTCGCCCGCCAATGAAGGCCAGCAGCATCAGCAGTGCGATCACTCCGCACGCCATCCAATGCTGCATTTCAACTGCTAGGAAGGACATCTCTCGGTACCTCAGGTGCTCTCGTGCACGGCCTCAGACACTTCGTCTCGTTACTAAGTTCTAACGGCGATTCCACAAAGGACACGCCATCAACCCCTATTAAGTTAAGAATTGATGAATTACCAGCGCATTACAAGACCGAATCGGCCAATTTTTCCGGTCAATCGACTGGAAGACGCGGAAAATGCCCGGCGACCAACAATCTTCATGATTCAAGCAGGCTGCTGGACACTGCCCGGCATGCAGGCTACTGGGCGTCCGGCCGCTGATCCCAAATCCAAGAAGCTTTCACGGGGCTTGACCAAAGGTGTCACCCCCACCTGCAGAATCCTCAAAACAACTCCACCGCTTCCGGTTCATCCCATCTGCAACGAGGCTTCTGATGATCCAGCTCGCACCCGAATTCAAACTCGAATTGGCCTGCCAAGAAGGCCGTGAAACCCTTGCCAGACGCAGCCCAAGCGGCCAATGCTTGCACAGCGATCAAGGGCAGGAACCATCCCCCCAGCGGCAACAGCCGTCACGCGACCAGGCCCTCAGGCCGCCTGAGGCGAAACTGGAAATGGGCTGGGTGATCATCCGCCTGAGCTTCCCCCAGGCGATGGCCGCCGGCCCTGAACGCCTTGCCGACCTGTCAGCAACCCTGCTCAGCCGCCTGCAGCGTTCACCGACGATCGGCAGTTACCGAGAACAGGGGCCCCTGTCAGCGGACCAGCTTGGGCGACTGAAGTGCCTGCAGATCGGCACGGGGCAATGGTGCTCTGCTGGCTACGCAACCTGGTTCCCAACCCCGGAGGCAGCTGCTTTTTACGTGAACCGATTGCCTGGAAATCCCGGCCTGAACCGCAGCCATCCAGCCAACCACGCAGCGGTGTTCCTGCGCCGCCGCTGGCTGACGTCGCCGGGAACCACCCCCAACGGCAACGTGGCTCAGGAAACGAGGCAACCGCCGGCCATGCTGGACAGGTTTCAGATCCGCTAAGCGGTCGCATTGCGGTGACTTGGTGAAAGATTGGCAGCGCATGGGCAATCACCCCACTGTCGGGAAAACGCCCCTGCCGAGCGAGTCATCAAGACGCCATCCATAAGAACCCCTTAAAACCGGGGGTCTGTTCGCAAAATGTCCGCGAATTTCCGATTCTGAATCTGAATCAGGGGATTCATTCAGGTACCATGACCGGTAGTAGACGTTACTAGAGTGCAGCAACTGACTGCTGCTCTAGTTTTCCTATGCTTTTCTTCGTGTCCTTACCGGGAACAGGTCAACCAATGATGTGGACGTTCGCGAACCGATCTAGCCTGCCAATCCGAGGGGTGGGCTACCTCTTGTGCATCGTGGTTTCTGCCACGATGTCACTTTCCGCTGCAAGTGCTCAGCAGAGCCAGTTGCCTCAGGTCGCGCTGATTAACCAGCAAATCGAACAAGGCTGGGCCGATTACGAAATTTCGCCCGCCAAAGGCGCCGGAGACGAAGTCTGGTGTCGCCGCGTTTACTTGGACATCCTGGGCCGCATTCCCACGCTCGAAGAGAGCAAAGCGTTCACGTCTGACCGCAGTAAAGACAAGCGTACCAAGCTTGTTCGCAGCCTGCTGTACGACGACCAATACACCGAAGAATACGCCAACCACTGGGCGACCGTTTGGGCCAACATGCTAATCGGCCGTGGCGGCGGGAACGATCGCCGTGACTTGACCAGTCGCGATGGCTTGATGAAGTACCTGCGTGACTCGTTTGCCAGCAACAAGCCCTACAGCAGCTTGGTTTACGAATTGGTGACCGCCGAAGGTGACACCAAGCCGGGCTCACCGAACTTCAATGGCGCCGTGAACTTCTTGATCGGCAAGGTCAACGAAGAAGACGGAACATTGGCGACCAGTAGCGTTTCGCGAATTTTCCTGGGCCAGCAAGTGCAATGCACTCAGTGCCACAATCACCCGTTCAACGACTGGAAACAACAGAAGTTCTGGGAATTCAACTCGTTCTTCCGTCAGACACGTGGCCTGCAGCGTTATGTCGATGGCACTCGCGATATCGACTACGCCGAATTGGTCAACGAGGACTTCGCAGGTGAAGGTGGCGACCCTGAGGAAGCCTTGATTTACTACGAACTGCGAAACGGCTACCTCTCATCAGCGTTCCCCGTCTTTACCGACGGCACCGAGATCGGTCGCAGCGGACTGGTTGATCAGGTCAAGCGTCGCAGCGAACTGGGCCGACTGATGCTTGAAAGCGATGCGATGGACAAAATGGCCGTCAACCGCTACTGGTCAATGTTCCTGGGCCACGGCTTCACCCGTCCCATTGACGACATGGGCCCACACAACATCCCCACGCACCCCGAACTGCTTGACGAACTGGGCAAGGCTTTCCGTGGAAACAGCTACGACATCAAAGAGCTGATTCTGTGGATCACCCTTAGCAAGCCATATGCACTGGATTCAGTGCTGGGCACGAACAACAAAATCGACGACCCGTCGGTTGGCGAATCGCCTAAGTTCTCGCGTTTCTACTTGCGTCAGATGAGTGCTGAGCAGCTGTACCACTCGATGGTCACCGTAGCCAGCGGGACTGCCTCGGGAACCTACGAAGACCAGGAACGCAAACGCCGCGAGTGGCTACGCCAGTTCACGGTCACCTTTGGCACCGACGAAGGCGACGAAGCGACGACCTTCAATGGCTCGATCCCACAAGCGTTGATGCTGTTCAATGGCGAACTGACCAAGAACGCGACCAGCCTCAAAAAGGGCAGCTTCCTGGACAGTCTGCTGAGCACCGGTCGCACCACGACCGACCGCGTCAACGGCCTGTACTTGGCCGGCCTGGGACGCAAACCGACCAAGAAAGAACTGCAACTCGCTGGCAGCCTCTTCCGCGCTCGCGAGGGCAAAGAGGGCGAAATGCTACAAGACGTCTGGTGGGCGATCTTGAACAGCAATGAATTCATCTTGCAACACTAGATGAATTGCAATCCTTTTGAGGGTTTGTGCCCAAACTTGGGTTCAAACCCTGCGAATCACCGTTTTAAAGTCGAACCAACACTTTCCAATCAAACTTTCTAAGTCTCTTCTAAATAAGGCATTGCCATGAATTCTAGCTGGAAAACACCACAGGGGATGAGCCGCCGTCACTTCATGAACCACATGGCAGGCTCGTCAGCTGCACTGTCGGCAGCGATGACGCTGGGATCATCGATCCAAGCCAACGCTGAAGAGATGCGAAAGAAACGCAAGTCGGCAGTCATGCTTTGGATGGGTGGTGGTCCTCCAACGATCGACATCTGGGACCTGAAGCCCGGCGCTGTCACCGGCGGTCCCTTCAAGCCCATTTCAACCACTGGCGACATGCAGATCAGCGAGCACATGCCGCTGACCGCCAAGCAAATGCACAACCTGTCGATCGTGCGTAGCATGTCGACTCGCGAAGCTGACCACAACCGTGGCCGCTACTACATGCACACCGGCTTCGTTCCTAACCCCAACATCGAGCACCCCAGCTACGGTGCTGTTGTGGCTCACGAACTAATGGCCCAGCGTCCCGAGCTTGAGATTCCTCCCTTCGTCACCGTTGGCGGTGGCTCGGCTGGACCAGGTTTCTTGGGAATGGCATGGTCTCCCTTCTCGGTGACCAGCAATGGCCGCATCCGCAACCTGAACATGTCGATGGAAGACGTTCGCTTGCGCCAGCGAATGGCTGCCCTGCACGAAATCGAAAGCGGCTTCGCCAAGCGAACTCGCGATCTGCCCGCCGGCGAACACGGCAAGGTCCTGAAGAAGACCTTCGACCTGATGACCAGCGAGCAAATGGAAGCCTTCCGCGTTGAAAAGGAAGACGAAAAGACCAAAGAACGCTACGGCACCAACGGCTTCGGCCAAGGTTGCTTGCTGGCGCGTCGTTTGGTCGAAGCGGGTGTGCCATTCATCGAAGTTGATCTCGGCGGCTGGGACTTGCACAACAACGTTCACGCAACGTTGGCTGACACCAAACTGCCTCAATTGGACCAAGCCATGAGCGCCCTGGTCGAAGACCTTGAGCAACGTGAGCTGATCGATGACACCGCCGTGATCTGGATGGGTGAATTTGGTCGTACTCCTCGCATCAACGCCAATGCTGGTCGCGATCACTGGGCTCGCTCGTGGTCATGCGTTGTCGGCGGAGCTGGCATCAAGGGTGGCCTGGCGGTTGGTGAAACCAGCAGCGACGGCACCCGGGTGGAGTCTCAGCCCTACAGCGCTGAAGACTTGATGGCGACCGTCGTCAAGGGACTTGATATCAGCCTGGAAACCACGTTCATGAGCAAGAACCGCCGTCCGATGAAAATCGCAAACGGTGGCAAGGCGATTACCGAACTGGTAGGCTAAACTGGTGGATCGACTGGGAACGGGCCATCCTGCCTCAACCGCTTCCGATTCAAGCTTAATTGCAACCGGAACACCCCAAGACCTTCCTGCCTCGTCGCGTCAACGCGACGAGAACACGGATTCTAGGGACTTATCCGTCTCAGTCGATGCAACAAAACGCCGTCCCGCCTCGGGACGGCCCAAAAAACGAGGCGGCGACCGTTCGTCGGCTAGGAACAATGATTCCCGCTCCAATGCCTCCCCAATCACGGGGAAGCAAGACTCCACGCGAGTCAACGGACGCGAGAACGAAGCCGATTTATCTGCCCCAAACGGTCACCCTGCGTTGGCAAACGATCCCACCGATCAGGAGTCTGCTGGCAAACAGCCCCTCAGCGATCACGCGGCAACGCAAAGCCTGGATCCCGAGGAACTGATTCGCCGCCACCAACGCGGAGTCTGGCGTTACTTGCGCATGCTGGGCTGCGATGATGCCACAGCAGACGATTTGACGCAGGAAACCTTTCTAAGGGTTTTGCGGCACGACGATTTCGTTCAACATAATGACAACGCAACCGCAGGTTATCTGCGCCGAACCGCATACAACTTGCTGGTTTCCCGTCATCGTAAACTTGGACGAGTACAAACCGTTAGTGAACCCGAGTTATTAGATGAGTACTGGGATCGCTGGGCCGGAAAAGACATCACCGGTGACGCGGCCGTCGAAGCCCTACAGCAGTGCTTCGAGAAACTGACCGAGAGAGCACGCATCGCCCTGCGAATGCGTTTTGATAGCGATGCGACACGCGTCGAAATCGGCGAAGCCCTGGGGATCACCGATCACGGTGCCCGAAACTTGATGCAACGTGCCAAGGCACAACTGCGATCCTGTGTGGAAGAAAAATTGAAACTGTCGACTGAAATCTGAACACTTTCCACCGCGATCTGCGTTTAGATAATTGAAACACCTACATTTTTGAAACGAATCAACTGATGTCCGTGGACCAGAAGCCTAGCCAACCCGAAAACGACGCCGATCCGATGATCGATGCGCTGTTGGCTGAGTTCATTGCCCGGGACGCCGATGACCGCAGCCAGCCACCTGATCTGACCAATCAGATCTTACGGCGTCTCAAGGAAGAACCACCAGAGAGCGAAGATCGTGATCCGATCATCGACACGCTGCTTGCTGAATTTCTGCCATCGCGTAAGTCACGGCGAAAAACCCCACCAGACTTGACGCAGCCGATCCTGGCTGAACTTAGTGGTCCCCAAGCGTTCCACCAAACGCCACGCGAAACAGCCACCGTCCAGCCCGCTGCCCGCACAAGTGGTGCTTCGAAACGTCGCCTGCTGACCGCGATGGCAGCCATTGCCGCAGCGATCTTGGTCATGTTTGTGGCCAGCCAGTTTGGCGACGACAACGACGGTAACTTTATCGCCAAACAACCGCCACCAGCGGAAAACGGTCAGCAGACCGGCGAGACCGATGGTCACCCAACGCAGCTCGCCAGCGACGATGCTGCAGGGCGAACCACTGATCCACTCGCCACTCCAGCGACAGACGTCAAGCCTTTCCCGCTGGTCGATGAAAACCCAAAACTGGTCGACAATGGAACCTCCGGCACTGACGCGGTGATCATGCCAGATCGCCTCGAACCGGACACCGTTCCCATTGACTTGGTCGGCAATCCAAACGGCCCGGACATCCTGCCGAACGTTCAGCGTCCAGCCCCCGCTTCGCTGCCAATTCATCAAATTGCGCGTCAGAACAGCGAACTGATCCAACAGTACTGGCGGGCAAGCGATATCGAACCAACCGCCGCGACAAGCGATTTCGAGGTCGCTTCACGCCTGAACAAGCGACTGGGGCTCTCCCTGCCGACTGACGCAATTGCTGACCCTGAAACTCTGCACCTGGTCCTACAGTCCTCTGAGAACACCCCGCAGATCGCTAAGCAGTTTCTGGCCACCGCCAGCGAATTGCCAGAGTCCGGGCTCCAGCAGTATCAGGACTTGATCGATGACCTGACCCAGACGGTTGCCCTGCAAAGCGAACCGCTTGACGTCAAGCTAACCTCGCTAATCGCTGGCACCGACCCGATGTCATCGCGATGGTACGATGCACTCGGTCATGGCAGCGGTCGAAAACAAGATGTCCATCACCAGATGACACGCCGACTTGCCAGTCTGTCAATGAATGCCGACTTGCGTTGCATTCGCTGCCATGACTCAGAAGTAGGCAGCAGCGCGACTCAAGAAGACTATATGTCCATGCTGTCGCTGGTCAGCAACACCGTCCAGCGTGAAAACAATCGCTGGGTAGTTCGCCAGGACAAGAACAAGTACATCTTTTACGAACGCCCCGACAAACGCCAAGCCGCGGCACCGCAACGTGTCAGCAGCAAGTTCCTAGACGATGGATCGGATGCCATGTCCGATTACCAACTGTGGAGCCAATCGCTGGTCGGAAGCGACATGCTGGCCAATGGGATTGTGAACTCGCTATGGAAAATGGTCCATGGTCGCCCTTTGGTTGCATCGGCAAGCGACAACTTGGCGGCTCCGGTCGCTCCGCAACTGTTGCAACTGCGTCAACAACTGACCGATGATTTGAAGGCCAGTCACTTTGACCTGACTCGGACACTGGCGCTGATCATCGCCTCACCCATGAGCAACCGCAGCGTCCCAGACGCGCTGAGCATCGACTCCATTCGCATGGCGTCAAGCGAAGATCGCCAAACCGCGTTTAGCCAAGTGAGTGCCTTTGCAGCGGCGTTTCAGACCGCTGAATCCAAGCGAGCACAACGGATCGAACTGGCGATGCAACAAATGGGCATGCCGCTGGAGACCGTAGGGCAGGGCAGCATCCTGGCTCAGCCTGTGCTCATCAAGCCCACCAAGAAACCGCCACGTCCATCGGCTCGCCAGAACCGCCAAAATCAAGCGTCCGCAGAGCTGCAAGGCCCGACCTTGAAAGACATGCTGCTACTGGACTTTCCTGGCGACCATGCCGAGCTGCCAGCATCTTGGCTGTCCGACATTCAAGACTACGACGAGCAAGTGCGTCACCTTGGTTACATGCAAGGCCTGACAACCTTGCCAAGCGATGTTGAGAAGCTTTCCAAGCAGCTCAACAAACAACTGCCAGCAGAACCAGCTCTCCATCAGCTGTGGTGGGTTCTAGAAAAATAGCCCACGTCATGCGTTTGGGTGATCGCCAGCGTTCCATCAGCCGTTTTGGCGTTAGGCACGGTTCTTGTCACAACAAATACGGCGCTGCAAAAAAGCGGGCCTAACGGCTAATCCCATCAGCCGTTTTGGCGTTAGGCACGGTTCTTGTCACAACAAATACGGCGCTGCAAAAAACGGGGCCTAACGGCCTGCGGCTCGGCTGATTAGACTTTCAGACGATCGGTACTGTCACCGATTTCATCAACCGGTGTGCCCATCATGTCCAGCATCGACAGGAACAGGTTCGCCATGGGACACTCTTGACCGGCATCGATGAAGCGACCGGTTTCCATCTGCCCCGATGCACTGCCTGCCATCACGATAGGCAGATCGTGATGCTGGTGGCGGTTGCCGTCGCTGATTCCACTGCCGTACAAGGCCATGGACTGATCGAGCAGCGATCCCGCCGCGTCAGAGGTCTCGTTCAATTTGTTCAAGAAGTACGCGTACTGTTCGATCAGGTAATGATCGATCTTGGCGAGGTTGGCGACCAGTTCAGGCTTGTCACGGTGGTGACTCATACCATGATGGCTATCGCTGACGCCGATTTCGGTATAGCGGCGATTGCCACCGGCGTTATCCAGCATCAAGGTGGCCACGCGAGTGGTATCGGTTTGAAAACCGATCACCATCAGATCAAACATCAAGCGTGCGTGTTCTCGGAACGCGTCCACTCGGCCGAAGGGGATCTCGATATCAGGCAAGGCCTCTTGATCGGCTTTTTCACTTTGCTCGATCCGCTGTTCGATTTCACGCACACTGACGAAGTACTCGTCCATTTTGCGTTGGTCGCTTTTGCCCAACTGCTTCATCAGCCGATCAGCATCGCCACGGACGACATCGAGAATACTTTTGCGAATCGCATTTCGCTCGCGACGTTCACCGATGTCGCCACCACCGAACATGCGTTCGAAAGCTTGGCGTGGAATGGTTTCCTTGGGCATCGGCTGGGACTCGTTCCGCCACGAGATATTGCTGCTGTAGGCACAACTGTAACCACTGTCACAGCTACCCGCGTTGCGACTACCAACGAGGCCCAATTCAATCGAAGGCAGTCGAGTCTTGCCAGCCAATTGCTGGGCAGCGACTTGGTCCACCGAGATGCCCAAGCGAATGTTGCTGCTGGTTTTTAGCGGTCGGGCTGCGGTCAAGAAGGTACTGCCGCACCGCGCGTGATCGCCAGCACCGTCACGGTGAGCGCGGCCGTTGTCGAGCGTCAAGTTCTCGATCACGTTAATCTTGCTTTTCAGATCAGCCAGCGGTTGCAGCGTTTCGGAAAGCTGCCAATCGGTTTGCTGCCCCGATTCGCCCCGCGTTGGACGCCACTTAGGAACAATCACGCCATTGGGAACGAACACGGCAGCCATTCGCACGGTGCCTTTGACTTCATCAGAGCTGGCATAGGCACTGCGTGCCAGGGGCGTCATCGCCTCTAGCAAAGGCAATCCCAGGACCGCAGCTGAGCCACGCAGTACCATTCGGCGATCGATCGATTTATCGTTCAGATTAAACATCATTCACGCTCCGCAAGGGTAGGATTGAATTCGGAGTGACGACGAGGGGATCGTCTAAAGGGGTAGGTTGAAAACAGGCAGGGCTTAAGGGAGATCCGTTGACTGAAACTGAAACGGACGGCTGGCGACCACCGCTTGCACGATGTCCGCGACCTTAAAGCCACCGTCGCGAGTGGAGTCCACCATCGCGTCCACTTCACAACGATCGTCCGGAGTCAACTCGCGGCCGATTGCGAAGGTCAGCATGTGTTTGATCATGGTTCGCGCCAAGGCTTCGCCTTCGGTTTGGCTCAGCACGCGGCTTAGCTCAGCACCGCCGTTGAAGGCTCGACCGTCAGGCAAGGCACCGCTGGCGTCGATCGGCTGGCCTTGATCCTTGGTACGGTATCGTCCAATGGCATCAAAGTCATCCAACCCGAATCCCAATTGATCCATCACCTTGTGGCACGAGGCACAGGTTGAGCTTTCTCGGTGCAGCTCCAATTGCTCTCTTAGTGTAGCGTTTTCGCCGGCGGTTTTCGACTCTTCTAGCTCAGGAACCCCGGCTGGCGGCTCGGGAGCCTTAATTCCCAGCACACTTTCCAGAATCCATTTTCCCCGCAAAACCGGGCTGGTTCGCGTAGGCATGCTAGTCACCGTCAGCACGCTGGCATGGGAAAGCAACCCACGCCGAGGTGTATCGGTTAGCGAAACTTTGACAAATTCGCTGTCACCCTGGAGCTGTTTTTCGATCCCATAGAACTTAGCCAGCACTGGATTGACGAACGTGTAGTCGGCAGACAACAGTTCACTCAATGGACGATTCTCGCGCAGCAAGTGCAGGAACAAACGCTGAGTTTCCTGGTTCATTGCCTGTTTAAGCGGGCCAGAAAACTCAGGAAACTTCGCCGCATCGGCCTCGTGGGTCTCCAAGTTTCGCAAGCCCAACCACTGGGCTGCAAAATCAGCTCCCAACGAATCTGCCTTGGCATCGGTGATCATGCGAGCGACTTGCCGTGTCACTTCGTCGCCGCTGAGTTTTCCATCACGAGCTCGATTAAGCAAATTCTCGTCCGGAGTGCTGCTCCAAAGAAAATAGGATAGCCGCGAGGCCAGCTGATGCTGCGTTAGGGGCAGGTCGCCTGCTTCGTCGGGCTGGACATCGTTTTCAGCGGTTTCAACGCGAAACAAAAATCGCGGACTGACCATCAATGCAGACAATGCGATTTGCATGCTGCGGTGATAGGACTCGCCGCGTTTGGTCATCGCTTCAACTAACTGAGCGTATGGCATGACTTCATCATCACTGACCGGACCTCGAAACATGAAACGCATCACAGGCTTCAGGTTCTCTGCCGACACTTTGGCAACATCGCGATAACTTGAGCCACGTCGCGGGGGAACTCTGCGCACCAAGGCAAACTGTTTTGGCGGATAGGCCTCTGTTGGAAAACTGTGCGGGCCATTGACTTGGAAACTGCGAAACATGAACGGAAATTCGCCGCGATCGAATCGGCCACTTGGCTTTTGTGGCGTTTCCAAAGCCTTCAGCATTTCGCTCGCTCGCTTGGCATCGAGTGATTTGGCGACGTCCAAAACCGTTTCATTGACCTTCAATTCGCGTTCATCGAACACGGGGATCAGCAGCAATCGCTGCTTCCCTTTTTCCAGCTGCACGTCCTCACGCATGCTATCACTACCGCCGCCGCCGCCAAAGTATTTCAAACTGTCAACACCGATGACTTTGCCATCGGCGTTGCAAATGGCAACGCGAACAGGATCCTGACTGTCTTCGCTGGTACCACCTCGCACACTGAACGTGTAACGGCCTGCGTAAGGAGCATCGACGTCAAAGAACGCGAACGCTTCTTCGGTCAAGAACCGACCGTTGAAGCTACCAATTTTGTAGTCGCCAAAAACGGGAATCCGATCCGGAGCGACGCTCAGATCCAACCGCGGCAACTCTCGAGGATCGATGATCACTTTCTGGGACACGTCCTCGGCGGCGGTCATGTACTTTTCGACCAACATCGGGCTCAGAGAGAGCACATCGCCATTGTTATCAAATCCGGCTCCCACTTCATCCGATGGGAACGTCTCCGCGGGCCGCAAATCCAGGCCGAATAGATCGCGGACGGTGTTGTTGTATTCGCTACGATTGAGCCGCCGGACGGTGACTTTGCCGGCTTTGGGAGTCAGATCGCAACTCGCCGAATAAAGCGTGGACTCCAACGCTTGCACCAGCTGTTTGCGATCCTCAATCTCAAGTTGCTCGGCATCGACGGGAGGCATGGCGCCGAATTGCACCATTTCTGTGACTCGTCGAATCTCTGCCGCCGTCAGGTCGCTCAGCGTTTCATAAGGCGTCAGATCCAATCCAGCTTCCGCGTTGTCTGCATTGTGGCAATCGACACAGAAAGCCTGCATCAGCGGCAGACCATTGGCCTTCCAGGCCTGCAAGTTCTCCTGTTGCCGTGCCGCCTGCTGGGGTGTGTCCTCAGCCCCAGCGGTGGACAGCGCACCGCAACCGACCGCCGCGACCAAAGCAAACACCATGCGGGCCAGGCACGAGGTTTCATTTCGAGCGTTTGAAGATTGGCCACTGCGAGCTGGCATTTTCACCAGAAACCGAGCAGCCGCAATCACATGAACACGGGTCTGTGTCACAACGACGTTATCCTGAAATCAGAGGCGGGACCGCACCCGATCGGGTTGCGGCGGAAGGGAGGCATTCCTACGTCTCATTGTAGAGAAATGTCCAGCAAACACCAGAGAAACTTTCGCCCCACCCCTCGCCTGGCCAATCTGAGCCCTACTTTTTGCATCGCTCCGCTGCTGAACCCGATTTCGAACGAGGCGGCCCGAAAAAACCTGATCGGCCAACCGCCAGGCTGATGGGCAGCTTGGTGTAAAATGCGCGGCCTCCCCACCAACTCCTGGCCGTCGCCTCCCTTTCCTGCCCGAACATTGCACATGCCTGCCGCCCGCCTCCGCAAGCTTTCCCTCAGCCGACTTCTTTGCGCAATCGGTTGGATCAGTTTGACGATCAGTGGTATCCAACTCCACTCCGCTGAACCAGACGAATTCGCCAAGCCTGTTCGGACCACTGAACCTCAAACACCGCAGCAGCAACTCGCCAGCTTTCGAGTCCCTGATGGCTTTGAAGTTCAACTGGTGGCGGCAGAACCGGCGATTGCCAAACCCATGAATCTAGCCTTTGATGCGCGAGGCAATCTTTGGGTGACCAGCAGCGCCGAATATCCGTACCCCGCAAAACTGGGCCAGGGATCGGATCGCATCACGGTGCTTTCCGACCTGGATGGAGACGGCTATCGCGAGCAAGCGGTGCAGTTTGCAGACAACTTAAACATTCCAATCGGTCTTTACCCATTGGGGTACGGAGCCATTTGCTTCAGCATTCCGAACTTGCTTCATCTGCGTGACACCGACGGCGATGGCAAAGCCGACCAACGAGAAGTTCTGTATGGACCGTTCGATACCAGTCGAGACACGCATGGGATGGTCAACGGTTTGCGGCGTGGCTTTGACGGTTGGCTGTATTGCTGCCACGGCTTTAATAATCAAAGCCACGTGACCGGTGGCGATGGCAACCAAGTCCACATGCAATCGGGCAACACCTTTCGCGTCAAACTTGATGGTTCGCGGATCGAGCACTTTACCAATGGGCAAGTCAATCCATTTGGTTTGTGCTTCGACCCATTGGGCAATCTGTTCAGCGCTGACTGCCATACCAAGCCAGTCAGTTTGCTGCTTCGCGACGGCTATAGCCCCAGCTTTGGCAAACCACATGATGGCATGGGGTTCACGCCCGCAGTCATGGATCATCTTCACGGCAGCACGGCGATTGCAGGCATCGCAATTTACAACGCACCGCAATTTCCAGCCGAATATCAAGGCAATAGTTTCGGCGGCAACGTCATGACAAGCCGCGTGAATCGCAATCGCTTGGAGTTCACCGATGGCTCGTTCAAAGCCATTGCCGAAGAAGACTTCCTGAGTTGTGATGATCCATGGTTTCGTCCCGTTGATGTCAAAGTGGGGCCCGATGGCGCACTGTATATCGCTGATTTTTACAATCGCATCATTGGCCATTATGAAGTGCCACTGGATCACCCCGGACGCGATCGCACCAGCGGTCGAATTTGGCGAGTGGTCTACAAAGGCCACTCAGAAACAAAGCAACCCAAGTCAAAACAGCCAAAGACACCCAGTACCTTGCAAGACTGGGTGGCTCAACTCGGGCACCCAAACTTGCCACAACGCATGGCGGCCTGTGACGTATTGGTTGACGAATACAAAGACAAGGCAGCGGCCTCGGTTGCACAACTGGTTGACACGACCGACAACGACGCGGCCGCCATTGGCGGATTATGGTACCTGCAACGCACCGGCCACTTGGCGACCGCACAGATCACAGCGCTGCTGAATTCGCCCAGCGTGCTGCGACGGACACATGCACTGCGTGCCATCGCAGCCTCTCCATCACTGGTCCATGACAACGTTCAAGAGTGGATCGAAACAGGCCTCCAAGATGCGAATGCCAACGTCGTGCTCGCTGCTGCAGGGGCGGTACAAACGCACTCAAAAACGGTGACACCACAGGCTGTACTGGATTGCCTGCGTCAACATCCTTCCGCCGACTCGCACGTTCGGCATGCGCTTCGACTGGGATTGCGCCGGCAACTAGAAATTGCGTCTCAGTTCGCCAGCGTTGAATCAACGCAGAACCCCATCGACCAAGCGAACATTGTTTCGGTTTGCTTGGCGATCAAAACCGATTCCGCTGCCAATCATCTGGCCACGCATCTCTCGCTTGTCTCACAGTCATCAGACATCGACCTCAAGACGGTCGTCCGCACGGCGGCAAGCCATGTGAGCCAATCCAAACTGACAGCCCTGATCGATCAGGCACGCGAGTTCTGCGGCGAAAACCAAGCATTGCAGGCTGAACTGCTGACGGCCCTTCAACAGGGAGCAAAACAACAAGGCGAAGCAACGATGCCAGCTTCCTGGAACAGCTGGGCGAACGACGTTGTCAACACTCTGCTTGATGTCGATTCTGAAACGGGAAAGCTAAACCCCAGTCAGGCTGACGTGGTTGGCTGGAGCCATGTCGCGGAACAAGATGACACGGGCCCCGATCCGTGGTCGCCAACGCGCCGCCGTCATAGCAGCGACGGAGCAGGGCCGCACTTGTTGATCAGCAGCTTGCCGGCCGGCGAAACACGTCGAGGCATTCGCCGTAGTCAGCCATTTACTCTGCCACCCCAACTGTCATTCCTGGTTGCCGGTCACGACGGTTTCCCCGACAAGCCCGCCGGCAATCAGAATTTGGTTCGCCTGATCGATCAACAAACACAACAGGTCATCGCCACCGCTGCTGCGCCACGCACCGACACCGCGACTCCAGTTGTCATTCAGGCCGGCGAGAACGCTGGGAAACAGGCGTTCATTGAAGTGGTTGATGCGGATCCAGGAACCGCCTACGCATGGATTGCCGTCGGCCAGTTTTCACTTCAGGGACTGAATCCTCAGCCGCTGCACCAGCGTCGTCTCCGTGCTGCCCAACTGACGATTGATTGGCAACTTGACAGTCCCAACCGTCACTTCGCGAATCTGATGATGCAAAGCCATCGAGCGGCGGACAGAGAGCTGTATGCTCGCGCCGCCAGTGTCCGCTCACACACCGCGATCACCCACGGCATGGTCAAATGCTTGGGGATCGAAGCCCTGTCACGCCAAACCGTCGCCGAGGTTTCCCAGTTGCTCCCCAAAGTGATCGACAAGCAAGCGTCCATGACAGAAATCTGCAAGGGACTTGGCGACGTCACATCGGTGGTGTCGTTCGAAAATCAGAAAGCGATCGCGAAAGCACTTTCAGCAGACCAGGCCGGAGCGGCGGTTCTGCTAACGCTGGGCCAAACCGGTAAGATTGCCGCCTTGGCTATCGCTGATCCAGAAACAAACGCGCAGTGGAGTGTTGTTGCAGCGGCGGAGATCAAAGCCGACTTACAAACTCTGGCAAGCAACGCCAAACCACGCGACGAAGCGATCACACAGTTCACTGAAAAAATCTTGACGTTATCGCGGCAGTCCCCCGGCACTGCACAAGCGGGGGCGGCGGTGTTTAAACAACACTGCGCAAACTGTCATCAAGTCGCAGGGCAGGGCGGCCAAGTCGGTCCCAACCTAGACGGCATCGCGGGCCGCGGCTGGGAACGAATTGCCGAAGACGTCCTGCAACCCAATCGCAACGTTGATGTGGCGTTTCGCAGCAGCACCCTATTGCTAGACGATGGGCGTGTGATCACCGGTTTGATCAAACGTCGTGAGGGACAGCAAACGATCGTCGTCGATAGCCAAGCGAAAGAGATCACCATCGCCAATGACCAGATAGAAGTCATTCGGCAGAGCAATCTGTCCCCAATGCCGAATAATTTGGCAGCAACGATCAAGCCCGATCAATGGGTTAACTTACTGGCGTATCTGATGTCTCTTAACAAGTAATCGCGGCCATGGCGTAAGCCACCGGCCTGCCAGCCAACATCGATTCCCAAACCGTGGCTAACGCCAAAACCGGCTGATATTCGTGACTGAACTCTCCCGCTGGCGGGAGAGTCGAGCGTCAGCGAGGTGAGGGTGAAGTGGTTGGCAACGCCAACCGCCAACCAGCTAACGCCAAAACCGGCTGATATCCAGATCAGTGAGAGTGCTCGAAGACTGGCTCTTTGCCTTCGTAAGCGCGATAGAAGTCAAAAATAGACTTCTCAAGCGCCTTGGCTGTTTCGGGATCGGCCGATTGCTTGCACTTCATCGCGGCGACCATCACGGCGTGAGCGGCAGCTAGTTTCTTTGCGTACCCTTCCGTGCCGGGCTTGATGCGTTGAGCCATGAAGTAAGACGCAATGGTCGTTTGAATCTTGGTGGCGTGATCTTCTTTGGTCATCACCCAGCGGACGGTTTGATTGACAACCTGAGCGGAGGCTTTCGCGCCGGTGGCTTCGTTGATTTGTGCCTGAGCTTTGGCAATGGTGTGCTCGTCTTCCAACATGGACTCAAAGCGACGCTGATCTCCATAGATTCCACAAGGGACTTGGCAGTGGGCCAGGGCGATCGAAGCAGTCATCATCACAGCAAGCGAAGCAGTCAAAATTCGGATCATGGTTCTCACTCAGTGTCAAAAAATGGGGTCGTTATCAGACAATGGCTGTCAGGATCTGACCGGAAAAAGGAAAGGGATATCGGTCAGGCGAAATGCACATGTCAGCACTACTATACTGTGTAATCAAGCGGACAAGCAACTAGGCGTCGCATGACCACAGGATTCGTGCGGATGGGTCTGACGGTCAGCGACGCGAGCGTTCCCGCATGGTTGCAAACGAACATTGGCAACCGCTACCATCGTGCCTCGTTCTGGCAATCAGACAGTGAACCGGACGCGGTGGGGCGTGTCTTGAGAAGAAAAGCAGATACAATTCGGAGCGTGATTCGCACCCTTCACTCACTCATTCACCCGGCACAGCATTGATTGGTCCCGACTTCGAACACGGAATCTTCCGCATCCAAGCGATTTCGCCTGCCACTCACGTCGGCAACCCCGGCGCCAACGCAGATGCCATCCTGAAGGCCTTGTCGCCGCAGGATGCCGACCTAGTCGTGCTCCCCGAGCTGGCATTGACGGGCTACACCTGCGGAGACCTCTTCGCCAATCAAGCCTTACTGTCCCATGCCAGCGAACAACTGGAACGTCTGGTGCTGGCCAGCGAAGGCAAACGGGCGATTTACGTTGTGGGGCTGCCACTGGTTGTCCAAGATCGCTTGATGAATGTCGCGGCAGTGTATGCCGATGGTGAACTGGCAGGCATTGTTCCCAAGAGCTACATACCGAACTACCGCGAGTTTTACGAGGCTCGTCATTTCCACCCCGCCGGACCAGCGGACCCCGAGACGGTCACGCTCGCTGACTGGGAAGTTCCCTTTGGAACAGATCTCTTGTTTCGCGTCGGCCAAGCACTCATCGGCGTTGAACTTTGCGAAGACCTTTGGATGCCGATTCCCCCGTCCAGTCGCGCGGCAGTTGCCGGTGCCAATGTCTTGGTCAATTTGTCCGCCAGCAATGAAACGATTGGCAAGGCAGACTGGCGGCGTCAACTGGTGCAATCGCAAAGCGGTCGTTGTCTGGCGGCGTATGCCTACGCTTCATCAGGAAGCGGTGAATCGACGTCAGACCTAGTCTTTGGCGGGCACTGCTTGATTGCCGAAAACGGTCGCTTACTGGGCGAGAGCAGACGGATTGGCGATGGTCTGACCCCGGAATGGGTTGCAGAAACCTCCGTGACCCAGGACATCGATTTACAGCGATTATCGCATGACCGGCGCACAACTGGATCATTTCACGTCGCTGCTGGCGACGCCGAAGAGGAATACCGGATCATCGATCTGCACGAAGCCGGCCAAGTCCAGCCAGCACCGACCCAACTGATGCGGCATGTTGATGCGCATCCCTTTGTGCCCTCCGCAAGCGCAGCACTGGCAGCTCGCTGTGCCGAAATCCTGGCGATTCAATCAGCTGGTTTGGTCAAGCGGTTGTCTTGCCTGCCCAAGGACAGCACCTTGTCGATCGGAGTCTCCGGTGGACTTGACAGTACCCTGGCGTTGCTCGTCGCCTTGCAAGCGGTCCAGGCGGCCGGCTGGTCACGCTCGTCAATCCGTGGCATCACCATGCCTGGCTTTGGCACGACAAAACACACTCTGCAAAGCGCTCAGAGCTTGATTGAAATCACCGGGATCAGTGGCGAAGAAATCGATATCCGCCAACAGTGCTTGGACACCTTTCTGTCGCTAAAACACTCACCGCTAGGCATCCCGATCGACGACAGCACGACGGTCGAATCCTTGCAGCAAGCGCTCAATGCCACTCCCGATGATGCTGGCGATTTAACGTTCGAAAACGTCCAAGCAAGAACAAGAACACTGCTACTGATGAGTCGCGGGTTTGTGCTAGGCACGGGCGACCTAAGCGAACAGGCACTCGGTTGGTCAACCTACAACGCTGACCACATGTCGATGTACAACGTGAACACCTCGGTCCCGAAAACGTTGGTCCGGTTTCTCATCCGTCACGCCGCCGACCATTTGTTTGACCAACCGCTGCGTGATGTGCTGTACCGAGTCGCTGAGACACCCATCTCGCCAGAGCTGCTGCCGCCCACTGCCGACGGGCAGATTCGACAGAACACCGAGGCATCGATTGGCAATTACGAATTGCATGACTTTTTCTTGTATCACTTTGTTCGCAATGGGTTTGGTCGCGACAAGATTCTGTACTTGGCACAACAAGCATCGTTCGACCAGCCGTATGAACAGGCAGCGATTGCCGCCACGCTGGACACCTTCATCAGTCGTTTTTATCGCAACCAATTCAAACGCAACTGCGTTCCCGATGGCCCCAAAGTCGGCTCCGTCAGCCTCTCACCGCGAGGCGATTGGCGCATGCCCAGTGATGGCGAACCCATTTAGCACGAAGAAACGATCTTAATCGTTTGAAAACTGCTTCACTGCATTCAAACCATCGAACAGATCGTTCCGGACTTTTGTTCGCTGAGTGGCATCGAATTTGAAGCCCTTCTTCGAAGCAGGTTGATTCAAATCAATGCTAGAGCCTTGTTCGATAAACGATCCGCTTTCATCCTTCTTCTGAAAGGGTGACAAGGTCTGTTTGATGTTTTGATGGTGTTGATGCTTGGGGGCATTTTGAAGCGTCTGCACCATATCTGCATGAGTCCCAGCATAACGCTCAATGTCCTGACCAGCGGCATGCAATCCACAGATCGAAGCGTGAGACAACTCTTCGTTGGGATCATCAAACCGAGTTCCGTAACCCTCCACCGGCGGCAATTTATCACCAAGGTCGATATGCGATTCAATAAACTTCAGCGTCTGCTTGTCGCGAAATTCCGGATAAACCTGGTAGCGTCGGCCCAAGTTCACTAGCCCACTGGTAACCGTCTTGAACTGGGCGTAGGAAATCTGCTCTTGCTTCATCACTTCGGAAATGTGCTTTTGGAGAATCGCCGTCGCTTGCTTGTCGTCTTTAGCAGCTAGCTTGGCAATCTCTACATATCCCATCTTGCTATCCAGATCCAATTCGTTGATGGGTGTAGGATCGTTCATCAACTCTTGAAACTCAAGCAGCTGTGATTGATCACCGGGAAGCTTCGACTGAGAGGGTGGCGGATTGTTGCGACCGTAAATCAGATGAAACAAAGCATTCGACTTCGGTGGTTGGTCCTCAGGTTCCGCAACCGGTGGTTCGCTGGCTGGCTGATCAACCGTCCCCGGTTCTGCCCCGTTGTGGATCATGGTGGGTTGAATATCCAGATCATTGGCGATCTGAGAGACTGGGACGTGATCTTCCACGTGCCGGCGAACTGCATCAGCTTTCTGGGCATCACTAAACGAACGGCGTTTCTTTCGAGACATCGGAATCCTCCTCAGGTGGTGATTTCACCCCACCGAAGGCGAAATTCCAATTCCATGAGAGGCAAGACACAACGTTGGAGCAGTCCCTACGATGCTCAGGCTGCACCTAACCCGCAATGTCTTCCATGACATCCTGATCGATATCCTGCGACACCATTGGATGTGGGGGGACGCAGTTTTCTTCTATCGGCTTGAGTCCGTTTGTTGCGGTCGTAGAAATCACTTGCATCAATCCGGATGGCAAGCTTGTATTCGTAGCCACGATTGACGGTATTGCCCGAGGCTGGCCCCACGATTTTATTTCCGTGGCGGGGATTCACCTCGCCCCATTGCAATGACAACGCCGAACTCAGGTGTACCTCCAAGATCGTCGGGCACTTCCCAAAAACGACCTCCCGTTTTCTGCCCAGTCGATCCCAATCCATTCCTCCATTCGCTTGGCAGACTTGCAAGGATGCGTCGTATGCCCGGTCACTTCTCCCATCAATCACTCGCCGCTGCGCTGTTGGCAACCACTGCCTGCGCTGCACCACTGGCGATCGGTTTGCTTTTACAAACAGATTCTGCACGCGCAACCGAACAGGCTGTCGGTTTGCGTCCGCTGATTGACCCAGCGGTAGCTCAACAGCTTGCGCCGGTCCCCACATCAATCATTGCTGGAACCACGCAGCCAACGCAGGTCAATTTATTTGCCGAACTGGCGACGTCACAATCCATTCAAGCGCCGGATTCCCAAGTGGCACCCCTGTCGCCACTGCAGGCTAGCACCCAGCAAATCCCAAATGGCTCGACGTCCTATCATGTGCGAACCGCGGAAGTCAATCACCGCGA
This sequence comes from Stieleria bergensis, assembly GCA_007745635.1. GTDB lineage: Bacteria > Planctomycetota > Planctomycetia > Pirellulales > Pirellulaceae > Stieleria > Stieleria bergensis. The sequence continues at coordinate 5,118,753 of CP036272.1, forward strand.
TCAAAACACGATCTTCGCGCCGCCGGTAAAGAACATTGGCATGGTTCGCAAGAATCCATTGATCGCTAAAGAGATGCCTCAACTGAAGCGTCTGGCAGTCCGCAAGTTTCCAATTCGGCGCCAGATTCCTGCTGAAACCAACGCAACTGCCTCGGAAACGGTTCGCGCCCAGCCACAAGCGGGCAAGCAAGTGATTGCCGACGCGATCGCACCGCTGCCACCGTTGCCGAATTTCACACAGACAGTCGCTGCTGCCAAGCCGCGTTCAGCGAACATTCAATTCGGCAGCATCAAGAACGCCAAAACACTCAATCCCGTGCGTCCCATCTCGGTGCCTGTTCCCCAACAGCCCACGCACCGGACTGCCACCGTCGATCTGAACCGAGTGAGTCAATCAGAGCAACAAGCACCGGCTCGGGCATCCCAAACCGCAACGGCCAAAACGGTCTCACAGCGTTTACCTGCCAAACCAGTGCCGAATCATACAGAGAGTTTGGCTGACCTGTTACTTGCCGAAGCAGCGTCTGAGAAAGCGGGACAGACGGTTCAAGGTCCTGTCTCCAGTGCTGGCAGCGAAGCTCCACACGTTGCTCGCAAGGCAGTGTTGATTCGACTCTCAGACGACTCGGCGAGTGCCCCCAGCGGTGACAACGCCGATCGGCAAGCACCAGCGACTCGGCTTCTGACCACGCCACCACCGGCGACGCGGATCATGTCGAGTTCAGCGTCGTCATCCAACTGGAACCTGCCGCAACGGTTACTGCGATAACGAAACTAGACGTTGCAGACGTCGTACGCTTGCTGCAACGACTGGACGGGATCGTCACTGGTGGGAATGAATTCCTGAGCGACGTAGCCGTTGTAACCGGTTGCCAGAATGGCCCGCATCACAGCGGGGTAATTGATCTCGTTGCGTTCATCGAGTTCGCGGCGATCGGGGTTACCGGCGGTGTGGTAGTGACCAATGATGCTCTGGTATTTTTGCAGATTCGAGATCAAGTCGCCGTTCATGATTTGAACGTGATAAATATCAAACAGCAGTTTAAATTTGTCGCTGCCAACGGCATTGACCAGATCGGCACATAAGTGCACATCGTCACCCCAATAACCCGGGTGTCCTTTCATCGGATGAACGGTGCCATCTGGATTGATGTGAGCCTTGCTGTTGAGATGTTCCAGCACAATTCCGACGCCTTTTTCTTCAGCGTAGGGAATCACACGTTTCCAGCAATCGAGGCAATTCTGTTTGGCGGCCTGATCACTGATCCCTTTCTCACTCATTCCAGTGAACGTGATCACGTTGGGAGCGTTAAACTTTGCAGCCAGATCAATGCCTTCGCGCAACTTCGCTTCAACCATTGCGTGATTATCGCGGTTGATCGGTCCATCGGCAAAGCCATGGCTTCCGGTCAACGAGATCTTGAGCCCCATCGCGGTGACTTGGGCATACCATTTGGAATTGATGCCTTCCATCGCTTCCAAGCCAATTCGCTTACAATGCCCAGCAAGCTTCAGCGTGTCCATTGGATTGAAACACCAGCCCATGATCGATTGTCGAATCTTGGTCGGTTTTTCATCCGCCAACGCAAGTTCGCTGAGGCCGGGAATCACAGTGGGGGCTAAGAGAGCACCAGCCGCTGCGGTAAGATGTGTATTCAAAAATTGGCGTCGTTTCACGAATCAAAACCTTGTGTCAAATCAGAAAGAGCAGTGCGCATCGTCTGCCGCCAAACCAAGTCATGTCGACAATCGACGAAGCGCCATCCAGGCCCATTCTAACCACCATCGACCGCGAGATCATGACGGACTTTGAAATTGAAATGGCTGGTTTTCTGAAAGAGCTCGATCGGGGGCATGTGATCACTTTTGGTGACCTTGCCGCGGCGGCAGGGCGTCCCGGCGCGGCCCGCATGGCAGGACGCTTTCTGTCCAAGCACGGCGAAACGCTTCCCTGGTGGCGGGTCGTCTATTCCTGCGGCTATTTGCCACCGAACAATCCGGACGCACAAACCGAGAAACTGCACGAGGAATGCGTCACGGTCAGCAACGGCCGTGTGATCGACGCCCCCTCGGGCCGCTTCGCAAAACCACCCCCAACCGGCAGGCTTTCCTGATTGTTTTCCGCTTCATGGCCTTTTGTTCAATCGATCCTGAATCAGAGACAACAATCGTCTAAAATGATTGTCGCTCCTTTCCCGCCGTCTGCCCCGCCTTGTTGGCAGCCATCCCCTCTAAATCTCAGTTGCCGATGCGTTCCCGGATGTACCTTCCCCAGCCGACAACGTTCCCATCGAGCGTCACGATCGCCAACGGTTTGCTATGCAGCGTGTTCCTCTGCTGTTGGTCGCTGGTGACACCTGCCGTCTTGCTGGCCGCACCACCAAACGACGTCGCTGAAAACAAGTCGCGGCAGATCAACTTTCAACGAGACGTGCAGCCGATTCTGCAAACACACTGCAATCGCTGCCATGGGCAAAAGAACCAAGAGGCCTCGCTGGCGCTCAACACCCGCGCTGACTTTCTGGGTGTGGCTGACAGTGACGAACCGATTGTCACCCCCGGTGATGCAAGCACGTCGCTGCTATTGAGCCGAGTGACCGACGATTCAGCCGGCGACATCATGCCGCTTGATGGAGCGGCGTTAAGCGAACGTGAAATCCTCACCTTGCGGACTTGGATTGAACAAGGTGCTGTGATGCCGGAGCACGTGACGCCCGCCCAACACTGGGCCTATGCTGCACCCAAAGTCGATCAACAACTTCTCGCTCAGTCCACTCAAACGCACCCGGTGGACCTGTTTGTTGCACAGCAGTTGAAAGCCATGGATCTAAGCGCCAATCCGCCAGCTGATCCACGCACCATCGCTCGCCGTGTCTCCCTGGCGTTAACCGGATTGCCTGCGACGATTGAGCAAGCGGAGCAGTTTGCCAACGACCCCAGCGAGAAAAATTACGAACGGCTGGTCGATGAACTGCTAGCCAGCAATGCTTTCGGAGTGCACTGGGCCAGACACTGGTTGGACCTAGCCCGGTACGCGGATTCCAACGGCTTCCAAGCGGACCAGTTGCGCGACTCCTGGGCCTATCGCGACTGGGTCGTCAACGCATTGAATGAAGACAAACCCTTTGATCGCTTTGTGACCGAGCAGCTCGCTGGCGACCTACTGCCGGACGCTGATGAACAAACCCGCATCGCAACCGGCTTTCATCGCACGCCCACCTGCAACGTCGAAGCCGGCGTGCATCCCGAAGCCAATCGCGTGCAACAAGTGTTTGATCGCGTCAACACAACCGGGACAGTCTTCCTGGGCACCACGATGGAATGTGCACAGTGCCATGATCACAAGTACGATCCATTTACCCAGAAAGATTACTACCAACTATTCGCGTACTTCAACAACACGCCCTTAGAAGTCAAAAACACCAGCGGCGTGACCTGGGACTTTTATGGCCCCACGATGCCGCTGCCCCTGTCCGCCCCGCAAGCGAATCAACACGAAGCGTTAACGGCTGAACGGCAAGCACTTCAACAGCAGCGGCAGAAGCGACTCCAAGAACGCTCGCTCGATGCCTGGATCACCGACACCAAGCGACGCCTGCAGCAATACGATTCACCACGCTGGGTCTCACCGCGTCCCAAAGTCACCACAACCGGTGGCGAAACCCATCAAATCCTGGATGACAACTCGGTCCTGATTTCGGGAGCGATTCCAAAGAAAAACACGGTCTATCGCTTCCAGTACAACGCGCAAGAAGCCGCTGTGCTGGCTGTCCGACTCGATGCACTGCGACACGATTCACTGCCCGGCAAAGGCCCCGGCCGCGGTGACAAAGCCAGAACCAACTTTGTGCTACATGAACTGACGTTACGCACCGGCGGCGACCAACCAAACGCAGCCAGCAACGCATTACAACGCGTCACATTGATGCCCCAGCAAGCCTCCTTTTCGCAGGGCAATTACGACTTTGCCAATGCCGTTGATGGCAAGCTCTCCACTGCCTGGGCCATTGCTCCCCAGTTCACCAAGGAACACTGGTCAACCTACCAGTTGGCCAAACCGTTAGCCGCTGGGGCCCAACAGACGCTGGTGGTTGAACTTGACCAGCGTTACGGGCAGGGCAGGGTACTGGGGCGTCCCAAAGTTTCGTTCTTGATTGGCGACCCCAGGGCTCCGGTTTTGCCTGCCGCGATCACCAACCTTTTGCGCAGCGAGCAACCACTGACCGGCAAACAACGCCAACAGTTACAGAAACACTTCGAGTCCATGGATGCGGACTTAGCTGCGTTGGATCAAAACATCGCCGCGATTGATCAACAGCTCAATGCCATCAAACCTCCGACCACGTTGGTGATGATTGAACAGGAACGGCGCGAGACCTTTGTGATGCAACGTGGGGATTACCAATCACTGGGTGGCGCCGTCGAGCCCGGCCCGCCAGCCTCGCTCCATGCCTTGCCAGAAAACGCGCCTGCCAATCGCCTTGGCCTGGCGCAATGGTTGGTGGATCCAGCCAACCCACTCTTGGCTCGCGTCACGGTCAACCGTTTCTGGGCAGAGATCTTTGGCCGCGGGATCGTTGCCACGCCGGAGGACTTTGGCACTCAAAGCCAATCCCCCACGCATCCCGAATTATTGGATTGGCTGGCCTTGGAGTTTCAACGTCAGGACTGGTCCGTCAAGGCCGTCTTGAAAACCATGGTCATGTCAGAGAGCTTCCGCCGTGACTCAAGGCAAACGGAACAGCATCAACAGCTGGATGCCAACAACAGTTATTTGGCACGCGGCCCACGGTTTCGACTCCCTGCGGAAACGATTCGCGACAACGCATTGGCCGTGGCTGGATTACTGTGTCAGGACCAGGACGGACCGCCAATCATGCCTTATCAACCCGATGGCATTTGGCGAGCGGTCGGTCGCAACCAGCCCAAATGGAAAGCCGCTGATGACCAGAATCGCTTTCGCCGGGGCTTGTATGTGGTCTGGAAACGGGGCGCTCCCTATCCTAACTTTGTCGCCTTTGACGCACCGGATCGAGCCGCCTGTACGGTCAAACGGCCGCGCACCAATACACCGCTTCAGGCACTGGCGCTGCTGAATGATCGTGTTTACGCTGAAGTCTCGATTGGGCTGGCCGCTCGCATGATGCGTGAAGCTGCCAGCCAAAGCCCCGACGCCATCGCCAGTTACGGATTTCAGCTCGCCACGCTACAAACGCCCACATCACAGATTCGTGATGCATTGCTCCGTCTCTACCAGTCGGAACGGGAACGGATTGCCACCGACGAAAAACTGGCCAAGCAACGATTATCCATTGTCCCCGCACCCATGAAGGGAACCCTGGAAGGCCTGGACCAGCGAGAGCTTGCCGCATGGTATGCCGTCGCCAGCGTACTGCTAAATCTTGATGTCACGATCACCCAGAACTGAACGCTGCCAACCAACACGCCGCATCACTTTGCCTGAAAACACCTGTCGAGTCTCCCATGAAGTTTGCAGTCCCAACCAATCGCCGTGACATCCTCCAGCGGGCTGGATTTGGCTTCGGAGCCTATGCACTCGGTAGCATGCTTGGCGAAGAGAGCAGGGCAGGGGAGGCCGCTGGAGGCACACTCCCACAACCGCACTTCCCACCGCGTGCCAAAAACATCATTCACATTCACCTGGTTGGATCGCCATCACACCTGGATCTCTTTGATCCCAAGCCGGCGCTTGCCGAACGTGATGGCGAGCTCTGCCCGGCCGAGTTCTTCGAAGGACAAAAGTTTGCCTTCATTCGAAGTCGCCCCACCTTAATGGGCACGCCAACGTCATGGGGCTTTAAAGCCTGTGGAGAATCCGGGACAGAGCTATCGAATTTGCTACCCGAATTGCAAACGGTCGCTGACGAACTATGCATGGTGCGTTCAGTACACACCGATGAGTTTAACCACGGGCCCGCACAGCTTTTTTTGCTAACAGGATTTGGCCGCTTTGGTCGTCCCTCGCTGGGTTCCTGGGTCACTTATGGACTGGGGAGCGAAAACAAGAATCTGCCAGGCTATGTGGTGCTGATAACCGGACAAGTTTTGGGCGCTGGCAATTCGGCCTGGGGAAGCGGTTTTCTGCCGACCATGCATCAGGGCGTTGAATTTCGCTCTCAGGGCGATCCCGTCTTATTCCTTTCCAATCCGCCCGGCGTCTCACCAGCCTCGCGTCGCAGCGTGATTGACACTGTCAACCAGATCAACTCGCAAACGCTGGCCGACGTCCAAGACCCAGAGATCGCAACGCGCATCAAGCAGTATGAACTCGCCTATCGCATGCAAACCAGTGTGCCAGAACTAATGGACATCGCTTCTGAAACCGAAGCTACCCATCAGCTGTATGGAACAACGCTGCGAAAAGGCGGCTCAGGATCCACCGCCAAACCGAGCTTTGCCAACAACTGCCTGCTGGCTAGGCGATTGGTCGAACGCGGCGTGCGGTTCGTCCAACTGTTCGACCAGGGCTGGGATCACCACGGTAATCTAAAGGCCAGCTTAGAGAACAAATGCAAGCAGGTTGATCGACCGATTGCAGGGTTGATCAAGGACTTGAAACAACGTGGCATGCTGGACGATACACTTGTCGTCTGGTCGGCTGAGTTTGGGCGCACCCCGATGGCTCAGTCTCGCAGCGGCACCGGAGAAAGCACGAAGGCAGGCCGTGACCACCATCGAAACGCCTACTCGCTGTGGATGGCTGGAGGCGGCAGCAAACCCGGGACGGTGTTTGGCAAGACCGATGAACTGGGATTTTCAATCGCCGAAAACCCGGTTCATGTTCATGACTTCAATGCCACGATGCTGCACCTGATGGGCCTGGACCATGAACGCTTGACCTATCGGCACCAAGGACGCCAATATCGCCTGACAGACATTCACGGCGTCGTCCAAAAAGAACTGCTAGCCTAGCTCGGCAACGAAGAACCTAGGGCAACGAAGAACCTAGGGCAACGAAGAACCGGCAGCCACCGTCTGGGACTGAACTTCACGTGCTAACTGAACAGTGCGTTCCCAACGCTCGCGAAGCAGCAACATCTGATCCCGACTCCAGCTTTGCCCAACCATGCTGGCGGTGTGCAAGCCAGCGACAATCGCAATGGAAATGGGAATCACCAACAGCGCCCAAGGGGTTTGCTCCAGCGACCATTGCACGAATCCAAACATCAATGCGGCGAACAAACAACACATGCTCATCATGTAAATCGCCATGACCATGGTCCAGATTTCAGGACGTGGCGAGAAACGACAATACGCATCGCTTCCACCGGACTCTTCATTGCGATACAACTGGATGGACAAGTGAGGTGACCAGAATCGCTGATTCTCTTTCTTAATCTTGTAATCAAAGACCCAGCCAGCGAATTCAGCGCCTAAGGATTCTTGGTGATCTTCAATCACACTCCGTAGCCTTAATTTGGCATCATCCATTTCCCAGGGCAGCTCGACCTTAAACGTCGGCTGCATCTGCAGTGGCTCAATCTGAATGGGCTCAATCTGAATGGGCTCAATCTGAATGGGCTCAATCTGAATGGGCTCAGCATGAGTCGCTTCTGCCTCAATAGGTTCGATCATGGCCAGAGAATCCAAAGACCGTGAAGACTTGCTCCGCGAAGGCACAGCCATGCCGATACGTGGAAGACTTGTCATCCAACAGCGGGAAATTGTGATGGGTTTCCGATCAGCGGGCGCATTCAGTTTGTACTGCGATCAAGATCCCGTGTTTCAATTCAACGCGCATTCAGAGCTCAGACGCGTCTTCTTTCAGGGCCGAAAATTAAAAGCAGCCCAAGGATCGTTGGTGGAACTGACTCGGCGAAACCAAGCAATCAGCGAATCACCAGAGGGGAAAACCGCAGCACAACCACTGATGCTGTCCGAAACATCCATCGGGGAGGAACAACGAAAGCTTATTTTAGACGATCTCAAGCACTGGTTGCAACTCATCCAGGCCTGCCTGCAAACCGAACCGGTGGCACAGCATCAGTTTGCCTGCGTGGGCGCTGATGCCCAAGCGTTTCAAAAGAAGGTACTGACTTGGATCCAGAAATGCCCCAGCCGTCAGATCATCGCCGACGGACCAGGACTGTGACGCCGGCAGCCAGCGACGAATGCCACGCTAGCTAGCTCCGGGCAGTGTAAGCGACGTCTACTGCCAGCCGGCCCAGGTAATGTAGAGTCTCTTCGATCCGCTGCGAAGTTCCCAATGCATCGCCAACGCCCGGCATTGCCAAGACACAGAACACAAACAAAATGGATCCGCCAAAAAAGATCAGACCGCTGTCCGAATGACTAGCCGCCATCACGGTCCTTCGATTGAACGGCCACAGTCCGAAAGAGATTTTCTCTTTCTCTGGATACTCCTCCAGCGTGGAAATCCCTAGCAAGCGTTCCTTCTTCTCGCCCCTGCTCAATGACTCCGGCATCACCTTCATCCTGCGACCGTCAAAAAGCATATCAATGGGCGTCTCTTCCTGAATCTTCTTGGCAAGCTTTCGCGGAACCTCAAGCGTGAAGCCTGACGAGTATCGTTCACGCACCTTTACCGGCCAGCGGCGTTTCCCAATGATCACGACAGCCATCATCCCGTCGGAAACTTGCTGGCGATAGGAAAACTCAGGCGTCTCGTTTTGGACAACGTTGTAAGTGTACTCGGCCATGATTGGATTTAGATAAGCGAGGAACCAATGATTCCAGACAGCGTTCGAAACGCCGCTGGCGCGCAGCGTGGGCCGCCCCAGACCTAGATCAACGCTAGCTCGCAAAATCACCTCGCAAGGGTCTGCCCTTTCTCTGGCAAGAGCTTTCGGCGCATCCTGCATTTTGCCCCCTCTGAATAGAGCGATTGTTCCGATATTAACGGTCAACTGCAGTCAGGGTTGCCTCGTTGCGATGCGACGATTCAATCATCCCATGCCGCAACTAACGGGCGATCACTGAGATTGCCGCTCGGCCAGTTGCTTTAAGTCCGCCAAGCGAATCACACGCGCCAGGTTCGGAATATCGGGCGCCTTGGTGTAGGACTCTGGAAACTGCTGCAATGCCAACGATTGGATGTCCGGGTCAAACAGCGCTGCACAGGCGGCTATCAATGCTGCGTCACCAACCGCCGTCAACTCAAACGGACGATCTGAAAACTCTGGCATGCGTCGCAGCGCTTGAAGGCTCTCCAGAATGTCGTGAACCTGCATCGCTGCGGGAGTTTGCCCCAGCAACATGAAACGGCGATGGATGTGTGTGCGCAGCTTTTGATCTTCCGTCCAGCGTGTTGGCCCGACATCTCGCGCCAGCAACAACACCACTGGCCCCTTTTTCAACAGGCGTTCAAACTCGATGACAATCTTGGCTGCTTTTGCATCCGGCGTGACCTCGGTTTGGCTGGCAGGCAACCTCAGTGCCCTGACCAGCGCTGGTTCCAACTGAGTCAATCGCGGTAACAACTGGAGCCAATCCTGGTGATCGAGCACCATTAGCGTGACCGGTTTGTCGGACGCTGCGGATTTCATTCCCAAACAAATCTGCGTGAGTCGAAATGGTTCCTGAGTCACCAGTTCAACTCTGTAGGCTGGTGATCCCGTAGCGACGTCATCGACTTTCAACGGTAGGTCTTTGGTTCGCTGTTTTTTTTCCGAGGCATCAGGCCAACCGCTAAAGCACTGCTGGCGCACTTGTTCGATCAATTGCTGTTGTTGCAGATCCGACAGTTTCGCGATCTCCCGTCGCTCGGCCAGCGGGACAAAGGTTTCATGGATCGTCGTCACGCGTTCGTCGGTTGGCAGAGTTTCAAAGACTCGTAAATCGGACTTTTCAAACCATGGAACAGCAACCGACTGCAGCAGTTCCTGGTCCTGCTTTAAGAATCGATTCAGCCAACGAAAGGCGCCGACACGCAATTCCTGAGTGTCTTTGTGTGGCCCTTCGGTGAGATGCAAGCCCAGCTGATTCCCGGCATCGTATAAGTCGTAAATCTCCTTGGTCTGCTGATAAACGTCGACCACGCCATCAAGTGGAAAGATCCTGTCCTTATCTGAATTGGCAATCAGCAGAGGTCGCGGAGCAACCAAAGCTGCAACCATCGGAAAATCCCAACGCTGAGTATTCAGCATGAACATGCAATCGCAATGACCTTCCACACAGTGATCGGCGACATGATTTTGCATGCTTGTGATACCGGCGACCGGCACTGCCACTTTGATCCGTTGGTCAATCGCAGCGATCCACCATGAATAGGCACCACCGCCACTGCGCCCCGTGACCCCGATTCGATCTGCATCGACTTCTTCACGACTTTCTAGGTAATCCAGCGCACGAATACAGTTCCAGGCCTCCACGCCGGCAGGTGTGTATCCACGACTATTCCACCACCACATTCCCAGATGGTGTGTGCCATGATGCAGTCCTTCAATCTCGCCCAGTTGAATCGTGTCAATGGTCAAGCAAACGTATCCATTGCGTGCAAACCAAGCGCCATGATGATGGTAATACGTTTTGTTGCCCAAACTGACGCCGTCCTGTTTCACTCGGCCGTGACCGCAGACATAGAGAATTGCGGGAAGCGGTTTCGTTTGATTCACGGGGCGGTAAAGGTTGGCCGTCACGTACAGCCCAGGCGAGGACTGAAAGTACAGTTTTTCGGCGATCACACCGTCATGAGTTTCAGTCCCAGTGACGACCGCTGACAAGTCGGTCTTCTTTGGCAATGGATCGAGCCCCAGCATGGACATCAGTTGCTGCTGGTACTGTTGACGACGGTCGGTCCAGTCTTGAAGCGTTTTGATTTCCGCAAACGTGCTTGCCGTCACCGAATCAGTTTGCTTCTGGAAATACTCCGCGAGCACCGGGCCCATCGGCCCGCGACCGTAATGTCGGGTGACGGTTTTCAGAGGTTGATCCTGGGACTGAACTGCAGAGCAGAGAACCAGGGATAGAAAAGCGACCGTCAGACATCGCCAGAGAGCGATGGTCAAAGAGCTGAGATCATTCATTGCAGAGGCGACAAAGAGGAGTCAACGAGGCGGGAGACTCCTATTGTAACGGATGCCATGGCGGCGGTGCGTCTAAAGAAACCGCGTCAGCGCAGATCACACATCGACGTCTGCGTCAGCGGCTCGTTCCATGATAAAGCGGAAACGCGCCGAGGCATCTCGGCCCATCAAATCGCTAATCACGCGATCGGTTTCCAATTGGTCATCGACCTCGACACGCAACAGGGTGCGTTGTGCGGGATCGAGCGTGGTTTCCCAAAGCACTTTGGGCATCATTTCCCCCAAGCCTTTGAAGCGTGTGATTTCGGGCTTCGCTCGACCACCGTGCTCTTCCAAGATTTCTTGGCGGTGGATTTCGTCCTTTGCCCAGTAAGTCTGTTTGCCGATATCGATTCGGTAAAGCGGTGGAACAGCGATGTACAGGCGACCGTCAGCAATCAACTGCGGCATGTGTCGATAAAAGAACGTCAACAACAAGGTCGTGATGTGGTGACCATCGCTATCGGCATCGGCAAGCAAGACAATGCGTCCATAACGCAGCGAACTGACGTCGGTTTTGGGACCGATGCCACAGCCCAATGAGTTGATGACGTCTTGAATCTCGCGGTTATCGAGGATCTTTTTTAGCGTGGCACTTTCCGTGTTCAACACCTTCCCACGCAACGGCAAAATCGCTTGATAGTTGCGGTCGCGACACTGTTTGGCAGTCCCGCCTGCCGAATCACCTTCGACGATAAACAGCTCTGATTCCATCTTTCCGCTAGACAGACAGTCGCTCAATTTCCCAGGCAACATCGTACGCTTGCCAGCCCCTTTTCGGGACACAGCCGCAGAGGCTGCTCGCGAGGCGGCGCGAGCGCGGGCCGCAGCGATGATCCGCGCGACGATGCCATCGGCCGTCGAACGATTGCTGTTCATCCACTGTTCCATTTCAGCGCGAACCGCCCCTTCGACCAATGCTTGGACTTCCGGGTTATTGAGGCGATCTTTCGTCTGCCCTTGGAATTGCGGATCAGCCACAAACACCGACACGATGCCGACAATGCCTTCACGGATGTCCTCGTGCGTGATCTTGACGCCACGCGGAGTCAGACTGTGAGTGTCGATGTAATTTCGCACCGCTTTCGTGATGGCACCTTTGAAACCATTTTCATGCGTGCCGCCGCTCCCGGTGGGAATCCCGTTCACGTAACTGCGAAGGTGCTCGTCGGTGCTCTCGGTCCATTGCAAGACGCCTTCTAAACGGATTTCATCATCGACGGCATGACTGAAAGGTTGCTCGTGAATGGGCCTGGCTTTGCGGTCTTTCAGGACCTTTGCCAAGTAATCGACGATGCCTTGTTCGTGCAGAAACGTTTGCTTGGTCTTGTTGACTTCATCAACGAACGTCACCTTGACGCCGCGATGCAGGAAGCTTGCGGTTTCCAGCCGAGCGGTAATGACTTGGCTATCGAAAGTCGTCTTGGGGAAAATCTGAGGGTCGGGTGCAAAGGTAATGGACGTGCCTGTGCCGCGCACGGCTGCCTTTAACTTTTTCAGTTTGGAAGTCACAACACCACGTTCGAATTCCATCTTGTACTGGGCGCCATCGCGGCGAACCACTGCGGTCATTTCTTTGCTGAGCGCATTGACCACCGAAGCACCGACGCCATGCAGACCACCGCTGGTTTTATAGTTCTGACCTTCAAACTTGCCGCCGGCATGCAAAATGGTCAGCACCATTTCCAGCGCGGGCTTTTTCGTTTTAGGATGTTTGTCGATCGGAATGCCACGACCGTTGTCGCTAACGGTAATGCTTTGCCCATCCTTGTGCAGCGTGACCACAATCTCGCTGGCGTGCCCGTTCATCGCCTCGTCAACACTGTTGTCAACGATTTCCCAGATCAAGTGATGCAGTCCAGCGGAACCAACGCTACCGATATACATTCCGGGGCGTTTACGAACCGGATCCAGGCCTTCCAAGGCAACAATCGCGTCGGCGTTGTACTTTTTCGCAGGTGCAGAGGTTGACATAAAACGTTGTCTGGAGAAGTCGTGTCAAGAAAGGGACAAGGCAGTCTAGGAACAACTGTCACGCCAGTTGCCAGCATTCGTCAATGGAAACGCGCGAAGATCATCCGCCGCCTTCCTCGTCCAATGCCGGTGGCGCTGCAGCAGGCGGCAAAACAATTTTGGCAATGCGACCATTCTTTTGCAGTTCAACGCCACGACCACCGCGACTGGTGACGCGGTACTTGGCCGTGGAGATATTCTTCTGCGCACCTCGATTGGTTTCAACCGTCATCAAATCACGATCACCTTCGCTGACTTTGAAGCCTAGCAGATGATCATCGGAAGCCAGACGCATCAGCATCACGCCTTTCCCGGCACCAGAGAGATAACTGATTTCCTCCACCGGACACAGCACCGCTCGGCAATGAGCGGAAACTGAAATCAACGTTTCAGTCCCACTCACAATACCGATGTCAATGATGCTGGCACCACCGGTTACGCGAGCAAAGCGACGCCCACTGCGAGTCGATGGTTCAGCAAAGGATTCCAAACTGAATCGCAATGCGTAGCCGTTGCTTGATGCCGCCAATCCATGGGCTTCGGGATAGTAGTCCGGAGCCTCCTTGATGCTGGCGATCAAGCGGGAATCAAAGGACACCGCAGCGATGATTTTTTCCCCATCCTTCATTTTGAAAAGCTTTTGAATCGGTTCACCAAAACCGGTCGAAGCGGGAATGTCAATGAAGCGAGTGGTGTAGCAAACGCCAAGCGAGGAAAAGAACCCCAGCGTTGCTCTGGTATCGCCTGCCAAACAGACCAGAACCGAATCACCTTGCCGCAATCGACTCTTGGCAGGATCCGTGATTTGTTTTTGACGTTTGACCCAGCCATCACGCGTGACCAACACATGGCAATCTTCAGCGACGATAAAGTCTTCTTCGGTGTATTCGATCTCGACTTCACCGTGATTGACCGCCGTGCGGCGACGCGCTTCGGGAAGCTTTCCGAAGCCATCGATCAATTCTTGGATCTCTTGGCGAACAATGCTCCAGCGTCCCGAGGCGTTGGTGTCTTTGGTGTCTTCGTTCAGCAATTTGCGAATCTGGCGAGCGCGTTTCTTTTTATCGTTTAGCTCGTCAAGAATCAAATTGATTTCCAAGCGTGCCAAGCGATACAGTTTCAATTCCAAGATCGCGTCGGTTTGCTCGGCGTCTAAGCCGCCTTTCTCGGCTGGAAATCGCTTCATGATCTTGGCGGCCGCGTCGGCTTTGCCTTCACTTTTGCGAATGATGCGAATGATGATGTCCAACGCATCAAAGATCATCGCGAACCCTTCCAAGAGATGAATTCGACGTTCCAAGGTAGCCAATTCATTTTCGAGACGCTTCGTAACCACTTCCAAGCGGAAATGCAGGAAGTGCCACAAGATCTCCTTGAGCGATAAACGCTCCGGCGTGCCTTGATCGGGTTTCTCGTAAGGCACCAAGCACGTCATGTTGACGTTGAAGTTCTTTTGAAAGTCAGTGTGCTTGTAAAGAAACGCCAGGACTTTGTTTTCGTCGGCGTCCTTCTTGAGCGTCAGATCCACACGAATCTCATCGGTGGACAAATCACGAACTTCGGTCACCAACGGTAGTTTACCGCTGAAGACCAATTCACCGATGCGTTCGACCAACAGCGCTTTGTTCACTCCGTAGGGAATCGAATCAATCTGAATCGTCTTGCCGGCTCGCGTGCTTTCACCTTGCTTGATCGTCCCGCGGACTTTGACGGTCCCCTGGCCGATGCGATAAAGCTCGCGAAGTTCTTCTTTGGTATTGGTGATCTCGCCGCCAGTTGGGAAGTCGGGGGCTTGAATCGCGTCGGCGGCAACCAACTGGTAATCTTTGATCTCTGGATCACGCAGCAGCTTCAACAGCGCGTTGCAAATTTCACGCAGGTTGTGCGGTGGAATGTTGGTTGCCATTCCCACCGCAATCCCAGTCGCTCCATTGAGCAACAAGTTCGGCAGACGACTTGGCAAGACAACGGGCTCTTCGCGGGTGCCATCGTAGTTGGGCTTGTAAGCGACCGTCCGTGTGGAGAGATCCATCAGGATCTGTGACGTCACCGGTGTCATCCGACATTCGGTGTAACGCATCGCCGCCGCGTTATCACCATCGATGCTACCGAAGTTACCACTGCCGTCGACCAGCGGCATCCGCATCGCAAACGGCTGCGCCATGCGCACCAGGGCTTCATAGATCGAGCTGTCACCGTGCGGGTGAAAGTTACCCATCACCACCCCAACCACATTGGCGCATTTGCGATGCTTGGCGGTATGAGTGAGATTCTGCTGATGCATGGCATACAAGATGCGTCGTTGCACCGGCTTCATTCCATCGCGCACATCGGGCAGCGCGCGACTGGTAATGACTGAAAGCGAATAATTGAGATACCGTTCCTGAGCAGCAGTCCGCAATGGAATGGCCATCATGTCATTGTCATTGATGGCCTCAAAAAGTGACTGATTGTTCTGTTTCGATTTTCCGCGTGAGCCTCGTTTTGCCACTCGTCAGCAATCCTATCTGCTAAATGAAAAACAACATCAAACGACTTGAGAGTCCCCGGGGGTCCCCAAACGTCGATTCAGCGTACCAGCCACAAGGTTGATCCAACGCTGCTGGTCCCAACGCTGCTGGTCCCAACGCTGCTGGTCCCAACGCTGCTGGTTAACTGGACCGGCCCAGCCAATCCCAAGTCTGAAAAAGCAATGAGCGGCGGCCCTGGCAGCCTTTTCGGTCTCAAAATCACAATTTGAAACCCCAAGAGCTCTCTCCATCGGCTGAAATCACCGCCTCAGTTGCCGTCAACTTAGGGCACCGAGAAGGAAATTTCTAGCCAGCGAATCCCCGCCGGCCCCTCCGCATAGGAGAAGTTTATCGATTGTGCCCCCAATGTCGGTTGAATCAATCTTGCTCAATAGTTCAGTCGGTCCGCCAAATCGGGTGCGACTGTTCCCAACCGCTCGGTCCGGTCGAAACAACTTTTCAGACGTGCTGGGCGGTGACCCGTCTGACGGAATCGCCCCGCACAACGACTGATTGGTGATCACCCGCCGTGATCACAGGTGTCCTTCGTCGCCCCAGCGGACGCCTGTTGCTGTGCATGGAAGAATCAGCTGCCAGACGGCTTGGTCAAACACCATGCAAACCAAAAAACAGGAACGTTGCCAACCTTGGCAGAGAACGCGACGGTCGGAATCCAAACCAAAACCAATCGCGTTCGCATTTTGAAATCATCAGGGCCCGGAGGAACCACCCAATGACATTTTCCGTGAGCAAAGCGTTGCTTTCCATTGCTGCACTGATCGCCATTTTCGCGATCCAAAGCTCTGTCGAAGCACAACAACCCGTTCGCCAGCAAGTGGTCCAAGCAGGATGCTTCGGTCACGGAAACTGCGGTGGGGCAAGCTGTGACACTGTCGGCTCCTGCGATGGTGGCTGCAACAGTGGCGGCTGCAACAGTGGTTGTGGCGGATGCTTGGGCAATCGCGGATGCTTGGGCAATCGCTGCGGAAATGGATGCCTTGGACACGGCCGCTGCGGAAAGAGCTTCTGTGGCGACCTCCACGGCTGCCGATCCTTGAATGCAATCTCTCACTGCCTGACCAGTCCAGCACCTCGCTACGTGCCTGCTCACGTCGGTCGCACTCAGATTTCGTATCCACCATTGGACCCGCGCCACTTCACCTGCTGGCACAAAGGCGTCTACCAAAACCCCAACGGTGGAACCGCCAGAGTCACTTACTACGCACCACCGATTCACACAGCGATTCATAACTTCTACTACAACTGCCTGCGTTTGCCGCGCTAGTTGATCATTGCGCGTCGAATCCCGATCAGGCCCAATGACAACTCCCAGACGCTGTGACACCTCACAGCGCAGGCGGTCATTAACGACCGCCTGATCATTCGACAGCTAACAAAACAATTCGCGACGTGTGATGGAAACCTGTGGTGGTGTTTGCATCATGCGTCGCGAGTGTACACACCCCGAGCTGACTATTGTGGGAAGCCTCTCAGGGCAGGTGTGAATGCGAGCCTGAAAACGCAGGCACACCATTGCCATGAGAACTTCTTGCCAACCAGTGAGCAAACCGGCTAGCTGGAATTGGCTGGCTGGAATTGGCTAGCAGGACAGGGCAGGAATCACCCCCCCTTTCAGTGACAGAGGGAGCCCTCCCGAGAAATGTCTCCATCGCCTATCTCATTGGAAAAAAACTCAGCATCGAACGATGCAAGGTGGTTCCGGCCTTGGGTTGATTGATGGCTGATCGATGGACGGGCCGAACTGATCTGTGTGCCGACCGACAGTCTTACCGTGGATGTCCCAAGAAGCGGGTTCTGAAGGCAAGAAAGATCCACACAATGGGTTCATTTTGCTTATATTAGGAGCGCTCGAACTTTTCAAATGCTGACGCGCTGGATTCGGGATAAGCGAGTTAGACAACACCCCCGAAGGCCCAACGCGAATCCTCACTCGAACCAGTGGTGATGGAAAGCGTTGTTGCCTGCTAGATGATCAGATCGCTTTTCACCTCCGATCTGACCGATCATCAAACCACCCGCCGACTGGTCAACAAACGGCCGGCGCTTGAAACAGTTAGCCGTTGTGCCCCATTGCTCTGTTTTGCTTGATTATGTCTGACACCGAACGCAAACCGACCGACGACCTGGCCTCCGCTCCGGTGTCAGGGCACGTTGCGGGTCGAGATCAGGCAAGACAAGCGTTGAACAATGGCGTGGCCGCGGATGACGGAACCAATGATTTTTTGCAGCGTCGCCAGCGATTGGAGCGCAAGCTCAGCACGAACCCCACCGATCTAGAGGGTTTCCTGGAACTTGCTGCCATCTATCGATCTGAAGCGCGACCGCTGGAAGCCAAGCGTTTGCTCGAAACCGCACAAGGTGTCTTTCCAGATAATGCCGAAGTGCTGTGGGAACTTGAAGAAGCCATCCTTGCTCGGTCTCTGCAGCAACTTCGTGAAGTCACCGAGGTGGTCTCTCGAATTCGATCACCTGAAGCGCTGCATGAACTTCAACGCAGCCAAAGTGATTGGGCACAGCGCCGCATCGAAGTCTGCCAGGCTCGCATCAAACGCAACCCGCTGCTGCATGAGTTTCGATTCGTGATGGCGGAGGCTCACCTGGACGCCGAGCAATACGACCAAGTGCTGGAAACCACCGAACCGTTGCTGAAAGTCGATAGTTACTTTCCGCAAGCAAAGTTTCTGCGAGGACGCTGCCGACTGGCAATGGGCGACGATCTGGCAGCGATGCGAGAGCTTCGCGCGGTGGCCTTTGGTCGTCAAACGCCCGCTCCCAAAGCCCTGCGTTTAGCAACCGTGAAGCTGCTCTTTGAAACCGCAGAACGGTTAGAGCTGTCTGCCTCACTGACTCATTATCGCGAACTGCTCTATCGACTCGGTTCACAATCTGGCGATTCAACCATCATTCAATCACAGAACATTCTGAAGAACTCCAAACTGTCGCAAGAGCCGCCTCTGAATGGCTCCGACTGAAAACGTCTCCGGCCATTTCCCGTCTTTGCAGGAAGGAATGCATCATGAATCAAGCCGTCGTCAACCCCGAAGAGCTTCGTCAATTTGCTGCCCACCTGAATCGATTCGTCAGCGAATTGCAACAACGTGGAACCGCCTTGGGCACGCAGATGAACCACCTCGAGCAATCGTGGCGTGATGAACAGCAGCGCAAGTTTGCCGCAGAATTCCAAGACCAAATGCGCCAAGTCTCGCGATTGATCAAAGCGACCGAACAACACATTCCCTACCTGCTACGAAAAGCAGAACAGATCGACGCGTATCTGGGACGCTGAGCCAGTCGGTTGAAACAGTGCCAGTGGGTTTCGCGGCGTTTCAAGCTAAATCACAGCCTGCTTGCTGGTCAACTACTCTAGAAATTCCAGCGTGTAGCAATCTTCCGGCTTCACTTGCTGTGGATCGACAAGCTCTAAATCGGCAAGTTGTTGGACCAGGGTTTCCCAGCGTTGAGGCTCCATCTTGCCGACTTGATCGATGCTGGTGCCCTCTGGCGTGGCTAACTCTTTCATCACCCCTGCGCCAAACTCCAAGACCTCTGGCGTCATGGCTTCCTCATTCGCCTTGAGAATCGCAGCGTTGGCTTGGGCCGGATCTTGCAGGTAGCCCTGCCAGCCTTGACGCGTCAATCGCACGACCTGGCGAACCAGTTCAGGATCGGTTCGAATCAGTTCTCCGCTGGTGATCAGAACGCTGCTATAGGGATTGAAACCTAAGTCACTGACCATCAGCGTTTTCACTTTGACGCCTTGCTGCTCAGCCAGCAACGGTTCAGCGCAAGAATAGCCTTGAACGACCATTTGCTGGTTCGCCAAGAACGGTGCGATGCTGCCGGAGTAGGGAACTTCTTGCACGCCCTCTAAGAAACCTTTCGCACGCATGAATTCAACATAGGAGCGACCTGCTTGGCACTGAAAGATCTTGCCTTGTAGATCGTCGAATGATTCCACTCCGCTCTCCGCGTGAGCGATCACACAGCGGGGATGATTCTGCATCGCTGCCATCACAGCAACGACGTCCAAGCCACCTTGTCGATACAGGGCAACATCATCGGCGTTGGCAATCGCGAACTGGGCTCGCTGGGTGCCAACCTCGACACCGGTTTGGGTCCCCGGCCCACCGGGGCGCAACGTGACGGCCAATTCGGCGGCTTCATAGCTGCCATCAGCCAGTGCTTGAAACAGCCCCCCGTGCTCGGTTTCGGGAAACCAATTCAACTGCACGGTCACGTTCTGCAGGGTGTCCGTGGGAGTGTCCGTTTGGGAACCACAGCCAGCGATCAGGACCAGCAGACAAATCAAAGCGGGGTAGAGTTTCATGGGACCATGGATGGGGAGCGTGTAGATCGGCACACAGGTTACCCAATCTACCACAATTGCAGCCATGGAGCGGCTTGTCGGCAGCAAGCGGGTTCATCTTTACTTGAATGCCGTTTTTTCTCTACACTCTCGTCCGCTCTGCGTTGGCTGACGGAAACGAAAGGCATGCCTTGTGCTTCCGCCATCCTTGTCAGCTTCGAATTTTGCTGTCTCCATAGCCAAGGAAGGCTTTGATGTACCGCTGGTTACTTTGTTTTCGCTACTTGCGCACGCGTTACATCGCGTTGGCATCCATCATCAGCGTGACCCTTGGGGTTGCGACGCTTGTCATCGTCAATAGCGTGATGAGCGGCTTTGCTGCCGAGATGCATGATCGTCTACACGGACTGGCTGGCGATATTGTCATTGACTGCCATGCCACCGGTGGTCTGCCGGACCCCGAAGGCCATCTGGCCGAGATCAAACGCATTTGTGGCGACGAAATCATTGGCTCAAGTGTCAGTGTCAGCGTGCCAGCAATGCTGGGCATTGAATTCCGTGGGCAACAGATCGGCCGACATGTCAACATGATCGGTTTGGACCCGGAGACCTACAATAGCGTCAGCGACTTTGGCAAGTATCTGATGCACCCTGAAAACCAACAGAACGCCACCTTTGATCTCCGTGATGGTGGCTATGCTCCGGGCCGCGAAGAGCTTGCCGATGCGGGCTGGAAACACCGTCGGCACTGGGTCCATGTCAAGCGGTTGCAAGACAAGATTCGCGCTCAAGAAGAGGCCTTAAAGCCGCAAGCACCACAATCTCAAGAGGCGATTGATGCCGCCCAGGGACCAACGTTTGGAGCGGCCTTGTCACCCAGTTTCGCGGCAGCCGACGCTCCGCCAGTCATCCCCAACCCACTGTCAAACGATTCAACGGGCACCTTGCAAGCCACGCTCGATCCGATGGAAGATCAGTTCCCAGGAATCATCTTGGGCATTTCGACTTGCAGCGTTCGTGCACGTGACGCCGATGGCAATGTGATCGACCACTTTTATGCTCAGCCAGGCGACGATGTCCGCTTGATGTTCCCCAGCGCCTCGGACAACACCAAAGTCTTGAACAAGACCTTCACGGTGGTTGACCTGTACGAATCCAAGATGAGCGAATATGACAGCATGTTCGCCTTCGTCCCATTAAAAGAACTGCAAGATGCTCGCGGGATGATCGACCCACAAACGGGAGTTCGTTCAGTCACCACGATCCAGCTGAAACTCGCCGCGGGCGCGAACTTGGATGCCGTCCGCGATAAGATTCGCGATCGGTTCCCACCCGAGTTATTTGCCTACAACGTGCAAACGTGGCGTGACATGCAAGGCCCCTTGCTGTCGGCGGTTCAACTGGAAACGACGATTCTGAACATTTTGCTCTTTCTGATCATCGCCGTCGCTGGCTTCGGAATCTTGGCCACCTTCTTCATGATCGTGGTTGAAAAGACGCGAGACATTGGCACGCTGAAAGCGTTGGGCGCATCGGGCCGCGGCATTAGCAGTATCTTTGTTTCCTATGGTGTGCTGCTGGGCTTTGTCGGCAGTGGTGCTGGACTGGTCGGAGGCTTGTTGTTTGTGCAAAACATCAACGAGATTGCCGGCGTGATTGAAGTCATGACTGGACAAGAAGTGTTTGATCCAACGATCTACTACTTCGACACCATTCCCACCATCGTCCGTCCCTTAACATTGGTGTGGGTCACGTTAGGTGCCGTGGGAATCGCCGTGCTGGCCAGCGTGCTTCCAGCGATGCGAGCCGCACGCATGCATCCCGTGCAAGCATTGCGGTTTGAATGATGACGTTGTGATGCCAGGCGATGCCGCCTGGTGCTTAACCAACCCGCTTCTTCACTGATTGCTATCCCACCCAACGCCATGATTCATTCCACTGCCCCAGATCAAATTGTGCTCAGCGCTCGCGGTCTGCGTAGGACCTACCACAAAGACAAGCTTGCCGTCCCTGTGCTTCGCGGGGTCGATCTGGATGTCGAAACGGGCAAAGTCACTGCCTTGGTCGGCCGTAGCGGCAGCGGAAAAAGCACGCTGATGCACTTGCTGGCAACGCTCGATCGCCCCGACCAGGGCGAAATCTACTTTCAGGGCAAACGCATTGACAATGCGTCACGCAGTCAACGCGATCGCTATCGTAATGCGGACGTCGGGATTATCTTTCAGTTCTACCACTTGCTGCCTGAACTCTCAGCCATCGAAAACGTGATCGCGCCAGCCATGATTGGACGCAGCATGTGGAACTACCTGGGACAACGTCGCCAGCTGCAGCAACGAGCCGAAGCCATGCTGGATCGAGTCGGCTTGCTGCACCGGGCAAAGCATCGCCCCAGCGAAATGAGCGGCGGTGAGATGCAGCGCGTGGCCATTGCACGCGCTCTGATGACCGATCCGAAACTGCTGCTGGCCGACGAACCGACGGGCAACCTGGACACGGAAACCGGTGTCGATATCCTGAAGCTACTCAGTGAACTTAACGCCGACGACAATCTGTCGATCTTGATGATCACACACGATGATGAGATCGCAGCATCAGCCGATGTCTGCTTGAGAATGCAAGATGGCCTGCTGAGTGGCAAGACTGTCCCACGCAGGGCTGCCTAACAAACTGGGCTGCCTAACAAACTGGGCTGCCTAACAAACTGGGCTGCCTAACAAACTGGGCTGCCTAACAAACTGGGCTGCCTAACAAACTGGGCTGCCGAAACGATTGCGTGCTTGTTTGTCACGGCCCACGTCATGCCACACTGCGATAGAGCTGCAGAGTCTTGTCACGATCCAACGGGATCGGGTTAAAATTCCCCGTCCATTGCTGCAAGGCGGCTTCAACGAATTCATCAATTCCCGATTCGGGAATCTGCAGCGCGTTGAGACTGGTTTCCAGGCCAGCTTCTTGCAACCAGCAAGTGACCCTTTCTGCAAGTCGGCTGGGCGCTTCTGATTCCGGCACATCCACGTTCGCTTCGCGCAGCAACTCCGCATACCAATCGGCATGAGCGCTGCCATTGAGCTGAATCACTGCGGGCAACATCAAGCCGACGGCCTGGCCGTGAGTGATGTCATGCTTGGCCGTCAACGGATTTGCCGTCGCATGGGCAGCTCCCAGCATGGACGTTTCAATCGCCATGCCAGCAAAGCAGGCGCCTAACTGCATGCGACCGCGTGCTTCTAAGTCCGTTGGATCGGCCAACACGCTTGAAAAGCCACTGGCCAGCAAGCCAAAGGCTCGGCGACTAAAGGTCACCGACATCGGATTGCGTTTGTTGGTGACAAACGTTTCGATGGCATGCGAAATCGCATCGATCCCCGTCAGCGCTGTCACGCCGGTTGGCTGAGTGGTGGTCAACTCTGGATCCAGCAGAGCGATTTTGCAAGCCGCTCGCTTGTCGCCGCAAGCCATTTTGACGTGCGTTTCCGCATCGCTGATCAAAGCGAAGGATTGTGCTTCGCTACCGGTGCCCGATGTGGTGGGAACCGCGATCATCGGCAACATGTCTGCGGTTGCTTTGCCAACGCCATGGTAGTCATGGATACGTCCACCGCATGAATAGACAAAGTTGATGCCTTTGCAACAATCCATGCTACTGCCGCCACCAAGACCGATCAATAAATCAGGCTGCACTTTTGCTGCTTTGGCGACGCCAGCATCAACCATTGCGGAGGTCGGATTCTCGGCGAAGTCATGAAAGGACTCCACCCGCAAGCCTGCCTTGGTTAACAGATCGACGGCAGCTGAGAAGTGCCCGGCATCAATCAGGCCAGCATCACTGACCACCAGGACGCACTTCGGTCGAAAGCTGGCTGCCAGCTGCCCTAAGTGCGAGAAGACTCCCTGGCCAAAAACAACGCGGGTCGGAAAGGAGGTGTCAAAAGCAGTCAACGCGGACATAGTTACTTTCGCTGCAAAGGCGGGATCACAATGAGACAACCAGTTTGACTGGCCGCTTCATTATCGGCGGGAAAGTGTCGGTGGGATGATTGCGACAAGGCGTGTCAAGGGAAGCCAGTCGTCGCATTCAAACCATCAGCCAGGGCGACGAATCGCGCCCCATGCGACGGCGGCGACAGCCGACCGAAATGCGCGTTGCCTTACCGGGGAATTCCCATTCTAGTCAATCGACCGACAGCAGAATGTTCTTCTTCGCCGAACACCAGCGAATCGAGTGGTTGATGTTCGGTAGTCATTATTAAGAGCTGCCAACCGGCAGCGGCCGCACCGCTAAATCTGGAAATTGACCTGATCGGCTGGCTGATGGGCCGCTTCGCTGGCCCCCCGAACTCTCAGGGAAGGCTTTTCCAAGACGACGGTCGTCAGCGGCGAGACGGTTTTGGTAATCCAAACGCTCGATCCGATCACTGATTCGCGCCCGATGGTTGTGTTGCCACCCAGGATCGTTGCGTTGGCATAAACCACCACGCCATCCTCGATCGTCGGGTGCCGTTTCTGGCCCCGAATCAAGGCACCGCTGTCATCGGTCTTGAAACTCAATGCCCCCAGGGTCACACCCTGATAAAGCTTGACGTGGGCGCCGATCTCACAGGTCTCACCAATCACGACACCGGTTCCGTGATCAATGAAGAAGTATTCGCCGATGGTGGCTCCCGGATGAATATCGATCCCGGTCTGCTTGTGTGCCCACTCGGTCATCATCCGAGGGATGAAGGGAACCTGGAGTTCAACCAGCTCATGAGCGATGCGATACACCGTGATCGCTTCGATCCCTGGATAGCAGAACACAACTTCATCCGCCGTGTGACAGGCGGGGTCGCCATCAAACGCAGCTTGAACGTCGGTGGCCAATGTGGCTCGCAAGGCTGGGATCCGCTCCAGGAGCGCAATCGCCATCGCTTGGCCTTTGGCTTCGTAATCCGCCTCTTTCTGCTCACAGTCAGCAAAACGCACACGATCGTCGTGTCGCAATGCAGCGGCGATTTGAGTGGTCAATTGATCATGCAACCGATCAATCGTGCTGCCGACGTGATAGGCAATGTTACCTGCGTGAAGCCCCACTTGGCGGCGATATCCCGGATACAGGATGTCGGTCAAACCAGCCAGGATCTCGATAATCACTTCATAGTTGGGCAGCGGACAATGCCCCAAGTGATTCACATTGTCGTCCGGAGTGTACGTGGCCACGATGTCGTTGACTAATCGCGGCAACTGTTCTTTCAAACGGAAATCAGATGCCACTGCACTGACTCATCTAGTGAAAGGAAATGGACTCGACACAGATAAACCAAACGCCCGCATTTCTGATAAACACGGGCGTCCTTTACCGAACGATTTGTACCTTCGTCGTCGGGGTTGGCAATCCAGGTTGATTGCCAACGCGACACGACATCCTTCCTAGGCGTTTGATTGCCTAGTCGGCTCTTAGCGGCCGATGGACGGTGGGTTGGGGTCCAGGAAGTTACGAGGACCACGGAGCGTGTAATACGGGTACGCGACCTGTCCAGCGCCCTGACCGATTTGCTGTTGTTGGCCAAGACAAGAGCTGTAGCGAAGTCCACCTTGACCCCATCCTAATGGTCCAGCCTGGCAACCTGTCCGGCAACCCCCGCAAAGGCCTGACAAACAACCCCCGTTGCCGCAACTACCGCAACTTTCGGTCGCACATCCACTGCTGCAGGCACCACTGCTGCACGCTCCGGTGCTGCAAGACGATCCACAACGCGTGTGATGACGCAAACATCCGGTGCTGACGAACAGCAATCCGACCAATGATCCAATCCATAGCAAACGATGCATTGTCCAATTCCTTCTGGGCACCTAGCAGGCAGAAACGTGCTTTGTTTCCACTTACGATCCACAGCAAACGCTTTGCGGATCGACCAGCGGAAGACAAACCATTCGATTGATGATGACTGACGGGCCCATCCATGAACCCGCTGACCATCGTGTTGATGGCCGTTTTCTGGGCACTCTTTCTTACAAGAGAGTCTTCAGTTCATCCCATGCATCGACCGTCTAACCACGATCATGCAGACTTTCCGAATAACCAAACGCCTGAAGCTCAGATCGCAGTGTTACATCTTTCGCAGCCTACGCAGACCCAACTGCACCACAGATCTTCGCTTGCCAGCAACCGCCTAAAGTTGCTACTGCATGGCTGTTGGAGCCCATGGCTAACGGCCAATGACACTTGCTGCGAAGGCATGGTTCACAAGGCGACGGTGGCAATTGACGGACGCTTCAATCAAATGCAATGATTCGCCTGGACAAACAGCAAGCTTCCTGTCGAAATCATTACAACCCGAACAAGTTAATCCGAGACAAAATCGGCCAAGGCTGTTTCACGCGTGAAACAGCCTCAGCCCAAACATCATCAGCTCAGCCTGACTGATGAGAACGGACCACCTGGCTGCAAACGGTGCCTGATTGAGGTGTCACTTGCAACCTGTCACCCCAAGGAAGTGGCGATGACGCAAGCATCAAAACCAAACGACGTGTTCCACCAAAGCAGTCGCTCTGAGCCTGCAGCCAACCAGCGAAACCGTTTCTGGTTACCTGCCATCGCGATGTTGCTGGCCATCTTTTCAACCTCGTCGCCAGCGGTCGCACAGCAGCTGAAAATCCAATTCAATGGCCCCAATGTTGTTGACCGCCCCGAACCACCTCGTGTCATCGTCCCGGTGGACGAACTCACGCTGCAGCCCTCTCTGCGTGACTACCTGATTGCGAACCTCAAAGCGACCACCGATGAACAGCAAGCGTACATCGATGAAGTGGTCGCGTTGGTCAATCAGAAGCGGCTGGAAGAATCACTCGTGCTGTCGCTGGAAAAGTACTCACGACGCAAGTCACCGATCTGGCCGCTTCCGACGTTTGAACGAGCGCTGTGCATCATGGGCACGCGAACCAACGTGACGGTTCCCAAACTGGATGACTTCACGGCTCGGAACCGCGTGCAGAAAAGCCGGAACATCCGCTCCAGCAAGTTCCTCAACTCAGGCTTCAGACGCTAGCTTGACCTTCACCCGGCCAAGCGAGCGGTCTTAAGACCAGATGATGTGTGCCGGCTGCACGCCGGCACAACAATCGCCAGTGCTCTAAGCACACTGCCTAAATAGCTGTGCTCTAAGCACACTGCCTAAATAGCAGTGCTCTAAGCACACTGCCTAAATGCCTGGGCGCGAGTGTCCGGCAGCTTTGATCGCTTCGAGTTGTTCGAGCAACTCTTTCAGCTTCTCTGGATGCTTCTTGACCAGATTATTTTTCTCGGCTGGATCATCGACCAGGTGATAGAGCTCGTACTTGCCTTCGCCTTTTGCGTAGGTCAATCGCTTATGCGGTTTTGCGCTCGCGTACGAAAGCACTTTCCAGTCACCGACGCGCAGTGCCAAGGTCGGACCTTTGTTGGGCTGTTGCAGCAGGTGGTCGCGTCCTTCGGCATCCGACTTGCCAAGCAACGCAGGCAAGACGTTAAAGCTATCGGGGCAGGCTTGCCCTTCGAGCGGCTGATTCACCAGCGCTGCCATGCTTGCTGGCAAATCGACGGTGCAAACGACTCGATCACTTTGACCGGGCTTAATGGTCCCTGGCCAATAGGTGATGAACGGCGTCCGAGTCCCACCCTCATAAATGCTGTACTTGCCACCCCGATAGACACCGGCTGGCTTGTGCTTGCCAAGCTGTTCAATCGCGCCGTCTTTGTAGCCATCGTCAAGCACCGGGCCGTTGTCGCTACAGAACACAATCAAGGTGTTTTCGGATAGTTTCAGTCGATCCAACGTCTTGGTCAGTTCGCCCACGCACCAATCCAATTGGACAATCGCGTCGCCACGGAAACCGAGTTTGGTCTTTCCTTGAAAACGTTCATGAGGCATCCGTGGAACATGCAAATCATGTGAGGCAAAGAACAAGAAGAATGGCTCGTCCTTGTTGGATTCGATAAATTCGACGGACTTGTCTACCCACGCATCCGCTAAGTCTTCGTCACGCCATCGCGCTTTCTGGCCACCGGTATAGAAACCAATGCGACCGATTCCATTGTGAACGGTGTTGTTATGGCCATGACTCCAATCCATCTTTAGAGTCTTGCGCACCTCGGGGTCGATGCCCGTCGGGTGATCTTCGCTGGGCTTCTTTCGCCCCACCCAAAGTGGATCATTGGGGTCCAGATCCACCACGCGATGGTTTTCAACATACACGCTGGGCACACGATCATTGGTCGTTGGCAACAAGTAACAGTAGTCGAATCCAATTTCCAATGGACCGGGCTTCAGCAGGCCATTCCAATCAGGACCTTCGCCTTCGCCAAGGCCCAAGTGCCACTTACCGACGACACCGGTCTTGTAACCAGCCTTCGAAAGTAACGAGGCAATGGTTTCTGTTCCCGGCTTAATCAAACTGGTCGCATTGGGTGGAGCGATCCCTGCACCGGGTTGGCGAAAGGCATACATTCCGGTCAGAAAGGAGAACCGGGTGGGCGTGCATGTCGACGCGCTGCAATAGCCCTCTGTGAAACGCAATCCTCCGGCGGCCAACTTGTCAATATTGGGAGTCTGCAACTCAGTCGCCCCGTAACAGCTGAGATCACCATAGCCCAAGTCATCAGCCATGATGACAATCACGTTCGGTCGCTCGGCAGCCCGTGACGGGCTGGACAGTGTCAATGAGAGAGCGATGCCAACAGCAAACATCGCAGCTAGTTTGATTCGCATGATTCAATAATACCCACTGGGGAAAGGAAGGCGTCTGGCCGGCAATAGGATCAGCGATCACCGGGCCTACGAAGAAGTCGCACCGCTAGCGTTGCCACAACTCGCTCTAAGGCTACACCAGTGGCTTTCAAAATGCCAACCGAACCTGCTCAAGATTCCCCATCCGAAACCCACTTGGCGTGGGTTCGATCGGCAAGCTCCAGCTGTCAGCGGCAGCAAACGCCGCCGGTTCACTGGGCGGTTTAGATCGTGATGACGCGTTTGCGAGCGTCGACCTGCCAGGCTTCGGTGACCTGGCCGCCATTGACGCAGTAGACGACTTCATGAAGGGCAACGGTCGGACAGATATGTGTGGGGACTCCATAGAGCACCGTGCCGACAGGAAAGCGATCTGCATCGGGCACCTCAAGCACCAAGTGCTCTTCACTATGGATCATCAACTTGGCGTCGGGCAATCCAAAAAACTCAACGCGAGGCGGTTGCATTTCTGAAGCAACGGCCTTGTGCCCCAAGTCAATGCAAATCGTCTTCTCGGTCGGACGACTGATGACCCGAGCCAACAAAACGGCGGCATTCTGAATGCCCATCGGTGGACTCAATCCGTCTTGCCCCGCATCCCACAACACCGATGTCCCAGCGCTGACTTCCACCGGAACGGTCGCGCCGCCAGACTGCGCTTGACGATCAACCACACCAGCCATCCAACAGGAAGACGTTGTCCCACAACCGACAACGTGGGGAACAGGCAAGCCCTGTTCAAGCAAGTTGGCGCGCATCTGCCATGCTGGGGCAAACGCCTGATCCACCGCCTGAGTGATCACCTGATCATCCGTGCCATGAATGTGCCCGTCGTAAACATGCAGCCCCGTCACCTTTAATCCTGGCAATTCAGCCAACTGGCCATACAGAGCCTCGGCCGCCGGCCCCGGCGCGATGCCGGTGCGATCCATCCCCACGTTCAGGTCCAAGTAGACAGGGATTTCAACCTTGGCTTCCGCTGCCGCCTGCGAAAGCGACTGAGCAGTTTCAAAATCGTCCACCAAGGTCGAGAACGCGGTCTCTGGAAAGGTGCTGATCAAACGCAGCAAGCGTTGCTGATTGGGCCCCACACAGGGATACGCAACCAGAATGTCCTTCCCGCCTGCTGCTGCCGTCATTTCGGCTTCGGCGATCGTTGCTGCTTTAAATTTTGTGATCCCAGCGTCTAGCTTTAGTTGCACAACACGTGACATCTTGTGAGTCTTGACGTGCGGCCTCAGAACCTCCACGCCGCCCCAGGCAATCATTTGCTGCAAGTTATGTTTGATTCGATCGGGGTACACCAACAACGCCGGCGATGGAATGTCCGCTGCGTTTTGAATTTGATACCACGACGACTGTGCGTTGTCTGACATGAACTTGTTTCTTTCCCAGGAAGTTATCTCGCGTGACAGGGAGGCAAGCTGCGGCTCAATCCCGATGCCGATCGATGAACACACCAACAGATGACGAAGCATCCCTTCTCTTTGCGCCGACCGATTCTTTGCATTGACCGATCACTCTGCCAAGCTGCGCCTCCACATGAGGCATGCAGCGTGACAGTTTATCAGTCCTTGGCGAGTCCGTTGCAGGGGGGATCTCTTAGAATCCGCGCGGCGTCTTGCTGTTTCTGCGGCGGAAGTTTCCCAAACGTGTCGCGTCTAACCAACGAGTAGCAAACGGATGCCATTTGCTAGGCCTGCATGCTGCCCCCCCAACCCGGTTGAGATCAAACCCAACAGCTGGTTTGACTGAAACCATCGTTACAGCCCGATTGTTGGGCGAACGTCCGAGGATCCGCATTTCAGGCTTCCGCCACCTGCTTGGTACTCAACAGCATGGCCAATTTACGGCGAAAGATGGCTTGAACTGCTAACCACAACTTAAGTCACACTAGACGGTTCCCCTCCAACACACCCGCATCAACTCGTTCTGCCGCCCCCCCACCCGGCGGCAGAAAAAAACGACACCGAAACCTTGACACCCGACCGTGGTTTAAAGGGACGCCCCTCGAAACTCAGCCTTCGGCCAAACGTCAGGCGATCTGGCAGCAAAACGGCCTGCCTGAGTTCAATGGGACGGATCACACGTTCAATAGTTGATCGCCACCAGTTTTCCCCAAAACCGATGGCTTCAAAACGTGACAGTGTCAGAAAACGGGCATGATCAAAGCTAGCCATCAATCACATTGCAATTGATGCTTAAGTGTGTTCGAGACGTGAACCCGCCCTTCGCTTCCCGATGCCCCAAAACCTTGATCGCTTACGCGTTGCTCACCGGAGCGTACTTTCAGTTAATGACCACCCCATAAGTACTCACCGTTCTTGAGCACTGACACAGCGGCCCCAGAAAGGCAAACGTGACATGAAGACACGACCACAGATGAAGCCCCAACAACCATCGCGTCCTCGGACAACACAAAAACGATTCTTGGTTGCAATCGCCACCATTGCCTGCATGGCCGCCATGCTGAGCAGCACAGTCGTGTCCGCGAATTCCATCTCCCCGGCAACGGAAAGCGAAGTCAACGAGCCTCGCCTGCCGCTGCAAGGTCACGGCCTGCTGTTCATCGACGGGCACTACATCGCCCCCCCCTACGCCATTGAACCGCTGCCCGCTGGCATCCGCATCAACGAGAGCGACTACGACCTAGAATGGTTTGGCATCAATCTACAAGGCTCTGCAACGAAGGCACCGTTCGCCAAACCGAACCCCAACAGTAAACGTGGCCTTGCCAAACCATCTGCAAAACGCCGCCCCAATGCAGCAGCGGCAAGCTTCCAACAAGGGGGCATGCGAAACGCACGCAGTTTGGAACAACGCGTTCAAAGGGAGTCCGCGAAACTTTACGACTCTTTGATCGGAGCTCAGCTCGGCGGTGTCGTGATCATCCATCAAGGCCTGTCCCCTCTGCTGCTGCAACCCAACGAAGGTAACTTTCACCTGATTCGCTTACTGAAATCCGGCCACTTGGGGGAGGCTGAGTTGCCGGCGGGTGCCTCCGGGGCACACCCCAATGAGACTTGGAAACAGTTCACCAGCAGCTTCCAGCCGTCGACCGCGTTACGAGAGCGCGCGACCGCGATGCTGGATCGTCTAGAAACCGCGGAAGAAAAAGCCAACAGCCAGACCAAGGCAATGCTGCTGGCTACCAAACTATCATTCCCACTGACGATCGCAGCCATGATCTTTGTGGTCCTGGCCTTCGGGCACCTCTTGAACAATCGGCCCACGGTTCAGCTGCCGCCGCTGTTCACTTTTTCTGGCCAGGAATCTGCCGAACCGGAAACCGTTTCAGATAGCGCCGTCGCATCCGCTCGTCTGATCCAATTCGCCGGCGGTCTTTCAAGGGGATTCTCCACCGCCCAGTCGCCGGGCAACCGTTCGGCCAGCAGCACGAACTCACCGAGTGGGGGCCTGTTCCAGCACCGGCAGATCACGCTGCAAGACTGGTTCGACGATGAGACACGTAAAGTCGTTGGCCGCTCGGTGTTGCTGATTGGGATTCTGTCTCTGTTGGACTTGGTTTCCACCATCGTCACCAGTCAAGCTGGGATGATGCGAGAGATGAACCCGCTGGGAAATGGCCTACTGGGTGACGGCTTGGGAAACAGCGTGGCGGCCGTGACGCTCTTTAAGATCACGGTTACTGGCGTGGCTGTGACCATCCTCTTCAGCCTTCGGCGCCGCGCGTTCGCTCAATCAGCGGCGTGGTGGTGCTGCCTGATCATGACCCTGCTGACCGCACGCTGGGTGATTTTCCAGTCCATGTTCATGTAACGAGATGAAAAGGAACTGCCTGGCAGGCACTTCGCTGTCTGCAGGCCGGATTGCAAGCATTTCTTCGGGGACAATCTGGCGTCTCCAGCGACCACCTGCGGCGAGCGAGAATAAATTTCTCAAAAAAAAGACAGCATCAGCGGACTGCGCGCCCGTAAGTCACGACTGAGGCGCGTTTGAAACACCATAAACGCGACTTTTTTCGTCTTTTGAAAGCCAAAAATGAAATCACAGCACAATCCGCGCCAGTTTGTTGGGTTGGGCTTCCCGGAATCCAGAAAATGTGATAATCTTCCGGGTCAAGCCTAGGTTCCAGTCGTCTGTCCCGTGCTCTGACGCTGAGCCTGCACGTATCCGTAGCTGAATTTTGAAGCGATCTCGGTGCTGGGCTTGTCCGATATTTCGTCAGATGAAGAGCGTTTTTTTCTCGCGAAAGTGCTGCGATTGTTCATCGTCACTTTTGTTGCGTAAGAATTGACCGTCACCAGTTTGCAGTCCGTTTCGCATTTCAATGCTTTCGGCGAACGCAGTTTGGTTGCGTCTTCACTGAGAACTGTTTGGGCAACCGAGCGACAAGACACTTTAGCGTTCAACGATTGTCGAGGTCCGATCAACTTTAATTCACGCCTTCGCAAATGCAGTGTGAAAAGGGTTGAGGATTGATGACGTTTTCGTTGTGCCCCGCGATCGATAGCGAAATTCACTTCAACGCGTGCAGACATCGCCGAACGAATGAACAACGGACATTCATTCACACTGCGATTCAGCGTTCCTAAAGAACAAGATCGAATCACCAGCCAACCATTGCCATCCTGATTTCGCTTGATTGATTGCATCGCCAGTCAGTTGCTACAGATCAGTTTCGGCACGTTTGCAGTGAGTTCAATAGTTCTTTAACGAGAACGCAGGTCAGCGACAAAACATTTCCTTACAGCGATTGCGTGACGAAGTTCAGTGTGTATGTCGATCGACGGATGCCTCGGAGGGCAGTCGAAGGAACAGGAAACGAATTCCTGTCCTTGGATTGTTGTTTCGGCCATTTTGATCGTTCTGCGCCCGCTGATTACATCAAAGGATTGTCAATGATTTCGTTTGCCAGCCATCACGACGATGCCGGCCAGCGGATGTCACGTCAACGTTGGTTTGGCAATGATGCCAAGCGGAATGTCCTGCGCACGAATGTTCCCTGCACGAACATTTTTGGTTCCTGGCTGAATTTTTTTCGACCCCCAGCTGACCGGCAACGCAATGTCCCAAAATCCGATTTCACACATCAATCGGAAGTTTCAGATTCCAGTCTGCGAATCTCAGCGTGTTGCACCGCCGCTTTCTACGTCAGCCACCCTTTAGTTTGGTCGAACCATCGCCATTTGGCGATCCGCGAGTCCCGCTCTCCAGTTGTCCATTAGGAGCATCCTTCACCGATGGCAGTTACGTCACAGCGTCGCCTTGAACCGACAACCGTTCGTTATTTCGGATCTGATCAAGGTAAGTTTGAACTTCCCGACCTAACCGCGTTGCAGACCGCTTCTTACAAGGAGTTCTTGCAAGAGTGGGTCGATTCGCTTGAACGCAAGGATCACGGTCTAGAAAGCGTTCTCCGCGAGATTTTCCCCATCGCCAGTTACGATGGCAACATCACGCTGGAATACCTGCGGTACGAACTGGGTAAACCTCGGTACACCAGCCAAGAGTGCCGCCAACTGCGTTTGACCTACGGCATGCCTCTGCGCATCTGGTTGCGTCTGAACCGCGAAGAGCCTCACGAAGAAGAAGTCTACCTGGGCGACATGCCGATCATGTTGGGCGGTGGTGAATTCATCATCAATGGTGCCGAACGGGTCGTCGTCAGCCAGCTGCACCGCTCACCCGGTGTTGACTTTGTCTGGGACACCGACACCACCACCGATCGCAAACTGCCTTCGTGCCGAGTGATCCCCGAACGCGGTAGCTGGGTCGAATTCAATGTCACGAAAAAAGACGCCCTGACGGTCCGGATTGACCAGAGCGGTAAATTCGCAGCCACAACATTGCTTCGCGCAATGGGACCGCAGTTTTCCACCGATGCAGACATTCTGAAAGCGTTCTACCCCACTCGCACCGAGAAGCTTTCCAGCATCAAGAGCGCTGCCAAGCTGGAAGGCAAAATCAGTGTCGACGATGTCGTGTACCCCAGCGGTCACGATCGCGCTGGCGAAATCATTATCGAAGCCGGCCATCGGGTGACCAAAGAGCTGTCAGAAACGATCTGCACCGCCGAAGTCACTTCGATGCAAGTCATCGATCCACCCAAGGTTCCGTTGATCTTCAACACCTTGCTGGATGACAACACCGCCAGCCACGAAGAAGCGTTGCTGCGAATCTACCAGCGACTGCGCCCCGGTAACCCGCCACAACTGGAAAAAGCACGTTTGTTGTTCGAAGAGAAATTCTACGACGACAATCGCTACCGCTTGGGCAAAGTGGGACGCTTCCGGCTGAACCGAAAACTCGGTCTAAACGTCGACGAATCCGTGATGACGCTTCGTCCCGATGACATCATCGAATCCATCCGCTATCTGATCGAATTGTTTGATCCCGAAAGCGACGCTGAAATCGACGACATTGACCACTTGGGCAACCGTCGCTTGCGTACCATCGATGAACTGGCCAGTGAAGAACTTCGCAAAGGCTTTTTGAAACTGCGTCGGACCGTTCAAGAACGGATGAGCGTGAAAGATGCTCAAGACATGACGCCACGTTCGCTGATCAACCCCAAGAGCGTTTCAGCAGCAATCGATTTCTTCTTCGGTCGTGGCGAACTTTCGCAGGTGGTTGACCAGACCAATCCGCTGAGCCAACTGACTCACGAACGCCGCCTCTCCGCACTGGGCCCTGGTGGTCTGAACCGGAAGCGTGCGGGCTTTGAAGTGCGTGACGTTCACATTTCTCACTACGGCCGAATCTGCCCGATTGAGACACCTGAAGGCACGAACATCGGTCTGATTAGCTCGCTGGCCATTTACGCCGGCGTTGATGACTACGGATTCCTGATCACGCCATATCGCTGCGTGAAAGAAGGCAAAGTCACTCAAGACGTTGTTTGGTTGCGTGCAGACGAAGAAAACGACGCCTACGTCGCACCGGCAGATACCGAGGTCAAGGACGGAGCACTGGTCCCTGGCCCCAATATGATTGCTCGCGTACGAAGCGACTTCCAGATCGTTCAGCCAACGCAGGTGAACTACATGGACGTGGCGCCCAGCCAGATGGTGGGTGTCTCCGCAGGTCTGATCCCCTTCTTGGAGCACGATGATGCAAACCGTGCGTTGATGGGTTCGAACATGCAGCGTCAAGCGGTCCCGTTGCTGGTCGCAGAACCACCGATTGTTGGCACCGGAATGGAACGCGAAGTGGCTCGCAACAGTGCGATGGTCATTCGCGCTCGTCGCTCCGGAACCGTAACCTATGTTGACTCCTCACGCATTGAGGTTGGCAGCGATCACTACGAACTGAAAAAGTACCAGGGCCTCAACGAACGCACCTGCCAAAACCAGAAACCACTGGTCCGCCCCGGTGATGAAGTCAGCGAAGGGCAAATCATCGCTGATGGTGCTGCAACCGTGAACGGCGAACTGGCCCTGGGACGAAACGTCCTGGTAGGCTTCATGTCGTTCGACGGCTTCAACTACGAAGATGCGATCATCATCAGTGAAGAACTCGTTCGCAACGACACCTACACCTCGATTCACATCGAAGATTTCGATGTTGAAGTTCGCGAAACCAAACTCGGCCGCGAAGAGTTCACTCGGGACATTCCAAACGTCAGCGAAAAAGCGCTGCGTAACTTGGATGACAACGGGATCGTTCAAGTCGGAACGTATGTCAAACCAGGCGACATTTTGGTCGGTAAGGTCAGCCCCAAAAGCAAGACTGAACTGACTCCCGAAGAGAAACTGTTGCACGCGATCTTTGGCCGGGCCGGTGAAGACGTCAAGAATGACTCGCTGGAAGTGCCATCGGGCATCGAAGGCATCGTCATCGACACTCACAAGTTCTCGCGTCGCATGAGCTTGTCCGAAGAAGATCGGAAAGATTTCGAACGAGAGCTCAAAGAAGTTGAATCAGTCGGCAATGCCGAAATCGCCAGCACCTTTGAAGCACTGGTCCGCGATCTCGATGAAGCCGCTGGCAAGAAACTCAACGACAGCACCGGCACGCCTTTGGCTGACGGTCAAGATCCAAAGTTTGTTGCCGAACGAGCTTCGACGTTCCGTATCGATCACATCATCGATCAGGTCAGCGACGAAGCCAAACAGGATGCCGTTCGCAACGTTTATGCCAGCCAATGGATCAATGTTCAAACTGCCATCGATCAACGTGATCGCAAGCTCAACAGCATGAAGCGTGGTGACGAACTCCGCAGCGGCGTGCTGCAGATGGCCAAGGTGTACGTTGCGACCAAGCGAACCATCAGTGTCGGTGACAAGATGGCCGGTCGTCACGGTAACAAAGGTGTGATCTCAAAGATCCTGCCGATCGCTGACATGCCGTTCTTGCCCGATGGAACTCCGATTCAAATCATGCTCAACCCGCTGGGCGTTCCCAGCCGGATGAATGTGGGTCAGATTCTGGAAACTCACCTCGGCTGGGCGGGAGCCAAACTTGGCTTCCAATCCATCACGCCTGTGTTCAATGGAGCCAGTGAAGAGGACATCAACGGGGCCTTGGATGAAGCCGGCCTGCCACGTCACGGGAAGGTTCGCCTGACCGATGGACGCACCGGGGTTCCGATGGAACAGGAAACCACCGTCGGTTACATCTACATGCTGAAACTGCACCACTTGGTTGATGACAAGGTTCACGCACGTAGCACCGGACCTTACTCATTGATCACCCAGCAACCACTTGGCGGGAAAGCTCGCTTCGGTGGCCAACGCTTCGGTGAAATGGAAGTCTGGGCGTTGGAAGCCTACGGTGCAGCTTACATCCTGCAAGAACTGCTGACCGTCAAGAGCGACGATGTCGAAGGGCGTACCAAGATCTACGAATCAATGGTCAAGGGCGAAAACACCCTGGAAGCCGGCACCCCTGCCAGCTTCGACGTCTTGACCAACGAGATTCGTGGTCTGGCACTGAACATGCAACTAGAGAAACGACCCATCTAGTTGCAGACTGATTCGAAGCCCCGGCAAGCAACACCAACCACTTGCCGGGCACCGTGGCTGAGCAGCCCACGCTGCGTTTACCACCGCGATCTGTCAGCGTGATCGGTCAGCCAGACCGATCAAATCCGCGACACCCACGATCGCAGAACAAACGCAAACAACCAATGACGCGACGATCAGGCGATCCCTCGCGAATTAACAACGAATCACTAGCTAACCGCTAACTGCTAAAGGCTTTCATATCATGTCGATTGGCGAAACCAGCAACTATGATCGCATCAACGATTACGCCTCTGTCCGGATTTCGCTGGCCAGACCTCAGGACATTAAAGGCTGGTCATTTGGGGAAGTCAAAAAGCCGGAAACGATCAACTACCGGACTTATCGCCCCGAGAAAGATGGACTGTTCTGCGAACGAATTTTTGGCCCTGAAAAGGACTGGGAGTGTGCCTGCGGTAAATATCGCGGCATGAAATACAAGGGCATGATCTGTGACCGATGTGGCGTCAAAGTCACTCACAGTCGTGTTCGTCGTAAACGCATGGGTCACATCGACCTGGCCGCTCCAGTGGTCCATATCTGGTTCTTCAAAGCAATGCCCTCTCGCTTGGGCAACCTGCTGAACATGAAAACCAGTTCGCTTGAGAAAGTGATTTACTTCCAAGATTACGTGGTGATCGAGCCCGGTCAAACGGACCTGGAAGCTCAGCAACTGCTGACCGAAGAAGAGTTCCGCGCCGCGCGTCAGCAATACGGCCCCGGTTCGTTTGAAGCCGACATGGGTGCTGAAGCCGTTCGCAAACTGCTGAACAAACTGGACCTCGTCCAGCTCTCCGAAGAACTTCGTATTGAGCTCGAAGAAACCGGCAGCAAGCAAAAGAAAAAGGACCTGACCAATCGCTTGAAGATCGTTGAATCGATCCGTGATAGCGACAACCGTCCCGAATGGATGGTTCTGGACGTCATCCCTGTGATCCCACCCGACCTGCGTCCCCTGGTCTTGCTAGACAGCGGTAACTTCGCCACCAGCGATTTGAATGACCTGTATCGCCGGATCATCAACCGGAACAACCGGTTGCGTAAGCTGGTCGACCTGAACGCTCCTGAAGTCATCATCCGTAACGAAAAACGGATGTTGCAACAGTCCGTCGACGCGTTGTTTGACAACAACCGCTGCAAGCGTCCCGTTCTCGGTTCATCCAACCGACCACTGAAATCTTTGACCGACATGATCAAAGGGAAACAAGGTCGTTTCCGTGAAAACCTGTTGGGCAAACGAGTCGATTACTCCGCTCGTTCAGTCATCGTCGTTGGCCCTCGCCTGAAACTGCACCAATGTGGTTTGCCTAAAAAGATCGCCTTGGAACTGTACCAGCCCTTCATCATCCGCCGCTTGAAAGAACTCGGTCACGCCGACACGATCAAGTCAGCCAAAAAGATGCTCGAGCGCAAGGACGAGGAAGTTTGGGACATTCTCGAACAGGTGATCACCAATCACCCAGTGCTGCTGAACCGTGCTCCAACCTTGCACCGGATGGGAATTCAAGCCTTCGAACCCACCTTGGTCGAAGGCAACGCCATCAACTTGCACCCACTGGTTTGCAAAGGCTTCAACGCTGACTTCGACGGTGACCAAATGGCCGTCCACCTGCCGCTCTCGATCGAAGCACAGGTCGAAGCACACACGTTGATGATGAGCACCAACAACGTCTTTGCACCGTCTAACGGGAAACCCATTATGAGTCCCTCGCAGGACATCGTGATGGGTTGTTACTACATGACCTGCGAACTGCCCGCCCAGAAAGGCGAAGGCATGGTGTTCTCCGGTTACGACGAAGTTGAATTCGCGTTTGCTCAAGGCGTGATCGACTTGCACGCCAAGATCAAGATGCGTTTGCCACGGCACCAACGCTTGAAAACTCCAGCCGATGAAGACTCCATTTACGGACAAATCATCGAAACCACGCCGGGACGCGTTCGCTTTAACGAAATGCTTCCCGACGGCATGGACTTCTATAACCGAGCCATGCGTAGTAGTGACTTGGCCGCGGTGATTAGCGATTGCTATCAGCGACTGGGCCGTCGCCCCACGATTCACTTGCTCGATGACATGATGCAGATGGGCTTCCGCGAGTCCACTCGCAGTGGCTTGTCCTTCGGCACCGACGACTTGGTCACACCAGATTCCAAGGTGGACTACATCAAGGATGCTGAAAAAGAAGTCATGCGACTGCGTAAGGCCTATGACCGCGGTCAAATGGCAGATGACGAACGCTACAACATGGTCCTTGACGAATGGACCAAGGCGCGTGAACTGATCACCGAAGACATGATGGCGGCGATGGAGTCCGACACCCGTAAAGGTGAATGGTACATCAACCCCGTCTTCTTGATGAGCCACTCGGGTGCTCGTGGTGGTATCGCTCAGATTCGCCAGCTAGCCGGCATGCGTGGTCTGATGGCGAAGCCAACCGGTGAAATCATCGAGACCCCCATTAAAGCCAACTTCAGCGAAGGCCTGTCAGTACTGGAATACTTCAGTTCAACGCACGGTGCACGGAAAGGCTTGGCAGATACGGCGTTGAAAACTGCGGACAGTGGTTACCTGACACGTAAGCTTGCCGACGTGGCACAGAACGTTGTGATCACAATGGATGATTGCGGCACCACGCAAGGGATCACCAAGGGGATCGTTTACCGTGGTGAAAAAGTCGAAGTCGGACTGGCCGATTCGATCAACGGTCGTGTCAGCCGAAAGTCGATCGTCAACCCCGTGACGGACGAAGTGATTGTCTCTGAAAGCGAAATGATCACTCCCGAAATCGCTCGCAAAATCGAACAAATGGGCTTGGAAAAGCTGCAAGTTCGAACCCCAATGACCTGCGACGCTCCACTGGGTGTCTGCCGTCGTTGCTACGGCATGGACATGTCAACCGGTGCCATGGTCGAAGAAGGCATGGCCGTTGGGATCATCGCGGCTCAGTCGATCGGTGAACCCGGTACTCAGCTGACCATGCGGACCTTCCACATCGGTGGCTCGGTCAGTAAAGCCATGCAAGAATCGGACATCAAGAGCAAGAAGGCCGGTGAAGTTCGCTTGACGCGAATTCGAGCGGTTAAAAACGCTGAAGGTCGCTTGGTCGTCCTGACTCGTAACGGCGAAATCGCCCTGGTCGATGATCGCGGTCGTGAATTTGAAAGCTATCCCATCCCCACCGGTTCGATGCTGTTGGTGAAAGATGGCCAACAAGTCAAACCAGGTGAAACGCTTTGCGAATGGAACCCGTACTCGGTCCCCATTCTTTCGGAAGTCCCCGGTAAAGTTCGCTTTGAAGACATCGTCGAAGGCGAAACCGTCCGGACTGAAAAAGAAGCCAGTGGCCAAATGCGGATGATCGTCGTTGAACACAAAGGCGACCTGCACCCACAAATCGTTGTTGAAGACAACACCGGCAAAGCACTGAACGTGCAGTTCCTGCCCGAACGTGCGTCAATCTCGGTTTTGGACGGCCAGGACATCAATCCCGGTACCGTGCTGGCTGAAATCCCACGCGACAGCGGTGGTGTTTCGGACATCACCGGTGGTCTGCCTCGAGTCACGGAAATCTTTGAAGCTCGGAAGCCCAAAGATCCTGCCGTTATCGCCGAAGTGGACGGTGAAGTCGAAATCTTGCCCGAGAAGAAACGCGGCAAGACAACCGTTCTTGTTCGCAGCGAATCAGGCATCGAACGTGAACACTTGATCCCAACCGGGAAGCACTTCCTGGTTCACACGGGTGACCTTGTGAAAGCGGGACAGAGCCTTGTTGATGGACCGCTGGTTCCTCACGACATCCTGCGTGTCAGTGGTGAAGAAGCCGTTCAGCAGTACTTGCTGCACGAAATTCAACAGGTCTATCAATCACAGAAGGTTGAGATCAACGATAAGCACTGCGAAATCATCATCGCTCGCATGTTGCGGAAAGTGAAGGTTGAATCGCCCGGTGACACCACCTTGCTGCCAGGTCTGGTGATCGACCGATTCCAGTTCCGCCAAGCCAACCAAGAATTGACCAAGTCAATCAAGGTCGCAGCGGCCGGTGACAGTGATTACAACGAAGGCGTGATCATTCCGAAGGAATTATTCGAAGAAACCAATGCCAAGATCGAAGCCGAAGGCGGCACACCGATGAAGGGCAAGCGGCCAAAACGTGCCACCGCCAGTACTCAACTGCTCGGTATCACCAAGGCTGCGGTTCAGTCCAATAGCTTTATCTCCGCTGCATCGTTCCAAGAAACCACCAAGGTTTTGACCGAAGCTGCACTGGCAGGCAAAGTCGACAAACTGGTCGGCCTGAAGGAAAACGTGATCCTAGGTCACCTGATTCCTGCCGGTACCGGTTTCCGAATGTTCCAAGAAGCCGAAGTCAATTACCGACGCGAAGCCTTGGAAGAACTGGCTGGCCCAGGTGTTTCAACCCTGGAAGAATCCTTCCCACTGCTCGAAGGTGGTGACGAAGTGATGGGCTCCGGAGTTCCTGTCGATGCGGAACCACAAAGCGGCGGTTCACCACTGCCAATGGATCCGCTGGGAATGACAGCCGCTCCGCCACAAGACTTGCCACCGCAGGCAGGCCTTGGCGAGCCACAAGCTCCCTCGCTGGAACAACTGATGGGACAGACCATGACCGAACCTGGTTATGATCCACCTGCCCCAGAGGCTCCTACGCCGGCCACACCAGCGCCAGCCACACCAGAGCCAGCGGAGCCAAGCTATGATTCGCCAGCACCGGTTGAGGAGCATCCCGCCCCGCCAGCTCCCGAGCAGGCCTTGCCTCAGGATTCCCCAGCACCGCCAAGTGTTGAAGAACCCAACGACGACGAAAACCCAATGATTGGTTAGTCGTGATCAGTTCAAGGAAAAGCGGCGTTCGCGCCGCTTTTTTTATGCGCTAACAGCCGGTCCGAGTCATGAACACGGGGCCCCGCTGCTCAGTGTTTCACTGCGGCATGCTGAATGTGTGGTGCAGGGGTGCATGCACGCACCCCTGCATGAAAGATCTTCGAGTCCGGTGGTGCGGAGGCGGAACATCCACTTTATTGCGGCCCAGTTCTGCGATGCCATTTCATTGGTGCGTGCAAGCACGGCACCCTACGAACCCAGATCACCCTCAAACCATTCCGTCGACCTTCCAGTCTTGCGTTCGAGTTGATTAGCAAGCGCTAACTGGGGCAGGTTTGCGCGATGGGCTTGGTTTCAGCGGGCAGAATGTCGCTGCTACTTGCGGCTTAAAATGCGGCTGATGATTCCTGGAATGATGCGATCCGCATAGACCAAGGCTTTGCCGCCAGCACTTAACACGACTTCACGTTTGCGTTTCTTGATCGCAGCCAATGCAGCACCAGCCACTCGCTGGGCGGACCAGCTGCCGACACTTTTTGATTCCATCTTGGAATCGGTCTCGACCAAGGAATCAAAGAACTCGCTTCGCGTGGTACTGGGGCTAACAAGCACCACACTCACGCCACTGCCCGCCAATTCAGTTCGCAACGAATCGGTCCAACCATGCATCGCAAACTTGCTGGCGCAATATTCAGATTTGTCAGGCACCGCACAGTGGCCGAGCACGCTGCCGACGTTACATAGCACTGCGTCTTGAGCGCTCGATAACCGGGGCAACAGCAGACGTGAGAGTTCGACGGGGGCAAAGAAATTGACTTCCATGATCTGCCGCAGACGCTCCGGGCTGGCTTCTTGAAACGGCCCGATGCCGCCGATGCCAGCGTTGTTGACCAACAGATCAAGCTGGCCGCCCAACTCATCAATGCGCTCGACCACTCGCTGACGATCGGCAGGCTTGGTCACATCGCCCACCAGAGGAATCAAAAGCGCTGCTACTTCGGCAGAGGATTCAGCGAGCTGATCAGCCAGCGAATGCAGCTTTTCTTGGCGCCGGGCAATCGCAATGACACGACACCCCTGCTGTATCAGCAATGTCGTCAAGCAACGTCCGATGCCGCTACTGGCACCAGTCACTACCGCTAGTTTGCCGCTAGGATTCCAAGCTTGCACCGTCGCTGCTTTCTAACCTTTGTATGGACAGCCTAAGCCACGTCCGTGGCTTGTTCGGTCGTTGGCGAAGTCACATTGATTGCGGGCGTGTGTTCACTGGACTCTTCGGTCTCTTCGCCCGCCGTGCCTCGATGGATTTGTTCAACGTTCACGGCCGATTGATAAATGGGTCCGACCGCAGCCGCAGCGATTCGAATGTGTGACAGGACTGAATCAGAATTAAACTGCTGCGAAATCAATTCGGCTCGCGCGGCCAAGTAAGACAAGAGTTTGCCATCCGCCGGGTCGATCGTCACTCGTAGCTCCAGGAACTCGCGACTGAGTGCTTCGCCAACGGCTTCGGTCAGCAAGCCCAGCCCTTTGCTTTCCCAAGCGCTGACTGGAATCGCATTGGGATAGCGATCCAAAACACGATTCAACATTGCCGGGGAATCGATCGCATCGATCTTGTTCAGCACCAGCAGCGTGTCTTTCTCTTCAATCTCAAGCTCACTGAGCACCTTATAGACCGCACTGATTTGATCAAAGACGTTGGGGCTGCTGGCATCAGCGACATGCAACAACAAGTCCGCACAACGGGTCTCTTCCAAGGTTGCTTTAAAACTGGCCACCAGCGAGTGCGGCAGATCGCGAATGAATCCAACCGTATCACTCAACAGAACCGTTCCCCAATGAGGCAGCTGCCAGCGTCGGGTTCGGGTGTCCAAGGTTGCAAACAATTTGTCTTCAGCCTGCACACCGGCAGCGGTCAACGCGTTCATCAAGGTGCTCTTGCCCGCGTTGGTATAGCCCACCAAGGAAACCGTGGGCGCGTCCTTTCGGGAAGCGACTTGACGGGCGCGACGCGATTCAACCTTGCCCAGCTCTTGTTTCAAATCATGAATACGTTTTTGGGCCAGACGGCGGTCCACTTCAAGTTGCTTTTCACCAGGACCACGCATGCCGACGCCCATTGCCTGACGCGACAGGTGAGTCCACAAACGCTTCAAACGTGGCAACGAGTACTCAAGCTGAGCCAGTTCAACGGCCAAGCGGGACTCATAGGTTCGAGCTCCAGCGGCAAAGATATCCAGAATCAACTCGGTTCGATCCAGCACTTTGGTACCGATCGCTTTTTCCAAGTTTCGCGTCTGTCCGGGGTTGAGTTCGTTTTCAAAGATCACCACGTCCGCTTGGGTCTTTTCGACCAACAGACGAAGCTCCTCAACCTTCCCCTTGCCAAGATAGGTTCCGTGGTCAACGGTGGCACGGCGCTGAATGAGCTCGCCAACCACTTGCGTTCCCGCGGTCGTGGCAAGCCCA
This sequence comes from Stieleria bergensis, assembly GCA_007745635.1. Classification (GTDB taxonomy): domain Bacteria; phylum Planctomycetota; class Planctomycetia; order Pirellulales; family Pirellulaceae; genus Stieleria; species Stieleria bergensis. The sequence continues at coordinate 5,163,670 of CP036272.1, forward strand.
TGTAATTCCTCAATGGGATCCTCTGGAACATGCGTCTGTGGCAAAATAAGCCGAGCCAAAACGCTGCGTTCCGGAGTGTCATCAATGACCGTATGTTGTTCTCGCACGTACTAAAAATGCCTCGTTGTTTGAATGGTCTCTCACCAGTGACAGTATACCTTGATTGTCATCCCCGAGGCGCCACCGGCCACCTGACAGGATCATCCCCCCAGATAGAACCAGTTTAATGAAAGGATCTGTAGCGGTTACTGCACCCTAGAAGAGCTGGCATCCTACCCACTGAACCGGTCGACGACCAACGGCCTCTGTTTTTTCACCATGAGCTCAACCGAGCAGAGGGAGCAATAAAACTGAGCACTGGGATGCCTAAAACCGACCCCAAAACGGCGTTTTCAGGCCACCCACAGGAATCTAGACGCATCTGACACGAATCATGTTCGCGGTCAAAAAGAGAGAGCGTGTGCAGGCTCAGTTAGCGCGGCTTATTGGGCGACTTGCCCGACCGTCGATGTCGCATCGCAACCAGGGTTTCAAATTCACCCTGCTGCACCACGGTGCCGCTTTCATTGATCAATTGCCGCAGCCACAGGACTTTGACGGCTCGACGGCCATGGCTTTCCAAGCTGATCACTTGGCAATGGGCATGAACTTTTTCGCCATGAAACAGAGGAGCATCAAAACTCCACTTCCCAATTCCGACGAAGGCCAAAGTAGCAACATTGGGACAAGTACTGCCCAGTCCAGCCAAGACACTTAGCCCTAGCAAGCCATGAACGATGGGGCGACCAAAGGGAGAATCGGAGCTTTCAGGATCATGAATCGAAGTGTGGTCACCCGTTAGCCCGGCAAACTGCACGACGTCATCGGCGGAGATTTCACGCGGCTCAGTGGTCCAACAATCACCGACCTGCAGATCTTCACCATACAATAGATCCTGTGCAGCAAGACTGGCAGCGGTGGACGACGCCTCAGGACGCGATTTGGCGGCCTGTGGACCTTGGTCCTTCGATTGCTTGCGGCGCAGTGGTTCACTCCGATTGGAGGCTACACCATCAATATCTCTAAGCAATGACACGTCGAACGATGTGGGGGTTGGGGCGAATCGAGCAGCGTTTGGCTAAAAGTGCACCGATGGATGTTTCGGCAATCCAATCACCACTTTAGAAAAACAACGCGCCATCGGTAGAGTGAAAATTCGATTTTTCACCGAATGTCGCACTGATTGTTAAAACGGCTTCCAGTTCTCGGCAATCTGTACGGAATGGGCAGGAATCGCGACCAGCACGAAACCCTGGCAGCCTGGCATTGATGGTCAATGAGCATTCATTTCCGCCGCCAGGCTGATCCAACCGCAACGCCGATCGACCTCTAGTCCACCCAGTGGAAACCCAAAGCCGGTCTTGGCCTCCAGTTCAAATCCCGCGTAGGATCTTTCCTGACCAAACCAGGGTACCGCACCCTCATCGGTGCGTCCCAAGCCTGATTTGATTACAATGGTTTGGCCAACCCTACCTCACTCCCAGTGTCCCACCGGAATCTCCTAGCTCATGAATCAGTCGGTTTCCCACCACACGACGTCCTCTACTTGCCGGACATTCCGCATGCAGAGATGCACCATTGCAGCGGCATTGCTATTTGTTGCGACCGCTCTTGCCATTCCCAGCCAAGCTCAGCAGCCCGAAGCTCGAAATCACCCGCTTTCCTTTCGCGTCAAAATGCTTGCCTTGGATGCCAATGAAGGAATCGCGGCAGGGGATCTGGACGGTGACGGGAAAAAGGACCTGGTTGCGGGCCGCCAATGGTTCCGAGGCGGTGATTGGGTCGGGCGCCCACTGCGATCCATCGAAGACTGGAACGGCTACATTCAAAGCAACGGCGACTACCTGCTAGACATTAACGGGGACGGACGCCTTGATGTCGTCGCCGGCTCGTTCATTCCAACGCAAGTGCACTGGTACGAAAACCCCGGCAGCGAAGCCTTGCGACTGGGCAAGCAGTGGCCGCAACGACCGCTCATTGAAACCGGCTTCTCTCAAAACGAGGGACAGCTGCTACAAGATATCGATGGAGATGGTAAACCAGAATGGATCGTCAATAGCTGGAAGAAAAACACCCCGATGATGATTTATCGTCAGGTCCCCAGCGATTCGAAACTCGCGCAAGAAGCCAATAAGAAACTGCAGGCTGCAATCGCCGCCAACAAGGACTCCAAAATCAAACCCGCCAAGCTCTCCGAAACCTGGGTGGGACATGCGCTGGGTGATTCCGGCAACGGACATGGTGTCGCTGTCGGAGACCTAAACAATGATGGCAAACTGGATCTGATGGTTGGACAAGGTTGGTATCAGCAACCCGACGAAAACCCATGGTCACAGCCCTGGACCTTCCACGCTGACTGGGACCTACATAGCTCGCTGCCAATGATCATCACGGACTTGGATCAAGACGGCGATAGCGACGTCATTATCGGCAACGGTCACGCCCATGGACTGTACTGGTGGGAACAAACCGGCCGGGACAAAGCGACTGGCAAATTGATGTTCGAGCAGCATGACATTGACGATAGCTACAGCCAACCACACACGCTGCACTGGGTCGATCTAAACGGAGACGGCCAACCAGAACTGATCTCCGGCAAACGCTACTACGCACACAACGGACGTGACCCAGGCGGCAACGACCCGCCATGCCTGTACTACTACACCTGGGACAAACAGAAACGTGAATTCACCCGCCACACGATCGATGAAGGTCACGTGGGCTGTGGTTTACAGATCGTTGCCGAGGACTTAAACGACGACGGCAAAATCGACCTTGCCGTCGCTGGCAAAAGTGGCACCTATTTGCTGTTGGCCGAATGAATGCATCAAACGAGCCAAGCTTGTCGCAGGATTCGTTAACCCTGCAACAAGCTCAGCAGGACGTTGATCAGTGGATTCAATCGATTGGGGTCCGCTACTTCGACCCCATGACCAATCTTGCTCAGTTGATCGAAGAAGTCGGGGAGGTGGCGAGAATCCTCTCGCGCACCCATGGCGAGCAAAGCTATAAACCTGATGACCAGCCCGGCCAGCTGGCTGATGAACTCGCTGACGTTTTGTTTGTCACACTATGCTTGGCCAATCAGTCGGGGATCGATCTGACCGAAGCCTTGCAAGCCAACCTCGACAAGAAAACCAAACGCGATCGGGACCGTCATCGCAACAACCCCAAGCTGCAGTCTTAAAACACTGAATGACCCTCGACACTACCGTTGGGGTCATGCTTGCCTATGCCACCGTTGCCAAAGCGTTACCTCAGCAGCCTCGCTGGATTCTCTATCATCCAGCGAGTCAATTGTTCGGCACCGATACCAAGTTTCTCTGTCAACAATCGATGCATTTGCGGCATCGTCGTCGCGCAGCCTGCAAAGTGCTTGCGGTCGGCAGACCAGGCCGCTAAATCTTGATCGACATGCACACACTGATCGCCCAACTGGTACTTGCCGGGTCCCAGTCCAGCGGCGCTGATCGCATCGCTGACAATCACGACTCGATCTTCTGGTACCACTTGCAGGTAGTTCTTCAATGCAAACAGCGGAACATGATGCCCATCAGCAATGAATGAGATCGTCAACTGCTGGGATCGCGACAACACCCGTTGAACGATGTTGTCGTGGCGATGCAATTGGCCGGGACAACCGTTCCCCAGGTGCGTGAAGAGACTTAGCCCAGCATCGATCGCTTGATCTAAAACGGCGAGACTGGGATCACAATGACCTGCCGCAACCAGAATGCCCTGATCGACAAGTTGACCGACCGCCGGCACTGCGTGCGGGGACTCTGGAGCCAGCGTCACCATTTTGACGTGCCCCGCTCCGGAATCCAAAATCTGCTCAATGCGTTCGGGCGTCGGGGCGCAAACGTGTTGCCTGGGATGAGCGCCGACGTAACCGTCGGTGGGGTTGATAAACGGACCTTCAACATGAATCCCCGCGAAGACCTGCTTGGCTTCGGGAAGCGTCTCAATGGCTTGCGCGATCCGGCCAATCCGCTGACACATCAACTGCAAGTCATCGGTGATAATGGTTGGCAAACACTGCTGCACGCCATCGTCTGATAAACGCTGACAAACATCAATCAACTGCCGATCGGTCAACGGCGGGCCATTAAAGTCAATGCCCGCGTACCCGTTGACTTGTAAATCGATCCAACCGCTCACGACACATGCTCTGCTTCGGCCAGACTTGCCTGATCAATGCGACTGGCTGCGGCCTGATCAATCACCAAGTAAGCATTGGGATGAGTGGTCAAAATGGTCGATGGAACAGCGGGATCAATCGGACCAGCAAGTGTCTTGGCTACGGCATCGGCTTTCCGCTGATCCGGCACGCTACAGAAGATGGCTTTCGACTTTAGAATCTGCTTGATGGACATGCTGATCGCCTGAGTCGGCACGCTCTCCAAGCCGTCAAACCATCCTTCACCGACCTGTTGCATCCGGCAGGCATGATCCAAGTCGACCACAAGATAAGGTGCCTCTGTTTCAAAATCAGCCGGCGGATCGTTGAACGCGAGGTGAGCATTTTCACCGATACCGATCAAGGCCACATCGATTTCAACCTTGCTGATCGCGTCACCCGCCTGCTGAATCACTTGCTGCGGATCCTGGTCGCCGGGCAGGTATTGAAACGAAGCCAGCGGCACGTGATCAACGAAACGTTGTTTGAGGTAACCGCAAAACGAAGCCGGATGTGAGCTGTCAATCCCCACGTATTCGTCCAAGTGAAATCCGTGGACACGAGACCAATCAATGTCGGGCTGTTTGATCAGATTGGCCAACACCTCAAACTGCGACGCACCGGTTGCAACCACGATACTGGCACGCCCACGCTGCCTGATTGCTTCACGGATCACCTCTGCAGCACCGGTTGCAGAATAAACTCCCATTTGCCCTGCGTCGGGCGTGACGACCGTTTTCATAACGCTAACACTCGCTAATCACCAAGACTGATTCAACACAGCAAAGATGATAACGGTTCACCTTTGGCCAGAGGAAATCACATCGCTCTGCGCGAGGCATTTCTGAGAAATTGCTGCGATTACAGATTCAAGGTCAGGTTGTTGCGATGCACAACAGATTCATAGGGACAATGCCCCAGGATTCCACCGATCATGTCACTGATTTTGCCTTTAATCTGTTGAATTTCCGAGGCAGGATAATTTGACAGCCCGCGTGCAATCTCGTTGCCGCTTTCGTCACACACTGCCACGACGGCACCGGCTTTAAAGTCGCCTTTGACAGAACGAATGCCGATTGCCAGCAAACTGCTACCGCCTTGTTTTAACGCTTTGACAGCTCCCGGATCAACCATCAGCCTTCCTTCCACTTCAGCGGATCCACCGATCCAGCGTTTGCGTCCTTTGAGTGATCGCTCGGCGGGCAGAAACAATGTTCCCACTGATTGGCCAGCGAGGATCTTTTGCAACACTTGGTCGTCTTTCCCCGGGCCGATGACAACATGATGGCCGCAAGAAACAGCGAGCTGCGCCGCCTGCAACTTACTGGTCATGCCGCCCTTGCTAAGTGTTCCGCGATGGTCCTGCGCCCAGGCGGTAACATCGTCGTTCAGGCTTTCCACCAAGTCGATCTTGGAACTCGAGGGATCCTCGGGAGCTCCATCGTACAATCCATCAATGTCGGACAAGATGACCATCAAGGCTTGCGTGAACAAGCCTGACACCTGCGCGGCGAGCCGATCGTTATCGCCAAAGGTCGTCATCAATTCGGCAACCGCCACCGAATCGTTTTCATTGACCACGGCAATCGCGCCCAATTCATGAATGCTGGAAAGCGCATTGCGAACGTGCAGGTAACCGCCACGTCGGCGCAAGTCGTTGCGAGTCAGCAACACTTGGGCGACTTGCCGACCATGCCTGGCGATGCACTGCTCATAGGCTTGAATCAATGCCGTTTGACCAATCGCCGCCACGGCTTGCAGGCGACCGATTTCAATGGGCCGCTGCGTCATGCCAAGCTTGCCCATGCCCGCACCGACGGCACCGCTACTGACCATGATGACTTGCCGCCCCGTGTCCGCAATCTGACACAAACCGTCAGCCAAGTGTCGCACGCGTTGCAGATCTAACTGCCCCGATTCATTCGTCAACACGCGCGTGCCGACTTTGACGACCACGCTTTGTGCCTGATCAATGCAATCGATTCGATGGCGGCGGCTAGATGGTTCTGGCACAGTGATCTCAACCGCAAAGTAGACAGAGGGGTGGCAGGGAGGTCGTAAAATGGAGTGGTCCGACAGAAAAAGAAAATAACTGCTAGGAGGCAATACGTCAGCATCCCTTGCCACGGACACCCCCAAAAAATCGGGTTCCTCAATTTATGCCGGACACAGGGCGCACTGATTTCGAGAAAAACTGCCTTCGTCGCCACCGAACCGGTTCGACAAACGCACTCACATGGCAACAATACAGACGCAAATCATGTGAGCTCGAATACACTGTGGTAGCTCACGCCCATCAGATCTCCAGAGCAACTCGAACCATTGCGCCTCGTTGTTCAGGTTTTCATCCGGTTTCAACCGCTGAAAATCATTCGAGCGGCCTTGCAAACGGCTTCAAAGAAGGCTCTGGCGGCTGATCCCGAACTTACATGTCATCACGAGCTTTGCCGACATGAGCGAATTGCACCACGAATGCGGTGTGGCGGCCATCTACCACCTTTCAGGGCGTGGCCGAAGTCCAATGTGCACCGAAGAGGGACCGCGCCAGATCTCTCGCTTGTTGCCACGAATGTTGCTAGACATTCAAAACCGTGGACAGCTAGCCGCTGGGATGACCTCTTACGATCCCGATGATCCGCAACTCCTGCGGACGCGGAAAGACGTCGGCACCGTGACGGAAGTGTTTCGTTTGAACCACCGCGCCAAATGCGAAGCCTTAATGCATTCGCTTGCCGGACGAGCTGCCATCGGTCACGTTCGCTATGCAACCTGTGGTCAAGACGATCGCAACTACGCCCAGCCATTTGAACGCAATCATATCCATAAACGGAAATGGTTTAGCTTCTGCTTCAACGGACAACTGGCCAACTACGGAATTCTAAAAGAACGCCTGTTGGCCGACGGTGATCATCACCTCGTCCTGGACACTGACACCGAAATCATTCTTCATGAGATCGGACGGATCCTTAGCCATTCCACCGAACGGATCGAATGGATCGACGTCCTGCGTCGCGCAGCGGCCAACTTTGACGGCGCCTACTCCTTGGCCCTGATGACCGCGGAAGGCGAGATGATTGTCGCCCGCGATCCCTTAGGCATCAAACCGATGTGCTACGTCCAAGAAGGCCCCTTGTTTGCCGCCGCCAGCGAAAGCGTCGCGCTGCTGAACCTGGGCTTTGACAATGACCAAGTCAAGTCGTTGCCACCAGGACATGCCATCATCGTGCATCCCGAACACGGCGTTCGAGTCGAATCCTTTGCTGAATCCAATCGCAAAGCACACTGCTTCTTTGAGTGGATCTACTTTGCCAACGTTGCCAGCACGCTGGATGAACGCAGTGTTTACCTCAGTCGCACACGACTGGGTGAAGAACTTGCTCGAGCCGAACGCGCCGACAACCGCATTCCACTGGATGATCCAGATACGATCATTGTCCCCGTTCCCGACACCAGTAAAGCGGCGGCCGATGCGATGGCCTACGAACTGTCGATCCCTTGTCGCGAAGGCCTGATCCGCAATCGCTATGCGGGCCGAACCTTCATCGAAGGCGGACGGGCTCGCAAAGCAAAAGCGGCCACCAAATACACGCCTCTGCGGGAAGTCCTGGAAGGCAAACGCGTCATCTTGGTCGAAGACTCCATCGTCCGCAGCACCACCATGAACGTGCTGCTGGATCGGATTCGCGAAGTTGGCGGAGCCAAAGAGATTCACGTCCGTGTTGCCTGCCCACCGATTGTCGCACCCTGCTTCTACGGGATCGACATGAGCACGATTGACCAGCTGATCGCGCCCAAATACTTTGGGGTCAACGGTGAACTCTCCGAATCAGCTCAGCAAAAACTTGCTGATGACCTGGGTGCCGACTCGCTGCGATATCTCCCCGTTGAAGCGATCTCTCGCGCAATCAATAAATCGCCCGACGATTTGTGCCAAGCGTGCATCACGGGCAAATACCCCACCGAATGTGGTCAACAACTGTATCAAATTGCGTTGGACAACCGCGGCAGCAAAGAAGAAGCCAACCGCACCTACGAGCAACTTGCCTCCAGCATGAACGACCAATAACACCATAACAGCGTCAACTGGCTTCCAGCGGCAACTGGCCGCTGATAGCCTGCCCGGCAGCCCCAACACAATCACTGCCGCCGGCGACGCTCTCTTGCGTTTCTCATCGACTGTGGGCGATCCTGGCAACTCGGCTTCTTGTTCCGCCAAGACACAACCTCCGAACATCGATCCGCGACACGGCTGCCTTCACGCAGACCGCCTGCCAGGCCATTAAACCGAGATTCTCCGTCCCCTTTCCATGGAAAAGGTCTCGCCACCATCGCCAAATCGCTATTCGCAATCGTGGGGAACATTCCGATAGCCTCTCTGGGAACGCGGCTGAACAGAGCACGAGGCGACGGTCGGCGCTTTACAAACGTGCATGCACCCAGCCACGCCAAACCCACTGCCTGACATGAATGATCAAGATGCCATCGCTCGTTTCCTGGATGGGTCGCCGCATGCGGTGGTTGGGGCGTCGCGAGATCGATCGAAGATCGGTAATCGCGTCTTGATGTGCTACCGCCAAAACCAACGAGCGGCCTACCCGATCAATCCGACCGCAACAGAGATTGAAGGTCAACAAGCCTACGCTGATTTGGCATCGCTGCCTGAACCTGTCCACGGAATCTCTGTGATCACGCCGCCTGTGGTCGCTGAATCGATCGTCGATCAGGCCATCGAGATTGGCATCAAACACATCTGGTTCCAACCGGGAGCGGAATCAGTGGCGGCCCTAGAGAAAGCCCACGCTCATGGCATCAACGTCATCGCTGGCGGAGCCTGCCTGTTGGTCGTGCTGAACACCTAACCAAGCGCGTCATACAAAACGTCTCCCTGCGAATTCCTGGCAACGAGAGAACTCGCCCTGCATGGATGAGACCTGCGTGAGCTTATCCCGCGGCACCCTGTCCTTTTGCCCCCAAGCCACGTCAGATGACGTGGCTGCAGTGACCCTGCACTGCCCAAATCACGACAGAAGCCGTTCCCCATCAAACACGTCGCGGCCAGCAGCATCGGCGCAAACCCGCCTTGTGACTTCCGCGCCAACTGAAACGTTCGGCGGTTAGCGCTTGTCACTTTGCCCATGCTTGGGAATCGAATCAGGGCTTGCGGATGTCTGTTCGGCGCGGCTGCGGGTCAAAGAATCTGGCTCCTTCGCCGATGCGGTCAAAATCACCGATGTCGCGGCGAGCAGATTCAGCCAGTTCGGAAAGCTCCTTCACAACCGCCGGGTGCTTGGCTGCCAAATCGGACTGTTCTCCGGGATCGGATTCCAAGTCAAATAGCTTCGCCGAAGACAGGTCAACAACGTCGGCTTGCTTCTGGAACACGTCCCAGTTTTTCATCGTGTTTTGGCTGCGCTGCAGGTGCAGTTTCCAGCGGCCTTTGCGAACGGCCATCAGTTGAGTGTGCACGTAATAGTAGAACGTGTCTCGGGTGACGGCGGATTGCTTTCCGTGGATCAAATCAGAGATGTCATTGCCGTCGATGATTCGGTCCGACGGTTGCTCTCCGCCGGCAAGCCTGGCCAGGGTTGGCAGCAGGTCAATCGTGGCTGCCATCTTCGACGATGTGGTTCCTGCTTCGACGCGACCGGGAGCCCAGACCACGGTCGGCACTCGAACGCCTCCCTCCCAGGAGGATGTTTTGTGGCCTCGCAGTGGATCGGCATCACCACCGTGCGAACCGCCTTTGTCACGCTGTTTGCTCAATCTTGCATGGCCATCCAAGTACCACGGCCCGTTGTCGCTGGTGAAGATCACGTATGTTTCGTCTTGTAGATCAAGTTCAGTCAGAAGCTTCAAGATCCGACCGACGTTGTCGTCAAGTTCTTCGACGACGTCCCCGTAGAGACCACGAGATGACTTGCCGGCAAAGTCTTTCGAAGCCGCCAAGCGGATATGCGGCATGGTGTGCGGCAGATAAACGAAGAACGGTTCGTCTTTGTGCTCTCGGATAAAGGACAAAGCGTGGTTTGTAAAACGCTGCGTCAGCGTCGCCATGTCAGCTTTGGGTTCAACCACTTTGTCATTTTGGACCAAATTAACAATCGAGTCATTACTGCTGGGTGTGCCGAAGTACTCGTCAAACCCTTGGCGGTTTGGCATCAACGAGACGTCGTATCCGGCCTGCTTATGGCCTGCCAAGTCCCATTTCCCGAAGCATCCCGTTGCATAGCCCTGATCCTTCAGGACCTCCGCGATGGTGATTTCCTTGCTGTGCAGGAAAGGGTGGACCGATTTCTGGTCATTTGCACGTTTTGCTGTCCGAAGCGGATAGCAGCCAGTCATCAAAGCGGCACGCGATGGGCCGCACACGGTTTGAGCATAAAAATGGGTCAGTCGCATCCCTTCCTGGGCCATTTGATCCAAATTTGGCGTCCGGATTTGTTTGGCGCCAAAGCATCCGATATCGCTATAGCCAAGGTCATCAGCGAAGACGATCACGAAGTTCGGCTTGGCCGTCCTCTCCTGCGCGACAACTGGCCTGGCAAGCATCACCAGTGCAAGCCAAACGCAAAACAGGGCAACCATTTTGATCAACCGAGACGCTGTACGCTTGCGTTCAGCATGCCACGTTGACAATCGTTCATTCCAAACATTCATGGGAAATCCGTTGGCAGAGTGCATTGTTGAGGCTTGATTTGCGTGTCTATTGTTTGACAAAACGCTGTGCCGCCGAGTAGGCATTGTGTCCGGTGGATTTTCCCGGCAGAACGTCGGCTTGTTTTTCAGGAATGTGCTTGCGGTAAGCTTCCAGAATCGCCAATGCGTTCGCGTCCTTTGCCAGGTTGTTCCATTCGTGTGGATCAACTTGGTGATCGTACAGCTCTTCAGAACCGTCCAAGTACTGGATGTAGCGGTAGCGCTGAGAACGCACTGCGAAGTTCCCTTTGCCAAAGGAGCTTAACGCGATGTGCGGCCAGTCGGCTGCGGGATTGTTCAATAGCGGGACGAGCGAGTGGCCTTCTTGAGAATGATCGCGAGGCAGATTCGCCAAGTCCAACAAGGTCGGAAAAAGGTCCAGAAGCTGTGCTGGCTTCGGAGAGATTTGTCCGGCCCTGAATCCGGGGGCAGCGACAATCACGGGGACGCGTGTACCGTTTTCCCAGATCGTTCGCTTTGCCCAGCGCTGCTTTTCGCCGAGATGAAATCCATGGTCTGAAAACAGTACCACAATGGTGTTGTCTTTATGTTCAGAGGCATCAAGAGCATCTAGCACCCTGCCCAGACAGTGATCCGCGAAGGCGACCGAAGCCAAGTAAGACTGAACGGCGTGCTGCCACTGCCCGGCAGAGGTCATCCATTGATGAGTCGGCGAAACATGCTTCTCGTTGGTCAGTGCGATCGCATAGGGACTCAGGTCATCCCGATCGTTCTCTTTGACCAGTGGCAACTGAATCTGGTCTTGAGGAAACTTGTCAAACCATTTTTTGGGCGCGAACATCGGGACGTGAGGCCGGTAAAATCCGACGCCCATAAAGAACGGCTTCTCCAAGTCTTTTGGCATCGCGTTGAGTTGCTCAACAGCCCATGAGGCGATCTTATCATCAGGCATGTCTTCATCGAGGTCGGGAAAGGCGCCCCAGTCCCAAAGTGGATGCCCGTGCGGCTGCGAGATTTTCTTCTTAGGCCGCGGGCCGAATCCACCCATGTTCCCGCCATACGTTTGGAAGAAACGCTGATCCCGAGTGTGGAACAGCTTTCCCACTGCTAGCGTTTGATAGCCGTGCTTTGCAAACCGCTCCGGTAGCGTGTCCAGATCCTGCAGCGCGGGAGCCTGCTGCAGATCGGGCGACAGGAAGTACACACCCGAGCTGTGTGGGTGCCGGCCAGTCATCAAGCTTGACCGCGAAGGATTGCAAACCGGAGATTGACAATGTGCGTTGTTAAACAAGGTTCCCCGAGCAGCCAAACGATCGATGTTCGGAGTCTGCGCTTGAGGATGTCCGCCTTGGACTCCCGTCCAGTCATTCAGATCGTCGATGGAAATCAACAACACATTGGGCTGCTTCTCAGCAGCCAGCACAAAGGATGTCGTCAAAAACAACATCGCAAACAGAGCCAGCAAACGCTGGAACGGATAGCAAGAGATCATCAGTGTCAGTCTAAACAAGAGGGGAACGCAACGTCCTAAACGATCGGACGATAACCATGTGGATGACAATGACTGCAAACGACACCGCCAAGAACGTCTCACAACGGCTGGTCGGAATGCAGTTTGACACAACGTTTGGTAGCGTTTGATTCGGAGTCCATCAGGGATTCTCATCGAGCCAGACAATTCTAATCCCTCCAACGGAAAGGGGGGACAGAATTAGGCGTTCTCGTCTCAATCGGATCCAAATCCCGGCGTGGTTGCATGATCACGTCGTAAAACGAATCGCTGGCCTGCTGAACGCCGAAGGGGTTCGATTTTCAAAGCCCAGGGTCGCGCAGCGCCCCACAGAGTTCGTTTTGAGGGTGGTTCCGAACTCAACTTGTCCCCTTTCAATGATCCCTTTCTTAGCGACATAGAAGCGTCACCGAAGTCTACGTCAGGATCTCATCAACAACGCGAGCTGACTCAACGCCGGTCAGTTTGAAATCCAACCCTTGGAAGCGGTAGGTGAACTTTTCGTGGTCGACCCCCAGCGTGTGGAGCGCAGTAGCGTGTAGATCACGGACATGCACGGGATTTTCGACGGCGTTGTAGCTGAAATCATCCGTCCCCCCATAACTGTATCCCGGCTTGATTCCCGCTCCAGCCATCCAGATGGTGAAGCACCGGGGATGATGGTCGCGACCGGCTTGTGGCGATTTCCAGTCGCCTTGCCCATAGACTCCACGACCAAATTCACCACCCCAAATCACCAACGTCTCGTCCAACAGGCCACGTTGTTTCAGGTCCTTGACGAGCGCAGCGCTGGGTTGGTCGGTATCCACACATCGTGAAACGCACCACGAGCGAAGACGCGAATGGTGATCCCAGTCGGGATGAAACAATTGAATGAAGCGCACACCACGCTCTGCCAAACGCCTAGCCAGAATGCAGTTGGCGGCATAACTGCCGGGGCGTCGGGAATCAGGGCCATAAAGCTGGAATGTCGAATCCGCTTCGTCACTGAGATCCGTCAGGTCTGGAATGCTGGTTTGCATGCGGAAGGCCATTTCGTACTGCTCAATCCGCGTTTCAATTTCCGGATCGAGAGTCTGCTGGTGTTTCTGACGATTCAGCACAGCTAGACCGTCCAACATTTCACGCCGCAATTCGCGTGGAAATCCATCGGGATCGTTCAGATAGAGCACGGGATCTTTTGCATTGCGAAGCTTTACGCCCTGATGCTTCGATGGCAAGAATCCGCTTCCCCAGTAATGATCGTACAACGGTTGATCGCTGCCACGTTTCATCCGCGAAATCAGGACCACGTAGTCGGGCAGGTTGCGATTGATACTGCCCAAGCCATAACTGGCCCAACATCCAAAACTTGGGCGCCCAGGAATCTGATGACCGGTAAGAAACTTGGTCATGGCCGGAGCGTGATTGATCTCGTTGGTCACCATTGATTTGACCAAGCAGATTTCGTCGGCGATCGTTCCAAGATGCGGCAGCCACTCGCCAATCATCGCACCGCATTTGCCTCGCCGATGAAACTTCGCGACCGATGGCATCACCAGCTGCTTCTTTCCGGCGGTCATTCCCGTCAGTTTCTGACCTTGGCGAACGCTAGCGGGCAACTCTGTGCCGGCTAGCTTCTCTAAACCCGGCTTGTGATCAAAGAGTTCGATCTGCGATGGACCGCCAGACTGAGTCAGGAAAATGACACGCTTGGCGCGCGGAGCAAAGTGCGGCAACGAATGCTGCAGCTCGGCCGCCGCCAATTCGTCACCCATGATCGCACCTGCGGCAAGGGCGCCGAAATTCAAACCTGCCTGCTGCAGGAAGCCGCGGCGGGCAAGTTGCATTTGAGAATCACTCACGGGTCATCGCCTCATCAAGATTCAGTAACAAACTGGCAGTCGTCATCCAAGCGGCCGTGGCCGCAGCGACTTCGCGCGACGGCGATTCCTGCTGTCCAATGGTTGTGTAACGGACCGCTTCGTCCACATGATCGCTGTAGTATTGCAGCGACCGAAACCAATACGCGTGAACCTGTTTGAGTTCCGCATCCGCTAACTTTCGTGACAGAACCCGCAGAGCCAGTGTTTGGAGGCCCTGCTGTAGCGGAGCGTACTGCCAGTGCTGTGCCTTCGTGTCGTCGAATTCTTCGTCGCGAGTGACAACCAGATCAGCCAACGCTCGCGACGCTTCCAGCATCGTGGTGTCGTTCATCAACGTTAGCGCATGCAGTGGCGTATTGGTGCGACGCACGCCGACTTCACACACGCGTCGCTGGGCACTGTCAAACAGGAAGGTCGGTGCGGCTGAGCGACGCCAAAACCCGTAAATCGTTCGCCGAAAACGCTCTGGCCCGACACTCGGTTTGTAACTGAATCTTCCCATCGTGATCTCTGCCCAGACGCCTTCTGGTTGATAAGGCCGAACGGGCGGACCGCCAACAGCATCGTTTAAAAGGCCGGACACATGCAATGCGTTGTCACGGATCATCCAGGCAGGCAAACGGTGCCTCGGGGCTCTTGCCAGCAACCTGTTTTCAGGATCCATTTCGAGAAGCTGTTTCGTCACACTGCTGCGTTGCTGATACGTTTTGCTGGTCGCGATGAGCCTAAGAATGTGCCTGAGGTCCCAGTCGCTGTCGATCAGTTCAACCGCCAACCAATCCAACAGATCGGGATGCGTCGGCAGCTCGCTTTGCAGCCCGAAGTCTTCAGGCGTGCGAACAAGTCCCCGACCAAACATGAGCTGCCAGAGGTGATTCACCGTCACTCGGGCAGTCAGAGGGTTGTCCGCGTCCATCAACCATTTGGCCAAGTCCAGACGCGACGACGCTTGGTCCGCTGGTTGGTCTAACACGCTGGGGATAAAACCGCGACCGACTTTGTCACCTTTTGCATCCCAAACGCCTCGCTCAAGGACGTGCGTGTCGCGTGGTTTTTCACGCTCGGCAAGAACCATCACGCTCCGCGGATGCGCCTCTTTCTTCACGGCTCCCAGTTGATTGTGCGCCAGAACGGCACGGTCCCGCTTCTGCTGGTAAACGACATCACCGAGAAGAAACTGATCCAGTAGACGCTTACGCAGGCCACCATCTAATGTCTTTTGGGGTTCGCTCTTTAGGGACTTGATCAGGTCGGCGACGGGCGATGTTGCATCGATATTAGTAACCGTCTGGCCAAGCTCACCGGTGACTGAAATGCGGAAGCGGCCGATGTTGGCGCTGCCATGCGTCGAACGGTGTCGCAGCAAAATAATGAATCGATCACCCGGTTCAATCGACCAGGGTTGGCCAAGCTGATACAACCCAACACGCGTCTCTTTGTCTTCGATGCCTTCGGTGGTCCATCCGTTGCGAGCGTCGTCGTTGAGCGTGTTGCCAATGCCCGAATACATTTTCGCCTCCCACTGTGTCTTCCGTGCCGGGTCCGCCTGGACGCTCGCAACCGCACGTGAGACGGGCACCTGCTGCTCGGCTGGGCTGCCTTGCCTCTGCCCCATCGCAAGCACGCTGGTCAGCGCGAATTCGCCGTTGCCACTGCGTGCATACCGTCCGCCTTTGTGGGAATCATGTGGCATGACCTCAATCCGGAAACCGCTGACCTGCTTCATGTCTTGGGGGACCTGCAGCACGATCTTGTAGTCGTCCTGGAATGGATCGGGGCCAACAGTCTGAATCACATGCTCCGAATCGACCACAAACGTCGTTCCCTCAACGCTAGACACTTTCGGTGGCAGCGTGATCCACGGCTGGTAGTCTTCCGGAAGCTCCAAACGGAAAGCCTCTAGCCAGCGTTCAAAGCGTGCTTCGGCCAGCTTGCGCTCGGCATCGACCTTCACTTGAATTTGCTCTCGGTAGGCCTGCATCTCTTCAATTCGACCTTCGACCTGAGGCGAAGTGTATTTCAAATACGGTTTAGCGCCGCTACCGGCCCTCCCGTCCTCGTCGATGCTGTTGAAGAAAGCGAACAGCGAGTAATAGTCGTGCTGCGTGATCGGGTCGAATTTATGGGAGTGACATTGCACGCACCCCAACGTCAATCCAAGCCAGACCGTCCCGGTGGTATTCACACGATCGATCACATAATCGATGCGTGATTGCTCTGGATCACGGCCACCTTCACCATTGGTCATGTGGTTCCGATGAAAACAGGTGGCCAGTTTTTGCTCGGCAGTTGCGTCGGGAAGCAGATCGCCGGCGAACTGTTCGATCGTAAACTCATCGAATGGCTTGTTGTCGCGAAACTGCTGAATCACCCAATCACGCCATGGCCAGTTTTGCCGCGTTGCATCCTGCTGGTAACCATCGGAGTCAGAGTACCGAGCGGCATCGAGCCACCACATTGCCATCCGCTCGGCATGGTGCGGCGATTGCAACAATCGATCGATTTCTGTCAACCAACGTTCGTCGGTCCACTCAGCGTTGTCCCGAAGCTCTTGTGGCGAAGGAGTCATGCCTGTGAGATCGAGGGACAATCGGCGCAACAATGTTGTCGGGGCAGCGGGTCGAGACAAACTCAAACCATCGCGACTCAATCGCTCCAATACAAAGGCGTCGATGGGATGTTCCTTGCCGGAAGGCACATCGGGGCGTCTCAGTGCTTCAAACGACCAATGCTTCCCCCACTGGGCACCGTCCAAGATCCATTGACGAATCGCCTTTCGTTCCTGATCGCTCAGTGGCTTGCGATGCGAGTCGGTTGGCGGCATTCGCGCGTCTTCGTCGTCGGTAATGATGCGCCGCCACAATTCGCTCTCTTCTAACTTCGCTGGGACCACAGCCGCATAGCCGCCTAGATCCGCCTTTGCGTCTGATTCTAGATCCAGCCGCAGATCGGCTTCCCGATTCTCTTCGTCTGGACCGTGGCAATGGAAACAGCGATCGGACAAAACAGGAAGCACCTCTCGCGAGAACGAGGTTTCATCAGCCCATGCCAATGCCGGACAGAGGAGCAGGACGAATGCAACAGGGAAAATCGAAGAGAAGCGTTTTCCCGATGGGGGACTGTCGAACATGGTAGGAATTCAATGAGGTGGGATGCTGAGCTCTTACTATAGCCGAAAATAGTTTGCTTGAGACCAACTCGTGAAGGATGATCGTTCGCCGTCCAACGCGACCTGTCAATTTCGTTCGACAGAAAGGAGATTGCTGATTGCTGACTTGATTCCTCCGGTTACACCTGTTGCGCCCCTCGCGGAACTTCATCCAGAGGCTGCCGAATCACTTGGTTCGATTCATGAACGAACCATCAGACGTATTCGGCGTACCCTGAGATCCGGAAAGGTCCCAACTGTTGTAAAAACTCTTGATGATCTCTCTGGTGATGACTGAGGTCGCCAGGGTGTAACCGGTGTGGCAGTGGTGATCGGCCAAGATTTCCACGCTGGACGTCTGGCAACAGCGAGGAAGTGACCCGCTGATTGTTAAAAGTTGAAGGATGGTCTCCCGGAAGGCAGAATTCTGCCGTTCGCAATTTCTCAATTTACGTCGGGTGCAACCGACGGGAAGACCATCCATGAACGAAGTTAGTCTTTTACAATCTCTTGGCAAGTTTCTGCTTCCCAAACCGGCAAAACCTTTCGTGATTTCTTGCGAGGCCAAGTGCGGGAGATGATCTGCGAAGTCATGCCCGCGGAGGTCACCGAGATCGTCAGGATGAAAGACTGGTTGCACAGCCAGAAGATCCGCTTGCCTCTCACTGATCACATGAGCAAACAACTGCTCTGCGTGTTAAGAGGGATTGCTGAATGAGCCCGCGCCGCTGACCATGCATGGCAGAGAAAACCTCCGGGGAAAGCTCTCCGCTCGGTGTGCCTCAAACCGCATGTGGAACACCTACGGCGTTCGGCAGGTTGGATGGTTCCAGTGACCCAAGGTGCGCTTCGCGACCTTGGGCTGTGAAAATGGAACACCTACGGCGTTCGGCAGGCCAGGCTGACGTTCCTGCGAAGCACAGGATCAGAGAATCGCACTTCGGTAACCTGCCAAAGCCAAGGCGGTGGCTTTCATCATTGCATCCAGAGTTCCGAACGCCGAAGGTGTTCTACCCCAAAGCCCAGGGTCGCGCAGCGCACCCTGGGGACAGGCCCCACACACATCGTCTCCGAACGCCGAAGGTGTTCTACAAAGGGTTCGGAATAGTACCTTGGAATGCAATGAACACCAAGGCATCTTGCCCAAACCCTTGCACTAGAAAAATGACACCAGCGCCGCTGGCAATGCAAACGCTAATAATCTGCCGGGGACAGTCCTCTGAAACTTGCAAACGTCGCAAAGCCGGCAATAAACCACGAAGGACGCGAAGAGCACGAAGGAGGGAATCACAGCCATCCTCCGCTGCAAAACCTGTGATGGGCGTGTGCAGTTACATGAAGCCGCTGCTGGAGCTTGGCCAGCGGGCGCTGGATCAGCTTGAACGCTGGCAGGACTTAGAAGACTGGGAGCACTGCCGGCAAGCGGTCGAAGTGGCGATTGTACAAGCGGAAAGCTCGAGCACACTGATAGCGAGTTTTCAAAGCGGGGTGATTCCACTGGATGACGAGTGGCTGAGCCGTTTTCTACAAACGATGGAGTTGCTCGACGAGCTGCGGCCTGCCAACCAGGAGCGACCACCCCCATGATCGACAACAACGGGGCCACGACTGATGAGCAGAAAATCGAGCTATTGAAACTCGATCCGGCTAGTGGCATGCCATTACCAAATCTAAAGCCCTCAAAACCAAGCCAATTCAATCCACTGGGCCAATCAAACGCACTCTTACTGCGTCAACACACTGCCAAGTCGTCAAACGCACGGCCCTTCTAGCACAGCCGCCCGTTCAAAAACGCCTTGGACACCCAAGTGAAACCAGGCAGCCCATCAAGGATCAAACTCCGTCCCCACTTCAGAACTCGATTGATGGCTTGTTAAGTCAAGGACCGCGTTGGGGACGCCGACAAAGAGATTGCCCACAATATGCTCCGCGTTACTTCAAAGAGAACTCCATCGATGGCGGCACCTGCTACTGCATAGGCGGCAAGCGTTGCTTTCGTATTCGTGCTACGAAGTTTGGTAGAGATTCCAATTCCGGCAATTGCTCCGACAAGAACCAACCCCGTCGGATCAACACCCTGAATCGGATCCCCCGTAGGTGTACTTGTGCAACGGCTGGAGGCCAGCATGTTGCCGGCGTGGGGCTAGGCGCTTCTGGTCAAAAAGCCTGCCGCGCACTCGCTGCTACGTGCAGTTCGCAGATGGGCTGCGTTTGGAGGGGCGGGAGCAACCGGCATGGTAACTTGTGAGCCTTGATCGGCGCGAGAGTTGGATCGTTTTGGGGCGGTAGAGCCGGAGTTGGGTGGCTGAGGGAAAGAAATACTGGTAGGGGTGAGAGCGGTGCTTGGTGGGTTCGCGCGGAAATGGCGTTCAAACACGGGGTGTTGTGGGTCTTTTCAAGACCGGCCAGAAATTGGCAGAGAGCGAACTTGCGGGGTGGCCCATTCGCTTTGGCCCATTCGCTGGTAAAAGAGAGTACAGCGGAAGCAATGGTTTTCCTAACAACTCTCAGCTCTGAACAGAACCATGATTGAGTGCCACAAGGAACTTGGCGGCCTGCTGAATTCATATCGAGCAGCCGCTTAGCTGCATTTTGCGTTTCACCAAATTGTCAAAGAACAATCGTTCCCCGGTGTGACACTTACTGGAGTGTCGACACCTTTTGTCGTAAACTCTTACCGCCTCCGGCGGTTTCATCGCACACCCTATCCATGCGGAGTTCTGCCGCGACAGCGACGTGGATGGACCGCGTCGACTTTGACCGGAACGGTGATCGAAACTTGGGCCAGCACTTTCTTTACCAAGCAGTTCATGACAAACAACCTTCCAGCACCGGCTGCCGATGACGGAGGAGAATTCCTGCTCTACCAGGCCGATGACGGATCAACGCGCATCGAGGTCCGGATGGTGGATGAGACCGTCTGGCTGACGCAGAAAGACATGGCCGAACTGTTTCAGACCACAAAACAGAACATAAGCGCCCATTTGCAGAATGTTTACGAAGAAGGCGAACTTCATCCGGAGGCAACTGTCAAGAAATACTTGACAGTTCAAACTGAAGGAAAACGCCAGGTTTCACGGCAGGTTGAGCACTACAACCTCGATGCCATTATCTCTGTCGGCTACCGCGTTCGCTCTCATCGTGGGACGCAGTTTCGCATCTGGGCCACGCAGCAACTTCGCGAATACCTCATCAAGGGGTTCGCGATGGACGATCAACGGCTGAAACGAGGCAGTGGAGGCAGCTACTTTGAAGAGCTGCTCGCCCGCATCCGCGACATCCGCTCCAGCGAACGGGCGTTTTGGCGGAAAGTGCTCGACATCTATTCGACAAGCATCGACTACGACCCCAGCGAGGAGCAGTCCCTGCTGTTCTTCAAGACCGTACAGAACAAGATGCACTGGGCCGCTCACGGCCAGACCGCTGCTGAAGTGGTGCACTCTCGAGCCAATGCCTCGCTGCCCAATATGGGGCTGACGACGTTCAACGGGGATCGCCCTCGAAAGGCAGACGTGTCCATTGCCAAGAACTATCTCAAGGAAGAGGAGATCAAGGCCCTCAACCGAATCGTCACCGCCTATCTCGAATTTGCCGAGCTGCAGGCTATGAATCGCAAGCCGATGCACATGGCTGATTGGATTAGCAAACTTGATGATTTCTTGCGCCTGTCAGATCGCGAGATTCTGACCCACGCCGGAAAGATTTCGCACGACTCTGCGTAAGAGAAAGCGGAAACAGAATTTATCCAATTCAAAGAGCAGCAGCGCAAACTGCCACAACCGGTCGATCAGCACTTCACCGAATCACTGGACGCACTCAAGAAGATCGAAGGCGAAGCCCAGCAAGCTCAGGAAAAGACACCGGTAAAGAAGCCAGCTTCCAAGAAGAAGCCAAACACGTAGCCAACGTGGTTAAAAAACTCCGCCGACCTCTTTCTCCTGCGAAATGCTGTCTCAGCAGGATTGTCCGGAGGGGGCTTTCGGCCTATGCGGCGTCTAGGTAAACCTCGGCAGTCTCCTCATCATTTACCTTACCAGAACGATGACCAAGGCATCGATTGGCAGATTCAGTGATCATGCTTTTCAGGCTGCAACGCATCAATGATTGAGTTGCTTTTTGACGAGTCCCTGAGGCGAGGATGAAGTTTGTTCTGCAACCGTGGCAGCTGATTGCGATTTTCCTTGCTGGCTGGGTGAATCGGCAACAGCAAGAAGCGATTGATTACCTGCGCACCGAAAACGATATTCTCAAAGAAAAGCCTGGCACAAAGAAGAACCTGCTCGGGGTGAATCGTTCACTCGACGTCACATAGGCCAACGCGCTGCTCAAACAACTAGCCCGTTGTGTCTTCAAGTCTTCGTGTGTGCACCGGATATTGCGTCTGCCGCATCACCAAACGCAGTTCGCTGATGGGTTGCGTTTGGAGGGGCGGGAGCAACCGGCATGGTAACTTGTGGGCGTTGGGTGGCGCGAGAGTTGGATCGCTTTGGGGCGGTGGAGCCGGAGTTGGGTGGCTGAGGGAAAGAATTACTGGTGCGGGTGAGAGCGGTGTTTGACGAGTGCGCGCGGAAATGGCGTTCAAACACGGGGTGTTGTGGGTCTTTTCAAGACCGGCCAGAAATTGGCAGAGAGCGAACTTGCGGGGTGGCCCATTCGCTTTGGCCCGGTTCGCTGGTAAAAGAGAGTACACCGGAAGCAACGGTATTCGTTAGTTGTCTCGACTCACAAATACTTGTTTGGGAGGGATAGGTGGAACTTCGAGGGTTGCGTTTGGAAGTGGGGCTCCTAGAGGTGTTCACATGACGTAACGAAGTTTGTCGTAGGCCGCCTTCTCTTTCTCGTCCGCGTCAATGGCGGCGGCGAGTTCGTCGAAGCCGTACATCGTTTTGACTCGATGAGTCAGCAAGGCTCGGTCGTAGGGGACGCCGCCGGACGTCCAGTAGGCAGCATCGTGCGGTGTGAATTTGGAAACCTTCAGCGGACCTTTCTCGTCGGCTACGTTGGGAAGGTTTCGCCATAAACGCAGGTGTTGGCGATGCGATCCGATGGCGAGTCCAGCCAGTTCGACGTAGCCGGCGTCCGTCAGATCGGTGATTGCTGCGCCGTGGTTGATGAGGTGAACCAAGCCGCCGTATCCACTGCGATGGATGCTTGGATCCTGTGCGGTGACTTCATCAAGCACTGCACCCGCCATGCCTTCGATGTTGTCGTAGACCGGTGTGGCGTCGTCTTCGGGCAGCGTGATCTTGTTGCCGTGTAGGCGACCTTTGGCTTTGCCGTAATAGCCGCTGCCGGGCGTTTGGTTCTGGAAAAGATTCATCAACTTCAGAATCCCGTCGACCACCGCTGGCGTGGCGCATTCGGGGTGGTCTTGCAACGCGCGGATGGCCAGCGATGCGAAGATCACGTTGTGTCCGGATTGGCGCGGCCTGTCGATGCTTTTTTGCAGACCCTCGGCGATACCGTCGATCAATGTCGCGTCGGCTTTCTGTTTCGCAAACGGTTCAAACAACTCCGCATCGGCCAGCTTTGACGCTCTGGACATTCGCTGTCCGAAAACCGACTCGCCGCCTCTGACACGTCGAAGGTCGTCTTGAATCCCAGCTTCAATGGCGGGATCCAGGTCGGGGCGCTGCCGCGCAACGTAATAGCCGGCAATCATGGACGCGCCCAAATGCCCCGCCATCGAACTCATGTGATGGGCACGCGCGAGCGCGTTGAGCCCGGCTTTAAGATACGAGTGGTCAAGATCCCGTGCCGTGTTTGTTACTGCGTCGTCGGCGTGGGTCGAACGAGTCAGACCTCCGGCCACTGCCAACCCGCCCGTGACGGCGGTGAGTCGCGCGAAAGCTCGGCGAGGAATTCTGTTGCCCGGGGTCTGTTGGTCCATCGGATGGTCCAGGGTAGATGACGAAATCATGGAAGGTGCCGCGTTTTGAAAGAACCAGCATAGCCGGTCATCGGCATCCAGCGTGCGAGTAGGCACGCGCGAGTGTGCTTCAGTGGAACGCATTGTTGATCTTTGCACAAAAAGAACGTTCGATTCGCTCGGGTATAGCGATTGATTCTCGTTCGGGCGGAGGCAATTCAACGATGAATCCGAGAAAAGTTTTTTGGGCACTAATGTTTTTCCTGGCTGCGTGCTGCTCGCCCTGGTCGAGTTTCGCGGACGATGATCTGGCTGGCGATGATGTCGCTAGCGTTGTGCAGCTGGAAGTGTTTGTTCGTGGAGACAAACCGTCGGCGAATGATGTGGCCGATTACGTGACTGAGTTGAAGCGTCGCAATCCGGGCTTGGATGTCATCACTCGCGATGTGATTCAGGATCGTGGTCACCTGAAAAGGCTCTATGAGTTGACTAAGAAGGCGGGACGTTCCAAACCGGTCGTGCCGGCCTTCCACTGCTGTGACCGAATGTATTTCGGTTTCGAGGGAGCGGCGAAGAGTGGTCCGGCGATCGAGGAATTGTTCACGGCGGACGTTTACACACGGGACACTTGTCCGCGTTGCGCCAACGCCAAAGTGTTCATCGCAACCTTGAAAAAAAGATGGCCGGCGATCCGTTTTCGCGTGCTTGAAATCTCCAGCGATGCCGTGGCTCGGCAGCGGTGGGAGAATCTTTGTCGAGGATCCGGAAGCACGCCCGGCTTGCCCGTGATTGACTTCGGTGGACACGTCATCATCGGCTACCAAGGCGACGAGGTGACGAGGTGACGAGGTGACGGGCAAGGAATTGGAAACGCTGATTGAGCGAAAGTCCCGAGTCAAACCGCATGAGATTCAACCGAAACCTGCAACCGACGATGGAGCCGCGATTATGCTCCTGCCGTCGCAAGCCCTGTTCGGTGCTTTGCAGTTGGATTCAAACGAAGCAACGGACGACGGTTCCGATCCAGCCAAAGACTGGGAGCTTCCCGATGAAGCGACGGTCGCGGAGACGGGGCAAGCTGATTTGGAAGTTGAACCAACGACGTCGGCAGCAAGTGATGAAACCATCGACGTGCCGATCTTTGGCCGTCTGCGGGTCAGTGATCTTGGGATGCCATTGTTCTCGTTTCTGGTCGGGTTAGTCGATGGGTTCAATCCCTGTGCGATGTGGATTTTGGTGTTCCTGCTGTCTGTCCTGGTAAATATCAAAGATCGCAAAAAGATCATTCTGATTGCCGGAACGTTCGTGATCGTCAGCGGGATGGCTTACTACGCGTTCATGGCCGCGTGGTTGAATTTGTTCCTGCTGATTGGGATCGCTCGCCCGGTTCAAGTTGGATTGGGCGTGCTGGCATTGGTGATTGGCATCGTGAACGTGAAGGACTTTTTTGCGTTCAAGAGGGGCGTCTCACTATCCATTCCCGAAAGTCAAAAACCGGGACTGTATCGCCGGGTGCGAAACATCGTGGAGGCGAAGTACTTGACCGTGGCGATCGGTGGTGCGATTGCGTTGGCGATCGTCGTCAACATGGTTGAATTGCTTTGCACCGCTGGGCTGCCCGCGTTGTACACACAGATCCTGACGTTGCAGCAGCTGCCGGCTTGGCAGAACTATCTTTATCTCGGGATCTACATCCTCGCCTACATGCTCGATGACGCGGTGCTTGTCACCATCGTCGTCGCCACGCTCTCACATCGAAAGCTGCAAGAACGTGAAGGCCGATGGTTGAAACTTCTCAGTGGCATCGTGATTCTTGCGTTGGGAACGGTGATGATCTTCCGTCCCGATTTGCTGCAACTGGGGCATTGACTAACGAGCAGACCTTCATCCCGATCTAGCTTCAACGCCTGAGATTGCGATGTTGAATTCCGAAGCCTAGGCAGTTTTACGACAGGTATCTTCGTCGATTGTTTGAGTGCCGGTGACTGCCTTCGCGAGTCGCATGCCTGAAGAGGCCGACGACCAGAGCGGGATAGACATCGCGCACATTCGCGCAAGTGTGCTTCCACAAGATTAGCTTGCGCGACGTATCGCACACAAATGATACGGGTCAAATGAATCGGCCTGATTTGCGAATCGGCATCACGATTGCTTCTCTAACCAAGCCGGTTCGGTGAAGTCATTCAAAGAAAATGAGAACATTGTGATGCTAACGATCAAGATACTTGGCCCTGGTTGCCCCAATTGCAGACAGCTCGAGCAACTCACCTTGAAAGCGGTTGACGAGTTGGGCGTTGAAGCCGAAGTCAGCAAACTCACCGACCCGTTGCAGTGCGTGGAGCATGAAGTGATGGCAACTCCTGGACTTGTCATCGACGACAAGACGGTTTGTAGCGGTCGGGTTCCGTCTCTGTCCGAGTTGAAAGATCTCATCAATGCGGCGTTTGTGGCTCGATAAAGCCTTTCGAGCCGCAAACGATTATTCCAAATCGAGCCATTCGCATGACCGACGCCGCTCTCGAATCCGTTTTCAGTCTGCTGAGAAGTGGGGCGGGCAACCTAGCCGCGTATTTAGCCGCTCATGTTCTTCTGTGTTTGCTTCCGGCATTCTTGGTCGCCGGAGCCATGACCGCTTTAATTCCAAAGGAAATCATCACTCGATTTCTGGGACGTGACTGTCCCAAGGCGATCTCCTATCCCGCGGCTGCAGCAGGCGGATTCCTGCTTGCCGTTTGCTCCTGCACGGTCATTCCGCTGTTCGCAGGCATCTACAAGAAGGGTGCCGGGTTAGGTCCCGCAATCGCGTTTTTGTTTGTCGCACCCGCCGTCAATATTTTGGCGCTCGTTTATACCGGCAAAATGCTCGGCGTGGATCTGGCGATCGCGCGTGGAGTGCTTTCGGTTGTCTTTGGCGTCGGCATCGGCCTGCTGATGGCATTGATCTTTCGGGGCGACGACGTCGAGCATGACCAAGCGACGACTCGGATGTTTTCTGGTCAAGGCTCGATGCGTGGCTCGACGGTAAGTTTGCTGTCGTTACTGGTCGCTTTGTTGATCGTTGGCACGCTTCAACTCGACATGCTCATGCATGCCTACGCTCAAGTGCAAATTCCCACTACAAGCATTCACCACTTTCAAGACTTTCTCGCCGAGTTGGTTCCGCATGACACAAGCAAAGGCGAGGAAGGCGTGACCGCCCAGGGGGCAATTCTGATCGGCCTGCTGGTGTTGATCGGGCTGGCAGCTTGGCGAGGAATCGAGTGCATTTTTGAGCGTTTCAGTGCTTGGACGTGGGTCTTCGTCAGCTTGGTGGGAGTCACGTTGATGTTTGCTTCATTGCAGATCGTTCCCACTTCTAAAGGCGTGACGTTGCATTTCACGGGCAAGTTCATTGGTGTGTCCATCATCACCGCTGCACTCGGTTGGGTCTTGAAGACAAGGCTTGCTTCAGACGAGCTTCGCGACTTCTTGTGGGAATCATGGCGATTCGTCAAGCAAATTTTCCCACTACTGATCATTGGCGTTTTTATCGTCGGAGTCATTCGCGAACTGGTCCAACCCCAGTGGGTTCAATCGCTAGCAGGCGAGAACACGGTTGGCGGAAACTTTGTCGGTGTCGTCTTCGGCGTGTTTATGTATTTCCCCACTCTGGTTGAAGTTCCGATCGCCCAAATGTTTCTTGATCTGGGAATGCATCGCGGTCCGTTGTTGGCTTACCTGCTGGCCGACCCCGAACTGAGTTTCCAAAGCATTTTGATCACGGCTTCGGTCATCGGCAAAAAGAAAGCGTGGGTGTACGTTGGTCTCGTCGCCGTCTTCAGCACTCTTGCCGGCATGTTGTATGGGACTTGGATTGACGGCTCCAGTCTCTGGTCGGTCACATCTTATCTACTTGCCGTTCTTGGTGGGATAGTCGCGATACTCTGGGTAGTTGGTCGCAGGCAGGTCCGTCACTCTAAACCAAATACAACATCGTCCTGATTGGTAAATACACTTGAGCAGCGACCATGCCGTAGAGACTACCAAGTTCAGTCCAGCGGTTGCGTGGATTGGTCTGTTCGCGGGACCGCTTGCGGCGGCGGCTTGTTGTGTGTTTCTGCCAAATCAATATCTCGATGCGGCTGGTACGCTCGTCGAGTTTGATCCGGCCGGCCGAGCGACACTCGCGGCCATGGCTTGGATGGGAATTTGGTGGCTGACCGAGGCCGTTCCCATTTACGCAACGGGAATGTTGCCGGTGGCTTTGTTTCCTGTTCTCGGTATCGCCACCATGAAGGCCGCTTCGGCCCCTTATGCCAACCCGCTGATCTTTCTGTTCATGGGCGGCTTTCTATTGGCTTTGTCGATGGAGAAATGGGGACTCGGAAAGCGTATCGCCCTGACAGTGTTGCAGGTCGTGGGGACTCGGCCCGTCAACATCATCGCAGGGTTCATGGTCACGACGGCGGTTTTGAGCGCGTTTGTATCCAACACGGCCACAACAGCCATGATGCTGCCGATTGCGGCGAGCATCATTCTGCTGGTGAAGGCCCAGGGTGGGCTGTCCAACAACTTCTCGATCTGTCTGATGCTCGGAATTGCCTACTCGGCCTCGATCGGCGGAACGGCCACCATCATCGGGTCGCCTCCGAACGTGTTCCTGGTGAGCTACCTGACCGATTCCATCGCGGAACCGTACCGAGTCGAACTCAGCTTCGCTCGCTGGTTACAGTTCGGTGTTCCGCTGGCGGTCGTCTTTTTGCCGATCGTATTTCTATTGCTCACTCGAGTCTTGTACCCAGTCAAAGATCAAACGATCGAAGGCAGCGACCGTTTGATTCGAGGTGAATTGGATTCGTTGGGGCCCGCGAACCGCGGTGAATTGGCGTCCTTCGTTGTCTTTGTCGCGACAGCCACGCTTTGGATGAGTAGGCCAGCTCTGGCCGGTGTCTCGCTTGATCTTGATGGAAGAAATTGGATGCCACTTGCCGATTTGACTGATGCGGGAATTGCCATGATGGCGGCACTGGTTCTGTTTGTCATTCCCGTCGATGTCAGACGCAGAATCTTTGTGCTCGACTGGGAAACGGCATTGAAGCTACCGTGGGGGATTCTGATTCTGTTCGGCGGTGGGCTTAGCTTGGCTGCCGCGGTGCAAGCAAACGGAGTGGCTGAATTCATGGGAAGCCACACCCATTTTGTACGCGGGCTACCACCAGTCCTGGTCGTTTTATGTGTCTCGGCAGGAATGATTTTTCTGACGGAACTGACGTCCAATACCGCGACGTCAGCGACAGTGATTCCCATCTTGGGTGCCGTTGCGTCTGGATTGGACATCCACCCCTACTTGCTGGTTTTCCCGGCAGCGATTGCTGCAAGTTGTGCGTTCATGCTGCCCGTCGCGACGCCTCCGAACGCGATTGTTTTCGCGACGGGTGAGGTCAGCATCGGGCAAATGGCCAGGGCTGGAATCTGGCTCAACCTGATTTCCATCGTGCTGGTCACCTTGCTGACCATGCTCTTGATCGAGCCGCTTTTGGTCCGGTAGCTACCACAAGTTGAACAAAACGGCTGACCACCGGACGCTGCGGATAGTCGCGCGGTTGTGGTTGCATGTGCCCACTTGGCGTGACGGTACGCACACAAGCTCGCCTGAGCCGAAGAATTCACCGCCAATCCTGAGCGGCATCCTGATTGCATCGCTGAAGATTTCATCCCCCACATCCTTCTACGAGGTCACCGGCGATGAACGTGTATTCCAGCACCAGTCCCAATGCGAACCGGCTACATGACCGCCTGTTAAAGGCCGTCGAGTCAGCCACGTCAGCTCCATCAAGCCACAACACACAGCCGTGGAAATTTGAGATTCTACAAGATCGAATCGAGCTTCATGCCGATCGCAGCCGTCGCTTGCCGATCGTTGATCCCATGGATCGAGCCTTGACGATCAGTTGCGGAGCAACGCTGGATCATTTGTGCTTGGCAATGCACTGCGACGGCTTGTCGACGATGGTCCGTGTGCTGCCGGAGTCTGAAAATCCAGACTTGCTGGCACGAGTCATCGTCAGCGGTCCACATATTCCGAGCGATGAAGAACGAATGATGTATGACGCGATACCGAAACGTCGAACCAACCGTGCGCCGTTCAAGGAAGAGCCGATTGATCCGCAGGTCAAGACGGACTGGCTGCACGATGCTGCGGAACATCGCTGTTGGCTGGACATGACCGAAGACAAAGAGGAACAGCATGCAATTGCTGACTTGATCGACTACGGAGATCGCAAACAAGCCAGCAATAAAGCCTTTCGGCATGAGTTGGCCCAGTGGGTTCACTCCAACAACAGCCCGCGTACGGACGGCATGCCAGGATACTCGCACGGATTTGGTGATCTTGCGTCCCGGTTCGGTCGGATCATGATCCGCACCTTCGACTGGGGCGACGGACAAGCGGCCAAGGACCGGCAACTGGCCGAGGGTTCCCCGATGTTGGCGGTGATGGGAACCAATGAAGACACGCCCCAAGCGTGGATCGCTTGCGGTCAGGCACTTTCAAGGATGCTACTTCGCGGAACCGCACACGGCTTGGACGCTTCGTTCATGAATCAGCCGATCGAAGTCGATGCGCTTCGTTTTCAGCTTGCTGATTTGATGGACGACGATGGCTTTCCACAGATCCTCCTTCGGTGGGGCAAGGGGAAGCCTGTCCGACCGACGCCCAGACGCCCTGTGAAAGAAATATTGATTTGACGCAGAGTCGGGGAGTCGCAAGGACGCAGAGAAAAGAACCCCGAATAGAAGCTCCCGACTCGTCTGCGTCTCACCGCCTCACGCGTCTCTGCGTCGACTTCTCCTCGCAAATCGCAGAATGGATTTCGGACATTTCAATGACAGAACTCACGCGACATCTTTCTCATCGTCGATCTGGCCGACGAGTTGTTCAAGAACGTCTTCGAGAGTGATAATTCCAACGGTCGTTCCCGTGTCTTGAACGATCGCCATGTGCATGTGTTGTTCACGAAAGGTGACCAACAAATCGTCGACACGGGCATGGGTATCCACGACAAGCGGTGCCTTTGCAACGGACATCACCCCGCAATCGCCCTGCTCCCGAATGACTGCTCTGAGCAGGTCTCGGCTCAACGCCACGCCACGAACATCGTCGATTGAATCGCCAAAGATCGGATACCGCGAATACTCGCTGCGACTGCTTTCGGCAGCGGCTTGGTGAATCGTGCAGCCAGCCGAGAGGGCTTTGACGTCGCCGATCGACGTCATCACATCGGCGGCGGTTCGGTCGTTGAGCACAAATACGCGATGGATCATGCTTTCTTCGTCGCTTTCAATCAAACCTGCTTTGTGACCCATCCGCACCAGCGATCGAATTTGAGGCTCGGTACCCAACGTCCGCTCTCCGCGCGTCAGGCGCTCCGATAGCCAACTGAGCGGCAGGACCAGCGGATATAGCAATCGTCGGCCCAGCATCAATGCCGGTGCGCAGATGCGTGCCAGTCGCGGTGCGTGATGAGCCCCCATCGCCTTGGGAAGAATCTCTGAAAAGACGATCGTCCCCAACGTTAGCGTGATGGTCACCATCACCACTCCGGTACGATCCAAGATCCGAAACGCTTGATGGCTGACAAGGATCGGCCCGAGCACGTTGATCGCGTTGGTCACGATCACAATGACAACGACGGACGAAGCGAACTTCGCTTTCACCTCGCGAAGCCGCTTGGCCCCCCAGCGGCTCTTTTGGACAAGTTCGTCGATCTCCGGCTTCGTCACGCTGAGCACCGCCGCATCAATGGCGGCAGCGACGCCGGAAAGACCTAGAAACATCACGATCATGAAGGCCAGCGTTGCCATTCGTTTGTCCAAAGCGGAAACCGAGGTCCGGGACTATCGGATCGGTATGAGCCGCTTGTGCCACCTCGATCCTCTAGAAAGAGCCTGAGGAGAGAATGCAAACGCTATTCCAGCCCAGTCCAGTGCTTCATCGTGGCACATGCCTTGCAATTCAATGCTCGCTGCCTTCTCGATGGAGTCGGCAAGACACATCGCTTCACGGCACCCGAACTCGGATGGATGCATGAATGATTCACCGCGGCATGCATCGCATCTTCTGGCCCAGCCGAAGGTGCTGGCGTGGGCAATGTACGATTGGGCAAACAGTGCTTACACGACGCTGATGATCACGGTCTTGGTGGCGTACATTCAGCGTGTGGTTTTTCCAACCGATCAGTGGGGGACGACCGGCGCGGTGATTTGGGCGTGGGGCATCTCCCTTTCGATGTTGGTGGGAGCTCTGTTGGCACCGGTGGTGGGTGCGATGGCGGACGCACGCGGAAACAAGCGGGAATGGCTGGGCGTGACCGCACTGACCGGTTCCGCGTGCGGGATCGCGATTGGATTGGTGCCCGCGACCAATTATGTGCTTGTGGTCGCCCTGTTTCTGGCTGCCAACCTGATGTTGGAACTCTCGCTTGGAATCTACGACGGCTTCCTGCCGGAGATTGTTGGCGAAGATGACGTGGCCAAGGCGTCCGCCTGGGGTTACGGGCTGGGATACGTTGGTGGAGGGATCGCGTTACTGATCGCAATGCTATTTCTAGCGTTTGGTGAAAGGATCGGTTTGTCGACGGTTGCCAGCCGATTGCAAGCGAGTCTCGTGCTGATGGGGGCATGGTGGGGGATATTTACGCTACCAGCCATCATTGTTTTGCGAGACTCGTCACCTGGGTCGCTCTCGCAACCTGCCGATGACGTGCCGGAGGCATCCAGTCTTGATTTGATTACCAAGAGTGCCCGCGATGTCGGTTCGACGATCCGCGATTTGAAAACAAACGTCCCGCTGGCCTTTTTTCTTCTGAGCTTTCTCTTCTTCAATGACGGCGTGCAAACCGTCATCAGTCAAGCGTCCACGTTTGCACTTCAAGAATTGTCGTTCGATGAAGCAGGATTGATGGCGGTGATCCTGATGATTCAATTCCTTGCCTTTCCCGGTGCGCTCGCGATTGCTTGGATTGCCACAAAGTTCGGCGAGAAGACCACGTTGATGGGATGCATCGCCGTTTGGTCACTCGTTCTGGTCGTGGCACTACGAATTCAGACTCAAGCGGAATTTTGGATATTAGCGGCGGTGATCGCGATCGTGCTTGGCGGTACGCAGGCGGTCAGCCGAGCCATCATGTCGCGAATGATTCCCGAAGGCGAAAATGCGAAGTATTTCGGCCTCTTTCATCTTTCGGGGAAAGCTACCAGCTTTCTCGGCCCGTTTCTGTTTGGGGCAATCGTCGCGTTCACCGGAAGCTCACGACTGGCGATCTTCGGTCTGCTTCCGCTGTTCTTGATTGGCGGATGGCTGCTGCTTCGCGTCAAGCTGGAGCGAAAAGCTCTGGAAACAGTGCAGAATCCCAAACGCGTGTGCTGATCCGCCCAGTCGCCGTGCCCGGATGCACATTCGGTTTTCCAAGCGGCTCGTTTGACGCATAAACCATCTCGGTACTCGCTTTGCATCCAATCGTTGCTGCCCATTCACCAACGCTGCAAACCCACGTCGGAGTACACCATGCGAGTTCTATTAGCCAACGACGAGTCACAACACAGCCGTGCGGCAACCGACTATCTTCTCTCACTTCCATTCCGCAAACCAATTGAATTGGACGTTGCGTCCATCATCGCGCCTCCGATCATGGTCGACGTTGGCATGGGCGGAATGCCGATGGATCTTAGTGGGTTCATCGACGAGGAACGTCAAGCGGCGTTGGCTCGCGTTGAAGCGACGGCCAGCCAGCTTCGCGACGGTGCTCGTGGGAAATCGCTGCATTCCGTCTCAACGCATGTACCGGTTGGGCCTCCTGCGAGCGAATTGCTGAACTTGGCCGAACAGACAGATAGCGAACTTGTTGTTATCGGTGCCGTCGGTCACTCAGCGCTGGACCGTGTGCTATTGGGCAGTGTTTCTGACTATGTGGCCACCCATGGTGACGTGTCGACGTTGGTGGTTCGGCCCAGCCGAGAATCCGAAACGCCACCCTCGCTTCGGAAGATTGTCATTGCATTGTCAGGAAGCGCGGAAGATCAACGGATGATCGACTGGCTTGGGAACTTGCACCTGCAATCCAGCGTGGAAGTCCACTTGGTTCGCATTCTGCAGTTGCAAACGCTCTATCGACAAGACATCCGACAGAAAGCGTCTGAGTCTTGGGGGAGATTCGTCAAGCAATCACAACAACAAATCCTGGATCTTGAAACTCGGCTTCAAAAACTGAACTTGAACACGGAAACCCATTTGGTCGAAGCGGATCATGTGGGCGAGGCGTTGATCGACTACGCCGAGGCGCACGATTGCGATTTGATCATGACTGGTGACAGCGACAGTGGATTGTTGACGCGAGTGTTCATGGGCAGCACCTCCCGCTATGTCCTTCGTCATGCTACTTGCAGTGTGTTGATCGTTCGTGACAAGGAAGAACGGGCCAAGGCGAAACAGGAGATTGCCACCGGCGCGCACATGGTAGAAGAAGGTGCCATGTCAAGTTGACGCAGAGGCGGAGGTGATGCAACCTGAAAATCCACGATTGGCACGGGTGTTGCGTTTCTTTCGTCTCGTCGACTTCACCGCCGCAACCCGTGACGGAACAGTACACAAACACTCAATGGGGATAGTACGATGTTTGAGCAAGACTCGCTTCACCAACGAGGCAAAGCACTTGAAGATGAGTTTTTCCACCGCGTTGATGAGAAACTTGGAGCAGCGCTGCGTGCTCGAATGGATCGAGACGACGCGATTGAACGTTTGAAATCAACGACTGGCTTCGATGACCAAGCCGTTGTCGAGCATCTTGTCGACGCGGGGTTCACGCCATCGTCGATCGTGGCCTTAGCCTTGGTACCAATGGTGTTTGTCGCATGGGCCGACGGCAACGTCACCGCGGCGGAACGCCAGTCGGTTTTAAGTGCTGCGTTGCATCGTGGGGTCAACAGCGAGCCCGCTGCGTTCTCGATGCTTGAGGATTGGTTGCATCATCGACCGGCTGATTCGCTTTGGCACGTTTGGGAAGAGTACGCAAACGCCGTCGGCCAATCACTCACACCGACGCTCGCCACGATGCTTCATCAAGAAATCATGCGTCTTGCAACGAAAGTGGCCAACGCATCGGGCGGGCATTTCGGTCGTGGGAAGGTTTCCGAGAATGAACGGGTCGTTCTTGACCAGCTAGCCGATCTATTCGCGGTGACTGGGTGAACGGGGAACATGCCCACTGAGCGGTCGTCTAGTGATGTGTCTTCGCGATTGGTTTGTTGATTTGACTCCCGTTGGGCAGGCTCTACTTGCCGGTCTCTTCACCTGGAGCGTGACTTGTCTCGGTGCGGCCGGCGTTTTTCTTTTGCGCGACATCAATCGCCGTCTGCTCGATTCGATGCTTGGATTTTCGGGTGGCGTGATGCTGGCAGCCAGCTGTTGGTCACTGTTGGGACCGGCGATTGAGATCTCCCAGCAAGGGACTCTGCCGGCTTGGCTTCCACACACCATCGGTTTCTTGATCGGTGGAGGTTCGCTTTGGATCATGGATAAAACCTTGCCCCATTTGCATCTGGGGATGCCGATCGAACAAGCCGAAGGCCCAAAGACATCGTGGAGTCGTACCGTCCTGTTGGTCAGCGCGATCACGCTTCACAACATCCCGGAAGGTTTGGCGGTGGGCGTTGCCTTCGGTGGAGTGATTGCGGGTGTTCCATCGGCCAGCGTAAACGCCGCGATGGTGCTGGCACTTGGGATCGGAATCCAAAATTTCCCCGAGGGCGTTGCCGTCGCACTGCCGCTCAGGGCGGAAGGCATGAGCCGGCGGAAGAGTTTTTGGTACGGTCAGCTATCGGCGATTGTTGAACCCCCAGCCGCGGTGTTAGGTGCCGCTGCGGTGATCTACGTCGCACCTATACTGCCTTACGCACTTAGTTTCGCAGCAGGCGCGATGGTGTACGTGGTCGTTGAAGAATTGATCCCAGAATCGCACCGAGAAGGGAACGTCGACTTGGCCACCTTCAGTCTGTTGATCGGGTTCGCCGTGATGATGGGGCTCGATGTTGGCCTGGGCTGATGTTCAAGGCGACAATTGAGCGTGAGCAAAGGCCCTGGCTCGGTCCAGATCTTTGGCATTTGGGTGCTTACGGTTAAGCCCACCCATCCATCGCAAGAATGCGAATGAGTCACGGCCACGACATGAGAAATCGGCTGTGACCTGAAAGCCTTTAGCCTGTAGTTTGCGGCGCAGAGGTGCGTGATACAGAGCCGTTAAGAATGGAAGACCTGATGTTGAAAACAGGAAGATCCGGTGGCCGTTTCCAGCATTCGCAGGAAGTCTTCGGACCCAATCTCGCACGGCACGATGAAAGCGAGCGTAGTAGATCCCCGATCCGATGCCGAGCAGCGAGTAATCACCCGCTGTCGGGCAAAGTGTTTCGTCGGGATCAATCACTTCCGCATGCAGCTCAGCCGCCATCGCATCGGCAATCTGCTTTGTGTTTTGATGGTGAACCGACTTGCACAGAATGATCGCTTTCTTGTCCATGTCATCCAATCACTCGGCCACGAAGACTTCCAGCAACGGCCTCGCCAATGGCGTGAGCGAAGTTGCTCCAAATTTTCGTTTCCTCTTCAATTCGATTGACTGCCGCATTCCAGGATTGATGCTCGTTGGAATGATTGACTTTGTTCACTTTGGCAACCCACTGATAGAGCTTCAGGAGCGAACGCGTCGTTCGCTCAAGCGAATAACGCTCAGCGGTCGCCATCACTTCGCGATGCATCATTGTCTGTTCGTTGGCGTTAAGGTTCGCGACCCACGCGATCGCATCAGAAAATTGGTTGACGTCCTCCGCCGCCAACATTCGACCGTTGATTTTGTCCTCGACGATCTCCCGTACCCCACAGGCATCCAAGGCAACCACCGGAATCCCCGCGGCCATTGCCTCGGCCAAAACGATTCCCTGTGTTTCACTCTTGGACGCAAAGACAAACACATCCAACGATCGGTAGAGATCACGAAGCTGCACGGGATCAAGCACACCAAAGGTTAGAAGGCGATCCGTGACGCCGTGACGTTCGCAAGCCATCAAGATGTCGGCCTCGCATGGGCCCTGGCCCGCAACCACGAACCAAGCGTCGGGCCGAGTGGCGAGGAAGCGTGCGACCGACTCGGCGAGGAACGGCAGGTTCTTCTCAATCGCCAAGCGACCGACGTGACCGATGACGAAAGCGGATTCAGATAGACCGTGTTCACGTCGGAAAAACTCTCGTGAGCCGACCGACCACCAAGACGGGTCGATCCCCGTTGGGATGACTTCCATGTGCCGTGTCACGCCCCGAGCGACCAGGTCATCGACCACGCTTTGGCTGGGAGCGATGACGGCATCGCAAAGATTGCAGTATCCAATGTCCAACTCGTTGATAAACCGCTTTCCCATCGTGCTGTTCTCGCCACCCAGGTAGTGGGCGTATTTGTCGTACTGTGTGTGATGCGTGAAGACGACCGGAATGTCTCGCTCCGCACCGACCCGCAGCGCCGTGTCGCCCAACAGGAACGGGTGATGCGAGTGCACCACGTCTGGCCGAAACTCGTCGATTGCCCGATGAACGCCACTGGGAATCGGCAGCGGGAACGAAAAACTCGTGTCGCGAAACTGCTCGATCGCCGGCAC
Source organism: Stieleria bergensis (assembly GCA_007745635.1). Lineage (GTDB taxonomy): Bacteria > Planctomycetota > Planctomycetia > Pirellulales > Pirellulaceae > Stieleria > Stieleria bergensis. The sequence continues at coordinate 5,200,615 of CP036272.1, forward strand.
TCGCAGAACCTTTCGAGTCGATTCAGTTCCCTCGAACGATGGGCAGACGATCATCACCTTGTGTCCGAGTCTTTCCATTTGCCGCGTTGTTTCGGCGACACTGCGAGCAACCCCGCCGACGTGCGGCGTGAAGGTGTTGGTCAGCATCAAAATGTTCATGACTGTTTCTCCACTTCCAAAACATGCAGCGTCGTTGGTAACACCGCATCGGGCGTCAACGAAATGCTGTCGATGCCTTCGCGTACAAGGAACTCGGCAAAGTCCGGATAGTCGCTCGGTGCCTGGCCGCAGATACCGATCTTCGTACCGGACTGCTTGGCGGTCGCGATCACGCTGGCGATGGCTCGTTTGACGGCGTCGTTGCGTTCGTCAAACACGTGGGCCACGATCTCCGAATCGCGGTCGACGCCCAAGATCAACTGAGTCAAATCGTTCGAGCCGATCGAGAATCCGTCAAAGATCTCCGCGAATTGATCGGCGACCAGGACGTTGCTGGGGATCTCGCACATGACGTAGATCTCCAGGCCGTCTTCACCCCGAACGAGGCCGTATTTCGCCATTTCCTCTTGAACGCGTTTGCCCTCTTCGACCGTTCGGCAGAACGGAATCATCAGCTTCAGATTCCGAAGTCCCATCTCACAGCGAACTTTCTGCACCGCTTGGCACTCGAGTCCGAACGCCACTTGAAAGCTGGGGTGATAGTATCGCGAGGCACCTCGAAATCCAATCATCGGGTTGGATTCCACCGGCTCGTATGACTCGCCACCGATCAGGTTAGCGTACTCGTTCGTTTTGAAGTCACTCAGCCGGACGATGACATCTTTGGGATGAAAAGCCGCGCAAATCATGGCGATGCCCTCGGCCAGTTTATCGACGAAGAATTGCGGCTTGTCGTCGTAGTTCTTCGTCGCCGCGTCGACTTCGCGTCGTGTGGTCTCGTCGAGGTTCGCGTAGTCCAAAAGCGCTTGCGGGTGGACTTTGACGTAATTGCTGATGATGAATTCCTCGCGTGCCAGCCCGACGCCGTCATTGGGGATCATTGAGAACGCAAACGCTTCATCGGGCGACGCGACGTTCATCATGATCTTCGTTTTTGGCCGCGCGATGGATCCAAGGTCGACCGTTTCAACCTCGAAATCGCACTCGCCTTCGTAAACGTGCCCAGTATCACCTTCAGCGCAACTAATCGTGACGGGCTGCTTCGGTTTCAAAACCTCCGTTGCGTTGCCCGTGCCGACGATCGCCGGCAGACCGAGTTCTCTACTGACGATGGCGGCGTGGCACGTGCGACCGCCGCGGTTGGTGATGATGCCGGCGGCCCGTTTCATGACCGGTTCCCAGTCGGGATCGGTTTTATCTGTGACCAGCACCTCGCCTTCTTGGAATTGCGATAGTTCTTGAACATTGCGAATCAGCCTGACCGGACCGTTGGCGATCTTGTCCCCAATGGCACGTCCCGACAGTAGCTCCGTGCCGCGTTGTCGAAGGTGGTAGCGCCGCAGGGCGTTGACCGATCGCTGCGACTGAACTGTTTCGGGGCGCGCTTGAACGATGAACAGTTCACCCGTGTTCCCGTCTTTGGCCCATTCCATGTCCATCGGACAATCGGAGCCTTTGCGATCGCTGTAGTGTTGCTCAATTTCGCACGCCCACCGTGCGAGTTGAAGAATGTCGTCATCATCGAGCGCGTATTGGTTTGCCTGCTCAGTCGATACGGTCACATTCCGGGTCATCTTGCTGCCGCCATCGTCGTAGATCAACTTCATCGACTTGGAACCCAGCGACTTCTTCAGGATTGGACGATGGCCGTCGAGCAACGTGGGTTTGAAGACGCAGTATTCATCAGGATTCACACTGCCCTGAACCACGTTTTCGCCAAGACCATAGGCGGCGTTGATAATGACCGCGTTGCGAAACCCGGTTTCCGTGTCGATCGAAAACATCACGCCCGCGGTGGCAAGATCCGATCGGACCATGCGTTGAATTCCGATCGACAACGCGACTTGCATGTGGTCGTAGCCGCGTGCGGCTCGGTAAGAAATCGCTCGATCGGTAAACAGCGAAGCGTAACAAAGGCGGCACGCATCGAGCAGCGAGGCTTGTCCTCGAACATTCAAGTAGGTTTCCTGCTGCCCGGCGAAGCTGGCGTCCGGTAGATCCTCCGCCGTCGCACTGCTACGCACCGCCACATCGGCCAATTGATGTTGGTCGGCATCACACATGTGGTGGTACGCTTCGACGATGGCTTTGGAAAGCGCATCCGGCAGCGGCGATTCTAGGATCATATGACGGATGATCATGGCATGATGCTGTAGATTGCCGACGTCGCTGGTATTCAACCCTGAAAGCACTTCGGGAATCTTTTCGTCCAACGCCGACTCGCGCAAGAACGTGCGATAGGCCTCCGCCGTCGTCGCGAAACCGTTGGGCACGCGAATACCACGGGGCGTCAACTCGCGGTACATCTCGCCCAGCGAAGCGTTCTTGCCACCGACGACAGCGACATCGTCCATGCTGATCTGGTCAAACCAACGCACCAGGTCGAGGTCTTGTTGTGTGGCAACGCTCATGGTCTTGTTCTCCGAGTATTGAATGAAATGGTTGGGCTACCAGATGCCGACGGCGCTTTGCATCAGGAACAGAACGAACACGATCGCGATGATGGTGGCGACAATCCAAAATGCCTTTTCGGAATGAGAGCGGGGGATTCGTTGATCGCTCATGATTGGGCTCTCTGATTTGGTGATGGGTTTGCGAACCAGGAAACGCAGTTCATGTGCCGCGATGATGTTGGCGAAGAAACGCTTCGTGGCGTGACATCATGAGCCATCCAAGCGTGCAAACTGGCACGCCTGAGACAACCGGTTGATTCGATAGGCCCACGGTATGGCGAATGCATTTCGATCCGCAAGCAAACTTGTTCTGACAGGAAGCCAAGATGATAAACTTAGATCGACAGAAACTCGCCGATGAACATTCGATCGACCAGATTCGGGATCGGCTGAACGTCGAGAACAAACCGGACTACCTGGCCGATTTTGTCTACGGGGCGATTGACGGAACTGTCACCACTTTCGCGGTGGTCTCCGGCGTCGCTGGTGCCGATCTGTCCTCCAGCATCGTGATCATCCTTGGGTTCGCCAATCTGATCGGCGACGGATTCAGCATGGCGGCCAGCAATTTCCTGGGCACGCGGACGGACATGCAATTGCACGAGAAGGCAAAGGCTCGGGAGGCCGCGGAGATCGACGCTTATCCAGAGGGCGAGCGTGAAGAGATCCGGCAGATCTTTGCAGCCAAAGGGTTTGAGGGGCAACAACTTGAACAAGTGGTCGACACCATCACGGCGAATCGGAAGGTTTGGATCGAGACGATGTTGACCGAAGAAATGGGTCTGAGTCTGACGCGTCGTTCGCCGCTGCGCGCAGCCTCGGCAACGATGACGGCGTTTCTGGCGGTTGGGCTGATCCCGCTGATGCCGTTTGTGGCCGAGTACTTTTCGCCGACCATGGAAATATCGCCGTACACGCAAAGCAGCCTCATGACGGCGATTGCATTCTTCGCGGTCGGTGCGGCGAAGTCTCGCTTCGTCGACCAACGGTGGTATTGGTCTGGTTTGGAAACCTTGTCCGTCGGAGGTGCCGCCGCCGTGCTGGCCTATGTGGTCGGCATGGCGTTGGGAAACATCGCCGGGTAGAAAGACGACAGTTTTTCTGACGATGGCTCGTCGAACCGGTGCTAACCTACTTCGATTCTCGCAACGATTGATGACACCGGACGCAACTGACCGTCAATTGATGATACGCCAACGTCACACCGTCGATGTTCTTCTTTTTCGCTTGCCGAACGACTTCACCAGTCACCCTCTCGAACGTGTGTACCTGGGTTCGATATTCGGCATTTCGGCCTCGAACGAAACCTTCGATCTTATTCAGCAATCGCATCTGACGAGCGTTGGATTCGATCAGATCGAAGTCGCCCATCGAAAGCCCACGCAAGATGTCCGTGGAGTAGTCGAGCTTCTTCTGCATCCAGAAATCCAAAGGTTTTTCGATCGTCTCTTTCGGAATCACTTCATCCGCGGTAACGGCTCGCGTCCTGGACTCTTTGGTCGTTTCCTGACCCGCTGCCGTGCAGCAGATGGCGAGCATCGCGGTCAACATAGATAGTCTTCGCATCACAAGACTCCTGATCATCGAGATTCGGATTGAAACAATGACCGATACAGGAAGGCAAAAGCCATGCCACGATGTTGTCGCACCAACCAAGATCGCGCAGACGTGCCCGAAGGCACACCGTGCACATCTGCACGGAGTCGTGGGCAACCGAATGCTCGGAATGCGATGTTTACCCGATGGTCCAGCAATTGCGATTGTCGTCCGTCATGTTTCTTCGCATTCCATTTGAAAGACAACTGTCAGAGAACGACCGAGCATCTCTGGTCGAGTTGGCGGATTGCGTCACCGTCGAAACAGGGCAAATCATCTTCCGCGAAGGAGAACGACATCCGTTCGTTTACTGGATTGTCGAAGGTCAGGTCTCATTGGAAATGGCATCAGGCGAAAAAACGATGCAACCTTTGGTAACGTTGGCTGATGGTGATCTCCTCGCTTGGTCCTCGCTGCTGACCGACCGACGTATGACCGCGACCGCCAAAACGATCTCCCCGACGCGGCTGATGCGATTTGGGACGGAGTCACTGCTCGATCTTTGCGAAGCCAATCACGAGATCGGCTATCGGGTGATGCAGCACATCGCCGGCCAGTTGGCTCAGCGGTTGTTGGCAACCCGGTTGCAGATGTTGGACCTGTTTCAACATCCGGCAGAGCTTTCAAGCGAGTCAAAATCATGACTCAGCAAGCCCGATTTCTGCCCCGCGACGAGCTGCAAACGTTGCTCGATTGTTTGCATGAGAACGAGTACGACGTGATCGGTCCGACCATTCGTCAACAAGCGATTATGTATCGCAGTGTTCGCAATGTTGACGAACTGCCGGTGGGTTGGACGGACCAACAGGGCCCCGCGGTCTATCAACTCGAAGAATCGAAAAGCGACCAGGTCTTTCGATTCAATTCCAGCCCCGACTCCTGGAAGCGATTCTTCTTTCCAGCCTCATCGGAGATCGGCACGGCGACGCTGACCGATCAGGGCTGGCAATTTGAAACGCCTCCAACACAGGCCCCAAGATTGGCACTGTTGGGTGTGCGAGCTTGTGACCTTGCCGCCATCGCCGTGCAGGACCGTGTGTTTCGTGACAACGAATACGTTGACGCAGCTTACACGCGGCGGCGAGAGTCCGCGTTGATCGTTGCGGTCAATTGTGGCACCGCGGCCAGCACTTGTTTCTGCACTTCGATGGGCGACGGACCGCAATGTGAAAGTGGGTTCGACTTGGTGATGACCGAGATCGACCGTGGCTTCATTATTGAATCCGGTTCGCCGCGTGGCGACGAGATCCTCACACAACTTCCCACCGAATCAGCGAGGTCCGAACAACACGACGCGGCCAAGTCAGAAATCCAGAACGCTCGCGAAGCCATCACCAAGCAATTCGATACCCGCGACGTGCATGACTTGTTGCTCGCCAACCTCGAGCACGCCAACTGGGACGATGTCGCGGATCGTTGCCTGTCGTGTGCGAACTGCACCATGGTTTGCCCGACGTGTTTCTGTTCGACGGTTGACGAGGTTTCCAACTTGTCCAACACCGAGGTCACTCGAGTTCGCCAGTGGGATAGTTGTTTCAATATCGACTTCAGCCGAACCGCTGGCGGTATTGTGCGTGACGACACGCGAAGTCGGTACCGGCAATGGCTGACGCACAAACTGGCGACATGGGAGGACCAATTCGACACGTCTGGATGCGTCGGCTGTGGTCGCTGCATCACCTGCTGCCCGGTCGGGATTGATCTGACGAAGGAAGTCGCGGCGTTGCGGGAGATGACTTCATGAGCACCGATGTTTCGGAAGAAGACAACTTGAAACAGTTGGAGCAAAGACCGCCGCATGCCGAGTCCGCCGATTCGGTCATCGCTCGTCTAGGCACATCGGCCGAGACTGGGCTCGCAAATGCAGAAGCGTGCGAGCGATTGAAACAATTTGGCCGCAACACGCTGCAAACGGCGGAGTCCGTTCGCTGGCATCAAGTCCTGATGCGTCAATTCACCGATGTATTGATCGTGATCCTCGTCGTAGCCGGTTTGGTTTCCCTGGCTGTGGGCGAAACCACCGATGCGATCGCGATCTTTGCGATCGTGGTGCTCAACGGTTTGCTGGGGTTCGCCCAGGAATGGAAAGCAGAACGATCACTGGCGGCGCTACGGCAAATGCTGGCTCCGCGTTGCCGCGTGATACGAGACGGCGACGAAAAGGAACTTGATGCGGAGCTGCTGGTCCCAGGCGACATCGTTCAAATCGAAACCGGCGATCGTGTCCCGGCGGACTTGCGATTGATTCGGTGCATGAATTTGAAAATGGATGAGTCCGCCTTGACCGGCGAATCGGAAGCATCCGGGAAAGCAATCGAAACGCTTGACGCCTCGACCGACTTGGCCGAACGGACCAACATGGTTTGGACGGGGACCGCCGCAGCGGGCGGACGTGGGTTGGGAATCGTCGTCGCCACCGGACAAAATACCGAGTTCGGCCGCATCGCCGAGCTGACCGAAACGATCGACCGCGACACGACGCCGCTGCAGCAAAAGCTGTCCGTTCTGGGTAAGCAACTTGGCGTCGCCGCGATCGTGATTTCCATCATCGTGGCGATCACCGGATGGTGGATGGGCAAGCCGCTGATGGAAATGTTCTTCACGGCGGTTTCGTTGGCGGTCGCGGTGGTCCCCGAAGGTTTGCCCGCCGTGGTGACGTTGACGCTTGCCTTGGGCGTGCGAGAAATGGTTCGCCGCAAAGCGTTGCTGCGACGTTTGCGAGCGGCCGAGGGATTGGGCGCGGCGACGGTCATTTGTACGGACAAGACGGGTACGCTGACACAAAACCAAATGACGGTCCAGAGGATTTGGTTGGTCGCGGGCGAGGTCGACGTGACGGGCGTGGGCTACGACCCCGCAGGTCACTTTGAAGCCTCGGGCAGAAAGTTTGATTACCGACAACGCAATGATTTGATGACGCTGTTGCGGTCGGGATTGCAATGCAACCACGCTCGCTTGAAGAAGCAGTCCGACGGTTGGCAACCGATCGGCGAACCGACGGAATCCGCGATCGTGGTCGCTGCTCACAAGGCATGGATCGACCCGAACGAGCAAGCCGAACCTGTGAACGAGTTTTCGTTTTCGTCGGATCGAAAACGCATGACGGTCGTCACTCGCGAAGCCGGAAAATCGGTGGCTCACACCAAAGGTGCTCCCGAAGTGCTGCTGCCCAGGTGCACGGAAATCTTCGACGGGGATGCGGTTCGGCCAATGACTCCGCAGGACCACCAAAACGCCACCGCAGCGATCGAATCCATGGCCGGCCGCGGATTGCGAACACTGGCGATCGCCCGCCGCGAAGTATGCGAGGGTGATGATTGCGACGAGGAGCGGGTCGAAAGCGATCTAACGCTGCTGGGTATCGTGGGCATGATGGACCCGCCGCGAGTCGAGGTCCCCGAAGCGATCAAGCTGGCCGGGGCCGCCGGCATTCGCGTGTTCATGATCACGGGGGACTCGCCCGTGACGGCGTCGGCCATTGCCCGGCAGATCGGACTCGATATAGATGAAGCGATCGTCGGGAGCCAGCTTGAAGCGATGGACGATGAAGCTCTCACGACCGCATTAGCCGGCAACGTCGTGTTCGCTCGAACCACGCCCGAACACAAATTGCGAATCGTCAAGCTGTTGCAGGCTCAAGGTCACATCGTCGGGATGACGGGCGATGGCGTGAACGATGCGCCGGCACTCAAGAAAGCCGACATCGGCATCGCGATGGGCAAACGCGGAACTGACGTGGCCAAGGGTGCCGCTGACATCGTGCTGACCGACGACAACTTCAGTTCGATCATCGGCGCGGTCGAGGAAGGTCGCCGACAATACGACAACATTCAAAAGTTCGTGCGTTATCTGCTGTCGTCTAATACCGGCGAGGTCGTCGCAATCTTTCTGAACATTCTGATCGGCGGTCCCCTGCTGTTTCTGCCGGTGCAAATTCTGTGGATGAATCTTGTCACCGATGGACTGACCGCTGTGGCCTTGGGCTTGGAACCCGCCGAAAAAGACACCATGCACCGACCTCCGAGGCGGCCCGATGAATCGGTGCTGACCAAGTCCGGCATGGCGATGATCGCGGCGCTGGGAACCTATGTCGGCCTCGCATCGCTGTGGCTGTTTCATCACTACCTCGATGATGCGGATCCAAAGTCAATCGCAATCGCTCAGACCGTCGCATTCACGGGAATCATCGTGGTGGAAAAAATCAACGTGCTGAACTTCCGATCGTTGAGTGCGCCGATATGGACGATCGGGTTTTGGTCGAATCCTTGGGTGCTGGTGGCAATCGCATCGACCATCTCGTTGCAGGTTGCCGCAGTGTACGTCCCGGCGATGCAGTCCATTTTGCACACCGTTCCGCTGTCGCTTGCCGATTGGGGCTTGATTGTTGTGGTTTCCTTGCCGGTTTTTGTCTTGGTCGAGTGCATCAAAGCGATTGGCTGGATAGTACGACCCAAAGGCGGTGAGCCCGGATGAACCAGAGCTCGCACCAAATCGTGCATCACCGCACGTTCGTCAACGATTCTCGCAACGATTCGAGGTGGTTCGGAAGTTGCATTGAAACGGACCAACGCAAGCTCTTCCTTTTCGGAACCCAATCATGCCCCAATCCATCACAGAACTTCTCGGTGACGCCGCCGAATCCCTCCTCGGTCACGAATGCCAAACCATTGACCGCGGGCGGTTGCATGTTCCGGGGCCTGACTTCTTGGAGCGAGTCGTCGCCAACAGCGATCGAAACCAACGTGTTATCAATCAGCTAGCTCGACTGTTCGGACACGGACGCTTGTCGGGCACGGGCTATGTCTCGATCCTGCCGGTGGATCAGGGAATCGAGCATTCCGCGGGAGCTTCCTTTGCACCTAACCCTGATTATTTCGATCCCGAGAACATCGTTCGTTTGGCAATGGAAGGTGGGTGCAACGCGGTTGCTTCGACGATCGGCGTCTTGGGAGCGGTCTCACGTAAGTACGCTCATCGAATTCCGTTCCTGGTGAAGATCAACCACAACGAATTGCTAAGCTATCCGAACAGCTACGACCAGGTGATGTTCGCCAGCGTCGATCGAGCGTATGACCTTGGGGCGACCGCCGTCGGTGCAACCATTTATTTCGGGTCCGATGAATCGCGTCGCCAGATCATCGAAGTCGCTGAGGCGTTTGAGCATGCTCACGAACTGGGCATGGCGACGGTGCTGTGGTGCTATCTTCGCAACAGTGAGTTCAAGAAAGACAAGGACTATCACACTTCGGCTGATCTAACCGGCCAAGCCAACCACCTCGGTGTGACACTCCAAGCCGACATCATCAAGCAGAAGTTGCCGACCAACAACGGTGGCTACAACGCGATCAAGTTCGGCAAGACTTCGCCGTTGGTCTACGAAGACCTGACGACCGACCATCCGATTGATTTGTGTCGTTATCAAGTCGCCAACTGCTACATGGGCCGAGCCGGCCTGATCAATTCCGGGGGCGCATCGTCGGGGGCGTCGGACCTTGCCGAAGCGGTCAAGACGGCGGTCATCAACAAACGCGCCGGCGGTACGGGGCTGATCTCAGGTCGCAAAGCGTTTCAAAGACCCATGGCCGACGGCGTCGAATTGCTAAATCGAATTCAGGACGTTTACTTGGACTCCAACATTAAGGTGGCATGATGAAAGATCCATTCATAGATTCGCAATGGCGAGAGCTTTGTGACCATTTGTCCCGAGTGGCCGAACATCTGGGTGGTCCGCTACGCGAGGCCGACGCCTTCCGTCTTCAAGATCCACCCGACCGGTTTTCGCATCTGCTTGATCGTGTGCGAGAAGCAACAACGCTAGCGAACAAATGGCGAGAGACCCAAACGAGTCACCGTCATGACGATGACTTGATCGACGAAGCGGGACAAGAGAGTTTTCCTGCCAGCGATCCGCCGACGTTCAGCCACTCGCATGCCTAGCGCAATCAAAAGAGGTTGGGCAGCGCAAGAAGGCTCTCCGTTTCCTCTCGGTGTGACATTCATCGAACGTGAAGACGCTTTCAATTTCGCGATCTATTCCAAACACGCCGAGCGGGTGACGTTGCTTTGGTTCGCTGAATCCGACGTCACCACGCCTCTGTCGCAGTTTGAATTCGACTATCTAACCAACAAGTCCGGTTCGGTGTGGCATTGTCGCATCGACGCCGAGACACTTCGGGACGCAGCCTACTACGGCTATCAGATCGACGGTCCCGCTCCCGGCGAAAGTTTTAAGTTCCATCGTTTCGATCACGAAAAGTTGCTGCTCGATCCTTACGCACACGCGGTTCATTTCCCCGACGGCTTTTCACGCGATGCCGCTCGGACGCCTGGATCGAACGTCGGCCGAGCGGTGTTGGGTGTCCTGCCTCGCACGGGATGTCATTTCGACTGGAAAGACGACGTGACCCCACGGCACGATTCAGATCTTGTGATCTACGAACTGCACGTCCGCGGATTCACGCGACATGACAGTTCGGGTGTCAAGCACGACCGGCAAGGGTCATTCCTCGGCATTTGTGACAAAATCCCCTACTTAAAGGAACTGGGCGTCACGGCCGTCGAATTGATGCCGGTCTTTCAATTCGATCCAGACGGCCGCAACTATTGGGGATACATGCCGCTGGCGTTGTTCGCACCGCACCATGCCTACGCCAGCGACCCGACCGGATTCCGACAACGCGACGAGTTTCGCGAGATGGTTCGGCAACTACACGATGCCGACATCGAAGTGCTGTTGGATGTGGTTTACAACCACACCTGCGAAGGCGATCACACCGGCCCGGTCTACAGTTTCAAGGGCATCGACAACAGCACGTACTATGTCGTCTCGCGAGACGACGATCGACCCTACGCCAACTTCAGCGGCACGGGCAACACGTTGCACACGGCCAATCGCACGGTCCGGCGACTGGTCATCGATAGCATGCGGTACTGGGTGCAGGAGATGCACGTCGATGGATTCCGATTTGATCTGGCGTCGATCTTTACACGAACCACCGACGGCTCGATCAACGCCGACGACCCGCCGATCATCGGTCAAATTGGTGCCGAAGATGACCTTGCCGGAATCCGGTTGATCGCCGAGCCATGGGACGCATCGGGAGCCTATCAACTCGGTCGCAACTTTCCCGGCATGAATTGGATGCAGTGGAATTCCAGCTTTCGCGAGTGCGTGCAGCGTTTCGTTCGTGGCGACCGCGGGCTGATCGGCGAATTGATGACGAGGATGTATGGCAGTTGTGACCTGTTCCCCGACGACCGTTTCTATGCGTACCGGCCGCACCAAAGCGTCAATTACGTCGCTTCGCATGACGGCATGACGATGGCGGATCTGGTGTCGTTTTCGGCGAAAAACAATTGGGCCAACGGGCACGACAACACCGACGGGCCGACCGACTACAGCAGCAATCTGGGCCACGATGGCGTCGAAGATGTTCCTGAGGATATCGCCGGTCGACGCCGCCAACGCGTCAAAAACTTTTTCGCAATCTTGATGCTATCCGCGGGCACGCCCATGTTTCGGATGGGCGACGAGTTCATGAACACGCAGCGTGGCAACAGCAATCCATACAACCAAGACAACGAAACGAGCTGGCTCGATTGGACACAAACAGAAACTAACGACGAAGTGTTGCGGTTCGCATGTATGATGATCGCGTTTCGCAAATCGCATCCGTCGATCGGACGATCACGATTTTGGCGTGATGACATCACGTGGTACGGAACGGATCACTTGGTCGATCTATCCGGCGACGCGACTTGCTTGGCGTACTGCCTTCACGGTGGATCACACCGCGACAATGATCTTTACGTCTTACTTAACAATGGCGACGCTCCCGCCACTTTCGGAATCCAGGAAGGCATCGCGGGTCAGTGGAAACGCATCGTGGATACGTCCCAACCGTCCACGGGCGACATTGCGACAAAAACGGAAGCCATCACCGTCCGCGATTCGTTCTATGAAGCGAGCCCGCACAGCGTTGTTATCCTCGTTCGAGACCCGACGGCACTGAACGTGCATTGAAAGACAGTCCAAGCGGTAAGCCGCCAATCTGTCCTGCATGAGAACACGATGAAAACAACCACACCCAACGAAATCGCCGCCAAATTAGAGGCCGGCGAATCGATCGACCTGATCGACGTCCGGATGCCAGTGGAGTTCCGCGAAGTCCACGCCGAAGGGGCGCGCTCCGTGCCGCTCGATTCACTCGATCCGCGTGCGTTGATGTCACAGCGAAATGGCTCATCGGGCACACCTTTGTATGTGATGTGCCGCAGCGGAAACCGATCGCAAATGGCCTGTGAAAAATTCGCCGCTGCTGGCTACGTCGACATCGTCAACGTCGAAGGTGGAACGGCGGCTTGGGAAGCGGCCGGATTGCCCGTCGTTCGCGGCAAGAAAGCCGTCTCGCTGGAGAGGCAGGTTCGTATCCTCGCGGGCTTCTTGGTTCTGGTCGGTGCGGTGCTGGGCCTCTTTGTTCATCCCTGGTTCATCGGATTGTCCGCTTTCATCGGTGCCGGACTGATGTTCGCTGGCATCACTGACACCTGCGGCATGGGAATGATGCTGGCCAAGATGCCATGGAACAGGTGTGACGAAGAATCAGCAAATTGTTCAGTTTGACGTTCAGAAAGAGTAAAAAGCCATGTTCATCCAACGCTACTACCTTGAGTGCCTGTCACACGCTTCCTACATGGTGGCGGACGAATCGACCAAACAAGCTGCCATCATTGATCCACAGCGTGACATTGATCACTACGTGGAAGACGCCAACGACAAAGGGTTTGAGATCAAGTACGTCATCCTGACGCACTTCCACGCCGACTTCATCGCCGGCCACATCGAACTCCGCGATCGCGTCGGTGCACAGATCGTAATGGGACGCCGGGCCGAACCGGAATTCGAGCATCGTGCGATGAGCGATGGCGACCGACTTGAGATGGGACGAGTTCGATTGCAAATCATGGAGACACCAGGCCACACGCCGGAAGGAATCACCGTGTTGGCGTTTGACCTGGACGAAAGCGACACGGATCCCAAAGCAGCGTTCACCGGCGACACCCTGTTCATCGGCGATGTGGGCCGGCCGGACTTGCTGGCATCCATTGGCGTCACCGCCGATGAGCTTGCTGTGATGCTGTACGACTCGACGCACAACAAGCTGATGCAATTGCCGGACGACACGTTGGTCTATCCAGCTCACGGTGCGGGGAGCATGTGCGGCAAAGCCCTCAGCGACGAAGCCGTTTCGACCATCGGTGAGCAGAAGAAATACAACTACGCACTGCAACCAATGTCGCAAGCGGAATTCATCAAGCTGGTCGAAGCGGATCAGCCCGAGGCGCCCGGTTACTTCGTTCACGACGCGATACTGAATCGACAGGAACGCGAAAGCCTGGACAAGAGCATGTCGGAAACCATGACGGCGTTGTCACTGGAACAGGTCATTGAATTGCAGTCGGGGGGCGCTCAGGTGATCGACACCCGTGAAGCAATCGACTTTGCCGGAGCCCATTTGCAAGGAGCCATCAATGTCGGAGTTGATGGCAAGTACGCGACATGGGCCGGCACGGTCCTGACGAAGGAATCGCCAATCGTCGTGATTGCGGACGCAGAACGCGTGGCCGAGTCCATCATGCGGTTGGGACGGATCGGATTTGATCATGTCGCCGGCTATTTGAACGAAGGCATGGATGCATTGTCGGATCGTCCGGATCTGGTTTCCGCAGTCCATCGCATCACCGCACCCGCGGTTGATTCTTTGTATGCCGCACCGAACATTTTAGATGTCCGCAGCGAAAAGGAATACAGCGGCGGTCACATCGCGGGCAGCATCAACGTTCCGCTCAATCAGTTGGCCGATCGCATGGACGAAGTTCCACCGGACGGTCGGTTGGTGGTTCATTGCCAGGGCGGATATCGGTCGTCGATCGCCTGCAGTTTGCTTCAGCGTGCTGGCCGCGAGGACGTTCGCGATCTGGTCGGCGGCTACAAGGCATGGGTGCAATCGAAGTTGCCCGTTGTTGAACCGGTTGAAAGCTAGTGCGGAGCCCGTGAGATGTGGATCGTCCTGGTCGGTGCCACCATCATCGGTTTGACCTTGGGATTGCTGGGTTCGGGTGGCTCGGCGATCACGGTCCCAGTATTGATTTACTTGATCGGTCATGGCGGGAAAGAGTCGATCGCCGAGTCGATGGCAATCGTCGGATTGATTTCGATCGTCGCGGCCATCCCTTACGGTCGTGCTCACCAGATCGACTGGCGAAGCGTCCTCTACTTCGGAGTGCCCGGCATGATGGGAACCTACGCGGGGGCTTGGCTGGGAGGCATGTCAAGCGAAGTCGTGCAACTGATCGTGTTCGGGTTCGTTCTGATCGCGGCGGCCTATTCGATGCTTCGCAAACCACGCCTGGTGGACGAAGCGAACAAAACGGAGACACCGTCGGCCCCGGTGAAATGGATCGCGTTAGAGGGCACGGGCGTCGGCGTGCTGACCGGATTTGTTGGCGTCGGTGGTGGCTTCCTGATCGTTCCGGCGTTGGTGATGCTTGGCCATCTGCCGATGCGTCTGGCGATTGGCACCAGCTTGGTCATCATCGCCGCGAAATCAGCGGTGGGCTTTGCCAAGTATCAGTCCGATCTCGCTGCCCACAGCCTGAGCGTCGACATGCGAACCATCGTGCTATTTGTCGTGATCGGAATCGTCGGCAGCGTCCTCGGACGTTGGGCCAACCAGCGACTGAATCAGCAAACACTCAAACAAGCCTTCGGCATCTTCCTGATCGTCCTGGGCGGTTTTGTGATCTTCAGCGAAGGTGCCAAGTTTCTCAGCTAACTCAAAATCAGGAGCCTGTCCTCATGCGTTACCGCTATTTCGTGCTTATCACTGCTTTCCTGCTCTTTCCCTTTGCAATCTCGCAAAGCGTGCATGGTCAGGGACGAGGCTTTCGCGGCGGACGATCGACGCCGCAAGATGACAATCGTCGTGTGGCCGACCAAAACCTAGTTCACTTCCTGTTGAACAATCACGACAAGATCAAGCGAACCGTCAAAGAAATTCCCAACGGTGTGGAGACCACCACGGAGTCGGATGACGCCCAGGTCGCGGCGAAAATTCAGGAACACGTTCGCTGGATGAAAGTCCGCGTCGAAAAGTCCAAACCAATACGAATGCGTGACCTCTTGTTCCGCGAACTCTTTCAGCACACGGACAAGATCAAGATGGTCGTCAAGAGCACGGACAAAGGAGTTCACGTCACCGAAACATCCAACGATCCCTACGTCGCAAAACTGATCCAAGCCCACGCCAAAGTCGTCAGCGGATTCGTTGCGAAGGGTTTCGCAGAGGCGAGGCAGAATCATTCCGCTCCGTCGAGAGTGGAAGCTCCAAACGAGGTACCCGCAGCGAGAAAAAACAACCCTGGAAGAGAGAATAGGAAAAAGTAGGGGCCAGTTGGAAACCCACCGCCGAAGAAAGTGCACCAGACATAGAACGCCAGCAGGCTGACAAGTGTGATGCAGCCACCAACGAACTCTTTCCGCCAACCAATCACCATTCCAGCCACGATGCCGCCAGGAAACAGCAGAAGTCCCACGGCCTCAGTTAAGTTTGGCAGGTTCTTGTTGCCGAAACTACCGGCAACGAACAACGCGAGCAACGCGATGCTGACGACGCTCCCACAACGGGCGAGCAATTTCGCGGCTCGACGGCTCAAGTTTACGGTCATGGTGCGTGAGCGTTTCCTAAGCGGTTGGATGACCCCACTGGTCGCCGTGAATCGCGTGGCTGGTAACCGCCGTTTCGGCGGCGTCCAAGTGGGCGGCCAGGGCGGTAATGTAGGCGGCTCGGTCTTCGTCGCTGGTGAATTCGAGCGGGCGTTTGGTTTGTAGGTCGATCATGGATTTCATGTGATGCGATTCCATGAACCGAGTCAGGCCGTCGAGCATGCTGCGGATCGCGTCGGGACCTTCGCGGTAGATTGCCGAAGTGACCATGGCGACGTCGGCTCCGGATAGCAACGCCTTGATCAGATGATCGGCGTGGCCGAAGCCACCGCTGGCTGCCAAAGGCATGGCAGGACAATAGCTGTGAACCTGCATCAACGCGTCGAGTGATTCGGGTTCTTCGTCTGACTTGGTCAATCGCCATCGGCTTGCCAGTCTCAATGTGTCCAGACACAGATCGACGGTCGGGGCGCGGCCGTGCAGGACCATTCCAGACGCACCCGACAATAGTTGGCGGGCGATGTGTGGAATGCTAGTGAAATTGCGACCGAGTTTGACGAAGAGGGGAATCTGTACCGCCGCCTTAAGATCGCGAACCGCGTCCAGGATGGTGGTCTCGATTTCAGCAGAGCTTTCGTAGTTTGCCGCTCGGCCATGATGCACGTTCAGTTCGATCGCGGCGGCACCGGCTTCCTGTAGCTCGCCCGCGAAATCCATCCAGCCGCCGGCGGTGAATCCGTTCAAGCTGGCGATGATCGGAAGATTCCCCAGTGTGCTGGAGCGGTTGACCAACGCGAGGTAGGACTCCGCGTCCGGGCATGCCCAGTTGTACGCGGTGCGTTTGGATTGAGCCAGAATCGCCCTCTCGCGATCGGTGATTGGACGACCGATCTTGATGCTCCACTCGATCACCTGTTCTTCAAACAGCGACGGCAGCACGATCGCACCGGCTCCCGCGTCCTGCATAGCCCGCCGCGTGTGCTCGTTCATCGACATCGGACACGCGCCCACGATGACCGGCGACGTCAACGGAAGCCCGCCGAAGTTGGTGTGCAATTGAAATGACATGGCGAACGACCTCGAAAGTAGAAAAGGTGGAGTTACAACCGATCGGCGATTTGCACAACGTCCGGCATGTCGACAACGAACGTCCGCTCGATGTCCGATAGTGGTTCGTGATGAGTGATTTGGTGATCGAGCACATCGAGGTCAGCGTCGGACGCGTCGTCGTCCCGTTCGATCCGGTCGGCGATGCGTTGACGCAGCGTTTGTGGATCGCTGTGGCAATCAAGGATCGCAAACGGGACACCTTGTCGCTGGGCAATGTCATGAAATCGCTGACGATCGGCACGTTTCAAAAACGTCGCGTCGAGGATGACGCTGTAGCCAGCGTGAAGAATATTGCTTGCAAGTTCGGTCAGTCGTGCGTAGGTTCGCTCGTTCGTTTGGGGGTCGTACATCTTCGATCGAACGTCCGCTGACGGTCGGTCCGTCGGCGACAAACCGAACAAGCGTTTGCGTTCGATGTCGCTGCGAAGTCGAAAAGCCTCGTGGCGCTGCACGACGGCTTCGCTGAGTGTGGTCTTCCCGCTGCCGCTAAAACCGTGCGTGATCCAAAGTCGTGGAGACTCTCGCAGCGTGAATCGGTACGCCAATTCAAAGTGTTCTTGGCGGTCTTGTTCGTCGCCACGCATCGACGCCGCCAATCCGCGGACCAACGCACGATAAAACAGAAACAGACGTAGCAGGTCGAGCGAACCATAGTCGCCGGTGCGTTCCAGGTAGGCGTTCATGAACGAACGAGAAAGATCGAGGTGACCACGCGCGGCAAAGTCCATCGCCAGGAACGCGGCATCGCTGAGGACGTCGATCCATTGCAAGCGTTCGTTGAACTCGATGCCATCGAAGGGAATCAATTCTCCATTCCACTGCACCACATTGGCCAAGTGCAAATCACCATGACAGGAACGAATGAAACCGCCTTCGATCCGCTGGGACAGAAGGTCCAGATGATCGCGAAAGAACTCGTTCGACCAGTCATGCAGCACCTTCAATATCGCCGCTTCGCCGGGCGTCGCATCACGCTGTAGTGTTTCGATGATCTCGTGAACGTTGCGAACCAGGAAGTCCGGCCACTGTGCCGCGATGCGGTCGTGACCGACGTTGGCCGACTGGTGAAAGGTCGCCACCGTCTCGGCCAAGCGAAACACCTCGGAGGTCGTCATGCGGTGCGATTCGATACGTTCGCTCAACAGCGCTCCTTCGGGGAAACGCCGCATCTTGACGGCATATTCGATCGCTTCGCCTTCGCCGTCGACTTCGAGACGCTCGCCGTCAGACGTGATTGGCACGACGCCAAGATAAAGGTCGTCCGCGTATCGAGAATCCAGTCGTAGTTCTTCCTGGCAGTAGTGCTGACGAAGTCCCAGTGTGCTGTAGTCCAGGAAATCCGTCTTGATCGGTTTCTTGACCTTGTAGGCAAACTCGCCGGCCAGGAAAACGACCGAAATGTGCGTTTGATGAACAACTACTGGTTTAGGTACCTCGTGCGGATAGGCGTCAACTCGACGCAATTTGTCGACAAATGCTTCGACCGAGATCAGTGCTTGAGTTGACATGGTCATCGAACCATCCTGAAAAGTGACGCCAGCGGACACGACCGCGATGGGTGGGGCACAACCAATCGTTGGATCGGCCCGCTGACGTTGGGGCACGGTTAGGAAGGTCGCTACTTGACCTCCAACTTCACAAGCTCAACGCGGTGTTTCCGCATGTAGGAATGGCACTCGACGCAGCGGACCGTCAACGCGACATAACCCATCGCCGCGCGGTGGATGTCTTTTTCCGCGGCGGCTTCGGCGACTAAATCCGCGGCACGTTGAAAGTCACGGCTTTGCGAAGCGTACTCTTTGGTTTGAATCACGTTCCAACCAGACTCGGTGCTCAGTAAACGCAAAGCCCTCGCGTTACTGGCGATCTTGTCAAACTCCTCCAGCGTCAGACCTTCCAGAATGGCCTTCGAGCGATCCAACTTCATCCGCATCAAAGGCGTCAGGTTGGATGGCGGTGCGGCCGTCGAATCCTGGCCGGGCGGGTCGGCCCGAAGGACACAAACCATCGCAAGAGAAGTGATCAAAACGGACAATATCAACATGCGTTTCATGGGGGGACTTACAGTAGAGGCAATGGTTGGTCTTCTTCGGTCAAAAGCGCTTCACTCATTTCGACCGGCGAAACAAAACCGTTCGGCTTCAACGCAAGCAGCGAACACGTTGCATTGGGTATGACGGTTTCGGCGGTGTTGCCGATCAGGAATCCGGCGACTCCGGTTCGGCAAACGGTGCCCATAACCAACAAATCCGCCTCGACTTCATCAGCGATGTTGCGGATCACCGACGCGGGGGAACCATGCCGCAGATGAACGCGAATGTCGTGTGCATCCGCGAAGGGTGCTTGCAACAGTTCATCCAGCGCTTTGTGGACCTTGGCTTCGTGATCCTTGCGAATGGAATCGACGGCGTCGTCACCGGCGTGACGTCGCATCGAATCCTCCATCCAAATTTGCCAAGCTGCGACGACGTGTAGTTGGGCGTTGTCTCGCTGGGCAATCGAATACGCGAGTTCCAGGATCTGGCGATTCAGATCGGTGTGAGTCTTGTCTTCGGATTCAACATCAATGGCCGCAAGCACTTGATCGAATTCGCCATGAATCTCCGGCTTCAACAACCAAACAGGGCACGGGCAAAGACGCAGCAGTGACTTTGCGACGCTGCCGAATAATCGACCCGCCGCCGAGAATCCATCCGCCGTCTTGACCACCAAATCGTGGTCATCGTTGACGACCTGCCGAGTGATCTCCGTCGCCGGATCACCGATCGCAACCACGACATCCAGCGGTACTGCTGTGTCCGAAAAGTCGGCGGCGATGTCAAGCAGCTTTCGCCGGCGGTCGGCGGCGACCAGCTTTTCAAGCTCGTCGGGTTTGGCAATGTCGGTCATCATCCCTAGTGCTTTGGGAAGCGGTTTGACAACGTCCATCAACGTCAGTCGGGCTTTGTTTTCCAGTGCCAGCGTCGTCGCCCGCGTAACCGCCGTTTCGGGCTGTTCGGTGCCGGCATAGACCAAGATGTGCTTAAAGTTTTGCATCGGATGTTCTCGGGCTAAGTGGTGGCGGTCTCGGTTTTCTGCGTTGACTTTTTCACACCCTGAATCATTCGGTTGCGAGTGATCCAGACGCTGCATGGGGCGTGGCGGAGCACGTAACGCGTCATGCTGCCCATTAGCACGCGGCTCAACCTGCTGCGAGGCGTTTCTCCGACGACGACCAAATCGACATCGTTGCCTTCGAGGTAATGCACCAAGCCTTCACCGATGTGATCGAAGTGAACTAAATGACCGGTCGCGTTGGGTGCGACTTGGTGAAGTCGCCCGGCCGCCTCTTCTACGAAGTCTTTGGAGGGGCCTTCGTAGGGCACGTCATAAAAGCCGGGTTCGTAGGTCACCGAGACCACTCGCACGTCGGTCTGGCCGGTCCAATCAAACTCCGCAAACTCTTCCATGGCGGCCTCGGCCGGCCCACTTTCTTCATAGCCGATCGCGACGCGAAGTTGTTTTCGCTGAGTCAGCGCATCGGTGGGACGCGCCACCAACACGCTGCACGGGGCATGCGTGGCGACGTAGTCACTGGTGCTGCCCAGCAACATGCGAGCGACCGATGAGTGACCCGTTGCACCAAGGACGATCAGTTCCGGTTGTTCTCCCTTGGCGATCGCCACGATGGTCTCGGCCGGACTGCCTTCGCGGACGACGTGCCGAAGATTGACATCGGCTCCTTCAAACAGGGCAGCGATTTCAGCATACGCTTGGTCGGCCGATTCACGTTCGCGAGCCAAGCAGGTTTCGATCCAGTCGCCGACCAAGTAGGTCTTGTGCGTGCCGGGAACGAACAACGCGCTGACGATCGTCAGTTCAATCGTTTCATCATGTGGCAGGTGGGCCAGGAATCGAGCGGCTTGCAGAGAGGGTTCCGAGCCGTCGGTGGCGAGCATTATCTTTTTCATGGCAAACTCCCGTGGTTGCAAGAATGACAACGCACTCGGGATGCCAAAACGCTTTCTCAACAAATCGAGCCAATGAACCGTGCTCCGACGCACAGGTGGGCGGGTTGGCTCGCGGGAATGACCAATCAAGCCACGGAAAAGTGTTACGAACCTTGTGGCCTTCCGTTTGCTTGTTCATGGAGACGATCGTCTACCATCAACAAGGATTTCGCCCATGACCCGCCTCAAGAACAAATCTCCCGAGCAACGTCAAATCGAATCCGATCACTTCTTTGCCGAATTGGAACAGCAGATCGTCAAGCAACTTCGCGAGGATGCCAGCAGCCCCGAAGGTCGCGAGGAGCTGATTCGCAGCACCGGCATTCACGATACCGAATTGATTGACGAGCTGGGCAAATTGGGTGTGACGGCCGACGGGCTGATGGCGTTGAGGTTGTTCCCGCTGGTGCTGGTCGCTTGGGCGGAACAGAACGCCGACGCGAGCGAGCGTGACGCCGTGATGACGCAGGCCGTACGACAGGGCGTTCGCGAAGACTCAACGGCGTGGGTTCTGTTGGATCAATGGCTGCAAAAACGTCCACCCGGTATCGGTGTCGATGCCTGGAAGCGATACACACACGAGATGTTCACAGAGATGTCCAACGTCGCGCAGAATCGCTTGATCGAATTGACCGAGAAGCAAATGACCAGCGTCGCCAAAGCATCCGGTGGTCATCTCGGATTCGGCAAGGTCTCCGCCAAGGAGAAAGCGATCATCCATCAGATCATCGAGTCGATGAAACGGCAACGATAGAGTCACCGCGTCTTTCTAGCCGTGAACGCCACGTCGGCCTTCGTCTTCTTCCCATTGTGTCGGCAGTTCGGGATGTGGCGGGTGGCCGGCTTCACGGTGGTGAAACGCGTTATGCTTGCGATAGTAGCCTTGGCAGTCCTCTTCGCGACCACGGACGATACGGAACCCTTTCAACTTGCCGAATTGGGAAGTGATGACTGTCCAGCAACCATGGGCGTTCGCGTCGTCGCGAAAGACAACGACCCAATCGTGAGTCGCGTTCTGCTGATGAGCCTTGGCGGTATTAGAAAACATCGCGGTGTAATGCCGGCCGTCACGCTCGGTGTGCATGATCGGCAACCATGATTCGCGGTCCGGGTTGTGTTGCGACGGTGTGATCTTGGCCAGACTGCCGGCTTCGACCCGCTCGCGATACTCGCGGTCGATGTCCATAATTTCGTCGACGGGAATCGCATCGAATTGATCGACCGATCGCTCGGTCATGGCGTCGTCGGCACTGCGATGGGCCAGGCACGCGCGGATCGCTTCGACTCGTTTCTTGCCGAGACCAGGGACCTTCAACAGCCGACCATCGTTCGCAGCCGACCTCAATTCCGCGAGCGTTTCAACGTGCAGGTGCTCATGAATACGATGCGATAGCTGAGGCCCGATGCCCGGTAATGTCGCGAAGAAGTGTTCCGCTTGTGGTTGTCCCTGCAATCGGTCCAGCAACGGTATCCAACCGATGCGGAGCGACGATTCGATCAGACTGGCGATTGAATGACCGATCGTCGGAAGAGCAATGAGTCCTTCCAACCCTTCGTGCTCAATTATCTCGCGTACCGGCGTGGGAAGCTGAGCGGTCGTTTCGGCAGCGGCCCGATACGCTCGCACGCGAAATTCGTTTGCTTTTTGTTCGGCCAACAGATCGGCGATTTGCCGCAACTGGTTCGCGATCGCCTCGTTCTCGTGCAAGCCTTCAATTTGCTCGGCCGCATGAATGGGATCCGACGATTGAATGACAACCATGACGCTCTCCAGGAATCAAGTTTGGTGTCCGTACGCGTCGCCGGATTGCGGCGACACCTCGGGCGTGGGATCAAAATAGGTCTCGCTGCGAGTGAGCGGATCGATGTATTCCATTCGCATGAATCGTTCTTCGTTGACCGGTTCGACCGGACGGGCAGCCAGGAACTCTCGCAACGTTTGATGGTGGCTCCACTCGACATGACGGCGAATCCCGTCGACGATTTCGCGAATCGCGTCGGGGCCGTGGCGATAGACGACCGAGGTCACCATCACGACATCCGCACCGGCGATCATCGCCTTGATGGCGTCTTCGCCGGTTGCCACGCCGCCACTGGCGGCGATCGAAGCATCCGGCGTGGTGGATCGCGATCGAACGACGCCTTCCAAGATGGCCCCCAAAGAATGAAGCGGCGACAGTTCCCAATGAATCGTCCAGTGCATCCGGTCGACACTCACGTCCCAGTGCGGTGTGTGCGTGAACAACACCAACCCGTCGCAGACCGCTCCATCGCCATCATCAAGCGTTAGTTGTCGCGCCATCGACGCGAGATTCGTGTATCGCTGCGAAATCTTCGCAGCGAGAGGAATCTGCACCTCGTCGCGGACTTGCCGCACCATATTGCACATGCGGGCCTCGGCATCGTTGGATGTTTCTAGTTCGTCATAGACGACCTGTTGCAGATTGAATTCGATCGCGTGCGCGCCCGCCGATTCGATCTCCTTCGCAAATCCAAGCCACGCGCCCCCGGATGATCCGTTCAAACTGGCAATGACCGGAACGTCGAACAGGCTGCGAAGTTCCTCGATTGTTTGCAGGTACCCATCCGCACCGCCGTTATAGTGATTTTGTTGGGGTTGATAGCCGCTATGTGACAGAGCACGCAGCGGATCGTCCGTCTTCATGCATCGGTGGACGATCTGTTCTTGCAAGATCGACGGCAGCACGATCGCCCCGGCACCCGCTTGAATCAACTGCCGCACGGTTTCGGGTTCTTTGGTCAACGGACAAGCACCGACGACGACGGGCGTGGAGAGTTCGAGCCCGAGATAGTCGACCGAAAGTTCACCAGACATGTTTGGACTCCTTGAGATGAGATGGCGATTGCATCACCATCGAAACGCAAAGCCCGTGCCCCGGCCTTTTGATGTTAGTAATGATCCTGCGGGCGCGCCGGTGTGACACGGTGGATCACATCGGTGAGCACCCTGGCACCGGGCAAGCTCGAAACAACGACAATCTCGAATCGGCACACGCGTTGCCTTGGTTCAGCATCAACGGCGACGATGCTTTGATCGCCGTGTGCATCAACCGATTCAAGGAGAAAGAAAAATGACTGGCACGCTCAGCAAACGAAATGGCCGCGGACTCTCCATGCCGGCCTTGGAAATGTTTCCCCAATTTCGCTCCATCGAAAACATGATGTCACGCATGTTTGATGATGGCGAAGACGGCTGGATGGGCGGAGCGATGGCTCCGACTCTGGACGTATCGGAAACGGACAACGAAGTCGATGTGAAGATGGATCTGCCTGGCATGAAGCCTGAAGAGATCGACATCCAGGTCCACCAAAACGTGCTCACCATTCGTGGCGAACGCTCCGAGGAAACCGAAGAGAAGGACCGAACCTACCACCGCGTCGAACGACGTAGCGGTTCGTTTGCGAGAACGGTCTCACTGCCATCCGCGGTTGACGAAGACAATGTCGATGCGAACTACAAGGACGGCGTTTTGATCATCAAAATGCCAAAGACCAAAGAAGCTCAAGCCAAGAAGATCGCCGTGAAGGCGTGACCTCGGCTTGATGTAATGACCATCTCCCAAACTCTTTCAGAGCTTAGTTCCATGCCTGCTTCCGCTCGACGATTGATCTCCAACATGATCGACGACCTCAAAGAAGAACGCGACGAGTTGGCGTTGCAAGTTCATCTGGGCAAACAAGAAGCCAAGAGCGAACTGAAGCGGTTGAGCAAGAAACTCAATGAACTGAATCAGCGATCCGAACCGCTGAAAGATGCGGTGGAGGAATCCGGCGAGGATGTTTGGGTCGCGTTGCAATTGCTCGGCGATGAAATCAAAGAGGGCTATCAACGCATTCGCAAGTCACTTTCTTAAATCTCAATTCATTCATTGGAGAAAACGATGCGTGCTTTTGTCTTGCTTGGTGTCTTCGCATTGACATCGCTTAACATCATTCCAACTTCGACGCTGGTCGCCGACGATGAAATCGTTGATGGCAAGGGCCAGAAGGTCGTCGTTCATCTATCGCACTTCACCGACGATTTGCACCGGTGTTTCATGGCGGTCAAGGTCGCCAATTTGATGCAGGAATATGGTGCCGACGTAACGATGTTCGTTGACTTGGAAGGAGTCCGCATCGCGGAGCGAAAGGAACACCTGAAGTTCACATGGGGTGAAGGTTCGCCAACGCTTGCTGAACTTTATGACAAATTTGCCAAAGGTGGTGGCAAAGTCATCGTTTGTCGTCACTGTGCCCAGTCAGCCCACATCACCGATCCGGGCTTGAAACGCAACGCCCAGATTGGCACGACAGCGACGCTCGGGAAATTGTTGATTGAGGCCGACAAGGTGATGGACTACTAATGAGACTTGGTGTGCTTTGCAGTGGCGGCGACGCGCCGGGGATGAATGCGTGTCTGCGATCGGTCGTTCGTGCGGCGGCTTCGGACGGCCATGATGTCATCGGTATCCGCCGAGGCTACGAGGGACTGATGAACGCGGACTTCTTCGACAGCGAGCTTGGCGTGGGCAAGATGTCACCACGCAGTGTCTCGCATATTCTCGAACGCGGCGGAACGATCCTGAACTCGTCGCGTTGCCCGGCGTTCGCGACACCGGAGGGTTTGAAGGTAGCGGCTGACGCTCTTGATCGTGCCGGGGTCGACGCCCTCATCCCGATCGGTGGTGACGGGACATTCCGTGGCGCGGTTGCTCTCGCTGAACATTGGAAAGGTCAGATCATTGGTTGCCCCGGAACGATCGACAATGACCTCTTGGGCACGGATGCCACGATTGGATTCTCAACGGCGGTTGCCACAGCCGTCGATTGCATCGACAAACTCCGTGACACGGCCGAGAGCCATGAGAGGCTTTTTCTGGTCGAGGTCATGGGACGGCATTCGGGACACCTCGCATTGGCGACGGCATTGGCTGCGAGCGCGGAGATCGCTTGCGTTCCAGAAGAGATCGTTGATGCGGTCGCCATCGCCGCGCGGGTTCAAGAATTGCGATCGCTTGGCAAGCAGTCCATCATCATCGTGGTTGCGGAGGGCGACGAGCAGGGCGGCGCTGTCGCCTTGAACGAAAAGCTTTCGCTCGCTGACTGCCCCTACGCGACGCGAACAGTGATTCTGGGGCACATTCAACGTGGCGGCAGCCCCACCGCCGAAGATCGAGTCTTGGCGACGCGACTAGGCGATTTCGCAGTGCGATCCATTGTCGATGGAGCAACCGGCATGATGGCGGGGGAGACATGCGGCCACTGCTGTCTGGTCCCCCTGGAAGACACCTTCAGTACGCATCGCCCGCTTCCGGAACACCAAATCGAACTGCTTGATCGAATGTCGTGTTGAAGGAAACTTCGACCATCGGTACTTCAAAGCACTGACTCGCAGGCCGATTCGTCGATGCGATCCGGTTCCTTGCTCTTGCCAGTAAATCGGTCAAGCAAGCGATATAGCTTGCGGCGATGGATGCCCAATTTTCGTGCGGCACCAGCTTTGTTGCCGTTCTCCGATTCAAGCACCTCCAAGACGTGCACGCGTGCCACGTCGTCCAATTTGTATTGCGAATCGCCCAGCATGTCTCGGGGATGAGGCGGATCGGGTTCGACGGTTGCATCGACGTTGTCGGAGGCGGCCGCCGACTCGGGAGCATGACCGTGGTCGACGATCTCGGACGGAAGATCGTCCAGCGTGATGTCGAATTCGTCGGCCAGAATCGTCGCTCGCTCAATCACATTGATCAATTGGCGAATGTTGCCCGGCCATGGATACGCGTTGAGGGCTTCGCGTGCGGCATCGTCAAGGTGGTGCGATTTCGGCAGAAAGTGATTGATCAGCCGGTCAATATCTCCTTCGCGCTGACGCAGCGGCGGCAATGAAATCGACAGCACATTGATACGATAGAACAGGTCTTCGCGGAAGTTGCCGTTGTCGACCTCGGTTTGCAAATCCCGGTTGGTCGCCGCGATGATGCGAACCTTCACCTTGCGTTGACGATGGCATCCGACGCGTCGCAACGAACCGTCTTCCAAAACACGCAACAGTTTGGGTTGAAGTGAAGGTGGCAATTCACCAATTTCGTCAATGAACAGGGTTCCGCCATCGGCGATCTCAAACAAACCCGGCTTCTCTGCGGTTGCACCCGTGAAGGATCCCTTCTGGTGACCGAACAGTTCGCTCTCGACCAGATTCTCGGGTAGCGCAGCGCAGTTGACGGTGACGAAGGGCTTGCCCGCGACTCGGCTAGCTTGCTGGATCGCTTGAGCAACGACCTCTTTCCCGGTACCGCTTTCACCTTGAATCAAGACCGGTTTGTTGGTCGGAGCGACCTTGTCGATCATCTTCGCGACCTCGCGCAGCGACTTCGACTGACCGATCATTTTGGCCGCCGGCCGCGTCCGCGAAATGACCGCCTTGAGCTGCTTGTTTTCCTTCTTCAGGTCGCGTCGCTCGCGGGCGCGAAAGCAGTGATATTCCAGATCGCCCAGTGCACACGGCTTGCTCAGGAAATCACACGCTCCCATCTTCATTGCCGAGACCGCCGTTTCGACGGTTCCCTGTCCGGTTAGCATGATGACTTCGATGTCGATGTCGTCCTGATGGACCCGTTGCAACAGTTCCAGCCCCGACATCCCCGGCATGTTCATATCGAACACGCCCACGTCGAACGATTCACGCTCCAGCAACCCCAGCGCTTCGGCCGCGTTGGACACGTCGGTCACGTCATGTCCCTTTCGGCTCATCCATTTTGCCGACGATCGGCGTGAATCTTCCTCGTCGTCGACCAAAAGAAGTTTGATGGGTGTTTCGGTCATGCTGAATTTCCTTGATTAACAAAGTGATACCGAAGCCCGTTGCGAACCGCGTTCCTCCCCAGTTTGCGTGGAATATGCGTGCACATCCGCGCACGCGTGCGTCGGTGCACTCAGTTTAGTCCTTTTCGTACCCGGGCAACTCCGACCAAGGACGACCGTTTTCTCGGAATTCAATCAGCTTTTGCAAGGCTTCACCCTGCTCTTGCTCCGCCATGACTTTCAAATGACTCAGCAACGATCCGCAAGCCGCGGCGTGGTCCAAGCCGTGGTGCAGGCGTTCTTTCAGGTCAGCGATCTGCACATCAGTCAGATCGGCATCCGGGGCGAGTTCGCGAATCTGCAACAACGCTCCAAGAATTTCCAAATGCTCGTCGTAGAGTTTGCCGGTGTACTCCTCACCCCGCGACTCGCCGACTTTGGGATACAGAAAAGTCTCCTCAAATGCGATGTGAGGACCAGCCAACTCGTCGAGTTGCTTGGCCTCTTTGGCCGCGTTGGAAAACTTTTTTTCGTCCAGCATCTTGAGCAGACGTGCGTAACCGCGCGTCAGCGTGCGGTGGTCTTCCACAAATGCGCGCTGAAGTTGTTTCCAATTCGTTTTCATGAGCCTTTCCCTCTTTGATCAGTTCATCTTGCAAACCGTATTCCCAGTTCGGTTTCGGTATGGCTTCGCACCGCGTTGGAACACCACGTGCATTTGTTCGTCGATCATGTGCCGACTTTATGGATTTCGATCGAACGAACCGACCAAGGTGGAATGCACCTTGGTTCACGCTCAGAACGCGCTTCTGATTCAAAGTCGCTCGGACGAGATCGGTCGAGCCCATTCCGACGGGTGGGGCATCGGATACTACGAAGACCAGAATCCACACGTGGAGCGAAACGCTTCGGCGGCCCATCACGGGCTGCATTTCAGCAACGCGGCCGAGCGAGTCTATTCGCCAACGGTGATCTCACACGTGCGGCTGGCGACCGTCGGAATCCCGACCGTGGAGAATTGCCATCCATTCCGTTTCGGCAACTGGGTGT
>CP036272.1:5230012-5354805 GCA_007745635.1 Stieleria bergensis
ATGGCTCGATCGTTTCCATTGATTCGCAATTGGAAACACGCACGATGTCCATGCGATCCCCAACTTCAACGGAGTCGAACTTGTCATGAACGATTGGTTCCCCGTCGTCGATCACGCCTGCTGTCGGTTGACGGATGACGAGACGAACTTCGCAGACCGAGTGGCAAGGGAACTGCTTGATCGCCATGCGGAATTTGGTCTCGATTCACTGTTGGCGGAGTTTCAAGCGACCGAGATGTCCGAAGCACCCTCGCTGCATCTGGACGACCTCAGCGAAATTCGACGTGTCAACGATTCCGATCAATCGTTTTTCCAAGAACGTGCTCGAGTCCGCGCCGGCGAAGGCGACTATTTGGCAACCTCTTGGCATGCCGACGAGACGTACGAAGACTACTGCCGTGAGCAATTGGGCTTGGGGCATGTGAACCGAATCCATCCGCGTGGCGATGAAACGCTCGAACAAAACGACGGCGTGCATTTGGCCGAAGCGATTTGGAAAGACCGTCGCACGCGGCGTGAATTGGTCCACGCGATTCGGAAAGACGGACTGCGATACCTACACCCGCACATGGGTTCTCATGCGGTCTGGCGTTTGGCATTGCTGTTACATCAAACCAGCCACCGACCGCTGCAGGTCATCGGCGCACCGCCGGGGGTGACCGAATTCGCGAATGACAAAGGACAGTTTTTGCAGTTGGTGCAGCGAATGTTCGGCCCTCATGCGGCACCGCCGGGTCACGTCGTTTGGAACACGGCCAACGCCGCCCATCAGATTCAGAAGTTGTCAGGACAAGCGTGTTGCGTTGCGTTGAAATTGCCCAACGCGGCCGGCGGTGAAGGCAATCTCGTTTTTGCGTTGGATACGATCCGTGACTGGTCGTTGATGGACGTTGACCGAATGCTGCGAGACCGCATGCCTCAGTTGCGTTACGAAGACGGTGACGAGCTTGTCGTGACTGCGTGGCAAACCGGCGTGATCGCGGCACCGTCGGCTCAGTTATGGATTCCACCGGGCGATGACAGGATGCCGATTTTGGAAGGCCTGTTCATCCAACGCATCGAAGGCGACGAAGGTCGATTCACCGGCTTTGGCTCCGCGGATCTGCCAACGGACTTACGCGACCGAATGACGCGGCAGTGTTTGCAACTCGCTCGCGTGTACCAGCGACTCGGCTACGTGGGGCGTTGTTCGTTTGACATGGTTTTGATCGGACAGGATTTGGAATCGTCGCAAATGCAGTTCATCGAATGTAATGGTCGTTGGGGCGGAACCTCGCTGCCAATGACACTGATGAATCGAATTTTCGGCGATTGGAAGTCGCAACCCTTCGCCACTCGAATGTTGAAGGCCCCGGGTTCGCGTCGGCTTTCGTTTGATGACGTCATGAAAGCATTGGGTGGTGACGTTTACGACCACCGTGACAAGACCGGCAGTTTGATTTTGATGAATCCGCGTCGGATGACGGTTCGCGACGAGTTGTCCGTTGTCTTACTGAAGAAAGATTGGGCGCAGGATGTTGAGAGATTTTTCGCGCGCATTGCCGGGCGAGTCAAGGATCGAGTCGCATTGGTCTCAAAGGGCAGCAACGGTGACTCAATCAGACCGGTCGCATCATGATTGCCCGATGGAGTCGACGTTGGCGAGCGCTGCGGCGATGGTCCAGCCGGTCGGAGTTGGCCGTTCGTTGGCTCGGGTTGCCCGTCTCGGATGTCCAGCGTGACCACGATGGCCTGATCATGATTCAGATCGACGGACTGTCGCGGCGAGAATTGGAGAACGCGATCGAGCAAGGCCGAATGCCTTTTTTGAAATCGTTGCTCGATCGGCAAGGGTACCGATTGCATTCGTTCTATTCCGGGCTTCCATCGAGCACGCCCGCGGTTCAGGGGGAATTGTTTTACGGAATCAAAACCGCCGTGCCAGCGTTCGGATTCGTCGATCATGAAACGAATCAATCTGTGCTGATGTTCTCGCCCGATGCGGCCGCCAAGGTGCAGAAGCGTATCAGCGATGGCAAAATTGGATTGCTTCACGGTGGCAGTAGTTATTGCAACATCTACGACGGTGGTGCCAATGAATCTCATTTCTGCGCCGCCAGCATCGGTTGGGACCAGATCCTTCGCGCGATCCGCCCATCACGACTCGCGGTGGTTGCCATCGGGTACTGGTTCAGCCTTGTCCGTGCGGCAGGATTGGTGTTCATCGAAATCTGGCTCGGGCTGTTCGATTTCTTGCGGCGAGCCATCACGGGACGCGAACTCTGGCAAGAACTCCTGATGATCGTTTCCCGTGTGATGGTTGCGATTGGCCTTCGCGAATTGACGATTATTTCCGCGTCGATGGACGCGGCCCGTGGTCTGCCCATCATTCATTTGAACTTGCTCGGGTATGACGAACACGCTCACCGACGCGGTCCCTCGTCGCGATTCGCTCGCTGGACGTTGAAGGGGATCGACCGCTGCATTGGACGACTTGCCAGCGCCGCCAACCTATCCGGCCGCCGCGACTACGACGTCTGGGTTTACTCGGATCATGGTCAAGAGACCACAACGACCTACGAAGCTCTCGTCGGAAATAGCATTCAAGATGCCTGTCAGTCAGCGGTCGGCAACCACCGGCGTCTATCGGTTGATGACGAGCACGGTTGGTCGAATCAACGAGTCGGCCGAGCCCAGTGGCTTTCAGCCGGCGGACTGGTTGCACAGTTGTTCGGCACGAGTCTTCCGGATCGCAACGATTCCCAAACGGTTCGCGTCGCCGATTGTGGTCCGCTGGGTTTGCTCTATTGCGAGACGCCAATGACATGCCAACAGCGATTGCAGGTCGCTTCGTCGCTCGTTCATGAACATCAAGTGCCAATGGTGATCGTTCGCCAGCCCGGCCCATCGGCGCTCGCGATCACGTCGGGCGGACAGTACAACCTACCGCAAGAGTCAACAAAGCTGTTCGGCGACGATCATCCGTTTGCCGACGAAGTCTCCACGGATTTGGTGCGTGTGTCGCATCACCGCGATTCCGGGGAGATGGTGCTCAGCGGGTGGTGTCCCGATCGTTGTCCGGTCAGCTTCGCCATCCAAGCGGGAGCCCACGCCGGGCCAGGACCAATCGAAACGCACGGGTTCGCCCTGCTGCCCAGTGATGCACCGGTCAACAGTCCAAAGTCGTTTCTGCGACCTAAGGATCTACGTGCGACCGCAATGCGTTTTCGAGATGGTCAGCAGAATGTCGTCTCGCGTCATTCGGTTACGCCCGAGGCAGGGACCACTCGAACGCTGCGTTTGATGACCTACAACGTGCATTCGTGTTTGGGCATGGACGGACAGCTGTCGCCCAAACGAATCGCAAGAGTGATCGCTCAAGCGGACGTCGACGTGGTTGCACTCCAAGAACTGGACGTCGGACGGCCGCGATCAGGCGGCATCGACCAAGCTCATGAAATCGCACGACGATTGTGCATGGATCACCATTTTCACGCGGCGCTTCACATAGAAGAAGAACGTTACGGGGATGCCATCCTCAGTCGGTTGCCGATGCGGTTGATCCGATCCGACGAGTTGCCTTTCACCAAACCCTATCGCGAACGTCGCGGTGCGATTTGGGTCGAAGTGACGACGGTCCAAGGACGGCCGATTCAGATAATCAATACCCATTTGAGTCTGTATCCGAACGAACGAAAGCAGCAAGCATTTGTTTTGACCGATCAATGGGTCTCTGCAGCTCGTTTGAAAGGCCCGGTCGTTCTATGCGGCGATTTCAATGCAACGCCGAATGCGCCCGCTCACCGTGCGATCACCCGGTGTCTTCAAGACCTTCACGAAGTTGCTCCCGGGCCAACGACCGCAACGTGGTTCAGCCATCGACCGCTGACGCGAATTGATCACGTCTTCGCATCCGACGAAGTCATCGCGACTCACGCTGAAGTCATCGCCAGCGACCTGGCCAAGATCGCCTCGGACCATCTTCCATTGGTCGTGGAGATCGAGGCTTAGAACGATGCGTATGAATTCAGGGGCAAATCCCCGTACGTTTACCTAGCCCAGCCCATCGGGCTGGGTCACGGAAACACGAGAAATCTGCAGGGCCAACGGCCCGACCGTTTGTGATGGTATTCAACAAATCCGAGGCAGCATCGCGTGGATGGGTTCGTCGAGCGGTTGGTCACCACCCAAGCCGCGCGAGATCAACACCGGCGACATCTGTCTTTGGACTACCTCGCCGATCACGGATGGTGCCCCGCGGAGGGAATGGGCCGCAAGGATTTCCATGGCTTCCGCGGCTCGATCCGTCGCCACGCAAGCGACAAACGTCCCTTCATTGGCAACCATCAACGGATCAAGTCCCAGCAGTTCACAAACGCCTTCACTTTCCGCCGTCATCGGAACCCGGCTTTGTTCGATCCGCATCGCCAAACCGGTTTCCTCGGCCCATTCGTGCAGCACCGCCGCCACACCGCCGCGTGTCGCGTCCCGCATCGTTCGTAAATCGGGACCGAGACAGTGGGCCAACTCAGATGCAACACGTTGCAGTGGTGCCGAATCGGAAACCGGTGGCGGGTCGAACGCGATCGACTCGCGAGCTGCCAGCACCGCCAACCCGTGCTGAGCAACCGGACCGGACACGATCAACACGTCACCGGATCGGATGCTGGTGCCAGACATGCGATGCGGCGTCTCGTGAATACCCACGCCCGTCGTGTTAATGAAGATCCCATCGGCGGCCCCTTTGGGGACCACTTTGGTATCACCGGCAACGATCTTCACGTCGCAGTTCGCCGCTGCGTTGGCGATGCTGTCGATGATCCGATCGAGCATTCCCAATGGCAGGCCTTCTTCAAGAATCAGCGACAGCGTCAAGAACAGCGGTTTCGCACCCGCCATCGCCAAGTCATTCACGGTCCCATGGACTGCCAGCGAACCAATGTCGCCGCCGGGAAAGAACAGCGGTGAAACGACAAAGCTGTCTGTCGTGATCGCAATCTCACCGGTCAGCGTTCCCAGCGACGCCGCGTCGCTGCTGCTTTGCACGTCCGAGAGCTTCGCGGCAATACGGTCGCGTATGAGTTGCCTCATCACGCGTCCACCTTCACCGTGCGACAGCGAGATCTCGCCGGAGTTGATCGTCGGCGTCGGACATGTCATGGAAGATGATGTCGTCTGACTCATGGAGTCTCGATTGAAATGGGTTCAAATCGGTAATAGGCCGCGCACGCTCCTTCGCCGGAAACCATCGGTGCGCCCAACGGCGATTCTGGCGTGCATGTCTTTCCGAAAGCCGGGCACTGCTTGGGTTTGATTCGCCCGGACAACACATCCGCGGCGTGACAACCGCGATCGTTGTGGTGATGAGATGTAGTCATGCTTTCAAACTTCCGGGACGCGTCGAAGGCTTCGTATCGCGATCTCAGCCGGTAGCCGCCATCGGCAATCGTCCCGAAGCCTCGCCAATCGCAATCATCGACTTCGTAAACGGTTTCGATCAACGACTGAGCTGCCGCGTTGCCATGCTTCTGAACACCGCGGCCGTAGCGGTTGTCGACGACGGGTCGCGATGACTCAAGCAACGTGACCGTGCGAAGGATGCCTTCCAGCAAATCCAGCGGCTCGAAACCCGTCACCACCACAGGCAATTGATGCTGGCGGACGAATGGCTCGTAGACGTCGTGACCCGTGATGCTGCAAACGTGCCCGGCCGCCAAGAAACCTTCGACGCGGCAATCGGGCATCGCCATGATCGCTTCCATGGCAGGCAGCACGCGAACGTGCGATGCCACGATAGAGAAATTGGAAAGGCCAAGCTGATCCGCCTGCATCACCGCGAGTGCCGTCGCGGGTGTCGTTGTTTCAAATCCGACGGCAAGAAAGATGACTTCATGATCGGGCTTTGCCGACGCCAGCTCGACAGCGTCCATCGGTGAGTAAACCATTTGCAGATCTCCGCCACGACCGCGAGCCTGCATCAACGAACCGTCGCCACCGGGAACACGAATCATGTCTCCGAAAGTGGCGACGATGGTCTTGGGACGAAGCGAAAGTGCGACCGCGAAGTCGATGCTTTGTGTCGACGTTACGCAAACGGGGCAACCGGGACCGTGAATCAGCTCGACCGTCCCGGCAAGCTCTCGTTCGATACCCGATCGAACGAGGCCGTGCGTCTGGCCGCCACAAACGTCCATCAAAACCCAACTGCGCGTGCAGCGATTGCCTATCTGGTCGATCAAACGTTGGGCCGTCTCGACATCGCGAAACTCATCAAGGAATTTCATCAGTGCCTCCCGTCAAAGCTTCCAACCGTTCGTACTCGGCCAAGGTCTTTTCCGCTTCCACTTCATCAACCACGCAGATCGCGATCCCCGCATGCACGATGACATACTGAGAAACCTCCGCGTCGGGCACGCAAGCCATGTGGACTTCGCGACGAACGCCGGCGAACTGGACCTCGGCTTTGGCGAAGGTGAGATCACGATTGACCCAGCGCACGATTTGACCGGGGATGCCTAAACACATGGTTGGCGACTCCGTTGCTGTCTCGATTCGGAAACTACAAGCTGCCCCAAGGCAAGTCCGCCATCACTGACGGGAATCCGACCCGGCATGCGAACGTCGAGACTGCGTCGATAAGCTTCATTTTGAATGAGCTCCAATAGCACCCGATTTTGGAAGACGCCACCGCACAGGACGCAGGGGATCTCAAGGTTTTGAGCGGACTGATCGCAGACCAAGTTGGCAACGGCACGGTGAAACTTCATCGCGATGCGGCCGGGTGTAAGTTGGTCGAGGTCGTCGAGGATGTCGCGAACGGCGGGTCGCCAGTCGAAGTGGCTTGGCGGAAGCCCCTCATCCCCTGCAATGTGTGTTGGATGGGGAATTCCAAACCGATAAGCCGAAGCTTCTTCAGGTTCGCAAACCGCTTCGAGTCGCATCGCGGCTTCGCCTTCGTCATCGACCGATTCTATGCCCAAAACCAACGCGGCCACGCCATCGAACAAGCGTCCCATGCTGGAAGTGGTCGGGCCGTGCTCGATCGCGTATCGCATGATGTTGTCGACTGGCTGGCCAACCTGCGAACAAAGTGACTTGGCGATCCGCCACGGTTGCCGAATCGCAGTTTCACCACTTGGCAGATTGAAAGAACGTAGCTGCGCAACCCGGCGACATTTTGAAGTGTCCGCCAGCAACACTTCGCCACCCCAAATGGTGCCGTCGTCGCCGTAGCCAGTTCCATCGAATGAAATCCCAAGGACAGTGTCTTCAAGTAGATCATGTTCCAGCATGGCAGCGGCAACATGGGCGTGGTGATGCTGCACGTTACTGCGTCTATCAAAGCTTTGCTCCGCCCAGTCAGTGGTGAAGTAGTCAGGGTGTCGGTCGTGGACCGCACACGAAGGATCGACCTGATGCAACGAGCTCAGCGAAGAAACGTTCTCCATGAACCGCAAGCGGCTTGATTCGTGATTCATGTCGCCGATGTGCGGCCCCAGCACCAGCGCGTCGCTGGTTCGGATCGCAACCGCCACTTTCTGGTGACCACCCGTTGCGATGGCCGGGCTTCCAGTTGGCATCGCGAACGTCATGGGTGCAATCCCACGAGCGGCTCGGATGGTCA
The DNA here is from genome assembly GCA_007745635.1 of Stieleria bergensis. Lineage (GTDB taxonomy): Bacteria > Planctomycetota > Planctomycetia > Pirellulales > Pirellulaceae > Stieleria > Stieleria bergensis. Next base: position 5,237,616 of record CP036272.1, read on the forward strand.
TGACGCGGTCGCCGATGCACTGAACCACGCTGTCGTCGATCGGGTGCGTGATGTCACGGTCGTGATGCAGGAACACGTCCGCAATGGATGCCAGTTCCTGCTGGGCCACTTCGTTTTGATAGATAATCGGTGATCCGTGTGAATTGCCGCTGGTGACAACCAGTGGACGCCCAACTCGATCGACCAACATCAAATGCAGCATTGATGTGGGCAGCATCAAGCCGACCGTGTTGAGATGAGGCGAGAGTAACGACGACAAGTGTCTGTCCCCAAACGCTCGCAGCAAGACGATCGGCCCCGCCGGACTTTGCAGGGCGGATTGTTCCGTTTCACTGACGTGGGCAAAACGTCTTGCCGCGTCCACATCGCTGACCATAACTGGCAGCGGTTTGCTGGGGCGAGCTTTTCGCGTACGCAGCTTTTGGACGGCTTCATCGTTAGTCGCATCGCATACCAACTGATAGCCACCCAGCCCTTTCATGGCTACAATCTTACCCGCCGTAATCCACTGCGCGAGTCGTTCGATCGAATCCTCCATCATTGCAATTTGGTTGCCGCGGCGATCATCGACCCAGCACCGTGGCCCGCAATCCGGACAGCAAATCGTTTGGGCATGAAAACGACGATCGAGTGGGTCGCGATATTCCGCTTCACATCGCGGACACATCGGAAACCGATCCATCGTCGTTGCACCGCGATCAAACGGCATGTTTTGCAAGATCGAATACCGTGGCCCACACTTCGCACAGGTGATGAAGGGGTAGCCGAAACGACGATCCGAAATCGACCGTGCTTCCTCGATGCAGTCGGGACACGTGACCGTATCAAGCGGAACCGCTGTGTGCAGTCGGTCGCTTCCATGACTGTCGATGATGCGGAAATCGCCAATTTCGGCGTGTTCCGCTGGCTCACTACTGAATTCAATGTTCGGGAATGTCTGCCTTAATTTGTCTTGGAAACGATCCAATTCGATCGCCGAACCATTAGCCGAAATCTCAACACCGTTTGACGAGTTACAAACCGTTCCGGCGAGACATTGCTGCGTCGCAAGACACGCGATCGTTGGCCGAACCCCTTGGCCCTGAACCAGACCTCGCATCAATATCCGAACCGATGTTTTCGTTGGTGCAATCGCCAGAGTCATGACTCGGACGCCTCCGCCAGCATTGCATCGCGACGTTGTTCCAGCAGGTCACACCAAGCGTCGATGCCGATGTCATTGATCGCCGACGTCTCGATCACTTGCATGTCCTCGCGGATTAGCCGAGCATCCTCGGTCACGTTGGCAACGTCGAACGGCACGTGTGGCAACAGGTCGGTCTTGGTGATGACCATGACCTCGCTGGTGCGAAACATCTTCGGGTACTTGCCGGGTTTGTCATCACCTTCCGTCGTGCTAATGCAGACCACACGAAGGTGCTCGGCCAGATCATGCGACGCGGGACAAACCAAGTTGCCAATGTTCTCGATGAACAAGAAGTCCCTTGGTACTTGTGGCAGTTTCGCGAGTCCCTTTTCAACCAATGAGAGTTCCAAATGACAGGCACCGCCAGTCGTCAGTTGCTCGACGGCCACGTAGGGACGAAGCCGCTCGGCATCGCGGTCCGTGGCCAAATCGCCGACCAGCACGGCGACGTTCCAGCGGTCACGCCATCGTCGGCAAGTCGCTTCGAGCAAACTGGTTTTGCCAGAACCCGGTGACGAAACCAAATTGACAACGAACGTTCCCCGCTCAGTGAATTGACGACGCAGTCCCTCGGCTGCCGCCCTTTTTTCAGCTTGAATGTCACGATCGATTGCAATGGTTTCAGCGGGCATGATTAGCTCCTTCGGCAAGCGTCAGCGAGATCAAGCGAAACTCATCACCGCTGATGACTTGCACTTCTCCCGACCCACAGGACACGCAGCGAAAAACGAAATCGGACAAATCACTCTCGGCATGACACTGCGTGCAGCGAACGATCAACGGCACCTCGAGAACCTCTAGCCTTGTACTTGCCGTAGTGGATCTTGCTAAAGATCCCTCGCCCTCTGGATCTTTAGCAAGATCCACTACGCCGCACTGCTCCTCAAACGCAATCTTCACAAGATCTACCTCGACGCCCGAGAGCGGGCCGACCTCGACGGTCACTTCGGCGACGTCGGCTTCATCATGCTCCGCCGCAATCTGGTCGACCTGTCTCAACAGACCCCTAACCAGCGATCGTTCGTGCACGGCACCACTCCTCCGCGATTGCGTCAACGCAGGGGCGAACTGCCGCCGCGGATTGTTGTGTCATCTTTGACATCGGATCAAACGCAATCGCATTGCCCACCCAAATCTCCACATGGTCGATCCGTTTCCCCAACGTTTGTGCGAGCTGCAGCGTTTGGTGCAGCCCAAAATCATGCGTTCCCCGAACGGGACGACTCGCCATCCACTGGCGGTCAACGGCATCCGCGTAGTTCAGTCGCCGAAACGGTGTCTCCGTGGGCAGGCCAACCCCGGCATCGACACTAGCAACACGATCGAAGTCGTCGAGCATCGGGATGACGTCGATGGGGTTGTTGCACTTGAAAATGCAAATTTCACCTGCGGGCCAACGGCCCATCGGTTTGCCTAGCCCAGCCTGAAGGGCTGGGTCGTCGGTCGTCCCCCCATCCCCGTCGGGCCAACGGTCCAACCGTTTGTTGGGAGGCATATTGCCAACAAACGACCGGGCCTTTGGCCCTTCGGCGTATTCGAGCCTGTCGATTCCCAGCCCTGCGGGCTGGGCTAGGCAATCGTCCGAGGCGTTGCCCCTTGCGGGTGAACCAAAGCGACGGCTCAGGCAGTCAGCGACCGCCCAACCGAACTGATCGTCGCCGTGCGGGCTGCCGATTCCGATGATCGCGATGCGTTTAGGAACGTCGTTCATGTCCGCTCCATTTCCAACGTCAGAAAATGGGTCGAGCAACTGATGCACGGGTCGTAGTTGCGAATCAGTTTTTCGCATTCCGCCGCCACAATGTCGTCTGGCTGGTCGAGCAACCGTGGCAAATAGTCTCGCAAGTCGGATTCGATCTGCAGTTGGTTTTGCGAGGTCGGCGGAACGATTTTGGATGACGCCACGGTTCCGTCGTCGTTGATCCGATAGTGGTGGTAGATCATTCCTCGGGGGGCTTCGGTCGCCGCACATCCTTCGCTTTCCCGATGTTGATAAGGGCGAAACGGCTCTGGCGGTGGCTGATAGGCTTCGATGATTCCGATCGCTTCCTCCAACGCGTGAACAACTTCGATGCTGCGGGCGATGATCGAATGAAAACGGTTGCGCAGCGGAATCGGCGGGCAGATTTCCTCCGCTAGCTTTCGTGCCGCTGGAAAAAGCTGCTCTTGATTCAACTCCAGCCTCGCCAGCGGTCCCAAGAAATACGGTGCGGCGCTATCGCGCCGTTTAGATTGAAGTGCCGTGCTGTGTGGGGCGTGTTGTTCGCCGAAATGTTGCTCGTACTCTTCCACCGAAATTGGCGAGTGAATTGTCGAGGCGATCGCGCCTTCGTTCATCGGGTACTCATCGTCGTTCTGCAACGCAACCAGTTCGCAGTGGATGTTGAGTTCGGGGAAGTCGAACGTCGCGACCCAGCGAGCCAGGTCGATCGCCGCATCGAGCGCCCAGCGGAGATCCGATAGCAACTCGGTCAGCTCGTCGCGTGATGGCAATCGATAAAAGCCACCGACACGTACATTGACCGGATGAATGGCACGTCCACCGAGGACTTCCAGCACACGGTTACCAATCTTCTTGATCCGCAGCCCGTCGTTGACGCGGTCGGGAAACTTTTCAGCCAGTTCGATGCCGCTATGACAATCAAAGAAGTCCGGTGCGTTCAGCATGACGATGTGTAGCACGTGGCTTTCAATCCATTCCGCGCAATACAACAATCGACGAAGCGCTCGCACGCCCGACGAGATTTCGACATCCAAGGCATTCTCAATCGCGTGAACAGACGTCATCTGGTACGCGACGGGACAGATTCCGCAAATCCTTGCCGTGATATCGGGGACCTCTTCGATCGCACGCCCCCGCAGAAACGATTCAAAAAACCGCGGCGGTTCGTAGATCGTCAGCTTCACGCTTTCGATCTGGTCACCGCTCACGCGAACGTGCAAAGCTCCTTCGCCTTCGACTCGCGTCAATGCATTGACGGTGATCTTGCGGTTGTCGCTCATGTCGACCCCGATTCAAGACGATCGCTCTCAATCTGAAACACGTTCGCGGCGGCGTTCATGTTGCGTAGTGCGTGGACCATTTGCGTTTCGGTCGTCGCTCCCGCGAGGTGATGCGTCGACAGCGCCGGACAGTTTGCCTGCGCAGCCGGACCGAAACACCCGTAGCACGGCCGATCGTAGGCCGGGCAAATCGCACCGCAGCCGGCCTGCGTCACGGGCCCAAGACACGGCAAACCTTGCGTCACGACAAGGCAGACGGTCCCGCGTCGCTTGCATTCGATGCACACACTGTGTCGCGGCGTTCGTGGGCTGCGATCGGCGATCAGTGCCGCAAGCACTTCCAGCAACTGATGCCGATCAATCGGGCAACCTCGCAGTTCAAAATCGACAGCGACGTGATCGGCGATCGGGGTACTGGTGGACAGGGTCTCGATATACTCGGGGTGGGCATAGACCGAAGCGATGAATTCTTCGTGATCGGCCCAATTGCGAAGGGCTTGGATCCCGCCGGCGGTCGCACATGCTCCAATCGTCACCAGAGTCTTTGATTGGTGACGAATCTCACGAATTCGCTGAGCATCTTTCTCTGTCGTGATCGAACCTTCGATCAACGCAACATCGAACGGCCCCGGATCGACGCGGCTGCTGGCTTCCAGAAAGTGGACGATCTCGATCATGCCGGCCAGTTCAATCAGTTCATCCTCACACGACAGCAACGACAACTGGCAACCGTCGCAGGACGCAAACTTGAACACACCGAGACGTTTCTTGTTCATAGCGAATCGACCCTCATCAATCGGTTGACTTGATCGTATCGCAACACCGGACCGTCCTTGCAAACAAAATGCGGTCCCAACTGGCAATGACCGCAATGACCCATCGCGCAATTCATGTTTCGTTCCAGCGACAACCAAAGACTGGTTCGGGGAATGCCTCGTTCACGAACCGCGCGGATCGCGTACGTCATCATCACCTCCGGACCGCAACAAAACAGCATCGTCCGATCCGAACGAACGATGCCAACGCGGTTGACCAACAACGTGACGACGCCGACGTGACCCTGCCAATCCGACTGTGCCCGATCCACGGTCGTTTGCACGTCAATGTCATCCGATCGCCATGCCTGATACTCGTCTTGGTATAGCAAATCAGCCGGAGTGCGGGCTCCCATCAGCAGGCATACTCTGCCAAAGACCCCGCGGTTCGATCGGATAAAGTCAATCACAGGCCGAAGCGGAGCCAACCCGATCCCTCCGGCGACCAAGATCAAATCCTTCCCGCGAACTGAGTCGATCGGCCAGTATGAACCGAACGGTCCGCGGACACCCAGTGAGTCTCCCACCGATAGCCGCGCGAGGGTCTGCGTCACGTTGCCGACAGCGCGAACGGTGTGGACGATCGGTTCGCCAGGCTGAGTCAGATGACTGAGCGATATCGCGGACTCGCCGACGCCGGGCAGATACAACATGTTGAACTGCCCTGCCCTAGCTTCGTACGTCGAGCGATCGTCCGCATCGGACAATTCAAGCTGATACGTCTTCACACCCGGCGTCTCATCATGGATGTCGGCGATTCGAGCTGCCGTCACCGCCCACGGTTCAGTTCGCTGCAACAGCATGACCCGATTCTTCTTTCGCATCGCCTGTTGTTTTCGTGTGATGGCGAGAGATCCAAACGCTGCAAGGAGCGTGACGGAGTACGTATTTGGATGTGCTGCCTAGGAACAGTTCATCCAACATTCCGTGACCGGTGTCGCCGACCAAGATCAAATCGGCCCCGGCGGATTCGGCTTGCTGCACGATTGCGTCGCCCACGTGTGCTGCAATCGGAGTGTGCGATCGGGTGCGATGAAAATGTTCAGCGATTTGGCTAGCCATTCGCTCGCAGGTTTCTTCGATCGGTCGAATCTGTGCGGGGCTAAGAGCGATCGGCGGTTCCGCAAAACCTTCGCCGACATAGACATACGGCTGTTCGGCGACACTGACGACATCAAAGTGCATTTCGTCGCTGAGTTTCATCTCCATCAGTTCCGCGACGGCTTCGCGTGAGGCGACGGACTTGTCATAGCCGACAACGACGCGATCAAAACCAAGCGTGTCATTGGGGCGAACGACCAAGACCGAGCAATCTGCCTTTGACGCGACGCTGTCCGAAACGCTGCCCAACAGCAATCGTCCGATCGCTGAATGACCTTTTGCACCGATGACGATTAGATCAGCCCTCGACTTCGTGGCTTCGTCAAGGATGGCTGGCACGACTGCGCCGGAGACATGCTTGATCGAAACGGATTGGCACGTTCGATCGAGGGTCCGCTTGGCGTCGGCCAGGATCTTCGCTGTACGAGCGTTCTCCTGTTCGGTCCACTCGGGCACCCACGGCTGAAACTGATACCGCTGGGGATCGTATGACACGGTCACTACCGTCACGTCGATCGGATTGTGCTCGGCCAATTGTTCAACAGTCTTGGTCGCCGCTATCGCGGTTCCAGAACCGTCCGTTGCCAGTAGAACTCTCATCGCCAGTTTTCCTCGAGATCGAGTGGAATAGATTGAAGATGAATGAATCCGCAGGTCTTGTGCCGTCGCTGTTTCTCAAGAATTGTGTGCGAGTATGCACGGATGAAGAAGTTACCGCGGAGGGGGTGAGACACTGGGGCGCAATCCCGCTACCAAGATGATCCGCGTCAAGCATCGATGACAGCGATCGATCGAACTCGTGGTCGCTGATCTGCCTGGGCGAGAAAGAGTCGTAGTTGGTCGAAGGCTGGTGTAATGATGGATGCCCGCTGTGCGAGGTCATGCAGGTCATCTGCGATTGCATCCATTTCGTCTTGTGCAGCAGCGGCATGTCCGATCTTGATCTTCCACTCGCTGCTTTGGAGCTTCCGGCGGATTGCCAGCACCAGCAGGGGCTTGGGAATCCAAGTGAACAATCTGTGACTCGATGGAGTGATGGGAACGCCGATCGCCGAGAGAACGCGATGTCCTTCCCGGATTGCTTGCACCATCAACGCAAGGGCCTCTTTGTTTTTCTGCAATTGGCCGATGTCACACTCTGCCATGTAGAAAACGGCCGCCGTTGGAACGATCTCCGCTGCATGAGTCTTGAGCCACGCATCCATGTTTGAGCAAATCGACGTCGGAAATCCTGCCGACTGCAAAGCGCTTGCGAACTCTTGGATGCGTGTTGATTGGGAACCATCAAGTTCACCAATCGTCGTTGGCTGCTCGCGTCGATCGAGGATGACGTACCTGATCGCTTCCTCGTGCGGCACGCTAGCCGCACCGGGAAAGCCAAGCAGAACCCGTTTTCGCTCAAGAGCTTCGATCATCTCTCAAGGGCCAGCCGCGTTGTTTCCAAAAAACATGACGCTCGGCGTGTGGCGATTCGCCGCGAGGATCGGCAAGACTTCGCTGACGCTGCGTTTCGGTAGGATCACCAACACGAGATCGTAAGCATCGTCCGGACCGAGTTGTTCGACAGCGGTCACACGCGTCGAGGTTGTTTTGCGTGTGCGGAAACTCTCGAGCACAATCCCTTGCTCACGGATTTCACTCAGACGCTGACCTCTCGCGAGAATGCTGACATCATTACCCGCGTCTTTCAGCTTCACCGCATAGAGGGAACCAATATTCCCAGCACCATAGACAAGAATCTTCATCGTTGCTTCCTCGCCGGTTGACGTGCTGATGCGAAAACACTTTCGTCGCCAGTTGATTCAATCGGAGCGTGGCGAAAGAGCGAAATCCAATGCGCATCGAAAGCGAAGGCGAGTATCGCAAGTCCGATCATGGCCAATGACGGGATCCAAGGCGTTGACGCACCCGTTGCTTGGTACACGCCCCAGGTTGCGGTCAAACTCGCTGACCAAGAAAGCAATGCAACCGCTGGCAAAGTGAATCTTGTGAAAGCGCTGCGTGCTCTATATCCGATCCATGCAAGAACGATCGTGATCACGCCCAAGGCAAACCAACCACCGCCAGCAAGTTTTAGAAGTGCCAGATCAGCGTCCGAATTCCTGCATCCAGTTCGTGCCACGATGCGCCCACTGCCTCAGCGTGATAGGACGTGAACTGCATTGAGAAGAAATAGGTCGCCCCCAACGCGAGGTCGACTGCCCCAATAACGAAGTAGATTCCAAGCACCAGCTTCATCCGCATTCCAGCGTCCTCTCTTGCGATCGAACGATACGCGTGAATCATTGCACTGCCGCTGCTGGACTTGGATTCTCGTTGGCGTTCGTTCGATCGCTGCCGAACAAAAGGGATCCAACCGGACATCGTTCGCCCGCTTCGTTCAGCAGTTCAAACTTGATCCCGGCGTTCTCGATCAACCGCGGAATGATCTTCTCTGCGATTGCCGCGGCCGGCGTCCAAAAGCCGCCGGGGCAGGCACTCTTCGGCAGGTCGCACGCCAAACAAACCGCCACTTCTCCAATCATGCGACTCGAAGCGCCATAGCCGGGATCCCGTTCGCCGCTAACCACGAGAGCCAATCGGTCACCGGATCGAGTTCGAGCGATGAAGTGAAACTCGAAATCGCCTTCTTCACGTGATTTCTTGGACGGTCCGGTGCCAGGATTGGGCAAGATGGTTGCGTTCAGCAATGCGCGTGTGGGCCGGAATCCGTAGGCCCAATAGAACATGCGAGAGGCCAAACCCAAAACGTTGGCAGCTAGCTTGCCGCCGACGTGCATGCCTTCGCCGTAGGTGAAATTGGTTCCGTACGGATAGTTCAGTTGCGCATTCGTGGCATGCACGACTCGTGTGTTGACGATCGCCATGAAGAATGGCCCGAGCCACGCACCAGATTCAGAACGCTGAACGGCAGCGATATCCGGTTGGGCAACGCCGCTGCGTCGTTTCGGCGGGCAGATGGCGTACGGGTTGTCCAGAACGGCCGCCACCTTTTCGTCCCGCGACGCATCCTCCAGCGTACCGCCGAGACTTGCGATGGTGCCGCCACTGAATCGCCCGTTGAACGACTTCACTTCATTCGTGACATCCGCAATCCCGCATCCGAATTGCCTTTCCGCAACCTGATTCAGAGTCCAGACGCCCAGATCGGAAGGCAGCGAGTCTACGCCGCAACAGTGGAGGATCCTGGCCCCGGATGCATCTGCTTCGGCGGCGTGTCGATTCATCATTTCCTGAATGAACGGTATTTCGCCCGTTAAGTCGCAGTAGTCGGTTCCGCTCGCGGCACAGACCGCAACAAGTTCTTTGCCATAACGTGCGTAGGGACCGACCGTCGACAACACGACTTTCGTGCTCTGGACCATCGAGTCAAGAAATTCACGATCGTGGGCATCGCCAACCACGATGGGAAGCTCGGCGGCACCAGTCCCCAACCAATCGCGTGTGTCGTTCAACTTGCGCTCGTTCCGTCCACCGATCGCCCAACGAATCGAACCGTCGACGCCATACGTTTGATGCAAGTGCTCTGCGACGAGCTTGCCGACAAAACTCGAGCCTCCCCATAGCACGATGTCGAAGTCAGGTTTCTTCGTCATTTCCTCAGCCTTGGTTTTTCAGCGGATGGGCAGACAACCCGTGTAGCAGCTTGCAGCAATACCCGTACCAACTTTTCCATGCGTCAACATGCTTCGGCACGCAGAGTGCATCGATTGCCAGAGAACGAGGCATCGTCGAACGAAAACGCCGAGAAACAGTTCCATGCTCCGGCGGCTAGGAGTTGTTCGCAAACAACTTCCTTGTTAGCGGTGCGGCGCGAGCCGCCTGGTGAGTCACCGGAGGGCTCGCGCCCTTCCGCTAAATTTGAAAATACCGAAGTTGTTTCTGAACAGTTCCTTAGGATGCTTGCTAGTTGTTATTGTTGTTTTCACTTGGATGCGTGACGACAAATTCATTGGGTACTAACAGTGCCTTCCGTTGGGGAACGCGAAATCGGTCGACTACGTTCAATTTATGCATCGGCGTCAATCTTTCGCAACGACTTGCACTCCCGTTTGAATGGACTCGGTCGGGTGCAGGATGAGACGGTCTGACTTGGTGATGCCGGAGAGGATTTCGGTTCGCAGGCCGTTGGTTTTGCCGACCTCGACGGTGGCTAGCTCCGCAACGCCTTCGACGATGCGGTAGACCTGCCATGCTTCGCCTTGGCGGAAAAGCGTGCCCGTGGGGACGCTGAGGGATTCGGGTGACGTTTCGTCGACGATGATCTTGGCTTCGACACGGAAGCCGTCACCGAGGGAATCGCGGTCTTGGAAGGGGTCGGCAAAGTCAACGATGACATTGACTCGTTTTTCCTCGACGCCGAGTGCAGAGATTTTCAAGAACGCAGACGGTTCGACGATGCGGACGACGCCGTCGAGCGGTTCCTCGCCGCCCCAGTGCTCGATGATGACTGTGTCACCCGAACATACTTTCACGGCATCGGTCGACAGCACGTCGATGACGAGTTCGAGGTCGGACGGATCGCCAATGCTGGCGATCGCGGTGCCCGAAGCGACGATGCAGGAATCTTCGCGATGGACTTCGAGCACTTTGCCGGTGAATGGCGAGACGATGGTGAAGAAATTGTCATCGTTGGGATCGTAGGTGGCCTTAATGTATCGCACCGTCGCTTCGGCTTGGTCGATTTCGTATTGGGCGACCCGCTGGGCGGATTCGGCCGACCGCACGTCCGCCATCGCGAGCCGCAACCGGTTTTCCGCGGCGTCGTATTCTGCCTGAGCCATCGCGTTGCTCTTGCGAAGTTTGACGGCACGCTCGAAATCTTGTTCAGCTAGCTTCAATGCTTCTTTGGCCCGCTGCACTGTCGTCGATGCTTGTCCGTAAGCTGCCACCGCGACGCGCACGCGAGCTTGAGCTTCGGCGCGGCTGCGAGCGTCCAGCAACGATAGATCCGAGGGCTGAATCCGAGCGATTTCGGTCTCGCCCGCCGTCACCGGATCACCCGCGTGCAATTCGACTCGTAACATCTTTCCCGTCACGGGAGCCGATAAAACGTATCGTTCGCGAATGCGGGTTTCGCCGTCGTCATCGACTGTGATTGCGATTGCACCCACGGTCGGCGTCACCGTTTCCACTTCGATCGGTTGCGGCAGATACCCGTAGATGATGAAACCACCCACGCCCAGCAAGACGATGGACCAGAGCACTTTGCCTGCGACGCGACGTTTCATTCTTTCACCTTCAAGACGGCAACCAAATCAAGACTGTTCAACATGCGACGCACATAGATCGCGGACAAACTGGCAGCGGCGATGATCACGATGGCGGCGTAGGAATAAGTCGATCGTTCGATGATCAGGGGGAAGCGATGTGTTTCGGTATCCAGTGCGAGCGTGGTCACGTACGACAAGCCATACCCGATCGGCAGACCCACCGGAATCGACAGCAACGTGATCACGGCCAGTTCCCCCAACAAAACCATCTGGACTTCGCCGCGGCGGAATCCCATCACTCGCAGCGTTGCCAAGTCTCTGGCTCGCTCGGCCAAGATGATGATCGCGCAGTTGTAGATGACCCCCAAAGCAATCAACCCGGAAAATACAGCGTTGACGATTCGCATCAATGACGAACTGCTGGAAACCGTATCGCGAAAACTGGCTTCGGCGGCGTTCTTGTCGACGACGCCGGCGACCGTTGGCATTTGTTTGACTTCGGCGTAGAGGTCTGCGACTCGATTGGTATCGACCGACAGGAACGCACCGGAGAACTGTTCGCCTTCGCCCAACAGATCGTGCAGTTGATGACGATTCAAATAAGCCGACGGGTCGGTGAAGTTGGCGAACACTTCGGCGATTGGCACGCGGTACGACGGCTGGCGACGGTCAAGTATGTCGACCCAGACTTCGTCGCCCGTTTGTACGTCGAGCAGTTCCGCCATCTTCTGCGAAACGGTCAAGCCGCCGCGAACGGGAAACGACACCGATTGTTGTTGGTCGTCGAGAATGCGGTACAGGTTTGGTTTGGCGTTGAGTCCCATTAAGCCGACGCGTCGTGTTCGTGTACCGTTTCGCAACCGCACGGGTGCCGAGCGAAATGGTTCGACATCGGAGACGCCGGGCAGGTGGGCGGCGTCGTGGATGGAACTGGCCGACAGCGTATCGACGAACGTCAGCATCACGTCTTGCCGCTGTGACTTTTCAAACTGGAATTCGATCAAAAAGTCGATCGTATTTTGCATGTACGAGCCCAATACAAGCACGGCGACGGCCAGCCCCATTCCAAGCACGGAAAGCGTCGTCGCCATACGATTCGTCTCCAAACGACGAACCACCATCCGGCCGACCGGCGACAGAATCTTCGACAGGCCCGTGCGTTCGGCGATCAGCCCGCGATAGTCTTTCGGTGCCGCTGGCCGCATCGCCTCGGCGGGTTGCAAACGGATGGCCTTGCGAATCGCGGCGAACGTTCCGATCAACGCCGCAGACGCGCCGACACCGACCGCGGCGATGGCGTGTTTGGACGCGAATTGATAGTCGATTTCAGGGAAGCGAAAGAACTTGACGTATTCCGACGTCATCCACCACGACAACCGCAGTCCGACCGTCCAGCCCATCACCGTTGCGATGAACACCAACAACATCACCATCTTGATGTAGTGCCAGCCAATTTCGCGTGGCCGATAGCCGAACGCTCGCAGCGTCGCGATCTGTTCGGTTTGCTGGTTGACCAATCTCGTGAAGACAATGTTGAACAAGAACGCTGACACGGCTAGAAAGATCGCGGGCGTGACGAACGCCATTGTTTTCATTTGGGACATCTCGTCGGCGACGCGGCGATGGGACACTTGATCGTCGCGGTCGTGGGCTCCCGTGCCGCCGAACGGTTTGGTGATGCGGTCGACCCGAGCGATCACCTCGTCAGTGCTGGCTCGCGGACGCAGGTCGATCGACAGGTTGTTGAACGCTCCTTCCATGTTGAACGCCGCCGCCATTTGACGTCGCGGCATCCAGACGATACCGAACCGCCGATCATCGGTGATCATCATGCCGGGCTGAACGACGTAGACGTATTCCGGCGACATCCCGATGCCAACGATTCGCAACGTCTGCTTTCGACCGCCCATGATGCAGACGAGCGAATCGCCGGGCAGGAAGTCATGGCTGTTCGCGAACATCTCGCTGACGATGACTTCTAGTCGATCGTCGTCCACCGGAAACCGACCTCGCAACAGATGAATTCCGTTCATCGGATCGTCTGCGGTGTCGATCGAAACGAGGCGACACGACGCCGGTTCGACCATGTCGGGAATGTCCAACAACACGTCGCGAACGATCCGCGTTTGCACCTCTTGCACACCGGGTACATCGGCGATCTTGTCGGCCAGCGATTCGGGGGCGCGAACCAGAGCGGTGAAGACCTCGCCGAAACGGTAGTCGCGATAGTACTGCTGGCGAGACCGCTCCAGCGACAGCATCGAACTGTTGGACATCACGAACAACGAGATGCCGCAACCGAGCAGCAAGCTGATCGCCAGCCCTTGTCGCCAAAGTCGTTTCAGGTCCGCGATCAACAGACGGTTCACCAGACCAACTCCTTCGCTTGCTTTCGCGAGGTGTTCACTCGCACGTCGGCAACCTGTCCGTCGGAAAGCGAGATGACTCGGTCGGCGATGTCCGCGATCGCGGCGTTGTGCGTGATCACGGCAGTCATCGTGCCGAGTTCTTGATTGATTCGTGCGATCGCTTCGAGCACGACGACACCGGTCTTGACGTCAAGCGCTCCGGTCGGTTCATCGCACAGCAGCACGTCGGGCCGTTTGCCGATCGCGCGGGCGATGGCGACGCGTTGCTGTTCGCCGCCGGAAAGCTGCGACGGATAGTGATCGCGACGATCGTGCAGCCCGACCATTCGCAACGCCTCGGTGGGCGGCAGCGGATCGCGAGCGATGTCGGCCACCAACGCGACGTTCTCCTCTGCGGTCAGGCTGGCGATCAGGTTGTAGAACTGAAACACAAAACCCACGTGTTCGCGGCGGAACTCCGTCAAGTCGTCTTCATCGGCATCGGTCAATGACTGATCGCGAAAAGTGACTTCGCCTGCCGTCGGAACATCCAAGCCGCCAAGAATGTTCAGCAACGTCGACTTGCCGCTGCCGGATGCACCGAGGATGACGACGAATTCGCCAGCAAGCATCTCAACGCTGACACCCCGCAACGCATGCACGTCGACTTCGCCCATGCGGTAAACCTTCGTGACACTACGGGCGGTGAAGACGTTGGTTTGGGTGATGGACATAAAAACTTGACGCAAAGCCGGGGAGACGGAGAGACGCGAAGTAGTACGCTACGCAAAGATGACAGTATTTCTCTGCGTCCCCGCGTCTCTCCACCTCTGCGTCAACTTCTTCAAAGCACTCGCCATGCCGCCACGAAATCCAACGCCAGAGACGGACATTTGTGCGATGGAGCACGCTGGCGTGCGTGAGGGAGCAGATCATCGAATCACCGCATTGCCTACCGTTCAATTATGCGTCGGAATAGGACGTGCATTGCCCTGCATTGACTCATTTGCATCAACGCTCGCCGGAGGACGTATCATGCCCGAGACACTTCACGACACGCTTCGTCAATTGCACGAACAACTGGCCGACTTGGACGAACTGCAACCTTCGCAACGTGAAGAATTGCAAACCGCGGTGACCGAAATTCAGGAAAGCCTTGATCGTTTCGATATCCGGTCGGCGGACCTTGCCAAGCGTCTGCACGAGGACACCGAAACTTTCTCGTCCAAACATCCCGACATCGCTCGCACCGTCGGGCAGGTCGCTGACACGCTTGCTCAGATGGGCATCTAGATTTCCCCTCGCATTACTCAGGAGCCTTCGGATGAATCAGCTCAAAACCATTTCAACGACGAATTATCGGATTGGAAACAAGCGGCTTAAGGCGGTTCTGGCGAAGCCGGAGAATGCCGCTGGTCTGATCGTGTTCGCACACGGCAGTGACAGCAGTTGCACCAGCCCTCGCAACACGCACATCGCCGAACGCCTG
The DNA here is from genome assembly GCA_007745635.1 of Stieleria bergensis. Classification (GTDB taxonomy): domain Bacteria; phylum Planctomycetota; class Planctomycetia; order Pirellulales; family Pirellulaceae; genus Stieleria; species Stieleria bergensis. The sequence goes on from CP036272.1 coordinate 5,252,771, forward strand.
CATCGTGACGGCTTCGCGACGTTGTTGTTCGATTTCCTGACCGAAACCGAGGCCTGCGAACGTGACAATTCGTTCAAGCCGCCACTGTTGGCTGATCGTCTGAATGAAGTGATCGACTGGACCGATCAGCAGGGAACGATCAAGTCGTTGCCGCTGGGTTTGTTCGGATCGGGCACCGGCATGACGGCGGTCGTGGTCGCGGCGGCGAACCCACGGAAACCAGTCCACGCGATCGTCAGCCGCGGCGGACGTGTCGACTTGGTGTCCCCATGGCTGGATCAAGTCACCACACCGACCTTGTTCATTGTTGGCGAGCGAGACAAGTCGCTGGTCAGCCCCAACCAAATCGCGTCGCACAAGATCAATGGCGAAAGCAAGCTGGAGATCGTTGGTGGCGCGTCGCACTTGTTTTCCGAGGCGGGGAAACTTGACGAGGTCGCCGAACTTGCTGCGGCGTGGTTCACAACGCATCTGCAATCGGTAGCGGCAACATCAGTTCCGCGCTAACTCGATTGCGTCGGTCGTGCCCGCAAGATCGAACGACCCACGAGCGGAACGAAAACAGTCGCTGCCAGTCCGATGGAAAAAAGGTGTCCCCTCGTGACGTCGTAGTTTTCGATGATCTCGCTTAGTGGAACGCCCGCGAGAAAATGAAAGAACAAAAACTCAAAGGCGATGGTGTAGATCACCCACAGGCCGCCGATGAGCAGCAGAGCCGAGGATGACTGCGGGAATCGGCCACGCCTTATAAACTGATAGGCGATCACCGTCCCGGTCACCAACACCATGGCAATGCCCAGCAACTCGGCGAGCATCGCGGGCATTCGCGGTTCAAGAACGATTCGCCGAAAGATCCCTTCGAGAAACGCGAAACCGATCAGCCACGTCCACGAATAGCCCGATTGGGTGATGATTCTCGTGATCATTTCAATCGCTTTAGGTCTTTTGCTGTCGGGTGCGTCCAAGAACTGATACCATGGCTTTTAAGCGGAGCATCCGTCGTGCCGCAATCAAGTCCTTTATGGTGGCAGCAGGACGATGAACAGCGAGCTGACCATCCTGCTTGTCGAAGATGACCCGGATGCCCAAGCGAACCTGGTTGACATTCTGGCATTGGACGGGCACCACACGCAGGTGGCCGGCAGCTTTGCCGAAGTGCGTGTTGTCGCTGACCATCACGAGTTTGATTTGGTCATTCTGGATCGACGGTTGCCTGACGGGAACGTGGAAGATGCCCTGCCCGAGCTGGCGGGACTCTTCCCCCACGCCGAGTTCATCGTGGTGACCGGCTTTGCAGATATCGAGAGCACGATCGCCGCGTTCCGGCTGGGCGTGACCGACTACATGCTCAAACCGGTTCATCCCGAGATCGTTCGCCAACGTGTGGCGCGGATCGCGCAACAGAAGCAGGCTGAGCAACAGTCGCGGAAGGAGCAGCGTTTCATCCACCAGATTCTGGAAACGTCTGAAGCGTTCATCGTTGTGTTGGATCTGCAAGGCCGAGTACTGAGATTCAATTCGCACTTCACCACCGTTACCGGATGGACCATCGAAGAATTGGTTGGCAAGGACTACATCGACCACTGCGTCCCCGAACCAGAACGTCCGCGACTTCATGAGGTCTTTTGTAAAACGGCCACTGGCAAACAATCCACCGGTGTTCGCAACGGGGTCCAGACTACCGACGGACGCATCCGGCATATCCGCTGGTCCAATTCGACGCTGACCGATGAGGATGGCCAAATTACATCCGTGCTCGCGATTGGCGTTGACGTTACCGAGGTCGTTGAGGCTCAAGATCGCTCTGCCCGAGACCACCGTTTAGCGGCGATCGGGCAAACGGTCGCTGGCATGGCTCACGAAAGCCGCAACGCGTTGCACCGGATCAATACCAGTGTCGATCTATTGCGTCTGGACATTCCTATCGAGTCGGACTCACGCGAAGAAGTCGACTCCATCGCACGCGCCTCCACCGAATTGCAGTCCACGCTGGAAGAAGTCCGACGGTATGCCGCCCCCATTCACCTGCACCGCGAGTCCGTGTTGTTGCATGAAGTTTGGCGGCGGGTTTGGGGATATCTGGCGAGTGCACGGGGTGATCGAGATGCCGAATTGATTGAAGCCCGATGTGGATGCGGTTGCCCGGTGGATGTGGACGTCCTGCGAATGGAGCAGGTCTTTCGCAACCTGTTTGAGAATGCGTTGGCGGCTTGCCAAGACCCGGTCCGAATTTGTGTTCATTGCAAGTGTGGCGGCGATGATGAGATCTTGGTCGCAATCGAAGACAACGGTCCGGGCTTGGACAACGCCCAACGTGAAAAGATCTTCGATCCGTTCTTTACCACCAAAGCAACCGGGACAGGACTTGGCATGTCCATCGTTCAGCGGATCGTCGATGCGCATGGCGGGGACATTCAAGTGGTCGACGCGGACGACGGAGGAGCTAAGTTCAAGATCCGATTAAGCAAGTCCGAATCAGCACTTTCAACGCCATGCCCCGCTACGACGGTCGATGCAGATGGATGACCACGAACAGCAAGCCATCTTAGCTTCGGTCTTGAAGACTGCCGTGGATGCGATCGTCATCATCGACCAGCGCGGGATCGTCCAATCGGTCAATCCCGCCACCGAGCGAATGTTCGGTTTCGGTGCGTCCGAACTGATTGGCCAAAACGTCAAGATCTTGATGCCTTCGCCCTATCACGAACAGCATGACGGCTACCTCGATTGGTATGAAGAAACCAGCGAGAAAAAGATCATCGGGATCGGTCGCGAGGTGATTGGAAAGCGGAAAGACGGCAGCACGTTCCCGTTGCACTTGGCCGTCAGCGAAGTGGAGTCGGGATCACGCAAGCTGTACACGGGAATCCTGCGAGACATCAGCGACTTGAAGGCCGTCGAACAGGAACTCAAACGGCTCAACGCGACCTTGGATCAACGGGTCCACCAGCAGGCCGAACAACTCCATCAAGCCGAAACGCAGCTCATCGAAAAGGAAAAGTTCGCAACGCTCGGTCGTATCTCTGGCGGTATCGCTCACGAGATCCGCAATCCTCTCAACGCGATCAAGACCTCCGCCTACTATCTGCTCAACGCCCGTTCGCCTTCTCCTGCAAAACACGAAGAACATCTCCAACGGATCGACCGTCAAGTCACCGTAATCGACAGTGCGGTCACGGCGTTGTCTGATCTGGCACGGCTTCCAGAACCGAACGCGACGGCGGTTTCGATTCCCGACATCGTCGAAGCCATTCTTCGCGACAAACAACTCCCCAGAAGTATCGAAGTCCGAAAAGACTTTCCCACCGATTTGCCAGGGGCGTGGGTCGATGAAAAACAATTGCCGATCGTTCTGAAAAACCTGATTCGCAACGCCCGCGATGCGATGCCCGACGGTGGTGTGCTAGAGCTGGCCGCGCAAGTCGACGATCAACAAGTACAAGTCTTGGTGACGGATACTGGCGTGGGAATGACTGCCGAGGTCGTTGAACGCCTGTGCGAACCCTTTTTTTCGACCAAAGCCCGCGGGATGGGATTGGGCATGGCGATCACGATGGCGATCCTGCAAAAGAACCACGGCACAATGCAAGTCGATTCGACGGTGGGCCAAGGCACCAGGTTCACGCTCTCGCTGCCGATCGGGGGCGACGACCGGTGAGTCAAAAACGTGTATTGATTGTCGATGACGATACGGACATTTGTGCCAACATCAAAGACATCCTCGATGATCTTGGCTACCGGACTGATGTTGCTCACGACGGCCCCGACGCGTTGGAATTGATTGACTCCCAACGATACGACGTGGCGGTGTTGGATTTCTGCATGCCGGGAATGGACGGAGCGGCCTTGCACGATGAAATCATCAAGCGACGCCCCGAAATCGCCGCCATCATGGTGACCGCCTACGCTCACGGCGACGGTGCCCAACGAGCGCGTGACGGAGGGATCCAGCAGGTGCTTCGCAAGCCGGTTGATCTGGGCGAGTTGCTGCCGCTGATTGACGATCTGGCTCACTCTCCCGTTGTGCTCGTCGTCGACGACGATCCCGAATTCTGTCAAACGCTGTGGCACTTGTTGCGAGAACGGTCGTTTCGCGTGTGCTTGGCCTACACCAAAGAAGACGGCATCACCAAAGCGTCGGACGGAGACTATCAAATCGCCCTGATCGACTTGAGCTTGTGCCAAGGTTCGACCGACGGCTGTGATGTCATGCGTCAGGTGGCGCAAACCCATCCCCATGCAAGAACCATCTTGATCACGGGATACCGTGACGAAACCGATCACATGCTCGACGATTTGAAGGCGAGAGGAGTGAGCGACATTTGTTACAAGCCACTGGACATGAATAGGTTGTTCAAGCTGATCGAATCCAGCGACGGTTGAATCGTCGCATGGCGCGACGGACTCGCGTTTCAAATTCACCGCAGCCGATTGTCTTTCGTTGCGTCCCCCGATGCCACAAAATGCGAACAGAGGCGGCTCAGCCAAGCTGCTTCGCCATCCGCAGGATACCGAATCGAGGGATCGGAAGTCTCCGTGGCCACTTTGACTCAATCCTCATGCCATGACGTTCGTAGAGTTGCCGCGCGCCGAAATTTTTCTCAGCGACATCAAGCACCATCCGAGTCGAGTTGGTTTGCTTTGCGCGATCACCCATCGCGTCAACCAGCATGCTTCCGATGCCCTCGCCTTGGCACTCGCATGTGACCGCAATCGACTGCAGATAGAAATCGCCAGTTTCGATGGTGTTCAGCAATCGCCAAAGCGAAGCGAAAGCCAGCTTCATGACCAGCATGCGTGCTTTGGGATAGCCGCCTGATTTCGCCAAGACTTCATCGGAACACTGGGCATGCTGTTCAGCGGTGTACCCCGCAGCGGTTCCAACGACCACGCCATCGCGATGGGCGACGAGGACGTTTTCGAACGAATAGTCATGCGAGGGCATTGCGAAGGCTTCTGCGATGATCTCCGCAAACCTCCGTCCAAGCATGAACCGGATGAATCCGACGGACGCTTGATTGAAGAACCGGGCATAGTCCAAGCCATCCGCGAAATTGGCTTCGGCAGGACGAATGGTGATGTTGGCTTTTGCCTTCGAAGAAGCTGTCGCCGACCGTCTTTGTCGGTCAAAGAAGGGGGACAATGATGCGGACATGGTCGTCTATCCATTCATGTGCAAGAAGACTTGGGGTTCAATGCTGCCCGCACAAAGGAAGCCGCCCCAGAACGCTCCGGGGATGCCGGGTGTGACGACGTCTTGCCCGGTCAAGTAGAGGCCCTCGACGGGTGTCTTCATCCGTAGAGCGTCGGTCATGAATCGGGCGGGCGTCACGTCGAGTCCATAGAACGATCCCATGCGATGCCCGGTGATCGAGGCGGTCGCCAACGGCGTGCTGAGTTCGTGAAAGACAACCAGCTTCGCCAGTCTTGGAAAGTACTTGGCGAAATGATCCAACAACGCGGCTTCGGTCTTCCTCTTAAACGACCGGTAATCTTCGCCACGTTTATCTGAGGCAACGCCAGCCCATTCTTGGACGGTCGACCAATCCGACCACACCATCAACTCACCCGCGTATTTGTTTTCAGGACCGGGATTGTGAGCCGGATCCTTCATCGAGGCAAACGAAACGAACATCCCCGGAGGCGGGTCATCGGGAATATTCGTCCAAACCGCATCGACTTCGCCCGTTGGATACAGCCAGTGATTCGATTTGGTCATTCCAGCGGCTTCGACGTCACCGGCGAAACCAAGAAATAGTGAGTAGTGACAGATGTTGGGTCCGATCGCACGAATCTCGTCCACCCAATCCAGGTGGCCGTGACCGTCTGGCAATAAGCGATCCACCGTTTCCCTTGCACCGATGTCCGAAACGATGTGTTTGGCAAGCAGCGTTTCTCCGTCAGCCGTTTCGACACCGGTGACGTTTTCGTCTTCCATCACCAAGGATCTCACTTCGACTCCAGCACGCGCCTCGCCACCGTTGCCGGTGATCGTCGGAAGCATGTGCTCGGCGATCGAAGATGCTCCACCGACCGGGTAGTAGGCACCGGATTCCAAGTACGACTGCATCACGCAGGCGTGCATCGCGAAACTTGCGGTGCTCGGTCGACCGCCAAAGTCCGCCCATTGGGCCATCAAGACGTTGGCAAGTTCTCGATTGTCGGTCAGATCATTGACGACTTCGGCGGTCGTTCGGCCACAGTAATTTTGGATCCGATTGGACCGCCACCATTTCAACGCGGATGCAAACACCGATGGCATCGGCCTTCCTTGGATCACTGCGGTCATGGCTTCGCGGCCCTCCACGATGGCGTCAAACCAAGCGTCGATCGCGTTGGTGTCCTCGGGAAAACGTTCTTTCAAATCCATCCGCTGAGCCACCGTCGGACGCGATAACGGCAGCGGTGCGGAATCACCCATGTGCAGCGTGTCGTAGATGGCACCCATGGGAGCCAATTCGATGGGTGAATCACACAACCAATCGAGCATCGCCTTTTGCGAAAAGTCGGGACCGAACCCGCCGAGATAGTGAATTCCGGCATCCCACGAAAACCCTTCTCGCGAAAAACTGTGGGTCTGTCCGCCGAGTTCTTTGTACTGTTCCAACATCAGCACCTTGTGACCGAGTTTGGAAAGCGCCGCGGCCGTGACCATGCCGCCCATTCCAGAACCGATCACGATGACATCCCATTGTTCTTTCATTTCTTTAACTCGCCAGTGACGATTGCAATCGCTCGGTCTTGTTTCCAATCAGATCCGCAGCAAAGTCCTTCGCGAATTGGTCCACCGTGTCCCAGTCCGTGTATTCATAGTCGTGAGTCGTTTCGGTCTTGCTTCCGGATTTCTCTGCGATCCAACGCATCATCCGCTTCTTCAACCAGCCATATTTGGAATAGCGAAGCGCACCAGCGAAGCAGGCACGCCGTGTCGGTTCGATTCGCTCGTTACGCAGGAATTCGTCCGCCAACCATTCGGCTTCGGCTCGATCCTTGGCGTGTTCGCGAATGCACCATGCAATTCTTGGGTCATGCTCGGCATAGTGAAGCGACGACCCCAACATCACCGCGTCGTAAGATTCGACCGCAAGCTCCGCAACATCGTTTCGAGTCACGTTAAACGTGTCGGTCGGGACGCCAGACCGCCGCATCACATCAGCACATCGTTTTGCAATCCGCTCGGTTTGCCCTTCGCAAGTGGCGTAGATGACAATGGCACGCATGACAGGGCTCCGGTAGTAGGCTCGATAGGGTGTATAGGTTCGCTCAATGGTCGACGTGAAGCTCGTTTCGGATCTGCATCCCGATGGCCATTGGTCGCACGGCTTCTTGGGCGAGCTGCTTCAAATAGAATGATGACACCCGGCCTCGGAGCACGATCCATCCGTCCAACAGTGTCACTCGAACTCGATCCAATCCGCGGTGACCCGCTTGCTGAATCGCGCATTCGAGTGCTTGGGACTTTTCATCGAATCCACTGACCGTCGACTCGTTGATCAGAGGGGCGTTGTAGAGGGCGACCTGAGTCGAATCCGCTTGTGTCATTTCCACGAGATAGACCTCGATCTGCTGGCGACTGGAAGATGAGTTGCGATGTGCAGAATCGTTTCAACGCGAACACTGTGCCGAACGATGCGGTTTGTGGGGCCCGAACGAGTCGCCTTTGGCATTGCCTGTGCCTTGGTTGGGTCTTGGGGCACGTTGGCATTTGTAAATGGCGGGACTGAGTATGCAAACCAGAACTACCCCCTTACGGCGAAACCGACTAGCGAACCTTCTGTTGGAAGCGTCGCCTGCCGCCGTTGTCGTGACCGATTCCCAGAACCACATCGTGGCGATGAACCGCTTGGCCGAAGAATCCTTTGGCTATCAAGAACATGAGTTGGTCGGCCGGTCCATTAAAAAAGTCTTTCCCGAATGTGGTACGGGTCGCAGTCCATCGAGTGACGATGCGTCTCACCACGAGTGCATACTGTCACAGCTGCGCGATCCAGATCCCACGGAGCCTCTTTTTTTTCAGGCTTGCCGCAAAGATGGGCAAACCTTCTCCACTAAGGTCACCGTGCATCCGCTAGCGACTGATTCGTGTCTGGTGAATGTAATCGATCTGACTCAGCGAATAATCCACGACCAAGCGTCAAACCACGAAAAGCAGATCCAAGGTGAGCGGTTGGCTGCAGTGCTGCAGATGGTTTCCGGCCTCGCCCACGAATCGCGTAATGCACTTCAGCGTGCCCAGTCGTGTCTAGACCTGCTGCAGTTGGATCTCGTCGATCAATCAGAGATGATGACGCTGACCGAGCAGATTCGTGGAGCTTTGACGGACATACAGCAGAACTATGAGGAAGTTAAAGACTACGCGGCACCGATTGTATTGAAGCGGCAGGCGGTCGATCTACCAGAACTTTGTCGCAGGATCTACGATGAACTCACCCAGTCGCTCGGTGACGACGCCCCACGGTTGTCGCTTCGATGCACTACCGCGTGCCAAAACGTCCGGCTGGATGCCGGACGAATAGGAGACGTGCTGCGACACGTGCTCGAGAACGCGATCCACGCGAGTCCCAATCAAAGCGAAATCGAGTTCCATTGTGATTACCCCGATGCACCCACGATCGAGATCCGAGTCCGTGACCACGGCGAAGGACTGAGTCGTGAAGTCGAGCAGCGGATGTTCGAGCCGTTCTTCACCACGAAGCAGCAAGGCACCGGCTTGGGTCTCGCCGTCTGCCGACGCATCATCGAAGCCCACGAAGGCACGATCGAAGCCGCCAACGCTCCCGAGGGCGGCACCGTGGTTCGGATTCGCATTCCGGTAGGCGACCCGACCGGCTAACGACGAGCAGCGAAGGTCTACTGTTGGCACGATCGTTGCGACTGAAATTCAAGGCGATCGAAATCAGAGAAAAGACTTGAGGCGAAGAGCCAATCAGGACGGTTCGATTCGCCTATCCGCCGAACCGACCGCCTGATTGGCGTGCCCCACTTGAGGTATCGGCTCACTCATACGACCCTAACCGTGGGCGCACCCACGCATTTCCGAAGGAGCTGATCGTGACCGAGTTGCTTAAAGGCCTGGCTTGGGAGGAAGTCTTCGCAACTCTGCCCTCCGTCAGCGTCGCGGTCATCGGAATCGACGGAAGTGTTCGCTATTGCAACGAAGCGTCTTGTGAACTTTTTGAGGTCGACATGCCCCCAGACAAGCTCATTGGAAAAAGACTCAACGACGTGTTTCGACCTGAATTCGTCACCGAGCGACTCGCGTGGATTGATCGAGCCATCAAATCGGGGCGACCGGTCCGTGGTCATCAGATTCATCATGCCAAGCATCTGGTTTCGTGCATCTATCCGATCGAGACAAGCGACCCGCGATGTGCCCTTGTCGTGACGTATCGTGACGGTGACGATGATTTGATGACCGTTGTCCACAGCGAATTCATCGACTTGGGCGAACTCTCGCCTCTCAGCCCACGTGAATTGGAGATCTTCATTCTGCTAGGTCACGGAAAAAGTGTTCCCGCGATTGCCAAGATGCTCCATCGCAGTCCGCGGACGATTGAGCGACACAAAGGCGAGATTGGCCGAAAAATCGGACTGTCAAGCATCGCGGAGATTGCCCGTGTGGTCGGTCAAGTTGGTCTTGAATACGATGACCTGAAACTGAAACGCTACCAGGCGTTGCGAAGTTCTTAACAACTGCGCTGATTTCAGACGCAGGCGTCGCTCTTCAGGTCCGCAAATTGGGAAGTCAACGCATAGAGCCACGCTTCTGTGTCGTGCGTTCAGATTTTTTGTGCAGTCGTTCTTCCAAACGTCATAGGTTACTAGGGAGGCCCGCTATCTTTTTGCGACATGCACAGCCAAGGCCAACGGCACGCGGCCAACCAACGCCACGATCGTCCATTAAAAAATTCAGGAACGATTTCGTGATTCGGCCGTTTCTTCCGGTAGGTCTACAGGTAGGCGGGGCTCGTTCGCTCGACCCGGTCGCGTCCTGGACAAGGCAGGGCCGAGTTTGGAAATTTCGATGAAAGTTGGAGGATTTCACCATTCACTGCCCATCGCGTGCATAAGTAACCCTGAGGAGGATAGTGCTTCGATTCGCGAACAAAAACTTTTTGGGGACAGAATCATCGCAGATACCGCATGCTCGGCGTTTGGATGACAGTCGAGAAGCAATTTTGATGCGCCAGGTTTCTGGCGAACGGATTAAGTGACTAATGGGAACCGAATATTTCGTCACATGGACCGCGAACCGGGTAGGTCTATTTCAGCTCCGGCCATCGCGTTTCGCTGAGAAAGCGGTCGACGCGACGTGCCACGTTCTTGCCTAAACCAGGAGGGACCTTGGCTCGGCTGAAAAAATATTCGAAGAAAGCGCCGTTGGGACGTGATGCGGATCAATGGCATAGTTAAGAAAGGGAGGGGCAACGTTTTTCCGGCCATCGTTTTCGCCTGACTCCGGCAACAACTGAGCACGTTTTCGCAAACGCGGCATAGGTAACCTGAGAGGGAGTCATCGAAACGCTCGCAAATTATTTTGCAAAGTTCTGTATTTTTCCAACGAGCATTTTCGCGACATCAGCAAATCCCAGAATCAAAGGATTGACGGCGAGATTGAGACCGTGTTTTGCGTGGTTTGACGATCGCTCACGACCACACGTACACCAAGCGACCAGCCGCTCCTCATTGAGACGAGTTCACGCCATCGGTCGGCAGCTGGAGCGTGGACCACTTCACTCCACAGCATTTTGAACGTGTTCTGCCTGGTCAAATCGGTTTCGCGGCAGACGCCCCGACGTCGCGAATCCAGTCGAAACTTTTGTTTGACAAGCCTCCTTCGATTCCCATAATCCTACTCGCTCGAACACCGAGCCACTCAGCCAACCAACGACCGATCGAGCCAACGAGCTCCTCGCCCGTCCGCGATTCATCGCGGCGAGCTTCTTTTGAATCTGCCATGCGCCCGAGCTTCGGGTGACGCCGCAGATTTTGGTCCCCCTCTTTCCTGGCCTCGCCGCCTGCCCGTTGACCGGCAACCGCTGCGATGTCCCTCCGCAATGCCGCAAGGAATGCTATGTCACAACCTCCGCTGTTGTTAACCGTCGGCGAGATCGCCCGGCGGTTGGACACCAAGGTCCACCGCATCGAATACATCATTCGATCGCGAAAAATCGAAGCGACCGGCTGGGCCGGCCACGCCCGCGTGTTCTCGGAAGCCAGCTTCGATCACATCGCCAGCGAACTGAGCCGCATGGACGCGGATCGCCAACCTTCCACTCGCTCCAACGGTTGAGGAACAATCGAATGACGAAACAAACCAAAGCCGCGAATCCGATTCGGGATGCGGCATATCGGTACATCGACGCAGGGTACCGCGTGCTGCCTGCCGATGCACAACGCAAGTTCGCAACGCTCAAGTCTTACAAGCAGTATCGCAAGAAACCGCCAACGGAGAAAGAAAACGAGGTGTGGTTCTCATCGGCCAACGCGGTCTGCATCCTGACGGGCGAGGTGTCGGGCAGCTTGGAAGTACTCGACTTTGATCAAGGTGGCCGCGCGTTCGACGCGTGGTGCGATTTGGTGGAAGAACATGACCCGCGTTTATTGCAGCGTTTGGTTGTACAGAGATCCCAGTCTGGCGGCCGGCATGTGTTCTTCCGAAACGAGTCGCTCACTCCAAAGAGCCACGTTCATGCTCGAACGGTGATGCCCGAAATCGAAGGTAAGACGGTTTTGATCGAAACGCTTGGCGAAGGCAGTTTGGTGATGTGCGATCCGTCTCCCGGCTACGTCGTCCTGCAAGGTGATCTGACAAATCTGCCCACGATGTCGATTGACGAGCGGGCGATTTTGGTTGACGCGGCCAGTTCGTTCAATGAGGTGAAGCCGACCATTGAAGATGTACCGGCGACCAAAACCAGCAATGATGAAAGCCGGCCCGGCGACGACTTCAGTCAACGAGGAGATGTTGCTGCGATCCTGACGAAGCATGGCTGGCGATTGCTGCACGATGGCAACAACCAACAATGGTGCCGGCCGGGAAAGACTGCCGGCTGTAGCGCGACGTTAAAGGACGGAGTGTTCTACGTTTTCAGTTCCAACGCTGCCCCGTTTGAACCCAACCAGCCATACTCGCCGTTCGCTGTCTATTCGCTGCTCGAACATGGCGGCGATTATTCCGCGGCGACGCGGCAACTTGCCAGCGAAGGCTTCGGCAATGCATCCGAAAGCGACGTCGACCTGTCTGGCTTTCTCGACGGCTTGGGGAAAACGGGACCACCGCCGAAACCGCCGGCTGAACCTGAACTGCCCGACCCCGGACCGGTTCCCAATTCGTTGCTGCAAGTTCCGGGCTTCGTTGGCGACGTCATGTCGCACTGCCTCGACACAGCACCGTACCCAAATCCGACACTCGCATTTGCCGGTGCGATCGCGCTGCTGGCGACGTTGGCCGGTCGCAAGGTCCGCGATCCGGGCGACAACCGAACGAACCTCTACTTGTTGGGATTGGCTCATTCCGCGGCGGGCAAAGACTGGCCGCGAAAGCTGAACGTTCAGATTCTTCATCGTGCCGGCATGGCGGATTGCATCGGCGAACGATTCGCTTCCGGCGAAGGGATTCAGGATGCGTTGCATCTGACACCTTCGATGCTGTTTCAAACCGACGAAGTCGATGGCATGTTGCAGTCGATCAAGAAGTCCAACGACGCTCGTTACGAGAACGTTCTATCGACTCTGCTGACGATGTACTCGTCGGCCAACACGGTTTATCCGATGCGTCGCAAGGCTGGCAAAGAATCACCGGGGACCATCGACCAACCTTCACTGGTCGTTTTCGGCACCGCGATTCCCAACCACTACTACGCGGCACTTTCGGAACGCATGCTGACCAACGGCTTCTTCGCCCGCATGATGATTCTGGAGTGCGGTGAGCGGGGTGAGGGGCAAGAACCCAAGATCGCCGAAGTGCCCGACACCATCATGGACGTGGCCCGATGGTGGGCGGACTACAAACCCGGCACGGGCAATCTGCATTTGTGGCATCCTGAGCCAACGATTGTGCCGCATGACGACTCTGCTAAGAAGATCCTCGTCGAGGCAAGACTCCATGCCGAGCGTGAGTACACCAAGGCCGAACGCAAAAGCGATTCGGTGGGCACGACCGTATGGGGCCGCGTTAACGAACAGACACGTAAGCTGGCGTTGTTGTACGCGGTCAGTGCGAACCATGAATCGCCGGTGATCAACGAAGCGGCGGCGGAGTGGGCAATGACGTTGGTCGATCACCTGACTAAACGGATGCTGTTCATGGCTTCATCGCACGTCGCCGAAAGTCCGTTCGCCACGGAGTGCTTGAAGGTGTTCGCCAAGATTCGCAAAGAGAAGAACCAAAAGATTCCGCACAGCAAATTGCTCAAGGCTATGGACATGGAAGCGTTGTTGTTCAAGAAGCTGATGGCAACGTTGGTGGAACGTGGCGACATCATCGCCCAAGAGGAGTCGACCGCCGGACGAACCGGAACTCATTACCGCTTGAACCGCACCGAGCAACCCACGGGCGCAGGGTGAAAAGGTCGGCTTCGGAAAGAAGTCGCTCGATGCCGAGCTATTGGGACTCGGAAAGAAGCCGAAAGAACGGAAAGAAGTCAGAAAGAAGATTGATTGAAAAAGAACATAAATAACACACTTCTCTCTCTTCTTTCCCTCTTTCGTGTCCCACTCCCCTCACACCAATTTTTGGGCTTCGATGCGTGCGTGTACGACATGGCCCGGAAAGAAGAAAGAAGTTCTTCCGCCGGTTGGTCATTTATGGCTGTACCTATCGGCCACGAAGACAAGACGCCATCGACAGGAATCGAACGGGTCCTCCCGGCGGATCGTTTTCATGACAGGGCCGCCGAATCAGCCGCCTTACTTACCTCAGTTTGTTTCCTGGAACACGTTGTCCGACTTTTGAGAAAGCCGATGAAACAAAACCACTTTGAACTCGCGTCGCAACTCGTCGCTGAAATCGAGGTCTTCGGTGATCTTGAGATTGCCACGTTTGGAATTCCAACGAGTTGGTTGACCGGAATGCGGCGATATGGCATTCCATTCACGCCGACTCAGTGGGCCGATCCACATGACGCCAGAAAAAAGATGCGGTTGATCCGCGCTAGCCAACAGCTTTTCGATCTTGGCCACTTGCACCGTCTGACGCGGTCACGAAACGATCGCACCAGCCATGTACTTCCGGCACACGATTTTCTGATTGAAACCGTTCAGAAACTTGGTACCGAGGTTCACCGCCCCTCGTTTTACAACGGGCTGCGCAAGACCGATTGGGGGCGCGGAATGATCGCAGACATTCAATCGCAGCTGAACGAAAAACGCATCGACACTGCCAACAAGAACGAACGAAATCGCTGAAATACCACTCCACCAAACCACTCATCCATCAATTGAACCAACCACCCACCCATGGAAGCTCTATGCCAACGCCGATGACGATCGGTGCCCTCAATCCCCCGAGTTTGGATGCTCACGAAAGTCGAATTTTCATCACCCTCACCCCAGTCCCGCCAACTCCAAATCGCCACTTGTTTGGCCGACGCAATCATCAACTTGCGAGCTTTGTCGCGAGCCTCCCGGCCAATCTCTGAGACTTCTTCCGAAAGTTGCCACCGTTCGGTTGACTCGTCCGCGAACTCAGGGCTCTGTGTCACACCGCCAAACGTCTCGGCGGCAGAAACACGCAAACCCAGGAGTCCCAAATGAAGCTCAATGTTGCCAAGGAGGTCGCTCGATTGCAGAAGATGACCTGCGGCGAACTACGCGACCAATTCGCTACCGTGACTGGCGAAACGACCAATGCTAAGAACCGCAAATGGTTGGTCCGCCGAATCGTTTGGCGGATGCAGGCCAACGTCGAAGGCGGTCTTTCGGCGGATGCGATCAATCGCATCCGTGAACTGGCCGACGGAGCTGACTTGCGAGTCACTTCGCCGGCCACGCGGCGGCTGTCGAGCGACGCCGACAAACGCACCCGAGTTCTCCCCACCGGTGTGCAATCATCGACAACGCCGCTGCCAGGAACGCTGATCACACGCGTCTACAAGGGCCGCGAGATTCGCGTTCGCGTCACCGGGAACGGTTTTGAATTTGAAGGCGAGCTGTTTGGTTCGCTTTCCGCCGTCGCCAAACACATCACCGGGTCGCACTGGAGCGGCAACCGGTTTTTTAAACTCGATCAACAGGAATCCAAATGAAGAAAGACTCAAAAACGATCGTGCGATGCGCGATCTACACCCGCAAGAGCACCGAAGAAGGACTCGAACAAGAGTACAGTTCGCTCGATGCTCAGCGTGACGCCGCTGAGGCTTATGTCGCTTCGCAAAAGCACGAGGGTTGGGAAGTCATCTCCAAGTCCTATGACGACGGCGGCTTCACTGGCAGTAACATGGAACGTCCGGCGTTGCGACGACTACTGGCCGACATCGAAGCCGGCAACGTTGACTGCGTCATCGTCTACAAAGTCGACCGGCTCAGTCGATCGCTACTCGACTTCACCCGGATCATCGAGACATTTGATTCGCACCAAGTTTCGTTCGTCAGCGTCACGCAGCAATTCAATACATCAACGTCGATGGGCCGGTTGGTACTCAACGTTCTGCTCTCGTTCGCCCAGTTTGAGCGAGAGATGATCAGCGAGCGGATCCGTGACAAAGTGGCCGCCTCTCGCCGCCGCGGAAAATGGTCCGGTGGCATGCCGCTGCTCGGCTACACGGTCGAAAAAACAAAACTGCTCGTCGATGAAGTCGAAGCTGATCGCGTTCGCCAGATATTTAGTCTGTATGTCGAACATCGCTCACTCTTGCCGGTTATGAAGGAGCTCAGACAACGCGGTTGGACGACCAAACAATGGGTCACCAAGAAAGGCGATCACCGTGGCGGCCGAGCGTTCACCAAGAACGCGGTTTACAAGTTGCTGACCAACGTGACTTACATTGGCAAGATTCGCTACAAGGACGAAACGCACGAAGGCGAACATGACGGCATCGTACCGCTCGATTTGTTCCGCCGCGTCCAGAACCAATTGAAAGCCAACGGGCAATCTGGCGGCACGGGCGTACGCAACAAACACAACGCATTGCTGAAGGGCCTGATCTGGTGCAAAGCCTGCGAACGCCCCATGACGCACTCGTACAGCTGCAAAGGTAGCAAGCGGTACCGCTACTACGTTTGCGGCACAGCGATGCAAGAGGGTTGGGCGAAATGCCCGGCTCCCTCGGTGCCCGCCGGCGAGATCGAACGCTTCGTTGTCGAACAAATTCAAACCATCGGCACCGACGAAGACCTGCTCAACCAAACGATCGGTCAAATCGAATCACGATCCGAGCAACTCCGCGATAATCTCGAGGCCGAACGCAAAACGCTTCAGCGACAGCTCCGCAACGATCACGAAAAGTTGCGAGCCATCGCCGCCAACGTGTCAGGTAACGGCCGAGTCGCTGGGTTGCCCGAACTGCAAACACGAATCGACACCGCGGAAGACCGACTCAAAGCCATCGCCAGCGAACTTCAATCGCTCGACGCCCAAGCTATCGACACCGCCGACGTCCGGCGACTGCTCGCTGGCTTTGAAGAATTATGGCAAACGATCCAGCCCCGTGAACAAGTCCGTCTCACGTCGTTGCTTGTTGACCGAGTCGACTTCGATGGCGTCGAGGGCAACGTCGGCATTACCTTTCACGACACCGGCATGCAAAGCCTGACCGCCGAAAGCATGGAGGTGCCCGCATGAACGCCAAGCTCACCGTCAATAAATCGTTCCACGTTCAAGTTCGTCGCAACGGCAGCAAGTCGATCGCCTACGGCAAAGCTTCCACCAGACCGCTCGGCCGAATCCCACGCATCACGCGGTTACTCGCCCTCGCGCATCGCTGCCGCGATCTCGTCCGCGACGGCGTCATCATCAACCAAAGCGAACTGGCCCACTATGGCCAGATCTCGACCACCCGCATGTCCCAAATCATGTGGCTCGATAACCTGGCCCCCGACATCCAAGAAAAAATCCTCGCCCTACCGCGAACCGTCCAAGGTCGCGATGCGATTTTAGAACGCGAAATCTGCCCGATCGCCAAAACACACGACTGGACCGAGCAACGAAAGATGTGGACGAGGTTAATGTCACGATGCTGCATTGAAATCTCCGAATCGACTTGATTCACCGAACGTTTCATGGCTCCATGTATGTCGGCCCTCAAAGTCACGATTCAACCCGGAAAGCGAAAACGACATGACACAACGCAAAGCCCACGAGATCAAAGCCGGCGATCGAATCAACGGCGTTGAGGTATTCGACAGCCTCCGGCGGACCATCGGCGGTTACTACATCCCGATGGTCGACGGATCACAAATGCAAGTCGCAACGCCCGACACCTTGGTTCAAACGGAATGAGATTCAAGACGGCCGTGCCAACCAACCGCCCACTCTTCGCCGTGTTCCCCCGCGGCTTTTCGTTTCAACGACCACGGCCCACGACGTTGCCCCACCACCGCGGCGTTTCTTTGTCTGGCATCAGTTTGCCGATCCTTCGCGACAACGCGACACGCCGTGCGTGTCGCACACGGGGGACATCCAGAAAGATTCAAAAATGACGCAGAGTGCCGCCAGTTTCTCTTGAGTTCTCCGCGGGATCATGGCTTCATGTGTCCGAACGCAACGGCCGAATGTAACTCAAACCTTTGCACAGGATACAAACCATGGCCAAGACACAAGAAATCGCCGCCCGCCAAGACGCGCTTCGTATCGCGATGAAGAAGCTCGACGCGGACACCTACCAAACCATTCGCGAAGACTTCTACCGAATCGCCGACAACCTCAAACCACTCGCCGACGCCCTTGAGATCGCCGACGCGGACGTCGGAACGGAAGGACCACTTTTGGAAGAACACTACATCTTCAACCAAATGTACGACCTCCTGCGAAAGAGCGAACTCGGCGCGGTGGTTTGAACGAAAGCCGAAACGCCGGCATGGACGCCGACGTTTTAGTACCGCTCGGGTTCTAACCCAAACGCCGCCGAAAACGCCCGACGTTGGTAACGTGCGGGCGTTTTGTCGTGAGAGAGGAAACTGCTACCAAGCCAAACCAAACACACCACACTGGCCGACAGCGGGCCAGGTCTTTATTCAGACCCAGCAAGCCACCAACGAGGAATTCAGCCATGACGACACCACTCAAGTCAGGCGACCGCGTTCGGCTGATCTCGATGACCGACGATCCCGTCCCAATCCCAATTGGAGCAACCGGAACTGTCACGGGGCTGTACCCGCAAAGCGGGTGGACCCAAGTTGACGTCGAATGGGACAACGGGCGATCGTTGATGCTCTCGATTCCACCCGACGTGGTCGAACGCATCGAGTCGCCGAAAGATGTTCCAACCTGTTAACCCGAGCATGATTTTTCGCCGTCCGGCTCGCAGGAGCCGAAGCAAACGGCGAATGAACTTAGAGCGCGGCTGAAAGGCGAGAGCGCGATAGTCTCCGCCGAGAATCGCCAATTTTGGGTTTCGAGGGCTCAGCCGTGCCGGCTAGCCAGAGATAGCCGAGACTCTCTCGATTGCGGAAACACTGCAAAAGACGTGGATTTTTCGCGGCAAAAGTGATGCTGTTAGCTTGGGCACTCTGAACGAACCGGCGTGGCAACATCAGTTCGCAGATTGAAAAGAGTACACCCGGAGGGATTCGAACCCCCAACCCTCGGTTCCGAAGACCGATGCTCTATCCAGTTGAGCTACGGGTGCGTTGGCTATGGGCCTAAGTTTGCCTGATCCGGGCTGCCTTGTCCAGCCTTGATCCTAATTTCTGTGCCCAACTGCGAGGCCTTTGCAGCCAATCCTGCCGATGCGCTGCGTTCTGCGAATCTCGCGCGGGCTTTTCGCTGAGTAAAACCAGCTGCTAGCTCGCTGAAACGGGCTGCGAGCGAGGCGATCGCGAACTATTTCAACCGTTCGCTCCAAGAGGTGACCTGCTGGCGAACTTGGTCCGGAGCGGTCGAGCCATAGCTGGTGAAGGCGGCAACTGCGTTGGCGGTGCCGAGACTTTCGAAAATGCTTTCATCGATCTCCGCTGCATGCTGCTGCATGGCTTGCAGTGAGAGATCGGCCAGTGGAACACCGGCCTCCATGGCCTGCCCTACGATCGCGCCAACGGCATGGTGCGCGGTGCGTTGTGGCATGCCCTTCTTGATCAACCATTCCATCAATGTGGTCGCATCAAGGTATCCCTCTTCGATGCGTGCGGCGATCGCCTGGCGCTGGAGCTGGCTGCCAGCGACGATGGGAATGGCTAACTCCAGCATGGCGATGATGGTGTCAAAGGAATCGAACAACGGTGGCTTGTCTTCTTGCAAGTCACGGTTGTACGCCAACGGCAAATTCTTAACCAGCAACATCAAGGTTTGCAAATTGCCCATCACGCGAGCGGACTTGCCACGGGTCAGTTCCAAGGTATCTGGATTGACCTTCTGTGGCATGATGCTGCTGCCGGTGCAAAACTGTTGCGGCATTTTGATGAAGTTAAACTCAACGGTGCTCCACAAAATCCATTCTTCAGCCCAACCGCTAAGATGCGAAGCGACCAGGGAAAGCACGAAGGCCGACTCGAGAATAAAGTCACGGTCACTGCTGGTGTCCAAGCTGTTGGCAGTGACGCCTTCGAAGTCCAACGCGTTGGCAGTCATCTGGCGATCGATGGGCAACGTTGTTCCAGCGACAGCGGCCACTCCTAACGGTGACTGGTTCACGCGGCGGCGACAGTCAGCGAGTCGATCCCGATCCCGCTGAAACTTTTCCACATAGGCCAACCAGTAGTGCGGCGCCAGCACTGGCTGGGCCCGTTGCAAGTGCGTGTACGCTGGCAGAATCACATCCATGTCCGCTTCGCAGCGTCCCAAGAACGATCGCTGCAGCTCCAACAACAGGGCATCAACCTGATCGATCGATTCACGCACCCACATTCTGGCATCGGTGCTAACCTGATCATTGCGACTGCGAGCGGTATGCAGTTTCCGCCCGACATCACCGATCCGGTCAATCAAGACGGATTCAATGTGCATGTGGATATCTTCCAGTTCCAAGCGGATCGGGAAGTCACCTGCTTCGATTTCGGTCTCGATTTGCTGCAAGGTGTCGACGATGGCGGATAAATCTGACTCACTGATCAGCCCGTTGGCTTGCAACATGCGAGCGTGAGCAATCGAACCGCGAATGTCTTGGCGATAAAGACGTTTGTCAAAGGAAATCGATTCAGCAAAGGCTTCCAATCGAGCGTCGGTACTGGCTTGAAAAACGCCACTGCGTGAGGGACTGTCCACGATGTAACTATCCACGAGCTAGGAATCAGGGAATAATGTGAGGCCAGCGGTGAAGCATCCAGCGGACACTCAACGAGTGCAGCCGAGTGACTTCCCTCGCCCCGAATGGACGAACCATCCAATGACCGGGTAAAGTATCGCCTGAATCAGCCTTGCTGACGACCCGGGCAGTGCAAAAGAGCCCGTATTTCCGGACTTGAACCAATCACACCGGCGGTTCGGCTGGGCGCCAACGGACCACCTGTGAGCCGACTGTCCCTGCTAAGCTGCATCCTGGTCAGCAGGCTGCAGGCTGCAGGCTGCAGGCTGCTCGGCAGAACCCTTTCCACCGACGCAAGGTAGCTTCATGCTCGCTTCGCAACAGCACGCTCCCAAGAGTTTTCCAGCCGTGACGCGCTGGATCGCGCTCTTCGTTTGTCTTCTCGGTGGCCTGCGACTGGGGCACCTTCCCTCCGCTGAGGGTCAGCCTCCGCAACCGCCGGCAGCGGCAAACACGATTCGTGCGGCAGCCTACTTGGGCGACCAGAATCAGCCTTACGGGGTTGCCACCATCGAGTATCCGCTGCAGCGCCCGATTCGCAGCGACGCACCGGGCCCAAAAATCTTGGTCCAAGACCTGCAGCGATCGATCAAGGAAGACGGGCAAACCGTTGGTCGGATTTTCTACAGCATCAGCGACGACGTTCGCACCCCCATCACCCCGACCTCTGAAACCCCGGTGCCACAACCTGGCAATGGTCGCCTGCTGCGTCGGATCGGCAACTTGATCCAAGAGATCTCCGATCGTGATGCCGCCAAGACTCAGATCATCGCTCGCCGCGTGTCGTTTCTGTTCACCGGTGAAGCTCCTCTGCGTCTTCAACTGAGCGATCCTTCAGGAGTCATTGGCCAATACGAAATCAAACCCCAGACTTCGGCTCAAGACCACGCCGTTGGCATGAGCGCTTGGTGGAGCGGGTTTCAAGCTCACGCCAAAATGATGATTGAACAAGCGAAGTATCCGCCTCGTGTTGAATCCTACTTGGTGGCCATGCTAAGCGGGCGCACGGGAGCTCCCTTGCCGCCGTGGTTCGTTCGCCAAGACCAGCCGGACGATCTGTTGCTCAACACGCTGAAGTACCTTTCTGGATCGCCGTCGGTCACCAACGAGATCTTTCGTCGCACAGCAGCAGGACTGGGCCACGACAATCAGCCCCAAGGCCCTGAGCTAAGCCAACAAGCCAATCAGCCACTGCCCCAGCCTCCGAATTGGCGTCAGGCTCCACCGCCAAACCTGCCGAATCAAATCGAGATCGAACCGATTGCCACGCGGGTTCCGCCGGAATGTTATTACTTGCGATTTGGATCGTTTGAAAACTACCTCTGGTTCGCAGATTTGAGCAAAGAGTATGGCGGGGACATCGGCCGCATGGTTTCGCTATCCGTTGTCAAGAATTTGGGGACGCGACTATTTGAAGAACAGATTGCTGTCGAACTGAATCAAATGACGCGCATGTTTGGCCCCACCGTGGTCACCGACCAAGCGGTCATCGGCACTGACATTTTCACCAACGATGGCGCTTCGATGGGGGTGTTGATTCAATCCGCCAACGCATTCCTGCTGCGTTCTTCGATGAATTCCGAGCGCAAAGCGAAGGCCAACGCGGATGATGAAGCGACATTGAAGGATGTCAAAATCGCCGGAAAGACCGTTTCGTTTTTAAGCACTCCCGATCATCGCCTGCGTTCCTTTATGGCTGAAGACGACGGCTACTTCTTTATTACCAACAGCGAAACGCTGGTCAAACGATTCTTTGCAGTGGGTGATGACAAGAAGTCACTGGCCAGCACGGATCAGTTTCGTCTTTCGCGAACGCTGGTCCCTGAGTCTCGCAAGGACACGATCTTTGCTTACTTTCCAACCGAGATGTTGCAAGGGTTACTGGCCCCCAAAACAATGATCGAGCTGCGGCGGCGGATTGCTGCTCAAAGCGACGTTGCCTTGGTTTATCTGGCTCGCCAAATGGCTCGGGCCGAGGGGCTGATTCCACCATCAGCGGACGGTCCACTGGGGCTGGAGACCTTGATCGAAAACGGTTACTTACCGATCTCGTTTGGCACCCGTGCCGATGGCAGCGGAGTGTTTGGCGTGGGCGACGACGTGGTGGACACGATGCGAGGCGCCCGAGGACACTTCCTGCCCATCGCAGATGTTCAGATCGATCGAGTGACTCCCGAAGAGGCAGCGTGGTATCGACAGATTGCCGATCAATACTCGCGAGCGTTTCCCCAATTGGATCCTTTGATCTTGGCGATCAAACGTTCCGACGTTGCCGGCCACCCGCAACTGGAACAACTTTCGATCCACGCTGAGATCGCCCCATTGGTGCCGGATAAGTACGGCAAGATCAGCAAGCAACTCGGGCCGCCGACGCGCGTGAAGTTTTCCGCAGCGCCGGATGACCTGGTTTCTGTCCAGGCTCACGTTGCCAGCGAGGCGCTCGGTCCGGCGACCCATTTGTTCATGGGAATCAAAGACTCTTATCCTCCGATGCCCGAGGACTTTGACGGCATTTTTCGGACGTACATGGCGCTGCGTCAATTGCCTGCCTATTTGGGTGCTTGGCCACAACCGGGGGCGCTGGATCGATTGCCGCTAAACCTTGGCAAAGGACGCCCAATCGGTGGTGGCATGTATCGCCTCATCGGCGGTTTGTATCGCTATACCGATGGAGGATTCAGCGTGCTTTCGTTTCAACAAGACGTGCTGCGATCGACACTGCCCTACCTGGAAGCCACCGAAGCTGAAGACATGGCCACGGTGCGTGGGAGAGTCGGCAGTTTGTACGGCAGCCAACTCGAAGGTTGGGTCAACCAGTTGCTCTATCAACGTGCTGCGCAGGCCAGTCGCAACACCGCTCGTTTTTTGAACTTGATGGTGGACACACTGCATCTTCCGCCGGACGAGACCTTGCTGTTCGCGGAAAAGATCATGGGTGCTCCCATCCAATGCGGCCTCGGCGGTGAATTCGAATTCGACTCCAACACTGGCCGATGGTTTAGCACCGCTTGGTACGGTCCCGCCGCCCCAGAACTGGCCCCCAAAGACTATCTGTCACCGTTACTGATCTGGTTTCGCGGCGGCAACTTCAGTGCCACCCAGTATTCGGATCGCATGGTGGCAAACCTTGAACTGGTCGTCGCCAGAGAACAAGAGGTCGAGGCAGAAACCAAGAAAAACGCCCAGAGCCTTCAGAAAGAGAATCGCGAATAAGCGTCGAAACGCAGCGACATGAGCGGCGCAACACCGGCTCGGTGGCGTCCTGTCTTGCGGGACTCATGTGATTGCCAGCCGACTGCGATTGCCAGCTTACTGCGATTGCCAGCTTACTGGTTCTCTTCCCAGATGATCGAACCGGGAACGACTTGCTCGCCCTGTTCCAGTTTCAGCTGTGGATCAGGCGTGTCACCGGAACCAACCGCCCCGTTTCCCAAGTCGATCGAGTCCGGCGTCTGCAAGACAGACACCTCTCCAGACTCCGTCGAGATCAATTCTTGCGTTGGCACGCTGATCGTTGGGGTGCCGCCGGTGGGCAAGATCACATTGCGATCTTCATTCATTCGATCTGACATGTGGATATTGTAGAACTCCATCAGCGTCCCTGTTTCGAAGTTCAGGTTCTTGACGGACAAGGCATATTGCACTTGAGCACGGGCAACGGCGTTGGAAGCGTCCGCCAAGCGTCGTTCGGAGTCCAACAGCGAATTGAAATCAAACTGCCGTGCGGCTTCTTGAGCCTGACCGGAAAGGATGTCGTACTGTTCGCGGGCGGCGTCTTCGCGGTTCAGAGCGGTGCGTAGAATCGAAAAGGCGCGGTCGGTTTCAGCGACGGCGTTGCTGACACCAAAGACAACCTGGCGTTCCAATTCACCTAGCATGGCTCGTTCGCGAGACAAAGTCAGCTGAGCGTTTCGAACGGCGGAGTTCGCTTGTCGCATGCCAACGGCATAGTTGTAAGACAGACCTGCCATCCACTCGTGCGTTCCCGTGCCGACGGGGTCGCCGTTGAAATCAACGCGATGATCGTAGAGTCCATCGCCCAAGGCTCGAAAGCGATAACGTCCAACAATGTCCAACCGTGGCAACAGGAAATTGCGACTCGCATTGAGCTCATGCAATGATTTGTCCACGATCAATCGCTGCTTGCGAAGTTCGGTACGGCGTGTTAAGCCCTTGGTAACCAAGTCGTCCCAGTCATAGGCAATCGGGGCCAGGGAGGGACCGCTGGAGGGATTGATCAAGCGACCATCATTGATCGGCAAGCCCATGATCATCCGCAGTCGACGCTCGCTGACATAAACACCGCCAACGCCTTGAAAGGTCCCGCCTGCACTGCCGTTAAAGGCTCGAGTGCCGGTGACCAAGCGTCCTGCCAGCGCGTCTTGAACGTCTTGCTCAAAGCGGAAGTACTGTTCCCTGGCTTGAGCCACTTTGTCTTTTTCGGCTCCCATCAACAGCCCTTCGCGTGCCTTGAGCAGTTGATAAGTGTTCAGGCTGCGGTCACGAGCGGACTTTTTGATTTCCAAATCTTGATAGGCGAAGTGCAAATCCCAGTACGCGTTCTCGACGTCCGTCAAGAAATCTCGCAACGCGATCTCGAGTTGCGTCACGGTCACATCCGCATTCAAGCGAGCAATGACGACACCGCTATAAGTTCCGGGGATGCTGTTCGGTCCTGCGATGCGGTTGAAATCCGCTCCACGGCCTTGCAACAGTGGCTGGCTGACTTCGGCCTCAAAGTTCCATGCCCAGGCTCGGCCGGGCAACAGGTTGCGATCGGCGTTGTTTAAGTCACCTTCCCAGATGTGCCGCAGGGTGTACTGAGTCCCCAGTGCGGTGCGTTTGCTAAGACTGTTTTCGAACGAGGTCAGCTGTTGGCGATAGAAGTTGACGCCACCACCAATGAACTCGTTGTTCAGAACTCGGTCATTGTCTTCGTAAACAAGCTCGCCATCGACTTGAGCGTCAAACGCACTCAGAGCCGCTTCCACACCGCCGGTGGGATTGGTCGCCTGAATGGCTGGCCCGTAGATTGTTGGCGTCAGCCCGGGAGTTTGAATCACTCGAGCTCCCAGATCTCGCAGCACCGTGCTGTTGGACAATGCGATCTGGACCGCTTCATCAATGGTCAACGACCACCGCTGCGGGGGCTTCCAGTTTGCGGACTGGCTGCCCGTGACCGTAAACGGCTGCGATCCCTCAGGAATCGAAGTGATGGTGGTTTGGGTTGTTCGTTGACCTGAATCTCGCTTCACCGCTTGAGATGACAAGATGCGCTGAAGAGAAGAATCAGCGATCTTGACCTTCGAAGCACAGCCACCGACGGCAATGACCGTCAGCAGTGCGAAAATCCAGGGCTTTGCGTGTTTGCGCGCCATCGAAAGTCGTTCAGTTCTGTAGCGTGAATGGATAGTTCAGTGATACGATGACAGCCCCAAGAAGTTTGTCGGCAGATTCCCCTCCTGAATGTTTGCTGTTTTCGATAAAATCGTTGGTTTTGGTAGAATCGCTGTAACCTGAACAGTCCGCCTATTTTGCCAGACCCTACTGGGCGACTGGGACAACGACCGAGATAACCCAATTGCCTGCAATTAACGCGACGGTTGATTGGCGAGCGGTTTTTGCACTTTCCCTGCCAGTTCGCACCGTGGAATTGCCGAGTTGATTTCAACGGCGGAGTGGTCCAACGACTCCGTTTCAATCAGCAGGCAACTGCAGCCAGACCCGTTGAAACCAGAGCAACCGATCAATGGACAATGGTCCCCCAGCGCCAGCTTCGAAATCCAACGCAGCGCCAGCTTCGAAATCCAACGCAGCATCGCCGACGACTCAACAGGGCCACCCTGATCACCCTCATCAGGATTCGGACTGGGACCAAATCCAAGGCTTTGTCGGCCAGCTTGCTGAACTGAGTACCAACTGTTCCACCGTCATTGAATTCGCGCGTGGATGTCTGCCGGCGGCCATTGGCTTGATCGATGGTCGTGGCGCGCTATGGTGGTCGACCTCAATCGACGGACAGCCCGTGCTGACGGCTTGCTTCGATGCAGCGGGTCATCAGGTGGAGACTGGCCTCTGGAACGATCACTCGGTTGCCAGCCAGCTCTTGCAATCCGATGGGCCGACCGAATTGTCGATCCGGCAAACCACTGAAATCCCGTTCACAGCGCAGCGTGGTTCCCGTGCGACCGGGATTCTTCGCATCGCCGTTGCGATTCAGCTTGATGGCCATCGCATTGGTGCCCTGGAGTTTTTGCAAGATGCCGATCTGCCCTCGGACGCCTTGGCGGGCAATCAACAATTGCTGGCGTTGATCGCAGATCAAACCGAAGTTTTTCTGCGTCGCCATCAAGTGCTAGAACTGACGCGAAGCAACCATCAGTGGCGGCTGTATGAATCGCTGACACAGTCAGCGCACGGCAGCTTGGACTTAGAACGGACGGCTTATCAGATTGCCTGCGATGGGCGAGTCTTTGTGGGTTGCGATCGAGTCAGCGTGGTGGTCCCACGAGGCAGTGATTGGCAAGTCGCCGCGATCAGTGGTATTGACACCGTTGATTCACGTTCAGCGTTGGTTGTGGCCATGCAATCGTTGTCAGACGCGGTAGCGATCTCCGGACAGTGGCTTCGCTATCGCGGCAGCACGGAGGCACTGCCACCCCAGCTGGAAACTCCGCTTTGCGAATTCCTGGACCAGTCTCATAGCCGCAATGTTGACGTCATTCCCTTGCTGCCATGGACAGACACCGAAGACGCCGCATCGGGGCCTGTCTCTGGGAACTCATCGGAAGACGCCCAGCGAAGCAACCAAGCCGATTCACCGCAGCACTGTGTTGGATTATTGATCCTGGAGGACCTGGATGCGATTGATTCGCAGCAAGCCGAACCGAATGCAGGCTGGGTCCGGCGACACAAGGGCCTGGATGCTCCGGACACGGAAACGCGCATGTTGCAGTTGACGGCGGTGGCCAGTTCTGCGATCCGCAACGCCTTGCAGTTCCAAGCGATTCCACTGCATCGGTTTTCGAAAAAGTACGCCTCACAGCTAGGTGAAAACAAACGCCGCGTCCTGTGGAAGTGGTTGCTGGCGGTGGGTGTGTTGATTGTGATCTGTGGCATGGTTCCAATCACGCACCAAGTGCGCAGTGTTGGCAACGCACAGCCAACCAAGATCAGCCACGTGTTCGCCCCCAGCGACGCCAGTGTCTTTAAGGTATTGATTGATCAAGCCACGCAAAACGTGACACGCAACCAAAAGCTGATCGAGATGCGCAGTCCGCCACTGGAACAGGAACTGCAACGATTGCTTGGTGAAGACCGGGCGGCTGAAAAGCAATTATTGGCCGTCAGTTCTGAACGTGTTCAGCGTCTGCAACAACGGCCAACGGATCGCAATTCGGGCCGCTTAGCCGCAGAGGAGCAAGAACTCCTGGAGCGACGCAGCAGCTTGCAGGCGCAGATTGAACTGGTCAATCAGCAGATTGCTGAACTCATGCTGACCAGCCCGATTAGCGGCCGCGTGTTAACCTGGGACCCGGATCAGTTATTGGCTGATCGCCCGGTCACCCGCGGCCAACGCCTGCTGAGCGTAGCGAATCTTGCTGAGGCCTGGGAAATTGAATTGCTGATCCCCGACCATCAGATTGGACACCTGTTGGATGCACAAGCGGCCAGTGAAACAGCGCTGACGGCACAGTTCACGGTCTCGCCCGGCGATGGGTCTGTCACGCAGACCACGGTGTCGCGGATCGGCTTGCGTTCGGAAGTCGTTGATGGACAGGCGGTCACCAAGGTCACCTTGACCGTACCTCCAGCGACGGTCAAGCAATTGCGTCCCGGGACCACCGTCGAAGCCAAAGTGAACTGTGGACGGAAATCACTCTGGTACGTTTGGACACACGACATCTGGCTTTCGATCCGTCGCGAACTGTTCTGACCGCTAGATGTCCTTTCAGGGCACCGCGTTTCCTTGACCGCCACGCCAGAAATCCCATCAACCATCCCTCATCGAGTCACGATTCCATGCAAACATCACTCCATTGCCTGAAGCAAAACATGGCCAAGCTGATCCTGGTGATCGTTGTTCTCAGCCAGGTTTCGGTTGTGCTCGCCCAAGCAACGTCTGCAGAGGTCATCACGGTCAAAAAGGCCCTGATACAGATCATTGATGAAGTTCAAGTCCCGGCCCAGTCAGAAGGCCCTTTGACCGAGTTGTTGGTCCATGAAGGCCAAGTCGTCTCGGAGGGAGACACGCTGGGCAAGATTGATGACTCGGAAATGCAACTTGAGCTCCAGCGCGCCAAGCTGCAACTATCCATCGCAGAACATGAAGCAACCAATCGCATCCCGATTGAGGCGGCAGAAACCAAACTGCGCATCAACACCGTCCTGTTCCAACGACTGAAGCAGATCGACATCAATGAACCCAAGAGCGTTTCGTTAACCGAGATCGATCAAGCTGAACTCGCAATGGCAACCGCAGCTGCAGAGCTACGGCAGGCCGAACGAGATGTCTCGCAAACCGCGCTGCGCCGCGACCTGGCAAAGAACGCTGTCGACGTTGCGGCACGCAAGGTTGAGTTACGCAAACTCAAGTCACCTCTCAGCGGTGAAGTGGTTGCCACCATGCGTCATCGTGGCGAGTGGGTTAAACCAGGCGACGTGATCATGCACTTGGTGCGTACAGATCGACTGCGAGTCCAGGGCTTTATTGACGCGGACAAAGTGTCTCAAGACCTGCAAGGCGTCGAGGTCACCATCGAAAGTCTGTTGAAGAACAAGAAAGTCACTTGCACCGGTAACATCTCCTTTGTCAGCCGCATCGTCGATCCCGTGAATCGAGAGGTCATGGTCTGGGCTGAATTCGACAATTCAGATGGACGCATGCGTCCGGGCGTTGCAGCAGAGATCACGATCAAGATTCCCTGATCCTTGCCGACAAAGGGATTTTTCAACACCGATGTCCATCGCTGTGCCTACCGAGTCCGCCATCCATCTACGCCGACGCGTGGACCTGGAAGTCACTGCGCAGCAACGACGCGGTGAAAAGATCTGGGTGGTCAAGGATCCGATTGCACTGCGATACTTTGAATTGCGTCACGAGGAGTATCAGGTCCTGCAGTGGCTGGACGGGACCCGGCGTCTGTCGGACCTCAAGCAACTCTTTGAACAGCGTTTCACACCACGCAAGATTTCGAGCCACCATTTACAGCACTTTTTGAGCACACTGCATCGTGATGGGCTGGTGATTGCGGATGCAAATCATCAAGGCGATCGCTTGTTGGAACGTCATCGCGACGTGCGTTGCAGGGAACGACTGGCGATGCTGGCCAATCCACTGGCGATCCGTTTCCCGGGGATCGATCCGACCAAGTTCCTTGACCGCACGTCGAATGCCGTGGCGGGATTTTTCTCGCTTAGCGGATTGGCGGTAGTGCTGGGCGTCCTGACACTTGCCTTGATGTTGGTCGTTTTCAACCTGTCGGACATGCTTGCACGGTTGCCGGATTTCCAGGCGTTAAGCAGTCCGGGCAACGTCGTGCTGATGGCTGCTGCGTTGGCCGTCACCAAAGTGCTTCATGAACTGGGACACGCCTATACCTGCCGA
The DNA here is from genome assembly GCA_007745635.1 of Stieleria bergensis. Classification (GTDB taxonomy): domain Bacteria; phylum Planctomycetota; class Planctomycetia; order Pirellulales; family Pirellulaceae; genus Stieleria; species Stieleria bergensis. Next base: position 5,282,777 of record CP036272.1, read on the forward strand.
CATTTCCGTGGCCACTGCCATGAAATTGGCGTGATGCTCTTGGTCTTCACACCGTGCCTGTACTGCAACGTGACGGATTCATGGAAACTGTCCAACCGCTGGCAGCGGATTGCGATTGGTGCTGCAGGCATCCTTGTCGAACTTGTCCTAGCAGCGCTGTGCACGATCCTTTGGTGGTACACACAGCCTGGGCTTTTGAACACGATTTGCTTCAATGTGGTTTTGATCTGTTCCATTGGAACGGTGCTGTTAAACGGCAATCCATTGCTTCGTTACGATGGCTATTACATTCTGTCGGACTGGTTACAGGCTCCAAACCTCTGGCAGGATTCGCGCCGCATGCTGCAGCATTACTGCGGCCGATGGTTGCTGGGCATCAAGTCACAAACAAAGCCACGAACGCGGATCAAAACGGTTTGGCTGTTACTTTATGCGATCGCCTCGCTGGTCTATCGCGTGGTGGTTGTGACCACCATTCTGTATTTGTTTTATCGTTTTTGCGAACGCTATGACGCGACCGGTTGGGCCAAGTTATTTGCCCTGATGCTGTTGCTTGGTATGGCGACCGGTCCGATCAATCATCTCAAATCAATCGTGAGCACCCCCGGAATGTGGAAACGTTTTCGCAGCGGCCATTTATTGCTGACCGCGATTGGCATGGGCGTCGTGATTGCCGTGGTCTGTTTCTTGCCGCTACCGACCCGACTGCAGACGGTTGCCTTGATCCAGCCCCATGATGCACGGCACCTTTATGTCACGATGCCGGGACGATTGTGGCAGATCCATGTTGCGCCAGGTGACCCGGTCCAAGCAGGCGATCGGCTAGCGTCGCTGCAAAATCGAGAGTTACGCCGCCAAGTGGTCGAAGCCAAGGAGCGGGCATTGGCCCAAGAGGTCCGGGTGGCCGCCCTTGAATCCCTGCGCGGTGGTGACCCTGAATTAGCCGCCCAGATTCCGCAAGCCCGCCAGGTCCTGGCTGATTATCGCAAGCGATTGTCGCAACTGGAGCAAGATCATGCCGACTTGACTCTAACGGCTCCCATTGACGGCATCGTGATTCCGCCGCCCCGAAGGCTGCAACAATTTCACGATTTGAAACAGACTGCGACCGACCAGTTGGGAAACTGGTTTGGCACACCGCTGGACAAGGCAAACCTAGGAGCCACATTGGAACGACGCGAACACTTTTGTTCGGTCGGACCGGCTGGCCAGTTTCAGGTTGAAATCTACTTTGATCAGTCGGACGCGGCACAGATTACCCCAGGCCAAACGGTCAAGCTTTCCATTGACACGGGAACGTCCGACACGGCCTGGGGAGTGATTCGACAAGTCGCACAAACACGCCTCGATGAGATCCCTGATCGTTTGGTTTTAAAGGATCCACTGACTTTTGAACCCGACAAGACCGGTGGTCTGCGGCAAACGATCTATCGCGCGACAGTGGACTTGGATTCATCGCCGGCAAGCATGGTCACCGGAGCGATTGCCGAAGCGAGCGTCACCGTGTCTTCGCAAACGCTCTGGCAGAAATCCGTCCGAGCCTTCTCGAAAGTGTTCCGTCCGCTCAACTGAATGCCGGCAACCGCGGGCGTTATTCAAGCCAATACAGAATCGGGCGATGTGGTCCGCTCCACACGTGCTTGTTTGGTGGCTTAAGAGCCAAACCGACCGGCAGCAACGCTGACTGTGCCATGAAGAGGCCCGTTGAACGCAAGACGGGAAAGTGCCCCAAGTACCCTTCACCGCAGCGGCCATAGCGTTCCAAGGCGGGATCTTCGAATCGCAACGGACGATGACAGAACCTGGCTCCATGCCAATAGCTGCTCATGGTCAACTCGGTGCGATACGTTCGCGTCGGCATGCCATGCAACATTCCCTCGGGCATGCCGCTTCTATCCTGAGGCAGATTTTTAGTGACCAGCCCATTGGTCTCTCCGTCGATCGAACGGGGACGGATGTCCAGCCAATCACTTTCCGGTGACGACGATTCCTCTTGGATCACATTGGTCGATGTGAAGTGGCGAATGTCGCGCGGGGTCACCAGCGGCGAAGAACCCCACTGGGGAGCCGGTGTCTGAATCTCTTCGTCCGCCACGTCCATCACTGGAGCCTCAACCAGCTGTGGCTGCTGGGCTGTGGCTAAGTGGCGTGCTTGCGTTGCCAACCCAAGAAACAAGATCGACGCTACCAATGGAAAGTGAAACGCATTCATGTTTGACTTCATCTTGCTTGCTGAGGCAACTGGGATCGTGAGTCTCTCGGTTGCTAGAACGGAGCACACCAGGGACAGTTTCGGCAGCTGATGAGGGGAAACATTGGTGAGGTCCCGTTTTCAGTCATGACAGCGCAAACAGGCACAATCGTTACAGGCGTCATGGTTAACGGGATTCCGTCATCCTCCGGGAATACCCAACTCCGCCTATCAGGAAAACACCCCCAAGAAGTCGAACATAAAACAATCGTTTGCGCCTAGCGATGGATCGACAGGTCAAATTGTGTTTCGATGGCACAGTTATCAAGGCTTTTGCAGCGAAGCAAAGGTAAGCTTGACCAGATCATCTGCTTTTCCATCCCTACGTCGCATCGTTCCAGAACGCCCCAGGTTATTGACGCGTCAAAGGTGCATTGGATGCCCCGTGACTGTGTCCACGCGAGACATCCCCCAGTTGCCGTCCCCAGTGGTCGACCGCTGGACCTCGATCGAGTGGGACCACAATCGAGTGTCAAATTTGGTGCCGTTGCAACGTCGTGCTGACGCATCACCGTCAGCGACTGGTTTGTCGAGCGATCATTGTCCGTTTTGGACCGCATTGTTTCGATCATAACCGGATTTTATGGATAGACTTATGCAGGTTAGACAAATTTTGCATCTGCGTTGGGTCGGGATTGAATCATGAAAATCACCGAATGGGCTCGCCGAATTTCTGCAAACTCGCGTCGTAAGCGTCGCGATCAGCAACGGCGCCGTGAACTCTGGGCCGAACTTGGTCTGACTCGCTTGGAAACCCGCCGCGTGCTCAACGGCGGTGCAGTGACCAGTGCAGTCGTTGTTGACACCGGTGATGCGGCCAACGATGGACAAGACGATTCCATCAAAGTTGACATTTCTCAAGATCAAGTCAACGTCTCCGTCAATGGCAACCACCAGGCCTCGTATGCCATCGGCGAAATCGACACTCTCTCGATTCAGGGCTCTCAAGACAACGATCAGATTACAGTTCAGTGGGTCGACGGCCCGATTGATGGCCTGCAAATTGAAATTGATGGTGCCTCGGGCAACGACAGTTTGGCGCTGACCGAGTCTCAGCATGATCTGCAACATTTGCAGTCCATCATCCACTCCATTGAAACTGCCGAATCGGGGCAACTGGACTTGGTCGGCGTCGACAGTCTCCAGCAACTCGACTATTTGAACCTGGACTCGATCAGCAATCAGCTGCTCACAGATGATGCTTCGGTAGAGATTCACCAAAGCGGCAATCAGATCACACTAGGCAGCGACCTTGCCGCTGGCATGCACTTAGTGAATGTTCAGGACATGGATGGTGAAACGTTCGCGCTGCGTTTTCGTGACGACACAGCGAACGTTCACATCAGCTCACATTCGACCGGCGACAACAGCGGTGATCAGATCACGATCCATCAGCTTGACCTGTCCGATGGCAACACGTGGTCCTTGACCGGCGACGACAACGACGTGGTTTCATTGACCGGGCAATCCGATGTTGGCGAAACAAGCTTCGCTGTGCATGCAGGCGACCTGTTGCTGAACGGTGAGATTCAGGGCAATCAAGCCAGCCTGGAACTGGTGGGAACCTCCAGCGTTACCAGCACCAGCGAGTTTCAACTCAGCAACGCCGGTGGAAACCTTTCCATCGCGGGACAATCCCTCGAAATCGCGGGAACGATCTCAGCTGCCGGTGGAAACGTGACCGTAGACAGCGGCCTTGATGGCACCACAATCGTCAGAGCATTGATTGATGTTTCCGACGACTCGGCAGCCAGCAACGGGCAACAACAAATCAAGATTCTGGGTCAAAACGTTGGGCTTCTGGACCAGGCCACACTTGATGCTTCGGGAACTTTTGGCGGTGGCGCGATCTATGTTGGCGGTGGTTTCCAAGGATCAAACCCCACCATCGATAACGCACAGCGCACCTACGTTGGCAGCCAAGTGCTGCTGCGCGCCGATGCAATCGAAACCGGCGACGGCGGGCAAGTGATTGTTTGGGCCGACGATTGGACCAAGTTCTACGGCACCATCGAGTCCCGCGGTGGTCAACTCGCCGGTGACGGCGGCGACGTGGAAGTCAGCGGCAAAGGCACGTTGACATTTGCCGGCAATGCCGATCTGTCCGCAGCTAACGGAGAGACCGGCACGTTACTGTTGGACCCGACAAACATCGTGATCGACGATGGCAGCGGAACGGAGAATGGTCAGCTTGCCGATCAACAGGTCTTGTTTGCTGAGGGCGGGGCCACCGACTCCGCCATTCAGCCCTCGGCATTCGAAACCACCAACGCCAACATCACATTCCAAGCGACCAACAACATCACCATCAGCAGCGACATTGACCTGACGAACTCGGGCAACACGCTTGCTTTTCAAGCTGGCGAAGACATTCTGATCAACGCCAATCTCACCAGCGCCTCCGGTGCGAACAACCTCATCTTCGAAGCTGATTCACCACACAGCGGTTCGAATGACGGGTCAGGTGAAGTGAACTTCGCCGCCGTGTCCGTCAGTTCGAACGGTGGTGACATCACTCTGATCGGAGCCAGCTTTGACTTAGACGCGACCATGGCCGCCGGCGCTGGCGACATCTACATCACCACGTCAAACAGCTCACAATTAACGCTCAGCTCGAGTGCGATCAGCGCTACTGAGATCAACAATCTGTCAACCTCTGGCACGCTGGTCTTTGGCCGGGCGACGTCTGCGGGAACAAACAACAACGGCACCGGCGCCACGACGCTTACCGCTGCGTCGATTCTGGTTAACTCAGACACGACGATCAATGCCCTGACGACCAGCAACATCGAAATGTACGCGACTGGCGGCATCACCTTGGATCGGGACTTGATCGCGACCGCAGCCATCACGATGGATGCCGACACGGATAACGACGGCACAGGCACCTTCACGATCACCGCCAGTGATGATCTGCGGACCAATAATAACGCGTTGGAAATTACAGCCGGTGACGTTGCAATCGCAGGTGACATCGATTCAGGAAACGCAGCGACAAGTCTGATCGACAGTGATGGTGGCGGCATTGGATTCGGTGACACGGCGGTCACCGATGCCCTAAACCTCTCTGGCGCAGAACTGCAAAACATCGATTCAACGGGACTGACACTGCAAACCACAGGTGCTGTCACCGTGGACGGCCTTTCGGCTGCAAACAGCAATAACGTTGCGGGCACCGTGACCATTGACGCTGACACCGTCACCTTTTCTGGCGACTCCAGCACCTTCAATGCCCTGGACGTGCAAGCAGATGATCGGGTGACAATCAACACCAACATCACCACCGACACCGGTGCACTGGCGATCGATGGCGATGCGAACACGAGCACAGATACGTTCGACGATGTTCTAATCGCCGCTGGTGTGACCCTGGATGCACAAACGGATCTTACGCTGGCCGGAACCGATGGCATCACAGCCGCCGGCGCCCTGAACTTGACCGCTGGCGGAACCCTGACCATTAGCGACGCTTTGGCCGTCACCGGTGACCTGACGATCACCGACGACAGTGGCAATGGGATCGGCCTGGGCGATACGGCGATCGTTGGCGGCCTAAACTTGACTGGCGCCGACTTAGCAAACATCACGGTCACCAATCTGGAACTGGTGACCGGTGCGTCGATCACCGTTGATAACATTACGGCGGCGAACAGCAACAACGTCACCAACTTGGAATTGTCTGCGACGGGTTCGGTCAGTTTTGCCACCAACGCCAGCATTTTCAACGCGTTGGACGTGAAAGCCGACGATCGCGTTTCGATCAACGTCGACGTCACCACTGACACTGGCGCTTTGTCCATCGACGGAAACGCTGACAACGCGGCCGACACCAACGATGACATTCAGATTGCCGATGGCGTGAAAGTCGAAGCCGCAACGGTGCTCACTCTGGCAGCCCTGACCGGTGGCATCACGACCGCTGGCGTCGCCACGCTGACCGCAGGCACAGACGTTGTGATTTCCAACGCTGTCACAGCCGGCGGAAATCTGGCGATCAACGCCGACGACTTGACCCTTTCGGCTGCCATCGGTGCAGGTGTCAACGACGTCACAATCACCGATAATGATGGAGACGGCATCGGTCTTGGCGACGCCAGTGTGACCGATGGACTGAACATCAGTGGCGCTGAATTACAGTTGATCACCGCGGACGAACTGAATCTGATCACGGGCGGCGAAATTGAAGTTGACAATGTCACCGCGGCGAACAGCAATAACGTTGCCACCGTGGTCCTTGATGCCACCACTGACGTGGAATTTAACACTGCCGCCAGTACGTTCAACGCCTTGAATGTTCAAGCGGATGACCGAGTCACTTTTAATGTTAACGTCACAACCGACACCGGTGCCTTCAGTATCGATGGAGACGCCGATGCGGCAGCCGACACCAACGATGACATTCAGATCGCTGACGGCGTCACACTGCAGTCGGCAACCTCGCTGACCCTGGCGGCCAGTAACGGTGGGATCACCACAGTCGGTACCGCTAACCTGAACGCGGGCACCGATGTCACTTTGTCCAATGCGGTGACCGCAGGCGGAGACCTGGGAATCACAACCAACGACCTGGCTCTCTCCGCAGCAATCAGTGCCGGTGCGAACAGTGTGACCATCACCGACACCGATGGCACGGGCATCGGACTTGGCGATGCGACCATCGTTGGTGGCGTCAATCTGAGCGGTGCCGAGCTACAACTGATCACCGCGAACAGCCTTACCCTGGCAACCAGCGGTACGATCGAAGTCGACAACGTCACAGCCGCTAACAGCAATCTTGTCGCCACTGTGATTCTGGACTCCGGCAGTTCGGTCCTGATCGACACCGTGGCCAGCACCTTTAATGCCTTGGACATTCAGGCAGACGACGGCGTCACGATCAACGGCAATCTGACCAGCGACACCGGATCGATCACCATCGACGGCGACACCAACAATTCAGCCGACGGCTCGGATGATGTTGAAATTGCCAGCGGCGTGACGATTGATGCTGCAACTTCACTGACGGTGGCCGCAACGACCGGTGGAATCGCAACGGTGGGCACTGCGACTCTAACCGCTGGCACCGACTTGGTGATATCCGATGCCATGACCGCCGGCGGCACGTTGGCCATGGAATCAGATGATCTGACGTTAAACGCAGTGCTTAACGCCGGCGTCAACGATGTCACCATCACCGACAATGATGGCGACGGCATTGGACTCGGTGACACGGCGGTCACCGATGGACTGAATCTAAGTGCGGCAGAATTACAACTGATCACGGCAGACGAATTATCGTTGATCAGCGCAGGCGAGATCGAAGTCGACAACATTACCGCAGCCAATAGCAATAACGTGGCAACGGTTGTCTTGGACTCGGCAGACTTTGTGCGATTAAGCGGCTCAGCGAGCACATTTAACTCGTTGAATGTTCAAGCCGATGACAGCGTGGTGATCAACCAGGACGTCACCACGGACACTGGCGTGCTAACGATCGACGGCGACACTAACGCTTCGGTCGACGGGAATGATGACATCCAAATCGGCAGCGGAGTCACGCTTCAATCTGCCACTTCGCTGTCTCTGGCTGCAACCAACGGCGACATCAGCACCGCCGGCACGGCTAACTTGATTGCTGGCACGAACGTTGTTTTGTCGGACGCGGTAACCGCTGGCGGTCATCTGAACATCACCACCAACGACCTGACCCTCTCTGCAGCCATCGCTGCTGGAGTCAACGACGTCACGATTACAGATAACGATGGCGACGGAATTGGCCTTGGCGATGCAACCATTGTTGGCGGAGTGAACATTAGCGGCGCGGAATTGCAACTGATCACCGCAGCCAATTTGAACTTGGACAGCGCCGGTGCGATCGAAGTCGATAACGTGACGGCAGCCAACAGCAACAATGTCGCTACCGTGATTCTTGATTCGGCTAGTTCGATTCTGATTGACAGCAACGCCAGTACCTTCAATGCGCTCGACATTCAAGCTGACAATCGAGTGACGATCACGAGTGATTTGACCACGGACACCGGTGCACTGTCGATCGACGGTGATGCGGATTCAGCCGTCGATGGGAATGACGACGTTGTGCTCAGTGCCGGGATCACACTGACCGCTGCTACCGACTTGACCCTGGCCGGGACCAGTGGCATCAGTGCAGCGGGTGATCTGTTCCTCGATGCTGGCGGCGACCTGAACATCGATGATGCTTTGAATGTGACGGGCGCCTTGACGATCACCAATGGAAACAACAATGGGATCGGCCTTGGCGACACAGCGATCGTCGGTGGGTTGAACTTCTCTGGGGCAGACCTGCAGAACATCACTGCTGCGAATCTAAGCCTGATCACCGGTGGATCGATCACGGTTGACAACATCACCGCTGCCAACAGCAACAACATCAGTGGCACCGTGACTCTTGACGCCACCGGCAGCATTAGCTTTGCAAACACAGCCAGCACATTTAACACGCTGGATGTGCAAGCCGATGACAGAGTCTCGATCGACGTCAATCTGACGACTGACACCGGGGCAATCACCATTGACGGGGACGCTGACGATGCGGCAGACGGCAATGACGATGTGCAAATTGGCAGCGGAGTGACCATCGATGCAGCCACATCGCTAACGCTGACGGCAACCACGGGCGGAATCACCACTCAGGACGCCAACCTGATCGCGGGGACCGATGTCATTCTTTCCGATGCAGTCACGGCGACCGGCGATCTGAGCATCACGACCGATGACTTGACCGTCTCCGCTGCGATTAACGCTGGTGCGAATGACGTCACCATCACCGACAACGACGGCAGTGGCATTGGCTTGGGTGATGCAACCATTGTTGGCGGAGTGAACATTAGCGGCGCGGAATTGCAACTGATCACCGCAGCCAATTTGAACTTGGACAGCGCCGGTGCGATCGAAGTCGATAACGTGACGGCAGCCAACAGCAACAATGTCGCGACTGTGATTCTTGATTCGGCTAGTTCGATTCTGATTGACAGCAACGCCAGCACCTTCAATGCGCTCGACATTCAAGCAAACAATCGAGTGACGATCACGAGTGATTTGACCACGGACACCGGTGCTTTGTCGATCGATGGAGACGCTGACTCCATGGTCGATGGGAATGATGACGTTGTGCTCAGCGCCGGGATCACACTGACGGCGACGACGGATCTGACGCTTGCCGGGACCAGTGGCATCAGTGCAGCGGGTGATCTGTTCCTCGATGCTGGCGGCGACCTGAACATCGATGATGCTCTGAATGTGACGGGCGCCTTGACGATCACCAATGGAAACAACAATGGGATCGGCCTTGGCGACACAGCGATCGTCGGTGGGTTGAACTTCTCTGGTGCAGACCTGCAGAACATCACTGCTGCGAATCTAAGCCTGATCACCGGTGGATCGATCACGGTTGACAACATCACGGCCGCCAACAGCGATAATATCGCCGGCACGGTCACTCTAGACGCCAGTGGCAGCATCAGTTTTTTAAGTACCACGAGCACCTTTAACGCGGTTGATGTGCAGGCAGATGACGGTGTGATCGTCAACGTGAACCTGACCACAGACACCGGAGCGATCAGCATTGATGGCGACGTCAACAATGCTGCAGATGGCAATGATGATGTTCAGTTTGCCAGTGGTGTCACCCTGAACTCGGCGACCGACATTTCGTTAGCGGCGACCACCAGCGGCCTGCAAACCGGGGGAGCTCTCGACCTGATTGCCAACGGCACGGTCACAGTGTCCGACCAGCTCGCTGCGACCGGCACTCTGACGCTGCAGACCGATGACTTGAACGTGACATCCACCATCAGCAGCACCGCCGACATCTTAATCACCGAAGGTGACGGAGACGGGATCGGCTTGGGTAGCACGACCGTTGCGGGCGGCCTGAACTTGACGGGGGCCGAACTACAAAACCTGTCGGCGACCAACCTGAGCCTGATCACCAGCGGATCGATCGTCGTCAATAACATCAGTGCAACCAACAGCGATAACATCTCTGGAATGGTCACACTGGACGCGTCGGCGGTCAGTTTTGTGACCTCCGCCAGCACGTTTAACTCACTCGATGTGCAGGCTGATGATGGCGTGACGGTAAGTGCCGACCTAACCACCGAAACAGGCACATTGACCATTGACGCAGACGACGATGCCGGGGACAGCGTGGGCACGCTGACGGTGGATCCAGGCGTCAACGTTTCATCTAGCGACCATGCGATTGTGATCACCGTCAATGACGTCGACATTCAGGGTGGGATTGTGAGTGGCAACGCCTCCACAACGATCATCGATTCAGACGGAGACGGCATCGGCCTAGGTAGTGCCGTCATTGTTGGCGGGCTTAACCTGAGCGTCACGGACCTGCAGGACTTTACCGCAACGGGATTAACGCTGCAGACCGCTGGCAACGTGGACATTGACGGCATGTCGCAGCCGATTACTATCTCCGGCGTCACCAACGTGATCTCGGGCGGAGAGGTCAACTTCATCACCACCGCCTCCAGTTTTAACGCCTTGAACGTTCAGGCGGACGACGGAATCACGGCCAATGTGAACGTCACCACCACCGTCGGCAGTCTCTCGCTGGACGGCGACGCCGATGATGCACTTGATACCAACGACAACATCCTGATCGGAGTTGGCGTGCAGATTGCCTCCGCGGGGTTGATGACCCTGGATGCAACCACCGGTGGCATCATTGGCAACGGCGCCCTAACGCTGAACGCTGCGGATGGAATCACGGTCAATGATTCGCTGACCAGCAGTGGTGCCTTGACCTTCAACAGCGACACCGATGCAGGCGATGACGTAGGCACACTGACCATCGCTGCTGGTGCCGCCGTCAGCAGTGCTAACAATACGATCGCCTTAACGATCGATGACTTGGACGTCCAGGGAACCATCAGCAGCGGCGCGTCGTCGACCACCATTACAGACAGTGATGGAGATGGCATCGGATTGGGGGATACACCGGTCTTCGGTGGACTGAACATCAGCGATTCGGATTTAGATCCTTTCACAACGACTGGCTTGACGCTTCAAACCAGTGGACAAATCATCGTCGACAATCTGTCTCAGCCCGTCAACATCGCCGGCACGACAACTCTGGATGCTGGCACGACAATCAGCTTCAGCAACAATGCCAGCAGCTTTAATAGCTTGATTGCCAATGCGGATGATGGAATCAGCGTTGACGCCAATGTCACCACCACCACTGGCGATCTATTGATAGATGGCAACTCCGATGGTGATGTCGATGCGACTGACAATGTGACGTTCATTGCCGGTGCTCAACTGCAATCAGCCGGCGAGATGACATTGCGTGCCTCCACCGGTGGGCTGTCCGGAGCCGGTGCGCTGACGTTGTTGGCTGCCGATGGAATCAACATCGACCATTCGCTTAGCACCAATGGCACGTTGACCATCGATGCCGACACCGATGCAAACGATGACGATGGCACACTGACCTTAGCAGCCGGCCAAACGATCGATAGCAACAGCAACACGATCGACATCACGGCGGATGATTTAAGCATCGGTGGCAGCGTCACCAGCGGCACCGCAGCGACGTCCATCCGCGATAGCGACGGAGACGGTGTCGGTCTGGGCGATGCGGTGATCGCCGGCGGCCTGAATCTTTCGGTGACCGATCTGCAAGACTTTACCGCCAATGGGCTGACCGTCGGAACGGCAGGGAACATTCAGGTCGACAATTTTTCTCCGCCAGTGACCATCAGTGGAGCGATGACGTTGACCGCTGATGGCGCCACGTCCACGGTCAGTTTTCTAAACAACGCCTCCAGCTTTAACAGCCTGGCCATCAATGCCTCCGATGGCGTGACAGTGGCGGCAAACTTGAGCACGACCGCTGATGGTCTGACGATTGATGCCGATACAGATGCCGGGGACGGAGTGGGCAGTTTCCAGGTCAACGCTGGCATTGGCGTCTCGAGCGGCAACAACACCACTGACATCACCACCAATGACCTCGTCTTAGTGGGCACGCTCAACAGTGGTGCTGCACTGACGACCATCAACGACTCCGATGGCACAGGCATCGGGCTGGGAGACACTGCGATCGTCAATGGACTGAATCTAACCAGCGCCACCGCTGGCCAAATCACGTCCACCGGATTGACCCTGACAACCACCGGCAACGCCACGGTCAACAACTTTGTTCAACCCGGTTCGATCAGCGGCACGGTGACGATCCAGACTGGCGGCAGCATCAGTTTCGCAACGGCCGCGTCCAGCTTTGAAACACTGGACGCACAAGCCAACGATGGCATCTCCGTGGGCCAGGACATCACCACGACGACGGGTGGGCTAACGCTTGATGGAGACGCCAACAACACTGGCGACGGCAGCGATAACATTCTGTTTGCAGCCAATGTTGTGCTACAGAGTGCGGCCGAGATCACGTTGGCCGCAACCACCGGTGACATGACAGCGACCGGCGCACTGACGATCAATGGCGACGATGGCGTGACCTTTGACGATTCGCTCTCGGCCAGCGGAACGTTGACGATCAATGCCGACTCCTCACCCGGTGATGACGATGGCACGCTGACGATCAACACCGGGGCAACGATTTCAACGACGAACCAAGCCGTTAATATCACCGCCGACAGTCTGTCGATCGACGGCAGTGTTGATAGCGGAAACGCCGCCACAACGATCGTCGAATCGGATGGTGATGGGATTAGCCTGGGCGACACGAACGTTCCCGGTGCGATGAATTTTTCCGCCGCCGACTTATTGAACTTCTCTGCCGGTGACTTCACCCTGCAGACCTCCGGCGACATCACCGTGGACAACGCAACCTTGCCTGGCTCCATCACGGGATCAGCGTTCCTGGTCGCCAACGGAACAAGTTCGCAAATCCAATTCATCAACAACGGTTCAAGCTTTGGCACGCTGACGGTCAGCGCCAGCGACGGGGTCACGGTGGACACCGCACTGGCCACCACCGGCGGTGCGCTGACCATTGACGCCGACACCGACGTGGGCGACAACACTGGAACGTTCAGCGTGACTGTCAACGGATCACTGGACTCAAATGGCCAAGCAATTTCCATCACGGCGAATGATGCTGACTTTACCGGCACGGTCAACAGTGGTGCCGCTGATGTTACGGTGACAGACTCTGATGGCACCGGTTTGGGACTGGGAAGCTCCGTCATTATCAATGGCTTGAACATCTCTGACGCCGAGCTCGACCAAATCACGGCGGTCAACTTTATCGGCACCAGCAGTGGCGACATTTACGTGAACGGAATCAGCCAGCCCGGCACGATCTCCAATGAGATCCAATTGGCGGCCGGTGGAACGGTGTTCTTCGCGGGAACTTCGTCGTCATTCAATTCAGCCACCGTCAATGCCGACGATGGCATCGACGTGGGAATCGATGTTTCTTCCACCGGCGGTGACTTGACCTTCGACGGCGACTCGGACAATGCCGCCGACACAAACGACAACATCGCGTTCGCCTCAGGCACCACCGTCCAAGCGGCGGGAACATTGCATCTGTCCGCGACGACCGGGGGAATGACAGGTGCTGGGTCGCTGAACTTGAATGCCGCCGACGGTGTGAATTTGAATGATTCACTGGCGACTTCAGGCGTGTTGACCATCAACGCAGACCAGGATGCGAACGACAACAACGGCACCCTCTTTATTGATGCTGCAGCGACCATCGACACGAACGACAATGCATTATTGGTGACGGCAAATGACTTGAATGTTCTGGGCGCAGTCACCAGTGGGACGGCCGCGACGTCCCTGATTGATTCCGATGGTGACGGTGTTGGCTTTGGAGACACAGCGGTCACCGACGGGCTAAACATTTCCATGGTGGACTTAGCCTCCTTTACGGCCGACGGGCTGAACATTCAGTCGACCGGAGCGATCGTGGTGGACAATGTTTCGCTGCCGATCTCGATCACCGGAACGACAGCTTTGCAAAGCGGTTCCAGCATTCAGTTTTCCAACAATGCTTCGACCTTCCCTGGCTTGGATGCTCAGGCAGAGGACGGCATCCAAGTCAACGTCAGTGTTGTCACCTCAAGCGGTGTCCTATTGCTAAACGGCGACAGCGATGATGCAGCGGACACAACCGACAACATTACCTTTGTTGCCGGCACCAGCCTAAACAGCGCTGGCTCGATGACGTTGCAGGCCACCACGGGCGGGATGACGGCTGCAGGGGCACTGAATTTGACCGCCAATGATGGTATCACCGTTCAATCCGCGCTGGACACCTCGGGAACGTTGACGGTGATTGCGGACAACGACGCGGGAGACGACTCGGGGACGTTTACGGTTGCAGGCACAGGATCAGTTGACACCAACGACAATCAACTCCTGATCACGGCGGATGACATTGACTTGTCCGGCACACTGGATTCGGGAACCGCAACAACGGTGTTTACGGATTCCGATGGAACCAGCATGGGGATCGGCGACAGCAGCTTTGTCAACGGTTTCAATCTGTCGTCCAGCGAACTGCAGAACGTGACCGGCACGGACGTCCAGTTCATCACGTCGAACTATCTCGTTGTCGACAACATCACGGCCGCCTCAAGTGACAACTTGGCCGGCACGACGCTGTTAGACGCTGGAAGTCAATTGTTCTTTTCTAACAACGCGTCCACCTTCAACACGCTCGATGCACAGGCCGACAACGGGCTTTGGGTTTTCGTCGACGTCACCACCGATACCGGCAGCCTATCACTGGACGGCGATGCGAACGATGTCTTGGAAACATCGGATGTGTTGCAGTTTTCCAGTGCGGTGACTTTGACGTCAGCCGATGCGATCACATTGGAAGCCGCCAACGGCAACATCATTGGTCTCGGTTCACTGAACCTGAACGCTGCCGACGACGTCAACATCATCGACAACATGACCGTCAGCGGCGTGTTGACAGTGAATGCAGACACGGATGCGGGCGACAACGATGGGCAGTTCAACATTGCGGCCACCGGATCTCTAGACACTAGCAATAACGCGTTGGTTGTCACTGCGGACTCAATTTCTCTGTCCGGCACGGTTTCCTCGGGAGCGGCATCCACGACGTTCAACGATTCTGATGGCACCGGAATTGGCCTTGGCTCGGCTGCTATCGCCAACGGTCTGAACCTGAGCAACGCGGATGCCGGTCAAATGACCGCTACGGGCCTGACCATGACAACAGCGGGCAATCTTGACGTCCAGGCCTTTACACAATCGGGCACGATCACTGGCACGGTCACGTTAACGGGATCCGGCGGCTCGTCCACCGCTTCGTTCAGCGGCGGCGCCAGCTCGTTTAGCGGATTGGATTTAACAGTCGACGACTCCATGAGCGTTGGCGCCGATGTGTCGGCCACCACGGGTGACCTGAAACTAAGCGGTGGAGGAACCGCCACGGTCTCCGCAGGCAACCAGTTGACAGGTGCTGGCGCGGGAAGCACCATTGAAGTCACTGGCGGTGACATCACCATTAACAATGGTTCACTGGGAAGCGAAAGCATCCTGAACACGGCTGATGGAAGCATCAGTTTGACCTCCACCACCGGCAACATCGACCTTGGCAATTTCGCGTTGGCCAGTGACACGGGGATCATCACGGTCAACAGTGCAGGCACCATCGACGAGATCAGCGACAATTCAACCGTTAGCCTGTCCACAACCGGCACGGTGACGTTGACTGCTGTTGGTGACATTGGCCAGTCCGCCGGCGTTGGATTGGCTGGCAATGGGCCTCTGGATGTCGACGTAGACAGCATTTCAGCAACATCCACGACCGGCGGCGTCTACCTGCGTGACTCTGATGGATTGACAGTGACGGGCGTCGGGACCAATAGTGCTGACGCGGAATTGATCTCCGACACAAGCATTAGCTTGACCGGCGCTATCACGGCGACGACTTCGGGTGACATTTCCTTATCCGCACCGGTGATTTCACTGAGCGCCGGTGGCGACATCACCACCGATGACGGAGACATTTCCATCGACGCGGGCAACGCGGGCGGCCTAACGATTGATGATGGGGCCGTGTTAACCACCGACGAAGGAAGCATCAGTGGACAACTTATCAATGCTGCGGATCCTTTTTCCGGGACCGCCTTCACCGGGGAACCACTGTCTGATTCGGATCGAAACGCGATCATCAGCGTTGTGATCGCGGACTCCGGTGCAACCAATGTCGAAGTCCTGATCAACTGGGGCGAAGGCGACACCGATGAAATGACGCCGGTGATTTCCGCCCCGCCAGGCGACGACCGAGCCTTTGTCGTTCAGTCCACCATGCCGGCACCTGCAGGCGGCGTTGACTTCATTCACGACTACCAGAATCCGCCAGATCCAGACAATCCTTCAGACGATATTCCCGTTCTGGTTTCCATCAATCAGTTTGCCGCCGGCACCATTAGCCTGCAAGAAAACAGCGTCTCCGTTTTTGATGATCCACGGTTCGATGATTTCGAAGTGATTGTCGAAGTGGATTCGGCGATCCTCCCGTTCTTCCTGTCAATTCCTGAAGACAACACTCAGTTGGCTCAGCCAGCAAGTGATCCCGTCTTGGTGGCTCCCTCGAAGGTTCGCCGCACCCTGTCGATGACGTCAAACCAGATCATCGCCAGCTCGATTGGTTCCGCCGAACAAGTCTCACAGCGATACTATGTGCTGCGAATCGTCAGCTTCGGAGAGGAAGGCGACATCAAATTGATGAAAGACGGCAGCGAATATCGGCTTCCCAACCTGGATGACCCGGATTCCGAAGCTGGATTTCAGCTGAATCAGTTGCCAGAACTGTTTGATCGCCTGCCTGATGACCGATACAAAATCTATTTGATCGACGGTCAAACGGAACGCTTGGTCTTGGAATTTATCATTCGTGATGGCCAGCCAATCGAAGCGGAAGCCGAAGAATCCCAACAACCCGCAGCAGCCGATCAACCGGCCGTTGAAAAACAGTTTGAGCTAGAACCGGTCATTGATGATGGAGTCAATGCGGGTCAGCGAAAACGAAATGATGCCAACGCCAATGGAACGCTGCAGTTAACCAGCCCAGTCTCTCGACGCGTGCCCGCTAAGATGACAGCGGTCGCCGCAAAGAGCATCGACGCGGAAAACATCGATCACCAGCCAGCCGAGTCTGCAAACGATGATCTGCCTGAACATGCCAGCGTGCCGCGTCACCAAACGCCAAGCGTTGCACAGCGTTTAGGGACCATGCCTGTCGCGGCCGCCGGTAGCACACTGATGATGGCCAGCATGCACCAGCTGCGGAAGCGTTCCGCTCGCCAACGATAACCGCCCAACAAACCTTTCGTCAAACATTCAGGGAAGCCCTAACATGATCGTGATCTGCTCCTACTGTGGTTCAGAATGTCACGAGCGCGAACAGGCTGCAGGACGCTGCGGTAGTTGTGCGTGCTTCTTTACCGGTGCGGAAGAAGTGATGGAAGCAAGTGCGGCGGCTTCAGATGCGACGGACGTCGCCTCGACACCGTCAGCCGCCGCTAAGCAGCCAGCCAGCGCTGGACCGCCTGAGCCCCCCAGTGATGTCCCCAGTGATTTGCCCAGTGACCTGCCAGCAGGAGCTCCACTAGCCGGCCCCACATCGGATCGGCCTTCGGCCAGCTCACCAGCGCAGGGTCCGATTGCGGCGTCCTCAGCCAGTGCGGCGCCCTCACCGACAGCTCCCCCGGCAACGCCTCCCGCTAGCGATGCGTCTGGGTTTGATCCGACGGCCATTAAATCGGACAGTCCTGGGATTCCCAGTCGCGCTGAGTCGGCTGGTTTGATTCAACCTCGCAAGCTATCGCCTCAGTTTCGTCGTCACGTTGAAAAAACGTGGCAATCAACATTTGGTGGTTCAAGCACCAGCGAGCACACGCTTAGCTCGGGTGGTTCCTCGACGGAAACAAAATCAGAACCGCCCACACTTAGCATCGCCACGCGTTCGATCAAGCAAGCAGCCGATCTGACCGAAGGGGCCAAGCAAGGTGACTACCGGTTGGACAAAGTCATCGGCGAAGGCAGCATGGGGCGTGTCTGGTCGGCTCGCCAGAACTCCTTGGACCGTAATGTTGCGGTCAAGGTGCCGATGAAGGAACTGGCCAATTCCGGCAGTGTTGGCGAAAGCCAGTTCATTTCAGAAGTGGTTGTCACGGGTCAGCTAGAACACCCCAACATCGTTCCGATTTATGAACTGGGTCGCGATGAGAACGGCGTCCCCTTTTATTCGATGAAGCACGTCCAGGGAAAACCTTGGAACGAGCTGATTGATGAAAAGAGCGACATTGAGAACTTAGAAATCTTGATGAAGCTCTGTGATGCCGTGGCCTTCGCACACGATCGCAACTTTCTGCACCGAGACATCAAGCCACACAACGTGATGGTGGGACAGTTTGGTGAAGTCTCTGTCATGGACTGGGGAATCGCGGTTGCGATCGCCAAAGACCCCAACAAACCGTGGGCTTCAGTGGCCACCGGTCCAGCCGGGACGCCAGCCTACATGGCACCGGAAATGGCAGCCCACAACCCTTCAGAATTGGGCGTGGTCAGTGATATCTATCTGATCGGTGCGGTGCTGTACGAGATCGTGACCGGCACACCCCCCCACCCCAAACGCGGCAACGCCCGTGAAGCGTTGTTGGCCGCCGCTGCCAACGAGATCGTTCCGACCGACAAGTCCGGCGAGTTGATTGACATTGCCTATCGCGCCATGGCAACCAACCCCTACGATCGCTATCAAAGCGTTCAAGAATTACAAGACGCGATTCGCGAATTCCAATCGCATAGCGAAAGCATCAAACTGTCCGAAAGCGCCGAAGTCCACTTAGACGAAGCCCGTCAGCAAAACAGCAGCGACGAGTTCGCGCGAGCAAGATTTGCCTTCGAGGAATCTGTCAAACTTTGGGCTGGCAACACTGCAGCTGTCGAAGGCCTGGCGGTTGCCACTCTAGATCATGCACAAAATGCACTGGAGCAAGAGAACTTCGAACTCGGCATCAGCATTTTGGATCCGACGGTTGCTGAACACCAGGGCCTGATCAAGAAGCTCAAAGAGCGTCGGAACGCTCGGCGACGATTAGCGATGCTAACACGAGTCGCCGTTGGCGTGGCGATCTTAGCCGTCGTCGGCTTCTTGGTTGCATCCTACCGATACAGCGTCGATCAACAACTTACCGCCCAGACAGCGAATGACCTGAAAGACAAAGCGGAAAACGATCGCAAGCAAGCGGTCAAGCAACGAGATCGCGCGGACAGAATGTCGGACCGCGCCGAAATCCTGCGTCTCGCTGCCGTCGATCACCTGAACATTGCGTTGGTCGCAGAAGCCAGCGCGCGCGAGGAAAAACTGCGCGCCGAAGAAGCCGGCTATGGGTCCGAGATTGGCTTGGCTGCCGAATCCATTCGGCAAAACCAGTTCAATCGCGCAACCTCGATCATGGATCGCCTGGATCCAGCAGTGGATGCAGATCCCAATTCGCTTAAACCAAAGCTTCGCCATATCGAATGGGGCATCTTAAAAGAGGCATCGCAGCCACCGGCGATGCTCGACCTGTCACCGAATGAAGCCTTTCGCACACTGGACAGTTCGGCGGACGGCAGCGTGGTCGTTGCGGGAACCGAAGAGGGACAACTCCATCTTTGGCACAACCCCATCATCGCTGCAGACGATCAATTGATCAGAAAACAGGAAACACTGTTTCAAGACCACAGCGTTCATCACGTCGCCCAAAGAATCGATAGCGTGGCGATCTCAGCGGACGGAAAAACCATTGCTGTGGCCGGACTGCCACTGAATGATCAAGCAGTGGCAAAGAACGTGCAAGCCAATTTAGCCGGCCCTGCGCCGGCAAGCGTGCATCCGATTTGGATTTTCAATCGCGAGGCTGGGCTGGAGACACCCGTCAAGAGACTTGTCGGTCACCAAGCTGAAATCAACTGCCTGACGTTCTCAAAAACATCCAACCGACTGGCCAGTAGTGCGAGCGATCGAACCGCGCGAGTGTGGGACTATCAGGGTGATGCAAAAACGATTGTGATTCGCAACCACTTGGAACAACAAGTCTGGTCCGCGGGATTTTCTCCTCACGGAAAGACGCTGGCAACAGCCTGCGAAGACGGCCGAGTCCGTGTTTGGCGACTGGCGTTGCAAGCGGGGACCGCTGAAAAAATTGCTGACTTCCGCGGTCATCAGGGACCGGTTTACTGCGCTGTGTTTACGCCCGATGGCGAACACATTGTCTCCGGTGGATTCGACCGACAACTGCTGATCTGGAAACCAGGCAATGGTGAAAAGATGGCCGAGGAATCCGAGCAACTTGAAGACAGGCTGTCGGGCGAAACCGTCCAACAGCATCCCTTTTCGTTGCTCGGCGATCTTGAGCAACAACATGATGGTAGTGTGCGTTCCATCCGAGCGGCAGTCATTGAAGGGCACACCTTTTTGCTCTCTGCCAGCAATGACAACACGATCCGCTTGTGGAGCCAATCGGCTGATCCAGACATCGCTGATCCGTCATGGAATCTGGACAAAGTCCTGCGTGGACACGGTCGCTGGGTTCGTTCTGCTGCATTCATCGCCGGCGGCCAGGAGATCATTTCGGCAGCCTTCGACGGCGCGAAAGTTTGGCGTTGGCAAAACTATTCCATGCCGCGCACGCTCTTTCCCGTTGCTGAACGTCGCATGGGATTCCGTCCCAGTGAAATTGGCCTCTCTGATGCAACGGTCACCAAGCATTCACCTGACCAGCGCTGGATTGCCACCGGTTATGCCGGAGGAACGATCGCCGTTTGGGACATGGCGTCCGGTGGGGAAAGCAAAGCCCAACGCTTGATCGACGGGCATGATTTGTTAACCAGCACGGGCCAGTTCTACGATTCAGGCAATCGGCTGCTGACTGCTGCTGGCGATAACACCACGCGGTTGTGGGACGTGCAGTCGGGAACCAACCTCGCCAGCTTGATCGGCACTGGCTTTCGCGGCACCGCAGCGATTCACTGGAACGATGACCAACAAACCGCGACCGTCGTCACTGGCAGCGACAACCGCATCGCGCCGGCAACGTTCTGGGTCGTCAACCGCGATGGCAGCATCACCAAGACGCCACTCCTGGGACAACTGATCCGATCGGTCATCGATCGACAGCTAACGCTGGCTAGCGGGAACAAGCAGGGCAAGATCACGCTCACGTCACTGAATTCTGAACAGCACGATTTGTTCACGCAACTGCGACGCCAGATGCCAGTGCTGACCGCCGCTTCCTTCAATGCAAATGGCGACCAATTCATCGTCGGCGACTCGGATGGCAACTGCTATCTCTTCGATCATCAGCACGCCGAACAAAAACAAACCTGTCAGCTGAAGAAAGTCCTGCGGGCTCATGGCACATCGATTGTGGCATGCAGGTTCATCCCCAACTCCAATCGTTTGGTCACCGCTAGCAGTGCGGGACAGGTCGCTCTTTGGGACGCTCAGACGTATCAAAAGCTTACCGATCTGCCCAGCAGAGAGCCCGTCATGAGTGTCCATGTTTCCAGTGATGGCAAACAACTGATCGTCGGTCACGCACCGATTGATAGTCGCTTGCAAAGAGATCCGCTGGAAAGCCCGGTCTGCCGAGTCTTCGATCTCAGCGATCAGACGCCAGAACTGGTCGCAACATTGTTGCCTGTTGACAAAGCCGGCTCACGAAACTGGTCCAGCAATCAGCCAACTGTGCAATCGGTGCAGTTCGCCAAAGACGGACAGCGAGCCCTGGTGAGCCTGTATTTCCCCACCACTGATTCACTGCAAAAAGTCTCACCCTATGTCAGTGGATTCTGGCAATGGAATCAAGCTGACCAAGACTTCGCAACCATCGATGTCAAAGCAGCATCCGAAGTGGCCTCCACGGTGCTGTTGGAAAAACCCGAGACCACTGAACTGTTGGTCGTTGGCGGTAAAGGTGCCAAGCTGCTGAAGCAAAGCGACAGCAACGCAAATTCATTCGAAACGCTGACAGCCAGCTTTCGTCCATCGACTCGTATTGAGTCACTTGACTTTGCGAACGACCCGCTGACAGGCCAGTCCACTCGATTGGTGATGGGCGATAATGAAGGCAACCTTCGCGTCTGGGACTTGCTGGATGGTCGTTGGAGTGAACAAGGTGATGCAGCCGTTCACTTAGTAGGTGCCCATTTAGCGCCGATTGTGATGACTGAGTTTTTCCCGTCTGATCCCAGCCGCTTTCTGTCCGTTGATCGTACCGGACGCTGGCTGGTTTGGACGTTTGATCAATCCTGGAGCGTGACCCAAGAGCACCAACCCCAGCAGCCTACCGTCGCGAACTGCGCTCGATTGAGCCATCAAGGGAACACTCTCCTGGTAGGCAACGAAACATCCGGCCTGATTTGGAAAACCGATGGCAACGGCCAGTTTCAGCGAAGTTTGATTGACTGGCAATCCGGACGCGTCGAACGCGTTTGCTTTGCACATGATGACTCCTGGATGGTCACCTGTGACGATCAGGGCACGATCTCGATCTGGGACGATGCCGGTGAACCGGTGACAAAGCTTGTCCAACAAGACACGCAACCGGTGAACGACCTGGTGTTGACCAACGATCGCCTGCGCATGATCACCGCTCAAGGGAAACAGATCGTGATCTGGGATCTGGGTGGTGTTGGTCGCGGACAGAATCAGCCAGGTGACGGTGAGAGTTCAGACATCAAAGAGCTGCTATCCAATGAAGCGCACCGAATGGTCACTTCGATCTCGCTCTCGCCAGACAACCGCTCGCTGGTCACAGCGGGAACCGAAGGGCAAACCATTCTCTGGAATGGCGCCCCCATCCTACCCATTTCGCTCTCCGGTAACCGCGCACAATTTGCCTACCAAAGCAGCCAAGGCAAAGTCGCACTTCAGCAGTCACTGATGCTGCACGATCCGAGTCTCTTGGCTGACTTTCGTTCGGCAGTGGTCTATGCCACCATCACTGATTCAGACGATCAGATCAACGAAGAGCTGAGCCTCTTGCCGATCCGCACTTCGTCCGGAAGAAGCATTGAAGTCCGTGAAGTCAATGGCGCTGTCAACGTCATGTACATCCCTAGCCCCAACGCAACAGCACGCCACATTGGAACCCTCTCGGTTCGGCGAGCCCTAGCGGCGGGCAATCCGACCACACAGCTAGAATGTGCTCTGAACGAAAACGCCGATCAAGCCGCCGTGCAAACACTGCTACGCTCGATTGCCTTTCAATTTCACCCAGGGGTATCGGCAGGCGATCACATCAATCCCGTCGCACAAACTGTGACCGATGAAAACAGTGACGCGGAAGACCAAGACGAATCCGATGGGATCTTGGAACAACTCAATGTGATCACCGCACGTCAGATTGAAATCGGTGTCAAACAGATCGGCTATCACGATTCAGCTGCGACAGAGAATCAACAAAAACTGTATCCGACAAAACTGTCCGTGATCATTGACGTCGAACTCGAAGACGCCGAGCAGATCAACGGAGACGAACCGATCGCACCGGACAGCATCGCAGCCATCAAGGCCGCCGAGCGAGCGTAAGCGACCGCAATGCACTGCGAATGCGGTATGCATCCCTGCTGCTGCGCCCCCCCGCGCAGGAGAACCCCGCCCCGGAGAGACCTGCGCATTCGAGCCCCTGCGTAGGAAAGCCACCTACACCCGCCGGTGGCTTGTCAAAAAAGGGGGCGAGCGGAAATTCTTTTTGTGACATCCTCTCTGGATTCATCCCTGTTAGAGAACGGAGCAATCGTCAGCGGTTGCCCGCCTTTTCCTGCTCCCTCTCTTCTCAATCAAGGGCGACTCCATGAACCCATTCTCGTCTCACTCATGGTCCAAGCGGAAACGACGCAAGTCAGCCAAACAGCAGCGTCACCTGCAACCGGAAACGCTTGAACAACGCCAGATGCTGGCTGCGGATGCCTTTTTTCACAATCACTACCATCCCGAGGACGTCAACGATGACGGAGTGGTTTCAGTGATTGACGCCTTATCGGTCATCAACGCGATGACCCGGCCTGACCCATCACGTGTCGATCAATTCACCGACGTTGATAACGACGGGCGTCAATCGGCTCGCGACGCGTTGATGGTCATCAATCGCTTGAATCGCCCCGATCAGGAGCCCACGGATTACCAACGTGGCCAGCGTGACCAGGGGCCACGCCCACTGCCACCTGTCCCAGAACAGCGTCGCGAATTCCAATCGATCGATGGAACCGGCAATCATCTTGAAAACCCGCAGTGGGGTTCGGCCGGTGAAAACCTGTTGCGTGTCGCAGAAGCCCAGTATGCCGATGGGATCAGTGAACCCGCCGGATCTGATCGCCCAAGCACTCGAGAGATTAGCAACCTGCTCTCAGCGATCGAAGCGGAAGGCCAAGTCAGCCAGCGTGATCTCAGCGCCTTTGTCTATGTTTGGGGACAGTTCCTTGATCATGACATTGATCTGTCGGGGCATCCCGACAACCCGGCCGACTATGAACTGTT
The DNA here is from genome assembly GCA_007745635.1 of Stieleria bergensis. Taxonomy (GTDB): domain Bacteria; phylum Planctomycetota; class Planctomycetia; order Pirellulales; family Pirellulaceae; genus Stieleria; species Stieleria bergensis. The sequence continues at coordinate 5,307,541 of CP036272.1, forward strand.
CAATATTCAGGTTCCCACCGGTGACGCCTGGTTTGATCCAACCGGAACCGGCGAAGCGGAGATTCCACTGATTCGAAGTGACTATGATCCTGAGACGGGGACCTCTGTCGACAACCCACGGCAACAGATGAATGCGATCACGAGCTTCATTGATGGGTCTCAGATCTACGGAAGTGACGCAGCGACACTGGAATTGCTCAGAGAGTTCGAAGGCGGTCGCATGTTGATTCGCGACAATGGACTGCCACCGCTGGACGAAGATGGCAACATCCTGGCAGGCGACATTCGCGCAGCAGAGAACCCCTCACTGACCGCAATGCACGCGCTGTTCTTGCGCGAGCACAACCGAATGGCAGAGCACATTGCCCGACAGCATGAGGGTTGGAACGACGAGCAAATTTTCCAGCACGCCCGATCGATGGTGATCGCCGAACTGCAACACATCACGTATCACGAGTACTTACCAGCGCTGCTAGGTCGGCGAGCCATCACGCGTTACGAAGGCTACGACAGTTCGGTCAATCCCGGGATCGCAACCGAATTCTCGACAGCCGCGTTCCGGTTTGGCCATAGTACCCTTAACGATGACGTCGAATTCTTCGGCAATGACGGCCGAGCGGTCAGCGAAGAGTTAAGCCTGGCCGAAGCATTCTTCAATACCGCCGTGCTTGAGGAGAACGGCATCGGGTCGGTTCTGAAATATGATGCCTCGTCACTGTCTCAGGAAATTGACCTGGAAGTCGTCGACAGTTTGCGGAACTTCCTGTTTGGCCCTCCCGGTGCCGGCGGACTGGACCTGGTGGCATTAAACATTCAACGAGGCCGTGATCACGGGTTGGCTGATTACAACTCAACGCGTGTTGCCTATGGACTGCCTGCTTACGAATCCTTTGCAGACCTGACCAGCAATCTTGAATTGCAAGAGAAACTGGCAACCCTGTATGGCGATGTTAACCATATCGATCTGTGGGTCGGCTTGATGGCCGAAGATCACGTGCCGGGTGCCGCGGTCGGTCAGTTGACACAAACGATCATTGCCGAACAGTTCCAGCGTCTGCGTGATGGCGATCGCTTTTACTACGAGAATGTCTTCGAGGGCGAGCAACTGCATCGCATTCGATCCACCTCATTGGCAGACATCATCCAACGCAACACCGAGGTTCGTGGCTTGCAAGACAACGTGTTCTTCTTCCGCGCTGAAGTCCGCGGCCAGGTCACCACACTGGACTTGATTCGAGATCAAGAACTGCTCGGCGATCGGCCTCTGCGCGACAGACCGGCTTCCGACGGAGTCGCTGGCGTGCCAGTTGAATTACTGGACGAAGACGGCAACGTGATCGCGTCGACGACAACCGACATGCGTGGCAATTACCGATTCCGACAATTCAATGAAACCGGTGATTACCAGATTCGGCTAGCGGAGACCGGTGACACGATCGATGTCCTGATCCGAACGGGCGACATGCAACTGCGAGAGCTGGATTTCGTGCTGGTCTGACCAGCGGGCGGTTTGCGGTTGAGCGAGTTCTGGAAGTCGACTGTGCTTGAAGCCAAATAACGAACGGCGACATTCTGATTTCATTTCCGCTCTCCTTGTGTTGGCAGCAGTGGCCGCTGGTAAACGATTTGCCAGCCTGCCACTGCTGCCAAGCTTTCATCCATCTTGGCAGCACTGCGTTGACTGCTGCCAAGCAACCTTTCCCTGTTCGACGCCCCCCAAGGTTAGGAAGAATGAGACCGACAGAGAGCTGTTTTTTGAAAAAACGTCAATCATCTGACGACACAGGCCAAGCCAAGGGGTTTAATTACAGACAGGCAACGCGATCGACGCCCCAGCCCATTCATTCGCGTTTGATTGGAGAAACAGCGATGACCACGCATGACGCCCCATCCAACCAGGACAATGTCCCATCCAACCAGGACACTTCCGGGGGTTCGACCCAACCCGATCCAACCTCCTCAGCGGGCCCCAACACCGATCCCTCTGCGTCAAGCGATCCCAACCGAACTCATTCCAATCCCAGCAATAGCGACTTCATGCGGTTGCTATCGGCGGCTCGCGCGGGCGACAGTGAAGCCACGGGCCAATTGCTGCAATGGTATGCGAACTATTTAAACATCTTGGCTTCGTCCAGACTGGACCGCCGCTTGGCTCGACGTTTGAATCCATCGGACATCGTCCAAGAAGCCATGATGGCAGCCCACCGTGACTTTGGTGACTTTCGCGGCAAGTCACAGGGGGAGTTGCTATGCTGGCTGCGAACCATTTTGATCCACACACTGCATCGCAGTTTCGATCGACACCTCAAGGTTGAAAAGCGAGACATTCGTCGCGAGATTTCTATCGATGCGGTCTCGCAAAAAATGGACGATTCTGCCCAAGGCATCGTCGAAGTGATTCCCGGTCAATTCGATCCACCAAGTGCTGCCATGCGGCGCAGCGAAAGCGAATCAGCAGTCGCCGAACAACTCGCAAAGCTCAAGCCCGATTATCAGCAAGTCATTCAGCTACGAATCTTTCAAGGCTTGTCCTTTGAAGAAACCGCCAAAGCAATGGACCGATCCAACGGAGCGGTACGAATGCTATGGCTACGAGCATTAGACGCATTGAAGATGCACGAAGAGGAAGCCAATGCGAACGACAAATCGGACTGATTTAACCACTGACGGCCAGAAGGATGCCACCCGCATCGAGAGCCCTGAATCGCAAGCAGGTTCAACAAGCTCCCAAGCGGCGGGGTCCTCCGGTGACAACGGCCTGACCGCGGACCAACAACAGCGATTGTCGGACCTGCTCGATCAGTACTTGGTCGCTTTGGAACAAGGCCAAGCGTTCGACGTACGCGCAGCGATCGAAGACAATCTAGACATCGCAGAAACCTTTGAAAGCTATCTGCGCAAGCTTGATCAACTGTACGGCGTCGCGTTGGCTGACGGCGTCAATCAAGCCGATGCCGCTGCGCACGTTCCGGCTAACCCGGAGTCGCTGAAGCGGTTGGGCGATTTTGAACTGCTCAAAATCATTGGCCGTGGCGGAATGGGCATCGTCTATGAAGCCACACAGGAAGGGCTGGACCGGCGCGTTGCCGTCAAACTGTTGCCACTGTCGTCGACCTTGGACAGCATTCAGGTGGCTCGCTTTAAGAACGAAGCGCGCGCCGCAGGATTGCTATCGCACCCAAACATTGTCCCCGTTTACAGCATCGGCAGTGACCAGGGGCTGTACTATTACGTGATGCAGCTGATCGACGGCGTGTCGCTGGACAGCTGGGTGCGTGCCAAAGTGGAATCGGGCAACGAACCATCGGTTGCCTCGGAAAACACTGCTTCAGAAAACAGTGCACCGCCAGAGTCTGGCCGGCAGGATGTTGACTGGCAAGGCATCGTGGGCTGGGCCAGCGATACCGCCAAAGCCTTGCACGAGGCACATGTCAACGGTGTGATTCATCGTGACATCAAACCCTCCAACCTGATCCTTGATCGGCAGGGCAAGATCTGGGTCACGGACTTTGGACTGGCTCGTGGGCTGGCGGATCTGTCGCTGACCGGCAGTGGCGACATGCTGGGCACCATTCGTTACATGAGCCCCGAACAGGCCAGCGGCAAGTCGGCTCTGGTTGACGGACGCTGTGACGTTTACTCCTTGGCTGTCACGCTTTATGAATTGCTGACGCTGCGTCCGGCTTTTGATGCAGACACGGCAACCGAAGTGATTCGGCAGATTGACAATCAAACCTCGACACCGCTGCTAAAACTGCGTCCCGATTTACCGCGTGATCTGGCCACGGTGATTAGCAAAGGCATGGAAAAGCAGCGTGATGCGCGTTATGAAACCGCTGCCGAATTTGCCGAGGATCTTCAAAACGTGCTGCACGGCAGACCGACCGTGGCCCGGCCGCCGTCGATGCTGGACCATGTTTCCCTTTTCGCAGCACGCTACCGCAGTGCCGCATTAGTGCTGGTCAGTTTCATGGTCCTGGCCACTTTAGGGTTGTCCATTGCGACGATGACGTTTGCTGACTTAAAAGGCAAAGCCGAAAACAGCGCTCACAATGCCAAGCTTAAAGAACGCATGGCACGCGAAGCAGTTGATTCGCTGGCGCTGGTGACCGCCGAGCGTTTGGCTGGAATCCCGGCGGCAAGTGAGATCCGCAAAGAACTCCTTGAAGACACATTGGCGTTCTATCAGCGTTTCATCACCACGCCAGAAGACGATTCCATCTTGCGAACTGACATGGCTCTGGCCCTGGGAAAAATGGGGCGACTGGAACGTGAACTCGGTGACGATAACGCCGCACTGGAACACCTGCACCAGAGCGAAAAAATGCTGCAGGAGCTGCTGGAGGCCGACTCCAGCAACCTCTCGCTGCAACTGAACGAATCCGTCAACCAAGACAATCTTGGCGAGATTTATGCCAGACGCGGCCAGTATGAACAAGCCACGCAATACTACGCCAATGCGCTGGCCACCCAGCAACGATTGAACCACCAGGGCGACGACTCTGAAATCAAACGCTGCTTGGCAACCACGCTCAATAACTTGGGCCTGCTACAAACGCAACAAGGCGATGAAGCCAAAGCCTTCGAGCGTTTCCAGGATGCCCTGGACGCTCTGGGCGAAGACAGCGACCGTGGACTGGAAGTCAGAATCCTACGCAACCTTAGTACCCTGAATCAAAATCGTGACCCGCTCCGCGCCGTCGAGGATGCCAAGCGAGCACAGGCGATTCACAAGGTGCTAAGAGAGCAAAAGGTAGATGATCTGGACGTCACCAACGACTATGTGGTCACGTTGATTCACGTTGCTGCCGCTCAGTACAATGCTGGCCAATTCAACCAAGCGATTGAGACCGACCTGGACGCCGTTGAATTGGCGCACGAACTGAACAGTCGTCAATCCGATCGTCCTGACTATCTGCGTAACCTGGTGGCAACGATGAACCACTTGGCGCTCAGCCGCGCGTCATTGGGGGACAGACTTCATGCGACCAATGATTTCCTGGTTGCCTTGCGGCGAGCGCGTGAGCTTGTCAAAGTCGCGCCCGACCATCCAGAATCGTATAGCATCCTTGCCGACACGCTTAGCAATGTTGGCAAGATCTACGACGCTCAAAACATGTTCCTGAAAGCGGATCCCTACTTTCTGGAAGCCGCTGAAGTGATCGAGAAAGCCATTGAGAAGAGCCCCCAGGTCACGCGCTACCAAAAGGAACGTGAACAGCACGTGGCCAAGCTGGATGAAGAGTGGTTTGACGCTGAGTCAGAGGTCTGGCCGCCCAAGCAAGCAGCCAAGCCAAGACGAAGCTTAGAACGCTCGTTCGGACCTGGAGGGCCACGTTTTGACTTCGGCCCCCGCAATGAGTTCGGCCCTGGCAATGGTTTTGGACCTAGCAATGAGTTCGGCCCCGGCAATGGTTTTGGACCTGGCAGTGAGTTCGGCCCTGGCAGGGTCTTTCCGCCTGGCGGCAGAGGACCAGAGGGCAGAGGACCAGGCCGAATGGGGCCAGAGGGACGAGCACCAAACCGATTAGGCCCTGAAGGCAGAGGACCTGAAGGCAGAGGCCCCGAAGGCAGAGGACCGGGCCGAATCGGACCGGTTCGCCCCGGTCTCACTGGCCCGAACCAGCAACTTGGCCCGCCGAATCAAACGTCGCCCCCAAGCGTCCCCGAAACACCTGCCAAGTCTACTGACTGATCAGCTTGATGGCTGCCTCGGCAAAGCGTTGCCCCATGCCTTTGTAGCCTTCGGGAGTAAAGTGCAATTGGTCCTTCTTCATTTCCAGGTCGTCACAATCCACCAGCGTCCAGCGTGGATCTTCCGAACACGCTTCCTCTTGGACCTTGCGCAGTTTAGCCCAGTTCTGGCTCCACGGCCGACCCTTTAACTGGCCGGCACCGAGTTTTCCGATGACGACGTTGACTTGATCTTGTTTGAGGTCGTCGCGAATCTGCTGCACCAGTCCTTTTAAGCTATCTTGATAGACGGCAACTTCATTGGTTTTCGCGTCTCGCTCACCCTGCATCCAAACAAAGGTGACGCTGCTGATTTCTTCTCCTTCAATCGCCTTGCTGACGGATTCCATCAGAGCATCGTACAGGTCGCCTCGGCTGTCCGGATTGCTAACCGCTTGGCCGCTTGACGGCTGCCACTGTTTGTACCAACGACGAATGGGCTGACCACCACGGGCGTGCTTGACCACGATCACATGCTGCTTGCCAAACTGCTTCTCAACCGCTGGGGTGAACGAGGCGTTGGGGTCCATGCCAGCCATGTTGCTTTGACCCGAAAGGATCATCAAGTGCTTGCCGGTTGCGGCGTCCTGAGCCTGCACGCATGGAATGGTTGCGGTGGATGCCAGTGCAGCCAAGGCGGCGAAAGACAGAAGATGGCGGCGAGAGAACATGAGGAGCTCCTGGGGAAAAAAGCATTGGCGAGTTGAAACAGCCATTAGCTTAATCCATTGCGACGCACCAGCGGCAACGATTCACAGCGCCGGCGGCAACGATTCACAGCGCCGGCGGCAACGATTCACGGCGCCGGCGGCAACGATGAGACTGGCCCGCGGCGTGGGGCGCACGGAGCCTGGTGAGATTTGAAACGCAGTTGCTATTGAGCCGAGACCGGCTTTTCCTTGACCGTCAGTGGAAAGTATTCATCCACGACGTGATAGAATTCCTCAGCGGTGGAGACCTTGGCGACATGCGTGCGAAACATGCGTGCGCCATATTTGCCTTGTGCATAACAGCAGGCGAACTTACGCATCAAGACAGTGCCTTTCTCCTCGCCGAAACGATCCTTGACCAACGTGTAGTGATGCAACATACAGTCACGTTGTTCAGCGAGGCTCGGATCAGGAGGAACGGGTTGACCTTGCAACGCGGCAGCGGCCTGAGCAAACAACCAGGGGCGTCCCAAACAGGCTCGCGCGATCATGACGCCATCGACGTCATAGGTTTTGAACGCGTGCACGACCTTTTCCGCCGAATCGAGATCGCCGTTGCCGATCAGCGGAATGTTCTTTAAGTGTGATTTGATTTCGCTGATTCTGTCCCAGTCAGCATGGCCACGGAACATGTCTTTGGCGGTGCGACCGTGAACGGTTAACGCCGCCGCCCCGGCTTCTTCGACGACTTGGGCAATGTCATTGCAGTTGATCGACTCCGGACTGCATCCCAAGCGGATCTTCGCAGTCACCGGCGTCGGTGCGCAGGCTTTGACGAGTTTGGAGATGATTTGAAACATGCGTTCAGGCGTCCGCAGCAAGTAGCTTCCGCTGTGCGCTTTCTCAGTGACCTGACGAACGGGGCAGCCGAAATTAATGTCGACCACACTGACTTGGTACTCCTCGACCAAACGTCGGCCGACTTTGGCCATGGTCTCTGGATCGTTGTCCCAGATTTGCACGGCCAGCGGGCGTGCTTCTTCAGCGACACCCCACAGCCGGTCCGGGTGTTCGGTGGTGTGCTCGTCCATCCACTGGAACCCACGCGCATTGACCATTTCCGTGGCGATCAGACCGGCGCCGCCGTACTCGCGCACCATCTGCCGAAAGGCGGCATTGGTGAATCCTGCCATCGGAGCCTGCAGGACTGGCGGGTCAACGACAAGGTCGCCGATCTTAAAAGCGGGTGGCGGAAAGGGGCGAGACATGACTGTCTAGGAATCGCAAGAGGAATGGATCGCTATTTCAATCCCTTCACTCTAAAACGCCAGCGACCAACTGGCAATGATCGAATAGTCCGTCTCCAACTGAATCCCGTCCAAGTTCTGACCGATCGTCGGCACAATCTCGGCATTGAAGTAGTTTTTGCCAACGGTGAACTGAGTGCCGACCGCCAAGCTGTACCAGTAGCCGCCGCGGAAATTTTCCACGTTCGTGCTGATCAACATGTCCGTCGCGTCGGGGTCTTGCCCACTGATGTTGTTGCGCCAATCGTGCTGATCACGGATCGACAGCGCCCAATTGTCCGTCATCAGACACTGAAACCAGTTCGACAAACGATAGTGCTCGCCCAAGCGATAGCCGCGGTCATTGCGGCCAATCGGCAGATCGGCAGTGGCTTGCGAACCAAAACTGCAGAGGTCAAAGAAGTGACGATACGTGACGCCCGGCCGCGCATTGAACGTCCCGCTGCCAAGCCGCATGGGGTAGGGCAGGGTCTGATTCATCATGCCTGCCGTTGGCGCACTGGACGTCCGAAACAGATCGCCCGTGGGAACGCTGCAGCCCAGGTTCAGCAACCAATCATTGCGTTCATCGCTGTAAAGCCGCATCAATGCGCCCAATCCCAAATCGCCCATGCCGCTGTTGTGCGTGGTGAATGACGTGCCCGATCCTGCCGGATTTCCCGGACCACGCAGGTGATCCATTGTCAGGGCCGGTAACATCACCATCGAATACAGCGAAATGTCCTCCGTCCAACCATACATGAGGTGCATCATGTGCATTTCCATGGTCATCTGAGTCGGCGTCGCCCCGCGGTTGGTGACCGGATGAGAAGTTGCTCCCCAGTCAATGGCCGCTTGATCACTGACCGTTTGCGTTCCGATCCGATTGTCCTCCATGTACATGTTCATGTACTTGTACTCCACCATCCACTGCCCGGGCTGATGAATATGATCCCCCATGATTCCTGCCGGAGCGTGCTTGTCAGCCAATTTCCGGCGACCGCTATGGTGATCATCCGCCATCGCCACCACGGCAAAGCAGGAGAGACAGGCAAAAGAGGCTGTTAGAAAACGTGGCAATCGGGAGCGAATCATCAATCGGTTCGAAAAGGTTGTGTCGGTTCGGAATCAGCCGCTTTTCTTCCATTTCGCTTAGCCAAGTCGATCTTAGCGGGAAGGAAAAGCAATGGGTTGCTGTCAGTATCGACACGCGAGAGCGGGCAGTACCCAGGAGTTCAATGCATCCCCAAATCCCTCCCAAAGACCCTAAACTCACATCCCGTGTCATCAACGGGTGGCTCCAGAGCCCCGCCTGGACAGCACCAGCGGGCCAGCTGTTCTTGACCTTTCGTTACGGCCGGGCGATCGGTTAGGATGAAGAGTCCCAGCGCAGGACGCGCTGGGAGATCCTTGGCCCATCGATGGAACGAGACCGTGTCAGCCGCTCACCGTTATGATCAATCAAGACAGCCTTCCCAGGCTTTACCGGGTCAAGCAGGGACTTTTTCAAGCCGGGCAGAGACTTTCCCCAGTCAGGCAGGCTCACAACGGACAGGTTCGAGCGACCTGTTGGGCCAGCAACTCGAATCGATCCGCAACACCGTCCGCCAAGAAGCTGCTGCACTGACCAGTGCCGCCGAGATTCTGGACGAAAGTGTTGTTCAAGCCGCTCGTTTGACCGCCCGCTGCCAGGGCAGTGTGATTGTCACCGGCGTCGGCAAGGCGGGTCTGGTGGGCCAAAAGCTGGTGGCGACGCTGGCCAGCACCGGCACCCCAGCCCATTTCCTGCATCCCACCGAAGCGATTCACGGCGATTTTGGGCGCGTCCAACAAAGGGATTTAATCTGGGCGTTCTCGAATTCCGGACGCAGTAGTGAAGTGGTGCAAATCGCCAGCCAGTTGCGTCAACAAGGCAGTGGGTTGGTGACCTTTACCGCCGATGCCAGCAGTCCGCTGGCGGAAGTTGCTGATTGTTCGATTGTGTTTGGGAAACATGCCGAGGCCTGCCCCCGAGGCCTGGCGCCCACCAGCAGCACCACCGTGATGATGGCAGTCGGCGATGCCGTTGCAATGCTAGCCAGCGAACTGCGGCAGTTCACAGCCAATGACTTTGCTCGGTTTCATCCGGGCGGAGCGTTGGGCAAAAAATTCTGCGACGTGCAACAACTGATGCGTCCGCTATCCACTTGCCGGATGACGCATCACTCCGTCACGATTCGCGATTGCATGGCATTGAGTTCAGTGACCGGCCGCCGCAGTGGCGCGATCATGATCGTCAATGATGCGGGCGTCTTGACCGGCGTCTTTACCGATAGCGACTTGGCACGCTTGCTGGAATCCCGTGCCGAATCCGCCCTTGATCGTCCCGTCAGCGAACAGATGGCGATTGATCCTCACTGCGTTGATCCGGCGACGCTATTAAGTGACGCGATCTCGCTGCTTAGCCAGTTGCGCATCAGCGAACTGCCGGTGGTGGACGATTATCGCCGCCCGCTTGGCATGCTAGACATCACCGACTTGATTGCAATCGGCGAAGTCGAACCCCAACAACTGTGGGACCATGACCGTGCGACGATCCCCATTCGCGACTCCGTCACCCTTTCCTAGTTAGCCCTTGCTAACTCGCCGCGTTCAAGCCAATTACTAGATTTCTGCTACGTCGATTCCATGCCAGTCCGCTTAAAATCTGACCAAGTCATTTGCGAACCCATTCGCTGCCTGCTCTCGGATGTTGATGGCGTCCTCACCGATGGACGGATCATCTACACCTCCGAGGGTCACGAGAGCAAAGAATTCCATGCTCGCGATGGGCTGGGCATCAAACGCTGGATGCAATCCGGATTGCCGTTCGGGATCATCACAGCGCGAAGCAGCCCGATTGTGTCGCGTCGGTGCGAGGAGCTTGGTGTCACTCATGTGGTCCAAGCGAGCCGCGACAAACTACAAGACGCCCATGCGATTGCAGAAACGGTCGGTTGCACGCTAGGCCAAATGGCATACATCGGCGATGACCAACCGGACGTCAAATTATTGCGTGAAGTGGGTTTAGCAGCGGTCCCAGCCGATGCAGCCAGGGATGCCAAACAGGCGGCACATTGGATTTTGAAAACCGATGGCGGTGCCGGAGTGGTGCGTGAATTGATTGAGCGCATCATGCGTGCTCAGGCAACCTGGGAGCTCGAATCTGATCGTCTGAAACCGGATCAATCAGCCTAACACACTGATCCAATCGTTTTGAGACAGCCCTAGCGCCAGCCCAACAGGCAGCTCAATGAGTCGACGTCGTAACCTACTGAACTTCCTATCTGCCTTCGGTGTGCTGATGCTATGCGCCGCTGGCTACCAGGGGCTGTTTAGTTGGTTGCATGACCATCCCAGAAACGAACAACTGACACTGCGTCAAGCTGGGCCACACATCAGCTTGGATGAGCGCACCGCAGCCTTGTTTCCCGAAGGCAGTTGGCAGCGTGGGAATTGCAGTCGCATGCTGACCAAGAACGGCATTCTGCTGTATCAAGACTGGAAAAAGTCGGAACAGAAAGAAGACGCGTGGCGTCTGTTCCCGATGACATTGATCATCGGACACGGTCTTGAAGGCACCTCAGCGTCGCCCATTGTAATGACCGCTGATGAAGGCGCGGAGATCCAGTTTTCGGGTAAGATCACAAGGCTTGGCCGTGGCGACTCTGGTGCGCCGATCAAGTGGGCACGTTTGGATGGCAATGTTCACGTGTATCGCCCCGGCGACGTGCCGCTGAAAGATCAGCTCGACTTGGTCACCAAAGGGGTCAGGATCGACAAAAACGAAATCAGCACCCAGAACGCGATCGACCTGCGAATCGGTGGTGCTCACCTCAAGGGTCGTGACTTATCCATCGAGTTAACCAGCAGCGCCAGCAACTTTGCCGGTGGCAAACTGGGCGGACCCCAGGAGACCGACTCCGGCCAATCCAAGGCTGCGTTTCTATCGAAGCTGACGTTGATCTATTTGGATGAACTGCGGATCCCGCTCAACCCTGGCACTTCCGCCGACGATTACCCTCGATCGGTTCAGCGCGTGCCCAGCGCCAACATCGGGCGTCCCAATCGCATTGGCCGAACCACTGCGCCGCTGCGCATCGACAGTACCGGCGGGCCGAGCGACTCCACTGCTCAACAGCAACTGCTTGCCAGCATGTCCAGGAAGAATTCAGATGGCTCACCCGACCAAGGGATTGTGATCCTGAAAGCCGACGAACGCTTGGTTTACGACTTTGCAATCAACCAGCTCTCGCTCAGGTCCAAACAGAGAAAGGTCGAACTGATTCGTGAAATCAATGGCACTCGAGTCGACGTGGCTCGATTTGAAGTCCTTGATCTGACGCTCAATCAACCCGCCAATCAATCGCTTGTCCGCAAGAGCGAGCTGGATTGGATCAATCGAATTGATGCAACCGGCGCGGAGGTTTTTCTGGGGTCACAGGGTGGCCTTGAAATCGTCGCACAAGAACTGAACTTTGACCGCAACAATGGTCTGCTAACGGTTCTGGGGCGTGATTGGGTGACCGTGGCCAACGATCTCTTTCACGCGACGCTGCAGAACATCACTTACAAGTACAACCCCGAACAACCGGATGTCCTGGGAACCGTATCTGTCGGCGGGGCAGGGCGAGTTGAAATCAAAGACCCCGAGAAAATGGTTTCGGTGGTGCAGTGGAGCAAGCTGCTGTCTCTGGGTGGCTATGCCGACGAACCGGTTTCGATCAGCCACTTCACCGAAAAAATTGCCAGCGGAGCCGTTGGCTTTAACATCGCCGGTGACGTGACCGCCAAACTCTCTGATGGCGGCACGATCGAGACTCCGTCACTTGTTGGCCGACTGGTCCCCAAACGAGTCATCAAACCCGCCCCTACAGCGTCTCAAAAAGACAAGGTCACACTGACTTGGGTCCCGCAACAGCTAGAGGCTCCCGCCGGCATCCAGATCGATTCGCCGCTGGCTCTTGCGTCTGCGAACAATGTAAAATTGTTCTTTGAAACCTCTGCTGACTTTGGGCAGCCGATCTCAGACGCGTCATCACAGGAGAGCGCCCAGCAGCGACGTGACTTTGAGCGATTGGCGGTCCGGCAGCCAGACACTCCAACGACCAGACCGGTCTCCATGCGCGAACCGGTGGCCAGACCGCGCCCCATCGTTCGGGGACAGAGCCTTGTTGCCAACCTTCTGCTGACCCCCGACGGCTTACAGGCCAAAAATGTGCAAGTCACCGGCGACATCACCGTCGAGCACCAAGTCGGCAAGCAACAGGACCTGCCGATCCGCTTAAAAGGCCAGTACTTGGCAATCGAGATGGCCGATGTGATGCAGTCCTCAGGCCAAGATCGAATCATCTTGGTTGGCAGTGCCAACGAAGCCTGCCGACTGGACATGGAAGATGGCTATTTCATCGGTCCCAAGATTGAAGTCTTGCCCAGCGACAACATTGTCAAGGTCTCCGGCGCCGGGCAGCTTAAAGTGCCACGGTCACTCCTGGAGAATTTCAAACTCAAGTCCATGCTGCCAGCCACCGCCGCCAATCCTGGGACTACGGTGGCAACGAACACGGTTCCGCCGAACAATCAGACTGGGACCGACACGTCGGTTCAATTCCTGAAGACACCTGAATGCCGCTGGAGCAACTCGCTGTATTTCGATGGCAAACGCGTCACGCTTGACGGTGGCGTGAATCTGGAGTGTGTTTTCGAGGGCGAAAAAGGTCCTTGGTCGGCCGCGTTGTTTGGCGAGCAAATGCAAATCGATCTCGCTCAACCACTGGACTTGATGGACAAAGCCAGCTTTGCAACCGCCGCCGTTGACAGAGTCCTGATGCAGCGGTCTGAGAACCAGCAAGTGATGATTCAAGCTCAGCAGGTTGATCAAGCGCTTAGCCGGGGATCGGAACCTCTGGTCAGCGACCGACATGCGATTGCCTGCAATCAATTGGTCCTGACACCGAATGATGGCGGACAACTTGTCGGCATCGGTCCTGGTTGGCATCGCAGCTGGTTGCTGACGCGCAGCGATCGCTCACTGATCCCCAAGAATCCAAACGCTGGTGCTGCGAACCTTGGCCCCTATATGTGGCTCGGAAATCACCTAACGTTCCGCGACCAGTTGGCGGTCAGTATCGGACGCCAACAAGCTGGTTTTTCTGGCGGAGTGCGCATTGGGATGCGGCCCTTGGAATCGGGTCAAGACAATGTCGATGTTGCTCAGATGGATCGACTCGCTCGCGGTGAACTGTTGATCGACTGCGAAAAACTACGAATGGCGTTAAGCCCGAATCCAAATCCAGGCCAGCTTCCTAACCGTCCGCGTGTGGGATCGGCTCCGCCGCCGTGGGAGTTGGTCGCTGATGGCGGTGTCAATTTCCGCCATCTCCATGAAACCGAGGGGCTACTGGAAATCAGTGCCGCCCGCGCCTCATTTGAATCGCTCAAGTCAACCTTCTCCCTGGAGAGCTCTGGCGCCCAAAGCGTCACACTCCAGCAGACACTGCCCGATGGCACTCCGGGCACCCGAGGCAGCTTCCGCAATCTGCAAGTCAACACCAACGGCGAGATGAAAACGCAGATTCGCGACGTTCAAGTCAGCGCGGCGCCTGAATTTCGTTCGAACAACTAAGCGCTTCGCCCTTCGACGATCAACAGGGAATCAATCGCAGAGCGTTTCCTGATCTTCAATGACTTCTGGAGTCGCTGGATCTTCGGGGGCTCGTTTGCGAAGCTTGCGTTGCAGCGAGCGACGGTGAATTCCCAAACGACGAGCCGCTTCGCTGATGTTGCCGCCGCAATCCGAAAGCACTCGATGGATGTGCTCCCACTCGTTCCTGGCCAGCGAGGGTGCGGGGAAACTCACTTCGCCGGTGGGCACGGAAGGTTCGTCACCGCGATGAAAGGCAGCCAGGATGTCGTCGGCATCGGCTGGTTTACTAAGAAAGTTCACCGCACCGGCACGAACGGCATCAATCGAGGCAGGGATACTGCCAAAACCGCTCAACATGATCACGCGAACTCGAGGGTGCATTTGTAGCAAGCGGCGCAGCAAATCCAATCCAGAGCGTCCGGGCATCCGCAGGTCCAACACAGCCAGATCGGTGGGCGAGTGCCGGAAGACTTCAATCGCTTCTTCGTAATTTCCAGCCGTTTGCACTCGAAAGCCACGCTGCCGCATGGCCATCGCAAGGCGATCACGCAGAATCAACGTGTCATCAACGAGCAGAATGCTGTCCGCTCCCACGTCGTTTGAACCATACATGGGAGTTGATTCTTCGGCCATCATGATTGATTTTCCATCCGATTGAAGCATGAGTCTGGACCCGCTCGATTGTAAGCTAGCAATAGGTGACTGCTATCCCTTAGCCCGCACAAATGCCACTTTTTCTACTCACTTGCCCGCAGAATTTGCCTGCCATTCACCACACCGGTCGCGCCAATCCGGCAAGGCGAGCCCTTATCTGGCGGACCCGGGACGCCCCCAGCAGGCGCTCCCGCCCCCCAGTGCCGTCACCGCCAGCGGCCATCACGGGGCCCACATGGACGGTGATCTTCATCCCCAGCGTCCTTGCCAAAACCTGGCGGGGCTCCGATTTGGAACCGACGGGGAGTCACAATTTCGAGATCCTCACAGCGATCGAAAGCCGGTTCGGTTATGCTCTGAAACTCGCCGCTGTGATCTGAAACGTGACGTGATGCTCTGCCACCTGAATGCTTTACAGGCTGCCACCTGAATGCTTTCCAGGCTGCCACCTGAACGCTTTACAGCGGGCGCCGTCGATCGAACCTCCCTCCAGACCTCTCTAATCCCCATGAATAGCAACCGCCCCGCGATTCTGATGACACTTGCTTTGCTCTACCTGCTGAGCCCTTACCAAACGGCTGGGGCCGACCAGGAAACGCAAGTCCAGCAGCAGCCGACCAAACCTAACATCTTGATC
Organism: Stieleria bergensis; assembly: GCA_007745635.1. GTDB lineage: Bacteria > Planctomycetota > Planctomycetia > Pirellulales > Pirellulaceae > Stieleria > Stieleria bergensis. The sequence continues at coordinate 5,323,165 of CP036272.1, forward strand.
ATTTTCACCGACGATCAAGGCTATGGGGACCTGGGATGTTACGGCAGCAAGACCAATCGGACCCCGCGTTTAGATGGCTTGGCCAAACAAGGCACTTTGTTCACATCGTTCTATTCGCAAACCGTTTGCGGCCCTTCGCGATCGGCGTTGCTAACCGGTCGCCAGCCGATTCGCAGTGGCGGCTGGGGCATGCCAGCTGATGAAGTCACGTTTGCAGAACTGATTCGCAAGACCGGTTACCAGACCGCTTGCGTCGGTAAATGGGATGTTAGTAATCGCAAAGCCATTGTGCCTCGCATGCCAAACGCCCAGGGCTTTGACTATTACTTTGGGCCTTTGGGGGCCAATGATGTTGGCGTTGTCAAGTTCCACGAAAACAACCAACCCGCTGGCACCAGCAAAGAGATGGGCGAATTGATCACGCTGTACACCGACAAGTCGATCGATTGGTTGAAAGAAAAACGTGATCCGGAAAAACCGTTCGTGCTTTACCTGGCACATACGATGATGCATACCATCATTGATGCTTCAGAGCGTTTCAAAGGCAACAGTCAAGGCGGCCTGTACGGTGATGTGGTCGAGGAGTTCGATTTTGAAACCGGACGGTTGCTCGACTGCCTGGATGAACTCGGTCTGACACAAGACACTTTAGTGATCTACACCAGTGACAACGGGCCTTGGAATCAGGACAAGTACACCAAGCGTAAAAAGGGACACCCAGACGGATCGGTCTTTTGGGGTGACTCCGGTCCCTTGCGCAATGGCAAAGGCTCCTGTTACGAAGGCGGCTACCGCCTGCCCTGCATTGTCCGCTGGCCAGACAAAGTCCCCGCCGGGCGACGCAGCGATGCGATCTTTGCCACCATCGATTTTTTACCGACCTTCGCCTCGCTGGCGGGATTTGAAGCCCCAACGAATCGTCACATCGATGGCATTGACCAAACGGAACTGTTGCTAGGAAAACGTGACAGTGGTCGCGACTTCTTTTACTTCCACAATGCGGGTGTTCGCCAAGGAGACTGGAAATACCTCAAGCCCAACGCCCATTTCCACGGATATGCCGTCGAAGACGACCGCGAAAAAGTCGACGAATTGTATCACTTGGGCGACGATCTTGGTGAACAAAACAACCTCGCCAAGCAGCATCCCGAGAAAGTGGCCGAGCTCAAAGAGCTGATGCAGAAACTGGAATCCAAGCAGGGCTCGAAGGATCCCAGCGCCGCGTCAAAGATTCGCTAATCGACTGGCATGCCTGCAAGAGAGACGCGTCTGCTCGTGATGGCGGGAATTCCAGAGCACTGACTTGCCAGTGCCGCCTGCGTGTGGCTTGTGAATCAACTCAAGGCACTGAGCAATTGCGGTGGCAACTTCCGAGGCCGACCGGTGGCGTCAACGCAGGCAATCACACTTTGGCCGGTCACGATCTTTGTCTGCTCGCGGTCTTCTGGCTCGTCACGATAGACCGTGTAGCGATGTGTCATGCGCACCTTTCGCACTTCCGTCAATTCCACCCGGACGCGTAACCAATCGTCAAAGTCAGCTGCGGCGTGGTATTCCAAATTCATTTGTGAAACCACCAGCATGCGGCCGGCATCTTCGAAGTCTTTGTACAGGATGCCAGCGGCGCGCAGCATCTCGACGCGAGCGTCTTCAAAAAAGTTGATGAAATGAGAATGGTGCACCCGCCGCTGGCCATCGGTTTGGTAGTAAGAGACACGAAACGCGTGGTCGTAACAGACCAAGGCGTTGCGGTTACTATTGGTTTGATCGAGGGCGTCAAGCGAATTGGCCAAACGATTTTTGGCAGCATCACGATCATCGGTCATGGTGTGGTTCCGTGATTTTTCTGGCATCAAGCAATGGTCGGTCGAGTTGTAAGCCGGTCGACTGGTCAACGACAACCCGAATCAGTGGACGAGCAACCACCTCCCCAGAGCGACCGATCGCCACCACTCGGCTAACTTGCCGGCAATCGTTCTGGTCCACTAGCAAGTTTGTAGGCCTCAAAGTGTGGTACCACAAAGACCTCGCGCCCTGAAATCCGATCGTGGATTATAATCGTCTCTGCAACCTGGATGCATTGATCATCCCCCCACCTTTCCCCACCACAGAATGATAATGAAACGAACCATTCACTCGCTGTGCTTGCTTGCGGCAAGCTTATTGATTGCCAGCCCTCTGGCCCCCGCTCTCCAGGCCGCAGAGCCGGTCGTGATGGGCAGTGGCGCCATGACCTTCCAGACCGTTCCCGGTTGGGGCTTGCGACCGGACGGCAACTCGCCACTGGGAGCGACTCACGGTGGTGTGGTGGTGGACAAGTCAGGCAACATTTACACCAGCACCAACCAGGGCGTGTTCGTGTTTTCTCCCCAAGGCACCGTCGTGCACACGTACTTGGGCGATGACTACAAGAGCCTGCACGACATGGAGATCCGCGAAGAGGAAGGCGAAGAGTACATCTATGGTGCTCGCAATCAAAATGCGGAAGGCATCAAGTTCAAAGTCAAAGGCGGCGACGTGGTGTTGCGTTTGCCGTTCCCCCAGGAATCGGGACTGGGCTTGAAGCGTTTTAGCCCCACAGCAATCACCGTCGCTGGCAACGGAGACATTTACCTGTCCGATGGCTATGCCAGCAACCATATTTTTGTGTTTGACAAAACCGGCAAGTACCTGCGTCACTTCGGCACCAAAGGCAACGGCGAAAAGGAATTCAACACGGCCCATGGCATGACGTTGGACACCCGTTACACGCCCAATCGACTGTTGATCTGCGATCGCAATCACCAGCCCAAGGGCCGTTTGGTCCATTACGACCTGGAGGGCAACTACATTGAAGAAGTGGTCACCGGACTGGGCATGCCAACCTCCGTCGCGATTCAAGGCGACTATGTTTCCGTTCCTGATCTGCACGGACGCTTGGTGATTTTGAACAAAAGCAACACCATCATTGCCGTGCTAGGAAACAATCCTGATCCCAAGAAAGGCCGTTCGTTCAACGTGCCACAAAATCAATGGGTCGAAGGTGTCTTCAGCGGCACACACGGGTCTTACTGGGATCAAGACGGAAACCTGTACGTTCAAGACTGGAATGTCTCTGGCCGGCTCATGAAACTGGTCCGCCTGCCGGTGAAATAAGCCTCCCGACGCGGCGTCTGGCCGCATCAAGTGCCAGTCGCCCCGAGACCTTCAACCCGCGATGCCGATTCGATTGCCAGCAGCAACGTTTGGCATCGCAGGATGAGCCTTCTTCAACCGCGCGCGGTGACGCGGTCACCGCAGCAGTTAAAAAATCGCTCGGCAAGGTGATTTGCTGAGCCAATCGCATTTGCAACGCGGCCGGATGTGGCTGCCAGATCTCCACTCCGCGGCGGCTTGCCGCGAGGAGTTTCGCAAGATGCACTTCTGCCAGGAAACCTGCAAAACCGGCCTTTTGTTGTGGGGCCAGAAATGAGTAGTTTGGCGTTGAATCTCTTTGTTGCCGGACCATGAATTCTGGTCAAGGCAACTGACTTGCGGTCGAGAAATGCAGGCTTTGCCACTCGACTGACACCGTTTATCAGCAACCTGACGAAAGGATTTCCCGTGTTCATCGCCGCTTCCCTCGACTGCTTTCCCGACCTCGAATTCTTGGACGCGATTGAATTGGCATCGGATTTGGAATTCACTGCCGTCGAGATCTCATTGCATGAGACTGGCATTGTTCGCCCCAGTGATTTATTGAGCGATGTGGATCGAGCAATTCAGATGCTGCGCCACACCCACCGCTTAGAAATTTCCGGCTACAGCATCGAGCTCGCCAGCACCGGCCAGCAGCACTACGAAGACTTCGCCACGCTGTGCTGGCTGGCAAAGACCACCAAAGTTGTCTCGGTCACGATCCCATCTTCGCCACTTGGCACTCCGTTTAACGAAGAAGTCGAGCGACTAGAAAAGCTGGTCAAGATCGGCGAAGCCGAAGGCGTCCGCGTCAGCGTCCGCAGCCAACTGGATTGCCTGAGCGAAGACCCGGACACTTTGATGGTGCTGTGCAATAACGTGGACGGCCTGGGCATCACACTGGATCCCAGCGTTTACATTGCCGGCCCTGCCAATGGGAAAACCCTTGACAACATTCTGAAATACGTTTGCAACGTCCAGCTTCGAGACACGCGACCGGATGCCTTTCAGGTCAGTGTGGGGCAAGGTGAAGTCGACTATGGCAAACTGGTCACCCAGTTGGAACGCGAAAAATACGATCGCAGCTTGGTCGTCAACATGCTTCCCATGGCGGAACATGATCACCGTGTCGAATTGCGCAAGTTGCGTCGCCTGCTAGAAACGTTGATTTAATCGCCGCGCAAACAGCCTGCTGATGCTCCTGCCCACGTCACGCTCCGTGGTGGCGACCGTCCGATGAACCGCGCTGTTACATGGACTTGGGGGAGGTCGCGGAACAGTGGAACCAAACTGCCAAGGGCTGCTTCAGCCCAGCAACGATGACGCTTAGCCTGACCGAATTAGAACGCAAGCTTCCGGCCATCTTGAGCGGCCGTCAGTCACCGGATTTGTTTCGCGGCTCGCCACTGGGCCCCCAACTCTCGTATGGGCGACATCGCGGGCCCGATCGAAAGGACTCTCGCCAAGCGGCTGTGTTGGCAGCGATCTATCAGACCCCAGAAGCTGCCAACGACGAAGACTCGCTGGTGGTTGTCTTGACGCGCCGGCCGACCACGTTAGCTCATCATGGCGGCCAAGTTTGCTTGCCCGGCGGTCGGATCGAATCCGGTGAAACCTCGCTAGCGGCCTGCCTGCGCGAATTCCACGAAGAACTGGGTGTGAAGGCTCAGTTGCGACGCGATCTCGGAACTCTGCCGCCGATGTATGTGTTTGCCAGCGACAATCAGGTGACCTCGCATGTGGTCACCATCGAAACACCACAGCTTCCTTGGGCCCCTGACCCTGGCGAAGTCGACACCGTGCTGGAAGTCCCCCTGAGTCAGCTGGGCAGGGTTGCGAAGCCGAGATCGACAACCGTCCCTGACGCCCGAGTCGACATCGTTGACTGCACGGTGGATCGGCGAGGCAAACCACAGTCGCCCCAGAACGAGTCGGCGACCTCGATTTCGCTGAGCTTTTCGTATCGCGCCATCCAGTTCCAGCGGCTGCACTCCTGGCATGTCCAACAGCACCCTGAACAGCCATCCGGTCAGCTCACCGGGGCTCATTTCGGCACCCATCAGATCTGGGGTGCGACGGGGTTATTGCTCGAGCAGTTGGCCGTTGCGATTGAACAAGCCATGGGTGGCTGAGGGAAAATCCACCGCTCGATTCATGAGTTCTCTTTTTTGCACTGGCCTACTGTCCTACACTTCGAATGACTCTACAATCGAGCATCTATTGCTGGTGATCGATTGCGGCAGGTTTGAACCCACTGCAGGCATTGCCACTTGCAAAGGCAGTCGCCGTGGGCTTAGATTTTCCCTCGCTGACTGTTCACATCATCAACCACGAGGCAACTCAAATGGCTTCCGAAGCTGTTCTTGAATTCACCGAAGATAATTTTGATTCTGAAGTCCTAAAATCCGACGTTCCGGTCTTGGTTGACTTCTGGGCTCCGTGGTGCGGTCCCTGCCGCGCGATCGCGCCGATGATTGACGAACTGGCTGGCGACAACAGCATCGCCAAGGTTGGCAAAGTGAATATCGATGACGCTCCCAGCGTTGCTCAGTCGTACGGGATCACTGCGATTCCGACCTTGTTGCTGTTCAAGAACGGGCAAGTCGAACAGAGCTTCCGCGGTGGGAACAACTCCAAATCCGTTCTTCAGGACGCCATTGACGCGGCTCTGTAACCAGATCGCAGACACTTCAACTGGACACCGCAAGCGTCCCGCGCGTTGAATTTGGCGGGCGCTCTTGGGCTGTTGTCGAATTTACTAATCTTGCTCCTGCCCCCTACATCGTTGACGGCTCGTTCGCTTTTGAACGAGCTTTCTCCAGGTGTCTAATTAGCTCATGCTGCAGTATTTGCGACTCTTGGAAGAGATCGTCGAATCGGGTTCGGACCGATCCGACCGAACCGGCGTCGGCACGCGAAGCCTCTTCGGACGCCAGCTTCATTTCGACCTGACGGATGGATTTCCGCTGGTGACGACGAAGCAGCTTCACCTGCGCTCGATCATTTACGAACTGTTGTGGTTCCTGCAAGGCAACACCAACGTCAAATGGCTGAACGAACGCGGCGTCCGCATCTGGGACGAATGGGCCGACGAGAACGGCGACCTGGGCCCTGTCTATGGGCACCAATGGCGGTCCTGGCCGACCCCAAGCGGCGAAACCATTGACCAAATCAGCTGGGTCGAAAACGAGATCCGCACCAACCCACAATCGCGGCGACTGATTGTTTCCGCGTGGAATGTGAGCGAAGTCAGCAGCATGGCCCTGCCGCCCTGCCACTCGCTGTTTCAGTTCTACGTCGATGGCGAGCACCTTTCGTGCCAGCTCTACCAGCGCAGCGCCGACATGTTCCTAGGCGTTCCCTTCAATATCGGCAGCTATGCACTGCTGACGGCGATGATGGCTGCCGTCACTGGACTGAAACCCGGCCAATTCGTTCACACCTTTGGCGACGTCCATCTGTATCACAACCACCTCGACCAAGCTCGGCTGCAACTGTCTCGCGAACCCAAGACGCCACCGAAATTGCTGATCCACCGTGTTCCCCAGCATGTCGACGAGTTCGAATTCGAAGACTTTGAAATCGTGGACTACGACCCACACCCACACATCAAAGCCAAAGTCGCCGTGTAGACGGATTGCCCGCCACAGCCTTGCTGCGCGTGACAGACCAGCACCGCATCACCCATTGATGCTCACTAACAACCAGCGCTACCGGCCCATCACCGAGCACAACCCTCCTCTCAGCGGCAACACCACCAGCGACCGATGCAACAGCAGGCAAACTCAACTCCACGCGTTGGCTTCACAGCATTGGTCGCGATGACCGATGCTGGCGTGATTGGCAAGGATGGCACGATGCCATGGCGGCTGCGATCTGACCTGCAGCGTTTCAAACAGCTGACCATGGGCGGCGTGCTGATCATGGGCCGCAAAACGTTTGACTCCATCGGCCGTCCGTTGCCTGGCCGAGGCACGATCGTGATCACGCGCCAGCCGGACTGGAGCTTTGCTGACCCGGCGGTGCAGGTTGCCGGCTCGATCGAAAAAGCATTAACACTGATCGCTGATCGCCAGGCCTATGTGGTCGGCGGTGCCCAGATTTATCGCCAGATGATGGATCACTGCGATCGAGTGCACCTGACGCGTGTCCTGGCGGATGTCCCTGGCGACACGCATCTGGAACTGGATCTCAGCGCCTTTAGCCGGCTCAGCAGCGAAGCGGTGCCGGCGGGTCCGAAAGACGACCATGAAACGCAGTTCGAAACTTGGCAACGAGGTCCCGATGGGGGCGAAACGTGAGCTGAGTGCGCCAACATTTGACGGCCAACCTTCAATTTAGGCAAACCTTACCGGCAAAACCCGCCACCGAGATCGCGTGGCGACGGGGAAAGAAGAGAACTTGGAGCCCACTTTCTGGGGCTTTGGGCAAAATTCCTGAAAAGCCAAGAAAGTGGCCATTGAGCAAAAAGGGGACCATTCGCTATAGTTCGGGATTCTTGAGCAGCACTTTTCTGCCCTTTGTCTGTCAACGCACCAAACAAGTGCCCTGGCAACCTTGAATTTCCCGCGAAATTTGGGCAGAGAACGTGTGTTGGACCAGCTGCTTTCTTCCGTTTTGTATGACTGATTTTGTAGGAGCATCGCCATGCCCCGTTTGTTGGGCGTTGATATCCCAAACGACAAACCGATCCAGTATTCCATGACTTACCTCTTCGGTGTCGGCCTGCACACCGCGCGTGAGGTTTGTGAGAAACTTGGAATCGACCCGACTCGTCAAGCCAGCGAGCTTGGTGAAGATGAATTGGGTCAAATGGCGGCCATGTTGGAGCGCGACTACACCGTCGAAGGTCCGCTGCGTCGCTTGGTGACCACCAACATCAGCCGACTGCGTGAGATCAGATCTTATCGCGGCATGCGTCACCGCATGGGACTTCCAGTGCGTGGTCAGCGAACCAAGACCAACTCGCGCACTCGAAAAGGCCCCAAGAAGACCGTTGCCGGTAAGAAGGGCGTGAAAGACTTGCGCTAAGCCAGTGGAATGGTTCGTGATGGCCCTGGCCTGAATCGGACCTCTGGCTCACACTATGGGCTGATCAGTTTGCAACGGCAGACTGTTTGGCCTGGCGGCAAACCCCACGCGAGACAGCTCGCACGGTTTCGTCTGCCAAGCAAGTCGCACACCAGTGCGACCCGCAGAAGCTCGAAGGCATCGTAAAACATGCACACGCGTTTTCTGCGACCGAATCAAACAAACACCAATCATCGGGCTTTTGTGTCGACCGCGCCAACAGGTTTGGCCAGCGGACCACAGAGCAAGTAACCTCGCTTTCGTTGATCTATCAATCAGGACTTTGCCGTGGCAAAGAGCAATAAAAAGAAACGCGTCCGGCGCAACGTCACCAACGGTGTTGCCCACGTTCACGCGACCTTCAACAACACAACGGTGACCATCACCGATGTCAAAGGCGACACCCTTTGCTGGGCCAGTGCTGGCACCAGTGGATTCAAGGGCAGCCGCAAAAGCACTCCCTTTGCTGGACAGTGTGCCGCTCAACAAGCCGCCGAAAAGGCGACGAAGTTCGGCATGCGTGACGTGGAAGTCCGCGTCAAAGGCCCCGGCTCGGGACGTGAGAGCGCCATCACCGCGCTGCAAGCAGCCGGCTTGAAAGTGAAGTTGATCGAGGACGTGACCCCGATCCCTCACAACGGATGCCGCCCCCGCAAGAAGCGACGCGTCTAGAAATTGCGTTTGTTGCTCGTCTGCCAGAGGTTCCCTCCCGCTGTCAGTCGATGATGCGAATCCAGCAACAGGCCTCCGCCTGAACTGCTACACGCACCGACTGAACAGCACATCCAACCCCTCTGACAGACGCTTCGTCATAGTTTCGCACTTCAACTCTGAACGACAGGATTTCAACGATGCATATCCGATGGCGTGGAATGGAACTTCCCAGCACCTTGGAAGTCGATCGCGAATCACTTTCGCCAACCTACGGCAAGTTCCTGGCAGAACCGTTTGAGCGTGGTTTCGGTACCAGCGTTGGCAACAGCCTTCGCCGAGTCCTGCTCAGCAGCCTGATCGGCAGCGCGGTCACTCAAATTAAAATCCGTGGCGCTCAACACGAGTTCACGAACATTCCTGGCGTCCTGGAAGACGTCACCGAAATCGTTTTGAACGTCAAGAGCTTGGTGGTTCGCAATCACAGCGAAGCCACTCGCGTGATCACCGTCGAAGCGAATAGCGCCGGCGAGATTCGTGCCTCGGACATCCAAACCGATGCCGACGTGGAAATCATCAACCAGGACTTGGTCCTGGCGACCTTGACCGAAGACATTCCATTCATGATGGAAATGGTCGTCGAGAATGGTCGCGGTTATGTGCCCGCCACCGAACACAGCACCGCTGATCACGAGATCGGCATCATCCCTGTTGATGCGGTCTACAGCCCGATCACTCGCGTTCGCTATGACGTCGAAGAAACTCGCGTCGGACAAAAAACAAACTACGACAAACTGGTTTTGGAAATCTGGACCGACGGCAGCGTCAATCCAGAATTGGCGTTGGTTGAATCCGCCAAGATTCTTCGCAAGCACCTCAACCCCTTTGTTCAGTACAGAGAGCTTGGCCCCAGCATCTTCTCCGCAGCTCGCGGTGGTGCCGGGTCACCAGAGGCTCAACTGGAAGCAAAATTGAACATGACGTTGGCTGACCTGCGTTTGTCAGTTCGTGCCAACAACTGCCTGGAAAGCGAAAACATTCAAACGGTTCGCGATCTGGTACAACGCAACGAAGATCAACTGCTGGAAGTTCGCAACTTCGGTGACACCACGTTGAACGAAGTCCGCGAAAAACTTGCTCAGTATGGACTGCACTTGGGCATGCGTGTTCCCACGCAACCGTTGTTCTAAACTGCGTCCTCCGTCCCTTACATTGATCGCCAGCTTGATGCCTTCGACGCGTCAAGCTGTGCAAGTCTTGAACTTACTAACCTATCCGAAATCGCCATGCGACACCGACGACGCGGCCGCACCCTGGGACGTAGCCCCAGCCACCGCAAGGCCCTGCTAAAAAACCTCGTCAGCGCCCTGTTCTTGACTGAACGAGACGCTGAGTTTGATGATAACGCGCCTGCTGTTCCAGGACGAATCACCACAACGCTGCACAAAGCCAAAGAAGTTCGACCTCTGGTTGAAAAGTGCATCACCATCGCCAAGAAAGCTCTGCCCGCTTTGGAAGAAGCCAAGCAGTACAGCACCGATGCTGAGCGTGGCAGCGACGAGTACAAAGCCTGGCGTGAAAGCGAGAACTGGGTAAAGTGGGCTCAAGCACGAGCCCCTTACGTCAACGCTCAACGCCGAATCGTTCAACTGATCGGCGACCGTGAAGCGGCTGCCGTGCTGTTCTCCGAAATCGCACCTCGCTTCACTGACCGCCCCGGTGGTTACACCCGCGTGGTTCGCTTGGCGACTCCTCGTCTGGGCGATGCTGGCGTGCGTGCCATCCTGGAACTCGTCGGCAAGAACGACCGAGTCAGCAAGAAAGCCGAAGCGCCTGCGTTCGCCGGTGCCGCAGAAGAAACCGCTGCTGCTCCCGCCAGCGAAGAAGCCAGCGACAACGAATAGTCGTCCGCGAAGCTCAATCCAACAAAGAACGCCGCTCAGCATTGAGCGGCGTTTTTTTACGGCCGCCCCTGTTTACCGCTGGCCGTTAGGCCCGTTTTTTTTGATGCGGTAGTGACAGCGACAGAACCGTGGCGAACGCCAAAACCGCTGATGGGAAATGCGGCTACTGAGGCAGCATGATGAGCACGGCGATGGCCAGGCAGATGGCGATCAGCCAGCCGATGACCGACAGCGTTCGAAACGCCGTATGGCGCTGCTTGGCTGCTTCGGTCCATTGCACTTGGCTCTGCTCATCAAGCAGCTTGTCCTGCAAGACACCTTTGACGAAGGCGGCATCGCCATCGCTGCCACCGCTTGCGGCGAAGTAACAACCACTGAAGAAGAAACCGTCTTCACCACTGGCGTTCGTTGCGTCGGCCGACGCATCACAACCAAAGGCTTTCCCCAAAACCATTCGCAACCGTGGCTTCAGTTCGTGACGAATCTTACACGTCAACGCATAGAGTTTGCGATTCCCCCGTTGCTGGGAAAGCCCTTCCTCGCGGCCAAACAAGTGATACACCCAATCTTCAAACGCATCACAAAGCCGATCGCTATGGCTGTTGAGCTCGTCGGGCGTTGGACGACTGCGAAGGTCGAAACGACCACCGAGGCGGCGCGAGAGCAAAGTGCTCTGCAGCCGACGAACCAGTTCAGTAAACCCTTTGTCATTCGCCATTCCAATCAGCATTGCGGTCACTGGAATCCGCAGCTGCAGCGTCTTTTCAATCGTCGCAACATCGTTGCGTGCTGATTGAGCAATCGCGGAAAGCTGCAGTGGATTGACTTGGTGCATTTCGTAGGGCAACAAAGTCACCAAGCCGTTGACGCCACAGCGCGGGCGACGCGAACGCTGCAACAAACGACAGACATACTTCAAGCGCGGAATCTGGTTGGTGGTATCAAGGTTTGATGGCAACGCGATCTCTTTTTGGTTGCCGCTGGTGGCGCGAGAGGCGAGCGGAGCGGAGCGTTGTGGGGCCGTCGCGGGCTGTGCGGCGGGACTGGCAACTGCGGGCGCCGGAGTTGCAGGTCGCTGCGCTGATGGGGGCTGGGCGGCAGTGGGCTGGGCTGGTGGTCGCTGGGCTGGTGGTCGCTGGGCGGTCTGCGGCCTGGCCACCGGTGCGGCTGCCGCGGGCGGTTCAGGCTTGACAGCTTGCTCGGAGGAGTACTGATCAAACATGATCGTTCCTTCAAACTTTGGCGCCGGTCGCAAGGCATCGCCACCTGCGGCGGCAGACGCTGGCGGGTTCGCTGGCGGCATGTTGAAAGGAGCCGATGAGGCGCTCGGTGGCGTCACGCTAGGTGCGGAAACACCAGGTGCTGAAGCACTAGGTGCGGAAACACTGGGCGCTGAAACACTGGGCGGCTTGACTCCCGAAGCGCTGACGCTGGGCGGGGCGAACGCCGGTGCCGAGACACTGGGTGCCGAGACACTGGGTGCTGAGACACTGGGTGCTGAGACACTGGGTGCTGACGCCGACGGCGCTGAAGCTGCGGGCGGTGAGAAACCTGGCGGTGAAGCGCTCGCCGCAGGCATGTTAAAACTGCCAATGGTGCCCATGTAGGATTCCGAACCACCTTGCCCGCCGCCGGAGGACGGCGATCCGGACGCACTTAAGCCGGACTGACCAGGTGCATTTGGCGCCGCTGCGGGCATCCTGGATTGCTTCGTCAGGACAGCCGATTTCTCTTGTCCCGCTGGAGATGGCACGGGAGTCTTTGCCGTCGCTGGCCGCTCGATCCTCGGCAGCTCCATCTGGCTATCGACGGCGGTCGGCTGGGCAGCTCCGGTGGTGGTCTCCGCTGCTGAAGACATCGTACGGATCCGTTGCACCTGCCGCTGGCCGGGTTGCAGGGACGGCTTCCAGCGTCGCACCAATTCACTTAGGCAACTGGCATGCGGGCAGAACAGGTAGATCGCATCTTCGCTCATGAACCACCGCAGCGCGTGGCTGACGCCATCGCCTTCGGGGACACCACAGATTGCCAGATCGCTATCCAATGCGCTCATCAGACCAAATTCAACGTGGTCATCAGGGCTACCTAGCACAAGGAACACGGGATAATCGCTAATGGAAACGCCCTTGGCTTTCAAGGCAGCGACACCCGCTTTCCAGGCCAGATCAATATCGGGATAGTCACCTTCAATGACTTGATTCCAGCGTCGAATGCCCCAGTACAAGACGATGGGAATCAGGATCACCAACAGAATTTCAATCACCACCTGGGTGTTTGAAACCGCGTGCAACACACGGACGCTATCGGGACCAAAGAAACGCAGCAGCCAGACTGCGACCAAGATCAACGTCAACACCAACGTGGTCACCAGTGCTGCTTTGCCAGCGATCGTGGTTGGCCAAAGCCGTCGATAGAACGGGCGTTTGGGAGCTTCTTGTGGTTCGTCAGGCATGAGACTATTGGTAACTAAAGATCCGATAACACCAAATTGAATCCGCGCATCATGCGAAGATTAAATCACAAACGAAGTGTTGCCAAAACAAACAACGCCAAGTTCATTCAACAGCAACCAGCTCGTTATTGCTCGCTGGCAGCACTGAATTACGATCGATAAACCATCAAGGTCAACAGACCGCACATCACAACAACCATCAACCAAGGCCAGACCATTCGCGAGCGAGACCAGTAGGGCACAGCGGGCTCAATGGTTCGATCACATTCTTGACCGGCGTTGGCATCATTCCAACGCTGACGCGCCAAACGCACGGCATTGCCGTACTCAGTCGTCCAGGATTGCAAATCGCCTGGCAAACCGTGCTGATCAATCAACATGCGATTGAATTTTTCATCGCGATACAAACCGCGAAAGCCAAGCATCACGCAAATGTAAATCAGCTGCAACGCGTCATCGGAGTCTTCACCCAGTGCGTTCTTGGCGTGAACATAATACAAGTCATTACAACGCCGAGATTTAAACAGCGACCACTCCAAAACGTTGTCTCGCCACCAGTCTTGGCCCTGCCAAATGTGCGCATCGACCAGCATCTCATCGATCCAGGCAGCCAAGGCGTACTTTGCCAACGGCCAATCAGCGCAATGCCCTTGCAAGCGTTGATCTGCCTGCTGAATCAAGCCTTCAAGCGTTCGCTTCTCTTCCGCTACCGATAGATCTTCCCCGGCATCAATGCGTTCCATCAAGGAAAACGCATGAATCAAGATCGGGTCAACGGCATCGGCAAAACGTGGAGTCATGTGGTTTCAGTGAGCAAATGAGTTGCGATTGGCAATTGCTGGGGATCACACGATGGCTGACTGGGCAACCACCGACGATGGACACAAACACCGACAACGGGATCAACCGCGAACGGCAAACATGGCGAACCGTAAACGGGCGCGGTTACCATCGGGCGTCACCACATCCAGGTGCCTGGCACCGGTTAGTTCTTCAAAGTTACGCACTCGCATCGCGACCGACTGAGTCCGGCGAATTTCAGCCCAGGCAGGGGAATCATATTCGTCTTGAGCGACTTTGTAGTACGTCCAATATTGTCGTGACGGCAGGTCAGGAATGGTGGTGCTGACAATGTCGCGTCGCAGGCCGGTTTGCCGAACATGGAAATAGTTTTCCACTTGTTCGGTACTGGCAAAGACCGCGAACCAATCCGGAGAGTTCTCCAGCAGGTCGCGCAAGGTCGATTCGCTGGCACCGCCACGCTCGACACCCAAGTACCATTCCCATTCGGGATCAAACCACTCTGGCCCCAATTGAACCAGCATCTGGTTGCCATGCCCTTCGAAGTTTGCTCGAAGGTATTCGTCAAACTTGGTGGCGTACAGAATGCCCAAGATCTTTTCACGCAAGTCGGAAAAGATGTAGCCAATGTTATCGTGATCGTAGGGTTCAACTTCCACAGCGCGACGATCGGGACCAAAGATCGACAAACGTCCGAGGATCCGCGCCAGTTCCATGTAGGCAGTGTAAGGATGGACACCCTGAGCAGGCGACATCACATCCAGCACGCTATACGCTTCGTTCAACCGGTCCAACATGGAGACTCGACCGGAATCAGCCGGTTCCAAACTGTGACGACCAACACTCAGTTGCCGGACGGGTTCACAGAGCGCGTCCATGTTTCCGCTGATCACATCCCGAATGCCTTGCACATAGTGGCGTCGCAGTTGCGGCCAAGACTGCGTGGAAAGCACCGGCGGGATGTAGCTTTCATCCACCGTTGGCTGCACGTCTCGGTCACCGGCACTCTTGATGCGGGCGATCGGCAAGAGTTCAAAACCAGGAATCTCATTGCCGGCAACCAAACGCAAATTCAGACCTCGAAATTCAATCGGTTGCCCGCCGTCCTGAGCGTTCTCGTCCATCACACTGCGTTGCTGGCAGGAGTACCGCGCGATCGCATTGCTGCCGGGCTCCGATACGTTGGCACCTCCCAGATTCAATTTCGGGATCGCCACGTAGACCATCAGCGTTGAATCCCCTTCGACATCACTGGCGGATTCAAAGGCTTGCTTCAGGTTGATCTCCAGCTCTTCACCATCGTTCAGGCGAACCAGAGTTCCGTCGCGAAGTCGCGCTTCGAGCGACTCAACGCGAAACCGGCCACTTGCCAACGCATCTTGGCTATAGGCAATGGCATGCACACCATAACCATACGGATGATCCCAGCTCTCGCTGGTGTGAACCGTTTCCATCCAGAAACGATCAGCGGCTTGCAGGTGATGAGGCCTAATGAACAGGCCTTGATACCAATGCACACGTGGGTTTTTCATTCGACGATTCGGCCTTCGATCTACGTTGGGGCAATTTCAATCCTGCGACTGAAGTGTTGCACCGGCAATTGCAAGGAAACTTAGCTGGTTGAGTTGGCTGGCATTGGGAGTCAGGAATCACTTGGACCAGCAGGTGCCAATCCCCCCCATCGACGCCGGCAACTCATCGGCTGACGTGCCAACATTCTATCGCCTGCCAGCTGCGGGGCGCTGCGGCAGACATTTCATTCGCCCCTTCGAATCGCGTTCACGGGTCACCAACCTGCGGGCCCAATTCTGAGCACCCTGCGGACAAGCAACCCTAACGAATTCACTGCACAGAGCGTCGAAGCTCGGCGACGATTCATCGGAGCAAAAAACCGTTGCCGCCAGTGCTCCTGCACCGACAACAACTCGGCCCTGCGGCTAACCACCAACGCCCGTTTTTGGCAGCTAAATACAGGACCCTCTAGCGCTCGTCATCGGCAAACCGCATGCTGGAGCTGTCGCAACTGCGGCAATTCAGTTCGGAATCTGGGGGCGATCAAAAAATAACCGGTAGATCTTACCTAATTTTGATGACCGGAAACATCCGAAGGTCCGATACAACCATTACAGGGAGATTGCGTCGATCAGTGCGTCTGAATCTCCAATGCAAACGCCTCATGTCAAACCCATCGATCTGGCTGTGAATCTGCCGGCGGCGGTGCCAGGAATGCCAATTGCCCTGAGCGAGTGGTTTGATGTTGGGACAACGGAACCATGCAGTTTTGCCAACAACAACCTCGAACCTTCCAAATCGCTAGCCTCACAGCCCCTCTGACACCAGCACTGTGCTAGACCTACGCTTTATCACACGCCGATCGACCTTTACCAAGCTAGCTGGCGGGGCTTTGCTGGTGATGGCGGTCGCACCTGCACAACCGCTGGCAGATAGTGGTTTCTGGCCTCTGCGCCCTTCGTCGCGTTCCACACGCGGCCCATCGAGTGCCAGTGCACCGGCGCCCCAACCGGCCGCCGCTGGAATGATTGAGATCCAGCAAGCCAAAGCAGACATCGCAGATGGCAAAGTCAAACCACCGATGCCTTCCTGGCTGGTCGATCAACCAGACCGGAGAGCGACATCAGATCGTGGAGTCGCCACTGCATCGCAAGCACAGCCAGACCAGCCCTCCTGGCTAGAACTGGCCGAGTACCAATCCGTCCCCGCTCAGGGCACTGGCCCCAATCGCACTGGCCCCAATCGCACTGGCCCCAATCACGCTGGCCAGCCTTCTGATTCAGCCAATCAACCGGGCAGTGTGGCGCAAACCTCCGGTTTCTTCCCTGCCCTGGGCGGCCGCCAGATGCTTAGCGCCCAACACGGCGCTGTCCAGCATGCCAGCCCTGGAGCCGGCTGGCAGGGCGACGCGTCCCTTGCCTCCCGCGTCGGATCCACCGTGGCACCTCCATCGGGGACAGGATCGAACAAATCCGTCGAACTGGACTTCAATCAACCGCCTGCGTTGGCTCGTTCCACAGCGAATGTGCCAACGCCTGATCGCGCTGGCGAGGCACTCCATCCACGGCGAAGCTTCTTTCCCTCACCGGCTGGCCCGGCCAGCGGCGCTGTTCTAGATTCGCAGCAGATGATCGCCCAAGACCAGCGAGTGACCGGCGAAGCACCACCCACTGCCACACCACCCACTGCCACATTACCCACTGCCACATTACCCACTGGTGCTTTCCCCACTGCTGAGCCTGAGATCGTGGCAGCAGCGAGTCCAGCGCCGACAGCGTCTCCCGCACAAACCATCGAGTCGGCAACTGAACCTCCAGCGGCTGATCGGTATGCCAATCACTTGGCTCCACGCGTTTCGCTGCCATCGGAGACCAACGCAGCTCCCAACACAACGATCCCCAGCCAACTTGGTCCACCGGTATCAGCACCGGTACCGACTCCAGGACTGGCCCCAGAATCGGCAACCCCCAATGCACTGGCGACGGCGGATCCGATGGTCCTGCCCCCGATTGAAGCAGCGGGCAAGAGCTCAGTCCAGTTTGCGGATTTAGTGAGTGACACGCAGCGAGAAGACCTTGGTGTCAATCAGGTCGCCACGTTTGACCTGATCGACCAAGATTCGTTCACGCCTGATTCGTCGCCCTCTGACCGCGTCCTAGCCAGCCATCCCGTCAGCGACTTGTCCCAGCCCGGCCAGCAAGAACCGATCGCTCTGCCGCCTGTGGCAACATCGGAACTGGCAACCATCCGTCCGAACGATCCAAGCGAGCAGCTCATTGGCTCTCAGGCGATCAGTGGTGTCGACGTGGACGCCGCAACGGGACGGCCTCGTATTCTGTTCCAACCGGCCGTGCCCGCTCGCGATGCAGCCGGTCGTTCCATCTTGCGACCAACGATTTCAGTTGCGGCACTCATCGGCCAAGATCAGGGTGCCGAGAGCGTCGTCGAAATCATCGATGCGTCCCAAGGTCAGTCGGGAAGTGTGCTCGAATTACCCGTTGAAGATTCACAGTCTGAAGTGCTGTGGATTCCAGCTCCCCTGCGTGATCACTCGCTGCCGGTCCGGCAACGGGCTTGGCAACTGGTCCGTTCTGGGGCTCGAGCGCTGAAGACCAAACCACGTTATGACGCTGGAGTCGGACAAGAGCGTTTGGCGTTCGCCTTGTTTGAAATGGATGCCGCTCAGCCGAATAACAATTTTCGTATCCGCACCCAAGCGGCCTATAACTGGGAGTATCCCGATCGAGCGGAATACCTGTGGTCACGCATTGGTGGCAAGGGACCGGGCGTCTCGATCCCGCCTGAGACCAGCGTGGACTTTCAAGACTTTCGCCTGGCGATGGAAGTCGGCGGCGCCAGGTTTTCGATGACCACTGAAATCCCCCTGCGGTTCATCAATCCCACCAGCACTCCGAACACCGGCGGCATGGGTGATATGGTGACGGTGGCTAAAACACTGATGATGGACAAAGAGCGATTCAAACTATCGCAAGTCTTGCTCACACAGATGCCGACCGGGACTCCATCCAAAGGACGTGGCAACGGCCATGTGTCCATGGAGCCAGGTTTCGTCTCAAGCTTTGCTTGGACCGATCGAACGATCATCAACAACGAACTCAAGCTGTGGTTCCCACTCGGTGGCGAACCGGGCTTTTCGGGGCCAGTGCTGCGGTACGGAGCTGGATTCGCCCACCTCTGGTATGACAGCGATCAGTTCGCGATCATTCCCACCTTCGAAATCGTCGGTTGGTCAGCGCTCAACGGACAAAAGACCAACGAGTTTGGTTTAACAGAGACCTACGATGGCGAGAACATCTTGAACCTCTATCCAGGCCTGCGTTTGGTCAGCGATCGCAGCTCCTCCGGAACGGTGTTTGAGCTCGGCCTCAACGGTGGCTTTACCATCTCTGAACGACATTGGTACGACAAAATCATTCGCCTGGATGCTCGCTGGACCTTCTAAAGGCGAAGGGGCCAAAAGGCTGACTGGTGATGCCACGCCCGCTCGGCTTATCTGTGCTGCAGGCAATCACTGGCATCAGGTGGATGGGCGACCGATGTTGTCAGCCCTGTTTCGATTCCAACTGGCCCTTTTCATACGCTCGCCGAAACCGGCACGACCGACACGATCGCGTCATTATTTCTAGCCCACACGGTTGCTCCTGATTTTAAGCGACCGGTTGACATTCCGGTTGTGCCTTCGTCGACCGTAGCCGATGAAGCGAACTGTATCCTTCGTCCAACGCCAGCCCCATCGATGGACCTTTTCCACTGCAAGCTTCAAACGCTAACGCTCGACGGGTGCTGGTTGTCGACGGACCGTTCACCACTGAGTGAATTTCCATCTTATTGGTGAATCAGTACCTATCTCCCAGAGGGAGATGATGTGAAAATAGATAAGAAAACAGCATGACGATAAACTCCATTTCAAACATCATCGATCGACGACATCGCAGGGCAATGTGAAAACCTATAGATTTCGGCGTCTGAACCCTTTTCCGCACCACAATCGCTTGGCAAAACAGCTATAACGACTGTTCTTATCAGGACAGATGATAGGCGAGTGGCTGCCAGATTGGTATCGGACTCCCAACAGGAAAGACTGCTCGATGGTGCAGAACATTGGGAGGCGGAACGCCCCTAAACGTTTGCTGAGGCCCTGAACGTTTGCTGAGGCCCTGAACGTTTGCTGAGGCCCTAAACGTTTGCTGGGGCCTGGAGGCGGCAACGGCTTGGCAGGCAATTGAATTTGCCGATGAATTCAAACCAAACTTCCAACAATTAACGGATGCGATTGAGTCGTTTTTGATTGTGAACTGCGTTCGCATCATGAAATCGGCTGATCACTCCTCCATTTACAAGACTGCACACCAGCGAGATCGTCAGAAAATGGAACTGCCTGATTTTGATTCTCTGATTCAACCGCTTTCGGACGACGAGCCCTGCGGTCCCGACTTGGAATACGACGCCGTTTTCGGCGAAATGGAACGCGCCTCACAGGGAACGTCTGAACAGCAATACGGCGACACGATCGTTGAAGCTGAAGGAGCGAACTGGAAAGAGGTCAAGAAGTGTGCCGATGACCTGCTCACTCGCACGCGAGACATGCGTGTGGCAGTGTATTGGGGACGGGCAACGCTGAACTTAGAAGGCCTCGATGGCTTTGAGTTTTCGATGCGCTTGCTCCGTCACTACGTCGAATCGTTCTGGCCCACTTTACACCCCGAACTGGACGCAGAAGACAACGACGACCCCACGTACCGCACCAACACCTTAATCATGCTGTGCGATGAAGGTGGCCTGTTGAAGGAACTCGGTAACGCGCCATTGGTGGCGTCACGGGCGGTGGGACGCTTTAGCATGGCCGATGTGCATCGCGCCGAACATGCCGCGGAACATTCTTCGTCCAGCAAACCCGATGAAGAATCCTGGGACACCGGGGGCACGGAAGAAAAAAGCAGCGTTCCAGGTTTAGACACCATTGAAGCTGCGTTCACCGATGTTGAAATCGAGACGATTCAAGCGACCGAAGAGCTGGTCAGTCAAACGCTGGAGCATGTTACGGAGATCGAATCCAACGTAACGACCAACGTCAGCCTTAACTTTGCGGTTTCGTTGGCGCCGGTCCGCAATCTGCTTAAAGAGATGCAAGAGTTTGTCAATCGACAGCTTGAACGCCGAGGTGTGTTCGCTGTGGCTGAAAGTGACGAACCGGCTGAGCAGGCCGCCGGAGACGAAAGTCCGGGCGTGCAACAGGGTGGAACCGTGGCAGCTCCAGCAGCAGGAATGCAATTAGGGCGCATCAACACACGTCAAGACGCCATTAAGGCGCTCGACGCGGTCTGCGATTTTTACGAATCCAACGAACCATCAAGCCCTTTGCCGCTGCTGATCCGGCGGGCGCAGCGTCTCGCATCGAAGAGTTTCCTCGATATTTTGCGCGACCTTGCTCCCGACGCAGTCTCACAAGCAGAACTGCTGGGCGGCGGCATTGCAGCAAGTTCCTCAGAATCTTCTCCTGCTCCGCAGGAAGAAGAGGCATCTGATGGTTGGTAAGGTATAGACAACTTAAAGGCATTCGACACTCGTCGTAATGCGTTACGTTCCTTAGGAGTTTCTAATGGCAAGTAGTGGTCAAAAGTTCATCGGGCGCAATCGTGCTCCGCGTGTACAAATTGAATATGACGTCGAAGTTTACGGAGCGGAGAAAAAGGTCCAGCTCCCATTCGTGATGGGTGTGATGGCTGATCTGTCCGGAAAACCGGCAGAACCGCTACCACCGGTCAGCGAGCGCAAGGCACTGGAAATCGACGTTGATAATTTTGATGAACGTCTCAAATCCATGCAACCAAGCGTGGCAATGCAAGTTCCAAACACCCTTACAGGTGAAGGGAACTTGGCGGTCAACCTGACGTTTGAGAGCATGGACGATTTCTCGCCCGCCGCAATTGCTCGCAAAGTGGATTCGTTGAACAAATTGTTGCAGGCCCGTGAACAGCTTTCCAACCTGCTGACCTACATGGACGGCAAAGAAGGTGCAGAAGCACTGTTGGCCAAAGCATTAAATGATCCAGCTTTGTTGCAGTCTCTGTCCTCAGCCCCTGCTGACGGCAGCGATGACGCAGGATCCGGCGAATAACCTTTAGGGAGAAAAAAACAATGAGTACTGAAGAAGCAGCTGCCGGAGGATCGGCAGAGGGAGCAACTCTCGAAGCAAGCGAATTTTCCTCGCTCCTCCAAAAAGAGTTCCGCCCCAAGTCTGACCAAGCCAAAGAGGCCGTCGAGACCGCCGTCCAAACGCTTGCCGAACAAGCCCTCGCCCAAACCGGCTTGATCTCAGACGATGTGCTGAAATCAATCGAAGCCATCATCGCTCAGATTGATGGCAAACTCAGCGAGCAAGTCAACAAGATTCTTCACAACGAAGACTTCCAAAAACTGGAAGGTGCTTGGCGCGGTTTGCACCACTTGGTGAACAATACCGAAACCGACGAAATGCTGAAGATCCGAGTGATGAATATCACCAAGAAGGAGCTTCACAAAACCGTCAAGAAATTCAAAGGCACCGCTTGGGATCAGAGCCCGATCTTCAAGAAGATGTACGAAGAAGAGTACGGCCAATTCGGTGGCGAGCCTTACGGCTGCCTCGTAGGCGATTACCACTTCGACCACAGCCCGCCAGACGTCGAACTGCTCGGCGAAATGGCCAAGATCTCTGCCGCCTGTCACGCGCCCTTCATCGCCGGTGTTGCACCGTCGGTCATGCAGATGGACAGCTGGCAAGAACTGACCAACCCGCGTGACTTGACCAAGATCTTCCAGACTCCAGAATACGCCGCATGGCGTTCACTGCGTGAGTCTGAAGACTCCAAGTACATCGGCTTGGCAATGCCTAAGTTCCTCGCACGATTGCCGTACGGCGCTGCCTCCGACCCCGTGGAAGAGTTCGCCTTCGAAGAAGACACCGAAGGCCAAGATAGCTCAAAGTACACTTGGTCCAATGCTGCCTATGCGATGGCGACCAATATCACTCGTTCGTTCAAACAGTACGGCTGGTGCTCGCAAATCCGCGGCATCGAATCCGGTGGTGCTGTGGAAGGGCTTCCCTGTCACACATTCCCCACCGATGATGGCGGTGTGGACATGAAATGCCCCACTGAAATCGCGATCAGTGACCGCCGCGAAGCCGAACTGGCTCAGAACGGCTTCATGCCACTGATCCACAAGAAGAACTCAGACTTCGCCGCCTTCATTGGCGCTCAGTCCTTGCATGCTCCTGCGGAATACGACGACCCCGATGCGACCGCCAACGCAAACCTTGGCGCGCGCTTGCCCTACCTGTTTGCCACCTGCCGCTTTGCACACTACCTTAAGTGCATCGTGCGTGACAAAGTCGGTAGCTTCAAAGAACGCAGCGACATGCAGCGTTGGCTCCAGGACTGGATCCTGCAGTACGTCGACGGTAACCCTGGAACATCTAGCGACGACACCAAAGCGAGAAAGCCATTGGCTGACGCCGAAGTCGTTGTGGAAGAAGTCGAAGGAAACCCCGGCTACTACACCTCCAAGTTCTTCCTTCGCCCACACTACCAACTAGAAGGCCTGTCGGTCTCCTTGCGTCTGGTGTCGAAACTTCCATCCGGCAAGGGTGGCGGCTGATTCAGCCCGAAAGCAATAACGCCTCACGCTGCTCGCTGGGCAGCGTGATCAGAATAAAACCAAAGCAATCCACAATCCCAACAACACCTTTCAAAAAGGAAACGCAACATGGCTGTCGACATGTTCCTTGAAATCAAGGGCGAAATCAAAGGCGAATCTCAAGACAAGACACACAAGGACGAAATTGACGTTCTTGCGTGGAGCTGGGGTGTTTCACAATCTGGCTCTTTCCACGTCGGTGGCGGCGGTGGAGCTGGTAAAGCGAACTTCCAAGACATCTCGGTCACCAAGTGGATCGACAGCTCATCTCCAATCTTGATGCTGTACTGCTCCAACGGTGACCACTTCAAAGAGGCCACCCTGACGGTCCGCAAAGCCGGCAAAAAACCTCTTGAGTACTTGATCCTGAAGATGAAGGACGTCCTGGTCACCAGCGTTAGCGTTGGCGGATCCGGTGGCGAAGATCGACTCACCGAAAATATTTCGCTTAACTTCCGCGAATTCAAGTACGAATACACGCCGCAGAAAGAAGACGGAACGGCGGAAGCCAAGAAAGAGTTCAAGTGGAACATCGCCACGAACTCTGCGTGATCTAGCGTGCGTCTTGAGCCCAACGGCTCAAAACGCCATCCGCTCAAAACGGTGCATCAATGCGTGGCATACGCAGGGATGCACCGTTTTTTTGTGCACCGCTTTTTTGTACACCAAACTTGTACCGGGTGGCGCGATTAAGACGACCACGACGGCAACCCTGCGCTGTTTTGCGATATGATGAACGCTGAAGCTTTGCGGATCAGGCAAACTCACCGATCAATCAAAGGTTGGGAGACCGCTACGAATCCATTCGGTGACCGGCGTTCCTGATCTGCGAGACACACGACTAAGCTCACCCAACTTCATCACCACTGGCTACCACCAGAGATCATCGCGACGCCTGCATTGACAGTGCTCGTTGCCACCCATTGCCAACACAACCAAATTCATGATTGCCGAAGATTATTTGCGTGAAGGAAAGCTTGACGAAGCTTTTGCAGAGTTAAAGAAAGTTGTGCAGGCTAACCCGGCCGATGCCAAGTATCGCGTCTTCCTGTTTCAGATGATGACCGTGCTGGGCAAATGGGAAAGCGCCTTAACACAACTGGAACTCTCCGGCGAACTCGATGCCGGTAATTTGGCCATGGTCCAGGCTTATCGAGAAGCCATTCGTTGCGAAGTGCTACGTCACAAAGTCATGTCCGGTGATCGACAACCGATGATCTTTGGTGAACCAGAGCCCTGGATCGCGATGATGCTTGAAGCGTTCAAGTTGCAAGCAACCGGCCACCTTCCTCAAGCCTGCCAGCTTCGAGCTGAAGCACTCGAACAGGCGCCAGCTGTCAGCGGCACTCTGATTGATTCGGACGAGAAACCTGTCCGTTTTGAATGGATCTGCGACTCCGACCCGCGACTAGGCCCCATCCTGGAAACGCTGATTAACGGTCAGTATTACTGGGTCCCCATGCATCGCATCGCAAAGATCACCATCGATCCGCCAAGCGATCTACGCGACTTTGTATGGAGCGCTGCTCATTTCACTTGGTCCAACGGCGGAGAGACCTTTGGGATGATCCCCAGTCGATATCCGGGCTCGGAGACCAGCGAAGACGCGGCGATTCGACTTTCACGCAAAACAGACTGGGAGTGCGTGGGCGATGAAGCCGACCCTAGCCAATACATTGGACATGGCCAACGCATGCTGGCGACCGATGTGGATGAGTTTGCCTTATTTCAGATTCGATCTTTGGAACTGGATGTCGAAATGGAACAGGCCGATCCTGAACCGGATGATGAGACCAACTGATGGCAGAACTGACCGCCCAAGAACGCCTGTTCCCATCGCTGCTGGATCGTTTGACCGATGACCACCGCGAGTCAACCGTGGAATCACGCGATCAAAAAGTCTTTTCGATTCACAAGTTGCGAGCTGCGGTGCTGCGAGACCTGGCCTGGCTGATGAACACCACACACATCGAAGCCAAGACAGAC
The DNA here is from genome assembly GCA_007745635.1 of Stieleria bergensis. Lineage (GTDB taxonomy): Bacteria > Planctomycetota > Planctomycetia > Pirellulales > Pirellulaceae > Stieleria > Stieleria bergensis. Next base: position 5,348,395 of record CP036272.1, read on the forward strand.
CTGACGCCGTTTCCACACGTTCAAGCAAGCGTCATCAACTATGGCATTCCTGACATGACCGGAAAGACAATCTCCGGTTTGGAAGTCAACCAATTCGAAACCGTGATCCGCCAATCCATTTTGAATTTTGAACCACGTATCATTCCCCATACATTGGGCGTGCGTGGCAAGAAGCAAAGCGAGTCTTATCACGGCAACTCGTTGACCTTCGAAATTGAAGGCGAAATGTGGGCCAAGCCCTTTCCAGAACGTCTGTTCTTACGTTCTGAGTTGGACTTGGAAACTGGAACGGTGACCATTGTTGAAGCGTAACGGAGAACGTTGGCATGGACCCACGTCTACTTAATTTTTACAACCAAGAATTGCAGTTCGTTCGTGAATCGGGCGCTGAGTTCGCCAAGCAATATCCCAAGATTGCGGGTCGCATCGGGCTGGATGAGTTCGATTGCGCTGACCCTTATGTGGAACGCTTGTTCGAGGGGTTTGCGTTTTTAGCAGCGCGCGTGCAGCTGAAAATGAACGCCGAGTTCCCTCGGTTCACCGAACACCTGCTGGAAACGGTGTTTCCCAACTACCTGGCGCCCACGCCCTCGATGGCAGTGGTCCAGATGCACCCCGACCTGAACGAAGGTGCTTTGGCGGACGGTTTCACGCTTCCACGGCATTCTGTTTTGCAAGGCTTACTGGGCAAAGGCGAACAGACACGTTGCACCTATCGCACCGCACATGATGTGGAACTCTGGCCCTTGGTTCTGCAACAGGCTGACTATTTCCCCCGCGATGTCGCTGCCTTACAGCTGCCAGATCACCCGGACGTGAAGGCGGCTTTGGTCCTGCGTTTCCAGACCTCCGCGGGTGCCAAGTTCAACCAGCTGTCGCTGGATCAACTGCCACTTTTCTTGCAGGGCACCAGCGACATTCCCTCGCGTCTGTACGAAGAATTACTTGCCAATGCGATCGGCATTGCAGTCAGACCATACAGCACTGGCGGAGAGCAGAATACGAACTGGAATCTACGCATCGACAAGAAATGCGTCACGCCACAAGGTTTCGCCACCGACCAAGCGTTGCTGCCCAATGAAGCGCGTTCTTTCGAAGGCTACCGTTTGCTACAGGAATACTTTGCGTTTCCTGAACGGTTTATGTTCACCCAACTCAATGGGCTCAATCAGCAGCTGCGTACCTGCGAGACCGAGACGATTGAAGTCGCGATCTTGCTTCGACACGGCGACTCCTTGCTGGCCAACCGTGTGAACGAGTCACACTTTGCCTTGTTTGCCACACCGGTGATCAATCTGTTTGAAAAGCGTGCGGACCGAATCCTGCTGTCCGATCGCTTTCATGAATACCAAGTCATACCCGATCGCACGCGGCCATTGGACTTCGAAGTTTATAGCATCCAAGACGTTGCCGGCTATTCCACCGGCAATGAAAACGAACGGCCCTTTCTGCCGTTCTATGCGATGAACGATTCGGTACACAAAGCAGAAGACCAAGGCTATTACACTCTCCTTCGCCGCCCGCGTGTGGTATCGGATCGCAATCGAGCCTCCGGACCGCGCAGCAGTTACATCGGCAGTGAAACTTTCATGATGCTAGTCGATGGTCAAGAGCACGCCTTGTCACACGACCTGCGACAAGTGGGCTTGCAAACCTTGTGCACCAATCGCGACTTGCCTTTGCAGCTTCCACTGGGCCTTGGGAATACCGACTTCAATTTGGAAGTCAGTGCACCGATTGATCAAATCCGCTGTATCGCTGGGCCGTCCAAACCCAGCCCGCCGCGAACCTTCGAAGGTGGTGAAACCGTGTGGCGTTTGATCAGCCATTTGTCGCTCAACTACCTAAGCCTGACCGACAGCAAACAGGGTGGTGCGGCTGCCATGCGTGAGTTGCTGTCACTGTACGTGGACCGCAATGATCACCAGGCGATGAAACAAGTGGACGCGTTGCGCTCCGTGATGTCTGAACCCGTGATTCGCCCCATTCAGTCCTCCGGGCCGATGAACTTTGGTCGCGGACTTCAAATCACGGTTTCCCTGGATGAATCCGGATTTGAAGGGACAGGGTCCTTCTTGATGGCATCGGTACTGAACGAATTCTTTACCAAGTACGTTTCGATCAACTCCTTTATCGAAACGGTTTTACAGACAACTGAACGTGGCGAGGTAGCAAAATGGCCGACCAGGATGGGACAGCGCCACGCGCTGTAGCGGACACGTTGCAAGGGATGTACGACCATCCCTACCGCTTTCATTTTTATCATGCCATGCGTCTGCTCGAGCGCATGTTCCCCGATTCACCTCGTCTTGGCGACAGCGTGCGCATTGACGATGACATCGTTCGGTTGAGTCACAAACCGTCGCTCAAGTTCGCACCGGCAGCGGTCAGTACGTTCAAGCCTCCACAGTCTCGCGTCGAAGAACTGCTTGACGAAAGTGAACTCGGTCATTTCCAAGATCAGCAACCCCAATCCGCTGGGGAAATGGGCGTTGAGTTCTTTGGGCTCACCGGCCCCAACGGCCCCCTACCGCTGCACCTGACCGAATATGCTCAAGATCGGATTCGGCATCACGATGACCCGACGTTCGCTGCCTTCCTAGACATTTTCCATCACCGACTTCTGTCACTGTTTTATCGTGCCTGGGCCAACGCCAATCCCGTCACCCATCGAGATCGCCCTGGTGAAGATCGCTACTCGGTGTTCGTTGGTTCCATGATGGGACTTGGCCAGGATTCGCTACGTGACCGTGACGCTCTACCTGATTTCGCCAAACTGTTTTATTCGGGCAACTTCTCTTGTCAAAGCAAGTCACCCGAGCGTCTGCAGTCGATGCTGTCTGAGTACTTCGGCGTTCCCTGCCAGATAGAAGAGTTTGTCGGCCAGTGGGTTGCACTTCCCAGCGAATGCTATTTTCGCCTTGGTGATGATCCAGCCAGCGCAACACTCGGAGAAGCCTGCACGTTAGGATCACATGTTTGGAATTGCCAACAAAAATTTCGAGTCACCGTTGGTCCGGTCAATTGGCAGGACTTTCAACGCATGCTACCCGGTGGCGCAAGCTTAGATCGCCTGACAGCAATGGTTCGAAATTACATTGGCGACGAATGGAATTGGGACTTAAACATCGTGTTACAGCGTGAAGACGTTCCATCTTGGCAACTGGGCGAAGGACAACTCGGACAGACAGTCTGGTCCGACGCAGCAGGTGTCAAACAAGATTCTCGTGACCTCTTGATCGCCGGTAATCGCTAACCGGTTGTTCCCGCCCAACGGACCAACCAAAGGTCAAGAAGTCAGAGCAATTACAACGCGGTTTTGGATTCCCACGAACCCAGCCTCGTTATCAACCACCCATTTACCTCACAACTTCTCTCGACCGAGGGTCTCTGCTTTGTCTGATATTAGTCGCACCGCGCTGTTCGGAAAACTCAATCGTGTTGGTTACCAGTCCATTGAAAGCGCCACTGTCTTCTGCAAGATGCGCGGCAATCCCTATGTTGAACTGGTGCACTGGATCCATCAAATCCTGCAACTTGAAGACTCGGATCTGCATCATGTCGTCAAGGAGTTTGACATCAACCCTTCGCGGTTGGTCAAAGACTTGACACAATCGTTGGATCAATTGCCACGGGGCTCGACCTCCATTTCAGATTTGTCATCACACATCGAAGAAGCCGTAGAGCGTAGTTGGGTGTATGGCACGCTGATGTTTGGCGAAACCCAAGTCCGCACCGGCCATTTGGTTGTGGGGATGCTGAAGACCCGTTCCCTGAAAAACGCCCTGCTGGCGATTTCGGGTGAGTTTGAAAAAATCAAGCTCGAGAAATTGACCGAGAGATTTGCCGAAATCGTCAGTGGATCTCCTGAAGAGTCACTTTCTGCCAGCGACGGTTTCCAAACCGGTGGCGGTGCGGCTCCCGGCGAAGCCAGTGGCGCGATGGCCCCTGCTCAAATGGGCAAGCAAGAGGCGCTCAAACAGTTCACCGTTGACTTGACCCAGCGAGCTCGCGATGGCGAGATCGATCCCATCGTTGGCCGCGACGAAGAAATTCGTCAGATCATTGACATCCTGATGCGTCGTCGACAGAACAATCCCATCCTGACCGGTGAAGCCGGTGTCGGTAAGACCGCTGTCGTCGAGGGCTTTGCACTCAAAATCGCCAGCGGAGATGTCCCACCGAGTCTGCAAGACGTCTCGCTGTTGTCACTTGACGTGGGCTTGCTGCAAGCGGGCGCCAGCATGAAGGGTGAATTCGAAAACCGCCTCAAGCAAGTCATTGAGGAAGTTCAATCGTCAACCAAACCCATCATCATGTTCATCGATGAAGCTCACACGCTGGTCGGTGCTGGCGGAGCGGCCGGCACAGGTGACGCTGCCAACTTGCTCAAGCCAGCCTTGGCACGTGGAACACTGCGAACCGTCGCCGCAACCACTTGGGCAGAATACAAGAAGCACATTGAAAAGGACCCCGCACTGACCCGTCGTTTTCAGGTCGTTCAAGTCGAAGAGCCTAGCGAAGAACGCGCAATCCTGATGATGCGCGGCATCACCTCGACTTTGGAAAAACACCACAAAGTCAAGATCCTTGATGAAGCCCTGGAAGCCGCAGTCCGCCTTTCCCACCGCTACATTCCAGCCCGGCAACTGCCGGACAAATCGGTCAGCCTGCTGGACACCGCCGCCGCACGTGTGGCGATCAGCCAACACGCCGTGCCTGCCGAAGTCGACGACTGCCAGAAACGGATCGACGCACTGAACACCGAACTCAAGATCATCGCCGATGAACACTTGGTAGGCGTTGACACCGATGAACGCGAGAAACGTGCCAGCACGCTTTTGTCCGAAGAAACAGAGCGTTTGGCAACCCTCACCGCACGTTGGAATGAAGAAAAAGATCTCGTTCATCAAGTGCTTGAGGTGCGTGCTAAACTGCGTGGACAAACCGCTAAAGTTGAAGGCACTGACAGCAACCTCGAACAAGCCGCTGATGCTGTGGCAACCGAAGTCGAAGTGCAGACTGCAGAGGGCAGCGGCCCCGTTGAAGAATTGACTGAGGAACAACGTGCAGAATTGCTGGGGCAATTGCAAGGATTGCAACAGCAACTGAGTGAACTGCAAGGCGAATCGCCGTTGATCCTGCCGACTGTCGATGAACAAGCGGTGGGTTCAGTCGTCGAAGACTGGACGGGCATCCCAGTGGGCCGAATGGTCAAAGACGAAGTCGAAACCGTTCTGCAACTGGCCGACATTCTAAATGAACGGATTATCGGCCAAACACACGCCCTGAAGATGATTGCAAAACGCATTCAGACATCGCGTGCTGGCTTGGACAATCCCAACAAACCCATCGGGGTGTTCATGCTGGCCGGCCCTTCAGGGGTCGGTAAGACTGAAACCGCTCTCGCCCTAGCAGAAGCACTCTACGGCGGTGAGCAAAACGTGATCACGATTAACATGAGCGAGTTCCAAGAAGCTCATACCGTCAGCACGCTGAAAGGGGCCCCTCCCGGATACGTCGGCTATGGTGAAGGAGGAATCCTGACCGAAGCAGTCCGTCGTCGCCCCTACAGCGTGGTGTTGCTAGACGAAGTCGAAAAGGCACACAGCGATGTCCACGAAATCTTCTTCCAAGTCTTCGACAAAGGCTGGATGGAAGATGGCGAAGGACGTCAAATTGACTTCAAGAACACCTTGATCTTGTTGACCACCAATGCCGGTACCGACATGGTGATGAACATGTGCAAGGATCCAGAACTCAAACCCGATCCCGAAGGACTTTCCAAAGCGCTGCGTGAACCGCTGCTGAAGGTTTTCCCACCGGCTCTGCTTGGCCGAATCGTCGCCATTCCGTACTACCCACTGAGTGACGAAATGATTGACGCCATCGCTCGTTTACAGCTGGGGCGCGTTGAAAAGCGGATCTCGGCAACACACGGCATTCCATTCAGCTTTGACGATGACGTGATCAAGCTGATCGCCAGCCGTTGCACCGAATTGGATAGCGGAGGCCGAATGATTGACTCCATCCTAACCAATACCGTTCTGCCACAAATCAGCGGTGAGTTCTTGACTCGCATGATGAAAGGCCAGAGCATCGACAAGGTTCACGTCAGCGTCACCGATGGCGAGTTCGATTATTCGTTCGAATAATCGTCCCAGTCACACCGCCGTGCTAAGCACGCACCAAGAAACCCTGGCAACGCCAACCGCAACCAGCCACAACAAAACCCTCCCCGGCCGGCGGGAGGATGTTGGTGGTAGCGCCGTTGACTGAACTCTCCCGCTGGCGGGAGAGTCGAGCGTTAGCGAGGTGAGGGGAGTGCCGGGATAAAACCGGATTGAGATAGGGAATGAAAGTGTCCTACGTAGAAAGTCTAGCCAACTGCTATGGCCTCCATCGGAGGTG
>CP036272.1:5354815-6107468 GCA_007745635.1 Stieleria bergensis
ACAGCCACAACAAAACCCTCCCCGGCCGGCCATTGAGACAATCTATTTCCCGCCTTGCAAATCGGCAAACGCATCAGCGCGCCACCACCACAAACCGGCCGACCCTTGTATGTTACATTCTAGTGGCGTTTCGTTGGACACTACAGATGCAGTTGCTTTAGCCTCTGAGCGTAGCGAAGAGGCTAAAGCAACTGCGGCCGACGGCAGATCGTTGACCCTCGAGTGCTGCAACGCAGACACTGTGCGGGAGCTGGATCGTCGTCGGCCTTTGGTAAATAGCCCGAACAGCCGCCTGAGCCGAGACAAGCTCTCGAGCTCGCATTTGCAAGGAAGGGATACATCCAAGATGAGTTTTCAACACTTTATCGGAATCGATGTCTCAAAAGCCAAGCTTGATCTCGCGTTTGATGAACAAGCCACGACAACAGTCGTTCCCAATGATCCAAAGGGAATTGATGAGCTAGTGGATTTGTTGCCAGAAGCGAAGTCTTGCCTGATCGTAATTGAGGCCACTGGCAACTACGAACGTCCACTCGCTGTGCGACTTGTTGAAGCCGGCCATGTTGTCTCTGTGGTCAATCCGAGACAAGTGAGAGACTTTGCCAAAGCGATTGGAAAATTGGCAAAGACTGACAAGATCGACGCACGCATCATCGCACTGTTTGGGAAATTGACGAGGCCTCGAGCCGTCGCCAAAACCAAGCAATTGCAGGGTGAATTGGATCAGCTTGTGACTCGAAGAAGACAGTTGATCGGCACCAGAACTGCCGAGAAGAACCGACAGGGACAAGCCGTGTCCGGAGCGGTTCGCAAGAGCATTCAGCGCGTTCTCGATGCAATCAACAAGGACATCAAAATGATTGATCGTGAGATCCAAAAGCTTGTGCAGTCTGATGATGACTGGAAGCATCGCGCCGAATTACTTGGGACGATGCCTGGTATCGGCGATGTGACATCAGCAACGATCATTGCAGAGTTACCAGAGCTTGGCGACCTGAACCGACAGGAAATCGCCTCGCTCGTTGGACTAGCACCGTTCAACCGGGACAGCGGGCAGATGCGAGGCAAGCGTTCGATTTTTGGAGGCCGTGGATCAGTGCGATCGGCGCTCTACATGGCCGCACTGAGTGCTCGCCGATACAACCCAGCGATCGCAGCCTTTTCCAAGAGACTGGCCGAACAAGGCAAGCCTCCAAAGGTCGTTATTACCGCATGCATGCGCAAAATCCTCATCACACTCAACACAATGGTCAAAACAAATACAGCATGGGAAAATCCACAAAACGCTTGACATCTAACACAGCCGCTCCCGCAAGCGGGAGGATGTTGCTGAAAGACCTGCCGTCTGCTTCTTCACCGCAGGCGAATGTTTCGCAGTTCCAATTCAGGCTGTGCCGCACCTGGAACCGAGAACCCAACCTTGCCGCTGCCTTTGACTTCTGGCGCAGCAAGATCGTAAAGGACCTGATGGTTCAACCAAACCTGACAACGGTCTCCAAAGACTCGAACCCGACAGTGATTCCAGCCTTGTTCACGGAGTTGTACTAGACGGCCTGCTTGATTGCTCGCCGTCGGATGCAGCGACACACTGGGTCCATTGACTTGATTGCCGTCTAATTTGGCATGGTAAGAAAGCAAGAGCGGTTGCCTGGCACTGGATTGAAATTCAAAGGCCAATTCGAAGTCTTGCAGCGTCTGTGCAGTGGACAGATAGAACGACTGATGCCCACGAAAACTCAGCAGGCCAGCTAGCTCATTCGCGCCCCCTTTCTTGGCGCCCCAAACCCAATCACTCAACTGATCCAGCGACTGCCAACGATCTCCGTCTCGAAGTTCAATTAGTTGCTCCCGCAATTCAGCTTTGACCGCAACATACCCAGGGTCGCTCGCCAAATTCTTGGACTCATACGGATCGCTGCCAAAGTCATACAGTTCCTCTTGTCCGGTGCTGGTCAGCGAATAGCGAAACTGCTTGCTGCGAACAGAGAAGTGCGGGTACAACGTGCCGCCAAACTTGGTGTGCTGGCTGTGATCCTTCCCAGGAAGAGCCGTGATGGCGACCGATGGACCGTCCCATTTTCCCTGTGGTTCTTTCAACAGTGGCACAAGGCTGTGGCCATCAAGAGGATAACCATTGCCACTCTTGTTCGGCTCGGTTGGTAGCTGACAGATTTGATTGAAGGTTGGATAGACATCGATCAATGAAACGGGCTGATCGCACTTAACGCCTTGTGGCATCCCGTTCAATCCAGCCACGATCAATGGAATCTTCGTGGCGCCGTCCCACAGCGTCTGCTTGTAGAGATTTTCCTTTTCGCCCATGTGAAAGCCATGATCACTGGTGAGGAACACGACGGTATTGTCGCGGTACGGGCTTCGATCTAAAGCGTCCAGAACCTCTCCGACTTGATCATCGATGAACGCAACACAGGCCATGTAGGCTTGCAGCCATTGCTTGTACAGATCGGGATGCTCTGGATGCTTATGCAGCATTTGATAGCGGCGAAAACCATACAGCGACTGATCACCCAGCGTTGGTGCAGTGTCCGCCAGATCGTTCTCCAAAGCGGCTGGCAACTTGATTTCATCGATCGGAAAACGATCAAAATACTTCTGCGGCGCGTATAACGGTGTATGGGTTCGCACCAAACCGGTAAAGAGCGCAAAGGGGCGTTCGTGTTTCTCCGCCAACACATTGGCACTCCAACGAACCACCATTTCATCCGGCATCAGGTCACGATCATCATCACTCTGATACCGCCAAGGCTTGCCACTGAGAGTCCAGCCTTTGTAGCCCGGAACGCCGTTCGCTTCGTCTTTGGGATAGTGCGGAATCTGTGACAGGGGTCCAAAAGTATGTTCCCACTTGTAATCCATGTACGGATCAACGTCATAGAGGAATAGCTGATCGGGATGGGGAATGTAGCCGCGTTTGTTTTCAGGGCGCCCATCCCAAGGCCAAGGGCCGATATTGCCACGCGGTCCTTGCCGCTTATAAACCTGATCGTCCTGATTGCCGTGATAGATCTTTCCAGTCCCAAACACGTCGTAGCCACCGTCGCGCAGATGCCGCGTCAGTGAAACGCTGGACCGCAACACCTCATTTTGACGCCAGTTCTCAAACCAGTACAAACTGCTGGTCTGCGGATAAAGTCCAAACAACATGCTAGACCGCGAAGGAGCACAGATGGGATCATTGCAGTGAGCATTCGTAAACGTCACCCCACGAGCCGCCAGACGATCAAAGTTTGGCGTCGGCACCAATGGTTTGCCATCAGGTTGAAGAGGCAAATCATTCAGATCATCAACGATGATGAACAACACATTGGGACGAGCTTGCTGAGCTTTCGCCGAGTGCCCTTGGGCAACCATCATCAAACCCACCAGGAACAAGATGAACGTCGCAGATCGCATGCCAAAGTAAGTCATAGAACAGAGACCAAAGGGAATCGAGAAACAAGCCAAAAGGCGTTGCAGAGCAGCAGGGCAGTCAGGCCATTTTGATCACCGCTGCCCCCAGATTCCAGGTGAACGCGCGTGGCCGCTGGCTGGATTGGTCAAAAACAGCTCTTGTGACGGCGATCCACTGCCAAACAACCTCTGACAACACAGGTGGACAGAGCAGGCCATTCTGCAGGCTGATGGTCTGCGTTCATTTGACAGATCGAAAGCGAGATTCCCGTTCACAACAGACTTGCCGATTTGCTAGGCTTTTAAAAATCACTCTCCACGCACGTGGCCGTTGTGAAACAAGGCAGTTTCACAGGCTTGAAAGGAATCACACGGATGTTGCTTCGAATAGGCAAACCGCCTGTCGCACCGCTGCAGCTTGCACTCATCGGCTGGGTGGTCAGCCATTGCCTGGCAACACTGGTGAGCGCCCAGGAATTACCGCCACAGCAAGCTTCAACACAACAAGCTTCAACTGCGCATTCATTCAGCGCCGCTCCGCCAAGCTCAGGGTTTACCGCCAGGCCGGACCAGCCGCCGAGTTGGGATCCCTACCAGACGCCCGACGGACCAGCGGCTGTGTTTGATTCCGCTGCGAGCAATGCCGTTGATCCTTATGCTTGCGACACGCCCGTCACGCGAGACACTGTTCTTGACCGGAGCACCTCGCTTTCCAAAGCCCAGATTCGCAAACTGATGATGCCTCGGCTTAGCTTTGCAGCCGACTGGTACGGCGAAGCAGACGATGTCTCGCTCACTCGCTACGCGACGCGCGTCACCATGCCCACGTATCCGTTCTTTGGCCCGCCACCGCCAATGATCAATGTTGGTTTCTCCTACACGGACCTGAACGCACCGGCGGCCTTAGACTTGCCAACAGATCTCTACGAAACCTCGCTGACGGCATCATGGATTCGGAAATGGAACCAGCGTTGGTCTTTTCGCTTTTCTGCCGGAACGGCGTTTGCCACCGACAGTCACAACGAAAGCGGCGACAGCTGGCAGTTTCGTGGCAGTGCGTTTGCGATGTATCAACCGAACGAGCGCTGGAACTGGACCTTCGGTGCTCTGGCTTTGGGGCGCAACGACATCCCAGTGCTCCCTGCAGTCGGACTGATCTATCAGCCCGGCCCTGATTGCCGGCTGGACCTGATTTTTCCCCGCCCGCGTTTAGCGTACCGATTGGTGCAAAACGGTGACAGAGAACAATGGGCGTACATCGGCACTGGCTTTAGCGGCGGAACCTGGGGCTACAGACAACAAAACGGCACCGATGACCAAATCACGTATCGCGATTGGCTGGCGGTCGTCGGGTGGGAATCAACACCGCGACTGGCCCCTGGAATACCGTTTGCATTCGGACGCCGAGTGAACTTCGAAGTGGGCTATGCCTTTGGTCGACGATTCGAGTTTGAACGTGGGCGAGCGGACATCGACCTGCCCGGGGCAGCAACGCTACGCGGCTCGGTCAGGTTCTAGCGCATCAAAAAAAACCGAGGTCGAAACCCCGGCTCTTTTTGCTTCATCGATTCTGCCGTGCTGCCTGGCTTGACCACTCAGGCAGCAACATAAACGCAAGCTTACTGAGGCGTTTCAGCGTTGACGTCTAGCAATTCAACCTCGAAGACCAAGACTTCGTGAGGGCCAATGCGTGGTGGGCTTCCTTGAGGACCGTAAGCCAGGTCGGAAGGAATGTACAACATCCACTTGTCGCCCTTCTTCATTTCTTGCAAAGCCATTTGCCAGCCTTTGATGACTTGGCCGACAACAAATTGAGCGGGTTGCCCACGTTGCACGCTGCTGTCAAAGACATCGCCGTTGGTTAGCGTCCCGGTGTAGTGGACGGTCACGCGATCGGTTTGCTTGGGCGAAGCGCCGTCGCCTGCTTTGATCACTTTGTACTGAAGGCCACCCTTAAGTTCCTTGACGCCTTCTTTCTTAGCGTTGGCTGCCAACCACTCTTCGCCCGCTGCTTTGGCTTTGGTGACGGCTTCCTCTTGACGTTTTTGGAACAGACCGCGAAGGCCTTCTTCGATCGCTGCCATTTCTTCTTGGCTGAACTTTGGCTTGTCGCCAGCCAATCCGGCCTTAAACCCGGCAACCAAACCATCGACATCTAAGTCGCCAGCCTGAATGTTGCTGGAGTTGAAGTTGCCGCCAATGTTGAAGCCGATCAGATAAGACATGTCAGCTGCGGTCGCAGGCTTAGCGTCTTGCGCAGGTGGAGCGGCTGCAGGATCTTGTGCGTTGGTTGATACAGTCATGAATGTGATTGCCGAAAGGGCCAGCAGGCAACGAAACATCGTTGATACCTTGGGATAGTGGTGCGAGAAACATTCGTTGCGATTGTCTGCTGCTGACACAACGACGGAAGCGTTGACGAAACACCACGTTGGAATCGGTTCGGAACGTGACCGGAACCTCTCTCACGCTAAACTCGTCGGACCTTCCGAAAGGGGGGGTAAGGGTGCAGGTGATTTAAGCCGTGCAGCGGTGGTGACCTAAATCAATGGCAAAGTTATCACCAGTATGACCCAACCGGCAAGAGGGGGAAACCGTTGCTCAGAAGAATCTGGACGATCCCCGCTTGCCACCGGCAAATTCAAGGCAAAACCCTCGCTCCGACGCCCAGACCGCAAGCCAGGCGGTTGCTGAGGTCGATATCCTAGCTAGTGAACGACGCGACTGAACCCACCGGAACTGCCCAGTGTCTTGCTTGGTCCCCGAGCCTGACCAGTGGCCGCGAGTCGTCAAACCTGCCCAGCATCGTTAATAACCCGAGGCGAACCATGGACCCCGAACGGATTGACCCAACGCACTTGCCCCCCGAAGCGATCGGCGACTGTGAAATGGAACGCCCCCATCCGGCCGACGAACCGATCGAGCCGCCGGCGCCCAAGCGAAACGCCAAGCACTTGCTGGATTCGATGCGAAACGCAATCGATCGCTTACAGAAAGACCAAACCGCCAACGGCGATTTGAAAATCCTGGAACGCACCCTGCGCGAACTGCGCCATGCGTTCAAAGTCTTTCGCCCCTATCGCCGTCGCCGCAAAGTCACCGTGTTTGGATCGGCACGAACAAAACCCGATCACCCGGATTACCAGACAGCGGTGAAACTGGGCCGAGAAATGGCCGGCCATGGCTGGATGGTGATCACGGGCGCCGGTGGTGGAATCATGGAAGCCGGGCATGTTGGCGCCGGACCCGATGCCTCGATGGGCCTGAACATCATGCTGCCCTTTGAGCAAAGCTCCAATCACATCATCGAAGGTGACCCCAAATTGGTCACCATGAAATACTTCTTCACACGCAAACTGATGTTCGTCAAAGAATGCAGTGCCGTGGTTTGCTGCCCGGGAGGTTTCGGAACACTCGACGAGGCCATGGAAACGCTGACCTTGATGCAAACCGGCAAGCAGGCGCTGCTGCCACTGGTCTTATTGGACAGCCCCGGAGACGACTACTGGGCGGACTTGGGCAGTTTCATCGACAAGCAATTGCTGAAGGGTGGCATGATCAGCCCCGAAGACACCTCGCTGTACATGATCACCGATAGCGTCGAAGAGGCGATCGATGAGGTCCTGAACTTCTATCGTGTCTATCACAGCATGCGCTATGTGCGTGATCAACTGGTCATTCGATTGACGCGCCCGCTGAGTGCTAAAACAATGGAAACGATCCAAAGCCAATACGCGGACATTGTTGTCAAAGGTGGCTTCTGTCAGTGCCAAGCACTCCCGGAAGAAGCCAGCGAACCAGACCTGGCCGGACTGCCTCGTTTGACGTTCCAGTTTGACCGACGCAACCTGGGCAGGTTACGGCAACTGATCAACGAGATCAATTCCGACGAGGAAACCGAGTGAGCGCCCGTTTTTGGCGGAGCCAGCAATCCCAGCAAGAACCGCGGCGCTGAACTCTGCCGCGTGCGGGAGGGTGTTGATGAAGGGGCGTGGCGAACGCCAAAACCGCAAGGTGCCGTGCTTGCACGCGCCAAAAAACCATGGCAACGCCAACGGCAAGCAGCCACAACGGAAACCCTCCCCAGCCGGCCATTGAGACAACCGATGCCACCGCCTTGCGAATCTGTCAAACCACCAACAACACAATGCAGGAGGGTGTTTCAGTGGGCGACCCCTGCCTAGGCTAAAACGCTAATGGATCGGCGCATGAAGAAACCCGCTGCTGGCTTGGCAACAACGGGTTTGGGCGCATCGGACGATTGCTCGCCCTATCGTTCTCGATAGGTGATTCGACCTCGGGTCAAATCATAGGGCGACAATTCCACGCGAACTTTGTCGCCAGGAACGATCCGGATAAAGTGCTTGCGCATCCGCCCTGCAACGTGAGCCATGACTTCGGAACCGGTCTCCAATTGGACACGGAATCGAGTATTGGCCAGTGCCTGAGTGACAGTGCCTTCGACTTCGAATGCTTCTTCTTTCTTTCCCACGAAAATCCTTCCGGGTGCTTAACGTTTGCTGAACTGGACGCCACGACGGGCACCACGCAAACCTGGTTTCTTCCGTTCCTTCATTCGTGAGTCACGAGTCAGGAAGCCACCATCGCGTAGGACATCGTGCAACGCTTCGTCAAAGCTGATCAGTGCACGAGCCAAGCCCATGCGAACGGCGCCGCTTTGTCCGGTCATTCCACCACCGCTGACGCGGACGATCAAATCGACCTTACCGTCCAACTCGGCGGACTTCAGCGTTTCAATGATCGCTGTTTGATCCTGAACGTTGACGAAGTATTCTTCCAGAGGCTTACGGTTGATAACGATCTTACCTTCACCACTGCGAACACGAACGCGTGCAACGCTGCTTTTGCGTCGACCGGTGCCTAGAGCGTCACCGTTGATCTTGTCTTTCTTGACCAGGGTCATCAGTTCGAATGCTTCAATAATACAGGAAATGGATGTGTTGATGCCAGAACAGGCGACGACTGCCGTTGGAGAACGACTGGGGTCGCCAGTAAGATCCTGGACTTGCCGGTGCCAAGTGGAAGGGCTTCAGCCGCTCAGACCACTTTCTTTCCAGTGCGAACCATAGGCTGCGGGTTCTGAGCCGCATGCGGATGCTCTGCACCAGAGTAAATCTTTAACTTCTTAATCATCTGCCGCGCCAACTTGTTCTTGGGCAGCATGCGACGCACGGCGTGGAAGATCAAGTCTTCTGGCTTGCGTTCTTGGCGATCCCCGTAGCTTTCCAGACGCAGTCCGGGATAGCCGGTGTACCAGGTGTAGTGACGATCGCCCATCTTGTTGCCAGTCATGGCAACCTTCTCAGCATTGGTCACAATGACGAAATCGCCACAGTCAACGTGCGGAGTGTATTCGGGACGATGCTTGCCCATCAGAAGAACAGCGATGTCACTTGCCAAGCGGCCCAGAACTTCATCGCTTGCATCAACGATGTGCCAGCTCTTTTCGACTTGGCCGGCTTTGGCCATGTAAGTTGGTTGCGCAGTCACGGGAATGTTTTACAGCTGTTGGGAATTGCGTTGGCACCCATCGAGAGCTCATGCTCGGAATCAACGTCATCGAACGCAATGACGGGAGCCAGAAATCCAGTGTTTTGGTTGCTTCGACAGCACCGCAGGTTACCTGCGAGACAGGTTCCTACGCGACAATCACCGCGAGAGACCTCAGCAGGAATGTTGTGCTGTCGCCTAATTGCCCAAAAATGCGTAAAATTCACACCTGGGCGAGGAATCGGGAAGGGTATCGCCCCAGACCAGCCCCGGCAAGTCCTTTTGGGCGTTTCGCTTCCGAAAACGTGTTTCCACAGAGCAGCTTGGCCGCCAATCTTACCATTTCTGATTCGCCCTCAGGACCTGGCGCTGTGAACAACCCGCATCGACGACGCAGCCAGTGAGCTGCCAGCCAAATGAGCTGCCAGCCAATCGCCCGCCTCGCCGGCAAACAATCCCTTTAGCCCTCGAAACGACGCAGATAACGCTCCAGTTTCAACTTGCGACGTGCACTGTCGCTGGTCATGTAACGCAGACTGCCAAACACCGGTCGCTTGGGCCCCCAAGCACGATCGTATCGTCCCAGGACCCATAAAATCCCACTGTACGAATTGGGATCTCGCCCGTCCAAGGCGTACTTATTGTTCAAATGCTCCATGAATTCAAAGGACTGCTCGGCGGATTCGGTCCACTGGTAAATCAGTTTGCCCCACAGCATCCGCAAGTAGTTGTGCATCCGCCCGGTTTGCCGCAATTGCCGCTGAGCAGCGTTCCAGACCGGATCGTGCGTCCCGGCTTCTTCTAGCTCTGACAGACCATACAAGTAGGGGCGCCGATCACGGGCGGTTTCCTGAATGCTTTTTTTGGCCCAATCCGGCAGCGAACGCAGGTTGTCAAACCGATCGGGATGCCGCACGGCCATGTTGAATCCGAGCTCACGCCATGTCAGGACCTGATCGAGAAACCCTTCAACGGCCAGGGAAGTGCCCCAGAAGCCTTGATTCTTGCCGATCGCATCCCCCAGTTTCTCCGGCCGCCAGCTTTCGCTGGCCAAGACATCACGGACCAACTGATGAGCACTGATGTGTCCAAAATGAAGGAACGGACTCATTTGCGAACTCCCATCGCAATCGGGCTGGTTGCGGTCCTGATCGTACCGGCCAAGCCCCTGCTCTAGAAATCCTGTCCAGCGCCGCTGTGCTGAGGCTGCTCCGCCTTCCAGCGTTTCAACGACCGCCACGGAGTGATCAATCGGCAAGTCATGCAGCCCACCGGGGCTCAGCAATCGCTTGAGATCGGCTCTCTCCCAGTGCTCTGTGACCGATGGTGGCAACTGACGCAACTTGGGAAGCGAGACCCCTTCCAGCGGATCCGCCTGCGGCATCTGGTCGAGCCACTGAATCACATTGCGATGCATGTGCCGGCGGTAACTGTGGGCGACAGTAAAGGTTCTTTCCGCCAATCGCATCGGAATCACGGTATTGCTGTCCACCAAACTCAACCGCACCGGCAATCGTTTTGCCACCGCGCGAACCATCGCTGGATAAAAGAAGTACGGTGCATCATCGCTGATCACCTCGCAAGCAGTTTCCGCGAAGGCAGCCAGCAAGCTATCGTCACCCGGCTTGGATTCAACATCGGATTCAACAAACGGGTAATAAGTCACCGCACGGCCTTCAAACGCCGCTGCATTGGCCCGCATGCCTTCGATCAAAAAACGGTGAAAGCGATCGCTGGCCCAGCGGTATCGCAAACGCAGGGGCTCAAGCACCACCAGAGGCTTTTTCAGCTGCTGAGCCCGCTCGACGGCATGCTGCAAAGCAAAGTTAAACCGGGGCCGTCTAGCAGCGACCATCCAGTACAAAACAAACCTCCCGTCGGAGTTGACCGGTTTCGAATTGACCGAATGAAGGCGTTCTGCGGCAATGCTCATGTTCAACTGCTGTCCTGGGTGTGATTCAGAACTATTGTTTGCATTCGGCAAGCAATTCCAACTGGCGACGCAACTTGGCCGTTGCCCCGCTCGGTTTTTTGACGTTTTTCAACTACGCTGGCGAACTGCCCCCAAGGAGTAAACGTTCACCTGACGACCAGCGGTGAAGGCCTGAACCTGACGCCGCCTCCAAATTGCTCAGACGACAGACCATCGAACACGGCATGCAACTGAATCACGGCATGCAACTTCAAGGAACAACGGATAAGGAAGCACCGTGACCCGCAACCTCCTTCGCAAGAAACGTCCGCTGCTGCTAACCCTGTGGGCAATGTTCACAGCAGCGGCTGTTTATATCGTTGGCATGGCGGCGTACCAGTCAAAAAACTCACCCATCAACGACTTCCAAGGCCTGCTGGCACCACGCTTAATCGATGTCGTGCTGGTGACCTGGCTGATGTACTTCTGCAGTTCGATCGGCAGCTTCTTGAACGTCGTGGCGTGGCGAATGCCACGTGGGGAAAGCGTTGGCGGTCGCTCTCATTGTCCACGCTGTGCCAACGCCCTGCTCAATCGCGACAACGTTCCCGTGCTGGGCTGGATCTCACTGCGTGGCCGTTGCCGGTTCTGCTCACTGCCCATCTCAACCCGCTACCCGATCGTCGAGTTCCTGGTCGGTTTAACCATGACCTTGGTGGGCTTTACCGAACTGAATCGGCTGTCATTGCCAAACGACATTGTCCATGCTCATGCCGGCCCCGCCTGGTCGCCGCTGTGGACAGGCCCCATGATTGGCATGATGTGCTACCACGCAACGGCTCTTTCGATGAGCTGGGCGATGGCTTTGATCCGCCTTGATGGCACCAAACTGCCTGGCAAGCTCATGGGGATCATCCTGGCCGGTTTGGTCCTCCCAATGATCGCCTGGCCCACGGCAATGGTGGTGCCTTGGCAAACCCTTCGCCCCGGAGCCTGGACTGCAGAGGGTCAATACACGGATGCCATCATGCGTGTGATCACAGCCTTTGTTGCCGCTGCATTTGCCGGCCGTGTGGTTGGCAACGGACTGTGCCCCAATGCCGACTTAAAGCTTGACCCACTGGGAAAGGGGTCAGGTCGATTGGTCGATCTGATATGGATGCTGTTCGTCCCAGCGATTCTGTTGGGCTGGCAAACACTTCCCGCGGTGGTGCTGATGGCGACCGCTCTCAGCCTGCTGACCAAGCCACTGCTTGATCGCATCGACATCAATCAACGCCCCGCAGGCAAAACCATCCAAGCACGCGGCATGATGGAACGCTTTTCGTTTGCCATCCCGATTGCCACCGCATTGCACTTGGCGTTTTGGCACCCACTGTGGTCGCTGCCGTTTTGGCCCAGCGATCACAGCGGCACAACGCCCATCATGATCGCCACTCTATTCATGCTGGCCGTCCCGATGGTTTTACGTGACACCCAGCCAACGCCGGCTAGCATGGACCTGCCGCCGGTGGATGACGATGAACTTAAAAACGAAGACGCTGCTGATCAAGACGCTGCTGATCAAGACGCTGCTGACCAAGACGCTGCTGATCAAGACGCTGCTGATCAAGACGCTGCTGATCAAGACGCTGCTGATCAAGACGCTGCTGATCAAGACGCTGCTGATCAAGACGCTGCTGATCAAGGCAACGCGGACAACAGCAACACTGCCGCCCACCAGTCGCCACCGCTTAACGAGGCCACGGGCTGTGACCTTGATTCGCCTTCTGATCCCGTCGTCGGTGACTCATCAACCGACCAGTTGCCACAACAGCATCGCCAGGGTGAATCCGACCAGTGAGATGCAGGTACTGATCACGCCCCATGTTTTCAGCGTCTGACCCTCGGACATATTGAAGTACCGCGAGATCATCCAGAACCCGGAATCGTTGACGTGTGAAAAGCCCGTCGCACCGGCCGCAATCGCCACGCTGACCAGCGCCAATTGGGGCTGTGACATGCCCTCGACAAAGTTCACCATCAAGCCAGCGGCGGTCAACATGGCGACGGTCGCCGACCCCTGAGCGATTCGAATCAGTGTGGCAAAGATCCAGGCCAACACCAGCACGTTGATATCGTACTGCGAAAACATCACCTCAAGTGCTTCGGTGATTCCGGTCGCTTTCAAGACACCTTTGAACACGCCACCGGCACCAGTGATCAAAATGATGATCCCAGCGGGGCCGAGCGCCTTGGTGGAGATCTCAAGGAGTGCTTCACGATCGACTCCTCGGCGAGTGCCCAGGAAGTACAAGGCAAACACCGTGGAGGTGAGCAAAGCGATGACCGGATGCCCCAAAAACGTCAAGAACTGAATCACGAAGGGTTGCTGCGTCAGAGCATCTTTGACCCACAAGCTCTGGGCGCTGCTGAACTTCGCTCCCGGGTGTGTCTGTGACAACCATTCTGTCAGGGCTTCTTTGCCCGGAACTCCCGACGCCACCCACTGCTCGATCGTTGTGTTGATCAGAATCAATCCGATCGGCAACGCGATCAAGGCCAAGATAAACGAAATCGGTGGCAGCTTGTCTTTGGCAACTTGCTCGGTGGCAATCGGCTCGGGCATCTTGACGTCAACAAACTTTGACAACCAAATGCACAACGGTGGACCACAGATCAACGCCGTTGGAAAACCAACCAACACGCCAAACAAAATGACCCAGCCCAAGTTCACATTCAGGAAGTACGCCACCGCAACCGGTCCGGGGGTCGGCGGAACAAAACCATGAGTCACCGCCAGCCCGGCAACCAATGGCAAACCAAAGTGCAAAAACGGACGCTTGGTATCACGTGCCAAGGCAAACAACAGCGGCGCCAAGATCACCAGTGCGACGTCCAAGAACACGGGAATCGAAATGACAAAGCCCGTCACCAACATCGCCCACGGCGCATGCTTGGGCCCGAACTTTTTGACCATGAAGTTGGCCAGCGATTCCGTGCCACCGCTGCGTTCCAAAATGGCTCCAAAGATCGCCCCGATCCCAATGATCGTGGCAATAAAACCCAACGCTCCTCCCATACTGTCAACAATCGTCTGAGCGACCTGAGTGATCGGAACTGCCTCGGGATTGACCAATTTACTGGTCGCAGCCACTAACACCGAAACGATCAGCAATGCCAAAAACGCCGAGAGCTTGAGCCATAAAATCAATACCAGCAGTAACACAATGCCAGCGCCCAGCAAAGCGATCATCTCCCCTGTCGCAGGGCCATCCGTGACGGCCTGAGTCGAGGCTTGAGCAAACAGAGTTGAAATCGGATTCAAATAAGCGTCAATCAAGGTGGGGCACCCAAGTAGGCAGCGCAAAAGCAAGCGTCTGCAGGCAGGAAGGTGGGGATAAGGAGATGCCGAGTCTATGCGGGGCGAACGCGTGGGTCAAGAATTGTTCACCCTGATTCGTGATCAGAGCCCCAATCCCAAGGGGCGACTAGCCAGTCCGGCAGCAGGCAAAACAGGACTCAGGCTACCGAAGATCCTTTGCTTCGGCTTCCTCTTTTGCTTTCATCGCCACTCGCTCAGCTTGCACCCAAGCTCGCAGCGAATCCACTGGCCGCAGCGAAACGGCCTCCTGCCCGTCCTTTGCTGAGTCTGTTGCTGGACTTGCTTCGGAGTCCTTCGCTGAATGATCAGGTGACGGGCCCTCGTTGGCCGCCAAATCAGGCGTCTGAGCGGACTCCTGTCCCATACTTTGACGCACCCAGGCTCGCAGCGCATCAGCAGGGGACGGCTTGACAACGCTTTCTTCTGCAGCCACCTGAGCGCGAGGACGTGGAACCGAATCGACTCGGATCGCAGCGCCGGATGGCTTGGCTTGGGGTCCGGGGGGACCAGCTTGATCGATGCGCTGCTCTGGCGACTCATGGCGACGCACAGTGGAGACGCCTTCGGGAGTTTGCTGCCGGGGTGCACTGGTTTCTAAGCTGCTTTCTGCACTGGCCACAGCACTGGATGGGCCGGCCTGAAGCTTCGCCGCCGCCGCTTCGACAACCGGCTTCCTGACGACCGGCTTTCTGACGCTCGGCAGCGCGGACACTGGCGGGGCGACTGCATCGGCAACATGAACCAACAGGCCGCTGCCAAACCCCGCATCCAAAATCTCCGCCCCCCAGAAGTCAGCGTTCAGGACCTCCGCGTTGGCAATCTCGGTATGCACAAGCTCTGGATGCACACGTTCTGCGTGCGCGAATTCTGGACTGACCAATGATTCTGGACTGACCAATGATTCTGGAACGGACTCGCACGCGGAAGCCGGTGATGTGGAAGCAGCAGGCTGAGACGTGACTGAAGGATCAGTCGCCGCCGGTTCGTGATCCATCCCGCCTGCGTTTGCCTCCCCCTGGATGATCACCGTTTGATCGGCGGCCTCCATTTTTTCCGGGGGCGGCGGGACAAACCCTGGTTGCTGCCCCAGCCAATCACGCGCCCGAGCCTCATCCATCGATGGGTCAGCCTGTTGGCCTTCGCGTGGCCGCGGTGGTTTCTGCGGGGGCCTCAACTCTGGCTTCTGCTCTGGATTCTGCGCCGGCACTCCGTCCCGTTTTCCTGCTTTTTGTGTTTCCCTCTGCTTTGCCGCCACGTCGCGCTCCATAAGCTGGTTCGGAACCGAACGGTCGGATTGCCCTTGCTGCTCAGCGGCCTGAATCGGCGGGGCGGCCTGACTTGGTGGGATCGCCTGACTTGGTGGGATCGCCTGACTTGGTGGAATCGCCTGACTTGGTGGAATCGCCTGACTTGGTGGAATCGCCTGACTTGGTGGAATCGCCTGACTTGGTGGAATCGCCTGACTTGGTGGAATCGGTGGCGCGGGCCTCACAGGCGGCTGCTGATGCTGAGCATCAACGCGCACCAGTGGCTCCGTCTCCTTTTCAACTGCCTCCGTCTCCCTTTCCGCCCTGGGACGCGGTTCAGACGCGGGCTCCTTGGTTGCCGGCCGATGAGCGGATAGCGCCGCTGGCTGCTGATGGAACGATTGAAAATGCATCCGAGCCGCGTCTTCCTCGGCTTGCCGCTGCTGAAACTCAGCACTGCTTTCAGCCGAAGAACCGAACAACCTGCGGGCCAAGTCCATCAATCGCACTCTCAAGCTGGAACGCCTGAAACGAGGCTCGGGCTGGCGCTCAGGTGGACGGTGTGCTGCAGGGAGACTGGATCGATCACGCACGCTAGCTTCAGCCCCAGCGTTGCTTTGTGACACTGCACCGGTGTGCGGCGCTGCACCAACATGCGATGCGCTACCAAGATGCGATTGCCCGTGGTCGGGTGGGGCAACATTGAAATCAGCATTCTGATCGCCATGCGATTCCTGCCTGGATGAGCGCTGGCCCGTCGCTTGCAGATGCTGAACATCGTCAACCGTCATCACTCGTTTTTTACGCGAGAGCAAGGGCTGCGGGCGCGGGGGATCAGGTGGATCGATCACATTGGTTTTCAGGGACGCATCGGTGGCGGACGCTGTGGCTCGCTCAGTGACGACCTCGTTTGCCTCGGCGGCTGGCTCGGCTGCTGGCGGTGCTACCTCGGCGGCTCGCGGTGCCAATGGCTTTGGAATCGATCCCCAATCGCTGGAGCTGGACGGATGCTGACCAACGGCAGGTTGCTGACCCGCGCTAAGGCTGCCACCGGTCACTCGCACTTCCTCACTGACGGGCTCAATCGACTCGAGGCTCTCCCTTTGCGTTTGCGATGTCCGGCTGCTGGCAGGCTGAGGCTGCCTGGACGATCTTGAATTCGAATCAGCGGTCATGCGTTTTGACCCCTGGCCAGCCAAACCGGTTTCAGCATCATCAAAACGCAACGGCTGCGGCGCATTGTGCTGGCGCGAGGCCTGACGTTCAGCCTGCGCGGCATAGTGCTCGTAGTCGCGTTGCAGCCAATTCATGCGATCGAGAAACCACAACTTGCCGACGGTCGATGCGAAGACGCCAGCGATAGTCCAGGCGACATTCAGCGTCACCAATCCAGCCAGCATGACGACTCCACCGATGCCGACAATCAGCATGGTTGCGAACACAATCGGATAATGATGGGCATCCACCTGATGACGATCCCGGTCAAGCCACAATCGTTCTCCCAAAACTCCACGACTCATCCAATTGTCGGTTGAATCAGGTGGAGCGAAAAAGCGCGCCGCCAGCCAGACCCACGCCATCACCAAGGCAATGGGGATCAAACAGTACCACTGCAACCAAGCACGACTCCAAACAGCCAGCGCAACCAACGGGAGTGCGGTCACGCGCGCCCAGCCAGTGTACGGATTGAGATGCCGTTGCCACACGGCCTCGTTCATCCCCATCGCGCGTTCGGTAAATTGATCCAATTGCTTCATAGCCACCAGTCATAAAAATTGCTCTGTCATCGCTAGTTGGTCGACTGCCAGAGAAGGCACATGAATGCAAAATGGACGGACGTCGGTAAATGCCCGCCGTCAACGGACTATGTTGCCGAGAGTGCAGAAAGTCCCAAGCCGCGGGCGTCTTTGCCACCGCCTGAACGGGCTGGCCCGAACGACTGATCGGGGCTGCCCATGAACCCGCCACTGATCAATCGAGCACCGACCAGCCCCTTTGAAAGGCTTGTCACCATCGGTCGACTGTAACGCTCAGAGCGATCGAAGCGAAATGAACTGCTGTAACGCGTGATCAGGCAAAGAGAAGAGCCGAGACGACATCGCCCACCGCATTCTGCCAGCTCCCTTTTCCACACAGCGTTTGCCCACGTGATCTTGCCGAGGCCTGAACGGGGCGAATTCCCCAGCGAAATTCCCGACCAAGCCACAAAAAAATCGCTTTAGATGGCCCAGAACAGCCAATCGCCGCTTGCAGAAACCGGATTCCTATTGGATACTTCGCCTCCAATCCGCAAGTCGTAAAGATTTGCTAGAGACCCAAAGCCGAAGTGGCGGAATTGGCAGACGCGCTGGATTCAAAATCCAGTTGGAGCAATCCAGTGAGGGTTCGAGTCCCTCCTTCGGTACTCCTTGTGAGTCAAGGACTTAGGAAGCATTTTCCTAGGTCCTTTTTTTGTGCGCCCACCGCGAGGGTGGCAAAAGGAGGCCAGCATTGCAAACGGGTTGGATTCGTATCGCTCGTGAGAGCACCGCGTGTGGTCAAAAAAGTCTCCAACCTCTTTCTCCGGCGACATGCTGTCTCAGCTCGATTGACGACTGAGTGAGGTGGCCCCGAAAATCCCAGGCCACATCATTCCAATGAAGCAGGCTCCTGAGACAGCGAAAGAAATCATCAGCGAAGAGCAGCTTGGCGGTCCTCTTCGATCCTCTCGCCGCGCAGCCTGAACTTGCTTTCTCGACAACGCTTCGTACTATCCGGGGCAGCACCGGTGAGTCCCCTGCTGCGCAGTCAATGGCAACAAACGTCAATTTGAGCCAAAACCGCCGACCATCACCTCGGCCGAGACCAAGCCATTCGAATCACCTCAAAGCTCCGCAATCCCCAATCAAAAAGCTCGTTCAACTTTTTTGACCTCACACGATCCGTCAGGTGCATCGCAGGTGTGAGCATCGTGAATGTTCGGCTATCGAGTGAATGAACAGGTTGCAGAACATGTTTAATAAGTGCACAGCCAACTGCCAAAGCCTGTCTATTACCTGGTGTCCGTAAGGGGGTATCGTGAACATGCTCATTGCGTGTGAACCCTTGGCAGTGGAATGACTGGTACACACATCGAAGAATCGCGCGATCGCGTGGCGATGTCCCCGTTAACGTCTTCCACCAAAAACTTGCGACTCCCGGCAATTGTGGCGAAACCGGGAATGAACCACGAAGGACGCGAAGAGCACGAAGAAGGGAATCACAATCATCCTCCGGGGGCTGCCCCCAGTCTTGAATGCCTGAACGCCGAAGGTGTTCTACCCCATAGCCCAGGGTCGCGCAGCGCACCCTGGGGACAGGCCCCACACATCGTCTCCGAACGCCGTAGGTGTTCTACAAAGGGTCCTGGCAAGCCCATCAGAATGCAAGCAACTCCAAGGCTTCTCGCCCAAACCCTCGTACCAAAAATCGTAGGGTATCGTGCTTGCACGCACCACTGCTTTGAAAATCTTCGAATTCGGTAGAACGACTGCCCCCCAAAAACGAAATCTAACACTCGTTGGTGCTGCGTATTGGTTGGTACGTGCAAGCACCCCACACGCCTTCCATCAGACGCCGGGCGGGTCGGTTGTTGGTCAAGCCATTTCAATCCACTTGGCCAATCAAAAGACTCCTTCGACTTTTCTGACCTCACGCGATCCGGTCGATCTGTTGCCGGGAAAATTGGCCTCGACGGCGAACGATTGCCGGGCTCTTGCGTAGCACCGGTAGCGTGCTGGCCAATGAGCCCGCTAAACTAGGTGCATCCGCCGAAAATCGGTTTCGCGGAGAGCCTTCAAGTCACTTTCACTCGCAGACGTTTCACTACCATGAACCTTGGTCTGAACGCTTCGCGCCGTCACCTGCTCTCGCTCAGTTGCCTTGCCACAGCCTTGCTATACTGCACGGGTTGCTCGCAATTGATGCCTGGCCCACCAGCCCCTGCCGCTGACGCTGATCCCGAATTCACCACCACCGATTCGGGCCTGAAGTACCGAATCCTGCGGCAATCCGACGGCGTTAAACCCAAACCTGGCCAACACGTGAAGGTCGATTACGAGGGACGCCTGGATGACGGAACGCTGTTCGATAGCTCCTACCAAAAGGGCACGTCGGCCATTTTCTCGTTAGACGACGTCGTCGCCGGCTGGACAGAAGGCCTGCGTTATGTCGGTGAAGGCGGCATGATCGAGCTAGAGATCCCGTCCGAACTGGGCTACGGCGCCGCAGGCAAACCGCCAACGATCCCACGCGATGCGACGCTGCATTTCACGGTGGAATTGATTCGCGTCTTTCCGCATCCGCGATGATCTGCTGCTAGCGCGCCGATGACGCTTGGCGAACCCAGCCCCGCGAACTGCGGAGAACGCGGAACAAGCTGCGTGCGGCCAAGGCAATCCTCTCGACTCTGGCGAACCTCTTGACGCGCCGCAGCCTCTTAGTGTACAAACGACACTATCATTCACCTTCAACCATGGTGCTGCGATGCTCGATTCCCACAGCGTCCTTCGTCAGATTTATGGCACCCCGCTGGGGCTGTTAACGGATCTCTACCAACTGACCATGGCACATGCTTATTGGAAGACCGGCGGAGCGGAGAGCGAAGCCGTTTTTCACCTGTTCTTTCGCAGCAATCCATTTGGCGGTGGTTATGCGATCAGCGCCGGATTGGATCAGGTCATCGACTACTTCAATGACTATCAATTTGACGCCGCAGACGTTGCCTATCTGAGTGAATTACGAGGCAACGACGACAAGCCGCTCTTTGAACCCGGATTCCTGACCCATTTAAAAGAGCTTCAACTGCAGTGTGATTTGGACGCGATCCCCGAAGGCACGGTCGTGTTTCCACACCAGCCGCTGCTGCGTGTCCGGGGACCGTTGATCCAGTGCCAGCTCTTGGAGACGGCACTGCTAAACATCATCAACTTTCAGACCTTGGTCGCAACAAAGGCCAGTCGCATCACCAGCGTCTGCGGTGACGACCCGGTGCTTGAATTTGGCTTGCGACGCGCTCAAGGAATCGACGGGGCGCTCTCGGCGAGCCGAGCGGCGTTCATTGGTGGCTGCGCCGCAACATCCAATGTCTTGGCTGGCAAACTGTTTGGCATCCCGGTCAAAGGCACACACGCCCACAGCTGGGTGATGTGTTTTGACAATGAGCGAGAAGCCTTTGAGACCTATGCCGACGCAATGCCCAACAACTGCGTGTTCTTGGTGGACACCTACGACACATTGCAAGGTGTTCGCCACGCGATAGACGTCGGCCAGCGCTTGAAAGAAAGGGGACACCAGATGGTCGGCATCCGGCTGGACTCTGGCGACTTGGCCTACCTAAGCATCGAGGCCCGCAAGTTACTCGATGAAGCAGGTTTTCACGACGCTGCAATCGTGGCCAGTAATGATCTTGATGAACAGATCATTCGCAGCTTGAAAGAGCAGGGCGCTCAGATCTCGGTCTGGGGCGTCGGCACCAAACTCTCGACCGCGTTTGACCAACCGGCACTCGGTGGCGTTTACAAGTTGAGCGCCATCAAACCGACCGGTGGTCAGTGGCAACCGAAAACTAAGCTCTCTGAACAGGCGATTAAGACCTCCACGCCCGGCATTTTGCAAGTCCGCCGTTACTTCGATGATCAAGGGGCACAAGCCGACATGATCTTTAACGAGTTGGATGGCGCATCGGACGATTGTGTCATGATCGATCCCCTGGACCCGACTCGGCGCAAAACCTTTGCCAGCGATCAGAAGCACGAGGACTTACTCACCCCCGTGTTCCGAAACGGAACACGGGTCTGCGAACGCATTTCCCTGGCGAAGATTCGAACTCGACGCGAGCAACAGTTACAACAGTTTCACAGCGGTATCCGCCGGCACACCTACCCGCACCAGTATCCGGTCGGACTGGAAACCAAACTGAACGAGTTGAAAACAAACTTGATCCTGCAGGCACGGTAACCCGTGCCACCGACGGGCATTTCCAATGCCGCAGTCGCAAGCAGGAATTTGCCTCAGCAGGCCGCCCAACAATCGAATGGGAAACAGTGAACACCAGCTATCAGTATCCACGGCCTGCGCTGACCGTCGACTGTGTTGTCTTCGGGATTGGCGCTTCCGATGCGGCAACTCGAAAGTTGCAGGTACTGTTGATCCAGCGAGACCTGCCACCTTTTAAGAACGCCTGGGCGCTGCCCGGCGGCTTTGTTCGCATCAATGAGTCACTCGACCAAGCGGCGGCTCGGGAATTGCGTGAAGAGACCGGCCTGTCAAAGGTTTACCTAGAACAATTCCACACCTTTGGCGATCCGCAGCGAGATCCACGTGAACATGTGGTCTCGGTCGCCCACTTTGCGCTTGTGAATTTGTTTGACCACAAGGTGCTTGCTGCGACCGATGCTCGGGACGCAGATTGGTTTGATGCTGACCAGACGCCGAAACTGGCCTTTGATCACCAACTGATTCTGACTTCCGCATGGCAGCGACTTCAGCAAGCGGTTCGCCAGCGGCCCATCGGCTTTGAACTACTGCCACGAGAATTCACACTAACGCAATTGCAACAGCTTTATGAAGTGATCCTCAACCAGTCACTCGACAAACGAAACTTTCGCAAAAAGTTGCTGGCGATGGAATTGCTGATCGATACACAGCGCAAACAAACCGGCGTTGCTCATCGAGCCGCAAAGTTGTACCGATTTGATCGAACCAAATACCAGCGACTTCAGAAAGCGGGATTCCACTTTGAGCTCTAATCGGATCACACACCGTTGTCGGTGCTTTCAGACCTTTTTTAACAGCCTGCAACCTTCCCATGAACACTTTGATCCTTGTCGACCTGCAGTACGACTTCATGCCCGGCGGCAGCCTGGCTGTTCCCCAGGGCGACGAAGTCGTTGGCATTGCGAACAACTTGATGCCTCAGTTCGACCTGGTCATTGCGACGCAGGACTGGCATCCCTCGGACCACTTGAGTTTTGCAAGTCAACATGCCGGCCAGGCTGTTGGCGACTTGATCCAGCTCGATGGGTTGCCGCAAGTTTTGTGGCCGGATCACTGCATTCAACAGACGCCCGGCGCACAACTGCACCACTCGCTTGAGCAGCAACGCATTCAACACATTGTCCAAAAAGGGACAGACAGAACCATCGACAGCTACAGTGGCTTTTTTGACAACGGCAGGCGTCAGGCAACCGGCCTGGGCGAACTGCTGCAACAGCATCAGGTCGATCAGGTGTCCGTAATGGGACTGGCAACGGACTACTGCGTGAAATTCACGGCGTTAGACGCAGTGCGACTGGGACTAAACACCCAACTGATCCTGGCGGGCTGCCGAGGCGTCAATTTGCAGCCGCATGACGTGCAGCAGGCCATCGAAGACATGCGCTCAGCGGGCGTCAGGATCCTGTCCTAATCGCGTCCAGGCGGGGCTTTTTCCGCCAACCAAAAACCCCACCTTCAGCAGACACCACTCCGTCCACAATTGCTACAATGCAGGCGAGACTAGCAAGACACTCGTTTTCCTTGGCAGACAGTTGCGATGGGCCGATCCGAGACTCGCAAAGAAAAGTTACGCAAACTGATGGGACGCCTGTCCGCAGTCGGCGCGTTCTCCAAAACACAAGCCAAAGCCCAATGTCCTGAGCTTTCGCCCCAATTCGTCAGCGTGGTGCTAGACGACTTGGTGCGTGAGGGAATCCTGGACCGCTACGGGACAAAGAGTGACGAAACATTTACGTGGCGAAACGCTCAAGTGCGAGTGGACCCTTCGCACTGGATTGAGCGCAAAGTGGAAGGCAACCAAGTTTTAGCTCAACCGGAACAGGAACGTCCTCGTGAAAAGCTGCTGGCCACCGGAGCAGAGCAGCTAAGCGATGCTGATTTGCTGGCCATTCTGATCCGAGTCGGCGTCAAAGGCGAATCGGCCATTCAGGCGGGTCAGCGACTGGCCCGAAGCTTCGAACAAAAGCTGTCTGACCTGCGACGGAGCTGCAAACAAGAATTACGAGACATCAGTCCCGCCGTCACGGTGACCAGTTACGCAGCGATTATGGCAGGCATCGAACTTGGCCGCCGGGTGGCGGACCACGAGATCAAGCAGCGTTGTGAACAGACGCCAATCACCAGCACTTCAGCGGCCGTGGAATTCTGTCAGACCGCTTTTGGCGGGCTGGCGCGCAGTGCGGTTCAAGAGGAGTTTCATATTGTCACGCTGAGCACCAAACACCTTCCCATCAATACACACCTCATCACACGAGGGACCTTGGACGCCAGTTTGGTGCACCCGCGTGAAGTCTTTCGGCCGGCGATCCGCGATTCGGCGGCCGCGGTGATTTTGGTGCACAACCATCCCTCGGGCGACCCGACTCCCAGTCGCGAAGATTTCCAGGTCACTGACAGGCTGACCGAAGCTGGAAAGTTGATCGGGATTACGGTCTTGGACCATATCGTCGTCGCCTCGCAGGCCTGCGTCAGCATCCGTGAGCTGAGCTGAACTTGCGTTGCACTGATAAGCTGAACTTGCGTTGCACTGAGAAGCTGAACTTGCGTTGCACTGAGAATTCGTTCCCAAGGCTCACTACGGCAAGATTTCTCGCCTCGAACACCTTCGCAAAACCGGCTGCCAGGGAGTATCATGCGAACTTGTTGACGAAGGGAGTCGTTGACTTGTTAAAACCAGTCCTCTGTCTTCATTGTCTCGAAGTCCCGAAATGCCTCTGTTTCGCTTGCGTTCGCTGAATGTCCGGTCACTGTTTATGGCTGCGTTGATTGCAATGGTCACCCTTGCAATCACAGCACTGGGCCCGCAACCGGTTTCTGTCGCACAACCGCCTACGGACAAAGCCACATCCACGGTGACAACGGATGCCGAGCCGGGGCATCGCGACGACGCCATGCGTGACCTGCAACAAGATGAAGCCAGTAACAACGTGCGTGCGTATGGACACTGGGGCGACCTGCCTGAGGGCTATAGCAATTGGACCAACCACACCAATCGCCTGGTCCCAATTTACACCTTCGGGATCACGCTTTCCTCCTTGCGTGAACAAGGCAGTGTGTATGCCGACCCCAAGCGATTGTCCGAATTAGCTCAACACCCCTCGAGCAATGAAAGCCTGAATCTGCAGGCAACCTATTATGACCAGACGGATCTTTACCGCCTGCAAAAACACGCCGTCGAGCAAGGCTATAACAACATTGTCATGATTGTGTTTGATGGCATGGACTGGCAAACCACACGTGCGGCAGCCTTGTATCGCAATGGCGCCGATGTTTATCAAAGTGGTCGCGGGAGTGGACTTGCCTTTCAAGATGACTTTCACGTGGTGACGGATTTCAGCTCCATCGTCACCAGTGCGGCAGCCAGTGGCGCGAAAACGGATGTCGATGCGCAGCGTGTGCTCAGTGTCAAGCAATCCCATTACTTCGGCTACGACCCGCGTCTCGGTGGCCGGTGGGCTTGGTCGGAACGAGTCGGTGACCAATACATCGAAGGCCGTGATCGCTTACGTCCACACGCCGTGACCGATTCGGCATCCTCGGCGACATCCATGTTCAGTGGGATCAAAACCTACAACGGATCGATCAACTACACCGTTGATGGCGAACAAGTCACTCCGCTTGCTCGTGAGCTTCAGTCCGAGCAAGACTTCATGGTCGGACTGGTCACCAGCGTGCCAGTCAGTCATGCCACTCCAGCGGCGGCCTACGCCAATAATGTTGCCCGAAAAGACTATCAAGACATCGCCCGTGACCTGTTGGGACTTCCCTCGAGCGCCCATCGCGAGCATCCGCTCTCCGGTGTTGACGTGCTGCTGGGCGCTGGATGGGGTGACGAAACCAAAACCGACGCTCAGCAGGGCCAGAACTTTGCCAACGGCAACAAGTACATTCACCAAGCGGACGTGGAACAAGTCGACTTGCAAAACGGTGGTCGGTATCGCGTCGTCCAGCGACAAGCCGGTGTCGATGGCAGTCGCAGCTTGCTGAAAGCCGCTCAACAGGCTGCCGATAACGGTGATCGTCTGCTGGGACTGTTCGGGAACGCTGCGGGGCACTTGCCGTATTCAACAGCCGACGGCAATTTCAATCCTGCCGATGATCAACGCAAAGCGGAAACCGTGACGCAGGCAGACATTGATGAAAACCCCTCGCTCGCCGAGATGACCGAAGCGGCATTGACGGTGCTGGAACAATCGGTCGACGGGTTCTGGCTGCTGATCGAACCGGGCGATGTCGACTGGGCCAACCATGCCAACAACCTTGACAACAGTATCGGTGCCGTCTTCGAGGGCGAGAAGGCCTTCAAGAAAGTCGTCCAGTGGGCAGACGAAAACGAGACCTGGGATCACACGGCCATCATCATTACCGCTGACCACGGACACTACCTGGTCATCGACAAACCCGAAGCGATCGCCAACGCCGGCAAATAAGCCCCGCCAGGTGATTCATCCACCGTTTTGGCGTTCGCCACGGTTCATCGACGGCCACGTCGTGAATCAAAAAACCGGCCCCAACAGCCAGCGGCGAATGAGACATCAGCCGTTTTGACTTCTGCATCGATTCGCCCGGCTGATGGAAAGCGGCTACAATGGAGCCGCTTGTGTGCCCTCCCTCCGCCCTCCTGCTTTTTCTTGCAGTGCTCCGATGATGCCTTTGCAATCGCCCCGTCTGTGCCAGTTATTCGTCTTCTTGGCCGCTCTTTTTCCGGTATGCCAGTTGGCGTCCGCCGAACCAGAGGTCGACTACGCAAAAGACATCTATCCGATTCTGGAAACCCATTGCCTCGGCTGCCATAACAGCGATGAGGCAGACGGTGAATTGGTGATGGACGACTTTGCGGCCATGATGCGTGGAGGCGAAAAAGGCGTGGCATTGACCGCCGGCGAACCCAACAGCAGCCGAATGTTCCTGATGGTCAGCGGCAAGATGGATCCGGTCATGCCGCCAGAGGATGCGGAGGGACTAAGCGACGAAGAACTGAAACTCATGGCAACCTGGATCGAACAGGGTGCCAAGGGCCCCAGTGGACCGATGCCGATTAAGCGCAGCCTGCGCACGCCGATCATCAAGGCCAATCAACAGGTCGCACAACCCATCACTGCGGCAACCCTTTCCACTGGCGGCGACTTGGTCGCTGTGGCTCGCTTTGCAACCGTTCACGTGATGCAGGGAGACGTTGAGTCTTCCATCCGTTTGAATGCGGACGACAAAGGCAAGATCAACTCACTGCAGTTTTCTCCGGACTCAAAAACCTTGCTCATGGGTTCGGGCCTGACGGGAGTCTACGGGCGCGCGGCGATCTACGACTGGAAATCTGGCCAGCTGGTCCAAGAATTCACCGTCGGTGGTGACACACTTTATGACGCGGTCTTTTCACCCGATGGCAACACCGTTGCGGCAGCCGGATACGATGCTGTGATTCGGCTTTGGGATGTTGCCAGCGGCAAGCAACTCGGCGAACTGAAGGGGCACAATGGAGCGATCTATGACCTGGAGTATTCGCCCGATGGCGCGGTACTGATCAGTGCCAGCGCCGATGAGACCGTCAAGGTCTGGAACCCGCAAACCATGCAGCGTCTGGACACGCTCAGCCAACCCGAAGGCGAAGTACTGGTCACCAAAGTCACCAAGGATGGCGCACACATCTTGGCGGGCAGTGCTGACAATCGGATTCGCATTTGGCAACTCAAATCGAAAACAACCCCCGCCATCAATCCGCTCGTTGCGGCTCGCTTTGTTGATGAATCTCCGGCCGTGGCGATGGACTTCACGCCCGATGGCAGGCAACTGCTGGCGGTCTTTGAATCTGGCAATGCCAAAGTCCTGAGCACCGTCGACTGGCAACCGGTCGCCTCGCTCGATCGCTTGCCTGATAGTGCCACCAGTGTCATGATTCGTCCTGATGGCGGCACGGCGTCGGCAGCCCTCATGAACGGCCAACTGGCAACGATCACCTTGCCCACCGCCAGCGCAGGGCCCGATGACAAGCCTAAACAGCAAATCGCCAAAGTCTATCTGCCTTCCAGTGAGCCACTGTCCATGTCGGAAGCCGAAGCTCGCCAGGCCGCGACCAAACAACCCGTGGAATCGGCACGCGGATCGATCCCGTTGCCCGGCCATAGCCTCGTCAATGGTCAACTGAGTGACAGGGGTGAAGTCGATTGGTATCAATGGGACTGCCATCAAGGCGAAGTCTGGGCAATCGATGTCGATAAAGCCTCCGGCAGTAAACTTGATCCGATCGTGACCATCACGGACGTTGCCGGCAAACCGGTGATCCAAGTTCGCTTGCAGGCGATTCGCGATTCTTACTTTACCTTCCGTGGCAAGAACAGCGATCAAACGGACGACTTTCGTTTATTCAACTGGCAGGAACTTCAGCTCAATCAGTACCTGTATTCTGCCGGGGAAGTGACGCGACTAAAACTCCATCCGCGTGGCCCGGATTCAGGGTTCAACGTGTACCCAGGGCGTGGCAAACGCTGGACGTACTTTGGCACCAGCGGCGCCACACACGCGTTGGGCGAACCGGCCTACATCGTTCAGCCGATGGCTCCGGGTAGCGAGCCCATGGCCAATGGCTTGCCAACCTTTGACGTGCCCTATCAAAACGATGACGATCCGATGCGAATGGCGGGCACCAATTCGCGTTTACTGTTCACGGCACCTAGCGATGGACCGTATCGCATCGCCGTGCGTGACACGCGTGGGGAAGGCGGCGAGAAATACGGCTATCAACTGAGAGTTCGTCCCGCCGAACCCAAGTTCAATCCGAAAGTCAGCGCGCTTAGCAAGGAACTCTTTCCGGGCACGGGTCGCGAGATCGGCGTCAGCGTGGATCGCTTCGATGGCTTTGATGGCCCCGTCACATTTGAGATCGATGCGCTGCCCGATGGACTGATTAGTAACTTTCCGGTCACCATTGAATCCGGCCAGCAATCTGCTCAGGCAGTTGTCTGGGCCACACCCGAGGCGGACGCCAAACTGCTATCTACCGAGGCAGCAGCGACGGCCAAAGTCACCGCGTGGGCGATGATCAACGGCCAACGCATCGAAAAATCCGTCGGCGACCTGGGCAAGCTTGTGGTCTCTGCCAATGCACCCAAAGTTTCCGCGACGATCGCACGCACCAGCGATCCGGCGGATCAGAACGTGGCTCGTGACCTGTTGATTCAAATCCCCCGAGGTCAGACCGTTTCGGCACGAGTCGTGATTCAACGTGCCGAAGGGTTCAACGGCCAGGTCTCGTTTGGCAAGGAGTTCTCAGGTCGCAACCCCAGCCATGGTGTGTATGTCGACAATATCGGTCTCAATGGACTGCTGATCGTTGCCAACGCTTCCGAGCGAGAGTTCTTCTTGACGGCAGATCCAACGGCCACGCCGGGCAAACGTGCGTTCTTCCTGACGGCCGCTGTCGACGGTGGCTTGGCAACGCATCCTGTCACCGTTGAAGTGCTGCCGTAGCCAAACGCGTCAAACCGCTGGCGATTCTTTCACGACGCACTGGTGATCCGATCCCATGCCTGACGCAGTTGCGTGTACACGGGCCTTGGAGATGGCATCATCCGATCATCCACTTGACTGGCGAACCAAACCCCACAACTGGTCCCCGTCAAGATGACTTCATCGGCTTCGCGCAGTCGCTGGGTGTTCAATCGCCGAGTTAGAAACGGCAACTGCAACTCAGCGCAGAGCCTCTGCACCACTTGCAAGGAAACGCCTGGCAAGATCTGATCCGGCTGGGGAGAGAAAACGCTTCCTTGTTGGACCAACAAGACATTGGCGATTGCGGTTTCAGTCACCGTGCCATCGTGATCAACCAGCACACCGCTGGCCAGTGGATGAACCTGATGTGCTTGCTGATCGGCCAAGTAATAGTGCAGCCGAGAACGGACTTTGAGTCGACGATCCCAGCTGGCTGAGGGAGGTTGCTGCACATCCGTGATCACCAACGGCATGCCGTGCTCGATTCGCTGCTGCATGGCCCCCTGATCGATGCAATACAGATGCAGAATCAAGGTTGGCTGGGGCGCCGTCTGCGTGTCAGCGCCAGTCATCAAACTGCCAGTCATCAAACTGCCGGGCGAAGCCAAGAGCACGACCCCAAAGCTCGCTTGATTGGCGATCCAAGACTCATTGCGATCCATCAACTCAGAAATCAGCTGCTGCAATCCGGCCGCGGAGGGCAGCCCGCTGATCTTTAACGCATCGATGGTCCGTTGCCAACGCTGCAAGTGCAACTCCGGTTGCCAGAGCTGGCCATGATAGACTCGCATCCGCTCCACTGCGCAAACACCATGGGTGAACGCAGGATCAGACAGCGGCAACGCCAGTTGATCGTCGGGAATCCAATCTCCGTTCAAGAATGCCAATGCAGACAACGCGATACCGTCCTTAACCACGCTCCCATGAAGCGATCAGTCTTGCTTTGAAACCGACACCATCTCGGCCGCTGCGTTCAACCCATTGACCATCTTCGAGATTTGATAGCCAGCGTTGCCGCACTTGCGATAGTATTCCAATTCCGCGTGGCGAATATTAATCGCTCGCGCATAGTCCTTGGCGATCACCGGCAACGAAGACCCATCAAGACGCGGTGCAAAACAGGTTGGACCACAGTGGCCCAGCGCTTGGGTACGCCGATTGTTGTTCAGCAACCAGTATCGCTTCAATACCGCATCGCGATGATTGAACAATAAGTTGAGTGAGTTCATGTTCTTGGTTGCCAATTGATGATAGCCACCAGTGGCCAACCAATTCGACTGAACCGCAGGGGCTACCAGGGCCACATCAATCTCGCGACCAAGCAGTGGCTCATAGTGCAGCTTACGTCCAGCCAAGCTTCCACCGGCCAACGCATGGAGAGCACCGGTAATCACGCGGGCACCAAAACTGTAACCCACCATCGCCATGGGCACCTTTGTGGAATGCTTCTGCATCAAGGTCGCCAAGTAGAAACCTTGTGCATCGCAACGCCGCCCTTTTTCGCGGAAGTCGCGGATGACCAGTCCCTCTTTGGCGCTTGGCCAACTGACGATCACCCAGTTGACCGGAAAATCAGCGTGATAGCGGCGAATGTAATTTCTGACAGCCGTCGCACGCCCCAACAGATCTTTCTGCGCCATGCGGTTACCATGCACGTAAAACACAATCGGTTGATTGGGCATCAGCGACGCAAAGTAATCTTCTTCTGCAAGTTTCTGGCAGCGGTACCCGTTGACTTGGTAATAGCGGAACTCGGCCTCTTCCTCGGGAACATGACACGCATAGTAAGGCAAGTGACGCGTTGAGATCATGAACACTCGATCTTCATTGCCACAGCGGCCAACCAGTTCGTTTGACCGAACGGGCGTGGGCACTAATTCACCGGTGAGTTGAACCGGATCCGCCGGCAAAGCGGGCCGAGGCTCTGGCAGATTCTTGAGCTCAAGCTGATCGAGTCCAGGATCAGCGGATCGTTTAGCGTCTTGAGCTTTTGGAGTGACGCTGGAAAAGGGCTCCGGACTGGCAGCAATTGTGAGAGCTGCCGACTGTTGCAGCACAGCCGTCTTGCGAAGCAATTTTGATTGAGCGCCCGCGGAACCACACCAGAGGAAACACGCGACGAGCAGGACAGAGCAAGCTTGCCAAACAGCAAGCACGCCAATGCCAAGTTGGTAACGAAAAAGTCGAATCAATGTTCTATTGTCAATGAAATGCGAATGTAGTCGGAATCCAAAGTGCCCCCTCTGTTCGCGTCCGTGAACAGACATCGACTGCTAACACTTGATTGAGCTAGCCCCAGAACGCCAGGTCTTTCGCATCACCCAAACACCGCCGTGGTCCAGCTTTGTTGCTTTCCGTCTGTCGCAACAGCATGCTTCCCACATCGCTTGGGTATGGCGTTCTTATCAATCAAATATGACCAATTGTTGACGCAACGCAACAAAATGTTTCAAAAAAAAGACATGTTGCGTTTGCACATCATTGGTTACGTCTTAGGTTTGTACGGATCTGCGATAAAGATCCACGATTCGGCTCCTTATGCAATTCGTGACAAGATCGATGAATATTCGCCTACTAGCGGTTCTTACGGCCGCAACGTTGCTAACAGTCAGCTCTGGCTGTGCACCTTTTCGCAACTTCTTCTTTGGTCGCGGTGCCCGCTGTGGTTCCTGCAATCACCCCACTGCAATTGCCGCGCCATGCAACCAACCCATGGCCCAGGCCTACACCACAACGCAAAGCTGTGGCTGTAATCCAGCCGGTGGTGGCATGCCCAGCGCAAGTGACAATTTCGGCCCCGCGATGACACCGCATGCGGCCAACCGATATGGCTGGGACAAAGATGGTGCAACGATCATCCATTCCGAAGAACTGCCTCCTGGCGCTGTCGCGCCGAGTCAGTGACCCTGACCCTCGGTGATCTCCAACAGACAGTGATCCCAATCAGACAGTGATCACTGCCAGCGAGGGTGACATGACGGCCGGGTGATCCGCCGCAGGTGCTTCTGCACAGCTAACGTGCAGTGCCCCCTGCAGACAGGCGTCACCGGTCGCAGGCCCGATCACATCATCGAAACAGATTGTCATTTCAATGACGCGAAACGCCATTCGCAAGCAGGCTATTTCGGGGGGAATTGCCTGTGGCGTTTCGCGTCATTTCTATTTCATCCTGGAAACCCGCCAGATTTGATGCCTGGGGCAGGCCAAGTCTTGTGACTATGCTGGGCACAGACCAGCGACTTTGATCTGTGCCATTGGGTTGGTCCTGGGCGTCCCAGAAACTGCGTTCTGTGGCAAATTTCCGTTTCCCTCCAGACTGCTCGGGAGCATCATGCGTCAACACAACCTCATGCTTAATCGACGGAACTGGATGAGCGCCGCTGGCAGCCTTTGCGCGGCCTCAGCCCTGCTGCCTGCTACGGTTAGCAGTGCCGGTGACAAACCTGTTCAAGGCGACAACGGTGACGGCAGCCCAGAGAGCCCCCAATACATCGAACAACCGCTTTCGCATTGGCGCATCGGATTGATTCTGACCACGCCCGTGGCCTGCACCAACGGCCTGGCAACCTTTCCCGTGCCCTCCAATTGGCCTGAGCAAAAGATCACCATTCGCAACCAGGAAGTGGATCCGGAAGTGACTCGCTGGCAAGTGCGTGACCTTGGTGGCGGCACACAGCAAGTTGTGCTCCAAATGCCACGCATCAACGCCGGAGCCAAGGTCAGTGCGTTGTTTGAATTCGACATTGAACGCGATCGAATTCAACCACCGGAAGACACCTCCGCACTGATCATCCCCAAATCAATCTCGCGAGAACTCAGGCTTTACATGGGCGTCAGCCCAGAGATCGATACCACCAGCCGCATCATTCGCAACGTGGCTGTGGAACTGGAAAAGGAACCGGTCGATAACGCCTGGCAACGCGTGGAACAGGTCTACGACTATGTGCGTGACAAAGTGCAGTACGTTGAGGGTGACATCAAGAAAGCCTCCAAGGCGTTGCTGGATGGATTCGGTGATTGCGAAGAGATGACCAGCTTGTTCGTTGCCATCTGCAGAAACTTAGGCATCCCCGCCCGCGTCGTCTGGATCCCCGACCACTCCTACCCAGAGTTCTATCTGGAAACACCAGACAAGAAAGGTTATTGGTACCCTTGCCAAGTTGCCGGCACACGTCAATTTGGCCGCATGGATGAAGCCCGACCAGTGCTCCAGAAAGGCGACCGGTTCCGCGTGCCAGAAAAGAAACGTGAAACCGTTCGATATGTCGCCGAATACTTCCGCTGCGATCGCCGCGGCAATGGTGCGCCGCGGCCGAACTTTGTTCGCGAAGCCTTTGAGCTGTGATCCAACGCGCTTGCCCGTCAGATCCACGTCGCAAATGCCCTGGCCACTGGCAGCGACTTACTTGTCGCTGGCCGTTGGCTGCGGCCCGTCCACTTGTGCTGCTGGCGGCTGCGAATCAGTCGGCAGCGATGGCTGGGGCTGTTCTTTCCGACCGAATTCGAACTCGCTGACGGAATCCCCTTGCACCGTTCGATGCTGTAGCTTTAGCACCGGCTGCCCTGTTCCCTTGGGGTAACGCAATTCGCCTGACAGAAAGCCACCCTTGACTCGCAAAAAGCGATGCACGGGCCGTTGGTCACCGGGTTTCCAGCCGAGTTGATGCTTTTCGCTTCCAGGGCCACAACCAAACTCCCACAGATCGAGTTGGGCATTATGAGAGGCATACTGCCAGTGGCGATCACCACACAAGACAATCACGTTCTCCAGTGTGCCAAGGAACTCGCGGATCTCTTGGCCTTCGACCGCAAAGATTTCGTTGGCATGGTTATCGCGTTTATTCGCGCGATCGGGACCAACGATCGGCGTTGGGCTGAAGACCAACTTGAATTTGGCCTTTGACTGCTGCAGCGTTTCGAAGAGCCACTGCTTTTGTTCCGCACCCAAGATTGATTTCTCGGGTCCGTCGGGCATGTCGTTGGGGCTGCGATAATCGCGACCTTCCAAAATCCAAATCTGCAGATCCTTGCCCCAGTGAACGGTCTGATAACGAGGCGCACGTGAGGGAAACTGCTCTTCGTTGAACAACTTCACACCTTCCTCGAAACTGACACTGCCGTAGGTCTGCCCCACCCAACAGTCATTCTTTAACGTGTCGTGATCGTCCTTGATAAAGTACGACGTGGTCTTGCTATAGAAGTCACGATTGTTAGGCAAGGCAAAGATCCGCTGCCACTTGAATCGCATCAGGTCCTTTGTGACTGCCCAGGGATCAGGTTTGTCATAGTATTCAATGTCGCCGGCATGAACGACAAAATTAGGTCGCAGCTTGGACATCGCCGGATAGATCTGATGGCCTTTCATGCCATCATCACGACGGATGAAGTCATGGCAGGTGGTCACGCAGAAGGCCACGTCACG
Organism: Stieleria bergensis; assembly: GCA_007745635.1. Taxonomy (GTDB): domain Bacteria; phylum Planctomycetota; class Planctomycetia; order Pirellulales; family Pirellulaceae; genus Stieleria; species Stieleria bergensis. Next base: position 5,389,183 of record CP036272.1, read on the forward strand.
TTCGGCTGACGGCGCGGGAGCCGTTTCAAAGCCACCACGCAGGATCGCGCTCGGCCGGTCCGCGTCAAGCGACTGCACTTCAGCGACCAAGGCATACTGGACGCCCGGTCGCAAGCCTTGCAATTTCCACTGTGCGGTAAAATCCTGCTCGGCGTTTGTTTCAACCCAGTCGGTGGACTTCGCTTGGTTTCGTGACTTCGCGGGAAAATACGTCAGACGAACACGACCGGCGGCACCGGGGCAGGCACCGATCATTTGCTCTAGATCAGCGCCCTCTGGAAGCTGACGACTCAAGAGCTTTTCAGGATCGGACTGTTTAGACAGCGCGGCTGCTTCACGACTGGAAAGCGAAACGAACTCTTTTCCGGCGGTCAACATGCCCGCAGTCTTCGTTGTACGCGTCCAGACAACGATTGACGACTGGTCCGCCCAACTATTTCGCATCCCGTTTCCAAGAAATGGGCCAGAGGATAAACCGTCAGCCAGTGCCGCATCGTCCGCAGGGCCCACACCAACAAACCGAAAACCTCGATAGCTGACTTTGCCACCATGATCGGTCAACATGATTCGGTCGCCACCCTTTGGGGTGCCGAAATGCTTGGCTCCGTAAAACTTGCTCAGGGCGATCGACTTTTCCCAACCGGGACCAATCGTGGCCGATGTGGTGACAAGTTCACCATTGACAAAGTGCTGCAAGTGGTTGCCACGGGCGATCACTCGAGCTTGATTCCATTGCCCCAGAGGATTCAGTTTCTTTTCCACTGCAGGGGGCACCAAATCGTAAATGGATGCCGTGCTTCCCTTGCCTTGACTGTCTGGTGCATCATCAATGATTTGATATTCAACGCCCAGGTAACCGTTGTTGAACATCGCTTTACCAAAACGTCCCACGCGATACTTCAAACCGCTGTTGGTCCGTTTTTCGATCTTCCATTCCCAGGTCAGGTCAAAGTTCGCTGGCAAGGGTTCTGAGACAATGCTACCGCCTCCACCGCGCGGCTTGAACAAACGCACCTCACCGTCAGCAAATTGCCAGTTATCCAGCACCGGGCGGCCATCAATACAGCTCCAGAACGTGGGATCAAGAAATCGCTGATCAATCGCCTGCTCCGTTGGCTTGTCAGCTGACTGCTCTGTTAACTGTTGAGCAGGCGGGGTTTCCTGTGCGGTGGCCACTTGAAGGCTAGCAGACACCAGGCACAGGCACAAAAAAAGTTTCTTGATCGGCATCGTCAGGTTGAATCGGTGCAGGGGTGAGGGCAATCAGAACAGCGTCGGAAAAACGGGACGAGCAACAAGCGGGACGATCCTAGGGACCATGGTGCTGTGCATTGCAATCGCACACAGTGACCGAGGCAGCCAAGCATTCGATTCATGCGTTTCGCAACCGCAGCTTGTTGTTGGGACCACAGTATAACTATCCACCGCGTGGGCTGCACGACAGCCAGCACGATCTTCTTTGCGGCGACTCTTTCGTTGTCACTCACTGCCTGCAAGGCCTGACCGAGGCAGCAAAATCTCTCCGATCGCGTGTCCGTTTTCCGCGACACCACGTCTACCGATCATTTTGCGATCTACCGTTTAGCGACGTCGGTAGATGAGGAAGTCAACGGGCAACCCAGAAAGTGTGTTTTCCAAGGCCTGTCATGACGCCCACCCCTCAAGACCACAACACTCAAAAACAAGAGCGCAACCATTGCCATGGCCATTGAAACCTCAGCAACGCTCTGTCTGACTGGCGGCCGCGACTTAGCCAGCATCAATGAGACACAGCAGTTGCTACAGCAAGCGATTGAGGACTCCGATGATGTCGCACTGGACTGCAGTGACTTGCAGTTCATTGACGCCTCGGTGTTGCAATTGCTGCTTGCCGCTGCACATGCCAAGACCAAGCAAGAAACAACACTCAGCCTAGCGAATCTGTCCGATGAATTGATCGCTTGCCTTGGGCAATCTGGCGCCGACCACCTAATTGGCTAAACCACACAGACAAAACCACTTCCGTCCCTGATACAAACCAATCCCTCGCAACCCAATGGTGCCGGAGGCCCGAACGCCCGACTGCAACTCAATTTAACTCTCTTGACGGAGCCCCACGCATGTTAAACGACAATCAATCATCAGCAGCCAATCGAACTTGGATCATGGAGCCAATCATTCGCTGGGGGCATTGGGTTCAGGAACAAATCAGCTTCATCGAACCACCCGCACTGCACCGCTTCGGGACTCGCAGAGCAGTGTTCAACGAGCAGGAGTACGGACGTTCAACGGAGAAACCGACCGCCCCCAGGTCCACAGCGGAATAACAAACTCATTTATCAACCCCAGCCACACCGTTTCCTCTGGCGAACCGATCACGAATTCCTCCAACCATTCGACCGGCCGCTTGATGGCAGACAGATTTTGATTCACACGTTCATCCAAGCAGTCACACCCTTCGTCCTCACGTTTTCATCCAGGTATGCCCAATGTCAAAGTCAGCATTAGTCGTCGACGATTCCACCTCCATGCGTCAAATGGTTTCCTTCACGCTTGGCCAGGCGGGGTTCGACATTACCGAAGGCAGTAACGGACAAGAGGGCTTAGACAATTCGAAAGGCAAGAAGTTTGATCTTGTTGTCACGGACTTGAACATGCCTGTGATGGACGGTCTGACCCTGATTCGCAATCTCCGTCAAGACCCATCATTTAAGGCAGTCCCAATCCTGATGCTCACGACCGAGTCACAAGCATCAAGAAAGCAAGAGGGCAAAACAGCAGGTGCGACCGGCTGGATTGTCAAGCCATTTAACCCCACGCAACTGATCCAAGTGGTCAACAAAGTCGTCCGCTAGTCACCGGCAGCGTAAGCCATACGAACACCATCGAGCCCAACCCCTCTGACCTTGTCCGTCTGGCAACGCCTGATTGATGCAGTAGAACTTTTGGAGTAGGAAATGCAGATCGACCTCTCAGCGTTTCATGCAGCTTTCTTTGATGAAGCGCATGACCATTTAGAGACCATGGAGGCTTCGCTGCTGCGAATCGAATCTGAGGCCGACGACGAAGAACTGCTCAATGAGATCTTTCGCGCAGCACACAGCATCAAGGGAGCCAGCGGTACATTTGGCTTCCACGACATTGGCAACTTCACGCATGTCTTGGAAAACCTGCTCGACCATCTGCGCCAAGGAAATTTGGCGGTTAACAGCGACCTTGTCGGCGCTCTCTTTGAATCCCTTGACGTGCTGACCGGTCTCGTCGCCGCGGCTCAAGATGGATCAGACATTCCAGAAAACATTGACCAAGTGGTTCAGCGACTGCATGCGATCAATGCCGATGGCGATGCTCCAGAACCGGCTGCCGTGCAGTCAGAAGCAGCTGACTGCGAGACCAACGAATCTCCAACCCCACCTGCCGCCTCCGAAACGAATAGCAAGTCCATGGAACAAGCAAGCGAATCCGGGGCAGACCCAACCGGCGGACAACCCGTTGAAACCGCAGCCAACGAACAACCACCGCAAAGCGAAAGCCAAGACGATGCCAAACGCTGGAAAATCTTCTTGCGCCCAGCAACCGACTACTTTCAGTTTGGGCAAGACGCGTTGCTGTTGCTACGCGAACTCGCTGAACTGGGGCGATTCGAATCCGTTGAACTGCATCAGGACGAACTGCCGCCGTTTGACAAGCTAGAGCCAGAGTCCTGCCATCTAGCCTGGACCGTGATCCTGCAGACCAATGCTGACCAGGAGACGATTCAGGATGTGTTCATGTTCCTGGACGATGACAGCCAACTCACCATCACCCCGCTGGGCCAAAGCACGCTGACAGAGAGCGAATCGGTCGGCGATCCAACCCGGGACGCCGTCGCTCAAACCACTCCAGAACCAACCACGACAGCGTCCGAAACCGAGCCCTCAACCGAGACCATCGCCGAAGACATCAATGAACAACTGGAGCAACTTTCCGCCGATCTGACAACGGCAAGTGACAAGCCGGAACCAGCAACGACAGCGCCAAGTCCTCTCGCTGAGTCGACCGCCAACGCAGCAGAGCCATCGGCGAGTCAGCCAACCACTGCCAGCGAGGCTGCCACTCCAGCACAGGCCACTCCAGCAAAGCCGGCGGCGAAAGCAAAACCGGCGGCGGCGAAAAACGAAGCCGCTCTGGGAGGCCGCAGCCGGGAAACCATTCGCGTCGACCGCGATCGCCTTGACAAGCTGATCAACCAGATCGGTGAACTGGTCATTGGTGCTTCGATGGTGGAACAGGATTGGTGCAAAGTCGCTGCGGCGGAGACCACCACCAGTATGAATCAGCTGGGTAAGATCGTCCGGGATCTGCAGGAGATGAGTCTCTCGCTGCGAATGGTTCCCATCGCCGCGACCTTCCAGAAGATGACTCGCATCGTGCGTGATCTGTCCAACAAGCTTGGCAAGAAAATCAACTTTGAATCCATCGGTGAAGAAACCGAATTGGACAAAACGGTGGTCGACAGTATCGGCGACCCACTGATCCATATGATTCGCAATTCGGTGGACCATGGCATTGAGAGCCCCGAGGAACGAATCGCCGCTGGCAAACCGGCCGAGGGAACCGTAACGGTTCATGCGTATCACCAAGGTGGCAACATCTACATCCGTCTGACAGACGACGGGAAAGGCCTGAACGTTGAAGCGATTCGCAAGAAGGCTCTTTCGCAGGGAGTGATCAGCGAAGGTGATGAGTTGTCACACCAAGAGATCTGTGATCTGATCTTTCACCCGGGTCTATCCACTGCTGAAAAGATCAGCGACGTTTCTGGACGCGGCGTTGGCATGGATGTGGTGCGTCGAAACATCGCCGAACTCAAAGGCAGTGTCGGAGTTCATTCAGAACCTGGCAAAGGCTCCACGATCACTGTCCGTTTGCCGCTAACTCTGGCAATTATGGACGGCCTTACCGTACGCTTGAATCAGGATGTTTACATCATCCCACTACTTTCCGTGATCGAATCATTCCGCCCCGGCCCCTCCGACGTCAAACGACTCGCTGGCAAGGTTGAAGTGGTTCAAGTTCGTGGCGAAGTGGTGCCCTTGGTTCGCCTGCATCGCCTGTTTGGCATTGACGGTGCCGTCAGCGATCCAACGGACGGATTGTTAGTGTTGGTTGACGACCACGAAGGCAAGTTTGCACTCCTGGTAGACGACCTGCTGGGACAACAACAGGTCGTCACGAAGAACCTGGAGGCGAACTTCCAGAAAGTCGTGGGAGTTGCCGGCGCGACCATTCTGGGCGACGGCCGCATCGCATTGATCCTTGACATTGCCGGACTGACCGCCTTGAAACCAGCACTCCCGATGCCCAGCGAGGAAGCCGAGCAGCTGTCCGAGATCACTGAAACGCAGGCCGTTGACCACCCAGCCAACCCTGATGAATCCCTGGCAACGTCAACCGAACCAGACGAATCAACGACCAACAACCCGGAACGGTCCACGCCACAGCACACGTGGGCCTGAGCACACGGCCACCAGTGAACACGGCCACCAGTGAACACGGCCACCAGTGAACACGGCCACCAGTGAAACAACGACCCGCAACTCGAATGGCCTAAACCACCGATTGATTAGGAGGCAACAATGACACTTGAGATGAATGACGAAGGCAGCCTGACTCCCGATGCCAGTCAGTACCTAACGTTCACACTAAAAGAAGAAGAGTTTGGGATCGAGATTTTGCGTGTCCAGGAAATCAAAGGCATTTCCCACATCACGCCCATCCCCAACATGCCCGAACACATCAAAGGCGTGATGAATCTGCGCGGCGCCGTCGTGCCGATCATTGACTTGCGTTCCAAGTTCAGCATGCCTGAAACACCCTACAATCGATTCACCGTCATCATTGTTGTCACCATTGGGGACAAGATCACGGGACTGGTTGTCGACGCTGTCAGCGATGTTCTCAACATCGAAGGCAGCAACATTGAACCCGCTGACAAATTAGGAGTCGGTTGCGATGCCTACTACTTAAGCGGCATCGCTAAGAACGGTGAACGTTTGATCACGCTCTTAGACATGGAAAAGTTAGTCAGTTTTGACGAACACGACCTTCAAACCGCAACATAACCCTCGAATTCAGCTTTCCACTTCACCATTACCTGACACGACTCCCACGGCGATCGTCCAATTTCACTCAATAGGGGCTAACCAATGACTACGGAAACCACCAGCAACTCTTTCGACGACACTCAGGCACAGCTCGACGCGATCGGCCGCACGCAAGCTGTCATCGAATTTGACCTCGATGGTAACATCCTGGATGCCAACCAAAACTTCACGGACACCGTAGGCTATTCACTGGACGAAATCGTTGGCCAACACCACCGCATGTTCGTGGCCCCAAAGTACGCCGAAAGCAGCGACTACAAAAAGTTCTGGAAAGACCTCCGCAACGGGCACGATCATGCAGGAGAGTTCGAGCGTTTTGACACAGACGGCAATGTGCTGTGGCTGCGAGCCTCGTACAATCCCATCATTGGCCCCGCAGGCAAACCGGTCAAAGTTGTCAAATACGCCACCGACATCACCGAATCGAAACTCGCAGCCATCGAGATGGTACGGGTGCATTCGATGATGGAACAGGCGCCGTCAAACATCATGTTTGCCGACACCGATTTCATCATCCGATACCTGAACCCAGAGTCAGAAAAGACGCTGCGAACCATTGAAGAGTTTCTACCGATCAAGGTTGATGACATTGTCGGTCAAAGCATCGACATCTTCCATAAAGATCCTTCACACCAGCGTCGTATTCTTGCCGATCCGAGCAAACTGCCAATCCAGGCAGTGATCAAAGTTGGCCCCGAATCCTTGGATCTGTTGGTCAGTCCGGTCTTTGATCAGGACAAGAACTTCCTTGGTGCGATGGTCACCTGGGACATCATCACGGCGCAATTGAAAGCCGAAAAAGAGATGGCTCGCGTGAGTTCCATGATGGAACAAGCCCCCATCAACATCATGTTTGCCGACACGGACCTCATCATCCGTTACGCCAACCCAGCATCGATCCGAACGCTCAAAGCGATCGAGGACTTGCTGCCGATTCGCGCTGACGAATTGATCGGCCAGTGCATTGACATCTTCCACAAGAATCCTTCGCACCAACGCAACATGCTGAAGGACCCATCCAACCTACCGATTTCGACAGAGATCAAGCTGGGCGATGAAACGCTGGACCTGCAAGTCAACGCAGTGTTCGATCAAAACAAGGACTACATGGGTGCCATGGTCAGCTGGGAAGTGATCACCAAGCGTTTGGCGATGGAACGGGAGATCGAAGAGAAAGCGGAACAAGAACGAGCCCGCGCTCAGGAAACGCAAGAGAAGGTCGATGTTGTTCTCACCGTGGTCAACGCTGTGGCTGCAGGTGACTTCAACCAGATCGTCCCAGACCTGGGCGAAGATGCGGTTGGCCAAGTCGGAAAAGCCCTGGAGAAGGCGATCGATTCGGTCCGTAATTCTCTGAAACAGGTCCGCGAAGTCTCTAGCACCGTTGCCAATGCCGCGCAAGAGATGGCCAGCGCTAGCCAAGAGATCTCCACGGGAGCTCAAGAGCAAGCCAGCAGCCTGGAAGAGACTGCGTCCAGCTTGGAAGAGATCACATCGACGGTGAAGCAAAACACCGACAACGCACAACAAGCCAGCGACCTGGCCACGGGCTCACGTGACGTTGCTCAACGCGGCGGTAACGTTGTCAGTGAAGCGGTCGAAGCGATGTCGGCGATCAATTCATCATCGAAGAAGATTGCGGACATCATCACCGCCATCGACGAGATCGCGTTCCAAACGAACTTGCTGGCCTTGAACGCCGCTGTGGAAGCAGCTCGAGCGGGTGAACAGGGACGCGGCTTTGCTGTGGTCGCTGCCGAAGTTCGCAACCTCGCACAACGAAGTGCGACGGCTGCCAAGGAAATCAAGTCCTTGATCGAAGACTCTAGCGAAAAGGTTGAAAACGGAACCGGCCTCGTCAACGACTCCGGATCCACTCTGGATGAAATCGTGACCTCCGTCAAACAGGTCACCGAAATCATCACCGAGATCGCTGCCGCATCCAGCGAGCAGCTGACTGGAATCGAGCAGGTGAATCGAGCGGTTGCCGAAATGGACCGTGTCACACAGTCTAATGCGACACAGACTGAAGAAATGTCGGCGACCGCAGCCTCTCTGCTGTCACATGCCGAACAGCTCAACGGTGTCGTTGCTCGATTCCGACTGGACGATGGTGAACCCCACTTGGCAGGCCCTGCGACTCACCAAGCACCTGCCCCTGCTGGAGCTCCCATCGCACCGATCAGTGCACCGGCCACGATGGCAGCCAATAGCTTCCAAGAGTTTTAAGCGAGACGCCGCCAAGGATGGCATCGGCTCCGCCTGCAACACTCAGCACCGTGATCTACAGGTCGATTTAGCAGTCGCTAAATCGACACGGTGTGAAGAAGTGCCTGAGTGGGTTGATGAGACTGCATGGCGGAGGCAGAGCAATGTTCCAGGTGGACCTGAAATCAGCCACCTTGAATGCTTGTCTTCCCCACCGGCGCTGCGACTTGACTGACTTGCCAACCACCATCTCACAACATGATGAATCACCATGAGCGAACCGACTCTCAGTGAAAAGGAGTTTCAACTGATACGAGACCTGATCTACAAGGCATCGGGGATCAACCTGCAAGAAGGCAAGCAGGTCATGATGCAGTCTCGCTTGCGAAAACGGTTGCGTGCTCTGAACCTGACTTCGTATCAGGCTTACTACAAGCACGTGACACAGAATGATCCCGACGGCAAGGAGATGGTCGAACTGATCAACTCCATTTCAACCAACAAGACGGAATTCTTCCGCGAGAATCACCACTTCGACTTCCTCAAGTCGACGCTCTTTCCGCAGATGATTCGCGACGCAAAAGCAGGCAAGGCACCGCGCAAACTGCGAATCTGGAGTGCAGCCTGTTCCACCGGCCAAGAACCTTACAGCATCGCCGTGACCATTCGCGAAGCGTTTGCCAAAGAGTTCTCCTGGGACTTCAAAATCTTGGCCTCCGACATTGACACCAATGTCTTACAGCATGCAGAACAGGGCATCTATAATCCCCATCAAGTGATCGGGCTCAGCAAGTATGTCACCAGCCGTTACTTTCAGACGCTTGAAGACGGGGACAAGATCCAAGCGAAACCCGAGTTGCGTGAAATGATTGCCTTTCGGCGAATCAATTTCATGGACGATCAATGGCCAGTGAATGCGAAGTTCGATGTGATCTTCTGTCGGAACGTCATGATCTACTTTGACAACAGCACTCAAGAACGTCTGCTGAAACGTTTTTCCCAGTACCAAGATCCTGGCAAGAACTTGATTCTGGGCCACTCGGAATCACTGACTCCCGTTGGAAACCTGTATCAAACCTGTGGGAAAACCACATTTATTCGCACCGAAGTCAATGCCTCGCAAAGCCCGCCTGCGCAGGCACCCGTCGCGGCCCAACCGGGGCAAAACGCCCCAACAGCAAGTCCCGCTAGGCCGACCGTGTCGTCGCGAGCCACGACACGGTCGGCTGCCCCACCTCCTACCAGCGGCCAACTGTCAGCCAGTCGACAGGCTGCCAATCGGCGCGCCGCTCGCAACGCCAATCAGACGGCTGCGGGCCCCAAAAAGATTGCTGCGGACGTTGCTGCTCACTTGGACGAACACACTCGAATCACCGCCAACGGCAATCTGTCCACCTGCACCGTCAAGCACTCCATCATTGTTGGCGAAGTCAAGGCTGCCAACACACCGGTCTGGATCACGACGCTGCTTGGCTCGTGCATTGCCGCCTGCCTCTACGATGAAAAAGTCAATGTGGGTGGAATGAATCACTTCTTGTTACCCGATGGCGCGGGAACGCGAAATTGTTCCAGCTATGGCATTCACGCGATGGAGCTGCTGATCAATGAAATCATGAGCCTCGGCGGGGAACGCAGTCGCCTCAAAGCCAAAGTTTTCGGCGGCGGCAACGTGGTCAAAGGGATGCGGCGCACCAACAGCATTGGGCAGCGCAACACGGAATTCATCAAGGAATTTTTACGCGTGGAATCCATCCCGATTGAGTCAGAGCTACTCGGTTGCGACTCCGGCTTGATGGTCCAATTCTTCCCCATGTCAGGCCGGGCTCGGGTGAGACCCGTAGAGAGCAAAGCGATCAACATGAAAGAAGAAGAAACGTTCCGTGTCCCCGTTTTGGCCGACGTTCCTCATCAGAATGAAGCATCGGACGACAACATCACTTTGTTCTAAAACGCGACGCCGCCTTGGGCTTGGCCATTCAACTGAGAACTCGACAGGCGTTCACAACAGAAGACATGCCGCAGCGTCGTTGCTGATCCAACCTCGCTGCGACTTGAAAAACATCTACTGATTGACATTTAGTTTTCATCTATTTTTATCACTGCAACAATGTCCACAATACGAGTCCTGGTGGTTGACGATTCCGCGGTGATGCGCAAGATTCTGACCAAGATTTTGGATCAGGATCCCGATCTGGACGTGATTGCAACCGCCTCGAATGCCGAGTTTGCACAGCAAAAGATCGACAAGCTGAAACCCGACGTGATCACACTGGACGTCAACATGCCGGGGATGGATGGACTGACATTCTTAGAAAAGCTGATGAAAACTCAGCCAATGCCGGTCGTGATGGTCAGCTCAGCGACCGAAGAGAATTGTGAAATCACGCTTCGTGCTTTGGAACTTGGCGCGATTGACTTTGTTTGCAAACCGCGGGCTGGCATTGATGCGACCCTGGAAGAGCAAGCCGACGAGATGATCTACAAGGTCAAGCATGCCGCCAGCGCCAACATCGCGGCGCGCAAGCGTCCGCCCGGTGTATCCAGTGCAGGCCCAAACACGACCGCAACCAACAGCGCGCCTCCGGCACCCTCCTTCAGTCGTGGCGGTGGTGGCACCGCCGTGGCACCGACGCGTGTGAGCAATGAAGCGGCGATCACGGGCATCGCACCAGCACTGATTGCGATCGGCACATCAACCGGTGGCGCAGATGCTTTGCCCGCCGTGCTGTCTGCCTTGCCGGCGCAAACACCGCCCATCGTAGCGGTCATTCATATGCCGGCTCAGTTTACAAACTCCTTCGCCAAGCGAATCGATCGGAATTCTCAGATCACTGTCGAAGAAGCCTGGCATGGCGCTCCGCTGAGAAAGAACCATGCGTTGATCGCCCCCGGCGACCAGCATATGAAATTGGCAAAGGTCAACGGCAAGTACGAAGTGCTGCTCAATCAAGAACCCAAAGTCAATCGTCACCGACCGGCAGTCGATGTCCTGTTTGAATCCGTCGCGGAGCTGTACGGGAAAGCCGCCGTGGGAGTGATTCTGACCGGCATGGGCAACGATGGTGCAAAGGGCTTGCTGGCGATGCGAAACGCGGGCTCACCCACCATCGGCCAGGACGAAGCGTCTTCTGTTGTGTATGGCATGCCAAGACTGGCCCACGAAGCTGGTGCCGTGCAAACCCAACTTCCCTTGGACAAAATCGCATCCAGATTGGCACGCATGCTTCGCAAGCGATAGCCTTGGCAGGTTGATCGCCAGACCATCGACGCGCAGTCAACCGGCAAATCTTCACACTTTCTGAGCTGAGCTTGATCACAGCCAGCGAGGACGAGCGTCTGTCTGCTCTGAACCGGCCGCGGCTTCACCTTGTCCCTGGCGTTCCCAGCTTTGGGTGACAGCGCTGCCAATCCGAGATTCCTCGCTGGCACGTGACGACACCTGAGCCTACAATCAAGTCACGATCAACGGCACAAGTGATCGCGTTTTGGTTGCGATTTCGGTGCCGCCAGTTTCTCTTTCATTTGTCCTTTCCCATGACGTTGCGGCCTATGCCTGGCAAGTTCAATTGGCGTTCTCGCGGTTCACGGTTTGGCCTTCAAGACTCGCGACTAGGCTGGATGCTCGGGCTGCTGATGGTCGCTTTGGGCTGTGTTGCTTTGGGCTGGAAACCGGCCCCCGCAGCGGCCCCCATTGCCGAACCGCCTGCCGCGGTGACCGCGCCGGCACCACCGCAGCCTGTCCAACCAGCACCGCCGATTGCGACGGTTGAATTGAGCTCCGTCACGGGCGAGTCCACTCCGGTCGACGACAAGCTTTCCGGTGACCCAGCGGTCGAACAGCTCCTTGAGCCCTTCTCGTCTGCGATCAAAGCAGAGATGAGCGAAGAGATCGGCTCAGTTGCTCGCACCGTTGGTCGGGGCAATCACATTCCCTCACTGGGATCACTGGTCACCGACTCGATGGTGTGGCATCTGAATCAAACCCTGGATCAAAAGGTCGACGTTGCCCTAGCCAATCATGGCGGCATCCGATTACCAGTGCTTCCAGTCGGCCCCATTGTTCGATCGGACATCTATCAGCTCTTGCCGTTTGAAAACCGCTTGGTGGTCTTGGAGTTTAATGGCCAACAGCTTGCCAAACTTTACGCCGAACTGGGGCGAAACGGTGGCGAGCCCTTTTCGGGGATCACGGACTTGGCACCTCAGTCAAAGACAGTGTCACCGAATCAGTTTGAAGTCGGTGGAAAAGCCTTACAGGCCGATTCCGTGTACCGCTTAGTCACCACAGATTTCCTGGCAGACATTGGACGCAAGTACACGCTCTTGCAAGCGGCATCGTCGCGAACCGAGACGCCCATCTTGTGGCGTGACGCGATGATGGAATATGTCCAAGCGTTTAGTCCACTGAATGCCGACGCCAGCACTTCACCGCAAGACAGCGCATCAAAACAAGACAGCGAACACTCGAAATAACTTTAGTGAACTGCCCGATGAATCCCGTTTACTCACGCCGAAGCTGGCTTGCCGCAACCGCCATGACCTCCGTGGCGGGCGTTTCCCAGGCTGCCCTTCGCCGCTTGGAAAAACCGCAACAACTGGTTGTGCTCCATACCAACGACACGCACTCCTATCTGGAGCCCTTTCCTGCCGACCACCCACGTTACCCAGGGCAGGGTGGGGCGGCCCGGCGGGCGACGTTAGTCAAACAAATTCGGCAACAGCACAAACACGTCTTGCTCCTGGACTCCGGTGACTTTTTTCAAGGCACGCCTTACTTCAATTTTTTTGGGGGCGAGATTGAAATCAAAACCATGTCGGCGCTAAAGTACGACGTGGCGACCATTGGCAACCATGACTTTGACAACGGAGTTAAAGGCTTGGCCAAACAACTCCAGCATGCCAGCTTTGAATTGGTGTCTGCGAACTATGACGTCACTTCGAAAGACTTAGCCCCACATGTCAGTCCATCGACCACGCGACAATTGGGGCAAGTCAAAGTAGGCATCTTTGGGCTGGGAATCGAATTGAGCGGCTTGGTACTGCCAGCCTGGCACAAGGGCGTCACCTACCAAGATCCGATTGGGATCGCCAAGCGAACCGTTGCCCATCTAAAAAACCAAGGCTGCCAGTTGATCATTTGCTTATCCCATCTGGGTTACAAATATGACGGCGACAAAGTCAGCGACTTGGCTCTGGCGAACGAGGTCAGCGGGATCGATTTGATCCTAGGCGGGCACACGCATACCTTCATGCGCGAGCCCAAGATCATCAAACAGTCCGCGACCCGCCAAACATTGATTCATCAAGTTGGCTGGGCCGGTTTGCGGCTAGGACGCATTGACATCATGTTCTCGCCCGATGGTTATGCCCTGCAGACCAATGCGGGACGCTACCGAATCGCTTAAACCTTGATGTCCCAGCCTTTGCGATAGGGCTCTTTGATCAACGCCTGGGCCTTCTGGTTCTGGCCGGTGGACAGATTCTTGGAATCCCAATCAAAGCCACCGGCTCGATAGGCGACATTGCTTAGCAGGACGGTTTCAGCCATCGGCCCCGAATAGTCAAAATGACACGTCGCTGCAGGACCACCTTTGCAGGCATCGATCCATTCACGATAAAAGCCAGGCGAATCTGGAATGAACTTTTCGGGTTCCTTGAAGTCTGCAAACTGATCCTCGGGCAACAGCTGACGCTTATCGAACCCGCACAGCAGCATGCCTTTGTCACCAATAAACAAGTTATTGCAACCGCTGGCGTTCAGGCCTAGCTTGCTCAGAATCGCTGGTGTTCCATGTCCCCAGTGAAGCTTGACCGGAGAGTCTTGATTGCTGGTCGGAAATTCCAAATGGCACGACATTGATTTCGGAGTGCGGTCGGCATCAACTTCCGGGCCCGAAGCATCAACGCGTTTGGGATATCGCAATCCCAAAGCCCAAAAGGGGATGTCTAAAATGTGACAGCCCCAGTTGCCGGTTTCTCCGGTACCAAAATCCCACCAGAATCGCCATCCATAAGGACAGAAGGACGGATGATAGGGACGGCCAGCGACCGGTCCCAACCACAGGTCATAATCAAGCGTTGCCGGTGGCTGAGGGCGATCGGTTGGCATCGATGGCATGCCTCGACTGCCTGACACCCAACTGTGAACCTCTGACACATTTCCGATCGCGCCGCTTTGAATCAATTCAACCACGCGGTGCATATTGCTCTTGGTATGTCGCTGAGCACCCAGCTGCGTCGCCAGTTTTTTCTCACGCGCGAAATCGGTCAACGTTCGGGTTTCCCAAACATTGTGAGCCAATGGCTTTTCCAGATAGACATGCAAACCAAGCTGCATGGCCGCCAAGGCGGGGTGAAAATGAGTGTGGTCCGGCGTACTGATCACCACTCCATCGAGTTTACCGCCAAGCTCATCCAGCATCACACGATAATCGGCATAGCGTTTCGCGCCTGCATGTGACTCAAAGGCCTGCTTACCGCGTTGCTGATCGACATCGACTAGCGCGATAATGTTTTCTCCTCGCACCCCACCAACATTTGCCGCACCGCGGCCGCCAATCCCAATGCAGGCCAGATTGAGCTTTTCGTTGGGACTTTGTGCAGTAAGATGCCGCGCAGAAGCGGCAGCGAGAGCCACCGAACCAGCCGCAGCTAGTCCTTGGCGTCGATTGAAGGCATGAGACATCAGAGTGGGCCGACAGAAGGAGGGTTTGCGAAGGAATTCGACGAAGCTGAATGCCAGAGACTTCTCTGACACAAACAAACTTGCCAATCGTCATCAATCGACAATTATAACCCAATTGCCAGCCCGTGCAGACCTAGCCCAACGATCCACGGGACGCCTCAAAGCAAGCGTGTGAAACTCTTATAGCAACCGCTTAAGACGTCACCACTGGCGAGGAAGGCAAACTGCTTGACGGAAGTGTGATCGCCGGAGCGTGCGAATCCAATTCATGCAGCGACTGACTGACCTGCTCTGGATCGGTCTCCTGCAACCCAACGTGCAAGCTGTTGACCAAGCGACGATTGACCATCAGCAGGGGAAAACGAATCTCGTTGGCCAGCGAACGGCAGGCAACCACCGCATTGGTCAGGGGGAAATAAGACCTCTCGGACTGGGAAAGGATATACAGTTCGTTGGCTTGGGAAAGCTCTGGCAAGTGCAACGATCCTTTGATAATCAACCCGGAAACAGAAACGGTTGCCAGGTAAATGTCCCGATTGTTATAGCGTGAGAGCCGTTGCTCGGGCGCTTCATTGCGAGGTTTCATCACCCCGACAAACTGGATCGACTTCTTGCTTAGCGTTGCAGACGCAGAACGGGCCAATAACTGATTGCCACCGGACCAGAAATACTTGACATGATCGACCGACAGAAAGTCAGTGCTCGTATCATTCATTCGGTCCTGCAGGCGAATGCCGTTGACGTCAACTTCGCCAACCAGCCACTGCTCGGGCACACCAACGACACACTTAATCTTTGTTTCTTGTTGCATGGATATTCAGGGAAGACAAACTAGAGGAAACAAGTGGACTGCCAGGAGTTGTCTTGCGAACACTTGTGCGGCTCTGATCGCGTTTGCCTACTTGCGGGCAACTCTCTCAACTCGTAAGGCTTTGGTTAAGGAACGATTACAGTACTCGTGCGCCACCCTCTTTTCCCTGGTTTTTCATGGCAGCCCTAAATCTGGTGGCCTGACACAGATGGAATTTCCAATCGTACCGATTGAGACTGGCTTACCCCGTCTGCAGAACGTCAAGAACACCCCTTGAAAATCACTTCTACGAGTGGCTACACAGTCTTTCCATTAAAAAATAACCAACGCATCACAACGAACCCCCTACGATCCAACCCGGAAACAACTGCATGTCACCCACACCCCAAACCAGCTTTCGCGAGGATCAAATCGCTTCGGGAGCATTCATTGCACATAACGCCACCGTCTTTGGTGATGTCACAATCGCAGAGAAGACGTCTGTCTTATTCCAAGCCGTGATCCGTGGCGACTGCGAACAGATCAAATTAGGAAGAGGATGCAATGTGCAAGATCACTGCATTCTGCATGCGGACCCAGGTTACCCCTGCATCCTGGGCGACGACGTCACTCTAGGCCACGGGGCCATCGTCCATGGAGCCACCATCGAAAACAATGTCCTGGTCGGAATGCGCGCCGTCATCATGAACGGCGCCTGCATTGGACAGGGCAGCCTGATCGCAGCTGGCGCGGTGATCACCGAGGGAATGCAAATCCCCCCCCACTCGATCGTCGCCGGACTGCCAGGAAAGATTCGCGGCCAAACGACGGACAAGCATCAACGCATGATCCAACATGCGGCCACACACTATCAATCGCTGATCGATTCTTACAAGCAGGCCGACCTGGGAAACTGATCAGCCGTTGACCTTGGTCAGAATCACCTGATGCGGGCCCTGGACCTTGTTGTCAAACTGAACATCAACTTGCAGTTTGAATTTTCCAGCAGGCAGCTTCATCCGCACGCTCTGCCCACGTTTCTTGCCAGCGTCGATCTGCATTTCCAGTTGCGTTTCACCGGCGGTGATTTGCGCCCGCCCCTGCTTGGGTTCCGTATGAAAGATGACTTCGACGTCATAGGTTGCCGGGGCTGGCGATTCCAGCAACCAAAAACCATTCGAGTCCGCTCCCCAAGGACGCCCGGACTGATGCCGCCAATCTTGACGCGTCAGCACCGACACCGGTTCGTGATCGGTGCCAATCACAATCCTCGGTGGAGCATAGTTGTCCGGACGCGAAGAACTCACATCGTCAAACCAAGCCTGATACGCACCTTTCAATCGCTGAAACACTTCCGGCCGCTGAGACGCCAAATCATGTCGCTGCTGCGGATCAGTGCCCAGGTCATACAGTTCCAACTTCGCCGCGCCGGTGAAGCGTTCTTTTCCAAATCCACTCGGATGCACTAACTTCCAACGACCTTCATGCAAGGCAAAGTTGTGAAACGCTTGAGGCTCATTCCCACGATGAGCCTGCAAGACAACCTGCCGGGTAGGCCAAGTCGTTTTACGTTCAGCCAACAGCGGTAGAAAGCTGCGTCCATCAATCTTGATGCCCTCAGGCAATGGCACCTGACACGCATCCAGGATGGTTGGCATCAAATCAATGTGAGCACACAGCGGCTTGAGCTCGCCACCGGCAGGCACTTGTTTCGGCCAATGGAAGACCAATGGACTGCGAACCCCTCCGTCATCTACATGCGTCTTCATCCCACGCATGTTGCCGACATAACGCATCGAGTTCGGACCATTGTCATTCAAGTACATCACGATAGTGTTGTCTTTGACACCGAGCTGTTCCAAGTGATTCAGCAAACGACCAACATTCTGGTCGATGTTGGTGATCATCGCGGCGATGCGAGCCAACTTGTCCGATTCCGCTTTCAATCGCTGGGGGTTGAGTCGCTTGTTGATCAAAATCGGTTTGAAGTCCACCTTCAGGTATTCCTGATAGAGGTCTTCAGGCACATCATGGAACGGTCCATGAGGAGCATTCGTTGCGAGATAGGTAAAGAAGCTTTGCTTCTCTTTGACGGCTTGACCAATGAACTTCATCGCATGGTCAAAATACAAATCGGTGCAATAACCCTTCATCGGCGTTTCCACGCCGTTTAGAAACAGCGTCGGATCGGTGTACTTTCCTTCGGCACCGATTGGATCCGATGGCTGCCCAATGCCACCGCCACGATGGATCAGACTTTCTTCAAACCCCTGATCCATGGGCCGCAGCGGATAGTTATCACCGAGGTGCCATTTCCCATAGATTCCCGTGCGATACCCTGCGTCGCGCAAGCACTCCGCGACCGTCACTTCTTGGGGATCCATCATCGCGCGGCCGACATAGGTATCAATGCAACGCGTCCGATAGTTGTATCGGCCCGTCATTAAGCTCGCGCGGGTCGGAGCGCAAACAGGGCTGACATAGAAATGACTCAGCAGCGTGCTCTGCGTTCGCATTTGATCAAGCTGCGGGGTTCGTATGACCTCGTTGCCCAGGAATCCGTAATCGCCACCTCCCTGATCATCACTCATGATCACGATCACATTGGGGCGGTCCGCCATGACGAACGAAGAGAAACACATTGCCAGCAAGCCAACGACACTCAGCTGGGCAACGACACTCAGCTGGGCAACGACACTCAGCTGGGCAACGACACTCAGCTGGGCAACGACACTCAGAGCAGAACGATAAAGCATAGGAAACCGGGGCATTTCAGGTGGGCACGGACGAGGAAGTCGAGAGAGGAATTGAAGCCGATTATATCTGTGAACCAACAAGCGATCCACACAAGCCCTCTCGACAACCACTAGGGAAGGATGTTGCCCATAAAAGACAGCCAGCGGCGTCGGTTAGCCGCTCAAAACTGAGCGCAGAGGAGGAGTCAAGGGGCTAGACGACGACTTGATTGGTCCAACGAGACTGAATTCGACACGGGCCAAACTGCGGAACTGTGCAACTCTTTTGGGCATACAATGACCACAACTTCAGCACCTCCACACTAAAAAGGGGGCTTGCTCACATGCCATTGCGGCCACCAACATCTCCCAAAAGGAAAATAAACCCGAAAAACCTACACCCTCTAAGGTCGAATCAACGACATCCCGTTGCTAATCTACGGGAGAATCGCCCCCCCAACGAATCCGCAAGCGTTGAGGGCAAAACGGTGGCAGAGCATCACTCTGCGATTGGCACCAACAATGCAATGAGGGCGAGTCAATCAAAGGACTCTGCACATCGCGGCAGTTTGCAGCGGTGCTTTCAATGAATGACACCCGTTCCCTTCTATCATTAGCCATTAATTATGACAGTCAACCGACAATCCGCTTGCGACCCATCGCAACACTCACCCAATCACCGTCCACCCCATCGATCAGGTTTCACGTTGGTGGAACTGCTGGTCGTGATCGCCATCATTGGCATTCTGGTTGGCCTTTTGCTGCCAGCCGTTCAAGCGGCTCGTGAAGCGGCCCGACGAATGTCGTGCAGCAACAACCTCAAGCAATTGGGGCTGGCCATGCACATGTACCATGACACCTTCCGCCAAATGCCGACTGCCAGTGAGCTGACCGATTCGAGCATCGAACGTCCAGCTTCATGGATCGTCAAGATTCTGCCGTTCATGGAACAAACAGCGGCCTACGGTCAAACACGTTTCGCTGGCAATGACTTTGCCTCACGAGATGGCGTCAACTTGAACTGGGAAACCTATGATGGCTTGATTGTGCCGACGCTCAATTGCCCATCGAGCCCGCTACCAAACTTCCGGATCGACAATACCAGCAGTGCAACCCGCGCACTGGGTGCTCCAGACCAAATCCAGAATCAGATCGCCAACTACGTTGGTGTTTCCGGTGACTACAACGAGCGCAAATCACGCTGGAACGGCTACCTGGGAATGAACGACTACAACGGCGTTGTTGTTGCCCGCGACGACAACAACTTGGAAGTGGTGAAGTTTGCCTCCATCTTGGACGGCACGTCAAACACACTAATGATCGGCGAACAAAGTGATTTCATTCGCGTGCAAGCTAACAATTCTGCTGACCCTAACTTCTACGACCAACGAGCTGGCAACTGGCACGGTGGAGCCTGGTCAGGTGGTGGTGGTGCCGTGCACAATAATTTCGAAGCCTATCGCCTGAATATCGCTTCGACTCGCGTCGGCATCAACTACTCGCCCACCAATCGTTATCTGGATCCATACGGCATTGGCCCCTACTGGTATGGCCGTCCGGGTCACCACACGATCTTCACGTCGACCCACGGCGGTGGAGCTCAGTTCGCCAAAGCGGATGGTTCGGTTGAATTCATCACCGAGAGCATTCGCTTTTCGATTCTATCACTGCTTTCCAATCGGGAAGATCGTGAGCCAATCAACGATTCAGACCTTTAATCTCAACCCTGTTTCAATCAACCCAACAGTTGCCTGATCAATTTCGAATCAGCTTTCACAAGGATCAAGTCTAGGCCAATCATGCGTCACTTCATTCGCACTCTTGCCGTAATGGCTCTTGCCTTCCCAATCATTGGCTGCGGTGGTGGAGCCGATCATCCGCCGGTTGCCGAAGTCACCGGCGTGGTCACCAAACAAGGTCAACCCCTGGTCGGTGCAAGAGTCGAGTTCTACCCGGTCAACAACGGAGCTGCCTCTTATGGCAAAACCGACGCCCAGGGTAAATTTGAACTTCGCTACTCAACCGGAGGCCCCGGCGCAGCAGTGGACACACACTCTGTCACCATTATTGGTGGCAGCGTCAACGCCGCGCCAGTGACCCAGGTTTCCGGTGGAGGTGCAGACAGTGCCGAGGGCACCTTGGCTCCGATGGCTGACCCAGAAGCGAAGCCAGACACCAAGCGTGGTGGGCCCGGCGCAGCATCGGGTGAAATCAAAGGGCTGTCCGCCGAGGTCACTGCAGAAGGACCCAACGTCATCCAACTGGCGATCTAGTACTGCGAACGGATCCTTAAACCATCAAGGAACCCTCACAATCAGACAGACGGGAAGTTCAACTCAGGTTAGACTTCCCGTTTTTTTTTGATTGCAACCGGTGACCGAGCGACAGCGTGTGGCTAGCGCTTGGGATCGACTTTGACAATCTGCGCGTCAAACTGTTCAACGCAGGTCTGAACCCATGGGTGCGCTTCAATTTCTCGCATCCGCTCCATGCGCTCTTTGGCGCTCTGCTTCGGAGACACCGCCTTGGCCGGTGCGGCTTTAGGATCGGCCGCCCGCTTGGACGCAACCAATTCAATTCCCACTTTCTGACCAGCGAGCGCACTGAGCGCTTCGCAAAACGGCCCGCGATGCTCTGGCAAATCCATGCGTTTGAGAGCCAAGCCAGCTCCGGCCGGAAACTCCATCTTGATGGTCGACTCATCTTTCAAGCTACAGTGCGCTGTGGAGATGAACGAGGCCGTCATCGGCTCGACGCCTTGAGATGCGGCATCAATCAGCTTGGAAAGATTGGCCGCGCTCAAAGGAATGGACACAGCGCCCGTCTTGGCAGCCGGTATTGGGGCAGCCGGTATTGGGGCAGCCGGTATTGGGGCAGCCGGTATTGGGGCAGCCGGTATTGGGGCAGCCGGTATTGGGGCAGCCGGTATTGGGGCAGCCGGCTCGGCCGCGGAGGCCTGTGACCGAGACGCTGCCGGGGGCCCCGATGACGCTGCCGACTGAACGGATCCAGTTGGCTCTGATGAAGTTGGACCTGATTTGGCCGGCGCAGAGGCAACGGCAGCAGAGGGCACCGTCGACTGAACTTCGCTCATCGGCCCCGCTGAATGCTCAGGACCTGGCGTCACCTTTTTTTTTTCGGCGGCGGAGGCTCTCGGTACGGCTGCTGGATTGTTTCGTGAATTGGCTCCGGCAAGCGGCTTTTGCTGGGCTGCCGCAGCGGCCAGGTCAGCGACTGCCTGCAAGTCGGGCAAACTGCAGATCTGAATCACCGTTGCCTCCAATAAGACACGCCCATAGACACTATGCCGAATGCGCACCAATGTCTCATCCAGCATGCCCACCACGGCGAGCACCGTTTGCAAGCCCCACTGGTTCCCCAGGTTTTGCAACTCATCGTACATCGACGCGGGGGTGTGCCGCTGCATGCTTGGCTGGCAACCGACAGTGACTGCCATCAAGTCACGAAAGTACCCCAGTAGCTGCTCAGCTAAACGGCCGGCATCAATTCCGGCGTCGACGGCAAGGTCAAGCTGCTGCAATGTTTCAGCGGGATCTCGAGCTGCCATCGATTGAGCCAGTGCATGCAAACGCTGATCGTCGGCAGTCCCCAGCATCGAGTGCACTTGGTCGGGCGTCAATTTGCCACTGCAGAAACTCAGCACCTGCTCAAGCAGCGACTGACTGTCACGCATCGAGCCGGCTGCCCGCCTGGCGATCAGCTCCAGGGCTTGGTCATCGGCATCAATCTGCTCACTGATGACGATCTCTCGCAGCCGCCCAACAATCTTGGGGACTTCAACAGGCGCGAAATCAAACCGCTGGCACCGACTGAGCACCGTAATGGGCAGCTTCTCGGGGTCGGTGGTACAGAAGATGAACTTCACATGCTCGGGAGGCTCTTCCAGCGTTTTCAGCAGCGCATTGAAGGCTGCTGTGGTCAGCATGTGAACTTCGTCAATGATGTAAATCTTGAAACGAGCACGACTGGGGCGGACACCCACGTTCGCTCGCAAGGAACGGATTTCGTCAATCCCGCGATTGCTGGCCCCGTCGATCTCGATCACGTCAATGTCTTCACCGGCATCAATCGCCTGAGCGATGTCATTTTCGTGATCAAATTCAGCACTCGCACCGCCCGGGTTATTCAGCGCCTTGGCAAAGATCCGCGCCGTGCTGGTCTTGCCCACTCCTCGGGCACCGGTAAACAAGTAAGCATGCCCGACGCGCCCGGTTTCGATCGCGTTGGTCAGCGCTTGACCGACGTGCTCCTGGCCCACCAACTGCGTGAAATCTTTTGGCCGATAACGCCGTGCGACCACCACATAGCCAGAATCGTCACCAGCGAGCGACGGATCGGCGGCAGCAGCATCTGGCGTGGACGAAGAAGATTGCGGAGATTCGTCAACCATGAGCGAAGCGGCAATGAATGAATCGGATGGGGAGACTGGGAACGTTTGGGCAGTGAGCATCCTACACGATCAAACCCAAGTTGGTCATGGCGCTGCACTGATAATTCACGACCACAACGCCCGACGATCAGGACACCTCCGAAGCAGGCAATCGAGTGGGCGAAGCACGGCGACGGAAAGGGGAAATCGCATCGCAGCGTTTCCTGGTGCGAACATTCGACCGGGCCACTGCGGGCGAGCCAGTCAATGAAACCTCTCTCACGGCCGGAAAAGCCCGAAGCGCCATCATTTTGACGCAACGGCGAGTCAAAACGAGTACGGCGTCATCGAACTGACAACATCCCGGACCAGACTCGCTGGCTGCCTCGGCTCGATAAAACGCTCAACCCAAATCCTTAAAAGACCCCGTTTCTTGAGGCCAAGACGCTGAAATGCAGCTTTTTCATAACCCCTTGCCGTTTTTCCTCAAGCTCTGGCGGTGCTTTGGCACACCCGGTGCTTCTCTGAATGGTTCCTCCCCGGACCTCAAACTCCTTTTTCTACCACCTAAGGAAAATAGAAAGATGAAACGCATGATGACAATGATCGCTGCGATGGCACTCTTGGCAGCTGGCTCCGTAATGGCTCCTTCAACGGCGGATGCCGGTGGCGCATTCAGCATTTCCGTCGGCGGCTTTAGTTACTCCAATGTTCCCGCGTATCGCTCCTATCGATACCCAAGCTACGGGCGTTACCGCACTCCTGTGTCCCGCCCGCCCGTCGGGTTCTACAGCCCTGGCTTCTACCGCGGCCCCGTGGTTGTTCCACGCTATGGAAGCCCCTACGGTAGCTCGCGTTATTACGACCGCGGTCGCTACAGCCGTCGCTGCCGTTAGGCCGGAGGGCATCTAGCATCCAGTGAACGAGCTTCGCTGGCAGGCACGAATCCGTTTTGGAAATGGGCTATGATAGCGATCCACGGCGATCACTTCTCTCGCACCTTCCAAACGGATTCCCCCAGCATGCGTTTGATACTTCTTTTCACATGGCTCACAGCAATCTCATGGCTTGCTTCTGATAGCCTGGCCGCCGATCCCCAGAGCCAAGCAATTAGCTTACAGGTTCGTCTTCAGCAACCGACCCAGCAAGGGTCAAGTCGCTATCACGTTGTTCATCGAGCACAGAACTGGTCAGCGGCTGAAACCGCAGTCATCGTGTGTGATGTTTGGGATGCCCACACCAGTGTCAATGCCGTGCGGCGAGTGAATCAAATTGCGCCGCGGATCAACGATTTGTGCAACACGTTGCGTGAAAAAGGGGCCACAATCATCCACGCGCCCAGTGGCTGTATGGACACGTACGCTGAAACGCCAGCGCGCCAACGCGCCATCAAGACACCTGCTGCAGAAAACTTTCCAGACGACATTGGCAAGTGGTGTTACCAAATTCCCGCTGAGGAGCAAGGCCAGTATCCCTTGGATCAGTCCGACGGTGGACGCGATGATGAACCGCACGAAAACAAGCAGTGGACCGAGCGCATCATCAAACTGGGCCGCAACCCCAACCGTCCTTGGCAAGCCCAGTGCAGCGTCGTGACGATTGATCAGTCACAGGACTACATCAGCGATAACGGCAACGAGGTCTGGAGCATTCTGGCCGCGAGGAACATTGACAATGTCATCATGGTTGGCGTCCACACCAACATGTGTGTGCTGGGACGCCCGTTTGGATTGCGACGACTCGCCTCCAATGGCAAGAACGTTGTGCTGGTGCGTGACCTAACCGATACGATGTACAACCCCGCTGCCTGGCCTTATGCCAGTCACTTCAGTGGCACGGATCTGATCGTCAGTCATATTGAACGTCACGTCTGCCCAACCATCACCAGTGACCAAGTACTGGGCGGCGAACCGATTCGCTTTGCCAACGATCAACGCACGCGACTGGTCATGCTGGTGGCTGAAGACGAATACAAGACCAACGAAACGCTGCCTGCCTTTGCTGCCAAACATCTGACCAAGCACTTCAGTGTCACCATTCTGCATGGCAGCGAAACCGAGCGGCACTCGATCCCGGGAATGGAGGCCTTGGATGACGCTGACGCGCTGCTGATCAGTGCGCGTCGAAGAGCCTTACCGGAAGCGGACCTCAAACGCATCGAAGCGTTTGTCGCGGCCGGCAAACCGGTGATTGGAATCCGCACCGCCAACCATGCGTTTTCACTTCGCGGCAAACCGTCCCCGACGGGAACAGAGACCTGGGAATCATTTGACGCCGACGTCTTTGGCGGCAACTACACCAACCACTTTGGCAATGGCTTAAAGAGCACGTTGAAGATCGCAGACAGCGCGGACCATCCGATCATCAAGACAGGCGACATCGGCAAGCTTGTTCCAAGTGGATCGCTCTACCGAGTCAAACCGCTTGCCGACGGAACTCGGGTGTTGCTGGAGGGTTCACTCGACGACGGCCAGAGTGAACCGGTGGCTTGGACCTTCATTCGCGGCGATGCGGGCCGCAGCTTTTACACCTCATTGGGCCATGAAAACGACTTCAGCCACCCCGAGTTTCAAACCTTCCTTGCTGCCGCCATCCACTGGGCCTGCGATCAACCGCTGCCCAGCCTGGAAACCATTTCGGCACAGAACCAACGCTACAACGCGGCCCGTCCGTGATCGCGACGCTTAGCCATGGTTTTTGTAAACCATGACTTTGACGATGGTCTTTGCACGATCCGCATCAATCTCTAGTTTTGTTTGCAAATCATCAATGAATTCACGTTCTTCTTGCTCGACGACTCCGTCGGCAAGAACGATATCAACGGCATTTGCAAACGCGCACTCACGCAACTCCGGCGGCACGGCTGGATAAGACTTCAGCAACAATTGCTCGTGGCCTTTGCGTTCGAGATGTCCCACCAACCGGTCCATCATCGAACCGGTCTGCTGGGGCGACAATCGCGAATACAAACTCTTACTACCAAGCATCTGATTGACGGCCTGCGCCTCATCGTCGCCAATGTGTCCATCACAGGCCGAGGCGCAAAGCATGACGCCGGCAAATCCTTCCTGAGGACCAAAATGGTGCTCTTCGGCTTCTCCTAAAATATCGTCAAAAAGGGACATTACTGAATTCCTGAGTGTTTTGTGTGGTGTTGTTCTGTGCTGAAAGATGCAGCGTTGTTCTTTCGAAACTGGGGAGACGGGTGCTTTAAAACGCGCCGTTCGCTGCCACCGGATTGAATGGGACAGTCTCATGAAACCTGTTCCGCTTTAGCCTTTATTTTTGATCACCATGACTTGAGCGATCGTTTTTGCTTCGTTGGCTTCCAGACTTAGCCAGCGAGTCAACAGGCTGATGAACTCTTTCTCGGATTCGTCGACAACACCGTCGGCGAGCACGATATCGCAAGCATTGGCAAAGGCGCCACGTCGCAGACCATCGGGAAGGCTGGCAGCACAGCCTTCGGCGAGCTTCTCTGGGCCGTCCTTCTTCAGCACGCCCATCAGCTTGTTCATGACCTTATGAAACTCTTTTTCGTTGATGCGCTCAAACAACTTCATCCGAGAAATCGCGGTAAACATTTGACTTAACTCTTCGTCGCTAATGTGCCCGTCACAGGCACTCGATGCCAGCAGAATCCCGGCAAAAGCCTCTTGGCTGGTCAGCTTCGTTCGCGTTTCCATGCCGCTGAACAGGGCGTCAAAATCCCCATGAGTGTTCCTTAAATTGAACGTGTGTGTGAATCCAAATGACCCACCATCTGGCATGGTGGTAAACCAGCACACCGAACCCCAACCAATCAATGTTGCGAGATTCAAGAAACGAAGTGAGAATTCATACTTCGGGGCAATCTGCCTGACGCAGGGCAAACTGAATGCGGCGAAAATACGCCACCGACACACAGCGGACTCTGCCGAAATCAATGCGTCTTATAGGCCCCGTCACGGTTCGCTAAACAGAGACACTTGCTGTTCAACGGCCAAGCAACGTTCGTCCACCTTCAAATCCTGATAAACACTTTGCAAACCAGACGGCCATTGAATTTCGAGGCGATCAATGTTCTGGCTTTTCCCGATTCCGAAATGCAGGACGGCTTCGTTCTTGACCAAGTAGCCGTCGCCACTGGTCAACCAATTCGTCCAACGCTGCTCTCCACAGGTGAGCGTGACCACGGCACCAATCGCATCACGTTCGCTAACCGTCCCAACCAACTTTACCGTCAACCAGTGACCGGCATCGGTTTGGTTTTCCAACAGAGCGGCTGGCGTGTCAATGTGATAGGCAATCAAATCGACTCGGCCGTCGCGATTCCAATCCAGTTTTGCTAACGAACGGCCGATCGCTGGTCGATTCCAAAACGCCTGTTGGAGCCCAGCCTGTTGCAACGAAAAACCGTCTGCACCGCGGCGGAACAGCTGCGGGACGTCTCGATACTTGATTCCCTCGCCCATTTCCGAGTACAGGTGACCATTGAGAACGACCAAGTCACTCCATCCGTTATTTGCGATGTCAATCGCCTGCGTCCCCCATCCGATCACCGGGTGAGTGTCGCTGGCAAGACCCAATTGTGCCGCTTGATCAGCATACAAACCCGAACCGTTTTGCAGATACAGATTTGACGGTTCCTCGGTGTAGTTGGTGATGTGAAAATCGAGCCGTTGATTGCGGTCGAAATCCCCCCAGGCAACCCCCATGCAGCTTTCAGCAGCCCCAAACGTTGCCATCGCACAACCACGTAGCACTGCAACATCCACCATCTCGGCCAACTCAGACGCATTCGTTTTGGACTCAGCAGGCAGGGTCCAAAAATGGTTCCTCGTCGTATCATTGGCCACGAAAACATCGTTTCCCGGTTCCTGATCAAGCTGCCCAAGCACCAGCCCAAACCCGTATCCTGGCTCCACCTCTGCGAGCCGATCCTCAGCCACAATGGCTCCATTGGGTTGCACGCTTAGCACGCGGTCCGACATCGCTCGATAGTTTTGCGGATTGCAGGGGAATTCACCGGGCAAGAAACATTTCGCGGCCCAAACGCGCGCATCTTCGATGTAATTGACCTCGAAAACCTCCGGCAGACCATCGCCAGTCAGATCGCCCGTGGCCAGCGAAGTGGTCCAGTAGTCAGGCAACTCGGCCGGACCAAGTTTCGAGGGGGTAAACGTGCCATCGCCGTTATTCAAGTACAGTCGATTGGCGCCCAGATTGCCAACCAACAGATCAGGAAACCCATCCTGATTGAGATCCCCAACGGTCACCCCTTGCCCATAGCCTGCATCGGTCACTCCGGCCTGATCACTGACGACCTGAAAGCTGCCTTCGACTAAGTTACGAAACAACTGATTGCCCTCACTGGCATCGGTCGCATGCGGTGAGCCTGAACTTTGGGCAAAGTACAAATCACTGCGTCCGTCCAAGTCGTAATCGACGACGCCCACACCGGCACCACCGGTTTGATGCATGAACAACCGCTCCACATCGGTCCCCTCTGGACCGGGCAAGTACTGCATGTTCAATCCAACGTCGGCCGACACATCGGTCAGGATCAGCGGCTCATTCGTGATGGGAAAATCGCCCGCAGATTGGGCCGCCAGCGTTCTCAACTTGTCTTGTTCGGGCAACGGCCAATTGTCCAATGCCAGCCCACAGCGCCGCCAGTTGGCTGAACCCGCTGCGTCATTCAGCGGCGGCAACGTCACCTCAGCAAGCTGACTGCGACTGGCCACTTTTAGCCAAGCCTTCGCTTCGTCCGTGCGCCCGAGTTGTTGCAGAAGAACCGGCATCGCTTGCAATTGCTGATCGGAACGCTGCATTTCCGAGGCGATGTAATCCACTTGTTCCAACAGTTCAGCTCGCCGCAGCGCGTCAGCCGATGCGGTTTGATTGCCCAGGACAGACAACGAACGCGCCAATCCAAGATACGAGTTCATGTCCGTATCGTCTCGCGAGACAGCTTCCAGAAAACAACGCACGGCGGGCTCGTGCTGAGCATTGTTCTGCAAATAGATTCCCAACGCGGCCCAGTACTCAGGCTGTTCCCTGACACTCTCTGGACACGACTCAAGCCATTGCTGCACGCGGCGGTTGTCGGCTGACGCGACCAACAACCGGCCCAAGAAGGCAAACGCCGCGCCCCCGCCGCCATTCGTGTCACCGTTTTCAGATTCCCCGTTCCCAGACAAACTGGCGACGGCACAAACTCGAGACGTCATCGCCAGCGCCTTGTCGAGCTCGTTTTCATAAACTCGAACGCGTGCCCAGCACAGATCCGTTGGCTCCATCACAACGGCCGATGCATTCAGTCCACGATGAATAAAGGGGTTGGAGAAGGTGGTCATTCCATAAAGCTCTGCTTCGGTCGCAGCGCCCAGACGCGCCAGGGCTCGCATGCTGTCGATCGCCTCATATCGCAGCCCTTGGTTGTTTAGCAACCGAGCCAGCAAGCGATGTGCGACCGCCGAATCCCTCCGTTGCGTCAGTTTCCGCAGTCGGGCCTCTGCTTCTGTGTACCGCTCCGCTTGGATCAACCAATCCGCTGACTGCCCCAGTCCCGCCAGATAGGCCTGACCGGCCCCGACGGGGATCCGATCAATGGTTTCCAGTGCAAGCAGCAACTTCTGCTGCTTGGCATAGGCAACGGCAAGCATGAAGAGCGAGGGTGGATCAAGCGATCCAGAGGCCAACTGGGGAGCGAGCACAGATTCAACCCGCTTAAAATCACCCCGTTGAAACGCATCGGAGGCAGTGGCCGCGGGGTCGGTAACGCGCACGTCAGACCTTGGTGGTGGGACCGGCAACGAGGTGGACGAATCACCACATCCGACGAGCAACCCCATGACGAGCAACCCCATGACGAGCAACCCCATGACGAGCAACGCCATGACAAGCAACGCGCCGAGTGCATTCGCCCCAAGCGTCTTCCATCTCTGAAACCAAACCACAGCTGCAAGGCTTTGAGAGTCCACTACCGACCTGCCCGAACGAGACACAAGAATTGGATCACCTGTCATAGGATAACCACAATTGCCTGCGAGTCTTGTCGCGAGCGCTGCCAGAGAGTCCCCGGCGGGAAAAAAAACAGCGTTTTCCAGCGTGATGAGTTGCGCCGTCAGAGCCTAGCAAGGGTGCCAGCAGCATGCGGACTGAATTCGGACGGGCAATGCCGCCTTAAAGAACAATACCGCCTTGAAGAACAATACCGCCTTGAAGAACAATACCGCCTTGAAGAAGCAAGTGCGTCTTGCGATGCGTTCGCTGGCTGCATCATCCGCGCGACCCGCCGGCCGACTTCCATGTCAACTCTTCGCGTCCTTGCGAAGCCGGCAGAGTCCGCGGAAATGCGGCGATTGGCTGCTGCTAGGCAACCAAACGAATGTCTTCGGTATTCTGCTGAGCGGCAACGATGCCTTCAATAAACTCTTCAAAGATGCGAATTTCCAGGGCGGATGCGGCGCCGCATTCGGGATGGAATTGTGTTCCCACAACAAACCAATCCATCATTTCGCTTTCGATCGCTTCGATCACCCCATCAGGGCAGCGTGCGGTCACGCGAAAACCTGGTGCGACTTCGTCGATGGCCATGTGGTGCTTGCTGCTGACGCGAATCTCGCCGTCACCAAACACTCGGCCGATCAGGGAGTCACTGACGATCTCGAGGGTGTGTCGGTGGAATGGATCTTGATAATCCGAGTGCGGGACGGCCTCTGGCAAGTCCTCTGGAATGTGCAAGAACAGGTTGCCGCCTTGTTGCACGTTCAGCAGCTGCATTCCGGTTCCGATCGCCAGCAAAGGAATGCGACGTTCAGCCAATTCAGCGATCAACATGCGATCACTTTGCTCGCGTTTTCGATCCATCGGACGCACACTGCTGTGCAGCATGAACCCGTCGTTGCGTGGATCCAAGTCTCCACCACCAATCATGAGAAAGCCATCGACGACATCTAAGACACGTGCCACCGCGTCCGCGTCTTCCATCGGTGGCATGACCACGGGGATGCCGCCGGCATTGATGATGGACTGGAAATAACCTTCGGCCAAAAACACGAATCCTGGCTTAAGCCGATCGGCGGCTCTGAAGTCACAGTTGATTCCGATCAAGGGCCTGCCGCTTGAAGCGTTGGTTGACATCCTACTTTTCCTCTTAAAAAGTACGTCGCGTGCGAATTAGGTAAATGATGCACGCTGAATGAATGATGTAGTGCTGATTGACTCAATCACGTTGCTGAGTCGCTTGGTTTGCTTAGTCCGGCAATTGCGTCCTGCAAGGGATGCCGGCAATGGGGCTAGGTCTTACGGATGCCGCAATTGGCCTGCGAACCAACTGGCGGTGTAATCATTGCTAGGTAGGTTCCCGGAAGCACAGTGAAGGCTTCGCAGGAATGGTGAATGCTCCGCTTGCGCCAGCACATTCCTTTGTGCAGTGGCGACGGGAGCCGAGGCCCCGACCAGATGGGAACGTCTGGTTAACAAAAACCCAAGTGCGACCGGTCGAGTTGACCAATCGCATGCGGCTTCGCTTTCCGTTCGCCCTAAGTCCTGTAACGCTGTGTCGTGCGGTGTTCGCAAATCACTCCGTCGACCAGCCATCAACTGGCGACCGATGCTTGCGCGACCACCACAAACCAAGCCATCTTGGCTGGTATTGCGACTGGCGTAGAGTCCATCCGTGGTTGGTATCCGTTCCAATGAAGTCATTCCGTTGTGCATTTCATTTAGGTCTTTCCGGCCCGCTCAAGTTTGTGTGTTGCGAACAATCCTTGTCCATCAACACAGCTCTTACAGACCAGCCGAATCTGGTTGCAAATCAAGTCAGTCGTGGCCGCTGAGCGAACAAAACGTTCATTCAAAAGAACGCTGTCGCCTCGTGATCCACAACTTAGCTTCAATTCACGCGCCGGCATGCGTTCCGATTTGGTGTCGGGTTGCCCCATGGCGGTGAGCAAAAAACTATCGATTGCGCAAACCTTTGCAAATCAAATTTGCAGGAGTTCTCAAACTTCTTTTCAGAAGCCTGTATGTAGGGACTTTCAACGAATCCCAACGACACACAGTGCTAGCAATAAAAGAATCCAGGATCTGATTGAAATAAACGTGCTAGCAAAAAAAGACTTTTCACTCCAACGGTGGACGCATTTAGAGGAGGATCGCCGCGCTGGAGGCAATTGCTCTTGGGAATCAGTGCCATCACAGCACGCCACACCGGTGAAAGTTACCTGGCTGTTGCATTCGTACGTGGTGATGCACCAATGGGTTCATCTTCGGCGAACCAGCTGTCCCCTTCAGGCCTGGCACCGTTAAAATGGAGTGATTCCCGCCCTGCTGATTCCTGCCCCGACCAACCTCCCTTTCTCTCCCGTCGGACCAGGCATCACCATGCACCATTTGAACCTGTTATTTGTGACCTTCTTTCTGGCCCTGCTCTTGGCCAGCACCTTAGTCGTGCACGCCGTGTGCGTTGCAATTCATTTTGACATGGGCCCGGTGATTGATCTCAACGGAACCAGGATCAGCTGGGTCGTGGTCGCGTTTCTTTGTTTGGGAGTGCTGTTGCTTCATCACCAAGGCATGAAACTACAAGCGAGAAAGTCGCCGCGCCAGTCCAGCTAACGGCCCCGCTCGGGGCAATTGCGATGTGCTCGCACCGGGATTGAAATCGTCCGGTGCTGTGCTTGAACGCACCAATTGACCTCGCTAAACCGAAGATTTTTAGAGCACTGGTGCGTGCAAGCACGGCAAGCTACCGGGAGACTGGTGCGTGCAACTACGGCAACCAACCGGGGGAGACTGGTGCGTGCTTGTACTGGGCACGCTGCCAAAGCCGGCTAAACTCTGTAACTTCTTAGCAGCAGACCTTTTCCTCTGGTGATCCGATCTCGTGAAATTTCAACAGGTTCGACTGGCCTCCATCGGTGCAATGGTCCCTCAGGAAGTTTGGTCCAGCGACGCGATTGAACGTCGTCTGGAGCCTCTTTACAGCCGATTAAAACTGCCCGAGGGGCGTCTGGAACTGATGTCTGGGATCTCCAATCGACGAGTCTGGACGCCGGGCACGTCGCCCAGCGGCCCTAGCATCGAATCGGGCAAAGCGGCCTTAGAAGCGGCGGGCATCAGCCCCGAACAGGTCGGCTGCCTGATCCATGCCAGCGTCTGCCGAGACTTTCTAGAACCCGCCACGGCGTCCAAAGTCCACCACGGGATCGGGCTATCAGCGGACTGCTGGGTCTATGATGTCTCCAATGCGTGCCTGGGACTGATCAATGGAGCGGTACAAATCGCCAGCCAGATCGAGGCCGGCGCGATCCAGGCCGGCTTGGTCGTCGGGACTGAAAACAGCCGAATGCTGCTGGAATCAACGATTGATGCACTCAATCGCGACCAGTCTCTGACTCGCAAAACCGTCAAAGGAGCCTTTGCCTCGCTGACCATCGGCTCGGGCAGCTGTGCTTGGTTGCTGACTCATGAAAGCCTGGCTCCCCAAGCAACTCGCATCGAAACCGCCGTCGCACATGCACGCACGCAGCACCATGATTTATGTGTGAGCGACAGCGACTCGGCCGGCGCAGGCATGCAGCCGCTGATGGAAACTGATTCCGAAAAGCTGATGGCCGAGGGCATCGCCACGGGCGTGGCTGGATTTGAGAAGCTGCTGGCTGAAAGTGGCTGGCAGCGTGACCAGATCGACCGAACGGCCTGCCACCAAGTCGGCATTCGACACCGCGAAGCGATGCTGCAAGCGATGGGCCTGCCCAGTGAAACCGACAGCGTGACGTTTCCTCAGCTGGGCAACACCGGATCGGTGGCCCTGCCTCTGACGGTGGCGGCGGCCGGCCAGCGAGGCGACTTTGGACCGGGCCAGAACACGGCACTGCTGGGCATTGGCTCTGGCATTAACAGTGTGATGCTGGGCACCAATTGGGGCGAAACCGCGATTGCCGGCAATTTGGACCAGATTGACCAAGAGTAACGGCCAGAATCTGTGTCCACGAGGCCCGAAATTCACTCGTTGCCCTTGAAAAAACGCCGTTTTGCGGCAACACTCTGCCCCCTGAAACGAAAATCCGTCGCGCGACCGAGAGCAAATAAGTTGTTTGCTTTGCAGGTTCACTGCCCTGGATGGACGTGCGTTGGCGACTCGAAACGCTGTTTCACCGCCGCCAACTCACTTCAACCGCGGATCGCGCCGGCTGGTCGACGTTCGGTTGAGGGATTCACAAAGCAATCCTCAACAGACACGACCACCCATTCCTTCAAACCAAATGTCTGCGTTTTCTGGCCTCATCTGATGGGCTGGCAAGGCAGTCACAGGAGAAACTTTATGGCACGTTACACCGGCCCAAAAGCACGCGTTAACCGTCGATTAGGCACGCTGATTTACGAAACTGCAGGTGCTGCACGAGCACTTGACCGCCGCAATTCGCCTCCTGGGATGCACGTTCGCGGCCGCCGCCCAAGTAACTACGGGGCAGCGTTGCAAGAGAAGCAAAAGATCAAGCACTATTATGGATTGGGTGAACGCCAGCTACGACGGTACTTTGATGCGGTCACTCACAAAGCGGGCAACACCGGTGAATTGTTGTTGCTGATGTGCGAGCGTCGCCTGGACAACGTGATTCGTCGCGTCGGGTTCACCAAAACACGGCCCCAAGCACGCCAAGGCGTCGCGCACGGCCACTTCCGCGTCAATGGCGTGAAAGTCGACAAGCCCAGCTACATGCTTCGCCCCGGCGACATTGTTGAAGTTCGCGACCGCGAAGGCCTGAAAAACCTCTACCGTGGCGTGATCGCCAACGCAGCCCCCGACGCGCTGGACTGGGTTAGCTTTGACAGCGAAAACCTGAAAGCAACCGTCCTGGGCTTGCCCGGAGCAAGCGACATCAGCCTGCCGGTTGACGCCAACGCGGTTGTCGAATTCCTGTCTCGATAGGTCGCCTATCGGTCAGCTTGCCGCACCGCGAACCTGCCATCAACGGGTTCGCAGCGGACGATTTGGCAATACAATAGAAATCATCGCGAGCGGACGTTTCGACGTCCGTTTTTGTTTATCAGCGTGTTTGTTTTCGACGCAGCCGTTGGCTGCTGCGGCCACGTTGGGTTTTGCCTAACCGGTGGCGTGTGCCGAGTGCTGCCACAAGCCGTTTCTCTCGATCCCTTCCCTCAGCGTTTGATCAATCATGCATAGCTCTGTTGTCGTTCTTGGCGGAGGTCCTGGTGGATACGCGGCTGCTTTTTTGGCTGCCGACGAAGGACTGGAAGTCACCATTGTGGAAGCCGAACCTCGACTCGGGGGCACCTGCTTGCTGCGTGGTTGCATCCCCAGCAAAGCGTTGCTGCACGTCGCGAAGGTGATTCACGAAGTCGAAGACCTGCGAGCTCACTGGGGCGTTGAGTACGCGGGCAAACCGAACATCGACATCGACAAAGTGCGTGCTCAGAAAGATCAGGTGATCAAGAACTTGACCGGCGGCCTGGGCAATTTGGCCAAACGCCGCAAAGTCAACGTCATTCAGGCTCGTGGCACCTTTGTCAATTCAACCACGATCTCACTGGAAGGCGATCACAAGTCCATTCCAGACGACAAGCAGATCACGTTCGATCATTGCATCTTGGCCACCGGCAGCGTGCCGGCAATGCCACCGGCTTTCGACATCGGCAGCGATCGCGTGATGGATAGCACCGGCGCATTGAACTTGGTCGACATCCCCGACACCATGCTGATCGTCGGCGGCGGCTACATTGGCCTGGAAATGGCTAGCGTCTACGCGAACCTGGGCAGCCAAATCACCGTCGTTGAATTGGCACCCAGCCTACTGCCCGGTGCTGATCCAGACTTGGTCAAGCCGCTGGCAAAACGCATCAAGAAGCTCTGCGAAGATCGCGTTTTCACGAACACCAAAGTCGGCTCGCTGGCCGAAGTCAACCACCAGATTGAAGTCACATTCGAAGGCCCCGAGCATTACGGCCACGAGCGTTATGATCGCGTTTTGGTCAGCATCGGCCGTCGTCCTGTGACTCGCGGACTGGGCTTGGAAAACACGGCCGTCAAAGTCAACGAGCGTGGCTTTGTGGAGTGCGATGATCAACAACGCACCTCCGACCCACATATCATGGCCATTGGCGACGTTGCCGGCGATCCAATGTTGGCTCACAAAGCCACTCACGAAGGTCGCGTGGCGGCTGAAGTCCTGGCCGGAAAGTCCAGCAACTTTGACAAGAAAGCCATCCCCGCGGTTGTCTTCACCGATCCAGAAATTGCCTGGGCGGGCATCACTGAAACAGAAGCCAAACGCGATGGCGTCAACGTCTCGGT
Organism: Stieleria bergensis; assembly: GCA_007745635.1. GTDB lineage: Bacteria > Planctomycetota > Planctomycetia > Pirellulales > Pirellulaceae > Stieleria > Stieleria bergensis. Next base: position 5,425,422 of record CP036272.1, read on the forward strand.
GGAATCCTACCCCTGGGCTGCCAGCGGACGAGCTCAAGCACTAGGCATCACCGAAGGCCTAACCAAATGGTTGGTTGATCCGGAAAGCGGCCGAGTCGTGGGCTGCGGGATCGTTGGATCGGGAGCTGGCGAACTGATCGCCGAAGCCGCGTTGGCGATCGAAATGGGCTGCGAAGTGCATGACATCACCGACACCGTGCACCCACACCCGACGCTTAGCGAAACCTTGATGAATGCCGGTGAAGTGCACTTTGGCACCGCCACCGAAATTTTCAAACCAAAACGTACCTAATCCCGACTTCGATCGGCACTGCACTATGTCACAACGTGTTTATATCAAGACCGTCGGCTGCCAGATGAACGTGCTGGACAGCGAAATGGTGATCGCCGACTTGAAACGGCATGGCTACACCCTGGTTGAAACACCCGAGGAAGCCGATTGCATTTTGTACAACACGTGCAGTGTTCGCGAACACGCTGAGGAAAAGATCTATAGCGCGCTGGGCACCATTCGCCCTTCTAAACAAAAGCAGCCTGACAAAATCATCGGCGTGATGGGCTGCATGGCCCAGAAAGATCAAGACATCATCTTTAAACGCGCCCCGTACGTCGACATGGTCGTCGGCCCCGGCCAACTGCACACCATCCCAGACCTGCTGGATAACGTGCGCAACGGTGAAGGCCGACAAATGGCCGTCTCACTGGGCCGCAAAGATGACAAGCAAGCCATCGTTGCCCGCAGCCACGAAACATTTGATCCATTACGTGATCCTTCGATGCGCCCGACCCCGTTCCAGGCCTACCTGCGAATCCAAATCGGCTGCGACAAGTTCTGCACCTACTGCGTGGTGCCTAACACACGTGGCCCTGAACAAGGCCGACCACCACAGCAAATTGTGTCAGAGGCCAGAATCCTGGCCGAACAAGGCTGTCGCGAAATCACCCTGCTGGGGCAAACCGTCAATAGCTACAAATTCCGCGACAACGGGGACGTGACCGACATGTCTTCGCTGCTGGAGATGCTGCATGAAGTCGATGGAATCGATCGCATTAAGTTCGTGACCAACTACCCCAAAGACATGACCGAACGACTGCTGATCACAGTACGCGACCTGCCCAAAGTCTCACCCTACCTGCACGTGCCAGCCCAAAGTGGAAGCGATGCGGTGCTCAAACGAATGAAGCGCGGTTACACGATCGCAGACTACATGGAAATGTTTGAACGCATCGAACGCATCTTGCCCGAAGCCGCCGTCAGCAGTGACTTCATTGTCGGCTTCTGCGGCGAGACCGATGAAGACTTTGAAAAGTCGATGGCACTGGTGGAACGCTGTCGCTTCAAAAATAGCTTCATCTTCCAGTACAGTGTGCGACCGGGGACGAAGGCCTCGGAAATCTTAGAAGACGATGTGCCGCGCGAAGTCAAAGCCGACCGGAATCATCGCTTGCTAGAAGTGCAAAACCGCGTCGCCAAAGAAGAGAACGCCAAACTACTGGGACAGGATGTTCAAGTGCTTGTCGAGGGGCTGAGCAAGAAGGCCGCCGAAACGGCTGACCCCGAAGCACAGGTGGTGCAAATGACCGGCCGCACGCAATGCGATCGAATCGTTGTCTTTGATGGCAATCGTCGCCAAGCGGGCCAGCTATTGGAGGTGCATGTCGACGATGTCAGCGCCCACACCCTGATCGGCCGCGTCAAAACCGTCGACGTCGTCTCGATCAGCCTGTAACCCTCCTCGTCGGCTGGCTCACCGTGCGACTCTTCCACGCACCATTCTTCGTCGGGTGCCGTGCTTGCGCGCACCAATCTCTTTCAAAATCGTCCAGCAAACCCGGGCAATTGGTGCGTGCAAGCACGCACCGGACGAACGCAAACGCCAAAAATGCCCCCAAAAAACGAGGCCACAGGCAACTCGCCACCCAAAGGGACTGCTTGAGATTTTTTTTCTCAGTTCGCCCCAAGATTCCAAAGTTGGTGCCGAATAGGTGTTCGAATGGCGAGTCGACAGTGAGCGACCCGCCCCGTCAAGCCACTATTTGGGATTCAAACCATGTTGAAGAAAGCCATCGTCACCGGCGGAGCGGTCGCGTTGTTGTCCACCTTAGCCGTCGGCCTTCCCGCAGTCAGTTACCTTCGCTGCGGTGTCACTTCCTTGACCGAATCAGCCAACGACGCCATGCCGTTGGAATGGAAACTGAAGCAAGCGCGTCAAATGATTGGCGACTTGAAGCCAGAGATTCAAAAGAACGCCAAACGGATTGCGACGGAAAAGATTGAAGTCACACGGCTAGAGAAAGAGCTGAAAGAGACCGATCAGCGATTGATCAAGGCAGAAGAAGACATCGAGCGATTGACCGACGACCTGAATGCGGACTTGCCCGAGTACACCTACGCCGGCCATCGCTACACTTCGGCACAAGTCAAAGAAGACGTGGGCAATCGCTTCAAGCGATTCAAGACCCGTCAGGCAACGGCTGACAAATTGCGTCAAATGCTCGGCGCCCGCCAGGCATCCTTGACCACCGCCGAGCGCCGCATGGATGAAATGCTTAGTGCCAAACGACAACTAGAAGTCGAAGTGGAAAACCTGCAAGCTCGTTTGGGTGCCTTGCGTCTGGCTGAAACCACCAGCACCCTGGCCTTGGACGACAGCCATCTGTCCAACACGCGGCGCTTGCTGGATGACATCGCCACGAACATTGATGTCCAAGAAGAAACCTTGAACGTTGATGTAGAATATTTCGGTGAGATCAATCTGGATGAACCGAATGACGAAGACTTGCTGGATGAAATCGCTAGCTACTTCGGCGACAAGGATCAGGCCGAAAAGCAAGAAGACTCGTCAGAACTGGTTGCGATCCAGCTTGACTAGTGACAACGTAGCAGCACAAAGCTGCACTGCAACTGCTGCAATAAACTGAACGGTGACAAACCAAACGGTGGTTCGCGGCAAACCGGCTAATGCTCACGAGCATTAGCCGCCGGGCGTTAGGCTCACTTTTCGGGGACAATGTCCCAACCCACTTAAAACCGTGACAAAAGCCAGAACGGCTGATGCGTGTCACCTCACCCAACCTGACCGATGAACGTGACCACCGAACCGCAAACCAATGCCCAAGCATCCGCCTGGCGTTTATGGATTGATGGTTGCGGTGGTTTTGGCTTGCTGGTCGGGAACTCCTTCACACTCGGCCAAGCCGGCAGCCCACAACCTGCCGACGTCCGAGTGCGAGCGGATTGGCCGCGACAAGCGGGAAAGATCGTTCGCAGCGAAAACGATTACTTATGGCACTGCCGGGAGATGCCAGCGTCACTGCTGGTCCCTGGCCAAGTGGTGCCGGTTGCCGGATCAGCACAGCTGCAGATCCACGTCCCCTCCAGTTTGTCACAGACCGCGGTGCTGACACTGCAGCCGCCACACCGCTTTGACGATCACATTGACCGCATGCTGTTGGTCGATCAGACGATCCTGATTGGCCCGGAAGCCAGCAACCACATCCGCTGCCGCCAACTGGAACAATCGTTCCTGCTGGTTTATCGCAACGGCCACTGGAAACTACGTCAGCGCCCCAGCGGGCCCCAAAACGTGCCTGCAAAACAGGAGCTTAAGAAGCAACCGCAGGCCAATCCTTGGATCCGGTTGACCGAAACGCAGTCCATTGTCATCGATGAAGTCGCCATGATGATTGAGCCTGCCTAAGGGAGCCCGACTGAGGCCAGACGACACCAATACATTCTCGTTTCAACGCAAAGATTTGATGACGCCACGGAGCATCACGTTAGAATGAACCAGACCATCGAATCAACCGTCTATCAATCGCCGGAACGCGCCTCGGCTATGTCCTTTACATTTCCTCCAGGCTCCAGTCCGCTGCCGCCGTACACCATTCGCCGAGGCATCGGGATTGGTGGGTTTGGCGAAGTGTACTTTGCCGTTTCACAGGCCGGAAAGGAAGTCGCATTAAAACGCATTCAACGCAATCTTGAAATTGAATTGCGTGGCGTTTCACAGTGCCTGAATCTCAAGCACCCCAACCTGATTTCGCTGTTCGACATTTGCCAGGACAGCGAGAAACGATCCTGGGTGGTGATGGAGTACGTCGCTGGCGACAACATGCGTCAATCGCTTGACGACCATCCAAACGGACTAGCGCCCAGCGAGGTCGATCGCTGGCTGCGTGGGATCGCTGGCGGTGTGTCGCACTTGCATTCGGCAGGCTTGGTTCACCGCGACTTGAAACCCGGCAACATCTTTGACGACCAGGGAGTCGTGAAGATCGGTGACTACGGACTTTGCAAGTTCATTTCATCGTCCCAGCGTGGCGGCCAGACCGAAAGTGTCGGGACCTTTCACTACATGGCTCCCGAGATTGGCAAAGGCCAATACGGCCGCGAGATTGACATCTATGCGATGGGCGTGATCCTGCATGAAATGATCACTGGCAGCGTCCCCTTTGATGGCGAGTCCTGCCATGAGATTATCGTCAAGCATTTGACCGCCGTTCCAGATCTGAGCCCAGTCCCCCAGCCATACCGCGACGTGATTGCTCGCAGCCTGGAAAAAGACCCCGCCAAGCGACCGTCCAGCGTTGCTGAATTCATGGCGTCACTGAATCTTGACGATGAGGTGATCCAGTTGAGCTCAGCAGCCGTGATTGAGCCCAATCCGGCGGCCCCGGCCAGCACGCCAAATCTGGAAACCGAACACCATTCCGCGTCGGGCTTTCACGCGAGGGCAGCGAACGCAGAGGTGGAATCGAAAACAGCACCGCAAGAGGCCCCCGTGGTGGAACCAGGTTCGTCGCCCAGCCAGGAAGAACCCGTACTGCGTGCGATTCGTACGTGCAGCAAGGAGTTCAGTGGCTGGTGGCGATCGATGGACCAACGTCCGGGCTTGCAAGCAGTCGTGGCTATTGTCATCGGCGTGGTCTTGATGATGCACACCGGTTGGCTGCTACCACTGCTGATCATGCTGGGTGTCATTTACGTGCCGTACTACGTTGTGCGAGCCATCGTGCTGCAAACCACGCAGCAACCGAGTTACGCACAGGCCAGTCAACTTGCCGCTCAAAGCGCGGCCTCACGGGTCTTGAGTCCAGCACAACTGCAGCAGGAGGTTCGGCACGCCATGCGAGCCAAACATCCTGTCGTGCGTGCAGCGGAACTGAGCACGTCATGGGTGGCTTCACTGCTGACCGTGGCGGCGATGACCACCGGACTGGCCGTGATCGGGCTGCGAGAAAAGACAGTGGAACTCACCGACATCGCCTACTATGTCGGTATCGGAGTGATCTCACTGGTTAGCGCCGCTGTATTGCTGGCCGCCGGAAAACTTTGGGAACGCGACGAAGGCGAAGCACTCACGCGCCGGTTGGTTCTGGCAGGCCTGGGTGCCATGGTCGGTTTGGTTGCCTACGGCGCATGCGAAGCATTCATGCTGCCGATGGTGGCCGACCAGGATTCATGGCTTGGCAACGCACGGCCAGTGGCCTTGTACGAGACAGATGGCACCATGAAGCCAGCCGGCATGATGGCCCACTTTGCCTTGCTGTTCTTTCTGGTTCGCTGGTGGAGACCTGCCGATCCGCTACGCAAGAGTCGCCTGAGCCTCTGGAGCGTGGCCGTGATCTGCGTCTTCGCTTGGCTGACCCAGCAAATTTTCCCGGTGCCACAGCCCGCGGGTTTCCTGATCGCCGGCATGCTGGCAGTGACCGTCCAGATGTCGGCACCTTGGATTCGCCCAGCGGATTACAGTGACGCCATCGCTGGCAAACGAAACCCTTCCAAAAACATCGCACAAGAGGCCTAGGGATGAAATCAATTTTTCCTGCCGCAACCGGATTCTGGGTCGTTGCGATGATTGCCATCGTTGGTTTCGCCAATGCAAGCTTTGCTCAAGAAGCAACGACTGCAAACTCAGTAGCGACTGAATCAACGGATGCTGCGTCAAGCGATGCAGTGTCAAGCAAAGATCAGTCAACGCAAGATCAGTCAACGCAAGATCAGTCAACGCAAGATCAGTCAACGCAAGATCAGTCAACGCAAGAGCAGCCAACGCAAGAGCAGCCAACGCAAGAGCAGCCAACGGTGGGCGCTTCCCAAGACGATCAAGCGTCTGGAGAACTCTCCGTGGCGCCGCTGGACCATGTCACCTACCCACCGGATCGACCGGGCTGGGCCAGCCAGAAAACACCCTACCTGAAAGGCAGCAACCATAGCTGGGTGGTTGTGACGCAGCCTTGGGATACAGAAGAACAGTGCAACGAAGAGCTGCCTGTCTTGGTTCGCGCGGCGGTGGAACTGTATGCCCAAAACTTGACCGGGCGGGAGTGCAATCCGGAAACGATCACACAGCAGTGGATTGATAAGGAACTGGTCTCGCGAACCCACGTCGGCACGCTCTCCATTGGTGATCAGGAGATGCACGAAATTGCAGTGCAGCTGCATTTCGATGACCAAGCCCGAGCGTTTCTGCAGCAGGCCTGCCGGGAAGAGCTGCTGGACGAACGCATGCGAGTGACCGGACTGGGGATCGCAGCGAGCTTTGCCGGACTGGTCCTATTAACGTCTGTCCTCAACATGGCCGCCAAGCGATACAGCTAGCGGCTGTGGCGCTAGCCGCCGATCTGCATGCCAGCAAGCCGTGGCGAACGCCAAAACGGCTGATGGGAACTGGCCGTGTCGCCCCTCTGAAAACGGTCACCTACCGCTTGCGCGTCGTGACGGCGAACTCGAGGCTCTAAAACGTTTGCTTGGGACGCCCCAAATCCCCCAGGGCTTCGACCTGCTTGACGACTTCAGAAAAGGCAATGTGATCACAGACGCCAAAATCCGGCTCACGTGTCAAGCGTTTGCGTTGCATTTTGGGCGTGGCCATGCCGCATAGGAAACGCGCTCGATCGCGCGGGGAGACCAAGATTTCTCCGGATTTCTGACTGATCAACTGAATGGCTCGCGTGGCGGCATCTCCTATCGGGCGATTGGCAATCGCTGGCAATTCGAAATCGCCTTCACCGAGACAATGCGTGCATTGTCCACAGGGCTCATCCAGCGTCTCACCGAAGTGCTCCGAGAGTGCTGCGGAAAGGCACTTCGTCGCCATGGCCAACTGCATGACCATGTCCAATCGTTCGACCTCGTTGGTTTCACGTTGATCAATCCGCTGACAATAGCGTTCCACTAAAACGTCAACGTCATCCATTGGTTTGAGCACTCGATAGCCGTGCACGAGATCACTGACTTGGACTTCGATCCAGTTCTGCGCCGCCATGAATTCAACGGCTTTGACGACGCGACTGCGTTCTTCGTTGAGCATTTTGGCCGTCCCGGTAACGTCAAGCAAAAACCACTTCCTGGCCTTGGTCAATTGCCCCAGAACACCGCTCAGAAATTTTTTGCGTTCACCGTCGAAGTTAGCCAGAATTGCAGCCGAGGTTACCCGTGGATGAATTTTATAGGTGTTGTAGCGTGGCGAGGTGGCTTGCAAGTAACCATCGAGTTCCAAGTACGTCAGCAGCGTCCGCATCACCAAGGGGCGAATGTCTGTCTCATGCGAGAGATGATAGTACGAGAGATGAAACTCATCGGGCTGTCCGGAGATGACCTCCAACAGGTGCTTCATCCGCCGGCGATCAGGAGAGTCCCCATAGACGAAGTTCTCGAGGATCACACGATCCTCTGGACACAGCAGCAATTCGCAGGTCGACGGTTTGCCATCACGACCGGCGCGGCCAATCTCCTGAGCATACGACTCCATTGATTTGGGCAAGTTAAAGTGATACACATAGCGCAAATCACTTTTATCAATCCCCATGCCAAAGGCAATCGTGGCCACGATGGTGGCTGTTTCGGACTCCAGAAAGTGTCGCTGAACACGTTCGCGTTCTTCCGATGGCAACCCAGCGTGATAGGGCAGGGCAGCGACATCGTCGCCGGTCAAGCGTTCGGCGATGTCCTCAGCCGTTTTCTGTTTCGTCACGTAGATCAGCGTCGGACCGACAGGGCGCGACTTGATCCGCTGCAACAGCAGGTTGTACTGCTGGTCGATGCTGACCACAGAACTCTTGAGTTGCAGATTCGGCCGATAGAACGGTGTGCGAACCGCATCTTGCTCGCTGATCGAAAAGGTGTCACGAATGTCCTGCAACACTGGCGGTGGCGCGGTCGCAGTCAGTGCTAAAACGCGCTCTGCTTTCAGTCGCTTGGCCAGCTCAGCCAGCTTCAAATAGTCGGGTCGAAAGTTGTGCCCCCACTGGCTGATGCAATGCGCTTCGTCAATCGCAAACAACGAGACATTGAGATGGCCGATCGCAGCAACAAACCGCTCGTTAAAGAAGCGTTCGGGAGCCACATAAAGCAACTTGGTGCTGCCGTCACGAATGGATCGAATGGCGTCACGGTATTCAGAATCACTGAGCGTTGAATCCAGTCGCACCGCGCGAATCCCACGTTCGGCCAGTGCATCGCACTGGTCTTTCATCAAGGCAATCAAAGGCGACACCACCACCGTCGTCCCTGGCAACACCTGACTGGGCAATTGATAACACAGACTTTTTCCACCGCCGGTTGGAAACACCGCTGCAACATTGCGACCGGCTAACAGCGCTGAAATCACTTGCCGCTGACCGCTACGAAACCCGGGCAACTGAAATTGTTCCGCCAAACAGGCTTCGGCTTGTTGCATCAGCTGCTGATGCGTTTCATCATCCGGCTGATTGACCGGTTCTGATGGGGCTGATGGAGGCATGCAAACTGACTGATTGTTCGATGAGTGAACAGACATAAAATCTTCCTCGGCAAGGGAATCCGTTGAACGAAAGATGAGACCTCATCGCATCGCAACATGCGACTTTTGGCCGACGCGTGCGGCGTCAAGCCAAACCTTGCTCGTCAAGAAGATGAATCTCAATCATAAACGCGATTGTCAGTGCCACGCGGACACCACTGGACCTTGCAACCAGAGTCGCAAGGCAGACAGTCGCCGTCTCCATGTGAATCACCAGCGACACCTCGTGGTGATCCGATGGGCCTACCCATGCAACGGGTGGACGGAGCTTCTGTCGGGCATCTTGCCCTGCCAAAAAAAGATTTCAGAACCTGTAAGACGTGAGAGGAAAGAACGGTCGGTTGAGCGTCACAGAGGAAAACGAAATGAATTCCAACGATCTCATTGGTCAGAATTCTGACGGCAATGAGACGACTGCAGGTTCATTGTATACTGAGGACTTCCCCCGGTGGCAAGCGCCCGACTGTTGAATCAGGCCTTGCCGCCCTTGCCTTTGCCCTCGCCCTTGCTCCCATTTGTTGAACGCTCATGAACCGATTGATTCCATTGCTGTGCCCGTCTTTTTTGGCGGCCTGCTTGATCGCCAGCACGGCGATCCAACACGTCACCGCGGCCCCGCCAAGTCCATCGAAACCAAACGTCGTCGTGATCTTCATTGACGACATGGGTTATGCAGACATCAATCCCTTTGGGGACACTGGCTACCCAACGCCGAACCTGGACCGAATGGCTGCTGAAGGCCGTCGGTTCACTGACTTCTGTGTGTCCTCGGCCGTCTGCAGTGCCTCCCGCAGCGCCTTGCTGACCGGGTGTTACCACCAACGCATCGGGATCCAAGGTGCCTTGGGACCGAAATCCAATATCGGGATCAACGCAGACGAATTGACCCTGGCAGAACTCTGCCAGAGTCAAGGCTACCGAACGGCGGCTTATGGAAAATGGCACCTCGGACACCATCCAAAGTTCCTGCCTACCAGCCATGGCTTTGACGAATTTTATGGCATCCCGTACAGCAACGACATGTGGCCACGCCACCCAGCATCGGTTGCCAAACGCCAAAAGGACCCCAAAGCAAGCATCCCCTGGGCAGAACTGCCGATGATCGAGGGCACGGAAATTGTCATCGACAGCATGCAACCGTACGACCAAAAACAGATGACCAAACAGTTCACCGAGCGTGCGGTGGAGTTCATCAAACGCGATCCAGACCAGCCGTTCTTTTTGTATCTGCCCCATCCGATGGTTCACGTGCCGCTGTTTTGCAGCGAAGCGTTTGAAGGCAAAAGTGGCAAGGGACTCTTCGGCGACGTGGTGATGGAAGTTGACTGGTCGGTCGGTCAAATCCTGTCAGCGATCGAAGACATCGGTGTCGAACACAATACCCTGGTGATCTTTACCAGCGACAACGGCCCTTGGCTTTCCTATGGAACACATGGTGGAAAAGCGACGCCACTTCGCGAAGGCAAAGGCACGATGTGGGAAGGCGGCTATCGGGAGCCGACCCTGATGTGGTGGAAGGGAAAGATTCCCGCGGGCACAACCTGCGACCAACTGGCCAGCAGCATCGACGTCCTGCCAACCGTTGCCAAACTGATCGGTGCCGAACTTCCCAACCATCCCATTGATGGCCACGACATCAGCCCCTTGCTGTTCGGAAAAGAAGCAGCCAAGTCGCCGCACGAAGCCTTCGCATGTTATTACGGCGGTGGATTAAGAGCCGTCCGCAATGATCGCTTCAAGCTTGTTTTTCCGCACCAGTATCGCACGCTTGATGGACACCCCGGTGGCACCGCAGGATTGCCCGTACCTTACAAGAGCGCCAAAGCAGCCAAAGCGTTGTACGATCTGGACAACGACCTCTCTGAAACCACCGATGTGGCAGCAGAGTTTCCTGAAGTCGTCGCGGAACTGGAGGCGGCCGCAGAGCGTTACCGAAAAGCGCTTGGTGACAACGCTAAGAAAACCAAAGGTAACCAAACGCGACCACCGGGACGGATGCAACCAGGCGACAAAGAGCTGCCCTTGGTTTGGTAGCCAGCCACGTCGCAGCGGGAAAGGTGGTTGGGCATTCAAAACCCCAACCACAATCTCTGGCGGAGCGAAGGGCAAACCTGTTGCATGCCACTCCGCACTGGCCGCTGCGTTCTGGCCGCTGCGTTCTGGCCGCTGCGTTCTGGCCGCTGCGTTCTGGCCGCTGCGTTCTGGCCGCTGCGAATCAAGATCGCCTACCGTTCGCGGAACAGTTCGCTGATCGATTGATCATGGTGAATCCGCTTGATGGCTTCGGCCAACAGCGGAGCAACGGACAACTGCACCAAATTGGGCAAGCGTTTTTCCTCTGGCACTGGGATCGAATCGGTCACAATGATCGAATCGACCGGTGCTTCGCGAAGACGATCAATTGCCGGCCCACAGAGAACACCGTGGGTGCACGCAATATGAATCTCTTTCGCACCCGATTCCTTGACCAGCTTTGCCGCACCACAGATCGACCCCGCGGTGCTGATCATGTCATCGAACATCAGCACAATTTTGTCATCCAGTGGGCCACCAATGATGGTACTCTGCTGAACTTCCAACGCACTGGTACGCCGTTTATCAACGATGGCCAGCGGAGCGCCTAGGCGTTTTCCGTGGCCAACGGCACGCTTAATGCTGCCTTCGTCGGGACTGACGACGACGATTTTTTCGTTCACCATCCCGCGTTCGCTAAAGTACTCATTCAGGACCGGGGCGGCATACAAGTGATCCACTGGCACATCAAAGAAGCCTTGGATCTGTGCGGCGTGTAAGTCCATGGTCAGTACACGATCGGCACCGGCGCGAACGATTAAGTTAGCGACCATTTTGGCGGTGATGGGCACACGGCCTTCATCTTTACGATCTTGACGCGCGTAACCGTAATAGGGAATCACGGCGGTGATACGTTCGGCGCTGGCGCGTTTGCAGCAGTCGATCATGACCAGCAGTTCGAACAGATTGTCGTTGACCGGTGGACAAGTCGACTGGACTAAAAAGACGTCACGGCCGCGGACATCTTCGTCCAGCTTGCAATAGTTTTCGCCATCAGGAAACTTCCCTAGCGAGATCATTGCCGGCTCCATGTGCAGATGCCGACAGATCTTCTTCGCCAGATCAGGGTTAGCTTGTCCGCTAAAGATTTTTAGTTCACGCATATCCCATGGCTCGCATTTGCCGATCGACGATTTCCAATTCTTGCGGGTTATTGATCGACAATGACTCGCAGGGTTGCAGCGCCGGCAAGGCTTCAACCGGACGACCGGCTTCACGCAACAGTCGTGCACAATCGGTTAAGTAGTATTCGTTTTGTGCATTGTCACTTTTTAGTTGTGACAATGATGACAACAAATCAGGGGTCTGGAACAGGTACGTGCTCATATTGACTTCCTGAATGGCACGTTGCTGCTCGGTGGCATCCTTGTGTTCGACAATACCGGTAAACTCTCCGGCTTCATTGCGAACAACCCGCCCGAGTCCTGTCGGATCATCCTTCATCAAAGTGCCCAACAGCAATGCAGGCTGATGCTTTGCAAAGTGCTCTAACAGGGTGGCCAGACTGGACGCTTGAATCAAGGGGGAATCACCGGCAACCACAATCGTTGGACCGGTTTGCTCGGCCAGTAAGTCTTGGCAGATCTGTACGGCGTGACCGGTCCCTAATTGTTCTGCCTGAAGTGCATATTCGATGTTGCTTGACGATCGAGTTTGCAACTCCGCTTTGACGGCATCTGCTTGGTAGCCGACAACCACAATCTGGCGTTTGATTCCGGCGGCCTCTAACGCATCGATGACAAAGTGAATCATTGCCCGACCAACGACTGGGCAGAGTACCTTGGGCAGTTCGGACTGCATGCGCGTCCCTTTGCCGGCAGCCAAAATGATGGCGCACGCTTCGGCGGGAACCTGCGGAGTGCCCTGCGATCCGTCAGCGAGTGAGTTTGTCATGATTCAATTGCAGCGTTTGTAGCACCAGCGAAGACGCCGCTTCACTGACTTTGGTAATGGAACAGTCATTGCCCGCAACGGTGGAACGCGATTCCAGCCAACGCTCCGTCGCCAGCCCTGCCAATTGCGGAGCGATCACGGGCCCGTATCCTAGCGAAGTTGAATGGTCTTTCGTACCCGTGAGCCCCAGAACGGTCAACAAGTCACACAGTTTTCATCGAAGCCGTTTTGCCGAGGCTGAAAACCCGCCGACGGCCTGGAATCCGGCTACCGCGTGCGAGAAATCTGACTGTGGCCTGCCCAAACCGGTCTAGTGGACGACCTGCCTGTTGTGCCACAATGGACCCTCTAAAGGTTGCCCAAACGGCTCTCTGACTGATGTCGATTCAGACGCCAGTCCCAACAAGAGACTTCAATGGTAACCAATCGTGCATCACGATCCTGCACTGAAACGAGCTCGACTGATTCTGATCGGCGCCGCACCGAATGACCACTGCTACCACTCCCGTCTCGCTCGCTGACCATCAACCTCCGCCTGTCGATCCGGTCTCATTGCGGAAAGCACTCTACCAATGCGAACTCAAGCCTGCGGAAACGGGCTGGGCGGCGTGGCGTGAGCGTCCGACCGGCCAGGCAATCGATTTGCTGCTGTACGTGATCGCCAGGTTGTTCATCTGCGTGATTCAGATCCTGCCCTATGACGCGGTGGATTCGATCGCTCGTCGACTGGCCAGGCTCTTTGCCCTCAGACTGAAAATTCGCAGCCAGACAACTCAGGAAAACTTGACGGCAGTGATGCCAGCCGCCAGCGCCCAGCAGAAACAAAACCTCGAAGTCGCGATGTGGCATTCGCTGATCATGATGATGTGCGAGATCGCGTGGGCACCGCGAAGACTGCACCTGACCAACTGGCACAAACACATCACCTTTGTCAACAATCAGCACGTGATGACCCGCTACCTGTCTGGTCGACCGGTGGTGCTGGTTTCTGGTCACTTCGGCAACTTCGAGATTTCCAACTACCTGACCTCGTTAATGGGAATCCATACCGTCACCATCGCCCGTCGCTTGGATAACCCGTACCTGCATGACTGGATGCTTCGCTTTCGCGGTGCCAACGGCCAAATCATGGTCGACAAGCAAGGCTGCGCCGCGTTCATTGATCAGCACATGTTAAACGCTGGCAAGCTGGCGATCTTGGCGGACCAACATGCTGGCGAGAAAGGCCATTGGACGAACTTCCTGGGGGTTCCCGCGAGTTGCCATAAAGCCTTGGCACTGTTTTCACTGACCGCCAAAGCGCCGATGCTGGTCGGCTATGCACGCCGGATCGGCACCCGTCCAATGCAGTTTGAAACTGGCTGCCTCGGCGTCGCCGATCCGCTGAATCCAACACATGAAAGCTGTCAATCAGTTGCAAATCTAACGGACTGGTACAATCGAACCTTGGCCCGAGTGATTGGCGAAGCCCCCGAGCAATACTGGTGGCTGCATCGCCGCTGGCGACCACCGCCACCGCGAGCGGTCAAGCGTCTGGAGAAGGCTCGGCAGAAGAAGCTTGAACAAGCCCAAGTGATATCGGACGAAGCGGCAACTTGACCCCAGTCTGCACCGCGCTCACCGAGAGAGACTCGGCGATCGACGAATCCAGCAAGCCGATCACCAACGAAAAAACCGCGTGGCCAAGGCCACGCGGTTTCTGTTCATTGATGCTCTGAAGTGGTTGACAAAACCCTCGATCAGACTTCCCAACCGCTGCGATAATCGCGGCTGACGAACTGATTGATCTCTGGCATGTTGGTGCTCTTGAGATTTTTAGCATCCCAAGCGATTCGCTTGCCTTCACCGGCACGAAGTGCCAAGTTGCCGACCAAGATGGTCTCGGTCAAACGGCCTGCGTAACCAAAGTTGCTCATCGTGCCGGGCTCGTATTCACCTTTGACCGTGGCAACGAATTCCCATTTTTGTCGCTGATCGCCACCGGAGTTAAACGGAATGCGTGGCAGCGTCTGCTCTGGCTTCTTGTAGTCGGCGAAGTCTGCTTCGGGCAGCATGGTGTAGCTGGCACCGTAATCGTTTTCGCTGAAGATAGCGCCTTTGCTACCGACGACCAACGCACCACTGGTTTTGCGACCACCCGCACGTTGCTTAGCGATACGCTCTTGGAACCTGGTTGGCAGCATGTCAATCAAGTTCTGGGCGGGCAGTTCGCCGCCATCGTACCAGTAGAACTTGCAAGGCACCAAGCCATCACGCTCGGGGAATTCAAACATCAGCGAGCTGCTTGATGGGAAGGTTTCACCTTCGAACAGACCTGGGTTCTTGGTTGCAGTCACAGCAACAGGATCCCAAAGCTTCAGCGCCATGACGGGCATGTTGGTGGTGTGACAGGCCATATCGCCCAGGGCACCGGTTCCAAAGTCAACCCAACCACGCCAGTTGAAGCTGTGGTAAGCGCCTTGCTTGTAAGGTCGCATCGGAGCAGGTCCAATCCAAGCGTTCCAGTTCAGTGACTCTGGCACTGGATCTTCACCTGCCGGACGCCCTTTGCCTTGCGGCCAGACAGGACGGTTTGACCAAACGTGAACAGAGGAGACGTCACCGATCGCGCCGCTTTGAATCACTTCAACTGCTTCGCGAAGTCCGTTCTCGCTGGTACCTTGGTTGCCCATCTGTGTGACGACGCCTTGCTCAGCAGCGGTTTCACGCATCAAGCGAGCTTCAGCGATCGACCATGTCAAAGGCTTTTGGCAGTACACGTGCTTTTTCATTCGCATCGCACGAACTGCAGCAGCCGCGTGCGTGTGGTCCGGCGTGCTGACAGTGACGATGTCGATCTTGTCGCCCATCTTGTCCAGCATTTCCCGGAAGTCATCGAACTTCTGCGCGTCTTTGAACTCACGCCCCTTCTTGTTCAGGGTGTTGCCATCCACGTCGCACAAAGCGGCGATGTTGACACCTTGCTCGGCGATGTGACTGGTATCGCTACCGCCTTTGCCACCCACACCAATACAACCGGCAGCAAGTCCTTGCAAAGCGGATTCTTGAGCGTTCAACTGCGGAGTGGTGCCGGCCCAGTAGCCAACCCCAACGGCACCAGCAGCAGCGCTGCGGCCGATGAAGCTACGGCGAGTCGTGCGTTTAGTCATTAATTCTTCCTAATAATAGTGTTGAAGGATGTCGACACACTTGCTGACCACTTGGCTGATTCTGAGCACTGTCAAACAGTGTCAACACAGCCCAAGAGGCAAGTCAACAATAGCGATTTGGCAATTCGGTCAACGTTGACGGTGGGAACGTGTTCTGTGAGCAATCACTTGCAGGGAAGTCAAAGTTGTCTCGCTGATCACGCGAACGATAAACGTCAAGGTGGGATGCTTGCGTCCAGATCATCGCTCCCCGGCCAAGCTCGGTTGCTCTTTCCAGTCAATGAGAGCTTTGCGAAAGCCCCTCTGGTGAGAACTGGATTGGCCGGATGATTGATGCTGATGAAGCGAATGAGACAAGGAACCACTGCTGGCCCCAGACGCCTTTTACCGGCGTTCATTCACGCTACAAGCCAGGTTAGGATAACCGACACAACCTTGGTTCTCAATCGACAACGCGTGAATCCGACGGAAAACCGTACCAGAATCCGATCCAGAGCCCCCTGAATCTCCCCCGGGACAGAGGACAAGTGATCCAGCCGTCAGATTCCCGCCAAATGCTTCCCCCCCCGAAGTCTTGCCGTCTTCAGTGGTTTACTCTTGCCAATCGTTGCCTAAACTGGTGGTTCTGCTTGAAATGGGCTGTCCTTTAACGCCGCTTTGACGGTGCCAAACGACGCCACATCCATGACCCAAGAGCCCCTCCTTTCCCGCCAGCGAGCCGAACACACATGCGTCCCACCAGTCCGAAACTTCGCCGCCTTGTCCTTTCCGCAACGCTGATCGCCCTGCCTCTGTCGGTGCCCTTGATGGTCGGCTGCGAACCCAAGCCGAAGGAAGCTGAAACGAGCAGCCCAGAAGTCGCGAACCCCAAGCCCGATGATCCCAAAGCCATCGAAGCCTTGGAAGCTGCCGACTTTAAGCTGACCGTCGAGAATGGCGTGGTGACCGCCTTCACGGTCCACTGTGACTCGGACAAGAGCGAAACCTTTGCCCAACTGGCCGGCGTCCCCAATGTCACGCGAGCCACGTTCAGCGGCCCCGGTTGCACTGACAAAGGGCTGGAAATCCTGGCTGACCTGCCGCTTGAGCGACTCTCGCTCGAAGGCACCAAAATCACCGATGCCACTCTGGACACGGTGGCCAAACTGCCCAAGCTGCAAGTCCTGAACCTGCGACTGACCACCGTCAGCGATCAAGGCCTGGGAAAACTCACCGGCCTGAAGACACTGCGAGCGCTGGATTTGCGCAACAGCAACATTGGGGACGAAGGCATGAAATCGATTGGCCAGATGAGCTCCCTGGCGGACTTGCAACTTGAGAAGTCAAAGATCACCGACGTCGGTGTCAAGGAAATCGCCAAGCTGCCTTTGAAATCATTCAATGCAAACTACTGCACCACGCTCTCCGACACGACCCTCGAAGTCCTGGGCGGCATCTCCAGCATGCAGCAAATCCAACTCGACTACTGCAAGATCACCGACGAGGGAATGAAGTCGCTCAAGGGACTCAGTGGACTGACGCGACTTCGCATCCGTGGCTGTGACATCACCGGTGAAGGGATCAAGCAAGTCGCCGGAGCGAAGAACATCAACCGACTGAACTTGCGCGACTCGTCCGTGGACGACGAGGGACTGAAAGTGATCGCTACGTTCAGCAAGTTGACTTACTTAGATCTATCCGAATGCCGATTGATCTCGCCAGAAGGCATCACGCAGTTGAATGTCCTGACCAATTTGACTTACCTCAATTTCTGGGAAAGCAAACTCAACGACGATGCTCTGAATGGCTTGTCAGCTCTGACCAACTTGACGGAACTGAACCTCAAAGCCTGCAACGTCAGCGACGCGTCAATCGATACGATCTTGAAGTTCCAAAAGCTGACCAATCTGAACCTGGCCGGCGTCCAACGACTGTCCGACGAAGGCTTTGAGAAGCTTGGGAAATTGCCTGCGTTAAAGATCATCAATGTGGCCAACACACAGATCAGCTACGACGCCATGGACGCGTTGGAAGAAGCCAACAGCGAACTGACCATTCAAGACACCGAAACCTGATCCAGGGCTGAAGGGCTCCAGCCGATTCGCACTGGTGCGTGCTTGCACCACTGCTTTGAACATCTTTGGTTAGTCTGTTTTCGCGTTCAGAATCTTGTGCACGGATTTTGGACGCTTTTTGGTTTTCCGCTTCTGCGGCTTACGTTTCTTGGAATTCGTCGATTTGATCCAGAAGTCGTTCCACCGTATTCGTAGCAACTCATGCAGATGCTGCTGAGAAGCCCCTGCGTTTCGTATCGGAACGAGTGTCTCGATATCAAACCCTGACAACAGAACTTGCCAGGTGACTAGTTCGCGCTGGACATCTATGAACAGTTTCTCAATCGAAACCATCTCCGTTTCTCGGTCTTGATGCCCAGCAATGTAGCTGCGTAGAAGTTGCAGTTGGTTGTAAAGCAAAAGGCAAATTGCAAACTGAAACAAACCTGCCTGAGGTGTACTTCCGATCAAGTTCTCGAGACTAAACACCTCGGTGACCTTTTGGAAGACACGCTCAATCTCCCAACGCTCTCCATAGAGATACAAAAGATCGGCAGCTGGATATTTGCGAACGCCAAAAAGCTCCGTTACGATCGATAACTCCGCACCATCATCAAGCTCGAGCGTGATCCGTCTGACGTAGCATTGATGCTTGTTGGAGTCAGCTCCCAGCCACCCACACTCATCGGTATAAGCTCGCCCATTGACATCGAGGCCTTCGCGGACAGTTTCATTTTCATCCCGGAAAAAGCTGTTTTTTGCGTTGTAGCGGACGACATAGTGATCACCGTTTTCGCTGAAACGCCCAAGCTGAATGAGATCGCAAAACTGCCGGTCTCCTACCCAAAGTTGCTTCCCCTGTGTGCGTTTTCGAACGTCCTCAAGCAAGCGTGGCAGAAGACGAACATCATTGGCGTCACCGTCAGTGTCCACCGCTAAGCCGACCGCAGTTCCTGTCTGATAATCGGTGGCAACCAACGCCTTGCCGCCAATCAACCCCTCTTGACTGTTACGTAGAGGCTTGAGGCGTTTGGCAATGCCTTTAATTGTCTTGCCATCGACGGTTCGGACTTTGAAGGAGGTGAAACAGGCGGGTAACGACTTTCGGTTTTCCTGAGGAAAGAGGGCGAGCAGTCGATCCGCCATGGTGGAGAATAAATCAACGGTCACCTCCACAGGCATGCGTCCCAGCTTGCCATAAACCGCTCTCTTCGACGCGGTCAATGTTCCTTGCTGAGAAGCGTGCTCAAAGCTCTGGTTTCCACTTCCAGCGTGCTGGGTAAGAGCATCATGGACGAGTTGCACGATGAGCGGAAACGAGACCTCACGCGAATAGCAACGCCCCCGCGATCTTTCAAAGACCTGGTTGAGACACTTCTCATCTGCGATGTATCGCCAGCAAACAAAGAGAGCATCTGCAAGCGAAGCCGCTGCTTGAACCTTATTGGCAAAGTCGTCCATGACCCGATCCCGGTACGAGGAAATCCTAATTGGGCCAAAAAACCAAGGAAAAAGCAAGGTCAATCCGAATCACAACATGTTCAAAGCAGTGGTGCTTGCACGCACCAATTGCCGGGCGGCCGATGCACCGCTTGGCGTTGACGATTACGGAAAGCTGTAACCTTCGTTCTGATAATCAAAATCTTCTTCGGTGAGCCCGACGTTGAGCTTCACGTCGCGATACTCATAGGATTCTAACAACGGTGCTTGTTGGTCTACGGCACCTTCTTCTGGCCAGCCATAACTGCGAAAGGCCAAGACCAGTTTGTCGTTGGGATCAAAGACAATTTCCGCGCGACTGAAATCGTCAGCAGGATCGCCGCCGGAGGGCTTGGATCGCTTGGCCGTCAACAACTGGCAAGTGCGATCGCCGTAAGAAAAGCCTTCTTGAAGCGCAACGGTCACATCCGGGTTACCGATTTCTCGTTTCCCACGAGCCACCAGCTCTTCGACCAGTTGCACCAAGCCAATGTGGTAGATGGGATACCGTTGACCACGCATGGCCAGCGGTCCGGTAGGGTCCAGCCAAAGTGTTTTCAAGTTCAATAGGATCACCGGCTCGTACACAGCCATCTTGCCGTCGTTCATGTCGCCGGCCCAAATCACTTCACGCCCTTGGTTGGCTTCAGGTTGTTCGAATTTCAAATAGATTCGCATCGGTGCGTCGTCCGTTTCATTGCGCATCCGCGACTGAATCTTGATCTGCATCTGAGTGACAGGGCTCAACGTGCCACTGACACTTTCTTGCTTGACGAAGGTGGCGGTGTAGTCTTCCAAATTGGATGACATTGAAACCAGCGCCTCTTCGGCAATGTCAATCACTTGTTGCATCGACGAAACGCCTGATCCGCTAGACGCATTGGCGGATCCTGGCTCACCGGCTTCTCCCACGCCGGCGACTGCCGAGGGATCCACTGCGTCAGGAGTCTTGGCTGAGACCGAAGTTCCACCTAGCGGCGCCACTTCGACCGAACCATTGACCTCCCCCTTTCCGAAGAGACGAAACCCCACGATTCCGCAGACGCAAACTACGATGAAAAAGACAAATTTTGAGCGGGTGGACATGGGAGCTTCCTGAACGTCTGTTGTGAACGACTACACGGTCTATTTGTTACAAATGCGCCACGCGCAACTCAATACCAAAACCGAGGCTTCCGTGCTGCCAGAAGGGGCAGCCAGGGAGGGTGCGTGGCACACACTGGATGGAAGATCTTCGAGTCCGGTGGTGCGGATGCGGAAAATCCACGTGATTGCGGCCCAGCGGTGCGCTGTCATTTGATTGGTGCGTGCAAGCACGCACTGGACGAACGCAATCCCGGTCCGATGAAATCGCGATGGTCCAGAGAAGACCCGGGGAAACGTAACATCAGCCGGAATGCAAACAGGTTCAAAGCAGTGGTGCAAGCACACACCGGACGAACTGTCCGGCTCGGCGATCATGGACCGCCGAGCATGACTGACAGACAGGTCCGTTAGAACGGTGCTGCACCGGCACCTGGTGTTGGAATCGCAGCACCGATCGCTTGGATCACGCCGGCACCGACGGTGAAGCTCACTTTGCTACCGTTCTCGATGGATTCCATGACCATGCGAATTTTGCCTTTGCCAGCCGACTGGCCGACGGTGGTGATGACGTTGGAGATCACGTCATCCGCTTCGATGGAGTTAGCCAGTTCCAGGAATGGCATCATCGTGACCTGCATCTGAGCGTTGGGGCGTTTCTCACCAGCATCGGAAGCACCGGAATCGATGAATTCCTTGAGCAGAGCTTCACTGCCCTTACCGAACGAAGCGTAAACGGCTTTGTCGGCTGTCCCGATGTAGGCTTCTAAGGTTTCGCCAAACAGCTTGCGAGCTTCGTCTTCACGCTCAGGAACATCCAACTCCAATTTGTGCAGCGTGACACCGTTGTAGGTTTCAAGATCAAAGGTCAAACGGGGAGCCCTTGGATCATCAGGGATCTTGGTGGCCAAGTCCTTTGCCAGTGCTTCGACCTTCCCACCGTCAGAGACGAAGAGGCCCATCACGAATTGCAATTTGTCTTCGCCAGCAAGCACAAGGAAGCCAGAATCTGACTTGCCTTCTTTGATCGAATCCATCGCCAGTTCAGCGACCTGTTCGATGTAGCCAAGGACTTCGTCATCCAACCCTGGCGGCAAGGCACCGGGCTGGCTTAAGGCATTGCGAATCATATCAAGGTTGGCGTCAACACCTTCCTGAGCTTGTTCAATGGACTCGGGACTGATGGAAACAGCTTGATGCACATAGGCGGCGGCATCGTCACGAATCACCGCGGAGAAACGCGAAGGAATCGGGCGTTGCCCTTGTTGCATGGCAGCTGTGACGGAGCCAGCGACGGCGGTGTAAGAGGTGTCGATCACCAACGCACCTGCTTCGGCATCGATACCAAGACCGAAGGTCAATTGATCAGAATCCTTGATCAACTGCTCGATTTGATCCAGGGCTGCGGCTGCGGTGTCAGCGGCTCCGGGATCACCACCGGCTTGCATGGTTTGCGTGAATCCTTGGCGCATTGCACCGAGGAACGCATCACGAATAGGCGCGGGGATTTGCTGAATTTGCAATCGCACGCCCAGGTTGTGCTTTTCTGCCAAGTCAGCGTAAAGAGGCTTTGGATCCTTGGGAACCAATGCCAAGGCGTCCTTCGATTGGGCAGCAACAGCAACCTTACCTTTCTGTTGGACGTAGATGGTCATGCCATTGACTCCAATGGCGATCGTCCCATCTTCCTCTTCTTCCATTTCCTGGAACTGAGCTTCCAGGCGGCTGAGGATCTGCTTGACGTTGGCAGTGGGCAAAATCACGATTGGCTCAGGAGCTCCGCTCCCCATGGAGACCAGCACACCGATCGGCTCGTCCTGATCAACGCCTTGGCTGTAAGCCATCGCTGCGACACCGAAGAAACCACCGAATTCGGGGCGTCCAATCAATCCAGTGACGTAGTTCACATCATTCTTCAATTCATTCATTGAAGACAGGCCAACCGTCAATACGGGCTTGGATCCGTCAGTCAATGTCTGTGCTGATGCCTGACTCATCAGGCCGAAGTTCAGCGAACCCAGCGTCAAGGTGGCCATCAAGGCAACCGCAGCCAATTTTTGCGTCACAAACGTGCCTGTGGCGCGACAACAGGAGATTCCCATGGTTCAAAGTATCCTTTGTTTCGTTTTCAAGGGGGCAATCAATAGGGGCTAGCAAAAGGAGCAAGCAAGTCGATGAATGGTTGGGGTGCATCAAGTGTTCGGCGAATATCAAGAGCTCGTCCGAGAATGCCAAAATCAACATGGACTTCAACATCAACTTCGTCGCGGGGACAGGCTGGAACATCTGCTGGCGGGCTCAGTGAAACAATCATCGAAGCAGTCACACGAGGTCTCTGCCGAAGATTCACTGAGAGCAACAGAGCGTCTTCCCCAACCCAAGCTGGCTGAAACCGCACCGTCATCGGGCGCAACCTATCAGTTTTCGCCTCCGATCACTACCCAGAGTGTGGACGCAAAGTTTCACTGGCGCATAAAGAAAGGCTGGCTCCCGAGGGAAACCAGCCTGAAATTTCTGAATCGATGATTGCTTGACGCGTTGCGCCCTGGGATTTAGTTACCGATGCCGCCGCCGATGCCACCACCGCCGCCGCCGATGCCACCACCGCCGCCGCCGATGCCGCCACCGCCGCCGCCAATGCCACCACCGCCGCCGCCGATACCACCACCACCGCCGCCGCCCTGGCCACCATCAACAAAGTTGAAGGTCGTCACGTCACCCAGTTGGGTGAACTGTGGCGAAGGCGTGATCCGGACAAACCGGCGATCAGCCGAGACAATCGCCGTCGCGGTCATGAATGCACCATCAGGAATGGTTGTGATCTGAGGCATGTAACCGACTTGGTTCCCTGGGAAGAACGGATTGTTGACACCAGGAAGTCCATCGCCAGTGGAGGGCATTTGTGCGATGTCGCTGTACAGGTCTCGCAACACCTGGCCGGCATCTGGAGCCGCAGGGTTGGCGAACTGGCCCAAAACCATGTCACCGACGATATCGCGTTGAACATCTCGCAAGTGTGCCAACTGAGCTTCGCCCAGCTGCTCTTGCCGCTTGCCATCTTTGACTTCAAAGACGAACAAGGCGTTCTTTTCCATCAGAGGAACTTCTTTGCGAATCACTCGCTGAGATTCGCGACCGACATCGGTGACGATTTCGACAGTCACGTTGCCCGAGGAAACCTCTCCCCAAACCTTTCGCACCAGCAAGCGATACACGCCACTGAAGCCTTTGGGGCACATGTAGGTTTCGCTGATGGTGCCGTCTTTGGCTTGGCCGGCTCCGGGGAATGAATCGCCCAGGATGGTGCCGCCCGAGGCCGTGGTTCGGTTGTCCAACGAACAGACCGTGCCACTGGGCTCTTCAATCGCCAAGTCAACATCGGCGTCGCCAGTCCAGCTGACACGAACGACCACATCGTAGGCCGAGGCAACCTTCAAGGTTTCGGCGAATTCAGCGGCTGCTTCGCGCTGTTTGTTTTCCAGCATTTCGCGGAAGGTACTGCGAGAAAGCAACTTGGCTTTTTCAACCACCGGCTGATAGGACTCTGGCCACGCTTGACCGAGCACGCCAGCACAAGCCCATTGAATGCCATCGGCATCGTCAAGAGCTTCAGCCAGACGCATCCCCATGACGTAAGGCTCGCGACGATCAGGGCTCATCTCGGAAGCTCGCATGCACAATCGCAGAGCAGCTTTCGAGGAACCGATGTTTTCCAAACGCCCAGCGACATTCAGAACTTCCGTCGCCGAACCAGCGAAATCAACTGCAGAGAGCAACGCCCGCTCAACCTCTGCCTGAGGAGCACCGGTTGCAGCCAACGCAATCGCATAGGCTTGGTACATCCAAGGCTGGACTTGACCGGCACGAATCGCTTCGCCAATCAACTCGCGAGACTTCACAAACCACTCCAACGCTTCTTGATCGTTGCCCTTGGCTTCGGCTGCAGCCGAACGACGCGAGTACATCGCAGCCGTCGAGCGAACGCGTTGATCCAAGAGGGTCATTTCAACGGGGCTGTTGATTTCAACCTCAGCGAAGTACGCCTTCCACGCTTCAGCACGTGTCTGCCCAGGAGCCACTTCGATCTTCAAGGGACGGATCTGAGCGGTTTGCTCAGCGGAAAGCGTTTCAGGCTTTGCAGCAGGAGTTTGCGAACTGGCTGCGGGAGCCTTGGCACTGAGGTCTGCTTCGTCGGGAACCATGAAGGCTCCACCACCGCCGAAGCCGCCCATGCCGCCGCCACCCATGCCGCCCATGCCGCCGCCCATGCCGCCGCCCATGCCGCCGCCCATGCCGCCGCCCATGCCGCCGCCCATCATGCCGCCGCCCATGCCGCCGCCCATGCCGCTAGACATGATTGGCACGACCAAGTCACCGACTGGATACACCTTGGTCACCAAGTTGTTTTCCGCTTCGGTGGTCGTCGTGATCTGCATCACTTCGTCTTTGATCACATAAGCCAGTTGCAAATCACGCAGCATCAAGCGTAGGAAAGAACGCAAGCTGACGTTCTGCAGGTCGATCGAAACCGGCATTTCAGCGTCCAACGCTTCCTCTTCCAACGCACGCTGGTCAATCACAATCGGAATGTTGTGTGACTTGGAAATGGTGTCAATGGCTTCGGTCAGTGCAATCTCGGTGAAGACCTGAGAGATCTCATCCGACAAAGCAGCTTCGATTTTCTTTTCTGCTTCACTGTTACCGACCAGCTCGAATGCACCGTACTTGTCCAACCGGTGACGGCTAAGACGCTGCCAAGCCTCTGCTTCTGGGAACAAGACAACGTGTGGCTCGTCCACGAACGGGATGTTGGCTTTCAAGACCAACGAGAACGCATCAACGAAGTTGCGTTCTCGCATCTTGCGGTATTCGCGGTCGCGTGCATAGGTTTGCAACGCCAAGGGCTGGTAGGCAAAGTGCTGACCAGCAACCGAGTCATCGGTAATGGTGTCGCCAGCTTCTTCAACGAATTTGACCGAGACTTCACCATCCGCTTCCACGTATCGACCTTCATCGATCAACGCGTTCATCTGTTGTGACAAGGTCTTCAAAGTCGCTTCGCGGCGATAGGTTTTCTGCAACAACAATGATGCTGCCCGAGCACGCTCTTGCTCGGCAACACGGTTAGATTGCTGCTCATTGAATCGCTCCTCTGCCATCGCACTGGCCTGAATGGCCGATTGCAATTGCAGGCTCAGCTTCTGACGCAGCGCTGGCGACAGGTCTGGGAATGCTTCAACACGAGCCAGAACACCTTTCAGCTGCCCGGCCACTTTACGAGGATCCTGACGCACTTGACGCTCGGCGTAAATCAACGCTTGGCGAACTTCGCCTTGCATCGCACCTTCCATCGCACTGCGGCGATTGATCTCTTGCTGCAACAAACCTCCGCCCGATCCCAAAATTTCATCGTCGCCAACCATCCGACGGTTGGGGTCGACCGCTGGGTAGCGATCACCTGCATTGACGCCGGGAGTCGGTGGAGCCGCACCGTTCAAACCACCTGGTGCCGGTGCTACTGGTGCCGGTGCTACCATCGCTGGCGGCTGCACTGGCAGAGGTGCCGGTGCCGCAGGAGCCGGTGCCGCTGGAGCTGCAAACGGATCGTTGCCCGCTGGTTTTGGTGCTGGTGGTGCCGCTGGAGCTGGAGCTGGTGCCGCAAAGGGATCATCTGCCGCTGGCATGGGAGCAGCCGGTTTGGGGGCCGCTGGCATGGGTGCAGCAGGAGCCGCTGGATCGGCAAAAGGATCGTCCGCCGCTGGTGCAGGCTTTGCTGGCGCGGCGGGCTCAGCGAACGGATCGGCAAAGGGATCGTCCGCCGCAGGTGCAGGCTTCGCTGGCGCGGCGGGCTCCGCAAACGGATCCGCAAAGGGATCGTCATCTTGCATGATCAACGTGGTGCCGCTGACAACCTTCAGGCTCTTGGCATCTTCGTTTTGTGGATCAGCTTCCAAAGCCATCTCAGCGATCGCTTTGGCGCCACGTTTGTCACCGGTTTGCAAGGCAAGCTTGCCGGCTCGAACCAACTCAGAAGCTTCGGCAGCGATCGCCAACGCTTTCTGACGCAGCAATGAGCTGTTGGCCGTTGGCAAGGTCAGACCTTGGTTTCCTTCAGCTTCCGCAACAAGCTTGCTCAAGAAGCCGAAGTCTGGGTGGCCGTGTTCTAGTTCCGCATCTGTTGTCACACGAACCTGTCCAGCAAGCGACTGCCCCACGAGGTTCATTTCAATGTGTTGCTTTTTATCACCAGTGACCCGTCCCAACAGAATGCTGTCACGGTCCAATCGCAATGGAGGCAACCGATCACCTTGAACGATCGTCATCGTTTCAGGGGTCGAGATCGACTCCACCCAGATCGGAGCCAATAAGGCTGCATCGGTCACTTCCTTGGCAACGGCCTGTGCCGTGTAGCCTTCACCACGATTCACCACGCCGACCTGACCACCGGTCTGATTGGCCAAGACGCCCATCATGGCAACGTCAATGGTGGGTCCAACGGCAATGCTGTGAACGGCAACGTGCTGAGTACGCAGCGAGTCGATCAGCTTGGCAAACCGAGTTTGGTCACCGGCAGATTCAATCGAGGTCGCATCGCCAATGTAGACCAGTGAACGACCACGGCCTGCCTGGGCTCCCGCTTCCTTGAACACCTTGTCAGCGGTTTCAAGCACGCTGATCAAGTTGGTGTGCCCAAGTGGAAGACGTGCTCCCAACTGGTTCATCACCACCTCGGTTTGGGCTTCGTTGACAGCGCCAAAGTGCGAGGTCAATGCGTTGGCGTCAACGTCCGCCGCGAACACTTGCACGCGGTCCTTGGCTCGCATTCCTGCCAACACTTGTTCCGCAGCAATCAGTGAATCCTGACGAAACGCGCCGGACTGACTGGCCGAGGTATCAACAACCACGACAACGTCCGAAGCCATGTTGCGAAGCGATTGCAACAGTTGCTCATCGGCTGATGGCTGAACCGAAGCCGCGAAATAAGCGGTTTCTGATTCCACGCCCTGGGCATCAATCACACCGTGGCTGACCACCCGTGCCGAAGCATGGTTGACCCCTGGCGATGCCGAAAAGGTCTGGACCTGAGTCGCTTGATTGCGAGCCGAATCCTGTGACCATGCGGGCATGACCCCACCTGCCATTGAAAATGCCATTGCAGCGGTTGCCGGTGCAACCCACCGCAATGCCGACTTAAGTTTGAGTCTTTGCTGTGCGACGTCTCGCATCTGATTTTTCTCCGCGTTGTATGAAAACAGACGTAACCCTGTCTTCATCGGGACAACCCTTCGGTTTTACTAAGCGCCGCATCGGAAAAATGACGTCTTTCCGAACTTTCGGCAGCACTTAGCGGTGATAAGTTTAAAAGCAATCAAGCCAGTTAATGACTCATGAGTCTATTTCCGGATGATCTCGCTTTCTACGAAAAAATTAAGGTTTCCAGGACTCTGACTGAACCTTCAACACACCTCGGTGTTGCATTTTGCAACACCTGTTGCGAGATTGCTCAGCCAGAATCCCGAAAAGCAAGTCAACCCCGTGTCTGGCTAGCCTATTGTGCGAATGGCGTGCCAAAACGGATCGGCTGCACTGAAATTTTGCTGACGTTCGGGCAGTTCATCGGAAGCATCGCTCAAGCCAGAGCGCTCCGCCCCAACCCCGACCGCGACACTCTGATCCAATCTCTGCGGGCAACAATAGCGTCCGCCGGTCAGAATCAGAAAATTCCGTGGGCTTCACGCTGAATGCGCAGATTGCCAGATTTGCCCCCACCAAGCCGGTCGGAACTCCGCCGCCTCAAGCGTGCCCTAGCCGCCACAACGCAATCGCCAGAACACTCACTGGCGCTCGCGCCCCTCTTCATCGAAGAAAAATTGCGACACCCCACGCTGATTGTTTGGCAACTGCCCACGGACAGTGACTTCGAAAACCCAACTCTTCTGGGGCTCAAACCGCTGGCTGCTGCGTTTGTCGGTGAAGATCGCTTGCGGCAGCACGACGCGCTGGCCGGCCTCCAGTGGACTGGCTCGCATCAGCAAATAGTGATCGTTCAGGATCAGGGTCAGGTTGCGAATCGGCTCTTCGGTCTCGTTCGTGATCGCCACCACATCGGCCAAAACCGGCTGCCCATTGGCTGCCGATGGCACCAAATCCTTTCCCACGGTGACGGCAACGGGCAGCGGCGGACCGCCTGAATTCTCGGGAAACAAGGCGTAAACCAGCAGCCCCAATGAAAACGCCGCGGCCAACGACAGGCTCAAACCACGCCGCGACAAACGCGCGCGAGGAGCTACTCGGGGTAAGTTTGCGTCCCCGGAAGCGTCGGGGATCACGTTTGCTGAATCATCGTCGACGTTTGGCATCACCGAATCGGACATCACGAAAAACCTATAAAAAAAACCGGTTGACTCAAACATGGTAACCATGACGAGTCAACCGGCTAGTGCCTCGGTCGTTCGGCGGCAAATGGAGCCGCTGGGAGAAACGCGCAAGCCTAAGCGTGCTACTGCACTTGCCGTTAAGTGACTTAGGCGAACCCAATAAATGATCCCTCTGCCGAAACGTTATCGACCGAAGCTAGCGAAGCCGTTTATGGGCGTCGCTATCTAAGTGTATGTCTTAGCAGAACCCCAGCAAGCGCAACCAGCGGGATTCCGAAAATTCAGGCCTGTTTCAACGCCTGACTGCCCGCCCCCGCCAAAGGACAGTTGGCCACTAGCGTAGTAAAATCTCCCCCGTCCGATGGCCCTCTTTTTCACACGCGAATTCTGGCCCACTGGCATCGCGAACGATTAACTCGGTCAACCCCGATAACAATGCGTTTGCCGGACCATCGTCCGCACTATCGATTAACAAAACACGAAGCATGAAACGTTGCGATTGGGCCTCGTCTGGCTCCAAACCAACCGCCTCCGCAATCGTGAACCGCCGGCGTGCGAGCGCTCGAACACTGCCCCGCTGTCCGGAAATCTCCCCCTCGTAGTCCAGATAACGGGTGCGATGATTGGGCAAGCGACAACAGGGAACGATCAACGATGAAGTCCCCCCTGCCAGAGCCGGCAAGTCGCTGACCGGATCGCTTGCCCACGTCCATAAGCGATGGTCCGCCGAATGCGTCACGACCTGGGCAGGCATTTCAAAACACCAATCCCAATGAACGGTCCCACAAGCGACCGAGCCAGGCGAGCGATCAAGCGACTGCGGCCGCTGGAGAACATGCTCTAGAATCGTTAACCGCAATGCGTGACTGCTCGATTGGCTCAACATTGATCCTCCACACGTCCCACAGGGCTCTGCAAACGACGCTGACTAAGGGCCCGTTCTTTCCAAGTGCTCTTCGATCAGGCGAACATTCTTGCGGTTCGCTTTCCAAGCCACATCGAAAAGATCACCCACAATCGGCACTGATCCCAGCACAGTATCAATACCGAGGTTCACAAGCATTCGCAGGACCACCCGTTTTCGAACGCCCAATTGCCTTGCTCTGGCAATGATGATCAGGCCAATCAATCCGCTGCCAAGATCTCCAATGCCAGGAAACAAACCCAATAGCGGATCAAGACCGAAGCGGATGTTGGTCAATGGAATCCGAAAGGCATCATCCATCAACCCGGCCAACTGATCGATCGCCTGAAACTGCGCGGTGTTTCGGCGATCTTCGTTCATCGTGGGACTCCGGTATTGACAAGAAAAATCGGGACGCGTGTTCAAGTCCCAGGCGTTTCAACTTCATTCCCCGAGGGAATCAGGAACCAGCAGACAAACGCTTGATCGCTTTGCGAGCCATCACTGGCAGCGATTTCTGAATGCTCTTCCAGTCCCCTCGCGCTCCTTTCTTGGGCCTGACGATCAAATCATAACCCGCTGGAATGTTTCCGCACTGGGTACGAAAGGATTCGCGAATCCAACGCTTCCATTGGTTACGAATGACAGCATTTCCCGTTTTTTTCGGAATCGTAATCCCTAGCCGCGTGACGTTTGGCGACCGCTCTGAATCAGCGGGAACAACAAACACGACCAAGCAACCGTCTGCCGCACAAGCCCCCGTGCGCAGCGCCAGAGTGAATCGCTGCGATGAAATCACGCGTCGAGTTTTGGGAAACGTTTGCCCCATGATTGCCTACTAAGAAACGCTCATTTCGATCGGAATCGGTCGACTGCCTGAATCAGGACGTTGTTGAGCCTTCGAGTGACTGGCGGACCGACTGCGGATTGAGCTCTGCAAATTCCTCAAGCAGCTTCTTCGATGGCTCATCGACTTGCTCGGGCACTTTGATTTGAACCTGCACGATCAGGTCACCGGCCGCTCCCTTAGCAGAGGGAATGCCTTGTCCCTTTAAACGAAGCTTGCGTCCACTGCTTGTGCCCGCAGGAATTGAAAGTGCGACGCTGCCTTCAGGCAACAGCGGCAAATCAACTTTACAGCCCAGCACCGCCTCAGTCAGCGTGACAGGCAAATTCAGCTCCAAGTTCTGACCATAGCGTTTGTACACCGGATGGGGTGTAGAGCTAACGACCAAGATCAAATCCCCGGGAGGCCCACCGTTGGGCGATGGCGATCCTTTTTCGCGCAGTCGCATTTTGGTGCCTTCGGCGATCCCCTTGGGAATGTTGACCGAGATCTTTTGGTCGTTAATGTACAGCTCGGCTTCGCCGCCGGCGACCACTTTTTCCAGTGGCAACTGCAACTCTCGGCGCAGGTTGCCGCCTTTCTGTGCACGCGAAGCAGCGGTGCGAGTGCGACCTCGTCCTCCGCCGCCGCCACGAGCAGCTTGGCCGCCCATGATTTGTTCAAAAAAATCGCCGAAGCCGCCTTCAAAGTTGAAGCCACCTGGATTGCCGCTCGCGCCACCACCACCGCCAGCAGCTCCACGACCAAAAATGGAGTCCAAGTCCAGGCCATCGAATCCACCGGCCCCGGCACCATGGAACCCGCCAGCGCTGCGAACTTTTTCAAAGTCCGAACCATAGCGATCGTAGGCCGCCCGTTTTTCCTCGTCACTCAACACGTCATACGCTTCCTGGATACGTTTGAAGCGTGCTTGCGCATCATCGTCCGGATTTTTGTCCGGATGGTACTTGAGCGCTAGCTTGCGATGAGCTTTTCGAATCTCGTCTTTGCTCGCGTTTCGAGAAACGCCGAGGATTTGATAAAGGTCTTCTGACACGGCAGATGCAGTGGTTAGGATGACAACGACAATAGCGACCGTACAAAAATAGCCGCTTCGGTGATCCAGCCCAAGACGCGAAACCGACGCCTCGGGCAAGATCAAGGTTTATACTTGTTGCCGGCCCATTTGACACCGGCGATCATCACCAAGTTCACCCAGCAAAGCCTGCGCCACATCGAGAACGATTCATGCTTGAAGGTCAAAACAGCAGGAAAAACCTCCGCTTTCACTTCGCTTTTTGGCTCTCTGCTGCCTTCAGCTTGCTCTGTCCGTTTCCTGCCAAACTGACGGTGAACGCCGACGGCCTGCTGACGATGACCTTGGAAGACGAAGAAACCGGTCAACCGGTGACCTCGCGGATCGAACTGTATCGGCATCTCCCTCAGATCACCGCCAGAGCCCAGAAACGGCTTTCCAAAAACGCCACCAAACCGATCCCGATTCGCCAAACCATCCCAGCGGGCATCGGAACGGTCCTTGATGAGCGGGTCGAACTGGAATTGCCTCCAGGGGACTATCACTACAAGCTGATTCGCGGTCCGGAATATCGCTGGTTAACCGGCGGGTTCACGATGGAGAAAACCAGCTTGGACGAGCACCATAAAACGCTGCCAAGAATGGTGGACATGTACAAACAGGGATGGGTCAGTGGCGACTGTTTTGTCACCCCGTCCCCAAATAGTCTGCCGCTCCGCATGGCCTCCGAAGACTTGCATGTCGCCGCGGTGACCCAAGACGTGCCCGCTAAACCCATTCCCAAACGCGGTCAAGATCGGCCGCTGACCTATGCACCTTCCTGGATTCGCCACGATGTGACTTACGCCCAGGGCCTGTCCTATTATGGGCTGAATGAACCAACAGCAGAGTCACTGCAGATTGATCCAAAATCGCTCGATGGACTCCCGTTCCTAATCGCTGCTGCCAACGCGAATTTGGAACAACCCGTCAAGATCGCCATTGAAAACCCGTTCAGCTGGCAACTGCCTGTTTGGCTGGCAAGCGGCAAAGTGGATGGCTACTTTCTTTTAGGTGACTGGCTACGGCTCGATCGCCAAGTGTTGACCATCAAGGAAGGCCCCGTCCCGGATTACTTTGCCATTCGTGAAGCCACTCAAGTCGGACGCTACGGAGAACAGATCTATCGCCATCTTCTCGATTGCGGCCTTCGACTGGTCCCCCTGGCCGGGGGCGGCGATCAATCAGCGAACTTACCGGTCGGTTACAACCGCCTGTATGTCACCCGTGCCGTCGACGATGGCTACGACGAATCGTTGCAACAGCCCACCGTCTCGACCACGTCTGAACAGTGGTGGGCGAATCTGTGGCAGGGACACAGCGTGGCGACCAACGGTCCGATGCTGCAACCGCTCATCAGCGGCAAGGTCCCCGGCCACACGTTCAAAGGCTCCGCTGGACAAACCTTACGACTCCAGCCCGAACTGAACCTCTCGGTACGCGATCAGGTCGATTACCTGGAAGTCATTCACAACAACCAAGTCCACTACAGTGCTCGACTGGATGAGTTCGCCAAAGCAGGCGGCAAGATCCCGCCGATCGAAGCCAGCGAAAGCGGCTGGGTGATCATTCGCGTCATGACGCTTCATGACCAGCATTATCGCGCTGCTGTGACGGCGCCTTGGTGGATCGAAATTGACGGCAAGCGACGAGTGTCCAAAACCAGTGTGGAATTCTTCCAAGCCTGGCAGGCAGGGTACGAAACGCATCTCCAGAAAACCCAAGCCGATCAGCTGGCCCAGTACGCACCGTTCATTCAAGCCTCCCGAAAGTTTTGGCAAACGAAGTTGGCTCAGGCCGTCGAGTGATGATCCTGCCACCACGACAGATCGTCTCAAGCAGGACAGGGCACTGGTGCGTGCAGGCACTGCACCCTACGAAATTGGTTCATTCAACGGGCGTTTTCATATCGCGCAGAGCCGGGAATTTCCCTCGCCAACGTCTGGCTTGTTCGATATCGAGCGTCGCCCGCAAGACCTGCGTCTGGTCGTCGGCTTCAAACAAGGGATTGCCCAGATGATCGAAGGCACTACTCCGTCCATCGAATGCCAATCCTGGCTCCGCGCCCACTCGATTCACGCCCACCACGCAGGCTAAGTTTTCAATCGCCCGTGCCTGCAACAATCGCACCCAGTGCTCACTGCGTTTGGAAGGCCAGCAAGCGATCAAGGTGATCAATTCAGCACCTTCGGCGACCGCCGGCCGAAAGATCTCTGGGAACCTCAAGTCATAACAGATAAAGGGGGCAATCGTCACGCCCTGCCATGTGAACAAGCAATGCGAAGTGCCAGCGACATAATGATCGCCTTCGCCTGAAAGCGAAAACGGTTTCATCTTTTGATAACGAGCCAGTTCATTGCCATCGGGATCAAACACAACAGCTTGATTGACCGATTGCCCTTCGATGATCGGCCCAGCCACACCGCCCATAACGGCCACGTTGTATTGCTTTGCCAGGTCTTTCAAGAACTGCTCACCCGATCGATCCGGCCCCTGTGCAGTCACCGTCACATCCATGCAAAATCCCGTCTCAAACATCTCTGGCAAGATCACCAGCGCTCCAGTCGGGACGTCCGCGCCGGCCAGCAAGTTTTCAACACGTTGATGGTTTTCTGACTTGTCCTGCCAAGCCATGTCCAATTGAACAGCGACGATTTCCATGAAAGTGCCTCGATGTGATCAAGCGGTTGCTACAACAGGGTGCGCAGACCATCGGCCAAACGATCAATGCCATCAATGACCGTCTGGCCATTGAGTGCGCCAAACGATAAACGCAGTGAACAAGACGCGGACGCTCCAAAGGCGCTGCCCGGCAGCACGGCGACTTGATGCTGGCGAATCAGTTGTTCGGTCAGTGTGACGTCATCCTGTGAACTGTCTAAGTGCAAAAACAAGTAAAACGCACCCTCAGGGCGTGAGATTTGACAACGCTCCCCCAGCGTCTGCAAACGATCGATGGCCCGATCACGCACCTGCTGCAACTCTGGCACATACTGCTGGCAGTGCTCAGGGCCGACTTGCATCGCAGCCAATGCGGCTTGCTGGCAAACTCGCGGCGGACAAATCAAGTTGGTATCTTGAACCTTTTTGACGGCCACAGACAACCGCTTGGGCAACACCTGATAACCGATCCGAAAACCAGCCATGGCATAGGTTTTTGAGAGTGAAAAGAGACTGATCGTATGCTCAGCAGCACCCGCGATCGAACCTGGACTGAAATGCCGAGCCTCGTCGTAAATGAAGTACTCATAGGCTTCATCGCTAAGATGGAAAATGCCGCGCTGCTGGCAAAGCGAATTGATTTGCCGCAGCACCTCCTCGCGGTACAACGCTCCGGTCGGATTGTTTGGCGAGATCGTCACCACAGCGCGAGTTCGATCAGTGATTGCTGCGGCAATGTCTGCGACCACAGGTTGCGAGTCGCGATCCGTCGGCACCTCCACCACTCGGCAGCCCGCGATTTCAATCGCCATGTGATGATTGAAATAGTACGGCGTTAACAAAATGATTTCGTCGTCCACATCGGCAATGGCCAGAATCGCATTCAGAAACCCCATGTTGGCACCGGCAGTGACGACGACTTCACTGCCACTGTCTCCCTTTTCATCGCCCGCTGCCAAGGAGATGCCATTGTCAACAAGTAACTTGTGTTCAATGGCGTTTAGCAACGCTTGATCGCCGACGACGGGTCCATAGCGATCGGTGTGATAGCCTTGAATTGCCGGATCAGCCAGCGTCGTGAAAACACTTTCGGGTGGCCCATAGTGCACCACACCCTGCCCCAAAGAAATCGTACCAGGAGTCTGAGCGGTCCACTGCGCGACAATCGGAATCACCGGTGATTGGACGCCAGTGATTCGCCGCGAAACCTTCGCTGATTCATCCATGATGGATTAGCGTTCCTGTTTGAAACGAGATTTCGCGAACTTCAAGAACGAGACCCAATCTTGTTCGGTCAAGTTATGAGCACCGCTGCGAACGTGATAGCCGGTGGCTCCTTGATGGCGTGGGGCATCCAATGCCGGCATCTCTGACGGTTCAATTGCCTGCAACCCCAACAGCTTGAAGACCGGCGCCGCGTTGATCAGCGACGTGTATTCACCTTTCGGATCTGCCCAAAGGTCTTGATCAGAACTGGTCACATACACTGAGCGCGGCGCGACCAAAGCGATCAGTTGATGCTGATCCACTGGCAACTCGCTTTCCCGATCCGAGAAATTGGCGAAGCGGTTGCAAAACCAATGTGGGAACGAAGAGGTGATTCGCTTGACCGTTTCTCCATAAGCGCGACGGGAAAGAGCGGCTCCTCCACAGCCCGAGTTATTGCTGTACGCGATCGCGAATCGAGTATCCTCGGCCGCCGTCCACAACGCTGACTTTCCTCCCCGAGAATGCCCAACGATTGCGCTACGTTTGGCGTCAATCGCTGGCATGGTTTCCAGGTGATCCAAAACACGACTCGCTCCCCAGCCCCAGGCGGACAAGGCTTTCCAGCGACTGTCTTCATCTGAATCAGGATCGTCTAGCAAAGCACGAATGCCTTGTTCGTATCCATCCTTGCGATCTGGATCGACATCGCTGGTATGAAAGGCCGCAGTGGCAAAACCAGCCTCAAGAATCCGCTTCACCGACCAAAAACCATCGGGTTGCTTGTCGGCCTCGTCAAGCGAGATGAACTTGCGATTGTTCATTTGAACGATCACCGGGACGGGCTGCTTGGACTGGGGGACGAACAGAACGAAGTCAAAGGAATGCGATCCGTTCTCCGTTTCGATGGTGAGGGTGTACTGAGCACCGGATGCACCAAGTCCAAACACGTTATCGCGCGTTTGGACGACTTTCGCCCGAGTCTTGTACGGCGTGCTTGGTCGGCGCCCATAAACCTGCGTGCGAAACAGCTCCATCAACTCAGGCCGGCGTTGCTGATACCAAGTTTGTGCGTCAGCAACCTTCGCTCCGTTACTGGCCACCAAAGGATCCGGCAACTGATAGTCGGGCACGTTGGCCTCGACGTAGTTAAACTGGTTGTTGCGTGATTGCTGCTTCTTGGCAACCAACTCTGGATTCGCTTTCCAGGGTGCTGGCTTCGTTTCCGAAACGGTCTGAGCAACGGAAACGGAGAGCGTTGTTAACGCAAAAGCGCTGACAAAAACAGATCGAAGCAATCGCATGGCAACCACATCAGGAAAGAGCAGGGGAGGGGAGAGGGAACGCTGGACGTATGATACTGGATTTCCCGTTGGCCGCCGAAAGCGGACGAGCATCACAGCATGACGCATCCCTGCGAACGGCAACTTGGAAACATCATCTGCGCCCGCGTAAATGTTACCGCGTAAATGTTACCGCGTAAATGTTACCGCGACGTTCGTGGCGCGAGCCCAACGACGGCGACTTGTTTAGCAATTTCAGCAATGGTAAAGCCTTCGCTCTCACATTGCTCAAGAATTCGATCAACGGTCAAGATGTCAGCGGCTTCGAGCTTGCGTCCCAAAGCGTAACGGAGCAGATGTTCCACAAAGGCTCGCTGAAATCGATCCTGCTGATTCACCAACGACGACTTGAACTCGGTGATCGTGGTGAATGCATGCTTGCGATGCAACACTCCTGCTGAATCCACGTCACGGCCATTGCGATACTTGTCTCGCCAACGCCCGGTGATATCAAAATTTTCCAGCGCAAAACCCAAGGGATCCAGTTTGGCATGGCAGCCTGCACAGGCGGCGTTGGAACGATGCGCTTCAAAGCGTTCGCGAATGGTCAGTCGCTTGTCCGCTGGATCTTCGTCTAACGTTGGCACATCGTTGGGCGGTGGAGATGGCGGATCATTGAACAGCACCTCGGTGAGCCAAACGCCACGCGCAACTGGATGCGTCCGCTTGGGCCCTGAGGTCATGCTCAACACGGCACCATTGGTGACAATGCCCCCGTAGCGTCGGTCATCGACCGCCACACGTTTGAATTCGCGTGCATTCAATTGCCGTCGCAACTCCCCTTCGTAACGCTGCCGCTGTTGATTGGCAACCTTTTGTAGATCGACGTTGGCAGGAATGTCGCTCAACTGCGAACGCATCTGGTCAATCGATTCAGTCAACTGCTTCCAGCGTTGCTTTTGCTGGGCACTCATGGCGGCAAGCAATTCCGTCTGGGAAACGAAACCACTGCCGCTGGCGGCGGCAGCGGCCTCCTCTGCAGTCAAAGCTCGGTCATAGAGCCTTGCGTTATCGAGACGAACCGTTAAGAATCGATTGCCACCGGGCGGCAAGTGCCGCAGTCCAAAAACGATCGTTGATTCGTCTTTGGGGAAGAATGCTTTTCCTTTCTGATAGGATTCACCGTACGGCGTCCCATTTCGATACAGCTTCGTCGTGCCGTCTTCCTGATACACCATTAGCAAGTGAATCGACTCGCCGACTTCGGTTTCCTCAAACGAGTTCGGAAAATCTTCCGTACGAGCAAAGCTGTTACTGCCCGAAATCCAATGCCGGTTCTTGCGTTCGCCTATCACGATGGTATCAAAGAAACCGCCGCCTTTTAAAACACCCATCAATCCGCCACCACGCTGATCCAAGTCTTGCAACACGAACCTGACCTCCAGCGACTTGGCCTTCAATTCAATGGGCAGTTTCTTGCTGATCAAGTAAGACTTCTCCAGGTCAACTGTGCCATCTTGAAACGAGATGTCGCCATGTGCGGTCAAGTCCAATCCATGCAGGGATTCTTTCAGATCGCCATTAAACTCCCAAGCCGCATAGGGTCTTAGATCTGGCAAAGGTTGACTGCCATTCGCAGTCCGCTGTTGGAGCAACTGCTGGCGAATCGAATCGGACAACTCACTCTCTTGCCGACTCAGATCAGCGATCTTCGTTTGCAAGGCTTGCCGTTGCTGATCACGCTCTTGATTGGTTTTGGTCAACGCCTGCTTATCGATCGCCGGTGGCTTCATCTCGCTGTGATACCAGGCCTTCAGAAAGTCACTTTGGTAAACACTGGTCGGCTGCACCAATTCAATCAGTGGCCGATTCTCTGCGAACACCGCATCAAACAGCAAGAGGGGCTCGAGCACCATCTGAACGCTAGCCGGTGACTTCGGATCCACATAGAAATAGCGGTGCAATCCACGGTCGGGAGTCGAGGCCATCAAGTTCTCTAGCTGCATCCACTGGACCGGGAACGCATCCAAAAAACGTTCAACCTTTGGATCCACAAGCATGCGTGCGACGGTGCTTTGAAGCACATTCGGATCGGCGAGCTGATTTTGACCAGCAAGTTCAAGCAGTTCTGCGTCGGGACAACTGCCCCACAAATAGTACGACAGGTTCGACGCCAAAATGAATGGCTGATCACTCGGATCCGTGCTGGTGCTGCGAAACAGAAACAAAGGGGACGAAAGCGCCGCAGCCGAAACCTTCTTCATCGCGTCGGTAAAACTCGCTCCCTGCTGAATCTTCGCCAGGGTGTACCCGGCGTAGCGATCAACGGTCGCCTGATCGACTGGCCCACGAAAGACCAACGGCAGAAACGCTGTCAGCCGGCGGCGAACTTCATCCGAGTACTCGGAATCCTGCTCTGGTGCAGCAAACAACTGGTCCCAAACGCCCACGGTGTTTTCGTTGAAATCAGCGCTTTCAACGATCGACACGCTGAGCCGCAGAAAGGCGTCCAGCAAGAGCGGCGAAAGTGTCAGCTGATCGGCTTGATTATCGTATCCATGCTCGGCACGCAGGTCTTTGGGAAACGGTTTGACGTCGGCCAATCCTGGAATTGGGTTCAGAGCATGCGACGCCACCTGCAAGACGTCGGGCAAAGCTCCCTTGCGGCGAGCAACTTGTAAGTAATCGCTATGCCGTGTCATCAATTTTTCGGACAACGCAAACACATCGCGATCCAACTGAAACAAATCGCGAACCGTGTGATTGTATTGAAAGCGATTCAAACGCTGCAGCGGCACGACCGGTGGCTGATCAGTCTTGATTGATTTCGCGATCAGCTCCTTGATCGCAGCGATTGCTGCGTCTCGAGCTTCATCTGCTAGCTCTGGCTCGTCTTCGGGAGGCATCGCCCCATTGCTGAGCACATCGAACAATTGATCAAGCAGCCCGAGTTCTTCGGC
This sequence comes from Stieleria bergensis, assembly GCA_007745635.1. GTDB lineage: Bacteria > Planctomycetota > Planctomycetia > Pirellulales > Pirellulaceae > Stieleria > Stieleria bergensis. Next base: position 5,465,211 of record CP036272.1, read on the forward strand.
CAACGTAGCTTCGTCCAAGTCTTCAAAACTGACTTCACCGTTGCGGTCATCAGCGTTGTGGCAGTGAACACAAGACGTCTCCAGCACGTCCACCAAATCGCTTTGCGGGTCTGCAGAGACGACTTCAGTGATGGAAAACGTCAGAAACAGCAGTAGCGGGGCAAGTGAATTCTTCATCGTCAATTTCCACCGCATCATGTCGACAACTCCGAAACGATGCCATTGCTATCGGCGAAGGAATCGATTTCCAAGCCCATCATTTGAGCGAACGTTAACCAGAGATTCGAATTCAGCGTCCCACTTTCCATTTTAATGAATCGACCTTGTTTGATCTGTCCTTGCGCCTTGCCAGCAACCATCATCGGCAAGTCATAGTACTGGTGCGTCGCTCCGTCACCCAATCCCGCACCGAAGGCACAGATTGAATTATCCAACAGCGAACTGCCATCAAACTCTTTGACTTCTTTCATGCGGCGGATCAGGTACGCGTACTGCTCCATGTGGAAGATGTCGATCTTCTGCAATTCTTTGTAGCCGTCCCCTTTCTGATTGTGCGTCATGTTGTGATGCTGAACCGGCTTATCAAAGACCCCCTCATACATCAGCGTCGCGTCCCAGCGTTCTGGACCGATCATGAACGTGCTGACGTTGGTGATTCCCATTTGAAAAGCCAGCAACATCAAATCCATTTGCAAGCGAATGTATTCTCCCCGGGGCAAGACTTCATTCTTGGGCACCGTGACATCAGCACCTGCAAGCATGCGTTCCAGTTTTTTCATGCGGATTTCGATCTCTCGGATCATCTGCATGAACCCATCCATCGTTCGGCGATCATCAACCGCCAGTTTACCGGACATGCTGCGAGCGTCTTCGAGCACCAAGTCCGTGACGTCGGCGACGTGCTCGCGATAGCTCTTCTGCAAAAACAATCGCTGGTACAGTTTCTGTGGCTCTCGAATCGAGGGTGCAATTTTCCCGGGGCCGTACCACGAGATGTTGTCAAACTCGATCGGCTCCTTTGGCGCCGTGAAACCGTTGCAACTGATCTCCAACGTATTGAACACCGTTGAATGCCCCACATGATCGCCGATCACTTGATCGAGAGTTCGGCCATTGGGATGAGCGATGTTCTGTTCTTGAGCCTGCTCGGGAGACAGGCTGGTTAGATAACAGGACGCTCCCTGGGCGTGCACATCCTGGCCATTTTTATAACTACGATCCAATCCGGTAATCATCGTCATGTCTGCAGCCAGTTCACGCAGCGGCTCCATGGTCGAACTGAACTGTGGGGCGTAGATACCAGGCTCGTTCTCAAAGCGCCGATCGCTCTTGACCTTGTCCGCGTTGAAACCGCCGATGAAACCGGGAACCTCGGCGTTTTCTTCGCCTGGGAAAAAGCAGCGTCTGACAATTCCGTTGGGCAAGTAGACCATGGCCAACTTCTTAGCTGGTTTCTTGACTGCCTTTCGATCAGCAGCCTTGGCAAGCGAAGGCAGAAAGGGGAGCGTCATGACAGCGCTCGAACAATGCAGAAAAGATCGGCGTGTACGCTTCATAGCATTCGGTAGGCAAGAGTGGTGGGCAGGAGACTCCATTGTAGCTTCCCAGTAAAGCGATCGCGACCCTAATGCAGACGGGGAACGGCTTCGCCGCCAGGATCGCAGATCTTTTCAGCCTCCGTGGAGCGAATGTCCAGTGCCTGGAAACGCAAACCCAGCCAATGCAGCTACACTATGACGATGCAGCCGCGATCGCCCAGCCTGCGAAATAACACTGCCTGCGAAACACGACTGCCTGCGAAACACGACTGCCTGCTGATCGCCCGGCTTCCCTGTGTATCCCATCCCCTGTGTATCCCATCCCCTGTGCATCCCATCCCCTGCCAGAGCTTCTCTCCATTGCCTGATATGTTCGATCAACTCGCTTGTTTGCCCACTTGCTGTCTCCCCACATGCCGCTGGCTTTGTGGCGTCTTGTTTCTACTGGCGAGCTGCTTGCCAGTTTCTGCACAGTCGCTTTCCCAGAAGCTGAAGACCGAATCGGTTGAAACGCTTGCCAAGGACGCTCGAGAGAAAGGCAACGCCATCGTCGGTGCGATCTTGCTGACGCGCAAAGACCTTGCCTGCACGCGCTGTCATGATTCGGGAGCCACGCAACCCATCGCTCCCAGCCTGCGACAGATGGCGGCGGACGAACCGGTCAGCGACGTTCACCTGGTCGAATCGCTACTGCAACCATCGAAGGTCATCAAGAAAGGTTATGAATCGGTTCGTGTGCTGAACGTCGATGGGCAAGTCATCACAGGACGGCCCCTGACGAACAACGATCAACGCTTGGTCTTGCAGGTCTTTGAACAAGACGTGCGCCAAATTGAATTGGCAAAGGATGACATTGAACAACTGACAACGGCCAAGCAATCGCTGATGCCGGACAACTTGATCGATCAGCTTGCCAATCGCCAGCAGTTCCTGGACCTCACTCGCTACCTGATGGAACTGAAAGAGAACAAGCCTGCCAGCAAACTCCACGCCCAGCCCGTTGGTGGAGAAACCATTCGCCCCGCGCTGCGTGGCGTTGCACTGCTAAGCGAACTGAACTGCACAGCGTGTCACAGCGGAAACCAAGAACTGGCATTGCCAGCCAAGACGGCACCTAACCTGCAACAATCAAGCAACGCGCTCCGTCCGGAATTTCTGTTGCGTTTCATCGCTGATCCCGTCACGGTCAAACCTGGAACGACCATGCCAGATGTGATGGCACATTTGACGCCAGCCCAACGGCAGCAAGCTGCCACCGAACTGACTCATTATGTGGTCTCGCTCAGCGACCAGTCGTTATCAGATCAGCCTTTGGATGCTCAGGCCAGTGATCGCGGCAAGGAGCTGTTTCATTCCGTTGGCTGCGTGTCCTGCCACTCTCCACTGGACGACACGCTGCAACCATTGCTGCCAGAGAGCTCCGTTCCGCTGGGGCCCACTGCAGACAAGTACCATCGCGATGGGCTGAGAGCCTTTCTGGAAAACCCGCTGGCGACAAGACCTGCCGGCAGAATGCCCAACATGAAACTCGACCACTGGGAAGCCAACGACTTGGCCAGTTACCTGGTCTCCAGCAAGCAAGCGACGGAACCGACCGCCCCGTTTGTGGTCGATGCCAAACTGGCTGAACGGGGACGCGAACGTTTTGTCGAACTGCGTTGCAATCAATGCCACCAGTTGCAACAAGACGCGAAACCAGACGCGTCCCTGGCGATTGCAGAGTTACGTGTGCAACAAGGTTGTCTAAGCAAGAGCTCCACCACCTCGCCACGTTTTGATTTAACAGATCTGCAACGTGAACAACTGCAAGTCGCCGTTCGCTCTGGCGGCAAGGTTGCCGATCCTATCGATCATCTCAATCTTCAACTGACCGCCTTTCGCTGTGTCAACTGTCACCAGCGAGATCAACTTGGCGGCGTCAGCGAAGCACGCAATCCGTACTTCAAGACCGGCGATCCCAACCTGGGACCACAAGGCCGAATCCCTCCGCCACTGACCAACGCAGGCAGCAAGCTGAAGCCGCAGTGGATGCGACAAGTCCTTGTCAGCGGCCGTGCCATCCGCCCCTATGTGTTGACCCGAATGCCTCAGTTCGGCACCGATAACGTCGGGCACTTGGTCGAAGCCTTCCAGGAACTTGATCCACCGATTGAACCGCCACAGGTCACATTCGACGACCAAAAAGAGATCCGTAAAGTCGGTGGAGAACTCGTCGGCAGTCAGGGTTTGAATTGCATCGCCTGCCATTCGTTTCAGCTAAAAAAGGCAGCCAACATGTCTGCCGTCGATCTAACCGAAATGGCCGAGCGATTGCATAAAGGCTGGTTCGATCAATACATGCGTCAACCACAGACGTTCAATCCCAACACCATCATGCCTTCGTTCTGGCCCGGTGGCCGAGCGATGCGGGAAGACTACGTCGACGGAAACACCGACCTTCAGATCGAGGCGATGTGGCAGTACTTGCTCGACGGCCGGCAAGCTCGTACGCCTCGCGGATTGATCACCGAACCGATTGAGTTACTCGCCAATGACGAAGCCGTCATACTAAGACGCTCTTACCCAGGAATTGGAAAACGAGGCATTGGAGTAGGATACCCCAGCCAAGTCAATTTATCCTACGACGCCGAACAGATGCGTCTGGCTTCCATCTGGCAAGGCAAGTTCGCCGATCCCGGCGGAGTCTGGCGTAGCCAAGGGCATGGGCGCGTCCGCCCGTTAGGCGAACGTCCGATTCAGTTCATGCCGGGCCCCGACCTAGACAGCGCCGACCAGCCCTGGGCCGTTGACGATGGCCGACCACCAAACCATCAATTCCGAGGCTATTCACTGGACGAAAAACAGCGTCCCCGTTTGCAATACCAATTCGGTGACCTGCAGGTCGAAGACTACTTTGTCGATGCCAAAGCCAACGACGGGCAACGCGGTGTTTTGCGCCGCACCATCGTCATTGACGCCAAGCAAGCCCAACCGGGGCTGGTGTTCCGAGCGGCCAACGGCCAGGAAATCAAACAAGTCGCCGACAACGTCTTCCTGATTGACTCCGCACTACGGGTCACCATCGTGGACGGCAAGGCAGTGGTTGCTAACGACAACGAAACACAGCGTCTGCAACTCCCCTTGAACCTCAAACCGGGACGCAGCACGATCACACTGGAATACAGTTGGTAACCTGCGTCCTGCCTCCTGATCTTAATCACCTCCATTAACGTCACTGATCTCTGCCCTGAACAGCCGTTTGCAATCGGCAATGAATATGAATCGGAAACTGATCACTGCTTTGGTCACTTTGGCTTTTTTGCTCACGACCGCTCCCACCACGCTTGCCGAAACCCTGGGCGAGTACTGGGGGACTGCCGAAGAGGAATCCAAGTACTATCGGATCGTCGAAATCCCCTTCCCAAGTGAAATGGCATTGGAAGCTGGCTGCTTTGAAGTCATGCCAGACAATCGCCTGGCGATCGGAACGCGGCGGGGTGAGATCTATCTGGTCGACGGAGCCTTTGACAAAAACCCACGCACAACGTTTTCACGCTACGCATCGGGACTGGATGAAGTGATGGGGATGTCGTTCCGAGACGGCGCGTTCTACATCACTCAGCAAACCGAAGTGACCAAGATCACCGACACCAACGGGGACGGCCGCGCGGACCAGTTTCGCACGCTCAGCGACATTTGGGGCTTTCGCAATTATCACGAGTTTGCCTTCGGATCCAAGCTCGACCCCGAAGGCAACATTTGGGTCGCGCTCTGCCTGTCAGAAAGCTACAACTCCAAGGTCCCCTTTCGCGGCTGGTGTGTCAAAGTCACCCAAGACGGCAAGACGATTCCCGTGTGCAGCGGCATCCGCAGTCCTTGCGGCATTGGCCCCAATGAACACGGCGTGATGTTTTATGCCGAAAGCCAAGGTCCTTGGAACGGATCCTGCTCGCTGAAGGTCTTGCAGCCCGGTGGATTCATGGGCCATCCAGTCAGCTTCAACTGGTATCCGCTGGCCAAGGAGATGGGCGTCGAAACCATGCAGCAGGCTCCGCAAGTCCCACAGACTCGCTCACGTTTAGAAGTCGAACGCAAACGAGTCAAAGAGCTGGTTCCCTACGCGGTTGTTTTCCCCTATCGCAAAATGGGACGCTCGATTTCTGGCTTCACCGTTGATCGCACAGGTGGCAAATTTGGTCCCTTTGAAAACCAAATGTTCATTGGCGATTTTAGCTTAAGCGTCGTCATGCGAGCGACCACCGAAAAAGTCAACGGCGTTTGGCAGGGTGCCTGCTATCCGTTCCGTGAAGGCCTGGCGACCGGACTGCTGGCCTGTGAATTCTCACCGAACGGTGACTTGATCGTCGGCGGGACCAATCGTGGCTGGCCGGTGCGTGGTCCGCGACCGTACGCCTTGCAACGCTTGGACTGGACCGGCAAAGTCCCGTTTGAAATCAAAGAAGTCAACGCCAAGCCAGACGGCTTCTTGCTAACCTTTACCAAGCCCGTCGATCCCAAAACCGCTGGTGATCCCAGCAGTTATTCGATGAGCACCTTCACTCACATCTACCAGCAAGGCTACGGCAGTCCCGAAGTGGATCAAACCAATCCCACGGTAACCAAGGCCGAAGTCTCCAAGGACGGCATGCAAGTCCAGCTTAAAGTCAATGGATTGGTCCAAGGGCATGTCCATGAATTCGATTGCTCTGGTGTGCGAAGCAACGTAGACCAGCCACTGCTGCACGTGAACGCTTATTACACCCTGAACGAAATCCCCAAGCACTGATTGACTGACAGCAACGCACTGATTGACTGACAGCAACGCACTGATCGATTCAGCAAACTCCCGCTAAACGACTTGCCTGAACACATTCAGCACAACGCATCCTATCGACCTGTACCGAATCGAATTGAACAGAATCCAACTGCACCGAGACGTCATCATGAACTTGCGATGGATTGATTTCCTGGCCTGCCTGAGCTTTGCGATTGCCTTGTTTGGCCACACAGCGCCAACGCAGGCGGCGCCGCCGAACATCATCGTCATCATGGCCGACGATCTGGGCTGGCGTGATTTGCACTGCTACGGCAACCAAGCCATTGACACGCCTTGCTTGGATCAATTTGCTGGCGAAGGGATGCGATTCACCGATGCCTACGCTGCTTCGCCGGTTTGTTCTCCGACACGGTCCGCGATGATGACCGGCATGGCGCCAGCTCGGCTGCGAATCACCAACCATGCCCCCGGTCATCCCGACGGATACTCCTTAGAAAACTCAGACCTGCAGGAAGCCCAATCCGTCCGGCATTTGACGCTTGACTACACCACGATTGCCGAACGCTTAAAAACCGCTGGCTACGACACCGCACACCTTGGCAAGTGGCACTTGTCGTACGTTGCTCGCAACAACCAATCGGGAATCAAGGAAGCGGACCTGCGGCCCCAGCACCAAGGCTTTGACATCAACATTGGTGGCACAGGCCGTGGCGGACCGCCAACCTATTTTTCTCCGTATCGAAACGACGCATTGACCGACGGTCCCGAAGGCGAATACTTGCCGGAACGCTTGGCCGATGAAGCAATCCAATACGTGCAAGCTCACAAGGACAAGCCGTTCTTCCTGAGCTGGTGGCCGTTCTCGGTGCACTATCCTCTGGAAGCCCCAAACAAACTGATTGAAAAGTATCGCCAGCGCAAAGCAATCAACGACCCAGCCTATGCCGCGATGATTGAAGGCATGGACACCGCGATTGGACGCTTTCTGACAGCACTGGACGAGTCTGGTCTGCGCGACAATACCCTGGTGATTTTCAAGTCCGACAACGGTGGCTACAACGGCAACAATCGACCATTGCGTGGCTTCAAAGGCATGATGTTCGAAGGCGGCATCCGCATTCCCTGGATGGTTCGTTGGCCCGGCGTGATTGAGCCCGGCACGACATGCCGCCAGCCAATCATCAGCACAGATTGCTTCCCAACACTCTTGGAAGTCGCCGGTCTGAAACAGCAGCCGGACGCGATCTGCGACGGTCTGAGCTTGCTGCCGCTGTGGAAACAAACCGATGGATTTGAACGTGACGCGATCCATTTCCATTACCCAAACTACGCTTTTCACAAACGCAATCGCTTGGCCAGCGCCATCCGTTCCGGTGACTTTAAACTGATCCGCCGTTACGACGATGACTCACTGGAACTGTATGATCTCAAGAACGACATCGGCGAACGCAAGAACCTCGCCAGCAGTCAGCCCCAGCTGGCCAAAGAGCTCAATGAGCGACTCGGCAAGTGGCTTGTTGATGTCGACGCGGCCTTGCCGCAACGCTAGCTCTGGTGTTCATAGATGCACTCGATCGCGGCGAACCCATCACCGCAGAGACAATTCCCGGCCCTGAACACCACTGATTCACTTCACTGCGTCTCAACTTTCCTGCCCAGCATCATTCCCAGCCTTTTGAACTTCCACCATGACGCCCTTGATCAAACAATCTGCCGCTGCGTTACTGTGCCTGCTCGCGATGCTTCCCGCTGCAACATCGCTGGCAGAAGATAACTGGAACGAAATCGCCCATCCGCGATTGAAAGCAATTTATGAACAGGGCGCCTTTCGTGCCAAAGGCTTCTCGGGTAACTGGTCAGCCGATGGCAAGGCCTACATCACCCAAGTTCGCGATCCACAAACCAATCGCAATCGTCGCGTTCATCTTGAGATCGAAACCGGCGAACCCGTGACGGCAGACAAAGCTGCCGCTGCTACGAAACCACCAGAGCCTTATCGATTGCAAGTGCGCCGCGACCGAGTCATTGTCCAACACAAGACGTCCAATGAAGAAGCCTCTGTGATCAAGCGTCCCGAAGGCCGCGACGTGAACTACTACGGCTTTCGCTGGAATGCGGACGGAACACGAGCCTTGCTAATCGCCTCCGATCAAACCGACGTGAAAACACGTGCGATGTTGCGCCCCACGGACCCTAGCTACCCGGCGGTTCAGAATCGTCGTTTTGCCAGAGTCGGCGGCACGATTGCCACGCTCCGCGTCGGCGTTGTCGATGCTGAACAAGCAATCAAAAACAAGGGTGACGACAGCGTGCAGTGGTTGCCACTAGAGGAATTGAAACAGGACGACACACAGGGGTTTTATCTTGGACAAACCGAATGGGTCGGCAAAGATGAAGTGCTGATCGAATGGCTCAGTCGATTTCGCGACCACCGTGTCTTCCTGCTCTACAATGCCCGCACAGGTCAAAGCCAAACTCTGTTTGAAGAAACCGACAAAGCCTGGGCCGTCAGTAGCCCGGCGAAGAACATGGGACTGATCTGGGTTGGTGATGCAGGGCAATTCATTGTCATCACGGAACGAGATGGCTGGCGACACGCCTACCTTTGCTCACGCTCCGACGACCAACAGACCCTCCTGACCCCCGGTGACTTTGACATCATTGATCGTGGCCCAGTGGATGTCGAGGGTGGTTGGTTTTACTTCTATGCATCGCCTGACGACGGCACGCAGCGCTACCTGTTTCGCGTCCCGCTTGATGGATCGGGAACGCTGCAACAACTGTCACCCAAACAGCAGTCCGGTTGGCATGACTATCAGTTCGCGCCGGATTTCAAGCATGCGTTCCATACGTATTCAACATTGGATACACCACCGGTCACGTCGCTGGTCGAACTGCCAAGCCATCGTCAGATTCGCGTGCTGGAAGACAATCGCGAGCTAAGCGAAAAAATCAAATCCATGGGAACGCCTCCCACCGAGTTCATCAAACTGAAGCTTAGCGACGAAGTCACTGCGGACGCTTGGATGATGAAGCCCAAGGACTTTGACCCAAGTAAAAAGTACCCCGTCTTTGTTTACGTGTATGGCGAGCCTCACGGCCAAACGGTGATGAACAAATGGGGCGCGGTCCACACACAGTTCCATCAACTGGTTGCGGAACTTGGCTATCTAGTGGTCTCGATCGACAACCGTGGCACTCCGGCACCGAAAGGCGCAGCCTGGCGTCGCTCGATCTTCGGCTGCCTTGGCGCCCTTTCGACTCAGGAGCAGGCTGCCGCGATCAAAGAACTGGGCAGAACACGTCCATACGCCGACCTTTCACGTGTCGGCATCTGGGGCTGGAGTGGCGGGGGCTCGAACACATTAAACGCCTTGTTCCGAAAGCCCGATGTTTATCATGTTGGCATCGCCGTCGTGCCCAAGCCTCAACCGCACCTGTACAACGCTTGGTTCCAAGAGATCTATATGCGGACACGCGAAGTCAATCCAGAGGGCTACAAGCGCGCCGCGCCGATCAATTTCGCCGAGGGCCTGCAAGGCAAACTACTGATCGTGACCGGTTCGGGGGAAACCAACACACACATCCAAATCATCGAAGGCTTGGTCGATCGACTGATTGAGATGGGCAAACCATTCGACTACATGGTGTACCCCAACCGTGACCACGGCCTAAGTGAAGGTCCGGGTTCTCGCGTGCATGTTCGCATGCTGATCATCCGCTACCTGAAAGAGAACTTACCCAGCGGCGGCGTCTAAGCATTGTCACCAAACCGTGGCGAACGCCAAACCGCTGATGGCGCGTTGACTGAACCCTCCCGCTGGCGGGAGCGGCTGTGTTAGATGTCAAGCGTTTTGTGGATTTTCCCATGCTGTATTTGTTTTGACCATTGTGTTGAGTGTGATGAGGATTTTGCGCATGCATGCGGTAATAACGACCTTTGGAGGCTTGCCTTGTTCGGCCAGTCTCTTGGAAAAGGCTGCGATCGCTGGGTTGTATCGGCGAGCACTCAGTGCGGCCATGTAGAGCGCCGATCGCACTGATCCACGGCCTCCAAAAATCGAACGCTTGCCTCGCATCTGCCCGCTGTCCCGGTTGAACGGTGCTAGTCCAACGAGCGAGGCGATTTCCTGTCGGTTCAGGTCGCCAAGCTCTGGTAACTCTGCAATGATCGTTGCTGATGTCACATCGCCGATACCAGGCATCGTCCCAAGTAATTCGGCGCGATGCTTCCAGTCATCATCAGACTGCACAAGCTTTTGGATCTCACGATCAATCATTTTGATGTCCTTGTTGATTGCATCGAGAACGCGCTGAATGCTCTTGCGAACCGCTCCGGACACGGCTTGTCCCTGTCGGTTCTTCTCGGCAGTTCTGGTGCCGATCAACTGTCTTCTTCGAGTCACAAGCTGATCCAATTCACCCTGCAATTGCTTGGTTTTGGCGACGGCTCGAGGCCTCGTCAATTTCCCAAACAGTGCGATGATGCGTGCGTCGATCTTGTCAGTCTTTGCCAATTTTCCAATCGCTTTGGCAAAGTCTCTCACTTGTCTCGGATTGACCACAGAGACAACATGGCCGGCTTCAACAAGTCGCACAGCGAGTGGACGTTCGTAGTTGCCAGTGGCCTCAATTACGATCAGGCAAGACTTCGCTTCTGGCAACAAATCCACTAGCTCATCAATTCCCTTTGGATCATTGGGAACGACTGTTGTCGTGGCTTGTTCATCAAACGCGAGATCAAGCTTGGCTTTTGAGACATCGATTCCGATAAAGTGTTGAAAACTCATCTTGGATGTATCCCTTCCTTGCAAATGCGAGCTCGAGAGCTTGTCTCGGCTCAGGCGGCTGTTCGGGCTATTTACCAAAGGCCGACGACGATCCAGCTCCCGCACAGTATCTGCGTTGCAGCACTCGAGGGTCAACGATCTGCCGTCGGCCGCAGTTGCTTTAGCCTCTTCGCTACGCTCAGAGGCTAAAGCAACTGCATCTGTAGTGTCCAACGAAACACCACTAGAATGTAACATACAAGGGTGTTATTGAAAGAACCGTTGACTGAACTCTCCCGCTGGCGGGAGAGTGTTGTTGAAAGAACCGTGGCGAACGGCTAATGGCGGCAGTGCGGTTAAACCAGAATGTCTTTCACAACGTGTCCATGCACGTCGGTCAACCGATAGTCTCGCCCCTGGAATCGATGCGTTAGCTTTTCGTGATCGATGCCCATACAGTGCAACATGGTGGCATGGAAGTCATGCACATGCACGGGATTTTCCACGACGTTGTAACAGAAGTCATCGGTCTGACCGTAGCTGATCCCGGGCTTCACTCCACCCCCAGCCATCCAGATCGAAAAGCATCGCGGATGGTGATCACGACCAAATGTTTCGGGGCGACCTTGAGCGTACACGGTGCGTCCAAACTCACCTGCCCAGACCACCAGCGTGTCTTCCAACATGCCACGTTGCTTTAAGTCAGCGATCAAGGCGGCGGATCCTTGATCGGTTTCACGACACAGGTTCGGCAGGTACTTATTGACGTTGCTGTGATGATCCCAACCACGGTGGAAGACTTGAATGAAGCGGACGCCTCGTTCGGCCATTCGTCGAGCCATTAAACAGTTCGCCGCATGGCTACCGGGTTGCTTTGCTTCGTCACCATAAAGCTCGAACGTGCTCTCGGGTTCATCCGAGAAGTCCGCCAACTCTGGAACCGAAGTCTGCATCCGATAAGCCATTTCATACTGAGCAATTCGGGCATTGATTTCCGGATCACCCGTCTGTTGGAATCGCAACTGATTCAGTTTTTCCAAACGATCCAGCATCCCCCGACGCGCTGCGGCGTCTCGGTTGGTCGGATCATTCAAATAGAGCACGGGATCGCCCTGACTGCGAAACTTGACACCTTGATATTGCGAGGGCAAAAATCCGCTCCCCCACAAACGATCGTAAAGTGGCTGAGCTTGATGGAAGGTGTTCTTGGTCAACAACACCACAAAGGCGGGAAGGTTCTCTGTTTCGCTGCCCAATCCATAACTGAGCCAAGCGCCAATGCTAGGACGCCCCGGTTGTTGGTGTCCCGATTGAAAGAAGGTAATTGCAGGGTCATGGTTAATGGCTTCGGTGTGCATGGACTTGACCACGCAGATGTCATCCACAACCTTCGACAAATGCGGAAACAGATCACTCATCCAGGTTCCGGACTGACCGTGCTGTCTAAATGCCCAGGGCGACTTGACGACGGGAAACGTTTTCTGACCGGCCGTCATGCCTGTCAAACGCTGGCCGCCTCGCACGCTGTCGGGCAAATCCGTTAGATGAAGTTTCTCCAGCGACGGTTTGTAATCCAGCAAGTCAACCTGCGAAGGAGCCCCGGACTGCAGCAAGTAAATCACTCGCTTGGCCTTGGGCGCAAAGTTAGGAAACTTGCCCGCCACGGCAGGATTGGCGGGCTGATCGCCGGACAACAAGTTCGGATTCAGCAGCGAGGCCAAGGCCATGGTGCCAAGTCCCGTGCTGGAGCGACCAAAAAAGTGACGTCGCGTAATGTCTAGGTTCATGTCGTTCTTCATAAGAGGGTTTACGCAACAATAGGATGAATCACATCGCCAGCCACGTCGGTCAATCGAAAGCGTCGACCGTTGTACGTGTACGTCAGTTTTTCGTGGTCAAAGCCTAGCAAGTGCAGAATGGTGGCATGCAAATCGTTGACATGCACTTTGTCGACGGCTGCATGATGGCCGATCTCATCCGATTCGCCATAGCTGATGCCACCTTTGACACCACCGCCAGCCATCCAGGTAGTGAAGCAATGCGGGTTGTGGTCTCGCCCAGGCTTCTGTGATTTCTGTGACAGAGGCAACCGGCCAAACTCACCGCCCCAAATCACCAGCGTGTCCTCCAGCAAACCACGCTGCTGCAAGTCCGTTAGCAAGCCGGCGATCGGCGTGTCCGTCTCGCCAGCAAACTGAGAGTGGTTGCCTTGGATATCGCTGTGACCATCCCAACTGCGTTGGTTTTCCATGCCACCAGAATAGATTTGGACGAATCGAACACCACGTTCGACCATTCGCCGAGCGGTCAAACACTGACGGGCAAAGTGATCACATTGCTTGTTCCCCAGCCCGTACAGTTCCTTGATATGCTGAGGTTCACCATCGACGTCAAACGCCTCGGGGGCAGCGTTTTGCATCCGATAGGCCAATTCAAAGCTTTTGATTCGAGCTTCCAGCTCCTGGTCTCCAGCAAGCTTGTCCAAGTGCTGTTGATTCAACTGCGCCATCAGGTCCAGTTGACGCTGCTGTTGAACCGCATTCATATGCCGGGGACGATTCAAGTTTTCGATGGGATCGCCTTTGGGTTTTAGCCAAGTCCCCTGGTAAACACTTGGCAAAAATCCGGCACCCCAATTAGCAGCAGAGCCTTTGGGCAAACCGCGATTCAGCGGATCCGACATGACAACAAACGCTGGCAAGTCGCGGCTTTCGCTGCCCAAGCCATAGGTCACCCAGGAACCCACACAAGGCAACCCCATGCGAGGCTGACCGGAGTTCATCATGAACAGGGCCGGACTGTGATTATTACTTTCTGTGTGCCCGGAATGAATGAAGGCCATCTTGTCGACGTGTTCCCCTAGTTTGGGAAACAACGAGGAGACCATTTTTCCGCACTCACCGCGTGGCGAAAACTTGAACGGCGACTTCATCAGCGGTCCAACCGCATTGGCAAAGAAACCGGTGTTCTTGTCAAACCCCTCCAGCTCCTTGCCATCCATGCGTTCCAATTCAGGCTTGTAGTCCCACGTGTCAACTTGACTGGGACCGCCGTTGATGAACAGCCAGATCACGTTCTTGGCTTTGCCTGCAAAGTGCGACTGCTTAGCAGCCAAGGGATCGGTGCTTTCGGCAGCCAACAGACCTTCCTCAGCAAGCAAGGAGGTCAGTCCCACGGCTCCAAAACCAGCTCCGGCACGCTGCAGCAGTTGTCGTCGATTGATGATCATGGCAGATAGATGAATTCGTTGAGTCCAAAAATGACTTGGCAAAAATCGGCAAGCGCGAGCTGTTGTCGATTCCCTGCGTTCTGGTAAGAGGCCGCTTGAGCCTCAATGAACTGGCAATCAAGTTGCAGTTCCTGTTCACTGGGCAAGCGTGCCAAGGCACGCTGATAAATGGCTTTCACTGCAGCCTCGGATTCTTGGTCCGGCAAACTGCCAGCAAGAGCGTTGGCATATTTGATGACCTGGGCGTTGTTCATAAACAATAACGCTTGCGGAGCAATGGTCGTGCTGGGCCGACTGCCCTGGCTGGACAGCGGTTCCGGCTGATCAAAGATTTGCATCATCGGCACTAACCGACTGCGTTTGATCATGAAGTAAATGCTGCGCCGCTGATGATTGGTGTTTAAGGTGCCAGGGCCAAACATTTGTGTATCAAGCTGACCAGAGACCGCCAGCATGGTGTCACGAACGATCTCCGCTTCCACACGCCGCGACGGGTAACGCCACAGCAATTGGTTCTCCGGATCGACTGCAGCTTTGTCAGCCGAGGGCTGGACGCTTTGCAACCAAGTGGCGCTGTTAAGAATCTGGCGATGGATGGACTTTAGCTTCCAGCCTGCATCAATGAACTCCTGTGCCAGGTGATCCAGTAACTCGGGATGCGTTGGCTGACCACCCTGCAAACCAAAGTCATTCGGAGTGGCCACAATGCCACGCCCAAAGTGATGATGCCAAAGCCGGTTCACGGCCACTCGGGCCAGCAGATGTCCAGCGCCGTGATCCACGTCGGTCATCCAGTTTGCCATCCCAGCGCGCCGGTAACTGGTGCGAGTCCAATCGGCGGGCGGTTTGACCTGCCAATCACTGGACTTTCGATCATCTCGCATCAAGACCTTCAAATAGCCCGTCGTCGCAAGGCCTTCCTTTTGATTCGGATCGCCACGATTGAGAATGTAAGTCTCTGGATAAAAGTGTGGAAACCCACGACCATCCGCATGATGCTTGGTCGGTGGAAAGCCTTCACTGGACACTTGCACCTTGGTCTGGTTCGGTACCGGCTTCTGGCTCAGCGACTTTGTGACCGCTTGATCAAGCTGCGAGTACTTCGCGTCGTCAGCAATGAAATACGGGAACAGCGTGTCACGATGCTGATCGGTTAGCTGATTGCGTTTCAGTGCTGCCAGTGCCTCTGCCAAGCCATCGATCTGGGTCTGACCAACGACCACTGGAGGTTGCTGATCTGACGAAACGGACAAGCGAAATCGGCCCAAGCTATGTTGGCCATTGTTGGCAAATGTGAGTTGCCACTGCAGACGCACTTGGCCGTCGCTTTCAATCGGAGTTTCCAGCTTAAACACAGCGGCTTGATCTTTGCCAATGCCCCCATAATCAACCGCCCAGCCGGTGCCTTTGGGATCACCATCAAACGATGATTCGACCGACAAAGTCCCCGTGTTCTGTTGGTGTGTGGCCTGTGCGGAGGCAAGCTTGACCGGCTTGAGCTTTTCGTCATCCCCCTCCGCAGCGAGCAACTTGAAATCGCTAAGTGCAAAGTTCCCATTCCCGGCACGTCCGGGACCTTTGCGCGGCATCGAATCATGCGTCAACGCTTCGATTCGCAGATAACGGATCGCTGAACCCTGACGGGTTGCGTCCACGGTGTAGGTTTCAAATGCTGGCGTGTTACCGGTTGCCAGAATCGCCCCGTCCGCTTGTTCAGTCAACGCCGTCGCGGCCTGATTGGAGCGAGCGTTAACGTCCGACAACGTGGACCAGGGACTCAGCGGAATCGAAGCCGGAGCCTGGGACGCAAGCCAGCGATCAAAGCCTGACTTGACTTCAGGAGAGTCACGATAACTGTCGCGAGCCTGGAGCAACCGATCATGCTGGGACTGCCACTTGTCATTCTTCGCAGCAAAACCCTCTGGATCCAAGTCGATCTCAATCTCACTGCGAATGGTTGTGGTAAAGGTCGAGATGAAGCGATAGTAGTCTTCCTTGGGGATCGGATCATACTTGTGATCGTGACAGCGAGCGCATCCAATGGTCAGCCCTAACATCGATGTACCGATGGTCGCTGCCATGTCATCCAGTTCATCGTAGCGAGCGCTTTCAAACTCCTTTTCGGTGAGCTGAGTGGGAAACACTCCAGCCCCCAGAAAGCCCGTCGCCATCATCGCCAACGGATCATTGGGAGCGAGCTCATCACCGGCGATCTGCCAGCGAACGAATTGATCCCAAGGCATGTCCTGGTTCAGCGCTTTGATGACAAAGTCGCGAAAGTGATAGGCAAACTTGCGATCATAATCTTGTTCAAAGCCATGGCTTTCGGCGAAGCGAGCCGCATCCAACCAGTGCCTAGCCCAACGTTCACCGTAATGGGGACTGTCCAACAATTCGTCAACCAATTGCTGGTGCGGAATGGACAGGGCATGCTGAACTTGATCGGGAGTCGGCGGCAATCCGATCACATCCAAGTACAACCGTCGAATCCGAGCCAAGTCGGTCGCAGCTGGATTGGGCGCAAGCCCGCGGTCCTGCAAACGTTTGTAGACAAATCGATCAATGTCCGTCCGAGCCCATTGCCCCGTCACCTTTGGCGGAGCCACTTTGGCCAGCGGCCGGAAGGACCAGAACTCGCGATCCGAATCGGTGACCTGCATCGGTTTTGGCTCCGCGTCGCGTTTTTCGATCAGCGGCTTGTCGTAAGGCGCCCCCAGCTTGATCCAAAGCTGGAAAGCATCGATCAACTCTTGTGGCAAGCGATCTTTCTGAGGCGGCATGCTGGGTTCATCATCATGCGCGATCAACAGCATCAAGTAGCTGTCCTCTGGATACTCTTGGTCGATGACTTCACCAGATTGACCTCCTTCGAGCAAGCGTTCACGTGAGGACAGATCAAACTCTCCGCGTGTTTTCTCGCCGCCATGACAGGCCAAACAATGTTCAAGCAACGCAGGCCGAATGGTCTTTTGAAACAGTTGCGTCCCCTGCTTCGCTCGTTGCACATGATCGGCAGGCACCTCCTGTGACCAAACGGGTCGCCAAGAGAGCAGTACCAATGCCAGGCAAACGCTGACATGAATCGGCATGCGGATCGACAATCGATGAGTTGAATTCATAGCTCGGACAGTCAAGCGGTCATCCCTTCGAAGGGAAAGCCAGTGGAGGAGCAAACTATTTGGTGATCACTTCACTGAGGTTCATGATCAGCCGAGCGACCTCGGTCGCAGCAGCCAATTGATTGCCAGGCACTTCGGAGGAAACTTCCGAATCACCGACGGCTAAATTGATCAGAGCGGTCTTCGAGCCTTCCCCGGCTGCCAACTGCTCTTGATACGCCTCTCGCAAAATCGCCAGTTCCGCATCCGAAGGCTGACGCGAAGTGAGCAGGCGGAACGCGTAGGTGATCTGCTGATCGATCTCTTGACCACCGTGCTGGATCATGGCTTGCCCAAGATGCCTTGCCGCCTCGACAAACTGCGGAGCGTTCAGCAACATCAGAGCTTGCAAGGGCGTGTTGGTGCGTGAGCGCCGCGAAGTACAAAACTCACGCTGCGGCGCGTCAAAGGTTGTCATCATCGGGGACGGTACCGTACGCTTCCAAAATGTATACAAACTGCGTCGGTACAGATCTTCACCGGCGCCCTGAGGATAGGCTTTTGAATAGCCAGGACGATTGTTCAATTCCAGCCACAGACCGGCGGGCTGATAAGGGTAAACACTTGGTCCGCCAATGTGATTGACCAACAACCCACTGGCTTGCAACACCATGTCACGAACCTCTTCACCATCGAGTCGCATGCTGGGACCGCGTGCGAGCAAACGATTCTCGGGATCCTTCACGGCGCCCTTGTCCGCGATCTTGGCAGACTGCTTAAACGTTGCCGAAGTCAACATCAATCTCTGAATGTGTTGCACATCCCAGCCACTGTCAATGAACTCTGCTGCCAACCAATCCAACAGTTCAGGATGACTGGGCAAATCACCTTGCACACCAAAGTCCTCGGATGTTTTCACCAACCCAATGCCAAACAAACGCTGCCAGTATCGATTGACGGCAACACGCGCAGTCAGAGGATGCTGAGACGAGGTCAGCCATTGAGCAAACCCCAGTCGATTGACAGACATCGATTCATCCATCGCTGGAAACACATCCGGCGTGTTCGCAGACACCTCTTCCTTGGGTTGATCATACTGGCCGCGATCGAGCACATGCGTTTTGCGAGCCTTGGGCATGTCTTTCATCACCATCGTGGCTGGCACGCGGCGTTTGAGTTCGCTTTCAAGCTTTGCCAACTTTTCCTTCAGTGGCTTCAAGGGATTGCCGGACGTTACAAAGTAGTCTCGCAACTGCTGGGTTTGCTGCTTCGTTCGCTGCAGATCGTCCAGCTTGGCCAACTCCAAGATTTGCTGGGGCAGTCCCTCCAGCGAAACACGATCCGCCGCCTCTGTGGTCAACGACAGCCTGGGCCTGCCGACACCATGAGTGGCGAAGTTTGCTAAGTGTTTGAGCCGGAATGTTAGCCGGGTTCCCCCTTCGTATCCAAAGGGTTTCTGAGCCACAAAAACAGCCGTCGCATTTTCTTTCCGACTGGGACCATCAACCGCCCAGCCGCTATTGCCGCCAACTCCATCGATGGCCTTGGCGATCTCGTAACTTTTTTGCGAGTAATCTGCAAACGCGCGAGCAAACTTGACCGTTTGCGTTTGCTTCGGATCCGAAACGCTGGACGCTTCGAGCTCAAATTCGGTCAGCACAAAATTTGAATTGCTATGACGACCGGGCCCACCACCGGGCAGCGATGGATCCGTCAGGGCTTGCAAACGAACGGCCGTGACCTCCAGCTGATCCGTTGTGGCAACGATCTCATAAGTGTCTTGATTGGAATTCGCACCGCTGACCAGCAGCGACTGATCGTCTTGCAATGTCAACGTTGCTCCGCCGGAAGACGTGAACGATTCCGGTTTCAGGATGCCCCAGGGCTTGGCAGTCGAACCCGATAACTCGCTCACCCACTTTTGAAACGCAGGCTCAATCTCGGCCGGATCAGCGAGGCGTTTCTTGTAGAGCTCAATCTGCTCGGTCAATGCATCACTCTGATCCAAGGGGGATGGAATCACTTCGCGTGGATCAAAGCCACTGTTGCCTCGCTCGGGGACTTGGTTGAAGAAAGCGTAAACCTGATAGAACTCTTTCTGCGAAATGGGATCGTACTTGTGATCATGACAACGAGCACAGCCCATGGTCAAACCGAGCCAAACCTGCCCCGTCGTGACCACGCGATCCATCACATATTCGGTGCGATATTCCTCACTGATAATTCCGCCTTCAATCGTGATGCCATGATTGCGATTGAAACCGGTCGCCAATCGCTGCTGGGGCTGCGAATCGGGAATCAAGTCGCCAGCCAATTGCTCCAATGTGAATTGGTCGAAGGGCATGTTTTGGTTGTACGCATTGATCACCCAGTCTCGCCAAACCCATTGCTGGCGTTCGGTATCGTACTGATAGCCATTGCTGTCCGCGTAACGTGCGAGGTCTAACCAGTACCGCGACATGTGCTCACCATACGCCGGTGAGTCAAAGTAGCGATTGACCATTTGTAGGTACGCATCATCGCTCTTGTCAGCGACATACCGATCGATCTCCGCCGGCGTCGGCGGCAATCCAGTCAATGCAAACGCAACACGACGAATCAAGGTTTCGCGATCCGCTTGCGGTGCGGGGTGCACATCTTGGTCATGCAACTTGGCTAGAACAAAGTGATCGATGGGATTGGCTGCCTTGCCAAGTGGATCTGCCGGCACTTGAGGTTTGCTTGGCGGAATGAATGCCCAATGCTCTTGGTAGGCAGCCCCTTGTTGGATCCAGTCGGATAGCAGTTTGATCTCTTGCTCACTTAACGGATCACCGGATCCTTCAGGCGGCATGCGTGTGTCGTCTGTGGCAACGACACGACGCAGCAGTTCACTCTGTTCCATGTCACCGGGAACAATTGCTCGTTCACCGGAATCGGCTTCTCCTGTGGCGCTTTCGCGTCGGTCCAATCGCAACCCCGCTTCACGCGTCACACTGTCAGGCCCGTGACAATTGAAACAACGATTGCTCAGAATCGAACGGATGTCGCGATTGAATTCAACGGTTTCAGCGGACCAAGCGTTGGAACTCTGGCACACGACCGCCGAGACGCACAGAACAATTGGAGCAAGCTTTCCCAGCATGGGGTGGATCTCAAACAAAGACGCTAGGATCAGTGCACAGCGATCGAAACGTCGGGAAGGTGGGCAAGAAGGCAGAAGATCAAATTATAGCCTGCAGAAAAGAAGATATCATCCAACGATCGCAGTTGCCCCTGGCTTCTTTAGCAAGATGCGCTGCTCACCAGAGCGATCTCGTTCCGCTACCTGACCTGCCATCCACCCAATCGGGCTGAGCGAATGCCAAACGGGGGAATCACGCCTGCATCCAGACGGCGGTCATTGCAACCACGAACCGACACGACCCATCCGCGCCCCCCGGCTAAACCATGCAGAACATTGTGCCACCAGCGCGCTTGGCACGATGACGCGAAAAACAACCACAGCAGGAAACGGTGACACTGAGACACCAAACGGGCGGCCAGCACCCAGCCCAGCGAGAGGAAGTCACTCAGAACCTAAACCGCTTTCATCATCGAGCGCTTTGGAGGCTTGCTCATCACTTTGCAACGCGGGGTGCGTGCGTTTGTATTCCAAATACTTCGCCCCCACGATGCTAAACACGCCCAGCAGCAACAGCACAACGCCAAGAATGCGCAAGCCATTGATTGGACTGCGTGGATTGCCAAGCAAACCGAAATGGTCCAGAAAAAGAGCCGTGATCGTTTGTCCGGTCATGACCGCAGCAAACCACCACAACGACCCAATGCGAGGGACAAAGAACAGCGAGGTTGAAACCATCACCACACCGACGGCACCACCAAACCAAATCCACCAAGGCAACTCAGAGGGCGGCTTAACGAACGCAGGCGGAAATTGCCCCGAGACAATCGTCAAGACCAACAGCAACGAGGTCCCGGTGATGAACGAGATCAGCGACGCTTGCAGAGGGTACTTGACCGCGCCCCCTAAAGCTCCGTTGATACTTGGCTGAGTTCCCAGCAGACAACCGGTCAACAAGCCAACGACAATTGCCACGACAAGAAAGGTCGCTGACTGGTTCACGGCAAAGCCTGGGTCAAGTTGAAACGGTCGTAATGCAATCCCGCGATTCAGACGCGGCATCCGAGCCAGCATGGGGCTCAACACTCTGGCTGTCAACTTCCGTGCGGCGCTGCGGTCCGGCGATCTCCGGACCTTGATGCACCATCTGGTTGGCAGCATCAACAAAGATCAAGCGAGGCTGATGGTTGGCCGCCAGTTCTTCAGGGACAAAGCAGTATGAGGCAATGATCACTAGGTCACCTGGCTGGACCAGGTGAGCGGCCGCGCCGTTGGCACAGATGTCACTGGAGCCCGGCAAGCCGGTGATTGCGTAGGTTTCTAACCGCGTGCCGCGGGTCACATTCCAAACGCAAACCGCTTCATACTGATGGATCTTGGCAGCCTGCAAAAGCTCCGGCGGAATCGTGAGACTGCCTTCGTAATCCACGTCGGCTTGAGTCACTGTGGCCCGATGAATCTTTGCCGACAGCAGTTTTCGGAACGGTGCGTTCATGTACCTAGAAAGGGCTTTAGCAAGTCGGCTGTCTGGGGATCGTTAAGCGCTAGCTTTCCAAAGCCACGCACGCAGCCTTCTTCCATGGCTGACTGCTGGTGTTCCTCATAATTGGTGACCAGCATGACTGGCACCTCAGCCCCGTTGCCGTTCGCCTTGATGGCTTTAACGACTTCGATTCCATCAGAGTAATCATGATCCAGCTTGCGGTTGACGGTCACGAGATCTACCTCGCGATCCTTCAACACATCAAGTGTTTCTTCCGCGTCGCGCGTCTGCACGACGACGGCGTCAAAGTTACTGGTGATGAACTGACGAATGGAGTGGAAATCGGGTCCACAATTCCCACAGTCGATGACAGTTTTTGGCATCAATCTTTCTTTTCGATAGCAAACAGTTTGTCTTTGGTGCTGATGTAGATGCGACCATTGGCAGCAATCGGAGTGCTGTAAACACTGGTACGCATGTTGATCTCTTCCATTGGCTCGTTGTATTGCGGACCAAATTCAAAGACAGCAACCTCACCGTCCTCGTCACCGATGAACACTTTTCCATCGGCGATCAGCGGACTCCCCCAACTGAGGGCAAACATGTCGTAGGTAAAGTAAACTTTGGGCTGGCCATTGTCGCCTCTTGCATCCAAGCAATGGACCACGCCACCAAAGTCAGCGATGTATAGCACGTCATCCTTAATGGCGCAAGTGCCGATGGTGCGGTGCATCTCTTCTTCGTAGTCAATTTCATCGTCACCGTTGGTGTCCTGCATGGCGTAGTGCCAGACAACCGCCGAGTTGGGGTTATCGACCGCGATCTCACCTTCTTCAGGAATCACGGCCTGAATTCGCTTATGAGGAATCGGAACCCGCTTGTCACCTTCAACCTTCATCGCCAACTCTGGTGACACATCACCTCGTTTGGTTGGATCGATACACCAGAGGTGGCCCTCACCGATTTCGTGCTCGGGGTCCTGCCCCACACCGATGTAAACCAAGTCGTTGTAAACCACTGGCGTCGCGATCAAGTTATTCCGTGTTCCCGAACCACCGATGATCCATTCGGTTTCCTTCGGATTGCAGTCAAATTTCCACAGCAATTCGCTCTCACCGTCTTTTCCGCCGGCTGCTTTGAAGCTGTACAACCAGCCGTCGCCACCGCAGAACAAAACTTGAATCTCGCCGCCCAGTTCAGCCACCGTGGGGCTGGACCATTGGCCGTGCAAGATATTGCTTCCTGGCGAAGCATCTTGCCAGATCAACTCGCCGGTGTTTTTGTTCAAGCAAATGAACGCAGGAGCTTCCGGAGCAGGCAAGTTAATGTGCGACTCATCCAAACCATTACTGGTGTTGATGAACAACCAGTCTCCATAGCTGGTCAAGCTGCACGAGCACATGTTGTGCTGACTGATGCCCAGCTCGGTCATCATGTTGTAAATCCAAATGGTGTCGGCGTCTCGCTTGTCATCCACGCCCAAGGTTTTGAACACGCTCAGGCGAGGCCCAGCCACCTTGACGGTCAGCGTCCGATCAACGCCGTTAAACGTGCCGGTCAACTTCCATGAAGTGTCACCGGTGGCCTCAACGGTGACATCACCCTCGACGGCTTCGTTCGCTTTTTCCAAAGCGGTTTTCAAGACGTCTGCAACATTGCCTTCCTTCAAAGCGGCGATGGCTTGTTTTCCTGGCGGCACTGGCGGCTCACCTTCAAGCTCTTCGTCCTCGGGCAACGACATCGGCAGATCAGCGACCCGAGCGTTCTCACCTTGGACCGGGCCATCATTCTTGCCATCATGAAAACCTTCGGTGTCCACACAACGCACTTCACCGCGGCTGGTCACAAACCACAAGCGTTTGCCTTCGACCAAGGGTGAACTACAGATACCTTGCAGCGGCCAGTCGTGCACACGACCGGTGATCAGTTTTTCACTGCTGTGCTGCCAAAGGAAAGAGCCGTCTTCTTCGCTAAAGGCCAACAGGCAGCCAAGGTCTACTGTCGCGGGATAACGCTTCAAGTGACCGGCACCGTTATTGGTACCAACGAACACCTTGCCATCAGCAACAACGGGATTGCCGTAGGTCTGGCTGCCAAGTTCAGCGTACCAAGCGATGTTCTCGGAGTTCTTGTCACTCCAAGCACCCAGCTCAACGTCATATCCGCCCACGTTCCAAGTCGACGGCAGATTGGTGACCGAGGGAACGTTGTTTCGCAAACGAGTTCCGCCCCACTGTGGCCAGTCACCGCCAGCAGCCAGCACGTCAGCGACTTTGTCGTCTTCCGACGACGTCTTGAGAGCATCAGGCTCGTCCGCGGGCGTCTCGCTAACAGGAGTTTCTGCAGTCAGCGTGGTGTTGTCGGACACTTGGTCGTCAGCAACCGGCGGCGCTGCTGGTTTGCAACCGCTGAACATCACCGTGGCCATACAGCCAAGGAAACAGGAAGTGAGAATCAAAGAGAACGCCGAGAGTTCTTGTTTTCGCATTGTGATCTGGTCGTGGGGACCGGCTCAAAACATGGAGGTGGGAGGTGGAAGTTTCTTTGCCGCTAATGGGAGGTAAGGGCAAAGAATTCTCATTCGTTGTCTGGCCACACTCTGCGGCCGAATTGGTTGTTGGTCACTTGCGTTGACGGCGGCGATGATGAGCTCAACAAGTGCCCAACGAGCGTCCAAGCCCTCTGACCGGCTTTGGCCCATTCGGACATCGCAACCTTCAATCACTGTCAATCAATCGTTGGCAGTGACCTCAACATTGTCCAGATAAAGTTCAGCATCTTTCGCATTACCAAACAAGCCGGGGCTAGCCGGTTCGTTGGGTGCCGTGTCGATCGCTTCGATGGTCCAGTCCTTGGGCTCATTTTGATCGCGAGGCCAAACCTTGCCGCGCACATGAGCGACAGGTTTTCCATCCTGCTCCTCCATGTCCACTCGCAACTTCATGCGGAACCAGGTGCCTTCTTTCCAAGGAAAGTCAATTGACTTGGCCATTCGCAGCTGTGCTGCCCAGGTGCGAACCTGCACTTGCTGGCTTTCACCCCGCAAGCCCAACACATAGCCACGATTGGTCAAACCGATATCAGGCAACTTGTTCAGCTTGCGTGCACCGCGGACGTCGGCCGCAATGGTGTAGTTTGCAATGTCACTGGGGCCCATCCAAGCACGACTACGAGCCCCTTTGGGAATCGTGGTCACCTTGGTCAGTGCTGGCGAGCCATCGATGTCACGAATCACATGACGGTAGCGAGCCCCCACCCAGGACAGTGGTGGATCTTTCAAATCATCAAAGGTGAACTTCCACGGCAAAGGTGGAACAATTCTTGCTCGGCCGCTGCCTTTTGCGTCGCCGTACTTGGCCACCACTGAGATGCCCGTGTGAGCGACATCGCTGGCAACCGTCAAGGTGCTCCCTTCAACCGTTGCTCCGTCACCGATGACTTCGAACGTGATGCCTTCCGCGGGAGTGGGCAATAGCTGGCCGATCGCATTGAAGACGTTGACCTTGTACTGCAAGGTCTGGCCGGGCTTTAGCAATGCTTCGGCGGGCACGATTTGAACTTGTGCAATCTCTGTATCCTGATCGACAGGCGTTTCAGGTCCCATCGCCGATTCGAAGGTTTGATCGGTTTGCAGAGCTTTCTCATTACTGACGCAGTACAACGTGTTGCTACTGGGAAAGTACAGGCGTCCGTCGGCCACGATCGGAGACGCTGAAAACTTGGTGCTACGCAGGCGGCCCTTATTGAGCACCTCAAAGCCATCCTCAGTGGGCTCTAAAACTGCCCAGCGACCGTTCTCAGACGTCACATAAATCTTGTTGTCAGCATACAGGAGCGCACTGCGTTGACGATTGTCGACGAATGCTTTCTGCTCCACGATCACCTTGCCTGATTCAGCATCAAAGACCCACATTTTGCAGCGATCATCAACAAGGTACAGTCGGTTATCAACCAACACGGGTTCGCTGTAACCGGAAACCAATCCGAGTTGTCGCCATAGCTGTGTGACGCTGGTCTCATCCCCTGTCCCTGAAACTCGCAAACCAACCGCAGCACCCATCGTGTTGGAAAGCTTGCCGGGGTTTTCTTCACTGTGAGAACTAAAGACGCGATCACCAACGACCAGTGGAGTGGCAAAGAGGCCGCGTCGGGAAAGCTGGTAACTCCACAGGGCTTTACCGGTTCGAGGCTGAAAACCCCAGACCGCTCCGTCACCAGCACCCATGATCAGTTGCCGCTGGCCATCGATGGTGACCAAGCTAGGTGCACTGTAAGTGGTGTCGTAGGGCAAGTCACGCGTGCCGCTAAACCAAACGACTTCACCCGTTTTTTTGTTGAGTCCTAGCAGCCGATGGTTGGGCTTCGCTGCATCACCCCAGTTAATGATGATCCCGCTGATGATGACCAAGTCTTCGTGAACAATTGGAAAATTGGTTCGCCCACCGTAGGTACTGAGCATTCCAAACTGCTCGTGCAGTGGCAATCTCCAAATCACTTCACCCGTCTTGCCATCAAGACATTGAAAGATGTCACATGATCCAAGTGCATAGATGTATCCAGTTTCTGGATCACCGACGACACTGGACCAGCCAACTCGTTCGGCGGGCACGTCAGAAAGCCAAACGTTGTACTCGGTTTCCCAGAGTGTTTTCCCTGTTTTGGCATCCAAGCAAACAATCTTTTCACCTTGCTTGTCCGTGCCGGGATGGTTTAGCTGAATGGTGTACAACCGGCCATCCATGACGATGGGCGTACAGGGTCCACCGATATCGTCACGTTTCCACAGCAAGTTGCTGCCTTCGCCGCCGTCTGGATCCCAGTCGTCAGGCAATCCCGTTACCGCTGCGGTGCCATCCATGTTCGGGCCGCGCCAGTACGGCCAATCCGCGGCTTGCGTTGATTCAGCACAGGTGCCGACAAACATGGCGGCAAACAACAACGCAGCAAAGCGTTGCCAAAGTTTCAATGAAGTCATGTTGGAGGT
Organism: Stieleria bergensis; assembly: GCA_007745635.1. Classification (GTDB taxonomy): domain Bacteria; phylum Planctomycetota; class Planctomycetia; order Pirellulales; family Pirellulaceae; genus Stieleria; species Stieleria bergensis. Next base: position 5,492,171 of record CP036272.1, read on the forward strand.
GACTTTTGGAGGTGGGAAGGGGCACTGTTAGGATGCCTGGTTTCAGTTAGCAGCCAGCTTAGCCGCACACCTGAAAGACACCCTGTTTAATCGTTGGAAACTCTACATCTTATCACGGATGAGCCAAATGTTGGCTGCTCGGCTTGCACGTGTTCCACCGATCAAGAAGTTTTTGTGGCCTGAATATCTGGCTTCACGGCTACATGTTAGACAACAGGACCAGCTTCGCAACTAGCCTCACACCCCAAAAGGGCCAGTTTCTAGAGTGGAACATGGCAGCAAAGGGCCATCGAGAGGGTTCAATGAGAGAGCTGAGGCAAAATACTCGCGTGAACCGCCCGTCCACTCATTGGGGGTATTCTGACCGCCAGCCCCCAGCCAGACGAGAAACTCTGACGCCTGGGCAAACTCGCCGGTCCTGCTAACCGGATCAATCTAAACGGCCCCATCATACGGGCAACTTTGGCCAACCGACAAACCTTTACAACCTGCCCAAAATCGGGCCAAACAGTAAACATCGCAAAATGCTGTTCCGATACCCGTAGTGGTCACCAACAGCAATCGCCATGACGTGGGTGTCAGGCCGCTGAAAGTGATCGACCCAGATTTCTCTAGGGCAACGGAGGCTCCAGAGAGGTTGGATGATCCACTGCGAACGGATACCAAGTGCCATTCAATGGCCAAGGGTTGTTCCACCGCAACCTGTACACCACAGGATCAAGGAGACATGACAGGTGCGAGCCTGAAGCCTCTCCCTGTTGTGCTCAGAGGGTGTCCTTGATTCGGTCTTCGACAACTTGTTGTTGACGATCGTGTGGGCACTTGGCGACTACGCAGATGATTCAGTCATCCAATTAACCAATGTATATACGTAAGGGAGACGTGGTTCCGATGATGCGGACACTAATGACAATGACCCTGCTGTTTGGCATGATGGCTTGCTGCCAAACTCAGGGCGGTGGGCTGTTCCACCATCTTAACAAAGGTTGCTGCGACACAGCTTGCGATGCTGCACCCGCCTGCGGATGCGAAGCGACTGGTTGCGGATGTGCAGAACCCGTTTGTGGCTGCGAAGCTGCAAGCTGCTGCGAACCTGCTTGTGGCTGCGAAGCTGCTGGCTGCGAAGCTGCTGGCTGCGAACCCGCTTGTGGCTGCGAAGCTGCTTGCGGATGCAAGAAAGGCGGCCTGCTGGCTGGACTGTTCAAGCACCATCGCAAAAGCTGCTGCGAACCTGCTTGCGGTTGCGAAGCTGGTGGTTGCGGATGTGCAGAACCAGTCTGTGGCTGCGAAGCTGCTGGCTGCGGATGTGCAGAACCAGTCTGTGGCTGCGAAGCTGCTAGCTGCTGCGAACCTGCTTGCGGTTGCGAAGCCGCTGGCTGCTGCGAACCAGCTTGTGGCTGCGAAGCTGCTGGCTGCTGCAGCAAGAAATCATGTGGCGGACTGCTGAGCAAGCTGTTCTCGCACAAGAAAAGCTGCTGCGACACTGGTTGCGACACCGCCTGCGACGCTGCTCCTTGCGGATGCGGTGGCGCGACAATGGCTCCAGCTCCGGCTCCAGCCAACGTCCCAGCGACCAACGCGGCTCCACCAATGCCACCAGCACCGGTTGTTGACCCAAGTGCTAGCCTGTACCAACAGCGTCGTGTCCTTCAAACCAGTGCTTACTGGGCTCGCTAAGCGAATGCCCTGCTAAGGTTGATCTCTGATCGACATTCACGGGTCTCGAGACACGGTCTGCGAAGCGGTCGAGCATTTCGATGTTCGACCGCTTTTTTTATGCGCCGACACTCCGCTCGCACAAGCAACCGAAATGCCCGAGCGTTTTCTGACCAAACCACAACTGGCCGCACCGTAAACGATGACGACACCGCTGATGGCTCGGCACGGGTGATCAAAGGGCACAACTGATGGCCCAGGTGACGGTCAAGTGCCAGCTGCGATCACTGCTTTGAAGATCTTCGAGTCCGGTGGTGCGGATGCGGAAAATCCACGTGATTGCCGCCCAACGGTGCGCTGCCATTTCACCGGTGCGTGCAAGCACAGCACCCTACGAACCAAGCCCCGGTTGGATGAAATCGCGATTGCCCAGAGACAACAAGGGGAAACGCAACATCAACCAGAATGACAACAGGCCCAAAGTGGTGCCAGCTTAGAGGGACGAGGGTTTCACTCCACCAATCACACCACCTGCCAGCGTCCACGGACCGGTCGCGTTAGCCGTCCTGGCTTGCAGCATCACGGCCGTCGGTTAACTTTACGGATCCCTAAACTGTGCCAGCGACTGCCGCTTTTAAACTCTCCGCGAGATTCCACACAGGAACGACACAATGTCTGACTCCCAATCGATTTCAACCGATGCTGTGCAACAGTTGTTGGACAACCACTTGGACCCCGAGACAGGCCGTCCCATGGGATCGATGGGACAGATCGTCGATGTATCCGTCGACGGTCAATCGATTCACGCGACCATCGGACTCTCAACGCATTCGCTGCCCATCGAGCAACGTGTGTTGGAGCAAATTGAGTCCAAGCTGTCCGCTAAGTTCCCCGGTTGCCGGTCTGAATTAACCACGGCAATTCACCCTCGGCCCGCTGCGCGTGTTGGCCAATCGGCGCTGCGTGCGAAAAGCATCATCGCTGTCGGCAGTGGCAAAGGTGGCGTGGGCAAGAGCACCGTCGCAACCGGCCTCGCACTGGCACTCCGCAGCTTTGGTTGCAAAGTCGGCCTAATGGATGCGGATGTCTATGGCCCCAGCGTGCCACACTTACTGGGACTGACGGGGCGACCCGCGATGACGGAGTCAAAACGGATTGCCCCGATCAGTGTCCCCGCCAGTGGCAAGGCACCCGAGATGCCTGTCATGTCGATGGGCTTTATGGTCGAACCTGACCAGGCAGTGATCTGGCGCGGCCCGATGCTGCATGGCTCGATCAACCAGTTCCTAAGCATGACCGAGTGGGGCGAACTCGATTACCTGATCATTGACATGCCACCGGGCACCGGCGACGTTGCCTTGACCCTGTCCCAAGCAATCCCTGTCACCGGCAGTGTTGTGGTTTGCACCCCGCAAGAAGTCGCTTTGCTAGATGCAGTCAAAGCGGTTGCCATGTTCAAGAAGGTCAACATCCCTGTCTTGGGAATGGTTGAAAACATGAGTGGTTTCCGCTGCCCAGACAATAACAAGGTCTACGACATCTTTGGCTCTGGAGGCACGCGGCAAAAGGCAGAAGAGCTTTCCATCGCCTGCCTGGCAACACTGCCAATCGATATCCAGCTTCGTGAAGCCGGTGATGAAGGACGACTCGCCGAAGTCATCGAAACCAACACCAATGCGGGCAATCCCTTAAAACGCATGGCACAATCACTGGTTGAAGCCATCGCCATGCGAACCACCGCAGCGCCACCTGCACCCAGCCTGCCAACTCTCTAGAGAACAGCCTGCCAACGACAATGCGTGGCGACCGACGGATCGCGGCCTCCGGCTCTGCGGAAATCCGCAACACTCATTGGCTGGGCATAAAAAAACCGCTTGGATCATAAGATTCCAAGCGGCGTCGTGTTTTCGAGTCCGATGTCACCACCGGGGACGTCATAAAGCTTATTTACGACGCTTAGCTGCCTTCTTCTTGGTAGCTTTTTTCTTGGTAGCTTTTTTCTTGGTAGCTTTCTTCTTAGTGGCTTTCTTCTTAGAAGCCTTCTTCTTGCTAGCCTTCTTGGTCGCCTTCTTCTTAGCGGCCTTCTTCTTGCTAGCCTTCTTAGTCGCTTTCTTCTTAGCTGCCTTCTTCTTGGTAGCTTTCTTCTTAGCTGCCTTTTTCTTGGTAGCTTTCTTCTTCGTTGCTTTCTTCTTGGCCACGATATTCCTCCGCGGAGTAGGAGAACGCAGGCGAGTCATTGTGCCTTGTCAGAGACCGATCTCAACAAGCCACCGGCCACGGCTCACCATGCGTCAACAAATGTTGAGCCACATGTTTTTTGATCATCCAATCAATTCATCACATGAACTCAACGAAACCATCGGTATTTGTAAGCTCTGCGCCAAATTCCGCAACATGTTTTTGCAGAATTAGTGCTTGCACACATTGACAATTTCACTATGGACACCCGTTGTCACTGCACAACAAGTGCTCGCACCAATGCATCGACAACGCCATGATGATTTCGAACACTCACTTACCTCATGACAGGTTGTCTGAACCGTTACTCAAGTAAACCGGATTGACATAAATCAAGTAATGTCAACGTTTTGGGTATGTTCTAAGCGTTGAACGGCCAAGTCTGTCTACGTTGAACAACGCGTTGATTGCAAGCACGAACATGCAACTTGATGAATGAAACAAGGACTCGTTAACGTGACGGATACGCTTTGAGTCATACACATTTTATCCACCAAAAGTTTTTAGAAAAAAATTTACCCGCGTTACTGTTTTTGATCGCAATGATGACGTTTTCAATCACTCATGCACTTGTTCAATCGCTGTCTTGAACAGGATCGTCTTGTCATTGCGTTACCAAAACGATCGATCAATGAGGTTGCAAACAACAACGACAAGGTTGCAAACAACAAGCACGGGTAATCACCCTCGCCAAGGACCATCGACCAACGCGTTGCCAAGCCGCTTCAAAACCAAACGCTCTCAACGGTTGATTGAACGAAGCCAATCCTTGTTCGATCAACGAGCTGTTGTGATCCTGCAACGGCTGAACTCAGCAACCGGTATCAAGACGATGGCAAACGATTCACGCCACTCACTGACCTGGTGACGAATGCCCACGCCGTTGACAGAGCCTCTGTCAAGCAAACCACCGTTGTCACATTGCTCCACCGTCGTGTCACACTGCCGCCTGCGTCCATGCCGTCTGCACGGCACACATCGCACGGCACACATCGCGAAACTCTCCTCAGCGCCAGACAATCGATCGGCGCGGTGGACGACTCCTCGGTTTCCCTTCGAGAAAACGTGACGACTGCACTCCTGATGCTGACTCGAAGCCCTCTCCTGACGCCAAGCGAATTGCTGTCGATTCCATGTCTTGAATCACCTCCAGCGAATCACAGTGCAGCGTTACATTCCCCGCCGCTTTGCGGCCTACAAGAGTGCGGACTGAATCGCGCCCCAGATTGCCTATTTTTGAATCGTAAACTGCACGGTTTGCGAATTCATTGCTTCGCCCAGCGACCGCTTGCTGCACCTGGCTTCGACGGCGTCTGAAGAATCGGCCGGGTGGCGGGTCAAAACAGCCTCGCAATGATGCGAAACTCAACGCGATCGTTGGTGTAAAATCGGCTGCCCCCACTGGGCGCTTGCAGCGATTGCGAACATGCTTGCAGAGAGCCAAAACGACGCCGGCTCGCTTAAGTGAAATAACTTGCCATTGACCTGCCAACCCGAAAACGCAAGCTGACGTTTTTTGCATCACCGTTGCGTGACCATCATGCTGCCGATGACCAGCGGCTTGGTCCCTGACAGGAGATAGGTTCTCAACCGGATACATCGATGACCCTTGCCACACTCTTTACCAACAGCGAACGCTGCGAGATTTCTTTTGAGCTGTTTCCACCCAAGACAGACAAAGGAATGCAGAATCTGCAGGACAACGTTCAGAAGTTGCTGCGATTCAATCCAGCCTTCTTAACGTGCACCTACGGCGCGGGAGGTTCGACGCAGTCACGCACGCTGGAAGTGGTCGAGCTTGTCAAGCAGATCAGCGGCTTGCCCGTCGCTTCGCACCTGACCTGCGTGGGCTCAACGGTCGAGCAGTTAAACGATTACCTGACCGAAGCCAAACGCCGTGGCGCTGATTACATCGTTGCCTTGCGTGGCGATCCACCTCAAGGCAGTGACGAGTTTCAAGCCGTCGACGGTGGACTCAGCTACGCCAACGAACTGGTTGAATTGATTCGTCGCGACCATGCCGATCAATTCGGCATTGCGGTAGCAGGTTACCCCGAGGTGCACCAAGAGGCCCCCAATGCACAAACGGACCTCGACAATCTGAAACGCAAGGTTGACGCCGGGGCTGACATCATCATCACACAGCTGTTCTATGACAACGCGGACTTCTATCGTTTCCGAGAGTCCTGCGAAGCCGCTGGAATTCGTGTGCCGATCATTCCCGGCCTCTTGCCGGTGACCAACTACAAGCAGGCCAAACGAATCGCTGGGATGTGCAAAGCAGCGATCCCCACTGAAATGAGCACCGCGATGTCAGCGAACGACGATCCGGACTTTCAGTTTGAATGCGGTGTTCAACACGCTCGGAATCAAACCATTGATTTGATTCACAATGGTGCGCCAGGCATTCACTACTATGTGCTCAATAAAAGCGATGCCGCTGAGCAACTTCTAAGCGACATTGATTTTGAGAAGAAAGCCTAAGCACGCCGCCAAGTCTCAGCCTCCCGACGCAGGGACGTGTCCCGCTGATTGTTAAAACTTGAAGGATGGTCTCCCGGAAGGCAAAATCTGCCTCCCCGAAACCTTGCGATGGCGGCAACCGTCGAGCATGAGAGCACACCAAGTGGTCTCACCGAGATCTTTGCTTCGCAGCTGTTCGACGAACTTGCTGCCAACTGCTTTCCAGAGCCGCGAAACACTTGATCGTTTGACGCCTGGAGAATTCGGCTTGATCTCCACAATGGAAACCTGCGGGGACAGTCCTCTAAAACTTGTAATCGTCGCGAATCCAGGAATAAACCACGAAGGACGCGAAGAGCACGAAGAAGGGAATCACAATCATCCTCCGGGGGCTGCCCCCGAAATGCCCTGTCCCCGAAATGTCCTTGTGTAGCAGAGACCATTTGCTCTCCGCTCGGTGTGCCCGAAACCGCATGTGGAACTCCTGCGGCGTTCGGCATGGCAGCGTGACGTTCCTTCGAAGCACATGAGTCAGAGAAACGCACTTCAGTCACCCGCCAATTCCAAGGCGGTGGCATTCACAATCGGATCCAGAGTTCCGAACGCCGAAGGTGTTCCACACTCATTGCCGAACGAACCAAGGCAAGCACGGCACCCTACGTCTGTGCCGAACGCCGTAGGTGTTCCATACTCATAGCCCAGGGTCGCGCAGCGCACCCTGGGGACAGGCCCCATGTACATCCTTTCCGAACGCCGTAGGTGTTCCACACTGATTGCCGAACGAACCACGGCACTCTACGTGGGCCCAAAGCATTGGTGCGTGCCGAACGCCGTAGGTGTTCCATACTCACAGCTGGGACATCCCGGACGCAGGCTGGGCTTTGTCACCGATCGGTGATTGATTCAAAGATTCACTGAGCTGCGGGCCAGTCGTTAGGGCAGCGCTGTCACGGGGACGTCTTGGTACAACCGCAGCATGCCCTTGGCTTTTTCGATTCGATCCAGGTCAGCCTGATCGAGATTGCTTTCAAAGCGAAACACACTTCGCAGGGTTGTCGCTTGATCGCCCTTGCCCAGTGTTAACGTAACTTCTTTAGGCACCTGGCCATCGTTGGCAATCGCTTCGTCCAATGCCATGCGTGCAAACAGGGGCGGCCAGAGTTTACGAATCAGTGTCACGCGACCAATCCATTGGCTGTACTGCAAGAACTGAGCAGCCTGCAGAGCACTGCCGGGCTTTTGGGTCGTCGCTTGGTAGCTGACCTGTTCGAATTGAATTCGGTAAGGAGCATTGCCTTCGACAACTGCGTCGAGACCGAGTTTGCCTTCTAGATCATTCTCCGCGGCGTACTGTTTGATTCTGGCCAGGGCGTTGATCACATCCTGTTGCGGCAACACGGCCTTGGTCTGCTGTTTGCGTGAGAGCAAGGCAATCCTGGAATTGACCGCATCGACAATCGTCACGTCGTGGGGTTCCGACAAGGCAAAGGCATAGGCCACGCCCTGATGAAACAGAACCAAGTGACTTTCGCGATTGTCAAACGAGCCATCTTTCTGTTGCTGCTGAATATCGATCGTCAACTGCATGCCAGCGGGCTCTTTGGGGGTGGATTTTGCAGCGTTCGTTTCAACGGCCGGCTTTTTCTCAGCGTCGTTTTCCGGTGTCTCGGCGACCACCACGGTTGCCAACGCGATCAGCAAACAGCCTAACAAGCAGCGACCAACGGGGTGAGTTTCAAACATGTTCATGATTTTGCCCGGCTCAATCGGCTTGGGTGAGCGACGACGATTGAAGTGAAAGGAGTTGTGGTGACCGCGATTGCAAGGCAATCGACAGACTGGTGGGGAATCCCGGCGGTTCATCGCCGCCGACCTAGACGCGGCCCATGGTTTCAAAGTAGAAAAGTATCAGAACTGGGGTCCAGATCAATTTCTGAACGTCTGCTCATCCCCGGCGCTGACGGCCTCGACAACGCCCCGCTGCCACTCATTCACTGCTGACCGCTGAACATCGTATGCATCGCACACTCTTTCTGATTCCGCACGAGATCGGCCCCTTGCCCCTGTTTGGCATCGGTTGGCTGCTGATCCTGCTGGGCGCAGGCTTTTTCATTCGAATGGTGGTCGCTCATCGCCAATGGGTGGCTTTTCAGAACACAATCCCAACGAGTGAATCGGCGGGTGATCAAGCCAACACGTCGCTCCCACGCCCACCATCGCCAGCCGAAGTGCTCAAAACCGAAGGCTGGTTCTGGTTGCTTGCAGGGATCGTTGTCGCGGTCTTTCTACCCAATGCGGAACTTCAAAACGTCGATGGACAACCCGTTGGTTTAGCGGTACGCAGTTACGGCGCTTTTGTGGTCATGGGTTTGTTCTCAGCCATTGGTCTGGCCATGTATCGCGCGAAACGGCGCGGATTGCCCCCCGAGACAATCACGTCACTGATTCCCTGGGTCTTCGTCCCAGGCATTGTGGGCGCGCGAATGTTTTACGTGATTCAGTATCGCCAGGACTACATTCAAGACAATTTCATCGACACGCTTAAACGCATGGCATCGTTCACCGAGGGCGGCTTGGTGGTCTATGGTTCGATGATCGGCGGGTTCTTGGGATACCTGATTTTCTCTCGCATCCACCGTCTTTCCATGCTTCGCATGGGAGACGTGTTGATCCCATGCCTGTTCCTGGGAGTCTTTCTCGGGCGCATTGGCTGCCTAATGAACGGCTGCTGTTACGGTGGCGCTTGTGAGCCGAGCGCGCTCTCCGTGCAGTTCCCACCTAACAGCCCGGTTTACAAAGAGCAACTTGCCAGCGGTTCGCTGCTGGGAATGCAAATTGAACCCGAAACCAATCGCATCGATGAGGTGCAGCCAAGCAGCGTCGCCGATACACTTGGCATCACGGCAGGACAAACATTCGAGCGTGGCAACTTCGATCCGCGAACACGAGAAACCGCTGACCGCGCCATTCCCGAAGAGGACGTCCCACTGGGCTGGGGCATGCAGATTTCGGGACGGTACTTCTATCTCAGCCCAGATGACTTGCCAGCCAAGGCCAATCCCGTGGTCGCGGCTCAAGTCATCAGCAGCCTGACGGCGTTGGTGCTGTGCATCAGCCTGTGTGTGCTCGATCGCTTCATTGCCAAAGACGGCGTCTTGCTGTTTAGTGGCTTTGCTGGCTACGCCGTGATTCGATTCATTCTGGAAATCGTTCGGGTTGATGAAGGCGGACAGCTGGGGACTTCCTTCAGCATCTCACAGTGGGTCAGCATGGTCGTCTTTGCGCTCTGCCTGACGGCGCTGGCCATCGTGCTGCGGAAGAAACCCAACAGCGATTCACTGGTCACACCCTAACGCCACCGGCTGGGTCACAACCCAACGCCACCCACCCCAACGCCACCCACCCCAACGCCACCGGCTTTGGCGTGAGCGTTTAACCTTTGGCAGCCTGCAAATAGGTCAGCACCTGAAGCAGCATTTCGGTTTTGGGCATCGCTGCACCGGCCTGTTTTGCCACGTCAATGGGTTTGGCCAAGATCGCATCGAGCTCCATCGGGCGACCAGCCAAGAAATCCAATCGCATGCTGCTATCGTAGGGCACCATGTTGCGCGTGTTGTCGATCGTCTTTTCGATCCAGTGCTCCGCAATGTCCGCTCCACAGGCTCGGGCAGCCTGATAGACTTCGGTAATGATGTCCCGGCTGAGCGCTAGTGAGGCGGGGTCGTGAATCAACTGATCCGTTGACGCGTCCAACGCCACCGACAACCCATTGAAGGTGATGTTCCACATTAACTTGCGCCAGCGAACCATGTTCAGATCGTCTGAGGCTTGGACATCGATGCCGGCGCCGGACATCTGCTGGCAGATCTGCTGAGCGGTTTCCATGGATGGGGCATTTGTAAGCAAGGGGCCGAACACGATGCGGCCGAAATCCAGATGTTTGATATGCCCAGGCCCCACTTTGTTGCTACAGAGAAAACAACAGCCACCGAAGATTCGCTGAGGGTCAAAAAACTCGGCCACCTGCTGCTCAACTCCCAAGCCATTTTGCAAGATCAGCACAACACCACCCTGACTGGTCGATTGCCGCAGCAATTCGGGCAGGGCGTCGTTCCCGGTAGACTTCGTGGCGACAATGGTCACATCACAGGGCGGCAATTCAGCAGCCGAGGAATAGGCGTTGACGCGGGGCAATTGAAAATCACCCCAAGGACTTTCAATCGTCCAACCATTTTGTTGAACAAATTCATAGTCCGAGCGCATCAGAAAATGCACAGAGTGCCCGTGACGAGCCAGCATGGAGCCGTACAAGCCACCGACGGCTCCCGATCCGATGATTGCGTATGATTTTGGGATCATGGTTTGATGTCCAAGCAGGGTTGTCAAAGCAAGCTGATCGAGCCTGAAAACATGAGTGCAACAGCGTTTACCAGCCGCCAAAGCAGTGTTTGAAACCAGTCACTGCTTCGATGTGCGCAAACACAATTCACTGACAAGAAATCTTTATGAATCTCGCTTGTTCTCGCGCCCCTGATGACCAGCTTCCTCGTCTATCATGTGTATTCACTTTGTCGCGGGCAGCCTGATCGATCAACGCCTCGACTTGCCCTCCGAACAGCGTTTTTCCGAACTGGCTTAGCTTGCAGGCTCGGCATTGGCTGGCTGGGCATTGGCAGGCTGGGCTTAGCAGGTAGGCATTGGCAGGCTGGCTTAGCAAGCAGGCAGGGCGTTCACAATGCTCAATCGCAATTCCACCGCTTCAGTTTATCCATCAACCGCCCCACGCCAACACCAACCGCTGGCCTGAACTTGCCAAACGTCTCAGAGCGCAGCGTCCGCTAGCCTCCTGCAGGTCTCGTTGGCTCCGGCAAGACGGCGCAGAACCACTCATTTCACTTTATTAAATCCCCACGTTCTTCCACGACGGAGACCATCGACCGTGACCTTATTAACTTTTGCTCGCAACTCCACAGCGTTGACTCGTTGCGCTGCGTTGCTGCTGTGCTTCGCTGCGAACCTCTTGCCTGGCATCGCGAGTGCTCAAGCACCAGCAGCCTCCGGCGAAGCTGTGCCCAAGATGGCTGCGGAAATGATCCCTGATGATGCGATCGCCGCCGTATTCATGTCCCCCACTCGCATGATGAAGTCTCCCGACTGGGAGATGATGCCCGTCGAGGTGCTGCAAGCGGTGGCCTTGGAAAACCTAGGCATCGACCCTTACCAGGTGGATGGCATCACGGTGATGGGCGGCGTTCCGGGACTGAATGGTCCAGTGGGCGGTGCGGTGATCGAATTCAATCGTGATGTTGCCGTCGAGTCGCTAAAGTTCATTGATGAACTGCGTGAGGGCGAGTACTTGGGCATGAAGGTTTACGAGATTCCAGAAAACCCACCGCTGCGTTTGCATCAACTGAACGCTCGGACGTGGCTGATTGGCGTGGGCGGTTATGTCAAACGCATGGCCCAAGCGAACCAGTTTCCCAAAGGCAAACTCGCTGAACTCGCGACGAAGATCAACGCGCCCGATGGGATCACCGTCATCGCATCGTTGGACTTAGTCGGCCCGATGATCACGGGATTGCTGCAAAGTGTCGAAGGTCAGATCCCACCGCCGATCAAAGACGTTGTGAAGATCGCCCAGTGGACAGATGCGATCTACATCAACACTGTCATTGCGCCCTTAGGTGGATCGACCAAGATTTCCCTGCTGGCGAAGGATGCTGAGTCAGCAGCCGAGCTGGAATCGCTGATCAATCGCTCGATTGACTTCGGTGCCCAAGCCATGATTGCAACGATGCGTTCGGAAATGGATCTGGAGGATCCAGTTCAACAGTCATTCATCAGCTACATGAATCGCGTCAGCAAAGTGTTCACCGAGGCGATGCGTCCCAAGACCAACGGCACCGTGGTTCGTGTGGAAATCAACTCTTCGGCATCGGTTGCGTCCACCGGTGTCCTGGTCGGATTGCTGCTACCCGCTGTGCAAGCTGCTCGGACAGCCGCCCGCCGCATGTCCACGTCAAACAATCTGAAACAGATTGGCTTGGCGATGCACAATTATCATTCAGCCTTCAAAAAACTACCTGCTCAAGCGATCACCAACGACGATGGCGAAGCCTTGCTTAGCTGGCGTGTTGCCATCTTGCCTTACATCGAAGAGCAAGCCTTGTACGAACGATTCCACTTGGACGAGCCTTGGAACAGTCCGCATAACCGCCAGCTGATCGATGAAATGCCCGCTGTCTATGAGTCGCTGAACATGGTGCTACCCGCTGGCGAAACTGTCATGCAGGTCCCACTGGGTGACAAAGATTCCAAGGAGCCAGTGTTCTTTACCAAGGGACGCCAAACGGGCTTCCGAGACGTGCTGGACGGACTGAGCAACACACCGATGGTGGTGCAAGTGGATCCGCAAGACGCGGTGACCTGGACGAAGCCAGCGGACTGGGAAGTCAATTTGGACAATGCCAAGCAAGGCGTCGGCGCAGCTGAGCCCGGTGGCTTTCATATCTTGCTAGGCGACGGCGCTGTCATTTTTATCGCCGAATCAATCGACAAGAAACTTTGGCGAGCCATGCTCACCCGAGCGGGCGGTGAAAGGGTCCAACAAGGATTCTAGTTGTCGCTCCGCATGAGCCGCTTGGCAATTGACTCGGCTTGGTTTCCCCCACAACAAACCAAACCGAAACCGCCGGCGGCAACAGACCATTCATTCATCCGCATTTTTTTTCTACTGGTTTCCAACACGGAGATTCCGCTCGTGAAACTTTCCGCTTTCCTTTCGTCAACGACCAAGGCTTCTCTGAGAAGCTTGGCGGCAGCCGCAGTGGCCGTTTTGCCAGTCGCTGCAACTGCCCAAGACGCAGCGCCGACCAAGCTGCCGGCCCAATTGATTCCAGCTGATGCTGTCGCCGCCGTGTACGTGTCTCCAAGCGTTAATCTCAAACTCCCCGAGTATGAGATGATGCCACTGGAAGTCTTGCAAACTGCGATGCTTGAACACGTCGGCATTGATCCCTATCACATCAACGGGGTCACCGCAGTGTTTGGGATGCCCGGTCCGATGGGCCCCATCGGCGGCGCGATCATCGAGTTCAACGAAGACACGGCCATTGAATCGCTGAAGCCAGAGATTTTAAACGAGTTTGAGCCGGGTGAAATTGCGGGGCTCAAGGTTTACACGATGCCAGCGTTCCCACCGATCAGCGTTCATCAACTGGACAGCAAAACCTGGGTCGCTGGAGTAGGCGATTACGTCAAAAACATCGTCAACGCCCAACAGGAACCACCGGGAAAACTGGCCGAACTTGCCACCAAGGTCACGTCCTTTGATGGCGTCACGGTCATCGCGTCGGTCGATCTGATCCGACCAATGGCAACCCCCATGCTGCAACAAATGCAGCCGATGATTCCACCGCCTCTGCAAGACGCAACACAGGTCGCCGAGTGGTTGGATTCGATTTACATCAAAGCCAAACCAGGCTTCTTGGACAGCAAAGTTGCCATCTCGTTCATCGCAAAGGACGAGGCTTCTGCGCAAAGCCTGGAAAAGCTAATCAATGACGCCATGGCCTTCGGCACTGAAATGGCCTTGGCTGCTGCGAACGAAGGCGTTGACCCTGAGGACCAAATCGCGGTTGCCTTCGTCAAGTACTTTGAACGCATCAGCAACGTCATCAGTGATGGCATGCGTCCCAAAACCAACGGCAGCGTGGTCCGAGTCAATATTGACGGTATCACCGCAACGCCGCTGCTGATGGCTGGTTTTATGATGCCTGCGGTGACTCGTGCTCAGGTGGTTGCTGGCCGCGCCCAAGCGGCAAACAATCTGAAACAGGTCGCGATTGCGATGCACAATTACCATGACACGTACCGCAAGATGCCGTCCCCAGCAATCACTGACGACGATGATGAACCGCTGCTCAGCTGGCGAGTTGCAATCTTGCCATTCTTGGGCGAACAAGCGCTTTACGAACAATTCAAGCGTGATGAACCTTGGAACAGCCCGCACAACATTCGGTTGATTGAACGCATGCCGTCAGTTTACCAGGCACCAAGCGATACTCTGGCCCCCGGCGAAACCGTGGTGCAACTCCCCATCGGTGACAAAGCCATGTTCTCCGAAGGCAAAGAAACTCGCTTTCGAGACATTCTTGATGGCACCTCCAACACCATCATGGCAATTGAAGTTGCCCCAGAGAATGCTGTGCCATGGACCAAACCCGCCGACTGGGAAGTCAATCCAGAAGACCCCATGGATGGCCTGGGAGCGATTCACCAAGAGGGCTTCCAAGCCGTAACAGGCGACGGTGCGGTCCACTTCTTTTCCGAGTTTGTTGACGCCGATGAGTTTGCCAAGCTGCTGACCAGAGACGGCCGAGAAGTCGTCAACTGGGACACTCTTCGTGCTGACATCCATCGCCATAACGGCCCCATGATTGGCTTTGGCGAAGAGACCATTGAAACGGAAGTTGAACTTGAAGTTGACATCATTGAGGTGCTGCAAGAGGACGAAGAATAAGCCTCCTTGCCTGAATGATTTTCACATCACGGGTTCGTTGTTCTGATCAGAGGGACGGCGAACCCGTTTTCTTTTTTGCCCGCCTGTTCTCTGCCTTGGACTCCTCTGCTCGATTCCTGCCCACCCCCGTTGCTGCCAATCATGCTCTTGCGTTCCAGTCTTGCCCTCGTGTTCTTGCTTCTCGCCTGCCCGTTTAGCCCGGCACAGGACGCTGCATCACCAACGCCCCACCGCCGCCCAAACATTGTCTGGCTCTCCGCTGAAGACATCAGCGCCCATCTAGGCTGCTATGGTGATCCCAACGCGATCACGCCCCACCTGGATCAGTTAGCCACCCAGGGAACACGGTACACCCATGCCTTTACGACCGCAGGAGTCTGCGCGCCCTGTCGCAGTGGCATCATCACCGGCATGTATCAAACCACTCTGGGCTCCCAACACATGCGTTGTACAGCGACCTTGCCCGAACAGATCCAGCCCTTTCCCGTTCTGCTGCGTCAGGCTGGTTACTATTGCACCAATCGCTCCAAGCAAGACTATCAATTCAAGACACCTAAAGAAACCTGGGACGTGTCCTCTAGGAAAGCCCACTGGCGCACGCGGCCTGACCCATCGCAGCCTTTCTTTGCGGTCTTTAACTTTACTGGCTGCCATGAATCAGGCATTGCCTCAGACAGCAAGTACAGGGAAGTCACCCGTGTCTTGAAGGAGTCGCAGCGCCAGGATGCCAGCCAACTGTCACTGCCGCCATACTATCCTGATTCACCGATTGTTCGTGAACACTGGAAACGGAATTATGAATTGATCACAGCCATGGACCATTGGGCAGGAGACCTCATCCAGCAACTCAAAGACGATGGTTTGTACGACAATACCATCATTCTATTTTGGTCGGATCATGGCGTTGGCTTGCCACGTGCCAAACGATGGCTGTACGATTCGGGGACACACATCCCATTGATCGTTCGCATGCCACAGGCCTACCGCACAGACCTGCAAGGCCAGCCTGGAAGTGTTAGCGATCAACTGATCAGCTCCATCGACTTTGGCCCGACGGTCCTAAACCTTGCCGGCATCAAGCGCCCACAGCACATGCAAGGCCAAGCCTTCTTGGGTGATCAACTCTCACCACCGCGCCAGTACGTGTATGGGGCCAGAGATCGAATGGATGAACGCTACGACATCATTCGTACCGTCCGCGACAAACGTTACCGATACATCCGCAACTACGAGCCACTGAAAAGCTATTACCAGTACATCAACACCTGTGAAAAAGGCGCGATCATGAATCAAATGCGAGCGCGTTTTGACGCCGGCAACCTGACCGGAGTTCCGGCCAGCTACTTTGCCGACACTAAACCTGTCGAGGAACTGTACGACTGCCAAGCCGATCCGCATCAGATTCACAACTTGGCCGATGATCCCACACTCCAAGACGTGCTCCAACGGATGCGTCAAGCACAAGGCCAATGGGCACGCGACACCCGCGACCTTGGATTGATTCCCGAGCCGATCATTCAGAATCGAGCCAAGCTGCTGGGCAGTGACTACTCCATCATGCGACAGCCTGGGGCCGAGGAGTTTGTGCGCCAACTGGAACATGTCGCGGTCGCCGCCTCCGCCGGCAAGTCGGCTTTGCCCCAGTTGATCGACGCAACCAAACATGAGGACAGCGCCATCCGTTACTGGGCTGCCACCGGGATCGGCAACCTGGGCCTGGAATCTGGCCAACAAGGCTTGGCAGCGGCCTCTGAGTTACTGGGCGACAGTGAATCGGCCGTCCGAACAGCCGCCGCCAGAGCCCTTTGTCGAATGAATCGCACCAAACCGGCACTGCCTGTGCTGATCCAAGAACTCAAAACCGGGAACCAATGGGAACGCCTGCACGCGGCCATCGTCCTCGACGAGATCGACGAACAAGCGTTGCCAGTGATTGAACAAATGCGAGCGGGCCTGGAATATCAAAAAGGGTTTAACTCCGATGGCAAGTACCGTGTTCGCGTGACCAATCGAGCGCTCAATGAGCTGGAAGGCACCCGCAACGTCGTGCCCTAATGTGGACGCCGGTCAGCCCCGTTTTTTCGGCAGCCCGATAAATCACCCAACCGTGCCCAGCGCAAAACGACAGCTGTTTCATTGACTGAACTCTCCCGCTGGCGGGAGAGTCGAGCCTAAGCGAGGTGAGGGTGAAGGGGTTGGCAACGCCAACCGCAGGCAGCAGCGAAACCGTCGACCATTCGTTGCCTAAACTCTCCCGCTGGCGGGAGAGTCGAGCCTAAGCGAGGTGAGGGTGAAGGGGTTGGCAACGCCAACCGCAGGCAGCAGCGAAACCGTCGACCATTCGTTGCCTGAACTCTCCCGCTGGCGGGAGAGTCGAGCCTAAGCGAGGTGAGGGTGAAGGGGTTGGCAACGCCAAAACGGCGGATGAAATCGCAACATCGATCCCACCGCCACAATCCTCAAATCTTTCCTAAAGTGCGCCAGCGGCACAACCGATAAACTGATCATGGATTGTTGAACAACGGTCATGCGCCTCCTTTTGTCCACGAGGCTTCTGAGCCGCCCTTTTTTGCTGCGAAGGCACTGCGCCATGGAAATCTCTCGTCAAAACGCTGCTCAACGAACGGCAACCGCCTCAAAACGAAGCCCCTTGTGGCTGGGGCTGGTGGCGGCGCTGATGGTGACCAGTTGCAGCGGATGCCGAATTTGTGCCAGCGGTGAAGACGGCGCCTATGCCGGCTATGGCGGTTTGTGGAAGCGGATGGATCGCTACAACGGCCGCGTCGGCAGCCTGGCCTCACAAGCTGGCGAGCAAACCTATCAACAATCACCGCGGCCACAACAGGCTCCTTTGGAGCAGCGTGACCCACGATTTGAAGTCGAGCCCAGCGGTGGTGAGACGGCTCAAATAACGCTCAGCGAAGATGGACTGGCGCTCGGATCGATTGCGCCACCAAGTCGTTAGCGGTTGGCGCGACGCACACGCAGGGCCTAGTGCTTGCGTGGGATCGGCAGCCGGACGCAGCTGCTAATTGGGAACCTCTTTGAAGAGCGTGCTGTCCTCCGGCAAGGCTCTGATGCCATGGGCAGTGATGCGATCCAATTCTTGGTAGCGGATCTGAACGAAGTCCTTGGTCTGTTCAGCGGCCTGACGCAGTTTCTCTCGCACCAGTGCCTGCACCTTCGCGCGATCGATTTGATTTCGCGCGTCAGCCACTTGATCCAGGCGAACGGTGAATCGCTTGATCGGCTTGGTTTGATCGAAGAACACCTGCCTGATGCGCGGGTCAGCCGAGAGTCGCACGTGGTCGAATTCATGCTTGACCACGGAGTTCTCCCAGAACGTTTTCGTGCTCGGCGGCGACTTCAACCAAACCTCGTGATCGACGGTCAAATCCAGTTTTCGAAACCTTACCGTGATCGTCCATTCGCCACGGGCACGTTGCAATGCCGTTTGTGACCAACGACTTTCCGACTTGAATTGATAGTTGATATGAAAGCGAGTTTCTCCCATCAGACGCTGGCCACTGGGGATATCCGACGGTGAAATCTGAGCTTCGCCTCCGGTGACCAATCGGACTTCGCCGTTTTTGATCAGCCGAGCGAGATTGGCAGGCGGCTTTGGAAGAGACTCCAACGGAATGCGCTCATACTCCGTTGCTTGATCGCCAAACACGGACTGCCCATTCTTGTCGACGAATCCCTGTGCGTTCGCAAGCGAGGCGGTAACGATCGCCAGGATGAACCCCAGCAACGACATTGCCGCGCAACGGGCCCCTTTGCGATCGATCGCTGAATGGTTCAAAAGATTCACATCATGATTCATTGCTAACCGCCTTCGCTAAGACCGAGTCCCGGACAAGCATGCGTTCACCTGGCCATGATGATTCGGGTGGATCACCAGTTCAAGAATTGCGTCAGCATGGCGATGCCGGGTTCAGTCAAAAAGCTTTCGGGGTGAAACTGCCAACCTTCGAGCGGATACGATTGATGCCGCACAGCCATCACTTGCCGCACGCCACCGGTATCAGTCCACGCGGCGACCTGCAAGCAATCAGGCATGGATTCTGGCTCGATCACCAAGCTGTGGTATCGCGTGGCTACAAAGGGATTCTCCAAACCGGCAAACAAACCCTGACCGTCATGATGAATGCGATCGGTCTTGCCATGCATCAATTCGGGTGCACGAATGATTTTACCACCAAAGGCTTGGCCGATGGATTGATGCCCGAGGCAGACGCCCAACATTGGAATCTTTCCCGCGAAGTGTTTAATCACAGGAACACTGATACCGGCTTCGTTGGGAGTACAGGGTCCCGGCGAGACGAGAATACGAGCAGGATTTAAATCGCTTATTTGGTCGACGGTCAATTCGTCATTGCGAAACACACGGATATCAATCGTGGGATCAATCTCGCCCAGACGCTGAACCAAGTTATAAGTGAACGAATCATAATTATCGATGACAATGACCATAGTAAACCGTCGCGTCGCGCCGTACTTTGTTGGGGTGTCAATGGGAATCCGTGAGCAAAGATCGAAAAAAGATTTCTTTCCTGAACCTGACAAAACGCTCTTCTAACCGCTGCGCCAGAATCTTTATACTTGCCCTCAGTAGTATAGGCGAAACTGGACGGCCCAGCGTAGAGCTGTTGCCCTGCCCACGTCGAGCAATTGATTCGCGTTGATCGAGCTGTCGGCGTCCCGCTAACCGGTATTCATGACACTCTTTTCATGAAAAGGTTTGCTCAACCGGTAAATTTTGGCCCTAAACTTTCAGGGGCAAAATGAGTTTTGTTTTTGACCTGAGAGACCGCGACAGGTCATAATGAATTTGCCTGATCTCGTTCCTCTTACTGAGTGTTTTTAGGAAACCGTAGCCGTGTTGTCTGTTCGTCCCAAAGTCGCCGAGCTGAGCTTTCATCTGTTCAGCCGTTCGCTTCACCCGGAACTGTATCGGGTTCTGCGAACGCGCCGTATTGAACGCAGCGTCTACAACGCGACGATCAACATTACAAACTGTGGCCACGTGATCACTTGGAATTGCACTGATCAGGGGACGGGTCTGGAAACTCCGCTGACGCTGTGCGAAGTCGCCACCAGCGCCTCGCAACCATTGCCCAGTAAACGATGCCTGATTTCACAGAACTTGAAAGGCAGTCGCACCGAACAAGTGGAAGTGGTCAAAGGCGTTTCGTATCGGACGCACTTTCAACTTGAGTCCGTTGAACCGGACATGTTCTTTATGGTCCAGCAACAATTGGGCAAGCAACCCACCGATGGTCTGCTGCACCAATTTGACTCCAGCGGTCGCATGGCACTGGGAGCGTTAAGCTACATCAACATCGAAACCCGCCAGCGGTCAATGTTGGTGCAAGCGATTCATACCTTCCCCGATGACTGCGCGATTGTCAAAGTCGAATCGCTGTTCAGCCTGCCCGAATAGCTGCGCCGGCAATGAAGCCAGACTCGGAGCCTGCCGGCACGCTAGACGAGCGAGCCATTCCTTGGATTGGCGTCATTGACCTGCAAGCCGGAAAGGCCGTGCATGGAATCGCCGGAAACCGCGACCAATATCGCAACGTCAAACAATTTGATGGTGCGAAGACCCAAGACCACGCCATCAACGGTCAAGCCACCGCGCTGATCGACTGTTACTGGCGTGAAGGCCTACGCCAGTTCTATGTCGCGGACCTGGATGCACTGCAGGGTTCGCCCATTCAGCGAACAAGCATCGAAGCGATTCAAGAGCGACTTCGGCTGCAAACGGTCAACGCGTGCTCCCAAACACCGCTGGAAAGGCAACCCGTTTCAGCAACACTCTGGTTGGACCTGGGGCTCAACCATGACCGTATCAAACGCGATGCCGATTGGCTTTGCCAGCTTCGTGACATGCCGCAACAAGCGACCACCAAGGCAAAACTGAACGTCCGCTTCATCCTGGCCACCGAAGCAGCGCAGACGCTTGATTGCTTGACCGAGCTCGCTGAACGACTGGGGCCCGCTCACGTTGCCCTGGGACTGGACTACAAACAGGGCCGCCCACTGGGCATTTCAAATCACGAGCAACATTGGTGTCAACGCGCCAACCAGTTAGGCGTCCGGCACCTGATCGCGCTGGACCTGGCTGCCGTTGGCACCGGTGACTTTTCACTGACCATTGCCTTGCTGCAGCGTTTACGAGAACGCTGGCCACAGGGAGAGATCATCACCGGGGGTGGGATTCGCGATGACCTTGATGCCCGGCGTCTGCTCCAACTCGGCGCCGCCGGACTCTTGGTGGCGAGTCGATTTGTTCGCTAGTCGATTTGTTCGCTAGTCGATTTGTTCGCTAGTCGATTTGTTCGCTAGTCGATTTGTTCGCTAGTCGATTTGTTCGCGAGTCGCTGCTGGGCTGTCGCAGTGCTACCAACAGCATGCAAACGCCATCGGCAGGCTCAGACCAATCGCTGTGCCGACGACGCACCGCACCGGCTGATCAGGGAGAGACGCGCCCCAATGGCGTTGCCTTCGTTCCATCGGTGAGCGCCGCATCTGCTAAACTTGACCCCAACACAGATCGTCTGAAAGGCATCTCAACACATGGGGAGAAAACGATGCGTTCGCTAATCTTATTGGTGTGCTGGCTTGGGTTCATCTCGATCGCGACCGGCCAGACTCGGGACGAGATTGTTCGATCCGACAAAGAAAAGGTCCAGCGCGAAGGTTTCTGGATCTACAACGACATTCCCACGGCCATGCAGCAAGCCAAGGAGTCGGGGAAACCGATCCTTGTTGTCCTGCGTTGCCTGCCCTGCCACGAGTGCGTGAAGCTGGACGATGAACTCGTCGACACGCATCCGGTGATACGTCCGCTGCTGGAGAAGTTTGTTTGTGTGCGGCAAGTTTCCACCAATGGGCTGGACTTAGATCTGTTTCAGTACGATACCGACCAGTCGTTTGCTGTGTTTTTCCTCAATGCCGACCAAACGATCTATGGACGCTTTGGAACCCGCTCGCACCGTACCGAGTGGACCGGCGACGTGTCTTTGAAAGGACTTGAAAAAGCCCTGAAAGCTGTCCTGGAAATGCATCAAAACTACGACGCTGTGAAAGCCTCTCTAGCTGGCAAAACAGGCCAACCGCTGGAGTTTAAATCGCCTGAACGGTTCCCCTCGCTGCGGAATGCCTTCACCGATCAATTGAACTACGAAGGCAACGTGGTCAAGAGCTGCATCCATTGCCATCAGATCGGTGATGCCAGAAGAGACTACTACTGGAGCTCCAAGAAGCCGATTCCGAATGAGATCCTGTGGCCCTACCCTCACCCGAAATCAATCGGACTGATCTTGGATCCACATAGCAAGGCAACCGTTCGCAGCGTCGCGCCATCATCAATCGCTGCGACGGCTGGCTTGAAGGCCGATGACCAGATCCAGTCACTGAACGGACAACCACTGATCTCAATGGCGGACGTCCAGTGGGTTCTCAACACCGTTCCCGATACCGGTGCCAACGTCAACGTTCGCTTCCAACGTGATGGCCGCGAGATGCGAACTGAACTGAAACTTCCCGCGGGCTGGCGACAACTTGATGACACCTCCTGGCGAGTGGGAACCTGGTGGCTGCGACGTGTCGCGTTAGGTGGTTTGGTACTGGAAAACGCATCCGAAGCACAACGTGCTCAAGCCAACATTCCGGCCGGCAAAATGGCTTTGCGAATCAAACGAGCTGGCCAGTATGGCCCCCATGGCACGGCACGCAGAAGAGGTTTTCGGGAAGGCGATTTAATCGTTGCCTACGATGGCCGAGACGATTTCGCCCGCGAGGCAGACTTGCTAGCCTATGCCGCAGAAAAAAAATCCATCGGGCAACAGGTCAAAATGACCATTCGGCGGGGCCGTGACCAGCTGGAAATCGCGTTGCCCATTCAAAAGTAAACGGATCGATTCATTCGATTGACAGCTCTTCACAGCAGCAGGGAATGAAAAATGGTGACACTGGAATCCGTTCAAACGGCGGCAGATCGGATCCGCCATGATGTGATCCGAACGCCGCTACTGGTCAATGAAACGCTTGATGCATCGCTTGGTTGTCGGCTGTTTTTCAAAGCGGAAAACTTACAGCACACCGGGGCCTTCAAAGCGCGAGGGGCTGCCAACGCGGTTCGCAACTTAACCCCTCAGCAAGCCGACAGCGGTGTCGTCACCCATTCCTCGGGGAATCACGCCGCAGCGCTGGCCAGGATGGCGAGGCGAGTGGGGATCGCTGCGCATGTGGTGATGCCGCACAACTCATCGGTCATGAAAATCAATGCGGTGCGATCCTATGGTGTAGAACCGATCTTTTGCGAACCCGCGAGTGACCAACGTGAAGCCAAAGCCGCCGAGGTGATGCAGCAAACCGGCGCCACCATGGTTCATCCCTTCGAATCACACGACGTGATCTGTGGACAGGGCACGATGGCCTTGGAACTGCTGGAACAGGTCGATGACCTGGATGCTGTGATCGTTCCGGTCGGTGGAGGCGGATTGCTAGCGGGGACACTGACCTCTCTCAAGAACACGCGTCCATCGATTCGCGTCTGCGCCGCCGAACCCGCTTGGGCGGATGACACTTTTCGCTCTCTGCAATCAGGTCAACACGAACAGCCAGCGCGTTACGACACCATCGGTGATGGCCTGCGAACCCAGGTGGGACAGCAAACACTGCCCATCATTCGCCAGTTCCTGGACGATATTTTCTTGGTCACCGAAACCGAGATTGCTGAGGCCACACGCACACTGATTCAGCACACACGCACCATCGTTGAACCCTCTGGCGCCGTCGCCTTTGCAGCATTGAGTCAACAACGCAGCCAATTTGCCGGCCAGCGAGTCGCCGTCGTGATCAGCGGTGGCAATCTGGACTTAAGCCAGGGGCAGTATTTCCGGGGCTAAGCAACTTGCTTGCCAGACACTATGCTGTCCCCGGCAGACACGATGCTGTCCCTGGCAGACACTGTGCTGTCTCTGGCAGACACTGTGCTGTCCCCGGCAGACACTGTGCTGTCCCCGGCAGACACTGTGCTGTCCCCGGCAGACACTGTGCTGTCCCCGGCAGACACTGTGCTGTCCCCGGCAGACACTGTGCGGTTCATGCCAGACACTGTGATGATCATGCTCTTCCTCCTCAGTCCCATCCCCATCGATCTGTGATGTCCAAGCGACGCCCTGTTGTTCGCAAGCGAAGCCATGGTGTTTATGCCACCTGGGATTCCGATGCCAAAGATCTGCCACGCTTCATCGAGGTCGCCGATCATATCCCCGCTCGCATCGACATCGAGTTTGGCATGGTGGTCAATATCATGCAGGGTAAGAATTGCTTGCTGGAATACCAGATCAAGCATCCCGGCATTTTGGATGACGCAGGACGCGTCAGACCAGCGTTTGAAGGGCAACTGTACGTGAAATCCAATGATTGGGATTTCTACTTGGGAGACACCATTTGGTCGCCCATCGATGACAAACTGGGGACCTGGGAGATGAGCATCCAGCTGGATGGAACACAGGTGGCTCAACACAGCTTTGAAGTCTATCCAGAAGACCCGCTGCCAGCGGTCACTGAATCGCAGAGTGCGTCCGAAGGACTCCGTTTGCGGACGCGGCGATACCAGTACCAGCTGATGCGTCTCTCGCTGCATTAACAGGATGCAGCGACCAACAGAAGCGTGACGCAGGGTCACTCAAGTTGTTAGGCTCAGGTCTCGTCAACCTTTTGGCCGCTCGCATAAGCTTCCAGCTCTTCCATCATACTGATGTTTTCCCGGTACAGAAGAGAAGCTTTTTCTTGCAGCTTTCTCAGAGCTTCCGATTGTTTGGCCAGGTAATCGTCCAAGGCAGTGTTTTCAACTTCCACCTGTGCAATGTCGTCTTCCAGCTTCAAGATAATTTCTTGACGCTGTGCCAGTAACTTGATGAGCGTGGCTTGAGCCGATTCCAAAAGCGTGTGCTCTTCTTGCACGACTTTGATGCGATCGGCCACCTCGCGAACTCTGATTCGCAGTCGGCGAATTTCAAAGCGGAAGTCAACCAAGGATCGAACAAAGAAGGTGCCGACAACGACAGCAACTTGGTTGTTCTCCCATTCCTTCTGGGTGTCAAAGTCCACCACCGCAAAGTCACCTTTCTTGGCGACAACCTTGCCTTCGCCATCACCGACGTGCAAGCGAATGTCCTTGGCCTTCCCAAGAATGTCGAACGCAGAAACGTCGGCGGGGTCAGCAGCATCTTGACTGTCAACAACGTCCTCGTAATTCGCCTGGAACTGAACGCGACTCCAGCGATTGGCCTCTGGTGGGAGATTGGTTTGTTGCTCGATCTTTTGACCATCATTGAGGTAGGCGACAGTCGACGCATCCATGTTGGCCAAGTACAGTTCGCGTTCTGACGGTTTGCCTTCGACTAACGGAGTCGCCGATAGCATGTTTCCGATCACATTGCGGTTGCTGAACAACTGAGCCACCAAATTCTTATCGACCGAGCCAAAGATGTTGTCCTCAGGCAGAATCTTGTCGCTGCCTTCAAGAAGAAACGGTTGATGACCATCCAAAGGCAACATTTCGTACACCGTCCAAGTGCGGTTCCCCGAGTTTGCCAACATCTGACGCTGAATCTGCTCGAGCTGGCCCTGGGCCTGAATGGTGACGGTATCAGGAGTGCTTTGTGAAACCTTAAACTCGCCAACATAATACCGAGGCAAAGCAGTTTGACCTTGCTCCAGCGGTTCTTCAAGGAACGCATACACCACCGAGTCGGTGGGAAACATTGGCTTGGTCGGCTTGGGTGCAGAGGCCGCTGGATCAGGCGTCGCTGGCATACCCAACGACGGATCGACCACGGGCTGGGGGGCTGATTTTTTTAACGTGAACGTGCCCGCTTGCTGTTGGGCGCCTGTCATTCCCGCCACGTGAAAACCGACTTCCGCATTGAGCAACGAGTACTCATGTCGCAACTGACGGAGTCCAATGCCAATCGATGGATCCGATTCATCACCCTTGAGAATCAGATCATGCTCTGCTTCAAGATCAGCAGCTCGCGCCTCCAACGTTTCCTTCAGGTCGTGCCACGCCATGCGGCTTTTCAATGCAACGGCTGTCGGAAACAGCAGCCCAATCACCAAGCCAAGGTTCAAAACCATGACCACGTGATAGTACCAACGAATTTGTTTGGCAGACTTCACCAGCATCACAATAAAGGTGATGCACAGAACAACAAGAAAACCAAGCAGTGCAAATTTCATAGTTCAATCAGGCGAAGGTGATTCCGGTAGTGGCTGACTGTTTACAGGGCTGAAGCGACATCAAGTCAGACTTCAACACGGCAACAATCTCCAAACACGTTCCAGACCGAACACGATCAATTCGCTGGCTGCCTCAGGCCTAAACAGCGAGGGGAGCCAGGGTGTCCAGAAGAGCGGAATCGGAATTTGGGTGATAAGACGCCGTTTTTCGGTTCGTGGATACTAAGTTGGGCAAGATAGAGCGTCAAGCTTTTCTCTTTTTTCGACAGATCTTCCCTCAAACAATCAGTCGACCTGGAGCGCAAACGAGGGTTTTTGCCACCATTTCAGCCAATCAGGCCAATCAAACTTGGGGCCACCCACATCTCAGCGGGCGGTTGATCCTTCATTTCGACCTCGTCTGCGGCTAATTTCATCGCTTCTCGCTCGATCTGAAGCACTTTGAGCCACGTTCGTCGCAAGGCATTGTATTTCAAAAATCTCGCCGGTGCGCAGGAAAATTGGACCTCAGCCAACTTCCAGCCAGCACTCCCCCGATCTGTCACGCAAAGGACCGGCGCCGTTCGCCCACGCGCCCGATCGCTGTCGTGCATCCCCTCCAAAGCCAAAGGTTTCCAGAGCAAGGGTTCCCGAGTCGGCTGACGACTTCCTGGCTGGCCCTCCCCAAACGAGTTACCTGAAAAGCTTGAGATTGGCCGGCTTGACCAACGCAATGCCGGCTCACGTGACGCCAGAATCGCGGCCCAGTGACGTCTCGCGCGGCAACGTGACGTCTCGCTCGACACCGTGACCGTTGCGCTGCATGAGCGACGAATCAACCACATTCAAAAGGGGGGCTTTGGGAACTTTGTGCGTGTCTGGACACCTGTGCATGTCGTGAGGAAAAAACTAGCCAGGGTGCCCACAAGCGTCCGAATCGATGGATGGGTTGTTCTGATTGCACCGTTAGTGCCATTTGGAATGAATGAACGACCTGATGCCCCACCAACGTTTCACACTGATGCTGTAGAAGTCGCCGTGCACCAATCATTGATCGCCGCATTGAAACTCAGCGCCAAGTCTCTGAAGGCCAAATATTTGAGCGTCAAATATTTGAGCATCGGACCTCGAGATCCGCGAGGCGTTCAGGCTGATTCTTCCGACGGGCTTGGCCTCGATCCAATCTCTGGTTCGGTAGCATGCCGCGCTTCTTCAAGTGGCCTGCTGGTCATCGCGCTGGCGTGCTGCTGTTTGGCGACCACGCTGACAGGCTGCCATCGACAGTTCTACCGGAAGCAGGCGGACCAAGAAGTTAATCAACTGATCAGTGAAAAGGCTTCACACGTTGCTCGTCCACCGGTTGGGCGGCTGAACATCGAGGTTGATCCTCGCAGCCGGATGTTCAATCCATTCGACTTAGACTTCCAGCCAATCCCCGTGGATGATCCAGCCTCCAATCGCTACATGCAGTGCGTCGATGGCAAACGAGGTTATCCGTTGTGGAACGCGGCGGGTGTGACCAATGCGGCGGAGAGTCCTGATTGGTGGCAGTACTTACCGCTGGACGAAGACGGCGTTCTGGTCCTCAACGCCGACTCGACCGTGGAGCTGGCCTTCCTGCACTCCCCGGAGTACCAGCGTCAGCTAGAACAGCTTTACTTGTCAGCACTTGACGTTAGCAGTGAACGCTTCCTGTTTGACACTCAGTTCTTTGGTGATGTCGCGTCGGCACTGGATGTTGATGGCCCGGACGTCGGTGACTCAACACGTGCGACTCTCAGTGACGGACTCTCGATGACACGTCGTTTTGCAACCGGCAGCCAGATGGTCGTTGAACTAGCAAACAGTATCGTTTGGGAGTTAAGCGGTCCGAACGATCAGTATGCACCCACGTCACGCAACTTTTTGAATTTCTCGTTCATCCAACCACTGCTTAGAAACGCGGGACGGGATCGCGTCCTGGAACGTTTAACATTGTCGGAGCGTCGCTTGCTTTCCAATGTGCGAGCGTTTGAACGGTACCGGCGAAGCTTTTACTTGAACGTGACCATTGGGCGTGGCCTAGAGAGTCAGGTCAGCAGAAGTGGCGGTGTATTCGGTGTTGGCTTGCAAGGCTTTACCGGCTTGGGTTCTGGATTTGGCGGCATTGGCGGCGGCGGTGGTGGTGGTGGCATTTCGTTCGGTGCTGCGGTTCCACAAGCCGGTGGCTTCATGGGACTGCTACAAGATCAACTGCAAATCAAGTTCCTGAAAGAGAACATTGCTCGGACCGGTGAGAGCAAGCTGATTCTAGAGAACACGCTGATTGAACTGCTAACGACGATCCCTGATGATCCCGAAGAAATCCTCCGGCAACGGCTTCAGGTCGCGCAGCTGCAAAACGACTTGATCGATTTGGAACGTTCGTTGGTCAGCACGCAAGCAGCCTACCAAGCGACCATTGACGGTTACCTGCAAACCATGGGCTTGCCACCTTATCTGTGCGTGCGGATCGAAGATCCATTGCTGGAGAGTTTTGAACTCATCGATGAACGGCTGCAATCTCGCCGAGAAGACCTGATCGCTTTGCGAACAGCAATCGGTGAATTGAACATTCAACTGTTAGGGCTGGGCGAACAAGTCATTGACGAGACCACCGGGCTGCCGGCTTCAACGCTGAAGTGGACGCCTGAGGTCGAACAGATTCTCGCCCGCATGGAGATCGAACTCAAACCGCTCAAAGCGTTCCTGTCGCAGCTGACCGGGCCGGATGCACAAAACGTCCTAAGCGACATTACGACACTCAAAGAAACGGTGCCGCTTCGCATCGAGCAGAGCCAGCAACTGCAGGCGGGCTACCAAGAAGAATTGGATTGCATCTGCACCTTGATGAACATCGAGAAAGTTGACGATTCGATTTTTGACACGTCGGATCTGCCGGAACTGCCCGCTGAACTGACCGAGACTCACAACAAACTTCTCAAACGCCTGAACAGCTACAACGCGCGGATTGAAGTCATCGACGCCAAGTTGCAGCAATACCTGAACAC
This sequence comes from Stieleria bergensis, assembly GCA_007745635.1. Taxonomy (GTDB): domain Bacteria; phylum Planctomycetota; class Planctomycetia; order Pirellulales; family Pirellulaceae; genus Stieleria; species Stieleria bergensis. The sequence continues at coordinate 5,521,316 of CP036272.1, forward strand.
CGATGCGGGAGCTCAATCCGATCCAGCACAACTGGCCAATGACATTCGCCAACAGCTCGTGCTGAGCATTCAGGATTTGCTCGCCGAATTGGGCGAAGACGTGTTGTCAATGCAACTGATCCAGGCTCGTGCACGAACGGAAACAGCGTTCTTGCCAGTCATCCAAATCTCGCCAGCCCAGGCCTTCGAGGTTGCCCGTCGCAACCGACGTGACTGGGCCAACGCTCGAGCCGCCTTGGTGGACTCCTATCGCTTGATCGAATTCAACGCCGATGATCTGGAAAGTGGATTGCAACTGCGATTCGATGGTGGCTTCCGAAACAACGGCGAAACACCGTTCTCGTTTAACAGTGACAGTGGATCGCTGACCGCCAGCCTCCAGTGGGATGCACCGCTAACACGACTGCAGGAACGCAACACCTATCGCCAAGCCCTGATCGAGTACGAACGCAGCAAACGAACGTACTATCAATACGAAGACAACATCTGGCGATTGATGCGCGGCCAGATCCGCCAACTAAAAGTCAACCGACTGACATTTGAGTACGGTCGCCAATCGGTCAAGATTGCCACCGACCAGATTCAACTGAACGAAGACATTCGAGAACTCCGTGACTCGCGTGGTCTGGCCAGCGGCCCGACCGCTGCTCGAGACACCAGTGGTGCATTGGCGTCCCTGCGACGAGCCCAAGAAACGTTGCTGAACGTGTATGTCAACTACGAAGTCGTGCGTCGCAACCTGCAGTTCGACCTCGGAACCATGGAACTGACGCCGGACAACATCTGGTTGGATCAACCGATCGACGCCGAGTACTTCTTGTCGTTGCCTGGCACGACCGTGGAAGCCTTCCCAGCGTACGAATGCAATGATTGCAATCTGCCGATCCGCCGACAAGGGGAACCCATCCCCTATGGCACGCTCAGTGACACCGAAGCGTCGCTCCATCAATCACCACCGGTCATTGAAGCAGTGTACGAAGTGCCTGAAAGTGAAATGCCGGTCGAAGAAGCGTCAGCAGTCCAAGGGCAAGCGGTCGAAGTGCCTGCTGCAGCCGAAGAAGCACCGGCAGTGGAAGAAGCACCGGCTTTCGAAGCAACACCGGCACTGGCCCCGTTAGCAACAGACCCACCGCCCGCGGCGGAACCTTCCCCAGACTTTGAAGCCACGCCAACACGAGGACCTCTGAATGCCCAAGAGTCAGCGACGGTGCCTTCGCCGTAATGCAGTGGAGCGAAAATCAGCGGCCTGTCTGGCCACTGGTTTACGACTGGCCACTGACTTACGACTGGCCACTGGCGTGAATGCCATCAAGCTGCTCAGCGACTATTTTTTGGCGTCAATGCACTGCTTGGCCGCCGCCTTCAGCTCTTTGACCGCCAAGCCCATTTGCTTTGCTTCGGCGAATGCTTTGTCAACGTCCTGCTGTTCTTGCAAAACGCGATGCACGACCCAGGCGGCTCCGGCACGTGCGCCCGCCGCACAATGCAACAGCACCTTGGAGTCCTGATCCGCTTGGCTCATCAATTCGCTGCAACGCTTTGCCAACTTGGGATTCAAGTCGTTCGGTGAACTGATCACCAGACGGACGAACTCAAGCCCCAGCTCTTCGCAAAGTGCTTCCTGATCAAAACGCTCTTCGTCCGGATGGCGCAGAGAGATGATGGTGGTGAAGCCTTGTTTCTTCAGATCGCGAAAGCCTTGGGGGCTGGGCTGGCCAGCGACAGCCACATTGCCCACCTGATACGTGCGAATCGATCCATCCACCTTGATCTTTTGAATTGCCGGCGGCTCGGCAGCGTGAAGCGGTGCGGTGGCGGCAACCGACATGGCGAACAAGACGCTTAGAGCGACGCAACCGTGGAACGTTCGTGACATCATTTTTTAGCGGGCGAGAGAGTGGGAGGGGAGGGAAGTCGTTGCGAAGGCAAACAGAGGGGCAATGCGTGACGGCGTCTGGAAACGCCATCGATTAACGGTAGTAGGCCGCGGCGATCCATTCCGCTGCCCGTTCGATTTGTTCGTTGCTGGTGGTCCAACCCAGCGAAAAACTGACCGAGCGACGAATCTGCCGATCGGTCATTCCAATCGCCCGCAACGACCGAACAAAATAGTCGGGGGGATCAAAGCAGGTGGCAGAATTCATGACTAAGTCTCTGGCCGAACGCTTGAGCAAGTCAATTTCGTCCGGCATTTCGATGGCCACTGTATTGGGCAGGGTCTCACTTGGTGCCGCAATCACCGCCGGCGGATCAGGCATCGCCTGTTCCAAGCGAGCGATGAATTGATCGCGCAATTCTTCCAAGGGGTCTTCGGCTGTCAAGCTAAATCGCTCGGCCAATTGTGCGGCAGCCCCCATGCCGACGATCCCGGTGACGTTTGGAGATCCGGGCCGCAGCCCCATTTCCCCAGCATCGCCGCCATGAATTCCCTCCATGGCCAAACCGCGACGCACATACAAAGCGCCCACTCCCTTGGGGCCATAAAACTTGTGACTACTGATCGAAGCGGTGTCCACTTTCATCTGCTTGACATTGACGGGAATCTTGCCAAACAGTTGCGTCGCATCGCAGTGCAGATGAACGCCTCGATGAGCACAGAGTTCGCCGATGGCCGCGACCGGTTGAATGGTCCCCAAGATGGGATTGGCAGCCTGAACACAAACCAGGCGGGTCTCACCGCAAATCATTTGTTCAACGGTCTGCGGATCAATCAAGCCGTTGCCAGCGATGGGAATCTGTTCGACCGTCCAGCTTGGATCTTGACGGGCCAAACGCTGCACGGTGTCCAGCACCGAATCGCACTCCAACGCACTGACCAAGATGTGACCGCCGCGTTGAGGCCGGCCAGCATTGTGTTGCGTGCCCAGCAAACCAGCGATCGCCAATTGATTGGATTCAGTGCCACCGCTGGTGAAAACAATCTCGAATCCTTCACAGCCGGCTAAGGCGCCCAGGGATTCGCGTGCTTCGGTGACCGCTTCATCAATGGCTGTTGCGTGCCAATGCTGTTGCTCGGGCAACATAAAATACGTTCCCCAGTAAGGCTGCATCGCTTCCAGGACACTTGGGGCGGTGGGCGTGGTGCGGTTGTAATCCAGGTAAAGCAGCGGCACGATCAAGAGAAATCCGACGAGCAGGCAACAAGCAAAACGAGAGTCCAATGTACAACGCGACCCGTCTTGCTTGAACTGATCGCTGGCTGGGTGACAGCATAATTCGGGCAATTCCCCCCACCGGCCGGTTGGCAGGAAGTCACCACGGGAATCTAGCCCTTTGGTAGCGATTACAACGGTTGCGTGCCTGCCGAAGCGGCGGGCACGCCCTGACGCCGTGACCTGGAACCCGAACGGATTCCAGCGTTGAATGCCCAAACGACTGTCCAGTTGGCTCCCTCACAGCGCGTTGGCAGACCGGAACACTTCCCCAGAGAACCTGCGTCTGCACACAGGCGGGAGGTTCACCCACCAGGGGGTGACGGCGAGCTGACAGCTTTGAAACTGTGAAAATTAGGAAATCGCGGCCGGATGCATTTGCAAAAATCCCCCGAAATTACGATAATACAAGCTAGACCGCAGCTCGGGTTTGTTCTCTTTTTCTGACGGCATTGTGTCTGGAAGTGGCGAGATGAGTCGCCACACATTGCAGGGCCTTTTGGATGATCCTGCCGTCCTGGCCTGAACACGCTGCCCTCGTGCGGGACTTGTCCTTTCTATTCTTCTAAACGCAGGAGCGTTGGCTATGAATCAAAAACGTACCGGTTTCACGCTGGTGGAACTGTTGGTGGTCATTGCGATCATCGGCATTCTTGTGGGTCTGTTGTTACCTGCTGTAGGCGCCGTTCGCGAAGCAGCGCGCAGAGCGCAATGCCTCAACAACCTGCGTCAGTTTGGAATCGCAGTCCAAACGTTCCACACCAAGAAAAATCGCCTGCCAACCTACACGACCAGCTATGGCCTATTTGCCGGTGGCAACGATCCCGCGACCGGAAACCCTTCGACACCACACATCAAACTTGGTGGCTGGGGCGTGCCGCTGCTGGCTGAACTTGGCGAGCAACCTGTTGCCCAGCGCTGGCTAGAAGCTCGATTCCCAATCTATCTACCATCTCCTGATTCCTTTGATGGCTCAGGTGGTAACTACAACAAAGATGCCGCGCCGAACTTGCCCACCTTTCAGTGCCCATCGAACGTGTTGGAAAATGGCTCGATCGGGAACAGCTCGTATGTGCCCAACAATGGCGGCGCGCTACGGAACAACTCGGGAAATCTTTTCGACGCTGCCATGTTTTACCAGTCCGAAAACAAGAACAACGGCGTGTTCCAACTCGGTTACGCCGGTCCCGTCGGCAACCCGTTCTATCGCCCCAAGACTCCCAAACGCACGATGGAAGACTTGGTGGATGGCGAAAGCAAAACCATGTTGATCAGTGAGAACATTCAGGCGCTGCCATGGCACCGCGCCGGTTACCTTGACGGAGACGACCTCCAGACCGCCACCGGCGACTTGGACTGGGGTGTGCCTGCTGTGGCCACCGACGCCGCTGGACTGAGCCGCGGACTAGCTTACCTGCGAGCCAAGTACATCAATGGCATGGTCTGGCATGCCGAGAATGACAATCCGACTTTTGGAGCTCCAGCAGTTGCTCGCGACCACAAGATCAACGGTGGTGGCGATACCAGCGAAAGCATCACGGTTCGCCGAATGACTGCTGCTGATTGCTTCGATCTGGCTCGCCCCTCATCCCTGCACCCAGAAATGGCCAATTGCGTGATGGCCGATGGCTCAACCGTCAGCTTGCAGAACAGCATGAGCTATGAAGTCTATCAAGCAATGATGACCCCTAACGGCTCCAAGAGCAACGTGCCCAATCCGGCGTTTATCATCACCGATGAACTCGAGTAGACCGCGCTGCAACGGCACGCGAGTCAGCTAAACGAATCAACGAAACAGGGCACGCCAACACGGCGTGCCCTGTTTTGTTGTCTGATCGCTGACAGCGAAGAAGATTGCCTGACAAAGCAATCACGTTGACACTGCTGATCAACGCCTGCTGATCAACGCAGCGGGCTTAGAGCTCTGTTTGCACGACTTCCCACTTGGCGGTGTCCGTGCAATGATTCCAAACGCTTGGCATGGGCTCGGCGGTCAACTGACTTCGAATCATGCTGGCCAAAGGATTGGGGACGACCAGCGCGACCGTTTCATCTCGTGCTCGCTTGAGACACTTCTTCAAGGCCTTCTGGATCCGGTTTTGGACATCGCCCAGCGACTCACCCTCAGGGGCGGCGCACTCCAATGGATGCTCAGCACCTTGGCGATAAACGCGGGGATGGTTTCGCTTGATCTCCTCGATCAGTTTGCCATGCCACAGACCTTGATTGATGTTTTGAAAGGCATCCATCACCTTGGTCTTGACCATGCGCCCACCCTGTGGCTGTGCCGCAGCGATCAAGGCCGCGGTCTGCTGAGCGGACTCGCAGGGGGCGGCGTAAATCATGGTGATCGGCGTGTCGCATAGCTGACTGGCCACCGCATTGGCTTCAGCGAATCCCGCTTCGGACAGGGGCATGTCCAGGGATCCCTTGAGCCGACCTTGTTCATCAAATTCTGTGGGCCCCGGCTGCACTAACAACAGCCGCGTCAATGTCGCGGTGCTACTCATGACTGGCCTCCGCTCATCTGGGCATTCAAATCAGCGATGGCCGCCGAATAGTCCTGATGTTTAAAAATGGCCGAGCCGACGACGAACAGATCGCAGCCAGCAGCTCGCGCCTGCCCAATGGTGTCCCGATTGATTCCGCCATCGATTTCAAGAAGCAAATCAGGATGAGACTGCTTTAAGGTCTGCAAGCGTTCCAAAGCAATCGGATTGAAAGCCTGTCCGCCAAACCCAGCATCGACGCTCATCACGAGCACCATATCGACTTCAGCCAAGCAACCGTCCAACGCCTCAAGCGGAGTCGATGGATTCAAAGCGACACCAACACAGGCACCGAGCGATTTGATTTCGCGGGCAGCCTGTGCAGCATCCTCGACCGCTTCGACATGAAAGGTCAGCGAATCAGCGCCAGCGTCAATCATCGGCTTGGCGTAGGCCAATGGATCCTTGATCATCAAGTGAACATCCATGGGCAGATCGCTGTGCTTGCGAATGCCTTCGACGATCGGCATGCCATAGGTCAAATTAGGAACGAACTGACCATCCATCACATCCAGATGAAGGCACTGGGTTCCAGCTTGCTGCAGCCGATCGAGTTCTGACTTCAGATCACCAAAGTCACACATCAATAGGCTGGGCAAAACCCCAGGGGCTGCTCGACGAATCAATTCCAGCTTGTCTTGCGACATGCAGTACTCTCAACAAATACACAATGCGATGCGAGGTGACGGCAGAGCAATCAGCACGACCTACAGCCTGCTCTCAATGAGCAAACTGCCACCAAGCTGCCAAAACGGAGCATCGCGGCGAATCTTGAAAGACGCCAGGGTGGTCACTGAGGTGTGCCTTTGTCAATTCACTCTCCCAGTCGAGCGGTTTGTGGATCCGGCTGGCAAAGGGCGTTCAAACCCGCATCACGCTGAAGCATTTTTAGTTTCACACCCGTTAAAGGCGTTGCATCTCACGTTAAAAAAAACGATTTCTTCTCCGCTGAAGTCGGAAAATCTCCTCAAAAACCCCTCTGCTTGACTGGTCGCCAACTGCAATCCCCACGGCTGTGCGGAGAGAGCGGGCCGTGAACACTGTGCCGGAGCCCATTCTCTGAGCGACCTGAAATCCGACTCCAGAACGGGCTCATTAAAACTCGCTCCCCCATTTGCCCCAACATTCGCACCTGCATGCCGCCAGTCGCGGTACGCCAAGCTGACTGATCACCCACCGAATCTAATCAAGCCTGATGATCTACCTTGCTCTGGCGGCAGCGGTTTTCGTAGCCTCCAGACACGTCAAGAACCGTTTTCACGCAGGTCTTTGAAAACGCCTGGTTGGCACGCCAAGCCACCAAGCAAAGACGATTTTGCTAGCGTCCAGTTGCTCGATCGACTCGCTGGCCAACTCGTGGACGAATCATTTGCGACCCACCGTTTGGTGTACTTCCGGGGCTTCGACCAACCATGCGATCCGGATTCAGGAAAACAGCCATGTGCAATCAGCCAACGTTCCAAGCCACTCTCTCTGTGCCCAAGGTCCTGGTGCGGATCAAGCACCACGTCCTCGCGCAGTTGGTGCTCTTGCTGGCGACGATGGCTGGCTCATCCCTTTCGGCGATGCAATTGCCTTTTGAGGAACCCTTGAAGTTACCCGACGACGTTCCATCCTCTGCGGAGGAACAGCTGCCGGCTGCAGAACGGGATTCAGAGGCCAGGCTGCCGGAACCGGAACGCGGGATCGAGCTCTCGCTGCGCTCAGCTGCTGCAAACTGGCCGATCGTGACCAATGACAAGCCGCTTCAACTGACGGTCCAGTTTCGTGGTCTGCCGTCCGGCCTCCAGTCTCGACTGACCGCACAGTGCCAACTGGTACGGATCAGTGACCATCAGGTGATGATGGAACATCGACAACAAGTCACACGCAGCGTTGATGGCAGCACGTCGGCGATCGAGTTGACGGTCAGCGACCTCGGGCAACCAGGTGTGTATCAATGGAACGTCTCACTTTCACAGCAACAAAAGGCGTGGTCTGGGCTGGTGCGTTCGGAAAAAACGATTGCCCAGCACAAGGTTTCGATGGCCGTTTACGCTCCGACGACCACTGGCGACACCGAACCGTTCGCGGCGACCGAAAGACTCCGTTGGCAATCAAGCGGTGATGCCAGCCCGATTGATCCGCTGACTCGCGTCACCCCCGACTGGATTCCCGAGTCCGCCACGCGGTTTGCCCCCGATATCACGCAGGTGGGCGATGCGCTGACGATTCCAACGTTTGGCCCCGCGTCCAGTAAAACCGCCTCTGCTGCCCCGTCCCTTGGGACCTACGGCGCAGCGACTCCCTGCTTGCTGACGCTGCCACGCTATCGAGCGCATGAACTGACCAAGTTGCAACTGAACGTGCAGTCGACCGACCGGACCACCGATCCGATTCGGCTGAAACTGGAGTATTCCGCTTCGCCAAATTTCCAAGCCATCACCCGTGCTGTCCCCGTTACCTTATGGCCGCAACTTGACCTGCAGGCCGTTCCCCCGCTGGGCACCAGTGCGCTGGAGGTTCTGCACTATCCGCGTCACGCCCAGGAATACCTCCGAGTCACGAATCTGGACTCAGACAACACCGTGACGATCGATTCGGTTCAAGTCTTTTCGGCCAACGAGGAACAACAAGCGACGGAGGCCAATGCCGCATCAAACCTGGCAACGAACCGACCAGAGCCGGGCGGTCGCAGGCTGCACTGGCACTGCCGCGATCAGGACTGGATCAAACAACTGACTCCAGACTTGGAACCAGAGACATTGGGCAAGCATGGCGACAGCGCGGAAACGCAACAGCTTTACCGGGCTTGGATTGCCTTGCAGCGACTGGAAAGCCACGCTGCCTGGATTGGCTATCAGTCGGTGTCCGTCCCCCTTTTTGAGACAAAGGCTGCCGAGCTCAAAGACAGCGACACCGCGTCCAATGAATCCACCAACGCCGAGGGCGACTCACTGCCCCCACCGCGGCAAGGCACACAGCAGTTATCCAGCGAAGAGGTTGCCGCTGGCAGGGCGGACGCTCCGAACCTGTCTGCTGCCGTCCAGCAGTGGGCTCAGTCGCTTCCCCTTCGCATCACGCTGCGTCACGAAACCACCAGCGACGCCAGCGTCACTGGATCAAACAGCCATCCCCGGCGACTGGATTCGGCACTCGCCCAGCGTCCCTCACTTGATGGCGTCTCCATTGCGTTTGCAGGCAATGATGATCTGGCAATGGTAACCGACGTATCGGCCAGCGGCATCGAACAGCACACCACCATGGCGCATCGCCTCCTGACGCTATTGATTCAAAGCAACCCACACTTGACTCAGCTTGACGCCGCCACGTTGCCGATGGCTTGCCAAAGCACCACCCGGGAGGCCTTGCAACAGTTTCGTCTGACGCCAGAGAACTCCATCGTGATCCCTGCCGCCGCAACGCCGGCGCAACCAGCCTCTCGACACAATGTTGTTCTGTTAGCTTCGGGCGAGCTTGCCGCTGACTTTCAACTCAGAAAAGGTGTCAATCAATTGACTTTGATCAACCGCAACCCCTGGGCCACGGACATCACGCTCCAAGTTCAGCACGAGCAGTCACTGGCGATCAACCTTGTTTCCCTGCACCCCGAGATTGCCGCTCAACGTGTGGGCGCTCCGGCAGACTTTCGCGTTCGTGTGCCTGGCAACTCGATTGTGAATGTCAAACTTGACTGCCCTCCCGGGCCTGCTCAAATCAGCGAGTGGTCACAGAGCATTGCTGACCAGCCGACCGCGAGCAACGCCATCGAACTGTATGTCCGCCAGGTCACCCATCTGCTGACCAGCCTGCAATCACCTGCCAGTGAAATCCCGTTCACCAACGGCAGCTTTGAACAAACCGGCCAAGCGGGCATGGTAGGCTGGCTGCATTCGCAGGTGCCCAACGGTGCCGTGCAAGTTGATCCTCAAGAAGCGATCGACGGTCGAGCGTCACTCCGAATGAGCAACGATAGCGATCAAACGAAATGCTGGCTGATGAGCGGCCCCATCACGCGCCCCGCAGGACAACGTCTGGCGATTTCAATGGCCTTTCGGTCCGCCCTGCAGGGCTCGTTGCCCAACAGCAATGCCGCCGCTCGAGCCCAGCAACTTCGGATCACCCTGGAAGGCGAGAGCGATGGCCAAATCATCTCCATCAGCAATCGCATCACTGTGCCTCAGACAGGAACCTGGCATCGTCGCCAAGTGGTCCTAGAGGCAATGGCCCATCAGCTCGCTCATGTCGAATCAGTGCGGTTGACGATTGAATGCCTTGGCAAAGGAGATCTCTGGCTAGACGACATTCGAGTGCACACTGAATTTGCAACCACAGCGGAACAGGCGGAACTGAAACAACTGGCTTTCAGTGCTCTGCAAGGATTGTCGGAACAGGATCTCGAGGCGACTGGCCCACTGTTTGCCAACCGCTGGGCACTGCGTTTGCTGTCCGACAGCCTGCGGTCTGCGCCGTCGCGGAATGTGGCTCGCAGAGACTGGCCCAGTCAAGAAGCAACTCACTCGCTGGCGCTGCCGACACTGCGTCCACGAGCCGAGCAAAGCCCCTGGGGCAACACACGCGACATCCCCAACGCTGAGGCGGCCGAAGGCGCCGGACTGAGCATCCTGCCGAACCTTGAAAGCATCGGCCCGAAGCGAATCCTGCCGTTTTACCATGGGTTCTCGTTGCCGGGCAACCTTCCGCTAAGCCCCAACGCGGCGTTCCCCGATGATAGCGAGGCCACCACGACGCCAAAGAGCGTCACCGACAGCGAGCCCCAAAAGGCCAAGCAACCCGGCGTCGCGGACCGCATTCGCGACCTAACGCCCAAACCGTTTCGATATTAAGCATTTCCCATCAGCTGTTCTGTCGCTGACCACGCGCCATCAGCAACACCTGCCGCTTGCGGGAGCGGTCGGCCGGTTGGCGGTGGTGGCATGCGGATGAGTGTGCCGATTTGCAAGGCGGGGCATTGGTTGTCTCAAAGGCCGGCCGGGGAGGGTTTCGTTGTGGCGGCTTGCGGTTGGCGTTGCCACGTTTTTTTGGTGCACTGGTGCAAGCACGGCACCCTACGGTTCTGCCATCAGCTGTTTTGGCGTTGTCCACGATTTGGTCGCAGGGACCGTTGCAAACGAAAAAACAGCGTTGCCAATCGATGCTGGCAACGCCGTTTCAGGTATCCGTTTGGAAACAGTGCGAACTACTTCTTCGCTTCTTTTTCCTTGCGTTTCATGTCGATGATTTCTTCTTGAACGTTCGAAGGAGTCTCGCGATAGGTCGCCAGTTCCATCGTAAACGTTCCCTGCCCCTGAGTCATACTTCGCAGGTCGGTTGCGTAACCGAAGGTTTCCGCCAGTGGAACTTCAGCGATGATGACACTGTTGCCATCGACGATGTCGTTACTGCTCATGATGCCACGGCGACGAATCACGTCACCGACAACCGTCCCTTGGAAGTCTTCAGGGCATTCGATTTCGACCTTCATGATTGGCTCAAGCAACTTCGGAGCCGCTTGCTTGAAGTATTCACGGAAGCAACCCTGAGCGGCGGTGTAGAACGCCTTTTCCGACGAGTCAACGTCGTGGTATGAACCGTCGTTCAAGTCGATCCGAGTTCCCACCACGGGGTATTCAGCCAGTGGGCCTTTGCCCAGGATGTCGCGGAAGCCTTTTTCCACAGCAGGGATGTACTGCTTAGGGATCCGACCACTGACGATGTGCTCTTCGAATTCGAAGCTGTCTTCGCTGATCGAATCCAATGGGCTCAGTTTGCCGACGATGTGAGCGTACTGACCTGAACCACCGGTTTGCTTCTTGTGCTTGTAGTTGAATTCAACTTCACGCGTTGGGCTTTCACGGTAGCTCACCTTTGGCGCACCGACTTCGATTTCCACATCGTATTCACGTTTGATCCGTTCGATGTAGACTTCCAAGTGCAATTCGCCCATGCCGCTGATCAGGATTTCGTTGGTTTCCTCATCCGTCATCACGCGGAAGGTTGGGTCTTCTTTACGGAAACGTTGCAGAGCTTTGCTCATTTTGTCTCCGTCGCCACGACTCTTGGGGCTGACAGCGATCTTGATCACAGGATCTGGAATGAACATCGATTCGAGTGAGCACTGATCGCGTTGATTACCGTAGGTGTCACCACTTGCGGCGTCGATTCCCATGACGGCGATGATGTCGCCAGCACCGGCTGAATCGATTTCTTCACGCTTATCACTGTGCATTCGCACGATCCGGCTGAAACGTTCATTCCGACCGGTACGCTGGTTGACGTAAGCTTCGCCCTTTTCGATGGTTCCTTGGTAGATCCGCATGAAGGTCAACTGACCAAAGGGATCGTCAACGATCTTGAAGCCCATGCCAACGAACGGCTCGGTGGGATCGGGCTTCAGAGCGATCTTTTTCTCTTCATCCTTAGGATCGCGACCGTAGATGTCACGATCCAGAGGGCTTGGCAGGTATTCGTTGATCGCATCAAGCAATGGCTGAACACCTTTGTTTTTAAACGCGGTGCCCATGTAAACCGGGGTTGCACCACCGAGAACAGCATCTCGAGTGACCTTGTAGATCATTTCCTTTGGCACTTCTTCTTCGCTAAGCAGAAGTTCCATCATGTCGTCGCTGTACATCGACAGCTGCTCGAGCATGTGCTGGCGTTGCGCTTGGCACTCTTCCAGGATGTCAGCTGGGATCTCGCCGGTGTCAACATCTTGGCCTTCGCTGCCACTGAAGCGGTATGACACCATTTCGATCAAGTCGACAACACCTTCAAAGTTTTCTTCAGCACCGATGGGGTACTGCATCATGAAGGCTTCGGCGCCTAACTTTTCACGCAGTTGCTCAACCACGCGGAAGGGGTTTGCACCGGTACGGTCCATTTTGTTGATGAAAGCCAAGCGAGGCACTTGGTAGCGTTTCATTTGGCGGTCAACGGTGATCGATTGACTCTGCACGCCACCGACGCTGCAAAGCACGAGAACCGCACCGTCAAGAACTCGCAACGAACGTTCCACTTCGACAGTAAAGTCAACGTGTCCGGGCGTGTCGATCAAGTTGATGGCATGATCTTTCCAAGTCAGGCTGGTCGCAGCACTGGTGATCGTGATCCCACGCTCTTTTTCCAGATCCATGTGATCCATGGTCGCTCCGTCACCGCCACCACGAACGTCTTCGATCTTGTGGATTCGACCAGCGTAGAAAAGAATCCGCTCGCTAAGCGTCGTTTTTCCGGAGTCAATGTGAGCACTGATCCCGATGTTGCGTACGTTCTCCAAATTCATCTGACTTACCTGTGGTATGGCTCAGTAGTACTGTTGTGGAATCCAGCCTCAGTGGCTTACAGGGATTCCCGGTTGAATTGTCGCTCGGATAGTTTGCTCTAGCATTCACTGCTAACGGGCAAGCGTTCCAGAGTCCAAAAGGAAACAAGGCTTGCTAAAAGCGGGCTACTTACTGAGCGTTGCTTCTGTGTAGCGGGCGGCCCCATCAGCGACCATCTCATGAGTGAGACAGACCATTCATCTGACAAGGAATGCAAAAATTATTGCGCACCGCGAAATTTTTGCGGAATATGGCAAAGGTTTGCCCGCTGGGGAAGGGCAAATCGCCCCGAGATAGCGAATCCCAACCAAGCTGTCTAGCAAGCCACATGCCAACTTCACAGCGGCTGTCGGCAAGGACACAGGATTAACGTGTTACCTCACCCGGCGAATCGCTCTCCAGCAGCCCGGGCGTTCGCCGCGAATCTTGACAATTCCCCTTGTTGACGGCCTCTCCGAGCGACATACTGATCCCCTGACCAATATCACGACGTGGCGAGTCGATGAGCAGAGGGATTCGAAAAGCGGTTTTCTTCCCAGCTCCCGTCTCACCGACCGTCGGCTCGGCCAACTTCGATCGCACAACTCTCTTTAGGGCCACCGCAATCGACTGTTGAGTGCATTCGTTGACTTTGCGACGACAAGCATTCTGGCCGCTGCCCGTGTCCGATCGCCACCTAAACAACGAGCAAGATTATGCCTGCACGACCCGTAAACTCTCGTAGCCGCGCCCGCAAACGCTCTCGCGTCCGCTCTCGCGCTAAAAAGAAAGACCCCATCTTCGTTGATGGCCAGCGCCCACGTCCGATGTACGTTGATTACAAGGACGTTGAACTGCTGAAGAAAATGATCAACCGCCAAGGCCGCATCGTTGGCCGTCGCAAAAGCGGCTGCACCGCAGTCAGCCAGCACGCGGTGACCGCAGCCGTCAAACGCGCTCGCTACATGGCACTGCTGCCCTACGTTGGCGACTGATCGGCAACGACAGCGAGAGGCGAATTGACCTCGCACTCGCCCACACCAATCACGAAAGGGCCGGCCAAGCTCCACTGGCCGGCTTTTTTTATAGCCTCACCACACCTCGCTACAGGTCCGGTCGGCGCACCGGGGAACGGATCGCGATGCCTTTTCATACCGAACAACTGGTTGAATTTCGCGACACCGATGCAGCGGGCATCGCTCATTTCGCCTCCTTTTTTGGCTGGATGGAAGCAGCAGAGCATCGATTACTCAGGTCCCTGGGAATCGACATCCTGCCCGAACAACAAACGGCGACCGAACCACACGCGACGCCTTCAGACAGCACCGAACAACCGCCCGACGAACCCGCAGTGACCTGGCCGCGCATCAACAGCTCCTGCCAGTACCACCGGGCGGCGCGATTCGAGGACCTGCTGACGGTCACAGTGAACGTCAAAAAGATCGGCAATTCGGCCGTGACCTACGAATTTGGCTTCTCAAATCCACAGGGCGACGCCATCGCGACCGGCGAAATCACCTCCGTCTGCTGCACACTCTCTGCCGGCGGAGTGCTGGCCAAAGCGGAGATTCCGTCGTCGATCCGCCGCAAACTGGAAACGCTCTAAGCGGCCCCACGACGCTCTCTTTCGCTGCCAGCCAGTTGCTGGCGATGACCACCACTGCGGCCGATGGCCACAGTTGCTGCCGCCGGACAAAATCCCGTGCTGGGCAAAGAAATTACCGCAAACAGGCCAACCTTTTGCGGACAGCCTGCGTAGCGTTCCACTGACGGGAAAGTTTTCCCGCCAATGAGACCCGCGCGGCGAACGGCCGCCTCAGACCATCATCCTCGAGCGGCTTGGCCTGTAATGAGCACCCTTGCGTCCATCAACCTGATTTCCTCCGACCTCCTCAGCGGCATGCCAACCCTGCTAGGACAGGCCAACGAATGGCTGCCGGTTTGGGTCACGCCGCTGTATGCAATTGCACTTGGCCTGGCCACCGGGATCGCGGTGACCTTCCTCTTTTTTGCCGGATTGACGCTGCTGTCGCTGATTCCCGCGATTGGCAACTTCGCCGACGACAACCGCCGAGGCAACGCCGCCTCACTGGCACTTAGCGCGATCATCGCCGTCGTCCTGTGCAGCAAGTACGCCGCAGCGGTGGAAAGCTATGGACAGATGCTGTACGCCCCACTGATTGTGATCAGCGTCATCCTCGGCTATGCGACGGTGTACGGCGCCTGGTCCCGCACGCGGAAAGAATGGGGCTTAATCCTGTCCGAAGGCCCGGTGCCCTACCTGCTGACGGTCATTGCCATCCTGACCATCGGCGGTGCGGCATGCTTCTTCAAAGTCGATCAACCGAAACGGTTTATTGAGGCCATCCCCCAAGTCAACCTGCTGAACAATGGCATCAAAACCGTACCCATCAAAGTGCCAGCAGCCGAAACCGGCACCCCAGCCGATAAAGCTCCGTTCGTCTCGCGGCCACAGGATTACGACCTCCAGTCACTCTCCGAAGTCGTTATCGAAAGCGATAAAGCAGTCATCCTAGCGGGGGCAACGATTGACGACCTGACGAATCCGCCGTTTCGCATGGAAGCCGGCGACCGCCATGTGTATCGCTGGAAAGATGGCGACAAGCCACCACTACCGCTCGATCCCACCGAACTTCACATCCAAAACCGCGAGCTCAACGAAGCGACCGTCACACTGACCCTGACCTCGATCCCCAAAGTGCCGGAAATGAGCCGCGCCTTGGCAATGGGCGGCATGGTCTTCCTGTTCATCGCCTTCGTCGTGGCCTTCCGCCAAGGAGCCCCTCGCGTCTGGGCACTGGGCCTGTCGACGGCGAAAAACGAGATGTCACAACTGCTGTACCTGATCTTGCTGGGCCTGGGGATCTTTGGTGTTGTCATCTTTGCCATCATGCCGTTCAACACTCTGGGCAACGACATCCGGATGTTCAAAGACAGCACCGTCACGCTGCTGATGATCCTGGCCATGCTGCAAGCCCTGTGGAGCGCCAGCACCGCAGTGAACCAGGAAATCGAGGGCCGCACCGCGCTGACAGTGCTCAGCAAACCAGTCTCCAGACGATCCTTCATCCTGGGCAAGTACGCCGGGATCGCGATGTCACTGGCTGTGATGTTCACCATCATCAGCGCCGTGATCTTGGTCCTGATGGCGTACAAGCCGATCTACGAGGCCCGCGAATCAGCCAAGGGCCTGCCGATCTGGGAAATTGGCTTTGACGAAGTCTGGGCCACACTGCCAGTGCTTGGCCTGTACTTCATGCAAACGCTCATCATCGCCGCGATTGCAGTCGCCTTCGCCACTCGTCTGACACTGCTGCCCAACTTTGTGCTGTGCTTCGTCGTCTACGTGATTGGCAACTTGACACAGATGATGATCCTGGCGACCGAGGACGAAATCCCGCTGGTTGGCTTTGTGGGCAAACTGGTCGCGGTCATTGTGCCGAACCTGGAGATCTTTAACGTCCAGAATGCGGTCGACATCGGCAACCAGATACCGTGGACCTATTTAGCAGGCGCATTCAATTACTTCCTGTTCTTCTCGGTGGCCATCTGGATGCTAGCGATGGTCATGTTCGAAGATCGCGACTTGGCGTAGCGGCAAGACTCGCGTAGCGGCAAGACTTGGCGTAGCGGCAGGACTCGCGGCGGCAACTGCCATCTCGATCCAAGCCACGAGCGAACCCAACCCAGAGCAACAAAGAGCAGCTGACCGCAAGTCAGCTGCTCTCTTCATGCGCCCCCGAACGGGGACCCGACGGCGAACGGGAAACCAACGCCAAGCCGCGATGCGAGAACGCTCCGGCACCTGCAAGTCCTCTGAAGCCGCAAGCGGCCTGGCCGAACTGGGCAGAACCGCGACGCTGCAAGCCCCCTGAGCCCATTTGCAGAGCGTCCACGCGGTGCAACATGCCCCTGCACCACGCCCCAATCCTGTGCGCCCCAATCCTGTGCGGCCAGCCTCACTTGAGCTGAGAGCCCAGCTTGATTGGCACCGACGACTCTGAACGGGCGTTCTCTGCGGGCAGCCAGCCCCAGCGGCAACTAGGACGGGCAGCGGCAACCAGGACGGGGCAAATGCCATGACCAGAGCCCCACCGTGGCCTGCTTGCGCAGCAGTTGCGTTCGGGGAACCATGCCAGATCGCTGGAAAAGCCCTGCGACCCGGGCCTCAATCGATCCTGCAGCGGCACAAACTCAGTGTCCCGGCAACCCAGTGGCCAGCCAAGCGTCAACACAACAGCGTCTCACCTCGCCAAAACGCTGCCAGAGGGCTCAAAACGACGTCTAACTGGGCAAATCCTACGGTTTGGCGAAACCTGGCTGGCACAGGGCCGCCACCTGAGAAAGAAATCCAAAAGGAATTGCCGTAGCCGGTTGACGGTGAATTGGTGGGTCGCTATCTTCCCGCCTCACGAGACGCAAACGACTGCGACGCAAAACTTTGCGACGCCAGTCAGCGGCTCGTCACCCCGATCTTTGACAATTTGGTTGTTTGGTAATTGGCATCAGTAATCAATAGATTTGCTGATCAGCTGGCGACTTCGGTTGCTTGTTGTGAAGGCAAACGATTGACTACAAAGTTCTTAAAATAGCGTGCCAACAAGCTTTCTTCGGAAAGTCGAGCCTGAAACGAAGCGGCCACTTAACCGCTGAGCTTTGAGTTCACGTTGGCATTTAGAATAGAGAAGTAAGCGAATCTGATAGGATTCTGTGTAATGATTGAGTCACGGCAGTGACTCGACCATGTGATATCGTTACGGTAATTGAATCGATGACATCAAGGGCCACAGGGCAGGGCGGTGACTGAGTTTACTCGGTAGCAGCTCTGGACAGTGAGTTCGAGATATCGTTGGCCAATCTACCAAGGGCGCATGGGGGATGCCTTGGCATTAAGAGAAAGGGCGTGGAAATCTGCGAAATGCTTGGGGGAATTGATAAACAAGTCGTGATCCCAAGATTCCCGGTAAAACCTGGTGAACTGAAACATCTAAGTAACCAGTGGAAGAGAAAGAAAAATCGATTCCGTCAGTAGCGGCGAGCGAAATCGGAAGAGCCCAAACCGAGAGGGTTTCCCTCTCGGGGTTGTAGGACTCCAATATCGGATTGTGTGTTGTTAGTGGAACGACTTGGAACGGTCGGCCACAGAGGGTGACAGTCCCGTACACGAAAGCATACACACACCGTAGGAGCACCTGAGTAGGTCCAGTCACGTGAAACCTGGATTGAACCCGCGGGGACCATCCCGCAAGGCTAAATACTCCTTAATGACCGATAGCTAACCAGTAGCGTGAGTGAATGGTGAGAAGAACCCCGTTTAGGGGAGGACAGTGAACCTGAAACCATGCGCCTACAAGCGGTCGGAGCCCGATTTGAACGGGTGACGGCGTGCCTTTTGCATAATGATCCGGCGAGTTGTGGTATGCGGCTTGGTTAAGCTCCTCCGGAGCGAAGCCCAAGGGAAACCGAGTCTGAATAGGGCGAAATTGTCGTATGCTGCAGACGCGAAAGCTGTGTGATCTACCCATGGGCAGGTTGAAGCGCGGGTTAAACTGCGTGGAGGACCGAACCCACTTAGGTTGAAAACTGAGGGGATGACCTGTGGGGAGGACTGAAAGTGTAATCAAACCAGCAGATAGCTCGTTCTCTCCGAAATATCTTGAGGGATAGCGTCGAGCCACTATTTACCGGGGGTAGAGAGACTGAATCGGATGGGGGCCCTTCCCGGGGTACCTCACCGAACCAAACTCCGAATACCGGTAAAACTATCTCGGCAGTCAGTCCCTGGGGGATAAGCTCCAGGGTCGAGAGGGAAACAACCCAGATCGCCTGCTAAGGTCCCTAAGGAATACTCAGTCACTAAGGAAGTTGAAGTGCCGTGACAGCTGGGATGTTGGCTTAGAAGCAGCCACCATTTAAAAAGTGCGTAACAGCTTACCAGTCGAGCATTTCTGCGCCGATAATGAACGGGAGTAAGTATTCCACCGAAGCAGCGGATTGAAGATTTATCTTCAGTGGTAGGAGAGCGTCGAAGACCAGATACAAGCCATACGGAAACGAGTGGTGTCGGGGTCTTCGAGTGATTATGCCGGAATGAGTAACGATAAAACAGGTGAGAATCCTGTTCGCCGAAAGCCTAAGGTTTCCTGGGGAAGGTAATTCCGCCCAGGGTTAGCCGGTACCTTAGTCGAGGCCGAAAGGCGTAGACGATGGATAGCAGGTCAACATTCCTGCGCCAAGTGTGTGGAGCGATGGAGGGACGGCGTCCGAAAAGCATGCGGACTAATAGATTGTCCGTTGCTCGGGTCTAAGATTGGAGGATTGGTAAATCCGCCTCAATAGGATCAAGGACCCGAGCTAACAGCATTCAAGTTCTGGATGATGTTGGAAGGACGTCCAAGAAAAGCTTCTAAGTGTTGAAGCACACTTGACCGTACTAAAACTGACACAGGTAGGCGAGATGAGTATTCTAAGGCGCTCGGGAGAACGGTGGTTAAGGAACTCTGCAAAATGGCTCCGTAAGTTCGCGATAAGGGGCGCCCACGCAAGTGGGCCACAGAAAATCGGCTGTATCGACTGTTTATCAAAAACACAGGTCTCTGCTAACACGCAAGTGGATGTATAGAGACTGACGCCTGCCCGGTGTTGGTAGGTTAAGGAAGATTGTTAGCATTAGCGAAGCAAGCGACCGAAGCCCCAATAAACGGCGGCCCTAACTATGAGGGTCCTAAGGTAGCGAAGTTCCTTGTCGGGTAAGTTCCGACCTGCATGAAAGGCGTAACGAATTCAGCACTGTCTCAACCACCGACCCGGTGAAATTGTAGTCGTGGTGAAGATGCCACGTACCCGCGGTTAGACGGAAAGACCCCGTGAACCTTTACTGTAGGCTGATATTGGGTTGAGATATGTCTTGTGTAGGATAGCTGGGAGGCTTTGAGCTCGGCACGCTAGTGTCGAAGGAGCCGTTGTTGAAATACCAGCCTGGTCATATTTTAATTCTAACTTTGATCTCGTGAATCCGAGCAAAGGACAGTGTCAGTCGGGCAGTTTGACTGGGGCGGTCTCCTCCCAAAGAGTAACGGAGGAGTACAAAGGTACACTCAGCCTGGTCGGCAATCAGGCGAAGAGCGTAAAGGTAGAAGTGTGCTTGACTGCGAGACCCATAAGTCGAGCAGGAACGAAAGTTGGTCTTAGTGATCCGGTAATCCCGAATGGAAGGGTTATCGCTCATCAGATAAAAGGTACTCCGGGGATAACAGGCTTATCGCATCCGAGCGTCCACAGCGGCGATGCGGTTTGGCACCTCGATGTCGGCTCATCACATCCTGGGGGTGTAGAAGCTCCCAAGGGTTTGGCTGTTCGCCAATGAAAGTGGTACGTGAGCTGGGTTCAGACCGTCGTGAGACAGGTCGGTCCCTATCTGCCGTGGGCGTTCGAATCTTGAGGGGATTCAACTTTAGTACGAGAGGATTTAGTTGGACGAAGCTCTGGTGTACCAGTTGTCGCGCTAGCGGCACGGCTGGATAGCTAACTTCGGAACGGATAAACGCTGAAAGCATCTAAGCGTGAAGCCCAACCCAAGATTAGGATTCGTAGACATTAGTCGAGAGCCCCCTGGAAGACGACCAGGTTGATAGGCTGGACGTGTAAGCACGGTAACGTGTTAAGCTTACCAGTACTAATGGGCGAAGGATTGGCCATCGATATCACGCACTCATGGTTCTATTAGAACCGCTTGATCTCTATTTGCTAATTCAAAGAACCGCCAATTACCAAACAACAAGTCAAATTTGGACTTGGTCTGTGCGAAAGATCGCGGCCAAGTTCTTATGGTGACCATATCGGAAAGGCTCCACCTGTTCCCATCCCGAACACAGCAGTTAAGCTTTCCGAGCCGATGATAGTGCCCACCAGTGCGAAAGTAGGTATCGCCATTTTTTAAAAAAGCCTCGCCAAGTGCGAGGCTTTTTTTATGCGCCGAGCTTCACCAGACGCATCAACCGTTTTAGCCTTCGCCTCGGGTCCCATCAGCAACACCTTCCCCCCTGCGAAAGCGCCAGCCGGGGAGTGTTTCTTTGCATCTGGCGTTGCCACGCCCCAGTCATCAACCCCCTCCCGCTTGCGGGAAGTCCGGCCGGTTTGCGACTGGTGGCGCCCTGATGATCATGCAAGTTTGCAAGGCGATGGCAACGATTGTTTCAAAGGCCGGCCGGGGAGGGCTTCGTTGTGGCTGCTTGCAGTTAGCGTTGCAACGTTTTTTTGGTGCGTGCAAGCACGGCACCCTACTGTTTTGCCCATCAGCAACACCCTCACCTCGCCAGCGGTGGAGTGCAGTCAACAATTCATCAGCTGATCTTTGCTGCAGAGAGCCTCTCCCGATCGCAATCGCCTTGGATTTCGAATTAAACTACGCGAATGAAACAGTTTTTCGCGTTGATCCTTGCCGTTTTTCTCTGTTCCACCCCAGCGATTGCCGCACCACCGAGTGCATGGCAACTGAGCTACGACGCAGGTTATCACGATGCCTTGGGGCGGTTTGCCGGCGGCAGCGAAATCATGCACCTGGTCGCTCATCGCGGAAAACTTTTCGCAACCAATGGTTACTGGATGGACTCGCACTGGGTCATCCCACCGCATCAAGAAAAACAGTCCGCACAGGTGCTGCGACTTGATCAGCCTAATGCTCAGTGGCAAGTCGATTTAGAACTCGGCCAGACCAACGGTTACGACCTGCGGTACATGAAAGGCAATATTCTGAAGTCCGTCACGTTTACCAGCGATGGCCTGGGAAACAAGCTCAGCGAACCGGTCGAACTGCTGGTGATGGCGGCTGGCGCAACCATGGAACGCGGCGGTGCGGTTTCTGCTTGGGTACGCAATGATCAGGATGGAACGTGGCACCATCAAATTGTGCGACATGGCGCCAACACCGGTGGCATTCGCTGGGTGCCACGCGATATGGAAATTTATCGTGATAAAATCACAGGCATTGAACGACTGATTCTATTGCTAGGCAACCCAGGCGTTGTTTCAGGGGTTTACGATCCCAGCTTACCGGGAAAAATCCGCTGGGAGAACGTCCTGGAGTATCCGTTTCCTGACCTAGGTGCTGTCAAAACTCGACCACTGGGCGTTGTTCAGGCCAACGGATCGCTGCTGTTCTCAGTGGATGATGCGATCTTGCGCCGCAATGATGGACCGCGTCCCACTTATACAGAAATCGTGCGTTTGGCCGATGATGTGGACACGGACGTGGGAGGAATTCGGGGCTTAACAACGATCAAGAACCCCAACGGCCCGGGAGATTCGATTCTGTTCTTGTGGGCCCCAGGTGGCCGCTCGACCAGTTTAGTCAAACGATTGGACCCCGACGGCAGGGGTGGGTACACCATCCACGATGAAGCCAACATGATGGACCTGATGAGCCAAGAGTTGGACGTCAAAGTCACTTACACGCTGGGGGCCCACAACATGATGTACCCCGTCACGGATCCGGAAACGGGCGAAACCGTTCATGTCATTGGATTCCAAGGGAATCTCAACGGGAAAGAGGAATTACGTTGGCCGGGTAGTCGGCTATACGCCGGTGCGATGTACGCGATCCGAGCAGCTGATGGCAGCTACTCCGTTTGTGAAGTCAACAACCGCTATCAGAAAGGCAAAAACATTTTGGTCTCTCCGAGAGCGTTTTGTCTTTCCCCGTTTGGTGATGACATGGTTTATGTTGGTGGCCATGACGCCAGCAATCGCATCAGTGACAACATGGCCTGGATCTGCAGAGCTCCGTTGAAGACCGTACTTGGCCAACAACGCAGTGACGACATGCCCCAGACGCGTCGCTCTGAAACGGTCAATGCACGATTGCAAGCGGGACCGATTTATGAACTGCGAATCTACCAAGCCAATGAGCGGCGGATGCAAGACTTGGTCACTCGATTTCGCCAGCACACCGATGGATTGTTCAAACACCATGGCTTGCAACCGATGGTTTATTGGACCGCTTCCGGCGGCACGCCACGACAGAACCGGCGGTTCATCTATGTCCTCAAACACCCCTCTCGCTATGCGGCATTTTCCAATTGGACCCACTTCACGAACGATCGTCAGTGGCAGCGAGTCTTGGAAACGCCACAATTCCAGGGTCTGTTGTCCGGTAGGCCGGTCAGTTACTTTGCATTGCCTCCCGACGATGCCCGTTTGGAAGAAGTGCTGTCAAGGAAACAAGGAGGCATCCATGAACTGCGCATTTACCAAGCCGCAAACGCTGATGCACAGAAACTAAAGCAGTTCTACCGGGAGACGATGCAACCAGCGTTGGAACAGCATCAAATCTCCACGCTGACCACCTGGACTCCATTTGACCGGCCCGAGTCGGAGCATCTGTTGATCACGATTCTGCATCATCAAGACGCGGAAACGGTAACAGCCAACTGGCGTGCGGTGAACAACGATCCAACCTGGCAATCGGCCAGCAAAGACAACGAACTGCTAGAGAGCGTCCTTCACCCGCGACAGAGCACCATGCTTGACACCACGGACTTTTCCCACATTCCATCACTCAATCCAAACCGGCCTTGATCATCCATGCAACGGACAACCGCGTTCTTAAGACTCGCTGCAACCGGGCTATTGCTGTCCATCGCAACGCTTTCGTCGGCAGCAGACCTGGAATCGGGAACGCACCTGATCAAACAGTCCTGGTCACAGGAATCCAATTATCCGCGTCCATATTTCGTGCATTTGCCACAACTGGCGAAATCAAAACCGCTACCGGTTTTGGTGTTCTTGCATGGCAACGGCGGGAACGCAGAGGGGGCGATGCGCGGCTTTGTCAACAAACACCCAAAAATCGCCCAGCAGTACCTGTTAGTGTTCCCAGAGGGATATCAAAAAAGCTGGAACATTGTCTCGGAGCGTTCGCGGGCTGATGACATCAGCTTTGTTGAAGCGGTGGTCCGTGCAGTCGTTTCACACGACAATGCCAGCAACGAAAAGGTCTCCTTACTGGGCGTGTCGAATGGTGCCGCCTTGGTCAATGCTTTCATGATCGAAAGTGACTTGAGCGTCGTTCACAACTGTATCACCGCCGTCAGCCCATTAAACGCTTATCAATTTGACGGCAAACACTTTCGGGCTCGCGGCAAAGACAATGCGTACCGGCAGCAAGTGAAGCCGCAACTGGGAAGACGCCTGCTGAACATCTCCGGCACTCAGGACCATCTCGTGCCTTACCTCGGCGGTCCATCGCCGGTCATTCCCGCCAAAGACGGCAAACTAACATTTGTTGATGCTGAAGAGTCAACCTATCTATGGGCCAAGGCGATGGGTTACCAGGGCCGCAAATTTAACTCCGCGACCTCGCAAGATGCATCGGTTGAAGTGTTCAGCTACTTGAACGGTGATGTGGTGCACTTCAAAGTGAATGGAGAAGGGCATGGCGCCTTTCGGGCGATCGATCAAGAGAAACTCCTCCAATTCCTTCGTCATTGATCGCTTCCTGTTACAAGACGACACGTTGATTTGATTCCCCACAGATGAGTTCTACTACGATGCTTCGATACCTTGCCCTAGCCGTGGCGATTCTGTTCTTTGCCGCACCGAATGCCGTCGCGCAGCGTCCAAACGTTGTCCTGATTGCAGTTGACGATTTAAATGATTGGATCGGAGTCTTGGGAGGTCATCCGCAAGCGAAAACGCCGGGCATGGATGGCTTAGCCAATCAGGGTGTCCTGTTCACCAATGCGCATTGCCAATCGCCCGTGTGTAATCCCTCACGAGCGAGCTTGATGACGGGCCTGTTTCCGAGCACCTCAGGAATCTATTTCCTGAATCCCGACCTTGCTGAGTCGCCCGTTGCACAAAAAAGCACGCTGCTGCCCAAACGATTTCAACAAGAAGGCTACAACGTCAACGGAGCTGGCAAGCTGTTCCACGGCGGGCAAAGTCGCAAGTACTGGCCCGACTGGCGGAACTTTGGCGGAGCGAGCTGGCCGCGACAAACCCCCAAGCTTGCTCCCTTTAAAGGCCATCCATTGTGGGACTGGGGGATTGTCCCCGAAAGTGATGTGGATTCACCAGATTACAACACGGCAAGCTGGGCAATCGAACAACTACAACAACCGCACAGTGAACCGTTTCTGATGGGCGTTGGCTTTTCTCGCCCCCACGTGCCGCAGTATGCCTCCAAGAAGTGGTTTGATTTGTACCCGAATGACTCCTTGCAACTGCCCAAGTCTCTCCAAGACGACTTGAACGACGTCCCCGAATATGGCGTCGACATCACGCGTCTGAAGCACATTGCGCCAACACATCAGTGGGTCACCGATAACGATCAATGGAAACCGCTGGTGCGATCCTACCTGGCATGCGTTAGCTTTGTCGATTCCCAGGTGCAACGTGTTGTGGAGGCAATCAATCAAAGCCCTCATCGCGACAACACTTACATTGTGTTATTCAGTGACCATGGTTTTCACCTGGGTGAAAAAGAACGCTACGCCAAACGCAGTCTCTGGCGTGACAGCACGCGAGTGCCAATGATCATCTCTGGCCCCGGTATCAAACCAGGCGTCTGCGAGGCTCCTGTGCAGTTGATCGACCTCTATCCAACCCTGCTGGACCTCTGTGACATGAAACCGAGCGACAAACTAGAAGGGCACTCGCTTCGACCGATCCTGCAGAACCCGTCCGCCGATTGGAAGCACTACGCCCGTTGCAGTTTTGGCCCCGGCAACTACGCCATTGTCTCGCGGGACTATCGCTACATTCATTACAACGACGGATCCGAAGAGTTGTACCACAGCCAGACGGATGAGCATGAATGGAAGAATTTGATCGGGATCAAAGCTCACGATGCTGCTCTGGCTGAACTGCGCAGACAAGTCCCTGAAGAGCGGCATGCGGTGCTGGGAAAAGGGTCCACAGGTCATCAATCATTCAGCGCCACGGAAGCCAAATGGAACGCGGCCAAGTGATTCTCACCCGAACGACTTCACAACGAAGGATGCAATTGATTGCTTAACGATGAAAGCGTGTCACTCGGAATGCAGAATCGGCCCGTTGTAAAATGCGGCGGGGCATTCCCACCGAATCATGCCCGCCTCTCGCTGCAAACGATTGCAGACCGCTGGACACGCACATGAAAGCAGGCCGCTTGCGGCACCAGCCATGGCGACGCTGATCACAGAGTTTGAGCGGTGTGATTTTCGGTCCCTGCAAGCTACTGCGTTTGCTTGGCCTCGGCCAGTTTTCGAATCGAATCCTTGGTGTTTTGGTACGACATGCGAATGGTTTTAGCCTCGCCACCGACAGCCTGCTGCATTGCCACATGGGCTTGTTCGTAAAACTTGATTGCGGTCAGTAAGTCATCCTTCATTCCACCCTGATCAATCAACTGTTGCATCAATGAAGCGGTGATCAAACGGTTCGTGACCAATGCTGCACGGTAGGCATCAGAGAGGTCTTGCAAGCGTCCTCCAGTCCCAGCGATCCGAACGGCGTGATCGACCATTTGATCGGACAAGACTTCCAAGGTCCTGGCATCGGCAGATCGCGCCCCTTCGGCCAGCACCCTTGCCAGCAAACCATTGATTCGAAAACGGAACGCGAATTCATCGAAGAAGGCTTGCTGCGTCTCGTTCTCAGGTGGATGCATTTCAACAAAGCCGTGTCGGAAAAACAGAACCAACAGCCGCCAGTTCTCTGAGCTGCCAATCCCGTGTGCTCCGTTCGGAACCACAGCCTCCGCAACGGCATCCTGAAGCGGCGATTGCTCGCTGATCTTTGCCAACACATGCTCATGATTCTGCCGCCAGTCTGCTTGCTGACGAAGGAACTGTTCATGCACATCATCAGGGCAAGCGCCGATGGTCATGGCAAACTGCAACAGTCCCAAGGCGGTGTCATTGGCATCTTGTAACATTTCCTCCGAATTGCCTTTCGCTTGTTCCATCGACAGTAAGTCCGTTTGGTACTCCTGAAAAGCGTCGAACAACGTTTGGTGTTTCTGTCCGCCCATTGCGCGCGAAGTCCGTTCGGCAAGCGTTCGCCCCTGGTCATCCAGGCGAAACCAAAACAGCCACGCAGCAACCACGATCGCGAACAACAAGCACAGCGAAACAATCGCGGGAACAATGAATTGATTCTTGGTTTTCTGCTGGGTGACGGGGATCGCCTCGCGTCCTAACGCAGATTGACGCAAGGCCTCCGGATCGCTTGGAAACTGACTCGGCACCGCGGTCAATTGATCGACGAGGCTGGCTTCCTGCCCCGCCAATTGCTCAGCGGTTGGTAACGTTGTGTGGAATCGGTGCTGACAAGTTGGGCAGCTGACCACGATCGTCTGTCCCGGCTGGGCTGCGGGCGCCAAGGTTTGACTACATTGAGGACAATGAATCTGCACGATCAGGGATCCTTCGGGTGTTCGACATCCAACAAAGTGATCGGTTATCGTCCTCGATTGAGCGCAAACTAACCATCCATCCGGGGAATCCTTCACGGAAAGTTCATCCTGCTGCTCACTCACCCCTCCTGCTGACCGGTCGGCAACCAACCGGCAATGGAGACGTAAATTGCCGGCATCGCCACGATGGCCTAGCGATCAGGCAAGGGCATGCCGCGATCAATCCCAGAGAGTTCCGTCGGTGAAAAACGGCTATCTGCGGTTGCCGGGTCATGCTGAAGTCGGAAAATGGCACCTACCGAGCGGACTCGCTGGGCGTTCACTTGAAACGCGCAGTGATTGATTCGCAGCTCTTTTTTCGAACCATCAGGCAACCACAGCCAATGACATTTCCTTTTGAACCCTACAGCAGCGTTGAAGCCCTCCAACAGTCCGTGACCGACGCTTTTTGCGAACTGGCACTGCAATGCATCGAGCGTAAAGGCAGCTTCCAAGTGTCACTCTCAGGAGGTTCCACGCCCAAACGAGTTTACGAGATGCTGGCCGATCGAGACTTGCCCTGGGACAAGATCCATTTCTACTGGGGCGATGAAAGGAACGTGCCGGCGGATCATCAAGACAGCAACTACCGGATGGTCAACCTAGCGCTGCTTAGCAAGATTCGGATTCCCAGCGAAAACGTCCACCCTGTCCCGGTTAATGTAGAGGATCCAGCCTCGGCTGCTGCAGAGTACAATTCAACACTGCAGGCGACCTGTGACGGGAAGTGGGACTTGGTGCTGCTAGGCATGGGTGACGACGCGCACACGGCATCGTTGTTTCCAGAGACGAAAGCGCTCGCAGAGCAACAGCGACTGTTCGTAGAAAACTTCGTGCCAAAGTTTGACGCGTTTCGCTACACAATGACATACTCCGCCATCGCCGCTGGTGCGGAATGCTGGTTCATCATCACTGGCCAGGCAAAGCAGGACGCCTTGCAGCAAGTGTTGACCGGTGACGCCAATCCCAGCCTGTACCCGTCCCAGCTGATCAAGCCAACCCGCTGGTTCGTTGACGCAGCCGCAACCCAATAAACGGCTGATGCGTGATTGACTGAACCCGCCCGCAAGCGGGAGGGTGTTGCTTAAAGAACCGTTGACTGCACTCTCCCGCTGGCGGGAGAGTCGAGCCTAAGCGAGGTGAGGGTGAAGGGGTTGGCAACGCCAACCGCAGGCAGCCAAAGCGGCTGATGGCTCTCGCGACGAGGGCAGCGGATCAGTTTGGTGGTCCGCTATCAGGTGCGATCAGTGTGCGATACATGCTGATACCGGCGGGTCCGACCAAGATCACAAAGATGCCTGGAAAGATGAACAGGACGAGCGGGAAGATCATTTTCACAGCCGTCTTGGCTGCCTTCTCTTCCGCGATCTGACGACGACGAATCCGCATCGAGTCACTTTGCACACGCAATGCATCGGCCACCGACGAGCCGAACTTATCGGCTTGAATCAGAATCGAAGCGAGCTGTTTCAAGTCATCCACACCGCTGCGGAAGCCGAGTGCTTGCAGGACTTCACTACGAGTCCGTCCGAGTTGGAGTTGCTTGTTAGCGATTCCGAATTCTTCGCCGACTTCTTTGTGGCTTTTGGACATTTCCTCGGCCACCTTTCGAAGTGCTTGGTCGATCCCCAGACCGGCTTCCACACAAACGACCATCAAGTCCAATGCGTCGGGCAGCCCCAAGAAGATTTTCTCTTTTCGTTTCCTCGCCTTCATGCCCAGCACAAACCGCGGAAGCAAGAAGCCAATGATCAGACCACCGGCAACCTTGATCACCATGTCTTGGCTCAGTCCGTTGGCAAACAGACCGTAGCCGCTACCGATCAACAACCCGATTCCGGTACAGGCCAACTGGATCATCTTGAAGACAATCGGAGCCGCTTCGCGCCGATAGCCAGCATTGAGCAGCACTTCTCGCAGTGCCCCCATTTCTTTTTCATTGCCGCTGACTTTGTCGGCAATCGGATTGGCAGCCTTTTCCAAGTACATGGTCAGGGCTTCATTGCGAGACGAGCCCTCTTGGGTATCACCGGCGAGGTCACTATTGCGGACGCGCATCCGTTCCAAGCGTGCTTCGGCCTGGGGCTTGTCTGCGCCCGAGACGCGTGTCAGCACAAACCATGCTCCCAAGGAAACACAGACAAAGATCGCGACGGTTGTCAGCAGGATCGGATTATCAAGAAAAGCAAGCGGGAGTGTCATGGGATCGTCACTCGATAGTAAACAGAAGTGTGTGCGGTCAGTTTCAGAGCAGTGCTGTGTCGAGAGCTTGGTTCTGGGGCGAACCACGTTTCATCAAGCAGACTGTTTCTCTAGGTTGCCGTGCCTAAGCACAGTGGTTGTCATTAAACTTTGATGTCGATAATTTTCTTGATCATGATCGCTCCCAAGACTTGAGTGATCAGACCAAAGCCCAGCAACCAGGTTCCCAATGGATCGGTAAACAGCGTGGCCACGTAGTCGTAGTTCAGTTTCAGCATGACCAAGAACAAGACCGGAGGCATGGCCAACAGCACCGCACCACTCATTCGGCCTTCACCTGTCAGTGCTTGAATTTGCCCATAAAGTTGCTGACGTTCTCGGATCAGTCTACCAATTTTGTCCAAAATCTCGGACAAATCACCACCGGTCTGGCGTTGCAGGATGACCGCGGTGGCAAAGAAGCGAAGGTCCATATTGGGGACGCGGTTCGCCATTTCTTCGATCGCTTCATCCAAGGGAACGCCGAGGTTTTGTTCTTCAAAGACACGTCCAAATTCGGTGGCCAACGGATCGTTCAGCTCTTTACCAATCAATCCAAAACCGGCGTTCAGAGAGTGCCCTGCCTTCAGAGAACGGCCAAGCAACTCCAAGGCCTCCGGCATTTGATTACCGAACTTGGTCAATCGTCGTTTGCGTTTGAAGGCCAGATATCCGAAGGGCATGACAGCGAACACGGGACCGATCAATAACGCCAATAGCTTGAAAGGCGTGACTAAGCACAACGCAGCGCCGACGCCACCGGCGACCATGCAGATCAATAAGAACTGCGTTGGTGGCATGTTGACTTGCCCCTGTGCCATGTAGGTGCCCAAAGCGGGCATCTTCTCAGCCAGTCCATTGAACATGCTTGCCGAGTCCACGTGGTCGTCCAAAACCAGCGAATTCGAGTCGCTGTCTTCAGCCTGGCCACGCAAGCGTCTGCGCGACGCCATCTGGGAAAGACGATCTTCGGAAACTGTGTTGCTGCTGTCGGGGACAACGATGGTGGCAACCAGGGCCACAATCGAGGCCACAAAGACACCAGCGGCAATGATGATGATGACTAGGGTCATGAGATTTCAACGTTGAAGAGGATCGTTAACCAAAAAGGAAGGAAGGAAACCAAGACCAGCGGCTTACGCAGGCATGATTTCGCGTTCACGGAAAGCACTTGCCGGCAAACGCACGCCAGCGGCTTCGAGTTTGTCCATGAAGGAAGGTCGTACACCGGAAGCTTCGAATGCTCCGAACGCTTTGCCTTCCTCGCTGATCCCCTTTTGCTTGAATCGATAGATGTCCTGCAAGACGATGGTTTCCTGCTCCATCCCAACCACCTCGGTAATCGCAGTCACCCGACGT
The DNA here is from genome assembly GCA_007745635.1 of Stieleria bergensis. GTDB lineage: Bacteria > Planctomycetota > Planctomycetia > Pirellulales > Pirellulaceae > Stieleria > Stieleria bergensis. The sequence continues at coordinate 5,552,355 of CP036272.1, forward strand.
GGGCCACCTTGCAGACGGTTGGCTTGAATCAGCACATCAACTGCCCCAGAGATTTGCTGGCGAATCGCTTTCACGGGCAGCTCAAAACCTGCCATCATGACCATCGTTTCCAAACGAGCGATCGCGTCACGAGGCGTGTTCGCGTGCAGCGTGGTAAGCGATCCATCGTGACCGGTGTTCATCGCCTGTAACATGTCCAGGGTTTCACCACCACGACATTCCCCGATGATGATCCGTTCAGGACGCATCCGCAAAGCGTTCTTCACAAGGTCGGTGGCCGTGATGGCACCGTTGCCTTCAATGTTCGGCGGGCGAGTTTCCAAACGCACCACGTGATCCTGCTGCAGTTGCAATTCCGCAGCATCTTCGATGGTCACGATCCGGTCACTGTGACCGATGAACGACGACAGCGTATTGAGTAGTGTTGTTTTTCCCGAACCCGTACCACCGGCGATGATGCAATTCAATCGGGCTTTGATGCAGCCTTCAAGCAACATCACCATTTCCGGTGTGAAGGCTTTGTAGTTCAGCAGATCCTCCAGTTTCAGTGGATTGCTACCGAAACGACGAATACTGACCGCGGCCCCATCGAGTGCCAACGGAGGAATGATGGCGTTGACCCGTGAGCCATCTTCCAAACGAGCATCCACCATCGGGCAAGTCTCATCGACGCGACGGCCGACTTTGCTGACGATCCGATCGATGATTTGCAACAGGTGTTTGTTGTCGCGAAACTCAACGTCCGTCTTTTGCATCTGGCCGCCTTTTTCGACGTAGATGTTCTTGGGACCGTTGATCAAGATATCGCTGACTTTGGGATCTTTCAGAATGATTTCCAACGGCCCCAGACCGAAGGTTTCATCGAGAACCTCGTCAATGATGCGTTCGCGTTCTTGACGGTTCAGCAGCGCTTCATCGGTGTCGCAAAGGTGCTCGATCACGACACGAATCTCGCGTCGCAAGGCATCGCCCTGCATGTCACCGACGCGTGACAGATCAAGCTTGTCCACCAGCTTGCTGTGGATCCGTGACTTTACTTCTTCAAATTGCTGCTGCCGATTATCGGCTTTGCCTGGCATATTCCGGACTGCCATAATGTGTCTCTATATCTCTTGCGGCAAGGCGTTGGCGCGGTGGCGCCGAAGTCAGAACATCGATAAGTCCATTCACATTGCTGGCTAAAACAGCCTCCCAGAATGCGGCCGTTAACACGGGCCTAGAGAGGGACTGACTTGCAGAAATGCGTCTGGTTGTAGGGGTCGTTCGGTCTGATGGATCTGCACGCAACGTCACCCATCTCTTCCTTTACTGGACCTTGCAAAATCATAGGACGCAAATACGCGGTGCCAGAAAACCCTTTTATTTTTCTTCCTTGACAGACAGGATTGAACCAACCTGCATGCCAAGCTGATGAGGGAACAGACACACCCCTAGCAAACGCATGGCTGCAAAACAATCACCGCTTGAGTTCAGTCCTTTTTTCACCGCAGCATGCGGTACTCAATTGGCCACCGGAAGCTAGACTGAATCGGCGAGCCATCGTCTGCCCCACTGGCTAGGTAGCCGAGTTCGCCAGACAAAGCTACCATGAGCATTCACCGTCTTCGCGTTCCCCAGTCCTCCAGAGCGACGATCGGAGAGCGGGCAGTGTGAGCTGGAACGAGAATCCCTGATCGGATTTCCAACGGGGATCTCCTGGAAGCGAAGAATTGGGTTGCGAATTGAATCTGTACTGAGCTTGTTTTTGGTTGTGGTTGTCTTGACGTGACATTTTTGAACACCGCTCTGTTGTTCGCCATCGCGGGGATCTCGATCCCGATCGCGCTGCACCTGCTTGCTCGCAAACAACCACGCCAAGTCGCGTTCCCCTCCATCGCTCTGTTAACTCAACAGTTCCAGACCAATCGCAGCCGCATGCGCATTCGCCGCTGGTGGTTGCTAGCGATGCGTCTGTTTTTGCTGGCGGCCTTGGCACTGGCTCTTGCCCAACCGGTGATCTCCGGCGACACCGTTAGCCAGTGGTCAACGATCGGAGTGTTGCTGATTGTTGGTGTGATCACGTTAGGGCTCGCCTCGGTTGCATTTCTGCAAGGCAGGTCATCGGCACTGCGTTGGTCACTGCTGGCGGCGTCCTTGCTGTTGCTGGTCGGTTCGGTCGGCTGGGGAGTGCTGACGGCATTTGGCAGCTCGGAGGTGTTGATTGATTCGTCTAAGCCCGTCGCGATTGCGATTGTGGTAGACAATGGACCACTTCTCGATTGGCAATCGGAACTGGAACCGGAGGCCGAGTCCTTCCGAGGAGCAGCCCGTGAATTGTTGCTGTCCATTCATCCCGATAGCCGGATCGCGGTGCTCGATCGCAGCAGCACTCCGGCGGCCTTCGCCTTGGATCGCTCCGCAGCACAAAGCAAGATTGATGGCTTGGGTTCGCTTGAAGTCACCACTCCGCTGATGACTCGGATCGAAGCCGCCACACGATTACTGGCAACCAGTGATCTCCAATCGCGACAAGTCGTGGTGCTGACCTCGTTACCGCAGTCCAGCTTTCCTGATCACGTCGCTGCCCCCGGCTTGGCCGAGAAACTGGCCAGTGAAAACATTCGACTGACACTTTGGGATCAAGGGGTTTTGGCCGGCACCGACCGCAGCCTCAGCCTGGCCACACTCTCCGATACCACACCGGGACCGGAAACACCGATTGGCGTTTCAGCACTACTCAGCCTGCAACAGCTGGGCAAAGGCACCAGTGCCCAGACCACAGCCAGTGCCCAGACCACAGCCAGTGCCCAGACCACAGCCAGTGCCCAAGACGAAACCTCCGTCACCGCTGAATGCTTGCTGTATCCCGTTTCCAACTCACTGCCTGTGGTTCGCGATCAGAAAGTCGTTCGGCCCGAGCCCAAACCGGTGGATCGAATCAGCGTTCAAATTCAACCTGGGCGAAAGATTGATCTTCGCATGACGCTTCCACCGCTGCCAATCGGCATCCATCACGGAGCCATTCGGTTGGTGGGCGAAGATGCTCTGAGCGTCAATGACACGGCCTACTTTTCCGTTTCAGTGTTGCCGCCCAGCAAGTTATTGATCGCCGGCAAACGACCGGAAGACCGAGACGAAATCGGACTGGCGGTCAGCGTGCCAGCTGCACTGGATGACCCTGCGTCCCAGTATCGGATTGATCGTGTTGACTTTCAAACACTGGGCAACCTGGCCTTATCCGACTACGACGGCGTGTTCCTGTTGGACCCTCCGCAAACGATGCTGGAGAGCCTGCCTTGGCGAGGCTATTCCCAACGCGGTGGCGGAGTGCTGATCGCCACAGGTCGAGCATTGGGACAGGACCCGTTTTCCAGCAATGATCTGGGGATGTTTGAACGTCGCTGGCGCGTCCCACAACCGGGAACCTTTCTGGAAATCACAAGCCCCAGCCATCCTGCGCTACGAGGCCTGAGCAATCTTCCCGGCGGCTTGCCACTGCAAGACTTCCGCGTGCAACAGTATTGGCAGGTCACAGCCACCGAACAGGCACAGGTCTTGATGCGATACGCTGGTACTCAGCATCCCGCCTTGATTGAGATTCGTTCCAACGAACCTGACAATCGTTGGGAAGAATCCCCACCGGACGCCGATCAAGCGACGCCACCGACATGGCTGGGGCGAACGTTGGTTTTGACCACACCGATTCCAGACTTTGTCAGCTCTGGACCGCAGTGGAATGAACTTTTCAGTGGAGAATTGCCTTGGCCGGCGTTACTGATCGTTCGCCAGTTGACTCGCTACTTAACGGGTCGTGCCGTCCAGCCTTACTCGTTCGCCGTTGGCGCACCGGTCACCATCACATTACCGCGTGAAGCCACCGAGCAATCGAATGATGCCAGCGAAGTCCCCGACGACTTAGAGAGTCCCGTTCGGGCGCGCCGTCGCTTGCAATGGTTCCCACCGCTGGTCAATTCGCCGTTACCGGTTGAAATCCCCGACCTCAGCGAAAACGTGCGTCGCGATCCAACCAGCCCAGTCACGCGATTGCGACAACGCCTGCTGATCGGACGCCCCAAACATGCTGGCGTGCACTGGTTACGCGGTGCACAGCCCGGCCTAGGATTTACCGTCAACGTTTCCCGAGACCAGTTGAACCCGACTCGCGCCGAGCAATCGACACTTGATGGTTTATTCGGCCCAGAAGGCTATCAGTTGATGACGGATTTGGATCAAATGAAGTGGACAGCCAGCGATCAAGACGCTGCGGTTTCACTGTGGTCGCCAATGATGCTGGCGGTGCTGTTCGCGTTCTTACTTGAACAGGTGCTAGCGAACCGTTTTTATCGCCAAGCACCAGGCAAAGAAAAACGGATTCGCTCCAGCATCACGCACCAGACGGTGGGGGCGGCGGTGTCGAAGAAGCCCTTCTGGAAGTTCTGGGGAGGCAACTCATAATGCCTGACTCAGCAACGGGAACCACCGCGTGGACCATCGAACCCCTGTACGGATCGCCCTGGCTGGTCGCCATCGCCGGCCTAGCCATCATCGTTGTGATCACCTTGGTGACTCCTGCCACAGAAGATCCCAAACGACGCAAGTGGCTGATCCTGCTGCGGACGCTGGCAGGGCTGGTCCTATTATTCGCAGCCTTGCGACCGGCAACCATTCGCCAAGACGTCAAACCTGCCGACGCCAAGCTTGCGATCGCGATTGACGTTTCGCGCAGCATGACGCTGCCAGACACAGACGGTGCCAATCGTTGGCAATCACAGCAAGCCGCCTTGCAAACGCTCTTGCTAGGACTGGGAGACTTGGGAGAATCGCTGCAGGTCTCATTGCTGAGTTACGATTCCAGCAGTGACAGCCTGGGGTCGGCTCAATTAACAAAAGGTGACAATACACCAGAATTGAACATCTTGCTCGAGTCTGTGGCCACGTTGACGCCCGAAGGTGACCTGACGGACCTGGGAATTGGCTTGGCCGGAGCGATTGATTCGGCCACCGGAACACCCTTGGCCGGAGTGGTCTTGATGGGAGACGGCACACAGACGGCGGACTCCGCCAACGGCGATCAAGCGTTACGTTCGGCCGAAGTCCTGGACGCTTTGGCAGTTCCCTTGTGGGCGGTGACCATTGGGCCGCCAGGCACCGACCGAGTGGCTCGTGATGTCGCCATTGAAAACGTTCCTGACAGTTTGCAGTTGTTCACAGGGAATCAGTTTGAACTCTCCTTCGCCGTCAAGACGACTGGACTTGCAAATGTATCATTGCCGATTTCGATCTCTTGGATTGATCTCGATGGCAAACGCACCGAAGCTCGAACCAGACAAGTCGCTCCAGTCTCAGCGGCTGAAACGCTGGCGGTGAACGTCGCGATGGATGCCCCGAAACCGGGCCTGTATCGGCTGGAAGTTGCCTGCCCCAAACAGTCCGGCGAATGGGTCACGGCGAACAATTCTCAGATCGCATTTGTTGAAGTGCGAGATGGCGGGGGGCGAGTGTTGTTGATCGGAGGTCCTGGACGACCAGAGGAATCGTACTTGCGTCGCTCGCTGGGTGGATTCCCTGACCTACAAATCGATTCCTTTGCGGTTCGGCGTGGCCAGACCTGGCCGGTTTCGTTAGAGGCCGCTTTGCAAGCCGGACAATACGATGTCTACATCCTAGGCGACATCGATTCTGAAGCACTTGGCACGCAACAGTTACAACTGCTAGCCGATCGGATCGGCGAGGGTGCCGGACTGATCACCATGGCTGGTTTCCAGACCTATGGAGTCGGTGGCTATGGGAACAGCCCGCTTGCTCAGGTGCTGCCGGTTCAGATGGATCCGGCACGCCGCAGAAAGGCGACACCGGGGGCCCTCACACCGAACCAAAAACAGCAACGCCAGGCCTTTCAGATCCCCGGACCTGTGAAGCCGCAACCCACCAAACGCAACCCTGTCACCAATCTTGGAACCGACCCTCAAACCGGCCAAGCGTTGTGGGAAACCTTGCCCGCGATGGATAGCGTCAACCGGTTCATTGGGCCTAAGCCCCGTAGCGGCGTCGATGTTTTGCTTTCCACCGCCGATGGGCAACCGCTGCTTGTCACCGGCAGTCACGGCAAGGGCAAAGTCGCGTCGCTGGCGTTTGATGAAACACATCGCTGGTGGCGTGTCGGCCAGCGAGGCGCGGTCAGCCGATTCTGGCGTCAGTTGATGCTGTGGGCGATGGATCGCGCTGAAAAGTCATCGGATTCGGTGATTGCTGAACTGGACCTGCGACGGTTTGGTTCCAAGCAATCCATGGATTTCCGCGCGAGAGTGCAATCGCTGACCTCACAGGAGAACGACCTGCAACTGTCAGCCTTCCTGGTCAACAGCGACAACCAAGAAACAGCGCTGCAAGTCACTCAGTCCTCCGGGCCAACCCCATTGATTCAAGGCAGCTTATCGGACCTTGAACCAGGCTTTTATGATTTGGTCGTCCGCGCCAACAAGCCCTCCATCGAACCTGCAACGGTCTCGTTTCAAGTCGTCGATGTCAGCCGCGAAATGGCGACTCCGATGGCAGATCCGGTGTACTTGAATCAACTCGCTGACATCACCACCAGTCATGGTGGCGCAGCATATCAACCTTTTGAAATGGACCAGTTGCTTGCCGCGATCGCGGAAAAGCGACTTAGCGCAGAAACACCGGTGATCGAAAAAACTCGCCTGGGCGATGATCCCGTCAGTGGCTGGCTGGTGTTTCTCTTGTTTACCAGCCTGTTGGCTTGCGAATGGATCCTGCGTCGGATGTGGGGTTTGGCTTAAGCGACCGGTGCGGCACAGAATGGCTGGGCTGCGTGACGGCTACTTGGGTAGGCTTAACGATTGCCAGAGGTCTTCCGTGGCATAAGGCTTTGCAGCGGCAAAACACTCCGCAGCCTTGACCCCTGCAAGCGTGCCAGTCATTACGGCAGCCGCACGAATTCGATCTTCAATGCCGTGCTTATGATCGAATTGGCTGTGATAGCAGAACACCGAACGAATCTTGGTTTCCAAGGTCTCCGTGATGTCAACCACGGTGTGAAAGTTGTTGCCCTGCAAGGTGATCGGTTCCAAGGCCAATCGAAAATACAGGTGACGATCAATCATGTGTGGTTGCAAGTCATCGAAGCGATCTTGCCACTTGGACAGTCGGCTATAGAACACGGCCGCATCACAAATCAACATGGCTTGATAGTGATCCGGCGATGCCAGCGGAGTTTTGTCTCCAAAGCTAATCACTAACTGCGGACGATACCGACGAAAGATCGTCGCCAGTTTGATGCGTGCTTCAACGCTATCCATCAGTTCGCGATTCGGTAGCCCCAACTGAATACGGCGTTGGACACCTAATTCACTGGCGGCTTGATCGGCCTCTTCCATTCGCTGCGCCGTGCCGGTACTGTATGGCGTAGGCTCACCGTCGGTAAGGTCGACGATTCCGATGCGGCGTCCCGCTGCAGCCAAGGCTGCTAACGTCCCTCCACAGGCGACCTCAACATCGTCCGGATGAGCTCCCACCGCGATCACATCTAATCTTTCGCTCATTATCTGCTTTCTCGGTCTGTCGTGCACGCTGCTCGTTTGCCAGAAGAAGTGCCACAAACTGCTGATCGAAGGCATTGCACCTCCACTGTTGAGCAAGGGCTCTCTATGAACATTCGCTTGCCTGCTTTCGTTGCCGTCGCCTGGATTTTGATCGGTATCATAACAGCTCCGCCAGCCTTTGCCATCGAACCGCCAACCACGAAGACGAACGTCCTGTTCATCGCTGCGGATGACTTGCGATGCGATCTTGGCTGTTACGGGCATCCGATTGCGAAGACGCCCAACCTGGATCGGTTGGCAAATCGCGGCATCGTTTTCAATGCGGCTTACTGTGCCCAAGCCGTCTGCAATCCATCTCGCAGCAGCGTGATGACCGGCAAACGCCCCGACACGTTGCGACTGTACAACTTGACCAAACACTTTCGTGACGAGATCCCTGATATCGTGACATTGCCACAGCACTTCAAGCAACACGGGTACCACACCGAAAACATTGGCAAGATCTATCACAATTGGCGAACCGAGATTCAGGGCGATCCCAGATCCTGGTCGACACCGGCCATGCTTCATTTCGGGACACATGACAGCGATCAACCTAAAGCTGATCCAATGCCGAAGAATCAGGTCACGGCCCCGCGTTGCGAATGCCTGGACGTTGCCGATGAAGCCTATTTTGACGGGCGGATTGCCAAACAAGCCGTCACCCGCATCGCACATCTGGCTGAACAAGAACAGCCGTTTTTTCTGGCGGTCGGATTTTGGAAACCGCACCTGCCGTTCAATGCCCCCAAACGCTACTGGGACCTTTACGCCCCAGCCACGATCCCCGAGCCCGCGTTCCCGCACTGGCCAGCTGGCACGGATCAGATCGCTTGGCATAACAGTCGCGAATTGCTGCGTGCCAACAAAGGAAAGTCACTTTCGGCCATGCAAGCCAACCAAGTTCGACATGGATATTTAGCTGGCATCAGCTACTTGGATGCTCAGGTTGGCAAACTGATGGACGCATTAGAGCAGCATGATCTGGCCGACAACACGCTGGTTGTCTTCTGGAGCGATCACGGGTTTCATTTGGGTGACCATACGCTCTGGTGCAAAACGTCCAACTTTGAACTCGACGCCAGAGTGCCACTGATCATCATGCCGCCGGGTGGGACCCAGGGACGAACGAATGATTCGGTCGTCGAACTGCTGGATCTGTATCCCACCCTTGCCGAGGCCTGCAAATTGCCGCAGCCCGATGGCCTAGCGGGCACAAGCTTGCTGCCCATCATCCAAGATCAAACGGATCACGTTAAACTGGCTGCACTGACCCAGCATCCGCGTCCCCCTTATTACAAACCGGGCGAAATGGAATCGATGGGATACAGCGTCCGCACACAGCGTTACCGCTATACTCAATGGCAATCGCCTGATCGCCGTCGCATTCTGGCCGAGGAGTTGTACGACCACCAAGTCGACCCTCATGAAAGCAAGAATGTCGTCTCCGCTAATGAACATCAAGCGGCGTTGGAAACCCTGCGAACTCACTTGCAGCAGCTCACCAAATAGTCTTTTCATCACTCATAGTGGTCAGTTCACTTCACCTTCGCGATCTTGCATCATGAAAACGATCCACGCGTTCACGATCATCGACTGGTTGATTCTGGCGATCTACTTTGTTGCCATCTTGGCCACGGGGATTTATTTTTGGCGAAAGAACCGTGATGCCGAGCAGTTCACTGCAGCGGGCCGGTCACTGCCTGGATGGCTCTGCGGCATGTCGATTTTCGCAACCTATTTAAGCAGCATCAGCTACCTGGCCTTGCCGGGCAAAGCCTTTGCTGGCAACTGGAACGCCTGGGTCTTTTCGCTTTCGCTGCCGATCACTGCTTGGATCGCAGTGCGTTATTTTTTGCCGCTGTACCGATCCAGCCAATCCGTCAGCGCATACGCTTGGCTGGAAAAACGATTTGGTCTGTGGGCACGCCTGCTGGCCAGCGGCTTTTACTTGCTGTTTCAAGTTGCCAGAATCGGCGTGGTGATGTACTTGATGGCCTTGCCGATGACGATTCTGTTTGGCTGGGACGTTCGAGATTTAATCTTAGTGACCGGAGTGATCGTCACGGCATACTCACTGGTCGGGGGCATTACGGCGGTGATTTGGGCCGATGCAATTCAGGCCTTCATCTTATTGGCGGGGGCGTTGATTGCGTTCGCGATTCTGCTGTTTGGCCTCCCCAATGGACCGGTGGAGTCGTTGCAAGACAGCTATCAGGCCGGCAAATTCTCACTGGGGTCCTACGACCTGACAGCGATTGGCCAAAGCACGTTCTGGCTGGTGCTGGCGTACGGACTGTTTGAAAACCTCAAGAACTTTGGTGTCGACCAAAGCTACGTCCAGCGTTACATCGCCGCCAGCAGTGACAGGTCGGCCGCCAAGAGTATTTGGCTCGGCGCGTTGCTTTATGTTCCAGTGAGTGCTGCATTCTTTTTAATAGGGACAGGTCTATACGCCTACTATCAGCCGGACCCCAATCAACTGGCAAGCCTACGTCAGATCGTGGCTGAAAACCAACTTCAGGTCAACGGCCAAGCCGCCCCCGACGAGTCACAGATTCTGGCTCACGCGGCAACGCTAACGGACCAAGAGATCAGCGACCGGGTGTTCCCCTATTTCATCGCAACTCAATTGCCGACGGGAGTTCGTGGACTGCTGATTGCGGCAATCTTTGCAGCGGCTATGAGCACAGTTTCGACGGGACTCAACTCGTCCGCCACGCTGTTACTCAGTGATTTCTACCAACGCCTCATCGCCCCCCAAGCTAGCGAACGGCAGCAGATGCTTGTGCTGCGCGCAACGACGTTGCTTTGGGGGACACTGGGCACCATCACAGCGCTGATCATGGTTCGATACACCAACAACGCGCTGGACATTTGGTGGACGATGTCGGGAATTCTAGGAGCAGCGATCATCGGTCTATTTCTGCTTGGACTGACCAGCCCACAGGTGAACCACAGGATCGCCATCGGCATCACGCTGGTCGGAGCAGCCTTGATCACTTGGATGACGTTATCCTTGAACGACACGCTGCGCGGTGACTTCCCGTTCCTCAACAGCCCCTTTCACAAATACTGGATCATCGTCTTGGGACCCAGCCTGATGATCTTGTTAGGGTACATCGTCAGTTTGATTCGCAACCGGACACGAACCAGGCAATCGGAAGCTTGAACACTGCAGTTTGCATGCGCGGTAGCGATTCATCACCGCTGGATGCACAGATGAAGTTATGACAACATGGCTGAATCAGCAAGCATTCCACATGCCATGCGGATGGACTGAAGCTACGCTGTCAGAACTGACCCGCGTGTCAGAGACCCCAAAATTGACTTAGCACAGAGAGTCATCCATGACTGCTTCTGCGGAGAACCAACCGAGCGACAACGAACCGTCGTCGCTGGAAAACCCTCCCACGACGAATCACAACGGCTCGGCAGGCAAGAACCGTCGCGGCATTGGTCGCGCCATGATCTGCCTGTCCATCGCGACCGGGGTGTTCGTCGGCCTGGGTGTCTATACGTTTGTCTATGCAAAAGGTGCCAGTTACCTGAGCAATGATCCCAAGTCCTGCGTCAATTGCCACGTCATGAACGACGCCATGGATTGTTGGCAGCACAGCAGCCACCACGCGGTCACGGTTTGCAATGACTGCCACATGCCACACGATTTCATCGGCAAATGGGTCACCAAAGCCGACAATGGTCTGTTTCACTCCATCGCGTTCACCACCGGCGATTACCCAGACAACTTGCGTATCAAAGATCGCAATTTGCGAATCGTGCAGCAAGCTTGTCTGCATTGCCATGAACGCTTTGTCGAAAACATGCATCCGGTTGTCGCCGGAGGTGACCTGCAATCGTGCATGCATTGCCATCAAGAAGTCGGACATGCTTTGCATCCATAACGTTCCTTTCAAAACTGCTCGAATCCCTGACTAGCACGCCATCCACGAATCAGAACGAAACGATGTCAAACTCAAGCTCTAACGGAAACAGTCGACTGGTGTGGCTTACATTGCTGATCGCCGTTGCAACGGTCGCCGTGTTCGCCCTGCTGGTCAATATTTTTGAACGCAAAGAGGAAGGGCGTGCCGGATTTGTGCGTCTGGCAGAGGTCAATGAAATCAGTGTTGATCCTAAGCCCTGGGGCGAGAATTTTCCCTACCAGTACGAAAGCTTCATGCGAACGGTCGACAACGAGCGCACGGAGTACGGCGGCAACCATTCACTAGCGCCGAGCAAGCTGGAAGAACACCCCTGGCTGAAACGCCTGTTTGCCGGCTATGCGTTCAGCATTGACTATCGCGAAGCTCGCGGCCACGGCTACATGATGTACGACCAACAGGTCACCAAACGCGTCACAGAGGTGCAACAGTCTGGTGCCTGCATGCACTGCCACGTGTCAATCATTCCGACCTACCGCCGCATCGGGATGGAAAAACTTGGCCAGGAAGTCACGCCAGAAACCTTGGGGGCGTCGTTCAATCAAGAAGCTGTTGAAGTTGGCTTCCGCGAAGTCAGCCGCAAGAAATTTGAAGAAGTCTTTGCCGAAGTCAAAGCCACGCCAGACCGAATTCCACATGGTGACGACGTGCACACCGGAGCTCACCCCGTCTCTTGCATGGACTGCCATGATCCAGATTCAATGCAATTGCGAATCACTCGGCCTGGCTTCATGGAAGGCATCAACAAACTGGCCAATAGCGATGACCCGGTGACACACTTGCCCAGCATTCAGAAATGGCGTGACGGAGGAAAAAAGGGTGACTACGATCCCAACATTCATGCCTCTCGACAAGAAATGCGATCCTTTGTCTGCGGCCAGTGTCACGTGGAATATTACTGTGCCAACAAGATGACACTGACCTATCCATGGTCCAATGGCTTGAAAGCCGAAGACCTGGAAAAGGAATGGGACGAAACCACCTTCCCAGACGAAGGCGAACCGTTCTTCGATTACGTCCACAAAGAAACCGGGACAAAAGTCTACAAAGCCCAACACCCAGAGTTCGAACTCTGGAGCCAAGGTGTTCACGCACAACGTGGCGTGAGCTGCTCCGATTGCCACATGCCGTACGAACGCGAAGGCGCAACCAAAGTCAGCTCGCACTGGGTGCGCAGCCCAATGCTGAATATCAACAACGCGTGCCAAACCTGCCACAATGTTCCCGAGGCAGAAATCAAAGCCACCGTTGACCTGATTCAATCACGCACCTCAGCACTGATCGAACGTGCTGCTGGAGCGATGGAAAACATGCTCGACGCGATCATTGCAGCGGAAAAAGCGGGAGCCACCGAAGAACATTTGGCACCGATTCGCAAGTTGCAGAAACAAGCGATGTGGCGACTGGACTATATCGCCAGCGAGAACAGCAAGGGCTTCCACGCCAGACAGGAAGCAGCTCGCATCCTGGCGGAATCCATTGATTACAGCCGCCAGGCCGAAGCGGCCTGCTACAAACTGGGCGCCGAAAAGAGCGCCCCCTAGCGGCACGAACTCGCAACGCGGCGTTCCATCGCACATGATCGGCGCCGCTATGCGGATCGGCCCCGCTGCAAATCAATGACTACTGTGGTCGGATCTTTTTCACTTGACCGCTGCGCAGCGACATCACTTGTCCAGCGGTCTGCAACTGCAAGCCCCCAGCGTGATTGATACCTAAACACAGGCCATCAATCTGCTGATCGCCAACCTGCATCGACAACTGCTGGCCTGTCAGAGCACAGCGATCACGGTATTGCTGCAAGACGCTGTCGGGATCTTCGGAAAGCTCATCGAGAACTTCAATCGTCGACTCAATCAGCGCCGCCACTGCCGCGTGACGTGCCAGCGCCCGCCCTGTGAGCTTCGCCAATGCCAGAGCAGGCAGTGCATCGGGATTCGCGATCTGAGGTGCTTCGTTTAAGTTGATGCCGACTCCAACCACGCGGCAGTCCAACTGCGCTGCGTTGGCTTCAATCAGAATGCCGCCTAATTTGCAAAGCTGCAAAACCGAGCTGCCATCGATGCCAAACAGCGTGCACAAATCATTGGGCCATTTCAGCTTCACGCGAACCGGAGCGCACAAGAACTCAATCGCTCGAGCAACCGCGACACCGATCGCCAAGGACAGCAAATCTGCAATCGCCGGGGTGGAGGGCAGTTTGATCAGCAAAGAAAACGTGACGGCATCATCGCTGCTGTCCCAACTGCTCCCCTGACGGCCACGCCCACCGGTTTGACGATCAGTGATGTAGAGCCTTGGCAGCACCTCATCCAGCGTGACCGGTGACGGCGCGGACAGCGATGGCTGCTCAGCCCAAGAAGTGGGTGCATTTTGGGCGAACGCTTGCAAATCAGCAACGGCATCAGAATTCGTCGACGCCGTCACGGACCGATAGCTTGCTGACGCAATGAGCCCGTGCTGCAATAGCTGATCAATCTGTTGGTACATTGCCTGATGCACGTTGCCAACTTGATCAATCTTGGGATTCAATGCGCTCATTGATAACGACTATCTCGCGTGTTACTGAGACCAGCAAGCTGAAACGCGATTAAAGAAAGATGGCAACCAAAATCAGTGCCACACACAAAACCAATCCAATGACCATTGTCGCTGTTCCTCTTCGTCCGTCGGGAACCCCAAATTCATCTTCAACAAAGGCGTCGTAGTCAAAGTCATCTAAGTCTTCGACGCCTGCATCCCAGTCTTCGCCCTCATCGTCGTGGTCACACATTCGCTGCCCTGCTTGCATCAACCGCTTACTGGATTTCGGCAGTATAACGCTAGCTACCGAAAAGCCCCAATGGCGATCCGCCTAATCCTGTGTCATAAAAGTTGCCAATATTAGGAATAATCGTCGCCAAGTCACTGTGTCCAGCACCAAACCACAGTGCCAGGTCGGCGGCCAGCTCATCCACCGACATGGTTGGAATGTAGCGACCTCGCCCGACGTTCAATGGATTCGCAGTGCTGAGGTCATCCGGATAGTCTCCGTAGAATTCGCCTCCATTGACTGCACCACCGACGACGAAGTGATTGCCACCCCAGCCGTGATCGCTGCCTTGACCATTGGTGCTAAGCGTCCGTGCGAAGTCTGACGCAGTGAACAGCGTCACTTCGTTCTCCACGCCCAGCTCGACCGTGGCATCGTAGAACGAACGAACCGCCCGACTGATGCGAGGCATCAAGCCTTCGTGAGCAGTGATCAAGTTGGTGTGATTATCAAACCCGCCAAGGGTGACAAAGAAGACCTGCCTGGTCTGCCCCAGTTGCTGGCGGGCTCCGATACACTTGGCAACCATTTTCAAATGATTGCTGGGCCCTTCGCTTGTAAAAGGCGTGTTCAGCTGAATCGCAGAGGTCGCAGCATTGAAATCCAAGGCAGCATCGACCGAGTTTCGGTTGGAATCCGCAAACGACTTTGACAGCAAATCCGTGTAGGTTTGGTCAAAGATATTATTGACCGCCCGCGAATACATCCGGTTTTGAAAGTTGTTGGTGCTGCTGGGATCACTGTAATAACCACTGACAGTGGTCGCCCCGCCCGTGCCGATCGCATAGGGCACAACCGTCGATCCGGTTTGCCAAATATTGACGCCGCTAACGGAGATATTCATCGACACGGTGTCATTGGTGTTGGTCGATTGCAGCAAATCACTCATCCGCCCGCCCCAACCGGAGATCTGGCTGCGGGACTGAGGCAAACCAGTCTGCCAGTGCCGCTGCAAGTCGGCATGCGAAAACAGCCCCAGCGGCAACTGACTCCGATTATTGTACTCGGTGCGATCGGTTGGCTGAAGCAGCGAACCGACGTTGGCAGCAACCGCTAGCTTACCGGTGTTATACAGGCCAGCGACGCCGGTTTGGTCCGTCTGATCCACTTCGGCCACACCGGACTGGGCCGCCATGCCGGGGTGAAATCCAAAGCTACGTGAACCGGGGCCGGTGATCGAAATCAAGTCGCTTTGGGCAATCGCTAATCCACCCGCATTGGTTTCCGTTCTAACGCCACCGCGGATGTCATAGTAGGTTCCATATTCACCGCTGGTCGCATCACCCTCATTGGGAATCACCATGTTGTGCGAGTCATTCCCACCCAGCAAGAACAAACACACGAGCGCTTTATAGCCGGAGGTGTCAGTCGCAGCAGCGGCCGCAGACTTTGCAGCCTGCAGTTGCAAAAGCGTCGCCATCAGGGACGTATTGGTCATCAAGCCGCAACCGCCAGCGGCTTTCAACAAGGCTCGCCGCGAGGAGAGAATGGATTCTGATTTTTTGCGACTCATCTGATTCGCTCCAGAAAGAATGAAAAGTGTTCGGGAGAATAGGGTTGTCAATCAAGGTGCGTGTCAGCCTTTGGACCATTGGGACTGCCTGGTCGACCAGCGGCTGATTCGCTCCAACAGAAATGGCTATTGCTCGATAGCGCAGTCAGGAGAAATCACAACCGCATTGAGCGCGGTTTCAACTCGGGCAACAAACCGCCCATCATTGCCAGCCGTCTCCGCTTCGACGGCCGCTATGATCGACGCTTTGGTCTCCTGGCTTAACGTTCCACTGCACAACAGCAAATCGAACCGAGTCAAGATCTCCGCCATGTTGTTGATATCGCGGGCCAGTTGGATTTCAGGCTCCAGATCGAACGAAATTCGACACGAACCTTGCCGCATGCCGCCAGTATCCACGTATCGGTTGTTGCAGTACTTGCGAAACTCGTTCAGCGATTTGTTGACCGTCACGGCCGTCAAGATTTGAAACTCAGGCGCGAACAGTGCACCGTAAGGGTTGCGACGACTGGGCTCATACGTGATCAACTCACCCGGTGGCTGAAAGTCTGGCAGGTAGTAGTTGAACACACTGGGCGAGCGAAACGGCATCTGGCCGAAATCATCAGCAATGTTGTTGCTGAACATCATGTAGCCGCCGGGGTAATTGGATGACGGCCGGATGGCTCGGATCAGAGCACAAACTCGATTGATGGGCTCCCGCAGCCGACTGTACTCAGTGCCTCGTGCCCGGACTTGCAATCGCAGTGGTGAGCGGAGCCGACGAACTACCTGTCCCCGATACAGTTCAGGATCCGTCAAAATCGCCTTGACGACGGATTGCCAATCGCCACGAACGCCCTGGCCGTTGTCGTTCCAGACGCGGGTCACGCGACGCATGTAGCCTCGTGAGGGATTGGATTTGACCAATCGCTGAATCAATAAGCGGCAGATAAACGGAGCCACCGAGTCGTGAGCGTCGATCGCATCCAAGGCCGCTGACACTTCATCCTTGCAAGCTTGATTCGTCAAGATCGCAGGCAGCGGAGGCAGTACGGTTCCGAAAACCACTTTTTGCGGCGGTGCATTCGCTTCATCGGTGTAGTCGTAGTTGTTGTCGTGATAGCGATGATCCATCTCCATCGGACGACCAAGGTTCCGACCACGGTAAAAACTGGTTGACGTGTTGTGCTGGTACATGAACCCGGTGAAGACGCGGGCCAACTGACGAATCTGTTCGTTGTCGTAGGTCGGAATCAGGTCGCCATTCTCGTCAACGGCCAGACGGCCATCCTGTTGCAGCTCATACAGTCCCACGGAGAACAGCTGCATGATTTCGCGAGCGAAGTTCTCATCCGGCCAGCGGTTGTTGGGAATATCGGCTTTACGATTATTGATCGAACTCAGCCAAACGCCCATCGAGGGATGGTAGGTGACATCTTCTAAGGTTTCTCGGTAGGTTCCATCAATCCCTGTGACCAGCATGTCATAGTAGTCAGACATCCCCATCCAGTCCGCAATGGTTCGCTCGCCGTTGCCAATGCTACGATCGTCATCGTTGTTTGCACCAGTCCCTGTGTCACCAATCACAAAGATCTGTGACAGAGCCCAAGCGACCCGCTGACGGAGCTGGTCTTCGCCTGTTAAGGCAATGTGAGACCAGACTTGATAGCGGTAGTGATGAATGCCCGCACCCTGCTTGGTAGGAGTGTTGCCGTCAAGCTCCATCAAGTCGTAAGCCGTTTGCATGTGCAGCGAAGGGGCCGCTGCAAACTGCTGGTCAATCCATTCGGATGTCGCTCGCTTGAGCCCGATCTGATTGATTCGAGTCGCCAGCGATTCGATGCTTTGCTCGGTGGGGCCAAAGGTTGCCTTTGCCAAAAACTGAGCCGCTCGAACACGAGCTTTGGCCATCCGAAGGTCTCGGGAACTTTCCACCAAAAAGTCACCGGCCTGCAGTTGAGGCAACGATGCAATCAATACGATTCCTGGCAGAATCAACGCCGCCGACAGACGCTTCAGTCGCGAACAGCAAGTCAGGATGTGCATAACCAACGCCTAACCTAAACCTGAAGAAGTAATGAACAAGAAAAGCATTCCGCCACCGCGGGTAATCACTTGTGACCGAAACACTTCGTTGCACGGATCATCGACATGATGTTCATCCATTGAGCAACCAATCGGAAGGTCGCCGGCAACGCAAGAAAAGATCAATCAGGAGGTCAGGCGGAACGGTCAACAACGAGCGTGTCAATCGTCACGTCTGCGGCTCCCGTGGAGACAAGCGTTTACTGTACGGGGAGATTTGTATGCGATAAGCGGTCGCGATGATAACACTTTTCTGGCATTGACTCAAAAGGTATTTCGGTTGATTTCCCGCAAGGAAGTGAAACTCTCCTCCGCAGAGGGGAAAACTATGTGGCTAGCAACAACCTTACCGGCCCGTCATTCCCGCCGTTCTGGAACCGCGATGCCCATCACGGCATCTATCAAGAACATTTGCAGCCCCAATGAATCGGCAAACCCTCACGCACAACGCTGGCCAGCAGGTAAACTTCTCTTAGACGCCGTGGTGACCAACAAGCATCAATGCGGCACCCCACAAACCCCAGCAGTCTTCTTCCAACCAAACACCAGCATCCATCGGTCACTTGCCAGAACCATCCAACGTGCCACTGAAAAACAATCGCATCGACTCGGCCAGGCAACCGAATCGCCATGCGCTGCAGAATCACCATGCGCTGCAGAATCACCATGCGCTGCCTGTTGTGGACCCCGGCGGGTCCTCCGGCCGGTCGGATGTGAGTGCTCTCACGCAGCAAGAGCGGCCCGCCTTTCCGCTGATCGATCGGTTCGGCAGACTCCACCGCAGCTTGCGTGTCAGTGTGACTGACCGCTGTAACCTGCGTTGTTTCTACTGCATGCCGGAACACGGCGCTGAATTCGCCAAGCGTGAAACGCTGCTGAGCTTTGAAGAAATCCATCGCTTGGTGGATTTGCTAGTCACCCGATGCGGCATCCGAGATGTGCGGCTGACCGGTGGCGAGCCACTGGCCAGAAAAGACTTTCCGGTGCTCGTTGAGATGCTTGCAGGAGTCAACGGCCTGAAGGACCTGTCGCTGACGACCAATGGAATCCTGTTGGACGAATTCGCGGGGCCCCTGCGTCAGGCAGGACTACAGCGACTGAATATCAGCCTGGACACGGTGGACGAGCAGACATTCCAGCAAATTTCTCGGCGAAAGGGGATCGACAAAGTCATCGCAGGCATCGATGCAGCCATCGAAACGGGATTTCAGCAAATCAAACTCAACACCACTGCGATCAAAGGCGTCACTGAATCGCAAGTGATTTCGTTGGTTCGATTCGCGATGGAGCGTGGCGTCCAAATTCGCTTCATCGAATTCATGCCGCTGGACACGGACCAGCAGTGGCGTCGGCAAAGTGTGTTAAGCGGCCAAGAAATTCGCGCGATCATCGAAGCAGAATTTGGTGCCATGCAAACCGTGAACGAGGTTCCAGATTCTCAGCCAGCTCGCGAGTTTCGCCTGGGCAGCGGCGATGAGATCGGCTTGATTCAATCCGTGACGACGCCCTTCTGCGAGGCTTGTGACCGAATTCGCCTGACCGCCGATGGTTCAATTCGCAATTGCTTGTTTTCGCAGCAAGAATTCCCTCTCCGAGATGCCATGCGCGGCGGCGCCAGCGACGACGAAGTGCTGCAGATGATCGCTCAGGCGATCGAGGCAAAGGCTGCCGGTCACGGAATCAATGAGGCGGAGTTCAAACCACCAGAGCGGCCGATGTATTCCATCGGTGGGTAGTGGTTCTCAAGACGAACTTGGGGGCACCTGTTGAAAGATGGCCGCAGCGGTTAAATTAACGGCCATGAATACTCTCTTTAATTTAAAATCTGATGTGGCAACCGTGATTGGCGGGACCGGCGAGTTGGGCGGCATGATGGCCGAAGCCCTGGCCGGTGCAGGTGCTAAGGTTGCCGTGGTGGGCCGCAGTGCAGAGCGTGGCGAAGCGCGGGCCGAAAAAATTAACGCTGATGGCGGGCAAGCAAAGTTCTTTGCAGCCGATGGATTGAAGGCCGAAAGCCTCGATCAAGCACGGCAAGACATTGCCGCGTGGGCCGGCCAAAGCACCTCGGTGCTGATCAATGCTGCCGGCGGCAATCGCCCCGATGCAACCATCCCACCAGGTGGCGATGTTTGCAAATTGCCTCTTGATGCATGGCGTGACGTGTTTGACCTGAACCTGGTCGGCGGTGCCTTGCTGCCATGCCAAGTGTTCGCACCGGCAATGATTGAATCCGGCGTGGGCAGCATCATCAACATTGCCTCGATGAGCGGCATGATTCCACTGTCTCGCGTCGTTGCCTATTCGGCGGCCAAAAGCGCGGTGATCAATCTGACGCAATGGCTGGCTCGCGAATGGGCGACCACGGGCGTCCGCGTCAACGCCATCAGCCCCGGCTTTTTCCCTGCCGAACAGAACCGCAAGTTGCTGTTCAATGATGACGGCAGCTACACCGAGCGCGGCGGACAAATCATCGGACACACGCCAATGGAACGTTTTGGCAAACCCGAAGAATTAGCTGGTGCCACCGTCTGGCTGGCCTGCCGCAAAGCCTCTTCGTTTGTCACCGGACAGAACATTGCCGTCGATGGTGGATTTGCGTCAGTCACCATTTAACTCGAACAACATCCTCTGACCCATTTTCCTTTTTAGATAGAATAGAATTGACACATGAGTGGATTGAATCTTCCCAGCGGTGAGACCGAACTTGACTTCTTGGCACTTGGTGCCCTGGTCCATCGACTAGATCCTGGCGTGACTCCCTTCCGCACCGCCAGCTCGTTTGACATTCACGTCTCCGGTGGCGAATACAACTGTGCCGCCAACCTGGCTTCCTGCTTTGGTCTAAAGACCGGCGTTGCGACCGCAATGGTCGACAACGGCATCGGCGAATTGATTCAGCGGCAAGTTCGTGCGATGGGTGTCCGCCCGTTTTACAAAGACTTTCAGCATGACGGTGTCCGTGGCCCCAATATGGCAACGGTCTACAGCGATCGCGGCCAAGGAGTCCGCCCCCCGGTCGTGTTTTACAACCGAGCCAACGAAGCCGGCGCGATGCTCAAGCCCGGTGACTTTGACTGGACCAAGATCTTTGCCGGCGGTTGCAAATGGGTTCACAGTGGCGGCATCTTTGCGGCGCTTTCAGAAACCACCGCTGAAGTCGTCATTGAAATGTTCAAAGCCGCTGGCGAAGTCGGCGCGGTCCGATCCTTCGACTTGAACTATCGCGCCAAGCTTTGGGACACCATTGGTGGCCTAGCCAAAGGCCAGGAGATGATCGCTCGCATCGTCGAACATGTCGACGTCTTGATCGGCAATGAAGAAGACTTGCAAAAAGGCCTGGGCGTTAAAGGCCCCGACGTAGAAGAAAATGCCAGCAGCAAACTGGACCCCAAGAACTTCTTTGGCATGATTGGCAACGTGCGCGAAAAGTTCCCACACGTGAAAGCCGTGGCCACCACGCTGCGTGAAGTCCACTCCACCAATCGCCACTCCTGGAGTGCCGTGCTGCACTACGACGGCCAAGACTATGTGGCTCCAACCGCCGAATTGGACGTGATCGACCGAATCGGCGGTGGCGATGGCTTTGCCAGTGGCTTGATCTATAGCCTGATCAATGGCCGCCCTGCCGAAGAAGCCCTCAAGCTAGGCTGGGCTCACGGCGCGTTGCTGACAACCTTCCCCGGTGACGTCAGCCGGGCAACTCTTAGCGAAGTCGAAGCCTTTGCTTCCGGCGGTAGCGCTCGCGTCCAGCGTTAATCAGCCAGTCGCCAATCGATCTCTCACCAGCGGCCCGTTGCTCATCGAGTAACGGGCCGTTGTCGCTTTTGCAGCAAAACACGTTGGCCTAATCAGCATCTGGCAGATCCATGATCCGCCGTCCAAGTCCCCGCAACAAACGCGGCACCACAAACGCCAGCACCATCCCCACCACGGTGAACACGACTCCCAGCCCAATCGCCACCCAGACTCCGTCGCCATAACCGGCGACCAGAACCGCCTCGCTGGCATCTTCAGGGTTGTAATGCACCGACACCGGCGAGTCGGTGGCGTACTTTTTCTGCTCAGCCAGAGCACCGGATCGCTCATTGTGCATCATGGCTCCAAAACGAACCTGATCGCCTTCGTGAACCGTTCCGTCGACTTCATATTCATAGTCCACATGCACCGCATAACTGGTTCGCGATGGACCATTCGAATTGGAACTCCGCACGTCGCGAATCGTTGCATCCAACACCGTCCCCTGAACCGTTGGCCAGGATTCACTGGCATTGCCGCGCTGGTAGTTGTTGACACCACTCCACAACACAACGACGCCGACCACAAAAAAAATCAATGGCATCAGACGGCCAAACATCAGCATCACGGCCTTGGCAATGAACACTGCTGTGGTCGGTAACTCTTCACCGGCATTGGATTCCACTTCGTCGTTGGCGGGCATGGCTTTGCAGACCTAAAACAGGACAGGAACGAGCGAGTCATCACGGCAGCAGGAGCCGGCTAGTTTAACAGGCCGGCAGTCGCGATGGAGGAGACAGGCAGCATTATCCCCCAAGCAGGGCGCGCTGAAAGAACAGAGCGCGGCGAAAGCTCCAGTCCGATCAGAGCCTCAGTCCGAGACCACCGCTACAACTGGCTTTCCTGATGCTTCAGGCGAGCCTTCTCCAGTCGCTTCGCTGTTGCAAAGCCATACCACGTCACCATTGCAGGCCTGCCAAACACATACGTGATCGAACAAGCAACAAGGAACATGATCAAGACATACAGCGGGACGCCCCATGCTTGGGAGCCGAACGCTGCGTCGTACATCATCATCAAAACGATGGAAATGATTATCAACACGATGAAAAGCATGTCTGCCGGTCCAGTGGACCGCAATCGCAATCGAGTCCGGCAGTGCTGGCAACGAGCATAAGGCCACAGCAAACGCCGACGAGAGATCCTGTGCTGACAAACCGGGCACTGATTCTTGACATCATCTGTCAGCGCTTCAGAGAGTTCATCCGGGGGCTGGTAGGGATTGGTTTGATCCATGCTGAAACCAGCTTGACGGAGAGAGTTGACGTAAGCCCGATAGCAATCGAGCCCTCGCTGGAAGGGCTCAAATGCACTCGAATACAGGGCGCGTCAACGAGTAACGCGTCAACTTGCTGCAACCCTTTACAGTTGCAAGAACAATCGCGCGGGATCTTCGATCACGTCTTTGATCGTTCGCAAGAACCCAACGGCTTCGCGACCATCCACGATGCGATGATCGTAGGTCAACGCGACGTACATCATGGGGCGGATTTCAACTTGCCCATTGATTGCCACCGGACGCTCCTGGATCGAGTGCAAACCGAGGATACCACTTTGTGGAGGATTCACAATCGGAGTGCTGAGCAAGGAACCATAAACACCACCGTTGCTGATGGTGAACGTGCCGCCGATCAAGTCTTCGGCCTGCAAGCGGTTTTCGGTGGCCTGCTTGGCGAAGTCACCAATCGTCCACTCGATCTCGGCATAAGACATGCGTTCGGCGTTACGCAGAATCGGAACCACCAATCCTTTGCCGCCACCAATGGCGATGCCGATGTCTTGATAGTTGCGATAGATCGCGCTGTCTTCGCGGATCTCGGCATTGACAGCTGGGAAACGCTGCAAAGCTTCGACAGCGGCTTTGGCGAAGAAGGACATGAAGCCCAACTTCACACCGTGCTTGTCCAGGAACGCATCTTTGTACTTCTTGCGCAACTCCATGACAGGCTTCATGTCAATTTCGTTGAAGGTCGTCAAGAGAGCGGCCGTCTGCTGAGCACTGACCAGGCGCGAAGCAATGGTGCGACGCAGCATACTCAACGGCTTGACTTCTTCGCTGCGATCAGGAGTTCCAGTCATCAACGTGCTGGTGGGCTTGGGCGCAGAAGGCTTAGCAGGAGTCGTTGCCGGTGGAGCCGCAACCGCCGGGGGCTGGGCTGCTGGCGCCGCTGGCTTGGCACCACTTTCAATGTATCGCAAAACGTCTTCTTTCAGCAAACGACCGCCGGGGCCAGTTGCCGGCACATCGGCCGCGTTGAAACCATGCTCATCTAACAGCCTCTGCGCAGCAGGCATGACAAAAGTCGCTGCAATTCCAACACCGCTGGCACCACCACTGGCTGCAGGAGCTTCGCCAGCAGGAGCAACGGGAGCGGATCCACCACCTCCAGCGGCTGGACGTGGGGCAACACGAATGGTTGCAATCACTTCGCCAATTTCCGCAAAATCTTCTTCTTGCTTGACAATGCCTTCGAGGAATCCTGCCGCAGGGGAGGGAAGCTGTACCGACGCCTTTTCGGTTTCGATTTCAACCAAGTCTTCTCCTGCATCAACCCAATCACCCTCGGACTTGACCCAGGCACCCAACTGCACTTCGGTGATAGACTCGCCAACGGTTGGCACTTCGACGTTTACGGTTTCGCTCACGGTACTGCGATGTCCTGCAAGAAAGCTGTCAAAATAAGATACGGCTGCATTGTAAGGATACCCGGCAAAATGGAAACTGTCAGCGAGGAAAGACCTACTAGTGTGCGACAAGTCGCCCTGACCGGCTGTTGACCTACTGGTGGACACCGAGCGGCGAGGGTAGACCGTCCATTTGCTGTGGTTCACGCCAGGACGGAACCACCAGCGAACTGTCCAGTACGCGGTCTCGGTGATCGCTTGAGGGAGGTTTTCGATCGCTCACTGGCGCGATGCTCTCCGCGATCGCGGTGCACAGCGGTGACAACTTCAGCCTAAAACCGTCGCGGCAGTTGAAAATGCGTGAAACCGCCCCTCTCGTTGGGGAAGAATGCCGGACCACAGAGTCCCCGACTGGCGGCTGAAACGACAAGAGTTCTGAATGCCGGAATTCATGTTTGCCCAATAGTGGATTACAGGTTGTTTTCTTCTATTATTCTAAAAGGGTGAGTGCCGATGAAGGTTTCGCAAAGGCTCTGAAACGCTCGCTGGCGCTGCAACCATGGTTCACTCCCCAGCTTTTAGGCAAAGCATTGTCAACGCAGTAACCAATGAACTGCATGCGACATTGCTTCAGCAGACGGGACAGGATCCAAACCAGCCCCGCCGGAAGCAACGGGTCGAACGCACACCGGCAGGTGCAGCACCGCTGAGCATGCAGCGAACGATGACTCGTTGATCCCACGCGCTCACTGCCCGATTGCAGTTGACCTGTTAATTGCAGTTGACCTTGACCTTGGCCAAGACGACCGAGGTTCTGAACGTGCTTGAATTCCATCCACCGACAACCTGCCCGATACACCTTGTTTGGCCCGCCAAACGCCACCCGAAAGCAGAGCGGCGAATGGACAAGCAAAGACTGATTGGTTCGTTTAATGTATGACCCGCGAATGCGGTCAGAGGCGTGACATGAATCGTCCCGAACTCAGTAACGACGTCGGCACTGACCGTCGTCCCGAACAACCTGACTCGCATGACTCTGGGACAGATTTTTCCACAGAGAATCGCTCTCGGTCCGGTCGCCGCTTGATCTGCGTCGGTCCCCTGGAGTCCGTGCCACGCGACTTTGGCGACCGCGAAGTGCTACTGCTGGATTCGTCGGCTACGGTCCTGGACGAGCTAGCGGATCCCGGCATTGAAGGTGTCTGGATTGCCCGCGAGATTCTGCCAGAGCTTGGCGAACTGCGTGGCCTTTGCAAAAGCGGGTTAATGCTTCGCGACCTGCCCGAAGGTGCCGCACTGCTGGATCAAAAGAATCGCGTGCTGTGGGCCAACCGGCGATTGAAAAGCTGGTTTGGCAAGCTAGATGACGATCCAGTTGGCGATTCGATCTATGAATTGATGGGCCAGCCAGAGATCATGGGCTCGGACATGTGCCCTTTTCACACAGCCTATTCGACCGGCCAGGAAAGCAGCGGCACGTTCCAGACCCCCGAGAATCGTTACTTCCAAGTTCGCGCCGCTCCGCTGGGTGACAATAGCAGCGACCAACAGCTTGTCGTGACCGTCGGCGACATCACCGAAGAAATCTTGCAGCAACAAAAGCTGGCTGCGATTCACCGCGCCGGCCGTGAACTCGCTGACTTGCGACCGTCTGAAATCTATCAGATGGCACCCGATGAACGAATCGAGCTCCTGAAAGACAACATCCGCCATTACTTGACGGACCTGTTGAATTTTGAAGTCGTTGAAATTCGCTTGCTTGAACACGCCACCGGCAACCTGATGCCGTTGCTGAGCGTTGGCATTGACCAGGAAGCTGCTGACCGTCAGCTGTTTGCCCAGCCGCAGGGCAACGGCATCACGGGATATGCTGCCTCCAGCGGCACCAGCTACCTGTGCTACGACATCCAGAATGATCCGCTTTTCATTCCCGGTGTTGCCAACACACGAAGCTCGCTGACGGTGCCCTTGATCTTGGGTGATCAAGTGCTGGGAACTATTAATGTTGAAAGCCCCGATGTGTCGGCATTCAGCGAAAGCGACTTACAGTTCCTGGAGATCTTCGCTCGGGACATCAGCTTCGCACTCAATACGCTTGAGCTGCTGGTTGCCCAGAAAGCCGATACCGCACAACAGAGCTGCAACGCCATTCACAGCGCTGTTGCAATGCCGGTTGATGCCATTTTGAACGATGCTGTCAACGTCATGGAAGACTACATCGGGCACTCGCCAGAAATGGTCGACCGAATTCGCCGCATCCTGAAAAACGCTCGTGACATCAAGCAGACCATTCAGCAAATTGGTCAGCGTCTAACGCCGATGGAAGCGGTTCCACCAGGCACGATTTCCGAAGAGCATGCGATTCTGACCAGCAAACGAGTGCTGGTCGTCGACGAAGACGACAGCGTTCGCGAAGACGCGCACACGCTATTGGAACGCTATGGCTGCATCGTTGAAACCGCCGTCAGCGGCGACCAAGCGGTACTGATGGTTCGCGACACACACGACCAAGATCGATACGACGCCATTATCGCTGACATTCGCCTGCCAGAGTACAGTGGCTTTCAGCTGATGATGCGTCTCAAAGAGATCATGGATCCGGTGCCGATCATTCTGATGACTGGCTTTGGCTACGATCCGGGACACTCGATCGTCAATGCGATGCAAAATGGGCTGCACCCCAAAGCACGCCTCTACAAGCCGTTCCGCCTGGATCAGCTGATCGACGTTGTCCAAACGGTTCTGCAAGCTTACGGGCCCGTTGAATCGGGCGATAACGACACGGCCTAAGCTCAAGCTCGCTGGCGTGCGAGGCGGAAACTTCAGCGGCCAGACCTCTCACCGAACTACATTTCTTCGGCGGTCTGCTTGGCAATCCCACTGAGCGGCGCGATCCCCACTCCGCCCATGGCGTTGTTGACCATCCATAGATTTGGCAACTGATCAACGGCTGAGCGAATCCGCTCCACACGCGTCAAATGGCCAACATGGTACTGTGGCATGGCGTCGTTCCAACGCACCACTTGGCTGATCGTTTCCTGACCCTTTAAACCAATCAAATCAGCCAGCTCTTGCTTGGCTAATTCGATCAATCCTGCGTCACTGTTTTCCAACAGCTCGGGCTGCATGGATCCACCGATGAACACACGAATGATGACGTGATCCTCGGGAGCGCGAACGGCGTACTTGTGACTGGCAAAGCTAACCGCCAAAACCTTTCGACCTTCGATCAGTGGCACAACGAATCCAAACTTTCTCGGCAAGCGTTCCACTTGATCCTTGCGAACGGCCAAGACAACGATGGCCGCCGAGGAGGCTTCAATGGCGGCCAGCTCGTCCGCAGCATCCACTGCCGGCTTGATCAATTTGCCAGCCTTCACGCCACGCAATAACTTAGCCGCAACAGCACTGGGAGTCGCGACGACGACGGAATCGAAGGCCTGCTCTGACTGCTTGGCAGTGGAAACCAACCACTTGTTGCGGGCAACGTCCCACTGAATGGATTCGACCGGCGTGTTCAGATCAATCGCCTGCTCGCCGATCTGTTCACTCAGCGCATCGATCAGTTGCTGCATGCCGTTGCGAAAACCGCGAAACTTGCTGTACCGCGCCCCTGCGCTGGAACGCTCGGCTTTATCGTTGTCCCCTTTTTTCCGAGACAGTGTTGCTTTGGCCAAGGATCCATGCTGCTGAACCATTTTGACAATCGGAGCCATGGTTGCATTCATGCTTAGCTTTTCGACATCAGCGGTGTAGATCCCGGCCACCAGGGGCCCGACCAAACGCTGCAGCATTTCTTCTCCCAATCGATGCCGCACGAACTGACCGACGCTGACATCTTGATCAGGCAGATCGCTGGCCAGCGGCTTGATAAAGCGTTCTGCCAAGAACCGGAGCTTGGCGGCGGGAGAAAGAATCGGCGTCGTCAACAGCTGCCATGGCTTCGTCGCTCGCATCAAGACAAAGCCGTCGGGAATCGGCTGCAGTTTGCCGCGATGCACCACCAAGGCACCCGCGCGATCAGCGTCCGGGGTCAACAACTGGTCCTCCAGACTCAGGTCCTTGACCAGCTGCATGGCGTGCGGCGGATCGAGAGCAAACATGTCTGCTCCCATGTCCAGGGTGAAGGTTCCGACGTCGGGAACATCAACTTGACGCGTCCCGATCACGCCACCGACGCGCGAACCGGCCTCAAACAGCTGCAGATCAAGGGCTTGATCTGCTGAGTGAAACTTCTGCAAATAGAATGCGGTCACCAGGCCGGACAAGCCGCCGCCCAGCACTGCGATCGATCGTGGCATTGAAAAACGTACTAATTCTGCGGTGGTGGTTGTGGTCCTGGCCCGGATGATCCCGAACCTCCTGAACCATAACCCGAACCGTACTCTGATCCAGAGCCAGAAGCTCCAGTTTCGGAAGAACCGTAGTCCGAACCATAGCCTGAACCGGATCCCGAGGACGGGCCGCCCGGACCGGACGATCCATATCCCTCGCCATAATCCGATCCACCGGGGCCAGATCCGGATGATCCTCCATAGCCCTCACCGTAATCCGATCCAGAGGAACTGCCATAACCAGACTCCGAACCGTAGCCGCCACCGGGTCCACCTTGGCCGGGTCCACCTTGGCCGGGGAACTGTCCGGCAGGACCGCCAAACTGACCTGGCCCACCGGGGCCACCCGGTCCGGCGAACATGGCCTGCAGGTCAGGCATTTGAAACGGCATTCCGCCTCCGGCGCCGGCCGCGGAACTGAATTCCGCAGCGGCGCTCTGAACCGCAGCATAAAAATCTTCCGCGGTATTGGCTTGTTTGAGCGACTGGATCTGCTGATCGATCCCTAACAGAAAGGTGCTCGCCATCATTGTCCCGAAGGCACCGCCTTCTTGGGCATCAGGCAGATTGGCGAGCAGTTTGCGCTGTGATTCGACGTCAGCCTTCCATTTATCGGGGGCCATCGAATCGAGTACCCAGTGGCCCTCCACGTTGATCAACTGACCTTTGATCCTGCCGCCCATGCCGGCTTGAATCGTGGCTTTACCGTTCGCTTCCTGAACGACAGTGATTTTGGCTTGGGGAAAGTACAACGGGTACAGTTCAGCCATGTAAGGTGCGACGCGATTGTCCAAGTCCGCGAGCCATTGCCGAAAGGGGACGGACTGCAAATCGGAAACTTTGCAAAACTGTGGATCAAGCCCTTCGCGAATGATCCCGCAAACGTTCAACACAATTGGCTTGATTTTCTCCATCATCCCCGGAGGCAATTGTTGTAAATCGGGGTGCTCGGCGATCCAGTTTTGGCGCGTCACAATCAAGTCAGCGACCGAGTGCAACACTTTGATGCCAGCATCGGTCACTTGTGCATCTTGAGGACGAATCGACAGACGCACCATTTCGTCATTGTCTTTTTGATAGCTCTCGGGCAGCGAATCATGGATCGCAATCAGCAAGTGGCCGTTCCTGGCCTGAGTTTGAAACCAATCAATGAACTCTGCTGCACTGGCGCCGGTTGCGTATGGCGAATAAGCTGGAACAGGTGGCGGCTTGGGCAGCGGATTGGGAGCCGCTGCTGACGCCCCGGCTGCTTGCCCTTGAACTTCCTTGCGCGCGATTTCAATGAACTCACGTTGCTTCTCAGCCAGTCGGCGAGCCTGCAGGCGGCTCTCGGCAATCAACGCATCGACATCAACGGAAATGCGTCCCTGGGAACCTCGATCCAAGATCACGTTGTTGCCCCACATGCCGACGAACTCAGCTTCAATCGTGCGATTGCCTGCCAAGCTCGTCCAGCGCTGTGCCTGCCCTTGCGCTGGATCGCAGATCAGGACGGACAACAGGGCGGTCAGGAAACCGAGTGCGGTTGGTACGAGTGCGGCAGCGCTGCGACTGCCGGGCCGGTGGAAAGCTGAAATCTGGTCACACATTGGCTTGGAATACATGAGTAAAGGTGCCTGAGACGGGAGGAGGGGCACGGGAGACTCTTCACAATCGAGCTCTAGTTTATCAAATTCGCCGGGATTTGAAGCATCGAAAATCTGCCGGTTTCACCGGAACGGTCGATTTGAGCCACCCAGCCAAAAGAGTTTGAAGAAAAATCCAAAGTGTTGTCAGACCGTGCTCACCCCGCTTCCGATTTCCTTGGGTATATTTGCCAGAAAGACCCTCCGCGCACCGTTAACCGGCGAATAAAGGCGGAGCAGTCAGACAACAAGGAATCCGGGAGAGGAATGGGTGGCCGCTAATCAAACGCAAGATGGCTTGAAACAGCAGCCCGAAATGGACCCTCAACAGCTGCGTGAAAAGCACTACAACGCGACAATCCTGGACCGAATCGACAACCATGAAAACTTGGCTCGATTCCTGATTCGCCCCGATGC
Source organism: Stieleria bergensis (assembly GCA_007745635.1). Lineage (GTDB taxonomy): Bacteria > Planctomycetota > Planctomycetia > Pirellulales > Pirellulaceae > Stieleria > Stieleria bergensis. The sequence continues at coordinate 5,583,064 of CP036272.1, forward strand.
AGGCGTTCCTGAGTTCATCGCGGGCCAATACGTCACACTGGGACTGGGCTTTTGGGAACCACGGCTGGAAGGCACTCAGGCGGAGGATCTTCCCGAAAAGAAACAATCGAAAGTCGCCAAACGAGCGTACTCGATCAGCTGCCCGCTGCTGGACCAGGACGGCGCATTAGCCCCCGTTGATCAGCTCGACTACCTTGAATTTCACATCACCTTGGTACGCGGGGCTGATTCCCCCGACAAGCCAGCGCCGGTGTTGACGCCCCGTTTGTTCTGCATGCAACCGGGCGACCGTATCCAAGTGGGCAAGAAAATCGTCGGTCACTACACCATCGGCGAGGTCGAACCAGACGCCACGATTTTGATGCTGGGCACCGGGACCGGTGAGGCACCGCATAACGCGATGACAGCCAGCCTATTGGCAGCCGGTCACCGAGGCAAGATCATCAACGCCTGCTGTGTTCGATACTTGGGTGACTTGGTGTACCTGCCGCGGCACCATTCATTGATGGACCAGTATTCGAACTATCGTTATCTCCCCTGCACAACGCGCGAGCCGATCAACCTGGACAAGACGCTGCCCAGCTACGTGGGAAAGCAGTACCTCCAGGACTTGTTCACCAGCGGCAAACTGGCCGAAGCCGCCGACGACCCGCTGTCACCAGAGAACACTTACGTTTACCTCTGCGGCAATCCCTCAATGATTGGCTATGTCCCTCCAGGCGCACCGGAACCCGAAACACCGGGTTTATTGCCAATGCTTGAAGCCGCCGGATTCCGACAAGCCGATGACCATAGCGGACCGGGCGCTGTACGGTTTGAGAAATACTGGTAGTCTGCCCGGGTGAGGGAAATCAGCAGATTGAGATTGGTCGAAAGGGTGGTCCAAACCTGTCGCAGTGTCTTTTCGATCAATACTAAAACTGTTAGAACGTGACCATCAACGAGCACTGATACCAACGCTCTGTCAACGCTGGGTTTCCAGCAGGCTTCGTTCGAAACAGTGGTGCATCCATTCAACGCAGCATCAATCTGCATGGCATCGGTCCGCATGTTGTTTTGGGGCAACTAGGGGCACATACTCGCACTCTCGAAATTGAATTACGGTCATCATGGATCTCTCTAGAAATACAATCGCGCTGATTCTTGGCGGTGGACGCGGAACCCGCTTGTTCCCATTAACAAAGATTCGTGCGAAGCCCGCTGTTCCGTTGGCCGCCAAGTACCGCTTGATCGACATCCCGATCTCCAACTGCATCAACAGTGGTCTGCGACGCGCCTTCGTCTTAACTCAATTCATGTCGGTCAGTTTGCACCGTCACCTTCGCCAAGCGTACACCTTCGACAGCTTCTCCGGTGGTTTCGTTGAACTCCTGGCCGCTCAGCAGACCATGGATTCCGGCACCGACTGGTATCAAGGCACCGCCGACGCGGTTCGCAAAAACCTTCGTTACATCGATCAACCTGAGATCGAGCACGTGCTGATCCTCTCCGGTGACCAACTGTACCGAATGGATTTCCGTGACATGATGCAAACGCACATCGATGCCGATGCTGACGCAACGATCGCCGGCATTCCCGTCGATCGCAAAGACGCCAGCGCACTGGGCATCATGCAACTGGATGATTCCGGACGCGTGACGGGCTTTGTCGAAAAACCACAAACCGACGAAGAGCTTGCCAAAGTGCGAATGGACCCCAGCTGGATCGATGCTCGCGGTATCGAAAGCAAAGGACGCGACTGCTTGGCCAGTATGGGACTGTACATTTTCAAGAAAGAAGTGATGGTGAATTTGCTCGAAGGCAACGATCACCAAGACTTCGGCAAGGAAGTGTTTCCCAACGCACTGCAATCGCACAAAGTGCAAATGCACTTGTTTGATGGCTACTGGGAAGACATTGGTACCATTCGCGCCTTCTACGAAGCCAACCTGTCGCTGGCAGGATCGGCGCCGCCGTTCCAACTGGGCGACGCTAACGCACCGATCTACAGCCGCGCTCGTTTCCTGCCGCCCACGATCGTAGGCGACAACGTTAGCATTCGGGGCAGCATCATCGCCGACGGTTGCTACATCGGCAGCAACGTGACAATCGAAAACAGTGTCATCGGCTTGCGTACCGTGATTGGAGAGAACGCCGTGATCAAAAACTCCGTGGTCATGGGTGCCGACTACAGCCGCGACCATGAGTTTTCGCAGACAGGCCCCGTCCCAATTGGAATCGGTGCCGGCAGCCATGTTGACGGAGCGATCTTGGACAAGAATTCACGCATCGGAACCAACGTCACGATCACGAATCAACAAAACCTGGATCACATGGGCGAAGACGAGGCACTGCAAGTTCGCGACGGCATCGCAATCGTCATCAAAAACGGCACCGTCGAAAACGATTTCTCGTTTTAGGCACTCAGCGCACCCACCGGCCGTTTTGGCGTTAGCCACGGTTTTTGCACGGTCAACGCCGCTGCAAAAAACCGGGCCTGACGGACTGCGACTGATGTGGTCGCCGGTTTTGACTCTCCCGCTCTCAGCGGCTGGACTCAAAACATTGGCTGCCAACTCTCTTGCGTGACCTGTTGTGTCACCGCTGTGGCGATAACTCTGTTGCCAAGGCAAGGAAGTCTCACTTGCCAAGTTCCTGGCAACGACTATTGGCCCTTCATTCGCGTTCGCAGGACACACGAACCATGCATCACTACCACATTCAATCCGGCTCGCTTTCATTGACCGTCCAAGCTGAATCAAGTCAGAAAGCGGCACTTTGGGCCATCCATCAAGCCATGCAGCAGGTGCTCCCGATCGACCCGGCGGCCGAGTCAACCCAAAGTGACGAGCAACCGACAAAGCTGGTCCAAGTGCTGGCTGATTCGCTTGAGGTCACTCCACTTGACCAGGCCGCAGCGCCCGCTCAATCGCTAGCCCTTAGCGAACGCACCACCAAACTGCGAACGATGGATGTGGTGCGTCAGTGGAGCGAGATGTTCGCCGCGTTGGAGCGTCTGCAATCCTTGCTGGAAACCGACAGCCAACCCGCCGTGGCAGCTTAAGACGGCGATCTGGTTGCCAACCGAATTCTCCGTGGAGAGTAGGTTAGGCGTCTGCGGCCACGGGCGCCTTTCCTGCTCGCCATCGCAACACAGCATCCAAGAAGCCTTGCACTTCGCTGCCATCAATGACGCTGTTAAAGTTGCCAACATAATGTCCGGTGCGCGTGTCCTTGACACGTTGATCGGGATGCAAGAAGTAGTTGCGGATCTGGCTACCGAATCCAGTACGAGCCTGGGTTCCATACTTGGCCGCAATCTCGGCTTCCCGTTTGTCTTCTTCCAAGCGAGCCATTTTGGCGCGTAGCATTTTCCAAGCCGTGTGGCGGTTTTGGTGCTGGCTTCGCTCGCTTTGACATTGCACCACGGTATTGGTGGGCACGTGAGTCAAGCGAATCGCGCTATCGGTTTTATTGACGTGCTGACCACCGGCACCACTGGCGCGGTAAGTGTCCACTCGCACATCTTTTTCATCGATTTCAATTTCGATCGAATCGTCGATTTCGGGCGACACACTGACTGCGGCGAAACTGGTTTGCCGCTTGCCTTCGCTGTTGAACGGGCTGATGCGAACCAGGCGGTGCATGCCTTCTTCGCCCTTGAGATAGCCGTACGCCATGGGGCCTCGAATGGCGATCGAGGCGCTATTGATGCCAGCCTCTTCGTTGTCGTGCCGATCCATCAGTTCGATTTTGTAATCGTTCTGGGAGGCCCAGGCACTGTACATCCGCAGCAGGATATCCGCCCAATCGTTGGCGTCCGTTCCACCATCGCGAGCGTTGATGGTCAAGATCGCACCGGCGGCGTCATTGGGTCCGTTGAGCAGCGCTTTGAGCTCAAGCTGGTCCAAAATCCCCTCCAGACGCTCGATTTCGCCGCTCAGCTCTTCGCTAATCGACTCATCTTCGCGAGCCATCTCCATTAGGGCTTCCAAGTCTTCGACACTGCTGGACAATTCATCCAGAGGGCCAACAATGACTTTGAGCGCCTTGAGCTGTCCGACGACTTTCTGGGCGGTTTCATTGTTGTCCCAGAAGTCGGGTGCCCCCATCTGGTCCTCGATCTGCTTGATTTCACCTGCTTTGCTGGCGTAATCAAGCGATGAGGACAACTGAGAGAAGCGTTTGCCGATCCGTTCGGTGCGTTGGACTAATTCGGCATCCATCGTAATTTTATATCCTTTTCGCCGCGAGGAATCTTGATTTCGTGGTAAATCGGTTGGGCGATTGAACTGGTTAAGGTTGGAAACTATACATGGCACGCGTGGTTCTGGCGATGAGTGGCGGAGTCGATTCCAGTGTTGCAGCCCATTTGTTGCTGCAGCAGGGGCACGAAGTCATTGGGGTTTTCATGCGTCACGGTGAAGAATCCAGTCAACAGTGCAATGTTCCCGCTGCCGCAGACAGCGACGGCGCCGCCAACGCAGCGGTCGCTACGCTGCCGGTTTTGGGCGAATTGCCCCAAGGCCGCGCCGACCACAAGCAGGGCTGTTGCACCGCCAGCGATGCCGCCGACGCCAAGCGTGTCGCCGCGATGATGGGCATTCCATTCTACTCCTTGGATCTGCAAGCAGACTTTCGCCGCATCGTTGATTACTTCGTCGACGACTACCTAAACGGCCGAACTCCCAACCCCTGCGTCAAATGCAACCACTGGATCAAGTTTGGTCGCTTGTTTGATTATGCCGATGGCGTGATGGCGGACTACGTGGCGACCGGACACTATGCTCGCATGGTCAATGGGCAATTGCATCGCGGCCTGGATGATCGCAAAGATCAGTCGTACGCTTTGTTTGGCATTCGGCCGGAACGCCTGCCGCGAATGCTGCTGCCGGTGGGTGATTATTCCAAACCAGAGATTCGCGACCTGGCTCTGAGCCTTAACCTAGGCGTTGCAGGAAAAAAGGACAGCCAGGAAATCTGCTTCGTCACCCAAGGCCATCACAGCGACTTTGTCAAAGCGCGTCGCCCTGACATGGTCGGCAAGACGGCCGGTGACTTTGTCGATTTAGAAGGCAACGTGCTGGGACAGCACCCCGGCTACGAAGCCTTTACCGTGGGACAGCGCAAGAAACTAGGCATCGCACTCGGCACGCCACACTTTGTCGTTCGCATTGAACCCGACACCTGTCGCGTGGTGCTGGCTGAAAAAGAAGCCTTGGCCGCGCCCGGCTTATCCGCTCAGCAAGCAAACTGGCTGATCCCTCACGAACGCTTGCAGCAAACCCTCGACCAAGCCCATCAATCCGACCAACTGCGCGTCCAAATCCGTTACAACGGGTCTCCAGAACCCGCATCGGTGCGCGTTGACCCAGATGATTCAGAACTGTTTGAAGTGCACTTCGATCATCCAGTTGATGCCGTCGCCCCCGGCCAAGCAACAGTGGTGTACCAAAACAACCAAGTGCTCGGCGGCGGCTGGATTCGTTAAAACCGCAACAAACCGCGCTGTAACAAACCGCACTGTAACAGGACCTTCCTTCAAGCTGGCTTGTGCAAACTGACTTGCCCAACATTGACACACAACCCCTTACCGACACCCTCCATGGCTAAGAAGAAGACCGCCCGTCAAAAAGCAAACGACGACGACCTGGACTTTGAAACCGCTCTGGGCGAAGTCCAACAAGTCGTCCATGAACTCGAAGACGGCGAACTGGACCTGACCCAGTCCCTCGCGCGCTATGAACAGGGCATCGCGATGCTCCGCCACTGCCATGGCATGTTGAAGCAAGCAGAAGCCAAGATCACCTTGCTCACCGAAGTGGACGCGGACAGCAATCCAGTCACCGAGCCGATTGACATCGAAGGCGACCAGGTCAGTGATTCACCGCAAAAATCGGCGGGTGGACTGTTTTAACTTCTATAGTGTGAATTTGATCCCTCTTGGCTGCCGCCAACTGACTCAGCAACCGTCCAATCACCAGAGCTTAGAACCACGTTGACTGCAACACCTGACTCACCACCGAAACTTGCTGCCGGGATGCCGCAACATCATTACGAACAAACCATGGCCCGATTGCTGCCAGCGATCGAGTCAGCCCTGACCGCAGCCACCGAGTCGTGCTCCGGTGAATCCACCACTGGAAAACTGGGCCCTGGCTGCCCCCAGCGTCTCGGGGACGCGATCCGCTATGCGGTGCTGGCTCCGGGAAAACGCCTTCGCCCCGCGCTAGTGCTGATGGCTGCGGAAGCCTGCGGGGGCACGATCCAACAAGCCCTGCCCGGGGCCGTGGCGGTCGAAATGATTCATGCTTATTCGCTGATTCATGACGACCTTCCCGCCATGGACGATGACGACCTGCGTCGCGGACGGCCTACCGTTCACATCAAGTTTGATCAAGCAACCGCGATTCTTGCTGGGGATGCTCTGCAACCCTTGGCGTTTCAGCAACTGGCGGAGTGCGGCCAATCCGGAAACGCCGGCGGCAACCCGCAGCACCTCATTCAAGCGATCGCAGCTCTGGCCCTGGCCGCAGGCCCGGAAAACTTAGCTGGCGGCCAAGCCGACGACCTGGCTTGCGAATCCGGACATTTGCCTGCTGCAATCGCTCAAGCGGCAAAAAACATTCAACAGAATCAAGCCAGCCAAGCCGAGCGCAAACAAACGCAGGCCTTCCTGGAATCGATTCACCGCCGCAAGACGGGAGCACTGTTTTCGGTCTCGCTGCGGATCGGTGGCCTGCTCGCCGGTGCCGATTCCTCCCAACTAGCGGCTTTAGAGGCGTACGCCGCCGAGATTGGTCTGGCTTTTCAGGTTGTTGATGACCTTTTGGACCATACTGCTGCAGAAGCCGATTTAGGAAAACGCGTTGGTAAAGACATCGAGCGCGGGAAACTCACCTATCCGGGGCTACTGGGACTCCCCGGCGCGAGAGAGTTTGCCGGACAGTTAGTCCAACGGGGCAAAGAGCGGTTGGCACCGTTTGGTCAGTCTGCCGACGCCCTTTGTGGACTTGCAGATTTCGTTTTATCGCGAACCCGCTAGAATGCTGCTGCCCCAACAAACGCAACACCATCAATCCCGATGACTGACGCAAGCTGGCCAGCGTGACAGACAACGTCGCCAGACTCACGCGTTGACTTCACTGCTTTTAACGCTTTCACTGCACTCAACGAAATACGCCACGATGGACCACCTTTCATCGACACCGAAACACCCGCTGCTAGCAAGTTTGCCAGACGCCTCACCGCTGAAGGACTTCTCAGCGAGTCAATTGGAACAGACAGCCGCTGAAATCCGCGACGTGCTTTGCAACCTACTGGCCACGCGGACGGCTCACTTTGCTTCCAATCTGGGCGTAGTCGAATTATGCCTGGCACTGCACTGTGAATTTGACTTCCGCAAAGATCGGCTGATCTGGGATACCGGTCACCAGATTTATCCTCACAAGCTGATCACCGGACGCTATCACGATTTCCCTTCGATTCGCACTCAAGGCGGATTGATGGGTTACCCCAACCCCGACGAAAGCATCTACGACCTGTTCATGACCGGTCACGCCGGCAGCAGCGTCAGCACGGCGGTGGGTTTGCGCAGCGGCGATCAACTGGCCGACCAACGGGATCGCAGAACGGTTGCCGTCATTGGGGACGGAGCCTTCCCCAGCGGCATTGTGTTTGAAGCGATGAACCACGCCGGTGAAACTCAAAACGACATGACCATCGTGCTGAACGACAATAAGATGTCGATTTGCCATCGTGTCGGTGCGGTCGCACAATACCTCGATCGCTTGCGTGGCAATCCGTTCTACACGGGTTTGAAACAAGAAGTCGTCAAATTGCTTGACCAGATCCCAATGTTTGGTGATCCCGTCGAACGCGCTTTGGCGCAGATGAAAGAAGGTGTCAAAGCCGGTTTACTGGGCGGCATGTTGTTCGAGGAACTGAACATCCGCTACGTCGGTCCGATTGACGGCCACGACATTCCGCTGCTGCGAAAGTATTTGGCGATGGTCAAAGGCATGTCCGGCCCGGTGCTCTTGCACGTCGTCACTGAAAAGGGACACGGATACAAACCAGCCGCCGCTGACCCGGTTTTCTTCCACACGCCCCCTGCTTTTGAAGATCGCGACGGGATCCCCGTCCACAAATCCAGCTCAGGCATGCCACCGTTTACGACGCATGCTCGCGACGCCATTGCTGGGGAATTGAAAGCCAACCCACGCGCCTCGGTGATCACCGCTGCGATGTGCCAAGGCAATAAATTGGAACCCGTCCGGGAACAGTTTCCGGACCAGTTCTTCGACGTGGGAATCTGTGAATCACATGCCGTCGCCTTTGCGGCCGGCCAAGCCAAGACAGGCGCTCGGCCGATCGTTGATATCTACAGCACGTTCCTGCAACGCAGCTACGATCAAATCTTCCAAGAGGTCTGCCTGCAAGACCTGCCGGTCGTCTTCATGATGGACCGCGCTGGACTGACCGCCCCCGATGGGCCCACGCACCACGGGACCTATGACATTGGCTACATGCGTCTGTTCCCCAACATGATCGTTGCGGCCCCAGCGTATGGAGAAGAGGTCGGCATGATGCTTAAGTTCGCGATGTCTCAGGATCACCCCTTGGGCATGCGGTATCCCAAAGCCAGCGCGATGAAGAGCGATCAACCGCTTCCGGAAGTCGAGCTAGGAAAAGCGCATTGGGTTCGTACTGGAAGCGATGGCGTGATCGTGGCTTACGGTGCCATGTTAGAAAACGCTCTCGAAGCCGCTGAAATGCTGCAGGGCGAACTGGACGTCGCCGTCGTCAATGCTCGCTTTGTCAAACCGATCGACGAAGACATGGTGCGCCAAAGCATCGAACAAGGCCGCTTCGTTCTAACAGTTGAAGAAAACACCATCGTTGGTGGATTCGGCGCCGCTTTCTTGGAATCCGCTAACGCCCAGCGATTAGAGACACGAAACGTAGAAGTACTGGGACTTCCGGATCGTTTTGTGGAACACGGTGATCGCGACGGCTTGCTTGATCAATGTGGACTCAGTCCACGAGCCATCGCTGATCGCTGCCGCCAAGCCGTCCAAGGTGCCACGCCTGTTGCATAACTGATCCGACGGGCGGATAATGTTGTGACTTGACGAACTAGGTCGCCCGATGCACAGGTACGCCCTCCATGGCAGCCCCACCACGCTCCGCTGAATCTGATGACGATAGCCCGCCGGTTGCCTTCAGTCAGGAAGCCCCACGGCCAAAGGCTGTGATCATCGGCGTGCCCGACCGCCAACGCGTTCAGCGCGAAGCGGCTCGCTTGCGTCCCATCATTGCGATGTACTGCGACATCGTTGCCGAAGACTATGACTTCGAGTATCAGTTCACCGATCCCGAGATTGATCTGGTCATCGTACTCGGTGGTGATGGTTCGATTCTGCAAACCGCCCGACAGCTGGCCGGACGAGAAATCCCGGTGCTGGGAATCAATTGCGGAAGCCTTGGATTCTTGGCTGCAATTTCGCCAGACGAGTTTCTAGAAGTCTGGCCGCACGTCTGCAGCGGCAACTACGAAGTCATCGATCACTTGATGCTAGAAGTCCAGTTGATCCGGGACAATGAAGTGATCAACCAGCAGTTGGTGCTCAACGAAGTCGCGGTCCTGGGCGGGCCACCCTACCAGATCATGGGAATCGATCTTTACGCCAATGGCATGCTGGCGACGCGTTACCAGTGCGACGGATTGATTCTGGCCACTCCCGTTGGCTCCACGGCACACAACTTATCAGCAGGAGGCCCGATCTTGCGGCGACGGATTCAAGCCGTGGTGATTTCGCCGATCAGCCCGCACACGTTGACCTATCGACCGCTGGTCGATTCAGCAGAGACGCGGTTTGAATTAACGGTGACAGACCCAGGCGAATCAACCAGCGTGGTTGTCGATGGCCGGATCTTGGGCCAACTGATCCCGGGAGATCGAGTGCTGGTGCATCGAGCGGCCAGCAACTTCCGAATGATCGCGGTTCCAGGGCAAAATGATTATCACACCCTACGCGAAAAACTTGGCTGGGGCGGATCGCTCTAAACTTGGCGTCACGCCCCATCAACGTCGGCTCATTGAAAGCACTAGGGACGCGTCGCCGTTCGTACGACGTCATCGACAAACTGTTCCGTCATGCGAGCACGATATTCCATCATGCTGCTTGCACCTTGAAAACCAACCACGGTTTCATCCCAGGTCAGCTCTTTGCTGATCATGTGACCGGCATCCAAATCAAATCGAATCGTGCCGTTGCTCAATTGCTGAATCACCTGAGCACGAACAGACTCTTCATGAATCGGTGTCAAAGGCTCGCTACGCACGGAGATCGTGGCCACGCCAGCGCTGACTTTTTTCAACGTGTAGAGTTCACGAATCTTGATCATCTTGACCGTCTTGTCCGGCGTCTTGGTTTTGATCTCCCGTGGGATCGACCAGGAAGCACCGACGGCGATGGGATCTTCAGGCATCGCGATCGCGAGCGTTCCCATGCCTAGACGACCCGATTTGCTGGGCTGCGCTTCAACGCGATCCAATTCCTGGCCGCGGGCATTGATTGAAATCGTGGAGATCGCTTTGCCAATCTGACTGGCGACGTTCTGAAAACTGGTCGGAGGAATTTCATCGGTCTTGCTGCTCCAGCGAACCTCCTCTTTGTCACCGGCTTGCTGAGTCATCTGGACTGAATCCAAAATGTGATCGAAGGTCTGCGATTCATCATCAGCTTGCACGACCTCCCAGTGTCGATCACTGATCGTGTGCACGCTGGATTGCTCCTCGGTGCCATTGATCCGAGTCTTTGTTTTGGCCACATGCGTGACTTGATAATGCAGTTGCTGTCCTTCTTTCAAAGCATAACGCAGCGAATAGGTTTTCTCGGCCGCTGGATCTTCAGCGGCAACATCGTTCCGCGGGGACGCACCCCAACCAACAACAACCATACCTAAACCAAGCAACGCTACGGAAACATTGCGCCAGACCATGTTCACAAATCCATTGATGAGTTCACGGGTAGACAAACCAAACCGTGAAACTCGCAGAAATGCTGCCTGGACGCAAGACAAGTTTAGAGACAGATTCTCGCGTCCTGGACTTCACACAGCATCCGCCAACGAAACGCGCCGCCAGCGACGAACGAAAACGCACACACAGCCGGCCCTGCCTGGCTAACAATCCAAAACCTGGCTAACAATCCAAGATCTAGCTAGTTGTTGCTAAACCCTAGCCGAATCGTCGATTCTCCGCCCAGTGGATTCTTGCAGAACGCGTGATAACACTGCGGACAGAGGTCAAAGTTGCCGGGAAACTCCTGCTGGGCATCTTTGCTGGAGGCAAACAGAGCATCAGCCTGTTCGATGCCCTCGGCGGCCTGTGGATTCAGTTCGATCTGCTCCACCTCTCGCTGCAATTGCTCATGCAGGCAAGCGAGCTGGTCGACGTCTTCCAGCTCAGTGTATTGAAGCCCAGTGTTTTGAAGCTCCGCTTGCAGCGCTGGCTGAATGTCAATCTGAACCTGGAAACGCGTTTCGCAGAGTGAATTGATGGCGCGCTTGCAGCGGTCACAGGTGTAGTGAATCATGGGCGGGTCAATCAGGCGGGGGTGAGATCTAGCGGTTCACTGCCTCCATCGTAAAGCAAGCAGCAAGCGCCGTTCCATGCGATCGGCATAATTTGCGGAAATTCACGGCACGATTCAGAGCAGGCCGTTCAACAGACGGGACTTCGTCGCCAGGGTGACCGATGCCGCTACCGGGCAGGTGCCTGGCCGGCAGTGTCACTGGCCGGCAGTGTCACTGGCCGGCAGTGTCACTGGCCGGCTGACTCGGCAGCGGGCTGGCGCGATGGACCACGCGACAGTTTCTCACGCGGCACCTTGACCTCGATCATCATGCCGGGCAAGAAATCCACGTCCAAGTCATCGAGTTGACGATCATCAAGAATCTTAGCCGGAAAACCTCGCTTTTCAGTTTCGCGCAGCAGGCGTTTGATCGCCGGCACGTGCCCATAGACCAACAGGCAGCGGCCACCGAGACGCAGATGGTCAGGCAAGCCATCAAGAATCGAATCCATCAGGGCAAACTGAGGATCATAAAATGCGTGGTCAGAGGGCTGCTTGACCTGGCCATCTTCCCACGGTGGATTGGAAATGATCAAGTCAAACGTTTCGTCTGGCTTGATGACGGTAAAGGCTCCGGGTTCGGCTGGCGGGACTTGGCGAACGTCGAAGTCCATCTCCAAATCCATCATCGCAGCGTTGTAACGAGCATTGGCCACCGCGGCAGGGTTAATATCCGTTGCCACAACCTGCTTCGCCATCCCCAGCAAGCAGTACAACGAAACCAGCCCCGTCCCCGTTCCAATCTCCAGCACACGGCGACCGTCAACGACGTTGTCCTTGAGCAAGAGATCACGTAATGAATTTGTATCATCCGGCTCCCAAAACACCGATTCAAATTGCACCAGCTCACTGGGCAAATTTGGCTCGTTGATCACCTGCGTGACCTGATAGTTGTAATCAAGATCCGTGCGTGTTCGGCGACGCTCACAACCGTTGGTTACCAGGGCGAGCAACAGGACCGATGCAAAGAATGACGGGCGAAGAGAAGGCATGGCAAAGCGACTGCGGGATGAAGGATTCAATCTGGTGGGTTGATGCGTCACGTTAACGGTCGCGAAGCACAGATTCTTCGATCAGCAAAGACTCTTCAATGATGTTTTGAAACTCCTCATCGCGCAGTCCCAAAATCTGTTGAATTTCCAGCAAGCCTTCCATCTGCGGTGGCTGCAATTCCCCCTCCGCGGAAGCTGCTAAGAACATACATTGTAACGCCATGCGACTGATTTCCGGAGACCACTGATGGCTGATCGTCCGCACATAGTTGATCACACGCACGCCGCGTTGCTGAGCGATGGAACACAGTTGCCCCAGCTCCTCTCGCTCCAACGGTCGTTGCAAGAGTTGATTGCTGATTTTCAGCAGAGCTTGAATTTCGGCCTCGCTGATCACATCGTCGGCCAACACGACCAGGACGCTGGCTCGCAAGATCTCTTCGATCGCTTCTTCGGCCCGCAAGGCCTCTTCTGCGGCGAGATCCAACGTGAGCACGCCGGTATCCCATTTTTGCCGACACCCGCCACAGCGAACGTGAAACTCCTTTCCCCCGATAGGAATCACCGGGATGAAGTAGATCGTCAAAAACGGGCGAGCGGCGCGCAACCGATACGGCTGGGTCCCCTCGCATGTAGGGCAAAAGAACTGTCCGCTGTCGCGGGTTCTGGTGAGATTCATGGTGCCGATGATCATAGTTCTTTGCGAATTTCTTTGATTTTGTCGATTTGTCGAATCATGAGGCCGATACCGATGATGTTGGTTAAGCGAATTTAACCAATCATTCAACCTCTGGAAATCGTCAACGAAGTCATGCCAGCCCAGCCCTTATTGGCTCGCTCGGAAACTTCGCTGCCCTTCCAGTTTATCAAGCCCTGTTGAACCGAGCCCTGTGATGCGGATTCAAACTCAGCGATTTGGCACACTTGTCCTTGATCAAGAGCAATTGTTCTTGTTCCCCCAAGGACTTTTCGGAATGGAATCGCTGCGTGATTGGGCGTTGCTGCCAGACTTCGAAAACCCGTCGGTGGCTTGGTTGCAAAGTGCCTCGCGTGGTGATCGTGCTCTGCCGCTGATCAGCCCTCGCGCCTTCTTCCCAGACTATCGAGTCCAGGTCCCCAACCGAGACCTGACCAGCTTACACATTAAACCCGACGCGGAAATCTATGTTCTGACTACATTGTCAGCGGATTCACGCGGCCTGGTCACCAACCTGCGAGCTCCGATCCTCATTAACTTGGGCCGCCGCTTGGGCTGCCAAGTGGTTTCTGAAACAGATCTGCCGATTCGCCAGCCGATTGGTCACAGTGAAGCGGACTTGCAGAGCACCATCCTCAGTGCTCTGCCCAAAGCTGCCTAGCAGATAAGGGGGCAGAATCTCGCTCGCGATGGCCGACCATTGGCTCAAAACACTCTGGCCATCGCGCTTCCAGCCCCACTCACCATGACCAGCCGCCCTCAGGGCCAGCCAAGTGCGCCCCGTCGGCCTGCTGCAAAGCGTCGCAGTTCAGGCCATGCAGTCCGTTTAATCGGCGCTTGCTGCCGTTGATACTGCGTCTTTCGTCTCAAGCCATCGCAGACGATGAATCGGCACGATCGGCAATTGCCGACTTCCCAAGAAGTCTGTCAGATTATTGGCGGGCTTGTCCGATGAGAGGTGTATCCCATCCTGTGGGAGCATCCCTAAACAACACCTCCTTAGGGAACCAAGGCAGTCACCAAGAACACTTCCACGGAAGGTGGCGTCCTTAAATCCATGGCTGCTGATTGCCCTACTTTCAATCAACCAGCACTCCCAATCAACACTCCAAAAATTTAATGATGTCGAGGCCAATATGCTGGTCCTATCCCGACACCGCGACGAAAGCATCATGATTGGCGACGACGTCGTCGTCACGATCGTTGATATTCGCGGCGACAAAGTCCGCCTGGGGATTGAAGCCCCACAATCCATCCCGGTGCACCGCCAGGAGGTTTACGATGCTATCCAGCGCGAAAACCGCCGATCATCGCAGACCAGCACGGCTGCGACAAAAGACGCACAGCCACCGCAGAATTAGCGAACCGACCGCTTCGTTGCAGGGGATGTCGCTAAGGGCATCTCAATGACTTGCAATGGAACTCGTTCCAGCGATTGATCCCCGATCCAGTGCTGCCGCTTTCAACGAGCAGTGCGATTGTGGGACAATGGGTGGAGTCACTCAGTGCGTCGCGTTGGATCATGGTGCAGGCTCCCGCGTGGGCAACTCGGCACGGCATGCGCAAACGCACTTGTGCTCACTTACTGATCAATCGATGGATTGTCGTCTAAATCACCCTCAGTGATGATCGTGAACCCTTTCTCATTAAGGGTCTCCATCGCCATCTCAATATTTTCAACCATGATCGCCACCGCTGGCTTGCCCAAGGGGCGGACGATCAGCGGGTAGGTTTGGATGATATTCAGTTCGGCTTGCAGCAGCGCCGTGCACACTCGCAGCAGGGGTTGTGGGCCTTCGGGCAGCTGAACACCGATCAGATCGGTCTCAATCAAGGCCAAGCCGCTACGCTCTAGAATTTCTCGACCGCGATCGGCATCGTTGACAAGAAACCGCACAAAGGCACATTCGGCGGCATCATTAATCGACAGGGCGCAAATCCGGATCCCTGTCCCTTCGAAGCGGCGCACCACTTCCAATAATTGGCCGACGCGGTTCTCTAGAAAGATTGTGAACTGACGCAATGCGGGAAAATTCCGACCACGCATGGTTTCGAATTTTGTTCCTGCACCACCAGAGTCGTCGCCTGAATCCATCGTATCCTCGATATTTCCTGCCCAGCTGGCCATCCGCCGTCGGTCTTACACAGATGCAAGTGTAAGCGGTTTCCACATTAAGGGTCAATTCGTGACTCACTGATTGACCACTCGATTGGCCGTGGTTTGTGACCTCATTGTGCAGATCTGGACTCGCTAAGTCAATCTGAATCGCAGACCATCGCAGCGGTCTCCAGCAGCCTGCGCCCAAACGCCGCCAAAGGGCGGAAGATATTTCGAGGCAAGATTGTCGCGGCTACCTTCTCAGCGATCCTGCACCCGATAGGATTTGAAAACTGTTAAGCTACACGAATTCCTTCATTCCTCGCCTTAACCCATCAATTATCGCTGCGACAGCGGCCAGAAATGTCGCGTCGTTTGCCGTGGAAGCCTCGTCATGTACGCGTGACAATCGGCAGTTTTCATCTCGCTCAGTCACCGCAACTGTCCCATGACCGCCCCGAACGAAACCAAATCGCAAGAACCAGCCATCGCCGACACCGACCTTGAAGTCAAAGACGCGCTGCTCATCTTTAACTCGGTCTGGAAAGACCTTGAAGCAGAACATGGCAAACTGAACCTTCGCTTTCCCACCGAATTGATCCTGCTGGGCGGTGCCCCTGGAGCCGGTAAAGGGACCAACACGGACTACATCTGTGAAGTGCGCGACATCAGTGCACCACCGGTCGTTGTCAGCGAATTGCTGAGCACCCCCGAAGCCAAACGCATCAAATCCCAAGGTGGCATGGTCGGTGATCGTGAAGTCGTAGGGCTCGTGTTTCGCAAACTGCTGGAGCCGCAGTTCAAGAACGGTGCGATCTTGGACGGTTTCCCTAGAACCAAGGTGCAAGTCGAATGCCTGAAGATGCTCTACGACCGCATGAAAGCCTTGCGACGAGAGCTGATCGCCCACCCACACCTGGCGCAGATCAAACCGCCCGTCTTTCACATCATGGTCTTGTTTGTTGACGAAGCAGAAAGCGTTCGCCGGCAACTGTACCGCGGTCGCCAGGTGATCGCTCATAACGAAGAAGTCGCCCGCAGCGGCATCGGTGAACTGTGGGAAAAACGCGAGACAGACTTCGATGAAAACCTCGCTCGCAACCGCTATCGTGTTTTCAAAGAGAAAACCTACGACGCGCTGGTTTCGTTAAAACAGATCTTCCACTTTCACTTCATCAATGCCCAGGAAGAGTTGCCGGTTGTTCAAGATAACATCCTGCACGAACTGGAATACCAAAGCTCGCTCGAACTAGATCCGCGCACCTTTCATGCAATCGGCGACATTCCGCTGGCCGGTCACATCATCCAACATGCTCGGCGCGACCTCGTCGAACGCTTGGATCGGTATGAATTTGACAATCCGGAACTGTTCCATAAAGTCATTGATCTGATTGAAGAAAAGTTGGTCCCGATCGTGATCCGGCATGCCATCAGCGGCCGCGCAGCGGTCAGCACCGAGGACGATCTGCTAGACGACCCACTGGCATTGCAAATGCTGATCGACATCTTTTCCGAACGCGGCTACCACGCCGTGATCGACTTGCGCCGTCGTGAGATCCCCACGCAGGTTGATTTGCAAACCGGCGCGATCACCTGCCGGGTCCAAAAGGTTTATCGAATTGCCATCTACTTCAAAGGCAGTGAAATCCGCCGCGGGTAATCCTGCGACCACAACCCCCGTCCCAGTTAAATCCTCTGACATGATGACCGCACCGTTGACCTTAGCAAACAACTGCTCTGAGCATCCAACGCCACTGGGCATCATGCACGCGACTTGGAATCGGCAAGGACTGCATGCACTTTCCTGGCAACCGCCCACCGAGCCAATCGCTTTGGAGCCAATCGCTTTGGAGCCAATCGGTTTGGAGCCAGCCGCAAACGCCGCTAGCCTGCCCCTCCAACTCGATCGTTGCTTGCAGCGTTACTTCGATGCCGACACCAGCGTCCCCGATCGCCGTGAACTGTTTGACGAGATCAGCATTGATGAAACAGGCTGGACGGACTTTCAGCGACGCGTTTACCAGCACTGTCGCAAGATCCCTGCGGGAGAAACCCGGACGTATCAGCAATTGGCGAGCGCCGCTGGCAGCCCCAATGCTTCTCGGGCCGTTGGCTCAACGATGGCCCGCAACCGTTTGCTGTTGGTGATTCCCTGCCATCGCGTGGTTGGTGCCGACGGTTCGTTGCGAGGCTTTAGCGCACAGGGCGGCCTTGATTCCAAACGCTTTTTACTGAACTTGGAATCGCAATGAATCAGCGTCGATTTCAATTTGGCGAAAACTGGCAGGCCTTTTTAAAACAAGTCGACCAGGAACGCATTCAGCAAGCCTGCCTGTCCTTGCGATCCATTTTGTCGCTCGATCCTGAAGCGGACCAACCGTTAGCGGGCAGGTCGTTTTTGGACATCGGCAGTGGCAGTGGTCTGTTTTCATTGGCCGCGTTGCTGCTGGGCGCAGAGCGAGTCGTGTCACTGGATTACGACCGCGACAGTGTTGACTGCGGCGTCCAGCTGCAAACATCGCTTGCCGCGGAACAACCACAACTGGCCCAGCGCTGGCAAATCATGCAAGGCTCCGTCTTGGACGCCGAACAAATGCAATCGCTAGGTCAATTCGAGATCGTCTACAGCTGGGGTGTGCTGCATCACACCGGGGACATGGCCCAGGCGATCAAGAACGCCGCCAACTGCGTGAACGAGGGCGGCACTTTCAGCCTCGCGATCTACAATGATCAGGGTGGTGCCAGCGGTCGCTGGTTGCGGATCAAACGAATCTACAATCGGCTGCCCAAGATGCTACGCGGCGGCTGGGTGCTGGGGATCGCGAGCTGCTACGAACTCAAGTTTGCCGCAGCACGATTGGCCAAAGGACAAAACCCCCTGCCATTCAAAGATTGGGCCGCCAAGAAACGGGATCGCGGCATGTCTGCTTGGCACGACTGGGTCGACTGGGTCGGTGGTTTGCCATTTGAAGTCGCCAAGCCAGAAGAGATCATCATGCCACTGCATGAACAAGGCTTTCACCTGACCTTTCTGCAAACGCAAACCGCTGGCTGGGGCTGCAATGAGTTCACGTTTGCGAAGCGATTGCAGCCTTCAAATCCTGAATGAATTGCTCGCGGTCCAGCGGCGAGACCAGATAGCTTCTCGTTCCAGTGCTCACTCGAACGCGTTTCAGCGAAAGCGCTGGCCCACTGAGCCAGCTGCCACTGAGTTCCGCAGACTGAATGTGCTTGAGCGGTACTCGGTAAAAGACCACGCCACACCGAATCGCCAAATTGTCTTTGGCGATCGTGTAACGGCAGGGCATGGTGACCAGCGCGGTGGTCAACAACGTCACCGCCCCAACCGCTAACAAGATCATTGATGCTTGACCTTCATTGTGCAACATGGCGTAACCCGCCAAACCGAGCGTCACCAATGGCCCCAGCATCAAAAGCACTGCGATCCAACCATCGACTTTCGATGGATAAATTTTGTGCAGGGTTTTGTCGCCGGCATGCTGCAAAGCCTGATCGGCAGTCGGTGACGAAGCAGGCTCTGCGACGGTTTCTGTGACCGATTCTGTGGTTGATTCGGAGGACGATTCTTCCATGGTCATGATGCTTGGTTGAAGGAGCGATGAAGAAGGATCGAGAAACGTGACTCAGCGATTGTCAGTGACGTCACCCTTGATCTCTGACGTCACCCTTGCGTTCTGACGTCACAGTGGATCGAATCTGTTTCAACTGTTCAATGGCAACCGGAGGCAACAACAAACTGGCCGCGACGGCAATTGTCAAGCTAACAGCCCCCGTCAGTTGCTGCCAGAAAGCATTCTCCCCGGCATGCAACAACGCAGAAGCAGCATGAACATACAAGAATTGAGGTCCCAATCCCAGCACCGCAGCGATTAGAAAGGGACCAACCTTCGCACCAACGATCCCCATAGAATAGCTGATCACCCCTGTGGGAATCGGCGCCAATCGAACCAGCAAGTGCACCCCGACACCAGCGTCTCGCCCCAAGATCATCATCGCCTGACGCAGTGAGGGCGGCGATGACCGCGGTGTCTGGTCAGCCGACACCGCCAGCTGTTTTTGGGGTTTGCGAAACCACCGCCCGAAAGCGCGGCCGATCAAATAGCCGATCGATGCGGAAATCAGAGCGACAAACAACATCGCCAAGCATCCAGTGACTGTGCCGAAAAGCGTGCCAGCGGTCATGCTAACCGCTGTTTTTGGCGTAAACATTAACATCGCCAAGACACCCACCGGAATGAACAATCCGAGCGCCCATGGCGAGGCCAAATCCAAGCCTGATAACGTAGCCAGCGGATCCCATCCCTGGCCTGCTTGGGAAACCCGAACCAACAGCCAGCCAAACCCTGCGATCGCAATCAACAGTCCGGCGAAATGCAGCACACGAAATCTCTGCCAAAGGCTCGATCGACGATCCACAACAGATCCTGTCGCCGGTTCCCGATCAAAATCAGGTCCATCAGGTGGCGGTAAAGCTTCAGTCATTCACAATCACACAGGCGGCCTTGAATTAAACAACAGTCCAGCCATTGTAGCCAGACCACGCGGCAGAACACATCAGGCTGACTTGCGAAAGCGGACGACTCCCCAGGCCCAGCGTTTGAAAACAGCCCAGCGTTTGAAAACAGCCCAGCGTTTGAAAACAGCCCAGCGTTTGAAAACAGCCCAGCGTTTGAAAACAGCCCAGCGTTTGAAAACAGCCTGAGCGTTTGCATGCAAGCCCGGCGAGCACGTAGAATGTCTGTTGATCGCCACCTTGAATTGACAACCGACTCACGACGAGTCGGCTGTCAGTGCAATCCACCGCTCAAGACGCCCTTGGATTCCTGCACGCGTTTCATCAGCTCACCCGCGTTTTGCGTTTCCCATTTGCCATTGATGCCCGCAACGAAGTCACCGCCGCCTGCCCCAAACACGCTGCCCAGGCAAGCGTCGTTGGCCGTGCGTTGGCCGGGAGCAAACCTGAAAACCAATCCGTTTGGCGAATTGACGCGACAAGAACGCAGTGACCTGGCCGTGGTCTCTGTTCAGCCAATGATCGACGTGCTTTGCGATCAAGCGGAAACGCAACGCAACATCCCCGACGACAACCTGTCCTCTGGCTCCACGTCCTTGAGTGCAACCTTGCAACCACGCCGGGCCTACCAATTGATCGGCCGCTGTGGGCGTGGCAAGTCCTCGCATTTATTGGCGATGTGGGGGCAATTCCCCAGCGCGGCGTACGTCTATTTGCCCCAGTGGCAACCCTGTCCGGTCATCCCCGAAGCACCGCTGCTGATCATTGATGAAGCCCAGCGACTTCCCTTTAAAGTCAGGCGTAAGCTTTTCAGCAGCGGAATCCCTCTGTTGTTGGCAACGCATCGCAACCTGACACCCTGGCTGCGTTATTACGGCTATCGCAGTGTCACCCAGCGAGTCGGCGCAACCATTTCGGCGGACAAAATTCAAGCGATTTTCAATCGCCGAATCGAAGCGTCGCGCCGCCTGCCTGACCAACCTGTGCCTCACCTTAGCACGCATGACGCCGCGATGCTGATCCAACGTTTTGGAACCAACATCCGGTCAATGGAAAACTACCTGTACGAAATTGTCCAGCAGCAAGTAAACGATCATGGCCAAATGCGATTTATCGATTGAACTCGAAGACCCCAATCGAGTGTACCGAGACGGTGATACCATCCGCGGCAAAGTCCACGTGATGTCCACCGCCAACGTGAATTGCAAGAAGCTAGAAGTCAGTTCTGGCTGGCAAACTCACGGGCGTGGCAATAAAGCCTCCGGCACCACGGAATCCCTGACCCTTTATCAAGGCGAATGGCAGCCGGACCAGACACATAGCTATCCGTTCGAACTCCGCGTGAGCTCCTGGCCGCCTAGCTATCACGGGCACTATATCAACATTGACCACTACGTTTCTGCACGAGCTTACGTGCCGTGGTCGTTTGACCCCAAGGCCGAATCGGAGTTCATTGTTCGCCCCACCAGTCCCGATGCGCCACTGCTTTCCAAACAGAACAAAAGCACTTTTGAAGCGGGCTGTTTCGTCGGTGGCATCATCCTGGCCATCCTCGGTGCCTTCGTGGCCGTGTTTGTGTTCTTCATGATGTCCGAACCGCTGGTCGGTTTGATCATCGGGTTGATCACGCTGCCCCTGGCAACATTTGCAGTCATCAAATGGATCCTGCCGCGCTGGCTGTTAGGCAAAGTCGAAGTCGATCTTAAGCAAGAGCGAATCAGCCCAGGCGAGACCATCGTCGCGTCACTGGCACTGCAACCCAAACGCCAGGTCCCCGTCAATTGCATCGTGGCCGAACTGATTGGCGAAGAGGTCTGCGTCAGTGGCAGCGGCAGCAATCGAACCACACACCGACATAAGTTTTTCAATCGCCTGGAAGAACTGCAACCGACCAGCGTGCTTCGTGCTGGGGAACGCAAGGAATTTGACTTGCAATTCCCCGTCCCCGACGACGTTCCCTATTCCTTTGACTTGAGCGACAACGATCTACGATGGACGCTGGAACTACGCGTTGACATTCCACGCTGGCCGGACTGGAAACACATTCTGAAACTGCAAATCGTCCCCGGCGGTAACGAACCGGACCCCACACCGGCCAGATCTTGGGACGACGATGACCAAGACAACGCCGAACCGATCATGCCACAGGCCAGCGATCGCGGCGAATCCAGCGGGGCTGAACTGAGTTTTTCCGAAGCCGCCGAGCACCTGCGTGACGCGAAATCAGCCAGCGATGAAGATCAAATTGATCTGCTTGTTCAGGCACTTCAAGGCATTGATTTCGACATTCAAGCCGTGATCGAACGCCGCCTGCTGTACAGCGGCCCCGATGATCCCAAAGTCTATCCCGATGGCTATGCGGTCTGGGCGACGTCCCAAGCCCCTCGACTCGGGCTGGTTCTGTTTGTCCCCCACCAATCAGGCGACGACTTCGAGCACACTGGGCGCGATCCGCTGAGCTTTCGAGGCAGAGTCATCGGCTGGGATCACCAGCACGACCGCCTGCAAATCCAGGTCCTGGAAAAATGACCCACCGCTGATTCTCTGGCCGGAGACCCGCATTCCATTTTTCCGCGGTGATTTGCCGCCAATTCTGGTGACTGCCAACTAGGAATAATCCGGACTCAGCGATACACTTCACGCCTTGCCGCTGCCGGGGCAATGTTGCTCCGCCAGCGGATGATTTACTCCATCTTGCTCGATGATGTCGCGGTTGCTTTGACGGCGCTCATCATTGGAAATAGCCCTCACCGATCACAACGTCATGGCAGCCCCTCGAGTTCTGGTTTTACGCGCCCCCGGCACAAACTGTGATGAAGAAACCGCACACGCCTTTGTTCAGGCCGGTGCGGAGGCCGAGCGAGTGCACGTCAACCGACTGATCGATAATCCACTGCTGAAGGATCGCTACCAGATTCTCTGCTTGCCCGGTGGCTTCAGTTACGGTGACGACATTGCTGCTGGTCGCATTTTGGCGGCTCGCTTGCGGAACCACCTTGGCGACCTCGTCAACAGCTTTGTTCATGGCAACGGCGATCGCTTGGTGCTAGGAATCTGCAACGGCATGCAAGTGCTGATGCGACTTGGCGTGCTGACAGAAAGCGTTTCCGCAGCAGGCGACAGCGAACCAGCCACGCTGACCTGGAACAACCATGGCCGCTTCGAAGATCGCTGGGTGCACCTGGGCGTTGACACAGAAAACAACGCCAACTGCGTGTTCCTAAATGGCATCTCGCACATGTACCTGCCCATGGCGCACGCCGAAGGTAAATTCGTTGCCAAGGATCAACCCGTTCTTGACGAACTGAAACAGAGCGGTCGGCTCTGCCTACGCTACGTTGCAGATCAGCAAAGCACCATCAGCGACGACATCCAAGACTTTCCCATCAACCCCAACGGAGCGGATGCCAACGTCGCCGGTGTCTGCGACCCAAGCGGACGCGTGTTCGGTTTAATGCCTCACCCGGAACGCCACATCGACGCGACTCAGCACCCTTATTGGACGCGCCGCAAAGAACAGCCAGAAGCCGGCGACGGTTTAGCGATGTTCCAAAACGCAGTGCAATGGTTTGAATAAGCCAGAACGCAATTCTCAAACCCAAGACGAAACGGCCTCTTCAATGCGCCGTTTCAACCAGCAAGCCACCGACGGTTGCTCCAGACATTCGACCTGCGTCACTTTTTTGTCGACTGATCAAAGTGAATCGCGCAGCCGTCGGAGTCGCAAACCGGTCCGTCGGAACGCTTGCCGGCGATTTGATAACGCCGCTTAGCCACCTGCTTGTATGCCCAACGAATCAGCCCCGCGGTGCCCGGGAGATGCAACAGGGGCATCACAGGCCACAGCAGAGGTAATCGTCGCGACAGATAGCGAATCGCGTCGCCACCACCGTGGGCATCAGCTGGCGTGTCAACCTCAGGCCGGCCATCAACGACATACATCTGCCGCATTAGGTCGTCTTGGGTCAATTCGGGGTACCGCTCACCGACGCGTGGATCGTGCAAGGACAGAAAACTCAATCGTCTGCCCAGCCTGTCCAATCGCCGTAGATTGCTCACCTGCCCAATGCAAAAGTTACACTGACCGTCAAAGATCACCACATCTCGGCCAGGATGCGAATCGGGGTCCGGAAAATCCGCCAGTTTCGCTGCAGCGCGATCCTCGGTTTTAGGCTCTTGCACCTCAACACTCGAATTTCCGGTGTGAGATTTTTGGTCATGAGTCGCTAAATTTGCCATGTTTTTGACGGCTTTTGGATCTTGATGGCCAAATCATTGTGCCCGCCAGAGAGACGGTCACCATATACTGGACAAACGGCAAGACGGGGCAACCGGTTTCAGATCACCCATGGCGCATGCCTTCAGGGAGTCACCGCAAGTCATCGTCAGCGCAAACTCTGTCCGTCTCGAGTTGTCCCTAACTCATTTTAGGTCCTCTCCTCAGGAAGGCTAGCGACATTATGAACCAAATCGAACAACAAGTCCGTCGTGCTCGCCGGCGTCTGGCTTTGGGAGTGTTTGCCAAATCGCTTTGCATGACATTATTCATTGCGATGTTTGTCGCCACGATCGCTTGTGCAGTGCCCGCTTTCTATCCGCTGGCATTAGACGTTCAGCAGTGGAATCTGGCCTGGATCGCCGGCTCAGTGACGGTCGCCTTGATCGCGTCCATCGTCCACGCCGTTGTCGCCACTCCGTCGTCTCAGCAAGTTGCACTGGAAATCGACAAACGATTTGAATTGAACGAACGACTCAGCAGTTCGCTCAGCATGTCGAGCCGTGATCGCGAGAGCGATTTTGGCATGATGGTGATGCAGGACGCTGAAAAACGTGCCGAGAACATCGAACTGAGCGAAAAGTTTCAGTACCAGCCCTCCAAAGCCGGTTGGCTGCCGCTGGTGATCGCTCCCATGCTGATCCTGGTTGTGCTGCTGGTTGACCCTGCCGTCCGTGAAGTTGCTGAAAACGCTGACCCTGACTCTCAGGCGAGAGCCGCTCAGATCAAACGCGTCTCATTGGACTTGAAGAAACGCATTGAGCAACAAAAGCGAAGCGCAGAAGCCAAGGGCCTTAAGGATGCCGAAGCCCTGTTCACCAAACTGGAACAAGACCTCGATCGCATCTCCAAGAAAAGCAGCCTGACTGAAAAACAGGCCATGATCGAACTGAACGATCTCAAGTCACAACTCGAAGAACGACGCAAGCAGCTGAGCAGCAAAGACCAGCTGCGTTCTGCCATGTCACAGATGAATTCGCTGCAATCAGGTGCCGCGGGTGAAGCTGCCAAAGCCATCGCGAAAGGCAACTTTGCCAAAGCCGAAAAGATCATGAAAGACTTGGCTAGCAAACTGAAAAACAACAAACTCAGTGAAGCGGACAAGCAAAAGGTCGCCCAGCAAGCCAAGCAGTTGCAACAACAACTCAAAAAAGCGATGGATGCCCAGAAGCAGAAAGAAGATGCTTTGAAGCAGCAGATCGAACAGGCCAAACGCGAAGGCCGCAGTGAAGAGGCTGCCAAGATGCAACAGCAGCTCAACGACATGAAGCAGCAGTCGGCTCAACAGATGCAGCAGATGCAAAAGATGGCCGAAAACCTGAACAAAGCCGCGCAAGCGATGAAAGAAGGTGATTCACAACAGGCCGCCGAAGCGTTGCAAAACATGGCTGATCAACTGGGCGACATGCAATCCGAAATGGAAGAGATGCAAGACCTCGAAGATGCCATGAACCAACTGAACCAGTCCAAGGAACAAATGCGTTGCAAGTCCTGTGGCGGCAACGGTTGCAAATCATGCCAAGGGCAAGGCATGGGAAAAGAACCCGGCCAAGGTCAGGGACAAGGCAAGGGTCAGGGCCAAGGAAAAGGAGAAGGCGAGGGTGACGGACTGGGTGAAGGCCAAGGTTCCGGCGATCGTCCCGAAGAAGAGGACGACACCAACAGCTATGAAACCCAAGCTCGCGGAAAAGTGGGACGCGGACAAGCCATCTCAGCCGGCTTCGCAGATGGTCCCAACCGAAAAGGTGTGACCCGTGAAGCGGTGAAGTCTGCCAATCAATCCGCACTCAGCGAAGACAGCGATCCGCTGGAAGACTCCGTGTTGCCACGCACCGAACGCGACCACGCTCGCGAGTACTTTGACAGCATTCGTCAAGGCGGTTGAACCGTCTCTCATCCACGTGCCCCGCTGAGAATCATCGCATGTCTTGGCGGGGCATTTTCATTGCCCCCCACTGAACGGTTTGCATTTCTGACGTGCCCTCTACTCCTCGCTCGGCTTACTTGCACGTGCCGTTCTGCCGTCATCGCTGCGGCTATTGCAACTTCAGTGTCGTCGCCGATCGAGACGACCTGATCGATCGCTTCTTAAATGCGATCGAAATCGAGATCACTCAAGTCCTTGCGCAAACACCTTGTCAGCAACTGGACACCTTGTTCATTGGGGGTGGCACCCCAACGCATCTCAATCCCGATCAACTCGAGCGACTCCTCAAGACGCTCCGGCAGCATTTACCACTAGCTGAAAACGCCGAATGGTCCGTGGAAGCGAATCCCGAAGACATCACGTCGGATAAACTGCACCAACTGCGCGACGCGGGCATCAATCGAATCAGCTTGGGGGTGCAATCCTTTGATGATCAAAAACTCGCCGTCTTGCAGCGCAGCCATTCTGGACCACTCGCTCAACAGGTCATCGAAGCAACCGCAAACGTCATCCCAAACGTCTCAATCGACCTAATTTTCGCTGCACCAAACGAAGACCTCCAGCGTTGGCAATCCGATTTACAGACCGCGGTCAGACTGCCCATCAAACACCTCTCGACATATGCGTTGACCTTTGAAAAAGGGACTCAGTTCTGGAACCAACGACAACGCGGCACGCTGTTGCCAGTCGACGAGTCAGCGGAGATCGAGATGTACGATCAATCTCGGCAGATGCTCGGCGAGGCGGGCTTTGATCACTATGAAATTTCCAACTTCGCACAGCCTGATCACCAATGCCGACACAACATGGCGTATTGGTTAGGAAACCCTTGGTACGCCTTCGGGCCAGGTGCAGCGGCCTTCATTGAC
This sequence comes from Stieleria bergensis, assembly GCA_007745635.1. Lineage (GTDB taxonomy): Bacteria > Planctomycetota > Planctomycetia > Pirellulales > Pirellulaceae > Stieleria > Stieleria bergensis. Next base: position 5,610,078 of record CP036272.1, read on the forward strand.
CACCATCGCAATGTCAACCATCGCAGCACGTTCACTTATTTAAAACGCATCGAACAGGGACGCAGCCCGATCGATGAGAGCGAATCCATCACAGCGCAGCAAGCCGCTCGCGAAGCCGCCGCGTTCGGGGCAAGACTCCTTCAAGGCATCGATTTGGCAGACATCGAGCGAGCGACGGGCTGGCCCATCATCCAGGAATTGCAACCCACACTCGATCAACTGCTAGAGCAAGCGTTGATCCAAATCAGCAACACTTCCATCTGCTTGACCGAGCGAGGCATCCACTTCGCCGACACCGTGGCATCCGAATTGCTAGGCGAAACTCACTAGCCGGCCAAGCGATTCTCAACGCCAGACGATTCGAACCGCACGCTGGGCTTAGCGTTTCAGGGACTTTACCGCTCCGCAATGCAGGACGCGGCCAACGGAATATCGAGGGCGGAAAAGTGCCCCTGAATTTCGTGTATAATTCGAGGTCTGCCTCCCCTCGACAACCTTCCTCAACCTGCTCGGCAAAATGCGACTTCAGAACCGGTTCTCACGACTCCTGGCCAGTGTCATCGTCTGCGTTGTTTGTGTTTCAAACTGCGTTGCGGAATCACGCCCAACACCGATCATCTTTGACACCGATATCGGCAATGACTGCGACGACGTCCTGGCACTGGGAATGATCCATGCCTTGCAATCAAGGGGTGAGTGCGAGTTGCTGGCCGTGACGATCACCAAAGACCATGAACTGGCGGCAGCATTTACGGACGCGATCAATACGTTTTATGGTCGCGGTGACATTCCCATCGGCGTTTGCCGCAGTGGTGTGACTCCTGCACCGGGCAAGTTCAATCCACTGGCGGTAAAACGCGATGATGGCAAACTGCGTTATCCGCATGACTTGGCCTCTGGCAAAGACGCGCCAGAGGCCGTGGATGTACTCCGAAAAAGCCTCGCGAGCGCGGACGATGGTTCGGTCGTGATTGCACAGGTCGGCTTTTCAACCAACCTCGCCAACCTCTTAAAATCCAATCCAGACAAGCACAGCCCATTAACGGGACAGGAACTGGTTGCCCAAAAGGTCAAACTGCTGTCGATCATGGCAGGCGCCTTCAAACAGATCCGCAACGACAAAGGCGAACGGTACGATCATCGAGAATACAATGTGATCAAGGACATCCCTGCCGCCAAGACCATCGTCGCTGACTGGCCCACTGCGATTGTTTGGAGCGGTTTTGAGATCGGAAAGAACTTACCGTTCCCACACCAGAGCATTCTGCGCGACTATCGGTATGCGAAACACCATCCGCTGCCTGATGCGTACATCGCCTACATTCCACCGCCACACAATCGCCCCACTTGGGATCTGACCTCGGTGCTCTACGGGATTCGCCCCAACCACGATTACTTTGCCCTTTCCAAACCGGGCACCGTTGAAGTCGCTGACGACGGATTCACCACGTTCTCTGAAACATCCGATGGGCGTGATCGCTATTTGGTCCTCACACCGAAACACGCGATCCGAGCCACCGAAGCTTTGGTTCAACTCTCTAGCCAGCCACCGACGAACTGATCGGCAGTGAACCACTGCGAAGGCGGTGGATCGATTGCCATCGCGAAGCTTTGCCGCCAGAGATTGCTTGCGGCTGATCGCAAATCGGGAGCCAGCCATCGAAGCCAATCGCCCCAATGAAGATCATTCCTCTCCATTGCGGACCACTTGTTAACGAGACGAAAACGGATGCTCGCACAAGACTCGCCTGACATGACAAACGCCAAGATCGTTGTTCTAGGATCGATCAACATGGATTTGATCGCGCGCTGTCATGCGCTGCCACTGGCTGGGCAAACACTGACCGCCACCGGATTCCAACAGATCCGTGGCGGCAAAGGCGCCAACCAAGCAGTGGCGGCCAGCCTTGTCGGCAGTTCGGTTCGCATGCTAGGCCGCGTCGGTGAGGATGGCTTGGCCGCCAGCTTGATCGACGAACTCAAACAAGATGGCGTGCATTGTTCGCAGGTGCTGCCAACACCCAATGTGTCCAGCGGACTGGCCATGATCACCGTCAGCGACGACGCGGAAAATCAAATCGTTGTGATCCCAGGGGCGAACGCGCACGTCGATGCTGCAACCGTTGACCAATTTGCCGATGTGATCAGCATGGGTGACGTCCTGCTACTGCAATTGGAAATTCCGCTTCCGGCAGTGCTGCGAGCCAAAGAGATCGCGCAGGCAGCAGGGGTTCGAGTGATCCTTGATCCCGCTCCAATTCCAGCCACTCCACTGCCAGCGGACTTGTTTGAGGTCGACCTGATCTGCCCCAATGAAACGGAAGCTCTGGAAATCGTTGGCAGGCACGCCAAGCAAAACGCAACCGCAGCCCAGCCGCAAGAGATCACAGCCTGGCAGAACGTCGCCGAACAACTTCACCAGCAGGGATCGCGCAACGTCATCATCACCCTTGGCAAACAAGGCGTGCTGTTCTTTGATGGCAATCAGCACCAACATCTCAGCGCGCAACCAGTTGATGCCATTGACACGACCTGCGCCGGAGATGCCTTTGCTGGCGCTCTGGCGGCCAAGTGGGCGGCGACCAATGACCTCATCAAGGCAATTGAGTTTGGCAATCAGATCGCGGCATTGTCAACCACCGCAACAGGCCTAACGGCACTGCGCACCGAGTGACACTTCCATCACGGTCAAGCACCCGACGCTGAATCCCCTCAGCCTGCAGACGCCCCGGCGTGACTCGGGCAGTTCTGTCAGTTAACATAGCTGCGGATCGAACAGCGCCTGAGCGCAGCTTGGCTACCGGAACAGCCACGTACTGTCTCAACACCCACCATCCCAATTTGCAATCCACTGGCGGAACGCGTGATGAAGAAACTGATCGTTGGTTTGCTGTTAACCTTGGTCTCGATCGGAGGCTGCGGCGAGAACGCCTCCCCAGACAACTCGGCGAACAACAACGGTTCGGATCAGAAACCCAAAGTTGCCTTGATCATGAAATCATTGGCCAACGAGTTCTTTTCCACTATGGCGAACGGTGCCGAACAGCACCAAAGTGAAAACGCCGCACAATACGACTTAATTGTCAATGGAATCAAGGACGAGCGTGACCTGTCGCGGCAAGTTGCCTTGGTCGAAGAAATGGTGTCCGCTGGCGTCCAGGCCATCGTCATCGCTCCGGCAGATTCCAAGGCCTTAGTTCCCGCGCTGCGAAGAGCCAGCGAAGCAGGAATCATTGTCGTCAACATTGACAATCGCCTGGATAGAAACATCTTGGCACAAGAAAACCTCACGATTCCGTTCGTTGGACCAGACAACAAAGCGGGTGCACAAAAGGTCGGCAAAGCTCTGGCCGAAAAGCTTAAAAAAGGTGACGGAGTCTTGATCTTGGAGGGCATTCGGACCTCATTCAATGCCCAACAGCGCCGTGAAGGATTTCAACAGGCGATGGACCAGGCGGGGATAACGATCATCGACAGCCAATCGGCCGACTGGGAAATGTCGACTGCCAACACCATTGCTGCTGCGATGCTGAGCGAACATCCGGATGCCAAGGCGATTCTGGCTGCCAACGACAGCATGGCCTTGGGCGCGCTCTCGGCTGCCAAAAGTGCCGGGCGCGAAAAGGACCTGCTGATCGTTGGCTTTGACAACATCTCAGCGATCCAGCAAGCACTCAACGACGGACGCGTTCTGGCAACTGCGGATCAGCACGGTGACCAACTGGCCGTGTTTGGCATTGAAGCGGCACTGAAATTGATCGCCGATCCGGAGAGCACGGCCGAGGATGTGGAGACACCGGTCGATTTGATCACTGCGGAATCGCTACCACAGTGAACCGATTTGGAAGTGTTCAACCAGCGCTGTGCTCAACACCACCTTGGCCGGTTTTCATTCCCGTCACCACAGCAACATGTCACAGCCAACACGTTTCCGCGCCCGAGGACTGACCAAACGCTACGGCAAGATCGAAGTCCTGCACGGGATCGATCTTGAAGTCGGTGCCGGCGAGATTCACGCTTTGTTAGGTGCCAACGGAGCCGGCAAGAGCACACTGGTGAAGATCATCGCAGGCTTGATCCGCCCTGATCTCGGTCTGATGGAACTTGCAGATCAAGCCTATGCCCCTAACGGTAAACAGCAATCCGAATCGGCGGGCGTTCAGATCGTTCAGCAAGAACTGAGTCTGATCCCGAATTTGAGCATCGCGGAGAACATCTTCTTTACCAAGCTTCCCTCCCGCTTCGGATGGGTTCGCTATCGCACCTTGCACCGTGATGCAGCGATCGCCTTGAAACGATTCGGTCTTCATGACCTCGACCCCCGTACGCCGACGAGCACACTGGGCGTCGGCCAGCAGCAGATGATTGAAATTGCCGCTGCTCTGAATCAAGACTGCCGACTGCTGATTCTTGACGAGCCAACCGCAGCCCTCACGGCAACAGAAACCGACCATCTGTTCACTTGGCTTGGCGAATTGCGCCAACAAGGAGTGAGCATGATCTACATCAGCCATCGCCTGGAAGAAATCTCTCGGCTAGCCGACCGCATCAGCGTGATGCGCGACGGTCGCATGATAGGAACTTACCAAGCCAGTGAACTGACCAAACAACAAACGATCGACTTAATCAGTGGAACACCAGAAGAAGCGTCTGCTGACAAGCCCGCATTCGAACAAGCCGATCCCCAGACAGCCAGCGTCAAACCATTCACAAGCTATGCCCAGGCCAACCCCTTGATGAGCGTCGAAGGGCTTTGCGGCAGCAAGATCCAGGACGTTCACTTGACCTTGCACCGTGGTGAACGCCTGGGAATCGCGGGGCTCGTTGGATCAGGACGCACCGAGTTATTACGAGCCATCTTCGGTGCCGATCGCTGCACCAACGGATCAATAACCGTCGGTAAAGTCCGCAGACAGCTTGGCTTTCAACATCCCAAACAAGCCGTTGATGCGGGGATCGCGATGATCACCGAAGATCGCAAACACGATGGACTGCTCCTCTCGCAGTCCGTCCAAAGCAATCTCTCGCTGGCTTCGTTGAAGCATCGCTTTTCACGTTTTGGATTGATCAAGCGACAGCATGAACGTCTTTCCGGCAGCCAAATCCAACAACAACTTCAAATCAAGTCTGCTGGCCTGGAGCAATCCGTCAACACGCTGAGTGGTGGGAACCAACAGAAGGTCGTCGTCGGCAAATGGATCACTCATCAGCCAGAGATCTATTTATTCGACGAACCGACACGAGGAATCGACGTTGGCGTGCGAAATCGTCTGTATGATCTGTTCGAATCATTGGCTCAACAGGGCAGGGGATTGGTGATCGTCAGCAGTGACTTGCAAGAACTGATGGAAACATGCGATCGAATTGCGGTGATGAACGCCGGGAGACTCATGTCGGTATTCACGCGCGGGCAGTGGTCGGAAGAACAGTTGCTGCAGGCTTCGTTTGATGCGTCAGCCAGCAGCGATGAAACGGCAGTCGAGGGTCAAGCATGAAACGAAAAACATTTCTCAGCGGACTGCTGGAGTACGGCGGATTAGTCCTCGTCCTGGTCTTGTTGGTTTCCGTGTTCAGTTTGGCAACGGACCATTTTCTTCAGTGGCAACGACTCCAAATCATTGCCAACCAGATGCCCGTGCCGATCATGGTTGCCGTCGGAATGACCTTCGTTCTGATCATCGGGGGAATCGACCTGTCTGTGGGCTCACTGGTTGCTCTTTCGAGTGCCATGTTTGGGCTTGTGATCACGAACTGGGGCGGCAATGTATGGATGGCTGTCCCACTTTGCATTTTGGTAGGAACCCTGTGTGGCTTGATCAACGGGACCATCTCCGTCGCTTTCCGGATTCCAGCCTTTATTGTGACGCTAGGGATGCTGGAACTTGCGCGTGGTGCGACGAAAGTCGCGACTGATTCGCGGTCAATTTATCTTGGCAAAACGGTCGAAGGCCTTGATGCCCCGTTGCCATGGCTTGGACTTTCGCCCGCTATCTTGCTTGCGCTGGCAACCGTGATCATTGGTCAACTTGTTTTGACACGAACAGTCTTCGGACGTTACTGCATTGCCATTGGAACCAACGAAGAAACGGTTCGCATGTCAGGCGTGTCCACCAAACCCTATCGCATCGCCGTGTTTGCCGGCAGCGGTTTCTTATGCGCCTTGGCCGGCTGGGCATACGTTGCCAAGCATCAAACCGTTGATCCCAACGCCGCAACCGGAATCGAACTCGCTGCGATTGCCGCTTGTGTCATTGGCGGAACAAGTTTGATGGGCGGACGCGGCAATGTTGTCTGCACCTTCATCGGGGTCGTGATCATCTCGGTCTTGCAGTCTGGCCTGGCGCAGATGGGCGTCCCCGATGCAGGCAAGCAAATGATCACTGGCCTGGTCATCATCGTCGCAGCACTGATCGATGTGATCAGGATTCGCCTGACGGGCGGAAAGACGCAGTAGACTCAACCAAGGCTGGTCAAAGGAGGGGCAACGTCCCTGCAAAGCCCAAGATCTAGCGATCAGGCAGTTTGAGACCCACGCCCTTCCGGAAATCGCGGCGATCAAGTTCGGCGGAATTCCAATTCCAATAGGATGTGAATCGCCAAACTGGTATAATAAGGGTCCCCACCTATCGAACTCGTGACGCTGCACACTGGCTTGCCTTAAAGTGAATCGTGCACCGTTCACGCCCGCCTAGCCTGACTGACACAATGACTGCGTTTCGATTGCGCCACTTTTGCTTCCAGCACCTGCTTGCCTGTCTGGCGTTTGCCATCACCTTCGTTGGTCATACAGTGACTGCGGATGAACCCACGATCGAGCAAAAGCCCCCCTCGGAGGTGCTTTCGCTCAATCAACTCAAGCAGCGAATGGCTCAACAGTCCAGCTACCTGGGCCAACAAGCCAACAAGCCGTTGCCAGCGGCGCCCGAGCCACAACTCCAACGCTTTCAAGACAAAGTGCTGCCAGCACTGACAGCAGCTTGCATCGACTGCCACGGGCCAGATGAGCAAGAGGGCAACATTCGCATCGACACGCTGGACCCGGATCTGATTCATGGTCAGGACGTGCAGTGGTGGCTAGAAGTCATGGCCGTGCTGGGCAAAGGAGAAATGCCACCAGCTGATGCGGCTGAACTTGCCGACGAAGACCGCGAGCAGATCGTCAACTGGCTGTCCAGCGAACTGCAAACGGCATCGGCGGTTCGTCGTTCGGAACAGGGCCATTCATCGTTTCGTCGCATGACTCGCTACGAATACAATCATGCGTTACAAGACCTACTCGGTCTGCCGTTCGACTTTGCCAGTGACCTGCCTCCCGAATCGCGTTCTGAAGATGGCTTTCAGAACAGTTCTGAGTTACTGCACCTGACCCAGGTTCAACTAGAAACCTATCGCCAATCGGCCTTCAAGGCTCTGAACCTGGCTGTCGTCAAAGGCGATCGCCCCGCCAGCAATTACTGGGGCGTTTCCATGGACGAGGCGGCGAAAACGTTTTGGGATCAACACAACGGCAAGCTCGCCAAAGCCAAGAAAGACCATCAAGCGGATCCCGAAAAGCTTGCGGACGAGATCGAGCGATTGGAGAAATCGTTTCGCCAACCACCTAACGATGTGCATTATCTGCAACGCAGCAGCAAACGCGTCAACAAAGCTGAATGGCAGTACCATGGGGCTCGCTATGCGTTTGCTCCTAGCGCAACACTTCCATCTGTACCCGAATCCTTCGACACAGTTGCCGTCTTGCCGCCGTACCGCAAACTGATTGTCGAACTTGGTGATCAGGTGGGCGAGCGTGGCACGCTGCGTGTCAGAGTGTTAGCTTCGCGGGGCGTCAAAACCGACGCACAACCGCCTAGCCTCCGACTGGAATTTGGCTGGAAGGCCAGCAATGACTCGCGAGGCTCTTCGGTGATCAGCGACCGTGATCATCAGATCGACGCCCCTGCTGAAAAGCCACAGTTCTATCAATGGGACGTCCCGATCAGCCAGATTCATCCGCGTAACGGAGTGCGCAACATCTCCAAGATGGGTGACCTGCCGACTCCATCGGAGTTCATACGATTCATTAACAGCACCGTCGCGCGCGGCGACATCTACATTCATTACGTTGAAGTCACCGCACCGCTGTATCCACAATGGCCTCCGCAGTCGCATCAACGGATCTTCTTTGAAAGCAAGCACGCTGACGATGAAACGGAATACGCCAAAGCCATCTTGCAGCGTTTCATGTCGAAAGCATGGCGACGGCCTGTCACCGCCGAAGAACTAGAACGCAAACTGTCGGTCTTTCATGCGATTCGACCGCAATGCGATCAGTTCGTAGACGCTGTCGTTGAGGTCCTTGCGACGGTGCTTTCTTCGCCGCATTTCCTGTTTCTCTCGCAACCTACTGAAACGGCAGCCGACGATTGGCAACTGGCCAGTCGGTTGGCAATGTTTCTCTGGTGCGGACTGCCTGACCAACGTTTAACGGATCTTGCTGCTGAACAAAAACTGCGTGATCCAAACGTCCTTCGGGAGGAAGTGCAGCGTATGTTGGCTGACCCACGTGCCAAGCGTTTCAGCAAACACTTCGTCCGCCAGTGGCTGGGACTGCAACTTTTGGATTACCTAAAAGTCGATCGAAAAGTCCATCGCGGGATCAGCGATGACTTGATCGAATCGATGGCCAAAGAACCAATTGCGATGTTCGAAGAGGTGCTTGCGAATAATCACAGCGTGCTGGACTTTCTGCATGCGGATTACACCGTTGCCAATGAACGTCTGGCGCGTCACTATGGAATTCACACCGAATGGGGCAATGAGTTTCGCCGCATCGATTTATCTGGCGTTTCGGGGCGAGGCGGTTTGCTCACCCAAGCTGGCTTGCTGGCAATGAATTCTGATGGCAAGGATTCTCATCCACTGAAGCGTGGCATCTGGTTATTGGAAACGATCTTGAACGATCCGCCACCACCTCCACCGCCAGCGGTCCCTGTGATCGACTTAGCCGATCCTGAAATTCTGAAACTGACGCTCAAGCAGCGCATTGAGAACCATCGCGACCAAGCTGCCTGTCGTTCCTGTCACCAAAAGATCGATCCCTGGGGCATCGCGCTGGAGAACTTTGACGCGGTGGGACGTTTCCGAGACAAAATCGACGGCAAGCCCGTTGACGCCAGCAGTGAACTTTTCAATGGCCAAGTCCTTACCGGTGCGGAAGGCTTAAAACGATTTTTGCTGAGCACCAGACAAGACCAATTCGTCCGGTCGATGGTTTATAAACTTTCCGCCTATGGAACCGGTCGTCCGCTGACCTTCAGCGATCGATCGGAAATCGAATCGATCACTGCAAACGTTCGGCAGCGGGGTGATGGACTGGCCACGCTGATCGAAGAAATCGTCCTGAGCGATCTCTTCTTGCAATCAAAACGATCGACGAAACACGCCGCCAATTCAAGCGACAACGAAGTCCAAAACAAAAGCAGGAGTAGCGAATCATGACCTTTTCCCTCGATGCACTGGACCGACGCCGTTTCCTCAGAGGCACCGGAGTTGCGTTGGCCTTACCTTGGCTCGAATGCACTGCCCGAGAAGCACTGGCGAGCGACGGCAACCATCCCGCCAAGCGAAATCGCCTGGCCTTTTTTTACATGCCCGACGGTGTGCCGATGCCGCTGGCTGAAGATCCTGCGCACAAAGACTGGGCATGGTTCCCTCACGGCCAAGGCAAAGACTTTCGTTTTACAAAGTGCCTGGATCCCTTAGAACCGCTGCGTGATCATGTCACCGTTCTGTCTGGCTTTTCACACACTGCGGCAAGAAACATTCACGGCCATTGCAATGCGGACCAATTCTTAACCGGTGCTGCCACAGGATCAGCCGGCACCTACCACAACAGCATTTCGCTGGACCAGTACTACGCCCAGCATGTCGGCGACCAAACACGATTCTCATCACTTGTTCTGTCGACCGATGGTGGGACGGGAACACCGCGTGGTGCGCACACGTTGTCCTTCGATCGCAATGGCCGCGCGATTCCGGCCGAACACCGTCCCAAACGCATCTTCGACATGCTGTTTGTCAAAAGCAATGCGGACGCTGCTCGTCGACTGGCCATCGCCCAAAGTGCGCTTGACGACTTACTGGCCGATGCAAACTCGTTCCGAAAAACGCTTTCACCCGGCGACCAGCATTTGCTCGATGAATACCTGCACTCGGTTCGCGAGACCGAAATCAAAGTTGAAAAGGCCAAGCAATGGGTCAACATCCCGCTGCCAAAAGTTAAAGCGGATGCGTTGAAACTGGAAGTCACCCCCGAAGAGCCGCGCCTGTTCCTGCAGACGATGTTTGATCTGATTTACCTGGCATTCAAAACCGATTCAACCAGAACGGTGACCTACCAGCTTGGCCGCGAGAATGGGATCGGAATCAGCGATTACCTGGCTCGCGCGGTGGGATTCCATCTGACACACCAGTTGTCGCATGAAACCAAACAGCCCGGAGGCTGGAAGAACTTTGGCACCTATTGTCGTTTCTTAAGCGAAGAGTTTGCGTTGTTCCTGACCAAGCTCAAGGAAACGCCGGATGTCGGTGTCAATGGGAGCATGTTAGACAACACCTTGCTGCTGTTCGGATCAGCGTCAAGTGCGTTTCATTTGTCTCGCAACTATCCGCTGATTTTAGCGGGCGGTAAAAACATGGGTTTCCGGCACGGACAGTATCTGAATTACGGTCCACAGAAGCCTCAAGGTGGCCCCTGGGATGGCGGTCCCGAACCATGGAGCCAGAAAGCGAACAAGGAAGACCAACCGCTGTCCAATTTGTTTGTCACCATGCTGCAGCAACTTGGCGTCGAGACCGATCGATTCGCCGACAGTGACGACAACCTGCAAGCAGCGCTGGTCAGCTAAAGGCCCGCTGCGACTCAAATTCTGATCCCCTTGAGGCCTCAATGGAGTTCTTCAAGGGGCGTTGAAATTCCAACTCATTTCGGCGACATTACGACTCTCCTTCTAACGAACTCTAGCACCGCAGTGCTTGCTTGCATCTGCAGCCCTCACGCCTCTGACCTTCTAGGCCGATCAATGTGGCGGCGATGATTAGATTCGTTTCTTTCCCCACCAACTCCCCATGGAAATCGAACATGAAGCGACTGCTACAGTCAACGATTTGCTTCTTGGTGCTGGCAGCCTCCTCGCTGCAAGCACAACCAGGCGACAACGCCAGCACGCGCCCCGAAGCCACCCCCGTCGATCAGATCAAAGTCCTTGATGGTTTCAAGGTCGAACGCCTGTACTCCGTCCCCAATGAACAACAAGGGTCCTGGGTCGCGGTCACGATGGACGATCAACAACGCTTTATCGTTTCTGACCAATACGGCGGCTTGTATCGTTTCCCCGTTCCAGCAGCCGGCAAAACGATTCAAACAAAAGACATCGAAAAGATCGATCTAGACATCGGTGGTGCACAAGGTTTGTTGTACGCATTCGATAGCCTTTACTGTGTTCTGAACACGGATCAACATGGCGGTCGTGGCCTGTATCGCTTGACCGATACCGATGGCGACGACAAATTTGATAAGAAAGAAGTGTTGCGAACGTTCAGCGGTCGCGGCGGTGAACACGGGCCACACGCGGTGCTGCTAAGCCCCGACAAGAAATCACTGTACATCGTCGTTGGCAACCAAACCCCCGTCACCGACCTAGACAGCTCCCGAGTCCCTCAGATCTGGGACGAAGACTTGGTCTTGGATCGACCTTATGGACGAGGGTTCATGAAAGGTGTGACCGCCCCCGGTGGCTGGATCGCCAAAACAGATCCCGATGGGAAAGAGTGGGAATTGATGGCCACTGGATTCCGCAATGAATATGATGCGGCATTCAACCAAGAAGGCGAACTGTTCACCTTCGACGCCGACATGGAATGGGACATGAACACTCCCTGGTATCGCCCCACACGCATCAATCACGTTGTCAGTGGCAGCGAGTTTGGCTGGCGCAACGGTGGCGGCAAATGGCCTGCGGATTACCCCGATAGCGTCGGCGCCATCGTGGACGTCGGCCCCGGTTCACCAACCGGAGTCACGTTTGGATACGGCGCCAAATTCCCCGCCAAATACCAAGACGCACTGTTCGTCTGCGACTGGAGTTATGGCAAACTGTATGCGATTCACATCGAACCCGATGGAGCGTCGTTCAAAGCAACTGCAGAGCCATTTGTCAGCGCACAACCACTGCCATTGACAGACATCGTTGTCAATCCAGAAGACGGCGCCATGTACTTTGCCGTTGGTGGTCGCCGAGTCCAAAGTGGTTTCTATCGTGTCACCTACGTCGGCAAAGAATCCACCGAACCGGCCCCAATTGCAAAACCGACGCGACAAGCGAAACTGCGCAAGAAGCTCGAAACACTGCACCACAGCGGCGCGGACAATGTTGATCTTGCCTGGAAGAACCTGAACAGCGATGATCGCTCGATTCGCTTTGCTGCTCGTGTTGCACTTGAACATCATCCGCTCGATCAATGGCAAGGCAAACTCGCTGATGAGACCGCAACCGATCGCATCATTCAGGCTTCACTAGCACTGTCACGAACCGCCGGCGACGAACAAGCTTCGGCAACGCTTGCGAAGCTGCAATCCGTTGACTGGAAAACGCTCGATTCACGCCAACAACTGGACCTGTTGCGTGCCTTCGGTGTGCTACTGGCTCGCCACGGTAAAGCGATCTCCGCGACTGACCAATCAGCCTTAGCCAGCCAACTGAATCAAGGGTTCCCAACTGCCAACACGCGATTGGATACCGAACTGCTACAGCTGTTGGTTTATTTGGAGCATCCTGAAGCAGCCTCCAAAGGCATCGCCTTGCTCGCTCAGGCACCGTCGCAAGAAGAGCAAATGGGCTATGCGAAATCACTGCGTCACTTGAAGACCGGCTGGAACAGTGAACTGCGCACCGAGCTGTTCAACTGGTTTGCCAAAGCGGGTGGATATCGCGGTGGTGCCAGCTTCGAAAAGTTCGTGGGCGACATGAAAGCCACTGCGGTCAAGAACACGCCCAAAGACGTGCGTGCAGCTTTGAAATCGGTCATCGAACAAGCGGCGGCCAAGCCTGTCATCGCAGCCCTTGAGTCTCGGCCCTTCGTCAAAGACTGGAAACTGGCTGACTTTGACAAGACGCTGACCGAAGACGTTAGCCAGGGACGCAATTTTGCCAACGGGCGAAAGATGTTTGGCCAGGCAGCTTGCTACTCTTGTCACCGTTTCAATCAGGAAGGCGGGGCCATTGGCCCTGATCTGACCAGCGTGTTTGGCAAGTTCAACCCACGCGACCTGCTGGAGCAGATCGTGGTCCCCAGCAAAGTGATCTCGGACCAATACGAACAAATGACCTTCCTGACCCTGGAAGGAAAAGTGATCAATGGCCGAATCATGAACCTTGCCAACGATACCTATCGAGTCAACACCAACATGATGGACCCCAATGCCATCACCACCATCAAGGTTGATGACATTGAACAGATGATGCCCAGCAAGGTCAGCATGATGCCAGCCGGATTGATCAACACGTTGTCGAAAGATGATGTCCTGGATCTGTTGGCCTACATGTTGGCACGCGGCAACGCAGAAGACCAACGCTTCAAGAAATGATTCGCTGACACGTTCAGACGACCATTCCGTTAAGCCAAACGGCCTTGATGATTCCACATCAAGGCCGTTTTTTATTGCCCAGGATGCGATGTAACACTTCGTCCGATTGTATCGCCCCCTTTGGCTCAGCGCCGGATCACTGACAGGCGTTCACAGCCAACCAAGCCGCTCAGAAAGCTGCTGAGCACGGTTGAAGCCCGGTATTGGATCACTTTGCTGGCGACTTCTTGAATAAATTTTGCGAGAACGGACTAGGCGGCAGATCTGGCAAGCTCAGATTGGCGATGCGATTTGCCAACGATTTCCAGCGGCCAGGAACTTGGTGGAGCTAAGCCTGCTGTTAGGGTTGTCATACATGATGGCAGGCACGAAGACGCACCGCATTGATGCGTTCGTTCGTCACCCTCTCACCACGCACGCACGGGAACCTGGGATGTTGATCCGCTACTTTGTACTAACGACTGTGGCCTTGTTTTTTGCCAGCTCAACGCTGCAAGCAGAACTTGTTGGCCTGTTTAACTTCGACGAAGACCTGACCAATGCTGCTTTGGGCGGCGCGGCGCTGACTGGGAACGCCCAGACCTTTGAGCCTGGCTTTGACGGGTCCGCTGTCTATTTCAATGGCCGTAACGATCGTCTAAACCTAGACATTGGACCGACAACCGAACACACATTCGGTGCCTGGGTTCGAACGACCTCTCCGCAAGATGAACAACCGGTGATCCGCCTAGCGGACCTCGACAATCGCAATACAAACCGTGGCATTGTGATCGCCGATGGCCCAGGTTCGACCACTCAGTGGAATGCTTTGACCGGTACTAACGCTCTTTCGATCGGTGATCCGGTCGACACTGACTGGACCTTTGTGGCGGCACGATACGACGGGACAACCGCCACGCTGTTCGTCGATGGCCAGCGAGTCAGCGGTCCCGACAACACTGAACTGATCGCCGACGGGGAACTGCGCATTGGAATGGGAGTCAATGGAGGAGAACGCTTCGAAGGCTTTATCGACAACCTGTTCCTGTTTGATCACGCTCTCACCGATCAGCAGATTAACTCGATTCGAATCGGCGGCAGCAACGCCATTCTCAATGTCACCGCGGTTCCAGAACCATCCGTCGTCTTTGCCGGAGCGATCGTCGTGTCTGCCCTATTCATTCGCCGGCGTCGACGAATCGAGCGCTAAAGCATTCGCGTCTCGTGTTTTGAACAAACAACGAGGCTCGACTTGTCAACTGCGAAGCGTCTTAATCTGCTTCGCAAGTAAACCGTTGAAGCCGCGTTCCTTAGCGACTCTGCTAAACCAAACGCCACTGCAATGAGCTGGCTCTCCTCTCACAGCTTGCAATCTCCGGAACCGTTTGCATAGCGAAGCGTCCATCTGATGGCTACGCAAACAGTCACCCAAAGGTAACCAATGGGGATTGCCTCAGTCGCCAACCGAGCCCCTGTGGCCAGCACCCATTTCCCTGCGAGGAATACAGTGTTTTCCCAAAAAACCTCCCAAGATTGAGTTCAAAACCAACTCACAAAGCCGTGCGTTTGCCGAGTCAAAGTGTTAGGATGAGAATCTCCTGAAGCAGCCGCAACAGGGCTATCGACGCCATTGCATTCATCTGCGGCGACCCTACAGCTCGTTGGCGTTGCAACCTTCGGGTCCTATTCCTCAATCACTTTTCGCTTCCAGCTTCACCGAATGCTTCCAGCTGGGCAGTTCATGGATTGTCTGACCTGCCCTGCCACGCGTTGAACAAACGCCGACGGTGTTGGTCTGTCATTAACTCTTAATCTCCCAAACGCACCGATGAAGACTCCTTTTTCACTGCATTGCTTCCGTTCAATTGTGCTGTTGTTGCTTGGTACCGGGCTACTGATTTCCGCTGGTTGTGGCAAAGACAACACCCCCACAGCACCGGCCCCAGGTTCCGTCGCGGACTTCGTCAAAGAGAATCCCAACACTGGCGAAGAGGACGAAGAACTCACGGACGAAGATGAAGCAGAGGCCGGCGAAGTCGAATAGCCCCACGCTGCATGACCGAATCATCTGGGCGCTGTATCTGATCTACCCTAGCGCCGCCGACTGGCGAATTGCCAACTGGCTTGAAGGTGGATCGCATTTTTGTTCTTATCATTTTGGGGACTTATCATGAAGCATCAGAAACCGAAGGGTTTCACGTTAGTGGAACTCCTGGTGGTCATCGCGATCATCGGAATTCTTGTTGGACTCCTCCTACCCGCCGTCCAAGCCGCCCGAGAGGCAGCAAGACGGATGAGTTGCAGCAACAACCTTAAGCAATTTGGTTTAGGGGCAATCAATTACGAATCAAACTTTAAGGTGTTTCCGAAAATCCGCGGGGGGACCTACTCCAATTCTTTGGATTCGCGAGCGCCGTCGACCAATGTAGGTGGTGGCGGCAATAACCTTCACAACCTCAGTCCGCTGGTACCCATGTTGCCGTTTGTCGAACAGCAACCGTTGTGGGAACAGATTCGCAATCCATTCGAAGTCAAGCAACCACCGGGGACAGGACTTTACTATGCCGCCATGGGACCGAACGTGAACATGGGTTTAGGCAACCACGCGACAGCACAGTATGATCCTTGGCTGACGACCGTGCCTGCATTTCGCTGCCCAAGTGATCCCGGCGAAGGCTTGCCTGCCCAGGGACGAACGAACTACGGTGTTTGCGTCGGTGATTCGATCCAATACCAGAACACAGGCTTCCGACGTCAAAACGGCACCACCAATGGGACGCAGGCGCGTCGTGCGCCACAAACCTGCCGCGGAATGTTTTTCCCGCGTAAGTTCACCGCTCCTGCGGATGTACTCGACGGGCTTTCCAATACGATCCTTGGTGGCGAGTTCAACACTGACATCGGTGATCGACACATCACCACGCGCGTTGCGCGTCAGGCTGGCTTGGTTGGCAACCCCTCGCGATGCTACGAACAGGTCAATCCTGATCGCCCCCAGTTTTGGGCGGAAGGCACGGTCTTTTCCAGCGGTGTTGAAGCACAACGCGGGATGAAGTACGCGAGTGGACACGCGGTGTACACGGGGTTCACAACCATCCTGCCACCCAACAGCCCAGTTTGCACGCACAGCAACAACAATGGATCCTGGCGTCCAGGACTCTTTAGCGCCAGCAGTCGCCACCCCGGTGGCGCTCATGTTGTCATGGGCGACGGATCTGTCACATTTATCTCAGAATCCATCGAAGCCGGCAGCAAGACCGCGGGCATGGTGATCTGGAACGGATCCGGCGCTCGAGCACCAGGCGCCGAAAGCCCGTACGGACTGTGGGGCGCCTTGGGAACCCGTGCAAACAAAGAAACCAAAACCATTGACACCGATGGCTAAGGCTTTGCATCAAGCACGTTAGAAAAAGAAAAGCCGGACACGTGGAAACGCGTGTCCGGCTTTCTTTTTAGACGATTGGAGCCAGCGAGTTCAGCCACCAATTCTTTGCAAGACCACGTCTAATGTCTTTCGCAGAGCCGCACCACTGGCACGCATGCCTTGGACTTCTTTGGGCCACAGATCAATTTCCATGCGATCAACGACACCGGCGCGGCCGACGACCGTGGGAACGCTCAAGGCCACGTCTCGAACACCGTAGCAACCGTTCTGAACGCTACTGACTGGCAGCACACGTCGCTGGTCAAGAATCACCGAATCAATGACATCGCGAATCGCGATTCCGACGGCAAAGCCCGCACCGCCTTTCCGCTTGATGACTTCTGCACCACTTCCACGCGTCCGGGTGAACAATTGATTCGCCAGCGTTGGTGACCAGCCGGGGTACTTATCCAACGGCAATCCAGCGATGGTCGCGCTGCTCCAAATTGGCACCATGGATTCACCGTGCTCACCCAAAATCAAAGCACTGGTTTGGGTAGGTGGAGAATTCAGTTGTTGTGCGATGAGTGAACAGAATCGAATGGTATCAAGCTGTGTCCCCAGGCCGATCACTTGGTTGCAAGGCAGATCCAAGACTTGTGCGGCAACGTAGGTCAAGATGTCAACCGGATTGCTAACCACCAAGACGATCGCGGATGACTTTGGTCCGGCCGCTTTGACATCCTTCAAGATCTGGACGAACAAATCAGTATTGCGATTGATCAGATCCAGACGAGATTCGTCCGGCTTGCGTCGCAGGCCGGCGGTGATGCAGATCACGTCGCTCGTTGGAATGTGTTCATAGCCACCGCCAACAATGGTTTGATCCGCGACGCTTGGTCCACCGTGTTGCAGATCCAAAGCTTGTCCGACAGCAAGTTCCTGATTGACGTCAAGCAGAGCGATTTCCCGAGCCAGTCCACCGCACTGCAATGCAAACGCAGCACATGAGCCGACCAAACCGCCGCCACCGATGATTGAGACTTTCATTGTATTCTTTGATTTGTAGTTTAAATGCTTGCAGTAAGATCCGATGCCAAGTGCCTTAGGCATTCATTTGGCGAAGGACTTCATCGGTGATCAACTTGACCAATTGCTCTTCGTCAATCTTCGCTCCGCCAGCAGTGGGTGCCGGGGCAGCTTCAGCAGGCATGGATGGCGGTGCATCAAAGGCTCGACGCTGAACTCCGGACTCTTTCCAGCTATTGCGGAAAATGTCATTTGCACAGATGTCGCAATCTTCAAACTCTTTGGTGTTTCGTGGATCCTTGTAGCCCCAAGTGTCTTTCAGGTCTAGCAGTTCTTGCGACTTCTTTTGGCTCAAGAATTCAACGTTGCCCAATTGTTTTGCCAACATCAACATTCGGCAGTAAGAATCAAGAATCTCGGTCCACCAGTAAGCCTGCTCGACGGTTTCGCCATAGCTAACGGTTCCATGGTTGGCCAAGATCATCACGTTGGTCTTTTCAACAAACGGGATGATCGTGTCGGCGAAGGCTTGACCACCGGGCGTTTCGTACTTGGTGATGGGCACGTCGCCAAGGAAGACTTCGACTTCGGGAAGAATACACTGTGGAATTGGCTCACGGGCAATGGCGAACGCCGTCGCGTGCGGTGGGTGACAGTGCACAACGCTCTTGATGTCCTCGCGTTGCTTGTAGATTTCCAAGTGCAGCAAGGCTTCACTGGAACGTTTCTTACGTCCGGCGATTTGCTTGCCAGTCATATCGATGGTGGCGATATCTTCTGGCTTAAGAAACCCTTTGCACTGCAAGGTGGGAGTGCACAGCACTTCGTTGTCACTGATGCGGACGGTGATGTTGCCGTCATTGGCAGCAGCGAATTGGCGGTTGTAAATCCGGCGACCGATGTCGCACATGTCCTGCTTGATCTTATGAACGTTTTGCATGACTTTCATACCGGTGAGAGGGAGAGGTGATCGGTGTTGTGTTAAATAACGTGTTCGGTTGATTACGAGCCGAGATCAATCTGGTCGAGTAAAGCGACGATCGTGGCATCGAGTGGTTTGACTTCTGGCTTGAACGGCTGAGCTGATTCGGGGCCCTCGGCCAAAGCGACCAAGTCGCCAATTCCGCTGCTGCACAAATCCCAAGCCACAATGCTGTCGCCGCCCAAGGGCTGCTTGTCCAGATCGTCAATCGAATTGACGGTCTCGACGAGACGCAAATTGGCTTGATGCATGGTCGGGTGGCACTTTGAAAGCGTGACCGTTCCGATGGTGCGAGCAATCTTCATCAGACAGTTCCTGCAACTAAATCGGAGCTCGGTGCAAGTTTCGCGATCAAGGCCAGGCAGTTGACAGCTGCCGCTAAATTCAAGTGTTCCGCGTCCAGGACCCAAACCTGTGGTGACAACTCGGCGGCAAATCGCTGCAGATCGGAAAGGCGACTGATCATCACCGCTCGACGTCCTTTGCCACACTGGCGAACCACTGCTTGGGCTGGTTGTTTTGTCCATTGCCAACGAACATCCGCAGGCAGATCAATGCCGCGGCGTGCAAGCTGACTTGCAACGGGACATTCATTTTCCGTTGCCGCGACAGGCGTCGTCGCAGCCACTTCACACACATCCAATGTGATGTTGCGACGACGAGCTTCTTCACGCGCCGCAGGAGTGATCACACACCGCGGTGCAACGGCTAGCGCGGTGCCATCAGCAACCTTCTGCAAGGTTTCAATCGTCACCAACCGCAACGCCGCAGCTGGCTGCACCGAAGCGGGATCGGCAAGTTTTGTCTGACCGCGCAATCGCTGCACCACTTCGCGGGCAATGCCTGCGATTAACTGTGCTTCGGTTGAGTAATCAGCTTGCTTGTTGGTCACGGAAAATGCTTGTTCGTTTGTTTTGGTTAGGAATCGATCAATCCAATCACCGTCCAGCGTGCTGGCGTGTGATCATGATTGGTCGCCTCGCGAGCATAGGATCCATCGCTGGTCATCATGACCAGGTCACCCGTTCGTGACCCGAGCAAGTCCAGCGCGATCAACGGGGGACCGTCCGCTTTCTCGCCCACACCCACGGGCTGGACGATGACCATGCGAACCCCCGTCAAGCTTTCATGCTTGACGGTGGCGTGGGTCGATCCGATGATTTTTGCTGGTTGCATAGAGCGAATGGACCTTGTTAGCTCACACGACGCGTAGTTCGTCGATCATGCTGCAACGACGTTCGCGGGTGAATGTCGTTGGTGTCGTGACGCCTTCGCCGGTGGGTCCAGCGATGGAGAACGACAGGTAGCCTTCGCCACCCAATCCGAGCGACGCCATGCAGGGACCATTCTTGACATACAAGGTGGTATCCAGTTCGCGTCCCATTTTCGTCATGTTATGAACATTACGGGAATGGATGATGGCGGTGTGACGGAAACCATGCTCGTAGTGCTTGGCCATGGAAATCGCGTGATCAACATCACGAGCACGGACAAATGGGACGAATGGCATCATTTGCTCGACGCTGACAAAGGGATGATGCTCGTCCGTTTCGCCGAACACCAATTCGGTTCCGGCTGGAACGGACACACCAGCGGCTTCTGCCAACACGGCGGCGTCTTTCCCGATAAATTCCTTGGCAGCGGCTAAGTGCTGATCGTCGCCAACTTTGGCAATCGCCTTGGATGTCAGCTGAGCGATCTGAGCACTGTTCAATTCAGCAGCCCCAGCGCGACGCATGGCAGCCATCATGTCAGCAAAGACACTCTCGACCACAAACACTTCCTTTTCGGCAATGCACAACAAGTTGTTGTCGTACGATGCCCCGGCGATGATTGAACGCGCGGCCAGATCAAGGTCGGCGGTTTCATCAACCACGACGGGAGGGTTACCGGGACCGGCCACGATGGCTCGCTTGCCACTGTTCAACGCGGCGCGGGCAACAGCAGGTCCACCGGTCACACAGATCAGTGCCACCTGGCGATTTTTAAACAGGGCGTCGGCGGATTCCAACGTCGGTTCAGCGATCACGCAAATCAGATTGTCGATGCCCACTTCGGCGGCGATCGCTTCGTTGAAGCGTCGGACACCTTCTGCGGCGACCTTCTTTCCTGACGGGTGCGGGTTCACCACAACGGTATTGCCTCCAGCGATCATGCTCACGGCATTGCCGGTAATCGTTGGCAGAGAGTGCGTGACGGGTGTGATCGCACCGATGACACCAAACGGTGCACGTTCGATCACAGCCAAGCCATTGTCACCGCTGTAACACTTGGTTTCCAAAAACTCCACACCGGGAGTTTGTTCGCCGAGCGTTTTGAGTTTTTCAATCTTGTGCTCGGGACGACCGATTTGGGTCTCTTCCATCTCCATCAAGCCCAGCTCTTCACACTGCTCGATCGAGATGCGGCGAATGATGTCGATCACACGCTTGCGATCCGCCATCGGCCGCTCACGTAATTGCTCGAACGCTGTGCGAGCGGCGCTGACTGCGGAATCGGCATCGTAAAAGATCCCGTTGTAACCACCAGCAGGTGCACTGTGACTGCTATCGGAAGCGCTGTGACTGCTATCGGAAGCACTGGCGCCCGGCGGCATCGGACCGACTTCAGCCAGCACTTGTGCGACAACGTTGCGGATTATATTTTCGTTGTATTGCATAATGAATCGTTTCGAGAGGCGATGTTTCAGTCTCGGCTGTAGACCTTGAATTTGTCGATATGGACTTGGTCCACAATGCCGATGATGACTGCGTCAATCGGCAGTTTTTGAGTCTCTGGAGTCAGCCGCGCGCTGCTCCCTTGAGCGATCAACACAAAATCGTCTTCACCGGCGCCGAGCGTATCGACAGCAATGAAGGTTCGACCGGTGGTGACCAGCGACTGGCGTTCTTTGTCATCTAACCGGAACGGCTCGACGACAAGCAGTTTATGTCCGATCATCGTTTCGACTTTTTGAGTGCTAACGACGGATCCGGTGACACGAGCAATAAACATTCGCGTTGGCCGAGTGGATGGGAAAGGAAACAAACGGGTGGAGTTGCCAGATCAGTGACGATCGGTGTTTAACCGGGACAGTGATTGGTTCAGGGTTTACAAGGCATTGCCATCGCGTCCAGCGTCCGCCAGCAAGTGCTGCCGAACCGCCAGGCGACGAACGCTCAATTGACCGAGCGAAAGGCGACACGCTGCAAACTCTCGCTTGGTGCGAGAGCTGACACTCACTGGCGAAGTGCGTGAATCGTTTGCCGAGCCACGATAACTTCTTCGTTGGTTGGGATCACCCAAAGCTGCGTCTTTGAACCCGAGCCATGGAACGAGGCTTCGCCCTGGTCGTTGGTTCGCTGCCGCAAGTCTTCGTTGGCTTGTTCGTCAAGTTCGATTCCCAGTTCGCTAAGTCCTTGGCAGACCCCTTTGCGAACCAGGGAGTCGTTTTCACCGATGCCGCCCGTGAAGACGATTGCATCCGCGCCGCCCAAGGTCACCAACATGCCACCGAGGTGTCGTCGGATTTCTTGAACATAAACATCCAAAGCCAATTGTGAGCCTTGATCGCCCGCTTCGGCAGCTTGTTCCAGATCCCGAATATCACCACTGTTGCCGCTTAATCCAAGCAAGCCGCCTTGGCTGGCCAGTTGTTTGAGCGCTTCGTCCAAGGACAAACCAGTGCGTTCTAAGATCAAGGGCAGGGCAAAGGGATCAAAGTCACCGACGCGATTGTTTTGAGGCAATCCGGTTTGGGGCGTCATGCCCATCGTCGTTTGAACACTTTGACGATTTTCGATCGCCGTGATCGAACTACTTCCACCAAGGTGACAAGAGATCACACGAGCCTCTTTGCGGCCCAGGATCTCGGCACTGCGGTAGGCAATGAAGCGATGCGATGCACCATGGAATCCCCACTTACGAATGTGGAATTCATCGGCCCACTGACGTGGAATCGCATACTCTTTCCTGGCCGCAGGAATGGTCTGATGGAAATCCGTTTCGAACGCAGCCACCAACGGCAAGTCGGGGAAGCGTTCTTTGAGGGTTCGCATGGCGGCGATGTACGGTGGATTGTGTGCCGGTGCTGCGGCGTTCATTTCCGCCATCGCATCGAGCACCAATTCATCGACAACGAAGACACCTGAAAGGCGTCCGCCATGGACAGCTTTAAAGCCAATCGCTGCCACGTCCGAAGCATCTTTCAACGCCCCATGTTCGGGATCGGTCAACTGCTTTAAACAAGCTTCGACCGCCACACCATGATCGGGAACCGCCATGGTCAGCTGATCTGACCAATCGCCAATCTCCACCGTACAGTGGCTCTCTGCGTCCCCAATTCGCTCGACCGCGCCTTTGGCAAGGCAACGAGCGTTTTGAATGTCATCCAATGCTCCATCATCGGTCATTTCAAACAACCGATATTTGAAGCTAGTCGATCCGAGGTTAGCAACGAGTACAAGCACAGGCGGGATCCTCCGCGAAAGGTTTCCTTGATCAGTCCGGTGATTCAGCTGGGGAGCTGAAGGAAGTGTTGGGCAGGATGGCTGCAAGCCATCAGCAGCTGAGCTGCTTAGGACAAAAAAGCCTTCGCAACGCCATCAGCAGGACGTGGAATCACGTGGCTGCCGAGAAGTTCGCCAACTTGTGAAGCGGCATTGGCACCAGCTTCAACCGCAGCGCGAACACTGCCAACGTCGCCACTGACAACCGTGGTGACCAAGCCACCACCAATGTCGACTCGTTTGACAATTTCAACGTTAGCGGCCTTGGCCATTGCGTCGGTCGCTTCGACCAGAGCCAACAAGCCTTTGGTCTCAATCAATCCAATTGCATCGTTCATTTTGTTTTGCTTAATAAAAAAATGGTTGTGTTGGGAAAGCGTCGGGTCCGCTTGGGTGCGCCCGGCAATCACGCCCGTGGGGACGCTGGCCGTGGGTCGCTGGGACGCCGACAGAAGTGACTAGTGATTCACTAGCGACTATTTCTTGGCGGCGGGAGTGGCGGTCTTGAGCACCTTGATCAAGTCATCGTGTGGGCGTGGAATCACTTGCACGCTGATCACTTCACCGACGCGGCCCGCTGCTGCTGCACCAGCGTCCGTTGCAGCTTTCACTGCAGCGACATCGCCACTGACAAACACGCTGACCATACCACTGCCAACTTTGTCCCAACCAAGGTATTGCACGTTGGCTGCTTTCATCATTGCGTCGGCTGCTTCAACCAAGGAAATGAACCCTTTGGTCTCGATCATCCCGAGCGCTTCATTAATCTTTGCCATTTCAAAACTTCCTATCGAAAGAAAGGGAGGAATCACGTTGTATACGCTATGCCGCAATCACATTCATTGCGGACTTTTGAATTGTCATTCAGCAAACCGGTCGCTGAATCTAACCTTTGCACTTACAACCACTCTTGGTCAATTCAACCTTGCTGGCTGCATCGAGGTTGCAAGCATTGCCCTCGTCAGTGTCAATATGCACTTCAAGCTTTGCAGCCGCGTCAGCACGAACCAACACGTCTTCAAAGACCATCGAGCAATCGTTACTGGTGATCTTTAACTGCATCATGTCACCATTCGAGACGCCGAAGTGCTCGGCATCCGCGAAGTTCATGTGCACGTGGCGAGCAGCTCGAATCACACCCTGCTGCAACTGAACGCTGCCAGCGGGGCCCACCAGCACGCAGCCCGGTGTGCCTTCGATCTTGCCACTGTGGCGAACCGGAGCATCGATCCCTAATGAAATCGAATCAGTGAACGCCAACTCGACTTGACTGGCTCCACGGGTCGGGCCTAACACTCGCACGTTAGGCAACATGCGACGACGTGGTCCAACCACCATCACGGTTTGCTTGGCGGCATAAAAGCCGTCTTGATACAGATCCTTTTCCGGCTCCAACTTCACTCCGCTGCCGAACAAGACCTCAACGTGCTCGTCGGTTAAGTGGACGTGACGCGCTGAAATGCTGACGCGCAGATTGGGCTTGCCATCGATCCAGCCAGGTGGATCGACGATCGCACTGGTCGGACTGGGACTGGTTGCACCAACTAGATTACCGCTCTGAATCGCTTGACGAACCAATGACTCGATTCGCGACCGGTCGATTTGAGTAACACTCATGCCGAAGGGAACTCGTGGTTTCAATGTTATTGTTTAGCCCGCCACTGAACACTGTCAGCCTCAGGCCTGGGATTAAATCGGGAGGGCGATGAATGACTGTGGGAGACAGGCATCACATCGTTTCGTTATGCACTCACTACAGTAAATGAGGATCACTGTCCGCCAGGACTAGCTCAACTTTGGCTTCGATTAAACGATCTTGCCAAACCTTGTCAGTCAGGTGATCAGTCACCAAACCATCAACCGCATCAAGACTGCAAATCTGTGACAAGCTGACCTTGCCAAACTTGCTGCGATCAGCCACGACATAGGTTCGCTCGGCTGAACGAAGCATCGCTTTTTCACTTTCCACCAACATCATGTTGTCGTTGTAGTAACCGCGTTGATTCACACCAGCGACGGACAAAAATGCAATCGAAACATTAATGTGACGCAGCATGGTTTCGCTGAGCGGACCGATGGCGACTGCCGTGCGACCGCGGACGCAACCGCCGATGATCACCAAATCAATCGTGTCGCTACTGGACAACAAATGGGCAACCGGCAAGCTGTTGGTGACCACTTGTAAACGACGCCCAACCAGTCGCCGGGCCAATTCATAAGTGGTGCTGCCACCATCAAGCAAAACCGTATCGCCATCTTGAATCAGCTCCGCTGCCGCCTTTCCAATCTGAGCCTTCGCGGTCCAGGTGGAATCCGTACGGTCTTCAAATGCTGCAATGGTTGAACTTTCACCTGTCCAGAACACGCCGCCATGAACGCGACGCACGTCTCCGCTCTGTTCCAACTGGTCCAAGTCACGACGAATGGTCGATTCGCTGACTGTCAGTGCCCGAACCAAATCATCTAACGTCGAAAACCCGCTCTGACGCACCAAAGTACGAATCCGATAACGCCGACTGGCGGACATCGTTCGCAGCTCGGGTGGGCTCGATTCAGGCTCGGCCGAAATGTGATGGGAGGGGACGTTGGGCAAGTGAGTGTTTACCTAAACTACGCAAGTTGAATTTCCATGAACCAGTCTTCCTCCCAAATTGGAAGAGATCAAGCATCTCGTGACGGTTTTACATCATTTCTGACAGAAATCTCTCACGATCTGAACGAAAACTTTCAGTCACACCACCCGAAAGAGCGTCGTTCAGGTTTTTCAAAAGAGGGATCGCCGATGACCCTGACTGGCTGAACCGGTCAGTCGCTACCTAGCAGAGCGGCAAAAGTCGATTGCACCCGAAGGTGCTTTGCACCCAAAGCGACTCTGTACCCAAATTGCACTGCACTGGAAGCCACAGAGCACAGACTGCCCCCTCGGCACAGAACGATCCACTGGAAAGAAGAATCTGCCCGCGTTGCACACGGAACAGAGGGGCAGGCCAGTTTTCCTAATCGTCAAACCTTCACGCCAAATTCAGCGATTCGGCCAGGGCTGATACAGCCGCCAGAAACCTCACCACCACACTCGGCTCTGGCACACGCCCCCCATGTGCCGCCACGACTGCCAGTCCAGGGACCAGCAGACGGCATCGAGACCAATGCGTTGTGCGAGCACGCACCCGAGTCGCGAGTCGCCCTGAGTCGCGAGTCGCCCTGAGTCGCGAGTCGGCCCGAGTCAGCCCTGAGTCGCGAGTCGGCTAAAGCGCGTCGGACTCAAAGGCTGGAGACCACAGTTGTTGCTGCCGACGAACCTCGGCATCGAGCAACCGATTGCATCGCCAGTTGCCAAGGATCAGGATCGGAATAAACAGCGGGGCAAGAACGATCCCCAGCCCGAGGGTGGATCGAATGAAGGTCGACACAGCGGGGTAACGTTGATCGCTGTGCCGGAAACACAGGAACAACAAAAAGGCAAATAGAAGGCTGACATAGATCGTCAACACTGCCTGTCCGGGGTTCTTGATCCCATCACTCAGGCCGGCAACGACGACTGCAAAAAACAGTAGCCCGACCACGCCGAGCCCGAGAAACTTGGTCACTCGCGAGAGGAACCGGGATTTGAACTGGCGTTTGAAGACATCACCATCGCGAGTATCAACGAGGCTTAAGTACGGATAGCGCAGCACAACATAGGCTGACAAGCACAAGGCGAAGAACACGAACCCAATCACTGCCACGATCAATCCTAGCTTGACCAGGTCGGGCCAATTCTTTCCCAAAAACGACCAAGAAAAAAGCACGGTTGTAATCGCCGTCAACATGCCGTGCTGAGACATTCGGTAAGAAAGCGGCAGGTCGTTGAACCGCGGAGCATCGATTTCACTTAACACGACAGTTTTCTAAAAGGGCAGTGAGTGAGAGTTATCAACAAGCCAACTGCGTTCAACGTCAGCAGCGAACCCAGCCGGTGGTCATCGATTCGTGCAGGGCTGATCGAGCGTTTCAAGTCAGCCCGAGCACACACTGAATTCTAAACGAAATGACGGCGTCCGGCCACAATTGCCGGCATTCAAACGCTGAAGGCTGCTGGCAACGGCCCAGCGTTTCGCTCCGGAGTGCCCAGCGTTTCGCTCCAGAACTTCCAGACAAGGAAAACCGCCAATGGATCTGACGGCAAATTCTACCCCTTGACTGTCCAGTATCGGACAGTTTTGCGATTCGACCTTGCTCCCGTTAATCGCCATTCAAAAGTTGCATCAGTCGTTAACTGCAACTTAACGTCGGCGCTGTGATGACGACCAGCGTTATGCCCCCAGCAAAAACAAATCGGGAGTAACCGACGTATGTCACAATCTCAAAACCAACGGACGATCATTGTCGGGCACGGAGCCCAGGATCAAGCCGAGCCAAGCAAGTGGGCACTTTCCTCTGGGACGGTACTCGCCAAAACAGTTCGAGACGCACTGCGGATCGCCCAAGCGCGGAAAAGCTCGCTTGTGCTGTTCGCTCCGAACGCGACGCGAGCGATGGCGGATCAACCCTCTGGCGAACTGGCAGCGCTCTGCAAGCGTTTGCCGGTCATCGCGGTCGATCATGATCACGATCGCGACCACCAACTCAGTCTGCTTGGCAAAGGGGTCCATGAAATCTGCGAGCGTTTGGAAACGCAGACTGACGCTGCGTTTGCGACCAAACTCGCCCAAGCGGTCCAGCGCGCGAGGACTCGCTTTAAAGCCCAACGTCGCCTGCTGCGCATGTCAGGCCGACTCCGGCGTGGGCCTCGGGCGTTGGTAAAACGCCTGCGTCTTTTAAAGCATCGCAACCGTCGTTTGCAGCACTATCGCCAACTTGCCGAACAGTGTGTGGCCAACATTGCGCATGACTTTCGCACTCCCCTGGCTGTGATCTCCGATTATGCATCCATTGTTCGTGATGGCATCGTCGGCTCGGTCAATGATCAACAGAAGAAGATGATGGAAAAAGTAAACACACGTGCAGCAGACCTGAATCAAATGGCAAACGAGTTACTTGACATCAGCCGCATGAACGCGGGCATGATGTGTGTTTGTCGTCGCAAGGTTTCGATCCCTGACATTGTTTCTCGCCAAGGCACGATGTTGATTGATCGCGCTCGGGCCGCTGGCATCCGTTTTGAGGTCAGTGTTGCCGAGAACCTCCCTCGCGTCTACTGTGACCCCGATTTGATCGGCCGCGTGATCATCAACTTGGCTGTCAATGCGATTAAGGCAACCCCGCAAGGAGGCTCGGTCCGATTGTGGGCGACGCTGTCACACGATCATCGCCAAGTGACTCTGGGCGTGTCAGACGATGGCCCGGGAATCGCTCAACCGGAACTCGATCGGATCTTCGAGCGGTTCCAAAAGATCTCTGACGCGAATTCGGATCAGAAGGGATATGGCCTGGGCTTAGCGATTGCTCAAAAGCACTGCGAACTGAACCTCTCCCATCTGCAAGTGGAAAGCTCCGTTGGTCTTGGCAGCACGTTTCGATTCGACTTACCCGTCGCCAAACCGAAGCCAGTGATTGCCAAATGGCTGCAACAGATTCGCAACTATCGTGGGCCAATTGGCATGCTTGATGTCAAGCTACCGAGCCCCACGAATCGCCGCACGAGCGATGACTTTGATCGCTTCCTGCACCGTTCACTTCACAAGCGTGATCTGTTGCTGCGAACCTCACAGGACCATTGGGTGCTGCTACTGGCTTGGCCAACGCGTCCCTTTGAAAGCTGGGAAACGAATGCCCGCGAAGGTTTAGACGAATTCAATCGCTCGCGCTGTGGCGACGCGGTCACCGATTTCCTAAGCCGTCTGGCTCACGCCTGGCCGTGCTGTGAAGTCGGGCGTCCGCGCGACCAAGCATCGATCCTGAACTGGTTTGATCGACAGATCACCCATGGCCCTCAAACGCCAGCCGTCCCAGCCCCCAAGGGTGCCAAGTCGCTGACGGCACAATCGGCTGAGTCACACACCGGCTGAGTCACCGCTTTCGCCTGCGGTCGATCCCGCCGGCGAACGGCTCACTAACGCCGCGCTGGCAGCGTCCAGTGAGGCTGGGCAACCGCCAGATGTTTGCGATGCACCAACATGACCTGCCTGGCGAATTCAGTTCGCGTGGTGGGATCAACTTGTGACATTGCATCAACCATTTCCAACATGCCATCGGGGTTCCGCTGGCTGGCTTGGTAAACCTGTCCCATAAATCCGGCGGTTTCAGCAAAGTTATGGTCGGCCGATTTCCCGATCAGCCCTCCAAAGGACCGTGCCAACAAGTCCGCGCCAAGACTGTCTAGCTTGACGTAGCACTGCAACGTGCCAGTGACGGCGACATTGCCTTTTGCATCGGTGTGATACTTGCTTCGCAAGATGAATAAGCCGCGACCACGAACGGGCTTCTGCGTGTACTGTCCGTCGTAGATCCCATTGGCCACGTAAAGATGCAAGTGTCGATCACCATACAGCAGGTCGACTTCACACCGAGTGCCGCTGCCATCATTGGCGGCGAACTTAAATGGGCTGACACGATGCGAACGCACGTTGGTGATGCCCATCAAATCCCAGAGACCAATCATGGCTTCTGGCTTGCGAACAAGAAACAAAAACATCTCTTCGTCGCAGTTGACCGTTTGCGTTTTCAAACGGCGATACAATGATGGATTGCGAGCAATCTCGGAGATTTGATTGGTCGCTGTTTTAGTCAACCGATCGGTTGGCAAAGAAGCTAACAACTGATCCGGTTTCGGAGGCGTGCTGTTTACTGGTCGCTTAAGCAGGGAGCGCAAGCCAAAGAAATCACCCGTCGCAGTGGCTGGTTCGGCGTTGCCAGCCTGCCTGGGTTTGGCAACCTGTGGGCTGTTTGCTTGCGGACGTAAACTTGCCGGATTGGAGTTGCTGCCTGAGCGAAGACGATTGGCCTGCGCTGCAGCGGTTTGTGCATTGGCGGAGCGATCGCCGTCAAGAGTGGGCACAAGGAGAGCGCTGGCAACAAACATCACTAGCGCGGCGAAGCGCGGTAGTGAACGTTGCGGCACCCTGGCTCCAACGGCAATTCGAAAGCTATGCTGACCCACCAATGTCTCCGCCAACGCGATAGGGCTACTGGCAACGCTTCGCTGAGGTCTCAACGAAATGCAAGCAACGGCGTCGCTTGTCAGGAAGTTTGGTGAGCATTCCATGGCCTCCAACCGACCGCCTGCGCGTCCTGGTCTGCACCTCCAATCGCCATGTCACTTGGCAACTTTGGTGCACCGCTGCGTGCATCAAGCGAAAGCTGGAGCCATCGTTCCGCCCCCCGGAACATCTCTTCTGCTAGTCTTCATCTTTCGGATTCTGAGAGGCGAAAAGTTGAATCAAATCGGCTGACCACAGCAGGCCGTCGCGGATTGTCGCCCATTCCCCAGCGAAATGCCGATGACATGGTCATTCCCCCACAAACACAGCCCGCAAACTTTACCAAGCCTGCCCATGGGGCGGAGCCGCACTGGATTCCCTGTTCGCGCTTGCTGGGCCGGTTTTCGATTTTGCTGGGCCAGTTTTCGCGCTTGCTGGGCCAGTTTTCGCGCTTGCTGGGCCAGTTTTCTCGCTTGCAGGGCAGGGCAGCTTGATTTTGGCGGTCGCAGGGCCTCGACACCTTCTCGGCGATCCCGATAATTCCGGCTGAATCCTGTTTCTCACTCACTGCAAGAACACAACCATGGCCAAGAAAACGATTGACCAAGCCGATGTCGCTGGCAAGACCGTCCTGATGCGAGTCGATTTTAACGTCCCATTGAATGACCAGCAGACCATCACGGACGACCGCCGCATCCGCATGGCGATGCCGAGCATCAAGAGCGTGATCGACCGTGGCGGCAAAGTGATTCTGATGAGCCACTTGGGTCGCCCCAAAGGGGAGCCTTCGGACGTAGAAAAGTTCTCCTTGGCTCCGGCGGCCACTCGTTTGGGCGAACTGTTGGAGAAACCGGTTGCGTTCGCAAGCGACACCGTAGGCAGTGACGCCGAAGCCAAGGTCGCAGCGCTGAGCGACGGCGATGTCTTGGTCCTGGAGAACCTGCGGTTCAACGCCGGTGAGAAAGCGGGCGATGCAGACTTTGCCAGCAAACTGGCTTCGTTTGCGGATGTTTACTGCAACGATGCCTTTGGAACCTGTCACCGAAAAGACGCCTCCATGGTCGCTGTTCCTGAAGCCATGGCTGGGAAAGAGCGCGTCGTGGGGCACTTGGTTGCCAAAGAGATCAAGTACCTTAGCGAAGCGATTGGCAGTCCGGAGCGTCCCTTTGTTGCCATCCTGGGCGGCGCCAAAGTCAGCGACAAGATCAACGTCATCAACAACCTGCTGGGGATCTGTGACTACGTCATGATTGGTGGCGCGATGGCATACACGTTCTCGCTGGCCCAGGGCGGCAAGGTTGGCGAAAGCTTGGTCGAACCCGACAAGGTTGAATTAGCAAAAGAATTACTTGCCAAGGGAGGCGACAAACTGGTCCTGCCTGTTGACACTCACTGCGGTGATGATTTTGGCGATCCAGAAGGTTGCAACAAAGTGGTGGTTGCCGCGGGGGAAATCCCCGACGGATTCGAAGGAATGGACATCGGCCCGGCGACCAGCGAAAAGTACGCTCAGTTATTGGCCAGCGCGAAAACCATCGTCTGGAATGGCCCCATGGGTGTCTTCGAAAAACCACCGTTTGATGCCGGAACCAAAACGGTTGCACAAGCCGTCGCTGACAGCGATTCGATCAGCATCATTGGCGGTGGCGACAGTGCCGCAGCCGTCGATCAGCTCGGATTTGCCGACCAAGTCAGCCACGTCAGCACTGGTGGTGGCGCCAGTTTGGCAATGCTGGAAGGCAAAGCATTTGCCGCTGTCGACTTGCTGGACGACGCATGATGAAATCGGCTGATTGAAACGCCAACCAAGTGGCCCTGGGCAATAACCGAGCTCGCTTGGCACTTTATTCAGACGCAATCAACCCTTGCCAGGAGTCGCTGCACGAATCACGTGTCAGCGGCAGGATTGGCAAGGGTTGTTTTTATGTTAGCATCAGGCGCTCGCCGTCTTGCGTCTACTTGGCCTGCCGACATCCCTCGTCCCAAAATCGCCACACTCAAACGTAGAGAGCTCCTGATGACTGCAGAAGACCAACGCCTGAACCTCAGCTACAGTCGTCAAGAAGATTGGCTGCGTTGGGGCCCCTACCTTTCGGAGCGTCAGTGGGGCACGGTCCGCGAAGACTACAGCGAAGGCGGCGATGCCACATGGAGTTACTTTCCACACGATCACGCGCGCAGTCGAGCGTATCGTTGGGGCGAAGATGGAATCCTTGGGATCACCGATCGCAAAGGCAGACTTTGCTTTTCCGTCGCCCTCTGGAACAGTCGTGACCCGATCCTTAAAGAACGTCTGTTCGGTGTGACAGGCCCCGAAGGCAATCACGGCGAAGACGTCAAAGAATGCTATTACTATCTCGATAGCAGCCCGACGCACAGCTACATGCGCGGCCTGTATAAATACCCGCAAGCACGCTATCCCTACGAGGACTTGGTTTCCGTCAGCCAGTCACGCAGTCGTGACGAACCTGAATACGAACTGATTGACAGCGGAGTCTTTCAGGACGAGCGTTACTTTGATGTTCAAGCCGAATACGCCAAGGCCGGCCCCAATGATCTGTTGATCAAACTCACGGTCACCAATCGCGGTCCGCAAGCGGCCGTGCTGCATCTTTTGCCCCAGTTCTTCTTTCGTAACACGTGGACTTGGCAGTGCACCGACGAAGGTTGCACCACGCGTCCCAGCATGCGGCAAAAGGGAAACGTCGTCCAAACCTTTCACGAGACGCTGGGCGAGTTTTGGCTGACCTGTGATGGAGCGACAACAACCAGCAACGGCACATGGCTCTTCACCGATAACGAGACCAATTCAAAGCGTCACCCGGGCCTGCCATCGGAGTCGGAATTCTTCAAAGATGCGTTTCACGAATACGTTGTGCAGGGCAATCTGCAAGCCGTGAACCCGGATCAAAACGGTACCAAGTGTGCCTTCTATGGTCTGGATCTATTGCAACCAGGTGCCTCGCTGACGATGCGGTTGCGTCTCAGTCAGGTCGAAAGCCCGATCATTGCAGAAACCTGTGGTGGAGACGTTCAGCGTTTCGCCGAAGAAGCGATCGGCGACAACTTCGAACAGGTCTTTGCCGAACGGATCAGCGACACCGACGCGTTCTATGAAAAAACCATTCCAGCAAACATTTCGGCCGACGATCAACTGATCATGCGGCAGGCCTACGCCGGATTGCTGTGGACGAAACAGTTCTACCAATACGTGGTTGACACTTGGCTGGACGGCGATCCCAATGGCGTCCCCATCCCGGCTTCTCGAAAAGCGGGACGCAATCACGAATGGCGACATCTGTTTAACCGTGACGTGATTTCGATGCCGGACAAATGGGAATACCCCTGGTACGCAGCCTGGGATCTGGCGTTTCACATGATCCCCATGGCGAAACTGGACATCGAGTTTGCAAAGCAGCAAATGATCCTGTTCCTACGGGAATGGTACATGCATCCCAGCGGCCAAATCCCAGCCTATGAATGGCAGCTCGACGACGTGAACCCGCCGGTTCACGCCTGGGGCGTTTGGAAAATCTATGAAGCGTCCGGCCCGGAAGGGAAACGTGACACGAAATTCCTAGCCAAAGCGTTCCAAAAGCTGTTGCTGAATTTCACGTGGTGGGTCAATCGCAAAGATCCGCGCGGTAAAAACATCTTCGCAGGTGGCTTCCTTGGGCTGGACAACATCGGCGTATTCGACCGCAGCAAGCCCTTGCCGCACGGGCACCTCGAACAAGCCGACGGCACCTCATGGATGGCGTTTTATTGCGGCACGATGCTAAAAATGGCCATTGAACTGGCCCCCGAGAGTGAAGCCTACGGAGACATGGCCAGCAAGTTCTTCGAACACTACGTTGCCATCGCCGAAGCAATGAACTGCATGGACGGCACGGGACTGTGGGACGACAAAGACAAGTTCTACTATGACCATCTCTATGCCGATGGCAAGTCGATCCCGATTCGAGTTCGCTCGCTGGTTGGATTGCTGCCCATCATGACTGGCGTGATCTTAGATGAAGAGATCATCGCCAAACTCCCCGGCTTCAAAAGCCGAATGGAATGGTTCCTAAACGCCAACGACGACTTACCCAATCACATGACCTATCGCGAAGGGGAAAGCCCTACCGATGGAAAGGTCACTCAGCGCCTGATGGCCATTCCCAGCCGCGAACAGTTCCAAAGCCTAATCAGCGTCATGCTAGACGAAGACGAATTCCTGTCACCGTTTGGGATTCGCAGCATGTCTAAGGCTCATGGCAAAGAACCGTTCATTTTTGACTTTGGCGGCCAACGCAATGAAGTCTGCTATCAGCCCGGGGAAAGCAATAGCGGCATGTTCGGTGGCAACAGCAACTGGCGCGGTCCGGTCTGGTTCCCGATGAACTTTCTACTGATCGAATCGCTGAAGAACTACTACAGCTTCGTTGGCGATGCTGTCAAAATTGAATGCCCCACCGGCAGCGGCAACCAAATGACTTTGCTGGAGGTGACGCAGGAACTTGAGCGCCGCTGTGCCTCCCTGTTCGAACGCGGCGCTGATGGCGCGCGTCCGGCCCACGGTACTGAGTCACGCTACGTCGATGATCCACACTGGAAAGACTTGATCCTGTTCTACGAGTACTTCCATGCCGATAGTGGCCAAGGCTTGGGGGCCAGTCACCAAACGGGCTGGACCGCTCTGGTCGCTTCGATGCTGGGAACGTAGTGCTCGCACCAGCCAAACACAGGCCACGCCCAGCATGACGTGCCTTCGGGGACGATGGGGCTCATGGTCAACCGCATCTGCTGGGCAGATCGGGCGATCGCGTGAAAAGGGTTCTGCGACAAACGCCCACGACGCTAGCGGGTGGAATGTCGACACCAACCGAGGGCACCGAACCAACCGAGGGCACCGCGTTCGCATCGGAGTCAAGCAAAAGGGGTCTGCCGAGAGGGCAAAGGGGGACTACAATAGTTCTCATCCTTCCCCATCCTTTTCCCCTCCCTCTCCCCTGCTTGCTCATGAATGGTCTCAACGTTTGGTCGCTGGCCAAGACGTCTGTGTTTCGCCTCGGCTTGGTCTCTGCTGTCTGCCTGACAGTTTCGCTATGGTCCACCACTCGCTCGGTCGCCGCACCGCCCTTGCAATTGAAGGACGGCGATCGCGTCGTGCTGATTGGCGATGGCTTGATTGAACAGGAGCAATACTTCGGCTGGGTCGAAGTCATGCTGACAACGGACTTCCCGGATGCCGACGCCACGTTTCGCAACCTGGGCTGGAATGCCGACCGCCCCGACGGTGCCTCGCGGTTCGGGTTAAGTCTCTTGCAAGCGGGCCATGAACCGGCTGACGAAGGTTTGAAACAATTGCGCAAGCAGCTTGACCTGACCCAACCCACCGTGGCCATCCTGGGCTACGGGATGGCTGTGGCGTTGGAGATCTCAGAACTTGACGCCGCTGATCGTCCGGCGGCGTTGGAACAGTTCGGCAAACAATTGCATGACTTGATCGTCCAGATCCAGAGCACACAGCCCAACGCGCGATTCGTGTTGCTTTCGCCGATCGCACCGGTTGGCAACAGCGTCCTGACCAAGGATGTCCTTGATGCCGTCTGCGAACGGATCCAGCAAGAAGCCCAAGAACATCATGGCTTGTACGTTGACCTGACCAACGTTGCTTTGGAAAGCGCTGACCGCAAAGACCCCATTCACTTGAATGCCGGCGGTTACAAAAAACTTGCCACGGCCCTCGAGAGCTCACTGCAACTGCATGCATCGGGCTGGCAAAAAAGCAAAGAAACTGACGCACTTCGTGAGATCATTCTGGAAAAGAATCGCCTCTGGTTTCACCGCTCACGTCCGGCCAACATGGCGTACGTGTTTGGTTTCCGCAAACATGAACAAGGGCAAAACGCGGTTGAGATTCCTCAGTTCGATCCATTGATTGCCGAACAAGAGAAACGCATTGCCGCTCGACGTTCGCTTCAGCCCTCTGAAGTCACGCTGCCTGCCGCCCCGTTGAAATCGCAGTACGCGAAGTTCACGCCTCAGCCCAAACCTGAATTCGTGGTCGCTGATGGCTTGGAAGTCACGCTCTGGGCCGAAAACCCGTTGCTCAATAAGCCGATTCACATGAACTTTGATGCGGCCGGTCGATTGTGGGTGGCCAGCAGTGAAGCCTATCCCATGATCGAAGTTGGCCAAGCCATGCCCGACAAGGTCTTGATCTTGGAAGACAGTAACGGTGACGGAACCGCCGACAAGTCTTCGGTCTTTGCTGATGGCTTGCTGATCCCAACCGGAATCGCTCCTGGTGACGGCGGCGTGTACGTTGCTCAAAGTACCGACTTGCTGTTTTTGAAAGACACCGATGGTGATGGCAAGGCCGATCAACGACGACGTGTACTGAGCGGTTTTGGCACCGAAGACACCCACCACAACTTGCACACCCTGCTGTTTGGTCCCGATGGACGACTGTACATGAATCAGTCCATCTACACTCGCACCGATACCGAGACGCCTTACGGAGTTGAACGCTTAAAGGCCGGTGGTGGGTTCCGCGTGGACACACAAACCATGCATACCGAAGTCTTCTTCCAAGGCTTGGTCAACGCCTGGGGGCATCAGTTTGATCGTTACGGCAATTCATTCATGACCGATGGAGCTGGATTTTCGGGGATCGCTTACGTGTTCCCCAAAGCTCGCTTCAACCCGACGCCCAAAGCACGTCGCGTGATGAACTTGATTAGCCCAGGTCGCTATCCCAAGTTTTGCAGCGGTGAAATCATCAATTCAAAATCATTCCCCGAGTCGTGGCAAGGTTCGTTCGTGACCTGTGACTTTCGTGCCAACCGCGTCACGCGATTCTCGCTCTCACCCGACGGCGCCGGCTTTGTCACCACGCAGGAAGCCGATTTGATCCGGACTTCAGCAAGCAGTTTTCGCCCCATCGATGTGAAACTTGGCCCCGATGGAGCTTTGTATGTCGCCGACTGGTCCAACCCAATCATCAACCACGGGGAAGTCGATTTTCGCGACCCTCGCCGTGACCGCTGGCATGGTCGCATTTGGCGAATCACGGCCAAGGACCAACCGCTTCGTCAGGCAGATGATCTCAACCAAGCCAGCGATGACGTTTTGGCCAAACACCTGTTTAGTGAAGATCAATACTTGATCGCGCAGGCACGCCGCTTGCTGAAAGAGCGCGGGCGAACCTTGTCATCCCAACAGCAACAAACGCTGTTAAAGATGCTCAGTGAAGCCGCTCAAACATCGGTCGACAAATTGCGTGTGGTGCGTTTGTCGGCAGCCATTGGCCAGCCGAACCATGCCGCTTTAAAAACGCTGTTAACCGACGCTGATGCGAACGTCCGCGGTGCTGCCATTCGCATCGTCGGCCAGTGGTCACAACCGGGTGACCCACAAGCCAGCCTGAACGCTAAACAAGCACGCCAATGGTTGTCCGAAACGATTCGCGATTCGGAACCACGAGTGCGACTGGAATCGATTGCCGCGTTGACTCGACACTCCGATCTGGCTTCCGTTCAACTGGCACTGCAAGCGTTGCAGTCACCTGTGGACCGCTTCATCGACTTTGCTCTCTTTGTCGCCGTCGAGAATCATGAAGATGCGCTGATCGAAAGCCTGCAAGATCCAGCCTGGTTGAAACCTGAAAACCAATCACAGCTGGAATACGTTTTAACAGCCGTTCAACCGGCCAAGGCGTCTGCGTTCTTGCAGCAATACTTGACGAAGAACGCTATCCCCAAAGATGGATCGGGGCCGTGGATTGACTTGATTGGCAAGGCAGGCGGCCGGGCGGAACTCACCAGCCTGATGACGGCCGCACTTGAGAATCGCCTGGATCAGGCAACGACGGCAAAAGCACTCAATGTGCTGCGTGATGCCATTCGTCTGCGCCGGGCTCAGCCGGAATGGAACGGCCAGCACGCCGTCGCGTTTCGCAATCTGATTCGACAGGGAACCCCAGAACTGCGAAGTGCCACCATGCAACTTGTTGGCGTCTGGAAACGTGCTGGCTTGATGCCGGAACTGGTCGCCATCGCCAGTGACGATCAACAGCCCGCTTCGCTTCGCAACGTCGCGGTGACCTCGATGCAATCCTGTGGAGGTCCAGCGGCGGCAAAAGCCTTGCTCGCTCTTAGTCAGCGTGACTTGCCAGCATCAATGCAGTCAACCGTGGTGACCGGCTTGGCCGCCGTGGCACCCAAGCAAGCGGCCGCTCCCTTCCTGACACTGATGGAATCCGCTGAACAAGAACCCGTCGCCGTCGGACTCTGGCGAACCATGCTGGCGGCTAAAGATGCTGAAGCGATGCTACTGGCTGAACTTCCCAAGCATGCGATCAGCCAGACAGCCGCTCGTGCGGGCGTTCGTGCCGCTGAACAAGCCAACAAGAAGCAACTGGCTGAAGCACTGATGCCATTGAGCGGACTGTCTGCCACGGCTTCGGACTGGAGTCCTGAAGTTGCCAGACGCTTAAAGATTGATGCGGCCAAAAGCGGCGACGCGATGCGAGGTGAACTGGTTTACCGACGCAGTACCCTGCAGTGTGCCGTGTGCCATAGCATTGGCGGCGTCGGCGGGAAAGTCGGTCCAGACATGACCAGCCTTGGTACCAGTGCTCCGGTGGATTACATCATCGAATCGCTGTTCGATCCCAACGCAAAGATCAAAGAGAACTATCACTCGGTCAATGTTTTGACCATCGATGGCCAAGTCATTGCTGGGATTGAATCAGAGAGCACCGATGACGAAATGGTACTGTTAGATACCACGGGGAAAACCATCCGAATCCCCAAGGCCGACATCGAGCATCTCAAGCAAGGCAAATCACTGATGCCGTCCAACCTGCTGGACCGTGTGTCTCGTCAGGACCAGTTGGACTTGATCCGATTCCTGTCCCAGTTAGGGCGACCAGGCGACTTTGACGCCAGTCGCCAAACCGTTGCTCGCCAAATTGAGATTTTCCCCGGCAC
Organism: Stieleria bergensis; assembly: GCA_007745635.1. GTDB lineage: Bacteria > Planctomycetota > Planctomycetia > Pirellulales > Pirellulaceae > Stieleria > Stieleria bergensis. The sequence continues at coordinate 5,649,642 of CP036272.1, forward strand.
TCACCGCTTTGAACAAGCGGGCAACGCAGGCGTGATCTCCGGCGAAACGAAGCAGGGCTGGAAACAGCTCCGCACGCGAGTCAGCGGCAAGATTGACCGGAAGATGATTGAGGAACTGACCAATCAGAGATTCAACCTCTCGCTGGTCAATCTCTATGTTCGCACCGAGTTCCAGGTCGCCTCCGACAGCGAAGTGACGTTTAATCTGGAAAACCGTCAAGGCGCCAAATTATGGATTGATGGCCAGCCGGTCGGTAAGGCCGGCGAGTCGATTAACGTCAGTAGCGGCCGTCACAGGTTGCTGCTCCAAATCGATGCCCGAGACTTGCCAGATTGGCTCCGCATCGGCGGCGACAACGTCACCTTCGTGGCCGACTGAGTCGCCGGGCTTCAGCAAATTCTCCATGCCCCAACCGTGACCGCCCGCGTCGCTGTTGGGGTTTTTTATGGCAGAAAACACAGTCGCCTGCGCAGTGGGCTTGTCTTGACAGAGGTGCTGGGACGCGCAACGCCTAGGGAAGGTGCTGGGTTATGGATTCCCGATGCGAATCAACTTTTCCTTTCGCTCTCCGCCCTCGCGAAACCCACATCGCATCAGCAAGCTGTTGTCGGCCACTCCAGGACTGGCATAACTGTCACTGCCGAGCACATTGACGGCAACTTCTTCATACTCATCTGGATTCGCTTTGAAGACGTACGTGTTCCCTTTCAGGTCGGCAACATACAACAGATCGCCGACCAGGATTGGTGAACTGCTAAAGTTGCCGCCCAGGCGTTCCTTCCATTTCACATCGCCCGTCTTGCCATCCCAACACATCGCGATGCCAGAATCGGTGACGGTGAACAAATAGTCACCCGCAGCCAACATCGACGGTTCATAAACCTTGGTCGAATCACTCCATTGTTTTTCACCCGATGCATTGATGCAGACCGTCTCTTTATCGGGATACCCGCCGGAGGCAAAAATCAAGTCGCCGCTGGTCACAACGGTGCCGCAGGTCGATGCGGCGATACATGGCGTGCTCCAAAGTTCCTTGCCGGTCGCAGGATCATAGCTTGCCAATTGATCACCACCGGTGATCAACAATTGATCTTTGCCAGCGATGGTTTTGACCAATGGCGTGGAGTAACTACTGATGGGCCCACGACTTTGTCGCCAAGCGATTTCGCCAGTGCTAATTTCAAGTGCCGTCAGGTAAGCGCCGGCGGAATGATCGACAGCAACGATCACCCAAGACTGATACAGCACTGGTGAGGGAGCATATCCGAATCGCGACACAAACTGACCAATGCTCTTTTGCCAGACAATGTTGCCATCAAGGTCTAAGCCAGAAACATAGATTTGTCCGTTGTTAAAAAATGCCACCACGGCCATGTTGCCATCGGAGGCAAAGGAGCCGTTGGCATTGGTCCCTTTCTTGTGAATCTCCCTGGGGGCAGGGAAGTTGCCTTCATGAACCGTGGTTTGCCAAAGCTTCTGGCCGGTTTGCAGATCATAGCCCAAAGCAATCTGCTTGGATTCAGCTTCGATTGCCGACGCTAATAACACGGTATTGCCAACGATGATCGGGCTGCTGTGCCCACGACCAGGAACATCGCTGGTCCAAAGCACGTTCTCCGATTCACTCCAGTTGGTCGGCAGTTGCTGATCCGTCACATGCCCATCACCCTCTGGGCCTCGCCATTGTGGCCAGTGCAAAGCGTTGTCGGAACCAGTGGACGTCAGGGTAACACCACTACTGGTGGCATCAATTTCATCCACAGGAATCTGCCGACCGCAACCCTGCGAGACGACAAGAACAGCAGCGCAACAGCACGCCGTGACAAGACTTCGGAAACCAACTTGGCAACGCATGGAACAATCAACGGGTTGAGGGGAGCGATCAACAGAACGTCACGCTAGTATAGCCTTTCGAAAAGCCGCGCAAGGAAAACCGCAGCAAGCCGTGCTTGCACCGGCCGCAGTCGCATTGTGTCGCGGACGCGGACGCGAACTCAATCGTCGTTCTTGCGAGCCCGCTTTTTGGCCGCCAACAAACGCTCGGTATAGCTCGCTTGTTCCTTCGGTACGTCCATCGAGGGCTGACCGCTGGGTGTCGCATTGCCTTTCCCGGGCAAACCGGTGGACTGGCCGAGCGATTGCAGCTCCTCAGCTCCGTCCTGTCCTGCGTCGACCTGCGTGGGATTAAAACGCGCACTTGCTCGTCGTTTTTCGATCCCTTGCTCTGCCTCCGTTTTGCTTTTTTGCAGAGCATCCAACCGAGACATAACGGTTTGATCGTCATTGGAGTCACCGCGAAGCCGACCGATGGATCGTCCGATCCAACTCAAGTCAAACGCAACCCGCCGAATCAGCACGTCGCCAAAAAACACGACACATCCAGCAAACACAAACCAGTGCCAAGTGTCCCGGATGCTGCGTGCTGGAGCCAGTCCGGTACGAAAAGCGTCGGTTTCTACCAAGTCTTTGCTGACGCGAGATTCCAGCGGCGGCGTGACATTCCCAGCGGCACCACCTTTGGGTTCAATCGCCGCCAACGATTCGATCAGCGCGAGGTTGGTCTGATTGACTCGGTATTCGTCGCTGTAGGGCACCGTGACGCCGGTTGTCAGTGGAGGTGCTCCCGGTCCTGGCACAACGGTGACAAGGTAGCTGCCCGCTTTGGTCGCTGGAAATGATCCGGCATAACGCCCGGGGGCAACCTGTCGAATTCGCAAGGGAGCTGGATTCAAATCGGCGTCCAACACGGTGGCTTCCATCTCCAGGAAATCCAAGAACGAATCGTCTTTGCTCAACGCATTGACGACGACTTGCACTTCACCATCGTTGACCGAAGTCGCAACATTGAATTTGCCGGTGTCACCTGTCGGACGCATCAGCCAACGAACGAGCTGACTATAAAACTTATCGCCGTCCTCCCAGTCGTTCCATGAACTTGACCAACGGGCGCCGGCATCAGTGGTCAACACAGCGGTGCGTCCCAGACCATAGGTCCAAGCCGCCAGGATCGTGGCGTTCTCTTTTTCCGCAGGCACGTCGCTTTGAACCAACACACGCGCCAAGGCGCTCTCTTTGGTTTGCGTCAGCACAAAGCCGGAGATCGGCGGGAACAGCGGATTGACTCCGTCAAGCATCGCATGTGGAAAGACCTTCTCAGGGTGCGCCCCACCGGGCGGTTCAATCACCAACGGTTTTGAAACTCGGCGGGCTTCCTTTTGAAAGATCTTGGGCAGTGCCCGCCCGCTTTTCACTTGGTAATACTTGCCACCGGTCTGCGCCGCGATGCGTTTCATGCGTGGGCTGCCATTGAGCCCGTGACCGGCAACAGCAACAGTTGTAATCGTGATTCCCGGATCTCCGTTGGCTTGTTTTTGAAAGGCCTGAATGGTGGATTGCTTGGGATCACTGGGATCTCCATCGGAGATAATGATGCAGTGTTTGACAGAAGCCGGCGTGGCTCGCAGTGACTTAACAGCCATCAGCATGGCGGGATCAAACTGAGGCATATCACCGGGAGTCATGCGACTGACCCGAGCCATCATTTCCTTGCGATTATCTCCCACACGCACCATCCCGGGGTTCTTGGCGGTGCTGGTTCCCCACAACCACTGATCTCGCCCAGGCCCCCAGTAAAGCACGCCAGCGAAATCCGAAGCTCCCAGCTGTTCGATGGCCGTTTGGCAAATCACCTTTTGCCAGTGATTGCCTTTGGGCATTTCACAAGCGTGCATGATCAACGCCAAGGCACCGACATGTTCGACTTTGGAGTTCTTGATGGTGAAGTCCACCGGCATCGCTTTTTCAAGTTCAGTGCCTCCCCAGCCACCGGCGCCCAACGCTTCGGGGCCGCCAATCATCAACAGGCCCGCCCCCAGTTGTTGTGTGTTGCGCACCAACATCTCGATCTGTGCGTCGGTGAAGCCAACCACTTCCCGCGTCCCCGTTTCAGAGACACGTGGCGTGCCCGCCAGAATCACTGCATCATAAGCTTGCAACTCGGCCAGCGATCCGAACATCTGCGTGGTCAATTGCTTGACCACTTCGATGTTGTTGTTGCGTAGTCGATTCGCCAGCAAGTCATAATCGTCGGCTCGCTCGGGCTTGGCGTCGACAATCATCAGGACGCGTCCCTTGCCGCGTACATACGTGTAAGCGGTCGCTTGGTTGTTTTCCGATAAGCTGTCGGAACCGTTTTCCGTGGGGATAAACTCGGCTTTATAAACATACGCATCGGGCTGGTCGATCTGATGCTTGATCGGAAAGACATTCTTGCCGGGTTCCAGCGTGATCTCCTCGCTCAACAGGGGCGATTCACGATTGCCGACTTTTTGTTTGACTTCTAAACGCCCTTTGACGGGTTGCCCGCTGGCCCCAGCGGCTGAATAGTTGCTGAGCACAACGCGTGCTTCAAAGGGCTGGCCTTTGCGGATGTCGGTGGGCAGTTCGATTTTTTCCAGCAAGACCTCATTGCCTTGGCTTAGCATCACCGGAACGACGTCCACACCGATGCCCGCCTCCGCCAAACGGGATTTGATCTTACGCGCTTGGCCAAGGTTCTCGTTGCCATCAGTGACAATGACCAGTCGCCGGGATGTATTAGCCGGCATGATCGCCTGAGCTAAATCCAATGCCGTTTCCAAATTGGTCGCGTCGCCCTCGCCACCGGTTGATTCGAGACGCGTATTGAAGATGTTGTCATCGTAGGGCGCGACTTCGATGTCAGCCTCGCGTCCAAACACAATCACACCGGCTTTGTCACCACGTTTCTTATCACGAAACTTGCGGACGTTCTTGACCACATAGTCCAACATCACCTGGCGCGTCGCACTGGGGATGCTGTCGCTCTGATCCAAGAGATAAACAACCGTCATCTGGCGGTTGACGCGAACAAACTGCACGCCCGCGATTGCAAACACCAAAATCGTCCAGACCAACGTTCGCAGCGTCAATGCGAACAGGCGACGGAAACGTCCCAGAACGCGCAGCGATCCGTAACCCACCCACCACAACATTGGCAACGCCAACATTAAAACTAGATAGCTGGGGTATTCGAAACTCAGACGAAACGGCATAGCGATCACTATTTCAAAGGTTGCCTGCAATCCGATCCAAGTTGCGGTTGATCAGAACGCAGATTCTGCACGTCACTACCGACAAAAATTGCCGAGTGCCAGTCGGTTCTAGCATACCCGAAATCCCCGGTCAGATGCGAACAAGCGGCCGATTTCGCGGCAAGCTCCCAGCGGAAGTCATGCGGAATCCACTCGGCATGAAGCGCCCGGCGAAGGCCTGATGATCGCTCTCAGTTGAGCGTCGTAGGATGATCCTGATGGCTGGTCATTGCCGCAGCCGCCTCGACCTCAGAATCGGCCTCTGATTCCGGCATTCGATAGGCCACCATCGCCCAAATCGATGCCAGCAGGCTAGGCAGACCACACACGCCGGCGCCCAGAATGATCAACGACAAAGCAACCAGCGACGGATCCCGAGCAATCTCTTCGGGCGACATCTCTTGCACTTGCTCTAAGTTCTCGGGCGCCAAAACCATCAACAACACACCCAAGCAGTTGTTAAAGAAGTGCGCTGCCATCGCTGGCAACAGTGATCCACTGCGCCAAGACACCAGTCCCAAGTAGATTCCCAGAGGAAACACGGCCAGTGCATGTTTGAAATCCAAGTGCGCCGCAGCAAAAGCCGCCGAGGCAACCAGGATCGCCACCAACGGCCCCCAGCTTTTGACCAGCCGAGTTTGGATGTAGCCGCGAAACAAAATCTCTTCGCAAAACGCGGGCGTCAATCCAATCAGCATCGCCAGCGGAATCATAAAGTCACGGTGCTGGCGGAACATTTCGCCCATCTGTTCCAAGCTTGCACTTTCACCTGGCAGCAGGTTGACCAACGAGGAAGAAATGAATCCGACCACCGGTGTCGCTAAGACGGCAACCGCCCAAACCCACAGCGGCCAATGCCCACGCACCAACCCCAAACGCTGCTTCAGCGGCACTGGAGAGAGCCAAGCGGCACAAAGAGCCGGCAGCACCAAGAACGCCTGCGGCGCGACGATCAGCATCAGCAGCCCGATGCGTGACTGAAACACGGCTTTCATCGTGCCGCCCCAGTCTTGGATCATTTCTTTTGTCGGCACTCCGTGAACGACAATCACCGCCAAACTCATCATCGCAAAACTGGCACCCACCCAACAGCCGATGGACAGAACCAACACGACAAAACTGGTCCACGCCCGAGGCTTGGTCTTTGGCGGCATCGTCGCCTGTGCGCTTCGTTGATCGGCAGGACCTGGAACCGACGCATCAAAGGGATTTAAGGTTGGATCGCTCATAGACTCCGATGACTCGTTCAATTCCTTCGTCCCCAATTGCTGAAAACCAACCAACGGACTAACGCATCACAGACCGATCAGATGGAAACCGTGCTGCGCCGGCGGTTCTCTGTATTGATCACCGCAACCCGGAGGCTTGATCCAACCCAAACATGACATTCATGTTTTGAATGGCGGCACCACTTGCGCCTTTGGCGAGGTTATCGATTGCACAGATCAAGACGATTCGATTTCCAGCGGCCCGCGCGGTCATCTGCACATGATTGGTCATCGATACATGCCCGGTCGCTGGCAAGTGATCCACCACATGAACAAATGGCTTGTCTTGATAAATCTCATTCCAACACTGGTGAATCATAGGCACCAGTGTTTCGCCAGCGTCACCCTTGCCACGGACGTAGATGGTGGACAAGATGCCACGATTCATCGGCGTCAAATGCGGTGTAAAGACCACCTCAATCGGCTCTCCAGAGATTCGTCCGACCAAGTCTTCGATCTCTGGTTGATGACGATGCTGGCCAACCGCATACGCCGCAATGGATTCGTTGGTTTCACAGTACAGCGTGCCAACTTTGGCACTTCGGCCCGCGCCGCTGACGCCGCTTTTGCTATCCACAATGATATCGTTTTGCTCAATCAATCCCGCTTTAATCAGCGGCGCCAACGGCAAGATGGCGCTGGTGGGATAACAACCTGGATTGGCCACCAGATCCGCTGTGGCGATTTCATCAGCAAAGAACTCTGGCATACCATAGACCGTGCGACCGACACGTTGTGGCCAGGGGTGCGTGACCGAATACCAGGATTCATAAACCGGCAGTGACGACAACCGAAAGTCGGCGCTAAAATCGATCACGCGGACACCCGCTTGGCAAAGCAGCTGACAGGTTTCCGCAGAAGCTGCATGAGGCAGACAGCACATCGCTACGTCGCAGCGTTTTGCAATCGATTCCGGGTCAAGCTTTTCAAGCTGACAATCGATCAACCCCGCCAGAGAAGGATGCACTTGTGAAATCTGTTTCCCAGCATCGGCGCGCGCCGTTGCCAAGACCAGGTTGGCATCGGGGTGGCCGACCAATCGCCGTGCCACCTCCAATCCTGTGTATCCTGTCGCGCCCACCAAGGCAACTTTTACAGACATCAATCGCTCTCTAATCAGTTCTGAGTTCTATCATGGTCGAGCAGACATCACCAACGCGCTGGCGGCTCAATCATGAAGCCGGCTGACGGTCCGGCGCTAATCCAAGCATACCTTGCGGGTTCAATCTGCCACAGGCTTTTCACTGCGAAAGCAAATCGCGATGGCTGAGGTTCAATCGAAAACCCTCAACATCGCCTCGCCTCGACCACCGCTCAACGCCATCCACTCTATTTGGGAACCGCCCACTGCGGCGTCCCAAACCAGTCGTGCATTTCTTTGACGAAGGGCTCAACCACTGCGTCAGGCTCCATCAAGTGACCACGATCACCTGTCTCCGCCGTCCACGTCTCTAGGGCCGAACGCATTCGAGCCAACACCAACTGCACGTCAGGGTCGGTCGAAGCCGCCAAGTTCTTCGTCTCGTGTGGATCGGCCTTGGTATCAAAGAGCATTTCGTCCGGAAAAGGTTCCATCAAGGCAGCCGCGTCGCCAGAAAGCTTGCCTTGCTGATGCAATTGTCGCATCAACGGTTTGACCAGGAAGCACTTTTCCTTGTACCGATTCAAGGTTGGAAAACCTGCACCGGGAGTATGATTTCGCACGTAATGGTAACGCTGGTCATGCACACTGCGCATGCGAATCACGGTTTCATCAATGCGGTCTCTGGCGGCAAAGGCGTACGCTCGGGGTTGATCTGCATCGGCCCCTAGGAAGACTCGGCTCTGCATGCCTGCAGGAGCCGTGATGCCAGCGAACTGCATGGTGGTCGCGGTCAAGTCAAGCAGGCTGACCACGCGATCACTGACCGACTGTCGACGTTCCTGTTCAGTCAACACGGGAAAGTTTTTCGCATCGCGAACGATCAATGGAACTCGCAGCCCCTGGTCAAACGGCCAGTGAATTCCGCGCGCCGTCAGTCGCCCATTGTCAGCAAAGAAGACCACAATGGTATCGTCATCCAGACCGTCCTTCGCCAGACGCTTGAGAATCTGACCGACACGCACATCGGCTCCACTAATGGAGTTCAGGTAGCGAGCCCATTCCTGGCGGACAACCGGATGGTCTGGATAAAACGGTGGCGGAGTGACGTTCTGCTCGGTGGCAACTTGCGGATGCCATTCTTCGCCAACCCACCGCACGCGTTGCTTTTCAGCGCTCTTGCGATCGTAAATGTCATACTCAGCCTCGGGCAAGTTGATCTGTGCAAAGAAAGGCTGATTGCCTTTTAGATCATCCCACTGCGCGCCATCGTACAACGTTCCTTCGTTGACGAAATTCAAATCCAATTTCCCGGTGCCAACCCGCAAGTCGCTTAAGTGCGTGATGTTGGCCGTGTAGTAACCTACATCCTTCAAACGATGGGTCAGCGGCTGAATTCCCGGCGGCAATTTGAAGTCATCATCACGGTGCGAACGCATGTTGTGCGTGTCGGTCGTCGTTTGATACATGCCTAACATGAAGCAAGACCGACTGGGCGCACAAACCGGTGAAGTCGCAAATGCGTTGGTGTAGCGAATCCCTGCGGCTGCCAAGCTATCCAAGTGAGGCGTCGCGACATTCCGCTGGCCGTAACAACCCAAGTCGTTGGAGAAATTCTCACCGACGATCCACAGAATATTGGGCCGCTTTTCCTGTGCAGAACCCAGCGAAGTAAAAACAACGCCGGCAGCAAACAGCGCAAGCGGACGAATGAAACGCGTAAGAATGTCCATCTGATATTGGCAACTCCAGTCGTGACGGGATAGATCCTCACCACTATAACTGAAACCATCAAACGCTGTGTCGACGCCGGTGCCTGAAGCCGGTGCCTGAAGCCGGTGCCTGAAGCCGGTGCCTGAAGCCGGTGCCTGAAGCCGGTGCCTGAAGCCGGTGCCTGAAGCCGAACAGCCCCGCGATTGAGACCCAACCGTTAGACGAAACGGGCTCAGGAAGCCTTGGGACTCCCAGGGCCCCCGGCGCCACGTGACATCCGTACGCCTCTATTGAATGCGGTACAGAGCGTCGGCAGTCCGAACCAACAATCCACCATGACTGACGGCAAAGGAAGCCAAAGTCCGTTCATTCAGATCATTTTCAGCCACTTCCTCTGGTTCACCCGCAATGTTCATCACCGTGGTCACCCCCGCTTCGCTGGTCATGTAAAGGTGATCGCCGGCGAGCAACAAAGACGTCGAGAAGTTTCCACCGATGCGCTCCTTCCATTCCATGTCTCCGGTCTTGGCATCAAAGCAAACCGCGATGCCATTATCGCTCAGCTGATAGATTTTGCCTTTATAGCCAATCATCGAGGGTGTCTTGGCAATCGACGTATCGGTTTGCCAAACCACATGGCTGTCGGTCACGTCACCTTCGCCGGTGGGATCAATCGCCAACAAGCTGGCTCGGTCGTATCCTGTCGAAACAAAAACCAGCCCAGCGTGATAAATCGGTCGAGGCACAACCGAATAGCCTTCATATTGAACGCGCCAGATTTCCTGACCCGTTGTCGGTTCGATTCCCTGAACCACGTTGCTTCCTGGCAGCACTAACTGTTGCTTGCCGGCGACTTCAAAGACAGCGGGCGTGCAAAATGAAAAGTGCCGTGGAGCTTCAACATCACGCTGGCATTGCCAAGCAATCTGGCCGGTCTTGGTATCCAGCGCAGTCACTTCACTGATCTTGGCACCATCGCGTGAAAAGATCATTCGATCGCCAACGACCACGGGGGTTCCACCATTGCCGTGAACCGGTTTGTAGCCCAGGGAATCATTTTCCCAAATCACGTTCCCAGCCAAGTCCAAACAGGCTGTGCCTTGATGACCGAAGTGGACATAGAGGCGTTGACCATCGATCACAGGTGTTGGGCTGGCGTGCGAATTCTTTTTGTGGATTCGAGCGGCTTGTGTGCTTTGAACAAACAGATCAATGCGTTTGGTCAAAGCCCCCGTTGCCTCATCGACCATCAAGACCGACAAGTCATAGGCAGCGGGCTTTGGTTTGCGCGGAGCATCCTCTTCTTCTTCGGCGGGTTTTTCCGTCGCGGGTTCTTCACGCTTGATCGCTGCGGTTAAGTAAACCGTGCCGCCGGCGACGACTGGGCTGGACCATCCTTCGCCTGGCAATTCGGTCCGCCACTGGACCGACTCGTCCTGAGACCATTGGGTGGGCAGCGGTCCCGCAACCACTCCATCGCCGTGAGGGCCGCGAAACTGAGGCCACTGAGCCATTGATGTAGAAGGCAGAGCGGTCATCAACGCAGTTGACAGTAACGACAAGCCAGCAAACCGATTCAACAGGTCACGCATCTTAGCTGCATCCAGTAATTGAAGGTCAAAGTTCATGCCCAATAGCCTAACTCGAACACTGGTGCCGTTGCACCTTGGAGAGCGAGAAAATGCCGCGCGAGTAAAAATCGCCTGTGCAAAAGAAAATCCCTCTCTCGGCAGCCGAGAGAGGGATTCAGGATTGTTCCGTTGCGTTTTGCGAAAACGCCTTTACGATTCGTCAGATGATCCAGAGTCGTCCCCGTCGCCAACAGCAGCGGCAACCGGTTCGGCGGGCTCATCGCCACCGCGCGACTCGCCAAGGAATTCCAAGCGAACCACCTTCACTTTGTTACCGTCGGCGTCAACCATCTTGCCATCGTCTTTGACGGTCACATCTTCAACAGCCACGATGTCACTGTTGGAGTTCTCTAAAATGCCTTTGACGACGATGGTGTCTTTGCCTTCAAAGGTTCCTCGCAGCAATTCCTCACTGAGCGGATCTTCGATACGTTGTTCGATCGCACGACGCAGCGGACGGGCACCGTAATCCAAATCGGTACCACGACGGATCAAGAAGTCCTTCGCTTGGTCACTCAATTCCAATGCCAGACCACGATCGGACAAGCGTTCGCGAACCTTGGACAATTCAAAGTCGATCACCAATTTCAAGTCCGGTCGCGTCAAGTGACGGAAGATGATGGTGTCATCCAAACGGTTCAGGAACTCAGGTCGGAAGACACGTTCAATCTGCTCCATCACGCGTCCTTTCATGGAATCGTAACTGGCATCGTCATCCACCTTGGCGAATCCGAATCCACCACCGCTCTTGATCGCATCGGCACCGGCGTTGGTGGTCATGATCAAGATCGTGTTGCGGAAGTCGACGTTGCGACCAAAGGAATCAGTCAAGCGTCCCTCTTCCATCACTTGCAGCAGCATGTTGAAGACATCGGGGTGAGCTTTTTCAATTTCGTCGAACAAGACCACCGCGTAGGGGCGACGACGAATCTTCTCGGTCAACTGACCACCTTCTTCGTAACCAACGAATCCCGGAGGTGCACCGATCAGACGGCTGACGTTGTGCTTCTCCATGTATTCGCTCATGTCGATGTGCACCAACGCATCGCTATCGCCGAACATGTATTCAGCGAGCGCTTTGGCCAACAAGGTCTTACCAACACCGGTCGGTCCAGCGAAGATAAAGGAGCCGGTTGGGCGACGTGGATCTTTCAAACCGCTGCGACTGCGGCGAACAGCCTTGGAAATCGCCGTCACGGCGCGATCCTGGCTGACAACACGCTCGTGCAGTTCGTCTTCCATCTTCATCAACCGCATGCTGTCTTCGGTTGACAGACGAGTCAGCGGGATGCCGGTCATTTTACTGACCACTTCAGCGATCACTTCTTCGTCGACAACACCATCGGTTTGCTGACTTTTCTCGCGCCAATCCAGTGTGATCTGCTCTTTCTTCTTCTTCAGCTTTTCAGCTTGATCACGAAGATTGGCAGCCTTTTCAAAGTCTTGACTGGCGACCGCGTCCTCTTTTTCCTTGTTCAAGGTTTCGACTTCTTCGTCGATCTCTTTCAAGTCTGGTGGACGAGACATGGTGCGCAAACGAATCCGTGCACCGGCTTCATCGATCACGTCGATGGCCTTATCTGGCAAGCAACGCGCGGTGATGTAACGTTCGCTCATCTCAACCGCAGAAACCACGGCATCGTCGGTGATTTGCACTCGGTGGTGCTCTTCGTAACGCTCGCGGAGGCCTTTCAAGATCGCGATGGTCTCTTCTTTGCCCGTTGGCTCAACGATGATCTCTTGGAAACGACGTGCCAGTGCGTTGTCTTTCTCGATGTACTTGCGATACTCGTCCAAGGTCGTGGCACCAATGCACTGGATCTCACCACGTGCAAGAGCCGGCTTCAAAACGTTCGCCGCATCGATGGCACCTTCCGCTCCACCCGCACCGACCAAGGTGTGCAATTCGTCAATGAACAGAATCGTGTTCTTGACCCGACGCACTTCAGTCATCACGGCCTTGATGCGTTCTTCGAACTGACCACGGTACTTGGTCCCGGCAACCATCATCGCCAAGTCAAGCACGACGATGCGTTTGTCTGCCAAGATCTCAGGGACTTCACCCTCGATCACCTTTTGTGCAAAGCCTTCCACGATGGCGGTTTTCCCGACACCCGCTTCGCCGAGCAGAACGGGATTGTTCTTCGTCCGACGGCAAAGGATCTGAATCGCTCGTTCGATTTCTTTCGCACGACCAATCACAGGATCCAATTCGCCGTTGCGAGCCAAGAGCGTGAGGTCGCGGCCAAAACTATCCAATGCAGGCGTCTTGCTTTTGCCGCCTTTGCTGGACGAGCTTGATCCACCGCTGCTCTCTTCGCTGCTGCGTCCGCCGCGTTCACCGACCTCTGCACTTTCAAGTCCATGGCCGAGCAAATTCAAGACCTCTTCACGCACGTCTTCCAACTTCATGCCCAAGTTGGTCAACACCTGTGCGGCAACGCCCTCTTGCTCTCGCAGCAAACCCAGCAAGATATGCTCGGTGCCGACGTAGCTGTGATTCAAATTGCGAGCTTCTTCCATCGAGTATTCGATGACTTTCTTTGCCCGAGGCGTTTGCGGCAGCTTGCCCACAGTGACCATGTCCGGCCCGCTCTGAACAAGCTTTTCTACCTCCATGCGAATCTTGCGAAGATCCACATCAAGGTTCTTCAACACGTTGGCGGCAACGCCACTGCCCTCTTTGACCAAACCCAACAAGATGTGTTCGGTCCCGATGTATTCATGGTTGAAACGCTGCGCTTCCTGGTTGGCGAGTTGCATCACCTTGCGAGCGCGATCGGTAAATCTTTCGTACATAGTTTTCTCGTTACCCGAGGGTTATTCCCAACGTTGCCAAACATTGGTTTCGTTAGGCCGGTCCATCCGCCAAATCCGCTGGCTCCATCTATTACTATCCAACGAGAGTCATCTTTGGACAGTCGTGATTAATACGGTTTGAGGAAAATTAAATTGCTTTTGACAATCATGACACTGCCAGCATGGCGAATCTTACGTCAGCCACAGAGCTCTTTGTATCCCAAGCAAACCGTAGGCCATTTAATCAGCCTTTGGCATGAACAGGGCAAACCTTAGGAGAGACCAGACTCCGTTCACCCCGCGGCTGATAGGGTTAGGTCGATTCTATCGGTTTTGGGAAATTTGGGGGATGGGCAGAAGCTCGATTCCGGAGGCTTTTCCAAGCAAGACTGAGCGTGAATTGACCAAATTGCCCAAACGCCTTGTCTCGACACCGTCTGGAAATCTCACGGTTTTCAGAGTTCGCTCAGCATCAAGCCGCTCCGCACAGCACCGATGTCCTCGATGCCCCGAAACATTGACCTTCCCAAAAATAAATCCTGAAAAGCCGCTCGCAGTTTCTGATTGTGGCTCCTCACCCACCCCGCTTTTGAGACAATCTTGCTGCAAACAGCGCACTGCCAAATCGGCAGCGTCATCTGTTTCCAGCAGGCCACCCCCATCAGCCGCCTTGGCGTCGGCCACGACTCTGTGACTGGAACGTTGCGTCAGAAAAAAACGGGGCTAACGGCCAATGCAGACACATCAATCACCGAGGGGTCGCGCGCAAACCGCCGCCGCTAGGCTGCTTTTCGGCTCCAGTGCGTGATAGCCGAATCGTGCAACGTCGACGACTCCTCGGGCTGCTGGCCGCGATTTGCGTCCATGGACAACACCTCGGGCGGGGAATCCTCGGTTTCGCCAGCTTGCTCCTGCGGTTCGACTGCAGAGTCATTCTCCGGCTCATTCTCCGGCTCATTCGGGGCGACGTCTTCTTGGCCTGCGTCTGTGGCCTCGGCCTGCAACTCGAGCCAACGCTGCACGCGTTCCGCCTCGGCCTGGATCTCGATCTCCCAAGCCGCGGCGACTTCTAATCGTTGCAGCTCTTGGATCAGCGCGGCTGCATAGCCGGCTCGGTCGGTATGACGATACACGCCAGAAAGCAGCAACAACGCGGGCGGATCTCGTGGTTCGATCTCTAAGACGGCCAACAAACGAGCTTCTGCAACATCCCACTGCTCCGCCAAAAATGCTTGCTGGGCTTCAGGGAAACAATCAGGCTGCTGAGAGACCTGCCGCGGCTGCAACAGCTCGGGCAGCGCTCGCATGCTTTTGACGGTCCAAACACCCCACATCACGATGCCGATCCACCATGCCGAACCGATTAACCAAGGGTCAACCCAGGTGGGATAAAGATATCGCATCACCAACAGCGCATTGAATGCCAGCGCAAAGCCGATCGCCAGCGGCAGTGCCGACAATCGTCCACGCCACCAGAGCTCGCTGAGCCCCGGCCAAAGACAGGTGAGATAATTGCTTAGATGCATCGAGATCAATGGCTAGAGTACTGCCCACCCTCTAGCAAATGGTGCCATCAAACCGCAAGCACAGTTTTTGCTCACTGGGCTCACTGGGCTCAATTAATGGCCCGATGAACGTCTCGATTGATGGCCCTGCTTAGGCAACTCACTGGCTGCCTGGGCAAACCGAAAACAAGAAACAAAACAGCAGAAGGCTTGTAAGCCGGGTTCTGTCTCGAAATGACAAGCACTTCGATGGCAACCATTTATCTGTGCACGACGATTGCTCGTCGCCTCAATCGCGACCTACCCGAGTGTCATTGCGAAGCGGACAACTTCTGCACCCTGTTTGGTCTAGCTCCGGATGGGGTTTACCAAGCCGACTAAGTCACCTTAGCCGCTGGTGTGCTCTTACCACACCGTTTCACCCTTGCCACGCATCCACCGAAGTGAATCGTTCGGCGGTTTGCTTTCTGCTGCACTTTCCCTAACCTCGCGGCCGGTCGACGTTATCGACCATCCTGTCCTGCGGAGCCCGGACTTTCCTCCAGTCGACAACTGATGCCAAAGCACCACCGCCAACCAGCGATTGCCTCGCCTTCTGCTATTTTGCATCACTAAGGATGACCGATCCCCGCAGTGGCGGCAAGGTTCACATCAAACTTGCCTGATTCTGGCAGCCCAGCCTGATTCTGGCAGCCCAGAGACGCAAATCACTTTGGCGGTTGATAGATCCACAGGATTTCCGTGCCCTGGAGCGCTGGCTGCAGCGCATCAACGCCGGCTTGATCCACGTTTGTCCGAGTGACAATCAATGTTTTTAAATGGCTCAGCGTTTGAAGCCCCTGAATGCCATCATTGGTCACCTGCGTCGAACCGATGTGCAAAAAGGTCAGCGAAGTCAGTTTTGCCAAGCTCGGGATCGAAGCATCGGTCAGTTCCGTCTTATCGATGTTCAGCCAAGTCAGCGACTCAAGCCCGGCGAGCATCTGCCACGGCCCGTCTGCCACACCACTGGCATACAGGTTGAGCTTGGCTAAGTTCGGGCTCTCCGCCAGCGCGCTGATCGCTTGATTGTCCACACCCTGACATTCGCTGACATCCAATTCAGTCAACTGCTTCAGCGCTGACAACTCCGCAACCCCGTCCGATGTAAACCCCGTCCCAGAAAGCCGCAACTTTTGCAAGTTTGTAAACCCGGCCAAACAAGTGGCAACCGCATCGCTGACATCGGTGTGAGCCAGATACAACTCTTTGAGCTCTGCACAGCCAGAAAGACTTTCAATGCCCTGATCACTGATCGGCAAGAAATCCAAAGCGATGACTTTCAAACCAGACGCCTTGCCAAGGGACGCCACCCCCGCATCGGTCACGGTTGTCTTGCCGTCTTTCCCAGAAAGCTTGAGAGACTTTAGCTTCCTCAAACCTGCCAAGCCCTTGACGCCTTCATCACTGATCGGACAGCCTCGCAAGTCTAGACTTTCCAGTGTCGTGACGGTGCCCAAGGCAAGCAGATCTTCATCCGTGATTGCCGAACCAGACAGAACCACGCTACGAAGTTTCCGCAGTTGACCGAGCGCCGCGAGCGAAGGCGGCGCGGACTGATCTCGCAATTGAAACGAAATCACACTGCCTTGACCATCACGCTTAACCGTCGCTGCCGAAAACAGCGTTTCATCAAACGGTTCCGGGGCAACAGCCACGCTGCCAGGATCAGCATCGCCAGCATCCTTTGCGGCATTGCAACCAACAAACATGGCAGCCAACACAAGCAGCCAACCAGACATCCATTGCAATTTCAAAATCCGGCTCATGAAATGATCCACAGGTGAAGAAGACTTGGTGAAACGGACAGCGCCCGCGGGAAAAGAAAAATTCAACAAACAACCACCCAACGGAACGACGGACAACATCGCCCAGCGGTGCCCTCAAGCTGGTGGCGCCCTCAAGCTGGCGGTCCATCATACACCTTTCTCTTTAGGCGCGTGATGGAAGGGATGCGGATCATCAGCCGATTGCTGGCGATCTGACAAGGCTCACAGGAGGGAGCTTCAGGGGCGGGCTCGCAGCGACTACAATGCTCGCCGCTTGGTTGCACAGCATGTACAACGGCGGCGCACGCACCAACCTCTTCGCTCCCTCGATTCGGCTGATGATTTTAACCTTCCAATTCCGCAGCCTCCCCTTCGACGAGATTGATGCTGCCAACGAAGTCGCCAAGTGGCTGCGACAAGGTTTCACTGAACTGGACGTGATCCAAGATTGCGGTTCGCTGACCCGAGATGACGAGGCGCTCGTGCAAGTCGTCAAAGCGTCTGGAGATGGCCATCAAATCCTGATTCAGATCGCCAGTGACTCATGTAACTTGGCGACCAGCAGCCTTGCCGAAGAAAGCGATGCATCAGGCAACGATCTGACCCAACTGCACGTGACCTGGCTGACCTGGACCGACCAAGTGGTTCTGTTAATCACCAAAGCCTCGGAACAAAATCAAATCGCTTGGCACGTCAGCCATCAAATGGAACCAGAGCTGGGGATTGTCCTGCCGGGGCAACCAGCAAACGATCTTGTCGACAACATGATGATGTCTCTGCAGGTCGCCCAGTCACTGGCAGAGATCGACATCGAAGAAGATTCCCTGGATAACGAATCCCTGGAAGAATTCGACGAACGGGATGAGATCGACGACGACATCAACCTGTTGTCACAGCAGGCGGATGACGAACAGAACTGGTTCAATCCGCTGGAGAGCGAACCGAAGTTCATCCGCTTTGAAGAATGGGATTGATCACGGCCAGCGTGTGCAGTGCGATTGAGACGCGGGGCTTGCTAAATCAGTCTGTCCCCGGGGTGCGCTGCCAAACGTTGTCAGCAGCGCTGGCTCATTCAGCAAGCCCTTCATGGGAAGGCACGCTTGCAGCATGACACAAGCGTGATTCCTCGCCTAATCACAACGTTTGACCGGTCGACTGGTCAGGAAATCACTTGACCACCAAGTTCACCAGACGGCCTGGAACGGCAATCTTTTTGACAATGGTTTTGTCACCCAGCAAGCTTTTAACTTTGTCATCTGCCAGGGCGGCCTCAATCATAGCATCGACGACGGCATCAGGCGGCAATTGAATCTTTGTCTTCACTTTGCCATTGAACTGCACTGGCACTTCGATCGACGCTTGAACCAACGCGGCTTCGTCATAGCTCGGCCAAGTTTGATTGGCAATGCAGCCATCCTGTCCCAGAATCTTCCACAGTTCCTCACACAGGTGAGGCGCGTAGGGAGACAACAGGATCAGGAAGCTTTTCATCGCTTCGATCGGGCGACTTTCCTGACGCGTGAAAAAGTTGGTGAACTCCATCATGCGAGCAATCGCCGTATTGAAGCTCATCTCATCGGTATCTTCGGTGACCTTTTTGATCGTTCCGTGCAGCATCCGGTTTTGTTCTTCGTCGCAGGGCTGATCGGTCAACGCTGACTGCAAGACCAGCTCGTCCTGCTGGTCATCAACAATCATTCGCCAAACGCGATCCAAGAAGTTCCGCACGCCGCCCACGCCCGCCATCGACCAGGGTTTGGTCGCTTCCAATGGCCCCATGAACATCTCATACAACCGCAAGGCGTCAGCGCCATATTCGTTGACAACGATATCGGGGTTCACCACGTTCCCGCGGCTTTTGGACATTTTGTGAGCCCGGCTTTCGACACGAACGGCAGGATCACTTTTCAAGACAAAGTTCTCCCCTTTCTTTTCGACCAAGTCATCAGCGATTGCGACCGCAGTCACTTGCCGCCCATCCTTGGTTTCGCGACCACCGTCGGCGGCTTTGCGAACCAACTTCGCACTGACAAACTTGCCGTCCTGGTCCTGGTAACCCGAATACTCGACCTCGCCCAGAATCATGCCTTGATTGACAAGTTTCAAAAACGGTTCCGCCGTCGTCACATGCCCGCGGTCATGCAAAACCTTGTGCCAGAATCGCGAGTACAGCAAGTGCAGCACGGCGTGCTCGGCACCGCCGACGTACAAGTCAACGCCCATCCAGGCTTGTTCCTTTTCGGGATCCACCAAGGCTTGTTCGTTGTCAGGATCAATGTAACGCAGGTAGTACCAACACGATCCAGCCCACTGAGGCATGGTGTTGGTTTCACGTCGATAGCGTTTACCATCAAGGGTGACATACAGCCAATCGTCATCCGCCTTGGCCAACGGCGGTTCGGGGCGTCCGTGCGGCTTGAAATCGCTTAATTCCGGCAAACGCACAGGCAATTCACTGGGGTCCACGCCTCGCATCGCACCGGTGGGATTGCCTTCGGAATCCAGTTCATGCAAGATCGGAAACGGTTCGCCCCAGAAACGTTGACGACTGAACAACCAGTCACGCAATTTGTAGTTCACCGCCTCCGTCCCCAATCCATCTTGACTCAACGAAGCGGCAATTTTCGACTTCACTTCAGGCGTGCTGAAACCGTTCATTGGACCGCTATTGATGGCTTGTCCCACGGCCTGAAAACAGGCTTTGCCCGCCAAAATTTCGTCTCGATTGGGCAGATCTTCAGGCGGATCAACCACCGCGATCACGGGCAGTTCGTACTTCACTGCAAAGGCAAAATCGCGTTCATCATGAGCTGGCACCGCCATAATGGCTCCGGTCCCATAGCCAGCCAAAACATAGTCAGCCACCCAAATCGGAATGGGCTTTCCATTGACGGGGTTGATGGCATGAGAACCGGTGAAGACACCCGTCTTTTCACGATCACCTTCGGTGCGTTCACGATCACTTTTAAACGACGCCTTTTCGCAATACTCCTTCACCGCAGCGGCTTGCTGGTCGCTAGTCAGTGACTCCAACATGGGGTGTTCAGGGGAGACCACCATGTAGGTGGCACCGAACAGGGTATCGGGCCGCGTCGTGTAGACTCGCAAGGCGTCACTGCCTGGCTGAACCGGAAACTCGGCCACACTTCGCTGACTCTTCCACGCCTGGAACTGATCTTCACTGCCAACGTAAAAGTCAACTTCCGCACCGGTGCTGCGGCCGATCCAGTCGGATTGCAGCTTTTTGATCCCCGTTGGCCAGTCCAGATCCTCCAAGCCCTCTAGCAATCGCTCAGCGTAATCAGTGATTCGCAACATCCACTGACGCAATGGAATCCGTTTGACGGGGTGCCCACCGACTTCGCTTTTTCCATCGACGACCTCTTCGTTGGCCAGCACGGTTCCCAATTTCGGGCACCAATTGACCAAGGCATCATCCAAGTAAGCCAGACGCTTGCTATCGACATATTGGCGAATCGCCACATCGCCTTGCTGCTGGATTTCAGCCGGGATGGGCAACTCACTGATCGGACGGCCCTTTTGTTGATCCGTGTCGAACCAGGTCTCAAACAGCACCAAAAAAATGAATTGCGTCCAGCGGAAATACTTTTCATCGGTCGTCGCCAACGCACGGTCCCAGTCATAGCTGAAACCCAGCATTTTCAACTGTCGGGTGAAGTTATCGATATTGGACTGGGTTTGAATGCGTGGATGTTCGCCGGTCCGAATCGCGTGTTCTTCAGCTGGCAATCCAAAGGCATCGAACCCCATGGGATGCAAAACGCTCTCGCCGCGCAGACGAGCAAATCGCGAGACAATGTCCGTCGCCGTGTAACCTTCGGGGTGCCCAACATGCAAGCCATCACCACTGGGGTAGGGAAACATGTCCAGCACGTAGCGTTTCTTACCCGTTGGCAGATCCGGCGTGGCGAAGGTCTGATTTGCTTCCCAATAGGCTTGCCAACGCGGTTCGATATCGGCTGGGTTATAGCGAGGCATGTTGGTCGATCTGTCTGGGGGGTGGAATCGGGTTCGGAAACACGGACATCAGGACCGGAGAACCGGTTCACCTGAGAAGAACAAAATGCGTTCGACGGGGCGACTGAAGCATCTTGTTTGGCCGCATCAAAATGCTGAAAACCGAAGCGGCGAGGCAAATTCTAGGGCATGAAATCAAAATCGTCAGGCCGGCTAAAAACGGATCTCGCTGAAGGGCAGAACTCAGGCAAGAAACTGGCCGATTGCCGGGTTTACACACCTCGCCGCTGGAACGAAAAATTGCTACACTACGGGCTGAAAATCCCGTCCCCAAGACGGCTCCGTTTTGGCGGCGGCTGGCAGTGGGGCCCCTTCGCAGCTACTGCCTCGACAGGTTTCAATGAGCGACGTCCCTCCACCGGAATCTTCCAGTTCGACACCGTCTGATGCCGACCCAGCGGCTCAAACGCCGGAAAACACTCCCCAGGCCGCCCAAGTCTCCTCCGTACCCGCTGCAAACGAAGAATACACGGACGAGGACCTCCAGCACCTTTCCGACCTGGATCACGTTCGCAAACGCCCCGGAATGTACATCGGCGACACGTACAATCGAGGATTGCACCACCTGGTCTACGAAGTCGTCGACAATTCCATCGACGAAGCCATGGCTGGTTTCGCCTCCAAAGTCGCCGTCGCCGTCCACACCGATGGCAGCGTGACCGTTGAAGACGATGGCCGAGGAATCCCCGTCACCCCCCACAAAGAGCTCTCCGAAGAACTCGGCCGTGAAGTCAGCACCCTAGAAGGTGTGATGACCGTGCTGAAGTTCGGCGGCAAGTTCGAAAAAGGTGCCTACCAAACCTCGGGTGGTTTGCACGGTGTCGGCGTGACCGTTGTCAACTTCCTAAGCCAGTGGGCCGAAGCGGAAGTGAGCCGCGATGGTTTCACCTGGAGTCAAGAGTACGAGCGCGGTGTCGCGACCGGCCCTATCAAAAAGGGACGCAGCACCAGCAAGTCCGGCACCAAGACCACGTTCAAAGCAGACGGTCAAATCTTCTCCGCCACGAAGTACAACTTTGACACCCTAAACAAACGACTGCAGGAACTCGCATTCCTAAACAGTGGCGTTCGCATCACCTTCTTGGACGAACGCAACGGTGAAGGCGGCGACTACCAATACGAACGCGGGATCACTGAATTCGTCGAGCACCTCAACCGTGCCAGCGACACCCTGCATAGCGATGTCATCACCATCACCGGTGAAAGAGAAGGCTGCCAGTTCGAAATCGCCTTGCAGTACAGCACGGAATACACCGAAAACGTGCAGTCCTACGTCAACAACATTCACACCATCGAAGGCGGAACGCACGTTTCAGGTTTTCGGACAGCACTGACGCGAACGCTGAACAACTACGGCAAGAAAGAGAACCTGCTGAAGAACCAAACGCTTAGCGGTGACGATATCCGCGAAGGCATTACAGCTGTCATCAGCGTGCGTGTTCCGAACCCTCAGTTCGAAGGACAAACCAAAACCAAACTGGGCAACAGCGAAGTCGACGGCATCGTCTCCGGTGGCGTTGGTGAACAACTGGCCAAATACCTCGAAGAGAACCCGCGCGTCGCCAAAGCCATTGTCCGCAAAGGCATGCTGGCGTCCGAAGCTCGTGAAGCCGCTCGCAAAGCCAAAGACTTGCTGCGAAAACGCAAAGACGCTCTCGGCGGCGGCGGACTGCCTGGCAAGCTGCGTGACTGCATCAGCAAAGTCATGGAACGCTGCGAACTGTACCTGGTGGAAGGTGACTCGGCAGGCGGTTCTGCCGAAGGCGGTCGTATGCGCGATTACCAAGCGATCCTGCCACTTCGCGGTAAAATCATTAACGCCTACAAAAGCCGCGAAGACAAGGTCCTGGCCAACGAAGAAGTTCGTTCCATGATCCAAGCCATTGGAACCGGAATCGGTGCTGATCAAGACGTTTCCAAACGTCGTTACAACAAAGTTGTGATCATGACCGATGCCGACGTTGATGGCAGCCACATTCGCACACTGCTGCTGTGCTTCTTCTACCGACAAATGTATCAGCTCGTCGCCGATGGACACGTGTATGTCGCTCAGCCACCGCTGTTCCGTGTGGTCCATGGACGCTCGAAACACTATGTCCAAACCGACGAAGAAATGAAATCACAGCTCCTTGAACGCGGTCTCAAAGACACCGTGTTTGAGGCTGAAGATGGCCGCCGTGTTGACGGCGACCAAATGCGCGCCCTGTGCGAAGCATTGGCATCTATGGAAGATGCCATCCTGGCACTCGAACGGCGCGGCGTCTCGCTGCGAGCTCACGCGATGCGACTTGACCCCGTCAGCAACCGCTTGCCACCACTGCTGCTGACCTACGGCAACGAGGAACATTGGTTCCACGAGGCCGAACAAGTTGAAACGCATCTCAATGAGAACAACTTGATTCTCGACGATGAGAACGACGCGGCTGCCGAAGAAGCCGAACAGAACGGCGAAGCAGAAGCAACCGGCGACGAAGAAGCAACCGGCGACGAAGAAGCCGACAGCAAAGTCATCGCTCACTTGACCGAACTGCATGAGGTTCGCACCTTAAACAGCGGCCTGAAAGAACTCTCGCCGCTTGGCTTTGCACTTGAAGATTTGATTCCCGCCGATCGGACCGGGATGACCACTCCGCGCTTTGAAATCATCCGTGGCGAAGACAATCGCCGACCGATGAACGATCTTCGCGACTTGCTACCCGAAGTGCGTGCGGCTGGTGAAAAAGGACTGCAAGTGACTCGCTTTAAAGGCCTGGGCGAAATGAACGCCGAGGAACTGCGCGAGACCACGCTAGATCCTGACAACCGAACGCTGATCAAAGTCAACATGAAGGACGCCGGTGCGGCAGACGAAATGTTTCGACTATTGATGGGCGATAAAGTTGAACCGCGGCGTGAGTTCATCGAAAAGCACGCCCTGGATGTTCGCAACCTGGACGTCTAAGTCGTCTCCTACGGCGATTCGCTTAGAAATCGCTGCCGTAATCGCTGGCCGATTCCACGGGATACTTCTTGGCGTTGGCAATCATCTTGGTTGCCAGCGTACTGCTCAGATCAATCTGCATCACGTTGGCAATCGCCAACAAGTACGCCAAGCAATCGGCCACCTCTTCACCCACATTTGCTTTGCGCTGTGGATCGTCTTGCAAGGCTGCGGCCTGCTCCAGCGTCAACCATTGAAAATGCTCCATCAACTCAGCGGCTTCGATCGCCAGTGACATCGCCAAGTTTTTGGGATTATGAAATCGCTGCCAGCTGCGCTGCTGAACAAAGTCTTCGACCAGTTGGCCAAGCTGACTGACACTGGTCTCACTGTCACGACTATCAGGTGTCGGCAGCTCTGGATCTGTTGGATGGCCCATTAGGCAGCCTGTAGCTGATAGATTGCTGGCAAGTTCATCTGCTCAATGGCGCGACAGACATCTTGCACCGTGATCGCGCACATGGCAGCGTTAGAGGCATTGCGGCGTTGGCGTCGCGAGCCCGATTCATAAGCCTTTTGGATGGCAATCTGACCGTATGGACCACGGTCACCTGGCTGAGTTGCACCGTACAGTCCGATCACCGGTGTTCCCACCGCAACGCCCATGTGTAGCGGACCGGTGTCGCTACTGATCAACAAGTCAGACGATTCAATCAATGCGGCCAAATGCTGCAAGTCAGTCTCTGGCGCGAGCACCGCGTGGCCTCCGCTTGTCAAGACAATGTCGGATGCCAGTGCATGATCGAGACCATTGCCCCAAACGGCAATGCTGGTGTATCCGTATTCCCGTCCCAAATACTGAGCCACTTCACCGAACCGTTCCGGCAACCAGCGTTTGCTATGCCATGTTGCTCCGGGGTTCAGCAGCGCGATTCTGTTGCTTGAAAAGGTGTTGCGATAGCGACTGGCCCATCTCTGAGCCGGGGCGGCGATCGGATACTGCCAACGGACCGTTGGTTTATGAATCCCTAAGGGTGTTAGCAGTTCAAGCGAACGGTCCGTCAAGTGTTTGAACACTGGTTGCACATGAACATTGGAGATCCAACGACTAATCCCATGCACGCTCTTACCAGCGTAACCGATGCGATGGGCAGCTCCTGATAGAAAACAAGCCAGCGCGGAAGCGCCACCGCCTTGGCAATCGATCGCCACATCACAGGCAAGTCGATGCAATTGATTTCGGGCCGCACGCAATCGATTGGGCGAGGCCAACCAGCCGGGATTCATGACCACCACATCATCCACAGCCGGATGATTCTCCAGCACAGGCACCGAGTCTTCCTCGACCGCCCAGGCGATGTAGGCGCCGGGAAGATGCTCACGCAGGGCACAGGCCACAGGCATCGTCAGGATCGAGTCACCGATCTTGCCCAGGCGGCTGATTAGAAAGCGTGGTTGATCAGGCGGCAGGTCAATCTGCGGCGCAATAAAGGCGGAGAGCTGCTGGGGATCAAGGCTCTTTTTCCGGAACCCGGACTTGGGTGTTTTTTCTGTTCTGGACATCGTCCAATCCTTACCAGATTCCATGTGATCTAAACACGAACCAGACGCGACGATCCTGTCGCTGCCTACGCGCCAACCCCAGCCTGCACGTTACAAACTTC
The DNA here is from genome assembly GCA_007745635.1 of Stieleria bergensis. Classification (GTDB taxonomy): domain Bacteria; phylum Planctomycetota; class Planctomycetia; order Pirellulales; family Pirellulaceae; genus Stieleria; species Stieleria bergensis. The sequence continues at coordinate 5,675,181 of CP036272.1, forward strand.
CGCAACCTGAATCCAGACCAGAATCAGCGGCACATCGGGGCTAGTGGCACCGCCGAAGAACGGGACGAGTCGGGCTTGAATGAACCTCTCAATCCCCGCCTGAGATCGCCTTCTAGGACGCGTTTGATGTCGGAAAACCCGCACCCAAAACGCGTGATTAACGCAGTCATTGCGGTAGCTCAGTGAAGTCGGCGATTGATAGCGTTTCCCGTTGACAAAGGGCAACCACAACACGGATTTCATAGGGCAAACCATGACCGATCGAGAGCAAGCGGCCAGCAGTGAAAACCATTCCATTCGCACTCCGTTGAACGATTTGTGCCGGCCGCCTCGTTTCCTGATCAGCCGAATGAGCGCCATCGGAGACACGATTCTAACGATGCCGGTGGCCTGTGCTTTGCGGGCCTCGTTTCCGCACGCCTACATTGCTTGGGTGGTCGAAGAAAAATCCTCACCCGTCCTGATGGGACATCGAGCCGTTGACGAGGTGATTGTGCTGCGCCGCAAATGGTTCACATCCCCAAAGTCACTCCTGAAGTCGCGTGCTCGATTGAGGCAACTCCAGTGCGATGTCTCCATTGATTGCCAAGGCATGACCAAATCTGCGTTAGCAGGTTACCTCTCCGGAGCCAAAGACCGCATCGGCTATTTTGGTTCCTGCGCAAGAGAGCTCAGTCGTTTGTTTACAAACATTCGTGTTGCTCCCCAGCGGTCGCATCTGACCGACCGTTCGCTGGAACTGCTTGGCCCCCTGGGGATTGACTCGCCGCAGGTCACCTGGCAGTTCCCGCTTGATCAGCAAGCCATGGACTGGGCCAAAACCTACCGCAGCACACTCCCCAATCAGCCTCTTGCCGTGCTAAATCCCGGTGCGACTTGGCATAGCAAACGCTGGTTACCCGAGCGCTTTGGCGAAACAGCCTCGTATCTTGGAAGGCGCTACGGTGCCCAGTGTGTCGCGGTTTGGGGCAATGGGCTCGACCACCAGATGGCGACGCAAATCGTTGACACCAGTCATGGTCATGCCACGCTAGCACCCGCGACTGATCTTCAGCAGCTTGCTGCACTGATCTCCATGGCGGATTTATTCGTCAGCAACGATACCGGACCGTTGCATTTGTCCGTCGCCGTAGGCACGCCCACGATTGGACTCTATGGAGCCACAAGGCCCGGCGATAGTGGCCCGTATGGGCAAGTGGCGTTACAGAAAGCCTACGAGACGGGAAGCTCTCGCGAGCGACGCCAAGCCTCCAATCAAGCCATCTGTCAGATCAGTACGGCAGATGTTTGTGACGCGATCGATCGCGTCTGGGAACGTGATCGCGAGGCCGCTGCCTAAGCGAACCCGCCGCTGCCTAAGCGAACAGGGGCATCCCAGTCTTGCGTAGCCACCCAGATTAACAGCAACTAGGACGACGAGGCCCTAGCGCAGCTACTGCGTCCAAAGATCTTCACTTGACCCTCCCCAACTTTCTCTCGTATTGTCGCCCACGACGACCACCGGGGGTTTTCCCTCGGGTTTGCCCCGGTGTCTCTCCGAAACACCAACAGGCAAGCAGTGCCGGAAACTGACAACCGATGCAGAACCCCAAGCTGGGAGGGAAACCGATGAAGCTACGTGCCCCCAATACGCTATTGAATCGATTGATTCCGCCACGAGTCACGGAATACATGATCTCCCAACTGGAGTTTGGTCTGGGAATCGGCTGTGGCGCGGGAGCTTCTCGAAGCGGCGAGAAAGTCGTCTTTGACGCTGTGAAGTTCGCTGCTTCCGGCCCACTCACCATCTTTGACGTGGGTGCTAACCAAGGCCAGTATGCAACGGCGTTGCTCGGTTCATTGAAAGATCACAGTGATTTTCAGCTGCATTGCTTTGAGCCCTCTGGCAAGACCTTCAAAATCTTGCAAGAGAACCTGGCTGAAGCATCCAACGTTCAACTCAACAATTTCGGTTTGGCCGATCAAGCAAAACACTCGACGCTGTTCATGAATGAAGAGGGATCGGGGTTAGCGTCGCTAACGGAGCGAAAACTCGATCATATCGGCATCGACCACGGCAAAATTAGCGAAGAAGTTGAGCTGCGTACGCTCTCAGACTACTGCCAGGAAAAGCAGATCGAGGCCATTGATCTATTGAAGATCGACGTGGAAGGGCACGAACTTGACGTCATCAACGGTGCCATGCCTTTGCTAGCAAATGGTGCCATCACCATGGTGCAGTTTGAATTTGGCGGCTGCAATATCGATACAAGAACCTATTTCCAGGACTTCTACCTCTTGTTCGATTCAATGGACTTTGAGTTGTACCGCGTGCTTCCCTCTCGCTGCCTCTTGAGAATTCCCAAGTATCGCGAAAAGCACGAAAAGTTTCGCACGATGAACTACTTGGCCGTTCGCAAGGATTTACAGCTCTCCAAGCGATTCTCTCGAACGCGATGACGCTGCCCTTTGTCCCGGCTTGTCTCAGTCGCCAGCGTGTTCAGCCGTCTGCCGGCTCAATATCGTGACCTGATGAGATTGCCGCGCTCATTCAGCACCTTGGATCAATCATGGCTTTCACACGCACTATCTTTTTGTCTGCGGGTATGCCTCGCTCAGGCAGCACCTGGCTCTACAACGTTGCTCGGCTACTGATCGAAAGCGACACCAGCCTTTCGAAGCGATTCACGTTCGGATGGGTTGGCGACTTCAAAAAGCTTCCTACGCAGGGAAGTTGTTTGATCAAGCTGCACGAATTTGATGCTGAGATCGCCGAATCAGCCGATGTCATCCTGTATTCGTATCGCGACATTCGTGACGCCACCGCCAGTCCGGTTCGCAAGTTCAATAAAGCCGCGACCCTGGATATGGTCGATCAATTCGTCCGTGAACATGGCCAATGGGCGGCCAAAGCCAATTACGTGATGCGGTACGAAGACATGCTTGTCGAGAAGGAAACGATCGTTCAGCAAGTCGCAACGACGCTCGGCATCGCAGAGATCGACCCAGCTGTGATCACTGCCTCAGTTGAGGCGTTGGCCTACGAAAGCAAAGGCAAGAAACGAAAGACCTATCACAAACAAAACCTGTATCATCGCAACCACATCACGGATGGTCGCCACGGATCGTGGCAGGGCGTCCTGAGTGATGAATTCGTGGAGGCGATTGAACAACGGCACGCCGAATGGCTGCACGAGCACGGCTATCAGCTGGCTCATGAGATGATTAGCTAGGTCCAGAGCATCTAGCGAGACTCACCGTGCCCCTAGCATCGGCAAGCGATTCGCTTGCCGATAACGTCGCTTAAGTCGACTACGCCACCTGACGCTGTTGCTGATCCATTCGCTTGAAGATCGTATTGACCGAGTCGCGATAGAGTTCCAGATAGCCAGCGGCCAAGATCTTCTGACGCACTCGACTGGCTGACTCGGCAGTTTCCGAATCATCGTCGAACGAATCACAGCAGTCGTGCAGTTCGACAATCAACATTTGGGGAGACCACGCGGACAGATCGAAGCCGCTAAAGACCTTTTCTTCATAGCCTTCGACGTCGACGACTAAGAGCTCAAAGCCTGGCTCAATACCAGCATCCGTTAGAATGCTGTTGAGTGTTCTTACAACGGTGGTTTGCGGCTTGCGTTCCTTAAACATCATCCGCTTGGCAAAGTCGAGCCGCTCGTACTCTTTGAGTGTGTCTTCGCACATCGTGCTGAGGGCACCGATTTGCATCAGAACCGCTTCAGACTCGCCTTCACCCGCCGCTAGGTTGAGTACTTGCGTCTTGTTAAAGCAGTGACGAATCCGACACAGACGGGCATAGTCAACCGAGGGCTCGAGATACAACCCGTGCCACCCATTGTCCGCCAGCCAGGAGGTATTGGAGAAACGCTCGCCGTCATAGGCACCCACCTCAACGAATTGACCACCGCCCATCGGATCGAATTCGGCTGCGAAGATCTCAGCAAGCGAATCGATTTGACAGGTTGAGGATGGCTTGCGGCCCTTGGTTGACGCCACGAGCTTGGTCCAAACAGCATCACGGAAGGAGCGAAATGTTCGCCAAACGCGTCTTGCGGCCGATCGTTGCGCAGTCATCGGAGAATCCTAATGGGGTACGTTCATTGTGATTGACGGGGCACTGTCATTTAAGCCATCGCTGACTTCGACAGTCTTTCTGCTATGCGGCGGAGGCATCAACGGCGGCCGAGGCGACGGAACCGGCCTCCGCAGACGATAGCAGTCTGCGGATCGATTCGTGAGCCATCATGTCTGGTCCAACCGTTCGATGAAAAGCATCGATGACAGATTGTTCTGGAAAGGCAGCTGAGAGACCGGCGTCTCGATTGCGAATGAAATGAAACTTTTCCGATAACAAACCAATCAGTGCCTGCAAGCGCGAAGGCTGCTTGGCGATCGCGAGTTCATGCAAATCCCATAACTCGACGGCCTGATCTTGCAACGCTGCCTGCTGCTTAACGTAGCGACTCTGTGGGTTGTCGGAGAGCTCGCAGTTTGCGAAGCCAAACTGATCCTTGAGGTACTTCAAGTGCCAATACAAGAAGCCAGCGAAGACGCGCCGCAGGCCCACTCGGCGGAACCGTTCGAAACGACGGTCATGGTAGAAATAGGTCTCCCGGCTGACGCGGAAGAAGCCAATATCACCGCTGCCAGAAATGGGATCTCGAGCCAGGATCTTCAGCTCTCCTTCAGCCGAACGAAACAGGTTCAGCCCCGAAAAGCTATACATTTGCCGATCATTGACTTCGCCCGCGCGAATCGCGTCGCATAACGCCTGGGTATTCCCGACAATGGCGACATGGTCATCGTCTAGCTTGGTTGCATACTGGTAACGCGTTGCAGCGAGCGCAAAGTTGCAGTAGTTGACCAGACTGTGCTCGGATCTGGGATCGGTCGTGGCATGACCGCTGGAGCCCTGCGGATAAACTCGGTCGGTGTAGTGGATCAGCCGCAGTCGATGGCTGCCATACTCCTGCTGCAATCGCGACAGGATGTCGGGAGTGTCATCGGTACACTGATTGTAAACCGCGACGATTTCATCGTAGAAATTGATGTGACTGCGGATTGTGGCTTCCAAAAACTCCGCACCGTTGCGAATCCGCATGAAGGCACTGACGCCGGGCATGCGATCGCTCACGCAAAGGTCATCGGTCTCAAACCGATAGCCTGTGATCTCGTCGTTTACGCCATCGATCTGTGATGGCTTGGTCGTGTTAGGCACCCGAGGCGGCTCTCTGAATAGCTAGATTCGGCGTTGACAGAGCAACGATACGCGACAGCATTGCACTGAAACCATTAGCAAACCAGCAGTTTTGCTTTGTCAAAACCACTAATTTACAGCTGGACTGGTTGAGCACGAAGGTCGTTATCGGGACTCTATCAAAACATGCGTTTTTCACGCAAGACGATTCCACGCTGCGGCCACCCCCCCACAGCATTCGGTAGTCAGTCGCCCAAGGGAAATCACCTCCGGCGTTCAGACTCACCGTGGGATAAACGACAGACAATAGCTCTCTTGCACTAACCCAGTCTGTGTCTTTATGCTCCCTCTCATGTTGGGCCGAATCGTAGCTGGTTCGATGGTCTGGCCACCAACGACCGAATACCACTTCATCACTTTCCGCAGGAAGCGTTCTGGTGATTATCGCGACTCGACAGTATGGACAGCTGGGAAACCGCCTGCGTTTGTATGCTCACTTGATGGCAGCGGCGATCGAATACGATGTCACGCTTTATTTCCCGCACCTCAACGAATACGCGTGCTACTTCCCCAGTGTTGCCGACGACTATTGGTGTCGCTACCCGCGACCATCGGCCCACCAAACGCAGACATCAGAAAACGAATCGAAGACCAGCGACCTCGTTCGCCGACTGATTTGCAAACAGGTTTATCTCACCGGTCGAGTCCTTAGTCACTTGCGTCTGGAGCGTTTTCCAGCTCATGTGGTCCGGCTTCGGCATCGAGAGAACTGCATCCTGCACGAACCCGAATTCCGTCGCCAAGCACAGTCGAAACGTCCACTGCTGGTCGCCGGCTGGAAGTTTCGCAGCGCACCATTACTCGCCAAACACGCTGCCGCTGTTCGGACTCACTTTCAAATCGCTCCTGAGCATCAAGCCAACATTCAGCAAAGCCTGGCTCCTTTGCGCCGCACCGGCAATCGAATCGTCGGTGTGCACATTCGACATGGCGATTATCAAACCTGGAAAGACGGCCGCTACTACTATCCAATCGAAGACTATGCTGCCACCATGCGGCTGATCGCTGAACAAAATCAGCCCCAGCAAACGACATTTTTGGTCTGCGGTAATAGCAACCTGACCCAGCAAGACTTTGCCGGCTTAGACGTTCACTTTCCGACCGGCCATCCGATCGAAGACATGTACAGTCTGGCTGAAGTCGATCTGATTATTGGTCCTCCGAGTACGTTTTCAGCGTGGTCGGCATTTATGGGCCAGGTTCCCTGCTTGCGAATGCTGCGCCGTCGTGATCGTGAAACCTTGGTGGATCCAGCGGTGGTTCAATCGGTCCTACACCCCACGCGGGCTGCAGCCTAACGCGATGCGTTGCAGATCAATGCAGAGCGATGATGCTTTGCCAATGACAGAAAGTCAGTGAGAGGAAGGCTGCTGCGCATTTAGAAAGCTTTGTCGCGGCACGGGACGCTTTAGGCAGCCCGACGAATCCCAAAATCCGTGTGCGTGGACTTGGTCTCGATGGTTGCCTGACGAATGGCGAGGTTGCGTTTCAGATCTTCCTCGTTCATGTAGCCGCGCTCATGGTCAACGTGCAGGCAGATGGCTTTGAAACGAATCTGTTTGCCGCGAATGCCCAAGTTATTGAGACGCAAGCCTAATTCCCGATCAAGGCCACCGTAACGCATGCGTTCGTCGTAGCCATTGACGGCGACCACGTCTGACTTCCAACCAGAAACGTTGCAACCATTCCATGTTGGCTGAGTCGTGGTGAGTGAGTTCAACAGCAAGCGAAGACTGTAACTCTTGATCAATCGCAAGCACTTGGGTGAAAACTCTAGGCCATGTTTTCGTAGCCAACTGAGCTTGAATGCCTCACCAGAAATCACTTCCTGTTCACCAATCAAGGATTTAAATGAACTGGGAATGTTGTTGTAGGTTCCTGAGAGAAACCAGCCCGGACGTGCTTCTTGCAAGTGAACCGCAACGAAATCCGCTCGAGGGATGCAATCACCATCAGTGAACAGCAAATAGTCACTAACGGCTTGCTTGACGGCCGTATTGAGGATCTTGCACTTGGCGAACCCGTTGTCCTCATGCCAGACGTGCTTCACATGCAGAGACGACACGCTTCTAAATCGATCGATCACTTGTTGCGTGCGCTCATCAGAGCCATCATCAGCGATCAGAATCTCAAAATCACGCGATGTTTGTTGCTCATATCCCAGCAAAACCAGCCACAATTCTTCCGGCGCATTGTAAGTCGTAATGATCACGCTGATGCGCGGCTTAGCTGTGTCGATTTTGATTGTTGCAGGCATACAACCTGATCCACGGGGGGCCGAACAGGGAGGAAACGAGGTGGGCAGGACAGCGATCGGGGAATAGCAATTCAAGCAAATGCTGACCGGATGCCCTCATCCGTGGTGGGAATATCAAACGGCGGCCCTGTTTATCAAGGTCGTTCGCGAATTGGAAAAAGAATTTCGGCTTGATTGCGCCAACTCGCAATGGGGCAAGATGCTGCGTCACGACACCAGGGCGCCGACTCCCATAACGCCTCAACGAGCACGGAGGGCAGCTGGCAAGAGAGATGGTGGTTTTGGCTATCGCTGCATCGTTTCGTGGTAAGAACGGAGCCAAACCAGTTCCTTCTCCAGTCGCATGCTGACTTTGATCGATGGTCCGGGCGCCGGGCGACCGCCAAACAGTTCGTCGCGGTCATCTAGCACATAGCGTTTCTGATTCAGCACTTGTCGTGTCAAGAGATCAGCTAGGCGACTGCACAGCCATTGATCAAGTGGCCGACCGGAAACTTCGCCCATCACGATGCTCTCGCCCCACGAGATTCGCAGGCCACCAATCTGTTGCTCGGCAATGCTTTCGATGGCTTCCATGCGGCGAAGCGTGTCGGCACCGCTTCCATCAAGCACCAACACCCATTGCTCACGCCCGGTTTGATACACGAATTCGGACGCCGTCGTGACCTGATCCAGCAACCCACTGAACGCTGCTTTGGCCGCCGACGCACAGGTCGCCCCCAAAGACACCTGAACGATACTGGCGTTGTCCATCAACCCTTCGAAAGGCCCGGGCCCTTTTAACCGCAACGTTCTCTCAGGAGCATCGACATGCACGTTGTCAATCAAGATGACCTTCCCAGCGGGATGCATCGCAGGATCCATCAAGGTCCGTTTCACCGCGGCTCGATTGAGATGATCATTGGAAATGGGGGAGCGCGTGGAAAACTTGCTCAAATACCCGCAGCGCCACTTCGCATACCCTTGGGCCACATCGGCTGGGCCTCCGCAAAGGGTTTGAAAACTGACACTGGTTCCCAGTCCTAACCGTGAGTCGATGATCAAATCCGAATACAACGCCGCCGCTAACCGCCGGCTGATCCCCAAGGACGGTCCACCCGCATAGATCGACGGCGTCATTCCCTTGGCAATCAAATCCAAGTCAGTCTCGCCAATGCCTCGACCTTCATCGACAATCGACCACTGCAAACGCTGTTGACGGCCCACGGGACGACAACGCACCAGAACGATGCGATGAGGAGCAGAGTTTTGGAGCCCAAGATTGACCAGATTGACGACCAATCGCCGCAACACCCTTGGGTCGACATAGGTTTGAATCGCTCGCCCCAGGGCCACGTCCCACAACAGTCTGACTCCTCGACCACTGGAAACGGGATCGAGAGCTTGATCGATCACGTCCTTCAATTCGTCGATCGAGACCCAGCGGCGGTGAATGGATGAAAGGGTGCTTCCGCTTTCATCGCAACCGGTTAGCTGCCGAACCATCTGTTCCAGCGTATCACAGTGAGTGATCGAACGGTCAAGACACTTCGTCTGTGCCTCGGACAGTTCGCCATAGCCACCATCACGCAGCCGCCGGATCGAGTCATTCACCTTTGCCAATGGTCCCGCCATCTCGTGAGCCAGATCTCGCGTCAGCTCCTGTTGGTCGCCACTTGGATCCTGAATGGAGGATTCAGAATCAGTCACAGAAACCTGACGGATCTTGGAGTCAGGCACACGAATCGGTGACGCTAACTCACGGACCGCGACGGTTCCCACAGATTCGTCCCCACCATGGATTGGGAGAGCGGAGACGGGGAGGGAGGGAACCGGCTGAGAGTGGATTGGGTGGGTGGAAGCCGAATGCGAACGATGCGGGTGCGAACCACCAGCTGAAGACGAGGAGGAAAAGTTGGAAGTCACGCGACGATCTCCGCACCATGGAAAGCTCTGACCCGACGGGGGATCCGCCTGTCGAGATCAAACCATACGACCTCGGGAATCCTTTCCGCTTAGGTTGACCTTATCGGCCAGTCACCACACTTCTGGCAACAATTCGAGAGTGATCTGGCCCCCCCGCCGATTATCGTGCCGCCCCTCGCGGATGTACTGATTATAGTACTTGGTTGAGTTTCGCTTGAGTGAACCCAGTGGGCATTGATTCCCTTTCGCAGGCCTTCAGCGTGCTTGCGATAACGTCGCCACACATTTACACTCGCCGCTTGTCTTGCAATGCATTGACGATCCCCTCCCGACTGCTCCTCCCCCACCCCATAGCTGATATGTCAACGACACTCTTTCGTTTTGGCCGCGTCAAAAGCATTCTGGCCGGTCTGTGCGTTTTGTCTGCCACACTGAACTTGACCGGCTGTAAGGTCGAACGTGATCAACAGGCTGCTCCAGCCGACGAGCAAATCAAAGTGGCCTTTGTCACCAATGGCTCCGCATCGTTCTGGACGATCGCCGAAGCGGGCTGCCGAGCGGCGGAGAAAGACTTTGGCGTTCAATGCACGGTGGTGACTCCCAAAGACCCACCAGATCAGCGCCGCAAACTCGAAGAGCTACTCATCACCGACCTCGATGGGATTGCCGTCACGCCGATTGATCCGGACAACCAAACTGACATTCTGAATCAGGTTGCCGACGCCACCAACTTGATCACCCACGATTCCGACGCGCCCAACAGCAATCGCCTGATGTACATCGGCATGAGCAATTACGACGCCGGTCGCATGGCGGGAGAACTGGTCAAGGAAGCATTGCCAGACGGTGGGCAAGTCTTAATCTTTGTCGGGCGTTTGGGCCAACTCAATGCAGATCAACGACGTCAAGGATTGATCGACGAACTACTCGACCGTGACCATGATCCCAAACGCGCCTACGACCCCAACAATGGCGAAATCAAAGGGGACAAGTTCACCATTGTCAGCACTCGAACAGACGGCTTTGACATGGGGAAAGCCAAGAGCCTTGCCCAGGACGCGTTGGTCGCTTATCCAGAAGTCAATTGCATGGTCGGGCTCTTCGCCTACAATCCACCGATGATCCTGGATTCGATCAAAGAAGCGAACAAGATCGGTGAAATCATCGTTGTTGGCTTCGATGAAGACACTCGAACACTGGAAGCCGTTGAATCGGGCGAATGCATTGGGACCATCGTACAAAACCCTTACATGTACGGTTACAAATCAGTAGAAGTCCTGGCCAAATTGGCGAAGGGTGATGCCTCGGTGATCCCAGAGAACAAGTACATCGAATTCCCTGCTCGCGTGATCAAGTCTGATAACGTCAAAGAGTTTTCGACGGAACTCCAATCGTTCCTGGATGCTGCGGCGACTGCAAAGCCCAATGCTGAAGCCGACTCGGATGCGGAAACGGATGCCACGAGCGAAGAATCCAAGTAATCACTGCTTACCTTGGATTCGCTTAATCAGATGACCGAGACTCAACGCCCTCTCCTGGAAGTCCAGGGACTGTGTAAGCAGTTCCCCGGCGTTCGCGCGCTTCATCAAGTCAACTTCGATGTCATTCCGGGTGAAGTCCTGGCATTGGTCGGAGAGAACGGTGCTGGCAAGAGCACGCTGATGAAGATCCTTGCCGGCGTGCAACCTCCGGACGAGGGGCAGATCCTGATTGACGGTCAACCGGTTTCCCTGGCCAATGTCAATCAGGCCATGGACCAGGGCATCGCGCTGATCCACCAGGAACTCAATCTTGCTGGCAACCTTTCCGTCGCGGCAAACATTTATTTGGGACGGGAGCCCAAACGGTTTGGCTTGATTGATTCACGGGCGATTCGCTCCGCCTCTGCCCAACACCTGCAAGCGGTTGGACTGCAGGTTTCGCCCGACACCCTGGTCGGTGACTTGAGCATTGGCCGACAACAAATGGTGGAGATTGCGAAAGCGTTGTCAATCGATACACGCATCTTGATCATGGATGAACCGACCAGCAGCCTCTCTCAAGGCGAAGTCGAACGCTTGTTTGACGTCGTGCGATCGCTGCGAGACCGGGGCGTCAGCATCATCTACATCAGTCACCGACTGGCCGAAATTGAAGAACTCGCCGATCGTGTGGCGGTCCTAAGAGATGGCGAGAATGCAGGCTTGCTAGAAAAGGACCAGATCACTCACGATGCGATGGTGAGCCGCATGGTGGGCCGTGATGTCTCGCGGTTCTACCAACGCACCAGCACGCCACCAACGATTGATTCGGACGCGACACCCATCCTGAAGGTCACTGACTTGGTCGTCCCAGACCATCCCCAACACAAGGTTTCCTTTGAAATCCATGCCGGTGAAATCGTCGGCATGGCGGGGCTGGTCGGCGCCGGTCGAACGGAATTGCTGCGTTGCCTCTTCGGCGTCACACCACCGGTTGATGGCGACATTCAAATCGACGGGACATACACGCCGATCCATCACCCCATCGATGCAATCAAGGCCGGCCTTGGCCTGGTTCCCGAAGACCGCAAAGAGCAGGGCTTGGTCATTGACTTTGCTGTTGAACCCAATGTGTCGCTTGCCAGCTTAAAAGCCCATGCCTGGCTGGGCATTTGGATCGATCGGCAACGAGAACAAGTCGAAGCGGCTGAAGGGATCAAGGATCTGCGAATCAAAACACCTTCGGCAGATCAAATCGTTCGCTATTTGTCCGGTGGCAACCAACAAAAGGTTGTGCTGTCCAAGTGGTTGGTGATGAATCCGAAACTGCTGCTGCTAGATGAACCCACTCGCGGCATCGACATCGGTGCCAAAGAGGAGATCTATCGGCTCATGGAATCACTCGCAGAATCTGGCATGGCGATCCTGTTTGTCTCCAGTGAGATGGAGGAAGTCATCTCACTCAGTGATCGAGTGCTGGTCATGCACGAAGGCCATTTGACCGGACAAGTCAGCGGCGGCGACATCAACGAAGCATCCATCATGAACTTGGCAACAGGCATCCAGGCAGTGTCTTAAGGCGTTGCGACGGTACGTTTGCAAGAAGAATCTAATGAATAAAACGCTCGGTATCTTTGGCCTGCTGATTTTTGTTTGCCTGTTCACGGCACTCTTCAATCCAGCGTTCGTCAGCGAAGCTAACCTGTTTAACATCACACGTCAAACGGCACAGTACGGAATCCTGTCACTGGGCGTTGCGTTCGTCATCATCACAGGAGGCATCGATCTTTCGATCGGTTCAGTGGTAGGTTTGGGTGCCAGCTTGTTGCTGCTGATGATCAGCGACTGGAACATCCCTCCGTCCATCGCAATCCCTTGTGTCATTGCCGTTTGTGCCCTGATCGGATTGGTGCACGGATTGTTAATCACACGCGTCAACCTGCAACCCTTTGTGGTCACCCTATGCGGTTTGCTGGTTTATCGAGGTGCTGCGCGGTGGATCAGTGACGATCGGCCGCTGGGGTTGGGCACGGACTATGAAAGCATTCGACTGTTGGGCTCCGGTGCGCCGTTCTCCTACACAACACTCGCCATCGGGGCCAGCGTCGTCGCGATCCTGTTTGGACTCTACCATGCCTTGGTCTTGCATGGTGCTCAGGCATCATCCGAGGCGGACGCAACCACTACCAAGTCACCCAAGGATTCCCCGTCCGTCGCGTTGCTTCAGCGATGGTCCTGGCTGCTGGTCGGAGTGCTGCTGTTGGCGTTTGCTTTCATTAGCCCGTCCTCGGAGACGAAAAAGGCGAGCGTGAAAAGTGCAACAGCAAACCTGGAGGCCTCTACTGACATGGATGCCGCAGCAGCAAAAGCATCCAACACCCCAGTGATCAAGATCAAAAAAGATCGCGTCAAGAACAAGATCACGCTTGAGCAACGTGTCAGTCGCCCAGCCTTCATCCTTCCGGCCGCGGTCTTCTTGCCGACGTTTTTAACGATGATTGTGGGTGGCTGGACCAGCAAACGCAAAGTGATTTTGAAGCCGATGATCGCTTCTTTGCTGGCCGCTGGCTTTTTGGTCGCGGGCGTCTTATTCCTGCTGCCTGTTTACCAGAGCGTTATTCCCGGCGATTTGTTTTCACTGGGCTTTGCCGATGTTTCCGGACGCTTGGTCGCCGGCCTGATCATGGTGAGCCTGTTCGCCATTCTTGCATCGGCAGTGGGGGCGGCAATCTGGTTACTCTCAGCGGCAGCATCCTGCAGCCCGCTGGGCAAAGCACTGCTGCCACTGACCGGTTTTGCAGGGCTACTGACGTTGCTTTCGATGACGTCCTTGATGAGCAGTATGGTGCCGGCGCCAATGCTGATCATGATCGCCCTGGCCGTGGTCTCCTCGGTGGTCTTGAATTGCACCGTCTTTGGCCGTTACTTGAAAGCACTCGGTCACAGTGAAGAGGCCGCTCGATACAGCGGCATCAATACCAAGAACACGACCATGCTGGCCTACGTGTTTTGCTCAACAGCCGCTGGCCTGGGTGGAGTGTTGTTTGCCTTGCAAATCAATTCGGTCCAAGCGTCGGTGTTTGGTAACTTCTACGAACTCTACGCCATCGCAGCAGCCGTCTTGGGCGGATGCAGCTTACGAGGTGGTGACGGAAACATCATCGGTGTGGTGATCGGTGCCGCCATCATTCAGGTGCTCTACAACTCGATCACGGTGCTTCGCATTGGTGACAAACTGGAATTCGCCATCGTCGGCATGGTGATTCTATGCGGCGTCATGGTGGATGAAATCGTCCGCAATTTGGTTGCCAAACGAGCGCTCTTGAAACGCGATAGCAATCCGGACGGACCACCTGCAGAGGCCGCCGGCGGTTAGCAACACGTTTGGCAATGACGTGACGCTGTGCGTTCGTCTCTCTCGATTTAGACGTCCAGGTCTTTTCGCAAGCTCTCTGGCACGCGTTGCAGCTTGCCAGCGCGGTCAATCACACCCAGAGTCACCTTGGCCTCGACCAACACGGTGCCATCGCGTATGACTTCATAGCGATGGATGATTTTTGCGGCGGTGATTTTTTCGATGGTCGTTTTTATCTCGATCAAATCGTCATAGCGTGCCGACATCTTGTATCGACAATCAACATGCACCACGACCACGAACCAACCGGCGTCTTCCATCTCTCGATAGCGACCGCCACCTGCACGGAATAACTCCGTACGCCCCATTTCGAAAAACTGCAGATACACGCTGTGATGAACGATGCCCATGGGATCACATTCATCGTATCGAACACGGTGCTGAATGCTGTGCTGTCGCATGCTGGTTTCTCAATCGCCCGGTCGTCTTGAAAGATGCCTGGATTCTAACGATCAAGAAGCGATCAGAAAGGGCAATCGGCGATCGACAGCCTGCCGGCGTGACCAGAGGCGTCCCAGCGAGTTTCGAGACTCGGCCAAGACATTCCCAGCAGACTCATTGGCGAATCCGGCGGATCATCCGCCTGGCCTGTGACCACATCGCCACCCGCGCGTAAGGCGTGTTGGTCAAATGAGGTGAATGAAAAACGTTATTCGGTGGCGGCGGATCCCAGACCCAGTGGACCACTGCTTTCCCGCAGCGTGCACAGCGCCAACGCTTGCGAAAGGTCATCAGGAAAAAAATCTGCTTGTACCAGCGAGAAGGGAAGAATTCCGTTGGCTTATTTTTGCAGCGGTCACATCGGGTCATCAGACAATCTTTTGAACGAGAGCGATCGAATCTCCACACGAACGCCTAATTCTGTCACCGATTGATGCGACTTGACGGCGTCACCGACAACGAGACACGCGGATGCGGGAACACCCCAGAGCACAGCCCAGAAAATCGCCCTATCCTGAAACGAGTATCGCGGCAGCGCGCTCAAGACCGGAGGGCTGAACGTCACCGATCAGACTGTCCGAACAAAGCCGATAGCAGATTCACGCTGCCACTGCTGCTGCCGAGTGCAACGCTATCGCCGGAGAACACACTTACGAACCCATCAACCGAATTCTGATCCGGAGACGGGTTTCGAGCCTTAATGGGTTTCCCTGTTTCACTTGGGTGTCCAAGGCGTTTTTGGGTCAGTGCTGTGTTTGTGCAGCAGAGGACTGTTGCGATCCCCTCCTTCGCGCTCTTGGTGGTTCATTCCCGACTTCACCACAATTGCCAGGAGACGCAATCTTTCAGTGCGTCCCACTATCGATCGATTTAACGAATCGCAAGCGCCATTCCACCGCCAATGGAACAGTTGATCGACAAGCGTTCGCCGCGTTGTCTCAATCTACTGAACTCGAAAGGTTGAAACACAGAGGAACAGAGGTCACGGTGGAAACTCTGTGCCCTCTGCACCTCTGTGTTTTCTTTCTCCCTGTGCTGTGACTGGACCAGCAACAGGCAAGTTTGTTCCTGACTTGGGGACAAACACCTTCGGCGTTCAGGCAACACCAGTACGATCGCAGCGTTCAATTGCGAACTGTCCCCTCTTTCCATCGCGACTTCCCCTTCGTGCTCTTCGCGTTCTTCGTGGTTTAACCCCAACTTCGCTACTAAGACGCTCAAATCGTCTGTTTGCTCATGCGATCAGTGAAAGGCAAGCGGATCTTCCGGCTCTACAACAAGTCCTTGATCCAAACGAGATTGGCCGGTGAACCTTCCGAACAACTGGATCAGCTTTTCGTGAGCACGCCAGCAAGCCACATTCAGATCACTAAGCGAGAGACACAAAGGCGTCAAAGATTGCTCAATCCAGAGCCACCTTTGGGAAAGCGGCTGATTGCCGATCCAAACCGACCGAATTCAATGGCTTTTTGTGCTTTAGCGAATTTCGACATTGCCGAGCCACTTGCTGGTAGGCAATCATACAGTTGTCGACAGATTCAGTAGCATGCTGTCGCCATCCCCCCGCAACAGCTTGGCGTTGTAACGCTTCCCACCTTCAGCGCTGTTGAACACCACCCGACCGAGACCTTCGATGCAGCCTTGCTTTCGTCGCCTGCTGGCAATCCTTTGTTCCCTGGGATTTGCAACCACGGCGCGCCCCGCACTCGCTGACCCCGACCGTCAAGCAACGTTCGATCCCGCGGCGTTTGTGAGTGATTACTGCATGGATTGCCACTCTGGAAAAGACGCGGAGGCTCACCTCGACCTGGCTCCTTTTCAGATTGACAAAAAGGGCGCCGACGCGAGGATGGCTGACAAAGCATTCCAGTGGATCACCATTTCCCAGCGGGTGATGGATGGCAGCATGCCACCAGAGGATTCCGAAGCACCGAGTATCGCTGACCGAGAGCGGTTTACCGATTGGGTGCAGACCACGCTGCAGCGAACCGCTTGCGAGCAGGGCGTCTCGCCTGGCCGAGCACCGATGCGCCGACTGACACGTTCAGAATACTCTGCCACACTCCGAGACCTGCTTAGCATTCACATCAATGCAGGCCAAGACCTGCCTGTGGAGGGTGCGGGCGGAGAAGGATTCGACAACGCGGCTGAAACGCTGTTTTTGTCGCCCTTGCACGCCGAAAAGTTCTTTGATGCCGCTCGCGTTGGACTGAACTACGCTCTGGCGTCGCCGAGATCTCGACGACAGGTGCTGGGTGCCGAACCGGACGCTAACCTGTCCCCGCACGACGCCGCAAAAAAGCAATTGCAATCATTCCTACCGCGCGCCTTCCGTCGTCCTGTCACTGATACAGAGCAACAGGCCTATCAGCAACTGTTTGCGGATCTGTTTGACGTGACGAAGGCTTATGAAGTCGCCATGCAGCGGACGCTTGAAGCGGTGCTCATGTCACCGAACTTTTTGTTCCGCCTGGAACCGACTCACGAGAGCCCAGATCCAAAGCCGCTCGATGATCATGCATTGGCGGTGCGACTCTCGTATTTCTTGTGGGGCACGATGCCAGACCAGCAGCTCATGCAGTTGGCCAACCAAGGGAAGCTCAGTGACCCTGAAGTTCTGCGCCAGCAAACGCTTCGTCTGCTCCAGCATCAAGAACGTGTTCGACTGTTTGCGAAAAGCTTTACTGAACAGTGGCTGGGCACGCGCACCTTAGGTCGCGAATTCAAACCGGACGCCAGGGTGATTAAACAGTTTGATGCGGAGCTGCTCGGTGGCATGAAGTACGAGCCGATCTTTTTCTTTCAGGAACTGCTGACCCAGAATCACTCCATCCTGACCTTAATCGATTCTGATTTCACCTACGCCAATCGGCGTCTGGCCCAGCATTACAAGATTCCGGGTAACTTTCGCGAACAACCGCGGCGAGTGGAGCTGCCCGAAGACAGCCCTCGTGGAGGCTTACTCGGGATGGCCAGCGTCTTGGCCGTTTCATCACATCCTTATCGAACCAGCCCGGTCCTACGAGGCAAATGGGTCTTGGAAACCATGCTCGGCACGCCGCCGCCGCCCGCTCCACCGGACGTTCCAGCTCTGGACGAAGTTGAAACCAGCGCATCTGCCGAGACGCTGCGCCAGCGACTTGAACGACACCGCCGCGACCCAGTGTGCGCGTCCTGTCACGATCGCATTGACCCACTGGGGTTTGGTTTAGAGAACTTTGATGTGCTGGGACGCTGGCGAACCAGTGACCAAGGCCAAGCGATCGACAGTCGCGGCACGCTTCCTGACGGAACCCATTTCGAAGGCCCACAAGAACTGAAACACTTGCTCCTGGAACGCAAGTCTCAGTTCGCTCGAAACCTGACAGCCAAACTGTTGGGCTATGCCCTGGGACGCGGCCTGACCTTCAAGGACTACTGCACTGTCTCAGAGATTGTTGAAAAGCTTGAAGCCGACGAGTTTCGCTCACACACTCTGATTCTGGAAATCGTCCAAAGTGTCCCGTTTCGCTATCACGCGGGTACGGATCCCGCGCGGACAGTGACAACAGTAGAATAACCATCCATCGCCAGTCGGTTCGAAACCGACTCCTCAAACTCGATCACCGATCACACCAGTTTAGAACCGCGACCAAGCGAGTGCGAACATGAACCACCAACCAACCCATCGATCTGGAATCACTCGCCGCACGGTTTTGCGAGGCATGGGTGCTGCGTTAGCGATCCCTTGGTTAGAGGCGATGCAGACTCAAACCCTGCATGCAGACCTGGCAAAGGATGTCGATGCTCCCGTACGGATGGCGGTGTTGTTCGCACCCAACGGCACGCGTGCTGACCTGTGGACGCCACAAGGCGAAGGCACCGAGTTCAAGCTTTCCCCGACCCTGCAACCGCTGGAAGACTTCAAGCAGCAGTTGCTGATCCCCACGAATCTGTGGAATCAAGCCAGCCGATCTGGCGACGGTCACTATGTCAAAACGTCTGGCTTTTTGACCTGCACAACGATTAACAAAACGTTGGGCATCGACCTGAACGCCAATGGCACGTCGATGGATCAGGTTGCCGCACAGAGTGTTGGCAGACAAACGCCGCTACCATCGCTGGAACTGGGGATTGATCCGGTCAGCGTTGGCGTGGATCGCAACGTTGGCTACACGCGAGTCTACGGTGCACACATCGCTTGGAACAGCCCGACCAGTCCACTGGCTCGAGAAGTCAATCCACGCTTGGTCTACGAACGACTGTACCGGGCGGGACAGCCTCAATCCAAAACAGCCGACCAAGACAAACTCCTGCTCGACCGAGTCCTGGATGATGCTCGGCAACTCGATCGGCAGCTCGGTGCCGAAGATCGACATCGCCTGAAAGAATACCTGCAATCGGTGCGTTCCATCGAACAACGTGTTCAGCGTGCCACCGACGATACCGCCACGCGATGGACAGCGCGCAGCTCGTTTGACTCGGTGCCAAAGCCGCCAGCAAAACTGCCTGATGATCATCAAGAACATGTGCGATTGATGCTGGACATGATCGCGTTGGCATTCCAAACCGATACCACGCGAGTCAGCACGTTCATGTTTGGCAACGCCGTCAGCGGGAAGAACTTTTCGTTCTTGGATGGAGTGACGAGCGGGCACCATGATGTGTCACACCACGAGAACAAAGAAGAAAAGCTCAAACAATATGCCATTATCAGCCGTTGGCACGTCGAACAGTACGCTTATCTCTTGACACGGCTTGCCAGCATGCCAGAAGGCGACAGCACTGTGCTGGCAAACTCGATGATTCTATTCGGTTCGGGCCTTCGCGATGGCAACGGCCACGACCCACATAACTTGCCATTAGTGCTGGCCGGACAAGCAGGCGGGCGACTGGAGACCGGGAAACACCTGACGTTCAGTCAAGACACGCCGCTGGCAAACCTGTACGCTGCGATGCTAACAGCGTTTGGCTGCTCGGTAGACCGCTTCGCTGACAGCACCGGTCCACTGCCTGGGACTCTTGCCTAAGACATTGCGTCTAGAACATCGTGTCTAGAACAAAACGCATCGGCCATGCCAACCGCCCCATCAATGGCTGGTCGATAAATCGTGATACCAAGCGAAGATTTCCAGCGCGACTTGCCGAGGTGACTGGCGATCGGTTCGGGCGGTTGAACCGGAGACCTCGTCGTACAACGGATCGCGGACTTTTAAGAGCTGAACGATCTCTTGAACGGGATCTAAATCCGTCAGAGCAGGGCGGTGCGCCGACTTGGGTTGATTCAGTTTGGCAGCTCTTGCATAGCCTCTGCCCAAAATCCTCTGAGCGATCGTCTCCACCGACGACTGCAACCAAACGCAGACGCCCGACTGCTTGATCAACTGACGATTCTGTTCGCGAAGGATTGCTCCCCCGCCGAGAGCGACGACCAAGGGAACGGTTTCAACTTCGGCACTGGCAACCTCGCGCAAACAATCGTGCTCCCACTGGCGAAACAGTTCCTCGCCGCCTTCGTCAAAGAGCGTTTTGATGGACTTTCCAGCACTCGCTTCAATCCTGCGATCCAGATCCAAACACCGAGTGCCCAGCAGGTTTGCAAGCTGCTTGCCGACGGTCGATTTCCCCGTCCCCCGGTAGCCCGTCAAGTATATTCGTTGCAAATCCATCATGGCACTCTGTTTCCAAACTAAGTTATCATAGCGTTCGCCCCAAGCATAACCAATCAAACAACGTGCACCAAACCTGATCGGAAAACTCGCCCCAGCACATTGCGTTTGATCACCAGAGCGTTTGATTCCATGACCAGCCCCGCTTCCCGTCGCCCACAGCCGTCCGATGATTCTCGGACACCGGCCCGGAAGTGGATGTTTCGACTGATCACCGTTGCGCTGGTGCTGACACCACTGTTGATCCTTGAGATCGGCTTGCGAGTGGCGGGTTATCCACCACGGGACCAGCTCGCTGTCGACCCCATCTTTGATCCGTTGGATCCTAAACCGCTGTTTGAAAGCAGGGACTCAGGGCAGACATGGTCGATTCCAGAGAGTCGCCACAATTTCTTTGCCCCCGCATCGTTCAGCAATCAGAGCGACCGGCCCATTCGGCGCATTTTTGTGCTCGGTGGCTCGACGGTTCAAGGCAGACCCTGGCATCCGCCGACCGCCTTTCCGGCGTGGACACAGCTGTTCCTGCAAGCCTGTGATCCCGCACACGATTACCAAGTGATCAATTGCGGGGGTGTTTCGTATGCAAGCTATCGAGTCGCAAAACTCCTTGACGAGGTTCTGCAGCATCAACCCGCAGCGATCGTGATCTACACGGGCCATAATGAATTCCTTGAACAACGCTCTTACCCGGCCACCGATAGCATCGCCAACCAAGCGACTCGTCTCGCTCAATCGTCACACCTTGTCCGAGCCATCCAGCACCTGCAGCACACGCCGACTCGGGATCCATCGGCTGAGTTGCAAACGGATGCTCCGGTCACGCGTCTGGACTTGATGGATGGAATGGACTTGTACCAACGAGACGATGCATGGCGTCAGGCAGTGGTCGCACACTTTCAACGGACGCTTGATCAAATGGCCAAACGCTGTCGGCAAGCCGATGTTCCATTGATTCTTTGCCAACCGGCAAGTGATCGCGTTGACACCGCCCCCTTTAAAATCATGCCCGCCGTCTTGACTGCCAGCCAAACCACTCACTTTGACACCTTTTGGGAACAAGCTCGCAACGGTCAGCTGAACACGGACCACAGAATCGAGTCCTGCCAGCAGGTGTTAGGGATGGACCCACAGCATGCCGGTGCAAACTTCGTGCTTGGAAAACTGTTGATCGATCAGGGACAATTTGAAATAGCAAAACCGCATTTACTGGCTGCTCGCGATCACGATGTCTGCCCATTAAGAGCCACATCGGCGATTGAGATGGCAACCAAGCAAGTCGCAAGCCTCCACCAGTTGGAACTGGTCAGATGTGACGAGTTGCTTGACGCGAGAGACCTTCAAGGTCAGCCCCGTCCCGATGGCATTCCCGACACCAATCGTTTTGTGGATCACATTCATCCCTCAATCGCTGGACACCAACTGATCGGTCAAGCGATTGCAAAACGGCTGGCGGAACAGTGGCGACTGGCTTGCTCGAACGACGTTCAAGCCCAGTATGAATCGCTCGTGCAAGCGCAACTTTCGTCGCTTGAGGAAGCCTATTTCACTCGCGGCAAACAACGTTTGCAAGGCCTGCGGCGCTGGGCCTCGGGACGGTCGGGGAAACTGCACTTACCCGCAAATCAGTCGTTTCAGCGACAGACTCCCTCGTCACCCCAATAAACGCCCGTCTGTTTGCTAACATCGGACTCCATGCAGTAAATTTTGCCAACAATTTTGCTTGCATGACCACCGGTGCGCCCTGTTTGCCCGGCGTTGGAACCTGCTTGTCATTGCCACAGCGTTCCAGGCCGTCAGAATCGCAATCCCAACGCTGGCCGACGCAGGTCCATTCAATCAATGAGTCCAATCATGAGTTCGTCAGACACCCAAACCACCTTTCAAGACTCACCACACCATCGCGAGTTCGAATACAAGGCGAAACCCGGCTGGCAAATGCTGCCAATAGTGCTGGGCATCTTATTGATGATCCCGCTCTGGATCCTCTTTGCGGTAACGCTTCCCGCGTTGGCACCGTTGTTCGTTGCACTGATCCCTCTATCGATCATTTCGGCGATCGTGGCTGCCTGTGGATTCCAAGCGGTTCCCCCGAATGGCTCGCGTGTCTTGTTGCTTTTTGGTGAATACAAGGGCACGCTGCGGACCTCTGGCTTCTACTGGGTGAATCCTTTTTACAGCAAGAGAAAAGTCAGCCTCCGGGTGCGCAACTTTGAAACCGGTTCGTCCACCAGCCCTGAACAAAAAAACAAAGAAGGCGTGGTGACCAAACCAAAGTCCCGCACCGCTGGCAAGCCATCAAAGGTGAACGACCGGGACGGAAACCCTGTTGAAATTTCAGCGGTCGTGGTTTGGAAAGTGGTCGATACTGCCGAAGCCATGTTCGAAGTCGATGACTATGAAAACTATGTCGAAGTTCAAAGTGAAGCCGCACTGCGCAGCCTTGCCACTCGCTATCCGTATGACAGTCATGAGGACGAAAGCGAGGTTTCACTGCGTGGCAGTACCGATGAGATCAGCGACCAGCTGCGGCACGACATCGAAGCTCGATTGGAGAAAGCTGGTGTGCATGTTTTAGAAGCCCGTATCAGCCACCTTGCATACGCCCCTGAGATTGCCGCGGCAATGCTTCAGCGTCAACAAGCTGGCGCGGTGGTCGCCGCTCGAACGCGCATCGTTGACGGAGCGGTTGGTATGGTGGAGATGGCGTTGGATCACTTGAATCGGGAAGACATCGTCGACCTGACGGATGAACAACGCGCTGCATTGGTGTCCAATTTGCTGGTCGTGCTCTGCGGCGATCGCCACACGCAGCCGGTCATTCAAACGGGAGCGTAACCAACGCAGCGATTTCTAAAAGTCGATCATCGATTGGCGCGTCGTCTTGCTGAGGGCAACGCGCCAAAGAGCTGACTCAAATCGCGCTGCATTGACCCCTTGATCGGTAGACCACCGATCAAGGTTGCAATCGGATCACCGGCTTCCAGTGCTGTGGTTTCAAACGGGACATCTGTCCACCGAAAACTGCCAGAAACGGCCCCGTCAAGCGGAACGGACTCGAAGTGCTGCGGATCAACGACGGAAGCCTGCTTGGCGAACACCACGTGCTTGACGCCGAGTTGTCCCAGCGGCAATGGCCCGTGATTGGCAATGCGTTGCTGCCATCGCGCAAAGGGTTCAAAGACCGAGCAGGGCAGGGCAGCATGCTGGCCCCAAGCTGCTTCAATCAATTCCATTGAACCGCTGTAGCGTGGATTGCATTCCAGCAAATAAACGTCCGAGCCCGTGAGAATCAAATCGACGTTTAAAGGGCCAGACAGCCCAGTCATGTCGACCAATTCCCTACCAATCCGCTCAACACTCTGCCAACAAGCTTGGCTGACTTTGACAGGCCCCACCGCTCCAGCGTACACAAAGGGACGCTTACCGATTCGCTTGTGCAGCGCCCGACAGATCCCAAGCAATTCGCAATGACGCCCATCGCTGACGAACGTCGCACCACAAGCTTTCCCCGCGACGGGCGCTTGGCAGAAGCGACTCTCGTCTAACATTTCATTGTCAGCATAATGAACGCCCAAGCCACCGGTGCGACTGAACTGCTTGACCAACCATCCGCTGGGAACCGGGCCCGAAAAACGAGTCAATGGAGTATCCACGCCACTACGCTGGGCGAGCTCAGCGACAAACGGTGGTGACTGAGCCAATGCCTGTTGTTCGAGCGTTGCTCCGATGACCTTCAGCGGAGATGAATCGCTCGACTGCAAAACGCGAAAGCGTGTTCTCCAATCTCCAACGTGATCGTTCGATGGGACGAGCAAACGCTCACAACCGGGCCAGCGGCTGATGATGCCTAGCATCCATTGGCCAGAATCATGTGGCGGGCAATCCCGGAGACCGTTGGCCTGCAAGTGTTGCTGTAATTCAGCCATCCACTGATTGGCAACGACTGAGTTACTGCCAGAAGGCCTGGCAATCTGATCGACAAGTTCTGTCACAGAAAACCATGTCTCTGCCGCTTGACGTGTTTGCAAGTCCCCAAACAGATCAACGGCGATGACGTCCAGCCCTGCGCGTCGTGCCGATTCAGCCGCCGCCCGCACGCTGGCACCCACCAGAATCAGACCCGAGCAATGCGACTGTCGCGACTCCTGTTTCGGCGAACTGTTCAAGAGATGATCTTTGGCGTGGGAAAACGAGCGAAACGGCAACGAGCGAAACGGCAACGTGCAAGACTCGACAGACAAGACTCGACAGAGAGGTGCAATGGGTGTGAAGCCTGATCCAGACCGCCATAGC
Organism: Stieleria bergensis; assembly: GCA_007745635.1. Lineage (GTDB taxonomy): Bacteria > Planctomycetota > Planctomycetia > Pirellulales > Pirellulaceae > Stieleria > Stieleria bergensis. Next base: position 5,699,857 of record CP036272.1, read on the forward strand.
ACCTGCCGGCATGATACATCTTAGGCCGCGGCCGCAGAAGAGTCTTCATCAGGCATCCAGGAACTCTGTTCGCTTGCCAGTCAGCTGTGCTGAGTGTTGAAAACACCTTTTGCACGACGCGACCGGATGAGACCTGTCTCGTGACAGCGATTCGCAGCGGCTGACGCTTCACGGTGCTGGCTACTGCAGAGGGAACCGTTGCACACCATGCCACGGGGCTCCCGTCAACAAGCAGATCGAGCGAAAAACGGGTGGGAACGGTTTCGCAAAACGGACCACGAGTGTCACCGTCCCAACGGGCCTGGTTGAAACCACAGTTGCCATGAAACAGTCGGCAAAGGCCCTATAATTCACCGGGATTCCCAGCATCGGCTTGATGCCATCACCGATGGTGATCAAAACTTGATTGCAACCGATCAGATACCGCGACGGGGCCTTGCAAAACCGGCTAGTTTTGTTACTTTTTGCGCGACCCTAGACCCACCCCTGGCGCGTGACATTTCATCGGATCGTTATCCACCGCTGAAATGTGACCCCACGCGGGGCAAAGGACATGTGTTTCCCCACCGGTCTTCTGGACAGCAGATTCTTACCACAGGTCAGATAGATGAAATTTTACATTGGTGAAGCCCTGGTGGGCGATGGCAACGAAGTCGCTCACATTGACTTGATGATCGGCAGCAAAGACGGCCCCGTGGGCACGGCTTTCGCCAACGCCCTCTCGACTCAAAGCGAAGGCCACACGAACCTGCTGGCAGTGTTGGAGCCAAACCTGGCTGTCAAACCAGCGACCGTCATGATCACCAAGGTCACCTTGAAGGGCATGAAGCAAGTTGTGCAAATGTTTGGCCCTGCACAAGCTGCCGTCGCCAAAGCGGTTGCCGACGCAGTTGCCGAAGGCGTGATCCCCGCCGATCAAGCTGAAGAATTGGTCTGCGTCTGTGGCGTCTTCATCCACCCTGCTGCGGAAGACGACGAAAAGATCTACAACTACAACTACGAAGCCGTCAAGCAGTCGATCGTCAACGCCATGAGCGGTGCTCCATCGGCACAAGACATGGTTGCCAAGAAAGACGCAGCGGCGCACCCATTCAAAGGCGATTTCTAATCAGCCCGTTTGAATGAACCTGTTCAGATGAACCCTGTGCGATTGAACAGCTTCAAATGAACAACGATTCAACGCTTCGGCCTCCATCAACATCCGTTGATCGGAGGCCGATTTGTTTTCTTGCCATCGCCGTCCTCGGTTGCTTGCTCTGGACGGCACCGTCGATGCACCAGCCGCCCCAGATTGGCAACCTTCCCGCCACCGGTTCTCGACTCATCTCGGCTAGCAGACCGGCACTGCTGGTTACCACTGACACCGACCTACCTGTTTGATTTGATGTCCAAACGCATTCTCTTTCAGTTCGATTCTGATCCGCAACCAAGTTCCTTTGACGCCGTCGTCGCCATCGACTCGGACGTCGATCACTTGATCTCACATGGCAATGTCCAGCCGACCACCGTGGAGCCACTGGTCCATGGCACGATGTTCACTCGGGGCGGTCAGAACCTCAAGAACACCGCCATTTTCATCGGCGGCAGCGATGTCGCGATCGCAGAGAACCTGCTTCGCTGCGTGACCGAGACGTTCTTTGGTCCGGTGCGAGTTTCCGTGATGATGGATGCCAATGGCTGCAACACCACCGCGGCCGCCGCAGTCGTCGCCGCGTCACGCCATGTTACACTTGCAGGCTCCAAAGCGATCGTCTTGGGAGGCACCGGCCCGGTCGGCCAACGCGTCGCGCGTTTGCTGGTCCAGGAAGGTGCAACGGTTTCCCTGACCAGCCGATCACTCTCGCGAGCCACCGCAGCCTGCGAACAGATCTGTGCTCAGATCGCCGCGAAAACAGAGACCAGCCCCGACACCTGTTTAAAACACCTGGTTCCAGCCATGCAATCCGAAGGAGACGCCTTTGATGCCTTGATCGAAGACGTGCAAATCGTGGTTGCCTGTGGAGCCGCTGGTGTTCAGCTAGCGTCGAACGAAGCGCTCACCAAAGCACCTGCCTTGCAAGTCGCCATTGACTTGAACGCTGTCCCACCGGCCGGGCTGCAAGGCATTGGCGCCATGGACAAAGCCAAACCACTTGGCGAATCCAGCAGCGCTGTGGGGTACGGCCCGATCGGCGTCGGTGGACTGAAAATGAAAACCCATCAGGCGGCGGTTCGTTCGCTGTTTGAACGAAACGATGCGGTGCTCAACGCCGAAGAAATCTTTGCCTTGGCAAAACAAGTTGACACCAAATAACCAAGCACGACCAGACAGGCCTTTGAACGATGTTCGACTTAGTATTAGGGACAGGAAACCAAAAGAAGCTGGTGGAACTGCGATCGATGCTCTCCGCCGATCGGTATTCCCTGCAATCGCTTTCTGAAATTCCCAACGCAATCGATGTCGAGGAGACCGGCAGCACCTTTGCCGAGAACGCTGCCTTAAAGGCGACCGAGCAAGCCAAACATCTTGGCCGCTGGGTTCTGGGTGAAGACAGTGGCCTCGCGGTCGATGCGCTTCAAGGTGCTCCCGGAGTCTACTCGGCTCGCTATTCGGGCGTTCACGGCGACGATGAAGCCAATAACGACAAGCTCCTGCAAGCGCTTGCAGACGTCCCTGACACCAAACGCACGGCTCACTATCATTGCCAGATTGCGCTCTCCGACCCAGAGGGCAATGTCCGGCTTACCGCAGGTGGCACCTGCAGTGGACTGATCCGTCGACAACGTGACGGCGGTGGGGGCTTTGGTTATGATCCCCTGTTCGAGATCAGAGAATATCACAAGACGTTTGCTCAGCTGGACCTGATTGTCAAGCAAGCCCTCAGCCATCGCTCGCGTGCACTGCGGCAACTGATCCCCAAGTTGGATCGTTTGGTGCGTGAATGAATCGAACCACCCACGGCTTGCTTTCATCTGAAACGATCCGAAACGGCCGACCGCACTTGGTTCACGCCCATCGGCAATCGTCGCGTTAGGATCGCTGGCGTTAGGATCGCTGGCGTTCGGCTTTAATGGCTTGCTTTAACTGCTCGATCGTCACTTGAACCGACTCCGGACTCGGCGCCCCAGCTCCGCCATAACGTTGATCCTCGTAGACCTTGGTCAGCGAGTTCAACATGGGAAATCGCGACTGCAAACGCTGCTGAAACTCGCGCGGGGTCTCGTCCGTGCGGCGGTGCTCACCGGCACCGGCAAGCAGCCGCAAGGCTTGCTGATAGTAGGCAATCACGGGCTGCGGATTGGGCCTGCCAGTGAGTGAACTGATCCAACGCTGCCAACCAGCGAACAGATTCGGAAATCGCAATCGCAGCAAACGCGTGATGAACAGCGGCACCGCGATGACAACAATCAGCACCAGTCCAAACACACCAGCACGCCGCCAAAACGCTGGATCACGCAGCAGAGCACCGAGAGACATCTCCGACGAGCCGTCTTGCAATTTGCCGAAGCTCTCCTTCATGCTTTCCAGCCAACTCTGCTCGGCCGTGGATGCTTGGTCAGACGAATCCGTCTCTGGCATGCTGAACTGCTGTTTCTCGGCATCCATGTCCACGACGTAGTCTTCCCAGATCTCATTCGCCGTGTCCAGGACACCCTCCATGCCCTCGCGATTCCCATCATCCAACGCGCTGACGCCAGGGGTGGGATCCAAACGCAGCCAATAGTGAGTCCTGGCTGAAGCAAGCGTCATCAACTGGCGCTGATCGATGTCGTCGCGCGGCACCAAGGCTTCGACCCAGGCATGAGCATGCGATTGCCTGACCACACAATAGCGCTCGACCGTGCTGTATTCTTCACTGCGATAACCAATGACCATCCGACAAGGAATTTCGACGCTGCGCAGCATCATGGCCAGCGCCGAAGCAAAGTACTGACAGTGACCTTTACGATCAGTCGCAAGGAATTGCTCCAGCGGATCCACCCCCGGCTGTGGTTTCGCATTCAGATCCAACGTGTATGAGAACTGTGGATTGCTAGACAAGAACTGTTGCAGTGCCTCAGCCACTCGCACCGGCGATCGCTGGTCTGTGGGGATCGTCTCGACAACCTGCTGAGCCAATTCATGTGCGGAGGGAATTCGTGTGCGATCGTATTGCAACCAATCGGAGTGAATTCGCACAGGACGACCAAAGTCACTCCACCACCGAATCAAACCACCGAAACCGTTGCGAGGCGTTCTGCTACGGCTTGGCTCTCGTGGCAACCCGGCAGGATCATAGGGGATCCACTGGGTCTGCTGATGATCAATGAAAGCCGCCGTTGCAAATCGGTACTGCAACGGTGGAAAGGGTGGCGTGACCGATGGTCTTGAAAGCGTCCACTTGCCGGGCAGTTGCCTGACTCCATCGTCGGCGGCATGGGCGTAGAACGGAGCGATGGCGAATAGGGCGGCCGTGCTGGTTGGCTCACAGCGGATCTCAACCGTCACCGGATCGATCCCGGTGTTAAACAAACCCAACGTCGGCTGAACCAATCGCTTTAGCTCGGCTTGCGAGACTTCCTGATTGGAAACCCATTTGGCGACCGAGCGAGAGCTGCCCTTGTCAACGACATAACGTTCCAGGACTTTTCCCCGCAAGTACAAACTGCCGTCGACCAAATAGGGCTCGCCGCTCTCTCGATCGGTCATACGAACTCGCATCACCTTCGTTGGGTTCTGCATCACCGAACCGAGTTGTTCGAGATGCACTTCTTCTGAAAACCCCACCAAGACCGGCCCAGCATTCAATGAACGCGAAGCTGCAACACGTCGTGGAATGGCATAGAAAAACGCGGTCGCAATCAGCAGAACGGCTGGCGCGCCGACGATCAAGCAATAACGCAGCAACGGCCTGTAGGCACTGCGCACAGAATCCAAACAAGACTGCGATGCGTCTTGAAGCAACCAACGAACCGAGGCCCTGGACGTCGATGAATGATTGGCCGCCTGATTCGACGCCTTGCGTTTGGCCCATAGCCGTTGCCAAAGATCCGCCCACAGGATTCCAATCACGGTACTGGGACGGCGCACCGCACCGATGGCTGGGACCACGTCTTCACGCAAATGCATCACGCTAAAGGTCGTCATCGCGGCTAAAGTGGTCAGGCCGATGATTGGCAACATGATGCCAAACATCACCGAACTACAGAAGATTGCCGCCACAACAATCTGTAACCAAGTGAAGACAACAATCTGTTCCAAAATTCGCTGGGTCTTCTTCTGCACCATCATGATGCTTTGCACCATGACCAAGAGCAACGCGACCGAAGCCATCTGGGATTCGCTTTGAAAATGATTTTGTCCAAACTGATACACGCACCAGAGGGCCACCGCCGCCATGCAAATGTAAGCACCGGTTGCTGGCAAGACAATCAAACGCAACCAATCGACCAAACACCAGCCCGCCAAGGCAGCGATCACCGCAATTGAAGCGATCTGCTCCATGCCGTCTCCTGAACCAATCACGATGGCACTGAAGACCGTCAGCAATGCAAACGGCAAGGAGTGCCGTGCAGAGACTGGCCAATAGGCATCCAATTGAGCGGCCAATCTGTCACGGACGACGGCCGAATTTGAGTCCGTCGAGGCACTGGGTTGTCGCGTGGCCCGCTGGGGATTGGTTGTGTTCTGTGACGCCGATGCCGTCTTTGCGGTTGCTGTCGCAGCGTGTTTGAGTGATTGACCGGCGTTCATCACGTTGCCTCCTGGCGTTCAGCCTGTCGCGACTCCGCCAGCTCCGGTGATTGAATCTGATTGAACGAACGCTTTCGCGTCCAACGCCACTGCGGGTCGTTGACCAAATCAAGCCAAGTGATGTCCAACTTGCGAGCCAGTCCGCGCCACTGCTTGCTCTGATTGTCTGTGGGCGAACTCTGTGAGGACAGACCAGGCAGCGCTGATCCAGTCGGATCAACCGAAGGATCCAGCGAGATGGGATTCGGACGACCGCTGATCACCACCACTTGCGGCCTGCGTTGATCGTCAAACTGTTTGGCAAGGGCATCAAAGAGACAACCATATGTTCTGGGCGATGAGTCGTCTTCCAGGATCAAAGGATGCGAAACCGCGAGTCGGCGCAATACCGGTTTAATGTCGCTCGCGCAGTCCGAAAAATGATCCAGGGACCCCAGCAGCTTGCGAACGTCGTGAGCTTGACCGTCGTCTTCGCCCGTTGCTTCATGCGGTAGCGTGGTCCAATGATCGATCACTGACAGCGAGACTTCAACCGAATCACCCGCACTTTGCGAAGACTGCCAGTGCTGAATGAGCGTCGTTGCCAACTGCAACGTGCGTTCATACATGAATGCGTTGCGATATTGGTGTGTTGCCATTGCGCCATCAACGACCAACCAGACTTGGCGGCGATTTTGGCGTTGGAATTGCCGCACCGCAGGTTGTCGCATTCGAGCACTGGTCCGCCAGTGAACGTTCTTTAATAGGTCACCATGCTGCCAGGGCCGCAATCCCATGAATTCGCCCTGCTGGCTGTTGGCGGTGGTGCTCGCTCGATGTTCGCCTTCTAAAGTTCCCAGCCAACGCTGGAGATGATTGCTTTGCGGTAACAAGGTGGGATAAACAAACAACAGTTGATCCGCCGTGATCTCGTCGCCGTTGACGACACGCTGCTGTTCCTGAAAGAAGTTCACCAGCCCGAACGGAAAGGTCGAACTGCCAAGTAAAACACCGGGTTGATAGACACCGCGATAGGAAACACAACATTGCACCTCAACAGGCAGCGCCGATCGACTGGGCACGTATCCGCCACCGGAGGTCAAGGACAACCTTCGATAATCTTGATCGGACTCTAAGGTTGCCACCGTGGAGGTGATCAAGGGATGAATCATTTGGTCTATCCGAATCATCCAAAGTGGCAACCAGCGTCCTCGATTAAAAATCTGATAGCGCAACGAGAACAGCTGCCCAGCATGCGTGCTCGGCAGGCTCTCTTGTGACATCGACAGGCAACGCACCTGACGGCGTCCCAAACGCCAATGAACCAACGCGACGCCAACAAGCAGCGCCGCCAACAGCAATAACAAGTTAAATCCGCGCGCCGCTCCACCTCCCATGGCAAACACCGTCACGAATGCCGTGTGATATCCCAAACGAGTGACCGAACTATAGTAGCGATGTACGGGCCACTCCGGCGGAGCACTGACGGGAACCGGATCGCTGGCCCCGCAAGGAGCAGACGGATCATGATCGGGCCGTCCATCACCAGACAGTGCAGAAAATTCAGACACCGAATCACGCCCCACCGAGTCGATGGCTTGACCGTCGCGCAGGCGTCCAGAGGGCTCTGGCCCCTGGCGGCGGTTTTCTAGCGATTCCACAGAAGCTGATGGCACGGTCATAACAGCAAGTTGTCAAACAAATGGAGGCAAAAAATGACCGAGCAAAATCATCGCGTAAAAGCACTGCGGAAAAGCACTGCGGAAAAGCACTGCGGAAAAGCACTGAGCAGTCACGAACCAAGTTGACCACCGGTTCGCTGGCAAAACGCCCTTTTCCTCACTCAGCGCTGTCTTCATCATAACATAGTCACTCACTCAGACAGCACCGGATGAAACGGCCTTGGTCCGGGAGACCGACGCGGGGGTTACCACCTAACCAAAATAAAACAAAAACGGTATAAGAAACGCTACCAAACACCGCCTGCTCAATGCCAGCGTGCAGGCGAGGCTGACTGCCGACGTCAGAGAGTTTCGTTTCACCAACGCGGCTGCGTTCGTTTTTGCGTTCCCTTTGCCCTGTGCCAACTTTCCTTGCTCGAGTCCCCATCACTTTATGTCTTGCAACGCGGACTTTATCGTTATCGGTGGCGGCATTGTTGGCCTGGCGGTTGCCAGGGAGCTTCAACGCACCTCTCCTGACGCAACCGTGCAGGTCGTCGAAGCGGAATCCGCGGTCGCTCAACATCAAACGGGTCGCAACTCGGGTGTGATTCATAGTGGTATTTACTACAAGCCTGGTTCACAGAAAGCACTCAATTGTCGGCATGGCAAATCACTGATGGAAGCCTTTTGCCAGGAGCATGACGTGCCCTGGGACCGCTGTGGCAAAGTTGTTGTGGCCACCAGCGAGCAAGAGTTGAAGGCATTGGATTCGATCGCCGAGCGAGCGTTGGCAAACGGAGTTGAGTTTGCGCGAATCAATTCAGATGACCTGCGTCGACTGGAGCCCCACGTCGCTGGACTGGCGGGGTTGCATGTTCCGGAAACCGGGATCGTCAACTATGCCGTGGTCGCTCAAAAGCTCGCTGAACAGATCCGTGATCATGGCGGACACATCCATCTCGGCCAACGTGTCGTCAACGTTCAGCGTTCTGGCGATTCGCTGAACATCATCTGCCAGAGCGGCCAGACCTATGCCTGCCAACATTTGATCAACTGCGGAGGCTTGCAGTGCGATCGGATCGCCAGACTCTGCGGGCTGGATCCAGCGATACAAATTGTGCCGTTTCGCGGAGAGTACTATGAGTTGCGCGACGATCGCCGCTCATTGGTCAAGAACTTGATCTACCCTGTCCCTGATCCAGCGTTCCCCTTCTTGGGCGTTCACTTCACACGCATGATCGATGGCGGAGTTGAATGCGGTCCGAACGCGGTTTTGGCATTGGCACGTGAAGGCTACAACTGGAAAACGCTGCGAGGCAAAGACCTTCTGGAAACACTGCGTTACAGCGGATTCAGGAAACTGGCACGTCGACATTGGAAACCCGGTTTGGGGGAAATCCATCGCTCGTTCAGCAAATCAGCCTTCGTGTCAGCCCTGCGGCGCTTGATCCCGGAACTCAAAGCCTCGGATCTGGTTCCCGGCCGCGCTGGAGTTCGCGCCCAAGCGGTTGCCCGCGATGGCAGACTGATTGATGATTTTTTGATTGAATCCGGTCCAAACAGCACGCATGTTTTAAACGCTCCCTCGCCGGCAGCGACGGCGTCCTTGGCCATTGCGGAAACGCTGGTCGCCAAACTAAACGCATCGTGACCCCTGTTCCACATCCCACGCGCTGGCTAGCCGACATGCCTCAAGCCTCTCCTGACCAATCCACTGTGGCCATCCAGTGCCAGCAAGCAGCGGTGCAATTCGGTTCAGCGGTCTTTCAACTAGGGCCGATTGATTTAGACATTCAGGCGGGCGAAATCGTTTCCTTGATCGGACCGAGCGGCTGTGGCAAGACCACCCTCTTGCGCGCGATTGCGGGATTACAGCCACTAAGCTCTGGCAGCATTCAGACGCACGCATCGGACACCAATGACTGCGGTGAGGTTGGCTTTGTCTTTCAACAACCCGCGCTACTGCCCTGGGCGGACACTCTAAGCAATGTGCAGCTGCCACTGGATTTGATCTCGCGTGGAACCAAGAAAACCCGTCAAGCGGCTGCCATCGATGCGCTGCGCAGCGTTCAATTAGAACACGCGAGCAAACACTCTCCTGGAGAGCTTTCTGGAGGCATGCAGATGCGAGCTTCGGTTGCACGCGCGTTGGTCACCGAACCCAAACTTCTGCTGCTCGACGAACCCTTTGCTGCATTGGATGACATGCTGCGACAGGATCTGGGCCAGTTGCTGATTTCACTTTGGCAACAGCGCCAGTTCACCGCCGTGATGGTCACGCATAACATTGCCGAATCGATCATGCTCAGCCATCGCATCGCGATCATGCGTGGCGGGAAACTCGAACGCGTGATCCCAAACCCTCTGGCTTGGCCGCGTGATGAATCCATCCGTCGAACTGCACCTTTCGGTGAGTTTTATGGCTTGATCAGTGATGCCCTGCGTGGCGTTGAATCAGTGGAGGGTCAGGTATGAGCACCATCAAGACCAAACCGGCAGCCAGCCTGGCCAGCAAGCTGATGCAAGGCGCCGCCACAGTGGTCCCGCTGATGATTGTGGCGCTGCTGATCCTGCCCGTCTGGCAAGCGTTGGTCATGGTCATGGACTGGCCACCGGCCGTGCTGCCGTCTCCCAAACTGGTCTTTGAGGCGATGTACTCCACGCGAGCCTTGCTGATCGGAGGCATGCTGACGACCGGAGCTGCGGCTGCGACGGGGTTGCTCGCCGCGATCGTTGTCGGAACGTCGCTCGGTCTCCTCTTTTCGCAATCAGCCCGACTGCGTCTGGCACTGTTCCCCTACATGATTTTCCTGCAAACGGTCCCCATCATCGCGATCGCCCCGCTACTGATCATTTGGAGCGGCTATCAGTTTCGCTCCGTCGTGATTGTCACCGTGATTGTGGCCTTGTTTCCGATTACCAACAGTGTCACAACCGGGCTGATCACACTGCGCAAGCAATGGGAGGACTTGTTCATTCTGTATGGTGCCAGCCGCTACAAAAAGCTGCTGCGTCTGCAGATTCCCAATGCGATTCCCTACCTGGTTTTGGGAACGAAAAACAGCACGGGACTAGCTGTGATCGGGGCCATTGTGGCGGAGTTTTTCGTCGGCTCCGGTGCCAGCTACAAGGGTTTAGGAGCCTTAATGACCAAGTGGCAGGGCGCGATCAAGACCCCGGAAGTGGTTGCTGCTTTGTTTGCCTCCACCTTGCTGGGATTGATTTTATTCGCCGCCGTGGAATTGATTTCTCGCACACTGCTGCGGCGTTGGCTCGACAAGGACTAGTCGTCAACCAAAAAAACTGCACAAACGGTACTCGAATGGACGAAAGACAACGAAAGCATTTGCACTTGTTTGGCAGTCAACTTCCTTGCACTAGATCGACATCAATTGATTGCCCGCCATCGATGTGAGAGCCCGTGACAAACTATAAGCTATTTGCAACCGGACAGACTGAGTCGCCTTCGCTGCGCGTTGGCTCTCGCTTGGGTAAGTATCGAATCATGAAACGGCTTGGCGAAGGCGGATTTGCCACCGTCTATGCCGCCAACGATACCATCGAAGGGCGACAAGTCGCGCTAAAGATTCCTGAGGAACGCTTCACGAGCAACAATCAGTGTCTCGACAGCCTGCTGCGCGAAGTTCGAATTCTGGCAAAACTTGACCATCCGTCCATCGTGCAGCTCAAGGATGCTCAGTTCTATGGCGACCGTTTTGTCATGGTCTTCCCGCTCGGTGGAGAATCGCTGCTCGATCGGCTAACCCGCCGCATGGCGCGCGCCAGCGCGGTCGATTATGCCTTGCAAATGATTGATGCCGTCGCTTACGCGCATCAACACAAAATCTTGCACCGTGACATCAAGCCAGAGAACTTGATCCTGTTCCCCGATCAGACGATTCGCTTGGGCGATTTTGGCTTGGCTCGCGTGCAAGTCGGTCGGCACGAGATGTCCGGCAGCGGCACTCTGGGCTACATGGCTCCTGAACAGGCCATGGGGCATCCCAGTTACCGCAGCGATGTCTTCTCGCTCGGCCTGGTCTTGTACCGTTTGCTGGCGGGTGAATTGCCCGAGTATCCATTTGAATCGCCACTGCCAGGTTACAACCGGTTGCGACGTGGATTGGCGGCGGACTTTGTCGCGGCGATTCGGAAAGCAGTGGATCCGGCACCCAACAAACGTTTTCGCGATGCAGTGGCCATGAAGAATGCGATCGCCTCGATTCGCACGCCACTGATTTGTGGAAGCATTCCGTCGAAACTGCGTGTGACGTCAAGCACTCGCCGTGCGGCTTAGCGGGCGGCTTAACGGGCGGCTTAAAAGGCCTCTGACCGGCCACCTCTGACCGGCCCCTCTGACCGTGACAGGCCGTCAACATTGTCGCCTCTTGTCCCTAGTCCCGTTGGTCCCAGAGACTATGATAGCGGCTTGCTTTCCGCTCACGCTGCCAGTTGGCAGCCTTCTCTCGCACGCTCCAACCGGGGATCGTCTCTGTGGTTTCTTGTTTCTCTCGTTTGCTGCCCGTCCGCTTCAACCTGATCTTGGTTCTGCTGGGAATCACTCTGCCGGTCTGGCAAGACGCCGCCGCTCAATTACGCTCAACAAGTCAGGCTTCAGATCAAGCGCCGCTGAATGTGCTGATGATTGCCGTCGATGACTTGGCATGCACGCTGGGCTGTTATGGAGACCCGATCGCACAGACACCGCATCTGGATCGCCTCGCTGGCAGCGGGGTTTGTTTTTTGAACGCTTACAATCAGCTTCCACTGTGCAACCCAACACGTGCCTCACTGATGACGGGACTGCGTCCCGATCAGATTGGTGTCTACGACCTGGATCGACACTTCCGCGACGAGGTGCCCAACGCGGTGACGATCCCACAAGCCTTTCAGGGTGGCGGTTACTGGGCTGGGCGAGTTGGAAAGATCTATCATTACAACGTACCGGCCTCGATCGGCACCGATGGCTTTGATGATCCGCCCAGCTGGAATCAGACCGTCAACCCAATCGGTCGCGATAAATCTCAAGAGCAGTTGATCTTCAATGCTGAGCCTCACCGCAAGATCAGTGCAGCGTTATCCTGGCTGGCAGCCGAAGGCAAAGACGAAGAGCAGACCGATGGCATGATTGCCACCGAAGCGATCCGATTGCTAAAAGAGCATCGCGACGAGCCCTTCTTTCTGGCCGCAGGTTTCTTTCGACCCCACACGCCTTACGTGGCACCCAAGAAATACTTTGACATGTATCCCTTGGAATCGATCCACCTGCCATTCGCACCGGCAAATGATCGAGATGACATTCCCGTCGCAGCCTTCGCCCACAACTGCCCCGTCCCCAATTACGGCCTAGACGAACTAACACTTCGCAAAGCCATCCAGGCTTACTATGCCTGTGTCTCGTTCATCGACGCACAGGTCGGACGCATGCTCGACGAACTTGAATCACAGGGACTGGCTGACCGAACCATTGTGGTTTTCTGGAGCGACCATGGCTATCACCTGGGTGAACATGGTGGCATCTGGCAGAAACGAACACTGTTCGAACAGGCGGCACGCTCGCCCATGATCATTCGCATGCCCAACGCAAAGGGCAATGGACAAGTCTGTCGGCGGATCGTTGAATTCGTGGACTTGTACCCAACACTCGGTGCTCTAGCCAATTTGAAAGACACGCCTGCCGAACTGCCTGGACGTGATTTAACGCCGCTGTTGAATGAGCCCACAAAGACCTGGCACGGCCGAGCGATCACTCAAGTGCTGCGACCGGCAGATGATCGCCTCAAGCAACCTGTGATGGGCTGCAGCATTCGCACGCAGAAGTATCGCTACACCGAATGGGCCCAAGGAGAGCAGGGCAGGGAACTGTACGACCATCACAGCGACCCATTGGAGTTCCATAATCTGGCGGTCGATCCGAGTGATCAAGATCAGGCGGTGATCAAACGTCTGCAGAGAGAGTTGCGGAAACATGCCAGTGGAAAAGAGCCCACCGGACCGGTCAATCCGGCCCGACTTTGAATGATCAACGGGAGGATCGAATTCAGCGCAGAGCGTTGATGCAATGCCGCTTGGGTAACCGCGTGATGGGCTACCGCTCTTTTGCGGATTCTCTGTTCTGTGGATTCTCTGTTCTGTGGATTCACTGTTCAGGTCCCTTGCCCCTCTTGTCAAACGACCTGAACAGTTCTGCACATGGCTTTTCAGCCGGCCCCGTATTGGTTCAGTCGAATGGATTCCACTGACACCGTTACTACTGGATCCCAGTCTTGGGATCGCTTGAGTTCGCCAACTCAGTCGCGACTTCGATCGCTGGCCCCGACGATCCATCGCCCTAGAGACTGGAGCTTTCAGAGAAAGCCGAGTACATCGCAGGCTTTGCAACTACCGGGGCCGAACTGGGACTGGGAGTGTCGATGCGAAATTCCGCTTGTCCTTGGTTGGACTCTGGAAAGATGACATCGTACAAGCCGCCCAAGATGACCACGCGAGTCATTTCAGCTGTGCTGCGAACGCCCAGTTGGCGATACGCTTTTTGACGCTCGCGTTCAATGGTCTTGATCGAAACCTTCAGGCGAGTGGCAATCTGCTTGTTGGGTGCCCCTTCAACAACGTATTGCACAATCTTGCGCTGACGCTCTGGCAATCGGTCAAACAAGCGATGGCAGCGAACGACATCGAATTGGTGAGACACCAAGCTTTCAAGTTCAATCGCATCGCGAATCGACTGAACGATTTCGCGAACTTCCATACTGCTGAAAGCAGTCACGTGAGCGATGCGAGCGATCGCATCAGCAGCACCATGGCCGGCGGCTTCGTTGAGCACCAAAACGATTGGTGCCACGACCCCTTTGTCGCCCATCAACTGCTCAATGCTCGACCACTGCTGAATGCGTGGGTCATAGTCCAACAAGACACAAGCAATGTCTTCACCTGGAACATGTTGACCGATCAGTGCAGTGATCGAAGGAGAGGTCTTGAGTCGATAGTTCTCAGCCGTTGCTGACTGACGAACTTTGGCTAGCCAGTTTGCATCCTTGCTTGCCGCGTAAATCACACGTTGCGCGGTGGGTTCCATTCCATACATGTTGTCGTTGTGATTGATCATCTATTCGTCACTTTCCCAGGTCATTGGAGTAAAAAATGAACGGCCTGCGGGCTGACCCGCACAGGTGTTTGGAGGTTGCATCGGTCTCTATGAGCAATCCCCCTCAGTCGCCGCGACGGCGTGTCTTGCGCAGACGTGGTTCACACTTGCGTGATGCAAACAGCGTGAAACACACCGGCGTGGCCTACGCACTAAAAGTCCACATTCCCAAGCAGTTTCAATCTTGAACCTGCCATATTCGGGTGAATGATCCGACGGTTGACCCTAAACGGCTGCGCCAGCTACGCTGACCGTTCCCATTGGTACCTCTTTGTCACTGAAGAAATATTTTTCAATCACATGCACATTTCCAAATCTGTCGTTGTCGGCACGGGCTTCATTGGTCCTATTCACGTAGAAGCGCTCCGCCGTTGTGGGGTGCAAGTCATGGGTATCATTGGTTCCACACCTGAAAAGTCCCTCACCGCCGCACGCGATTTGGGCTTACCCACGCGACTGACTTCCCTCAGTCAAGTCTTGCAAGACCCTGACGTGGATTGCGTGCACCTGACCACTCCCAATGCATTGCACTTTTCACAAGCCAAGGCGGTGATCGAAGCTGGCAAACACGTGCTCTGTGAAAAACCGCTGGCGGTTTCCAGCGACCAGTCAGCGCAGCTGGTGCAGCTTGCCTCGCAAGCCAACGTTGCCGCCGGAGTCGCTTACAACATCCGCTTCTATCCTCTGTGCCAGGAAGCAGCCGCTCGCGTGCAAGATGGCAGTCTGGGCAACGTCATCCACGTGCAAGGGTCCTACGTCCAAGACTGGCTGCTGTATCCAGAGGACTACAACTGGCGCGTGAGTGCAAAAGAGGGTGGCCCCTTACGAGCGGTGGCCGACATTGGCACCCACTGGCTGGACCTGATTCAGTTCATCACGGGCAAGAAGGTCAGCAAAGTCCTGGCGGACTTGCACACGGTTTACCCTATCCGGCAGCGGCCGATCGGTGGAGCGGAAACGTTCTCCGGCAGCAACGCCCCGCGTGAAACGGAACCGGTGGACGTCAACACCGATGACTGTGGATCAGTCTTGCTGAAATTCGAGGACGGCACGCCGGGCAACCTGTGGGTCTCACAAACCACCGCCGGCCGCAAGAACTGCTTGCGTTTTGAAGTCGCCGGCAGCGATCAGGCGCTCTGCTTCAACAGCGAGACACCTAATGAGCTTTGGATTGGCCATCGCAATCAGGCCAACCAAGCCTTGCTACGCGACCCCGCATTGCTCTCATCTCAGGCCGCCAACAAGTCATCCTATCCTGGTGGGCACAACGAAGGGTTTCCAGATGCTTTCAAACAGCTGTTCAGGGCCTTTTATCAGTACATCGAAGCAGGCGACTTCAGTGCTCCGGCCAGCTTTCCCAGCTTCGCCGACGGACATCGTGAAGTCAGCCTTTGTGAAGCCATTTTGACCAGCCATCAGCAACAACGCTGGGTGGATGTCAACGCCTAAGCCCGATGGCAATCACCAAGGCAGCAGAGAAGCGAGCGCAGGTGAGCGAATCAGCGTCGGCGCCGAGAACGAACACAGGCCATTAGACTCGCGAGGCAGAAAATGGAAAGCGACGTGGGCTCTGGAACCATTGGACCTGGAGAGGGAGTCTCAGAATCCGCTTGGTAGAACGAGACGTGCGAGAGACCATGAGGCAAATTGCTGAAGGTGAACTGCGTTACGTTATCAAGTCCCTGAAACGCGAACACTGAAAACTCGGAACTAGCTTTCAAGCTGACAACCCAATCTCCGGACAAACCGGTCCCGCCGCTCCCGTTGTTGACGACAAAGTCAATGACACCGGATTTTTCGTTGCCCGCGTCTGTAACCGTGAGACCTCCAGATCCACCGCTGAATTGCCCCGATCCTTCCGTGTCGTATTTCCCCCGGTAACTCCACTGTGTATCAGAATCGAAGAATACGGCTTGTGCACTCTTCTCAATGTAGTTGTATTCGGGGATTGTTGTTTGAGGATCAGGGTTCGCTTCCGTAAACATGCCACCACTCGTGATGGAGAACTTTTTCAAATTCTTCTTATCACTGTCCAAGCTGATCATCGGTAGCGGGTCGACGCCATCAGTTCCGTTGTTTAGGTAACCCAGCAGCGGTTCACCACTGTCCGAAGCGTCATTGCCATCGATGTAACCATGGAAGAAGACAGCGTCGGTGGCACCGTCACCGTTGGCGGTCAGATTGCCTATGAACCCGGCGCGTGCGCTCTGAACCGGCAGCATCAGTGCCAGCAGCATGATCGCCAATGTGCCGGTGCAAAATCTCATGGTTGTCTCTTCGTGCAGGTCTCCGCGTAAGACCTGTATGGTTGGTTGCATCTTCCCCGCGACGCAGCGGTCAACCAGTTTCTTTGCAAAACCGGCAATACCACTTCAAAATCGAACGCGGGAGAAATCCCCACGTACACAACAAACATCTCCACACACCTCGCACTGCACCCCTCAATCACAGGGTCTCAAATCCAGCGTGCTGGTAAACGGCGTAATCTCGGGTAGATCCCGCGTCGTCCTAGTGCCATTCTCCCCGATCTGGCTGCCACGTCAATCGTCAAACGAGGAATTCCCGGAATCTTTACTACACCCATCAGACCAGACAACCAGCCTCCACAAGCAACCCCAGCCAATGATCCCTTAAGAGCGTCTTGAGGTCGAATCCACCCCCTTTGATTGGCCTAAGAATAAACGCAATCGACCAGAGACATGCGACCGAACGCCCGCCCAGAATTCGCCCAGCCACCCAAAAATGCGCCCGCCCAGGCAACAGCGGCTGTCCACGGTGAATTCCTCGGATGAATCCCCTGTCGGATCAGGGGCGACGCGCTAGAGAGCGTGCGTTTGCCTTTCGCCGGCAAACCGCTGGCAAGTGCCATGCGGCTGTGCTTTCCCGGTTTGTCTCGTCAATCGTTTTCATGCTTGCCGGAGCAACGGCATTGATTAATCGAAGAAGCCGCTGAGCTTTGCGTTCTTCGGATCGTCACTCAGTTTTTTGAGTGCTCGGCGTTCCAATTGGCGCACACGTTCGCGTGAGATCTGAAAGACCTGGGCGATATCGGCCAAGGTGTAATCGTGACCATCCCCCAATCCAAAGCGCATCTTCACGATCTCTCGTTCGCGCCAGTTGAGCTTCTCGTCCAACACGCGTCTGAGGTGTTTACGAAGCATGCGATGATCAACTTCTTCGTCGGGCCGCGATTCCGATTCATTGGCGATCAGGTCACCGAGTTCGTGATCTTGATCTCGACCGATTTGCGACTGCAAGCTGGACGGATTCTGGATGATCCGCATGATCGATTCAGCTTGTTCGGTGGTCGTTTCGGCTGCCTTGGCGATCTCTTCTTCCGACGGGCCGCGACCGAGTTCGTGCCGCAGCTGCGAATCGATGCGTCGCATGCGGTTGATCTCAGGGGTCACGTGAGAGGGCACTCGAATCGTCCGCCCTTGGTCACAAACTGCGCGGCTAATGGCCTGGCGAATCCACCACGTCGCGTAGGTGCAGAATTTAAAGCCGCGTTGGTATTCGAATTTTTCAACCGCTCGAATCAGCCCTGCGTTCCCTTCTTGGATCAAATCCAGAAACGCGACGCCGCGTTTGCGATAGCGTTTGGCGATTGAAACGACCAGTCGCAAGTTTGCTTCGCAGAGTTCGTTCTTTGCCATTTCAAACAAGCGATTGGCAGTCTCCATCTTTTCGACCTGACCGCGCAATCCTTTTTCGGAGCGCTGAGCCATTTGCAGCAGCGAGTTGCGTTCTTCGAGATCGTCTGGATCTTGGCTTCCGGACAATTCGCTCACACGGCGTTGCAGATTGACCAGCGTCTCAAATTGCTCGGTCAGCAATTCTTGGCGCAGTCCAAGCTCTTCGATCAAGCGAATGGCGCGCTGGCGTCGAGCTCGAATCTGTGCCCAGAGTGCCAAGCAACGACGTTGTGAGGCCCCGGAGACGATTTCCTCGTAGTCTTGCCGATTCAACTCCAACAGCGCTGCGATGGTTTTCAAGTTGTGTGGCAGACGCCCCACGACTTGGTGTTTTTCCAATCGATCGCTCACAGCCACTTGAATGATCCGGTCAAACCGCAGCTCACCTTCTTGCACACGCTGCAGCAAATCGTGGGCATGACGCAGAATGAAATCAGCGCTGAGCAAGCCTTTTCGCACACGCGTCCGATGGGTGACGATTCGCTTGGCGAGCGAGACTTCTTCCTCGCGGGAAAGCAAGGGAACCTGACTGATCCACGCCAAATAGGCTTGGATCGGATCGTCCGTCATTTCAGAACTCTCGACGCGCAGGGTTAATAGACCTTCTTCGTCGAGTTCCTCTGAGGAACTGTCGCTTTCTTCTGATTCGCCCTCTTCGAAAGACGCATCACCTTCAAGCAATAAGTCATCATCAGCCCCTTCGGCATCCGCCGAGCCTTCGGCGGACTCCTGACCCTCATTATCGGGTTCGGTTTGCGCTTCGAGTTCTGGATCGCCTTGCAGCACCGCAACGGATTGCGATTCGAAGTTATCTGAGCTGGGTTGTTGAAAATTCGTAGACATCTTTGCTATTGCATCGCCGGTTAAGACAGAGGCTGAACGTCCGATGTACCTCTGCCGGATTTTTTTCCTGGATGATCGATCCTGCGGGCTATCTCTATGTAGTTCCAGGTTGTTATTGGAAGCCAAACAAAAATTGGCTCATGTGTCGGTGATCTCGCCACCACGGTGTGCAGTGACGATGTTTATCCCAGTCGGATTGTCGCAAGCGGGGGGAACCGCCAGACATTCAAACTGCTAGGCGCCAACTGTCTCTTGCCCCAATTGTCCATTCTTCCCTCAAGTGGGTTTGCGCCCCGTTTCAAGCATCGCTTGGCTTGTGCCTTCCACATGCTCTTCGGTAACGCGGCGGCCACTGACTTGCTGAAACCTGTCTTCTCGTTTCAACCTGTTTTTTGCCACCGTAATGACCGCAAACTGAGCCTTGATGGGCAACAGATTACATCCTCAATCGTCTATTGCACTAAGCGGAATCCACGATTCTTCATATTCACCCATCGTCAAACTGTAACGCGGCATGAAGCCCCCGTCTCCGTAGCTAATGAGCATGCAAACCCAGTCAAAGGTACACAATTTCGTACGGTATCCCGAGGCTAGCTCACGTGCACCGAGGCGAGTGCAACTTTAGCTGCAGCAAGGGCAACTCCCCCCCCCAGTCGTTCGATCGGCTAGTCACCCAGTCACCCTGCGGAGGTGATGCCGGAAACTCAATCTGCTAGCCTTTCACCCCCTCTGTAAATCCATCGCAACCGAATCAATCTCGAGCCGATGGTCATGAGCCCAAGGACACCCATTGCGAGTCTCCAGAGCACCGCTCAAACGTCACAGAACGAGTCTCGGCACGAGCCACGTTGGCTGTGCAGACAACATCGCCACAACGTCAATGTTAGCGGTCACGAATTTCCAGGCAACCGAATCACCCGAGCACAAGGCTGTTGCGTGATGCGGAAACGCCGGCGGATCACAGGATGGATTGGGTGTCCCACAATTGGTTCGCCAACGTTGCCATGCAATGCAACCGCAATTCAATTCACGAGGACCAAGATGAAGGACACGTCATCAAGCGTATTTGAAACTGCCAACGCGATCCTGTCCAGACATCAGAGCCTGCAGGTTCCTGGACCAACGGCGAACTCGTGGTGAGTTCGCCGGTAAAATTGCTTCAACCGTTGCCAATTCAAGGACAACGGACTCAGGAAGGAGGCGTAAACTTGGGAGCGACTGGCTCAGCCGTCTCCTCATCGTCTCCATCCTCTTGGCCATCGGATGTCGCATAGGGGTTAATGGCTTTGGAAGCTTCGTATTCTGCGGAACGAAATTCGCGCTGAACATCGTCTAGCCGCCCACGAAACTCGCGATAGACGGCTCCCGCCTTGCGAGCCACCTCGGGCAAACTACCACCAAAGAGAACCACTGCGATCACGCCGATGACCGCCATTTCGAACGGACCCAGCCCAAACATATCTACTGTTCCGTTGATTGGTCGCCGTCGGTTGCACCACCATCGTCGTCGGCAGTGTCACTGAGTCCTTTCTTGAACTCATTGGCACTGCGACCAAGGTTTCGCATCAAACTCGGCAGCTTGGCGCCACCGAATAACACCAACACGACGACCAACAGAATCATCATTTCTGTGGTACCGGGAAATCCGAAGGCCAATGGCCCGAGTGAATCAACAATCATGGACAGAGAATCAGACATGGTTTCGCTCCATAAGAGGCTTGAGAATCAAAACCCTCACGCACAAATGCGGCGAAAGCGGGTCGGTCGGTTGGGCTTCTCCAGAAACAAACACCAGCTGAGTTGCGATCCGTGATCAAGCAATCTGGCGTCGAAACAGGCCAAATTGCACACGGTTGCCTGCGAAAACCAACCTCTTTCAGTCAGCTCACAAGCGGGCCAGCCAAAACTGGGGCATTGAACCCATGCATTTTTCACATGCTTCAATGCAGCTTAGCTCACATCACACTCACACCGGGCTCGGGCAAGCAAGATGTTCGAATCCGGACAGAGCAACCACTGAGTCACTCCAAATTGGCTTCAAAACACCCTGCCTCTGGGGCCGGCAACCACCTCCAGGACCGTCGTGTCGGGGGGGGATCATACTAAACCAGTCGCCAAATTAGGGAAGCGACTGATCTTCAACTCCATTTTATTCGCTTCGCCGCATCCGTCAAAGGTAGCAAGCGACTCCTTTACAAGCATTTCTAAGTAGAGTTCGTCCAGCCGCCCCAATCTGCCAAGCCCCCAGAATTAGCGAAGCCCAAAGAATTGACGGAGACCACAGGACCCCTACCTTCACCACCTGCCTTGCTTTGGCCGCCCAAAAGCTAGATCCAGTGGCCTGCTCCCAGCGCCAGAGCAAGTCACCGCGGCGGCAGGCCGACACTGCGCGAACGATTGGCCGACTCAGTGACATCACTTTGCGGATCCATTTCAATCGCGACCGAGGATTCACCTTGCAAAGAAAACAACGTGCCGGTGATCTGACCAAAGGACACCTTGCTAACCGAGATCCCCACGAGGCTGACTTGCGAAAAACTGCAACCACTGACGTTGATCGCTGCACAATCGATCAACTGCAAGACCGCAGCGTGACGGGTCCTGCCGGCAAAGTGATCGCCGGTCACCGTCACGTGCTGGCACTGGCGGAAGATCGATCCCAGCTTGGCCTCGTCTCCGTCCCCGTAATGATAGCGAGGGTTGCGATCATAGACGTTGCCCGAAAAAACGACATGGCGGCAATCCTGCAACTGAACATTGGCTTGGTATCCCTTCCAGATCGTGTTTCCAGAAACCGTCAGGGCGCGAACACCAACCACGTCCAGGTTCACTGCAACATCACTTAGAACATTGTCACTGATAGTGATGTTGCCATGCCTGACTTCGTCGGTGAAAGGGCGTTTGAGCGAACGACCGTCGATGCGAATGTTCGCTGAATCAGGCGAAACATGATCGTGCTGAATCGTGCATCCAACGATGGCCACTTCCCCCAGGGAGCTCCCCGTGGCGTCCAACAAGACATTGGCAGTGGGCTGGGTTTGGGGGGACATATTGCCTTCGATATCACAGGTGCCAATTTGCAGGTTGCGAATCTCACTGCCCTTGGCAACCACGCCGCCTTGCCTGTTGTAACTGATGTGGCAATTGGCAAGATTGATTTGATGCAGGTTCACCGCATCAAGAAACACTCCGATCCCACGGTTGTCATACAGGTGACACTCCGACAGGGTCACATTGCGATTGCGCTTGGTCAAACGAACCGCGTGCAACACGTTTCGGATTTGCAATCGCGTTAACGTTAACTGCATGGTGCCACTGGCAACAATTCCTTCTGCCTGGGGATGTTTCCCAACGATTTCAATCCCATCGACCATGGGTGCCCGCTGGTTTTGCCAGACATTGGGCTTGAAGGTTTTCGGATCGGCGGTGCCTTGATGCGTACCGACAAAGGAAAACGCGGGCCCTTGTCCCTCCATGACAAAGCGAGCCACGCCACCACCGGATAGACTCGTCGGCCCGACGCGATCTAAATCGACTTCAATGGTCTTGGTCAAACGATAGACACCGCGTTCGAATTGCAGATGTCCCGTTCCGGCATCAACCGCCGCTTGAATCGCCTCACTCTCATCGGCGACACCATCGCCCACCAGTCCCGAGACTGGCGCGATGGCTCCTGCAGAGCTGGTGAAGAGGAACAACCAAGCGATGGTGGTTAATTTTGTTATGGAGCTCATTTGCAACCTGCTTGCATTTCTAACATTCACCGCAACCCTTTTTCTAACTCAAGTTCCTCAAGCCACTCGCGCGCGTGTTCGCATTCGCTGGCATTCCTCTTGTTTGTCAGGCAAACGGAACAAGGCAGCCTGACTGAAATCGGGGTGCGAGGGAGACCAACGACACGATTCATGGACGCATTTCGCTTAGAATTCGAAACACAGAATCAAACACCCCGGCCAGGCGAGCGTTTATGCTAACCCGTTGCCCACCCGAAATGTTCTGTTTCAACGTTCCTTGGCTGCAAAAATGAAAACTCGTTTCTGGTCTTCTCTTTGTCCACGACCTTCGTCCCTGCAGAGCGCGCTGGCGCGGGTGGTGATGTTGTCTTGCCCGCTGATCAGTGTCCCCGATCCGGTTGCGATCGGCCAACAACCAGATCAAAGCCAATCCGCTCTGGAAGTGATCGATAGTGGCCGCGGGGGACGCCACTGGATCAACGAACCGACCGCGGCACCGCGATCGCCAGAAGCTTCATTGGCCGCCCTGGAAATCGAACCCGGCTATGAGATTTCGTTGTACGCCGCCGAGCCCTTGGTCATGGACCCGGTGTCCATGGCCTTTGATCAGCGAGGGCGAATGTTTGTTGCCGAATATGGTGACTACCCGATCGGCCCTGAACCGGGCAAGCCTTTTCTCTCACGCATCGTGATGTTGCCCGATGACGATGGAGACGGCAAAGCGGATCGCCGAGTGGTGTTTGCAGAGGGCCTACGCTTTGCCCATAGCATGATGGCGTACAAAGACGGCTTGCTGGTTGCCGCTCAAAATGAAATCCTGTTCCTGAAAGATTCCGACGGCGACGAGATCGCCGATCAACGTGAAGTCCTGTTCAAAGGCTTCACGGCAGCCCACCCTCAAATGCAGATCGGCAATCCCGTCTGGGGGCTCGATAACTGGGTCTATCTGAATTACGGACCAGGAACAATCGTCGCTGGCCTAACTGCAACTGGCCAAGCAGTGGATGTTGCCCCGGTCGTGTTACCGCGCAAGGACGTTCGCTTCGATCCCCGCTCGTTGCAGATTCAAGCTGATAGCGGGATGGGACAATTCGGCAACACCGTTGACCGCTGGGGAAACCGGTTTTACTGCACCAACCGCAATCCAATCATCACGACCGCGTTGCCGCCTGCACTGTTGGCTCGCAATCCGTTCCACACGGCCAGTGAATCGTTCTACGACGTGGCCGCTTCCGGAGGCGACTCGCTTGTGTTTCCCCGAGTGGAAATGAAAAGCAACTACCTGTCACACGCCGGAACCCATACATCGGCTTGCGGCACCACGGCGTACTTGGGTGGCTTGGGAGAGGCCGGCTTTCAATCAAGTATCTTTGTCTGCGAACCCATCGGGCACTTGGTCACACGTTCGATCGTTGACACCAGTGAGCTTCGCTTCATTGCTTCACGAGCCCGCCCCAAGGCGGATTTTATTGCGTCGACTGACACCTGGTTCCGCCCGGCGTCCCTGGCCACCGGGCCGGACGACGCCCTGTACCTGGCTGACATGTACCGACTGTGGGTCGAGCACCCGAAATTCTTGCCCCAGGAGATCGCTGATCAATTGGACTGGCGTGCCGGCGATGATCGTGGGCGGATCTATCGCATCGTTCCAACTCATGATCAAACGCGTGCCTTTGAACCTGCGGAAACCATCGAAGATGCGGTCGCTCTGCTAAGCGACTCGAACGGATGGCGACAATTCTTGGCTCAACGTTTGCTGGTTGAAAACGGTGACACTGGACTGGCCGAACACGTCCGCGGCAAACTTGATGACGACCAAGCCACCACTCGGTTGCATGCCTGCTGGACGTTGGCGGGACTTAACGCATTGACTCAGGCGGACTGCATTGGATTGCTGGCTGATTCTCATCCAGAATGCCTGATCGCAGGACTAAAGGTCTGTGAAAGCATGATCGACGAACCAGCGATTCTCAGGCGGGCTGTCGAACTGACTCGGCATTCAAATCCACGTGTCCGTTGTGCTGCAGTGATCGCGTTGTCTGGCAATCAGAGTGACGCCGCAACCCATGCACTGGTGCAAGCGGCCAAACGCGATGGCCAGCAACCAATGTTTGTTGACGCCATGATGACGTCGCTGTCCACACGCTGCGGTGCCGTGCTGGAGCAATTGCTTCACGATCCTGAATTCCGACCTGACGACCGGATTGGCGCTCAACATTTGATTCGCACACTCGCCTCTTGCGTTGGCGCGCGTGGAGACAAAGCTGAAGTTGCCAGCACGTTGTCGCTTCTCAATGCGGAAGCGGCGCTGGAACTGCGCTGGCAAGCAGCGATCGTCAGCGGGTTCGGCCAGGGCTTGCCACGCTACCAAGGACCGCTGGGACGATTAAGCCTGCGGCGATTGGTCTCCGATGCGCAAAGCGATTCGCCACAACTGCCCTGGCTGCAGTCGGCTGATTGGATCAGCCAATGCATGCAACAGTGCAGCGAGTGTGTGCTTGATCCCAAGCAACCTTTGGGACAACGTGTTGCCGCGATGAAGCTACTGGGATTCGCTGATTTCAACCGCAACCGCCAGGCGTTTGTCAGCACGCTCAGCAGCTCAACGGCACCGCAGTTACAACTTGCTTGCATTGATGCGTTGTCTGCACATGCGACCCCGGAAACGTTTGACTTGATCATTGATTCATGGAATCAGATCGGTGCCTCCGTACGACCGACGGCGTTGCAACTGCTGTTGCGCCGAACAAGTTCGCTGCAAAAGCTACTCGACGCCATGCAGCAAGGTGACATTGCGCATTCGATGCTAAGCGTTGATTGGCGAGTCCGTTTGCTGCGCCATCGCGACAAACAAATCGCCGATCAGGCGGCCAAATTATTCGGCGGCGCGGTCAGTGCGAATCGGCAACAGGTCGCTGCCCAGTATCAGCCGGCACTTGCTCTTGCAGCCAATGCCAAACGCGGCCAGCAAGTCTTTGGCCGCGTCTGTGCCGCCTGTCATGTCGTCGACGGAGACGGCAAATCGGTTGGCCCCGACCTTTCTGACACACGCAATCGCTCTTCCTTGGCTCTGCTACACGATATCTTGGATCCCAATGGCAAGGTCGAACCACGCTTCAATTCTTACACCGTGCTCACGGTCGATGGACAAGTGTTTACCGGTTTAGTGGAATCGGAAAATGAACAGTCGGTCGTGCTCAGGATGAGTGAAGGCAAACGAAACGTGATTGGGCGGGCACAAATTGAACGCATCCATTCAAACGATCTCTCGCTCATGCCAGAAGGCATCGAAAAAGATGTGACCCCACAAGAAATGGCGGACCTGTTGGCTTTTTTAAAGCGCCGCCAGTGATTGTGCCCGCAGTGAGCTCCAATCGATAGCCAGCCCAGCACACCCAGTCAGGGGGCCTGCAAAGAGTCTTCCACAAAGTGCTGAATTACCGGCTGATTGACGTTCAAACACAACCAGAATCAGCAATAATCAAATCCGCATGGTTGATACCTTGCCACGGTCAAGGCGGTTCGTCCTTGACGCGCTCCTCTTTCTTATCAGCCCTTTCAGATTCACCGATGACGCAACGACGCGTAAACAGGGAACAAGCGCGCCGACGTTCACGTCGGCGTGGATGGATCGAAACGCTGGAGCCCCGTCGGGTGTTAGCCAGCGGTTTGGGCATGGAATGGGATTCGGCACAAACGGGCAATCCGCAGCAGGACGTTGAAACCGATCCGCAGGCGCTGCGATTCTTTCATGGCCCACGAATGCCTGGCCGCCCCATCGCACCGGTCCAAGCGGTAACGCCGCTGCAATCTGAGCCCATTGATGAGGCGCATGACGATCATGATGATCCAGACAGTGACTTTCCGGCCGGCTCAGATGCGGGCGATGATGAGACCATCGCACAAGGCCCGTTTTCAAACGATCAAACGTTCTTGCTGCACAGCCGGCCAGGAGCGAATCACACGATCTACCTGGACTTCGACGGCCACACTTCCAGCGGCACCTCTTGGAACAGCTTCTACAACGAAAGCACCATCGTTCACCCGAATTACTGGGGCGGCAGCGGAAACAACTTTAGCGACAGTCAGCTGACCTTGATCCAGCAAATCTGGCAAGTGGTCGCCGAAGACTTCGCCCCGTTTGAAGTGAACGTTACCACCGAAGAACCGGCTGATGTCAATGACCTGATCTACAACGACTCTGGCGATACACGCTGGGGAGCCCGCGCTGTGATGACGACCGATTCGTTTAGCAAGTGCGGCTGTGGTGGGCAGGCCTTTATCGGCGCCTTTGATGATCGGACCGATGAAGCCGCGTTCATCTACAACCGTGGCTTGGCAACCGGCAGTGAAACCGTTTCACACGAAGTGGGACACCTCCTGGGCCTGCACCATGATGGCCAAGGCAGCACAACCTATTACAACGGGCATGGCAGCGGCAGCACCAGCTGGGGGCCAATCCTGGGCGGTGCACTCAGCCGGCAGGTGACGCAGTGGAACAATGGGGATTATTACAACGCTTCAGAGACCGAAGACGACCTGTCCCTGATTGTCTCGACGGATAACTTTCCCTACTTGGCCGACGATCACTCGAACACACGCACCGGGGCAACACAACTGGACGAAAGTGGGGGAACCTCTGCGACTCAGTTCGGCATCATCGAACGCAACACCGATGTGGATTGGTTCCAGTTCAGCACGTCCCTGGCAACGGTCTCGATTGATGTCGATGCGTTGGCCTACAAACCCAATCTAGATCTTTGGGCTGGACTGTACGACGACCAAGGCAACTTCATTGCAGAAGCGAATCCATCGAACGCACTGAACGCCCCTTTCGCCGACCTAAACTTGGCCGCAGGACAGTATTTCATTCGTGTTCAGGGCGTCGCCCGAAACATCACTTATGCCCCGGCCACCGACACGTTCAGCGAACCGTCACCAACCCCGTACAGCCAATCGAGCCCCCAGGGATACAGCGGTTACGGATCGTTGGGTCAGTACGAAGTGAAAATCGCTGGCATCGCTGCAAGCAATCCAACCGTCTCGATCACCGCTACCAATGCGACCGTGTGGGAAGGCGCAGACGCGGTGTTCACGATCAGTTCCAGCGACGGCGGAAACACGGATGTGACCATTGAAATCGCAGCCGTTCGCCAGCAAACGCCCGGCCAGTCAGCACCGTTTTCGGCCAGTGGTGCTGACTTTAGTTCGCCAGTCAGTCAAGTCGTCAGCCTTTCGCAGGGCACGGCGGCAGTTCACCTGACTTCGCTTAAAGACGCACTCAACGAGCGAACTGAATCCTTCGCCGTTCGCATTGTCAGCGCGACCGGATATGACGTTGCCGATCGCGTTGCCTATGGAGAACTGCTCGAAGGTTCGGTGTTCTTCGAAATCGATGCTGAATCGACCAGCCTGAACGAAGGAGACGTTGAGAGTGGCGGCACGGCAACCCTGACCATCACTCGCAGCGGGACCACCACGCTGGCCCAAGACATCGACTGGGAGATCAGTTTCCCATCCAATGACGCGGCCGATGCCAATGACTTGAACAGTGATCTGACCGGAACCGTTTCGTTTGCCGCCAATCAGACAACGGCCAGCTTTGACGTTCCCATTGAAGGAGACCTGGTTGTCGAAGGCAACGAGACCTTCCTGGTCAGTTTACTGCCCTCCAGCAACGGCAACTATGAAATCATTGCCAACCAAGGCAGCGCATCCATTGTCATCGTAGAAGATGAATCGATCATCAACACGGATGTCGGTGCTTCACTGCGACTCAGGCAGGTTGCCTTCAGTTCTGCAAACGGTGACAACTGGGCGTTTGATGACTTTGTCGTCACCAGCACCGATGTCAGCGACGACTTTGACCCCAATTTGGATCAGACCAAATGGGCATCCATCGAAAGCGGAATCGCTTCAGGGATCTTTCCCGAATCCCAGGGCAACGCTTTATTCTTTAATGCCGGCGGGGAACGGTTTGCAGAAACGATCCCCCTTCGTCCGGCACCCGGAGCAACAGCCGACTTTTCGATCATCTTCGCCAGCCGGAACGGCGGCGGAATGAAGGGGACATCGGCAGGGGAAGATGTCGTGTTGGAATACTCGATCGACGCGCAGCCCTGGACTCAGATTGCTCGGTATGACGAATCGGATTACACAACATGGACCAACGTTAGCCAGCCATTGCCTGCGGTCCTAACCCAACTAAGCTCCATCACTGAAGGCAATGCCGCCACCGAAACGCGCACTCTGGAAATCAATCGTACGGGATTCATTGACAAAGCCAGCACGTTCACGTGGTCGATCTCGCCGACCGGTGCCAACCCCGCTTCGGCAAGTGACTTTGTGGGTGGCTACCCATCGGGCACGGCAACGTTTGCCGCCGGACAATCAGCCGTCGACCTCCAAATCAGCCTCGCTGGTGACACGGTCGCAGAAGCCGATGAAACGTTTCTTCTCACCTTCACCAGCCATCACGGTGGGCCCACGCCGGATCGATCGCTGCAGTACATCATCCACAACGACGACACTCCAGCACCGAACATTGAAGTTCGCGGCGGCCCAGCAACCGTGATCGCCAACGGCGACTTGACTGCGGATGTTAACGACGGCACCGACTTTGGCTTGGTCGCCGTCGGTAGCGAATCACCCAGCAGAACGTATCAAGTCCATAACACTGGCGATCGAGCGTTAAACGTCACGGACATCCAAATCGGCGGCGATCATGCGAACCGTTTCGCGATCGCTGGAACCGCTCCCCAAACCATTCAGCCTAACGAGTCTTACTCGTTTGATGTTCGCTTTGTGACCGACACAGCTGGCCTCAGCAATGCCGAGATCATCATCCATAGCGACGACAGTGCTCAGTCACCGTATCGCTTCGCTGTTACCGCCACGGCCACAGACTTGCTGGTCGAATCGATCGTCATCAACAACGGTGCCCAGACGCGCAGCCAACTGGACGAAATCTTAGTGACCTTCAATCAGCCCATCGATGGAAGTCAATTGGGCTCAGCGGTCCGCCTGCGACACCTGGAGGAAACCTTGCCCATCGGCTGGCAAGCACAACTTCAAACCGTTGATGGAAAATCGCTGCTCACCATTTTCCCTCGCCTGACCCCGCCCGAGGGAAATCAACCGCTGCCAGATGGGAATTACGAACTGCGAATCGTTGCCGACTTCATTCGCTCATCCGGCGCTGACAATTACCCCATGCTTGCCGACTACACTCTGGGCACCGCCCAAGGTGCGCTGGCCGCTAATGACGGGTTCTTTCGATTGCTTGGTGACAGCAACGGAGACCGAGATGTTAACGGCATTGACCTCGGCCTGTTCGCACAATCCTACCAACAGCCTGGCGGGACGCAGCGCTATGACCATCGCCTGGATCTCGATGGCGATGACGCGATCGATGGCCTGGATTACGCCTTGTTCTTGAACCTGCTGGGCAATCAGTTGTAAGTCCTGACCTGGTGAACTGCTGCTTGGTGAACACGCCAAACAGCCTGTCCCCAGGGTGCGCTGCGCGACCCTGGGCTATGGTGTAGAACACCTTCGGCGTTCGGAAACTTCGGTGTGATGACAATCCGCTCGATAGAATCTCGCTGGCAACCGTGGTGCGTTTCCCTGATTCTGTTCGATGAAGATAACGTCATCATGGACTGCGCTGCGCCGTAGGTGTTCCGCACTTGCTTTCGGGCGTTCCGTCGAGAGAGCAAGTGTCATCTGCTGCGTTAGCGTTAGCCAGATTTGGCTCTACCAACCGAGCCAGCAGTGCTGACTAAATCAGCAAACCCTACTTGATCGGCGACATGTCGCTCGGACGCGTTTGCCTTGCCGTGCGCAGGTCGTCACCTTTTTTAAGCTGGCCACGATTGAGTTCAGCGATCTTTTCTTTTAATCCCAGCTCACTCGGTAGCTCTTTCCCCGGTGGGCTGCCCCAGATCACTTCGACGTCATCATTGATCGTCAAACGCATCTGTGGAACGGACTGGGACCGAGTCGCTTGATCCACGATGATGCGTTTCACCTTGACGTCGCTGGCATGGACTTTCAACAGACTTGCCAGTGTGGCTGCCCCTTCGACTCGATGATCACCAAACGGCGTTCCAGGGCTGCCGCTTGGGAAGACATCGCCAACTTCGATCTGAATCATCTCCCGGGCGTCGGATTCCGTCATGCCACTGGTTGGCAATAGAAAGCCTTCATCGTCGACGGGATAAAACAAGTTATCCATCCCACCGTCGGTTGGAAATCCCAGATCAGCCAAATACGCCTCCACCCCAGCGAGCCACTGAGGAGTGCCGGTCAAATGGAAAACAGCAATGGGATAGCGATAATCAACATCAACGAAGAAAGATCCAAAGGCCTCTTTCTGCACCATGTTCACTTGCTTGATCCATGGATGACTATCAAATGCGGTGGCAAGCTTAGCGGTCGCCGCTGGATCCAGCGGAGTGGTTTCGTCAAGCTTGGTCTTGTCAAAGACCTCTTGAACCAAATCGGCATGGACGAAGGCATGCGGTTCTGAGAGCCTGATTTTCGCAGGATCAATACTCGCATAATGCTCTTGCAAATAAGGCTGGTACCAGCGACTGTAACCGATCAACGTGATCACCATCAAGCCAGCCAACACGGCAAGAGACCACGCAGCGGGCGCTTTGAGCAACACTGTGGTGATGGACACCAATCGATTCGGTTTTGGTGAAGGCTTCTTTTTCGGTGCCATCACGCGGCTCCCTTCCGTGGGAATTCTGGTTCGATTGCCAGTGAGCTATCAAACGGTGTTGCAGACGATCTGCAGGAACATGCCAATCACGCAGTGACCATCACACAACCAGCACGCAATGGCCGCAGGTTGTGGACACGGTTGTGGACCGATCAAACGAGCTGGCCCAACCTGGATTTACCAAATCTGCAAGTTCAACTGCAAGTCAATCCCAGTCTGTAATAAGACCTGTTCACGAACGCGTTCGATCAATTTCAAGCAATGCTCACTGGTCGCACCGGGATGTGCCAGCAGGTACTGCGGTTGAGCGGGATCAAGCGAAACTTCGCCTTCGCGAATGCCGGACAAGCCGACGCTGCTGATTAACTCGCGAGCGCTCATGGCATCAGGATCGACAAACGGCGCGGCAATCCTTTCCATTTCTGCGGGGATCGAGGCATTTCTGGCAATCCACAGCTTTTGCAACCGCTTGGTCATCTGCCCGGCGTCAGTGGGTTCAAGCTGGAACGTGACCTCGACCACACGCAGTCCCGCCAAGGACGATTTTTGGTGGGTGAAACTAATGTCGTCCTTACCCAAATTCTTTAACGAGCCATCGTCCTCTAAGATCCGAACCGAATCGACAACGGCGCCAATGTCACGTCCACCACTGGCAACATTGCCAACGACGGCAGCACCGATCGAGCCGGGAATGCCCACTAAATGCTCCAATCCACCCAAACCACCACCAACGGCTTTGACAATCGCGTGCGACAATTGTCCCCCAGCCCCCGCAATCAGCTGGTTGTCCTGAAGCGTCAAACCACTGGTGGCCGCTGCGGCAAGTGAAATCACCAGGCCATCGAAGCCGCTTTCCCGCACCAAGAGATTGCTGCCGGATCCCAGGATCCGCACGGTCAGACTGTTTTCGTGAGCCCATTGAGCCAACTGCTGAAGCTGCTCCATCTCGACCGGCTCAGCGAAAAAGCGTGCTGGGCCGCCAATGCCTAGCCACACCAAGGGGGCTAATGGGCGGTCCGCTTGGATCACATGTTGCAAATGGTCGGGGATCATCAGAGAAGCCATATCTACGAGATGCAAGGTCAGGCTTCGCAACGGATCACTGCATGCAACAGAATCGAAGCCTCGGTCGCCTACATCATAGCGATGCCCCAATTGATCTCCAAAGACCTCTCGCAGAAGCCGACGCCGCTTTGACTGAAAATTCGGGGGCAGAAAAACAGGGCTCGCCGAAGCCAGAAACGCATCCGGTCAGCATTTCACATCCCAAACCAGACGGACTGAGCTCAGCAAACGCCTAGCGAGTGGCGAGGCGTGCGAAGCGGCCTGGCTTGCTGGGAGACTTCGTGTGTGCGGTAAGAACGCGCAGCCTTGCTGGGCACCGCAGAGACGGGGCACAGATTCGACGCCCCAAAACTCTGCTCCAGAAAACAACGTCCTGGAGTTCAGAGCACTGATCAGCCTCAGTCAGCGTTAGCTGCCCACGGCGTTACGGATCAACTGGCGAACGGGCTGCTTGGACTGGAATCCCTTCAGCTGTTGACGGACCCATTGTCCCGATCCGTTCTTGGAAAACAGAATGATCTGCGGAAACGAGCGCTGACCTCGAGTCAGACGATCAGACAAATCCCGATCTTGGTCGTGGTCAATCTGAACAAAGCTGACAGTGTCCAATTCACCGCTCTGGAGCATTGGCGAAAGGGTTGAATTCTTCAAGCTAGTGCACGCAGGACACCATTCAGCGCCCACCACGACCAGCAAAGGCTTGTCCTGCTCCACTGCCTCTTTGTAGGCCGCTGCGTAGTCTTCCTTTTTAACTGCCGGGTTAGTTGCGGGCTCTGCTACCGTCGTAAAAAGCAGTGCCAGCGTGACGACATACGAAACCATCATCTCAGGGTTACTCACTTGTTGAGTGTTGCAATTGTGTTAGCTGCACACGACATGAGTGATTTCGAGGCCCGAGAGGTGGTTGTGGTACGTCCCAAACCGCCTCAATTCCCCGCAGGCGCTCAAGTGATCTTGCACTGAGGCATGCCTATCTGAACGCGCCGCTCAGGCAGTCGCACAGACGGAAGATGAAGGAAAAATCGCTGTCCATCAGGCAATCCACCCGATGGCCAGCCACCCGCTTCATCAAACGCACCGATGGTTTTCAACGGGCGTCACTCATGTCATGTTCTGTCAGTTCAATGAAAGTCGCGACAAGTTCTCGCGAAATCCGAGACAGAAAGCAAAAGGCAAGCGAGCAGTATAGAATTCCTCCTCGGCGGCGTAACTCACCCAAACGTACAAATCGCTACCCTCTACCCACCCGTTTCCCCTTATTCAACAATAAGACCGCCTTGATTCACATTAACAATCAGATACCCCTCTGCAGGAGCTGGTAAAAGTTTCTTGCACCCGCCCCAAAATTCATGTGGAAAACCCGTCACGAGTCAATGCAGCAAGAAAATGCCGGCGGGCTGTTTTTTTGGTTCGATCGGCTGGCAATCCCTGGTAGCATTGCCACGTGGATCGGCGCGAGAGCAAAATGGACAGCTGGTCAAACGCTTGACTGAAAGAAGAGAGCCTTAATGAAGCTGCGATTGGGCCTGATCGGCCTCGGTGACTTATGGCAGACGCGTTATCGACCAGCGCTGCGCGTTTTAGATGACCGATTTGATGTGCGTGCCGTCTACAGCACCATCTCGAAACTGGCAGAGAACGCCGCGGCAGAGTTTGAGGCGGATCCGATTGATGGATTTCACTCGCTCGTCCAGCGCGGCGACATTGACGCCATTTTGGTGCTCAAGCAATGTTGGCTCGGTTGGCTGCCGGCCTTGGCTGCCTGCCGCGCAGGCAAAGCCGTTTACTGGGCCGCAGGCTTGGACTTTGACACCGAGAAGCACCACGCGGTCCTGAAAGAGATCGAAGAAAGCGGCGTGTCGTTTATGATCGAACTGCCACGGCGGTTCGCTCCGACGACCATTCGCTTGAAAGAACTGATCGCCACTCACTTGGGAAAGCCACTTTCCATCCGCATCCACCGCCAAGCTGGCAAAACAGCCGGCCCTGAACGCGCCGAAGCCACTTCAACGCCAGGTGGCAAATCGGCCAATGATTCGGATTTGGTAGAGTGGGTTGATTGGTGTCGCTACATCGTCGGCCATGCGCCTCAATCAGTGATCACTGCTGGTGATCCATCGAGCTACCAAACCATGGTGTTTCAGTTCGCTGGCAACGTTGGCGAGACAAAAGGGACAGGTATCCCGGCGGGGCTTGACGGTTCAGCGACCCGTCCTAATTTACCTAATTGCGATTTGCAACCATCCGTCGTTGCTGAGATCGCGACCGAAAGCCAATTGCCTGCACACTGGCAAGAAGCGGCAACGTTTCGATCACCGGCAACCATGAAGATCCAATGCGAAAAAGGCGTCGCCTTTGCCGATTTCCCATCGACGTTGGTTTGGTTTGATGATGCTGGACGCCATGTGGAGTCCTTGGAAACCGAATCACTGATTGGTCAACGGATGTTGCGCCAGTTTCACCGAAACGTGACCAGCTTGGTCCGCGACCTTGGCGGACTGAGCGACTCGTATGAAGCCTCGTTGGCCTTGAAAGCGGCCCGCGAAAGCAACGAAACCGGTGGCGGTGTCTCGATTGGCAATCAATAGATGGCAATGGCGCGGACGGTATCCAACTGGCCATTGTAAAACACTTTCTCACCGGGCTTGATCGAACGCAACGGTCGGCAAAATCGCTCCGCGGACCAAAGGCAGACGCGCTGCCCGCGCCTGGCGACGATGATGCGCCGTGAGGCCAACGAGACCAGCAGAGCATCACAATTCTCCATCGACGGCGATGCCGCCAAAGCAGGTGGATCAGAAAAACACTGGCTCGGCCCTGCCTTTGCCTGAATGGACTCTGCCTTTGCCTGAATAGACTCTGCCTTTGCCTGAATGGACTCTGCTGGCGAAGACTTGGTTTGGGCAGCTGGTTCCGCATCCGACCACGCCGACTGGCTGTCGCTCCAATCAGCAAGACATTCAGCAGTGAGCGAGGTTCCGACAAGAGGATTACGCACCAACGAACCGGGTGCCTGTTCAATGGCGATTGCAGTCATGGGACAACGTGGGTCAATGGAAAAGAAAACCACCGCCGGCCGCGACAGGTGCGATCAGCGAGACACTGTCATCCTTTCACTTGTCGTGACACGTTAGGACACAAAGCCTGACCCCACCGACACGCCAATGCACAATGTCACGCCAATGCTTTGGCGCTGCAATCCACCGCCAACCAGCTGAACTCTACGTCGCCGCGTGCAGCTTTCCATCGAGCAGTTCGAGTTTCTGGTCCATTGCATCGGCCAGAGAATCGCTGTGCGTGACGCAGATCAGAATGGCTTGTTGCTCACGTTGCAACTGCTGCAACACTTCGGTGACGGCAGTCGCCGTGCGTCGATCAAGATTTCCCGTCGGCTCGTCAGCCAAGATCAACTTTGGCTTCATCAACAAGGCTCTGGCGATCGCCACTCGCTCGCGTTCACCACCGGACAATTGTCCGGGCAGGTGATCGCAACGCTGATCCAGTCCCACGGCGTTTAGCAACTCAGTGGCCCTAGCTTGCGACGCGTCTCCGGAGGAATGACCGGCGAGTGTGGGCACCAGGACATTTTCCATCACCGTCAGCTGCGGCAACAGGTGATGATCTTGAAACACGAACCCGATGCGTTGATTTCGCCACGCCGCCAAATCATTTTCGGACAAGCTAAAGGGATCTTCTCCGTCCAACTGCACGGTTCCCGAATCGGGTCGATCCAATGCTCCGATGATCTGCAGCAGTGTGGTCTTGCCGCTACCACTGGGACCGACAATGGCCAACGAGTCGCCTGCAGCAAGCTGCAAACTTGCCTCTTGCAAGACGGTGAGCGATTGCTCGCCGTTTGGAAAACCTTTGGAGACGTTTTCTACGATCAGTTGAGTCATCAATCCTGTCCCGTTTTCATCAGTGGCCGTGGGAATGCTCACTCAATGAGTCAGCGCCAAGGTGGCCAGGCCATAAAACGTGTATTCCACATCGGCCGTTTGATCCATGTAGAACCCGGCGAATCCACCATTGGGTTGCTGCATGCTTTCGGCATAGCGCCGCAGCGCCGCCCCATCGACTTGCTCTGCAGCATTCAAGTCATGCAGTGTAATCATTCCGGTGCAAGTACTTAACAGGTCTGCAAACGGAATGCGAGTATTGGCTGTGAAACCACCTTCGTCGGACTGCATTTCGGCCAAGAAATCGACGGTCGCATGATGCTGAGCGACCTCCAGCTGACCGAGCGTTTTCAGCGTACCGATCGCGGCGGCGGTGGGATTCACACCAGCGCGTTTGGCGACGCGAATTTCCAGAAAACCGCCATCGGGATGTTGCTGCGATTGCAAGAACGCGATGACTTGATCGGGATCATCGGGCTGACGTCCAATCAATTCCAGACAAAGCGTCGACAGGAACGTCTGATAGGTGCTGCCGGCGCGTCCTTCGGGGCTTTTGGCAAAGCCACCGTCATCGGTTCGCAACGAACGCAGCAACTGAACCAAGTTGTCAACCCACTGAGTTTGACCGTCCTGAATCACTTGTGCACCGCCTGCCATTTCGCAGATGGCGGCACCGAAGATCAGTGAAATCAGGTCGACGATACCTTCACGACGCGTCAAACGCGTGCGTAAAAATTCGGCAGCGTCATTGGCGACCTCTTCTGTCAAAGCGTCCAAGATCAGCAAACTGCGGAGCGCAAAAGCAGTGTAGTACGGGTCGCTCTCACCTTCGCGGCCCGCAAACCCACCATCAAGTCGCTGCTGCTGCAACAGCCAGGTTGCATGCAGCTTCCTGAGGCTGGGATCAACATTCTGCATCCCAGCCGCCAGCCGCAACGTCAACTCATTCAGATAGGACAGCACTTAGCTGACGCCAGCGGGATTGAAGTACTGTGGCTCGTTGCCGGGCTTCCATTTAATGTTGCATCCCAGCGACGCTTTTTGAGGTTCGGCAATCGCCTCACCAGAGAGCACCGCGTCGATCGCTGCCCGCAGATCTTCCCCCGTCACAGGCAAGTCACCGCTGGG
Organism: Stieleria bergensis; assembly: GCA_007745635.1. Lineage (GTDB taxonomy): Bacteria > Planctomycetota > Planctomycetia > Pirellulales > Pirellulaceae > Stieleria > Stieleria bergensis. The sequence continues at coordinate 5,737,449 of CP036272.1, forward strand.
ACGAGCGCTATCGAGCTGGCCTCGATAGGCCAGTTTTTGATCCGCATCAAACAGAAAGAAATCCGGCGTGCACGCGGCGGCATAGGCTTGCGCGACCGACTGATCCGCATCAAACAAATAAGGAAACGCATACCCACGGGCGGCTTTTTCGGCAGCCATCGCTTCGGGTGAATCATCGGGATACGCATCCGCATCGTTGCTGCTGATGGCCACCACGGCCACACCTTTGTCGGCATAGTCGTCGGCCAGCCGTTTCAACTGGTCGGCAACAAACTTGACATAAGGGCAGTGATTACAAATGAACATGACTAACAGTGCTTTGGCGCCCTGTGCTTGTTCCAACGAATAGTTGCCGCCTGTGCATTCGGGCAAATCAAAGGCCGGAGCTTGCGTGCCCAGCGGTAACATCGTGCTTGCAGTACGAACCATGAATCAGTGCAATCGATTTGGAGGATGGAGATCAGTCAAGAGAATCAATTTGGCCAGCAACAGGCCCCAATCACAAGGCCCCAATCACAAGGCCCCAATCACAAGGCCCCAATCACAAGGCCCCAATCACAAGGCCCCAATCACAAGGCCCCAATCACAAGGCCCCAGTTACAGGGCCCCAGTCACAAGGCTGTGGTCGGATTACTTTAAGTCATCGAGCAATCGACCTGGGCTGCCCATCGCATTGTAGCCACCGTCAACATGCAAGATTTCACCGGTGATCCCGTCGCTCATCTCGCTCAGCAAAAAGGCTCCCGTGCGGCCGACTTCTTGGTGCGTGATATTGCGTCCCAGGGGCGCCATGCGATCGTACAACTTCAGCATTTCGTCAACACCAGCGGCACGACCGGCCAGCGTTCGCACAGGTCCGGCACTGAGTGCATTGACTCGGATGCCGCTGGGGCCAAGGTCGTAGGCAGCGTAACGAACGGCGGCTTCCAGGGCTGCTTTGCAAACGCCCATCACGTTGTAACCGGGAACGCATTTTTCACCACCGAAGTAGGTCATTGCGGCGATCGAGCCACCTTCGTTCATGATTGGCTTGGCTGCTCCGGCACAGGCCAGCAGGGTGTACACGCTGACGTCCATCGCCAGGGCGAATCCGGCTCGACTGGTGAAGATGGTGTCTTTGTTCAGGTCGTCGCGATCGGCGAAGGCCATTGAGTGTAAGACAAAGTCAATCTTGCCAAACTTCTCCGCCGTGGCGTCAAAGACGGCCTTGATGTCCTCGTCTTTCTGAGCGTCCATGGGCATCAGGAACGCAGCATTTTCATACTTGTCCGTCAACTTGGATACACGCAATCGATTCTTTTGTCGCTCGGCGTTAGGTGGGTCTGGCAGGTGAGTGAAACCGCAGGTGCCGCCTGCTTCCATGATTTCCTTGGCGATGGCCCAAGCGATGGAGTTTTCGTTGGCGACGCCCAGAATCAGCCCTTTTTTACCCTGAAATTGCATCTCTTTCCGTTTTCCCTGTAGGTGATAGCTTGCTGCGAATCGTTGAACTCTGGCCAGTGTGTTGGCGAGCGGCTGTGCGAGTGAACACAGCGCCCAACGGATCAACGATTGCGAGAGCCCAGTTTATAGCCCCAAACACGCCGGTTCGTCTATTCCGCGAACGGTCAACTTTGGCCTCATCGGCGGCATTACTAGCTGAATTCGCTGCCGGCCAGCCACCAAACCCCGCCAAAACGGCTGATGGGAAAAGCGTGGCTGAGGCCAAAACGGCTGATGGGAACTTGGGCAACGACAAAGAAACATGAAAAGGCGCACAATTTAGCCCGAACGCCGTTGCAGAGCCATCGACATCTGATAGATTCAGAACCGCCAGGCGGCCAAGACGGAACCCTTCGGCGGAGGGGATCCGTACAAAACCACTCCCACCAACCAAGCAACGAGATCAGGCGGCATATCTCGCACTGCTTTCTTCAATCAAAACATGTATCACGCACGGGGCGATTTGATCATGCGACAACTACTACTTGCGTTATTCCTTTCTATCTGCTCGGCGGCATCGGTCAATGGCGGAGTGATTTTCACTGAGAACAGCACTGAACACAACAATGTTCAAGTTGGCTTCAGCTTCAAAATCGAACGATTAGCCGGCGATCTACTGAGTGCCACGTTAAAAAATGAGAGCACAGGAACGGGCGTTCCGACGATCGACTTCTTTGCATTCAATCTGAATCCTGATGCAAATATCAATCCGGTCAATCAAGACGATCTGACCGGCGGTTATGACATGACGGTCTTTGATCTCGATCCGAATGATTGGAATGTAAGCATTGGCAGCGGGGGACTGAAGTACGATTACTTAGGCACAGATGTCGCGAGTGGTGGTACTAACGGCATCGCGCCCCAAAGCACCCTGACGTTCCAAATCCGATTCTCCTCAAGTTATTTGGACACGTTTATCGATGCGAACAATGCAAATTCAATTTTCACTCCGTTTCTAAACAGCGAAAACGGGGAAAACATAGACCTTGGTGGTGGTGGATTGTCTGGTGAAAATGTCGGTCAGGTCGCCGTAAAATTTCAAGCGATTGGCGACACTCCAGCGAATGATAGCTTGACGCTCGCAAGCGACTGGGAACTCATTGGCGAAGGATCGAACGGGAATCTACCAGAGCCTGCTTCATTCGCCTTATGGGCGTTGATGAGCGTTGGCGTCTTGAGTCGTCGAAAAAGAAACGCCTGAGTTTCGCTTGGTGTAAGCATGCGGGCCAAGAAGCTTTTCCATATTTCTAGCCCCTCGACTCCACAGGGAACGGACAATCGTCCACAATGGCTCTTATGAGCCCTCCACCATCTTCTTCTCGGCAGCCGCAATGGCTGCTTGCTGCAACCAAACGATTGCTGGACCAGCTGGCGGTGGCGCCAGCCTCCAGCGAGCCGCTACTCAGCGAGTTACTGAACTCGTTTCGTCAGCAAGCATCCGTCGCTGCCGTCCACGTTGCCGTGCAGGCTACCGACGCCTGGACGAAACGCCTCTCGGCACCAGAGTCCGCCGCAGACAGCCAATCACTGAGCAGCGCCGCGGAATCCTGCCTGGCCGAAGCGCTCGACCGCGAATGCGTCACTCGCCAGAACGAATGGCTGGCAGCACCGATCTCGGACACGCTGCAGTCTAGCGTGCTGTTGGTCCAACTGCAGGCAGAGTCACCCATCGAAGCCACCGCGTTGGCCAGCGAGTATCTCGCGGCGCTGATTGCGATGGTCAACCAATCCGATTCGGATCGATTACGGATTGAACAGCTTGCCAAGGTGTTTAGCGCAGCGGCACACTGGTACGACGACGTCGATGACACTGATGGCGAATCGTCACTGCTGCACAAGATTGCGGATACCGCGGTTGAACTGTTGCACTGCCAGCGTGCCAGTATCTTCCTGTGGGACAAGCGACGGAAAAAGCTGATCGGCCGCCCCGCGATCGGTATCGAAGGTGATTCACTTGAAGTGCCAGACGATGCCGGTGTGGTAGGCGAAACCTTGGCATCCGGGCAGATTCAAATCTGGAATCAGGGCAGTGACGATGAATCTCGCGTCAACCGTCAAGTCGACCAAGACTTGCAGTTTGCCACTCAGTCGCTGGTCGCCGTTCCGTTGATCGGACGCAAGGGACAGACCATTGGTGTGTTCGAGGCCTTGAATAAAATCGACGGCGGCTTTCATAACAACGACGCGATCGTGCTGACCGATCTTGCCACCCATGCAGCGGTTGCCATCGAGACATTGCGCAGCCAACAATCCCTGACCGTGTCGCGGGATCGCCTGATCCAAGATGCTGCCGGTCAATCTCCTTTGATCGGCCAACACCCGGCGATCGAAGCGATTCGCCAAACCGCTCAACGTGTTGCCAAAACGGAACTCAGTGTGCTGGTGCTTGGCAGTAACGGGACCGGCAAGGAAGTGGTCGCCAAACACCTGCACTACCAAAGCGATCGTCGCAGTGGCCCCTTCACCGCTGTCAACTGCGCCGCACTGGTGGAGTCACTGCTGGAAAGCGAACTGTTTGGCCACGAAAAAGGGGCTTTCACCGATGCATCCTCGGCCAGAATGGGACAATTCGAAATGGCCAACGGTGGAACTCTGTTCCTGGATGAAATCGGGGACATGAGCCCCGGCGGTCAAGCGAAACTGCTCCGCGTGTTAGAACAACGCGAAGTCGTACGTGTCGGGGGCAGCACACCAATCCCGGTCGACGTGCGCGTGATCGCCGCCACCAATCAGCCGCTGGAAGACTTGATCGAGCAAAAACGTTTTCGCCAAGACTTGTTCTTCCGGCTAAACGTGGTGGCCGTCTCGCTGCCAGACCTCAAGGACCGAGGCGAAGATGTCCTGGTGTTGGCCGAACACTTCTTGCACCATTTTTGCAGTCAGATTGGAAGACGCGTCCCGGCCCTAAACGACTCCGCAAAGCAAGCACTGCTCGGTCATTCCTGGCCGGGAAATGTACGCGAGCTTCGCAACACCATGGAACGGATCTGCTACCTAACGCCCGATGATCAAATCCGCGCGGCCGACTTGCAACTGACCGGGGCGAACCAAGCCCAACCAGCATCGCCCGTCGGCAGCGTCACGCACTCGGCATTAACTCCAGGCATTCAAGCATGGCCAGCAAGCTTAAATGAGGCGACCAGGCTGTTTCAAATCGAACAGATTCGCAACACCATCGCGGAGTGCGGCGGCAACGTGACCGAAGCCGCCGAGAAACTGGAACTTCACCGGTCCAACCTGTATCGCAAGATGAAGCAACTTGGCATGGACAGTGAAGGATAGCTTTGGCTTTCCTGCCGGCGTACAGGGAAGAGGGCTCAGTCGCCAGAGGCTTGATCTGGCAACAAAAACGCGGCAAGATGCCGCTTCAAATCAAAACCCCATGCCGGGTTATTTGATCAAGAACAGAGCCACTGCCAACACGTCAGGGCCGTTGTCTTGATCCAGAGGTTCACCGGCGGCCGACGGAGTCATCGACGCACCCTGAAAGTTTTCGTCAACCGGTAGAAAGCTTCGGTCAGCAAGTCCATCGCTCCATGCATCGAATTGCTCTTCTAGCTGCGTCACCATTGGCAATGCACTGCCTTGGTGCTGGACCGTGGTGGAATCCAAAGGCTTTGCCGATTCGATTGACTTGACCAGTTCAGGGTCTAGCTGAGAGATCAGCATCGAAAAACCAACGTGAGAAACACCTTCACGATCGGCATGCAAGGTCAAGATAAAACGATCCAGTTTCTTTGCGGGAGCATAAAGCAACATTACTTGCCGCGGTGCTGGAACAGCTGCACCTTGAACCAACAGCGAACTCTCACCGTCTTGTTTCTCATGCTTCTTGATGGCTGCGGCAGCCAAGTCATCATCGACTTCCTGCTCAGCGCCCACTTTAAAGCCAGCGGCTTGCAACGCGGTGCCAAACGCATCCGCATCTCGACCGGCCTCGGTCAACTGAACATCAATGACCGGCAAGACCTTCAATGCCCCAACGGCCTTGGGTCCGCCTGATGAAACCAATCCGGGGTGATCAAGCGGTGACGATTGCAAGCCGGGCTTGTCAATCATCGGCACGGCAGAATTGTTGGCCTGAGCACCAGACATCGCCGAAGGAGGACTGGTTCCCACGTCGGCGTTTGCCACCGAGTTGATTGGATCAGCGACGCCTGGCTTGTCTTCGAGCGGGTCAGCTGACTTGGGAATCAATGCGGTGGAAGGCAAAGTCGTTGAATCGTTGCCCGCCAGTGCTTGGTCAGGACGAGGTTGTTCAATGTCTGGTCGCTGTTGATCGGGTCGCTGTTGATTTGGCGAAGCAGGCTGATCGCCATTCGGTTGCTGGTTGGTTTTAGCGAGATCACCATTGGGTTGTTGGTCAGCAAATCGTTTCCATGCCAACGTTGCGACCATCATGATGGCCGCAGCCACTGCGACCGCATACCAAACATTGCGAGAGCTTGTTTTTGACGGCTCTTGCCGCAGAACGTTATTCGGCTCGCTGCGAGCTGCCTTGGAGAGCGGATGCGATGAATCAAACTCCGCCGACTGCTCAATCGCGGCTTGGACGACGTGCTGGGCAAAGTCCTCTCTCAACGAGACCCCAGCGGGGACCTGCATGGCCATGCGGAATGAGTCACGCAACGCTTGCATGCGGTCGAACGCTTCCTGAACCTCTTGGTCGTCAGCAAGCAACTGCTCAACGTCTAGACGCTCCTGGTCACTTAACGCACCATCCAGGTGCGCCGAAAGCAACTCGTTCATTTTTTCATCAGGAAGCGACATGGTGATTTTCAGGTTGCCCTTGGTTAAGCTTCGTGTCATACGAAGCGTGAAGGCATGACTTAGTGTAGCCGTTTAGGTAGTGCTGATGTGTGACGACCGAGGACTCACAGTCCGCGACCAGCCCCGTGATGGGGACTCACACACATCTAAATGTTCATGGCGATGTTATTAGCAATTCTGTCTCGGATCACTCAGCGGGCATGCCGTTTTGGTTTATCGAATGAGGTCAGCAGCAATCAAATGTTGACAGCAACATCGCGCGAACCAAACCGTCAGCGAAGACTCAGTCATTTCACAGCGTTCAGTTGGTTCGCAAGTGGGATGGGCATGCAAGCATAAAAGTTCCAGGAAATCGTCTTTCATCAGAGGAAAACTGGCGGCAAACCGGCCAAACGCACCTTTTCCCCGACTTCCGCGCAATGCCTCCTCCCCAAAAAGACGGGTGGGGACCGACTACTTGCTGACAAAACCAGGCTCTCCACCTGCGAAAATGGACAGGCTTGGCAATTTAGAGCCCCCTAACGACTCAGAGACTCAGATTGCTTTACTTGAAGCGATGAATGACGAGCGATGCCGTAACGACATTTGTGGGCAATCCCTACAATTTGGCGAATATCCCCCAGGTTGACCGCCTGAATCGAAAGGAGCATTTTCTTGAACCGCGAATCCTTTGTGCAAACCAACCGCCGCGTTTACGACCGCATGGCGGATGCTGGCGATCCACTGTGCCGGCCAGCGACCGAACAGGAACTGGCCTCGCCTTTAGAAGTCGTGGACAAAGCTGGCTGGCTTGGCGGGCCAATCGAAGGCAAGCATGTCCTCTGCCTGGCCGCCGGTGGAGGCCGACAAAGCTCGCTGTACGCTGCCGCAGGTGCGACCGTCACGGTGGTCGACATCAGCGGCTCGATGCTGGAATTGGATCGTCAAGTCGCCGCCGATCGCAAGCTACCCATTCGGGTGCTGCAGACTTCGATGGAGGACCTGTCCGGATTAGATGATCAACAATTCGATATCGTGATCCAGCCGGTCAGCACCTGTTACGTTCCTTCCGTGTTGCCAGTCTTTGCCGAAGTCGCACGGGTCACGCGGCCCGGTGGTCTTTACATCAGCCAGCACAAACAACCGCTGAACCTGCAAGCCAACTACCACCGACAACAACACGGCTATTCGGTTCAGCATGCCTATTATCGCGACCAACCGGTACCACCACCGAGCGAACCCAACCGGGCCAGCAAACGGCTTCGCGAAGACGGCGCGATCGAGTTCCTCCACCGCTGGGAAGAATTGATTGGCGGCATGTGCCGCAGCGGGTTTGTCATCGAAGACATGATCGAACCCTTGCATGCCAAACCCGATGCGGAGGTCAACAGCTTTGCCGACCGCGCGACCTTCATTCCGCCTTACGTGCGTTTGAAGGCTCGCCGAAAAGGTGACGCGGCCACTAGTAAGCGACTCATTCTGGCATGATGCCTGCGATTACAAACCGCGGGCCATTTTCCAAGCTCGTTTCTGCTGATCGCGACCGATCGAATCAGTGATGGCATCCCACGCTTCACTGGCTTGCTGCATCGCCTGTTCTGCGGACAGAGCCCCCGCCACCGCTTTGCCCACGGCTTGGTCCACGGCCTGGTAATACAGATCAGCGCCAGGCAAATTCATTGGCACGCGCGCCGATCGCTGCTGCAGCTTGGTTTGCAACCAACGCTCGTAAGGAGCCTGAGTCAACGGTTGCAGCCCTTCGTCTTCAGAGCTGTTGGAACGCGTGACCGAAAGATATTGACAGCGGCGATGCAGTGATTGAGTGTCCTGGTTGCTGGCGAGCCAACCGATGAACGCGGTGGCCACTTCGTTTTGGCGGCAACCGGTTGTCAAACAAGCAATCGGAACATAGTGTCCCAGCAGCGGCTTAAACGCTGCGATCGACAAATCGCCGGGACTTCCGTCAACTGACCGAGCGTCTCCGGAGGGTAAATCGAAGACGCTAAGTTCAATCCTTGCCTGAGCCGCTTGCTCTGCCCCGTCGGCAGCATTGGCAGCATTGGCAGCGGCAGCAGCGGTCACCATCCCGATCCCACCGAGCAGCTTGCCCTGACGAACCTGAGCCTCGATTTGGCCGGGTGTCAGCTGATGATCGTCATAGTGCTTCGCCGTCGCGCAGAGCTGCTGCAAAACCGCGACATGTTCTTCGTTAGACAACGCCGGATTGAGCTCGCTCGATTCAAACAGCCAGGCGCCCGAGACGGAACTTGCACAGCGATTCAAAAACGACCATCCAGCCCATCCCGGGGCCAACGCTTCGGCGGCTTGACCACCGAGTGACTCCACCCACAGTTGATAGTCTTGCCAGGTTTTGCAATCGGACTGGGGATCGGCGGCCAACCGCGCCGGCAATTTGGCTCCCACGGCAATGCCAAGCACATCGGCTCCCCAGCGTCCCAGTCCACTGGCAGGCAATGCAAACGGAGTACCGAACTGCTGGTTCAACTTGCCAATCCAGTCTTCGCTGCGCGGCACCAGCAGTTCCTGTTTGGCCGCTGCGCCGAGCAGGCTTTGGGGAATGATTGCAACATCACAGGCACTGAGTTGATCGAGCGCCTGCACACTTTGCTGGGGCTCCACGACCTGCAGCTTCAAGGGTTGCTCGCTGATCAGTGCGAAGGCATCGACGATTGCATCGGCTTCCTGCGAGGTGCCGACAAGCAAGACATTCAGCGGAAACAAATCAACGGGCATCGAGCCGGTGTCGGGTTGTGCGTCTGAGGGGACGTCTTGGTTGCAGCCCACGAGCGAGCTGCTGAGGACCGAACCGCCCAGCATGGCCGCTAGCGAACCGGCTCCCAGTGATCGTAGTGCAGACCTGCGAGTTTGCGTGCCCCGGAGCACTGTCGGCCGGGAAGGATCCGAGTGGACTTGGTGGTTCATGTAAAATCGCTGCCGAGAACGGCTGCCGTGCAGAGCGAATGCAGCCGAAATCGCTGCTGGCATTCTGGGATCAGTGAAAGCATTGCGTCGCAAATAACCGCGATTCTGCGAGAGCGTTTGGGTGCCCGAGCTGGCCCCAATCGCACTTGCCGGTTACGTTGATTACGATACGCAGCGTTCAGCTTACCGGTTCACGAGCCACTTTGCCGCAGTGATACCGCTTGGCGACTGACAGGCCCCACACGCACCACCATCCTGGCGACCGCAGAGACGGCGCGCCGATGATCACGAGGAAATCAGCATGAGTTTGTATTTGGGAATCGACGTTGGCACCAGCGGCACCAAGACCTTGCTGGTCAGTTCCTCAGGCGTCGTCATCGCCGAAGCCAACGCCACCTACCCGATGGAACAACCGCGCGCTGGCTGGACCCAACAAGATCCAGAGGATTGGTGGAAAGCGACCGTCAAAACGGTTCGGCAAGTGATGCGAAAAGCAAAGTGCAAGCCGGCCGACGTCAAAGCGATTGGCTTGAGCGGCCAGATGCACGGCAGTGTGTTCTTGGATGCCAAAGGCCAAGTGATTCGGCCCGCGATTCTTTGGAATGATCAACGCACGGCAAACGAATGCGACGAAATCACCGCGGCAGCCGGTGGGCGGAGCAAACTGATCAAGATGGTCGCCAACCCGGCATTAACTGGCTTTCAGGCTCCCAAAATTCTGTGGCTCCGCAACAACGAACCGCGAAACTTTAAACGGCTGAGCAAAGTCTTGCTGCCCAAAGACGACATCCGCCGGCGCTTGACAGGGAACTACATCACCGAAGTGAGCGACGCCAGCGGCACACTGTTGCTAGATGTGGTCAAACGCCGCTGGTCAACACGCTTGCTGTCCAAATTAGAACTCGACAAATCGCTGCTGCCCGATGTGGTCGAAAGCCATGAAGTCACCGGCACCTTGACCCCCGAAGCCGCCAAGACGCTGGGCCTGACCACCGACTGTAAAGTGGTCGGCGGAGCAGGGGACTGTGCCGCAGGCGCCGTCGGTAACGGAGTCGTCAAGAAAGGCGTGCTGAGCACTTCCATCGGCACCAGTGGCGTCATGTTTGTTCACAGCGACGAACCTCAATACGACACCGCCGGCCGATTGCATACGTTCTGTCATGCCGTTGATGGAGCCTGGCACATGATGGGCGTGAACCTGACCAGTGGAGGCTCATTGCAGTGGTGGGTCGAATCCGTCTTGCAAGGACTTGCCGGAATCAGCGGCAGCAACCTTTACGAAGCCGTCACCAAGGAAGCACAGGCCTGTCCGGCCGGCAGCCAGGGACTGTTGTTCCTGCCCTATCTCAATGGCGAACGCACACCGCACGCTGATCCAGACGCGCGGGGAGCCTTTGTGGGATTGAACCTAATGCACCAACGCGGCGCGATGACCCGTAGCGTGATGGAAGGCATCACATTCGCGTTGCGCGATAGCCTAGAAATCATCACAGACCTCGGTGTGCCGGTGCGTGAGATTCGCGCTTCGGGCGGCGGCAGCAAGAACCCCTTCTGGCGACAAATGCAAGCCGATGTGTTTGGCAAAAAAATCACCACGCTGGCCGTCGAACAAGGCCCCGCCTACGGCGTCGCCCTGCTGGCCATGGTTGGCGATGGGGCTTACAAGAACATTCAGGCAGCCTGCAAAGCGACCATCGAAGTCGCTGACAAGACCGCTCCACAGCGCAGCGACGCGAAAGCGTACAACCAACTGTTCCCGGTTTATCAACAGCTTTACGGCCAGCTGAAATCGTCCATGAACACCCTGGCAACGCTGCAATAACTGCTAGGCTATTAGTGAACGCGGTTTGCTATCTGCGTCCAGGAGCGTTTCGACGCACTGGACGTTTGCCAGAAAGGTTACCTTGAACGATCGATCAGCACAGGAATGAATCATGATCGCTAGCAATGAAGATGAGTTCCAGCCACCAGCGATTCAGAAGTCCGTCATCGATGTCAAAATGGTGGACTCCGTTGCCACCTTGGTCATCAATCGCCCCGAGGCCTGCAACGCACTGGACGCCTCCTGCATTGATCAACTGATCGAAGCGTTGGGAGATGTGCACCAAGAGAAACGAATCCGGTCGGTCATCATCACCGGCAAAGGCGACCATTTCTGTAGCGGCATCGACTTCAAGCACTTTGCTGCAATCACTCAATTGCAACCGCCAGAATCCCACCAAGCTTGGTATCAACAGTGGAGCAAACTGGCCGAACTCTGTGAGACCATCCTCCGCTATCCCAAACCGGTGATCGCGGCTGTCAATGGATCAGCGATTGGCTCCGGCCTGGCGATTGCACTGGCCTGTGACATCTTGGTCATGTCGCGTTCAGCCACCTTGATTGCCAACGCTGCCCATCGCGGCTTGGTGGGTGGAGTCACGGCACCTCTGCTGGCCTTTCGATCAGGCGCGGCGGTGGCGGCGCGGATGCTACTGGGTGGCGCAGCAATGGATGCCGACGAAGCCCTACACATTGGCTTAGCTGCCGAAGTCGTCGACAACGACCAAACCTGGGTCACAGCGGGACGCTGGGCCGAAACCTGTGGCCAAGCGCCGCGAGAGTCCGCTCAAGCCAGCAAACGCATGCTGAACGAAACCATTGGCGAAACCTTGCTCACGCAACTAGCTTCCGGTGCCGCCAGCGGAGCAGCGATCTGCAACACCGATGCTGCCAGCGAAGGCATCAACGCCTTCGTCGAAAAACGTGATCCCGATTGGCCAAAGTAGATCGCACCGACGGTGCGATCCTGTTCACGCCGGTTCCAACAAAACCGCATTGAGCCACGGGCTGATTCGCCGGGCACGTGCTGGCACGCTCCCAACGATGAACGCCGCTTAGGTTGGGTCGGCCACGCCGCTTAGGTTGGGTCGTAGGCTCCGCTTCCCAAGCCTGGACCACGAGGGATGAAGTGACACATTAAGATCCCCAAGAAGTACAGGAAGATCAGCGGAATCGCCAGCGCGATCATGCTGGTCACATCCGCGGGCGTCAGCAACATCGATAGCAGCATGATGACCAAAATGGCGATTCGCCAGCTATTGGCGTACATGGCGGTTTCAATCAACCCGATACGCTGCAGGAACAGCATCACCAGTGGCAACTGAAATGCTAATCCAAAACCCAGTGGCAATAACAAGACAAAGTTAATGTAGTACGTCAGTCGTGGCTCGACCGAGACGTCCATGCTGCCGTTAAAGTCCAATAGGAATTGCAACACATAGTGCAAGACCAAGAAGAAGGCCAGGACCACGCCGGAGACAAACAAGGTGACACTGACAGGCAAATAAATGTACACGTAACGCCGTTCATGCCGGTGCAAACCAGCAGCGATGAATTGCCAGAGAAAATAGAACACTGCTGGCGAGCTGACCACCGCTCCAACAATCAGGCCCGCTTTGACCCAGATCATGAAGGGCTCTTCCATCTTAAAGCTGCTCAGCCCGCTGCTGTCACGGACCATCTGCACGCGTGGTGTCAGCGAGGATGGATCGGGGACATATTGCAAGACCTGCGAGTAATCGCGAATCGTCGCCTCGCTGCTTTCATCGGGGTCTTCATCGCTGCCTTCGTCGCTGGCGGCCTGGTTGTCTTCGTCGCCGTCTTTCTTGGCTTGCTCTTTGGCTTCGGCGGCCAGGATCTCAGGAGCAAATGCCTGAGCTTCTTTGGGCAGTTCATAAACGACTTGGAACTTGAGCGAGTTTTCTCGCATCGCCGTGACCATTTGCATCAGGCGTGCATTTTTGGCCTCGTCTTCACCCTTCTCAAATCCCATCAACGCCAAATCTTTCTGGGCGTTGAATTCCAGAATAGCGGCTCGCAGAGGATCGGCAACGTACTTCACCACATCATTGGCAAAGTACAGGCCCACCAACAAACCCAGTGAAAGCGCGATAATGGCTTTGACCAAACACTTTCGCAATTCATCCAAATGCTCGCGAAACGTCATTGACGAATTGTCGAACAAATTGTCTTTGGCGGACGCTAGTTTGTGATTGCTCATGGCGTTGGTGTGATTGCTCATGGCTAAAGTTGAATGAGAAACGGCCGAAGAACTCCGATGCCAACCTCCGCGAAGGACACGCGCATGTCGGCTTCAGGTAAGATGCACCCAGTGACAGTGCAACTTTCTGGCCCGCAGTGTCCGAGTCAGCGAAGACCCTCTCCTGGCGGCCAAATCATCAGTTTAGCTGGAAAGTGCAAAAGTTTAGACCAGCGACCGATAGAATCACATTCCTTTGAGCTAGTTTTCTGTAGCCGCCTGATCTGCCCTTATATTCGAACGAATCTGATTCTGCCACGTCACCAGCGAAGGAGAAAAAAATGATTTCCCAGGATCCCTACCCGATGCGTTTTCATCCCCTGATGAAACAAACCATCTGGGGTGGTGAAAAGCTTTCCACACTGCTGGGCAAGCCGGCCAGTGGAAAAGGAAATGATGCAGAAAGCTGGGAAATTGTCGACCATGGTGATGACCAGAGCGTCGTGACCAACGGTTCGCTGGCGGGCAGCACACTGGCTGAATTGATCCGCCAGGACCCTGCCTGGACCCTGGGCGCCTCCCAAACGGAGGGGCAATTTCCGCTGCTGCTAAAATTCTTGGATTGCAATCGAGTGCTGTCCGTTCAAGTGCACCCTGACGACGCTTACGGCGCCACCATGCCGGTGCCTGACCGCGGCAAAACCGAGGCCTGGTATGTCGTGGCTGCCCAACCGGAAAGCCTGATCTACGCGGGACTCAAAGCCGGTGTGGATCGTCAAGCGTTGGGCGCAGCGATTCACGCCGGACAAACCGAACGCGTCCTGCATTCCTTTCATCCTCAAGTCGGTGACTGTGTCTTCATCCCAGCCGGCACCGTCCATGCTTTGGGGGCCGGACTGGTGATCGCAGAGATCCAACAAAGCAGTGACACCACGTTCCGGCTCTTTGACTGGAACCGCCTGGGCAGTGATGGCAACCCGCGTCAACTGCACGTCGAACAATCGCTGGACGTGACGGATTATGAAAGCGGGCCGGTGGAACCCATTCGCGGCGACAACAGCCAACCGGGCTGGCAAACACTGATTGATTGCGACAAGTTCATGCTGCAATCGATGTCCAGCGGCACTGCCGCAGTGGGCGGTGACAACTGCTGTCACATTTTGACCGTTCCCCATGGGGCCGCGACCATCGAGTTTGCAGGTGACCAATCAGAGTTACTCTCCCAAGGTCAATCCATTCTGTTACCGGCCGCCATGGATCGCTGCGAAGTGATCCCGGCAGACAAATCCGTCGTCCTGCATGCCGCCCCAGCGGCGAATCCATAACGCATCCGCCACGAATCCTTTCAGCATCACGCTCCCCCCAGCGGGAAGGCCGGTTTGCGGTGGCGGCGCGCTGATGAATTTACAGAGTTGCAAGGCGGCGACATCGGTGGTCTCAATCGCCGGCCGGGGAGGGTTTCGTTGCAGCGGCCTGCGGTTGGCGTTGCCACGGTTCTGGCGCGGGGACTGCGACACTCAAAACGCTGACTAGGGGTGATACTGCTTGGTGATCTGCAACGCTTCGTCATACAGCCCTGCTGCGGCGGCCAGCACGCTGCACGGTTCCAAGCCGATGGGTTCACCATTGGCCTGCGTGATCTTGCCACCGGATTCCTGCACGACCAACTGTCCCGCCGCGAAGTCCCAGGGCGACAGCTTGTATTCAAAGAAGATTCCAAAGATGCCGCGCGCTACATGGCATAAATCCAAGGACGCAGTGCCAAAGCGACGAATCCCATGAATGTTTTGCACAAAGAAGTGCTCAATGGCCTTTAACGTTTGCTGCATCATTTGGCCGCGATCGTAATAGAATCCACAACCGACAAGCGCTTTAGAAAGATCGCTGCCAGGCATGCACTGGATCGGCTCGCCTTGAAACCAAGCTCCCTGACCGGCGACGGCATGATAGGTATCACCGGTGATCGGATTTTGGATCACACCAACGACGGGCTGTCCCCGATAAAAGTATGCGATCGACACAGCGAAGTGTGGAATATGATGGGCAAAGTTATTTGTTCCATCTAACGGATCGATGACCCACAAGTGTTCCGCGCTCAGGTCGCCGACCAAGTCTTCCTCACCGAGCAACTCATGATCTGGGAAGGCCTTGAGGATCGCTTTGGCCACTGCTTCTTGGCTTTCCACATCGGCGTCACTGACCAGGTCGTAACTCTTGCCGCCCGATTCAGTTTTATCGCGCAACGTCACTCCTTCGTGCCAATAATGCCTTAGCACCTCGCCACCCGCTGCTGCCGCTAAACAAGCGACTTCCAAAATTCTTGCGTGATCTTGCATTGCGTTTACCGTCAAAAGGATTTTGCCTACGAGAAAAATTTGAAGCGAGAAACAGGATCCAATGAAGCGTCCAGCGACACGGGCAAGCACGTCTCATCAGACTCGTTGCACCGCATCACCACTCCAGAGATTGAATCAAGTTCCGCACAGCGACGCACATCGGCCGCCATCCCCAAGCGAATCAGATTGCTGGCACCGATCGAATGCGTGAGTGCGTCGGCCAACTGTGCGTTGCTGCTGACACCTGCCTGGCACCATGCTGCATGAGCAATCATCGCCTGATCATTCAGAACGACATCGCTGGCAGATTTTGATTGCAATAAACGCTCAACGATCGCTCCACCGAGCAGCACGTCTTCACGAGAAATCTCGCGATGAGTGCCGGCACACATGATCAGAATCGAAGTCTCATCCGCAAGCCGTTGCAGCACAGAACTGAGATTCAAAAAGCTGGCGATCAGCAAACGATCACAATGCTTAACGGCTTCGATCGCACGTGTGCCATTGCTAGTTGTCATCACCATCTGCTTGCCTGACACGGATTCAGACGTGTATTCAGCCGGCGAGTTGCCATGATCAAAACCGTCGATGCGTTCGCAATTGCGCTCACCACACAGCAGAACCCCTTGGGCACCGTCGCCCTGTCCCGAAACGCTTGTTCGCAACTCTTTGGCAACCGCCAGAGCCTGGTCAACGCTGGCGGTCGTATAGATCCGATCAACGCCAGCTGCCCCAGCGGTGGTCATCACCGAACTGGCGCGAAGCACGTCGATCATCACGGCGCAAGTCGATTCCATCGCCAAAACGCTGGCGTCAGTAGAAGCCGCATCCTGGGACGGGGCCAGAAGTGTTTCAGGGGTGAAGGCAAGTGTGATTGTAACCGGCATCAGACCATCCGTTTCGATTTCCATCGACCGCTGATAAAGCGAGCCGACATCAGAATTGCAAGCACCCAAATCCAGACCGTCAGCACATACCACCACCACTGCAGCGAGGGCTGTTGCGGCTGAAAGTAGATCCCAGCACCAACGGTCAGGCTGCCCGCGACAGTTGCTGATCCTAAAACGAACCAGATATCTCCGGCACCTTTCAGTGCCGCCGCGATCACTAGCTGGACCGAATCCGTTAAGAGGTAACACGCGATAAAGCCCATCAATCCCATCGCCATTTGCGTGGCTTCTTGCGTGCCTGGCGGAGCGTCACCTTGGCCAGCACCTAGATGATAGATCCGCACCAAGTCGTCGCTGAAGCCCAGAAACAGAATCGCGAAGAATCCTGAATACGCCAGTGCAAACCCCAACGCTGCCAGAGTCGTTCGCACCGCCATCGACGGGCCACTTTGCAGCAAGTGCCGACCAACCAACACCGACGTCGCGATCCCGATTCCCAACAACGGAATGTAGGCCAGCATGTTAAAGTTGACCGCCATCGTTGTGGCCCGCAATGGCACATCGCCTAGCTGACCAATCTTTAACAGGATGATCGTGAACGCTCCAGCTTCAGACAGATACAACAAGCCGCTGGGCACACTGAAGTAAACGAAGTTCTTCAACACCGCCCAGTCAAACACGCAGCCCGAGATCAAACCATAAGGCTCACGGAACCGTCGACGACTTAACAGACCGACATAGCAAACGACTTTGAACCAGAACGCAATGCTGCTGCCAATCGCAGCACCCGCGATTCCCCAGCGAGGGAACCCAGCGAGTCCAAAAATCAACAACCCATCGAGAACGAGATTGACCAAAGCACTGGCCACCGAAACCCACATGATGATGCGTGTGCGTTCGATGCCGCTAAAGAACCCAGACAAGGCGGATTCGATGATCAACCCTAAGCCGCCAATCATCAGCCAGCGCATATAAGTCACCTGGCTCTGCAAGAGCTCGTCCGCTTGGCCGGTCACGCGAAAGAAGTCTTCGGCAAAGTAAGCGCATCCGACCAGCCACGGGATCGTCATCAGTGCCAGCCAGATCACCTGCCATAACAGCCGTCCGACGCGCTGCGTTTGACCGCTGCCAATCAACTGCCCAATCACAGCTCCGGTCATCGAGGCCGCACCGATTGGCACACAAACCAAAACCCAGAACAAGTTCCCGCCCGCCATCGACGCGCCCATCGAAACGCCGTCATAGCGTCCCAGCAAGTAGCGATCCGCGAACAGCACGATGGACATCATGCCGGTACTGATCATTAGCGGAAACGCGACCGCCAGAACTTCGGCGAGCGTCTGAGGCCACGTGCTGGGAACTGGCAACTCGGCTACCGATGGGGCTGCATCATCGAGCCTTTGTTGGTGCTCATCGGACGACTCAGCCGACTCTTCACGCTGGACGTGCGCCGGTGAAGATGAATCCTCCGCAGCGCAGCACTCAGCGGCTTCGGCAGACAACGATTGCTTGGCAACCCGACACCGACGGTTAGAATCCCGACCCTCGTTCAGGTCGCTCATGAAGCATTACCACTTGTCAAACTTAGACGCGATCACGGCAATCAGCATGCCTGCAAGCAAGCCACCGATGTGAGCCCCGTTGGCAATTCCGTTCATAAAGAAAACACAGAACACCACGTACCCTAAGATGAACAAGACATTGTTGGGATGTAAGTGGATCGGGTAAGAAGCCGATAATTGAGGACGAATCCATAAATACCCAAACAACCCCAGAGCAGCACCACTGGCCCCCACGGCAATCGGAGTGCCAGCCAATCCGCTCAACACCGCTGGCAACACTTCCTCTGGCGGCAGGATTGCCTGAACAAACTGTCCAACCACCGCCGTGACCACAAACACCGCCAACAGAAAGATCGATCCATGCAGTCGCTCGATCAGCGTCCCAAGCACAAAGATCATCATCATGTTGAACGCCAAGTGCAGCGGGCCACCGTGCAGCAGAGCCGGGGTCAGCAACCGCCAGACCTGACCTTGCTTGATGGAATAGAACGCATCGTTGGTGACGTAATAGTCAATCGGATTGACCATCAGCATTTCATAGTAAATCTTCTGTTGAGTGCTCAACTGGCCGGTGACCGCTGCGTTGCTGTCTTTCGGCCGGCGACCAAAACCGGTCGCTAGACTCGCAATCACGCAAATCGCAATGATGGCAATCACGCATGGATTGCCTTTTTGCCGGAGCGGCAATCCGCTCAACACGCCTCCCGCACCGCCAACCGGCCGGCCGCGATACTGGGTGTGCAGACTTTTGCGACGCTGATCCTCGCGTTGCTGAGCTTTTCGCAGCTCGCTCGCCTGCTCGGACGCCTGGTACTTGGCGTCGCTGGGATTGGCCAAAAATTCGTTCAGTTCTTGCTTGGCCTGCTCAACAAACTCTTCATCCCGAATCCAAAGGTCGGACTCACGGACCTCTGAAGTCGACTCATCGCGGTCGGTCTGGACGTTGCAATGAATCTGCTTTGTCAGCAGGTAATCAGCGAATTGCTGAGCCAATTGCGGGTCGGAAAGGGAGCCGATTCGGCGCATGGAAGCATCTTAAAACAGGAGGAATTGACCGGTGAAAGCGACGTTCTGGACGATAAGTTGCGGGTGATCCTGCGCGTTTAAGCCGAATCGTCGTCTATCAACTTGCCCAAGCGGAGCCTTGTTGAATACTATGACACCCTGGAAGCCCAAAACCCAGTGTGTCCGCCGGGGGCGTTCCCCAGACCAACCGCAGCAGCTACCGCCACGGCGCGGCAACTGTTCGGCCAATCGTCTGGGCGAGGGTACTCCAAGGCAACGTGCATTGGAACCGATCGACATTTTTACGGTGTTTCCCAAGCGTTCTGTCGCGTGGACTGCAGATGACAGGAAATGCGAGGGATTTTTGCCGTGTTTGGCGGTTCTTACTCAATCGCTGGCAATTCACAGAATCCCCCATCGTGTGTAAAGTTATCATGACAGGTTGAGTCGCGGGGCAAGGTTGATGTAAAACTGAGCTCGAGCAACGGCCTGTGGGATTTCCCGGTCAGAGTGCAGATTGCCTGACTCAGGTGATTTTCAGGCTGATCTCCGGGACTCCCAATCGACGCTTTGCTGTCGGTCGGCAAGCCAACGCGGTGACCAAGGCCACCACAGGGTTTGCGGGTTTCAATACTGATTTGTGATCCGATTTACGGTGTAAATATCCATTCAACGAAGTGCCCATTGCCAATGCGTGTGACTAAAAACACGTGTTTTGCGGGGGGTGGCTTCTCAATTAAGAGGGATTCGTCCAAATGGCGATTAACTTGAGCGAACGAGCTGCGCAAGAAGTCAAAAGATTCCAGAAAGAACACAATTTCGGCGAAGACACCGCACTTCGAATCGGCATCTCGGCCGGCGGTTGCAGCGGGTTTGAGTACCGTGTGACCTTCGATCAGGATTACGACGAGCAAAAAGACTCCAAGTACGAATTCCACGGTGTGAACGTGGTCGTGGACAAGAAAAGCGCTCTGTATCTAGACGGCACCACGGTCGACTGGTACGAGAGCTTGGAAAAACAGGGTTTCACCTTCGAAAACCCCAACGCCGTCAAATCTTGCGGTTGCGGTAGCTCCTTCCAAGCCTAAGTGTCGCTTGCGAAGTGTCGCTGCTGGCGAAACTAATGATCGGGCTGGTCCGCTTTTATCAGCGTTGGATCAGCCCCCTGAAACCACCAAGTTGCCGTTTCTCGCCGACCTGCAGTCAATACGCAGTGGAGGCGATTCGAAATCGCGGCCCCTTGGTGGGTTTCTATTTGGCGATCCGCCGAATTCTTAAGTGCCATCCCTGGCACCCCGGTGGTCATGATCCGCCTCCGCCGCCCTCCCAACGCTAGACGCTTAGCCAACAGTGCCAGACGCTTAGCCAACAGCACCCTGCCTGCCATCCGCCAAGGCTGTCTGGTCACCGCCGATCGGGGCATTTTCCCCGCATTTCGGGGTGAAGTTTTTTCGGTTTTGTCTGGATTTAACGGCAACCTTTGACTCTGCTAAGAATCTAACTTGTGCGGTCATCCCGCCCGATTTTTTGGTGACAACCGCTGTTCCTTTGGCGTGCAACCTGGCGACGCCACCGCTGCAGCAACCTGCGGAGCTGTTGATAACGACACGCTCCCGGGCGTCCCCAAACCACTCGGCTTCGATGACTGGGACAACAGACGACTGTTTCATTGAGGTCGATCTGCAAGTGGGGAAAATCGAGTGCGTCCAATGTCTGGTAGCGCATTCAGCAAATCACATTTGACTGGAACACCAAGCTGCCAGTGGTCGCCTCGACTGCTGCGTCCGTTGTCTGTGTCGAATGGATTGGGCATCAACCAAACCAGCTGACCGAGGCAGAACTGTTCCAACGCCACCGCGTCTGCTCCCTAACTGGAAACCAGCCATCACCTGTTCCGGTGGCAACGTCTAGCGAAGGGGTAGCGGTTGTGAGGGATTTTCTCCATCGACGACTGTGGAAATGCCGAATGCCCACTTCAGACCCGGGGATTGCTTGAAAAAAGCGGTTCCCAGATTGTGCTGAAACAGTCACCCCACGGAAACGTTGCCGGATCGCTTCTCCCAAAAGCCATTCGGCTGGCGACAACCGGGCAGTTCATCGACGAGCTGCCTTCCCCACTGTGACAGCTCCTAGCCCCAAATTTGACTTGGAATACCGATGCCCCAAGGTCGCGATTCTCGTAAGCAGCGTGCTCGTCTACGTCGTCAATCTCGTCGTCAATCCGTTGGCGGTTGCTCGATCAAGAGCCTGCCCACGCTTGAGCAGCTTGAGCGCCGTCAGTTGCTCGCCGGTGATTTACTCAGTGAGCCAGTGGTCGACACCACCCCGGCAGTGATCTCGCTGCCCACTGGATCCTCGATCGCTTCGCAAACCGGCGTGTCCCACGACGACAATGCGCTTCCGGTCGTTGGCCAGGCCGAGGGCGAAAGCGTCGCGGACTTGGTGCAGTTCGCCAAAGACTTGGACGCTGCGGGCGTGATCTTTTACGGTGCCGAATGGTGCCCGGCTTGCTCGAATCAAAAAGCACTCTTTGAAGACGGTGCCGAGCTGTTGCCCTTCGTCGAAGTCACCAACCCTGATCGCTCTGCCGGCCAGATTGCCATCGACAACAACATCACCCAGTATCCGACGTGGGAGTTTGCCGACACCACACGAGCGACTGGTGTGCTGACTTTGGATGAAATCAGCACGCGAAGTGGTGTTGCGATTCCAGTGTCGCAATCGCCCATCTTTAAAGACATCGGCGATCAAACGGTCCTGATCGAATCACCGCTGCACATCCCCATCGACGGCTACGATCCCAATGGCGATCCACTGTCGGTGACGGTCACGGTAGCAGATCCATCGCTTCTTGAAGCCACGGTGCTGAGCGGCAATCGCTCGATCCGGATCGACATGGAAACCTATGGCGACATGGTCTTCGAACTCTATGAACAGCGCGCTCCTGCGGCGTCTGGTCGAGTGATCGAGTTGGCCGAATCGGGCTTCTATGACGACATCATTTTCCACCGCCTTGTCGACAACTTCGTTATCCAGGGCGGCGATCCAACGGGGACAGGATCTAGCGGATCAAACCTGGGCAATTTTGACGACGACTTCCATCCCGATTTGCAGCACAACCGCAGTGGTGTCTTGTCGTTCGCCAAGTCTTCCGACGACACCAACAATTCGCAGTTCTTTATCACCGAAGTGCCCACGCGGTTCCTGGATTACAACCACAGCGTCTTCGGTCAGATCGTCGAAGGTGACTACGTTCGCGAAGCGATCAGCGAACATGCAATCAATGGCAGCGATCGTCCCACAACTGACATCGCCATCAACACGATTGAAGTGTTTGATGACACCGAAAACTCGGTGATCATGCTTAAAGCAACCGGGGCCGGCGTGGGCTCGACCGATGTCACCGTGACTCTCAGCGACGGTGATGGCAACACGTTTAGCGAAACCTTTCAGGTTGACGTCAATAACGACACCGCCAACAGCCAGCCTTACTTGAACCCGATCACGCCGGCGGCCAACTACCCCAACACTCAGCCTGCTGAACTTCAGCTCAGTTCAACGGACATTGAAGGCGACGCGCTCACCTACACCGCCACCGTCGTTTCGGGTTCGTCCAACGCCACTGCATCGATCTCGCAAGATGGCTTGCTGACGGTCACGCCGGCCAACAATTTTGAAGGAACCGTGACGGTTCAAGCGGTTGTCCGCCCCGGCCCAGGTGTGGTCGGCAACAGCAACTCGGACTTTGACTCACAACTGTTCACGTTTGAATTCGAGGGCGAGCAAACGCTGGCAACGCCGACGGGCCTGGATCTGCTGGCTCAGTCCGATAGCGGTGAGAGCGACGTGGATAACACGACCCGCGATGGCTCGCTACACTTTGTGGTCGAAGGCGTCACTGCTGGGGCCACCGTCCAGCTGGTGAACGTTGCCACGTCGACCGTGATTGGCCAGGCAGTTGCCTCGGGATCCACCGTCACCATTACGACGACAAACATCGCGGCTCTCGGCGATGGCAGTTACAACCTGGCCGCGCGACAAATCGATGGAAACGCCGTCAGTGACTTGTCGACAAACCTAGCGTTGACCTACGACTCAACGGCTCCAGAATCTTCGGCCGCCTCAGCTGTGAAAACAGCCAACGTTGGCCAGCAGTATCAAACGGACTTGATCAATGCCGAAGAAGGAGCCATTACATATTCGCTCGCGCAAAGCCCCAGCGGCGCGACCATTGACCCCAGCACCGGCGTGATCACCTGGACGCCCACACAAGCAGATGTTGGCGACCAGACCTTCACGGTCGACATCGCCGATATCGCTGGAAACGTGCAAACCGATACGTTCACCGTTGCCGTGGGTGAAGAAGCAATCGTCGAGATTCGCTTGGAACTCACCGACCTGAACGGCAACGCAATCAGTCAAGTGAACGTGGGCGATGAATTCCTATTGCGAATGGTTGCCGTGGACTCACGCCCCATCGCTGCCCAACGCCAAGGTGTCTTCTCCGCGTACGCAGACATCCTGTTTGATGCCAACATCATTCAAGCAGCCAATGGCGCGACGATCGAGTTCTCTGATGACTTCGGCATCGTTCGCTCTGGCACCCTTTCCAGCGGACTGATCAATGAACTGGGTGCGGCCACGGCCAACATCACACCGAGTTTCGAAGAAGAGGCACTGATCGCGTCGCTACGCATGCAGGCCGTCGCCGCCGGGCAAGTCAATGTGATGGCCGAAAGCGCTGATTCTGACGGCGCCGAGGTCCTGCTCTATGGACTCAACAACGAAGTGCTTCCTGCCGAGATCTTCTACAACTCGGTGACTCTGAACGTGGGCGCGGACTTCACCGCCAACGACGACTCCGTCACCGTTGACGAAGATGCGTCGGCAACCACGATTGACGTCTTGGGCAACGACGTCATCAATGGCAGCGGCAGCTTGTCGGTCATCTCCGTCACGCAACCTGCTGAAGGCGGATCGGTCACCCTGTCCAACGGAACGGTTTCCTTCACGCCAGCGGCGGACTTCTTTGGCAGCACCGAGTTCACCTATCGCGTCGGTGATGGCAGCGGTGCTCAAGACATTGCGACCGTGACTGTCACCGTTACCCCACAGAACGATCCACCGACCGGCGTCGGCGACACCTTCAACGTCGACGCAGACAGCACCGATAACGTCTTGGACGTTCTGGCAAACGATCTTTCCGATCCAGATGAGACAGAAACGTTAACCGTCGTTGCCGTTGGCTCGACCAGCGAAGGCGGCACGGTCACAATCAGCAACAATGACGACGCCGTCCTCTACACTCCACCGGCCAACTTTACCGGAACGGACACGTTCACCTACACCGTCAGTGACGGTTCGCTAACAGAAGACGTTTCCGTCACAGTGACCGTTGCCAGCGCCGACAACGCGCCGACCGCCGTTACTGACGCCTTCACGCTTGACGAAGACACCGCAGAGACTGCATACGACGTGCTGCAAAATGATCAGCAAGACGTCGACAGCCAGTCCTTCCTGATCCAACACGTCGGAGTCCCCAGCGAGGGAGGCTCGGTGAATGTCAGCAATGATGGCCTGACGTTCTTCTATGAACCAGCAACCGACTTCTTCGGCACCGAGACCGTGGTGTACACCATCCGCGACACCGGTGGCGGACTTTCCGCAGCAACCATCACCTTCACCGTTGAAGCAGTCAACGATGCTCCACCGGTGCTAGACAAGAACATGCAACTCAGCAGCGGTGCCAGCCAAAGCGTGGTCCTGCAACAAAGCGAATTGCCGGACAACGTCGATGGTGACAGCGAAGCCTTGACGCTGGCCGTTGTGACGAACACCTCCGCCGGCGGCACCGCCAGCGTTAATGGCAATGGTGAAATCGTTTACACGCCGCCAAGTGATACCTTCACCGGCACGGACACGATCAGCTACACCGTTGAAGACGCCGACGGAGCAGTTAGCACTGGAACCATTACCGTGGTGGTCGACGACTTTACCACCCGCTCGATTCGCATCGCACTCTACGATCAACAGGCTGGACTGATCAACGCCACAGTGCGTCTGACCGGACAAGACAGCGTGGGCAACGATGTTGACCTGGAAGCCAGCCAAGACGGCAACACCCTGCTGTTTGCCGACGTCCTGCCCGGCCAATACGAAGTCACGATTCCAGCGCTGCCGTTCCTGATCGGTGGTGAGGAACCTCAAGTGTTCCAAATCGACAGCGCTCCTGAAGACGGCGATGTCGAACTGGAAGCCAACTTGGGAAAATTGCACCCCGCTTACATTTCGATTCGTGACTTCCTGGGCTCGCGTCCACGCCAGTCGCTGTTGGTTGCCGTTCGCCCCGGTGAAGATGCCGTCCTGGTTCAACCTTCAGCCCAATCTTCACAGTCAATCACTCAAGCCTCGGTTTCGCTTAGCAGTGACGCCGGCAATCTGTCCATTCGAGGTCGCAATGGTGACGGTCAAGATTCGGCAACCCTAACGGGCAATGCGGACACCTCTGAAACCGACATCGTCAGCCCACGCGGCCAAGTGGGTGAATTGCGTTTGTATCGCGTCAACGTTGATAGCGAGGTGATCAGCTACAACGTCGACACCGACTCAGCAGGCTCGACGGGAGCCGAAGGCGAACAAGTCAGTTCGCTGACGCTCGATGGCGCCGGTGAAGGCGAGCAAGCGATCAATGTTCCCGTGGAAACGGAAAACGGTCCGGAGGATGCGGATGTCGATCCGATCGACGGCACGCTCTTACTGAACGATGCCCTGAATGGCGAAGGGGAAGCGGTTGCCGAAGCTGGCAGCGAGACCGATTCCAGCGACGCCAACCGCTCCTCAGATGACGCCGACGAGTCATCGACAGGCGATGCTGAAGACGTTTCGGAGGCCGAACCGAGCGGTGGCAGCTTTTGGGCTCGGGCCCTCGCCAAGCTCCGCGGACAGGTTTGAGCCGAGTTTTTTCCGCAAAATCGCGAAAAATCGCCTGTTTTTCTGAGCCGCAAACTTTGCCCGTTCGGAAGCAATGATGTGGAGATTTGCAAGCGAGATCCCGGCCAAGCGGGGTGAAAAAGGTGGAAAAAGGCCGTTCCAAAGCACTTTTTCCACCCCTTTCGGCCCCTCAAGAGCCGTTTTTGGCCCTCCGAGCCGTTTTTGCATGCAGGGCACTCCTGCAAAACCCCGCAAAAAACCGCCTACAAAGCGTTCAAGCCGGGTTGCAACAACCTTTTTCACTGCATAACACTTTGGCCGTCAGACATTGATGCGGGAATTCGTCGCGATTCCCGGAAATTCAGCAATCAGCTTTTAGTAAAGGTTTCTTCAAATGGCTAAAGCTCCGCCTAAGGCTCCCACCAAGACTCAGATCATCACCAGCATCGCCGAGTCGACCGAGTTGTCCAAGAAGGAAGTCGCCGCCGTCTTTGACGCGTTGTCAGATGCAATCTCCCATGAAATGGGTCGCAGCGGTTCAGGCCAGTTTACGGTTCCTGGTCTTTGCAAGATCGTCCGCAAGGATGTTCCAGCAAAACCAAAACGCAAAGGTCGTAACCCATCGACTCAAGAAGAGGTTTGGTTCCCCCCCAAGCCTGCGAGCAAGAAAGTTGTCATTCGCCCTCTGAAGGGTCTGAAAGACATGATCTGATTCGGTGACTCGAAACAGATGATGAATGATCAATCGCGGCAAGCTTCGTAAGGAGCTTGCCGTTTTTTTATGCCGACAGCGAAGCCAGCCAACGAGCCGCCTCTGCCAGCTACCTCTGTCAGGCACCTCTGCTAGGCCACTCAATCGCCTGTCACGCCACTGGTGGCGATCGATGACTGCTGGGGAGGCAATTCAAGCAACGTTCCCAGCGGGCTCTGCGTGCCTGCCAGCGGGCTCTGCGTGCCTGCCAGCGGGCTCTGCGTGCCTGCCAGCGGGCTCTGCGTGCCTCCCAGCTGCTTGCGAGTTCAGATCCCCTGGCAATTCTGACAAAGAATCGAGTCTCCAGCCCGTCTGATCACTGCCGTTGCCTGTCCCTTGACCTACAATGAGGCTTCGCCGGTGAGTATCGAATCGCCGGCAAAATCTCACTCGCCCCACCCTCGCCACGACGATGCCTGCCATGAAAAGACGTCAGTTTCTTCAGCAAACCTCCGCGATCACTGCTGCCAGCTTAGCCGGTGGCGTTTGGACACAGACGCAAGCCGCTGCTTCGACCTCGGCCAATGAAAAACTCAAGATCCTTTGTGTCGGCACAGCGAACCGTGCCCGAGCGAACATTCAAGGCGTCCAAGGCGAAGACCTTGTCGGGATGTGTGACGTCGACACCAATTTCCTGGATCGTGCCAAAGCAGACTTCCCGTCGGCAAAACTGTACCAGGACTATCGCGAAATGATTAGCGAGATGGCCGATAAAGCCGACGCGATCGTTGTCGCCACGACCGACCACCAACACGCCCCGGCGTCGATTCGAGCCATCAACGCCGGCCTGCACTGTTACTGCGAAAAGCCGTTAACACACACTGTCAGCGAAGCGCGCATCTTGACCGAAGCTGCCAAACGCAAAGGCATCGCCACGCAGATGGGCACCCAGATTCACGCAGGTGACAACTACCGCCGCGTGGTTGAAGCCGTGCAAGCCGGTGCGATCGGAGACATCAATGAAGTGCATGTCTGGGTTGGCAAAGGCTGGGGTGGTGGCGACCGCCCGGTTGGATCGGACCCTGTCCCCAAACACCTGGACTGGGACCTGTGGTTGGGACCTGCTCCCGAACGGCCTTATAAAACGGGACGCTACCATCCAGCGCAGTGGCGACGCTGGTGGGATTTCGGCCAAGGGACCCTAGGTGACATGGCCTGTCATTACATGGACCTGCCGTTCTGGGCTCTGGAACTCAAGCATCCCACCACGATTGCTGCCGAAGGTCCTGAAGTGCATCCGGAAACCTGCCCCTTGGGCCTGAAGGTTTTCTACCAATTTCCCGAACGCAAGTCAGCGGCAACCGGCGAGCAACTGCCCGGCGTGAAGCTAACTTGGTACGACGGCAACATGACACCCAAGACGGTTGCCGGTCGCAAGGTCCCAGGCAGTGGCGTCATGTTCATCGGCAGCGAAGGCATGATGTTTGCCAACTACGGCAGTTTCAAACTCTACCCAGAAGAAAAGTTTACAGACTACAAGCCGCCAGCCCAAACGATCCCCAAAAGCATTGGGCATCACCAGGAATGGATTCAGGCCTGCAAGACCGGCAGCCCGACGACCTGCAACTTTGATTACTCCGGTGCGTTGACGGAGTCGGTGCTGCTGGGCAACATCGCCTATCGAACCGGCAAAACCGTTCAATGGGATGCCAAGTCGTTGCGTTCACCAAACTGTCCCGAAGCCGACGCTTTGGTCAGCAAAGAGTACCGCAAGGGCTGGGAAGTCGCCGCGGACACCACGGCTTAAACGCTGCTGGCAATCATCGAAAAGTCATCTTGAAACGCACCTGTGAACTTTGCTTCGCAGGTGCGTTTTTCCTGCGCTATCCACCTCCTCTGAAACTGAGTACTAACGGACAATTTGAAGTTCGACCATGTGCTCCTGCCCCGTTGTGAGCAAAGCTTGATTGGAACGAATCGATGGACTCTTTGCTCATCGCAACTCCAATTCAACTTGACCTTCGAGAGCAGCAGGAACTTGAAATGACTCAAACCAGCAAACGATTGGCCCACATTGACCATCATGAGTCACGCCTCTACCACATGGTCAGTGGCACCGGAACCGAGCATGAAACCCTTCACCCTTATGACCCCCATCACATTCGATCTCATCTGACTGAACATGCTTCGCAGTCGCACTACCAGGGCCAGCGGGCACCCGAGGATCCCCAGTATTACGCGGCCATCGCCAAATCATTACAGAACGCTGACGAGATCATTCTTATGGGTGAGGGGCACGGTCACTCGAATGCTGCAATGCAACTGACGAAGTACCTCGGCAAGCACGCTCCGGAGACATTAGATCGTGTGATCGCTGTTGAATCGCTGAGCAAACATCATTCCACAGAGAAGCAGTTACTGGCACGCGCCCGGGCAATCTTTCGCTTACATCACACTCCCCCGGCTACGCCGGCTCCGAAGCTGACGCGTGAAGCGATTGATCCAGAACGGTGGATCGATTTCTGTGCCACCTTCTCCAATGGCAATCATGGACGTCGCGTGTCCATGTTACTTTCTGGCGGACGAATCTCGCCAAGTGAATTGATGCATGACCAGCCCTTCTTTTCACTGGCCTATGACACGCCTGGCAAAGGTGATCACCTAGACATTTCCGTTGGCGCCGATGAAGTTGACTACATGCACGTGTTCAACCACCCTGCAAAGATTTTTCAATGGAAGTTACCCGACGGCGAAGTTGCGATCCTAGAAGCAATCGACAGCCAAGGTGTCGTCTGCAATCTGAACTTTACGGGCTAACTCTTTTTGCTCTTTCGCAAGTCTCTGATGTGATCCTGGGGCTGCCTTCTGGCCCCAAGCGTGCCACAATCTAACGTGTCTGTCTAACGCTCTGGCAGCCCATTTGACGACTCATTGAGAGTCGTGTTTTGACTCGACAGGAACTTGTCACACCATGCGAATTCTGCACTCCCCGATGTGTTCTTTTGGTTTCGTTTCCAGCCTCCGCCTGCTGGTCTGCTTGGCCGTGCTGCTGCCTTGCCACAATGTGATCAGCGACGAAGGCATGTACTTGTTCAATGAACTGCCCACGCAACAGTTAAAGTCGCGACATGACTTTGTTCCCAGCCAACAATGGGCTGACAGTTTGCGACTGTCGTCGGTTCGATTCAATAGTGGCGGCTCCGGCTCATTTATCTCCAGCGATGGTCTGGTCTTGACCAACCATCACGTTGCCAGTGACACGCTGCACAAGTTAAGCACGCCCGAACGAAACTTGATCGAAGACGGTTTCCTTGCCAAAACGATCGGCGACGAATTGCAGGCTCCCGATCTGGAGCTCAATCAACTGGTCTCCATCGACAATGTCACCGATCGCATCAACGCAGCAGTCACCAGCAAAGACGATCCCGAAAAGGCTGCCACACAACGCCGCGCAATCGTCGCCGAGATCGAACAAGAGTCGACAGAGAAGACTGGCTTGCGAAGTGATGTTGTGACGCTCTACGGTGGTGCTCAATCTCACCTGTATCGATACAAGAAATACACCGACGTGCGTTTGGTCTGGGCACCAGAGACTGCCGCCGCGTTCTTTGGCGGTGATGCGGATAACTTCGAGTATCCCCGGTTCTGCATGGATGCGACCATCATGCGTGTCTATGAAAACGGTAAACCAGCCAAGCTCAAGAACTTCTTGCGTTGGAGTGACAAACCCGTCAGTGACGGACAACTGGTTTTCGTCAGTGGAAACCCAGGTCGCACGCAGCGGATCTACACGGTCGATGCCTTGAAGTATCTGCGCGATCATCGTATGCCCTATGTGTTGAACTACCTTCGTCGCAAGGAAGTCCTGCTGCAACAGTTTGGCCTGGGCGGGGAAGAGGATGCTAGGCGTGCTCGTGATGGCTTGTTTGGAATTCAAAATGGTCGTAAAGCGTACACTGGAATGCTTGCCGGTCTGCAGTCACCGCAAACCATTGCGGCCAAACAAGAACAGCAAGACAAAGTGCTGGCATCGCTCAATGCCCAGGACGCCACAAGCTTGCGCGCTGCCTTTGCAGAGATCGCTGACGTCCAGCAAGCACGCGCCAAACTGCTCAAGCAAAGCGTCACCTTTCGCAGCCGATACTTTGATCTTGCCCTGTCGATTTTGCTGCTGGCCAAAGAAGATGAAAAGCCAAACCAAGATCGCTTGAGCGAGTTCACCGATGCAGGCCGCGACTCTCTGCTACAAGACCTGCTGAGCACGGCACCCATTTATCGTGACCTGGAACGCGTCAAACTGGCCGATGAACTTGCCCGCTTTGTTGAAGCTCGCGGTGGCGACGATCCGCTGGTTGTGCAAACGCTGGCTGGCAAAGGCCCACGTGAGCGAGCCGCTGAACTGATCGACGGCAGTGAATTGGATGACGTTGATCGACGGAAGAAGTTCGTTGAATCCAACGCCAAGACGCTTCTGGACAGCAATGATCCAGTCATTCAGCTAGCGGCGGGATTAGAAGACGAATATCGCCGCATCCGCAATCGGAACGAATCGCTGGATGAGCGACAGCGTCAAGCCTACGCGACCATCACTCAACTGACCAATCAAGCGATGAGCGGCGAGAGTTATCCCGACGCCACCTTTACATTGCGACTGGCATTTGGCTTGGTCAAACCCTATCAGCAAGACGGACAAACGATTCCCATCGCAACTAACTTTGCTGGCGCTTTCGAACATGAGACACGCCATGCGGGGCAGAAAGATTTCAAGCTTCCCCAATCATGGCACGACGCCAAAGAGAAGCTGAACGATTCAACTCAACTGAACTTTGTTTGCACAGCCGACATCATCGGCGGCAACAGTGGTTCGCCAGTGGTCAATCGCCAAGGCGAACTGGTTGGCTTGATCTTTGACGGTAACATCCAGAGTCTCACCAGCGATTACCTTTACAGTGATCGTCAAGGACGCGCCGTAAGCGTTTCCGGGGTTGGCATTTTGGAAGCCTTGCGCAACGTTTACGACGCCACAGAACTGGCTGATTCGATTGGTCATTGACGCCGTCGAAGTAGACGCCGTCGAAGTAGACGGCTCAGGGTGCGGTGACTGGACCGCGCCCTGCGAGAGCTGAACTTGGCAGGTGCGCTGACGCTGGCATGAACCCCACTGGGGACACCTTTTTGCCGGCCCAATCAAATTTTCGGCGGCATTGCGTGCTCTCCACCCTGTGGACCTCGCTCTTTGGTAAAAATCCGGTCAATTTTTCCCTTGATTCCTCTCAGTTGTGGAAAACCGACAGCCGATCGCTTATACCAGTGTCCTACTTTGCCTTCCCGGCCCGATGGTTAGAAATTTGACGTGTTCGCCAAATTCAATCACTGGGCCATCCTCGACGATTCGCCGCTTCGCTTTGCGGAGCCACAGTCGGCGGTGATGCGGCGGCAAAGTGATTGCCCTGGGACCCCATAGGGTTCTCGTTGTTCTTATTGAAATCACTCCTGGAGTCACACAAACATGCGAATCCGAATGCTCGGCGCTGCTGCTTTGGTTGCTGCTGCCACCATGATCAGCTTGCCAACGCTCTCAGCAGAAGAAGACAAGCCCAAGTTCACCACCAAGCAAATCATGAAGGAAGCCTTCAAGGGCCCACTTCTGAAGAAAGTTGCCGCTGGCGGAAGCAAAGAAGACGCCAAGAAGCTACACGAAATGTTGGTCGCCCTGGCTGCTAACGAGCCCAAGAAGGGTAGCGAAGAAAGCTGGAAGAAGCTGACCGGTGCGTTGGTTGCAGCAGCAGAAGGCGTTGTCGAAGGCAAAGACGGTTCAGCGGCTGCACTGAAAAAAGCTGCCAACTGCAAAGCCTGCCATAATTCGCACAAATAAGCAGCCGAGCGTTGATTCGCTTGCAGGTGTTGTCTCGCTAACAGCTAGCGACTGGGAACGCCCCATTTAAAGAACAAGCCAAGTCACCATGAACAGCGTTCAGGTGACTTGGCTTTTTTGATTGACTGATTCAGTGTGTCAATTGGTTAGGGCTTAGCCCATTTCAATTTCATAACCACTGCGATACTCGCGGCCCAAGAAGCGATTGGCTTGATCGTCGCCCACGATCTGCTCGCTCTTGCTGTCCCACTTGAGAGAACGTCCCAGGCGAGCACTGATACCGGCCAGGTGGCAGATGTTCAGCATTTGCATGTGGGAATGAACATCGCTGATCGGATCCTTGCGTTCCTTGGTGCAGTGCAAGAAGTTTGCCCAGTGTGCGGATCGCTCATTGCGTTCCATCGGCATGTTCTTGTAGACCTTGGCGATGCTGTCTTCGGCCAACGGATTGTCCTTCAAGGCGTCCACGGGAGCACCGACCAGTTTGCCACGATTGACAAAGATCTTGCCTTTGTCACCAGTGATCAAGATCCCGTTGTCGGTATCGTTCCGGATGATCATTTTGGTTCCGTTGGCGTAGTCCACTTGGAACTTGAACGCGGTCGCGGTGTTGTAACGATCGTTCTGCACAGCAACGCCGTCTTTGAAATCAACCGGATGCGTTGCACTGCCACCGATTCCGATAGGGCCGGTTGTTTGGCCGTTCAGTTGCAGTGCCCAGTTACAAATGTCCACGTGGTGAGCGCCCCAGTCCGTCAACTTGCCCCCACTATACTCATACCACCAGCGGAACTCGTAATGGCAATTGGTGTTTCCACGGCGCCCGTTTTTGCTGATCGCTCGATAATCCACTTTCGGTGCAGGTCCCAACCAGCGGTCCCAATCAAGTCCAGCGGGAACGTCAGCAACCGGGATCGGTGGACTGGTCGGTGCGCCACCGATTGCCGCTTGGACTTCACGAATCTTGCCGAGTCGTCCTTCGGCAACAATCGCCATGGCTTTGACAAACAAGTGGAACGTACTGCGTTGCTGGGTTCCCACTTGAACGACGCGGCCGGTTTCTTTTTGAACCTTGCGAATTAACTTGCCTTCGTCAATGGTCAACGTCAGAGGCTTTTCGCAGTACACGTCTTTGCCCGCCAACATTGCTTCAATCAACGGCTTGGTGTGCCAGTGATCAGGGGTGGCAATGTGAACGACATCAATGTCTTTGCGATCCAGCAGTTCACGATAGTCGTGGTATTCGGCGGCTTTGCCTTTGCTAAGCCCCTGATTGGTGCCTTTGCGTCGACCTTCATCCACATCACAAACAGCGACCACGTCAAGCCAGTCACGAGCGGAGCGCATGTTGCCATTGGCCATGCCACCGCAGCCAATCACACCGATGGCGATACGATCATTCTTGCTTTTGGTTTCATCAGCCAAGGTCTTGGCTTGGGAAAAGTGATAGGGAACCGCGACGGCGGCCGTCGCCGCTGCACCGGTCTTTAAAAACTGACGCCGTGGCGTACCGGCAGAATTACCAGAAGGTTGAGGTTGCTTTTGCATAAGTGACCGAATCAGGTTGGAACAGATTGGTGGGGGATTATGGAAAGAGCGAGGTCATTGCCATGCCCATTGCAAGCCAATGGCAAGCTGACCAAACGATCATTGGACTCATAGAAGCCAACCCCGATAGTTTACTCGATCGGGCAGCAAATGTCCGAATCACGACAGCAGCGTAGAACAGATTGTCATCCCGGCGACCAGCAGGTCTGTCAGCACCCTGCTGAGGCCCCGAAAACGCGCTCCCCACGTTCAAATCCGCCTGCCTGATCCGCACCCGATTTCAGCTCTGGCAGGGCTTTGGCGTGGCGGGCACCCACTCCCCGTAGTCATTCCCCCTACACAATCTGGTCCCATCCGCTATGGTTTGGACTTGTCGTGGCCGACTCATCCGGCAATGGTTCGGTCTACAGAAAATCCCCTCTGCGTTCTGACGCCACCCATTTGCCCCTGAGAGATCTCATGTCATCATCAGAAGCCTCCTATGAATCGCAACTGGCTGATGCGATTGACCAGCGTGATCCATTGGTAATCCGTCAACTGATTGAACAAGGCGAGTTCGTATTGCTGACTGCCAAGGCTGGCGCAGAAGATGCCGCAGAGGCTGACAGCGAAGACGACATCGACAACATCTTTTGTGTCAACGTGGACGACATGGACCTGATGGTGACCTTCACCAATGATGAAGCCGTCAAGGACTTTGTCATGGAGATGCAGGACATGTACGAAGACAGCGAAGACATCGAAGGCTATGTATTGGAAGGCCCTGCGCTGCTCGCTTACACGCCGCCTGAAATGGGCATCCTGATCAATCCAGAAAGCGACCGCAACATGGCAATCGACGCAGAACTGTTTGCTCTCGTCCAGAGCGCCGAAGCTTAATCTGCTATTCTGGTGGCTGCGCTACACATTCCAACTGCAGCCTTAGTCACCAGCTAAATGACCGACGACTCTGAAGCCATCAATCCGTACCGGCCCAGCGAATCCATCGAAACGGCGCCACTGGCTGGAATGGGAGCCGAGATTCCAAAGCTGACGTTTCGCGGCACCATCCGCACGTCGGACCAGCGGCTCTCGATGATCAAGCCTGGCATCCGCAAAGACCTCACGGATGCTAAGAGCAGCACGATGGGCGTCTTGGTGATGTTGACGGCGCTGTTTTTTCTAACGGACGGCGCGCAGGCGGCAATCGATCGCCCCCTCCCCGTTGGCTGTTCCATCCTCGCTCTTCTGGCCGTGCAGGCCTACAGATTCTTTACGGCAAAGCGGCGCTTGACCAAGCGACTGAATCTGGCGCATGACAACGAATCAACCATCGAAGGCTGGATGGATACGGAGACGTTTTACATCAGCATTGATGATGGATTGGCCGTCGGTACTCATCCGATGAAGCAACTGGTGGGCTCGGCGTGCGACGATTTCTTGTGGTCGTTGTGCTTTTTCCCCAGCTACCTGCTTTGGCAAACGATCCCGATCAATGCGTTTGAAACGCCAACCTTGGCAAGGCAACTGGCCCGCCAAGTACAACAGCAGCGGCCACCGACTCATCCGCAGCTGAACGTCACACCAGAAGATCTGACGCCAGTCTTTCCAACCTTGCGTCAAGCCGATTCCGATGCCTTGATGTTTGGTGGGATGATCCACGTCAGCGACATTCGCTTGCTAGAAAATGGAAAACGCTTCCTCCGCAGAGTTAGCCGACAAGTTTATGCGGATCTGCTACCGATGGTTGTCTTCATGATTGCTGCCATCGTGATCACTGACTTTAGCGAGATCGCGATCATGGTCAGCGTGATCGCCATCGCCACGGTCGTGCTACTGATTGCCTGGCGTACCTTTCGGACCAAACGCAGCAACGGTGGACTGGGACTTGCTCTGTTCGATACTCAAGGCTGGATAGATCAGCAAGGAGTCGCCTTCGGCAACGCGCGTTCGCAGGGAATGTTCCGCTGGGACTACTGGAGCGGCTATGAAATCCAACCTGACGCAGCAAGCATTTACCGCCAGGATCCACTGGACCTAGGCCAACTGTTTGCCCGCCGTCAATTCGCCTGTGATGCCGATTGGGAACGCGCTTGCCAACTGATCCGCGACAACCTCTCGCAGCCTGATTCAACCGGCGGTAATCGAAACACCCAAGAACCAGCCGCCCACAGCCAACCATAACGGGACCAAGATGATCCCAGCGATCGATGTCCATAAGACGACGCGAAGAGCAACATCGATATCGCGTTTGTAAAGCTTTGTCAGCACAATCGGAAACACCGCCGCCGGCATCGCCGCTTGCAACAGCACGACAACCTTGATGGTTGTGGTTTGCAACAGGAACGCGCCGGCTGTGAGCATCAGTGCGGGCATCAAAATCTGCCGAAAACCAATCGCGACCAGAATCACTTTGGGACGTCCCCACCACTGTCGGTCACGTAAAAAGTCGACAATGATCGCGCCACTCAATAGCAACCCCAGTGGAATCGCACATTCGCCCAACGCATCAATCGCGGCCAGAATCGGTGCCGGCAACGTCAGCCCCGTTGCCAGAAAGACCAATGAAAACACCACCGCCCACAGCGGAGCACTCTTGGCAACCTGCCGCCAACCATCGCGACCAGAACCGCTGATGATCGCGATTCCAATGCTCCACAAGGCCAAGTCCACCCCCACGTTGTGCAGAATCAAATCCAATACCGCTTCGGGATAGAACTGGGTTGCCAACGGTAACGGGATGTAACCATAGTTGGCGATCCCGGCACACAAGGCGAAGGAGCGCTGCGAACTGTCGCTCACCAAGCCTAGCTTCGGCCCCAGCAATTTGGCAAACAGCAACGCCAACAGAAATCCGCCGCCGGTACACAGAAACCCAACGATCGGCGGGACCCACGCCGTAGCGATCTCATGATTGCTCTCAGGGCTTAACAGCTTGCTGATAAAGTAAGCCGGCAGCATGACCTTGGCCGTCAGATTGGCCAGCGTCTGGTCCGCTTCGGTAGAAAGCCATTTCGTATGACGGCAAAGCGCACCGATCCCCATGACGAGAAAAACGCCAAGAACAGATGCGACGATGGGCCAAAAGCTTTCCATTTGCACAACATAGGCAAGCAGCCGAAAACACCAAAGCGCTGCTGATCGAACCAGCGAACAACGGGGGATCATCGGTCCCTAACCAAGACTCACGGGCGCTCAATCGGTAGTGTTTCCATCCGTGCAAGCACGCTCCCTACGAGCACGCAACCTACCGGGCTAAGGCCCCCTGGGCGCCTCGAGTGTTAAGATTTCGCCAACTCTTTGCCAAGACATGGTTTATCGACTGGACAGATTCCCGGGCGATGGAGTCTGTTTAGCGGCGACAAATCCGCGCGGTTGTCGAGACAAAATGCGACCGCCCAGCAAACCCAACACTCACTCTTGCCTGCTCATCAGTAGATCTCATTCATGGACATTGCCTTCTTGTTGCAACTCTGCGGCATCCCCTTGGCCGCCGTCATCAGTCTCTTGTCAATCGGCTTAACGACGACGGCTTTGTTGCTGACGTTTCGCTTTCGGCACCGTGAACTACTCGGTTCCCTGACGGGACTTTGCCTGCTGCCCTTTCTTGCCGGTATTTGCAGCAGTCTCTTGCAAATGCTATTTTGGACCCGTCAGATTCAACTCGATAGCGAAGGCGAATTGCTGCCCGGCTTTGTCCTGATGGCGTGCCTGATTCCAATGTTATTTGGCGCGGCCGGCTCTGCGATCCCGGCGACCGTGACACTCTGCTGCCGCTGGATGTTAGACTGGAAAGCCAGCGGTTTGCAGCTGATTCCCGAACGGCCTGAACCCGAACTGGATGACGAACGGAGCGAACAAGAGCGTCACGAAGCGTGGGTTGAAGAAGAGACCGACGAGTACCTAGCACAGGTGCTGCGCGCCCGCTAATGACCAGCGACAAACCTTCGCCCGCAACGGCTTGACCACTAGCCCTCATCAGGAGACGGCCATGATCGTAAGCTCCATTCAAGTTGGCCAAGTGCGAACCGAAGGCGACCCTCAGGCAAGCGATCCAAACCAGAAACAGTGGACAAGCGCCTTTCGGAAAAGCCCTGTCAACGGCCCCGTCATGGCTGGGCAAACGGGACTCTCCGGTGACTCGGTTGCCAATGAGCAACACCATGGCGGCATCGACAAAGCGGTGCTGGCATACGCTGCCAGCCACTATGGGCATTGGCGAACGGAAGTGCCTGAACTGGGCGCGCACCCCGAATTTGGCCCCGGTGGTTTTGCCGAAAACCTAACCGTTGACGGCGCCGACGAATCCAATGTTTGCATCGGTGATCGCTATCGCTCAGGCGAATGCCTGTTCGAAGTCAGCCAGCCTCGCCAACCGTGCTGGAAGATCGGCAGACGCTGGCAGCTAAGCCGTTTGACCAAGCAAGTCGCCAAAACGGGACGCACCGGCTGGTACTGTCGGGTGATCGAGACTGGACGAATTGCCGCCGGAGACCGTTGGGCATTGGTAGAACGCCTCTCTCCGCAGTGGACCATTGCCGCCTGCAACGAGGTCCTGTTCGCGAAAACCAAAGATGCCGAGCTTGTTGAACAGCTCAAGGCCCTGCCGGAACTGGCAGCGGAGTGGAAAGAGTCACTGTAATTTGCCAGTCAATTGCAGGCAAGAACAAGCGGCTCACTTACGTCGTCGACGACGACGACCGGTAGCAATCAAGCAACCCAAACCACCGAGCAACGCCAACGCCGTCGAAGGCTCAGGAACCGCCACGGCGGTGAGTGTCAGTGTGCGAGTTGTAATCAGATTATCAATTGCCCCGGTAGAGAGCTGCTGATCGAAATTGGACCCCGGATTGCGATCGCGAATCGAAAAGATTCGCTGCTGACCGGGAAGAGCGGGACCGGCTAGATCCACCGTCCCCAAGACGAACTCGTACTGAGAGTCGGAGAGTTTCGTGACCGCCTCGTAATCGCCTGGAAAATTCACTGCCATCAAAGCAGGCACACTGGACGCCGGCTCTTGGAAAAAACCGTCCGTGACGTTAGCATCCGTGATCCAATTCAAGTCGTCCGCAATCAAGTTAAACGCGAATCCCTGAATGCCGCCCGCCATTAATGAGGTCTCATTCACCGGGTCACCAATCGTCTCTCGAACGACAACTTGAACGTCATCCAATGTCGTGTTTGGATTAACACTGAAGTTTCCATCGATCGATTCGAAAGCACCAACGCGATAGTAAACGTCGTAGACAATCTCTGCAGAGGCATCGCCAACAAAAAGAATAAGCAACAGGAGTGAAAGAAGCTTTTTCATGTGACTAAGTTGGGGAAAACGAACGAAACACAACAGTTAATTCGGTGCGTTAACTACGGGAGGCGAAAAACGTCGGAGCGAAATGGTTATTCAAGTCACTAAAGTTGATGACGCCATCTCCTTCCGCATCAAGAGAAGGCAAGAAATTTGCGTCTCCATCTGACGAGAAGAAGTTTGGTGCAAAGTAGTCATTCAAGTCTGGGAAATTTAAAACACCATCGCCGGTGGCATCACCATACAACCGGAAGAAGTCATCGTTGTCTGGGGCGGCTGCCAACTGGCCGCCAAACACAAAGTCCTCCAGCATCAGGAACCCAGCATTGTCGACCTTGCTGGCAACCACTGTCAAGCGATAGTTGCCGTCGGCCAACGAATTGCTCAGTGCTCCCGCACCATCGCGATCGACCACCGAGGCTCCGCTGTCGAATGTCAACACAGCGACCGTCTTGCCATCAACGACCGACGAATCGACCGCCACATTCGCGACCGCCGTGCTTGAGTCGATATTCTCAATCTCAAACGAACCGGTGGCCAGCGTGACCTCTGTACTAAAGGTAACCGTTAGCGAGGTGATTTGCGAGCGAGAAACGCCGCCGTCATTGATTTGGACAGATTCCACCACCGGGCGCGGTGCCAATGAGGTGCTAGCAGACACCTCGTTGTTCGTCAGATTCGAATCCGTATTGCCAGCATCCACGGTCCCGGTCGCCAGCACCGTCGTCGAACCTGTGGCCCCCGGCACAACGGTGGACAGCGTCGTGTAAATGACTTGATCACCAGGCCGCAGGTCGAAAGTCTCGTCGACATTCCCAACGCCGGCACTCTGCTCGATGCCTTGTCCCAGCACGACGAAGGCCGATCCCGCAGCCGCATCGGTGTCCACCGTCGCTAAAAAGGCACCGAAGATCACATCATCAAACCCATCGTCGTTGATGTCACCGGCCGATGCAGTGGCTTCGAAAAACAGTTCACTCAATCCAGCCCCCTCCACTTTGAACCCGTTGCTGCCATTCAAGGCAGTCAGCTCAAACAAAGCTGGCAAACCGCTGGCCTGCCCGAAGACCACGTACCCGCCGCCGGCAAACTGATCGGTGCCGACCGAGGTGGCCGCAGAAGTCAATAACAGATCCGCCAAGCCATCGCCGTTGAAATCTCCTCCACCGGCGGTTCGCAGAGGCGATGGTGTGTCACCCAAATTCGGTGTCACTGCAAATCCATTGCTTCCATCAAGTAAGTCCAGATCAAAGCCACCGGAATCGTTATCAAAGCCAAACACCACATAGGCTCTGGCACCACCGACTCCGACCGTGTCGGCTGCTTCAGCCAACAAGAGGTCTGGACGACCATCATCATTGAAGTCGCCGATGCCGGCAG
This sequence comes from Stieleria bergensis, assembly GCA_007745635.1. Lineage (GTDB taxonomy): Bacteria > Planctomycetota > Planctomycetia > Pirellulales > Pirellulaceae > Stieleria > Stieleria bergensis. The sequence goes on from CP036272.1 coordinate 5,778,145, forward strand.
CGTCACTGCCGAGTCGTTGATTGGCTCGTAGTCCTTCAATCTCAAAGCCATCCAGGGCAGGCAAGGCTCCGATGTCAATCGATGTCGCCAGAGAGCCATCGCCATAAACCACATAGGCCTTTCCAAGGCCCGAAGCGGCGCCGGGAGCTGTGACCAGCAAGTCTCCGACCGTGTCACCATCAAAGTCGCCCAGCCAGCGAACCGTCGCCCCGAAGTCGTCGCCAGCTTGATCGCCAGCAATCGTCACTCCATTGGTGCCATTGAGCGAGCCAACGGCGAGCGATGCCGAGAACGTGGTCGATTTCCCATAGACCACATAAGCCGCGCCCTGTGTCCCAACCCCCGATGCACCGACGATCAAATCACTGATCGCGTCCCCGTTAACGTCACCGCTGGCGACACTGATTCCAAACTGGTCACCATTGCTTGCCCCATCAAGACGAAACCCATCGCTGCCGTCCAGGCCCGTCACGTCAATCGAGGCCGACAAACTGTTGCTGCCAAACAAAACATAGGCAGCACCTGGCGATTCAGCCGAGCCTGATGCACCAACGATCAGATCAGCGACACCATCGTTGTTCACATCCCCAGCCGAAGCAACCGAGAACAAAGAACCTGCGGCACCGACGTTGGTCAAACGAATCCCATTGGTTCCGTTAATCATGTCCTCAGCCATCGCGGGATCAAATCCCGACGCTGAACCATAGACGACAATCACTTCGTCAGCACTGACCGTTGTGACCGCAAAGTCATCCATCCCATCGGCGTTCAAATCACCGATTCCAGCCACAGCGCGTCCCAGCCCTTGACCCAGCGCAGTGCCCTGCAGCACAAAACCATTGTCACCATCCAAACTGGACGTTGGGACGCGATCGGATTGAAAGGGAATAAACTGTCGCTGCCAGGCGGTGTTTTCAACTTTAGCGTCAAACTGGACCTGCAATCGCGTGTGATCAGAAAGGCCCGGCCCGGCGTTGGTGAACGCAACATCCGACGCCAACGGTTCACCATCGGTGAGCGGTCCGGTGGGCTGATTGCTAATGACTGCCGAGACATCGACGGATGCACCCGCTTCGGCTAACACCTCTTCGCCCTCGGCCTGCATCGAAAACGCTAAACAGATCTCAGCACCTTGCTGATTCGTTGTTAACGCACCAAAACTGGCTTCTTGAGCTGTGGGGAAGCCGAGATCAGCGGCCAATAAATGACGCGACTCAAGCCGTTCAAAAAGATTGCGACGCGCGATTGCAGAATGACGCAACCGGCGCACCTGGGCGCGGCGCGTTGCTTTTGAAGGCAACGTCATGGTGAAAACTCAAAGCAGAGAGGGTGGGGCGGCGCAGCATAGACAAGTTGTTTCGGTTGTGCGCCAGAGGCTAGATGCTGACGATAACCCACTGCGAAGCCTGTGTCAAACCAACCGGTGGTCATCCACTACAAACCACAGCCGGCATCCGTCTGCAGATCCAAAACCACTCCCCTCTACAGAACAGAATCAGTTTGCGGCTCGGTGCAAGAACTGCATCTAAGCCAAAATGGGGTCCACCACTTCACCATGAACGTCCGTCAGTCGGAAATGCCTTCCCTGATACCGGTAGGTAAGCCGCTCATGGTCAATGCCCAGCAAGTGCATGATGGTGGCCTGGAAGTCGTGAACGGTGACACCGTTCTCCGCCACGCCGAATCCAAACGCGTCACTCTGCCCATAAGTCGTGCCCGGCTTGATTCCACCGCCTGCCATCCAAATCGTGAACACGTACGGATGGTGATCACGGCCCCAAGTTTTGGTGGCTTCAATCGCACCTTGCAAGAAAGGTGTGCGGCCAAATTCACCGCCCCAGATCACCAAGGTATCTTCCAATAAACCTCGCTGCTCCAAATCCTTGATCAAGGCAGCCGATGGAGCATCAGTGTCGCGACACTGAATCTTCAATTGCGAGTTCAGGTTTCGGTGCTGGTCCCAGCCAGCATGCATCAATTGAATGAACCGAGTCCCTCGTTCTGCGAGACGTCGGGCGATCAAACAGTTGTACGCGAACGAGCCTTTGCGGTGCACATCGGGACCATACATGTTTAACGTGGCCTCCGTTTCAGTGGACAGGTCCGTCAATTCGGGGACACTGGATTGCATCCGATAGGCCATCTCGTACTGCTGAATCCGCGTTTGGATTTCGGGATCACCCACGACGTCCAATTGTCGCTGATTGAGTTCAGCAAGATCGTCCAGCATGCCTCGCCGCAGATCCCGAGACAGGCCTGGTGGATCGGAAAGGTATAAGACCGGATCGCCACTGCCGCGGAATTTGACACCTTGATGAACTGTGGGCAAAAAGCCACTGCCCCAGTAATAGTCATAAAAGATTTGGCCACAAGACGCTTCCTTGTCGCGCGAAGTCATGGCTACAAAACGCGGCAGGTCTTCGCTCTCACTGCCCAAACCATAACTCAGCCAAGCGCCCAGACTCGGTCGGCCCGGACGCTCATCGCCCGTCATAAAGTACGTGATCGCGGGCGCATGATTGACTTGCGTGGTGTGCATTGACTTGATGAAGCACAGTTTGTCCGCGATCTTGGCAGTTTCAGGCAAGAAACTGCTCACCGTCGCACCGCTTTCGCCATGCTGCGCAAACTGAGTGATCTCTTTCAGACAGGGACGTTTTGTCTGACCGCCCGTCATGGTGCTAAACCGAGCACCACCGACCACGCTATCAGGGATTTGCTGGCCGTGCATCTTGCCAAGCATCGGTTTGTGATCAAACAGGTCCACGTGCGACGGCGCCCCGTTTTGCAACAGATAAATGACCCGCTTGGCTTTGGGAGCAAAGTGCGGCAACTCAGGCAATCCACCGAGACGCGTTCGATCTTGTGCAACTGACTCGCCGCCAAACAAGGTGCTCAGCGCGGCCAGTCCAACACCGGTCCCCGTGCGGCCAAACAATTGACGACGTGTCTGCAAAACATGTGGCTGTATCATTTTCATTCTTTACCCAGCATGACCCAACATGCCATCTACAATCCAATCTAACAGTGTCTGTTTTCGGCGCTAGCCGCCGGCCTGACTCAATCGTTAACGATACAAAAACCGTGACCAACGCCAAAACGGCTGAGTTGCATCCTGCCCACCGGACTGCCATCCCTCTGCAACAACTTCGATCAATTCCGAGTCAATGTTTCATCCAAGTTCAATAACGTCAGGCACACCACCGTGTAGGCGGCGTGCTGAGCGGCATCGAGTTCTTCATTCCGCTGTGACGCCCCCACAGACAACAAGGCCACTGCGTCCTCAGGCGACGCGTTGAACTGCTTTTCGGCGGCAGCGATGCGCCGCTGAAGCAACTGCAACTCCTCACCCGATGGTGCTCGGGACGTCGCCAGTTGGAACGCATAACTCAGTCGCGTTTCGACTTCAGAATGTTGCTGCATGACCCGCTGTGCCATTTGCCGAGCGGATTCGACAAACGTCGTTTCGTTCATTGTCACCAAAGCATGCAGCGGGGTGTTGGTGCGCGTCGGTTTGACTTCGCAGGTCTGTCGCTTGGGACCATCGAAAAACATCGTCGGCCCGACGATGCGCCGCCAAAACAGATACAGGCTCCGCCGATAAAGCTTGTCTCCCGAATCGGGCGAATAGCGAATCTTGCCAAACGTTGCTTCGGCCCAAATACCCTGCGGTTGGTAAGACTTCACTGACGGGCCGCCCAAATCAGCATTGATCAAACCACTGACCGCCAAGGCTTGATCACGCAGCATCCAGGACGGCCAGCGATAGCGTGGCGACCGCGAATAAAACGTATTCTGTGGATCAAGCGCTTGCGTCGCGGCGACGACTTTCGCGGATTGGCGATAGGTCGCGCTGGTCACAATATGGCGATGCAGTTGTTTGACGTTCCAACCACTGTTCATGAATTCAGTGGCCAACCAGTCCAGCAATTGCGGATGCGTTGGACGCTGACCCTGGCTACCAAAGTCCTCCGTTGAAGCCACGATGCCTTTGCCGAAGAATGTCTGCCAATAGCGATTCACTGTCACCCGCGCCGTCAAGGGATGATCTTTACGGACAAGCCACTTCGCCAAGTCCAGTCGGCTTGCGGCAGCGCCGTCAGGCAGATCCATTTCCGGCAAAAAGGATGGTGTCGCAGATTGAACCGTCACCTCAGTCGGCTTGTCGTATCCGCCACGTTCAAGAATTTTGGTTTGACGCCGTTTGCCCTCAGCCAAATCATCCATCACCATCACCGTGACTTGCTGCGAATTGACCTGATTGATTTGTTTCTGCAACGCCTCACGTTGCTTGTCCAATGCCGCCCACTGGTCCCAATGCTGCTGGCGATAGTGATCTTGAAGCTGTAGCTTTTCCGCAGCACTGCGTTTGCCGGGATCTTTGCTCAAAACCTTGACCAACTCTCCGGACAATCCCAACAGCGACTCTTGGCCTTTACGAAAGAAGAAGCCCCCGATGCCACCGGTGTTGACAATTTTGATCAACAGATGACTTTCACCTTTGGGGATGGTTAGCTTGACGTTTTCCTGATCGGCAGCGGCAGCCCGAGAGGCATGATTCGACAACACTTGCTGGCCGTTGAAAAACACCTTGATCGCATCATCACTGCCAAAGAACAACTGCACCGCGGTCTGCTCGTCTGCCGTAAGCGTGCGATAAAAATAGGTGGCTCCCACGGTCGCGGGCAACTCCAACACCTTTCCATCTTGTTGCTTGTCTTGCTTGCTCCACTTCAGCTTGCCAATGGCTGACTCCAGGTCAAAGCGAGTCTCTCGGCCCCAAGCCTCCGGCCCCAAATCTTGATCGTAAGCGAGCTTGCCTTCGGCGGGAATCGTGCCAAGCTTCCACCAGGGGCCAAGCTGAATCGGCTTGCCTTTGGCACCCAACTGATCGCGCCGTTCAGTTGCCCAGACTTGCTGTGCTTGATCCAGCGCCGCAAGGGGCTGCCGCAACTTGGCTTGCACGGCGTTCAGCTGAACTTGCAAGGCGTCTCGCTGAACACGGTTAGCAGCTGACAGGTAGTTGAAGACCGGCGCCGTTTTACCTCGGCCGCTGCGACCGTTTTCAGAGGTATGATTGAAGAAGTCATACAGCTGATAGTATTCCTTCTGACTGATCGGATCGTACTTGTGATCATGACAACGACTGCAGGTCATGGTCAAACCAAGCCAAACCGTGCTGGTGGTTTCCGTTCGGTCAAAAACATTCTCAACGCGTGTCTCTTCGGCGATCCGTCCGCCTTCACCGTTGAACATGTGATTGCGATTAAAACCACTGGCCAGAATTTGTTCTTGGGTTGCATTTGGCAACAGATCACCCGCCAGCATTTCGATGGTGAACTGATCAAAGGGCTGATTATCATTCAACGCGTTGATCAACCAGTCTCGCCAAGGCCACATGGTTCGGGTTGGATCTCCTTGAAACCCATCGGTGTCTGCATAGCGAGCCGCATCAAGCCAATCCCACGCCATCCTCTGGCCATAGCTTGGCGAATCCAACAGGCGATCCACCAGCTGTTGGTACGCTTCGTCGCTGGGATTGGCAACAAAGGCCTTGACCTGTTCAGGGGTCGGTGGCAGCCCCGTCAAATCCATGGTCACACGTCGAATCAGCGCTGCAGGTTCCGCTTCGGCGTTGGGCTGCAAACCGTGCTGTTGCATGCGTTTGAAAATGAACTGATCAATCGGATGACGAGCCCAATCCGAATTGACTTGCGGCGGTTTCACCGCAGCGACAGGCTCAAACGCCCAATGCTCTGACCAGTTGGCCCCCTGCTTGACCCAATCTGCAAGCAACTGTTTCTGATCCGCACTCAGATCGCGTTTCGCGTCCGGAGGTGGCATCACCAAATCCGGATCATCACTATTGATTCGCTCCATCGCTTCGCTGGCGGAAACATCACCGGGAACAATCGCCGCGTAACCACCCAAGTCCTCGCGCCCGCCCTCTTGGGTGTCCAATCGCAAACCAGCTTCGCGAGTCGCCTCATCGGGACCGTGACAATGAAAACAGTGATTGGACAACAGCGGCCGAATCTGAGTATCAAAGTCGACCGTGTCAGCCCGGCCAGTTGAGACCCAGCCAACGAGCAGACCGCTGCCCAGAACCAAAGTTAGAAACAGCCGAGACCAGCGCCGCTGCACATCCAAACAGATTGCATTGCGGTGCAGAACAGAATGAGCAGACAAAACAGCCACCGGTGCCAACAAAGGAGGGAAGGGGTGCGGGCAACACAAAGGAGAGAACTCTATTGTAGCTCAAAGTAAACTTCCAGTCAGCTGCGGGCAGCACGGCAGCAGCGGGTGGAAACGCCCGCTTCCGCGACTTCGCAATCCGAATCTGCAATCCGAAAGACCTAGCTGATGCACTGCGGCCTTGACCTGCGTTGGCGATGCCAGTCATCGCCTGAATCAATCTAGCCCGTCGGTAACGAAGCTGATTCGATTTCAATCACGGCCTCAGGAACAGCCACTGGACTTGGCACCTGCAACGCATCTCCCCAAACCCAGGGCAGCACGCCCCAGACGAACAGCGAAACCAGCAAAATTGAGATCACATTCAAAACGAAACCCGTCTTTGCCATTTCCGCGATGGTCAATTGCCCCGAGCCGAACACCACCGCATTGGGCGGAGTCGCCACCGGTAACATGAACGCACAAGAGGCTGCAATCGTGGCAGCCACCATCAGCGGCAACGGCTCGGCGCCGATCGACAAAGCCAACGCGGCTAACACTGGCAAGAACATCGTGGTTGTCGCCACGTTACTGGTGACTTCGGTTAGGAAGTTGACCACTGCAACCAACAAGACAATCCACAACAGCAGCGAGGAAATGTGCAAGACCGTGAACTGATCACCAAGCCACTGTGCGAGCCCAGTGACCTGAACACCCTTTGCCAGCGCTAATCCGCCACCAAACAATAACACGATGCCCCAGGGAAGTTCACGCGTGTCCTGCCAACGCATCAAGACCTCCGGATTGCCTTGGTCATCTTTGCCTGCTGGAATCAGAAACAGCACAATCGCTGCCCCGATGGCGATCATCGTGTCGTCAACTCCCGAGAGTACCGGCAAGAAACTCTGCAACACCGATCGGAACATCCAGCAGACTGCCGTGACCGAGAAAACGATCAAGACCTTGCGTTCCTGCGAGGACATCTTCCCGAGCTGCTGGACTTGATCCTGAATCGTCTGGCTTGACACCTGCGACGCATCATCACCCAACCGAAACCGCAGATGCGTCAGATAATACCAACACAATAGCAGCAGGATCACTGAAATCGGTGCCGCAAAGATCATCCACTGAGCGAAGCCAATCTCAATCCCGTACTTGTCCGTCACCATTCCGGCAAGCACCAAGTTAGGCGGGGTACCAATCAGTGTTGCAACGCCACCGATCGAAGCACTGTAGGCAATGCCCAGCATCAAGGCTTTGCCGAACACACTTGTCGGTGGTCCAGATTCACCGCCAGCACCTGAGCCCGCCCCCTGTTTTGACTCACCGCCAGTCAGTTGTGCGACAATCGCCATCCCAATGGGCAGCATCATTACCGATGTCGCTGTATTGGAAATCCACATGGAAAGAAAAGCGGTCGCGATCATGAACCCCAGGATCACGCGTTGGGGACTGGCGCCGATGACGCGAATCAAATTCAACGCGATGCGGCGATGCAACCCCCAGCGTTCAATGGCCAGGGCCAGGATGAAGCCACCGATATACAAAAAAATGTACTTGTGACCATAACTGGAGGTGGTGTCACCAATCTCCAAGGCTCCACACAAGGGAAAGGCAATGATGGGCACCAACGAAGTGACCGCAATCGGCACGACCTCCGTTGTCCACCACAGCGCCATCCACAAAGCAACCCCCAGCACGGCGGCCGCCAGCGTCGACAAAGGCTGCTGCTGGGCCGCAGCCTCCACTCCCTGCTGAACTGCAACTCCCTCCTGAACTTCAGCGCCACCAAACTGCCACAACAGCAGAAAGACCACCGGCCCCGCCAAACCAACCAGCAACTTGAACCACTTATCCATCGCCTTTACCAACCGTTGAGCACACTTCGGGTGCCATTCGCTTTTTATCTCGACGCATCAACAGGTGGCTGTCAAACCAAAGGCCGGACGGCAATCCCGTTGCCACACGCACGGGGACACCAAACGCCCCCAACAAGCATTTACTGCACGCGATCCCAGCAAGCATTCCCTGCTAGCCAGTGCGGTGATCACCGGTTGCGAAACCCTGGCAGATCAGCAAGATTAGCGATCGGTAACCTGTTACCCTCTTGCACTGTTTCCCTCCAGGGAGTCTTACCGCTTTGTCTGATTTTGAAACCAACCTCCAACTGCGAGGCATTGTACCTCCTTTGGTCACTCCATTGTTGGCGCGTGACACATTGGACATTGACGGTTTAGAACGCCTGTTAAACCATGTCATCGAAGGTGGCGTGGCGGGCGTGTTTCTGCTGGGAACCACAGGGGAGGCTCCCAGTTTGGGTTATCGCCTGCGACGCGAGTTGATCCAACACAGCGTGCGCATCGTCGCTGGCCGCGTGCCCGTGCTGGTTGGCGTCACTGATACTGCGTTTGTCGAATCAGTGTTCTTGGCAGAGTTTGCCGCAGACTGCGGTGCCGATGCGGCGGTCCTGACAACGCCGTATTACTTTCCCGCTGGACAAACCGAACTGACGGCTTACGTGCGAAACATTGCACCGCTGATCCCCCTGCCTTTGATGCTCTACAACATGCCCGGGCTGACCAAGGTCTGGTTTGAAATTGAGACGCTCAAAAGGCTGAGCGATCTGGAGCAAGTCATTGGCGTCAAAGACAGCAGCGGGGATCTGGATTATTTCCGCTCGCTCTGTGAACTCAAATCTGAGCGCCCCGACTGGTCCGTCTTGATTGGCCCCGAGGCCTTGCTTCCCGAAGCCATGCAAGCCGGTGGAGATGGCGGGGTCAGCGGTGGAGCGAACGTGATGCCCGAAACATTTGTCGCTCTCTTCAATGCGATTGCAAGCCAGGATCAGACCGCGATCGAGCAACACTTGTCAAAAGTCAAAAAATTCCAAGCGATCTACGACGTTGGCAAGTACGCCTCTCGCCACATCAAAGCGACGAAGTCCGCCTTATCGCTCATCGGGATCTGCAAGGACCTTCCTGCCGACCCCTTCAATCGCTTTTTAAAGCCCCAGCGCGATCAGGTTGCCGAGATCCTGCGATCGATCGGCATTCACTGCAAGTAGCCTAGCCCTCGCCGCGCTGGACGATGCTTGGACGAGGTCGATGCTTGGTTGATGCTTGGTTGATGCTTGGTTGATGCTTGGTTGATGCTTGGTTGATGCTTGGTTGATGCTTGGTTGATGCTGTCGCGACTCGCAGGCTGAAGGCTGTCGCCCAGAAAGAAGTCCTTCGCGCCATCACCAACCCAGACGACTGCACCACAACACCGGCCTGCGTGAGAGCAACGTGAATCGATACCGCTGTCCCACTTTCTATCCGCGTGCATCCTGACGATCAGCATTGGCCCTGGCCAGGATTCGCTGCCACCACGACTGGTTGTTCAAGTACCAATCCACCGTCTGACGAAGAGCTTCCGGCCAGGCCGATCGACGGGGCTCCCAACCGAATTCCTCCTTCATCTTGGTGCCCGAGATGGCGTAGCGACGATCGTGCCCCAATCGATCGGCAACCAATTCGATGCGTTGCTTGGGCAGGTCCATGAGATCTAAGATCGCATGTGTGAGCTCAAGATTGCTGCGCTCGTTATCTCCGCCGACGTTGTATACCTCCCCAGCACGGCCCTGCTCTAGGACCAACAAGATCGCTTCGCAGTGATCGATCACGTGAATCCAATCGCGAACGTTTTTGCCGTCTCCATACAGCGGCACGTTCATCCCCTGAGCCAAGCGAGTGACGAAACAGGGAATCACCTTTTCAGGAAACTGATACGGCCCAAAGTTGTTTGAACACCGCGTCGTCACAACATCCAGACCAAACGTCTGACGAAAAGCCCGCACCAACAGATCCGAAGAGGCCTTCGAAGCCGCGTAAGGACTGTTAGGGCTAAGCGAGAAGTGTTCCGAAAACTTGACCTCGGGCTGATCCAAGGGCAGCGAGCCATAAACTTCATCGGTGCTGACATGAAGCATGCGTCGACCGCCACATGCTTTGACAGCGTCCAGCAACACCTGGGTGCCCAACACGTTGGTCTGGATAAACGCAGAAGCATCGTCAATGGAACGATCGACATGACTCTCCGCTGCAAAGTGCACCACACAATCGGTGCTGGAAACCAACTCAGTAACCAAACCGCGATCGCAGATGCTGCCATGGACGAAGCGATAACGTGGATCGCTTTCAACGTCGCTCAGGTTATCGAGATTGCCGGAATAGGTGAGCAGATCCAAGTTAACGATGGAATCCTCAGGGCGTTGCTCCAACACGTGATGAATGAAATTGGATCCAATGAACCCCGCGCCGCCTGTTACCAGTAATTTTTTGCTCATCCATTCAGATCCTGTGCGTGCCGCAATTGCCTGGGAAAGAAAAACCGGACAGGAATGTAAGGGCACAGTGGCAACGGGCGATGAACGCCCCATCCGGAACCCCATTGTACCCGGTGACTCAACTGCACTCAGGCCAGAGCAGGCCAGAGCAGAACAGAGCAGGGCAGGGCAGGGCAAGGCAAGGAGAGCATAGCGCAGTGAGAAACCAGCTGCCCTGACACCTGCGACGCCCAACCGGACGCCGCCAGCAGAAACACGCCCCACTGCGTCGACAAGAAACAAACGTCCGTCGCTTAAAGCGAGCAAGTCACAGAACGACCTCGCAGGTGCAACGGGCTTCTGCGTCCCGGTTTACTGTCGCTCCTTCGCAACGGGTGCTTCACCGGCAGCTAAGTGCTGCTGCCCCCTCCGAGGCCAAGAACTGATGCACCCTCGATCACAGAGCAGAGGATCGAAGGAACACTCAGCGCCCGCTGAGTTCTTGGCCTGTAGTGTTTCTGGCCTGTAGTGTTTTGATCTTCCGCGCCACGCTAACGATTGATACCGAACGCACGGCCAGAACGGCCGATCGAAACCGGGCCGCGAATGCTTGCACCCAATCCAGGAAAGCAGGGTCAATTGGAGTCACTTTCTGGCCATCGGGGCGGTGAAAGCGAGAGCACCTTAGAAACGAAGAAACCCCGCAAAACACTGAGTTTTACGGGGTTTCCGGAAGTGGGCGATACAGAATTCGAATCTGTGACCTCTACGATGTCAACGTAGCGCTCTAACCAACTGAGCTAATCGCCCGATTTAAGGGTGGCGAGGTCAGGGGCTGACATGTAACCGAACCTTCCTACTCGCTGAGGGGCGATAGTTTGGTTGACCTCCGTGGAATCGTCAAGGCGTGCGGGAAGTTTTCTTCCTAGGCTGGGAATCCTTTGGCAGGTGTCGCAACTCCCTTGCGGAATCCGCTGGCGTCGCTGCCGCTCACGGTGAGGAAAGGGGCTAATCTTTCACTGGTCTGGCCGCCCAAACCGACCGACGTCAGCACAGTCACCCTGACCGTTAACGGTCAGCCGACCGGTGATTCTACCCTCCACAGGATAGGAATTTCCCGCCTGATTGTGCCAAGCGGCTTTTTGTGCGATCCGTGGACCCAACCGCCGAACTCGGCCGATAACAGAAACGTTGCACTGCCCACTCCATTGACTGAATGCCGCGTGGGGCAAGCAGCGTCGCACCGATTTCAAGCACAAATCAGATCAGAGACTTGTGCAGACTGTACAAACCGTGGCCGCGTGACGCCTCCTGGATCGTCACTCCGCCTCCTTCAAATTCACACGCTGACCCATGTCCTTCTATCGCAACCGCTACTTCCTGTTTGGCTTATTGCTGATCCTGCTGGGACTGCAATTCCGACGCGTGGAATCGTTTGTCCTGAGTGAACCCGCCACTCGAATGGCCGCCAAAATCACCAAAACTCCGATCCCCGGAGAAGATGATGTGATTGTGCAATCACTCGATCCAGCAATCACCAAACGAGTCACACCACCCCGCTGGCTGGGCAGCTGCATGATCGCGGTCGGAAGCATTGTCACCTTGCACGCCTTGGCGATCCCCAAACATGGCGGCTAAACAAACTGGGCGGCTAAACAAACTGGGCGGCTCATCCAAATGAGTGAGGGCTGAACACACCACTGCGGACCGCTCTGCACCGACCCCTCCTATGCCCCCTCGTGCGACCCCAACACAACGCCCAGGCTGATGATTCCAGCCTGGGCTTTTCAATTGGCCCCGCGTCTTTATTGGCCCCGCGTCGCCTCACAGCGCGTGCTCTCAGCGGGCTGATTCGCTCAACTCTGGACTCTCCATCGAACGCCGACTCCGGGCGTTTACCAGCAAGCACTCAGGACAGTGCCCCTGCCTGACAACCTTCAGTGCCCCTGTCTGACGACCTTCAGTCGCGTCGATGCACGAAAACCTCACTAAACAGGAACTAGGGGACTCTGGGCACCGCTAGTGGAGAACTGATTTGCTAGCAACCTTCAAACTGGGTAAGCTCCAACTGCGGTCATCCTCACGGGGCATTTGTAAATGGCTTGATCCGCTTTCTGGCTCGCACTGGATGCTGCGGCTCCTGCCTTACCTCCAACCACCACGTCAACATGCACCGGGACGACAAAACCGACGATTTCGTCAGTTATCGAACGGAAGCCAATCGAATCACAGCGACCCCGAACCTGAGCCTCCTGGCACAGCCGTCGGAATCGGAGGCTTTTTCAAAGAGTGTTGACCGAGCGCTGTCCGATTGGCTTTCCGGCGGGCTCGCCGATGCCAATTCCTCCGATGCCAGCGTGATTGAGCCTTCCAGCGGGGTGCTAGAAATCGACCTTCACCTGGTCTCTCGCATCAACAGCATGGGCTTGAACAGCCTGATCTCCGTCCAGACCCTCGCCAGACACGCGGGCGTGCGTCTGGAATTGAGCGGCGTGTGTACAGAAGTTCGCGAAGTCTTTCGCATCACGCGTCTGGAACGAATGTTTGAAATCGTCCCCAGTGACGTCAACGCCGGGCTGCAACCGGCCTGATTGCCAACCAGCGCTGAGCTGGGAATGCAACTTCCGGTGACTTCAATCACGCTGTGCTTCTCATCACGACAGTGTTTCTTAACAACACAGCGATCCACCGAACGCAGTGACCGGTGCACACAATCCGGCCCAGCAATCCGGCCCCTCCATTCTGGCGACACCACTCAAATCGCCGCCGCTGCTGAGAGCCTGTTTCACGGCGTCCAAGAAACTGGTATCTTATAGGCCTGTTTCCGTCGCTTGATTCCCCTGGCAGACTGCGTGGGTTAGCTCCCATCGTAGAAGACGCGGCCATCTCCATCGACGAACTTCATCACCTCTCTCACTTACCGTCACGGTCGATGGCATGACATCGGACGCAGAAGTCTGGAAACTGCAGCAAGAGATCCCTAGCGATCCGAGCATCGGTAGTGGATTGATTCAGCCTCTGCTTGAGGCGATGACGCAATTTGAATGGGAAGATCTCGATCTCTTTCGCGTGCAACTTGCCTACGAAGAGGCGATCACCAACGCGATTCGCCACGGCAATCAACTCTCAGCCGACAAGACGGTTCAAGTTGGCATGCACGTCGATGGTGAACGGTTGGAAATTGAGATCGTTGACCAAGGTCCTGGCTTTGATCTGAGCAAAGTTCCGGACCCCCGCGACGAAGATCGTTTGGAATGCCCTGGCGGACGCGGCGTGCTACTGATCCACTCGGTGATGAATCAGGTGCACTACAGCGACCGAGGCAACAAAGTGCGGATGATCAAGATCAAAGGCCAACGCTGCAAAGCGGACGACGCCTAAATCTGCCAAGCGAAATCTGCTAGGCAGTTGTCGGCTCAAGTCCATTCATGGTTGTGGTTCCACTGCTGAAGCGATCAAGCGACAAGCCGGTTTGCTGCAGGATGGAAACATAGAGATTCGCCAGCGGATAATTCTTGGTCTTACTGAATGCCAAGTGCTGCCCGTGACGGAATCCACCGCCACCGATCAAGACTGGCATGTTACGGTTATCGTGACTCGATGCGTTGCCAAGATTACTGGTCAGCAGCACGCTCGTATGATCCAGCAGTGATCCATTGGGCTCATCAACGCCGCCGAGGTCACGCAGGAAGTCACCGTACGTGCCCACGATCTGCTCTTCGATCAACGACAACTGTTCCATCTTGTCTTCGTTGCGACCGTGGTGGCTGAGCGTGTGATAGCCTTCTTGAACGCCTTCAATTGGAACCCGTGGATTGCCTCCAGGCACGTGCAAGGTGATGAACCGCGTAGAATCGGTTTGCAGGGCGAGCTTCATGACCTGCATCATCATTGCTTGCCGACCGATCAAGTCATTCCCACCCGGCTGAACGGGCATCTTCATGTCGACCTTGGGCTTTGGCAACTTGGCCCATTGCTGGTTAGACGCCATGAACCGTTCCAGCTCTCGCACACTGGTAAAGAACTCATCCAAGCGATTTCGGTCGCCTGCGCCAAGTTGCTGCTGCAACCGCTTCGCATCCTGACCCACGACATCCATGATGCTGCGGCCTTCACTGATGCGACGAGCTTGCTGGGCTTGTTCGGTGGGCGACTGATCAACGAACAAACTGGTGAACAGTTTGGCTGGCGAACTCTCCGCCGAGATCATCGACCCGGTGTCGGTGTAGGACGGACTTTGCGATCCCGATAAACTGAGCACTAGCGCAGGGAACCGAGTCTCACGGCCGAGTTGCTTGGCCAACAATTGATCCAGCGAAACGGTGTTCTTGGCGCTGCCGCTGTTGCCGATCGGAGTCGCGGTCAAAATGCTGGCTTCGGCACGGTGTCCGTTGGTGACCTCAGGGTGACTGGAGCCACTGATGATGGTGTAGTCATCACGAATATCTTCTAGGGACTTCAAGTAGCGAGACGACTCATAGCCACGCCCCTCCTGCTCGGGATTCAGATTGCCAGACAACAATCCCAGCCCCAGAGTCATGGCCACAAAACGGCGCGGGTTGGCTTGTTTTTCGGCCACCTGATCGGCGTTGGCCTGGCCTGCTGGCTGCATTGCAGAAAGCCATGGCAGTGCCATCGCAACGCCCGAACCACGCAGCAAGGATCGTCTTCGCATGGCTGAACCCACCACCGCGGCGGCCTTGTTGGGCATGCTGGTCTGTGGGCCTTTATTTGAAGCTGGCTGATTCGTCTTAGTCATCTTGAAAGGCTCACTTGTTAAGGAAAATTGGACTGGTCACGGAAGCTTCGATGACCGAACGCAATCCGTACTGTTCGTCTGCTGTTTGAACAACAATCTGGTCCAACGCTTTGCGATCAGCAAACGTCATCTCACGTCCGGTCGCATAGGTTAGCAACTTGGCGGCAAAGTTCCTGGCCACTTGATCATCATTATCGGCGGCCAGCTCGCGAAACTGTTGAAAGCTTTCAAACGGCCGTCCATCGGGCATCTGGTAGGCTGAATCAACTTTTGGACCGCTGCGGAACGAACCTCCTTTGCGAACCAAGTAATTGTCACGCCAGCGTCCAGCGGGGTCAAAGTGTTCTAAGGCAAAACCGGAGGGATCGATGCGAAGATGACAGGACGCGCACTCAGATTGCGAACGATGTTTTTCCAGAATCTCACGAACGGTTTTCGCACCGCGAATGTCTGGCTCAATCGCCGGGACACTTTCTGGCGGATCAGGAATCGGTACACCGAGAATCCGGTCGCACAACCAGACGCCGCGAACCACTGGCGAGCTGTCTGTCCCATTTGCGGTGACTTTTAACACCGAACCATGGGTCAGCAGGCCGCCGCGATGTGGATGGTCACCCAAGGCCACTCGGCGCCACTGATCATCTTCGATCTTGTGATCCAGTTCGTAATAGTCCGCCAGTCGATTATTCAACCACGTGAACTTTGCGTCGATCAACTGATGCGCGGGCACATTCTCACTGATCAAGGTCTTGATAAACCGCCGCGTCTCCTGAACCATCGATGACTGCACCGTCAAATCGAAGTGACGATACATGCGGCGATCGGGTTCCGTGAAAGCGATATCGGCCAAATCCAACCACTGGTCGGTAAAATCAGCGACAAAGTGATCGAGGTTGTCACCTTTTAGTAAACGGCGAGTGTGTTTGATCACTTCGGCCGGATCTTGCAACTTGCCTTCGTCAGCAGCCTTTTTTAGCGTCCAGTCCGGCCCGTGTCCCGTCAACAGGTAACTTAACCGTGTCGCGATCGCGTGATCATCTAGCCGACCACCGATGGCGTTTCCAGGCAATGCCTTTGCTGTCGAAGCCAGTGTCTGCTTGGCGTCGGCACCGACTTCAGTGAAGTAGATGAACCGTGGTGAGCAGAGAATCGCTCGGCAACAATGATACAACACCTCCAGCGGCGGTTGTTTTTCCTCCAGGCCCTGCGAGATCATCGCAAAATAGGGCTTCATCACTTGATCGTTTGCCGGTCGGCGAAAGGCACGACTGGCAAACTGGCGGGTGCGACGACGCAGGTCCTGGGCTGGTTGCTGGCTGACCAAAGCGAAGCGTGCCAGTGCATCGGTGACCGATTCACCACGTCGCGGTTTGGGTGCATCCTTATTTCCAGCCCACTTCACATTCAAGTCCCCGACCAAGGCCTTCCGGACTCGATCTGGATCGCCACCGGGAAAGACTTGCGTCAGTGTCAGATGATACATCGCCACGCCGGGCAGGTCCTGTGGTTCGCCTTCACCAAACCCAACCTGTCCCCCATTGAATCGTCCCAGTTTCAATCGGCGATCTTGTGGACGGATTTCCAAGCGATGGCCGGCTTCCAACCAAGCTCTAAAGGTGTACTCGGAAGCCTCCGGTGTGGCTTCAAACTCACCAATCCAATTCAACAGCGGAGCACTGGATGTGCACTCACCCGATCGGACACTGCACCAAACACGCTGGCCTTGATCCTCTGGCCCCTTAATGGACGAGGCATTCAACGCAATGTCATACCAGCCGGACACCTTGACGGTGCTGTTGTTGATCCGTCCATAGAACGGCATCGATGACGACCAGACGACGGCGGCGTCTTGGCGAAGTTCCGGTTCGCGGTTGCGCTGCCCTTTGCGTTTGGCAGCAATCCGAGTTGCCGGCAAGTCTAAACGGAACGGTTGCTCGGGCGAGAACGCTCGTACAAAGGCATAGTCCAAAGCCGCATCAACGATCCGCAAATGGTCTTCTAAGTGATAATACGACATTGACTGAGCTTGCGCTATGTTGCGAAAGCCATCGGTGCGCTCCTCTTCGGGCATGAGCTCGGCCACGGGAAGATCAACGGCCAGCAGATCATTCAGCGTCCACTCCAACTGATCGCGCGTCAATCGGCGCGATTGCACACGTCCAATTTGCCGATGCAACTGAGACTGAGATTGGTCGAGCGTTTGCCGCAGCCCCTTGACGAGCTGCGTGTGTTCACTGGCATCCATTTCACCGGCATCCGGCGGCGGCATTTCGCCATCGTGAATGCGATCAAACACTCGGATCCATTTGAACAGTTCTTTCTCGCTGGCCGGTCGCTTCAAGACATCCGCGTCCAATGAAGCGACATCGAAACCTCCTTCGCCGTCTTGTCCATCGTGACAGTCAATGCAGTTTTGCTGGACCAGTGCCAACAATTGCTCGGGACGATCCGCGAACGCGATCGCTGCGAGACAGAGGCTCCCCAAAGCCAAGACGGAACGGAGTGGTGAAAGGTAAGGCATCATTTGATTGTGTTGCTGTGTTTGCTTCTTCACTGAGGTCCTGGCTTCACTGAGGTCCTGGCTTCACTGAGGTCCTGGCTTCGCTGAGGTCCTGGCTTCGCTGAGGTCCTGGCTTCGCTGAGGTCCTGGCTTCGCTGAGGTCCTGGCTTCGCTGAGGTCCTGGCTTCATGAAGACCTCAAGGAATGGAAATCAACCAAGCGCTGCGTCAACGTTCTAGAACGGGTTCATTCCAGCATGCGATGCTAGGCCAGACGATTCGCCGATGCAAATGCATGGCGAGACAAGTCCAATCGGTGGGCAGGGAGGCGGGGACCGGCGGGGAAGCTCCGACTTCGCTCTGTGAACTGCAAGCCCTGAGGGACAACCGCCGAGTGCGACCCTCCACCATTATTACCAGTTGACCACCGTTACGCTAGGTTTAATGGCAACTCGCCTTCAGCTGACGCGTCCCCAAGCGTGCCGGACTGCAGTTAGAACCGGTAAAATCGTACATCAATCCCGCAGATTGGCAGCGCTGCGCGACATCGCACGGTCCATTGGGCTTGGCCGCTCAGGCTTGCCGCCAGGAGTCACACCTGCATAGGGAAGCATGTGGCCGCTATATTAGTGCCACTGCGTGGCCACGCAGGCTGACGAACATTGCGATCGACAGGCCCAGCGAGTCGATTCACCGCCAAGCTGCCGTCTGCAGATTGCCATAAGAGATCCACAACATGCTGCTTTCAGAACCCCAAGAATCCCCCTACGACCTGCGGTTCATACTCCTTGGTTTCCCCGTGCGGATTGCCTGGACGTTTTGGATCGCGGCCTTGGTGCTGGGCTATAACCTGTGCTATGCCTTCTCCGCTGGAAACCTGACGGTGCCGGCACTGCTGGTCATGTGGTCGGCTTGCATCTTCGCGTCGATCTTGATTCATGAACTAGGACATGCCTTGGCCTTCCGTCATTACGGCATCAACGCGTCGATTGTGCTGTACCATTTCGGTGGGCTGGCGATCCCCACTAGCTTTTCCTCGCTGGGTGGTTCGTCGATGCGACTGTCGCCTAAGCAGGACATCGTGATTTCGCTGGCGGGCCCCCTGCTGCAGATCGCCAGCGCGATGGTGATCTTCTTGTTGATCAGAGTTTCAGGGTACCAGTTTTTGGGGCTGCAACTGTTTCCACAGTTCATCGTAGATTTGCCCTGGATTTCCGAAGGTGAACCGATGCAGAACCGTGCCATCGATGCGTTGGTCACGTTCTATCTCTACCCCAGTATCATGTGGGCGGTCTTGAACCTGCTTCCGATTTGGCCATTGGATGGCGGACGCATCGCCCGGTCGGTGTTTCTGCTCAACCGTGGAACGGAGATTCATTCGCTGTGGCTGAGTGTGATAACCGCTGGCGCCGTCGGCCTGTACTTCATGCGACAGCAAGGCAACCAGATGACGGGTCTGTTTTTTCTGATGTTTGCCATCAGCAGTTTTCAAATGATCCAATCCGCCGGTGGCGGGCCGCGGCGGTGGTGACGGGGTTGCCGTTCCGCCAATAGCTGTGCATCCGCTGGCCTGACAACGGGCCTGTCCCGCACACCGCAGAGTGAATCAGGCGGGCAGCGGTGGCTGGTGCTCAGTCGCTGGTGACCAATTTCCAGTGGCTCAAGCCCGTGATTTCCTACAGAAAGCGGCAAGATGCTGCTTCTAGCGGCGCCCCCTGTGCTGATTCTGTTTCTGTTGCGACAATTCAGGCTTCTTCGCTTAGGAAAGACAACACACATGACCACACCGCTCGCCTCTTCGGACATCCAATCAGAAATCGTGCTGCACCGCATGAGCAACGGCATGACAGTGATCGTGCAGCCGATGCCTTGGTTGCGTTCGGCTGCCTTCACACTGTCCTTTCCCGCAGGCATTTGTCAGGAATCCGCCGATCGAGCGGGCATTGCGTCCATGACTTGCGAAATGGTCCAGCGTGGGGCGGGCAGTTACAGCAGTCGAGACCTTGTCGCCGCGCAAGACAATTTGGGACTGGACCGAAACAGCGGTGTGCTGACCAATGTAGTCTCCTATGGCGCGGCGATGCCTGCAGAATCGTTCGACCAAGCGTTGGGCGTCTACGCGGATATCTTGCGCCGGCCGCACCTGCCCGCCGACCAACTGGACGATGCGCGGATGATGATGATGCAAGAGCTGCGAGCCATCGAAGACGAACCCTCGCATCGAGTCATGCGCCGCATCAGACAAATGCGTTACGGCGACCGGCTTGGGCGAGGCCCACAAGGCACCATGGAATCTCTCCAGACCATCAGCCAAGACGATGTTCGCGAGTTCTTTCAAACCTATTACCAAGCCAACGGAGCCGTCCTGACGGTCGCTGGGAACGTACAACCCAAACAGATCATTGCCACAGCCGAGGCAGAGTTTGGTGATTGGAAAAGCGGTGACAAAGCAGTCCAGTACGAAGCGGAAAGTTGCCCCGGCTATGACTCGATCGAAATGGAAACAAGCCAGACGCACATCGCCTTTGGTTTCCCCTGCATCCCGTATGGACACGAGAGATATTTCAAGATGCGAGCGGGCATTGGAATCTTGAGCGATGGCATGAGCAGTCGCTTATTTGACCGAGTCCGCGAGCAACGTGGATTGTGCTACACCGTTTCGGCGAGCTGCCACTCGCTGCCCAATGCTGCCACCGTTTTTGGCTATGCCGGGACGACTCCCGAACGAGCTCAAGAAACCTTGGACGTGACGCTGCATGAAGTCAAACACTTGGTGGATGACTTGCAGCAGAGCGAGCTGGATCGCTGGAAAGTGCGTATCGAAAGCGCTCTGGTGATGGAACAGGAATCCAGCGCCTCTCGCGCGAGCTCACTGGCCAGTGATTTCTTTCAGCTCGGCCGCCCGCTGGAAACCAAAGCCTTAAGCGAGCTGATCGAAGCGATCACACTAAAAGACGTGCAAGAGTACTGGACAGAGAATCCGCCCCAGGACTTTCACGTTGTGACGCTTGGACCTCAACCACTGACGGTCAATCTGTAAATCGCCCAAGGCTCTCGGTCCGCCAGAGCCAAGTCTGTCCCTTTTCGAATCTAGCTTTGCGTTACCCGGCATCATTATGTCAAACACTGCGAACGTTTCCATTTTGACCGACCTACCTTCGGGTAAAGAGTTTCGCCAAGCGAAACTAAGCAATGGCTTGCAAGTCGTTGCCGAAGTGGACCCACGTAGCTATTCCATGTCATTAGGCTACTTCGTCCGCGCTGGAGCTCGCAATGAACGTGATCCACAAAGCGGACTCAGCCACTTTCTTGAGCACATGATGTTCAAAGGCACCGCGCGGCGTTCTGCTGCCGATGTCAATCGTGAACTGGACGAACTTGGCGGTAACAGCAATGCTTACACGTCAGAGGAACAAACGGTTTACTACGCGACCGTGCTGCCGAAATTCCAGGATCGGATTGTTGACCTGCTATCCGACATGCTGTCACCAACACTTGACGCACAAGAATTCGAAACCGAGCGGCAGGTGATTTTAGAAGAGATCGCAAAGTACGAAGATCAGCCGCCATTCGGTGGTTTTGAACGAGCCTTTGAAATTCATTTTGGCCCTCGCGGGTTGGGCCGTCGAGTGCTGGGCACGAACGAATCGATCAAGGCCATGACGGCTCAGCAGATGCGTGATTACTTTTACCAACGTTACCGTGGCGAGAACATTGTCGTCGCCGCTTCGGGCAATGTTGACTTCGATGGCTTGGTCGCACAAGTCGAATCGATGACCGCGCACTGGGCGGACCGTCCGCAACCAACGGCACTTCCAGAGGACGACCCCAACACGCTGCCCGACGGCGTCGAACTGACACCGACCGTGGATTCACCGGACGCCAACCAAACCTATTGGATTGGTATCGGTGATGGCCCTTCGGCAGCCGATCCAGACCGACATGCCGCGCGAATGCTGGGATCGATCCTTGGTGATGAAGGCAGCAGTCGCTTGTTCTGGGAATTGATCGACACCGGCCGCGCTGAAGTGGCAACGTGCTGGCCTCAAGAGTTTAGCGACCAAGGCGCCTGGTTCACCTACCTGATCTGTGATCCGCAAAACCTGGCCAGCAACTTGCAGTCCATTCGGACGCTAAGCGATCAATTGGTCCAAGCAGCGCCCAACGAGAAGGAATTGCAGCAAGCGATCAACAAAAACACCGCGTCCTACATCATGCACAGTGAACGGCCAGGAAACCGACTCTTCGGCCTGGGCTCACGCTATTTGATGCATGGCGAATACCTGGATTTAGATCAGACCATCAGCGGCATGCGCGGCGTGACCACCGATGCCATCGCAAGGGTTGCGAAAAAATACTTGGCGGCAACGCCATCTGCGGTACAGGCTGGCAACTGAGCAGGCTGGCAACTGAGCAGGCTGGCGGCAATCGCTAGCTGCCTCTTTGCCACGTCGCTCGACGTTGCCTCTTCGCGCAAGGTCGTGACCAGCCTGCATGCATTCTCCGCTCCCGCGACGGTGATTCAGATCACCCCACTGGACTGGCCAGGCAGGCCCGACGTGTGCTGGACGGCAAAGCGGCATTTGCTTGCAATTGCCGGTATGATAGTTAGGCTTACTTTGCTTCTTCCCCCTTACCTCACCGGACGATTCGAATGACCTATCAATCCCGCCGTCAGTTTCTTGGCACCGTGGCTGCCGGAGCCGCATTGACGACCGCTTTGCCCGCACGACAGTTGCAGGCAGCCAACGCAAATGATGAAATCAACCTGGGCTTCATCTCCTGCGGGGGACGCGCCGGCGGCTTGATGAAACAGTTCAGCAATGTAGAAGGCGTTAACATTGCTGGCTTGTGCGATGTCGATGAAGGACGCTTGGGGAGCGCAAAGAAAAGGTTCCCCAAGGCGCAAGGCTGGACCGACCTACGCGACCTGCTGGACGCACCGGGCATCGATGCCGTGGTGATTTCCACCTGCAACCACTGGCACTGCTTGGCTGCGATCTGGGCAATGGAAGCTGGCAAAGACGTTTACGTTGAAAAGCCACTTTCGCACAGCCAGTGGGAAGGCCGCCAAACCGTCAACGCTGCTCGCAAGTACAAACGCGTCTGCCAACTGGGAACGCAGCAGCGTAGCGACCCGATGCAAGCGCAGATCAAGGATTTCCTGCACAACGAAAAAGGCTTGGGCGAAGTCAAACTGGCGCGAGTCAATCGCTATGGCATTCGCTCTTCGATTGGTAAACGCAGCACACCGCTGACCATTGATAAAAACGTCGCCTATGACCTGTGGCTCGGCCCCGCTCAGGACCAACCACTGTTCCGCAATAATTTGCATTACGATTGGCACTGGGATTGGAACACCGGCAGTGGCGAAATGGGTAACTGGGGTGTGCACGTTCTGGATGACTGCCGCAACAATGTCTTCCAAGACAAAGTCGCTTTGCCAAACCGCATCATGGGTGGTGGCGCCCGCGTCGTTTATAACGATGCAGGCCAGACACCCAACGTTCACTTTGCTTACTTCGACACAGGCGCCGCACCTGTTTTGATCGGGCTCAGCAACCTGCCTGTGGCCCCAGGACAGCGGAAGAGCCCCTCACACCCCGGCCCATCAAGCGGCTACATCGCTTACTGCGAAGGCGGTCGACTCGAAGGCCAACGCGGTCGCGCCGTGGCCATCGATCAGGATGGCAACGTGATTAAAAAGTTCAGCGGCAGCGGCGATGTCAAACACCAACAGAACTTCATTGATGCTGTTCGTGCACAAGACCGCTCAATGCTGAATTCAGAAGTCGAAGTCGGTAACGACAGCACCGGTTGGTGCAACTTGGCGAATATCGCTTTCCAAGCCGGCAAGCCCTATCAAGCGAGCACCGCCAACGTGATTGAATCACCTGAGTGGAAATCGCTGGTGTCTGACATGGATCAGCATCTCCAAGCACACGGGCTGAAACTGGACAGCTCGCAGGTTCGCTTGAGTGAAATGCTGGAACTGGATTCCAAGACGGAACAGTTCGTCGGCGCCGATGCCGCAGCGGCCAACAAGCTGCTCAAACGCGAATACCGCAAAGGCTACGAAGTACCCGAGATCGCGTAGCGTCGGAGCCATCTCGCCGGCAAGCTGAAAAACGGTCCTGCCCCACTCGTCGCCGAGCGGGTAGGCCCGTTTTTTCGTATCGCCGCGTCCGTGCAAAAAACCGTGGCTAACGACAGCACGGCGGATGCCCGGTTTTTGGCCGGCTGCAGCCCGAATCTGATTTCGTTTTCAGATTTCTTCTTGAATCGTGTTAACTTTTTTCACTCGCGCGGCATTTATTAATGGCGTCCGTGTCAACGGCCTGCCTTTTCCCAACCATCCAAGCGTCTCGTTCAATGCCCAACGCACCGGCTCCATCCCCAAACGATCAGCCCGACGGCCAATCGCCCCATGACGGGCGGTTTGTGGCCTTGCTGACTGAATGCCAGACACAGCTGCGGATGTATGTTCGCGCGCTGATGCCAGGCGAACAGAACGCGGCGGATGTGATTCAACAAACCAATGCCACCATTTGGGAAAAGCGCAACTCCTTCGAATTCGGCACGAACTTCACTGCCTGGGCGTTTGCGATCGCTCGCTATGAAGTCTTGAATGAACGAAAGCGTCAGGCCCGGTCCAACTCGCTACAGTTCTCGACCGAACTCGCTGAAACCATCGCAGCGGAACTTGATAGCGATCAATTCAGTTCCAAGGCCGAACAACTTCAGTACTCTAAACGCGAAGCGCTCAAACATTGCGTGGGTGCCTTGGACGAGCAACAGCAACAACTGCTGGAAGATCGCTATCGCAACGAACAGCGTTTAAGTGAGTTGGCTCAAACACTCCAACGCCCGGTGGGCAGCTTAAAAGTCTCCTTGCATCGAATCCGCCAGCGGTTGGCCAAATGCATTGAACTTCGCCTTGCCAACATGGGAGATCACTGATGACTCCCCAACAATTACAGCAATCGATTGACGCCCTGCTGGACGGTCAATTGTCCGAAGCTGATTTCTTGACGCTTGAAGCCGAATTGTCTGTCAATCCACAAGCGCGGCAGATTTATCTTCAACGTATCGAACTGGACCAACTGTTGTCCGACAACTACCGGTCAGATGCCGGCGACAAACGAGACCAGGAGACCACTCCAGCAACGCGCGTTGCCACCAGCGCAGGGCCGCCGCGAATGGTTTCCAGAACCCTGTTGCTAACCATCCTTGCAGCTGCCGCTTGCCTCCTGTTTGCCACCACCCTGGCGTGGCAGATCCTAGGCAATGGCTCGCAAGACCTTGCTGCTGGCATCCCAAGCACCGCCAGCGAAGAACGGTCCGCGATCGGGTTTGCGGTGTTAAGTGGACAAGCTCAAGCGGTTTGGAAAGACCAGTCTCTCAAAAAGGGGCAGCTCATTCCATCGGGCATCCAGCACCTGCAAGCAGGCTTGATTCAATTGGAACTGTTTAGCGGCGTGCAACTTGTGATCCAAGGTGATGCTTCGTTTGCGATCGAATCACCGATGCAAGTTCGCTTGCTGCATGGCAAGGCTCGCGCCTTGGTTCCCGAGGCGGCCCACGGTTTCCAGCTTTTGACCAGCGAAGGTCAAGTGGTTGACTTGGGAACTGAATTTTCCGTCGAAGTCGATCACAGCGGGACGCAGGTCGAAGTCTTGGAAGGCGAAGTTGAATTGCACCCCAACGTCGGCGAGATGAAAAACCTGATCACCGGCCAACGCTTGCTTGTCGATCAGGCAGGCCAAGTCTCCAATCAACCGGGCCAACCGATTTCGGTCGTCGGTCCCAAAGAGATGCAAAACCGCTTGGCGAAGCAACAAAACCAGCGACTGGAACGTTGGCAAAACAGCGTCAACGAATTGCTGCAAGACCCGCGATTGCTGGGCCACTACAGCCTGGACGGTCAATTGGGTTACTCGCGTGTCCTGCCCAACGGCGTGCTAAACCAACAAGTCCGCCATGAGATCCCACCTATTGAAAAACTGTCCCGCAAGTCCGTGGCCAGCCAAGGCGCCATCGTTGCTGCCCAACGTGATGCAGATCGCTGGGGACGCGATCAGTCGTCGCTAGACTTTAGTCCCGTCGGCAGTCGCGTTCGCGTCCTGGTGCCGGGAGAACACAACGCATTGACTTTGATGTGCTGGGTCAAAATCAACAGTTTGGACCGCATGTACAACTCGTTGTTCTTAACCGATGGTCACGAGGTGGGTGAGCCACACTGGCAGATCCTAGCCGACGGCCGTTTGTTCTTTTCGATCAAGCCAGACGACCAGGACAAGATGACTCGTGATCAGCGGCAACAA
Source organism: Stieleria bergensis (assembly GCA_007745635.1). GTDB lineage: Bacteria > Planctomycetota > Planctomycetia > Pirellulales > Pirellulaceae > Stieleria > Stieleria bergensis. The sequence goes on from CP036272.1 coordinate 5,804,207, forward strand.
CAGATTTATCATTCGCCACCGTTCTGGGACACCTCGCTTAGCGGCAAGTGGATCATGCTGTGTACCGTTTACGATCCAGATCAGCAACAAGTGACTCATTACTTCAATGGGGACGCGATTAGCCAACATCCAATCCCTGATCACTTGATCATCAAACAAATCAAAATCGGCGCCGCGTCGATCTGCAACTGGAGCGAGCCGATGTATCGCACCGACCCAACCTTTGTGGTTCGCAACTTGAATGGGTCGATTGACGAATTCGCGATCTTTGATGCTCCCTTGTCAGGACAAGAAGTCAAACAGCTTTATCAATCAGGCAATCCCTACCTTCCCTTATCCAATGACTGAACTTATGGGCGGAACTCGGTTTTATCGAAGATGGTTGCTGGCGATGTTATGCGTTGTCACCGGATGGACAATCCAAGCCTCCGCGCAGCAGCAGCAGCAGCCTACGACCGCAGACAACTGGACGAAAGAGCATCGCAGCGCCGACGCCGATCGCTTGTTCACGCTCAAGGTCTTGCCACTGCTGACGGAAAAGTGTTTTGGCTGCCACGGGAGTGACCCTGATGACATCAAGGGCGAGTACCTGATGCTCGATCGGGCGAGCCTGCTGCGTGGTGGTGAATCGGATGAAGTCGCAGTTCACCCCGGCAAAGCCGCAAAGGGAACGTTGCTGGAGGCGATTCGCTGGGACGGATTGGAAATGCCGCCCAAAGAGAACGATCGACTGAGTGATCAGCAAATCCAATGGGTCGAGCTTTGGATTGCCGCCGGTGCCCCCTGGCCCGACAAAGCCACTCAAGAAGCCATTCGCAAACAAGATCAAAAGAGTCAAGAGACCGCTGACGGAATCTTAATCAAGACCAGCGGCGGCACGTCCGACCAGTGGAGCAGTCGACGCTATCAGGCGGACAAGGTCTGGGCTTTCCAACCCGTCCGTCCAGCCAGCGAGCTGCTGCCCAAAGGCGTTGATGCAGCCCAAGCGATCGATCACTTCATCGATCGCCGATTGCAAGAGGCAAACCTAACACCCGCACCGCCTGCCAAGCCCGCAGCTCTCCTCCGCCGCGCTTGCCTGGACTTAACGGGTTTGCCACCAACCGACGAACAACGCAAACAGTTCATCACCGCGTGGGAGCAAGATTCCCAGCAAGCCTGGGAAAACCTGATCGATCAACTCCTAGCCAGCCCTCGATACGGTGAACGCTGGGGTCGCCACTGGCTGGATGTCACGCGATACGCCGACACCGGCGGCATGTCCAACGATTACGAACGCTCCAATCTATGGCGGTATCGCGATTACGTGATCCGAAGCTTCAACGAAGACCGTCCGTATAACGAATTTATCGTCCAGCAACTCGCGGGCGACGAACTGGCCGACGAAAGCGTTGCCAAACGTCTGCAAAAAGAACTCGGCAACAAGGCCACGGCCCAAAAGATCCAACAACGGGTCCGGCAAGCTCAACAAACAGGTCAATACACTGCCCAAGAAGCCGAGTGGATTGTTGCCAGCGGATTCCTACGGCTTGGGCCTTGGGACAATGCCATGGTCAAAGCTGATGAGGCTCGGCAGATGTACCTGGACGACTTGGTCAACATCACCGGCCAGACCTTTCTCTCGACCACCATGCGATGTTGCAAATGCCACGATCACAAGTTTGATCCCATTCCAACGCGTGATTACTACCGCATGTATTCTGCCTTCAGCACGACGCAGATGGCAGAACGCACCGTCCCATTTACAGACAAGGAAAACCTCACAGGCATCGAGTCTGGCCGGGCCCATGTGCAGCGGATGCTGGATTACGCTACTTCGAAAAAGAACGCGCTGATCAACAAGCAAGAGACTGCTGCCAAGCAATGGTACAAAGAGCACGACTTGCCCTACGTCGGATTGAATCAACGCAAGTCCATGCCTGACGAATCCAAGCCACCGCGCCATGTTGGTTTGGATTACGTTGATCAAGGCCGCTTAAAGGTTCGCGAACAAGACGTTTGGATTTGGAATCGACGCTTGGAACGCTATCAACCGATGGCTCAGAGCGTCTTTAGTGATGCCTGGGTCAAGATCCCTGGCAACGCTGCTCGCAAGTTGCGGATTGTTCGCAATGGCGATGGCAAGGTGCGTCAGAATCACATTCTGATGGGCGGTGCTCTGACGGCACTCGGCGACGTCGTGACCCCCGGTGTGTTGAGCGCGATTGGATTGCCCGTTCAATCAGCACTGACCGCGCCAGCGAATGACAACTTTCAAATCTCTGACAATGCTCAAGGCAGGCGTCTGGAACTGGCTCGCTGGATTGCCAATCCAGAAAATGCATTGACCACTCGCTCGATCGTCAATCGCATTTGGCAGTATCACTTTGGGCGTGGTCTCGCAGCCAACTCGAATAATTTTGGCGTCTCCGGATCCGCTCCCACGCATCCGGAATTACTGGACTTCCTGGCCGATGACTTCATCGCTGGCGACTGGAAGATCAAACGACTGCATCGGCGAATGATGCTCTCCGAGGCGTATCAACGCTCGGCTGAAGCGTCTGATCCTGATCAGGTTGCCAACGTCGATCCCGACAACTTACTGCTAAGCCACTTCCAGCGCAGAAGACTCAGCGCAGAAGAGATCCGGGACAGCGCCTTGATGGCTTCCGGAGAATTGGTGCATCAACTGGGAGGGCTACCGGTCAGTCCAGAGATCAACATGGAAGTCGCTCTGCAGCCACGGATGATTCAGTTCTCGTTGGCTCCCGCCTACCAACCTTCGCGGACTCCGGCAGAACGGAATCGTCGCAGCATTTATGCTTATCAAGTGCGTGGTCAGGCTGATCCGTTCATGGAACTGTTTAATTTGCCCAATCCCAACGAGTCCAGTGAACAACGTGAATCTGCCGCCGTGACCCCGCAGGTCTTTTCGCTGATGAATAGCGACATGATGACCGATCGTTCGATCGCCTTAGCTCTGCGAGCGGGCCAACACAGCGATCAAGTGGGCCAGCAAATCACGCAGGCATTTCAATGGGTGTTAGGACGAACCCCATCGTCCACCGAACACGCCACGCTGGAGCAATACGTGCAAAGGATGACCCGCTACCATCAGTCGATGCCCGAAGACAGCGTCAATCGACGCGAGTACCCCAAGCAGATCACACGCTCGTTGGTGGAGGAGTTCTCCGGCAAGCCTTTTCAATACACCGAGATCCTGCCCGTGTTCAATGACTACGTTGCCGATCAGTCGGCAAGCGACGTCGGTCCCCAGGTCCGCGCATTGGCCGATGCCTGTTTGCTGCTGCTGAACACAAATGAGTTCATGTACGTGGACTAGGCCGAGACGTGGACGAGACCGAGACGTCGGATATCTAGCCGACGTCACCAACAAGACCGCCGGCGGCTCGCGCCAAAGCCGCTCTGTACCGATCGCTCATCACTGGAACGAAAACTCATGACTACAAACTTCAACCGTCGACAAACCTTGTTCGGAATGGGTGCCTCGCTTGGATCAGTTGCTTTGGCAGGCATGCTGAGTGCAGACGCGGCGGCAACTGACCAACAGGCTCCCTCACTGGCCGTCAAACCGCCGATGCATCCTGCGAAGGCCAAGAATGTCATCATGCTCTTCATGGAAGGTGGCCCGGGGCAGATGGATACCTTCGATCCCAAGCCAGCGCTGACCAAACTGCACAAGACCGAATCCAAGCTCACCGAAGGCCTGGCGTCAGGATTCAAGTTCTTTGTTGGCAGCCCGTTCAAGTTTCGCAAGGTGGGACAGAGCGGGATCGAAATGTGCGATCAGTGGCAGCACCTTGCTGATCCCTATGTGGCCGATGAACTCTGCAACTTCCGTGGCTGTCAAGCGGAATCATTGAATCACCCTGAAGCCTTGTTTCACATGAACACCGGCAGCCGCTTGGGCGGTGACCCGGCCTTCGGCGCGTGGGCAACCTACGGACTGGGGACCGAAAACCAGAACCTGCCCGGATACGTGGTCATGACCGAATTGGCTCTCCCGCAGGGCGGAGCGACCAACTGGAGCAACGGTTTCTTGCCGCCTCATTTTCAAGGCACTCGGCTACGGCCCAATGGCTCGCCCATCTTGGACCTCGCGCCACAGGGCTACAAGTCGCGCCAACACCAGCGGGATGCACTGGACACGCTGGCCAAGCTCAATTCACAGCACTTGCAATCGCTTTCCGTCGCCGACCAACAACTCGAAGCTCGCATCTCCAATTACGAACTTGCCTACCGCATGCAAGCTGACGTTCCCGGCGTGGTTGACTTGTCTCAGGAAACCGCAGCCACCCAAGAGATGTACGGGATGGATCAGGACGAAACCAAAGTCTTTGGCCGCCAATGCCTGATGGCCAGACGCTTGGTTGAATCCGGAGTCCGGTTTGTGCAGATTTTCAGTGGTGGTTGGGACAGCCATGATTACCTTCAGCGGGGTCATTCATCGCGGATCAAGAGCGTGGACAAGCCCATGGCCGCGTTGATCCGCGATCTTAAACAACGCGGCATGCTGGAAGACACCTTGGTCATTTGGACGGGAGAATTTGGTCGCACACCCGACAACAACAAACGCGGCGGCGTTTACTCACTGGGTCGCGGGCACAACAACAATGCAATGACCATGCTTCTGGCGGGCGGGGGTGTCAAAGCTGGCTCGATCGTTGGCGCCACCGATGAACTGGGCAATCATGCCGTCGAAAAGGCACATCCCATTCGCGATCTGCACGTCACGCTGCTGCACTTGCTGGGGCTAGACGACAATAAACTGACCTATTTCCACGGCGGGCGATTCAAACAGCTCAGTCAGTTCGGTGGTGAAGTCATTCCTGACTTGATTGCCTGATTGATGATTGGCATCTGTGTGATGTTGGCGTTAGGATAGTCCTGAGCAATCCGCCGCGATGTAAGCGGCGCGCTCCGGTCCATTTCTCTCAGTTTCACCTCCCAGGTCTCAATCCATAGCTTGCCAATGTCTGTCACCTTTCGCCCTCTCGCCGCGTTCGCTTTCCTGGCTCTTTGCGCCCTTTCATCGCGCGCTGTCGCTGATCCGCCTGTTCATGCCTGGATCGACGACACCGCCCCCGGTTGGCAATCCTTGAGCGAAGATGATTTTGCCAAGGTCAACAGTGCCGATGACACTTGGTCCTGGAAAGACGGTGTGCTGCACTGCACCGGGCAACCGGTCAGCGTCCTGGCCACCAAACAGCACTTTGAAAACGTAGAAATCATCGTTGAATGGATGCACGAAAAGGCTGCTGGTAATAGCGGCATGTTCGTTTGGGTGTCCCCGGAATCGCTCGACCAACTTCGCAAAGCTGGCAAGCCAGGCCTGCCCGATGGCGTCGAAGTTCAAATGCTCGATCATGGCTACACCGACATGATTGCCAAACGAGGCGGTAAGACCGATTGGTTTGGTACCAATGGCGACCTCTTTGGCGTCCGCAAACCCTTCAAGCCCTTCCCACCCACATCGCCCAACGGCTCACGCAGTTTTCCACGCAAACACCTCTGCAATGGCCACGGCGAATGGAACCACTATTACATTCGAGCGATTAACGGCGAAGTTCGCCTCTGGGTCAATGGCGAAGAGGTCTCTGGAGGCAACGGTGTGACTCCCGCCAACGGCCACCTCTGCTTGGAAAGCGAAGGCTCACCGATTCAGTTTCGCAAAATCAAAGTTCGCCAACTGCCATAGCCCCATTCGGTAACGCCTAGTCGATCACGCCCATTCGATACGAGGCAGCGTCACCAGTGGCGCTGTCTTTCGTGGCACTGTCTTTCGTAACGCTGTCTGACTCTCCCACTGGCGGGCGAGTCACCGAGGCGGCCTGCTACTGACGCTTATAAATGGTCAAACCATCGACAGCGACGGGCGGTGTTCCGATCACTTTGCTGGCCAACCAACCGATGATTGCACAGCTACTGATTCCCGCGGTGGTATACAAATAGCCGTTGACGCTGGTGTAATTCCACAGGCCAAACATCACCAGGGCTCCACCGACGGCACCGACCAAGGCGCCCGATCCATTGGCGGTTCGAGAGAGAGCTCCCAGCAGGAACAAACCACCAAGCACGCCCATGAACAGCCCGATGACCTGAATCGAGGTATCAAACAGCGACTTGATGCTGGGATCAACGAACAGCAACCCAATCGCTGTGCCCAGCACTCCCATCAATAAGGTGACAAGGCGAGCTGCATTGAGGTACCCCTTCTCGCTTTTGCACACCTTCATCGGCCGCAAAAAGTCAGTCACCAACGTCGTTGCCGTCGAATTCATGCTGGTAGAAACCGTTGATTGGGCCGCAGCAAAAATCCCGGCGACGATCAAGCCCGCCAGTCCAACAGGCATCTCGCGAGCAATGAACAAGGGGAAGATTTGATCGGTCGTGATGCTGGGATCCAACCGCTCGGGGTGCGATTGGTAAAACGCAAACAACGCTGTTCCAATGCCAAAGAACAGTAGGGTTGCAGGAATCGCCATCACAGCATTCGTCCAGATACTGCGGCGGGCCAAGGTTTCCGAGGGAGTGGTCATGTATCGCTGCACCACCGCTTGATCAGCCGTGTAGGAGGACAAGTTTTGGCCGAGCCCGCCGACGATCACCACCCACAGGGCAATCCGTGCGGAGGTTGGATCGGCCGTCCAGTTGGCCAGGTTAAACTTGCCCGCAGATGATGCTGTGTCCCAGTAACCATCAAACCCTCCATCGGTGCCGCTGGTCAGCAAAGCGATCGCAATCACGGCCCCACCAAGCAGCACCACGGTCTGAATGGTATCGGTCCAAATCACGGCCTCCACGCCTCCCATCGTGCAGTACAGGATGCTCAAGACTCCCATCAGCAGCACGCTTTGCGTCGGCGTCATCGGCGTGGCGACCGCCAGTGCAAGGCCGGTCAGCGACATCACGACCGCCATCCGAAAGGCATGAAACAGCGTGAAGCTTAAACTGGCAAACCGACGGACAGAAACATTGAATCGTCGCTCTAGATATTCGTAAGCACTGCTGGAATCAATGCGACGGAAGAAAGGCAGGGCAACGTAAGCGGCCACGATCGCAACCAAGGGGATCATAAAATTCCCTATCGCGTACACACAATCTTGGGCAAACGTCTTGGATGGCAACCCAGTGAACGTCAATGAGCTCAGCATGGTCGCAAAGATACTGCAACCGGCGGCCCACCAGGGGATGTGACGACCGCCGCGGAAGAAATCCTCGGTGTTCTTGTTCTTGGCTGCAAAGTAAACCCCCACCCCCACCATCGAAGCCAAGTACAAGAACAGCACTATGTAATTGATGGTGCCAAAGGCTGGCGTTGTATCAGGGACAGTCACCTGCATCACCTGAGGCGTCCGCACGCGTGGGCGAATCTCACCACTGGGCACCAGGATTCGACCACCCATTTGCACAGCCTGAGTCGTGACTTGGTTCAGCGGAGTCTCGCCAGCTGGAATCCAAGTGTCGGTGATCGTGTGGTAGGCGAACGACCGCTTGGGGAATCCTGGGTGAGCGTCCTTCAATTCCTCGGCCCGCCCGAAGAGTGATCCGTCGGCACCACTGAGCACAAACACATGACTCTGCCCGTACGCGATGCCAACTCCAGCCATCATGCAATGAGGCAGATCAGCGCAACGCTTCCATTGCTGCTTGGACGGAATGTAACGCCAGCTGTCGGTCAGGAACTCGACTTCTTGATCGGCCTGCCGCCTGCCGCTGATCACATAAACACAGTCTTCAAAGCCATCGTGCTGAGCAATGGTCAAGTTCAGTGCTCGTGTCGGTCCAGGACAATCAGCGAGCTGCTGCCAATGAAAATCCTGATCACTGCCGCGCTGCGAGAGATCCAAGGACCATAACTGATTGCTGGCAGTCTCTAGCGAGCCGCCATGCTGACCGCCGCACAGATAGATTCGCTGCCCAATCCGAGTGGCTGATCCGAATGCAAGCGGCTGTGGTAACGCGGGCAACGCCTCACGCACGATGGCTTCCTTGACCGGATCCCAACGCATGATGAAACACTCGGCAAAGGATTCTTGGGAATCATTGCCACCAATACAAACAACTCCCTCGTCGGTGGACACCGATGCGCCATAGGCGACCGCTCGATCGAGCAACCCCGCGTCGCGCCACACCAGTTCGCCCTGCTGCAGCGTGGCAACGTAAATCGCTTTGTGCCACTGCTTGTCAGATTCCCAAACGGGCTTGGGAAAGTTTGCTCCGCCGGCGAGCAGCAGATACTCCGTTTCCTGGCCGTCTGCGGCCTTGGCTTTGTGAACACCGACAAAGGGTGACGCCACCCCCAACGCATCGGGAATGTCCGTCTGTTGAGACCACTCGAGTTGCAAACCTTGAGAGGATGCGGGCTGAATCGCATTTGGCCAGACCAGACCGACCACAAACGCCAACGCAAGACACAATCGTGAAGACAGCATATGATTTCGCAAGCAGATGTGAACGGGCACGACCACGCCTTCGTCCGAAGCGTCGGCAATTGCACCGGTCCTGGGGAATTGAGAAACGGCCATTCTATCCGCATTGCGGTTTACTGGGCAGATTCAGTTGCCTAGAGTCCGTCGGGATTTCCCGCCAGTTGTCGGCTAGTCGCTGCCAAACAAACCGGACCAACGCATTGGGGGCGGCTCACCGTAGTCTGCTGATGCGTCGAAGCGCAGCACGCGAGCAGGTCGCCGCCTGGGCAGCCAGAATCCCTCAGTAACTTTAAAACGCGACCTCCAGTCATCGAGATCAACATGAGCAAGACTTGGAACCTTGGAACGAGATCACTGTCACTGGAGCAAACGCCACTGGTGATGGGGATCCTAAACACCACCCCGGACAGCTTCTCCGATGGCGGAAAACACTTCGATCCCCAAGTGGCCATCGATGTGGCGCTGCAGATGCAAGCCGATGGCGCAGCGATCATTGATGTCGGCGGCGAAAGCACGCGGCCCTACAGCGATCCGGTCGGCGTGGACGAAGAACTGCAGCGAGTCATTCCGGTTCTCGATGGATTACGCGGCCAGCTTTCCATCCCCATCAGCATCGATACCAGCAAGTCACAGGTCGCCCGCGCGGCCATCGATGCCGGGGCGGAGATCATTAATGATGTCACCGGCTTAGAAGGCGATCCCGAGATGGCCGGCGTCGCAACCGCCACCGGGGTCGGAGTCTGTGTGATGCACATGCAAGGCACGCCACAGACGATGCAAGACCAGCCAAGCTACGCCAATGTGGTCGAGGAAATCTACGACTACCTGATGCAGCGCTACCAAACCTGTCGCCAGCTTGGCATTCAAGCCGATCGCATCTGCCTAGACCCCGGGATCGGCTTTGGAAAAACACACGAGCACAATCTGACCTTGCTGCAAAATACAAAGCGGTTCTGCCAGCTGCCTGCGCCGCTTCTGATCGGCCACTCACGCAAAGGATTCATTGGCAAAGTCCTGGGCGACAAGCAAGCCGATCGAACCGCAGGCACGCTGGGTGTCTCGCTGGCAGTTGCTGCCGCCGGAGCCCACGTGGTCCGAGTTCACGATGTCAAACCAACCGTTGACGCGCTGAAACTCTTTCAAGCCTCTCGATAAGCAGCGACCTGAGCCCGATCAAAACAAGCCCGATCAAAACAAGCCCGATCAAAACAAGCCCGATCAAAACAAGCCCGATCAAAACAAGCCCGATCAAAACAAGCCCGATCAAAACGGGCCGAACGAAACGGCCTGCAACCAACGTCTCATGGCACGGGAAACGAAAAAAACCCCGGCATCCATTCGATACCGGGGTCTTTTGCTAATTTTGAAGCTTAGTTCTCAGAGCGTTGCTCTGAAGATCCGATTAGGCTTCGTCGCTGGCGCTTGCAGCTTCTGCAGGAGCAGCTTCTGGAGCAGCTTCTACGGGAGCACAGCAGCTTGGCTCAGGAGCACAGCAGCTACGACGAGCTTCGATGCAAGCCCTCAGGCGTGCGAACAACTTTGGACGGCTTGAGCCACAGCATGGCTCAGGCTCGCAGCAGCTTGGAGCTGGAGCTGGTTCGCAAGCAGGTGCTTCTTCGCAGCAAGGCTCTGCTTCGCAGCAACTAGCCATTTTAGCTTTCAAGCGAGTCAGCAGAGTTGGGCCGCAGCAAGCTTTACGCTGATGCAGTTTGCTCAACAAGTTGCCGCCGCAGCTACCAGCGTCTGCTGAGGTGCCGTTGACGCAGAGTGCTGCGCCGATGAGCAATGCGAATGCGGCAATACCGCTGATCACGTTACGTTTCATGGTGTTTTCTCCCAAGTGCATTGGAGGGTCGGGTGCGCCATAAAACGCACCGGGTTCAAAACAGGATCCCGGCTAACAGCTGCCGGGGATCCACGTAGGCTTAAGGTGGGCGATAGGAGCCTAAGTTTAACGCTTGCGCAGTTTGCGCGAGCTGCAGAACCTATGCGGCCTACGCGGTTGCCTCCGATAAACTACCCATCTTGCGCGGACTGTCAACGTCCCTTTACCAAAGGGAACCCCTTTCAGCACGCAACCGCAGGAATTGACCCCCAGCGCATTGCCGCGATTGCTGCATCACGGCTCCGCTGGCCTGTTACCAAAACCCTGGAAATCCGCAGTAAAAACTGCGTTTTTCTTGGCTTTTCTTCAATTCATCCACGCGTTGCCCGGCTCGTACCAACCTGCAGCAGGGTGCGTCATTTTGGCCTCCTGAGGGAATTCACGAACGTTAGAAAATTTGCCGGAAACTTTGACTATTTTTTCCAAGCTACCAAAGACGAGGCATTGCAGACCCGTTCTCGGACGCTGGCAAACCGTCCAGCGACCACTCTGATCACGGGTCCTGCTTGCTGAACCTCAATCTCTTGCCTTGCAATTCGCGGCACAACGCCCTGGAATCCTTACCAATAACCTTGGTTGCCAAACGAACAGCTACCTAACATCCCACCGGTTGTCTGGATGCATCGAATGCCGCCCTGTACGGCGCAGCGAGCCCTGTGCGGCGCAGCGAACCCTGTACGGCGCAGCGAGCCTTGGGAGTCGTAAAGAGCCAGGGGCGTGATCAATCGAATGCATTGGGCTGATTGGCGACCACGACGATGCCCCTTTAAGTGCCAGCCATCGCGGCAAGCGTGGATTCAGGAATCGCGTTAGCGTCGTGGCTGGAGGGCCCTGGGAGAGCTGGCCGATCAACCTACCGATCAACCCTCCGGCCAGACAATGACCTAACCTTGCTTGGGACGTTGGAAGCGGGTTGCTACAATCCACAGACTTGCCAGGCAACGCAGCTTGAGTCACAGCATCAATTTCACCAGATCCGATAGATGCCAATCACCAGCCGGGGTTGCCTGCCACGGCATCGACGTCTGGGATCAACCACGCAGTGGGCTGCGAAAGCCGCGCCCACCTATCGCAACCGAGCAACCTTTCCCAAAATAGTCATCCCAGACAAAATCAATCCGTCCGGTCGCGAGGCATTGCGACGCACCATAACCTTGGTTTGTAGCCCTTCATGTCAACAGTACGCAATGTGATCGAAGTCGACTCTGAAAAAGTTGACTTAAAGAGTCGTTCCTTGGCAGCTTTCCTAGCGTGGCTGATTCCAGGCGCGGGACACTACTATCAAGGTCGAACAATCAAAGCCGGTCTGTTTTTTGTTTGCATCATGAGCACCTGGTTGTTGGGCTTTGCCTTAGGTGGGTTCAACGTGGTCTACGCCTCTTGGCAGCCCGGTGACCGACGCTGGCAATATCCACTGCAAGCTGGTGTGGGTTTGGCGGCGATGCCGGCGATCGTGCAGAGCCTGCATGCCAAATCCAACACGATCGATAACCAAACCAAACCCGGATTCCAGCCTTTTTTCAAGGGGTTCATGGCTCCACCGAATCGACCTGTTCTGGACAACGAAGTGGATGAAGTTTCCGCGTACTACGCACGCTATGGTGCTGGCTACGAAATGGGGACGCTGTACACGATCATTGCTGGTCTGCTGAACATTCTGGTGATTTACGATGCCTACAGTGGACCATTAAGTGTTCCGATCAGCGGTCGCCGACCCAAAGACGACGAAGACGAAGAGCAGGCTTCCGAGAATACCGAGAAACAAGCCGAACCAGCATCGCCTGCTGAAGTTTGAATGCACCGCCAATGATTCCTTCGACGAGTGAATCCTTCAGAAAAGAGCACCGATGTCAATCACCTTTACTTACCTGCTGTATTACGTGCCGCTGATCGTGGCTGTCTCGCTGGTGTTTGGAGCAACGCGCCATGAGAACCTGCAGTTGATCATCAGGCACTCCCTGGGAACAGCGCGTTGGATCACCGGATTCATGCTGATCTTAATGGTCGTCTTGTTTTTCTTTGACTGGGTACTGTAGTGCGAGTCCTCACGCTAGGTGCCGGAACGGTCGGACACTGGATTGCTGAATTGCTTTGTGGCAAACGCCACGATGTGACGGTGATTGACATTGACCCTGAACGCGTTCGCCAGATCAATAGCGAACTTGACGTCCAGGCCATTCAGGGAAATGCCGCACATAGCGCTGTGCTGTTTCAAGCCAACGCAGCCGGAGCAGATATCTGCTTGGCCGTGACCGGGAATGATGAAGCCAATATCTTGGCAGCCAGCATGGCCAAAGCCATGGGGGTTCGCCGCAGCATCGCGCGGACATATTCACCGGTGTACCATGACAGCAGCACCTTCGATTACCAACGTCATTATGGAATCGATTCACTGCTGAGTTTGGAACATCTTTCGGCTTTGGAACTGGTGCGTTCGATCCGCAACCCCGAAGCCATCCCGCTGGAGCACTTTGCTCGCGGCATGCTAGAAGTCTACGACACCGAAGTCAGCCCACAGTGTTCTTCCGTTGGCCAACGCCTGCGTGAAATCCAGCTGCCTGCCGGGGTACGGATCGGTTCGATCGAACGCGACGATGAGGTTTGGCTAGCAAGCGGCGAGGATGAAATTCAAGCGGGCGACCATATCAGCTTGATTGGAATTCCCGCGGAGGTGACTAAAGCACGTTCGCGCTTTCATACCGCGAGCAAACGCAGCAAACGTCAAAACGTGTTGATTGCCGGTGGCGGCCAGACCGGATTACACGTGGCCCGATCCTTGCCTCATGGTGAGTTCCGAATCACGTTGCTGGAACGGAACCGCAAACGCTGTGAACTGTTGTCGAAACTTCTGCCCGATGTCACGGTGGTCCATGCCAACGCGAATCGCCGCAGCGTGCTAGAAGACGAAGGCGGTGGCGCGACGGACTACTTCGTCGCCTGCACGGGACAAGATGAAAACAACATCATGGCAGGTGTCGAAGCGCGTGAACTAGGCGCCCGCCGCGTGCTAGGCGTTGTGGGCAGACCCGACTATGCGAATGTGGTGGGCAAACTGGGCATCGATCAGGTCGTCAGTGAACGAGACGTGGCCGCCAGACAGATTCTGGGCTTCATGAATGACGGTGCGGTGATCAGTTATCGCCCGATGCCAAAAGGCAAGATCGGCATTTATGAACTCGAAGTCTTTCCCGATTCACGCGTCACCAGCGCCACGTTAACGGACCTGCCTCTCGCGGGACGATGCTTGATCACGGCGATTGAAAGCAACGGTTTTGTTCGCGGTCCCAAAGCGAACGACCAGCTGCGTGCCGGAGACATTGTCGTGGCGTTGATTGATCACGAGTCTCGCGACGAATGCGTCGCGCTGTTTAAGAACCCCTAAACTGCAATGCTGCTGCGGTCTTGCCGATGCCTACCTGCACTGTTTCCGCTGATGTCGGTGGAACGTTTACCGATTGCCTGATTGACTCTGTCGATGCCACAGGCCAGCAACAGGTTGGCTGTATCAAGGTGCTCTCCAGTGGGATCATTCGGGCGCGAGCGATCCAACAAGCGTCGCCCCAACAATTTCAGCTACAGCTCCCGCCCGAGTTGCTTTCAAGTTTACCCGGCAACACGCTGCCCGATGGATTCTTTGTGGGCGCACGGGTTTGCCTGCTAGCTGGCGTTGACGCAGAACCCTTAGGATCGATCGTTGAGTTTGCTGGCGACACGCATCGCTTGACACTCGATGGCAGCCCAACAGCAACCGCGTCCCCAAATGAATCGGATGACTGTTTACTAGAAATTGATTGCCAGCTGGAATCCCCCGTCTTGGCAACGCATCTTCTGTTAGGCATTCCGATCGGCAGTGCCTTACCAGCGATCGAAGCGCGGATCGGGACGACAAAGGGCACCAATGCGCTGCTCACGCGCGGCGGTGCTGACACCGCATTGATCACAACGGCTGGATTCAAAGACGTCTTGCGGATTGGGAACCAGGATCGCTCGGACCTGTTTGAGCTAACCGTTCGCAACCATCAACCCCTAGCAGACCAGGTCGTTGAGATCTCCGCACGTCGCGACTCAGACGGCGAAGTGTTGCAAGAGCTCGATCGTGATCAAGTCCAATCATTGCTGGAACAGCTCAAACAAGACGGCATCCAATCGGTCGCCATCAGCCTTTTGCACGCGCATGTGAATGCTGCTGACGAGATCGAAGTCCAGCGTTTGGCGCAGTCGATGGGTTTCGCACAAGTCTGTCGCTCAAGTGAAGTCAGCCCGCTGATCCATTTGGTCTCGCGCAGCCAGACAACTTGTTTGGATGCTTACCTGGGTCCCATTCTGACGCACTACGTCCAACGTGTTCAGAATCAATTCGGTGGCGACCGTTGCCAACTGGAATTGATGACAAGCAGTGGAAACTTGGTCCCTGCGTCCCAGTTCCGTGGGCGTGACAGCGTGTTAAGCGGGCCAGCTGGCGGAGTCGTTGGATTGTCACATGTTGCCTTGGAACATGATCAGCCATTGGCAATTGGACTCGATATGGGTGGCACCAGCACGGACGTCAGTCGCTATGACGGACAGGTCGGCCGGCGTTACGAAACCAAAATCGCCGATATTCGCCTGATGACTCCGATGATGGACATTCACACCGTGGCCGCCGGTGGTGGCTCGGTCTGTGACTATGTCGATGGACGCTTGCTGGTTGGCCCCGGCAGTGCAGGTGCCGCGCCAGGTCCAGCCTGCTACGGCGCGGGAGGCCCGCTAACGATCACGGATATCAATCTGATTTTAGGACGCATCGCCGTCGATCGATTCCCGTTTCCTCTGGACATTCAAGCCGCTCAGAGCCGGCTGCAGCATGTCACCGAGAAGATGCCACAGCCGCCCGCATCGATCGAATCACTGGCCGAAGGCTTTATCGAGATTGCGGTGACTCATATGGCTGAGGCCGTGCGGGCCATCACGACAGCGCGCGGCCGTGACGCTCGAGATCACGCCTTGATTGGCTTCGGTGGTGCGGCCGCTCAGCACCTCTGCCGCGTGGCCGATGCCTTGCAAATGAAAACCATCATTGACCATCCACGAGCCAGCGTCTTAAGCGCTTTGGGGATCGGCGTTGCACCCACCGGGACGATCCAAACCACCGGCATTTATCAAACACTCAGCCAACTGGATGATCAGCAACTCCACGACGCGGTGACACGGTTGGTCGCCCAGACAGAAACGCAACCCGCAGTCGCGTCCGAACTGACGTGCCGCGTCAACGCACAAGTTGATTGCCGCTATGTTGGCACCGAAGCAACCATTGCACTGCCGTACGCTGAGGAGACCCGAGTCGCCTTAGCGTCGATCGCCAAGGCGTTCCACCAAGAACATCAATCACGCTACGGATACCAACGCGAAGACGCCGAGATCGAAGTCGTCAGCATCCGCGTCGAGAGAACCGCCTGGGACTTGGGACGACTCGATCGGTTAAGTCTGTCACAACAGAGCGGCCCCGAGCATCCCGCCGCACCTGAGCTCCGGGAGGTCTTTTATCAGGGACAGTGGAGAGCGTTCCAGTCCATTGATCGCAACAGTTTATCCCCGGGTGACTCCATCCCAAGCTGTTCGCTCGTGGTCAGCGACCAATCAACGTTGATCGTCGAAGCCGACTGGTCAGGAACTGTCACCGCCGACGGATCCATCGTGCTGCGCGCACAGCAGCAACCACGGCAACAAGCGGAGCATGGCAACAAGACACAATCGCATCAGCAGACGTCCACAAATCGCGTCATTCGCATGGAGATTATCGCCCGGCGCATGCAGAGCATTGCCGATGCGATGGGACAGGTTTTGCAACGCACGGCGATCAGCGTCAATGTGAAAGAACGCTTGGACTTTAGCTGCGCCGTCTTTCAAGCAGACGGAACGTTGATCGCCAATGCGCCTCATGTCCCGGTTCACCTTGGTGCGATGGGGCATACCGTCCGAGCCTTGCAGGCACAGTTCCCCACGATGTATCGGGGCGACTGCTATGTCTCCAACGACCCGTATCGCGGCGGATCCCATCTCCCCGATGTCACCGTCGTCACTCCGGTCTTTCGTCCTGATTCCCAGGAACCTGATTTCTTTGTCGCCAGCCGAGCTCATCATGCAGAGATCGGTGGCATCACCCCGGGCTCCATGCCTCCTGCGGCGACCCATTTAGCCGAAGAAGGCGTCCTCATCTCGGGATTTGCTTTGGTGCGTCAAGCGAAAACCTATGAATCAGAGTTGGCCAGTCAATTGGCTGGCGCAGCCTATCCAAGTCGTAACGTTGCCGAAAACCTGGCCGACATTCGCGCTCAAGTCGCCGCTGGACAAGAAGGCGTCAAACTGATCAGTGAGTTGATGGCTGAAACGCCAATCGCAGAACTCAATGATTCCGTCAACCAGTTACTTCGTGTCGCGGATGCCTCAGTACGGCGTTGGATTCAAACGCTGCCGCACACGCCGTTGACGTTTGCCGATCAATTGGATGATGGCTGGCCAATCTGCGTGACCTTGCAGCGTCAAGGCGATCGGCTGCACATTGACTTTACCGGAACCGGTGATGTTCACCCGGGTGCCTTTAATGCCACGCCATCGATCGTGGGATCGGCCGTCCTGTATGTCCTGCGTTGCCACTGCGATTCGAATTTGCCGCTGTGTGAAGGTGCTCTGTGGCCGATTGATTTGAACATCCCCACGGGCTTGTTGCACCCACCAAGTGCTCCAGATCCGACCCACTGTGCTGCGGTGGTTGCTGGCAATGTCGAAACCAGTCAACGCGTGGTGGATGTGCTGCTGGGCGCTATCGGGACGGCATCAGACGGGCAGCATGCAGTGGCAGCCAGCCAAGGCACGATGAACAACGTGCTCATCGGTGACGAATCTTTTGGGTATTATGAAACGATTGGTGGTGGCTGTGGCGCGACGGCTCGGGGCCCCGGCGCCAACGGGATTCATTCACACATGACCAACACTCGGATTACCGATGCAGAAGTCCTAGAGTCCCGATTGCCGATTCGCTTGATTCGATTTGCCTTGCGTGAGAACAGCGCAGGGCAGGGCGAGCATCCCGGCGGCCAAGGATTGGTCCGCGAGTTTGAATTCCTGCGTCCGCTGACCGTTTCGCTTCTGACCGGACGACGACTGACCGCGCCGTACGGGGTCGCAGGCGGCCAGAACGGGCAACCCGGCCGCAATTCTCTTGCCGACCGCGACGGCGAAATGCGATCACTGCCGCCCTGCACGACGCTGGCAGTCAAGACAGGCGATCGATTGATCATCGAAACGCCTGGAGGAGGCGGCTGGTCGGCGCCTCAAAGCACGTTGATGAACAGCAAACACCATCAACCGTGACACCACTCAGTTTTCCGTGGCCCCACTGATCACTCGCTTCCTTTGCTTCTCAGGATACAGTGCAGCCCATCGAATCCTGTGCCTTGCGGGCGACACTGCAGTTGCGACCGTTTTTCTTTGCCTCATACAGACAAGCATCCGCCTGTTTAAAAATTTGTTCGACGTCGGTTAACTTGGCCGAGTCGATCCAGCAGACGCCCATGCTGATCGTCACTTTCAACAGATCCTCGTTGTAACCGACACGCATCTGTTCAACACCTTTGCGAAAACGTTCCGCGATCGTAGCTGCGGCGGCGTAGTCACATTCACCGATCATCAGCACAAACTCTTCGCCTCCGAAACGATACACATGATCGTGTTTGCGACAGAGCTCGGTCAGTTTAGCAGCTACGCCACACAAGACGTTATCGCCAGCGGCATGACCATAGCGGTCGTTGAATTGCTTGAAGTAATCGATGTCCGCGACGATCATCCCAACCGATTCGCTGCGTTCCTGATAGCCTTTCATCAACGGCCCAATGTCCTGATCAAAGGCCGTGCGATTGAGCAGTCCTGTCAGGTTATCGGTTCGGGCCAGATCACGAAGTTCTTCTTGTTCGGTATGCATCTCGCGAATGGTTTGCTCCATTCCTAAGGAGAGCCTCACCATGGACTCGCGGGCTTTGGCTTCCATGTCTTCGATCGAGGCATGCTTGAGTGATTTAAAGTCAAATAGTCCTTGATAGCCGTACCACTGCTGAACCATGTTGTCGAACATTTCGTCAAACTGATCCTTGGAAAGATCAAGATACCGCTTGGCGGAATCACGCACCTTCAGGATTTGGCCTTCGGTACTTTCGGCAGCCAGCAGCAGGTCGCTGAATTGCTGGGCGACGAACAATCCCATGTGATCTTGCGTGAGCCTGTTCGGATCGTAGCTCTCCACGATTTGAATCATGCGATCGGGGAAATGCCAACGTTCCAATAATCGTGCGCCGACAAAGTAGCGGTCGTGGCCGCACAACTCATACTCTAACTCAGTGGTCAGTTTCTCTAGGAATTCATCGGCGTCGAACTGTTGCACCAAGCGATCAAAGAAAGCAATCCCGATCGCCATGACACCGACATTGAAGATCAGGCCCAACAAGAAGCTCTCGTCGTCGTCTTGATCGCCGGCACTGCTTAACACCTTGGCAGCAATTGCGATCCCCAAAGAACGTCGCCAAAAGTTCTCGTTGGGAAACGCTCGTCCACTGCGGGTATCCATCACTGAAAACGACAGCGCCAACAACTTCAGCGTGCGAATCCCCAACAGCGTGACCGCTTGCTGAAGCGTCGTGACCTTTTTCACAGGAGCAATCAACGGCGAATTGCAATAGGCAATCGTCTTGGCCGTCAACTTGGGATCGACACTGATCACCCGACTGATGTCGTTGAGTCCCGTGTCGGGATTGTCGACCAGTTCCAGCAGTTTTGCCGCCACCGTCGGTGGCGAAGGCATGTTTTCACCGTCGATAATGCGCGCCAATTCGGGATTCATAAGATGATTAATGCGCAACGACGGTGGGCGATGAAAGTTGCTTAAGTTCAAACCGCTGCAACTTACCGATTGGCATTGGATGACTCAGCAGGAACGGCCCTTTAGTATGGGTGCTGATTTCAGACACTGCACAGCAAAGGTTTCTCAAATGAGGGAAACTGCTCGGACCGAGAGCGAAACGTGCATAAAGACATCTAGGAAACCGCGAGTTCAGCGGTCTGTTGGCTGTCGAAGCTGAACCGCGGCAGCTCTTAGCTGAGTTTGGCAGATCGCAACCCCAAACGATGCCACCGGCGAGCGGCGTGACGCTGTTTCTAATTGCGTTTGATCAACAGCAGACCGCTTGCAATGGCGATCACGATTGAACTGAGTTGATAGAAAGTCATTCCCCAGGCGTACACTGGCTCTTCGCGCCATGATTCACTGATCAAACGAAACACGGCGTACGACAGCAAGTACAACAGCATCCAACGATCTTTCAGATACCCCCAGGCAATCCCCCAGGCAGCCAGTCCAGCGAACCCGGCGTGGAACACCAACTCATACAACGGTGCCGGATGACGCAGCAAAGTGGCACCGTCGGCAGGATAGGACCACACGCCCCAGTCCTGGTTGGTCGGTTGACCATAACAGCAACCGAAGCCCAAACATCCCAACCGGCCAATGGCCACCGCCAGCGCGATCGGGACGACAAAGCTGTCTCCGGTTCGACCGCGAACATGCAGCGACCACTTGGCAACTTCTACACCCAGGTAGCCTCCAGCGAGTCCCCATAGAATCGTCTTGCCGTCGCTCAGCCATGCAGCGACCACGCCAGTATCCGGATTCGCACCCAAAATGAAAGGTAACTTCGCCGCGAAGGTAGCGCCGACCAATCCGCCGATCGCAATTCCAAACCGCTGTGTTGATTCAAGCCGTAATCCACGCTGTCGACGTGGCAACAACAACGCGACAACAATTGAAGCCAATACCATCGACAGACTGTACGCAAGACGCCCATGGTGTTCTAACACGATGTGGAATCCGACTTCAATTCAGGCAACTTCAAATAGCCTGGTCGATACAAGGTATTGTAGGCGCAAAACGGCACGACATGCCCGGAGGGTAACACATGATGCGTACAGCACTTCATCAATTGACGCACATCAAAATTGTAGGCATCTAGGAAGCTTGTAATCGTCACACGAAGCATGTCTTGCGCTGAAGCTTGCCCCGTTAGCACGCGGGTTAGGAAACGTTGCAGAATTGGATTGCTTGACAAGTCCGATTCAAACGAGTCCGACGAGGCAGGGGAGTTCTGCTGACTTTCCAGTCCAAGTGGAACCACCTCGTGACAACCACAGTCACTGCCACAGTGACTACTGCGTGCCAAGAACACTTCCATCAGCAACTTGGCACGCTCCGGTGTAAAACTGATTCCGCCAGCCATCAGATCCAGGTTCTCTGCCACCGGGGCTAACTGATTCAAGGGGGCCAATTGATCGCCATCACGTGCGGCCAGCATGATTTGATGGCAGTTCGGGTGTGCACAAGGCAGCGGCGAAAAATCTTGCTCGGCGACCATGCCGCCCGATGCCTTGGCAAGCCCCTTGATGACGTCGGGAAAGGTGACTCGCGTTTCCAGATCCTCGGGAGTGTAAAAGCGACCACTATACGTTGCCGGTTGCAAACTCAAGCCGGTCACATTGGGCCTGGACAACGCCTCCTGCCACAGCGATTCGTAAAAGCCTTCAGGAAGCGGTGACGTCATCGTGGCAACCAACGTGACATTCAAATTCGCTTCCGCCAAACGATCCAGCGTTCGACGTTTGATGTCAACCAGATCCTCGCCTCTGAGTTGCCGCACGGTCTCGCGGTCACTGCCATCCCACTGCAAATAGATTTCAACACGCTCGCGACGCTCCGCCAAGAATGCCACCATTTCAGGATCACGGGCCAAGCGAATTCCATTGGTATTGACCATCACATAATCGATCGGCCTGGCCAACGCTTCATCAACCACACGATTGAACTCAGGATGCAGCGTTGGCTCGCCGCCCGATAGCTGACAGACCTCGGCGTGCCCTTCGCATTCGATCAGTCGATCCAGGGACTTAATGATCTCTGAAAGGTCATGGTCGCGTCCCTTGGGACCACTGCCTGCGAAGCACATGGGACAAGACAGATTGCAGCGATCAGTCAGTTCAACCAAGCCAATGCAAGTGTGTTGCTCGTGCTCTTCACACAGACCACAGTCATGCGGGCAACCTTTGTTGCTTGCTTCCGTCGAACGCACTTGCGGCAAGACCGAGGCAGTGTGTCCTTCGCCACGATCCCACCAATCCAAATCACTACACACAAAGTCTTCGCGCACGCCGTGTTCGGGACATCGTTTGCGAAAATACACCCTCCCACGCCGAGTGATGATTTTTGCTGGAACGACTTCCATACACTGCGGGCACAGCGAATCAGTTGTGCCCAACATCACGTGATCGGCACGTCGACGCGGATCAGCCACTGCTGTAAAGGTTGGTGCAACAGGTTTTGTGGGATGATTCATCGGTTCAGTTACTAATGAGAGTCAGGTGGGATCGCGTCGAGCCTGGTTTGCTCGATCTGCACAAGTTTCAGTTTTCTAGTTTCTCGACCACGGACAGATTGGCGGGCGTAGACCCCCATGACCCCGAATGTAAAGGGAAAGGCCAACGGCGCGCCAATGCCGGCTGGACTCAGCACAGCTGCGGCCGCGCAAGTGGGCACAAGAATGACGGGCGAGACAACCGCCGCCATTGCCACGACCACACCAACTCGCATCCGCTCGCTAAATGTTCCCGGCAACACAGCACCGATGATGAAGCCACACAACACATACGAGACTGCGAATCCGACCAACCAATCACCCGACGCACCCCTTCGTTCTGCCACTTCAGCGACCATGTAAAAACAGACCGGCTGCAGGACTCCTAGACTGATCGGAAACAACAAACCCAAAGGAAAATTAACGGTGGATGGATCCAATGGCGCGGCCGCTGGTTCATCCTCGACTGCCAAAACTTCGTAGGGATTCGGCGGCAGAAGGTTGTCTTCGGCATCGGATGTCGAACCCAGCAACCAACCGTCCCCTTATTCAGAAAAGCCCGTGGGATGCTGCGGCGTTTCTAGCACGCTGTCCAGCGCGTCGCGTCGCCGCGCTGTCCGCCGAATCACTAACGCAAAAATCGCCATCACCGCGACTGCGGCGATCACGCTGGCAACAATCGGCCCCAGGGACTCGAGCCCTCTGCCGCCGCTCAGTACGATCGGCGTTGCAATCACCACACAGACCGGTACATACAACACCAGTGCTGGAACCGAACAACACATCATGATCACGGCATACTGCCAGCGCAGTCGGTGCGGAAGCATCAAGCCAATCAATCCAAAGCCAATCGCCCAGATGCCAGCCCCCAATACCCAACCAATCTCGTCACCGGTACTTGGATTAAACATCCCCGAAAACATTGGCAGAATGCCAATCACTCCGGTGGCCGCGGCCAAGACGCAGACGCCAAACATTCCGCCGATGAAATTCAACTCAGACTTTGGCAAACTCTGAGCACTCACCGAATCGGTCGTCGGACTGCTATAGGGATTGATCGCTTGATCGCTATCAAAATCAGGCGGACGATCATCCGTTGAATCATTCATCACCGAGAGACCATAAAAGGGAAAGCCTGGACGCGAACCACATTGTAGCTTTTACTAGGGCCCGCCTGTCTGTCAGGCGCGCGCGGAAAAGGTCAGCATTCTGAGAATTCGCGCGATGCCACAGAGAAACGGCCGCGGAAGTGTCTGACCCTAACCCCAGCAGCACACAGCTTGCCTACGTGCGTTGCAAGCGTCGCTGAACAGCTTTGGCCACCGACTCGGTGGGCCCCAGATAGTCGCCGCAAATGAACCGGACCTCGGGATGTCGACTCGCTGCCTGGCTGACTTGCCCGGCAATTGCATCGTACAAGCGACCTTGAAAGAGCAAATGAGGTTGCACGATGACTGTGCTTGGCCGATCCGTTTGACTGGCCACCTGATCCAACACGGCAGGCAACTTGGGCTCGGCCATCGCGTAGAAACTGACCGCATGCTGGCCGATCGGCAAACGATTCGCCACGACCTCAGTCAATATCTTC
Organism: Stieleria bergensis; assembly: GCA_007745635.1. GTDB lineage: Bacteria > Planctomycetota > Planctomycetia > Pirellulales > Pirellulaceae > Stieleria > Stieleria bergensis. The sequence goes on from CP036272.1 coordinate 5,827,538, forward strand.
ATATCGGCCTGGGCACAGGGATCGTAACTGCCGCGTCCCACCATGACGAGCGACACCGAGTCGTCCAGCGGCCAATCGGCTCCGCTGGCTTCTTGTTCGGCTCCGCTGGCTGCCTGCTCGATCCGCTGAACCAGCAGATCAACCATCTCAGGAGCCCGAGACAAAGGGCCGCATTGCCAATGACGGATGTCTGGATTTCGGAGGGAACATTCCTGAATGATCGTCGGAATGTCCTGACGAGCGTGACCGGCGGCAAACAGCAGAAGCGGCGCGACACGAATCTCGGTCACGCCACGATCAACCAGCCGCTGCCAGCCGGACGCGATGTCTGGCTGTTGGAACTCTAGCAAGCATCCTTCGACGGGCCACTGTGGAAGACATTGCTGCAGTTGAGCCGTTAATTCAAAGAACTGATCCGTCCCCGTGGCATCACGCGTGCCATGACCGACCAGCAAGACCCCCGAACTCACTCGACCACAGAGCTGTTTGGGAAGCCTTCTTTCTCTAGCGAAGCCACGGCATCATCGACATCGAACTCAGCGCTGTAAGTGACAATCACATTGGGAGTGTCGATTGGCCCCTCTTCCTTTTGCTTGACCAGTTCAACCGAAATCACGTCTTCACGGCTTTCCAAGTTCTCTTTGACACTCGGGAAACAAGCGTAAATGCAGTGCATTTCGGGGACATTCAACGTCAGGGACGCTGGTTCGGCTTGCACCGCGGCCGCGTTGGTCTGCGGGGGGTTGGATGGTTCTTGAAAGGCGATCAAGTAAACCATTCCGGCAGCGACTAACACGGCGATTGCGTAAGAGATTCCACGCATGATTCGTTCCTCAGCAAGTCTTTCGAAAGTAAATGATGGTTTGATTTCGTTCCGCGATCAACATCGGCGTTGATTGCCGGAAACGTCATGGCAATCGCCATGATCAGTAATTGACGTTTCTACGTCTCAACCCGCCACGAAACTCAGCCGGCAACCGTCGGTGATTCCAGGAGGCTGGAAATCAGTGGCAATAACTGTTTTTTTCGACTCACGACGCCGTTCAGCTCGTACAGTCGATCTTCGAGTTCAGGATAATTAATGTCCTCCCAGCCGTCGGGTTCACGGCTTAGCATCAACAAACTGCCGTTGCTGGAGATATCAGTAATCAGCAGGGCGCTAAATTCTAAACGCTGTGAATCCGCCATCTGTTCTAACGCCGTGAACAATTCTGACTTGCGTTGCCAGAACAAATCAAAGCCGATCTCTTCGATCTGGGAGATTGAAAACGCTTGTCCAGATTCTTCAAAATGCTTGCAATCTTCGCGGACCACTTCATCCGGAGAACAGGTTCGCAGAGCGGAACCGACCTGAAAGAAGTTAGCCGCAAACTCTTCGAGCGAAACGGTACAGAACTGCTGTAACCATTTGAGAATCTGGCGATCCTTTTCAGTCGTCGTTGGCGAACGCAAAAACAGCGTATCGCTGATCATTCCCGAAGCCATGCACAGGGCCATGCTTGGTTCCGGATCAATACCGGCTTCTTGAAACTTGCTGGCCACCAGCGTGCACGTTGAACCGACCGGTTCCATCGTCAATCGAATCGGCTCGGTCGACTTCAATGACCCACCAAGGCGGTGGTGGTCCAGAACCTCGACGATATTGGAATCTTCCGCTCCGGCGACCGCCTGTCCCATTTCATTGTGATCGACCAACACTAATTCTTGAGCGGGCGGATCGACCAAATCACTTTTACTGAGCACCCCCACCAGTTCGCCATCTTCGAGAACGGGGAACATTGATTGGGCCGATCGAGAGACTTCGCGTCTGGCTTCTTCGACCGGCATTCTTGCCGGCAATGACTTAAAGTTTGTATCAACGACTGCACCAATCATCTGTGCCGCCTTGATCCGCATGGTTGTCGTGGCGGTATCAAAGGGACTGCGAATCACCGCAATGCCGCGAACTTGAGCCAACTGCAGCAGCCCGTCAGAGAGCTCATAACCGCCGGTGACCACCAGGGCACGCACGCCTCGTTCCAAGGCCGGCAATTGAATGGTTGGACGGTCACCACTGACGACAAGCAATTTCTCAGCTGGGAACTGTCCCATGTGTTGGACGAACCCCGCAGCACTCATCGCCCCCACGCTGACAATGAACTCTTCGGCTTCCTCTGGACGAACTTCGTTCTGGAAACCGCCGCCGAGGACGGAGACAATCTTGTTCAAGCTGGTTCTGACCTTGCGAGCTTTCAGCGGATCGACACCACTGTTCAAGACCAGTTCCAGCAAATCCAGCAAGGTCACAATGCCATGCAACTGCTGATCCTCAGTGACGATCGGAATGCTCCGCAGACCTCGCTCATCCATCAATCGATACACGTCGTAAAACACGTCTTCGCAGACCGCTTTACTGACATCGGATTGACAAACGTCTTCGACCACCGGACGGACGTCCATCACAATCCGAGGCGGCGAGAGACCAGCGATCTTCAGTGCATATTCGGTCCGCTGGTTAGGTGGTCCGCAACTGGCCGCCACCGCGTCTGGACGAGTGGTGCGCCGCAAGAAATCTGCATAAGCAATCGCTGAACAGATCGCATCGGTGTCGGGGTTGCGATGGCCAAAAACAAGCAAAGGCATAAACGTGGTCTTCTGCGAGGATGTAAGTTGGACGCTTGCTGGTAGAAAAGTTGTGGTGAGAGACGAACCAATCAAACGTCAACGGCTGAACAAATGGTCCGGGTTCGGTTCGGAAAATGAATCATCATTGCCTGGCATTATTTTTTGGCATCATTCATCGAAAGGATCTGCTCGATTCGCTCCAGAATGCTTTCTGGTTCACTCATTCTACCCTGACCGAGAACACGGCAAGACAACCAACCCGATTCTGGACCAATGGTGTGGCAACCGTCTTGCTGCAACTGCTGGATGTTTCGCTGCACGCTGGGCTGCGACCACATCGGATCACTCATTGCCGGAGCGACCAAAACGGGGGCTTGATTCTGCAGATACAGCGTGCTGGCCAGAGAGTCAGCAATTCCGTAGGCAAATTTGCCAATCAAGTTGGCCGTTGCCGGGGCAACGACTAACAAATCTACCTCACGCGCAAGCTCAATGTGCGCTCCCAGGGGGTGCTGAGCGGCAAAACTGCCGTCCAAACCGACCGGACGCCCGGACAGTGCGGCCAACGTCGCCGGACCGAGAAACTCCGTCGCGCTGCGAGTCATCACCGTCTGAACCTGATGACCGCTTTGCGCCAACCGACTGCAAACCGTCGCCGCCTTATACGCGGCAATGCCACCACCAACGATTAATAAGACGCGGTGTGAACGAGATGCAGACATGAGAATACGTAGCTACTGACTGGTTGCGAGACTCACAACTTTGAACGTAAGTGTCGTCGGCCTAGCCCCCAAGGACGAGGCCTCCGACACTCCATCCTACAGGTCGGCGATATCAACGTCGGGCGTTTCAACCGCAGCGATGGTCTGATCCAAGTCAAGCGGTTTGACTTCCTCGACTTCGTTTTCCATGTTCAGGATGATTTTATCCTGCATGATTTCTTGCAAGACGATGGACATCTTGTCATGGGTGTCGGCATTGACGAGCGCTCGGCTACCCTGATTGAGTTGCACCAGTCGCTTTTGAATCAACGTGCTCAGCTTAAAACGGCCGCCAACTTTGTTGACAGTTTCTTCGTCTTTGAGTTCTTCTAACATGCGTGAAGCTCCCGATGGTCACTAAGGATTTGGCAAACTTGGGCCACGGTATTGGGCACCGCGCCATTAACAATTTCGTATTGGTAGCGATCAACGTAACGCATCTCGCTGGCAGCTGTTTCCAGGCGGCTCTGAATGGCTTGTTCGTTTTCCGTGCCGCGAGCACGAAGGCGTTTTTCGAGTTCCTTCATCCCGCCCGGATGAATGAACATCGTGATTGGATCCAAGTCCGTGTGTCGCATGACGTCCAATGCTCCTTGAACATCAATCTCTAGGATCACCCACTGGCCGTTCTGCAGCCCCGCGGTGACTTCGCTTTTCAACGTGCCATACCAATGCCCCAACCCGAACACTTCTTTGCATTCTAAGAAGGCATCGTCCTGCCGCAGCGTTTGAAAACGATCGTGGTCCAAAAAGTGATAGTCCTTGCCGTCTTGCTCTCCAGGCCGCGGAGCACGCGTCGTCGCGGAAACACTCATGCGGAGCGGCAGCGAACACTCAGCGAGCAACTCGCGCGTCACCGTCGATTTCCCGGCCCCACTGGGACCTGAAATAATGACCAATCGTGCTGCTGAGGGTTCAACCATCCTGCTGAATCCAATGAGTGTTTATTCGATGTTTTGGACCAATTCACGCATCCGTTCAATACCACACTTTAGGTCAACGACTAAGGCCGCGATCTGTGCGTCGGATCCTTTGGAACCAATGGTATTGGTTTCCCGAAACATCTCTTGAATGATAAAGTCCAGTCGCCGGCCGGTCGGTTCGGTCGCGCCGCTCTTGCCCACCGACTCCGGCCCGTTGCAAACCACGGCGTCAAAGAGTTCAAAGTGACTGTCCAGACGCGTCAGCTCTTCACTAATGTCCGTTTTATCAGCGTAAATTTGCACTTCGCGGAGCAGATCTAACGGATCGATCTCCAAGCCTTGTTCGGCCAGAGCACGCTTGACCTTGCCTTCAAGTCGCTGACGGTAATGATCGGAGATACGCGGTGCCAACTGAGCGATTGCCGCCACACTGTTTCGCATACCCTGGGTCTCGGCCAGCAAGACCTGCCCCATGTTTCGACCTTCCTGAGAACGCATTTGAGCCAGTCCAGCAACAGCGTCCAGCAGCGCGGGCTGCATCTGAGCGAACAGTTGCTCGCTCTGCTTGCCGGATCCCCACTGACCACTTTGCACCCCCGGCAGATTAAGCAATGAACCAACGTCGACATTTGCCTCCGTCCCCCATTCTAACCCAGCCTGTTCAGCGGCATCCTTAAACTGTCGCAAATAGCCCACCAAGACATCCTGATTGACCCGTCCAGCGACCGCCTCGGGACGCGTCTCCAGATGCACGCTCAAGTTGATCGAACCGCGATGCAAGTGATTGCGAGCGACAGCCTCGATCCGGCCTTCAAATCCGCTCAGTATCTCCGGGAGACGCATCGAACACTTGAAGCCGCGATGATTGACCGAGCGGAGTTCAACCTTGACCATGCCAAACTCAGTCACCACCGATGCGGAGCCTTGGCCGGTCATGCTATGCACCGCAAAACGCTCCACAGAGCTGGAAACGGTCGGTGCAAGTTCGCCACCCGTTTGTACGTCAGCAGGTTCGATGGTGGCTTCAGATTCAGGCATAACGTCGGGGTTCACACAGTGGTGAAAAGATCGCAGCGACAGCATTGTCACTGCGCGAGCAGCAGCACACAGCCAGCTTATGGTGCGGGCGTTCAGCCTTCAGTCGATTCTGCTTCAGTCGCGTCAGCGGGCTTTTCTTCAGCAGGCTTTTCTTCAGCAGGCTTTTCTTCAGCAGGCTTTTCTGCGTCGTCTGTGCTGGTTTCTTCTGCGACTGGCTTCGCTTCGCCAGTGTCCTCTGCAGGGGTCATTTCCGAATCGTCGATTGCACCGCCACTGGACTCATTACCACCACCGAGGATATTTTCCAAAGTGCCCGTCTCGACCCCCTCTTGTCCGGGATCATTAACCTGGGCGACTGGCTCCGCTGGTTTGAACTCGTCACCACTTCCCGCTGGGGACTCACCTAGGCTGTACATTGCGATCGCACAGACCAGGCCCCAAACGACGGCCAGTCCGGCGGTCACCATTGTGATTGTATCGCCAGCTTTGCTGCCAAAGGCGCTTTGCCCGCCGGGGCCACCCAAGGCGCCTGCAAGACCACCGCCTTTGCCTCGCTGAATCAAGATCAGCAAAATCAAAAACAGCGACAGCACAAACATCAAGGTGCCGATCAGGAAACCGAAAACGGTTGCGAACAACGCTGGGACAGCGGGAAGGAAACTCATGGCTTCAAACCGTAATCTCCGCCTGCTGGAACGAGCGTTACCGGGCAAAACCGGCTCAACTCTCGCGCCACCAAAGCGGTAAAAAGGAAGTGATTGATAGTTAGATTTGTCTTTTCAACGCTGACCCCGGATCCGCTCCGGCATCAGTGATGGAGTTCTCAGCAAGCGATCTGGCGTGGGCACAGCCCGCTGAAACCCTTATTGGAACATCCCAACCCAATTGAGTGCTAGCCCATTTCCCGCCTTGACAGGGCAGTCACAGCGGAAATCCGGCTGCGACCAGGAATGGGCGGTCGATCGATACCATTTGATTGGGCGTTCAGATCGACAAGCATCAGGCTAGCTGTGATCAGCCGGCTTTGATGATGGCTTGGAAATCATCTGCTTTCAGGCTGGCTCCACCGACCAGGGCACCGTCGATATTGGGCTGGCCTAGCAACTCGTTGGCATTGCCGGGCTTCACGCTACCGCCGTATTGAATTCGAATTTGGTCAGCGATTTCAGCGGTAAACAATTCGGCCAGCAACTTGCGGATGAAGGCATGGACTTCTTCAGCTTGTTCTGGAGTGGCCGTTTTGCCAGTTCCGATCGCCCAAACGGGTTCGTAGGCAACCACAACGCCAGCGGCGCGGGTTTCGTCGAGTCCAGCCAGCGAGCCACGAATTTGCGTTTCCACGACAGCTTCGGTGCGGTTGGCTTCGCGATCTTCCAGCGTCTCGCCGACACAGACGATCGGGACCAAGTTGCCAGCCAAGGCTGCGGCCAACTTTTCGCTAACCTGCTGGTCAGTCTCACCCAGCAAAGCGCGTCGCTCGCTGTGGCCAAGAATGACGTAGCGGCAACCGACATCACTCAGCATCGCTGCGTTGACTTCGCCGGTGTACGCACCGTCTTCAGCGGCATACAAGTTTTGGGCTCCCAGCCCAACGTTTGAACCCGCCAGGACTTCGCCGACTCGGCTCAAATAGACTGACGGCGGGCAGACCGCGACTTCGACGGCGGGCGTTTGCCCAGCAGCGTCGGCGACGGCCTTGGCCAATTCAGCAGCGCCATCGGCGCGGGTGTTCATCTTCCAGTTTCCGGCAATGATCGTTCGGCGTGTCACGCGGTTTTCTCCGGCAAGGGCGAAACAGTTTTTCCAAGGAGTTCTGCCAGCGACTTCATTTGACTGGCAAGTTCATCGTATTGTTCGGGAAGCAACGCCTGCGGGCCGTCGCTTTTGGCAACTTCCGGGCAGTCGTGGACTTCGACATGAACACCGTCAGCGCCAGCGGCCAAGCCAGCCATCGCACACGGTGGAATCAAATCGGGTTTGCCGGTCGCGTGAGACGGATCGACAATGATCGGCAAGTGGCTCAATTGATGCACCAACGGCACTGCGGCGACGTCGTAAACGTTGCGTGTTGCGGGATCAAACCCCTTGATGCCACGCTCGCACAGCACGACGTTGGGATTGCCTTTGGACAGGATGTATTCGGCACACATCAACAAATCCGTCACCGTCGCCGACATGCCTCGTTTCAAGAGCACCGGCCGTTTGCTGGCGCCAACTTCGTTCAGCAGGGCAAAGTTCTGCATATTGCGAGCACCGACCTGCAACATGTCAGCATACTCGGCAACCAATTCGACCAAACGTGGATCGGTGACCTCGGTGACGACCGGAACACCATACGCTTGGCCGACATCTCTCAGACGACGCAGACCTTCTTCACCCAGACCTTGAAACGCATAAGGACTGGTGCGTGGCTTGAAGGCTCCGCCGCGGAAAATGTTCGCACCAGCAGAGACGACACTCTCTGCGATCCGGTGCATGCGATCTTCTTCTTCAACACTGCAGGGACCAGCGATCAGCGCCACATTTCCGCCGCCAATTTTCACGCCACTGACGTCAACGACGCTCGCATCGGGATGAGCTTCGCGCGAAGCAAGTTTATACGGTGGCAACACGGGCACTACTTTGGCCACAGCTGGAATGGCGCGAATCGATTCGACAACGATCTGGGTTTCATCACCAATGATACCGATGATGGTTCGAAATGTGCCCCGGCTAAGGTGAGCTTGCAGGCCCATCGCTTCAACACGCTCGATGACATGATCGATCTGGTCGTCGGTGGCACCGCCTTTAAGTATCAGAATCACGGCTGGTCACTGGGGCCTTTTCAAGGGCCGATCTGGGGGAAATGGATGGAATTTCCGTTGGGAAGCCCGCAAGTGTAGCCGTCACAGGTAGGTTTCGTCGAGGCCTAAGGAAAAACGAAGCTGCGACTTCACTCGAACCACATCCATTTCCCCCCGCCACCGCCGCCGAGACGCGTCAAACCGCCGCCGCCAGCGGCTGACAAAGCGGGGAAAAGTCACCGCACTGAGCAACCACAGCGTGCCTGGCCACGGGAATCGCTAAAATCCAGAGTGAAGCTGCCCCAGCGCCGATCAACTCCAACGCAACAAAACACCCCACCCAGAGAGACATCGCACCACCCACACGACCCCCCCCCAGCTCACACCTTCTCGGCCCGAGTGACCCACCAGACCATGCGGCCCGTCGCGCTGAACGCCGAAGATGCTCCACAATCGTTCCCTGACGAGAGGCCGATGACCTGGGGAACTTGTTCAACCGCTTCAGAGTAGAGTGCTGCGTTTGCTGGCTTTCCCTCCGTGATGGAACGCCTTGGGCGTTCGGATAAGACTTGCCTGACGGGTGGGATTTGGGGGACGGTTCACGGTGCACAACGAATGGGACAGGGTGGAGATTGCGACGGGGGGCGGGACGCGACCACACACAGAAACTCACAATCCTGGTAAACTGGAGGCACTGCGTGGAGACAATTGCTTGGAGGCTTTGCGTGGGGACACTGCGTGGCCCTGTCAACTGCCAGACTCCGCCAGCTTGTCGCATCCACGCTGTCATCTGCAGGCCGATCGACGCGTTCGAAGGGCAAGGATTGCAAGCAGCCTGAACTGACACCATGATCATCCGGCCCCAGGAGCACCTCTGTGAAGGACTCGGAAACTTCACCCGAAGACACGACTCAGCCCGGCGAATTCAGTTTGCCCCCCAAGGCTGACGATCGCCCCACCACACCGGTCACGTCGCGCCGAGTGCAACGCACATTCAACGCCGCACCGACGGTGACTCATCAGCCGGTTTTACCCAGCCGACTGCTGCCTCGGGTTTCGTTCCGGATGATGCTAATTCTGACCACGTTATCAGCGCCCGTGATCGCGATGGTTTCGGCGGCCGACGAAGGAGCCACCTATGCGATTGGCGTCTCTGCAGGACTGGCCGCCGCGCTGGCTCTGCTGGTCATCGCTTGGCTGGCGTTTCTGGCCGCCTGGGCGTTTGACAAAGGGTTGCTGGCATTTGCCGGGCTAATCGGCGGCTTGGGAACGCTTGCAAGTGCAGGCATGCTTGTCCTGTGGCTAACGACCAACGAAGGCAGCCTGTTTACCAGCTGGATCGTCTTTCGCTCCAGCATGCTCATTGGATTCTTCCTGCTGCTACTGTCTTGGCAAGCAAGCAAGCCCAGCGACCAAACCAGCCCTTTTGCCGAAGACCAATTGCCGCCCCAGCAAATCGCCCCTCGGGAGCAAGCTCAATGAGTGCCTTGACCATCATCCATCATCGCCCACCCGAATCTGCGTCCCACTTTCTGACAATGATTCGCCTGGCAGGATTCATCAGCTTCGCGTTCCTGTTTTCCAGCCGACTTGCAATTGCTCAGGATTCCCCCATTGGCGACACATCACAGGGAACAGCGACCGCACGAGCGAACCTCTCGCCGAATCAAATCATTGCCCCAGGACGCGCACTAAACTTCAGCTTTCCAAGTGCCCCAGCCAAACCCGGCGAATTAGACATTCGCATTGGCGGCACGCTTTCCAGTTTCGTCGAGCCTGGCTATCAGGGCTTGCTGTTTACAGCACGTTCACCAACGGGAGTGCTCACTGCCGATGAAAACCTGACACTGCGTCTGACCGACACCGAGCGACAGAGCAGCGTCGGAAACGAGCTGCAAATTGACATCCCGTTTACGATCGCACAGGGCAAGTCCTCTGTCACCGTTGAGCGCATGCTCCCCAAGTGGACTCTCGGCGAAGGGATCAAGATCCAGGTCCTGCGAAATGGGCAACCTCAGGATCGTTACAGCAAAACGCTTCAGCTGGGAAATCGGTTTCGTTCAACAGGACGGATCATGACGGAATACTATGCAGAGACGCTAAGCAATGAACGAACCATCAACATGCTGATCGTTGATGCTCAGCCAGTCGAGAATCGCCCCGACCTGGAATTGTTGATTGAGCGTGCGCGAACGGTCCCCGAGAACCAAGCCAGCTATGAAGACGCCTTCGCGACCATCACGGCTGCGTCCCTGGCATCGCTGCCGATCGACTGGCGTGCCCTGGCACAGCATGATGCCATCTTGATCAGACGCAGCACATTGACGGCGTTAAAAACCAGCAACCCCGAACAGTTGGCCTGTCTGCGTGAATGGACTCAGATGGGCGGCATTCTGGGCGTGATGAATGATGAGTCCACCATCGACTCAGGCTCTTCAACGAATAATCTGCCCAAACAAATCAGCATCGTTCCCGGCGGCGGAGAACTTCTTGATCTCCTTGAGCTTCAATCGTACCAGCGACTGGACCCAGACGATTCCCAACAGTTGCTGACGGTGTCCGCAGATCGGTATCGATCAGCCATCATCGCCTCGGTGTCGGCCCGGCAAATAACGGACCGTCTCGTTGAAGCAACCACGCAGCTTAACTTTAGCTCCCGCCGCTGGAGCAACGTTCAAGTTGCCAGCAGCTACCTTGATCTGACCAGCCCCACCCGTGCCGTTCTGGAGACAAGCGAACTGAGCAACACACGCATGCAGATCCAAAACTGGCGAGATGAATTACGGATTGTCTTTGGCAACGATTTAAAGGTCTACCCGGTTGGCATGGGCATGGTGCTGGATTTGCCGACCGATCAGTTTCCCAAGAATTGGTTGATTCCTGGGTTGCGATCATTTGGCAGCGACCAGAATTCTCCGTTACTTCGTCGAGGCATTGACCCGGCGACTGGCACAGCGGGATTCGGCAAATGGCTGATCCCTGGAATCGCCGAACCGCCTGTGTACACCTTTATGGCGATCATGATTTGCTTTGCGATCGTGGTCGGCCCAGTGTCGTATCGCTGGACCCGCAAGGTGCACCGCGCTTACCTGATGTTTCTCATTGCACCGGTGCTTGCGTTTGGGACGACGATTGCCATGTTCACCTACAGCTTTGTTTCCGATGGGATTGGCACGCGGGCGAGACTTCGCCAACTCACTTGGATTGACGGGGCCAGCGGCGACGCGGTGGAGCGGAATCGCATGACACTTTACAATGGCGTCAGTGTCCGCAGCGGGTTGCAATTCGACGAAGGAGCCACCGTGATGCCGCTTCATCGCCTGGGTCCGTTACTCGATCAGCCAACGGAAACGGCTCCCCAAATCCGCGTCACCCTTGATGGGCAGTCGCAGTCGTTTTCTTCTCAGGCCTTTCCCGCGCGTGCTCAAACGCAGTTTGTCACTCACCAGTCTCATCGCCAAATGGGGACGCTTTCCCTGACCGCCTTTGCCGACAGCCAGCGACTGCAGACACTGTCCGATGACAGCGAACGCCCGTTCTCGGCAAGTGACGACAGCATGAACGAACGGCTAGACGTTGAAAAAGCAAACCTGACCGAACTGACCAGCACATTGCCCTTCAAGATTGACCGACTGATTGTCCGAGACCGAAATGGTATCTATGGAATCGCCGAAGACATTGACGCCGACTCCACGACCAGCGTGACGTTCCTGATCGGGCGCAGCGCCCGTTACCAATTGTCTAAACTCTATCGCGACTTCCCGCTGCAAGCTCGTGTCAATTACGCCAGCGAAGGCAACAGCGTGAAGGGGGATCTGCTGCAACAGATCAGTAACAAGATTCTGCAAAGCTCGATACAAAGTTCACTGATTCTGGGACGCACATCGAAACAGGAGGGCTTGTTTGAAAACTGGCTCAACCGACATGCATTCACGCTCAATGCGTTGCCTCCGGGAACCTTCCTAGGAGTTGCCGAAGCCGATCCTGATGCCTTACCGATCGGCGGTGCCAAACTGGAAGCAAGCGTTCGCTTTGTGATGGGGACTTTCGAATGACACACTTTGATGATTCATCCACCGCACCTGCGTTAAGCGAAATAGATTCTGCACAGGAGAGCGAAACCTCACCACCGTTGGCTTCTGCGGAGAGGCTGGCTAGTTTGACCACGACGGCCAGTTCCAGTGGCCCACCCGCCGTTCACAGTGAAACCGCAGCCACGATCGAGCTTCGCCGACTGCACCGATTCTTTGACAAAACCAAAGCCGTCGACGACATCAGTTTCTCTGTGGGACCGGGACAGGTGTTTGGCTACATCGGTCCCAACGGCGCTGGCAAAACCACCTCCATGCGGATCTTGGCAACATTGGATTTGCCAACGTATGGAGATGCTTATGTGAACGGATTCTCGGTCATCAATGATCCTGAACTCGTGCGTCGTGAATTGGGCTTTATGCCCGATGCGTTCGGCACGTATCGGAACGTCAATTGTCGCGAGTACCTGGACTTCTTTGCTCGGGCCTACGGATTGATCGGCCGCGAACGGCATGAGCGACTGAAATGGGTGCTGGGCTTCACAGGTGCCGAAGGGATGGCCAACAAGCCCATTCGCGGACTCAGCAAAGGCATGAAGCAACGTCTATGCATGGGACGTGCGTTGATCCACGACCCGGCGGTTCTGATCTTGGACGAGCCAGCGGCCGGACTGGACCCACGGGCTCGCATCCAACTCCGACAGATGATCAGCGAGCTTGCTGAACGAGGCAAGACGATCTTGATCAGCAGCCATATTCTGACCGAACTGGCTGAAATCTGTGACGCGGTCGGCATCATTGAACAAGGCCGCCTGCTTGCCACCGGCAGTGTTGATGAAATCCAGGCCGAACAACAAAACCTTGGCGAACTCAAGCTGCGTGTGCTGAATCGTTTGGACGAAGTTGCCAGTGCTCTGCAGCAACTGCATGACAAATTGGACCTGGACAATCTCCTGATCGATGGGCAACTTGTTCGCGTTGGGTTTAGCGGACTGCTGGAAGATCAGGCAACCGTGGTGACTCACTTGGTTTCCCAGGGCTTCCAGATTGCCGAAGTCAACGCCAGTAAAAAGAGCTTGGAAGATGTGTTCTTGCAAGTCACCGAAGGATTGGTTCAGTAAGTCATAAGCTGTCCGGATTCATTTCCTCGCGCCGTCGTCTCCACCAAGCGTTCCCACCTCTGTTTGCCAGCATCATGTCCACGATTGAACTTTCCAGCGACAGTGACGATCAGATTTTGCCAGAGCTCCGGCACCCCTACTTGCAAAAGTTTGACCGTTGGTGTGATTCGGTAGGCGATCGCATCAACCCTATTTTGGTCAAGGAAACTCGGCAGGCCTTACAGAGCCGCCAGTTCTTGCTGACATTTTCATTGATCTTGCTTGCAGCGGTTGGCTGGACGATTGGCGGCAGCCTGTCGTTGATGCCGAACATCTACTACCAACCTTCGGCACCACGGATGATGCTGGGCTTTTACCTAGTGCTGGCCTTGCCGATGATCCTGGTGGTTCCCGTCGCCGCATTTCGTTCCATGGAGAGCGAAATGGAGGACGGCACGATGGAACTACTGTCAATCAGCGTGCTTTCACCGTGGCAGATTGTGCTAGGAAAACTGGGCAGCGCGCTGTTGCAGATGATGCTTTACTTGTTGATTCTGTTTCCCTGCATGGCTTATGCGTACACGTTGCGCGGCGTTGAAATGTCGTTGGTCATGGGACTGATTAGCAGTCTCTTTTTGGGTGCCCTGCAGTTAACGGTACTGGGGATTTTTTTAGCGACCGTGGCACGATCACGAGCATTACGGACGCTGAATCTACTGGCCCTGGTGGCAACGGTGTTCGGTTCCGCGTGGGGATTTAGCCTCGCGGCCTTTGAGTTGCTGTTCTATGGATTCAACACCTCGGCTGAAGAAATTGCGTTTATTGCCTACACCTCGATCGGTGGTGTGGTCGTCATCTCGATTCTCTTGCTGACGGTTGCTGCGGCCCTGTTAAAGCCAGAATCGGAGAACCGCTCGACCTCCATCCGCCTGGCGCTGTTGGTCATGACAGGCTTTGTGCTTTCGGCGATGGTGATCGGTGTTTACAACTTCACATCCGATTTAGATGTCCCGATGGTCTCCTACGTCAGTGGCACGCTGTTCCTGACGGTGCTCTGGACGATTGCAAGTTCAATGATCGTGGCCGAAGGCAATCACATGACGGCACGAATTCGCCGCGAATTGCCCAGCAGTTTTGCTGGCCGACTGTGCTTAACCTGGCTCACACCGGGGCCCACTTCGGGACTTGTGTTTGTGACCAGCGTGATCTGGCTGCTGGCCGGGATCCATTATCTGGGGCTATCATGGATCGAAGAAAATGTGCGTGGCCTGTCCATGGGCGGCAGTGCATCATGGATGATTGCTAGAATTTCGTTGCTGGTGCCAAGCTACATCATCTGTGGCCTGGTACTCTCGCGCGGCTTGATGCACTTGATTCGCCTGTCACACAACCCGCGTCCGATCTTTGGTATCGCGATGTTAGCGATTGTGGCCATCTTTTCGTCGCTGATTCCTTACTCCATGCAGTTGCACTTCAATGAGTACCGCCAGATCAACTATGACGCGACCTGGCAGAAGTCGAATTGGATCTTCACCATGATGTACGCTGACAATGAACGTCTGGTGACATCGGATGTGATTCTATCGATCACCGCGGCGGCCGTGTCCGGAACAATCATTGCTTGGGCTGCCGCAGCACGCTTGACTCGGCCGGGAAAGATCGCGACCCCGGAGAACGTCTTGAAGGCTCAGAAGTTGCGTGCTCAGGATCTCGTGGTGGCTTAAAGCTGGCAAACAATCACGCGCTGCGAGAACTCCTTGATGACGCCACGTTCCAGCGAGGCAGGGTGGCGATTGCATTGCTTCTAGGGCACGGGCTTAACTGACCCAGACGGGATCACCCAAAACGTCAAACTTTGGTGTGACACCGAGGCCGGGCTGGGTCGAGGCCGCCATCCGGCCGTTTTCGCGCTGCGGAGCTCCATCAGCGATGCTTTGCGTTACGTAACTGTTGAAGTCCGTGCTGGTGAACAGGTATTCGGTTGGCGTGCTGTGAGCCAAGTGTGAAATGGCAGCGGTGATAATGTCTCCGCCCCAGCTGTCTTCCAACGTCATGGCGACTCCCAATGACACGCACAGATCACGGGCCTGCCTGGCCTTGGTCAAGCCACCGAACTTACTGATTTTGATATTCACCACATCCATCGCTCGATCGGCGGCTGCGGTCAAGATCGCATCCACTGAGTCGATGACTTCATCGAGGATAAATGGCAATTGGGTATGCTGGCGAATGGTCAAGCATTGCTGATAACTTGCACAGGGTTGTTCAATGTAAACGTCCAAGTCAGCAACGGCGCCGGCGACTCGCATGGCGTCGTGCATCAACCAGCCGGTGTTCGCATCGGCAACTAACTTATCACCGGGCTGCAGGATTTCGCGTACAGCGCGAATCCGTTCGATGTCTTCGTTGGCATCACCACCCACTTTGAGCTGAAACCGCTGGTAACCTTCACTGCGGTAGTCAGCCACGTTCTGTGCCATCTCAGCAGCAGGCCGTTGCGAGATCGCGCGGTACAGGACAACGTCATCACCGTAGCGTCCACCAAGCAGACTGCAGACCGGCATTCCGGCGGCTTTGCCAAGGATATCCCAGCAGGCCATATCGATTGCGGACTTCACATAGGGATGTCCTTTCATGATCCGATCCATTTCCCGATTCAGCTTGACCAGCTCAGTGGGATCGGCGCCGATCAGCTGCGGAGCGAGTTCGGCGATGCCAGCGCGAGCCCCGGCGGCATAGGCGGGCAAGTAAACCGGCCCCAGCGGACAAACTTCACCGTAACCACTGATTCCGGCATCGGTTTCGACAACCACCACGGTTGAATCGAAAACGTCAACGCTCTTGCCTTCCGACCAGCTATAATTGCCTTCCTTCAACGGCAAGTCGACTTGATAGACTTTGAATCCTGTGATTTTCATTGCAGTAAAAACAGCTAGAGTAAAATGGCCTGCCGATCGAGCGCGTCATTGTCGGCGTTGCAGTGGCTGCGCGAGTGACGAATGTAGCACTTTCCCGGCTGGCTTCGTAGCCCCGCGCCTCGGGCAACCTTTTGACTGGTTTCCCCGACCAAACCTCCTCCTCATTCATAACGGCGTCATGTTTCGCAAACCAGTCCTCTCTACAACCGTGCTTCCCAAAACAGTCTTTTTGTTGATGGGTTTGCTGGTGGCGTTCCATGCAACTCCGGCCCCGGCTGCCGATCGCCCCAATGTGCTCATGATCGCGGTGGACGACTTGAATCACTGGGTTGGGCATTTGAACCGCAATCCGCAAGCTCGGACGCCAAACTTTGATCGCTTGGCGGCACGTGGTATCAGCTTCACCAATGCACACACCATCGTGCCAGCCTGCGAACCATCGCGAGCAGCGTTGATGGGTGGTCGTCGTCCCTGGCAAACGGGTTGCTACAAAAACGGCCACTTTTGGAAAAAGCACCAACCGGTCGGCGAAGGGCTGAGTGCGCAGTTCTTGCAGGCCGGCTATCGAGTCAGCGGGGCAGGGAAGATCTACCACAGCATGGAATATCATCCTGCCGAGTGGTCCGATTACATGCGCCGTAAGGACATCAGCAATGATGGCCCGAACGTGAAAAAATATGATGGCTACCATGATGATGTTGTGCATCCCAACCTGCAGGACCAAGACCTCAAGGACTGGCACACCGTCGACTACTGCATCAAGCGATTGAATCAGAAAACCGATCAGCCGTTCTTCATTGCCTGTGGACTCTATAAACCGCACCTGCCCTTCGTGGTCCCGCGCAAGTATTACGACGCGTTTCCGCTGGAAGACATTCAGTTACCGCCGCATCTGGAAAACGACCTGGATGACCTTCCCAAAGCCGGCGTGAACATGGCCAAGCCGAACGCGGATCACGCTAAATTCTTGAAGTCTGGACGCTGGAAAGCAGCCATTCAGTCCTACCTGGCGACGTGCAGCTATACCGACATGAACCTCGGTCGCTTACTGGACGCTTTGGACGCCAGCCCGAACGCGGACAACACCATCATCTGCTTGTGGAGCGATCACGGCTGGTCGTTGGGCGAAAAGCAGCACTGGCGCAAGTTCGCACTCTGGGAAGAGACCACTCGTGTAGTGAACCTTTGGGTGGTACCCGGCGTGAGCGAACCTGGACAGCTCTGTCATGCTCCGGTTGACCTGAGCAGCGTTTATCCGACCCTTTGCGAGCTCGCCGGACTGGAGACTCCTGACTTTGTTGCCGGAACCAGCCTCGTGCCGCTGCTCAAGGACACTCAGAGCGAATGGACGCAACCGGCGATCACCACTCATGGCCAGGGAAACCACAGTGTCAAGACTCGCACGCACCGCTACATCCGCTACGCCGACGGCAGCGAAGAGCTGTACGACGTGGTTCAGGATCCCTACGAATGGAAGAACTTGGCGGGCCAAAGCGAGACCCAGGCCTTGCGCCAGCAGCTCGCTCGCTGGTTGCCCAAACAAGAGAAAAAAGAAGGCGCCAAGACGCGAAAGTAGCGGCCAGCCGGGTAATGTCAGGCAGGACTGCTTTGCACAGGTTTGCATTCTGGCTGATTAGGCGTTTCCCCGGGTTTTCTCCCGGGTTTTCTCCCGGGTTTTCTCCCGGGTTTTCTCCCGGGTTTTCTCCCGGGTTTTCTCCCGGGTTTTCTCCCGGGTTTTCTCCCGGTTTTCTCCCGGGCAATCGCGATTCCATCGCACCGGGGCTGGGTTTTGTAGGGTGCCGTGCTGCTTGCACGCACTAAAAACAGAAACAATGCGATTGATGCGGTGAGCCGGGTGATGGATGCCTTTGCCATGCCGCCAGATTTCTGATTCAAGCGGGATCACCGGGGTAACCCCAATGACCCTCATGGCTGTTTTTTCTTGTAAATTGAGAGTTCTTTACTAAGAAAGACACGCTTCTCTCGTCTCCACACGCAGCGAGATGATTTCGCTGCGTCGCCGTCCCGATCCAAGGGGTGTGCTGGAAGGGCCATGCAGAAACACCGCGGTGACTGCCAGCACCACCACATCTCTGGGCAGGGAACCGCTCGCTCGATGGCTGCGTCGCTCGATGGCGCTATTGAGCACTCGTCTAATGGACTCTGATTCCGAACTACCTCCGAACTACCTTTGTGTAGCGGCTCCAGATCACAAGAAGCTGCCGCTGGCACAACCGTTGCTGCCAAACCACTTTGTTAATGAAAGGTTGGACCATGTTTCACGCTCACGATCACCGACTGCGAGTGCCTTGCACCCGAACAGTCTCCGTTTACCAGCGTTTTCGCGCCTCGGTAAGTCTCCTGACGGCGGCGTTGTCGCTGCTGCTGGTTACCACAGCAACCGCGGAACCGATTGGCTTCATGGAACGCTTTGCGTTAGCCAAAGATCGCGAGGCCGTGCTGGCAGAGCTGATCCCTGGCAGTGAGGACCATTTTTTCTATCACTGCCTGCATCATCAGACCAGCGGTCGCATTGATTTGGCCCAAGACGTGATCAATCGGTGGTCGGCGACACCTCAGTTTCGTAATTCATCGCGACTCCGAGCGATGACCGAGCGTCAGCACCTGCTGACCTACGATCGTGCTCCTCAGCCCAGCATCGACTACTTCCAGCGGCAACTGGGCGTTCGCACCAATCATCCGTCTCCAGTGCAGAAGGGACAACGGCGTTACCCCAGCGTGTTGCCTCAAGACGTTATCAATCCCGAGCAATGGGTGCGAACCGGATTGCGAAGCAACCAGCAACTTTCGCCACTGGGCATGCAACTGGCTGCGGACCTGTTTCTCAAAAGCAAAGGCAAGAACGTTGAGATCTCGTTGAAGGATTTTCTCAAACGCGTCAACGGCCCCTACCTCAAGGGTTTGGACCAGTTGGTGATTTTGGAAATGCAATCGCGTCAGCAACGTGACCGCCGATTCGGCGACCTCGCCGCCCATCGACACTTGACCAAGAGCGAACTGCAACGTGTCGGTCAAGCTGTCAAAGACGTGACTGACGACGACCAATACGTTAATGCCGTGCTGCAAACGCTGCGTCCTTCAGCCGACATTGACCTGAGCCAGCAGCCCGGTCAACGGTTGCAATACTTGCAACAAGTTCGTGACTACGTAAAAACGCTGCCAGCGGCATACAACTCGATGAAGGCCGCATCGTACTACCGCCTACTAGAGGCCAACCTAAGCGAAGCGATTTGGGACGAAGATCTTTTCATCGACTACCTCAAGCTTCCTCGTCAAAGCGGCCTAGTGCGTGAAGAGGTCCGCCGCCAAAGCTCGCCAGCAAACCTGAACGCTGACTATTCGAAAGTTGCGATCCTGCCACCGATTCGAAACGAAGCTCCCCTTGTCGAGACTTACCTCGAACACTTCTTGGTTGATGCGCCAAACATGGAGCGTTATCAGCCTTACTTGCAAGACAGCTTCCTACGCCGCGTCTTTGCTCGCACGAAGCTGATGTCGGGTGTTGGCAATCAACAACCTTATTTTGACATGCTGTCTGCAGCCGAGCGTCGGGCATTGCGTGATCGCATCTTGCTGACCTTCGCAGCGACAAACCCCGTGCGTTATGACGCCGACGATCGGGCTCAATTGCAAGTTGATATCAAGAATATCGACAAGTTGGTTGTTCGCGTTTATGAAATGAACCCCTTGGCATTCTATCGAGCCAACCAGGGTCGCTTGGACAGTGACGTGGATTTGGACGGCCTGATTGCGACTCACGAACGCACCATTGAATACGATCGCCCCAGCATTGTTCGCCACCGAGAAACGGTTGAGATCCCAGAAGCCAAGGGCCGCGGCGTTTGGGTGGTGGACCTGGTTGGCGACGGCCGTCGAGCTCGCACCATCATCCGTCGTGGTGATCTGCAAACCGTTCAATCTGAAACGGCAAACGGTGTGGAGATCACGGTTGTTGACGAAGCGCGCAAGCCGCTCAAGGACGCCAAAATTTATGTCGGTGCGCAAGAGTTTGCCGCCGATAAGAACGGTCGCATTCTGTTGCCAATGGTCAACCAAAGTGTGCAACGCAATGCCATCGTCAGCGCTGGCAATGTCGCCAAGCGAGTGAACTTCCGTCAACCTGCAGAAACCTACCGACTGGATGCCGGATTCTTCATCGACGAATCACTGCTGCAATCCGGACGGCTGGCCACGCTGTTGGTTCGCCCCCGCTTGCTGCTCAATGACATCGCGATTGATCCAGCGATCGTGAAAAAGGCAAACGTCAAAATCGTTGCCGTCGACCTCGATGGAATTGAAACCACCAAGCAGTTTGATGGCTTGGAACTGGATCAGGTCAGCGAAATCAGCTTGCCGTTCCGAGTGCCTGCTCGGGTCAGCGATTTGAAGTTCACGCTTTCCGGGTTGGTGGTCGGACTTTCCGATCGTCGTCAGCGTCCCGTTTCCGCACAACGATCCGTTCGCATCGCCGGGATTCGCAAATCAGTCCTGACTCTGGACACCATGCTGTCTCGCAACGGTGACGACTACATCGTCGAAACTCGGGGTCGCAATGGCGAGGCGGTTCCTGCCGCCACGGTTGCGATTCGAATGGAGACCGACATCAGCAACAACAACCTCTCGCAAACCTTGCAAAGCGATGAGGCTGGCCGAGTCAACCTGGGCCCCTTGAAAAACATCCGTCGCTTGCATTATGGCATCGCTGGTCAAGGGCAACACACCATCGACTTGTCATTGAACCAGCAAGTCTGGCCTGGCAGCGTCAACCTTGCCGCCGGTCAATCGCTTCGTCTGCCTTTGATCGATGGCAAAACGGAACAACAATTCCGCTTGCTGGAAACCACGCGAGGCAACGGTGCACGCTTTGACCGCAGCGAACGCCTGAAGTTCGAAAACGGCTTCTTGACCGCCAGTGAATTGACAGCAGGTGACTACTACCTAGTCGACCGTGAAAGCGGACGGCAAACGCCAATCAATGTGGTTGCTGGCGAAGTTCGCAATCAAGTGGTCGTTGGCAAAGTCCGTCACCGCCAGCAAAGTGTTCAAGTTCCGATCTCGATCGCAGACATCACACGTCAAGACGACGGCGGCTTGAAGATTCAACTGACCGGTGATTCCAAAGCCAGTCGAGTGCACTTGATTGCCTCGCGATACCTGACCGGCAGCTCGCCGGTCGGAGCGTTGTCCCTGGGGATGCCTTCGCTACGCGGCCGCCAACTGTCACTCGAACGCTGCGGTTATGTTAGCGACCTGCGTCTGGGCGACGAATACGAGTACGTTCTGCGTCGTCAGTACGCTGCCAAGTACCCCGGCGTGATGCTGCCTCAACCAGGCGTTCTGCTGAATCCCTGGGAGACCGAAGTCACCAGCAACCAGAGCCAAAGTGCCAAATCGGGCGACCGTCCGATGGCCTCGTCAGCGCCGCAGGCGGAAGCTGACTTTGCAGCACCGAACGCCGCTCGCGGTGGGATGCGTGCATCGGCAGATGGCTCGGACTTTGACTACCTGGCTGATCCCGGATTGATCGTTGCCAACCTGACCGCGGATGACAACGGCCAAATCACCGTCGACGCTGAATTGATCGGCGGCATGCCAATCATCCAAGTTGTCTTGACGGATCCAACGACGGTCATGCGTCGCACGATCACGGCAAAGCATTCCAAAGTGGAAACAGAGGACCTGCGACTGCCCAATGCCTTGGCAGCCGACAAGAACTACACCTTCGAACGTGAAGTCACCGTCGTCACCCCGGACAAGCCACTTGATTTAGCGACGCTTGGGTCCGCTCAAGTGCAGGTCTATGCCGATGTTGCATCGGTTTTGAAACTGTACCAGACCCTGATCAATGACGCTCGACTGGGCGACTTTGAAGTCGTCGGTCGTTGGCACAATCTGTCACGCGCAGAAAAGCTGACACAGTACTCCAAACTGGCCAGCCATGAACTGCACCTGTTCATTCGCATGCACGACCTGGACTTTTTCAACGAAGTGGTTGAGCCCTACTTGCGAAACAAAAAGGAAAAGCAGCTGATCGATCACTGGTTGCTGGGCAATGACCTGTCGGGTTCCACCGAGCTGTGGCGTTATCGCAAACTGTCCGCAGCGGAACAAGCCTTGTTGGCCTTGCGATTGCCAGCTCTGCGAAGCTCGATCCGCCGTGACTTGGCTGAAAAGGTCGATATTTTGAAGCCAGATCACTCACTGGATCGCCGCCGGATTGAAAGTGCCTTGCGTGCCAATCGCATGCTAGGAGAAGACCTGGAGGACGAAGCACTGGCTGAAGTGGGCGACGGCATCAGCCGCTTCTCGCGATCTGCTCGACCGCAGATGCTTCGCAAGAGTGCCTCCAACGGCCCCGAGGCAGCAGCCTTTGGCCTAGCCATGCCTGGAAGCCGCGCCGCACAAAGCAATTCCGACAGCCTGCGACGCCGACAACTGGGTCGCGAAATGCAAGCGGACAAAGCAAAGTCAGAGTCCCCGATGGATCGACTGGACTCGGCGCAACAATTGGCTCAAGGCAGCTTTGGCGGATTCGCCGGACGAGCCATGGGCATGATGGGCGGCGGCGGTGCGTTTTACCAGCCTCTCGATGCAACCAAGCAATGGGCAGAAAGCCACTTTGATCGCGTGCGAGTGGTCGGCGGAACCCCCGCGTCCCTGATTCCCGTCAACCGCTTCTGGCGTGACCTGGCGAACAACGAAGTCAAGGGCAACGACTGGTCGCCGACGGTTTCGAAGTACCTGCTAGACAGCACCGAAAATCGTCACAGTGCTTTGATCGCTTTGGCGATGAGCGGATTGCCTCTGCAAGCTGGCAAGGTCGCACTTCCAGCTCACCCAGAGACCCTGTACCGTCCCGAGCATGCCGTCGCATTGATCACCAAGCGACTGCGTCAACTGGAAGCTGCAGACAAAGAATCCAGCATCCTGATCGGACAACTGTTCTCGCAGGTCGGCGTCACCAATCCCGACGACGGTGGCTCGGTGGAACTGAACCGCTTCGTCACGGGACAAGCTTATCAAGGGAAAGTGGTTGTCTCTAACCCAACGGCTGTCAAACAAACCATCGAATTGTTCTGGCAAATCCCGGCGGGCAGTATCGCTTTGTCTGGCGGTCAAACCACCGACAGCAAAACCGTGACCTTGGAACCGTTCCAAGTGTCTTCGATTCAGTACACGTTCTACTTCCCCCAAGCGGGCGAGTTCGCTCAGTACCCAGCCACCGTTTCCAGCGAAGATCAACTGCTGGCCATGGCCTCCAGCAAAACCTTCAAGGTCGCTGACCAATGGGAAGACGACTCGGTGACCTGGCAGTCCATCGCTCGTAGCGGTACCGCCAAGGAAATTAATGAGTTCCTAAAGACTGCCAACCTGAATCAAATTCAGTGGCCAGCAGTGTACCACCGCCTGCGTGATGCGGATGTCTACCAGGTCATCACCAAAGTGGTTGGCGACGCTCGCTTGCCACTGGCCGATGTGTGGGCTTACGGGTTCTATCACAAAGATGCCGATGCCATTGGACGCTTCCTGTCACTACGAACGGATTTGATCAGCCGCGTCGGACCTCAACTGGAAAGCAGCTTGCTGACCGTTGATGCAATCGACCAAACCAGATACGAACACCTGGAGTACGCTCCACTGGTACGAGCACGAATTCACCGCTTGGGTGACGAAGACGAAATCCTGAACCCTAAATTTATGGGACAGTACAGCGCCTTTGTGACTCGCCTGGGCTACCAAAGCCAGATGAGCCAGGAATCGAAGTTAGCGTTGACCTACTATCTGTTGCTGCAAAACCGGATCGAGGAAGCCATCAATTGGTTCAGCGAAATTGATTCCAAGGAATTGACGACCGACCTGCAGTACAACTACATGGCGGGCTACCTGGCCTTGCATGAAGGCCGCTACGAAGATGCCCTGGAGATCGCTCAGCCCTACCTCAAGCACCCTGTGCCTCGCTGGGCTGGCCGTTTCAATGAAATGCGACTGAACGTCCTGCAGCGTTCTCAGTTAATGGACTCTGGCCAACTGGTCGCTGCTGACGCTGGCAAGGACAACGAAAACGGCATCAGTCAAGAAGCCGCTGACCTGGCCATGGCAGATCGTGATCGAGCCAACAGCGCAGCCGCTGCCGACGTTCCAGAAGCAATGGTGAAAGTCGAAGACGACCAAGTTCGCATCGACTATCGCAACACCGATCAAGTTGAAATCAACCTGTATGGTGTCGATTTGGAACTGTTGTTCAGCAAAGCTCCGTTCGCACGAAACGACTTGCAGCGAATCGCGATGGTTCGTCCAACTCAATCGGACACCATTGGCCTGCCGCAAACAACGGGCACCGCTCGCTATGCGATTCCAGACAGCCTGCGTAGCAAGACCTTGCTGGTGGAAAGCCATGTTGGCGCGTCACGCAACACCACGCTGTATTACGGTGGACAACTGACCACCTATGTCAGCGAAGGTTTCGGACAGTTGCAAACGACGGACGCCACCACGCATCAGCCGGTCGCGAAGGCCTACGTCAAAGTGTACGCTCGCTATCCCGATGGCCGAGTGAAGTTCTACAAAGACGGTTACACCGATGGCCGAGGCCGATTCGATTACGTCAGCGTGAGTGCTGCGGATGCCGCTGGTGCACAGCGTTACGCCATCTTGGTGCTGAGCGAAAACAAGGGTGCAACCTTGCACGACGTCGCAGCACCGAACTGATTGGTGAATCCATGATCGAACCTGCGTGCTGGCACGCAGGACGAAAACGCCAAGGGAGGATGCAAACAAGCGTCCTCCCTTTTTTTAGGTGCCTCTGGCAACAAGCCTGGGAAGTCACATCAGAGAGGCCAGCGGCAATCTAGCCGCGGCCGAGCTCGCAGAGTGGCCGAGCTCACTTGCCGAGCTCACTTGCCTTCTGGCTTCATTCGTTGCTCGGTCAATTCGATGGCCGTGATCAGCGCCCGCGCTTTATTGATCGTTTCGTCGTATTCAGAATTGGGATCGCTGTCGGCCACGACACCGCAACCGGCTTGGACGTAGACCATGCCATCTTTGGCGACCATGGTTCGCAGTGCGATGCAGGTATCCATGTTGCCGCGGTAATCGATCCAGCCAACGGCTCCAGCATAAGGGCCGCGCCGATGGGGCTCAATTTCGTCAATCACTTCCATGGCCCGCACCTTGGGTGCTCCGGAGACCGTTCCTGCTGGCAATGCAGCCTTGAGTGCATCAAAGGCATCCAGGCCTTCACGCAACGTGCCTTGCACTTCACTGCTGATGTGCATCACGTGGCTGTAACGTTCGATGACCATGATCTCGGTCAGTTCGATGGTACCAAACTGAGCCACGCGCCCGACGTCGTTGCGTCCCAAGTCGACCAGCATCACGTGCTCGGCAACTTCCTTTGGATCTGCCAACAGTTCCTTTTCAAGTGCCTTGTCTTCCTTATCGGTTGCCCCGCGGGGGCGAGTCCCAGCCAGCGGCCGAACGGTGACCACGTCCTCGTGCACGCGACACATGATTTCGGGCGAACAACCCACCAGCACGCAATCAGGCGTTCGCAAATAGAACATGAAGGGACTGGGATTCACCACGCGTAGTGAGCGATAGATTTCCAGCGGATCAACGTCCGTTTTTACGCTCAAGCGCTGACTGGGCACAACTTGAAAGATGTCGCCTGCTCGGATGTACTGCACGCAGTGTTCAACGGCCTGACAGAAAGATTCGCGAGTGAAGTTGGATTCAATCTTTAACGGTTGCTGGCTCGCTTGCTGGCGCCACGCCGATTCATCCCACGCGTTTGCACTGGGCAACGTTGGTGGCGAGGTTGAGGTTAGCTTGCCGATGGTTGATTCAATCTGATCAACGGCATCTTGATAAACCTGCTGGGCCGATTCCGCATCGGTCACGTCACGGCAATCGGCCAGATGGATCACGGTAATGGTTTTGGCAACGTGATCAAACACGCAGAGCGTATGATAGAAGGAGAAGTCCAAGTCAGGTAACTGACGATCATCTTCGGGGGCGTTGGGCAAGTGTTCGACATAGCGGACCACGTCATAGCCGGCATAGCCAATGGCTCCACCGACGAACGCTGGCAGTGATTCGATGTCGGCAACGGTGGAGTGAAAGTACTTGCGGAACGCATTCAGCGGATCGGGGTCTTCGAAAGACTCGTCGGGCGTCTTGCCGGTCAGATCCGTGACAGTGACCAAGTTTCGTGTGGCTGAAAACCGCAGGATTGGATTGGCGGCCAAAATGCTATGCCGGCCCACTTTTTCACCGCCGATGACGCTTTCGAACAAGCAAGCGCCGGTGGCGGATTTCCCTTGCTGCTGATCACATTGATCCAACCTGGCAAATGCCGTCACAGGCGTCAGCGTATCGCTTAGTAATTGGCGATAAACTGGAACAAAGTCATGGGACTGGGCAAGTTCACTAAAAGAATCGACAGCGGGATGATGCATCGGTAGTGCTTGGTCAAAGACGCAAATGTCAGGATCAACCGGTGAGTAACAACCGGTTCGCGAAAACCAGTTGATTGGACGACGAAACGATTCGCCAGCCGCCCGCACAGCATAGACTCCAACGCCAATCAAAGGTTCAGCAGCGGAAACTTTTGCACCGTTGCCGTGTGAGCTTCCAGTGCAGTGTCAGCGTTCGGTGCCGCGCGAGCTTTCGGTGCCGTGTCGGTGCCTCATGCAAGACCCGCCCTCAGTTGGGCTGATCCGGTGCAACTGGCCGCTCCAGATCGCAGCGTCACCTACCGGACCGACGGCGTTTTTGACCGGGGGGTTGCAGTGATTAAACTCAACGAATCATTGAATGAGGGCATGCTTCGTTAAGTGTCGTCTGTCCTCTGCCGATCGTGTAGGGGGTCCGGTTGGTTTTAACGGATCAAAGAGATAGAATTTGGAGGCTTAAAACGCCCCCGATAGAGTTTGATTCCCCCTCTCGGTACTCAATTTCTGTCCTCCACTCGGCGAATTGCGGTTCGCTTTCCCGCCAACATCGCGTTAGGACCGGCAGACTACAGGTCGGATTGCCAATGAAGTGCCAATTCTGTGAAAAACCAGCGACATTCCATATCACCGAGCTCTCCGAAGAGAGCGGCACGCAGGAAATGCACCTTTGCGAGGAACATGCCAAGGGCTTTCTGAACAAGCAAGCCTCCTCGCCGGTTTCAGCGATCTCCTCGGCTTTGGCCGACAAATTGGGGCAATCTGCTGAAAACCTGGAAGAGCTGGATCAGAAAGAGTGTCCAGTGTGCGGGATCAGTTTTTTTGAGTTTCGCAACAGCGGGCGATTAGGCTGCCCCTACGATTACACCTTCTTTGAATCCGACCTACGGCCACTGCTGATCAACGTTCACGGAAACACCGAACACACCGGCAAGTGCCCCACGCGTTCCACCGGAACTGCGGACTCACTGGCAAAAATGATTGGGCTGCGGCGTGAAATGGAAGAGGCAATTGAACGAGAGGACTACGAGCGAGCCTCTGAGATCCGCGACGAGATCAAAGCGTTGGAAGATCCCTTCGCTGCCAAGTCTGTTAAAAAGGAAGGCCAATCGTGAAACGCGACGCAGACTTTAAAGCGCTGGCACAGTTCATGGGCGAATGGATGCGTGGTGAAGGCCCCGAATCCGACATCGCCATCAGTACGCGAATTCGTCTCGCCAGAAACCTCGCTGACTTTCCGTTCATTCGACGCTGCAGTGATGAAGATCGACTGAGCATTGAACGGTCGGTTCGCGCTCGCATGGAAAGCCTAACCGACCCGCAGTTCCAAGCCGCCAACTACATTGACTTGGAACCGCTTTCGGAACTCGACCGACAACTATTGGTCGAACGGCAATTGATCAGTCGCGAGATCGCCGAATCAGATGGCTCACGAGCCGTTGCCTTTGATCCCAACGAAGGCTATAGCGTCATGATCAATGAAGAAGATCACTTGCGCATCCAAGTCATGAAAAGCGGCCTGGACATCAAGAGCACCTGGGAACAAGTCAACCGCCTGGACAACTTGCTGGAGGAAGTCATCCTGTACGCCTTCCACCAACAGTATGGCTACCTGACCGCCTGCCCAACCAACGTGGGCAGCGGCCTCCGCGTCAGCGTGATGTTGCACTTGCCCGCGTTAGTCATCACCGAACAGATGGATCGCGTGTTCCGCAGCATGCAAAAAATCAACGTGACGGTTCGCGGTTTGTACGGCGAAGGATCACAGTACAGCGGAGACTTTTACCAAGTCAGCAACCAAGTCACCTTGGGGCATAGCGAAGCGGAATTGCTGTCGTTGGTCGCCGATGAAGTCGCACCGCAAATCATTGCCTATGAACGCAAGGCACGCGAATCACTGCTGAACAACAACCGCGATGATCTGCATGACGAAGTCAGCCGCGCGATGGGCATCTTAAGCACCGCGCGGAAAATCAGCAGTGAAGAAACCATGCACCATCTGTCCAAGATTCGTCTTGGCGTCAGCATGGGCTTGGTCGAACATCTGGACGTCAAAGCAATCAATCAAATGTTCCTACAATCGCAAGCGGCACACTTGCAAACCTTGCAAGGCGGCGTGTTAGGAACCGCAGAGCGGCATGCGCGTCGAGCCAGCTTCTTGCAAAAACAGCTCACCGGCAAGTCTGACAACTCTTGGAATTAATCTCTCAGCCAACATGAAATCCCTCCCCACACTCGCATTGCAACTGGTATCGGTTGCAGTGTTTTTTGCGTTTCCCACCTCTTCGGCGCTGGCCCAAAAAAAGCCTCGAAACCCGGATGCCAAGAATCGGCCCTCTGGCATTCCCACCCCGGCTGAAGACGCCAATCTTCAGCGCTATGGCATCTATGCAAAGACCGCTCCTCGGCCCGCCAAAGCTCAGCCTGTCAACACCTCCCTGCCGCTGCAACTGGAATCCGGTGATCGCATTGTCCTGATTGGTAACTCGCTGCTCGAAGGCAACGCAGACTTCGGTCATCTTGAAGCGATGATCCAGCAGGCGCATCCCGCGCATCACGTCACCGTTCGCCACCTGGCTTGGCAGGCCGATGAAGTCGGTGTCCAGCCGAGACCAGCGAACTTTGCCGACACACTTCAGCACCTCACCCATGAACAAGCCGATGTCATTCTTGTTGCCTATGGGTTCAACGAATCATTCGCCGGCGAGCAAGGCGTTGCAGCGTTTCAGCAACAACTGGACAGTTACGTCAACACCTTGCGCAGCAGCGCTTTCAACGGTGAATCCGCGCCGCGAGTCATCCTGCTGTCCCCGATTGCCAATGAAAACATCTACAGCATCGCCGCGGCGGATCGAAACAACGGCAACATCCATGCTTATGCAACGACTATCCAGCAAGTCGCCCAAGACCAGCAGGTAGGCTTTGTCGATCTGTTTGCGCCCACTGCCAAGGCTTTCCAAAGCATGGGTGAAGACCTGACGATCAATGGCATTCACTTAAACGAACAAGGTGACAAACTGGTCAGCAGCGAGATCTTTCGGCAACTGTTCGGCCAAGAGCCGCAACCGATCAACGACGATTTACGGGCGGTGATTGTCGACAAGAACCGCCAGTTCTTCCGCCGCTTTCGCCCTCTGAACACGTTCTACTACACCGGCGGACGCAACAAGAGCTATGGCTACCTGGACTTCCTGCCCGCGATGCGGAACTTCCAGTGGATGGCAGCCAACCGTGATCAGCGAATTTGGAACCTCGCAGCTGGCAAGCCCGTCAGTGGCCCCGTTGATGACAGCCAAATGCCAGCGATGCCGGCAACCAAGCAAAGCCGTGGTGCCAACCAATGGATGACGGCTGCCGACGAACTAAAAGCCTTTCAAGTCGATCCGCGATTTGAAGTCAACCTGTTTGCAGGCGAAGAACAATTCCCCGACATCGCCAACCCCATTCAAATGCGTTGGGATTCGCGGGGAAGACTCTGGGTCAGCTGCTCGACGACGTACCCGCACGTGTATCCCGGCAAGGAACCCAACGACAAGCTGGTCATCCTGGAAGACACCGATGGCGACGGTAAAGCCGACAAGTCCACGGTGTTTGCCGACGACCTGCATGTGCCTCTGTCGTTCGAATTTGGAAACGGTGGTGTTTACGTTAGCGAACAACCCGCGCTAACGTTTCTAAAAGACACCAATGGTGACGACAAAGCTGACGTGCACCGCACCGTCCTGACCGGCTTTGGGACCGAAGACTCTCACCACTCGTTGCACGACATCATGTGGACTCCTGATGGAGACATGATTTTCCGTGAGTCGATTTTCCACCACACCCAAGTCGAAACGCCTTATGGCCCGGTTCGTCAACAGAACAGTGGCTGGTTCCGGTATCAACCACGTGATCATCGACTGGTCGGATTTGGGTCCTATCATAGCACCAACCCCTGGGGCGTGACCTTTGACGACTGGGGCCAACACATGGCCAGTCACCCGGTCTATGCCGAAGCCTTTCATGCGATTGACCCTGGATACCCCAATCAACATCCCAAACCCACCGGCCTGCAAGCGTATTCCGGAGTTTGTGGACATCAGTTCATCGATACCGCGACCTTCCCCCAGGACTTGCAGGGCCACTTCGTCAAAGTGCGTTACAAACCAACCAACCGAGTTGAATTGCTGAAGTGGAAACAAACTGAGTTTGGTTACCAAGAAGAGTACATCAGTGACTTGATCTTTAGCACCAACCTGAGCTTCATCCCCGTCGACTTGCAGTGGGGCCCACGCGGAGCACTGTATGTCTGTGACTGGTACAACCCCATCAAGGGTCATGCACAGTATTCACTGCGCGATCCACGACGTGATCGTGACTCCGGTCGAATCTGGCGGATCGTGGCAAAAGATCACTCGTTGCAAGAACCACCCAAGATTGCAGAAGCCTCGATCGAACAGCTTCTGGACTTGCTCAAACGCCCTGAAACGCGCATCCGCTACTGGGCCAAACAGGAGCTAAAAGAGCGCCATGCTGAAGCGGTTCTGGCCGCACTGGATCAATGGGTTGCCAACCTGGACGCATCAGATCCAAGGTTTCGCCACCACCAACTGGAAGCGGTCTGGACGTATCGCAGCGTCGGTTTGATCGGCATGCCAGACAGTATCAATCCCGACGCCACGCTCAACCGTGCGCCGCCACAGACCGCCGCGAACACTCGCCTTAGCGAGCAAGAAGCCAACAGCAAAGAAGTCGCTATCAAGACGCTGCAAGCACTGCTAACCTGTGACCATGCAAACGCCAGAGCAGCTGCGACGAAACAGTTGCGATACTTTCATCCGCACCTGTCGAATCGGTACGCGGCTTTGAAAAATGCCGCTCAGGACAAACATGCCATTGTACGGATGCAAGCGGTGATCGCGGCGAGCTACATCGGCACCGAAGCTGCATTGGAAGCAATCCTGCCTGTGTTTCGCTTTCCTGCCGATGGGCATTTGCAATACGCCATCACCTGTGCCCTAGGCTCACGCACCCTGCGTCGCCACTGGGAACACGACGACCGCTGGGGCATTGCGGCACGTCTGAAACAGTCAGCCAAGAGTCGGCAAATCAAAGAGCCGACACCCAGCGCCAGCCAAGCTCAATTCGACAACCAAAAAGACTTGGCATTGTCCAAGATCTTCTGCATCCCCGAAAAGATGCTGTTCTCCAAAGACAGTCTGACCGTCAAACCGGGCCAGCCGGTGAAGATTGTGTTTACGAACCCTGACGCCACCGATCACAACTTGGTGATTGTCAAACCGGGTGCCCTGGCCGAAGTGGGCATGGCGGCCAATGAAATGGCCAAGGACCCACGCAATGCCAAAGGCGACTTTATACCTCGTGAAAAATCTGATCTCATTTTGCACGCTTCACCGATGATCGGCCCGACACGCAGCTCACTGATTCACGTCATGCGGTTCAACGCCCCCACAGAGCCAGGCATTTATCCCTACGTGTGCACCTTCCCCGGACACTGGGTGGTGATGAACGGCAATCTGATTGTGGCCAAAGATCAGCAGCAAGCGCAATCTTTATTGGCGACCACCAAACCAGCCATCGTCAAAAAATGGACCATGGAGGACTTCAAGGATCTAAAGTCCATCAGTCATCAGAACGACCCGATGGCCAAGACGCGTGGCATGATGGCGCTGGCAAAGGCAAACTGTATTCAGTGCCACCAACTCGCTGGCCATGGCGCCAACCTGGGACCTGATCTTGCCAAGTCGACGCAAAAGTTGCAGGGCGCTGACTTGCTGCAACAAATCATTGCTCCCTCGTCACAAATCCATCCGGAATACCAAAGCTATCGCTTCTTAATGGACAGTGGACGGATCATCCAAGGGGTGATCGTGGAAGAGACCGACAAGGCGTTCAAGATCGCCGAGAACCTGCTGACCCCGAACTCGTTCACCAACGTGCCAAAGGATCAAATTGAGTTTCAAAGCAAGTCAACAACGTCACCAATGCCCAATGGATTGCTTGACATCCTGACGAAGGAAGAGATCCTTGATTTGTTGGTCTATCTGGAAGCCGGTGGTTACGAACTGCCCGATCACCTCAAAGGCCGACATGGGCACGGCTCCAAGTAAGCACGGGTCCAAGTAAGCCGTGGGAAGCAAGGCGTGCTCAAGAGACAGCGGTTGAATCGATCGCCTGGCAAGCCCCAGGCGAGCTCAGATTGCACGGACTCCATTGTCATGCAAGCGCATCCCGCAAAGGCAGTGCCCGTGCAGACCGTGCATTGCAACGGCAACAGATCTCGCGGGAGCACCTTTCAGCGGCGGCTTTGCAACAGACATCGGTTTGAAATCTGATGGTTTGCGAGCCAGAGTAGGCAACCGAGAATCACTTCCAGCGCCGCCGGCACGGGTGCACGCCCATCGGTGGCGGCTGACGAAGTATACTGGGGCTTTCTGCCTCGTCTCATCGACGGCCCTCTTTTCTCGCTTAGGTTGATCTTCATGAGTGCCTCCATTCGTCGTCGCCGATTCATCGCGACTGCCGCTGCGACCGCGGCCTGTGCCCCAGCTCTTATCACCGCAAAACGAACCGCAGCACAAGACGTGACCGGGCAAGGGGACTTTCAGTACAAGGTCAAACACGCCTGGCCAGAACTGCCTAGCAAGTTCACTTGGCAGACCACTCATAATGTCGCGGTCGACAAAGCCAATCGCCTGTACGTGATTCACGAAGGCGTTGCCGGCACTGAGCATCCATCGATTTTTGTCTTTGATGATGAAGGCCGTTACATCCGCTCGTTTGGCAAACAATTCCAAGGCGGCGGACATGGCATCGAAGTACGTGAGGAGAACGGCGAAGAGTTCCTGTACGTGGCCGCTTACCAGCAAGTGAAATCCTTCGCCAAGCTTAGCCTGACCGGTGAAACCGTCTGGCAGAAGTACGCTCCGATGGAAAGCGGAAAGTACGCTGAAGGTGAAGCCAACAATCCTCAGAAAATTTGGGGACGCGATCGATTCATGCCGACCAATTTTGCCTTTCTGGATGACGGTGGCTTCTTGCTGGCCGACGGTTACGGCGCGTTTTACATCCATCGATACGACAAAGATGCCAACTGGGTTTCATGCTTCGGTGGTCCCGGCAAAGGCCCTGGCACCTTTCAAACCGCGCATGGTGTTTGGATTGACCGACGCGGTGACCAGCCAACCATTGTGGTGACCGATCGAGCACGAAACACACTGCAACGGTTTACCTTAGCTGGCAAATACATCGACACGCTGCCTGGCTATGGATTGCCAGCCAACCTGGACACCTATGAAGACTTGATGATCGTTCCGGAATTGGTTGCTCGGTTAACGATTCTCGATAAAGACTGCAACATCCTGGCACATCTCGGTTCGGACGTTGATCGTCTTACAGCCGATCGATCCAAAAGCATTCGTCGCGACGAAAGCAAGTGGCAAGACGGCAAGTTTGTCCACCCGCACGACGCCTGCTTTGATCGCCAGGGTGACATCTTCGTCGCCGAATGGGTCTCGACCGGACGAATCACCAAACTGACTCGCGTTTAAAGCAATCCGCAACACCTTGCAGGGACATCAGCGATGAGCGATCACACTCCGTTGGGCAACAACCGAAAAAACCCCAATCGACTTGGACGACGTGAGATGCTGGCTTATGCAGCGTTTGGCGGCACCGCGTTTGCCGCAGCGACTGGAGATGCCGCAGCGCAATCAGCCCCCGCGGCGCAATCGGCCCCTCAGGCGGCCCCCAAACGCAAGTATTCGATGAAAAAGTCGATCAACTTGTGGGCGTTCCCGTACCCCGACAAGATGTCTCTTCGGGAGTGCTTGCAACTGGCAAAGGACGCCGGCTTTGATGGGATCGAACTGAACTACGATCTCGACAGCGAACTGTCCCCAAAATCTGGGACCAAAGAGTTCACGGCGATCCGCCGCGCTGCGGAAGAGATTGGCATTGCAATCAGCGGTTTGTGCTCGTTTCTGTTCTGGCCTTATCCACTGACGAGCAATGATCCAGCAGAACGCGCCCAAGGCATGGAGCTGGCCGGCAAAATGACTCAGGCGGCCCATGACTTGGGCACGGAGAATTTACTGGTCGTTCCGGGCGCGGTTCACATGCCCTGGCGTGAAGATCATGATCCAACTCCCAACGACGTTTGTGACCGGCGGGCGCGAGAGGCGATCGGCAAATTACTGCCTCAGGCCGAGAAGCTAGGTGTCTACTTAAACATGGAGAACATCTTCTTCAATGGATTCCTGATGAGTCCCATGGAGATGGTAGAGTTCGTTGACAGTTTCTCAAGCGAGCATGTTAAGGTTCACTTTGATACTGGCAACATCATGGAGTACCAGTTCCCCGAACACTGGATCCCCATTTTAGGTGACCGCATCAAGAACGTTCACCTGAAAGAATACACAAAGAAAGGCACAGACCATTCGCTGGAAGCCTTTCGCCCCTTGTTAGATGGAACCACCAATTGGCCAGCTGTTCTGCAGGCGTTTGACACGGTTGGCTACGATGGCTACCTAACGTTTGAATACTTCCATCCCTATCAGCATCACCCCGAAGCCTTGATTTATCAAACGGCGGATTCGTTAGATCGCATGCTGGGACTGAAGTAGGATCACTGGCTATCGATGTACTGATCGATTTGTGCTTGCAGCAAGGGCAGAGGAATCGAGCCATTTTGCAAGACCACATCATGGAACTTGCGAACATCGAATCGCTCGCCCAATGCTTCTTCCGCACGCTGACGTTGCTTGCGGATAAAGATCTCGCCGGTCTTGTAAGCCAACGCTTGACCGGGCCAACCGATATAGCGATCAACTTCGGCGACAATATTGTGGCGTGAAAGCGCGGTGTTTTCCGCCATGTAATCAATGGCTTGTTGCCGCGTCCAACCAAGCGCATGAATCCCCGTGTCCACAACCAAACGACTGGCCCGCCAGGCTTCCATGCTCAGCCGACCAAAGTCCTGGTAGGGATCGGTGTAGAACCCCATCTCTTTGCCCAGTCGCTCGCTGTACAACGCCCAGCCTTCAATGAACGCAGAGAAGTAACTCTGACGACGCAACGGATGCAACCCTTTTAATTCAGCTTGAATCGCCAGTTGCAAGTGGTGACCGGGGACGGCCTCGTGAAACGATAACGCTTCCAACTGATACAGCGGACGCGAAGACAGATTGTACGTATTGATGTAATAGAACCCCGCTCGCGTTCCATCCGTTGACGGCGGCCAGTAATACGCCGATGTGGTTTGTGGCGCCACGTAATCTGGAATCTTGCGAATCCCATAAGGCGTGCTGGGGAGCTTGCCAAACAAAGTTGGCAAGCGACCATCCACTTGCTTGCAAATGTAGGAGACCTCACGCATCAACTGTTCAGCAGTCTTGGGATAAAACGTTGGATCGGTGCGGAGGTGTTGAATGAACGCTGGCAAGTCGCCTTCAAATCCGACCGTTTCGCGAATCTGTTCCATCTCGCGGCGAATTCGTGCGTTTTCACGAATCCCGGTTTGATGCAACTCTTCGGGTGACAAATCCAGTGTCGTGAACTTGCGAATCTGAGACTGGTAAAATGCCTTGCCACCGGGCAGAGTGCGGGCGGCAATGTTCTGACGACAAGCCGGCACATAAGTGTCCGCTAGGTACGTTTGAAACTTGGCGTACGAAGGGATCGCGCTGTGTTTGATTGCCGACAACAAGTCCGGTTCGATCTGCTGCCAATCGGCTTTGTCAAGTTTGTCAATCGATTCCAAATTCTTATAGAACAGCGATTGCTTGGGATCGGCAACCACGTGTGCGCCAGCTTGTTCGGCGCTGTCGCGCATGATGATCGCAGGTTGCACCAAACCAGCTTCAATGCCAGCATCCATCAAGGCGATTTGCTCGTCGACAAATCGAGGCAACTCATTCAAGCGACTGATGTAATTCCGCATGTCCTGAACGGTGTCAGGATTCATCACCCGCGGAAGCTCCGGCAAACCGATGTGAAACCCTTCGCGATTGTTGATCGGCATCAAGTGTAACTTCAATCGATAGTCTTCCCGTTCGGACTTTAGCTTGCGAACGACCAAGTCCCAATCGATCCGATCGGAGACCGGCAATGTCAATGGATCGATTTGCAACAGACGCTCGAGAAAGGCAGCGCGCATCTGATCACGACGCTGATAGTCAGCCAGGGACTGCTTGGCCAAACGATCCTGGCCTCGAGGGTCGCCGACATCGGTGGCCAGCTGAGGATATTCGGTCAGCTCAAAGTCCCAGACTTGATCCAAAATCTGCTTCAGCGGCGCGGCAGCGGTTGCACCATCCTGTGCGTTAGCAGTCTGGCCCCCATCAAGCAGACTGTGCAAGACAAGCAAACCAACCAGTATCATCGGTAACAAGAAAACACGCGATCGCAGGGAACGCTGGACAGGTTGAAACCCAATGAAGAAAGACAAAGAACTCTCCCGGCTCGAATGATGCGGTCTGGGCAGTTGACAGAAAATCAACCGCCGTTGGTCTGGTACGCCGTGACGAAATCTTACGTCCCTGCTTTCAAGGCGTGAATATGAGCGGGCGGATTTTCTGATCACCGCCAGAAGAAAGCGGCGCGTTGACCCAACTCCATCAGACGATCGGCAAGCGGCAAGCAGCAAGCGGCAAGCAGTTGGGCGCCGCTGCGGGGGTGACCGCAAAGGTCATGACTTGTGCTCGCAGCCAGCAGAGCAACAATCGAGACAGAGCAGGGGACGGGTTCAGCGTCCTGGTGGGTTCAGCGTCCTGGCGGCGGCCCAAACCCAAAGGGTGGGAATCCTGGTGGAGGCGGACGACGGCCGGGGCGAAAACCTCCCGGCGGCCCACCTCGACGACGCTGAAAGCTTCGATCTGGCTGGCCCTTGAACAGCCGGGGCACGTAGGGAAAGTCTGCCGTCATGACATAGTAGAACGTTCCCTCAGGATACTCGGGGGTCTTTCCTGTCCGCCCATTGAACTCATCCAAGTCGCCGCTGCCAGCCTTGTACTCCCAATCAGCGATGAAGGTACCATCGTATTTGCCTCCGGGTCCGCGATTGCCGGCCGGACGCGTCCCCGCCTTCAGTTCATAACTCGCCTGCAAACGCTTCTTCTGGCCGTCTTCTTCAAGGAGCTCGCAGTCGTAAAGCGGATAACCATCGGCGGCGTAGCCGATCAACGTCATGTTCTTGCCCGCCTTACGAGCATGCTCGCGCAGCGATTCAATCAGCTCAACCGGTCGTCCGTGGTAGTGATAGGCGCCGGTGGGTTGCACGTGAGCGTTGTTGTGATCGAGCCCCAAGTCGATCTTGCCATCAATGACGGCATATTGCCACTGGCTGCCGCGCTGTCCGCGCCAGAACTCTGCCGCCCCCGGGTCGATCGGAATCCCATTGACAGCCACACCAAAGTTCCCCAGCTGCAAAGCCGTTGGTTTTGCTGCGGGCTCCGGTCTCAGCGGCATGCGAAAACGATGCTGCTGGGCGCTGATCCGGTTCGGATTGCCAGGGCCAGGAAACTTCCCCGTCGCATGTGCCGGCAGCCCATTGGAGGTGATGACACGATAGCCATCCATTTCCTGTATGCTCACTTGTGGATCGAATGAGCCGGCTGGATTGCCGATGACAACCTTGTCACTCTGCTGTGGATGTTGATGGCCCTCATGAGCCAGCACGCCGGTGGGCAGCAATAGCAAGCAAACGGCAAAAACAGTGGCAACAAATGGTTTCATGATCATTCAAATGCAAGAGAAAACGTTGATCGACCTCTTCGGTTAGGACGATTCCCTAGACAAGAAGTCACGGACCGAGCGCTGAATCGGCAATCGGATTCAATGCCGCGAACATTCGTTGCCACGAACCTAGTTTACAAAACGAGGCCACGCTTGGTGACACGACACAACCTGACATTGTCAACTGGCGAGTTACCAACTGGACCCCAACCATGAAAGCAATTGTCTACCAAGGTGATGGAAAACTAAGCTGTCAATCAGGGGTTCCTGATCCTGAAATACTCTTTCCCACCGATGTGATTCTAAAAGTGGAAAAGGCCGGGATCTGTGGCTCCGACTTACACCAGCTGCAAGGGCGCGATCCGCTTCGAATCGGCGCGACCTTCGGCCATGAAGTCGCCGGCACGGTCTGTGATGTGGGATCCGAAGTGGCTGATTTCAAGGTCGGTGATCGTGTGTTCAGCCCGTTCTCGGTGAGTTGCGGCAGGTGTTTTTTTTGCCAGCATGGACTGACCGCACGGTGCAACCACTGGCAGGTCTTTGGACATGACGATGGCCGGCCCGGGGGAGACCCACGAGCACTTGGAGGCGCCCAAGCAGAATTTGCTCGTGTTCCCCACGCTGATCACAGCTTGATCGCCGTGCCTGATGAAATGGGGTTCGCCGAAGCCATCTTTCTGGCCGATAACTTCAGCACCGGTTGGAGCGGCGTGCAGCAAGCGCGACAGCTTTGCCAGGGACCGCTGGAGACACTTGTCGTGATGGGTTGTGGCGTCGTTGGCTTGTCCGCCGTTTGTGCGGCAACGTACCTCAACATTCCGCATGTGATCGCCATTGATCCGGTTCAATATCGACGCGAGATGGCACCGTCCGTGCGGTCTGGAACTGGCCAGCTGACCCACCTCAGTTTGCCGGAAGCCCAGTCACTGATCGCCGATCAGTGCGGCGATCGCCACGGGGTTGATGCAGTGGTCGAAGCGGTCGGCAGACAAACGGCGCTTCAGCAAGCGTTTGAGTTGATCCGGCCCTTCGGAACGATCTGCTCGATCGGGATGCATACCGAGCCGAGTCCCATCAGTCCGGGGGACGAATACGGCAAAAATGCGATTCGAGCCACCGGCCGCGCGTCCGTCCGCACCACGGTTCAGGAAATTCTTGGGCTTCGCGAACAGGGTTTTGAACTGCCCGTCGAGACCCTGACCAGCGACGACGCGATCCCCTTCGAAGAAGTCCAGTCAGCCTATGAGCGATTTGGGTCCCGCCAACAAGGTTGCTTCAAACTCATGCTGGAACCATGACTGGAACACTGCACCCGGGACCGAAGGTTCCCCGTACCAGCGAGGCAATCCGATCAAGTCAATCAGGGGTCCAAACACAGGGCCACCCACCTACTTGGCGACTCGAAACCCTGCCGATTGGCGATCAGTTTTAGCCCTGAACTGTCGCAACATCGACATTGGCAGAGTAGTGATTCAACGATTATGACAGATCCGCTAATCCCGATTAGTTAAATTAGGCGATTGAGGCTTTTCGGGCTGTTTTCATTGACAGCAGCAAAAATTGGTAATTATACTCCCGACAGCAGCGACGAGTGGACGATGAGGGCGGAACCCGCGTCTTAGCGAAATGAACCTCGATCGCGTGCCCCAACTATTCACATTTTGCCGAAGTTTTTGTGGACCCCAGGCGTTTCTTTACACACAAAATTTGGACATTCCGACATCTTTTTGAATAAGATAGAAGACCTCATCTTTTTCAACCTGTCGGGACGATCTCCGAATCAATGGTAATGAACCGTGTTACCACAAATTTTGGGTAACGTGACCCCACTTGGACTTCAGCCAGAGGAATGCTCCAACAATGACCTTACTTGGTAAGTCGTTCACCGTTGTCATTTTCCTGCTTAGCGTTGCATTCATGTTGCTCGCGCTGGCGGCGAATGCTACCCATCGCAATTGGCGCGATTTGGTTTTAGGCCCACAGGGCTATAAATCAAAGATCACCGAGCTGTCGGAACTGAACCAACAGTTAACCTCCGAGAAAGAAGCGATCACACAATTACTGAATCGTGAACGGATGGCTCGTCGGTCCGCACTTTCAGCGTTGGAAACTCAGCGTCAGGCAGACACGGCTCGCTTGAAAGATCAGCAAACATCTTTAGAGACCTACATCGCTGCCAACACGGAGTTGATTCAGACCAACGAGATTAACGCACGTGACTTGGAACAGAAGGGTACTCAGGTCGAAGAATTGGGCAAACGCCTTCGTACTGAACAAGGTAACCGTGACGCTCAGTTTCAAGTGTTGCTGACCGTTCAAGACGATCTTCAGAAAGCTCGCGGCTGGGTTGCGGAATTGAAGAACCGCAACGAAAGCCTGCTGAAGCAAGTTGCCGCCTGGACCGAGATTGCTGACCACTACAACCTGCAATTCAACGATCCATTGGATGGTGCTCCACCCGAACTCGAAGGCAAAGTCGTCTTGGTCGATCGCGGAACCGGCTTGGTCTCTCTATCGATCGGCAGTGACGATGGAATCAAAGCGGACCACGAGCTCTATGTCAGCCGTGACCAGCGTTACATCACAAAGCTCAAAATTGTAAAGACCTCTCCCAACCGAGCGGTTGCTGAGATTGTGAAAAGTTCATCCAACGGTTTCGTTCAGGAAGGTGACAATGTCAACACTACCCTCCACTGAGAACCGCAAGCGATCGCCAAGCGTGTACTTGGTCATGTTGATTCTGGCAATGATCTTTCTGTTGATTGCTGTTGTTGCCATGGTCATGGAAATGAACCGCTGGGCTGACGACTACTGGAGCACTAAGCAGCACATGCCAACGGTTCAGGTTGTCGACCAGCCGTCACAGCACTACGCCTAAGTGAATCATTTCGCGTTTGAACGGACACGTTCTTCGCGACAAATCAACGCCAAAGCCATGCTCGGTCATTCGAGCATGGCTTTTTGCATGGTAGGCTTCTCCGCTAGCCGCTAAGTTGCTGGAGCACCACGGTGTGCCGAGCTTCTCAGGTTGAATCATCAGCCAACCGGGCGGCGTCCAACGCTGGCAGTGCCAGCTTCATCATCCCATCAAGACGCCTCAAGCGACCGGTTCCTCCAGGGCTGTGGGGCCGCGCGGGGTCGCGACTCGTTATGCAGTTCAAACGAAAACACTGGATCACATTGGTCAAAATCTTGGTTCCGACCGTGATCTTGATCTTGTTGATCTCGTGGATCACTCCCGAACAGCGCCAGGCTCTTTACGAGCAACCGAAGGACTACGGCCTGCTGCTGGCGGCACTGTTGCTGTCTCTGGTTGCCCTGAGCGTCTCGATCACACGTTGGTGCTGCTTGGTACGCTGTCAAGGCATCAAGCTGTCGCTGATCGAAGCGCATCGCCTGGGCATGATTGGCTACCTGCTGAATTTTGTCTCCGCAGGCACGGTGGGTGGAGACTTTTTCAAAGCCATCTTTTTGGCTCGCCAGTGTCCAGGGCATCGTGTGCAAGCGATCACATCGGTGGTCGTTGATCGTGCGCTGGGGCTTTACGGATTGCTGCTACTGGCTTTAGCGGCATTCACGTTTGGAGGCGACATTGGAGCGGGCCAGGTATCCGATGAACTCAGGCAACTGAGAATCATGACTGCGGTGCTGGCTGGAGTGGGCGCGGTGGGACTGGCCGTTTTAGTGTTTGGCGGTCGCTTGGTGGATCGATTGCTTGACTCCTTGGCCAAGCTCCCCGTGATCGGCTCGCTGACCGTCAAGGCAGTCTCTCCGGTGCGTCAATACAGTGAACACCCCTGGACGCTTAGCCTTTCGCTGATCTTGAGCCTGGGAGTCCATAGTTTGCTAAGCGCCAGCCTCTTTCTGATCGCGATCAGCCTGTACGACGATGCGCCGACACTCGTCCAACATATGATCATCGTCCCCATTTCGATGCTAGCCGGAGCGTTGCCCATCTCGCCCGCTGGCTTAGGCGTTTTCGAAGCGACCTTCAATGCCATGTACGAAGTCGTTCCCAGTGAACCGACGCTGGCATCAGGCACCATCATCGCCTTGTTCTATCTGCTGATTCGCATCCTGATCGCCTTCCTTGGCACGGTGTTTTACTGGACCGCTGGCGATGATGTTCGAGAGTCCATCCAGGAAGCGGAGACAGACGCGGATTCGACCGCAGAAGCACCGACTGGCAACTGACAACGTACAGCGCTGGCAAAGAAAAAGCGGCCGCTGGAAATCAATCCATCAGCCGCTTTCGGTCTGTAAGTTGTTGGTGTTTCGCCGCCAGTCGTCAAGCTGCCGCATGACGGGGATACTGCAGCTGCAGGAGCTGATCGATGCGTTCCTGATAAGCTTGCCGCTCGGCTTGATAGTTTGCGGTCTGCTTTGCCAAGGCATCGCTCAAGCGGCGTGCCTCAGCGGCATGGTCGTCCTGATCATCCTCGGCCAGCTGTAGTTGCAATTGCTGGATCAGCTCATTGGCTTCATCAAGCTGAAGCTTCAGAGTCACATTCTCTGCTTCCGCCTGCTGTTGCAACGCGGCTGAATCGGCAGCGGAGATTGTCGAATGAGCTGCCAACTGCTCGCGTTCGCGGCTTTGCAGCAACTGCACCTGCAACTCGTTCACCTGCCGTTGCCACTGCTGAGCGACTTCTGCGTGAACAGCCTCTCGGATCGATCCGTCATCATCCCGGTTGATTTCGTCGGCCTCGTTGGACTGTTCCGCGAGCTGGCTGACGTAAGCTTCCAACTCTTCGACTCGGCTCTGCGCTTCGGCCCATCGATCATCGGTATGACTGAGATCGGACTTCAACTTACCGATCAGTTCCGACTTGGTTTGCTGATCCTGGTACTGTTTGGCAAGCTCAGAATCCTGCTGATCGGTTTTTTGTTTTAGACCGTCCGTCAAAGCCTGCAACGCGTCGATCTGTTGCTGTGCGTCCGTCATTCTGTGCTGCAGCTGATCATTTTGTTCGGCCGCTTGCAAGGCAATCAGACCACTGGAAACGAGCTCTGCCTGCAACTCTTGCATCGCATCGGCGTTCTTCTGTAACTCAGACTGCGCCGCCTTGTTCTGGTGTTCCAGTTCGGCGACTTTGCCTTGATGAGCTTCTGACTGGTGGTCAATCAGAGCCTCCAGCTGCTGCTTTGTCCGTGCAGCCTGCTCTTGGTGTTCGTCAAAATCAGCTTTCAGCGCCTGGAGGTGGCTGTCTTGTGATTCGATCTGCAACTGTTGTTCAGCGGTCCGTTCGCTAGCCTCGGCCAACAAAGCTTGTAGGGATCGATTTTCGTGAACCGATTCCGCAATCTCAGTTCGCGCCCGATCGGAATACACGGTTTGCAACTCCAACTCC
Organism: Stieleria bergensis; assembly: GCA_007745635.1. Classification (GTDB taxonomy): domain Bacteria; phylum Planctomycetota; class Planctomycetia; order Pirellulales; family Pirellulaceae; genus Stieleria; species Stieleria bergensis. The sequence continues at coordinate 5,871,252 of CP036272.1, forward strand.
CGTTGGGCTTTGATGGCCAGTGCCACTTGATCTGCCAATTGTGATTCAGCCAAATCGCGTTGCTGCTTCAATTGCTCGTTGGATTGCCTGAGTTGGCGTTCGCTAACGGTTGTCAAAGCGAGCGAACGCATGAGCGAAACCTTTTCCTCCGATTCCGCGCCCAACCGAATGCGACAATCACTTAACTCCTGGTCGGTCACGGCCACCAACTGCCGAAGCTCTTGATGTTCCAGGGAGTACTGGCGACACACGGACTCCAATTCTTGCTGCAAGGATTGCTGCTGACTGTTGAGATCATCAATCAGGTGATCCAAGTCATCGATCTGTAGCAGTTGTCGCTGATCTTGAACTTGCAGCGCGACGACCTTGGCCTGCAGTTGTCGCAGTTGTTGGTGCCAAGCAGTCTGCTCTTCGGTGAACGATTGATAGACCGAATCGAGTTCGCTTTGCAGGCTGTCGATCTGTTGCTGGTCGTTACCACGCACGTCTTGGAGATGTTCGCATAGCGAGACGGCTTGATCATGCGCGACCTGCCAATTCAGGTGCACACTCAGTGATTCCTTGGCTTGTCGTTGCAGGGGATCAATTTTTGCTTTTAAACGATCCAGTTTCTCCTGCATGGTTTGCAGCGTTTGCTTTTGGCAATCGATCAACTGCTCTCGATCCGCCACTGCACTGGCCTGGGCGTGCTCGAGTTCGCTGCGCAGATACTCGCTGCGCGCCGCGGCTTGATCTTCTTTTTGCTTGGCTGCTTGCAATTGGATTTCGAGGTCAGCGAGGCGTTGCTGGAGTGATCGCAACAACTCAGGATCCGATGCCGGGACTTCGTTCAATTGTTGTCGCAAGCCGCGCAACTGGGCGGCCATGGTTTCCATGGCCTGCTGGTAGTACCTTGCATAGTGCTGATGCGTTTGCTGGCGATACTGCTCCATTTGCCAGAGCCAGTGTTCCCGCAGAGCCAGATCATGGTTGATCGAACTAGCAATGTTGCCGTTGGCCGTGATCTGCGATGCAACCGAGTCCGGCCACGGATCGCGGGCCGTCGGTCGTGGGACCGGCCGCGGCGCCAGTTGATGACCAGGCATCGGAACTGAAGCGGGCGAATCCATGTCGCCATCGGTATACCATCGAGAATCCATCGTTTGATCCCATCCCTGGGCAAAAGAGGTTACTGACTCACGCCACACCGCAAATTGCCTGCGCGCATGGTCGCTTGAGTCATCGCTATTGGAGTCGACTGGGCTGAAAAACCAACCACGACGAGCCATTGCGTCTCAATCCGTTGACACCGGCCCGCTGCCGTTGATGCGCAGGGGGACTGCGTCAACGGGTTAGCTGATTCTGCCACCATAGAAAAGAGCCACGTCGACCGCGAGCCCAGTTTAGGATCGCCGACGCGAACAGCCTAAATCGAAAATCCGCCGCTAGTGGCCCAGAAGATGCCCAGCATGATCAGCCAGACCAGATCCAAGAAATGCCAATAGGTGGCCGAGAAATCGATCGGCCAGTGTCGCTCATGATCGTATCGGCCCAAAGTGTTCAGTGCCCCGACGATCCCCAGAGCGATCACGCCGCCAAGAACGTGCAAGGCGTGCAGGACAACCAAGGAAATCACCATGCCAAAGATGCCCACGCCCGTGCCGCGACCATCAGCCATGGCCAACAACATCTCATGAATCGCCTGGCACTGTAGCACGGTGAACAAGATCGCCAGCAACACACTGGAGAGCAACAACACTGACGTTGCAGCGATTCGGTCGCGCCGCACCGAACGGGTCGCCAGATGCGTCATCAAACTGATGACCAACAATAAAGCCGTGCTGATGAGCAGCGATCCCGGCAAGGGAGTCTGCCGCTGGATGGTGTCCCAACGCGTGAACGCGTACAGACCATAGAGCACCATTCCCGCCATGAAAAAGACTGCCAAGGCGACCAGAAACAACCAGCCCCCCTGACGAGCACGGTTATCCACGGGCAGTTGATTCACGGCCCGTGAGCGTCGCTTGACGCGGCGCTGCTTGGCCAGCGGCGATGAATCACCCACCGGCAAAGACGACTGGTCGCGATCGTCAGACGTTGCGTCGTTAGGATCGGAGTCAGAACCAAACATGCAGGCCCAGCGATAGAAACCAGAGAAAGAAAACGGAACCACCAACACAGCGCCCAATATCAAACCGTAAGGTTAAAGCCTAATCAACCGAGAGACCAACGCCTTAGGTGTGACAACCTGTCGCCCCCGACAATCAAGCCGCAAACAAGCTCATGCCGGGCTCCGCCTAGCCACCTGGAGGGTCGCCACCAAACGCTGTGGTCAGGGGACGGTTTTCCCACGGCAGCTCGATCAACGACCCGCCAAACCAGGCAGTGTTTACCGGTATTTTCAGGGGATGCGCCCTAGTGTGAGAATCGTTAGCCAGCTAAAACGATACTCTGTCAGGGCTGGCTCCACGCAACGAGCTGCCTGTGACAAGTCATTTGATGCCCCAGTCGGCAGGACACCAGTCTTCAGGGCCCGGATCGGCACATCCGGATCGGCAACAACCGGATCTGCAACGCTCTGATGGCTGACGCGTTGATCGCCTGTTCAAATGATGTTGGCCCACCATGTTTGTTCGAAGCGACGATCGATGAGAAGCATCCGTGAATTTTGCAATGCCGACCTCCCAGGGCTGACCCGGGTCTGGAGCGAGCACTGGGAGAGCGTCGGGATGCCGCCTGCGGTCAGTGCCGCGATCATTGATCGAGCGATCTTATCACGGACGTTCTTTCATCCCCACGATTTGATTGTGGCCGAAGATAACGGGCACCTGCAAGCCTGGGCGTACCTCAGTCGACCTAGCATTTCCGAAGACCCTCGACTGCAAGACAACGACGATCATCTGGCGGTCGTCTCGGCCATTTGCTTTACACAAGAAGGCCTTCGTTTTAGCGATCAGATCCTGGCCGCCGCTGAACAGCGAGCCCGTGATCTTGGCTGCACTCGTTTACAGGTTGGACTGGCCCGAGACCAGATGTGTGGTTTTGCAGGCCTGCCACCGGTGGGGCACGGAATTGGAGTGCCTGAAGATGACATGCGTGTCGCTTCGCTGCTGAGCCGCCAAGGCTATTCACCGGAAAACCAATACTTGCGAATGGCGGTGACCACCGCGCCTTATCGTCCGCCCACCAATCGCACCATGATCCAGTTTCGTCGCACCACGCGCGCCGAACGATCAGCGGTGGTTCCCCAAGGTGGCCGCTATGCCAGCGCCATGAGCCACTTGGACATCGAACATTACCAACTGATCAACCACCGCACGGGCGAACACTTGGCGAACGCTCGTCTGTGGCTCAGCGATCCAGAGGCACAAGTGATGAGCTGCAGCGAAGCGATCCTTGACCTGACCGTCACCGAGACGCCTGGAGAGTTGACCGATGCAGAACGTTTCCTGGTCAGTGCGCTGGTCCAGTCGCTGGCCACCCGCTGTGTGTTCAAAGTCGAAACAGCGATCGACGCCAGTCATCGCACGCTGGAGACACAGCTGACCGAATTAGTGTTTTCAGCCGCCGGACGCGGACAGCGTTGGGTGAAACCGTTGACCTAGTCGCTGCCAGCTCCCGTTCATCCATCCACCACTCCTGCCCACCACGCTTGCATGTCTCGCAAAGAAAAGATCCTCGCCATGTTGGCGGATTCCCCTGAAGATACGTTCCTGCGTTACAGTTTGGCCATGGAACTACGCAGCGAAGCGGATCATGAAGCCAGCCTCAGCAAGCTGGCCGAACTGATCGCTGAGAAGCCGCCATTCGTCGCGGCCTTCTTCATGTCAGCCCAGCAACTGGTCCAATTGGGGCGAATCGACGAGGCCCGCACACTGCTTCGAGACGGAATCGACCAGGCACGCCAACAAGACGACGCCCACGCTGCCGCTGAAATGGGTGAATTGCTGACTTCGCTCGGTGCGTTAGGCGAAGCCGATGACGATGACGACGAACTGTAAATGGCTGCCGAATCTTCTGTCGCCGTTGTGCTGAAAACGATTGAGTTCAGCGAGACAAGCTTGATCGTCACTCTGTTCACCAGAGACTTTGGGCAAGTGACGGCAATTGCCAAAGGAGCACGCCGGCCGAAAAGTTCTTTTGAAGGTTCGCTTGACCTGCTTGCCGTCTGTCGTGTAGTCCTTATCCGTAAAGCCTCCGATGCGCTGGATCTGTTAACCGAAGCAAAGCTCAATCGCCGATTCCGTGGTGCTGACAAGTCACTGACCCGTCTGCACGGTGGATACTATTTGGCGGAAATGTTGCGATTGCTGACCGAAACACATGATCCCCAGCCGATGCTTTATGACCTGACGTTGGATGCACTGAGTCAAATCGATGGCACCGGTAATGCCGCTCTGGCGCTACTGGGCTTTGATGCGATTGCCTTGCGTTTGCTCGGTCACACCCCCACCACTCGAACCTGTGCCGATTGCGGCGTCGCGACCCAACTGGATCGCTCCGTCCCATTTAGCCCAGCCGCCGGCGGTGTGGTTTGTGGCTCCTGTCGAATCAGCCAACCGAGCGTCTTCATCGTGCGACCTAAAACGTTGCAGTGTTTGGAGCGATTACTGGACAATCAAACTCGCTTGCCACTCGCGACGGCCAGCGCCAATAAGATTGACGCGAACTATCGCGACGTACGCGTGTTACTCAATCGATACATTGAAGTGATTTTGGGCAAGACTCCGAGGATGCAATCCTTCTTGCCCGCCCGGATGGAACCGAGCGAATGACGACATTGACAAAACCAATCCAGACTGTTGTGCATCCCAAACAGAAAACCACCTTCGCCTCGTCGGTGACAAGGGTTGCCTTGCTCCTGGCGACCTGCAGTTTCTTGTTGACAGCATCCACCGCCGAAGCACAGTTGAAGCTGCCCAAGTTTCCTTCGTTCGGGTCCTCGGATTCTGATCAGGAAACCAGGCCAGAAACAGAAACGCCGCAGGACCTGACCGAATCCGCCTTGCGATTGATTGGCAAGGATGAACGTTCACGACTTGAGCGTGCCAAGACTGACTACGTCAAAGCCGATGAACTGTTTCGCCAAGCGACCACCCTGCCCAAAGAGGAACGCGGCAAGCTCTTCAAGAAAGCGGGCCAGCTGTTCGACGATGCCGCAGAAGAAGCTCGCGGCATGGCGTTGGAACAAGACGCTTTGTTCATGCAGGGCGAATCTTACTTCTTTGCGAACGATTTGATTCGCTCGCGTGATGCCTTTCAACAGCTGCAAAAAGAATACCCACGTAACCGTCACACCGATCGTGCGGCAGCGAGACTGTTTTCGATCAGTCAGTACTGGCTCGATTACGCTCAAGCAGCCGGTGATGGCTGGTACAAAGCCAACCTCTTCGACAAGAGTCGCCCGCTAAGCAACCTGGACGCCAACGCGATTCGCGTCTTGGATCAAATTCGCTATGACGATCCAACCGGCAAGCTAGCCGATGATGCAACCATGGCGGCGGCGGTGCAACACATTCGCAACGGCAACTTCCAATCAGCCGACGAATTCCTGACCGACCTACGCACGACCTTTACCGACAGCGAGCACCAGTTCTTGGCACACATGCTAGGTATCCGCTGCAAACTATCTCTTTACAGTGGTCCCAAGTATGGCGACCTGCTGCTGCAGGAAGCTGACGAGTTGGTTCAGCAAACACGGAAACGATTCCCCTTGGAATTGCGTGAACCAAAGTATGCCGAAGAGCTAGCCAAATCAGCAGCAGAAGTTGAGTTTCGCAAAGCCGAGAAACTGGCTTATCGAGCACGCTTTCGCGCAAAGCAAAGCCAGTATGGCTCAGCGGCCAACTTGTACCAAGAACTCCTGACCTTGCATCCCAATGTTCCACAAGCGGATGAGGCTCGTGAAGCCCTGGCTCGCATCGGCCCCTTGCCTGCCTCACCAGGCCGTCCGCTGATGTTTATGACCAAGGTCTTTCCATCATCCAAACAATCGCCACCGCTGATCATGGTTCCAACGGGATCCGTCGCCGGCGAATCCGATGGCGATCCAGCCGAACCCGAAACGGCCGCTCCATTGCTGCGTTAGACAGGAGCCACATCTGCCGATGTTCATGCGTTTCGAATCATTGATCTGTATCGCCCTGGGAATCCTTTGGTTGCCTGGCTGCGCCGCGTACCAATTCGGCACTGATCATTTGTATCCGGCCAACATTCGGACCATTTATGTCCCCGTGGCCCAGAATCAAACGGCTCGGCATCAACTCGGCCCTCAATTGACCGAGGCCGTGATTGACGAAATCCAACGGCGGACCCCGTTCATCGTGGTGGATCACGCCGGAGCGGATTCAGTGCTGCAGTGCACGATCGGCAGTGAAGGCAAAGTCGTGCTCACCGAAGCCAGTTCGGACGATCCACGCGCACTCGATACAGCCATCGCAGTGTCCGCCAACTGGACCGGTCGCGGAGGCATGCCGTTGTTTACCAACGCCATCACCAAGCAAAACCCCAACGAGCCTACGGTGTTCACCCAAAGCGCTCGATTCGTTCCCGAAGCGGGCCAAAGCGTGGGGGCTGCCAATCGTGAAGCGATCAAAAAACTTGCCCAACGCATCGTTTCACAGATGGAAAACCGCTGGTAAAGCGCCGCCGCGCACCAGCCACAACCCGTCATTCACAACGCGCCAGCCATGGGTTGAAACAGGTTCCCCGTTGCGTCCGACCCGCCCGTCGCCCCAAAACCGCCAAACCGCCAAACCCGGCGACTGGCGCTGAAAAATGCCGTGGTAACATCGGCTGCTGCATCGATTAAACTATCGGCTCCCACTCCCTGCCGATCTCGTCACTCGTTGCTCGCCCATGAAGATTCTCACCGGTTTCGCTAAATTCGTTTTATTTGCTTGGTGCTTTGCGAGCATCGCCCTGAACCCAACCGCTGTGGCGGCTGAACCAGTCACCACCAATCAACTCCTCAGCGCGTGGTCGTTCCAGCTTCCCGATGGTAACCCGGCTTGGTTACGTGTTCATCAAGGCGAGGATGGACAGACGCTTTCAGCTGACCTGCTATGGAGCGTCGGCAGTGCTCGGCCGACCAGTGAGGTCACATTGAACGAGGGGCGACTGTCGTTCAAACGCAAAGTGCGCTGGCAACCCGGCGGTGCCGGGACGTTCAAATTGATCAGCGAACCCTTCGTTGCCGAATTGGACCCCAATGACTCCGATCAACTTCAACTGACGTTCAGTCAGGTCAATCTGGTTGACGGCAAACCGGTCCCCAACAGTCAGCAGACCCTCTCGCTGAGCGGCAAGCGGATTCCTGATTTGCCAGCCCAACCTGACCTCAGCAAAGTCCGGTTCGGGGCCCCGATCGAGCTTTTCAATGGCAAAGACCTCTCGGGCTGGAAACTCTCGCGGGACAACAAGCTGAACGGCTGGCGAGCGGAGAATGGACTCCTGATCAATGAGACTCCGAAAACCGACTTTGGTGCCTACGGACAATACGGCAACTTGATCACCGAAGACCACTTCAGCGATTTCGAACTGACCATTGAATACAACGTGCCAGCGGGCGGCAACAGCGGCATCTACTTGCGTGGCATGTACGAAGCCCAGGTGGTCGACAAAAACAGCAAGATGCAAGGCATCGCTGGGCCCGGCGCCATCTTCGGCCGTATCCTCCCCAGCCAGAACGCGGCTCAACCGGGCGGACATTGGAATCGTTATGTGCTGACCTTGGTCGACCGCCACATCACTGTCGAACTGAACGGACACAAAGTGATCGACAACGAGCCCCTGATTGGCTGCACCGGTGGCGGCAACAGCAGTGACGACACTGCACCTGGCCCAATTTTCCTGCAAGGCGATCATACCTCCGTTCGCTACCGCAACATTGTGCTGCGTCCCGTGGTTTCCAAAGCGGTGACAGCAAAAACCAAACGCCCCAACGTGCTGGTGATTTACGGTGATGATCAGGGTTCAATCGACATGAGTTGCTTCGGTGTCAAAGACCTGAAAACGCCTCATATGGATCGCTTGGCCCGGCAAGGCTTGAAGCTCACCCAGATGTATGCCCCCGCCCCCGTTTGCTCGGCCAGCCGAGTGGGCTTGCTGACCGGTCGCTTTCCCGCACGCGCCGGTCAACCAGGCAACGGCCCATTGGCGGCCGAAGAAATCACCCTGGCGGAAGCCTTTGCCGCCGGCGGATACAGCACCGGTCATGTGGGCAAATGGCATCTTGGCAAGACGCCCGAAAGCATCCCCTCGGGGCAAGGGTTCGCGAATTGGTTTGGCCACCTCGAAGGCTGCATTGATAACTACTCGCACTTTTTCTATTGGAATGGCCCCAATCGCCATGACCTGTGGGACAACGGGGTCGAGATCCATCGCGGCGGACAGTACTTCCCTGACCAAATGGTCGATCGCTGTAAACAGTTCATGGATGAACAAGGAGAGCGTCCCTGGATGCTGTACTGGGCCTTCAATGCACCCCACTATCCCTATCAGGGCAGTGCCCAGTGGTTAGAACACTATCAGGATTTACCCACACCAAGACGCGAATACTGTGCCTTTGTCTCCACCATGGATCAGCACATCGGTGAAGTCCTGGACCATTTAGACAAGACCGGTCAGGCTGACAACACGATCGTGATCTATCAACCCGACCACGGGCATAGCACGGAAGTTCGCGCCTTTGGCGGCGGCGGCAATGCCGGGCCTTATCGAGGGGCGAAGTTCAGCTTATTCGAGGGTGGAATTCGAGTCCCCAGCGTCGTCCGCTATCCAGGCCAGCTTCCTGCTGGCCAAGTGCGAGATCAATTTTTGACCGGCTGTGATTGGCTGCCAACGCTTTGCGATTGGTGCGACGTGCCATTGCCTAAGACAACGCTGGACGGAATCAGCGCCCGCCAAATCCTTGAGAAAAACGCCGAGTCTTCGCGGCAACAGTTTTACTGGCAAATGGGTGCTGGCAAGTCTCCGCAATGGGCCATTCGTCGCGGCAAGTGGAAACTGATCGGCAACCCACGTGACACCACTCTGCCGCAAACCCAACAGGTCAACGGCGGCAAGCTGAAAGACTCTGTGTTCCTGGTTGACCTGGGCACGGACCCCAGCGAAACCAAGAATGTCGCCACAGAGTATCCCGAGGTGGTCAAGGAACTAACTGAGGCCAAAGACAAATTGGTCGAACAGTGGTAGGCTACCGAATGCGTCTCGATTCAAGTTCATTTTTTCTAGAGTTCTCCCATGTCCCTGTGTCGCATCCTGAATTCCGACGGTCGCCCTGAGTATGCGTTGTCTGATCAAGGCAAGGTTTGCCCGCTGCATGCGTTGATGGATTCACCACCGGTCGGTCCACAGCTGTTCGAAACCGATGGATCGAAGCTGCCAACAACGGAGAATGTTCCGGCAAACCTGTGGCAGCCGGCCCCGGAAACACTGCTGCCACCGGTACCGATGCCAGAGAAGCTTTTCTGCATTGGCTTGAATTATCGCGATCACGCCTTGGAAACCGGCGCCGAGATCCCCAGTGAACCGGTTGTGTTTAGCAAGTTCAATACGGCGATCGTTGGGCATGGAGAGGCCATCGAACTGCCATCGATTTCTAGCCGAGTGGATTACGAAGCCGAACTGGTTGTCGTCATCGGCAAGGAAGCAAAAAACATCTCCGCCGACGAAGCCATGGACGCCGTCTTTGGCTACACCTGCGGGCATGATGTGTCGGCGCGTGACTGGCAAAAGGGCCGCCCAGGTGGACAGTGGTTACTGGGGAAAACCTTTGACACCTTCGCACCGATCGGACCCTGCGTGGTCAGCAAAGCTCAGATCGCTGATCCCGGCAACCTGCGAGTCCAAATGGAACTCAACGGCGAGATCGTTCAAGAGAGCACCACAGCGCAATTGATCTTCGATATTCCCACCATCGTTGCTCATCTGTCAAAGTTTGTCACCTTGAAACCCGGTGATCTGATTTTCACTGGCACTCCGCCTGGAGTTGGTGACGCCAAGGACCCACCGGTTTATTTGCAGCCTGGTGATCGTTGCAGTGTGATTGTCGACGGAATTGGTACGCTAACGAACATTTGTAAATAGCAACGGCTTACCACCAGGAGGGAACCATGGCTAAACCAGAACATCGCACACTGCGGTTTGAATCCTTTGACGAAGCGATGCAGGAAGCGGAAACGCTTGCTGCCGGTCCACATCACGCGACGGGCAACTTTTCGCTGGGCCAGATTCTAGAGCACCTCGCCCGCACCTTGGAAATCGCCTCTGGCAACCGCGACGCACCTCCATCGACTTGGATCATGCGGACGTTCTCTCGCATCATTCGCCCCATGGTTCTGCGAAAAGCAGCGACGGGATTCAAGCTCCCCGGGCCGGCTCAAACGGTGCTTTGGCCAAGCGAAGAAGTCTCGGTGAAAGACGGCATCGCACGACTTCGTGAAGCTGCCGAGAAGTTTCGAGCATTTGATGGATCGACCCCACATGTTTTCTTTGGCAAAATGAGTGTCGCTCAGCACCATCAGCTACAATGCCGCCACTTTTGAAGGCCATCTCGGCTTCATCCATCCCGAGTAGCAATCGCCAGGCGATCCACCCGGACTGAAACATGCTCAAGCGATCGTTTCGATTTCGTCTGGTGGATCTGCTGGCAGTCGGTTTCGCATTGGCATTCATCGTTCCGCTCTGCGTGCTAGGCATTCACTTTGCCAGGCACTGGAGCAGACAGCGGCAATGCCAGGAAACCCTCAGGCACGCAGGAGTCGCCTTCTGGATGCATGCTGAAAATGATCCCGGTGGTTATCTGTGTTCTGGGGCAACAGACATTGCTACAGATGGCAGCATTGATACCTATGGCTGGGTCGCTGATCTCCAGAGCCATTTAGATGGATTACCACTGATCGACCCCGCTAATCCTGCAGTCGGATTAAGCACTCTTAACGATGTCTTGGCAGGTGATGCGACAACGTGGTCCAACAACGGCCTCCCGGAACGTTACAGCGAACAACCGCTGATAAATTTGATGAACCGGACACAGCCAATGTCCAACGAGCGCGCTCAATGGGTCGCCGAGCATGTCATCAGTGAAGGCATCAATACAAATTACTGTGCCAGTTGGCTGCTAACACGACAAGGGATAAAGCTCGTCACCCAACCTCCTAACTTCAGCCAGTCCGTCGCCGACCCGGCCTATCAGAATTTCCAAGGCTTGCCGTCGACCACCGGCCCGTTGAAGATGTCTGTCATTGACCGCTCAAGAATCTCTTCGAGGACCATGCCGCTGTTGGGCTGTGGGGCACCAGAGGTTGGAAATCAGGGCAGACTCATGATGGACATTGGGCCGCTGACCGCATCCAGTCAACAACGTGAACGACTGGGAAATCACTTACCAGCAGGAACTGCCTTGAGCCGAACCGTAAATCGTGGTCCAGCGTTCTGGCACAGTGTTCAAGGCACAATGCTGTTTATCAAAGGTGGTGACATTCTGGACACACAAATCGACGGCGAACGAGGCTATGGAACGACAGAGAATTGCCCGCCACCGATTGGCCCGAAAGCAAATCACACCTACCTGCAAGACACCCGTGGCTGGAAAGCTGTCCACGGCACACAGATCAACATCCTGATGGCCGACGGCAGCATCTACGTCTTCGACGACCTGAATGGTGACGGCTTCTTAAACCCGGGATTCCCTGTCCCCAATTCTGCAAATCCCACACTCGGGACGGACTACTCCGATGACACGGTTGAACTGCATCCCTCAGGAATGTTCAACGGACTATTTGTGGAAGAGATTTTCTTCAACGCCAGCTTTGGGGGCTAGAACCATCAAGCCTGTCAATCGGCGAAGGCTGCAGAGAGCACGCGGGGCGGTCCCTGCAAGGCAAGCCACCAAGCGGCAAGACCATCGATTAGAAACGCCCTTGGCGTTGCTGCAGGTACTCCCTCAATGCGGTATCGAAGGGCATGCTGGTATCCAACGGGACGTAATCAATTTGCAGTCGATTGCAGCCCTCGCGATAGGCGTCACGAAATTCACTTAGCGCCTGCAAGTAGTCTGCTCGAAAACCGCTGGCATCAACGGACACCGTTTCGCCTGTTTCACTGTCGGTGAATTGCACCGGACCATCGTAAGGAAATTCAACCTCCGCAGCATCCAGGACATGAAAGACAATCACGTCGTGACCGGCGTGACGAAGACGTGCCAGTGAACTGATGATTTGATCGATTTGTTGCTGCCAAGAATCGTCACCGGCTTTGAGGTTCCCTTGCGGCCACAGATCACTGAACAGCATGACCAGCGAGTGCTGTTTCAACATCGCCGCCACCTGAGTCAGTGCGGCAGGCACATTGGTGGTCCCGGTGGGCTGAAGCTTTGACAGGTGAGCGATCACATCGCCAAGGTGTCCACGCCGACTGCGTGCCGGCAGCGCCGCGTGCAGCTTTTCATCGAAGGTCAACAGGCCAACCGGGTCCTGCTGCATCAACATCAGGTAGGTCAGCGCAGCGGCCAAACAGGTCACGTATTCGAACTTGGTCATCGATTGGCTTTCGGTAAAGCCCATCGATTTGGACAAATCGATGACCAGGTATCCCATCAAGTTGGTTTCGGCTTCAAAACGCTTGATGAAGTACTTATCCGTCTTCGCATAGGCCAACCAATCAATCAGCTTTGGATCATCGCCACGGTTATAGCGGCGGTGTTCGCTGAACTGGACGGAAAAGCCATGAAAGGGGCTACTGTGCAGTCCTTGCAAGAAGCCTCGCACGACCATCCGAGCTCGCAGATCCAGTCGCTGGATCTGCTGCAACGCTTCGGGGGAAAGAGTGTCGCTCATTTGGCCATCTTTTCCGGCTTGGGCGGCTGAATTTCTTCAACCAGTCGCGACACCACTGAATCGCTTGTCATGCCTTCAGCGGTCGCTTGGAAGTTGGTCCCGATTCGGTGACGCAGCACGGGCAAAGCCACTCGGCGGACATCGCTAACGTCCACGCTAAAGCGACCGTCCATCGCTGCGATCGCTTTTGCACCGGCGATCAAGTTTTGTCCCGCCCGCGGGCCAGCACCAAAATCCACCAGGTCACGAACGTACTGCGGTGCGGTTTCGTCGCCGGGGCGCGTCGCACGCACCAACTGAGTCACATAGCGAATCACGTAAGGATTCACCGCAACGCTGGTCACCAACTGCTGCACATTTAAAATGGCTTTTCCGGACAAGACTTTGTTGACCGTTGGCGTTTCGCCACGAGTGGTTGACGTCAGGATCTGTTCTTCTTCGCTGGCTGACGGATAATCCAGTTTGATATTGAACATGAACCGGTCCAACTGTGCTTCTGGCAGCGGATAGGTGCCCTCTTGTTCAATGGGGTTTTGGGTGGCGATGGTGAAGAAGGGCTTGGGCAACTGATACGTGTCGCGGCCCACGGTGACTTGCCGCTCCTGCATGGCTTCCAGTAACGCCGCTTGCGTCTTGGGTGGCGTTCGGTTGATTTCGTCGGCCAGCAAAATGTTGGTAAAGATTGGCCCTTCGACAAAGCGAAAGCTCCGCTTGCCATGTTCGTCTTCTTCCAAAACCTGGGTGCCGGTGATGTCAGAAGGCATCAAGTCAGGCGTAAACTGAATCCGCTTGAAAGACACATCCAGGATGCTGGCCAACGTGCTGACGATCAAGGTTTTGGCCAGCCCCGGCACACCTTCCAGCAGACAATGGCCTCGGGTGTAAATGGCGGCCAGCAGTTGTTCGATGGTATCCGTTTGCCCCACAATGACCTTGCCCAGTTCGGCTCGAATCGTCGTCTGATGCTCGGCAAACTCGCGCAGCACGTCTCCTAAGTTACGCCCGCCTTGTCCGGAATTGCCCCCACCTTGATTGGCGGTCTGTCCCGCAACGGGTTGTTTGGATACAGGCGGTTTGGCTTGGTTGGGGTCGTTCACGGCTGAGAGTCAACAAGAGAGGGAAAAAATGATTCAAGCGCCAGCTTGGTCCAGCTAATGCATCAGTGTCAAATCCGAACAAGCCACAAGATGCGTCTGACTGCTTTGACAGGGCCTCGATTTTCTGGGCTTCTCCGTCTGAACGGCAAGATTTTGTCCTGCGTTAGACCAAAAAGGATAGGTTATCGGAAACCAGCTTGACGGCAAAACGGTAGCACTGGGAATTACCCCTCAAAATCCAGACCCAACCAAGCAACATTCACTGCAATTTGCTTAGAAACAATACAATAGGATCAGTGCAAGCCACGTTCGCCCACCGCAGCAAGTGACGATGATCATATCAGGATGGGCGCTGGCAACAAGCCAGCCCGGAACCGCCCGCTGATCAGCGGGTTGCCAGCGGGTTGTCAGCGTCTGCCGATCAAGCATCCGTGGAGTCCCCGGCCAAGAAATCGACCCTGATGTGAATCCGATGGTCGACCGACTGCATGGGGACCATGCCTGTGAATACCAACCGCCATCGCTGCTCACTGCCGACGGAAGGTCAGCCAAAAGAGTTTCATGAAGCGTTTTGAAATCAAACTACTGTTGCTTGTCGCTCTGATCGTGACAACGTTCCAGCGACCGGCGAGCGCTGAAATCAATGCCATCGAGGTGGAGCGTTCCATTCGTCGCGGGATTGCGTACCTACGAAAGACTCAGCTGGACAATGGCGGCTGGGAAGAGTTCAACGGCAATCATCCCTGTGGCTTAACGGCTCTGTGCACCCTAGCGTTACTGAACGCTGGCGTTCCCAAAGATGATCCGGCGATCGCTCAAGCAATGAAGTACCTGCGAGCGATCACGGTCAAAGACACATATTCCATCTCGCTACAAACATTGGTCTACTGCCACTATGGCGCCGCTGGCGATCTACCACGGATCCGCGAAAACGCGCAGTGGCTGAGCAAAAGCCAGACCACCGGTGGAGGCTGGAATTACGGTCGTGGAACCGGTCGCCCCGACCCATCCAACACACAGTTTGCCGTGTTGGCATTAGGCGCCGCACAAGACATTGGCGTTGCCGTCGATCCGATCGTATTTCAACGCACGGTCGACTACTGGGAAAAAGGCCAGTCAGATGACGGTGGCTGGGGCTATTCGATCGGCAGTCTCTCCAGCCCACCCACGGGCAGCATGACCTGCGCGGGAATCGGCTCGCTGGTCATTGCCAAAGGAAGACTAGGCGAGAGCACCTCCAGTGTTGGTGAAAACGGCATCCGCTGCTGTGGCGGTGACAGCGACCAGCGAGATCCAGTCCAAGCGGGCTTGGCATGGCTGGAAGAACGTTTTCAAGTCAACGCGAACACCAATGCGGCCCAGCGAACCTACTTTTATTACATGTACGCCTTGGAAAGAACCGGCAGACTGACCGGGAAACGCTTCTTTGGTCAACATGACTGGTATCGCGAAGGAGCCGAAAAACTGCTCAGCCTCCAAGATCAATTCCAAGGTTATTGGAGCGGTGCAAAGAACTGGGAAGAGCCCACCGTTGCAACCTCGTTCGCCTTGCTGTTCCTGGCCAAAGGCAAGCGGCAAGTGGTGATCGGCGACCTCGATACAAACGCACCAGCCAATCCGGTTGCTCGCCGAGAATGGAAGCCCCACCCCGATGCACTGCGTCAACTGATCCGACATGTCGAACGATCATGGGGTCGCGACCTGACATGGCAGAGCGTGCGATTAGAGAACGCCGCGCTGACAGACCTGCTGCAGACCCCCGTCTTGTTGATCAGCGGACAAGATGCTTTGCAGCTTGCTGACGACCGGTCAGAAATGCTGAAACAATACACCGAACAAGGCGGCACAATCCTGTTCGAAGCCTGTGGGGGTGATGGCTGTGGCGACGCATCGGCCTTCAACCAATCCGTGTCCAAACTCTGCAACCAGTGGTACCCCGACGCGCCGCTAGAACGATTGCCGGCCTCCCATCCGATCTGGACCGCCGATCGCACGGTCAAAGCAGACCTGCTGCCAAAGGACTTTTGGGTGTACGGCGTCCAAGCCTGTTGCCGGACACCGATTTTCTATGTCCCCAAATCAATCAGCTGTCGCTGGGAACTCGGTGATCACTTGATGAAAGCGGACGATGATGAAGATCCATTTCGAGGTGAAATCGAACAATGTGTCCGCATCGGCCAAAACCTGGTCTCTTACGCCACCGGACGGGAACTCAAAGACAAACTCGATCAACGTCTTGTCTTACAAGCCAGCGTGCTCGATCGCACCGAACGAGGCACCACGCGCATTGCCTGGATGGATGTGAACGCCGGCGGGGCAGACGCGCGCCGCGCGCTTCCGAACGTGGCCTCCATCATTCGCAACCAAGCCGAAGTCGCCATCAGTGTGCCCTCTGAATCGGTCGGCATTGATGATGAATCGCTTTCAGAAGTCTCATTATTGTGGCTGCACGGTCGAAAATCGTTTCAGCTCACCGCCCCACAACGTGCGGCACTTCGCAAGTTCATCGACAATGGTGGTGTGATTCTTGGCAATGCAATCTGCGGCAATGAAGCCTTCGCCAATTCCTTTCGCACCGAAATCAATGCCATCCTAAAAGACGCTCCGCTACGCAGCCTGCCAGCGGATCACCCAGCACTGTCAACAGACTATTTAGGCTACGACCTCAGCAAAGTCACCATTCGGCGCAGCATTCGCGAAGGAGACGGCATCGACGTTCTCAAGCAAGTCGGACCACCGCGTTTGGAATACTCACAGTCTCCCGACGGCTTGGTCAGCGTGGTGTTCTCGCCACTGGATTTGAGCTGTGCACTGGAAAGCACCAACTCGGTGCAATGCCCAGGTTACGACACTCAGGATGCAGCCAAGATCGTGACCAATATCGTGCAAATGATTCTGCATCAATAGCAGCGCCGGAATGCGACTCTTGCGAACCCAGCACGACTGCAGAGTCCTGTTTTAGCGCGCTGCAACCACAGCGGGCTCACTGAAACAGGGCCAGGACCTTTTCAGACCAGGAGGGCCAATCCTCGGCTGCTTTTTCGAAATCAACCTTCATCCACCGCACCGGTGTTTGTGGCAGGACGCGCGGCGTGTACTCGGCTTCTCGGCTGATTTGCAATTGGCTGCTGTCACCCATTGCCAATCGATCTTCGATTGCCGGGGAGACCAAGTAATCCGCCAACTTGCCTGCAGCAATCGGATGTGGAGCCTCTTTCAGGACCGCCAAGGTGTTGGGAATTCGCAATGTTCCCATTTGCTCTGGCTGTTGATCAGGAAAGATGATTCTGACCGGCAAACCGAAATCCTTTTCAATGATTGCATCATCGGTATCCGTGATTCCCCACGCGACTTGCCCTGTCGAGACAGCTTGTGCGACTTGCTTGTTCCCAGAGAGAATCACCGCGTTGTCACGAATGGATTCTAGAAGCTTCAACGTTTCCGCTTCGCCGTCAGTGGACCGGAGAACAGCAAAATGAGTCGCCGTGGTGCCAAACAGAGGCCGCGCCATGGCGCACTTGCCTTTCCACTTGGGGTCTGCCAAATCATAGAGGCTGCTGGGGAACTGACTTTTGTCTTCAATCAGCTTGGTGTTCACGATCAGGACGCGAGCACGGGCGGCAAAGCCACACCAGGAACCATCGCTGGCAATCATGTCGGCCGGCCAGCCAGACTGCACGGCCCATTTGCGAGGCTGTAATAGACCCAACTTTTGCAACCGCACGGTGTGCAAAATCTCGTTGTTCCAAAACACGTCACACTGCGGCGGTTGTCCCTCGTTGATGATCTGATTGACCAGGCCGAGCGTCTTGGTCGATTCGACGTCAAATTTGGCAATCACCCCTGTCTCGTGATCCCCACTGCGTTCGAAAGCCCCCAGGATCGGCGCCGCAAACTCTTCGTCCAGCGCTGAGTAAATCACCACATCGGACTCGCTTCGTGAAACGCAGCCCGCAAGCAACGGCAACGCCAAAACGACCAGCCACAGTCGCCGCAAAGGCCTGCGAGCCGTTACCGGTGAAGCTGGATTTTGATGATTCGGGAAAGCGGCCGCGTGGCAACACAACCTCGCGCAGCTAAACTGGGAGTGTCTCTGATTCATGATGCAGATTAACCGACGTGAACGAAATGAATTCCAATGATCGCTGTGAGGCTTCAGCCTTGGTCAGTTTAGCAGCGCTCAAGCGTTTTTTAAGTGCTGGATGGCTTCCTGACAGAATGCTGCGATCGGGACGTCAACGAACAACGATCCGCAAGGGCGTCCCGCCTTGGACTGGTTGCCGGTTTGGCTGGCCCGCCGCAGGTCCAAAGCTTGCTTGGCGACTGTTTGCCGCTGTGCTGATGGTTTGCTTCCAACCGGCTGATGGATGGGCTCAGGACAGCCCAGAGGCTGAGTTCCAATCCGTCACCGGCAAGCACATCACGCTGGTCTCTGATTCTGAAGATCAGCAGGAGCTCAAACAGCTCGTTGCCTCATTCGACGCAGCGGTGCCACAGTGGGCCGAACGATTAAACCGTTCCCAGCCGTTGATCGCAGATTTTCACATCAAAGCGTATTTAATGGAACAAGCGGATCGCTTTCGGCGCTCGGGCGATCTTCCCAGCACGCTGAATTTCAAGTTTGGGTTTGCTCGCAACCAAACCGTTTGGCTGTTCAAGCAGCCGAGTGAATACTACACACGTCACCTGCTATTACACGAAGGTGTGCATGCATTTTGCTTGGATCAATTCAACGGCATCGGTCCACAGTGGTTTGGTGAAGGCGTCGCTGAGTGGCTTGCCCTGCATCGCGGAACTGGAACCGAGCTTGTCATTGACCAGGTGCCGGCAACAAACGCCGACACGCCGTACTGGGGTCGTTTCAAAGCCATGTCAGCCGCTCGAAAGCAAGGCAACGTGCCGACACTGGATGCCGTGTTGGCGTATCCGATCGATCGCCAAGGCAATGTCGAGCGATATGGTTGGAGCTGGCTAGCGGTGTCCATGCTGTACCATTACCCAGACACTCGCCAAGCGTTTCTGGAGTCGTTTTCCAGAGCCTCTGACACGCCAGCAGTGTTCAACGATCTGCTAAAGCGAGACCTGGCTCGAATGTGGCCGGTCGTTCAAGCCCGTTGGCGGGTTGCAGCCCAACAGGTCGACTATGGGTTTCAGTGGGAACGGGAAACCATCGACGTTTCCGTCAACGATTCTCCATGGCAAGGTCAACCCATTCAACGCGACATCGCGGCCAATCAAGGCTGGCAAAGCATCGGTGTGCGTTTACCACCGGGAACAACGGTTCGCATCGACGCGCAGGGACAATGCACCATCAACCAAGATCCCAAACCTTGGATCAGCGAACCCGCAGGCGTCACGATTCACTATGCCAACGACCGCCCCTTGGGTCAATGCTTGGCATGCGTGATCCCCAACCTGAGTGACGAGAAACAGTGGGTCAAAACGCTAGTGATCGAGCCAATTGATGCGCCAAAAGAATTAACCATCCAGCAGTACAGTTGGTTGCTATTGCGCATCAATGATCATCTCAACGGCCTAGATGATAACCGTGGTGGCTACCGAACCACGCTGCAGCAAACCCGTTAAAGGGCATCGCTGCCAGCCCCAGGGCACCTGGGGATCTTCATTCGGTGTCAGGACTGGGCACCAGGAATCCAGCCTTGCTTGGTGGTTCTTCGATTCCAGCCAGCGATCCATCGTCCCCCTTCGATAGACGCGGCTCTTCACTGACTGTCCATTGACGATTGCCAGTCAAGACACGGGCAGATAAGGCCGCGAGTTGCGTGCAAATCTTGTTTTCCAACCAGCGATGAAGGCAATCCTGATCGCCTTTTGATTTGCCTTTCTCTTTCCAGTGGCAACAGTAGGCGTTGATTGCAATGGATTGTTTCCGCTTACACCAGATTCTTATCGTGCGTTCCTCGCAGCCCCCCCAAAAACGTCGCGTTCCAACCGGGACTCGAACCACCAGTCAACAGGAGCGTTTAGAACCGCGATTGTTGGCCGCCGCCGATGCTGGCGCTCTGAATTGGAACTCACTGTCTGATGAACCGGGCGTTGCGATCCCAGACAGCTCGACCGTTTCGGCCTTGCAAGCAGTCAGTCAGGATGCCGCAGGAAACACGCTCGATGACGCCGTTGACTTTGGCCGAATCGATGGCCTGTTGCAGCGTCACGGCAAGCTAGACGCCAGCGATCAACTGGACTTGGTCCGTTTTGATGTTGCCAACCAATCAGAGGTTCAGATTCAACTGGATCGCTTAACAGGCAGTGCTGACTTATTTGTCCTTGATCAGCAAGGTCGCTTGCTAACGGCCTCGCGTCGTTCGGGGACACAATCCGATCAAGTGATGGGCACCTTGCCCGCTGGCACGTACTACCTGGCGATTCTTGCCAATCAGTCACAGGAGATGTTTTACCGGCTGTCCATTGATGTTCAGTCGGTCGCCACCACCACCGCCCCGCCGCAACCGCTGCAGTGGGTTGACGACGTCGGTGGAACAAGACAGTGGAACATTGATCGCGTCGCCGCACCGGAGGCCTGGGCGCAGGGCTACCAGGGGCAGGGCATCACCGTCGCAGTGGTCGATAGCGGTGTGGACCTTGATCATCCAGAGCTACGCAACCAGTTCTATGTCAACCGCGACGAGATCCCCGGCAATGGGATCGACGATGATGCCAATGGCTGGATCGATGATGTCACGGGCTATGACTTCGTCGACGACGACGCTGATCCTGACGACCCGAATGGGCACGGCACACATGTCGCGGGCATCATCGCAGCCAATGGAACAAAAGTGCAGGGCGTGGCGCCGCAAGCGAAGATCTTGCCGGTGCGAGTCCTAGATCGCGACGGTCAAGGCAGCGATCAGGCCGTCGCTGCCGGGATTCGCTATGCCGCAGACATGGGTGCATCGATCATCAACTTATCCTTGGGTGGCAACTACAGTCCGGTGATTGCCCAAGCGGTTTACGATGCCGTGGTGGCCGGTTCACTGGTGGTCGCAGCGGCGGGCAATGAGGGTGCCAACTCGCCCACCTCTCCGGCAATCCTAAGCTCTCCGAATGAGTTTGTTCAAGCCACCGGCGTGATTTCAGTGGGCGCAATGAATCAGCACGATCAACTCGCTGGTTTTAGCAATCGCGTTGGTGACACCCATGCGATTCAGGTCGATGCGCCCGGTGTGAATATCTTGAGCACTTACTCCGGTGGGCGTTACGCGCTGCTATCGGGCTCCAGTGCCGCCAGCCCACACGTCGCTGGCTTGGCAGCACTGATGTTGTCGGCCAATCCCAGACTGACATCCGCGCAGTTAAAATGGCTGCTGGCTTCGTACCCGCATCAACATGCCAGCGGCAGTGACTCTCACGGCATCGCAAGTGCACATTATTCGGTCGCCTATGCGATGGCTGGCTATGTCCCCAGCGCGAGCTCGCTGCATCACGTTTCGCTGTTTGAACCTTCACAGCCACCGTCAACGGCGACCGTTGGAACACAATCGCTAAGCGGTGCTGGGAAGCTCTCGCAGGCCAAGAGCTTCCAGCGGCAATCGATCAGCGGGACGGACGAAGTGACACCGGACCTGCTGACCGAACTGCAAACCGATCAGCAATTCAGTCTGTCACCGCTCGCTTCGTTACCGCCGCACACATCAACGGACGCGACCTTGCCAGACCATTGGTCGGATGCACCGTTAGATCCCGATGCTTGGTTTCAGGAACTGGCCAGCGCCGCTCAAGACGAAGTGCTTTCAGACGCTCAATTGACCAGTAAACGCCCCAACAGGCCTTCGTAGCAACTCGCGGGGAAAGTCGAACCGCCCCTTCCAGGCGGCAAAACTCACGCCTCCAGTCAGGAATATCATCTGCGATCCACTCTGGCAACGTGGCCGATTGTTCCGATATAATTGAGACCACGCTTGATCACATCCCTGAGTTTGCCTTTCCAGTTCGTCACCATCTGATCATCATGCCTCATCGTTCGCGCCAATCGTCCACCCGGTCGCCCGCTGTCAAATCGGCCAGCAAACCAGCGATGGGACGTGATCGGAAAGCGCTTCAGACGCTGGCCGACGAGGTGACGATTCGTCAGTTCACCGCCGGTGAACAACAGCGACTGCGGCAGGAGATTCGGCAGCAGATCCTGATGACCAGTCGCAGCATCACGCGCGGCAATTTTGATCGCATCAGTAGCGACGACGTCGGTCGCATGATTCGGCTGTACGACGACATGTTTGCGGGCGGCAAGATTTTACAGCAGGCCAGCAGAGAAGGCATTCGCTTTAAACTTTCCAAACGAATGACCAGCGCAGGCGGCAAACTGGTCACGCAGTACCATGATGGTTCAAGCAACGGCCGACGCAGTTTCGAACTCGTGCTGTCGTCCACCTTGCTTTTCCAAACCTTTGACGACAATGCGCGACGCCCGATCGAAGTCGGTGGCTGCGTCTGCCACGATCGCCTGGATGCGATGCAACGCATCGCAGAACACGAGTTCGTGCATCTAACGGAAATCCTGATTTGGAACGATGGGAATTGCAACGAACCTCGATTTCAGTCCATCGCCCGGCGGTACTTTGGCCACACCGACTATCAGCACAATTTGGTGACCCAGCGCGAACGGGCTGCGGCAAAGTTCAACATCCGCGTGGGCGATCTTGTCTCGTTTCGCGCTGACGGCAAAGTGCTCCACGGCAAAGTGAACCGTATCACTCGCCGAGCGACCGTGCTGGTTCCAGACGCAAAAGGCGAACGCTTTAGCGATGGCAATCATTATGTTCGCTATTACGTGCCACTAGAGAGACTCAAGCGGGCCAGCGCTTAAACGTTGGGTCTAAAGCCTCCGCTTTGCATTGCTTTGCGTCTTTGCATTGCGTCTTTGCTTTGGCACGCTCGGCCCACGCTCTCAGACCGATGGTGTGAAGTCATCATCCGCCTTCAACGCAACGGCAAAGTGTGCCAGCAGTTGAGCGACATGATCAATGTCATCCATTGAAATCGCTTCCACCGCCGAGTGCATGTAGCGATTGGGGACGGCAACCAAGCCCGTGGCGACACCGGCACCATGCAGCTGCAGCACGTTGGCATCATTCGGCGTCGCGCGCCCAATGGCAGCAACCTGATACGGGATGTCATTGTGCTCTGCCAAATCAATCAGGCGGCGAGCGACTTTATGATTGATGTTAGGGCCTCGAAAGATCACCGGACCACCGCCGAGTCGAATGTCACCTTGAGTGTTCTTGTCAATCGTGGGGCAATCCGAAGCGTGAGTCACATCCACCGCAATCGCGACGTCGGGTTGAATGCCGCCGGCTGCGGTTTTGGCTCCTCGCAAACCGATTTCTTCTTGCACGGTCGACACGCTATTCAAGTGACAATCCAACGCCTTTGAAGCGTTGATTTCCTTGGCCCGTCGCAGAGCTTCGATGACCGTCCACGTGCCAGTCTTGTTGTCCATGCCTGGCCCGCTAACGATGTTGTTCAGCAAAGGACGCATCTCTAGGTTCAGGGTGATTGGATCGCCAATCTGAACCTGTTTGCGAGCTTCTGCACCGTCAGCCGCTCCGATGTCCAACCACAAGTCGGTCAGCTTGACGACCTTGTTGCGTTCATCGGGTGTCAGCAAGTGAATGGGTTTGCGGCTAATCACTGCGGGCAGCGGGCCATCCTCGGTCCAGATGGTCATCGACTGTCCGACCAATTGCTGTGGATCCCAACCACCGATCGTCTGTGCATAGACAAAACCAAACTCATCAATGTGGGAAACCAACATCCCGATTTGATCACAGTGGCCGGCGTACAACAGCTTGGGACCGGTTGTGTTTCCAGATTCAGCGATCAGGTTGCCATGAATATCGATGCGCACACGATCAGCATGTGGCGTGATGTACTGATTGACCACCTGCTGAATGCGTTCTTCAAACCCAGAAGGGCTGGGCGTTTGAATCAGTTCTTGGAAAAAGGCATACGATGAATCAATCATTTCTCAAGTCGCAGTGAGGGTTCAGTTTGCAGAGGTCACAGTAGATGCAGGGGACAGGGCGCTAAAACGCATTTCAACACGGCCGCCCACCGTGTTGGTAAAACCCGGTCAACCTTCGGTATCGCATCAGGCAAGACCATCATACTGATTCTAGACGTCAGGCTAAGGTGGCTGGTGACCAGCAATGTGCAAGCGATGCTGATTGTCAGGGCTGATCGGTAAGCTGCGCGGCGGTTAGCGAGCCCAACCAAGGGGCGTCTAGGTTGAATTGCCAGTGGAACGCAATTTTTCGGAAAAGTTTTTTTGGGTTTGCCGACGGCTAGGCCACAGGGCTTCAAGACCAAGTGCATTGTGAAAGTGCTGAAAATCACGTGTTTTTTGTATGGGGCGATTGCAACACAAGGCGCGTGCTAGGCATAGACAGGACCATCAATCCGGCAATGAGGCTTGTTCCCATAGAAACACTCTAAAGATCTGGACCGGTTTTGCTCGACAATAATTTCGGATCGGACACCTTTGGCTGAGCTTTCACGAGAAAGCTGGTGGCAGTCGGGTTTTGATTCACCCAGGGGGGATTTCTGGGAACCGCTTGAAAGGATTGTTTGTGGCTTGAGTCCACAAACACGAATGAACGCGTTGGCGATCATAGCCGAACGTTCCTGGCGTTAGATAGGTTGGTGAAAACACCCATCACCAACCGGTCTCATAACGTCTTTGGAACGTTTGGCGTTGGTCGCCTTACCACTCAGCTTCTCCTCCCACGCAGACAAACTTGTCTGCAACCAACGAAGAAACCAAGCAAGTTATCCCGTCCGGCAAATATCACAGGATGTGTGCCGGGTGGCCTGACCCAGCATTGGAATGGAATTGTTCACGGTTATCAAACTGACTGACTGCGTCCACTTGGAAGCAACGAACAGGTTGATGTTTAAGAGCCGAGATCAAGGCCAGGAAGATGAAACGGGCTATGAGAACATTGGGTACCAACGCACCATTGTTCGAGGGAATAATCAACGAGGCGTTATGGAGAGCCTGATATGAAGGTCTTTACGACTGGACAGGTCGCCAAGATTTGCAAAGTCGCACCCCGAACCGTTTCAAAATGGTTCGATTCGGGGCGTTTGAAAGGCTACCGAATTCCAGGATCACAAGATCGTCGTATTCCTCGTGAATACCTGATCAAGTTCCTTAAGGAACACGGTATGCCCTTGGGTGACCTGGAAGACGAAGCGATGGCCAAGTGCCTAATCGTCGCCCAGGACCAAGTGCTAATCGAGAACCTGAAGCGAGAACTGCTACCGGAAAAATCGTTTAAAGTCGCCGTCGCTGCAAGCGGTTTTGAAGCTGGCATTCAGGCCGAAAGCTTCACTCCCGATTGCATTATCGTAGACTTTTCGATTGGAAAGATTGAAGCCGTTCAGATTTGTCAAAACCTGCGAAAGAATCCAGACTTCGCAGACGTCATTCTGATCGCTCTGCTGCCCAACGATGGTCAGCCGATGAGCTTCGACCGTAGTAGCATCAACGAAACGTTCAAAAACCCGTTCGACGCCCGTCTGCTGGCCGAACGATTGCGAACGCTCGTTGGATCAAAGAAAGAGTTGGTTTGATAGCTGGTTAACGCACATCCTCGATGTGAATTCCGACTGTCACCGCCAACTGAGCTCACAAACGTCACGCATTTCCCGCAAATGCGTGACGTTTTTTTATGCGCTCAACTGCCGTCATTTCTACCTCGTTCCCATTATCAACTCATGGCTTCGTCCCATTTTGATCCCTCCGGCAACGCACACATGGTCGATGTCTCTGCCAAAGAGATCACCCGACGCATCGCTGTGGCCTGTGCCGATGTCCAACTCAGCCCTCAAGCCGCCCAGCAAATCCGGGACGGTTCAGCGGGGAAGGGTGACGTGCTAAATGTCGCTCGCCTCGCCGCCATTCAAGCCTCCAAGTGGACCAGCCACCTGATTCCACTGTGCCACGCAATCCCCATCGAAAGCGTTTCAGTGACCTTTCAATGGCTGACCGAACCCAAACCGGCCGCTGGCACCAAAGCCCCCGCCACGCCCCAAAGTCTGCGCTGTGAGGTGACAGCAGTCACCAGCGGCAAAACTGGGATCGAGATGGAAGCGATGACTGCTGCAAGCACGGCCGCCCTGACCATCTATGACATGCTTAAAAGTGTCGACAAAGCGATTCAAATCGGCCCGATCTGGCTGACCAAAAAGTCCGGGGGCCGCAGCGGCGATTACTCCAGCGACCTGCCACCCAAATCGGCATGACTGCTAATGGAACGGCTTTCCATCGCCGCCTCGCCACTCAGGTTGCCTCTGGCCAAAACAGCGGGCGGGCAACACGGCGGCACGGCTGCGGCGATTGGTCGCCCCCAAACATTCTGTTATGCACCGCGTCCGATTGCGGTCGATGTGGTGTTACGAGTGGGAAATTGCCCGCTGACCGCGTTTTTTTCTTCGCGGAGTGATTTCTGGCCTTTGCATTTCGGCCCTGCTTTGCAAGGTTGGGTACACAGAAAACGGTGCCATCTGCAACGCGTGCCGAGGTCCACAGCAGGGCCCATCAGCAATGGCGGCAGGTTCCCGACAATATCCACGCTGGAGAGAGGCACCTGCATCGCTTGGCGATGCGGGCAACTCTGTTCCCGATCGCTTTGTCTCATTGCCAATTTCACGCCACAATGGAACGCTCCCAAACTCGCTATCCGGTCTCTGAGTCCGCAGATCTTCGGAGCGTTGCGCCTGCGTCCAACGAAGTTGGCATCATTGGGGGCGGCACCCAGGCAGATGGGGACGCCATCGCAATCGCCCCGGCAACCCAGAATGCCTCTCCAGAGAGTCACAAACTGCCGTCGGCGGCCCGCGCGAACCCCGTGCTGCAAATGCTGTACGGCCCAATTATCGATCAGCTTGCTGAGGTTGAAGCTCGCATTCAACACGAAATGCAAAGCCCCTACGAAGATGTCGCCGCTTTGCTGCGTCACGGCATCCAATTGGGCGGCAAACGGCTGCGGCCAGCGATCCACTTGTTGATGGCCAAGGCTCTTGAACAACAATGCGTTGGGAATCAACATCCACCTGAGAGTGACTCTCACGTCGTCATCGGCGTGGTCCTGGAAATGATCCACACCGCGACCTTGGTGCACGACGACGTGCTCGATCAGGCAGAAACACGTCGCCACGTCCCCACCATCAATGCCCAGTGGAACGAACACACCAGCATTTTGCTGGGCGACTATCTGTTCGCACAGAGTTATCGCCTGGCGGCAACACTGGAGAACACTCGAACTTGCCGCTGGGTTGGCGAAGCAGCACGACTGGTCTGCCAAGGTGAACTCCGCCAAGTGTTGCAGCGAGACCAACTTGAGCTCGATCGCGAAACCTACTTTGAGATCATTCGCGGCAAAACCGCTGAACTCTGCCGCGTCGCCTGCTCGCTAGCGGCGGCCGAAGCAGGCTGCGATGAAAAGATGATTTCCCAAGTGAGCGAATACGGCGACGCCCTGGGAATCGCTTTCCAAATTGCTGACGACTACCTTGATCTATGGGGTCAGGATGATGCGGTCGGCAAAACGCTGGGCACCGACTTGCAACAAGGAAAGATGACGCTGCCCGTCATCCGACTACTGGAAACGCTTTCGGATACCGATCGCAACACCGTGATCGAAATCCTGCAAGGACCGGCCGACAAACGCGTGAAAGCCATTTTGCCCTGGCTGAATCAATCCGACGCCAAATCCTTTACACAGCAAGTCGCCAACGACTTCAAAGAGAAAGCTCTGCAAGCGCTTGAGCCCTTGGTCGATTCACCCGCCAAAGCATCGCTGATTCGCATCGCAGAGTTCTCCGTTGAGCGGCCTTTCTAAGGCCGCACGTGAGCCTCTCGCAGCGATCGCACCGATCTGGGTGCGTCTAAAAATTTGCCTTGGGCTGATGCGTGACACTGTTCTGAGGCAAATCAATTGGCAGACTGGACTTGGCCTGATGGCTTCGCGTCTTGTAGTTAGGCGCTGGCACGGGCGTGACGACAGGCGACTGCACGGGCGTGACGACAGGCGACTGCACGGCTGGCTGACTCGCTGGCGTGCTCGCTTGATCACTTTCAGATGGGTCATGGGTCACCGAGTGAAACCAGCGCACTTCGCCCTCAGTGACCTGCGTCTCCGATGTGACCGCGACCTGCTTGAGATGTCGCAAGCGAATCATGCGCAGGATCGATCGCTGCATCATTGGACTCCCCAACTGTCCGGGGAATTGAATGCCGATTGCCTGTAATTGGCTGTGCAACTGGGCAGAGACCGGTTGCCGCACGGTTTCCGCTCGCGCCATGACAACTGTCGGATCTTTGGCAATCTGCAAGAGTTGCTTTAGATCATCAATCGAGATCGGACAAAGAGATTCCTGGACAAAGGCAAATTCGCCGCTAGCATGCCGGACACCGGTCTCACCGGCGACTTGAATCCCGCGTGGCTGCTGATGAGTGACTAACTTGATGCGATGATCCGTCTCGGCCAGTGACTTGACCACCGCCACCGTTTGGTCCAAGCTTCCGTCATCGACCACAATGACTTCATACACAATGTTCAGGCTGTCCACCAAGGCGTCGGCAATGACCTTCAAATGTGACTCAACGGCCTGCTGCTGATCACGTACTGGGACGACGATAGAAAAGTCGATCGCGCTCATGACGTGGGACACCTTGAATGGGAATTGTCGATTGCCTAGCTGATCAACTATCGACTCTGATAAAGACAAGAATTCAGCGTCGGGGCAATCGTCGGTCAAACGCCATGAAATTTCTACCGGATGTTCCGAAACATTGGGATGCGCCTATAATCCAGCCCTCCTTTGCCCGGGGACCAAGCACGCTAGAGGCAGTGCACTGAGCAGCATGGATTGTGGCTAAACACCATTGGCCTGCGTTTCGATGCTGTCGTTGCCCCACCGATCATGCTGATGATTCAACGGCCGAACACCAAACTTCGCTTTCACCCAACAGCTGCCTGCGGCTTGTAGAGCTATGACCGAACCAAAACCCTCAGAGACCGCCGGACAAGTTGATGGGCAAGATGCCACGGCGGTCGCCGCCATTGCTGACTTCAGCAAAGCCACTCATGGTCTGCTGCCTGCGATCGCGCAGGATGCTGACTCGGGGGAGATCCTGATGATGGCCTGGATGAATGCAGCGACACTGCGCGAGACCATCGAGACCGGCCAAGCGACGTACTTTAGCCGTTCACGCAATCAACCTTGGCGCAAAGGCGAAACCAGTGGCCACCGCCAGCAGGTTGTCGAAGTCCGAGTGGATTGCGATCGGGACACGATTCTGCTGAAGGTGCACCAATCGGGCGCGGCGTGCCACAAAGGCTATCGCTCGTGCTTCTTCCGCAAAGTCGACACCGCAGGCACGAACCTAGAGGTTGCTGAAACGCGTTTGGTTGACCCCGCCAGCGTGTATGGGAAAAGATAGGCCTGCGTCCCCTTTTTGCTCAGACTGTCCGATGACGGTCACGATGACCGTGACCTCAACGGGCTTGAGAGTGACTATTTCTTTCGAAAGCAGCGAACAATGCCGTCGTCATCGGCAATGAACAGTTCGTCACCGGTGACAGCAACGCCGCCGATAAACGAACCACGAACTTCATAGGTCCATTTCTCGCGACCATCTTGCAAAGACAATCTTAGCAGGCGCCCATCGGTTGCTGGCACCCACACGTCATCTCCGGCGATCACAGGTGAAGCGTCACTGCGCCTCCGCAGCGTGTGACGCCACAGTCGCTTGCCAGTCTTGAGATCCAACGCGTCAATGTGTTTCCGTTGACTGCTGACAATGACCACTTCGCCATTGGTGGCAGCACTGCTGCGATAGTCTTGATCTTGTTCCAGGTCTTGATAGGCCCAGAGCTGTTTCATGGTTTTCAGATCAAACGCAAAGACAATGCCGTCCATCACAGGAACGATGGCATAGTCACCACAGATCGCCGGCGTGCTCCCGGTGGGCCCGGAGAGTGGCAATGACTTTGCAGCCGACTTGCCGCTTTTTAAATCAACGATATGCAGTCGAGCATCACAGCCGCCAAGAAAAGTCCGATCGCCGGAGATGGAGGGCGAACATTGAATCTGATCCTCGGCCTCATAAACCCAGCGTTGCTTGCCAGTCTGATCGTCCAAGCTATAGAGTTTCCCATCTTGGCTGGCAATCAAAATTGAATCCTTGTAGACCGCAGCGGCGCCACTGATTTCGCCGGCCGTGCTGTGCTTCCAGAGTTCTTTGCCGTCGCCAACCTGCAAGGCATAAACTTGGCCATCGACATCACCGATGATCAGCTTGCCCTGGTGAACCATAGGAGCCGCCAGAAAGCCGGTTTCGTAATCCTTCATCCACAACAGCTTGCCAGTTTGTCGAGACAGCGCGTAGACCTTGCCAAAGACATCTGCAACAAACACAGCCTCTGCGGTCACGATAGGCTCACCTTCAATCGCTTCGTCGGCGGTGAACTCCCAAGCGACCTGCAGTTCAGCAGGCAACGTATTGGTAATCGCGCCGGTGCCCTGTGCATTTCCGCGTGGCCACAACCATTGTCCCGTGGAGGGCTGGGCGGGCACTGTTTGGGGCTGGGCGTCTTGCGGCGTGCTGGATGCTGGCGTACTGGATGCTGGGGGCGGAGCAGCCTGAGAGGTTCCTTGTGCCAAGACGCTCAAGACACAGACGCAAGAGGCTGCCCACGTCCAATGAGCTCCTCGGACCAAACAGCGGCAAAGAACCGAGGCGGGTTGACGGCAATTTTTCATGGGTTTGAGTCTGGTGAGGAGAGAAATCATTGAGGAAAACGACCTTTGCGGCGTTAAATCGCCAGCTCCAAGGTGGCTTCCGGGGATGCCATCCTTGCCGGTCCTGAAGCATGCTTGACGGGGCGTGTGTCCTGGGATCGTTGCCAGAGACGGGCTCAGATTGAGGCAACCGTTTCGGGAATCCAATTTCCCCCCTGATACTTCAATAGCCTTCTGCGTATTATAGACGACAGTTGCGAATCGGATGTGTCTACAATTCGATACCCTGCCTGGCTGGAGCAGACAGAATGCCCTGCCGGGGCAAAATTTCGGGGTCGAAAACGGGCCGCCGCGGGTGGTTGCGAACGCATTTTCGGCCAGAACGTGGCTTTTTGCAGATGACTTTTCCATGGCAATCCTTGTCTTGGCACGGGTTGTCACGGCACGGGTTGTCACGGCACTCTCTGAGGTGGCGTGAGGTCAGCGTTTGCAGAAACGATTCGCTCAAACAAATAATTTGCATGATCGGTGACGGTTCTGGCAGCCTTTGGGCAGCCGACGAGGAGAGTCTCCAGGCCGTCCGTCCCTGCCTTGATGAAACATCCAAAATGATTTGTGTCAGCCTTGGCCGCCGTAGTCACTCCAGAATGATTGGAGAGCACAAGCAGCTTGTTGAAGAAGGAGCCGAGCTCGTTGAACTGCGACTGGACTTCATCGGCCGTGCGGTCAATTTGGGTCGATTGCTGAACGATCGTCCCAGCCCCGTGGTGATCACCGTCCGCCGCCGCCAAGACGGTGGCCGCTGGACCAAGAGCGAGCAGGAACGATTGATGTTGCTGCGTTCGGCCATTGTCTCTGGGGCCGAGTATGTTGATATCGAAGCTGATATCGCGTCCCAGATCCCGCGTTACGGGAACACCAAGCGAATCATCAGCTATCACAACTTTTCGGAAACCCCCGACAACCTCGAAGACTT
Source organism: Stieleria bergensis (assembly GCA_007745635.1). GTDB lineage: Bacteria > Planctomycetota > Planctomycetia > Pirellulales > Pirellulaceae > Stieleria > Stieleria bergensis. The sequence goes on from CP036272.1 coordinate 5,902,910, forward strand.
GCATGCGGCGATGTCAGAAGAGGACGCGGACATCGTAAAGATCGCCACGATGGCGAATTCGTTCGACGACAACCTGCGAATGTTTCGCCTGATCCGCGATGCCAAAATCCCGACCATCGGGATTTGCATGGGTGAAGTCGGCATGATCACGCGCTTGCTCGCGCACCGCTTTGGCGCTCCGTTCACGTATGCTACCTACAGCACTGATCGCAAAATGGCTCCCGGTCAGCTGAACTGGAAAGAGATGTCGGGGATGTACGATGTTCGCAACATTGACGACCAAACGCAGCTGTTCGGGGTGATCGCCGATCCGGTCGGGCATAGCTACAGTCCCTTGATCCACAACACGGCCTTCGCTGACCAGGAACTCAATGCGCGTTACCTGCCGCTACGAGTGGCCAAGGATGACTTGCACCGGTTCATGGACGGAGCTCGTGAAGCGGGCCTGAACGGCATTAGCATCACGATCCCTCATAAAGAAACGTCTCTGGACTACTGCACGCATGCTGAATCGAGCGCCAATGGAATTGGTGCCATCAACACGCTGATCTTTCAAGATGACGAAGCCTTGGGCTACAACACCGATTATCGAGCGGCAATGGACTGCATCTTGGAAAAGCTTGAGCGGCAAGAACTGGAGCGGGAAAAGTCGCTGCAGGGGGTGCGAGCGATGGTGCTTGGTGCCGGTGGCGTCTCACGCGCGATCGCGTGGGGCTTGCGACAGCGTGGGGCCGACGTGATCGTCACTTCGCGAACCGTGGAACGCACCATGGTGCTGGCCAACGAATTGGGCTGTTCGTCTTGCCCTTGGGAAGAACGTCACGAACAGAACGTGCAGCTGTTGATCAACGGAACTCCGGTTGGCATGCACCCCAACTTGGATACATCGCCCTTTAACGCGTCGGCGTTGAACCAGTACATGGTGGTCTTTGACACCGTTTACAATCCTGAAAACACGCTGCTTGTCAAATATGCCAAACAAGCTCAGTGCCGTGTCATCACCGGCGTGGACATGTTTGTCCGTCAAGCCGCCTATCAGTACAAGTTGTTCACCGGTAACGAAGCCCCGATCAAACTGATGCGCAAAACCATCAAGGCGGCAACGAACCCGGTCCAACTGAACTAAGTTCCACCTCCTGCCCGCTCCTGACTGCCGGCTCCGGACTGCCCGCCATGCATTTTGGCTCGGCAGAAACGGTCCGGCCGCAGCCCCAAAAGCCCGTGAACGACTCCACTGCCTCATCGCCGAGCGACGATCACTGCATCGAGTATCGTCAAGCGTTGCCGTCGGACACGCCAAAGATCCATGCCTTGCTGCGTCCCTATGTGTCCCAGCATCTCCTGCTGTCCAGGACCGATGCAGAGATCACGGAACTGACACGACATGGCTTTGTTGCCTGCATCCCAGCAGAAGGCACAGACGACTTGGAAAGCGATTCCGACCTGCCCAAGAGCACCGTCATCGGATTTGCCGCTGTCGAAGTTTACAGCCCTAAACTGGCTGAATTGCAATCGCTGGCAGTTCGTGCGGACTACCAGCGATCAGGCGTTGGCCAAAAACTGGTTGACCTGTGTGTGCAACGGACCGGCGAACTGGGCGTGATGGAAATCATGGCGATCAGTTCGTCAGAGAAATTTCTCTACTCCTGCGGCTTCGATTACTCGCTGCCAGATCAGAAACGAGCGCTCTTTCGCCAGCTGCGTCCGCGTCCTTACGAAGCGGACTGATCAACGCGGCACCGTCTTGCCAGGCATCAACTAGGGCAGCTCGATGGTCTTGAGCGCGAGCCCATGGTCGGTTTCCTGCAACACCACGGCGTGGCCGCCATCGAGCTGATCCATCTGCACGATCCCAGCGAGGGCATCAACGGTTTCAAATGCCTGCCCAGCAGTGCCGCCACCGGAGACGCGATCGGTCAAGCCTTCGCGATCCTGAATCCCCGTGGTCGAGATCTTCATCATCCCCCGAGCTGAATTGCTCATCAAGATGAAGGTTGCCCCGTCCTTTTCATAAACCACCATGTCCAGCGGTGTGTTGCGATTACCAAGCTCAGCAACCGTTGTGCCACGCACTCGCTGAGATCCGTCGAGTTTTCCCAAATCAAAGCGAACCAGCGGAGTGCAGGTAAACCCAGCCAACAGCGTTGGCTGACCATCGATTTTCATCGGCAGAAAGGTCCGAATCGTTGCCGTTTCATCGCGACCATGTGCTGCATGAAAAATCTCGACACCGGTGGCGATGCTGTTCTCGGCAAACGGGACAGGCATTTCCAAGACCTGTGACGGTGAGTCACCAGCCGCCAATCCCGAGACGATGAGCTTGCCATCAAAGAAAGCCAAGTCAGTGATCGATTGATTGCGAAGGTTATACTTGCGACCACGGCGGCTAAACTCTTTGTCCGCCGGCGGGCTGGCTAACTGCTTCGAAGCATGATTGATTTTATCTAAGTTCACCTCACTGATGTTGTCACCACTGATCCGCAACAACTGCACCTTGCCGTCAACCATCGCAGTCACGAATGTGGACTTGCTTTCGGGATGCACCGCCAACTCACCAAGGCTGATCGCCGAACCAGCGGAGCGTTGCTTGGTGATCGCTGCTGTCAGATCAGCGAAGTCGCTGGCCGCCGCATCGCCAGCACTCTTTTCGATCTGCATGGCATAAACGGTCGCCGCACTGGGATCTCCGATCAGCAAGGTGCCATCGGGCGTAAAGGTCATCGGTCCAATGGATTTCAGTGAGACCGGACCAGGCGTCAGCCAGTTTGCGGCCGAAGCGGACGCCAAAAACATTCCTGTCAGGCAAAGCATCACACTGAAACGCAGCCAACCAACACGTCTTGAAGAACGAATGACCATCTCGGAGGTCTCCCAATAAGCTGTGGGGTGAAAAAGAATCAGACCGCGCCGGGGAACGCATGGACAAGCCGAATGCTCGAACCGGCAGCACGCCCAGAACAGCGGATCGCCCAGACAATCGGCCGGGCAACTGATCATTGAACCACATCGCCGACAGCGAGTCACGCAGGAAGCGTCAGATTGGCGAGAAACTTGAGAGATTCACCATCGCTGCGGTTCGCAGCAGGTGAAGGTGTTGCAGCCAGCGGATCAGCCAGCGGATCAGGCCGCCGGCTGGCAAACGAGCCTACGATTCGGCCCACTCGCGGGCCATCTAGCGAACCTTGGCCTGGAACTGGATGGTGACTTGTTCACCAACCTTCAGTGGCTCGGTGAGCGTCCAGCTGATGCGGCTCGAACTGGCCTCGTTGTCGACAATCACGAACTGTGCATCAGCGGTCGCCGACTGTGAACCTTCGACGTATGCCAGACGCGTCACGAGACTGTCAGCGATTTCAACGTGCTGGAGTGCTGATTCGCCAACGTTGCGAACGTGAATGGCAAAGTTAACCACTTCACCTTGCAAGGCTTCCTGACGATCGGCGACCTTGACGATTTCCAAGCGTCCATCGTCTGGATATTCATACAACACCACTGCACTGACACTTTGGTCTCGAACAATTTCACTCGCACGCTGGTCTCGGACAGCCGCTTCGACATAATCACGCTTGAACCACGTCTCGGCCGCAACCGCTCCGCGTTGCAAGACAGCAATCTGTGTCCTCTCCAGCCCGCGAGGGCCTCGGACTCGCAAGACTGCCAAGGTTTCCAATGCGTCTTCGATTTGGAACACCGTCAGCAACGATTCCACTGGCACGACGCGGTTGCGATCTTGCAAACCATCGATGCGTTTGGCGACATCGGCTGTGATCGGACCGTGTTGCTCTTGGACGGCCAAGCTAGGCTGCATCGAGCCAAAACCATTGGGACCCACCGGCTGAATCGTATTGTTGGGACCCACGGCATGTTCCCCAGCAATGGCGCCACTGATTTGCCGAACAGCCCCGAATCGTGGTGAATACACACACACGCGGTTGCTCGCCTGCACGTCAACGTTTCCATTGACGGTCACATAGCTTGCGGCAGCATCCTGAGGATTCAACCCGCCAATGTCACCGTTTTTCATCATCCGTACGCTGGCAGGCAAATCGCCACCGTTGCAAAGGTATTCTTGAGGATCGACCGTCAACGCCCCGGCCTGGGTAAATTGCACACAAGGACCGCTGACAACACCGGCTGAATCATCCGGACAACTGGGACAATACCCCAGCGGTGCCTGATTCAGCAAACGCCGGTGGCGAAAGCCAACCGTTTGAGCATGAACGATGTGCCCCTGTGGCATCACGGCGGGCAGATCACCGACCTGTTGAGTGTTGTAAGACTGAGCACTGGCAAGTGGCAAGTCGCCCGCCTGACTTGCCGAATTCCCAACCGGCGGCACAGTTGCTGGCGGCAGAGTTGCTGGCTGCACGGCACTCTGTTGGTAGTCGACCGGAGCGACCTGTGAGTGATTGGACGGGACACCTCGTGCTGCGGCCGACTGCGGGACCTGGGCGGCCGACTGCGGGGACGGTTGATTCATCAGTCCCGCTGTTCTGGCCTCAGAGATCGTGACTTGGCGCTGACCGCCAAACTGGCATCCGGAGAGGGCCATGATGGCAGCAACAATCCAAGGAACCGCGATGATCAAGGGGATGCGTGACACCAGCCGTTCAGCGGGAGACGAGTGCCGGGCGATTTCGTTTGGTGATTTGGTAAACATCATGAGTTGCATCCCGTTGGGATCGTTTGCATTGACCTGAACTGGCTCAGGCAACGTCAACGCCTTGGCAAAGGCGAGCACGAATGGGTTTATTTCTGATCAGCGAGGCGATAAAGTGGCTCGCTGGCGGCGGGCTGGACGACTGTCGGTGACCGGCGTCTTGTCACCGGCGCGGTGTAACCGACTTGCACGGCAGTTGGCAAATCGCCAACACGATGGGGCAGAGTGTTTGATGCTGAGACAGGCTCTGGTTCCGCCCCGGCGGCCCCGGTCGCTGGAGCCTGCAAGGGGATCCAGTTCGGGTAACCAAAGTAAAACTGGCCCATCAACACAGGGCTTGTTGGGGGCGCCAGCGAGCCAATTCGAATGACTGCAATGGGCCTGCCATAGGTGTCAGCGGTGGCCAGGAGGTCTTGACCGGTTGGAACGTCAATCGGAGTGGCATCCTTGCGCTCGACAGCCAGCGGAAACGCTGACTGAGGATCTTCCAAGTAAACCACTCGCGTCACCATTAATCCACCCAATGCGTTGGCCAGATCGGTCTCGCTTAGGTTCAATGGGATCGGATGTCGCAATTCCGCTCCGGCAGGTGGAAAGGTTCGTCCTAAGAGTTCCACCGTTGGATACAGTTCTGCTCCGGGATGAAACGGAATGTTGGTGACGCGGAATCGATACACGCGTCCCACATTCAATCCAACCATCAATTCTGGTTGTGACTCTTGAAAACCATCTCCAGTAGGCATCGAGAACTGGACCTTACCGGGGCCAGAGAATGCAACCGGCTGGAAGTACTCTGGAGTGTGATTCACAGGACCTGGAGGATAATAGATATTCCCAGGTGGCATGGAAGGGTTGTAGAGCCGATGGCCTTGCTGCATCGGCAGCGGCCGGGCACCTTGGGCGATGACTTGGCTGGCGAGTGAGCCAATAAGCAGTGTCGAAAGCAAAGCAACCAGGGCTTTGGACCAGCTGGTCATCCGTACGGCTTGATCACCGGCATGCAATGCCTGCAATGTTCGCTTTAATCTGATCATGATGCGACTTGCCATCGGACCTTCAATTCACAGGTGCATTGAACTTCAACGAATCAACCGGCAGCAAGAGCGATATCAAGCGTTGGCGTTGATTCGGAGACGTATAAAAAAAGGCGTCGGTCATCCGCAGGTCTAACCCTATCGATGCCGACGCCTGTTCGATTGCTTCGTCAGCGGTTACTGACAGGTCTGACAGTTAGCACCGTGCAGACATCCTGCAGGGTTGCGTTGACTGATGTTCACGCGACTTACAGGGTTCGGGTAGCGGTAACCCGGAGACTGCCTGACGTTGATCTTGAACTTGTCAACAGGTGCTGGCATGTGAACCTTGGTGTGATTGGTCATCACGTGCTTGGTCAGACCGGCGGGTCCGCCCAATGGCAAGTGCGGTGGACCAGGCAGACCGATTGGAGTGCCAGTCATTGTCATGCCATACTGAGGCATGTTCACACCAGCGATCATCGATGGCCCCGCTGCGCCAGGAGCACCGATCGGGCCGCAACCCTGACTGGACGCAACGGCGAATGGTGCAGGCAGACCATTGATCGGTGGTGACATGGCACCCAAGGCACCTGAACCAGCCATTTCAATGTCTTTGTCACCCAAGCGAATGATCGCCAGGATCGAACCGCGACGATCGGCTTCAACAATCGGGTCGATGCCTGGATCCAGTCGAGTGCTAACCAGAGTGTCGATACCAGCCAACGCAGGACCTTGGAAGTCCGGATCGGGAAGGTACAGAACCTTGGTCACAAAGTTACCAGTGACGACTTGGTCAAAGTCTTCTTGGTCAAACTGAATCGGAATGGAGTTGTGCGCCAAGTAAGCTCCGGTGCGAGGATTGGCAAATGCCAGCTCGACCGTCGGATACAGCTCCACACCTTCGCGGTTTGGAATGTTGGTCAACTTCAGACGGTACAGACCACCTTGCGGAAAGTTCTGCCGAGCGGGGCAGATCAAGGGATCGCTGTCAAAGGTACCGCTACCGGTTTGATCGTAGCGAATCTGCATGCCTTCGGGACGGCCGAACGTGACTTGGACGCTCTGCATTTGAGGTGCCGCTACCATGGCACCCTCCATGACGCTGCCCTGGGCATAACCTTGGCTACCAGGTGGGCAGTATGGATCCGCGAATGACGCTGGAACCACACCGCTGCCGCCAGGCAGATCGCCGGTCGATGCAACAGGCATTCCAGCGGGCATTCCCATGGGAGCGCCCATGGGGGCTCCCATAGCAGCTTGTGGACCAAGCACACCGGGTCCGGGTCCATCGACGCCGGGTCCGGGATGCATCAGGTGTTGAGTTGGTGGCAAATTGTGGCGGGTCGGCACGCATCCGGTCGCGACCATCGCACCAGCCGCAATTAGCGACAAGTGGTTGACGAAGCGTTTCATCTTTTCCCCCATTCCTTGGGTTTCACCGCGCTCGAATGCGGTTGCGGGGACAAGCCCGCGTAGGCTGAATTATCAAAGGTGTCTCAGGCGATCACGATCTGGGTGGACTTATGACCCAGTTCGTCTCTACGATCCAGGCACCTCACCGGCAGACCTGCCTCGTGCTAACAGCATCGGCAGGTTCGCAGGCAATTCTTTGGAAAAATCGCCATAACCCGACAATGAAGATCGATCGACAACACCGGATTGACTCTGAGAGTCAAAAAAGCATGCAATTATCGGGGGATTTCGCGACATTTCCCGCCAAACACAACGATCCGGAAAAAATGCAAACCTGCCCAGGCCCAACAGCCGCCAAACCAGGCCGGCATGTTAACTTAGGCAAAACTGCAAGACTCTACCGCCCAGTGCTGCTAGGAATCGCCGTTTTTCTTGCCCTGCTGATCCTGTGCAGCGACAGGTTCCTGGCCAACACCACTCAAGCCAATCAACAACCTGCGCAACCGCCAGCAAACACGGCTCCGGAAAACACTGCCTCCCAGCAGGCCACAGCAGGCAGCTCGCCCAGCGACCTTCCAGATCCAGACCGCGACAGCAAGCTCTCGGCCGAGCAACTCCAGCAACGCGCTGAACGACAACTCAGCGAGTTGATCGTGCGAATCGCCAACGGGCCGGGGTTTCGCTGCGACCTCTGGCAACGTGTTCGCACCCAACAGGAATCCAAAGAACGCGAAATCCTGTGTCTTGGTAGCTATTTACACCAGGGTCAAGGAACCGCGCGATTCGAGATGCACACCCAGATTGCCGGTCGCCGCGAAGATCTTTTGCGTCAAGTCAGTGATGGGCGTCTGCTGTGGACGAGCCAGATGATCGCTGGCAGGCTAAATCTAAGCCGCGTCGACCTGGGCCTCCTGGACGATCGCTATCGCTCGAAAGGCAAGCCAGTGGAGAGCATGCCAAACGTCGGACACCCGGTGGAGATTCGGCCCAGCATGCTCACCGGCGGCCTTTGCGAGATCCTGGACACCATGCGACGCGATTACGACCTCTCGCTCGGGACAAGTGACGCCAATGGACAGGACCTGATGGTCATCATTGGCAATTTGAAAAACAGCAAACGAGAGGCGATCATCAGTCAGTCTGGCGGAAAGCTGCCCCCAAGCTATCCCACGCGAATCAACGTTGCCGTCGCGCTACAGAACGATCAACCGACGGGTTTTGGCAAAGGACTGCCGGTTCAGATCGAACACTTTGGCACGCCCCCAGAGGACGACGATCAGGACGCTACCATCAGCCGACGCAACATGATTTCATTGCTGCAGCTCAACAACCTGCAACCACTGAAAGCAGCCCCGCTAAACGATCGCTTTAAATTTGACAGCGGTGACAACGAATTCATCAGTGAAACGCCGCGCTACGAGACGCGTTTCCAACTCCGCTAGCTTGCATCCGGCGGACCGTCGTCGTCACTCTTTGGTTCGGCGGGAATCACCGTTCCGTGCGGATCAAGGCCAGTGGAAGAGGTCTGATCGACCAAGCGATCACGCAAGGCTTGCCCGGTGAAGTGCTCCCACTGTTCGGCCTTGTCGTGAATCTTCGACCGATCCAGTTCCGCCTGCTCGACCAAGTAACTCTCCCACAAGCGGTGAGAACGAACCAAGGCTTTACCGAGCTTTTCACCCTGTTTGGTCAGTTCAATCTGCTGGCCGCAATCGCGAATGCAGTCCTGCCTGACCAAGCGGCGCAGCGCCAGAGACATCGGCACCGCCGAGCTAAACAACTCGGTGATCAGGTCACTGCGTTTTGCAATCGCTTCTCCGTGACGCTCGCCCGCACGATACAAGTAGGCCACGATATCGTCGCGAAGAATCTGTTGCGAAAGCACGAAGCGGCGAATCGATCGCGACACCAAGCCCTGCTGGGGAGCAAACAACAACGCCAGGACAAACAAACCGCCAAGGGCCACCGACATCATGCCAGCGGTTGAGGTGCTGGGCATCCCAAACGCACGCGGGATGGCAAAGGCGCCCACATGCCCCAAAATCGCCCCCGCAGCTCCGATGACGACCGACAGCACGATCATCAGCCCCAATCGATGCGTCAGCAAGAACGCTGCCGATGGAGGGACCACCAACATCGCCACGACCAAAATGTTGCCAACGCTTTCAAAACAGGCCACCGTCGTCACTGCCACCAAAACCATCAAAGCATAGTGCATCCAGGCGGGACGCACCCCTTGCGAATGCGCAAGCGAGGGATCAAAGGAACTGATCTTTAGCTCCTTGTAACACACCAGAACAAAGGCCGCATTGATCAATGTCACCACTGACAACACCACCGCTGCTTGTGGCACCTCATAAGCCCCGATGTTGACGGTGAACATCGGTGTCAAATCGATCGCACCATACAAGACGCAATCAGCATCCAGATCAACGTGGTCGGCTTGAACGATCATCACCAAGCCGAGCGCAAACAGCGACGTGAAGACGACGCCCATCGCTGCACTCTCTTCCACACGGCCAAAGCGACGAATCCATTCGGTGAACATGGCCGTCAACACGCCCACGATCACAGCGCCAACAAACATTGCCAGACTGCTGCGTGAATGACTGATCAGAAACGCAGCCACCAAGCCCGGCAAGACAGCGTGACTGACGGCATCACCCAGCATCGACATTCGCCGCAGGACTAAAAAATTGCCCAGCAGTGCTGTCGACGTCGCACATAACACGCCGACAACCATGATCCAGCCGTCAAATTGCCAATCCCATCCCTGCAACACTGCCAACATCGCCATCAGGTCGACTCCATCGCATGTGGACTGGAGGGAACGGCAATCCGAATCGGATCGTGATCCAACAACCGCTCAAGTTTCTCAACGACATCGTGTTCCAACACATGCTCGATGTCATCTGCATCGCGATCCACGCGAGCGGTCGCAACGTCGGCATAGTGCACCAGGTACAGTTCCCACAAACGGTGTTGACGGGTCAAGCGAGCAGCCTCGGCATAACCGGCGCTGGTGAGCGCCACTTGATCGGTTTTGTAACGCACTAATTCGACCAACTCAGCGGTCTCAATCTGGCGGCGCAACTGCTTGGAATTCCAGCTTCGTTTTTGCAGCAGGTCAATCAAGCTCACCCAGTGCCCTGGATTTGCATCTTGAAACTCAGCTTCGCTCAGCTCGTAAATGCCTCTCAAGAGATGCTGTCGAGCAATCTTGGCATTCAACTGCCGCCGTCGCCAAAGCCTGGGGAGCACGCCTCGCTGGGTACCAAAGAACATGCTGACTGCAAACAGCAAGGCGCAGGCTAACACGATCATTGCTCCTGAGGGCAGATCGGCCATCACCGCGCTCGCTGTCGCCCCCAGCACGCTGCCAACCAGACCGATCGATGCAGAGACCAACGCCAAGCGGAAAATCGATTCGGTCCAAAACCGGGCCGCTGCGGCGGGAATGACCAACATTGCGACCATCAACACCAAGCCCACAGCTTGCAGGCCCACCATCGTGACCATCACGACCAAGACCATCAAAATGGTGTCCAGCAACCAAACACGCAAACCTCGCGAGCCAGCAAAATCCGCGTCAAAACACAGCAGTTTGAGCTCCTTGAACAACACCCCGGTGACCAAAATCGAAATCAACGCCGTGATCGCGATCATGATTCCATCGGCCCGCCGCATGGAGGCCGTTTTGCCAAAGATATAGGTCTCCAGCCCCGCGCTGTGACCGGCGTCCATCTTCTGAGTGATGCCCAGCAAGACCACGCCCAGCCCAAAGAACACACTGAGAACGATCCCCAACGTGGCGTCCTGCTTTAACTTGGTAAAACGCTGCAAGAACAAAATGCAAGCCACACCCGCCAGGCCACCCATCGTGGCCCCAGCCAATAACAACGGCATCGACTTTCCATCACCGCCTGCGGCCACCGCAATCATAAATGCGATCACCAAACCGGGCAGACTCGCGTGCGCTAACGCATCGCCCATCAAGGATCGCTTCCGCAGCAAAGTGAAACTGCCGACTAAACCGGATGCCGCTCCTAACAGTGCCACCCCCAACAAAACCACTCGCGTGTTGTAGTCTCGCAGTAACAGCACATCCCACAGATCAGACCAGATCACAGTGACCGCTCCCGCCGTCGCATCGCTTCGGTGACTTCATCGAGCAATGTGAGACGTCCACCATAGGTTTTCTGAAGGTTCTCGGGAGTGAACACTTCCTGCACCGGGCCATGCGCCACGACGCGCATGTTCAATAGAACCACATAATCGAAATAGGCAGGCACGGTTTGCAAGTCATGGTGGATCACCACGGCGGTTTTCTTGCGTTGCTTGAGCTCGCGCAGAATCTCGACAATGGCCTTTTCAGTCGCCGCGTCAACCGCCGCAAAGGGCTCATCCATCAGATACAGATCGGCATCTTGCACCAATGCTCGCGCCAAAAAAGTGCGTTGCTGCTGGCCACCGGAGAGCTGGCTGATTTGCCGTTTAGCAAGGTCGGCAATGCCAACATGCTCCAGTGCTTGCATCGCAAGATCACGATGTTTTTGCCGCACCGGACGGCCCCAACCAACTTGGCCGTACAACCCCATGGTCACAACGTCTAACGCATCGACGGGAAAATCCCAGTCCACGCTTTCTCGCTGCGGCACATAGCCAACGTTCCGGCGTGATAGATGATAGGGTTTACCGAACACTTCGACGCGTCCGGAAGCTCGCGGCACCAACTCCATCACCGCCTTGAGCAACGTGCTTTTGCCAGCACCATTGGGGCCGACGATGCCAACCAACGAGCCCGCTGGCAAATCAAATTCAACGTCCCAGATCACCGGTTTGCGGTGATAAGCAACCGTCAAATCCATCACCGAAAGGGGACAGTCACCCTGTTCTACAGAATCCTGGTTTGTCGTTTCGATCTTTGCCGGCCCAGTCATCAATGACTCATTCAATCTCACCCACCTACGGCGGGTTTAAGGTTTAGTCTGTAACTGACCGTTCAAGCCAGCTTGATTTGCTTGTCCCCCCAATGCTCGTGTGACCACGGTGATGTTGTGGTCGAGCATCCCAATGTAGGTTCCCTCATACGTCCCGGGCGCTCCCATCGCGTCACTGAACAATTCTTTGTCAGCGATCTTGACTTCGTGCCCCTTGGCCCGAGCACCTTCAACGAGCGCTTCGACATTATCCGAAGCCACGCTGCTTTCGACGAAAACCGCCTTCACATCTCGGTCAACAATCATTGAGACCAACTGATTAATCCACTGCAACCCGGCTTCACTTTCGGTGGAAACCCCTTGCACTCCGGTCACCTCCAGGCCGTAAGCACGACCGAAGTAATTAAAGGCATCGTGCGAGGTCACCATCAACCGTGAGGTTTTGGGAATCGTCGCCAGGGACGCCTGACCATACTGGTGTAACGCACTCAACTGTCGCTTGTAGGATTCTGCATTCCGACGATAAATCGATTCGCCTTCAGGATCAAACTCGCAGAGCTCGTCCGCAATCACGTCCACGCACTGCGACCAAGCTGACACATCCATCCACAAATGCGGATCGTAGTGACCGGCAAAATCATCGGGTTCAAGCAAGAGCTCCTCGGGCACGTTTTCAGTGACCGCGATCACCGGACGCTTGCGAGCCTCTTTGACCAACGCATCGGCCATCTTGCCCTCAAGCATCAAGCCACTGTAGAACACCATGTCCGACGAACGCATCGCTAAAACGTCATCACGAGTGACTTTATAAAGGTGCGGATCAACGCCGCTGCCACACAGCTGGTTCACCTCAGTCCGCTCACCGCCCACATTGCGAACCAAATCGGCCACCATGGCAACGGTTGCCGTCACCTGCAATGGATTCTCGGCGTCCACCACGCGATCCGGCGACGAAACCGCTGGCGAACTTGACGAGCCACAACCAACAGCCAGACACAGCAACAACACTGCCACCAGAGCAAGCGGCACTGCGGGGAGGAAACGTTTGGCGGGTGACAGGCAAGATGGCTTCATATGTCTTTGGTTTCGCCGAGGGAACGATTTCTTAGCTTCAGCTAACTTTTTAAAGCCTACTTGACAACCCAACCCCGTCAAGACCTGTTTCCCGCCCCCTGACCAAGACCAACCACAGGAAACACCGTCACTCAACTGGCCGCGCGTCGCTTGCAAGGGTTTTCCCAAAGGAAAAATCCTCATTCGCCGCCAACGCCAGCCAAAGCCCACTGCGATTCGCAGCCAAAGCCCACTGCGAATCGCGACGAAATGAATTGAGCATCGCAGGCTAAACAGGTGGTTTGCACGCGATCTGCTAGCGACTTCCCCCGTCCCACTGGTCATTGAATTCGCACAGCGATACAGTGTACAGTTCCCGTTTCCTACAGGACCTCTTTTATCACCACGTGCATTTCAATCGCTCATGGCAGAAGCTTTTAGCAGAACTCGAGCCGACCACGCTTCGGAAACGGCAGAAGACTATGTGGAGGCGATTGCCGCACAGATTCAACGCACGGGAATCTGTCGCTCAGCTGACTTAGCAGAGTTCTTTTCTGTCACGCACGCGACCGTCAACAACACAGTGGCGCGATTGGTCCGCGATGGCTATGCAAAAACAGAACCCTACCGACCGATCGAATTGACCCCCGAAGGACGTCGCTTGGCGGAGCACTGCGAACAGCGTCACCAAGTGGTCAAAGCTTTTCTGTTAGCGATGGGAGTCAGCGAAAAAGTAGCGGCGATCGATAGTGAGGGAATCGAGCATCACGTGAGTCAAGAAACGCTCAAAGCGATGAAGCAAGTGCTCAAGGACGGCTGGCCGACGAAGTGATTGTCACCTGAGCAATCGTTGGACTGTCAACATGCAATGGACTGGATCAGGATTCGTCTCCGCGCCAGACCTCCGTCACCAAACATTTCTTGACCTTCCAGCGCTGGCCTTGCTTGGCCAAGATCGCCACCAACCGCCCCGCTTGATCCATTGCGGCGACATGCTGCGGTTCGCTTTCCTGATCAGCGACTGGAATGGTGGCATACTGGCTTTTCGGTGACAGGACTTCAACCTCGTCAAGCAATTTCCCATGCACCAAGTCAAGGTGCTGATTCGCGTCCACAATGACTTGCGGCAAATGGCTCACGCCCAGCGCTGCGGGCTGCAGAAGCTGTTCCAATGGCTGCTCACGGATCTGTTCGATGGGCACGGCTTGATCGATGAAGAATTCTCCGACGCGCTTTCTTTGCAGTCCAGTCATCACAGCATGGGTGCCCAAGTTTCGAGCGAGATCCATGCCCAAGGTGCGAATGTAGGTTCCCGTTCCGCAAACGATTTCCAGCTCAAGATTGGGGTACTCGTATTGAATCACTTTCAGAGACTCAATAAACACTTGCCGCGGTGGGACTTCGACGTCCAGTCCCTTGCGTGCCATTTTGTAAGCCCTCCGACCATTGATTTTGATCGCGGAGTACGCTGGCGGGACTTGCTTGATGTCGCCCAGGAATGTTGGGCAAGCAGCTTCGATACTCGCCCGCGTGGGAACGGGATCCTCTGGAAACTTGGTAGGCGACACCTCGATGTCCCCGGTTTCAGTTTCCTCGCCCAGGCGGAACTGACCTCGATAACACTTGCCGCACTGGTGCACATACGGCACTAATTTGGCGGCTGCCCCCACCCCGATGACCAACACGCCATCGGCCAGCGGGTCCAGTGTCCCGCAGTGACCGACTTTGACCTTCTTGCCACGCAGATGGCCTTGCACAATATTGACCGCGTCTCGCGAGGACCAATCAGTGGGCTTGTTGCAATTAATGAATCCGAACATGCTGTCTACACATTAGCCGCGGTTCTCTGGTTGTTTCGTGAACCAACATTCTGTCCGCTAACTTCCTCTTTGCAAAGCAGCGATTGAAATGAACTCATCAGAAGGCCCCCAGGAAGAAATCGTCTTACGTGGAAATCGCTTTGACGTCCATCGATTGAACCTTGTGGGCAGTGATGGCCAGACCTACCAGCGTGAAGTGATTCGCCATCCCGGGGCTGTTGTGCTGCTGCCGATCCTGGATGATGGACGCCTGGTCATGATCCAAAACACTCGGGCAACCGTGGGTGAAACGCTCCTTGAGTTACCAGCCGGAACGCGTGAGCCCGATGAGCCCGTCGAAACCACCGCTGATCGTGAGCTGATTGAAGAAACGGGCTACCGCGCAGGTGCGTTGAAATTGATTCACACGTTTTACTCCGCGCCAGGGATCAGCGACGAAGTGATGTACCTGTTTTTGGCCACAGAGCTATCTGAAGGCGAATCGGCTCGGGAGGCAACCGAGCAGATCGAAAACCAAATCGCCACGCGTGAGGAAGTGCGTGAGTGGCTTGCAGCAGACAAAATCAAAGATGCCAAAACGCTGGTTGGCTTATACGCCTTTTTGGCCATGTAGGGCACGCGATGCCGGCCCTGTCAGTTGATCTCAGTCAGCTTACTTTGCTGGTGGCAAATCAAAGTCGCCGGTCAAATCTCGCCACACACAGTGAATGTGATTGGCTGGGTTTCCAGCTGCATCGGCTTGCGTGTTGACAAACTCGATCAGGAACCGCTTGCCACGAACTTTGTAATAGTGGCCAACGCCGGGCTTCTTGGCTCCAGCCCAAGCGAAATGCACGCTTGCCCAACCATCTTCCGCGATCATGTCGCGACGCTCTTGAGCCACATTCTCAGTCACCACGTCGACATACGCAGCGACCAGCTGCTGCAACAGTTCCTGTGATTTTTTATCCATCGCGCTGAAGGCAACTCCTTCGGGGTCGCCCACTTTGGCTTGGACGGCACCTGCAAAGCGGATTTCTGCGGGTGCTTCCTCAGCGATCACGGCGGCCGTTAGCGCGTCACCGGAAAGCGAGTTCACCAGGTCAAAACCAAGCTGTTCTTCGTCACGCAAGACTCGCGTCCCTTTACCAAGCGGACCGGAGACCTTATTCATGACCGTAGCAGGGTTGGCGGCCATGAATTGCGGCGTGCTGTCAACCAGCTGACCATCGCGGAAACTGAAGTTGGTCGACAGGTGGTGACCTTCGAAGCTAAGTCCCCATTTACCTTTGTCGCCTGGAGTGCCAAAAATGGTCACGTAATACTTATTGGGATCGCGTTCCCAATTGCGGTCCGGGCCTTCCAGTTCGCGAAGGACGCCTTCGAGCATCATGATTTTGCTGGCCTTGCCATAGCCGGCCTCACTCAGTGCCGATTTCACCAGACGCAGGGCCGCGGTGCGTTGGGCCTTGTTCATCTCTCGCAGGACGAGACCCTTGCGAGACTTTTTGGGAATGAAGTGCCAATCCATTCGCTTGGCGTTGTCATAGTCCATCACGGCAAGCGACTTTTGATCATCAGTCAGCTTATCAAGAAAAGCGTTCGCATAGCTGGCAACCTGAGGGCCTGGGTTGTCAGCCTTTTTGAATCCGGTGGCAACAGAACAAAGAACACCAATCATGGCGCATGAAGCAAGCACTTTTCGCATGACGAAACGTCTCAAGGAGTAAAAAAGGAACGGCCAAACGCGGCCTGGGCAGGTAGTTTCAAGGCGGGAGGACGCACCGCCAGCGTCCGAGCAACCGGCGCGAGCAGCAGTCCGCGGCCCTAGTGTAGCCACATCCGTCCTAAATTCCCAGCATCCCTGGCCAATCTCAGGCAGTGAACGCCCTCACCGGAAAACCTCCCCCCCGTCGCTACGCTTGCATTGCGCGGCGTTTTGATCCAGGATTGTGGGGCTCGCCTCCTGATCCGACCTCGCAAAACTGTTCCCCAATGCCGAGTGCCGCTGACCATCGATCGTCAACTCCGCCCGTGGCCGTTCACCCGCAGCAGGAGCAGTTTTTCCTTGCCATGGGAGGCCCACAGCAGTTTCATCTGCTGTTTTCACACCTGCCCGATGTGTACTTCTTCTTCAAGGATTCCCAAAGCCGAATGATGGGCGCCAGCCAAACCATCCTCAATCGGCTGGGCGTTACCGCCGAACGCGATGTGATCGGCACCACTGACTTTGACCACTTTCCCCATCAATTGGCCAAAGAGTTTGTACGTGACGATCAGTTTGTGATGCGCACCGGGCAACCGCTGATCAACCGCGTGGAAATCTGGTACACCGAACATCGCATGCTGGATTGGTTCTCCACCACAAAACTGCCCATTTATGACCTCCAGCAGAACATCATCGGGGTGATGGGGGCGGTCCGAAACTATAAAGGTGCCAAAGAAGAAGTTCAGGCATATTCCAAGATTGACGAGTTGCTGCAACACATTCACCAGAACTTACATCGTAAAATCACAGTCAATGAGTTGTCCGAGCTGGCGCAGATTTCCACTCGACAACTGCACCGACGCTTTGTCGAACTCTTTGGCATGAACGTCCAAGAGTTCCTGGCAAAGACGCGCATCAAAGCAGCCACCGATGCCTTGGTTGAAACCGACCAAAGCGTTGGCGAGATTGCAGAGCGATTTGGTTTTTGCGACCAAAGTGCGTTCACGCAACAGTTCAAGAAACACCTGGGGCAGACGCCACTCAAGTTTCGCAAAAGCCATCGGACACTGCCGAGACTTTAAACAGTCGCGGGCTGGCGCTAGAACGATGCTTCCTCATCCAATTCCCTCTTCCCGTTAGGCGACAACCATGTGGCGCATGCCTTGTTTCATTTCTTGCCTGCTTCTGTTTCTCGGCTGTGCGATTCACAGCGAGACTGCCGCCCAGCAAACCGCGGCGAAACCACAAACAAAGTCGCGTCCCAATATTTTGATCGCAATCTCCGACGATCAGTCCTACCCACACGCTTCAGCCTATGGTGATCCGGTCATTCAGACCCCCGGTTTTGATCGCGTGGCCAAAGCAGGGGTTTTATTTCATAACGCGTTTACCCCGGCACCTGGCTGCAGTCCGATGCGAGCAGCGTTTTTAACCGGTCGCGAGATCTGGCAAAACGGTGCCGCAGGGACCCACGCTAGCACCTTCCCCAGGGACTTGCCCGTCTTTACGTCACAGCTGGCAGACAGTGGCTATCACGTCGGCATGACTGGCAAGGGCTGGAGTCCCGGCCGCGCCGCCGGTTGGCCTCACAATCCAGCTGGCAAATCCTACGATCAACACAAGATGAAGTCGCCACCGGGCATCGCTTCAACGGACTATGCGAGCAACTTTTCAGAATTCTTAACCGCACGCCAGGATGACCAGCCGTTCTGTTTCTGGTTTGGTGCGCGTGAACCCCACCGTGTCTTTGGCAGCGGACTGGGCAAACAAAGCGGCATGGACCTGAGCAAGATTGTGGTGCCAACGTTCTTGCCCGACAGTGAAACCATCCGCAGTGACTTGGCAGATTATCTGTTTGAAATCCAGTGGTTTGACCAACACTTGCAGCGCATGCTTGATGAACTGGAAGCCGCCGGTGAACTGGAAAACACCTTGGTGATTGTCACCAGCGACAATGGCATGTCATTCCCCAGAGCCAAAGCCAATTTGTATGAATACGGTATCCATATGCCGCTGGCGATCGCTTGGCCCAAGCAGATCACCGGCGGCCAGGACTCGCAAGAGTTGGTCAGCCTGATCGATGTCACTCGAACAATCTTCGCCGCGGCGGGTGTGACACCCAAACAGGCCGACAAGATGCCCGGATTGGATTTGCTTCCCTCTCTGCGAAAAGACAGTCAGCCGGTCGCCGATTATCAACGACAAGCGGTCTTCAGCGGACGCGAACGCCATTCATCAAGTCGATTCA
The DNA here is from genome assembly GCA_007745635.1 of Stieleria bergensis. GTDB lineage: Bacteria > Planctomycetota > Planctomycetia > Pirellulales > Pirellulaceae > Stieleria > Stieleria bergensis. The sequence continues at coordinate 5,921,747 of CP036272.1, forward strand.
ACTCGCTGAGCTACCCCTGTCGATGCATCCGTACCGACTCACACCTGTACATCATCAACTTCACGCCGGAGCGTTACCCTGCGGGCACACCCCAAAAGTATGCTGCGGCAACCTACGACAAGGATGGGAATGTCGTCACATCCAAACTGGGCCCGCCCCACGGTGGCTATCATGATATCGATGCCTGCCCCACACTGGACTGGATGATCAAGTATCAAAGTGACAGCGATCGAAATCAAAATCTCTTCAACGCGTCGGTGGCTTTGCGCCCGGCAGAAGAACTCTATGACATCCAGAGCGACCCCGCTTGCCTGAACAACCTGATCGATCAACCGGGCAACAGCAAGCTACGTGACTCGCTGCGAAAACAACTGCTGACCTACCTGACGCAAACCGGCGATCTGCGCGTGACCGATCCGCAAGCAGCACACGTCTGGGAAACCTATCAGCGCATCAGTGGACTACGTTGGTTTCCCAAGCCTGACTGGGCGATCAACGATCCCAGCAAAGCGCCCAACCAGCCTTGGCTGGAAGCTCGCCGCCCCCATGCAAAGACAAACGAGTCGAAGACAAGCAAGCCAAGTCAGTCGCCGGCTGGCCAATGATCAGGGGCTGCGTCTTGAGCACAGGAGTCTCCACGAACGTCAATCGAAAACGTTGGTCTCTGGTCAACTGGTTAGCGTTGGCCATTGCCATTCTGTTGACCAAAAACGTGGCCGCGATTCTCTGGGAGTACCGTCACTATTTCCCACCGAACTTTGAGGCGAATTTCCTGATCGGTCGCCAGTCGATGTTTCAAGGGCTGTATCGCCAAGCGTTTTACCTGCACTTGATCAGCTCCCCACTGGCCTTACTGCTGGGAATTTTCATGGTTGGCAGCGGGCTGTCGGGTCTCGCCATGCGGTACCATCAACTTTCAGGCCGGGTACTGGCGACCATTGTTTTTCTGGGCGTCGTGCCCAGTGGCTTCATCATGGCCGCTGGCACACTGGCAGGTTGGTGGACGGGGCTTGCCTTCGCCATCAATGCTTCGCTGGTTGCCCTGTTTTGTGCATTGGCTGGATACCATGCCTACCGTCGCAATCACCAAGCTCACAAGCGCTGGGCGATGCGTACATTCCTGATGCTGTGCGCACCGATCGTCCTGCGCCTGATCGCCGGTGTCAGCATTGTCACAAACACCAGTTCACCGACCGTTTATCGCTGGAGTGCATGGATTAGCTGGCTGCTGCCGCTGTTGGTATTTGAATGTTACAACCAACTGAGGACTCAACTGCCGGTGACTCAACCGCCTCAGCGTTAGCCCCCGACACAACGTGCTATTGTGAGGTCGTGCTACGACAAGCCTCGGATTGATTGAAAACACCGATGGCTTTTGCAACTGAACCTTGCGGCAATCGGCTAACATGAAGGGTGCAGCGTGCGCAAAAAGTTCCCTGGATCACTGCCATCGTCATACCGACCGCGACATGGCTCCCCAACGAGGCGATCACATGAACACGTCAACGAATCAACCTGCTCGGCTCCAGGGCTTAACACTGGTGGAACTACTGGTCGTGATCGCCATCATTGGCGTGCTTGTGGCACTCCTACTCCCTTCTATGCGAACGGCTCGCGAAGCACAGCGGCGGATGATCTGCGGCAACAACTTTCAACAGATTGGAGTTGCGTTACAAAACTACCATCAGCGTTTCCAGCATCTCCCGCCTGCCTTAGGTGGCACCGGTCAGCTCAGTTTGAACGGCAGCCCGGCTTCGCCGCAAACCAATCAGGGACGGCTTAGTGGACTCGTCGCGTTACTCCCTCTTGTCGAGCAGGCCGCTCTGTACGAGGAAATTCAATCGCCTACCGAACCAGGTCCCGGCGGCCAGCTTTACGCTTCGATGGGGCCGGTCCCGTGGGAGAGCCATTTCACCCCATGGACGAACGAGATCCCCGTCTACCGCTGCCCCAGCGATCCTGCAAAAACGGGTGAACTTGGGCTGACCAATTACACGTTCTGCATCGGTGATCGCTTAGTCGATGTCCATCGCGCGGACAATCCTCGCGGGGTGTTTGCGGGCTCCTTAACGCGCAGCTTTGATGAAATCACCGACGGAACGGGCAACACGATCGCGATGGCCGAAATCAGCACCGATCTGGGCGACCGGGGGCTGCAAGGCCAGTACGCCATCGACCAACCCATCCAGTACTTGATCGCTCCCGATCACACCACCGAACTGTGCGACGCAGAACGGCCGTCCTTTTACAACGACAGTGCCCCCTTAAGCAAACAGGGCCGCGGTTCACGCTGGGCCGATGGCTCGGCTGGAGATAGCCTGGTGAACACGGTGCTGCCCCCCAACAGCCCCAGCGTCGCGATCAATGGCGATGAACTGGCCGACGGCCTGTACTCGGCTAGCAGTCGCCACATGGGCGGTTGCCACGTGCTGTTGGCCGACGGAGCCGTGAGTTTCATTACCGACACGATCGATTGCGGTCAGGCAACACGCACGCGAGGCCCCAAGCATTCCCCCATGAACGACAATGTCACCGGTGATGACCAGGCAATTCAACGTGGGCAGACGATCGCCGAAGCACCGCTGACGGACGTGCATGACAGCGTTGCGGGTCAGCCCCAATCGCAGCTTGATCGGTTAAGGCAACCTTCAAACACTGCATCCCGTTTTGGAATCTGGGGTGCTCTGGGAACGGCCACCGCCGGCGATAAGGTCGATGCACTTGATTGATCGCATCAATCCCAACGAGTCCATCCATTCCCATTTAGAATCAAGTCTCTCAATCACCGCTTGCAAATCGCATAAGCAGGCACGACACCCTACCGAACGCTTCTTCCCAAAACGAATCATGAACAGGCAAAGTCAGGCGACCCATCGAACGGGTTTTACGTTATTAGAAGCGGCGGTCGTCGTGGTCATCATCGTTGTCATCCTTGCGTTGTTGCTCCCCGCGATCTCGACAAGTCGCATCGTCTCTCGACGCGCACAGTGCGTCAACAATCTTCGCCAATTGGCGGTTGGTATGGACAGCTACCATGCAGCGTTCCATGTATTGCCTGCAGCGATCGGTGGGACGGAGAATGGGCCATCGGAAGCTGGCTCCTTGGAAACAAATCAAGGGCGACTCAGTGGACTGGTTGCACTCCTGCCCTTCATTGAGCAACAGCCTCTCTGGGGACAGATCCTAACACCGATAAGCTATCGCTCCGATGGCAAAGTCTACAGTTCGATGGGCCCCGTCCCCTGGGACCGGCACTTTAAACCCTGGGTCACGCAAGTCGCTACGTATCGCTGCCCTGGCGATGCGTCAGAGCACAAGGAATTCGGCCTGACAAACTATACTTTCTGCATCGGTGATCGCTTGGTCGACATTCATAGCGCAAAGAACCCTCGAGGCGTCTTTGCGGGTTCATTGCAGCGCAATTACTCAGACATCATCGATGGAATGTCCCATACGATTACGATCTGCGAAATTGGCACGGACCGTGGTGATCGATCGATTCCGGGACAGTATGTCGTCGATCAAAGCGTTCAGTATCTATTCAAACCGGGACGCACGCGAGGCATGATTGATAGCAACCGGGACGGCACTTACAAGAAAACCTTTTCACTCAGCGACCATGGTCGCGGTGCACGCTGGGCGGACGGCCGTTCGGGATACAGCTTGGTCAACACGGTGCTGCCCCCTAATAGCCCCAGCGTCGCGATCAACGGCCATGAACTGGTCGACGGCCTGTTTTCCGCAGGCAGTTATCACCGAGGCGGCTGCCATGTGGCCATGGCTGACGGAGCCGTCACGTTTGTGACCAATAGCATCGACTATGGATCCACAGGTCAGCCAGCCAAGCCCCACCACGTGGCTCCGGTGACCAGCAGCAATACGACGATGCCCAATGCAATTTCATCCAACGTGACCGCTGGCGGATCTCAGACACCGCGACCGGCCGGCAATGGCATCAGTGAAGCGCCGCTGCCGCTGCCAGTCGCTCCAGCTGCTGTCGAGACCGTTTACGACCTGAAAAAACTGGAGCTTGAACCGAATGAAGCGTCTAAATTTGGGGTCTGGGGAGCGCTGGGCACCGCGTCTGGCAACGAGCCCTTCGACCAACTGAACTAAGCCATTTCACTGGCCTACCGAGCGGCTTGCAGCAAGCTAAACTGATGGTGCCATCGCCGCGCGCCCATCAAAATGTGATTCCCAACCGACGTTTGAACATGAGCCCTGAAATCACCGATAGCGAACTGCCCCGCACACTCGAACCAGAGACCATGGATGATGTGGCCGAAGTCCAAGAATACGGCAACATGGACCATCGCGTCGTCAACGGAAAATTTGTCCAGGATCTGCTAAAAGCTGGGCTGCCGGGAGTCCGTGTGATTGACCTCGGCTGTGGGAATGCAGCCATCCCTGTCTTGCTTTGCCAGCAGTCTGCGGATGTCGAGGCGATCGGGGTGGACGCTTCAATTGAGATGCTCGAAGCAGCTCGCTTTGAGATCGAGTTTGGTGGCGTACAAGGCCGCATCTCGCTGGCCCACGGCGATTGCAAAACCATGGACGATTTTGACGACGCCATGGGAGACGTTGTGACCAGCAACACCGTGTTGCATCACCTTGCCGAACCGGGACAGATGCTTGAGCAAGCCGTTCGCGTCCTGGTTGATGGTGGCCGCCTGTTCATGCGTGACCTCTGCCGGCCTCAGGACGAAACCACCTTGGAAGCCCTGGTGAAAGAACACGCCGGCGGTGAATCAGAGTTTGCCCAACAGTTGCTCAGGCAATCCCTGCACGCAGCATTGACACTTGGCGAAATTCGCAACCTCTTGGCCGAGCAAAACATTCCCGCTGAGGCTGTGCAAATGACCAGCGATCGCCACTGGACCATCAATTGGCTGAAAGCCTAACAAGCATGCCAAGTGATCGCTTGCGGTGATCGACGAGCGCTGTGCCGGCACAAGTTTACCTGGGCAGGTCTTACCTGTGCCGGTCTTACGAGGGCCAGTGTTGAGCGATCTTCTTGACTAAAAAGTCAGCACTGCGGGCCAACTGATCCATGCCTTCGACGCCGTCTTCGATGCTAATCCAGTTGTCTGCAAAGCCCGCTTCTTTAAGAATTGAAAAGATCAAGTCGTAATCGTTCAACCCTTTGCCCACTTCACCGTGCCGCAATCGCTTGGCATACCCCTCGACGCCGACCTCTTCACGGCGCAGGTCCTCCAAGGTGCCGTCGATCAGGTAACGATCACTGGCGTGCATCGTGACCACTCGATCGGCGACCCGCCGCAACAACACAATCGGATCTTCACCGGCAAGGATGGTATTACTGGGGTCATAGTTGACGCCAAAGTTTGGCGACTGGACCCGGTCGACGAGATCGCAAAACACGTCCATCATCTGAGCGAATTCAGGATACGTCCAAAAGTCGTCCTTGTAGTGATTTTCAATGATCAGCGTCACGCCGCGTTGAGCTGCATAGGGTGCGCACTGATCGATGCACTGGGCTGCAAGACTGACGCCCTGCTCACGAGACAACTCGGGGCGTCGCTGCCCGGAGAGCACACGGCAATAACGGCCTCCCATTTCAGCGGTCATGTCGATCCAAAATCGCTGACGTTCCATTTGCTGTTCGCGAAACTCCGCATCGGGATGCGTAAAGTCTGGCGAGCAGCACACCATGGGGATACAGAGTTTTTTCTCTTCGACCTTCCGCCGCAAGGCTGGCCAATTGGCTCGATCTTGCATTTCGATAAAGCCCGCATACCATTCCAAACCCTGCACGGGCAATTCAGCAGCTTCATTGATCCAGCGATCTAAGCTAACGGTCCCGGTTTTACAAAGCTCGGGCAAATACAGCTTGGGAAACGCAGCAAGTTTGGGCATCAATCCATCCAATCAGAAACACAAGAAACAACACCCATCGCATTAAAGCGTTGGCTTAAGAATCGACTTGACCACTGAACCAGAGTGCATGGTTTCAAAGGCCTCTTGCCATTGCTCTAGCGGCCATTGTCCCCCAATGATGGGCTTCACATCCAGCTGACCACTATCAAGCATCGCCAGGACGCGCTCCCAGATCGTCCAGTGGTGGCTAAAGCTACCCTGCAGCGTCACATTTTTTTGCACCAGCGGATCAATGGAAAAGTCCAATGGCTTTGGCCCCCAGCCAACCTTTGTGATCCAACCGGCTGGGCGAACCAAATCGATCGCCGTTTTCAGCGTTGCTGAAACACCAGCAGCATCAATCACCACGTCTGCTCCCATGCCGTCACGCTCACGCGCCCATTCGGTGGCATCGGTTAAGGTTTCACAGCCGTACTGCTTGGCGATTTCAAATCGCTCGGCATCGGAGGGCAATCCCAACACAGCAACCTGGCCACCGGCAAGCTTGGCGATGGCAGCACAGAGGATCCCGATGGTCCCAGGGCCGATCACCAGCACGCGATCCCCTGGATTGATTCTTGAGTTACCAATCACACTGTTGTATGCCACACAGCAAGGCTCAGTGAGCGCGGCATATTCAAACGGCAGAGTTTCTGGAACCTGATGCAAACATCGCGCCGGCACACGCGTGTACCGTGTCATCGCACCATCGACGCCGTACCCGAATCCTTTTCGAGTCGGATCCAGGTTGTACAAACCGCGCCGCGTCAGCGGGTTTTGCGGATCGATCACCGCAGCGGTTTCACTGGCGATGCGGTCACCTTCACGCCAACCTTGAACGTTCCTGCCGGTCTGCACAATCGTGCCGGCGAATTCATGTCCTAGCACCACGGGATAGTTGACTGGCCAACTATGCGAACTGGTCCACTGATGCAGATCGCTGCCACACACGCCGACAGCAGCGACTTCGACCAGCACGTCATCATCACCGATTGTGGGCTGAGCGAACTCACGCAGTTCGACATGATAGGCTTCCGGAGAATAGTTAACGACAGCGGGCGACTGAGTCATTTGGACACCTCTCCGAATGCGTGCACCTGATCGCAAATCAGCTTCAATGAACTTTCCAAGTTACCGTCAGCGGTTTTGAACTGATCGGCATCTATGGTCAGCGGAGCCCCCAAGACCACCAAGGGCGCCCCATAACTGGGACAGGCGATGGCTTGCTCTAACGACAATCCACCCACCGCTTGGACGGGAATCTCAACCGCATCCACGACCGCACGGAGATCATCTAGCGGACTTGGCATCGGCAACCCACGCGCTGCGATGCCACGTCGTTCGTCGTAACCGATGTGATGCACGATGTAGTCGCAGCCCAACTCTTCCAAGCGTTTGGCACCGTCAACCATGGTCTGGTAGCCCAAGTTGTCGCCCATCACGGCAACACCAAAGTCTTTTCCGGCCTGAACAACACAGCGGATGGTTTCTTCATGAGCCCGAGCCATGACCACAACATGAGTCGCCCCCGCGCCAGCCATCATTTCCGCTTCCAGGTAGCCGCCGTCCATGGTCTTCAGATCAGCCACAATCGGCACGTCAGGAAAACGCTCCCGCAACGCACGCACGCCATGCAAGCCTTCGGCCAGTATCAACGGGGTGCCAGCTTCCAGCCAATCAACTCCAGCACGGATCGCCATTTCGGCCGTTTCCAGTGCCTCGTCAATGTTGGTCAGATCCAACGAAATTTGAACAAGGGGTTTCATTTGTAGTCCACCTGAAGAGCGCAAGATTCAGAATGATTATGCGCGATCATGAACGGAGTTGATAGGAGACCGCAAGCACTGAGCGTTCGTTTTCACAAGGCGAAATCCCAGCGAGAGCAAACACGAGCCAGTGGAACTCGATCGCCGCGCATGCGCAACCAACGTCGACCGATGCGGCGTAATGGAACTCAGCTAGCGTTTCTGAAAGATCTCTGCACTAGGCCAACGCTCGTTGATGCTCCGCACACGTTCTTCAACCGGTGGTTTCACGTTGGGCCAGTTCTGCGGTCGCACACGAACCAGCCTGCCGGGGCGAAAGCCTTCCAAGATCAACGGCACCTCAAAGGTGATCTGAATGCCGCTGCTTCCAAGCACTGGAGCTTGATCGATTTGCTGGACATCAGTGATCTGTCCATCCATGCCATCATGGTCCGGCCACCAGGTACGCAGCGTGTCCTCAGCAACGGCCATCTTGCCACGAAGCGCTGGCTTAAACTGCTGGTACAGCGATTCATCCATGCCGCCAAGTAGCGTGGCTTTGACGGTGGCGTTTCCAAATTGACCGTAGTCGCAGGAATCAATCATCGCGGGCATCCAGCGCGTTCGAATGTGTCGGATGTGACGTTGTCGCTGGCGTTCTGCAGCGACGGCCATCGCCGCTTCATCGAGCCACAGATCATTGACATGAAACTGTTGATACAGGTAACGCGGGTGCCACGCCAAACTCATTTGAACCGCCACGCCTTGCAGGTCCATCGTGCCTGACTTGGGCCACTCGGCTTGGTCGATCAGGTCCTGCATGCCCAGCAATTCGCGGCCACGCCAGATGCGTGTCGAACCATCAATCGTCAGTTTATGCTCACCGCCCAAGCCTTCGCCGCCTTCTAGCCGTGGCAGACTGGCCACCAGTTCGCCGGCCTCACCGTCAATTTTGACACTGCTCAGGGTCCACGATTTCTGTTCCCGTATCGCCAGACTCGGCCCATCCTCTAACAACACCGCATAAGTCTCTGCTGGCGCCGTCACGTCACGACCATGATTGCTGGGAACGATGGAAGTTTTCGGATCAGGTGGCAGATAAAACCGGCCGTACAACACGGTCCCAATGGGAATGTCTTTCAATTCCGCCGGAGCCCCTCGATAGCGAATGACGCCATAAGGCAGCATCGCAAAATGATGCAATTTACCTTCATGGTAGTGCCCATCCACATGCAAACGCAAACTACCGCGTCGATTGATATGATCGACAAACACCAATTCACCACGGTATGGTTTGGCTTGTGATGGATCGGCAAATCCGCCCACGGGAGGTCGATACGGATCTTCAGCCGTGCTCAATCCAATGGAGCCAACCAAAGCGATAAACGGGACACAGAGAGCTAGCCAACGATTCATGTCAGATCCAATTCGCAATTACTATCACCGAACTGCCCCGCCTCGACACCCATTTTCTGGGCCATCGTCAGTAGTAGATTACTCATGTGCGCTTTGACGTTTGCGGGTCGACTACATAGACGATAATGGTAGCCAGCGTCATCCATTTTGTAGCCATCGAAATGACCTTGGTTCAAATCCAAGTGACGACCATGTTTGATTCCACAGCCAGAACCGCCGGCCAGCACCAAGGGCAGGTTGGCATTTCCATGGCTATGACCGTAGGCCATCCCGCTGCCGAAAAGCGACATCGTAGAATCCAGCAAAGGACGTCCATCAAGGTCAGGGGTTTCAGCCAGACGTGACAAGAAGTAACCAAACTGCTGAACGCTAAACTGGTCGCTCAAGGTCAGCTTTTCCATGTGGCCAGGATCACCATTGTGATGACTAAGCTCGTGCCGGGACTGCGAAATCCCCAGCTCTGGAATTGCCAGACCTTGGCCTTCCATGCCGCTACTAAACGTGACCACCCGAGTGGCATCGGTCTGAAACGCCAGCACGATCAAGTCGTAGACGGTACGAAAGTATTCGCCAGCATTGGTTTGCGGAACATCCTTGTTGGTCCGCTGACGATCTTTGTTCGCAATTTTGGGACGGGGAACATCCAGCCAAGCATCGGCGCGTCGCGTGCGAATCTCTGTTTCCCGGACAGCTGACAAATACTGTTCCAGCCGGCCTTTGTCCTCGCTGCCCATCCGACGTTCCAATGATCGCACCTCTTCAAGGTTTGCATCGAGAACACTGCCTTTGCGTCGCAGCTGGCGGCGTTGAGCCTCGGTGCCGCTGGTTGGCTCTTCGAATAAATGCGCAAAAATACGTGCACAGCGACTCATTCCGGGCAAGCGAATCCCGTCTGCGGTCCAAGACAGCGACTCCCCTTTATTGGCAACTTCTAAAGAATGAAATCGCGTGTGTGGGGCGGTGACTTTTGCCATCTGTTGGTCAACAGAGATCGTATTGCGATCGGCAGGCCCAAGCTTCCCACCGGTCAACCAGATCTTTTGACAATTATGATGCTGCCCCAAGCCGCCAGGGTGATGCAAGCCACTGATCGGCGTCACGACCTGACGATGTTTCTCCAGCGGTGCAAGGGAGCGTGAAAAGTCAAACTCGGTGCCCTGGCCGGTGACCTGATACTCCAGAGTATTGACTCCATTGGGCAGATAAATGAACGCGCTGCGACGTGGCGTTGGTTGCGCCTTGTCAGCGCTGGCAAGCTGCATGCAATTCAACATCGGCAGTGCGATAAAACTGCCCATGCCACGCAGAGCATGACGGCGATCGATCGACCAAGCAGGTTTCATAGGAATCTCTTGAAATCAAAAGTGACTATCGTTTCTTCATCAAATCCGACAGTGCGACCGCGCGCACAATGTCTTTCAACCGATATCCATCGGCCTTCGCTTGCTGCACGATGGCATTGAGATCGTCTTGATCATCGACCGTCATGACTCGTCGCAACGCGTACGTACAGAGTTGTTCAACAAAAGCACGCAAGAATTGATCTCGGTCATCTAACAGCAATTGCTTAAACTCGTGCGCATTGGCAAACGTTCGCCCATCAGGCAGTTGACCGCTAGCATCGGCCAGAGGCTCTGCCCCCGTTCCTTGGGGCACTCGTTCATGGGTACGAAACTGACCAATCGCATCGTACTGATCGAATGCAAAACCGAGCGGATCGATCTTGCGATGGCAGGCAGCGCAGTTGGCATTTTCAGCGTGAGCGAGCAACTTCTGACGCACAGTTGCTTTGGGTTGATCAACGGGATTGGGTTCGATTGGATCAACGTTTGCGGGCGGAGGTGGAGGAGACTTGCCAAAGATCGCTTCGCTCACCCAAACCCCTCGATGCACCGGGCGATGCCGAGTCCCATCGGAAGTCAGTCCCAATATTGCGCCAGTGGTTAGCAGACCACCGCGCTGTTCACTTGGCTGCAAAGTCACGGTTTGAAAGCCAGCTGCGGTCGGCGTTGGCAATCCGTAAAACTCACAGAGCCGAGGATTCGCCATCGTCCAGTCAGAATCAATGAACGACTCGATCGAGAGGTTCTCGTTGAACACTCGGCGGAAAAACTGCACCACCTCGCCACGCATGCTTTCTTCCAGCCAAACGTCATAGTCCGGATAGAGCTTGGCATCCGGTGGAAACATACCCAGTCGGTGCAACTGCAACCACTGCCGAGGGAAGTCTTCGACAAAGCGATCAAGCTTGGCGTCGGCTAGCATGCGATCGACCTGAACCGTCAGACCGTCAGCGGAAAGCTGGCCATTGGCTGCGTTTTCAAACAGCGTCTGGTCCGGCATCGAACTCCACAGAAAATACGACAGTCGTGAAGCCAGTTCCCAGTCAGTAAGCAGATCTCGGCGTTCTGGATCGCCTTCGACCAGATAGGTGAAATGCCGCGAGGTCAACACACCTAACATAGCCGCTTGATACGCCGTGCGAACTTGTGCACCCGCGTCACGCTCAGATTGATAGGCGGCCAGATACGGAGTCAATTCCTTTACGTTTACCGGGCGCCGCCAAGCACGGCTGGCAAAGCGTTGCAACTGGGAGGCCACCTCTGGGTCGCTGGCCGATTCCGCCGGCAAGACGTCGTCTCGAGTCGCTTTCTCGGCCTGGGAAACCAGCGGACCTTCCCACTCAATCCAATCCAGCAAGACAAATGAAAAGATCCCGTTGCTGTCTTCGTCAAATAACTTGGGACCGGTCGGATTAAGCAACTGCGTTTCGCTGGTGTGCGTGAAGACGTAACTGCTGCTGCTAAGCTGATTGCGATGATGGCCGCCCTTTTCACGAGAAATGATCTCCGAGACAACAACGTTGAAATCCAAATTGATTGGGGTCTCCAGAAAGACTTCAAACTCAATGATCTCGGGCTTGTCCTCGGTGGCGACCACGTCCAGTTCAACGAATCCTTCGTTCGCTGCCTCAATGGTTCGAGGGCCGATGCGCAGGTGTGGTGTTTGCCCGTTAGGGGGACGGATGCCGCTGACTTGCATGCGAGCCCGATACAGACCGCTTCGCTCTGGCCCCATCGTGCCAAACCAATTGGGACGAAACGCTTGCTGCAACCGTCCGGGAAAAATCAGTGAACGGAGCGGACGCGAGATCCCGAATCGCTTCAGGTACTCGTGCTGCTGTTTCCCACCAGCGTAACGAAGTTCGGCGGCGGTCTTGCGCACTTTTTGTGGGCTGATTTCTTCAGTCGGAAACGCTCGCGACAGCACCGTCTCCGCCGCACTGTAGTAGCGTTCGACATGAGAGGGCGACAATGAAAGCCGAGAACCGATTCGCTCAAAACCATGCCAGCGAGGATCAGCATTCAGCTCGCCTGGTTTCGCGGGATCATAACGTACCCCCAAAAGATCATAGACCGTGTTTTGGTATTCCTTGCGACTGAGTCGATAATGAGCCACCGCGGGCCGAGCAGCCATCCGCGCATCCCGCCCCAACTGAAGATCATGATCTAACTGTTCCACTGCGGCAGCGATCTCGTCCTCACTCGGTTGTGGTTCATCCTCAGGAGGCATTTCTCCGGAGTTGATTCGCTCCATGACTTCGCCCCATAAATGGGAATCAGCACCAAGTTTAAAGTCACGGGAAAGCGTGTCGAGCCGCAGGTCACGCTCGACTCGATCCGGGCCATGGCAACGCAAACAATGCTTGGCCAAGAAAGAGTCCAGGCCCGGTGCGGCACGCTGGCCCGGTGCGGCATCAGCGGTGGAAAACGTCCCGTGGCAAACCGCGAACAAAAAGACGACGAACAACGCAAGACGACTGATCATGAAAGCGCAGCGATAACGGTCATCACTGAAAAGGAGGAGGGGAGAGGTGGGGACGACCGACACGTTGGCCGGACAGCACACCATCGTAACACACAACGAGACGGATTTCAGCCGAAACAGCTGATGTCCCATTAGCCGCCGGCCGTGAGGCCGTTTTTTTGCGCAGCCGTGTCGTCGCCAAAACCGTGGCTAACGCCAAAACGGCTGATGGGAGCGTGGATGATCTGTCCTGATGGAACACAGGCGATCGAGGATGAAATCCCCCAAGGCGAAGCTTTCACCGACTGGAGTTCTAACGGTCACAACGTCACAGTTAATTCTGGGGTAGAGTCGACGGGAAAAGGTTGAAAATGGGTTCACGTCAACCTGCCAGATCAACCGTTAAAAAGAAACCTCCCCACACATTCGCTGTTCGAAAACAAGGAACAAGAACCGATGAAAGGCGTCGTGTTTGTCGAGCTAATCGACATGGTGCAGGAGCAAATGGGACTCGAGGTTTTGGAAACGGTATTGGCTTCGGTCGACAGCCCATCTGATGGGGCTTACACCGCCGTGGGCACCTATGCCGACCAAGAGCTTTACGACATTGTCGCCGCGCTCAGCAAGGAAACATCACTGGGGGCCAATCAGTTGCTTTATGCCTTTGGCAAACACTTATTCGCTCGACTATCCGATCGCTATCCTGCACAAGTTGGTTCAGTATCAAATTGTTTTGAACTACTGACGTCGCTGGAACAAGTCATCCACCCCAACGTGAAGAAATTGTATCCGGAAGCAACATTACCGAGCTTTGAAACGACACAGCATCCTGACGGATCGCTGGAGATGCGTTACAAATCACCACGCGGTTTACCGGACTTAGCGGAGGGCCTGATGCAAGGCTGTGCCGATTGGTTCAACGAACCGATTACGATTGAACGCGAGGTTGTCGATGCAAACGGCAACGAGGTCATTTTCAGACTGCGTCGTGGCGAGGACAATGGAGCAACTTGAACTACTTCAACGAGCGGCACAGCGCGAGCGCAGGGCTCGTGAACAAGCCGAGGGATTACTGGAAGCCAAGAGTGCTGAACTGTATGCGGCCAACCTGCACCTGCGCAGGTTGTATGACCATGCTGCTGACGCAATCTTTTCGTTTGATGACCAGGGCAACATTTTGGACGTCAACCAGAGTGCCTGCCAAAGCCTACTGTACACGCGTGACCAGTTGCTATCGATGAAGGTTCACGAAATCACTGAGCGAACCGAAAGCGAACTGAAACAACCATGGACTCAGGCCGGCCAGCACGCCCCGTTGCAGATTGATGGCATGCTCCGGCGCCGCGATGAAGTCACCTTCCCCGCTGAAGTCCGGGTGACCGAAGTCGAGTCTGAACCCAAAAAGGTCTTGCTTGCCATCGCTCGTGATGTCACGCTTCGCACAAAGCAGCGACACGAGCTTGAAGCCTCGCGCAAACGCCTGCGACAACTCTCCTCAGAAGTCACCCTGACCGAAGCCAAGGAACGACAACGCCTGGCTCAAGTTCTGCACGACACCATCGGCCATGACCTAACGGTGGTTCGCATGCACATTGGCAAGCTCGCGGAGCTCTGCGAAACAAGCGGTGGCAACGTTCACTCAAGTAGCGCCCTGCGACTGATCGAAGGCATCGTCAAACAAGTGCGTCAGGTGACCTTTGACCTGAGCCCTGCAGTGCTGTACGAACTGGGCTTGCCAGCGGCGATCAAAACGGTTGCTCGTGTGGTCACGGAAGAACAGACGCCCAACTGTGAGGTTGAATCATCGGGCAACTGGCGGAGCTTGCCGATTGATTTGGCGATCCTGCTCTATTACGCCACGCGCGAACTGATCCATAACTCGGTGAAACACGCCTCAGCAGAGGACATCCACGTGCGACTCGATCGCCGTGAACAAACGATCTCGATCACCGTCATTGATGACGGGAAAGGGTTCGAACCCCACACCGATGATCACAGGAGCGACCATGCGACTTATGGCCTGTTCAGCATTCGCGAGCGACTCGCAGGGTTGGGCGGCGAATTGCTGGTTGCCAGCGAACCAGAGATGGGAAGCAGCGTGACGTTGCGTCTTCCCTGCCCGGCAGATTCAGCTAGCCCCGGGCGACGAAACTCCGTGCAAAAGGAGTCCCTACAATGAGAATCCTGCTGGTTGACGATCACCAAATTTTTCGTGATGGCCTGATCAGTTGCCTGAGTGAAAACGCCGGCTACGAAATCATTGGCCAAGCCGACAATGGCCGTGATGCGATCACAGCCGCCGAATCACTGGGCCCTGATCTCATTATCATGGACATCGCCTTGCCCGTTTTAAACGGGGTCGATGCGGCCAGAGAAATCCTCTCGGGAACCCTTTGGCCCAAACCCAAACTGGTCGCCCTGTCGAGCTATTCAGACCCCGAATTTGTCACCGAAGTCTTACGTGTCGGTGCCTCAGGCTACATCCTCAAGAACGCTGCGTTTGACGAACTGATCAATGCCATCAACACGGTGATGGCAGGAAAGATCTACTTAAGCCCGGAGATTGCCGGTGTTGTGGTCAACATGCACGTTCGCGATGAACAACCTGGACCGATCTCCGACCAGGGCGTATTGATCTCGCTCAGCAAACGTGAACGCGAAGTCGTCCAATTGCTGGCCGAAGGCAACGACGCCAAAGCAATCGCTGCACGGTATGATCTCAGCCCCAAAACCGTCCACGCGATGCGCAACAAGATCATGGCCAAACTGGACATTCACTCCGTTGCCGAGTTGACCAAGTATGCCATTCGCGTGGGATTGACTTCGTTAGAAAGCTGATGCCGGCAACTAGGCAGCCACTTGCTTCTGGCCGCTTTGGTAGAACTGCGTGACCACTGCCACGACACGATCCTGTTCGGCTTCGCTCATCGAGGGGAAGATCGGAAGATTCAGAATCTCTTTACTGGCTCGAATCGTTTCCGGCAATTGACTGTCATCAACCTTTAGAGCAGCGAAGCACTCCTGTTGGTGAACAGGAATCGGATAGTAAATCTCGCTCCCCACACCACTTTCCCCCAGAAAAGCTCGCAGATCGTCGCGACGCTCACTGCTGACGCGAATCCCATACTGGTTCCAAACGTGGTCCGCATTTGGATCGATCGCTGGCAGAGTGATTTGCTGACCGTCCAGCAAACCGCTTTGTTCAAACAATTCGGTATAGCGACTCGCAATGGCTTTCCGGCAGCGAGTTGCTTCTTCTAAGTGCCGTAACTTGACTCGCAAGACTGCCGCCTGGAAGGTATCCAATCGACTGTTGATTCCGACCACTTGGTGATAATAGCGTGGACGCATGCCGTGACCGGCAAACAACTGCAAGCGATCAGCGAAGTCGGCATCATTACTTGTGATCATTCCTCCGTCCCCCATTCCACCAAGATTCTTGGTGGGATAGAAACTAAAGCAACCGGTCAATCCCCAGCTACCTGCGGGACGACCTTTGTAGCCAGCGCCGATGGCCTGAGCAGCGTCTTCGATGACAGGAATGTTGTGTGGTTCGGCGAGCTGACAGATTTCATCAATGCGTGCACACTGGCCAAACAGGTGCACTGGAATGATGGCTTTGGTGTTAGCGGTGATCGCCTGACGAATGCCTTCTGGATCGATGTTGAAGGTATCGGGACAGATATCGACAAACACCGGCGTGGCTCCCAAGCGAACCACACAGCTGACCGAAGCAAAGAAGGTAAAACTGGGCACGATCACTTCGTCGCCCGGGCCGATGTCCAGCGCCATCAGCGAGAGCAGCAGCGCGTCACTGCCTGATGCACATCCCACCGCATGTGAGGCACCGCTGAGTTCAGCCACCTCTTTTTCGAGTTCTTTGACGTCTGGGCCAAACAAAAAGCGTCCGCTATCAACGACAGATGAAAGAGCTTCAACAAAGTCGTCCCGCAAGG
This sequence comes from Stieleria bergensis, assembly GCA_007745635.1. GTDB lineage: Bacteria > Planctomycetota > Planctomycetia > Pirellulales > Pirellulaceae > Stieleria > Stieleria bergensis. The sequence continues at coordinate 5,938,548 of CP036272.1, forward strand.
GTTTGTTATCTTGGTTGATATTTAGAAGAGGGACTTTATCTGCGGGGTGAGTCATCAGGGAACCTTCCTTGGTCACAATTGATTCATAGGGATGTGTCACATCGTCAATGAGCCTGCGGAAACGTCATGCGACGGCCCTTGCTGTAACACTCAGCCTTGCCTGCACCTTTTTGGGTAATTTGGGAAAGGCTGGGACAGTTTAATACCCGCAGGTCTTCTCTTGGGTCAAGAGAAATCACAGACCTGCGGGGAAAGTTGGACCGCGAATTCCTGAGCGGAACCACTGCGAAATTCTGAAGTTTTTTTCTCCTGGCACCTAAGATACAGTCCCCGGCGTCGTGTTCCCTTCCAGACCGCTTTGATTTTTCCGCGTGAACTTCATGACCGATCGAAAGCCGCAGCGACCGTCAAAGGCCACTGAAATGGACACACTGATGCCGCAATCTTCACCAGATGCCGGCAGCGATGAGGGTACGCAGCCTGACCAGGGCGGGCTCAGTTCGACCGCTGATCGAGCGACGTCAACGACGCGCCAGGCGATCGCTGATCCTGGAACCGCCCCTCCCCTGGGCGACAATTCACCGCAGCTCAATTCCCGCCCACCGACCGACGACGCCAGCACGGCGACCAGCCCCCAATCGCGACCCTGGCAAGCAGAGGAGCTGGAGCAACTGATCGAGACCTACGAACGGTCCCTGCTAGCGTATGCCGGCAAGATGCTAAGTGGCGACTGGCAAGCCGCTCAGGATGCGGTTCAGGAAACGTTTTTAAGACTCTGTAAGCAGGATCCTGACAAGGTTCTGCACCGCGTTCGCCCCTGGCTGTTTGCTGTATGCCGCAGCCGAATCATTGACATGCACCGCACCGAACACTCACACGCACAAGACATGCAGGAGGTTCCCGTGGTTGACCCCCGCCCCGATGCTGCGACGCAGATCGCCGATGACGAACAGCGTCAAGCAGAGACCAGTCGCCTGACATCACTGGTCCAGAATTTAAGCAAACGACAACAAGAAGTGTTGCGATTGCGAATTCAGGCTGGACTGAGCTACCGGGAAATCGCTGAAGTCACCGGACTTTCGGTCAGCAATGTTGGCTTTCATTTGCACGCCGCGATCCGATCACTGAAAGCGGCTTGCACGGCGATGTGACGGCGCCACCACCACTTCAACGCAGTCACTTCAACGCAGCGGCGAACTGAATCGCCGGAATCACGACCACTCAATCTTTCGTTGCCAAAAGGCATTTCATCATGACTGATTCGCCAAACACACCTCGCGAATTCAATGACGACTCTCTGGATCACGTTTGGGATGATCCCCGCGTGACCAGCTATGTCATGCACGAACTGGCGGACGAGGAACTGCAAGCTTTTGAAGCCGAACTTGACGCCGATCCTGCACTGCAACTTGCGGTGCAACAAGCTCGAGAGATCACAACGGAACTGGAATCGGTGTTCGCAGTCCCCAGCTCCAGTGAAGCGGGCCCGCTGAAGCTGGAGCCAGAGCGCAAAGAAGCCATCTTGGCAGCCACTCAATGGGGCAACTCACCGCCGACAAACAACATCGAACCATCCTCCTCACGCGGGCGTTCCAGGGCCCTGCGTCTGGTGATCACATTGCTGGCCAGCGCAGCGGCGATCATCATCGTCCTGAATGTTGCCCCCAGATACACTGACTTTGACATGGCCGAGTACAACGTCAAACAGGCGGTGGAACCGCTTGCACGTGACTTGGCAGGCAACGCGCCTCCGGCTGGCGCAAACGAAACTCCGCAAGCAACACCGCCAGAGTCAACAGCCGGTGCTGAGCTTGCCGACACGAAAGCGCCAAGCACAAAAGCTGTCGCGGCAGATGTCACTGCGTTGGACGCGGAGGACGAACGCCTGATCGGCGAGATGAAGGACGAGCCGACCACCAAACCACCAGCACTCGGCGGAGCGCGAATGGGTGCCGCACGATCGCTGAACGTGCCCGCCGAAGCGGCAACAGAAACCATGGCAGAAGAATCCGACGGCAATGGCCAACCCGAAGGCAACACAGAGTCGGTCAGTCGCAGTGCAAAGACCGCACCGGCTGCCGTGTCCCCGATGATGCGTTCAATGCCAGCTGCTGATCTGCCTGGCAACGTGCCGCCCAGTGGAGCGGTACCGATGGCTGTCCAACCGTCCGCTGCGCCACCTCAAGCAGACACCGAGGCCCCGCGTGCCTCTCAACCGCCGACACCAGCAATGGGTGCCCGAATGGCCGCGCCGCGTCGAACGGAAAAAGCAACCTCCACCGAATCGACTCAAAAGGAACCGGCTCGCGGTGACGCCGATGCGCTTGGCCCGGCTGGTTCTGGCTCGGCTGGTTTCGGCTCGGCCAATTTTGCTGACGCAGGCCCGATGAAGCCAGATGCAGGGAACCCGGCTGACAAACCAACTGGCGAGTTAGCTGACAAGAGTGAAACGAGGCCCCTCGGCCGCGAACCCTTGGCGATGAACAGCCTGCAACAAACGCGCCCACGGTCAAGCGTTTTGCCGATGCCCAATGCAGCTCCTGGGGATGGCGAACCATCTGAGGCTCAGCCACCGTCGGTTCCTGCTGGCGATGCTCTTCCAACGGTCCAAGATCTCTTCGGCGGCGGCTCGGATCCTCAGGCGATGCGACAACAAGCACAACAGCCTGCACCGACACAGAGCCAGAACGGCCAGGAAAGTGGTCAACAAGCTGCCTTCGGAATTCGCAAAAATGTCAATCGACGTGCCATCAAGCCCACGCCAGAGGAACGCAGCAACGGCACCGCTGAAATGGAAGCTGACTTCGCTGAGTCAACCTCCACTCCCAACGCCAATGACCGCAAATTCGCATCAAAGGATGAGGGCCAAGAAACCGAAGCGGTCCCAGACGGTTCGCGTTATGCCAACATCGCTAGGAACCCATTCATTTCCGCCAAACAACATCCCGAGAGCACCTTTTCGGTCGACGTTGATACCGCCAGCTACACCAAAGTTCGCCAGCTACTGCGCCATCACACCCGCCCCCGTCGTGATGCCGTTCGAATCGAAGAGATGGTGAATTATTTCGAATACGACTATCAGGCGCCTCAGCAACAAGAACCGCATCCTTTCCGCGCTGACGTATCGATTGCCGAGTGCCCTTGGTACGACGGTCACCAACTGGCTCGCGTGGCCATTCAAGGTCGTCGAATCAGCAACCAGCAACGCCCGGCCTGTAACTTGGTCTTCTTGCTCGACACCAGTGGATCAATGAGTGAGCCTAACAAGCTGCCACTGGTTGTGTTTGGCATGAAGTCATTGACCAAGCAACTTCGCCCCGATGATCGCGTGACGATCGTCACCTACGCTGGATCAGCGGGAGTCGCAATCAACGGGGCCAAAGGCGACCAACGCGAGAAAATCATCAGCAAACTGGATAGCCTTACCGCCGCAGGACGCACCAATGGTTCGCAAGGTATCAAGCTAGCCTACGACAGCGCCCGCAATCACTTTATCGAAGGCGGCGTCAACCGTGTGATCCTCTGCAGCGACGGAGACTTCAATGTTGGCATGACCGATGACGATGCCCTGGTCTCACTGATCAAAGAACAGGCCAGCAGCGGTGTGTTTCTGACCGCATTGGGCTTCGGCATGGACAATCATAATGATGCCATGATGGAGAAAATCTCCGGCGCCGGTAATGGCAACTACGCCTTCATCAACTCACAAGCCGAATCCACCAAAGTGCTCGGCAAAGAACTGAACTCAACCCTGGTGACGATCGCCAAAGACGTGAAATTACAGATCAAGTTTGATCCCAAACAGATCGCTCAGTATCGCCTGATCGGATACGAAAACCGCAGGCTGGCTGCTGGTGACCTTCACAACGACAAGAAAGATGGTGGGGACATTGGTGCCGGACATCAAGTCACCGCGTTCTACGAACTGATCCCAACTGGCCCCAATCAGCCAACCGCGACTCCGATGATCCTGCCAGCGACGGCAGACGGAAATGCAGCCGCAAACGCTGCCCCAGCCGAATCAGACCCTCCAGAGGACGAAACCGAACCGCCGGAAAGTGATCAGAATGCCGGCAACGCCATGACGGTGCTACTGAGTTACAAACAACCAGACGAAGGCACTGGCCAGACGCTAGAAATCGGGGTCAACCCCGTCGTGGTTCCCTTTGGCGATGCAGATCAAGACTTTCGATTCGCTGCCTCAGTGGCAAGTTTTGGCATGCAACTGCGTAGCCTGCGGTCGAGCGACACCAACAAAGCGGGAACCTGGAACCTGAAGGATGTGATCCGAACCGCCAAGGGCAGCATGGAAAAAGATCGCTATGAGCTAAAGGCGGAGTTTGTCGAATTGGTTGAGATCGCGGACAAACTGAATGCCGACAGGCAGTGAGCCGCAGCCCCGTCAGCCGTTTTGGCGTTCGCCACGCCCGATCAACAACACTCTCCCGCTTGATGAAGCGGTTTCGTTTGTCATTGGCCTGCGGTTGGCGTTGCCACGTTTTTTTTGATGCGTGCAAGCACGGCACCCGACGGTTTTGCCATCAGCGGTTTTGGCGTTCGCCAGGGTTTGGTGGCGAAGTGTTTGATAAATAAAAAAACCCGACGAGATGACCTCGCCGGGTTTTATTTTGATTCTCAGTGGGGTTCTGCTTAGGCAGGAACCGCTGCACTTTTGACGGTAGCGATGATCGCACTGGCAACCATGTATGGGTCAGCGTTGGACGCTGGACGACGATCTTCCAACCAGCCTTTCCAACCGTTTTCAACGGTCCCGATTGGAATTCGGATCGAAGCACCACGGTCGCTAACGCCGTAGCTGAACTTGTCGATCGACTGAGTTTCGTGCAGACCGGTCAAACGCTGATCGTTGTCGGCACCGTAAACGTCGATGTGCTCTTTGATGCGTGGCTCAAAGGCTTGGCAGATCGCTTCGTAAACTTCTTGGCTACCACAGGTGCGCAAGGTTTCGTTGGAGAAGTTAGCGTGCATGCCGCTACCATTCCAGTCACCTTGAACAGGCTTGCAGTGATAGTTGATCTCGATGCCGTGTTGTTCGGCACAACGATCCAAGATGTAACGAGACAACCAAATTTGGTCGCCAGCGTCTTTGGCACCCTTGGCGAAGATTTGGTATTCCCACTGTCCCATCATCACTTCGGCGTTGATGCCTTCGACGTTGAGGCCAGCTTGCAAGCACAACTCAAGATGCTCTTCGACAATCTCACGCCCAACTGCTTTGCCGGTACCGACACTGCAGTAGTAAGGACCTTGAGGACCGGGGAAACCGTCGGCTGGGAAGCCAATGGGTCGATCGGTGGCAGGATCCCACAGGGTGTATTCTTGCTCGAAACCGAACCAGAAATCGTTATCGTCATCATTGATCGTGGCGCGACCGTTGGTACGGTGTGGAGTGCCGTCAGCGTTGAGCACTTCGCACATCACCAAGAAACCGGTGCCAATGCGGCCGGGATCGGGGATCACATTAACTGGTTTGAGCAAACAATCCGAGGCTCCGCCAGGAGCTTGCTCGGTAGAGGAACCATCAAAGGACCACATGGGGGCGTCTTCGACGTTACCACTGAAGTCTTCGACGACCTTGGTCTTGCTTCGCAGGCTTTGTGTGGGCTGATAGCCATCCAACCAGATGTATTCCAACTTGCACTTGGTCATTAGTTCAGATTCTCCTAGGTGAATCAAATGAGTGGACCTGAAACGAGCATGCCTGCAGCGACGTTGAATTCAACAGCGAAACCAACTGTGCCTGCACAGCTCTCTCAAAAAACAAAAATGTCTACCTATCGCGCCCGATTGAGATCGCGTCGTTAAACCGAGGTCACTGACAACCGAAGGCTAAGTCAGTGCTAGATTGAATCGACACTCTCTTCTGGCCGGCCCTGTTACAAGTTTTGTACAAGCTTGGAACCAACCGCCTCTGAGCATTTACCGATCCCGCATCATCCATTGGGGCTCCGCGGGAACGTGCTCCTTATCTTCCCGGAATCGCATGATTCTTTCTAGGCTGCCCCAACGTTCCGCCGAGCGGCGAGTCGTTGAAACCACCCATCAGTGGTCATGCGAGTACGACGATACCATATGCTGGCCGTTCTACCAATAAGACGAACAAGTCTCGTCGCTTGTGAATGCGTGCATTGTACTCCCAAGCGTCCCAAATGAAAATGAACCATGGGCCTGACAGGCCTTTGATCAAGCAGATTTTCACTCATCCAACTGGCGGACTGGCTGGCTATTTCGATAACCAATTCGGCAGCCAAGTGCCTCAATTTCCCTACCTTTTTGCAAGTCAACGGACTTCACGTAAAGCTTCCAATCTTCCCAACCATCACCGGCGCTGCGGCAACGATAAACCACCGATGCACCATCGGTCTGGCAACTGATGGCAGCTTTCCCGCCAACAATCCGCACCACGGGTTTACTGACCTGCGGTGTCACTCCAGCGAGCTTCATTTCGTCCATCAAAACGGCTTCGGGAATCATCCCGGTATCCCCGATGCGCTCTTGCCAATCCTCGGTCGCCCCCCGCATCCGGGCCAACCGTTCACCATACTGACTCGTGCCTGCCAGGTTGTTCAATTCCCAGGGGTCATTTTCCAAGTCATAAAGTTCTTCAAAAGGTTTTTCTTTTGCGAACCAATTTTTTTGTCCGCCGGAAAGTTTTCCCTCCGCGTTCAGCCTGCGCCAGTCCTGCATCGCTGGCATCGCGTCCATGTAATCAATTCGCTGCGCGTACGTTCGCTCGGGCATATAGTTGCGAATGTACTTCCAGCGACGATCGCGAGCACCGCGCTGCAACTCATAGACTTCGTCCATCCGATCGCGATGAAAGAATAGATAAGGCGGCTCGTCCTGCCGGTCGGCCCCAATCACCACGCGGCCTTGCATGTGTGTGGGCACGGGAATTCCAGCAACGGACAACATGGTGGGTGCTAAATCAACGGTGTTGACCAGGTCTTCACGCGCGGAGTCAGCGGGCAAATGATCGGGCCAGCGCATGATCACGGGAATCCGTGTTCCACTATCGTAAATCCACCTTTTACCGCGTGGCATCCCCATGCCGTGATCGCTCCAAAACACGACGAGCGTGTTGTCAGCTAAACCATCCGCTTCCAAACGGTCCAAGACCTCGCCGGCCATTTTGTCCATCAAGGTGATGTTGTCGTGATACCATGCCCAGTTTTTGCGAGTCGCCGGAGTATCAGGCAGGTACTCAGGCAAAGTCCCTGCCACAGCGTCTGGATCGCGTTGGTTTTCTTTTCCAATCTGCTGAATCACTTGTTGATGGCGTTTTTCACCATGACGAATTTGACTTTCGTGGCAAACAGTCAGGTTGATCACCGAAAAGAAGGGCTGTTTGGGGTCAGGGCGTTCGCGCCAATCCTGGTGTTTGCTCCCCTGTCTGTCCCACATTGCGGGCGTTGGCGAAAACTGGTAATCCGTCTTGCTGCGATTGGTGCAAAAGTACCCCTCCGCTCGCAACATCTCAGGAAGCGTTTTGACGTGCGCTGGAGGAATGATGTTGCTACGCATGTGCTGTGAACCGATCGACGGAGCGTACATGCCCGTGATCACACTGCTACGCACCACCGCGCAAACACCCGCCGGGGTGAACGCTGAATCGAATCGCACGCCGGCAGCTGCCAAGCGATCCAAGTGAGGCGTGATGGCGTGTGGATCGTCATAGCAACCCAGGTTCGGCGAGATGTCCTCGCAACTAATCCATACGATGTTGGGACGCGAATCGGCATTCGCGGTCGTGCCATCAGCCCAACAGGGGCTGAAAACAATGATCAAGGTAAGCAGCAAGCCATCAGGCTTGAAACAGATGTTCTTCATGTCTGGAAACTCAATAACAATAAAACCGAACCAATGAACGCGGGAAAGGATCGATGCGAGAAAACGCAAGGACCTGCACACTCAATCCGTGACTGGATCACCAGACGAGCATCATTTGGCATCTAAGCGACGCAGGGCATTGTTGGCCGCACCGCCCAAGTGATAATCACCCCCTTTGACGCCGGGCTTGTTTCTGGCATAGACGTCCTGCAGTGCTGATCGAGCCCCTTGCGCGTCCTTGCCTAATCGCGCTAGCAAGTCAGCTGCATGACAGGCGACACCGCGTTCGGAATGTTGCAACCCCGTGATCAAGGCGGGCAAATACTGCTTGGTTTGACCGGCCTCACAAAGCGCGTAGGCCGCAGACATTTGCACTGGCAATGGCTGATCCTGTGCGACCAGCTTAGCGAGCTGGGGCTGAGCTTGCTCCAAGGCTTTGCCACCCAATCGTCCAACATGCGCCGCGGCCAGAAAACGCACGGCGGTATCGTCATGCTGAAGCGCCTCCAGCAAAGCGTCGGCCGCCGGTTGACCAAAGAAGCCAAGTGTTCGAATCGCTCTTAAACGCACCACTCGATTCGGGCTTTGCAAATCCTGGGCACAGGCATCAAGTGATTGTCCAGCGATCGACGCAACGGGCGCGTCACTGGGACGCTGAGCAAACCCTGACCGAGCTGGCAGAACCAAGACCAGAAACAGAGCAGCGGTCAGAGTCAAAGACGCAAGCGCGCGCCCTGGACATGCAAGCGCGCGCCAGCGTGCAAGGGGAGATTTCGATTTCATGCGTTCAAACTCTTTCGAATGGGGGAAGGGGATTGCATGCCAGTTGCAAATTCTGTGCAAACCATTTTAGTCCACTGATCGTCTCTTATCGTACTTGGCCAGGGGTTCGAGAGCGGGAGGATCGCTGAACCGAGTGTTTCAACGAGAGATTTAATGCGTTTTTGCCCGAAGCGATCGCCCTGCGCAGACAAAAAATCTGCCTACAATGCAACAGGCGGCTCTTTCCCCGGGCGGGCGCTCCTTCTTTTGCCAGCTCGGAATCGCTGGACTGACCATTTTCAAGTGAACAGCCAAATGAATCACATCAGATCACGATTCTGCAACCAGCCAATGCCAGCCCGCCTGCGGTTCAACATCGGCAGCGTTTTGATGGCCTGCCTGTTCTCGGTCATTCTTTCGCTTGTCGCTGGAACTCAGACCGCAGAGGCTCAGGAAAAACCGGCTGTTGATCAGCAGGCTGCGGCTCGCAACGCAATTCAAGTGCAGCTGCACGGTCCCATCGATCGAAGCTTGCTGGAAGTCTTCGCGTGCAAGTTCCAGCAAGCCGTTGACGCAAACCCCGACGTGATCCTCGTTCACATTGACAGCCCGGGCGGGGAGGTGGACGCGAGCCTGAAAATGGCGAGCCTGATCATGGAGACCGAAGGGATCCAAACCGTTGCCTGGATTGAGCGAGACGCTATCAGCGCGGCCGCCTTTGTCAGCCTTGCCTGCGATGTCATCGCCATGCGTCCGGGAGCACATATTGGTGACGCAGGCATGATCACGATGGACTCCAGCGGACAGTTCCGCCATGTTCCCGAGAAGCTCAATAGTTTGATCCCCAAAGTGCTAACGATTGCCAAGGCGAACGGCCGCCCTGTCGCGCTGGTCGAAAAGATGTCCAGCAAGGACATGCTGGTCTATCACGCCCAACACAAAGAAGACGGCACGCTGCGTTACATCAGTGACAAAGAATACAAACTGATGGATGATGCCGATCAATGGGAACTGGGCAAACCACTGCCTGACGCCGAGAAAGATCGATTCCTATTCGTCAGCGGGCAGCGCGCTGTGGAACTCGGTCTTGCCGACTACGTTGCGGTCAATGAAGCCAGCTTGGCGAATCAGTTGAATCTTAAAACGCCCATCGTCAAGAACGATACCCAAACCATGGATTACGTGATTCCAATTTTGAATTCACGCTTCATGGCGGTGGTATTAATCATGGTCGGACTGATTGCCTTGCTGTTTGAACTGAGCGCTCCCGGGATGAGCGTCGGTGGCATCATTTCGATTTCTTGCTTTGGCTTGTTCTTCTGGAGCCGCTTTCTGGGCGGCACTGCAGGATGGCTTGAGGTGACGTTGTTCGGCTTGGGGGTGATCTGTGTCTTGCTGGAGATCTTTGTCGTGCCCGGCTTTGGTGTGGCAGGCATCTCAGGCATGTTGCTGATGTTTGCTGGATTGCTGCTCGCATCGCAGCGATTCACCATTCCGGAAACCAGAGAGCAGGTGATGTCGATGGGCGGCGATGCACTGACGATCTTCGGTGGCTTTACAGGGTTCTTCATCGCGCTGATCGCGATCTCGAAATACATCGGTTCGATCCCCGGGTTAAGTCGCTTGACTCTGGCACCCCCAACGTTGAACGCTGCCCAGGCAACGGCGATCCCGACCAATGACGTTCCCGGCTGGCAAGTGATTGCTGTTGGCGACACGGGGAAGGCGGTCAGCCCGCTACGCCCAAGTGGCAAAATTCAATTCAACGATCAGTTCGTTGACGTGGTCAGTGATGGCGATTTCATCGACCAGGGAACGAACGTCAAAGTGGTCAACAAACAAGGGTCGCATGTGGTCGTCCGAAGAGCCTAAGCCATTGGCCCCAAGGGCAGGCCGCCTTCTTTGACAGAGTTGCCTGAATGGCTTTCTGCATGTCTTTAAGGACATCTTTGCTCCAGCGGTCGAACGATTGATCGATTCGCTACGACTAGGACATCAGAGCATCGATACCATCGCGGTTAGCGGATTGCCACCCCCTTCCCGGGCAGAGTAGCGTAGCGTTTGATTCCGTCGTGACTCTTGCTTTCTTAACGCTTGCGTTAGGCGATGACGAGCCTACTGGGAGACAACGTGCTGTGACTCTGCCGTCAACAAAAACACTGCTTTTTACCGGAAATAGCGACAAGGCCGTCGCCGATCTACCGAACAATTGGCTTCGCGAATACGCTGTTGAACTGATTCAAAAAGTGCACCTGCAGATGCCTGAACTTCACCAAGCCTTGCGACTTGGTGATCTGCCAACGATCGCCAAGCAAGCTCACTGGATTAAGGGCTCGGGCGGCACGGTTGGCTTGCCACAGCTGAGCGAAATCGCTCGCTGCTGTGAAGACGCCGTCAAAGAACATGAGCCGGTGGACGTGGCAAATAACATTCGCCGCATTGAGGCTTATGTCGATTGCTTGTTGGAAAAGTGTTAACGAGCGACGAACCATCAGCAGCCGCATCAACTTGGTTCAGCCTTCGCAGATCAAGTGTTCACCTCGACCAGCTGATACGTTTCTTGAAACGCTTCGACATCATCTTGGTTGCCCATCACGACGAGCGTTTCGTTCGCCTGCAGCTTGCGATGGCCGGGCGGATTAAAGTGCAATCGGTCTTCGTCATCACGAATCGCCACGACCAACAGTTGATGCTGATCACGAATGCGTGATTGAGCGATGGATTGATTCTCTAGCGCGCTGCCTTTGGGAATGATCAATTCGTCCAGCATCAAGTCTTGAAACTCGGGACTGTTTAGCGATGAAAAGAAGCGAGCCGCAACGGGACGGGTGATCAACCGGGACATGTATTGGGCAACCATTTGGTGTCCCATCACGACCTCATTGGCACCGGCTTGCCAGAGTTTCTTGGCAGTGCTTTCCTGTTCGGCCTGTGCGACGATGCGCACGTTGGGGCAAAGGTTACGAGCAGAGAGCGTAACAAAGACATTGGCGGCATCGGATCCCAAAGCGATCACAATGGCTTTGGCGTCGGTCACACTAGCCTTGACCAGCGTCTCATCGTCATTGGCATCGGCAAGGATTCCGGTGTAGCCATATTCAACGGCCTGCTGGAACGCCAGCGGGTCTTGTTCGATGATTAGAAAGTTGTCGTTGCGTTTCTCGAGGTACTGTGCCAGGATTCGGCCACTGCCACCAAAACCGCAAACGATGGTATGTTGTTTTAGCTTCGCGATTTCTTTTTTCATTCTTCGTCGCCCAAATTCTCGATCTAATTCGCCCTGCAATGCCAACTGAACGAAACCGGTGAAGGTGTAAGCTGCGGCCGTGGTTCCAACTAAAATCACCAGAATGGAAAACAGCTGAAACAGCGTGCCCTGATCGCTCTGTTCGGCATAGCCCACCGTTGAAATGGTGATCACCATCATCCACACCGACTCCACCCAGCCATAGCCGGCCAAGACGCGGAATCCCAGCACCGAGAGAATCGCGATCGCCACCAAGGAGATCGCGCCACGGCGAATTCGAACGAAGGGGTGGATGTCCATCAGATCAGTTACGTTGCGGGCTGATCCTGTTCGGTCTCATTCAGACCGGAAACGATTCGTCGCAGAGCGGGGAACTCCAAGGTGAACTTAGTGCCCTGTCCCACTTCGCTTTGCACGCCGATCCGACCACCGTGTGCTTCAATGGTTTTGCGTGCGGTCGGCAAACCCAATCCACTGCCGCCTTCCTTGGTGGTGTAGAACGGTTCAAACATGTGCAAGATGGTGTTGTTGTCGACACCACGTCCGGTATCGATCAAGTCCATCGCGACGCCTGATTTGGTCACGTAGGTACGGGCAAGAATCTGCCCACCACGATCGGTCGCTTCCATGGCGTTTTTCACCAAGTTCATTAGGGCGGCTTGCAATGAGTCACTATGCAAGGCGATGTAGGGCAGATCACCGTCAAGATAGCGTTTGATCTCAATGCCGCGTTGGCTGGCTTCGGCCGAATAGGCTCTTAAGACCGCCTCGACCTGATCATTCAGCGAACCCGAAACCAGATCGATATCTCTTAATTTCGTGTACTTCATGAAATCTCGCAGCAGCCCTTGCATCCGCTCACACTGCTCACGGACGATTTGCACGCGTTCCATCGCACGCCGCGTTTCCGGTGCGTTCAATTCCTCCAGGTCTTCACCGAGCAAATCGATGTTCATATGAATCACCGAGATTGGATTCTTGATCTCGTGCGCCAGCGACCCGGCCAGCTCCGCTAGCTCCTCGTAGCGCAGTCGCAGTTCGTCAATCGGTGATCGCTTTTCCGGCAGGGTCATTCGGTGACCAATCCCTCAATGAAAGGAAACGTCGCGTTTTCTCGCTTGATAGCGATTGTAATGCTCATGTCGAATAGACAATACCGCATCCAGGTTTTGCGGCAGCCAGTGCCATGAAATTTCGGGCCAATTGTCCGACATTTTTCATCATCGACTGTCAAAATTGCCCCCGCGTCTTATCGTTTGATGCTGCTGGACAGATTCTCGGCACGAATGGACAGATTCACCGGACAGATTCACAGGACTGGGGCTGCGAGAACGTGTTTCCAACGACACTGGAATTTCACCGCACTGGAACTCTACCACACAAGGTTGACTCACTGGCATGATTTGGGAAGCTTGGCTATCACTGTCCATCGCTTTGGGGCTGCTGGTGAGCGTTGCCGCTCGGCTGGCTTCCACCGATGTGCTGGCGTTGGCAGGCCTGGCGATCTTGATCGTGGTTCAGAACCTGACCGGATCAACCCATCTCCCGGAGACTTCGACGGCTGTCGCAGGGTTCGGCAATGAAGGCCTGATCACGATTGCGCTTTTGTTTGCAGTGGTGGCGGGACTGGAGGCAACGGGGGCAACCAAGCTGGCCACCGGTTGGCTGCTTGATCGGGCCCAGAGCGAAACCGGTGCCAAACTGCGGATCCTGATCCCAGTTGCCTCCGTCAGCGGCTTTCTAAACAACACCCCCGTGGTTGCTGCGTTGATGCCGGTCATTGATGACTGTTGCAAACGACTGCGGATTAGCCCTGGGCGACTGCTGCTACCGCTTTCGTATGCCGCGATCCTGGGCGGCATGTGCACCGTGATGGGCACCAGCACGAATTTGATCGTTTGCAAAGAATACGCGGCGGCCTACGGCGGAGAAATCAGCTTCTTCCAGCCCGCGCTGATTGGCGTGCCGGCAACGATCCTGGGGCTGGCCTACATGATCTTGCTCAGTGGCAAACTGCTGCCCGATCGTCGCGCAGCGGTCAGCGCCACCGATGATCCCAAAAAATACACCGTTGAAGTTCAGGTGGATGGGGCCGGCCCACTGGTGGGTAAGACGATTGAAGCCGCTGGACTGCGCAACCTACCCGGCCTTTACGTCGCTGAAATTCAGCGTGGCGATCAAGTCATACCCGCCAAGCCTGATGCCGTCCTGCAAGGCGAAGACGCATTGATCTTGGTGGGAGCATTGGACTCGGTCGTTGACCTGCGAAAAATCCGTGGGTTGCTGACCCCCGATGACCAAGGTCGCAAGCTAGAAGAACCCGCTTGGCGGCGGACGCTGATCGAAGCGGTTGTCAGTTCGCGCTGCGCACTGCTGGGCAAGACCATTCGCGAAGGCCGCTTTCGCAGCAACTACAACGCTGCGGTCGTCGCCGTCGCCCGAGGCAATCGCCGATTGGAAGGCAAGATCGGTGACGTTCGGCTTGAAAACGGGGATGTGCTACTGCTGGAAGCCTCACCTTCGTTTATGCACCGCGCCAAAGAACTGCGTGACTTCTATTTAGTCAGCCAAGTCAGTGGTGACACCGTCCGCCGTCACGAACGGGCCTGGATCGCGCTGACCATTATGGCTGCAATGACCTTGGTCGCGGCACTGAACATCACCTCGATTCTGGCGGCGTCGATGGTCGCAGCGATCGCCATGGTCGCCCTACGCTGCTGCACCGCCAACGAAGCAAGACGCTCCATCCACTGGCGGATCCTGATCGTGATCGGAGCCACGATCGGGATTGGCAACGCGATGGAAACCAGCCAAGCCGCCGACGCGATTGCCACCGGCATGATCAATTTGGCGGGCAACCAACCGTTTTGGACGCTCGCGATCACTTACTTGGCAACCGCGATCTGCACCGAATTAATCACCAACACGGCCGCTGCCCTGATCATGCTGACGATCGCGATGGGTGCCGCCGAGGCCTTGGGCGTCTCGCAAGCACCGTTTGTGATTGCCGTGATGATCGCCGCTTCGGCCAGTTTCTTGACGCCATTTGGCTACCAAACCAATCTGATGGTGTACACCGTTGGTGGCTATCGAGTCAGTGATTACCTGCGTTTTGGCCTGCCCCTGACCCTCATCGTCTTTAGCACCGCCATGGTACTGATTCCGGTCTTCTTCCCATTCTGAAACGGCATCGGGGCACCGATTGATCCCCGCCACGAACTGACCGCTGGCGTGAAATTCCTTCACAGCTTGCCACGGCAGTGTAGCCGGGGTCGAAACTCACCAAGCAGGGCCGAAACCGGGGCGAATTTGGTCTATGATATTTGCCAGTGCAGGGCATTGAATCTCTGCGTCCCGCCCCCCTCCCATCCTGCGAAGAATCATGATGCGCCGTTCTTTGAATGCTCTGCCAGCCCTAATGGCCCTGGCGACACTTGCTTTTGCCCCCCTTGGCAATCTGAATGCTGAAGAGGCGTTTTCCTGGAAAACAGACGAAGCCAAACACACCAGCGACTTGATTTACAACGACAAACCCGTGCTGCGGTACATGTTTGCCTTTGACCAAAGTAGCCCCGAAGCGATTCACGACACGTACAAAGTGTTCCACCATGTCTTTGGCCCTCGGTCCGGTGAACAACTGACCAAAGGTGCGGGCGGCAAATTCACCCATCACCGAGGACTGTTTGTCGGCTGGAACAAAACCAAAATTGACGACGGCCCCCAGTACGACTTCTGGCACTGCAAAAGCGGCGCCCACCTGCGACATGTCAAATTCCTGAATCAGCAAGCCGACGCAAGCCACGGCACGATGACCGCCGAAATCCACTGGAATGACCCCGACGGAGCCCCCGTCATCAAGGAAACTCGCACCGTGACGGTCAGCAAGAACGACGCCGGCAGCATGACGATCGATTGGCAGACCAAACTTGAGAGCCAACGCGGCACGATCTCTCTGAACGGCGATCGCCAACACGCAGGGTTCCAGTTCCGAGCCAGCCAAGCCGTCGCGGATTCCAACGGGGCTCGCTTTCTGCGCCCCGCTGATCAGCCGCAAGAACGCGAGGCGATCCAGGTGGGCGACAAAGGTGATCCGCCACCACACATCAACTTGAACTGGTTCGCCGAGACCTTCAAACTGGGCGATCAGCGGTACACCGTCGAATACTTCGACAACCCGAACTTGCCCAAACCCGCTCTGTTCTCAGAACGACCCTACGGGCGCTTTGGCACATTCTTCAAAACCACGCTCACCGCTGACAAACCGCTGGAAATGAATTACCGCGTGGTCGTCACCGAAGGCGATGAGCCTTCGGTTTCATCAATCCAAGACCGCTACGATGCTTGGTTGAAGACCATCAAGTAACACTTCATCGGACAATCAACGGGCAAGCCGGACACGAACAGTCCACTTGCCCCGTCAGGTCGCGGCGGACTGTTTGCCGGCCCACTTTGCAATGGCCTGATGCACTTGCTCCATCAATCGCTTTCCCTTCACGCTAATGCGAGCGTATCTGCGCACTTCAATGTCGTTTCCAAACAATCACTACTCGTTTTCTTGGCAATAACCGCAGTTCTTTACGGCGCACTCAGAAATCGCCGAAAGTTTTAAACTGTTGGGTACATCTAGATTGACATTTTTATCCACCTGCGGAAAAATGCACTAAGCGAACTACGAATTCGCTTGGGCGTGCAAGTGGCAATGAATGCAGCGACCACGCTCCAATCCAATGGGGCAATGGATTGCACTGGCGGCGATAGGCTAGTGAAGGATCGGTTCCTATCGCTGCCGTTTTTTACGGCGTTTGAAGACCATCTCAATCACCAATGCTTAGCTCTCGGCTGATGCAGCCGATGACAGGCTGTTTTAGCGCTTGCTGACAGTGGCAAATGGCAGTTGTGTCTACCACGTGCGTTTGTCGCCGCGATTCAATCGCCAAACTCCTGCCTGCTTCGGAAGTGCAACGCCGCTGGGCTTCTTGGCTCTCAACGGGCCACCGAGACAAAGCCGCTTGAGAAGCATGATAAAGCGGCGGCCAGCGGTCAATCCGCTGGGGCGGTTTCTCGGTTGGCTGAGGCTTACACGTTGACTTGAACCTTGGCCAGCGTCGCTCGCTGCCAACTCTCCCTGAAATGGGACAGGTAGATTCAAGTCAATGCTGCTTGGCGCGGCCGGCAGCAACTCTACTGCGCGGGCTGAGCCTCTTCGACGGCACCTTCTTCATCAGTGCTTTCTTCAGGCGGAATTCGCACGGCGGCGACCAACTGGTCTTCTTGATCAATGTTCATGATTCGGACACCCTGGGTGTTTCGACCAATCACACTGATCTCGCCAGCAGCGACCCGTTGCAACTTGCCCTTGGCGGACATCAGGAAGACTTCGTCTTGATCATCGACGCGTGCGATGGCAATGACTTTCCCGTTGCGGTCACTGGTCTTGATATCGCGCAATCCTTTGCCACCTCGTTTCTGCGTCCGGTAGCGTGCCGAGGAGGACCCTGCGTCCCCGTCTGCATCGTCAGCAGCAGCATCCTCTGCAGCGGCATTGGCCCCGAAAGGCGTCCGTTTTCCGTAACCGTTTTCGCAAACCGTCAGCAGCGTGGCCTCCGGTTCGGCGACAACCATGCCAACGACCGCATCATCACTGATCAGCGAGATGCCCTTCACACCAGAGGTATTGCGTCCCATTGGACGAGCATCTGATTCGCGGAAACGAATCGCCATGCCGGTTTCGGTGACAAGGATTAATTCATCGCCAGGGCCGATCACGTTGGCCGAAACCAACTCATCGCCTTCACGCAATTTAATGGCGATGATACCACCGCGTTTTGGACGACTGTATTGCTCCAGCGGTGTCTTCTTGACGAGGCCACTGCGTGTCGCCATGACGACGTAGGCACCTTTCTGATTGAAGTCTCGAATCGCTAGGCAGGAAGCAATTTTCTCGCCCGGCTCCAGTGCCAGCAAGTTGACCACTGCGCGGCCTTTGGCATCACGAGCCATATCTGGCAAGTCGTAGACCTTTTGCCAGCGGACTTTGCCGGTGGTGGTCAAGAACAACAGATACGCGTGGGTGCTGGCAACGAACAGGTGTTCAATCGGATCTTCGCCATCGGTCTTGGCACCACGCAAACCTTTGCCACCGCGACGCTGCGTGTTATAGACACTCGATGGCGTGCGTTTGATGTATCCGTTATGGCTAATGGAAACGACAACGGTTTCTTCGGTGATCAGATCTTCGAGGTCAAAGTTACCGAGTTCTTCGCCGCTGATTTCGGTTCGGCGTGGGGAACCAAAGCGGCGTTTGATTTCTTCGAGATCATCCTTGATGATTCCGTAAACACGTTCTTGGCTGGCGAGAATATCGAGGTAATCACGAATTTCTTCGAGCAACTCGCCGTGTTCCTTGGTCAGTTTTTCCTGTTCGAGGTTAACCAACTGCCCCAGACGCATCTTCAGAATCTCGTCGGTCTGCACGCTGGTCAGCGTGTAGGCATCTGATTCACCGCGTTCGAGCTGGAACTCTTTGAACCCTTCATCGCCCAGGGCTCGCTGCAACATCGAGGCGGGGCATTCAATCCCCATCAAGCGTTGCTTGGCCTCGGGTTGAGTGCGACTGGTGCGGATCGTTCGGATGATCTCATCAATATTCGCCAGTGCCAGCAACAAGCCTTCGACGGTGTGCTTGCGACGCCGCGCTTTGGCCAGCAAGAACTGAGTTCGTCGGCGAATCACCGTGACACGGTGCCGCAGAAACTCCATCAGCATTTCTTTTAGCGTCAGCTCACGAGGCTTGCCATCGACCAGCGCCAAGAAGATCAGCGAGAAGGTGTCTTGCAAAGGCGAGAACTGATACAGCTGGTTCAGAATCACTTCAGGATCTTCACCGCGTTTGAGTTCAATGACCAGACGAACCGGTTCGTTCAAGTCAGACTCGTCACGGATTCCGGAGATCCCTTTGATGCGATCTCCGTTGACCAGAGCGGCGATTTTCTCGACGACTCGGTCACGGTACTGCTGGTAGGGGATCTCTGAAACGATGATGCGTGAGCGATTGCCGCGCATCTCTTCGATTTTTGTCTTGGCACGCAAGACAATGGTGCTGCGACCGGTCTTGTAACCGCGCATGATTCCCGCTCGGCCGCAGATCGTGCCACCGGTGGGAAAGTCAGGACCGGGAATGATTTGACACAGCTCGTTGATGGTGGTTTCCGGATGATCAATCAACCGGATCACCGCGTCACAGACTTCGGTAGGGTTGTGAGGTGGGATACTGGTGGCCATCCCGACCGCGATCCCGCCAGAACCATTGATCAACAGGCTGGGAAACTTACTGGGCAGGACGGTGGGTTCCGTGCGAGCTTCGTCATAGGTGGGCACATAGTCCACCGTATCGAGCTTCAAATCATCCAGCATTGTCGCAGCGACAGCCGAGAGTCTGGCTTCGGTGTACCGCATCGCAGCCGGTGGCAAGCCGGCGATCGAACCGAAGTTCCCCTGTTTATCGATCAACAGCGAACGCATGTTCCACTCTTGAGCCATCCGAACCAGCGTCGGATAGATCACCGATTCACCGTGTGGGTGATAATTACCGGAGGTGTCACCACTGATTTTGGCGCATTTGACACGCTTGCTGCCGGGGCCGAGATTCAGGTCATTCATGGCGACCAGAATCCGCCGCTGACTGGGTTTGAGCCCATCGCGGACGTCTGGCAGGGCTCGGCTGACGATGACGCTCATCGCATACGTCAGGTAGCTCTCTCGGAGCTCGTCTTCGATCGGCAGGTCGATCATCCGCAGGGCGCCGGCCCCACCGTCGATGTCAACGACACTGCGGCCGTCAGAACCGCCGCTTGGAACCGCGTTTGGATCGCCATTTGGATCACCGCCGTCGTCTGCACCGCCTGCCGCCGCATCGGGCCCACCGGGAGGGTCAATGGGGGGTTGAGAATCCTGGTTATCTCCAGGTTGACCCTGTCCGTCGTTTTCGTTGTTATCGTCTGCCAACGTGGTGTCCTAGCAAAAGGCAAAAAACGCTGCAAAAAACCCGCAAAATTCGGGCTCGCGCAAGCCGCCAAGCTTAGCAAATTCACAGCGTTTTCACAACCACCCGTCGGCCAGAGAAAGCCGCTCTGGCAGACGGAAAATCGGCGTCATCAACTTAGAGCGATTTCAGCTTCACATTGCGGAATTCAACCGCATCTCCGTGACCGGCAAACCCGAAATGCCCCTCTTTGCGATCCTTGCCAGGGTGCGGCCGACCAGCCATGTAGTCGCTCACGTTGGACAGATCCGTGTCCAAAATCACCGTGCCGTTGAGCTCCACACGAATGGTGCTGCCTTTGACGGTGACCTCTTGATAGTTCCACTGTCCGACAGGGCGTTGGAAACCACGCTTGGCGGCTGCCATGCCGTATGCCGAACCGTGATACTGACGATCGTCCAGTTTGGCGTATTTCGGGCTGGTGTTGTCAAGAACCTGCAATTCGCACATCGCTTGGTAGGCAGGGTCGCCTGACTTGGGTGCACGAATGGCCAAGCCATTGTTACCACCGGCTGGCAAACGAAACTCAACGCGAGCGACAAAATCACCGTACTGCTGTTCGGTCAGCAGCATGCCGCCCTTTCCTTTTTTGCAGCGGATCGCGCCGTCAACCACTTCGTAGTTATCCACCGCACCGGTCCAGCCAGCAAGGTCTTTGCCATTGAAGACGGTCGCGAAACCTTCGTCCCCTTTTCCTGCCAGCCACTCGTTGGCTTGATCGGCAGACAATTCTTTGATTTTCACGTTTCGCCAGCGGATTTCGCCGCCGTGCGTCTGTAGCTCCACTGGCCCGCTGACGAACAGCGGGTTCTTGCGATCCCAGAAGTTCTCCATCGTGGCGTTGTCGACGACCAGTTTATCGTTTAGCCAGACTGACGTCCGCGCGCCGACCTGAACGATGCGAACATCGTTCCATTCACCGAAGGGCTTGTCAGCGAGCACCAAAGGATCCTTCCCGTCAGCACCAGCGCTGTTGTTCCACAAACCACCACTGCCTTTGTTGGCACCGAGCTTGAATTTACCTTGATCGGTGTAATCCCAGATCTGCACCTGTGGAGTGCCTTTCAAATAGATCCCGCTGTCCGCTCGGGCAACGGTCTTGTACTGGAGACGCAATTCGTAATCACGAAAGTCATCATTGGTCACCAAGTAGGCACCATGACCATCGTTGACCAATTCGCCATTCTCGACCGTCCAGTGCTTTTCAGCGTCCGCCATCCAAGCCTGCTTTTTGGCTTCACGGTCCGCGTCGGACATCTCGGCAAACTTGATCGGACTGAAGTGTGGACGCGCATGCCAGCCGTCCAAATCGCTCCCATTGAACAAGGGGCGAAAGCCATCGGAATCCTGAGCCTGAGCCATCGAACCGCCCACGGCGACCGAAGCAACAGTCAGCCCTGCGATCAAGGCTGCGCGAGAAGACGCACTAAGCAAACGTCCTAACAATTTCAACTTCATGGTGTACTTGCTATTATTGGCAGGAAGGGGCGGGGAGGCGACAACAAGGTCGCGTCCCGGAAAGTGACTCGTGAGGAAACACGCGAGTGAACATCAGCTCAAATCGCCTCCCTGGCAACCACTGCTTGAAAAACATTGCCAAACAACCAACGCCCGACGGGCATCAGCAGGCAAATTGACAGGGGACGATTCGTTCGGAAACCAACATCTTAGCCCAGGCCCCAGGCAATGGTGACGGCCTTGGCGAATACCACAGAGTTTTTTCTTTGCAATCGCGCCCCAATCGCCCCTAATCGCAGCATGCCAACGCAACAGCCCAACGGTCGCCCACTGGTTGGCCGATGTACGACAATCGTTGGCTGACACAATGGCCGCAGGTGTGTCTAGAAATCGCGCCGAACGAATAGAAAGCAGGAGAGCGACATGATGGCAACAATGAACATGCCACAACTGAGCACGGGCCGCCAAATTCGGTAACGCCGAACCTCCGCATCGCCAAACCCTCGCTCGATCGCTGACGAGCCTCGTCCACTGACCAAGCCAGCAACGGTCTCGCTCAGCTCACCGGTCTGTGGCGTGAGTGTCCGCAATGGCTCCATCACCCAACTGTCCACTTTTCGCCATCCGGCAGGGGTGGCACGAATCGAGCGGTCGGACAGGAGACTTCCATCGCTGGCCACAGCGACAATCTCCACTTGATCAATGTCATGTGCGACCAACAATCGCTGGCTGTCAGAATCAAAATCGATTGAATGCACGTCATCAAGCCCCAAGGTTCGGGCAGCCAACGCGTCCCCCTGGCGCTCGACCAGATGCAGCGTGCCATCGCTGGTCAGGACGGCAAACCGCCCGCTTGAGGCGACATCATTTTCCGCAACTGGCTTGTCGGCCAACGTCGAAACATCAATCACTGAGTCCCGACTGCCGACTTCGATTTCACCGACCAGCTTACCACTGGCCAGGTCCAACCAACGCACCGGTTCATCAGCGCGAGCAACCAGCACTTGCTGACCACTGGCAGCCAAACGCGTTCGCGCCGCGTCACTGCCGGGGAGTTCTAACTGCCCGATCAACTCAAGCGTCGTTTGATCCGACGAGGGTGCGGGCTGCCCGAACCAGAACAGCCGGCCCCGACTGTACAGCACCAACCACTTGCCGCCTGCAGCGACCGTCGCCGCCAAGGGTTCCACCAACTGGATTTCTTCTGGCAGGATGGGCTGGAACTCCTCCACAGCACCTCCCTGCATGCGAAACAGGTTGCCGACCAAGTCTTGCGTCCACGCCAGTTGTTCCATTTGGTTGACCGCTTGAAGGTCTTGATCGGTCACTTCAGAGTTCGCTTCAGCGGCCTCTTCCTCCGACTCTGAATCATCGCCCTGATCGTCCAGCCGAGCGCGTTCGGTTTCAATCCGCTGCAGCACACTGGATACTGGCGTGGCCAATAAGCCGGCATTATTCATGGCCAACAGTTGATCGCCAAACACCAGAAATTGCCGCGTCCCATTTGGCACTGGCAACAGCGGGATGGGCTTGTAATCAGCACGGCGATCCAAGACCAGCATCTCCAGCGTTCCGTTGCCATACAGGTTGTATTGCCCACCACTGATTTTGGCGCTCACAAACACATCGTCGCTGATCGCGACCGGCCGAACCAGCAAGTCTCGCCGGCGCACGGATTCTTTATCGAACAGATCATCCCAGCCATTGGCCTGATCATTGAACACGCGTAACTGCCGCCCACGGGTGGTCACCAGCAACTGGTCGGCTGACTTGACCATCGACGAGATCTGCTCTGGCCCCGTTACAAACTGATCAAAGTAGCCCCCAAAGATGCCGACCACTAACACGAATCCGCCGAACAGACATGTCACACCGATCGACAGAATCGGGGAACGCCACTGCAAACCCGCCAGCAACGAGACGCTGAAATAAACGGCAAACAAAAACACTGCCACCGGAATGCACCACAGGATCGCTGGGTTCCAAAGCTCCAATCGCCAAGCAGCGATCGCCCACAAACCCACCACCAACTGACACACACACAGCAGCACAAAGGTGCAACCGCCGATGTACTTAGCAATCAGCAAACCAAACCGCGAGATCGGCTTGCTGACCAACAAGTGCAACGACCCTGGCTGCAACATTTCTGGAATGATCGACGCAGTGACCAGAATTCCTAAGAACACCAAAATGAACCCGAGCAACCAGTCCATCATGACGGGAATCACATACTGATTGACCAGCACAAGGAACTGCTTCTTCGTCACTGGAAAATCAACTGGAAAAGCAAATCCGGCATAGGACAAATTGATCGACCGCGACGGCCGTGGGATCAGCCCACCGGGCAGTGCTGCTTCAATGCGCAATCGCGCACGCCGCCGCCGCTGGTCCTCGGTGATCTGTTTCTCAGAAAGCTTGTCGAGCTCCTTCAACTCGGTCAAGCGAATGGTGCCTTGCCAGGCTTCCTGGTCGTACCAGCTCTCGTCATCGAGTGCACGATTCAGGCCGTCTGCCAAGGCCCACTTTTGAATCGGCGTGTTTTGTCGCGCCACGGTTCGCAGTTGCTTCTTCAAACTGCCAGGCATGGCAGCCGACAACCGACCTAACGCGGTGCCCTCTTCTTGAGGATCAATCAACCCGCGGGCCAACATGGCTTTGAGCTGCGTCCCATTTGAAAGCTCCTCCCCGCGAAACCGAGTCGTGTACACCTCTTGAAAACCAATCGGTGCCAGCGCCGCCAGCAAGAGCCAGATGGCCAGAAAGGCAATCCAGAGGATGCGTGAGGCAAAAGCGGAACGGAACGAATCCATCACCACCGCAAGATAAGGTCTCATTCCCCCGCCTCCTGAACTGCCATCGATTGAATCGCTTGCGACTGAGTCTCCCGTTGCCCATCAACGGAGCCTAGACTGTCGACAGCACTTTCCTCTGAAACATCGCTGCCGACCGCTGGACCGACCAAACGCATGAA
Organism: Stieleria bergensis; assembly: GCA_007745635.1. Taxonomy (GTDB): domain Bacteria; phylum Planctomycetota; class Planctomycetia; order Pirellulales; family Pirellulaceae; genus Stieleria; species Stieleria bergensis. The sequence continues at coordinate 5,962,878 of CP036272.1, forward strand.
GGTTTGTTCAAGTGATTCGCCTGCGGTCGACAAACCGACAATCGAACAACCTGACTGGCGCAGCCGATCGACTAACTGATCAATCTGAGCCTGCGATTCATACTCCATCGCCAATCGGACCGCTACACGCTGACGAGTGAACTGCAGCGTGGGAAAACCAGCCAGGTCAATCAACTGTCCCTGTTGATCGAAGAGTTGCAACGGTGGTTCCGCATTGGGGCTCAGGTCGGGTGCGGCGTTGGTGCTGTGGGGTGCGGCGTTGGTGCTGTGGGGTGCGGCAGCAGCGTTTGCCGTTTGAAGCACATCGATGGTGACGCGATGCTGCCCTTGGTCGGCCAGCTGATCGATTGCCCCGATGGCTTTCAATTGCCCGGCCGCCATGATGGCCACTCGCGAACAGACCAGTTCGACTTCTTGAAGAATATGACTGTTTAGAAAAATCGTCTTGCCCGCGTCACGCAACCGCTCGATCACTCGGCGGACTTCATTTCGACCGACCGGATCAAGCCCGTCGGTGGGCTCATCCAAGACCAACAAATCCGGATTGTGCAACAAGGCTTGAGCTAAGCCAAGGCGTTGGTACATGCCTTTGCTGAACCGCACGACCGGCTCGCGATCGCGCCCCCGCAAACCCACCAGCTCAAGCAGTTCATCACTGCGCCGGGCGATCGACTGAGCGTCCATGCGGCTCAACCGACCGTAGTAACGCAAGGCCGATCGAGCGGTATGATGTCGATCAACACGCAAGGACTCAGGCAGATAACCCACACGTGAACGTGCGACTGGACTACCAATGGATTGCCCAAGCACCGTCGCTCGTCCGGCGGAAGGACGAATCACGCCCAGCAACATTTTGATCAACGTGGTCTTGCCAGCTCCGTTGGGCCCCAGCAATCCAAACACTTCCCCACGCTGCGCTTGCAACGAGACGCCGCGAACCGCTTGCACATGCTTGCGACCACGCCAGGTGTAACTGTGATAGGTCTTTTTTAGATCATCAACATTGACGACCGAATCTGAATCGGCTGCAAGCGAATCCTCATCGCTCAACTTCCCAGCGTTAAATGTCCCATTGCTCAACCCCGACCCTGGCATAGATGCTCCACTGCAAAAGACCACGCGGCACCTAAGCTAGCTACTTAGCAAGCAGCCATAGAAACAAAGATCCCTGTGAGATGGTCTGATCAGGTCAATCCAGTGCTGCGCTACACCGACAGTGGATCAAAGAGACTGAATCAACCGTGTGTAGGCCAGAAAGAAGATGATTGACATCAAACCAGCAGCCAGCAATTTTAACACAATGCCGCGCCAATCGACCTTGATCACTTCACATTCGTACAAACTACGAAAACGCTCGCGTTCTTGCGTGGTTTGAAACACACGGTTTTCAACCAGCTCCGTGCATCCGTATTCAACCTGGTATTCAACCACGCCGTAGACACAGGACGATCCCTCCGACGGATCGACACCATGACCTTCAAAAAACCATAACTGGTGGCCGTACTCTTGTTCCGTTTCTTCCCGATGATCGATGCATCGCACACGCATCACTTCACTTTGCTCAGGACAGAAACGTTGACGAGCCGCGGCGCGGGCAGCATCAAGATTCACTTGACGGTACGCCTGCTCCGAAATCCGAACTTCTTGAAGGTGACTATTCATCAAATCCGACCCGCGCTAATCCTTATGGGAATTGAACCCGCCTAATTCTATTATTGTCGTGCAACGCGACGCCAGTCACCACCAGCAACAGGGAAAAACACTTTTTTCCTGAGAACATTTCGCAGCCCTGAACGTTGCCGGAAACGCACCTACGCCCGTGGAGCGGGTGACACGCCCTCCCCGGAAAACCCACCAATCCCCCAGGGCTACCCAAGCCTCCAAAAAAACGAGCCGCTACCGCCATCTCGGAATTCGGCTATTCTGAACCGCACGGCCAGGAAACTGCTCAGCACAGCAGCTCCCCGACCGATTCACGCGACAGAATCACGCCTGGATCCGCAATTCTCCCTGCCCCTCACAATCGCATGCTCGAAGGTCGCTCCATCAAGGCTCCCGTCACTCTGGGCGTCACACTCATCGTCCTGGTGGTGACCCTGGGAGTGATCTGGGCACTGCTCAGTTTTCTAGGGATTTTCGACGAAACGCCGGGCGGCGTTGTTTTCTGGACACTGTTCGTGATCGGCAGCCTGCTGCTGATCACCATCTTGGTTGGCGTGATTTTCTATCTTGCTCTGGCCGTCAAAGCCTTTCGACTCAACCAGCGTCAGAGCAATTTTATCGACTCGGTCACCCATGAACTTAAAAGTCCTCTGGCCTCGATCAAGCTTTACTTGCAGACGGTGTCACGGCACTCGATTGATGAAGCGCAAAAGCAAGACTTCTACCAAATCATGCTGGAAGACATCGAGCGTCTGGATGCGCTGATCGACCACTTGCTTGACACGGCGCTGGTCGACCGAGGGCAAGGATCGGACGACGAACAGGTGTTCCGCCTTGATGAACTGATTCAGCAATGTGCTCAAGCCGCTTGCATGCGTTACCGCGTTGCCCAGTCGACCGTGGACCTGCAAGGCGACCCCACCTGGATTCACAGCAATGCCCTTCAGCTAGAAATTCTGTTTCGAAATCTGATCGACAACGCGATCAAATATGGCGGAAACCCAACCAATGTGGTCGCCTCGATCAGGCGATCAAGAACCAAAGAGGACCAAGTCATCGTCTCGATCGCTGACAATGGCAAAGGAATTCCCTACGATATGCGTCGCAAGATCTTTGGACGCTTCGTGCGCATCGGCAGCGAACTCCAACGCAGCAAACCTGGCACCGGCCTGGGACTGCACTTGGTGCGAACCATCAGCCGAACCCTGGGAGCAGCGGTGCGGATCTACAGCCGCACCGATTTTGATGGCGTCGACGGAACTGTTTTTGAAGTCACACTGCGCCATGCAGAACCGCCACCTGAGCCTCACGAGACAGCGAACAGCGATCCAGATTTGACAAGCTAGTGAACAAACAGCGCCGGCAGACTGGGCAACCGATGCCCCCTACTGCTGAACGTCAATCCGTTTGACAAAACCCCTCTGCACAAACAACCTGGCAAACCCACGAACCGCGATGCGTGAACATATCCTTGTTGTCGAAGACGAGAAACACCTCGGCGTCGGCATTAAGTACAACCTCGAAGCGGAAAACTATCGCGTCACGTTAGTCAACGATGGCCCCACCGCGCTACGCTTAGTCGATGCGGGAAACGACAACTTTCACCTGATCATCTTGGACCTGATGCTGCCTGGAATGAGTGGCTACACGGTCTGTGAAACGATTCGTGATGCTGGAGTGAACACGCCGGTGCTGATGCTGTCCGCTCGGACACTGGCCGAAGATCGAGCACGCGGCTTTGACGCCGGCGCCAACCAGTACATGAACAAGCCATTCGAGCTGGACGAACTGCTGAGCCGAGTCAAAAACCTCTTGCAACTGGCGGCGATCGGAACCCCACAAAACAGTTCCGGCAACGCCCATAGCCGAAAACCCACTGCCGCCTTGCAAACGACATCCTTTGGCAACGTGCACGCAAATTTCCTCAACCACGAGGTCATTGTGGATGGGAAACCGGTTGCCATCACGCCCAAGCAACTTCGGCTCCTCCGTTACTTTGCCGAAAACCCTGATCGCGTGATCGGACGCAGCGAACTACTGATTGAAGTCTGGGAGATCTCCGGCAAGCTACAAACCCGAGCCGTTGACCAGACGATTGCCCAGCTGAGAAAAATCATCGAACCCGATAGCGCTGTGCCAGTCCATCTGTTGACCATTCGCGACGCGGGCTATCGCTTCATCCCAACGCCCAACGCTGCCGCAACGCCCCCTTCAGCAGCAGATCCTGAATCACCGCTCCCGCCCGAAATTTGATCCGCACGATCAAGTGCGGAAACAAAAAAAGCCCCCGGTCCAATACGAGATCCTAGGGGGGCGGAGGATAACGTTTTGTGTGGACCGGGAGCCGGTGGATTGTTGCGGTTGCCCATTTGATTTCATCAAACCGGCAACTCAGCTTGCTCTCGCATTGTGTCAAATGCACAAACTTGAAAGCAAGTGATGTTTTTGTGGAAAACGATCAATCAATGTGCGTGATTGACAAACAAAATCCCACGCTTACCCAACCGTCACTGCTCGAGAGGCAATCCGGCCAGCAAGTTGGCCCGCCTTCACTCGCAGCATCCTTGCTGCGACCCGGCGGACGCGTGCGAAATCTCATCTAGACGCCCAACGGCAACCACTGACCTGTTCCTTCAGGTTGGTTCACTCGTTGCGTTCGCAGCAAACTTGCAACACCACTCGATTACATCGAAGCGATGGTTGGCAAGCTGCCTGTGCAGAACCAAACGGCTACATCAAATCTCTCTCACCACGAAGTGTCCAAAGACTCTCTTGGCGACGAGGCAGACAATAAAGATCCCCCGTGCGCTCGGTCAAGATCGATTGAGACATTAACTAAAAAACGATGATTGTTGCTTTTCCTTTGCTAGCAAAAAACTGTTTACAGGTTGCGCTCCCGCTCTGGCAGGCCCGTGATTGCAATGCGAGCGCCACAATCTGCTGATGTGCATGCAGTGAGTGCGTGCCGGAGTTGAGCGGGGAGCGATTGGGAAGATGGCTAAACCAGCGGCAACATTTTCCTGTGGCAGGGTCTGTTTTTCAGCAAAGCCATGTGGCCAAGACGCTAACAGTGTGTGATAGTTTAGAGGCGCAACACATAACGCTTAGGTTCGCCCTTCTATCCTTTGGGTCTAAGATCATGGAATTGACAAAACCACACCCGATCGTTGATGCAGCATCGGCCGTCCTGGCCGAGAGCTCCGTTTATGAACTCAGACAACTGCGTGTGGACGAAGACAGCAACGAACTGCGTCTACACGGCGATGTTCGCAGCTTCTACCACAAGCAACTGGCTCAGGAAGCCGTGAAAACGGTTGCCGGTGACCTGCGGATCAATAATTGCTTGGCCGTCCGCGCTAAATAGCGTTGGCTGGTTGCCGAATCGAGCGACCCCATCGATGGGCGATTTGCGGCGCCAACGCTCGCCGCGGGTGATGTTCCAGAGAGCGGTGATTGACCTCGATTTGACCCCCACAGGTCTGGCTGTCGCTGATGAAAAGCCCCGCTGAGGGCAAACCTGCATCAGAATCTTTAACGGCGCCGGATCGCCCGCCAACACCGTACTCTGTCACCGATCGGAGTGTTACGGCCTGCCAGCGGGCAAACCCCAGTCGATCCAAGCCAGTCGATCTAGTGAACCACAACGCGTTTCTCAAAGCGTTCGATTCCGGTGGCGCGTCCTTCAGGATCGGCGGTCACAATGGCACCGCACAAGCGCACGTCTCCGGTGGCAACATGAAAGTGGCAGGGTTCAGCGGTTCGCGTGGTATGCGTCACGCGCTCGATGTCTCGACCAATGATGCTTTCGTAAGGGCCACACATGCCGACATCACATTGAAACGCGGTGTCACCTGGCAAGACGGTTGCATCTGCTGTGGGCACGTGCGTATGGGTTCCCAAGACGGCGGTGACTTTACCATCGAGGTACCGCGCCAAGCACTGCTTGTCACTGGTGGCTTCGGCATGCACATCGACCAGAATGTGTTCGCACTGATCGCTCATTTCTTCCAGCACTTGATCGAGCGCTGCGAACGGACAATCGACCGGCCGCATGAAGACTCGCCCCATGACGGAAACGATTCCCAGCGGTGCCCGTCCACTGCGTTTGATGATCGTCCAACGACGCCCCGTGGAACTCTCGGGGTAGTTCGCCGGGCGGACGATCCGGTCGCTTTTTTGGAGGCTGCTGAGAATCTCTTTGCGTTTGTAGATGTGATCTCCCAGCGTGACCGCATCGATGCCGCTATCGATGAGCTGATCGAACTGCTTGGGCATCAAGCCAGATCCATCGGCAGCATTTTCAGCGTTGGCGACGACATAATCCAAATCCATTTCGTCGCGGATGCGCGCGACGTTTTCCAGCACCGCGCTATAGCCCGGTTTGCCGACGATATCGCCAAGAAATAGCATTTTTAGTTCGGGCATAATCTCCGCCGAAGTCGAAGGCCGTCACTCCGCAAATGGAAAGCCGGGCCATGAAGAAAGCAGGGCCGTCTGAAAAACAGGGCCGCTCCGCAGCAAAACCAAAGCTGGTTGCCAAGACTAAACCGTATCGGCATTGACCGCCGGCGTCAACGTTCGCCCCCGGTGAAACCGGCCTGGCGGTAAAAAGCAAGCGGGCGGAAAAAGTCTGAGGGTAGGGAATTCCCGGTTCAGTCGTTATGTTTTAAGCCTTCGCGGTCGGTCTGTTCGGGTCCGCTTTGCCGGCACCTGGCTCCCGCGCGAGGCGGCTGCAATCGCCCTGGCAATCGCAGCAGTCTGGCAATCGCAGCAGCCGGGTTCAGCCCAGCGTTTGCCTTTCCCGACCCGACCGGCCAATTGAGCCCGTTGCAACATTCCCTTTGTCGCCGAAATCAACATGTCTACTGAATCTGCTCCCACGCCCACACAAGCGAACCTTTCAGCTTATTGCCGGCAAACCGCGGAACAGGCCGCCCAAGCCTCTGCTCGATTGGCAACCTTGGACACAGAGATCAAGAACACTTGGCTGACCGAATCAGCCACTGCGTTGCGTCAGTCAGCCCAGCAGATCATCGCTGCCAATCAGCGTGATTTGGAAATGGCGCCACAGTACGGCCTGACCGATGCGATGGTCGACCGTTTGCGACTGGACGAAGCTCGCATCGACGGCATCGCCTCGGCGTTAGAAGAGATTTGCATGCTGGCTGATCCAGTGGGCCAAGTGCTCGTTGGTTTCACTCGGCCCGGCGGTTTAGAGATCGTCAAAAAGCGTGTCCCGCTGGGCGTGGTGTTTTTCATTTATGAGAGCCGTCCCAATGTGACTGCGGACGCCGCAGCGATCTGCGTCAAGAGCGGCAATGCGGTCATCTTGCGAGGCGGCAAAGAGGCCATCCACAGCAGCCAAGCGATTGTCGATGTGCTGGCAAAGACTGCGGCCCAAGTGGGGCTTCCAGAACATGCCGTGCAATTGGTTTCGACCACCGACCGCGCCGCGGTTGGAGAATTCCTGTCGCTCGGTGATTTGATCGACGTTGCCATCCCTCGCGGAGGCGAAGGACTGATTCGCCGCGTGACCGCTGAAGCCACCATGCCGGTGATCAAACACTACGACGGCAATTGCCATGTGTACGTGGACCAGGCAGCCGACACAGAGATGGCAGCCAAGGTGATTCACAACGCCAAGTGCCAGCGAATGGGCGTTTGCAATGCCTGCGAATCGCTGCTGATCCATCAAGACATCGCTGCCCAAGCACTGCCGGCGATCGAAAAGGCATTAAAGCCCGAGGGGATCGAACTTCGCGCAGATGAGCTCGCGTCACAGCATCTGGATCACAGCGTCCCGGCGACGGACGACGATTGGTCCGCAGAATACCTGGGCCCGACCATCAGCATCAAAGTCGTGCCCAACATCGATGCCGCCATCGAACACATTAACCGCTATGGATCGCACCACACCGATGCGATCATCACCGCTCAACTGGCGGCGGCCAACCAATTCACCGCCGGCGTGGACAGCTCGGCCGTGATGGTCAACGCCAGCACGCGTTTCAACGACGGCGGCGTGTTCGGCCTGGGTGCTGAGATTGGCATCTCGACGGACAAGTTCCATGCTCGCGGACCATGCGGGATGACCGAATTGACCACGTATAAATATGTGGTGCAGGGAAACGGGAACATCCGCACCTAAGCGTTCGGTTACAATAGCACGATCGCTTTCCCTTGAAATTTTGGCTAGCTATCGTGATCACTTCCAGCCCGCTCCAGCCGGGCCGCCCCCGTGGCGTGCCTGGCTTCGATCGATCTTTTTTGGCGCTTCTTGGCCCATCGCTTCTTGGCCTTGCATTCGTTGCACTGGCCGGTCGCCCGACCGATGCCGATCAGCCGGCGTCGCTCAATGCGTTCAGCCAAACGTATTGCCTGGACTGCCACAACGAGAGCGACGCTGCGGGCGGATTGAACCTCGGGAACAGTGACTTCAGCCAGCTAACGGCCAACGACCTGGACGGCCGTCAGCACTGGGAACAAATCCTGATCCGGCTGCAAACCCGGCAAATGCCGCCGCCCGATGCAGAGCGTCCCGAGGAAAGTGAATACCAGCGTGTGAGCACAGCGATTGCCAGGCGACTCGATCAGCTTCATCGGCAACAGCCTCGCATTCCCAACGTTGACACCATTCGACGGCTGACACGAACCGAGTACGCCAACGTCATCGGTGACTTGCTGGACATTCAGATTGATGCCACGCAGTGGCTGCCCAAAGATGAATCCAGCCATGGCTTTGACAACATCACCGTGGGCGAATTATCTCCTGCGTTGATCCATCGCTATGTTAGCGCCGCCGAAGCCGTCAGCCGACTTGCTGTGGGCCGCCAAGGAGGCACTGCAACCGGCTGGACGATCCGCCTGCCCGCTGATTTGACCCAAGAATACCATCTGTCCCCGTTGCCGCTGGGCACCCGGGGTGGATTGAATCTGAAACACGCGTTTCCAGAAACCGGCACCTATCGCGTCTCGGTTCGCTTGACGCGTGACCGTGATGAAAAAGTCGAAGGGCTGTACCGGACTCACGAACTAGACATCTTGATCGACAACAAACGGCGTCACCGTTTTCAGGTTGAAAAGCCCAAAGGCCGCAATGATTTCACACAGGTCGATGCGAACCTGAACACGGACCTACACGTGACTGCCGGAATGCACGATCTAGGCGTGACCTTTGTCCACCAAGGCGACTCGCTACTGGAGATTAAACGCAAACCGTTTGAAGCCTCTTACAATCGCCACCGACACCCGCGTCAACAGCCAGCCATTTTTGAGGTCACAGTTTATGGACCACTCAGCCCTGGCGATCAACAAACCACAGACGGCAGTCAACCCGCAGCGACCGCGATTGCCAAGCAACCAAGCACACACTTTTCATCGACTGGCAGCCGACGCAAGATCTTCACCGCCATCCCGAAAGACGATTCCATTGAATCACAGCAGGCCGCAGCGGAAACGAACTTTCGCAACTTGCTTTTCAAAGCCTATCGGCGTCCGATCGACGACGCAGACTTGGCAGTCCCGATGCGATTGTTTCAGGAAGCTCTCAAACCCACGGTCACCAGTAGCGATGCGACGGTTACCGCCGCACCTGCGCAGTCAATCAACGGGACGCCACTGTGGCAACAACAATTCGAACGAGCGATCGAACGCGGCTTGGCGAGCATTTTGGTGAATCCGAACTTCTTTCTCAAAATCGAATCCGCAGCCAGCGACGACAAGCCAGCGCCGATCAGCAACTTTGAACTTGCCTCGCGCTTGTCATTCTTTCTTTGGAGCAGTGGGCCAGACCAACGACTGCTTGAACTGGCAGAGGCAGGCAAACTCTCTGACCGGCAACAACTGGCGGCCGAAGCGAAACGCATGCTAGCCGATCCACGCAGCGAAGCCCTGGTCAACAATTTCGCTGCCCAGTGGCTGTATCTGCGCAACGTCGACGCCGTCAAACCCGACTTGCGTTTATTCCCGGACTTCGACGAAAACCTTCGGCGGTCGATGCGCCAAGAAACCGAATGGCTGTTTCGGCACGTGATGCAAAACAACCTACCAGTGACGTCATTGATTGACAGCGAGTTTACGTTTCTCAATCAGCGACTGGCGACGCATTATGAAATCCCGGGTGTCGTGGGCAGCCACTTTCGACAAGTTCAATTACCAGCAGATTCACCGCGAGGCGGCTTGCTGCGTCACGCCAGCATCTTAGCGGTGACCTCCTATTCAACGCGCACGTCACCGACGATTCGCGGCAACTGGATTTTGGAAAATCTGCTGGGCACGCCTCCACCACCACCGCCGCCGAATGTGCCGACCATCAAGGAAAACCAACCGGGAACGGCGACAACTTTCCGAGAACAACTCGCCCAGCATCGCCAGAACGAAGCCTGCGCTGGATGCCATCGACTGATGGACCCGATCGGATTTGCACTCGACCACTATGACGCGATCGGACGATGGCGCGCCTTCAACCTGGACTCAACCATTGATTCCCAGGGCACTCTTCCCGACGGCAACGAAGTTGACGGTGTGGCGGACCTTGAGCATGCGTTGTTGCACAACCCGCAGCCTTTTGTTCGCTGTTTGGTCGAAAAATTGCTAACCTACGGATTGGGCCGCGGCGTAGACCATCGCGACGCGGCTGACGTTCGCAAGATTGTTCAACAGGCCGCCAGCACAGGCTACCGGTTTGAGGACTTGATCACGGGAATCGTCACCAGTCAACCCTTCGGATACCGAACCAAAGAGTCACTGCACTGATGTCCAAACGACCTCCATCCAAGCAAGCTCAAGCCACGGCTGCGTATGACGCCAACACGGCGACCGGGCGTCCTCTCAGACGGATAGCGCTCTCGCGAAGAACCGCCCTAAAAGGTGCCGGAGCCTGCATTGGGTTGCCGTTGCTCGATGCGATGATCCCCAGTGCCACGGCAAGTGAAAAAACCGCCGCCGCCAAACACAACTTACGCCGCTTGTCGTACGTCTATATTCCGATGGGATTCAACCCCGCCCACTGGACGCCACAAGACGAGTCACTGGACAACTTGCCGCGCAGCTTGCAGCCACTGGCACCTGTCAAGCAACAAGTGGCTGTGATCACGGGGATGGATTTACAGAATGCCTACCCAGGCTCTCATGCCACATCCAACAGCGCGTTCTTGAGTGCAGCCAAAGCAAAGCTGACCGAGAGCAGCGATTACCGACTGGGCACCACGGTCGATCAGATTGCTGCCAAACAGATCGGCCAGCACACCCAGCTACCTTCTTTGGAACTGTCGATGGACATGCTTTCGACCGTCGGCCAGTGCGACAATGGCTATGCCTGCGTGTACCAAAACAATCTTTCCTGGTCTTCACCTACGACGCCACTGCCTGCCGAAGCGCATCCGCGATTGGTCTTTGAAACCCTCTTCGGTGACGGGGGAACTCCACAGCAACGCGCCGCCAGCTTGCGTGACCGCGCCAGCCTGTTGGATTCCGTGGTCGGTGAAATCAAGCGTTTAAAGTCTCGTGTGGGTTCACAGGACCGTGAGCGAATCGATCGTTACTTAGAAAGCGTCCGTCAAGTCGAGCAACGGATTGCCAAAGCCGAAGCCAACGCCATGGATCATCCGCTGCCGGACCTCGATCGACCGGTCGGCGTGCCTGCCGCGTATCGCGACCACGCGCGGCTGATGTTCGACTTACAACTGCTTGCCTTTCAAGGTGACATCACACGGATCACGACATTTCAACTTGCACGTGAAGCCAGCACGCGAAGCTATCCTGAAATCGGAGTCGCTGATCCCCACCATCCGGTGACTCATCATGGCAACAATCCGACCAAGCTAGAAAAGGTCGCGAAAATCAACCAGTACCACGTTTCCTTGTTTGCTGAGTTTCTGCAGAAGCTGCAAAACACTCCCGAGGCCGACGGCAACCTACTGGATCACTCCTTGCTAATGTACGGCAGTGGCATGGGTGACCCTGACCGGCACGACCACAGCAACCTGCCTGTGATTGTTGCCGGTGGTGCAGCTGGCAACCTGCGAGGCGGACGACACATTCGATACGATTCGCCGGAGCCACTGGCCAACCTGCACTTAACACTCTTGAACAAAGTGGGTGTTCCACTGGAAACCTTTGCCGACAGCACAGGAACCGTGGATCAGTTGTTTGACCCGGTTTCTCTCTAGCGGTAGCCTCCCTGCGATGAAGACGCACATGAACACTCGCCGCTGGTGGATCACCGTTTGGCTTGGCCTATGCCTAGCCATCCTTTCACAGGCATCATTGACAACCCTCTGTTGTGATGCACAGCAGACCATCTCGAACACTGGTTCAATCAGTCCCCTGGCGGACGCCATTGAACAGCAAGACCATGCGTTAGCAAACCGCTTCTTGCAGCAAAGCGATGCGAAACAACTGCTTCAACAAAAGCAAGCCGACGGCATGACGGCTTTGCACTGGGCCGTGCAACACGGAGACATCCATTGGGCCAAGCGTTTACTGGCTGCAGGAGCCCCGGTTGACGCCGCGACCGAGTATGGCATCACGCCGCTTTGGATTGCCTGCTCGCAAGGGCACACATCGATCGCCGCTGAACTGCTGCGTTCCGGTGCAGACGTTGAACGAACGCATGTTGGCAACGTGACCTATTTGATGCTGGCAGCCAAGCAGGGCAGTGCTGATTTGATCGACAAGCTGGTTGAACAGGGCAGTGATCTTGATGCACAACAACGCAGCGGTCAAACGGCCATCATGTGGGCGGCGGCATACGGCAATGCGGACGCGGTCGGCCGACTTGCCAAACACGGAGCAGATCTCTCTGTGACCACCGGCTCCGGCTTCACTGCCTTTCATTTTGCCTGCCGACAAGGCTGCACGGAAACGGCGATGTTGTTCTGTGATTTGGGCGTCGATGTCAATCAACCGATGAAGCCCAAGAATTCGTCTGGTCGCAACCCACGCAAAGGCATGACGCCGTTGATGCTGGCGGTCGAAAGCGCACATTACGAACTGGCCCTCAAACTGGTCGAACAAGGTGCCGACCCCAATGATCAATCCAGTGGATTCGCGCCGCTCCATGCACTCGCCTGGGTTCGCCGGCCACAAAAAGGTGACAACCCTGAAGGCGACCCACCTCCGCGAGTCACAGGCGATCTCTCTGCGTTGCAATTTGTCAAGGCATTGGTCGACAAGGGCGCCTCTGTCAATCTACCAGTGAAACGAGGCAGCACGCCCAAGGGACGACTTGGCACCCGAGGTGCAACGCCGTTCTTACTGGCCAGCCAGACCTGCGACCTGCCGCTGATGAAAACACTGCTAAAACTTGGTGCGGATCCAACCCTGACCAATGCAGACGGCTGCACGGCATTGCTGGCGGCGGCCGGGATTGGAAATCATCACGTTGGAGAACATCCAGGCACCGCCGCGGAAATTCGCCAAACCGTCCTCTCGCTCCATGATTTGGGACTGCAAATTAATCATGTCGATGACAATGGTGAATCGATCATGCACGCCGCCGCGTATCGCTTGTCTCCGGAAATGGTTTCACTGGTAACAGAACTTGGCGCCGATCCAGAGATCTGGGATCGTAAAAACAAGTACGGCTGGACGCCGATGCTGATTGCCATGGGCCAGCGTCCAGGTTCCGTCAAACCCGACCCGGCCACCATGAAAGCCATTTATCGGGCGCTCGGCCCACGAGCCAAACTGCCCCGCGACGAAAAACTGACCGGTCCCCAATGGGAATCACTCGACAAGCCGTGAATCCCAGCCACTCACGCTTGATCGCCAGCGTGCAACTCCCTCACCTGGTGAAAACCGACCGGATCACAGAACTCATTTCAACTACAATCTACCCCTCTCACACCTACCCCTCTCACACCTGCCTACCATGATCGAACCCATTGCCAACACATCAACGAATCGTCGCCAAGTGATCAAACGTGCCGCCGTCGCATCGTCGGCGCTGGCGATACTGCCAGCGACGGCACAGGGCGCCGTGGCTGCCAACGACAAACTGAATCTTGCTGTCATTGGTTGTGCAAACCGTGGTGCGGCGATTGGATCAGAAGCCGTTCGTCATGAATTGACTCAGTGTGTCGCCTTGTGTGATGTCGTTCCGTCTCGCGCCGAAGGCTTCAAAGGCAAGATGAAAGGTCAATGCGATGATGCAGTGATCTTTGATGACTTTCGCGAACTGTTTGAGAAAATGGGCGATCAGATCGACGCCTGTACGATTGGCGTTCCTGATCACGCTCACTTTCCGATCGCGATGTTAGCCATGTCGATGGGCATTCATGTCTATGTGGAAAAACCACTGGCTCATACCTTCGAAGAGTGCGAGTTGTTGATTGCCGCTGAAAAGAAGTATGGCGTGAAGTGCCAAATGGGTAATCAGGGACACTCCAGCGGTCAGCGTTTGCAATTTCAATCGTGGGTCGAGAATGGGGTGATCAAGAATGTTCGCCGCGTTGATGCTTGCATGAATAAGGGACGGCGCTGGCATCCTTGGGGCGACATCAAAGACTTCCCCCAAGCTGAGAACATGCCTGCGGGAATGAATTGGGACGTCTGGGCGGCAACGGCGCCCAAACGAGCCTACAGCGGAAAATACGATCCAGGCAACTGGCGCGGCTGGTATGACTACGGCAACGGAGCATTCGGTGACTGGGGGCCACACACCCTGGACACCATTCATCGCTTCCTTGAACTTGGCTTGCCGCATACGATTCGTGCCGAAAAGATCGAAAAGCCAAACGACTACATCTATCCGCATGGAACAACCATCGCATTCGACTTTGCCGAACGCGGCCCCAACATGCCTGAGATGACGATCAATTGGTACGACGGCGTAAAGAATCGTCCACCGACCGAAGAGGGAGTAAATATCCCTGCTTGTGGAAAAGCCATTTATAGCGATGACCTGACCTTCGTCGGCGGCACTCACTCGGGGTCGCTGAAAATCGTCGGCGGCAAAAAGCAAGCCGAAGCCAGTGCGAACTTGCCCAAGTCCGCCACCAGCGAAACGTCGACCAATCACATGGACAACTTCCTGAAGGCCGCCGCCGGATTAGACCCGTACTGCAATTCATCGTTTGCAATCTCCGGGCCTTTGACGCAGGTCTTCATGCTCGGTTGCATCGCCCAGCGTCTGGGCGATGACTTAAAATTCGATACCAAGACCAGACAGATCACCAACAACGCTCGCGCCAACGAACTGCTGAAGGGGCATCCGCCACGCAAGGGATGGGAAAGCTATTACAAGCTCGCCTAACCAGGCTTGCAAAAGACGCACGAAACTGCTTTTCCATCACTTGGCAATCAATGATCGACGTGAATCAGAAACCGGTGCATCTAAACTCCACTGCTTTGAAGATCTTTGAGTCCGGTGGTGCGGAGGCGGAAAATCCACGTGATTGCGGCCCAAAGGTGGGCTGCGATTTCAGTGGCGCGTGCAAGCACGGCACCCTACGGACCCAGTCCCGGTTCGATGAAATCGCGATTGCCCAGAGAAAACCCGGGGAAACGCAACATCAACCAAAATGCAAACATGTTCAAAGCAGGAAGCCAAACTCCCTGAAGCAGACGCTCTTGTGGTCGGGGATATTGCTTTGGATCGCCTGTGCGCCGACCTCCGTGTGGTCACAACCCCCACCGGAATCTGCTGAGGCATGGCGACACAACCGGCTAAGTGCGCTCACACAACGACTTGCCGGAGAGACCACGGCATCCGGTCGTGCGGAAATCCTGGCTCGCCGAAACTGGCTGACCGACTGGAAACCGGGACAGATGCAGAGTGTTCGCGCTGAGCAATCCAAACGCGATCAACTTCAGGAAGAACCGCGACTTCGCAAGCTGCCAAGACCCGCTGGATTTGCCGCCAATGACTGGTTGCAAGCGATCGAATTGCAAACGCGATTGCTGGCCATTGACACACGAGAGCTGCGCAAGGAGAACTTGCAGCGGACGATCCCGCTGGCCAATGAACTCGACGGCCTGCTGTCTCGAAAACTCTCGCCGGAACTTCAGACGCTTGAAACGGAGGCCGGTTGGTCGCTGGCCTTCACGCGCTATCGGCTAACGCGTGCACTCGCCTATCGCGAACTGCCCGATGTCATCGATCGGTGGCCAATCCAACATCAACAGCGTTACGAATCTCAATTGCAGGCTGCCTATCAACGCCTGATCGAGATCACCAAAAAACAGCGCCATGAATTCATCCTGATCGATGATCGCATGCTGCGCCGCGCAGGCGATCGAGGCCGCGCGTTAGAATTATTGGAGGCGAATCGAGACTACATTGACGCCAAGTGGTATATAAAAAAGCGGCGTGACCTGCTGAAGGAACTCGGCTGGGATGCGCCTCATCAAGAAGCCGCGCGTTTGTACGAACCCTATGACGACTAACGCGATGAAGGTTGCAAAAGAAACGCTGGCTCGGTGCTGTGGATGGATCTAGAACGGCAACCATTGCGTCAATCGATCCATGGCCAGCGGCAAATAGGAAGCGCCATGGTGCAAACACTCATGACGGATGAATCATTAACGCAACCGCGCCAAACTCCATGAAGACACCCTACTTTAGTGAAGATCTGTTTCAGTTCCTGGCGGAGCTAGAAGACAACAACAACCGGCCCTGGTTCAATGAAAACAAGCCGCGTTACCGTGAGCAGATCATTGATCCGGCCGTCGCCTGGCTTGAAACGCTGCAAAAGCCACTTGCTAAAGCAGCCCCATTGATCGTTGTCAAAGCAAAAGGATACGGTGGATCGATCATGCGTGTTTACCGAGACACGCGATTCGGAGGCAACAAGAATCCCTACAAAACAAATGTCGGCATCTCACTTCGTCACGAGTCTGCCGCTGACATCCATGCACCGGGACTTTACATCCACCTGGAAGTCAATGAATGCTTCTTCGGCGCTGGATTGTGGCGGCCATCGGCACAGCCACTGCGTCAGATTCGCGAAGCGATCGTCAACAACCCTGCGGTTTGGAAACGAGCCAAGAATGCCAAGCGATTCCGCGATGCCTTCACCATCGTGGGCGAGTCTCTGAAGACGGCTCCTCGCGGTTACCCCAAAGACCATCCGCTGATCGAGGACTTACGGCGAAAGGACTTCATCGCGGTGAGCCCTCTTAGCTTTGATCAAGTCACCGGCAGCGACCTTACCGAGACGATCATTGGCCTGGTCAAGGCATCACGCCCCTGGATGAACTTCCTGTGTGACAGCGTCGGACTTGACTACTGAAGCGACATGCACGATCAGCAATCCAACGATCGTGACAATCACTAACGGGATCAGCCAACTCATTGGCAAGTGCTTGCTTTCACCGTCGGTGGACCCCAGCCAATCGAGCTGGTCACGATACTTGCCGATCGTCATCAGCAAGCCGTTGTACGAGAAGTGAGCAACGATTCCCGGCCAAATGCTCTGCGTCTTCCAAGCAATCCAGCCGAGAATAACGCCCATCGCTGTGGTGGGCAGAAAACGCTCGGGCAATAGCATGTTCCCAGTGACAACATGGAACAAACCGAACACCAAAGCGGTGACAAAAATCAATCGCCATGGAGTCATCAAACGCTTCAGAGCGGTGAATAAAAATCCACGAAAACAAAACTCCTCCACAACCGCTGGCGTCAAAGCCATGGCAAACAATAAAATGACCAGCGGCACATCTTGTAGCTGACGGGCGGTTTCCTTGGCCTGAGCGATCTTCTCGTCATCCAAGCCACGGATGCCCATCGCATCAGCCAGCAAAAACAACTCCTGCATCACGCCCCAAGCACCAATACCAACCAAAACAGCACCCACGATGGAGAGTGCCGAGGGTGACTTGAGCTGGTAAGTGGTTGATAACTGACATCGATTGAAGCGAGCAACCAACCAAGGAAACAAACCAAACGCCAAGATCAACGCCAACGCACTGAGCAGCAGTTTATTAGCCAACGACAATTCCAAGGTCGTACCAAATTGCACCAAGAAGTTGCTGGACAAGTAATACAGAGGGACCAGCAACGCCAGTGTCATCGCAGCAGCTTGGGTTGTCGGCACCAACTTCATGTTAGCGGGACGCGTGAACAAACCCGCGATACTGGCACCACTGGTCCGGCTCACGGCGTCACCGCCAAACAGTTTCGCCGCGATCGAAATCGCTGCAAACGCGTAACCCACCGTGGAAATCACCGTCAGCATCGCGGGCCCAGCCTGAGCGGTGCCTTGCAAGACTTCGCGAGCGAGCAGCACGATGTTGACCAGCGGTGCAATCGCCATTGGGCCACTTAATGTCACGCCCGGCATCAGCGACAAGACACCGGGAGTCAAGGAGAGCAACATGATCGGAATCAAGTAAGCCTGAGCTTCCTTGAAGGATCGAGCATAGCTGGTCAAGGACAACAACACCGCGGCAAAGAAGCCACTGAAGAGCACCAACAAGCCCAAGATTTGCACCATCGCCAGCCATGGCAACCCATCCTCTTGGCCCGTCACAAGTGGCAACAATTGCGACGCCCAAAGCGTCATGAACATCGCAACCAAGTTTGCCAGTGCCGTCAGCAAGGCCACCGTTACCACCGCAACGTACTTTGACAGCAAGATAGACGATCGCGGCACGGGGGACGCCATCAACGCTTCCATCGTGCCTCGCTCTCGCTCGCCTGCGGTCAAATCGATCGCGGGATAAACAGCACCGGTAATGGTCATCAAAACCAACACCAGTGGAATCACCGTTCCCAGAGCAGAGGGAGCAGCTGGCTCGCCGATCGAAGCGAGCGTGACTTGAGCAGGCGGTTGATACTGCTCCTGGGCCTGCTTGGCGACTTCCTCCGCCAACGCCAGACGCAGCCATTCCAACCGCTCAACAAGAATCCGACGCGCTCCTGCACTGCCCGCATCGCCTTCGTAACTGGTTAGCTCCAGTAGCGGAGGCTGACCAGCGGTGACCTTCGCCGCCAGATCGATCTCGTTGTTTTTCAAACTCTGGAGTGTATCGTTGCCAGCTTCACCGGAAAACAAAACCTTAAACTTTGCCAGCTTCCCATCGCTGGCATTTAAAATCTCTTCTGGTGGCTGACTGCGTGGATCCTCCAACCAACGCAATAATGTTTCGCCTTCGGCCTCGGTATCAACGCCGATCCGATACGCTGTTTCTTCTGAAGCGCCAGCGGCGTAGTTGTACAAAAACCGATTGAACGCCATCCCCAGCAACGGATACAACAGCAATGGCATCATCACCAACGTGATCATCGTGCGACGATCGCGCAGCGTTTCCAACATCTCTTTTTTGCACATCCGCAGCAGGCGTCTGCTTGATCGCAGCGAGACACTTGTTTTGGAAACCGACGTGGATTCGAAAGACGGAGAGGAATCAGAAGTCTGATCAGTATTGGGTTCACTCGACTGCGACACTACCTGCTCCGTCCCCGATTAAGTCCACAAAGATATCTACTAGGTTCTGACGTCCGGTTTCATCGCGCAGTTGCTGCATTGATCCACAGTGCTTCAACTGACCGTTGTGCAACAGACCAAACCGATCACACAAACGCTCCGCTTCGTCTAACCGGTGCGTGCAAACGACGACTGCTTTACCAGCGTCGCGAAGGATTTCCATGTATTCAAAAATCGTTTGCACACCCACAACGTCCAACCCCCGCGTTGGCTCATCGAGCAACATCACCGGGGGATCATGAATCAGCCCACGCACCAGCGTCACCCGTTGGCGCTGCCCGGTGCTCAAGACGCCCGCGCGGCGGTCCAACAAATGCTGAATGTCCATTCTGTCGGCGAGGTGTTCACAGCGCTCACTGGCCAGCGCTGCATCAACGCCGTAGAGATCGGCGAAATAGAGCAGCATCTCGCGAACGGTCAGCCAAGGGTAAATTCCATCGCTGGCGGAAACGAATCCTAACCGGCTTTTTACCGCAATGGGTTGATCAGCGGTACGAAAGCCGTCGACAGATGCCCATCCGCCATCGGGATCAAGCAAACCCAAAATCATCCGCACCGTGGTCGTTTTGCCAGCCCCATTGGGACCAAGCAACCCGAAGACCTCCCCCCTAGCAATATTGAACGAGACACCATCGACTGCTGTCATGGTGGTGTCACCGACCTGAAAATGCTTGGTGAGCGATTGAACTTCTAGCATTGCAAAGAGAAGGCAGCAGTGAAACAAACCTGGAAACCAGCGGCGATAGAGCCACACAATCGAGGGAGACACACCCCGCCGATCTCATGCTACGAAAGCGGCAAGACATTCGTTCACCCGTTCAAGCAAACGAAAGGCAAATGCACCATCCATCGATGGCATTTTAGTTGCTTTCGTGAGGAATCCTTGGGGTTTTCGCTGTGCGACTGCTTTCTCGCCTGAGATAATTGGGGCCTGAGATGACAGGAGCCAGCCCAAAGGGGTGAGTCATCGACGCGTGCTGGCGAAGACGGTCCAACGCAGTCACGCCATGGCCGCACTGAGAACCTGCTTGCATCGACGCCCGACAACCAACGCCGCAACTGCCCGAGCCAAAACTTGTCCGATCCTCAAGACCCTAACGAAGTCCAAACAGCGGATGAGCGCACCGTTCCAACGGTTCCCTTCGCCGGAGCGGACTTGCCATCGGATCACGACCGGGCGACCAATCACCGTTCAACGTCTCGTACCACTGAATCCGAATCGCATCGCTCTGTTTTCCCCATAATGGCTGGCAATCCTGATCACGATCCACTCTGGACTGATCTACAAGCGGATGATCATGAGAACATCGATACCGATGCACGATCCAGTGACCCAACAGCGGCCACTCAAGCGTCAGACTTCACCGGCCTGCGTGTTGCGTTGGTGGGACGGTTTGGTGGCATGAACCAAACGCAGGCTGCCAACGTGCTGCGTTCCTTTCAGATGGAAGTGGTGGAACTTCCACGCAAAGTCACTCGAAAACCCTTGGCGAAGCAACCCTCAACCGCATCCCCTGAAACGCAAACACCCCCAACCCACCATCACGCTGAGCCACCAACGCTGGAAGCATCAAGCGACACAACAAACACGCCCGGCCAACGCGCCATGAACACGTGGGCCGATTGCCTTGACTGGGTTGTCGTTGGCGCCGATCAACCGCTGATCAGCCAGCAAGAGCTCCTGCCGCAAGACGTGATTGAAGCTGCCGGACGCGGCGACATTCAACTGTTACAAGAAGCCGAGCTCTGGCAGCGACTAGGATTGGTCGACATTGACTGCCAAGTCCGTCGCTACCAAACGCCCGCGATGTTGGCGGATCTCTTGGGCGTGTCCGTCCGCGTGATCCGTCGTTGGCATCGGCTGGGACTGATCACACCGGCAGCCATGCTGCACAAACTGGCCTATTACGACTACACCGAAGTCGCCACCGCCAAACGCTTGGCAACCTGGATTCAATCCGGCGCCGATGCTCGGACGATTGAACGCCGCTTGTCTGAACTGGTCGACGTCCTGCCTGATATTCAGCGCCCGTTGGATCAGTTATCGATTTTGATCGAAGGCAAAGAGGTGCTGCTAAGGCATGGCGACGGACTGGTCGAAACGGGCGGTCAGTTACGGTTTGACTTTGAAGCCATGCTACCGCCAAGCGAAGGCGATCGGGAACGGTTCGCCGAAACAGCGGGCCAGTACAACGTGCTGGCATTCCCTCCGCCAGGGAGCCCGCCGATGCTAATCCAACAGCCAAGCATTCCCCAAGATCCGTTGATGATCGCTGCCTATGACGCAGAAGATGATGACGACTTGGAAACGGCCATTGAAATCTATCACACGATCCTGAGCCGCGATGGAGCACGAGCTGACATCAGTTTCCAAATCGGCGAACTGCTATACCGCATGAATCATTTGGTGGCCGCAAGAGAACGCTACTATCAAGCGATCGAACTTGATCCCGACTTTGTCGAAGCACGCGCAAGCTTAGGTGCCGTGCTGGCTGAACTCGGGCAAACTCACCTCGCCGTCGCCGCCTTGCGTGGCGCCCTGTCGTTGCACGAAGACTACGTCGATGTGCACTACACCTTAGCCAGAACGTTGCAACGCAGTGGCGAATCAGAAGACGCCTTGAAGCACTGGAAACGCATCGCCGACCTCGCTCCAGAATCCAACTGGGCCGATGAAGCCGCCCAGTATTTGGACCTGCCATGATGCATCAACCGCGACCTAGCAAGAACCGCAGCAATCGCTAAAGCAGCTAATAAGAACGGTGACTGAACTCTCCCGCTTGCGGGAGAGTCGAGCCTAAGCGAGGTGAGGGTGAAAGGGGTTGGCTACGCCAACCGCAGGCAACTGCAAAGACAACGCTCCCCTGCAGGCCATTGACACAAACGCAAAGCGAAAGAGCATTACCGCGAATGAAACCGCAGCAATCGGTGACGCAGCCGTGACTCACAGGACCAGCGTTACAACTGCAGGACTTCCTGCTCTTCTACGACCTCAGAGTCTTTGACGCAGCTGGATTGAATCTCCAGTTTGACGCCCCAGCGACCTTCTTTATCACCTTGAATCAACCAGTGAGGTTGAACGCAAACGCTTTGGTGAACGAGTTCAAAGCCACCTTCACTTTGGCTAACGGTCTCGACGGGGAAGGCCCAGAGATCACTTGGCTGATCGATTGACAAACCAACATCAATTCCCAACCAACGATCAGAAAGCGAAAGCTTCTGGACTTGCTTGAGATCCAACCGCGTGCCCAGTTGGCCAAGCACTTGACCATCCTGATCACTGAAGTATCGATCATCGGCACCAGACGGCAAGCCCGCAAAGTTTAGCTCAATGCCAAAATGGAACTGCTGATCCTGAGGCAAATTTTCAAGCATGTAAGTGACTTCAATGGTCTCGCTTCCAGCAACCATCGTGACCGCTTTGGTCAACACGATTGGCTGGCCCCAGGCGTTGCCTTCGCGTCGCATTTGGATTTGCACGCGATCGTTGCCACGTCGTAGCTTTGTTTCGAATGGCAGTTCAACAAAATCACCTCGCTCGATGGCCTTGCCATCAGCCGCGTCTGCCAGCGTTGCCTCGTTGTCGTAAAAATGATCCATCAAGCTTTTGCGAGCATAGCGATCATACTGCAAACGCTGATCCAAGCCCTCTTGCTTGAAGACCACACGATCGTGAATGCTAGCCACGTCGTCACCATCATTGCTGGGGCCTGTCTTGACCTTTTCGTGATAGCTTTCAGGACGACGTTGCAACGTGGCCAGCAGATTATGGCTAATCTGACGCACATCCATCTCGTAAATTCGCCCACCACGACCGGGCGCGATCCAGAGGCAAAGCTTGTTGTTGCTTAACCGCACTTCCTGGAGCCCATCAAAGTTGTAGTCATCCGCAGTGGCATGAACGGTGGACGCAAAGTCACCATTGAGATGCAACTCGGAAAGCAAGTTGTCGGCGGTGATCAAGTGATGGTAAATGGCATTGCGCAGGTGTGGCAAATAGATCCCACCAAAGGCGCCATGCCAATACGGGCAATTGCACTGGCCGTTGTAAAGCTGGTCACGAATCGGCTCCAGCTGGTGCGTGGGCACTCCAGACGCCTCGGCCTCCGACAAACGTCGACTGACGTCCATCATCCGAGCGTACATCTCGTTGGCTTCATCGTATTTAATTTTGAAGTTACGCCAGTAACCACCACTGACGAACCGTTTCAGGTCTTCCCAGCGAGCGTGGGATCCCATTTCATGACTGACATCATCAAGCAACACCTGCGCGGAAACCGGCAGCGACCACTCAGTCATTTCTCGATAGCTGCAATCGGGCAGGTAAACCTTGCCGACCGGTGGTGTCTTCTCAATCGCGTTTGAAATCGTCGTCGTGTTCAACCACTCTGCATTGTCCGTCAATGCTTCAAACAAAGATTGCAACCAACCATCATCGTAAACGTGTGCTTTGGTATCGGGCCAGGTACCAAACTTTTCGCCATCGTCACCAAAGGTCAACACGGCACCGGGCGCGCGCTCGGCCACTTGACGACAGTAATCAATCGTCGCCGCCACAGGCTGGAATGGAATGGTGTATCGCAGATGCTCCGATCCAGGAAAGATTCGTAGCATGCGGCCTTCATCTTCGGCAATGTAATAGCCCGTGAGCTGTTCGTTTTCCAAACCGGCTGCGCGGAAGTGATAGTCATCCAAGATGGTGTAACCCATGCCCGCATCAACCACATCACGAGTCAGCGCCGACTCCCAGACGCGCTCCGGCATCCACATCCCCGCCGGCCGCACTCCCAGGTGCTGTTCCAGCCAGCGACTGTAAGTTTGAATCTGTCCCACACGATCGCGACTGGGCAACATCGTCATGATGGGCTCCGACAACGGCCCACCGACAATCTCAACCCGTCCCGCTTCGACCAACAAACGCAAACGATGCAGGTACTCGGGATGCCGCTCCGCCAACCAAGTCATCAACGGGCCGGAAGTGTGCAGCGAAATCGCCAGCTTCTCAAAAGGCTCAAACACGTCCAGGAAAGGTAGGTAGCTGTCCTGGTAGGCCTGCTCAAAAACGCCGTCAAAGTTACCAACTGGCTGGTGGTTATGGAGAACCAAGCAAAGGTGTACGTAGGGGGACATAGTGAAGCAATCTTCGTCGAATGAAAGACAGGAAATGTCTAGAAGTCTTTGACTGGAATTGTACGAAACCAAAGGCAGTTGCCGAGTGGTCATTACGGTGGGAATCTGCAGGTTAACACCAGCAAATGATGAACCCCCGACCACATAGTCTTCGCAGTTTACGCAGTGCCCCCGGATCTCCAGTTCCAACGCGCGCCAACCTCACCTGCGAGCGGTATCCGAGCCAGCCCAGGCAGCCAGCATCAGGCCACGATTTTGCCTCCCGGCGGAGGACACTCTGGCAGGCACCAACATTTCAACCGAGATCATGCTGGCTGCGGAACACCCGCACGCACCATCAGTTCACCGCCAAAGCCGGCCAGGCGAAGCAGACCCCCCAAAGTGCGCAACAACACCCGGCAGCCATTGGAGTCGATTCTCAACCCGCCAAGGCGTTAGAAAGAGCGGGGGTCTTCCTGCTTAGCAAGATGCCGATATTGAGCGGCGGCAACTTCGGGCAGCAGCGAATTGATCATGCAATCGCTAGCCCATTCGAAGCCGGCAACCTTGGTCAGCCGTGGAAAGACATCCAGCGACCATTGGAACGCTTCGGGCTGTGTGGAGGCAGCCGGACAGGTGTTGAGCAGGTAGTTATAACCTTTGCCTGGAAAGGCTGATTCCACCCAATGCAAGACGCGCTGCAGAAAGCTTCCAAGATGATCTAACTCGGAATCATCAAAGGATTCAAAGTGTGGCTGATGCTTTCGGCTCGTGATGCGAATCATGCCCGCATGCTTGCTGGCATAAGGACAGAACGCGAGCAATGAATCAGTCTGATCAATGATGCGATCGCCTTCCTGCAATTCGGCGCGGACCAAGTCGCAACCCAGGCAACAACCGGTCCGAGCGTGATGGCGTTGGGCAATGGCTAACTGAGCAGCGATTCGGCTGGGAACAAAACTCGTGGCAACTAACTGGCTATGGTTGTGTCGCAACGAAGCACCAGCTTCACGGCCACAGTTTTTGAACACACTCAGGTACTGAATGCCGGGGTGCCCGTGCCAGTGGGAGATTCGTTGTCGATAAGCAACCAGCGTTGCAAAGACAGCCGACGCATCAACATCTAGCAACGAACCCGAGTGGCAGGCATTCTCGATGATGACTTCGTGAGCGCCGACGACCGCCTTGCGTGGGAACAACGGATTGGAATCCGCCACGGCTCCCGAACCTTCGAACATCGCACTGACGGCAGGAAACTTGTTGGGAACAACTCGCACGTCCCAACCGACCTGTTCACCGTCAAACACGTTCAACACTGGGCGTGAAAGCCGAGTGTCGACACCGAAGACACCAGCGTTTTCAGCGCGACGATCCGACTGATCGATCCTGGCCGACCAAACCGCCTGGGGTGTCTGATTTTCGCTTCCATAACAGAAAGGGCAGCTCGGATCTGACTGCTGCTTTGAATCTCGCCCCTGTTGAGCAGAACTTTCGATCTGTTCAATGGACGCATAATCATTGGGACGTTCATCACGACAGGTGGCGAAGATCGTCCAATCACCGGTCAATAAATCTTGCCGCGTCTGTGAGGTGGCACGCCTGACGACCGGCTGCTGACTCACGACCCCAGACTGTTTACTGCCAGGTCTAGACAGTTGTTGGTCAGGGCCGGGATCGACCCTGGAAACCGGATTGACCCGAAAGCCAGTTGCAGCCTGTCGTCCAGGCAGAGCGATCTCTGTATCGTTATTGCTCATCAAGCGGGTCTCGCGATCTTCCTCCTGTGACTCGGCAGTCTGCCCGAGACTCAAGTGAAAATCGGCAGCCGCCTCACGCGAGGTCTCTTCCGGTCTACTGATCGGAGGGAAACGGTCATCGCCGGGCTCAACCATTCCGTGCAGTTCGTTCGTTCCCACTTCGCCTGAAACACTGGCAGCTGTGCTC
Source organism: Stieleria bergensis (assembly GCA_007745635.1). GTDB lineage: Bacteria > Planctomycetota > Planctomycetia > Pirellulales > Pirellulaceae > Stieleria > Stieleria bergensis. Next base: position 5,989,022 of record CP036272.1, read on the forward strand.
CAGCGATCAACTGGGCGCATTTGCACGCGCGACATTGCAACACGTTTTGATTGGGATTCGCTCGTCTCTGCCATCTCGTCCTGATGCTCACTCTGGATGCAATCATCACTCGGCGACTGCGATCGGGCAGTCTCAGAGGTTGATTGCAATCGTTCACAGCTGTTTGTGGAAGAATTTGTCAGAGCGGTCGCATCACCGACGCACTCAGGCAAACTATCACGGTCCGTTACCGATCGTTCGCTGGAACGCGAAACAGCAGACTCAGCCTCGCGTCCAAGGAGAAGTCGACCCTGGGGAGCTTGAGGACCAATCTCTTGGCCCTTTGTGTTTCGTTTCTGAACCATTGCATTGCACCACAATGGACGCTGTAAAACCAATGCCATCAAATGGCAGAATTACAGTGCAAATAACGTTCCTAATTTCCTTCCAAATCCACCTATCCTTCATCAAATGCCAACACAGATCGGTGCTAGCGCCAAACGTTGCTCAACCTGACTGCCCCTCAGGCCGCGCATTCCCCCCTTCTTATCACAGCAACTCACCCGCTTCTTGTGCTCACGTCCGCATCGAATGGGTGCACGGGTTCGCCAGAGCAGGGTCTTTCGACTCACGTGCCATCGGAACAGTGCCATCGGTAAGCATTAAAAAATGAATCCCGATGTAATTTTTCTTCGACGTGCACGCTGCCTGAACAAAGTGCCTAAACGAGGTGCAACCTGCTTGATCGGCTAGCAGTTTTGAAGCGACGCGAACCGAAAACTCACAGGCAAATGCCCGTTTCAACGCAGTCGATTGACGCTTCACTCACCTCTACGAACACCAGCGAGCGCATGATGGCACGCTTACAATCGCACTGTAGAAGCTTCCGCATCGGTCGTCAAAGAGTGATGTGTCACCGTTCCGGCAGGTTGGTTGCCGCCGGGTAGTGTAACACTTTCAAGAGAAATACCAGACCGCAGAGCAGCAAAGCGCAGAAAACGCTTCCTGTCGCTCCGCGAGGGCACCATCAGCGACTGGCTTTAAGGGAAACCGCCTCTTCATAAAGCGCCTGATACTGGGCAGCACTTTGCCGCCACGACGAATCTTTCCTCATGCCCCGCAGCACCAAATCCTGCCAATTTTTTTTCTGATGGTGCCGCATGTTCAGTGCTCGGCCGATTGCCTGATCCAGCCCTTGCGGGGTTTTCTCTGGCAAATGAAATCCAGTCGCCGTCTGGTTGGCAACGTTCTCATCGCTGGCATCCACCACCGTATCGGCCAGTCCACCGGTCGCTGTGACAACGGGAACGGTTCCATAACGCAAGCTATAAAGCTGGTTTAGCCCACAAGGCTCATAGTGACTAGGCATGACAAACAAGTCCGAACCGGCTTCGATGCGATGCGCCAAAGCATCGTGAAAACCGATGTGAGCGGCGACTTGCTGAGGCGCTTGCTCGCATAGGTTTTTGAGCTCGTATTCCACCCAGGGATCACCGCTGCCGAGAATGATCCACTGGGTGGGGCGTTGTTCTTGGACATGCTGCTTGATCACGGGCAAGATCAAATCCCAGCCCTTCTGTTCAGCCAATCGACCGACCAAACCAATCATTGGCACGTCGTCATTGAGTTCCAATCCAAACTCTTCCTGCAACGACCGCTTGTTACCTACTTTGCCAAACTGCCAATGCTCGCTGTCGTAGCGCATTGGCAACTTGACATCACTCGATGGATCCCAAACCTCAACGTCGATCCCGTTGGTAATCCCCACCACTCGTCCCTGACGCGCCGAGAGCACTCCATCCAAACCACAACCGTGCTGTGGGGTTTGAATTTCTTTCGCATAACGCGGGCTGACGGTGGTGATGAAGTCGGCCGCGTTCAAGCCAGCCTTCAAAAAGTTCACCTGACCGTAGAATTCACAGTCGCTATGAAAGTCATTCCAGTCCAACCCACTAAGCGGGAACAACTCCGCGGGGAAGACTCCCTGGTACGCCATGTTGTGAATCGTCATGACGGAGACCGGAAAGCCCAATTGCTGTGCCAACTTTGGATTGGATTTCAGCAACAAAGGGGCCAGACCTGACTGCCAATCATTGCAGTGCACGACGTCCGGTGCTTGCTCCAGTCGCAACATGGCTGCAATCGCAGCGCGACAAAAGAACGTGAACCGTTCGCCATTGTCGTGGTAGTCAAACCCTGACTCGCCATACAACGCAGGACGATCAAAGTACTGCGGTTGATCGATCAGCCAAACATCAACCTCGCTGCCGCCAAGCTTGGCATGCAGTAATCGACCGCCAACCAATTTGTCGGCTGACAACGGAATGGCAAAGCTAATGTCCGTAGGCTGGATGTCGATCCCGGAGCGTTCAACGCCACGAAAGGCCGGCATGATGATCGAGCAACGATGCCCAAGTCGCGAAACCTCAATCGGCAAGGCGCCGCAAACATCAGCCAACCCTCCCGTCTTGGCGAAGGGAACAACTTCGGATGTCAAAAAAACGATGTTCAAAACAGGCCGTCCTTGTCAATCAAGGCATCATAAATCAAAGCGGTGGCAATTCCACGCGCGGGCGGAAGTGTGATCTGGAAGACGATCGCTGAAAACCCAAGCAGGATGAAAAACGGCAGCAGTGCTCGCCCAGTTGCGGGGACAACCCCGGCGGTCAAATCACTCCGTTGCTGAAAACAGACGTTCCCAAAATCATGACTACTGATAGTTTTCCACCTGCCTAAATGTTTTTGACCCGCATTCGGCCAAGCAACGCAAATTGCTGCCGCATCGGGACCGGCGATCTCATGCAATGCACATGGCACATAACACTGCAACAACCGGGCCAATTCACACAATCCAAATAGCCAACTCAATCCCCCACGTCTGCCTGTGGACGCGCTCGCTAAACGAACGCAATCCCACTCCAGCGTCACATCGCGCCTGCTAGACGCCCCCCCCCACACCTCTCGTGACCCTGCCAAGGCTTTTTGGGCTGCACGGCACACTTAATGGCCGACGCAGCAACCAGATTCACCTGGAAAAACTGCGCGACCTTCATTTCGTCAGCAAGATTCGAATAAACCGCTCGCCGTTGGCTTCATCGCTGGCAATCTCCTTTTTTGATCAGCTAAAATACGCTGTCTAACAACGACCTCACACATCGGGGTTTCCGGTAGAATTGCGTGTCACATCGCTGCTGCAAGGCTGCCCCTGCCATTGCCGTTAATCTCACTGCCTTCAATCTTTAATCAAGCCTTCCCTCGAAGCGTGTAGCTGGATGTCGATCCCACCGACCGAATTTTTCAATCGCCTCATCCAGGTTGGATTCACCGACCTGGCAGCATGTCAGCAATTGTCCGCACAGATTCAGGCTGATGTGGGCACGGACACGTCCGCCATTGCCCAGCGTCTGATTCAACAGGGAACATTAACGGCTTATCAAGCCGGCCTGCTGCTGAGCGACAGCCCGATGTCGCTGCGCGTCGGCGACTTCATTTCACGCAATGATCAACCGACGCAACCCTTGGATTATTGGCTTCCCAGCCAGAGCTGCGTGTCGGCCGAAACGCCACAGCCGCGTCACGGATTCCTGATGCGAGTTCCCTTACAGAGCTTGAACGAGAACCTGCGCGGGTGGATCGCAGCCCATAGCCAAATTCATGCCCCTAGCTTGCAAGGTTTTGAACTCTCCGGCGGAGCTCAATCGGCAGATCAAACGGTGATGATTTTCACACCGCTTCCCGATGGTGCCAGTCTATTCAATGTCCTGCAGAACAAGCCACAGCTAAGCGCTCGCAAAACGGTTCGCATCGGAGTGGACATTGCAACGGCTTTACATGCCATGCACCACGATGGGACCGTGGCAATTCCACATGGTGCCGTTTCAGCCGATCACGTCTGGGTGAACGCCAAAGGACATGGTTGCCTGCTCCGCGACCCCTCGTCCCCTGCTCGATCACCGTTGGCTGACTGGTCGACCAGTTGGATCACGCGGATGGAACACCCCGCCTTGCATGCCGCCCCCGAGCTTGCCAACGCTGCCCATCAACCGACTCCCAAGAGCGACATTTATTCGCTCAGCTGCCTGCTGTTCCAAATCTACATCGGACGTGCCCCCTTTTCCGGGAACGACGTCGCCGCGCTGATGCGCAGCCACGCCGAAACCGCGCCACCGGAAATCGAACAAGCAATCAACGCCGGTGCCCAAGGCAATCCAATCTTGCGCGTCCTGGCCTGCGCTATGTCCAAGGACCCCGCTGCACGGTTTGAGTCCGCCGAGGCTTTTTCGGTGGCCTTGCAACGAGCCGGCGAACTGGTCGCGCAGTCTCCGCAATCCGCACCAGCCACTGCACCAACAAGTCCAGCTGCCACCGCAAGCCCGGCAGCGCCGATGCCACCGGCTCCAGCAACGCCAACCCAATCCGCTGCGGCAAGCCAAACGGTGGCAACACCAAGCCCAGCACCGCCAAGCGAAACATCGCCAAGCCCACCAGCAGCAAAGCAAACGGCAGCAGCACCAGCACAAACAACGCCGGCTCCTGCGCCCCGATCCACTGCATCTCAGACGGCCCCTCCTCAAGCGACGGCCAAAACACCGGCCGCAAGCCAGCCTGCACCAGCTGCTCCCGCCAGCACCGCGGCGACTGCGGCTCCCACACCGCCGGCGGCGCCTCCGGTGGCCCCTGCCTCGGCGGCACCCAGCGATGAGGACGACGAACCACAGCGACCGCGTCGCCGCCGTCGCAAACGCTCCAACCGCGTCCCCTTATTGATCGGCATGCTGGCCGTCCCCATGGTGCTGCTCACCGTTGCAGTGATTTTAAATGGTGTTGGCCAGAAAACCGTCGAAGCTCCCAAGCCAACACTCGGCGATTTAAACCGGGTTCCGCCGGTGACCAGAAAACCCGAGAACACGCCGAAGACGAATCCCGTCAACGCATCAGTCAACGGTTTCCAAGTCACCGAAAGTGATCGCCTATTATGGGTGCCACCGTATCCAGCAGACACCAAGCCATCGTCGCTGGCTTTGCTGCCGCCGGGTCCCGCGATGATCATCACTGTCCCTTTATCAGACTGGGTGCAGTCACCGGCAGCGTCACCGCTGCGAACGACCTTTGCCCCAGAACTTGACCGCTGGGTGCAAATGGTTGAAAAGCGTGCCGGCGTCCAGGCATCGGAGATCAAACGTTGCACCGCCGCATTTTACAAAGGCCCCAAAACGGGCTGGCCGGAGGTTGCCTTGGCAATTGAACTGACCGGCCCGAAAGACGCCAAAACACTTTTCGAGACGTGGAAAACCCAGGAAGTCATGTTTGAGGGTGTCACGATGCACGTCGGCGCAGGCGAACGCGCCGACGGCTACTTCGTTGGCGGTGGCGAGAAAGGGAAACCGCCAGCGGATGGCGTCTCTGCCTTTGCGATTGCCCCTGGCAAGCAGATCGAGGAAGTCGCCAAGAACGAAGGTGGCGCCATTCCGCTCGCTCGCAGCTTGCAATCACTTTGGGATAGCAGTTCCCAGGAAGCCAATCTGGTTGCCTTGGTCACACCAAACTTTCTGTTTGCTGACGGCCGTGAAATGCTGGCCAATAGCGTGCCGGAGTTTGTCCCAATTCTCAAGGGCTGGCTGATACCGGATGTTGCTGCCGCCTCGATTTCCATCCACACACAATCGGACACGGTGTACGTTGAACTTCGTGAAGCTGCCAGCGGCACCTCCACCCCAGCGTCGCTACTGGAAAGTCTGCGGAATCAAATCACCACCTGGCCTGACTGGGGTAACCAGTTCATTGTCAGTGCGGTTCCGGATGCCTCGTGGCGATTGCTGGCCAGCAAGTTGCCAGGCATGCTTCAGTTTGTCGGAGACCATACCCGCAGCACCATCATCAACCAACAAGTGGTCGCTTCGTTCTACTTGCCCAGCGACGCTGGAGCACAGGTCGCTCTGGGAACGTTTCTGGCCATGAACACGCCTGCGGGCAGTGTTGCTGCAGCACAACCTGCGGCACCGCAAAAAGCGCTGACGGTGGACGAAATGTTGAATCGCCCGATGAGCATTGCCTTTGTGCAACTCTCGTTACAGTTTGCGATCGATGCGGTCGGCGAAGAGTTCGCCAGCGGACTTCCTGATGGCACCAAGATGCCAAACATGAAAATCATTGGCGGTGATCTGCAGCTAAACGGGATCACTCAAAACCAACAGATCCGCGACTTTGAAGAAAACAACGTGCCGCTGCGAGATGTCTTGACCAAGATCGTTCGGGGAGCCAACCCAGACAAGACCGCGACGGGCCCTGACGACCCCAAACAAGCACTGCTTTGGGTCGTCAATCCCGTTGGCAAACCGCCGGCTGAAACCGAAATTCTGATCACCACACGAGACGCAGCCCAGAAAAAGGGCTACGTCTTGCCGAAGGAATTTCAGCTCAAGGAATAGCAGCGATTAAGCGCTGTGAATCGCACGATTATCGACTGCCAGTGCCGCTTCATGCACAGCTTCTGCGAGCGTCGGGTGAGCATGGCAGGTGCGAGCGATGTCCTCGCTGCTGGCGCCAAATTCCATCGCCGCAGCCGCTTCGGCGATCAAGTCCCCGGCGCGAGCGCCAATGATGTGCACACCCAAGACACGATCGGTCTTGGCGTCCGCGAGAATCTTGACGCGTCCCTCGGGTTCTCCCAGGGTTCGAGCGCGACCATTGGCTCCGAACACTCCGACACCTTTTCGGTAGTCAACACCGTCCGCTTTGAGCTCGTCTTCCATCTTGCCGACACTGGCGATTTCAGGATGGGTATAGACAATCGCTGGAATCACATCGTAATTGCAGTGTGACGCCATGCCCACCATCCGCTCCGCACAGACGATGCCTTCTTCCATGGCTTTGTGAGCCAGCATGGCTCCACCAATGCAGTCACCCACGGCGTAAACGTTCTCGACATTCGTTTCGAAGTTTTCGTTGACGGGGATGAAGCCGCGTTGATCGAGTTCCAATCCAATCGATTCCAAATTCAAATTATCCGTCGCGGGGCGTCGCCCTGTGGCCAGCAGCACGCGATCGCATTCGATCGGATCTGAGTCTTGGACTTCGACTAGGCAACCATCACCTTGAACCTTAGCGGATTTCACAAAGGTCTTGGTATGCACTTTGATGCCTTGACGCTTAAATTGCCGCGCGGCCAAGTTTGCCATTTCGGAATCAATGCCTGGAAAGATTCGATCGCTTGCTTCCAAGACGATGGTTTCGCTTCCCAAGCGATTCCAAACACTGCCGAGTTCCATCCCGATATAGCCACCACCGATCACGACCAGTCGCTTGGGCACTTCGGGGAAACTCAATGCGGTCGTGCTGTTACCGATTCGATCGCCGTCTTCCTCCACCCCTCGCAGCGAAGCCGGCACACTGCCGGTGCAAAGCAGAATCCGATCCGCTTCGATGATCACGGGCTCGTCACCTTGGACTTCCACGGATTGCCCGTCACGCAGTTTGCCACGGCCGCGATATCCGGTGACTTTGTTTTTCTTAAACAGCATGTCAATGCCGCCGGTGAGCGTGTCCACAATCTTCGCTTTGCGATTCATCATCGCCTCAAGATCCAACGACAGTCCGTCAAAGGCCATGCCGTGCTCGGCAAAGCGATGCTGGGCCTCTTCATAAAGATGGCTTGATTCCAACAACGCCTTGCTGGGGATGCATCCCACGCGAAGACACGTGCCGCCAAAACGACTGTTTTCGTCAATGCAAGCCGCATCAAAACCCAACTGTGCAGCACGGATGGCTGCCACGTATCCCGCTGGGCCACCGCCCACCACTACCAATTCATGTCGAACCGTTTTCATTTGTTTCGCTGCTTGGTTTGATCAAGTATTTCGAAGCTGTTGTTCGCTGGAACCCAGTACACTCTGGGCAGCCAAGTCACCGGTTGAGAGCATGTGAATGAATGAAGCCCCGCCTTTGAGCCACACCATGAAGCGTCATCCGCGGCCATGTTCGCCGCCGTCCATCGTTGAGTGGAACGTGTTGAAACGAGCTGTTCAATCACCGGGGCCTCCAGCAAGCCCATGGACTCACCGCGGCACCCCGCAGCCACTTCTCTCATCGCCTGAAACAATCATACCCTCAGGCCAAGAATAAATGACAGGCCCACCGGGTGAACGGTCAGCGACGAATCGTCATTCTCGCGCCACACAGACGCTTTGACCCAAGCAACTGGCGCGACCAGGAAACGGTCATGGCGTTGGCGAACGTCACCAGGGCGGTGGCGATTGGCAACGTGATGTCACCGGTTGATCCACTGCTGGACGATGGATGTGGCTTGATGCAGACATGGCAAACTGTCGCAGCCAATGGAGCTGACAGCCATCCAAGCAGCGGTTGCCACGCGATGGAATTGCCTGCGTCCACCGCCGCGGCCATTGACGTCAGGCGAGGGGCAGACCAGAACTACACCTTCAGCTGGACGTGACAATATCCATCAAATCGCTGCGACGCGTGTTTTTCACGAAGACTTTACGATTTGACGGGATCTATTCTCGGGAGAACTCTGCGAGAATTGCACAGTTCACTACTTGGTGTTTGACTCCGCGCCTCGGCTCACTTCCCCGCCCGTGAAACAGCTCCGCGAAAAACTACCGCTCCTGCGCAAGCTGATTGGTCCTGCATTTGCGACCATCATGTTTGTGCTGGCCATGCGTTTGCTACTCAATGAGTTAAAAAACGTAACGTGGGAGGAATTCCGCCTGGGCATGAGCAACGTCCCCATCGCTCAGATCTTCATGGCCGCTCTGCTGGTGGCGATGAACTATGTGTTGCTGATCGCCTATGACTTGCTGGGCCTGCGTTACATCGCACGTTCCGTTCCCGTTCGCCGCGTCTCGTTGGTGTCCGTTTCCAGTTTTTCACTGGGCAACAATCTGGGCACGATTCTGGCTGCTTCTCCGATCCGGTTTCGATTCTATACACAGTGGGGCCTGTCGCCCGGACATGTCTTGGCCTTGATCTCTGTCATCGGCGTGACCTTCTGGAGCGGCTGGATTTTCATCAGCGGACTGGTGCTCTCCAGCGTGCCCTTGCAGTTGCCAGAAAAAGTCAAGCTGCCGCTCGATTCACAAACGCTGGGATGGGTGCTGATCGGGATCGCCGTGGTTTACATCTGCATCTGCGTGTTTTGGCGAAAGCCATGGCCGATTGGCAAGATGCACCTGCGTCCTCCTCGGCCCGGTTTGATGTTTGCTCAAGCATCGGTCGCCGCCATCGACTTACTGATCTCCGCAACTGCGCTGTACTTGGTCTTGCCCGAAGGCGCGCAAGTTCCGTTCTCGCTGGTGTTGGCGGCGTACTTGGTGGCCATGGGAGCGGCGGTGCTTTCCCAGATTCCCGGCGGCTTAGGAATCTTGGATGTGATTCTGCTGACGCTGCTCAAAGACGCTTCGGAAAACTCCGTCGTTGCATCGATCTTGATCTTTCGCATCCTATATTACTGGCTGCCGCTGATGGTGGGCATGTCGTTATTGGTGGGATACGAAATCATGGGCGGCGTCAAACAAGCGAGCCGGGCGAAAGCCCTGACCAGTGACGTCAGCGATGCCGAAAAGAAGCTGCCCGTTCAGGAACGCCATCCACGGGAAGACGAGGACGACGCGGCAACTGCGGATGATCGCCCTGCCCCCCCTGCAGATTCCAACGACAACCCCAGCCATCAGCCACCTCCCGATGATTGACCCAACGGAACCGGCCTTGGAACGCTTGCCAGCAACCAGCACAGAGCCTTTGTGTTCATGCGAACCATTGCCGGATCGACGCCAAGCGGGCTGAGGGTCTGGAAAACCAAACACGAAGGCGCAGGAATCAAATCTGGTTGCGGGTATACTATCAGGATGATCTGCCACCTGCTGCCAGGGTGGCCAATCCCCTGCCTCCAACTCTGTGTCTGACTTCATGAAGTCACCTCTTTGCTGTCACCAAGCTCAGTCTGCCGAACCGGCGTCGGATTGCCGCACTCGTCAACGCAGCCGCTTCCGACGGTTTCGCAACATGAGCTTGCAAACGGCCATTGGTCTGTTGATGGCCTGCGCCACGTTCTCGCAGACAGCTGTGGCTCAGCAACTGCCAACCGAAGACGGTCCACCGGACTTCAATCGCCAAGTGCGACCGATCCTGGCCAAGCACTGCTATGCCTGCCATGGTATGGACGACAAGACCCGCGAAGCCGATCTGCGACTGGACACGCTGGATGGTTCGCGGCAAGCTATCGAACCCGGCGACCCCGAAGCCAGCGAAGTTTGGTTGCGCGTGATCAGCGACGACGAAGACCTGCGCATGCCACCGGCGGACGCGCACCCAGCGTTAGACCAGAACTCACGGGACATCTTAAAGCGTTGGATTGAGTCCGGTGCTGAGTATGAATTGCACTGGGCGTTACGTCCCACTCGAACCGTCAGTGTCCCCTTAGTCAACGACAAGACCTGGCCACGCGGCCCGATCGATTGCTTTGTTCTCAGTCGTCTGGAAGCTGCAGGTTTGTCGCCAGCGTCACCAGCCGCTCCCACCGCGTTGCTTCGACGCGTCTACATGGATCTCATTGGCGTTCCCCCCACGCCGGAGCAGGCCGACCGTTTCGCTGCCGATCCCAGTGACACACACTACCAGCAGATCGTCGATCACTTGCTTGCCAGCCCTCAGTACGGCGAACGTTTCGCACGGCCATGGCTCGACCTGGCACGTTACAGCGATACCAACGGCTATGAAAAGGATCGTCCGCGAACCATTTGGCCCTACCGAAACTGGGTCATCGATGCGATCAACCAAGACATGCCCTTCGATCAATTTTCGATCGAACAACTTGCCGGTGACATGCTGCCCGATGCGACAGAGCAACAACGTATCGCGACGGGATTTCATCGCAACACGATGCTCAATGAAGAAGGCGGCATCGACCCGCTTGAGTACCGGTTCTATGCGATGGTCGACCGCGTTGCCACCACCGGCACCGTTTGGATGGGACTGACGACCGGCTGCGCCCAATGTCACACTCACAAGTTTGATCCCATCACGCATCATGATTATTACGCGTTGATGGCTTTGATGGATAGCGCGGACGAACCGGAAATGAATGCCGATTCACCACAAGTCATCAGCCAGAGAGAGCAGATCCAAGAACAGATCGCCAACTTGGAAGAGCAGACCATCGAGCAGCTTGATCTGTTAAACGCCAAGACAGACAAACCGTCGGCATCAGCCTATGCCACTTGGAAACACCAGCAGCTTTCCCAAACCATCGCCTGGGCAACCGTTCCGCCCCAATCCATGAAGTCGACGATGCCGCGACTGGAAACGTTGGCCGATGGATCGGTCTTGGCCTCCGGTGATGCGACCAAACGCGATGTGTATACGCTGACGATGCCGCCACTTGCCACAGACGATCCTATCACGGCGATCCGCATTGAAGCCCTCGCACATCCATCGCTACCGTCCAACGGCCCCGGCTTGGCATTCTATGAAGGCCGCCGAGGAGACTTCTTCCTCAGTGAAATCCGCATCACCACCGAACAGGGCTCCGTCGAATTGGATATCGGCAGCACCTCTGTCCCCAATGCAAAGAAAGGCAACGGCAAAACCTTCCCCGGCAATGTGCTGGACGAAAATGGGTCCACCGGCTGGTCCATCCCCGGTGGCAGCGGCCAGAGCCATCGACTGGTGCTGCCGCTCAAGCAGGCCACGCGACTGGATCAACCCTGGACGATTGAATTGCTGTTTGAACGCCATTACGTGGCGGGACTGGGACATTTCCGAATCGATGTGACGGGCGATAAAAACCCGGCGGCCTCTGCCTTGCCAAGCGACCTTCAATTCGAACTCGCCCAAAGCCCGCAACCACTGCCGGCGGACTTGGATCAGCAACTGGCGACACAGTACCTGCGTCTCAGCCCCGCCATGGCCGAGCAACGCAAACCGATCGACCAACTGCGACGAAGACTGCCTGGTGAAACACGCACGCTGGTGATGAAACAACGCCCCGCTGACTTCCATCGCGAAACCATGCTGCGTCATCGTGGTGAATATTTACAAGCCCGTGAAGTGGTTCCACCACGCATTCCCACCATCTTCCAGCGTCCCCATTCAAAGCAACCGAGCGATCGATTGGAACTTGCCCAATGGCTCGTTAGCGATGGCAATCCCTTGGTCGGCCGAGTGACCGCGAATCGCTCCTGGCGTCTCTTCTTTGGATCGGGAATCGTGCAGACTGCGGGTGACTTTGGCACTCAAAGCCTGCCGCCCACTCATCCGGATCTGATGGATTACCTCGACGCACGACTGCGTGATCGTTCGCCCCGTGGTGATGCTTGGTCTCTGAAACGATTGCATCGCGAGATCGTGCTCTCCGCAACCTATCGCCAGGCGGTGGGCTCGCCTCCGGACAGGGATCCCGACAACCAGCTTCTGTCCGTGTTTCCTTATCACCGTTATGACGCCGAACGGATTCGTGACTCGATGTTGCGATCGGCGGGATTGCTCAGCCAGCAGGTCGGTGGCCCAAGCGTTTATCCGCCGCAGCCCAAGGCCGTTGTCGCCTTAGCCTGGGGCAATGCACCCTGGCCAGTGGCCAATGGAGCGAATCGCTATCGTCGCTCGCTGTACACATTCAGCAAACGCACCGCGCCATTCGCCGCGGCAGTGACCTTTGATGCACCATCGGGAGAACAATGTTTGGCTCGGCGTGACAGCAGCACCACGCCCCTGCAAGCATTAACGTTACTGAACGATGCCATGTTCGTGGAAATCGCTGGCAAACTAGCCGAAGACACGCTGCGAGAATGCCGCCATCAAACGCCAAATCCAAGTCCCGAACAAATCGCGAGCACCCTGTTTCGCCGCGTCCTGATTCGCCAGCCGAGCGACGATGAACTGAAGGCGTTCGTTGATTTCTTCCAACAACAGTCCCAGCATCCCAATCCTTGGATGTTGGTTGCTCGTGTGCTCTTGAACACCGACGAGGCCATTACCACGCCATGACCAACATCGACACAACGCTCCAAGACATCACCCGACGCCAGTTGTTTCAAACCTGTGGCGTTGGACTGGGCAAAATCTCCTTGGCATCCATGCTGGCCAGTCAACTGCCTGGTTCTGCACAGGCAGCCGATCAGCCGCTGGCTGACGGCTTGCATCATCCCGCCCGCGCCAAACGTGTGATCTACTTGTTCATGGCCGGGGCGCCTAGCCAATTGGACCTGTTTGATTACAAACCCAAACTGAAGGAACTTGAAGGCAAACCCATCCCTCCCTCAGTCATCGCCGGACAACGTTATGCGTTCATCCAACCTGATGCGGCGGTGCTGGCACCCCGATTCGAGTTTGCCAAACACGGTGAAAGTGGTGTCGAACTGGCTTCCACTCTGCCGCACTTAGCGACCGTCGTTGACGACCTAGCCTTCATCCGCAGCGTGCACACCGATCAGTTCAATCATTCGCCGGCGCAATTATTTGTGAACACGGGCAGCGGCATTCCTGGGCGGCCAGCGATGGGATCATGGCTCAGCTACGGCATTGGCAGCCTCGCCAGCGACCTGCCAGGGTTTGTGGTCATGCATAGCAGCGGAAATGTTTCCGGTGGCGCGGCGATGTGGAGCAATGGATTCTTGCCCGGCCAACACCAAGGCGTCCCCTTTCGATCGAGCGGCGACCCCATCTTACACGTTGCCAACCCCAAAGGCATCGATCGCGACACGCAACAGGCCACCGTTGAACTGCTGGGGAAACTGAACCGCAAACGAGCCAACGCGTTAGGCATCGATGAGGTGAACGCTCGCATCGAATCCTACGAAATGGCGTTTCGCATGCAGTCCCGAGCTCCGGAACTGATGGACCTGAGCCAAGAGTCCGAGGACACATTGAAACTCTACGGCACCAGTGCCAATGACCGTGGTTCCTTCGCCAAGAATTGCCTGCTCGCCCGGAGAATGGCTGAGCGTGGGGTCCGATTCATCCAGCTCTATCACAGTGGCTGGGACCATCACAGCAACGTCGAAGGCGGCGTTAAAGGGCAGTGCAAGCAGACCGATCAAGCCTGCGCCGCGCTGATCAAAGACCTTAAGCAACAGGGCATGCTGGAAGACACCTTGGTCGTCTGGGGTGGAGAATTTGGCAGAACCCCAATGGTCGAAGCCAGCGCCGCGTTGGGCCGATCACTGGGCCGTGACCATCACCCACAAGCCTACACCATGTGGATGGCAGGGGGCGGAATCAAGAACGGCCAAACCATCGGCAAAACCGACGAACTCGGTTTCCATCCTGTCGAACAGCCCGTGCACGTCCATGACATTCAAGCCACCATTTTGCATCAACTGGGCATCAATCACGAACGCTTGACCTTCAGTCATGCGGGGCGCAATTATCGCCTGACCGATGTTCACGGCCATGTTGTCCAAGAGCTGGTGGCCTGATCGAATCAGAGCCATTGCCCCCAGCCACATCACCTCCAGCCATCGTTCGGATTTCGGTTCCCAAAAAGGACTCGCTAGCCTTCGCTGGCGACGCTTCATCGATCCTTCCCACAGTTACACCTCCATGCGCACCCTGTCACACTTCATCATTGCCGTCCTGATCACCTGCTCAGTTGCCAACGTTAGGGCTCAGGCAAATGAGACCGAAACGCCGACCAAACCAAATGTGCTGTTCATTTTCTTGGATGATTTTGGCTGGCGTGATGCAGGCTTCATGGGCAGCGATTTCTACCAGACACCCAACCTGGATGCCTTGGCGGCCAAGGGAATGGTGTTCAACAACGCCTACGCCGGGGCGGCCAACTGTGCTCCGTCTCGAGCCTGCTTGTTGTCTGGTCAGTATTCACCTCGACATGAAATCTACAACGTGGGAACCACTCGCCGAGGCAAGAAACAGCATGGCAAACTGATGCACGTCCCGGGCACCGACACGTTGCGCAAAGACATCAAAACATGGGCTCATTGCGTTCACGAAGCTGGCTACCGGACGGGAACGATTGGCAAGTGGCATCTCAGCAACGACCCGCTGCCTTATGGATTTGACTTTAACTTCGCCGGCACTCACAGTGGCAGCCCACCGCGAGGATACTATCCGCCGCACGGCAACATTGCTGAACTCAAGGACGCTCCCAAGGACGAATACCTGACCAATCGTCTGACCGACGAAGCGATTGGATTCATCGAACGCAACCAACAGCAACCTTGGTTCCTGTACCTCACCCACTTTGCCGTTCACACACCGATCCAAGGTGAACCAGAACTGGTCCGCAAGTACCAAAACTTGCCGCCCGGCAAACTGCACCAACATCCCGTGATGGCAGCCATGATCGAAAGCATGGACCGAGGCGTTGGCAAGATCACTGCCGCTCTGGATCGCCTTGATTTGGCCGACAACACGATCATTGTCTTCACCAGCGACAATGGTGGTTATGGCCCCGCGACCTCGATGGCACCCCTGAAAGGATACAAAGGCACCTATTACGAAGGTGGCATTCGTGAGCCCATGTTCGTGGTCTGGCCGGGCGTCACCAAGCCTGGGACGACCTGCGACTGGCCTGTGATCAATGTTGATCTGTTGCCAACGTTTTGCTCCATGACGGGCGCTCAGTTACCGAATCAGGCGATCGACGGCGTCAGTCTTACACCCCTGCTAACAGGACAGGCGTCCAGCGACATGCAGGATCGATCGATCTACTGGCACTTCCCGGCTTACCTGCAAAGTTATGCTCGAACCGATCAACAGCGCGATCCGCTGTTTCGCAGCCGGCCCTGCACCGTGATGCGATCGGGAAAATGGAAACTGCACGAATACTTTGAAGACGGCGACTTGGAACTTTATGATCTGGAAGCCGATGCAGGTGAACAGAACAACCTTGTCAGCACACAGCCCGACGTCGCCAAGCGTCTTCATGATGAGATGCAAGCTTGGCGCCGAGCGACCAACGCGCCGGTTCCCAGCACACCGAATCCGAACTACGACGCGAATAGCGAAGCAGCGGCGATCAACAAACTGGGACGGAATAAAACCAGCAAAAAATAGCTCTGCTAGCATGAGCCACTTGGGCGATTGCCACCGCAACGTTTCTCTATCGTGCTAGCAAGCGGTTGGGTTAGCGACTGGCAACCAGGATTTGTCCCACAAACAACCAGACCAAGGTAAAAAGCAGGCCCAAAGAGGCATGTAGAATTTCAAAATGCATCGGCGTGTTTCCTTTCCATCGCGATTTGATGTGAAATGCCCGATCCATGGCCTTCGTTGTTTGGTGTGTTTTGGGTTGCGTTGAAAGAGCTTGATCCAGACGATTCCCATTTCGCTCTTTGTCGCGGGCCAACACAGACGGTCACTAGCCCACACACACGTGGTCTTCATGACCAACGGCAAGTTCATTCTTTACTGTAGTTAAAACCAGGCAACTGGATTTTTGTGCTCAGGGCTCACATGGCCGCTTGCATCGCGGGTGATCTGCTCTGGTCAAAGCTTGACCGCTAGCGAAAGAAATCCGATTAGCGAAACGGCGACGGGTCGGTCGCCTTTGCATGTCACCGCCCCCGGGTGATCGGCTATCTGTAGCGCTTGCTCCGGTTACTACGAAGGGTCGGGGTATGCCGAATCGCAGCGCGTCGATCTGGCTCATGACTGGCGCAGCGCTGACCGAAAGGAAGCGATAGATCTGGTTCTGCGCTGCGAGTGAGATTGGAAAGCAACACGCTTCCGATTGTGCAGCGTTTCAGCAGAACCAGCGGCAGCGGCTTTCCAAACGAACAGGACCCCCATCTGGCTATGTCGGCATCGGTTACCCAAGCTCAGCAGCAACCCCAAGAGATTGCCTTGAACGTGTCAGCGATTCTGCTGACGGCGTTAGCGGTGTTTCTAACCATTGCGTTGCTGACCCAGAGCCCTGCTGATCCGATTTCCGAACCGATCTGGCCACTGGGCGCGTTGTACACTCCGGACCAATTGGTTTACCCCACCGCGGGACACATTTCCAACGCCTGTGGTTACTGGGGTGCACTGAGTTCATCGTGGATGATGTCAAGCCTGGGGCTCAGTTCCTTTGCAGTCATTGCCACCGCGTTGACGGTGGCGTTCAAGATCTTTTTTCGCAAGCCGGTTCAGGCAGTTTTCATGAGGTCGATCGGGGCCTGCATCGCGCTGGTCGCGCTCGCCTCGGCGCTGGCCTTGCTGCCGATCCAAACCGCCAACACACCACTGGTTGGTGCGGGCGGAGTGCTCGGTGGGATGACCTCTGCGTGGCTGCTGGAGCACTTCAACGTCAGCGGTGCTTGGATTTTGACATTGACCATGGCCGTCGTTGGTGTGCTGCTGACGACGGATTACGCCGTGCTGGCGATGGGACGCAAGTTCGCTCAGCGCACCCGAGCATCGCGGCAAGGAATGGCCAACGCAGCGAAAACCATCGTGCTGCGCCGACGCAATCGAAAACCCTTCGACAACGAAGCCGGTCCGTTCGGGGACCAAGCAGCATCGGATGAAGCCACCGCCGAATCCGAACCCGAATCCGACGAAGATTCCGGAGCGCTGCGCATCAAGTTCCCCGGAAAACGAAGCTCGCAAAATGACGACGGCCAGGAAGCGACCGGCGAGCCGCTGGAAACCGACGACGACTACCAAGAACACTCCGCCAGCGACGAAGATGACTATGCCATCGAAGCTGGCACAACACGCGATGTAAGCGTTGAAGGCGAGGACGTCTCGCTGCGTCAAGAAGACGGCCATGACGTTCCCGAACCGAAGGTACGCGTTCCCAAACGCAAAACGAAACAAGCCGCCAAAGAAGAGGAACTCAACAACCTGTACGATGAGGTCATTGAAGAGGCTCCGTTTGGCAGCGAAAACTACCACCTGCCCTCGTTGCACTTACTAAACGGCAGTGATGAAGTTGACTACGAAGAACAACTGACCGAAGTGCGTCGCAAAGCCAAAGTGCTTGAGTCGACCTTTGCCGATTTTGGGTTTAACATTCGCGTGGTTGAAATTGAAACCGGGCCTGTGATTGCGCAGTACGAAATTGAACTCGAAGCGGGCCTACGACTGAGCAAGATCACCGGCCTCTCCGATGACCTGGCGATCGCCCTGCGCGTGCCCAGTGTGCGGATCGTCGCTCCGATCCCTGGCAAGAATACCGTTGGCATCGAAGTTCCCAACGAGAAACGCCAAGCGGTTCGCCTGCGGGACGTCATGGAAGAAGCCGATTCGGCATCCAATGGCATGAACATTCCGGTCTTCCTGGGCAAGGATGTCTCCGGCAATCCCATGGTGGTTGACCTTGCCAAAATGCCTCACCTCTTGATCGCAGGTCGAACCGGGACAGGTAAAAGTGTTTGTTTGAATGCCATCATCGCGTCCATCTTGATGACCTGTCGACCGGATCAAGTCCGCATGTTGATGATTGACCCCAAGATGGTTGAGCTCAGCGGCTATGGAAAGCTTCCGCACCTGATGCACCCCGTGATCACGGACATGCGAAAAGCGGAAGCCATTTTGGCCTGGGCCGTTGAAAAGATGGAAGAGCGTTATTCGCTGCTGGCCAGTGTCGGCGTCCGACACATCAATAGCTATAACAACTTGAGCCGTGATGAACTCAAGCGACGTCTCGATATCGATGCCGAAGCGGATGACTCATCGATTCCAGAGAGCCTGCCATTCATTGTGATTGTCGCCGACGAGATGGCTGACTTGATGATGACCGCCGGCAAAGACGTGGAACAGCACATCATTCGTCTGGCTCAAAAGAGTCGCGCGGTGGGCATTCACTTGATCTTGGCCACACAGAAACCAACCGTCGACGTGATCACCGGCTTGATTAAGAGTAACTTGCCCGCGCGACTTAGCTTCCAAGTCGCGAGTAAGACCGACAGCCGCGTGGTGCTTGACGAAAACGGTGCCGACAAGCTGCTCGGTAGCGGTGACATGCTCTTCCTGTGGCCGGGCACCAGCACCTTGATTCGGGGACAAGGTACGTTCCTCTCGGATGAGGAAATCGAATCGGTTTGCGATCACTGCAGCGTGGGTGAACAGCACTTCGTCGGCGAACTGATCAATTTGAAAGTCAGTGACCCCGAAGGCGACGGCAGCGCAGCCAGCTCCAGCGAGAAACGCCCTGACATCTACGAGAGCGCTGTCGAAGTGATCATTCGCGAAGGCCGTGGATCCTGCTCACTGCTGCAACGCCATCTGGGAATCGGTTACGGTCGAGCCGCCAAGCTGATCGACTATATGGCTGAAGATGGAATCGTCGGCCAGTACAACGGCAGCAAAGCTCGCGAAGTCCTTCTTTCAATGAGCCAGTGGGAGGAAATGCAGGGCATTGAATCCGATGACGATGAGGAAGAGGATGACGAGCCACAAGCCATCGTGCCCAGACGGACCGAAACCACGCACGGCATGAAACCCACCGCAACGCCGACGAATTCGCCTGCTGAATCGCTGACGCCCCCTGACTCTGCCGTCTTGACGGTCACTGCACAAGACGATGACGAAGTCGACGACAGTGACCACCATGACGCTGGCAAAGCAGGCTACCAGAACAGCAGCTACCAGAACAGCAGCTACCCGTCCGACGAAGAGGACCTCTACGAGGACATCGAGTACGCCGACGAAACGGAGTACGCGGACACCGAAGAAGAAGTCTAGCCAGCCAGCCAGCCAAATTGAGCTCTCCAACGGGCCTCTCAATGGGCCTCTCCAACGGGGCACAGCCGGTGATTTTCTGTTTCACGGCTCTGTTTCACGCCCTTGCCGTGCCCAGCCCGATGATTCTGTTGGTTTCAACTTGTGATCCATGAGTGAAAATGTTTAGGATCGGCGAAATTGTCGGCGTCGCGGAAAGATTGTCCGCTGTGATTGCGCGCCGACTGGCCACCTTCCGATTGACTTTCCTCCCAGATTCAGTTGTCCGGCACGGAAGCCTTTACAGAATCACTGACACAAGCCGCTGAAAAAACAGTCAGCGGTGCGCGGGCGAACGATGCGCCTGTTCGTTGCCAGTTTCTCAGCCTTATCGGGTCTCTCAGAGGGCCTCTGAGCGCGACACCCCAGCGGCTCGTGGCTTGGCTGTTCTGCTTGGCTTTGGCCGGCTCACATGTCCTGGCTGATCCGCCGCCATTGGATCAATCTTGGCAGCCCCAGGACAACGCTTTTCAAAGCACCGCAACGGCTTCGCCGGAAACGACGAACCAACAAGCCAGCGGTCTGGGGCCGCAGATTTCGATTCAAGCACGATTGGTCCATCGCTGGCAAATCGGTGACGCCCAGGCATCGCTGCTTGAAGGCGACGTTCAGCTGCAACGAGGTGAAACCAAGCTCAGCTCCAAACGCGTTCTCTTGGTCAGTGATGGCCCGCAGGGTCGGGTGCGCAACCGCCTGGTGACTGAAAAAGACAGCGATTCAAACGGCGTGAACCGGAGTCCTGCTACCGCCGTCTGGATCAGCAAAGACGTGCCCAGCATCGACGCCCCCAACTACCGTGGCAAACCCAAGACCGACCCATTCCTCTTGCAATTCCTGCCCGACCGAGCAGTGACTGCGATCGGTGGTCCGGCCAACCAAAATTCGCCGGCAGAGTTGCCGCCGATGAATGCGTCACTGATCGAAAACGGTCCGACTCAGGCTGCGATGTACAACCAGGAGTTGGGTGCCAATGGTGGCGCCATCATGCAACCCGGCGGCATTGAACTTCCCACCGATTCAGCGGTCCAACAAACTCGGTTTCCTCAAGTGGGCAATCCGCCGGCAGCGGTCAATCCACTGCCCGCTCCCAACGGGCCACCACCTGAATTCATTGCACCAGCTCCAGCCGGCCAGATTCCACCGGCCACCAGTGGAAGCGGCGGCAGCAGTTTTCAGCTTTCCGCTGGCAGCGGCAAGATGCTGCAGATTGGCGCTCGCGATGGAACACGAGAGCCCGAATTAACCCACACTCAGCGTGAGGGGACCAAGGAATGGATCACCATGGCTCGTGGTGGTGTTAGCGTCCAGATCAATGACGTCAATGCTCAACTGCCTAGCGGTCAAGCGATCAACTTTGCGTCCGTGTCGCTCTCGGCAGACAACGTGGTTGTTTGGGGACAGCAAGGGCTGATTGACTTGTTCCAAAAGTCGGATCAACAGCCCGGTGAAATCGAGATGTACTTGGAAGGCGACGTCGTTTTCCGCGCCGGCGAGAACATCATTTATGCTCAGTCGATGTATTACAACGTCGATCGCCAAGCGGGCACGATCTTGGATGCCGAAGCCATCACATCGATCGATGCTTACCAAGGTGTAGCTCGCGTCAAAGCCGAAGTTCTGCAACAAATCGGGCCCGGATACTTTCGTGCATTTGATGCCGCGGTCACCAGCAGTCGCATGGGTGTCCCCAAGTACTGGCTGCAAAGCGAACAACTGCAGCTGCTACAACAGACGATGCCGGTCTACGACCCAACCACCGGCACGATGCAGCCTCGCCGGACTGCCAAAGTCAGTGCAGACAATAGCTTTGTCTTTTTGGGTGGCGTCCCGGTCCTGTACTGGCCAACGTTCTCCACCACGCTTTCTCGGCCAGCCTTTTACCTGACCAATCTCAAGGTCGGCAGCGACAGCGCGTTTGGAACTCAGATTCTGTTGGACTGGGATCTGTTTCAATTACTGGGCTATGACAAAGCGCCCGAGAACGTGACCTGGGAGATGTCAACGGATTATCTCAGCAAACGTGGATTTGCACTCGGGACTCAACTGGAATACGACACGCCGCGATTCTTTCGCTGGATTGGTCCGACTCGAGGACGCATGGATTTCTGGGGCATTCACGACACGGGTTTCGATCAACTGGGACGCGACCGCATGATGCTGACTCCGGAGACCAGCACCCGTGGGCGGTGGATCTGGGATCATCGTCAACAACTCGGTTCGGGCTGGGAACTGGTTGGCAACGTCGGCTGGATCAGCGATCGAAATTTCATGGAACAGTACTTGGAGCGTGAATGGGACAATCTGGCCGATCCAGCCACCGGGCTACGCCTGCGGCGTTACGCCGGCAACCACCTGCTGGACATTCATGCCGATTTCCGCGTCAATCCCTTCTTCCAAGACACTCAGCGTTTGCCAGCCATTGACCACTACATGCTGGGCGGATCGATCTTGAATGATCGTGTCTCGTGGCAGATGAACAATCACATTTCCTACTCTGACACCAACGTCGCAGACATTGCGAAAGATCCCGCCGAAGCTGCCGAGAACTTCGCCTTGCCCGGCGAGGCCGACCGCAGCGGCCTGATCGCTTCGACCAAGCAAGAGCTCTCGACGGTGCTCCCGGTTGGACCGTTCAACCTTCGTCCGATCGCTTCATTGCAAGCCTCCTATTACGGCCAAGACATCAACGGAAATTCCACGGGACGATTGCTAGGGCAGGGCGGCTTGCAAATGAACTTGCCGATGATGAAAGTGGACCGCAGCATTCACAGCAAACTGCTGAACATGAATGGCTTGGCACACAAAGTCGACTGGCGAGCCGAATACTGGTACGCCAAAAGTGATCAGAACCTGGACGACTTGCCGCTGTACAACTCGCTGGATGACAACGCCCAAGAACAATTCCGCCGACGCTTCATTGGAGACACGTTCGGGGGCGCACTGCCAGCGCGCTTTGACCCTCGCACGTACGCGTTTCGTCAGGGCATTCAAACCGACTTGGTCAGCCCCAGCGATGACATTGTGGACAACTTGCAAAGCCTTACCCTTGGCATGCACCATCGCTTTCAGACCAAACGCGGCATTCCGGGACAAGAACGCATCGTTGACTTAATCCAGTTTGATTTGGACACCCTCTTTTTCCCGGATGCAGATCAAAACAACTACGGCGAATCGATTGGCCCGACCGTTTATGATTTCCGCTACCACCTGGGCGATCGCTATTCATTGATCAGCGACGGCTACTTTGATTGGTTTGGCGGCGGCTTACGCTCGGTCAGTGCTGGCCTGCGATCGAGTCGCCCTGGAACTTCCAACTGGTACGTTGGGCTGTTGTCACTTGAAGGCCCCATCAGCAGTACGGTGCTGCGAACAACAGTCGATTACCGCATGAACGAAAAGTGGATCTTCAGTGGCGGCACGACGTACGACTTTGGCAGCGTTGGCAACATTGGCCAGTCCTATGGTTTGACGCGTATCGGTGAATCCATGCTGGTCAGACTGCGCATGAATATTGATCACGGACGCGATACCGTCGGCTTAGGATTCTTGATCGAACCGAGGTTCTTTGCCCGCACCCTGGGCTCGATCGGTGGTGGAATGATTCCGCCACCAGGCATCGAAGGGCTAGAATAGTCAACGCGTCTCGGTCTGCTGATGCACCCAAGCTGCATAGTCGGCAGGCGCATCCGCGGCGTGAATCCAAATGACCTGTGGCACTTGATAGGGATGATGCTCGGCAAGCAGTTGCTCCACCCGTCCCTTGGCATTGACGGTTGTCTTAATGACCAATCGCACTTCACTCTGCTGACAGAGCTTACCGTCCCAGCGGTAAAGGCTTTGGATCGGAGCATCCAACTGCACACAAGCGGCCGCACGCTGCTCAATCAATTTCTGTGCCAATGCGTTTGCTTCGGCAACTTCGGCAACCGTCGTTAAACAGAGACACAGAGCGGGATCGTTACGCATGACAGTCGACGTGGGACGAAGGGTGAACGAAGGAGACAGCGACCACGGTGATCAAGCAGTGGTCATACGAAGGGAGGCGCGTCTTCAAGCAGAGCGGTGTTGCTGCAATCGCACGCACCATGCTACACCACAGACAGTGTCGATGACATCGGACGCCAAGCGGTTGAGCTTCAGAGCACGCTTGGATCCCCAAACCACGCCTAACTGAGACGCAGTCTCATTAGTAACGCAGCAAAATCAGGGGCTGGAATTAGAACCATTCTCAACAAAGGAAAATGTCGGTAAATCGAGGTCAAAATTGGCAAAATGCGCTGAGATCTCGCTTGTCGAACCGACGATCCAAGCGCTATGGTTTGTCTCTGCCGCGACATCGCACTCAAACGTCCAACTACTAACCCGAGGTGAATTGATATGGATTTGCAAGCCGTCATCGACCAATTGAACGAATGCCTGAAACACGAGTGGACAGGTGTTGCTCAGTATTCACAAGCCAGCTTCATCGTCGAAGGCGTTTGGCGTGAAGTTTACGCCAGCACCTTCCAAGACAATGCTGAGGAGTCCTTTGGACACGCCAAGCTTGTCGGCGAAAAGATCTCTGCGTTGGGTGGAGTGCCTGCTGTGACTCGCAACGAAATCAAGCAGACTCGTGACCTGAAAGAGATCCTTCAGAACAGCTTGGATTTCGAATCCAAGGCTGTCGAGATGTACAGCAAAGCGCTGGAGCTCGCCGAAGGCAACCGACCCTTGGTGATCTTCCTGGAAAACATCTTGGAAGAAGAGCAACAAGGCGTCGACGAGTTCACGCTGCTGCTTCGCAACAGTGGCTCGGCCGATGTCTCTGCTAGCGACAGCAAAACAGCTTAGTCGCCTCGTTGCAGCCAAGTTCGCGCGGCCCTTGGCCGCGCACTCTATTCCAACAGCGGCGAACTGCCGCTTGGATCGATCGAGACAGCACATCCAGGCGAGGTGTCTCGCCTTGTCCCGCCAGCCGCAGACCGCTGGCTCGGTTACCGACGAAGTCCGTCAGGCAGAATGCCGTTTTCGACTTCCTCGTCCCACTGATCCATCAGCGGCCATGATTCGGCCAGCGTCCCGAAGTCGGCCATCTTTAAATAGCCTTCGACGCGACGGATGGTTTGATTCAGGAACTCGGAGTCATTGGCAAAAATGGGGCCATGACTAGGGGCCAACCATTTGACATCGCTGTCACGAATCCGCTTGAGCGATTCGACGAAGGCCTTGATATCGCTGCCGTGATGAGCATCAATCGCTCCGATGCATCCGTCGCGATAAATGTTGTCTCCGCTTAGCAGTACATCGCCGATGCGAAACGCTAATTGGCTGTTGGTGTGTCCGGGTGTGTGCCAGACTTCAACGTTCAGATTGCCAACCTGGATGGTGTCACCGTCACTGACTTCATGATCGACATCAACCTTGGGCATTTCCAAGGACAAGCCTTGAGCCTCGATCGCAGCCATCGTCCACAGCGGATCGCCTTCTGCTAAGGGCTTGACGGCGGCGGGATGAGCATAGACGGGCGCTTTCAATAATGTCTTCAGTTTCGCCAAGCCCTGCACGTGATCGACATCAGCGTGCGTGGCGATCAGTGCTTTGCAACGCGAGAGCGGAAAATCAAGCTTGCGAATGATTTCCACGTAGTCATCAACGGTTTCCTCATACCCAATGTCCACCAACGCCCACTCGTCCTGGTCATAGATCAGGTAAACGTTGCAGCCAAGCACCTCACGTGCCTGAAAGTTCAGCTCGATAATCCCGGGGTAAATTGGGTTTCGTTCAATCATGGAGGATGACGGGTAACGCGGCACAAGGACCGCAAGGTCAATTGGAGGATGCGAGTTGAGTCTGAGTTATAAATCAAGTCAGCACATTTAACAGCCCGTCTCGATAATCTGGATAGAGCAAAGAGGGCAAAAGGTCCCGACGCAGTTTGCCATTGCTTACCCGTTTGTCCGAGTCGCTGCGCAACAGCGCCGGTGAACCCGGTGCCGGCTGAACATAGGTCGGCGCAGGGGCTCGATAGTGATCGGCAATGAAGCGATAGAAGTCACTGCGAATCACTGGCCGGTCATCACTGACAAGATACAGACGTTCTTGCATCGAAGCTGGTCGCGGTTGCTGCAGACGATCCCAAGCAGCCATCACGGCGCGCGCCGCATCCTGGACATGAATCAGATTCAAATGCCCATGCTGTGGCGAAGCGATCGGGCGGCCTGCAATCACGTCAGCGGCTCGCGGCACTCGCCCCGGACCATAGATCCCCGCCAGACGCAGGACCATCCAAGGACTGTTGGGACGCTGGACGTGAAGTTGCTGTTCCGCTTGCAAGTGCGCCTGGCCGCCAGGGCGAGCTGGAAACGTTGGCGATGTCTCATCAACCCAGCGGCCATCCTTTTGGTGATACACCCCGGTCGTGCTGACGTAACAAACCCGTGCATCGGTCGGCAAATGCCCCAGTAGATTGATCAAGCCTCCGACCTGCGACTCGTAACGACTGTGTCGACTCGAACGGTCATAGCTGATTGCGATCAGCACGCGGGCACCAGGGGATAAATGGTGCAGCCCCAATCGCTGGATCGTTCGACCATCTGTCCAGTCCAGTTGGAGGGGCTGCCATGGAGAGCCAACCGCACTGGCCATAGCCGACCGGGCCGGCCTTTTGCGGTCCGCTCCCCTGGTGGTCGCGTAACACCTACCGTGACCCTGAAAGGGAGTGATCAAGCCATCAGAATGTTGCAAAGGGGCAGCCAAGCGACTTTGCTCAGGCACCGTGAACTGATTGTTTCGCCTGATCCCTAAAGTACTTTGCGACCGGACCAGCCCCCCCGCCTGGATGGCTGCTTTTTTAGAAATCTCGGTTGCAACACAACTTCCCAGGTAGCCAGCGCCTACAATGAGCACGTCCGAGTCCACTTCATTCACAATGAAATCTCCATGATTTTCTTGCCTTTTCCATCGCGAAATTAAAATAGACGCTTGGTGGCATTTCCGACCTCTTCATCTTATTGCACAGCACATTGTCTATTCAACGAATTATCGCCTCTCAGAGGGCCGCTTGTAAACCATCATGGCTTCGATTGAATGCCCTCTTGGCGCACTTCCCAGTGCGTGCATCAGTCGCGTTGATCGCTGCAGTGTTGCTGTTGGTCGGGTCGGAAACCACCTTCATGGGTCGCGCTGTTGCTGATCCACCTGCCGCCGATGCCCAGTCTGAAGCCGATGCCCAGTCTGAAGCCGGTTCCGAGCAGAAGCAGCAGGCAACCAAACCAGACAAAGCAACACAACTGGGCACCCCGAAGGCAGACTCCGAATCGGACAGTAACGCCAAGGACAGCGAACCGCCGAAACCAGCTAAGCCTGCTCAGAGCGTTGTCAAACCTGCGGCTGTCAAAACTCCAGTGAAGACTGCCGAGTTTCGTCCCAACGGGCGCACCTTTGTTGCCCTGCCTGCTTCCTTGAAGTCACTTGCCAAGGGAGAGGTCCCCAAGTCGCTTGACCAACTGCATGCAATGGAAGATCAGGTCAACCAGGTTTCCAAGGAAGCCAAATCCTGCACCGTTGGCATTCGAATTGGTCAAGCTCAGGGCAGTGGCGTGATCGTGACTGAAAAGGGTTACATTCTGACCGCTGCTCACGTTGCGGTTCAGCCAGGCAAAGAAGCCGTGATCACCTTCAGTGACGGCAAACGCGTCAAAGGGACTTCACTGGGCATGAACCGTTCGGTGGATGCAGGCATGATTCAGATCCTGCCTGATCAAAACGGTGGCAAGCCTTATCCCTTCGCCACACTGGGATCCAGTAAAGACTTAGCGGACGGATCATGGTGTTTGGCCGTCGGCCACCCCGGCGGCTACGACAATGCTCGTGGTTCAGTGCTGCGAGTCGGTCGAGTCCTGGCAGCGCACCCCGATCGCTTGCTGACCGACTGTGCGCTCATTGGCGGTGACAGCGGTGGTCCACTGTTTAATCTGCAAGGCGAATTGATTGGCATTCACAGCCGGATTGGCAACAACGTCGAAACCAACCTGCATGTCCCAGTTGCCCATTACGACCGCGCTTGGGACCGCATGTCAAGCGGCGAATCCTGGGGCATGTTGCCTGGGTTCCGTCCAGCCATTGGCGTTCGCGGCAAAACCGAAGATGGCAAAGCCGTTGTGATTCATGTGCGACCTGGTTCGCCTGCAGAGAAAGCTGGCGTCAACGTCCAAGACGTGATCGTCAAATTCGGGGACAAAGAAATCACCGACTTTGATTCGCTGAAAAAGGCCGTGACGGAAACCATGCCAGACATGCGAGTGCCGCTGATCGTCATCCGTGGTTCAGAAGAAAAGAAGCTAGTCATTCGCATCGGCAACGCTCGCTAGTGAACGCAACTCTGCGACGGACACACGGACCGGCAAAATCGATTCCTGCCTCCCCAGACGACAACTAGACACCTCCCACAAAACACATTCCCGCATGATTTTTTGGCCCCTGGCCACCCCAAGCACGGGCTGTAGCGATACAGCGACTGATTCATAGAGTGACTTATCCATACGGTGATTCCAAAATGATTGACCTTGTGAAGTACAAAACTCGTGTCGCACTGGTGATCGCAATCTTGTTATCCGGATTGCTGCCGACCAGTTCAACCTTTGCTCAGCGGCCCGATGGCTGGGACCTGTTTGATAAAACCCCACGTCGTGTGTCGCGTGACAGCACCGCGATGCGAAGCCTGCTGCGTCCCCTGGCCGAAGCGATGCATCCCTCGGTCGTGCAAATTTTTAGCGGCAGCCGCCTGGTGTCACTGGGAACAATCGTTTCCGAAGATGGTTTTGTGTTGACCAAACGCAGCGAACTCTCCGGCGACCCCGTCACCGTTCGCTTGCCTAATGGTGAAAAGGCTTCGGCACGCGTGGCAGTGGTTCGTCGCGAGAACGACCTGGCGCTGCTGGCGATCAAATCAAACGACGAAGATCCGACATTCAAACCGGCCAAGTTCCAGGTCGAAGAACCGCGTGTGGGCACGTTCTTGGTTTCTCCAGGACGCGATGGTCAAGTCGTCGGCTTGGGTGTTCTAGGTGTGCAGGCACGTCCGATTGCTCATAAAGGTCGCCTCGGCATTGAACTGCCACGCACCGAAGATGGCCCGGCATTGGTTCGGAGTGTCAAACCGGCCAGCGGCGCCGATGCAGCAGGCGTCAAAAATGGGGACACGATCATGGCAATCAACGGCCAAGCACTCGCCAACGCGCGAGCGGCCTTTGATACCCTGGGCAGCATGTACCCTGGCGAAGTGGTCCACCTGACCATCTTGCGCGATGGAAACACCTTGGAACTGGA
Source organism: Stieleria bergensis (assembly GCA_007745635.1). Taxonomy (GTDB): domain Bacteria; phylum Planctomycetota; class Planctomycetia; order Pirellulales; family Pirellulaceae; genus Stieleria; species Stieleria bergensis. The sequence goes on from CP036272.1 coordinate 6,017,987, forward strand.
CGCTCAAATGACCGATCAGAAAGTCATGATGGAGTCCAAGAACGACACCCGCGTCAACGGCCCTCGGAATGTTCGGCTCAGTGGTTTTGAATCCGTGATTCAGCACGACACTGTGCTGCCACCGAACCAGTGCGGCGGCCCCTTGCTAGACAGCAAAGGGAACGTTGTTGGAATCAACATCGCTCGCGCCGGGCGAGTTGTTAGCTACGCTCTGCCAAGCGCCCTGGTCGTGGGCGAAATGGTTGGCATGCTTGAAGAAGCGCGACAATAGTCGCAAAATCGAATCGCCAAACGCCACCTGCCAGTTTTCGGACTGGCTTCTCAGCGACGAACGATGCCCTACCATCGTTCGTCTTCTCTTGCCGCAACATCCGTCGACGGAATGCCAAACGGCCCAGAAACGCGTCGACGCAGAACAAGGTGCCTGTTCACTCGGCTTGCCAGGGTGGATTCGACCCCACAGCCGGTAACCGTTGCCAGCTCTATTCGCTGCTAACCAAACGTGTACTGGCGATCAGGTCGCGGTGACGATACCAAACCCGCCGCAGACCGATGAACAGAAAGAAGTTGCCAGCAATTGAAATCAGCAGCAACAGACTGACAAAGGGATTATTTTCCGATGCCCCTGGTTGCTCTGATCCGGTTGCAGCTCCCGTGGACCCATTGGTCTTGCTGACATTGAACACGTCACTGCCTTCGAGATCATCGAAGTTCTCTTCAGAGGCTCGCGAACGCATCCTGCGGTCAGGTTGCCCGCCGGTGGACGAGACCAGATCTGCCCCAGCACGATCTGTCCCAGCACGATCCCCATTTAACATGCGATTGGCATCGGCGGTGTGACTCGTTGGCATCACGCTTCGGTCGGGCTGATTGACGGGGCTCCAACGGGTTGCAGGCCCACCGAGTGTTTGATTGACTGCAGTGCCGGGGGTTTCCGCGAGCCGCGAACGCTCTGCCGAATCAGGCCATGGCTGGGGCGCGTTGGTGCGAGGAACTGACAATGCCATCTCCGACCCAGACGCTGCAGATGCTGGTTGGCCGGTTGCCAAAGCCCCAGACGGCGACGCTGGTGCGACCAGTCCATTGGGCAAAAGGTATTGCTGATAGAAAGCCCGATAAACGTCATCCAAGAACCCTGGCTGAGCCAAGCGAGGATCGGTCTTGCTAATCCCCATCGTTGCCAACATCGCCAGCACTTGTTCATCGGTGTACGTGCCAGGCAGCCTTGGCAGCGAGGCGGCCGCCACTGGAGCCGGTGCTGCTGGAACCGGTGCCACTGGAGCCGGTGCTGCTGTCGTTGTGTTGGTGTTGCCAGCCATCGCTGGATAGCCCGTCGAAGGATAACCACTGGACGCTGGCAACGTTGTCCGATCAAGCGTTTTCCAAGCGCTGGCTGCTGGCGCATTCGACATGCCAGAACTCGACAGACCGGAGTTCATTGCATCGGCAGGCTGTGCGGCCAGCGACTGTGCGGCCAGTGACGGTGCTGGGGTTGCTGGCAAGTTTGGATTCGCTGGCAAGTTGACCGAACGCGGCAGGGTATTAAAGCCTGGTGTTGAAGCGGGTTCAGCAGGTGCACCAGCCATGGCCGCCGGAACATTGCTGGCTGGAACATTGCTGGCGGGCAGCGCCACTTCAGACGCCGCGCTGTTGCTAGGCGCTGCAGCCTGGCTGCCGGGATTCATCGCGTTTATTGCTGGCAAAGCCGCTGTGGGCAGGTTTGCCGGCAACTCGCCAGCGGGGCTGGTCGTTGGCAACGCGGGATCCGGGTTGTCAGGCAAAGCCAACAACGTATCAGGGACAGACATCCCAGCGCTGGCGGGCAAAGGACTTGGTAGAGACGCTGTGTTGCTAGACGCTGCGTCGCTAGCCGCGATGTCACCGGCCGCTGGCAATGCCGACAAAGCATCTCCGGCTGGCAGAGCACTGCTGCCTGCTAACGGAGGGGCAGCCATGCTAGCTGGCGGCACACTGATCGCGGTGGAGGCTGGATCTTGATCGGAGACAGGTAAGGCGCCGGAAACTGGAACCACTGGGCCACCAGCGAGGCTGCCTTGAGCAGCCCCCGAGCTGGTACTTGGAAAACGAGCGGCTCCTTGAACCAAACGCTCTTGAAAGACAACATCACTGCTGTCTCCAGCAACGGTGGTTGAAGGCCCCGCGCGGTTGACGTCTGCGTGAACGACGGACGCTCCATGAGTGATCACGGCGTCGTGACGGCCGGTCGCCGAGAACGCGTTCGCTGGCCGTGACGCAACAGGCGTGTGAACCGTGGGAACAGGAACCGGACTGGCGTCATTGGTCGTCGCCATGCCGCTGCTTCGAAGGTTCGTAACGTCCTGCCCTGCATTAGGCTGACTCAGCACAGGCTGGACGTGCGTTGGCAAGCCCAGCCCGAATGCACTTCCACCGGCAACCGCTTGTGGATTCGCAGAGATGCTGGACTGACAATGCGCAACGGACTGGCAGACCAACATTGCAAACGTGGCAACGAAGGGGACCATTACGTTGACAATGGCCTGGCACTTCACGTTCCAGTCCATGGCATTCCGACCCATGACATTCTTCCTTGAACAAACAACTTGGACTGCGGCTGCATCAATGGGCAACCGCAGGGCAAAGCGACGCATTGCCGGCATCCACTGCCGGATCAATCGATACTGAACAGTTTGCCGAGCGGATCCGATTCGATCCGCCCCTGGCAGTGTTCAGCCAAATCTGGTGTTTCACGCTCGATCGTAGCGGGAAACACCAAAACGCGTAAAGATCGGTTTACCCGCTAACTGTCCCGCTGGCAAGGAAACTCAAGAAAGCGGATCGCTACTGCCTGACATAGCGTCGATACTTGCCGCCGGTGGCCTTGGCGATATTGACCAAACTAGGCAAATTGCCAGCGGTCTGGAAAGCAATGGTGTGAATGGGAATCTCTTTGCCTGACTCCCTGATTGCAACTCCCAGCTCAGGCGTGATCGAGAATTCGCCATCGGAGAGCAAGAAAATCACATTCGGATTCAGCTCCAACGCCTGCACCACCGCCCGTGAGGGGTCTGTCCCGCCTCCGGCCTGCAGCGAGCGAATCCAATACGACGCCATCCCCAAGCTACCTTCAGCGGAGACCAATCCGGCGTCCTCGTTGTAGGCCGGATCGGTGGGCATCTGCACGGACATCGAGTTGTACGCAAAGATCGTGTAGTACTGTTTTTCGTTCAGCCCTTGCAGCGACCGCATCATCTCGGCCTTGAGCAGATGGAGCCGCGAACCTCCCATGCTGCCGGAGCGATCGACAATGAAGACCACGCGCTGGCCATAGCCATGAACACCGCAGAACAACACCATGTTCCGCCCCTTCTTGCCGTTTGTGGCGTTCAGAGCCTGGGTCTGGCTGACGGCGTTGAGCGATGTGAAGTCAATGCTGGAAGTCAGAGGACTCTCGGTGATCGCCTCCATGGCCTCCGTCACATCATACTGGACCTCCAATGCTTCCAACGGCACGGGCTGATTGGGATTGATCTGCGGAGTCAGATCTTCACTGATCTCCTGCACCTCGATCTCGGCAAATGGCTCGGCGTCCTGATCGGACTGTGACATGATCAACACGTCGCGCGGTCTGTCGCTGGGCAAGATCCAGAGCGCCAGCAAGATCAGGATCACCAAATGCACGACCGTTGTGACCAGCATCGTATTGGCTTTATCCAGCCGATCTGTCCAGCTGTTGACCGGCGAATCGAGCCCAGTAATTTCGAACAACGACGAATCATCACTGGAGGCCTCGGCAGCAGGCAAAGACTCTTGCGGCAACTCTGCTGGCGGCTTAAACGTCCCAGCGGTTGCCAGCCGCGGAATTTCCAGCCGCGGGGGCACCGCGCGAGGTGGCTTGCGTGCCGGCACGACTCGCCCTGGCAGCGGCACTTCTGCGGGATCGACTCGCAACTGCCCAGCGACGAAAACCTCCTGGCAGTCCTGCTGGACCACCGGTGGCGCTGGCACCGGTGGAACCGATGACGGGGCGGTGCGAGGCGGCAGTGAAGCGCTCATGACGAGACCTTGGCTGAACCAACGGCGTGGAAAAGTCAGCGGGGGGAGGGATGCTGAAGCGACAATTTGCCCGAATTTTGGCAACATCTAATATGCCCGATTTCCGCATCGGAAGGGGCAAGAATCCGCCGAACCAGTCAAAAACACCCCGTTTGGGGACCCCAACCCTGTGTGAATGAACCGCCTAAACGCAATCTGGGCAAATTTGGCAAGAAAGAGCCTGCCTGAATTCTTGCGAAACGGGTTGAATGGAGGCCCCTGTGTCGATATTCTTCTGGGCTTCCGACTTTGCAGCACGCCCCCGGGACTGGTTGTGGACCTGGTAATGGACGCACCAAGGTAGCCTCATAAACGGCTTCGGGCTTGCAAAGATCGCTACAATTCAATTCGAACAAGCATCTTGATTTTGCCATCGCAGAGCGCTCGATTCGCCCGCTGGCTTAATCTTATTATTGGTGAAGCAATGGCACACAAGAAAGGACAGGGATCGAGCCGCAACGGTCGCGATTCCAACGCACAACGACGTGGCGTCAAAAAGTTCGGCGGCGAAGCAGTCGCTGCGGGCAACATTCTGATTCGTCAGTGTGGCACCAAGTGGCGTGCTGGACGTGGCGTTGGACAAGGCAATGATTACACCTTGTTCGCATTGGTCGACGGCAAAGTCATGTTCGACCAAAAGGGCCGCCGCATCAACGTGGTGACTGGCTGATCAGTCAGCCCCCAAGCCAAAACACCGAAGCCATGTAGCAGGTCTTGTTACATGGCTTTTTTTGCGCGCGGTGCCGCCGCCCACGCTATCGCCTCAATAGACACCGCGCTAGCGTCTCAATAGACACTGCGATAGCGTCTCAACAGACACCACGCTATCGCCTCAATAGACACTGCGTTAGCGTCTCAGTAGACACTTCCCTGGTCACCGCCACTGCCACTACAAACGGCACAGCAGATGGCTTAGACTCCTAGGATTCACCCCGTCTTGAAACCTCCCGCCCCATCATCTGTTTCTTCAGGAATGCCTTCGATGAGTGAGAACTTTCGCCCCGGTACACTTGCTTTGCACGCTGGTCAGGAACCAGACCCCGCCACCAATGCGCGGGCGGTTCCCATCTACGCGACGACCAGTTACGTCTTTAACGACACCGATCACGCAAAAGCGCTCTTTGGTTTAACCGAGTTCGGCAACATCTACAGCCGCTTGATGAACCCAACGGTCGACGTGTTGGAAAAGCGACTGGCGGCACTTGATGGTGGCGTGACGGGACTTTGCTTTGCATCGGGTCAATCCGCGATCACCGCATCGATCCTCACGATCGCCCATGCGGGACAAAACATCCTCAGCAGCACCTCGCTGTATGGTGGCACGTGGACGCTGTTCACCCAAACGCTAAAGAACCTTGGCATTGAAGTTCGCTTCTTTGATCCTGATCAGCCTGAAACGATTCATGAACTTGTCGACGAGAACACGCGACTGGTTTACATGGAATCCATCGGCAATCCCAAAAACGACGTGCCGGACTTTAAAGCGATCACCGATGCCGCGCACAGCGCGCCGCACGGATCGATTCCAGTGATCTGCGACAACACGGTGATGACACCGATGTTGCTCAAGCCCATTGAACACGGCGTCGACATCGTGGTTTACAGCACCACCAAGTTCTTGGGCGGCCATGGAACGCACGTTGGTGGAGCGATTGTTGACAGCGGAAACTTCAAGTGGGCTGATCAGCCAGAGAAGTGGCCTGAGTTCTGTGCTCCATCGCCATCCTATCATGGCGCCGTGTTTGAAGAACACCTCCGACCGATGGGCAACATCGCGTACTTGCTGCACGCCCGAACTCACTGGCTGCGTGACACCGGTGCTGCGATGAGCCCCTTTGCGGCGTTCTTGTTCTTGCAAGGTTTGGAGACATTGCACCTGCGAATGCCTCGTCACTGCGAAAACTCGCTCAAGGTGGCACAGTTCTTGGAATCAAGTGATGCGGTCCAGTGGGTGAATTACCCTGGCTTGCCTTCGCACAAGGATCACCAGCGTGCTTTGCAATATTTACCAAACGGACAAGGTGCCATCATCGGCTTTGGCATCAAAGGCGGTGTCGAAGCTGGCGCAAAGTTCATCAACGCCTGCGAACTTTGCTCTCACTTGGCAAACATTGGTGACGCGAAGACTTTGGTGATCCACCCGGCTAGCACCACGCACCAACAGCTTTCGCCCGAGGAGCAAGCCAAAACCGGTGTTGTCCCTGAATACATTCGGATCTCCGTTGGCATTGAAGATGTCGAAGACATCATTGATGACCTCAAGCAAGCCCTGGCGGTTGCAGTCAGCTGATCTTGTTTGCCAACGGTTTTGATTCGTGAACTCTGGTCCCCAGCCATCCAGTGCCTCGCCCGATGAGCCCTTTGCCAGCACCGATGCCAATCGTGTTGCTGGCCCATTGGCTTATGCGCAGTATGCGGTTTTCGAGCAAGGGCTTGAACTGTCACGCGGTGGTCAATTACAGCCTGTTCAGTGTGCCTATGAAACGTGGGGCAAGCTGAACCCACAGGCTTCCAACGCGGTGTTAATCTGCCATGCATTGAGTGGCGATTCACATGCAGCCAGCCACCACTCGAATGATGACCCTGGCTGGTGGGAGGACTTGATTGGGCCTGGAAAAGCGATCGACACGGATCGCTACTTTGTCGTTTGCCCAAACGTTCTCGGTGGCTGCCGCGGCAGCACGGGACCGGAGGACAAGCATCCCGAAACCGGCAAGCACTTCGGCGCCGACTTTCCCAATATCACAATTGATGACATGGTGGCCCTTCAGCAATTGCTGGCCGAACACCTGGGCATCAAGCGCTGGCGAGCGATCATCGGTGGCTCGCTAGGCGGTCACCAAGCGATGACCTGGATCCACCGCCAACCCGACTGCACGGACCTGTGCGTGATCGTGGCCTCCAGCCCTCGGCTGACCAGCCAGGCACTGGGCTTTGACATCATCGGTCGCAATGCAATCCAGACCGATCCTCACTTTCGCGATGGCCAGTATTACGATTACCCCGAACGCCCCGACACAGGGCTGGCGATCGCTCGCATGCTGGGCCATGTGACTTACTTGTCCAACGAAGCGATGGAGTCAAAGTTTGGTCACGATCGCCATGACCCGCGCGAAATCGCCACCGACTTTGAACAGCGTTTTAGCGTCGGCTCCTATCTGGCACACCAAGGCCAAAAGTTCACCTCTCGCTTTGATGCCAACAGCTATATCGCGATCACGATGGCGATGGACCTGTTTGATCTGGGCAGTGAACGAAAACTGTTATGCGAGACCTTTGCCGAGGCGGACTGCGAGTTCCTGCTGGTTAGCTTTAGCAGCGACTGGTTGTTTCCACCTCACCAATCGCGTGAGATTGTCAATGCACTGACAACACTTGATAAACCCGTCAGTTATGCCGAGATCACTTCGCCGCGCGGTCATGACTCGTTTTTAATTGCCGAAGATGTTGCTCAGTATGCGCCGCTGATTCAAGCCAAACTGGGCGACCTTACCGCAGCCGACTTCCAGCTCAGCCAAGTTGAAAAAATCATCGTCGATGAAATCCCAGAGGTTGCCTCTGTACTGGACCTGGGTTGCGGCGATGGGCGCTTGCTCGCTGAACTCAAACGCCGTGGACATCAACGTGTCGTCGGTGTCGAGGTTCAACAAGAGAACCTACTCAGCGCTGGCCGCCGTGGCTTGGATGTGATCGATTATGACTTGAACGAAGGCCTGCCTGCTTTCGGGGTCGATCAGTTCGACATCGTGGTGATGAACGAGACACTGCAAGTTGTCCCCAACATCGAACGCCTAGTGGATGAAATGATGCGAGTGGGCAAGCAGGTGATTGTCAGCTTTCCGAACTTCGCCTATCGCTCGCTGCGTGAAGCCTATGCGAAAGGCGGACGGTCCCCCAAAGCTCCGGGCCGCTTTAGCTACGAATGGTACAACACACCCAATCGACGCTTCCCCAGCATCGCCGACGTGGAAGACCTTTGCCAGCAAAAGGGGCTTACGATCGAGAAAGCCATTTACTTTGACAACGCCCTCAACACGCAGATCGCAGCTGACAACGATCCGAATCTCAACGCCGACACGGCGGTGATGGTGCTCAGTCGCTTGTGAAACATCGCCCCGATGATAGCTGGCAGACCGATGATAGCTGGCAGACCGATGATAGCTGGCAGACCGATGATAGCTGGCAGACTGGCTGCCCGGCAAACGGCTGCATGATGATTCATGCGATGGCTCAATCACGGAACGACATGATGGGGCCCGACCAATCGTCATCGTCTTCAGTCAATTCATCACCGAACTCGTTGGTCGCACCGTACTGACAATCGCTTTCAACTAACGCATTGGGAATGTCGGTTAGAAAAAATGGAATCTCGGTGCCGCTATCGAGGCTCTTTTGGTTGTAATACGGGGTGTAAGCGCCGTGCGAACGCACCTTGCCTGTGATCATCATCGAATCCTTGGCACGAGTCATGGCGACATACAAGACGCGGCGCTCCTCTTCGATCTGATCTTCATCGCCATTGTTGCGAGAGTGCGGATAGTTGCCAGGCTGCACGCCAATCAAATAGCACACCGGCGCCTCGGTTCCTTTGGCACTGTGCACGGTGATCAACGTGACAAGATCGTCTTGCTCTTCTTGCGACGCCTCGGATTCGGAAATCGGGTCAAGGGTGTAGGTTTCTAAAAACTCGCCGACGGTGGCATGATCGCGGGCGAGCTTTTTAAGCAACTTGAAGTCCTTGCTACGACGGTCCCAATCATCGAACTTCTTTTCCAGGAGTGGCTCCAGTTTCTCGATCGCCACCTCGATGGCCTTGGCCGGCGCGTCCAGCAAGCCAACGCACTGCTGGTAGGCTTCGCCCAACCTTGGATTGGCGCCAAAGCGATTCTGCAAACGTTCGCTGATCGCGTCGGTGTTAGGCTGCTTAAAGACCTCTAGAATCGCACTGGCAGCGGTCTTTTCGCCGACGCGCGGCCACAGAGTCAGAAAACGAATCCAAGCCAGTTGATCAGACCGATTGTCCGCCACGCGCAACAAGCTGATCAGGTCCTTGATATGCGCGGACTGCATCAGTGCGGTTCCACCCACAAACCGATAGGGAATGTCTTCCTGAATCAGCCCGGCTTCTACGGTCCGAGCGGCCCAGGCAGTGCGCGTCAGAATCATGTGATCTCGCCAATTGGCGCCGCCGTCACGACGTTCAAGCAGATCCTCGACCACGGTGGTTGCTTCATCTTGTTCGTCGTCGACTTGCAACCAAATGGGTTTTTCACCGTTACCACGCGCGGCATGCAGCTTCTTTTCGTAGCCCAACGGAGATTGATCCAGCAACCAATTAGCAACGTCCAAAATCTCTTGCGTGCTCCGGTAGTTCTCCTCCAGCTTCAACGTCGACGCGCCCGGTAAGCGATCCGCAAAACCATGCACGTTACGAAAATCGGCGCCGCGGAAAGCATAGATGCTTTGTGCATCATCACCGACGCAAAACAACTTGGCCGGGTCACGCATCGCATCCAAAATCATCCATTGCAATGGATTGGTGTCCTGCATTTCATCGACCAGCAAATGATCATAGCGCTTTTGAATCTTCTCTCGCAACGATTTCCGACGATGCATCTGGCGAGCAAAAATGTACAAGATGTCGTCGTAATCGAAGTACCGACAATCGCGTTTGCGTTTGCTGTAATCATCGATCACGTTTTCGATCAGCTGAATGATCTCTTCGCTGTGATCGGTAAAGCGTTTGAGATACTCCTGCAGCCGGCGATTGGTATTGCGAGCATAGGAGTAATAGTTCGCCAGTTCAGCTGCTTTGGGAAAGCGAGCGTCTTTGCCGATCACGGTTCCGCGCGCCAGCTTCATCAGTTGCAGTTGATCGTCGCGGTCGATGATCGACAGCCCTTGGCAATCGAACAGATCGGGCCAGCGGCGGAGGTACTGCAAACAAAAGTTGTGAAACGTGCCTGCCGGGACTTTCTTCGCCGTCGGTCCCACCTGCTGTCCCAAGCGATGGCGCATCTCGCGAGCGGCCCGTCGCGTGAAAGTCAACAGCAAGATGCGACGCGGATCGACGCCCTGTTCGAGCAAGTGCACCACTCGGCCAACGATGGTGCTGGTTTTTCCGGTGCCTGCCCCAGCCAACACCAAGACATGGCCACCGTCGAATTCGACAGCGCGTTGCTGTTGGGCATTGAACTGCATCAATTGGGCTCCTGGGGGCAGAGGTCGGCAATTCGGCAAGACTGAACGAGACGTGTCGGCGGCTGCAACAAGCTCCCATGACTCACCGGTTGAGTCTGACAATCCTAACGAATCGTCCTCAGATTCCTATGCGCTGGCCAAGCATTCGCCAGCAAAACTTGATTTCATCGCTGGCGACAAACCTGCACCGATCGCTCCAATCATCACCACTGGGGATCACATCCGCAGTGAACTGACGGCCAATCCCCAGATTCCCCCACGCCACAGGGGGTAAAGCCCTACAATAAAGCAGCGGAGATCAGAAACACACAGGCGGTGAAGAACGGTTGACGAGGACCAATGGTGGATATTGAACAGGCGCTGCAACAGGCCCGCCAAGACCTACTGGAATTGACCGCTCGCAACCGCTTGATCCACACACCGCTGGCCGGAAAGCGAAAAAGCTGGCTGCAGGTGGTCGACGAGAGCAGTGAGCGCCTGTTTGACCTGCTGGTGCGTCAAGGCAAGACGCTGTCGTTTCTGCCTCGACAAGAACCGCCCCAGACTGAATCAAGCCAAGAATCGGCCGACGACCAGGTCGATGACGAGCGGCGCCAGTTCATCGAAGCCTTCGATCAAAACGAATCCAGCGACGGCGATTCGGATCAAGCCAAAGCAGCCAACGAAGCTGCGGCAAGTTCGCCAGAGAACTCTGAAGACGCCGCCAAAGAGATTCCAGCGTCGCACATTGATCGCTTTCTGCAAACGGACCTGACCGAAGAACCGCTTCAGAAAAAACTGCTCAACTGCTACTACGACGCGCGCACGGCCGAAGAAGAGCAGGGCGTCAGCATTCTGTATTTGGCATGCGGCTTTCTCAAGTGGCGCGAAGAGACAGAAGGTTCGCACGAACGCTTTGCACCACTGCTGCTGATCCCCGTTGAACTGACACGTAACACGGCACGAAGTCGTTTTCAGCTACGATTCCGTGACGAAGACTTAGTGACCAACCTGTCCATTCAAGCCAGGCTAAAAGAAGACTTCGGCATCACGCTGCCCGACCTGCCAGAGTCTGTGGAACACGACGACGACTGGTCACCCACGACCTACTTCGATCAGGTGCGCGAGATCACCATGCACCGCGACGGCTGGCAAGTGCTGGATGACGAGATCCTGCTGTGGATGTTTTCGTTTACGAAGTTCTTGATGTATCGCGATCTGTCGCCTGAAGCATGGCCAGACAAAAATCTGTTGGCCAATCATGCCATGCTGCAAGGACTGCTCGGCAATGGCTTTGAGACCGACTCCATGCTGCCACCGCTCTGTGGCGATGATGAACCCATTGATCAAGTCCTCAACCCCGCCGATGTGATTCATATCGCCGACGCTGATTCCTCCCAAGCAGTCGTCATTGAAGAGATCGCTCGCGGCCGTAACCTGGTCGTGCAAGGACCGCCAGGGACCGGCAAATCACAAACCATCACCAACGCCATCGCGGCTGCGGTTCATGCCGGCAAACGAGTCTTGTTCATTGCCGAAAAGATGGCCGCCTTAGATGTTGTGCGGCGGCGTTTAGAACATGCTGGCGTCGGCGACATGGTGCTGGAACTTCACAGCCACAAGGCTCGCAAACGCAACGTGCTGGACAACCTGAAGGCCACTCTGTACCTGACCGAGATCAACGACCAACGCAATGTGCCGATCGAAGAACTTCGCAGCACCGCGATTCGTTTGCGAGAACACGATCAGGCGTTGCATCAACCGGTCGAAGGCAGTGGCACATCGCCCTACCAAGCCATCGGGCGAACGCTCCAGTTGCGTTCCAATGGCGGCAAAACAGTGCCCTATCGCATCGACGCAGCGGCCAACTGGACACCCCAGGAATACGAACAACGACTGGCGCTTGCCAAAGACCTGGACCAGTTACTGGAAGCCTCTGGCAGTCCCTGCGATAACGCTTGGTATGGCGTGACATGCGACCCCTTGTCACCAGCCCACCAAGAACGCTTACTTCGCAAACTACCCAGCATCCAAACCGGTCTGCAAAAACTGCTCGATGACGCCGATGAATTGAGCGGCAAACTGCAACTGCAACTGCCAACCGCTGGCGGCTTGGATGAGATCTCCCGGGTTGCCCTGCTTGCCGAGCACATTAAACAGTGCCCAGCAAAACTGGATCCAACCACCATCGAAAACCCACAATGGGCCACTGAGCTCGATCGATTGGAATCCATTGTCAAGCGAACGCAAACCTTGGTTGATCAAGAAGCATCGCTTCTCAAACAAGTCAGTGAAACGGCGTTTGACTTCAATTGGTCAACGACTCGATTGGCGATCGCTGCACATGGAACCAAATGGTGGCGCTTGCTGATTTCAACTCATCGCAACGCCATCAATCAATTGAAAGGTGTCTGCCTTGGTCAGCCCCCCGCAGACCGGGACGCCCGCCTGGCTCTGATTGATCAAATCATCGGATTTCAAAAAGCCACCGAGCAGTTTGCCGACGAGAGCAAATTCGCCAAGCGATTGCTGGGCAGCGCATGGCATGGCAAACAAACGGATTTCAAGTCGGCGCAAGCGATCGTCCAGTGGTGCCGCCACTCCCTAGACTGTCCACTGCAATCCCAACACGCTCGGCCCCTGATCGCGCGGGCAATCGACCTGCAGGCAATCGAACAGCCACTCCAACACGTTGCCAAAAGCTTGCAAACCGTCCGGTCGCAACTGGAGGAACTTGCCGGAGAGCTGAAATTAGTTCCCACGGTCGCCTTGCAAGCCGATCACGTGGCGACCGCCAAGCTTCAGGATTGGCAACAGCGGATGCAAGCCTGGCAAGCCGTTCCAGAGCAACTGAGCCATTACCTTGCCAGCGCCTCACGTGTCAGCAAACTGCGCACAATGGACCTGTCCCCTTTGGCGGATGAAGTCGAAACCGGCGTCCTGCCGCCCGGCCGAGTTGAACCCCAACTGCGTGCGATTCGCAGCGAAGCAGTCATCGAACAGGCTTGGGCAACGCGTGACGATCTGGCACAGTTCCATGGCGAAACCTTTGAACAATTACGCACTCGATTTGCCAACCTCGACCAACAGCGCATCGAGCTTAGCCGCCTGGACGTCGCACGAACTCACTACCGGCAAATCCCTTCCTCGCTGGCCGACAGTGGCCAAGTCAGCGTGGTGAGGCGAGAGATCAACAAAAAACGCCGTCACATGCCGTTGCGAGTCCTGTTGCGCGAAGCGGGACAAGCGATTCAGAAAATCAAACCCGTGTTCATGATGAGCCCACTGTCGGTGGCTCAGTACTTGAAACCCGGTAGCGTTGAATTCGACCTGCTGGTGATCGATGAAGCCAGCCAAGTCCAGCCAGTCGATGCGCTCGGTGCCATTGCTCGCAGCAAACAAATTGTCGTCGTTGGCGACCAAAAACAATTGCCACCCACCGACTTCTTCAGCCGCATGTCGGGCGACACCATGGACGACGACGGCGACGAAGCCGTCTACCATGCCGGCGACTTGGAAAGCATTCTTGGACTGTGCGAAGCCCAAGGCCTGCCCAGTCGCATGCTGCGTTGGCATTATCGCAGCAAGCACGAATCGCTGATCGCGGTTAGCAATCGCAAATTCTACGACGACCGCCTGTTCATCATCCCCAGTCCAATCAGAGGTGGTGGACCGCTGGGACTGTCGTTTCGGTACATCGAAAATGGTTGCTACGATCGCGGTGGCTCACGAGCCAACCGTCAGGAAGCCATCGCCGTCGCCAATGCCGTCATGGAGCATGCCGCCAATCACCCGAATCTGTCCCTGGGGGTGGCTACGTTTAGCAGCGCTCAACGCGATGCGATTTTGGACGAACTTGAACAACTGCGTCGCAACAATCATGAACACGAAGCCTTCTTTGCCACCGGAGGCGCGTCCCCGTTTTTCGTCAAAAGCTTAGAAAATGTCCAAGGCGATGAACGTGACGTGATTTACATCTCGATCGGCTATGGCCATGACAAGGACGGCTACTTTGCTCACAACTTTGGCCCCCTGAATCGCGAAGGGGGCGAACGACGACTGAATGTCTTGATCAGTCGCGCGTCTTCTGCTTGCGAAGTCTTCTCATCGATCCGTTCGGATGACATCAACCTTGCACGCGCAAAAGGCGAAGGCGTCGCGGCCCTGAAGATGTACCTGCACTATGCAGAACACGGCCATCTAGAGGCGACTCGGTCGCACGGTTCAGCAGACAGCCTCTTTGAAGAACAGGTCGCGAAAAAACTGCGTGAGCGTGGACTGCATGTGGATCATCAGATTGGCGAAGGCGGTTTCTTCATCGACTTGGCGATCCGAGACCCAGATCAACCGGGCCGCTATTTACTGGGCATTGAATGTGATGGAGCCCAGTATCACAGCGCTCGCTGGGTGCGAGACCGGGATCGTATTCGGCAGCAAATCTTGGAATCACGTGGCTGGGTGATTCATCGAGTCTGGAGCACCGATTGGTTCCAGCGCCCCGACGAGCAACTCAACAGCGTGCTGGAGGCTTTGGAAAACGCGCGACAGCATTGGGCCAACGTCGACCAAGATGCGGCGAAGGCTGCCGCGCTCTTCAAGCCTCGTAGCATCACTCCGGTCGCCAACCAGGGAACCCGTTGGGATCGTCGCGAAGCCCAACCGGAACTCGAAAAACCAGTCCAGGGTGACACGCCGTACCAACTGGCCGAGATGGAAGCCAACGGCTATGTCGGCGGACCAACGGAGATGAATTCCGAGCAGTTCGAGAACCTGGTGGTAGAAATCGTCACCACGGAATCACCGATTCATGTGGACGAAGTGGGGCGACGCTGCATCAGCTTACTCGGCAGAGGACGTTTGACTTCAGCACTGAAACGAAAGATTGACGAGGCAGCACAGAAGCTAGCCAGCAATCATGCAATCGATTATCGCGGTGATTTCCTGTATCAACCTGAGCAGCAGGCGTTTCCGGTTCGCAATCGCCGCCACGTAGAATCCAGCTCGCTGCGCAAAGTTGAACACATTGCTCCGGAAGAGTTGCGCCAGGCGATTTTAACTGTTGTCAAAGATCACATTGGTCCCGATCAAACGGAGCTCTTCAGTTCGGTGGCCAAGGATTTTGGGATGAGCAATAGCAAGCCGTTCCAAGCGGTGATCCGTCAGCTGATTGAACAGTTGACCGCAGAAAACAAGATCCAAGATCGCTCCGGCAAGCTGTTTGTCGGCTGAAGGGTTGGCGCTGATGGTCACCGGCAACTTCAGGCGCGTGGATGAAACTGGTTGTGGACCTTCTTTAAACGCGAGTGCTCCACGTGAGTATAGATCTGGGTCGTCTGAATGTTCGCGTGCCCCAGCATCTCTTGCACTTGTCGCAGGTCAGCACCGCCGGCCAGCAAATGCGTGGCAAAACTGTGACGCAGTGAGTGAGGGCTGACATTCCGGGTGATGCCAACGCGTCGCGTGTAGCGTTTGACCAGTCGCCACAACTGAATGCGATCAAGTGGTTTGCCGGTCCGTGAGAGAAACACGTGACTGGGGCTAGGTGTGGTTCGCCCGGCCAACGTGCCTCGAAGCTGATCGATGTATTGCTGCACGGCACTGATCGCTGGCATTCCTAGCGGCACCATGCGTTGCTTGCCACCTTTACCGGTGCATTTCAAGTGGCGTTGGTCGAAGTGCAGGTTCCGCATCTGCAGGCCACAGACTTCGCTCGCTCGGCAACCGGTCGCATACAGCACTTCCAACAGAGCGCGATCGCGTTGCCAGAAGCGATCAGTCTTCCGAGGGGCATGCAGCAATGTCTCGACCTGAGCGGCTGAGAGCACGCCGGGGATTCGTTCCCAAAGTTTCTGTGCCGCCAGCAGCTCGGCCGGGTTCTGCTGAACACGGCCTTCCAGTTGCAAGTACTTGAAGAACATTCGTGTCGTCACCACGCAGCGAGACACGGAGGTTGGAGCCAGTCCCTCTTGATGCAAGACGCCCATGAAGTGTGTCAAGTCATCCACGGTGATCTGTTCGAAGCGGCGTTGGCCAAGCCATTGCACAAACCGCGTCATGTCGCGTCCGTAGGCAGCGATGGTGTTCTCTGCCAAGTGACATTCACCGCGCAAATAGTCCAAAAACTCCAATCGCACCGACTCTGCGGTTTGCGCCGCTTGTGCAGACGGTGGGGCGGTCTGCAGCATTTGCAGCTTCGTTCGGCGTTTCGCCACGTCGTGCCTTTCCTTTGCCGGGAATCATGGTCTATGTTCAAACAATCTTCTTTTCATTGTCGGCTTTTCTCTCGCTTACCTTGCTCTCTGAACCATCCCAGATGAATGTTTTGATCGTTGGTGGTGCCGGTTACATCGGTTCCCATGCAGTGCGTTGTCTGATTGATGCAGGTCATCACGTCACGGTCTTTGACAACCTCTCTTATGGGCACCGTGAAAGCGTCCCTGAACAGTCCTTAATCGTTGGCGACCTGGCGGACCGCAAGCACTTGGTCCAGGTGATGAAGGAACACAAGATCGAAGCGGTCATGCACTTTGCCGCGTTTGCCTTGGTCGGCGAATCGGTGGAGAACCCGGCGATCTACTATCGCAACAATGTGATCGCGGCGGTCGAACTTTTGGATGCCATGCGTGAAGCAGGCGTCAACAAGATTGTCTTCAGCAGCACGACGGCCACCTATGGTGAACCGGACTTGATTCCGATTGCAGAAACCACCAGACAAGATCCGATCAATCCCTACGGGTTCACCAAGCTGGTCTTTGAGCGAGCCCTGGCCGACTATAGCGCTGCCTATGGGCTGGGTTATGCCGCCCTGCGTTACTTCAACGCGGCCGGTGCGCACCCGTCTGGCGAGATCGGTGAAGACCACACACCGGAGTCGCATTTGATTCCGATTGTGTTGCAAGTCGCCCTTGGACAGCGCGAACACATCACGATCTTCGGCGACGACTACCCGACTCCAGACGGGACCTGCATTCGCGACTACATCCACGTTCAAGACTTGGCCACGGCCCACTTGTCAGCGTTACAGCGACTGAAACCAGGGTCAGGCATTCGCGTGAACCTGGGCACCGGCCAAGGCACCAGCGTGCGGCAAATCATTCAGGCCGCGCGAGATGTCACCGGTCACGCGATCCCGGAAATCATGGGACAGCGACGTGCCGGCGACCCGCCAGAATTGGTGGCCGACGCCACGTTGGCTCGGCAGGTCCTGGACTGGACCCCGCAATACACGGACTTGCACGAAACCATCGAAACCGCTTGGCGCTGGCACCAAAGCCACCCCACCGGCTATTCCAGTCGTTAGCGGCCTATCGGCTCCGATATCTGGGGCAAAAAACGACATTTTTGGGCTCACCCAGCCCATGTACAATGTTCCAATAAAGAGCTCCGGTGCATTCTGAGGCCCCCAGAGTGGCCGAGAGGTTACCGAATCACTACCCATTGCCATCGCTTCCTTTCATCCCTAGTTGAACCATGCTGTCATCTCGTCGCTTCGCTGGCCTTTCGCTGGCACTGATGTCATTGGCTCTTAGCACCGTCATGTTTACCAGCAGCGCGTTCTCGCTGGAACTGAGCCGCCGCGAGCGAAGCATCATCGCCGCGGTCATCAAAACCCTGGAACGGGCCAGCGAGCTGCAGTTCACCGGCAACACCAAAGAAGCCACCGAGTTGTGGATCAAGGCTGCCGGGCAAATGCAAAAGGTCATCGACCAAGGCAACCCGGATGTCTACGAAGAGCTCAGCAAGGGCTTTGGCCTGTTTGGTCGACTGCATGCCAGACTTGAACTGGACGGTGCTTCGATGCCTCCGTATCACGAGCCCGGTCTTTCCAGCGATGCCATGGTGAAGCAGGATGAGGACAAGCCGATGGAGCCGACCAATCCCGGCGAGCCCAACAGCATTTTCTCGCTGGTCAGTTTCACCAAAGAAGTCGGCCCCATCTTGCTGAACCGCTGTGGCCGCTGCCATGTCAATCGTTCCAGTGGTGGCTTTAGCGCCGCGAGTTACGCCTCGCTTATGAAAGGTCCACCTGCTGGCGTGGTGGTCTTCGCTCGTGATGTCGCTAGCAGCGTTTTGATTGAAACCATCGAATCGCGTGAGATGCCGCCCAACGGGAATGGCATTCCGGCAGAAGATTTAAAGAAACTCAAAGACTGGATCGCTCAAGGCGCCAACTTCGACGGCGAAGACCCCAATCAACGAATCACAGCGGGTGAACAGGCCGCTGCCCCGATGCCAGAGACGGAGCTAATGGTGGTAAAAGCCACGGGCCGTGAATCCGTCAGCTTCTCTCGTGACATCGCACCACTGCTGGTTGAAAACTGCAATGGCTGTCACATCAACGCCATGCAAACCCGCGGTGGATTGAACATGGACACCTTTGCACAATTGCTTCGCGGTGGCGATAGCGGTGCCATCATCACACCAGGCAAAGGCGAAGAAAGCCTGCTGGTCAAGAAGCTTCGTGGCACTGCCGCCGAGGGAGTTCAGATGCCCGCCGGTGGCCGCCCAGCACTGTCCGATGACTCCATCGCTTTGATTTCCAAATGGATTGATGAAGGAGCCACCATCGATGCCGATGAGCGTGCACCGCTAGAACGGATCAGTCGTCTCGCTTGGGCGGCCGCTGCAAGTGCTGAAGAACTTACCGCGCGTCGTCGTGAGATTGCGGACAAAAACATTCGCTTGGCCAACGCAACCGCAGCACCCGAAGAAGTCATCACTGATCACTTCCGAATCGTAGGCACGGCATCGCAAGCGACTTTAGAGATCATTGGCCGCGAAAGCGAAAAGCACCTCGCTGCAGCACAAAAGCTAGCCAAGCCATCCGGCGAGCGAAAAGGCGAGAACTTCTTCCGTGGCCGCGCGACAATCTTTGTTCTGCCGCGCCGTTATGACTACAGCGAATTCAGCAAGATGGTTGAGTCGCGCGCGATCCCAGGCAACTGGTCGGCACACTGGCGATACGACGGCATTGACGCCTACATCGCCATGGTTGCCAACGACAGTGCCGAGCCAGATGAGATCAGCTCCACCCTCGTTGCCCCCGTGACCAGCTTGGCCATTGCCACTCGAAACCCCGGCGTGCCACGTTGGTTTGCCTGGGGACTTGGAAATGCACAAGCGATGAACATGAACGCGGCGGACAGCGATGACAAGGAACGCTTGCAACTGCTGGCCTCACAGGCTGCCGCCGAAGCCAACAACGCCAAGGTCTTCCTGGGCAATCGCCTGACGCCAGAGCAAACCGATTCACTGTCAACGGCGATCGGCATGGCAATGCTTGATCGCAGCAAACGCCGTGGACTCGAAGCCGCGCTCCGTCAGCTAACCGATGGACTGAGCTTCGAGCAATCGTTTCAAGTCGGTTTCAAGCAAACCCCCGAGCAGTTCGTCGACGCGTTTCTAAAATACGTGCGACGGTAATTCACACGGCAACCCAAACATGGCCTGCCTTGCCGGGTTGCGAATCACTGATTCGCAGACGCGTTTGGCAGCCTAGCGTGGCCTAGCGTGAAGCCAACGAATGACCTGCTGAGCGACATTCCGCCAGCTGCTGTGCCTTGGGATTGACCGCCAGGCAGTTGCCGCGTCGATCATTCACGGCCGCGTCGACGAGTTCTGACCAAGCGGCGGGACACCGTTTCTTCTTGCGCGAGGTTTCTCCGGCTTGCCCGCTTGGAAAGCCGGTCAGAAGCTGCCACACTTCTGAAACCGCCGCGAACATTCTCTGACATGCAACTGTCCATGCTTTAGCGTTGCGGCGAGGCTGAGGCATTCTCCCCCTTTACGCGTACATTCTTAGACTAGGCAAGTAGCATGATTGTGGTGATGGAACAGAACGCAACAGAAGATCAAATCCAAGCGGTTGCGGCGAAGGTTGAGTCCTTTGGGCTGAAGTCAACCATCATCAATGGCACCGAGCGAACCGTGATCGCGGCCATCGGAGAAAAACGCGGCAGCTTCAAAGAATCCATCGAGAGCTTCCCCGGCGTGTCCGCACTGACACCGATCTCGGCACCCTACAAAATGGCCAGTCGGGAAGTACGAACGGAACCAAGCACGATTCAGGTTGGCAGTTTCACCGCGGGCGGGGGCCATGTGGGCTACGTTGGCGGACCCTGCAGCGTGGAAAGCGAAGAACAGCTCATCTCGTCAGCCAGAGCGGTCAAAGCAGCTGGCGGAACCGGCCTCCGTGGCGGTGCTTTCAAACCTCGCACCAGCCCCTACAGCTTCCAAGGCATGAAAGAGGAAGGACTGAAACTGCTAGCCCAAGCCCGCGAAGAAACCGGCCTGGCGGTCTTCACCGAAGTCATGGCAACCGAAGATGTTGACCTCGTCTGTCGCTACGCCGACGTGCTGCAGGTGGGAGCTCGCAACATGCAGAACTACCGGCTGTTAGAAGCGGTTGGAAAAAGCGGCAAGCCCGTGCTGCTAAAACGTGGTGCCTCGGCCACCATGGATGAGTTCTTGCTGGCGGCCGAATACATCCTGAACGAAGGCAATGACCAAGTCATGCTTTGCGAACGGGGGATCCGCACCTTTGAATCACACACTCGATTCACACTGCCCTTGGCCAGCATTCCTTATCTGCATCGCCGCACGCACTTGCCAGTGATCATTGATCCATCGCACGGCACCGGACACACCTACATGGTTCATGACCTGGCCGTGGCTGCGGTTGCCGCTGGAGCCGATGGGCTGATCATCGAGATGCACCCCGATCCGCCCAACGCCCAGAGCGACGGCTACCAGTCACAGACGTTTGAGCAGTTTGCTGAAACCATGACCCGCTGCCAAAAGGTCCAGCGAGCCTTGGCTGAATAAGCCGACAAGCCCTGCAGTTGCGTGCTTGCACGCATGACGAAACACAGACCCCTTCCGGGTTCATCGCCAGCAGTGCTTTCAATGACGCTTGACGCGCGATGAACACATCACCCATGCAACGCGACAGTCATGAGCACAGAACCTCCCGCCGGTGACGCCGGCATGGAAACGCCCGATGCGGAAACCACCAAGGCCTCAGTCCGCGCCTCTGGCGACCGCACGATCCAGCAATACCAAAACTGGATGCAGATCAACGCCGCCTCACACCTACTGCGTGCGGCCAGACAATGCGGCTTGATCGAATTACTGCAGCAAGGCCAACAGACCCTCGAACAGGTCTGTGATCGGCTCTCGCTGGATCCTGAATCTGCCGAGCCGTACTTGGCCTGCCTGACCTCGATTGGGATCGTTGAGCAATACGGCGAAGATTACGCACTTGCACGCGCTGGCCATCTGCTGTGCCAGTACGACCAAGATCTTGGCGACGCTCGCTGGGAGAACTTGGGCGAAAAGATGCAGCCGCGCCAGCCCGAACCTGATCCGGGAAAACTGGCACAGTATCGCAGCCGCCTGGCAGCCACCCAGTGGATCCACACCAGCGCCGCTCTGCAGGCCGCTGAAATTCTGGACGTCGCCAATCCCAAGCATGCCGAATGGCGCCTGTTGGACTTGGGCTGCGGAGCAGGGGTCTGGAGCTGTGCGATTGCCCACCAAGTTCCCGGATCCACCGTGCTGGCGGTCGATCAGGCTGAACTGCTTCAATCGGCACAGGAAACCGCCAACTCGATCGAACTCGGCGAGCGGTACGAAACGCTGGCTGAGAATCCGATCACGGCGGAACTTCCCGGCGACGCATTTGACTTGGCCGTGCTCCCACAATTGGTCTCCTGCCTGGATGACCAGACCGCCGCCGGGTTGCTGAAATCCGTCTTCGCCGCCTTGAAAGCGGGCGGCCGCGTAGCGATTCCAGATCTGTACGTCGGGCCAGCCAAAGCGGGACTCAAAGAATCCCTGGGAAGGCTAGAAGTCAGCGTTTGCACCCCACATGGCAAAGTGCGCGACTTGCGAGACTGCGACAAACTGCTGAGAGACGCCGGTTTTACGGGAATTCAGTTCAGCTACTTGGTCGCCAGCGAACAAGGCCTGGGGATGCTGGTGGCGGAAAAGTGACCCCGATCCCGCAGATAGACACCAGCTTCCGGGATTGTTGACCGCTGAAGCCAATATTTTCGGTAACGAGGATTGACGAACTAGGACTTTGGTTCCTAGGATGCTGGGCCAAGTTTGACCTTCAGCGAACACTTTTACCCCCCTGCAGCGATGGCTGTCCCAAAAAGAAAACACAGTAACAGTCGTACCGGTAATCGGCGCAGCCACGACCGCGTCAAGAAAGCCCAGATCGCCTACTGCCCACAGTGCAGTCAGGCAGTGCCTACGCACACGATCTGCCCCAAATGCGGGCACTACATGGGCCGCACCTTGGTCGAGCCAACCGAAGAGTAGTCCCCGTTCAGCGGCGGACTTCCAGGATTCCCAAGGCTCGGTCTCAGCGCCAATCTGCCACTGCAATGCAGTCGGTAGCCCGAACTGCTAAGCACTTGCACAAGAATCCGTTGCGCCACGCAACTGGCGCTCTGGGCAAGCTCGGGATTGGCGGCCTGCAGCGGTGCGGAAGCGAATTGCATAACAGCTGACGGACCTGCTGAGATCAGTTGCGGGCCTTCGCCGGCTTTCTTCCTCGATGCAAGTTCTGCCGGGCGAGACGAAGCCTTGTTGCCCAACGCGAATCACGCCGATTTCAGCGTGCTATCTCGGACAGTCTGCCACTGAACGAAAAGCGGGACAGAACTCCGCCGTTCACCCTGCATTCTCTCGGCTGGAAATTAACCGCAAACAGTCTCCCTGTTTGCCTTCGATTGCTTTCAATTGGACTGGTTGACCGAACAAGCATGAGTCAACCTTTGGCCGATGATTGGCCTCCCAGCGATTGAGTGCTTGCAAAGCACCGTTCTCTCTCTCGGTAAATTATGGACGTCTCCACAGCAGCGATTCTGTTCCCCGGTCAAGGGGCTCAAGACATTGGCATGGGACAATGGCTTTGCGAATCATCCCCCATTGCCAACGAACTGTTCCAACAGGCCAACGAGATTCTTGGTTACGACCTGCAAGCCCTTTGCAAAGACGGACCCAAAGAACGCCTTGATGCGACGGAATTTAGCCAACCCGCATTGTTCACCGTCGGCATGGCGGCAGCAAAGGTTCTGCAAGATCAACAGCCAGAACGTCTAGCAAACATCAAAGCGACGGCTGGATTAAGCCTGGGTGAATACACCGCCGTTTGCTTTGCCGGCGGCCTGGAGTTTGCCGACGCTCTGCGATTGGTCCAGCGTCGAGGACAAGCCATGCAAGCGGCTGCCGACGCAGTGGAAAGCGGCATGGCCAGCGTGATTGGCATGAAACTGGACGACCTGCAAGCGGTTTGCGACCAGGTCAAAGAGGGCGATGTCCTGCGGCCCGCTAACCTGCTGTGCCCAGGCAACATCGCTGTGTCCGGACATCAAACCGCCTTGGCACGACTGGAACCTGCCGTCCTGGAAGCCGGCGCGATGAAATTCATTCCACTGACGGTTGCTGGGGCTTTCCACACCAGTTTGATGGAACCCGCCGTGGCTGCGTTGAGCGAAGCTTTGGCCGAGATGCCAATTCAGGACACGCAAATTCCCGTTTACAGCAACGTGGACGCCGCACCACACCAATCAGCCGACGAAATTCGGTCCTTGCTCAGCCGCCAAGTCACTCAACCGGTCTTGTGGGAAGCATCCATTCGCAAGATGATCGACGACGGAATCGAAGGCTTTTTGGAAGCGGGGACTGGTCGAATACTGCGTGGAACCTTAAAACGCATCCAGCGAAAACTCCCCACCGATGGCTTTGGCGACGAAGCGTCCTGAATTTCCTCGGATTCCTTCCCAGCGCCCGAGAACGAATCCGCTGAAATCAATCCGACAGCACAGCACACTGAAAACTAGGAACTGAAATGGGACTACAAGTAGATTTAAACGGCCAGGTCGCCATCGTCACCGGCGCTTCACAGGGCTTGGGCAAGGCTGTCGCGGTGGCCCTAGCGTCCAACGGAGCCACCGTTGCATGCTTGGCCAGAAATGCCGAGAAATTGGCCGCCACCGTCAGCGAGATCGAAGCTGCTGGCGGGAAAGGCATTGCGGTTCCCTGCGATGTGACCGACCGCCAGGCGCTTGACGGAGCGATCAAGCAAGTCGCCGCCGACCAAGGCCGACTGGATATCCTGGTCAACAATGCCGGGATCACCCGTGACAAACTGGCTCGCGGGATGAGCGACGAGGACTGGGACGCTGTTTTAGCGACCAACCTGACCAGCAGCTTCGTCGCTTGCCGGGCAGCCGCCGGAATCATGCGAAAGAAAAAATCGGGCCGAATCATCAACATGGCCAGCATTTCGGGGATCATTGGCAACCCCGGCCAAGCAAACTACTCCGCCAGCAAGGCGGGTATGATGGGCATGACTCGCACAATGAGCAAAGAATTGGTCAGTCGCGGGATTACCGTCAATGCGGTCGCCCCCGGCTTTATTGCTAGTGAAATGACCGAGGCAATCCCCGTAGCGATTCGTGACGAAGTCGTCAAAGCGATTCCTGCCAAGCGAATGGGCGACCCCGCCGACGTCGCAGCAGCGGTTTTATTCCTGGCTTCGGCCGATGCGGGATACATTTCGGGTCAAACCATCGTCGTTGACGGCGGAATGACAGGCTAAGCGTTTTGGCGTGGGATATTGACGCCTTTTGCTTGTTTCACCTATCTTTTCACCAAATCAACAAAGAGTCTCAAGGCTCTAATGCCGGATGTCGCGTTTCCCCTGCCCTCTGTGGGGTGTTTCGTGAAGACAAACCTATACCCCTATTACATTCAAAGATTGGAGAATGCGTATGGCCAGCGTCGAAGAGCGCGTGATCGAGATCGTTGCCGAACAACTAGGTCACGATAAAGACAAAATCACCCGCGAGACGAACTTCGTCAATGACCTGGGTGCCGACTCGTTGGACACCGTGGAATTGGTGATGGAACTTGAAGAAGAGTTCAATATCAGCATTCCCGATGAAGCCGCTGAGAAAATTCAAAAGGTCGGTGAAGCCATCGACTTCATTGAAAGCGCCAAAGGCGACGAATAACACCTCGCATCCGTGTCGTGACGCGGATGCGTTGTGAAGTCTGACGAGAATGCATTGTTTGCGATCGAAGCTGCTCAAACTTGTTTGAGCCAAGATGGCAAACGGCATTCTTCTGCAACTCATTAGCCCCTGGTCTTCACAGACCTCGGGGTTCCATTGCCGCCACTGAAACGTCGTGACTTGAATCTGATTCAACGATCGACGTGACATCAGGCGGCATTTTTTTCATCTGATATTTTTATCGACCCAGGAATACCTCCTGTCGTTTTGCAGCGCGTTCCTAATACTCTGTACTCCGCAACTGGTTCGTAACTTAAGACAAGGCAACCAAGATGTCACAAGGTTCAGCCGATTCATCATCCAACGCTTCTGTTTTCAAAGGCGATCGCCGTATCGTGATCACCGGTATCGGCGTTGTTACTCCCCTGGGCTGTGAAATCGAACAGTTCTGGTCTGCACTCACTGCTGGCGAAAGCGGTATCGCCCCGATCACCTGCATTGACACCACACAGTACAAAATTAACTTTGGCGGCCAGATCCACGAGTTCAGCTTGGAAGGGATCTGTGATCCCAAAGAAGCCAGGCGACTGGACCGTTTCACACAGTTAGCTGTGCATGCTGCCGAGCAAGCCGTCAAAGACTGCGGCATCGATTTCGATCAAACCGATCGCTCACGCTGCGGTGTCATCTTAGGCAGCGGCATTGGTGGTCTACTGGAGATCGAAGCACAGATCGAAAAGATGCTGACCAAAGGTCCATCTCGCGTCAGCCCCTTTACGATTCCCAAAATGATGGTCAACGCTGCCGGCGGCAACATTGCCATCACCCATGGCTTACGTGGCCCAAACTTTGCCGTCGCCACCGCTTGCGCCAGTGCAACCAACGCCATGGGCGACGCACTCCGCAGCATTCGCCAAAACGAAACCGACTTTGTCATCACCGGTGGCAGTGAAGCAGCCATGACCCGCATGGGCTTTGCTGCATTCCAAAACATGAAAGCGCTGTCGGCTCGCGTCGATGCACCTACCGAGGCCAGTCGCCCCTTCGACACCGAACGCGATGGCTTCGTCCTATCCGAAGGCTCCGGCGTTTTGGTCTTTGAAGAACTGCAGCACGCCTTGAATCGCGGCGCAAAGATCTATGGCGAAGTGATTGGCTATGGCACGACCTGCGATGCAGGACACATCACGGCACCAGATCCAGAAGGTACCGGCGCCGCAGCAGCCATGCAAGCGGCCTTGGATGATGCCGGCGTCTCTCCCGATCAAGTCGATTACATCAACGCTCACGGCACCAGCACACCACTGGGTGACAAA
The DNA here is from genome assembly GCA_007745635.1 of Stieleria bergensis. Classification (GTDB taxonomy): domain Bacteria; phylum Planctomycetota; class Planctomycetia; order Pirellulales; family Pirellulaceae; genus Stieleria; species Stieleria bergensis. The sequence continues at coordinate 6,044,586 of CP036272.1, forward strand.
GCTGAAACCAATGCCATCAAGCGTGTTTTTGGTGACGCAGCTTACAAAACCAGTGTCAGCAGCACCAAGAGCAGCCTTGGGCACTCGCTGGGTGCCAGCGGTGGGATCGAAGCTGCGATCCTGTGCAAGACGATCGAAACCGAAACCATTGCTCCAACGATCAACTTGACCAACCCTGACCCCGATTGCGACTTGGACTACACGCCGAATCAGGCGGCGTCGAAAGCTGTCAAAGTCGCCATGAGCAACAGCTTTGGATTCGGCGGTCACAACGCCTGTATCGTGATCGAAAAGTACGAAGGCTAAAACAGCTTCGACAATCCTGCGATCGTTGCGCACGGAATCGCAACGCCGCGCAGCCACAACGTGGCGGCGGGAATTTCGGGGAGATGATCGCTGTCGCCCCCGCAACGCGAAGTCGGGGACCCCGCGAAGCCAGGGACCCCGCGAAACGCGAGCAGGCAGTAAAACCCCATCCGCTGTCACTGTTTCTGGTGAGTGCCGTCAGCGGCAAGATGCTGCGTCTATCGGCGCACCATTCGCCAACAGCGGTGTATCCGCCGATTGCGAAAATCCTCTGGCACCGTCTGCTTGGAAATCTCATGACAAGCCGACAGTTCAAGCGACTGTGGATCAAACTTGAAACGACGAAAGTTGTTTGAAAAGTAAACCACTCCCCCAGGCCGAACCAACTGCAAGAGGTCTTGCAATAACGGCAGCGCATCACGCTGAACGTTCCAGTCTTGGTCAGTCTTCTTGCTACGCGAATACGTGGGCGGATCGAGCACAACCAAATCGTACTCCGCTTGCCCTATTTGGTCTTTAACAAAGCGGCCTACGTCGCGGGTGATCAACTGATGATCCCCAACGGCTCCATCATCTAGAAAGCCATTGAGCTTTAGATTGTCCTCTGCCCAGCGCGTGTAGGTGTTGGAAAGATCGACCGTTGTTGTGCTGCGTGCACCACCGTCCGCCGCATACACGGAGAACGATCCGGTGTACGCAAAGAGATTCAGAACGTCTTTGCCGGCGGATTCCTTGCGTACCATGTCGCGGGTGACGCGATGATCCAAGAACAGGCCTGTATCGATGTAGTCACTTAAGTTCACCCAGAACTTCAAACCGCCTTCCCCGACCTCCATCCGATTCCCGGTTTGGGCCACTTTTTCATGCTGCGAAAAGTTCTCTTGCCGGCCGCGACGCTTGAAGTGAATCTGATTGCTGGGCACATTCAACGCCTTGCCAGCGGTTTCGGCCATCAAGTCCAGCCAGTTGCCGTGTTGCGCTGGATCACGATCATGTGGTCGCTCAAACTCCGTGATGTGCAAATGATCTTCGTACCGATCGACCACCAATGGAATCTCGGGAATGTCTCGTTCATACAATCGAAAGCAAGTGATACCACGCTGGGTCGGCCAACGACGGAGATGCTTGGCACGCTTGGTTAGCCGACTGGTAAACAGCCCCGCCTGGTGCAGCGCTTTGTCATTGAGCTCCCCGAACGCTGCTTTACCCTCAGCATGAACAAGGGTCATCGTACTGGGCGCCTGAGCGACCTCTTGGCCAGGATTGGCGTCTGATTCATTGACCGTCGTCGCGGCCTCGTTGACCGATCGCTGTTCAACCACTGGCCGGGGGCCATGAAACTGATAATAGGTGCACGAGAACTTGCCGTCATACAGCTTACGACGGCGATCAGCTGGACGCCCTAGCAGGTCTTCAAGCTTGCGATTGCCGGTGAACACATAGTGCGACCACGTTGGCAACCGGCGCAATAAATCGGGAATCGTTTCATATAGCACCGCAGCCTCATCGCTACGCCAGTCCTGTGGCTCTCCGGGGACAAAGGGCAAGCGAGTGACTAGGGAACCAAAGCGACGCTTGCTAGAGATTTGATCAAAGCGAGCATCTTGAAAGTGGACCATTTCGTCCACCCCGGCCAGCTGAGCATTTTGACGTGCATCAGCCAAACGCCGTGAATTGGTGTCAAAGCCAAGGATCCGCTCGGGGATCTCATTGAGCTGTTGCTCAACGGCTTGTTCACGCAACGTCCCAAGCAAACGCTTCGACTCGTCGGACCAAGATTCAAACGCGAACTCACGATCAACGCCAGGAGCGATCCGCGCGGCAATCATCGCGGCTTCAATAGGAATGATCCCCGCCCCACAGTAAGGATCGATCAGCGGGAATTCGGGTTTCCAATAGGTCAACTTGACCAAGGCAGCCGCTAAGGTCTGGCTGAGAATCGCTTTGGAATGATGGCTTTGGTAGCCGCGCTGCGAGAGTGGTTGGCCGGAGGTATCGAGCGTCAACAACGCTTGATCATTCTGCAGGGCAAGATCGACGTGGTAGCGCCCACCGGTCTCCGGCAGTTCCCCGACAAAATGGTCACGTTGCAAAGCCTGAGCAATCGCTTTCTTGACCGAACGCTGCAGTGCCGGCGCGCTGGTCAGTTGCGACTTGTAGGACCGCGCACTGACAGGAAACTGACCGGCAGCTGGGATCAATTCTCCCCAAGGCAAATCCTTTGTCTGTTCAAATAACGCATCAAAGTCAGCAGCGTTAAATTCAGCCACGCGAATCACAATTCGCTGGGCACATCGCAAGTGCAGGTTCGTCAGCGCGATCTCGGGCAGCCCGCCGCGGAAGGCAACGCGCCCGGCGCTGGCTGCGTCAGCCCCTAAGCTGGAATCGATCTGTAGGTCGGCAAGTTCGCGCTGAACGACCTTTTCCAGACCAAAGCCGCACATGGCGATTAAGTCTTGGGACATCAAAGGATACCTAACGGCTAAGTGGCTCGGTCAGTCATCGACTGAAGACAATTCAGTAGTGTAGATGACTTTGGACCCGGCAAGCAGTGCAGAAGCCCCAGCGTTGGTAGCAGCCCCCAGCCTTGGTAGAAGCCCCAGCCTTGGTAGCAGCCCCAGCGTTGGTAGCAGCCCCAGCGTTGGTAGCAGCCCCAGCGTTGGTAGCAGCCCCAGCGTTGGTAGCAGCCCCCAGCGTTGGTAGCAGGCCCAGCGGGCTCGAATTGGTCTCAGCCGCTCTGGTTTGCCAACGCGGTCCGGTTTGTCCAGAATGCTGGACGATCCGGGGCTTGCACAAGTGTTGCCAAGCCTTGCCGGCAACGGAATCCAACGGCCGCCGCACCGGAAGAAGACACGGCCTGCAGCGGCGACGTCTTTTTGAGGGGGATCTATCGGAACGGGGTGTCTTGCGAGTACACTATTCGGGCAGCCAGGCCCGTTTCCAATGCTTGACAACAACAAGACTTCTGCCGGACGGCCTCTGCACCACCCTCCTGTTCCCTCCCTCCTGCCTAGAACACTTTTGCTCGGGAATCGCATGACTGGATCATCAAAAGCAGCCTCCAAAGGAGTCTGGATCATCAGCGGCCTGGTTGTGCTGCTGCTGATTTTGCACCAAGACAACTGGAACTGGGAAAGTGACACCTTGGTCTTTGGCTTCATGCCGATTGGATTGTTTTGGCATGCCTGCATTTCGCTTGGCGCCAGCCTGACCTGGGCTTTAGCCACCTTCATCGCCTGGCCCTTCGGAGACGATGGTCAAGCCTTCCAGGAAAACAACCAGCAGGAGGCGGGAAAATGAACGATCTACAACCCGGCTTGCCACAGCTCATCATCATCTTGGGCTACTTGGCGATTTTGCTGCTGCTAGGACTCTCCAGCAGCCTGCTGTTCAAAGGCACCAAGAAAGACTTCCAAGTCGCCAGTCATTCGATTGGCCCGTTCTTTCTGTTGATGAGCCTGTTTGGAACCACCATGACCGCGTTTGCCCTGGTCGGCAGCAGCGGGGAAGCCTTCAAGGAAGGCATTGGTGTTTACGGGATGTTAGCCAGTAGCAGTGGGATCATTCACTCGCTGTGTTTCTTTGTCATCGGTGTCAAAGTCTGGAAGATTGCCCGTAACAACGGCTACACCACTCAGATTGAATTCTTCCGTGACCGCCTGGATAACGATTTCATTGGCCTGCTGCTGTTCCCGATCTTGGTCGGCCTGGTCATTCCCTATCTCTTGATCGGTGTGATGGCCAGTGGAACAGTGATCCAGTCACTGACTGCGGGCCTGTCACCGGAATGGTTTGAGGCCACCAAGCCAGACGGCACCATCATCAAAGCACTGAACGGTGGCGTGCCACCTTACTTGGGTTCGCTGATGGTGTGCATTGTGGTTTTGGTGTACGTGTTCTTTGGTGGGATGCGAGGGACCACTTGGGCCAATACGCTGCAAACCATGGTCTTCATGGTCCTAGGTTTAGTCACCTTTGTTGTGATTGCGATGAAACTTGGTGGCACCGAAAGCTTGTTCGAAAACCTGAAGGTACTCGGTGAATCAATCCCCGACGACAAAGCCACTCGGTCTGAAATGAGCAAGACCAAGTTCTTTACGTACTTGCTGATTCCATTATCAGTCGGCATGTTTCCACACCTCTTCCAGCACTGGATGACCGCCAAGAGCTCAAGCTCGTTCAAGGTGCCCGTCATTTGCCACCCACTGTTCATCATGATTGTCTGGGTGCCCTGCGTGCTGGTCGGCGTCTGGGCGACAGGGGATACCATCAACATCCCTCCAACCTTATCGCCCAACGCATTGCTCCCATTCTTGGTCAAAAAACTGACCAGTCCCATCCTGGCGGGCTTCCTGGCAGCAGGGATTTTGGCGGCGATCATGAGTAGTTTGGACAGCCAGTTCCTTTGCATTGGGACGATGTTCACCAACGACATTGTGACGCACTACAAGGGCAAAGAAAATGTTTCCGATCGACAAACGGTCCTGTACACCCGTAGCTTCATCATCGGCATTGTGGCCGTGACATACGTTCTAAGCCTGTTTGATCCCAAGAGCGTCTTTGCACTCGGTGTCTGGTGCTTCAGTGGCTTTAGTGCGTTGTTTCCAATCGTGTTAGCAGCGCTGTATTGGCGTGGGCTAAGTGCGATGGGAGCGATTGCTGGCGTCTTGGCTGCCATCGCAAGCTGGTCCTACATGTTCTATCAAGCATTACAGTCGGACACGCTGCGAACCTATGTTCTGGATCTGCCGATCGGCGAAGAAACGTATGACGTCATGCCCGTGGTCGGAATGCTTGGCAGTAGCTTGATTGCGATGGTCGTCGTGTCATTGATCACGCCCAAACCCAAGCCAGAAACCTTGGCCAAGTTTTTCCCAGCCCAATAGACGCCGGGGAAGGCAATTGATTTCGCGCGGCCCCATCAACAACACCCTCCCGCTTGCGGGAGAGTTCAGGCAGCGAATGGTCAACGGTTGCATTCAGCAAAACCCTCCCGTTTGCGGGAGAGTCGGCCGGTTGGCGGTGGTGGCGCGGTGATGAGTGCGCAAATTTGCAAGGCGGCGGCAATGATTGTCTCAATGGCCGGCCGGGGAGGGCTGCGTTGTGGCTGCCTGCCGTTGGCGTTGCCCTGTGTTTTTGGTGCGTGCAAGCACGGCCCCCTACTGTTTTGCCATCAGCCGTTTGGGCGTTGGACTGCCCCAAAAACCGGGCCACCGGCTCGCAGGTGGCGATTGGACTTTACGTTCGCCTCCAGAACGTGGGAAACACCAGCACCAAGACGCTGAACACTTCCACTCGGCCGAGCAACATCAGCCACACAAATAACGCTTTGGCCCCTTGGCTGAATTCCGCGTAATTCCTTGTCGGCCCAACAACGCCAAGGCCGGGACCAATGTTGTTTAGCGTTGCTGCAACGGCACTCGCACAATCCAACAGCTTCTCATCCGTCGTCCCCTTGCTGATGGCCACCGTCTGATTGCCCTCTGGGTCAACGGAAACCACTTCTGAATAACCCCAGGTCTCGTTGGGCTCAAACGCAACCAAGCCCATCCACGACGCGATGAAGATCCCCAAGATCAAGCAAAAATAAACCATGATCCCGCTAAGCATTGCCGGGTCATCGGCCGTCGTCTGCCCCAACCGAATCGGCCGCACCACGCGAGGCCGATAAGACAGTTCGATTTCACGGCGAAGGATCTTGAAGAACAGCACATGACGAATCACCTTCAAACCGCCACCGGTACTGCCAGCACAACCACCGACGAACATCAACACCAACAAGACGCCCCGAGCGAAGTTGTTCCATGTATCAAAGTCTGCGGTGCCATATCCAGTGGTCGTAATCACCGAGACCACTTGAAACAACGCATTGCGGAAACCTTGACCCGGCGGATCGAAACCGGGATCGTCATGCCGAATGCCGTAAAACAAAATCCCTAAGGTCACGACCAGGATGATGCCTAAGAACGTTTGAAACTCGGCATCGTTGAGCAGGCGCTTCAAACCACCGACCATGGTCAAATACAACAGCGTGAAGTTCGTTCCGGCCAGGATCATGAACACAATGGTGATGTATTCAATCGAAGGACTTTCGAATGCACCGAGTGAACGGTTGTAAGTGCTAAAACCTCCGGTGGCCATCGTTCCAAAAGCATGGCAGAGCCCATCAAACAAGGTCATGCCAAACAGCATGTAGATCACCGTCAGGATCACATTCAGCCCACAATAGATCCCCGCAAACAGCAACGCAGTGTGTTGCATCCGAGGCTGACTGCCCTCCTTACTTGGGCCCGGCATCTCCGCGCGAGCCATCGCCTTCCCTGCCGATCCTTGACCAAGAATCGCCACAAACAGAACCACGATGCCCAGCCCACCAAGAAAGTGCGTGAAGCTACGCCAGAATAAAATGCAATGCGGCACGTCTGCAGGTGTTTCCAAATCCGTCAGCACCGTTGCCCCAGTGGTGCTAAACCCCGCCTGGGATTCGAACATCGCTTCGATGAAGGTCATGGGCTGATCAGGCGCAATCTTGGTTTCAGAAAGATAATAGGGCAGCGCACCAAGCACGGTTGCCAACACCCAACTGAGACCGACGATCGCCATCGCCTCTTTACGAAACAGCTGGGCTCCACGGCTGCCGCGACCAAAGATCAACATTGCAATGCCGATGACAAAACTGATGCCGGTCCCCAGCAACAGCCCTTGAATGCCACCGTACTCAGGCGACTCAGCCGCTGGCAAGAACGTCCGATTGGCAAAGATGGGAAACCCGAACGGCAAACTAAACAACATTGACGTACCAACCAACAGGCACACCATCCCCAACACTCGGCTCAGCAATCGAATGTTCACAGTCAAATCATCCAGGCAATGGGAAAATCAAGAGTTGGGCGGATTGTAATCTTAGCAAGCGATGTGTTATCAGCCCTAAACCAATCTTGCTTCGCGAAGTCGAGGGCTGACGCCACGCTTTGGTTTCAGCCCTGCGTCCCGCCAGCGTCCACGGCAACGCGTTGCCTGGCGTCCTTGGAACGCCCACGCGACGGGCGATCCAATGTTGCTGGCCCGCTTTCTAAAACCACTTCGCATGAATTGGCATCTGATTTGCAATTTGAGACGCTGCACCTTGAACGATTCGCGGTCTAGACCGTTGCCGTTCAGGGTCAGCTGAGCGTTCCTTTCCTCAGGGGATTGCCCAGATTCTGGCGGATCGGTACTGGAGGCGGTATCGATTCGCTGCTTTTCTTTTCTGCCGGCAAGTCCAGTAAACACGAGGAATCATAGCTTTTTCCCAGTCGAAAACCGGGAAAAACCGGCTCGCGAGAAAACTTTCACAGCCCGTCTGCCAATCTCAATCTGCCTCGTCCCCAAGTCGCTGGCGGACTACACTAAGAAGTGGTGTTCGCAGCGCTGCCAAATCAGGCAATGTGTTGCATTTTGCTCGAACGAAATTGCACCACACCTGACTTCCCGGGCTACCGCCGAGCAAAAACATTCAAACGTTGCCGCCATCTACTTTCCAGTCACGCGGGTTTGTCGGTCTGCCTCGGACATCGCACTCGGCTGATGTTTCCAGCTCAATTCACTTTTTCTAACAAGCTCTGGTTTGATGTGCGGTCGGTACAACCTGAACACTCCTGCAGCTCAATGGACTCAAGCGTTGCTGCCTCTGTGGACCGATCAAGAACGAACCGGACGCATTGACGAGCTATCGATTCATTCACGATACAACGTCGCCCCCGGGCAACCGATTGCCTGTGTGCGATCGCAACCGGGCAGCGAGAAACGTGACCTGGCGATGCTGCACTGGGGACTGATCCCTCACTGGGCGACGGATGCTGCGATCGGTTACCGAATGATCAATGCTCGCAGTGAAACGGTGGCGGAGAAAAACGCCTTCAAGTCGGCTCTGAAAACACAACGTTGTTTGATTCCCGCCGATGGCTATTTCGAATGGGTCAAAACGGATCACGGCAAGCAACCGTATTGGATTCGCGATCCGTCCGGCCAGCTGCTCGTCATGGCTGGTCTGTGGCAGCGGAATGAGCACGTCGCGGATCAACCCGTTGAATCGGCGACCGTCCTGACCACCAACGCGGGTCCGGCCACGGCTGAAATCCATGACCGCATGCCAGTCTTTTTGACCGAGGCCCAAGCACAACTTTGGCTTGACCAAGAAGTCCAAGATGCCAGCGCTCTCAAACCGCTGTACAATGCCTGCCAAGCAATGGAATTCTCCGTCGATCCGGTTTCAACCTACGTGAGTCGTTCCCAAAACGAAGGTCCACGTTGCATCGAAATCGAAAAGCCACTTCAGCAGGGCGAGCTGTTTTAGTCACGTTGGTGAGCAACCTTCCTTCGCAGCCAGTCACCTGATGGGCGATCAACAGAGCAGGGCATGAAACAACACGGTCGATCGATTCGAGTGAAGATGTTAGTGCCGTTGGTGGGCACGGCGGCAATCGCTTCATTGCTGGTCGCCATGGCCTCCTGGTCGTACGGTCGCCGGCAAGCTCAGCAAGCGATGCTAGAACGCATTGAATCGATTCGCGCTGCCTTCTCTTCGACTCCCATCCCCCTGACTTCTTCGGCGCTCAATTCACTTTCACAGCTGACCTCGACCCAGTGGATTGCTTTGTCGACCAACGGGGACATTGCGCGCTCCACCCTAGCGGTCTCAGAAGATGACATCGCACAGTTACAACAACTTCCAGCGCGATCACTAAGCGTTGACCAGGCTCGGCGAGATGTCACCCAAGCGGTCGAACTGGAACTGGGCAACGAAGCCTACTTTGCCTACGCTCTGGGACGTCCATCCAGCGATGTGGTGCGTGATGGGATTGCTCGTGTGATTGTGTTGTTTGAACGCCGATCGGTCCAGGCGTCCGCACGACAAACGGCGATCACACCATTAGCCACTGGCCTGTCAACGATTCTGCTGATCGTGACAACAACCTGGCTGATCATGTCCCGACTCGTCAAGCGGATCACGGTGTTGCAAGAACAAGTCGATCGTGTTGCGGCCGGAGACTTTTCATCCCAGCTCACGGAAAACAGCCCCGATGAACTGGGACAACTGTCGATTGCAATCAATCAGATGACCATTCAGTTGGACCAACTGTGGAAAGAAGTCAAACGCGATCAACGGGCCAAGTTGCTGCATCAAGTCGCCAGCGGCATGGCACACCAATTGCGCAACACGCTGACTGGCGCACGCATGGCCATCGAACTGCATCAAGCCGCTTGCCAAAGCGGCGGCAAAGAAGCGGGTGTTGCGATCAACCAACTGGAGATCGCTGAAGACTATGTCAGCCGGTTACTCTCTTTGGGAACACAAGACCAACAGGTTGACCAACAAGCCCCCGCTGGGAAATGCCTCTTCGACCTTCAGGCCAGCCACCAATCCATTGCACAGCACCTGAAACGAACACTTCGCTGGCAACTTGACCAGCGTTTAGAACATTATCTGATCAAAGACGAACGATCACTCAATGCCGCGGTCTCCAACTTAGTGCTCAATGCTCTCGCCGAAGCCGATGAAGTCACTGTGCGAGCAAAGGTCGCCACCCTGGAAACCGGGCCAGAGGCTTCATCAACCACTGCTCCCTGCGTTGCGGAACTGGTCGTCGATGTCGTTGATAATGGTGCCGGTGTCGATCCAGAAGTCGCCGAACAAGTTTTTGAAGCCTTCGTCACCACGAAACCAGAAGGCATGGGACTGGGGCTTGCCGTAGTCAAGCGGTCGGCCGAGCGTCTCGGCGGCAGCGTCACATGGGTTCGTGAAGATCAGCTCACTCGGTTTACCTTAACCCTTCCCGCCATCGAATCGCCGTCCGCTGGAGAGCGACCGTGAACCAAGACCCCAAACACAATCCTGCCTCGGAAACCAAGCCAGTGGACGAACAGTATCGCGTGCTGGTGATCGATGATGAACCATCAATCTGCTGGGCTTTTGAAACCTTGTTTGCCTCCCAAGGCCATCAGGTCGTCACCGCATCCAGCGCCGAAGAGGGATTTCAATTAGCCTGCCAGACACCGCCAGACCTTGTTCTTCTGGATGTTCGTCTCCCCGGCCAGAGCGGTCTGGAGTTGCTACCGAAACTAAAACAACAGATCGGCAACTGCCCCGTGATCGTGATGACCGCCTTCGGTGACTTAGAAACCGCCGTCGCAGCCGTCAAACGAGGCGCCACGGATTACTTAACCAAACCCTTTGAACTCCAGCAAGTCAAACAAGTTTGCGACGCGGCGTTACGCTCTAGTTTTGACGCCGAACTGAAAAAGCCAACCATTGATCGCAGCCAGCGGGGAAAACTGATTGGCCAGTCTGCTGCCATGCAACAGGTTTTTCGGCAGATCGCCTTGGTTGCCCAAAGCGACCTCTCCGTCCTGATCACTGGAGAAACCGGGACAGGTAAAGAGCTTGTCGCTTCAGCGATTCATCTGCACTCCCATCGCGCACAGGCACCTTACCTCCCCATCGCACCGGTTGCCCTCAATCCAGAGCTGATCGAGAGTGAACTGTTTGGACACATCCGAGGTGCATTCACAGGCGCCGAAACGGATCGCGTGGGCCTGTTTGAAATGGCTCATGGTGGCACGGTCATGCTGGATGAAATCGGTGACCTACCAATGAACATCCAGGTCAAATTATTGCGAGTGCTAGAGCATGGGGAATTCATGCGAGTTGGCGACACCGAGACACGGCACGCCGATGTTCGCGTGTTAGCGGCCACCAATTGCGACCTTCGCAAGGCGATGGCCGAAGGAAAATTCCGCGAAGACTTGTACTATCGACTCTCTGGTTTGCAGATCCACCTGCCCCCGCTACGCGGGCGCAAAGACGATCTGAACATGCTCGCCAGACACTTCTTTTCGCAAGTCTCTCAAGCCGATCCGCAACAAGCCATGGATGATGACCTGTGTTCGCAGCTCGCTGAACGAAACTGGCAAGGCAATATTCGCGAACTTCGCAATGCTGTCGAACACGCTGCCGTGGTCTCGCGAGGCCGAACCATGACGCTCCAGGACTTCCCCGATCCAATGGACGAAACCATTGGCGATGAAGAAACATCGGGCACTCTGGATGATGTCGTCAACCAGTGGATTGACTCTTTGCTGGCTGATGACGAAACCGCTGATTTACAGTCACAACTGATTCGCAGGTTCGAGCCGCTGCTGATTAAGAAAGTGCTCATCAGCACCAAAGGCAATCGTGCTGCCGCAGCGGAGCGACTGGGGATTCACCGCGGAACATTGCGTGAAAAGCTCCGCAGTTACCAAATGGACAACGATTGATTCAGGGCGTCCGTTCGTCCTGTCAATCAGGACTTTCCTCTTAGCTGACGCTGCCACTTGTCGCTGGAATCACCAATCGTTGACGCACATCCATCACTTGTTGCAAATGGAGTTCGCTCGCCTCCGCGTCGTTGTCGCGTGCTGAATTCATCAAGTCCAGCGCCGGCCCGGTAAACTCCGGGAAACCGACTGTACCTCCGGAACCTTTTAACCAATGCGCTTCGTTGCCAAGCTCTTCCAGCTGATCCTGCTGGAGAAACTGGTGCATCCCTTCCAATCGCCCACCAAGACGTTCAAGGAAACCACTGACAATCTCAAGGTACTCGGGATCATCCAACGGCAACTGACAGTGAATCGGTGTCTGATCCTCCTGTTCCACCGGAGCACTCGCATCGGCAGAGTTTTCATCGGCAGAGCGAGCCATTGCAGCCATTGCCGAAAGCCCTTCTAGCCAAGTGGATTGCTGAGGAGCCTGATCGCTTGGTGGCTCGGGCTGTGAAACGGTCTCTTCGGAAGGGCTGATCTGCGGACGCACAATCTTGCTGCGAATGTCTTGTAGCTCATGCAAAACGGCAAGCGCGTCGTCAACGTTTTCGCCCTGAGCAGCCGCTTCTAAGTCGCAGGCCACGTCGGTCAGGACTTGGAAGCCGACGGTTCCTCCGGAGCCTCGTAACCAGTGTGCTTCTGCGCGAACGTGCTCAAAGTCTTCGCCTTGCAGGGCTTCTTCAATCCCATCGAGTCGGCCCTCTAAACGCTCGACGAAATCCGACACAATCCGGCGCAGGTTTTCGTCATCGGTTGGCAACGTGGTGTGAATCGATTCAGCAGAATCCAACCGCGTGACAGGTGTTTTCTGTTCATCGGTTTCATTGACGGGTGCCAGTGTTGGAATGATCTCTGTCAGATCTTCTGAATCGGCCTCGCCTAAGTAATGTCGGCTGGTGGCGAGCAGTTCATCAAGGTCAACAGGCTTCGGCAAAAATCCATCACACCCCGCCTGCAAACATCGCTCCCGGTCACCCTTCATCACGTTTCCAGTCAGGGCAACAATCGGCAGATGGTACCCTTCGTCCCGCAAGACCTGCGTGGCGGACAAACCGTCCAAGACAGGCATCTGAACGTCCATGTAAACCAAATCGAAATCCTCTTTTCGAATCGCGTCCACCGCCTGTTGACCATCCGAGACGGTTTGAACTTGTGCACCAGCCCGCCTCAAGACCAAGTCGATCAAATTGCGATTCGCTTCACCATCATCAACAACAAGGATGCGTTTGTTGGGAATACGCTGCAGCTTGCCAGATTCTTTGGGAGCATAATGATCGACCAAGTTACCCTTGATCAGATCTGCCGGCGTCCAAAGATCTTGTTCAGTCACTGTAACCGGCAGGCGAATGGTGAAGGTACTGCCAACGCCAATCTCACTATGAACGTCGATCGTTCCATGCATCGCCTCAGCCAATCGCCGGCTGATCGAAAGCCCCAACCCGGTGCCACCAAAACGACGTGTGGTTGAACTGTCCGCTTGTATGAAAGCGTTGAACACCTTGGTTTGCGCTTCTTCGGTCATCCCGATGCCAGTGTCTTTTACATGCACCAGCAACTCGTGAGTGTAGCGTCCAGCATCCGCATTTCCCAAATCGCCTGAATACGGTAGGCACTCGACTTGAACACAAACGCCACCGCGTTCGGTAAACTTGATCGCGTTTCCAATCAGGTTGATCAGAACCTGTTTAAGCCGCATGGGATCGGTGTGAATCACGGACGGGATATCCGTCCGGCAATGAATGTTGAGATCAATCCCTTTCTCTTTCGCACGCCCCGTCTGAACACTTGCCGAGTCTTTGATCACATCGATCACAGCCGTGGGGATCGATTCGACGTGCATATGACCCGCTTCGATTTTGGACAGATCCAACACATCGTTGATCAAATCCAGCAGGTGTGCCCCACTGCGGTGAATCATATTCAGATGATCGAGCATTTCAGCCGAATCACTGACCAAACCACGTCGCAGTACATCGGTGAATCCTAAAACGGCATTCAACGGTGTACGGATCTCATGACTCATATTGGCCAAAAATGCGCTCTTTGCGTCATTGGCGTCTTTCGCGATCCCCAAAGCAACCGCGAGCCGAGCTTTATTTTCTTCGAACTCAGAAATATCATCCAACGTGGCCATCACACCCTGACCATGCAGCGGATTGCAATTGACCGTGAACGTGTGAACTTTGCCTGTCGGGGCGCGCAGCTTTAAAATCCGCTCGGTCACAGCCTGCTGTGAGACCATGGCTTCAGCCCACGGCCAGGATTCGCCCTGATCAGCAATCTCGAAACCAAGTGAGTCAATGTTCTTCCCGAACAACTCGTCGGGATCCTTCCCTAAAACATCACCAAGCTGTCGGTTGGCGATCAACACCCGCTGCTGATCGTCCATCAACACCAAACCTTCCGCGAATGTATCCATGAACGAACGAACATTTTCAGGGACAGCCCCCTTGGGGTTCAGGGCTGCAACCATCCGCCGCAAAAAGACCGAAACTTGAATGAAGCACAGCGGAATGACAAACGCCAACACACCCCAAATTTCATAGCGCGCAATGCCTAGCTCCGTGTCCAGCGGTGTAAAGGCAATTTGCAAGGACCCAAAGTCTTCGCCCGCACGCAGAATTGGCACGGCCAAGTTGGATTCAATGTCAACCTGATCTTCAGACCAATATTGGTCATGGTCGCTGGTTTCAAATCGCGTCCGCCCGAGACGGTCGATGAATCGAATGCTGCGAACGTGCTGGTTACTGACCGCAAGCGCCCGCACCGAGGCTTGAAAACCGTCGATATCACCTTGTTCAACCAGGGCGGTGCCAGTCACTGCAATCGTCTCTGCAATGCCGATACGGCCTTGCTGAACATGACCACGACTGTGTGGAACCAAACCAATCCAATCAGCGAGTAGAATCCCGCCTGCAACAATACAGGTAATGGTCAGCGCCAACCGGAAACGGATAGGAATAAACGTGTATAACTTTAACATGGCAGCTGAATAGTGGTTAAACAACGCTCTCGCCGGAGCCGTAGAGTTTCTCTTTCTGATCTTTGAAGACATCTTCAAGCGATTCGGTATCCTGATCACGCAGTCCCTGAATCAGCAGCAATGGATCCATTGACGACCAGATCGGTCGCTGCTGTAACACCCCCAGCAAGAGCACACTGTTGCGGAGCCAACTCACGATGGCGAACGCAATCCCTCCCGTCGCCGCTCCAAAGGATCCCGCCAAGATCTGACGGTTTCGCAAAATGGTGGAAAGATGAGATTCGCTGTAATTAAGTTGTTCCCAAATGTGCCGGTTCACTTCGGCAAAGTTGTAGTGTGCCCAGTCAATGGAATCTGCAACCGATTCCGCCACCTCGGTATACAAACTGACGCTCGACTGGTTATGCGACTGCTCAGTCAACAATGGTTTGAGACTGTGGACACGCACATCGATTTCATGGCCATTGGCGCCTTGCCGGATCGAATCACTCGCATAGGCGAACACTAACAAACTCGATTCAAACTGCTCGTCACCGCTTTCTTCGATCGCCTGCTCCCCGACAAGGCTCGAATCGTCCAGCTTGCTCGCACCATGGCCCTTGAGCTGATCCAGATCAGATTGCGATAAACCCTCATCATTTGCATCGGCCGTTCCCGGGCCTCCTGATGAACCTGGCTGTGAGGTTCCAGTCCCACCACCCTCATCCGGTGGCAGCGTGGTGTCGATTGGAGGAGCAATGACGATTGTAACGGTGGCTGCGTCACTGATAAATTCACCGTCGAAGGCCACCCAGCTAAACGACACCTCGCCAAAGAAGCCTGTGCGAGGGGTAAAGACAAAGCTTCCATCGGGCTGTACCTCCAGTGTGCCCGAACTAGGCGTGGAAACCACGATCGCTTCCAACTCGTCACCATCGATATCAAAGGCTTGCTGCTGAAAGAACTCGGCAGCGGCGTCTAAGGATTCACCAAACCGAATCTCAAAACCTAAATCTTGAAGCTCTGGCGGATCATTGATGTTGTCGATCAAAGGTGACTCGGCAGATCGAAGCACTTCGCGTGTCCCCTGCAAGTCAACATATTCGACCTGCACTGAGACTCTTTGCGCAACATCGTCAATCGTCAATGCATACGCTTGCTGGTCTGCCCCGCTTATGGCCACGCCGTCCTTGAACCACTGATACTGATACGCACTTGGAAGGCCATCTGGATCAACCAATCCACTGAGATCCGCATACAGCACCTCCTCTTCAAGGAATGTCCCGACCATGACTGGCACCCCAGTGGGATCATCATTGACACCCTGAACCGGATCAGTTGGCTGAGAAAGCGTGACAGAAGAACCACCACGATCATCGACGAAACTAACCAGAACCGTGATGTTCTTGCCAAAGTCCGCATCGGTTGGCGTGTAGGTCGCTTCTGTCGCGCCGTCAATCACTAACCCATCACGGTACCACTGATAAGAAAACACCGCATTCTCCATACCATCAGCATCTGCAATCCCTGCAAGATCTAATGACAGTTGCTGGTCCTCGACTGCTTGACCAACAATCACCGGTTGCCCCGTGACGGAGTCGTCAAGGTTCTTCACCGGACCGGTAAGAACGGACGTCCGCGTATACTCCATGCCTCGATCATCAGTGAAGGTCACCGAAACGCTGATTTGTGCATCGACGTCGATATCCGACAAGAGCAATTGATCGGTGGTGCCTCCAGAGATTGCAACCTGGTCACGATACCATTGATAGCTGAAACTCACATTGCTCAAACCATCTGCGTCAGTGATTTGACTGGTATCAACACCCAGCCATTGATCTTCAATCGCCACCCCATTGATCAATGGCAATCCCACTGCGTCGTCATCAACGTTGGCCACCACATCGGTCGCCACAGACATCAGATTCGCCACCGTCCCCCGATCATCGGTGTACTCAACCTCAACCGTGATCACCGAATCGACATCCTCGTCACCCAAGGTGTAAGCATCGCTTGTCTCACCGAACACCAGCACACCATCTCGGTACCATTGGTAACCAAAGACAGCATGCTCAATCCCATCGGCGTCCTGAATCAAACCCGTGTCAACATGCAGCACTTGATCTTCAATCGCCAACCCAACAATCATGGGTAACCCTGTCGGAGCATCATCGACATTCTGAACGACCGGCGAGCGTTCGCTGGTCAATACATAACTGGTTCCCTGATCATCACTAAATCCAACCTCAACGTGAATCTGGTTGCCAACGTCGGCATCGCCCAGCGTGAACTGATCCGAAGTTGCATCGACAATCACCGAACCATCACGAAACCACTGATAACTAAACAGAGACGTCGCCAGGCCGTCCATGTCGCTCAAATCACTCAAATCAACACTGAGTGCCCGATCCTCAATCGCCGTCCCGATGATCACCGGCAATCCAATCGGAGCATCATCCACATTCACAACCGCAGTTGTCGCAACGGACTGCAAAACATTCACGCCGCCGCGATCATCGGTGAAGCTGACTTCGACATGGATCTCCGCATCCACATCGGCATCACCCAGTGTGTATTGATCAGCCGTCGCGCCAACAACTGCCGCTCCATCGCGATACCATTGATAGCTAAACACTGACGTCGCCATGCCATCAACATCACTGATCCCATTGAGATCCACACCTAATGTTTGATCTTCGGTGGAAACGCCCGCGATCGCAGGCAAGCCAATCGGAGCATCATCGACATTCACGACCGCAGTTGTCGCCAACGATTGCAGTACATTCACACCGCCGCGATCATCCGTGAAGCTGACTTCCACATGGATCTCCGCATCCACATCGGCATCGCCCAGTGTGTATTGATCAGCCGTCGCGCCGACGATTGTCGCTCCATCGCGGTACCATTGATAGGTGAATACCGACGTTGTCATGCCATCAACATCACTGATCCCGCCCAGATCCACACCTAATGTTTGATCTTCGGTGGCAATACCCGTGATCACAGGCAATCCCACGGGTGCATCATCCACATTCACAACCGCAGTTGTCGCCAATGATTGCAATGCATTCACACCGCCGCGATCATCGGTGAAGCTGACTTCCACATGGATTTCCGCCTCTACATCGGCATCGCCCAGCGTGTATTGATCAGCTGTCGCACCGACGATTACCGCTCCATCGCGATACCATTGATAGCTAAACACTGAAGTCGCCATGCCATCAACATCACTGATCCCGCCCAGATCCACACCTAATGTTTGATCCTCAGTCACAACGCCCGTGATTAAAGGCAGTCCCACAGGTGCGTCATCGACATTCACGACCGCAGTTGTTGCCAATGATTGCAATGCATTCACACCGCCGCGATCATCGGTGAAGCTGACGTCAACATGGATTTCCGCATCCACATCGGCATCGCCCAGTGTGTATTGATCAGCCGTCGCGCCGACAATCACCGCACCATCGCGGTACCATTGATAGCTAAACACTGATGTCGTCATGCCATCAACATCACTGACCCCATTGAGATCCACATCTAATGTTTGATCTTCAGTCGCAATACCCGTGATCACAGGCAAGCCAATCGGAGCATCATCGACATTCACGACCGCAGTTGTTGCAACGGACTGCAAAACATTCACACCGCCGCGATCGTCTGCGAAGCTAACTTCCACATGGATTTCCGCCTCCACATCGGCGTCGCCCAGTGTGTATTGATCAGCCGTCGCGCCGACGATTGTCGCTCCATCGCGGTACCATTGATAGGTGAATACTGAAGTCGCCATGCCATCGACATCACTGATCCCATTGAGTTCCACACCCAACGTTTGATCTTCAGTTGCAACGCCCGTGATTAAAGGCAGTCCCAAAGGTGCATCGTCCACATTCACGACCGCAGTTGTTGCCAACGACTGCAAGACATTCACGCCGCCGCGATCATCGGTGAAGCTGACCTCAACATGGATTTCCGCCTCCACATCGGCGTCGCCCAGTGTGTATTGATCAGACGTCGCGCCAACAACTGCCGCTCCATCGCGATACCATTGATAGGTGAATACCGACGTTGTCATGCCATCGATATCACTGATCCCATTGAGGTCCACACCCAGCGTTTGATCTTCGGTGGCAACGCCCGTGATTAAAGGCAGTCCCACGGGTGCATCGTCCACATTCACGACCGCAGTTGTTGCAACGGACTGCAAAACATTCACGCCGCCGCGATCATCGGTGAAGCTGACCTCAACATGGATTCCAGCATCCACATCGGCATCGCCCAGCGTGTATTGATCAGCCGTCGCACCAACAACTGCCGCTCCATCGCGATACCACTGGTAAGTGAATACAGACGTCGCCATGCCATCGACATCACTGATCCCGCCCAGATCCACACCTAATGTTTGATCTTCGGTGGCAATACCCGTGATCACAGGCAATCCCACGGGTGCATCGTCCACATTGGCCACGGCAGTTGTCGCCAATGATTGCAAGACATTCACGCCGCCGCGATCGTCTGCGAAGCTAACTTCCACATGGATCTCCGCATCCACATCGGCATCACCCAGTGTGTATTGATCAGCCGTCGCGCCGACAATCACCGCACCATCGCGATACCACTGGTAAGTGAATACCGACGTCGCCATGCCATCGACATCACTGACCCCATTGAGATCCACACCTAATGTTTGATCTTCAGTTGCAACGCCCGTGATTAAAGGCAGTCCCACAGGTGCGTCATCGACATTCACGACCGCAGTCGTCGCCAACGATTGCAAGACATTCACGCCGCCGCGATCGTCTGCGAAGCTAACTTCCACATGGATTTCCGCCTCCACATCGGCATCACCCAGCGTGTATTGATCAGACGTCGCACCAACAACTACCGCTCCATCGCGGTACCATTGATAGGTAAACACTGAAGTCGCCATGCCATCAACATCACTGATCCCATTGAGTTCCACACCCAACGTTTGATCTTCGGTGGCAATACCCGTGATCACAGGCAATCCCACGGGTGCATCATCCACATTCACAACCGCAGTTGTCGCCAATGATTGCAATGCATTCACACCGCCGCGATCGTCTGCGAAGCTAACTTCCACATGGATCTCCGCATCCACATCGGCATCGCCCAGCGTGTATTGATCAGCCGTCGCGCCGACGATTGTCGCTCCATCGCGGTACCATTGATAGGTGAATACCGACGTCGCCATGCCATCGATATCACTGATCCCACCCAGATCCACACCTAATGTTTGATCCTCAGTTGCAACGCCTGTGATCGCAGGCAGTCCCACAGGTGCATCGTCCACATTGGCCACGGCAGTTGTTGCCAATGACTGCAGTACATTCACGCCGCCGCGATCATCGGTGAAGCTGACTTCCACATGGACTTCCGCCTCCACATCGGCATCACCCAGCGTGTATTGATCAGACGTCGCACCAACAACTGCCGCTCCATCGCGGTACCATTGATAGGTAAACACTGAAGTCGCCATGCCATCAACATCACTGATCGCGTCCAGATCCACGCTCAACACTTGATCTTCCGCCGCGGCGTGTGGAATCACAGGCAAACCGACGGCTGGTTGATTGGAACCAAGAATGACCTCAGTATCCGTCCACAGGGAGCGGCTCCCTGAGAAAATACTGACAAAGTGAACCGAAGCAGATATGTCCCTACCGGCCTGTTCATTCGTCGGTGTGAACTCGTCGGCTTGCAGAAAAAACTCGCCATCTAGATACCATTTGACGACAATGTTCGTGGCAAGTTCTGGATCGGTGACACCTGAAATATCCACCGTTGCCGCTTCACCAACCACCACTGGGCCCGAGAGTTTCACATCACCGGTAACCTCGTTCACAACATGCTCAACGGCAAGCAACTGCGAAGCCTTCACGGACTGATCGAATGAATCAAAGACAGTCAAATTGAGAAAACCGAATTCTGGCCCAACTCGATTGGTGTAATTCACCAATTCGATCTGTTCGATCGCAGCTTCATACTCTGCTGCGCTCGCTTGACCGGACAAGTCAAACGTTCGGGCGTCAGCATCCCAGGTTCCGACAATCGAATCGGTGCCCTCGAACTGTAGCCTCACGTCACTCAAAGCGTGAAAGAATGTTTCAATCACGGCCCCGCTTAGCTCACCATCATCCGTGATTTGCACATCGGGAAAGAGCACTAGCGCCGGCCCATCCTCAACAAACAAGAGGTTTGACTGGGGAGTGACGGTTAGCACAGGAGCCAGGTTATCTTCGATCAACTGCAGAGGGATGACAGCCTCAGACGAATTGCCAGCGTCGTCGGTTGTAATTGCAGAGAGATAGTTTGAACCATCAAGGCCATTCGTTGTCAGGTTAGCCACTCCGCTGTAGCTGCCAAGACCGTCCGTTGACAGTGCTTGCTGCCCTAAGAATCGTCGCAGTTGCCCCTGACTATCGGAGAGGTAAAAGTCGATGTTGTAATCAGCAGATGCCTGAGCCTGTAAAGACACATTCACCGCCAACGCACCCTGTGTATCGATGCTGGCAGAGTCAAGTTGGACCCCATTCAACAAATCGTTGGGGCCATCATCAGCGTCCAGAGGGTCATTGATGTTTCGGCCATCATTCCCAAGATCGATGGCGAGTCCAGAGAATGCCATGATCCGATTGAATCGCAACAGGTTGCTATCCGATTCGTCTTCGATCGTAATGCCATTCGATCCAGTGAAGGCAACTAAGTTTCCCGATCCCCGCTGACCGATCTGGTTAGCGTCAGAGTTCCCGCTCAGTTGAATACCGCTTTGGCCAATCGCAGCCGCTGTCGGCTGACTGGCTGCCACACCAATGCGATTCCCATGAATCTGATTGTTGCTGGCATCAATCAGGGCAATTCCATTGCCATCCATGACTCCCAGAACATTTTGCTCATCGTCGGTGCGCCCACCGATCGTATTTCCATCAGAATGAATGCGCAATCCGTCAGCTGCTATCGCCAAGTCACTGTCCGCAAGTCCAGTCGTTAACGACAAGCCACCCAGCCAGTTACCGACAATCGTATTGTTTGCGGATTCGACAACGATTCCACTGCCGCCTAGATTCATCACGGACAACCCAATCAAATAGCTGCCGTCGGATCCGGTTCCCAGCACGAGCCCGTCAATGGCCAAGTCATTGCCCTGCAAGGAAACACCTGGCATGGGCAGATCGGCATTTGCCGCGTGACCGTCGATGACGACCGAGTCAGTGATTTCAGGCAAAGCGGCTAGCAAGCTGATTTCATCGGGCTGAGCATCACCAATGTCGAACGCGATCCGATCGATTCCGGCGCTGTGATTGGCTGCAATGATCGCCTCTCGCAACGAGACCTCGCCATCGGCTCCACGATTAGCGGCCAAATCATCTCGATCAAAGGCACCAAGTCCGACGTCGTTAACATCGCTGGTTGTCGTGACGATAATCGAATCTTGCTGAATCAGATCCCACGAGACCACGGCCCCTGATCCAACGAGCGACGCCTCTACCTGAGTTCGCAGACTGCTGCTGCTGCTTTCGGTGACAGTCGTCCCCGTTAGCAACTCCATGACCTGCAAAAACGTTTGCCCTTCGAGACTGGAGGCAAAGTCCGTGTCATAGAAGTGAATCTCTCCAGCGTTGTACAGTGCATCATTCCAAGCTGCGATGGAACCCACGTATTGATTCAGCGTGACCTGATCAAGATCTTCTGAACCAAAGACAGAATTGACTCCTTCGGTCCCAGCAACAATGTGTAATGAATGAACATCGCTCCGTTCACTGAGCACTTCAGTGATCTGCGCGACCCCCGAACTGTTGTCGCTTAAAAGATAGAGATCTGCTTCAGGCGTATTGGCCGTCAGACTGGCCAACACGGCATCAAAATCGGTGACAGAAGGATCAAGAAAGACTAACACCGCGCCTGCCTGTGCGGTGTCCTCTACCGCTGGGCTGTCTCCTTCAGTCAGGCCCGCGTCCCCTTGAATGAGCAGGGGCCCGTCCAACTCTTCCGCCTCCCCCGCTTCGATCACATCAAGCGGCACAGCGCTCATCAACAAACGCTGCTCTAACCCCATCAAGCTCAGGGGTTGGCGTTGGTAAGCGGCCGTGCCCTTGCCAAGCCGACCACCACTCCGCCGCCCGGTTCGAAACCGTCGACTAAGTTTCCACGAGATGATTTGCGCAGTACTTCGTCCGAGGTAAAGCAGATGTTCTAGACGTTGATGCATAGCAAGGCGAGCCACAGAGAGAAGGCTGACAGTAGAGGCGTTGACCAAACCACCAAGACAGGGCAGGCAATCCCCGCACCTCGACAGGCGTCGTCCGCAACGTCAATATCTGCACATTTTGATTCAGATCTGCCCCCGCAAGTGAAACCCTAGGAAACGACAACAAAGCAGGTCGGGTTGGATTCTGACTGCACTTCCCTATGTGAATAACAACACGCTGGCTTTAACGATTGCAACGCTTAAATCGTTCATGGCAATCTGAACTGTACGTTTTCCCTCGTAACGGCTGTGTCCAGCTCCGCACCAACGACGAATCCAGAACTTGGTGCGGGATCACCCTCAGCACCACCACGTCAGGGTTTGAACGGTTAGTGAAACTTTTCCAATTGGCAAGCTGATGCCGAACGTCATGGATGTGACCAACCTAACGAAGCAAGGAAGCGGGCCGGTTGAGCGGAGCGTGATGGATCGTCGACTGCCGGCCAAGTCATGCTGGCGTTGGTCGAGGACAAGCATTGCATTGCTGCTGAGTTCGTTTGCCGTCATGACCAGTGCTCAGGAACCCGCGCAGCTTGACAGCCTGATTGACAGCAAGCGTTCCGCCCAAAACCCTTCTGGCCCGCGATGGATTCCGGTGACCATTGCGAAACCAAGCGAGTTAGCGGCTCCACAAACCGTCGCCAGCCCTCTGGTTTCAACCCCCGTTGAATTGATTCCCCAAACGGTGCGTCAAGCAGCACCTTCCCAGCGAAGTTCATCAACGGACCAAACCGATCGGCAATCACGTTCCACCTTGTTGCTGGAGCCCGTCCTGATCGAACCGCTCGGTGGAACAACGGCCAGTCTGCCCAAACCAGCTAGCGTCAACCAACGTTCGGCGACGGATGCAACCCTGGCGGCGCATCAGACAACGCGTGAGGCCGAACAAGAACTGGAACGCACCAAGCGATCGCCAAAGCGTGGCCCCTTTGGTGCCCGTGGCAACATATTGGTCAATCAGCCCATTGCCAATCCGCCCATCACATCAGCAGTTCATCGGCTGAGCAAGCCAGATCCTTACGAGACTCTGCCGATGGTCACGCCGCGTGGTTCTGCTCAGCGGCACCTTGACTCGGTGCGAGGACGAGTTGCCCAGTGGCATTTGTCGGACCAGAATTTCAACGAGCTTCACAAGCCAGTGAAGCTATCGCCCGCCGCTGCGCCGACCGACGTCCGTGCGTGGTGGGACGAGGAGATCAATCGCCCTATCGGATTCTCCGACCAGCAGTTGCTAGTGGACGTTGGCAGCCTGACGGTTTCAGCACTTAGCAATTCGCCGCGCATTCAATCCATTCTAGATGAGCCAAAGATCCAGCAATCCGCAGTCACCATCGCGGACGCAGAATTTGACTCGCGACTCTTCCTGGAAACACAATTTGCAGACGGCAACGATCCCGTTGGCAACCAACTGACAACTGGTAACGCCGATCGCCGCTTCCGCAACGAAGAATTTACAGCATCCGCAGCATTGCAGCGCCGGCTGCGAAACGGTGGCAACTTTGAAATGCTCCAGCGTGGTGGTTTCCAGGAAAACAACTCGGAATTCCTGTTACCAAACCCGCAGGGCACCACGCGTTTAGAGCTGAACTATTCGCAACCTCTGCTGCAAGGGCGCGGTGAACAGGTCAATCGCTATCAGGTCCTGATTGCGCAGTTCCGCGCCTATCAAGCCGGCAGTGAGGCTCGCCTGGAGCTTGAAGATCATCTCAGAGAAGTCACCTCAGCTTACTGGAACTTGTATCGCTACCGAGCTCGTTACCTGCAACAGCGCAAATTGGTTGGCAAGACGATCGACTTATACGAAGTCATCAAATCTCGCCAAGCATTTGATGCCGGGAAGCGTCAACTGATTCGAGCAAAAGCTGAAGTCGCGCGACGCCAAGCGGGACTGGTTCGCGCCGCATCACGCATTCAAGATGCTCAATCACGACTGCGGATGCTAGTTGGCTATTCTGGAATTCCAACAACCGCCCCGGTCGAATGGACAACCAGCGAACTACCCAACACGCAGCCCTTTGAAGTGGACCTCAAGCAATCTGTCTACGAAGCCCTGGAACACCGCGGCGACATCAGCGCTGTGCTGCAGGAGATCCAAGAGGTCAGTGCCCGAGTTGGACTGGCGCGAAACCAAGTCCTGCCACAACTTGACCTCTTGCTAGGCACTTATGTCGCTGGACTGGAAGAAGGCCGTGACACTTGGGGCGCGTTGGAGAATCAATTCAGTGACGGTCGCCCAGGATACTCCGTCGCGTTAACCTACGAACTCCCCATCGGCAACCGCGCGGCCCGATCGCGACTGAACCGCAGTCGTTGGGAACTTCACCAGGTCATGGAGACGTTCAAGCAGACCACCGAATCAGCGATCACTGAAGTCGAACTTGCCGCCCGTGAGACCAACACTGCGTACCAGGACCTTGTGGAAAAGAAACTGGCCGTTGATGCGATGCAGGCGGAAGTCGATTACCTGACTCAGCGCTATCAAGAGTTGCCCGCGCAAGAAGACTCGCTCGTTTCCCTGGTTGACAGTTTGCTCGATGCACAAGATCGACTGGCAGCGGCGGAGAGTGAATTCCTTGAGTCACAGATTGCTTATGCGATGTCCTGGGTGAATCTTCGCAAAGCGACGGGAACGCTGCTGCGATTCGAGGAACATGCAGCGCACGAAGCTCAGCCATTTGTCAAATCCTCAACGACCGAAGACGAGACACCCCCCAGGGCTGCAGCGATCGAGAACAGTCGAGGATTCTAGCCATGAATGCATCGGCAAACGTCTCGTCGCAAACGGCTTCGGCAGTGCCCTTGTCGGCGCCGCCGACAACCGGGAATCAGCAACAACGCGCCACCGCTCGCGTTGCTTTGTCGTCCCAGAACGCCGCCAGTCCACGGGCAATCGAGCGACTGATCCCACGCGTCCGTGACTTGATCCACCGGCACTCCACAACGGCATCCTATGAATTGCCAGCGCAAACCTTGCAACTGGCTAGGCGAGCCCAATCTGAATGGCTGAGTGCTGCGACCAGCCGTCGCGCCGGGCGTCTAGACCATTCCCAGCAAGCCTTTGTTGCCGAAGCGATCGCCCTGGCAGCGTTGGGATTGCAGAAGGCATTGTCCATCATGCCTTACGATTGCCAAATCGCCGCGGGCATTGCGATGGCACACAATCAGATTGTCCAGATGCAGACCGGCGAAGGAAAAACGTATTCGGGCGCATTGGTCAGCTACCTGCTATCGCTCACCGGCCGGGGAGTCCATGTTTGCTTGCCCAACGCATACCTAGCCGAACGCGATCAAAAACTGCTGCAACCGGTGTTTGAGGCATTAGGAGTCCGTACCGCGCTGCGTGGAGAACACGACTCGCTAAGCGTCGCGCAGGCCGCCTATCGCGCTGACATTACCTATGCGGCTGGGCATCTGTTCGGCTTTGATTACCTGCGCGATCAAGCGGAACAACGAGACGAACTCGCAGCAGCCTTTGGCGCCAGCACCATTCGACGATTGCGTGGAACGGGACTGCAGAGTCGCCTGCGTCAGATCCAACCCTTTGCGGCCGTCGTTGACGAAGCGGACCAAGTGCTGATTGACGACGCCTTAACTCCGTTGCTGGTCACTGAACGTCCTGAAGGGATCGCCAAAGACGCTGCCATCCACCGCGCTGCCCGAGCGTTTAGCCTGAACCTTCAAGTGGGACAAGACTACACACTTGACCCCACACAGCAAACCATCGAACTGACCCAAGCCGGTTTTGAACGGATCTATGAATGCGAGAAGATGGCCAGCGACCAGCGTTTAGCTTATCCCTGGCACCACTACGTTGTCTCTGCCTTAAAGGCCGAGCACACCCTGCACCTCGAAAAGCATTACACATTGCTAGACGATCAGTTGCACCTGGTCGAGCAATCCACCGGCAGAATCTTCAAGGACCGCCAATGGGCCAGCGGACTCCATCAAGCGGTTGAAGTCAAAGAGGGATTGCGTGTCTCGCCCCAAGCGGGAGCACAAGGCAGGATCACGCGGCAAGCGTACTTTGCGCTCTATCCTTTCCTTTCGGGCATGACGGGAACCGCTGACGGTTGCCGGAAGGAGTTCAGGGAAACTTATCGACTGCCGACAACGGAACTTTCACCGCGTCTACCGTGCCAACGAGTCGTCTTGGAATTGTCCATCCATCGTGACCAAGCATCAAAGCGTGCTGCCATTTGCCGGGAAACCGCTCAGGTTGCCCAACAAGGGCGCGCGGTCATGATCGGCACCAACCATATCGATCAAAGTATCGTGCTGGCAGCACAGCTTGAATCCCTGGGGCTCAAGCCTCAAGTACTCAATGGAGTTCAGTCCGAACAAGAAGCAGCCATCGTCGCTAACGCTGGACAGAGCGGCCAAGTGACCGTGGCCACTCACCTAGCCGGCCGCGGCACTGACATTCATCTTTCACAAGCCGTGCGTGATGCCGGTGGTTTGCACGTGATTGGGATGGAACACCATAAGTTGCGGCGAGTCGACCGACAACTGATTGGACGCTGCGCACGACAAGGCGATCCAGGCACGGCAAGATTCTATGTCGCGTTGGAAGATGCGTTCATCAATCGCTATGCGCCTTACCTTCGCACCTCGTTAGCCCAGGCAATCGAGCGGCCGCGAATGATCCGGACCGTCACACGAAGAATCGAAAAAGCACAACTCCATGCTGAAGCCACTGATCGCAAGCAGCGTGGCCTGATGTTTCAACGCAGCCGACAACGCAGCACTGCAATGTCGGCGCGGTTCCAACATTCCAATCCGATCGCCGGCACTGACCGGCGTCGTTAGTCAAGCTCCCGTTACGGCACAGAGGATTCCCCGTGCATTATCATTCAACTCACCCATCCGACCCACAAGGGTCTGATCGTCAGCAGCATGCACACGTTCAGGCTGCTTCTGTTTTGTGCCAGACGCGAAGCGGGAAAGCCAACCGATCTCGCTGGCTGCTGACGCTAGCGGCGTGCATCTCCCTTGGCATGACCGCCAATGCACAGCCACCAAGCAATCAACTGCCGCGGATCGAACCCGATTACCAAAGCAACGAATACGAATCCTTTACCGAACCTCTCCGGCAAATCGAACTGGCGGCTCCCGAGGTCGGCGTGATGGCTGACATTCTTGTCCAAGAGGGAACCCTGGTCAAAGCGGGACAGGTCGTCGCCAGGCTTGATGATCAAGTTTACCAAAACGCAATGTTAGTCGCCAAAGCGGCCAGTGAAGCTCAAGGTTCTCTAGAAGCCGCCAAACGGCAACTCGAAAACGCACAGTATGAACTGGAGGGCTATCGCAACCTTCGCAAACAACACAACGCCACCGATCGCGAAGTGCAACGTGCTGAGACTTCCTTTGGAATCGCGCAAGCGAATGTCCAAGTCATCGAAGACGAAGCCCGCGTGCGAGCTCACGAACTTCAGCGTGCTGAGGCACAGCTCGATCGTCGAAAAATTCGCTCACCGATCAATGGCGTGGTGGTTGAAATCCGCAAGGACCTCGGTGAATTTGTGTCCCCCAGCGACCCGGTCATCATGACGATCGTTGATCTGACACAACTGCGTGCGATCTTCTCATTCCCCATGGCCAAAGCCAAGCAACTGCGCAGCGGACAATCGATCGAGATCTCCTTTAGCAAGCGCCCAGCGTCCATCGGCGTGGTTGAGTTTATCTCTCCCATGACCAAGCCTCAAACGGCTACCTGTGATGTCAAGGTTCGCATCGACAACACCAAAGGCACCCTCGCCTGCGGTGAACTGTGCCGCAGCACTGGAAAAGTGGTCCGCGGGACAGGCGCCCCAAAACCGACAACAGCCCAGCAAAACAGTGGTGTGCAGAGAGCGGGCGATCAAAGTCCCCTCGATCAAAGTCCCCTCGGGCAACGTTCCAGCCAGCAACGTTCCAGCCAGCAACGTTCCAGCCAGCAACGTTCCAGCCAGCAACGCCCTGGCACCGCCAGCCCTGCCTCGGTTGACCCTGCCTCGGTTGACGCCAACCGACCCTCGGACAACGTTGCTGCTTCGCCAACGCCCTAGTTTTTCAACCGTTGATGTAGTCACCCGCTTTGAATCCAGCACCTGATCCGAATCGCTCGTCATCGCCTGACTTGGCTTGGTCCAAGCAGAGTCTGTATGTAGGCGTCAGCCAAACAGAAACCGGGACAGCACCAGAAAAGCTGACGACGCCGCGACGTCGTGTGCAGCCTAGCGATGAAGGTTTGCACTCCCAGCACGGGACGCCGACATCGGTAAAAACGACTGAAGCAGACCTGGCGGCGATCACTGAACTGTTAACCGCCGTCACCGCGACCGCTTTGTTCAGCAAGGCCACTCACGCGGCTTGTCAGGGCATTTCACAGTGGATGGAAGCAGCGCAGGTCTATCTCTTCTGGCGTCAGCACGACCAGCAGCCACTTGACTTGGTTGGCCAGTTGGATCCTTCTCAGCCGCCCACTGGCGATGAGCGCATGATGTTAGCGGCCGCTGCTGAGGAGGCCGCGATCCTGGGCGGGGTTTGCGACTCTCAGGCCAGCCAACGTCGTCAGCGCGTAGGCATGATGGCCATCGATCAGTTTGTCTCTGCCGGTCAGATGAAACGCTGCATGACCGTCTGTCTTCGCCAAGCTCCCTCGGCGATTCAACAACTCGCTTCGGATTCCAACTCAACCGGCAGAGTGCCATCGGGAGTGATCGTGATTTGTTACGATCGCATCATGGCCGAGCAGCAAGTCAGTCGCATCGTCAACGCGCTTGATGCAGCGAGCTTGCATTTATTTCATGCGTTGGAGACCGTGCAGCGACTTCAACCGCCGCGATGGATTCGCTGGCTGCAGCAAAACGGTTTGAACTCGCGTCCGCTGCGCAGCAAGTTACTCCTAGGCGGCGTTGTGCTTGCCGCACTCGTTCTGTTATGGCCGACGACCTACCATGCCCCCGTGCGTTGCGAACTGCAGCCGTTCCAACGCGGGTTTGTCGCCGCACCGGTCGACGCGCCGCTGGATCGCGCGCTGGTTCGCCCCGGAGAGAGCGTCAAAGCCGGTCAAGTGCTAGCCAAGATCAGTGGCCGCGAACTGAAGATGGAACTCGCTGGAAAGAAAGCCGAGTTACATCGCATCCGACAGGAACAGAAAGGCGAACTTGCACGGCATCAGATCGCTGAAAGCAAACTGAAGCAATTGGCCGCCGATCGCTTACAGTCCGAAATCGACTTAATTGATTATCGTCTTAGCCAATTAGAGATTCGATCTCCGATCGATGGCATCGTGGTCTCCGGTGACTGGAAACGATCGGAAGGAACCCCGCTGAAGCGAGGCGAAACGCTGTTTGAAGTCGCTCCTTTGGATCGGTTCAACCTGCAAATCAAAATCAACGAAGCTGATCTTCGCCAAGTTCACAAAGGGATGTCCGTTTCATTGCGGCTCGAATCGATGCCGCAACAAATCATTGAGTCATCCATCGAACGCATTCATCCCAAAGCCGAATTGCATCAGTCACAAAACGTGTTTCTCGCGGACGCGTTACTGGTCAACGAATCGCAACTGCTGCGTCCCGGCATGCAAGGTTCTGGTTCCGTTGCCTGTGAGAAGCATGCATTAGGCTGGAACCTTTTCCACAAAGCTTATTACAAGCTTCTGTGGTGGTTAGGGTGGTGAGGTAAACCAGCCAATGAATACCGCTGCACAAATCGACCTGCAAGCCATCGACCTTGGCAACCAAACGATCCAACTTTCGGAGACGATTTTGGTATGGCCTGCATCTGAGGCCGGGCAACAGGTTTACCGCATCGAAGATCGGGCGACGCGAAAGTTCTACCGCGTTGGCTATCGTGAATCGGTCTTTCTTTCTTTGTTGGATGGCAAGACCACCGTCGCCGCAGCCTGCGGGTTCTCTGCGGCTCAACTGGGTCAGGATGCGCTCTCGCAAGAAGAAGCAGAGACCGTCGTCATCTGGTTGATTCAGCAGGGACTGGCAACGGACCCAACGGGCAAGCGGACGATGACCAGTGATCATCAGCGCGAGCCCTCTGGCAAGGCTAGCCAGAGTCTTCTGCAACGCTGGAATCCTTTTTGGCTGAAGATTCCTCTATTGAGTGATTCCTCGGGCTTCACGACTCCGTTGCGTTGGATGGGCAAACTGTTTCAGCGTCTGCCACTGTTCTTGGGCCTGTGCCTGATCGTCTTTGGGATCGTGAGCTACTGCATTCACTATCAGCAGGTCTCACAATCAGCGGGCCAGTGGATCAGTCCAGAGCGGTGGCTGATTCTGTTCATCGCATGGTTGCTGTTAAAGATTGTTCACGAAATGGCCCATGCCGCCGCCTGTCAATTCCAAGGCGTGCAATCGGGTGAATGTGGCATCGTCATGATCCTCTTCGCACCGCTGGCCTATGTCGATGTCTCTCGCGTTTGGAGACTGCGTAGCCGTCTGGGACGGATGCTGGTCTCAGCTGCCGGGATGTATGTAGAACTACTCATTGCCTCGATCGCCATGTGGATTTGGCTGATCACGGATGATGCAAAACTCCAATTCGTCACAGCCAACGTGATTCTAACCGCTGGTGTCTCGACGCTGCTGTTCAACGCCAATCCTCTGATGCGGTTTGATGGCTACTATCTCTTGTGTGACGCACTGGATTTTTCCAATCTGTACGAGGAAGGCTCGGCCCATTGGCGACGTCTGATGCGGCGATTATTTTATGGCCAACGCGATTACGGCAGCGGCTACTCAAAGTCACGCCTGCTGATCCTCACCACCTACGGTGCCGCAGCGTTTTGCTGGCGATTGCTTGTCTGTTTTCTGTTGCTCGTTGGTGCGTCGGTCATGTTCTCTGGCGCCGGGATCGTCCTGACGGCCTTAGGAATCGTTGCCTGGTTCATCAACCCGATTCGAACCTTGGCGAGTTATCACCGAGAGATGCATCGCTACCTTCCCGAGGCTGCTCTGCGCGCAACCGTGCTGGCGAGCTTGGCTTGCTGTGTGGGTTATCTGATGGTCGCCACGCCACTTCCATCGGGACTCATCACGTCCGGCGTTGAATTGCAAGGAGTGATTCAGCGAGACCCTTCGTCGATCGTCCGCGCCAAAGCCGACGGCTTCGTTGAGAGCATCTTGGTTCACGATGGCCAGAGCGTTCAACAAGGCCAGCTGCTGCTGAAGCTAAGAAACCGTGATTTGGAAAACCAATTCGTCACCCTGCAACGCTCACTGCTGGAGAACCAAATCCAACAACGAATCGCATTGAACGATCATGACACCGCCAACGTGGAAGCATTGCAAAAAGACGCCCAGGCGATCGCACAGCGCATCGAAGAATTGCAACCCAAAGTCAACGCGCTAGTCCTTTACGCTCCAATCAATGGAACAATCGTCGCCAGGCATCTGGCGGCACAACAAGGCAGGTTCATGCGCGAAGGCGACACCTTGATGCGACTAGCCAACGACCACAATGCTCAACTGGTTGCGTTGGTCGACCAGTTCAGTCTTCCCGTGGTTCGCCAACGTCTGGGAAAGAGCGTTGAAGTGATCTGCCCTGATCGATCGGGACACTTGGCAACCCTGCAACGCATTGATCCGCAAGCTCGTTTGGAACTGGATCGGGAACTGGCGTCACTTGCCGCGACCAATCAAGGCCCCTTGGAAGTCCGTTCACGGGACGATCAAGATTCAGAGGCCATCGAGCTGATCGACCCTCACTTCGTCGTCCACGCTGATTGGAACGAAAGTGAAGATCCAGTCTGCCAAGCCGATGGGCTGAGAGTCCAGTTACGGATGCCTGACAAAAAGCGGTCGCTGATTGAACGCCTTTCCCAAGCCATCCGCCGGCTGATCCAAGAAACAAAACGCCAAGCCGAATTGGCATCGCCCAGCCTTGCAAACGTGATGCGTGAACACAGCCAGATCATGCAGCGCAGTCACCGCAGCGGCCACCGAGTCCTGCAACGCTACTCGCGCATCGCCAGTTGCCGTTGATGCTCGTAGAGCACAATGCCTGCGGTGGTGGCGAGGTTTAAACTGCGCACCAGGCCGGTGGTTGGCAGACGCAAAGCCTGCGGATCATCGGGGCCAACGATTTCTCTGGGCAGGCCACTGGTCTCGCTACCGAAGACAAACACATCGCCAAACTGAAACTCTGCCTCCCAGACAGATTGTTTTGCGAAACGTGAAAAGTAAAAGATCCGCTCGGCGGGAAAGGACTCTCGGACGACGCTAAAGTCATCGACGGCCTGCAAATCGAGATGCTGCCAGTAATCTAACCCCGCCCGGCGGACGCGTGATTCACTGAAATCGAACGAGGCCGGTTCGACGATCCACAGCTTGGCACCCACGGCCACACACGATCGTCCAATGTTGCCCGTGTTTGGCGGGATCTCTGGCTGATACAGCACGACATGTGCGGTCGGACTGCCGTCCTGGGGCTGCTTCGCAAAGGGAGCATTCGGTGGGGGTGATTTAGCCTTCAAAGTCAGGACCAATCGTTAACTTGGTAAGGGATACAAACAAGCATCAATCGTAGACGAAACCTGGCCTGATCTACATCCGTGCTGACCTAAAAGAGTGGCGAATCTTGGCGGCTCACTCTGCATTGGCAGCTCAAGATCCCGTCCGGCCAGACCCTCTCTCGACGCAGCGAATCGCTGCAAGATTCGGCGCAATCGGACCGGCGCAGGGCACGGGAGCGGATAATTCTACAGGACTGGCCAAATCCTGGGGGCGGAGGGTTGCAAAAGCCGTGAGGGACACGGCAAACTAGACAGCAACAGTGAACGCGGCCTGGTCGTCATCGGTCGCGTCTTTGTGCCACAGGTCGACTGAATGCTCCTGCCTGCTTGAACGTCCTACGACTGGCACAGCGGACACTGTTCTATTTCACACTGACAGCTCGTCAGACCCAGACGTCCCGACTGGTTAAAGTTCACTTCATGCCGATTCAAGTCACCTGTCGACACTGTTTAAAACGATTCAATGTAAGCGAGAAATTTGCCGGCCAGACAGGTCCCTGTCCAAGCTGCAAAAAGCCCATTGAAATCCCCCAGGCCGACGAGCAAGTTGTCGTCCACGCGCCCGTTGATGATGCCCCCAAAGACAGCAAAGGGCAAAGTGTCCTGAAGCCGATCACGCGTCAAGAAACCGATGTCACTCGCAAGGGATTGCTGATCACGATTGGCAGCGTGATCGCGTTGCTCGTTTTGGCGTTGATGCTGCGGCTTGCCGGGTCAGAGAATTCCGGATTGGTCTACATCCGTCTCCTGGGCGCCTTTGCCTTGGCAGCGCCGCTGGCCTGGGCCGGTTACATGTTTCTATACGATCAGGAATGCGAACCCTATCGCGGCCCCGAACTCCGCAATCGCGTGCTGGTCACCAGTGGCGCCTATGGCTTGCTATGGTGCATCTATGCGTTCGTCCCCTCCTACGTGATGGAACTTGATGCCGCCAACGAAATGTCCGTGATCGTGTTCGGCATCTCCTTGATGGTGATGATCGTCGTTGGAGCCATCATTGCGATGGCCACCTTTGAATTGGAATTCTTTAGCGGTGTGATCCACGCGGCGCTCTATGTATTGGTCGTTGCCGTTGCCGGTTGGATCAGTGGCATGATTTACTTTGGACAAGCCAGCGAAAACGAACGTCCACTGACCCATCGTCCCGCAGTCATCGAAGACTCACAGCTCAGTCACTGGCAGGCAATGAAGTTGCCAAACATTGCCGCCCAAGACGTTGCCGCCCAAGTTTCAACCGCCACTTCAAAGCGAGCAGCGACAATTTCGTGAGCGAATTAACCGAATTAAAGCTGTGGCACGGAGCGGGCTTGGCGTCCTCAGGTTCCCTGATGCGAATCCCACCCTCGGATTCGGTTCCAATCTCCAACCGCGTGCGTCGAATCCTGGACTCATCCGTCCTGAGACGTTTGGCTTGCATCAGCCAACTGGGCATGGTCAATCTGGTCTATCCGGGCGCCATGCATTCCCGTTTCGAACACACGCTAGGCGTTTACCTGAACGCGCTGCGTTTTCTTGATCGCTTCACTCGCGACCCTCAAGTTGGCCCCTGGCTGGACCAGGCTCACTGCGACGCGTTCCTTTTGGCTGCCCTGCTGCACGACGCTGGTCATTGGCCCTATTGCCATCCGATCGAAGACATGCAGCTCGCGGACCTTCCCAGTCACGAACAGCGACTGACGGAGGTGATCACGGATCCTGAACTTGCCGCAGCGATTGACCAAGACTGGCAATGCACGCCGGAACTGATGTTGGCATTGCTGGGTGTTGGTCCACAACGCGACATGAACACCCCCGCGGTGACCTTTCTGGCCAGCTGCCTAAGCGGCCCCGTCGACATCGATAAGCTCGATTACTTACAGCGTGACAGTTTGCACTGTGGGGTCGAATACGGCCGCAACTTTGATTCCCAACGTTTGATTTCAGCCTTAACCGTTGACCCTAGCACCCAGCGATTAGCGGTTGACGCCAAAGGTCAAACAGCTGCTGAGATGATGGTGTTTTCTCGTTACATCATGTTCAACGAGGTCTATTGGCACCACACCGTTCGCGCAGCGACGGCCATGCTGCAGCGTTCGATTTTCTTACTGCAACACCGACTGGACCTGCCGTCGACACTGAAGCTGGCTGATGCAGCCTGGATTGCCTTGCTGCGCCGCACGGGTGAAGGCAGCCTAGCCGAACCGATGATCGAAGGTCTATTCGGCACACGTCGAGTGCTTTACAAACCAGCGGCAGAATTCAGCGTCCTTTCCGGCCGACCGCTTCACGAACGCCTGACGCGACGGCCGTACTGGTGGCTGGTCGCACTGGCAGAAACACTGACCCAGACGGTTAGCCGCCGCTTCGGGATCGCGGTTTCCCCCGTCGATATCCTGATTGACGCTCCACCGACAAAATTAGAAGTCGACATCAACGTGGCGATTCGTAAGTTTGATGGGGCCTGCCAGCCGCTAGAAGATGTCTCGCCCGTTGCAGCCACTTTGGCACGACAACAGTTTGACGACATCGTGAAAAAGGTTCGCCTCTTTGTTCGTCCAGGGCTGCGTGAGCATTTGAAACAACAGATCTCCACCGATCAGGATTGGGGACAGATTTTGAACGAAGCAATCGAAGTGATGGAAGAGCAATGGGTGTAATGACTGAAACAAAAATCAATGGCATCTCTTTGGTTGTAGCCCCGGATGCAAACGCAGCCGCTGCCATCGTCGCCGATCGGTTCGCCAGCCTGATCACCGCCAACCCACAAGCTGTTTTGGGACTGGCTACCGGTGGAACCCCCGTGCAAACCTACCAACAGTTGGTACAAAAGGTTCAACAGGGGCAACTCAGTTTTCAATCCGTGCAGTCCTTTAACTTGGACGAATACGTCGGCTTGAAAGGCGATCACCCGCAAAGTTATCGCAGCTTCATGAATGAAAACCTGTTCCATCAAGTCGATATCAATCTTGATCGAACGCACGTTCCAGATGGCGCGGCTGCTGACCTCGCTGATCAGTGCCAGAGCTACGAAGCGATGATTCGCGAAGCAGGCGGTATCGATCTGCAACTGCTGGGCATTGGGCTGAACGGACACATTGCGTTCAATGAACCCGGATCGGCCGCCGACAGCCGGACGCGCCTTGTCGATTTGACCGCCAATACGATTCAGGCCAACGCGCGCTTCTTTGACACCATCGATGAAGTGCCCAAGCAAGCGGTGACGATGGGCATTGGCACCATCATGGAATCCAAAGGCATCGTCTTGCTTGCCACCGGCGAAGGCAAATCGCATGCTGTTGAACGCATGATTCAAGGTCCGGTTGATGTTGAACTCCCCGCATCAATCTTACAACAGCACCCGTCGCTAACGGTTGTGACCGACCCAGCGGCTGCCAGCCAGATTCAAATGGCGTGAAACAAGAACGCAAACCGTTTAAAGACTCCTTTGATCAACAGACCGCACAGACCATTGCCCAGCAGGTCTCGGCGGTTCACAAGCGGTTTGATCAAGACACGTTTGTCCAGCGTTGCTGCCACCAGCTGAAAACGCTGGAGCTTCAGGATCGGATCAAGCAGTTTGCCGCTGCATTGCGGCTAAGCCTGCCCAAACCCTATCCTGCGGCGATCAACGTGTTGGTTCGATCACTGCCACCGCCTTTGGAGCGTTGCGAAGGATTCACCAATCACTTCCACCTCTGGCCCTACGGACAATTGATCGCCGAACATGGCCTGCCGCACTTCGAGGAATCGTTTGCAGCGATGACAGCGCTAACGCGATGCTTTTCCGCTGAATTTGCCATCCGACCATTCGTCGAATCACTGCCAGACCAAACGTTCTCCCGATTGCAATCGCTGACCCAACACGACGACGCTCATGTGCGTCGCTGGTGCAGCGAAGGCACTCGACCACGATTGCCTTGGGGCCGGAAACTGCAGGCGTTAATCGATGATCCGTCACCGATTTTTCCGATCCTCGATGCCCTGGTCGATGATCCTGAACTGTATGTTCGCAGGTCGGTTGCCAATAACTTGAACGACATTGCCAAAGACCATCCCGACCAGATCGTCGACTGGGTCGCCGAACGCTATGCCCCCGATCAGCCGCATCGGGTGACCTTGGCAACTCAGGCACTACGCACCTTGATCAAAGACGGACATCCAGGTGCATTAAAACTGCTGGGCTATCGACCAGGCGGCAAACTGGACACCGCGCTGAAGGTCGCCCCCAAACGCATCGCTCTGGGTCAGTCCGTCAAAATGCAAGCGACGATCACGAACCTGGAAAAGTCAACGCGGCGTTTGATGATCGACTATGTCGTGCAATATGTTCGCCAAGGCGGCAAGACGGGCCGTAAAGTCTTCAAATGGAAAACGCTGGAACTCGCCGCTGGCCAGTCGTGTACCATTGAGAAACAGCATCCCATGAAAGCCACCACGGTGCGGCGACTGTATTCCGGCAAACACACCGTCGGCCTGCAAATCAATGGCAAAGTCCTGCAAGAAGCCGCTTTTCAATTCACAGGGACGCCCTAAAGTTTCATAACGGTTGCTGGATGACGGTTGCTGATCTCAACGCTGGTAAGGACTGCCCTTTCAACGCTCCCCCCAAGAACTCATGACAAACACTCCACCGCATTCCGAAGTAGCCATTGTTGGCGGAGGGCCGATCGGCTTGGAACTGGGCGTTGCCTTACAGCGTGCTGGAGTTTCCTTTCAAATTCTAGAAGCAGGGACGATCGGCAACACCATCGCCTGGTGGGCTCCTCAAACACGCTGGTTCAGCAGCAATGAACGAATCTCCATTGCCAGTGTCCCACTGCTGACCATCGATCAATCGAAAGCAACTCGCGAACAATACCTGAACTACTTGCGCGGTGTCGTCAGCCAGTTTGACCTTCCGATACGAACCTTTTGCCGGGTTCAATCGATTGAAACGGCGGGCAATGCGTTGCAACTGATTTCCAGTTGCCATGACCAAACCGTCACCTACACGGCCAAAAACGTTGTGCTGGCAATCGGCGGCACGGACTTCAATCGCACACTGGGCATTCCCGGCGAACAGCTGCCACACGTTGATGGCTATCTGCGTGAAACGCATCGCTACCACGGTCGACGCGTCCTGATTGTGGGC
This sequence comes from Stieleria bergensis, assembly GCA_007745635.1. Lineage (GTDB taxonomy): Bacteria > Planctomycetota > Planctomycetia > Pirellulales > Pirellulaceae > Stieleria > Stieleria bergensis. The sequence continues at coordinate 6,083,080 of CP036272.1, forward strand.
GGTCGAAACAGCGCCGTCGAAGCCGCCTTGCGTTTGCATCATGTTGGCGCCCGCGTCACACTTTGCCATCGCGGGCCCTCGATCCCCGAAGATGGAATCAAATACTGGCTGTTACCAGAGATCAATGGTCTGATTCGCACGGGGCGGATTGAGGCATACTTCAACTGCCAACCGGAACGCATCACTGAACAGAGCGTGGATCTCAAACGGCACGATGGCGAATTGATCACCGTGGACTGCGAGGATGTGTTGACGCTTATCGGCTATGGGCAAGACAAAACACTGCTTCGAAACGCCGGTGTCGAACTGATTGGGGAAACACAACGCCCGATGTTTGACCCTCAGACCATGCAGACCAATGTGCCGGGCATTTATGTTGCAGGTACAGCCATCGCAGGCACTCAAACCAGTCACTACAAAACGTTCCTGGAAAACTGCCACGATCATGTCGATCGCATTGTGGCTGACCTGACCGGCGGAAACTATTCCGAGAGTGAGCCGGAATTCATGAAACAGATTGAAGCGTTGCCAGAGAGCTGATCACTGCGAACCGGCCAACGCCTGCCGATGCTGCAAGATCGTCTCGATCAATTCGTCGGTGCTGGTTGATTCGTTGACGGTCAGCGCGGTGATTTCGGTAAAGGAACGGAACCAAGTTTCCTGCCGCTTGGCCAATTGACGGGTGTGAATCGCAACTTGTTCGCGCAGATCAGATTCGTCTTGATCGCTGTCCAGCCACTGAATCACCTCCCGATAGCCGACGGCCTGTCCCGCTGTCCTGGACAGCGTTCCATACTGCTCGATCAGACTTCGAACCTCATCGACCAATCCATCCTGAAACATTGCTTCAACGCGCTGGTTGATTCGTTGGTGCAACTTCGGCCGTGGATGCTGGAGCGAATACACCTGACACTCAGCGGCTGGACGAGCCACATCGAATTGCGTCTGGCGATGGCTGAGCGGCACACCGGTTGACTTGGCGACCTCCAATGCTCTGACGATTCGGCGCACATCGTTCGCTTCGATGCGAGTTGCCGACAGCGGATCGACTTGCTGCAAACGCCGCATCAAGGCTTCCACACCATGCTGCTGCACATCGGCTTCAACCGCATTACGGAATTCCCAATCAGGCGGTGGCCCCGCATCAAAGCCGCGCAAGATACCTTTCAAGAACATCGGGGTTCCACCGACAAAAATGGGCACCTTCCCTCGGTCCAAAATGTCTTGCACGCATTGATGGGCCAGTTGCATGTAATGAGCCACACTGAAGTCCTGATCCGGTTCAACAAGATCGATCAGGTGATGCACCGCCAGTTGCCGCTGCTGGGCAGTGGGCTTGGCGGTGCCAATGTCCATGCCTTTGTAAACGGCAATCGAATCCAGAGACAACAGTTCGCCGTCGACGCGGTTGGCCAGCTCGATGGCCAAGGCACTCTTGCCCGATGCTGTCGCCCCGGTGATCACCATCGCATTGTCAATCAACCCTGGCCAGCAATCCGGCTCTGACAGGGAAGAACGCGACTCGGATAGGTCGTGCGATGATTCGGGCATTCCAGGGCAAACTTCAGGTGAGAAACCGATCGGGCCAGCGTGCACTAAGCTCGTTCAACGAACTCAAAGGCAACGATTGTGCCAGATGAGAGGACAATGTATTTTGACCGAAAGATAACGACTGTTGATGCCCCAGTGAAGTTGTGTAATGCCCCTTCCAGTTATAGAAATCCGTCAACCGTGGCCACCTCACCGGCTGGCTGAAATCCCAAAAGCCAAACTGAACCGATTGGACAAAGCAGGCGACCGCTGAGGGTGGGATAACCAATCGGCAACGGCAATTTACCCCAACCAAGCTTATCCGCGTGTTACACTTGAGGGCTATGGGAATCACGTACTTCAAACGCTATCGCATGGAATCCAGCCTCCGTGACTGGCAGTCTGACCATGCGCCCCGTTTGCCAGAGGACTACTTTCTGGTCCCCTTCGCACCCAGCCTGATTCGCGAACATGCCCAGGCAAAATTCAACAGCTTTCGCGAGGAGCTTGACGCGATTGTCTTTCCGTGCCTCTCCAATTTGGAAGGCTGCCTGCGGTTGATGAAAGAGATCAGCAACCGCTCAGATTTTGTCCCGGCGGCAACATGGCTGATTCGCCATCGCATCCAGAGCGAACCAGACGGCCCCGTTCACTGGCACCCTGTCGGCACGATTCAAGGACTGAGCCTTGATGGCTGGGGCGCGATCCAAAACCTGGGCATCGATCCAGATCATCGAGGCAAAGGCTTAGGCAGTGTGCTGCTTGCCAATGCCGCCAGTGGCTTTCGCGCCATGGGGCTGCCCAGAATGCATCTCGAAGTGACAACCGAAAACGAAGGTGCGATCCGCCTGTACCATCGCAAAGGATTCCATCGGACCAAGATCGTCTACAAAGCCGCAGACGTTACCGGTGCTCGCGAATGTGTTTGAACTCGTGACGACCTCGTGACCAGAATCGCGTTCAACGGATCAGCCACTCTATCGACGCTCACCCACCGCGTCGCTCCTTGCCCAACTTTGCTGCACCGTACAACCAGAACGGTGCCACGATCGCCGGAATCAACACGCCCAGCCCTGATCCAATCATGCCGGCACGCTTCTCTTTTTGGCGATTGGGAATGTCCAGCTGAAACAACGTGTACAGAGCGATGAAGCCGGCGATGATCCCCAATGGAAAAACAATCGCAGAAACAATCATGGCAAGCTTAAAGTGCTTCATCGGTGCCCCCTTGCGTTGCGTTTTGACACCGAACAGGGGTGTGGAACGCTGGAAAATAGGAATTAGAATGACGCCATTCTATTCGACTTGCTAACAGTCTGCCCTAGGTGACCCGCCGATGACCATTGCTTTGCACCGATTCACATGTTTCTGTAGCTGGATGTTCGCACTCGCTGCGATCATCAGCAGCCCCGTTGCTGCGCAATCTGTCGTCAAACTCCAACAGGATGGCGCGGCGTTCCAACTGATCGTTGATGGCCAACCGTTTCGCGTCAAAGGCGTCGGCGGCAGCGAGTCGCTAGAGTTGCTGGCCCAGCAGGGCGGCAACTCCATTCGCACCTGGGACTTTGAAGGCATCGAACCGCTGCTGGACAAAGCTCATCAACAGGGCTTGAAGGTCTGTGTCGGCATGTGGCTGGGGCATCCCAGACATGGATTCAATTATCACGACGAATCCAGCGTGCTGACACAAGCGGAGCGCTGCCTTGCCGCAGTCAAACGTTTCAAGGACCACCCCGCCGTGTTGCTCTGGGGCATTGGCAATGAAATGGAAGGCGACGGAAAAGATCCCTCGATCTGGATGGCCGTGGATCAGATTGCGCGAGAGATCAAAGCCATTGACCCCAATCATCCCACGATGACCGTGATCGCTGAACTGGGCGAACACAAACTTCAAAGCATTGATCGCTTCTGCCCCAACGTTGATATCGTCGGCGTGAACTCCTATGCAGGCATTCCGTCCCTGGCCGGACGCTACCGAGAGTCTGGAATCAAAAAGCCCTACATTGTCACCGAGCACGGGCCGAACGGTCCTTGGGAAGTTGGCAAGACAGACTGGGGCAGCCCGATGGAAGCGACCAGTACAGTCAAGGCCCAACGCTACCTGGCAGGCTATCAATCGACGGCCCAGCAAGATGCCGATCAATGCCTGGGCACCTACGCGTTCTTATGGGGACAGAAGCAAGAAACCACAGCAACTTGGTTTGGCATGCTGCTACCCGATGGCAGTCGCTTGCAAGCCATTGACGCGCTCAGTCAAGCGTGGACCGGGAAACCTGTGGCCAATCGATGCCCCCAGATCCAGGCCTTGCAGGCAGACCAAACCGGACGCTTCAAACCGGGCCAATCCTTCCTGGCCACTCTGAAGGCAATTGACCCCGAGCAAGATGAATTACAAGTGACCTGGGTGCTGCGAAGCGACGCCGGGACGATTGGAGTGGGCGGTGATGCCCAAGCCGCTGAAGCGTCGATTCGCGATGCGATCGACGTCCAACCTGGAAACGTCGCCGAGCAGTATCAAGCCAAAGTAACGATTCCGGAAAATGGGGGTGGCTATCGACTGTACGCCTATGTTCGCGATGCCAGCAAAGGCGCAGCGGTGGCAAACTTGCCGTTCCATGTTGATGCACCCGTCAAGCCCGTCGATGCTCCCAAAGCCAAGCTACCCTACGTCGTGTATGGGGAATCCAAGAGCGGCGATGTTTATGTTCCCTCGGGTCACATGGGAAACACACAGGCCATCAAGCTTGTCCCCGATCACAAAGACCAAGCCAAGACCGGCAAGTCGTGTTTGCAAGTTCAATACAATGCCGGTCAAGATTGGAGCGGAGTGCTTTGGCAATCACCGGAACAAGACTGGGACGGTAAGCTTCCCGGAGGTTTGAATCTGAGTGGAGCAAGGGCGTTAGAGTTCTGGGCTCGTGGTGAAAAGGGCGGTGAGGTCGTCAACTTTCAAGTCGGTGGAATTGAGGGCGATCAACCCTACGTTGACAGTGCGCGGGCCAACTTGCCCGAAGTGCGATTGACTTCACAATGGAAAAAGTACCGCATCGACCTGACGGGCAAAGACCTCCGTCGCATCAAGACCGGCTTCGGATACTCCCTCGCCGGCCAGGGCACCCCCGTCGTCTTTTACATAGACCAAATTCAGTACGTTCCCTAACCCCAGCCGCCAGCCCAGTTCCCATCAGCTGTTTTGGCGTTCACCACGCCCAATCAGCAACACCCTCCCGCCAGCGGGAGCGGGTTCAGTCAACGGTTCTTTTCAGCAACACCCTCCCGCCAGCGGGAGCGGCTGTGTTAGATGTCAAGCGTTTTGTGGATTTTCCCATGTTGAATTTGTTTTGACCATTGTGTTGAGTGTGATGAGTATTTTGCGCATGCATGCGGTAATAACGACCTTTGGAGGCTTGCCTTGTTCGGTCAGTCTCTTGGAGAAGGCTGCGATCGCTGGGTTGTATCGGCGAGCACTCAGTGCGGCCATGTAGAGCGCCGATCGCACTGATCCACGGCCTCCAAAAATCGAACGCTTGCCTCGCATCTGCCCGCTGTCCCGGTTGAACGGTGCTAGTCCAACGAGCGAGGCGATTTCCCGTCGGTTCAGGTCGCCAAGCTCTGGTAACTCTGCAATGATCGTTGCTGATGTCACATCGCCGATACCAGGCATCGTCGATCTTGCCGGTGACGGCGGCGGAGATGAGAGCCGTGCGGCGCTCTTGGAGAAGGTCGATGACTCGCTCGGCTTGGGATTGATGCTGAGATAATGTCGCCTACTATTTCTTCACCGTTGCCACGATTTCAAGTGGTTCATCAATGGAAGGAATGGGACGTTGAACCGAAATCCATGCGTCCATTCTCAACACCTTCGTCCCCTGAGCAGCTTCACCGATGCGGCCCAATGCCGCCCCCTTGATCCACGTAGCAACCACGCCAAATACGATCCATCGATGCATTCGGCGGGGGTAGTGCTTTCCAATTTTGATTGATTGCCATCGGAACCAGCGTCTCGACCACTGGGAATGTGTGACGCAAGTTCACTCGGCACACTAAAACCAAGGCACTCCCAGCGGCACGAGAGTCGCCGCATCGCGATTCAAAGCATGGTGCGAAATGTGGTCAATCGTGCCTGATTACTGCTTGCATGCTTTTCATGACCTGCCCTCCCGGTTCACCCGCAAGACCGATGACTGCTGTGGCGACAATTGATTAACGATCCGCTTCAAACCCTCTTTCAACGTGGCGCCACCAAAGTTAATCAACAATCCCACCTGAAGATTCATCAGCCGAATGTACGTCAAGGTTTGTTTCGCATGCACCGGCGCCAACTTCTCAACTGATTTCAATTCCACCACCACGCAATCTTCAACCAGTAAGTCAATTCTCAACCCCTCCTGAAACAACATCCCGTCATATTCAAACTCAACGGTCTTTTGCCGTTGAACTCTCAAGCCACGTCGCTCCAGAGCGCGCGCCAGCACCACCTCATAAACCGATTCCATTAAGCCCGGCCCCAGCTCTTTATGAATCCGTATCGACTCATCAATCACAATCCCAGTGATTTCGTCCAATTCCATCCTTTTACTCTCCGTGTTGATCACAGGTGCACAGACGAAACTGCACACATCCCAATATCATGACGCCATCGCCCAAGCAGCTCGACAATCCGATCGTTTCCCGTTTTTAATTCCATGTCAATCCCAGGGAGTAGGACTCACGCGGTGGCGCGGAGGAGGGCGCTGGAAATAAATGGACGACATCTCCCGATGCAGATCGACAATCCGATCGTTTCCCGTTTTTAATTCCATGCCAATCCCAGGGATTTAGGACTCACGCGGAGACGCGGTGGCGCGGAGGAGGGTGCTGGAAATAAATGGACGGCACTCCGCGCCTCCGCGCCCCCGCGTGACACTTTCATCATGACGCCATCTCCCAAGCAGCTAATGAGGAAACATCAGCGACGAGCTCATCAGCCGTTTTGGTGTTCGCCACGGTTTTTGAAAGGGGCATTGCGGTTGGCGTTGCCAACCACTTCACCCTCACCTCGTTGACGCTCGACTCTCCCGCAAGCGGGAGAGTGCAGTTGACTGGGGCGTGCAAGCACAGCACCCTACGGTTTTGCCAATCAGGCAACAAGAAATCGGGCCGAACGGCCATTTAAGAAGTGGGCGATACAGAATTCGAATCTGTGACCTCTGCCGTGTGAAAGCAGCGCTCTAACCAACTGAGCCAATCGCCCTTGAAGACGCTTTGATGCGTGTGCGTCCAGTTTAGCAACCTTCTGGCCGATCGAAAAGTCACGATTCGGCCGGGAAATCACGCTGGTATCGCTTCAGTAATTCCCCTTCATCGCTGGGGAGCACGTACAGCTTGCCGTGAATCGTTTTACTCTCGCCCGGCTTGAGCCCGCCGATGCGAAAATCACTGTGCATGCAGGTGATCACACCTTGAAAAACTTCTTGATACGGTCGCCAAGCAATGGCCAACAGGGTCTGCTCATCCGCGGAGTAACACCCGGTCAGCCCACTCGATGGAATGACAGAACTAAGCGGCCGAGGGTTCACGTCGTTTCGATCCACGGACGCCGGTGCGTAGACCTGACCCGGCACGTACCTGGCCTGCAACGCCCAGGGCTTGGTCGGCAATCGTGTCAACTTGCCATCAACCATCAGGAAACACTTTTTAATGTACGGCGGCTCAGTCAATCGCGAATCCTTGGGGTCGGTGCCGGTGAACTTGTCGACTCGCATGCAAGGCTGAGCCCAATGAGCCAACGAGGGCTGATCGGTGGGATTGGTCGCCGTCACCGTAAAGCTCACCTCCTGCCCTGCGGCCTCGATCAAATGCTCGACCACGACGCCGTCGGCCAACCGATCACGAATCTTGATCCGCTTGCCGTCATCGGCCTGATCAACCAATTGACTCTCATGAGGAATCACGGTCTTGCCCCACTCCTGATCGGTGGAACCAGGCCGGCAATAGGCCTCCAAGTAATGAATCCGAATCACATCACCGGGAAGCTCGTCGCCGGAAATTTCCAAATAACGCTTCTGCCAAGACAGTCTTAGCTCGCCAGCATCCACCGCCTGAACAAACGCTCCCAAGCTGGTCGTCAACAGAGTCATCGCAAGCAAGCAGCGGATCATGGCATCAGTCCTCACCAGTGAAGAAAAACAAACAACGCAACAGCAGCCGAATAAATAAACAGCCGAACAGACAACAGTGTAAATGAATGCTGCCTGATGCTGGGGCCTTGCACGCTGGTTTCATTGCGGGACCAGAAACGCCCCCGCACAAAGACGTCCCGCACAGAGACGTCCCGCACAGAGACGTCCCGCACAAAGACGCCCCCGCACCAGCGAGTGGACGGCTGGTCGAATCCGATCAGAAAGGTTACAACAGACGGCCTTCTTCAGGTGGTTTTCCCCACAAACACAACCGCCGAAGTGCCACCTCTCCCTCCTCCCTCATGGCATGCTGGCAACATGAACTCTGTAAGCTCGTCTGACCAAACGCCCATCGCTTTGGGTTTGGACTTTGGTACCGAATCCGTCCGCGCGGTCTTGATTGATTGCCAGGGTCGACAACATGCTCAAGCGGTTGCAGATTACTCCCATGGACAAGTCACTGAGCGACTTCCAGGCAGTGAGCAGCGACTGCCCGATGGATTCGCGTTCCAATGGCCCGCTGACTGGTTGGACTCCATGCAACAAGCGGTCCAGCAAGCCATCGCATCAAGTGACATTGCCCCCGAGCGGATTGTCGGCATCGGCGTTGACTTCACAAGCTGCACCATGCTGCCAACGCTTCGCAATGGCACTCCGCTGTGCCAACTGAGCGAACTGCGAGACGTGCCCATGGCCTGGGCCAAGCTTTGGAAACACCATGGTGCAGTGGAACAGACCGAACGCATCAATCGCCTGGCCACCGAGCGTGCCGACAGTTTCCTGTCACGCTATGGAGGCACGATCGGGTTGGAGTGGTTCTTTCCGAAATTGCTGGAAACATTAGAAGTCGCCCCCGGCGTTGCCGAAGCCGCCGAAGTTTGGCTGGAAGCCGGCGACTGGCTGGTCTGGCAACTCGTTGGCTGTGACGCAGATCAACTGACGCGATCAACCTGCCAGGCTGGCTACAAAGCTTTATGGTCATCGGATGAAGGCTATGCCAACACGGACTTCTTTGCGGCTCTGCATCCGGAACTGAACCTGATCGTTGCCAACAAGATGCCGGGAGTGATGCGTTCACCGGGCGAAGCGGCTGGCAAGTTGAGCCCCGCGATGGCCCAGCGACTGGGACTGCCCGCCGGGATCGCGGTCTCTACCGCAACCATTGATGCTCACAGCGCCGTCCCGGGCGTGGGTGCTGCCAAACCAGGCACGCTGGTCATGGTCATGGGGACAAGCAGTTGCCACATGCTGAACTCGGTGAACATGCAACCCGTCAATGGCGTCGCAGGGATTGTGGACGGAGGCATCTTGCCGGGCTTCTTTGGCTATGAAACGGGACAGGCAGCCGTCGGCGATGCGTTTGCTTGGCTGTTGAAGCTCTTGAATCTAACCAGCTTTGATCAGTTGTCAAAAGACGCCATGGAATTGCCACCGGGCAGCGATGGTGTGCGTTGCCTGGACTGGATGAACGGTTGCCGAACGCCACTGATGGACGGAGCACTGACTGGCATGTTCCATGGCTTGACGCTGGGAACCACTCCTGCACACCTGTATCGCAGCTTGCTCGAAGCCTCGGCTTTCGGGTTGCGCTGGATCGTGGAACTCTTTACAGAAGCCGGCATTCCCGTCGACCGGCTGGTTGCCACCGGCGGCCTGCCGCACCACAATCCGGCCTTGGTTCAAGTCTACGCAGATGTCTTGGGGCACGCGATTGAAATCCATCCCTCGACACAAGGCCCAGCGGTTGGCGCGGCCGTGTTGGGCATGGTTGCCGCGGGAACGGAGGCTTCAGGTTTTGCTGACATCGAAGCTGCAGCGACCGCGATGGCGGCAGTGCCAGCCGGAAAAGAAACCATCGTCCAGCCAAACTCAGAACTGCGAGCGGCCTACGATCAGTGTTACCAGCAATACCGCCAGCTAGCGGACCTTCGCCGCCAGCTTCCGTCAACCCAATCCATTGACTCCTCCCATTAGTTTCCTCCCCCAAAACCGCGCACTGGAATCCCAACCATGACCGCTCCTATCGCCCTGATCGCCTCTGGCGACTTACGCAATTCAGCCAACCGCGTCTGCTGGGAAGCACAGCAAGCGATGGAAGCGAGTTTGATTGCCGCGATCGAGTCTTTCGGCCAGAGCGTTGAGCGCGCTCATCAATTTGATCCCGAACAAGGACACGGCTTTATCGATTCCCAGCGACAAGGGCTGGATGTCTTCGCCAACATCGACCCCGAAGCACCGATCGTTGTCGCCGAAGCGGTCTGGCAGTATTCGCATCACGTTTTAGCGGGCCTCTCGACGCATCGCGGCCCAATCCTAACGGTGGCCAACTGGTCCGGTCAGTGGCCGGGATTGGTTGGTTTGCTAAACCTGAACGGGTCACTGACCAAAGCCGGTGTGCCCTACAGTTCACTGTGGAGCGAGAGCTTTGGCGATGAGTGGTTCCTGGGCGAGCTAAAGCGTTGGCTAGAAACCGGGACAGTGCAACACGACACGTCTCATGTTCGCCCCTTTGACGCCTCTTCGATTAGCGAAAAATCCAAGCAAGCTGGCCAGGCGGTTGCCCAAACATTAAAAGGTGGCAAAGCCATCATGGGCGTCTTTGATGAAGGCTGCATGGGAATGTTCAATGCGATCATCCCCGATCACCTGCTGAACCCAACCGGCGTGTTCAAGGAACGTCTCAGCCAAAGTGCACTGTATTACGAATCCACACAGGTCGCTGATGACGAAGCCCAAGCGGTCCGCACGTGGTTAGATGAGGCGGGGATGACGTTTCATACCGGCCCCGATCACGCCTCTGACTTGACCGATGCTCAGATCCTGGATCAGTGCCGCATGTACATCGCCGCGATGCGGATTGCGGACGATTTTGGTTGCGATCTGATTGGCATCCAGTATCAACAGGGACTCAAGGATCTGTCCCCGGCCAGCGACTTGGTCGAAGGCATGCTGAATGATTCGGTTCGCCCGCCGGTGCTGTCGCGCGATGGCACACGCGAACTGTACGCTGGCCAGCCGCTGACTCACTTTAATGAAGTCGATCAGTGCGCGGGCTTGGACGGACTGCTGACACAACGCATCCATCAAACGCTTGGCCAACCGGTTGAGAACACGCTGCACGATCTGCGTTGGAGCGACAAGGACGCGTCGGGTACAACGGACCAGGAAGTTTGGGTCTTGGAGATCAGCGGTGCCACTCCCGCCTCTCACTTTGCCGGTGGCTGGGCGGCCGCAGAAGGTTTTCGCCAGCCGGCGATGTATTTCCCAAACGGCGGCAGCACCGTTCGCGGCATCAGCAAACCTGGCCCAGTGATCTGGTCGCGTGTCTTTGTGCAAGAAGACGCGTTGCACATGGACATTGGGATCGCCGAAGCAATCGAATTGCCGCGTGAAGAAACCGAGCGTCGCTGGCAGTCGACAACACCCCAGTGGCCTATCATGCACGCCGTGTTTAACGGGATCACACGCAACCAAATGATGGCTCGGCACAAAGCCAATCACATTCAGGTTGCCTACGCCAACTCACCGGCCGAGGCCGTCGAAGCCATGAATGCCAAAGCACTGGCCGCCGAGCAACTGGGGATCCAAGTCAACCTCTGCGGAATCGTGTAGTCAGGGGAACGGTCAAACCTCCGAACGCCGCAGGTGTTGCACATGCGGTTTCGGGCAAAGCTCGGTGAGAGCAAAGATCATCTGCTGCACAGGCGTTCGCCAGAGGGTGCTCTGCCAAACGTTGTCAGCAGCGCGAGCTTATTTCAGCAAGCCCTAGGGCGATTCACGCATCAGTTTCTCGGCGCGCGTGACGGCTGGCTCTGCCCAGTCTTGATCGCCGAAGGAATCGAGAACACTTTGCAAGCGAGCCTGCCGAGCTTCCTCCGGTAGCGTTGCGGCTTCATCGATCCGCTCCATCAAACTGAGCACTCTGGGGTCTTGCTGCCCGGGGTCAATGCCTTCTTTGAGCGCCAGATCGATGCGTCGCTGAAACCTGGCGATGGCAATCTTGGCGATTTCGGGCAGGTCGCCAAGCTCAGCGTCGTTGGGATCAACTTGGGTTTCAAAGATGGCCAACCACTGCTCCAGCTTCCTCTTGGCTTCTTGCGGTTGCTGTCTGCGCACGGCCAAGGCCTGTAGGTACGCTTCTTCAACCAGTGGCTGTTCTCCGGACCGCAGTTTTGCTTTTAGCGTCAATCGCTTCTCGACCCCTGTGATACGAGCATCCACCAGCAAGTCGCTGACCATACTGGCTTCGGGACGATCTGGAAAACGGGTCAGGAAATCGTTCAGCGTTTCGCGTTTTGGATCTCGATCCGCTTCGAGCGCCAAATTGATTTCGTCCAGCAACTGGTCCGCGGTGGTGGGCTGCGCCGTCAGCCAAACAAAGTAGCCACAACCAAGCAGCAGTCCGACCAAGGCAACAACTGACACGACATTCCAAAACGGATGCGGTTGATCCGCGTCGCCTCGCTGAGCGCCTTTGACCTGCGATGCCTCTTCAACGACGGTCTGAAAATGGGTGTTACCGGGCTCATAGTTGGTGTCGCCCGAAAGGCCACCACCGACAGGCTGGGAATGCTCTGTTGCTGATCTTTGAATGGCCTTCTGCTTGATTGTTTTCTGCTTAACCTCCGGGCCAGCGGTGTACCGCGTGGGGGCCTCGGGGTCAGCGATGGAAAAATCAGTGGAGCCCGTCTGATCGGATTGTGACCAAGCCACCGTTGCGTCGGTCGCCTCGGTGCTATAGGGATCGCCATGTTTTGAAACATTGCCTTTGCTGGTGTGCGGCGAAGGCTCGGGTGCATCTGGCAGATTGCCCAGCAAGAATGGATGGGGCTGACTTGATTCTCCATCAGAATCCAAAATGGCTTGAAAGCGGTTCATCACCGCGAGCGCAGTAGGAGGCCGATCGGCCGGAGACTTCTTCAACAGCTCGTCGACCAGTTGGACCAAGTCGCTGGGCAATTCAGGATCGACCAAGTCCAACATCGCCGGCTCTTTGCTGACCAAAGCAGTCAGGACTTCCGTCAGATTCTTGCCACGAAACGGTGGGCGGCCAGCAAGCATGGCATACACGACCGAGCCCAGCGAATACAGGTCCGTCTTGGAGGTGATGCTCGATTGATCCACCTGCTCGGGCGCCATGTAATCGGCGGTACCAAGAATGGAACCTTCGGCGGTTTGATCATTCCCAAAGATCTTGCTGATTCCAAAATCAACCAACTTGATCTGCTGGTCGCCGCCAATGATCAGGTTGGCCGGCTTGAGATCACGATGAGTCACGCCAATGTAGTGAGCATGATTGAGCGCCGAGCTGATCTGAATCGCATATCGAACCGCCTCTCTCCAAGGCAGTCGCTTGGCGCTGCGAATCCGCTGCTGCAGGGTTTCTCCCTCGACGTACTCCATCGAGTAAAACAGCATGCCTTGTTCTTCACCGTATCCCAACAATCGAATGATGTTTGGATGCCGGAGCATCTTGAGCGTTTCCACTTCGCTGTGGAACCGTCGGCGGAACCGCATGTCATCGGAGACCTGGGTGGCAATCAATTTGACGGCCACCAGTTCGTCGGTTTTGATTTGTTTGGCCTTATAGACAGACCCCATTCCGCCTTTGCCGATGGACTGGCCAATTCGATAAGGCCCCAGAAATTCAGGAATCGACATGCAAGCGGTCAGCCGTAATGAGAGAGAGAAGCCAAAGTCGAGAGCTCCATTCTAGCCAATCCCAGCCACACAACAAACAGTTCGGTCAATACATTTACACGACTTGCCAGAGCATTGGCTGGCGATTTGATGTTCCCTGCAGTTGCCGCCATGGCCTAACATGCCGCTATGAATACTTCAGCAGAATCCGCAAGCACTCTGGACGCAGGCTCTGGCACGAACGGCAGGGCCGATAAGCCGCCGACGGTTTCCACACGAACCTGGACGCTGCTGGCGGCGATTCCCGCGATTTGCCTTTGGCTGAGCGGTCCTCCGACCGGTTTCTGGCCCGCGGCACTGATTGCTTTGACTCCGCTGATGCTGATCGCCAACATGGATCAGCGAATCAGCAAGCGACGCTACTTGATCTTGTACCTCGCTGGATTCGCCTACTGGCTGTTGGCCCTGCAGGGGCTGCGATTCGCCCATCCATTGATTGTGCCAATGTGGATCTTGATGGCGGCATATTTGGCCGTTTATCCGCTGCTGTTTGTGCTGGCACTCAGAGCATTTCGGGACCGGCCATTGATGCTGGCACTGTTATCACCGGTGATCTGGGTCGGCGGCGAATGGGTGCGCAACTATTTGCTGACCGGCATCTCTGTCGCAATGCTCGGCCACGCCTTGGCGGAGGTTCCGATCATGATCCAGATTGCCGACCTAGCAGGCACTTATGCGGTGTCGTTTGTGCTTACCAGTTGCAGCGCGGCCGGTTTTGCGCTGATTCGTTGGTATCAACTAAGAGACAGCGTGAACAGCAAACGGCTGTTCGTCCCCTTTATGATTGCCATTGCCTTGGTCGCCGCGACGACTTGGTACGGCAACTATCGACTTGGCCAGCCCTTACAAGATGGGCAGACCACGTTTGCCTTGATCGGTCGCGCCGAGTCGATTGAGTTCGAACAGAATGAAGAGCGCAGTTTAGAGCTCTTTCACGGTTGCCTCAGACAGACCGCCCAAGCGGTGCAATCGGCAAACCAATCGCTTGACGTGGTGGTGTGGCCAGAGTCAATGTTCACCGCGGGGCTCCCATGGATCGATGGCCAGGCGTCACCACAGGCAGCAGACAAACTGGAGTACACTCCCGAACAATTGAATGAACTCTGCGAAATGCGTCGCGATCAATTTCTGTTTCGCGCGTCATCGATCATGCAGAACCTCGCCATCATGCTACCGGAAAACCAAACGCTGCCAGATCTCATGGTGGGCTGCGCCGTGGTCAGCTATGAAACTGGCATCGATGGCTACAACGGCTTGATTCATCTGGATTCCGAAGGCAAGGTGGTTCAGTGGTATGCCAAGAACCACTTGGTGATGTTTGGCGAGTATGTGCCTTTGTTGACCAGTCTTCCGGTGATCAAGCACTGGATCCCCGATGGCTTGGGACTGTCAACCGGCAAGGGCGCCGCTGCCATGCAGGTGGGCGAAGCGACCGTCCTGCCCAACATCTGCATTGAAACGGCTGTGGAACGCGTCGCGATCAATCAGCTACGTGAATTGCGTGGCCAAGACAATCAACCAACGCCAACGGTGATCGTCACCGTGACCAATGATGGTTGGTTCGACGACTCCAGCGTCGTGCAGCATCACAAACGCTGTGCACAACTGCTGGCAGTGGCTTGCCGCAAGCCACTGTTATCGGCTGCGAATAACGGCCCCACCTGCTGGATCGACAGTTGCGGTCGGATCGTGGAAGAAGTCCAGCAGGGTCAAGAAGGCACACTGATTGCGAGACCACAGATTGATTCGCGTCAGAGTGCCGTGCTCACGTTCGCCGATTATCCAGCCGCCGTGTGTGGGCTGGCGTTTTTAGGGACACTGGTGATCAGCTGTTTTGGCGTTCGCCACGTTTTTTGAGGGGGGGGGAATTGCGGTTGGCGTTGCCAACCACTTCAGTCACGGTAGGAACGGCCGTTTCCGGCCGCCCCCCGCACAGATCCGTACTTGAGTGTTGTCTCATACGGCTCCTGCCTTGATTCGGGCGCGAAATCGTTGATCTGGATACGGGTGGCGTACCTTGGCGTGAGGGAGGTAGGTCAGCAGCAACCGTTTCATGCGAGGCCAAGGCCAGCGATGCCGTTGGCTGCGACGACAAAGCGTACGCAACCATAGTCGGCTAACCTCGTCTCGAAATCGACGTAGGCGGCTCACATTGCCTGGGACGGCATAGTAGGCCAGCCAGCCGCGGACCACACTACCCAGCCACCGACCTTGTTGGCCGACTGACTGGTGTCGCCGACGACGAAGCTCCGCCTTGATTGCCGAGAGGGTACGAGCCATCCGGCTCGCGATCGTCTCGCGGCGAATCATGAACCATCCCGTCTTTGGGCTGGTATCACAGCGGTGCGTGAAACCGAGAAAATCGAACGTCTCCGGTCGACCGTCTCCTCGCTCAGATCGACGCTCGATCGCATAACGACCAAACTCGAGCAAGCGAGTCTTTTCGGGATGAAGCTCAAGGCCGAACTTACCGAAACGTTCCCGGAGTGCTTCCAGGCACATTTCAGCATCAGCTTTGCTCTCAAACCCAATCACAAAATCGTCGACGTACCGAACCACAACGACGTCCTTGCGGCCGCGCTGTCTTCGCCAGTGGTCGATCCACAAGTCCAACACATAGTGAAGATAGATGTTCGCAAGCAGCGGCGAGATCACCGCTCCTTGCGGAGTCCCCACCGTCGTCTTGGACCACTCACCGTCTTCGCTGACACCGGCTCGAAGCCATTTTCCGATCAGACGGAGACTCCGTTTGTCGCTAATGCGATGCTCGATGAACTTCATGAGCCATTGGTGGTCCACGTTGTCAAAGAAGCCTTTCACATCGGCGTCCAGAATCCAGTTCACCTTTTTGCTGCTCACGCCGACACACAACGCATCGAGTGCATCGTGAGCGCCGCGACCAGGACGGCCACCATAACTGAATCCGAGAAAATCCTGTTCGTAGATGCACTGCATGACCCACCCGGTTGCCTTTTGGACAATCTTGTCCTCCAGGGCCGTGATGCCGATCGGACGTTGCCGGCCATCGGCTTTGGGAATGTAGATTCTCTTGGAGGGCTTCGCTCGGTAGGCACCCCGGTGAATACGACCGTGTAGAGCCTCAATCGAGGCTTCTCGGTCTTGCTCGTACTGCTGCCAAGTCACCTCGTCGATGCCCGCTGCGGCAGATTTCTTCAAATCATCGAAGGCCTCGTGCAGCAGGGGAACGTTGATGTGATGCAACAGGTTCTCGAACTTCAACGCAGGACAGTCCCGCGCTGTTTCGCGCACACCCAGCAGCCCGCGAGAACGACGCTTGGTCCGACTCGAAGTTCGGGGTCGATCGTGCTGCGAGGTGCTCATCTTGGCTGAGTCCCTTTCCTCGACAGACTCCGCGGCCGGTTCAGTTCCGGCGTTGTTCGCCTGTGTCGGCAGTACTATGGACTCATCCGACTTCCGATCAGCGTTCATGGCAGCCTTTCCCGCTGGACGGTTCGCTGCCCGCACTGGATACTTGCCAGTGGCCGATCGGATCTCCCGGTTCTCGCGATTGAGATTTCCACGCATGCGCAGGTTCTCGTGACTCCGCCGTGTCCGATGGGTTCTCGCCTAATGACGAACCCATCGGTGTTGCCTTCCCCATAGAGGGACCAGGTCGGCACACGGAAGTTCAGATTTCGGAGCTCAATAGCTGGCCTGCGTTTCCCCCCTTGTCGGACGCTCAGCACAGATCGGTTACCCTCTCTGCACCTCCGATGGAGGCCATAGCAGTTGGCTAGACTTTCTACGTAGGACACTTTCATTCCCTATCTCAATCCGGTTTTATCCCGGCACTCCCCTCACCTCGCTTAGGCTCGACTCTCCCGCAAGCGGGAGAGTGCAGTCAACGAATGGCCCCATCAACAACACCCTCCCGCTTGCGGGAGAGTGCAGTCAACGAATCATCAGCTGTTTCTTAGCGGCGTAAATGTTACGCGAAGGTTAGCTTGGCTGCGGTGAGACGCTTTTTGGTCTCTTCCATCAAGGCATCTTCCTCGGCTTCACTTCCGGCAACGTAGGTGACACTGAAACGCAGATAAGCACCTGCGTCATCCCATGGAACGGTGACAATGCCTAGGTCTTCGATCAAGTAACGCGTTGCATCTTCAGCTGCTGCGAAGCTCTCGCCGCCTTCACATCCCGTTGGCGAGGGTGTGTACAGGAAGTAAGAACCTCCCGGCATCTGACAATCAAAGCCGACCTCTTTTAGCACAGCAACCAGTTTCTCCATCCGGCGACGGTACTTGTCGTTAATTCGCTGTGGAATGGAGTCATCGTCTAAAGCCGCTGCAGCCGCTTTCTGAGTTGCAATGAATTGACCGCTATCGCTGTTATCTTTCACGTCGGAGAACGCTGAAACGATCCGTTCGTTACCAGCGACAAATCCCATCCGCCAGCCGATCATGTCGTAACCCTTGCTCATCGAGTGAACCTCGACGCCAACATCCAGTGCACCGGGAGTTTGCAAGAAACTGGTTGGCTTGCCATCAAAGGTCAGCAAGATGTGAGCCGCGTCGTGAACGACGATAAACTGCTTTTCCTTGGCGAGCTTGACGACCTTTTCGAAGAACGATTGCGGTGCCAAACGACCGGTGGGCGAGTTGGGATAATTGATGACCAGCATCTTGGTCCGGGCATAAATGTCATCCGGAATCGAATCCAGATCGGGCAGAAAATCATTCTCGGCCAGCAATGGCAATCGATACACTTCGCCACCGTAATAGCGTGTGTGAGTCCCAGCCACGGGATAACCTGGCACGGTCATCATCGTGATATCACCAGGATTAATGAAACAAGCCGGCAACATGGCGTAGGCGGGCTTACTGCCGATGCAGTGATTGACCTGACTTTCGCTCAGTTCGACACCGAAGTGGCGTTGCATGAAGCGAACTGCGGCTTGCTTGTATTCAGCAACGCCGTTGTCAGCATAGCCACGGTTCTCGGCAAGATCGACTTCCTGCTTCATCACCTCGCGGACGGCCGAATCGGCCATGGCGTCGTTTTCGCCGATACCAAAGTCAAGCAATTGGCGATTGGGATGAGCGTCTAGCGCGTTTCGTTTGGCACGTTTGATCTTTTCAAACTTGTAGATCTCGGTGCCCTTGCCGTAGTTTTCACCGCCAATCCGCTCGGCAAACAGTTTCTGGAAGTAGGGGTCCTGAGTGGAGTTATCGCTGCTCATTGGGTTCTAGGGGCGCTACGAGGGATTGAAGGGTGCGAAAAAACACGTCGCGGGAAAGGCCTGCGAGGGCACAATCATAGAGAGAATCCCGCCGGCCGGGGAGTGCTTGGAGCCAATCAAAGCCAAGGCGGGATTGGAGAGCGGCGGATTGCAGAGTCACCGCGACGAGCGAAAGCCGGTCGTCCCAATGCGTGCGTCAAACGCGGTCCAGAGGGAAAAGACGCATGCAAGCACGCTCGCGGGGACCGCACGGATGGGGCCCACATAGAACTGGGCCCGCTTAGAACTGGGCCCGCTTAGAACTGGGCCCGCTTAGAACTGGGCCCGCTTAGAACTGGCCCTCCCGAGACCGGGAGGGCGAATCGCTGGAGCGTTGGCCTTAAACGTCTTTCCACTGACGCTCGGCGGCACTTGCCAACACGGCGTCACAGACTTTCTGGGTTTCCAGAGCCGAGCGGAAACTTGGCTCAATCGGCTCACCGGTTTCCAAGGACTTCAAGAAGTCGGCGACTTGGTGAATGAACGTGTGCTCATAGCCGATGTTCAAACCTGGCACCCACCAGTTGCCCATGTAAGGCTGATCACCGTCGCTGATGTGAACACTGCGCCAGCCACGAACGATGGAGTCATCGCGGTGATCAAAGTACTCAAGGCGATGCAGGTCATGCAGATCCCAACGAATCGAAGCATGTTCACCATTGATTTCCAAGGTGTACAAGGCTTTGTGCCCACGCGCATAGCGTGTGGATTCGAAGAGGCCCAAGGAACCATTTTTAAAGTGACAGTGAAACGCACAGGCATCGTCAATTTTGACTTCCTGGGTTTCACCGGTTTCGCTATGCGTCCGCTGCTTGATGAACGTTTCAGTCATTGCGGAAACATCAGTGATGTCCCCGTTTAGCCAGAGCGCGGTGTCGATACAGTGCGCCAACAAGTCACCGGTCACACCACTGCCAGCGGCTTCGGCATCCAGTCGCCACGTGGCTTCACCACCTTGTGGGACATCTTCGCTAATGGTCCAGTCCTGCAGGAAGTTTGCGCGGTAGTGAAAGATGCGTCCCAATCGGCCTTCGTCGATCAGTTGCTTGGCCAGCGTGACCGCAGGAACGCGTCGGTAGTTGTACCAAACCATGTTGGCAACACCGGCTTTTTCAACCGCTGCAACCATTTCTTCGCCTTCGGCGGTGTCCATCGAAAGCGGCTTCTCGCACAGCACCATCTTGCCAGCTTCGGCAGCGGCGATAGCGATTTCTTTGTGCAAGTTATTGGGAGTACAAATATCGATGGCGTCGATATCGTCACGCTTAAGCAGTTCGCGCCAATCGGTTTCGACTGACTCATAGCCCCACTGATCAGCAAAGGCCTGCGCCTTGTCTTTGTTGCGAGCACAAACCGCTTTAAGAACCGGTTTGTATTCCAAATCAAAGAAGTGATTGGCTTGTGAGTAACCGTTGCTGTGGGTACGGCCCATGAAGCCATAGCCGACCATACCAATATTCAAAGGTTTCATATCAAGATTTATCGAAGCAAGTAGTAGTAATGGAAAGGGTTGGTCTGTCGTGCGCTGAGATCAATCGGATCGATCCAATTAATTCAGCGAATCGTCAACCTTAATCATGGTGTCCAGAATGGTGTTCCAAGTTTCTGGCTTTTCCAAAGTCGCGTTGGGGAACATGCAGCCATCCCAGCAGATGTGCTTGATACCGCGTTGCTCGGCGTCTTTTAGCCAGTAACCAGCACACTTGACGATGTCCAACTTACCGTTGGGATCATCGGCAGGGCAGTGCTTTCCGGTCTTGTCATGGCTGCCAGCGCCGTGAACTTGACCATCATTCTGAGCGACGTGAAAGTCGATCGTCCAAGGACGCAACTTGTCAGTCATGTTTTCGTAGGCGGCGTAGAACTCGTCGTCGCTATAGCCCTCTTGTAGCAACGCATGCTCGGAAGCGTTGTACCCCATCAGGTACAGATAAGTGTGCGCCAGGTCAGCTTGGAAGCCCAAGGATTCCGGCATGCCGACTTCTTCTAACAGATCCAGCATGTCTTTCCAGCTATGCATGCCGGCCCAGCAGATTTCGCCTTCGGCAGCCAAACGCTCGCCATGATCGGCTGCGATTTTGGCTGCTTCACGGAACGTGTTGGCGATTTTCTTGGTGTTCGCTTGTGGATCTTCACGCCACTTTTCGACACCGAACTCAGCACTGTCGATGCGGATCACTCCGTACTGGCGAACCCCATGCTCGTTGAAGATGCCGGCGATACGGCAAGCCATCTTCACAGCCTCAAGAAACTTGTCGGTCTGCTCCTTGTCACCCATCGCTGAATCACCAACGGTGCCAGGCCAAACCGGTGCAACCAATGAACCGACGGCAAACCCTTTGGATTGAATCAAATCCGCGATCTTACGCAGCTCGTCGTCACTGGCTTGGGGATCGGTATGGGGATGGAACAAGAAGTAATCAATGCCGTCGTACTTACGACCATTGACTTCAGCGGCAGCGGTCAGGTCCAGCATGTGCTCCAAGCTGATTGGCGGCTCTTGACCTTCGTCATCACCTTTGCCGACTAGTCCAGGCCACATCGCGTTATGAAGTTTCATGTTGATTCAATCAATAAGAGGTAAGGGAAGGAAAGTCAGAGGCAGGAAGATCCTGTTTACGATTCAGACGCTGCAATCCGGCCCCCGCGTTGGGCAGATGGCAGGCCTTGGCAACTCGAACGGCCGATGCAGCCGTTGCCAGAGGAACACCGATCTTGTGCGAGCGTTGGGATCCCGTGCGCTGCTGCGCAAGGACAATCAAGGCATTCGATCATCGACTGAATCATGCCGAAGATCTCGCCAGCATCCAGTACGGAATCTAAGATCGAAACGCCCAACGGGACCGTTGCCTCGCTTCGCAGTCCACAGAGTCGATTGGACTGGCGGTTGAGAATCCGTAGACGTCGAAGACGGACCGTTACTCTCAGGGCATGTTGTATTGTCTTGACGGCTTTACGGCAAGAATGCCACCGTCAAAGAGCCCGATTTGGGCAGTGAAACACCCGTTCACAGATCCCTGAATGGCGATTTGGGAAGCTAATTCGACTGGGCAAGCGGGGAGCGGCAACCCCCTTGGCTAAAATGAGGGGAGGCACCACAACCCGGCAATTCGTCTCAGCCGGCCAACTCCCGGCCCCTGCCAACCCCTCAGCCAGCGGGGCTGGCAGGGGAAAAACACGGCTGCATCGCCAGCCCGACCACGAACGGCCGGCGTCAACTCGGTGTGCGCCAGCACAGCACCGTAGAAAACCGAACGGTTGTCGACCCGCGCATTCTAGGTGGAATCTGGGCTCCCCTCCTACCAGAATGGACTCGAATCAGTAAAACAGAGCTCTGGTTTGACAGTCCAATTCTAAAGGTCGTAATTTCACGATGGCAAAAAACAGAACCGCACGAAGCCTCGATGATCGTTTGAAAAGCGTCAGCTGGGATGCTGATTCGCCGCTGACGATGTCGGTGGAAACCGCTCTGGGAACCATCGAAACGCGCCACGGACGCTTTGTGGGCGGTCGCGCCGATGGTGTGGAAATCGTGCAGATTGATACCGGAACTGTCGTGGTTCACATTCTGCCCAGCCGAGGCATGGGAATTTGGAGCCTTGAATCCGGCGGATTGCACTACGGCTGGATGTCACCGGTCGATGGGCCCGTCCATCCGTCGCTGGTGCCGATCCATGACCCCAACGGCCTGGGCTGGCTAGAAGGCTTTGACGAACTGCTGGTCCGTTGCGGTCTAGAAAGCAACGGCGCACCGGAACACGATGCCAATGGCCGTTTGATTTATCCGCTGCATGGTCGCATCGGCAACCTGCCAGCGGACTCGCTGGAGATCGAATTCGATGAAGTGTCTGGTCGACTGGAATTGATCGGTCAAGTGAAAGAGAGCCGCCTGTTCTTTTCCAACTTCCGCCTGACCAGTCGGATCCGATTCCATGCTGGATCGCCCGATGTCGAAATCTTAGATGAAGTCACCAATGAGAGCTCAACTGAAAAGAGCATGCAGTTGCTGTACCACATCAACGTCGGTGCTCCGCTGCTGGAAAAAGGTGCCAAGCTGCACATGGCGGTCGATGAGATTGCCCCTCGCGATAGTCATGCCGCGACCGAAATCGATCGCTGGGATGCATACGATGGTCCTGAATCGGGCTACAGCGAACGCGTTTATTTTGCTCGACTGCGTGGCAATGAAATGCAGCAATCTACCGTCATGTTGACCAACCAAGCCGCCAGTCAAGGACTGAGTGTCACCTTTGGCTTGCGCAACCTGGATCGATTCATCATCTGGAAGAACACGGGCGACCTTGCCGATGGCTACGTCACGGGACTTGAACCGGCAACCAACTTTCCCAACGCTCGTAGTTATGAAGAGTCGCAAGGACGCGTGATCTCACTACGCCCCGACCAAACGGTCAGTTTTCGCGTGGCATTGCAGCCCTTGCAAAATGCCGCTGCTGTGGCCGAAACAGCAGCCAAAATTGAAGAAATCGCCGGCGATGAGCCTGCCAAGATTCACGACACCCCGCGTCCCGGTTGGACCCCCAGCGCCTAAGGCAGAGCAGCGCCTAAGGCAGAGCAGGGGTGAATCCCCCGCGCCACTGACACCGTCCCCTTTTCCATTCTAACGATCAATTGAGAACCACATGAGCCAACTGAAAGGCAAACGCGCCGTCGTCTCCGGGGCCGCACGAGGAATCGGGGCCGGGATCGCTGTCGAACTGGCCTCCCAAGGTGCCACCGTCGCGGTAAATTACCTGCACGATGTTGAGCTGGCAGAACAGGTCGTCGCTGAGTGCAAAGCCGTCGGCGGTGACGCCCAAGCCTTTCAGGCCGATGTCTCTGAACACGACAAAGTCGAAGCCATGATCGACCAGATTGCCGACCGCTTCGGTGGCTTGGACATCGTGGTCAGCAACGCAGCCTACAGCGACCGTCACTTGATGCTGGAATCGGACTTAAAAGAGTTTCAGCGGACGATTGATGTCAGCATGTGGGGTGCCTTTTACATGGTCCGCGCGGGAGCTGCCAAAATGGTCGAAGCAGGGCAGGGCGGCAACATCGTCGTGATCAGCAGCCCGCACGCCCATTTAGCGATGCCAGGTGCGATGGCTTACAACATGGCCAAAGCAGCCAACGACCAAATGGCTCGAACCGCTGCCTGTGAGCTTTCCCAGCACCGAATCCGCTGCAACTTGATTCACCCCGGCTGGATCAATACACCGGGCGAGCGAAAGTTCTTTACCGAAGAAACGCTGGCCGAAGAATCTTCCAAGCTGCCCTGGCGCCGACTCGGAGAGCCACGTGAAATTGGCCGTGGTGTGGCCTTCCTATGTCGCGAAGAAAGCGAATACATCACCGGCAGCACGCTGACCATCGACGGCGGCATTCAGCTGCCTTGGCGAGACATGTTTCGCATCGAAGAAGCTCAGCAAGCCAAGCAATGAGCCGCAGGCCCGTTTAGTGTTGCGGGAAACTCTGGCGAACGCCAAAACAGCTGACCATTCGTTGACTGAACTCTCCCGCAAGCGGGAGGTTGTTGCTGATGGGGAATTCGTTGACTGAACTCTCCCGCTGGCGGGAGAGTCGAGCCTAGGCGAGGTGAGGGTGAAGTGGTTGGCAACGCCAACCGCCAGCCACAACGAAAGTCACGGTAGGAACGGCCGTTTCCGGCCGCCCCCCGCACAGATCCGTACTTGAGTGTTGTCTCATACGGCTCCTGCCTTGATTCGGGCGCGAAATCGTTGATCTGGATACGGGTGGCG
>CP036272.1:6108000-6150006 GCA_007745635.1 Stieleria bergensis
TTATTGGTGCGTGCAAGCAGGGCCCCCTGCTGTTTTACCATCTGCCGTTTTGGTGGTCATCGAAAAACGGCGGCTGATGTCATGAACGCGATTCTAGAAAAGCGAGCAGGTCACGCAGCTCGCGCATGGTCAGCGAATCCACGGCGCCGGTGGGCATAAAAGACACCTTGGATTCGTACATCGCTTCGATCTCATCGCGATCGAAAGTGCGGTTCTGACCATTGGTATCACGCATCGCTTCCTTCGTTGACGATCGCAATCGAATGCCGGTAAAAACCTGTCCATCGGTCAACACAACTTGTCGCGGTTGATACTCTGGCGCCATCTCTAAACTGGGCTGCAGAATCGATTCCAACAAGAATTTACGTTTGCTATCGCGGCGTGACACTTCGCCGATGCGACTGAGGTCTGGACCAACGACATTACCGCGGCCACGATGCCGGTGACAGTTGGAACATTGCGTGACGTTCGCATGATGAAAGATGCGTTCACCGGCCGCAGGGTCCGCCGGCGATTGAATCTGCTCCAACTTCCTGAGCCATGCCGCTGTGTCCTGCACCGACGGACGTTGGGCTTTGACCATGTCTCGGTCCAGTAAAATCGCCACGCTGTCCGCAGAATCAGGAAACCGCTTCGCCAAACCTGCTAAACGCTGACGCTGCGGGGAATCAAGCTCGGCAAAGCGAAGCCCCCGCAACGCTTCTTCACGGATCATCTTCTGCTGATGCCCAGCCAGCTCCAACAGCGTCTGGAGATGCCGCTGAGCGATTGCCGACAAACCAACGATTGCCTCCGCACGCAGGCGGTCCGGCGTTTTGGGGTCAGTGGCCACCTGCTTCAAAAGCGTCTGCATCGGCAGTGGATTGGCAGCCATCACGCGAATCACTTCTAGCGAAAGCGAGGCATCTCCAATGGACAGCATCTTTTGCAGCACGGTGGCGTTCAGCGGTTTGGGCAAACGCTTGCTGGGCAGAGTCTGTCCCTTTTCGGAAACACGTGACTGCACTGGCAGCATCCGCAACGCGTAGGCTCGCAACTTCGGGCTGGCCTGTTCATCGAGCACACGCTGCAGCAAAAGGTCCGTGTCACGAACGCCTTTCTCCGGGTGACCAGCGAGCGTGTTCAGCGTCGCGATGGCGGCTTCAAATCGCCGATAGTCTAAATCATCATGCTCAAGTAACTGAGTGACTTCGGGTAACAATTCCGTCAAGTCCGAATCGGCGATCCAACGCAGGGCTTCAAACTGAATGGCCGGATCTGGATCGTCAAGAAACAAACGGGCACGCTCGACGGAACCGGGCGTGGCAATTTTCAGCGCCAGCAGTGCGCTGACTCGATCCGCTGGCTGCCACTGTGCAATTCGATCTGCTGAGAGCTGATCCGATTGACGCGCCAGGGCGATGATCGCCGAGCGAACAAGAAAGGGGTCAGAATCACGGGCAAGCTGTAGCAGTTCAGATCGGTCGGCAGATTTCGAACCGTCGCGAAGAGCCCGGGCGAACGATCGCTGTTGCTGACCTGGCTCGGTTTGCTTTGGCGACACCCACCCAGCGTTTCGCAAATCGATTTCCAGTTTCCACAATCGACCGTAGCCATGCGATTGATAGCGCCCATCCACCCAATCGGTTAAGTACCAAACCATTGTCTGGCGACCGGGACTGGCATTGCGTGGATCAGCAGCGATGCAGGCGGGCCGGAAATAGCGTCCGCCCTGGACCAGCGAAATCCGCTCGGCGGAGAAACTAGCGCCCAAAGGTGTCAACGGAAAGTAGTCGATCCGATGATCGCTCCAGGAGGGGACCAGCAAGCCATTACCGAGTGGCTGAATGCCGCATGGGGCTTCACCACAGGGACGAATCATCGGCAGCGTGCCAAGCAGTTCTCCATTCCAGCCGACGAAGGGATGGTGCGCCTCGTTTCCATAGCGACGTTGATAACCATAGTCACCGCCATCGATGATATGCAGCAATCGGCAGGGCGGGCGTTCACCGGGATCGTTTTCGGCTGCGAAGATTTCACCGTCATCTCGCACGCAGATCCCGAATGGATTCCAAAAGCCCTTGGCAATCCGTCGCAATTGACCACCCTCTGGCGCACATCGAAAAATCCCACCTTCGCCAGTCCCTGACACTTTATTTCCGTCACTACCGGTCAAGGTCCATCGTTTGGCAAAGTTTTCACCGATCCCAAAGATTAAATCGCCACTGGGATGCCAGGCCAAGGCTTCCAAGCCATTGTGAGGATAATCAGCTTCCGTCTCAAGTTCCGCGACCGTTTCAACAACGTCCGCTTGGTCGTCCCCATCACTGTCTTGCACGCGCAGGATCCTGTCGCGCAGCGCAAGATAAACCCAGCCGTCGCGTCCCAGTTCCAGATCCATGGTCGCCGCAGTGGCGTTGTAAAAAACCTGGCGTTTGAGATTCCCCTGGCCATCGGGCGTGAACACCAGCACCTCATCGTGCTTGGGGCCAACATAATCGTCGGGGCGAAAATGGGTGTGAGTGGCAACCAAATAGATTCGCCCTTGGGCATCGACATCAATCCCAGTCGGGGTGACCAATTCGGGGTGCTGGGCAAGTAACGTCAGCGACACCCCAGTCTGCTGAGTCTGGAGATTCGCTGGACGCGGATCGGCAACCACAACGAAGCTTGCACAAACCGATAACCCAAACACGATCGACCGGATGGAATTCAACATCACGCTGTTAGTTTTTTGGAGGATAAATGCCTAGGCTTTGGAGCCAACGGCCTGGCTGACATGATCGAAACCATCACGCCTGAGCAGTTGAGCGAGCCCTTCGTTGATTTGCTTGACCACCAAAGGCCCATGATAAACCAAGGCCGTGTACAACTGCACAAGGCTGGCGCCGTAACAGATTTTTTCGTACGCATCTTCAGCCGTGAAGACGCCGCCGGAGCCAATGATGATGTATCGCTCGCGATCCATTTGCTGATACAGCCGACGAAGACATCGGTTGAGCAGCTCCTTGACCGGTTGACCCGCAATCGCACCAGGCAGCTTTGCCAACGCGGCCGGGTCTGCGTGCAAGTTCAGCTCCGAGGGCTTGCCAGTGGGCAAGTTCACACTGAAACCAGCCACGCAACGATGCGGCCGGCACTGCAGCAACAGTTGCTCGATCTGGTCAGCCTGTTCGATGGGTGCAATTTTCAAAAAGACTGGTGTTGTGACCTGCAAGTCGTCGATCTGCTGAAGCAAGTTCGACAGGTTGCCTGGCCGGGCAAAGAAAGCTTGCTCATGTCCGGTGTTCGGGCAACTTAGGTTCAGCATCAAGTAGTCACAGTCATCATGCACCTGCTTGATCGTGCTGAGATAGTCTTCGATCACCGCTGAATCAGGGCAGGGCGGGGCAGCCGGACCATCGTTGGTCTTCACAACGTTCACGCCCAGCGGTTGCGTTTGCTGGAAACGTCTCAGTCGCTTGGCAACAGATTCCACTCCAGGATTGGGCAGCCCATAGTTGACAACGATGGCATTGTCAGAGGGCAAACGGAACAGCCTTGGTTTGGGGTTCCCCAATGAGGGACGCGCAGAGATCGATCCAATCTCCGCAAAGCCAAACCCCATGGATTCCAGCATCTTGAGTGCCGTCCCCTGTTTATCCCACCCGGCGGCGAGCCCCATGGGGTTGGAAAACGTTAGCCCCTGAAACTGCACCTTCAAACGGGGATCGTGGCACTGATACATCCTGCGCATCACCGCCGTCGCGCCAGGAACATGCCCGAGCATCCGACACAACGTCAAGCCAGCTTGATGCGCCATTTCAGCGGGCAACTGAAAGAGCAAGGGACGGACGAGGAGACGATAGAAATTCAACGTTCTTGATTCACTGACAAGAAGTGTTCAAAGAACGCATAAATGATGGCGTTCGACTGATCATCGGGCGAATGATTGGGGCGATTGCTCATCGCGACGCGGTTTTGCACTCCCAGGAGTTTGTTGACATCCAGGCTATGATTGAGTGCTTGCCAGCGTGTGGGCGGATCTTCACTGCCTCCGGAAACTAAAAAGGGACGCGGCGACATCAAGGCATGCAACTCGTGCAAATCACGCCCTTGTTCACGCAACTTGGGATACAAGCCACGAGCGGGATTCTGTTCACTGATCAGCCCACGTTGGCGCCACGGCTGAGGGTGATAGCCCAAGTACCAGGGCTCCCAATAATTGACACTGGGCCGGGACTCATCAAAGACAATGCCCGGATCCGACCAGGCTGCACAGGCAAATCGATCAAACAAACAGGAGGCAAACATGGCCCACTTGCCACCATACGAATGGCCAACGATCCCAATCCGTTTTGCATCCACTTGCTGTTGACTGGCGAGGACGTACCAGGCATTGGCCGCAGCGTAAGCCAGCATTGACAAAGGCTGTACATGGGCGTCTTCGATGCTGGGATAGAACAAACCATATTCGCGCCGCTCACTGGCCTCGGTCGTGCCGATCGACAGCGTGACAAATCCTCGGCGTGCTAACTGAATGGCAAAGTCGCGGTTTGGCTTGCCCTTGCCAATCGCTGTCTCGGGCTCATAAAACACCGTCAACACGGCTGGCAACGACTGATTCTGGCCTTGTGGAAGCAGCAGGTAACCGGTGGTCTCCTGATCGGGCAGCCAGCGGAAACGAATCGTCTGGATCACGATTCGCCCCTCGTCGATCGTTTGTTGATCAAGCACGGTGACCTTTGGCTCGGTCAGTAGCGGCGGCCACTTGCCGAGCAGACGCTGCCATTGCTGTCGCAGCTCCTGGCGTCGGCGCTGCCATTGCTGAGGTGATGTCACCTGCGAACCGTCCGCAAACAGCAGCGGAGAACGATAATCACCTCGCTGGCCAGCAAACTCAGCTGGTGGGGTGAAATAACGCTGGATCGTTGACCAACCGGATGCAGGCTGTATAGCTTCTGGTTCCTGCGCAGTGGCAATCAGCGGAATCGCAAGACAGACCAGAATCACGAAGCGTCTCAGGAAGCAGCACATCGCGGTGCTCATCGCTGCGTTCATCGCTGGCCGCCTCGTTTCAAATCATTGGTCCGAACCTCGATCAGTTTGTCGGCCAACAACTTCTCGAACGACTTCACGCGGTCGGCATGTTTGGGATCGTCAACCAAGTTGTGAAACTGTTGTGGATCATGCTGCATGTCGAACAACTCCGCGCCGCCACGCCCGTCTTCGCCGTATTGGATGTAGGCCCAGCCATCCTGTCGAATCAGAAATCCCCTTCGCATCGGTGCGACGCTAAAGGCGGCGTCGCGAACATCCGCATCGGCTGATTCGATGGTTGGCGTCAGGTCGACGCCCTGCAAACGATCGGGCACCTCCAGTCCACACAGCGAGGCCGTTGTTGGGTACAGATCAAGCAATTCCACCAAGCTATCGGAAACGGCCGGTTTCTGTCCAGGCACACAGATAATCAACGGCACCGTCGCGGACTCTTCGCGCAGTGAGACTTTGGCCCAAAAGTCATGCTCGCCCAAATGATAACCATGGTCACTGGTAAAGATCACAATGGTATTGTCTTTCAAGCCGTTGTCCTCCAGTGCTTGAAGAACCTTGCCGACCTGAGCGTCCATGAACGAGACTGCTGCGTAGTAGCCACCGACAGCTTTCTTCTGGCGGCGAAGATCCATTTTCATGTTCTTACTGGTTTTATAATTGATCCCTGGTTTCGGGATATCGTCCCAGTCGCCTTCGAGTTTTTCCGGCAACACCATGGAATCGTAAGGCAGGAACGGCTCGTAGTACTTGCGTGGGGAAACAAACGGGACATGAGGTCGCACAAAGCCGACGCCTAACCAGAAAGGCTTGTCCTTGTGCTGCGCAAGCAACTCGACTGCTTTCGCCGCAGCCTTTCCGTCGGCGTGTACTTCGTCGTCTCCGTCGGCTTCGACGACAACAAAGGTATTGCCTCCGACAACCGGCCGTTTCCCATCGGGGTTGCCTTCTAAAGTTTCGCCATCCCCCTTGGCTTTCCACTCAGGGCCGGGGCAATTAAAACGTTCAGTCCAAGAGGCCGCATCATCGGCACCGTTGAAATTGTCGTGTTTCTTGGGGTTGGTTCCCAATTCGACACCGCCCGGCACGCCCATGTGAAAGATCTTGCCGACCCGAGCCGAATAATAACCATTGTTTTTAAAGTGCTGGGACCACATCGCGCGATCACCAATGGCTGGCCGTGGGTTGGTGTACCCCAAGGTTCCGGTGGCGTGCGGATAGTAACCCGACATAAACGAGGCTCGCGAAGGACCGCAATAGGTTCCCTGACAGTAGGCTCGTGTATAACGGGTTCCACGAGCCGCCAACGAATCGATATGCGGTGTCTGGCAGACCTTGTTATCGTAACAGGACAAAGCCGTCGGGGTTAAATCGTCCGAGACAATCAACAGCACGTTGTATGGCTTGGTCGGTCGTTGCTCCTGTGCCTGACAGCGTCCCGCTGCGAGCACCGAGATCAAAAGAATGAATACCAGGGAACGGGTGTGAAGCATTGCGGGGTCTCTTTCAATTCAGCAAGTTCAATTCAGCAAGTCTTTCTCGCACGTCAGTCACCATCAGCTCCGAAGCACCCTTCAGATGCGTGATTGTTCCCCACCCGGGTTTCATCACCGCCCAACGGATGCTGTGCGGACGCCGACAGGATGATCGAAGCTTGGTCGGTCAACCAACTTTATCAGTGCAGAGAATGGCTTCATCTGAACACGGAGGGTTTTCCGAACATTTCCTGACGAGGACTTACTATTATGAGCAGTCCGGCCCGTTCCCTGGGCATGCAACTGACGTTTCCTTCGCGAATTTGAATGATGATGGTGAAATCCGCATTTCTGCTTGCCCTTTCCATGACCGCGTTTGCCATCCTGACGGGGCACGCAGGTGAATCGAATGCAAATGAGCGTCCCAATATTCTGTTGGTGATGGCCGACGACCAGGGCTATGGCGATGCGGGCTATAACGACCATCCCTTCGTTAAGACGCCACACTTAGACGCAATGGCCCGTGACGGAGTCGTCTTCGATCATTTTTATGCCGCTGCCCCCGTCTGCAGTCCCACGCGGGCCAGCGTGATGACTGGCCGCCATCCATTTCGCTGCAATGTGCCCAACCATGGACATTACATGCACCCTGCGGAATCGACGATCGCCGAAGCACTTCAATCCGTAGGCTATGTGACGGGGCATTTTGGCAAATGGCACATTGGCTCGGTTCAACCTGAGAGCGCAACGTCGCCCGGTGGAGCGGGGTTTGATGAATGGCTCAGTGGATTGAATTTCTTTGACAACGATCCGTACTTAAGCCACAACGGGACCTACAAGAAACTTGAAGGACCAGGATCGGTCATCAGCATGGACGCCACCTTGGAGTTTTTGCGCAAGCACGCCAAAGGTGACCAACCGATGTTTGCCGTGACGTGGTTCCCAGCACCTCATGATCCGCACCAAGAGATCCCTCAAGCGACCGATGGTGCGGCGACCATGTATCAGAAAGAAGCTGGCAAGAAGGCCGGTTACTATCGCGAGATCACGTTACTGGATCAGCAAGTGGGGCGTTTGCGCGGGGCACTGAAGGAGCTAGAGATCGCCGACAACACGCTGTTGTTTTACTGCAGCGATAACGGTGGCTTGAACCCACAAACCTCAGGTGGCCGAGCGATGAAGGGCAGCATCTACGAAGGTGGCTTGCGGGTGCCGGCCATCCTGCAATGGCCGAGCCGCTATCAACACCAAGTCATCGCCACACCTGCTTCGACCTGTGACCTGTACCCCACACTCCTGGCGGTGGCCGACGTTGAAATCGAAGACCAACCGACACTCGATGGAATCAACCTGTTACCGATCTTGGCGGGTAAACAAGACCAGCGCCCTCCGCTTGGATTCTGGCACGGGCACTCGCAAGGACAAAGCACCTGGAGCGATCGCATCATCAAGTCGCTCAAAGAAGCTCAGGATGCAGGCAAGCCCAACCCGCTCCCACAACGGGTCTTAAAAAATGTGTACCAGTACCCCAAATTTGATCGCAATCAAGCAACACGCGGTCATGCAGCGTGGAACAAGTGGCCCTGGAAACTTCATCGGATCGAAAACAAAGGCCGGGTCCGCTGGGAGCTTTACAACCTAGCGGATGATCCGATGGAACGCGCCGACGTTAGCGGTGATGCTCCGGACGTGCTGGAGAGCATGCAAAAAGAACTGGAAGCGTGGCAAAAAAGCGTCCTGCAGAGCTGGTCGGGTGCGGATTACGGTGACCAAAAGACCGGCGTAAGGTGAAGCCGCTGAATCGCAAGGTCAGTGAATCGGCAAGTTGTCGGCGTCGAACGCATCGGGCAATAACTGACTTAAGCGACGGATCTGCCGGGCGCCGGTCAAGACGTCGACCATGATCACTTGCAAGTCGCAGCGAAATTCGCTTAGGAACTGCCGGCAGGCTCCGCAGGGAGATGCACCGCCGGCGGTGGCAATCGCGATCGCTTGAAATTGCTGGTACCCTTCGTTCACGGCCGTACAGATCGCGGCTCGCTCCGCACAAATCGTCAAACCATAGCTTGCGTTTTCGACGTTACACCCGGTCACGATGGCCCCTTCAGGAATCCAAACCGCTGCACCAACGTCGAATTGGCTATGCGGAGCATAGGCCATTTGCCGAGCGTTGATCGCGTGTTGAACAAGCGTGTCGATCTGTTCGGGAGCTAATTCCTGCATGTGTTCGGCTCTGATTGGATGGTTAATCGGAAGCAGTCACACGTTAGTGTCGGACAAATCTCGACACCAAGTCAATGTGATTCCAACCCCTGCCATAATTCACCGCAGCGGGCTGGTTGGGGGTCATGGAAACAGTGAGATCGCGAACCGAAAAACCTGTGGTCACTGCATTAGCCGTTTGGCCCGGTTGTTTGATGCGACTGCCTCGGTGACCCAAACCGTGGCTAACGCCAAAACGGCTGACGGGGTTAGCTTGGGACGGTGGTGGATTCTAGATCCTGAAACAACGGTGGCGTTTCAATGGGTTGATCGCAGAGCCTAACGGCCTGCTGTAACTGGCTCGCATATTCGCTGTGCAACGCGACCGGAGCGTGTAGCGTCAGCGTCGGATCACCGGGATGAACTTGATCGCCGATCCCGACGTGCATCGTGATGCCAACCGAGTGATCGATTGCATCGCCAACTTGACGTCGCCCACCGCCTAATCCAATGATCGCCTGGCCGATCGCAGCACAGTTGATCGATTGCACAGAGCCATGCTGTTTGGCCGTCAGTGTTAGCGCGGGTGCAACGGACAGGGGAAACTTCGCTTGTCCACCTTGAGCGTCCACCATCATGCAGAACCGTTCCATCACCTCACCGCTGGCCAAGTGAGCGTCCAGTCGTGCTTCCGCTTGGCTGCGATTGGTTTCCACGCCGACTTGCAACAAAGAAGTTGCGGCCAGATACCTTGTCAAACGATACAAGCGATCCAGCGCTGGGGCATTGAATCCGCTGCCATGAAATCCTTCGCCGCGCATCAATTGCGCTGACTCGTTGACTTCGATCGCATTGCCGACGGCCTGACCGAGCGGCTGATTCATATCGCTCAGAACTGCCTTGGTGGGCAAGCCTGCAGCAGCTCCCACGCTGCACAAACGGCTGGCCAGTTCGCGGGCGTCCTGAAACGTCTTCATAAAGGCTGCGTCACCATATTTCACGTCCATGACCAGGGCATCTAAGTTGGCGGCAAGTTTTTTGCTCAAGATGCTAGCGGTGATCAACCCGATGGACTCAACGGTTGCGGTAACATCGCGCAGTGCGTACAGCCGCCGATCGGCAGGGGCGACCGTTTCATTGGCAGCGATGATGGTTGCCCCGGCGATTGTGAGCACCTGATCGGATTGAGCATCGTTCAAATCGACTTGAAAGCCGGGAATCGATTCCAACTTATCCAGCGTTCCGCCGGTCAGCCCCAACCCACGACCGCTAATCATCGGCACGTGGACACCGCAGCAAGCCAGCCAGGGTGCCAGGATCAACGAGACCTTGTCTCCCAGCCCACCGCTACTATGTTTGTCCACACGCGGCATTTCGTCGGACACGGTGCGTGAAAGTTGCTGGCCACTTTCGAACATCGACCGGGTCAACCACGCGCATTCTTGGTCGTTCATGCCACGCAAGCAAACGGCCATCGCAAATGCCGACATTTGATAGTCTGCTACAGTTCCTTGACAATAGCCGGCGATCAGAAACTGAATCTCAGGTTCAGTCATCGCGTGGCCGTCGCGTTTTTTGGCGATCAGATTGGCAACAATCATGTTTGGATCATTCCCTAAAAGCGTTACGGGATCGCTGGTCAAACTACAAACCAAGAACCAGACTCGTTATAACCACATCGAGAGGGCGTTTCGCCCTTGATGAGTGATCCTGGTGTGGCTGTTTTAACATGGCTGTCTAAGCCCGGTCACCGTGGTCGTCATTTTGCTTCTTTGTTTTACACGATTGGTTATCGCGAATCATGCCTTTCAATCGAAACCTTGTTGGATGCAAATCCATTGCCCTGTTGCTGGTCTTTTCAATGCTCTGGGTGAATGACGTCACCGTTGAGGCTCAGCAGACATCCAGTGACGAAGCTCCTGCAAACCCAAGAGCGAACCCGCCCTCGGAAGCCGAAGTGATGGCGGCATTGCAAGCCGGCCCACGAGCGCTGTCGATGGCGTTTCGCATGGCAGCCAAACGAGCGACCCCATCGGTTGCATTGCTTTATGTCTACGGACAGAACTCCGAGACGCAACAAGAACAGCAGGAAACCGACCTCGATAAACCACTGCTGCCCATCAATCCCGAACAAGCGCCTGCGGCACCAGCCAATGAGGCGCCGTTATCGGGGATCGGCTCAGGTGTATTGATCTCCACCGATGGCTTGATCCTGACCAACAATCATGTGATCAACAACGCCTCGCGCGTCGTCGTGCAGCTGGCCGATGAAACTCGTTTGGATGCGAAAGTGATCCACGGGGATTCGCAAAGCGACGTGGCCATCGTGCGTGTCGAATCTGAAACCGATTTACCAGCGATGGAATTGGGTGATTCAGATCAGCTTGAGATCGGTGATTGGGTGTTGGCGATTGGCAGCCCGTTCCGTTTGGAAGCGACCGTGAGTGCGGGAATCATCAGCGGCAAGAATCGCCGCATGAAACGAATTCCTCGTAGCAACATGCTACAAACCGATGCCGCAATCAATCCCGGAAATTCGGGCGGCGCTCTGATCGACCTGGATGGAAAAGTCGTGGGCATCAGCACCGCGATTGCCAGCCAAAATGGTTTCTTCCAAGGTGTCGGGTTTGCGATTCCAATCAATCAAGCGATTTGGATCGCTCGTGAATTGGATCAACATGGCGAAGTTCGCCGCGCCGGGATTGGCACAACCTTGGCAGAATTGAATCCGCGTATCGCGGCGAAGTTCAAGCTGACCCCCTATTCAGGCATCTTGGTGTACCAAGTTGTTAAAGATTCGGTCGCTGAAAAAGCGGGCATCCAGCCATTGGATGTGATCGTGGAATTTGCCGGAGAACCCGTCCGCGACTCCGCTGCGCTTCAAGAAGCAATTGAGCGCAAGCCGATCGGTTCTAAGCAGGAGATTGTGATTCGCCGCAAAGGCAAAACGCTCACCTTGAACGTCCAACTGGCAACTGTCGATGATCCGACAGGCAAAAATCGGTCCAGCGACAACGCTGAGACCGAGGCCACCGACGAATCACCCGAATGAATGCCTGGCATGTGGCGGTTGTCTTGGCGCAACAGTCATTTATTGAGGTGCTTGTGAACGCTCTGCAATCGGGCGCTCAGTCACTGGGGCGTCGATCCGCGTTGCCCCAGGAAATGAACACTTCTAGAATTCGCAACAGCAAATCTCGCACCGGGAAGATTCCCATTAAGATAGACTGTGCGGGTTAAGGAAGATTTGCCGGCTGGAGACAATTGGCAGCTCACGTCCCCCCATACAGAACCAGTCGGACCTCGCTTGCCTGGCAATGGCATCAGTCATTGCTGATCGAGCCTAATTCCGACCGATAGACCAAAACACAGCCACCGGCGGTGACTTGAACGAGTGCCAAAGGTGTGTGGTTTTATTAATTTGACTCATGCAAACTGGATTTCGCCCAATGCCTTGTCATCTGCCATGCATTTTCAGTGTGCGAATGCTGACCAAAGCGTCTGCATTTTTGGCACTTTCAGCACTCGCCAGCACCGGCCTGGCCCAAGAGACGACCACGATCCCGGCGCTGCCCAACGGCGAGAAACAGAGGGTTGAACTCAAGCCGGCTCCGGAGGACAGCTCGATCACCAGGATCATTGCCAGTCGCGTGCCAATGCTGCACGTCTCGCGGCACCCCTTGGATGACCAGATGAGCGAGCGCGCGTTGACGCTGTTCCTGGATCGTTTCGACCCGCTGAAACTGTACTTCTATCAGTCTGACATCGACCAGTTTCGCGCCTACAAAGACAACATCGACGACTGGGTGAAGAATGGCAAATTAGACCTGGCGTTCAAGATCTTTGAACGGTTTGCTCAACGCGTCGACGAACGCGTCGAAACAGCACTGACGTTGCTTGATGGCGATTTCGATTTCTCCAAAGAAGAATTCGTTGTCGCTGACGGAGAAGACGCCAGCTACGCCGTGACGCCCAAGGACGCCGAAGACCGCTGGCGCCGTCAGATCAAGTACGCCCTGCTGGAACTGAAAGATGACGACACCGAAGGTGAAGAAGCACGCGATTTGCTGCGTCGGCGTTACAAACGTCTTTCACGTCGATTCGCTTCATTCAAGAGCGCTGACCTGCTGGAAGCCTACCTGACATCGATCACCAATGCCTACGACCCGCACTCAACCTACATGTCAGCCAGTACGCTGGACGACTTCAACATCCAAATGGGGCTGAAGCTGCAAGGCATCGGCGCCGCCCTGCGTGAGAAAGATGGCAGCACCGTGGTCACCTCTGTGATCGCTGGCGGTGCAGCCGATCTAGACAAACGACTCAAGCCCGATGATGTGATCATCTCCGTCGGACAAGGCGCCGAAGGCGACATGGTGGACATTGTTGAGATGCCACTGAAAGACGTTGTCAATCTGATTCGCGGCAACGCGGGCACTGTGGTTCGCCTTGGTGTGAAAGTTGGCGGAGCTGGCGAAACCACGGTCTACCAAATCACTCGCGCAGAAGTGGAACTGGCCGAGAGTGCCGCTCGTGGACAAATCATTGAGCACGAGACTGCCGATGGTGGCAAACGCAAAATCGGCTTCATCAGCCTGCCCAGTTTCTACATGGACATGGAAGCAGCTCGTGAAAACCGCGCGGATTTCCGCAGCAGCACAGCAGATGTTCGCAAAATCCTGGTCGACTTCAAAGAGAAAGGCGTTGATGCAGTTGTCTTGGACCTGAGCCGCAATGGTGGTGGCTCGCTGGTCGAAGCGATCAGCCTGACCGGATTGTTCATCAACCGTGGGCCCGTTGTTCAAGTCAAAGACTTCAACAACGACGTCCAAATCTATGACGATGAACGTGCTGGCACCGTTTGGAGCGGCCCGCTGGTCATCCTGACCAGCAAGTTCAGCGCAAGTGCCAGCGAAATTCTGGCCGGTGCGATTCAAGATTATCGCCGTGGTATCATCGTCGGTGACCCTGCGACCCACGGTAAAGGCACTGTGCAATCACTGATCGACGTCGCTGAGCGATTGCTGATGATGAAACGCCAGAACTTTGGTGCTCTGAAAGTGACGTTGCAGCAATTCTACCTGCCTGATGGCGCCAGCACCCAACGTGACGGTGTCCCGGCAGACATTGTGTTGCCAAGCATCAGCCAAAAGCTGGATGTGGGCGAAGGCGACTTGAAGTTCGCGCTGCCTGCCGACCGAATCCCTGCCGCCAAGCACGAAGTCTATTCACTGGCCCCAGAATCCATGCTGACAGACCTGCGGAAGAAATCGATCGCGCGAATCGAATCCGACGACGAGTTCAAAGACTTGATGCGTCGCGTCGAACTGTTCGTGAAGCAGAAGAACGACAAAGTCATTCCGCTGGAAGAATCCGCCTTCCTGGCTCGCCGAGCTGAACTGGATTCGCAGAAGGAAAAAGAGAAGGAAGCGGAAGAGTTGCAAGATAGCTCAGAAGTGTATCGCGACACGTTCTACAACCGCGAAGTGCTGAACATCGCTGTAGACTACATCGATGCACTCCGCAGCAAAGACCTGGCACTGAAAGACTAGTGCCGGGCTGAGTGGCTAAGGCCGGTTTCAACCGGCATGGTGCCCCGACCGAAAGACCGTCTCAATCAGCGACCAGCTGATTGAGACGATGCATCGTTGCCGTCCGAGCGCGCACCAATGAACAACGCCAACGGCCAACAAGAAAGCGTCCGCTCAGCCGCGAAAAACTTCTCTGATAGCGGCCTGATTGATTGCGAAAATCGAATCGGTGCGTGCAAGCACGCACCCTCCAACGGACTAAATCAGCAAGCCCTAAGTTGATTGCGGGATTGATTTCCGAGCGGAGCAGTATGCAGCCCGGCCCCGGCAGACCATTTGATTGAGACACAAAAAAACCGTGCTTGGAAACAAGCACGGTTTTTTATTGTCTTGGGACAGAAGGTCGGGCGACTTACTTCTTGTCGTCGTCGGCCTTTTTGACCTTCTTTTTCTTCTTCAACGAGACTTTCACCACGCGAACCTTAGGCATGCCCAAGATGCTGTCTTCTTCGTTGAACTTGTCACGTTGTTGCAACTGGGCGATCCGCTCGGCTCGAGTCAGTACGTTACGCGCCTTGATCGCCCCAGCACGCACCTTCAGGCTGCGATCTAGCGTCATGGTAGCTGCCTCGGCATGAGAAAGGGTGTTATGGGGATTGTGGCCAAACTGTCCAGCCACGTTGGTTTCGGGCCGCGAATCCTAATGGCTTGTGACCAGTTCCGCAAGGTGAACCAGCTATTTTCAGCAAACCATTTTGGAATTCTGCCTAGCGTTTCAGGTAACCGGCACTGGTCTGGAAATAATGCTGGCGTCGTTGACGCTCGGCGCCGGCCTGTTCCTGCTGAGCCTCCTGGCGCAAGTCTGCCAGATTAGCCTGACAGTAGCGGCAACCGACGGTTTCAAGATGGAACTGCAGATAGCTCTCCTCGGCCTCTGACAGGGCTCCTAAGAGCACTTGCCCCAGTTCAGCCCTGGTGGGACAGCTCAGCCGGTTGCGGCGCCAAATCGCCCCGACGCTGTGCAAACCCGCTGTTTCTCGGCCGCGCGCCTGCACCAAACGCTCTCGCAGGGATTCATTCTCGCGGAGAGCCGCTTCGAGCTCGCTGGATCGGTCGGCCGGCAGGGCTTCATCAAGAAACGCCAGCAGTTCGGCATCGGAAAATGACATGGCGCTGGTGAGATCGTGAGACGAGGCCGGAATTGCAAACTGCGTAAACTGGCAAACTGCGTAAACTGGCAAACTGCGTAAACTGGCAAACTGCGTAAACTGGCAAACTGCGTAAACTGGCAAACTGCGTAAACTGGCAAACTGCGTAAACTGGCAAACTGGCAAACTGGCAAACTGACATACTGGCATACTGGCAAACTGACATACAATGCCGCAGCGCGTCCTGTGGGCCGGGAACAATCCACCGCTTGGAGGGACTGGCCGGTTCGGCTGGCTTTTCAGGGCTGGCTAGCTAACGGACGGGCTAGACGTCGCGAGCCAAGCACAGGGTGACGTTTTGGCCACCGAAACCAAAGCTGTTATTGAGAGCATAACTGATTTCAGCGGGGCGTGCTTCGTTGGGCACGTAGTCCAAATCGCAGAGCGGATCGGGGTTCTCGTAGTTGATTGTCGGCGGCAGGATGCTGTCTCGCATCGCGAGCAAACAAACGATCATCTCGCTGGCTCCGGCGGCCGCGATCAAGTGGCCCATCATGCTTTTGGTACT
Source organism: Stieleria bergensis (assembly GCA_007745635.1). GTDB lineage: Bacteria > Planctomycetota > Planctomycetia > Pirellulales > Pirellulaceae > Stieleria > Stieleria bergensis. Next base: position 6,123,935 of record CP036272.1, read on the forward strand.
GCTAACGGGCACTTTGTCGGCCAGATCACCGAAGACTTGGCGGCAAGCCAATGATTCGACTTTGTCGTTGACTGTGGTGCTGGTGCCGTGTGCGTTGACGTAGCCAATGTCGGTGGTTTGCAGCCCTGCGTCGGCAATCGCCATCCGCATTGCGGCGATGCCACCGTGACCGTCCGGGGGAATGTCGGTGATGCGGTAGGCATCTGCCGTGGTGCCGTATCCGGCGACTTCCCCGTAGATGGTTGCTCCGCGAGCTTTGGCGCGATCCAATTCTTCCAAGATCACCATTGCGGAGCCTTCACCGAGCACGAATCCATCACGCAGACGGTCAAAGGGTCGACTGGCCTTGGTGGGATGGTCGTTGCTTTCGCTCAGAGCGGTCAGCAGGTTAAATCCCGTCAGTCCGAAGGGATGAATCATGCTGTGGGTGCCGCCGGCCAGCATCACATCGGCTTCCCCGCGACGAATGATCTCGGTGGCTTCGCCGACCGCTTGGCTGCTTGCAGCGCAGGCCGTCAAGCAATTGAGGTTTGGGCCTTGGGCGTTGAGCAATGCAGCCAGGTGAGCGGCTGGCATGTTTGGTTCTTGTTCGATTTCCTTGGCGGGATTGAGCAGTTCCAGGCCGCGATTGATGAATTTGGAGGAATCGAATTCACCGTCTGCGATGGCGGCTGCCATCATTCGGCTAAAGACATGAAAGTCCTGGTTGCCTTCGCCACTGCCCAGATAGATCCCAAACCGGGTTGGATCATCGATGCTATCAGCGACGCCACTGTCGGCGACCGCTTGAGTGGCCGCACCGATGGCGAACTTGGTGTGACGGCCCAGATCGTCAATGGTGCCAAAGGGGTAATCCTCTGGCTTGAGATCCCAGTCTTTGACTTCGGCACTGATTTTGGTGGGGAATCCGCTAGCATCGAATAGCGTGGTGTAGCCAACGCCACTTTCGCCGTTTTGCAGGCCCTTCCAAACAGTTGGGGCATCGTGCCCCATGGGATTGATCATGCCGATTCCGGTGACAACGATACGGCGACGTTCCATGGCGAGAGTCCGGGCAAAAAGAGCGAATGGCAGGCAAACGCGCTGCAGGAGTGCGGTGCAGCGCGGTGGGATGAATAACGGCGGCGACTAGGTTGGGGCTGGCACCGAATCGGCTGTTTGGAACGCTGCGTACCGTGGGAATCGCTGACCGTTTGCACCAACCGCCACGGAGTAGAAATCCAGCGAGAGCAACCAAGCGTGTAGGTCTTCGGCCGCATAGAGTGGCCCATCAACGATGTCACTGCCTTCAAGGCACGCAAACATCAGACTGATTTCCGCTTGAACTTCCCCGTCGCAGGTACTGACACCTTCAATGGTGCCACCATTGTCCTGAATGCCATCTAATTTGGCTTCGTAAAACAACTGGTCACCGACGCGAGCCGGCGCATGAAAGGTCGCTTTGCCAACCTTGGCGAGCACCAAACGCTTGCGAAACTCGAAGTGCTCGGCCAGCAAGATCCCACCGAGCTGAGCCATGCCTTCGATGATCAGCGTAGGGGGAAGAACTGGATAGGTGGGGAGGTATTCGTCCACGCACTCCTCATCCATTGCTACGGTTTTGATAGCCTTGGCGTGGGAACCACTGACGAACTCTGTGAATCGGTCGACCCAGAACCAACGCATGTTAGCCCTTCACCTTGGAGCCGACATAGCTGCACAAATCGCTGACGGTCAACAGGTTGCCAAAGTTCTGGACTTTGGGGTCACTTTCAAAACCAGACAGGTTGGCCCAGGGCATGCGTTTTTTCAGCTCTTCCAAACCAGCTGCTGTGACGACGCCATCTTGGACATAATCGCTGTTGGTCAGAATGTCCTCGGGAGAAAGTTCTTCGCGTGGAATTTCGATATCGAACGATTTTTCCAGCTTGAAGACGATGTCCAGGAAATCGATGGATTCGGCACCGAGATCACCAACCAACGTCGCCTCGGGGGTCACTTCGTCTTCATCAACACCCAAAGCGTCCTGGAGTGCTTCGTTGACTTTGCCGAAAATTTCGTCTTCACTGAGAGCCATTTGTGGATTCCTTAAACAGAACTAAGTAGGTGTACCAAACTGATCATGCGTGCTGGTAACAAAACGCAGCCTGACGCAATCGAGCCCGGCAAACTAGGTAGATTTCGTGGTTGGCGACAAGATGTCACCAAATAATTCCGTGAATTTCTTTTTGGTTCGACGTCGGATCTCTGCGTTTCGCAACCCGCCGTCTTCGACTTGATACTGATCACGACGCAACAAAATTCGAGCTGAAACCGTGGTCCGGCCCGCTTTGGAGGCTTCCCCCTTGACCGTGATGATCCCGTCCACCTCTTTCATCTTGGTCGCCGAGACCTGAAGCGTCTGATGGGGAGCCAAGAAATCGCCGAACTTGACGTTCCGCACTTCATGCACCAGCAACAGCGGCGAGGCGAAGTCGTCTCCGGCATGAATCATCCACGTGGCGGCCTGAGTCAGCGTTTCGAGCATCATCACGCCCGGCATCACGGGAAACCTGGGAAAATGGTCCCTCAAATAATCCTCATCGGGCTGCAGCGTTCGCTCTGCCACCAGGCGCTCGCCAGGTTCCAAATCGAGGATTCGATCAAGTTGAGAGTATTTCATAGATTCTTGATTAAGCAGACTGCGGTGAAGCCAGCCAGAAAGTGACAAACCCGTCAGTCAAACAGTTCGGGGCAACTCGTGGAAACCCAAATCATCGATCTCCAGGGGCCTGGGACTGGCGCAGGGATCGCGTAATCTTTCCTTCGGCATTTTGACGCTGCGATAAAAATACTGATCGGCGCCGTTCGGCTCAACCCTTTTCCACTAGGCAATCCAACCGTTGAAAGCCTTAAAATCCGAGTTCCTTTGCAGCCAGCTGCCCTGTTACGGCCTGAGCTGGACCCGAAAACCGTCCGCAAACCCCTCGCTGGCCAGCCCAGTCGGAGTCGTTGGCGGCCCAGCCAGCCAAATGAATACTGCCAGTTTGAACCAACCGGCACCCCCCAGCGAGAAAAAACGGGAGTTCCCCGTTGGCATCACGCCCCGCGATGGCTTTTCAGACGGAGCCTGGAGCGGATGGATTGGCCGCGCCTTGGCTGGCTGGTCAAGCTGGCTGGTCAAGCTGGCGGCAAAGAACAATAATAGGTTTGGTCGGTCGCCAACGATTGAAAACCGTTGCCCCGCTTTACCCGCTCACTGCGGAGCAGGTGAATCGTAACAACCTGCTCTTGCCTCCAATGGATCGTGTGGTGAATGATCCCCACACGCCGGTCCGGCGACAGCCAGGATTTCCTTCTGTCTGCCGCTGGTCTGAAATTTGGAATGTCTGTAGACTCCTTTCACGCAATGGAAAGTTTCCCCATGGTTCGAACCCTCACAATGATCGCGGCCCTGGCCGCTGTAACGATTATGTCCAACGACGCCTCTGCAAAATCAGCAACCGAAGCCAAGGTGACCAGTAAGGTTTTCTTCGACATTGAAATCAACGGCAAGAAAGCAGGCCGTATCGTGATGGGCCTGTTCGGCGACGACGTGCCCAAGACAGCTGAAAACTTCCGCGCTCTCTGCACCGGCGAAAAGGGCGAAGGCAAGTCCGGCAAAGCATTGCACTACAAAGGCAGCAAGTTCCACCGCGTGATCCCTGACTTCATGTTGCAGGGCGGTGACTTCACCCGTGGCAACGGAACCGGTGGCGAAAGCATCTACGGCGAGAAGTTCGCCGACGAAAAGTTCGCCTTCCCACACGACATTCCCGGCCTGTTGAGCATGGCCAACGCTGGACCAAACACCAACGGCTCGCAATTCTTTATCACCACCGTGCCAACTGACTGGCTCGATGGCAAACACGTGATCTTCGGCCGCGTGATCGAAGGCATGGACGTTGTCAAAGAGATCGAGTCGCTGGGCACTCGCAGCGGTGGCACGCGTCTGCCAATCACGATCGCTGACTGCGGCGAACTGAAAGACGGCGAATAACATCCGGTAAAGACGACTGATCATTCAAAGCACGGCGTTCAAGCGGACGCCGTGCTTTTTTATTTGCCCAGGGTCACAGCCCAGGTCACAAACTCACAAGCCCCACGCGTGCCCTGTCCCACTAGAAACACAAAACCGTCACGGGCAACGCGTCGCCCCACGGGGCAAGTGCGCGGACAAGCGTGCGGGGCAAGTGCGTGGGCTCGGTGATTGCACCGTGGCTTCCATTGGCTTTGGCTCAATAAGCCTTGGCAAAGATCGCTCGTTTGGCAGCGGGCTTACCGGTAAAGAAGCAGGTGCCAGGCGTCTCATTGTCTTCGCTGGGGACACAGCGAATGGTGACTTTCAAGTCTTTTAACAAGGGCTGCAAGCTGTCCTCGTCAGCAAAGTGACAGACGGCGAAGCCACCGTGAACTTCCGGGTTTTCTTCATCCTTGGGTGTGAAGTAAGCGCGAAAGTCCGCTTCATTGGTGATTTCAACCGTGTTGTCTTTCCGCAGCTGATCGGCGCGATCGTACAGCGATTGCTGCATCTCAGCGAGCAGATCGCCGATGGAGGCAACCAGTTCGTTGCGATCAATCCCAACGCTTTTGGGCTGGTCACGACGGCCCATGAACACCGCATTCTTTTGCATGTCTTTGGGACCAATCTCCAATCGAATGGGGACACCACGTTTGACATGATGCCACTTCTTTTCGCCGCCTCGCATGTCGCGATCATCGATCTCGACACGCACCGGTGCGCCGTCATAGTCTTGTGCACGCAGCTCCTCAGCCAGCGACTTGACGTACTGCATGACTTCAGCGCGCTGGTCGTCTTTATAGATGGGCAAAATCACAATGTGGTTGGGCGCCAGCTTCGGTGGCAACACCAAGCCATCGTCGTCGCTATGAGTCATGATCAATGCGCCGACCAGTCGAGTTGAAACACCCCAGGAAGTGGTCCAAGCGAATTCACGTGTACCGGCTTCACTCTGGAAGACAATCTCCTGAGCCTTCGAGAAGTTCTGTCCCAGAAAGTGACTGGTCCCCGCCTGCAAGGCCTTGCGGTCCTGCATCATGGCTTCGATGGACAGCGTTTCCACGGCACCTGGGAATCGTTCACCGGCTGTTTTGGCACCGATGGTGACCGGCATGGCCATCCAGTTCCGCGCGAAGTCCGCGTAGACCTGGATCATCTTTTCGGTTTCTTCGATCGCTTCTTCAGAGGTCGCGTGGACGGTGTGCCCTTCCTGCCACAAGAATTCAGCGGTTCGTAAAAACATCCGTGTTCGCATTTCCCAGCGCACCACGTTGGCCCATTGATTGATCAGAATCGGTAGGTCGCGATAACTTTGCACCCACTTGGCATAGGTTGCACCAATGATCGTTTCGCTGGTTGGGCGGACGATCAAAGGCTCTTCTAGCTTGCCAGCAGGTCGCAAACCGCCATCTGGATCGGGTTCCAAACGGTGGTGCGTGACGACGGCACATTCTTTGGCGAAACCTTCAACGTGCTCCGCTTCTTTTTCCAGAAAGCTCATCGGAATGAACAGTGGGAAGTAAGCGTTCTGATGACCGGTGGCTTTGAACATGTCATCCAAAGCGCGCTGCATGTTTTCCCAAAGCCGATATCCCCACGGCTTGATCACCATGCAGCCACGCACGGGCGAGTTCTCTGCCAGATCAGAAGCCTTAATGACCTGCTGATACCACTCGGGATAATCTTCTTGCCGAGTGGGACTGATTGCGTTCTTGGGAGCTTTGGCCATAACAGTTATGCAAATACAAATTCAACAATTGAAATAGGAACAGCGCTTGCGTTCAGCAATGCTCACAGCAAAGGGATAGCAGCCAGGATCACAGGTTCAGGACCGAGGCGATTGTTTGTCGCGATTCGGTGCCATTGATCTTGCGATCATTCGCACCGCTCAAAAGCATCATCGATCAGATCGACAAATCGGAAAGCTGAGCGATCTCTTCGGGGGTAAATTTGTGCTCCAGGCGAGCACCAAGCTGTGCGACAACTCGAGCGGCTGCATGAGAGGCCAGGTGACCGGCGGTGCGCCAGTCCATGCCATTGGTGATCCCATACAGCAGGGCTCCGGCGTACATGTCCCCGGCGCCCGTGGTATCGACCGCGTCCACTTGAACGCCTTCGACAGGGTACTCGCTACCACCGTGCATCACCAGCGACCCTTTGTTGCCCAGGGTAAGCGCAACGTTTTCGCAGTGCTCATGAATGGCCACGGCACACTTCAACGGATCATCATGTCCGGTCAGTGACTTGGCTTCTTCTTCATTGCAGAAAAACAGGTCCACCGGGCCGGTGATCAGGTCCCAAATCTCATCACGGATCATGTTGACCAGGAATGGATCCGAGGCGGTGAAGGCAACTTTGACGTTGTGCTTCTTGGCAAACTCCATGGCCTTGTAAGCGGCGGCCTTGGTGGCTTCACCAGTCAATAAGTAGCCTTCAATGTAGACGTATTTCGACTGCGAGATTTGCTCCTCCATGATGTCGTCCACCGACAGGGTTGCCGATGCAGCGAGGTTGGTCAGCATGGTTCGCTGAGCATCTTCAGTGATCAGCACCGCACACGTGCCGGTGGGCAAATCGCTAGGGGTCACCTGCATCGACACGCCCAGGTCTCGCATGTCTTGCAAAAAGAACTCGCCGATGGGATCACTGCCAATTTTGCCAATGTATCCGGCCGAGCCACCGAGTTCGGCAATGGCGACGATCGTGTTTGCAGCCGATCCACCCGCACAGCGATTCAGTGGCCGACCGTCTAGATGCCCCAGCACCTCGGATTGCTGCTGATCATCGACCAGCGTCATAATGCCCTTGTCGATTTCAAGGTTGGTCAGGACAGAATCATCGACCTGAGCCTGAATGTCTACCAAGGCGTTGCCCACACCATATACATCGTAAAGCGTCATGCGCCTGCCTATCGAGTGTTCTCGTGAAGTTGAGGTGGCGTCATCATGAAACGCAACCGGGAACGCCGGATAGATTAGTGCAGAAAATCAATGCTGGGAAGGCAGGCTCAGCGAGTGGAGGGCGAGGGACAGCAGGCCAAATCCATCATCACAAGGGGCTGAAACGACCGGGAACATCGGGCACCGGAGCCTAAAGCTGAACCCCGACCGAATCGTGCCGCCGTGCATCGGCCGGCAGCCGCATGCACAAACGGCCAGCGTGCAAACCAACCTTTGGCGATCCCCATCGACACGCTTGGGGCATCCCGATTCCCGTTCGTCAAATCGCCTCGCCAGGTGAAGCTTAAAGATGCGTCATCCAATCCGCTTTGTAGCCGAGCCCCAAATTCAAAATCCGCTGTAGCAGAGCGGAGTATTCCAGACCGGCGACCTCCGCTGATTCGCTGTAGTCCTCACCGAATTCAATGTTCGGATTGGCATTGGCCTCCAACACATAGACATCACCGGCTTCGGTCAGTCGCATGTCCATGCGGGCGTAGCCGCTCAGGCTGAGCGCTCGGTAGACGCGTTTGCTGATCTTGGAGAGTTTTTCAGTGATCGCCGGCGAGAGGTCGGTGGCCTCGCGCGTGGTGATCCCGTGCTTGATTTGATACTTACGATTCCACTTCACCTGCCGAGTCGCGATGTGAGCGGTGTCGGGGGGCATGTTGCCAAACGACATTTCCCAGGGTGGAAAGGTTTGCAGGCGAGCGTTGCCCAGCACCCCAACGTAGATTTCGCGTCCCTCAATGTACTGTTCGACGATGGCATCATCTTTGGTGTGCTCGTGCACGAAGGCCACGCGATCGACCAGCTGTTGGTCGTTGTGCACCACCGAGGCCTGCGAAATACAGAACGAGGCATCTTCGACCACCGACTTCACGAACAGCGGAAACTCCAATCGCTTCGGCCGCAGCACTTTCCGGCCGACGGGAAACACGGCAAACCGAGGCGTGGGGATGCGGTGATAGGTCAAGATCTTTTTACTGAGCGCTTTGTCCTTGCTCAGGATCAAACCGCGCGGATTGCAACCCGTGTAGGGCTGCTGCATGAGTTCCAGATAGCTAATGACGGCAAAGTCATAGGTGACCACGCCGTGGAATTCTTCCAACAGCATGAATGTGATGTGCGGCTGAAACTCCGCCAGCGCCTGACGGATGGGTGCCAGGTCGTCATAAACCCCCAGTGGCATCACCTCGTGACCAAGAAATCGCAAGGTATCGCAGACGTCAAACTCCGCTTTCCAGGCATTGATCTCCTTTTCGGCAGCCCCCTCCAGCGTTGCAGGTGGCTCATGCCCGCTGCGTACCAGAACGAGGACTCGGAGTTTTTTCACATCATTACCCGGCGATTGCCGGCGTTAAGGTAACTGCTGGTGCGAAGTGCAACCAGGATCATGGCGTCTCGTTTACAGGTCTCTGCGGGGCTCCCCAGATGCAGATTTAATTCTCGGCACCGTTCAATCATCTCCTGCAGGACCTGATCAATGGTGTACGAGTAGGCTCCGGTCCAGTGCGCGACGACGCGTCGAATTTCGCCACGCCACCGGGACAAACTGGCTGCGGCGGTGGGATTACGACGGTGATGACGTTCGCAGGAAAAAAGCTTGCCGAGATCCTTATCAAAGACATTCGGATAATTCATCCCATAGTGGTCACGCCTGCGGGTGTAGTGGGTCCCCAGACGACGGCGGATCTGAGACAGTTTTTCCACCTGACGACGACTTCGCACACTGGGCTTTTGCTGAGCGACCTGCGACATCGTCTGGTCAACGTATTGCAGTTTTTTCAGCGCCGGCCAGTCTTGATAACGCGTCCGCCAGCGTGATTTTGGCGGCAACCACACGGCAAAGGTCTCGGCAAAGTCCTCCAGCGGATGCGCCTGAGCGTACCACATCTCTAAATGCAACACGAAGTCGCGAGTCTGTGGATCGGGCTTGTAGAACTGCGGATACGGCTTCGAAAAACGCCCAAACAACTCGCGATAGTCTTTCTTGCGACGCAGTGAATACGCGGTGTCAATCGCATGCCCGGTTTCGTGCCGCAAGATTTTCATGCACGACAACTTGGTCCCGCCCTCGACTTCCAACAGCTGCTTCCGCTCCAATCGCATCAAACGCGGATGAGCCAGATAGAACGGAATCGCGACCCCTGGAACACCGTCGGGTGAAAACCATTCATCACTGAGCCAGAAATGAGGCCGAAACTGAATGCCTCGCTCCTCCAATTCCCGATACAACTGCTCGATTCTGGCCTGCAACGGTGATTCTTCAATCGACAAATTCAGATCACAGAACCGCAACTGCAGCAGCTCTTCGTCGGTCATCGAAGACAGATCTGATGAAGTGAATGCCATGAATCCCAAACAAGTTGAAAAGCACGTCGTGTCAGGCGTCAGCAAAGCGAGCCATCAACACAAGGAATGAAGACGGCTGGCCAATCTCACGCAGAAGCGAATACCACTTCTAAGAAGACACGCGATTTAAGGTGGCAATGCCGCAGCCGTCCGCCAAACGCAATTGCCATGCCGTGGCTGGACGCACGGCAGCCGATGTTAACCATGCCACGCTGCACGCGTGTCGCTAATCTAATCCATGTTGCACTTCCATTGCAACGTTTTGCGTTTGCGATTCCAATGTGTTTAGGTCAACAATACAACATGTTTTGCTTGCCTGCGTGAAGCTTTCGCAGGGACAACACGTTCGGCTTGATCGACCACCACCGATCACTGATCCATCTATCCATGTGAACGCCTGCTGTGCCGAACGATTCATCCGCTAACCGTGCTTGCGATGCTGCTGAAGAAGACCGAGGCCAAGAAGACCGGGGCCAGCCAAAGACAACGCTCATGAACCAACGCCACAACGCCACCGAGTGTGTCCTGCTGACCGGAGTCGGACGATCGGCAATCGCTGTCGTTGCCGTCACGGGCCCCCAAGCTGCAGAGTTCTTGCAGCATTGCTTTCGGCCCAATCACCACAAACCGCTGGCGGCAGGCCAAGTCCGCTACGGACAATGGAACCCCGCAGGCTTGAGCGCAGACGACCAGAGCAGCAGCGAATCCAGCCCATCCAGTGCCACCGAACACCGTGTGGTGGAATCCAACGCCGTTGAATCAAACGCTGGCGAATCAATCGTCGTCGTGCCCCGTCAAACCGGCGAAACAGCGTTCTCCTGGAACCGGCCCCAGGCCGCCGGGACGCAGGTAGCGCCAGCGGATGGCAAGCCTGAACAACTGGACTTTGAAATCCACTGCCATGGCGGGCAGGCTGCGGCGGAACGAATCGTTGAAGACCTGATCGCATTGGGTGCTGTCAATCGCTTGCCACACCCCACTGAAGGTCTCCCCTCTCCATTGGGCCGGGCACGCCATCAAAACAATGACCAACGCTTGATCGACGAAGCCAGCGAAATGCTGCTGCGCTGCCCCACCGCTCAGACAGCTGCAATCGCCTTGGAACAAACCCGTGGCGCGTTGGCGGCATGGCGCACCAACGCACTTGGACAACTCGCTGCCGATGAACGTGCGTTTTCTTTGATCACCGCGCAGGCGAAACGCCTGACCAAGCGTGGCGCCGTCGGCCTGCGACTCGACCAGCCATGGAACCTTGTCCTGGCCGGCCCGCCAAACGTTGGCAAAAGCAGCTTGCTCAACGCGATGGTGGGTTACGATCGCAGCATCACCATGGACTTGCCAGGCACCACGCGCGATGTCTTGGAAGCACAAACGGTTTACCAAGGCTGGCCGATGCGACTCCTCGACACTGCCGGCCTGCATCACAGCGACCAACCCATTGAACGCCAGGGCATTGAATCCGCGATCGAAGCGGTCAAAACGGCCGATGCCGTGGCCCTGGTATTGCAAGCAGACACGGCGCGGGAGACCCATCCGACCGCAGCCCGGCAACCGGCGACCCTGGATTCACACATCGTCGAATTGCTTGGCCAGACCAGCAATGAACACGATCCCCAGGCCGCACACCGCGTGCTGTGGGTCTGGAACAAGTGCGACCTGGCGGGTGCACCGGACATGCTGCCAGAACTGCCTGGAACCGTTGCACTTTTAGATCACTGGATTGAAACCAGTGCGACCACCCCCTCGGGCATCGAACACTTCATGTCTCAGCTCATCCGCTTGCTGACCGAACCGCTCTACACTTCGCTGGAAGCAGCCCAAGACGCCAGTGCCTCAAATGACAGCGGGCAGGCGACCGCGGTTGGTCCCGTTCCCGTCTGCCAACGTCAGCAGGCTGCCTTAGCTCAGATCGCTGAGTGCACCGACGCCAATGCACTGCGAACCCTGTTGCAGGCACTTTGAGGGCGCCCGCTCGGTGGCACTTGGCGGGTTATTGACTGGCTGGCTATTTACTCGCTGGCGGCTTGCCCGTCTTCGGCTTTTAGTTCGCGTCGTGCCTGTAGAAACTGGACTGCGTCGAAGACAGCGTGGGCGACGATCGGAACGATCAGGCTATCAGAAAAGACCATCAGCAGCCCAAACACGACGCCCATCAAAGTCGCCATGACCGCATACAGTCGTGTGATCGCATGGACAGCACCAAAGGCCAATGAAGAGACAGCCACCGCCAGCCCGACCGCAAACGGGGACGCACCTGCAAATCCTCCACCGACTTGATACGGCGTCTGACTGCCTACCAAGTAATCCGTCAACTGGATGAAGGCTGGCAGCAAGCAACCTCGAAACGCCAGTTCCTCTCCCACACCGGCACACAGGCTGATAACCAGCAATTCCGGGCCGGTTAATTTCAAGAGCCCGGCCATCATTGAGCTTTCGCCGACGTTCTTGATTTCGGAGATGGCTGGATGATCGACCATCATGACCATGCGAACCATCAGTAACATGGGAATGGCCGCGACAACGCCGACTGCGATCTGCTTTGCCAAAACGGCAACTTCCAGACTATCAAGGCGAGGCAGATAGGCGCGAACATCCACACCGATCAACCAGCCGACCAACATTCCCAGGACACCGATACCCAGTTCAAACAAGCAGGCATACAGGAACATCTCGACGTCCTGAGATGGCTCAGACGTTTCATCCGGGCGGTCCAAGTCGTCTTGTTGGCTCACTGACCTACCTGGGGATCGTCGTCCAAATCAATGAATTCCAACGGTTGCTCTTTGCGAACATTGGCCACGCGAATGGCAGCGTCACCGCTTAGTAAACGCCGAAAGGTTTTCCCAATGATCTCACCACGCCAACCCTGCATCAGGGCGGGCAACTCCTCGGTGGGTTTTGAATTCAACTCATAGGCTAAGACATCTTTGACATCATCGGCGTTGCCGACAATCGATGGCGCGAGTTTATTCTGACGACTGATGCAGGCCATGCTGGTGGCCAGAAACTGACTGAGCATCGGCGAAATCGAGGTTCGATTCTGTCGCGCCCGTCGTGGCAACTGATCATCAGGAACCTCAAGCGCGGCCTGAATGGCGGCAGCGATCTCCTCGTGCAGATCAACATAACCTCGCCACTCCATCCCGCGCACGCTGCGAATCCGCTTCAGGTTACTTGTCCCGCGACGTGCCAGTTCGACAATCAAGTCATCGCGCATCACGCGTTTGGCTGGCCGATCGAGTTGTTCAGCGCGGCGATCGCGCCAACGCCAGAGGTGGCGAACGATTTCCATCTGCCGGGCAGCTAATCCGCTGCAACCACTCACGCGGCGCCAGTTCTCGGTGGATTCGTGCTTCAGGACCTTTTCTTGACGGGCGATGGTTTCCTGTTCCAACCAGTCGGTTCGCCCCCACTTTTCGACCATCTCCAGCAGCTGCTGGTGCATCTCTTGCAGGTCGGTGACGTCTTGGATCGCGTAACTCAGCTGCTCACTGGACAGAGGGCGATGACGCCAGTTCGTACGGCTCTCACCCTTCGCCAAGTTCTTGCCCAACAGCCGACTGACTAAGTTGCCCAGGGATAGCGGGTACTCCAAACCGACAAACCCAGCTGCCAGTTGAGTGTCAAACAATCCTGCGATCGGCTGATTGGTGTATCGGTAACAGAACCGCGTCTCTTCGCGCGCCGCATGAGCGATCACGGTCCGCTGTGGATCGACCAACAGATCCCAGAACGGCAACGTTGAGCTCACTCCGTAGGGATCGATCACCGCCAGCACATCTCCGGCAGCGACTTGAATCAGACACAGTTCCGGTCGATAGCGATCCTCCGAAACAAACTCGGTGTCAAAGGCAATCGCCGGAGCGTCGGCGATGCGATCGCAAAGATCAGCCAGCTCCTGGTCGGTTTGAATCGATTCGTAATCCAAGGGAATCTTGTTGGGATTAAACGGGGTCGGAAAAAGACTTCGAGAATGGATACAGTATGGAGCCAATTGGCCATTCAATCGCTCAGTGCCAAATCGCTCAGTGCCAAATCGCTCAGTGCCAGGTGATTCGGCGAGACAAGTGCCTCAACTAGACGGGCGACCGAGCTAGGCCGCTCCCTACTGTAGCGTGAAAAGCCAGTCTCTGCTATCCGCGGCAGATGCCTGCAGTGCGATGCAGAGCAGATTCCGCCTGCCAGAGCTTAGCGTGAACGATCCCGGTGACGCCTCAAAGGGATCAAAGCGTTCCTGAAGCCGACTCAATTCACCGGGAAGACAAGCCGGCCTGCATGAGACGATCTAAACGAGCCGGCCTTAGGCCCAATCAAGTCCGGTCATCCGTTGCAAACGGTCTTCGAAGTGCCCCAGCAATCCACCGACCATTTCCCAACCTTGTCGCTGGCGCAGTTCAATCTCACCAAACTTGTTGATGCGAACAATCGAATCGCCCGTCAACCCTGAATCACGCAGCTCCTTCACGTCAATCTCACCTTCATTGACGACGTCCAGCAGCGTCTTTCCGGATAGCTCGATAAACTCCATGGTAAAACCCGTCGTTTTGACTGCAGACTTAGATAATCGTAAAGGAAACCAACCGTCGCAAGCCTTTGGCGACCGCTTATCAGCGTCGGCGTCCACGATGATTGTATAGTCCGTACAATAACACAACGCCGGGCGGATGTATGCGGTACACTGCAAAGAAGCAGGACGGTTAACGGCAACAATCGCTGCGTTCGATACATTCCCGAACATCGACCTTCATCCTACAACTGGCGCTGACTGGAAATCACGTCGCGCCAGTGGAAGACAAAACACGTACACCGGAATTCAACAACTCGAATTCTCGCCTGCCAACCAACACCTCCTAAACCTTTCAGGTCATCTTATGCTTGGACTTGCAGTAATCAGCCAAGGAATTCTCAAGCATGTTCTCTGCTGTGCTTTCCGCATAGCTCTAGTGCTAGCGGTTGCACTGTTAATCCCACCTGATCGCCAAGTGGCCCAGGCTCAAGAAACAGACACCGCGGCCAAAGAATCTGCCCAAGCACAAGCCCCCGCCACCGAGCCATCCAAGAACCGCAAAGCCAAGCCAGGCAAGAAAAAGAAAGCCCAAGGCAAAGCTTCCAAGCACGACCAGTACACTCGAATCAAAACCAACGCACAGGGCGTCAATCAAGCGCTGCAAACGGCGATTGTTCGGTTTGTTGGTAACGCGGAATCCAAATACGCAGGGTTCACCGTTGACCTCGTCGGCGTCGTCCACATTGGCGAAAAAGCGTACTACGACAAGCTCGACAAACGCTTGTCCAAGTACGACACCGTGCTCTATGAACTGGTGGCACCCGATGGGACACGGATTCGCCCGAAAGATCTGCAAGCGCGTCGATCGGTGCTGGCATCCGTGCAAACGGGCATGAAAGACATGTTGGAATTGGAATACCAACTGGAGCAGATCGACTACATGGCCAAAAACTTCCGCCACGCCGACATGAGCCCAACGGAATTCGCAAACGACCTCAAGCGTCGCGGCGATTCGCTAGGCAAAATGCTTGGCCGCATGCTTGGTGCCAGCATCGCAGCCCAGTCGCGCACCGGCGGCGACCTGGGCATTTTGCTGGCGATGACCAGCAACGATCGACCCCATGCGATGAAAAACGCGATGGCCAAACAGTTGCTGGACATGGAAGCGATGACCGCTGGAATGAGCGATGAAAATGGCGAGGACACATTGATCAAAGGCCGCAATCGCAAAGCCTTTGAAATCCTGAGCGAAGAACTGGCTGCTGGCAAGAAAAACGTTGCCGTTTTCTACGGCGCTGGCCACCTTGCTGACATGGCCGATCGCTTGAAGAAAGACTTCCAAATGCAGCCTACCAAGACCATCTGGCTTGATGCATGGGACCTGAATCCAGAGGACTAAGACTCACGCGGATTCGCCGGCCAACAGCGCTCGTGCTAGGCGGCTTGACGACGCCGCTTACGAACTGCCTTTTTCCAGGCTGATTGCTTCCGCGGCGACTTGGTCTTTCCCCAACTCGCTGCTTCAACGGGATCACATTGCTCTTCTAACGAACGCAGCACGTCTTCAATCCTGGCTCGGAAGTCTTCATCCGACTCGCCGGGCTGCAGGTAAATCGGATCGCTGCAGACACAGCGAACTCGGGCAAACCACAAGGGAATCTGCAAGCGATCCCACGCTCGCTTGATGATCAGGCGGCGACTGGGGACCGGCAGCACCACGAAAACGGGCGTTTCGGTTTTCCTGGCCAACACACTGATACCGGGCTGGACGTGACCGCGTGGCCCCTTGGGCCCATCAACGGCGATGATTGCTGGATCGCCTTGTTTCACGTGTTTGATCAATTGCATCAGGGCCGTCGCACCGCCTTTGTGCGTGGCACCACGACTGCCTCGAATGGGCACAACGCCAATGGATTCCAGTAGCGCTGCGATGTAATTACCATCCCTGCTACGCGAGACCAAGGCTCCAACGTTCTTGTCCCTGAAGTTCAGGATCGACAACTGATGTGCATGCAAGCTAGCGACGATGAAGCTCTCTCCAGCCTCTCGCAATGCTTGACGTGGATCATTGATCGCCTCGTAACGACACGTTAAATACAAGATTTTGACATGCAGAATGAGCGCGGCGCTCAACAATCGGCTAAAGAATCCATGCATGTTTCAGTCAATCATCCTTAAATAAAAACAGCTGCTGGCGACTTCGCTTTGGCTGGACGGTCTTTCGCTGGCCCGTTGCGACATCAACGAGCGACGTGATTACTTTGATAAGGCCAACGATCAATGAACGCAAGACAGAAACTGGCGCGCCGACCATCAGGGCCCATCAGTGGCTCCAGTTTCCGGCAGGCTGCTGCACTTCAAGCACACCGAACCAAGCAACAGCATCGATAACGGCCAGCCGACTGAGGCTTGTTACTTGCGGGTGGCGCCGTCGATTGCGCCATCCAGTGCCGAGGCTCGAATACCATGCCCGACCAACACGCCCTTGGCGTCGATCAGTAACATATTGGGCAACGTTTGCACACCGAACGCCTGCGACAGCGGGCTACCTTCCAGACCACCCTCGGCATACAACTGAGGCCATGGCACCGGATTGGCCTTCAAGTAAGCCTGCGCATCAGCGCGATTCGAATCAACGTTGACCCCGATGATGGTCAAACCCGCATTCTTATAACGAGCTTTCAATCGATCCAGCAACTTCACGTCGTGCAGGCATTGGTCGCACCATGTCGCCCAGTAATGCAAGACGACGGGACGACCACGCAGTGCTGAAAGCTTGAACGACTTGCCATCAATGGTCGTACCAGCCAATTCAACTTGACGCCCCACCGACTCCATCCGATAAATGGCTCCCTTGGCTTTGCGCCCTGCATCGATGTTCGGGAACCCAGTGGCGACTTGCCGGTACAGTGCGACCGCATCTTTTTCACTGCCTTGAAACTCTTTATTAAGTGCCAACTGCATCATCGCCTGGGCGGCGTACTGAGACTTTGGATACTGCTTGACGAATGCCGTCAGCGTGTCGGTCAGCCACTTCTGCCCCTCGGCAAAGTTCTCTTCCGCAGCGGGGCGAGTCGCATATTCAGACTGAATCGCTTGGTACTGTGCATAGGCCGCCATGGTGGGACGACCGTCCGCATCAATCTGCTTAGCGACCGCCTGTAGCTGCTTGAGGCCGCCGGGATATTCGCCACTCTGGATGGCCACACTCAACGTATCGACTAGCTGACGAGTCCATGATTCGCGATCCTGTTCGTTGGCAGATTGCCGAACCAAGGATGCCACGAGCTTCGCTCGCTCGGCATGCAACTCGGCCTTCTGCGCCGCTGGAGCAGTGGCCATTTTTTGATCCAATTCCTCCAGCTGCTCGACCGCCTCCTGCAACCCGTCTGCCGCACCACTGGGCGTGGGCAGCGAGGCCGCACTGGCTGAAAAGAACATGCCGGCTGAGGCATTGGCAAGCTGTTCGCCGTTGCCTACTGCGGGCAGCCCGATCAGTTTCCACGTGTCGTTCACTCGCACCATGGTGCCGACAAGCAACTCTTTGCTCTGTCCCTGTTCCTCAAGCATGGCGATCACGTTCTCGTAAACGATGACATCGCTCGTCGCTCCGCCTTCACCGGCAGGAATGACGCCTGGAGAGGGGGCTGCGAACTGCAACCACTTGGCATTCGGCTGCAACTTACCTGCTCCGGAAGCCAAACCGGCAAAACCAGTGCGTGCTTGCTGGACGCTTTGGGCAACCTTTTCTGCATGCTCTTTGCCTAAACCCAGCCTTTTGAGCTCATCGGCTGTGATCAGCAGACGCATGAAACGACTGGAATCATTGGCCGCCAGTGCACCCACCACTTCGGCGGACACCTCCTCCGCGGAGATGCGTTCCCAGCGATCAATCTTGCCGTTCTGGTCGGTATCAATGCCGACGCGAATCCCCTGGCTGCCCATCCAGCAGTAGCGATCCGCCTTCTCGTCGTAATTTGAATCGACATCCCGATAGACTTCGACACCGTACTGAAAGTACGACCAGCGGTCGATTCGTTGGTCATTATTGGTGTCAAGGAAACGCCGCAGTCGATTGCCGTCTGGCCCAATCACCAGCCAGCCTTTGGCGCCTTCCTCGCTGACGTCTACCACTTGGCACTGTTCGACTTCGTCTGCCGCAACGATGGCATATTGCACGCCGGGCTGAACTGGCTTGAGCCCCAAGGCTTGCTTTGCCGTGGGATTGGCTGCCATCGCCGAAGTGCCCAACGCAATCGCGCCCAGACCGGCGACCAACTTGGCAACACGGTGCACTTTCCAAAATCCACCACCAACCGCTTTGATGACGGCAGATTGATTCAAACGATTCTGTCGATCCTTCATTTTCCAACAGGTCCAAATTGAGAAAGCCAAGAGAAATCCGTTCGCAGTTCAGTGGCCGCTGTCTCGTTGAATTGCAGAGCAAACCACGAAGCGTCACACAGCCCAGAGCTGTTGCCACAACGTGCTTGGAACACAGGTGCAGCAGATGAATTCGCATTGTGGCCGAAATCATTGCTCCAACGGAATGTCGAATTGCACAAATTCTCTGCAACGGAACGAATCGAACGACTGCCTCTCGGACTGAAAAGCCAGTTGCAGCCAAGCCAACGATCAGCGCAAACCACCTCGCAAGCACACAAAAGCCGCGAACCTGGCCACATCCAAACGCCTCCAATGCTTTGCCAAACGCGAACAGAACTTGAGAAAACGCAGGTAAACCGCATTGGTTTGAACAGTCTTGCCGGTCGCCAGCCAGGCCGCCAGAGATTTTTTATCAGAAGAATGCCAAGTTGGCTTTGACAGTCGAACACGTTTGCGTAAACTTCCCCGCCACGCATCGAGGTCAGTTACCCGGAAACGTCATTAAACGCGTCCGACACTTCCGAGATGCAATCGCAAATAACTCATTGCGGCTTGCCGCGAAGAGATCCCGCGATAAACTGATCGTTGCCAAGAAACGAACTCAGGTTCCTTTCGACGCAAGGTTCAAACGCGGGCGTGTAGCTCAGTTGGTTAGAGCGCATCCCTGATAAGGATGAGGTCCCAGATTCGAGTTCTGGCACGCCCACTCGCGTTGCAAAGATTGCTCAGTCGGACTAGGCTTAGCAAACACAACGCAAACCGAAGGGGGTATAGCTCAGTTGGGAGAGCGCCTGCTTTGCACGCAGGAGGTCGTCGGTTCAAGTCCGTCTACCTCCACTTCGGCAATCGAAAATCCGGTGATGGCAACCGCAGCCTGCGAGACGCACACGTGCGTCACCATGGTACCTGCGGATCCTTGTGCAGCCGGTCGTGACACAACCTTTATTCCTTCATCGCAGTGAATGCTGCGGCGATCGAGCAAGAGACTCATTGTCACGCCAGCCTCTCTCGTGGAGGCGAGCCAGGTTTTACCTGCAAATAAAGCAACAGCACTGCGGTCTGAACGACCAAATGCCGCGTTGTTTAAAAGCAGCTCCAACTCGGCTCACTGCGGTGAAAACCACGATACTAAGATTTCATGGTTTTCTTGAGAAGAACGGTTGACGCAAACAGCGACGACCACTATCTTCCCGCTCCCGTCAACGGTAACCGACTTTCGCAACGCTTTGCGAAGCTCGGCTGTCGTTGACAGCACCCCCGATCTTTGACAATTTGGTTGTTTGGTAATTGGCATCAGTAATCAATAGATTTGCTGATCAGCTAGTGACTTCGGTTGCTTGCTGTGAAGGCAAATGATTGACTACAAAGTTCTTAAAATAGCGTGCCAACAAGCTTTCTTCGGAAAGTCGAGCCTGAAACGAAGCGGCCACTTAACCGCTGAGCTTTGAGTTCACGTTGGCATTTAGAATAGAGAAGTAAGCGAATCTGATAGGATTCTGTGTAATGATTGAGTCACGGCAGTGACTCGACCATGTGATATCGTTACGGTAATTGAATCGATGACATCAAGGGCCACAGGGCAGGGCGGTGACTGAGTTTACTCGGTAGCAGCTCTGGACAGTGAGTTCGAGATATCGTTGGCCAATCTACCAAGGGCGCATGGGGGATGCCTTGGCATTAAGAGAAAGGGCGTGGAAATCTGCGAAATGCTTGGGGGAATTGATAAACAAGTCGTGATCCCAAGATTCCCGGTAAAACCTGGTGAACTGAAACATCTAAGTAACCAGTGGAAGAGAAAGAAAAATCGATTCCGTCAGTAGCGGCGAGCGAAATCGGAAGAGCCCAAACCGAGAGGGTTTCCCTCTCGGGGTTGTAGGACTCCAATATCGGATTGTGTGTTGTTAGTGGAACGACTTGGAACGGTCGGCCACAGAGGGTGACAGTCCCGTACACGAAAGCATACACACACCGTAGGAGCACCTGAGTAGGTCCAGTCACGTGAAACCTGGATTGAACCCGCGGGGACCATCCCGCAAGGCTAAATACTCCTTAATGACCGATAGCTAACCAGTAGCGTGAGTGAATGGTGAGAAGAACCCCGTTTAGGGGAGGACAGTGAACCTGAAACCATGCGCCTACAAGCGGTCGGAGCCCGATTTGAACGGGTGACGGCGTGCCTTTTGCATAATGATCCGGCGAGTTGTGGTATGCGGCTTGGTTAAGCTCCTCCGGAGCGAAGCCCAAGGGAAACCGAGTCTGAATAGGGCGAAATTGTCGTATGCTGCAGACGCGAAAGCTGTGTGATCTACCCATGGGCAGGTTGAAGCGCGGGTTAAACTGCGTGGAGGACCGAACCCACTTAGGTTGAAAACTGAGGGGATGACCTGTGGGGAGGACTGAAAGTGTAATCAAACCAGCAGATAGCTCGTTCTCTCCGAAATATCTTGAGGGATAGCGTCGAGCCACTATTTACCGGGGGTAGAGAGACTGAATCGGATGGGGGCCCTTCCCGGGGTACCTCACCGAACCAAACTCCGAATACCGGTAAAACTATCTCGGCAGTCAGTCCCTGGGGGATAAGCTCCAGGGTCGAGAGGGAAACAACCCAGATCGCCTGCTAAGGTCCCTAAGGAATACTCAGTCACTAAGGAAGTTGAAGTGCCGTGACAGCTGGGATGTTGGCTTAGAAGCAGCCACCATTTAAAAAGTGCGTAACAGCTTACCAGTCGAGCATTTCTGCGCCGATAATGAACGGGAGTAAGTATTCCACCGAAGCAGCGGATTGAAGATTTATCTTCAGTGGTAGGAGAGCGTCGAAGACCAGATACAAGCCATACGGAAACGAGTGGTGTCGGGGTCTTCGAGTGATTATGCCGGAATGAGTAACGATAAAACAGGTGAGAATCCTGTTCGCCGAAAGCCTAAGGTTTCCTGGGGAAGGTAATTCCGCCCAGGGTTAGCCGGTACCTTAGTCGAGGCCGAAAGGCGTAGACGATGGATAGCAGGTCAACATTCCTGCGCCAAGTGTGTGGAGCGATGGAGGGACGGCGTCCGAAAAGCATGCGGACTAATAGATTGTCCGTTGCTCGGGTCTAAGATTGGAGGATTGGTAAATCCGCCTCAATAGGATCAAGGACCCGAGCTAACAGCATTCAAGTTCTGGATGATGTTGGAAGGACGTCCAAGAAAAGCTTCTAAGTGTTGAAGCACACTTGACCGTACTAAAACTGACACAGGTAGGCGAGATGAGTATTCTAAGGCGCTCGGGAGAACGGTGGTTAAGGAACTCTGCAAAATGGCTCCGTAAGTTCGCGATAAGGGGCGCCCACGCAAGTGGGCCACAGAAAATCGGCTGTATCGACTGTTTATCAAAAACACAGGTCTCTGCTAACACGCAAGTGGATGTATAGAGACTGACGCCTGCCCGGTGTTGGTAGGTTAAGGAAGATTGTTAGCATTAGCGAAGCAAGCGACCGAAGCCCCAATAAACGGCGGCCCTAACTATGAGGGTCCTAAGGTAGCGAAGTTCCTTGTCGGGTAAGTTCCGACCTGCATGAAAGGCGTAACGAATTCAGCACTGTCTCAACCACCGACCCGGTGAAATTGTAGTCGTGGTGAAGATGCCACGTACCCGCGGTTAGACGGAAAGACCCCGTGAACCTTTACTGTAGGCTGATATTGGGTTGAGATATGTCTTGTGTAGGATAGCTGGGAGGCTTTGAGCTCGGCACGCTAGTGTCGAAGGAGCCGTTGTTGAAATACCAGCCTGGTCATATTTTAATTCTAACTTTGATCTCGTGAATCCGAGCAAAGGACAGTGTCAGTCGGGCAGTTTGACTGGGGCGGTCTCCTCCCAAAGAGTAACGGAGGAGTACAAAGGTACACTCAGCCTGGTCGGCAATCAGGCGAAGAGCGTAAAGGTAGAAGTGTGCTTGACTGCGAGACCCATAAGTCGAGCAGGAACGAAAGTTGGTCTTAGTGATCCGGTAATCCCGAATGGAAGGGTTATCGCTCATCAGATAAAAGGTACTCCGGGGATAACAGGCTTATCGCATCCGAGCGTCCACAGCGGCGATGCGGTTTGGCACCTCGATGTCGGCTCATCACATCCTGGGGGTGTAGAAGCTCCCAAGGGTTTGGCTGTTCGCCAATGAAAGTGGTACGTGAGCTGGGTTCAGACCGTCGTGAGACAGGTCGGTCCCTATCTGCCGTGGGCGTTCGAATCTTGAGGGGATTCAACTTTAGTACGAGAGGATTTAGTTGGACGAAGCTCTGGTGTACCAGTTGTCGCGCTAGCGGCACGGCTGGATAGCTAACTTCGGAACGGATAAACGCTGAAAGCATCTAAGCGTGAAGCCCAACCCAAGATTAGGATTCGTAGACATTAGTCGAGAGCCCCCTGGAAGACGACCAGGTTGATAGGCTGGACGTGTAAGCACGGTAACGTGTTAAGCTTACCAGTACTAATGGGCGAAGGATTGGCCATCGATATCACGCACTCATGGTTCTATTAGAACCGCTTGATCTCTATTTGCTAATTCAAAGAACCGCCAATTACCAAACAACAAGTCAAATTTGGACTTGGTCTGTGCGAAAGATCGCGGCCAAGTTCTTATGGTGACCATATCGGAAAGGCTCCACCTGTTCCCATCCCGAACACAGCAGTTAAGCTTTCCGAGCCGATGATAGTGCCCACCAGTGCGAAAGTAGGTATCGCCATTTTTTAAAAAAGCCTCGCCAAGTGCGAGGCTTTTTTTATGCGCCGAGCTTCACCAGACGCATCAACCGTTTTAGCCTTCGCCTCGGGTCCCATCAGCAACACCTTCCCCCCTGCGAAAGCGCCAGCCGGGGAGTGTTTCTTTGCATCTGGCGTTGCCACGCCCCAGTCATCAACCCCCTCCCGCTTGCGGGAAGTCCGGCCGGTTTGCGACTGGTGGCGCCCTGATGATCATGCAAGTTTGCAAGGCGATGGCAACGATTGTTTCAAAGGCCGGCCGGGGAGGGTTTTGTTGTGGCTGCTTACAGTTGGCGTTGCCGACCGTTTCATCCTCACCTCGCTGACGCTCGACTCTCCCGCCAGCGGGTGAGTGCAGTCAAAGCTCATCAGCCGTTTTGGCCTCGCCATCGGAAGATCCTTTGCGTTTGCTTCTCTGTCAAAACATTGGAATGTTGAGCATGGTAAAATTGGGGTCGGGCCTCAAATCTTTTCTTCTTCGGTTCTTCCATCTCCCCAGCGAATTCCATGCTCCCTGCACCTACGTTTGTCATTTCGCTCCGGTTTTCGAAACGAATTATTGCGCCAATTTGTCTGGTGCTTGCCAGTTTATGGGTTTTTCATGCTTCGGAAGTCTCAGCAGAACTTTCGGTCCCTGATTTCATCAGTGACCACATGGTCTTGCAGCGGAACAGCGAAGCAAAAGTTTGGGGAACAGCTGCCCCGAGTTCTAAAGTTACTGCGTTCTTTAAAGGGCAGTCCTTCACCACGACCTCCAATCGGGAGGGCCAGTGGGCAATCGGTGTTGCAACGGGAGAAGCCGATTCAAAAGGGTCGGTTCTTAGGATCGAATCGGGCGACCTTGGCATTGAAATCATGGACGTTCTGGTAGGCGAAGTTTGGTTTGCTTCAGGCCAGTCCAACATGGTTTTCACGATGAATCGTGTCCGTGAGTATTCGGATGTAATCGCAGAAGCAGATCATCCAGGGATACGCATGTTCAATGCCGATACGGTGACGGCCGTAGAACCGCAAAACAACATTGATGGAGACTGGAGCATCTGCAGCCCTGAAACGGCTCCGCGATATTCCGCTGTCGCATTTTTCTTTGCCCAGCACCTGCACCAAGAGCTAGGCGTTCCGGTCGGCGTGATCAAATCCGCTTGGGGCGGGAAGCCGGTGGAGACCTTTACAAGCCGCGAGGCGCTGACGACTTTACCTGCGACCAGAAAACTAGTGGATGCAGCCGTCCAAGCGGACGCTGATTTCGATGAGACGCTTGCGATGAGCGGCTTTGAAAAACGGCTGGCAAGCTGGGGAAACGCCATGAGCAAGTGGCGACTAAAACCTGCAGATTCACGAGGACGTGCACCTCGTCGACCGGCCGTTCCCAAGCGACCTCTTAATACCGAAGGTCAACCCGGTGTACTGTTTAACTCCATGATTCATCCGTTCATTGGCTATACGATCAGGGGTGCCATCTGGTATCAGGGAGAAGGCAATGCGAAACCAGGTGCTGTCCCCTACGATCAGACACTCCCTTTGATGATCAATGATTGGCGTCAGCGTTGGGGAAGCGAGTTTTCGTTTTATTTCGTTCAGCTAGCAAACTTTCGCCAGCCTAGCACCGAGCCAGGTAATAGCGACCCTTGGCCTCTTCTTCAGGACCGGATGCGTCGAGTCTTGATGACAACGCCGAAAACGGGCATGGCGATCATCAACGATGTCGGCCAAGCAGACGACATTCACCCCAAGAATAAGCATGATGTTGGCAAACGCTTAGCTCTTTGGGCCCTGGCCAAAGACTACGACAAATCCCTGGTGTATAGCGGTCCACTGCTGAAGAACATTGAGTTTTCTGGCAACAGCGCAATCATCCACTTTGATCATGTTGGTGACGGGCTGAAAACTCGAGCCCCAGAGCAACCACTCTCTCGGTTTGAAATTGCGGGCAATGACAAGGTTTGGCACTGGGGAAATGCCAAGATCACAGGAACGAATACAGTGCTAGTCTCCTGCGAACACGTGCCCCGTCCTGTGGCTGTCAGGTATGCCTGGGCAGCCAATCCCAAGGGCGCAAACTTAGTCAATAGCGCTGAACTTCCCGCGTCCGTCTTTCGCACCGATCACTGGAACGATGTAATGGTCGCCGCCAACCAGGATAACGACGTGCGGACTAAAGCACTCGCGGATCGAAACCGACGTCGCGAACTGGCCAAACAAGTGCAGACCATCAAAGCGGAGGTTTTGGCTTCGCCACAAGGAAGTGACGAGCGGCAAGACTTGCTGAAGAAGCAACGACAACTCCTACAACAGTTCAAGGCACTTCTTCCTAAACAGCCGAACCAGTGATTGCTTTTTGGCACAACCGCGTCTTTCCCCATGCCCCGGGCGGTCTATCGTGTTCACGAAGCAAGAGTAGCTTTTTGAAGCATCGTTTTTGGACGATGCAGTTTAAGCTTTTCGGCAATCGATCATTGCGATGGAGATGAACGCTAATTGGTGCAACAACTCAGGGAGATGCTCGGCGTTAGACGCACTGTGTTTTATTCGACTCAACTTGCTGGCGGAGAAACCAAGATCGCCTGAGCTCATGGCATATGGCGTGTGACATTTCCAGAACCCCCTGGCTGGTTCTGGACCATGTTGAGGTTCCCTTCCACCGAGCGGGAGAAGCTGTGATTTGCTAGCATTTTGAACAACTATTTTCGATGTTTACCTTGTCAACATGGCTGTGCCCTATTGACCGCATAGGATTACAGGTACTTAATGAGGTGAACGCTTCTTTCAGGGTGTGAAGATCCGCCCTTTGATTAAACGCATGGTACTGGCAGGTACGCGTGGCTTGGTCCTGCTGCTTTTCCTTAGGAACCTTGCGTTTATGTGTCGTGACCCTCGTTCAGAGGTGCTCGATCCTCATCAGGTCGAAGCGGTGCACCTCTATAATCGGACCATTGATGGCCTTTATCTCTTAGGCAAAAATCCAGACACCGGCGAGGACTTTTCCTATCGCCAGGGCTGGCTGGTGGACAAAATTGTCTTGGTTCAACGGGAATTGGAATTTGCTAACCGGCGAGTAGTACAGGATGGCGGCTTCCTGCCGTGAAGATCAGGCATCCTGCCCGAAGTTTTTTCGCATTGTGGAAACATCGA
>CP036272.1:6151696-6479487 GCA_007745635.1 Stieleria bergensis
TTCATCTTTTTCAAGCTTTCTGAGAGCTTGCGGGCTAGAGGTCTGCGCCGAGCGTCGCCAAAACGGTTCGGATTCGCCCGGACCTACCGATTTTGGCCCATGCCCCCCATCGGCCGACAACCCTCCCCGCCTAAGTCGCCTAGGCTACTAGTGGCGTTCTTTCCCAATAGGGACACACCCTATGGTAGATCGTTGGGACACACCCTCACTCGACGGGGACACACCCTATGGTAGATCCCCCTATGGTAGATCGTTTGACGTTAAACTGCCCTTTGACTTTAAGCTTGACTCGTGAGCACGCAGTTTGGCACAAAACTCGCTAAAACCGCCATCACGCCGATGCCAAGGTCCTGAAATGAAGGCTCTCCGACTGCTTGCTCTCCTGTGCCTGCTTCCCAGCACCCACTCCGCTGCTGACTCCGATCGCTCCAACACGCCAAATCAATGCGCGAACACAACACCCAGTCAAACAACTGACAAACCTGAACCCTGGCTCTATCCGCCTAATCTCAATCAACCCAGCAACAAACTCGCTCTGCATGCTGGACGAATTACTGAAACCTACATCGAGCACGCTGGCGTGCGCACCCTTCAGACGAATAGTCGTATGATCCACCATTCAGTCGCTAGCTTCAAAGACATCGTCCAGTGGTACAGCGACAAATGGAATACACCAGACCTACCAGGCAAAATCAAAGCCTTCGAGAAACGCCTTCAAACAGAACCCGAACTCACCGTCGAAAGCGTTCTGCCGCCTCAGAACCTCCCCCCAAAAGTCCTCCTGACCTACTGGCTCAGTCCCAGCCAAACCCACATCACCGCTTCACTCCGCGACACCAATGGCGAGCCCATCTGCATCACAATCCTTGGCATGAAAAAACAGACTCGCATCCAAGTCGCTCGACATGGCCTGAAAACACACCAAGAACAGTGAGTACTCAAGGACACAACCTCAGAAACTCTCCCTGCGCGAACCCTACTTTCCTGGCCAACTCTCCCACCACGACTGAAAGAGCTCCAACTGATCCAAGGCATATTGAGCCTGCGAAGCACTTAACTGATCACTCCCCAAAGCAGGCCGAGCATAAACGGGGTCAATGGTTTTTGAAGCGAGCAATCGATAGTAAAGCGTCAAATCAGGACCTTCGTCAAACGTCGAAAGCACCTTCAAGGCCTCATCAAGCTCCTTGGCTAATCGGCGAGCCTCAAAGTCACCGGCAACAGCGTCTCGACACAACTGCACCAATCGCAACACAGGGCCGGGAAGACAATTCCCAATCCCGGTGATCGCACCCTGTGCACCACACTGCAGGAAGCCAAAGTAAACCTGAGTATCAACTCCGACCAACAATAACCCGCCATCGTCGGCCGACGTAATATGCTCCGCTGCATAGCTCAACGAAGCCGCACCACCAAACTCCTTGAATCCAACCAAGTTGGGTGACTCACTTCGCAACCGTTGATACAAGCCCGCTTTCGTTTGATAACCATAGTAGGGACTGTTATAAATCACCGACGGCAAAGAAGGTGCCGCTGACAACACACGAGCAAAGTGATTCGCTTGAGCCAATTCCGAGGTCGGCCGCGAAAGCAAGCGAGGAATAATCATCAAGCCCGCCGCACCCACATCAGCAGCATGCTTTGCATGCTCTGCAGCAACCAACGGACTTTGTGACCCCGTCCCCACGACCACTTTGATCCCCGCGCCAACTAATCGCTCCACTCCTTCACGCCGCAACTGATCTCCAATCAGCGGCCAATCTCCCATCGATCCGCAATAAACGACGCCTGTCATCCCTGCACTGACCAGATCACCGGCGTGCTTGACCATGACGTCAAAATCAGGTTTTCCCTGAGCATTCATGGGAGTCATGATCGCTGGCATGCAGCCGCGAAAAACGCTGTCATCAATTGTGTTTGGTCCAGTCATGGATGCCTCGTCGTGCTCGACAAAAGTAAAAGGCGAAAGAATTGAAAATCGTAGAACAGGTGACCGGCCACGAATCGCCTGAAGTCACACGCCGCTGGTCAAACACTTTTAAACAGCTCAAAAGCATCCGGCGGCCGCATCAACGTACAACAACTAATTGAATCGCGCAACTCGGTAGGGTTCCGGATCAACATGTGGCGTCTGATCTAACATCAGTTCCGCTGCTAGCTTGGCGGTCGCAGGCCCGCAGGCAATCCCGATCATCCCGTTGCCAGTCGCCAAACACACATTGCGAGCCTTCGGCAACCGACTGATGATTGGAATCCCGTCGGGCGACATCGGCCGCCAACCCGACCATCGCTCCTCTTGTTCTTGACCAGCCTCTCCAGCAGCATGGATCGGGTCCCTTAAGTGCAACTTCGCCGACCGTTTTAACAACTCGATCCGATGCTCAGGCACTGACCGATCATACCCAACAAATTGCATGGTCGAACCGATCCGCAGTGCACCATCGAGCGGCGTAACAGCAACATGATCGTCTTCAAAAATCATCGGAATTGTAGGACGACTGGCCGCCCCATGGATCGTTACCGAGAACCCTTTACCTGGCACCACGGGGATCTTGCAGCCCAAGGATTTCGCAAAACGACTGGTTTCCGCGCCCGCAGCAATGACAAACCCATCGGCCGAAAACGACTCGCCCGAATCACTGTGAATCTGACTCAGCCCGCCAGCGCCCATCACAAATCGATCAACGCCGCAGCTCTCTCGAACCTCCACGCCACATGCATCCAACTGCTTGCGCAATTGCTGCATCAGTTGCCCGGGATGCAAATGAGCATCATCGGGAAAATGCCAGCCACCGGCCAAACCACTTTGCAGCGCCGGTTCGACTTCGGAAACGTTGTCTCCATCATAACGATTGATCTGCAAACCAAAGTCGCGTTGTAATTGCTCAGCAGCACTCGCATATGCTTCAAAACGGTCAGGCGAGCGATAGACCATCATCAAACCCGCGGTCCGCCATTGCAAGGAATCAGCATGTTGCTCGGCAAAGTCCGTGTACAACGCACGTGCCGAGCGAAGCAACGCATGTCGCGCTCGCGAACCCTGCTCAAAGGCCTTTCCACTGCAGTGCTTTCGGAACCTCATCAACCAGCGCCAAAGCGATGGATCCCAGCGAGGTGGCACTGACAAAGCCCCTCCACTACGCACCATCATTTCCAACGCATGCTTGATCGCTCCAGGACCTGAAAGCGGGTGCACATGACTGGGCGAAACATAACCACAGTTCCCATAGGATGCGCCACGGCCAATCGAATCACGCTCCAATAACGTCACCTTGCATCCCGCCTGTGCCAAATGCAAGGCCGTCCAGCAACCAACCACGCCACCGCCTACAACAATCACATCGTTCATCTTGTTGCTCATCTGTTGCCCCAGCTCAGTTCAATTACCAATTCCAAATCGCAACGGATCCGCTGCATCATAAATCTGCCAACTCACCGCCGTCACAGATGCTCGACCCACCACCGTCACTCGCACTAAACCCTCGCCCTGTCCCCGATCATCCCGCAGACGCTCATAACTGGCCAGAAAGCGACTGCCAGTGACCGATTGCTGGACCCAAATGCCCCCTGGCTGAAGCTTACCTGAGGCCGCTAAACAAGCAAGCTTGGCACTCGTCCCCGTCCCGCATGGCGACCGATCATAGTGATGCCCAGGACAAAGAACAAAATTAGCCGCCCCCTCAATATGAAGCCCACTAGGATTCAGCCCATCAACACCTGCCCCCTGAGCAGCCAGAGACTCACCTGCCAAAGACTCGTCCAAGTCCGCTAACACAGACACGTCAAACGACTGGTGACCATAGAGTTCGATATGATCGATCTCCGCCCCATCTGCACCCGTGATTCGATCACGCTCTAAGGCCGATCGAATCATCGTCGTCCGCTGCATCAGGTTCTCGCAAAGACTCATTTCAATCCGTTCAACGGATGACAGAAAGAACCAATTGCCACCATAAGCAATGTCACCAACGCACGGCGTTCCGTCTTCAAGTTGCAATTCAACGTTCGTGCGATAACGAAAACTGGGGACACCCTGAAACGAAACCGCACCACCAGGCAGAACTTCCGCAATCACTTCACCGGCCGCCGTCTCAAAAACCACTTGGCCGGAAAGAGGTGCTGGCCGAGCAGACTCGCAGAGCCCGGTTCCAGCATCGACAAGATGCTGATAACGCAGCGCCTCAACCACGCCGATCAACCCGTGGCCACACATCGCCAAATAACCAACGTTATTAAAAAACAACACGCGATAGCGGTTGGCGTCGGGCAACTTGGTGACAACCGCTCCGACAGCAAACTGCATGCCGCGCGGCTCACAGGTCAGCGAACGCCGAACCCAGTCTAAATTCTGTTTTAAATGATCGACCTGCTGAGCCGCTGGAAGATCAGGCAAGCCAATGCCATCGGCAAACACCACACGCGTGATCTCGCCACCAGTATGAGTTTCAATGACAGGAAATCCAGAACGCATCAGTCTCTCACACTTGCCAACCACTCGGACCGAACGGAAAGCCGCTATTGTCCCCTGCCAGCGAGCCGTTGACAATCGGAGATGGCGTGCCGAAGGGAAACCAAAACTAAACTCCCGCCTCACACGAACTGGTTACGAACAACTACGATAGGAGCCACCGCTTGCTGCCTCTATCGCTCCCCTAAATCGCTCCAATGCCCGCACCAGCCCCCATGCCCACCACTCTCTTTTCAAAAGCGTCGCTCATGTGCGGCTTCGCCCTGATCTGCCTCCTGACTCGAACGCTGGCACTTCCTGCTGCGACCGCGGCTCAGCAGCCCCTCAAGCACCGCCCCAACATCCTGATTATTTTCACCGATGACCAGGGAGTCAACGATGTCGGGTGCTACGGCAGCGAGATTCCAACGCCAAACATTGATTCTTTGGCCAAACAAGGCATCCAGCTGAACCAATTCTATGCCGCCAGTAGCATTTGTACGCCATCGCGCTTTGGCCTGCTGACCGGCCGCTACGCACAACGATCTCAGGATCGCCTGACCGGCGCACTGATGTTCCTGGAACAACGTGACCTCCAACGAGGCATTCGCCAGCACGAGCGAATGTTCGTCAAAGATCTACAACAAGCGGGCTACCAAACACACTTAGTCGGCAAATGGCACCTCGGCCACGGTGACAAAAAGTTTTGGCCAACCGAACATGGCTTCGATAGCTTCTTTGGCCACACCGGCGGCTGCGTGGACTTCTTCACCTGCCAATACGCCAACAAACCAGACTGGTATCGGGGACGCGACCTTGTCAAGACCACGGGCTACGCGACCGACGTGATCACCGACGAAGCACTGAACAGGCTTGATCAACTGTCCGTCAGCGACCGACCCTGGTTAATGCATCTGGCTTACAATGCCCCGCACTTTGGCAAAGGCTGGGACGAAGCCACACAGAGTGCCGTCAACATCATGCAGCCAAAGCCAGCGGACTTAAAACAAGTCCAATCGATCAACGACCCGCTGCGTCGCGCCTTCGCCGCCAAGGTTGTCGGCATGGACAAATCCATCGGGCTTGTGCTAAAGAAACTAAACAGCACAGGAATGGACCAGAACACGTTCGTGATCTTCATGACAGATCACGGTGGAGACGCAAAGTACGGCGGCTCCAACAAACCACTACGCGGAGGCAAGGCCACACTGTTCGAAGGCGGCATTCGAGTGCCTTGCCTCGTGCGCTTCCCTGGCGTGATTCAACCTGGCAGCCACAGCAATGCCGTGGCCAGCGCCCTAGACTGGTACCCCACCCTTGCAGAACTGACCAGGATCTCTGTCCCCAAAACACTTGACGGCCAATCGCTGATGCCAATCCTGACGGGGAAACCAGTCACCACGCATCGGCCGATTGTCTGGGCGACGGGTGCTCACGAAAGCCTAGAGCGAAAGGCCTGGGCGGCTGCCCGAATTGAAAATTGGAAATGGGTGCGCCCACCGCAACAAAAAGCCATGCTGTTTGATCTGGAAACCGACCCCACCGAGCAAACGAATCTTGCCGCCAAGCACCCCGCCTTGATGAAGCGAATGCGCACGCTGGTCGACGAATCATTCCAAGGCCAGTGAGCCACCGGAATCCATCGACGGACCTCAACTCACTGGCCCGATGAAACAAAGCCCCGTGAACAGCATGGATTGCCAGAACATGGATTGCCAGAACATGGATTACCAGAACAAGGTGCAAAGAATCGGCCACAGCCCGCCAGAATTTTAAAACCAACGGCAACGGCTAATCGTCTCGTTTCATGGAAGAAACACCGTCCACTCATTTATTGGGCCCACAGGATGGGACTCCCAGATGCCAACGTCCAAGCTTAAAAACGAGACCAAGTCGGCCACAAAACCGCAACCACGGTGGCGTCGCTTCCTGCGGCGACTGCTGATCGCGTTTGCAGCGTTGCTGGCGTTGTTCCTTGCTTCGCTGGCTGGAGGGATGATCCCTGTGAACAACGACTTTGTCCCGACCCCGGACGGCATCGAAATCGTCATCATTTCCAATCCAGTCCACTCGGATATCGTGGTTCCGATGACCAACCCAGTGATGGATTGGCGGACGTTCATCGACCTGTCTGATTTCCCAGACGGTGCAACAGAATCCGGCCACATCGCATTTGGATGGGGTGACAAAGGCTTCTTCCTTGACACCCCAACGTGGGATGACTTGACGGTCTCAACAGCCGCCAGCGCGCTGCTTTGGAACTCTCCCTGCTGCCTCCATGTCCAGCTGATGCAGTTCGACAAACCACCGTTAGAAAGCCAAACGGTGACGATTAGCGAACAGCAATACCAAACGCTGGTGCAATCGATCAAAGCATCGTTCACAGCCAGCCCAGAACGGCAACCAGAACCCATCACAGACGCATCCTACCATCAATGGGATCGTTTCTACGACGCTGAAGGCAACTACCATGCGTTGAACACTTGCAACTCCTGGGTAGGCCGGTGCTTAAAGGAAACGGGAGTCCGCGTTCCGCTGAACCCAACGCTGCCAGGCACGCCAACGATTTACTTGCCTTGACGTGCTGCGACCACGCTGAGCAGCGCTGACGATGGGACGGAGTCACAGGCTGGCCGCTGTGACCGGGGCGACACTGACCCATCGCTGCTTGCAACTATTTTTTTCAAACCTCCGCGAGAACCCTTCTTACTGGGGTTGCAACGCCATCCCGGCACCATTAAATTGAGCGAAACAAAAGCAAGGGCGCTTTACCAACAACTTGTCCCACGGTGACGGAAGATCCTCTCTTCGTGGTCGACGCTTCCCTATCAAGGAGCTAGCAATGCTGGTAATTTCGCGCCGTCAAAACGAAGAAATCGTGATGCCCGAACTGGGCATTTCCATCGACGTTCATCTGATTGCTAAACAACGCGTGCAACTCGCGGTCAAAGCCCCCAAGGCTGTTCGGATCTATCGCCGTGAACTGGTCAAAGGCACGGTACCTCACCCGAGAGAGCTGGAAAATCAGCTCCCCAAATCGCTAATCGAACTCACGCGGCGTCAAAAAGGTCGAGAAGACCAAGAGGAAGTGGCGTGTGTCCTGAAGATCCTCCGGCAAGCCAAACGGCAACTGGAAACCGGTAATCGCAACGCAGCCTACCGGGCGATCGATCGCGCAGTCAACGCACTGGAAGACTGTGACTTTGAAGGGCTCAGCAATCTGCCGCACTTCGATTTCGACAGACCGCGCACCGACGACGGGCAGTTTTATAAGAACGGTGCAAGCGAGAAGAAGCGGGCGGGAAAATCACGACCAATCAGCCCTAAATCGGCGCGCGACAACGACTCTTACCAGAGCCCAAATCGACGCGGAAAGTCGCGGCGCAAATCAAAGCATCACGACGGTCCCAAGTCCAAAGAACTGCGTTACAGCCAACTGAAAGACGAATTCCAGGAAGACGTCCACGAAGCGACGGATCATGTCAGCGAGCCAACCACCGGCTACGCAATCAGTGCCGAAGCTTACGCTCCGCAGCAGCACCCGATCCCTGACAACGCTGCCTCAGGAATTGAATTATCGATCAAGTCCGTTGAAGCGGGGATCGAACTGACCTTCCACGACGATCATGCACCGCAGACCATCTGCTTGCCGCCGCTGGCTGAGATTGCGGATTGAGCGGGGCGGGTTACGCTATGCGACAAGTCGCCGAGCGTTTTCCACGGTCGGCTTTTTGGGGCAACGATGGCATCGCAACTCCTTGCGTGCCAGCAACGATTGCCACGCACCATCACTCCCCGCATGGCTTCGACGATGGATCTCGACACCGCATCACAGTCGGTCGCTGAACAACTTCGCGATCGCGATCAACGATTAGTGCTTGCCGAAAGCTGCACCGCAGGACTGATCGCATCATCCTTGGCAGCCGTGCCGGGGATTTCAGCCTATCTTGCCGGATCGATGGTGGTTTACCAGGAAGCATCCAAAATGAAGTGGCTAGGCGTGGACGAAGAGACGCTTGCCCAGCACACTGCGGTCAGTGCCCCGGTCGCGCACCAGATGGTCACCGGAGCCTTGCATGCGACACCTCATGCAGACCTCGCGGCCGCGGTGACCGGGCATTTGGGCCCTGACGCACCGGAGGGATTCGACGGGCTGATTTTCGTTGCCATCTGCCGGCGTGGAGGACAGCCAAAGATCTACCAGGAGCAGTTAAAAAAGACCAAGCGAGTGGCCAGGCAGAGAGAAGCGGCAACGACCGTTCTTGCGCACCTGCTGCAGGCACTCTCGCGATAAAAGCTGCCAGCCGCACGAGCGAGGGCGGGGCAGATCGTCAGCAACTGGGCCATTGAGTGGCAAACGAACCGCTTACAAGAGCAAGACAGCGAAAAAATCGCGGGTTCGTCACAATTGCAGTTGACGAAGCGAGGGACTTTCTTAAGATTCTCGATCCCTCGCCAGCCAAGTCGGTTCCCAGAATCCTCCTGAGCTGGAAGGAAGTGGGAGAATTTGCCGCCGGAGCCGTTCTGCTCCGGGCCTGGTGATTTTGCTAAGACCACCCGACGCACGAGTCGTGACCATATGGGTAAGAAATCTAAGCGGTATCTCGCCGCAATCGAAAAACAACCGTCCGCACCTTTGCCGCTTGCTGAAGCGGTTGAAGCTCTGAAGAAGTTTGACGCCACGAAGTTCGACCAAACGGTCGAAATTCACATGCGTCTCGGTGTGGACCCCAATCAAGCGGACCAAATCATTCGTGGTTCGCTCGTGCTTCCGCACGGCATTGGCAAGCAACAACGAGTCATTGTGTTTGCCAAAGGCGACGCAGCGAAGGCTGCTGAGGAAGCTGGAGCAGACGAAGTTGGCCAGGAAGACTTGGCCAAGAAGATCAAAGAAGGCTGGACCGACTTTGATGTCTGTATCGCTTCACCGGACATGATGGGGCTTGTTGGCCCATTGGGTCGTGTCCTTGGTCCTCGCGGTTTGATGCCCAGCCCTCGTGCTGGAACCGTCACGCCAGATGTTGGCAAAGTCGTCGGCGAATACAAGGCTGGTAAGGTCGAGTTCCGCAACGACAAAGGCGGCAATGTCCATGCAATGGTTGGCAAGATCAGCTTTGACGCAGAGAAGCTGGTTGACAATCTCAACGCATTCATCAAGCACATCGATGGCCTGAAGCCTCAGACCGTTAAAGGAACCTACGTCAAAGGCGTGGCGATTTGTGCGACGATGACACCTAGTGTCCGAGTCGTCTGCTAGTAGCGACCCTCCGTCACCCCTTATCAAGTGAACGAAACTGATGAGTAAGTACGTCAAACAACTCGTGACCCGCGACATTCAGCGGCAACTAGAAGGCGTCGAAGACGCTGTCCTGGTCAGCACCGTTGGGATGGACGCGAACACGACTAACGAACTACGTGGCGAATTGGCCGAAAAGAACATCGCGATGTTTGTCGTGAAGAACTCTTTGGCTCGACGCGCCACAGAGGGAACCTCGTTGGCCACGGCCTTCGAGGGTGCCAGTGGCCCCGTGGCGGTGTGCTACGGCGGCGATGACTTTGTGTCGCTGGTCAAGGAAGTTGTCCGCCTGGACAAGGACGAAGAAAAGTACGATAAATTTGTTGCCAACGGCGGCGTGATGGACGGTGAACGTCTTGATGCTGACGGTGTCAAAGCGGTTAGCAAATGGCCTAACCGTGATGAACAAATCTCGTTGCTTGTCGGCCAAATCCTCGGCCCAGGCTCCGCACTCTCTGGTGCCATGCTTGGTCCCGGAAAGATGCTCAACAGCCAGATTAAAAAGATCAGCGAAGGCGACGAGTAGTCGACCGCCACAGCTATCAATTTTCACACCAATACGTTCGTTTTTAAAACAACCGACCAACCGTTTTTTCTAAGGAAAACCCGTCATGTCTGAAGAAGCCACAGCGGTCGCCGAGTACAGCGCCGAAACCAAAGAAATGGGCGATAAGATCGCCGAACTGACCCTCAAGCAAGCCAAAGAGCTTAGCGATTACCTGAAGGACGAGCATGGCATCGAACCCGCCGCTGGCGGTGGTGTTGTCATGGCTGCCGCAGGCGATGGCGGCGGCGGCGAAGCTGAAGCAGTGAAGACCGAATTCGACGTCGTCCTGACCGGATTCGGCGACAAGAAGCTGAACGTCGTGAAGGCCGTCAAGAACTTGACCGGTGCTTCGCTGATGGAAGCCAAAAAGATGGTCGATGGCGCTCCTGCCACCCTGAAGGAAGCCGTCCCAACCGAAGAAGCAGAAAAGATCAAAGCCGAGATCGAAGAAGCTGGTGGTTCTGTCGAACTGAAGTAATTCAGTCGATTCGACATTCAAACCACTTGTGGCCTCAGCAAACATTCATTCAACCACTGCGAAGACGGGCGTTTTCGCAGTGCAGAATGTTGACGCACGGCCCAGCAGACGATCAGTGCCCCGCCCATGGCGATGACGGAATCCTGTCAGTACATGACAGAAAGTTATCAGCAATGACGGGAAGCTTTCAGGTGACGACAGAATTCTGCCAAGGCACCGGTCTAAAAACATCGAACCACGTTGTGATCAAATTGCAGCGTGGTTTTTTTAGGCGCGCTCCCAAACGAAGCTTTGCTCACAGCCTTCCTACACTTGCTTCAAGAACCCTGTGATCGCACCAGCTAGCAACCAGCGCTGGTACCCCAGCTGATGCTGCTGCAGTGACTCCTCAGCCACAACGTTCTCAACAACTGACTCGATTGCCTCATGGGCCTCTAGAAAGTCGTGCACCGCCGGACTGACAACTGCGTTATGCGCATGCTGGACCATGTAGTCCACAATCACTGTAAAACGCTCGAATCGCGAGAGCTCGGTGCCAGCGCCCAACACCTTCTCATACGAGAAGTCTTTCGAAGGCAATCGCAGATGCTGAATGGCGCCGTTGACATCCACACCGATTAAATCCAGCACATCAAAGACTTCGCCAGTGCGTTTGTACTGGGGCGAGAGATAATCAACCGCCATGCGAGCCGAGGCACCCTGTACCGTGGTATGCGGCAATCCAGCCAAGGGAGACGATGAGACTTCCTTCATTTGCCGAGAAAGCTTCATGCCTCTGCCAACGTCGATGACCAGGACACGCTCCCACAGAATCTGCGTTGTCTCGCCGTGCAAACCGTGCGGGTAGCTGAACGACTCCTGGCTCAGTGCGCACCAACGGATCGACCGTGGCCCTTCTAAAACAGGAATCCTCGAATCCGGGACACAAGTGACTGGATCCCCAAGGCCACACAGCACGGCACAAACCCTACGGGCTTGCTTCTCCTCTAGCCCCTGCGCCAAGACCCCTTGGCGGGGCCCCATCGATCGCAAAACATCGAACCGTGTTGTCGGCAACGTATTGCACATCGCCGTTACCAGGTGCTCCGGATCAAGACTGCCGAAACGCGACATGATGACAGAGAAAGAAGACATAAACGGCCCTGAGGGAAAGCGACCTGAAGACGACGAGTGATTCAGTGGCGGATCGATCCAAATGCCAATACCAATCAGCAAGGGCAAGAGTCATCCGCCGTGAGGGCAATTGGCCTAAAACTCTCCAGCAACCACTGGTGGCTCATCAAGCACAGTGTGCCCGCACGGTTGACCTAATTTACTGCATTTGAATCCATCAATGTGGGGGCTTTAAAAATCGGGCCACCACTCACGTTGGCCAGTCGGCCACACCGCGAGGGCTAACGGCCTGATCACTGCCGCTGAACGTCTTCACGCATTCAAGCTGATCTGCAATGCTCCGAGCCAGATTCAATGGTATAGACTGAAAGCAACCCAATGACTCCCCATGAACGGCATGGGCAGACGATGCATCGACCACCAGCGATTCACCAGTTGATGCCAGGACACAGTCATCGGTCATGATCATCAGCCTCCACTTTTGTTTTCAGAGAAATGATTCGAGCCTATCCCACCAGCCAGCAAGACGAAAAGCCAACGACGCACCAAAAGGCACTGGATGTTAATTTAGACAATCGTCGCTACGGCACTTTCGCGGAGATCGGTGCTGGACAGGAGGTGGTTCGTTGGTTCTTTCGCGTCGGTGGTGCGGCGGGAACGATTGCCAAGAGCATTTCGGCCTACGACATGAAGGTCAGCGACGCGATCTATGGGCGTGCCAAACGCTATGTCTGTCGCGAGCGTCTGCAAGCGATGCTGGACTATGAGCAAGAATTGGCCTTGGACCGTTTGCGAGAAACGCGCGGCGACACCACTGCCTTCTTTACCTTTGCAGACACTGTTTCTGCCAGAAACTTCAAAGGCACCAACCAGTGCCATGGCTGGATGGGGATCAAGTTTCAAGCTCACCCCCGCGACGACGACAGCCAAATCATTTTGCACGTGCGGATGCTTGATAACGAAGCAGCGTTGCAGCAAGAGGCGTTGGGCATTGTTGGTGTCAACTTGGTCTATGGCGCAACCATGCTCAGTCACGAACCAGAGCTGCTGGTTGATTCGCTGCTTGACGGCCTGAACACGTCGCGAATTGAAATCGACATGATTGAGTTTTCAGGGATTGCGTTTCGACACGTCGACAATCGCTTGATGAGCCTCAAGCTAGTGGAACTTGGCCTCAGTGGAGCGGCAATGTTTGCCGCCGATGGTGCTGTCCTGCAACCGTCCGAATTTTTCTATCGCCACCCGATCCTTGTTGAACGCGGCAGCTTCCGTCCCGTTTGCAACGTCAACTTGGACATGCTGCGAAGTGCGCATGAAAAGTTCAGTGAACAAGAGAACGTCCAGGGCAAAGACATTTGCCAAGTTCTTGAGATCACGATGAACAACTTGAAGGCCACCGGTGCAATTGACCTGCGTGACTTTCTAGCCCGCGCCGATGTCATTGCCGCTTGCGGTCTGCCAGTCCTGATTTCCGATTACTTTGAATACTATCGACTGGCAGCCTATCTCAGTGGCCTCACCAAAGAGCCCATCGCGATCACGATGGGCGCCGGCAGTCTGATCGAGCTGTTTGAAGAAAAGTACTATACCGGATTGCAAGGTGGCATTTTGGAATCGTTTGGTCGGCTGTTCAAGAACGACATGAGGATCTTCTGTTATCCAATGGAAGACCGCAACAGCGACGAACTGATCACCAGCGAGAACTTGCACGTGTCCAATGATCTGACCAAGCTGTACGAGTACCTGCGCGATCGAGGAGACATCGTTAGCCTGGACAACTTTAACTCAGAATGCCTGAGCATCTTTTCACGCGATGTGTTGACTCGCATTCGCAATGGCGACCCCAGCTGGGAAAGCAAAGTGCCAGATAACGTTGCCGCTGTGATCAAAAAGAAGTCGTACTTTGGCTACCAGCCACCCATTGAAGAAACCCTTCAGTACTAAACGGC
The DNA here is from genome assembly GCA_007745635.1 of Stieleria bergensis. Taxonomy (GTDB): domain Bacteria; phylum Planctomycetota; class Planctomycetia; order Pirellulales; family Pirellulaceae; genus Stieleria; species Stieleria bergensis. Next base: position 6,165,527 of record CP036272.1, read on the forward strand.
GTTGTGCCAGCCGCGTTTGCGCTGGCTGCGGAGAATTGCTTTAGAACGTCAAGACGTCATCATCGCGTGATGCCCTGGCAGTCGTTACTCGCCAAGGCCGACGATTTCTAACAGCTTTAGCGCGTTGGTTGTCGGGCTAACGCCCTGACGCATTTGGTAGTCGAAGGTCATCTCGTCGGCAGCACCCTCGCTACCGGGAACGATGGTTTCACGAAAATGCACGATGTGGGACATCGAGGCCAATTCTGGATCATCGGCAAGTTCAAGGTCATGGGTACTGATGGCCCCAATGGCTTGACAGCCCACCAGGTGACGCAGCACTTGCGCGACGGCAATCATGCGTTCACGAGAGTTCGTGCCTTGCAGGATTTCGTCCAGCAAGAAGAGCGAGGTCAGATCATTCCGATTGTCCAAGGCGCGCGCCTGATCGACAACGCCTTTCAGTCGATGCAATTCCGCCATATAGAACGAAACGCCTTCAGCTAGGTTATCTCGGACTCGAATACTGGTTGATAGCTCCGTCGAAGGCAGGCACAACTCATTCGCACAGACGGGTGCTCCCGTTCCAGCGAGTGCGACATTCAAGCCAACGCTACGCAGCATCGTGCTCTTGCCAGACATGTTGCTTCCGGTGACCAACAAGATCGTTCCCGTGGGACCGACTTGAACATCATTACAGACTCGGCTCTCATCGGTCAGCAAGGGATGCCCCAAACGCTGACTGGTGAACTTGACTTCAGCGTCCTGCTTGCCATCTGTCCAAGTTGGAAAACACCAATCGGGGTTTTCGTCTCGCAAGGCGGCCAAGGACATCAATGCTTCGAGCTTGCCAAAAGCAGTGAACCATTGAGCGATGAATTCCCGCTGCGTGGCTTTCCAGGCTTCCAGGCGTTTCAGGACGCGAACATCCCATAAGCCAAAGGCTTGCAAAGGCAAATACAAAAGGAATGTCGCGGCGCTGTTTCGCAGCGACCCCAGCCAGGCGACGCGTCCCAAGGAGCGCATCCCGGCAACCGCTGAATGCTTGGGGTCATGCACCAGTTGCTCGGTCAGTTCCTTGAGCAAAGGGTTCTTTTTGGTGTCAGGATCATCGTCCAGCCAAGCCGCTGCCTGGAACAGCTCTTCGTATTGAAATACCGAGTCGCGACTGGCCATCACGACGGCAAAGATCTGGTGTGCCGGTGAAAGCATCATGGTGGTGATCAAGAAGTTCACTCCAAGCAAGCCCATCAAGACCACCAAGGCACCTTGAGCGGCCGCAGCAGACAACCCGAACGCTTGCCAACCGACTGCAACCACGACGCAAGCCACTGCAAGCATCGCCGAAGCATTGGCCCAGTGCATCAACCAACTCCGTTTGGGCAACCAATCCTCTTCGTGACTCCACCGGACCAATTCCTCTGGTCCGCCACTGCCACCACCAACGGCCTGGGCTTGCGAATAGAACTCCAAGCGTTTCTCGCGTAGCTTTCCCAAACAGCGAATGGCTTGACTGCGCTGCTTGGCGAGAGTTGAGGTGGCGGGACCGGACAACCAGATGGCCAACTCCCTTGCCCCCACCGACGTGCCAGCCATGGAAACCAGCTGGAACAACGAACTGCGGCCGATCAGATCCAAGTCGTCTGCGACATCTTTCTGATGCTCGGTTAGCTCTAAACCGGTCAGCAACTTCCGTGTCGACTTCCAATCCAACGCCTCCCAGTCACGCTGACATCGGGCGACCAAGCGATCGCAGACGGCAACACGACGATCACATTGCTCCATGCGTTGGCGAAGGGGCTCGTTCAGCACAGCGGTCACAAAGAAAGCGACAAACAGGCCAGCGGCCAAACTCCAAGCCAATGCGCCAGCACTACTGAAGGCTGCTGTGCCGAACATGACCAAGGAAAACAGGAACAACGCCAATCGAACTTTGGCGAACACTCCATCACGCGCCTTCAATTCGGCCAGCTCAGCTGAAGCCGTTTCCAAGCGCTGTTGATACGACTGCAAGGCCGAAACACGTTGCGTTGGGGCCGCATCGGCGGCACCAGATTGATCCTGTGACATGATCACTTTATGAATAAAGACTATGTACGCCTGGCCAAGCGGCCACGAAATCCAGCCCCGGCATGCACCACCTTCATCGCAGTGCGATCTTGTAAGTTGGGCCGGAAAATGGTCAACAACAACAGAGGCAGGAACCAAGCGATAAACAACCCGCCACCGTATCCATGCCAGAACTGAACAGCCACCATCAACGCCGCCGAACAGCTAATCAGATTGCCCAAGTTCTTCGTCGCTGGCCAAATCGCGAATAAGAAACTTAAAATAATGAACCCGACAATCACCGGCAATCGCCATCGAGTATCCCAGCCCAAAACCCAGATGCCTCGCGGGTCAGCCGTCGGCCAGAACAAGCCAAACATCCAGCGCAGCTGCGTCCCCAAGGACTGCACACCACTGACGCTGAGCAATAACACCAACAAGGTCAACGTCACCAGGACCGCAACGCCAAACCGCTTTGCCCCACGCTGCCAGTAAAAGCTAAACCAAAGCGGCAACAGGAACAGCGGGTAGTAAACAAGGCCTGCAGCAAGCCCTAAAAAGACTCCGGCAACCACGGGGCGTCGATAACAAAGCACTGCCCAAGTCAACAGCGCAGCAGGCAGCGCATGATCCACTCGCCCTGTGTACTGCGCAGTGTAAGGCAGCATCAAATACAACAGCACACAACCGACGCCAGCACGAAGGTTGCCAAAGTGACGATTACCGATCAACACCAACGCCACCAGAATCGCCAGGTGGGCGGAAATGGAAAGCACTTTTGCCAAGATCGTTCGCGTCCGATGGGTCAAATCCATCTCTACTTCGGTCGCTTCATCGCTGCCGCCAACTGCGGGGCTGACCGGACGCGTGGAAATCGCCGGCAGCTGTCGCATCAACGCATAGCCTGGACCAAGCTCCGGCCCCTGCCACACCGTCATTCGCGGCGTACTGGTGGCAACATTGGCCATCATGAAAATGAACAACGAACTGCCGATGAAGTACAAGCCTCCGACCGTCAAGTTGGGATCGAGCAGAGGACGGCGAGTCATGATTGGATCGATCAGCAAACGGACCAAGATCAAGACTTCGACCAGAAACACGAACACAAACCCGGTGTGCTGAAGCGCCTTGGCTTGACGCTCCTGGGGTGATTCATCGCTGTTGGGATCAAGCGTCGTTTCTTCAAGACGCTCATCCAAGTCGTCGGGCTCGGCGGCCAACGGAATTTTCGTTTCCTCTTGAATCGTCGGTGGCTTGACCGGATCACCAACGTCGACCGACGGTTCACCAGCCCCCTGATTTTTGCCGCCCGACCCAGCGTTTCGGGTCCCAGCGCCGCCAGCTTTAACGCCATCTTGTTGACTGAGCGAGAACACATAGCGTGAACCTCGATCGGTCGTGCCAGAGCCTGCCGCTGAGGGCTTGTCTTCGGTAGCATCGTTGGATTGAAAGAGAAGACTCTGCAAGTCCTCTGCCGCCGAGTCTGGATTTTGATTCTCACCGTCGGGATCGGGCTGCAACACGCCGGGATCACCCAGCGGGCCAACATCATCATCTGGATCAACTCCTTCGACAAAGGCTGATTCAGCCTCCATGAGGCGCAGGTGTCGCCTCCGCCCCTCAACGACCATCAACAGTCCGGGAGCTAGCAGGATCAGCAACACGATGTCCAGATTCCGGACACTCCAGAATCGGTGGAAAACGAAGTACAAGCCGATCGTCAGCAGCGACGATAAGTACACCCAAGTGGTTGGGTCTGGCCGCCGGTAGTAAAGCAGGAACTCGCTCATAAATTTGCAGCGGCACCTACCGCTTGCCTTCCTGAAACCCGGTTAGATGAGTTGCGGCAAAAGTTGTTCCAATACATCATCTGTAGCATAAACTCGCCGTCCTGCTGTGAAAACCAGTCACGAAGCCACCGCCAAGGTGGGTCGCACACCCGCCAGCGCACTAATCCTGACGCTTGCACCGTTTGCAGGAGGCTAACCAACGCTGGCCACAACTCGCCACGCCTGCTCACTCAGACTGACAGGCAGTGCTCCGCAACGCCAGTTTCAACGGAAAAAGGGGCCTATCCGAGCCAGATCCGCCAACCGTCACCAGCGGAAAACTCGCTGTAATCTGTTGTTTCCAGCGTCGCCTACTGGCTTGATTCCCCCAGCACATCGGGCAAAGCGATCACCGCCACCCCCAATAAAAAAATACCGACACAACGAGCTTTGGCCCAATAATTGGCCTCGCTCAGCGCACGAGCCCCGAAAGCCAAGGCAATCACGACGCTGCAGCGACGCAAAACGGAAACGACTGAAACCATTGCCGTGGGATTCGCCAAGGCAACGAAATAGAACCAATCCGCGGTGATCAACAGCGGACTGATCAACAGAATCGACCAACGCCATTGAAAACCAGACGGCGAAAACTTGCTTGGCGAATCGGAGGGAACACTCGACGCCCCGTCACTGGCAGAGGGTTCGGGACCTAGCGCTTTATCCGTCGGCGTTTTGCCGGCCACCTGTTCGATCGCACGACCTGCCACTCGCCAACTGCGATACCACCACAACGCCGCCGGCACCATCACGGGAACCAAGTAAATCGAAAACCAGCTCTGCAGCGCGACCGGTGGAATCTGTTCGATCTGCAGCAACCACTTGTCGTAAATTGAACTCAATGCTCCGAGCAACGTGGCCACGATCATCAAGCCGACACCAAAATCGCGATGAAAGTGAATGCCTTCCTCTCGGCCTACCAACGTGAACCGCCAAAAGCCAAACATGACGATTGCCATCCCGGTCCACTGCAATCCGCTGGGACGTTCTCCCATCAACAGTGTCGCGATCGCGATGGTCCAAAAAGGACTGCTGGCGCGGATGGGAGCAGCGATCGACAATGGCAGTCGCTTCAAGGCAAAAAATGCAAACGTCCATGATGCACCGACAAGCATACTTTTCGCAATCACCAAACCGTGCCAGCGGGAAGACATTGGTTGCACGCGAAAGCTTGACCAGGGAATCGACTCGATGGACAACCAAGACCAGATCACCAGTGGCGTGTACAGCAGTGCTCCAAAAGAAACACTGACAAGCAACACTAACGGCACCACGTTCTGCTTGACTGAGACCTTTTTTGCGGCATCATAAAACCCCAACAGCAAGGCGGACAACAGACTTAACAACACCCAGCTCATGACAACTTGCCTCACCCAAGCAATATTCTAAACGGTCCGTGAATTGCCAACCGCTACCAGGACGCCAACCGCTTTCAGCCCCTTGGGGAACACAAGCATACCGAACGCTCAGAAACACCAAACCGGCTGAGCCTGTGAAAAGCGCGACTAACGCACTAGCGGCAGATTTGGTAAAAACAAACACCTCAATTGGATGGACAACTCAAAAGGAAGATGCAATGAAGATCGTGATTATCGGTGGGGTTGCTGGCGGTGCTTCGGCAGCCGCGCGCACCAGGCGACTTGATGACACTGCCGAAATCGTCTTGATTGAACGCGGTGGATTCCCATCGTTTGCGAACTGTGGAATGCCTTACTACGTCGGTGGAGTGATTCAGTCGCGAGACAAACTGCTCGTCGCCCCGGTACAAATGCTGCGCGAGCGACATCGCCTGGATGTAAGAACACGCAGTGAGGTCACCAGCATTGACCGTGAAGCACAAACCATCCAAGTGCGACAACTGGAATCCGGCGAGAGCTATTTCGAGAGCTACGACAAGCTCATCATCGCGACAGGAGCAAGCCCGATCACGCCGCCACTGCCCGGCATCGACAACCAGCGTGTGCTGCGTCTACGCAACCTGGACGACGCTGATGCCATGCATCGCATCGCAACCGCGGACGCTAAACGAGCGATCATCATCGGTGGTGGGTTCATCGGAGTCGAAGTGGCTGAGAACCTCGTGCATCGTGGCATCCAAACCACCCTGATTGAACGCGGCACTCAATTGCTTGGCCCTTGGGATCCAGAGATGGTCGTTCCCATCGAACAGGCTTTCAAAGAGAAAGGCATTGAACTGCTGTACAAAACCTCCGTCACGGGGTTTCAACCCTGCGAATCAGGTGTCAGCGTGCAGATCGAAAATCAGCCTTCGCGAGAAGCTGATTTTGTCGTGCTGTGCATCGGTGTCACACCGGAGAACAAACTGGCCAAGGAAGCTGGCCTGGACTGTGGACAACGCGGTGGCGTGATTGTAAATGCTCACATGCAAACCACTGACCCCAATATTTATGCCGTCGGTGACGTGGTCGAAGTCCACGACATCATCGGCGACTGCCCCACACAGATTCCGCTTGCCGGTCCCGCAAACCGACAAGGCCGCATTGCAGCCGATCACGCCTTGGGCCGACCCTCTCAATTCCGTGGTGTTCAAGGCACCAGTGTGGTTGGGGCCTTTGGAGTCTCCGCGGCAATGACCGGATGGAGCGAAAAACTCTTGCAGCGCAACAACGTGGATTATGAAAAGATCTACATCCACCCCGCCAATCATGCTGGCTACTATCCGGGAGCCGAAGGCATGACATTGAAACTGTTGTTCTCGACCAGCAATGGACGAATCTTTGGCGCTCAAGGCGTCGGCGGCAACGGAGTCGACAAACGCATCGATGTGATCTCGATGGCGATTCAAGCGAATCTAACCGTGGAAGACTTAGAAGAATCCGAACTGTGCTACGCACCTCAGTTTGGATCAGCCAAAGACCCCGTCAATATGCTTGGCTTTGTTGCCAGTGATGTCATGCGTGGCGACCAGCCCGTGACGCACGTCGACAGGTTGCTTGACGGCACTCCAGATGGCACATTCTTGCTAGACGTTCGATCTGTCCCCGAATTCCAGCGTGGCCATCTGCCCGGCGCGGTGAACATCCCGATTGAAGAATTAAGAGAACGACTGAGCGAGGTTCCCCAAGATCAGCAGATTGTCGCCTATTGCCAGGTCGGCATTCGCGGTTACCTGGCAACGCGCGTGCTGATGCAAAACGGATACAACGTCGCCAACCTCAGCGGTGGCTATAAACTCTGGCAACGCTACGGAATCGAACCCGCCGTCTGACCGGTGTTCGATCACGGGCATGGCGCTAACAAGACAGCACCAACACCGCACACTCGTGACACAAACGCACCCCACTGAAAGGCTGCCGGGAGACTGGGTGGGGGTGTACAGGCCGGAAAACCGCTCAAATAACGAACGCTGCGGGACCGTTTTCAAGTAAATGAAGGCATTGGCTACCGGATGTCTCGCTTGAAATCATTCGCTGTCAATTATACTTGAATGGCAAACCTGCCCCCTCCTTCTTCGCAAGTGCGACTCCGCCTTTGCGTCCCTCCTTTCCGCTTGACTGTATGCTTCGTTTCATCGCTTTCTTGGGCTTGTTGGCTTGGCCGTTCGCTGGGCAGGCCAGCGCCGTTGACTTTGCCCACCAAATTGTCCCGATTCTAAAAACCCACTGTGTTGAATGTCACGGTGGCGAAGAAGCCGAAGGTGGTTTCTCGCTCAATACACGCGAGCTGTTTCTGGAAAGTGATGCGGCCTTGCCTCGCAAAGCTGCAGAATCGCATTTCCTGCAACTGATTCAGTCCGATGATCCAGACGCGATGATGCCCCCAGCGGATCAACCGCGAGTGAGCGACGAACAATTCGCGTTGCTTAGCCAATGGGTGAATGAAGGCATGCGATGGGAGCCTGGTTTTTCATTTGGCAAACCCCGCTACCAGCCACCCTTTCGGCCTCGACGACCTGAACTGCCCCACACAACTGGCAATCCGCAGCACCCTGTGGATCGCTGGATCAATCACTACCTGGCCGAACATCAACGGCCCGCCCTGGAACCAGCCAGTGACTCCGTGTTTCTACGACGGGTGCACTTGGACTTGGTGGGCTTGATGCCAACGGCCGAACAAGCCCAAGCCTTCCTTGCGGACACGTCACCCGACAAACGGACCAAGCTGGTCGACCAACTGCTTGCCGACAACCTTGGCTACACCGAGCACTGGCTGACATTTTGGAACGACTTGCTGCGCAATGATTACGACGGCACGGGCTTCATCACCGGTGGGCGCACGCAGATCAGTCGCTGGCTGTACAACGCTTTGCTGGCCAACAAGCCATTCGACCAAATGGTGCGTGAACTGATCGCACCGCCGAACAAAGAAAGCGCTGGATTCATCAACGGCATCAAGTGGCGTGGAACAGTGAGCGCTGGTCAAACGCTGCCGATTCAGTTTTCCCAAAGTGTTTCTCAGTCGTTTCTGGGAATCAACATGAAATGCGCGTCCTGCCACGATAGCTTCATTGCGCGTTGGACGCTGAAGGACGCATACGGACTGGCAGCAATCTACAGTGATCAACCGCTGGAACTTCATCGCTGTGACAAACCCACAGGCCAAACGGCCCAAGCCAGTTGGCTGTTCCCCGAGATCGGCCAGATTGATCCACAAGCCAACAAGCAAGAACGCTTGCAGCAACTCGCCAACTTGATGGTGCACCCGGAAAACGGTCGCGTCCCGCGCACCATCGTCAATCGCCTTTGGGGCCAACTGATGGGCCGTGGAATCGTCCATCCACTGGACGCCATGCAAACAGAACCTTGGTATCCTGAATTGCTGGATTACCTGGCTGCCGACTTCCAAGACAATGGTTACGATCTCAAACGAACGATTCGCCTGATTGCGACTTCACAGGCCTACCAAAGCCGCAGTGAGTCGGTTCAGCAACCCGACGCGACTGTGTTTGAATTCCAAGGTCCCAATGCAAAACGCCTGACCGCTGAACAGTTCCGCGACATTGTTTGGCAGATCACCCAGAGCGCGCCGAGTTCACTTGACGCTCCCATTGAGCGTGGCATTGTGGCTCCGGAATTGGCCAAGGAACTCAGCTTTGCCAGTTCATGGATCTGGGGCAGTACCGTTGACAACGGTGCACCTGCGGCCGGCGAAAAGGTCCTGCTCTGGCGTTCGTTCCAGCTCAAGAAACCCATCGAGAAAGCAGTCTTGGTGGCTTCGGTCGACAACGCCTACACGCTTTACTTCAATGGCAAGAAAGCACTCAGCGGTGACAATTGGCAGCAACTTCAAGTCACCGATCTGACGAAGCAGGTCAAAGCCAGTGGCGAGAACCAGATCGTCATTGTCGCCGAGAACCAGGGTTCATCTCCGAACCTGGCGGCCGCCTTCTGCGCACTGTGGTTGAAACACCAGGACGGCTCCGTGGAACGCATCGCCACCGACGATAGCTGGTCGTCAAGTTTGAAGATTCCACCGGGAAGCGGCAAAAACAAATGGCAACCCAAGCTCGCTCAGCTAGAGGCCGAGCCAGCGCGCGTGCTTGATAGCTCGGTCTGGAAAAACAACATCGACCCGCAGATCGGTCCGGCCCTGGTCAAAGTTGCCACGGGGCAAGCGTTTCCGATTCGTGCTGCGTTGCTGAAAGCCGATGACTTCATGCGAACGCTGGGCCGGCCCAACCGCGACCAGATCGTCACCTCAAGGCCCAGCGAATTAACAACTCTCGAAGCACTCAGCTTGTCGACCAACGAAAAACTGATGGCAGAACTGCAACAAGGTGCTCAGCTGATGCTGGACCTTGAACTGCCCCCGAACCGATTGATCGATCACATTTACCTGACTGTCTTGACGCGTTATCCAACGGGTCAGGAAAAGCAATTGGTCGCCAGTCACATTGCCGATCAAGCGGACGTCAGTTCGATCAGCGATGTCATGTGGGCGCTCTTCATGTCACCCGAATTTCAAATGGTTCGCTAAGCAACGACCATTGCAGGAACAATTCCATGGATTTTGAAATCGATCCTCAAGCACCAGAAGCAATCGTTCGCCGTGACTTTGTCAAACGGTTGACCGCCGCTGGAGCTGCAGCGTTGGCATCTGGCGCTCCTCAGATGGTTTACGGTGACGGGCTCAAGCACCCCGAGGCCAAAGCAGATGCGTGCATCTTGCTGTGGATGGGTGGCGGCATGGCTGCCCCGGACACGTTTGACCCCAAACGCTATGCTCCGTTTAAAAATGGCATGGCCGTCAACGATGTGCTGAGCACGTTTCCTGCGATCCCAACAGCCGTTGAAGGAATCGAGATCTGCGAGGGACTGGAGAACATCGCCAAAGTCATGGATCGTGGCACCCTGATTCGGTCCGTCGTTCAACCTGACCTCGGCAGCATCCTGCACTCCCGTCACCAATATCACTGGCACACCGGCTACGTCCCTCCGCAAACAGTGGCTTGCCCGCACTTGGGATCCTGGTTGGCGCGAGTCCTGGGCCGTAACAACGAAGTCATGCCGGCCTTCATCAACATTGGCCAACGTCTGGAAGGCGTGGGTGAAAAGGAAGAGCTAAAGGCATTCACCACCGCTGGCTTCTTCGGCAGCGAGTATGGTCCCATGAACCTGCCATTTCCAGAACAGGCCGCCAGCGTTGTGCGACCTCCCGCGGGAATGAGCAACCAACGATTCTCCAATCGCGACAAACTGTTTCGATCGCTGGTCCAGGAAAGCTCGCTCAAAGAATACGCCAGCGATTATCAGCAGGAGTCCTTACTGCGTTCGATGGACAACGCCTATCGCTTGCTAAGTTCCAAAGAACGCGAAGCGTTTGACATCGGTCAAGAACCACCCGAAGTGCAAGCCATTTACAACACCAGTCGCTTTGGCCGTGGTTGTTTGCTGGCACGGCGCTTGGTGGAAAACGGCGCCCGATTCGTTGAAGTCACCACCGAGTACGTCCCCTTCCTGCACTGGGACACGCATGCCAACGGGCATGAAACAGTCAAGCGTCTGCACTCCGAAATCGACAAACCGATCGCTCAACTGGTGCTTGATCTGGAGCAGCGCAAACTACTCGACCGCACGCTTGTCATCATTGCATCTGAGTTTAGCCGTGACGCCATCGTCGAAGGCGTCCCTGGATCGATCGCAGCAGATCAAGCAACGCACAAGGTTGACAGGATCACCGAACCGAAGCACTACGGGCTACACCGGCACTTCACCGGCGGCACAAGCGTGATGATGTTTGGCGGTGGCGTTAAACAAGGCCATCTGTACGGCCGAACCGCTGAAGAACGACCGCTGGTTGCCGTCGAAAATCCAGTCACGATCACAGATCTGCACGCAACCATCATGACGGCAATGGGCGTCAGCCCCAAAACTCAATTCGACATCGAAGGTCGTCCGTTCTATGTCACTCAAGATGGAAAAGGGAAAAGTGTCAATGCAATCTTTGCATCATGATCGAGTGAAATCACTCATCACATCGTTCGTCGCATCGCTAATTCTATGGGTGTCACAGGCTGATGTTTGCGCTCAAGTGCAACCTTCTGAGCCACCACCAAACGTGATTTTGATGATGGCTGACGACATGGGTTTAGGGGACACGAGCGCCTACCAAGATTTCACTGGCAATCACGACGATGTCCAACTTGACACGCCCAACATGGAACGCTTGGCTCGGATGGGAGTTCGCTTCACCGATGCTCATACACCGTCTTCCCGTTGCTCTCCGACACGCTACGGGCTGCTGACAGGGCGATATCCATGGCGCAATCGATTGAAGCACTGGGTGCTGTTTGGCTCCCAAGGCGATCCAATGATTGAACCGGGGCGCCCCACCCTGGCAACGCTCTTTCGCGACCAAGGTTATGCGACCGGCATGGTCGGCAAATGGCATGTCGGCTTGCGTTATCGACGCAGTGATGGCTTACCTGCCTCTGGCTGGTCTGATGCTGACATCACACAACCACTGCATACCACGCCGTTAGATCATGGCTTTGACTATTGCCGATTCACCTCACGTTCCCATGGCACCTCCGGTCCAAACGTGGGCGTTTCTGCAACAAAGAAAGCCTCGAAAACAAAGAAGAACTCCGGCAAGATCAATGGTCCTCTTCAGAATGTAGGCCCCGGGCACATCCATGGCCGGATCGCCGTTGGCGCAACTGGCAATGGCAAGCAGCTTGTCAGCGAAGGACCGGATGCGTACGTCCACTCCAACCTAGGCAGTCGCCATTCAGACCATGCCATCGAATGGATTTCTGAACAGGTTCAATCTGCCAAACCGTTCTTTCTCTACTACCCGTCCAACTCCAATCATGGTCCCCATACTCCGGACGTCAGCATCGACGGCGTCCCTGTCCAGAGTGCGTCAAGAACCAAGTCTGGAAACAGCATGAATGCGCGGTACGACTACGTCTATGAAAACGATGTCGCACTGGGACGGCTCCTGGACTATCTCTCAGAGAACAACGACCCCAGGAATCCCGGGCAGAAGCTAATCGAAAACACCATCGTGATCTTTACGAGCGACAACGGGGCCGAGATCAATCAAAATGTCGCTTCGGGTCCTTTCCGATCCCACAAAGGCTCTACCTACGAAGGCGGCCATCGCGTGCCTTTTTTAGTCAGCTGGAAAGCGGGCAAGGTCGGCGATGGAGACGCCACCACTGCAGGGCAGGACAACGTCACACTTGTTGGACACTGTGACCTATTTGCGACCTTCGCGCAGATCATCAACGCCCCGCTGCCCAACCTCGCGGAAGGGGAAAAAGGAGCCGAGGACAGCTTCAGCGTCGTGACAGCATGGCAAGGCAATACCGTTCAGAAGCGACCGCCACTCTTCTTTCACGATCACAAAGAGTCCAAAACCGACCACGCAGTCAGCGCCTTTCGCCTCGATGATCCGGTCGTCGACGGCAAGAGCTTTCCCGGCCAGTGGAAACTTTTCTTTGATGCCCAGCTCCTAAGGCGAGGCGTCGCGAATCCCATCGAACTCTACGATTTGGCAACGGATCAACTGGAGCAAAACAATCGACTTGATGATAGTCGCCTGCAGCCGCTAATTGATCACCTCACCCAAATCGCAACACTGCACCGCAATAGCGGTGGACATCGCATGACAGAGTTTGCTCCGTCCCAACGCATTGTTCTCGATTGGACAGACACTGATTTTGCAAATCGGTTTGACGGCAAGCCAGCTGCCGGGCTCACCATTTCCCCTGATTCAGACACCGCCGTGACGGTTGAATTCAACGCCAGCCAGCATGGCAAACCGATTCCTTCGGCCCGCTTCGTTACCAACGTGCGCGGGCTCGGGATTGATGGACCCGGCAAGTTTGACCAAGTTGAATCCTCCGAAGCCATCTCGCTGAAATTTGATCGAGATGTGATCATCGACTCGGCCGGGCTGATTGCTGGCAACGGCCAGTGCGGAGGATTCTACCGTGTCGGTGATCATGCCCCTCTGGCAATCTACTGCATTGACGCAGCATTGGATGCCAATGACCAGTCAGGCGTGATCAGCGACGTCGGTGTCTTGAAGGCAGGAGAGTCTTTGATCCTGAGCAGCAGCCCTCATTATCAAACGGAACCGGCGGGCCAATGGCGTTTACAGTCGTTGACCTTTCGTGTGTTGCCCAAATAGAAAAGGCACCGCCTGTCACCTAAGGAATGGCTTCAGACGATCGCACGCACGCGAGCTGAGACAAATCGCACACGGCGCGCCTAATCGCGCACTAACCTCTCTCTAGCCGATCGCCCAGACGCTGCAGATGACCCAAGCGGGAGATTCGCCATCTCACTTCATGCGCGGCGATGCGATGAATTCCTTGGGCCTGTCAGCCAATGCGTGGCAATTCAATGCATCCGCTAGAATCGCGAACCGTCAGTCTTCGCATCGGCACCATATTTGCAATGCCTTTTGATACGTTATCATAGGCGTTGCAGACATGCCAAACTCCATTGGAAGTGGCAGGCGATCTGCACCAGTCACTGAAGGTTTTGATGCTCAGCGGAGGGCACAGAAATGCTAAATGTACTCCTGGCGGTTGACGGTTCTGATCCATCGATGCACGCCGCTGAGCTGCTTGCCCACCTGCCTCATTCCGGCGGCGTGGCGAACTTGACGGTCCTGACCGTGGTTCAACGGCCGTTTATTCACAGCAACTATTCGACCGGCGAAGTCCTGAAAAAAGCGTTCGAACGTGACAAGAATCACGCGGAAACGGTTTACCAACAAGTTTCCGAGATGTTCGAAGGAGCCGACGTAAAACTCCGTCACGTTGTCTCTGATGGTCCCGTTGGCGAGTCGATCGTTCAGGAAGCTCACAATTGCCAAGCGAACTTCTTGGTGATTGGTGCTCGTGGTCATTCACAGATCAGCCGCATGCTGTTGGGTAGTGTCAGCGACTACGTGGCCACTCACGCTCCCTGCAGCACGATGGTTGTTCGCCCAACCGATTTGATGAAATCGGAACGCCCGATCCGCGTGTTGTTGGCTTATGAACAAACCGCATCAGGCATTGAGGCTCTGCAGGAAGTCCAAACCATTCCCTGGCGAACCGGTGCAGATTTCCATGTCCTGACAGTGGAGACCTACCTTTCGGACTTCGTTGGCCAACGCGTGGCTGGCGAAGAATACGAAATGACCAAGCTGTACGAGGAAGGGCTACTCACTGCTCAGCATCACCTGATGAAAGTTGCACCCAAGCTGCAAACTCATTTGGTCAAAGCAGATCATGTTGGCGAAGGCATCATTGAGTTTGCTGAAAAAGAAGGCATTGATTTGCTTGTCATCGGCGAGGCTCAGCGGTCATCGCTGAGCCGCCTGCTGCTGGGCAGCACGTCTCGATTCGTCTTGCGTCACGCTCACTGCTCGGTCTGGGTTGCTCGCAATCACGTCCGCGAAGAACTCCTAGGCCAGGGCGGGCCACTGGGTGAGCGTTCGAATTCCACGGAGTCCAGCTAGCGCTGCCGACTGATGCGATAACGACAGCAAGACACTGGCCTTGCTGTCCCTGCTTGCACAACACCTTTTTCTGTCCCCTTTCAACGGACGACGGACCATGAAAGTCCTGCTAGCGACCGACTGCTCTGACAATGCTCTAGCCGCAGCTGACTGGATCAGACAGTGGAAAACAGATCATCGCGTGGATCTAACCATCGTGACGGCACTTGGCGACCCTGCCATCTTGAATCCGGACAACATGGACCATTGGTTTCCGGAAATGCTGCTCCACGAGCGGACGCGAACAGAGCAGCACCAGAACCAGCTCAAGTCGCTTCTAAACGATCGCTGCCAAAGCATCGACACGCTCGCCAGATCGGGACATCCAGTTAAAGTCATCCTAGCGACGGCCGAGGATCTTGGCATTGACCTGATTGTCATTGGAGCCCAAGGTCACTCGGCCATTGGCAGGTTGCTGATCGGCAGTGTTTCGGACAGCGTGGCCACGCAGGCAAAATGTTCCGTGCTGATCATCCGGCCACCCGAACAACCTTCTGCGACGGAAAGCAAAGACGCTCCCAATTTGGTCATTGGTTACGATGGATCATCGGCAGCTGATCACGCGGTCGAGGAAGTCATGTCACTGTCATGGCAGGCCTCTCCGCAGGTCACCTTAGTCTGCGTCGCGCCTATCTATGACTACTTGCTGGGCACTGGCCTGTCACCCGACGCGTTGATCAACGAAGAACGAATCTACGAAGCCATGAAACAGCGAGCTGAAGAAACCGTTCAGCAAGTCAAAACGAAATGGCCCACGGTGACATCGAAATTAGTCCACGACAGTCGCATCGGACCAGCCATCATTGACGCTGCCGAGCAAGCCAATGCCGACGTGATTGTGGTCGGCGATTCAAACCACAGCACGCTGGATGAGATTCTGCTGGGCAGCACCAGCAAGTACGTGCTTCGACATGCCAAGCGCAGCGTTTGGATTGCTCGCAAGTAGCCTGCGGTTTGCTAAACCGCTGCTGACGACTGGCTGGTCAACATTTGATCGACTTCGTTGCTGACAATCACACCGTAGTTGATGGCTCCCAACCAGCCACTCATGATGATACCAACGCTGCCGGCGTGAAACATGCCGCCGACCTGATTGGGCAGATCACGACTGACCGCCAAGCCTTCAAACTTGGTGCCAAAACTGGCTCCCAATTGATGCTTGGTGTAATGCTGAAACGTTCTTGGCGTGGCCGCTTCAGCGTGATCAATCTTGTCACGAACACCTGGAATGTATCGTTCCAAGGCATCCAAGGTGGTTTCAACAAGGTCCGCCTTGCTTTCTTCGTACTCGTGCTCGGACAGATCCGCCCAGTCAGACCAATTGGCGTTGGTGCTGCTTACGATGGCGTAACGTTCTTTCTTCTTCCAAGGCCGCGTGCGCGGGTAATAGAAACTAAACGTACGACTGGTGATGTCGCGACTGAGCAGTGATTGAGTGTCAAAGTGCGGGGACGTGCTGGTGAAGAACAGATCACCACTGCTTTCGTCAATGGATTCACCTTCCTTGAGTGCCATGTAGACCTGTGTGCTGCTGTTGTTCAAACGCACGTCTTGCGTTTGCTGGACAAAGTCCTTATCCAGTCGATCTTCGCCAATCATGTTCAGCACGGTGGTGCGAAGATTGGCGTTGCTAACCACGGCGCGGCATCGGATCCTTCGCCCCTGGACTTGAACAGCACTGACTTTGCCGTCCTTGATGTCAATTTTATCAACCGGACAATTGATCCGAATGTCAACGTTGTTGGACTCCAACTCTTTCTTCATCCGCTTGATCAAATCATCCGTGCCGCCTTCATAGATGTAAACACCTTTGTTCATGAAGTTGCTAAACACGATGCCATAGGTGATCGCTGGGTCTTCCAGTGTTGATCCATTGGCGTATGAGATGGGCTCCATCAACAAGCGAACGATATCATTGCGATTGGGAAAGAACCGCTGAAACAGTTCCCCCGTGGTGGTGCTTTGATCGTCATAGAAATTCATGCCGCGGGCGGTGTCGAAAAACGCCTTCACCGTCGCTTCTTGTTGGCCGAACTTTTCCACCAACAGACGAGTAAAGTCCTGGCGATCAAACGTCGTCGTCAGCGAGAACTGTGGATTGTCAAAACGAATATTCTTCAGTTGCACAATCCGATCGGAGATCTCACGACTCCAATAACGCCGACAGGACTTGATCATCCCGTAGGGAAAGCCATGCAACGAGATGTCGAAGGTGTGACCGCCGGGACGCAGAAACCATGTGGCTAAGCCTCCGAGCTTGTAGTGCTGTTCAAGCAACAAGACACGATGCCCAGCTCGCCCCAAGATATTGGCGCTGGTCAAACCTGCTAGGCCACTCCCAATCACAACGACGTCGTACTCGTCCTGAACACCTTTCAAAAAATCTCGGGGCATGGATGTATTTGTGCTGGCAGAAAGGGAACTGAGCTCAGACGCCGGGGGACGCCAACGTCTTCAGATAGAAAGCCAAATTATGGTGTCCAGCAGCGTTCAAGGACAGTGTGCAGGCTGTGGTGGAGGGGAATTGAGATAAATTCCAACCCTCTCAGGCCCCCAAATTTAGGGCACCATGCCGAATCTCTGCGAAAGGCAAGCGTTCGCAGATCAACTGCCGGACACAGTGAATTAACAGCACAGTGAATCCACGGCTTCGTGGCGCTACACGACCGCTAACGCCGCTTTGACGACCTCGCGAGATTTCTGCAGGCCCTCGCGAGCGACATCGACCGCGTCACGCTTCCAGTATTCAGGGTTGAATAGCTCCAGCGAAAATGTGCCCTTGAAACCATTGCCAATCAACATGGCGATGATCTTTGGCAACTCACAAACACCATCTCCGGGAAACACTCGATCGCGGTCTGCAATCTTGCTGCGTTCGGGTTCGGCGGGATAATCGTTCATGTGAAAACAGTGCATCCGCGAGGCTTCGATCATGCCCAATCCAGCGAAGTCACTGCCGCCTTTGTAAATATGATAAAAGTCTGGTAACACGCAGGCAGATTCATGCTGTGCCGCCGTGGCAACGTAGGCCAATTCGCTCAACGTGCTCAAGGTTGGCGAGAATCCCCAGAGTTCCAACTGCGGCTTGACGCCGATGCTTTGCCCTAGTTCACACAGTTTGCGGTATCGATCGGCAATGGCTGGCAGCTCAGGCTGCGGACTGCCTTGACGATGTGCGCCCACTGGCGGAGCTGCAATCAGTTTGCCACCGAGTGCAGCGATCGTTTCCATGTCTTTACGAGCAACTTCCAATCCTTCCTGACGTTGCTTTTCGTCTTCGGAAATCCAATTCGCAAACCCGATCGCGCTGGCGACAAACAAACCGGAATCTTCGATCTGCTTTCTCAAATCAGCCAGCTTGCCACCTTGCTCCACGTACCGATTGATGTCGCCAAGCCAGGGCTCAATCCCATCGTAACCGACTTTAGCAGCCACATCGATCTGCTGGTCAATGGGAAGTTTCTGTCCGCGAATCGTGCTGGTATTGAGCGCAAAACGCACGGGCATTTCCTCCGCCGCGGCCAGTGCTTCGGCCTGAGAACATTGCGTTGCCAAACCCGCAGCAGCAACCGCCGCAGAGGAACCCATAAAGAAGCGTCGACGATCAAGCATGGTGCACATCAAGAAGTGAAGGAGGGGACAACATCGAGACGCACAGTTTACACAACCGCCAGCACTTTCGCAGGCAGAAACAATGCGTGGGCAATCCGCCAATGCTTGCAGACTTGAAGCGTTAACCAGTGCAATGCCATGGCTGGCCCACTTGCCGGCACGGCGAGCTTGCAAGAGAGAGCGCGAGGCATGCCGAACACGTTGGCTTTTGCCAATCCGCTTGCTACTCGGTCAATTTGCCGTCGGGAAATTGGCGTTTGAATTCATCGCGTGCGTAGTCCAGCAAGTACTGCGATTCCAGCACGTCGATGGCCATGCGATAGGAATCGTAGGCGCGGCGACGATTGCCCTTTTTCAGTGCATCACGAGCGAAACGCACCAACTGACTGCCCTCGTCATCATTTCGGCGAGCGATTTGCTGATGGGCATCAATCATGCCGATCACATCGGCATGGCCAGCATTGGGGTTCAAGCGACTGGCTTCCAACGCTCGGGGAATCGCCTGCCCCGCAGGCACCCCCATCAGTTGCTGATCCATCGCATTCAGATCAATCACGTTGGCACTGATGCTCAACGAATGATAGTTATTCACGATGGGTCCGTAATAGCCAGGGTAACGAGGATAGAACCCCAACCCACGCCTTCGACGGACGTTGTACGCCGAATAGCCAAAACCACCCAGCGACGCGGTGCCTCCGTCGGGCACCCATACCGAGCCGCCGTTGTAGTAAAAGTGATTGAAGCTAGGCAGCTGAATCACTTGTGCAGTGGCTTCATTGCTACATTGAAGAATCAATCCGACCAAGCAAGCAAAGGCGACAGACGCTTTCATCACGAAACCTCGTCAGCGTTTGCTCGCTGATTGTTGATGAGGAAGATCCACAACCGAAGACTACTTGTCTTTCAGCTTCTCCGAAAAGCTTCGATTGACTTTACGAACCTTGGGCACAACCACTGCTTGGCAGTAACCGTAGTTCGGATTGTTTTGAAAGAAGTCCTGGTGGTACAGCTCAGCGGGATAAAACTTCGTAGCCTTTTCCAACTTGGTGACGATCTTGGAGTTGTACTTGGTCTTGTTCAATTTCTCAATGTACTTCTTGGCTTCCTCAAGTTGCTGATCATTGTGAAAAAAGATGCTGCTGCGGTATTGGGTTCCACTGTCAGCACCTTGGCGATTCAAGGTGGTTGGATCATGAGTGGCAAAGAAGATTTCCATCAGTTCTTCAAATTCGACCTTCGCAGGATCGTAAGTGATCTCAACGGCCTCAGCGTGCCCGGTGCGTCCGCTGCAAACTTGCTTGTAGTTTGGGTTGTCAACACTTCCGCCAATGTAGCCACTGACCACATTATCAACGCCTTCGATCCGTTCAAAAACCGCTTCGGTGCACCAGAAGCAACCGCCGGCAAAAGTTGCCACGGCTTTGCCAGAGCTTTGCTTGTCGTCGGATGAATCACCTTCTGCAGGAACTGCGGTCACAACAGGGTTTCCTTGTGCTTGGGTCAAAACAGCTTGCGGGAGCACTGCCGCCAAGATCGCGCCCAGAGCGACAGCGGTGCAAAGTAGAACAGATTGTTTTCGAATCATGGGATCGTCGATTGGGAAAGTCGGTTAGCAGTGAGAGTTGATGGCGGTACGAGACTCAACTGCCTCTCTGCCGCATGAGTTCCAGCACAGAATCAATGTCTCCAGCGGCCTCTGCCGATCGGTGCTGGTCAGGTTTTCCATTTCATTATACGCTTTGGGACAGTGCAGAATCACGAGCAAAATGCAAGCGGTCGTCAAAATCGACGCGGCAAACTCGAATCAATCGCGTTCATCCGAGAATTTCCAGTCCCATGCCAGCGAAACCGGCCTTTTTCGACACCGTTCACACGGTCCAAGCGGACGAAATCGATTCTCAACAGCACGTTCATAATCTGCGTTATTTACAATGGTCGTTATGGGCAGCACACCGCCACACCGAGGCCCTGGGGTGGGATCGCCAGCAAGCACTGCAGCAGGGCGTCGGCTGGGTCGTTCGCGAACACACGATTCAGTATCGCGCCGCAGCGTTTGCGGACAACGAAATTGTCATCCGAACCTGGGTGCATGACATGCAGCGTTTTGCGTCGCGGCGAAAATACTGGATCTGCCGGCCTGCCGATCAAACACTGCTGGCCAAAGTCGAGACGCGTTGGGTGTTTGTGGATTTAACCCAGCACAAAATCCTTCCCATTCCCGATGAAGCCAAAGGCGATCTCATCGTCCTGCCCGATCCGCCTCCACTACCTTGGGATGACGACTCGCCGGCAAGCTGATCGCCAACACAGTCACCGAGCATCGCATCGCAATCCTACGGTGCTTGCCCCGCCTGCCTAAGGGGGTAGAACGAGCGACAGAGCATTACCGATTCAACTTGTCTTGCAAGTATCTCCCGGTCACATTCCCTTTCAGTGCCGCAAGTTGCTCGGGAGTTCCTTCAGCCATCAACTGGCCGCCATCTTTGCCGCCGACTGGCCCCAAATCGATCAGCCAGTCACAACCAACAAGCAAGTCCAAGTCATGCTCAATCACAATCACGGTATTCCCCTGATCAACGAGCTGCTGCAAGACTCCCACCAGTCGCTTGACATCACTGAAGTGCAATCCGGTGGTCGGTTCATCTAAGACATAGAGCGTTTGGCCGGTGGCTTTGCGAGCCAGTTCGGTGCCTAACTTGATCCGTTGTGCTTCACCGCCACTGAGCGTGGTACTGCTTTGGCCCAAGTGCATGTATCCCAGTCCAACCGCCTGCAGGGAACTGAGCAACCGAAACACGGAAGGAACGTTTTCAAAGAATTCGCAGGCTTGATTGACAGTCATCGCCAGGACGTCAGCGATGCTGCTGCCTTTGAATCGAACTTGCAACGTCTGTCGGTTGAATCGCTTGCCACCACAGCGCGTGCAGGTGACAAACAGATCACTCAAAAAGTTCATCTCGACCTTTTCGGCGCCCAGCCCTTTGCACAAGTCACATCGCCCAGCAGCAGCGTTGAAGCTGAATCGATTGGCTCCAAAGCCACGTGTTTTGGCTTCCCGCGTTTTGGCGAACACTTTGCGAATCTCATCCATCACACCGCTATACGTTGCCGGACAAGAGCGTGGCGTCCGTCCAATCGGTGCCTGGTCAATCGGCACCAACTTATCAAGCTGATCAACGCCACTGATACGAGAAAACTTGGTCACAGAACTGGCCGAGGCAGGCATCTTCTTGCCGTGTTCCAATTGATAACGCACCGCGGGCAACAGCGTGTCACCGATCAACGAACTCTTGCCACTGCCGGAGACACCACTAATGCCGATCAAGCATCCCAGTGGTAAACGGACCTTTACCTTCTTTAAGTTATGAGTCCGCACACCCGAAAGCACCAATTCACTGGAACGAGTGCGACGTGACTGGGGAACCACTGGCTGATCATTGCCAGCGAGATACTGTCCCGTTAAGCTCCGTTTATTCGCTTGAACCTGCTTGGGCGTGCCGGAAACGATAATCTTCCCGCCTTGCGTCCCAGCGCCAGGCCCGACGTCAATCAGTCGATCGGCGGCACGCATCGTGGCTTCGTCATGTTCAACCACCACCACGGTGTTGCCCTGCTGTTGCAGATCTCGCAGGGCCTGAATCAGTCGATCATGGTCAGCCGGATGCAGACCAATCGAAGGTTCATCCAGAACATAACACACACCGACTAAACCGCTTCCAATACTGGTTGCCAGGCGAACACGCTGCAATTCACCACCAGAGAGTGTCTCCGCAGCACGGTTTAAGGTCAGATACTGAACCCCCACTCGCTGAAGGAAGTTCAATCGTTGACTGACCTCTAGCTTGATCGGTCGCGCCACCGCCTGTTGCAGCTCCGTCAGGGTGGGGCCCAATTGATTGATCCATTCTTCGGCCTGCTGCATCGACATCCCTGTGACTTGATCGATCGAAGCGTCGGCCACCGTGACCGCTAGAGCCTCGGGACGCAAACGCGTGCCACCACAAGCCGCACAAGGTTGATCGGATTCATCGTCCTTCATGCGACCGAGACCATCACAGGTGGAACAAGCACCGTAGGGACTGTTGAAAGAAAAGGTTCGTGGTTCGATCTCTTCGATGCTGCTACCGCACTGAACACATGACATCGCGGTGCTGAACAATCGATCTGTCCATCCAGAGTTGCCCTGTTGACTGGAGGCGACCAGCAACCCCTGTCCCAGTTTCAATGCAAGCGCAACCGATTCAGCGACGCGACTTTCAATGCCCTCACGCATGACCAAGCGATCGACAATGGCTTCAATGGTGTGGTTCTTGCGGAGCGACAGTTCGCCGACGTCCTCCAGCGGCAACATCTCGCCATCAACACGTGCCCGCACCAAACCGGCCGAGGCGATCGCTTCGAACACTTCACGATGCTGGCCTTTGCGGCCGCGAACCATTGGCGCTAACAGCACCACGCGCGTGCCTTCAGGTAACTTCAGCAACGATTGACAGATCGCGTCGGGCGACTGACGTTCCACGGCGGCGCCACAGTTTCCACAATGGGGAATCCCCACCCGCGCAAACAGCAATCGCAAATAATCGTAAATCTCGGTGATCGTGGCCACCGTACTGCGAGCCCCCGTCGAACCCGGCTTTTGATCAATCGCCATAGTGGGTGCTAAGCCGTCAATCAAGTCAACATCAGGCCGAGGCAGCGAATCAAGAAACTGACGCGCGTACGCGGACAGACTGTCGATGTATTGCCGCTGGCCTTCGGCAAACAGCGTATCAAAGGCAAGCGAGCTCTTGCCGCTCCCCGAAACACCGGTGATCACCGTCAGGGCATCGCGAGGAATGTCCACATCAACCGACTGTAGGTTGTGCACTCGCGCGCCTCGGATGCGGATCGCACGACTGGAGTGGCTGGTGGTTGCTGAGTGTGCGCGTGAAGCCATCGATCCGAATGTCAATTGCGAGAAATTCCAACAGAACCAGTAACTGTACGCCAACGACAAACCCCACCGCTAGCCCCCAACTAGGCCTATTCCGCTGGCTTCCATCGGTACTGCTGCGGCCGCATCGACGGTGACGGAAAACCCCGTCCGTCAGGTCTCCAACCACAATCTGTGACACGGTGACACAGCGGCGTGAAAACCACGCCAGTTTTTCCCATTGCATTGAATCACAGCTTGCTTCCGATCCGATTTTTTCATTAGCAAGGAAAGCATTCAGCCTGCGGTGTGATCCGCGGCGATTGGCTGATGCGTTGAGTTGTTTGGGAACTGAACGCTCAGCACCGGAACAACGAAACCAAGCACCAGCGCGTGGTTCACACGCTTTGGGGCCGGGTTTGGAATCCCCAAACAAGCAAGAGGCTGACAAATGAAACGCACCGTCATCGCGATCACCACAGTGCTCACGTTGCTGACCAGCGGATTGATGATCCGCCAAGCGGAAACTGCCGATCCACCGATCAGCCGGCCCGAGCAGGCCGAAGGGTTCATGATGCGATCCAAATTGAAGCAGTCTCAAGCCGTCCTGGAAGGCCTGTTGCGGAAAGACATGCGCGCCGTCGTTGCTGGCGCCCATCAAATGAAGATCATCAGTGAAGCTGCCGAGTGGCCACGAGCTCGTGACGCCGTGTACGAACACTACAGTGAGCAATTTCGCCGTCAGTGCACAGAGCTAGAGCACCTGGCCAACACCGGCAACCATCAAGGTGCTCACTATGCTTACTTGCACATGACCAGCCTGTGCATTCAGTGCCACGACTATGTTCGTGATTCATTGAAGGTCGCAAGCAAGCCCAACCAAGGTGGCATTCGGCTGATTCCCTCGCAGTGGCCGGAGTGAAATCGCACCAGCGATGGACGAGCTGCGGATCCTGACGAGCCGCTTTGGCGCTCGCCGCGGGTGATGCCCCGCCACGTTCTGTCAAACGAGCGCTGCACGCAAGGCGTGCCAAGGAGTCCGGTTGCGATCAGTTGCCGGTTTCGTTGTAGAAGTCCATGGCATCCTGATAGGGTTCCATGATAGCGTTCTTGAAGATCAAAAAGATCATGAAAATGATCATGATGGCGATGCAACACCAGATCGCCATGCCAGCGAACTTAGCGATCACACTCATCGCCATTTCGGCGCGAGCTTGATATTCAGTCGACAAGTGCTCGACGGACTCACTTTCAGTCCCCGATAATTCAGCGGCCTCCACCAGGTGCAGGAACTCATCCGGAAACAGATCCGTGGCCATCAATCCGCCCGCCATGGTCGCCCCGCGTTCCTGAACGGCCTCTTTGAACGCTACGGCACCACTTTGGTAATACGCGCTATCGGTGCTGTCTAAGCTCAGTCGAACACTGCGCACAGGATCCAGCCCGGAACTCATCGACAAGGCTAACGTGCGTGTAAAACGAGCCAGCGTGATGGTTTGCAACGAACTTCCCAGCATCGGAATCATGTAGAACAGCGGGATGATGTTTTGCACACCTCCGACGTTGTTCTTGTAGCCATAGATCAAAGCGAAAATGATCGCTGCAAAGCAAGCCAAGTAGCCCCAAAAAACGAGGACACCTCGTTCGCCAGTGAGTCCCAAGCCCAGCATGTCAGGCAGCCCGAGCATTCCGATCAGCAGGATAAAACCGGAGATAATCAAGACCGCCATCGCCAACTGGATCATGGGCCACATGATCATTTGCAAAAACGAGCGGCGCATCTGAACTTGCTTTTGGTAATGCTCCGCCATCGTCAGGAAGGTCGCTTCCATCCGGCCTGTCGCTTCACCGACACGCGTCATCGCGATCATCAGGTTGGGAAAGAAATCGCCGCGCTGCTGCATGGCCTCACTGATGGACAGTCCCGCTTTGACCTCGGTCAGAACGTGCTGAAACGCTTCGCGTTGGCGCGAGGAGCCATGCTTGGCTTCGCTTTCCAGCAATCGCAAAAGGTCCGCACCGGCGCGCAGACCAACACCCATTCGGTGGCAAAACGCACCGGCAGCCGTCAGCCTGATTTGTCGAAAGATCATCCAAGTCGCCTGAATTACGTCGTCGCTCGAGTGCTGGGCAGCCTCGCTAACCCGTTCCACTTAAACCCTAATCGGTTGTGGTTCAACCGATAGTATAGCAAGCGACGAAATCCGGTCCGAATCTCGGTGGATGAAGAAGTTTAGGCTGCCAACTGATCGTCGGTTGTCCCGGGGACACGGTTGCAATAGCTGGCAATGATCGCGTCGAGTTGTTCAAGCTGCTCTCGGGTCGTGGCTTTTAGATCCAGAAAAAGCAGTTTTCGTGCTCCAATCACACACCAACCCGGCGACTGATCCTCCAGCACGACCATGCGGACTTCAAACCCCATTTCCGTTGCGGTTTGCACCGCATACTTGAGCCGATTGGCAACATTCTCGCTGCCTTGAATCGTAGCAGAGCTGAACGCGATGGTCTCTGAAGGCGAGACCGCGGGGGCGAATCGGTGTTGAGATGACATTCGATGGCTCCGATGACTGTTCCGATTAGAAAAGCAATGCGGGTGCAGTAGTCTTTGCAAGAATCGGCAATCTGTTCCTGCACCTGCGTTATCGGTGTAGCAGACACGACCGTTACGACGATAGGTCAGTCATGGCAATCCATCCGAACGCTTGGCTGGGGCGACACATCATTGCCAACTCGACAGACCTATCTACTTTGCACGGCGAACATGAACGCACCGAATGCCACCGAAACGGTTTCTGCCTCACAAGAACAATCCGTTTCCGGAGGCAGTTTGCTGCTGCGTCGCAAGCAAGCCTCCACAGCGAGCGGGACCAGCGTGCCACCTGAACAACGTCCAATGAGCGGCAGCGAGCACATCACAGAACGGACTCGCAGCGTCCCAACTCGCAGCGAACAGAATCCCAATCAACCAAGCCCCAATCAACCAAACCCCAGCCCACAAAGTGGCAGCGAACCGAACGCCAACGATTTGGCGAACCGCGATCAACAACAGTACATCGAACACCTCAAGCAACGCCTGCGTCAATCACAAGCGCTCGCGGCTTTGGGTGAACTGACCAGCACGGCAACGCACGAGTTCAACAACGTGCTCATGACGGTCATCAATTATGCACAGCTAGGCGTCCGCCATCGTGATGATGCCACGCGTGATAAGGCCTTGGCAAAGATTTTGGAAGCCTCACAGCGGGCTGCCAAAATCACCAAAACGATCCTTGCTCAAGCCAAAAACCGATCGGCTTCGCTGGAACCCACTGAACTCGGTCCAATCATCGAAGACACCTTGGTGCTCTTGGAGCGTGAACTGAACAAGTATCGCATCATTGTCACCAAAGAGATTGCCAGTGACGTTGATCCAGTGATCGCCAGTGGCAACGACTTGCAACGTGTCTTGCTTAACTTGATCATTAACGCTCGCCAAGCCATGGGGCAAAACGGCGAATTGGTGATCCGATTGCGAAACAGTTCAGAAACGGGATTCGTTGAACTTGTCGTTCGAGATTCGGGCAGCGGCATTCCACCGGCGACGCTTCCACACATCTTCGAACCATTCTTTTCGACCAAGAGCGGTCCCGATGAATCGGGAAAGGGCGGCACTGGGCTTGGCTTGGCTGCCTGCAAAGAGATCATCGACGCTCACCAAGGACGCATTCGCGTCGACAGCAGCCTTGGCAAAGGCACTGCCTTTACGATCCGCTTGCCCAAAGCCGCCTGAACACGATTCATCTCGCAAGTCCCTTGTGATCGGGTGCCGTGCTAACGGGCATCCGAACGGTCTGGCGGGGACTTCGTGGGCGGCGTGATCTGAAATGGCTGAACGCTCCAGACCCCGTCACGGTTTCGACGCAACTGGACGATCTTCAGGTGCTTGACCATCCAGGGACTCCAGTCCCGAGCATGCAGCCCTAATAACGCACCAGCCAAAGCAGCGATCGTGCCACTATGGGCCGCCGCGACCACGGGACTCTGCTGCACCGTCAGCCCCTCTAGCCAAGCAACGGCGCGCTGTTGCATCTGTGCAGTGGACTCTCCCGCCGGTGGAAAGTATCCCTCGGGATCTTCGATCAAGTGATGAAAGTGCTCTGGGTCACTTTGATAAGCATCGTCCCAAGTCAGCCCCTGCCAGTCACCGTAGTTGCGTTCTTGGATCTGATGATCTTCACGCACATCAACCGCACCGGGCATGGCGTTGGCGATTGCCTGGATCAAGAATCGCGTTCGTTTTAAGCCACTGTGCAACAGGGTTTTGGGTTGGATGACGGCGGCAACCTGGGCAGCCAGTTCAAGCGAGGCTGCCTCGCCTTCACGGCTAAGCGACACGTCCATCGCACCATAGCAGACCCCGCGCCACTTGTCTTCAACACTGGCATGCCGGATCAGGTACACCTCCAGCGAATCACTCATCGCAGGCATGCTCCGATCAAGATCACTAACTGAATCAAAAAACCAGAGGCGCCCAGCAGATCGCCAGTCGTACCGCCCAAACGTTTGAGAATCTTGTGTCGGTACCACAACAAGACGATGCCAGCGGCCACAATCGCACCGACGGCATGCCAAGGACGCAGGACAAACCATGGCGCACAGAACGGTGTCATCAACAGTCCGGCAACCAGCAGTCGACCTCCTGATTGATTGCCCGAAACATCTTTGGCTTGTGAATCTCGATCGCCAATCGGAGCCGTCGTGCTCATCAGGGTGACAATTGCGAATCGCCCCAGCGCTGCGGCGGCAACAACTGCAGCCAGCGTCCACTGCCAATCCTCTTGGACCATCGTCCCGATTGCCATCCAGCGAATCGAAACGCCAATTAGCAACCCCATCGTGCCATAGGTTCCCAAGCGACTGTCTTTCATGATCTTGAGAACGTCTTCACGCGTCCAGCCACCTCCCAACGCATCGCAGGTATCCGCAAACGCATCTTCGTGAAACGCTCCGGTCAAGTACGCTTCGATGCCAATCGCCATCAATGCGGCCAACAGAGCAGGGAAGCCCAGCCAAGCGAGACCACACACCAGCGCTGCGGTCGCCAATCCAATCACGCCGCCCACGAGGGGAAAGAAAACCACCGATCGATTGAGTGCACGAGCATGATCCAGCGAATCATCCATCGCGATCTTGGAAACAGTGATGCGAGTCAAAAAATGCACGGCCGTGGCAAAACTTTCCCACAACGACGGCGGGCGTTTCAAATCAGTGTCTTGATCGGACCGACTCATGCCTGCAACTCGTCCAACGTTGCCATTCGGCAGATCATCGCCGACGCTAAATCCATCAGCGGCAATGCTGCCAGTGCACCCGTCGCTTCACCAAGTCGCATTTGCAAGTCCAACATCGGCTTGAGCTGTAAGTGCTGAAGCGCAATCTGCTGAGCCGGTTCGGTCGAGCGGTGCGCCGCAATCATCCGCTGCCGACAACCGGGGCGAATCGCGTTGGCGAGCAAGGCAGCCGAGGTGGCAATCAATCCATCGACAACGACTGTGCAGTTTGACTGGCTTGCCGCTGCGTAGTAACCAGCCAGAGCAACGATTTCCAACCCACCAACCTGGCACGCAATGGTTTCCGCGTGACTGGGCCCCAAACCTTGTACTCGCTGGATCGCTTGACGAATCACCGCTCGTTTGCGGATCATCTGTTCGTCGTCAGCCCCTGCGCCGGGGCCGACCATTTGATCCACCTGTGCTCCATCGGTCACGTCCGCTAAAAGAGCGATCATACAAACAGCTGAAGTGGTGTTGCCAATTCCCATTTCGCCACCGATCAACAATCGAGCTCCCACCTCCATGGCGCCGGTGGCCGCCTGCGTCCCCACTTGCCAAGCATGCTGGAACTGCGGCAATGTCATGGCTGGTGAAGCCGCTAAACTTGCCGTGCCGCGCTGTTGAGCTTGATTGACTGCGGCACCTTCATAGCATGGCAAAGGTTCGATGAGCCCCACATCAACGACTTCGTAACTGCAGCCAAGTTCATCGGCAAACACACCGCTGGCGGTTTTTCGATTGGCCATCTGCCGCACCACCAAGCCGGTCACCGCACTGGGCCAAGCCGAGACCCCTTCAGCAGTGACGCCATGGTCCGCAGCAAAGATCGCGGCGTGTCGAGGCTTCGTTTGTGGCGTCAATGTTCGCTGTGTCAGACAAAGCTGAGCTGCCAGATCCTCCAGGCCACCGAGGCTGCCTGGGGGTTTGCAAAGTGTGTTGAGCCGCGTTTGGACGTCTGCGGCCAAGTCGGTTGCATGGCCTTCGATCTCACTCATCGTGGTTTGTCTCCGGTGATGGCCAGGGCTCGGCGAAGCTGACCTTGTATGGACTCACTCCAAAACGCCTGAGCATCCTGTCGCTGCTCCCAGTTCTTTTGCTCTAGCTCCGGAGTCAGCGTTGCCTGAGTACTAGGATAGCCAACGCAAAGATAAGCAATCAATTGCCACGACGCTGGCACTCCTAGGACCGCTTTGGTCCGTTGGGGATCAACGATCGAAACCCAACCCACACCGATTCCCTCCGCTCGGGCGGCCAACCAAAAATTCTGAATCGCCGCAACCACGGAATAGGCCACGGTTTCAGGCATCGTCTGTCTGCCCAACCCTTTTCCCTGATCAGGATCCTGTTGCACGAAGACCGCTAACTGCTCCGGTGCATCACGAATGCCTTGCAGTTTCAACTGCAAGTACTGCTGCTGGGCCTGGCCGTTGTACTGCCGAGCCGCGAGCTGGTTTTGACTGTAGAAGTCCTGTTCAACTTGCTTGCGAGTACTCTGATCATTGACTGAGACAAACCGCCATGGCTGGCTCAACCCAACCGAAGGCGCGGTGCAAGCGGTGTCAATCAAACGCTTCATCGCGCCCACTGGCAGGGCAGTGCGTTGAAAGTGTCTCACATCGCGGCGCATCCGAAACAGCTGGTGCAGCTGATCGCGAAATTCGCTGTCCCAGTCGGTCCTGGTCGCCGTGCATTCCGCCACTGGTACGCCCGCCGAACCAGCACCATCGAGCGCAGCGAGTAAGCGACCGGTCGCGGCATCGTCTTGGACCGCAATCCGCACGTACTGTGGGAGCCCAAATGAATCACAGTCGCGCACCGCCACGCCTTGCCGCAGCAAATTCAAACGAAACGCAGTTCCGTCATCAACAGGCACCAGCACAAAACCGACCGAGGAATCCAGGGGCTGAAATCCACGTTCTCGTAATCCAGCAAGCATGCGCTGCTTGCAGCCTTGCAGCTTCAACATTGCCGCGTCGTAGTGCGACTGCTGTTCCAACACAGCACGGCCAACCGCTTGAGCCACGGCACTGACCGTCCAGGGAACACGCCGATCGGTCATTTGAGACATCCGGTCCGGCGCGCCCACCGCGTAGCCCAGCCGAACACCTGCCAATGCGTGCGACTTGGTCAACGACCGTAGAACGATCACATTCTGCAATCCACAGCCGATCATTGATTCTGCATTCTCGGCAAAGTCAATGTAGGACTCATCGATCGCAAAGGTCGTCTGCGGATGGCTTGTCGCCAGCGTCTGTAACGTCGAACGCGATAACAAGTGCCCGGTTGGATTGTTTGGATTGCAGATCCATACCAAGGCAATCGCTTCGCTCTGTAACGGATGCTCCAGTTGCTCGACTGACTCGGCAAAGTCCTGAGGCTGGCTTGCCATGACTTGCTGAACACGAGCGCCCTGTAACTGCGAGGCACGCTGGTATTCACTGAACGTCGGCCCCAATACCAAGACCTTGTCATTGGCGGCCAGCACCGTCTCGGCCAGCAGGTGGATCAATTCACTGCAACCGTTGCCAATCAGCAAGGACTCCTGTGGAACACTGTGTCGCACAGCCAGACAGTGCTTTAACTGGTTTGAATCACGATCCGGGTAGTCAGCAAACGCGGCATCAGCTGCCGCTTGACGGACACTGCGAGGGTGAACCACCGACAGCACGTTAGAACTCAGATCGAGGACGTGATCAGGGCTCAGTCCAAGTGGCTCCAACTCGCGCAGGTCCAAGCCGCCGTGGTGCTCTTCGCGAATGGTTTGCATATCACTCATGTGATTCCCCACTGGACACAAAGCACGACAGGAATCAAGACAAACATCAACATCGCCACACTATGCTTGAACAGCCGCAACATTGCCTTGATGTCGGTGCCAGTGGGCTGACGCTGCCCCTGCCCCAGCACGTAATGCTCAGCCTTTTCTAATTCAATCTCCAGCAATCCGGCGGCAGCACTCATCGGATGGCCGGCGTTAGGACTGGCCGTTTTACCAGCATCTCGCCACCACACCCGCGTCGCGCAAACCCATTGCCGTGGTCGACACAACAACATCAAGATCGCTGTCAGCCGCGCCGGCACCCAGTTTAATAAATCATCAAGCCGCGCTGCAGCTTTCCCCAGCCAAAGATAACGCTCACAACGATATCCAATCATCGCATCGCAAGTATTGATGAAACGATAGACCAAGATTCCCGGCAGCCCAAACAGTAAGTAATAGAACACCGGTGCGACAACCGAATCGGACGTATTCTCTGCAACCGACTCAATCGCAGCCGCTGAAACCTGGGAAGCATCCAGTTGACTGGTGTCGCGACTGACGAGGTGATATGCCAATTGCTGCCTCGCGGCCGCCAAGTCGCCGGCGAGCAATTGCCGCGAAACGGAATCACCAGCTTGCGACAAGAGACGGATCGAAAAACACCCGGTCACCAACGTCAAGCTTACAAGAGCGACAAACAGCAACCAACCAACGCTGGACACGGACACTGGCCATGACTGGATCTGCCAACGCAGCAACTGCCCCCCCAACCCGACACCGCCAAACAACAGGCACCCCGTCACGACCAGCAACACACCGTACATGAATCGAGCAATCGGCCGCTCAAAGCGACAACGATCTCGCCACATGGAGATAAAATTCCCCATCCAAACCACGGGATGAAATCGCGTTGGCAGCTCTCCCCAAACGACATCAATCATTGCCGCCAACAACACAATCAAACAGCGAATTTCCAAGTCAACCATCATCGCGTCACCTCTCCAGTAGGAACCACCAGCGGTGTACCATGGATGGGATGTTCGGTGACAATGACGTCAATTTCAAAGGCCTGAACAATCAAGTCCTTGGTCAGCACTTCCTCAGGAGGCCCACAAGCCAATAGCTGCTGACCAGAGAGCAGAGCAATCTGATCCGCGAACGCAGCGGCATGATTCAAGTCATGCAACGTGACCACAGCGATCAAGTCACGCTCTTTGACCAAGGCGCGTATCTGCCGCAGACTTTCGAACTGATGTTTCAAATCCAACCCACTTGTCGGTTCATCAAGCAACAAGATGGACGCTTCTTGAGCCAGTGACCGCGCCAGCAACGTCCGCCGCCACTGGCCACCCGAAAGCGTTGCGATGGGACGATCAGCCAGTTCAGATAACCCGGCTAGCTTCATGGCCTGATCAGCCGCTTGATGGTCTTCGTCACTGAACGGCACGCACCAACCACGATGCGCGCTGCGTCCGAGCAAAACCATTTCGCCGACCTTGAGCCCCGATTCATTGCCTTCGAACTGTGGCATCAAGGTCAGTTGCTTAGCCAACTGCTGATGTGACCAGTCACGCAACTCCCGGTCATCAATGAAGACGCTTCCCACTGAGGCCTGTAACTGGCCAGCCATGATCCGCAGAAGCGTCGTTTTGCCGGCTCCATTGCCACCCAACAGCACCAGCACTTGGCCTGGCGATAACTGCAGAGACAATTCTTTTAGCACCAACCGCTGCGCTGTATACCCGAAGCACAAATCGTGGACCGAAAACTTCGCCATCTTACTGCATCCCCTTTTCAGAGCGAGCATTGGACAGCAACAACCATAGGAAGAAGGGGCATCCCAAGATCGCCGTCAAAATTCCCACCGGAAGCTCAGCGGGAGCAATCACCGTGCGTGCCAGCACGTCAGCAACGATCACCAGCGTGGCCCCCAGCAAAATGCTTAATGGGATCAGCACGGCATGCTTTGCGCCAACCAACATGCGAGCAAGATGAGGCGCAATCAGGCCGATAAACCCGATGATGCCAGAGGACGCCACGGCACCTGCCGTGGCGATACTGGCAGCCACAATGATCAACCAACGGAACCGACGCAGCGGCAAACCCAACGACTGAGCGCTGACATCACCTAGCGAGTAAACATCCAGGGCGCGGGCTGATAGCCCGATGACCGTCATCCCAATGCCGCCGAACAGCGTGACCAACGCGGCGCTCCCCCACTGGGCACTGGCTAAGGATCCCATCAGCCAAGATAAAATCACCATCGCTCGCTGATCGAAAATAAACATCAACCCTGAGACGATCGCGCTGACCATGCTGCTGACAACAATTCCAGCAAGCAACAACGATGAAGCGGACTGAATGGAAGTCGCCGAGGCGATGGCGACGACCAACATCACGACAGCCACCGCACCCACGATCGCCATCAATGCCGTCGCACCGAGCGAAAAGAACGACAACTGCAATCCACTGACGACCACCAACGCGACGCCCAGTGAAGCGCCGCTCGAGGCCCCGATGATGTACGGTTCGGCCAATGGGTTTCGAAACAATCCTTGAAAGCCAACGCCTGAGGCAGCCAAGGAAGCACCGACCATGGCTGCAGTGATCACGCGCGGCAGTCGCAGTTCCAGAAAGATGATTCGCTGTGGATTGTCGGCCGGTAACTCGCCTTGCAGAATCGCCAACAGATCAGCAAACGTCACGGAGGTTGCACCAATCATGGTCGAAAGCGACGCGACGACAATCATCAGCAGCGCAGAGACGATGATGCAACCACGGGCGCTCACTCGTTAGCCTCCAAAGCGGCAGCCGTTTCTTCGCCAGCGGCGTCTAATTCTGGATACGCGATCAGGACGATCTCTTCCAACGCATCCAAAATGCGCGGACCACAGCGCGAAATCTGATCACCAGAGACCAAATGAATTCGCTCGTTCTTGACCGCCGTGATCACCGACCAGCCCGGACGCGCGGCAAACGAATCCAGCTCGATGGCTTCAAAGTGACTGGTCGGGGCAAGGATCAGCTGCGGATCACCTGCGATCACCGTTTCACTGCTAATCTTGGGATAACGCACTTGCGTCTCAGTCAAGATGTTTTCCAGCCCAGCCATCGACAACACATCGCCGATAAAGGAATTCGGTGCAGCAGTCATCAACGGATCGTCCCAGACTTCATAGAACACACGAATCGGCTTTTCTGGCTTGGCCTGCTGAACCAGCTTGGTCAACCGCTGGTGCTTGGCTTGCATGGTCTGAACCAGCTCATCAGCTTGCTGACGTCGATCGGTTAACGCCCCAATCAAACGGGCTTCCTGAAAAAGCTGATCCAAGGTTTCGGCACCTAGGGCACAGGCTGGAATTTTCAATCGTTCCAAGGATGCGATCATTGGCTGGTGCGAATCCCATTTACAAATCACCAAGTCTGGTTTCAAACTGAGAATGGTTTCAACGCTGGTGCTTTCGAGCGTCCCGCCGCCAACCTTCGTCCGCCTGGACGCCTGCTCTGGATAGTTACAGTTCCGCGTCACGCCCACCACTTTGTCGCCCAACCCTAGCGCAAAGAGCAGCTCTGTTTTTGCGGGCGTCAAACTCACAATTCGGACCGCTGGCTGGTCCAAACGCACCACGCGATCGAGTCGATCCCGAACTTCCAGATCGTTGATCACAACAACCTTTGGCTCTTCGGTCGCAACAGCCGCATCCTGCTGAGCGGCCGTGCTGTTTCCACTAGACGAACCGGGCGAGCCAGCCGGATCGGCTCCGCAGCCCGAAAAAACAGCCAGCAAGACAACAACTATCCAATTGCATACGCGTGATCGCTTCATGACTGAACCTTTAACGGGGCCACTTGCCTAGCGGCGTCCTCGACGCTGACACCGATTTGCTTGACGTCGATCGCCTGGCCTGCGACTAATAAATACACTCGATCACTGACGGCGGCGAGATGCTGATTGGCAAACCCCAAAAGGTCGCGAAACAGCCTGCCCAATCGATGCTCAGGCACAATCCCTGAACCGACTTCCCCCGAGACAATGACCAGGTGCAGCGAACGCTGCTGAGCGACCTGTATCAATGCATTGACTTCATCCAGAACCTGCTGCTGGCAGAGTTCCTGATCCTCCGGACAATCCGGCTGGCAAAGCACATTGCTGACCAACAGGGTTAAACAGTCCAGGAGAACCACTGGACGGAGCTGTTCCACAGCAGCCAGACGCCGGCCAACATTCAATGGCGACTCAATGGTTGTCCAGCTCGCTGGACGTGATTGCTGATGATGCTCAATGCGGTCCGACATTTCCTGATCGCCAGCATGAGCGGTGGCGACAAAGGTGACCTGTTCACCGCCCACAGCCGCGACCAAGTCCTGTGCAAAGCGACTCTTTCCGCTCCGCACGCCACCCAACACCAATGTGATCGAACCCGAACCGTCAGACATCAAAACTCCACTCCGGGCTGCGGCTTGATGCCTTTCGAATACGGATGTTTGATGACTTTCATTTCAGAAGCCAAATCAGCAACCTCAAGCAGTTGCTCATCGGCGTTACGGCCCGTGACAACGACGTGCAACATCTCGCGTTTGTCCAACAATTCATCGACGACTAAATCAACGGGAATGTATTCGTACTTGGTGGCGATATTCAATTCATCCAAGATGATCAAATCGAAACTGGGATCACGGATCAGCTCCGTCGCTTTCTGCCAGCCGCGCATGGCGGTGGCGATGTCGCGTTCACGATCCTGAGTCTTCCAAGTAAAGCCTTCACCCATCGTATGCATTTCGATAGGAAAGCCCTGCTCGCTCAACTTTTCAATCATCGCTGCCTCACCGGTGGCGATAGCACCTTTGATGAACTGCACGATGCCCACTTTCATGCCTTGTCCCAATGAGCGCATCGCCATTCCGAACGCAGCGGTCGATTTGCCTTTGCCGCTACCGGTATGAACGATGATCAATCCCTTTTCTTCGGTTGCGCTAGCCAGCTGGCGATCTTTGATTTCATTGATTCGCTCCATCCGTTGACGATGCTTTTCGTTGATGTCTTCCGGCACAATTTACTCCTTACTCGGACGATGCTTGATGAATAATGCCTTGCAAAGCATCGATATCAATCGACGCCTCAAAATGATCAGCGAGGCGATTGAGATCCTGTTGCAATTGATGTTCAGTCCCTGGGCCAGACAACGCACCTTCATCCACACCCAGCTTAACCAGCCAACGATTGCGAAAGTCATCATTGTGAAACAATCCATGCAGATAACAGCCCCAAACCTTTCCCTTTCGAGCGTGCGCACCATCCAATGGCGAACGCTCGACAGCCGAGGGGACCGACGACAGATCATCGTCGGATCGGCTCAGCCAGGGTGATCTCGTGGAGGTCTGGCCGACATGAATCTCGTAACCAGAGATCGTTAAGCCAGCGGTTCCCGGTGCGATTTCATCACCGGTCACCTGGAACGTTGTCTGCAATGTTTGTTTGCTGGCATGATAGCGTGTGCTAGCCGACAACAGGCCCAGACCAGCGGCAT
Organism: Stieleria bergensis; assembly: GCA_007745635.1. Lineage (GTDB taxonomy): Bacteria > Planctomycetota > Planctomycetia > Pirellulales > Pirellulaceae > Stieleria > Stieleria bergensis. Next base: position 6,202,468 of record CP036272.1, read on the forward strand.
GCGGAACACCACTTTCCAGACGTTCTGGATTGTCGATCGACTGACCCAAGATTTGATAGCCACCACAAATGCCAACCACTTCGACACCTTCTTCGGCAAGCTGACTCAAACGGTCCGCCAAACCTTGGTCCTTCAACCACTGCAAATCGCCGAGAGTATTTTTTGTGCCTGGCAAGATCACCACCTCAGGTGACCCCAACTGATCCAGCGATCGCACATACCGCAGCGCCACACTGGGCTCGGCAACCAGTGGATCGAAATCATCGAAGTTCGCGATATGAGGCAAATGAATGACAGCCACATCAATCGCATTTTCGGCAGGTGACTGAGCAAAGCGAAGCGGATCGCTTAAAGCAACTGCATCTTCTTCTGGCAGGTTCAAACCGGCAACCCATGGCAGCACACCCAGAACGGGGACACCACCACGCTCCTGCAGAATTTCCACACCACGATCAAACAGCGACAGATCACCACGAAACTTATTGACCAGCAAACCGCGGATCAATCGTCGATCTTCCGGGGGCAAGAGCCAAAGCGTCCCCAATAGCTGTGCAAAAACCCCGCCACGCTCGATGTCGCCAACCAACAACACCGGTGCCTGACAATAGCGGGCGACGGACATGTTGACCATTTCAACATCCGCCAAATTCAGTTCTGCGGGACTACCAGCACCCTCGATGACCACCAGATCATATTGCGACCGCAATCGATCCAATGCCGCCGTCGCGACCGGCCAAAGCTTCTTTCGCTCGCGGAAGTAAGCCTGAGCTTCTAGGGGAGGCGTCGGCTTGCCGTTGACGACCACCTGCGAGCGAGTGTCGCCCTCGGGCTTCAGTAAGATGGGGTTCATGTCCGTCGTTGGCTGAACGCCCGCGGCGATCGCCTGCAACGCCTGCGATCTCCCGATCTCGCCTCCGTCAGCACAGACGGAGGCGTTGTTGGACATGTTTTGCGACTTGAATGGAGCCACACGCAGACCGCGCCTGGCAAAGCTTCGGCAAAGCGCAGTGGTGATCAGGCTTTTCCCAGCCGAGGAACTTGTCCCCATCACCATCACAACATTGCCAAGCGGTCGATCACTCAAGTTCAATGACCTCGCGACCGTCACGGCTTACCATCGCTGCCAACTGTTCGATCGGCAGGGATTCGGTCACAAACCGTGTCGACCCATCGGTCATCACGACGTAGGCTCCACCCGGGTGAAACGAATAGACTTCGTTATCATTGCTGCAATTGACTGCACAGGTCCCTGGATTGATCGCTGTGTTGCCATCCGGCTGCGCCCCATCAACCAAGAAACCTTTCAGGTGACTCGCCCAAACACCACCAGTAGGATAGGGACTGGTGATCGTCGAACCACCACTCCACGTCTTGGGAGTCGCACCGTCACCAATCCAGCGTCCGTTTTGATACAGGTACGGTCGAGAAGCACACTCAACAATCAACACCGTTTGAGACAGACCGTCCAGCACGTCCGCAAACTTTGTCCCCTTCATTGTCAACACGCCGCAGTTGTATGGATCGTACAAGCGTTGCCGCGCAGGCAGCACATCGTTCAACTGGCGACCAATGCCACCCACATTGGCGTAGTCCGTCGTTGCACCGGGAAAAAAGTCACGCGCAGACAACTGATAGTTTGTGCCGCTGCCGGGGTAATCCACAAACAGAGTCCATTCGAATCCTGGGCGTTCGGGAACCGAGGGACAAGTCAGCATCGGGACATTCGTCGAAACCGCTTCGGCGTTCTGAGGATCATGCCAGTGGAAATCCGGATCAAACGTTTTGAACAAACCATCTTGCTCGACATAAGGCAAGATCGCCGTAAACCAACTCCCGCGTTTGGTCGTCCACGCGCGTCCGGGACCGGGCTGCTGGGATTGCTTGGGCAGAACTTTGAATCCCGATTCATAGTTGTGAATCGCCAATCCAATCTGCCGCATGTTGTTACCACACGACATCCGCCGCGCGGCCTCTCGAGCGGCCTGAACGGCAGGCAAAAGCAAACCAACCAAAATACCGATGATCGCAATCACAACCAGCAATTCAACCAGTGTAAAACCTGTTCGTCGAACGCGCCCAACGGCGCCGCGCCGACTTCCAGTGGGCTCTCCAGTACAGCGAGACTGGTTTTCAAAAGAGATCTGTGAATCAAAAAACATGAGAGCAAATCCTGTGCGCATCAATCGTTCGCCGATGAATGCGTCGGAAAATCTTCTTCAGAGACATGGATCGATCAGGATTCGCGTGTCATAGAAACGACCAGCAACCGCTGGTGGTCATCGCTGAATCTCAATCGCAGCAACCGCCCTTATCCCGGAGGGCACAACGCTGCCAATTGGCAGAGTCGCCTTGTCGATGGTAGGTCTTCTGACTTGTCTTCTTTCCTCCAATCGCAGCCTTCTCGCTCACAAATGGGAGCAATGGCAATAGAAACGATCGAGGAAGCGACCTGTTAAGGACGCAGATGACTTACAGCGGCCGGACCGTCCCGGAGTTTCACCGGAGTTCCCTGTTCACGACCTGGCCACTGCCAGATCGTCACCACCAACAGGACAGAAATTAACCTTAGCTACCTGAAAGTCAACCGACCCGCGTGAAAAAGTTCCCAGCCGCGATCCAATGCAGCATCGCGCACCGGTAACCAACGCTTAAGTAGCCAACCCGCTAGGGGGCCAGCCAAGCAGGCGGCCAGACAGCTAGCCCAACCGTTAAAGATCAGCCGATCCGCGCCGAAGGAAGCCGCCTAAAGTTTAGCGGTTGTGCCGAATCCCTAGCCCGCCGGGCCATTTTCGTGAGTGCTGTAACGGATTTGCAACGTGGCTGAGTGCAGTCATTCCGATTTTAGTGAACAGAGGACTCATCCGCGGGCAGTCGGCGGCCGAAAGGCAATCGCCGGCTCAATCCCCCCAGATTCCTTGCCCCATTTCTCTGGCCTCTGTCCAACGCACGTTCCAATGATTTTGCCCCGCTTCAAGAATCGCCAGAGACGTCAACGCCGCACCTCGATCGCTACCTTGATCGCTACGTTGACGGCGCCCCTGCTGGTCGCTAGCGCCCTGTCCACTGGCAACGCTTTACCCACTGCGTTCGCCGATCAAGCCAGCCAAAGCAATCCCTTCTTCACGGCTCAATCGCCCACCACTCGCGTGGCCACAGAGAACCAACAAACGGCCAGCACGCCAGCCAATGTCCGCCGAATCGGAGCGAACACGACATCCCGGCCGAAACCAAACCTCGCGACACTGCCCGAAAATCAAAACCGCGAACCCCTCAAGCCAAAACGATTGGGGATTCAACCAGCAAGCAAGCCCGACACTCAATCCATCAGCTCAATCAATCCATTCGCAGCCAATCCTGCGGGGCGTTCAAGCGGGACACAGACGCCGACGACAAAGCGTGTGGACAGTGGGATTGCGTTTCAAACGAATCCTTTCCTGCGCGTGGTGCAAGGCACGGCAACGGCAGCGAACAACAAACATCAAGTTGCACAGCAACCCAAATTGCCGCCAACGACAACCATTCCTAATCACACTCCCGAACCACCGCTGTTCGACAAACGCTTCATTATCCAAAATCCCGTCGTGTCAACACCTGCGGTTCAAAACAACTCCGCCCAGCACTCTGACTCTATCGCTGGTCCTATCACTGCCACTGCCCCCGTTGTTGCCACTGTCCCTGAAAGTCACAACTCAGAAACGGCCAGGCCGATTGCGTCAGCGCGTGCGACGACAAAAGCCTCCCTTGCATCAGCGAACGTCACAAACCGCCCGCAACAACTGGCATCGACACGACACGCCAGCAGACCGCACGGGCCATTGCAATCAATCACCGCGCAAACCTGTGACCATCGTGCATCGGAGGCATTGATCGACGCGAGACACGAATATGCAATTGGTGCATACGCGTCGGCCGAAGCTTCCGCATGGCGTTGCCTGCAATTGCTCTGTTCCGCCATCGACCTGCATGATACTCAGCGGTCAATTGAAGCGACGGCATGGGCGGTGCAACGGCTGTCAAAGGCGCGCTCTACACTGGACGAGTCCCAGGACTTTGCCAGCCCAGGGCGTCCCATCACGCCCGAACTGGTCTCAGAGATTATCCGCAGTCACCAGAGCAAGGCTGTCATCGGCGATGCAACCGCTCGTGTCACGTCGACGCAGGCCCTGGACCTGTATTTAGAATCCGCACGCATCGACCTTGTGCCGATCGCTAGGCGGCATGTTGGCGCGGCACAGGCCATGGACCTGATCGCCTCCATTCGCCTGCAACGATCCACGCCGAACCCGATCCCCGAAGAAACAGCACTTTGCCTGCGCCGCGCAGCACTCGAAGGCCAGCCAAGCAACACCAGCCTGGCGCTGCAACTGGGCGCGCAGCTTTCTCACATGGGATTGCTAGACGAAGCCCAGGCAACCTTGACTCACGCGATGAACCTGTCGCCATCGCAGTCCATCGCCGAAGCACTCAACGACCTTCAACGGAAACGCAGTGGCAACCAGGCGGTGCGGCAAGTGGTTCAGCGTCGGACTCCGCAACGCCCCGCCACTCGCGCCCCTCAGGTCACCCAACTGACACCGGCAGAGTTTGCTGCCATTTCACCTCAGGTCAACAACACGACCAACCAGACCGCCCGATCCGTGCCTGCCCAAACGGTCGCCAATCGCCAAGCCCCATCGGCGAGCGGCAACACCGCGGCACAGACCGTCCCTTTTAAACAAGCCTCTCAGCGTCCGCTGAATCCGCCAGCCCAACTGGCTCAGCCCGCCAAGACAGGCTTCTGGAGTCAATTGTTTAAAAAGAATGCCAACGATCAACCGTAACGGTTTGATCAATCGTCGTTTGTCCTGCCCCAACCAGATGTCACGATTACGCTTTCTCAGCTCGGCCCCCAGATGTTTTTCCATCCATTCGCTCGGAACATTCGACCAGCCCTCACCATTGTGATGGTGCTTGCCAGCATGACTAGCAGCTCGCGAGTCATCGCCCAACAACCAGCACTGGCCAGCCCCGCCAGCCCCGCCAGCCCCGCCAGCCCCGCCAGCCCCGCCAGCCCCGCTGGCCCTGTCAGCCCCGCTCAATCTGAACTGCTGCCAACACCAACTGGCAGCGTGACGAGCGAATCATCCTGCGGTTGCCAGCTTCCCAATCAGACCTGCCAGCATTGCCAATCTAGTTGCAATGCTTGCCTGATGGGTGTCGATTGCCAGCTTCACTGTGGCGCCGAGGCACGTTGGGCAGACATGCGCCGGATGAATTTTTCCGGCTATGGTCCCGGCGGTTATGCAGGCCCCAGTCGTTATGCACACCTCAAAACCTATCGACTGCGCCCTGGCGACAATCTGCAAGTCATCTACTTGATCACGCGCCGCCAACAGAGCGGCAAGTACCGTCTGACGCCAGGCGATGAGATCATGATTGAATCGCTAACCGACCCCGACCTGAACCGTGGCAGCTTCGAACGTGGCCTGGAGATTCAACCCGATGGCACGATTAGCGTTCGTTTACTGGGCCAGTTGCGGGCAACCGGCCTGACCGTCAGTCAACTTCGCGAGATGCTGGAAGAGCGTTACAAGAAACACTACGACGAACCATCGATTGATGTCACCCCGGTGCGAACGAATCGACTTGCCGATGACATTCGCAACACTGTGGGCGGCCAGAGTGGCCTCAATGCACAGTTCATCGATGTGGTCGTTGCCCCGGACGGCAAGATTCGCTTGCCTGGCATTGGCGGCCTGTGCGTGCAAGGGATGTCGCTGCCAGAACTAAAGAAAGAGGTCAATCTTCGTTACCAAGAGTTGGTCGTTGGGCTGGAAACCGAACCGATTTTACGGCAGCAAGCCGCACACAACATCTACGTTCTAGGCCAAGTTGGCCAACCGGGACGTTACCAATTAGACAGCCCCACCACCGTCCTGGGCTCGATTGCACTGGCCGGCGGCCACGTCCCCGATGCCAACATGAGACAGGTCGTGATCTTCCGCCGCGCCGAAGACTGGCGCCTGATCTCGACCATGCTTGACTTGCAAGGTGCCGTGTTCGGCAAACGCCCCACCCCTGCGGACGAGATCTGGCTACGCGATGGTGATGTGGTGATCGTCCCCGAACGCCCGATCGTGCGATGGGATAACTGGATTGATCAAGTCTTTACCCGTGGCGTTTACGGGATCGTCCCGGTGATGTTTGGCGGAGACTGATGATCGACACGCGCTAACTTGCTAGCTTGTGAAGCACAACACATCACGTCAATCAGCGGCGTGACGCGCAGCAGGCCTCCGGCAACACCGAGATGCCCCCAGCGGCCTAACCATAGAGCTGCTGCAACAACCAAAACATCTCCGTCGCGATGTCATCGGACAAGCCTCGTTGCCGCTCGGCCTCCGGCAACACCGTCCAGGCATAGGTCTCGACTTCTAGGTGGCCTGTGAAGTCCACGCCGGGGACGAAACCGTTGGGATCACCACAGCATCCAATCGCTTGCAGGCAGGCTCGGACCGCATCCCGACTGGTTCCCAGCCGCCCGATCTGTTCCAGAAAGATCGGCACATGAAAGTGGATCATCCAACGTTCGACTTCGTCAAGCGTGGCAGGATCGATCCCAGCCAGCAACTCTGGCAAGTCGGTTGCCAACTTGAAATCTCCCTGGCGATCGACCTGTCCCGTTTGATGCAGGTAGCGATCTTCGGCAAAGGAACTCAACCGAGCAAGCACTTCGGGACGATCTGCAACGGCCATCGATGCCCAATCCACAGTGATAGCGCTGCTGACCTGCACCTTGCCAATTGCAATGCCCGCCTGGGCATATCGCTCAATCACGTCGCGCTGTGGTTCATTCATCACCGCGCTGTGACAAATGTCATGACAAATCGTCAAGTACCGCCGATGAGTTTGTTCTGGTAACTGCTGATAAAAAAAGTCAATCATGTCGTCTGCGGAGTCCAAGTCACAACCTGGCTCGGGTTCGATCGCGACCACAATCCGTTTGCCGGTTTGTTGTTCAATCGCATTGAGCTGAGCGGCCAGTTCACGCAGTTGCTGACCACTTTTGGCAAAACGAGCCTCTGCCGAATCAGAATCACCGGGCGCGAAGGGGTTCGCTGGCCAACCGAGTGGCAGCGTACTGATGGAACCGACGGTTTGCGTTTCGTCTGACTCTGGCAACAAGGCCGCCAGGATCGATGCCAAACGCAGCGTGTACTCGTATCGCTGCCGATCGGCCCAAGTCGGCAAGTACACGCGTTGCTTCACACTGGGCTGATGGAAATTGTCAAAGGGAAATCCATTGATCGTGAATGCCGAAAGCCGATTGGCTGCCAACAGTTCCGCAAACCCCTGCAACTGCTGAGGACTTTGCATCAGCTCTTGAGAGGCTTGATCGGGAATCCACAAGCCGACGCCCAACCGTTCTTGCGTGGGAACCTGCCGCTGCTGAGCGATTTGCTGATTCAGTTTTTCCCGCGCGGGCACGCTGTAACGCACCAAGTTGTCACCGATCGTCGCGAGTTCCACACCCGCATGAACATTCGTGCAATAACCAACTTGCAATGCAGTCGTTTCGGAATCCACAGCAGCCACCGGTTGAAGGAAAACATGTGTAAAAAGCGCCGAACAGGTTATCAAGCCTGGCGGGCATCGAACAAGACTGGCGGGCAGAAAGGCTTGCCACGAAAGTCTCAAGACACAGCTCAATTGGTCAAGCATAGCCGTTAACACGCGTTTAATGAACGGGCTTGGGCCGCTGGCTTGGTAAATGGCTCCTGGGCAAGGCTTCCTGATGGGCGCGTCGCAGTATGGACTAGCCATCGCCCCCCAAAACATGAACTCGCCAATGACATGAAGCCGCCAAGACGTCCTCCCGCCGTTGCCTGGGTCTGATCGACCAGACGCAATCCTAGCGAGCGTGCGTGCCAGGGACCAAGAAAGCCCGCAGAATCTCTGGCTCCTGAACAATCTCGCTGGCAGGGCGTTGTCGACGGGCTAGAATTGGGCACAGTTGACACTGTCTACTCCCCACCTCGTATCTGCCTCACGAATTTGATGATCGCTCGCTCCACTCGCCTTGCCTTCATGTCAGGCACACGCTCCCGGGTTCTGTTGTTCACGATCGGCTCACTGCTTTTGGGGTCACTGCTGGCGACCAACCTTGCTGCCCAGTCTCCTGAATCTGCCAATCCCAAGCACACCGATCCGTACGACGCATTCGCTCAGCTTGACCCTTGGTGGCCGACACCTGGTGAAGATCGCATCGCCTCTGGAGCCCCCGGGCCGAGCTATTGGCAACAGCGAGCGGACTACGAAATCGACATCACACTCGACGACGAAAAGCAATCACTCTCTGGCACGCTGAAACTTGACTACCACAATCGCTCGCCACACGTCCTGAATTACATCTGGGTGCAACTGGATCAAAACCGCTTTGATCCCGATTCGAACTCCTATGCAAGCGAAACGGCGGGTGGCTTTTCAGACCGCGCCTCGTTCTCATCTCTGCAGTCGATCTTTGCCAAGAAGGTCTTTGATGGCGGATTTAAAATCAGTTCCGTCACCGACGGCAAAGGCAAGAAGCTTGATTCCTTTGAATATGACACGATGATGCGAATCGACTTGCCTCGCCCACTGATGCCGGGCAAGAGCACGCGTGTCGTGCTGGAATACAGCTACAACATCGTCGATTCCAAAACGATCCGCGCCCGCAGCGGCAAAGAGTACTTCGAATCAGACGAGAACTACATTTACGAAATCGCCCAGTGGCATCCACGCGTCGCAGCGTACACGGACTACGGTGCTTGGCAGCACAAAGCCTTCCTGGGTCGCGGCGAATTCACCTTGGAGCTAGGTGATTATCAAGTTCGCATCACCCTGCCTGCCGAGATGGTCTGTTCATCAACAGGCACACTCCAAAACCCTGACGAAGTGCTGAAGCCGGAATGGAAAGAGCGACTGGCCAAAGCGACCAAGAGCAAGACTCCCCTGTTCATCGTTACGCCTGCGGAGGCCAAGAAAAACGAAGCGGTTCGCACCAAACGCACCAAAACCTGGGAATTCCACGCCAAGAACGTCCGTGACTTCGCCTTCGCTGCCAGCCGAAAATTTATCTGGGACGCAATGGGCGTTCAAGTCGGTTCTAAAACCGTCATGGCAATGTCTTACTATCCCAACGAAGCCGAACCACTGTGGAGCCAGTATTCAACGGAATCCATCGCTCACACCTTGGAAGTCTACGGACGCTATTGCTTCGAATATCCCTACGAAGTCGCCATCAGTGTCAATGGCCCCGTCTATGGCATGGAATACCCCATGATCTGTTTCAACGGCCCGCGGCCAGAGAAAGACGGAACCTATAGCAAATCGACCAAGTACGCCTTGATCTCAGTAGTGATCCACGAAGTCGGGCACAACTTTTTCCCCATGATTGTCAACAGCGACGAACGCCAGTGGACATGGATGGACGAAGGCCTTAACACATTCCTGCAATACATTGCTGAACAGGAATGGGAAGAGAACTATCCATCCCGCCGCGGAGATCCTGAAAAGATCGTGGCCTACATGAGAGGCGGCAACCAGCGGCCAATCATGACCGGCAGCGAAGAGATCCTGCAGTTCGGCAACAACGCCTACGCCAAACCAGCCACGGCATTGAACATCCTGCGTGAAACCATCCTGGGCCGCGAACGCTTTGATTTTGCCTTCCGCGAGTACTCGCGCCGCTGGATGTTCAAACGCCCCACGCCCAGTGACTTTTTCCGGACCATGGAAGACGCCTCCGGGGTTGACCTGGATTGGTTCTGGCGCGGCTGGTTCTACAGCACCAAACACGTCGACATCGCAATCGATGATGTCAAACTCTACTTGATCGACTCTGGCGATCCCGATGAACGTGCCGAACGGCAACGACTGGAAAAGGACGCCAAAGAGCCAACGATCACCGAATCTCGCAATGTGGATCTTCCACGACGCATCGACTGGCAACCCGGACTGAAAGACTATTACAACAGCCCCGAATACGACCCCAGCAAGGTCACCGAAAACGATCGCAAGTCCTTTCAACGATTCCTTGATTCGCTAGACGATGAACAGCGCGAACTACTCAAACGCACCACGAACTTTTACTTGGTCGATTTCAGCAACCAAGGTGGTCTGGTGATGCCAATCATTGTCGACGTTCACTATGACGACCAGACCCGCGAGCGAATGACCTTTCCCGCTGAAATCTGGCGTCAAAACAGCAAAAAAGCCAGCAAACTGATCGTCTCCGACAAAGAAATTGTCCGCCTGGAACTGGATCCACAACGGCAAACAGCAGACGTCGAAGCGAGCAATAATCACTGGCCCAAACGCTTGATCCCAAGCCGCTTCAAGCTGTACAAAAGCTCGCGCGGTGGCAATGAAATGCAACGCGCCAAAGCAGACAAAAAGAAAGCGGAAGACGAAAAGAAAGCTGCCGCTGCAAAACAAGCTGCTGAAGCCAAAAAAGCGGCGGAAGAAAACAAACCCGCTGACGAGCCGAAAGCTGCCAAGAAAAAAGTGACCGACGCCAAACCGGCAGTCGACAAGCAACCCGCTGCGAAGAAGCCCGCCCCGGAAAAACAACCCGCGACCGCAAAACGCAAACGCAAGCAACCCGAAGCCAAACAAGAAAAGCCGGCTCCGAAAAAAGCAAAAGGCAACGCCAAGGAGGCCGCCTAATGCTCGCCGGTGCACTGCTCTTCCTGCTGGGCAGCGTCATGCTGCACCCCGTGCATGAAACCGTTGCTGAACTGCAATGGGACCAGACCGAAAACAGCTTGCAAGTTGCCTTGCGACTGGACACCCAAGATGAACAGTGGCTGCAAAAACGCTACGGCAAAGCAGACGCCAAGTCCTGGCAGGTGGACCTACTGAGACGTCAATACGCCTTCTTGATGAAGCCTCCCAAAGAGCGGCAGGCCGGTGAAAAGCAAGCAATCGGGATGCCAATCGAATGGGTCGGCAGACAGCCCGAAGGCGCCCACGTGTGGTGGTTCTTTGAAGTCCCATGCCCCAACGGCCAACGACCGCAATGGCTTTACAGCCAACTGCTATTCGACCAGTCCAGTACCTTCCTGCACCGGATCATCGTGCTGCAAGACGCGGCAACGAAAGAGCACACAGCGTCCAGCAACCAGCCCGCAGAAGGAAAAAAGCCCGCATCAGCTTTGATTCGATCCAAGCAACGGCTGTTCAAACTGCCGTTTAAGACGCACTAGCAATCGTCGCTAAACCAAACCGTCGCCCAGCCCCAACAGGCCGGGACTGTGAGCGACGAGTCACTTTACCTTGTAGCCGATTTCTTTCAGCTTCTTTGTGACGGCAAAAACTTGGTCCCCTTGTAGCTCAACAAGGTCCGGATCGGATTTGACTGTCCCTCCGGCTCCGCAAGCCGACTGCAGCGTAGCCAGCAACGCGGGCAGATCATTAGCCTGATGCGTCAATCCCGCGATCACCGTCACCCTGCGATTGCCTTTGCGTTTTTCAAACCGCACGCGGGCGGTTTGCTTGCCGGGCGGTTTGCGCATCGCCAACCGCTCTTGCTCCTGCTGCTCCTGAGACTGTTGGTCAGCCAACGCCTGCTTCTGAGCTGCTGAACAGCCGCATTCCGATTCCACTTGACCACACAGGTCACAGGTTGGCGGGAGATCAAATTGAGTCCCAGCAAAAAGTCGCGTCATTGATTTTCCAATGGTCAGCCCACAAACAAATGCCAGCAGAACAAACTGCAGCATTTGATCATAGCTTGGTGCCATCACGGTGCGAACACCAAATCAACGGCCAGGGCACAGCATCCCAGATGCCCCACTGACCGGCCAAGCGATGTCAAAGTACACCTTGCTGCTTTAGTCCGCACTGCCGGCGCCGGTTGGTCGAACCGCTCTGGCTAACGCCAATGCAGCAGATGACACTTGCTCTCTCAGCGGAACGTCTGAAAGCGAATGTGGAACACCTACGGCGCAGGGCAGGCTGATGTTTCTTCGTAGAACAGAATCTGGCAAACAAGCCATGGTTACCCGCGAGATCCGATTGGGCGGATTGTAATCACACCGAAATTTCCGAACGCCGAAGGTGTTCTACAAATGGCCCTGGTAGGCCCATGAGAACGTCACCAAACGCAAAGCTTTTCGCCGGCAAGGCCTCTCTAGGATTGCCACTATTTGCCGGGCTGCCAAGGCTCAGGGCCATCGGGTTTGGCGGACAAGAATTTCGCATCCACTTGCTGATACCACTGATGCAAATCATCACGCATTTCCTTGACGCGTTCGGGATGCTGATCGGCAACATCATTGGCTTCCCCAATGTCCTTGGATAAATCGTACAGGTGAACACGACCGTCTTCGTAGCGTTCAACCAGTTTCCAGTCCCCCGACCGGATCGCACCGCCTGGGAATCCGCCTTGATTGCTGTAGTGCGGGTAGTGCCAGTAGATCGCATCACGTGACACCTTGGTTTGGCCCTTTAATGCGCCAACCAAACTCACACCATCCAAGTGCTGCTTGGGTTGCTTGGGAAGCCCCGCCAATTCAAGCAAGGTCGGATAGAAGTCCGTGCTAACGACAGGGACACTGGACGTGCCAACCGTTCCTTCAAGCATGGGAGCGCGAACGATAAAGGCCTCGCGAATCCCGCCTTCGTAGACCCAGCCTTTACCGCCTCGCAGAGGCAGATTACTGGTGGGCGATCCTTCGCTGGTGGACAGACCGCCATTGTCACCGATTAAGCAGACAATCGTATTGTCGGCCAGTCCGTTATCTTCCAGCGATTTCAGCACGATCCCCACCGCACGGTCCATGGATTCAACCATCGCAGCATACGTTGTGTGAGCTTGCAGGATCCTGACTTTGCGAGGCTTGCCGCCGGGGAATACCTGCTCTTCATCAGCAAAGGCAACCTGCTTGTCCAAGCCCAAACGCTTGGCCTTGTCGTTGTACTTCTGCACCAATTCTTTGGGCGCCATCAACGGAGTATGAACACTGTAAAAAGCGAGATAGGCAAAGAACGGCTGATCCTTGTGATCACGAATGAAGTTCGCTGTGTCAGTGCCCAAACGAATCGGCAAGTGTTCGCCGTCCGGACCATCAACCAAACGCGGATTTCCGTACGGAGAAAAGTAACGCTTGCCACCGTATGGCCCCCCACGGTCATGACCGCCAAAATTAAAATCAAATCCCTGTTTGGCTGGCCAGAATTCTGGCGTGGGGCCTAAGTGCCATTTGCCAGCGAACATCGTCGTGTAGCCATGCTGCTTGAAGGCCTCCGCCATCGTCACTTCTTCCAACGGCATATGATTGATCAACGGTGCCGGAAGAAAACGACCTGCACGGCGACCGGTAAAGAAGTTGGTCGCATCAACTCGACTGGGATGACGACCGGTCAAAATACTGTAGCGAGTTGGCGAGCAGACCGGGTTTGCCGCATAGCCATCGGTGAAACGCGTCCCTGTTTCAGCCAGCCGATCAATGTTCGGCGTTTCATAAAAGGTGTCGGGATTATTAGCACCAATGTCCATGTACCCCAAGTCATCAACCAGAATGAACACAACGTTCGGACTGGCCGCATGAAGCCATTGACCGACGCTGATGACAACCAACAAACACATCGCTGCGCGAAGCAACGCTGACTGAAAAAGACTTCGCATGATGAACTTCGTGACTCGTTAAACGCGGTGAACTCAATAGAAACTCAGGGCTGCAACACTTGCCTGGACCCGGTGCAGTTTAACTGAAGCCTTCCCGCGATGCGGCAACAACTCGTCGAGCAACACTTCGTTTTGCATCAGAGCAAGCGAGTCACGCGCTGTCTAAGCACTCCTGAAAGCCATTCCCAGATGGCGTGTTAACGCCGCGAAGGTGTTTGCTGCACGCCAGCGATGAACTCAATCATGCGTTTGCTTTGTAACGAAAATTTGGATTCTATCGATTGGTCTCATTCCGCACACAGAACGGCGTGAAAACTACATCTGCAAAGGCAAATTAGACAACCTCTACAGGGCTAATCCAAAGCACATCGAACGCCCCATGTGACAGATTGCAGACACTTGAGAAGAATAAATCAAAAAAGTCAAATTAGAGTGAATTGACTTCGGTTATTCTGCATCTAACCTGGGAGCCATAGGTCATGAATTCACTTTAGGCCAATCATCGCGATCAATTTTCGGCGACGATGAACGTCACCGCTTCGATTCTACTGGGTGTAGTGATTCTATCGATTACGAATCACACGGGCGCACGTGGCACCCGAACTCAGCCAGCCTTGCATCATTCGCATGCAACTTCCGTAGTCCAGCCAACCTATGTCCCGTCCCCGTATTATCCTCGCTCTGATCGCCCTGCTATTGCTGCCGGCAATAGCGGAGCATTCACCCACAGGCGCGGGAGTGATCGAGTTATGCAATCTACGCGGGGTAGCACGTCTTCAAAAATCTCGCCCCTGTCGTGCCGGTTTCCTGCACACCTGGGGTTGTAAGGGGCCAAGGCATTGCGGACACGCCAACGGCTGCGACTGGTGCCCTGGCTGCGGCGAGTGCGACTGCACGTGTCACTGCAACCCTTGCTGCGAAATGTTTACCGACGCGTGCGCGGAACCGGCAGTGAGTTGCTGTGCGAGTCCATGCGACGCGGTCGTCAGCTCTGGCACTCCCTCGCTCGGTGGAGGCGGCGGCGGATCCGTGGGCGGCTTCTTCAGCCCCGGAATTTTGCTGGCAGCCATTCCACCGCTGTTCATCCCCGAGAGTGGTCCTCCAAGCTTTGGTCCTCCCGGAGGAAACCCGCCGGTAGACCCACCGGAAGACCCACCGGGCACCACGGGATCACCACTGGTTCCTGAACCAGCCTCTGTCACGCTGTGGTTCGCAGGTGCTTCGACATTGCTACTACGGCGACGCAAACGCCGCCGCAGGTAGCGAAGATCCGCCGATCACCATCTGCTCGGCGTCCTGACCCTGGATGATCAGATACCTCTGATCGGCGGGCAGCGAACCGAGACGCTGCTGACTGCCATCCGGCCAGGTGACTTCAACTTGAGCGGCTTCTGCTTGGCTACCGATGCCAAAGTTCAGCACCGGCTCGTTGCGACAAAGGTATCCGTCGCCGCCAAAGATCCACTGTGACCAAGTGCGACCACCAGCGGTCACCGTGACCTTTGCGCCGATAGCATCGCGTTCGGCGCCGGTGCCAATCAGCTCGAGTTGCAACCAATGATTCTGACTGTCGGTTTCATTAAGGATGATGGCCGTGGGTCGATCGAGATGTGAAATCAACAGATCAGATCGCCCGTCCCGGTTGAAGTCCAATCGAGACATCGATCGCCCCAATGTTTTCTGCTGCCAGTAGCCCGATGGATCCTCGACGTCCGTTAATGCAAACCGCTTGCCGAGATTGACGAAGAACTGCGGCGGCTGATGAAAGGGTGCATCGGGCGTCCGTTCAATGCTGCCGTTGGTCACAGCTAAATCGGGAAAGCCATCGTTGTTGTAATCAATCGCCTGACAGCCAAACCCCAGCACTTGATAGCTGTCTTGATAAAGATCGAAAGCAACGGACTGCTCAACGAAACTTGCTTGCCGGTTCAGGAACAGACTGACTGACTCTTCAAAGAAGTTGGTGATATGAATATCAGGCGTTCCCGATGAATCAAAGTCTGCCACGGCGATGCCCATAGACGCGGTCGCACTTCCTCCGTGGCCGTACGCGCATCCAGTCACAGCGGCGATGTCACTCCATTGCCTGCTTTCCGGATCACGCACCCACAAATGATTCGGCCGAATGTCATTTCCAACGAACACATCCAATCCATCTTGGTTGTCCCAGTTGGCAATGACCACACCAAGACCCGTGCTAGCGGCCGCCGGATCATCGGTGACTTCGGATGCGGTGAAACTGCCATCGCCGTGATTCACAATCAGCTTATCGATCGCTGGGGTGAACGAAGCGGGTGAGATCACTTCAATGTTTCCTTGCGCGTCGATCGGAGGACGTTTGACCATGGTGGGATCTTCCACATAGTAAGCCGCATAAAGATCGGGTAACCCGTTGCCAGATAAGTCTCCCATCGCCAGCGAACTGATCAATTCACCATCCGCTTTGGGTGCTTTCAGCCTGACTTGCCTAAACGTCCCGTCACCGTTATTAAGCATCAGAAAGATGTCGCCCAAGTTTGCGACGACCAGATCGTCGAAACCGTCCTGATTCCAATCGCCTGACGTCAGACCGATGCTGTAACCGAATTGCTCCGTCGCTGATGAGGCGGTGTGATCCTGGAACTGGCCTTCAACATTTCGAAACAACAGGTTGCTCCGCTGGCTGACGAAATTGGGAGCATCACTGCCACCTTGATTCAGGTACAGGTCAGGCCAACCATCAAGGTCATAATCCAGGACCGCAGTCCCGCCACCGATGGCCTGGTAAAGCGTGAATCGATCCACCTGAGGTTGCGATGCAATCCAAAACGTGTGCTCCAGCCCAACCTCGGAGGCAACATTGCGAAACCGTACGGGCGGAAGCGAATCGGCATCGACCGTCATTGACTGCCGTCCGCTGTTGAGTGAATCAGCCTGTGGGTCATCGACCGGAGGGCGAACCAGTTCACTCAAATCGGGCATCGGAAACTCATCGCGTTTCAAGCCACACAACTTGGTGAGTTCATCGCCAAAGGCATCTGCTGACTGTGCTAAGCGACTTCGCTGCTGGCTCAACTGCTCGATAGCAGACTGCCCATCGGTCGCATAATGCGCTTGCACCAACCGCCAAGTGACAGCTTCAAGATCGCGACCAAGCTTCTCCAACCCATCAGCCATGGTCGTGAAAACACTCGCATTTGGACTCGCTTGCTGGCCGATGGAGTTGACTGCCAAAACCACATCGCGCTGCGCTGTGTATTGATCCAAACAACGCTCCGCGTCATCTTCACGGCCAAGCGCTCGCAATGATTGATTCAGTCGCCTGAGCGATCCTGTATCGGTGGGATCGCGAACCAACGCCTCACAGAGCACACGAACCGCTGGTTCGAACTTTGCCTGATTCACTAGGTGAGCTCCGATCGCTGCCCAGTATTCAGCGTACTGCTGTGAGGATTCATCCGTTTTGGCAAACCATCGCTCGAACTCGTCTTGATTCTGGGATTCGATGGCTAGCAAACCGTAAAACGCTTTGATCGATAGCGGCGTTTCGGGCTGACTGGCCTGCTCCTTGAGCACCTCCATCGCCTCTCGGTACTTGGTTTCGGTGTACAAGATGCGTGCCTTTGCAGATGGCCCGATCGGCAGATAACGCTGACGAGCCCCCGGCTGCGAGGCGTCGTCGTAAATCGCGCTGCCGACCATCAACAAGGCATGCAGTTCATCCTGCCGAACATCTCCGATGCGACAGAGCGCCTGGATCTGAGCGACTGCCTCGTGACGCCTGCCTTGACGATTGTAGAGCAGCGCTAGCTGACGGATGGCAGGCACAAAGGTCGGCACTCGCTGAAGCACCTTCAAATAGTTGCGTTCCGCTTTGTCGTATTGCTCCAATTGCAGATACCAATCGGCGGCCTGGCCCAAGGCAGGTAAGCCCGCTTGGGGGTCTTCTTCTGAGATGGACTCCAAAAACTTGACCGCCATCTCCAGCCGATTCGTTGCCTGATAGGCATTGGCCAGGCGGAACAAGGCCTCTGCATCTTCGGGATCAGCCAGCAAGAGGGGCTGCAACAGACCAATCGCCTTTTGATGCTGTCCAAGGTCAGCCGCTTCACCGGCCGCTGCGAGCACGGCGCCTCGATCCGCTGGCTGATTGATCGCTGGCTGATTGATCATCGCCTGATCAGATCCGCTCTCCGAGGGCCCCGAACTGGAAGGCTTGGCCCCTGCGATGGCATCGGTAGCCAGGGAAGGCGAATCGCCAGCGGCACCAGTGCCTTGCGAAGCGTCGGTTTGCTCGGGCCGGCCAGTTGGCTGCTGATCGCCGCTGCAACCGGACAAGACCACACTGCCAACCATCAGCATTAGCGCGGCAATTCGCCGAAGTCGCTGATCAAATTCGATCCACTTAGTCACTGTCGGCGTTCCTCTTTTCCAATCAGATCATCAAGGCAAACTCAATGATACACCTACGCACAATCGGTGCGTGTCGGATCGCGCAATAAAAAAGCGAGCACGGGCTTTTGACCATGCTCGCTTCATTAAGTTAACAGGAAAACGGTCACCAGTGCCCCAGCGGGATCACTGACGTCGACCAGACGCTTAGTTACGCCCGATGCCTAGACCGCCACCTTCTTTGTTGACCGATGCGGTCTCGCCACCGCTCTTGGTTCCCAAAGCACCCCACAAACCGTAGGGGCTTGGACGGCCAGCGCCAGCCTGCCAGTCGCCACCCGCGTTGGAACGACCGTAAGGAACGTGGTTCTTGTCGCCAGCTTCGATCGAGTCAGTGATGAAGGCAACACCACCGTCACCCATGACAACGTGAGCTCCACCGTTGTGGAAACTAGACAAGCAGTAGGCACCACTTCGTCCATGCCAACGTTGGATGTTGTAAGTGTTGGGCGGCAAAATCGTCTGGAAGGTTGAATATTCCGGACGACCATCGGGCCAACGACGACCACGTTGGTGATTGCTGGAACTTTCAATACAAATTGGTCCGCCACAATTCGCAATCGTTGGCGCAATGAAGGCCGGACGATCTGGATCCAAAGCCTGCTCGCCTTGACTTGGCGGGTTGTCCCAGACAGCATTGTCGAATTTCAACATGGCTCCAGAAGCACGACGGACACTGTCACCGACGATGTTTTCACCGGCCATGATGGTGTAAGCCGTTCCGTCAAGAACGTCACCAAAACGGGTGAAGTGACGTGCGCGGAACATCCCACGAGCCCAACGCGAGGTCGATTCGGCACCCCAGTCACCGCCCACTGCGTTACCATTGTCATCGACGCCACCGTGAGCTTGCTCGAAGATTGCATCCCCAGCGCAGACGGTGTAGTTGGTGAAACCAACCTGAATCGAAGACGACCTTGTGGGGTCACTCGGGCAACGATAGGCGGGAACTTCGGTCAACCAAGGCTGGTAATTCGTATCCCAAGGACGTGGCCCCATTGCAGCAAACACTGGGCTTGTAATGTTGTCGTTACGATCACGATTGAAAGGGTTACGAACTTTCTCCCACAACGGCTGCTGCTCCATGTAGGGAAGCAAGCCAACCGACCAGGCCAGATAGTGCTGGTTGTTGCGACGGCCATTTCCATCGATTTCGTTCAACCGGTCAGTCCCACCGGCGTTCATTGGCAAGTTCTTGAACGCCGTGTGATAGTTGTGAAACGCAATCCCGATTTGCTTCATGTTGTTACCACAAGCCATTCGACGGGCGGCTTCACGAGCAGCTTGGACGGCGGGCAATAACAGGCCAACTAGAATTCCAATGATCGCGATCACGACCAATAACTCCACCAGCGTGAAACCGCTGCGTGGGCGAGAAGATTGTTGCATCTTGAATAACTCCGGATACGAGAAATGAAACCCAACAAGGTGTGTTGACAGTGGTACCCAGCAAGCAAAAGCCACACCCTATGCAACAGAATAAAGGTGGTATGACCGCTAATAGATGAGTGGCGCTAGATAAGCATTCACGTGCGCGACGAATTTGCATTCGTCACATGTCAACGTGTTGGATTCGTAGTATCCGCAGTGATGAACAGTGCGTCAAGGAAATATTAATGCACGGGTATCGCCTGGCTAACCTGGGCAAAACAGGAGACCTCAGCAGACCACCCTTTAAGAACAAACGCACAGTCCTCCAGAACTAACCAGGACTGTGGGAAGCCGCAATGCAATGCGGCAAGCACGCTCAATGGTGCTTAATTTTGCATAAACAACGTTTAAAAGCCTAGTATCAGCCTCATTTAGCGAAGAAGGTTCAGACGGGAAAAGTTTTTTGAGAAAAACTGCAAGACCATGAGGCTGACCGAAGGTTCTGGCGCCTCAATCAGCCTGTCGCGAACCTCTCACTCCATACATACAGCCATTCTGCCTCAAACAAAGACAGACTAAAAGCAGGAATCCAGCGGCCGCCCTGCCAGAGCGACCGCTGAAAACGCCGAGCGGAAATGCCGGCCTAGCAACGAAGCCAGAACCGGCGGAACAATTTCTGATTGTCGGTCGCAAACGACCGACGCGGCACCTCTGGATCAGCACTCCAAACGGAGCGTTGACCCTGCGAGCAAACGCCTAGTTACGTCCGATCCCTAGACCGCCACCTTCTTTGTTGACCGATGCGGTTTCGCCACCACTCTCGGTTCCCAAAGCACCCCATAAACCGTAAGGGCTTGGACGGCCAGCACCTTCCTGCCAGTCGCCACCATTGTTGGCACGACCGTAAGGAACGTGGTTCTGGTCACCGGCTTCGATCGAGTCAGTGATGAAGGCAACACCACCGTCACCCATGACAACGTGAGCTCCACCGTTGTGGAAACTAGACAAGCAGTAGGCACCACTTCGTCCGTGCCAACGTTGGATGTTGTAAGAGTTGGGCGGCAAAATCGTCTGGAAGGTTGAGTATTCCGGACGACCATCGGGCCAACGACGACCACGACTGTGTGTCGTTGGTCGCTCAATACAAGGACGACCTGAGTCACAGAACTGGATCGCTGGCGAAATGAATGACGGACGATCCGGATCCAAAGTCTGAAGACCTTGACTTGGCGGGTTGTCCCAGACCGCATTGTCGAACTTCAACATCGATCCAGAAGCACGTCGAACGTTGTCATTGACGATGCTTTCACCGCCCATGATGGTGTAGGCGGTTCCGTCGAGCACGTCACCGAAACGGGTGAAGTGACGTGCACGGAACATCCCACGAGCCCAGCGCTCTGTGGATTCCGCGCCCCAGGTACCGCCAGCAGGGATACCGTTGTCTTGTTTACCACCGTGAGCTTGCTCGAAAATCGCATCTCCAGCACAAACCGTGTAGTTGATGAAACCAACTTGAATCGAAGACGACTTCGTTGGATCACTCGGACAACGGTACGCTGGAACCTCGGTCAGCCAAGGCTGGTAGTTCGTGTCCCAAGGACGTGGTCCCATCGCCGCGAACACAGGGTTAGTGATATTGTTGTTACGGTCACGATTGAAGGGGTTGCGAATCTTCTCCCACAAGGGCTGTTGCTCCATGTAGGGAAGCAAGCCAACCGACCAACTCAGCCAGTGAGAGTTGTTGCGGCGACCATTTCCATCGATTTCGGCCAAACGGTCAGTCCCGCCAGCGTTCATTGGCAAGTTTTTGAACGCCGTGTGGTAGTTGTGAAACGCAATCCCGATTTGCTTCATGTTGTTGCCGCAAGCCATCCGACGGGCGGCTTCACGAGCAGCTTGTACCGCTGGCAATAATAAGCCAACAAGAATTCCGATGATCGCAATGACCACCAATAACTCCACCAGCGTAAAACCGCTGCGTGGGCGCGAAGAATGTTGCATCTTGAATAACTCCAGATACGAGAAAAGAAAGCCAACAATGATTGTTGATTTGTGCTGCCCCAGCCGGCGAAACTCACACCGTTTAATGCAGAATGAAGGTGGGTGCGAACGCCAAAACCGAGAACCACGCCAGAAAAGGAAAGTAAGGGCGTGTAAATAACCAATCGGCACTTCATCAACATGTCGGGGGGTGAGTGTCGGGAATTTCTCGCAAGATGTCAAGAAAATTCTCCCTCGCCGAGTCTTCGCCCTTTTTCCGCAAGTGGTGGACCACAGAAGATGACCCTCCACAGAACTGAAGAAAAACACCCATTCAAGCTACTCCAGGGAGTGTGGAGCCGCAACAAGTCTCAACTCGCTCACGTCTCCCAGGAGAGCAGTTGCAAAAAAAGCGGGACAGCCCGTGGACTGCCCCGCTCAAGATAAGTTTTGAGATCGTGGAGATCTTTTTTGGTTTTCTTTTCGTTTTTCTGGAAAAGAAACCGAAACCTGCTTAGTTTTGGTCCAAAAACTTGGTCTCGCGACCATTCTTTGTCCCCAGCGCGCCCCACAGGCCATAGGGACTCGGCCGACCAGCACCGGCATCCCAAGCTCCACCGTTATTGGATCGACCGTACGGCACATGATCCTGGTCACCAGCCTCGATCGAGTCGGTCACGAAGGTGACCGCTCCGTCACCCATGATGATGTGCGCTCCGCCGGGATGGAAACTGGACACACAATACAACCCACTGCGGGTATGACGGCGCGACAAGTTATAGCTGTTGGGCGGGGTGATCGTCTGAAACGTGCTGTACTCCATCCGACCATCGGGCCAGCGTTTCCCACGGTGATTCGTGGCAGCACCGTCAACGCACGGACCACTACCACAAGCCGGCAAACTAGGGCTGATAAACGATGGAAGCTCAGGATCTAGCAAGGCTCGGCCTTGGCTAGGCGGCAGATTCCAAACGTTGTCGTCGACTTGAACGATCGTGCTATTCGCATAACGCGTGGTATTATCAACTGCGCATTCGCCAGCCATTGCGGTGTTGGAGAGCCCATCCTGAACATCCCGAAAACGGGTGAAGTGACGAGCGCGAAACATGCCACGTGCCCAGCGAGCTGTGGAGGATTCACCCCATTCGCTGTTGAGATTGCTATCCCCGTTGCCTGCCTCATTCAAGCCACCGAGCGCTTGTTCAAAGATCGCGTCCCCGGTGCACACCACGTAGTTGCTGTACCCAACTTGAATGGCAGCAGAGCGAGATGGATCACTGGGACACCGATAGGCTGGGACCTCGGTCAGCCAAGGCTGATAGTCGGTATGCCAAGGCGTAGGCCCCATCGCTGGAAAGGGGGGATTGATCGGCGCATCGACACGGTTGCGACCAAACGGGTTCTTGATCTGCTCCCAAAGCGGTTGCTGCTCCATGAAAGGCAAGATCCCCACTGACCAGGCCAGACTCAATTGATTGGAACTGAAATCGCTCCAGTCGGTGGTCTTCGTTCCACCAGTGTTCATCGGCAGGTGCTTGTAGGCGGACTCATAGTTATGCAGCCCCAGCCCAATCTGCTTCATGTTGTTGCTGCAGGACATCCGCCGAGCCGCCTCACGAGCCGCTTGAACGGCGGGAAGCAACAGCCCCACCATAATTCCAATGATCGCGATCACGACCAACAATTCGACCAGCGTAAATCCGCTGCGCCGCGTACTTGCATTATGCATTCTTGAAAGACTCCAAAGTGACGCCCACATTCCCTCTGACACAAAACCTGAATCCCCGTGGCAACCGTGGTCACAAAAATCTAGACCACGAATCGAAACGCTGATCCGAAAAATCGTCGGAACAGATTCGAAGGACGATAACGCAAAATCACGCCGCATCATCGGTGCGAAGAAACCAAACAAGATCAGAAAGGATGGGACCGAAAAATCCAAGCTAGACCCGGGCAGCCGAACCAACTCGGGAAAGACAATAAGTGGCTTCCCGCACTCTACTGCGGCTAAGCACCAGGGCAAGCCGTCAGTGAAAACTGAAGGAAGATTCCCAGCCACAACCTCCAAATGCAACGAATCTTCCCTACGCCCCGCCGCCAAAACGACAGGAAACCGCCATCAATCAGGCGAAAGTGCGACAGGCCACAGGTCCCAGCCAGACCGCTTGACCAAACCAAGTCAAGCCGACGAACAAGAGGTGCGATCACTCGCCCAATCACGGTCGATCTCCAGCCCAACGCTGAACCAGCACCTGCGACTGCTGAAGAGACAAAACGCTTGCGACTGCCGTGACCAGAAAGACAGAGGTCGGCGACGCAGCGCAGAAGCAGAGGAGCCCGACGGCAACAGGTAAAGCAAGACGGTTTGCCAGCCAAACCGCGAGAAGGCGACAACTGAAGCCCAGCCAAAAAAAAACGGCTAACGCAAAGGCTAGCCGTTTTTGTTGTCAGATTTCTAAGCGTGCCGACCCGTGCGGTCCAATCACGCAAGTCGCATCGCGATCAGTTTCCACCGTAATCGCTGCCGTACTGCTGTTGCATTTTCTTTTGAGTTTCAGGGTCCATTCCGCCGCCCTCATTGTAAGCTTCGTTTGCAGCCTTTTCTTCTTCGGTCATTTCCGTTGCTTCAGAAGGATCAAACGTTGCTTCTTTGTTACCGCTGCAACCCATTGCAGAAACGAGACCCACGGCGAACAGACAAACAAACGCAAGTGAATAGGTACGAATCATTGCAAAATCCTCTAACCGAGTTTGTATCACACCTGAAAAATAAAATGCCGAATCCGCCCAATCAGGCTCTATAGACGCGACGTTTCTCAACTCTGATTGTTGCCCTTTTGCACAGCCAAGTCAACAAGCAACCCCTCGCTCGAATTCAGAAGCCAAAAAAACCAATGCTTGCTGGCTGGAATTCAACAAGCTCATGCGAGTTCACCGTTCGCATCCTACCGGCACGAATTGGCTCAGGGAGCCTCGCTCCAATCCGTCGCGTCTGACATGATGCTGTCATTGATTTCCAGCAATTTTGCCTTCAATCTCTCTAACACCTCGGGACGTTGCTGGGCCAGGTCCGTGGTTTGCTGGGGGTCAGATTTCAAATCAAACAATTGATAGCCTGTGTATCGCCCCTTCATGACTGCGGGAATCCACTGTTCTTTAAACATGTTCTGATGGGGCAATTCATAGTCTCGAAAAGCGACCAAAGAATAGTCTCCCTCTCGCATGGCAACGATTGGCTTTGATCGCTGCAGATGCCAGAACAAAGGCTGCTGCCGACGCCACTTCGATGCTGCACCTGCCTGCTGCTGAGCTTCCAACAACAGGGGTGATAAATCGCTGCCATCAAGATGGATCGAGGCATCACGTTGAAGGTTCAACAGTCCACAAATGGTGGGCAAGACATCAACCAGGCCGGCAGGCACCTGCTGTACCGCGCCGGCAGGGATTTTACCCGGCCAACAGAAGATCCCGGGGACCCGAATTCCTCCTTCCCAGTTAACGCCTTTGCGACCGCGCAACCCACCGGTTCGGTCATCACGGTAGCTGCCATTATCGGACGCATAGATGATCAAAGTCTTATCTCGCTGTCCGGTCTTTTGCAAATGCGCAAGCAAGCGTCCGATTGCCCGATCAGTGTTGTCAATCGTCGCGGAATAGACCGCCGCAGGATCCTTCTGGGCACCGTATTCGCCAACGATTTGGGCGGGTGCTGCAATCGGCGCATGAGGTTCGTGAAACCAGACGTTCAAGAAAAATGGCTGATCTGCTTGATCACGTTGTTCCAACCAACGAATCGCTTCATCAGCCACAATCTGGCAGGAATAGCCCTGCTGCTTTCCGATCGGATTGCCGTTACGAATGAAGTTATCGGGATTCGCGTGACTGGGACTGGCATTGTTCCAGGTTGCCATCCAATGATCGAAGCCATGCTGATCAGGGGTGGGCTTGTCCGGAAACGCATTGCTGGGCAATCCGAGATGCCACTTGCCGATGTGCGCCGTGGCGTAGTCGGCTTGCTTCAATACCTCAGCGATGGTTTGCTCGCGTTTCAACAAATGACTGCGTTGAGACGCATCATGAATCCAGCTGAACACGCCTGCGCGAATGTGATGCCGACCGGTCAGTAACGTCGCTCGCGATGGCGAGCAAACGGCGCAACCAGAATAGAAGGTTTCAAATCGCGTTCCCGCCGCGGCCAAAGAATCAATGTTCGGCGTCTTCACCGGCCCCCGATAGCAGCCAACGTCTTGATACCCCAAATCATCGGCCAGCAAGATCAACACGTTCGGGCGCTGAGCCTGACTAGAGGACGCGACCAACCAAAGCGCACACAACAGCAGCGCGGCACGCGGCCAGGAGCAAATCGTCTGCGGGCGTTTCAAATCAAGAGAACTTTTTAGGAATGACATGTCTGCTAGATGAATCCAATCGAGAAACAAAATAAGCCCCCCAAAAGTGACTAAGCCCGTTTCCAATCGACCACTATGGATCATGTGCATCCCGCAGGAAACGGCAACTTTCATGTGGGTTGTATGAAATGATGCTGCATTAAGCGGTTTCAATGGTGAAACCAAAGCCAATAAGTGTTAACTATTAGGGCTGCCCAAAGTTCTCATCTTTCTTTTTTGCCGTCCCTTTTCTAGCCTCAATTTTCGAGGGCAGAGCCATTCGTGTCAGCAAGTCCCAGTCCCGGGTCTTTCCCGATGGACGCTTTGTCATTGTCTACCGATCGGACCAGCAACACTCTCCCGCGCCGGTTTCACTGAGTCGTCGTGAAGCGGTCGAGGTTGCGGATCGCTTTCGGTCATCAACCAGTGGCGATGAATCGAAAAACATCAACTTGGCAGCCGCCCAGTTCATCTACGACACCTGTCGAGAGAAAGGCTGGCTGGCTGAGACGCCAACCGCTGGCAGCGCCGACCAAGTATCAACGGGGACCGCATCACCGGCCCAACAACTGGCCTCGAACGTCCTAGCCGAGAAGCCCATGCCGACGGAGGCTTCAGCAGAGCCAACCCCAGAGCCGACCGAGCCAGCACCACCGATTCATCGCGCCGGCGGCACAACTCACAAACACTTTCCCTTTCTTGCCGCGACCCAGAAGCCGAAGATTGAAGCCGGTGCCATTGAAGACATCGCGTTTGCGCTTCTTGGTGTGAATCCGGCCAAACGAATCGATCCGTCAACGGTGAAGCAATTCAAGTCCGCCAAAGAACTTCGAGCCAAAGCTGATTGCCGCGTCGATCCTGTGAGCGAATTGCTGGAGGACCATCGATACGTCTTGCCGCACTTGCATCAACTGCCGACACCTGAGCTGAGAACACGATGGTTAGCAGCGATGGAAATCAGCGACGAAAAAACGGTCAACGGCCTCGCCAAGCTGTGGGGCAATGTCGAAAAGCTCTCGCTTGACCCGATCCCAACTGCACTGTCCAGCCCACAGGGACAGGCGTTTCTGAAAGCGGTTCATCATCACGCGCTCAGCTTACTAGCGACACGCTTTCAGGCCGCTCGTCAGGCAATCGAATCGCTCCAGCAAGCCGGCGACCAGCCTAAGCCCGGTCTTTGGTCACGCTTAACCGGGAAATCGGGAAGCCCCTCAACAAACGCATCCAATACGGTTCCGGTGTCCGACGAAGAACGCGAAATTGCCGGGCAATACCTGGACTCGGCGTGTCGCTTGGGAAGACTCTTGAGAATCGAACGCTAGCCCCACGCAGGTGGGATACGCTCCGCTTCACGCTGCCCCGTCCGATCGCAACATACCGCGTGCAAATCGCAAATGCTCGGCTACTTACGTCACTTTATTCATGAAGTACAATAGGCGAGCTACCAAGACGCCCTCTCTTGGCGTCCCGGTCTCTGCATGTATCCCACCCGTTAACGAAGCTTTGTTTCAGGCATTCCCCCATCATGATTCGATCACTACTGACTTGCGTTGCCAGCGTTGCCTTGTTGGCATGTTCATCGACTGCACTCCTGGCTGAAGAAAAACCAGTTCCTCTGTTCAATGGCAAAGACCTCACTGGATGGGAAGGCCGCGCCGATCTCTGGTCCGTCGAAGACGGACAGATTGTGGGTCGCACGACGAAAGAAAATCCACTGAAGAAGAACAGCTTCTTGATCTACACCGCGCAGGAGCCAAGCGACTTTGAATTGACACTGCAGTACAAGATTGAAAACACTAACTCGGGAATCCAGTATCGCAGCAAAGTGATCGATAAGAAGGAGTTTGTTGTTGGCGGTTATCAAGCTGACATTGATTTCACCAATCGCTTCGCAGGCATCCTGTACGAAGAACGGGGACGCGGCATCTTGGCTCAGCGAGGCCAATCGGTGACCCTGAAAGAAGACGGCAAAAAGTCCGTCAAGAAATTCGGTGACGGCACGGAGATCGGCAATGGCATTCATCCCGGCCAGTGGAATGATTACCGCATCGTCGCCAAAGGCAATCATCTGCAACACTTTATCAACGGCAAAATGACCGCTGAAGTGTTTGATGAACAGGCCGACAAAGCGGCAACCAGCGGCGTCATCGCGTTCCAGTTGCACGTCGGTGCCCCGATGGTGGTTCGGTTCAAGAACATCGTCCTGCACTCGGCCAAATAGCCCCCGGTGCAGCGGGGCGATATCGCCTCTTCAATGAAGGTCGTTGCGGGCGCCAAACCGGCCCCTCCATTGGGACCAGAGGGTGCCTGTTTGCAACACGGCTTTAAAGCTCTTCGCAGAAGCGAGGGTGGGGGCGTGCTGGTTCGCACACGTTGCCCGCAATGGCATCGTTTCTGGGGCATTGGTGCGTGCAATCACGGCACCCTACTTGGCTGGCCCGAAGAGCTTCAAAGCAATGCTCAATTGGCATCACTTCACAAGCTGCTACCATTACTGATACGAACGATGCGGCGGCACTCCGCTGCAGGACGGTCGCAACGTCGGTCGCGTTGCCAGGATCGGTCGTTGTCGTCGGTTTGCGTGCCAGTCGCCAATCCGGCCAACGAATCCCTATGACCATGAAGGCTAGAGTGGCCGGAATGACGAATTCAATTTGGCCGAACGACGAAAAGACGGTCACTCTGCTTGATGCAGCGCGACAAGGAGACAGTGATGCTGTTAACCGCTTGTTACAACGGCACCGCGCTGCAGTTCGCCGCTTGGTTCAAGTCAGATTGGACCATAAAGTGCGCCGCCGTGTCGATATTAGCGACGTCGTGCAGGAGGTCATGGTCGAAGCCAGCGGCCGCCTGGATGCGTATTTAGCGGATTCAACGATCGCGTTTCATCTCTGGCTGCGGCAGATCACCTGGGATCGCATCATCGATACCTATCGTCGTCATCGGGGCAGCGCCAAACGCAGCGTGGATCGAGAACAACCGATGGCTCCGGCCAATCCCGACCAGTCTTCGGTCGACCTCGCCGCCCAACTTCACGACCCTGAGATGACGCCCGCCGCGGCAGCCACCCAGCGCGAGATCGCCGGTCAAGTCGAACAAGCCATCGAACAAATGAATGATCAGGATCGAGAAATCTTGATCATGCGGCACTACGAACATCTGTCCAATCAAGAAATCTCTCAGACACTGAATCTGTCCGCCCCGGCAACCAGCATGCGTTACTTGCGAGCCATTCGCCGGCTTCGCCAAGCACTGCAAGAAGACGGTGGTCCTGATTTTGATGACAGCGAGATGCCGATGTGAGCGAGCCAATTGCAGACCGCATCCTGCCCGCCGACAGTGAGCAACAGCTGGCGGAACTGGTCAGTGAACTGACCGACCAAGTCTGTCGCGGCAATCCTATCGACATCGAACAGACCTGCCAGCAATACCCTGAACTCGCCACACAGCTGCGCGAGTTATGGCCGGCCATTCTGCTGACCGACATCGCTGGTGCCGCAGCCGACGAGCTGCCAGCACAACAGCTCGGTCCAGCAGAAACGCACATCTCTCAGGCGAACAAAGACTTCTCCCAGGCGAACAACGACTCAGGGCGTTGGCAGAAAATGACACTGCCAACTCGGATGGGTGACTACGAGTTGCTAGAAGAAATCGGCCGGGGAGGCATGGGGGTCGTCTTTCGAGCGCGGCAGATCAGCCTTGAACGCGAGGTGGCCGTCAAGATGATCTCGCGTGGCAGACTGGCCAGCCCTCATGACTGGTCTCGCTTTCTGGCGGAAGCCGCCGCCACCGCGGGCATTGAACATCGCTGCATTGTCCCTGTTTACGAAGTCGGTGACTTCGATGGACGACCGTTCTTCAGCATGCAATTGGTCGAAGGCCAGACACTGGCTGAACGACTCAGGGATGGGCCGCTACCCGAACGTGAAGCCGCTCGGATGATGTCGCAAATTGCCAAGACCATTGACTTCGCTCACCATTGTGGCCTGGTGCACCGCGACATCAAGCCCAGCAACATCATGGTCACCAACGACGGCAAACCGGTGATCACCGACTTTGGTTTGGCGATGCGACTGGACAGTGATGCCAATCTGACGCGCAGTGGCATGTTGGCTGGAACGCCCGCATTCATGTCTCCCGAACAAGCTTCCTCACGGCGCGAACTGCTGGGCCCGCCAACGGACATCTATTCACTGGGATGCGTGCTGTACAACATGCTGACTGGCTCCGCTCCCTTCATTGCCCAATCGCCCATGGACTTGGTGATTCAGGTCATCGAACAGGATCCCAGCCCGCCGCGCAATCTGCGTCCCAGTTTGGACCGCGACTTGGAAATGATTGTGATTCGCTGCATGCAAAAACCAATCGACCTACGGTATGCAAGCGCAGCAAAATTGGCTGCCGACCTGGATGCCTTTCTGGCCGACGAAGCAGTCTCGGCGCGCGGCGCCCAATTCAATCAGATCATAGCCCGTATCTTCCGCGACACACATCACGCCACCATTTTGAACAACTGGGGCGTGCTCTGGATGTGGCACTCCCTGGTCCTGCTGTTGGCGGGTGTGACCACTTGGTGCATGCAATTCGCTGGTGTCACCAATCGAATGATTTACATGGGTGTCTGGACGATTGGCTTGGGAGCCTGGGCGGCGGTGTTTTGGAAATTCCGCCAACGCATGGGCCCGGTGACCTTCATTGAACGACAAATCGCTCATGTCTGGGGCGGTAGCATGATTGCCATTGCAATGCTATTCCCACTGGAGAAACTGCTTGCCCTGCCCGCACTGACGCTGTCCCCGTTACTGGCTGTCATCAGTTCAATGGTCTTTGTGGTCAAAGCAGGCATGCTGAGTGGAAGATTCTATCTACAAGCGATCGCGCTGCTGATCTGCAGCCTGTTGATGGCTGCCCAGCCAGACTACGCCCAACTGTTCTTTGGCCTCATCGGCGCGAGCTGCTTTTTCTTTCCCGGCCTGCGGCACTACCAGCGCAAAAAAGCCTCTCGCCTGGCCGGTTGACTCGGGCCAGCCTGACAGTTGCCCTAGCTTCAGGCTGCCCCCAATTTGCCAATTTTCGTTCCCACACTGACGATCGAAACCGATACAATGCCTGACTGCCGGGCGGCCTTCGCCGTGTTACAGGATCGCAAAACCACCCCCAGAACACTTATGGTTTGCTGTGCCAGCGCACCATCTTTCCCGCCGGTCAGATCGATTCACAGTCCCATCGCAGGCCTGTCTTGGGTTCACTCTAATCGAACTGCTTGTTGCGATCTCCGTCATCGGCATCCTGATTGGCTTGCTGTTACCTGCGGTGCAAGCGGCTCGGGAAGCAGCGCGTTTGGTCCAGTGCAAGAACAATCTCAAACAAGTTGCCTTGGCGTGCCATAACTATGAAACGGCGTTTAATGTCCTGCCAGGATACGGTGGTGAAGCTGGCGGATTCTTGATTCGCCAACTTCCCGGCCATACGCGCACCACTCAAGGCGGTGGCAACTGGATCACACAATCACTGCCGTTCATGGAACGCAATACGCTCGCCCAGCAGATTGGCTCGTTGGCCTCCCATCGCTCACCACATACTGTCCCCCATGTCGAAGAGGCTGTGTCATCGCCCGTCGAAGGCTTGATCTGCCCGACGCGCCGCCGAGCGAAATCATACCCTCTGCAAAGCCCCTACCGAGAGCGATACGGATCGCGTGGTGCGCGAACAGACTATGCCATGAATGGAGGCGCTGCGGAGGTCCTAGTGGGCGCTAACCAAAATATCAATGACGCACCCGCCATCGAGATCAAGCATGATGGCACCTGGTCGTATGGCCGTCGCACGCCGACCAGTAAGATCCAAGATGGACTCTCAAATACGTACTTGGTTGGCGAAAAGGCAATGGACTTGAACAAACTGTCCAGCGCCAATGGGTTTGGTGACCGCGCCCCCATCGCTGGCTATCACAACTCGCCCATTTCTACACACTCCTATGTTCGATTTGCAGCGCGTTCTCCGCGGATGGACTCGCGTGACAATTGCCTCGAGTGCCATGACTTTGGCTCCACCCACCACGCTGGCTGGAACGCCGCGTTTGCTGATGGACGCGTGGAACTGATGACCTATAGCATGGACCTCCTGATTCATCGCATGCACGCCAGTGTCAGCGGCCGCGAAACCTCTCCTTGATCAACCGTTGGGCAGCCGCAGACACACAAGGTCGGGAACCCATCGGAATCGCGAAAAAGAATCCAACCTCTCGCTCCCGCAACTCGCAACTCGCAACTCGCCTCCAGTGGCAATGGAGCCCCCGTCGGTAAGCCGTAGTGCAACGCTGGTGGGATACTGCTAGAATGCCGTCTCGCCCCACCTTTATCCCACCCAATGATTCACTGCTTTTGCGATGATTAACTGCTATTTTTTGCCTCGCGCGATGCGTGCACTCGGCAAACACTTGTCCACGGTCGCAGCGTTACTCGCGGCATTTTTCGCCTGTCACGCTGACCTTTTTGCTGCTCCTCCGGTCGATGACCCGGACTACCTGATCCAAGGTGAATACGATGGCGATGCTCGCAGCCTGCAAGTGATTGCGCTGGGAGAGGGTGAATTTGACATCATCGTCTACGACAGTCCCCTGTCGCTACGACATCAGTCGGAAACGCCTCCTCGCACCATCAACGGCGACGAAGAAACCGTCGCTGCA
This sequence comes from Stieleria bergensis, assembly GCA_007745635.1. GTDB lineage: Bacteria > Planctomycetota > Planctomycetia > Pirellulales > Pirellulaceae > Stieleria > Stieleria bergensis. The sequence goes on from CP036272.1 coordinate 6,234,974, forward strand.
TTGGTTGAAGCCAACGACTTGAAACGAGTAGAGCGAACGTCACCGACGCTTGGCAAGAAAGCCCCGGCCGGTGCCAAGGTTTTGTTCGATGGCAGTGAAGAATCGTTGCAGAACTGGAAAGGTGGCAAGCTGTCTGAAGAAGGCCTGTTGATTTCCGGCACAACCAGCAAAGACACCTTTGGTGATTACTCCTTGCATGTTGAATTCCGCACACCATGGATGCCCAAGGCCAGAGGGCAGGGCAGGGGCAACAGTGGGGTGTATCATCAAGGACGTTACGAAACTCAAGTCCTGGATTCGTTTGGTCTCAAAGGAGAAAACAACGAAACTGGAGGCATCTACAGCATCAAGGCTCCAGACGTGAACGCCTGTTTGCCACCCATGCAGTGGCAAACGTACGACGTCGATTTCACTGCGGCAACGTTCCAAGACGGCAAAAAGATCGCGGATGCTCGCTTGACCGTTTGGCTCAACGGTGAAATGGTGCAAAACGACACCGTTGTGCCTCGCACGACGACCGCAGCTCCTGTCAAAGAGTCAGCCGATCCTGGCCCCATTTACCTACAAGATCACGGCAATCCGGTTCGCTATCGCAACATTTGGATTCAGCCGCGTGATGCTGCCAAGGAAGCTCGTCGCCCCATCGTCCCTGGATTTGAACGATTTTTCTCTGGCAAGCCAGATGAGCAAGCGTTGGGCGGAGAAATCCTGATCAGCAACCTTAGCTGCACCGCCTGCCACAAGACACCTCAGCAGGACGCCCTGACCAGCTTGCTGCCGGAAAAGAAAGCACCTTCGCTGGCAGAAGTCGCAGGCCGCGTGCGAAACGATGCATTGGTCGCCATGATCTCCGACCCGCACGGATTCAAACCCAACACAGCGATGCCAGATCCTTGGGCGGGACTGCCAAACGACCAGCGTTTGTCGGCCGCTGCATCGATCGCCAGCTATTTGTTGCTGCGAGACGACTCGGTGAAACTTCTCGATCGTGCAGGTCGCAAAAGCGCCGTTCAACAAGGTCGCCAGCTGTACCATAGCGTGGGCTGCGTTGCCTGCCACAAAGCGTTCGAAGGCACTGCAACTCCGGATAACACCAACGTTCCACTGGGTGCTGTGGAGCGAAAGTACACGATTGACTCGCTGGCTAAGTTTATCCTGGAACCACACAAGGTTCGTTCCGGTGGTCGCATGCCATCACTGGTTGGATCTCAAGGCGATGCATATTCAATCGCGGCTTACCTGACGCGAGCGGTGACGGAACGAAAGAGCGAAGCCGTCTTTACTCGCAAAGTCTACAAAGGCAACTGGCAAAAGCTGCCTGATTTTGACGCTTTGAAACCCGTCAGCGAAGACACAACCACGGTTTTGGACGATCGCAAGCTACTGAACCAAACCAATACCGGCGTGGTCCTAGAATCGAAAATCAATGCCCCTCAGGATGGCGTTTATGAATTCATTTTGGCCAGCGATGATGGCTCTCGTTTGATCATTGGTGAAAACAAGGTGGACGTTGATGGCGTGCACCCTCGCTCGGAACGCAAGGCCAAGTTCAATCTCAAAGCCGGCGTGCATCCCATTCGAATTGAATTTTTCAACGCCGGTGGAGGCGGTGAACTCAGCGTCAAAGTCAACGACCCCACGTTAGGCCTGGTGGATCTGCAAGAGATCATCACCGATGGCAATCAAGAGACTGGGCGGTTGCTCAAAGATGCGTTTCAGCCGGACCCTGCATTGGTTGAAACGGGCAAACAGTTGTTCCGCCTTGCTGGCTGTGCTTCCTGCCACGACAGCGGTGACAAGTTAAGCGATGTGCCACAAGCCCCTGGCTTGGCAACCTTGCAAGCTGATCGCGGTTGTTTGGCGGAAACGGTTTCCAAACCCGCGATGGATTTCAACCTGTCTCCGCGTCAAAAGCAAGCCATCGTCGCAGCGATTGAGAAACGCCGTGAGTCGCCCACGCGATCACTTGCCGATGCGGATCGCTTGCACCTTCATTTCGCCGCATTGAATTGCTACGCCTGTCACCGCCGCAATGATCTGGGCGGCAACGAACTGGCCCGCGACAGTTTCTTTCAGTCCACGATTGCTGAAATGGGCTGGGAAGGACGCACACCTCCACCGCTTGATGGCGTCGGCGATAAGTTACAGGACAACTACATCCAAACCGCCATCACGGGAGGCGCCAACGTTCGCAACTACATGCAAACGCGCATGCCGGGATTTGGCGAACAGGTGGCTCAATCACTGACGCCATTGTTAGTGAAAAGCGATCGCCCGGAAACCACGTTCGAGCAACCTGCAGAGAACAGCGACTTGGTCTCCAGCGGTCGCAAACTGGTGGGTTCGAGCGGTTTGTCGTGTGTGAAATGCCACTCCTACGAAGGGCTCACCGGCGGAGGCTTGGGCGCGATGGATTTGCGTGCCATGCCCAAGCGACTGCGTCACGACTGGTTTGTACGTTACCTACAAGACCCGACCAAGTATCGTCCCGGCACTCGCATGCCAAACAGTTTCCCCGACGGCAAAAGCTCTTACGACAAACTGTACCACGGGGATCCTGTGAAACAGGTGGACGCGATGTGGGCTTATTTGGCAACCGCCAAAGACGTCAAAGAACCGACGGGCGTTCGCAGTGGAACGATCTTGCTTTCGCCGGGCGAACGCCCTCTGATCTACCGCAACTTCTTTAACGACATGTCTGCCCGTGGGATCGCAGTTGGATTCCCCGGTGAGGCCAACCTGATTTGGGATGCCGAGCGGATGTCCTTGGGGCAGATTTGGAAAAGCGAATTCATTGATGCCGCCAAACACTGGACCGGGCGTGGCCAAGGTCGCACTTCACCGGCCGGTGCGGCGGTGCAACATCTGGAACGCTGGACGCCGATCAAAGCTGGCACCGATCTGGAAATGGCTTGGTCGAGCGAGATCGGGCGTGACTTAGGTTACCGGTTCAAAGGCTATCAGCTCGATTCCAACGGCAATCCCACGTTCCGCTATCAGGCGGGCAACGTGCAAATCGATGATGCCGTGACCCCTTTGTCCGATGACGGACTGAAGCGATCCATCACTGTCCGTCGCCTTGGTGATGATGCCTCCTTGGGCTTGATCTGGCGAATGGCTCAGGCTGACAAGATCACGCAAGCCGATGGCAAATTCGTCATGGGTGATCTGCAGATTGCAATCGAAGGCGGCCAGGCAAAGGTTGTCACGATCGATGGCAAAGAGGAGCTTCGCGTCGCCATTCCGGCTGGCAAACAGGCCACGGTCACCGAAACCTTGCAGTGGTAATCAACTTGACAGCCATCGCACTGGTCCTGCCGTGCCAGTGCTGATTGCCTGTCTTGATTTCGAATCAATACGGCGTTGTCGCCCTACCATTTCCCAAGTAACAACATGAAGACTCAGCCCACTCTCAACGCTTCATTCGTGCGTTCACTTCTGCAGCCCGCTGCCTTAGCCGTCCTTGGCCTAGCCACGATGCTGGCCAGCATGACTGCGGCACAGAATCCACAAGAATCTGATTACTATCGCATCGTCACCTTTCAGCCTCCATTGGGCGAAGTGATCGAAGCCAGTGGTTTTCAGCTGATGGACGATGGATCGATGGCCGTCTGCAGTCGCCGCGGCGACATCTTTCGCATTGAAAAACCCTTCGCCGACGAAGTCACCGCCGATCAGTTTTCAGTCTTTACTCGCGGACTGCACGAACCACTTAGCTTGGCAGCCAAAGACGGCTGGCTTTACGCCACCCAGCGCCCCGAGCTGACACGAATGCGGGACGAAGACGGCGACGGCGTTGCCGATGTCTTTGAAACCGTCGGCGATGGCTGGGGCGTTTCAGCGGACTACCACGAATACGCGTTTGGATCAAAGTTCGATGCCGATGGCAATATCGTGATCACTCTGTGCCTGACGGGTTCATTCAACAGCAACGTGCTGTACCGTGGCTGGGCCGTGAAGGTCACTCCGGACGGCGAAACACTGCCGTACTGCAGTGGCGTGCGATCCCCGGGCGGCGTGGGCGCCGATGCGAAAGGACGCTTGTACTACACCGATAACCAAGGCCCCTGGAATGGCACTTGTGGCCTCAAACCCTTGATCCAAAACAAGTTCGTCGGACACCCCGGCGGCTTTCGCTGGTACGAGCAAGCGGAATCCGTTATGGGCAAAAAACCCGAAGAGCCTGTCAGTGGATCTCGGTTGCACACCGAAGCAGACCGCATCCCTGAACTCTCTATGCCGACGGTTTTGTTCCCGTACAACAAAATGGGCAAGAGCGCCAGCGGCATTGCCTGTGACACCACTGGTGGCAAGTTTGGGCCTTTCCAAGATCAGCTGTTCGTCGCCGATCAATCCGCCAGCACCATCATGCGAGTGTCTCTCGAAGAAGTCAACGGTCACGTTCAAGGCGCGTGCTTTCCATTCCGCAAAGGTTTTGCGTCGGGGAATGTCGGCGTTGAAATGACGCCCCAAGGATCGCTGTTTGTCGGTGGCACCAACCGTGGCTGGGGTTCAGTCGGTAACCGCCCCTTTGCCATCGAACGACTGGACTGGACGGGCAAGCTGCCCTTCGAAATCCTGGCCATGCGCATCAAGCCCGATGGTTTCGAATTAGAATTCACCAAGCCTGTGGATCCCAAGACCGCCCAAGACCTGGCAGGCTATGACCTGCAAACGTACACCTACGAATACCGGTCGCAGTACGGCAGCCCAGAGGTCGATCACACCAAACCAACGATCAAGTCTGCGACTGTCTCCGACGACAACCTGAAGGTGCGTTTGCAGATCGATGGCATGCAACGCGGCCATGTGCATGAACTGATCAGTAAGCAGATCCGCAGCCAAGAAGGGTTGCCGCTGCTGCACCCGGAGGCCTACTACACCGCAAGCTACCTAGCAAAGTAGCCTGCTAGAAGCACGACGTTGCCATGCGTGCCAGCACGACGTTGCCATGCGTGCCAGCACGACGTTGCCATGCGTGCCAGCACGACGTTGCCATGCGGCACCGAAGACTGACATCAGTTCCGCAGATTGGAAAAGACGTCGCCACTGGGTTGACTGGGAAGCGTTGCCTGCCAGTCAATGAGCCGCTTCTTTAACGCCGCGATGACCTGAGGATGCTGTGCTGCGACGTCCTTGGATTCCAAGGGATCGGCGACGATGTCATACAGCTCCACATGAGACTGATCACGGTTGGTTAGCAGTTTCCACTGCTGATCGACCACGGCGTAGGACACCCAGTGATAAGGCCGTGAGGGGGCGGCAGGCCACCGCGATTGCATCTTCCAAAACAGTGGTTTCTCTCGCTGCTTGGCGACGTCGCCCTGAAGCGTTTTGAACTGACTGACACCATCGGGTTGATAGCCTGCTGGCAACTCAACACCTGCGATCTCACAGAACGTCGGCAGCAAATCGACGGCGGAAATCAGCGACTGCTGATCAACATGGCCGGCTTGAATCTGTCCTGGCCAGCGAGCGATGAAGGGCACATTGATGCCGCCTTCGAACAGGGCTGACTTATAGCCTTTACGGCCCGCAGTGATGCCCTTGGAGGCTGCGATGCCCCAGCCTGCACCGGTGGCGGTGTCGTATTGCAGGGTCAATTCGGTTTCGCCCCCAGCTCGCGCGGGTCCATTGTCAGACGTGAAGACAACGAGCGTTTGATCGCTGATGTTCAGTCGATCCAGCTCCTCCAACACTTGGCCGATGCGATCGTCTGCATGGGAAATCACTGAGGCATAGATTTGATCGTTGCGACTGTTCATTTCACGATGCCGCCATTCGTATTTCGGTACCGTGTGAAAGGGCGTATGCGGCTCGTGAATCCATAGATTGATAAAGAAGGGCTGGCATGCGCTGTGACTCTCGCGCATGAACTCAATCGCATTGGCAGCATCCTCATGCACCGGCATTTGTTCACCGGCGCAATTGAAAGCACCATAGCGGTCGTAGCCATACTGACTTGGCAACGGTGAATCCGGGATCATGTCATTGGCCAAATGCCACTTCCCGAAGTGCGCCGTGGAATAACCGGCTTGCTGCAACATGCGTGGCAACGAGGGTGCTTGCACATCCAACCAATCTGGCATCCCTCGCTTCTGGTTACTGGGCACCCAAGCGAAATGCCCGTCAATGTTGTAACGCGCTGGAAAATGACCCGTCATCACCGCTGTGCGACTTGGCGAGCAGACTCCACTGGCGACCGTGAATCGCTGAAAGTCAGTTCCCTGTGCGGCAAGCCGATCGAGATTCGGCGTCTTCAAATAGGGATGTCCATGACATCCCAGATCGCCCCAGCCCCAATCATCGGCGAAGATGAACAAAATATTGGGCCGGGACTGCTTCTCCTCCGCTGCGTTTGCAAAATGAGCCGAAAAGGAGCCGAGTAAAACACAGATCAGTGAAAGAAAGGTTCGCATCGCGAGGGTCATCACTTCCGTAGGGGAAAGTCTTTAGAAAAGGAGGCAGAGATCATCGAACCCATGCACCCGCAGTGAGCTCACCACGTGGACGCTAGCGAGGACTGGTGCCTTCGCTCTCCATCGATTCGATGGCCAGTTTTAATTGATTGCGAGCACGACTAAGCCGGCTGCGCACGGTACCGATGGAGATTTGCAGGATTTCAGCAATCTCCTCGTACGCGAATTCGTCCATTTCTCGCAGGATCAAAATCTGGCGGTGTTCATGGGTCAGCGTATCGATCGCTTGCCGGACCATCTGGACGCGCTCATCGCGCAGCATGGGCTCATCGACTGTCGCATGATCGCCAACCACTTCCATGCCTTTTTCTTCGCGAATCTGATCCAGCGAAATCTTGGCGCGTTTTTTTCGTTGCCTCGTCAGCGCGCTGTTGAAGGCAATCCTGTAGATCCAGGTAAAGAACTGCGAATTTTTCTGAAACGAATCCAGCTTGATGAAGGCCCGAATGAAGGCTTCTTGAACGACCTCTTCGGCTTCCTCGGGAGAGCCAGTCACCTGCATCATGGACGCAAAGAGCCGTTCCTGGTTGCGCTGCACCAGTTCACTGAAGGCGGACCGATCGCCAGCGAGTGCTCGATCGATTAACTCGAGCTCAGTACTCTCTCGTTGGCCGCCCAATTCTGATGTCGTTCCGTTTCTTTGGAGGTTTCAAGTGTCGTCGCCAGAACACTGACAACGCCATTCACGCATCACAGAGGCCTCCAGTGCGACGACCTCATACCGCCTCATTGTAGACAGCGAATCGCATGGTGCAGGAACTTGCGAGCAACGAATTCAGACCAACAAGCGGAATAATGTCCGGTTGGTGGAAATGTGACGGGCGAACCACCGCTTCGGAAACGCCCCAGAGCAGCCGATGGACAGGTCCGCAGCGTGAATTTTCACCATGATCTGAACGATCGGACCAAGGACGCTCGCGGGCCGATCCACCTGCTAATCGATCGAGCTCGCGGCCCGGCGGATGGTCGACGCTGTTGACCTTCCAACCACCATCACCAACGAAAAACGCCACAGTCCTGTCACCCGAACCGTGGCGTCCATCCGAATCTTTCGTCCACCGCTTCGCCGATCACGAAACCTTCTGAACTTCAACCCGCCGGCGACCGCGTTGGGGATCTGCCTTGGGCAGATGAATCGTCAACACACCATCGCTCAGCTCAGCACGGACCTGATCAGCTTCCAAAGCGGTGCGAAACTTCAGCTTGCGTTCGAAACCGCCAAAACTGCGTTCAGAAGCCAGTCGCTTCATGGTTGGTTCGGCGGCCGGTTGGCCAGCTTGGGCAACATCACCCTCTGCGTGCTCTGCGTTAGACGACTTTGCGCCCTCAGCATCCGGTGGCTCGGTAACAGAATCTGTTTGCCAATGTCGGGTACCGGCGATTCGTAAAACGTTATCATGAACGTCAATTTCAATGTCACCAAGCTTCACCCCTGGAACATCCAGCGAGAGCCGGAACGCGTCAGCGGATTCGTGGACATCCATGGGAGCCGACATTCGCTGATGCTGGGAGCCGGAACGCTGATGCTGGGAGCTACCTTGGCCCAAGTCACCAAAAAAGGATTCGACAAAGGTTCCAACATCCGTGGCCAATTCATCCATCAGTCGAGCAGGTCGTTTTGTCGGAAAAACCATACGCATCGTAAAACTCCTCAGTTAAGAGTGAACAGCACACATAGACTTCGGTCGCGTGAACACGAAGTCTCTCATCATCAACGTGATTGGTTTCATTGATTGCTGCCTGTCATCTCGACAGGCCAATGACACCGCAGGGCTACGATTGCAAGTGGCATGCCAAACCCATGACAGGGGCCATTGCGTGGCTCGTCGCCAGACCATCGATCTTTTTGCCATGTCCGTCCACTCCGTTCTACAACAACTTCTTGGCCAGCCTGTCACGGTGCGTTCGCAACGACCGCTTTCAGGAGGCTGCATCAGCGAAGTTTCGCAGATAGACGTCGTGGGTTTACCGGCACATGCTTTGCCAACGCTCGATCACGGGCGGTCGGCGAATGAACCCGACGGGGCGGTAAGCTTGGTATTGAAGCAGAACGACCAAGCGATGCTGAACAACTTTCAATGTGAAGCCGAAGGCTTGGCCGCGATTCGCAGCGCCGGCATGACCGCTCCAGAGATCATTAGCTGCCAAGCAATCGGTGACAGAGCGTATCTGTTGATGCAATACCTCCGGCCAGCAGCCGGTGGCATGAGCGAACGGTGTGAATTCGACTTTGGTCGCGACCTGGCAACCCTTCACCAACAGACTGCCGGCGATCAGATGGGCTGGCATCAAGACAATTACTTGGGCGCGTCACTGCAGCCGAACCAACCCTGTGAGACATGGGCAAGCTTTGTCGCCAAACGGCGGATTGGTTTTCAACTCAAACTGGCCCAGAACCATGGATTATTGGACCATCGACTTCGCAGGGCATGCCAAGTGATCATGCAAAACATGTCGCAACTGCTTGCCGGCCGAGACCCTGTACAGTGCTTACTCCACGGGGACCTGTGGAGCGGCAATTACTTACTGACCGAAAGCGGCCGCACTGCGGTAATCGACCCGGCGACCTACTACGGTTGCCGAGAGGCAGAGTGGGGCATGATCAAGTGGTTCGGGCAATGTGGACCAGCGTTCACCGAAGGCTATGAAAGTGTCTGGCCGCTGCCCCCTGGCTGGCAACGCCGCAGCGACATTTACCTGCTGTATCACCAACTGAATCATCTGAATCTCTTTGGCAGCGGCTACGATGACTTGTCCTTGCAAACCGCGCAACGCATTCTTAGCGGTGTGCGTGAATCGCTTTGACCACGTTGGCTTGATCGACATCACCGACTAAGTCGACTTGTCCCAATTTTCGTGGCAAGATGAAACGCAGCTTGCCATGTTCAACTTTCTTGTCACGCATCATGACTGGCAACATGGCCTGGACGTCAGCGTCGGGGAATCTCACTGGCAAGCCACAGTCCAGGAGCAACTTCGTTTGCCGGGTCAGCAAGTCAGCTTCACACAGTCCTAGATCAATCGCCAGGCTAGCGGCCATTTGCATGCCAATCGAAACCGCTTCGCCGTGCAACAACGTTCCATAACCAGCAGTGGCCTCGATGGCGTGGGCGAAGGTATGTCCGTAATTCAAGATCGCACGACGACCGCTCGTTTCGCGTTCGTCTTCGTTGACGACACGTGCTTTAGATTGGCAACTGCGCTCAATGGCTTGTCGCAGCACAGCGTCTTGACGCTGCACCAAAGCACTAGCATCGCGTTCTAGATCACAGAAGAATTCCGCGTCATCGATCACGCCGTATTTGACGACTTCCGCCAAGCCACTTAGAAAACTGCGTTCCGGCAGGGTGTTCATCACCTGTGTATCGATCCAGACCAAGTGCGGTTGCCAAAACGCCCCCACCATGTTTTTGCCACCGGCAAGATTGATGCCCGTCTTACCGCCAACGCTGCTGTCGACCATTGCCAGCAAGGTGGTGGGAACTTGGACAAAACGAATCCCGCGAGCAAACGAAGCGGCAGCAAAGCCTGCTAAGTCGCCGACCACTCCGCCACCGACAGCGATCACCACACTCCGCCGATCGGCTCCGCAGGCCAGCATGGCATCGAGCAACCGCTGGAGCTGCTGAAACGACTTACTCGGTTCCCCTGAAGGCACATCCACCCGATCAACACGCACCGACGGACGGATGTCACTGAGCTTTTGCTGAAGTTCAGCCGCATAGGACTCCACCGCTTCGTCGTGGATCAAAACGGCATGCGTCAGGTCAGGCAGCGCCTTGGACACCGAGGCAGGAAATGCCTCCGTCGCCGCAGTCGTGATTTCAATCGGATAACTCCGTTGCCCCAGATCAACGGTCACCGTTGGGTGTTTGTCCGAAATCTCGCCTGACTGAGAGCTGGTGGATGCCGTAGAATCCATGGTTGCGTTTCCTGAATTGGGGTTCATGACACCCTATGATGAAGTGTCGCTGCAAAGTTGCGAGTTGCTGAACTGCGTCGGCTAGACTGTGAACTGCGTTGGCTAGACTCTGAACTGCGCGGTCTAGACTTGGAGCTGGGCAGTCTAGACACGGGCCATGAAGTGTACCCAGCCTTGGCGAATTCGACGAGCGAGGGTGACAGACAGTTGCTGCCTTCTCGCGGCCGGCGACACTGACTCGGCCGGCGACACTGGGTCAACAGCCAGACAGCTTTTGGGCTCGCAACTCGGCACCCTTCCCACTGACATCCCTGGAGTGAATCGTGAACCAAACGGAACAGCTTGAGACGATCCCTGCGGAGAACAAACTGGAAACACTTCAGCAGCAAAAACGCAGCGATCCCAGAGCTCAGATCACTCGGCGCGGACTCTGGATCGCAGCCTGGGTGGTGCTGCTGGGGATTGGCGGTGCTTGGCTGAGCGTTTGGGGCAGAAAGGCGATCACCGAAGAAACGACCAAGTTCTTTGGCGCAGATGCGATCCTGGCGTATCAACTGGCCGAAGAGATCGAGCTTTATGTTGACCAGCGAATCGTGACTCCAGCGAACAAGCAACCCGCCAAACTGCCGCCGCTCGATGCTGCTCAAGAATCGCTAGCCGCTCTGGTCAGCGAGCAAACCGATCAAGTTCGTCGCGTTCGCCTGAGCGGGATGCCCGGACTGGCACACCTACGCCACGACCTGCTGGACGACCGGGCCTACGATTGGCAATCGGTGTCCACGGAGACCATCGCCGAGACAACGCCCTTCGAATCTCGGCTGCTGCTGCGGTTCACCGACCCCACTGCCAACCGGTTTGAACCGATCACTCTGCTGATTGATTTGGAACGCGGTCGCTGCGGGCGCGTCGACGCAAATCAAACCGTGGGCTGGCGGGACGGCTTCGCCACCTCGATCCCGGGTTTCCTAAAAAAGGTCGCGCACTTTGAACCCATCCGCAGCGAAGCCAAGTCCAAGCAGTAACAGCGAAGCCAAGTCCAAGCAGTAACAGCGAAGCAAAATCCATGCAGCAACACTTGGGGGCATTGCTGCAGATTTCGTTTGAATCCAACTGTCGCATCCGTCAACGCGTTTTCCACGCCCTGGCGGCAGAGTGACACTCATTTCATGGACGCGGTTCACATTCGAGCCATGGGCGGCAGACCCCAAGCAGCGTGTTGACTGAAACCACACCGGCTTTGCCAGCGCTGAACCACCATCAGACGCCGGTCAGCCGGAGGATTTGATTTCCGGCTAGGGGGATTGTGCGTTTTGGGAGAGACACCCCGCCATCTAGCTGAATCCCGCCAACCGATCAGAGAATCTCAGAGTACAAATGCGGTCGCCAACCGTTAAATTCATGGCGAATCAAGATGCAATGCGGAGACCATTACATTAAACTGAAGGTTCCTGGAGAGGACAGCCTGCGGTTCGCGGACTAAGCTCATCCAAACGCGAAACACAGCTCGGCACATCGCCGCCTGGAAGCAGCCGGAACGTCTCCCGCCTCCCCATTGAACCATCCCCTGCGGGACACAATGGAATCGTTTCGCCAAACGACGTTGATACAATCAGACAGGACGACTGGGTGCACTGCACAGGTGTAGCTACACAGGGGCACACTCCCCACGGGCATAACGCCCCCCGGAGAACCGGAACGTCTGCGGACCGATGCATCAACTGGGGCAGACTCGTCGACTTTTCAAATCCTTCTCGCCGCACCGTGGCCAAAACTAATCACCCCTGATCAGGGATCACATTTGTGACTATTTCAAACGAACCTGATGATATCTTCGGTCAAACCGATGGACAGCCCGACGGGCAGCAGCCGCTTGATCCATCCACTGCTCAGCGTGTCGCGGATGATCAGTACGAAGGCGACGATGTCGACTCCGAAGAAGGCGAAGATCAAGACGACGTGGACTTACAACGTCGCTTCCTGCTGTTCCATGCAACGCCTGCCTGGGTCGTCAGCGCTCTGGTGCATGCTCTGATCCTTTTGATCTTGGGCCTGATCACCCTGGCCAATCCAGTGCAATTGATCAGTGTTCTGACCGCGACCAGCGGCGCCGACGACGGTCCCGAGATCGAAGAGATCTCGTTTGAAGACCCGGAAATGATGGAGACCGAGGACACCGAAGAGACCGAGGAAGAAGTCGAAATCACCGAGCCCGTCGAGACGGTCGAAGAGATCGCGTTTGAAACTCCGATCATGGACGTGACCGCGGTTCCCCTTGAAGTGGCCGACTTTGCATCCGACATGGCCCCCACGGCGATGACGCTGCAGAGCATGTCGAACAACTCACAGCCGATGGGCAGCCGCTCAGAGGCAATGAAGAAAAAGCTGTTACGAGAATACGGCGGCACAGAAGCGAGCGAAGCGGCTGTGACCGAAGCCTTGAAATGGCTGACCCGACATCAAATCAAGTATGGCCCGCAAATGGGTGCCTGGACGTTTCAGCACGACGCCGTCTGCGGAACCAACTGCGGCTGCGGTAACGGTTGCGAACCCAACCGCAGCAAACAGTTGAATGCCGCGACATCAATGGCTTTGCTGCCATTCATGGGCGCCGGTCAAACTCACCTCAAAGGCGAATACCGACAAGTTGTTCATGCCGGCTTACGATTCTTGGTTCGCAACGGAAAACCCGGACGCCGAAACGGCATTCCCTACGTTGACTACCGCGGGCCCGGTGGCAACATGTACGATCACGGCTTGGCCGCCATCACACTGTGTGAAGCCTATGCCATGACGGGCGACTCGGAACTTGCCGCCCCCGCACAAGCCGCACTGAACTTCATTGCCCTCGCGCAGTACGCTGACGGCGGCTGGCGCTATGGCCCCGAAGGCTCCGGCGGTGACACTTCCGTCGTGGGCTGGCAAGTGATGGCACTAAAGAGTGGTCACATGGGACACCTTGCGATTCCGCAAAACGTGTTCACTGGCGCAGCTCTGTTCCTGGACAAGGTCTCCAGTGACTCTGGATCCATTTACGGCTATTCAGGACCAAGTGCTACCGTTCGCCCGGCAACCACCGCTGTAGGCCTGCTGTGCCGCATGTATGGTGGCTGGGACAAATCACATCCGGGCATCCAAAAAGGTGTTAGCCACTTGGCCAAAACAGGTGTGTTGAAGAACGACCTGTACTACGACTACTACGCCGTCCAAGTGCTTCGCCACCACGGCGGTTCGGAATGGGACAAATTCAATACAGAACTGCGTGACTGGCTGGTGGAAACTCAGGCCCAACAACCCGGCGCCAAGGGCAGCTGGTTCTTCCCCAACAACGGGCACGTTGCGAATGCCGGTCGGCTCTGTTCAACTTCCTTTGCTTGCATGATCCTGGAAGTCTACTACCGGCACATGCCGCTTTACGCGGAAAAGGTGTCCGAAGCCGAATTCCAGCTGTAAGCAACCTGCCAACGCATTTCAATCTAAACTATCCCCTGCGATGCATGGCGCATCGCGGTTGGACGCTGCAACCCGGTGCAGCGCGTTGGTGCGAGGCAGATTGAAATGACGATCTTCAGGCGGTTAGTCGTTGCGTTGGGAGCGTTTCTTGCTCTTTTGCTCCCAACCCAGCAGCCTTGCTGGGCACAATCTAACACCACGCCAGCAAAGCCAACCAACAGACAAACGCGACCGGCAACCGATGATGCGTCGCTGAAATTCTGGCTGCAAAACATGTCTCAACATCACTACAGTGATGCCGAGATGGCCACGGTCCTGGGGATCAATGCGGACCAAATCCAGCGTGCCAAACAGCGACTCCAGACGCTCAGCGCGAATCAACAAACACGCCCACAGGATCGCGTCTTGGTCTTGCCTTATCCAGGCGGCAGACATCCCCGCATCGGCTTTTTGGATGGAGCCATTGATCCGCTGCGAGACACCAAAGTCAGCCTGTTCGCCCCCTGGGACAAACACTCTTACGTCGTGGCGGATGTCCCTGAAGCGATCTGGTCCAATCTTGGCCTGACCTACTTGGCGCACACGCACATCCCCACAATCTGGGACAAGCAAGCAATCAACCTCGCAGCCACTGAATGGCAACAAGACCCATCGGGCAATTGGAAGATGCAACAGCACCTCCCCAACGGCATTCGCTTTGGAACGGAAATCATGCCCACCGAAGACGGCGCGCGAATGCAGTTCTGGCTGTTGAACCAATCTGACGCGGCACTGACGAACATGCGTGTCCAAAACTGCGTCATGCTGAAACACGCCGCAGGCTTTAACCAACAAACCATCGACAACAAGATCTTCTGGGGCCCCTATTCCGTCTGCCGGCACGCAAGCAAAGATCGCTGGATCATCACCTCCTGGGATCCACTGCATCGCTGCTGGGGCAACAAGGACTGTCCCTGTTTGCATTCCGATCCAACCATTCCAGATTGCCAGCCCAATCAAAAACAAACATTGCATGGCTGGGTTTCGTTCTACCAAGGCAACGACATCTTTGCCGAATTAATGCGCATCGAAGGCTTGGCCTGGCGCGACCAAACCGGCACGGTGACCACCAACGGTGAGCAGCAAACGCGTTTCTACGCCGGCGTGTTTGACGACGACACCGGCATGCCGCTGCCGGCCCGCGTCCACCTGCAGGGCCCCGACGGAGACTGGCACCTGGTGTCCAGTGACGGGGGAAAGGCGGTGCACTACGATCGCCAGCCCAAGCACCTGCCCGGAAGCGTCGAGGTCAACACAACCCTCTCCCCTGACCCGTTTTTCACTCACCTGAAACCTGGGACCTACAAGATTCGCGTCGAACGTGGAAAGGAATACTTTCCGCTTGAAGAAACACTGACCATCGGTGACCAACCAGTTTACCGTCAATTCAAACTGAAACGCTGGATCAACATGGCGGCCAACGGTTGGTACAGCGGAGACACGCACGTCCACCGCACGCTAGACGAACTGCCGAACGTGATGCTGGCTGAAGACCTGAACGTCACGTTTCCGCTGACAAGCTGGGTGACCGCATCGGGCGAACAGCCCAAAAGTGGATCGGCACCAAAGACCTGGCAAAGCAGCGGCCCAGCCTCCAGCAACCTTATCCGCGTGGATGCAACGCATGTGATTTACCCTCGCAACACCGAATACGAAATCACCCGTGTCGGTGATCGGCGACAAGTGATGGGTGCTTTCTTTATATTGAATCATCAGACCGAATTATCCGTGGGCACTCCACCGGTCAAACCGGTCGCCAAGATTGCTCGCGAACAAGGCGCTTTGATCGAATTCGACAAACACTCCTGGCCTTGGTCGCTGATGATCGCTCCGGTCATGAATGTCGACCTCTTCGAACTGTCCAACAATCACATTTGGCAAACCAAGTTTGGGTTCCGCAAATGGACGCATGAGACGGTCCCGCCGTACATGCAACTCGATCAAGACGAAGAGGGACTGACCGAAGCGGGCTGGATCGATTACGGGTTTCAAAGCTATTACGCGCTAATCAACTGTGGCCTGCGGATGCGAGTCACTGCTGGCACGGCGTCCGGCGTTCACCCGGTTCAACAAGGCTTTGGCCGAGTCTACGTGCACCAACCGGACGGCTTCAGCTACAAAAACTGGGTCACTGGTCTGAATGCAGGCCACAGCTTTGTTACCACAGGCCCGATGATGGACCTGCGATTCAACGGCCAACCTGCGGGCACAACCTTTGCCGGCGATAGCGGACGAAGCATAAAAATCACCGGCACCATTGCGAGCCGACGGCCACTCGATCGAATCGAGATCGTCGTCAACGGTCGAGTCCAACAGACGGTCAAGCCCCAGAATCAGCAACAAGCCAATGGCAGCTTCGCAACCGAACTGGCCTCAAACGTGACTGCCGAAGGATCATTCTGGACGGCGGTGCGTTGCTATGTAACACAGCGCGAAGGACGAGTGCGATTTGCGCACACCAATCCTGTCTACGTTGACGTTGCTGGCAAACCCGTACGACCAAGAAAAGAAGAGGTCGAACACATCATCAAGCGACTGCAGGACGAGGCTGAAAAACAACGCCCGGGACTTCACCTGCAATCGCAACAAGAGTATCAGGAAGCGATCGATTACTTTACAGGCCAAGCCGCCAAAGCAGAGTAAGCTCTGCCTTCGCGTCGCAGCCTTCATCGATCACTTGGACGGCGCGTCTTCTTTGCGCGGCAACACAATCGAGTGTGCGTAGGCAAGTTCACCCGTTCGGCCGTCAAAGTACTGGAACACAACCTGCGGGTGCGGATAAGCCACCAAACGCTTACCGCCCAACTGCTGTGGCATATT
Organism: Stieleria bergensis; assembly: GCA_007745635.1. GTDB lineage: Bacteria > Planctomycetota > Planctomycetia > Pirellulales > Pirellulaceae > Stieleria > Stieleria bergensis. The sequence goes on from CP036272.1 coordinate 6,251,684, forward strand.
GAACACGTTGTTCACCTGAACGACGCAAAAATGAGGATACAGACGTTCCAATCGAGGCAGATCGGGAAGAATGTAACTGGACCACAGGATGTCGCACTCTCTGGGGCCGAACTTGAATTTCCCGGTCGCTGGCCGATCGCTTTCGTCGTTCACCGGAACGTGGTTGACACTGTTATGAGGCCCACAGCAAAACTCATAAACGTTGTCAGTGACTTTAATCGCAAAGCTATTGTGTAGGTCACCGGTCATCACAAACACGCGTTTGCCAATCGTTTCCCACTCGTCGATCAGAGCTTCACGCTCGTCAAAAAAGCCGGTCCAAGCCTCTTCCTTGTTGGCATTATCCGCTTCAAAACCGCCAGCTCCACTATGAGGAATCATGAAGGGGACCGTGGAGATCACGAAGAAGAAATCTGCATCGCTTTCTTTCATACTGCGCAGCAACCACTCGCGCTGAGGCTTGCCCAACATCGACACTCCAGGCTTGCCGCGATCCTTTACATCATGCATGTCCCGATCGCCACGCGTGTCGACAAAGTAGAACTCGCAGTTTCCAACTCGCTTCTTGCCATAACTGCGACGCCCAATGCTGTAGCTGATGCCAGTGTCCGAAACCTTCGCGGGCATGTGCAATCGCAACGTGTGCTCATCAACGACTTCGGCAATGTCATAGACGTAAGAATTCTTGTGGCCGGAATCATCATCAAGCGTGATGTCGTTGACGCCTGCTGTGGTGGTTCCCCAGTGGACGTGCAGGGTGCCCATTTCATCCAAGGGCATCTTGGTAAAGTCAGCTTCACTATCGTGCAGCAAGTCACTTCCAGCGACCATCGTTGCCTTTCCAAAGTGCACTGGATGCTGGTATTCAGTGGGATTTGCCCAGCCCAGGTAATCAAACCAAGCCTGGGTTCCAATGTCACGAAACACGGTTCGACGATGGCGTTTGCCTGTTTCAGCCGATCCCCAAATGTCGTTGACCAATTCATGATCATCAAAGGTGAAATAGCTTGGCACATGACGATGCCATTTAGCCAAATCATTTCCTCGATCAAGGTACAGCTTGTAGTTCTCCCACACGCCCACAATCGTTGGCGCGATGTCAACGACTCGGGGAACACGATCAGCACCCTGTACCAGACGCCAAGCCTCTGGCGGATAGTTGCGTAGCTCTTCGTACAACCAGTCACCATTCATGATGTGAAAGTGAACCTTATCCGCCCAATCCTGATTCAGATGTTCGTAGGTTGGCGCTCGGTGACCGATCCCATGTAATGGATTCTGATTCGCACAAGATCCGATCTGAAAACGAAAGTTGAACAAACCTTCCGGATTGTACTGTTCATTGCGTGATGATTCCGCATTGGGCAAGGTGCGAAAACTGGCTGGCAAACCATGGGGTCGCTCATTGACCCAAACTTGATAGTGGTACTTTGTGTCTGGTGTCAAACCATGCAACTGCACCACGCCGGTGTTGTCGTGAGACAGACTGGTGATCCCTGGCTGACTCTGCTGTGTCAACTGATCCGCCGCCACTCCGTAACGCACGGTGAACTGGCCTGGATTAGAGGTCCGGGCCCAAACGTGCATCGATGTTGCCGACGGTTGGCCCAACATGGGTCCATGTGTCAAACGAATCGGATCACGATTCACTGCAATGGCGATCGTTTTATCTTGGGGATCACCAACATGATGGATAGGTGAGTCCGTTGCTGACTGGGCCCAACAGTGGTTCACAGTGAGACCACCTGGCAAGGCAATCGTTAATGCCAACAGCAATGAAGCAAGCAGAGAGACACGCAAGGTCATCGATCAACCAATTCAAGGGGAACAAAAACAGGGAGAATAGAACCTGTTAGTTTACTTGAAGCAGCGTCGGTTGCGAAGAATGGCTAAATCAATTGCCAGAACGAGGGTCAGCTGCTGAATTCCGAGCGCACCATGAATTCCGAGCGCACCATGAATTCCGAGCGCACCATGAATTCCGAGCGCACCATGAATTCCGAGCGCACCATGAATTCCGAGCGCACCACGCGACTCATCCCTCAACGCCACAAAGGCGGCCAGCAGCCAGTTCGTTAACGAGGCTTTTGACGGGTCATTTCCATCAGCGAATCGAACAGCACATCGATCTGCTGATCCGATGGATCGGGGGCGATGGCGATGTAGTAATCCGCATCAATCCCCAGCGCCTCACGCATCACCTTGGCATCCTCTGGCGGCGCGTCAATCAGAACGTTGACCATCTCGTAATCGCGATCGCAAAGCACGCGATCGGCAAGCGAATCAATCAGCCAGTTCCACGAGTCAGGATCCGTGCAGTTCACATCCACATCAAAGTCACTGACCACTTCGCCGGTCTCGGCATCATAGGCTGGGATGCGCGTCTCACGCTCAATGACTTCATCGTATTCATTGTCACGATAAGCGTTGAGAACAAACTGACGCCAACGGTGACGCATTGGAATCGGCGTGAACGGCTCTAGCTCAATCTCCAATTCAATTTGCTGATACACGTTGTGATAGATCGCTGCGACCCCCGCATCGGCAACACCGGTCCTGGCAACGACATCCAACGTGTCCTGCAACAAAGCCCTGGCCAAATCATTGATTAAAGCCAATTGCTGCTGCCATGAGAGCACGTCGAACATTTCAACCCCGTACTCCCAGGGGTCCTCTTCGGTCTCGCGGCAATTCGCCAGCTCTTCGACCATCACAGCAATCGACTGGCGAACCAAGATTGCCTCTTCACCCGTTAACGACCGATCTCCATATGGCGTTTCCCAAGTCATCTGTTGGCATCCAGTTGCTGCAAAGAAAAGGTGATGCAGAAAAGTAATAAGAGCCGCTCGACAATCCATTTGCGGACAAGCTGCGGAGTTGTCAAACCGAATCGGAATGTCTTCTCGACCGGCTATGAAAGATCTTGATCGATCGCGGCTCAGGATGCAAGTTTCTTACGGCAACGAACACCGCTCACACCCAGACTCTTTAAGCCGTCTCGCAGCCGGCCCGAGAAACTAGGCAATTCAAGCAATTCGGGAAAACCAACTGTTTCACTTAGCCATTCCCTTGACTAGCCTGCAACGCCAGTAAACAGCGCCAGCAAACAGCGCAGACCGCTGGCCGCAAACCACGCTCGCCTACCTAAAACGAGGCATCGCGTGCGAGGGATTTCGCTTCACGGATTGAGCGTCACCGTGTGGACTCTTGAGTCCTGCCAGTTAGCGCTGATGCCGCAGCCTGGCACCGCCCCGACGAATCCATTAGCCAACAGCCGCGGCAGTTGCCAGAGCATTGAGCCGCACTTGAATGTGCTGCACAAACCACTCCAACGTGCCATGTTGATAGTAGCGTTCAGATTGCATGATCGCGTCGAGTTGTTGTTGAACCTGCGGATCACGCTTTGCGTTTTTAAAGTACTCCAACGCCTGAGGCAGCGTCTTTAACTCCGGATCGGTCAGGTGCTCAGTGAAGCACTGCTGGATTTGCGGCAGGTATCCAAGACGCATCAAACTGACGACGGCACGCACCCAATCATCCGAAGAGGACTGCGGGAATTCACCGTGAAGTGAATCGATGGCCTGAACCAAATTCATTTCTGCGGCATCCCAATCGCCATCATTGGCTGCGAAGAGAGCGCGATGCAGTGGCACAGCGGCCTCCCATTGTGGCAAGGACTCTGCCTTTTCCACCTTCTCGAATTCAACCTTGGCGTCTTCGATGCGATTCATGCAATCGCGTAATAGGTAAACGTAGTTTAAACCGGTTGCCACTTCGGCCGGATCAACCTGCAGTGCTTTCTGATAGGCTTGTTCAGCTTGCTGATAACGTCCTAAGAACTCCGCATTAACGTTGCCGACGGCAGACCAACCGTAAGGAATCCCTGGCCTGAGATGGGCTGATTTCTCAAATGCCTCGATCGCGTCTTGATAACGATGCATGCGAATGGCATACAGGTAACCCAGACCGTGCGCTGCATCGCCGGACTCAGGATTGACCTCCAGGGCTTTGAGAAAGTAGCGTTCGGCATCTTGGCAACGTTCAGAATGCTGTGACAACAAACGTCCCAACAGCACCCAAGACTCTTCGCGATCATCGAACAGTTCGGTTGAGCGCAGCAGCAGGGATTCCGCCTGATCGTAATCCTCGTAGAACACCCGATGAACTTCGGCTAGGTTTTCAAGTGCTGGGCAACACTCTGGATCATGTTCCAGTGCCGATTCGAAAGCGGCTTTCGCCTCCTCTGGCATCTGCTGCTGATAAAGGTAGTGATCGCCCAAGTACATGTAGGTGTACCAAGTAGGCGACAGATCGACGGCTTTGGTAAAGCACTCCTCGGCTTCGCGCGACTTGCCTTCATGCATCGAATGCAATTGTCCCAGCGCAACCCAAACCTCTTCGTCACCTGGTTTCAACTGGGCGGCCAATTCCAAGGCTTCCAGGGCGCGATCTTGAGTGTCAGGATAGAGGCAGAAGATCTGTCCTTTGGAAAGGATGCTGGAGAAGTGATGTTGATCGACGCGCAAGGCCATTTCATAGGCTTCGACCGCGGCATAATGGTGCCCCAGATTTTCCATCACGGATTCGCCCAACTGGAACCACTGTTCAGCATCACACTGAGTATGAATGGAGCGACCGATCACGTCGGTCACCGTGTCTCCGCAAGACTTGGCGAGATCATCGGGGACAAGAGCCCAAGCGGCTTGCGAATCGAGCGCCAGCAGGATCTGCAGGTCCACGACTTCTAAACGCGACCACATGAACAGTCGTTTGATTGCATCGACAAAATCACGCTCTTTTAATTTTGCGATCCGTTCAGAATCCAAGAACTGTTCCAAGGCATGCTGATCTTGAGATTTCAAGATCGCAGCTCGACTTGACTCGATTGCGTCAGAGAAAGACAAGGAGATAGGTTCGGTCATAGGTTCCAGCAAGCGGCATGATCCCCAAACAAAACAACGCCTCTACCGATCCGCAAGAATTCAACATTCAGCGTCAGAGGCCAGCACATCAGGAACCAGTCTTTCGGTCTTGGGCCAAATAGCACGGCGCGATCTAGCAGGAAACGATCCAAGTCGCCAAGGCGACAGGTGATCTTTCCACCAGAGCAATGCCACACCAAACCGATCAGATTAAACCAACAGGGCACTCGACGGAAGCCTCTGCCAACTGGCTACTGGGGGGATTTTTCCAATACCAGCGGGGGACGGGCCCTGAGCTGACACCCAAAGAAACAAGAGGTTCGGCGGCTTGGGTGAAATAATTGCCCCACAAAGGAGGAATTAGAGTGTGGAAACCAGCGGAAACGTCGGTACCGCTTGGCGGAGCCGGCTGCGTCCTTAGAATAGAGCGACATCAATTAGCTTCTCCAGGGCCTGCGCCCCAGTTGGTCAGCCTGCTCGTCACCGCCAACAAGTCATTACCAATCAGGTTGCCCCATGGCGGAGCCCGAGACTTGTTCTCACCGGCGACTGGCCAATGACTGCATCGGCGGCGCTGCATCGGCAGTGATCCTTGTGGCAGGCCCGCTTCATGGAACCGCTCCGCGGAATGGCTGCTTGATGCACCGGCGGACGGATCGAACTCACATTTCCCCATCACATCGCATTAGCCCGAAACGATCATGCCAGACCATCACACCCTCGATATCAAACGCGTTGCAATCCTGTTTGCTGGTGGTCCAGCCCCAGCAGCCAATGCCGTGATCTCAACCGCAGCGTTTTCGTTCCTGGAAGAAGGCGCTCAAGTCTTCGGCATCAAGCATGGCTACAGTCGCCTTGCTGAATACACCGCTGCCGGCCCGCTGCAGGAAGGAACAGACTACATTCGCTTCACGCACGACCTGCTGACCAACGCTCGCAGTAGCCGCGGCATCATGATCGGCACCGCACGAACCAACCCTGGCAAACACGTCAGCAGCCCAGAACACCTGAAAGACGCTGAACTCGTCGCTCCGCTGCGACGTGTCTATGAAGGCCTGTGCTCTTTGGAAGTCGACGCCCTGATCTCGATCGGTGGCGATGACACGCTGAAGACTGCGAACAAACTGAAAATGTTCCAGGACAACTTGCCAGCCGACGCACGCCGCTTCCCAGTGGTTCACTTGCCAAAGACCATTGACAACGATTACAGCGGCATCGACTTCACGTTCGGATTCTTCACTGCTGCAGAAACCCTGGCTGAAGAAATTCGCAACTTGAACTATGACGCCGCTGCCGGCAAAGCGTACTTCCTTTGCGAAGCCATGGGCCGCAGTGCAGGCTGGTTGGCTTACGGTGCTGCCATTGCTGGCGAAGCCAGTTTGGTGATGAGCGTGGAAGACATTAACGGCGAATTGGCTGACGAAGAAGTCGATCCCGAGACCGGGAAAACTCGCAAAGTCATGGTCATTGATAAAGTCATCGACAAGATGGTTGACATGATGATCGCTCGCGAGCGTGAAGGCCGCGAATTCGGAACCATCGTGATTGCCGAAGGCTTGGCAGAGTTCTTGCCCGCCAAGCACCTGGCAGGCATCTCACGTGACGATCACGGACACATTAATATCTCCGCCATCAACTTGGCAGCGCTGATCAGCGGACTGCTGAAGGATCGCTACAAAGAACGCACGGGCAAAGATCGCAAGATCAACGGCCTGCAACTAGGCTACGAATCGCGTTGTGCACCACCACACGCCTACGACGTCATGCTGGGCTCATCTCTGGGAGTCGGCGCCTACCGTGCCTTGGTGGAAGAAAAGCTCAACGGCGTGATGGTGTCGGTTTCAGGTCAGTTCGATCTCCACTACGTGCCATTCGACAAACTGGTTGACCCGCAAACGCTGGTCACGAAAGTTCGCTTCATTCAACCTAACAGCGACTTTCACCGCTTGGCTCGTTTCCTCGAAACGTGCACCGATAGCTGATGCACATGCTTTGTGCGTGTGATCGGCTACCACAATCATCCCCGACAAACAGGTCTCACACAGAGACCTGTTGAGCGACTCTACTCGATGATCGGGCCATAGAACTGTGGGCAGCGATCATCAAAGCGGTGGATGCGATGCGAACCCTGGGTTCGCTCGATGGACTTATCGCGTGCGGCCTGCAAATCAACCTCTGCCAGCAGCAGTGTCTCTTGATCGTCATCACTGCTTGCCAAGACCATCCCGTCGGGGCCGCAGATCGAACTGCGACCGCTGAAGGCAAATCCATTCTCTGTGCCCACACGGTTGGCGGCCACAAAGTACAGGTGGTTCTCCATGCTTCTTGCCGGCGGGACAAGCTCAGGAGTCCGCGTGGCTTCTACAGGCCAATTCGTGCCCAACGCAATGATTTCCGCTCCATCCAGACCCAGAACCCGCATCGGTTCAGGAAACGAAGCGTCGTAGCAGATCGCTAACCCAATCTTCACCGATCCACCAGCACCATCGACCGCGACCGCTCGGTAAGGCCGATCGCCGCGATCGACGAAGCGATCCACGCCCAGGTGAGGCAGATGGATCTTGCGATAGACCGAAACGATTCCAGCAGGGCCGATCAAGGCGGCAGAGTTAAACAACTGCTGACCAGATCGCTCTAAGAAACCGACACTCACATGGCACTGCCTCTGCTGGGCAGCGTCAGCAATTGATGCGAAAATCGGTGAAGTCTCCGGTAACGCAACCTCCATCGCCTGCTGACGAGAATCAAAGCAGTAGCCAGTCAACAAACACTCAGGAAAGACGAGCAACTCCGGAAAACCTGACGACTGGCCAGCTGACGAATGGCCGGCGATGCTTTCCGCACGATCCATCCAATTCAGGACACGCTGCAGATTTGCCTGTGGATCAGCAAAGCTAACATCGGACTGGACACAAGCAATCAACATGACCATACACCTCTGATTCTTACACTGACACAATCAGGCCGGACGGCCAACCAAGCCAACCCATTCTCAACTTCCAACCAGTAAAACCATGAGCGAACACCAGTACGACTTCGATCTGTTTGTCATCGGCACCGGACCTGGCGGCGAGGGAGCCGCCATGCAGGCTCGCAAAGGAGGCTTGTCCGTCGGCGTCGCTGAAAAATACCGTCAGATCGGCGGTGGCTGTACTCATTGGGGCACCATCCCCAGCAAAGCGCTTCGCTACACCATTACGAATACCAACAATGTACTGAAGAATCCCATGTTCCGCGAACTGGGAATTCATGCTAACCCATCGATGGAGCAATTGCGGCGCGGGACCGCTACCATCATTTCCAAACAAGTTTCGATGCGGCAATCATTCTATGACCGCAACGACGTTCCAGTCCACACCGGCCACGCCAAGTTTATCGACGACCACACCATCACGATCGACGATGGTGAACAGATCACCAGCAACCGCTTTGTGATTTCAACGGGGACGCGACCCTATCGCCCAGCAGACGTCAACTTTGATCATCCACGGATCTTCGATAGCGACACCATCCTCATGCTGGATCGCAAGCCAACATCGATCACCATTTACGGTGCAGGTGTCATCGGCACCGAGTATGCCTCGATGTTTCGCAACATTGGCATGAAAGTCAATCTAATCAATACCCGCAGCAGCTTGCTTGACTTCCTAGATGATGAAATCGTCGACGCGCTGTCCTATCACTTGCGAGACCAAGGGGTGGTGATTCGCCACGATGAAGAGTACGAGCGGATCGAAGGGCTCGATGATGGAGTGATCTTGCACTTACAAAGCGGCAAGCAAATTAAATCTGACGTCCTGCTTTGGGGCAACGGTCGAACAGGCAACACCAACGCGCTCGGGCTTGAAAACGTTAACCTGGACGTCAACAGCCGCGGCCAACTAGAAGTCAACGGGCATTTCCAAACCGCGCGGGAACATATCTACGCCGTTGGAGACGTGATTGGCTACCCGTCGCTAGCCAGCGCCGCCTACACTCAAGGCCGCGCCGCTGCCATGCACATGCTCGGCGAAAAAGACGACAACTTTCGTCTGCATGACATCCCCACTGGGATCTACACAAGCCCCGAGATCAGCTCGGTCGGTAAAACGGAGCGTGAGCTAACAGCAGCCAAGATTCCCTACGAAGTGGGACAGAGCCAATTCAAGAGCCTCGCCCGCGCACAAATCATGGGGAATACCGTTGGAATGTTAAAACTCTTGTTCCATCGCGAAACACTCAAAGTACTGGGTGTGCACTGCTTCGGCGCCAATGCGTCGGAGATCATTCACATTGGCCAGGCGGTCATGGACTCTGAAGACTTGACGCTGGAGTACTTTTTCGAAACAACGTTCAACTACCCGACGATGGCGGAAGCCTATCGTGTCGCCGCCTTGAATGGATTCAACAGACTGTTCTAAGGCTGGGCCTGGGAGCGATGCGTGCGTTGAAACGCAGCCTGACTGCGACGGAATGGTGGCGACTTTTCAGCGAGCATTTTTGCAAACCCATTGCAATCCGCGGCCTCGTTCTTCACATTTCGGCTGACTGAAAGGCAACTGATAACGGCCCGACTGCGAATGCGAAACGCAGCTCAGTTTGCCTAGCCAGCCATGCCTTGCTGACTGTACAATAAACTGGCGGTACAATGACTGGGATGGAATGTCACCTGTCGGCGTTCGTCCGTCGATCGCGAACCACATCCCATCGGCGGCAAGCCCCGTCTGCTCCTTTTCCTTTTCCTTTTCGCCGTCGCTTGGCTTGCTGCATGACAAATTCGCTTTCTGATACGACTCACGCCATGCCACATCGCTCTCGTCGCGAAGCCTCCCCAGAGACCAGTCATTCTGCCTCGGACAAGTCGCAAACAACCGGCGCGGTAAACAAGGCCGCTGCACCGCGTCTGTCGCCGCTTAGAATGGTGATTGGGTTGGGGCTGGCTGGATTTGGACTTTGGCTGATTGCCGGAGGGTTTGGGCCCACTGGCCCCAGCGGAAAAACGGCCGCGGTTCCGGAACGCTACGATGCCGACCGGGCGATGGGCTACTTAAAAACGCTTTGCGAGTTCGGCCCCAGGCCGTCTGGCAGCGAAGCGATGAAGCAGCAGCAAGACTACCTGGAATCGTTCTTCCAAGATCTTGGTGCTGAAGTCACGCGTCAGTCATTCGAGGCGCGACATCCGCTTGACGGGAATGCTGTCCAACTGACCAACCTGATCGCTTCGTGGCATCCGCAGCGCCCGATTCGCTTCCTGTTCTGTGCTCACTACGACACACGCCCCTACCCGGACAGCGATTCCGTCAATCCACGGGGCACCTTCATTGGGGCCAACGACGGCGCCAGTGGCACCGCTGGACTGATGGAACTGGCTCATCAACTGCACGATTTGCCTGACAATGTGGGCGTCGACTTAGTGCTCTTCGACGGCGAGGAACTGGTCTTTAAGAACCGGCTCAATCATTCTGAAGGAGACTACTTCCTCGGGTCAACACACTTCGCTCAGCAGTATGAGCTTCAGCCACCTGCGGTACCTTATCGCGCGGGCGTGTTGTTTGACATGATTGGTGACAAGGAGCTGCTCCTGTTCACAGAAAAGAACAGCCTGAGATTTGCCCGACCGGTAGTGAAATCGTTTTGGAAAGAAGCCAAGACCCTGGGCGTGACGCTGTTTATCGATCGAGCTCGCCCTGATGTTCGAGACGACCACCTGCCACTGAACCGGATCGCCAAAATCCCCAGCATCGACGTGATCGATTTCGATTATCCTCGACCTGGAATCGGCGCCCCATCGTACTGGCATACTGAACAAGACATTCCAGCGAATTGCAGCGGCACATCCATCGCCACCGTGGTTTGGGTCGCACGCAGTTGGCTCGACACACAAAGCCAGCAACAAACTGTCACCCGCTAGTTGCACCGACCAACAGCTCGACTCCACTTTTCTTTTCACTCGTCAACAGAGAGCACTTCGCGCGATGGAAGCTGGCCAAGTCCTTCTGGGAATCCTGTTGTTGCTGTTCGCGGGCTGGTTGCAGCAAAATGAAAACAATGGCTGGCCGGACGAAGACGCCCCGAATGACGAGAATCGTGCTTACTACCACAAACGTCGTCAATCACGCACACGTACCAACCGCTTGATTGCGCTCTGCGGACTCCTCTCTGGCAGTGCAGGCATGATCCCATCGCGACGATGGTTCATCGCTGCCTGGACCTCGATCACTTTAATTCTGTTTGTCATCATCCTGATGGCCGGCCTGGATGCCCTGCGCACACATCGCTTTCATCAACAGCGGATCCGTCAGCTGAGAAAGAAATTTCGACAAGCGAGCGAGAACGAATCCAGCGACGATCAGCAATCTTAAGTCAGTGAATGGCAGGCTTGAGGGAAAGCTCGATGAAGACTTGCCAGCCGCCTTGGCGGTGTCGCGTTTTCCGGTAGAGCAGGGTGCCTGATCGGGAACCAGCTGGCCGGCGCGGCTTGCCGACATCAGGCCCTGCGATTCCTCTATAATGCTTTGTGATTCACGGACGAATCGGCTTTCCCCGCTCCCAAAGCCCACCGTCCCGCCATCATGAATGTTGCTATGTCACTGTGTCGTCTCGCTGCGCTGACCTCTTTCATACTCCTTGCGATCGCCCTGCATGCCCCGAAGTCGCAGGCCGCTGACCCCGCTTGGCCTCAAGTCCGCCAAGTTGATGCTCAGCCGTTATTGCTGCAAGTCCAACGACTGAGCGAAGCCCTGGACTTCATCGGTCGGCCGCTCGACGGCGAGACCCAGCAAGCTCTGGCTGCACTTCGCAATGAATCAGATGATGCGATCGTTGTGGCCAAGGTCCAACAATTACTCGACCCGCATTGCATCACCGCTATCAGCATCGACGACGGCAAACTGACGACTTCACGGCCTGGATTGCCAGTGCCGGTCACCAACGGCGGATGGACCAATCACTTGGTAAAAGTCTGCAACGCCATGGGCGTGCGATCACACCTGACCGTTACCAGTCCCAACGCGCGACCGCTGCCACATTCCCCCCCAGAGAAAGTTGCTTCGCGCTGGCTGGGGCTGTCCATGTACGATGGCCGTCCGATGCAACCCGACTTGAGCGGATTGGAACTCGAGTACCGCATCATTCAATGCTATTCGGCCAGGATCGGTGACCTTTCAGCAACCTTGACATTTAGCGCTGACCTCAGCCAAACCGATGACAGTCAGGCGATCCGCAAATGGCGATTCAGCGAAGGAGCTGACGGCTGGAACGCAATGAACCAATGCAAAATCACCACGGGTGGTGAACAGTTGACCGTCAAGAGTTTTGGTGATGACCCGTTCTTCGGTACCGCTGTCCAAGCAGACGAAGGTGAATTTCAAGTTCGGATTCGTGCCCAGTCTGACAAAGAAGGCATCCTGCAACTTTTTTGGTGGACCAAGGACAAGCCACAAGCGGATGGCAGACGCCGCGTCAACGTGCCCATCACATCCACGGCCAACACCACCTACGAAATCAACATCAAGGTTGCTGGTGAACTGGCGGGACTGAGAATCGACCCCAACATCAAGCCCGCCACTTTGGTCGTTGATTGGATTGACTTGATTCGAATGGATGCAACGATTGATAAAAGCCAATCCGTTGAATTGGACTTCGAATCAAAGCCGGCGATTCCGGTCAAATTGAGCATCCAAGACAAGCCAGGATTGCCCGTTGTCGCCGCCTTTGAGATCCGTGACTCATACGGTCGAAGCTATCCTGAACAAACCAAACGCCTTGCTCCCGACCTGTTCTTTCAATCGCAGGTCTACCGCACCGATGGCCAAACCATCTCGCTACCACCGGGAGCCTACACCGTCAAATGCTGGCGTGGCCCACATAGCTTGCCGCAAGTCAAACAGATTGTTGTCAAGGACCAACCCGTCGACGCCGATTTCGCAATCACTCGCTGGATTGACCCGACGGAATTGGGCTGGTGGTCGGGCGATCATCACATTCACGCCGCCGGCTGCTTGCACTACGTCAATCCAACCGAAGGCATCTTACCCAAGCAGATGCTGTTGCAAACGATGGGCGAAGACATGAACATCGGTTGCTGCCTGACTTGGGGCCCCTGCTTTGATTATCAAAAACAGTTCTTTACCGGCAGCGTTGATGACGTCTCGCAGTACCCGTACTTGATTCGCTATGACGTCGAGGTCTCTGGATTTGGCTCGCATCAAAGCGGCCACTTGAATCTGCTGCGTCTCAACGAGCAAATCTATCCCGGTGGAGACTCAAAGCATCACTGGCCAACTCTGGGGCTCAATACGCTTCGCTGGGCAAAACGCCAAGGCGCCGTCTGCGGTCCAGCTCACTCTGCCAACGGCTTGAACAATTACATCGGGCGACTGGGCGATTACCAGGACGGGCCCAAAGGCCTGCCGCACTTCAACCTGCCACGGATGGACGGCATCGGAGCCTGTGAATACGTCGTTGACATCACACACGAAGTCGAAGGACCAGACGGCAAACCAGTCCCCGCAGTCGACTTTATCTCCACAATGGACACCAGTCGAGTCGACGAGTTGAACATGTGGTATCACACGCTGAACTGTGGTTATCGAGTGCGTGCCAGCGGTGAAACCGACTTCCCTTGCATCAGCGGTCAACGCGTTGGCATGGGCCGCGTGTATGTCAAGGTCCCAGGCAAGCTGACATTCGAAGATTGGATCCTGGGCATTCGTGAAGGACGCAGCTATATCAGTGACGGAACCGGACACCTGATGGACTTTGAAGCCTCCCTTGACGGTGGCAAAAGCTATCTGCCGGTCGGTGGCGACAACAGTGAGATCGCCAGCGATGCGGGACTGACGATGAACTGCCGAGCAAAGTGTGCTGTTCGTCTTGCCCCGGATCGCAACGGGAACTCCCCTCAGGCGGAGGTCGAACTGATCGTCAATGGCTTGCCCGTGGAGACCAAAATCATCCCCGGTGATGGATCGCGGCATGATTTACAATTCGAAACCAAAATCGATTCCAGCAGTTGGGTTGCACTGAGAACCTTCCCCAACGCACACACCAATCCATTCTTTGTCGAAATCGGTGACAAGCCGATTCGCCCCAGTCAGGCCAGTGTCCAATGGATGCAGGCGTGCACCGAACAGTGCTGGAACGTCAAACAACGCACTTACGCCGCAAACGAAATGCAGGACGCTCGCCAAGCCTATCAGCATGCACGGGAAACCTACCAAGCCATGCTAGATGAATTCAATACCGCAGGAGAATAGCCATGCGTCACCTCATCATGATCGGATCGCTTGCAATCACCTTGCTAGCCGGTGAACGTTCCCGGGCTCAAGAACCTGCCGTCCTGGCAGAACTGAGCAATGTGAACCAACCTGCAAATGTCAAAATGGTCTGCAATGAACAAGGCTGTCATCAACTGCCTGCTGGGACGTTGATGACTGCCAAACAACGGGACCAATTGATCGCAACACTTGTCAGTGCGGACAAGGCCTTCGCCGATCAGGTTTCAACGTCCTATCACTGCGAACACTGTGACCCACAAGAAACACTGGATGCGTTTTGTTTGCTGACGGTGTCCATCAATCCCGAATCGCGGGTCAAGGTGGATGCAGGAAAAGCGACCCCCGTCCTGCGAACAGCGCAATGGAACTACTTCTTGATCAAAATTCAAAACCTTGCCGGCGTCACCGCACCGCTCAGCATCAGCAGCGACCAGATGCTTGACCCCAAACACGCCAGCGATCGCTTCCGCTGGCTCGAATCGCAATGGATTGAAAACAAGGCATTGCCCATGACCTTGACCGGCGAACGGTTGGAATACCGCGTCTTGCGCGTGCGCACGGACCATGAAGGCAAACGCGCTGCGGTCTGCGCCATGGACGTTGGCCAGGGAACCGCAGACATTGGCTTTCGCAATGATGTCCTCCTGACGTTCCATTGCACTCGCTAACGCTATCCATCGACGTGCCTCTCGCTCGTCGTCCGCGATCACTGGCAATTGTTTTGCCTCGGCATTCAGCTTCGCTGCAACTCTCTGGAGGAGCCAGCCAATGGTCCAGCTGGCAATCGCAGGCGTTTACAACGAACGGCGACCGTCCGTAGGCTTTGCCAACTCTGCTTTTGCCGACTCCATTTTCAACAACCCTGACGATACTGGCACCTCAAGGTGATCATCGCTGAGCGACGCATCGGATGATGTTTCTCTTCCTTGATGGACAGCCATTGACGGTGTTTCCGCGTTTTTTGGCTCTCTGGGTGCCAAC
This sequence comes from Stieleria bergensis, assembly GCA_007745635.1. Classification (GTDB taxonomy): domain Bacteria; phylum Planctomycetota; class Planctomycetia; order Pirellulales; family Pirellulaceae; genus Stieleria; species Stieleria bergensis. The sequence continues at coordinate 6,266,844 of CP036272.1, forward strand.
TCCGTCCGCTGGCATTTATGATTTGACACTCTGATTCCCTTGCAGTGCAAGGCTTGGAAACAAGCCGCGCTGTAGTGCCCCTCTATCCGCACGACCAACATGAAATTCAATCCACTCTGTGCCGTGTTGGCACTGACGCTTGCCTTGGCCTTGCTGGCCGCTCCACCAGCGAGTGCTGATCAGCCACTTCCCAGGCAGCCCAACCTCGTCTTGATCATTGCCGACGACATGAACTGGGATGATTGCGGCGTCTATGGTCACCCTTCGATTCGCACCCCCAATATCGATCGACTGGCGAAAGAGGGCCTGCTATTTCAACATGCTTACCTGACGACGAACTCGTGCAGCCCATCACGCAGCAGCATGATCACCGGACGTTATCCGCACAACACTGGCGCCGAACAGTTGCACTGGCCCCTGCCGGCTGGCAGCCCAACCTTTTCGGCGGCCTTGCATGAACTGGGCTACTACACTGCAGCAGCAGGGAAGTGGCATCTTGGCGATTCGGCCAAACAAGACTTTGACAAAATCTACGAAGCCTCAACGGCTGGATTCGTTCTGCCATCGGGCAAGGATGGCGAACCGGCCAAAATGATTGCCACTCAACCCAGCGGTTGCGAGGACTGGGTTCGTGCTCTGGAGGAGCGTCCTGATGGGAAGCCCTTCTTCATGTGGCTGGCAGCGCTTGACCCACACCGTGAATACACCGAAGGTGCATTGGATCCACCGCATAGCGTCGAAGACGTGATCGTCCCACCACACATGCCGGACACCCTGGAGGTGCGTCAGGACCTAAGGCTGTACTACGACGAGATTGGTCGCTTGGACAAATACGTCGGCAAGGTCATGCAGACGCTCAAGCAACAAGGTGTTGACGAGAACACACTGGTGTTGTTCATCAGTGACAATGGCCGCCCATTCCCACGCGATAAAACAACGCTATATGATGGCGGCATTCGCACACCTTGGATCGTGCGTTGGCCTGCCGTCGTCGCTGCTGGCCAAACCACCGATGCGCTCGCCAGCACGGTGGACATCGCAACTTCACTCGTCGAACTCGCCGGTGGCAACACTCCCTTCAGCAGTGAAAGCAAAAGCTTTGTCAGCGTGCTACGCGATTCAAACCAGTCCTACCGTGACTTCGCATTTGGCGAAGACCACTGGCACGACTATGAAGATCACGCTCGTTGCATCGTGAACCAAAACTACAAACTGATCCGCAACGACTACGTTGATCTTCCCAGCACGCCCTCTGCCGATGCGGGACGTGGCTTGGCATGGCAAGCCATGTTGAAGCTTCATCAAAAAGGCGAATTACCACCTCATCAAGCGACCTGTTTTCGCAAACCGCGTCCGAAGTGGGAACTGTTTGATCTCAATCGCGACCCTGGTGAACTTCGCAACCTTGTCAATGAACCGGCCTATCAAGGAGTCTTGAAGCAGCTGCAGTCAGAATTAGCCACGTGGTCAGACGAGACAGATGATTATCTGCCTAGCAAACGCACACCCGACGAATTCGATCGCGTGACCGGCCAGCCCGACCACTCGGTGCGCGTCCGCCCGAGGCCGTCTAAAAAAGACATGTTTGGCACCGACGGCAAGTACTGACGCGAACAGCTTGTCGCTGTCTTCGACCCGATGCCAGCGAACCACTGGACGTGAGTTACGCTTTGCTGTCACGGCGCGGGTTGCGGCGTGGCAATTGCTGACGTCGCGATTTAGCGGTGAAGCGATTCCAGTCCGCAGCGTTGCATGTGATCGTTGGCGGCAAACCACTCATGCGTCGAGAGGTCGGCGGCCATGATTTGCCAATGCATTCGATCTGCTGAAAGTAAGAACGCAAGCGAGGCCACCGTGTCATCATCATGCCTTGGACTCCGATCGATTAAGGTCTGCAAACTCCGAGCCTGTTCTGCATCCAAATCAGAACGCTCAACAATGCGCCGAAGCATCGGAATCACGACTGTCCCTAGATCAGCCAGTTTCTTTCGCGCTGCTCGGCGTTCGGACAATCGAGTTGACCCCAATTGATCCGTCAACGCATCGATATGCTCACTGGTCACACCCGAAAGATGACCGACGTGATTTCGTAGATAAGCTTTGGTTTGCTCGGCCAAATCCAGCAGACTGCGTCCTGCTAACACACGTCCGTACAACCAATCCGCATGCTGTTGCCAGCCAACAGGGTCCTGTCCCACAATGTGCAAGATGGTCGTGCCCTGAACATAGACGGTTTGAACCTCGCGGCCAGCAGACTGCATTTGGCGGTGCCATTGAATCTGGCCGCCCACTGATTGCTGCATCCGCACGACTTCGCCGCTTTCCTTCAACAGCGATTCAAACTGCAAGCCTCCACCATGCTGAACCATTAACTGCATCATCTGCTGTGGGCTTTCATACCGATACAACACGGCGGGGATACCGTCGGCCGCTGAAACATGCAGCACCTCGGTAAACGCTTCGTTGGAGAACTCTTCGCTACCTTTGCGATAACGCACGGGATCCAGTAGCACTTTGCCGCCAAGGAGTCGAAACCGTGCCAACGCGGCATCATGAAACAAGCCCGTCGGTGGCAACCGTTCAATCAGATCATCAGCCACATCGAATCGCTGATGATTGACGTTTTGCTGCGCGGGTGGAGATTGCGGCGCAGGTGGAGCTGAATTGCTATCCGCTAATTGACCTCTAGCGGTGCCTCCGTCACCGTTAGAGTCAGCCGGAGAAAAGTCAGGTCTGAGAGGATCTGACCTGGCTGGTCCGAGACGCTGACCAGCATTCGGCTCGTCTGCTTGAGTCGAAAGTACAGAAAACAAGAGTCCCAAGGACAACACGCATCCACGGGACCAGTCTCTTAAGCAATGAACCTTCATCGCTAAACCGATCCTTTTGCGCCATCATGTACGCAAAATAGCGGGCATTGTGGTAACAAAAATCGAAGCTCGATTTTCAGTTACCGTTCCGATAACAAATCATCGGCGGATAAGAAAGAACAATCGGGCAAATGTTTCAAGGATTGCGGATGTTAACCACTGCGCAACCCTTTACGCACCTGTTTCGCCACATGACTTGCTATCAAATCCGTCGCAAAATCATTCTTACGTCTTGCCCAAAGCTGTCCACTGACTGCAAGTCAAATCGAGGAGCTTGATCCAAGTGCGGTAGACCTAAACCAGCGATCGGCCCCGAGGCTTGCTTGCCCCCAAACAGGGTTGCGCCAACGTAAACGTGGCATTCATCGATCAGACAATGCTGTGTGTGAATGAAGCTACCCAATAATTCTCCGCCACCTTCAATCATGATGTTAGACAGTTTGGCATCGCCAAGCTTCGTCAACAATTCGCGAACCATTAGCGATTGGTCGGAGGTTGACAATGAAACAGCCTGCGCCCCCATTTCTTGCAAAACACGCAACTGTTCCGAATCCACCAAGGGCGAACAATACAACCAAGTTGGAATCTTAGTGGCGGTTTGCATTAGCTTTGCGTCTGAGGAAGGCAAGCGTTTGTGGCATAGAACGATCCGCTGGGCGACCCTTGCGGGCTGCACCGATTGCGATTCCTGGTTGTTAATCCGGGCGGTTAACAATGGATCATCTGCGGCAACAGTTCCCATGCCGACGACGATTGCGTCGACTCGAGAGCGCAACAAGTGAACTTGATGCCGAGACTGCTGCCCCGTGATCCACTGGCTTTCCCCCATCACGGTGGCGATCTTTCCATCGGCTGTCATGGCCCATTTGGCGATGACCCAGGGCATGCCGGTGCGCACGAGCTTCAAGTAGGGCGCATTGAGTGCTTCGGCTTGCTGCTGGAGAACGCCGAGGGTGACATCGATGCCCGCCTGCTTTAACTGTTCGATCCCGCCGCCGCTGACCTTGGGAAAAGGGTCTGCCAGCGCGATGACGACCCGGCGCACTTTGGCCGCGATCAAGGCCTCACTGCAGGGAGGCGTCTTGCCATGATGACAGCACGGCTCCAGTGTGACGTAGGCGGTTGCACCTTCGGCCTCGGCCGCGCTAGCCAGAGACTTCAATGCGTCGACTTCGGCATGATCGAGGCCGAATGCATGATGATACCCTTGACCAATGAGTTGCTGATCTTTGACCAGAACACAACCGACCATGGGATTGGGTTCGACCGCTCCCTGGCCACGGGCGGCCAGCGAGAGAGCGATTTGCATCCAGTGCTCATCACTGCATGCGGCCGGTTCCTGATTGGCTTTTGAATCCATCATCCAGTTTCAAGATCAGTCCATTCCGGGAACCCAGAGTTTCCCGCCACCTTCACCGGAATCAGAGGCTGGCGCAGAGGACCCGGATTCGGGAGTCCATAAACCACCGGATGATCCCTGCGAGGGAGCCGGGGCGGCGGTGAATTGATCACTCGGCCCAGCAGCTGCCGCTGGAGGCGCAGCTGATCGAGGACGTCCATCGGGGTTGATCAAACCGTAACGCATCATGATCTGCTGAACCATGCCGATCACTTGTGGGTTGTTACCGTAACGTTGCTGCAGAAGCGTCATGTCCGCCTGGAAGCCTTCTGCGTCCGCGGAAACCAATCGATGCTCAAAACGCTGCATCAATAACTCAAGTGGATCGATCGAATGCTTGTCGGCATACTCCATGCCTTCGCTGAGACGCTCAAGAATGGCGGTATCACTTTCTGCCAGCGGAGCCCAAAGCGTGTAGGCCTGAACCACTTGTTCGGCATTGACTTCGTCGCCCTCATGAGTCTTGGCGTACTCGATCGCCGCGCCAGCCCAACGGTTCACGACACCGACTTGCCCCGAGTGTTGTGCGGTGAAGGTAATCCACAGCAAGCCCTCAAAGCCAATGCCGTCCATCTTGACGCGCCCCAAGTCAATGGCTTTCACTGAACCAAGTTGGTCCTCGGGAATTTCCAGTTCGGGCAATGGATCGATCTTTGCAGCATCATAAATGTACTGCATGGGTTGCTTTAACGTTTGCAGCAACTGGCGTCCTTCTAGCAAACGCACCACCACTTGGCGCTCAAAGAGCAGGGAATCGTCGGAGGCGGCTTCCGCCAGCGACTTGCCGCCGAGCAATGGCAATCCAACGCTGCAAACGCGTTGGCCAAAGGTACTGTTGGCAAACTCCTCCAGGTACGGCTTCAGCTCGACTGGATTGTCTGGCAATTCCTTTTGGTTGGGCGTTCCCATTGGGAAGGACCACAGCGGCACAATATTGGATTTGTCTTCGGTGATTTCTGCTTGAGGCAGCGCCTGACTGATTGCTGCTTTGACGGCCTCCAAGTCGGCTTCAACAACGTTGACACAGATCAACTCTGGCTCTCGATCTGTCTGCCGGCCATAGAGGAACAAACTGCCGACGACTGCATTGAACTTTCCATCATCGGTCGGTTGCACGACGGAGAAACCACTGCGTGGCGAAACCTCTTGGCCCTCCAGTTCCAGGCCTGAGAAATCCTGCCCGGTCATGGCTTCGATCTGAGCTTCGGCGGTCAGTGCCATTTCGGCTTCAGAGACATCCGGGAAACTCGCCCGCAGACGATACAGGCTGGTAGACGCCTCAGGCTCATCAGCCAACAGATCAGTAATCGCACGCAGTCGTTGGCGAGCAATCAGATCCAAGGACTCATCCTGGCTAAGTTGCAGCGCCAAGTCCTGTTGTCGCCGCTCATCACAACGCCAGACAGCACACTGCAGCAATCCAGACAGGACCGCTGGATGAGTGACTCCGGATCGTTTGAGCGATTCAAATTTAGAATCAGCCAGCAGGATCTTTCGATCATCGAACAGAGCTTTGGCTTCTTCATAACGCTCTGCCCAATCCGCATCGGCGGGATGGGGCAACAACTCCGGAACCTCTTTCATCAACTGATGAACGTTCGGACTGGAGTACATCTGGCTGAGCGCAGACAATGCTTGTTGACTGAACACGGTTTCTGAACCGGCGCAAAGCATGGCGTAAACTTGCGCCGAGAAGTAGCGTTGCTTTGAATAAGCGTTCAAAGCGACCATGAAGGCGTTATCGATCACCGAGGCTTCGATCTGATCACTTGACTCGCTAAACGCTTCCAGGGTCAAATCCGCGGCGGCGGGCAAGTTGTCTTCGGTCAATCGCACCACTGCCATCTGTGACAGAGCAATCGGATTGGCAGGCTGCAAGCGGATGAAGTGTTCCGCATTCTCCTTCAAGGTTTCATGTTCCCCCAAACCAATCAACAGACGACCGCGAATCGCCAGCGCCCAAGCCGCATCAGGATGCTCAGTGATGATTGACTTCAGTCGGTCCAGTGCGGGAACCACTTGGCCGCCATTGACCATGTTCAGCACTTGATCCATCAAGCCAACTGAATCCTTGCACTTGCAGAATTTGATCTTCTTGCCATTTCCACAGGGGCACAGTGCGTACTGATCAATGCTCATTAGGGCTTACCAGGGTTGGGAGTGAGTAGTTGCAACTGCAGATCCTACCATGACCGCCCGCTACCACCCAAGCCCCTTCGGCCAACTGGCCAGTCCAGATGGGGATTTCAACCACCAACGATGGGCAATCCTTCCCAGGGGCGGGAATTCGCTGCTCTGTCCACGCGTCTGACCGCCGCAGATGGCCCCTGAAATGACCAAATCAGCGTTCTCTCTGAACGCCTCGTCGCGGGCGACCCGAGGCGTTGGCTAACGGTCTCCCTGGTGCTTGCCAGCTACCCGACGACGCTATCCTGAGAGGCCGCAAAGTGCGTCGACAAGGAAACAAAACGCCTGCTCACCAATCCCCGGATGACTGCTTTCACGCGGTCCGGCAACGTTCAACACCTGGGGCTGCTGATCCTGCAACCAAGCGGCCAAGTCCAACGGGGCCGCTGTTTGCAAATCCAAACAAACGAGCGGTCGCGACCAACGCCGTGCAAGATGGCGAGTCAATTGTGTGCCTCCTTTTAGCGTGCCAAGATACAGGATCACCGTGGCACTGCTGTCAATGATGTTCTGCTCTGTGCGTGCCGGATAGGCCGGCGACTCCATTTCCTGCAACTCATAGCAAGCAGGAATCGGGCCGTCTTCAGACCGCCGCCCCTTGGGACACCAGCCACCATGTTGAAGGTTCAGCGCCATGGCCGCATCGAGCCCAGCTCGATCGACCCCCGTCTGACCACCGGAAACGATTCTTTCCGGAAGAAACACATGCTTGTCTTTTACAGAACCCGCGGGCATAGACAGCTCAACTCAATACATCAAGCAAACAAACTCATCACGCAAGATCGGCAACCACGCCTACCAATCGAGCGTCTGACTCAACCGTTCCTTGATCTTAGCAGTTTCGTCCACATGCTTTGCCAACTGAGGCCAGCTTTGTGGCACATCAGCACAAAAATGCATGGACTCTTGAGTCGTTGGATGGAAGCACTTCAGTTGCCAACTGTGCAGCGCAATCGCATTGCCGCCGTTAGAAAACTCAGCTCGAGAACCGTACTTCTGATCACCCAACAGGGGGAACCCACGACTGGAGAACTGCAATCGAATCTGGTGCTTGCGTCCTGTTAACAGTCGCACAGCGATCAAACATTGGTCCTCTCTTCGGGCCAGCACGTGATACTGCAACCTGGCCTCTTGCAATGAACCGCTCGAGCTCTGCCGAGCGCCATCTGCTTGCCCCAGCACGCGCATTCGCTGACTCGATTCGTCTTTATACACCTGATCAACGAACTCGCCAGCCTCAGGCAACTTCTCGGCAGCACGCCCCTTCACCAGGGCCAGATAGAGCTTCTTCGCTTTGCCGGGAACATTCTTGTTTTTGCCCGCGCCGCCAAACTGAATCGTCATCCGGGACGCAGCCTTACTGGTCCGAGCAAACAGCAACACGCCCGAGGTGACGCGATCCAATCGGCTGACCACACCAAGAAACACCTTCCCCGGTTTGTCATAACGCTTTCGCAGATAATCAACGGACCATTGATAGGCTGTCAAACTCCCATCGGTTGCTGACATCGTTGGCATCCCACAGGGCTTGTTGATGACCAACAAATGGTTGTTTTCATACAGCACATGGACTGCACTGTGATTCATGGCAACAACTGAATGGTTAGACACAAGAGCATTGACGCAACCCGAGAGTTCATGAAATGGCGGCTTCACTTTCCGCTTGCAATTGATCGCCGCGCTGAATCTGTTTGCGCAGATGAGCTAACGCCGACTTGGCGATGCGAGAATAAATGATTGAAGGATGACCGCCGATGCGAGGCGATGCCAAGATCCGACGCCCTTCCGGATCCACTACAACCAGATCCACCGGCTGAGCCTCTAACGCTTGACTAGCGTCGCTATCCAAGTGTGGATAGCTTTGCACGACCAGCAACCAAGAGGCTCCGGATCGTTTTCGCAGCACATCATAGGCGTCCGCAGTAGGCACATCCAATAACGCTGCCAATTCCTCAGGGCCAGCAAAGCAAAAGCCGCCATGATACGCATCGGTCTTCCCCAATGACGCAAACCAATCGGCCAGGACCGCTGAACGGCCAAATTCAACGGTGATCAAACTTTGACCACGCATCAACAGGTCGCGCTGCACCGCGTGATAGAGCTCATACGATTCGCCATGCCCGAAGTACAGATCACCGACCCGCGACATGATTTCTTGGCGGGCCGTTTCAATCTGTCGCTGGCAAGCTTGTGGGTCCGGTGCCGCGGCTGTGATGCGCAAGGAGATGGTTGCTGAACTGACCGTAATCCCCACTCGGGGAACACGGTCACGAGCGATCATGGTCCCTAAACGCTGCTCCATGTCGCTTTCACCCACACCAAAGAACTTCATCACGTGATGTTCAATATGCTGCCTGCTACTACCGATCATTTCCAACAGACGCGGCGCGACGGTTTCGTCAAACATCCGTCGCATTTCTGCCGGCACACCGGGCAAGGCAAAAAAGCGGCACTTGTGGCGATCAGAAACTCGCAGCGTCAAATCCACTCCCGGTGCAGTGCCCTGTGGATTAAAGATCTCCAAACTGCCCTCGGGAAACATGGCTTGAATATGATTCCGCTCGGGCATTTGGCGATTGCGACGTGCAAACATCTGCTCGAGATGCACCAACGACTGCTGACGCATCTTCAATGCACGGCCGCTGAGCTGTGACAGGGCTTGGCGAGTCAAGTCATCACGCGTGGGGCCCAATCCGCCGGTCATCACAACCACGTCAGCTCGCTGAGCTGCGATTCGCAACACGTCAACGTGTTGCTGAAGATGATCACCGACGGTGCTGTGAAAGGCGACCGTCACACCAAGTTCTTCTAAACGCCGACTGATCCACTGCGAATTGGTATCCAATCGGGCTCCACTGGTCATCTCGTCTCCGATCGAGATCACCTCCGCAGTCGTGCTCCTTACAGGATTCACCAATCAGTCTCTCGTGATTTGATTGCAAGAATGAGGGTCAATTGCCACCCAACCGACACTTGTCAGCAGCGTCGGCGGGATAACAGATTGTCTGCTCGATTGAATCACCCGACAAGGAGATCATTGCAATTAATTCCGACGATCTCCCGGCACTCGATCAGCTAAGGATTTCCTTGACGACGTGCGCAGGTTCCTCGACACCCGTCAAACGCTGATCAAGCCCCTGGAACTTGTAGGTCAAACGCTGATGATCGATCCCCAGCTGGTTCAAGATGGTGGCGTTCATGTCACGGATGTGAACGCCAGTGTTACCCAAAATGTTGTAGCTGTGATCATCCGTCAGCCCGTACTCGAAGCCTCGCTTGATGCCCGCTCCTGCCATCCAAATCGTAAAGCATCGACCATGGTGATCTCGACCGTGATTGTCCTTGGTCAACTTACCCTGCGAGTAAATGGTTCGGCCAAATTCACCGCCCCAAACCACCAGGGTGTCATCCAACATGCCGCGTTGCTTAAGGTCTTTAATCAAACCGGCTGATGCCTGATCGATGTCACCACACTGTTGACGAATCTTCGATGGCAGCGAACCGTGTTGATCCCAACCCCGGTGGAACAACTGCACATAGCGAACGCCTTTTTCAACCATCCGGCGAGCCAGCAAGCAGTTGCGAGCAAAGCTGCCAGGCTTTTGGACGTCGGGGCCATACATGTCTTGGACATGCTGAGTCTCCTTTTCCACAGCCATCAAATCAGGCACTTCACTCTGCATTCGGAAGGCCATTTCGTACTGCGCGATGCGAGCCTGCGTTTCAGGATCACCAAACTTGTCATAGGTCATCTGATTGAGCGAATTCAAACCATCCAACATGCCACGCCGAGAGTCTCGATCAATGCCGGGAGGATTGTTGAGATACAACACCGGCTCGCCACTGCTACGCAGTTTAACCCCCTGGTGTCGGGCGGGCAGGAACCCTGAACCCCACAACCGGTCATAGAGCGCTTGTAACTGTCCGCGACCACGCGAAATCATCACGATGTAGGCCGGCATGTTGTCGTTCACACTCCCGAGTCCGTAACTCAGCCAAGCCCCCAGGGCGGGCTTGCCCTGCTGTTGGACACCTGTATTGATGTATGTAATCGCAGGATCGTGATTGACCGCTTCGGTGTGCATGGACTTGATGATCGTGATGTCATCAACGACTCCCGCAGTATGTGGCAGCAAGTCTTTATTGACCCAGGTGCCGTGTTCACCAAACCGCTGGAACTCGAACATCGGCGCCACACAAGGAAACTCCTTCTGACCGCTGGTCATGCCTGTTAAGCGTTGCCCCTGCCGAACAGAATCGGGCAATTCCTCGCCATGAAACTTGCGCATCGCAGGTTTGTAATCAAACGTGTCGATGTGACTGGGACCGCCCGCCATGAACAGATAAATGATCCGCTTGGCTTTGGGAGCAAAGTTGGGAAACTGCGGCAAACCTGGATTCGCCGTTCCACCGGACCCAGCAGATGCATTCAAGCTGGGATCCATCAAAGTCGCCAACGCAGTCGAACCGATGCCGAAACCACTACGCAGCAGGAAATCTCGTCGTTGTTGTTGTGAAATATCCATCGTCGTCATTAACCTCGGCACAAAGTTTCATCCAAGTTCAGAATGATCTGAGCGATCACGGTCCATGCCGCATGCTCAACAGGATCGATCGTGTTGTCTCGCTGAGAGCTCCCGACCTTCAAAAATTCTTCCGCCAAGTCCTTGGACTTAGCAAACCGCTGACGCTGTTGCTCAAGCAACTGGGCCAACACTGCCAAATCTTTTTCAGTTGCTGGCCGACTGGTCGCCAATTGGAACGCATAATCGAATCGTTTTTCATCAGCGTCACTGTGAGCAATCAAACGTTCAGCCAGCCCCCGCGCTGCTTCCACAAACTGAGGATCATTCAACGTGACCAACGCCTGCAAGGGCGTGTTGGTTCGCGCTCGCTGCACCACGCACTTTTCACGCGACGGTGCATCAAAGATCATCATGTTGGGCATCGGCGCACTGCGTTTCCAGTACGTGTACATGGACTTACGGTAAAGCTTGTCGCCATCGTCCATTCGGTAACGAAGCCCACCATTGAGACTCACTTCGTTCCAAATGTTTGGTGGCTGGTACGGCTTGACGCCTGGCCCGCCCACGCTGTCAGTCAACAAACCACTGATTGACAAGGCCTGATCGCGAATGAATTCACCCTGCAACCGGAACCGCGGACTGCGTGCAAGCCAGATGTTTTGCGGGTCGTCTTCCAAGTGAGCCGGCAGCACTCGAGAGCTTTGCTGATACGTTTGCGAAAGCACCATTTGGCGAATCATTCGCTTGACGTCCCAGCCCGAATCCACGAAGTCAACCGCCAGATAGTCCAGCAGTTCGGGATGTGATGGTGGCGTGCCCTGTGCACCGAAGTCACTCACCGTCCGCACCAAACCTTCACCAAATAACATCGTCCAATGACGATTCACTGCGACGCGTGAGGTCAACGGATGCTCCGGCATTGTCAACCACTGTGCTAAACCGAGTCGGTTAGCGGGTGCACCCTCTGGCAAGGCCGGCAAAGCGGCTGGCACTCCCGGTTCAATCGCTTTCTCTTTCTTGGGTGAATCGTACTGACCCCGTTCCAGAATGTAGGTCATCCGCATGCGATTGGCGGGATTGTCTTGCATGATCATCGACGTCGTCTTTTTCTGGATCAAGCCATCACGTTGCTTGACCAGACCCGCAAACTGATCGACCAGTTTTTGATACTCGCCGTCATGATGCTGCAAGTACTCGCTACGCAGAATCGACGTTTGCAACTCGGTTCGCTGATCAGCAGCAGACGCAAGCAAGAAGTCCTTGATCGGTTGTTGTGCGAGCCCGACTTCGTCCGCACTCAAGGCTCGTTCATAAAGCCGAATGTCATCGACTTCGCCAGACCAGTTGCCTCCAGTCGATCGAGCAGCCAGGCGAAACGCGGTGTCGGTGTGAGTGGTACCGGTCAACGTGTCGGCCTCAACGGCACCTTCAGCCGACTCACCATCGATGTAGATGGCGACTCCAGCAGCTTTCATTGAACCGTCATACGTGACAACAACGTGCTGCCATTTGTCTTTGACCAAGCCACCCTTGGAAACCACCTTGATGGCGTTACTCGGCCACTGATTGATGAAGTGAGTCCCAATCCCGGAACCCTGAATCCACAAATCATAGCCGCGGTAACCATTGCCAACGTCCATTTTGGAGAACACCGCACCAGAGGACTTGCCGTCCCACTTGATCCAAGCAGACGTCGTCCAAGGCTTGTCATGTGACAACTGGGGTGACTGCTGCGACCACTCCAACCGAGTGCGTCCATCAAGCTTCAAAGCCTGATCTTCAGATTCACCTCGCTTGGCCACCTGTGGCTTACCAGAAACCGTTTGCAAAACTTGCCCAGTCACGTAATCAACGCGGCGATTGCCTTTCAGATCTCGCATCGGCAGCCAGCATGCCAGCCCTGCAGTAGGATCAGCGACTGGTTCGCTTGGCTCATCAGACAGAGCCTCCTCAGACGGGGCCTCCTTAGACAGGGCCTCCTCCTGCTTGCCATGCTTCTCAAGCCACTGAGCAAACTGATCGCCAATCGTTGCCGGATACTGATCGAGCCCTTTCTGGCGATCTTCCACTTGCTGATTCAGGCCGGCCAGTTTTTCTTGTCGCTCTTGATCAAAGACTTCCACAACCGGGGACTGATTGCCGTTGCGCGTTTGCATCCCCGGATCTGCAGTGTTATTGAAATAGGCGAAGAACTGGTAGTATTCGTTTTGCGAGATCGGGTCATATTTATGGTCGTGGCACTGACCACATTCCATGGTCAGCCCCAGCCAAACCGTGGAGGTTGTTTGCACGCGATCGACCACGTACTCCACTCGCAATTCTTCCGCGAAAGCGCCGCCTTCGTCACTGGTCGCATGATTCCGATTGAATCCTGATGCCACCTTTTGTTCCATCGTCGCCTCTGGGATCAAGTCACCGGCGATTTGCTCGATGGTGAATTGATCGAAGGGCATGTTCTTGTTGTACGCATTGATCACCCAGTCCCGCCAGGGCCACATGTCGCGAGGTCCATCGGCGTGCATCACACTCGTGTCACCATAACGAGCAGCATCCATCCAAGCCACTGCCATCCGTTCGCCATAAGCTGGTGACGACAACAGTTCATCCACCAGCGTTTCGTATGCAACGTCACGCCCATGCTGTTTTGCCGCGGCCAAAAACGCTTCAACTTGATCAGTCGTTGGCGGCAAGCCAGTCAAGTCAAGAGAGACACGGCGAATCAACGTGCGTAGATCTGCCGCGGGCGAAGGCTTCAGCCCGGTCGCAGCCAAGCGTTTACGAACGAAGTGATCCACGGGATTGCCAGTGACTTTTCCTGCGGCCATCTTGGCCGGCACGAAGGACCAGTGATCGGCATAGGCAGCCCCTTGATTGACCCAGTCCTGCAGCAACTGCTTCTCTCGATCGGTCAACTGCTTGTTGGAGCCTGGCGGCGGCATGATCGAGTCTGGATCGTCAGTCAAAACACGAACGATCAGCTCACTTGCCTCGGCATCGCCAGGCTCGAACGCGCCAGCGTCGACCGCGTCCTCTCGTTTGTCCAGTCGCAACTCGGCTTCCCGAGTCGACTCCGCCGGACCATGACATAAAAAGCACTTGTCCGAGAGAATCGGCCGAATGTCACGATTGAAATCAACCGATCCCTTGGCAGCGGACTCGCCGGGCTCGGCCGCCGACAACATTTCTCCCAACAGGACTGGCGCACCGGTCAGTGCCATCACTGCCAACGCTTTTCTCAAGCCGGCAATCGAACGCCACGTGTTCACTTTGACTTTCACCATCAAACCTTTTGTAGCCAACAAATTCAATTCAGAACCAAGACTTGCGACGACACGCATGCGACCGGTCGACGCAAAAACACACAGCATTCCTCAGCCATGCTCACTCCACTCACTGATCACATCAGACATCCTTGGCGACTGGAACTTCGTAACCGTCGCGGTATTCGCGTGACAACATTGCATTGGCTGCCTGATTGTCGATGTATCGCTCCGCCTCGGGATCAAACTTTAACACAGGCCCCAAGGACAATTGATCCTTGGCAGGATCAACGCCGTTATCACGCAGATGCTGCAGCGTTCGCTGCAACGTGGCCTGATCATCATCGGCAGACGAAAACTCGCCCAATGCGTTCGCAATCTGCTCCGGAGCAACGCGATTCTCTTGCCCCAGGTAATAGGACGTGTTGCCAAGGTGTGCGATTGAAGCGGACAAGTGGCCACAAGTTGCGTCGGCATGCAAGCCAGCAGGGTCGCGTGAAATCACCGCATTGACAAGATTGCTCATGTGAACATGGTTCAGCACACCATCGGTTTTGTTGCTGTGCCGAAACTCTTTGATCTTATTCATCTTCTTGTCGAAGACAGTCCCGCCATCGTAACTGGGCCCTTGAATGGCATAACCTTCGGTACCGTAAAAGACCACGCCGATCTTATTGCCCTTGCTGCTGCCAAACAGCTTGTAAATCTCTTCGTCAGCTCCATTGTTGATCTCTAGACCGCGCGTCTCGAACACAATGGTCTTATCGCCATAGTCATAGACCGAAACCTGAGTGTTGGCGGTATCGCCCGCATCGACATAGCTGGGATCTTTGCGCTCTGCTTGATAGCCTAGTCGTCCAGCGTAGGTCAGAATGGAATTGGGGTGGCGTTCGAGCCCCAATCCCCAACGGGCGACATCGGTCTGGTGCGGCCCCTGGTTCCCGCTGTCCCCGTTACCATAATGTCGCTGCCAATGCCAATCATAGTGGAAACGTGGACGCGTGAGTTTGGGCTCGGTAAAGGCAGCCGGCCCACTCCACAAATCGTAATCGACCACGCCGGGGACTTTGTAATCACCCAGGGCGCCAATCGATTTGCGACGTTTGTAGCACAAACCACGAGCCAGCTTGACCTCACCAATCCCGCCAGAGTGCACAAACTCAATCAACTGCTGCACACCTTTGCTGCTTCGGCACTGTGTACCGGTCTGGAACATGCGGCCATATTTTTTGGCGGCGGCAACCAAAGCCCGACCCTCGTGCACGTTATGGCTAATCGGCTTTTCGACGTAGACGTCTTTGCCAGCCTGCATTGCCCAGACACCGATCAGAGCGTGCCAGTGATTGGGCGTAGCAACAGTAACAATGTCTAAGCTTGCGTCACCTAATGCATCGGTGACATTGGTGTAAACCTTGGGACGACTGCCTTGTTTGCGTTGAACCGATGTTGCGGCTCGTTCCGCGACATCCGAATCCACGTCCACCACGGCCCGGATCTCACAGCGGGGATCATGATGAAATCCATCGACGTGGGATTGACCACGTCCATTCAATCCTGCAACCACAACTCCCAGCTTCTCATTGGGGCCCGGTTGTGCGGCGGCCGAACCACTGCGATGCACTCCATAGGCGACTGAAACCGCTGCGGCGGAGGCAACGTTAAACTGACGACGTGAAATCTGGCGCATGGATAACAACTCCGGAATAGACTTGGGGAATCTGATCGCTCCTCACGATTTTGGCCGGGGAGGCGCTCACCGACAATCATGGCCATTAACGCTGACGCACGATCGTTCAGTGGATGGTGCTCATCGAAACAACATTTCCTTGCTGCAGCAAGCCAGAATGGCGAAACGATTCGGTGGGAGCATTGGGGCGGGCTACCGCTCGACAAACGACGCGAATTTGCGTTCCGTCTGCGCGCTGGCTGTAGTTCCCATAGTGTAGTCAAATTCCTGGGCGACTGCCGTGCAATCCCCGCCAAAAAACACGACTTCACTTCCCCTGCGAGATCAATTCGTCGACGCAGTGGCTGGAAGCGATTGGACTGCGACGAGTGACCGCAAAAGCGATCACAGGCCGCAATGGAAACGAATGCCAAAATTTCTGCTAAACTCGTTGATGCGACAAAAGGCCAGCCCAACACCACCCGGCGTCCCTCCACTCCTGCCCCTCCACGACCTATGAACAATCGCCAAACGCGACTCTTAAACCCGGCTTCTAGTGCCCCCTCCGCTAGCTGCAAGATGCACGGCCTGATCGTGGGAACGGTCTTGCTAACAGCTCTCTGCCTGGGTCGGGCGCAAACATTCGCTGCCGACATACAGGTGATTGACGAGAACCATCGTCCAGCCATGAAAGGCAAAGAACTGGATTGGATCTATGGAGACTACTGGCTGCAAAACGATCAGATTTCCTTGATCATCGCAAATCCCGTCTCCGGCCGAGATGCCAACCTGACGATTCGAAAGGTCGGTGCCGCGATCTTGGACCTGTCGCTGCAAGACCCCTCCAATGACCAACTGAGTGCCTACCTACCAACCGCTGGTCGCTACCTTTTTCAAGATCCAAAACTGATCCGCAGTGGAAAACGAGGTGACGCGGTTTTCTGGGAATGCCGTTCCTCACGCACCTTGATCCCCAGCGAAACCACGGCGCTCGTTCGATACGAACTTCGTGATGGCGACGCGTTTGTTACCGCACACGTGATCATTGAAGGCAAAGCCGCTGGCATGATCCCGGCCTACGATGGCGTGCGCGCCGACAATACGTTTAAGTTCAACTCAACCGGCAACACCGCACATTGTGCCGACGCCTTCTTCCGCCAAGCCATCGGGTTTGCGGTACCAGCCTCCGAAACTGCACCCACCTGGAAATCAGGACGCCCCTACCAACTGAAGTATGCGGGCAGCCAAATCAAGTCAAACGATGAACGCGTTCACTGGAGCGTCCAACTGCACCCCGCGACCAACTTGCTGGACTTGCAAGCTGCATCGCAAGGCAAAGCGACCATGCAGACCTTCTCCGCGACCCCAATCGATCGCAAGACCGAGGGCTTTGCAGCGGTCAATCGAGCCACGTTTGCGATCAAACCAGCTGGTGACGATTCACCAGCGATGGAAATCCTTTCAGATGATAGCGGCACGGCACACAGTCGCTTGCAACCGGGAACGTACGACGTCACAGCAACAGTACTGGGGCGTGGATCGAGCAAACGACGCATCACCGTTGGCAGCACTGCGCAAAACATTAAATTTGAATTGCCTAAAGTTGGCGGCTTCGTCGCTCATGTCACCGACCAGGACGGGACCTTGATCCCCGTCAAAGCAACCGTCTATCGACAAGATGGCGACAACCCAGACTTTGGCCCCAATAGCACACGAACTTTTGTAGAGAACTGCGTTTATGCCGTTTCAGGCAAGATGATTGCAGGATTGGAACCGGGCAATTACCAAGTCTTCTTTAGCCGCGGCCCCGAATACAACATGGCAATCAAAGAGTTCACGGTCACGGCCCATGAACTGAGAGAGTTTAAGATCACACTTCCTCGCGTCATTGATTCCAAAGGTTGGGTTAGCAGTGAAATGCACAGCCACAGCAGCCCGTCAGGAGACAACACGTCGGACCAATACGGCCGCGTTGAAAACCTGCTTTGTGAAAACTTGGAATTCGCACCGTGCACGGAACATGCGCGAATCAGCAGCTATGAGCCTCATCTCACAGCAATGGGACGGCAAAATCTAATGGCAACCTGCACAGGGATGGAAGTGACCGGTCAGCCGCTTCCTGTGAACCACCAAAACGCGTTCCCATTGCATCACCATCCACATACTCAAAATGGCGGCGGACCTCACGTTCATTCCAATCCGGTTGTGCAGATCGAACGCCTTGCCATGTGGGACGAAGGTTCCGACAAGCTCGTGCAGATGAACCACCCGAACCTCCACCAAGTCTATGGGGACCTGGATCTTGATGGAAAACCAGACGCCGGCTTCCGCAAGATGCTCAACTGGGCCGATGTCATCGAAGTTCATCCCTTGCAAACCATCTTTGAAGATGTTGTCTCCAATCCGAAAAAACTGCGAGTCAACCAGACCAAGATTTTTCAGTGGATGCAACTGCTCAATCAAGGCTATCGAATCCCTGGCGTCGTCAACACTGACGCACACTACAACCATCATGGCAGCGGCTGGTTACGCAACTGGTTCCCTAGCACGACCGATGACCCAGCCAGCATTGACACTGCAGAGATGGTCAATGTCGCCGAAGCTGGGCACATCATCATGTCTACTGGACCGTACCTTTCAGTGAAAGCAACTTCCAAGGCACAAGACAAAATTGCCCTTCCTGGTGACGACATCAATGCAAAGAAGGGTGAAGTCACGCTGCATATCTCCGTCCAGTGCCCGAACTGGCTAGACATCAATCGCGTTCAAGTGTTGATCAATGGACGGATGTCACCTGAACTGAATTGGACACGTGCCAAACACGCAGACATGTTCGGCGGTAGCGACGATGTCGTCAAATTCACCGCCAACAGCCCCGTCACACTAAAGGAAGACGCACATCTTATTGTGGCGACGATTGGGGAAGGCCTGACCATGGAGAAAGTGATGGGGCCGCGCTATGGCAAGATTCCACCGGTTGCCGTCAGCAACCCGATTTTCGTTGACCTGGACGGCAACGGCTTCCAAGCCAACAAAGATGAACTGGGGCTGCCATTGCCGCACTGAGCGATTGCTCTGGCCGTTAGCAATCCAGGACAGCTTACGCCTTGGCTCGCAGCCGAAGTCTGGTCCAGCATGAACCGGCCTTTCACAGCAACGCACCGATTCATTCTCCAGCCTGTGAGCATTCTTCTGATAGGGGCGGACGGTTAAGATGAGTCGCTAAATTGCAGCGATCGTCGATCGCTCTCGGTGACAAGCGTCCCTTAGCGGGGTGTGGAACTGCATTTCAGCTGTGGGCGGAACTGCCGAAAAGCCTGCACTAGCATTGCACAGATGCCTTCAATATGCTTCGATGGCCGGGCAAAGACAGGCTGCCAAGCAGGGAATTGGCATGCTGAGTGCCAAACTTCGATCCAGGAAACCACGAGAACCACCTCCATGGCGAGCGCACCACAAGAAACAACCATTGCCGAGGTTCTTTCGATGGCAATCACGCTTCATCAACAAGGGGATCGGGAGCAAGCTGAAACGCTTTACCAACATGTTCTCAAGCTGTCTCCCAACAACGCGGATGCACTACACTTCCTTGGGGTGCTACGACACCAGCAGGGCAATTCTCTGGAAGCAAGCACGCTGATTGGCAAAGCGTTAGTGATCAATCCCAGTTACTGGTCCGCGCGTCTGAACCTAGGAAACATTTTCAAAGAGTCTGGCCGCATCAAAGAAGCGGAACGAGAATACAAGAAAGTCATCCAAGCGCTACCTAAGAACGCTGACGCTCATAGCAACTTAGGAGTTGTACTTCGTGCGCAGCGTAAAACGCAAGAAGCGCTGGAATACTTTAAACTCGCCATTGAATTGGATGGCAACGTTTATAGCTATCACTACAACCTTGGGAACGCCTATAAGGAATTAGGGCAAAACGAGCAGGCGTTGCTCTGTTACCGAAAGGTGATTGAGATCGCACCCAATCATGCCGAAGGGCACTTGAGTGTCGGGCGCGGCCTGTATGCCATTGGGCGAATCGAAGAAGCGACGTCAGTGTATCGCAAGTGGCTGGAAAAGGAACCTGATAACGCAGTTGCGGCGCACATGCTAGCAGCCTGCGAAGGTGAATCGGTACCTGATCGCTGCTCCGTTGACTTCGTCATTGACTCGTTCGACTCCTTCGCTGCTAGCTTTGACGACGTGCTCGGGCGACTGGACTATCAAGCGCCGGCATTAATCGCTGATCGATTAGAAAGATCCCTGCCGGATCCTGACAAAAGTCTCTGCGTCCTTGATGCTGGATGTGGCACGGGGTTATGCGCCTATGCCTTACGCCCTTACTCAAAGCAGCTTGTGGGCGTCGATCTCTCTCCCAAAATGCTTGCTCGTGCCAGAGCAAGGAAAGAATACGATGAACTGCATGCTGCGGACTTACTGCAACACATGCAAGATCATGGCAACACTTATGATCTAATCGTCTCCTCAGATACGATGATCTACTTCGGTGACCTGAGTGATGTGATTCAGGCGGCTGCGAAAGCATTGAAGCCAGCCGGCTGGCTCACCTTTACATTGGAGCATGTTGAAGCAGATTTGGCCCCAGGTGGATTTCGCTTAAACCCTCATGGCCGATACAGCCACGACAAGCAATACATCGAAACATGTCTTCGCGACTCGGGATTGAGGCTCCATTGCAACGATATCGAGTGCCTCAGGACTGAGGGTAAGAAGCCAGTCGATGGAATGGTCATTCTGGCCCAAAAACAAGCAGTCATGTAATCTAGAAAAGACGCGACGGTTGGCCAACACTTTGGACTTGCGGGGCTGACTGATTCGCGCCGAATTGCCCAAGATCTATCGTTTGTTTCCGGGTGTTTGTTGTGTTCGTTGACGCAGACTTTGCAGTTAGCACGGCATTGAGAACGCTTATCGCTTTGCCGACCAGAATCTGCGGCTTCCTGTTCGCGAAGAGAGTTCTGCATTGCAGTTCCCACACGCGAGATGCATAAGAGAGCACACTGCAGAGATTGAACAATAGCCACTTTCCAGCCCTCATTCATGGACATTTCCTGATGACGATTCATTCACACCTTTTGTCCACCTATCGACTGCATGACCTGCAATTGGACAATCGTGCTGTGTTGGCGCCTCTGACACGAGCTAGGTCTGGACCGGAACGTGTCCCCAATGCGATCATGGCAGAGTACTATGCACAGCGTGCTAGCGCCGGCTTAATCATCAGCGAGGCGACCGTGATTTCTGAGCAGGGCATCGGCTGGGTTGATTCGCCAGGCATCTACACCGATGCGATGACAAGCGGTTGGAGATCTGTGGTTCGAGGAGTCCACGAGGCGGGGGGGAAGATTTTCATGCAACTCTGGCACTGTGGCCGGGCTTCGCACAGCAGTTATCACCAGGGCGAGCTTACTGTGGCCCCATCGGCGATTCAGTCTGAAACCGATTACCTGCACACTCCGCTTGGCAAGCAACGGCCAGAGACCCCTCGGGCCCTTGAACTGGATGAGATTCCAGGACTGATTGAAGACTATCAGAAAGCGGCTAAAAGAGCTCAAGAAGCTGGCTTTGACGGTGTCGAAATACACAGCGCCAATGGTTACCTGCTTGATACATTTCTGCAGAGCAAGACCAACCATCGCACCGATCAGTACGGTGGCAGCAAAGCGAACCGGACGCGTCTTTTGACAGAGATCGTTGAGGCGGTTGGAACGATTTACCCAGCTAATCGGATCGGAGTTCGACTAAGCCCGAACGGATCGTTCAACGACATGGGTTCGCCTGACTATCGCGAGCAGTTTTTTTATGCGGCGGAGAAATTGAACGAGTACAAGCTTTGTTATCTCCATGTAATGGATGGACTAGGCTTTGGATTCCATCAACTGGGTGATGCCATGACTTTGAAAGAATTCCGAGAAGTGTTTTCAGCGCCCCTGATGGGCAATTGCGGGTACACTCAAGAGACAGCAGAAGCAGCGATTGTTAGTGGCGATGCAGATCTGATTTCGTTTGGCCGCCCCTTCATTAGCAATCCCGATCTGATACGACGTTTTCGCGACAGCTTACCCCTCAATCCGGAAGCTGATGTCAGAGACTGGTACTCACCTACCGGAGCGACTGGCTACACCGACTTTCCATTCTATGAAGACGAAGCGTCGGCCCATTGAGCGAATGCCCTGAGAGTCTGAAACTGCTCTTTCACCAGGGCACCTTGAGCCAGCCTATTCGCTTAGCCTGACAAAACCGTTTTAGGAGTGTCATTCGTTCTGGCGAAGTGGGTACGCAACTCGTTCGGAACTGCCTTGCCAACCCTTGTCGGGTCTCCCCACAGGGTCTCCCCACAGGGTCTCCCCACAGGGTCTGTCCCTGCAGGGAATCGACTCTGGAAGGGTGTGTCCCCGTTGGGGGTGCCTTCCCAGGGTGTGTCCCCAGCGAGAGAGGGTGTGTCCCCAGTGAGTAGGGTGTGTCCCCAGCGAGAGAGGGTGTGTCCCCAGTGAGTAATGACGCAGGCGGAAGATTAGGCAGCCTAGCCAAGGCAGGCGAGATACTATGCGAATCGGACTTCGCTATCCCACTCCATTCGAAGCCAATCCACCAAGTTCCGCGCTAATTGCTCACTTTGTGCGCACAACCCTAGCCCGCAAGCTCTCTGAAAGCTTGAAAAAGATGACAGGTAATCGGCGGCCACCACCGATAGGGGCTTCCGTCTAACTGCGATTCAAATCTGCAACACCACGCGAGCCTGCTTGCGGATGAAATAGGCATCTCCGCTCACATGCTTCCGCTCCTCTGACATCGAGTCCAACGAACCGGCAACACTCCCAAACAACGCGCCAAATCGGTTCGCCATCGATAACCAAGCCTTCGCCGGTAACTTGGAAAACCTGAGCGCCGCAGGAAGCTCAATCTCGCCGTCCTCATGCATCCCCAGCGTCCATTTCAATAACTCCATGTAACGCTCAAAGCTGATCGGCAAGAACCCCTTGTCGCTACAACGCTTCCCCGATCGACTCGGCGCCGAACCTACCGCATCTTGCGCCTCGTCAAGCTCCAACTTCGATAACACCCGGCAACGATCCGCACCCTTCTCTCGCAAATCAAAGCGGTGCCGACGAGCCAACGCCTCCGCCTGAGCCTGATCCGCTTCGTACTGCGCTCGCAAGACCTCTGTGATCCGGTGCCCCAACGCCCCACTGCTATGCTGGTCAAATGGCTTATCAAGACCCGCTCGAATCCGATTCAAGTCGATGTAGACCGTGCACGCCAACAAAGCCGCATCATCGACCAACCGAGTCGATCCATAACGCCCAGCCCAAAAACTCCCACGTCGACCGTCTTCGTAATTCGCCCGCTGAGCAAGGTACTGATTGAGTTGCTTCATCAAGTGCGAACAATCACTCAACTCAGTTCGGCACTTCTCCAGCTTCTCCTTGTTGGCCATCAACATCTCGATAGCCTGCTCAGAGGGCTGCTTGAAATTCCCGTCCTTGTCCGGCTGACCTGACAACGCACTCAGCCAACGCTCGGCCACCTGGCGATCGGTCAAAGACGCAGCAATGTCGGGCCGAGTGCGAACGTTGAGGTGATAGTGATTCGACAGCACGCCATAGCTGAGCAGTTCAATGCACAGGTGTGCAAACAGCTGGTTCATTTTGTCCACCAGCCAACCCTGGCGATAGGAAAAGTCCTCGCCGGTGTCTGGATTTTTGCCTAGGAGATAAAGGCCATCAATGGTCCGATTATAGAGGTGCACCGCTTCGACCTGATGAGGATCGAGCACCTCTGAACGAGGGTCACGACACATAAACGCAAGGTTCCTAAGGAAAAGCAGCAGGACCAAGCCACGCGTACCTGCCAGTACCATGCGTTTAATCAAAGGGCGGATCTTCACACCCTGAAAAGAGAGGGCCTCTATTAACTCAAAACAGGACTTACCTGTCAAGAACCTTCACCAATTCCTTCGAAACTTATCTCAGCATGCTAGCAATGGAAGAACCAATGGCCTTTGACAAAGAAAACGCCGAACGTCAGTTCACTGAAACACCAAACCACAACCATCCCCGCTAAACTGCCAAACCGATTGCTCATTGCCTTACGCCACCTCCCCAAAAGACCGCCAGAATACAAATCCCTCGCTCACCAGCAACCACCAAACGCAACAGCAACAGTACGCCGCCCCGACACAAAAGGACAAGCCAGACCTGATCGGCCATCATGCCACCCAACCATCACCAGAGCAAATCAATGGACGCAACTTGTCTTCTCGACTACCATGTAAGCCCCATCGCCCCTCATGAACTCTGCCCCAAAGACTTGCAAGCAGGCCGTCCGACCACCACAGATTGACGGCCGGAGTCATCACGCGCCAGAGCCCCTCCCCACCTAGATAGCATCCCGTGACAGACCTCTCGCGTCACCCTCACCGCCCCCAAATCAGAAGCGGCACCCTCGTGGGTCTACTCCTCGCCGTCTTCGGTACTCTCTTTGCATTCCCGCATGATCACGGCTCATTGACCGCGGCGCCCCCGGAAACAGCATCCGTAAAGACGGTCACCACCGCTGTTGCGAAGGAGCTTGAAGCAAACCGGTCCACGACCATGTTGGGCACGGTCAATCCGAGTCGCTCGACAACGATCGGATTCTCACTTCCGGGACGCGTCCAATCACTACAAGCCAAACGCGGGACGCGCGTTTCGTCAGGCAACATCATTGCCGCACTACGCACCGAAGTCATCCAAATTGAAATCGCAGCTGCAAGAGCACAATTGCGTCTCGTCCAGCAACGACTAAAGGAGCTCGAAACCGGGTCAAGACCTGAAGAGATTGCTGAAGCGATGGCACGACGCGACTCAGCCGCTGCACTCTCTCAGAAAGCGGCGAATCAACTTAAACGCCTAAAAACGCTCACCGAATCAGGTGCGGCTTCTGTTGATGAACTTGATGTCGCTCATGCCGAGGCCAACTCACTGGAACAACTACACCAAGCCGCCTCAATCGCTTACGACCGAATCAAAGCGGGCCCGCGCGTCGAACAGGTCGGTCAAGCAAAAGCAAGCGTTGACCTGCAAACCGAACAGGTCAGATTACTAGAAGATCGACTCACCAAGCACAAAGTGACAGCTCCGTTCGATGGCTACATCGTTGAAGAATTCATTGAAGCCGGCGCCTGGGTTACGTCAGGCGATGCAGCTGTTTCGCTAATCGACCTGGACACCGTGGAGATCGAAGTTCCCGTTCCTGCTGACAACATTGCCAATCTGCAAACCAATCAGTCGGTCAGTATCCAAAGCAGAGGCAACTCACCTCGAATCTTACTGGGAACCATCGAACGAATCGTGCCTGCCGCAGACCCGCGTTCGAGAACCTTTCCAGTTCTCATCAAGGCAAAGAACCAGATTTCCAAGGACTCTCCAGCCTTGATGTCAGGCATGACCGTCAACGTCGAATTGCCTCTGGGAACAAAAGCCAAAGGCACCTTCGTCCCGTTGGATGCGTTAGTTCTAGACAACCAATCTCTTTCGGTCTTTGTGCTAACCCCACAGACTTCATCCGATGCCTCGAAATCTGTAACAGGTCACGTCCGTCGCGTCCCAGTTACTCCCGGGGTATCAATCGGACAGTGGGTGATGATCCGCACTAGCGATCATTCCGCCATCAAGTCCGGAGATCTTGTCGTCACACGTGGCAATCAGACATTGCTCGACGGCTCCCAAGTGGAGGCAATCGTTAAAGACGATTGAATTGTGTGTTTGACTGGCTGATTCAGAACCCCGTCAAAGTGTATGTCGGGGCGATTCTCACTGCTCTGTTCGGAACGCTGTCCCTTGGGATGATCCCCAAACAGCTTGTACCAGAAGTTGAAAATCCCGTCCTAACGATTGACACTTCCTGGCCCGGAGCAAGCCCGCAAGAAATCGAGCGTGAAATCGTCATCGAACAAGAGGAGCAACTTCAAGGCGCCGAAGGCCTTGTCAAGATGTCATCCACCTGTCGCGTGGGCGCTTCAGAAGTGGTCCTTGAATTCGAGCTTGGTACGAATATTGACGATGCCTTATCGCGGGTCAACACACGACTGCAACAAGTCCGCGAGTACCCGCTCGATGCCCGTGAACCAGTGATCGAAGCTTCGAACATTGGAGATCGCCCCATCGCGCGATTTGCACTCACTCCAAGACCACCATCGGCCGACGAGATCGCGTCCTTTCAACAGCGACATCCTCGCGTGGCCTCACTGCTGGAACCCGTTCGACAGGCAAGCAATTCCGCGCTGCGAGTTTTCCGACTGCAGAATTGCCTGAACCAACATCTCGATGATTACCCTGAACTGGAATCCCTGCGCCCACCACCAACCGACTTAGAACGACTACGAAAGTTTTCCGAAGACTTTGTTGAACCTCGACTTGAAAGAGTCGCTGGCGTCTCTAACGCCGAAGCCAGTGGCGGACGCGAACAGGAACTGCAAGTCATTGTCGATCCGGCCAAACTTGCTGCGCGACAAATCACCATCGACCAAGTTCGCCAAACGCTGAACCGTCAAAACAGTGACAGCACCGCCGGCGACATCAATCAAGGGAAACGAACCTGGATCATTCGAACACTGGGACAGTTCCGATCCCCGGAAGACGTCAAGCAGCAACTCCTGTTCGCTGAAGAGGCAACTCGTGTCTATGTCAAGGACATCGCAGAAGTTCGCCTCGGCTACAAGAAACGCGACAGCATTTCGCGACGCTATGGGACTGAAAGCATCGGGATCGGCGTGAGTCGAATCACAGGGGCCAACGTCTTGCAAGTGATGAAAGGACTTCGTGAAGCCGAGCGAGAACTGAACAACGGATTCCTCAAACGAGAAGGCCTAGAACTGTTCCAGTACTATGACGAAACAGCCTATATCGAATCCGCAATTGAATTGGTCGTTCGAAACATGCTCGTTGGCAGTGCGATCACGATCATGGTCCTTATGCTTTTCCTGCACTTCAGTCGCGGCACCCTGCTGGCTGGAATAGCACTTATCGTGACCTCAATGGCCTCGATCTATCTGTCGCCTTGGTTTTACCTGCTAACCTTGGCGTTGATTCTCGGCACTGGCTTCCTGATCGCACGTGGCTCGCTAGTTGCTGCGATTGCAATTCCAATCAGTATCTGCGGAGCCTTTCTCTGCATGACGTTACTGGGACGATCACTCAATGTGATTTCGCTCGCTGGCATGGCGTTCGCCGTTGGAATGCTAGTCGACAATGCTGTCGTCGTCTTAGAAAACATCGCCAGGCGGCGACAACTCGGCGAACCAGCTCTCACTGCGGCGTCCAACGGAGTGAAGGAGGTTGCCGGCGCAATCGTTGCCTCAACGCTGACAACGATCGCTGTTTTTCTGCCGGTCATCTTCGTGCAAGCGACCGCTGGCCAACTGTTCCGTGACATTGCGCTGGCAATCAGTTGCGGGATCGCGTTCTCAATGCTTGTTTCCTTCACGGTCATCCCAACGGCTTCGGCACGACTCTTGCAAGCTCGCGCCAGGCGACCGAGCGACGACAATGGCAATCAAACGCTGGCCTCCGGCAATCGCCCACAATCTCGGATCGAGCAACTCATCCTCGGCTGTGCCTCCAGGACTGTGAATGCGATTGTCAGACTGAACAGTTGGATCTTACGTTCGAGTGCACGCTCCATCACAACCATCGCATTGATGACTGGACTCTCGGTAGGAATCAGCTATCTGCTCTGGCCAAAAGTTGAATACCTTCCAACAGGCAATCGCAATTTTGTTTTTGCTCGATTCTCCGTCCCATCAGGCAGCAGCATTGATGAACTCTCTGAAGTCGGCGCCCGCGTCGAGTCACGCATGCGACCGTACTGGGACGTTGATGCGAACAAGGGACCTACTGACGGCAGCGACAAACCGGCGATTGATTATTACTTTTGCGTCATCAGGCAGCGCAGTCTGTTCATGGGATTTCGCGCCCGCGACGAGAATCGTGTCAAAGAATTGATCCCAATGATACGCCAAGCCGCCGGCGGCGACCCTGACATTCGAATCATGGCGGCGCAGTCCAGCCTCTTCGGCCGCGGGCTATCAGGAGGACGAACGATCGACATCGAGATCTCCGGTCCGAAACTCGAACGGATGATTCAGATCGCCAGCGAAGTGATTGACGATGTCGAAGAACTGATGCCAGGCGCACAAGCGTCCGCGCAGCCAAGCTTACAGATCGCAAGCCCCGAGATTCACATTTCACCCGACCTGTTAGCTTCGTCTGAACTCGGCATTGACACCACATCATTGGGCTACGTGATCAATGCTCTGGTGGATGGCGCTTATGCTGGCGACTACTACGTCGGCGGCGACAAGATTGACCTGACCATTCTGTCAAGCCATCAATCACCTGCTGATCGCGAACAACTCATGATGGCCCCGGTCACCACCAACACCGGACAAATCATCCCCCTCTCTGCCGTAGCAAATGCCGAGTTAGGCAGTGGCCCCGAACAGATCCAGCGCCGCGAACGACTGCGATCGATCACGGTGGAAGTCACTCCGCCGGACGACATGCCGCTGGAAGCTGCCATGGAATTGGTCGATCGGCAAATTGTTGCACCGCTAGTTGAAGATGGCACCGTTGGCAGCGAGTACTTCATTGCTCTCTCTGGCACGGCGGACAAACTGCGGCAAGCATGGGACGCATTGCAGTTTAACTTCCTTCTGGCTTTGCTCATCACTTACCTCCTGATGGCTGCCCTTTTTGAATCATGGCTGTATCCGCTGGTGGTGATTTTCAGTGTTCCCTTAGGCGCTGTTGGAGGCATCATTGGCCTGTCACTGATGAATTTATTTGTCAAACAGTCACTTGATGTCTTGACGATGCTGGGCTTCATCATCTTGATTGGTACCGTTGTGAATAATGCGATTTTGATCGTGCACCAATCCCTGGTCTTGATGCGTCAAGAACGCCTGACCCCGATTGAAGCTGTGCCGCTAAGTGTCCGAACACGAATTCGCCCCATCTGCATCACGACGTTGACCACCGTCTTGGGCTTGCTGCCGCTGGTCGTCATGCCAGGCGCTGGCAGCGAGCTTTACCGTGGCCTAGGCATTGTCTTCCTAGGCGGCATGCTGGTTTCGACGTGCTTTACATTGATCCTGGTTCCCGTGGTCTTTGTCTTGCTAATGAACCTACGCCGGCTACTGAACCTGTCCCCAGAATGGGAGGTAAACGAAGCGATTTCCATCGCCGATTAAACCAAGCCCCCATCAACAAGCCAAGCTGCTTTGCCTGCCTAGAGCCACCAACCGGCGAGGTCCACGGGCATCAAGGCTGGCCGAGAATTTGCGATCACTTCCCCGCAGTCCGACGAGACTTGAGGCGATCACGCTGCAATCGAAGAGAATCTCCTGGCCACACACGGCCTTGGAACACAATTCGAAAGAATCGGTTATGATGGATGCGTGCTTCCTTTTCCTGCAGCGATCAAATTCTCAACCAGCTGCCCCTGCCTATTCATCATCTCGGTTTAGCGCCTGCCTCATGTTGGCTCCTTTTCTCACTTCCCGTGCCGCGGCTATTAGAGTGCCCATGCGTTTGATTCCATGGCTAGGACTGTTGATCGTGTCGGCATGCTTATTCGGCGCTGACTGCACTGGCCAAGAACAAAAAAAGCAAGATGAACCCAAGGCGTCAGCGGAGCCAATCGCTGCTTTTGGGCCTAACGGTGTTCAGCGTTTCTCTTCACAAGGCTGGTCTTCGTTGCTTGTGGGAGCTGCCAACCCATCCGATGAAGACCGATCGATTACGGTGGCCTTCTTTGTCGACGGCCAGCAGAACGTCCAGTACGCAAAGGAGTTCTGGCTCCCCGCTAACAGCCAACGGGATCTCTCTGTCCCGATTCGGCTGCCAGAGAACACGGATCCGCAAAGCAATCGAGCCGAAATCTCGATGATGCAATTGAACCGCTCTGCTTCAGGCCGCGAAACCTTTTCCAACAATGCGGTCGGCATGCCGATTTCCAAACGCTCTGTCATGCAGACAGAAACGGAAATGGCAACAGGATACTTTGTCGACCCCAACAAGCTTCAGAACAGCAACCATCACACTCGCCGCAGGGCAATCTCGCAACTTATCGAGGCCTGTCGCAACTGGTCGAAGTCAACAGAGATGGTGCAACCACCGGTTTCGTTTCGATCGGCAAATCTTCCGGACACTTACAACGCGTTGGACCAACTAGACCAAGCGATCATTGCTGGCGATGCGTTGCAGTACGACAGTCAAGGGATCGCTGCGCTGCGTCGCTGGGTACGCTCGGGAGGCAAGTTGTGGATCATGGCTGACCTGACCAGCCCCCAACTCGTTAATGATTTGCTTGGCGCCAAAGCGAGCTTTTCCATGGTGGATCGTGTCGAGTTAAACGATTACGAAATGTCCTATTCGGAGATCGAATCAAGCTCGATCGGCGCTAACAAAGCCATTTGGGAAAGCGAGCAACCAGCAACGTTTGCACGCGTGCTCACAGATTCAGAACAGATTGACGCCACCATTGATGGCTGGCCGGCCGCCTTCTGGCAGGAACTAGGCGAGGGGAGGATCATGGTCACCACACTTTCCATCAATGGTTGGATTGACCAACAAGGAGAAACGACGCCAGCGCTCCGATACTTATCGAGTCACTTCTTTGAGTTCCCTCAACACAGCACCAACTCCAAACAAGAATTAGCCGCACTCGTCAACGAACAAATTGGATACAAGATTCCTAGCCGAACACTTCCGACACTCATTCTAGCTCTCAACGGATTGGTGATTCTTGCCTTTGGCTTGCTCTGGACACGCCAACGGAAACTCGAACGAATGGCATTCCTCATCCCAGCCTCGGCTGGGACGACCGCGTTCGTCCTACTAATCCTGGGCGGGCTGTCAGCAAAATCAGTGCCGACGATGGCCAATACCGCTCAGGTCATCCAAGTGCATCCGGCCAGCTCTGAAGCAGACATCCACAGTGTTCATTCACTCTATTGCCAACAGGCAACCGCTGTGAACGCTGACTTCCTGTCCGATGCACTCTTGATGCCGACGTCACTTTCCAAATCAAGCCAGACCGAACGCCTACTGGTTTCGGAAAACGATCAAGCGACCTGGGTCACCCGTCCGCTGGCTCCTGGAGTCGTGAAACAGTACGAATCGGAGACAACGGTTTCATTACCCGAACCCATCAATGTCCATGGCAGTTTTGACCAACAAGGCTTCCGTGGCACCATCAATGGACTCAACACCGAAAGCCTCAGCGACGCATTGATCAGCAGCTTTCCTGCACCAGCCACCTCGGTCAACTTCATCTCCGACGGCAACAAACACACCGTTTGGGCACCTACCAGCAATCGCTTAGCGACCGGACAACTCAGCGACGATTCGTTTGTTTCGGACACACAACGCTCGCGATTTGCGGTGACTCGATCACTGATCGGCCGCCGTCGCGAACATGAACCCGTGCTATTGACATGGTCGAACGAACTCCTGAAACCGGCCAAGTTTGATCAAGACTTCGAACACCAAGGCAACGCCTTGTACGCAATTCCAATCAACCTGCATCCACCTGAAAGTGGATCGACGTTCAAGATCCCTGCAACGTTCATCGGGCTGCAACGACACCTTAGCAAACAGGGACGCACCACGCTATACAATCCACGAACGGGAAAATGGACAGAAGACAAAACAGGTGCGGCGCGAGCTGAAATGGAATTAAAATTCCCTCGCCCAACCAAAGGCATGCAACTCCAGTCGCTGAGCATTCGGCTTAAAGCAGTGATCCCTGATCGCAGCATTGCAATCAACATGAAAGTCAATGGCGAAGTCACTGAAGTCTTTCATGCCGAAAACTTAACAGGCTCCACCGAAGCCACGGTGGACCTTCCCGAAGCATTCCAACTGACTCCGGACGGAACGCTGTGGTTTGAAGTCGTGGTCACAGAATCAAACACGATGCTGGAGCATCAACAATCGCTTCAAGACAGCGACCCCAAGGATGACTCCGACACACCGCCTTCTCTAGTCAACGACTCGCCAGAGGAACCGTTTGTCGACAACTCAACATGGACCATTGAATCCATGAACTTTGACGCCACCGCCATCATGCCATAAACCTGTCCCGGATCTTGAATCAACTGCCTCGCTTTGCCACCAAAGCGATCGCATAGAACCACTTGCGATCTTAGTCGCCACACACCACAGCGTAGGCTCAGGTGCACTACACGAGAACACATAGATGATTGAAACCAAGGAACTGACGAAACGCTACGATGAGTTCACAGCACTGGATTCGTTATCCATTCGCGTCGAAAAGGGCCAGATCCTAGGCTTCATTGGCCCCAATGGCGCTGGAAAAACGACAACCATTCGCATCCTAGTTGGACTGCTCAGACCCACCAGCGGATCGGCGACCATTGCCGGCGCTGACTGCATTTCAGACACACGCAAAATCAAGCGTTTGGTGGGCTACATGCCAGATGAATTTGGCAAGTACAACAACATGCGTGTCAGCGAGTACTTGGACTTTTTTGGCGCTGCCTACGGAATTGGACGCAGGAAACGCCGACTGCGAATCGAAGAGACGTTGGAGATCGCCGGCGCCACCTACATGAAGGACCTGTTCGTCGATGCCCTCAGTCGTGGTATGCAACAGCGTGTTGCGATTGCTCGCACGTTGATGCATGATCCAGAAGTCATGATCCTTGACGAACCCGCAAATGGCTTGGACCCGCAAGCGCGTATTGACATGCGTGAAATGCTGCTGCGTCTATCGGACATGGGAAAAACGCTGATCGTGACTAGCCACATCCTGCCAGAGCTGGCACGTGTCTGCGACATCGTCGCCATGATCACAAAGGGACGGCTAAGAGCGTTCGGGACGCTAGACGAGATCATGCGCACCGTCCAACAACGCCGCACCTTTGAAATCCAGTTATTGGAAACCGCCCAAGTTAGCGACGTTGCCGCGCTCGTCACCCAATGGATGAAGGATCAACAAAGCGAATCAGAAGTCCAGGAATCAGGGACCGAAACGATGGTCCGGTTTACGACCAAACTGAACGACCGCGAACTGTCCCCCTTACTTACCCAGCTTATCTCGAAAGGGCAGGGGATTGCCCAGTTTCGTGAAGTCACAACAGACCTTGAAGATGCATTCCTAACGGTTGCCAACGAAACTGAGCCACAGACAGACACGGCATTAAAGGACCCCACCAGACCAGTGGAGGCAAAGTCAGCCTAATGAGTGCCACACTGAACCCGGTCATCGGACGAGAGTTCTTTGGAATCCTTCGTTCTCCCAAAGCGTTCGGGACGCTTCTCGCGATCACGATTGTCTTTTCACTTGCCGTCTTACTGCGCTGGCCGACCGACAACACAGCCGACCTCTCCGGTCAGGACTCCATCCAAGTCTTTCGAGTCTTTGGATATGGACTGCTCGCGGGGATCGTAATGCTGGTGCCCGCGTTTCCCGCCACATCGATTGTCAACGAGAAAAACAGCGGCACACTGGCGTTGTTACTCAATTCGCCTCTCAGTGGTCCAGCAGTCTACCTGGGCAAGTTCCTAGGGGTGCTTCTTTTTGCCCTACTGGTGCTGTTCGCCAGCGCACCTGGCGCGGCGGCTTGCTATGCGATGGGTGGAATCGATTTGCTTGGTGACCTGGGCTTGCTGTATGTCGTGTTAATCTTGCTGACGCTGCAATACATTGCGTTAGGAATGCTGATCAGCAGTTACGTTCATTCCAGCGATGCCGGAGTGAGAATCACCTACGCCATCGTCTTTTCGTTACTCTTCCTCACGCAAGCACCCGGACTGCTGTTCCCCGGTAGCCTAAGCGCGTTCGGTGGCGTGATCGATGTCATTCGCTTTGCATCACCCCTGCCGATCATCATGGAACTGATGCGACAAGACAGCGTTGCCAACACGGGCTTGATTTCGCAATCGGGAATCTTGTGGTTCGTTGCGATTTCGCTGATCAGCACCATCGCGTATGCAACAGTCACCTTGTCCAGACTCAACTACCGACTGTTCGATCGCTCCCGCTCCAAAGGCATTATTACCGACGATCAATCTCTCGGCACTCGACTCGCTCGTCGCCTGTTGTTTATCGTCGACCCACAGCGTCGGAAAGCTGGCATCGCATGGTTCCTTAATCCGGTGATGGTCAAAGAGTTTCGTTCGCGAAAGTTTGGTCGATCGCAATGGTTGTTCCGCTTGATCGCCGTGTGCGCCATCAGCTCTGTCGTATTGACCTTGGCGGCTGCAACCGGAGTGACGGCCTGGGGCACGGAGACCATTGGTGGACTGATGGTCCTATTGCAAGTGGTTCTCATCGTCATGCTAACGCCCAGCCTTGCCGCAGGCCTGATCAGTGGCGAACGCGATGGCGGAGGCTGGGAACTCCTTCGCCTGACTCCTTTGTCCGCGTTTCGAATTGCCTGGGGAAAGCTACTGAGTGTGCTGTGGACACTCTCTATGGTGTTACTGGCAACGCTCCCTGGCTACTTGGTGATGATCTGGATTCGCAGCGAACTACTGCCACAAATTCAACTGGTGATGGTTTGCCTCGCTTGGACGGTCTTGTATGCACTTGCTGTAAGCGCTGCAGTTGGATGCCTGTTTCGATCAACTGCATTGTCCACTGCGGCGTCATACATTGCCGTCATGACGCTGTTCCTGGCCCCCTTACTGGTCTGGCTCGGTCGCGATGCCCCGTTTGGCTTTGACCTCGTTCAGAACTCTCTGTTGATCAATCCGGTTGGCGCTGCGATGAGCATCATGGAAACACCTGGCTTTGCCCAGTACAACCTACTGCCTCAGGCCTGGATCGTCGCTGGAGCAGTTTCACTGTCAATGTTCTTGCTGTTTGGATTGAAGGTATGGCGCCTGACTCGACCCGTTTGATTCGCACCCTCGTTGCTTTGGTTGCCTCATTGCTGACGTGCTGTCACTGCGTGGGGCAATCGTTGCCGACGTCGCCAGCATTTCAAGAAATTGATCTGATCATGCTGACCGAACCGGGGCGTCAAGAAGAGAAAACCAAGGTGGTTGTTTCCAGCGATCCTCTGGACCTGTGGTTGCGTGCGCTCAAGCAACCCAGCCCTGGACTACAGCGAACAACACTTGACACCCTTTCCTTGGCCCACCATCGAGGCATGGAGGGTTGCGAAGCAGCCATTCCGGTCATCATTGACCTCTTGAAACTGCAAGAGCTACCTCTTGCGACTCGCCAAGCAGCGATCAAGACCCTGGTGCAGTTTGATGCCAAGCAGCATGCGGACTTGATTGCCAAACAGTGCCAAGCATTTGGGCCAGGATTAAGCTCCGCTGGCGAACCGGCGTTAATACGCTGGAAGTCCAACGCGTTAAAAGACACCTGGCTTGATCGGCTAAACGATCCGCAAACCCATACTCTGCAACTAAAGTATGCCATCGAAGGCTTGGGAGTGATCAGAGAAACCGCTGCAGATGACGCGCTGCGCAACTTGTTGCAGCAACCCACTGCAACACCGACCGTCAAACTTGCCTGCACGCGAGCATTGGGTTCCATCCATCACGCAGATTTAGCGGACGAAGCAAAGGCTTTCTTGGACAACTCTGCGAACCAATCCGGGATGAACTCGCTGCTGTCAGAACTCATTGCCTGTGCGCTACTGAGCAACCATGACGACGCTGATGCGATCAAGGTGCTACAAGACCTAGCCAACAGCCAACACACGGCTGTTCAATCCGAAGCATTAAAAACCCTGCGTCGCATTGACCCCGAACTTGTACTCAGCTTTGTGGATACTCAACTGACGAACGTTGACGTCAATGTGCGGCGCACTATCGCCGAAGCACTGATCTGGAAGCACGACCAAGCCTCGGTTGGCCCGATAGCCACGTTGCTCGATGACGTGAACCCTAGCCTCCGAAAACACATTGCCAAGGAACTGTTCGAACTCGCCCAAGATCCCAAGCTAACCGAAAGCGTGATCAATCATACTAGCGCCGTGCTCGATGATGATCAATGGCGGGGCTGCGAACAGGCAGCACTGCTACTGACTAACTTGGATCACAAACCTTCCGGTGATCGCCTCGTCGACTTGCTAGAACACCCACGAGGTGAAGTCGCCGAAGCCTCCGCTTGGGGGCTTCGTAAACTAGCCCTGAAGGAACACCTTCCAGCGATGTTGCAGCGTGCGACGAAAGCACGCTCGCAATTTTTGAGTAGACAGTACACTCCCAAATCTCTGGGAAGGGTCGGGATGGTCACACAACTGTTCATGGCGTTTGGGCAGATGAACTACAAACCCGCTGAGCCACTGCTGATGCAGTACATTCCGGAAAGCATGGCACTGGGCGACGACCCGCGTGCAGCGGCGGCCTGGGCCTTGGGATTCTTTTATCAAGAAAACCCTCCCGGCAATTTGATCCGTCAGTTGGTCACACGACTCAACGACATCAACGATCCTTCGCCGGAAACTGAAATGATGCGACGGATGTGTGCCATTAGCTTGGGCAGAACGAAGGCCTCTGCCGCACTGGAGTCACTGCGCCAACATGCTGGCAACGGCACGGGATTCGTTGGCTATGGGTGCCAATGGGCCATTAATCAGCTAACGGGCGAACCGATCCCACCACCACTTCCGGGGCGTGTCATTGGGTACAACGATTGGTTCTTGCGACCGACCCAGCAAGCAGATGGATCGTAAGGCCAGGCGCGTTTGCCGCCAAAGTCTACGATCGGCGGACGTTGCGTCTCTCTAACGCCGCTGCATTCCATTCGGCTGGTCCAGACCAACCGCTCTCTGCCGCACTGCAGCCAACGGCCAGGCGCCCAATCAGCGTTCAGCAGGCAACGCCCGACCGCGTTTTCTCAAAACGCTTCATGATGCCTGCTGCCCCAACACGCGCCTGAGGCTTGGAGAATTCCAGTTTTTTCCCAGCAGCACACGGCGGCTCTCAACCGCCTCAGACAGTGCTATCCCTACTGCGTGCCGGGTCGATCGGGGCACGCTGCGATGCGGCTGACAAGTTCTGTTCACGATTCGAGCTTTTCTGGCCGATTTCTTTCTTGACGCCGCGTCATTTTTGACATACCGTCAATTTTTGGAAACCTGACACCGCGTCATTTTTGTTCCATGAACTGGAATCGCCCTCCGACTCCCCTCGCTTGATTTGAAGGCATCGATGAGCATTGCCCCGGAAACACTCAGCCGAAAACAGGTCGAGATTCGTTGTCGCGAAGTCAAAATCCTGGAACTGGCGCGGCCCATGATCGCCCAGCGAGGCTTGGCGGGATTAAGCATGGACGCCATCGCGAAGCAGATGGATTACGCCAAAGGAACGATTTACAACCACTTTGGGTGTAAAGAAGAAATCATGCTGGCATTGGCGATTGCGGCGAACGAAAAACGCCTGGAATTATTCCACTGCGCCGCTGAACGACAGCAACAATCCCGCGACAAGATTTCAGCGATTGGCATTGCGTGTGAAGAATTTCGCACGCGGTTCGACGACCTCTTTCGGATCGACTGCCTGGTGCGACATACGGTGGTTTGGGACAAAGCCTCCGAGCAACGGCGCGAGATGTTAGCAGCGTGTGAACAAAGATGCATGCAACTGGTGGGACAGATTGGCAGTGAGGCGGCACAGGCTGGCGACCTGCCGTTACCCCGCGGAGTCAAGGTTGAAGACATCGTGTTTGGTCTTTGGTCACTGACCTATGGCGGCATGATCATTGACCAATCGAGTCCCGGATTAGATCTGATTGGGATTCGAAACACGTTTACGGCGATCCGGCGGAACTGCCATGCCTTGATGGATGGCTACAACTGGACACCGCTCTATGATCCGGAGGCGGACAAGAAACTGGTTCGGAATGTTCGAGCCAGTTTAAAACGAAACGTCAGTTCCTCGCTGACACTGCAGTCTCTTCAGGACATCGGTGGGAGATAATTTGATGCACCATTCTCAGCGACTTCGCAGAACCTCTCTTTTGACCGCCGTCGCAGTCTTCGTTGTCGGCTTGTCAGTCTGGGTTACCACTCAGTCAATGGGACAGGACAACAATCAGAGTTCATTGAAAACCGAGGACGACCGTTCGTTAACCAACCGTGGTCGATTGACTCCTGTCCGAACCATTCAGGTTGGCTCTGTCCCCGGTCCAGAGGTGACCCATCGGTATGTTGGCAAGCTGGCGGCTGATCAGACCAGCCTACTGAGTTTTCAGCGTTCTGGCCGCATCGTCACGATCGGGGTCAACGAAGGCGACGCCGTCAAGCAAGGCGATATCATTGCCGAACTTGATCAGGCCGATCTGGACGCACAGGAAAAGCAAATACAGAGCCAACTGGATGCCGCCGAGGCAACACTCGCCGAACTCGAAGCAGGGCCTCGCCCAGAAACCATCGAAGCCGCCAGGGCACGCGTCCGCGACTTAGCCTCCAACTTAGAACTGGCAAAACTGAACGAAAAGCGACAACAACGCCTGCGTGGTCAACAAGCTACCAGCGAAGCCGAGTTTGACCGCGCGATTCAAAACGCCCAAAGCTGGAACAACAAGTACGATGCCGCGAATGCAGAACTGAACGAACTGCTTGCGGGCACGCGGAAAGAAAAGGTACTCGCCCAGCAAGCAACCTGCCGGGCGATCGAAGCCCAGCTTCAACAGATTCAAACGCAGCGCCGATACAGCACCATTGTCGCGCCGTTTGATGGACTGATCGCGAGACGACTGCTGGACATTGGCCCGGTTGTTGCCATCGGCGAACCCATTGTTGAACTCGTCTCACATGTGCTGGAGGCTCAGATTGCAACTCCACCAAAGACAGCCGCCAAGCTCGCTGCCGGGCGTCAAGTTCAACTGGCGATCGGCAACGATTTGCGAGTAGGCACTGTCAGTCGAATTGAGCCAATCATTCGGCGCGAAGCACGAACACGCCTGGTGTACGTCCAGCTTACCCACCACGGCGATCTGCCAGCGCTTCCAGAGGGAAAAGAAATAGCAACGTGCGGCAGGAACAACCAAGGCAATTCTTGGATCAGTGGTCAGGTTGTGGAGCTTTGTTTGGGACTGGATGACACCAATGTCGCTCCTCAACAATACTGGCTTCCCGTCACGGCGATCCAGCGTGCGGCCAGAGGCGTCTGGACTGTGATGGTGGTCCCTGGGAAACAATCATCGGGAGTTTGCGAAAAACGCGCCATTGAAGTCCTGAAGACCGATGGCAATCTGGCTTTGGTACGTGGCATGGTCACGCGAGGCGAACGTGTGATCGCCAACGGCCTGCATCGGTTGGCAACCGGCTCTCAGGTGGAAGTCGTCACCGACAATCAGGCGACCAGCCCTGTTTCACTTCCAGGAGACGAAACATGAGTGCCACCAACGACTCGGCTGACACAGGCTCTGTCGATCGCTCAAACGGCATTGATTGGTCCACTTGGTTTTTGAACAACCCTCGCGGCATGCTGTTGATGGTGGGGTTAGTCATTGTCAGCGGCCTCACCTCGCTGGCAGTTTTGCCTCGGATGGAGGATCCGGTGATTGGCGAACGCGCGGGCCTTGTGGTCACACGCCTGCCGGGTGCCGATGCGGAACGCGTTGAGGTCTTGGTAACCGAACCGATTGAGGATCGAATCCAAGAGATCGAGGAAATTAAGAAGATCGCCAGCGAAAGCCGACCTGGCATCAGCACGATCCAGATTGAACTTCGCGAGGAAGTGTTAGAAACCGATAACGCCTGGAATGACGTGCGATCGAAGATCGATGACGTGATGTCAACGCTCCCGCCGGAGGCTTCACGGCCGGTCTTCGAAGAGATGGACGTCCGCGCCTATGCCTTGATCACGGCAGTCTGCTGGGACCATGACGACAACCCAAACTGGGGGATTTTAAGACGCCTGTCCAAGCAACTCGAAGATCGGCTTCAAGCGATTCCTGGGACGGAGATCGTTGATCGCTTTGCCGATCCCGGTGAACAAATCGTCATCGAATTGGATCCGACACTGATCAGTGAGTTGGGCATTACGATCCAGCAGGTTGCAGACGCGATGAATGGAGCCGATGCAAAGAGTGCGGCGGGCATCCTGCGATCGACAGACAACGAACTGATCATCAAACTCTCTAACCAATTTGAACAGACGGCACGCATCGCGGATACGCTTGTCGCAACAGGCCCCGACGGAGAAAGCATTCGGCTTGGTGACTTAGCCACCATCACGCGCGGGGTCCCAAGTCCATTGCCGCGACTGGCGATGGTCAACAATCGCCCTGCGGTCAGCCTCGGCACCATGGTTCGCCCGGGTGAACGTCTGGACATCTGGCGTGCAAAAGCACAAATGGTATTAGACCAGTTCCAGCGTGACCTTCCGCAAGGAATCTCGTTATCGATCCCACTCGACCAAAGCCGCTATGTTGATGCGCGGCTGGGATCATTGCTGACCAACCTGCTGATCGGAGCACTTGCTGTGACAGCTGTGGTGTGGTTTCTTATGGGGATGCGCAGCGCGCTGGTCGTCGGCATGTCACTTCCTTTGTCGGCCTTGACTGTGCTGTTCGGCCTGCGAGTCCTTAGCATCCCAATCCACCAAATGTCGGTCACGGGCATGATCATTGCGATGGGCTTGCTGATTGACAATGCGATTGTTGCAGTTGATGAAATCAGCGTGATGATCAAAGCGGGTAAAACACCGACACAGGCGGTGCGCAAGATGGTTCGTCACTTGGCGATTCCGCTGTTGGGCTCCACCATCACCACGGCCTTGGCGTTTGCTCCCATCGCAAT
Source organism: Stieleria bergensis (assembly GCA_007745635.1). Taxonomy (GTDB): domain Bacteria; phylum Planctomycetota; class Planctomycetia; order Pirellulales; family Pirellulaceae; genus Stieleria; species Stieleria bergensis. The sequence continues at coordinate 6,307,536 of CP036272.1, forward strand.
GATGCCTGGCAACGCCGGGGAGTTCGTTGGTTCCATTGCCATCAGCGTGATCATTGCGATCTCAGCGTCCCTGTTTTTCTCACTGACCGTGATCCCAGCGATCGCAGCACGACTCCTATCGAACGCCGAACAAGATGCTAAACCGGTCAAGAAAAGCCTGCTGCGAGATGGATTTTCCAGTGACAAGCTGACCCAGCGCTATCGTCGCCTGCTGCGTTGGATTCTGGAAAAGCCGATGCGTGGCGTCGGCCTTGGGCTGATCCTGCCAGTCACAGGGTTCGCGCTGTCCACCACACTGCCGGAACAGTTTTTCCCTCCTGCAGATCGCGATCAATTTCACATCCAGGTTGAACTGCCTGTAAATTCTCCAATCGACAGCACCGTTGCGATCACCAATGAAATGACAGACCTGGTTCATCAAGCGGGTGCCGAACAAGTCAGTTGGTTCTTTGGCGAAAGCGCACCAACCTTCTACTACAACGTTGTTCGAAACAAACGTGGCGTCTCAAACTTTGCCAATGCAATTGTGCAAATGCCGACTGAAGAAGGCCTGCCGAAACAACTGCGTGAGCTACAACTGCAAGCCGATCGGCGCTTCCCTGAAGCACGGATCCTGTTTCGTCAGTTAGAACAGGGGCCACCATTCGATGCGCCGGTTGAACTACGTCTGTTTGGTCCAGACTTGGAGCAACTGACCGAACTGGGCGACAAAGTGCGACTAGCCCTTGCCAGTGCTCCGAACGTGATTCACACCAAGTCGCTACTGAACGAAACTCAGCCAGCGATCAGTTATCGCGTGAGTGAATTGGATGCCAAACTCTCGGGTTTAACCCCCAGCCAAGTTTCAGGACAACTGTTGAACCTGCTAGAAGGCCAATCGGCGGGAAGCGTTCTAGAAGACACCGAACAGATCCCAGTGCTGGTTCGAGTCAGCGATGATCGCCGTCGGTTGCTGCAATCGATCGACGGGCTCCCCATTGTCACTCGCGAGGGCTCGATCCCCGTTGGCAGTGTGGCAGATTCTGAATTGATCGGCCAAATCGCAGTGATCCCGCACTTCAATCGCATCCGCATGAATCTGATCTCTGGGTACGTGACTGCCGGAACTCTGCCATCGGAAGCACTGACGGCGTTTGAAGAAAACCTCGCAGCGTCCGGTTTCGTCATGCCGCCTGGCTACCGTCTGGAGTATGGCGGCGAGGCCTCTCAGCGAGACGACGCAGTCGGAAACCTGATGGCCAACGTTGGCGTCCTAGCGGTTGCCATGGTTGCCGTGCTGGTTTTGTCCTTCGGTTCGTTTCGACTTGCTGGACTTGTTTTGGTTGTTGCTGCGTGCAGCGGCGGCCTGGGCATGATTGGCCTGTGGATGGGTGGCTACCCGTTTGGGTTCATGGCCATCATTGGCATCATGGGCTTGATTGGCGTTGCCATTAACGACACGATCGTCGTGCTTGCCGCATTGCAAGGAAACACCAAAGCAAGAGGAACTTCCTTAGACGGCCTGATTGATACCGTTGTCGGTTGTACACGGCACGTTGTTGCCACCACACTGACGACGATCGCAGGGTTTGCACCACTGATCATTGATGGCGGGGAATTCTGGCCTCCGCTGGCAATCGCGGTCGCAGGCGGAGTCGGTGGCGCGACCTTGATGGCAGTCATCTTTATTCCGGCGGCTTACCGATTGATCGTCAAGCCACTGCCTCAACTGATTTGCCAACAGGCGACTCAACCTGCTGGCTTGGCAACTGCGTAACGCAACGTCAGCTTAAACGCCCACGACTTCTCGCCACGTTTTGGCCATCAATTGGTGGCCTTGCTGGCTGGGATGAACGCCATCGCCCGCTAACTCGCTTGGCTTGGTGCCTTCACTGACCGCTTGATCAAAGACGTCCTGGAATGGAACCCACAGAGCGCCTGCACCCTTGGCAACTTCCTGCGCATAATTGCGACGCACGTCAAACTCGGGAAACCATTTGTCCTTGTTCTTTTGCACGGTTCCGCTGTCGAGCACAAACGGTTGGCAAACCACAAACACGGTGTTTGGAAGGGCCTTGCGAGTCCGTTCCAGCAAGGCAGCGAAACCATCCCGATAGGTTTCGGCGGTGCCTTCGTAGCGACCATTTAGCTTGTGCCAAATGTCATTCACTCCAATCAGAATGCTCAACACCTTGGGCTCAATCTCAATGCAGTCGGCTCGCCAACGACGGTCCAAGTCAGGAACTTTATTGCCGGAAATGCCTCGGTTGTGGATTTGCAAATCTAACTCAGCATGATCCTTCAACAGCCCTTCGGCAACGAACTTTGGATAGCCTCGACCGAGCCCTGCATTGGCAACTGGCTTGCGTTTTTCTCGGCCAGCATCGGTGATCGAATCACCTTGAAACAGAATCACATCACCCTTGGATAACGTCACGCCCTTTTCAGCAAACGCTTTGGCAGGTTTCAGACAGGCAACGGAACCCGCAGCAGCGGCGGCGGCAAGAACGGTGCGACGTTTCATAGGTGGGCTCTTTCAATGAGAATTCGGTTCGACAAGATGCAATGGCAACGACCGCCATCACACAGGCCCCGATAGTTTACCTCAAACCCAATCAATCTGCAGCCATCGCACTTCGACGCAATCTGTCTGTAGAGCTCCCTGCTTGCGCGACAAGAGCTCACAGCTTGCCGCACTGGTTTCTCCCTCCCGGGGAGTGCAGCCAGTACAGAAGCTGGCCCCGCGTTCTGACTCGCGTTCTGACTCGCCGAACTTCTGCTAGCGGTGGCGTCAAAGACGCTTCAGATGGATGACAGACCGGCAGCGAGCACCAAAGCCGCTGACTGGAGGTCTCGCCCACGGCAAACCGACAAGCACCGCCAGGGTCGCAGCTCCCTCACCGCACGATTCTCAGCTATCGTCATCCAGCTGACGCTGTTTGGAAACAAGCTCTCTGCGTTTCTGCATGTAATCGCGATGCCTGCTTTCATACGCTTCCGACTTTTTCACCATGGAAACGATGTTAAAAATTCCGAAGCCAACAAACAGGACTCCAAACAAGGGAAACACCATCGGAATAATCCTGAAGACACCCGGAGCCCCCATTGACGAAGCCGCCGTGGAAATCCCGGTGGCAATGACCGTCCACAGGATGCCAAATCCCACCACCATTCCCCCCACGACCATGGCACCGCCTTTGGTGGGAAGCGAATGCTGCCCATGCTTATTGGTCACCATGTGAGACATCCGATCGCGTTCCCACTGGCGGTCTAGTCGCTCGATGGTCGTGCTATGTTTAATCGCCTCCACATCGCGAGCGATTTGCTCGGTGGCCTCCTTAAGATCCTCCAGGACCTCGGTCGAGTACGTGCTACCGGTTTGCTGAATCGACAAACGCGTCTTGCAGAAACCACAGGTCACAAATTTCGCTTTCGCAGCGACCTCCAATGGGGCGCTACAGTGATTGCAATTCAGTGGAATAACTTTCATGGACAGTCTCTCGCAACGCGACTCGTTCAAAAAAAAAGGGCCCGATGCTGGCAAACATCGGGCGCTTCATTATCAATCATTCTTCCGTGCAGGAACACGTGGCCTACAGGTTGATCTCGTAGCCTTTGCGGCTTTCCCGAGAAAGGAAACCATTGGCCTGAGAATCGCCGATGACTTCACGTTTCGCGGGATCCCACTCCAAGGCTCGGTCTAAACGCATGGCGATATTGGACAGGTGACAGATTTCGAGCATTCGGTTGTGTGACCAAACATCGGAAATCGGTTGCTTTCGCGAACGCATGCCTTCGATAAAGTTAGCGGTATGATTTGCGCTAACCGGACCGCCATAAACGTTTTCAATGGCGCCGTCGGGCAACGGGTTTGTTTTCCAATCTTCGATGGGCTTGCCTACGATCTTGCCACGGTTGACAAAGAATCGTCCCTTGGTGCCTTCGAACATGATGCCGTTGTCACCTTCGCTGGTGATGATCATTTCAACGTCATTCGGCATATCGACTTTGATCTTAAACTTGGTTGCTGCGTTGTACTGATCATGGACCGTTGGCTGGCCATCTTTGTAGTTAACGGGCAAGGTGTATTCCAACGGCGTCACTTTACTGGGACCGGTTTCGGTTGCTCCCAATGCCCAGCAAGCGATATCAACGTGGTGTGCTCCCCAGTCAGTCAGCTTTCCACCTGAGTACTCGTGCCAATTCCGGAAGGCGTAGTGGCAATTGCTATAAAGTGGGACACCCCCACCATAGCCTTTTCGCATTTCAGGCAGCGCACGGTAGTCAACCTTTGGCGCTGGTCCAAGCCACCGGTCCCAGTCCAGCCCTTTGGGCACATCGGTGACTGGAATCACGGGTGAAGGCGACATGCTGTTGATCCCACAGGTGACTCGTTTGATCGTACCGATGCGACCGAGCTGAACCATTGCAACGGCTTGCAAGAAACGCTGACCGCTTTCGCTACGCTGCATGGTTCCAACTTGGAACACGCGACCGGTTTTCTTGACCATCTGTTCGATCAACTTGCCTTCATCGATCGTCAATGTCAGTGGCTTTTCACAATATACATCCTTGCCTGCCAACATGGCCTCAACGGCGATTTTGGTGTGCCAGTGATCGGGGGTCGCAATCATCACCGCGTCGATGTCCTTGCGATCCAAGACCTCTCGATAATCCGCGTAGCCATCGGGCGTTTTGCGACCGTCACGGCCAACTTTGCTGCGATTTTGTTCCAGAACGTTCTGATCCACATCCGCCAACGCCGCAAAGTCAGCAAACCTGAATGACTTGCTGGTGATCGACCAACCTTGATTGCGCAAACCAATGGTCGCAAACACGGGGCGTTCGTTAGGAGACAAGTCGGCTGCAGCACGTCCAGTTGATGTAAAGTACATCCCCGCTGTACCCACTGCGGCAGCGGACTGAACAAAACGACGACGACTTAGTGGTTGAGAACCCGACATGGAAGCAATACCCTATCAAATGAATGTACGAATCAATTGCCAAAACTCGTTAGCAGCACTCGTCCCTAAACAGGACAAGCCAAGCGGATAACGCTGCAACGAACCCAGCAAACACAGTGTTTGAATGCACCTGTATCATAGTCTCTGAGCACTGAACCGGAAAGGAACTGAGCTCGATCGCGCCCGAAAGCTGTTCCATTGGTGCCATCTCTCTAACACAAACACGCGAGGCGAATGCGATGGATTTCTGGGATACCTTCTTTGACAGCGACCACCGACAGCGGCGAGATATCGAATCGCTACGTAAAAGCGAAGCAGCCAGAAAGCGTGCTGAGAACCGCAATCTTCGCTCGCTGGATGATCAGCAAGCCCGGATCGAAGCGTTGGAACAACAAGTCGGCGAACTGAGGCTGGTCTGCCAAACCTTGCTGACAACTCTCAAAGAATCAGGCACGGTAAAGCCCGAACAGATTTCCGAAGTCATGCATCGAATCGACGCTGCCGATGGCGTCGTCGACGGCCAGTCCACTCCGCGTGGACCAGATGAACCACCATCCAAAGGCCCGCAGATTCGCGCTTGGTAAACGAGCGTTGGACCCGACCATCGTGAACGACGTGATCTGAATCAAGACTGCCTGGCTGAAATCCAATGCATCGAGCGATGTCAAGAGCGGAAGACGGAATCCGTGAAGGTCCCCTGGCTGTCGGCAAAAGTATCCTGCTCAATGCCCATCGCCTGCAGGATGCTCAGTTGCAAGTTCGCCATCCGGGTCTTGCCTTCAGCGTGATACACTCCATGCTGCAAGCCCATGTTGGTGCCACCGGCAATCAACGTGGGCAGATTGCGTGGTTGGTGGGTGGTACTGGCTCCACTGCCATACAGCACAATGGTGTTATCCAACACCGTCCCCTGGGAATCCTGATAGCTGTTCAGACGCTTGAAAAAACCTGCTAACTCCTCGCTCAAGAAGCGATCGTATTTAGCGAACTCCAACTGTCCCGCTTTATCACCAGCGTGTGACAGATTGTGGTGCGTCCGACTTAGACCTAACTTCAGCGGAAAGGTATCGCTGATGCCCATGCCATCTTCGCGATTGAGCATGAATGCGATACTCCGCGTGATATCAGCATCGAATGCCAATGCAATCAAGTCGAACATCGTGCGATAGTAGCTCGCGGGATCTTGCTCCGGCGAAACATCCAAGTCCAAATGCGAATAGTCCTGCTGCTTGAGCGGAATGTCAGTCCACTTTTCCGATGCCGCTAAGCGACTTTCGACTTCATCCAGCGAGGCCAAGTATTGTTGCATGGTCTGCCGATCCGTCTGCCCAAGTTGCTTATCAAAGGACTTGGCGCTTTCCAAAACAGCGTCGACCAATTTGATCTGCCGGCGCAACTGGTCTCGTCTTGCATTGAGCGCACCGACGTCCGCTCGAAATAGGCGATTGAAGACCTGCCGAGGATTATTTTCAGCAGGAATCGGCCGCCCCGCATGGTTGTAAGAAATCGTCCCTGTTCGTGACAAGAATCCCACGCCAGCATCAATCGACAACACCAATGATGGCTGACGACAATGCCCCTTGGTATGGCGAGCAACCACCTGATCCAGGCTAACGCTGTTGTAGCTGTCACGCGTTTCATCGTGCAACGGCGCTCCAGTGAGCCACATATCAGAACAGGTATGCGGATCGGACTTCAATCCATTCTCATGGTACAAGCCACCGACGAAACTCAGCTGATTGCGAAAACTCTCCAGAGGTTTGGTTGATTCACCAAACACGAATTGGCCATCCTGCTGCTGACGCGGGAACCAGCTCCATTGATCAATTTTGTGTTCTGCTTTGGGGAGCGACATGCCGTTGGCCGTGTAAAGGGCACAGAATCGGCGTGGCACCTGACCAGCAACTTCGCTGCCCATCGCTTCAAGAGCAGGCAGCGCCAACGCAGTGCCTGCAATCCCTTTTAGAACAGCACGACGGTCAATCGATTGCGATTTCATCACGAATCACCTAATCAAAAATCAATGAAATGAATTCCCTGGTCTACTTCTTTAGGAAGTAGTCACTGTGCACGATCGCTCGAATCATGTCTTGTAAGCGATAGTCTTCGTCAACGCCGGCTAGGCCATTCTCTTTCAGTCGCACCCATTCATTGTATTGAAGCGGTCGACCGATTGCGTAAGTGACTAAATGCTTCTGAACGCTAAAGGCAACATCAGCCAGGCGATTTTGCAGCAAGTGCTGCTGCAATTCCGCAACACCGTCAACCTCAACGCCATCGGGCAACTTTGACTTGGCATCGGCTTTGTTTCCTGTGAACAGCCCACCGGCATCGTATTGCTGAAAAGCCACGCCCCAAGGGTCAATCCCCTCATGGCATTTTACACAGCCTTTGACATCACGGTGCTGACGCAAGCGTTCCTTCAATGGCAAACTGCGATCATCCTTGAGTTCTGGCACATTGGGCGGAGGATCATTGGGAGGTTCTGCGATGATCTTACGAGCAAACCAAGCACCGCGTTTGACCGGATTGGCTTCCCGACCATCAGAAAGCCCCGACTGTATGGCAGCCTGAGTGAGCAAGCCGCCCAAATGGGAACGATCCACCGAGACCGCAACGAATTCAGGTCCTGATTCGATTGGTTGGTCAATCCCGTAATACTTTGCAAGCGTCTCGTTGATGACCATTTCGTCGGACTGAATCAGCTTACCAACCGATTGATTGGTGCGCACCAAATGCTGAAAGGTTCGCACGGGTTCTTGGCGCAAGTGCTTGCGAGCAAATTTGGACAGTGCGGGATACTTGCGACGATCGACTTCAACGGAATCAAACTTATCCAACGACAACCATTGACGGACAAACGTTTCGGTAAACCGCTCGAATTTGGGATCGGCAATCATGCGATCGATTGTTTTATCTAGCTCCGCAGTCAGCTGTCCCCGATTTGCTACGTCAGTGAGTTCCTGATCCGGTGGCCCATCCCACAGAAACAAAGCCAGTTTCGCTGCCAGTTCATGCTGATTCAACGGTTCGGGCTTGGGCGACTGGCTGTTCTCAACATGAAACAAAAACGCAGGCGAAGTCAGAATGCCCGCCAGAACGTAACGGGTGCTCGCGTGAAAATCTTTGGATTGTTGATAGTGTTCACGCCAAAGTTCCATCAGCCCAGCCATCTCCTGCAAGTCAACAGGCCGTCGAAAGGCGCGCTGGGCGAAGCGCCGAATCGTTTCCCTCGCACGCTCCAGTTCATCTGTCACTTCAGGACCAACAGAGAACACGTTGCGATGAGACTGTGGTGGCCAAGACTCGTAAAGTGGCCCTTCAAACTCGATCGTTTCGATGCGCAACCGCGGTCGATCTCGCCCATCGGTGTAAACACTGTGCACCAAGATCTCACGCAATCCGGCCAAGTAGTTGTCATTTCCGGGTTGCACGTCAGGTCGAGGAAAATTGTTGATCGCCCCTTCAAACACGAAGGCTTGAGTGCTCAGCTGATCGACCACACGCGAGGATTCAACCTGATTAAAGGTGTGTCCACAATCGCGTCTCAACCCCATGTAGACACCCAACCAAGGCGATTGTTGCATGAACGTTTCATAACGCTGAGCCAAAGGATCATCCATCGATAATCGAGTCAAGACAATCTTCTCGATCGCAGCATCGCCGCGGCCAAAATCAAAGCTCCAATCGCGTTCCCCCTCTGCCAAACGCAGCAACATTGCTGGCGTCCGCTTCAATTGATCGGTAAACCGTCGACCATCAATCTGCAAGCTGAAACGCTCGTTACCTTTTTCGTCTTCTGTTTTTGGACGCCGATAAACGTCGACTTGATAGATGCCTGACTGGGGAATCACCAACGGCTGATCCTTCTGTTCCGCCGACATCGTGACGCTCTCCTGCGGCGATGCTTGCTCGGCCGGTTCAGCATTGAGGTTGGAAAGCAACAACGCGTCATCGAATTTTGCAGCGCGGACCGTCACACGAAAGCGACCATGACGAGGCAGCTCGCGCAACGCAATTTTGAAATTCGCTTTGGGCCCATAGGTCGTGGACCGTTGCCACACCGAATCGTTTGGAATGGCTGGACGCAACAGCAAGCCATTGTCGACGGATTCATACGGTTCGCCCTTGGGATAGCCTCCATCACCGCGTAGGCAAGCGAACACTTTATGATAAATACTGGTGTATTCACGCCAGCCGCGGACAGTTGCGTTTCCGGAATAGCCCTCGTTAAATCGATACTTGGCCGGCAAACGATAAGCCTGAATCGGAAACGACTTTTCCGGAGTCAGCTCGGTGACTGTAAAGTCTTGCTTGGGCAGCAAACGATTCAGCGCCCCAAGGATAAGGTTCTCCTGCAGCGGCTGAGGATTGATCCCACGCCCCAAGTCCATCCGAAAGTTCTGCACCGTCGGCGACACAGTGGGATCGACGGTGCTTGCCTCAAGAGCCTGGGTCGCAATATTGAACCAGGCTTCGATTTGCAAGGGTGACGCAGACAGGGTTTCAATGTCGTTGGTAAACCCATCCTTTGAGATGCCATCATCAGGCAAGGTGGCGGTAAAGTCATCGTCAATGCCCAGTAACTCCTGGAGCGCGTGACGGTACTGAGTCACCGTTAACCGCCGTGTGATCCCGTTGTTGGGTGCCTCGCGAATTCTGGCTTCATGCAGTGATGCTTCCAGCCAAGACAAAAGCTCGCGACGTTGCTGCTCCGGGATTTCAGAGTGATCCTCTGGAGGCATCGCGCCGGACTCGATCTGCTTGCCAACATGCTCCCACAACTTGATCGCCCCGTCAGGCAGACTGCCATCGAGATGATCTAAACGCACACCCGACTCGCGATCATCAACATTGTGGCAATCAAAACAATGATTCCGCAACACAGGAAGAACCTTGCTGTCAAACTGCGTTTGCAATTCATCCGCCTTCAATGCAGACGACTGACACAATAAAAGCAGCAGGGTAAACAGCTCCGTCAAACGACGGAAAAATGACTGAGTCAATGACACCATGGATAATCAAATCAATCTTGGCTGCAACCGATTCATCACCCGATTGATTGAGCGAGGGAACGGACAAAAGCCGGACGGAACAAAGAGACAATCAACACGCTGGTGGAGCTGATTGAGTGGCAGGGAAGGCGTGGCAGGGCCAGCGACTCACTCGAGTGACCTGAAGACAACTTCAGCACGAGGCCACTGGCGGACTCATTATACATTCATTGCTGCTTCATTTGATCCCCAATTCTGCGTGACTGTTGACCAGCCTTGGCTAATTCAGCCCGGTTTACCCCACCAATTCGTCGCGGCTTCATACTACGGCGACCGAACCCTTCTGCAGCGCATTCGCCCCCACCCACTGTTCAGCCCAACAGCGAACCCTCCCAGACATCCATGAAGCATTGCCCTGGGACATCGACCTACATTTGAGATAATCCTGTGGTCGTGCGTGCAAGCCTGCAACTGGCTGGCCCCAACTGGCCGATGCAATCCTGGCATCGGCGGTTCTGTGCTGTCGCTGGCAATTCCTTGATCAGAGTCGGCTTTCAAAATCGCTTAGACTGACCCTCTTTGTGCGCTGCTACAATGCGGCAGCAGCGTCAACGGGCGTTGCATCAACGCTTCTCTCCGGCAATCAGAGGCCATTGCAATGAATGCATTGCTGCCGAACAATGAATTTGACCAACAACTGATTGCCAATGTGCACCCTGCGGACTGGAAGAACCCACAGCCCGCGGGGCCTTATCATCTTGTTATCATCGGCGGCGGGACCGCAGGTTTAGTCACTGCCGCAGGTGCTGCTGGACTAGGTGCCAAGGTGGCATTGATTGAGCGCAGCTTGATGGGCGGCGACTGCCTTAATGTTGGCTGCGTTCCGTCCAAAGGCTTGATCGCCGCTGCCAGAGCGATCTGGGGTGCGCGGCAAGCGATCCCTTTCTTCGCAGACACCATCGAATTCGGCGAAGTCAATTTCTCTGCTGCGATGGATCGGATGCGTCGCCTGCGAGCCGGAATCAGCCCTCATGATTCAGCGGCACGTTTTCGCGAACTGGGCGTCGATGTCTATTTAGGCGAAGCTCAGTTTGTCGACCGTCAGAACGTTGATGTCGGAGGCACGACACTGGCTTTCAAACGCGCCGTCATTGCCAGCGGCGCTCGCGCGTCTGCGCCCCCGATCAACGGCCTTGCAGGCACACCCTATTTGACCAATGAAACACTCTTCAACCTGACGGAGCGCCCCGAACGCCTGGGAATCGTCGGTGCCGGTCCGATTGGCGTAGAGATGGCACAGACCTTTGCTCGTCTTGGCTCACAGGTCTGCTTGATTGAAACCAAACAAGGTCTTCTGCCACGCGAAGATCGCGATGCCGCAGACATCGTGAGCAGGCAACTTCTCAAAGACGGAGTCGATGTGCTGTGCGGTGGTCGCGACCTAGAGGTCCACTACGATGGCAGTTTTCGGCTCCGCCTGAATTGCCAAGATCACCAGGAGGATCGACAAGTGGACCAGTTGTTAGTGGCTGTAGGGCGAGCTCCCAACCTCGAATCACTGCAACTGGAGAATGCGGGCGTGAGGTTTGACAAGAAAGGTGTCATCGTCAACGACTATTTACAAACCAGCAATCCCAAAGTCTTTGCCGCCGGCGACGTTTGCTCTCGGTTTCAGTTCACGCACGCCGCCGATTTCATGGCTCGGATTGTGATTCAGAATGCGCTCTTTGCCTTAGGCCCCTTTGGCAGAAAGAAACTCAGTCAACTCACCATTCCTTGGGCTACCTATTGTTCACCTGAGCTTGCCCGAGTGGGCATCAATGAACAAGAAGCACAAGCAAGTGGAATTGAGATCGACACCTACACCGTTAAGCTTAGCGAAGTTGATCGGGCAATCTTGGAGGGACTGGGCGACGGCTTCGTCAAGATTCATACTCAAGCGGGTAAAGACAAAATTGTCGGAGCGACCATTGTCGCGCCCAACGCAGGTGACCTGATCAGCGAAGTTGCTTTGGCCATGACAAACAAGATTGGCCTGGGGTCCATTGCATCCACAATCCATCCCTATCCCACCTTGGCCGACGCGATTCGCAAAGCAGGCGACCAGTTCAATCGCACCCGACTGACAAGCACCAGCAAAAAACTGCTGAATCTGCTGCGACGCATCAATGTCGGCTCCTAGCCAGTTGATTGGTGCGCGCAAGCACGGCACCCTACGAACCCGGCCCGATACCAGACGGGTTGGGCGTCACCGAACCGATTCTACGCTAATTTGATTGAACCTTATGAACACTGTCTTCAACCGTTTGACGGCCTTTGCCATCGTCGCTGTAAGCTTTCTGCACACGGCTGCGGCACAAGACCCCATCGCTCAAACGCCCCGGAATCGCGTCTTGATCATCGGCATTGATGGCACTCGACGCGATGCGTTGCAGCGTGCCCAGACGCCAAACCTGGACGCGTTGATTCAGCGCGGGCAGCTTTGGGAAAACACCCAAATCCTGGGACCTCGAGAGACTCAAAATGACACGGTCAGTGGCCCCGGCTGGACCAGTTTTCTGACCGGCGTGTGGGCGGACAAGCATGGCATCCAAGACAATGGCTTCAAAGGCAACAACATTAAGAACTACCCGCACTTGTTTGCCCGTGTGCGAGCTCAGTATACCGATGCGCAGTTAGGATCCTTTGTCGATTGGAAACCGATCGACAAATACATCGTTAGTGAAGCCGATAAACGTGTCTGCCATGAGTCGCATGGCGCAGAGGCTTATACCGCGAACGATCAGCGTTTGACCGACGAAGCGACCGAGTACATTCGCTCCAGTGATCCTCATGCAGTCATGGTTTATCTGGGGGCTGTTGATGAAACCGGTCATGCTCATGGATTTCACCCCTCTGTCCCCCATTACATTCGAGCCATCGAAACGGTTGACGGTCATGTTGGATCGCTTATCAAAGCGATGAAGAGTCGACGAAGGTATGAAGAAGAAAACTGGTTGGTACTGCTGTCAACCGATCATGGAGGGCAGGGGACCGGCCACGGTGGTGGACGAAACATTCCTGAGATCCGCCAAACGTGGTTGATCGTGAGCGGCGATGCAGTGATCAACAAAGACAAACAGCAGCCAACTTATCTAGTTGATCTGTCCGTGACGGCGCTCACACACTTGGGCGTCAAGATTGACCCCCAGTGGGGCCTAGACGGCAAGCCCGTTGGGATCAAAAGCAATTAAAAGGCACTCACAACGGCAAGACGAGAGATGCCGCTTCTAAAGCAAACATCAACTGCTGCAGATTTTTAGACAAATCGGCTGCGTGCTAGAATCAATGTGATTGATGTTCTTGCGCCCAGCCTTGGCAGAAAACCTGCCCTCAAGGCCGACGCTGCTTTTTCCACAGACCTTTGGTGCTCACCACCCAAACGAGGCCTGATCTGATGATCCGCTCTGTCTTGCTAGTTGCCACAACTTGCTTTGCCATTTCCGCCATCGCCGACGAACCCGGCCAAGAAAAGAAAACCGAGAAGGCGCCTCTACCGGGGCTAACGGTTTCCAAGGAAGTCACCCGCATCCTGGGCCCGCTGGACGAGCATGGCCGCGTGGACTACGTCCGGGCGCTCAACGAAATCACTTCTAAAGGCGTCACCCCGGAAAACAATTTCGAAGTCATCGTTCGGCAAGTGATGGGCCCCGAAGCGATTGTAGAATCCCTGCGTGAAGAGTACTACCGACAGCTGGGCGTCAAACCCAATCGCGACAATCTGCTGGTTGATTACTTTGAGACGCTTGAGGAATCGAAGCGTGGAGAGGAAGCCTATGACAATTTCGATCGCGGCTTAGAAGGTCCTTGGACCGACGAAGACTCGCCTAGCTTGGCAAAGTGGATCAAGAGCATTGACTCACAGCTGGACGTGCTGGTTGAAGGCAGTCGACGCACACACTATTACGCGCCCAAGATTGCTGAGACGGATCTCGGCTTGGACGACCAGACCGGGCCGCCTGTGATTTCATTACTCCTGAGCTCAATCACGGATCTGCGAAGCATTGCTCGTGACCTAAGTATCCGAGCCAACTATCGCATCGCTCAAGGTGAATTGGATCAAGCTTGGGAAGACGTGATGGCGGTGTCTCGAGTCGGCAGGCTCGCCACCAAAGACTCGTTCTTGATTTCGCAACTGGTCGGCATCGCCGTCGATTCGATTGCCATCGAAGCAGCCACTCATGTCTTACAGTCCCCGAAACTCACCAAAGAACAAGCCAATCGGTTCCTAGCTGACCTAAAACAATTGCCATCGATTCCGCCGCTGTATCGCTGCATCGATCAAGGCGAACGGTATGCTGGCTTGGATGCGGTGCAATGGATCTCACAAACCACCAACTTGATCAAAGCCATGAGCTTGTTAAACGCCTTGTCGGCTCAGGTTCCTGATCAATCCGTGACCTACGTCGTGGCTCAAGATCAGCCAGAACAAAAGAAAGAAAAGCCTCCGGCAACCGGCTCGCTGATCAACTGGGACGAAACCGCCAAGGTCATGAATAGCTGGTATGATCGACTGGTTGATGCAGCCAAAATTGAAGGCATCAAAGAACGCAAACAGGCGATGCAGAAGATCAACGAAGATCTAGAAAACCTGGGCAAGCGTTGGCAACAGCCTTCGTTCTTGATGATGGCCAGCTTGGTCCTGCAAAAGCCGGATGCTCAAGGCAAGATCGTTGGCGAACTGTTGGTCAGTTTACTGCTACCAGCACTGGATGCCTGCAGCCGAGCCGAGCGTGACAGCCTCTCCAAGACCGATCTGTTACAGCTGGCGTTTGCCTGCAAGGCCCACCAAATGAACCATGGCTCGTTCCCCGACAAACTAAACGATCTCAGTCCAGAGTTCATCAAGGAAATCCCCCTGGATAGTAACTCAGGCGACGCATTCATTTACAAGAAAACGGACACCGCAGTGGTCCTGTATAGCGTTGGCCGCAACGGCGTTGACGATAAGGCTCGCGGCTACGACGACCGCGACGAAGGCACGAACGTTGACTGGGATGACTTCGTCATCAACCTGGACGCGAACTAGGCCAAGTCACTTGGTGGCTTCATCTTTTAGCCCGTCCATCTTGCTGGCCTTGGCTCCTTGGGGAGCTTTGGGCCAAGGCGTTTCGCCAGGCGCCCACTCGGTGGGCTGTTTGGCTCGCACCTGATCCACGGCTTTGATCAGCCAATCCGGCACGTTCTCTTGCTCTTGAAGGCCGTAGACATAAGGCAGTGGCGGGTCCATCAGCAAGGGCTTGTCACCCAGCGGAGGCCGCTGATTTCCCAGGGCGGTCACGCGGGCTCGCATCTTGGTGACCCGTTCGGGATGTCCGGATGCGATGTCAGTGCTTTCGCTGGGATCGGTCTTGATGTTGTACAGCATGTCGCCCATCAACTTGTAATCGCCCGAGCGAATGGTTGGCAAGCGAACGCTGCCTGAAACGTCAAAGACAATCTCTTCTCTGGTGCTTTCCTGATCACCAAACAGCATCGACGTCATATCGATTCCATCCAGCGGACGTTCTTGCTGATGACGACCACCAGCAAGCGTCACGAAGGTTGGAAAGAAGTCGCTAATGAACACCAAGCCATCCTTTGTGGAACCCGGCTCGGTATGCCCAGGCCAACGAATGACAGCCGGTTGCCGAACACCACCCTCGAACGTCGTGTTTTTTGTCCCGCGATAAGGCTTGCTCATCTCTTCCAAGACGGGCCCATTATCGTTAGTGAACACAAAGACAGTGTTTTCACGAAAGCCGTTTTCGTCGATGGCATCGCTAATTTTCCCAACGGCCTGATCCAGACTCGCCAACATCGCGCGACGAATGGCAAGCGGATCGTCGGGATCTCCATCAAATCCCGGCGGCGGGTTCAACGGACCATGCACAGCATTAAAGGCAACATAGAGAAAGAACGGCTCGTCTTTGCCTTTGCGAGATTCGATCACTCGCTGAGCCTCGTCGGCAATCAAATCAGTGGCATAGCCTTCTTCTTGAAGGGGTTGCTGATTGCGATGCCAATCGTAAACGGCAAAGCGCGCTGGAGCATTATGGACGATTGTTTTGGTGTAATAATCAATGCCCCAGGCATAGTGACCATACTGATGATCGAATCCCTGTCCCATCGGCAAGTGCTCAGGTAACCATTCACCAAGGTGCCATTTGCCGATGATCGAAGTGAAGTAACCAGCTTCCTTGAGCGCCTCGGCAATGGTTCGTTCCTCGGTATCAAGCGCATGGAGACGACGCGTTGGTTGACCACGATCGTTATAGGCCAACTTGAGGCCCAACTTGGCCAAGTAACTTGGCTTCCCAAAATCCTCCGATCGCCAATCACTCCAGGTACGGAACGCATAGCGACCGGTTAGAAACGCAGCGCGTGTCGGGGCGCAGACGCTGTGAGTGTAAAACTCAGTCAAACGCATCCCTTCGTTTGCCAAGCGGTCCATGTTCGGAGTCACCTTGGCATCGCCGCCATTGAATCCCGGCTGGCTCCACCCCATGTCATCTGACAACACAAACACAATGTTCGGACGAGTTCCGGCAGGCTCAGCCCAAACCGCTGCGAAGTTGAAACAGAGCACCAGCGCGAAACAAGACAGGAAGGGTTTCATGATCACCTCAGCAGAAACAGAATCAAAGGGCCCCACAGTCTACTCCAGGATTGAGCCTGGAAAAGCCGCCAGCAGATGCTTTCCGCTACGAAACACCGCCACAAAACGCCACCACGTGGCACCACCGGAAAAACCACCGCTGGGCGATGGAGAAGAGATCCGTTGGTCTGCGAACCAGAGCCTTCCTCGCTGCGGCGGGCGCAGCAAACAAGCGAGCGGTCTGGACAAGCATGCTTGCCCTACGTTCGATTGATTTCAAGGCCAAGGATGGAAACGTCATCTTTGGGGCCATTTTTGGCGCACCATCGTTGCACAGCATTGTCTAACAGGTCCACACTCTCTTGCAGCGAACTCCCTTGGCCGAGTTCGAACATCTCCACCATCTGTTGCATCGTGAACTGTTCCAGGTCTTGATCGAGCGCCTCGGGCACTCCATCGGAGTACAGGAACAAACGATCACCTGGCTGCAGGTCAATCGATTCCTCTTCATACTCCAGGTCTTCCATCCAGCCGATCGCCAGATTACTGCCCTCGATCATCGCCGGTGGCGCGCCATCGCGTACCAGGACCGGTGGGTCATGCCCAGCGGAGGTAAAGCGAAACTCAAGCGTCCGAAGATTCAAGACACCATAAAGCATGGTGAAGAACAACGAGTTTTGCTCTTCCATTTGAAAACGCTGATTCAGTTCCGCGGCCACCTCGCCTGGCGGCACAACGCGATGACCACCGTCAGCGGTCGACTGGACCAACAAAGAAGACGAGGTGCGATGTGGAGTCATCAACCGGCCAATCGTCACCGATAGCAATGACGACGCCACGCCATGCCCGCTCACATCGACGACATACATCGCCAAGTGTTCGTCGTCGAGCAAAAAGTAGTTAAGGAAGTCCCCCGCAAGCTCGTCACAGGGGATGTACTTCCACGCCAACTTTGCTTGCTCGATATCGGGTTCGCTGCTGGGCAACAGTGACTGCTGCACTCTGGCCGCAGCATCCAAGTCGCGACTCATCCGCTGGTTGACGGACTCCAGCGTTCCGTTCAAGCGTTCGAGTTCCACGTTCCAGCGTTGCAGTTGCTCTTTGGCGACCGTCAACTCCTCGTTGGCACGGGCCAATTCGTGGTTCTTTTCAACCGCGTTCTCAAACGTCGAAACCAGCAAGTTCAAGATCTGTTGACGACCAGACTTGACCGTGTAACGCGTGCCGTTGAGCGTAACATCAAGCTGTTGCTGCTCCCCTTCGTCATCAACCGGCGTTTCCAGCAACGATCGCACACGAGTGATCAGAAACTCGGGATCGTAGGGCTTGGTAACGTAGTTATCAGCTCCACAGTGCAGCCCTTTGATGATGTCCTGAGCATCCGAGAGTGTCGAAAGCAGAATAAAAGGGACAGCTTTTAGCTGCGGGTCATTTTTGACTTCATAACACAGTTCATATCCAGTCATGTTCGGCATTTCGATATCAGAAATGACCAGATCGGGTCGCCGCGTGCGGATCGACTTTAGGCCGACTTCACCGTCCTCTGCCCAGTCGACTTCGAAGTTGGCTTCACGCAACTTTTGACAAAGGATCTGTGCCTGAATCCGACTATCTTCGACGACTAGCAAATAGATCTGCTGAGACTGTTCTGAGTCATTCATTGCTGGGGCTCTTAACTTCTCTGACTGCGTTTAATGTGACGCACAATTGCGGGAGCGATCTTTCCCAACGGCAAGATCCGTTCAGCCAAGCCCGCTTCGACGACTGCTTTGGGCATCCCATAAACGACACAGTCGGCTTGATTCTGCGCCATGACATGACCTCCTTGCTGCTTCAATTGCCGACAGCTTTCCAAACCATCGCGTCCCATACCTGTCATGATCACGGCCAAGGCATTGCCATTGGTTGCCTGAGTGACCGATCGCAACAAATAGTCTACGGCGGGGCGAACACCATTCTCCGGCGGATCATCGGTCAGTTGAACTTGAAAGCTGTTTCCCTGCTTGACGACGCGCATCTGTTGCCCGCCGGCACCCAGAACCACCATGCCTGGCTTGGCGATCATCCCCTCTTCAGCCTCAACCACCTGTAACACGGAAACGTCGTTCAGTCGCACTGCAAGGGACTTCGTATACTGCGGTGGCATGTGCTGAGCGACAAAGACGGGTACTGACAAGCGATCTGGCAATCGAGGAAGCACCTTCTTCAGCGCCGAAGGCCCCCCGGTCGATGCTCCCAGCACCACGGCCTGGCATGCTGCGGCGGCCTGGGGTGTCGCTTCGGCAACGCCGCGACCCTGTGGAATGGGACGTTCAGCGGAACCAGTCGCTGAGACCGGCTTTTGGCCGATCGATTGCCGGAACGCATTGATCTTGCTAGTCAGTTGGCACTGCAAGTCATGCCGATTCTTTTCCGAATTGCCACCGAATGGTTTCAGGATGAAATCAAACGCGCCTTCCATCAAGGCTTCTGTTGTCGCTTCTGCTCCCTGGGAAGTCAGGCTACTGACCATGATCGACTTAGAACGTAACTTCCGCCGTTTCAGTTCCTTGAGCAACTCGAGTCCGTCCATCTCTGGCATCTGCACATCAAGTGTCAACAGATCTGGGTCCAGCTTTTCAATTTTGTCTAACGCATCCACCCCATCTTTGGCACTGCCGACAATTTCGACGTCGGGCATCTCGCGCAGCAGGTTTCGCAGCGATTGGCGATACAACGCCGAATCGTCCACGATCATCAGTCGTGTTGGACTGGAGCCCAAGAGTCTTTCCTCGTTGCGTTTCAGTGTTGCAAGGCGTTGGCAAAAAAGTCGTGAAGCCGCTGGGGATCAAAAGGCTTAATGATAAAGTCAATCGCGCCCAGTTCGAGACAGCGTTGCAATTGTGGCTTCTGATTGATTGCAGACACCATCACGACTTGCGCCTGCGGATCCATTTCCAACAATCGCTCCAACGTTTGCAATCCATCCATGTTAGGCATCACAATGTCTAACGTCACAAGATCGGGACGCTGTGTTTGATAAGCTTGGATCGCTTCGACACCGTCTTCAGCGGCCTCAATCGATTGCCAGCCTGCTTGTTCAGCTATCGACTGAATCCGTTTTCGAATCAGTAAGTTGTCATCGACGATCAGGAGTCGTTGTTCACTCATTGCAAGTCACTACTACCCAGGCCTATTTTAGCTCAATTGTAGCTTGCCCGACGATTTCGATCTGCACCGAACCATCGCGCGCCGAAATCGTCATCCGCCGCCCCGCTTGCCCACCACAATGCGTGGCCACCACTGGGATCCCAAATTGTCTCAATAGCTCCCGACAGCGATCGACATTCCGCATGCCAATGTTCATCGTCTGAGCGGTTTGAAACATGCTGGCCCCACCGGCCATCTTGGCGACCCATCGGACTTCCTGTCCAGCACGCTTGTTGAGCTGAGAAATCAGTTCGGGGATCGCGGTGTCGGCAAACTTTCCAAGTGGCACCTGCTTTCCCGCCGAATCAGGCAACACAATGTGAGCCAGACCCACCAGCCGATGAGGCCGTGAATACAACATCAGGCCCACGCAAGAGCCTAACAGGGTGCACAACGTCTGTTCGCCGGATGCAAAGCCAATCTGCCCCATCCGCACGTTGGTTCGACCTGAAACAGCGCCACTCATCATGACTCTGTGAACGCTGATAATAAGCCCGGCAAAGCCGCCATGGTTTGCGAATCAGGAACAAACAACAGGGAACAGTTTAAGAAGGAATCCTCAATCATGAATCGCGTGCAGGCGATCAACACTTGATCGAATTCCAATGCTTGCCCCATGACCAAGAACTCAACCGCGCTCTCAGCATACTCACGAGAGAACCGAGGTGGCGAAGGCATCAATCCAGCTGCCGAACCTGGCGCATCCAATGCCTCAAACAAGGCATTCAAATAGGCACAGCAGAGAATATTAGCCGTTTCCAACATGGCTGCAGTCGACAATTCATCCCATGCAACGATCTGCTCTGCCGCACGATCGGTCAACAAGGCAGCTAACTTCAAGCCACTGACATCGTCAAACGCCAAAACCATCTGCCCGCTAATCACGCCTTCAGCGGCGACCGAACAAAAGCACAGCGGATCATCACCAGCATGCAAGACTTGCGTGGCCTCTTCCAACGGAACACATCGCAGCGCATCGAGATGAATCCTGAAGGCTCGACCACACCAGACCGACATGGCCTCGGCGGCTTTCTTCGAACCTTGTTGGAAGAGCGTTTGCAACTGCGAAATTTCCTGTTCGGTCACGACGTTAATTCCTTTCCAGAGCCAGCGATGGAACGCTGAATGACCAACTGAAACGCAGTGCCAACATCTAGCATGAGACACACGCTCCCGTCCCCTAAGATACTCGCTCCAGATAAGCCCCGGATCTCGACAAAATTGTTCGACAGTGATTTGATGACCATGTCCTGGCCGCCGAGAAACTCTTCAACAGCCAACCCCATCATGCGGCCTGCTGCTTGCAAAATCACCACGTCAGTAAGTGGCCCATGGCTTTGCTTGGAATCAACATCAGTGGCCAGTGATTGCCTGTTCGCATCAACGGGCAATTCATTCCAATCGAAAACATGATCGACGTTGACAAGCGAAATGAACTCCTCACGCAGCTCAAAGGTCTTTTTCTTGCCAACCGAAACGACGTCGGCCATGTTAATGGAAACGATCTCGCGCACATCTTCAATGGGAATCGCGAAGACCACACCACGAAGCCGCACCAGCAGACAATGAATGATGGCCAGCGTTAAGGGCAGGCGAATCGTAAACGTCGTGCCTTCATGCGGCACCGACTCAACATCGACGCTGCCATTGAGTTGCTGGATTCGATTTCGAACCACGTCCATCCCGACGCCGCGCCCAGAGACATCAGTGATTGATTTGGCCGTACTGAATCCAGGGTGCCAGATATAATCAAGGATTTGATCGTCCGCCAAGTCATTGATGGCACTGGCAGACAGCAAGCCTCGCTGGAGCACTTTGGCGCGAATTTTATCCAAATCGATCCCAGCTCCATCATCCGTGATTTTGATGAAGACGTTGTTGCCGCTGTGACTGGCTTCCAGCAAGATTGTCCCTGTTTCTGGCTTGCCCGATTCACGTCGACTCTCGGTGGTCTCTAAACCGTGATCAACGGAGTTTCGCACCAGATGCATCAGGGGGTCACCCAGCTCGTCGATCATCCGCTTGTCGAGCTCGGTCTTCTCGCCGCGAATCTGTAGCTCCACCTGCTTGCCACGCTCTTTGGCCAGATCGCGAACGACACGTCGAAAGCGGTTAAACAGAGGTGAGA
Source organism: Stieleria bergensis (assembly GCA_007745635.1). Lineage (GTDB taxonomy): Bacteria > Planctomycetota > Planctomycetia > Pirellulales > Pirellulaceae > Stieleria > Stieleria bergensis. The sequence goes on from CP036272.1 coordinate 6,329,406, forward strand.
CCGGAGTCATCCGAGTGTCCAAAACGCCTTTCTGCAGGCTTTGCGAAACCCGAGACAACTGATCCACCGCTTCACCAAAGCGATCGAGATTGCGACGTCCTCTCTCCCACGCGTCAGAGTGACGATCAATCACCGTCAGCCCATCACGCAACTGATCGATTAAGCGATGACTGGCCTTTGCAGCCCCACCTGATTGGTCGTGGCTGTCGAGCAGGGCGCGGAGGTGATCGGCAAAATCTCGCAATTGACCAACGCTGTCCGAATCGCGTTTTGCAGGCGCAAACTGATTGGCGATCTGCTGAAAGCGAGCCCGATTGACAACCAGTTCACCGGTCAAATTCATCAGATGATCAAGGCGATCGATATCGACTCGCATCGTTTCTGCAACTTTGCCAACGACCTTACTGGCGACTTGACTGGCCGCTTGACTGGCCGCTTGAACGGGGACAGACTCGGGGACCTGAGGAGGCGTCGGTCCTGGCGTTGTCTCAGCAACGTCTTGATCGACATGGGGCGTTTGAGGCGGCACAGACTCCGATACAGGGTCAAGAGGCGATTCAAGTGACTGCGCAGGCTGCGACTGATCCAGAGCGGTCCCATGCTCGATCACATCGCTAACTGCTGGCTCACTATCGGGCGTTGCCGTCGCTTGCTGTGACGACTCCACGGGCGCGGGGATGTCGGCACTGACGGCCGCGTGTTGCGGTTCGACAGGATGAGCGACAAACTCGATCGCCTCGACACCTTCCACACCTGAGACCTCTCGCAATCGCTGCTCGTCACCATCAGCGGCAAGCACCAACTGAAAGTCCTGCAAGGACTGGTCTTCTGGCCAGGCGTCCAAATTCGGCGTTACAGACAAGACTTCGGCAACGTTACTCACGCGGTTGTAAATCAACTTCGCTTTGAGATCAGCCAGCTGCAGACCTTCGCGAAACCGAACCGTCATGCTGACCGAACTCTGGGTGACACTGATCGGTCCGTCAGTCGTCTGGCTGAGTTGCGGGGCGTCCTGGGGACTTGCCGTGGCCTCCTGTGACTCCGCCACCTTTTCGGATTGCGGCGTAGTGCCTTCCGGTTCAGTAGTGCCTTGCGGTTCAGTAGTGCCTTGCGGTTCAGTAGTGCCTTGCGGTTCAGCACTGCCTTGCGGTTCAGCACTGCCTTGCGGTTCAGCACTGCCTTGCTGGCTGATTGCTTGCAACTGTTGCTCTTCCAGCTCACGCAGTTCAGCGAGCAGCTCGTTCGGGCTACCGAGTTGTTTTCCGTCGCGCAAACGAGCGTTGGAATGCCGCAGAAAATCGATACACCGGAGAACCAAGTTCATGGTCGGATCGTTCAGCCGCTCGGATCCCGAGCGGAACTGTTCGAACCGATTCTCTAAGTGATGAGTCAGTACCGTGATCTGGTCGAATCCCATGATGCCAGCCGACCCTTTGATTGAGTGAATCAATCGAAAGGCTTCATTTAACTGATCGGGCTGTTCGAGGTTCTGCTCCAAAACCAGCATGGTTTCGACAAGATCATCGAGCTGCTCTTCGGTTTCATCCAGAAAGGTCTGCAAGAACTCTTGCATTTCCCCATCGCCGGGCGGCTGACCACTCATGATGCACCATCCTTCCGCAGCTTGACATCCGGCGTCGAAGGTGTCTTGGCAGACTTGCGATAGATCAATGGTGTGACACGCTGTAAGGACTGCAACATTCCATACACACCTTCCGACGGCCCGATCACCAAATAGCCATCATCAGCAAGTGAGCGGATCAAGTTCTGGATGACTTTCTGCTTGGACTGTTCGTCAAAGTAGATCAAGACGTTGCGAATGAAGATCAAATCGAAAGGCCGTGCGTCAAGGCGATGCAGCAGGTTATGCTGCTTGAACTGCACGCTTTCCCTCAGCGTCGATCGCACTTTCCACTGATCGCTTGAGGGCACTTTGGTAAAGAATCGCTTGCGCTGCCGATCGTTCACGGCATCGATCGTCCGCTCTTTGTAGACGCCGTCGCGAGCTGTTGTCAAAGCCTCTTCACTGATGTCGGTCGCCAGGATTTGCAGCGACCAATCGTTTAGTCGATAGTGGTTCTCTGCAAGGCAAATCCCCATGGTGTAGGCCTCGGCACCGGTGGCACACCCGGCAGACCAAATCCGCAGTTCCGGCGCGCGTTTGCCCTGGCGTTGCAGTGCGATCTGTTCCGTCAACCACTGATCCTTCAACCAGTCGAACTGTTTCTCCGTGCGAAAGAAAAAGGTCTCATTGGTGGTGATGGCATCTAGAAACCCGTTCAGCTCTGTGCTGCCACGAGCGGAAATCAAAAACCGATAGTAATCATCAAAGTCTACGAAGTCCCCGACGACCAAGCGCCGACGAATGCGATTACTGAGCAACGTCAACTTGTTCGATTCGATCCGGATCCCACATTGATCGTAGATGAAGGACCGAAATTTTTGGAATTGTTCCTGATTGAGTCGTTGCAGCGTCACGGGAGATTGGTTTTGATCAAGAGCTGCTTTACCTAGAGCCAGTCGCTGCTTTGATATTACCGTCATCGGAGCTTCAGTGCGACTGGTTGGTTCACGAGTCAAAGCGGTTCACCAGATCCTGAAGGGTTTGCGCCTGAGCCCCAAGCTGCTCTGCGCTGGCAGCAAGTTCTTCGGCGCTAGCGGCATTTGATTCGGTAGTTTCTGAGACAACGGAGATCGCGACTTGAACCTGTTCGGTGCTGGCGGACTGCGATTCGACTTGCTCGGCTATTTGTGAAATTCCATCGGCGGTCTTGGACACTGCCTCCAGGATTGATGCCAGAGACTGGCCAACTCGATCGGAGCGTTCGGCGCCTTCGGCGACTCGTCGCGAGGACTCCTTAATCAGTTGCGTGATTTCTTTGGCCGCTTCGCTGGACCGCTCCGCAAGCTTCCTCACTTCATCGGCCACGACGGCGAATCCCAGTCCATGTTCACCGGCGCGAGCGGCTTCAATCGCCGCGTTAAGCGCCAGCAGATTGGTCTGGCTGGCAATGTCACTGATCACTTGAATGATATCCGTGATCTGCTCACTTGATCGTTCGATCAAACGCATGGAAGTCACGGCTTCACTACGAATGTTGTTAGCGTTTTCGGCCAAGCAAGCCGTCTTGTCGGCCTGTTCTTTGGAATCCTTGGCACGGCTGGCAATCACATCGATGGCGGCTGTCATGCCGTGTACCGAAGCATTCATTTCCTCGACCGATGCCGCTTGATTCTGTGCACCATCGCTAAGGTTCGCACTGCTTTCGGCAATCACACGAGCGCCCTCGGTGAACTGGTGTGCACTCTCAACGACTTCAGAGACCAGTTTCTCGGTTTGTTCCTGGCGCTCACGGGCTTCTTGCTCAAGCTTCACCCGGCTGGTCACATCGGTTGCAAACTTGACGACCTTGCAAGGCTTGCCATCGAGGCCATTGACGGGATTGTACGAAGCTTGAATCCACACGGATTCACCGCCCTTGGTAATCCGGCGATACTCACCACGACGAAACTCGCCGCGACGGAGCGACTCCCAGAACTCGGTGTACTCTCTTGAATCCCGCTGTTCGGTATCAACAAAGATCCGGTGATGACGCCCTTGCACTTCTTCCAAGCGATAACCGAGCGCATCGAGAAACAAATCGTTGGCGGTAATGATGGTGCCATCAAGCTCGAATTGAATCACTGCTTGCGATTTTTCAATGGCTTGGATCTGACCTTGGTAGTCAGCGTTGCGAAGCTTCTGCTGAGTGATGTCGGTGGCAAACTTAACAATTTTCACCAACTGGCCCTCGGCATCAAAGACGGGGTTGTAGGAACCCTGAATCCAAATTTCCCGGCGATCTTTGGTGTAGCGTTTGAACTGACCGGTCGTGCATTCACCGCGTCGTAAGGTTGCCCACAAATCCAAGTACTCGGGACTGGACCGATAAACGGGACAGACAAACATGCTGTGGTGCTTGCCCTGGACTTCTTCCAAGCTGTATCCCACACAGGAGAGAAAGTTCTGATTCGCGGTGATGATCGTGCCATCAAGCTCAAATTCGATCACTGCCTGCGAACGATCGATGGCGGCGAATTTTCCAGCCAACTCAATTTCCAGCTGTTGATTTCGTTCTTTTAACGCTGCCAGTTCCTTGCGGAGTGCAGGGGCGCTGGTTCGTGAACGGGAAGATGCAGCCTTGGCCATGTCGAAGACTCGATGTGTGTGGACTAGTGAGTGGTCAAGATGTGAGTGTTGCTCAAACGCGTCAGCAGGAACCTAAATCAGACGCTGGAAACCGGGGCTGAACCGGGCCGCGTCAAACGCTGCGGTTGCAGCATTTCATTCATGTCGAGCAAGATAAAAAGCACGTCGTCTAACTTGGCAAATCCAGCGACGTCGTGGTTGCCTTCGACAGTCATCGTGTCAAGCGACGGCTGAATGTTCTCGAAGGGGATCCGGATCACTTGGGACACCGAATCAACCACCAAGCCGATGCGTCGATCGGAAACGTTGACCACAATCATGCGGGTTTCATCGTCGCGTGCAATCGTCTCAAGGTCCAACAATAAACGCAGGTTCACCACCGGTATGATCTGACCGCGCAGATTTGTAACGCCTTCGACGCAAGCCGCCACCTGAGGAGTCAGTGTCACCTGATCTGGAATCACGATCTCCTGAATCTGGTCGATCGGAATGGCATACTTCTGCCCCGCGATTTGAAAACCAACGAACTGCGACGAGTTTTTCGCGGCCGTCGCAGGGTTGCGTTCAGCGGAGGCTGGCTCGGGAGAATCTGGCATGACGGGGCGGATTGGAATGAGCGTCACGGTCGAACTGGATTGAAAAGCACTCAAACCAGTCTATCCAGGACCTGTGCTGAAACAAGCAACAGCTGTTGATTACCGCGTAAACAAAGACGCACCACTTCATGAAGTGTTGCCAAGTCGCCAGCAAATCGGACGTCTGGTGCGGTTTATAAGGACTTTAACACCGCGACACGAAATCAGACGCGGCCATCGAACAGCGGACAACCGTAAAGCTCAAACATGGACAAGCCATCAAAACGACGAACGCTTGGCCATTGAACCGCGCCATGGCTGCTGAGGCCGCTGAATCCAGAACGGCCTGCCGACGGCCAAACGGAGCCCCCTCAACGTCAGGGCGACAGAAAGATCTCGCTGGTCAACACATCAACCAGCATCGTTCGCAAGGCATAGTCATCGGCTTTCGCCTTCTTGAGCAAATCATCAATGGCAAACTGATCCACTCGTTCCATGTGGCGCCCCGTCGAATACGTCAACAACTTCTCAATCAGGTTACGTGCAAAGAGCTCCTGGCGAGACTCGCTCATCACGTTCTTGAAACCAACAAAGTCTGTGTAGGACTCCCCCGATGGAAACTTACCCGACGGATCAATCTTTGCATTGCCCTGGGCCTTGGGATACGTCGTTCGCCAGCGTCCAATCGGATCAAAGCTTTCCAATCCATAACCGAGCGGATCGATTTTGCGATGACAAGAAAAGCAAGTTTTGTCTGTGCTGTGAAGCGCTAACTTTTCGCGAATCGTCTTCGCACCCGACACGTTGGCTTCGATCGAGGGCACATCATCTGGTGGTGTCGGTGGAGTCATGCCCAACAGGTTTTCTGACACCCAAACACCTCGGGTTACCGGTGAGGTCTCAACGCCATTGGCGCTCACCGTCAACACACCTGCCATTCCCAGAACGCCGCCGCGCTGCCGGGACTTTTCTAAGCTCACACGTTGAAACCCATCGGCCAAACGCAAACTGTCTTTCTCGGGCAGTTCGTAAAGCTCCGCGAGGTACTTATCGACAAAGGTGTAATCAGCATCCAACAGTCGCATGCTGGAACCGTTTTCATTCAACAGATCGGCAAAGAACAACCGCAACTCTTGCTTCATCGACTGGGGCAAATTCTTGGAATAGTATTGCCAAGCCGATTTACGTGGTGGCGGCTGGTTACCAATCTCGCGCAGGTTCAACCAACTCTCAAGGAAGCCAACAACGAACTCCTCCGATCGCCTCTCCTTCAGCATCCGCTGGATCTCGGCTTTCAAGACGCCCGGCTTGACCAACTCTCCTGACTGAGCCTTGCCCATCAGTTGCTCATCTGGTGGAGCAGACCACAACGCATAGGAAAGCCGAGAAGCCAAATCAAAGGCGTTCAAACGTTCTTGTTTTTCGTCCGTGATTTCGCTGAAGTACAAGAACGACGGTGAGCAAAGAATCAGCTTCACAGTATCCAACGCCGATTGCCTTGGGCTGGCACCTTCCTGCAAACGCTTCTGATAGAGCGTCTCAATGCGTTTCTGATCGGCATCGTTTAGCGGTCGCCGGAAGGCTCGACTTGCAAATCGGTTGAGCTGCTTGATGGCTTGGTCGGCTTGAAAGCCTTGGGGGCCAAACACAGCAATCTCTTCAGCGCTGCCGTTTGGTTCAGGAAGCGGCCCGCGCACTTTGACTTCGCCAATTTTGATGTGTGGCAACGCACCTTCACGCAAGATGTGAGCACGAGACACACCAGCGCGATAGGTCTTGGGATCGAATTCGTCTTTGTATCGTTTGTTAACTGCGATCACCGACGCCCGCGACTCATAGGGTCCGTTGGGAAAAATGAATCGAGGTGTCTGACCGGCTTCCAACCAGACCTGGAAACTCAACCACTGTGGTTCGTCGTCGGGAACCACAGCAGAGGCGAGAATCGGCTCGATCGCTTGCGGATAATGGATATGCCCCTTGCTGGCATCTCCCGGGACCACCGCGATTTGAAACGGTTCGGAGAAATCAATGCGAAAGATCTTTGGATCGTAGTGGGTGTCTCGATGCATCGCCTGGGCGTGCACTTTGATCTCATAATTCCCCGACACGGGGACTCCTTCTAAGAAGTCCTGGATGTGTGCGTAGCCACCCTGACGCGTGTCTGTATTGGGCTGTTCATAGATTGCTAAGAACTTCAATTTAAAGAAGTTCCGATGAGCTCCCGCCAGTTCCTCGTACTGCTGAAAGTTCTCCGTAAAGTGCCAGTCTTTGGGCTCCATGCCTGGCTTGGCAAGCCGGGTTTCGACAAGCCGGTCAGCGGCTTGAAAATACTGATCAAGCAGAAACCCGGAGGTCACCAAGGCATCACCGATGTTGTCAAAGTGTTCACTGGTGTTGTCGCTGGGAAAATCAGCCGTCAAACCGAGCGTGTCGACTCGTCGGCCGAAGAGACTGGCGATCGTGTTTTCATATTCACGGTTGGAAAGTCTCCGCAACACCGTGCGACCACCCGTGCTATCGAACCTCTCCCGCGCGGCAGCAATCTCCGCTCGCAACAAGTCAATGATCTGCAAACTTTGATCATCGGTCGGCAGTTCAGCGTCTTCGGGAGGCATTTGCCCAAGGGTCAACTGGGCAATGATTTCATCCGTGTCGATCAACTGCTGCTGAGTGTTGAGCGGAAGCTGATAGGACTGAAAGTTGCGTTTAGCTTCCGCGTCATCGTCGTTATGGCAATCCAAGCAGTAGGTCCGCAAGAACGTACCGATCACCGCGCGTGGCTCATCGTCAGGTTCCCCAGCCTGTATGACGTGGGGAGCAAACGACAGCGTCAACAACAACAACCAGCCACAGCGAACAACTGGTGGATGAAACCAAGACAAACAGACAACAACCAACCGGCACAAAGACGTTTGCATCATGACTCGTTAAGCGTAAACGCCTGTGCTGGTACCAAACTGATCAGCCGGGACGCCCATTCGCTGTGCCAAACCTAATAACAGGTTACACAGTGGCACTTTCCCCAAGCCATTTTTCGGGGTTTGCTTGAATTGGCCCGTGGCATAACCGCCCCCTGCGACCACGATCGGCAAGTCGGTGTTAGTATGCGAGTTGGCATTACCCATGCCGCTACCAAATAACACAGCGGTCGAATCGAGCAACGTCTGTTCTCCATCACGAATATCGGCTAGGCGAGTGAGGAACTTTGAGTACTGCTCTAGCTGATACGTTTCCAGCTTGATCAAGTTGGCAATAGTGTCTTCATTGTTGCCGTGGTGCGACATGCTGTGATAGGACTTGTTAATGCCCAGATTCTGCGGCAGAAAGCTACCGCCGATCTCCAATGTTGCTACTCGCGTCGAATCGGTTTGCAATGCCAAGGCGATCAATTCATAGAACAGTGGCAAGTCGTCAACGGTGTTGCGGTTCGCTGGCCTGTCGAACGGAGCGTCGGGCTTGGGCTGATCATGCCACTGAGTTCTGGCGGCCAATCGTTTTTCAACATCGCGAATCGATGAGAAGTATTCGTCAAGCTTCTCCTTGTCTTCTCGATTCACAGACTTGGACAGCGCACCGGCTTCCTCTTGAATGGAATCAAGAATCGAAGCTTGCAGTTTGTTTGCTTGAGCCTGACGCACGCGTTGTGATTGGGAATCGGAAACGAACAGCTTCTCGAACAGCTCGGCCGGACCTGTGATCGGTGGGACTCGCACTCCTGAACGAGTCCAGGAAAGCTGACAACCGCCGTGAATCCCCCCTTCTGAACCAACTGCAATCGATGGAAACCGAGTCTGTGCTCCGATCGCATCAGCCATGAACTGATCAACGGTCACGTTGCCATCGGGTCGCAATTTCGATTCGTGATGCAGGACACCGGAAAGAAAGGTGTGCACGGCGAAGTGACCGCCTCGAATCCCGTGATCCAAACCTCGGTAGACGGTCAACTGGTCGCGGTTTGGCGCCAGCGGCTTGAGCAACGTGGTCTCATCGAACGCTTTGCCAGTTGTCTCCGGGAAGAACTGTTTGGTTTGAAAGCCTAACAAGTTGGCGATGGCAACAAAACGCGGTGCCCCAACACCGGCGCCCTTGGTCGCCGAGACTGGAACCGTCTTCACAGCCGTGCTAGCGACTTCGGCGCCTAGACTGGTCAGGGCAGGCAAGGCCAACGAACCAGCAAGTGAGCTCAATGCAAAACGACGTCGATTCAGTGGCTGCGACATGTGATTGATTCGGGGTGGGAGTTGCGTCCATTCACTGGATCCCAGGCAATAGGAATGCAATGCGTTGACGAACTAAAGGTTCGACGGCCACTCAGGCCGCGGAGGGACTGATCAGTATATCGTCTAGCCAGCCCCATTTGAACAGGAATCTTGAGATGACCGACTGGCGCAATGAGCAAAAAGAGGTCGAGTTTGCGTGGCGGGCGCAGAACCGCAGCCCATCGAAATCCCTGCGTGATGCGCCACTGGGGACGCTGAATCGAGCACAGCCCAGCCCTTTTTCGCGGTCAAAACGCAGGCCGAATAACCAAACAGGCCGAATAACCAAACAAGCCGAATAACCAAACAAGCCGAATAACCAAACAAGCCGAATGACCAAACAAGCCGAATGACCAAACAAGCCGAATGACCAAACAAGCCGAATGACCAAACAAGCCGAATGACCAATCGGGCCGATGGGACCTGAATTCTGCCTTTCACTGCGCAAGCTAAAGAGCCAAGCGTTGCATTTCGCCCCGCATCAACCCATCGCGTGGCGTCTGCACCACCCGCCCGCAGTTCTTCAACACTTGATCCGCAGCTCGACGTTTTCCTCTGGAATCATGCTGCGCAACGGGATTGACTGTGTTCAATCAACGGTTGTCGGAGGTTGTACCAACGTCCCAGCCATCATTTGCTGGCCGCCCAAACGCGGCCTCTGGCTAAGATTGGATCAGCCGAGCAACATGGACTACAATGAATGTCCCGCCTAGGGACCATGACCGGTGCAGGCAATTCGCTTGCCAGCCAATCACTTGCAACTTTGCCAGGACGCGTTTTGATCCGCTGATGCGAGATCGTTACATCGCGGTGCGGCAGCGACTGACTGCACTGAAATCGATCTCTCCCCTCCACCCTAGCTCTATGCCCACCTCGATACAGCTTCGTTGCTGCGCGATCCTTTTCGTGTTGGCTCTCTTGCCATCGGCAACCACCAGCCCATGCGTTGCCAGCGATCAAGATCTGTCCAAGGCGTCTGCATTGCTTAACAAGCATTGCCTGGAATGCCATGGCCCCGATTTGCAGGAAGGCAACCTTCGCATCGACAAACTGAACACGGACCTGGTTGCGGGTGATGACGCCGATCGCTGGCATGAAGTGCTCAATCGGATCAACGTGGGCGAGATGCCGCCCGAAGACGAGCCTCAGCTTTCTGCTGACGAGCTGCAAACGGTCACAGGTTGGCTGAACGCTGAACTGAAACGTGCGGCAAAGGCTCGGCAAGCGAACCGAGGCGTCGCACAAATTCGGCGGCTGAATCGATCAGAATATGGCAACACGATGCGTGATCTATTCGGTATGCCGCTGAACTTTGAAAAGCCTTTGCCACCTGACGGCCTGTCTGCCGCTGGCTTTCTAAATGACAGTGAAACACTGACGGTGTCGCCACTGCATATGGATTACTACCTCAAGATCGGTCAGCATGCAGTGGACAAAGCGGTGCCCTTAACGGCTGCCCCCAAACGCACGGCGTTTCGACTGGAGGTCGGTCAAAAGGATCCAGCAGGGGTTGATAAAAACGGCAAGAAAAAGCCAGCCACCCTGCGTGTTGATGCCACGCGACTTGATTCAGAAGATCCCAAGAACGCGCGACGCCCCAGTGTCAGCGTCAGTTTTGGCCGACGTAGCGATCGCGGTGAAGCATCAGAGCAGGGCGCTATCCTTTCGCCATCATTGCGAGCAAGGGGGACAGGTATCCCAGGACGCCAAGTCCCCAATCCTTCGTTGGTCTTTCGCTTGCAGGAATTTCCCACCGAAGGCCCAGTACGCATTCGGGTGACAGCAGGTGCTGTCGATCCCGACGAACCCATCAAACCCCAAGTTCGCGTCTTCATCGGCACGCTCTTGGATGACGGAACTGAGTTTGCTTATCTGGGCCCTGCTCAATTGGTCACTGATACCGCAAAGCAACAAGGAATCTATGAGTTCCACGGCCAAATGGAAGATTTGCCGCTGCCCTTCCGCCAACGATCCAGTGGCCAGCGAGGTGACTTAAGTGTCATGATGATTGGCGTGACCAATACGGTTGATGTCGAAGCCAAACAAGAACGCACACCCAAACTGCTGGTCACTCGCGTCGACTTTGAAGCACCGTTTCATCAGCAATGGCCTCCCCGGTCGTATGACCAAGTCTTCTTTCGTGGCAAAGCGACGCCCGGACAGGAATCGCAATACGCTCGCCAGATCTTCGAGCGTTTCATGACTCGTGCTTGGCGCCGGCCGGTTCGAAAGCAAGAAGTCGACCGCGTTCACACCGCTTGGCAATCGACTTGGCAAACCGAAGTCGTTGATTTGATCAGCCAAACTGAAGAGGAAGAAACGCCCGAACCCGGTAAACCCGGTTTGGAAACACTGTATTTCGAAACCGCCCCTGCCGACGCCTCTTTGGAAACCTATGCCAGCATGCAACCGGTTGCCACTGATGTGACTCACAGCATTGATCTAAATGTCCCCGTTCGCAAACGAGCGGATCGCTACGGATTGCAGTTCCGCGGCATTCTAAATGTCCCCAATGACGGCTCTTGGCAGTTTGACTTGGCGTCGGATGACGGATCACGCCTTTACATCGATGGCCAACTGGTGATCGACAATGATGGCAACCATGGCATGGTGACCAAAACAGGCGGCGTTGACCTGTCGGCGGGCGCGCATCACTTCCTGTTGAATTACTACAATACGACGGGCGGCTCCGGTCTGAAACTGCAATGGAATGGACCAGGAATCCAATCATCACCCATTGCCGCCGGATACTTTAGCCACGGTGGGTCAATGCCCTTGGCAGGCGCCCCCAAGCCGACGTTTGAAAGCACGATCAAACAGTTCTTGCCCGTGGTTCTCGCCTCGCCCAACTTCCTGTATCTGCAACGGCCTGAATCGAACGACCACGCCCATCATGATTTTGCGATTGCGTCCCGGCTGAGCTACTTTCTCTGGGGCACCATGCCCGATACACAACTGCTGGAACTCGCTGCCAAAGAGCAACTGTCAAACCGAGACGTGCTCGTCAAACAAGTCCGTCGCATGCTGGCCGATCCTCGTTCGAAAACGATGGTCAAGTTGTTCGTCGATCAGTGGCTTGATCTCGATGGCGTGCAACGAGTTGCCATCAACAAAGATCGCTTCAAAGATTTCTGGGACGAGACCAAGGTCGCCATGCAGCAGGAAACACGTCTGTTGTTCGCGGAACTGATGCACAACGATTTGAGCGCCCTGAACCTGATCGATTGTGACTTCACGATGCTAAACGATCACCTGGCCCAGCATTACCAGATCCCTGGAGTGCATGGACCCGAGTTTCGTCGCGTCGCCTTGTCCACCAACGATCAACGTGGTGGACTGCTGACTCATGGCAGCGTGCTCTACCGCGGCTCCGACGGCAAGGACTCTCACCCGATTCGGCGCGGCGTTTGGTTGCTGAAACGATTGCTTGATGATCCACCGCCCGATCCACCGCCAAACGTTCCCGACTTGGATCAAACCGACCCCAAACTCTCTGGGCGACCGCTTAAGAAACAGCTGGAACTCCACCGGGAAAACCAAGCCTGCGCGAATTGCCATCAAAAGATCGATCCGTTTGGCATCGCGTTTGAAGACTACAGCGCCGTCGGTCGCTGGCGTGGTGAGAAAGACAAAACCGCTGCCAACACCACCTTGCCAGACGGCAGCGAAATCACTTCGCTCAAGGACTTGAAATCGCATTTGATTCAACATCGCAAGCAAGATTTCGCCCGTGCTTTGACGAAGAACCTGTTAACCTATGCCTTGGGTCGCTCTCTGGACTTTAGTGATGACCCTTTGGTTGACCTGCTCTCAGCAGACTTGCAAGATCACGATTTTCAAATCCGCTGGCTAATCGAAGCCATTGTCACCAGCGACGCCTTCCTTCAATAATCCGCAGTCGCTGACTGCCCCCTGCCCACCAAGCTTTACCGAATCGGTACAGACTCCCGCCAAAAACAACCCACCCAAACTGCAGGCAGAAAACCATGAACGCAAAACCAAGCCAAGAAAAGTCCTGGCATTTTGATCGGCGGGCGTTTCTGCGCGGGACCGCCGGCGTCTCATTAGCCCTGCCGTCCTTGCACTGCATGGCAGACGCTCAGCCGAAACAGGAGCAACCGGCACGTTTCTTAGGCGTGTTCTTCGCCAACGGCGTCAGCCTGCCACCGGAGAAGCACGAAGATCACGAGAAATGGCACTGGTTCCCAATGGGCGAGGGCAAGGATTTTCGCTTCACTCAAACCTTGCAACCACTTGAACCGCTGCGTGATCATGTGACTATTCTGGGCGGCCTGTCGCACCCACTGGGTCGCCGATTGGTTGGCCACGCCACCGGTGATATCTTTTTGACCGGTGGTGATGTTCGCGGTTCAAAGTACCAAAACAGCATGTCCTTGGACCAAGTCTATGCCGCTCAGGCAAGCCAGCAGACACGGGTTCCATCACTGGTTCTGTCCAGCAACGGTGGCGTGGGCTACAAGACTCGCACGTCGACCATTTCATTCAATCGGCAGGGCGAAGCCATTCCGACTGAATGCATGCCCCGGCAAATCTTCAATCGCTTGTTCGGCCAAGCGAAAGGTACCAGCCAAGAGACGCAGAAGAAACGACTACAGCAGGAACGCTTGCTGGTTGACCTAGTCTTGGATGATGCCAATAGCATGCGTCGCAACTTGGGTGTTCATGATCGTCGCAAACTGGATGAATACTTAAACTCGGTGGACGAAATTGAACGCCGCATCGATCGCACCGAGCAATGGCTTGGAACACCTGTCCCGCATATTGATCCACTATCGTTAAACCTCGAAGCCAAGCAGGATGGCCCCGAAGACTACATTCGGACCATGTACGACCTGATCTTCTTGGCTTTCCAGACGGACATCACGCGATCAGCCTCGTTTTTGATTTCACAAGAAGACGGCAAAGGAGTCTCGGATAAGTTCCCAGCAATCGCGTTGGGCCTCTCGGGGCACCACAGCCTGTCACACGGCACGGGCAAGGATCAAGGCTATGAACGTTGGGCTCGCTATGATCAGTTCCTAGCCAAGCAACATGCATACTTTTTGAAACGACTGCATGATGCAACCGATGGTGATGAAACACTCCTCGACCGTACCGTTTCGATTTACGGAAGCGCGACGAGCACGACTCACAATGCTCGCAACTATCCGCTCGTCCTTTCGGGCGGCGACAAACTCGGCTTCAAGCACGGCCACTACCGCCGTTACAACGAGTCGACTCCATTGTCGAACATGCACCTCACGGTCCTGCAACAACTGGGCATCCCTCTGGACTCGTTCGCTGACAGCACCGGGACCATGGCGGAGCTTATTTAAGGGTTGGTGCGTGCCGCGTTTTCACGCATCCTACGATTCCTTGCCAGAACGCCAGCCGCGAGGAATCCAAACCGGGACCCGGCACCGGTATCGAGTGTAAGCATCACCAAACCGCTTCTCTAAATCGTGCTCTTCAACAGGCCGAACCAATAAGTGCCAAAGAATGGCGCCCAACATGGCATAGCAAATCACCCAGGGACTGCCCAAGTACCAGCCCACTGCGATGCCTTGGGCGATCCCAGCAATCGCCATCGGGTTGCGCACGTAGCGGTATGGACCACGCACAATCAAACGGGGCGGCGTCGCGGTCGGCAGCGGTGTGCCTTTGCCAACCATCGACATGTGATACGCACTGCGAAGCCCAATGCTAGAAGCCGCAACGAACAAGGCGATTGCCAACAGCGGTTGCCCAACATGCTCGAACCGCTGCCAGCCAAGTTGAATCGCAACCTCCTCGATCGCCTGGGGAATCACGTACAGGAAGAGCCCCCAAAACAGTGCCATTTGCAGCAACGTCCATAGCAGCGCCTGGCGCGCGGTTAAACGGGCTGGTCGGAACGCTGCCATTTGCTGGTCGCCAACACCTTGAATTAAGAGCAAGGTCAACATCGCGCCACTCATCAGACTCATCACGGCCGAGGCAAGCCGGCCTTCATCGGTCCTCAGGCTGACGAACAAACAGTAGAGCGTCGGGTAGACGACCGCTGCCGTGACGGCCCAGAGCAAGGGCGTGACGACCGCAGGCTGACGATGAATCGCCCACAGAGTGAACGCTCCGCCGGTGACGATGCAGACAAAATCGGGTAGCCAGAATGAAGTCAAAGCGGCTTCTGGAAAAGACGCCGGCTGGAACCACTTGACCGCAGGTGGATAGCCGAACAACAAGGCCCACCAAGCGATCACGCCCAGGGTCTGGATCCAGAGATAGATCTGTAACGTTCGTTTCGCCTGCTGCATACGGTCAGACCGCCCATTTCTGCTAGACATAACCGCCAAAGTGAGGGACACGGGGAATTGCGTGAATTTCAACTGACTCGTTCGCAGCGAAACTTTTGTCCCTCGGCGGGTTTGAAACCAGATTAAACCAGCCTTTTAGTGAGCACAAGAAATTCGTTAAACACGACCAAGACACGTGCAACGTCAACGAATCGTGTCCTTTAACCTACGATGCGAACCTGCCGAACCACCTGGGCACCAACCATGAACACCCTTCGTCTCGCTCTGGCGATGAACCTGTTGATCGCAGTTTCCCTGACCACGACCGCCAGCGGACAAGATAGACTTCAAAAGCTGTTTCAGGCAAGGGACACCAATGACGATGGGAAAGTCACCGCTGCGGAGCTAAACAATGCGCGAGTCTTTTCATTGCTTGACCTGAACGGCGATGGCGAAATCACTCAGGCCGAGGCCGCCAAAGCGGTGCGTCAGCGTTTCCCACGCCTTGCCGGGACCAACCAGCCCGAAACGGTCACGCCAGACCAACCCCAACACTCACCGGTCGCCGAACCCATTCGACAGGGACCACAGCTCTTGAAACCTGGCCAGCAAGGCATTGGGCGGCTGATTCCCAACTTAGCCTTTACGGACATTCAGGGAAACAAACATCAACTCAGTGACTTCTCCGACCGGCAAGCCATCGTCATTGCGCTCACTGGGACGGGCTGCCCACTGTGCCTAAAGTACGCGCCAACGCTGGCGGCAATCGAGAAACAGTACGACTCCCAGAACGTCGCTTTCGTCTTCATCAACCCCAACGAATCGGAACGCGGTGAACGGATTGATCAAGCGATGAAGACACATCAGTTTGCTGGCCCTTATGTTAGTGACCCGAACAACGAATTGCTGTCGGCTTTAGATGCAGCAACGACAACCGAGGTGTTCGTTCTGGACGCCGCCAGAACACTTGCCTATCGAGGCGCAGTGGATGATCAATATGGCTTTGGTTACGCGCTTGACCAGCCACGCGTCAACTACTTGAAAAACGCGATTGACGACGTCATCGCCGGTCGCAGGCCGAACGTCAAAGCGACATCCTCTCCGGGCTGTGAGATTTTCTATAGCGACGAACGACAAGAGACTGACGCACGGGGTGTCACCTACCACAACCAAGTCTCACGAATCATTCAAGCGAATTGCATCGAATGTCATCGCAGCGGCGGCATCGCTCCGATTGCTTTGGAATCCTACAGTGAAGTCAAAGACTACGCCGGGATGATTGGCAATGTTGTCAAACGCGGCATCATGCCACCTTGGTTTGCGGCACCGCTTCCTGCCAGCGACGATTCCGATCCCAAACGACAACATTGGGCCAACGACCGGTCGCTGACAAAGCAAGACAAAGAGACTCTCTTCAAGTGGATCCAATTAGGAGCACCCGAAGGCGACCCCGGGGACGCCCCCCTGCCAGTCTCCTTTCCCGATGGCTGGTTGATCGGCAAACCGGACGCAGTGTTTGGGTTTGCGGAGCCTGTTGCAATCAAAGCAACGGGAATCATGCCCTACAAGAACATCCGCGTCAAAACCGATTTGCCGGCGGACCAGTGGGTGCAAGCGATCGAGATTCGACCGGGTAAAGCGGATGTCGTGCATCACGTCATCGTCTCTGTCCGTGATCAGAATGGCAGGTCCATCGAACGCGATGGTTTCTGGGGTGTTTATGTTCCCGGCAATAGCACGTTGGTGTATCCAGAAGGTCTCGCCAAGAAATTGCCCAAGGGAGCGACCCTGAATTTCCAGATGCACTACACACCCAATGGAACAGCCACAGAAGACAGCACTCGCATTGGACTCGTCTTCTCCAAAACCAGTCCCAAGTACGAGGTAAAAGTCGCACCGATCATCGATGTGAGATTGAGGATTCCACCCAACGACCCAAACTACGAAACTGTCAAAGAACTTCCATTGCCAAATGATGTGCAAGTCACTGGCTTCTTACCACACATGCACTTGCGCGGGAAAGCAGCACGCTACGAGTTAATCAGCGACGGCCAATCCGAGATTTTGCTTGATGTTCCCCAGTATGATTTCAATTGGCAACTGCTCTACAAGCTGTCAAAACCTCGCATGCTAAGAGCCGGCCAAACCATCAGGTACACCGCATGGTATGACAACAGCGCAGGCAATCCGGCGATCAAGGATCCAAACCGCACTGTGAGATGGGGGGAACAAACGCATGACGAGATGATGCTGGGTTACGTAGAGTTCGTCCAGCCGATTGCCAACGAATAAACCGCTCATCGATTCCGTTGGATCGTTGGATCCAATCGCCAAATGGCGGTTCCTGAAAACGCCGCAGACGGCGATGATCCCACAAAAATCCGAGTGGTGATCTCCTGGGCTCCGTGAACAAGCATGCCCAGCGTGACAGAGTTGACGCTATCATGACGGATCACCATCCATCGTCAGCACACCATCCGAATCGTTTCATGAGCCCACCAGCGATACACTACCGCACGGCCACGTCGTCAGAAGATGCAGCCGTGATCCAGATTCATCAGGACGCTTTTGGTCGCGAAGGCGGAGCAGAGATCGGCGCATTACTGGCCGCAATGCTGAAAGATCCATCTGCAAAACCATTGCTCTCCCTGGTCGCTCAGTGCGACACCGACTTGATCGGACATGTGCTTTTCACCCACGCACGTCTGTCACCTGCCAGCGATGCTTCGGCGGTAATTCTGGCCCCACTTGCTGTCCTGCCTGAGCAACAAAAACAGGGAATCGGCAGCGCCTTGATTGATGCTGGCTTTGAACGGCTAAAACAACAGAAGATCGATCTGGTCTTCGTCCTTGGCTATCCTGATTACTACACGCGATTTGGATTTCAGCCGGCCGGGAGATGCGAGCTGCACGCACCTTACCCCATCGAAGCAAAGAACGCAGAGGCGTGGATGGTTCATGAACTGACCCCTGGCGCGATCGCGGCCTGCCAGGGGACCGTCCACTGCTGTGATGCATTGGACAAACCAGAGTATTGGCGCGAGTAACGAGGACTACCAATTGGCAGTCCTCTGATGACTCGCAATGAAGCGCACATCAGATGCCAGAGATGGCGTTACTGGGTGCTTTTGAGCAAAGCGACTATCTTTGGCCGCGCCACTTGAATCGCCTCCAAGTCGATTTCAATGCCAGTGGCATTGGCGATCGACTGATAAAGTTTAGCCAGCTCGTCGGTCCACTCGCTGGAGACAACATCCACTGGGGTTTCGCCTTGACGATTCGTTGCGTCAATCGCCCCGCCTTCCTTGATCAGCAGCTTGACGACGTCTTCTCGCCCAAGAAAGGCTGCCACGTGAAGCGGCGTGTTGCCATCGCGGTTCGTTCCATTTACCTTGGCACCGCGCCGAATCAGCGTCTTGGCGATTTCGGTCCGACCATACAGTGCGGCATGACTTAGCGGCGTGGATCCGGTTTGCGGCCGTTGCTCATTAATTCGTCCTTGCTGTTGCCGTCGGCCAAGATGCTGCCTTAGCTCGCCCAGGTTATCGTCTTCGATCGCCTGGGCAATCGCATGACGGATGTCTCGATCAGCGTAGGCTCGCAGGGCCACCAATTCATCGGCGGCGCGTTTTGATTCGACCACATTAAAGATAAAGTCATTGCTGAATCGGCCCTTCTGGTTCTGGACTTGTAACAGATGCATCCCGACACTGGGAAGCGATTCGAATTGCAATTCGACTTGATCCTTCCCCGTCACGGTCACTTGCCCCTGGACGTGTCGGCCATCGACAAACAATCGGGCGTTGTGATGCACATGTCGTGCGCCGATCGTGAAAGAGCTTAAACCAGGGTACACAATCGGAAACTTCTGATGCCCACTCTGAGCCTCAATGGCACCTGCCGTCCAGAGCGCAGGTTGTGGATCATCGTAGGCGCTGGCCTTCGCTCCATGCCGAGCGGTCAAGGTACCGATGAACTCTCCTCGCCCAGCCATTGCCATCAACTGCTGCGTGGTGAAGCGCTCGTTTGCAGCGGTCTTGCTAACATACGAATCCTTGACAAACTGCAGCGAGACCGGCTTTGCGACGGCATCATCATCCAGCGTGCCGCTTTCAATCAGCACTCCATCCACGTCCAGAACAATGGCCTGCTCGGCGGCGCCTCTCTCAAACGCATCGATTAATTCAGAAGTGATTGAATCGTTCACAGTGGCTTCACTGAGCGTCACTTGTCTGGCAAACGCCCCAGAAAAACCAGTGCTTCCTTCGAGCACCATGTCCCAAACGGGGTCAAATCTGCGTTGTCCCTGCCATGAGAACTGCCAAACCTCCCGCTCGGGGATGCCTCGCTCAGCCACGTGGCGGTAAAAGTCGAATCCGATAATGTTGAGACGCCCTTGCGGCAGAATCAAAAATCGATCGTTGGCTCCCCGCCATGTCGGCGCATCCATGCCGGTTCCTGGCGTATTGGTGCTGACCAGAAACGGCATCCGATGGCAGTCACCACAGACGTTTGGCTTGGCTTTTTCGTCCAAATGCCCCTTGATGTGAAACAACTCAAACCCGGACTTGGCAGTTGACGAAACGGTGTTGGTAAAGGGCCGTTTCTGCGCCGGAGGGTAGGGGACCGCCAACATGAACTTGGCCATCTGATCCCGCTGCTCGGCAGTGAAAGCGCCGACTTTTCCTTCGTCATTGACCAACTGCGAACCATGTTTGAGCATCGTCGCGGCAAGTCCACCATCGATCAAATGCCGAGCCGGACTCTTGGGATCCTCTGGATCGCTGTTCGGATCGACTTTCCCCCAAACGTTGGCGCTGTTATTGCCTCCGTAGGGATCACCGGGGATCCCGTCCCAGTGGAAGGGTTCCGTGTCGCGCAATCCACGTATCGGCATGGTTGAACGCGGCATGATCTGATCACCGCCCGAAACGACAGGTGTTTGCAAGACCCACAGCAATTGATCGGTGTGTCCATCAGGGTGACAACTGGCACAGGAATAAGTCCCCGTCGTCGATCCCATTGCACGATTGAACCAAGCCCGACCGAGCTTGATTTCGCGATCAGTCGGATCATCCAACCCAATTGATTCGACCACCTGCGGGCTTGCTGGATCAGTGACATCAACAATCGAGACCGAATCATCAACCGCGTTGTAAACCCAAGCGTTGATCTGTGCTTCATTCTCTTCGATCGCAATGCCTCGGGGCACGGCCCCGACATCAGCGCGACCTAGCACTTGGCCCGATTCTGCATCGACGGTAAACAGCTTGTCAGAACCGGCAGCGGTAGCCACGAGCACACGATCATCAGCGGTCACCTCGATCGCATAGGGAGTCGCCAACGCGTCGCTGGGCTCAGGATGCTGTGGCGGCACCGGCTCCAAATCAAAGAACGTTGTTTCGGCAGCTTCCAAATCACTCAAACGCACTTTTGTGATTTGATTCAAGAACGCGCGGTTCTCAAGCTCTGGCAAGCCATGCTTCTTTGTCCCCGAGCGTCCGTTGACATCGTTTCGAGCATCGGTCTGGGCCAGATAAACATTCCCTTTGGAGTCAACCGTCATCCCATACAGCAACGTCCCCAGAGTCTCGACAGATTTGATCAACTTGTCAGTCTTTGTATCAAAGACAAACAGGTCACGATCAGGCACCTCGGGATGTTTGACGATATCAACGACATGCCCAAGTGAGAGCACGTTGTTATTGAAAATGGAGTGCTGCCAGGCATCAAAGGTCACCAAGTCACCATCGATTTCATTCCCGGAACCTCCAGAGAGTTGTGTCTGGTTGTTGGATTCAAAGGGCACCACGTAGAGCCTTTGATCGCGGACAACAATCGCTCGTGGGTCTTGCGCTGGGATGCTCAGATGTTTTACAACCCGGCGTGTCTTCACATCGACAACAGCAATTTGATTCTCTGACGAGAGCGCCACATAGGCCTTGTCGTTGCTGGCAAAAGCAATCCCCATTGGCTCATCAAATAACGTTGCCTTGCGTTCCGGATCAAACTGCTGGATCGTTGCAATCACCTGCAGAAAGGTGACGCTCTGGGCGTCCGTATCAATCACACTGACCGAGTCTGAAACGTGATTCGATACCCAGGCCTCCTTGCCATCAGGACGGACACTGATGCTAACAGGATCCACACCGACAGCAATGCGATGCAAGACCTTGCGCTGATCCCGACTGATTACATCAACCGTATCCGCTGGCGTATTGACCACCAACACATGGGCGGGAAGCATTGCCAACGGAGAAAAGTGTGGGCTGCAAAACAGAGGATGCCCAACCTGCTGAGTCTGATCACTGGCTGCTGAGTCACTGGCCGCTGAGTCACTGGCTGCTGAGTCACTGGCTGCTGAGTCACTGGCCATCACCAAACCGCCATTCATCATCGCAACTGCGATCAATGTGCACACGCGAAGGATGCTGCAACGCATAGGACCCCCAATGCTGAATAAGCAAAATAGACGAGAAGCGAATTAGAACAAACGACACGCGAGGCGACCTAGATCACTCAGCGGATCGAAAAATGATTAGGGCGACGACTCATCGAATGGTTCAAGTGACACATCAAATACACGCAGCCCAGACGATGCTTCCGAGTGAGTGAAACACCAAACGCCGGTCGCCACCAAGTTGTCAGGAGACTCCGGTAGCTTGTCTCGAAACGCTTCCACGGAAGGATCCAAGTCAAACGACTCTAAATCAGCGGTCGCGAGATAGCCGCCAGCAGGATTTTCCTGCAGTTTGCAACGCGCGAGAAACTTTCCGGCAAAGTCGCCGTTGGGTTTGGCGACCGAGAAACCCAAGTACAAATCGGTTTCCACATCCATCCGTCCATGCACAGTCCAGCGGGTCGACGGTTTCAGCACCACGGGTGAATTTGAATCCGAACGAATGGTCATCCCTAACATCTGCAAGACGATCGACGGCGCATTCTCGGGCACAAAGGCGACCGCCTTGAGCGAAGCCGGGTCCGCCTGCTGAGCAGCCTGCCATTCGCCAAAGGTTTCCTCTGGTCCCTTCGCCAGCGAACTGCTCCATTGATGAACCATGTTCGGGACCATTTCGCGTTTGAACTCACGATCAACCGCCGCAACAACTCGGTGGTTCGCTGGCACCTTGATCTGCTTTCCGTCACCGTTCCTTGCGACCTGCACAGTTCCCTCGGTGACTTTGACAACCGTTGCTGGCAGAGCCGCCTCGACATCAAAACTGGTTCCCAAGACCGTCAAGGTTGCCGAACGCGTGTGCACCAGCATGGGGTGCCCGGCAGGCTGAGGATTCACGTTTGCTGAAAGCTTGCCAGATTTCAAGTGCAGCACTTTCTGCCCGTCATCGGCAAAGGTCAACATTGAGTTCCCCGACAGTGTGATGGCGCTGCCATCATGAAACTGCAATTCAAACCAAGAATCGGGCGAGAGCCCATCAATCGTCCCTCCAGTGAGCCGCTGTCCGACCAAGAGCTGATGGGTGACCACGCCGGCATCACCTGTCCAACGCAAGGGGCCACTGACACCGGTGACCGTCGCAATCTTGGACTCCCCGCGGAGCATCATGCCGATCGGCACCACCAACATGCCAGCGACACAGACGGCCACCACCAACCAGGCAGTCTTCAAATGTCGGCGCAACTGCTGGGATGCCAACAACACGCTTTGGTATCGATCACCATCGGTCGCGTTAGGGTCAACATCGGCCACCTGGCGCAGGGAAGCATCCAAGGTGGCATAACGCCGGAACGTCTCTCTTGCCGAGGCTGATTGCCGAAGCAAATCCTGTAACGTCTCTGAATCTTGCT
Source organism: Stieleria bergensis (assembly GCA_007745635.1). Classification (GTDB taxonomy): domain Bacteria; phylum Planctomycetota; class Planctomycetia; order Pirellulales; family Pirellulaceae; genus Stieleria; species Stieleria bergensis. The sequence goes on from CP036272.1 coordinate 6,352,507, forward strand.
GACTGATCGTCTCGTCGAGCCAAGCAGCAATCAACGCATCGAGCTTTTCATTCCCTTCGTCCATCATGCCCCCTCCAACGCGATCGCTCGCGAAAGACAGCTCAATAACAATTGTCTCCAACGCTGAACAGCCTTGTACAACGCTTGCTCACTGCGTCCGCAGTCCACCGCCAGCTGCCGTATGGTTCGGCCAGGCGTATGCGCCGCCAACAGCAATTCACGATGCTTAGGATCCAGTTTGCCTAAACAGGATTCTAAATGCGAAAGATGCGTCGAAGCATCGTCAACCGAATCCGCTTCGCGCTCGATCAACTCCCAAACATCGTCGGCAAACACCAGCGGCGACCTAGCCATTTTGCGGCGGTACCGAAGTGCTTCAAAACGTGCAATGGTCATCAGCCAACCGCCAAACGAAGTGCCGGGGGTGAAGGAATCAAACTTCCGCCACGCCACGAGAGTCGCTTCCTGCACGACTTCATCCACATCATGCCAAGTCGGCAGCAAACTGCGAAGCGAGGCTCGAACCGAAGGTTCATGCTCAATCGCCAGCCGTACAAACTGCTCGTACCTGTCTTGATCCGTCGGTGCTTTGCTCACTGCTTCTACTGTCATGCGTTCTCTCAGTTGGCCGCCGAATCCCAGTGTTTTTCGCGGTTCTATCGAATCACTTTCCAATCCGTGAGAATTGGACACCCAAAACGCTAATCAGCTGCAAAAGATGCCTCGCACACTAAAGGACCCGCTGGGAGAACAGCGATTCCCGCGTTGCAGACAATGGACAACAGACGATCAACCAACGCCCCAACACCATTCCTCGGCCTCGCAGAGTCTCCGCGCACGCGGGGTGCTGAACTGGCAAATGCAAGCACAGAGCGCACGCAAACAGCATCCGTCGCGCGGTCCAGAAGGTGCACCTGAACCGGCCACCCGCCCATCCAACCGGGGCATGTCGCTAAACGATCAACTCAGCGAGTGGACCTTCTTGTGGAACGCCGTTCTTTTGCAGGTCCAAATCCATATTCCCGTAGTGCTTGATCGGATGACCAAACGCGTTTAACCAAGTGGTCCACCAGTTACCAATCGTGCGATGACCGGCCTGACCATATTCGGGATAGTGAATGTAGCGACCAGCAATGTTCAAGCGGCCGCCGTTTCCACCCAGCACCAGGTAAGGCCACTGCGAAAGGTTGCCATGATGCTCATTGCCGGAATCACTTAAGTAGATAATGCTGGTATTATCCAGCAATGTACCATCCCCTTCCGGCACAGCCTTCAGTTGCAAGGCCAGATCGGCTAGCAACTTCATGTGATGCAAGCGAATGATATCGCGAGCCTGCTCGGGCGTTTTCCCATTACAGGACTCACGGTGGCCAATGCCATGAACGGTGCGTTCTGAAAGCCCCAGGTCACCGTACGTTGTGCTGATGTTATCCAGCCGCAATGTGACCACGTTCGTGATGCCAGAGATCAGCGCAGCGGCGGTTAGATCCACATGAGATTGCTGGCGAATGATTGGCTGCTTGGACAGAAACCGATCGCTGAACTCAGGAACAGACTGGCGGATTTTCGCTTCGATCGATGCCAAACGCTGCCGACGAACCTGCAGTTCTTCGAAGGCGTTCAAGTAATGTCCCATTTTCTCACGTTCGGTGCTGGGCAACGCGCGATTCAACTGCCGAATGTCATCGACCATAAAATCCAACAGATTTGACTTCAACTGATAACGTGACTGAGCGACTTGGTCGCCAGCAACGGCACTGCCGAACAACTGTTGGTAGGCGATCTCTGGACTGGCTTGGAAGGGTAACTCTCGGCCAGCACCGAGCGCTGTGATGCCTGGATACAATGTCCCTTCGGTTTCCTTGCCCATGACCTTCCCACGCAAGGCCAAGCCCACATGATTAAACGGCGAAGGGAATAGCTTGGCCAATTCAGCGTCTGCGGTCGCGCGCAGAATTGATCCGGAGTGATGCTCGCCACCGGTCTTGTAAACGCCCAGGGCACCGAACCAACTGGAGTGCCCAGGGCGGCACATTTTCCCAGACAACCCTTGCACGATTGCCAATTGATCCTTCAGCGACTCCAGTGGCTTCAAAGTCGCTGGTAGTGCGTGACCGGCCAGCGACTCGTTGATCAACCCGTCCTGTGCATCGACTTTGCCCTGCAATCCACTGGGCACCAGCGACTGGGGGATGATGCCGCTGGATTTAACAACAAAGACAAATCGCTGTGGTGTTTGTGTGCGATCGACGCCGTTTGCGTCTGCTTGCAATCGGCCCAACATGGGCTGCAACAGCAACGATCCAGACCCCAGGGCGGCGGACTTGAACAACTGTCTACGGGTTGGATTCATCGTGCACAAACCAGAAACTTGAAACGGAACGAAACAGTCATAACCAATCCACTCAATCCATGCGTTTTCGATACAAGAACGAATCCGACGAAAGCAGCGTGATCACCATCGCTCGGAAACTGCCTTCGGATTCAACATAGGCTCGATCCGCAGCCTGCAGTGTGGCGGCATCACTTAGCATTTCATTTCGGCCCATCCAATATCGAAAGGCGTGCCTGACAAAGGATTGCCGAACGCGCGTTGACTGTGCCAACAGCTTGACCAATTGTATCGGATCTTGCACCGGCCCGTCCAACGTCACCTCGCCACTGCCAGCCAGCCGGCCGCTACTGTCAACAGGCTTGCTCTTGCCTTTGGCCATCAAATTCTCCAGTTTGCGATGACGCCCGAAATCGTCGTACAACTCGAACGGCATCCCCAACGGGTTCATCTTGACATGACAGCGCCAGCATTCCTGCGTTTGGGTCACGGTCAGCCGCTCCCTCAATGTTTTTTCATGATCCTCAGGGATACTCGCATCAACTGTAATTGGCAACTCTGGCACCGTGCCTGCCAACAGTCGCTCGCGAATCCATTTGCCACGTCGAATTGGATCATTGTCCAAATTCAATGAATGAGCAATCAGCCAAGCAGGGTGCATCAAGATTCCAACCCGCTGCTCTGGATTGAGCACAAAGGGCTGTTCGACAGGGAAGCTAAAGCTTTGATCAGAAAGGTTGTATGCCGTGATGTAGTCGCGACCATTCTGCATCGGCATGTGACTCAGGCCAGCCTGATCGCACTGTTCCAGGTAGTTCATCCAGCGTTTGGTCACATTCCCATTGGCGTGCGTGAACATGCGATCAATGGAACGCACATAAGTCATGTGTTCCTTGGGAACTTGGTACGGGAAGTCACGCCAGGGCTTGTCTTTGTAATAGTCATAGAACTTCTGCAGTGCATCGTGCCGGTGACGCTCTTCCGCATTGTCGCCAGAGTGAGCGACAAAATACTTCTCGGTGGTCAACAACTGTGCCAGCACATCCTTGTCTTCTCTGACGATGTGCAACACCAAGGTGTCAGCATCCTGGACCAGGGATTCGGGCACCTTGCGATAGTCTTTGCCAAATCGCGAGGCATCCTTAAAAACGCCCGGCGCAGCGTTGTAACCAAAGAACTCGTGGAAGAATCGCAGAATGCGAGGCTTCTCAATGTCCACGTCATCCCAAATCCGAGTGACCTGCGCAATCACGTCCTCGCGAGTCGTTAGCTGCCCCGATGCTGCGGCGTGCAATAACTGCTCATCGGGCTTTTGGTCCGTTAACGCATAAGCGATCGCGAACGCCAAGTCGGCCGGCGACATCATTTGCCGGCCATGTTCGTCCAGCGGTCCTTGCCCCAGTTCCATGCGGTACACGGCTGGCGGGCTGACCGCGATCGCCACCAACATCATCCGCAGCGCTTCGGCGTGATTGGCTTGCTTTGCACAGCGTCCCATTAACTGGCGATACTTTTCCAATTCCTGCGCATCGGGCTCCCGTTCGATGACCAGTCGAAACATCGTGGCGATGGCTTCGTTCACTTGGTCCGTCGTCGCTGCGTCAGCCAGCACAATGGCAGCGAAGGCTTCAGGCGTCTGATTGAACCGAGTCTGGATCGGCTTGCCATTCTTGTCCTTGGGCAACTGGTCTTCGGGAATCGGACCTTCCAGCTTCACGCGTCGCTGATGCATTGCATCGGCCAAGTGCTTGTCGACCAGGGCTTCGGCATTGCGGAGCATGGTTTCCAAAGTTGCTGAATCTGCCAGGGCGATGGCAGCAAAGTCGCGGATGCCAGCCTTTTCTTCCATCGTGAAGGGCTGCTTGAGCTTGCTTAACTGGGAACTGCGCTCTCCATATCGCCCGGGCCGAAACCCCATGCCCCGGTTGGCCAACGAATCAAACAGATGTGGACTTTTCTTCCAGAGGCGGGACGGTGACCACGCGACCTGCGTTGCCTGGCGACCAAACAAGGCCTGATGATCGACAGAGTTGCCGTGCTCTGGAAACAATTGCTTTCGTTGCCACTGCTGAATCAAACCGCTCTCTGCAAGCTGGCCCTGCAAGACACCAAGCAACTGACTGCTTTGAACGTCTGTTAGCGGCGGCTCATCCAGCGGTGGCATCTGTGCAGTGACCAGCACATGAAAGACCCGCGCCAGTTGCTCGTTGCGTTTCGCGGGGTCCTGACCCTGGATCGAATCGAGCGAGAAATCGCCCTCGGATTCACCGTCAGCATGGCATGCGGAACATTTGTCCTGAAGCACTTTGAGCAGCGGACGATCTAGCGTCGCTGGTTCGATCGCAAAACAGCGACCGGAAAGAATCAGCAGAACAAAAAGAGACTTCAACTTCATGGCACTTACAATCATCGTAGGTTGCTTCGAAGGGCTCTGATTAAGATACTCTACCGTTCCCAGTTCCTCCACACGTCTCCCTGAACCACTGCGAAACTCCATGAACCGTCACTCGATGCTCGCGATCCTTCTGCTCATCTTCACCGGGCTTAGCAATGTCCCTGGGCTTTGCAATGTTTCCGGGCTTTGCAATGCGGCTCAACGCCCCAATATTATTGTGATTCTATGCGATGACCTCGGCTGGGGAGACTTGCAAAACTACGGCCATCCACACATCAAGACACCCCATCTGATGCAACTGGCCCAGGATGGGATTCAATTCAATAGTTTTTACTCCGCCGCGCCGGTTTGTTCGCCTTCGCGCGTCGGCCTGTTAACAGGCAGAATGCCCAACCGCGCGGGCGTCTACGACTGGATCCCTGATGCCAACCCCAACGCTCCACTGACACGATCACGACAACAAGTGGAAATGCGTCGCGAAGAGTTCACCATTGCACGGATGCTCAAAACCGCTGGGTACGCGACCTGCATGAGTGGCAAATGGCATTGCAATGCGATGTTCAACTCGCCCAAGCAAGCTCAGCCCGGCGACCATGGTTTCGATCACTGGTTTGCCACCCAAAACAATGCCGCGCCGTCACATAAGAACCCGCGCAACTTTGTTCGCAATGGCCAGAAGGTTGGCGACCTAAACGGTTACAGTTGCCAGATCGTCGCCGACGAAGCAATCGACTGGCTAGAAGATCAACAAGCGGAAACCCCTGAACAACCGTTCTTCATTTACATGGCCTTTCACGAGCCGCATGAACCGGTGGCCTCGCCTGCCAACTTGGTGAACAAGTACGAATCCGGCCCCGCCAAAAACCATGACCAAGCACAGTACTTTGCCAACGTGGAAAACCTTGATCTCGCAACCGGTAAGATGCTGGCAGCCTTGGATCGAATGAAGCTGCGTGAAAACACGTTGGTGATCTTCACGTCTGACAACGGCCCGGAAACATTGAATCGCTATCGCAGCGCCAATCGCAGTTACGGCACACCTGGACCTTGGCGAGGCATGAAGCTGCACACCCACGAAGCGGGGTTTCGCGTCGCAGGGATCATGCGTTGGCCAGCAATGATTGAAGCCGGACAAGAATCAGACCGCGCCGTGAGCTCGCTGGACTTCTTACCGACCTTTGCCAAACTCGCCGGTGGCCAACTGCCCCAAGACATCACCTTGGACGGCACAAACTTTTTGCCCGCGCTGTCGGGTCAATCCATTGATCGCCCGCAACCGCTGCTGTGGGCCTATTATCACAGCTACGATGGAAAACGCTACACGCCAACGGTCGCGATGCGTGACGGTAACATGAAAGTGCGTGCAACATTGCAAGGCATCGGCAGCCCGGACAACATCGACGAGACAAATTTGAGCAAAATTCGCGCTGCGAAACTCGTTGACTTTGAAATCTATGACCTCAGCCAAGATCCAACGGAATCCAAATCGCTCGACGCAGCCTCCAGTCCGCTGCCTGCGAAAATGACCAAGCTCTACCAAGCGATGCTGGATGAATGCCACATTTGGCCTGCAGTGCCCAGCAAATGACCCAAGATCGACAACGTCAAATCAGGCTCGACCTGCTTGCGTTCACAGCCTGAAAGGGCCATGAATGCAAGCTGATCGGCCGACAAAGCATTCTGTGGCGCAGACCATGACCAACTGCAAGTGATGCTCACCAGCAGCCAACTCGACCACTAGCCAACTCGATTACTCGATTACTGAGGAAACTCTTCAATGGTCTCACGGCCATTGCGCGTGCCCAATGCGCCCCACAGCCCGTAGGGGCTTTCTTGTCCAGGGGCGCGAGCGCCAGTTCCACCGGCGTAGACATTGCCGATGTCTTGTCCAGAATCAATCGAGTCGGTTACAAAGCGAATGGCACCATCGCCGAGCAACGCATGAGCTCCGCCGGGATGGCGACTGCTGGTTGTAAAAATGCCCCAGCGAAAGATATCACTGGATGACGTGTCCAAGCAAATCGGTCCATTGGGTGGCAGAATGGTTGTGAATCCACTGTACACAGTCAGATGACAGGCCCACTTGAAACCACGCTGTTGTTCGGAGGTCCCGGACAACGCGGCTCCCGGCCCCCAGAACTGCGGCCGTTGAGGATCTTGTCCCTGGTAACAGAGTGAAGGCGCCGTGGTCCCGGGCCCGGTGTTTCGCTTCTGCTGTGTCGTGATGTCCCGGTCACCAAGATCCGTATTGAATTCACCGCCCATGATCGTGTTGGACAAACCGTCAAGCACATCGCGAAACCTGGGACGCAAGAACCCAACCTGAAACATTCCCCGCTGCGACTGCTTGGCGTCAGCAGCAGAATTCAGTGAATTGCCATATTGATCCAGAATCCCTTGATACTGATAGTACATCGAATCACCGACACAGACGCCATAGTTGGTGCGTCCCTGGGCCGGCAGTCCCTCACCGGGATCACTAGGGCAGCGGTACGCTGCCAACGTTGTCAGCCAAGGCTGGTAAGGCCCAAAGGCATCGTGATCGGCCAGAGTCATGTGTGTGCTAGGCCCCATTGCCGCGTACAACAAGCCGCTGTTCGCTTCACGATAGGGATTGCGAATCTGATCCCATAAAGGTTGCTGTTCAAGGAACGGCAACACTGGCACCAAGGCACTGAGGTGACGAATGTTACTGCCACCTCCCATCGCGGTTGGCGTCATTGTCGCGGCCCAATTCATACCGGGCGCCCGCTTCGTCCCGCCTCCCTGCGGTGGCAACTGTTTGTAGGCCGATTCGTAGTTGTGAAACGCCAGCCCCAATTGCTTCAGATTGTTGCCGCAACTCATCCGGCGGGCAGCCTCGCGGGCAGCCTGCACCGCTGGCAGCAACAGCCCAACGAGGATTCCAATGATCGCGATGACCACCAATAGCTCAACCAGCGTGAAACCGCTGCGTGATTGCGTTTTCATAAATAACTCACATGAGATGAATGCTGTTCAAGTCAAGCCGCTTGACGTGGCCACGGCTGATGACCGTGAACCTGGAAAGCTCATCAATCGCCCGCCACGACTGGACTTTGTTACAAGTTGATATAGTTCCTTATAACATAGACTGAAAAGCTGAGAAATTCGGAAACCCCTGAATTCGTCCGCCAGCGTTCAGAGCAAACGCCTATGAAGTGGCGGACCATCCGCTCTGACCCGCAAAACTGACGCCAGTCCGCCAGGGAGGCTGGCGAGCGCACGCCAAACATCCTGCGGGGTGCCGCGCAAGCACGCCACCGCCGAACAGCACGTTGGCCGCGGCTCACGCTTGCGCGTGCGATCCTTCTTGCAACACACTGTTTCTTACAGGGCCCAGTTTCTTACAGGGCCTAGTTTCTTACAGAGCCCAATCGAAGAAACCGATCGACTGTAGATCTGAACGCAACTGTTCGGCCTGCTGCTCACTGAGCTTAGGCTGTGGCAGCAGACAGTCGCCGACATCAAAGCCTTGAAAACCTAACACGCAACGCATGGCGGGATGAAAGGGGTACCTGCCGATTGTCCGAATCATCTCGATGGAGACCAACTGCAATCGGCGGGCTTCGTCCCACTTCTGCTGTTCGATCGCGTCAACTAAGTTCCGATACAAGGCCGGGGCGACGTTGTAGGTGCTTCCGATACCGGCTTGGGCTCCTGTGGCATAGGCTCCCAAGAGCATTTCATCACAGCCCCAAACGATGTCGAAGCGTCCGCCATCAACACTTTGACACATCTGAAATTCAAACAGAGTGGGCGCGGTGTATTTGATACCAACCAAGTTTGGAATTCGTTTCCCAGCGAGCTGCAAGAACTCGGGCATATCAATCGCCGATCCGGTCAGCGCTGGAATGTGATAGTAGTAAAACGGCAACTCGGGAGCTCCCGAGGCGATCACCTGCATGCTGTCGACCAAGGCGTCGACCGAGGTGACTTTAAAGTAAGACGGGCAGGTTGCCGAAATCATCTCCGCACCACACTGAGCCGCATGAGCCGCCAACTCCCTGGCTTCATCCAAGCTATTGTGCCCGACCTGCACAATCACGGGAACGCGTCCCGCCGCAGCTTGCACATAGGATTCGGTGACGGCCTTGCGATCGGCACTGGAAAGCGACATGCCTTCACCGGTGCTACCGCAGACATACAAGCCGCGCAATCCTTGCTGGATCAAATGATCGACCATCGCTGGCACGACATCGGTCTTGAGCTGTGCGCGTTCATTCAGCGGTGTGTAAGTCGCGGCAATCAGCCCAGTCAATCTTGCAAAGTCCACGTTCTCAATATCCTGTGTAATGATTTCTCGAGCAATTGCTCTGGATCGATTCAATCAGCGGCACGAAGAATATCGAGCGCTGCACTCACCCCCCCGTCGCTGCTGGCAAATTATCACCTGCTGCGGATACGACCGCAACCAAGCCAGAGCGACCATGACCCGTGCGAGGCAAGATGCCTCTGGCCAAATCAAAAGGCGACCAACAATGATTTCGCTGGTCGCCTTTGATAAACACGAAGAGATCTGGTCGTCAGTCGATCAAGGAACTTCCTGGATGGTTTCCCGTCCAGCACGTGTTCCCATTGCGCCCCACAAGCCGTAGGGGCTCTCTTGGCCCGGTGCACGGGCGCCGGTTCCAGCATGGTACACGCTACCGATGTCTTGGCCCGCTTCGATCGAATCGGTGATGAAACGAACGCCCCCATCTCCCATCAAAGCATGCGCTCCACCGGGGTGACGGCTACTGGTTGGAAAAATCCCCCAGCTGAAGATATCACCGCTCGACGTGTCCAAACAGATCGGCCCATTAGGCGGCAAGATGGTGGTAAAGCCAGAATATACTGTGAGGTGGCAAGCCCACTTGAAACCACGCTGCTGCTCATTGCTCCCCATCAGCGAAGCGCCCGATCCCCAGAAACTCGGACGATCAACATCTGCTCCCAGAGCACACAAGGAGGGTGCCGTGGTACCAGCGCCTGGCGCTGATTTCTGCTGCGTTGTGATATCACGATCGCCAAGATCTGTATTGAATTCACCACCCATGATGGTATTGGACAGCCCGTCCAATACATCACGGAAGCGGGGCTTCAAGTAACCGACTTGGAACATGCCTCGCTGAGCCTGCTTGGCGTTGGATGCCGTGCTCAATGCATTTCCGAATTGATCTCGGATGCCTTGATACTGGTAATACACCGAATCGCCCACGCAGACGCCGTAGTTGGTCCGACCATGTGCTGGCAACCCTTGCCCTGGGTCGCTTGGGCAACGAAGGCCAGCGAGTGTCGTGAGCCATGGCTCGTAACGACCGTTGGCATCATGCTCTGCCAGAGTCATGTGCGTGTTGGGTCCCATCGCGGCGTACAACAGGCCATTGGTCTGTTCGCGGTAGGGATTACTGATTTGCTGCCACAGTGCTTGCTGCTCCATGAAAGGCAAGATCGGAACCAATGCGCTGAGGTGGCGCACGTTATTACCACCACCCGACACGGTTGGAGTCAGCGAATCTGCCCAGGCTGAACCAGCCGACCGCTTGGTGCCACCGCCCTGAGCGGGTAACTGCTTGTAAGCTGATTCGTAATTATGCATGGCCAGGCCGACCTGCTTCATATTGTTGCTGCAGCTCATTCGCCGAGCTGCTTCACGTGCTGCTTGAACAGCTGGCAACAATAGCCCCACCATGATCCCAATGATGGCGATAACCACCAACAACTCAACCAGCGTGAAACCGCTTCGAGATCGCGTCTTCATAAACTCTCTTGCACTCATAAATATTGTTTGAAACGAAGCAGCTGATCCATGCTGCACACATCACCACACTGAAACGCTCGTACTGAACGCCTCCCGCCAACCGCCTACTTCAACATGTCGCCGCTACCGCTGGCTCCCGCGGGCTCCTGACCAACCGCCTGGGCTGCATCAGGATTCTCTTGCAGGAATTGCTTCAGATCTTGCTCGGACGCTGTTTGGTTCTCACCTGAGCCGCAGCCCACCAAAACCAAACCGAGACAGACCACGAAACCAGTCGCTAAAGATCGCAAAATCATATTAACCTCGAATAGTTACTGCATGTTATAACATACAGCCTTGTTCAGTATCGTTCCAGAGAAAACCGTTTACCCTGAGACAAATCCAACGTTATCGCAACGGCACAAACGGACTGATCGACCACCCATGCAGCAAATGTCTGGCATCCGCCAGACGCGTTAACGTTCGCAAAGACCACAGTCAGCGCCTCGACTGGGCGTTGACATTACCTTCGAGCCTGATCGCCTCGTAAGACCACGCGACATCGACCCGCAATGATCGAAGACTAATTGCCCAAGAAAAAAAATAAGGCCTGATGAAGGCAAGAGCGGGCCCCCCGTCCCTCACTTGATGCCATGCCGCCATCCACCTGGCGGACAGAAAAATCAGAGGCCCGCTGATGCCTTTCCGGAGAGAAACGCTGAGAGACAAACGCGATGACAGGCCAGAACCGTGCAGGGCAGGCCGCCCTGCACGTGGTTGATAAGGGGACAACTCAGTGGCAACGCGAATCAGCGGCCTGCAAAGAATCTCCACCAACGACTGTAAGAATGACTCTTCTCATTCCAACACATCGGCATCCAGTTTCTGCTCGTCCTCGATCAACTTCATCTCGGCGCCGAACCTCAACATGCCCTCTTCAATCACAAAACGAAAACGCTGACCATCGGGAATGGCAGTGACCTGAAAACCAATGCCAGCAGAATCGTCGCCTCGCTTGATGGCCTTGATCGCTCGTGCCATTTCTTTGGCGTCCTCTTTGTCGGCCACTGGCTGCATGGCCTCGATCATTGGCAGCATCCGTAATTGGAACTGAGTCGTTGGCCGGACTGGATTGGGATCGGCTTTTCCTGAATCGATGAATTGCTTGACTTGCTTTAACGAATCCTTGCCGGCGACCACGTACACCGCCTTTGCAGCCGTGCCCAGATAGAGGTCCATCTTCTCGCCAAACAACTCATTGGAGAGGCCTTCAACGTCCGAAAGATCAATTCGGAACCGATGCAATTTGACACCTTGATAGGTTTCCAAATCAAAGACGATCTCGGGGGCGACTGGATCGTAAGGCACCCACTCGACGAGCTCCTTGATCAGCGTCTCCAGCTTGTCACCATCGGCAACAAACATTCCCATCGCTACCTGAGCGTCGCCAGGGGTTGCCAAGACCTGAGCACCAAAATCAAATCTTCCGGCCAGCAACGAATCGCCAATGATTTCCATCCCTCGGCCGATGTACTCGACCGCTGCTTCGGGATCCTCAACCGGCATCAGAAGCAGCAGATCCTCGGACATCTCTGGCCACTCAGTCTTAAACTCCTCAACCGCTTCGACGACCAACGGACTAACGGCGACGGCATGGTGCAAGCTGAGCACGGCGTCCTCGCGAATCACAGAGGCGAAACGTGAGGGGATGGGCTGCCTGGCGTTCATATCCTGGGCGGTTTCAGATCCTTCGACAGCCGTGTAGGAATAGTCCAGTGCGAACAGCCCCTCCTCTGAATCGATTTCAATTCCCAAAACCAGCAATTTCGTTTCGCGAAAGACCTTCTCGATCTCCGCCATCAATTCAGCCAAATCTTCATCATCGCCCGGTGCGACCCCACCACCGAGGTTAAAGAAGATCATCGCAAAGCCCTGCTCAACGGATTGCAGAAACTGATCCAGAATGACCGGCGGTACTTCGGTCATCTCCAGTCGCACGGCAAGGTTGTATTGCTCCGCAAGATCAGCGTACAACGGCAAAGGATTCGCGGGGACGAGTTCTAAACCGGCCTGACTGATACCAATGACCGCTTGATTGGCAAGCTGTTTGACAAATACATCCTGCGTCTGAACGGAAAACTTGAACGTGTCATCATCGAGCTCGGTCACCTCGCCGATCTGCGCCTCAAACTGCTTCAAAATTCCCTTGGCATTGGTCGTTGGCACAACCAGGAGCGGCTCCGGCTGCTGACCACGCATGGCCAGCAGAAAACCGACCGGCTGATCGGTGTTAACGATCGGCTTGTAGGGCGCAGAAAGCATGCCGACCAAATCGGCCGCGGCAGGTTCACCGACGACACGGGCTAAATAGGCAAGGTCCGCCTCCTGTTCATCCACGGACGCCAGCACGGCAGTGACGACAGGCTTGCTGCCGTTGGTAAATGTCTGGGCCTGCAGTCGCGAGCTCAACGCTGTGCCAGCAATCGCCATCACCAACAAAGCGGCGATCGAGCGTCGGACTCCCATGCCGACAAATAGGTTTATTTGACGAAGAGACCGAAAGAACATCGTGTGAGGCATGATGATGTTGATTGAGAAAGTAGGGCGATGAATAAAAAGGGGCCACTTAAAATGCCACCTCAGGAGCAAAACCAAATTCCGCTCCTCTTTGAGTCTATCGCCATCCCCCCTAAAGGGCAAATGAATGCCACGATCGATGGTTTTCTTTCGCCTGCCAGATCCTCGCTTTCCCAATAAATGGCTTAACCGCCTGCGGCCCCGGGCTTGTGGCCAAACACCGATTCCAGTGACTCAATCTTGGTCACCTTGCGTTGCTCAAGACTGCCCGTACCGACCAAGGTGACGGGGGTTCCGCAGTGATAGGCAACGTTGTAGCGATGGAAATCTTGAAAGTTAACTTCCAGCATCACTGACTCTTGGCCTTGCACGTCCAGATAAAACAGCTTGGCCTCATCCAAATCATCAGACATCCGCAGGCGACCGCGGACCTCAAAGCGATTGCCTTGAATCTTGGCCCAACTGTCAAACGCTTTTTCTTTCCAGGGTGCATAATCGGACGCATCAAGCCCCGTCAGAAGCGAACTCGACTGAGCATATTCCTTGGTCTCAATCCCGAATTTTTCTAACAACGACAAGTGCAATCGCGCCAGCGGCTGATTCTCTGCATAGCGGACGTAACGCCCGGTTTTGACCAAGCCTTTGCCGCCAGCCAAGATAATCGGGATCCGCGTCACCGTATGGTTATCACTGTGCCCCATTCCAGAACCGTACAGCACGAGCGTGTTGTCTAGCAGCGTGCCGTGTTGATCCTTAAAGGACTTCATCCGTTCGAGCAGGTAATCAAATTTCTCCATGTGCCACAAACTGATCTTCAGAAGGCTATCGAGGTTTTCGCGACTAAAATTCCGAAAGAAGTGTGACAGATAATGATGCTGCTTATGAATCCCGAGAAAATCAAAAATCATGCGACTATTAGAATTGCCAAGCATGTACGTGACGCAGCGGGTCTGATCGGTCCACAAAGCCAGCGTGATCAAGTCCAGCATCGCTTCTACTTGATCGTTCAAGTTGCTTGGTCGTTCAGGGCGTTGCAGCGTTGAAAAATCAACCGAAGACTGGCTGCTGATCGTTTGCAAGCGTTTTTCAGTCTCGCGAACAACACTTAAGTACTGTTCCAGCGTCTGGCGATCCTCACGACCGGCTCGGCGGTTCAACGAACGCGCATCCTCACCGACCCTGTCCAGCAAGCTTTTCATTACTGCACGCTCCGCAGGTGCACTTAGGGGGTTGCGGAACAGACGATCAAAGACCAGCTGAGGATCACTCTCACGAGGAATCGGCGCACCATTTTTGTCGTAGGAAATGTAGCTGCAGCCAATCTGATTGGGGAACAAACCTTCGGTGGTCAATTCCAACGAACGATGTGGGGTGTCCTTGCCGATCTGGTCTGCGATCAGTTGATCGATCGAAGCGGTTCGCGTGTTGCGGTGGTGCCCTGACAAAAATCGGCGTGTGGAGTTCGCATGTGAGGAGAACCCAAAGTCGCCCATATTGTCCAAGATCAGCAAATCGTCCTTGTGCTTGGTAAAGGGCTGCATCAACGGCGACATGCGAAAGTCGTCTTCCGAACCACCGCTGATATTCCACGACGGTGGATGAACTCCGTTCGGCTTGAACAGGGTCATGAAACGCATCGGCGGCTGACCGTCACCAGCTTCGCGAGCACTGGCTTCCATCAGATTCAAAAACGGCAACGGCAACAAGACACCCGCACTGCCGCGGAGAAATGATCGTCGCTTTAGTTGCAAAGTCATCACTGTGATTCCTTGTCATCAGAAAGGGATGTTTGAACCATCGCTTCGCGCAGCGGAACGCTGATTGCGATTTCGTAAACCAAATCGCGATACGTTCCATCGGTTTGGTTCAGCTTGTCTGTGATAGCATCGACCGTGGGGCGATCAAAGAGTTCCAATTTACGGCAAACGGCATACGAAAGCGTCCGTTCAACGATATTTTTAATCACTTGCCGACGTTTGCTGGTGACCAAGATCGACTTTAACTCCTGAAAATCGTTAAACGTTTCTCCGCTTGGCAGTTGACCGGTGGTATCAACGCTGCCTGTTTTTTGGAACTTTGCTCCTTCGTAGCGTTGGAGTGCGAAGCCCAGCGGATCGATCTTGTTGTGGCAAACAGCGCAGGCAGAATTCGCGCGGTGCTGCTCAAAGCGTTGTCGAAATGTCATCTTCACACCCTTCGGTGCTGGTGGGACTTGACCAACATCTGGTGGTGGCTCAGGAAGATGTTCACCGAGAATCCGCTCCAGAATCCAAACACCACGCAGGATCGGACCTTTATTCATCGCCAGGATTCCAGGCATGGTCAGAATGCCACCACGTTCGACGGTTTTCTGGAGCGTGATCTTTTCATTGGGAACGATTTCACGTTCGATACCTGCGGCTTTTCGATAGCGTTTCATCTGCTTGCGATCATCGCCGTAAAAACCTTGCGTGTAGGGATTGGCAAAGGCCACGCGAGAATCAATCAATTCAATCAGTGGGCGATCTTCCTGAAACAGATAACGCATGAAGTCACGTGGCTGAGAACGCAGGGCTTCAGCTTCGGGGACTTGCACGTTGTTCTTTTCGACTTCGCCAAGCGTCAACCACTGGTGGGCAAAGTCGGTGGACAAGCTGATCGACTTGGGGGAATCGATCATGCGATCAATCTGCTGACGGATCTGCTCAGGCGATGACAACTTCCCTTCACGGGCGGCTTTGAACAATTCTTCGTCCGGCATATCTGCCCAAAGAAAGTAAGACAACCGCTGCGCAAATTCATAATCATCAACCGCCAATCGCCCCGTACGACCATCGGCTGCGGTCTGAGTCTCTGTCCCTAAACTTCGATACAGAAACTGCGGTGACATCAGAATGCGTTTGAGAGCAAACTTGGTGGCTGTTAACACCTCCGTCTGGGAGTCCAAATCCAGCAACACATCGCTGGTGACGTGTCGCACCGGTCGGCGATAAGCGCGTGCAGCGAAGTCATTCACCAGGACCTCTGCCTGCACAGCAGTCAATCCTTGGTCCCCCACCGGACCGACGATCTTTTCCAACAGCTCACGACGCTTGCTTGAAAACAATTCCTCGATGGCCGCATCGGCTAGATACGAGTACTGATCCCACAACTCGGTGGTTAGCGGCGCCCACTGAGTGTCATTGCAAAAGCCGCTCTTACCCGGAGGGTCAGGCGGCAACAACTTCATCACCAATGACTTTTCAATGACGGTTTGCTCGGCTTCAACGATGGCAACTTCCAGGTCGAATCCAAACAACGTCCGCA
This sequence comes from Stieleria bergensis, assembly GCA_007745635.1. Classification (GTDB taxonomy): domain Bacteria; phylum Planctomycetota; class Planctomycetia; order Pirellulales; family Pirellulaceae; genus Stieleria; species Stieleria bergensis. The sequence goes on from CP036272.1 coordinate 6,368,836, forward strand.
TTGTGTTGCGATACTCGACGGCACATAAGCGACGCGGCCGTAGCGTAGCGGGACGTGACTGAACCGATCGCACCAGCGTTTGGTCATACCATTGTAGAAAATCCAACCGCTGCTGTTCACTCGGCTGCAACTCGTCCTCCGGTGGCATCTCCCGAGTTCGCAATCGTTCGGCGACCGATTCCCAGACTTGGTAATGCTCTGCAGCGTTCTCGGCGGTGAGCTGTTCCAAATCAACTTGGCCACGCGCATCATCGCCTTGGTGACACTCCACGCAGTACTTCGCCAGCAGTGGCTTCACCTTGTCCTGAAAATCCACCGCCAGGGCGCAAGACCACTGCACAAAAACGAAAGCCAGTAGAGATGCAATCCGGATGACAACCATGCTCAACAGGGGTGAACGAGATCAATTCAGTAAAAGTCTTGTCGCGACCAATCGGTGCCCCATGGTAATCGAATCCACCTCGCCTGTCGTGATCAATCCCGTCCGTGCCCCACGCAAAACAAACACGCTTGCGTTTCAGCATTCAACGACTTGACTTGCTGTCGGCTGAAAAGTTGGGATTCGGTCGCATCCGTTCGGCATCCACTTCATCACGCCATGCCTCTAGCTCGGCTAACAATGCTTTGCGTCGCTGCGGAAACTGGTTAGCCAGATCGGTCGTCTCGCTCAGATCGTTTTTCAGGTTGTACAGTTCCACCGCAGCCGGATCAAAGGATTCGATCAGTTTCCAGTCGCCTTTGCGAATCACGCTTGAAGGATGGCTAGAGGGATGCTGGTTGTAATGTGGGAAATGCCAAAACAAAGCCTCTCGCGAGAGCGTCTCTGTTTCACTTAACAGGGGCTGCAAATTGACTCCATCAAGATGCTGAGACGGCAACATCGACAACCCCGCTGCCGCCAAGCAAGTGGGGTACAAATCGCTACTGATCACCGGCTCGTCGACCACGCGACCGGGAGTTGCCAGCCCCGGCCATTTCACAATCAACGGGACGCGAATCCCACCCTCGTAATAGGCTCCTTTGTTCGCACGCAGCGGAGCATTGCTGGTGGCGTTGTAGAACCCACCATTATCGGAGGTAAAGATCACCATGGTATTGTCTGCCAAACCCTCTTGTTGCAAGGCAGCCATCACGCGTCCAACACTTTGATCAATGCTTTCCACCATCGCTGCATAAACGGCTTTTCCTTGCCGCTTAGCCTTGGTCACGCCTTCGTACTTGGCAACCAATTTTTTTGGCGCTTGCAACGGGGTGTGAACACCATAGTGTGGGAAGTACAGAAAGAACGGCTTCCCGTCGGTCTCTGAAATCAACTTCACTGCCTCGTCGGTCAGGCGGTCGGTCAAGTACTCACCCGCATCGCCATCGGGCAGCACATGCCATCTCGCTCGATGCGTCGTGGTCGGGATTTTCCAGTTCCCTTGGTAGGGATAAAAGTACTGGCCCGGTGCGCCATGTGCGTTGCCAGCAACGTTGATATCAAATCCATGATGCTCAGGCAGACAAAACGGCTCACTGCCCAAGTGCCACTTGCCAAGATGAATGGTCCGATACCCAGCTCGCTGCAACGCTTCTGCGAGTGTGAATTCTTCCACAGGAAGCCCGCGAAGCTTACGCCCTTCGATTAACTTTGCTTGCGGATCCCAACGCCCCGATGGCAACCAATCGGTTAATAACAACCTAGCGGGATACTTACCGGTCAAGATCGCCGCTCGAGTCGGTGAACACACAGCGCATGCCGCGTAAGCATCCGTAAAGCGAACACCATCCTGTGCCAATTGATCAATATTAGGCGTGCGGTAATAGTCACTGCCCTGGCAACCCAAGTCCATCCAACCTAAATCATCGATCAAGAAAAGAACGATGTTCATTGGCGACTTCTCCGCCGCTGGCAGTGCATGACCGGACAACACAAATAGCAGCCCGAGAGCAATCAAACGCATCAAGTTCATTGGAAAGTCAAACAGTCGAGAAAAAGTGAGGCCCACAACACCATCTGTTACTGAGCTTTCTTGCGTCGCCTAAACGGCTTGGCATCTTGAGTTGGAACCCAGCGACGCAGCGATTCTAACGTCTGCTGAAACGAAGGGTCTGCCGCCAAGTTATTCCATTCATTGGGATCAATGCGATGGTCATACAGCTCCTCGTCACCATTGGCATAGTGAATGTAACGCCAATGATCGGTTCGCACGGCATGATTGCCGGGGCCATGGGAAGTGATCGCCGGTCGCGTCCAGACCATCGCGGGGTCGTTTAGCAGGGCAGAGACACTGACACCATCCAGTCCCGCCAGTTCAGGCAAACCACACACTTCGCTGAGCGTAGGCATCAAACAAGTTAAATCGACAGGACGATTGCAAACCACACCTGCGTTCGCTGCGTTGGGCACCGAAACAATGAAGGGAATTCGCGTCGAGCGTTCCCACAAAGTGAATTTATGGAGATGCTGCTTTTCACCCAGATGCCAGCCGTGATCAGACCATAGAACCACCACGGTGTTGTCTGCTTCGCCGCTTGCATCCAGAGCATCAAGCAATCGACCGACCATTGCATCAGCAAAGCTAATGCTGGCAAGATAAGCTTGCGTCAGCTCCACCAGTTTGCCTTCGCGGACGACCAGTTCGTAGTCCTCGCGTCGTTGACTTGCCATCGCCTTGCCTGCCCCGGGAAGGTCCTCCAGGTCATCTGCTCGTTGCTTGGCAAGCTTGATGGAATCAATGGGATACTTCTGGAAGTACTTCCTTGGAGCATAGAATGGCAAATGCGGTCGATAGATTCCAGCCGCCAAAAAGAATGGCTGATCGGGCGGTTGCTTCAAAAATTCGACGGCCCACTGCACCATCTTTCCGTCACCGGTTTGCCGGTCCTGCTTTTCCAAAGGCCCCCAATCGAATTCTTTAGCGTTGCGAGGCGGCCTAGCCAGTTGCTTGACGCTTGACATGCCATTGAGTGGAAAGCCAGCGGGGAACGCGAAGTTGCTGACCTCGTGCCCTCGATGCAAGCGATCTTGATAGTGCCCATCAAAACGCTGCGCAAAGTATTCGTGCCAATCACTCTGGCGATTAAACCCCGGCATGTGATGAAAGACTTTGCCGCCACCCACGACATGATAACCATGTTCGCGAAAGTGTTGCGGCAAGCTCGCCAGCGAGGGATTGATCAACTGCCACTTGGCACCATTATCGTAAACGCCCGTGCTGCCCGGTCGCCTGCCAGTCAGTGTCGCCACGCGCGAGGCATTACAAACCGGTGCGATGCAGTGAGCATTGGAAAACAACACACCGCGCGCTGCCAATCGATCAATGTTCGGCGTGCTAACATCGGGATGCCCACCCAAACATCCCACCCAGTCGTTCATGTCATCAACAACAATCATTAAGACATTTGGTGCTGCGGCTGACAGACGGCCAGTTGCCAAACTCATGACAACGCACAGCATGAAGGTTCGACGCAGAGAGAGGGTTTGAGAAAGCATCTTCAACAGGAAAGAGAGGGAGCTTCGATCAACGCAGGGCAGCAACCATGCTACGGGGATGGATCCAAGAATCGTTTCACCGACAAAAAGTCGATCGCCTGGCGATCCACCTTCCGATCAACCAGTTCCGCCGCAACGGCGCCAAGTGCACTCGTGAACTTGAATCCATGCCCGGAGAGTCCAGCAACCAGAGTCACCTGCGGAGAATCAGGTAACGTATCGACGACAAAGTTCTCATCCGGAGTGCAGGTATAATAGCACCCAGCCCACTGGCTGAGTGTCGTCGAAGCGGCCGGCAAACAAACGCTGATAAAGTCCTGGCAGAGCTGCTGATCGTACTCGTCGGGTCGATGTTGCTGGCCTTGCATGGATTCAACGACTTGCCCACCGCTATGCCGTGCCAATTTTAATCCGACACCGGGATCATGGGGTGTGCCGTAAAAATGTCCGCGAGGAGTTTCGAAGAAGTAACACGGAAAAGCTGGCTCATCATACGTCTGATCGGTGACCTGGAACCAATACAGGTGCTTGCGAAGAATCTTTAATGGAATGCCATGACTGGCAAGCCACTCATTCGCCCAAGGACCACCTGCCAGCACTAAACTCCCGGCCTGATAACGAGCCCGATCTGTCACCACAGAGACACTGGCTGGCTGTGTCTCCCATGACACCATTGGCTCGCCATAGCGCAGCGCTGCACCCAAATTCTCGGCCAGTGACAGATGCGTTTGGACGCAACGTTCCACGTCAAGGCACCCCGCATTGACCTCACGAATCACTCTCCAATCGCTTGGTCCAGCGATACCGGGATAACGCTGCATCGCATCTGCCATCGTGAACTCTTCAATCGGCAGCTCGTACTGCTTGGCACTAGATCGAACACCGGGGATCACAACTCCATCCTCGGGACCAACTTCAATGAGCCCCGTGCGATGAAACACGATTTCGCCGCTTGCCCGCTCAACTTCATCCCAGCCACGATACGCACGCTTCAACAGCGGGACATAGCTGGGGTGTTCAAAATAAGCTTGACGAATCACTCGCGTGCGTCCGTGAGAACTACCGTGGACATGCGGCGGGTGATACAAGTCCAAACCAAGCACGCGCTGTCCCGTTTTGGCCAGGTGATAGGCCGCGGAACTGCCCACGCCGCCCAAACCGACGACGATCACATCATAGGTTTCAACGGACATGAATGACCTCACAGGAATGCACCGTGAATAATGTGTCGACGCTGGCGTCTGGGATGGCTGCGAGCAGTCTTGATCGGTTCATTGATCGCCTTTCCCTCTGGTCTTCCGAGCCACCATTTTAATCGCTCGCTCGAGCAGCGACTCCAAGCCCACTGTCAACTCGGGATGCGGGCTATAGCAAATCACGGCTCCTTGCCCGAACCTGCCTTTGGCCATCGCGACGGTCCCTATCATCACTCCAGGCGATGCACCGTTTTTGACAACCTCCGTTTTGTACGTTGCCAACGTCTGAAAGTCTTCAATGTGATCATGATTCCCCGGCGCTAACAGCGGGCCTTGCCCATGGTAAATTTGAAGCTCGGAGTCCGGCAACAAGAGATCGCTCGCACCTTGCTCAGTGGCTTCGATGGACACCGTTCCTGTCCCGCGATTCCAATGCTTGCGATCAACCACCTTTGCGTCCATGATCCCAAGCGACCATTCATAGTCTGCCGACGCCAAGTAGGATCCAGCACAGATTCCAATGTACCCACCGCCGTCAGCGACAAAGCGGCGGACTGCCTCCCTGCGTTCTGGACCCAACGCACGAGCTTGTCCACTGCCACTGCCACCGGGATGAATCAGAACATCCAACTGCTTCAGCTGATCAGCCTCCACATCTTCAGCAGCCAATCGATGCACGTTCAATCCCGGCAACTTCTCCAGCTCGAACAGCAAATCCTTAAAACTGCCACCGACACCTTTTCCAACGTAAACACCGACATTCACAGAGGACGCATTCGGTTCCGTTTCGTTTTTTTGCTGTGAAACGCAAACCTGATCAATGATCAATGTTGCTTGGGGAGCAGCGAAGCGTAGGCCGACCGACTGAACTTGAAGATCAGCGGGCGCATCAACCGTGCCAAGCAAGCCTGCTGAATCTCCACTCACGCTATTTCGCACAAACAGATCAAGCCGGTTCGCTGCCCCCCGTTCAATCACAAACCAGAACGTGATCTTACGCTGTCGAGTGAACATCAATGGGTCAGGCAGCGCATCGTTGTCATCGCGAGCAATCAACGGCCCATGCCAAAGCGAATCCAGGCTGGGGTCCGCTTGCGATGCCGCCCCTGCCCGCCGCAAGATGGCTGATGAACGCGTGGTGCGACTGCCCAAATCGACTTCGGCAAACCAACCGGTGAACGGCCTGGCTGGCCGGTCGACCGGCAAATGCTTCGGAGGTGTCTGACCGCTGGCTCGTCGTCCGAACAGACCAAACTGAAACGCTTGATCGTGAAACCCTAACGCGTCGTGCATGGCATCAAACTGCAACGTGATTCGATCACCCACCCTGGGCAGCCCGGTCGGTGGAAAGGAAGCCATCAAGGTGCTTGCTTTTTGATCGTCGCTTGTTTGCAACCTCAATGCGGGCGACTGAGTGAGCTTGCCACCGGTGGGCGCGACCGACAGCTCCGCATCGGCGCTGTCCACCAAGCGCCAGGACTGCAAACGCTGATCGTCGAAATGAAAATTGACGATCGCTCCCTGCGACGAAAGACGTGATGTGGCGATCTTCGGTGGATCAGCTAAAGGCAAAGAGGAGCGATCGACATCCAGGCCTGGAAGATAGTTTTCTGCGAAAGCAACCAATGCGTTGGCGATGCGATCGGCAGTCGTTGCCAACTGATCAGCAGATCGCAAGTCGCGTCCAAGCTCTAACTGAATCGCATCCACTGTCCCACCGCGATCACTTCCATAGGTCACAACGATGTAGCCGCCGTCGTAACTGGGATGATCTTGATCAGCGAGGTCCACATTGGGAACCACGGGAAAATCCTGCTTGGCGAGCTGACCAAACAAACTGCCGGGCCCGATCAATGCGGCTCGGCCATGGTGCTTTAACAAATGCGAAACCGTGGCCCCGTTTTGTGTGCCTCGGTAGATTGCTTGGGGATTGGCTGCTTGCCCATGAATATCCAGCAAGATGCCTTGTTGCCAACGATACTCCACCTGGCGCCGCGCATCGGACAGGGCTTGATGATAGGCGTCGTAGGCTTGCTGAGCGGGTGACGACTCATAGGCGTCCAGTGGCCGGCGATTGGCATCGGCGTACTTGCGATGAAACTTCGCGACCACCAAATAGGGACGCTTCCCCGTCTTGCGCTGCAGTGCGTTGGCGATTTCCTGTGTCAACGTTCCAGTGTTCAAATCCGTCCGATTGCGAAACTGCCTGACGCCTTGTCCCGTGCGCTCGGCAGCGCCGGCTATCGCTTGACTGCCACCGTGTGGAGCGGAAAGAATGATCGGCAAGTCGCCGCGCTGAACATTTACCAGCGGATGGGCAGCCCGTTGGGCCCAGGCAGACTGCGCGACCATCCCGCCACAAACGATCATCAACACCATCCGAATCAACATCGCGTCTCTCCTTCCGACAAGTTCGCCCAACCCCCGGCACCAGCACTGTCTGCAACAACAGATATCCATCAGTCGCGTGCAAACAGCTGGCCATCGATGTCGGCAAATGCTTTGAACTCCAACGCGTTACCGCTGGGATCGGCAAAGAACATCGTGTGCTGCTGGCCGGGCTGGCCTTCGAATCGCACACAGGGCTCAATGATAAACTGATCGACAAAGTCACGCGCGCGTTCAGCCAACTGCTGCCAGGCTGGGACTTCTAGAATCACTCCAAAATGAGGCACGGGCACGGACTGGCTATCGACAGGATTGCAATGATTGGCAACCGTGCCGTCGCGACCGATGGCAGGGTTCAAATGAGTCACCACCTGATGGCCGAACATGTTGAAGTCGATCCAGGTGGGCGCACTGCGTCCTTCAGGCAACCCCAGTTTGCTCCCATAGAAATCACGAGCTTCATCGATATCGCGTACTTGAATGGCCAGATGAAAGGGAGTCAGCATGGGTGTGACTTCATTGAGAGAAGGGAACAAACGCCGGTAGCACCATGAAACCGATCCACTTGAGTGTGTGCCGGTTGTTTCTGGCGATTATTTAAAGCGATCTGCTGCCCGCTGTGGCTCAAAGCGATGGCCGACCATGGCGTTTTCGGCAAATGGCGAGCCAACAGAGACGACGTAAACAATGCACTGGCAAGAAGTTGCGACAATTCCTTATTTGTGTAGAATAATCTTGCCGACTAAAGCAATGAAACGAGAGCAGCTTTAGTGCCCCACCTGCCTTTCAACCCACCCATCTAGGCCCAACTCACGCGGCCCTCTTTAGAGAGACAAATCATGCTGAATCGACGAAAGATGCTTCAGGCTGTCGCTGGCGGAGCCGGCGCCGCACTTGGACTTCCCGCTGCTTCGCAAACGGCGCAGGGCGCGATTGCCAGCAGTGGTGGACCAAAGCGGATCATCTTCTTCATGCAGAACCAAGGCTTTGATCCAGCCACCTGTATCCCCAAGAGCATGACTGGCAGCGGATCGTTGGCCAACAAGACCCTGCCTGAGCCGATCAGCCCGTTGGAAAAGTACAAAGAGCGGCTGCACATCATCAATGGCTTGCACGGCATGCACACCACGCCATCTCACAGTGCCTTCTTCGGTGCACTGGGTGGCTATCGAGGCGGCGACGGCGTTCCTCCCAGTGCAGCGACCATTGACTATCAATTGAGCAAAGTGCTGCCCGAGACGATGCTGCCACACTTGTGTATCGGCATGGACTCGATCGAGAACATGACCAGCAAGCCGACCATTGCCAACTTATCGGCAAGTGGCGCTGGCCAGCCGATCTTCATGCACTCCAATCCCAACCACCTGTACCAGATGCTTTATGGCGGCATCTCCTCGGGAGACATTCGACGCCAACACGAAGCTCGTTCCAATGTTCTGAATCAAATCGAACAATTGGCTGCCGCAAAAGGCAACTCGCTACCGAAATCCGATGGCCAGCGTTATGGCCAATACGTTCAAGGGTTCCGTGATGCGAACGGGCTGCGTGATCGCCTGGATTCTGTCTCAGATCACTTGCGCGAATTTGCTCCCAAGGTCGACGAGCGGTACACCAACCCTGAATTTGAAACCGATTGGCATGACTGTTTATTAGACTTAGGCATTTCGTCGATCACCTCTGGCATCACCAACACACTGACGATTGGCTCCGGTCGTGGCGAGATCTTTGGCGCCTGGAAAGGACTCGACATTGATCAACAGGGACACAACCTGGGTCACATGAAGCAGCCCGACAATCCAATTTGGATCAAGATTCGCCAGTACAACAGTCGCATGTTGGTGCGCATCATGGAAGCGTTGGACAGCGTGCCCGAAGGCAGCGGCAGCATGATGGACAACACGCTGATCGTTTACACCAGCAATAACGCAGACAAGCAACACACCAGCGGCAACAATTGGCCCGTCATGTTGCTGGGCAACTGTGGAGGCATCTTCAAATCAGGATGCTTCACTCAGGTCGAAGGCAAGCGGCCGATCAACTCGCTGTATGCGACGTTGCTGAATGTTGCGGGGCAAAACGTGGATCGCTTTAACATGAGCGACCAGATGGCGAAGAAGTTTGACGACTCAACAGGCCCCTTGAAGGAAATCTTGGCATGATCATTGTTCGGTTTGTGTACTCTCTTTGCGTGGCCGGCCTGCTGCTGGCCACCGCGCCGTTCGCGGCCGCTCAAGGCACGCAGAAAAATGGCGAAACCTACACGCCGGGCCAGAAAATCAAAGTTGACTTCAAAGGGTTTGCCAGTGAGTTCCTGGCGACCCATTGCGTTGACTGCCATGGCGAGACGGATCCCGAAGGCGGACTTTCTCTGCACGACTTAGGTCCCGTTGATGAAGTCAATGCCGGTGTCTGGAGATCCGTCTGGGCTCAGGTGACATTGAAGGAAATGCCACCCCAGGACATGGATCAACCCGGCGTGATTGAACGCCTGAAGTTCTCCGACTGGGTGGTCGGACGCCTCAGTCACGTGATGCGTGACAAAGGTGGCTTTCAGGCACTCGTGGATCCTAACAAAGGGAACTTTGTCGATCACGAACTGTTGTTCGGTCAACTGCCGAGCAACATTGTGCTCAAGCCAACGTCTTCGCCTGCGCGAATCTGGAGACTGACTCCGCAAGAACACATCACTCGACTGAACGAGCTGATCAACACCGAAGCCAAATACGATCCTGCCAAGCCTGGACTGCGCACTCACGGCGATGCGGTTCCAACCAATCATGGTGGTGAACTAAAACTGTACTTTGGCACCGACCGAATCATTCAATGGCAGGGCGGAACCGTCGCCTATGCAACAGCCGTCAAAAGCGTGCCTGCGATTCTGTCCTCCGCTCGCAAGCATGGACTGGAGAACTACCCTGAGTTCTACACCGTCAACAGTGCCGAAGCCACGCAGATCATGGACGTCGCTGATGACCTTCTGGAATACATGGCTTATGGACCACTTAGCATCGCCAATCCAGAACAGATCACTGACGACCCCAAGACTTACAAGATCGAAGGCGACATCCGCGGACTGCCAACGGCGATTGTTTACAACACCAAAGTGGTTCGACCGCTGACGCCCGTCTACGAATTGATGAAAGACAAGGGTGTGGACGAACAGAAACTCCGCGCGGCAGTGGACTACATGTTCCAAGCGATGACGTATCGTCCGCCGAGCAAGTCGGAATCAGAACGCTACCTGGAGATTGCCCAACAGACCATCGATAAACTGGGCAAAGAAGAAGGCGTCATGCTTGGCTTGTCAGCAATCTTTCTTGATCGAGATGCCCTCTTCCGATCAGAACTGGCTACCAGCGGCAAGCCAGACGAACATGGTCGCGTGATGTTGAAAGACTGGGAACTAGGCCTGGCTGTCAATCATGCACTGAGCTACATCCAGCCCGATGAACAACTGCAGCAGGCCATCCAAGACGGCCGCATGCGAACCAAAGAGGACGTTTACCGCGAAGTCAAACGCATGCTGGAAGACCCCAGCATCCGCAAGCCTCGCGTCACGCGTTTCTTTCGTGACTACTTTGACTATGACCTGGGTGGATACATCTGCAAAGATGCCAAAGCACTGGCAGCAACCGGCGCCAGCACGCGCGGCACTGCACACTACCGGGCCATGTTTGACGCGACGGCCAGTACCGACCGCTTGATCGAACTGATCTTGAGCGAAGACAAAGATGTCCTCCGGCAACTGCTAACGACCGACAAAGTCGTCGCGACGCGGAGTGACAACGTTTACTTTGGGCGCAAGAACACGAACGAAGAACGAGCCAGATCACTTGCCGAAGCCAAAGTGCGTGCGGAAGAAGCTTCCAAAGAAGCTCGGGCGCAATTGGAGACGCTGGAGAAGGAATTTGCTGAACTGGAAGCCCAGGTGAAAGCTGAACCCGATAACAAACAGCTGAAAAAGAGCCTGGACCGACAGAAGAAAACCGTCGCCAATGCCAAGAAGAAAGTGAACGACGCCAAGAATCGAGCGAACAGCAACGCGAATCATAATGTGACGCAGGCGAAGCTAAACGGGCCCAAAATCCATGCCCGTGTCAGTCGCCGCAGCTTTGGTACCGGTTCGATGAAGCCCGATCGCGTCTTGGCCACCGCGCCGGAAGGTCAACGACTTGGCTTACTGACCCATCCTAGCTGGCTGGTCTCGCACTCCGACGCCATGGACAATCACGCGATCTTGCGAGGTCGCTGGATTCGCGAGCGTTTGCTTGGGGGTGGCATCCCGGATGTTCCGATCACTGTCGACGCCATGCTACCCGACGAACCGCAGAACACGCTGCGAGAACGCATGCGTGTGACCCGTGAATCCTATTGCTGGACTTGCCACAGGAAAATGGATCCACTGGGCTTGCCGTTCGAGATGTACAACCATGCAGGGATCTTTCGAACCACCGAACTGGACCAACCTGTGGACACCAGTGGCGAGATCATCGACAGCGGTGACCCTGAACTGGACGGGAAGGTTTCCAACGCAATCGAATTGATCGAGAAGCTTGCCGCCAGCGAACGTGCTGAACAAGTGTTTGTTCGTCACGCCTTTCGCTTTTGGATGGGACGCAACGAAACCTTGAACGATGCTCCTGTGCTTCAAGACGCCCACCGTGCCTATCGCGAAAGCGGTGGCAGCATGAATGCGTTGCTGCTCTCCTTGCTGACCTCTGACGCGTTCCTCTATCGAACTCGGTCCGAAGCCCTGTTAGCCGGTCCTTGATGGATCGCAACCGTTCAATCCAGGGACGGCGTGTGCTTCCACACGCTGTCCGATTCGCGATTCGATCGGTTGCTCGCTCGCCCCACTTCTCTGCCTGCCGCCAACCTCGCGGCTCGTCTCCGCTCACCACGACTGCCTCATGCTGCGCCACTCCTTATTGCTATCGTTAGCCCTGGTTTCATTCAGTAGCCTCGCGTTGGCACAACAACGCTGGCCGAGCCATCGTGGCCCCAACCAGAACTATCACTTATCCAGCAAGACAAGCTTTCCAACGACCTGGAGTGTCAGCAAGGGCGAAAACATTCGCTGGCGAATGCCTCTGCCAGAAACGGGACACAGCGGCATTGCCGTCTGGGATGACAAGCTCTTCCTGACCTGCTTCAAAGAGCTAAGCGAAACAGACAATCGCAACAATGGCACCTGGGCCGCAGAATCTCGCGGCCACTGCCTGGACGCAAAGACTGGCAAACTGCTGTGGAGCTGTGACTTGCCGGGCAAACGCCCCAACCAAGTCAACGGAACCTTCACCGATTCCACCACGCCGACGCCAGTCACCGATGGCAAACATGTCTGGTTCGTCAGCGCCGGCGGTTACATGGCGTGCTATACCGTGACAGGGCAAAAAGTCTGGGCAAAGCCGTTTGACGTTCGCACCAAACACTCGGCAAAACAGTTCCAGCCTTTCCTGCATGCAGGCAAACTGTATTACGTCATGATGCGAGACTCGGCCGATCCGCTGCGGCGCGAGCAAACCGCCAAAGACTATGACAAAAACAGTAAGACCGGTTGGCCGTGGATGCATGTCCGAACCTTTGATGCGATGACCGGGGAAGCAGTCGACACATTGCCGCAAGGCATCAGCGTGCACAGCAAAGGTGCGCTCGGCCAAGTCAACGGCCAGACGGTGCTGCTGCATGCTAAAGGCGGCGGACACTCACCTCCAGAAAAGCCCTATGGGATTGGACTCTCCAAACTAAACGCAACCCACGATCAAGTGTGGGAACGGCCTGGTTTGTACTTCGAAGGCACGCACTTTGTTGACCAACAGCATGCGTATTGCTTTGACAAGAATGATTTGGTTGTCCTTGATCTCGCCAGTGGTCAAACGATCAAGCGGATTCCCGTACGCAACCAAGGCTCGATCATTCGCTTTGACGAATCAGCGGGCAAGTACCTGGCGCCACAGGCGGTTGAGAAAGGCAAAAGCAAACACATGCTGACTCATCGCAGCAACATCGGTGTTGGCCGCTACCATTTCTTTCTGGGAGGTCAGGCTGGCACCTTGGGACGCATCGATCTTGAATCGGGCGAAGTCAACCACTTGCAAGTTCCTCTCCAAGTGCGCTATGAAGCTGGTAAGAAAGTTTACCAATGGAAACAGTTCGACTCCGGCGATGCCACAGGATCCGGCTTCGTCGTCGAAGGTGACAAGCGTCGCTTGAGCCACGGCTTTGGGCATATCTCAGCGGCAACACCGATCGTGATCAATAACCACATCTATTTCACAACCGTGTTAGGGACCGTGTACGTGGTCGATGCCACCGCCGAGACCTTTGACCAACGGGCCTTGGTGGCAGTGAACGATTTGGGCAAACCCGGCGAAACCTGGACGCTGGCTCCACTGACCGCGGCGGAAGGCTGTCTGTACCAGCGCACCGCACGCGAGATTATCTGCATTCAATAGCGCACCGCTGGGTGTCAATGCAGATCGGAAGACCATCAACGTGATGGCTCGGTGCATGCCCTTGCGTTTAATCTCCACCACCCGAGTCTGGATGAAGTTTGCCAGCGGCCACCGCTTTCTGGGCAAGTGAGCTTGCATTGAACTGGCAAGCTGGGGAGATTAGCAATCCAGAGCAATTCTGCAGGATGGCGGCCAACTGCGTCAGCGGCGTTGACGAGGCTCCGAGCGACCCGCTTGGATGCCCGTTTGCTCCGCATCATTTGGCTTCCGTATCAATAGCTGCTGATCCACCGCTGCTCCTCTTAGACGTCAGCAACTTGACCGAGGCAACTTCATGCACCGTGCCCACACGCCACAATCGAAGATCACCGCAGCGTTGTTTTGTGCTCTGGCCTGGCTGATGAGCCCAGTCGCAGCGCAAGAGCGTTTGGTGGATCACTTCCCCAAAGCCAAGCAATCGGGCTGCATGGCCTGCCATGGAGAAATTGAACCGATTCGCGAAATCGGTTCCGAGATGCTCAACCAGATCATGGCCCAAGGCGAAGCCGCAGGCGACCCGGCTGGCTGCATCATCTGTCATAACGGCGACGCAACGGAGACGAAAGACAAAGCCATTGCCCACGGCGGAGAGGACTTCTATCCAGATCCTGGCAGCCCCTGGGTGAATGCGCAAACCTGTGGACGCTGTCACGAAGAACAAGTCCGCGTGCAGTGGCAAAGCCTGATGATGACCGAAGCAGGGAAGATCCAAGGCACCTGTTGGTCCTTTGGTGCCTTAACAGGTTACGAGCATAAGTACGCCAACTATGCCGTTGAAAACCCCAAGGACCCCAAAGCAAGATTGGGGACAGACGCCTATCGCCAGTACATGCAGCGTCTGACAGAGCTTGAGCCCAACGTCTTTGTTGAAAGGCATGAACCGCTGCCCGAAGCACTGGGCTTCGATGAACTGGATCAGCTGAAAGACGATCCCAGCTTGGCTGCATTCACTTACATTCGCCAAGAATGCAATCGCTGTCACCACGCGGTCAAAGGCCGATCCCGACGCGGTGACTTTCGCGGCATGGGTTGCTCGTCTTGCCACATTCCCTACAGCAATGAAGGTTTCTATGAAGGCCGCGACACCTCGATCCCAAAAGACGAAACCGCACACCCGCTGACTCACCAAATCCAAGGGACTCGGGAAGCCAAGGTCACGGTGCATGGAATCAGCTACCATGGCTTGCCAGCGGAAACCTGCACCACCTGCCACAACCGGGGCAAACGCATCGGGGTCTCATTTCAAGGCTTGATGGAAACGCCGTACCCTTCGCCGTTGACCGCCGAAGCAAAGGAACAGCCGGATCTTCATAGCAAGCATTACATCGCGATGGAACAGGACATCCATTATCAGAAAGGGATGAAGTGTCAGGACTGCCATACGTCGACAGATGTTCACGGCGATGGGTTCTTGGCCGCTTCAAATTTGGCGGCGGTGCAAATTGAATGTTCCGATTGCCATGGAACTCCCGATCGCTTTCCGTGGGAATTGCCGTTGGGATACATGGACGAATTCGCAATGACGCCTGCCGATGGCCAGGCACGTGGAATCACGGACAAACAGCTGCCACACACCTGGGCTGGCTATGCACATGAAAAGAAAGACGGCTTCCTGCTCACCGCGCGCGGCAATCCTTACGAGAACGTCGTCCGCGACGGCGATGAAGTGATTGTCTACACCGCCGAAGGCAAAGACCTTCGGCTCAAGCCGCTGAAAAAGCTGGTCGAAGAAAAAGCGATCAGCACGCGAGGCTTGGTCGCGATGCAAGGCGTCTCCAAACACTTGGATCGAATGGAATGTTACACCTGCCATGCCAGCTGGACGCCACAGTGCTATGGCTGTCACGTGAAAGTTGACTACAGCCAAAAGGATCAATGCCCAGAGTGCAATGAATCGGCAACAGGGTTTGATTGGGTCGCCGCCGGCAGAAAGCATGCTGACCCCGAGCACCGAACCAACGATGGCGAAGCAGGCTTTGACACGATCATTCCAGGCAAAGTGAGCGAACAGCGAAGCTATCTGCGCTGGGAAGATCCGATCATGGGAATCAACGGCGAAGGCCGTGTGACGCCTCTGGCACCAGGCTGCCAACCATCAGTCACCATCATTGGTCCTGATGGGAAACCAATTCTGACCAACCATATTTTCAGGACGCCCGCGGGGATGGAAGGCAGTGGCGACGAGGGGCAGCTCGCGATCGACATGAGCCCCACGCAACCGCACACGATGACCAAGAACGCGCGGACCTGTGAATCCTGTCACGCGTCGGACAAGGCTTTGGGTTTGGGCATCGGTGGACCACGACCATGGAACGAAAAGCACTTTGTCGACTTGCAAACCACCGACGGAACGGTGCTGTCAAAACGAGCCCAACCTCAAATGGAATCCATTCCCAATCTCGACCATGACTGGTCGCAAATTGTTGATCGAGACGGCAATCAAGTTGCCACGGTAGGCCATCACTGGAAACTCTCCCGAGCCTTCAACCGCGAAGAGTTGCAACACATGACCCGTGACGGAACCTGTGTTGCCTGCCATAAAGAGATTCCTGAAAACTCAATGGCTGTTAGCTTACTTCATCACGTCGCCAAGTTCAGTGGGCAGTTGCCCAAGACCAACGACCAACACTTCAGCTTGGTCAACAAGATTGTCCTGAGCTCCGCCTGGGCTCAAGTCATGGGAGTCGTGGTTCTGTTTGGTGGCCTGACCTTGGGCGCATTCCTGTGGCGCAGAAAACGCCGTCTGAAGACGTTATAGATTCAGCGAGCGAGAACCGCGACTCGCTCACTGGCGTTTCAAGCTTGAATGATCGAGGCTCGCGGCAAGCTCTATTTGCCAATCGCATACAGCTTATCGCCGCGACGAAGGATCAACCGATCGCCTGCGATGGCTGCGGCGTACAAGACGTTTCCGCCACCGAATCCTGGCGTTTTTGCCCCGGGGCCTGTGGCATCCCAACACCGGTTACTGGCGATCTGCTTGCCGTCGGCCAACGAGACCACGGAGGTTGTCCCCTTATAGCCGAAGAGATAAAGTTTGTCCCCGCTAACGATTGGGGTCGCCCAAATCCCACCGGCATCAATCCGACCGGTGGAAACCTTTTCGCCGGTTTCTAAATCCAGGCGATACAGCACACCGGCGCGGCTAACGATCGCTGCTGTCTCCCCCGCCACGACAGGACTCCCAAAGGTTGAAGTTGCCTTGACTGCCTGCCACTTGTAGTCGGCGACGAATGAACCATCATCCTGCTTGGTGATCTGCACCAAGCCATTGGATTCCGCTGCAGCACCAGCCACTGCAGCACCACGACCATCCGAGGCGCCAATCAAGAACTGTCCCTTGCCGACAGGCATCGGCGTGCACGAAGAGTTGTTGGCAATCTTGTCAAACTCCCAAAGCCGTTGACCGCTGACTGGATCCAGACCCACGATTTTGCCACTGGCGCTGCAAACCAGATGAGCACCTTCACCGACCGGCACCAGACGAGGCGATGACCAAGAGGCTGCCCCAACACCGGCCGAACGCCAGATCTGTTCGCCGGTTTCAGGATTGACGGCTAGCACATAAGGATCCTGGCTTCGCTCAACCCAAACGAAAATCCGCTCCGCATCTTGCTCAAGCGACGCAGCCAATCCATGACGCGCTTCGATTTGGCCGTGCTTGGCGACTAAATCTTGCTCCCACGAGACATTGCCGTCGCCATCGACTGCCAGCAACAAGCCTCCTTCGAAGAAGGCTGCAAACCCCGCCTTGGTTGCGATCGCCGAGGGAGCCGCTCGACTAACCATGGGTGTGTTCTTGTACGGCGAGGGATTCTCCCGCGTGACTTCCCAGGCCTTCTTCCCTGACTGGACGTCGTAAGCGGAGACATGATACTGATCCTTGTTGTCACCACTGGTCGAGGTGACAACGATCAAGCCATGAGCAATCACGGGCGTCGATTGACCGTAACCCGTGATGTCTGCTGTCCAGGCGATATTCTCTTCCGGTGACCATTCGACCGGCAGTTCTGATTCCGCTGAGTATGGCTGACCGCCGTTCTGAAACTTGCCCCAAACCACCGACTGCCCGGCAGCAAACTGCCCCTGGGTGACGGCCAGAGTCGCCACAGCGACGGTGAGGGCAAAGCGTCGATAAAGTGAACAAAAGACCATCGGTGGTAACCCTGGTATGAGCAAAGGAAAGAAGTGTTCTACATCACATTAGAAAGTAGGCCACTGTTGATCGCAAGCATTGCCATCTGCGGCCCAGTCTCGCAGCCTTGGCGTTAGACGCCGGTCCGTTGCCCGCATCGTTTCCACCGCAACCCACAGCTAGCGTTTTGTGACTGCCTGCTGGAACACTTCCAACGACTGCTTGATCGCAGCCTGCAGATCGGTGAGCGGGGCCTTGGGAAACGCTTGGCAAAAAGGAGCTTCATCCAGATCACAGATGAAAGGCACCTCTTGCGTGCCGATGGTGATTTGATGCTCAATCCCTAACTCGGCAACCGCCAAGCTTAACGCATCGACAAACTGCTGAGTGTTGACGCTGTGCCCGCGCAAGGTGAATGCATCGTAACCAGAAAATGGTGCGACCAGCGTTTGCGCCACTGCGGCGCCAACATCCGGCGCGTACAAATAATCTTGGCGACTGCGATAAGGGATCTGATAGGGCAGCCCCTTGGCGACATGCTTCAGCGCGGTGGTGGGCGTGGCTGTCAGTCCAGCATCACGCCCGGGTCCAAACAACGCGCCCGGCCGGACACTGATCGTGGGCACACCGGTCTCCTCGGCAAACAGACGGCTAATCACTTCACCAGCCAATTTCCAGGCACCGTAAACGTTGACCGGCTGCGGCACAGCAGAAACCGGGACAACCCCTGTCGGGTAACTCGCCCGCGGTCCATAAACAGCCACACTACTGGCGAAGACATAGCGTTGGAGGGGCAAACCACTCGCCTTCATGGCTTCGATCAAATTCTGCGTGCCACCCAAATTGATCTGCATGCCCAAGTCACGATGCTGATTGCAATCCGGGGTTTGCAATCCGGCGAGATGGGCAACATGAGTGATCTTGTGATCATTCAGGAGTTGCTGCAATTCGGCTTGCTCACGCACATCAACGGCAACGCAGCGAAGGCGGGATCGATCGACATCGGCAAACACACTGGCGGTGCGGCTCTGACTGACTTGGCGGCTACAAACGGTGACATGGCTATCCGTATGGCGCAGCAACCACTTGGTGGTCTCAGCACCGATACATCCATAACCACCGGTGATTAAGATCGAAGCGACAGCGTTGTGATCAGTCATGCGTTATTGAGGGTTCTAAACGTTCAACTGGAGAGTCACGTTCAATCCAGACCATCCGATCAAGAAACCACAGTTTCCCTAGCATCGAAGCGGTCAGGCCAGCCAGCGTCGCAGTCAAGTCAAAGGTACACAGGCCGACCAGCCACACCAAACCACCGAGTGATGCGATCCAGGTCGTGGCTCGAATCACAGGTCGATGGTGATCGGCGATCGTACCGGGCAAGTCTGCCAGCCAAACACGTTCACCCAACACGCCGCGCGACATCCAGTTATCAAGCGAAGCGGGCGGAGGAAACAGGCGTGGATTGATCCAGACCCAAACAATGGTAAGCAATGACGGGACCAAGCACCACCAGCCAATCCAATCGCGACTCCAAACAGCGATGGAGAACAGTGGCATCGAAAGCACGCGCGTCCAGCCGCTCCAAGGGTTGGCATGCCGTTGCCAAGTGCGATCATCCATCGCCATCAGACGCTCGGTGGCTTTCGCAAGTTGATTCATGGCACGAGGGTCTTTCGTAAGGAAAGCTTGGCAATTGCATCCAAGCAAATCGGCAAAGCAGCCAGCGTGAGAGCCTGTTCACAGGAGCGTGACGCTCGTTTCAGCGATCTGCGGATCACCTCAATCTGTGATCCAGCTTAGAGATTGCCGTCTAGAATAGCCATCTGCTCCTATTATTTCTTTTTCTTCCTAAGAAAGCGTTCTCTGGCGAGTCATCTAGTTACCGGGCAAGGTTTCCACGGAAATCTCCCCCTGGCTGACCTTCCCATCAAGTGACTCCCACCAGCGATTTTTAGCACCCGAGTGCATGTTGACACCTTCGATCCCCCTCGAGCCGAGCACTGCGGAACCGAATGCCGGTGAGCCCAGCTCCATCGAAGCCAGCGGCCCCGCTGGCCAGCGGGATCTGTGCCTGCGCCAGCTCTTTGAATCGCTAGAAACGCCCTTGCTGCGGTATGCATTTTCAATGCTGCGCCGACGCGAAGTGGCCGAGGAGATTGTGCAGGAAGTGTTTATGAAACTGCACGTCCACTGGCAAACGGTGGAAAACCCGCAGGCCTGGCTGTATCGCAGCGTCCGCAACGGCGTGCTGGGTTACTTAAGAAAAAACAAAGCTGAACTACCACCAGGTTCAGCAGCCCAACGACTACTTGAACAATTTGCCAGCGATGGCACAACGGCCACGGGCAGCTTCACACAAAGCCGCCCCAGCAATCACGAACACCGCTCCAATCACTCCGCCCGTGGTGAAAAAGCTGAGGGCCAGGAAACAGAGCGTGGCACCGCGTCCGGTGAAAGTCACCAGGGGAATGAAACCATGAGCCATCCCTCAGTTGCCAGGGACGCCGCTGCCAAAAGCTCGGCCAGCAGAACGTCATCACCGGTCGCGGTACTGGCAATGGCCTCGCTGCAACCTCAGCAATGCCCTCAGGCGATCAGTCAGCGGATCGAAGCCTGTGAATTGCTGCGGGAAGCGATCGATCAACTGGAAGCAAAAGACCAGGAGATCGTTCGGCTGAAATACTTCGAGGGCATGAAGTATCGCGAAATCAGTGAACGAACTGGTCTTAGCATTGGCAATGTCGGCTATCGCCTGCACAACATCCTAACCTCCCTGGCCAATCGATTACGCCCCTTGGGCATCGACGGCGCCTAACCTGACCTCCGCCCCCTTTTCTCAGAATCAAACGCAACTTCCTGCCAAAACGTCTTTTGACGATCGTCCGATGAGCCAAGAAAACGAACCTACGATCGACCTGGAGCTACAAACCCGCATCATTGCCATGGTGCTCGGTGAAGCCTCGGACATGGAATGCGAGCAACTGCAAGGTTTGATCGAGCAGCGTGAAGAACTGGCTGTGTTTGTCAAGGAAATCACGGAAGTTGATGACTTGATGCGCGAAGTGGTCGCCTTGCAAGCCGACCCACCCGGAACATCAGAGTCCTCCGCAAGCGAACCAGCGACGGACACGTTTGCCGAACTAGCGGATTGGGATGCAGGTCAGTGGAAACTGTCCAGTGACCGGCGGCAGAACGTGCTGGCGGCAATCGAGTCTGCACCGAAAGGAATCGCAGCGGCGACACAATCCACAGCTTCCGGTGATCTTCAGTCCGCTGCCCAAGACGCGCTGCCTGTGTGGCAAAACAAACGCAACTTGCTCCGCTGGATCTCGATCGCCGCCTCCGTGCTGGCGCTCGCCAGTGTAAGCGTTTTCATGTTGCTGCCAAGTTACCGTCAATTTGCAGCATTCGCTCCGACTGATAGCAGGCGATACCGCAGCGTCACGATGGCCAATGATGCGCAAGCGCTCGTTGAAGACAACGCGATAGCAGCCAAGGCATTCCTTTACGACATCGAAGAAGCTCCCGCGACTGCGATCGATGGTGCGTTAGCCGAGCCTCAACTGTATTACAAAAGTACCACAGAGGGCGACAAACGCGGTGCGATCATTGATTCTTTGCATGATCAACGATTTGCTGAGCAAGCCGAATCGGTGCAAATCGAATCGGCTCGGGGCTCCCTTGACGACAGTTTCAGCATGGGATCGGACAAGTTCATTGCACCCCAATCGCCAGCCCGTCAGTCCGCTGACTCTGACTGGAAAACCGGCACCAAGATCGTCGACTTAGAGTCACGACTGTCCCTGTTGAACAAGTCCGCGGAGACGGAATCCCGATCACGCTATCGAGAAAGTGATGGAGACCAACCAGTGCGTGGTCAATGGCGACGCGAACGATTCGGAGAAGCGTTTGGAGAACCCAGCAGTGGCGATGGCGGACAGCCTTCGGGTCCGATCACCAAGAAGCCTCAAGAAGCGTTGCCTGCAACGACTCCTTCTTCCGGCCCCGTTTCGAACTTTTTTTCTAGAGCCACCACCGAAGGCAAGGCAACGCTGCCAACGCCCGATTACTTGGCAGACGATGTGAAAGACCTGCCAGCTGGACCGCAGATGAAACTGGCCCCCGAGGCCACCGCAAGGGTTGCCCAGAAAGCGGAGCATTTGCAACGCCAAAGCCAGCAACAAGCTCAACAGGGCCAAGCCACTGGATTGATGAGCCGCCCCGGACTCGGCGTCAACGGACCTGGAACCAACGATCTGAGTGGCAATCAAGCGGGTGGATTCGGTTCAGTTCCCGGCAGACTGGGGATCAACGATCGAGCGTCTCGCAGTCTGGAACTGAGCGACGAAACAACCAGAATGCCTGTTGATCTCGCTGCTCCCACCGGCAAAACAAAACGAAAGGGAGGCGCGGACCGCTTGCTTGGAGACGTCGACAATAATGGAGACGGAATCATGAATGCGGAATGGATGAGCAAGCATGCCGGCAACGAATCCAGTTTCGGGGTCAATGGTGCCACTGGGGGCGTTTGGATGGATTCGGGAATTCAATCAAGCCAGCCGAACCAAGGATTGCGTTTTGCCCAACCAACGGATGGATACGCTGGCCTTGGTGGGATGGATCTTGACGGCATAGCCGAGGGTGGTGGCAATGGGGGTGGAATCGGAGGCGGCCAGCCAGGCGCGCCGCCTCTCGTTGCTGGATTTGCACCTGGCAACGACGGCCCCATGGGTGGCAGCGGTGGAGCAAACTCAAGCGGCGCCAACCGCAACGCAATCATCAGCAATGGATTCACTGGCAGTGGATTTGGCGGCGGCGGGTTTGGTGGTGGTGGCGGCGGAATGGGTGGCGGCGGCGGTGCCGTCGAGCTAAACGCTCGCGTGTCGAACGCCGACATGAGTTTGTCCCTGGACGCCTTGGGCGCAGT
Source organism: Stieleria bergensis (assembly GCA_007745635.1). Classification (GTDB taxonomy): domain Bacteria; phylum Planctomycetota; class Planctomycetia; order Pirellulales; family Pirellulaceae; genus Stieleria; species Stieleria bergensis. The sequence continues at coordinate 6,391,454 of CP036272.1, forward strand.
CGCAAACCAGCCCATCACCGGCACTGCAACCAATGGTCGAGTTTCTGGTCGTGACTCCCAGTCCGCCACCCAAGCCCAGTCCGTTGATGCCACCGAAGCCCAGTCCGCCACCGAAGCCCAGTCCGCCACCGAAGCCCTGATCGTTGGGGGCATCGTTGTGGATTCCAATGGACACCAGCCGCCTAGCTCAGCCAGTGGTGGTGAAAAGAACAGCGACTCAATGCAACTCATTGATCGCGATCGCTTACTTGCGGTCGTCGCTGGCACACCACCGGTCCCCACACAACCTTCGAATGCAGCAGCACCCGTTGATGCTCCGGCTACTACCGACCTGTTTGCCATGGGATTACGTGAAGTCGAGCGATCAGCCAGTGAGTTTTCCAGCGCCGCCCAAGCCGCCAAGGAACCAGCTGCTGCTGAAGTCAGAGAACTCGAAGAGACGCTGAAAAGCCAAGAAGCGGTTCGCGGCATCATTCGCGATCAGAGATCAGCGCTTCGATCAAAGACTGCCACCGACAACGCGGAAAAGATGTTGGAACAGTTCAAGGAAGCTGATGAATCCAGAATCGTTGAATTCGAAACCGAATCGCTTAGCGGTGAGCTGGACAAGTTGAGCTCATTGAGCGAAAGCAAGCAACCCAACGAGACGCGTTACCAAAACAGTCACTGGGGCGGGGTTGCCGGCCGAGGCGTTGCCCTGCCGCAACCTGCCAAACCTGAGTCAGGCAAAAAAAACGCACGAGGCGGAAACCAACAACGATGGGATTTCAATCACGAAGCAGGTGATTCCCTTGACGCAGGACAAGCTGGTGAAGACTCCAGTCGCGACTTCTATTCCTACGCCGAAAAGGGCAACCGCAATGGCCAATCGATGCTAGAAGGCGAAATCGCCGAGGGAATCATCCTGAGCGTCCCACTGGAACGACGACTCAAGATGCTTGACGCCAAAGCATCACACGGTGAAGCCGATGGCAAACCCACCGACGAATCCATTCGCGGCAAAGGCGCCAAAGGTGTGCCGCTGGGCTGGCGAATCGCTGACATCTCGTTTGACGACAACGTCGACTTTGATGTCACGTTCGAACGCGACGGCCAAGCGGTCGCGGGCAAAGATGTCTCTGCCAAGTCACGACGCATCAAAGAGTCCTTTGGATTTCAAAAACAATCGCAAGCAGCAGAAAAGAAAGATGCCCAGCGCACCGCAGGATTGAACGAGACCAGCGCTAGCGAAGAACCCTTTTCAACCTTCTCGCTTCACGTCAGTGATGTGGCTTTCAAGCTTGCTCGGACCGCACTTTCGCAAGGCCAGTGGCCTGCAGCGGACAAAGTTCGGATTGAAGAATTCGTCAACGCCCTGGACTACTCAGATCCCAACCCCAGTCAAGACAGCAAAGTTGCCTGTCAGTTAGAACAATGCGTGCATCCCTTTTTGCAGCAACGAAACTTGATGCGTGTCTCGATGCGGACAGCTGCGAGTGGCCGTTCAATGGCGACGCCACTTTCGCTGACATTGGTGCTTGATCATTCGGGATCCATGGAACGCGCCGATCGCCGACGACTGTTGACCGAGGCGCTCAGCGCCTTGGCAAAGCAATTGAAGCCAACCGACAAAGTGACGCTCATCAGTTTCGCTCGCACGCCTCGTTTGGTGGCTGAACAAATCGCCGGCAACCAAACCGACAAACTGCTGCAACAAGTCATCCAACAGCCAATTGAAGGCGGAACCAATCTGGAAACCGCTCTGGAGCTGGCTTACGAAAAAGCTCGCGAAGGTCATCGCAGTGGACAGTACCAAAGCCGCATCGTTTTGCTGACCGATGGAGCCGTCAACTTAGGCGACGCAGATCCAGAGAGCTTGCAAAAACGTGTCATTCAAATGCGTCAATCAGGCATCGCCTTTGACGCTGCTGGAATCAGTGCCAATGGACTGAACGACGAAGTCCTGGAGACGCTGACTCGCAAAGGCGATGGTCGCTATTACATCATCGATGGCATGGATGAATCAGACGATCGCTTCGCCCAGCAGGTCGCAGGTGCTCTGCGTCCGGCTGCGAAGAACGTCAAAGTGCAAGTCGAATTCAACCCACAGCGAGTGGGTCAATACAAGTTGCTGGGTTTCGAAAAGCACGCCTTGAAAAAGGAAGATTTCCGCAACGACAAGGTCGACGCGGCAGAAATGGCTGCCGAAGAAGCTGGCGTCGCGGTGTATCAATTCCAAGTCAATCCTGATGGACAAGGCGATATTGGTTCGGTTTCGGTTCGTTTCCAAGACCTGGAAACGGGCCGCATGATTGAACAGCGTTGGCCGATCCCCTACCAGTCACACACCAGCGAAATGGACCAAGCTGCTCCCAGCATGCAACTGGCTGCCACCGCAGCCTTGTTCGCGGCCAAGTTACGTGGCGATGCGATCGGTCAAACCGTCGACCTCAAGGAACTTTTCCGCACCTTGCAGGCATTGCCATCAGAACAACGCCGCGCACCACGGGTCGCCGAACTGATCCAAATGATTCAACAGGCAGAGCTCATTCAGTAGCCCGCCCGTCACCAAACAAGAAACACGAACGCTCACCTTACTCCCGCAACGGACGCCTCGCGTACCGCTGTCCAACAACTGATGTCTAACGTCATGAACATGCTGAAACGATGTCTCCTGATCACCTCCCTGGTGACCTTGCTTTTGAGCGGTCGAGCGATCGCGCAAGACGATGCCAACAAAACCTCAGATCAAACGGCGACCGATCAGGCTGCCTCTGAGAACGTCCTAGACGCAGGCGAGGGCGGCTTTGTGATTCTGCGCAACGCCATCAGCAAGCCCAAGCTGCCCGTGATTTTCTCAGGGTCGGTTGACGCCAAGGTGACCGTCAAGAGCGACTCCGTCGCCCAGCAAATCACGCTCCAAGCCAAAGTGATTCAGGGACAGGCCAAAACGCTGACCTTCGGTATCGCAGGACAAGGCTTGGTCACCAACGTCACCGGCAAAGGCTTGACGTCCTGGGCAGTGCGAAAGGCTGGCAAATCGCGATTCCTCGACTTGCATGTCAGCGAAGACGTCAAAGACCTCCAAGCAATCATTCAAGTGAACTCGAATGATCTCAGCTTACCGGCACAGCGTGAACTGACACACTTAACCGCTGGTGACTCGATTGGCTTTGCCGCCGTGATCTCGATTCAGCACGATGCTCAAGTCGTTGCCAAAATTGCCAAGGCCGATGGCTTTGTCCCACTGGATGGCCAGAACGGCATCCAGCGTTTGCAGACCAACCAAGGCGGTCAGATCGTCCTGCAACTCAGTCGCAGCAACGGAGCTCCAGCACCTGTTGAAATCACCAATAGCACCCTGATTGGAACCCTGCACCCCAATGGGAAATCCATCGAGTTTAAATTGCGTGGCAATGCCATTGTTTCGCAAGACGATGCCACTTTAAAGGTACTCTCTGGCAACGCAGCCATTAGCAAGTCACCTAGCGTTGCGGGAACACGTTTGCAACTGGTCAGCACGGGCAAACAAACCCTCTACCAAATGCACTTTGACAAGCCCGGCCAATACCCACTGGAACTTGACTTTGTTGCCAAGCTAGATGAGCACCAAGATTGGCGACACATGGACTTCACCGTCGCGGCCAGCGCTGTCGTGCCGATCGCTCTGAAAGGCATCGAGCCAAGCATCGAATTCCAAGCCAGCAAGGACACCATCGTTCCCAATCGCCAAGGTGAAGACTGGGTAGGATTTCTTCCTGCAAGCGGTCGAGCCTTGGTGCGTTGGAAGCAATCGCGTGAAGAGTCCTCAGGCAAACTGTTCTTCACCACCTCTGGCTTTACCGAAACAAAAATCGGTGCGGGCTTGCTGCGTCAAGCGCATCGCGTCAGCTATCAGATTCTCCAAGGCGAACTGTCCCGCATTGACATGACGATTGCCGGCCCGGGCGAAATCCTGGAAGTGCAAGGAGCCAACATCATTTCTTGGAAAGTCCTTCCCGCCGATGACCAAGCTGATCCAACCACCTCGCGAACGCTGCAGATTGTGCTCAGCCAGCCCATCAATGCGAAGGCGGATTTTGTGATCCAAACTCAAACCGCTTTGGGTGCCTTTCCCATTGAAGCGAAAGCGATGCGTCTAACGCCCGTTGATGCCGTTCGACATTCTGGATACGTGCGACTTTCCAACCTGGGATCGGTTCGTCTGGAGCCCACTGAGATCTCGGGGCTGACCCAACTCGCACCCGAACAATTCCCAGCCGAAGCCATCGAGGCCCGACAAGTCTTCGCCTATCGCTTCCCCACCAGCGAGTACAACTATGGCGTGTTGGCTGATCGCGTGCAGCCCGAAGTCAGCGTTTCGCAAATCTCGGTCTACCGACTGACTGAAACCGAGCAATCGCTTCAAGCAGACATTGAACTGGACATTCGTGAAGCACCCATTCGCGAATGGGACGTTCATATTCCAGATGACCACACTGTTGTTTCGGCAACCGGTGCAAATGTTGCCGACTACATCGTGGCCAGTGAGATTGACGCAGGCCAGAACGTTCGCAACTTAAAGATCGTCTTTCGTGGCGATGTCTCGGGCCGTCAGTTGGTCCGCTTGGTGCTGGAGAAAACTCAAAACGCAGCCACCGGTGACTGGCAGCTGCGACCGATTCAGTTTCCAGAAACCAAGTCGGTCCGTGGTGACATCGGTGTCGCAGCCGATCCAGGCTATCGGTTGACCACGGGCACCACCGATCACTTGGCTGAAAAGAGCTTGGCCTCGTTCCCAACTCCAACGCAGAACTTGCAACAAGCGTTCCGCATTCGTCAGGCCGACTGGTCAGCAACCATGCAGGTGGAACAACTCGAACGCAGCGTACAGTCCGATGTCTTCCATCTGTATTCGCTCAGCCAAGAAACCGTCTATGGCAGTGCACTGATCAATTACTTTGTCACCGGCGCGCCGGTTTCCCAGTGGAAACTGACCGTCCCCCAGTCGCTAGGGAATGTGAACGTCGATGGGCAGGATGTTCGCACCTGGCGGCGGGAAGAGGACACGTTGATTGTCACCCTGCATCAACCGGTCATGGGTGCGTTTACCTTGCTGGTCACCTTTGAAGAAAACCCCGGCGAAGGTGGCGGCACGTTCCAAGCCGGACTGATTACGCCACAGGAAGTGCAAAACGAACGTGGCTACATCCAAGTGGTCAGCCCGATGCAAGTCGAGCTTGAAGCGCAAACGGTTTCCGATGGGATGCTGGTCTTGGACCCACTGGAACTGCCGGCCGAGCTACGCCTACTGAGCACCGCTCCAGCCCTTGGCACCTGGCAATACACCGAACGTCCGTTCAATCTGAGCCTGAATGTTCGCTGGTTCCAGCCGGGAACGACCGCCGCACAGATCGTTGAATTCAGTGAAGTGAACAGTGATGTGACCAAGGATGGCCAGCTAGCTACCGAGATCACCTATTACGTTAAATCGCTGGGCGGACGGTCGCTAAAAGTCAAACTGCCGGCCGACCCCGTTCGTCTCTGGGATGTCAGCGTGGATGGCAAACCTGTCAACGCCAGACAAACCAAGGACGCCACGCTGATTCCACTTCCTGGTGGTGATCCTAACCGACCGATCCCAGTCACGCTGCGAATCAGCAAACCAGCGGTCAAGTCAACGCAACCCGTGCTGTCCTTGCCGGTCGTTTTCGCACCTGTCTTGAAGACTCAATGGCGAATCCACAGCGACAAGCATCAGGTCCTGGTGCCGGTTTCCAAAGAGATCGCGCCACCAAAGCCCGTGCTCGCGGAAACCGGATTCCAATGGATCGTCAAGCAAGGCATCTGGCTGCTGATTCGCATTGGCTTCTTTGTTGCCTTGGCGACTTGGTTGCTGCGTCGATCTGCGATCTACAAAGTGTTTGGCATCGCCGCGGGCATCGCAGCGTTTGCCGTCGCGATCACTGCAACGGACGTGGCCATGAACCATGGCAGCCAAATTCAGCAGCTAGAACTCAACCTACCGGTGCTCTCCTCGGGTGAAGCGGTGGAGGTCGCTGTCAACAATTTGCCAACATGGATGGTTCAAGTTTCATGGCCGGGAGTTGGCCTGACCGTCGCCGCGATCATTCTGTTGCTCGCTTCGTATCGACTGAAGTCGCAACCAAAGCGTCCAGCGGTACAGCAGTTCGCTGTTTGCCTGCTGGCTGTGGCAACCCTGCTGCAACCCAATGGAGCACCGGGACTGTTCGTGCTGATTGCCGCTTGGCTGGTGGCCTATTTGATCGCACCGCAGCTGTGGGCATTCGCCAAGTTCGTTTGGCCTTGGGGGCGAGAGGGCTGGAAGAACTTCCGCAAGAAGCGTGCCGCGGTGAAAGCTGCCAAACAGGAAGCTCGCTCAGACGTCGTCAGCAAGACGGCAACCACCGGCGTGTTGCTGCTCGCGATCTTGTTTAGCAACGCCAGTCAGGCAGGTGCGGAAGTTCCAGCTGGCTTCGTTGCTGCGGACTCGATCAACCAACAATGGCAGATCCAACATCAAGAAAACCGCTTAACTGCTACGGGGCAAGTGTCAATCGCTGGCCGACCTGGTGATCGCTTCTTGCTGCTCAAAGCGCCGGCAACCCTGACGCGTTTCGAAGGGCAAGGGCTGCGATTATCCAAACAAGTCATCCCCCAGCTGGGCATGGCTTACGTGATCAGCATCCCTGTCCCTGAAAACCAACCCGCCGGCGAACCTGCCATGGCGGATTATCAAGCCGAGTTTGATTTCCAGCTCGAAGACATCCAGCATCGACAGGGGATCGCTGTGCTGACAGGTCCAGCAGCGCTACGCAAGATTGATGTACAGCTTGACCAAGCTGACTGGGAAATCTCATGCAATACCGCAGTTCGCGTGGAACCCTCAGCTGGCAAAGACAAAACCGAAGCCACCGTGCTACTCGGCCTTGGTGATGCGACGGTGACCCTGAAGCCGATGGCTCGCGATGTGACCACCGAGGAAACACAGTTCTTTGTCGAATCGTCAAACCTCTTTATCCCGGGCCCAGGTGTCGTTGACGGCACGCACCAGTTAAATGTTCGTACATCACAAGGCCAAGTGAGTTCGCTGGACGTGATGATTCCGGCGGGCTTCATGGTCAGCTCGGTCGACGGCCCCATCGGAGCTTGGCAATTTGATGCCGAGAAACAACAACTCAAGGTCGCGATTGAACCCGCGCAATCGGGCGCATTTGAGGTCATGATTCAGACTCAGCGTGGCCTGGACACACTGCCTGCAGATGTCGCACTTAGCCCCGTCACCGTTGATCAACCCGATGGACAAGTGGGCTTGGTGGCCGTTGCCTTTGGTCCCGACGCTCAGCCGGAAAAAGTTGATACGAACAACCTGTCCGCGGTGAACCTGAGCGACTTCGACGCACGACTGCTGAACGGTCGAAAGGTTGCGATTCACAAGGTGTATCGTTACGGTGCAGAAGGTGGCGACCTGACAGCGCGAGTCGTGCCTGTGGATGCCGAGGTTCGCTTGATGAGCGAGCAAGTGCTCTCGATCGGTGATGAACGAGTGGTGCTTGCGGTCAACTTTGCCGCTGGCATCTCCCGCGCCGGCTTGTTTCAACTAAGCTTCCCCTTGCCCGATGGATTTGAAGTCGAATCACTCACCGGGGCTTCGCTTAGCCATTGGTCGGAAATCGATGACAATGGTGGTCGCCGTGTGATCATGCACCTCAATGGGAAAACCATTGGAGCCCAGTCGTTCTCATTGACTTTGACAGGGACGACGGCTGCCGAGGGCGGTCAATGGCAAGTGCCCCGTTTTGAACTTGACCAAGCAGAACGTTCGTCGGGAAAGCTAATCGTTCGACCCACCACGGGTTTGCGTTTACGCGCGGTTTCTCGGCTGAACGTCACCGAGATTGATCCGCGTTCCTTGGGCGGGCAAGGGCAGGGTGCGATCGCATTCAACTTGCTGCAATCAGACTGGGACTTAGTGCTGGGCATTGAGAAACTGGACCCCTGGGTCATCGCTCAAGTCCTGCATGAAGTGACACTACGAGAAGGCCAGACTCGTTCGACCTTGATGATTGATTTGGACGTCCAGAACGCCTCGATCCGAACATTCCCGATCACCGTGCCACTGGCCGACGATGCAGTCCTCAAGACATTGCGAGCGGCCGGCGAAAAGGTTGCCGACATGGTTCGCGTCTCTCCTGATTCGAATGTCTGGGAATTGCAGTTCAAAGAACGCATTGTGGGCAAGACCATGGTACGGATCGAATATGAACGTCGTGGCCAACGCACAAATGATACCGAATCGCTTGTGCCTTTCGTTTTCCCCCAAGCCCGACAACTGGCCTATTTCTTTGGTGTTCGCACCGGCGGTCGACTGGAGATTGAAGCAGAAGCCTTGACCCAAGGCTGGCAACAAGCTGACTGGAATGCGGTTCCGCAAGCGTTGCGTGCCTCAGGACTACGCAGTGCTCCTATGATCTTGCTGCGGGCAGTGAATCCAGCCGGAGCCTTGGGTGTGAGCGTGAAACGCCATTCCATTGCCGACTCCTTAAAACTGCGAGTGACCGAAGGCCGGTTGACCTCGGTGCTCTCACCAACAGGTGATCAACTGACGGCCGTCGATGTCACCATGGAAGTCATGCAGCGCAGCAGCCTGAGCGTTGGGCTACCGCAGGGCGGTGAACTGATTAGCATCTTTGTCAACGGCGAGAGCGTCAACTCGATTCGACTGGGACAGAACTCCAACACCTGGCAATTCTATGTCTTACCAGGACTACAAGACCGCACCGCCACGGTCAGTTTTGTCTACAGCGTGACCGGCGGCGATCTCAAGAACTTGAAACTGCTCAGCCCAGAACTAAGCGTTCCGCTGAAAGATATCCAGTGGGATGTCATTGCTCCGCTTGGTTTTGAGCTAACTGATGATGACGGCAACATGGAACTGACGGGCCATCCTGTTCGCATGTCCTATGATCGCCAAGACTATGAACAGTTAGTCAACAGCGAACGACAAGCGAAGCAAGCGAACGCCGTGAACATGCTGAGGCAGGCCGGCCAGTTGCTTCAACAAGGTGACCGCAGCAAAGCGAACTGGGTCTTCAACAGTGTCGCCAACCAATACGCGTTGGACGCCGCGACAAACGAAGACGTGCGTGTTCAACTGGAAAACCTGCAGACCGAACAAGCCATCGTCGGACTCAATAGCCGTCGACAACGACTGTTCCTTGACAACAGCGATGATCAATCGGCGACCCTGGATCAACAGTGGAAGCAGGCAGCAACCACCAACCCGATCCTGCAACAGAACCAAGTCAATTTCCGTCCCCAGCAATTGAGTGCCTTACTACAAGGCAACTCGTCGGCGGACAATCAAGCCTTGCTCAAGATCGCCGCTCGGCTCGTTCAGCATCAGCACAGCACTCAACCCGCTCCACAAGCGATTCGCATCAACATGCCAGAAGAAGGCAATGTGTACACGTTCCGCCGATCGGTTCAGGTTGCCGAAAAAGCACCGCTGGAAATCGAGGTCGATGTGCAACTGGAACGTCGGCTGAAGACCTGGCAAGTGGCGGCCACCGTGTTGCTGCTAGCCATCATGGCTGTGGTCATGTTCGTCGCTCGAAAACCCGCCGCGACAACACAAACCGCCGGGGCATAATCGGCAGGTAGCCAAGTGAATCATGCCGGCGAGTTCGCGACACAACAAGTAAACGCAACGATCACGCGCTGTAGGCGGGCACAGTCGTCGCGAACTCATCGTCCGTCACATGCTTCCAGACAAGACAGCACCGCCGGGAAACCTGAGGCCATTGTCTCTTCAGATACTCAAGAGGCAGATTCGAATTGCCCAGTCGTGAAAGCCGTCTCAATATCAGCCGGGCAACAGAGCCGGTCAGTGGGATCGTCTGCCAACATCGCCAAAACGACATTCCGAATCAACGGTCGGGTTTGCTGCCAACGCTCTGAGTTTTCAATGATTTTCAAAGACATCCAATTCTGTGGATGCGTTTTCCGGAGCCGGCTCATCGACACTCCCGAAAACAACTCATAGGCAATGCATCCCAAGCTGAAGTAATCCGATCGATAATCACCGGGCAATCCTACTAAACCTTTCGGGTGCCACGTATCCCTGCGTCCCACCCACAGTTGATTGAAGACCGGCAGTTGGGTCGTATTCAGCGGTGAGGCCGAAATCCAGCAGATGACACGACTTGCCATCCAGCCCTAGGATCACGTTGCCAGGCTTGATATCCCGATGAACCATGCCCAGAGAGTGAACCGCGTTTAGACCGTTCAGCAACCGCCTCAAAATGGCGATCGCGGTATCCATTGAAACCGAGCTCCTCCTCAGGCGTCGACTCAACGTAATGCCTTCAAGGTATTCCATGACAAAGTAGGGCTGACCGCCAACTTTTCCCACATCATAGATTCGCACCACGTTGGGATGGTTTAACTTTGCCAATCGACGTGCCTCGGCCTGAAACCGATCGCGAAGCTCCTGCCCGACCTTGGGGCTCTTCAACGTCTTGATGGCCACAGGGCGTTTCATCGAGACCTCGATAAACCACGCCTTCACCACCAACGCCAAGAACATCTTGAATCGAGTATCGGCCCAGCTGCTTTGTTAGCGCTGCGGTGATGCTGGCTTGCCGGCGATCAACGTCCGCGGAGGAATGAAAACGCAACTTGGTGGATTGATCGGAGATGCAGGAAGAATCAAATTCAATGGTTTCCTCCATGCCCCCATCTTTTAGAGCATCGAATCCATCCTCATCTCCGCCCGAATGCGAGACATCCGACACCATTGAATGCAGGTCAGACTCCCGCGTTGGATTGACAACTTCTGCCGTCACGCGACAGACTGAAAACGTGCAAAATGCGTCCCCTTTCTTGCAACACGTTTCCTCCATCACCTCGATCTCTTCGTGGAAATACTCCCCCATGCCAACCAGCACGCCACGCGCGAGTTGACACAAACCTCACCTAGACGCGTAGACCACTTGCATCTTATCAGGCGTCAGTTCGAATGCATGGATTGACGCGGGGTGCGCTCCTTCATTGTTGATCTGCACGGTGCGATGGATCATGGATTCTAAATTGGATAACAGCTCAAACGTTTTCCAGTCCGGGTGCAGCATTCCACGGGAAAATCCAACCAACTCAGCAGCAGCAAATCGGCCAATCTCATAAAGTGCCGTGGCGACCTCAATCCCCAAATGTTCACACGCCGATTCGAGGATTGCCATGACGGCTTCATCTGGATAGATCTCAATCGGCGAGAGCACCAAATCAGGACACCCAGCACCGTCCAGAAGCTGCTGCCATGTTTGGCCGCCAAAGCGTGTGTCAACAAACTTCTTAACGATAACACAGATCGAACCGTGCATACCTAAAAGCACCATCAGCAGGAGTAGCGTCGAGAAAGATGACGCTTTGGTGATCAGCCGCTGATGGTCCTTAAGGTATGGAATGACGATTCCGGGAAAATCACCAGAACTTCCCAAATGCATTCACATACGTCGGTCTTGATCGCTCGCAGGAGTGAGCTATGGAGCGGGCAAGACAAAGCGAAATTCTTTGCCACCCCGAACCGTGTAAGTCACCTCGTCACCGGGCTTGTGATTTAGCCGAAACCAGGTGATCAGCTTGCGAGCATCAAGGTCCCTGCCCATGCCGTTGATGGCGATGATTTCCATACTGGGACGCAGACCCGTACTGTAGACGGGGCGTTCGGCAGGCTTCGGTCCCATCCAAGGTTTAATGGACAAGCCCTGATCTTTGCCAGCTTTGGGGCCGCGCAGAGGAAAGAATCCCATCGTCGGTCCATAAACGCCATCATAAACGGTTTTACGCCAGTAGGATTCCGTCTTCCGCCAACCCGGTTCAAGGACCACGGTTGCAAATTGAATGTCCTGTCCGCGTCGCCAAGCGATCTCCAATTGATCGGCACCATGAGCTGCACGATGCAAGACGCCACGAAAATCAGCTTGTCCGAACAATTTTGTGCCCTCCGCCATCAGCAGTTCATCGCCAGGCATTAATCCCGCTCGGTCCCCAGGGCTGCCAGCCGCAACCTGTTTGACCACCAACCCGTGATCACGTTCTAGCAACAGACCAACATTCTCCGGCAATGGCCATTTGTCCGTGATTGTCCCGACGTCAAAGGTATCAGACTGCATGGCTTCGATGTTCATCATGTCACCGACTTGATGGCAGTGGATACAACTGCCGAACTCTTTGTGGGGCTTGCCCAGTCCCGGTCGTTTAGCCTTTAGCAGTGTGTAGCCCTTTGAGTCCTTGGGCCCCGTGGCAACCTGCGCGGCATGTCCAACGGGCAAGTCGATCTTCCATGACGGACGATCGGGATTGTAATGGTGTTTTAGAATTCGCACCAAGTTATTGATGAAGGCTTCTTCGCTGATGCGAGTGTTCTCGCTGACATGATCCTTGCCACCGAAGACACCGTATAAGTCGCCTTGCGGCGACAGGAAATAGGCCCACCAAGACAAGTCCAAATCCTGATGCGTTTTGTAAGGAAAGAACCGCTGATCCAGCAGTGAAGCATCGGTCAATCGAACCGTTACAAACCGGCGCAGCAGTGGATTGAGCGTCAAACTGCCCTCCAAGATTTCCTGATCGAACTCAGCACACTGTTCACAGGGCAAACAGCGCCATGTCACCAATAATGGCTTACCGGTCTGCTTGGCTTCCTTCATCGCTGCACTCAAGTCATCCCGCCAAACGACTTCCCCCAGCGGGTCAGGATCGGCAGGCACCTTCCACTGACGCGACGTTAGAATTTCCCGCCACTTCGCTTTGCCAGAATCCGTCCGTTCACCAGCATCTGGTTCGGCAGCCGGCACAGATGTTTGCCAGGCCACCAGCAACGCGGTGGCAAGAATGGTCAAACCGATGAATGACGCACCAAAACCGTGCAGGCGACGCCTGCCAAAGCATTTGACCAAAGTCATCTGAATGCCTGCAAAGAGGGGGACTGCTGGAGAGCATTTTCGCTGGATTAGAAAGGATTTCCCCATTGTACTGACTTGGCCAACAACCGCCACAGTGAAGCCGTAGGCGACTGTACCAAGGGCCCGAATTGCGTTAAGATTAGCCATTCGTCCCCCCAGAAAACCCGCCTCCTTCCACAGCCTTAGAGAGCGTTCCACCGTGCCAGCAACTCGGAAAACCGATATCCCTCATCAGGAAACCAACCTTTCCGAACGCTCCTATCACTTTCTCCGCGAGCAACTTTCCAGCGGAAAACTGCAGCCTGGCGATCAGTTGGTCAATCGAACGTTGGCCAAGGAAATCGGTGTCAGCATTGTGCCGATTCGGGAGGCAATCAATCGCCTTTCCAGCGAAGGCCTCGTGGAGCGTGTCCCCGGTGCCGGTGCCTTTGTCCGCAAACTTGATGCGCAAGACTTAGACAATCTTTATGTGCTGCGTGATGCGTTGGAAAGCTGTGCGGCTGCCGAGGCTGCCCGCTACATCAATGAACTGGAACTCGAAGAGCTTCACGATATCTTGAAGGAAGCTCAGGCGATCGCGGAAAAACTCACCAACCAAAGCCGAGGTCACGCGACCAAAGCACAGATGGAAGCTTGGCTCAGCACTGAAAAACGATTTCACTCTCTCTTGATCGAAGCCTCCCGCAACTCGCTGCTGGCACGTGTCGCTGGCGAACATCATGCCATCAGCCAAATCTTTGACTCTCAACGCACCGTTCCCGAACTGCTGACCGCCAAGGTCGCCACGCTGACTTGCTCTGGCAAGAAGTCACTGCTAGCCGCTTTGAAACGACGCGATCATGCCAAAGCTCGCGACTTGATGAGCGCTCAAATCCAACGCGGCCGCAAACGCGTGCTGCAGCTGTACCGCAAATCGCAGTAGCGCGATCAACTCGCCGCATCCAATCAGACTACCGGCAGCGCGCAAGTTTCGAGAAGCACGATCGAGTTCACCTTGCCAAAGCCTGGCGGATTCCTTGACGGTGTTCTATCGCTGGCGCAGGAAAACAGCACCGCCACACTAATGCTGACCGGTGTACAGATTCCAGTGCTGGTCAATCGCTTTCGGATTCGCCGCTTCACTGGTCACCAAATAGCGATAACGTGAAACGTACTTCTGGCCTGGCTGGATCGTAAACTCTCCGTCAACCATCGGTGCGAAACAGAAATAAGGTTTACTGGGATGCAGTCGTACGGTTTGCGGAGCTCGAAAATTCTCCGCGCTGCATAAGACGGCAAGAGAAACTGGCTGACCATCGATTCGACCACTCATGGCCACCCAGTTTGGCTGAGTGTGATTGCCTTGCAACCGATCCTTGCCTTCACTGGTTAGAAATCGGAAGCCGTTGGGGTTCCGATCGGTGGCTTGCTTGTCCAGCAACCACTGAATGTTGCCGCGAATAGCCATGCCGCCGTAACGGTACTGCTTAAGCACGAGCGGGGTCTCGCCAGCACACTGCTGCACACTTTGGATGTCAAACACGAAGCGATCGTCGGGCGTCTGATACACCGTCACGGTCCAGTGCTCGATGATCGCGTCCACTTTGTTGTCTCCGCGACCGACGGTAAACGCATGTTTCGCGGAGAAGGAGACATGTTTTTCGGCTCGCGTGACTTCGCTGATTCCGCGAAACTCAATGCCCGCTTGTTGCTTGGCTTGATTCCAGAAGTCCACTTCTTGGCCTGCAAAGCTGGCCTTGGTCCAAGCGAAGAACAAAGCGTGCTGATGCGCGTGATCCTGCGGGTAATCGCCGGTGATTTCCTGACCCGTTGGACTGTAAACGGGATGGATGTATCCACTGCGGGCATAGTGCGGTGCCAAACCTTCAGGAACTTTTCTCGCAGTCTTCACATATTCCAAAATGGGCTTACCGCGCTGCGAAATTCGAATGCTGTCATCGGTTTCGACAAGCTGCAGATCGGCGGCGAGGAGGCATTGGCCCATCAAAATCGGCAACAGAAAAAGCGTCAGCAACCGGGTGGTGATCATCGGAATTCTCGTCATTGATTAGGTTCACCTGCGTCGAAAGCGAGCCGCAAGTGTTTCTCGTTGTCCGCTGGATGTGGATGCGAGCCGCGTCCAAGCCACGACTGCCGGCGGTGTCGCACGACCGACGCCAGGGATACGCCCGCGACGCCAGGGATTCGAATTGGGATTCGAATTGGGATTCGAATTGGGATTCGAATTGGGATTCGAATTGGGATTCGAATTGGGATTCGAATTGGGATTCGAATTGGGATTCGAATTGGGATTCGAACGAGGACTAGACCAGGATAGCTAACTCCTGCCTTCACGTCGCCTGATTATCCTTATCATGCAGCTTCTCTCAGGAAAGATTCCACTTCCCTTTGACCACAGTTTCAGTTGCGACAAGCATCAACGTCGATGCGTTCAACCTGTTCGGCACCAAGCCCCAGCAAGTCAAACCGGAAAGCCAATCTCTTGCCCACTGTTCAGCGATCCAAGCACCTATGGCTAACGGCCATCGCAGCTTTCTGTGTCTACTTTTGCATGTATGCGTTTCGCAAGCCGTTTACAGCGGCCAGCTATGAAGGCATGCAACTCAGCGGATTCGACTTAAAGATCATTTTAGTGATCGCGCAACTCGCCGGCTACATGCTGTCGAAATTCATCGGCATCAAAGTGGTTTCCGAACTCAAACCGGCCTCTCGTGCGATCGCGATTGTCACGTCGATTGTGATCGCCGAATTAGCACTGTTGGGATTTGCCCTGGTGCCCGTAACGATCAAGCCCTTGATGCTATTCATAAACGGTCTTCCGTTGGGGATGGTGTTTGGTTTTGTGCTCTCATATTTGGAAGGACGCAAACAGACCGAAGCGCTTTCTGCGGCCCTGTGCGCTAGCTTCATCATCTCGTCGGGAGTCGTCAAATCGGTAGGCGTTTGGCTGGTGGAAAGCTGTGGCGTGGACGAGTTCTGGATGCCATCTGTCACCGGACTGATCTTCTTTGTGCCCTTGTTGATCGCGGTCTGGTTGCTGCAACGGACGCCCCCACCGAACGATGAAGATCGCGAGCAACGATCGGAGCGTGCCCCCATGTCGGCTGACCAGCGTTGGCAATTTTTGCGAAGCTATTGGCTGGGCCTTGGATTGCTTGTCATGGTGTATGTTGCCCTGACCGTGATTCGCACGATTCGCGACGACTTCGCTGTTGAGCTATGGCGCGACATGGGCGTGGCGGAAAAGCCATCGATCTTTGCTAGGTCGGAAACGATGGTCGCGCTGGCCGTCACGTCGCTTAATGCTGCCGCCATTTGGGTCAAACATAACCTCTCCGCGATTCGTTTGACGCTGGGATTGATGAGCGTCTCCTTTGGATTGATTGCGTTATCGGCCTACCTGCAAAGCACAGGCGCCGTGTCACCGTTTGTCTTCATGGTGATGTGCGGAATCGGCATGTACGTTCCTTACGTCGCCTTTCACACCACAGTCTTTGAGCGTTTGATTGCAATCTCTCGACACCCTGGCAATCTTGGTTTTTTAATGTACCTGGCCGATGCCATCGGCTACCTGGGCTATGCAGTGGTATTGGCAACTCGCAATTCGCTGGAGACCCCCGGTTCGGTGCTACCCTTCTTCCGGACGTTGCTGGGGGTCATCTCGCTGGGCTCCATCGTCGCCTTGATGGTCGCATTGATGTACTTTCATCACACCTGGAAAAAGGATCACGACGGCGAAGCCGATGAGAATTCCGCAGGTCCTGAAACCGTTACCTGAGCAATACACTTCGACCAGTGCCCTAGGAACAGCCACTGAGAATCAAAGACGTTTTCACGGCGTCCAATTGGCTTGTGTCTTTTCTGATCGCCGACGATTGGTTAACTTAGTCGATCGCTGCTTGTCACCGCTGGAGATCGATTAAGCGATTGACCTTGCCTTGACCAAACGCGTTGCACGAATCGCACCGTTCCCCTAGCTGTTTGCTTTGACATGCAAAACTTTGAGCAACTCATTGACTGCTTCCACCGCCAGGGTGAATCACAGTATGGCGGCGAATGCATCAACCAACGCGAGCACGCGTTACAGACAGCTTGGCTGGCAGAGCAAAGCGGGGCATCCGGCACACTGGTCGCGGCGGCATTGCTGCATGACGTTGGTCATCTGTTGCACCATTTGCCAAACGATGCTCCCGACAAAGGCATCGACGATGTCCACGAACAGGTTGGCTATGACTACCTTTGCAACCTGTTTCCAGACACCGTGACCGAGCCGGTACGGTTGCATGTTGATGCCAAGCGATACTTATGCGCTGTGGACTCCAGTTACTATGACCAACTGAGCCCACCTTCGGTCACCAGTTTGCACCTGCAAGGTGGTCCGATGAGTCAGGAAGAAGCCGCAAAGTTCGAAGCCAACGCTCACTTTCAGGATGCCGTTTCGCTGCGTCGCTGGGACGATCTTGCCAAAGACCCTGAACGGCAAACGCCTCCGCTGGACCATTACACGAGCTACTTGATCGCATCACTTACCCCCGAGGCACGGCATGCAAACGGACTATGACGTCACCATCATCGGGGGCGGGATCGTCGGACTCGCGCAAGCCTGGATGGCCTCGCGCCGCGGCCTCAGTGTGCTGCTGCTCGATCGCACTGACGTACCGGTCGGTGCCTCGGTGCGCAACTTTGGCATGATCTGGCCAATCGGGCAACCCATTGGCCAGCGTTACGACACCGCGATGCGCTCACGCAACTTCTGGCTAGAACTCAGTGAACAAGGCGTCATTGAAGCGGAAGCTTGTGGCAGCATCCACCTCGCCCATCGTGAGGACGAACTGGCAGTCTTGGAAGAGCTCAGCTCGTCAAACCAGTACCCGACGAAGATGCTGACAGCAGAGGAAACCGTCCGCCGTAGCCCACTGGCGAATCCATCGGGCCTGTTGGCTGGAATGTACAGCGAGACCGAACTGCGCGTTGACCCTCGCACGGCATCGTTAAAACTCTCTCAGTGGCTGGACACTCAAGACAAGGTCACATGCAAGTACTCAACCCCGGTCGTGCGTGTTGAAGCACCGCTGGTCCACACTGCGTTTGGCGATCGCTTCTCCGCCCCCCGAATCGTGATCTGCAGCGGCTCCGATTTGCAGACGCTATACGCTGATGTGCTGCAGTCTTCGGGACTAAAACTCTGCAAGCTGCAGATGTTAAAGACCGCGTCCCAAGCCAACCTGCCCCGCAACACACCTCACTTGGCGAGCGGACTCACCCTGCGACACTACACAGCATTCGAACACTGCCAATCGTTGGCCGCGTTACAGCAGCGGATCGCCGATGAGACGCCGGAGTTAGATCGCTTTGGAATTCACGTCATGGCCTCCGCATTCCCCAGTGGCCAAGTCATCTTGGGTGACTCACACGAATACGATCAAGACATCACGCCCTTCGACAAGCAAGAGATTGATGACCTGATGCTTCGCGAACTGCGCAAAGTCATCACACTCTCTGACTGGACCATCACTGAACGCTGGCATGGCATCTATGCCAAACACCCGACGCTGGCAATCTTTGAACAGGAACTCGATGACGGAGTGCATGCCTTCGTGGGTCCCGGCGGCGCCGGCATGACCATGTCATTTGGACTGGCACAAAACGCCTGGGACCGCTGGATGTAACTCCCATCGCCAATGACAGTGCTTCATCGCGGCAGGCCATCTTGCAGGAATCATCTTTCGCCTGACAGCGACTTGGCGACACTTCCCTAGGCCACATGACTGGGGCAGTTCGAATACAAACCAGCAAACCGAAGCAACGACTCCGACCCGCGTGAACGCGTCCAGAGCAAGGCCCAAACACGCGATGGTGACTCAGCTACAATGGTGCGATTGATTCCACGCTCTCCACCATGCCCCACCACGTTGCGCCCCGCAAACTCACGCTGAACCGTCATGAAATCCATCTCAGCCTGCTTGCTCTTCCTTACGCTCATTCCATTGCCAGCGACTGCAAACGATTCATGGTGGCAGTTTCTGGGACCCGATGGCACCGGAAAAGCCAGCATGAGCAACCCGCCGACTGACTGGTCGGAACAAGAGAACGTCGCCTGGAAAACGGCCATTCACGGACGAGGCTGGTCGTCTCCGGTCATCAGGGGCAATCAAATTTGGTTGACCACTGCATCGCAAGAGGGACACCAGCTGTACGCGATCTGCCTGGACAAGCAGACTGGCGAAGTCCTCCACGACAAACTGGTGTTTGAAGTTCAAAGCCCTCAAAAGATCAGCTTTGAAAACACCTACGCCACGCCAACGCCTGTGGTGACCCAGGATCGCGTGTTCGTTCACTTTGGCACCTACGGCACCGCTTGCCTGGATAGCGAATCAGGAACCACACTTTGGACACGCCGTGATTTAAACTGCGATCATGAAACCAACGCTGGGCCGGCGAGTTCACCAACCCTTGTCAACCAGCAGTTGATCTTTCATGTCGATGGTCGAGATGTTCAATACATCATCGCACTGGATCCGAAATCAGGAAAGTCGCTTTGGAAAACACAGCGTTCCTTTGATTACGATTCCGTCCCGATCCATCATCGCAAGGCCTACAGCATGCCAGGCTTGGCTCCAACGTTGGATGGGCCGCAGCAACTGATCAGCGTGGCGGCACAGGGCGTCTACAGTTACAACCTAGACGGCACTGAGCGATGGTTCGTGCGACACAAAGGCTGGTCGATCTTCCCCAGACCTATCGCAAGCCAGACCATGGCTTATGTCGTGGTTGACCGTGACCATCCGGAACTATGGGCCATTCGGCATGACGGCCAAGGCGATGTCACGGAATCACATGTTGCTTGGAAAGAAACCCGAGGCGTGCCCGCTCGCGCGACACCTTTGCTGATCGACGACTTGATCTTCATGGTCAACCGGCAAGGCGTGATGAGCTGCCTAGACGCCAGGTCAGGGGAACTTGTTTGGAAGAAACGGATGCCGGGACAGTACTCGGCAGGGCCACTTTATGTCCCCGGAAATAAACCGAGTGAAGCTCGTCTGTATCTGTTCAATGAAGATGCCCAGTGCAACATCATTCAACCATCACGCAAATTCACAACGCTGGCGAGCAATCAACTGACCGAGCAAGTGCTGCGCGCATCACCGGCCGTCGATGGTGACGCGCTCTTCATCCGCACCGAAGGCTACCTGTACCGACTTGAAAAGGGCGCCAAGCCAGCACCCACCCCACAAACTGAGTTTGCCGGAAAGTGGGAGATTGGCAAGACAGCGACGAACCCCAAAGCCACGTTCGTGATGACGCTGCGGGCCGATGGAACAGCCAGCAAAAGTCACGTGCCAAGCTCAACGGGACGCTGGCAAGTCGTCGGTGGCGAAGCTCGCGTGGTTTGGAGCGAAGGGTGGCGCGATATCATTCGCCCCGCTGGTGATGGCTATCAAAAGATCGCTTTCCGGCCCGGCACTGACTTTGATTCCCCGCCGTCAAACACCGACTCTGCGATGAAACAACCGGCCAATTGATGACGACCAGAAAGCCCCCAGCGGAAGACTCGCTGGCAAACACTGTAACACTGGCAGCTTGGCGTCAGGCGAGATTCCTACGCGAGGCCAGACGGATGATTCCGCGACCTTTGAAAACGTTTCACACCACGGCAAACCTAATGACAGACGCTCCCGTCTCCCCAGTGGCGCTTTTGGCATCGGCATTGGCCGCTGTCACACTTTTCGTCTGCGCCCCAGTGTCCTCTGCTCAACAGCGTCGCCCCCAGGGTCTGCCAGATTCAATTCAATTGCAGGCTGACATTCCCTATGCGGGGACGGACAATGCGAAACAGAAGCTTAATCTGCTGTTGCCTCAGCAACGCGCTAGCACGCGGCCGTTGCCGGTGATCGTCTACATTCACGGTGGTGCTTGGCGTGCAGGCGATCGCAGGGCAGGGCATCGCCGAGTGGCCAGTTACGTCACATCGGGACAATACGCCGGTGTCTCGGTGGGTTACCGACTGACTGACGAGGCTATCTGGCCGGCGCAGATCCACGATTGTAAAGCTGCGATTCGCTGGGTGCGTGCCAACGCCAAGCAGTACAACTTGAATCCAGATAAGATCGGCGTGATGGGAGATTCAGCAGGCGGCCAGCTGGTCGCCATGCTTGGCACAAGCGGCGGAGTTAAAGCGCTGGAAGGAACGCTGGGCGATCACCTGACAACTTCCAGTAAGGTCCAGTGTGTGGTTGATAACTTTGGCCCCGCAGATCTGGCGGCGATGAAAGATTACCCCAGCCGCATGGACCATGATCGTGCCGATTCACCAGAAGGAAAACTCGTTGGGGGACAAGTCAGTGCGAATCAACAAGCGGCCGCGTCAGCGTCACCTATCTCCTATGTTTCCAAAGAGGATCCGCCGTTCTTAATCATTCATGGCACCGACGACATGCTGGTCCCCTACAACCAATCGGTGCGTCTTGCCAAAGCGCTCAAAGGCGTCGGAGCAAAGTGTAATTTCACAACCGTCACTGAGGGCGGTCACGGCGGCTTTCGCAATCCAGCGGTCAGGCAGCGTGAACGCCAGTTCTTTGACAAACATTTGCGAGGGATCGAACGAGACGTGCCCGACAGTGACCTTCCCAATGAAATGCGAGGCAAACCGTGACCCCGTTTCCATGGCGTCCGCTTTTGTGCTTGCGTGAGGGTGACTTTGCCTGGCGATTCAATCCTTGAACGCACAGCGATCGAATTTTCAGTTCAAGCCCATCGCATGCCCAGCCCCTAGCAGGGGCCCTTTTGAACGGTGAACCATCGCGTACTCGCAGAGCAAGCGTCAGCCGTTGGCCCCAAGCGATTCCGAGCGTGGACCAACTTGGGACCGATTCGAGAACTGGGGAATCAGCTGCCAACGAAGGCTTCGGTTGCGTTCCCCATCAGAATCATTTGCGACTCACGCGGGCTGACAATGGTTTACAATGACGAGTTGTGCTGAACACGTTCGAAGGACCTATTTATCGGAGCCCGTGATGCCTGATCGTCGCCAATTCTTTCGTTGCGGTGCTGCGGCTGCCGGTGGTGCAACCGGGTTGTCCTGGCTACCGAAGCTTTCTGCTGCCGAAGTTGAACTTCCCAACAACGCCGTGCAGTTCCGCTCTGAGATTGAGCCTCTGGTGCGTCTACTGGAGACCTCGCCTCGGGAACAGTTGATGGATCGGGTACTGGCCAAGATTCGTCAAGGCACCCACTATCAAGAGCTGTTGGCGGCACTTTTCCTGGCCGGTATTCGCAACGTCCAGCCGCGTCCTTCGGTGGGGTTTAAATTTCACAGCGTGCTGGTCGTTCATTCGGCACACCAAGCTGCAATCGCGGCAAGCAACGAACATCGCTGGACGCCATTACTGTGGAGCATCGATTACTTCAAACGCGCTCAGCAGTCTGATGTGAAAGAGGGTGACTGGACGATGGCTCAGTCGCCAACCGAAAAATTGCCCGATCCACCACAAGCTTTAAAAGCGTTAGATGTCGCGATGTCTAAGTGGGACATTGAAGCCGCCGATGCCGCTGCCACGGTGGTTGCCAGAACGGCTACTGGCGGACAGATCCTGAACTTACTGGCCAAACACGCGGCCAGAGACTATCGCAGCATCGGACACAAGTCCATTTACTTAGCCAATGCCTATCGAACCCTCAACGTCATTGGCTGGCAACACTGTGAGCCGGTTGTCCGCTCTTTGTGTTATGCAATCTTAAACCACAACGGCGAGCCCAATCCAGCAACGTCAGATCTGGCTGCCGATCGCGATGGGCGAGCGAACTGGAATCTGGCTGACCAACTTGGCAAGCATTGGTACAGCACCAAGTCAAAACCAGTCGAAACGCGTGTGGTTGCGGAAAGCCTGCGCACCGCCACGCCCGGCCAAGCCGCCAAGCTAGTCGTTGAGCTCATTCAATCGGGGACACACCCTGACAACATTTACGATGGCATCATGCTGGCTTCTGCTGAATTGGTTTCACAGCAACCGGGCATTGTCCCCTTGCATGCGGTGACCACGTCGAATGCCATCCGTTACTTGTATCGGCAGGTGCAAGACAACCGCATCCGGCAATGGCTGCTACTGCAGAATGCAGCCTTTGTTCCTCACTTTCGCGAATCTGCCAAAGGACGCGGCAAGCTAGGCAGCAGTGACTTGCTTGAACTACAAGCCGCTGAAGAATCAAACGCTGATCTGGAGCGTCTGTTCAAGCAAATTGGCTCCGATCGGCAAGCGGCCGCCCAAACGGTGCTCTCTGTGGCTCAGACACCTGAAGCAGCACATCAGCTGATCGGCCGAGCCCGAGAGATGGTGTTTCTAAAAGGCAACGATGCCCACGATTACAAGTTCAGCTCGGCGGCGCTGGAGGACTATTACCAAATCGATCCCGCATGGCGAACCCGCTACCTCGCCGGTTGCTCCTACTTACTGCACGGCGACTCGGAACCCACCACCGGTCTGGCCAAGCGGGTGCTACAAGAGCTCTAGCCACAACCAAACATTTCGGAATCAGCAGCGATTCGACGTCTGGGAACGAAGACTCAACCGCTGCAACAGGCAAACTGCCGGACCGACACGGCCAGTGCCAGCGCTGGCTGACAGAAATCCGACGTTTTTTTGCCAGAGCGGTTCCCTGCAACGGCTTTGCGGAGGCTTCCTGGCTGCCTAAACTTCTGGTAGGCAATTCGCCGCCGACCCGCAACAGCCTCTGACCGTACCAGCCGCTTATGTCCACCGCAGAACCGACCGAACACATTCGCCAGACACCTCTCACCAGCGAACTGATTGCGGAACTCAAAAAACAGTACCCCACTCCGTTTTACGTTTACGACGAAGCGGGCATTCGCGAGAACGCTCAGCGACTGCATCGCGCCTTTGCATGGAACCCGGGCTTCAAGGAATTCTTTGCCGTCAAAGCGTTGCCCAACCCGCACATCATGGAAGTGCTCAAGGACGAAAACTGCGCGGCTGATTGTTCCAGCGTTGCTGAACTTGAACTGAGTGATCGCGTCGGGCTGAAGGGCGAAGAGATCATGTTCACGTCCAACAACACTCTGTCCAAAGATTACCAGCGTGCCAAGGAGCTTGGCGCGATCATTAACTTGGACGATCTAAGCCACCTGGAATACGTCAAGCAACACGTTGGCTTGCCCGAATTGATTTCATTCCGCTACAACCCTGGCCCGTTGCGGGAAGGGAATGCGATCATTGGCAAACCAGAAGAGGCTAAGTTCGGTTTCACGCGCGAACAACTGTTTACCGGTTACAAGCAAGCACTTGCCGATGGCGTCAAGCGTTTTGGACTGCACACCATGGTGGCGTCTAACGAACTGAATCCTCAGTTTTTTGTTGAGACCGCCGACATGCTGTTCACCCTAGCGGCTGACTTGCACAAAGAGCTCGGCATCAAGCTTGACTTCGTCAACCTCGGTGGCGGCATGGGCATTCCTTATCGCCCCGCTGAGCAATCTTTAGACATCGAATCCATCGGCAAAGCGACTGAGGAGCTGTATCAGAAGAAGATTGCTGGCACGGAACTGGATCCGCTGTCGATCTTCCTTGAGAATGGCCGCATCATGACTGGCCCTTACGGATACCTGGTCACAGAAGTGATTCACAAGAAGCACACCTACAAAGACTACATCGGTGTGGACGCTTGTATGGCCAACTTGATGCGTCCAGGCATGTACAACGCCTATCACCACATCTCGATCTTGGGCAAAGAATCGCTCCCAACGGGTGGCAACTTTGATGTCGTGGGCTCACTCTGCGAGAACAACGACAAGTTCGCGATTGACCGCCCTTTGCCGGAAACCGAAATCGGGGACACAATGGTGATCCATGACGCCGGTGCGCATGCTCACTCGATGGGTTTTCAGTACAACGGCAAACTGCGCAGCGCCGAATTGCTGCTGCGTCCTGACGGCAGCGTCAAACAGATTCGTCGAGCCGAAACACTGGACGACTACTTTGCAACGCTGGATTTCTAGCCAGAAGGCGATTCCGGCGGCGCGCGGGCAGCAGTCAATCGCGTTATAATTGCTGGCATGAACGCCCGCGATGAATCTTCTGTGCCTGCACCACGCTCTGGCGAGTTCCAAACGACTCGCTGGAGCCTTGTGATCTCCGCTGGACAGACCGGCGATCCTGACGCGCAACAGGCACTGGCTTCACTTTGTGAATCCTATTGGTTGCCGCTGTACAGCTACGCCCGCCGCCGAGTCAATCACCTGGATGACGCGCAAGAGATGACCCAGGCCTTCTTCAGCGAACTGCTGGAGAAGAATGTCATCGCGACGGCCACTCCTGAGCGTGGTCGCTTTCGCTCCTACCTGCTGACTGCGTTCAAACATTTCCTGTCCAAGCAATGGGAAAAAGCCAAGGCTCAGAAACGTGGCGGTGGAAAACAACCACTCTCGCTGGACTTTGATTCCGCTGATTCAACCTTTCAAATCGAATCAGAATCACAGCGAACCGCCGACCAGATCTACGACCAACAGTGGGCCATCACGCTGCTAGGCAAGGTCATGCAGCGACTGGAATCGGATTGCCAACAGTCAGGCAAGGCAGAGCAATTCACGCATCTCAAACCCTTCATGATCGGTGATCACCCGGGCATCACCTATCAGCAAGTGGCTCAAAAACTGGGCCTGTCAGAAGCTGCTGCAAAGACCGCAGCATCGCGACTGCGTAAACAATTCGGGCAACTGCTGCGGGATGAAATCTCTCAAACCGTGACGGATTTGAACGAAATTGAAGACGAAATTCGCAGCCTTTTTAGCGTTCTGAGCAAATAAACTTCCAAAGCTGTAAAACTTTTGTCACCATCGGTTCGCTTTCCGTCAGAAGTTATCACCGACCAACTTCGAGGTGATAACAATGAACGTCATGAACACTTGTCCTCAGTGCCAATCCGAAATCGCTGCCGCTGCGCCGGCAGGGCTGTGCCCAAAATGCCTCATGGGCCTCGGCCTGGAAATGGCCGTTGGACTCGAACGGGACAACGATGATGACGCGATCCCCGTCACCAAGGACTCACACAGCGGAGCCTCCTTTACAGCGCCAACACCTCAGGCACTGGCGGCATGCTTTCCGGATCTAGACATCATTGAGCTACTGGGACAAGGCGGCATGGGCGCAGTCTATAAAGCTCAGCAGATCAAATTAGGGCGTCATGTTGCCTTAAAGATCTTGAAGCCAGACTCCTGTAGCGATCCAGCGTTTGCCGAGCGTTTCCACCGCGAAGCCCGATTGCTGGCCAAGCTAAACCATCCCAATATCGTCGCCGTTCATGACTTTGGCCAAGTCACAACCGAACGGCTGCCAACGGAAGCGTCACTGCCGCCAACGCTGTACTACATCGTGATGGAGCATGTCGATGGCACCAACTTGCGCGATGGGATCCGCACCTCAGAGGAGTCCGCTGAAACAGCTCTGCAGATCATCCCGCAAGTCTGTCAAGCACTGCAATATGCTCATGATGAAGGCGTTGTTCATCGCGACATCAAACCGGAGAACATCCTGATCGATCGTCGTGGCCAGGCAAAACTTGTTGACTTTGGCTTGGCACGAATGGTGACCGCATCCCAGCACGATTATAGCTTGACTGCCACACACCAGATCATGGGCACGCCTGCCTACATGGCGCCCGAACAGATGGAAAGCACGCGCAGCGTGGACCATCGTGCCGACATCTATTCCCTGGGAGTTGTGTTCTATGAACTACTGACCGGCGATCTTCCCCTGGGACAATTTCAACCGCCGTCAAAGAAATCGGATACCGATTCACGACTGGATGATGTCGTCCTGCGCGCGATGGCAAAGGAGCCCGATCGTCGCTTTCAACACATCAGTGATCTCCAGTCCAGCGTTGAGCAGATCTCCGCCGAACTTTCGTCCGCAGCCGGCGTGTCAACGATCGCTCGTCGGGAGATTCGCAAAGCCTGGCGTTGGGTTTCCGAGGATCCACGATCATCCAAAAGGAAGATCGGCATGCCGGCCATGCTGATGATTGGAATGAGCGTCGCAGCGGCCTTGTTGATCCTGTGCCCCTGGGTCAGCATCCAGATCGAACCTCAAACACTCTCGGGCGATGTGCCCATTGAATTGGCTCAAAAAGCCCCTGAAGCCATCCTGGGATACCAGCTCTGGTCGGGCATTGCCATGGCAAGCTTCTTGAGCCTCTTAACGCTCCTGATCAGCCTGACCCCCACCAATAAACCACTTCGCAAAGGCCAGGCTGCCCTGATGACGTTGCTGGCCGTGTGCGCTTTGGCATCCGCCATCGCTTTTCGGATCGAACTCAGCCAAACCACCTACGCGGTCAAATTCCCTGATCTCAAGAACCCAGACAGCGACAGTTCAAATGAATCAAGCTGGCAAATGGAACTGCAGGCAATCGATCATCAGCAACAGTATCAACGTGGCTACTATGCCTCATTTGGACTCGCGATCGGTTTGGTACTGCTGACCTCAGCCAGCATCCGGCAGGCGATCCAGCGCAATCAAGATCCCGACGCGTTCAAAATCGATTCACCGACCGCGACATTGCGTTTCGCATTACCCACTGAGATTGAAATCACCGACCAAGTTGAGTTTCACTTCACAGGCCTTGGCTACCGACTGGTCGAACAAACCGGCAACACGTGGACCTTTCAGCGTGGCAAATCAAGTGGCCTGTGGGCAGGTCTGTGCGGCTGGGATTTAGCGTCGATCCTGACCGTGCTAAAAGTCAATTGCCTGACGGTCAGCGACGACCAACAACTCGTGAACTGCGTGTGGGCAGTTCAATCCACCAGCACGTGGATCGAGCGTCGTGACGTGAAACGCCTGGAAACGGAGGGCGATCAACTGCGAAGCTTGCTCGGCGGCGAAGAGGATCAAATCGCAATCCAACCTGAACAACCCTTGTTCACCTGGAAGTCTATCGCTGCCAGCGGGTTGACCCTGGTCTATCTCTGCACGGCAATGTTGATGGGCATGATCTTCTGGAGAGAACGCCACTGGTTCCTTTCACCGGTCAGCATCTCAATGATCATGATTCCATCAAGCATCATGATTCCATCAAGCATCATGATTGTGCTGGGCATCATCACCACATTGACGGGATTGCTAGGAATTAACGAAGTGCATCAAAAGCAGGGAAACAAAACCTCATTGCTCGTTTCATTTGCCGCAACGATGCTGTTTCCACTGACACTTCTGGGGGCGATCATCGGCGGTGCCGCGTTTCTGCTCGCGGAGGCCATGCACTTTAACAATCATGTTTACTTGGTCGCACCGATGATCTGGTTCGCGATTGGACTGGTGATGATCGCTGGATTGTGGCGAGCGATCGAGAGTCGCCAATCCACCTAGCTCATGGGCTCGGTTGCTTGCATTGCCCAGTCGATCATTGCCGAGCCTCCCGTCTCTGAATCGGCAATCCTGTTCAGCGGCACTGGGTGAAACAGTTCCACAAGTCAGGCGACCATGCAATCATCTTGCATCGACAGCGCGTTGACCACGAGCGTTTAACGCTCCCTTGGCAGGACTTCGCACTGATCGACATTCACAGCAAGATGGTCAAACGACTGCCTAAAGACGCGGCTTTACTTGGCGGTCTCTGGCTGCTGGCAAGCCTGCACAAAGGCCTTGAAGAGCCTTTGCTGGGTCGCGCTTTCAGACATTCGTTCCGGGTGCCACTGAACACCGATTAAGAAACGGTTGGGATCGAGCGTTTCGATGCCTTCAACAATCCCATCCTTGCTGACCGCAGCAATCTTCAACCCCTTGCCAAGGCGTTTGACGGCTTGATGGTGAATCGAGTTCACAACAAACTGCTGAGCCTGAAAGATTTCCCCCAGTCGACATTCAGGCTTGATCACAACAGAATGCTGCGTGTTACGGTGATTGACACCAAACTCAGATGGAATGTCTTGCACCAGTGATCCGCCATGCGCGACGTTGATCCACTGGCTGCCCAAACAGATGCCGAGCAATGGCTTCTCTGTTTTTTGGATCCAAGCGGTGATCATCGCCTTTTCAAACTGATAGCGATCATCAGCCAGCGCAACAGCAGTCCGGTGCGGCGCCTCACCGTATTCAACCGATGGGATGTCAGCGCCGCCTTGCATCAGCAATCCATCAAGCAACGCCAGATACTCAGCCACGTCTTCAGGACTGCCATCGGTGCAGGGCAAGACCACCGGAATGCCACCTGCTTTCCGAATCGCACGAACGTACTCATCCTTGACAAGTGTCGCGATCCCAATCACCGGCCGACGCTGAGTCACCGGCTTCGAATCAGAGACCTCTTGCCCCTGGGCAGGGCTGGTCAGCCCAATCCCGATAGACGGCGCGATCAGCAAAAAAAGTAGAAACAGAAATCGGCTTCGCTTCAACAACATGGTCGCGTCCTGGCTTAGGGATTGCAGCTTTCGAACTGCAGCTTAGGAATTGCAGCGCAAACAGGCCGCTTGGCCCCCATTACTGAATTTCCCAACGCAGAGGGCGTCCTTCGAAAGATCAATGTGCAGAGACCACCATAGCATATGTCATGATGGAAGCCGCTGGGGCCGATGACCATGAATCGACCCAGAATTGATCGCGTCGTCGACACTGACGCAAGACTGCGGTCGACACTGACGCAAGACTGCGGTCGACACTGACGCAAGACTGCCGTCGACGCAGAACTAGGCTCGTCGTCGACGCAAAAAGAGACTGCCCGCAGAAGCCATCACGAAGATCAGCGCCGAACTCGGTTCTGGAACCGTATTGATCGCCAGCTGATTCCAAGTCGTCGAGCCCTGGCCAGCTGACGAGCTAGCGCCCCAAACCACTCGGTTCGTTGCCCCGTTGCCCGAACGAGCCACGACTCCGTGTTCACCACCCAGGCTGTCAGTCAAGGACGCGAGGCCAGACTGCGAATCATAACGCAACTCGTAATCGACGAAGTGAACCGATGGCGATTGGTTGCCAACGTCCTGCGATAACGCGTTCCCACCGGTGGTGATTTGAAAGCGATTGGTGCCGTCATTAAGAAACACGTTGCCAGCCTGATCGCTCTAGTAACTCAAGACATAGAGATACTCATTGGCCACTTCGATCCAAAGCACATTATTGTTCTGCCTTCCGGGAACGGCCGAGTAGTAATCATTTACCGTCCCAATACCAGGCCTACCAACGGCGTCAGCGTTAACGCCCACCGTCCAGTTCGCGGCCCAATCCTGGCTCTGCATCAGTGAAGCCTGACTAGACGTTAAATCGCATTGATAAAAATAGAGGTCGCGCGATGTGCCGTCAGTGATCCGCCAGCCACCCATTCCGGAATCCTGCCCGAAGCTGTAATCCGGTGCGGAACCCGCTGTATTGACGCTCCAGCCCTGGCTAGTTGGGTCAGCGGCACCCGCCTGTCCAACGGCGCCCGCAACACCGGATTCGTAGGACAACAGCAATCCGGCCGACGCGAAAGAGGCGGGCAATGAGAGCAGCAGGAGCACACTTAGCAGGGCAAAACAACGCATGAATCTAGCTCGATTAAGACAACAACAGTTTTGGCTAGCAGCTCCAAGAAGAGACCTAGCATGGCAGCCTTCGGTGATTCAACACGCGAACGCAAGATGGCACTATAATCTGTTATAACAAGGTGTCAATGAACTCTTTGAGCTTATTTGACTGTCAACTCGAAGGGCGTCGCGGGCAGCGACTGACTGTTGACCAGATTAGGAACCGGCTTGGCGAACGGCACCCAGGCGTATCGCACCGCAGACGGGGACTCGACAGCGGCGGAGGACAGTTCAACAACTGACCCCGAACGGCCTAGCTTGGCCACCGCCGGGTGATACTGGCCGTCAGCACCAGCGACTTCGAAGTACCGCAGCGACTGACCATCACTGGACTTCAGCCCCTGTCCAGCGTGGTTGAAACTCACACGCACCAGAGCATCCTGCCGCACAGCAGCCACGGGCAGCGGCCCGGAGTAAACCGAGTGCTTGGGCGATTGATAGGTTGTCCCCAGCGCCCAACGCGCCAGTCGTTGACCGACGATCTTTTTCTCAGGCGGATGCACATTGGTTGGATGCCCGGTATCGATCGTGACCGCCATTCCCACATTCGGCAACTGTTGCTGCGCGACGCGCTGACTTTCGCGGAACTCCGGCCAGTAGGGGCGGTTCATGGACGGTAACTGAACCAACAAGAACGGGAAGTCTCCCTGCCCCCATTTCTGTCTCCACTGACGGATCAGTAACGGGAATAGCTGATCATGCTGGGCGACACGCGGTCTCGTTTCAGCGTTTGATTCGCCTTGGTACCAAATCACTCCGGCAATGGCGAATGGAATCATGGGCTCCATCGTCGCTGACCAGAGGAACCCTGGCTTGAAGGGGTGATTGGGTCCGATCAGATCGGTGGGGATCGATTCGCCCGCTTGAATCGCGGCTTCTAGGTTTTGCCGCCCACGCAGTGGACAGAATTCGCCAAGCAACTCACTATCGAGCCAGTTGCCAGCGACAAGTCCCTTTAATGTTTGATCTTCCTCGAGGGCTTCAACGGGGATCCATGCCTCGGCGGGCGAGCCACCGGCCGCCGGACAGATCAAACCGACGGGCACGTTTAGCTCTGCCTGCAAGTGCGTTCCGAAGTACCAACCGACAGCGGAAAACGCTTGAGCGGTTTGCGCGGTGGCCACTTTCCACTGGCCGTCAACGAAGTGTTGCGGGGTTAGCTGCCCCAACTGTTGTGCAGAGTAACCACTTCCCACTCCGCGCGGGCCATCTGTTAAGTCAAGCAAGCGAATCTGCTGCGCGTCCTGCTCTTGCAGCGCCGCCAACTCTTGCCGCCCATTGGTCGATTGATTGAGCCGCCATTCCATGTTTGATTGGCCCGCGCACACCCAAACTTCACCCACCAAGATGTCTCGCAGTGAAATCGATTCCGCGGCTGTCGACACCTGCAACTCAATCGCTTGCGCGCTGGCTGATCGCTGAGGCATCCGCACACTCCAATCACCATCTGCATTGGCGACCACGGTTTGGAGGTCTTGATCCAACTGCACGGTGACCTGACTGCCTGGATCCGCTTTGCCCCAGATCGGCAGCGGTGCGTTGGCTTGCAACACCATGTGACTTCCAAAGACTTTGGGAAGCCATAGCGTGGAGCGTTTTCCTTCCGGCCGAGAAAGCCAGGCCTGGGCGATTCGTTGGCCAATTTCCATCTTGGCTGCCCGGTTAAAGTGCAAGCCATCATACAGTGCAGATTTCAAGTCACGGTTGCCAATGTATTCAATCGCGGGATGGTGTTTTGCAGCGGCTGCCTGCTGACCACGGACAATGTCTTGGCGAGCTCCTCCGGCGGCGATTCCCCCCACCAGCAACACTGCTTCTTCGGCATAGGGCAGATCTCGACGGAGATTCTCAAGCAGAGCTTCCAAGCGTTGTCCCGCTTGCTTTGCTTCGCCAATGTTATCGCTTTCACCTTGCACGTAAACAATGCCGCGGATACGAAACCGACGTCCTGCCGGAAGGGCCCTCACAGCATCCGTCACCGTTTTCAGTGTGTGCCGGTACATGTGATCGTCAGGGGCGTCCTTCAGCCAAAAACTGTTCCCACCGCCACCGCGGGAGGCCTTGATGATGGCAACATCCCGCTTCCCATCGGCAACCAAAGATCGGCCGAAACCAATCTCGGGCCCCCAGAACACTGGGTTCTTGCCTTCGCCTTGCTGAGCCTGCAACGTCGTCCACTGGCCGGCGGAATCTCCGATCAGGGCCGCCGTCGCATCACCGGATCGCGTCGAGCGATTGCTCCAGAAAAACTTGACTGCCGCATCTGCCGAGTTGGCTTCTGGCAAGGGCTGGCCATAGTCGGCAGGATCGACGGTTCCCAGCGAATTGGACTGCCCCGTGACGACAAACACATCCAACGGTTGATCGCTTCGGCTGGCTGCGTCACGACCCTGGCGATGATCGTCTCCCAACACGTCCTTCAGCGACACACGCTGAAAGGTCATGTGAGCCTGGCTGCCTTCATAGAGAATCCCAACCGTCTGCTCATCGATCATGGAGAGACAGGAATACCCGCCCCCACGTCCCTCATCAAGCAACAGACGATGCTGCTTTGGCCAAGTGTTCCCCTGGTCCGGCGAAGCCTTGAGGGTCATGTGATGACGACCGCTCAGGCTATCGGGATTGGAGAACAACAGCCAGTTGCCAGCGTCATTACCAAGTTCAGCATCAACGTCAATCAGGCTGGCCATGCAGGCCCTGGGCTCGATCAAAGCACGCTCGGTGGTGGGATGCGGCTGCCAAGTCTTCCCCATGTCTTTGGACGTCATCACCACGCGTGCCGACTTGCGGTTGTAGCGACAGTTCAGCATCAATACACCAGGCTGAAGCTCAACCACCTGAGCTTCCGTGGTGTCGTCGAATGCTCCGCTGCCCACCTGCCATGTTTCGCCATGGTCCTTGGAATAGATGATCGTCGAATGCGGCAAACGACGGTTCGCGGGCGGATCCTGGTACTGAGCAGCAAACACGATCGTGCCATCCTGCATCGTGATCCCCTTGCCAGGACCTTGCAGAATGAAACTCCACTCCGGTCGCTTGACCTGTTGGGTGATATTGATCGGCTGGGACCAAGTGACACCATCATCGTCGCTGCGAACCAGCATCAATTGACCGGTTTGATGTGGCTCCATCCCCGGCTGAGAACCAATCCATGACCGATTGCCATGGCTCCATGTCGCGGCAACCCAAATGGTCCCGGTGGTTTGATCAACCAATACCGCTGGATCACCAATTCCGTCATAGCGCCACTTGGGATCATTCCCCATGTCCATGATTGTCTGCATCGGCTGCCACGTGCGCCCGCCGTCCGTAGAACGCGACATGCCAACATCAATGTGGCCAGGCAAGTCACCGCCGCTACGATGTCGAATGTCGTAAACAGCAATCAGCGTGCCTGCGTTGGTGGTCGCTAAGCCGGGGATCCGATAGGCGTGAACTCCATCGTCACCACCGGTGCGAAGCGAAACTCCCATTCGCTGTGGCTGACTCTGATGCTGAAGCTTGTACTGCCTGCCACCGGAAAGTGTGACGGAATCACAGTGAAGCTGAACCTGATGATCAACATTGGCATCCTTTCGCAGACGACAGGCAACGATGAATTCGTTCCCCCCCTCTTCGAGTGTGCCCACATCACTGGCGGGCGTTAGCTCAAATGCCGTGCCCTTTGAAAGCGTTTCCATACGTGCGATCACTTGCCCGCCAAACAGTAACTCGACCGCCTCGAGATCAGCCAACTCGGTGCGTTCATCGAAGGCCATGCTGATGCTTGCCAATCGCTGTGGATTCAAATCACCGTCAGTTTGAACGGTCAGCTTTGCCAGCGGAGAGTGCTGCGCACCGACCAAGACAGGCACGGCAAGTGACTGCACGTCCACCGCAACGATCTCTTGCAGCTTGGGAGGCACGATGCTTACATCATCAATTAGAATGCCTGTCTGGGCAGGGCTGACGACTGAGAAACGCAGCTTCTCAATGCTGGGGTCGTTCAGTGGAATTTTGACATCCGACAAGAACGCGCGGCCGACCTTGATTCGACGATCGCCGTGGTAGATTTCCGCCCACTGATCGCCGGAATACTTCTCCACGCGAAACGAAAACGGACCACGAACAGTCCAGCGTTCAGCACGAAAACGCAGCGCACCGTCGGTTTTGACTTGGTCGGAAAGCGTTAATTCGGCAACCGTCCGCTCGCCGCCGGTCAGATGCAGACACTGAGTCCCGCTCGCTGCGTGCTGAGGGTCGATGCGCGCAACACCCCCACTGAAAACCCAATCGCCGAGTTCGCTAGTGATCGATTGAACCTGGCCTGGCTTGAGAGTTTCAAAACTGGTCGCAGCAACTTCCTGAGCAGACACGCTCGTCAGAAACAGCCCCAGGACCAGCGAAACAGCTAG
The DNA here is from genome assembly GCA_007745635.1 of Stieleria bergensis. Taxonomy (GTDB): domain Bacteria; phylum Planctomycetota; class Planctomycetia; order Pirellulales; family Pirellulaceae; genus Stieleria; species Stieleria bergensis. The sequence goes on from CP036272.1 coordinate 6,426,358, forward strand.
GACTCCACGAATCACCAAATGCTTGATCGTTCGACACATCAACCCACACTCCCACACAAGCTAAATCGGACTTCTTTCGGCGCCAAAAGAGCATACAACAAGACACCGACAAACCATTCCATGACAACTGACATGCCATGTTATAACATGTTATAACAAGAGATGCTGTCGGTTGCCAGAAAATTCGCCGACCATTCTGTCTGACTGCCGCCAGGGTTGGCGGGCGAGCAGCCGATCTCCACTGGCGGGTTGCCGTGCTTTGAAGACCTTTGCGTTAGCGGAGATGGGGTGCCGTGCCATCACGCACCAACACCCCCAAAACACGAAATCACAGCGAGGTTGGGGGCTGCGAGTCAGCCGGTGCATGCGAGCACCACTGCTGTGAAGATCTTCAAGTCCGTGGTGCGGAAAATCCACGTTACTGCGGCCCAGCTGTGCGCTGTGATTTGATTGGTGCGTGCAAACACGGCACCCTACGAATTCAATCCCGGTTCGATGAAATCGCGATTGCCCAGAGAAAACCAGAGAAAACGCAATATCAGCCAGAATGCCAACAGGTTCAAAGCAGTGGTGCGAGCACGGCACCCGAGATTCGATCTGCTCGAAAGCGACGCTGCAGTTTACTTCACAGGCTCGCCGACCACTTTGATGTTACGAACCCAGAAAGGAATGCCGTGATCTTGGATTCCGATGTAACCTTGCTTCGGCTTGCTGGCCAGCTTGGAACTCTCGAGGGCGACTTGGTTGACGATCTGACCATTGAGCCAAACGGTGACTTGTCCCTTTTCGCTTTTGGTTCGCAAAGTGTTCCACTGCCCCGCAGGCTTGGCGGCGTTCGCGGAGGGATCAACGCCTGGCAGGATGCCGCCCGCGGTGCCGTGGGCGCCAAGCTTCTTTTTGCCAGCGCTATCAATGATCTGCACCTCAATCACTGAACCGACCGCTTGATCGGGATCGGTGACATTAAAATACAAACCGCTATTACCGCCTTTGTTGTGTTTGTATTCGAACTGAAAATCGAAATCGCGATACTGGTGCTTGGTCCACAGGTAGCAGTCGTAGCGGGTCCAATCGGTTTCACCTGCGCGAGGCTGCAAGAACGCCACAGCATCATCGGTCAACGACCAATTGCCAGCCGTGTTGAAGTGTTTCGTCAGCTTACCAGCAGACAACAGGTCAGGAGCATCTTGCAGGTCATCCTCAGCAGAACTGATTGTGGCCAAACCAACGAACAGTGCGCAGGCAACGGATTGCTTTAGTAAATGGGTGAAAGACAGTTTCATCGGGGAGTCTATCCAGAGAGTGGCGAGGAAAATCCAGGTGGGATCGGAAACGCCTATCTTAACCGAACAAACAGCCTCCGGTCGGCACCTCGCTTACTCCCGATCGTCCGCGATGCCATTTTGGTTTTCGTCCTTCACTCCTGAGAGCGGATTGTTCAGAACCGCTTGCCATGCGATCTTGCGGAATTGTTGATCCAGCTCGGTGCTGGGGAATTCCTGATTTGCGAAGATCGGTTCTTTGATCAACTCGGGCGACCGGCCATAAATTGTGGCATAAAAGACATAGCCCTCCAGCGACTCTAGCCCAGGACCTAGATGGCCAAGTTTGTCTCGCCATAATGAACGCGTCTTTCCACCGACCGCTTTGTGAACGCCATCAATGCCTGGTAACTTGCCTTCATCAAGGTACTTCACGCACTGAACCATGGCCTCACAGGTGGGCATGACAAAGACACGCTCGCCGTACTTCTGATTCAATTCCTTAATGATTAGCGAATAGACATCAAACTTTTCTTGCCCCAATCGTGCGACAAGCTCCGGAGTCAACTCGGCCTCCGACGCTGGCATCTTGTCCAATTGATCAAGTTGTGGCCAGGCATCCGAAAGATAAAACTTCATCTCTGGGTTGTACTTCAAACAGAAATCAATCCAGCAGTTGTAGTACTCTTTCTTGTCGTTGTAGTAAGGCCCCCACATCATGGCATCCCAAGGACTATTGGCGATTGATGCCAGCAGTTTCGGCGTGGGCTTGCCATTGAATTGAAAAATCCCGTTCTCCTGTTCCCACTTGTAACGAGCGCTGCCAGTGATGCCGCCGCCAGTATGCGTCAACAGGGGCGGTTGCTCCAAGCCGGACGCCTTGGCAATTGCTGGAAACGTTTTGTAGCCAGGCGCCATGAAACTATGGCCGGTGCCAACAATCCTCAAGGATCCATCGGTCGGCTTTTCATAGCGAACGATGGTCTGCCCACCGGGCTTTTTCCCGGCATACAACTTGGCAATTTCCTCAGGCGATAAGTAACACACCGCATGCTCGGGAAAGCGATCCTTGCTCCAACCGGGATCGACGGGAAAGACCTTCGGAACCCCACCTCCACTGCGAGTGCGTGCACCTTGCATCTGCTTGCGAAATGCCAACGCTTCTTCAGCCGTCAACTTGCCATCAGAGTTGACGTCGGCCTGCGGGAACCGCTTGAGCCATTGCGAGAGTTGTCGCTCAGAAACTTGAGCATGAGCCAGAGGACAAACCAGCAGGAATAAAAAACCGGCGAACACGGTCACGAAACGCTTCATCAGACAGACTCCGAGCGGGGCGAGAGAAGAGGCAACGCTGTTATAATCCATCACCGAAGTCAAAGTGTCGCTGACGGATCAAAAAATCCTGAAAGCGTTAACCGAATCATTGGGCGATCGTTTCCCATGGACGACTAGCCTCGGTGGCGACCGGCTGATCAGCCTGAATTCGATCGGTCGCAAACGGCCCACTCAGACCGAAATGCCGGCGATCGATTCCCTCTCCGAATCTATCGCACAAGAGCAGAAAGTGCCTTAAAACAGCGTGTTGCGTTGCCACAGACAGTGCCTAGTTGGAAACTCCCAAACCGTGCACTCCGCGGAGCTGAATCAATCCCTCCGCCCACTGGCGAAACAGTGCTCGCCGCTCGTCGTCTCGGGAAAACGTTTTCACATCACAAATTGACTTGCGAATGTCATCCCTGACGAGCCCGAAAACATGTTTATACTGAGGCTCGGGATCCGGCCCATCGACTGCTGCTCCCGATGGAAGCTGCACCCTGGCCAGGGCTTCAAACCGGTAGATCTGTAACCAGCCAGGACGCTGGACTGCAACCAACCGGACATTGCGAAGCTTGGCGGTGTGCCCGTGAAAACCGACGTTGGTCAGGTGTTTCCGAATCGCGTCCTCTTTGTCTTTGTCGCCAACCCAGTCATTCCACTGCTTGGCAAGTCCTCGAAGCCATTGCAACATTTGCCCACTCCTGTCAGTTCGATTCAAAACTCGGACCGCGACGCTGCTTCGTCATTAACGGAAGCACTCAAAGAAGAGCGGCAAGGGTCTCATTTCAGGAAAAAAACGGACCTCAATCGTCACGTTTCGAACCGCAAAACTCGAACCCAAAAGTACTCATTCAGCAAGTACATTCGGTCACTCACTTGGTTTATGATAGGAGCTCGCAAAGTGTGACCTCTTTTCCCTATCCCCTCTTCGTCAACTTCCTCATGAAATCACGACTCCTCTCCTTCGCGGTTCTGGCCTTCATTGCCACCTGTCTATCGTGTCCCGCGCCGACTCAGGCTGCCGACGACCTTCCCAGTCCAGACGGCAAACCAGCCGACATGTCCAAGAAGGTCCAGGTGTTCATCATCATGGGACAGTCCAACACACTGGAGATGGGCAAAGTCAAAGGCGACAAAGAAGGCTCGCTTGAATACGCTGTGAAGAACGAAAACCTTTACCCCTTTATGGTGGATGAATCAGGCAACTGGACGAAGCGGCAAGACGTGCGCAACGTTCATGTGATGGGCAGCGGTGGCCCCGACAAGACCAGCGTTCGGCGAAACGACTGGTTAACGGTCTCAGGAAGCAAGATCGGCATTGAAACCGGCATTGGTCATCAACTGGGCAACGCGCTGGATGCTCCCGTACTGATTCTGAAGAGTTCGATTGGAAACCGCAGCCTTGGCTGGGACTTACTGCCTCCCGGTAGCCCTTCATACGAATATGAACTGGAAGTCAAAAATCGGCAAACAAAAGAAGTCGAAAGGAAGACCTACGTTTACGCCGGGTATGGCCAAAGCCCCGACAAGTGGGAAAAGGGGACCGAGCCAAAGCCCATTACCTGGAAAGCAGGTGTTCAGTACGACGGCGACATTGCTCGCGCGAAAGATGTCCTCAAGGAACTGGACGAGTTCTACCCCGGCGCGGCGGGCTACGAAATCGCTGGCTTCTTGTGGTGGCAAGGTGACAAGGATCGGTACAACGAGGGCCATGCCGCGATGTACGAAAAGAATTTGAATCACTTGATCGCTGCCTTGCGACGTGACTTTGATGCTCCCGAGGCAAAATTCGTTTGCGCGACCCTGGGACAAACCAGCAAAGAAAACGCAAGCGGCAATGAAAAGATGATCTTGGATGCCATGTTCGCGATCAGCAACCCTGAAAAGTACCCCGCACTAAAGGGTGATGTGGCAACCGTGTACACCCATCCAATCAGCATGGGCTCTGCCTCCAACGCTCACTATGGCGGCAATGCCAAGACCTACATGAACGTCGGCTTGGCAATGGGCAAAGCCATGGTCGAATTGCTTCAAGGTGAATAGCGGACACCTTCACGATGCTCCCACAACGATCGAGCAATCCTGTTGGAGCCGCACTCATTGAACTCGCTGGCGCCGGTTGCCAGCGAGTTTTCGCGTTGGGGCTTCCAGCACAGCCATCCGAATCATCAAACATGCTCCTATGAAAGTCACTCAGATCTTCTCCCTTGCCCTCACTTTGATTTACTTGGTCGGTTTCAGCCAATCAACGCTTGCCGAAACACCGCTAACGATCGTTGGCGAAAAACAGAAAGCCGCCTTTGAAGCCCAGCGTGCAACGCTTCAAAAAGCACTCACAGCGGCCTTGCCAAATGATCAGCCAAGCAATGCACAACTGATTAACAAAACCATTTCCAGTGACGCGCTGGATGCCCAACTGCTGCAGTACGTGGTGCTCACGGAAGCCACGCCTGCGGGACTAGCGGAATTCACCCAGCAGTCACAGCAAAACGCGGCACTGGTCAAACGACTGCTTTCCAGCCCCGAATTGCTTCGGCAAATGCTGATCGCTGACGGTGCGAATGCACCCAAGCAAGGACGCAGCCAGGGGCCAGCCCAGTATGGAAACGCAGCAAAGATCTACTCCGACATCATCAAGGGCAACAAGCAAGCCAGTTCAGGGGTACTGCAACGCTTGGCTTTGGCGATCAGCCTGGAACATGGCGTTCCCATTGCACAGTCCAACCCAGCGGCGTCCCCGAATGCCCCGGCGACGGTTGATCCCGTCAGCCGGTACCGTCACTTTGAAACGGCGTACTTGGCGGGCGAACTGGATCCACAATTCCAGAACTTAAGCACCTGGGAACTGCGATTCGTTATCGATGGCGATGAACCTGACGAGACGTTAGCCTGGGGACGCAAGATGCTACGCAACTATCGCCCGGACCATGTCTATAACGCCAACGATGGCTGGCGATATGTCAGCATTGTCACGTCCGATGTGAAGTATGGATCAGGCGATGTCAAATACGATCGCCCCGAACTCCAGAAGTATCAAAACATCTTGATGAACGGTGGTGTTTGCGGCCGCCGTGCCTTCTTTGGCCGATTCATCTTACGATCATTCGGCATCCCCACCACAGCCAGACCAAGCCGGGGCCACGCGGCCTTGGCACACTGGACGCCCGATGGCTGGGTCGTGAACCTCGGTGGTGCATGGGGCTGTGGCTGGACAGCCACTCGTTATGACAAAGACGTTTACTTCTTGGCCAGCACACAGGCTCGGGCCAACAGCAAGGAGTTCGTCAAAGTCAAACGCGCTCAGTGGATCGGCGATGCCTTCGGCGAAACAAGAACCTATGGCAGCAGCAAAGACAAACATGGCTTTTGGAATAACGTCGCGCTGAAGACTCAACAGTCAATCATCACGCAATCGAAAGCCGTCACCCTCGACGCGCTGGGCGAAGACCTGGGGGAAGCGAACGAACCGACGGTTGCAGAAAAGGTGCTGGCTTCACCGACGACCGACCAGGACAAGGAAATTCAATATGGCTCCAACGAGACTGTCCTGATCCCTGCGGCGGCATACACCAAACCCGCCGGCAACACTCGCGAAGTCATGGCCATGAAAAGCTTTGGCGGAGGCCTGCAAATCTTTCTGCCGCGTTTCTTCCCGCAAGGACAAACGGTTCTTCGTGGTGGCACGTGGAAGGGTGATCCGAATGCCTGCACCTCGGGCCATCGCTTACTGAGCGGTGGTTATGGACGTTACGAAAACTGGGGATTGCGAGCGGCGGCCTCAGCAGCAACAGGCGATCAACCGAGCACGAAAACGCTGGATCTGGGCAACGGCGTCACCATGGAGATGGTTTACATCAAACCCGGCACGTTTGTCATGGGTGGTGAGAGCAAAACCGATGGGCGCTTCGAGTGTGTTGAAATCCCCCAACATGAAGTCACTTTGACAAAAGGCTTTTACCTGGGCAAATTCGAAGTCACACAGGCTCAGTACCAAGCCATCATGGGCAGCAACCCCAGCCGTTCGACAAAAGCTGACGACTGCCCGGTCGACAATGTGAGCGAAGCCGATGCGATTAGTTTTTGTGGCAAAGTCGCTGAGCAGACCGGCGTAGACGTTCGCCTGCCCACCGAAGCGGAATGGGAATACGCCAGCCGCGCGGGACGGACCAGCAAATGGTTCTTTGGCGATGATCCAGCAGCGATTGCAGATTATGCCTGGTACAAAAACAACGCCGGCGGCAAGTCGCATCCGGTCGGTCAAAAGAAACCGAATCCCTGGGGACTGCATGACATTTACGGAAATGTTTGCGAACGCATTTCAGACAAGTACGCCAGAAACTATTACTCCATCAGCCCCAAGATTGATCCCACCGGGCCAAGCCAAGGCAACAAGTCACACTTCGAATACGAAATCAGTGTCACGAAGCCAGGCAACTACTTGCTCTCCGCTCTGGTGGTCACTTCCAACGACCACCAGCGGCTGAATGTTGCGATCAACGATACCCAAGAAGCGACGACGATAAAAATGCCATTCACCGTTGGCGATTGGCAAGCGTCTCAACCGGTTACAGTGCAATTGCGTCAAGGTGTTAACACGCTGCGATTTTGGCGAGACCGACCGCCTCAGTATGGCATGGCTGTCAAACACTTCACTCTCACTCCTCAAAACTGAGCCCATACGAAGATGCCTCGGCTAGCCTCTGCACGCTCCTTTGCGTTTGCTCTCTGTTGCTTCATCACCACGTTGGCACTGGGCCAGCAACCGACGCTACAGGTTGCGGCCCCGTTTACCAACAACATGATTCTACAGCGGGGCGGACCTGTCCCGGTGTGGGGCTTTGCAAATCCTGGATCAATCATCACGGTAACGTTTGCCGAGCAAGAGAAAGCAACCAAGGCAGACGCCGCCGGCGAGTGGATGATCAACCTTGATCCGCTGCAAGCATCTCAGACTGAGCGGACTCTGAAGGTCACAAGCGATCAACAAGAGTCGCTTGAACTGCAACGTGTCCTGGTCGGTGAAGTCTGGTTTTCGTCTGGTCAGTCCAACATGGTTTGGACCGCCGGCAGCAGCATGTGCCGCGAACTGGCTCAGGAAATCTCATCCTCGCCAGAAGACATCCCGATTCGGGAAATCAGCATCGACACTGTCTCGGCGCTGTACCCGCAGAAACAAGCGACCTCCGAATCCGGCTGGAAAACACACAAAGACGCCAGTGGCTTTTCGGCACTGTCGCTCTCGTTTGCTTACCAGCTGTATCAAGAACTGGATGTGCCGATTGGGATTCTGCTGAGCGCTCATAGCAACACGCGCGTCGAAGCCTTCACCCAGCGTCAATCCATCGAATCGCATCCCAAGCTTTCGGGCGACAAAGACTTGATCCGTGACGCCGACCCAACGACAGAGCAAGGCAGGCGAGCGTTTACACAGTACGAACAAGACTTGCGTCATTGGCAGATCGTCGCCGGACGCGCTGCGGAGGCAGGAGGCAGACTGCCCACGCGTCCTGCGTTGCCAGGGATTTCTGGCATGTGGCGAGGTCCGTCACAGTTTTTCAACGGCAAAATCAACCCCGTGATCCCCTATGCGATCCGTGGAGCCATTTGGTGCCAAGGCACCAGCAACTCTGGCGACGGCAGCATTTACGCTGCTCGCATGGAAGCTCTGGTCAATGGCTGGCGTGAAGCATGGAACATGCCCGAGATGCCGTTCTACTTCACCCAGATGCAATGCTACGGTGCACCCGATCCGAATTCAGTGGGGTTTGCCGATATCCGACAAGCCCAACATCTGTTCTTTTTGAACAATCGGGAAAACGTTGGCATGGTGGTGCAATCGGATCTGAATTCGGCACGCCCGCAAGGCATCCATTACTTCAACAAATTGCATCCCGGAATCCGGATGGCTCGCTGGGCTCTGGCGAAACAATACGGCAAAGAGATTCCTTACACGGGCCCAATCTATTCTGATTACGAAGTCAAAGGAAACCGTGTCATTGTCTCGTTTGAAGCCGAAAGCCTGTTTGGAGGATTGATGGTCGGCAATAAAGGCATGGCCAAAGACTATCGCGAAGAAGGCCTGTATGTTGAACCCGCCCAACCGACGCCAAACGCAAAACTTAATCACTTTCGTCTTTGCGGTGAAGACCGAGCCTGGCACGCGGCCGATGCACTGATCGACGGCGATCAAGTGATCGTCACCAGCGAGGCTGTCCCGCAGCCAATTGGCGTTCAGTACGCTTATTCAGCAGTGCCCGAAAACAGCAATCTGTACAACAAAGCCGGTTTGCCAGCGACTCCCTTCGCGATGATCAACCACCGGTTCATTTTCGAAGAAGACGACCTGGAGAAGGTAGCGGCACTGAAAGCCAAGTACGCCCGCTACACCGATCCAGACTATCCCATTTTGCAAGTGGTCGAGTACTTTCGCGATGGAGCCATCATCCAGCGGGATCAGCCGATTCCGATTTGGGGACACGCCAATGAAGGAGTCGAAGTCACCGTCAAACTTGGCGACGTCACCAAAACGGTCGTTGCCAATGAACGACAGCAATGGTCCGTGCAGTTCCCGCCGCTGGCCGCGTCGACAAAGCCGATCTCGCTGGTCGTTCACTCCAGCCATGGGCATCAGCATTCCGTCAAGGACCTGCTGGTCGGCGATGTCTGGTACCTCACTGGATCGACTCAACTGAACCGTGAAATGGCCTACAACGCCAGAGATAAGAATGCGGAACCGCCAGCACCACTGCCTTTGGTGCGTGAGTTCCGCCGCAAGACGGCTGCCAGCACCTTCCCAACGCCACGCAAGCGAAAGTTTGAAACCGGTGGCGGTAAATACCGCTCCTCATGGATGGGGACTGACAACTGGGAAGGTGATCGAGGCGTCACGATGTTTGCTTATCACTTTGCCAAGACACTCGGTCGCGACACGATCCCGCAAGGCTTTCTCACCATGTCCTCAGGGCAGGGCGGCCGAGCGAAACAACTGGCGTCGCCGCTCTCCTGGACGTCATTCCAAGGCGTCAAAGATGTCAAACGACCAGAATTCAAAGATCGCTTGAACGAACTGTTCATGCAGTATCCAAGCACCGACATTGCCAAACGAGCTGTCGAAAAACACCTTGGCGAAGTCAATCAATTTGTCGATTCAATTGCCAAGGCGAACGAGCAAGGATTCAACCTTTCGTCTGCCGCTCCCCTGTCTGCCCCTGCGTTTCCAGAAGCCGGCAAGAACAGCAATGTTCCTTCAGATACGATTCCGACCTATGCCTACAACTGGTGCGTAAGCCCCATGACCCCCATGGCTGTTGCCGGCGTGATCTGGGTCCCCTCTGAAAACAATCTCGGCTATCAACCCAGCGAGTACGCGGCCGAACTTGAGATCATGGCCGACAGCCTGCCGGGAACCTATGGCGCAGAGACGATCGCATTCCTCTACGCCCAACCCGCGGCTTCATTGATTCCTGGTATCACGCCCCCTGAGATCAAAAACGCTAAAAGCGTGACCATGACTGAATGGCCCAAGAGCTTCAAAGCGATCGCGATCGAAATGGCAGAACTTGCCAAATAAACAACGCCCAAGACCATTGGCCTCGGGCGTTGATTGCTTAAACGCGACTGCCAGTCAACTGCATCTCTAGGGCAGATGGATGATATCCAGCTCTGCAAACTTTCCGGACGACATGTTGGCTCCACCAACGGTTAGCAGCTTGTTTCCAGCGAGTGGCAACATGCGGTGAAAGAACCGATCGCGTTCCAACAAGTGCAGGTCGTCCCACGACTTGCCGTCTTCGGAAAGTCGCAATAGGGTGCCGGTGAAGGTCGTCACATACAATCGCCCATCAACAGAAAACGCTGAACTGCCAAAGCCTTCCATGCCTTCACCAGGCATGTCTGGACCACGCGACCACTTTTGCGTCTTGGTATCAAAGACGTCGACGCGTGTCGATGGACCACCGACGCGCTGCATGCCGCCAATTGCATAGACTTTCCCGTCCAAAGCAGCGACCGACAAAGCTCTTCGCTGAAAGCCAGGCTCAGGCAGTGCGTCCCATTTTAAGGGCTGCTGGCCAAGATCAAGCTTATACGCCGTTTCGTGCCAGTCGGTCTCTTCGCCGGTCATCGCCCAGCCACCGATAACGTAAATCGCGTGATTCGCCACCACGGCATCAAACGACGAACGCGGCTCTGGCAGAGCTGGCAAGTCGGCCCACTTCCCAGTTGCCGGATCGTAGGCTGCGACAGCGGCTTGCGAATGCAAGTTTTTGTCTTCGCCTTCTTTGTTTTTCGCAGTGAAACCGCCGATGCGATACAGTTTTTTGCCATCCGAAACCATGGCAAGGCCTTGCAGGCGAGGGCCATTGCCAAGCGTCTTCCAGCCGCTGGGCTGCTTTAGGTCAAGCTGCCAAAGCGTATTCGCCTGGGCCTCCATGTAGTACTGATGAGCTCGTCCGGTGTGCCCACCATACAGATACAATTTGTCGCCCGCGATCGCAGCACCAAAGCTTGTGACGGCTTGCGGAATCGAGGGATACCTCTCGGAGCTTACAGTGACTTTTCCCTTCGACTCCGGCTGGTCTTGATGAGGCGTGACGATCACCGTTCGCGCGTCATCCTGTGGATCGTAAAAGGTTGCCGTCAGGTAACGTGAAACCGCTTTGTACTCTTGACCGTCCAACGTGCCAGATTCACTCTCGCTGGTCGTGCCAACCATGATGCCATTCAGGCCCGACTCGACTTCTTTGTCGGTGAAGGACACCTTGCCTTGTGAGTCGGTTTTCGCATCAGCCTCTTCATGGCCTTCTTCACAAAACAACTTGACCTCAGCGTCCGCCAGCGGTTTGCCAGCAGACGTGACATAGGCGTCCACGCCTGAGGCTGTATCAACCAAGCGAACCTGCAACTCGAACTGCTCGGGTAGCGAGGCTTCGACATCGGAGCTTTCAGAGAGCTGGCCAACATGCTGTGCAAAGTAATCCAAACGCGATCCGTGATAAATCCCGTACGTCACTTGGCAGGCGACCGAGCGATCAGGGCGAGGCTTGTCGGCGGAGACAAGCCCGATGAAGTCCTCCGTTTCAACCACATCTGCTTTGATGTTACTTGGCTTCGGATCGCTCACATCCATCAGCTTCGCTTGTTTGATCGTCGGCGGAAGCTTGTAAGTCCTGGCCGCTGGAGTTTCTCCAAACACCAAGATAGCTTTGCCTTCCTGGTCAACAGCCAACCAGGGAAAATGAGCGTGACAGAACGTGGAAACAGAGAGGGCTGCCAACAGCGTTGCAGCTCGAAAAGGGAATCGTGGCATGGAGTTGCTCCACAGTAAGGCTTTCATGGTTGATGACCAACGAGAGACGTTTCGCTATTCTAGCTGGTGCCGCAAGATGGAAACGAATGGGGAAGGGAGATGCCAGTGCCTGGTGGCACTGACATCAGAAACAAACGTGTATTGATGATCTTCAGAGCTCACCCTGCAGGACTTCGCGATCAGCAATGGAACCTGCGTTCCGCCAAACCTGCAAGTCAACCGAGTCGTTGACAAAGCGAACGCTACCGTCGGCCAGAGCCGTCGTGACTCCACCCGGGTGATGGCTTCGTGCCGCAAACCATCCGAATGTCAACTGACTGACGTCTGGGTAATTGGGGTTTGGTGGCATGTAGGTATTAAAGGTGCTTGCATAGGGCTTTCCTGAGATCCATGCGTACCCTCGATAACCATACCATCCCCAAACCGGCCCCTGGGACATCGCTTCGACGTTCGGGTTGGTCACCGTGCTGTGCCCAACCCACGCCACTGACTCGTATTTATGAACCGGACGCGAACCGCCAGAGATTCCGTTGCCCATCAGCGATTCGGCAAACACAATCGTTTGGCTGGTCCCGTCTAGGATATCACGAAAACGGGATCGTGAGCCGTAATAAAACAGGCCGTCGGTTCGACTTCGCAGATCCCACGAATGATCGCGGCCCGAACCGGTGCAGGCCATGATATTCGTGCCGCTGTAAGATTGTCCGGCATCTCCATCACAATCAAAGGCACTGAAGCGAGCATCTGCAGGGTCAGAGGGGCAACGGAACATCGACACTTCGGTGCCGGCAGCCTCAAGGTTGTTTCGATGAATCGATCGGCCCGTGTATCCACCGGTATAGATCGGGCTTTCAAAGTCAATTAAATCGCTTAGCTGCGTGTGTTCGGCATAGGGCAAGATCTGCGCCAGCACCGAGAATGCACTTTCAGAGCGGGCGCCGATTCCGGGAAAGCGTTTGAACGTCGAATGATAGTTTTGCAGCGCCAATGCACACTGCTTGTGATTGTTGGTGCAGCTTGTTCTGCGCGCTGCTTCGCGAGCCGCTTGGACCGCGGGCAGTAACAGCCCCACGAGAATTCCGATGATCGCGATCACCACTAGCAGTTCCACCAATGTGAAGCCTGCGGTGCGCGCACGGACAGTTTTATTTTTCGTTCTAGTTCTAGCCATGGATAGACCTCAGTTTGCAAACACGTCTCAGGACCTTTGAAGGTCACTGGTACAGGCGTGGCTGGCTGAGGCATCAACGAGAGTTGTGCCGATGGCTGGCTGCGCGAAATGGAAAGGGGTTACTTTGTCAAAATCAGTTTGCCAGCTTTGGTAAGCCGCAACTGGTACTGGAGTTCATTCAATTCAATCCGAACCGTGCGATTCCCTTCGGCTAAGTCATCCCAGCGGATCACTCGGGGAGTCTCATGACTGGCGGTTCGATTGACCACACGCGCAGAACTAGCATCCGCGGCAGAGCTTGACGCCCCGCTGCCAGGACCTAACTGACTCGGTCTTGAATCTGTCTGCATCGGCTTTTTGAAGTGTTTTGCAGCCATCAGTCGCAAGCGTGCGTGGGTCGGGACCAGCGAACCTACAAGGGGCAACAGAGCCACCCAACAGATTCCGCTAATGAGAATCACTATCAATAGGATAGCAGGATTTGCAAACTCGTTCAAGCGAATTGACAGAAAACGTTGGAAACACTCTTTGCGATGCTCCGGAGGACTTGTTACCCCCCCCTGCTGTGGAGCGATGAGTTAGAAGCGGCGGACTGATCTAATGGGACAGGTAGCCAGGTGTGCTGGGGAGGGCACCTTTGGCACACTCGCTGGGCATTGGCTTCACCTGCAGAGAGCTCGCTGGCATTGAACCTGCAGACGCATGAAAGGCTTTACTCTGCGAGGCAAGACAACATTGACGTTGAAGCAACGCATGGAGTGGATGTTTCCGAGGCAACAAAATTGACTTGCGCATTGAGACTGACATGTTCGTAACTAGCTTTTCGGTTCACTCGATGAATCGCGAAGCAATGCTCAAACAGATACCGAACTAAAACCTTTTCATGTTGGTCATCATCCGCTCACGGGACTCTGATCTGTTGGCCTTTTTGCATCCAACGTGATAAACACGACCTAGCGTTCGCTGTTACCACATTAGTACCTCGTGCCATGTCGCGCACCTATTGGGAGTGCAGTAAAGATGGGATTGACAATTGCCAGCAACGTGAGCGCTTTGAATGCGCAAAACAACTTGAACCGGTCAACCGATATGCTCAACAAGTCGATTGAGCGACTTTCGACGGGCTTTAAGATCAACCGCGGAGCAGATGGGCCAGCTGCGTTGGTGATTTCAGAAAAGCAACGTGCCCAAATCACCGGCTTACAGACGGCGATTGAGAATTCAGAAAAAGCATCCTCTGTTATCCAAACTGCGGAAGGGGCGTTATCAGAGATCAGTAGCATCTTGATCAAGATGCGTTCACTTGCGTTAGAGTCGTCCAACACGGGTGCGAGCGATGCAAATGCCTTAGCGGCCAATCAGGCTGAGATCAGCAACGCCTTGGACACGATTGATCGCATTTCTCGAGACACACAGTTTGGAACCAAAAATTTACTGGACGGATCAGCAGGGGTAAGCGGCAGCGCATCGGATGCCGATGTGACGTTTATCAAAGGCACAAACAACACTAGCACTGGTAGCTATGCCGTCAACGTGACCACGGTGGCTCAGCGTGCTGCTGTCACCGCGGGAGCCACGACGACCACCACAGCGGCAGATGAAGTCCTCACGATCAATGGTGTCAACATCACGATCAACGCCGGCAGCACGAAAGCCGCTGTTGTGACACGCATCAATGAATTCACGGATCAAACAGGAGTATTTGCGGAGGAAGTACCTGGAATCCGGCTTCGCACGACCGCCTTTGGAGGTGATGCGGAGATCACGGTTGTTTCAGACACAGCCAGTGCAACAACAAGTTCTGGATTTGGAACCACTCTCACCACAACCAGCGGCGTCAACATCGCTGGGACGATCAACAGCTTAGCAGCGACCGGCCAGGGCAATGTTCTCACCAGCACCGAAGGCGCTTCCAAAGGCACGATGGTACGGATCGGCGAGGACACCACTTCAGTGACCACGATGACACAAACCGTGACAGGAGCACAAGGGAATGCCAATGTCCAAAACGATGGACTACAATTCCAAATTGGGCCCAATCGCAATCAGGCGACGAACATCGCAATCAACAACGCCAGTTCAGATTCCTTGGGCACTGCCCAGTCGGGAAATGTGTTTAACAGTTTAGCTGAGATCAGCGTGACTTCATACAACAATGCGCAGGATGCACTCGAAGTCATTGATGCAGCGATAAACGAAATCTCGACCTCACGTGGCTCGTTAGGGGCGTTCCAATCCAACACGCTGGAGTCACTGACTTCAAGCATGCGGTCAACCTTAGAGAACACCGTCGCGGCGGAATCGATTGTTCGCGAGACAGACTTCGCTGAGGAGATTGCCCGCTTCACCAGCAACCAAATTTTGGTACAGACTGGAACGCGGGTGCTATCGAGTGCCACACAAACGACGCAATCGATCCTGGCATTGCTGGGTTAGGCATTCAATTGCAGACTGTGGTGAGAGAACGAGGCAAACGCAACTTGCACTGACGTTGCGAAGGGTGATGGCTGTTCGCTTCGTTTCTGCTTGCATGAAGTGGCAGCCTGAATGATCGCTTTGGTGCATTTCATGCGGGAACATGGAAAGAGTCGCCTAGTTCACCTTGTTCAGGCTCTCGATTCGCGTAGGTTATAGAGACTTCACTACGCTTTACTCGGGAGCCATATTTTGGCGACAACCTCGGACTCAACTGAAATCAGTGCCTTTCAAGAGCAAGCAGAACAGATTGCAACCGCCGTCAATGGGTTGGTTCTTTGGGAAATCGACATTGGCGGGACGGGCGTGCCTGTTGTCGTCTTGTTTCTTTTTCTGGCGAGCTTTGGATTTACGATCTACTTGAAAGCGCCGGGTATTTTTCTGCTTCGACGCGCCGTTCGGATTGTAAGTGGTCGAGAGAAGATTGAGCATACTGTTGGAGAGGTGACGCACTTCCAAGCGTTGACCACTGCGATTGCGGGAACGGTGGGCATCGGCAACATTGCGAACGTGGCAGTCGCCATTGGAATTGGTGGCCCCGGCGCTATTTTCTGGATGATTTTAGCAGGCTTCCTAGGTGCCTCGTCCAAGATGATGGAATGTACTCTCGGCGTTAAATTTCGGGTACAACACGAAGACGGATCGATCTCCGGTGGTCCCATGTATTACCTCAGGGATGGACTGAAGTCGATTGGGTTAGGTCGTACGGGAAAAGTCCTAGCCTATCTCTATGCGAGTTGCATTCTGATTGCGGCGTTGGGGATTGGAAACATGTTTCAATCGAACCAAGCCTACGAGCAGGTCGTGCAGATTGCTGGGGGGAAAGATGGCTGGCTTGCAGAGAACGGATTCGTCTTCGGTCTATTGTTAGCGATTGCGTTGGGGCTAGTCATCGTCGGAGGCATCAAGAGCATTGCTCGAGTGACGGAGAAGCTTGTGCCACTGATGGCGGTTCTCTATGTTTCGCTTGCTTTACTAGTCATAGCCATGAATGCGGAGGCAATTCCCTATGCGATTGGAGCAGTGATCAGCGGCGCGTTCACTCCTGAGGGGGCAGCGGGTGGAATCATTGGAGTCGCAGTTCAGGGGATTAAGCGATCGGTTTTTTCGAACGAGGCTGGTTTGGGGACAGCATCGGTCGTCCACAGTGCGGTTCAGACCAATTATCCGGCCAGCGAAGGGATTGTGTCTGTCCTGGAACCGATTATTGACACCGTCGTCATCTGTACGATCACTGGCATGGTGATTGTGACGGGAACCTACCGAACACCCGACTTGCTAGACTCTGGACTGGAGGGGATCGAGATCACGAGTGCGGCGTTTGCGCAAACGATCTCATTCAGTCCGTTTCTGGTGTCGATTGCCGCGGTGCTCTTCGCGTTTTCAACGCTGATCGGTTGGTCCTACTATGGGCTCAAGGCATGGACCTTTCTGTTCGGCAAAGCAAAATGGGGAGAGAATCTTTACAAGTTTTTGTTCTGTATCGCCGTTGTTGTAGGATGCATGATCAGCCTGAAAGCCATTGTTGATTTCTCTGATGCGATGGTCTTTCTGCTTGTGATCCCCAACTTGACCGGCCTGATCTTACTCGGACCGATCGTCAAAAAAGAGGTGGCCGCATTCCTCTCCAACTCCCAATAGGGTCTGTCCCTGTTCAGAAAGCGCGAAGAGGGTCTGTCCCTGTTCAGAAAGCGGAGGTTGAGGGCGATGCACAGCGCTGGCAAACTAGGCAGACTTCAGGGCGTCACGCAACCTGCTTACCAAACCTGAAAAGACTGCGTTAATGCAATTCTGCGTCAATCTCACTGTACATCGCGCAGAAATCGAGCCCGCACGCTTCGAAAACGCGTCAAAAATGTGGTGCCAGGCTAACCGCTGGCTGGCTCGAACCCCGAAACTCTCGACTCATCAAATCTGCAACACCACGCGAGCCTGCTTGCGGATGAAATAGGCATCTCCGCTCACATGCTTCCGCTCCTCTGACATCGAGTCCAACGAACCGGCAACACTCCCAAACAACGCGCCAAATCGGTTCGCCATCGATAACCAAGCCTTCGCCGGTAACTTGGAAAACCTGAGCGCCGCAGGAAGCTCAATCTCGCCGTCCTCATGCATCCCCAGCGTCCATTTCAATAACTCCATGTAACGCTCAAAGCTGATCGGCAAGAACCCCTTGTCGCTACAACGCTTCCCCGATCGACTCGGCGCCGAACCTACCGCATCTTGCGCCTCGTCAAGCTCCAACTTCGATAACACCCGGCAACGATCCGCACCCTTCTCTCGCAAATCAAAGCGGTGCCGACGAGCCAACGCCTCCGCCTGAGCCTGATCCGCTTCGTACTGCGCTCGCAAGACCTCTGTGATCCGGTGCCCCAACGCCCCACTGCTATGCTGGTCAAATGGCTTATCAAGACCCGCTCGAATCCGATTCAAGTCGATGTAGACCGTGCACGCCAACAAAGCCGCATCATCGACCAACCGAGTCGATCCATAACGCCCAGCCCAAAAACTCCCACGTCGACCGTCTTCGTAATTCGCCCGCTGAGCAAGGTACTGATTGAGTTGCTTCATCAAGTGCGAACAATCACTCAACTCAGTTCGGCACTTCTCCAGCTTCTCCTTGTTGGCCATCAACATCTCGATAGCCTGCTCAGAGGGCTGCTTGAAATTCCCGTCCTTGTCCGGCTGACCTGACAACGCACTCAGCCAACGCTCGGCCACCTGGCGATCGGTCAAAGACGCAGCAATGTCGGGCCGAGTGCGAACGTTGAGGTGATAGTGATTCGACAGCACGCCATAGCTGAGCAGTTCAATGCACAGGTGTGCAAACAGCTGGTTCATTTTGTCCACCAGCCAACCCTGGCGATAGGAAAAGTCCTCGCCGGTGTCTGGATTTTTGCCTAGGAGATAAAGGCCATCAATGGTCCGATTATAGAGGTGCACCGCTTCGACCTGATGAGGATCGAGCACCTCTGAACGAGGGTCACGACACATAAACGCAAGGTTCCTAAGGAAAAGCAGCAGGACCAAGCCACGCGTACCTGCCAGTACCATGCGTTTAATCAAAGGGCGGATCTTCACACCCTGAAAGAACTAAGATTTATAAGAACCATCGACCGGTCGTCAAGCCCCGACCGACGGACTTTCCCACAGCCCAACTCCCTAGCTCCGCTACGAACACAATCAAACGCCAGAACGAAAATGCTCTAGCACTCTGTGCCAATCTGAGCAAGACACTCTGCCAAGGCTCAGCCATCGAATCTAGCAATTTCAATGGTCGCTCGAACGATTAAAATCGATTTGCGTGAATTTCTTAACAAACCAACTGACTCATTCCCCAAACTCTTCGCCGGCATAAACAGCGTGCAGATTTAGGAACAGGCCCCTAAGTCAATTGGAACAAGCCCTTCAGTCAATTACCCCCATCTCGACTGCCGCTGGGAGTCCAACCCTATCGTGCTGGCCACTTGAATCCAAAACGATCTAGCAAATTCTCATTCTCAATCAACGTCTCCCCTAGTTTCTTGACCAAATGAACTTCGCAGCACTCTTCGGAATCCTTCACCAACTCGCTCAATAGCATATCGTTGTGACTGACAACAATCACTTGACTGGACGCTGCTGCGAGCTGAATCATTCGCGCCAACGGCCTGATCAAATCAGGATGCAGACTTGACTCGGGCTCGTTTAGCACGAGCAACGCTGGCGGTCGCGGTGACAAAAGCGCAGCGATCAATAGCAGATAACGCAACATGCCATCGGACAACTCACTCGCTCTTAACTGCCGCAACATGCCGGGCTGATTGAACATTAACTGAAGCCCATGCCCTGAACGCACAATCTGCACGGTCGCCCCCGGAAAGGCCTGGTCAATGGCTCCCTGCAACCCCTCTGCGTCCCCGATTTCGACAATCGTCTGAATGGCAGCTGCGAGATCAGATCCATCATTTGACAAGATGGGAGTAAATGTCTGTGAAGACACCGTTCGGGCCGGCGCCTGCTGATCACACCGAAAGGAATCATAGAAGCGCCACTGGCAAAACTGCTCACGCATTAGAATGACTTCGGGCGCATGAAAGGGATCTGCGAACTGAGACATCACGCTGGCATTACGCGTGAGCGCCAAGTCAATCTCCTGCCACTTCCCATTGGCGCGGCGACAACGTAGTGAATCCCGACGTCGATCCACGCACAACGCGCGAGCCTGCCAATCCGGACCGACCCAAATCCCCTCACGTTTCACTTCAGGGTCACGATCAAACATTGATCCCATAGGAACTGGCAAACCAAGATCCAGGCAATAGCTGTAAGGATCGGCACAGATCGCGAGCTTGAGACTGATCGGCTTGCGTCGCAAGGTCCCTTGCACCGGCACACTGCCGTCTCGCATCGCTTGACTGATCTGCTCTGGCCCAGCCCACAGCACGGAAGAGAATCCGCCCTCGATCGCCAACGATTGGGCGAGGTCACCGCGCGCGGCATCTCCTAACAGTCGAAGCGCTCGATACAAGTTGGACTTCCCAGCACCGTTCACTCCGGTCACCACAGTCAACTGCCCAAGTCGCAACACTAACTCACGAATCGAGCGGTAACCAGAAATCGCAATTCGATCAATCACAACAAGCCATCCCTGAAACCCAGACTCTCACTTTAGCCACGATTCGAATCACAACGCTATCAAGGATGCAGTCGAGCCTGAAACGGAACTGTCACCGAGCAGGATCAAATTGACAGGATGTTTTTCTCGAGCTCATCAACTCCGTCCTCTGATGTCAACTTGCTACCAGGCCCGACCAGCCCCCCCCGACATCCATCATGAAATTGCACTCATTAAACCAGATAATTGGTGGCTCGGTTTGATTTTATGCATTGAATGCTATCTTGTCCAAACACCATTGGATGTAGCAAAGCTGGCGAGCCCCACACACGCGAAAGGACCCCTGGGGGCATCAGCATCGCAACTTTCGCTAATTGCCTTTACTGAGCAATTCCGCAAAATGCCGCAATCAGCTTCGGCGGCATTGACTGCAAAACCCTCCAACAACCGGAATTGCAACTGCCTTGCGGTCCGACTGACACGTTTTCAACACCGCCTTTCGCGAATTTGAGAAACCCATGAGACTATTTTTGTTTGTTGCGTTTTGCGCGTTTGCCATCACTTCCGCAATCCCCACTGCCAGCGGCGATGGCATGGCAGAGGTCAACGAGTGGCGCCGAAAATCTGGACTCAAACCATTCATCGAAGACGCCAAGATGACTGAGTTCGCCAAATCCAAAGCTCGCTACCGCGCCGAGCGAGGCCTACAAAATGGACACCAAGGCCCCAAACCTCCCTTTCACTGGCACGAAGGCACAGGTGAAGCCAAACCAGTATGGGGCTGGCTAACCTGTGAAATGGAAAGCGACTTCAAGTACGCCGGAGCTGGCATCTGCGTTGGCAAGGATGGCACGCGGTACATGGTCCTGGTCTGTCGCGATGGCTCCGGCCGCGCGTTAATCAGTCGCAATAACGTGCCAGTCCACTCAACCGCTCACCTGTCCCCCAATCCACCCAAAGTGGAATCTAAGCCGGCCGACAATTAGGACAACGTCACACCGAAACGATTCGGTTAAATAGCCGAGCGAAGAACGACGGTTTCTTTTGCGGCGACCGCTGCATCATCTCTTGCAGCGTCGCCGGTTGAGGTCGCTTCCCCGCGACAACTTGATCAATGATTCGAGCGATGCTTTGATTGACTGGATCTTCAGGACTCAGCTTCAACGCATACCTGATCGTGCCGGTGGCATCGATGGTTTGCACTGCCAACAATTGACTGACTGCCAAATTGCCGAGCAAATCAGAATCATCCGGGCAAATCGCGACCGCTCGCTGAGCGACCTTGACGGCGGCGGGAAAATCTTGCTGCTCTAAACAGACACTGCCAAGCTCTTTTAAGACGATGGTATCCTCCGGATCAATCTCCGCAGATCGTTGCAGTTGCTTTCTAGCCTGATCAATCTTCCCGACTGCAAACCAAGCCATCCCCAAGGCCAACGGAGCCTTGGCAGAGTCGGGATACTTTGCACTCAGCGATTGAAGATCGGAGATGGATTGAGTGAGTTTTTCAGCATCGTCAGAGTCCAGCGCAGGCCGCCCCGGCTCACGTCGATATTGCCACACCACATCAAACGCTCGGCGAAAGATCTCGTCGGCAGTTTCAGTGCTGCGTGCATGATAGACACACTGTCCGGTTTCCTTATGCCGATAGGTATCAATGTCTCCCTTCCGTTCAACAAACTCAAACTGCTCAGCGATTTCTTCTGCCGTATAATGCTTGATCGAATCAGGATCGTAAGCACCGTTACGCTGTGGTGCGATGACCGTCCGCGAGTCGTTCCCTTCCATTGTGGCTATTAAGCGTTGCTCATACTCAAACAGCACTAGCCAGTCACAGGGAGGATGAACACTGCGATCATGTGAATCAACAATCACAAAGTCCGCTTGCTCAGCATGTCGCGACAATCCATGCAACTCCAAAGACTTCGCAAACCGCTCGGCATCGACGGGCGACATGAAACTCGCTTGCGATAGCATCTCATCAGCATAGCTCATCACATTAGGAGCCAGTTCCTCGAATGCTGATGCGCCATCAGACATCACGCGCTCAAGCGCATCGTTGCGAATCACCACCGATGTACATTGAATTTGAATAGGCACGGAGTTCTCCTGATAAGAAAAGCGGCATCTATTCTATCGCGCAGAACGCCTGGCAACCACAATTTAGCGTTCACCAGAACCGTAAAACACGGGCAACCGAAGTTTGCACAAAGAGTCTCGGCTAAACAAAGCGATCACGCAAAGTGTGCAGATTGCAAACTCATCGCTGCCTCTACATCACAACCATCGCTTGCCTGCTTTATCCACCGAGAAGCGGCCAACTTCCTAGGCAGATTCTTGGCCAAAGAGAATGGAGAGCAACTTCAATTGAATCCGATTGATCAGGCTTGAACACTGCTCGATCAGGATCGCGAACTCCTGATCGCCTCTCAGCTCTTCCTCGGTGAACTCCTGAAGTGCCTGCAACTTGATCCGCGTCACACTCTTTAGATAGTTCCTCAAAGCCTCGGGGTTTGATGTCTCCGCCTGCTTTTTCTCTATCCGCAATGTCTCAGTCAACAGTTTATCTAGATGCTCTTTTTGTCGCTGGACAATTTCCTGCAACTCTTTTTCCTGCATCCGGCGCCAGCGAAGCCACAGTAGATAGATGCCGGCACCGAGCGCGAAGAGCAACTCCTTGGTCGCCACCAACGACTCCATGACGCCCACCATTTCTCCCAGGTTATCTTCGGGATTAAAGTACCGCTGTGCTGCAGGGTGAAACCGCGTGGGTGTCAATCCAACCGCTTCAGCGCGAGACACCAGCGTTGGAACTTTCAAACGCAGATTCTCTTCGTGAATCGCCTTCAATGCGGCTTCCACCAGGTCTGTTGACGCATTCTCCCGGCACACGAGATAGGCAGTCGTGGCAATGGTTGGACAAGCTTCCTGAGGAACGGAAGGCTGCTCAGCAAACAACCCTCGCGGCACTTCCACTCGTCGAATGAACGGCATATCCAACTCTAGCGCAGCAGCACTTTGAATCGGAATCAGATCGAACTGATTCGTCAACAGCACCTCCCTCAGTTCAGGGTGCACGATTCCAGCAACAACAATTGCCGCTTCCAAAGAGGGATCGTTGATGAGCTCAGAAAACTCTAAATCAGCTTCTGGCCCCAAGGTCGATTCCGAAATGGAAAAATGCTCCAGCATCTTTAAGGCCGCTGCACGACTCCCAGAACCCTTGGGGCCAATACAGAGTTTTCGGCCCGACAATTGACCGACCGTTTCAATGCCACTCCCCTTGCGCGCGACCACAAACAGGTACTCTCGAAACAAGGGAGTGATCACGCTGATTTCTTCGATGCGATCGGGATCGCCTTGAACGATCGCCAGGTCAAACTCTCCGCCGACGAGTCGATCGAAGTTCTCTTTTGATCCGTTTGTATTCTTGACTTCAACCGAAGACTCTGTTCGCTTGGCCAGCGAATCAACGATTGAGGAACCAAGCAAATCATACATGCCACCAGCGATGCCAGTTGCGAAGTGAATGGTTCGCGGCACCGTGTCACGCTTCAACCACCACGTCGCCAAAGCGACAACCAGAGTCAGCACCATCGCCAACGTGATCCAACTACGAATTCGACTGGTTGAAATCTGGGACATGTGCATAAGCGAAGAGTCAGAGGACAGAGCAATGAGAACAAGCTACCTAGACTTGACTCGGAAAAGCGAGATCGTCTTCTTGAAGGGAAGACGGCGACCGCGAAAACAACACTGCAACACGAAACGTTGATGTGATTGCCGATCGGGCGTACGCAATAGTTGAATCGAAAACCGCCGGCGACTCAATAAAAATCGCACCCAATGATGCTCATCCCGTGAATATGCTTCGACACGATGCTCTGCCAGGAAGCAGTAAAACCACTCCGCGTCGATCAAATGTCGTTGATGAGTTGGTGGCCAATCGGCGCTATCGACATAGTCTCGATACTGTTGTTGGGCACGACAACCCAATCGTCGCCACGTTACAGGAATCAACTTAGCCACTGCACCTTGCCGCTTTTCAATCAACGACTCCGCCTGATTGCCTAGCTGTTCCAGTGACAAATGCAAAAGACAATTCCATTCTTCCGGCACCACTTTCAGTTCTTCCAAAACAATCTTGCGTTCGGCGGCAAATCGCTCCCTCAAGCGACGGTCACGCAAGAGCAACCCAATGGCCTCAACTGCACCTCGCTGTTTCACAAACCGCCTCCAATCGCTGAAGTTCTTGCTCGAGTGCTGGCAATTCTGGAAAGCAACCAACGCGTTCAATAATCACGGCTTCAACAGGCGCGTATCGGATCACGGTCTCCGCTAAATCAAACAACTCCTCTTGAATCATGCTATTGTGGCGATCATGCCAAACGCCATCGCTATAGGAGTATCCAACAAGATGAATCTGTCGAATCACGGCGGGCTCAATTTGTTCCAACCACTGCACCGGATCAAAACGGTGATTGCGGCTATTGATGAAGAGGTTGGTCACATCGAGCAGCAGCCCAGCACCCGACTTGTCGCACAGCAGGTTAATGAAATCAGTCTCGGCAATCTCCTCGGGAAGTCGCAATTGAGAAGTAATGTTCTCCAGTAACAACGGTCGCTGGCAATAGTCGATGAGCTGGCGACTATGCTCAATCATGGTCTGCAACGGACGCTGATTGAGAGGAATCGGGTTCAAAAGAACCTCTCTCCAAACGATGCGTCCGCAAAGTTGGCAGCGGGTTCCATCATCATTCGCCGGCTGCTTGTCGACGATGCTCGAAGACGCAATTGCCTTAAAAGAGGCGGTCCATTAACCGGCCAATCTCAAACAACTGGCGTCTTTGCAGAGCAAACGAGATCACTGGACCTTATCGAACTGAACGACGCATTAGAGCTGCTGCAGACCCGGTATCCACGGGCCGCACAAGTCGTCGAATTCAGATTCTTTGCTGGCCTGACCTACGAGGAGATCAGTGAGCAACTGGCGATCTCAGTCAGAACCGTCAAGAGCGATTGGCAGTTCGCCAAGTGCTGGCTCTACCGTGAACTGGAAAAGCACACCTAAGCCCTCACACAGCGATCACCGCCAATCGGACACTGCAGGACACACCTGGAGCATCCCGTCAGTGACATTCAGTCACTCTGGCCGGCAACCGAGGGGCTGTAGACGAAATATCTCGATTAATGTGTCTGATCTGATCGCTGAATCGTTCAACAACAGCGTGACCGTACGCCGACTTGATTTACTTTCTCAATCATGACAAGTAAACTCGCTGAATCGCAATGTTCAGCTTTGTTGCGAAACACCCCCGCCTCTGGCAGCTTGCCACACCCACCACAAGCAGTCCAACCGTGAACCAGTTTTTCAATGACCGACGGACTCGACGTTCTTTCCTACACGCTGGTTCAGGAGTGCTTGCCATTCCATTCCTGGAAACACTGGCAAGTGGCGAGAAGGCTGTTTCCAAGCCGCCAACGCGTTCCATTTTTCTCGGCGGTGGATTTGGCTTTACCAAGGACTCCTTTTATCCTACCCAAGCCGGACGCTTTGCTGACATTGGCTTGACGGACGGCTTGAAACCGCTTGAACGACACCAGAACGACATCACGATGGTGTCCAACCTGACGAATGTCGGCGCGACGAATCCACATGGCGGAAGTGTTTCCTACCTGACGGGAGCAAATGTCGCGGGCACTCCAGGCAAGCGATTCCATAATTCAATCTCTTGCGATCAAGTCATTGCCCAGCAACTGGGACAGGGCACGCGTTTCCCGTCACTGACACTTTCAGCAAACGAGCCTGACGGTGGCTCAAATGCTGGCCATGGGCCTGGTCTCTCTCTTGCTTGGGACGTTGCTGGCAATCCGATCCCTGGCATCTCAAAGCCGATTGATCTGTTCTACACCATCTTTGCGAACCCAAATGATTCTCGCGAAGCACTTGATGCTCGCCTTAAAAAGAAGCAGAGCATCCTGGACGTGGTCCGAACGAATGGGACCGGGATGCGGCATTCGCTTAGCAAACATGACCGCGACAAACTTGACGAGTACTTCACGGGCATCCGTCAAGTAGAAACGGGCTTGGAACGTCAAGCCAAATGGGCTGACACGCCCAAGCCAAGGGCAACCATGGACGCTCCCGATGAAGGGATCACAGGTGAGCAGGCCATTCGCCTCATGTATGACATGATGATCATTGCCTTACAAACCGATGCGACGCGCGTGATCACCTATCGTCAACCTGTCGGTTCTTTGCTGACTGGCATGGGGATCAACCTAAAAGCGCATTCCCTGAGCCATTATGGTTTTTCGCAACCGCGAATCGATGCGTCCCAACAGCGCGACCGCAAGTGTTCAGCACTCTTTGCGCACTTCCTGGACCGCTTGAAGGAAGCTCGCGACATGGACGGGAGCCGCTTGTATGACAATTGCATTGTCAGCTATGGCACCAATCTGCGATCGGGGCACGAGTTAAAAAACGTACCGGCGATCCTTTCGGGAGGTGGCGCAAAACAGATTCCACACGGCAGGCACATCATGCTTCCCAAGGCGGATACTCCACTTGCAAACTATTGGCTGACCTTGATGCAACAAGCTGGCGTCAAGCAGAACCAATTTAGCCATAGCACTGGCATCATCCCCGAACTGCTTGCCTAGCCAATCGAGATCGCTCATGAAGATGCTGCTTCCTGCCGTGACATTCTTTCTCGCGGCGTTCAGCCAACTCGATGCATTGGCTGCTGACCACGCGTTACCGCATGCACGAAAAAGTCTAGCGCCTTTCCTAAACACCTACTGCGTCAGCTGCCATGGTGCACAAGAACAGAACGGCCAGGTGCGTTTGGACAACGTGCAATGGCAAATCACCAACAACGATCATGCGCAACGTTGGCAAGATGTATTGGACCAGCTCAATGGCGGAGACATGCCGCCGGACGATGCCAAGCAACCGAGCAACGACGAACTGAGCCATGCGCTCGATGCCTTGACGGGAGCCGTTCTGGAAGCTCGTCGCCGACTGACCGACCATGGTGGCGAGGTCACACTGCGGCGACTAAACAAGCGAGAATATAGCAACACCGTCAAACACCTCTTTGGATTTGGAGTGGCTCCAGATGACATTCCCGACGTGGGTGAAATCACGTCCTTTGACACGGTCGGCTCAGAACAGTTCTTCTCGTCCTCCAACTTTGAAGCCTTCTTGGAACTCGGCCGCAAAGTTGCCGTTGAATCTTTCCGTTACAACCTCAGCGCCAAGCGGCCTGTGAAAACCGAGCGTACAGAACCCGAGACGCGCCGCACCAAACAATTGCGTGAAAAGCTTGCCGATCTCGATCGCAAAATGGCGCTCAAGAAAACCGGTGCCAGCTGGAAAGAAATGGGCTTCAAAGATGAAGGCGAAATGGAAATCATCTTTCGCCAGTGGGACTCGCGAGCCGAACTGCCACGGCGCTACCTGCAGTACCCGCTGGTGGATTCAGGTGTCTACATTTCCGATGTTGCCAAGTGGGCAAGTGCCGCGATGCACACCGACATTCGCGGGGAGTACATTGTCCGGATTCACGGTGGCATCAATGGTGACGTCGATCCACTGCGGCGAGTGGTCCGCATCTGGGACCGTCATTCCATTCGCGGAACCCTGGAACTCTCCGGCACGCCGGCGGCTCCCGAAAGTGTCGAGATGCGAGCCCACCAACAAATGGGACGCAGCCATCTGGGCGTCAACATCCGTGAGAACGTTCCCGAATCGACCATCAACTCGATGCGTGGCTACCTGAATAAGCTCCAAGGCAACGGAGATCAAAGGGATCCCCGAGCTGCTGTGTTCATTGATTGGATTGAACTTGAAGGGCCTTACTATCCCGCTGGGCGACCGGCCTGGGAAGCGATTCTTTATCCCGATGGAGAAACCGGCAAAAGCCCTTCACCGTACATTTGGAATCCCAACAAGATTCATGAGCTGATTGAGAAGTTTGCGTTCGAAGCGTTCCGGCACCGCCAACCTGAGCCCGAATACATCGACGGGCTGCATCAAATTTACCAGCAGCATGTTGCCGAGGGAATGAACGCCAAGGATGCGATGGTCGAAGTCATGGCGATTGTCATGGCCTCCCCGGCGTTCCTTTATCACCATGAATCCGATCCAAGCACAACCCCCGGTGAACAACTGCCCAATCGCGAGTTAGCCGCGCGGCTATCCTACTATCTATGGAGCAGCCCACCGGACAACGAACTTTATGCCGCGGACCTCGGCGACCCAAACGTCTATTCAGCACAAGTCGATCGCCTGCTCGCCGATCCACGCGCCAATTCATTTCGCGAAGGCTTCGTCAGTCAATGGGCTGAGTTCGACCGCTACGACGCCATCACCATCGACACTCGTAAACTGATCCATTTCAATGAAGGTCTGCAACGCGATGCCAAACAGGAAGTGATTGAGTTCTTTGGCGCGTTGATAGACGAGAACCTTCCCGTGTCGAACTTGATTGACTCAGATTTCTTGATGATCAATTCCGCATTAGCGACACACTATGGGCTGGACCTACCGAACAACAAATCAGCTGCTTTCCAGAGAGTTGCTCTGCCCAAGGATTCACCCCGCGGTGGACTGATGACGCAGACGGCTTTCCTAATCATGGGTTCCAACGGGGAACGTTCTTCACCGGTGATTCGCGGTGCCTTGGTCATGGAGAAATTGCTTCATGACGCGCCAGCACCTCCCCCGCCGAACGTCCCTGAACTCAGCTCGGCATCAAGTGAGCCGATGTCCAATCGCGCGATGGTCAAGCTTCACCAACAGCGCGCCGTTTGCGCCTCTTGCCATCGCAAAATGGATGCAATCGGCTTTGGACTGGAAAACTTCGACACCATTGGCCGCTGGCGCGACACTGAAACGGTCGGACGCCAGGACGTCGCAATTGATCCCAGTGGGACATTGCCTTCGGGCGAGGCCTTCGCTGACGTCAGCGAACTGAAGCAGGTCTTGCTCAACCAGCAAGACGCCTTAGCACGCGAGATGGTTGAGTCCCTGTTGGCGTACGGCCTAGGACGCACCATCGAGTTCTCAGACGGCGACGATGTCGAGGCCATCTTAAAAAAGCTTCAACCCGCCGATTACCCCATGCGTTCCATCATCCGCGAAGTCGCCCTTAGCGCTCTGTTCCGCTCCAAATAGCACCTACAGCGTGGATGTTGAATCTTGGCCCCTGACACTTGATTCGGGATTGCGATAGGCGTCGATCAATCTTTGTTCGGTGAGCATCAGCTCCGTTGCGATCTGAGTTGCTCGCTCCCTGTCCGGATGTTCCTCTTCGATCTCGTGTTCTAAAAGGTCAATCTTGGAACGCAAAAGATAGCCTTGCATGCGCTGATACGGGGTCAGGTGGCCACGACGAATGATTGCCCCGACCTCCATCCGGCGAGACCATTGGTCCCAACGTGGCAACCAAAATTCAGCGTCTGCATCGTGAGCCGTCATCACGCCAGAAATGGCATCACTGCGAATGTAACGAATCTCTTTGATACACTCATCGGGCGAAGGATAAAAGGCAAAGCACATCGTAATGCTCAATGCAATGATACCGGCAATCAGTGTCCCACCGACTGTCTGTGGGCTGACATTGCGATCAAACCCCGGTTTACCAGCAACGGGCTCACTAGGCTGAAACCCATCGCCCAGCTTTGCCGGTAACGACGTACTGGTGCCACCGAAAAAGGCTTCATCCCAGCCCAGCACGCGACAGACTGCGCCAACGAGCAAGAGCCATGCCAGCAGCCCCAGACTAATCATCGCGCTAACCTGCAACGTCTCAGCAAGCTTGCGTTGCACAAAGTCAACGGTGGTCGAATCGACCGTGAGGATCGGGTTGGAGTAGCCGTCAAACGCATGCGTATGCCCGGCCGGCTGAACGCCTACAGGCACCAAGGGCCGATTGATTACATAAGCAATTGAAACCACGATCAGCATCAAGCAAGAGAACCAGATTCCAACACTTCGCAAACCAAAACTCTTGGCCATCCAAGCTAACGTGCCCAAGTTCATCCCAGCGCCGATGACCAGCAAGATGAATGCGGCGCCGGGCGAATTGACATGCTGAAACATCATCCCTAACTGGCCCATCGCCAGCATCGGAGTCGCATAGACAGGCACTGCGACCAACGCCATCCGCGCTGGAGCCCACCAATCGTCCCGTTCCATCGCGGTCCCCAATGAACCGAAAGGCAAAATGGCCGAAAGCAGCACCATCCCACTCACAGCAATCAGGCTCCAAAGCCCCACGGGGCCACACAACTGCCGGCAAACGTAGACGACCACCAACAGCAAACGCCGCATCCCGATCACAGCATCGGACGTATCACTCGCATCGGCCTGAGCATCGGAATCCACGCTGGAACGTTCTGCAAGTGAATCCCAAATCGCGCCCACCACGGTCACAACAAACAGCGACCCCAGCGCAAACAGAACAATCACGTAGGGTCGTGAAAGCGTCAGCCCATACAACAGGGACATGGGGTTGAACAGCGGTGCCGACAAGGCGAACGCAGACATTGCCCCGACCTTGATCTTTGCGCGCTGCATTTCGATCAAAATTGGCAGCACGCCAATACTGCAGACCGGCAGCAGCATCCCCACCAACCAAGATTGTGGTAGCGATCGCAGCGAATCACCACCGAAAAGTTTCCGCGTCCCGGCAGCACCAAGGTAGTAACGCAAAATCGCTGCGACACCTAACCCAATCAACAGCGTTGGGATAGATGAAATCGTCGCTTCCGCAATCCGAATCGCACCGCCGAAAATCGCTCCTTGAATCCACTCATTCATCGATACACCTCAAACGATAGGGGTTGTGTCAGTGATCATCATGCTCGTCGTGCCCATGCTCGTCGTGATGGTGATGACCGTGATCCTCATGGTTGTGGGGCAAGAACCGATCGATCTGCTTGTCGGGCTCCAGCGTCTCCCATGCGTCTTCAGACAACTGGCATAGCTGGGAAACTTGCTTCTGTCGCTCGACTCCCCACGACCCCGGCCCCGATTGGATCGATTGAACGATCGCCTCACTCAGTTGATGAATGGGAATCCAATGCTTCTCTGCCAGATCGGTGTCGGCAGCATACTCGGGGGTTAGCGCGATTAACTTGGCTAACATTGCTTTGTCTTCGTCGCTAGCGGTTTGCTGATGAATCTCTTTCAGCAGCGTGCGCATTTTCTGTGACAACTCAATCAGTGATTCAGGACGGTCGTCCAAGTCGACCGATTCAGTGGTCAGTACAACGGACGAGGAACCTTGACCGCACCCGGTGAAGCACAACGGCAGGGACGCGATCAGCACGAACACCAAACGCTGCCACGCCTTGACTGGGAAACACAGACAACTGTGACCTCTGCTGACCGCAGGACCCATCGTTTTCATAAGTCAAACCAACTGGAAAAGAAGAGAAGCTATTTATATTCCGGTGCGGCAACAGACTGAATCACTCGTTCAATCGCAGCATTCAGATCGTCATGATGCACTTGAAGACGGACGCTCAGCACGGGATAGGCGACCTTGACGACATCACTCGGCGTCACAAAATCCCTGCCTTGCAAATGAGCCCAAGCCTGAGCCATTCGTTGCCAGTGCAACATGCCACGCGGACTAACGCCCAAGGCGATCCCCGAATCATTCCGAGTCGCGTCGACCAGATCCACGATGTACTCTCGCAGACGCGGATGCACCGTTAGATTGGCAACTTGGCGTTGATGCTGAATCAATGCCTGCTTGCTAAACACGTTGTCCGGGCTCGGTTGATCGCCCAACGTGCCAACTGCGGACTCCAAAATTTTGATTTGCGCACTGCGGTCGGGGTAACCGATCTGGAGCTTGATGGCAAAACGGTCTAACTGAGCCTCTGGCAACGGATAGGCACCATGCGAATCAATGGGATTTTGTGTGGCAATGACCATGAACGTTTCCGACAATTGATACTCAACGGCATCAATCGTCACCTGACGCTCGGCCATCGCCTCCAGCAAGGCGCTTTGCGTTCGCGGTGTGGTTCGGTTCAATTCATCGGCCAACAAGATGTCAGAGAAGACTGGGCCCGAGTGAAACTCAAACTCACGCGTTTTCTGATTGAACAAATTGAATCCAGTCACGTCGGCTGGCAATAAGTCAGGTGTGCACTGAATCCGCGCCAGTTCACCACCCAAAAAACCGGCCAACGCTTTAGCGAGCGAGGTTTTCCCGGTCCCCGGCAGATCGTCAAGCAGCAAGTGCCCTCGGGCCAACAAACAAGCAAGTACAAACTCAATCTGTTCGTCCTTGCCATAGAGCACTTGATTCAAGCTCTTGCGGAGCGTCACAAGTGGAGCATGATCAACGGTTTGCTCGGGCTCGTTAACTAACGTCGTCATTGTGTTACCTCAGTGAAGTGCAGGGCGAGTCGATTTGCAGAAAACGTACGCACCAGATCTCGCAGCACCTGACGCTGGGATGCCTGCATGTCATGGTGACTGGAGGCGTTCCCGAAACAGATCCGATCTGCCAGATCGCAGAAGGATCGAAGAATTTCTTGATGTCCTTGTTCAACCGTTGAATCGTTGCCAGTCATCATCAGCAACCAGTCGCGTGTCGGCTGACCTGCCGGCCGTGACTTACCAATCAGCCAAGCCCTGGTTTCAATGATTCGCACCGCGAGTCGCAAGCGAGCCTGCGCTGGCAACCAGGACGAAAGCCACCAGACCAACATCAACGCCCATTCCAGCCAAATCAGCCTCAACCGCCACATTAAAAACAAGCTGAGCACGCCACCGAGCATCAACGGCCAATTTGCCGCGGCGTATCGCTTTGAACGCAACCAGAGCGAAGGCGAGTAAACCGGTGGCAAGTAACCGGGACTGGGCTCAATTTCGAACCAGTGCTGATCGTCCAACTTGACCTCTGCCCAGACATGCACATCTCTTGGCATCACGTTGCTGTGGGAGGCGCCAAGATCAAACGCAGAGGGCCGCACATAGAATCCAGTGACCAACCGTGACTCCAGTCCAATCTCGCGTGCCATCAAGGCAGCAGTGGTTGCGAACAAGTGTTGCCCACCGCGTTTGGTGCGCAAAAACGTTTCGATTGGAAACTCCGTCTGCGAATCGGTCAGCCTTAACTCACCCTCGCCCAAGTCGACGGTGGAATCAAGTTCGAATTCCGCCCGCAGATGATTGACAATCGACTGAAGTTGTTGGTATTTGTTACCCGTTTCGTTCGTCCACTGCTGGCAGAGCTTTTTTAACTCGGTTGGTCGCCATCTCTCTTGCGTCGCCAGCGAGCAGTTTTCCTGCAATCGATCCAGCAGTTCGTCTTCCATCAGCTTGCGTGATGCTGAATGCACGATCGTTAACGCTGGAACGGCAACGCGATCGGGCATCAAGAACGAACCATCTTGATCGATCGCAAAAAAGTCACCTCGAATAACCTCTTTAATGTGCACGCCGCTGGTCATCATCGGCAAAGGGATCCGCTGGGACTTCAGTCCGATCACCTTCGTTCGTCCAACCGCGATCTCGTTTGCAGCGCCGTCAAAGAATTCCCTGGACGTCGCTGGATCGAAGAACCACGTCTGCTGACGTTCCTGGCCTGAAATCACAGGCAGCATTTTTTCAACAGCGAGTTCTGCTTGATTCGTCCAATCAACACCATCAAAGGTGTCATAGCGATTCATTGCTAGCCGAATGCCGGTCGGTCCCTCCCATTGGATCGCCGCTTTGCTGCGAACATCGTCAAGATGCGAGTGTCGCTCTGGCGGTGCACGATCGGTACTGAATGAACTTCCGCCTTGCTCACTTTTCGATGTTCTGCCATGGGCCTCTTGAACGTTCAGTGACAACATTCCTTGACGACGTTCCCAGACGCCGCGTTTTTTGGGCTGTCCGACCGAATCGCTAAACATGTCAAACAGCGTTGACTCCGTCGACTCGAGGAAAAACTCGCTGTCCACCGCCCCAAAGGAATCCGCTTGTTGCTGAGCAGCGATGGCGGCGTCACCGCTGCCAATGCCATGACGAGCCCCAGGGTCTGACCACTGCGATCCACCGCTGGTAGGCATGAACCCGAACCCAAAGGGGGACGCTTCACCCAATCGACCTCTCACGGCCCACGTTCCCAAGACCACCAAGCCAACCGCACCAGCGACCATCAACGGTCGGAACTTCATCGTGTGCTGCACCGAATTGACTTCACAGGTCGAAAATCGCTCCCAGTGATTGGCAATCAGGTGCCACAGACAAAGCGTGATCCAACCAATGCCAATCAATAACGCATACGGGGCGTCAGAGATAAACACGGTGAACAAGGTCAAGAAGCCAGACACGACCAATGAAATCGACCGGAGCCGTAAACTTCCCACCGACATCACCAGGCCTGCGCAGCCAAAACTGGTCATCGCCGCCATCTCTGTTGCAATCGCATTGCTCATGCTTCGCGTGACAACGTACATGATCATCGGTAAAGCGACGACGAATGCCATGCAAGCGATGGAAGCTCGATGGCGGTCAAAAGATCGAAGACGCAGTCCGATGGAAAACGCAATGCCGATCAATGCGCACTCGACACAAAACGTCGGCGTCGACTCGATGGGATAGCGTATCGTCCCAACCGCAAACCAGGCGATCAACGCCAATGCGATTGCTTCACCGACCGCACGTTTAAGCAGCAGCTTGGACATTGCCGATCTCCTTCCAGATTGCCGCCACAACTTTGGCGATCATTTGCTGATCAGCGAGATCCTCGGGCTGCACGACGACCCCGGCGCCCGATAGTGCCCCTCGATGAGTCACTTGAAGCAATGTGCCCAAACCACCCCATGCCGCAGGTTGACCAGCGAGCTTACTGAGTCGCTGAGCGAAGGGTTCGCACTGTGTTCCAGTGATCAACAGATCGGTTCGCCCCGCAGCCATCAGCGCGCTTCGGCAAGAGCAACCTTCCAAAGGCACCATTGCCAATCGATCCAATACAGCTCGTGTGGAGACAACCGCCGAGGTCAGCTGCACCGTGCGATCCCCAACAGTAACGCTCATGGAGACGCCTTTCTGCTGCCCCGCAGTGATCACACTGGCGGCGACACGCATCCGCTGAGACAGTTCGTCGATTCCGTCGCCGTGATCAACGGTATCAACCCAAAGGTTTAAATGAGACTGACGCGGTCCACCCCGTTCATTAACGATCAAAGAATCAAGCTTCGCAGATGCAACCCAATTCACTTGGCGAGCCGAATCACCGCGCCGGAATTCGCGGGTTCCCAGAAAATCGCCGCTGCGGTCCGGACAAGATCCCTCACCACATTGCTGAGTCAAGCGTCCAGCGACAACCTGGCCATGATTCATTTCATAGAGCTTCGGCCAAACGATGACCTGGCCCGAATCAGCCAGCTTTCGACGCGCGGTCCAGATGGCAAACGGAAACGCGCAACAAACCTGAGGTTCATGTTTAGGGTAACAGCCACGCAATCGAGGGGAAACTTCGATTTGATACTCGGCTCGACACAGTGGAGGCACCGACGCTAACGCGAAGGGAGCGACGGCTGCAGCGTGCACTTCTTGCTCTACCTGATCCGCATCAAAGGGATCAAAGAAGCCTTCGACGGCTAGTCCCCAAATCGGAATCGGCAAGCGGTTGCGCACCTTGACCACCATCACGCAAGACGACTCCTCGTTCATTGCGGGTGTGCCAGGGCTGAGCTCCACCTTGACCGCGCGGACGGCAACCCAAGGCCAAGCGATGCCGACCAGCATCAACGTTAGTAGCGCCGACGCAATACTCCAACCAACCGGACTGAAATAGAGCCCCACGATAACGCTGATGTTCATTGCAACGAACAACCAACCCACGGGCTCCTTCAACCAATAAACAAAACGATTTGCCCAGGGACAGAAATCTGTCGTCAAGATACTTGTCAGCTTGTATCCTTGCCTGGGCGCAGCATGACCCATTGCCATTGCGTGACACTCCCGAAAAACCAAGACAGCATGAAACCAAGATTCGTCAGACGCACACGTGATCGCGTTAGGCGATCGCCAAGCCTCAGCCTAGCGGTGAAACGACGGTCAATGAGATTGCTAACAAGCAAAGATCCCAAAACCGGAACGAACCAAAATCAACTGAACGATGCGATTCAAACGCAAGGTGGTCCGCGGGCAAAGAGGCCGGCAACCTGAGTCGCTGGCAGTTGCAATCGATACGACGTATCAACAGCAGTGGATACATCGGGAGCATCGAATTCAACCCGTGCAATGTCTAGCAATGAACCCTTGAACGAAAACGCCATGGCTTGGCAAATCGAACAATGATCACTGTCATGATCGCAGGGCGTGTCGCCTGAAGATTGATCTTCGCTGCGTTGGGGCAACGATTCATCGGGGTGATCAGATGGCTGAGCGTGATGTTGGCACTGACAGTGCCAATGCTGATCTGAACTCTCGCCGCGCGAGGTCGTTGTGACCTGTTTAGATTGCCCTTCAGATGGCTGAACCACCTGACAACAGTCGTGGTGATGATGCGAACCAACATGCAACAACCCAGCAACGTTGCCGAGGAGCAACGCGACGAGCGCGAAATAGCTGCAGTACTGTTGGCGAAACATCAAACGAGTCAACCTATCGGCTTTGCCCATCCATTCGGGTCGGAACCACTGCCTGTTTATTATCGGAGCCGACGGCCAACGCCAGTCCGAAACGCCGAAATCCAGAGTCTTTCACGGACACTTCACGATCATCAAGCTGCCCAAAACTGAACACAACGATGCGTTCTTCATCCCAAGACTCCAACGGCTCAGTGATTTCCACCGTGATTCTCACGGAAATTTACATCCAACGCAGCATTGGAAAGCCGCGCAGTCAGACAGACCGAAAACAGGGTTCAGGAGCGTTCGCCAGGAACCGTTGGTCCGGACGACTGCCCCAAGGACCGACTACGGCTCATTCGCACCGTTTGTTCGGCAACGCCAGAACCCCAAGGCACTCACTGTGGAGAATGACTGCTCGGACAGCTAAGATGAGCCCTTCGCTGACGTTTGATAAATAGATCCCACTGCCTCCTGGATTGAAAAATGCGATGCGCGGATCCTCACTGACTCTCGCTGTGGCTTGCTGGATGACATTCCTTGCGGAATTCACTTCACCCGTCGCCGCCCAAGAAACTTCCAACGCAGTATTCTCAGCTCGGATTGCTCCGTTTTTGAACGCGCATTGCCTGGACTGCCACACCGGGGACGATGCGGAAGGCCAGACGGATCTACAGTCGCTGACACCAGATTTCACCACCGATGCGCGGGCTCGACGGTGGATCGATGTGCTACAGAACCTGCAGTTCGACCAAATGCCTCCGCCCGAATCTGACCAACCGGACGCCAAGGACCGCGCTGAGGTCACAGGCTGGATTCTGAACGAGCTCAACAAAACAGGCCGCTACGAAGGCTATCGGAAAAAGCTCCTGGCTCCCGAGTACGGCAACTGGGTCAGCCACGAGAAACTTTTCTCGGGCGACATCAAAACGCCACCCTTTTCGCCCGCTCGCATCTGGCGTTACAGCCCGGCAATCTTCACCTACCGTGGACTGGGTAACGCCAAGAGTCCGTTCACGTTCATGACTTCCGAGCGAGGCATCCGAGACTATGCATCCATCTCGGTGGCTGATCAGAGCACCGTGCAAATGATGCTCATTGCCGCCGACTCATTTCTTGCCGATCGTCAACGACGGGGTGAATTTGA
The DNA here is from genome assembly GCA_007745635.1 of Stieleria bergensis. GTDB lineage: Bacteria > Planctomycetota > Planctomycetia > Pirellulales > Pirellulaceae > Stieleria > Stieleria bergensis. Next base: position 6,464,230 of record CP036272.1, read on the forward strand.
TCGCTACGCCGCCCCCGAACTAGAACTCTCTGATCAACAGCTCAAGGACATTCTGCAACGAGAGTTCTTTCGTGTGATTGGACGTAATCTTTCCGAAGCTGAAATCGCTAAGTACTTGGCCTTTTGCAAACAGAACATTTCCACTGGCGGAAACTTGGAAGGAATCAAAACAACCATCAAGGCCATGTTTTTGAGCACCGAGTCGATGTTTCGCATGGAGCTCGGACGCGGCCCAGTTGATCAACACGGTCGCCGTCAGCTTTCATCCGACGAAATCGCCTACTCGCTAGCCTATGCATTGACGGATCATCCACCGGAACGCAACCACTTGATCCGCGACGCCTGGAAGTCCGACAAGCTAAAGAACAAACAAGACGTTGAAGCCCTGGTCCAGCAAATCATGGACCAGCAATTGACCACCGGCAGATGGGAACATCGCGACTTGCCACGCGTCATGCGATTCTTTGAAGAATACTTCGGATTCCATCGCGCCGGCAACGTCTTCAAAGACAACGATCGACGACGACGTGAAAAGATCAATCAGTGGAACACCAACATGCTTGTCCACGACGCCAAGATGCTGATCGAGCATGTCCTGCGTCAGGATCAAGACGTCATTGCGGAACTGCTGACAACCAACCAATACTTCATCGCGCACCCAGGCAACAATCAATACGCCAAAGAGTACTACGACGAACAGGTCGCGAAGATGACCGCACCAGGCTATGTCGAAGAAAAAGTCCAACAGCGACGTGAACAACTGCAAAAAGAGGTCAAAGACTGGCAACTCAAAAAGGACGAAGCAGAACGCCGCCTGGAATCATACCGCAAGACCGAACAGCTTCGCGTTGAACGTTACAAAACCGCCATCGCGGCCGGGATGAACCCGCATCCAAGCTATCCATTCGCTCCCAAGTCACGCGGCATTGGTGACCTGCTGTACATCGAGCCCTATAACTTGCCAAGCAGTGGTAGCGCTGATGAACAAAAATGGGACTGGCCCTTAGAACAACCGCTAGCCATGCCCAAAAACCAACGCGCCGGCTTGCTGACACATCCAGCTTGGCTAGCAGCCCATTCATTGAATGAAGACAATGATCCGATTCGTCGGGGCATTTGGGTTTACGAACGACTGCTGGCAGGTGTGCTCGGCGATGTTCCGCCGGATGTGGATGCAGCGGTGCCCAGCGATCCACACCAAACATTGCGTCAGCGAATGCAGAACCTGCGTGACCAACGCTGCTGGAAATGCCATCGCAAAATCAACCCGCTGGGGGAAACCTTTGAGATCTTTGACGACTGGGGGCGATACAGAAATCGAATCTACTTCGACCAAGATGGCAAAGTTTACCACCGACGCGATGGTGATTTTGAACGTCGTTTAGAAGCCAACGAATTAACGACGCGTCCAGTGGATGCCTCTGGTATGATCTCCGGTTCCGGTGACCCGAACGTTGACGGCCCCGTCCAAGACGCGGTTGAGATGATGCATCGCCTGGGGCATTCACAGCGAGCACGCCAATCGTTTATTCGGCACCTATTTCGCTACTTGATGGGCCGCAATGAAATGCTCAGTGATTCCCAGACCCTGATCGCGGCAGAACAAGCCTACTTAGCAAACGGCGGCAGCTTCAAAGCACTGGTTGTTTCACTGCTCAGCTCAGACTCTTTCCTTTACCGACGATAACTCGTGGATAGCACGATGAATTCACATCGAAGACGCTTTCTGAAACAAGCATCACTTGGCAGCGCCTCGCTAGGACTGTCCCCCTTGATGCTGGCATTGCGAGCGCAAGCCGCGGAAGATCAAATACAACTGCCAAAGCGTTTCGTCTTTGTCGTCAAGTCATCCGGCATCGACAAGTTTAATCTTGTTCCCGAACAACTTGAAAATCACTACGTCGACACCAAGGACGGCAAGAAACTTGGCAATCGTGCTCGCCGACTTGGTCCCAAAGTCAACGCTTCTCTCGCCGATTTGACGCTGCCAGAAAAATTGCAGCCACTCGCTGACTGGACGGATCGGTTGACGATTATTCAGAGTTTGTCTGGCGAGGGCTTTCGCGGCGATCACACCTGTGGCTTCGGGGCCCTGTCTTGCCACGATTCCGAACGCATTGCTGTTGCACCCACCATCGACTGCCTGCTGGGACAACATCTTTCCAAAGGCCCCTACGCCATGTACGGCATGGCAATGAACGGCCGACTGCTAGAGACCGGCTGGAAACCCGAACAATCCTATTGCTACCCCAACCTGTCTGCCCATGCTGCTGGAAAGCCAGTCGCCTATCAAGCGTCACCACGGAAGGCCTTTCTAGAGCTCTTCGGCGCCGCGGTGGCAACGCCCAAGCAATTGGAAACCAAGCTTGCGCTCAACGGAAACCTCCTGGACTTCCTGACCGAAGATGCCAAGCGAATCAAAACACAGCTGAGCAGTCGCGAGAAAGAACGCTTCGAACGTTACACCGATTCATTTAACTCACTGCGAGACATTGAAGCCAAAAAGGCCAGACTGATCGACCAGATCCAAGAGCATGCGCCAACGATGACCGATCGCTACGATGCGCTCGCGCCGTCAGCTCGAATCGAATCGCACTTTGAAATCGCTTCGGCAGCACTCATCGCTGGCTTGACCAACGTGATCACGTTGCGACCCGACACGCTAGGCGTCAAATATTCAGACTTGGGGCTATCCAATTCAGTGCATGCCATTGGGCACCTCGATACCAACACCGCATCCAACGGCTGGACAGGCCATCAAGCGCGCCAACAAATCGAGCAACTTCACCTGACACAGATTGGTCAGTTGGCAAGCAAACTCGATGCCGTCCCCGAAGGCAACGGAACCATGCTGGACAACACCCTGATTGTCTACATGTCCTGTGCAGGTGGAGACCATCACGGCGGCCAAGCTGACTGGCCTTTCATCTTACTAGGTGGACTCGGCAACAAACTCAACATGGGACGTTATCTTGAATACCCCAAGTATCAAGAAACTGGCCACCGAACGATTGCCAACCTTTACCTCGCCTTCATGCACGCGGCGGGAATGGCCACGCCTGAGACGTTTGGGCAATTCGACCCAAGCCTCAAACATTTGGACCTCACTGGCCCACTCGAAGAGCTACTGGCTTAGCGTCCAGCATCGTTCAGCATCGCAATCCGGTAAACATGGGAGTGGAACTCCCTCAGCCAGGATTGCAATTGCTGGCTTAAAGTCTTACGGGCCCCCAACGCCGTGACTCAACCGCCCTGCGCATTGAACAATCCTGCATCAATGGATGCGGAAATCCATCGCCGGTGCGATCCTGAAGAGACACAGGCGAAGGTTGCAAACTAGAATGCAAGACTGATTCAAGACTTGACGCTGCGTGATCGCCATGCATTACTTCTTTGACTTGGCGAATTCAATCGGTTTTCATCCAATGAGCGCACCTCAAGACCGGCGTCCCTCAGGGAGACAGAATGTCCATCTATGATTTCATCGCCTTTGGCGCGATGCTCGTTGTCTTTTGCGGGTTGATTTTCCTAGTGATCTGGCTGGGAGACCTGCCAGCGAACATTGCCACCAAACGCAACCATCCTCAAGTGGACGCGGTGCGCGTGATGTCTTGGTTGGGACTGCTCTTCACGGGCGGCATTCTGTATCTCGCTGCCATCATTTGGGCCTACTACGACTACAACGCGGTAAACCAGCAAGCCGAGAATCCTTCACTCAAGGAACTTGAATCTCGGGTCGCTCAGCTGGAAGCCAACCTCAAGCAAGCGGAGGATCACGCATGATTCTGGCAATGATGATTGTGTACATCGTCGTACTCTACTTGGTCTTCAACGTCTTTAAGCTGGTTCAACCGTCGACGCGAAATCAGATCTATGTCACGCTAATTGGCTGCGCTGCGATCTATTGCATTCTGCTGTTGATCAACGTCTTTCAGCCCATGTCGACCGACCTTCGCGTGCTGAGGGCTGTGATTCCTCTGCGCACGCGGATGGATGGCACGGTGGTTGAAGTCGCCGCAAAGCCCAACTCACCGCTCAAGAAAGGCGACCTGATCTTTCGAGTCGATCCTGCTCCCTACCAAGCCGATGTTGATCGGCTGGAGGCGATGCTTGCCGAAGCCATTCAGCAAGCCAAAATGCTGCCTCAAAAACTGGCGTCGGCAGAGGCGAACGAGCAGCGTGCACGCGCTGATCTTGTCGACGCTCAGCAACAGGTCAAAGTCCTGGGGACGAACTTAGATGCCGCCAAAGCCAGCGTCGACAAGTTTGCCGCACAAGAAAAGCTGGCCAAAGAGAAGTACGACCGACAAAAGGCATTGATCGCAAGCAATGCGACTTCAGAGGAAGACCTCCAAGAATCAGAGCGATCCTATCGCACTGCCCAAGCATCCTCGATCCAAGCGATTGCCGCACGAGATGCCGCACAGGTCGCTTTCGATGCCAAGATCGGTGACGTCAATACGATTGTTATCCAAGCCGAAGAAGCCGTTCGACAGGCAGTCGCTGCACGACAAAACGCCAAGCTTGCCTTGGATTCTGTCATCAACGGTGAAAACACCACCGTCGCTCGCATTCGCGCCGAACTGCGTTCAGCAAGAATCGACCTCGTAGACACGCGAGTCGTTGCCCCAGACGACGGCATCGTCACCAACCTTAGCCTACGTCCTGGACAGAACATTCGTGCGACGGAGGGCGGTGTGGTCACCTTTGTGCGCGATGCTGACTTTATCATCGGTGCAACCTTCGATCAGCCCTCGCTCAATCAAATCAAGATCGGCGACGCAGCCGAAGTCGCCTTCGATGACCTGCCGGGACAAACCTTTCAAGCCACCGTCTGTCGCTTCAACTTGGGCATTCCTCAAGGCCAGGTTCTAAGCGATGGTCGACTGCTCGACACCACCCCCGAATCCCACGGCAGGTTCTTTATCGGACTGGACGTCGAAGGGATCACAAACCTTTCACTGCCAGCCGGTACCGCAGGCGCAGCGACGGTCTACACCGATCAGGGCAAAGCTCTGGTCCCGGTGCGCAAAGTATTCTTTCGCTGGTACACCTGGCTCAATTACATCAATACAGAAATGGAAGTGACGGCGCCCTAAAATGCAGGCATTGCATGACCACGCCGCAAGCAACCATCGGCAAGTGGCTGAATTAGGAGGGCTACTCCGCCAGCTTCACAAAGTGCATCACGGCAAAACGCTGCTCGTCGTCGGTCCATTCCTTACGGAGCGTCAGTCCAGCGTTGGCAGCAATCTGAGCGAAGCCCTGCACGGTGTACTTGTGTGAATGCTCGGTGCAAATGGACTCGCCTTGATGTAGCCAAAACGTCCTCCCAGAAACAGAGATCGATTGCTCAATCTTACTTTCGAGGAACAGTTCCACGCGGCCATGCTGATCATTGTAGCGAGCCCGATGACGAAACTGCTCCAACTTGAAATCACCTTCGATCTCGCGATTCATACGCCGCAGCAGATTCAGATTGAATTCCGCTGTGATCCCTTGGGCATCATCGTAAGCTGACTCGAGTGTCTGATGATCCTTTTGCAAATCGACGCCAATCAACAGCCCTCCTCCTGTCCCACAAAGTCGAGCGATCTGAGCGAGCAGCTTTTCGGCCTCGGCGGGAGGAAAGTTGCCAATGGTCGACCCTGGAAAGTAAACGGCGCTATGGGTGGCTGGTTGACTGGGAACAGGCAACGCAAATTCAGCGGTGAAGTCCGCGCAGACAGGCAACACTTCTAGATCCGGATAACTCTGGGCCAGACGATCGCAGGTTTCTTGCAAGTGCTTGCGGGAAATATCAACGGGCACATACCCGGCCATCTGTTCCAAGTGATCCAACAGCAAACGTGTTTTGACGCTACTGCCACTGCCGTATTCAACGAGCATCACACCCAGGCCGATCTGCTGTGCCATCTCGTCGGCGTAGTCTTCCATGATTTGCAACTCAGTGCGCGTCAGATAGTACTCCTCCAGATCACAGATCTGATCGAACAACTGAGATCCACGCTGATCATAAAAGTACTTGCAGGGCAAGCTCTTGGGCGACTGCTCCAGTCCGTCAATCACCTCGTCCAGAAAAGACTGGGAACAAGGCTCTAGATCCAACAACGTCGTGCTCGAATTATCCACATCTACACCATGGGTTCCGGTAGTTCTCAACAGTCAACCAAACAGCTTAATCAGGCAATGCCAGCCATTTCAAACGAATCATTCCTGAACCGTCACGCCCTTCCAAAACGCAACGTATCCCTTGATCTGCGACGCCTCAGGTTTTGGGGTCGGGTAGTACCAAGCAGCTTCCGCGTTGACGCTTCCATCAACGACAACGTCGTAGTAACTAGCGGTTCCCTTGCATCCGCACACGGTGGTTGCATCACTGTTTTGAAAGAATTCAGACTTGATCGATTCCGGCGGAAAGTAATGATTCCCTTCCAACATCGTGGTCGAATCGCTTTCGGCGATCACTGCATTGTTCCAGATAGCTTTAGCCATTGATGAATCTCCATCGTTAAGTTTGTGAAAGTCTCAGACCCTTGGGAACGAACCATCGTTCCGCCAATTCAAAAGCAGCTTGTACCGCCAGCGCCAGGATCGCTGCAGGGATTGCCCCCTGAAGAATCAAGCTCAAATCATTGAGCCGAATCCCTTTCAAGATGGGCTGGCCATAACCCCCAGCCCCAATCAAGGCCCCCAGCGTTGCGAAGCCAACGTTGATCACCGCAGCGGTCTTGATCCCAGCAAGAACACTGCGAGAGGCAAGCGGTAATTCGATGTGCAGCAAACGAAATGTTGGTGGTAAACCCAACGCTAACGCCGCCTCACGATGATGGCTGGAAATCCCAACCAGTCCAGCATGCGTGTTCCGCACAATGGGAAGCAAGCTATAGAGCAAGAGGGCTGCAACGGCAGTACTGGATCCCAGCCCAACCCCGACCAAACCAAACGCAGCAACGACAGGCATGAACAGGACTAACAGCGCCAGGGCAGGAATGGTTTGAATGATGCCAACGGATGCCAGAATCACTTGCCCCAACCTGGGCAACTTTGCCGCAGCGATCCCCAGCGGCACCGCCAGCAAGATGGCCGGAAGGAACGAGCGCCGCACTAAGTCCAGATGCTCGATCGTTCGTTGCAATAAACGAGCCAGCAAAGTTTCCCGCTTGACCTCCGTCACGATTCCAAACCGTGCCTCCAACCAATCAGCCGCGACGCGTGGCTCGGACACATCTGCCTCAGTTTCCGCTCGACTGTTTGCATCGATCATTTCGGATTCGGAAATCGCTCCCTGCAATCGCAACAGCGACCGAACCGCTTGAGGAGATCGATCCGGTAAATCGTCGCGATACAGCAGCACGGCATCGTAGCGAGGAAAGTAGTTCAAGTCGTCCTTCAACACGGCTAGATCATATGAATTGATTTTGGCGTCGGTTGTGTAAACGTCGATCACATCGATCGCCCCCAACTCAAGTTGCTTGTAGGCTAAATCGTGATCCAGCCCAGTCACTTCTTGATGAGGCAATTCATAATGCGACTGTAGGTTTTTCCAACCATCTTCCCGGTCAACAAACTCATTGCTGAACCCAAATCTCAACTGCGGGTGCCGCAGCAGATCACTGACGGTCTTGATCTGCAATGCATCGGCGTGTTGCCTGGTCATGCCCAGTGCATAGGTGTTGTTAAAACCCAATGGCTGCGACATTTGAATCCCAAGCTCTTGCAGTGCTGTCTGCATCGCGGCGAAGTCAACCGTCGAGTTCCCAAGAATTTCTTGAGCGATGGTTCCTGTATATTCTGGATAGACGTCAATGTCTCCATTTCGCAGGGCTTCAAAGACCAACTTCGTGCCGCCAATCTCCCATGAATGCTGGGCCGAAACGCCTGCGTCATCGCACAAGATGCGCAGCATCTCGCCCAAGATCACTGATTCGGTGAACTTTTTAGAGCCGACCTTCACCTTACTGCGCTGCCAAGACAGGGGCACAAAGGCCAAAAATAACATGCCGATGATGAACAGAATCCAGCGAATCATGACGCCTCCTGGGGAAGCACCGAACGCTGAGCGCGAATAAAACGCGTGACAAACGGATCAACCGGCGCCGATAACAACTGCTCCATCGTTCCTTGCTGCAACACCTGCCCATCGCGCATCAAAATCACTTCATCAGCAAAGAAAGCCGCTTCATGAACATCGTGAGTGACCATGATCACCGTCTTGCCTAACTGCTGGATGATCCGCTTCAAATCAACCTGCAAGTCGTGTCGGATCAGCGGATCCAGGGCCCCCAGTGGCTCGTCCAACATCAACACGTCTGGGTCCAACATCAGGGCTCGCATGATTCCGATCCGCTGCTGTTGACCGCCAGAGAGCTGTGCGGGAAAGCGGTCCAGCGCCTCGTCAGGCAACTGCACCAATTGCGAAAGCACCTGCACACGCTCGGCAATTCGATCCGATTTCCACTTCAATTGACGCGCCACGAGAGTCACATTATCTCGAGCGGTCAGATGGGGGAACAGACCGCCATCCTGAATGACATACCCGATCTTCTGCCGATAACTTAGGACGTTCGTGTCATTGATGCCGATGCCGTCAAAGGTAATGGTGCCAGAGTCGGGGCGGGCGAGCCCCAAAGCGACTTTCAACAACGTCGACTTGCCACAACCGCTGGTGCCAACGACGACGTAGACCATTTCGGCGCCAAACGTCAGATTCGTTTCGCACAGCGCCCGCAACGAACCATACCGCTTCGATACACCGACCAACTCCAACATCGCTGTTCCACCCCTCTGAACAAATCTTGCCGCGATGCAACCGTTACCGCATCATCTCACTCGGCTTGCAATCAATCGGCACCCAGTTCTCGACAAAGCCGAATCGCTGTGAAGGGCCATCGGGCACCGGCGGGATAGAAGTTTCGATAGGTCAGACGAAAATGCGATTCAGGGGTCGCACAACAACCACCTCGCAAAACCATCTGGTTGCACATGAATTTCCCATTGTACTCGCCCAAGGCTCCGCGACTGGCTCGATAGCCGGGATAGGCGATGTATGGACTGCGAGTCCACTCCCACAGGTCTCCAAACATCTGCGACAATGCCCCGCAATCAACAGACGCACCACCTGGCTGAGGGTGCAAATGACCTGATTCAAGGAAACTGCCACCTTTTGATTCCTTTGCTCTGGCAGCCGTCTCCCAGTAACTTTCCTGTGGCAACCAGCACTGGCTCCAACGAGCAAAGGCGTCCGCTTCATAGTAACTGACATGACAAACGGGCTCGCTAGGATTCAGCTCTTTCAAACCCGCAAGCGTGAACACACTCCACTGATCGCCTTGCAACTGCCAGTACAACGGTGCATCCCAGCCACAATCTTTGACAACCCGCCAGCCTTCGGAAAGCCAGAACTCAGGGCGTTCGTAGCCACCATCATTGATGAATTCTAGATACTCGCCGCAAGTTGTTAATCGATTGGCCAGTTCAAACTTTTCGACATAAACTTGGTGCTCAGGGGTTTCGTTGTCAAAACAGAAATCTGTCCCCGAATGACCGATTTTGACCAGAGAACTTTCAAACTCGACCCAATCGAACTGAATCAGGTCGGTGGCCTCCTCCGTGTCGCGTTCTCGGTAAACCGGATCCAGCGGGTTACGCGAGAACACATGCTTGATGTCCATCAACATCAGTTCCTGGTGTTGCTGTTCGTGATGGACGCCTAGTTCTACGACGTTCAGCAACGACGGATTTGGATCACCAGCGAGCAGTGTCTGCATCGCATCATCAACATGCTGACGATATTCGAGAACTTCCGCAAACGTCGGCCTGGACAGGAATCCACGCTCTGATCGCGCGAATTGCTGGCCAACGCTGTTGTAATAGGAATTGAAGAGAGACTCATAACGAGAATCGGGCGTTTGATAACCTGGCAATCCTGGCTTGAGCACAAAGGTCTCGAAAAACCAAGTGGTATGGGCTAAGTGCCACTTCAGCGGACTGACGTCCGGCATGGATTGAATGCAGCAATCCTCGGGCTCAAGAGGTTCGACAATCACCGCCGAGGCAAGCCGAACGCGTCGGTATTGATCCAAGATTGACGGCGATTCAACCGTCATCGAACGGCTCGTTTGAAAAGACAATGGCGATCATCCACGCGGTAGTACCAAGACTGTTCACTGCGAATGAGTTCTCCGCCAATCATATTCTGCGAAGCATTCGCTGACAGACAGTCACTCATTCGCCTGATCATACCAAACCGGCTAGTGCATTCGTGCAAGCAATCTGCCGTCGCTAAAAATTCGCGATGAATTCACGCAAGCACTGAAACAACGGCCAGCGATTTGCTTTCACAGCATCAGTGATCCGCATCAGCTCACGCAACCGACTGACAAATGCAGCCTAGTGGTGCGAACAAACCGCTCTCGAAACGCCAATGCTCATACCTGTCAAGCGAAATCAATCAACATCCCAAACACGATCCGCCCCATGAGCAGCATGAAACTGACCGTGATAAAGAGCGTGATGAGTACCACAACGCGTGGATACTTATCCAGAAAAGCCTCATAGCTGCGGAGCACCTTCTTAGTGCCCGTGACCACACAATGAATCCCAAGTTGTCCACAACGCAGACGCTGAAGTTCTTCCAATGCTTCCTCAGCCGACTGAAAGCGATCCTCGGGAGAGGTCGCCAAACCTTGGGCAATGAAGATCCGGTACTCCTTGGGCACAACGCCTGGGAATGAGCTCGTGTAACAACGTGAATCCACGCTAGGAGGACGTTTGCTCTTCATCACCGCCAGTGTTTCTTGCACACCGAGGGTTGGTCGCGTGTACGGCGTCAGCGTGAGCAATTCAAAGAAACAGATAAATGCCGAGTACAGATCACTCCGCTCATCAATCCTTTCGATGTTTGGATTCGCTTGTTCAGGTGAGCAATATCTTGGGGTGCCAGTAAAGCCAGATTGCGAAGGCAACTCATAACTGCCTTCATCACCCGAACTTTTTTCCAACGCAAGTCCCCAATCAATTAGTTTGACTTCACCGCAATCACCGATCATGACATTCGAAGGCTTGATGTCTCTGTGAAGCACGTTGAGCTCATGTGCGTACTTTAGCGCCTGCAAAAGCCCTTGGAAGATATCAATCTTCGTCGAGATTGATGTGAACGGATCGGCACAGGATTCGTCTGCAGCCAAATCAGCCATCAGTTCGTTTAACGTGCGTTGGCCTTCATGCTGCATCGTGTAGAAAGCACTACCTTTCTCATCCACTTCCAAGCTATAAATCAGTGGCAGATTAGGATGCTCAAAACGGCCCAGCAAACGAGCTTCGCTGATTAGTTTCTCTTGACACTCGGGACCTTTGCCTTCCTTGATTTGCTTCAGTGCTACCTTACGAGCAATGAACAGATCATTAACCGCGAGAACGGTCCCCATGCCGCCCTCACCAAGCTGATAGTCATATTCATACTTTGAGCCCGAAAGCAATGGCATTGCGGGCTGAGCATCGGCGTCAAAAGCGAGCGTCGGGTCATCTACACCAGCGGTGGCAATTCGCAAATCACGGGTTGGCGAGTTCGGCATCAACTCATGAGGCCTGATCGTATCGTCAACCTCTGGTTCCGGGAGAGCGTGTTGCTTCTTTATCTTCATCAAAACACCAACAGCCGAAGACATCCGTAGAAAAGATGGCAATCCAGGACCACGCCAATCATCGTGCCGGAGCATGATAACGCGGCCCCAAATTGCGAGCGCTCACGATTTATACAAGTCACCACTGACGGTTCAACCCAAAAAAACGCGAGTCCTTAAGGAATCCACGTCAGCCGCACTTTCATGATAGACAATCAGGTTCAGCAACCGCACAATACCGCATGTCCAGATGCACAAATAGAGATCAGCTTACTGTCCCATTTGATCACTTGTCACATCTTCTTTAATCTCCTCAGCGTTTGAACCTGCCGATGTCGATCGCGAGGGAAACTCTTTGAAGGTCGCCAAATGTTCTTGAACGATTCGTTTCGCTGGCCCAAAGGCCCACATGTTCTTGCCAAGAAATTCGATATAGTGCCCCGACTCATCTGCTGCTCGTTCAAAGGGATCGCGACGAAGATTAAATAACAACGGAGCTCCAAGTCGTTCCTTAGGACCGAACCAACCTTCATTTTGAACGATAAAATGAGCTTTCCAGTCTTTGTATCGAACCGCTTGCAGGGTGGTGCCCTCGTAATAAACCACTTCTTTTCGATTCGATGCACCTTTGCCGCACATGAGATCCAGTTGATTGTAGCCGTCGAGGTGAACACGATAGCCCTCGTATCCGCTCTTCAGTTCCTCTGTTAAGTCTTCAGGACCACCTGCCGCAGCGACTAAGGTTGGCAGAAAGTCCATGTGATCGGTGATCCCGTTGCTTACCTGTCCTGCTGGAACCCGCGCTGGCCAGCGAACGACCATCGGCACCCGAAAGCCTCCTTCCCATGTCGTCCCCTTTTCTCCGTGAAACGGAGTCATCCCCCCGTCCGGCCAAGTCATGATCTCTGGTCCGTTGTCGCTCGTGAAGACAACAATGGTGTTGTCGGCGATCCCCAGGGCATCCAGCTTTTCGAGAACCTTTCCGACATTGTCGTCTAGCTCCTTCATGACGACCTCTTGCATTCCCATGCCATCTGTACCGAGCAACTTTTTATATCGATCGGAGAAATAGGTATAGATGTGTGCGCGAGCAGGGCACATCCAACAGAAAAAGGGCTGATCATCCTTGGCCTTCCGCTCAATGAAGTCGAGCGTTCGCGTGGTAACCTCGTCATCCAACGTTTTCATTCGCTGAGGAGGACACGGTCCATCATCACGAACGACTTGGTTTCCGTTTTCATCAACTTTGCAATCCACGATGTTGCGAGGCTTAAACGCAGCGCCGGCGTCACCCTTGGGAAAGTCCGGGTTGGATGCATATTCCATGGCATTCAAGTGGTACAACCAGCCCCAGTACTCGTCAAACCCATGTCGAGTCGGCAAGGCTTCGTTCGAATCACCAAGGTGGTTCTTGCCAAACTGCCCTGTGCTGTAACCAAGCTTTTTGAGCAACTGCGCGACGGTTGGATCAAGATTGCTCAACCGCTTATCGTCCCCTGGCAAACCAACCGTGTGCATGCCGGTACGAATGGGAAACTGTCCCGTCAAGAACGCAGATCGCCCTGCGGTGCAACTGGGCTGAGCGTAATGATCAGTGAAACGAATCCCTTCACGAGCAATGCGATCAATATGAGGAGTTTGACTGCTCATGATCCCCGAGTGATAACAACTCGGATTCGACCAACCTACATCATCAGCCATGATCACAATGATGTTCGGTTTCGACTGAGCAGAAAGTTGACTGGGGGTAGCGACACCTGCGGCCAAGGCAACGAGAACGAGCATTCTTGGAAACATTCTTCCCCTCATGGAGTAGTTATACCAGCGTTCACTGGACAGTTAAAAGCAGTCAATCGTGAGTGGTATGATGCTTGCTCACCACAGGCTGAACAGATGCACATTTAGAAAAACATCAAATCAAAACACCTCCTGTTTGTGCACATTAAATCTCCGAGAATCATGCAGACAGCGCTCAGGCTAAAATGATCTGTTGAATCAGGCTCAATAACATTCTTCTACAAAGATGCGCACCGGAGTGTGTAGTGAGGTGATCACCCCAACAAATTGCTTGGCTCCAAAGAGGACTGGAAATCAATGCCAGAAGGCCACACCATCCATCGCATCGCCAGGGATCATACAAACTGGTTTGCCAACCAGAAGCTTCGCGTTTCGTCTCCACAAGGCCGCTTTCATGACGAGGCGGCGGTACTGAGCGGGCAAATGTTGCACACGGTTGAGGCCCATGGAAAGCACCTGTTCTATCACTGGGCCAAACAAATCCTGCATGTGCATCTGGGGCTCTATGGCAAGTTTCGTCGACACTCCAGCCCACCACCAGAACCACGCGGATTGGTACGGCTGCGTGCTGTCGGCAAGGAGCACGCCTTCGACCTTAACGGTCCCAACACCTGCGAACTGATCACCGCGACGCAGCTCGAGAAACTCAGGGAACGGCTGGGAGAAGATCCTCTGAGAACCGATGCCGTGCCCAGCCGAGCATGGACGAAGCTCCAGCGATCAAAGACACCCATTGGTCAGCAACTACTAAATCAATCCATCATTGCAGGTGTCGGCAACATCTATCGCTGCGAGGTAATGTTCCTGCTAGGGATTCACCCAAAATGCGCAAGCAAATCGATCTCGTCATCAACGTTCGAAGAACTTTGGGAGCTGCTGGTCGAACTACTGAATATCGGCGTCGACTATAACAAGATCATCATTCCCAAAAACGGCAAGCGGAGCCAACTGAAGAAGAAAGCCTTCGGCGATGAGAGATTACTTGTGTACAAGAAAGATCGTTGCCCTCGCTGCGGAACCGCGATTATAGAACAACCCATCGGAGCCAGGAAATGCTACTGGTGCCCGAAGTGCCAGGCTCTTTGAGGCCGAATAGAAGGATGCAGAACGACGGAAGAGAAGGTCGTTTTAAAGAGATCTTTTACGGGTTACAACACGACGGCGCTGCGATGTGGCTCATCTAACGATAGCTCATTCAGCCGAGAAACAAGAGGCCGGAAACATTGGTGACCAGCCCTTGTGCTGTGAGCAGAAAACCTTGACGCGTTGGACGTTTTTCGCTGGAGCCTGCTGACGATAATCAATGAAGCCAGGGTCACCTTCAGACGAGAGAATAAAGCTCGCCTAGAGCTAGACTTTTTACCATGCCCAACGAGACTTAATTACCTTGCGTGAAGGTAAAGAAGTTGTAGGTTTCATCGAACCGAAACGGCAATCCAGCAGGTGACGCTGATCTGTTGGCTGACTTCGGCTCAGTGGCATCCAACAGGCGACATCACGAACGGATGAGTCGACCACTCAACGACTAAACGGGAACGTGATGAGTTGCTCTGCCTGCGGTGTCCCTTCGCTGCAACAACGCCGACGATGTACAGAAACTTATTCGAACTGTCCCAGAGACCGGAAAAGGATGCGTTGAACAGCATTGTGGCAGCAAGTCCCTTTAAAACCAGTTAGACAGTAACGGTTGACCAAAAGTCGTTCGCGCCCCCGATCGCGAACGCAAACTGAAAGTAGTCGGCAAGCGTTCTGATCTGAAACCAGAGCACCACCGCCCCACCATCTCAAAGTCCCACGCACCCCCGCCCCACCATTTCAAAGTCCCACGCACCCCCGC
>CP036272.1:6479678-6620655 GCA_007745635.1 Stieleria bergensis
GGTCTTTGGCCTTGGCACCTAAGGGCGGATTCATGATTTCGAGGTCGAATACGGTGTCGTCAGCGGACGACTTCGTTGAGCATGTGAATTGACAGAGCAATCATGGCCGGACGAACTTGTGTTGCCGCCAACAGCTTTAAGAGCAACGGAACGAGAGCAGTCAAAACACGTCATGGTTCGCCCCGATTCTATCCGCACCTACAAGTGCTTAAGAGAAACTCTTCGGAACGATTGTTCTCGGAGTGTGACGCTTTGGCCCGCTTCCATGCGAGCCATCGCTTGGTAATCAGGTGCAAGATTGGCGACGGTCAGACTCTGTTTGCTATGCCCAGAATCAAACTCGGATCATCTGATTCCTTTCCTTAGACAGCGGTCTTCCCAAGTCATCATCGAATAAAACGCACGGGATATCGCGTCTTCAAAATCCATGCGCGATTCGCTTCTAATAAAATGCCTGACCATCATGCGTAACGATCGACAATCCTCCAAAGTTCTCAGTAACGCATCAAACCCAAAGGTCCTTATCGCGAGAAGGCAAGCAACTAACTCCAAACATAACCTCATCCTCGACACTGGCCCCGAATTTCATACTAAGGAGCACTCACAACACCGCAAGCATCTCTTCTTTATGTTTGATCTGATGATCAAGGCAACTTGCGTCGTGCTGTGCCTAGTGATTCTCTTCAGCACACTAAGTTTCCTGATAACTCGATGCGTCCAACAGCCAATGGCTCGCGGCGAATCACGAGTAAACAGCAACGAAGAGAGCTACGATGACAATGCAGGGTTAGTGACACCGTCGAATGGGAGACGAGTACAAAAGCTGATCAAAAAATGACCGTCCCCTTTCATTAATGCGTCACCTTTTAACAAGCCGAAATCCAGAACGCGATTGGGTGGAATCAAAGCTACATGCAGCGATGCGGACATACAGAAGTTTCGCCAGAACGTTTCATGCAATGCTCACTCAAGATCCAACGTCACTTCGCCGGAGAACAGTGAAGTCGGATCACGTCGCTCTGAAAGCGTTTTGGCGAGCGTGGCGATGGTGCGTGGAATTCGGCCGCGAAACAGCTCGCGATCTTCAGACTTCACAACGACTGGCTGATCAAGGTTGACCATGCTGTCGTTAAAACGCACGGTGATCTGCTTGGCGTCAGTGGTCGTTAAAGTCACCTGCTGGCCTTCAAGATTGGCTCGAACCTCCGCACGTGCACTGATTTGCTGAGGGTCGACAGCCAACCAATAGAAACGAGGATGCACCACGTCATCTTGCTTCCAAACGATTCGCTTGGGGAATGCCTGACGCGTGTACTTTGCCATCCAGTCGAGAGCCACAGCATCCTGACGGTCCATCCAGTGCCCCTTGCCTTGATGCAATGTCACTTGATAAATGTAGCCATCGGGATCTTGACGATGCAAGTCGCTTAACTTCGCCTCCCATTCCTTTGCCTTTTTGTTGCGGTCGTATCCGCTATCAAGTGCACCCATGTGAATGGTGAACGGCAAGTTGCGCAGCCCCAATGGCGATGTCTCATTGGGATGCCCCGCCATCATTGAAGCGGCAGCTAACTGATCGGCCATTCGCGGGGCCAGTTGATAGACGCCATCACCACCGGCGGAGTATCCCATGATGTAAACGCGATTCGGATCAACGTCCTCTAGCAGGATCATGTCTTCAATCAATCGAGCAAAGAACTGATCGACATGAGCTTGATGCCACAGGTTCCACGAGTCGGTGGGTGCTCGCGGAACCAGATACACACCTTCGTTGAGCCGATACAACCGCTTTTGGTTTTCCCACTGCTGATCGTTAACGGGTTTCGGCGCGCCGCCTCCGCCATGCATGGAGATGTAAAGACTGCGGCCACTGGCTGGCTTGCGACCAAAAATCTGATAGACAAACGGCATCCGCAGGTCACCGATCTTGACTTCGCTGGACTTCAACTCTGCTGCTCGCTCGCCACGCTCTCTCTTGACGTAGTCATTCCACAAGAGTTCTTTGGCAACCGCAGCCTGCTTCTTGGTCAGGGGCACCTGAGCAAAGGGCTGCGTCGCCAACTCTGCTCGGTCGCTCTTGGGGCGATCCAAGAAGGCTCGCAGTTCGATGACAGGCGATCGTGTCGACTGAACGACCAGCCGCTTCTCACTCGCTTGATTCTGAATTGCGACCACAGGCGAAGCAGAGAAGAACAAGGTCGCAGATGCGACAAAGATCATGAGTCCAGCGGGGTGAATCGTGGTAAGACATCTCATGAATCGAGAACCTACTGTGCGGCTGTTTGGGAACGTGTGAGACTTCCCCAGTGTAACCGTTCACAGCACCCTGGTCAGGGCAAGCAAGCATCGCCGCCCCGGAATGCTTAGGCAATCAAGTTCGCAGGCTTGCTGCGGAGCCAAGGTAGCGCCGCCCCAGCAATTGCACCGCAACCGAGAGCAGCGTAAGCGGCTTTCCACATCATGCCAGGCAACTCAAAACTAGCCAAAAAGCCATACCCACAGAACGCAGCCGCAGCCAAAAGCAGGACCGTTCGCACCGAGCGGGCGACTGAGGGCGATGGGATAAGGAATGTCCCGGCGACTAAAGCAACGACGACGATTGAAAGAATAATCAGTGGTAAAGGCATCGATCTGTTTCCAGGAATCATGTTGGGGTTGGTGAAATCAATCTCTCTGTTTGATGAGAGCCCGATTCCCCGCTAGGCTTGCGCTCAAAAGGCAAAAAGATTCGCCAGCGGCCTCAAACGGCCAGCGAGACGATAACCAGCCCCGCTGAGCAAACCCGCTGAGCCATTCGCTTCGCAGGAGCAACAGAGCCCATTTCGCCCACCGGCAAACGAATCGGCCTGACTTGAGCGTGTTCCCCCCAACAGGTTGCCGGACATTGCGAATTCAGCACTAGCCAAATCAGGGATCAACTCCTACCGTCTGACAAACGGGACGCTTTGTTGCGCGCTACTACACCTCCTGGCTGTCACTCAATCCGACGCAATGACAAAATTTCACCAGCACTCCTTCGATCGAATCGAAGACTACCTCCATCATCGATCTCCCTACCTGCTTGTTGAACGCATTGTGTCGTTGTCCGACCAGGAGATTACGACAGAAAAGACTGTGACCGGTAACGAGTTCTTCTTGCCGGGGCACTTCCCAGGTGCACCGATTTTCCCAGGTGCCATGATGCAGGAGCTCTCGACCCAGTCCGCGGGCATCTTGATCGCAGCTCGCTACAACCCCATGGAGCAATACAACACGCACGACCCGCGATTCAATCCCTATGCGTTAGGCGTGTTGGTGCGAGTGTCGCATGCAAAATATCGCAGCTTCGCCAAACCGGGCGACGTGCTGACCGTGCGTGTGCGATTGAACGAGCACACGGACGACCTGTTTGATTTCAGCGCCAAGATTTCGAACGGTGAGCGCACGATCATGCAGAACAGTTTTCGCTTAGCAAACATCGAATCCCAATTGCTGTACTCCTAAGTCACGTCAACTGCTGCGATTGCGCAGCGACATGAGGTCAATCGTCATGACGAATCCAGTGATCGTTATCGGGGCTGGCATGGCTGGACTGAGCTGTGCCAGAACCTTACAGAACGCAGGCCTTGAGACGCTTGTTTTGGAAGCCTCCGATGAGGTGGGCGGCCGAATTCGAACCGATCAGCTGGACGGCTTCTTGCTTGACCGTGGCTTCCAAGTTCTCTTGACCTCGTATCCCGAATTAAATTCCATTGACGCCGAAGCGCTTGATCTACAGCCATTTCAACCCGGCGCTTTGATCCGTACCGAGCGTGGCATGCAAAGATTGGTTGATCCCTGGAGGAAACCGTCAGCTCTTTTCGCGACAGCCCGAGCCGCGGTGGGGAGCCTGGCAGATAAGCTTCGCATCGGCAAGCTGAGACTGGATGTCAGTCGAGGTCCCTCTGAAGAGATCCTTTCGTGGCCTGAACAATCGACTCTCAGGGACCTACGCCAGCGTGGATTTAGTGAGATCATGATTGAGCGATTCATGAAACCGTTTCTCGGCGGCATCTTTCTCGAAAGCGAACTAGAAACATCCAACAGAATGTTTCTATATGTCTTCCGAATGTTCAGCCAAGGGGATGCAACACTGCCTAGCGGAGGCATGCAGTCACTTCCAGAACAACTAAAGTCACAGCTGCAGAGTCAAAGCATCCAACTCAATGCCCCTGTCGCAGCAATCGAAAACGATCGAATCGTGACACAGCAAGGCGAGTCACTTCGGTACTCTCGTGTCGTCATCGCCACCGACCAGTCAGCCGCCGCCAAGCTGGTTCCAGAACTAGCAACCGATCGCACACCACGATCGGTGAACTGCTGTTACTTTTCAGCTCCCCAGTCGCCACTAAAGCATCCCATGCTGGCACTCAATGGCACTGGTTCCGGTTTGATCAACAACCTCTGCGTCCCCAGCGACATCGCACCTCAATACGCGCCCCCAGGCAAGTCTCTGGTCTCCGTCACGGCACTATCCCAAATCAACAGCAACGAAGATCGCCAGCAACTCATGGGCGAACTGAAAGAATGGTTTGGTGATCAAGTGGATGACTGGCAGCACTTACGAACCTATTACATTCCTGAAGCCTTGCCCAATCAAGCGTCGCCGTACTTCAACCCACCCCAGCAACCGGCCCACGTTCGCGACAATCTGTTCGTCTGCGGGGACTATCGTGAGAACGCATCGATCAATGGAGCAATGTCCAGCGGCCGCAGAACCGCGGAAGCAATCATTAAACAGCTGCAGTTTCACTAGCGAGTAAGTGTCACTCGGCGGCACCGCGCAAGCGGTCCAGTAGCATCGCATAAAGAGCCAAGCGTTCAATACCAGCCTCCATCGCGTGCTGTTTCCTTAACCCCTCTGCAACTTCGCGTTCAGGGACCTCCAGTTCTCGCAAGAGTTCTCGAGCGTCCTCCCATGTAGGAAGCCAAAGCATGCATTGCTGAAATCGCTCCTCACCTCCCATGTCTCGCATGAAGTATTGATAATTAAGAACAAAGTAGACACCGTCCTGAAAGGGCGACGGACGGTCATACTGTTTCAATTCATCGAAGACATAATGTCCTACCGCCGGCGTCCAAGGCAGGCCAACCCGACGCAGCTCCCGCGCCGCATCAATTTCATCGCCACTAAATCGCAACTTGCATCTCCATGGGATTGATTCATTGATCTTCAGACCACCTGACAACGCATTTGTTTGAGTCGTCCCGAGAGGAATATTAGGGCTCGGGCAATCCTGCTGGCCGAGGACTCCCAGGTGGGATTACCCCAAACGAAGACGGGATCGCGATCGCCAATTTTCAAGAACGCTCAAAACAAGCTCGGTTGAACCGGAAAATCGGGTGTTACCCCGCGCTCAATTGCAAGTTGACGCAGCACTTGTCCGGCGAGTGAAACCCCACTTAGAAACGCTCCCTCGACTCGAGGTCCGCCACACCAATCTCCACAAGCTCCCACACCGGCGTCAGGATCGTATAGCGATGTTTCCCCAACGGGATTCGTGGGAATGCCAAATCGCCAAAGCTTCAAATCCTCTGTGACAGGATCGATCGAAGCAATGCCCAGCGCTTTCCAGAATGCCTCACGCAATTGCAGGCCAATTGAAACGGGAGAGTCGTTAAGGTGTTGCTCGGTCCAATCTGTCGAACCGTGCAACACCCAGGTTTCCAAACGCTTGCCGCGCTGGGGTTTGCTTGAGTCTTTGGCGATCCAGGAGAGGATGGAGTCTTGCACGAACGCACCATCAAACGCAACTTCCAGCGGCCTCTGAAAAGCAACCATCATCGCCCAGCAGCCTGTCATACTGACACTGGCGGCCTGCTTGGCCAGCAAGGGAGAACCGTGTAGCAATTCACAAGCCTGTGGTGCAGGAACAGCCACCACGAGCTGGTCGAAGGTTCCCAAGTTCTCACCCGTCGCTGATTGGAACTGCCATTGATCGCCAGAGCGTTTGGCGGCCTGAACTCGGGTGTTCAAATGCACGGACAGGTCTTCGGCCAAGTGCTTTCCCAGAGCGTTCATTTTTGGCGTCGCCACATATCGCCGCGGATCACTCGCCTTTGGTGTCGCGGTGCCCTGATTCAACGTCACGATGGTTCCGTCCCAACTTTGCACAACCGCTGATTGTTCCCAAGACTTGACATACCGAACGAAGCGTTTATCCCTCGCCGTGAAATACTGTGCACCATTGTCAAACTGGAGGGATTCGCCCGAACGCCGCGTTGCCATCCGTCCACCATAGCCGCGACTCTTTTCAAAGACCTGCACTTGGCAGCCATGATCCATCAGAGTCCGTGCACACATCAAACCGGAGACCCCCGCACCAACGACTCCGATCGATGGAGTGCTCTCCCACAAACTGCGTGTGACTCTTTGGCGATAACGGACTGGATCTAGTCGCGTTGCATGTTGCTTGGTAGAGCGTTCGCGCACAACTCCAAACACAGGTTGTGCAGGAGAGAAGGGGCGATCGAACTGTCCGAGGCACCAGAGGATACCACCGTAAGAAGCGGGATCACGACCATCCAACGCGTAACGATGATTCAAATCAATCATCATCGCTAACGCTTGTTTTGCATCGGGCGTCCAGTTCAGCAAGGCTTTGCCCCAGGTCATCCGCATGTTGCCGTGCAATTCACCCTGTATGAGCAGTGACCGCTGAGCGGAATCCCACAGCGAGTCCCCCGTCCTGCCTCGCGCCAACTGTTCCCATGGCAACAACGCATCACGGTCTCCAGCATGGTCAGCTAGTGTTTGACGTGCCCATTCTGGAATCGCTGAGAGTCGCCGGTGATCTGTGCGGTAATGACAGAAAGCGTAGGCCAATTCTCTCCAGATGAGCAATTCATCAAGGAATTTCTGCGCCCCTTTTGATCCGTTTGCGGATGCCTCCCGAGCAATCCGGGTCGCAGCCACCATGCCAAAGTGCAAATAGGGGGACAGCCTACTAACACCACCCTCTAGTGGATCGTTGCGAAGGCGATGGTAGCGAGAGATCGAATGCTGCTGAAAAAGATTCCAGCGATGATAGCCGGCCGTGGAACCGCCGACAGTATGCGTCACCGGTCCAATAGAATGATCGATCTGACACTCAGCGACCAGATCAGCGATCTCTGTCACTTGCAAGTCAACCGGCTGAAACGGTCGTTCGATCTCCGTAATCGAACGACTGTGATCGAGTGATAGCTCAAGCGGCTGCTGGGTCATGCGGGTGGCATAGAGTGATTTGGTTGCAGCGCGAAAGGCTGACGCACGATCGTGGGCTCGACCAATTAGTTTGCTCGGGACAACGCAGGCACTATCGACTGCCAACACGGGACCGCGAGCACTCTGGCAAAGCTTTCTCCGCCAGCTTCGCAGCGGCTCCACTGGCATGTCTTCAGTAACGACGATCGCCGCCCGCTCAGCCAATCTCCGCAGGAATGGCTCCCGATGCCCAGGGCGTTCAACGTGTAAGGCGTAGGGAATTCCACGCTCTGTGAACTGCTGTTGTACATCCTTCGCACCCTGCAGAATAAACCAGTGGTGGCGGTCGGACGCATACGGATAACGTTCCGACAAACCTTGGTAGACCAGCAACGGCAACCGCAGACGGTTCGCAAGAAAGATCGCCATCGATAGCGTCTGATTCTCCGAACCACGAATCGAGGCATGCATCCAATACAGGACAAGCTCGCCCCGAATTTCCCCGCCCGCGGCTTTTAAGATCCGAGTTCGTTCGCGAAGCGATTCGTCAGCCAATTCAATCAGCGATTCCAGTTGCATGAGTTCGTTAAGCAATAAAAAGTCAGTTCAATCGATTGAGAAACTCTCTCGCAATAGCCCGACCGGAATCGTCGCCAGATCAGCCTGAAGCGTCTAGAAACCGAAATCCGCGTCTCAGCCACGTTCGACGGTTGCCTCGCGACCGCTTTTTACACGCGTGGGAGTTACGCTGGGCACTTAGCTTCATTTGGTTGCTAACCAGAAGCCTCCCCGCGCGGCTGTGGAATCGGTTACCGGTGCAATTTACAATACCGGATTCGTCAACTCAGTCCGGACTTCGACTCCAGTCAGCCTGGGGGGTGGAACTGTATTCCGGGTCAGCAGAGCAACTCATGAGAAAGCCCCCATCGTCACCAAAAACAGGTTCGCCTACATCGAGCAAACGCTGACGATTCATTTAGCAAGCCGTGCTATTTTCGAGACGCCGTTGTCCCCATTCGCAATTTTTGCAATCGGTCCAACACGTGGGTGCGATTAAGCAGAAAACAGATCCGTACAAAAGTGACGAAAGCTTTGGAAAGATGGCCCTGATTAAACTTCGGTACGAATTGCATCAAATCAACGTCCACATGATGCAACCACCGCAAAGCCGTGACATCGAAGGAACTGATGCACGGTCAGGCTTTTTGATGCATGTCAACGAAACGCTGACTTGCTTGATCCTTTCTAAACGCGGTCATTAGCGGGGCAATGATCTGCCCAACCGATCGGATGAGCCTGGCTGATCTGCAGGCCTGAAGAATGCTCAGAGGATCGGCACGCTCCTCTCATTCGATAGCTTCTCAAAGCCCATGGCAAGCGTGCGGAACTGCTCGCTCCAGTTATCCCTGCCCATCTGTTCGCAAATCAGAACGGCATTCCATGCGTGATCGGCTGCAAGTTCATAGTTGCCGCGTTCCTTGGCCTTGCTGTAGCAAGTTTGCTCTCGTTGCAAGTCCATCATTAGCCTCTGGCTATTAACGACTCGCAGCTTGTCACAACCCGTCAGGCCAACCAAGACGACCACGCAAACGATTTTCCGTAAATGACTCATTGGAGCGTTCGTTATCCCATTCAGTACTTTCAGTAAGTTTATTTCAGCGGGCCGTGGCACACGCACGTCTACTGGTTACATCCGGCGTTGGAAACGCATTCGCATCGGGAGCGCCAATCTTTGCCATTGGCATGCAAATATTCTTCACTTCGTTGCAATCATCGCGCCCGTTGCCGTGTTGACGCGTGGGCAAACCATGATTCGATCCGTAAAGTCACACTGGAGTCGTAAAGACACAGTCGGGAAAACTGGGAGAATTCGTCTCTACGCTTGCTCACATTTCCAGTGATCTCCTCGCACCAAACTTCTCTCTCTCACTGACAATCTTAGGTCTCAAAATCAGCATTCCGCGATCGGCCAGATGAAAGTTCATCGCCATGTCACACCTAGCATGAATTCCGGTTCAATGCTGTTGCATGACTTGATGACGAATCACGTTGACGCGTTCGCAGGCTGCTAACCGGCTTTGTCATCGATCGTGTTCCGATCGGCCCGACGGACCATCATCCCACCACTGCGACAAAACAAACCCCATCAACTGGGTCCATCAACTGCTCCACACTTGTCATGCCATCAAACTGCGCCACAACAGACGCAATCAGGTCGGAGAGGGATACATTTCAAGTGCTCAGGGCAACGGTAGGCAGCCGCCTTTTCAAATTCAAGCTCCATCAAACACCGCGCCGCACAACGCCGGAATCGACGCCACATTCACCTTCGAATGCGAATCAGTCCTTGATGGACGATGCAGATTCATGGTTCCTATTAATGGCGGACAGCAGTCAGGCGAGACCATGCTGGCACAAGCAAAGCGGTCAACACAAGCGTGCCTACCGACGCTAAGCGAGCGTTAGGGTTTACAGTGAGCCCAAGGATCCTTTTTGAGTCTCGCCGGAGACACCGCATTCAATGAATGTTCGTGCTCTCTGCGACAAAGATCAGTCATTCTCAGATGCCTCGTGAGACACTTAGAGTGGACTCACTGTCAGGCGTGATTCGCTGGCAGACGCCACTGGACGTGCCAGCCCCTTTCGACCGCCACAGGCACTCGGGTGCTGGTGGTCGGAAGGTCTTCATGAAGAATCAGATTGGCAGCCCAGATCAAGACCAGTTCGGTCAGAGTCATTCCAAACAGGGGCAAGAAATGGGCCGAGCAATCGTTCGCAATCCAACGAAAAACGCCGGAGTCCGTTCCGGCGCAGATCGACTTGGTTTGGCTGTGAAATCGTCCGGTTGATACAGTGACGCGGGACGTGCCAAACGAAGCAAGAGCAGTCTCAAATGCGGGCTAGTTACCTGCCTTACCCAGATCAATTTCACCGGCGATGGTGAAGTCGTAGTACCAGATGTCTCCGGGGCTCACAACGATGTTGAAGGGATCATTAATCGCCGTCACGGCAAGCGGTTCAGCGGCAGCCTTTACGTTACTGAATCGTCCCGTACCTGCCTTGCCATCTCCGTCGATATCCTGGACAGCGAAGTCCCCGTTCCAGGTGGCGGTGAACAATCCGCTTGGCAACGGTTGCAAAAAGATTCTTCCGCCGCCGGCAAGTTCGATGGTATCTCCGTTAGCGGCAATGATGGTTGCTTTTCCCGTCCAACCCTGAACCAATGGATTACCAAAATCGGGATCGTTTGGATCGGTGATTTCAAACGGCACTGCCAGGCCTAAATTGAGCGTCTTCCCCATGTAAGTAGTGATGCCGTCTCCAGCAAACTCAGCAGTCAACGGATTGTATTCATTCCCACTGCCAGCGGACAAAAAGGGCACCACCTGCGCCGAGCAGAGACTGGTCGAAAACAGGGCCAACAACGTTGCACACATCAAGCAAACGGATTTTTTCACGTCTAATTCCTCGAAGATCGTCGAAACAGAAAAGTAGGAATCAGCACGCTTCACGATTCGTGAGCCGGTCAACTTTGGCGATGCCAATTCTGAACAGCTAAAGATGGTGATTCCCGAAATTTAAAAACTTGCAATGTTGCACATATTGCAAACACCACTAAAACAAGATGCGACAAACACGCATCGAAAGGGCAAGAGTTTTTCTTAAGCTCGAGAATTTTTCTTGAGCTCGGTTGGGCAGGCTGCAGTGGATCAAGATCGTCTTGGCAGCGACTTGGACTGCCACAATCGGAAACACCCGATGAGACGCAACAGGTGATGTGACTTCACGACGTGACAAATTGGGGCGACCGGCGGGCAATCGAGTCACCTTTCAAACGTCTCGCTGGTGTTCACGTTGACCGCGGGAAAAACATTCAACGAGCTAGGCATCTGGAGGAGTTTTCAGTGGGGCACACGGAAGTTAATCTCTCGATCTATCAGCAACTTCATCGCATTGCCAAACGGGCATTGCGTTGGGAAGCTTCGGGGCACTCTTTGCAGCCAACACTGTTGGCCAATGATGCCTACATGCAAATGCTTCATCAACAGCAGGACCCCTGCTCTGAGCGGCAAGGACCCATCAACTTAGGTGCGTCCATCATTCGGCGTTTGCTGGTCGACCGAGCCCGTCACAAGAACTGCCTGAAACGAGGCGGCAAGCATGGCCGAGGCAAAGAGCTCCCGCCGTCGATCGTTGATCCGCGCAACGCGATTGACTTCCTTGAACTTGATGACGCCCTGCGCGTTCTTGAAGAGCAAAGTCCGCGTGTGGCGAAGATCATCGAGCTGAAGTTCTTTGGCGGGTTCACGCATGAAGAAATCGGTAAGCAACTCAGCATTTCAGCGCGAACGGTCGTCAACGACTGGCGATACGGCAAGGCTTGGCTCTACAGGGAATTACGTGGTGCTGAGAGCAGTGAGTCATCAAGCGCATGAAAGGGCACGACTCCAAGCAGGTCCGAGAGCTTTTCTTAGCGCTGGTTGATCTTTCTAGCAACCAACAAGAGCCGTGGCTGCGTGAACAAGTGAAAGGCGATCAGGAGCTCTATGACGAAGTCTATTCGTTGCTTCGATTTGACGATCCTTCGCATGACGCTTTGGAGTGTCACTTACCTGACCTGGTGTATGACACGGCTGACCAAACACCGACGGACAAGCAGAGCAACGGGGGCGTGGATCCAGTCTTTGGCCCCTTGCCGGAGGATCGTACGGCAGAGCCACTCTCGAATCCCAAAGAATTGATCGGGGCAATTGATTCGGCAAGCACCATTGAATCGGATCATCAATCGGCCAATGTTTCGCTCTCTGAACGGCAACCGCTAAGCGACATCATCAGCCACTTTCACCTTCCCAACTACCAACTTTTGCAGCCTATCGGCATGGGGGCGTTTGGGAGTGTTTGGAAAGCGCGCGACCGTCGTCTTCAGCGGGTCGTTGCAATCAAGATTTCTCACCTCCCGTTTCTTGAGGCGGATGAGTCCGATCGAGCGTATCGAGAAGCTCGGCTTACAGCGAGGCTTTCACACCCCAACATCGTCTCGATTCACGAGATCGGCGAGCATCAGAATCATCGATACATCGTCACCGACTTCATTGATGGCGTCTCGCTGTCGATGTGGGCTAAAGATCGCGAGATCACCGTGCGTCAGGCAGCAAAGATTGTCGCTGCGATTGCCGACGCGCTCGATCATTCGCATGACCACGGTGTGGTGCATCGCGATATCAAGCCATCCAACATCATGATGGATCGCAACAACGAGCCCATTGTCGTTGACTTTGGCTTAGCTCGGTTGATTGATAGTCAACCGAGCATGACGATTCATCACCGCCCCGTCGGCACGCCCGCTTACATGCCTCCGGAACAGGCCTCGAGCACCGGCGTTGGAATCGAAGCTCGCTCTGACCTCTATTCGCTCGGGGTCACGCTGTTCGAACTACTGACCGGGGAAAGACCGTTTCGAGGTGACACGGAGAAAATCGTTGAGCAATTGCTGCACAGCGAGCCCGTCGGGCCCAAGAGTCTTCGTGGCAGCATTCCAACCGACTTGGACACAATCTGCCTGAAGTGCTTACAGAAGAAGCCTGCTGACCGCTACGCAACGGCTCGGCAACTCGCGGATGATTTGAGATGCTTTCTCGAGCATCGCCCAATCTCTGCGCGCCCGATCGGTCGAATTGGAAAGTGCTATCGCTGGGCCATTCGGAATCAGAAAGTTGCATCGCTCTCGGCAATTTCGTTGATTTTGTTGGTCACGCTCTGGGTATCGATGCTGATCGGTTACAACCGCGTCAACTCTGCACTAAACGAAACACACACGGCAGTCGTGAACGCCCGGCAAGCGGCCTTCAAGATGCACACCAAACAGGGCAACGTCGCCTTTGAGAACGGCGATCCTGCTCTTGCGGCGCTTTGGTTCTCCAATGCCTCGTTTCATGCAGAGTTAGGTTCTCAACAGCGTAAATACAGCCAGGTTCGAACTCAAGCATTCCTGAACTCCACACCACGACTGACAGGGATGCTTTGGCATGATGGGGAGCCCATTGAAACGCTCGAAGTGTCTCCCTGTGGCCGGTATGTCGCGACCACGACGCTCGGCCGAAACTGTCGAGTCTGGGACCTCAACACGCAGTCAATGATGATGTTGCAGTCTCGTGCCAACTGCGTTGCCTGGAGTCCCGACCAGCAACACTTCGCAATCGGGCTCGTCGACGGCAATGCTCTGTTGTTTAACGCCACAAAGTGGGACGACCCTCTGCCTGTGTTCGCGGGCGAGGCTATTACCGCCGTACAGTTTTCTCCCGATGGTCGACAACTGGCGATTGGCGGGACAGGACTACATTTTTGGGATGTGCCCGCCGAATCATTTTCCTCCCCAAGACGCGAACTGATTCACCATGTAACTGCACTGACGTATTCGCCGTCGGGAAGCCAGCTCGCTGTTAGCTTGAGCAGCAAAAAGCTGCGGCTTTTCGAGTTGAATCAACAAGCAATCGTGGGGCCAGGCCAATTCATCGAACACCACTCACGTGTCTTCTTCGACTACGCACCCTGCTTACCCGCGTTTACGCTGCAAGAAGATGCTTTAGTGACCGCGAGACCAAGAAGCGCCGACATCGTGAACATCCAGGGGCTCAATAACATCCATCACTTTCCAACCCCATCTGTCATCAGCGGCATCGCCGCCAGTGCGGATGGCAAGCGCGTCGCGGTCAGTGGGCCAAAGCATTTGCAAGTTTGGAATACTGACAACGGCCAGCCCATCCTGTTTAGCAACATCACGCGTCACCATTTTTCAGACCTCAGCTTCAAACCAGATGGCTCCATGCTGGCTGCTGCGGGTCGGGACAATCATATCGTCCGGCTCATTCGGTTCGATAACGCGCCATCAAAGCCAGTCAATTTGCAGCATTCTGACTGGGTGCGTTTCGCACGTTTTTCTCAGCAGGGAAAGCAACTCATTACCGCACAGCGAGACGGTCTCGTACGCCTGTGGGACGTCGAACCCGACCTGGATTATCGCAAGCAGATCACGATTGGTGGCCGGAAGAGCCGAATCAAACTCAGCCGCGATGGATCTCGAATTCTGATCTGCGGTTCTGCCAGAATCGGCGGGACGGTCGACAGTGCTCAGGTCTTCGAAACCAGCACAGGCCTCCCCATCAGCCAACGACTCAATGAAGGTCATCTGCTCATTGACGCCACATTCACACCGGATGGCAACTCCGTTGTCACCGCTGACATCAACAAGGAACTAAAAAGATGGAACTGGAGGACGGGTGATCAGCAAGGTCCATCCATCGCACTCCCCAAGGAACCACGAGCCATCGCTTTTGACCCCACAGGGAAAAACTTCGTCGTTGCTTGCACCTCTGGACTGTTACAATTTCGCGACGGCCAGAGCCCCAGCCTGAAACTTCTTACGCAGAAAACACATGGCTCTGGCCAGCAATTGATGCTGAGAAGCCATCAACACACTAACGCCTACGTTGATCCCTCTGCAAAGTATCCGTGGCTGGGCGGAGAAGGTATTCGTCGCGGCAACTGCCTGCGTTTCAGCCAGAACGGACATCTGCTAATCACGACATGCTATGACTCTTCGGCCCAGATTTGGGATTTAACGAGCCTCGACAAAAAGCCTCGAACGTTACCAACGGACCAGCGGACGAGCCATTCATCGATCTCAGCCAACACTAAATTTGTCGCAACGACCTCCAGAAATAAAGCCTCGGTCTGGGATCTTGTTTCAGGTGAACGGCTTCGCACCCTGGAGCATCCCGCCGACATCGGCAGCATCCAATTTAGTGACGATAGCCAACAACTCTTAACAGCATGTGACGATGGAATCGTGCGATGCTGGAACTGGCGTGATGGCACACTGCAGAGCCCTCCGCTCTCTCATCCCGCCGGCGTCAACGAGGCGAAATACGCTCAACGCTCCAGCCTGATCATCACCTCCAGCAAGGATGAACAGTTGCGATTCTGGGACACTACCAGTGGGTTCATGATTTGCCCGCCGCTCACAATCAACAGCGATGGTGTCGACATTGAATTATCTCCTGACCAGAAACACATTGTGGTCTCCGCTGGTGGACGCCAGGGAAATGTGAGTAGCGTGGTTGATTTGCACAAGCTCATTGACAATGATCGACAGCCTGTCGAGGATGCGCGACAACTCGCGGAATTATTCTCGGGACGCGTGACGTGGGAGGCTAGTGAAATGGCGCTGACAACAACACAGCTGCTTCATCGCTGGGGAATGAGGCACGTGTCCTTGGATCGTGCCGTGTCCTTGGGACGTGCCCGTGAATTCGAGAGACTAGCCAAGTGGGACGAAGCGATCGAACAGTACCGCCTCTTAACCGATGCGTTTCCCAATCAGGACGCCTACGTCTGGCTAAAAAGACTTGATACCTCTTGCTGGCAGGAGTGGGATCGTCATCAGAGCATTGACATGTCACTGCCGATTTGGGAACAAGGTCGACATGCACTTGGCAATCAGGAACAGGAACTCTGCTTAGAGGTCGGCGCGGCCGCTTGGAGCTTGATCACGAAGAACCAAGCTGAGTATGAGAGGATCTGCCGCATCATGCTTGACAGGCCTATCGATCGCCAGACCCCAAGAACGCAGTTTCAGATTGCCAGAATCCTTGCCCTGGGAAACCATTCACTGATTGAGCCAGAACGAATGGTCGAGATCGCAGAGAAGGCCATTGCCCGGGACAGCTCGTCAAGCTATTTCGCCACGGCCTTGACTCCTTGCCTGATTCGCGCGCAACGATACGAGGAAGCACTGGTTCATTGTGAGGGTCATGCTGCACTCACCGCTCTCTGCTATGCACAGATGGGACAGCAGAAACTGGCGCGTCAATGGATCGAAACTGCCCAAAACGAGAGTGACATCGGCCCGGTTGACCCACGATCAGACTGGTTTCCGACCCGCCGATTAGTCTGGCAAATCTATCTGCAAGAAGCGCAGCATGTTTTAGCAAGGAACTGAAGACCATCTCGCAGGACGCTCCTTGCCGCCAAGAATCTCTTGAAATGATGCTTGGTGGTCGATTTCTGGTATGCTGCAACGTTCACTTATCCCCGTTATGAAACGGATCAGCACAGAGCGCCTGCGTTTTGACGCAGATTGGCTCCCAGCGATTAGCACTCCTGAACCGACTCTAAGGCGTTTTCCCCATGCTAAACATCCTGCGTCGCCACATGACTGTTGCGTTGACACTGCTTGCCCTTGCTCAGCACTCGTTTGCCGATCAGTTATTGGTCCCCAGCGACTATCCAACCATCCAAGCAGCCATTGATGCCGCCAAAGCAAACGACACCATCATGGTCGCAGGCGGTATCTATCATGAACGGATCAAACTGAAACGTGGCGTCACGCTCAAGAGCGTTGGCGACGACTCGCCGGGCAAATCAAGTCTGCATCGCGCCGAAACCACCATTCTCGATGGTGGTGGCAAAACTGGCCAAGGTGCTGGGGTGACCATGGCTGATCACTCCACTCTGGATGGCTTTACCGTTCGCAACGTCGGCGTTTTCGATGAAAGTGCCTGGCAGAAGCATCACGCGACACAGGGCAACGAACAGGACCATCAACACATTGGTCAACCCGGCACTCCAGGGATCGATGCAACCAATGTCTCCTGCAGAGTCATAAACAACATCGTTCATCACAACGGTTACAGTGGGATTGCAATCTCTGGCCCGCAAGCCGCTCCTCGCATCACCAAGAATACCTGCTTCAAGAATTTGGGCGCCGGGATCGCCTCGATGAACGGCTCTCGTGCATTGATTTCCGAAAACACCTGCTTTCAAAACTTCTACGCCGGCATTGGCCATGAAAATGCCAGCCCGACAGTCACCAACAACCACTGTTACGAAAATATCCGCGCTGGCATCGGCATCAGCGAAGGCGCTTGCCCGGTGGTCCGCAGCAATCGCTGCTACCGAAATCGCAGGGCTGGAATAGGAACTCGATCTGGCGCAGCGACCAAGCCCATCATCGAAGACAATGACTGCTATGAAAACGACATGGCTGGGATCGGAACCGAGGAGCACGCCGCGCCAATCATCCGCAACAATCGGTGCTATAAGAACCTGCTAGCGGGAATCGGATCGCAGGACCACGCCACTGCGACCATCATCGGCAACGAGTGCTCTCAGAATCAAAAAGCTGGCATTGGCCAACAGAGCGATGCACACACAACTCTGATCAACAATCACTGCCACGACAATCAAACCGCTGGCATCGGCTTTGAAGCTTGCGAAAACGGCACTGCCACCGTCATTGGCAACCGAGTGAACAACAATCAGTTAGTCGCCGTTGGCATCCATAGCGGCTGGAACGTTCGACTCGTTAATAACCAGTTGTCTCGGGAGACAGGCTTGCCTCCCATTGTGATGATCTTTGCGGGAGCCAGCGTTCAGATGTCAGGCAACACGATCCGCGGCGGAGGTGTTGCCGGGATTCGCGTCGCGGGAAATCTGCAAGCAGACAACAACGTTATCAACGGCATTGCAGTGCGTCCCGGCGGACCACCAAACTTTGCCATTTGGGCGCTGCCCGATGCAAAGCTGATCGTACGAAACAATCAAATTCAGCGGTGGCGCCATGGACTCTATGCCGAACAAGCGACCGTGACGGCAACGGAGAATCAGATCAGCGAGTTTCACAACGTGGCGTTTGCAGTCAAAAGCCTGCGTGGAAATCCAACCATCACCAACAACGTGATCACAACAAAAAATCCAGACGCAAAGATTGTGGGCGATGCATCAAGTGACATTCATCCGGAACACAATCAGCTGATCATCGAATCACCTTGATCATCGAATCGATGCTCCCCCGACTGCGAGAATCCAGCGAGTCAACAATCGCTTGGTGTCAGCGCGAACTGCGAGGCTGTGTCCAGACATTCGATCGGCAATCAATTACAATGGGTGATTCGGATTTCCACTCGGTTCCCCACCACCATTGATTCCTGATGACCACGCGTGTCTTGCTGACCTGCCTCTTCCTGGCCAACCTGATTCAACTTGCCAGTGCACAGATCCTTGATCAAGATCAGCAATTGGAACGCGAAACCTGGTGGTACAACAAGGACTTTGACTGGTACAAACAGAACATCCCTTTCTTTGAGTGCTCCGATGCGGACATCACGACGACCTACTACTACCGCTGGGACTTACTGACAAAGCACCTTACTTACGCCAGCCCGAACACGGGTTATTCGTTTACGGAGTTCATTGATCGTCCTTTTTGGTCAGGAGCTTACGGCGCGATCAGCTGTCCCGCGGGACATCAACTCTATGAAGCTCGTTGGCTGCGTCAGCCTCGGATTGCCAACGACTATTCGCGTTACTGGCTTCGCACTCCAGGAGCGCAGCCAAGAAACTATTCCACCTGGCTAGCCGATTCGATTTGGGCGGTGCATCAAGTCCATCCCGACAAGGACTTTCTGGTCGATCTCCTCCAGGATTTGGTCAACAACTATCAGGGCTGGGAGCAGCGTCACTTTGTGCCCGAAGTCGGTCTATTCTGGCAAACAGGCCATGATGACGGCATGGAATTTAATATCAACAGCCGGCAGACCAAAGACATTCTTCGCGGCGCGCCTAGCTACCGTCCCTCTTTCAATGCCTACATGTGGGCAGACGCGAAAGCGATCGCTCGAATCGCCAAACTTGCTGGCAACAACGACTTGGCAACGCAGTACGATGACAAAGCTCGCCAGATCAAACGCAAGATGCTGGAACTGATGTGGGACGAGCGTCGACAGTTCTTTTTTCCGATCCTAAAGAATGACGAAGAACGTGACGGCCATCGGCTCAAGGCGTTGACGCGAACGTATGAAAGTGGGCAATTCGCCGGCGACCCACACGGTCGTGAACTTGTCGGTTACGTTCCATGGCAATTCAATTTGATTCCTGGCAACTCACCCTACGATGTCGCCTGGAAAAAGCTAATGGACACCGATGGTTTCTATGCGGAATTCGGTCCGTCGACGGTAGAGCGGAATGACCCAATGTTTCTGCTCAAGAAATCCTGCTGCTGGTGGAGCGGTCAATCCTGGCCCTATGCAACCACACAGACATTGAAGGCACTTGCCAACGCACTGCAGTCCGACAGTCACACGCTTAGCCCCGCGGACTACACGAAATTGCTCGGCATCTATGCTCGCTCGCACCGCAAAGATGGCAAGCCCTACTTGGCCGAAGCCTTACACCCCGACACCGGTTCGTTTGAAGGCCATGATGCCTACAACCATTCCGAACACTACCTACATAGCGGCTACTGCGACCTTGTGATCACGGGACTGGCGGGACTGATTCCGCGAGACGATGACACATTGCAATTGCATCCGCTCGCGCCAGCTGACTGGGACTACTTTGCGCTCGATCAAGTGCCTTACCGTGGTCACTTGATCAGTCTTGTCTGGGACAAGCAAGGCACTCGCTATCAGCATGGCAAAGGGTTTCATGTTTTGGTCGATGGCAAGCGCGTTGGCGGTTCCGATCAATTAGAACCACTGCTGATCGCAGACGTCGTCCCCAATCGTCCCACCGGTCGCCCCAGTGCGAGTGATCGATCCAAACCAATCGCCACCAACTTTGCCGTCAACAACGACGGAACCTACTATCCAAGAATCACCGCCAGCTACACAGCCAGCGGCACTTCGCTTGCCAAGCTAAACGATGGAAACCACTGGTACCTGCTGCACCCGCCCAATCGCTGGACCTGCCAAGGATCACCCCACAAAACTGATTGGATTGAAGTTGATTTTGGCAACCAACGAACGCTTCACACCGTCAAGCTTTACCCGCTGGATGACAGCGACATTCCTGATAGCCCAATCGCAGTGCCGCAATCGATTCGCGTTGAATACTGGACCGACAACGGGTGGCAGGAACTGAACCGTCAAATGACAGCGGGCAAAATCTCTGGACACAAGCCGCTGACGCTAACTTTCTCACCGATTGAAACTCGGAAACTGCGAGCAACGCTGGTGCATTCAGCCGGGGGCTTCTCAGGGCTTACGGAACTGGAAGCCTGGGGCGACGCTCTGCTGCCACTGCAATCGCTGCCCCAACCACAGGGCAACCTGGCCTACAACGACGGCACTCGCGAATTCCCCCAGGCGACCGCCAGCTACCATGACCGCTTCGGTGGAGTGCCAAAGTCTGCGATTGATGGCATCACAAACTTCATCCCCACCCCGACCAACCGCTGGACCAGTTACGAGTCTCCAAACGAAGTCGACTGGCTGCAAATCGACTTCGGCAAAACGGTTCAGTTCAAACAAGTTGATTTAGCCATCTACGACGATCGCGGCGGCGTTCAGCGGCCCATCGAATACAATCTAGAAGTGTGGCAGGGTGAGCGCTGGCAACCGATTAAAAACCTCACCCAATCGCCCAAAGAACCCGCCGGCAGCCAGTGGAATGTCGCCACTTTCCCAACGGCCAAGACCAGCAAGCTAAGAATCTTATTCACCAACCGCGGTCGAGCCAGATCAGGCGTGACGGAAGTGATGGTCTGGGACGCGGCGTCAAACCAGACATCACCCCAAAAGCGCACCGGTCCGTAAACCAGTGTCCGACGGCAGATTGAAAGAACGAAATCGCCCAATGCGCCCCCTTAGAAAACATCAATCACCACCACTGCCCGGCGATCGGTTGCTGCGATTTACGCTCCCGATCGCATTGGCAATGTTCATGCAATGCGCTGCGAAGCTTCCCGCCGATGACTCCATCGGCTTGCCTCCGCAAGTGGCTCAACTGATCGAGCAGTCTTGCGTTGAATGCCACAACAAGGATGTGGCCGAAGGCGACGTGCAACTCGACGAACTGCATCAACTTGATCAACCAGCACGTCTTGAGTTGCTGACACGCGTGCAGGAGCAAGTCTTCGTTAGGCTGATGCCACCGGAGGACGCGGAAGCACTGTCCAGCAGCGATCGCAGGCAATTGGTTCAATGGCTGACAGACAAACTTGCCCAACACAAGATCACTGGACTCAGCGAAAAACGATTACGCCCCGCCTATGGCAACCCGGCCGAACACGATGGTGATCTGGACCTCAAAATGTCACGCATGAACATGCCACAAACCGGCGCGATCAAGCCCCTGAATCAATCGTCGCCGCTATTCCACTGAACCACTATCACCACATCATGACCAAGCAACATCGAATCAGTCGTCGCGGTGCTCTTGCGACTTCACTAGGCATCGCCGCCACCTCGCTGGGCACTGGCACTGTCCCGCGAGCACTGGGCTTTCAAAGCGCCAACGATCGACCACGGATCGGCGTGATCGGCTGTGGCGTGCGCTGGGATAAACGGGTTCATGATCCCAAAGGCCGATACGGTGTTGGAAAAGAATTCCCCAAGTTCGGCGACATCATCGCCGTCTGTGATGTTGATCAACAACGGCTGGAACGAGCTCAGGAGGTTGTCAACGGCTGGCTAGGCAGCAAACCAGGTGCTTCGGCTGATTATCGCAAGATCATTGACGATCCGAAAATCGATGTCGTTCATATCAGCACGCCAGATCACTGGCACGCCAAGCTTGCCATCGAAGCCATGCTGGCTGGCAAAGATGTCTATTGCGAAAAGCCCATGACGTTGACCATCGACGAAGGCAAGCTCATTTGTGAGACGGCACGCAAAACCGGCGCGGTCTTTCAAGTTGGCACTCAACAACGTAGCACACCGCAGTTTGTCAAAGCGATTGCGATGATTCGTGACGGGCGACTAGGACAACTGAAGCACGTCCAGTGTGCCATCGGTGGTGCGCCGGAAAGCCCTGAACTTCCCGCGGCAACAGCTCCCAAACATTTGAACTGGGACCGCTGGCTGGGCCCCGCCGGAATGACCGATTATCGCTTCAAAGCCGATGCACCGAATATCATTGGCTCTTGGTCTCGGTCCCATTATGAGTTCCGCTGGTGGTACGAATACTCGGGCGGCAAGCTAACCGACTGGGGCGCTCACCATATTGACATCGCCACCTGGGGCATGGACAAGACCGACACCGGCCCGATTTGGATTGATCCGGTCATGGTGGAACACCCCGTCAACTTTAAGGATGGTCAGCCAACGGTCGACAATCGATACAACACCGCGACTAAGTTCAACATTCGGGCGACCTATCAAGACGGTATTCATCTGACGATTCGCCACGACACCGATAACGGCATCCTGTTCGAAGGCACCAAAGGACGCATCTTTGTCAATCGAGGCAAACTGGTCGGCAAACCGGTTGAAGACCTTGCCGCTAATCCGCTGCCTGATAACGCCATCGAAACGGCCTACAAAGATCAACCACTTACCAATCACGTGGACAATTTCTTCCAATGCGTGGCGTCTAGGAAGGAACCGATCTCCGATGTTTTCAGCCATCATCGCGCCTTGACGACGTGCCATCTGGCCGGCATCGCCGCTCGACTAGGTCGCAAAATTCAGTGGAACCCCAAAACGGAAACGGTCGTCGGCGATCAACTTGCCCAGTCGTTTGTGGCTCGAGAAAAACGACAACGGTTTGAAATTGAAACTTGATCTCCCGCCCCGCCCCATCATGAAACAACACGCCCCAATGGCCCAACCATTAAGACTGCTTCTGATCTGCCTTTTGCTTAAGCTTGCCTTTGCCAATCCTAGCCAGGCCGATCAGCCAAAGCCTGGTCCTCTCAACGTGATTTTGATCATGGCCGACGACCTCGGCTACGGAGACCTCTCCTGCTATGGCAGCGATTCGATTCGAACCCCGGTATTGGATCAACTGGCTCGCCAAGGCGTTCGCCTGACAAATTTCTATGCTGGCTGCACGGTCTGCACCCCGTCAAGAATGGCGTTGCTAACGGGATCGTATCCGGCACGTGTCGGCTGGCGTGGCGGAGTCGTTGGCTACGGCATCAAGACGTTCAACGGCTTGGCACCAGAGGTCACCACCCTGGCCGAGCGATTCCAAACCGCCGGCTACAAGACCGCGCTGATTGGTAAATGGCACCTGGGAGATAGCGCTGAACTCTCTCCACAGCAACAAGGTTTTGAGACGACCTTCTATCTCAATAAAAGCAACAACCAAACCAAACAACTTTGGCAAGGCAACACATTAGTTGCCGACCCGTTCGATAATCGGCTCCTGACTGAGCAGTTCGCCGATCAGGCGATTCGCTTCATCACACAACATCGCCAGCAGCCATTTTTTCTGTACCTTCCTCTGACAGCACCACACTTTCCGGCCCAATCGCATCCGCAGTGGAAAGGCAAATCGAAACGCGATGCCTACGGGGATGTTGTCGAGGAATTGGATCACCGGGTCGGGCAACTGCTGGAGACCCTGGAACGCAACGCACTGAGCGAACGCACCATCGTTGTCTTTCTGTCAGATAACGGTGTTGAGCCCGGGCAAAAACAATGGGCCAGCGCGAAACCCTACCGTGGGCTCAAGTGGAGCGCACTCGAAGGCGGCAACCGCGTGCCCTGCATCATTCGCTGGCCAGGAAAGATCCCCCCAAACCAAACCAGTGACCTGCTGTCCGCTGCAATCGACCTTTTCCCCACCCTCGCACGGGCCTGTGACATAGAACTTCCAGCCAACCCAAACGCCAGCACCAGAATCGATGGCGTCGACTTGCTGCCTGCGTTAACCAAACAGGATGGCAAGCAAACGCCCCGATCGTGGTTGTTGCTGTGGCATGGCTGGGGAACCTTGCAAGCGATTCGCACGGGCCGCTGGAAATTGTACGTCGATGAAGTCAAGGAAATCCCGCAGTCAAACAAAGGCCCCGTCCTGATTGACCTGGACAATGATCCCAAAGAACAAACCGACGTTAGCAAACAGCACCCTGAACAAGTCGCGGCCATGCTCGCTGAAGCCCAAAAACAGCTTGCCGATATCCAAGCCAGTGAACAAACTCTGGGCGGCAGAGACTTGGCCAAGATCCGCGTTCCCACACCGCCCAAATGGCTTCCAAGCAACCATTGACAGGGTTGCTGATCAGTACCGTCCTGGCAGGCTGGCCGTCCGGCAGGCTGCAAAGAGCATTCTTGTGCCCCAAGCAGGCATTCAACTGGCAAGCCACCCGCTAGGGACCGAATCGAGGCAATCCTCGGCAGAGTGCCTGATTCGCAGAGAATCGCATCGCTGGCGGACCAATGCGTGCTGGGGGCCGGTTACAATAGGCCGCTCGCTCACCTAGAATCTTGCCAGCCCTGTCACCGCACGCGTCCCCTTTTCTTCTATTTCCCTCGGCACAACAACCGACAAGTCCTCTCGCTGTCATTCAGCGCGAACAACTTTCGGTTTCCACCAACGTCAGCCTGTTTATGAAATCTACTTTGCCTCGCTACGTTGTGATCGTGTGGCTGCTGCTGATTTGCACGGTCAACTGGGCTGCGGAGGTCGACTTCCCCGCTCGACCGGTCAAAGTCATCGTCCCATTTGCGGCTGGGGGCGGAAGCGACACCTTTGGACGAATCATCCAGTCTGCGATCCGTGACAACGAATTGCTGCCTCAACCGATGGTGATGGTCAATGTTCCAGGTGCGGGGGGAACGATCGGCAGTCGACGGGTGAAGAACACGCGACCAGATGGCTACACAATCCTGCTGCTGCATGAGGGAATTTTGACCGCCAAGCATGCCGGTCAAGCCGCTTACGGACCTGAAGCATTCACACCCATTATTGGGACAGGAGACTCAACTCAAGTGATTGCCGTGGCCGCGGACTCGGAATTCGACGACCTGCCAGCTCTGATGGACGCTGTGAGCAAGCGTCCAGGAGAAATGATTTTCTCGGCCAACATCGGCGCTCCAAGTCATTTTGCGGGGCTGATGCTACAGGCCGAACGTCAGGGGGCTGAATTTCGTTACACACAAAACGGTGGCGGTGCGAAACGCTTGGCCGCGATTCTTGGCGACCATGTCGAGGTCTCGGCATTTTCCATTGCCGAATACGTTCAGTTTCGCGAAAGCGGACTCAAAGCGCTCGCACTGCTGGGATCCGAGCGTCATCCCGACATTCCTGAGTTACCCACCGCGACCGAGCAGGGATTCAACGTGATCAGCCAGAACATGCAGTTTTGGTGGGCTCCGCTTGGAACCCCGAAGGAACGCGTCGCGGTGCTGGCCGATGCCATTGGCGCGGCCATGAAGACTCCTGAAGTTCAGCAGCGTTTACAAGAAATGCGATTGCAGGACACGACGCTGACCGGCAAGTCATTGGAGGCGGAACTGAAACAGCGCGATGGTCGAATCGCGGCCGTCGCCACCTGGACTCCGCCAGCGCTGCCAAACTTTCCCCAGTGGGTGATCGCTGCTGCGATCCTGCTGGCTGGCATCGCTGTGATTCGAAAGCGAGTCTCGGGCGAAGCGTCCAAAGAAGCCAATCAGACCACACCCCCAGTCAACTGGTCGCCACTACTAACGATCGGCGTGACAACGGTGCTATACGTGCTGGCCATGCAGATGCAGTTGCTCACCTTCGTCCCCGCAACGGCGATCTTTGTGCTCGCCTGTGGCGGCTCATTGATCACGCGACAGGGCAACCAGCCCAAGCAAGCGATGCTTAAACCCGTCATGGCGATTGTGGCAATGGCCTTTACCATGAGCTTCGCGCTGCACTTCTTATTTACCCAAGTCTTGGTCGTTGACCTTCCCTAAGGAACGCTACATTGTTTTCAAACCTTGGCGACGTCGCTGGCTTGCTGCTCGCACCGATGTCGATTTTATTGATTGCGATTGGCTCCATCTTGGGTGTCATCGTTGGCGCGATTCCCGGCTTGACCGGCGCCATGCTGATTGCGCTTGCCTTACCGCTAACCTTTGCCATGCCTGGCGAGCAAGCGATGATCTTGCTGGTGTCGATGTATGTGGGATCAGTTAGCGGCGGCTTAGTCACAGCAACGTTACTGCGCATGCCTGGCACACCTGCGTCCATCATGACCACCCTGGATGGCTATCCGTTGGCCAAACGTGGACAAGCGGGCAGGGCGTTGGCATTAGGAGTGGGCGGTTCCTTTGTCGGCGGCACGATCTCCTGGTTATTCTTGGTAACGCTTGCTGGCCCGATGGCTCAGTGGTCGTTGAGCTTTGGTCCCTGGGAGTTCTTTGCGCTGGTCGTCGTGGCAATGGTGATGATCGCTTCGGTCGGTGGCAAGTCGTTAAGCCTGGGACTACTTTCGGGAGCACTTGGCATCCTGGTTGCCATGCCGGGTGCCTCGCCAGCAACAGGTCTCTCGCGATTGACGTTCGGTATCGCGGAACTTGATGACGGCTTTAAGTTGCTGCCGGTCTTGATTGGCTTGTTTGCAGTCAATCAGGTGATCAAACAGTTGATGGAGTCCAAACAGCAAGCGACCGAGGCGGTCGATCAAGGCACCAACTTTGAGTGGGACTTTCGCCGGGATGATGGCAAGACGCATGGCTGGAATGCCATTCGGTCTTCTTTGATTGGCACCTGGGTGGGCATCTTGCCTGGAATCGGTGCCAACGTCGGCAGCGTGATGTCTTATTCAGCAGCCAAGCGAGCATCAGCCACACCCGAGCAATTCGGCAAAGGAAGCGAGGAAGGCATTGTCGCCTCCGAAACCGCCAACAACGCAACCGTCGGCGGAGCCTTAATCCCGCTGATCTCGATGGGAATACCCGGCAGCGTGATCGATGCCATTCTGCTTGGTGCATTGACCATCCATGGATTGCAACCAGGTCCGATGCTAATGAACAGTGATCCGCTGATCGTGCAAACCATCGTTGGCTCGATGCTACTGGCCAACTTGGCCGTGACGGCATTCTTGTTCTTTGGCGTGCGACTGATGGTCAAAGCAGCCACCGTCCCACAGTATGTCTTGTTACCTGTCGTGATGGTGTTTTGCGTGATTGGTTCGTATGCGCTGGCCAATCGCATGTTCGACGTTTGGGTGATGTTGGGATTTGGGGTGATCGGTTATGGGCTAGAGCGACTGCGCATTCCTCTTGCTCCCTTCGTCATTGGTTTAGTGTTGGCTCCGATCGGTGAAGAGCATCTTTCGGCGGGACTGATGCAAAGTGGCGGCAGCTGGCTACCATTGATCAGCCAACCGATCTCAGCCAGCCTGTGTGTGCTAGCCGCGGTCCTGTTGGCGTGGACGCTGCGTCGTCGATTTCAGCAACCACCACAAGACTCCACCCCCGTGACGACCTCCACGGAGTAAACCACTCGACGCGTGTCGCTGATCACACCTTTCGTTTCACACCTCTGCACCCGTGACAGGTCGCCCGGCATGGTTACAATGTCGCTATGAATACACAACGCCCTAACATTCTGTGGTACTGTACCGATCAACAGCGTTTCGACACCATTGGCGCACTTGGCAACCCGCATGTTGCGACGCCAACGATCGACAGTTTGGTCAACAACGGTGTCGCACTCACGCACGCTTACTGCCAAAGCCCGATCTGCACGCCCAGCCGATCCAGCTTCATGACGGGGATGTATCCCTCGCGAGTACACAACACACGCAATGGCAACGAGACCTTCCCAGCGTATCCACCGGTGATCACCAAGCTGATTGCTGATTCAGGTTACGACTGTGGACTGATTGGAAAGTTTCATTTACAGAGCGCTGGCCATCGCACCGAACCG
Organism: Stieleria bergensis; assembly: GCA_007745635.1. GTDB lineage: Bacteria > Planctomycetota > Planctomycetia > Pirellulales > Pirellulaceae > Stieleria > Stieleria bergensis. The sequence goes on from CP036272.1 coordinate 6,507,511, forward strand.
CGGATCGATGATGGATTCTCTTACTGGAAATTCAGCCATGCCCCTCGGGACGATTGGTCCGAAGGTCACGACTATGCTCAGTGGGTCAGCAGCCGCGGCGGTGACCTCGACGCGCTGCGAGAATCCGAAGACCGTGTGCCGCCGGAATACCACCAAACCACCTGGGGCAGTGAATGCGCGATTGACTTTATCAAGTCACACCAGGATGCCTCCCAGCCCTGGCTCCTTAACCTCAACATCTACGATCCGCATCCGCCATTCATTCCCCCCAAAGCTTATGCGGATCGGTTTGATGCTGCCAAAATGCCCGGACCGTATTTCCGTGATTCCGATTTGACGCAACAAATCAAGCTAGCGTCCCTGGATTTCCAAGACGAATTGCGCACACCGGAAGAACACAACGCCTTTCAGGTGCAAGCTTGGTATTACGCCATGATTGCTCAGATCGATGATCAGTTGGCGCGAATATTGGCGACCCTTGACGCCACCGGTCAACGCGACAACACCATCATTCTGTTCACCAGCGATCACGGAGAAGCACTTGGTGACCACGGGCTCATGTTCAAAGGCTGTCGCTTTTACGAGGGACTCGTCCGCGTCCCTTTAATCTTTTCTTGGCCAGGAAAATTTGCCTCTGGAGTTCAGTCAGACGCCTTAGTGGAATTGCTGGACATGACTTCAACCCTGATGGAGTTGTGTCAGGTGGAAACCCCTGACTACATGCAAGGCAAGTCCTTGATGCCGATCTTGCGCGGCGAAACCGATGGACATGATCACCGAGAATTTGTCCGCAGTGAGTACTTTGACGCGCTTGATCCCCACTTCACCGGAGGCACGGGCACGTTTGGCACCATGTATCGCACACGCAAGTACAAACTGTGCATGTATCACAACAAACAGCTTGGCGAACTTTATGATCTTGAAGCAGACCCGTGGGAGTTTAACGATCTGTGGGATTCACCAGAGCATCAGTCGATCAAAAACGAGCTGATTCGCGAAGCCTTCGATGCTCACGTCGTGCTGACGACTGACATGGGGTCACCGCGCATCGCGCCCATGTGATCGCACCATCAAGAACGCCACGCGCTGGCCTCCTGCTTGAGACTCATTGCCCAACGAGATCCATCAACTGACTGACACGTTGCGGATCGATCGCTTGGCGGCGGTTACCATCGACACAGACTGCTGAACGAAGGCCGATCACATCGGGCTGCAAGCGTCTTAGCAGAGGCAGATGCTGAAAACCAATCGAACCGGCGACGGCAACCGACATGCCTGCTGCCTTTCCCCGGCGGATAAACGTGGCCAAAGCCTGTTCGCTGAGCGCATCAAACAATGTCGCTCCGTCTTTGATCGCTGTATCGAGCATCACGACATCGGCCTTCGCGGCACTGGCCGCCGCAACAAGATCGTCAGCCAAAAGCCCATCAAATCGTTCCGCATCAGCGTAGCCTGCAGCGACGATTTTGGCCTCTGGATTCAGATCGTGGGCTGCACGTCGCACCGCGTTCATGACCTCACTCGCTTGGGCAACAGTCTTGGTTCCATACAAACCGGCCTTGATATAAGTGGCGCCTGAGTGCACAGCACCGACCGACGCTAATGCAGCCGTACCTGGCTTGGCAGGCAAGTCACCAAGCGTGGCACTGATCGTGACGGGAAACTCAGCCAGCGCTTCAGCAACCTGACGGATCAACCAAGGGAAGTTAGCGCCCAGAGAACCTTCAGCGGTATTCTTGATGTCAACGATGTCGACACCGACACGCGCAACAGCCAACGCTTCATCAAGGTTCACAGGACTGATCAAGACTCTCATGCGGGATCGCCAAGGGATTGAACACGCATGTCATGAGGCCATCCGAACGCGTGCGAAGATTATCAATCGGGTCAAATCGCAACGAAGACGCTTTGCCCGCCAAGCATTCGCCCAAAGAGAATCAATCCCCACAATTGATCGACACTTTGAGGCGGGTATCATAGTCAGAGCCCTCACCGACAACAACCAGCGGCAACCTCGCCCTGGGCTGGCCTTGGGCGCATCGCACCACCGCAGGTGATGCTCATTCGCCGTCACCAACAAGGCCTACAATCAGCAACCTCATGCCCGAATTTGACAATATCAGCGACTGGATTGAAGGCGCCAAGGACGGCCAGTCACATGCGGCTAACCAGCTTTGGCAGCACTACTTTGATCGCTTGGTACAAACGGTTCGCCAACAACTGCTTGGCCAAAATCGAGCGATCTCTGATGAAGAGGACATTGTTTTAAGCGTTTTCAATAGCTTTTACGCTGCAGCTCAACAGGGTCGGTTTCCTGAGCTTTCCGACCGCAATGGTCTCTGGGGACTGCTGCTAAGCATGGCGGCTCGAAAGGTGATCGATAAACGCCGCCACGACCAACGACAGCGACGTGGTGGAACTCATCGTGTTCAATCGCTTCACGAAAACCCCGAGACATTGATCGAAACCATTGGGAACGAGCCGTCCCCTGAAATGGTGCTGATGATGCAGGAATCCATGGAGCGTTTTTTTTCTCATCTCGGTGTCGGGCAACTGCGAGATGTAGCGGTTGCTAAGTTAGAGGGACATTCCAACGCGGCCATTGCCAAGCGTTTTGAATGCTCTGAGCGGACAATCGAGCGTCGATTGCACCTGATTCGAGAAAAATGTCACCAGGAATTCATCACCGACCATGAGCATTCGCCACAAGAAACTCCCGATCGAAGCACTGGAACGGATTGACGACCTGTGTGCCGATTTTGAACGGAATTGGCAACAAGATCAGCCGATCAGCATTGAGTCTGTTCTGCAGGTTGACCTGCCGGAACCAGAACACGACGTGCTGCTGGCGGAATTGATTGCCCTGGACATCGACTATCGACAACGTCGTGGCGACCCGCCCAATCAGCAAGAGTATTTGGAGCGTTTCCCCGACCATGGACTGGTGATCGAAGACCTGTTCAGCGACCAAGACAAACCGACGGCTCCCTTTCAGGCTCCCTCGATTGCAACGCTTTCGGAACACTTCCCTCAACTGGAGATCATCGAACTGCTGGGTGCCGGTGGCATGGGCGCCGTCTACAAGGCTCGGCAAACGGGGCTCGATCGTCTCGTTGCCTTAAAGATCCTGCCACAGGAGTTCGCACACGACGTCAAGTTCGCGCTGCGTTTCACTCGCGAAGCACGCACGCTGGCGAAACTAAATCATCCCAATATTGTTTCGGTCTACGAGTGTGGCAAAGCCGGCGAGACGTATTACTTCTTGATGGAATTTGTCGACGGACCCACACTTCGCCAAATCGTTGGCCAGCAACAACTCTCGCCACAACACGCGCTGACCATCGTTCCACACCTGTGCGATGCGCTTCAGTTTGCACATAACGAAGGCATCATTCATCGCGACATCAAACCCGAAAACATCCTGATGACCCGTGAGGGTAGCATCAAGATTGCCGACTTTGGACTCTCTAGAATCCTTGGCAACGACAGCCAACCGACTGCCTTGACAGCCACCCATCAAGTCATGGGAACACCGCGATACATGGCTCCCGAACAAATGACCGGCGCTGGCAGTGTTGACCATCGTGCGGACATCTATTCGTTAGGTGTTGTATTCTACGAAATGCTAACCGGTGAACTACCGATTGGACGCTTTGAAGTGCCTTCGCAAAAGGTTCACGTCGATGTGCGATTGGATGACATTGTCTTGCGGACGCTGGAAGCCGAACCTCAACGGCGCTACCAACATGCCAGCCAAATCAAATCCGATGTTTTGAGCCTGACATCAACGGCGGATCCCAACTTGGCACCCACCGAAGCACTGGCGCCCTCCCAAACACTGGGGGCATCGATGGCCAACCCATCGGCCGTCGCTGCGGAATCCCATGTGTCCGTAATGCAACAACAAGAACTCGCGGGAAGACTGTTGCTGACGCGGCGAGAGTTGATGCAGCGAGTCAAGCAGGCGCTGCGACCGCTGTTCTACGGACAGCTCCTTCAGATCCTCATTGGGATCGCCACCATCGCGTTGGGAGCCCAGTGCTGGGCCAGCAACACGCAGATCCCTCACCGTTTGACCTGTGGCTTGATCGTGCACGTCTATGGCGTCTTGCTGATCATCATCGCGGCCAATGTGTTAGTCCGAATCAAACGGATCGATGACTCGAAGCCCATTGAAGACGTGCGTCATCGCGTGGATGACGTAAAAAACTTCTACTTGCGATTTGGCTCCATCATCGGCTTTCCCTGGTGGCTAATGTGGATTCCCTTTGCCGTGACGATGGGCTTCGATGTCGTCCTGCACCCAAATTCGCTGTACCCGGGACTGATCGTCGGTGCGATTGGGTTGCTGTGCTGTTTTTGGCTTTACAGAAAAGTGCACCAAGCCCCCTCAAGCAATGTCAACCAAGACAAAGCACGCTCATTCCGCGATGCCTTTGCGGGCAAAAGCCTAGCGAAGGCTTACCTTGCCATCAGCGAGATCGAACAGGCCAAGATTCTGTAGCACCTACCGATGCTGTCTTTGTTGCGCCACGCTGCCAGCTTACTTTACCTGCAGCGTTGGAAACACCGTCAGCCAATCCTGTTTCATATCGACGACCGTCCAATCACGTTGGGCAGCTTCATCCAGTCCTTTATCGAGTCGCCCAATGTGGCCTTTACGGTCATAGGCGTACTCGCGTTCGGCATCGGTATGATGAATGTAAACCGCCAGTCGCTTTCCTGATCCAGCCGCAGTCCACTGCAACATCTGCAGGTCGCCATCGGAGTTTCCAAAGGCAGCAATGGGACGGCGGCCAATGTGACGATGAATCGCGACTGGCTTGCCTTCTTTGTCATCGATGAATGCAAGCTTGGGAAGCCGCAGCAATTGCGGCACTCCATCTTGAAGTTGATAACGCAGTTCAATCGTTGATCCAATGATTTGATTCGTGGGAACACCGTATCGCTGCGTGGCCCAAGGACGCATGAATTCCATCCCGCCGCCAGAGACAATCCAAGTTTGAAAGTCGTGCTTTCGCAGATAGTCCAGCAACTCGACCATCGGCTGATACACCATGTCTTGATAACGTCGCCCCGTCACGGGATGTTTGGCGGACGCGATCCAGTCCGACACGATGGCGTCGAACTGCTCAGTCGTCATGCCGGCGTGCGACTCCATCACAACTTTAACAACCGCCTCCTCACCACCCTCGGCAATCGTTTTAACATCGCCAGAGAGAGCCGCCTTCATCACCGGATCTTGTTGCCATTGAGGATGCTCATCAGCCATCGCCTTGACGCGATCAAAGGCAAACGCCAACTGAAAATAATAGGGCTGTTCGCACCATAGCGTGCCATCATTATCGAACACGGCGATGCGATCTTGTACTGGCACGAACGAAGGGCTATCGCGATCGGTCACAGCAGCAACAAAGTCAATGATCGATTGCTTAACGGCTCCATCCTTCCATGATTTGAGATCCTGGGCAGAAACATTACCGCCAATGCAAGTCGCCACGATCAAGAGAACTGCCACCAAGACGATTCGCATTCCGGACGTTTTCTGACTTCGCTCAATTCCAAGCATGTTCGCTGCACCTTGTGGCTGGAGGATTCATTTAGCAATCATGCCTCTTGCGTTTGTTCCTTTGGACAGACACCAGCACGACAGATCGCTTCAGCATACCTTAGAAAAATCAAGGATCGATCAAATTTTCCCTCTGGAAACACGCACTCGAAGATGCAGTTCATCGAAAATGAGCCTGAAGCGGTTCATCACCATTTTTCAGCCGCTAAGCCAAATCTGCCTGATGAAGACGCAAAATCTGCAGTCGTTTGAATCGTGAGAAAGCAGCTACCAAGTCTCGGGCACTTCACTTGGATGCGATCTCGCCCGCCGCAAACTCGTCTGCTGACGCATCCATGCTAAAATCCAGGGTTCCTCGCCCACCCTCAAATCACTCCGACTCGACAGATGCAACGACAAATCACCGCCGCATTCATCGTCTTTTCTGGCATGCTGTTTACCCTGATCAGCTCAGGACTGGCCGCCCAGGAACCAACGTTGCCATGGGTCAGCGGTCAGACAAGCCCCAATTGGCACACTGGCCAAGTTCGTCGCAAGATCCGTCACACATACGATGACAGACAAAACGACCAAGCCAACGGATTAAGGCTGAAGCAGAGGATTGAAGACCTCCAACCGGGCGACATGTTACTTATCGCTCCCGGCCGTTACTCGATCGGTCCCAAACTGGTCGTGGATCTGCAAGGGACACCCCAAGCGCCGATCTGGATCATTGGATCGAGCAAGGAACAACCAACCATCATCACTCGACCGGATGCGCGACAAAACGTAATGAACGTTGGGGAGCGAAAACGAACCGAGTATGTCTGTTTCCAGAACGTGGAGTTTACCGGCGGAAGCACATTGATCCGCCTCTACGATTGCCATCATGTGTGGCTCGATCGCTGCCACCTCCATCACGCTGGCGCCGAAGGCATCACAGCAAACACTCGCGACACCCAACACCTATTCATCACCAACAATCACTTTCACGATTTCAAGAACCCCAATGCCACCGGCGAAGCGATGTACTTGGGCGCGAACCAGGGCAAAGCCAAAATGTCCTACTCAGTCATCGCCAACAATCATGTGCATGATTGCGGGGGGCAACAAGGCGACGGGATTGAAATCAAACAGGGCTCCTTCAATAACTGGATCGTTGGCAACCATGTTCACGATACCCAGTACCCTTGCATTCTGGCTTATGGGACCGGTGGCAAAGGAATCAATTTGATTGAACGCAACGTGTGTTACCGCAGCAACGACAACACGATGCAAGTTCAAGGCGAAGCGATCGTACGCAACAATTTGCTGATGGCCGCTGCCGGTGCGGGGTTTGCCAGCACTGACCATCAAGGCAAATCGACCCGCCTAACGGTGACTCAGAACACAATCATTTCCTCCCGCCGCGGCGCGAACCTGTCCAGCTGGAACGATCGCCAGAACATGATCTTTGCCAATAATGCTGTGTACACCAACCATGGCGATGCGATCCGACTGCCACAAGGCGCTGCAGGAGTGACTCTTGCTGGCAATGTTGTCACCGGCAAGGTCAGCGGAACAGCCCGTGATGTGCTGCAAGGCAACGGCCTGTCGGATTTTAACGAAGTTAGCTGGGACGCCATGAAACGCAATGCGATGCCAACGCCCGCCAGCCCACTGATCGGAACTGCTGCCGGTCAGTTCAGCGCGACGGTCGATCTTCGTGGTCATCGACGCAAGTCAACCAAAATCGTCGGAGCGTTTGTGGCTCCGTAATCTTGCCGTGCCAGCGTACTCGTTATCTTGTTGTCGCTTGTAGCTGCTGCCGAAACGCTTGCAGCAGTTTGCTTTGAAAGCGATAGGGATTCCAGACCGCGGCGATGGTCCGCGTTGGCTTACGACCAGCGAAGGATCGATACACACGTTGCTTGCTATGGTCGATTGACTTGGCCATCGCGGGAATCATTGACACGCCATGTGATAAAGAGACCAGCTCCTGAACCATTGCCAGCTGGCTAGTCTTTTCGACCGAGACCGGTTGAAACGAACGTTGTCGACAAAAGGAGACGATGTTGTCAGATAAACAGTGCGCTTCATCCAACAACACAAACGGCAACGGCTCCACATCGCTCAAGCGAATCGACTTCTTATCGGCCAGCGCATGATCCTTGGGCATGACCAGGAAGAGCTCTTCATCAAACAGCGGTTCAACTTCGAGGTACTTCGCCGGCAACGGCAGGGCCAAAATTGCCAGGTCCACATCGCCTTGGGTGCAACTCTTGATCAAATGATCGGTGGTGTTCTCCTGAACCACCACGGTCGCCTTCGGATAGGCAGCCGAAAACTGGCGTAGCACGTCGGGCAAGAAGTAAGGCGCGATCGTCGGAATGGCCCCCACACGAATGCGGCCGCTTTGCCCGTCATCGGTGATCTCTGCTTTGGTGTCTTCCAAGATAGAGAGCACTTGCTGCGCTCTGGCTTGCAACAAGAGCCCCGCGTCGGTGAGTGAAACGGAGCGCGTCTTCCGCTCGAACACCGGTTGCCCGAGTTCGTCCTCAAGCCTCTGCACCGAGCGACTGAGAGCCGACTGGGAAATCACTAGATCCTCCGCCGCTCGGGTGAAGTTGCCGCGCTCGGCGACTTGAAGAAAGTACCGCAACTGGTCGATTTCCATGCCTCTTCCCCTCACAATGAACCATGCACCCAATGCATCACAGATAGTACATCAATGCATTGGGCAAATCATCTTGAATCGCCAATAATTCCCTCGTTGCCACTGATTGTCGGTTTTCGGCAGACGAAGACCGACAGAGCCAATGATCCGGTTTGGCACTGAGAAAGGGCTCAGAGTGCTCCGGTCGCCACAATCGCCTCTCGTGGAAATGGCACCTTCCCTCAATCCCATCGGCCCGGTGCTTGTCGTGAATCCTCTCGTCCTAACGTTCAGTCGATCCAACTCTTCAGGAGACTCCAAGATGACGCCACAGAAACGCATTCGTGCCTTGTCAGGCATTGCAGTCCTTTGCCTCACCACGCCGAGCTTGACCAGCAGCCATCTCGCGACGGCTCAAGAATCAATTGCATCAGCCACAATATCCCCAAACAACACCGATCAAGCCATGGAACCCGCTACTTGCCCCGTCATGTCGATGACCAAGGCGCCAAAGGCTCGCAACACCGCAGCAGGCGCACTGTCCAACCGTGACTGGTGGCCCAACCAACTGAACCTTCACATCTTGCATCAGAATTCCGCGAAGGGAAACCCGATGGGCGGCGACTTTGACTACGCCGAAGAGTTCAAGAAGCTGGACCTGGCTGCGGTCAAGCAAGACATCAAAGCACTGATGACAGACTCACAGGACTGGTGGCCCGCAGACTATGGGCACTACGGTCCGCTGTTCATTCGGATGGCTTGGCACAGCGCGGGGACGTATCGAGTCACCGACGGCCGCGGGGGTGCGGGATATGGGACACAGCGATTCGCGCCCTTGAATAGCTGGCCAGACAATGCCAACCTGGACAAGGCGCGACGGCTGTTATGGCCGATCAAGCAAAAATACGGCAACAAACTCTCTTGGGCAGACCTGATGGTCTTAACAGGGAACGGCGCCCTGGAATCAATGGGCTTTGAAACCTTTGGATTCGCCGGTGGACGCGAAGATGTTTGGGAGCCACAGGAGGACATCTACTGGGGCCCCGAATCAGAGTGGCTTGGTGACGAACGTTATGCCGGTAAACACGAGCTGGAAAACCCCTTGGCCGCAGTGGAAATGGGTTTGATCTACGTCAACCCAGAAGGTCCCGGTGGAGAACCAAGTGCTCTCAAAGCTGCCGCGGACATCCGCGAAACCTTTGGTCGCATGGCCATGAACGACGAAGAGACCGTTGCCTTGATCGCCGGTGGGCACACGTTTGGCAAAGCTCATGGCGCTGCCAGCGCAGAGAACGTCGGCCCGGAACCTGAAGGCGCCAGCATCGAAGAACAAGGCCTCGGATGGAAAAACCGCTACGGCACAGGCAACGCAGGTGACACCATCACCAGTGGACTCGAAGGAGCTTGGTCCAGCACACCCACGGAATGGTCGAACGAATACTTTGACAACTTATTCGGCTACGATTGGGACTTGGTCAAAAGCCCCGCCGGCGCATGGCAATGGACGCCCACCGACCCCAACGCCGAAGGCACCGTGCCGGATGCTCACGACGAAACCAAATCGCACGCACCGATGATGTTCACAACGGACCTGGCGTTACGGATGGACCCCGCCTATCACGCGATCTCGAAACGCTTTCATGAGAACCCCGAGGCATTCCGCTTAGCCTTTGCCAAGGCCTGGTACAAGCTGACGCATCGTGACATGGGGCCGGTTTCACGTTTGCTGGGGCCAGAGATCGCTGAGCCACAACTGTGGCAGGACCCGGTGCCAGCGGTGGACCATCCACTTGTTGACGCGGCAGACATCAAGCAGCTAAAAGAACAGTTGATCGCGTCCGGCCTGTCGGTTTCTGACTTGGTTTCAACCGCCTGGGCCTCTGCGTCTACCTTTCGAGGCACTGACAAACGCGGTGGCGCCAACGGAGCTCGCATTCGACTGGCACCTCAGAAAGACTGGGATGTTAATGATCCCGTTGCATTGCAGAAAACTCTGGCGGGATTGGAAAAGATCCAGCAACAGTTCAACCAAGCTCAGACCGACGGCACCAAAGTCTCGCTGGCGGATCTGATCGTGCTTGGCGGAGCGGCTGCAATTGAAGAGGCCGCCAAGCGAGCCGGACATGCAGTGAGCGTTCCCTTCCATCCCGGCAGAACGGATGCGTCTGCGGAGATGACTGACGCGGATTCGTTCGCTGTTTTAGAGCCGCAATCCGATGGTTTCCGCAACTTTCACGCGCGTCACATCGACCGGCACGCAGAGGAATTGCTGGTCGATCGAGCACAAAAGCTGACCCTGACTGCTCCCGAGATGACCGTTCTGATCGGCGGCCTGCGTGTCCTGGATGCGAACTCAGGCCCTGAACCACTAAGTCAGATGGGCGTCTTGACCGAGCGACCGGAAACGCTCACCAATGACTTCTTTGTCAACTTGCTTGACATGAACACCCAGTGGAAACAGTCAGCCGTTTGCGATCACTTCTTCGAAGGTCACGACCGAGCGACGGGCGATCTCCAATGGACGGCTAGCCGAGTGGACTTGGTCTTTGGATCCAACTCTCAGCTTCGCGCCATTGCCGAAGTTTACGCATCAGACGATGCAAAGACAAAGTTCGTCAACGACTTTGTCGCCGCCTGGACCAAAGTCATGGCGCTCGATCGATTTGATCTGGATGATCGCTAACGGTCAGCCTGCTGGAACACGACATCCACTTTGCAGCCAGTCAGCCTTACGGTTGACTGGCTCTTTTCATTGCCCCGCCATCACGCCTTGAACACCGCAACGTAAAGGGACGCAAGGCAACCTTATGCACTGATATCGCAGCAGACGTTCAAGCGGGCGAGGGGTTACCCGAGTCGTCCACAATGCCGCAATAAAGGACCTGTTAACAGGCCTATGATTCGCAGAGCCGAACCCCGACACAATACGTCCCCTTTGTTTGGCAACTCCCGTCACACGTCACACCACTGCGATCACCATGAGCAACTCGTCACGAAAACCTCTGTTTGAGATCTCTGACGGTCATCGCTTGGCAACGGTGCCTGCGTTGTTTTTGATTGGCTGCTTCACCTTGGTCGGAGTCATGTACTGGCTCTCCAAAGAGCAGCAAAAGTCCGCCGCCGCGATCAACCTAGCGGGGCGCCAGCGTTCACTGAACTTAGAACACCTCAATCGGGTCCTGCGTACGGGCACCGGCCGGGAAGCAGACTACCAAGCGACACGGAACCTGCTTCATGAATCGATGGCAGTGCTTCGCGACGGCGGCGAACATGACTTTGGCTACATCATTCATGAACAGCGTCCCGAATACACCGAAGCACTGGCTGAGTCGGAGGAACTGTTTGATCGCACCGTCGATCTGAGCGATCAGTATTTACAGGCAGCTGCAACCGCCCCCGAGCAGGCCGACCGCTTACTGCAGGAACTCATCCCGCTGGCTGAACAGTCCCGCCAAGCTGCTCACGGCGTTGTCACAACCCTGGCAGACTTGTCAGAGCGCGACACGCAAGCTGGCCTAACCATGGCCGTTGTGATGGCCATTCTGATTGGGATCGTCGCCGGCATCTGGGCAGTCTACTGCGCCAAACGCTTGACTCGCCGCGTCGGAAAAGTTGCCAAGGGCTTGGAACACCTGGCGTTTGTTGAATTGAACAAAGTGAGCGATCAACTGAGTGATTCAGCCAGTTCGACCAATCAGCAAGCCAGTTCGGCGGCCACCGCTGCCGAACAAGTGCAGGGCAACGTCCGCAGTGTCTCCGAAGCGGTCAACCAGTTTGAAATCAGCATTCGTGAGATCTCCGAAAACGTCTCCACAGCCGTTTCCATTGCGCGGGAAGCGAACGTAAAAACGGAAACAACCGACCAGACCATTCGTCGACTTAACGACAACAGCAACTCGATTTCCGAGGTGGTCCAAGCGATCAACGGCGTGGCGGAACAAACGAACCTCCTGGCCCTGAATGCAACCATCGAAGCGGCACGCGCGGGCGAAGCCGGCAAAGGCTTTGCAGTCGTCGCCAACGAAGTCAAGGAACTCGCGAAACAAACCACCCAAGCCACTGAAGACATCGTCGCCCAAATTGAAACCATCCGCTCGGACACTGGCGATGCGGTCAGTGATATCGCCATCGTTCAACAGGTGATTGCCCAGATCAACGAAAGCCAAGATGCAATTGCGGTGGCGATCGAAGAACAGACACGCATGACAGAAGGAATTTCTCGCGACATACGTGAAGTGTCCAATGGGACCAGCGAGATTGTTCACAACGTTGCAAACGTGGCCGATGCCGCCGAAATGACTTCCCAGTCATCCAAGGAAACTCGGCAAAAAGCGGAACTGATTTTCAGCACCGCGACACGACTGCTAGAGATCGTGGGCATGAAATCACAAAGTAGCAGTGATGCCAGCTAACCGCCGCAGCACGCCACAACCGCTAGACGGCTTACTGCTCCACTGCTTTTCGCTCCCTCAGGTTGTAACGCTGACCATCAGCCAGCTCGACAACATCAATGTTGTCCCCCGCCTCATCGGTCGCGTTGTGGAAGAACACCTTGCTACGGCCCACGACCTCGGCAACCTCTTTCTGAACAACAATCGCAGTGGCTTCATCGAGACCGATCCCTAACCACTTGGGATATCGCTTCACCAGGGCCAGCATATCGTCTTGTCGCTGACGCTGACTGAAATGCTGATCCACCGCGACGCCAGGCAAGAAACCTAGCCCACGCTGGTAGCCTTCGGCCATGATGTCCAAATTGCCCAGCGGGTTACCGCGGGCAAGAAACTCAGCTTGGATCGATGCACCGGCAGAACTGCCCATGATCACGCCACCGCGTTTCAAGACATCACGCATCGCTTGATGGGCTTTGGTGTCCAAATAAGCATCAACGAAACGCCATTGACGTCCGCCACCATACCAGATCCCTGTGGCCTCTTTAAGGGACTTCAGAAACGCGTCTCCTTCAACTTTATCCAAGCTGCGATCGCTAAGCACCGTCACCTTTTCAGCACCCAGTTGCTTGAACTGATCTGCAATACCGCTGGATTTTGGAATCGGATCTGGCATCGCGGTTGGTAAAACAACAATCTTTGCCTTCTTGCCTCCCGCCAGATCAACGAAGCGCTGCATGATCCCTTTGGGCATGCCGCCGCCACCGATCAAGATCAAGGTTCCTTTATCGACCTTGGGGGAACTCGGTTTGGCCTCGACCGGGTAACCAGCCATGCCGTCACGGGCTGCACGATAAAGCGATACCAAGTCGGCAGCGTCGTTCTTGTTCTGCAAACGGACTTCCGCATTGGGAACATCCTTGCCGGCATGACGGCGAATTCGAATCGTCCCCTCACCGAGCTTGTAAACCCGACGACCACGAATCACCATCGCAGCTGTCGGATCCAATTCATAGCCAATGCGATGCGGTTGCCACTGAATGACGGTCTCGATTCGCGATGGTCCTTCCTGGTTGGCGGCGTACACATCCAAGATGGAATCCTTCAACAAGCCAAAGGTATGTCCAGCCAGTCGGTTCGACTTTTCACCGGAGAACGCCTGATCAGCAAACATCGCACCGCCGGCGCCAACGCTGGCGATCACTTTACCGCTATGCAGAAATTCAGCCAAAGCCACACGTGCGGCATCGACTTTGGCCAGGCTCTCAAATCCGCTGCTTTGGCTACCCGCAATCCAAACTGCGCTGGCGTCAGCCAACAGAGCAGACCAGTTCTTGGGCTTGCCATCACAGCGAACAACGCTTAGCTGACTGCCTTGGATCTGATTGAACCGATCAAGCAACGACTGAACTTGCGATTTCGTGCCATCCTCATGATCAACCTGCAACACGACAACCTTCGCGGCCTCACCTTTTGCCAGCTGAAAGAAGTGCTCCGTGGTTTCTGCGGCGACTTCGGCTCCAGAGACAATCAACGATCCTTTAACACCGGTTGAATCGATCCGTGGCAAATCGGCGATTGAAATGGGTTTCAAAAACTGTCGCTCGGGCAGCTGTGCGATCCTCAGCTCCTGCGGCAGCGGCTGCTCTTGCTTGAGCAAACGTTTGGCTTCTTTGATCGTGAAATCAACATCCATAAACGGCTCGTAGCCCAAGTCTCGCCAAACCACTTGACCTTCGGAATCGATCAAAAAGGTGCCGTGCAAGGGGATTTGTTCAAAATCATCGAACGCTCGGTAGGCTTTAAACACCTCCAGCGACTGATTTGAGACCAACGGGAAAGGCATTCCGCCTTCGTAGGTGTCGACCGAGATCTTCAAGTCTTCTTCGCTATCGGTGCTGATGGCGACCAGGGAAATCCCGGCGTCGGTAAACTGCTTGGCCTTGGGGGCAAAGGCTTGCAATTGTTCAGCACAGTGCAGGCAACCATGGCCTAGGTAAAAGATCAGAATGACGGGCTTGCCTCTGAATTGTGACAGAGAAAGCTCTTTGCCTTTGTGATCTTTCAAGCTCCAGTTTTCTGCTGGACTGGGAGCCCAACGGAACGGGCCGATGGCATCCAGTTCGGGCCGCTCACCAAAATCGTCTGGATGCTGGTGAGCCACTCGCCAATCGGCGTCATAACCGAGTTCTTTGGCAGTCGGAGCTAAGCGATCAAATGGCGCGGCACCGAATTGAACCGAACCCGAGAGACGACGAAGCTTGTCGAACACCTCACGCGCGCGATCTTTGTTACCGGCGATCCATAGCATTTCAATCTGAGTGGCAAGCGGCAGCACTTGGTTTTCGCGTTTCCCGACCTCTTCCTCAATCGCCTTCATCGCGCCAGCTTTGTCGCCCGAAAGCAATTGACAATAGGCGCGAAAGCTCTTGTCCTCGTCTGCCTTCTTCAGTGCCGAGAGGGCTTCTTTGTAGTCGCCATACTCATAGGACAATCGGCCCTCGATGCTGGCAATGGCTTTCTCCAAACGTCGCACAGGATCCTCACCCGAGACCCGTGGTTTGGCGGGTGGCTTTTTGCCGTCTTCCTTCGCTTTGGCAACCGCCTCTTCGTGCTTGCGTTTGGCTTCCGCAGCTTTTTCACGTTCATTTTCTAGTCGTCCGTTCAACTCAGTCAGGATGACATCGACTTGGTCGACATGATGCAAGTGAGCAAACGCGATGCCTCGGTACTGCAAACGCCGGATCTGTTCTGCTTCCAGATCAGTTGACGGAAGGTAAGCACTGTCGGTCAACGCAATCAGTTGCGGCCAATGTTCATAACGTTTCAAGACGTCGAACAATCGAATGCGACCAAAGTAAGAGCTACGTCGCTTGGACAGCATGTTGTACTTGGGATGCCGAGGCAGCTCGGTCATGTTTTTGGCCAAGTCAATCGCATCCCGCCATCGACCCACATAAATCAAGTTGCGGATCAACCATTCATTGTTGTGAGCAAAGTTGTGAATCTCATCGGGCATCACGCGATCGCGCATCATATGAGCATGATCGGTTCGCGCTGACGCTTCCTGTTGCCAGGCTGCATCTTGATAACGTTTCAGCCGCGAATAGATATGGCCAGGCATGTGCCACATGTGTGCAATCGCAGGCGCGGACGCTCCGCCCTTTGCCGCCGAGCCTAACGCTTTCTTCGCGTCCTTATAATCCCACAAGTGAATCAGGTAGTGGTGCACCGGGTGCAATGGTTCAACATCTAAAACGTTGTTGATTGCCGTCTCAACTTCTTCGTGCTTCTTGCCAGCAGCACCACGTTGCTTGTACAGCGTGTAGGCCAACCAAGCCTTCGCTTCTAAGTCATCAGGATACTTCTTGACGATCTTTTCAAAGGCTTCGATTTGCTGCTTGGCCTTCGTCTTGCGATCGCGTTCTTTTCCTTTTTCGTCTTTTTTATCGTCCAGATAGTTTTCCAGCGCATCGATGTACAACTGCTCTCGTTCACTAGCGCTGTCGCGTCGTTCTAAGGCCTTGGCTAAAAAGCCCTTCGCCCGCTCTTTATTTTCCGCATTGGCCATGGCCATGCCCCAGTAACTGATCGCACAATCAGGGTCCAACATGGCTGCTTGGCGAAACGAGCGTTCAGCTTCGAAGTACCAGAACCCATGCAACTGCCCTATGCCTTGCTCGATGAACGCTTGCACTCCAGCATGCTCACTGGTCACTGCGAATTTGATCGGACCGGTGCCCTTCATCAAAGAAGCGGCTTGGCGCGGACCTTCGTTGAACGCCTCGCCATGGATCGAGTGCCCAGCAGGGATCGCTTCCGGATCCTCCTCCGCTGCGGCTGCCTCGCCGTCGTCGCTTTCGGATTCAGCCTTCGCTGGCTCTGCCTTCGCTGGCTCTGCCTTCGCTGGCTCTGCCTTCGCTGGCTCTGTCTTCGCTGGCTCTGTCTTTGCTGGCTCAGCGTCCGAGTTTTGTACGCTCGGCTCTGGATCGGCGGCTTGCGATTCGTCGGCGGGCTTTGTTCCAGGTTGTTTCTCGGCTGGCTGTACTTGTGCCTCGGCGTCTTTGTCGTCCGTTAACTCTGCCTGCTTCCCTGCCTCCGGCGCTTCCGCGTTTTCCGCTGGCTGTTGGCCCAGAACGGGACCGGCAAACAGCAGCAAACACAGCGCTGCGATGGAGAATTTGAATGAATTCGAATGGGTCATTGAGAATCGTGTTGGATAGAAATGGACCACCGGGTCAGACCTGGACAGCTCGGCCGGACGCAAAAGACTATTAGAGTCACTCTCTGCAGAGGTAGCAAACGATTCGCGAACAAAATCGCTAGGGGCACGAATCTTCGATCGAAGATCGCCTCTTATCTGAGCCGATCAGCACGAACGGCAAAAGCTTCCAGAACAACAAAGTCACACGCAATGGGATTGGCCAGCGTTGGGAATGGTCAAGCCACTGGAGGTACCGCCGCACAAAATCCATCTTAAGCACGCATTTGCGGACATTCACTCACTGACATCCGCCAGCCTGTGAACAGGACCGAATTCAGTGACACACTGGATGTTCGGCGCGTCCCCTCCGCATCGACACAACCAAGGCTCAAGACAACCGGTCGACCGCTTGGCGATTGACTGGCGATCCAACAACCTCTAAAACGCAAGCCCATGACTTCAAAGGGCGGCGATGGAGTCGCACTGCAAGGGCTGACAAAACGCGGCCCTTTCCTATTGAGTTAACCGCCCGTCAGCAATTTGGCTTCCAGCAAACCAACGAGCACCAACAAGATTGCCACGAGCACAGCCAAGATCGTGCGAATGGCCCAACGATCTTGCTTCTTTCGCTGGCCGTCTGTCGCGCGAATGCCTCGCACCCACAGCACCAACGATGATCCAGCCATGATGGTCAGCACGTTAATCCCCACCACAATGATCGGCCCAAGGATTGGCAATCCATGAGCCTGCAGGTTCCAGGGACCAAACACCAATTGCAGTCCTGCGGTGGAGATGGGTGGCACCAAGGCGGCCGCGATCGCCGCCCCGGCAAGTGCACTGGACAGATCCTTCCGTGTCCGAGCATAGCTGGCTGCCATGCCACCGACAAAGCCGACACAGAAATCAATCGGCGACGGATTGCAACGCGCCCACATCTCGGTCGCTTTTTCTGGCCCCAGGTCTGGCCAGCTGAAGCCACGCAGCACCAACACCAGCACGCCAAAGCAGGCGCCGCTAACCAAAGCACCGACAAAGCCCAATCCGATCGCCTTCCACGCGGTACGAAACAGCGGTCGATTGCCGACAGCGATCGCCATGCCGGCTCCCAGGATCGGCGTCATCAAGGGAGCGATCAACATCGCGCCAATGATGACCGCGGCACTGTTTTGATACAACCCAAATGCTGCCAGCATGCTGGCGGCACTGATCAGTCCCAGGAACTCAAAACTGGGCCGCGACCCCGTTTCCAGATCCTCTTGCAGTTCAACGCGTTCGCTGCGAGACAATGGTGGCGTGATCGAATCTGTCCAGCGACGCAGTCGAGCCAAAGCGCCCCGCGCCATCGACTGGCCCTCTCGGACCATCGCGAACGAACTGCCGCAATCCTCATCCAGCGCCGCTTGACCGGCTTTGCTCAACCATCCGTTATCATCATTGCTGGCCAGCACAATCAGCGACTTACCGTCGGCGGCCAGCTGATCGAAAGCATGGATGGCGAGCTCAACCTGCTTGTCGTCGTCAACGTGATCTGGTTTTTGATGGTCGATGCCCCAGGCAGTTGGCTGCAGGCCAAGCATCTTCATGGTGATGCGTTTGGTGGCCAATTCAGTGAGACGATAACCTCCGGCGATCTCGGCGGCCTTGGTGGGAGGCGGGGAGCAGGGGTTGAGCCAAACGGTGCGGTATTTGGACTTCTGAAACAGCTTCAATTGCCAATCGGCATCAGCGTGAGAGTACGGGATCAGCAACAGACGGCAGCCGCGTTCCTGACACAATTGATGGATCGGTTCAACGTCTTGCTCCAGGTTGACCACCGTGACCGGTGAACGCAGCGGAGCAGGGGAGTTGCCCGCCGAATCGCCCGCAGCGGCATCGCGAGCGGGCGCTGAAGACGCTGTTGTGGCCGAAGTTGCTGACTTAGCGGAGGTAGCTGGTGACGGTGCGACTGTGGCGGGTGTTGCCGAGGTTGTCACGGAGGCCGGGGCGTGGCCGTTTGCGATGGAGTTGCTCGGCGAGCCATAGAGTAGTTTGGCGAAGGTCGCTTCGGTATGCCGATCGAGGATTTCATGATCAGCGCCCAGCACCACGGGGATGATTTCGCAGTCCATGGACTCTGCGATCGCGACCGCCCAGGGCGCGGCGAGCCGAAGCTGAGCTTCGGCGGGAATAATCAAAATCAGGCTCATCGAAACCCCAAGTCCAAACAGGTCCACCGGGCATTGCGTCGGGAGCACCCTCAACCGCAAGGCCATCATCGGGGCATTCTAGCAAAGCGGAGGTACCAAATCTCACCAGGACCGTCAGCCCAGCCGAGCGCTTTGGAGAATCCGCCATCCCTGCTGGCCTCCTGACACAAACTCCTGGTCTCGGGGGGGCGGAGAGTCACTGCCGGCATGCTAGTCACAGCCGCTGGCAGG
Organism: Stieleria bergensis; assembly: GCA_007745635.1. Lineage (GTDB taxonomy): Bacteria > Planctomycetota > Planctomycetia > Pirellulales > Pirellulaceae > Stieleria > Stieleria bergensis. The sequence goes on from CP036272.1 coordinate 6,526,706, forward strand.
CGGGGAAACCTGGAAAAACCGGTTAAAACTTTAGCGATTAGAGGGCAAAGACGGGTTAGCGGCACGAACCTGAGCAAGAAAAAAAACGTCTGTTCAACAGAGCTTGAAAGGGTGCAGCAGAGTAAGTAAACTCTGCCACCCACGACGAGCGAAAGGCTCAAGACGTGGAGCTTCCCAATCCCCTGTAGCTCAGTTGGTAGAGCAGGCGGCTGTTAACCGCCTTGTCGCAGGTTCGAGTCCTGCCGGGGGAGCTGAATTTAAAAAAGCGAAAACTCTCGCGAACCAGTTAACGCCCGTCGGTCCAGCATGAACCGCGGGCGTTTCTCGTTTTCGCCCCCTTTTTCGCGGTCTTTCGCCACCTCTGCGGCCAATACCCAAGTTCCAACTTTCGCCGAGAGAGTCCGGGCTGCCGAGTCCAACCACCCTGGTTTGTCCCACACCCCAGAGACAACCCCGAGAACTCTCTGAGTCTCTGTTTGACATCCGGGTCTCGGTTTACACAGGCCAGCGTTTTGTCGATCAATCTCTGGTGCATCCAACGCACACCCTCAAGTCATTCAGCGAGAGTCTCGGGAAACGTGCCGCACCCGTGCGTTCAGTCCGACTGCGGGGTGTTGGTCTCGATCGCCATTTGCCAGAGATCGTGTCCGTAGGCATCACGGACGACGGTCATCCGCATGACGTCGGTGGTTCCATCAGCAATGCGTAGCCCCATCAGGTCGCGGACTCGGTCACCAAGGTCCACTTCTCGGCTGTAGCCGAGAGCACCGTGAGCACGCATCGCAGCATCGCAAGCCGCCAGGGCGAATTCGACGCCCTCTGCCTTGATTCCATTAACCAATGGCTCCGCAGCGTCATAATTTCCCTGGTCAAAGTAGCGCGCCGCCTCGCGAGACAAAGCCAATGCCATGCGTAGCTTGGTAAGTTGCTCGCCGATCGGTTGCTGAAGATGAGTGAAACGTCCGATCGGACCTCCAAAGGCTTCGCGTTCTCGAATCCGCTCAGCCATAACCTCCAACGCTCGTTCGCCACATCCGATCGCCGCGGCCGACTGCATCAATCGCCAGTAGAGAAAATGCTCCTCAAAAAGATCACCACCGTCGCCGTCCTCACCGATTAAGTGCTCCGGGCCAACATACATTTGATCGAATTTGAGTCCGCCAAAAGAATTCCCGGTCAGCCCGTGCGCGTACCGATCGACGATCTCCAAACCCGGGTGGTTAGCCGCCAAAAGAAACGCGGTCTGTTTGCCGGGTCTTCCGTTGGCAGCCTGCACGTACAGAACTACATGCGTTGCCTGTCGTAAGCGGGCGTTCCAAAGCTTTGACCCGGTGAGCCTGAAGCCATTGCCATCCCTGATCGCTCGACTTTGGATGTTCTTCGTGTGAGTGCCTGCTCCTTCTTCTGTGATGGCAACGGCGAAGTAAGCGCGACCGTCGATCAGATCTTGTACGGCCGCTTTGGCAAAGTCGGATTCAAGCTTGATAGCTGGTCTGCCATGAGCGCCACCCACAACATCACGTAGGTTTAGGTTGTGACGTCCGGCATGACGAAAGACCTCCAACATTTGCTCAGCGGACCAGTTGCTGCCACCTTCCGACGTGGGCAGATCCAATCCTGGCAATCCGAATCTGGCACCGCGCCGCCGCCACTCCGTGGGTGAGGTCAGCTTGTCTTCGACCTGCAGCTCTTTCGCGAGCAAGTCAATTTCAGCCTTAATTTGGTCGACCGAGGCCATTGACGGATTGTTCTTGTTTTTATGCGTCCCAAGGATCTTGATCGTAAAGACCGTATTCAATTCAAAGATCGGCTCGTTCTCGTCATTCCGCGACAGGTTGTCCAAAATGACGGCTGCCTTCGGAGCTGCTTCATCGCCCCGAAATTGAATCGCGTATTGATAGTCTTTGAAGGGGCGAGTCGGATCGACGACGCGAACCTGTTCACCTTCTAGACTCTTCAGCAAAACAAAATGGCGGCCAAGCCAAACGCCGCTCGCCGTCGTGACCGTGTACGAGAGAATCTTCAATTCGCCTGGATTTAGCGATAGGTCTGGTCCGTTTGTTTGAGACCAATACGGTCCGGTCTCCGTGTGCCTGCTGTTGGTGGCGGAAACCGTCTCAACATCGACGTCAATCTTCCCTCCGGCTGCCGCAACTTTCTTCAGAAGATTGACAAAACGGTCATTCGGAATTCGCCCTTCCTTTAACTCCGGTTGTTCCCGGAACAATTGAAGCGCGTAGCGGTGTGGCTGGGGATGCAACGTGGCTCCCGCCATCGACCTTACCGTCTGCATCGCGATCAGTGCCGCGGAGATTGGGCACGCGCCACCTCCATCCGAGTCAATCAGCTTGTCGAGTTCATTTTGAACAACAAACACAGGCGAAGTATCTGTATGCGCGTCTCGGATCGTTTGAATGGAGTAACTCGGGTTCGCGAGCCCTGCGGCCCCGCCTCGACCAATCCGGTCTTGCCCAGTTACGTCGTATTGCACCTGTGGTCCGAGAAGAAAAATCAAGGCGAAAAGCATGAACGGTCGCTGTCGAATCATGGGGTATTCTCTGTTCTGTAATTAACAAATGCGGATTCACCTGATCGCAGTAGGACGCCATACAACTGGATTTTGCGAACCGCCTAGTTCGCCTCGTAGCTCTGCTCAAGCAATGGCTTTGCTCGCTCGAGGTCTTCGATCGACCCGAGGGTGATCTCCAGGTCACCGGTTCCGAAGTGGCCGATCTCGCGTACGTCGCGTGTGAATCCTTCTTCCAGTACCTCGGGCGTCGGTTCGACCTTTGCGTAAATCAAGACCTTTCCGGTCTGCTTCCTCACTTCGACGCATGCAAAGTTCTTGATCCTCTTGAATGCGAAGTAGAACTTGAGTGTCTTGACCTGAACGTCATCACCAAGGCCGAGCAAGTAAGCCTTCACAGCCTCGAATAGATCGACGGTTTTCGGGTCAGCCTCACTGAGATACTCCGAAACAGTCTTGTATGTCTGGGGTGTCCCGCCAGTCGTGGTGGTCGTTGCGGGTACAACCGTGTCGGAATCAACCGAGACCGAATGAACAAGATCGAGAAGCAAGAGCTCGTCGGCGAACCGCTGATACTTGATGAGCTCAATGTTGCGATTGATCTGCTGGACCGCGTGCGCGTCGTACTTCGTGAAATCACCCGCGATGCAGATCAAACGAGGTGCGGACCATTCGATCGTCTCTGAGACCTCGGACCCGTACTTTTTCATCACCAACAGTTCAAACTCTGCTTTGTGATCGAGCAACCAGTCCAGATAGAAGAGGCCCTGGTTGATCACATTCTCGTTAGTCGATCGCTTGTACTCGATGATTACCGCGCACCCATTTTCATCGATGCCGAGGGTATCGATTCGACCTGCGTGGGTTTTTCCCGTCGAGTATTCGCTTGCCAAAAAACGCACGCCCAAGAACGTTTCTAGATGCTTCTCAATCAGCTCCTGCAGCGATTTCTCCAACGCTACCGAAGTCCCCTCCAGTTGCTCAACCGCATCGCCGTTCGTTCGAAATAGTTTGATATCGCCCATGATTGATGAAGTCTCTCTGCAGCATAGCGAGGCGCGCTGTTAGACGTTTAGGGATGACTCCAACGCATCAAGCGACTGTTTATCTAGGCGAGCCAATTTACGAAACAATTCAGGTCGTTGGCGAATACGCTTGCGAATCGAAGCGGGCACTTTGTCGGCCAGCAACAGCAACTCGTCTTCATCCGCATGCAGTTCGCCAGCCAACTTGTGGATGAACTTCTCTGACGGGTAATCACCGAATTGCAACTTCTCGTTCTCGACCTTGCAGATGTACGACATGCTGACCTCCAGGCTTGCAGCAAGCGCACCCTGAGTCAGTCCATTCTGTAGCCTGAGTTGTCGCACTCGCTCGCCAAATCGCATGATGTTCTCCCCAGATTGTGGTACATCGAGGGGTAGCGTATGCTATGTGGACTTTTTAGTCAATTTGCCGTCCGCGATCCGAAGCGTGCGACGGATATTTCGCGGGCGATAGTGAGCCATGATCAAGGGGTACAGCGAACGCGACATCTGCACCAAGCTGATTACGCCTGCGCTGTTGGCTGCCGGTTGGCAGCAAGATCAATTCCGCGAGGAAGTTAAGCTCACCGCCGGCCGGGTTGTCGTTCGTGGCAAGCTTGCCAGGCGTTTGACCAATCCACAGGCGAAAGGAGGTCCTAAACGAGCGGACTACGTTCTCTACGCGATGCCGCATGTGCCCCTGGCCACGATCGAAGCGAAGAGAAACAAGTTTCCCGTCGGCCACGGAATGCAGCAGTCGCTGGGTTATGCCGAATCCCTCGATGCCCCGTTTGCGTTCAGTTCAAACGGTTCTGGCTTTTTGATGCACGACCGGACGGAATTGGGCGGTCCGACGGAACGCGAAATTACGCTCGACGAGTTTCCAAGCTACGAAGAACTCTTTCAGAAATATCGCATTTGGAAAGGCTGGGACGACCCCGAGAATCTACCGCTGTTGTCACAGCCCAATCATGTCGACAGCAGTGGGCGAGAACCACGCTACTACCAACAAGTCGCAATCAACCGAGCCGTCGAAGCTGTCGCCGCTGGGCGCGATCGCATGATGTTGGTCATGGCGACGGGCACCGGGAAAACCTACACCGCGTTCCAGATCATTTGGCGTCTCTGGAAGGCCAAGAAGAAAAAGCGAATACTTTTCCTTGCCGACCGAAACATTCTGGTCGACCAAACCATGCAGCAAGACTTCGCCCCCTTTGGTGAAGTCATGCATAAGATTCAAAACCGTGAGGCCAAACGCAACTACGAAGTCTACCTGGCTCTGTATCAGGCGGTGACTGGCAAGGAAGAATCACAGCAGATATTCAGGCAGTTCTCGCCCGACTTCTTTGATCTTATCGTGGTCGATGAATGCCATCGCGGAAGCGCCAAAGAGGACTCTGCCTGGCGAACGATTTTGGAATACTTTTCCTCGGCGACGCATATTGGGCTAACGGCGACGCCCAAAGAAAAGCCGGCTGTCAAAGGAGAAGACGGCAAACGTGAAGTCCACGATCCGGAGTTTAACTACAAGTACTTTGGCGAGCCGATCTACACCTACTCGCTCAAGCAAGGAATCGAAGACGGTTTCCTCGCACCGTACAAAGTGATCCGGGTTATCTCTGATGTCGACGCACTGGGGTTTACTCCAACGCCTGGCCAAAAAGATCGCCTTGGACAGGAGATCGAAGTTCGAGAGTACAACACGTCGGACTACGACCGCGATTTGATTCTCACGAAACGGACGCAGTTCGTTGCCAAGCGGGTGTGGCAGTACCTTTCTGGCACCGATCCGATGGCCAAGACGATCGTTTTTTGTGACGATCAACCGCACGCGGAACGTATGCGACAAGAGTTGGTGAAACTGATACCAGAGGCGGCATCGAATCGCCGTTACGTGGTCCGCATCACGGGCGACGACACCGAAGGCAAGAAGGAACTGGGCTACTTCATCGACAATGACGAACCCTACCCCGTCATCGCGACCACAAGCAAGCTTTTGACAACCGGCGTCGACGCCAAGACCTGCAAGTTGATTGTCTTGGACCAAACGATCAACTCGATGACTGAATTCAAGCAGATCGTTGGCCGAGGGACCCGTATTCGCGAAGACTACGGCAAGCTGTACTTCACCATCATGGACTTCAAGGGAGCAACCCGCTTGTTCGCCGATCCAGAATTCGATGGCGAACCCGTCACGATCTACGAGCCCGGCCCCGATGATGACATCGTTCCCCCGGAGGATGACGATGAGACAGCGGACGATGACCAGGAAGAAGACGGCCCGGGTGCGGACGGCGATCCCGACGATGATTTCCCCGACGGCGACGACGATGACGACACCGGTGGCGGTGAAGATCCACCGGGGCGCATTCGCTACGTCGTCGATGACATTGATGTCAAACCCGGCATCGAGCGAACCAGCTACCTTGGTGCCGACGGTCAATTGCGAACCGAAGAATACCGTATCCATCTACGCGACGAGATCAAACGTTGCCTGCTTCAAGAGTTCGCGACGCTCGACGAGTTTCTGCAGAAATGGAGCGGAGCCGAACGCAAACGTGCGGTTTTAGATGAATTGAGTGAAGTGGGTATCGAGGTCGACGCATTGCGAGATGCGATTCCGAGTGCGAGCCAGTTCGATGTTTTCGATCTGCTCGTTCACATCGCCTACGATCAAAAACCGCTGACACGCCGCGAGCGAGCCGATCGCGTTAAAAAGCGGAACTACTTCGGCAAATACGGAGATCAAGCCCGTGCCGTGTTGGAAGCATTGCTGGATAAATACGCCGAGAACGGCATCATCGATATCGAAGACGCCAAGATTCTCGAGCTGCCGCCCTTTTCCAACTTTGGAACCAAGACACAGATCCGACGCGAGATCTTCGGCGGGAACGAAGCCTTCTCACTCGCACTGACTGAACTCGAAAAAGCCTTGTACGAACCTGACAACACCGCTGCGTAAGCCGAGATATTCTACTCGGTCTCATCCATCCACGATCATTGCAATTGAAGCCAGAGAATGAGTCTCTCCACAACAATCAAATCCATTCAAGACATCATGCGGAAGGACGATGGTGTCGACGGCGATGCCCAACGCATCGGCCAGCTAACGTGGATGCTCTTCCTGAAGATCTACGACCAGCGAGAAGAGGAATGGGAAGACGACGCCGCTGACGCTGGCAAAAAATTTCGCAGCGTCATTCCCCAAGGCTGCCGTTGGCGTGATTGGGCAAAAGAAAAAGACGGGGTGCCCGCGATTCCCGGCAGCGAACTGATCGAGCATGTCAACTCGGTTGTATTTCCAAAGCTGAAAGACTTGCCAAACTCGCGTGATCCGCGAGCCAAGGTCGTTCGCGACGTGTTCGCCGACGCGAACAATTACATGAAATCAGGCCCGCTGATGTTGGGCGTGATTCAAAAACTCGACGAAGCGATTAACTTCCACAATCAAGGCAACCGCGACGAACTCGGGAATCTCTACGAACAGATCCTCAGCGATCTACGCGGCGCCGGCAATGCCGGAGAGTTTTACACGCCACGTGCCGTCACCGAATTCATGGTCCGCGCCGTCAACCCGAGCCTCAAGAAGCGAGAAGTTGTCTTCGACCCTGCATGCGGTACCGGTGGCTTTCTCACGGCAACAATCGAGCACTTTCGTCGCCAACTGACAAAGCGGTCCAGCGCCGAAGACCGTTCGGCGATCGAGACATGCATTCGGGGAATTGAGAAGAAGCAACTGCCCCACCTGCTGTGCGTCACCAATTTGCTGCTGCATGGCATCGACGTGCCCAGCCAGATCGACCACACCAACACGCTCGCAAAGGGCTGGAACGATTGGAGTCATCCTGAACGCGTTGACTGCGTCATCACCAATCCACCCTTCGGCGGCATGGAAGACGACGGTGTCGGCAGCGACTTTCCCGCTGACATCAAGACCCGCGAGACAGCCGACATGTTCATGTCGCTGATCACTCGCAAGCTACTCAAAAAGGGCGGTCGCGCCGCGGTGGTGCTACCGGACGGAACGCTATTCGGGGATGGCGTCAAAGCAGTCATCAAGAAGAAGCTGCTCGAAGAATGCAACCTACACACGATCGTGCGATTGCCCAACGGCGTGTTTGCTCCGTACACCAGCATCAAGACCAATTTGCTGTTCTTCACCCACGGCAAGCCAACCGAGACGATCTGGTTCTACGAGCACCGATACCCAGAAGGCCAAAAGAGCTATTCCAAAACCAAGCCGATGCGGCTGGAAGAGTTGTTGCCGCTACTTGATTGGTGGGGCAAGGAACGAGGAGGGTTCGCGGATCGCGTTGAAACCGACCAAGCCTGGAAGGTGGACTTCGCCGCTTTGAAAACAGACGCGGAAGCGCGAGCAAAGCCGCACTGGGACGAGGCCGAGACGCTCAAGAACGAAGCGTCCGCAATGAACGAAGGCTTGAAGGACCTTCGTGCCAAGGTTCGCAGCGAGAAAAGCAAAGCAGAGCTCAAACGGCTCGAAGCGGAACTCGCCGAATTAGAAGCCAAGTACGAATCACTCGCTACGCAGAGCAGGAACGAGCAATCCGCCGGCGACCAGATTTATTGGCCGATCTTCAACCTCGACATTAAGAACGCGAACACGGTCGAGGACGGTCCAGGGGATCCTGACAAGCTGCTCGCAAAACTGAAAGCGGTACGTGCGAGTACAGATGAAACAATCGAGGAATTGAAAGAGGAACTCGCAGCTGCCCTCACCGGAGCCGTGAAATGAGCGTAGCTGCCGAAACTTTGCTGCATGAGTTGTCTGGCAGTTGCAATGCTGACATCTTCCTTGGAGACATTGCGAATTATCTAAGTTCACCCAGTGGGATTGACTCTATTCGACGGCTGATCCTCGAGCTTGCGTTCGCGGGTGGATTAAGCAGTGACACTCAATACCCGATTGATTGCTGGGAGACGACCACCGTTGGAAAACTATCCACCAGAATCCAGCCCGGTTCCGCTTGCGGTAAGCAACACCAGGCTGCTGGTGGGCACGTTCATTTGCGAACTCACAATGTTTCAACAAACGGAAAACTGAACTTTGACCTCTTGATCCGAGTTGATCCTAGCAAGATTGACCCAAAGAAGAGTTCCATAAAGCGTGGTGACATCATTTTCAACAACACCAACAGCCAAGAGCTGGTTGGAAAGACTTGCCTCGTCGATGAGGACTATGATTTTGCGTTCAGCAATCACCTTACGCTGATCAGATTGGACGAAAGAGTTGATTCCGGATTTTTTGTGCGCTACTTTGAGCTTCTCCTTCGAAACCAAGTCTTTTTTAATCTCTGCAATCGCTGGATCGGACAAGCAGGGATAAGCACGAAGGTGCTGAAGCAGATCGAGGTTCAGTTCCCACCACTTGCTGAGCAGAAGCGGATAGTGGCGAAGGTGGACAGTTTGATGGGGCTGTGTGATCGCTTGGAGACGCAGCGGAGCGAAACGTTGTCGCTAACGGATCGCAGTCGGCGGAGCGTCTTGGCGAGCCTGACGAGCAGCCGCGACTCCCAGGAGTTGGCCAGCAGTTGGCGACGCCTGTCGGACCACTTCGAGATCCTTCACGATCGTCCCGAAACCCTCGCCGACCTCCGCCAAACCATCCTCGCCCTCGCCGTCCAAGGCAAACTCGTCAAACAAGACCCCAACGACGAACCAGCTGAGTCATTGGTCGCTCAACTCGCCGCACGAAGAAGAGAACGCGCTGCATCTGGTCAAGTTCGCAATGTCAAATTGCCGCCGCTCACTGAAAAAGATCTTGACGGATCAGTTTCTAAACATTGGCGATGGGAACGTTTGGGAAATTTAATTGAGCTTATGGATTCTGGTTGGAGCCCGGCATGCGAACCTGTACCCACCGTGGATGAAACCGAATGGGGAGTGTTGAAGACAACTGCGGTACAGTCATTTCGTTTCCATCCAGAGGAGCACAAACGCTTGCCATCCGGCTTGGTGCCAAGGCCTGAGGCTGAAGCAAAGGTAGGTGATTTGCTGATTACGCGTGCTGGTCCGCAAAACCGCGTAGGAATCTCCTGCTTGATTAAGAGCGTTCGCCCACGACTGATGATTTCTGACAAGATCATTCGCTTCCATCTGCTGGAAGGTTTTCTGTTCGATGAATTCGTTGCACTTTGTCTGAACGCCGGAGTGTCTCAAGATCATATAGAACGTTCAAAGTCTGGGATGGCAGCAAGCCAGATGAATGTTTCCCAGTCGAAGTTACGGTTGACTCCGATACCAATTCCACCGCTCGCCGAGCAAAAACGAATCGTCGCCAAAGTCGATCGCTTGCTCGCCCAATGCGATCGCGTTGCTGCCGGTCTCCGCGATCGCCAATCAACGACTGAGCAGCTCCTCACCGCGTCGATCCATCGGATATTGGCCGATCAGGATTAGGCCTTGCGAGCCGCTTAATCGCGAAAAAATCACGTTTGTGGGGCGATATCGCCCTGAAATAGCGTCTCCAGCGACCCTGGGCTCGACTTTTTCTCGCTTGCGGCCTATTCTATACCGATAGAAAGACGAGAAAGACAGTCATCCGAGAGTTTTTCACCGATCTCGGAAAGAACGGCATCTCACCCGAAGGCACTCCCCATGCTGATTTCATTCTCCGTCAGCAACTTCCGCTCCTTTGGCGAAGAAGTGACGCTGGACATGATCGCCAGCCCCAAGCTGACCGACCATACAGATCACCTGATTCAGATCGACAAAGCCGACAAGCACGTTGTACGCACGGCCATGCTGTATGGACCAAACGCGGCAGGAAAGTCGAATCTGATCAAGGCGATGGATTACGCGCAAACGCTAATTTGTACCGGAAGCCAAAGCCATCACGCTGGCCCTGAACCATTTCGATTCGATCGGAGCACGGCGGCAAAACCGTCGTCATTCGAGTTTCGATTCATGGTCGGCGACGAAATTTTCACCTATGGCTTTGACGTAGGTCGTCGAGGAATCGTAGCTGAGTGGCTAAGCGCGCTTCGAGGTACACGCGAGAAAGATATTTTTGTCCGCGATGAAAAGGGGCAAACCGTGGTAGGTGATGCTCCCAAGTCATTTTTTTCCAATGATGCCGAGATGCAACACACCTTGTCCGTGTTGTCTCAATTACCGATCCGTCCAACTCAGCTGTTTCTTAGTCGAGCCAATTCGCTTCCAGAGGAAAGCCTTGGTGCAACGCTGCGTGGAGTAATCGAATGGTTGACTGAGGATCTAATTATCCTCGAAGCAGAAGCTCGATCTTGCGACATGCTCGAAAGACTCTACTCAGATACACCTTTCAAAAAGTTCGCAGAGTCGTTTTTGTGCAATGTCGACACGGGAATTTGTGAACTGCAATTCCATGAGCAGTCTCGTGATTGCCGTGACCATGAACGAGAAATTTTTCAAAGTTTCGGCGATGACGGATACATGCCGTACTACCGATATGGATGTTCCGGCGACATGGATGAGCGGATTGACCCGGATGACCCGACCAAAGTAATTACGCGGCAACTCATGTCCCTTCACCGAGGAAATGAGGGAGACGTGCGATTTATGCTTCCATTCGGTGAAGAATCCGACGGCACTCAGCAACTCTTGCACTACCTACCTTATCTAAACCCACAACAGGGGCGCAGTCGTGTTGTTGTGATCGACGAACTCGACCGCAGCCTTCACCCCAAGCTGTGCTGGGAATTAGTTGAATTTTTCAGCACGAGCTGCCCAGGCGTGCGAAGACAAATGGTTGTCACGACGCACGAGGCTCATCTGCTTGACCAGGAACTGTTGCGACGCGATGAGTATTGGATGGTTGAGAAAGACAAGACCGGACAAAGTCGCTTGACTCCACTAACTGATTTCAAGATCCGTAAAGATCTGAACTTGCGCAAAGGCTATCTGCAGGGACGCTTCGACGCTTTACCTATCATTGGTGATATTTCCTCGCTCGCCGAATGGCTGGGCTGCACCCGAGACGGAACGAAAGATGCCCAGGAAACGCCGATCGCTTGACAGAACCAGCGGAGCACTTCGAGACACTAGCATTGTCGTAATCGCGTGTGAGGATACACATGCGGTCAAACAGTATTTTTCCAAGTTTCGCGCTCGACGAGTGCAGTACAGGGTTCTTCCCACGGAAGACGGACATTCGTCTCCGGCCTCGGTTTTTGAAAGACTCAATAAGTACTCCCAAGAGGAGCAAGTTGGAGATGAGGATGAACTCTGGTTATGCATTGATGCAGATCATTGGATTCGTGGCGAGAATCAGCGCGCACTCTCACAAGTGCTTCAACAGTGTCGCAGCAAAGGTTTTGGCATTGCCATCAGTAATCCCTGCTTCGAGGTCTGGTTACTCATGCATTTCTCGGACGTCGACGACCGTTTGCTTCTTGAGTTGCTCGGAGAAGATCCATCCGGTGTAGTTTCGGAAGAACAGCGTTCGTCACTACGCTGTGGCAGCTTTGAAGCAAGGCTTCGGCAAGCCGCTGGCGGCTACAACAAATCAAACGTGGCGCGTCTTCAGCTCACCGCAGACCAAGTCATTCAAGCCACTGAACGAGCAAGAAACGCAGATGGCACGAGTGATGTACCGAACTGCCCGGGCACGCGTGTCTACAAATTGATCGACACACTGAAGCGACGTGACTCGATTGACCTGGATCAGCAATGACAATTCGCTTCGCGCGTTTCAGGACTTCCAAAACTAATTCGTGCCGCCAATGCAGAACTTCGTTGGAATGATCGAGACGCAGGGCGATTTGCAATGAGCGAACCAAGCAGGGATTCTGAGTCTCCTAACGTTCGATGAACACCTGCCTTTTTACTAGCGAGACGCTGACAGCAGCCACCAAGGTCGAGCATACGATCTTGGATTCGCTGGGCGGTCGTGTGACGTCACAGACTGTGACTTCCTCCGAATTCAACGAACAAAGCGCACGTCGCGTGGATCTAGCCGCTAAGCAGGTCTACTGGCCGGTGTTAATGAATCTATCTCATGTGGTGCCCAGTCGCGTCCGAGCCGCGGGGCTGAATGTTGAGACGCCAAACCACAAGTATCCGTGCCGGATCAACAGGATGGGGCAGCTCGAAATCTGCGGCACGTTCGTTGAGAAGGATGAGACAGGCAAGGTAAAGGCGGTCTACGGGCAAGATGTTGAATCCGTTGAGCGGCTCAGCGAACAGATTGGCCTCCCGCTAAAAACGATCCGAGCATGTGAACCAGAACGGGAGGACGTGACTTTCGCTGCAGTGCCGTCTGTGAATCCGTTTCTCGAAGTGTGCATGCTGAAATCTATACTGCTGACGTTCGACCATCTTTTAGCAAGCGACCCAGAACGTTTTACGCGATCCCACAATCTGCAAGGCTGTCGTGATCTCGTTCGAGACTACGTGCTCGACAATGCGTCGGAGAAGGTGGGCCGAATGGATTTGGCCGAATATTCGCTCGGCTTGCAGTACGAGCCTGAATACCGAGGCCGCTACGAGCAGATTCTTGCCAAAGCGGGATTGGAGTCGAGACCGTTTGCGCATCAACTCATTGTAAGTAGCAACCCCGATACTTCAACGCTTGATGCGGTTTTCGTCGCTTTTGGCGAAGATCCCCACGCGTTTCGGCTATCGAAATCTTGGCATGGTCCGCCGCAAACATTCGTGATGACAAACGGAATCCTCAAGAACGAGGCCGCGAGCGAAGTCGTTGAGCTTCAAGAATCCTGGACGCTCGGCAAGCCAAACAACCGAAAGAGCTTCATCACCTTCTGGGGAAAAGAGAATGAGCCCGATATGGAGCCGATCGCAAACGAGATTGCTGAACACCGATTCGCGATCGTGTTGAAGGCAATCGAGTATGAGCAAATACATTCTGATGAAGCCGTGATCGGACAGATTGCCAGAACGACAATGGAGTCTTGGAATACTGCTCGTAGCATCAGTTCAGCAGTCTTCGATCGTATGCTGGTGCTTTTCGACGCCGATAATCGTGACGATGCTCGCCGCGACCGTTTAGTTGAATTGATTGGCGATGAATTGGACAAAGCCGGTGCTGACATCTTGGGCAGCGAATCAGACACTCCAAAAATGGGTTGGGACCATTGGCTGAAAGTCCATCGCGACTGCTTCAAGACGCTGATGCGAGAATTCGGAGCCCCCGGTCGATTGTACGTGCAGCGTGCTGAAATTCGCCGGGGTGATCCGATCTATCTCGGTGATGGCATTTCGGAGCAAACTACGCTGAGCAGGGAGTAGAACGGTTGGATCCTTATAATCTGAAACCATTCGAGCGTGCGGCCACCGAACCGGCGTCTCGCGAAGAGTTTGACACATGGATTGAACAGCATGACACCGTTGCGCTGCTTGAAGCGGACATCGGCGACGATCGCATCTGCATCTATGCCAGTATGAATCACTTTTTCTGGCATGCGGTCTTGGTACCGCGATTCGAGATGACGGATGAGCAAGCGATCGACGGCTTGCTTGGATGGAACATGTCGGCAGATGGCACCTGGGGGCTGGCCACCCAGGGAGACCGGGTTTGGATCTGCGACCCTATCGACTACAGCGGATCTGACGTATTGGATCAAGGCGAAAAGCTAATCTTCCTGCGGGATTTCGATGCGATTGACGACGGCCAACTCTATGTGGAAATGAACCAGAAAATGATGCACGTTCTGGGACTTCATCATTTGCCGGAACGAAATGCATGGTGCACGATTGATGATCGTGGTGACATCGCAGAGGTCGTGCAGGTTCATTCCGTTGGAAACGGACGAATGGTGTCAATCGAGCGAGAATTCCTCGCCAGATACGCGGCGGTGACGGATCAAATATTTTTGCGCATGTTCGACGTGACTCGGTTTCGGACCGGTGGTTTTTCAGGCTGGGCAGACAACCAAGGCCGACGAGAACTTCCGAAAAGCGACACGGTCCGCGGATCGCTAACCGTGCAACGTGGGATCGGCAGTTACGCTCGCGGCATTCAGCTCGCGGACATTGCGATCAGCAAGGAGAAGCTGGCCCAGTCACTTTGGCCGCCTTACAGCGACGAAGAGAGGCAGTATGCATCGTTCATCGCGCACGACTGGCGGAACGAGGTGATCAAAGAACTATCGTGCGACCCCAATATGCTGGCAAACTACTTCACAAAGCAAGAAGGACTGCCGTTCCAAGTGACTCCGGCGTTTTTTCGTCCTGAGGTACTCACCAAGTACAAAGCCGACACCGAGAAGTACACCGTTGAAAGCAACTCGATCTCTTGTCGCGGAACCTGGTACATGAAGGGATACGACGTGAATGATGCAGGACAAATTCACGTCTACCTGTGTGATTTGGGGGACCTTCCCTACGAAGAGCAACTGCACTGGAAGTCATTTAACGAGCCTCCGAAGGCACCACTGAGCGAAAGTGTGGTTCGGCGAGACTTTGGGGGCCAGTGGTCCACAGAGTACAACGCGCTTCAAGCCCTGAAGAAGCAATGCCGAGAACTCCAGGAATCAAAGGCTTCGTGGTGGACCATTCGTGATCCTTCGTTGCTGCGAAAACTAAACTATCCACTTACCGATGGTCGTGATGAATGGGCGAATGAATTTCTGTACCTCGATCAGCTTCTTGTCGAGTCTTTGAACGAACGATGGCTTCGCGGGAAAGCAAATGAACTTGGCCGAACCGGGGTGGATTCCCTTCGTGCGTTGAAACTGGTCGAAGAGTGCTTGATTGGTTTTGGGTTTGATGCCGGCCGTGCACGCGATGTGATGTCACCGCTGCACACGGTTCACAATTTGAGGTCTGAATTGAAGGGGCATGCTTCAGGCAGCACCGCGAAGAATCGCGAGAAAGAGGCTAGAGCAACGCATGGGTCACTGCTGAAACAGTTCCGGCAGACTTGCAAAGACTGCGAAGAATCATTGAGAGTCATCGCGACCGCTTTCTCCGGTGGAGAAGGTGCAAACGGCGAATAGCTGATTGAAAAACGTCTATGCTCATTACACCCAAATACGTTTCTCTCGATACGGCAACGCTCGGCCGGCTGGCTAAGGATTTCTGGTCCGGCCGTGAGCAGAGACGGAGCGAAGCACAGCACTTCATTGATGAACTGTCAGAACTAAATGTCTGCATCATTTTAAGTTTGACTCATCTACGCGAATTGTTCCGGCACGAGTGTGACCAGATTGTTCGCGATCGTTTCGCTTTCCTCGCTCGGCTGCCAATGATCGCTTGGCCGCGTCCGTACGACAGGTCTTGGTTCACGGGTGCAATGACCGACATTGGGGCGGCTGAACTCCATTCCTTCGTCCACGATGGCGTTCGTGAACTAGCTGCCATTCGTGATCGGGTCCGGGAGAATATCTGGGAAACCGGCGTTGGCAGCGATATGTTTGTTGCCGACAACGAAGTCTGGGAGCCGTTCATCCATCAGTGTCGCGAGAGCTTGGAAAAGGACCGCTATGTCGTTTCGTTTTCAAGAACCGATCCGAGTGGGGTAAATGGTCGAACCATCGGCGAAATCAAACAAGAAATCTTGGTCGCGCCTACGGATCTTGATCAATGTGCCCGTCGGCTTGCTGGGGATCTTGCGAAGCAGGTCCGATCGTCTGGCGACAAGAACATTAAAGATGTCGATCAGCAGGCGTTGGATTTTGCCATCCAAACACGCAATCGTGTTCGAGCCATGCTCGACAGAGGAGAAGAGTTCACATCGCAAGTGTGCGAGCATTTCGGCGTGCCCGAGTGCTTGGCGAACGATGACATGACGCTGGGCGAGCTTGGTGAACTAGGAACACTTACCGAAAAACTCAATGTAATTGGACGAAATCTGAGACCGCCCGTCGAAGTGAACCTGCTGGATGTCCCGCCTGAATCGCTTCCGATGCTTACATTCGACCGAGCGTTGCATCAGATCCAGCAGTCGGCTGACCGTGTCGCGGGGAGCGATCTTGGAGATGCGTCCTTCGCCTGCCTTTCGATGTACGCGGATGCAACCGAAGTCGATAAACGTACGGCCGAATACCTGAACCGCGTCCAACGCAGCGGGTCGCCCATCACCCATTTGATCGGTCCCTTATTCAAGACGACGGAGCCATCGATGTTGCTACCGCGGATTCGAGAAGCATTGGAAGAATCCGGCAGATGACATTGGGCAAGAAACGTGTCGGACATATAGTTTGATCTGCATCGATACACGAAAACGCCCACAAAGGATGGTTCCCTCACGGGCGTTTTGTATAGAAGTGACTGGATCGCTCAGTTCGCAAACGATTCGGCTCGCGTCCATTCTTGGCTCTTGACGAAGGCACTGGTGGCTGGGAGTGATGCGTAGAAGATCTTGTCGCCGTCTCGGATCACTTGGCCGGTGAAGTGCTCCGAGGTTGCGGTGTCGATGGACACGTCGAATCCGAGGTCTTATTTAAACGCGTTCCCCAGACTGCACGTTCACCAGAACATCGACCACTGCTACCAGGCAGGCCATAGACTCAGGTTGATCTCCTATCGGCTGCCGCTGGCCCTCAAGCACGCTCGAAGCCATTCGAATTCTGATTGGTTGAACACCCATTCGGATGACGGGCCATTGGTGACGTCGATGGCGGTGTTCCAGCCGATGTCGCCGCCCCGGAGGGTGGCGATGCCGCTTTTGCGGTCGCGGGTGAAGATCCATTGCTCGCCGTGTTCGTTCTCGAAGTAACCGATGTAGAGATGCGATTCTTGGCCGTTGACTATCGGTGGGTCGCCGCAGGTTGCGGAATGATGATTCGGGATCTTTAAAAGTGGTTCGGACATCGGTTTGTTCGCCCCATGTTTTTGGTTTGGTTTTATAGCGGCGTGGCGGTCTTGCTTCGGCCTTGTCCCGAACCTATCGAGACGCCTTGGTTTCAGCAAGCTGGATGTTGGTTTGGTCCAGAAACGAAAAAAGCCGGCGATTAGCCGGCTTGGGAAGTTGTTCAATTCTGATTCTTGGTGACTGTCAGTCGACAGTCCGCAAACGGTTAAGACGCGCTGCCATCGTTCGACGAATCTTCGTCGTTGGGAACTGGATGGACGACTGGATACGGCGGCATGCCTGGATAGTACTCTCCGGGATGACCAGGCGGCAGATTGTCCGGCGCGGAGTAGCCGGGCGGGACGTGATACGGATGGTCGGGCGGCAGTCGCGGCCACGTGTGGATTGGGGGATAGGCTTCGATGACTGTTGGCTCTTCGGGTTCCGGCGGCCACGGCCAATCCTCGGGCCACCAGTCGGGACGTGATTCGGAACTAGACGTGCTATCGTCGGTGCTTGATCCCTCCGGTGGGTCCGGATCTGGCGGAACATACGGAGGCTCGCTTCCCGGTGGATCAAACGGCGGAATGAATGGTGGCCATGGAGGCGGCAAATCAGGACGGCGCGAACGGAAGCTCATCGAAGCTCACTCCTTTGAATTGGATCGGGATGATGGAAGGGCACCCGCTTGCTTGGGCAGAGCCCGCATTGAGGAACGGCCTTTGAATTTAGGAACGCTGCAAGCTCGGCGTCACTGCATTTGGGGGAGCAGGCTTTGTAGTCTCGGAACAACTGCCACTCGGGTATCTCTCCGAGGCTCAATCGCTGTTCAAGTTGCGACCAATAGGCGAGTGCCGGACACTTCCAGAGTCTCTGCTTGAACAACTGCGTGCAGGTCTTCTGCATGCAGATCTTGTACGCGGCATTCGGCTTGGAATCGAACGGCATTGGCTTGCCATCTTCGATTCGGTACTGCCTCATCCACCCACGATGCGATTGACGAATCTTGATCTGGATGCGTGGATATGCCTCTCGCCATCGCCAGACGGTTTGTTTGGCTTTGCGGAATCGCTCGAGGTATGCCTCTTGTGTCCCATGTTGGCTGACTTCCAATCGGCAATCGATTTCAACGAGTGCCTGCGGCAAATCTGGATGTCTGTCAAAGAAGAAGCCGTTTGTTACGAGCATCAGGTCCGAGTGCGGCCAGCATTCGCGAGCCAGATGCAAATGCTCAATCAACCTTGGGTTCAACAGTGGTTCGCCACCGAGCAATGCAAACCGCTTCGGCAGAATGCGATGGTTCCAGGCTTTGTACTCAGCCTTCGCTTCGGACGGCGTTGGCATCGCGCCGGCTAATCGAAAGTTGCTGTAATGGCTGCACTGTTGGCAGGACAGGTTGCAACCGTGTGCGAGGTGGTATTCCAGCGCGGGCAATTCGATCATCGCCAGATCACCTTCTCCAATCCGTGCTTTTCGAGGCCACGTTTTAGGAACTGAGGGCGGTATCGCTGATAACCAGGCGGATCCACGTGTTCGTGCTTGAAGGAATGGCCAACATCGACCGCGACGTTGACGCCGGCTACTTTGCACCGCCAGAAGAAGTCCCAGTGCTCCTCAACCTTGAGATCTTCATCCCAGCGAATCGCTTGCAGAATGTCTCGAAAAGCGACGAAGCAGTTGCCGACGTAGTGGCACCAGCGAATCGAGCCTTGTTTTCGCAGATAGCCGCGGTGAATGCGCAGTCGACTTCCGTTGCTGCGAAGCATTCGCGGTCGTTCGTCGTTGTTGCTCAATGCGGCCAGCAAGTCGATGTCGTTGTTCCGATTCAGCGTGTCGACTAGTTCCGGCAATCGAGTCCGTGCCGTAACCAAGTGATCGTCATCGGCGAAGACGACGATTGGTGAGTCTCCGAAGTCGAGCAGACGGTTTCGGCCGGCGGATAGACCGATGTCGTATTCGGTCTCGATCAGTTCGTCGACCATTTCCGCTTCGGTCGGGCAATTCGTCGAAAAGCGAAGCTCTGGCTTTCCATCGTCAAGAACGTGAATTGCCGGACGATTGTTGCCGCAGTGTTCGTGGATGCTACGAACCAGCGCGGCGCAGCACTGTGGGCGGTGAATGGTCTTGATGCAGAAGGTGACTTGGTCACGCATGAACAATGCCTCCGCCGGGATAACGCATTGAATGGAAGCCGTGTTTGCGCAAACCACGTTTTCGGAACTTGGGTCGGCAACGCAGATCGCCGTAGGGCTTCGCACCCACATGGGCGTGGACGACCATGCAGTCTTCCGCCACGGCTACTTTCAGGTTTTCGACGTGACTAGCTCGGTAGAAGAACTCCCAGTGTTCGTACGTCTTGATCTCTGGATCCCATCTCAGCTTGGCGATGGTTTCGCGCCGAGCTAGAAACGCGTTACTGGACATGTCGCACCAGGCGAGTGGTCCAACGCGGCGGTGCTCGCCTCGAAACATCCAGATGCGTTTGCCGTTCATTAGCGGCGCAAACAGCAGTGGCCTTCCGCCTCCGCCCTGACGTACGCCGAGGATGTCGATATCGTGTTCGTGAAATCGCTCGTAGACTCGATCGAGGTGCAGATCTGGTGTGATGACGTGATCGTCATCGAGCAGGAAGATGAATTCGGTCTCTGCAGCGTCGATCGCGGTGTTCCGTCCAATGCCAACTCCCACATCATGCTTGTCGAGGTCGATCACTTTGCAGTGTCGTGCCGTCTGCGGATACTTCGCTGAGAATCGCAGGTCCGGTCGGCCGTCATCGACGACGACAATCTTGGGATTGTCGAAGTGCCTGCGGAGCGACTCGACCAACCGATGACACGACCAGGGTCTATGAATGGTCTTGATGCAGAACGTGATGTCGTCCGGTGAAAATGGCTTTGCTTCGCTCATGGTCTCACCCGTGCTTTCTGAGTTCGGGGTTCACGTGTGCGATGGCCGAGGCGATTTCGTCTTCGGTTGGCTCGATACCGAGGAATTCAATCAATTCACCGATGGCGCGATCGGGCTCCGCGGTCAGTTCTGCAAACTCGATCTTGAAGACCGGCACATCGGGATGTGTTTCGATGAATCGATCGCGATGTTCCAGCAGGCTCCGCTGAAGACGCTCACAGGACTCATCGTCGGCAGCAAACCATTGTCCGGCGTGCTTGCGAGATCGATCTTGCAGGCTGCGGATCGAGGCTTCGATGTCTCGGTTCACCGCGATGATGCGGAGTGAATCGCCGAGTGCGGCGTGCAGGTGCTCTGCGAAACGACACAGATGCGGGTACTTTCCTCCGGCGACCGTTTTGTCTCGGTTTGCTTCTGACTTCCGCGTGACGATCCATGATTTCAGTTGTTGCGTAAGCTGCTGATCACTGATTACCGGGTCGGTCGCCGGGAACCGCATCGATTTCTCGCATAGCTGTGCGAGTCCTACCGCTTCACCCCCGCCAGTTGCCTCGTAGCCGCCGAGTTGGTTGCCCATGTGGACGCCCAGATGATGCATGACCATCGCCACGCAGGACGTACCCGCACGATGCGGACCGAGAACCGCAAAGAACGGCGCGTCCGAGTGATCGGCGTTGCGGGCGTCATTGAAGAACCGTGTTTGATTCCACTTCCGTCCGCAGATGTTGGACTTCGTTGGTAACTGGCCCACCATCCAACGATCAGGCGTATAAACCGCGATCGATTCCTTTTGAATGTTCTTTCCTTGGACAAGTGCCTCGTATCGGCGCTGGACGAAGCGGCCGAGGTGGTGATCGATGTGGTGTTTGTGATGCCAATCGTTCCAGGTCAGGTGCCGATACAATGCTTTCATGTTCTCGCGACCGCGGACCATGAACGCGTGGGTGCGATTGACGTTGTAGGGGCGATAGACATGTTCGCTGATCTTTTGCGGGGGATGCTTGCCGGCGTACAGGTGCTGGCCGCCGAGGTAGACCAGTCCCCAATCAGCCGGCAACGCGTCAACGAATGCAGTGAAGCGATCGGCAAAGTCGTCGGTGAATCCGGCATCGTCCTCAAACACCACATACGAATCGATGTGTTCGGTCAGACACTTTTCCAAGATCAACAGGTGCGAGCGATAGCAGCCCCACGCTCCGTTGCCGGCTCGCCATTGAGGTGGCGTTGCAACGTGCCGGCCGTCGATCGCTGGGAACCGTTCGGGCTCTGGCAACGGCCACGGGTCGGGCAACTGTTCGAGCCATTCCCGGAGGCGATCCGTCCGGCGATCGAGGTTGATCAAAAAGCAGCGATCAACGATCGACTGGCTCTTAAGCATCGTCGTTCGGCTCGGATGGCCCTTCGGGGAACTTTTGCTCGAACTTGCGGATGGCGGTGTTGACGAGTCCGCGGGCGATTCGAGCCGTAAACCTTCCATGGGGCAGACCTCTTAATTGGGCTTCTTCGAGTAACCAGTCGACGATCGTGTCGATGTTGCGGCGGCAACCCTCCGCGCCCCAGTCGTTCATCGTGTCGACTCGGGTTTCGCAGTTGCAGGTTTCGCTCGGCTTGGCGAACCAGGCCAACATGCGTTTCAGTTCGTTGCCAGGACCGGGACGGAATCGGTCGATCTTGATCGTCTCGGGTTCGTCGCGTTCGGGGAGATAGTTGCGAAGCAGTGACTCGAGCTCACGAGTGTCCCGTTTGCGGCGTTTCTTATTGACCAGCGCCATGCCGATCGTGACCAGATTGATCGCCCTTGGGTTCTCATTGGCTTGGCAGGCGTTGCATGCGGACGGTGTCGTGCGAACTTTGCAGCCGGCCATCTGCCCGGCAACTTCGCAGGCGTTGTCCTGGGTCAGACGAGGACAGTGAATCATGCCGTCATCCCCGCTACTTGTCCGTCGTAGGCTCCGGAGCTGGTCGGCGGTTCGCCGGGATCTTCGCAGTCGCTATCGACCAATTCCCAGCCGCAGGACCAGATCCAGGTGCTGTTGCACGGTTCGCTCGATCCGCTGCTGTCTTCCGATGGCGGTTCGCTAGTGCTGTAACTCGGTCGCTCGGAACCTTCGCTAGATTCAGACCGGCTTTCGCTCGGGCGATCGGAACTGTGGTCGCTGCTCTGACTCGGCCGATCGGATTCGGAGGTGGATGGTTGGCTCTCAGACGGTGGCTCGCTGTGACTTGCCGATGATTCGGCAACGCTGGGATCATCAACGCTATCGCTGGGCCGGTCGCTCTCTGAAGTTGAATGGGATCCGCTGTCCGATTGCGATTGTGATCGGCTATCGGAGGTTGAGTCCGATTGGCTATCGGATTGGGAATCGCTCGTTGACAGTGAGTGGGAACCGCTGAGTGAACCGGAACCGCTCTGCGTTCCACTGGTGGATACTGAACCGCTGCCGGATCCAGATTGGCTGTAGGAATGCGATTCGCTGGCAGATGACTCCCGCGAATAGCTCGGTTCGCTTTCAGAGCCGCTGGCCGATTGAGATTGCGAATTGCTGTCCGATTGGGATTGGGAATCCGACTGCGACTGACTCGATACGGAATCGCTTTGGCTGCTTTGTAAGGTGGAATAGGATCGCGAATGGCTGGGTTCTGAATAAGACTCACTGTCAGAAGGACTGCCGGATTCGCTTTCCGATTCACTTACTGAATCACTCGATATTGAATCGGATTCTGATGAAGCCGATATCGATTCGCTGGTGCTGGAAGGTTCGCTGTCGCTGGCTGAGCTCTCGGATTTGGAATCGGACTCGCTGGATTCGGATCCCGATGAACTTGCCGACTGAGATTTGGAAGAGGATCCCGAGGAGGCTGATGAAGAACTACTCGAACCGGACTGATCTGAAAAGCTCGGCTCGCTGTGCGATCTGCTGGATTCGCTTCCGCTCTGTGATTGGCTCGATTCCGAATCGCTGCTGCTGTTTGATGATTCACTCGATTCGCTGGACGATGATTGGCTGTCAGACGAGGACGGTGAGCTTGAGTCAGACGACGAAGCTGAGTTGGAGATTGAGCTTGTCGAAGACGAATCAGAACTGTGGCTGGATGAATCGCTCGACGAGGAATTCGAATCGCTGCTGTCTGAGGATGAACTCGATTGGCTTGATGAGGAACTGCTAAGCGAGGAACTTGAAGATGATGATTCGCTGGACGATGACTGGCTCGATGATGAGCTGTCTGACGACGAGGAGCTTGAGAGCGATGACGAGCTGGATAGGGAACTCGAAGAACTGCTCGCTGAACCGCTGCTCGACGAACTTGAGCTGGTTGATGACGAGCTACTGCTTGGGGATGACGAAGATGATGAATCGCCGCTGCTACTCGACAGACTCAGGCTGATTGATGAACTGTCGCTCGACGAACTACTGGCCGATGAGCTGCTTGAAGAGGATTCGCTGGACGAAGAACTGCTTGAGGATGAACTGTCGCTACTGGAACTTGATGACGAACTGCTGGAGCTTGAGCTGCTTCCGTCGCAGCATCGGCAACCGATCGTGAGGTATGCCGACGTGTCTTCGTGGAAGTGGCAAACGATCTGTTGCGACGCCAGCAACGCGTAGTCGCAGACGTTGTAAACCGAGACCTTGACGCCGATCGGTCGCCACTGCGCACCATCAAATCGAAGTTCGCGGGCGGTGCCCCAGGACTTGGCTTTGATTCGTTTGGTTGGTTTGCAAAGTAGCGTGTGCTTGGGCGGATCGAGCACCCACGTTTGGTTGCCGTCGAATGTGACGTTGAGGTACTGGTCACCGGAGCCATCGATAGGCCCCCGAATTCGTTGTGTTGAATGGTTGCGGGCGACGATGCGGACTTGCTCGCCATCGATGTCGAGAACCGCTTCAATTTTGCCGGTCTCGTCGAGCTTGAAGAGGTCGCATTCGCCGCTTCCCGTGACGATCCCCTTGCGAGCGGTGATCCCGCCAACAGGAACTTTGGCGAGGTAAACGATGTCCTTTGGGTGGCCGACTCGAACGACCGCCCATTGGACTCCAGTGTCAGTCGGATTCCGGCGCCATAGAATCTGCGCCGATCCTTCAGGCTTGGATTCAAGGATGAAGCTGTCCGACAACGATGCGTCTGCATACTCGTGCCAGGTCTCCTTGACGTTGATAACCGCTGCGACCACGCCATCAAAAACAACTCGACCGACTTTGTCTTTCGCGATCGGTTCAATTGCGACTCCCACGCGGCCGGTGGAACTTTCTGCTCCAGGCTTGCCGACTTTGATTGTTGCATCGCGTACGAATCGAGCAAGTTCAACGGGCCCTTTGAGTGGATCGGTGAGCGGAGTCAGAAAACCGCCCACACCGCCGATCGGTATCGTTTCGGTTGTTGTGTTGTGAACGCGAACTGTCGCCGCGTTTTGCATGTGGGTTCTTGGACCGCCTCCGCCTGGCAGTCTGTTCTTATGAAGCGCATCGGCAGCGGCGAGCAGTCGGTTGTACTCGGCGGCCGTGATATTGAACTGGTCGCCGGGTCGGACTCGTCGTGTCATCAGTCGATCCCCAGCGCATTGAAATTACCCTCCGGATAGACTTTCTCGACGTACGCTGCGGCCGGGCGTCGCAACACGCGATCACCGACCACCTCCTCGTCGTGTTTGACCCACAAGTAATCCCAGCCACGTTTGTTGATTCCAGTGATCGCTCCGACGGAAAGCAGTGGTTGGTTCGAGCGTGCGGCGAAGTGATAGGTGATGTCGACCCAATTCTGCTCGTCTTCGCCACCTTCTGCGCCGAGGAAGAGAGCTTCAC
This sequence comes from Stieleria bergensis, assembly GCA_007745635.1. GTDB lineage: Bacteria > Planctomycetota > Planctomycetia > Pirellulales > Pirellulaceae > Stieleria > Stieleria bergensis. The sequence goes on from CP036272.1 coordinate 6,551,717, forward strand.
CGGGTGAAAAGATGGACCAGTTCGTGGAGTTGGTCCGGCCAGTCATTGCGACGACCGCTAGCAAGTAAGCCGTCGAAACCCATTCAAACTTCTTACGAACCGAAAACTCGAAAGCTGGCACCGTGACGTCGACGCCTTCCACGCCCGAGTCACTGACGCCGATCGCACCTTGGTAGACCGGTGCGACTTTGCCTGGTGCTGGGTAGATTCCACGCGTCGCCAGAGATTGGTTGAGGTGCGTCGTTGCTCCAGTCGTGTTGAACGAAACCGGATCGAGCTTCTTCTTAGTGATGTTGGCGGTAACCAACGCGTATTTTTGATTGATGTGCTCGGCGTCGATTCGCAGGTTGGGAATTACATCGGGATCAATCTGTTTGATGTAGCCCAACAACGCATCCGCTGCGGCAGCCGGACTGACCAAACCTCCGCCTCGATCAGCGACGTAGGAAGTAACGTCGGCAGTTTGATTGCCGCGAGTTGCCTTGGGCGTCAGCGCGGCAATTTCAAAGTTGTATCCTCCCGCGGTGAATCCCATTAGCCAAACACCAAGCCTCCGTCACGTGCTCGTTCGACCAGCTTCTTGGTGTTTTCAGCCGTTTCCGTGATGGCTCGTTGCACGCTCTCGCTTAGGCCGGTTCCTTCCGACGTGACGGTGCGTTCGACTTGCTGATCGCCTGATGAAAGCGACTCGTCGAAGGCGGTCAGTTGCTGGTTGACTTGAGCCAGTGATTGGTTGATCGCTTCGGTATCGACAACGGGCACATCAGCGATTGCCGGTAGTTCGGGTTCCCCATCAGCCGTGACTTTTTGGTCTGGCTGCTGGGGCACGAAGGCTTTCAGCGTTGAAACGTCCTTGCCAAATCCCATGCCGGCCGAATCAAAACTGGCTGTCACGCTTTCAGTGTCCGAGCCGAAACCGTTGATCGCATCCTCCGAATCCCGATCGAGGCCGAGTTGCAGGTCCTTTGAATCGGGAGCCTGCAGTTGCGGCGCGTCCAGTTTCGGCATCTCGACGTCGAGCTTGCCAGGATCAGGTAGCTGCGGTTGCTCAGAAGCATTCGCATCGTCGCCGGCCACTTCGTTTGCAGCGCGGACCGCCGAGTCGAGTTCCGATTGGGCTTGATCGATTCGCTGCCGTCCCGCCTGGTCGACGCCTCCTCCCTGCAAGTTTGCGTTAATGCCCTCGCGCATTGCACGACGCTTCCTTGCTGCCGCTTCTCGCTGCTGCATTCGTTCGGAGATCGCTTGATTGCGAGCTTGTTCATCGGCACGATTGGCCGATTGCGTTTCGTCGTCGATCTTTCGCATCTCGACTTCAACATCGATGTCCGAGATCAGACTCTTGAGCTTGATCCAGGCTTTGCGAATGAACCCGGTTGCGTCGTTCCAGCGTTGTTTGAGATAGGTTGAAAACACGGACCAACCGTCGGCCAAGTACCCGATGGTTTCATCCCACGCGTTGGCGATGTACTCCAGGCTGATGACTAATCCGCGTGCGATGGTGAGCGTCAGAGAACGCCAAGCACCCTTCAAGTGCTCGATGCCGCGCGTCCATTGCAGGTTGAGATAAGCCCAAAGCACTCGCGATGCGGCGGTGATGTCGCCGGCTGACAAGGCATTCGCGATTGCTCCGAACGCAGCCAACGTGTCTTTCTTTAGAACTTGGAAGACGGCTCCGAGGTACTCGATTGCTTTGCCGGCGATACCGCTGGCATAGAGGAAGTAAGCACCGAGCGCGGCCACGGCAACGAGCACTAGCCCGATCGGCGAGAACAAAGCGGCGATGGCGCTGCCGATGAAGCCGATCACGGTGCCAAGAACCGAGAACAGGCTGACCAAGCCTCCAATTGCAAAACTCGCTATTCCCGCAAACGTCCCAACCGCAAACAATGCGGCTCCGATGCCAATGATGGCCGCAACTGCGATGGCAGCAACTTGGACGGTCCGGCGATTGTTGCCGATCCATTCGGTCAGTCCCGATGCGGCTCGGGAGAAGGCTTGGACCATCTTTGTGATTGGCCCGTTGAGTGATTCGCCAATTGCGATGGCAACGCCTTCGATCGAACTTTTCAAGATGCGAAACGCTCCGCCGATACCAGAGTCCATCTCCTTTGCCGTCTTGTCCGCCACGCCTCCTGCGTTCTTCAGTTCGTCAAGCAATGCACGCGTGTCGGTCACAGACTTTCCAATGGCCGACGCCGAAGTGATCCCCAGCAGACCGAACACCTCATTGAACTTGGCTGCCTTCTCCGCGGAACCCAGATTCTTCGTTGCATCGGCGACTTCGCCCAACACATCGACCAGTGGTCGCGCATTGCCGGCGGCATCCATCGTTGCGACACCAAAGACTTTTTGAAACTTCTCTGACTCAGCGGCACTAAGCGTCAACAATCGCTTCAACGCGTTACCCGCCGAACTGCCTTGGATGCCGATGTTGCCGAGCGTTCCCAAGATTGCCAGCGTCTCTTCCAGACTCATGTTGGCATCGGCGGCAACGGGACCGGCGTAAGATAGGGCTTCACCGAGCGACTCCACACTGTTGAAGCTCTTGTTGGCAGCCGCAGTCAGACCATCGGCCACCCTAGAGGCGTCGGTCGCCTCCATCCCAAACTGACGAATCGCGGCGGCGAAGATACCGGACGCAATTGTCGCATCGGTTCCAGTCGCTCGAGCCAAATTCATCACGCTACCCGTCATATCCTCGATTTGCTTCGGATTGAAACCTGCTCGACCTAATTCGGTCATCAACGAGGCAACCTCGCTGGCAGAGAAACTGGTGGTGGCTCCGAGTTGCTTTGCTTTGTCACGAAGCATTTCAAACTCGGAAGCCGTCGCTCCCGTGATTGCTTTCACGCCGCGCATCGCATCGTCGAAAGAAGAGAACACGGCAAGGCTACCGGCCAGCGGCGCGGCAGCCGCCGTGCCGATACTCATCAACCGAGTACCGATCAGCCGTGTCGAAGCCCCGAAGCGCTCGAGCCGCTTCTTGGCAGCTTCCAGTCCTTTGAGAAACTTCGAGTTCCGCGTGGTCAGTTCGACGTAGGCGGCACCCGCTTTGACCTGCGACATGAGGTTCCGTTACGACTTCGGATTGAATGGAACGCCAAGAATGCCAGAGAGCTTCTGAACCGATGTTGGGATCGCAGGCTGTTTGGCGATGATGAGCGGGTTGAATTCGGCCGGACGATAAGGCTTGCGGCGACGTTTTCGGTCGCGATTGACTTCGGCAAGCAATGCCATGTGACTGCTAGCGATCGCCCAATCGTGCTCGCGACGAGCATCGGCCATGGTGACAAGCTGTCGGAGTGTCAGCGGTCCTGGGTCGACTCCGAGGATACCGGCGAGTCGGAGGACGAGGCGTTCAAGGCGGATGCCTGCAGGTTCTTTTCGAGATCCTGCACGACTCGATCGACCAGATTCGGATCGTCCAAGTGTTTCTCCACCGCTGCCAATCCGCGAGTCTCGATTTGTCGCTGCTTCTCCGCCGCCTTTTCCATCAGGCGGCGTTTCTGCTCCGGGAGATACGCCACAATCGCTTCGATGAGTGCATTGGTTGCCTCCGCGATTGAATCTCCGGCCAGCCCTTCGCCAAACTGTTCGTCCGTGACTTCTTCTTTGTCCGCCTGTGGTTTGCAAACTGCATAAAGAACATCGCCAAGCAACAGCGGATCGCTGGCTAACTTCGCAACGAGTTCACCATCAAGAGCGTCCATCAGTGAAACGCCCGTGATGGTTTTGACTCGCCGCAGCGCGGTGTTGTCGAGATCAACGACCCACACGCGGCCCTTTCGATCAACGAATTTTTGCATTTGGTTTCCGTGCTAAAATGGATTCATGACACAGCCCGTCGACGTAACCGAGTCTGCTTTTTGCCGCTTCTTGGCCAGTGTGCGCGCTAACCGGATTAGTGCGGGCGACTGGGAGGCATTTACTTCCACGCCGTTTGACGGCTATCCAGCGATTGAATTGGCAAGGAAGTGTCTCTTGGAAGCTGCCACTCGACTTGGACAATCGGACAGTTGCTTAGTACCACCCGGCCTATCCGACGTCGCCCACGAGCTTCTTATCTCACTTGATGAGAACTATTCCTAAAACAGCCGCCTATCTTGAACTTTAGGGGGTACTGCCGATGTTCAAACCAGCACCGCTGGCGGCCTGAGTGGGTTTGAGAGTGACGTCCGCGGAAATGACTTCTTCGAGTTGCTGATTGATGGTGAAATTCATGACTTCACAAGTCAGTGTCAGCGTTCCGCCGGCATCGCTGATTGCAACATCGGTCGGATCGCCGGACATGAAAAGTCCTTGGAGCAATGCAAACGCTGTGTCGCCGTCTTTATTCAGAACAGTGAATTCGATAGACGCGTCTTTCAGCGTGCCGACTGTCGCTCGCCAGCCGTTGTTGTCGCGAGTTGACGCGTCGGCCTCCGCCTTCTCCAGCGTGACCGTCAGGTCTTTGCAATTCTTGATTTCGGCGCCGTCGATGGAAAGCGTGGCGTCGAGACCGAGTCGCACTTCTGGCATGAGTTGTAGTTTCCTTCCGTGGGAATGGCGTTACTTCACGCTGTCACGCCAGAACTTGGGCAGCCGACTTCGATTTGCATCGAGGGCCGGCCGCATGAATGGTCGCTTTGGGTAGCGTCTTGGCCTCGCAACCGATCGACGCTGGTTCTCTTCCTCAATCAATCGCGTGGCGCGACTCGCTTGAGCGGCCGTCAGTAACCTGATGCGAGCGAACTTGGCTGCATTGCCGAGCGTTTTGACACGGATTGGTCCATGTTCGCCAACTCGGAATCGATGTCGTTTCAGCTTGCGCCGACGCTTGGCGATCCCGCCAAACTCGTGCAAATTCCAAAGTCGTCCTGCGATCTCGTTGACCGGACCAACAACCACGTCGGGTTGCGATCGGTCGACCTCGTAACGAATCGAACGCTTGAGTCGGCCCGTTTGCGTATGGGGCGGACTGCCAGGGCTGGATGGTTTCTTTCGACGCCGGATCGACCGCTTCGCAGTCAGACGGATCGCACCTCCGGCATGACCAAGCGATCGAAAAGACGCCTGCTGGGCTTTCCTCTTGAGTTGCTCGGGCGTGAAGCGAACACGCGTGGTGATTCGCATCAGCGGGCCAATTCAAAAGTCAGCGTCAGCAGACTCGTGAACTGACGCTGTTGTTCCCAGTGCTCGACCGAATACAACACACTGTTTTGCACTTTGACACAGCGCGCTTGCGGAAAGTCTGTCAATCTTTTGAGACGAAACTCGTCGCCGACTTCCTCGACGAATTGAACGAGTGGATCGATCTCGCCTGCGTCGCCCTTCTTGAACTTTTTCTGTACCGCGACATCAATCATCGCGTGGACTTTGTTGCTGGCCCGATCGAGCGGCAACAAATCGATCTCGCGTGGGACCACCGTGACTCGCAGTTCTTTCAAATCCGAAAGATCAAAGTTGGGAATGTACAGTCGAGTCGCTTCAAACGTCTGACTTAGGCTCGCCGCGTTCAACTTGGCTGTAACCTTGTCGGCGATTTCCAGGATTGTGGTCATGCTTCCTCGGTATTAATCAACTTCGTGTGGATTCGCAGCTTGAGCCGAAACGGATCGCTATATCGCCAGGCCGGCTCGCCTCCGAGCGACATCACTTCGTAGGTAAACGTCGCGCCGTCCTCGGTTTCAAGGATCCAGTCGCCGCGTTTGGGCAACGAGCCGATGGGCGAGAGCAGTAGGTCGGCGGTATCGATCAGAAAGTCACGAACCTGACTGCGTGTCACAATGCCTTCGCCATCGTCTTGCTCGTAGAAAGAGCGACCGATGGTGGCCGGCAAATCGGCCTCCGCATCATCTCGTTGGTAGGTGACCAATCGCGACGCGTGCGTTTTCAGCTTCTCGGCCAACCAGGCTTGGCCATCGCGAAGCATGTCGGTCATGACTTACGCGTGGTCGTCTTACGTGTCGTGGTTTTTGCCGTCGTGGACTTTGCTGCGGCTGACTTGCGCGTCGTTGACTTCGTGGCTGGTTTGCTGTTCGACTTAAGCAAATCGGCAGCCTTTTCACCAAGCTCGTCACGCCAAGCTTCATCGGCGCGACGCTGGTATTCGTCGGCGATCGCCTCGGCCTCTTCAGTCAACTGTTGCTGACGAACGTTTGTGGGGCGAGACGGTGGCCCGAGCAACGGTGTACTTCCGTCTTGGTCACGTTTTCTTGCGGGCAGCAACGCGACGGCAACGAGGACCAGGACAACAACGGTTGCGATTCCAAGAATCATAGTTTTCACATGCCTCGTTTGATGAGAATGAATCCAAGCAGAATGATGGCGACGACGATCAACGCGAGCGTGGCCAGCTCACCGGCCCCCGCCCAAATCAACGCGTTGCGTCCGTCACTATCACGGTCGAAGAGTCGATCGCGTTCGGTGTCGCGATCAAACGGTCGCCAGCGGTCACTGGGTTCGACCGGGCAATACCCGTCGGGGCAGTCTTCAGAGGAAAGCTGCATGGTGGGCGAGATCGCGTCGTCCCAGGAATAGCCCCGTTCTCGAATGGCTCCCGTTTGTTGGGCTTCACGAGTTTGCTCGTACAGCCCGAAACTGTGTTGAAGATCGCTGTACAACTCAGCCGCAGTTTCAGGCAGCATCGTGTGCCCAGCAGCATGAACGTGTCCGCCGGTTGAGTCCTGGAACAAGACGACCGGAAACTGGCTAATTGGGACGATCTCTTGGTAGCGACTCCGATAGAGAGCGTTGCTGGACGTGTAGACCTGAAACTCGCAGCTCGATTTGAATTTGATCAGCTTGGGATCTTTATTGAACCAATCAAGCAATCGCTTGCTCTTGGCATCACTGCCGACGAATAGCGCTAGTTGGTAACGCTTCTTCTCGGACTTGGGCGTCGCGATCGGTTTGGTCGGCGTGACAACAATCGGCACCGAAGGCGTTGCAGGCTGGACAGTGACCGTTGGAACAGAATACGAAGGCTGAACCACCGTCGGCTGGCACGGGTTGCAACGCCGCCTGAAGATCTGTTGCTTCATTTCCGCTTGGGCTGGCAAGTTCACCGTTGGCGGAATCTCCAGCTTCTCTATGCGACCGACTTCGGGAGTGACCGGCGGAGATGACGGCAATGACCAATCCACCTGCTTTTGAGCCGCAGGTCGTTGATGCAATGCTGTGAACACGCCGCCCAATAGAACAGCGTGAATCACCGCGACGACGATCAGGCCGACACTGAGCTTGATCCGAATTTCATCCTTCACTTTTCACATTGCTCCATGCAGGGATTGTGGCGAGAAAGTTGTTGCTTCGACGACTTCGCACTCAGCGCGAACCGTCAACAACCTCGTAACTTCGATAAGGCAGAGAACTGGCGGGGTCTTCCAAGACCGTGAGAGCGAATCCGCCGTAGCCGGCCCAAAGACGCACGAACTGCTCTCTTGGTGTCAGTTCAAATCGGCCGGGATAGTTGTTGTCGAGGATCGCTGCATATTGACGTCCCTCTCGTTCGACCCATCCGACGAAGGTGCAGCAATGGGCGGGCTTCCACCACAGGATCGCACCGCGACGCGTGGCAGTTGCCCAATCCAGAAAACGCGGGTCGGCTTTGATCGTGTAGCTGTAGTCGATGCCGGCCGCATCCAGGCGACTTCGCAATCGCGTGTCCCACTCGCCGTCGCTGTAGGTCGCTCGCCAACGTTCGCCAAGCTCATATTCGTTCAACCAACGCAGGTGATTGACTAGTGACGCGTGAACACAGCTGCCTTGATTGAGTCGGCCAGTCCAATTGCATTGATGCAACTCGCGAGGAAGGTTCGCAATTGGTTGTTCGGGCGGCGGTGCCGGCAGTCGTCGTACTTGCACGTCAGCCTCGGGGAGGCAGCCTGTGCATGCAATCAGCGCGAGCCCGCAAAGTAGAATTCGTGCATCCATGCGGTGCGGTTTCATGAATCGCCTTACTGAAGGAGTCGAACCAGAACGTTGGGAGTACTTGGCGGTGCATCCTCGACTGAGATGCCAATCATTGAATGCTGGTACTGGTTTTTGATGACGTGATGACTGATCTCGGACCAGTAAAGAATCGTGCCGGCGGGAACATTCGTGGTTGGATCTTTCACCAGGCAGAAAATCCCGCTGACCGAGATGCTCCCGCGAGCACCTGCGTAGATGCCAAACTTGGCGACGCCCACCAATTTGTTCAGAACCACCACGTCGCCCGGTGCGATGTCGACATCCGGGACGAATGGGATGGTGTCACCTTCATGAACGAAGGTGGCCCCAGCGGGAACGATGATGGCGTTGCTCACGTGGCTTCATCACTTGGTTGATCACTGACTGAGACGCGCACGGACGAACTCATCGGTCGCCGCGACATCTGCGACGACCTTGCCGAGATACACGGTGTTGGTATCGATCAGGGTGATGATGCCGTCGTTCGTGGCGTAGACCTTCTGACCGGCGGAGTACTCGTCTTCGCTCGCCATGGCTTTCGGGAAATCGAAAACACCCTCCACCGCGATGGAGCCGAGCACGTCCGCTTTGAGATCGCGTTTGGTGATGCCGACCAAGTCGCCTTGGATGACGATCGAACCAACCGGCACATCGACGTCAGGCGTGAAGTCGACGTGCTTTCCGTCGTGAATGAATTGAGCTTGCATAAGAGGCTTGAGGCTCGAGGCCTGAGGCTTGAGGAAGAAGAAGGAAATGGTGCGGTTTGGACCTCAGGCCTTACGCCTTAGGTCTCACGCCTACTTATTCGCCGGTGACCTTCACGGCCGCGCGGTGATCTTGCGAGTTCACACCGAAGTCGATGTAGGAGCGGAAGCCCATGCCCAGCGTGTTCGGCGGCATCTCGACTCGTTCGATGACCGGAGTGCGGCGGCCGTTGAGGAACACAATCTCGAACGCCGGCAGCACGCTGGGATTCGCGAACAGATACCAGGCGGCCGCAGACGCACCCTGGTAATATGGATCCGACAAGTGCGGCATGCTGATGATGCGGTATTTGTTGCGGTGCGGATTGTCGACCGGAATCTTGGTCGGTGAGCCTTGGGCGTCGATCATCAACTGCGCCGAACCCATAAGCAACTCGGCTTCCGTTTCCAGCTCGACCGGAACAACCAAGAATTCTGGCCGGATGTTGATCGGCTTCTGATCCTTAGCCTTCGATCCTGGCCCAGCTTTTTGTTTGCGGAAAGTGGTCTTAGCAACCGTCAGACTGTCCGGCCCAAACTTGGTGTCGGCACCGGATAATAAGTTGGAGTTGCCGGCAGAGAAGAAGCCCGAATTCTTGAGCAGCAGCGTGAAGAACAAATCATCGATCGACTCAGCACCGGAACGCCCCATCTGTCGCGGGATGTCCATGAAAGCGTTGAGGTCATCGTTGATGATGTCATGCCGGGTCAGCGTCAGGATCTGACCGTACGTGTCAGCCTTGTTCGTGTACTTCTGCTCCGACAGTTTTCCGTGCTTGAGTTCACCGTCGGGAGCAACTTGCTCGAATCCACCGGTTCCGAGCAGACGGTACCGCGATACCTCTTTGAAATCGCTGACGGTTCCAACGCTGCAGAGATCAAACGCCGCGATGGGCTGGTTTTGATAGGCGGCCAACAACGTCTTGTTCATGACGTTTTCCATGATGCTCGGCAGGCTCATGGACGAGAAACCGGCGCGGATGGTCTCCGTTCCGTCGCCGAAGACACGCGGGACATCGATGCCTTCGCTGCGCGCGCACTCGGCCACGAGTTCCTTCAATCCGATATGCCGAAGCGGATGTGCCGCTTCGAGGGTGCGTTCGCCATAGCTGGCAACCAGCGCTTTCTCGTCGATTCCGACCGACAAGCAAGCTGCGGCTTCGAGGACCTCACGGTTGTATCGCGGTGAGTGTTGCGATTGGTCGGGTGCTTTGGGGCGTTCGCTTCGCAACACGGCAAGTTCCGTTTTGGTGATGGACCAGCCTTGCTCGATCGCGTCGGCCTCGATGGCTGGATGCTTGTCGCCGCACAGTTTTCGAATGCCGGCGATGCGGCGTGATTCAGCGGCGGCCTCGGCACGCATTTGATCTACAGCCGAGTGGAATTGCGGTTTGGCTTTCGGCTTCGTGCTCATGTCGAGACTCGCGTTGACAGGTTCGAGGTCGTCGGTGGATTCTTCGTCGCCGGTTTCCGAAACGTCCTCATCGGCTTGTCCGGCTGCGACGCGAGCTTCGGTGTTGTCGTCAGCACCGAGCGCGACAAAGGAAACCTCACCCAGCGTAGATTTGCGGGCGATGTAAAGCGGACCGGTGTGATCGCGTCCATTGGCTTTGGCGGTTTTGCCTTCCGGGATGAAGACCACTTTGTCGGCACTGGCTCCGAGCGAAGCCTGCCAGGGGAATCCGTTCTCGCTCGTGGCGATCACTTCCTGAGCCGTCGTACCGACTCCGGAAATGACGCCGGCGACTTCCAGGGAACGCTCGCTGATCTTGATGTCGTCGGTGTGGCCGACAATCGATCCACGGTCATGGTCTTTGAGGATTGGTCGCGACTTGCGGGTCACTCGCAAACCTGCCAGGTCGACGACGACCGGGTACGGCCAACCGCCGAGTCGCATCGCTCCGCCGGTGTAAGCGACCATCGAAAACTTCCGCAGCGCCGGTTTGTCATCGCCTTCGACCGGCGGATCGGCCGCGGCCAGTGTGATCGTCGCGGCGTCATCGCAGACGATGCGTAGCGAACTGGGGACGGATTCGGCTTCGGCTTCAAGCGGTTTGGGGTTCAGCGTCTTCGGCATGGTCTTCCGTGACTTCGGGTTCGGATGAAGAATCAATTTCGTCGGACTCGATCGTCAGACCGAGGTCACGCATCAGGGCGATCTCTTTCGCACGTTGTTTGAGTTCCGTCTCCCAGTCACGCCCCTGCCGCGCAAATTCGATAGCCAGAGTAGTCGTATGACTGGCGAGACGGATCTTCTGGGCATTGGCTTCTTTCGCGGGATCGACGGAGTCGCCGTTAGTGCGAAAGGATGGTGCGGTTCGACCTCCGCTCGTTCGATGGCGCGGTAGCGGCGTCCGCTGTGGTTCCAATACAACGTCACGGTCTTGTAGATGCGTCGGAAGGCTTCGCGGGCCAGCACGCTTTCGTTTCCGGCGAGATGTTCTTCGAGGTGATGTAGCTCTTCGATCAACGCGTCCGCATCGACCTCGGGCTCGCTGGCGGGCTGGGTTTGGCTGGATAGCTGCTTTTCGATTTGCACTCGGTCATCCTTCCAACCCGAAAGAACGCGTTTGAGGTCCGGCATGTCTTCCGCGTCGACCAACAGCAGGTTTTGTTTGCCCTTGGCGATCTGGGATTCAAGTGCATCGAGGCGATGTTGTAACGCGGCGATTTCGCTTGGCCGATCGTTGGCCTTGCGGGTTATGACCTTCGTGATCGCTTTGCGAAGTGCCCGTTGGCCTTTGGGCGAAAGCCAGATGTCGCGAAAATGCTCGATCAACGTCGCTTCGATAATCCCCGTCCGAATCGAATAGTTGTTGCACGTTCCCGAAACCCGCGAGCGTTTGCATTTGTAGTACTGGTATTGGCCCTTGCCCTGGCTCGCGCCCGTCATGATCGAACCGCAATGCCCGCAACGCAGGATGCCCGAGAGCAAGTACTTCCGAAACCGGCCGCCCGAAACCTTTGACCGCGCCTTCAATTTTTCTTGCACGGTTGCGAACGTCGCGTCGTCAATTATCGCTTCGTGGTTGTTCGGGACCAGGATCGGAGCGAAGCCGTCTACGTCGCCCCGTGTCGTCTTCGATTCGACTAGTTCGCCGTCCGCACCCACACCGTGGTACAAGCCCGCAGTGCGGCGACCATAGGCCAGCGTGCCGATGTAAACCGGATGGCGAAGCAGGTTTTTGATGTGCGAGAAATCCCATTCGCCTCCGCTCGGCGAGGGCACCTTCCGTTTGTTCATATCGACGGCGAGCCAGCGGGCGCTCCGGTCCTCGGTTGCAAACGTTCGGAACATCCAACGCAGCGTTTCGACCTCGCCACGCGTTTCTTCCAATACCAGTTTCGCCGACCATGCTCGTGGTTTGCGAAACCGCACGCCGCGTTCGATACGGCACATCTCTTTGCCGTTCTCATCGAAGTAGACGCGGTCGTAGCCGTAGGGCGTCGGCATGCCCATCACGTTGCCGTTCTTGGCGTAGTGGATCATGCCTCGCAGAGCGTTTCGCGATAGGTCGACCAAGTAGCGGTGTTTGCCCTCCTGCGTGATCTGGTAGATCATGCGACCGGCGAAGTCTTCCCAATTAATGCGTCCTTGGACGACGCAAATCAATTCAACGCCCGCTCGGCGTAGCGGCGAAATCCATTCACCGGCTTCAAGCGAATCGAAGCGGCCGAACCGGTCTTGGTCCCAGCAAAGGATCGCACCGAAGTCGGCGCGGTCCGTCGCGTCCGAAATCATTTGCAGGAATTGTTTTCGCTGGCGGGTCTTCGCTCCGCTGATGGCGTCGTCCTGATACCAGCGAATGATATGGAAGCCATATTTGTCGGCCAGCTTGATCACCTCGGCACGTTGCTGCTCGGGGCTTTCCTCTTGCTTGTCCGTCGACATGCGGATGTAGCCAACGGCCGGTTTCGTTCGCGTTTTGCGTTTGGTCATTGTTGGCCCTCCATCGCTTCGCCCGTTTCGATTTCGATCTCGTCGGGCGGGATCGAAAGCATGAGCGACCGGCCGCTATCCCAATCGACATCGACTTGCGTCCAACCGTCGTGCGGATGGATATCGACGACCGTTCCGCGTTGGCCAACCGGAACGGGATCAGGATCGTCGGCCATGCGGACCAACCGAATCCGATCGCCTGCCTTCAATTGCAAAACCGCATCTTCACGAAGCATGCGTTGGTGAAATTGCAAAAGGTTGATCTCCGCGTTTGTGGCCAAACGAACGGTTCGCATCTCGATAGGAATGTCTCGGCCGTGCTTGGCCCGCAGGTCGGCGTACAACGCGTGTAGGGCGTCTCGGCCCAACGACGCGGCTTCGGTTTCGTCGGCCGCGTCGACTAGGACGTAGCGGGCGAGCGTGGCAACGTAGAACGTCTTCATGGTTTGGTCCTCTTGGTAGGTGCGAAATCAAGAAACCGCGAAGGGCGAAACCTTCACGGTGGTGGTCAGCGTTTCGGGCGGTTCGCTTACGCGTTGGTGAACCGACCGGGCGCTGCCTTCTTGAATCGGGCGTCGGTGCCCTTTCGCAGGTCGCGGAGGATTGCGGCGTACAAGGTCGCGTCGGGCGTCTTGCCGCCTGGGGAAGTCCAAAGCTTTGCCTTGGCCATCGCTTCGACCATTTCTTTGCATGAAAGCGGTTTGCGGCTTTTCTTCAAAATCGCCAAGGCCGCGTCGATCTGGCTGAGCTTTTTCTTGGCGTTCGTTTTCGTAGCGGTAGGCTTCTTCGCCGTGGTCGCCTTCGTCGTTTTGGCGGGCTGCTTTTTGGTTGCCGAATTCTTCTTGGCGGCAGCGGTCTTGGTAGCGGTGGTGGTTTTCTTCGTAGCCATGTTTGTGTTCCCGTAGTTGGGGTTTCGAGGTTCCGCGTTGGCCACCGTGGCCAACGGGACCACACAGTTACCTCTGTCTCGGAAACACATCCAGCGCTTTTCCGGAGCTATTCCAAGAACTTTTTCGTGTGCCGGAAAACGCGACGAAACTGGCCACCTGTCGGCAAGTGCACCGTATGCGATACAATTCAACGCAATAGAAAATGACGCATCCCAAAAACTCCCAGCAAGAATTGACGCTGGTTCACTACCGACCAATCGTTCATGTCCGATGGAACGGCCCTTGATGGAAACTTACAACGACAAACAGAAACTCGGGGACGGCGGTTGTGCCGACGTTATTCGCTGCGAGAGAAGTTCCGACGGAAAGGAGTTTGCGAAGAAAATCCTGTTCAGTCATCTAGGCGACAAGTTGGTTCGAAGATTCAAGCAAGAGGTTCGCATTCAACAAAATCTCGTGCACCCGAACATTATCCCAGTGCTTGATTCGCAGTTGGACTCGCCTCCTTATTGGTACGTGATGCCGCTCTACAGAACGTCGCTCCGAGACGTTATGAATGACGTGATTGGAAACGACGAACGAATTGATAAGGTATTCGTAGCTGTACTCAACGCCATCGACTATGCGCACAGTCAAGGCGTTATCCATCGTGACCTAAAGCCTCACAATGTTCTTCTGAATGATTTCGACGACGTTGTAGTGACGGACTTTGGAATTGGCAAAGTCATGGACGTCGAAGGAGATCGTTTCACAGCAACGGGCCAGTTCATGGGCTCTTCACTTTATGCGTCGCCGGAGCAATGTACTGACGCGAAGAACGTCGACCATCGTTCTGACATCTATAATTTGGGACGAATGCTTTACGAGATGCACACCGAACGACTTACCTCGTCAGTCCAAAGCTTAGATCGCTTGCCCAAGGATGTCGCGATCATTGTCGAACGAAGCACAGAGAACCGCATCTCCCGTCGCTACCAGACGGTTAGCGACCTCATCGATGCTTGGCGGAGTCGCACGCAAGGAAGAACGAGTGAAGCTAATTCATCGGAACTGAGTCGCATCCTAGAAGAGCTTTCCGATGGACCAATCAATACAAACAACTTGAAAACGCTAGATCGATTGCTCACGCCAGATACGATAGATCAAGATTTGCGTAGGGAAGTAATGCTAAAACTGAGCGTCGATGCACTCGCTGGATGGAATCAGATCAATCCTGAAAACTCCGGCGAAGTTATCGGGGCATTCGTCAGAGACACGACCTCGCAAAATTGGGGTGCTGCTCATTTGGATGCTGTTACTACTCGTTGCTCTAACCTTTTCATTGCGTCACAGAATGCAAGGACACGCGCGGACCTGATCTACTGCATACTCTTTTTAGGTATTGTCCGAAAGAAGTATGCCGCAATTGAAAATGCCAGCCAGCTTCTTCAGGTCGTATCGCGACCTGAAGATATAGAAGCAATCATTGCTAAGCTCTCCGCTGGCAATCCGATTATTGTCAAGGAGCTTCCAACTTGGATGAGCACCGAGGACCTACACTCAAGGCTAGCAACCTTTTTCACAACACGAGACTGAATCCGATGCCATCAGATCGACATACTAGACGCCGCGACATCGCTTCTCGCTTAAACAAAATGCTTTCAGAGTACGGACTTGAGAATGCAGTTAGCGGCGGAAAGTTCGATGACTTGCGGCAAACGATTAATAGCGAGACCGGCTTCTGGAGCCATTCGTCAATGAACTCTAAGCCTTCGCGACTATTGGTGCATCTGGAAACGACATCCAACGGAGTGTCTGCTGTAATTCCTGAGGAGAATAGCAATGGAAACTTTTCTTATGCGAACACCGCCCATCGTTCAGTTGGCGGCCTATGTGTTCGTATCGCCCCCGTCATTCATTTAGGATACCGACGATTTGAGTATTTTGAAGAATGGGAATGGTTGCTTTGGTTCATCTTTCCGTCAGCCCTTAAAAACGGAAGCAGCGGTCAAGTGTTTGATGGCCTAAACCCAAGAACTGGAGAATTCAATTATTTGGGCGAAGTTCAACCCTACATCGAAGCCGGCTTAGTTGCGATCGGAGAATTTGACAGGCCCTTCACTCACGATTCAGCGACCGAGAAGATCGAAATAAGTTACGACCAAGCAACTGCTGCAATACAAGAATTGATTCAAGTCAATCCTGTCCGTCAGCTTTCCAATGAAGAAAGCGAGGCGGCAAATGGCTAGTCCTGTAAAAACATACCGAGGCAACCGGGCATCGGATGTCGATGCAATGTTTAACGAAATTGCTCGTTCGCTTGACGCGCGTAGCGAAGACGAATCGAACGAGAGCACAAATCGAGGGCTCCTCGAAGACAAGCAAGTCGTCGAACCTCTTTCCGAACTCATTGGAATCGACCCTAGTGTGTATAGGCAGATCAATGCTGCTCTAAAGGCAGGAAGTCGACACATCATGTTTTACGGTCCACCGGGGACGGGCAAGACAACGATTGCGCAGCGAGTCGCAGGTGAGATATCCGAACAATGGAAGCTCATTACAGGTTCGTCCGATTTCACCTCACAGGACGTTCTTGGAGGCTACATACCACTTGCCGACGGAAAGCTAAAGTTCTTCCCTGGAGTGCTGCTTGAGAACTTCGACAGACCATTGATTTTTGACGAGCTTAATCGATGTGACATTGACAAAGTCATTGGCCCGCTTTTCTCGGTTCTCAGCGGACAAAGCACTGTTCTACCGTATCTTTCAGACCCGAACGATCCGGAATCAAGCCGAGTTGAGATTCGCCCCAAAGGCACATCGAATCCACCTGCTAGTTACTCGCCGTCAAGCAAGTGGATGATCATCGCAACGATCAATTCGATAGACAAAGCTTCGCTGTATCAAATGTCTTACGCTTTAACACGACGCTTCGCCTGGATATATGTGGCTGAGCCGAGCGATGCCGATGCGTTTTTAAGAGAGTATTTGTCGCGTGACTTAGCCTCAGAAATTCCAGCGACATCGCGGTCTCCACTTGCGGAGGTCTGGTCCGCTATCAACGACGTGCGACCAATCGGAGCAGCACCAATCATCGATGTTATCAGGTACGTACTTGGTGAAGTTGACGGTTTTGATTTCTTCGCTCCAACAGATGAGGAAGGCTTGTCGATGCCTTTGCTAGATGCACTTAGCGTTTACGTATTTCCAATGCTCGATGGAATACTAAGAGACGAATCTGATTCGTTGCGGGATAAAATCGCAGATGCGCTGAAGCTTTCTCAAGACGCACGAATGCTATTGAGTTCACGCCTAATTCAATTGTCAATATGATGGTGGTGGAACCTGCACTGGATGAGCATATTGTCCGTATGCTTATCCGCTATTTTCGACAAGGCAACGGCGTTCGGTTTGGCCAAAGTGATTCGTTAATCTCCGAGGACCTGGAGTACCTTCGAATCCAATGGGCAATTTCAGGCGAGTTGGAAAACCTAGTAAACCACTTGCTGCACAACAGACACGAAGCCCAAGCGTCCCAGGAGTTTGACCTGCAATGTAGCTCAGGTTTTGTGCGCGGACGGCTTTTGACCAATGCGACGGTGATCGAAAGACGCGTATCTGGAGACCGGAGTAGGAGCGTCTACTATGAACCCAAGAAGAGCTTTGCCGAAGGTCCCAACCATGTTCTTGGTTGGGTAATTCAAATGAGTCGACACGTATTGAGACGCTACAAAAATTTGCTAGATCAATCAAAAGGATACAACGCGAGGGTTTCAGCTATTTCGGACAGGCTCGAGTCATGCGCTAGACTGAGTGGCATTGGCGAAGCGATCGAGCAGACGAACGTACGAAGTCGACCTTCAAAGAAAGCAGTGGTTCAAGCAGGGAAGTCTCGACGCATGCTCTACCGGAGGGCATATGACGCATTTCTACTGCTCTGCAAAATCGAGTCGGGAGACGAGCAAACAGTCATGCGTCTGCTAAACCACTCACTAGTTGGCCCATTGGAAGAGTGGCAGAAGTTCGAGCTTCTTCTCGCACTACGAATGGCGGAGACGCTTTCCAAGACACTCAAAACAAAACTTACATTGCATCCAATTGAATATGGTTCCAGCCGGCCAATCGCCTCGTTTGGAGATTGCGATGTCTACTGGCAAAGCCGTTCACCACTTCAAAGTTTCCCAGAGCCCGAACCAAGCGAAAGGATTGTCAACGAGATACTTATGCATTTCAAGATCGGTGTTGGATCTGACCGACCCGATGTTGTAGTTGTTGACCGCGTAAAGCAATCTGTTCTAGCTCTTGGAGAAGCGAAGTTTTTTGGAGGTGTAGGTTCGTGGACGGAAGGAGTACGCGCTGCGGTTGAGCAACTTGTTCGCTACTCTAGGCTCTACTCGCATTGCAACGAGCAAGGTGCCTTGCTGCGAAAATCCATTATCGCCGTTAGCAATCTTCCAGGTGACGCGATGGCTAGCGTTGATTGCTCGCAAACGCCTGTACCGCTCTCGCTGCTAGATCTGCAAAACGACAATATGCTGAAATGGGCAGAACGATTCTCGACAGAAGACTAATCTTTCTTTTTGGTCGCTTTCTTTTTCGCCGTCTTCTTCTTGGCCTTCGGTGCGTCATCCTTGCAGGCAGCTTTCTTCGGCCGAGTTCGCCCACCATCGGATGGTAGTGGTTCGCCAGCAGTTCCGTTCCAAAGACAGGCGGAGCTACTCACCGAATACGATGCTCTGCTCGTGCTTTTTGAGTCCTCGTCAACCGCTGGTCCCTCAAACCTACCTTTCCCACCTGCTAAGTACTCTTCGACCAACTCGCCGCACATCCAATTTCGTCTTAGCCTCTCAGACACCTCACCGGTAATGCAACTTCCGCCGAAGGGGTCGATAACCAGGTCGCCTGGGTCGGTAAGCATCCTAATGAAATATTCTGGAAGTTCAGCCGGGTATCTCGCCGGGTGCAATGGAAGATCGTTGTCTTTGCAGTAGCGAAGGTAATGTGAATTACTGTCTGTGTTCGGAAAGGGGAGTAAGTTGGGAGGGATCGATGCGCCGTTGTTAATATTGAACTTTTCGCTTATGTCGTGCCCGCTCGGGCGTTTTTTTGCCGTGTATCCATTCTTTAGTAGTCCTTTCATCGAGTCGCTATATGGAGTCAGCACTCGCCTGTTGCTTGCTTTCGGCCATGGTGTTGGAGAAAGCCACCATACGCAGTTGATTGCGTCTTTCACTCGAACACGACGCACCGTTACCCACTCCGCTGGAGTCGGAAGTTTTGCAGGGTTCCACCAGAAAAAGTCTTGTGCAAGATGGAAACCAAACTCTTCACAAAGCATGATCAATAACTTGTAGTGGTAGAGACTTCGCGTCGGTTGCCCTGGGATCCATGCGCCACCAATGTCGATCACCAATGATCCACTCGGTTTCAGAACTCGTTTGAACGCATCGCCAAATGGTCGGAACCAATCTAGGTAGTCATCCGCATCCGCATTGCCATAAGTTTTCTTCCTAACCAATCCGAACGGCGGAGAGGTCATGATTAGGTCAACGGACTCTTCCTCGACATGCTCGCGAAGCATGACCTTGGAATCACCGTGATACGCTGCGCCGAACTTCGTTGTGAAGGACAACCGAACTGAGTCGCTTGACCCTGGCAAGTCAGCCGGCTTCTTTTTTGTCGCTTTCTTTTTCATGTGGTATTCCTGCGGTCTCGCCTTTTTTCAGTCATTCGTTGTTGTCGACAACTGAGTTCGAATTGCGTTGCGTTTTGTTGGTACTGAAATCCAGACCATTCTGTTTTTCGAGGAACTCCTTCATTAAACGCACCAGTAACGTGCTTTTCTTGAAACCGTTCTCCCTGCAGAATCCGTCAAATCGATCGAATTCATCATCTGTTAACAGAACCGTTATTTTCCGTTGTGTCCCGGACACGTTTGGTCTCCCGAGCTTTCGTTCAAAAACAAAATACCGCACTTGTGCGTACTTGTAAAGACAAGTACGCACTCGCGATAGTGGGGGTACCAATATCCTGGGGCACTAAAATTGAAGGCGGTAACGCTATTTCGAGCTAATGGCCAGAGCCAATCCGATCTCGTTCCGCTTTTGGTCGCCTTCGCCAATCCCATGGTGCGACGGGATTCTGATCAGACCAGATTGCAAGTTTGGAAGTTCGAGCCTTATCTTCCGCTGCTGCGAGCAACTTGTCTTTTGAGTACTGCTTGTAGTGCCATGCGACACCGAGTTGAACTAACTTCAGAGCTATCCGCTCATCCGCTACATAGATTTCCGCAACAACTCGGCCGTAGCGATCCGTTCCTGTCTTTTCGTACTGCACGGTGTCCAGTCGCAAGAGTCCTATCAGCGTTGTCTTCGAAACATTTGAAAACGGCTGCCCCCGTTCAGGCGCGTCGATGCCGTTGATCCGAATTCGTGTCTTCGCAAACTCTGGTGACAACACTTCAATTGTATCGCCATCGATTACGCGGAGTAACTTCGCCTCTACTCGTTCTTCTTTCTGCTCGCTTGTCAGCGATCTGCCGGACAAATCGAGTTGCGAGTTCTCCTGCGCCCTCAAGAGCCCGCTGAAGAATCCTATTGCTAACACGAAAACCACATGGACCAAGACAGATTTAGCACTCAATCGTCTAAACACTTGCATTTCTTCGATGAACAAGAAACTCATTGAAAAGCGACCGCGGGAATGGTCGAGAACAGTGCGGAGTTTCACTTTGATTGGCTGTCATGTCAACAAAGGCGGAAATGCAAATCAGGGAGCTACGGTTCGAGCAAGCGGTCTTCGATTTCCGATAAGCGTTCTTGCAACACGCTGACGGTGTTCTCGGCGGGCTCGTATTTGGCTCGCAGGTCGGCAAGGATGGCTTCGTGAGTTTCGGCTTGCTCTTTGTAGCGGTTCGCTTCGTTCGTGAACGGTGTCGCCTTCGCCTTCTCTCGGTCTTGGCGAGCCCAGCTTTCGCGTTTGTCCATTTCCTCGGCGAGGGACGCTCGCGTGTGGTCGGCCGCGCTGAGTTCTTCGACAACCGAATCGTATTCGGCGACGAGTTCGCGGTCCTCGCAGGTGTTGCGTAGTTCCATGCGGGCCTGGGACGCTCGCTTGCGGATCGTGTTGATCTCCGTTCGCCGGATGTAAAGCGGCGACATTTCTGCTTCGTGCTTTGCCGTCAACGCTTCGAGGGTTTGCTCAGCAGTGTCGATCTGCTTGGCGAGTTTGGCCGCTTCGCTTTCGAGCGGCGCGATCGCGTCGTACTCGTCACGCAGGCTTCGACGGCGGGCCAGTAGTTCGGCGTCGTGTCGTAGCTCGTCGAGCGTCCGTTCGTTGTCGGCCAGCACAGTGGCGATCTTGTCGGCGTCCGGTTCTTTGCCGTCGCAAATGCTGGCGACCAATCGCCGGTAGTCGGACCACTTGGTGATGCGTCGCTGGCGTTGGCGGTTGGTGATCGTTTCAAGTAGTGATGTCAAATTCATTGTGGCTCCTTTGCCTTTCGGGGTGGGCGTTGATCCAAGAACGTTTGTCGGCCTCGTAGATGGCCTTGAAACCGGGTGAGACGGGTTGCGAACAGATCTGCCGAAACGACGCGGCGCACAACGTGTCCGCTTCAGGCTTGATCGCTTGCGCGTACTTGGCGGCCGGCGACATGCCGAACCGCTCGGGGCTGTAGACTTCGTCCGCTCGGATGTCGTAGCCGAGACCGGCCGCACGATGGCGCAGGTGGTACGCGATCCGCATGAACCGAGATTCATGCGTCGTCCATGGTGGGGTCGAACCGTCGCCATCTTCGTCGCGAGAAACGGCGTCGGCGATTCGGATGGCTTCGGCGCGGATGTACTGCTGGTTGTACGGACGCGGTTGGAACAGCGACGGGCGTTCGAGGATGTGGGCCAGTTCGTGCAGCGTGGTGCCGAGCATTTTGTTGTACGTTCGCTCGGGGAAGTCTCGCTCGATATTCAGATTGCCCAGCACTATCACTGGCCCACGAATGCCTTCCCAATCGGAAAAGCAGTGATGCAGGTGCATGTCGAGGCTCGGCGACGTGTAGCCATAGCAAACCGTGTGTCGGCCGAGCATCGGTGGCAGGTTGGTTTGCGGCACGACCCAGAGCGGCGAACCGGATAGCTCAGCGGGCGCGACGCGGTAGCAAAGGTCTTTGGCATCGGCGATAAGGCGGTCAATGTCCATCGGTTTCTTTCTCCGTGATGATGGGTTCGCCAGCGCGAACCTTGGCTTCGATTTGTTTAAGCCATCGCCATTCCCAAAGGGGGACCATGACGACGGATCGGTCGCGGTATCGCTGGATCACGACCGGTCGTTCGGTTTCGGCAACGTGCTGGTAATAGAACCCAAGTGAATCACGCACATGCGTGATCGGAACGGCAAAGTTTTCGAGATCGTCTTCGTCCATGAATTGGCCCACCGTTCGGACATGTACAACAATCAAACTCTGCCTATAAGCGTGGCTGTTCCCGCGGCCCTTTTCGAGAAACGCATTTTTCTCGGAGTACCTAAAACATTTTCTGTAGGGGTTTCGATGATGAGAAAACGACGTCCATTTCACTTCACATCCTTCAGTCTGCCTGGGGGCGTTTCGTATGCAGCTAGTCCGATCCGGAAGCCGTACACTCGAAAAGGGAAGAAGGCTTTATTCACGCAGGACGATCCAGACCTCGTTTCGCAAGAGTTCGAAAGCTCGCTCGACGAGTACGAGGCATATCCGGCCGAGGCGAAGCAGAGGTTCTTGCCCGTCCTTGCAAACCGGATCAATACGCGTCGCGCTCTTCGCGAACTTGTGCTGCCCGAAATCGCTGCCCTCGCTTCAACGCTAGAACGGATCGAGAAACGCCTTGACGCTATTGAGAGTTCGATCGCCAACGACGAAGCTTCGTAGTCTGCCCACACGGCCGCACACGTCGGCCAGTGTCGCGTTCCGTTTGCTCTTTGGCGTTCTCGGTCGGGTGCTCTCCCGCTCGCGCACTTTGCCCCTGCGCTTGCGCGCACACACTAGCCAAGCCCTGGGGCGTGCCTCGCGCACGCACCCAGGGGGTACTAGGGGGTGTGCGCGCGAGGGCGGGAGTGTTTTAGGGGTTGGTTTGATTGGCCGTGTTAGGTTGAGGATCAACTTGGTTGGGTAGCGCAGTCGCGGATGCTATCCTTTAAGCCAATCGGTGTCCCTGGCCCAAAGTGGTAGAGAACGGAGATGAGATGAACGAAAAAGAATGGGTAGAAATTCTAGCCGAATGCATTAACGAACAATGCCTTTGCCAAATCCAAGACGGTGATTACTCCGCAGTCGTAGGCATGAAGCTGGCCTACGGTCACGAAATTCGGGGTTATGGAAATGAACCCGTGCGTAGAACAACGAAGTATGAAACCGATATTTTAATTCGTGAGTTCGACGCTGACGGAGTTTGGAAGCCACGCATTGTCATCGAATGCAAAGTGCATTCAGTCACTACACATGACTCGATTACTTACAGTCAGAAAGCATCCGCACACAAATCAGTTCACCCGTACCTTAGGTACGGCATCATGCTAGGCTGCAGGAAACATCGTCCGCTGCCAGGGCGGCTTTACCGGCATGGTGAGTCCTTTGATTTTATGATGTCATTCCAGGGCTACGAATTGGCTGAACCGGAAATCGCGTTCTTGAGGGATCTCATCGCTGACGAGATCAGTGCGTCCCAAACTCTTGAAAAAATTATCTACGAAAGTCGAAAAAGGGGACGCGACCATTACACGCTCTTGCATCGAAAGCTCGTAGTTCATACGCCTAATTTCCCGGAAGATTAGTTCTATCGCTCGGGGCCAGTATCCCGTGACTGTGGCTCGGTCGCGAATTGGTGCTTTTGGTTCGACCCGAACCGCCAGCGGTGGACCAGCCCTTTTGCCTCAGCATGCTCCAAAAGCGTTGTCGCTTGCCGGCCGGAAACATCGTCCGCCTTCGCTGCCGCCTTGATCACGACGGCCGTTTGTGGCTGCTCGGTCACGAACGCTTCTGTGAAGCTCTCGGCGGTCCACACGGGTTTCGCCGGCTTCTCCTTTTTGGCCGATCGTCGTCGACCATCGTTCTTGAGCTTGCTGGCGTCGAGCGTTTGATCGGATGTCCAAATCGGGAAGTTCCATCGCAGGCCAATCGGATCGAGCGGTGGCCATGAACGAACTGCCGCGTCGAGCACGATTGCGTCGTCTTGTTCGTGCGGCCGAAGGACCAAGTGCGTGTCGGTCGCGCGAGCTTGGCTTCCAGCCCCGGCACCGACGTCAGTGATGGACTTGTAGGACTGGTTGCCCTTGCTTGTGTGGTGGACGAGAACGAAAGCGGACTTGAGCATTTCGGCGTACCGGTCAATGGTGTTGTAGACGCCGGCCATCGCCGCGTTGTCGTTCTCGTCCGCGTTCGCCGGCAGCATTCGATAGAATGCGTCAATGACGATCATCTTGAATCGTTCTTCGTAGACGTGATCGAAGTAGTTGCCGAGCGAGCGGATGTCTTTGAGGTTGCCTCGAAGGTTGGAAACAAAAATATGGTCCGAGACGTCGGCGTCCGTGATCCCTCGCGCGGCCATGACCTTCGGGATTCGGTTCGCCGACGTCGACGGATGTAATTCGTTGTCGATGATTAACACGTCGCCGCGTTCGGTATCGAACCGATCGAGCCAAGGCCGGCCAGTCGCAACCGCCAGAGCCATATCGCTGACCAACCAGGACTTGCCAACCTTCGGCGGAGCGATGACGTTCATCGTTTCGCCGGAACGAAGCAGCCCGTGAATAATTGGTCGCTTCAATGCCGAAAAGCGATCGAGCAGTCGCCGCAAGCTACGAGGCCGAATGTCGGCGGCCCTGGGCAGCGTGTCGTGGGTCAGTTCCGACAACTGGCGTATCTCATCGAGGCGGTCTTGGGTATTGGCATCGAGGTCTTCGTGCGGCCGAGGCGGAACAACAATTTGGTCGGGACGCAGTAAGCCTTTGCACCAACGTTGCACGCGAGCGTTCCATCCGGACATCGCCACAGTGCGAATCGTCTGCGTATCGAAACCTTCGCGACTGAAATGCCGCCACCCTTCGATCGCGATCCAAACCGCCTGGGCTCGCCCGCGAGCTTTCGACGCTTCGATTGGATGGTCCGGCCGAAACACACAGACGCCGTGGTCCGCGCCGACAACCGCTTTCGCTCGCAAGCGTTCCCTGGCCAACATCAGTTCGCGAAACAAAGTCCGGTTGGGTTGCTTCCAAGCGGGAACGTTCATCGCGGTCTTGGCAAACCAATCGCGATACGCCTTCTCCGCTTCAACCGCCAACGCCGTTCGCGGGAAACAAGGTCCGTCGTTGTAGATTCGTGTCGGCGACGTCTCATCCATGAGGTGCTATTCGATCTTTGGGGCGTTCAATCCCCAGAAGAATTGAATTCGATTATCCTAAGTTCATTCGTGCGAAGTATCGAACGATCCGCGACAGGAATATTGTTTTGGGCTAGCGACTAATTTTATGAGCAAAAGGCGATCGCACAGCAGACAAGGGGCATACGTCAGGGGATTTACCCGAAGCGATGGTGTACGCATCTCAGGACACTATCGAAGTGGATCGTCGGTATCTGCCAGTGGCCCAACCTATGAGCAAGAACAAGCTGCGAGAGCGAGACGCCGTCTCGATACCTTTTACAGCCCACTCACCTACTCGACAAAGTGCTTTTGGTGCAAAACGGAGGTCTACTTCTACCGCGACGAAAACGGTGGCTGCGCCCTGTTCGATAGCCTTGGTAGTCCTTGGCCAATTCATTCGTGTTGGCGTGAACATCAACAAACAGTCATGTGGCGAGTGTCGCGTGAACTAGCTGGTCATCGATTCGATGGGCAACAGTACTTTCAGGATCGAACAAAGCTTTCAAAGGCGATCGGGAGTGACCTTTTGTCGGTAACGGGTTTTGTCGATCGCCTTGCGTCCCAATCTGACACGACGTTTGCTTCAAGTCGGAAAACTGTTTCAGGAGCGTTTTGTGAGATTCGATTAGTTCCTGCGGACGACGCGAGTGTCTATTACGAACTGTTTGTACCAGCAGATTCAATTCAATCGTTTCCGAGATACAGTCTGCACGATGTTCAAGCCGCCTACAGAAAGCACGGCGGGCGATGGCGTTGTTTCGTAACTGCTTTCAAGCGACTCCATGCAGCCGGCAGAGCAGACCGAACCGTTAAGGACATCGTCCGCCTACCCGATGAGTGCTTCTATTGTGGCGAGTTCGTTTCGGGGGATTCGGCTTGGGGATTCGATACGTCTTATCGCCTCGAATGCTCAGCGTGCGGAGGTCGTCGGCAAGATTTGGTCGCCGAGGAATACGAAACACATATTGCAACATGCCACAAGCGGATACAAAAATCGAGGAGAAGCAGGAATTGAATTTAGCGATTCGAGTTGTACGATCATTCACGTTCGCTGCTAAACGATTCCTTTTCAGTATCTGAAGCTTTCGTCGTCACGTTGTGCTTTCGCTTTTCGTGAACGTCGATCAGAACTGCAGCCCAGGCGTCGGCGACGTCGTCGGGCATCGGTGGTAGGTCGTCGTCATCGTCAATCTGGTTGTTTGACTCGTCATTCATCGCGGGCTCCGATTGGCTCAAGGTTCAGAAACGTTTAAGCCTAATCGCAATCAGCCTGATTGACTGCCCGGAACATCCAAAGCTGCTATTTTTGTACTGACTCGTCGTTGATCGCGAACCTCCATTAACAATCTCGCCGTGTCCTCGGCCGCAGCGTCAGCGTCGGGATGTTCGTCGTCAGCGAGTTCGATATAGACTTCCGTGTCTTGGTCCATACGCCTAATCTTGGGTCATTGATTTCCGATGTCATTTTGCGAGATAATCAGTCCATGAGTACCAAACAAAAAATCGTTAAAAAGAAAGTCAAACGGCAGTCTGGATGTCCACCGTTGCGATTCGATGATCACCCCGAATCCCATGCAGAGATCGTCCGCCACTACAAGAAGTTCTTTCAGGCAGGTGCTGACTCAGAATCTCAGCACTATGCAGAACTAGGAAGCTTCGACGAAGCGTTGGCGGATGCCGCTTACGCCAAGGCGGCAGATGGGAAACGGCACCCACATCAGTATCGTTTACAGCGTGCGAACTTGCAGAAAGTCCACCAACGATTGAAGCAATACGATCTTGAGTCCTGCGAAACCTTTCACGAACTATTTGTGATGGTTCACGAAGCGATAGCCAGCATCTCCGGTATCGGAGAATTGATGGTGTACGACACGGCCCATCGCCTTGGTGCGTATTTACAATTAAAGCCCGAGTACGTCTATCTGCATGCCGGAGTCCGTGTTGGCGCGACGGCCCTCGGCTACAAGCCTTCGACGAAATGGATTGAGCCAACGTCGTTGCCAAAGCCGTTTCAAAAGCTAACGGCGGGCGAGATGGAAGATTGCCTTTGCATTTACAAACATGCATTGCACGCGATAGCCGACCAATAGTCGGAATCAATCGCCGATAGGAATCCATCCGCGATGCGTTTCGGTGCGTACGACTAGCCCCAACGTCTCGGCATGGGTGAGCCAGCGTCCAACCGTGCCTGTCGGGCGCTCCATTTCCTCGGCTACCTGTCGCCCGCTCAGCGGTTTGCCGTCGTAAAGGCGAGCCAACGTATCGGCCGCCAACGTCGCTCGTTCGTCGGCCAGCGACATCGATGCGCCGACATCGCCCGGCACCCATCCCCGCGTCACATCGCTGTTCTTGGTGCGAACCGGTTTGGCCCGCCCCTCCTCGGCCGCCATGTGCAAATAGATCAACGTCTGGTGTCCCGAAATACCAACCGCCTCGCCGATCCGCTTGGCGGACACCGGCGCACCGTCGTGCATCTTTTCGAGAGCGGCAACAACGTCGTTTGTGCGCGTTTCTTCGAGCGTTTGAAATTCGATCACATCTGGTTCTCGTTTCGTACCACGGGGAACGCGGATCGACATGTTCATGGCCGTCCCAGAACCATTGGTGCTCGAACGTGGAGTCGAGCGTGCGAAGCGAATTCGGCAGATAGCCCTCGATGAGAATGGCTTCGCGAAGCCAAGCGTGCAGGATGCGGTCGAGCACGACGCGGGCGAGTTGCGATTGCTCGACTCGGATCGATTTGAAGTACGTCTGGTGGTCGAGCCGCCCACTGGCATAGTTGTAGCCCGACGAATTCCCAGCAGCGACATTAAACGGCATGTTCAAGCAACGAGCGATCTCGTTGAGGATCTCTTTTTTAAACTCGCTGTACGTGGTCGATGGCTGCTCGCTCTTCATTTGAGCCATCTTCCAACCGCCGGGCATCGTCAGCAGCATTCGCTTTTCAAGCTCGATCGGTTCAAACGGTTCGGCCGCATCGGCCTCACCATTCGCGGGAGCGTCGGTGTAGAGAATGCCAGCGAATTCAGCCGCAGTTTCCGCAGCTGCAAGGACCGCAAGCGTGAATCGCCTCAGTTGTGCAAACAGTGGCAGCGCCGGTGTGATGTCCGGGATGCCTCGAATCTGTCCCGGGCGATCGCAACGAAAGTAATGGACAACATCCGCTGCTGGCACGGTGTCGTATTCATCATTGACGACAAAGAATCCATCGCCGGGGTGATTCTTCAATACGTCGTACGCGATCGGATTCCCAGCGGCATCGAACCGGATGCCATCGAGATAGCGGCGAGAGTCGGGCATCAAAGTCGGCGAGGCGACTTGGTCGGCTTCGATCAATTGCAGATCGAGGTTCACCGGAGTTTCGAGCCGTTCGTTGCTCGTAAGCAATCCGAACGATTCACCATCGGCAACTCGCGATAGCCTCATCGTTCGCAGCTTTTCGGCAAGGCCAACGACCTCGCACCAGGCGAAGAACTCCGCTTCAACAAAACGATTTGCCGCATCGTTCGCGGTCAGCATCTGTAGCCGAGGCCCAGTTCCGACGACATCGTTGGCGAGCGTCAGCGTGATGCCGCGAGCGTAACTGTTGTTGGCGACCTCGTACCGCGAACGATTGCGAAGTGTTCGTCGGACATCGGGGCTGTTAGCCGCTGCCGCGGAAAGCCCATCGGCCCGCGACCAGTGCTTGAGGTTGTCGAGAGTTGTGTTCGCAGCGTCGTATCTGGCACGCAAGCGAGAGAAGAAGGGCTGCCGGGGCGAGCGTCCAGAGGCGGCGGACAATTGTGCCGGCCCGCCGCGCATTTGCTCGATGATCCCTGACAAACGTTTCAGCATCCTTGCTGTTTCCTATTGCCGTCCCCGGCAGCCCTTGTGGATTAGAGAGTGAAAGAAAGATCAGCCCGCCGACGGCGGCACGATCTTGTTGAAGCGAAGCCCACGATTCGGCTTGGCGACCGCGTTTTTACCTGCGAGATGTTTGTCCGCCGCGATCTGGTCGGTCAGCTTGTGCTGTTCCACGCTGCCGGCATCGCCAGAGGCTTTCGCCGGCCCTTTGGCGTTCTCGCGAATTTCATCTTCGAGGCTTTCAGTCACTAAACGACCTAAAGGAGGAATTGATGTTTCCCGTTACCTCTAGACCTTCCAACTTTCGAAGTCAAAAGTCGAAACGAGCAATCATTTTTCGAGAAATGCTCGGCGAGACACACGCACCAAAAAGAATCCCGCCGAAAGTGCTCGGGATTAATCGACCAGCAGGTCGCGAGACGATAATCCGGAGTCGGCCGCCGGTGCGCGCTGGCGGAGACCGAGTGACATCCACCCAAGCCCCATTACTGAACGGGCGTTTCGCTCCCCTGTGCTTGGTAATTGCGGGAGGTGTCGCAGACCGAAGCCGATTTGGTGACCGGCTTCATGCGTTCGGCTGGTCCAACTTCCGCGCCGAGCAAAATCCGCGAAATGAAGGAGGTGTCCGCCACCGCCTTCACGAACGAAAATCGCTTCAAGCAGCCGGTCTAGCCACGTCCGCGCCGAAGATGGCGTCGGATTAGCATCGCGCAACGGTAGCAACCTCATTTCCTGGGCTGCTTCTGGATGATCCTTGATGACTTTCCTGGCTTGCGACCAATCCGCCGCAGGCGTTCACAGAACAAACTGGCCGGTACTGGAACCGAAAGAGGACTTGCTGTGTCCCATTCTGTCGAACAGCGAAAGGTACAGATTTGCCAATGGCTGTCGCTTTTCGAGCTTCCTATGCCATTTGTGGTCGAAGCCACCGCCGGCCAGAAGAACGGGTGGTTTGACGGCGCTGTGATTATTGGGGCTCTCCATTGCGCTGCCGAACAGGCAAATGGTTGAATCGAGCAAATTCGCATCCTTGAGCTCCTTTAGAAAGTCACTGTAGATCGTGAACATCTCGAGCTCGATTGCCTTGAGCTGGCTCAGCTTGTTTTGCTGATTGTGGTGGTGCGAAATTTCGTGATAGCCATCACTGACGCCCTCAATATCCAACCTTGATCGCAGCTGACCAAAGTCGTAGGTGATGATACGCGTCGAATCATTCTCCAGGGCGAGTCGGAACAGTTTCGTAAACAGTCGAAAGTTCCGGATCTCGCCACTCTGCCTGTTGTTGGGCAGCGCTATCTTCTCGACCCTGGGATAAGGCTTGTTAATCCATGCTTCCGATGCCTGCAGGCTCTTTTCGACCTCTCGTACGGCGGTGAGGTACTGGTCCATCCGACTTCGATCACTGCCGCTCAAGCCGTTGAACTTTGAAGCATAGAAGCTGTAGCTGTCCAGAATGCTCTTGCCTTCAGATAGTTCATGCATCTTCCGCTTCGCGTCTGCAGCGGAGCCTCCGACAAACATCCTGGCAAACACTTTCGCCGGGTCCGACTGGACCGGGATCTTGATGCCGGAACGCGTGTAGGACATTCCCGCTCTGGATCCAATGCCGGAGACCAGGCACTTGAATCGTGTTTCGCCCTGATACTTCGCCGCCAGTTCCTGATCCAACGAAATCGTATTTTTCCCTGCGTCTTTTCTGCCACAGGTAAGAAAATAGAAGTTGCAGTCGTGGCCGCTGTTAACACCCGGATTATGAAATCCGTCCAACAGGGTTACCGACCCCTTCAGGTCTTCAAGGGCAGACATATACGGGGAACTCCCCTGAATGTCTCGATCAGGATACAAGTTGTTGGGCAGGAATCCGTAGGGCATCTGCATGGCGATAAATCGCTTGACCTCATCTGGTCTTGCTGAATCACCGAAGCTCTCAAGACAAGGAAGCGCCAACGTCACGCCCGACAATCTCAGCACCTGTCTTCGCGATAGATTCGTCATATCACTTCCTCCTGAATAGATCACTGTCGATAAAGTTAAGAATAATTGTCTTCACACCCAAATCCTGGCTGACCGATGCCTGAATAATTCTGTCCAACTCATCTCTGTCGCTGAAGCTAAGCGATGTCCCTGTCGCGTAAATGCTCAGCTTATCTACGAAGTTCTCCGCGATCGCCTTCTTGTCCCTCAGAACGAGTTGCTGAAATTCCTGAATGTTTCCGAATGGACTGCCATCGGACATGTGCCCGGAACTATCAACGTCGCCGTCCAGCTTGAACGTGTTCTTATGGTGAACGCGGTATTGGTCCCGATACCTGCCAATTGGGTCAAAGCTCTCAAAGGCGAATCCGGGCGGATCAATCTTTTTGTGGCAGCTGGCGCACGCTTCCTCGGATTGATGCCGCTTCAGTCCCTCTCGCAGACTGAACCCCTCCGCGACTTCCGGCTCAAAGGCTGGAACCTCGTTCGGTGGCAGCGGAAGATGTGTGCCGAGCATGGTTTCCAGGAACCAAACGCCTCTGGGGATTGGCGACGTGACGGTGCCGTTGGCGGTAACTTTCAGGACGCTGCCCTGTGTGATAATACCGCCTCGCTCGTGCCCCTCGGGCAAAACAATAGGTCGCAATTCCAGCCCCCGGACGCCGTCAATGCCGTAGTGTTTCGCCAGGGGTTCGTTGAGCATGGCGAAGTTCGATTCAACGACGTTTGAAACCGAAAGGTCACGTTTGATCAAATCGTTCAGAAAAAGCGTCGTCTCGTCCTTCATGAAAAGAAATAAGGGCTTATTCCCTTCTGGATAGAGCCGAGAATCCGGATCCGTTAAAAACAGTTCGTCGAGGTTGAGCCACTGTTCTGCGAAATCTGACACAAAGCGCATTGATCTCGGGTCGTCCAACAATCTGCTGGCCTGCTGTGCCAACGTTTTCCGTGAAAGCTTGCCGTCTTCTGCCAGCTTCAGAAGCTCGCGATCCGCTTTGCTGTTCCACAGAAAGTACGAGAGTCGGTTGGCCAGGTCGTACTGCGAAAGCTCGCCGCCTTCCTCGATCTTGTAGATAAACGTCGGCGACGACAAGATCGCTTTGTAGGTTGTGAGCAGAGACTCTTCAAGGTGCTGCGTTTCTGCGAACGACCTGTCGAACAGATCCACGTATAGCTGGCGTTCCGAGATCGTCAGCTTGTGGCTATAGGCGGAGGCGGCGAATCGACGAATCAACTCATGGATCGCCTTTGTCGAAGCGGCAGGTCGAACGGCGTATCGTCTTCTTTCGTTTACGATTCTCGTCGAAATGGGCAGGTCGCCCCAAAGTACCTGCTGTCTCTTCAAGGGCCACTCATCGTAAAAGGGGCCTTCCAGCTTGACCTCCGAAATGGCGAGACCGGGCTGGGTCAGGATGATTGTCGCATTGCGCCGATGCTTTGCATTGGGATGCGTAAACGTCAGGTCTGAATCTGCCTCCAGCCAGATCTTCTTAGAGAACGACTGATACTCGCCGGGCGCGACGTAGAACGAACAGAGATCGACCCACGGTTTTTGCCGCACTGACTGCCCAAGCGAGACAAGCGCCAGCAGTTGTGGCTCTTCCGTCTGGATCGCTTTCGCCTGGAACGTGATGCGATAGTGACCGGTGGCTTCAATCCGTGAATCAAACCCTGGTCGCCGTGTCTTATGTGACGCATAGCCGTTCGTGAACAGCAGCAGTTCACCATTCTCTTTCAGAATGCCGGGTGAGTAGTCGCCCTTCTGTTTCGTTTTTGCGAACGGCACAAAACGCATGGCTTTTTTGGTCGACTCAGGCTTCGATTCGTACACGTCCAGGCTATCGAGCAACGTTTGGTTGCTTTCCATGTAGCTCTCGAGATGGACAGATGAGAATTCGAGAGAGTCCTGACTCTTGGTAAAGCTGTGCTTGGCGACGTCCTCGGGCAAAAAACTGGCGGCATCGAAGTAAGGAAGCCCGAGCAGGTCTTTGACGTTGTTTTCAAACTCCCGAACGGTGAGGCGTCTTGCCACCGCTCGGCCGTCGTTTCTTTCGATACGTTTTTCTGCTTTGCCCAACTCCTTGCCGAGAGCGTTCAGAAACCGTTCGCTGGCGTGATGACCGGGCCTCTCTTCGGGCGGCATTCGCTCATCCTTTACCGCGAAGTAGAGCTTCTTCCAAAACTCGAATGAATCAGCATCACTAAACGTCCAGGCCCTCCCCTCCAGGTTCAAATCACCTTCCTGGCCTGCATCGTGACAATCATAGCAATGCTGCTCAAAGAACGCCTTGATGCTTGCAGGAGGCTTCTCGGCAGCGTGGCTGGGCGCACACGATGCAGCGAGAACAATGAGGGGCGTCCACCATCTTTTCATGCGTGCGTTCCTTTTAGCATCATGACCAGCTGAATACGGAATCGTGTTTTTCTGTTTTTCATTACGTTCCAAGTCCAATGGTGATTCCCACACGGTGACGCTACCGATCTCGCTTCAATTTAACGCAAGATTTTGAGGTTTTTCAGAGGGCCGTGGCCCCGAAATTGCGAAGAAACGGCTTCTACAGTCCTCCTCCTTCAAGTGCAGGCCTATTCAACGGGAGCCGCATCCTTGAGCCGCTCTTGGCTGAACTCTAGTTGCGTCGGTCATCCACACCGACCGCACGAACCGCGATTTCTTCGTGCTGTCGGGTGCATCGACCGCTAGCGTGAAGCTTACGGCCGAAATCGCATCGGTGTTGCCAGCACAGAGACACCGACGCGCCGAAACCGCTGTCGCAAAAGTATACAGGATCCTCGGTTGATCAATGACTGCGAGGATAAAGAGCTTAGCGAAGATTGATCGCCTTGTTGGGAACTTGGATGACCATGGCGGCTGAGTAGTGCGTGTTCTCGTAGCCGTCTCCGGATTCCCCTTCTGCCATATGGTGGACAATGGCAAACAGCATATTGCCCTCCTTGGGCACAAACTGGACGTGCCCCTCGGAATCACTGATTCGCTCATAATCGGAATCGAATTCCTCAGCTAGGGTTGTCCCACGCGGAACGAAGGTCACCCGTGCCTCTGGAAAAGGCTTGCCGGACCGCATGACGTGTAGTTCGATTGGCCGTCCAGCCTCGATGGTCGCAAAGGGAGTTTTCAAGACCAGCTCAAGACCAAACCCGTGACAGAGGTCAGGGTTGGCCGAGTCAATGCTGTTTCCCACGCCATCGGTTGCCATGACGAATGTCTTTGCGGACTTAATCGCCCTTGTCGTTCGATGAAGCGTATCGAGTGTGTGTACAAAGCGATGAAGCCCAGGCTTTGCAAACACATACTTCGCTGTCCAGAATCCCTCCTTCTCTGCACTGCCCATGTCGGTGATTGCGGATTTTAAATCAAGCGTGCTACCCGTGGGATCGACCACGCTCAGGGTGCAGGGATCAAGCGTGATCTTACTGGCCAGCTTAAAATCACGATGATCATTACCGTGGTTTCCCAGCATCAGATCAACGTACGTGTACTCGCCAACAGGCACAGTCGCGGCACCGGCTTCCAGCCAGGTGTCGTGGGCATGCGAGCGCATCGCGCCCAACAGGGATGAGATCGCAAATGCAAAGTAGAAGATCGCGGTTTTCATTGGTACTCTCTGGGGTGTAAAAATGTACTTGGGAATTTGAAACCAGTAGGTGGAAAGTTTGCGAAGTGCTACCACTCCTCTAGCACCTGCCCGTCGTTGCGCGCCCCAACCGCTCGCCATGTCCGCAAGT
This sequence comes from Stieleria bergensis, assembly GCA_007745635.1. GTDB lineage: Bacteria > Planctomycetota > Planctomycetia > Pirellulales > Pirellulaceae > Stieleria > Stieleria bergensis. Next base: position 6,586,155 of record CP036272.1, read on the forward strand.
CAATCGACTCACTAACGAAACGGACGCTGCCATCACATAACGCGAGATGGACACTACCTGGATGGTTGCTACGCGCGCCAAAGACTCCCCATCCACAGGTTTGCATGTCTGGGATTCCACTTTGTGGCGGATGATAGTGCGTGTATCCCGTCCAATACTCTCGGCCGTTAATCCATCCGGCTCCGCGCTGGCCTGACCATCCACGGAAAAGAGAGCTGGCCCGGGTATACGCCTCGAGTTGGCTGGGGTCGTCTGGCAAACTGTAGCCGGCCATGCCGGGAGTGCTTGGCCGCCGCGACCGATCGATGAACGCACAGCGGACATTCATCATGGTTCGGCGCCGGAGAAAGTCGTTGGTAGGCTCTGTAGGGGCTTGCTTCAGAACACCCAGCAAGGATTCGGAGAACGCCGCCGTATTGCTCAAGCCATCCGTGATCGCATTGAAACCGACAGCGGCATCAATCCAGTGGATTCCATCGGTAGGCACTCGCGTGTCGTATTGTGTGCCGACACCGGTACCAAAATTCATCACATAATTCGTCCCTGCATATCGCTCGGTCGGACCGCGGCCCGACAGTGTGGTAACCGAAAAGAAGCGTTCGGATGCTTCACTTGGGCAAGAAAGTAACGCCAGAGGTGTCGCGGCGGCCACGTCGTGTGGAGTTACCAGTGTGCCGGGGCAGCATCCTACGGCGAGTGGCTTTCCAAAATCGATCAAGTCGATGACGTTTGCCTGCTCGTAATAAGGTGCGAGCTGGGCAAATACAGAAAAGTTCCCGGCGATACTTGAGCCCGTGGTGTAGTTGGCTGGAAGACGTTTGTGTGCACTCTCGTAGTTGTGCATTGCGAGGACGATTTGCTTCATCTTGTTGCCGCAACTCATTCGTCTCGCGGCTTCCCTGGCTGCCTGCACTGCGGGTAAAAGCAGGCCGACGAGAATGCCGATGATTGCGATCACAACCAAGAGTTCAATCAGCGTGAATGCGCTGCGTGGCGTAGGCTTGTTTTCTTGCATATTTCAATTCGCTATGGTTCGTTTTTCGATGTTGGCTTGGAGTTGGTTTGCGTTGTGAGCGCGTACCGGTAGCGAAACCGGCAGAACAGTATTCTGCGGATTAATCGGTGCATGCTCCTATCGAGGTCGCTTCCACGCCAAAGGGACGAAAACCACGTTGGTGTGAGGAACGAGCCGTCGCCGATCTCCGGCGATGGAAGCGGTATCGAGGGCGCACGTGCTTGCAAACCAGCTGCGTATTGGCCGTTTGACTGGCGCGCAGCGGGATCTAGGATTCTTTAATTGGGCAGACAGAACTGCCAAACTAAGATGAGCTACGGTATCGGAGGATCCGGAGCGATAAGATGCGAGCAAGCATGCTCGTCATAGAAGGTGATCCATCCAAGCAGCGGAGGATCAACCTGGACAATTACGTGAGCTGGCTCGACGTAAACGGCAGCCATCATCGTCCAGAAGTAGCTGATGCCGCGACACTCCGCAGCCTTCCACATCAAGATTGCTTTGGTGCGTGGTTCGTCTACAGATTCATCCCGTTTCGAGCTTTCCGATGGGGATACGTCGCACGAAGCCGTTTTCTTGCTTGAGCAGTGGCAGCAACTCGGTTTGGAAGACGAAGCCACCGAACTGCGAGACTTGGTGACCCTGGCGACCAGGAACTCCGGCGGAGTCACCCCATTGCGATCTGCCCACGCCAATTTCTCGCGGTCGGTGTGGCAGCAGCACTTGTCCCAGCAATATTCGGCGCTGGAGCATCCGCATGGGCAATTCTCGCAAGGAAAACGCTCGGCAGACCGGCCTGCGGGTGGCTTTGCTGAAGGAACGCTAACAAACCCCGTCAGCGCAAAGGCGACCGAAAGCAGTAAAAGCCATAAAAGGCCCTGCCTCGCTCTGCAATCGCGGATCGAAAGTCGTTTCAAATAGTTCAAAGCGGACAATCGCAAGGGATGACAGCCGCTCGTTCCTCACGCAGGCAATTATGTTCCCGGACGCAATCTTGAGCAATGGCGGGCAGGTGTCTGAGTCGGTTTGCCGCACGCGCAGGTTGCCGGCGGTGGAATTAGCTTCTTTTCCGGCGTTGGAGCTCTTTGAAGCTAACGCGTTCGCGTTTTGGTGCGGATGGTCGATCAGTTCCGAACAACAGCGCACCCTGCATGGACGCTGCGACAGCGGAGCCGACGAGGCAGTCGAGCCAGTGGTTGTCGGGTTGTTCGGGGCGGGCTTTCCATTCGTCGACGGTTCGGCCTCGGCCTTCGGTGCGGACGAAGTATTCGGCGGTGACTTGCTCGGCGAACATGCGGTGTTGGTCGGGGCGATCGCCGAAGATGGAGAGGCAGCCTCGATCGCCCATTGAAACGGCGAGTCGCGCGTGCGTGAAGGATTTCCACCAGTTCGTGTCGTAGATGACGTGGCGGATGGCGCGTTTGCCGTGGATCGTGGGGACTCGCCAGTTGAGCCCGACGCGATCGCCTGGCCGGCGTTTGTATTCGCTGAAGGGATTGGATGAAGCGCCGACAAATCGCCCGTGCGATGGGAGCAGGATCGAGGCATGGGAGCTTTGTCGGCAGAACTGATACACGACGTTAGTCGAGTGTCCCCAGTTGGCGTCGATCAAGCAGCGGCCGATTTTCATCGCTGCGCCGTCGTCACGCTGCCACTCGCGACCAAGTAGCTCGTTCGTCAACGATTCGAGGCCGGCGTAAATGCTGCCTTCAAGCCCGGTTCCTTCTGCTGCGGTGGCCAAGGTGTGCCGAGCGTCGCGGAGCGTGAAGTAGGTTCGCTGTTGATCCGGGTAGGTGCCATAGTCGACAACGTAGCCGGTAAAGTCGTCTTCCCAGGCGGCGACGACGTAGAAGAGCAATTTACCTTGGACGTCGATGAAAGCGGTCAGATGGTTGCCGGCGATCGGGACGCGGCGTCGCGGGAGGTTATTGACTTTGGCGGCGACTTGGTCAGCGGTCAGTTGATCGGCGCCGACGGTTTCTTCGGGCAGCGGTTCGTTTTGGTATTCGGCGAAGAAGGCGGCTTCGTCTTGAAGCTTCAAGTTCATCGCGTGCTGGATCGCCGATAGTTCATCGTGGTTGAAGCGTTCTTTCCACGAGACATCAGCGCCGGCATCCATCGCCAGACGGTTTTGGCGATAGAACTCGGTGCCGGCCGCTCCTCCGTCGCCGGCTCGCAATCCTTCCGCGCGGATCTCGGCGTAGCGTTGCCAGAGCGTTTCGTTGGTTGGAAACGCGTTGACCATCCGAGTCCGCTCGCCGTTCCATTCCGGGTGAAGGTCGCGATTGAGAATATTGTCGGCCATGTCGCCAGGGCGAATCACGGTGCAGGGCATGATGCCTGAGATCTTCTTGCCGGGGCCTGCCAGCCCGAGCACGGCGCCGGCGAGGATCGCTTCGCGGTTAGCACATTGGGATAGCGAGCGAGCCGACTCATCGGTTTGCGGGTCGTCGAGAACGACTAACGATGGCCGCACCGTTTTGCCGTCGGGCCGCTTGAATTTCATACCACGGATGCGACCGGTCAGCCCGGCAACCTTGATGATTGCACCACTGGCTTTGCTGCCGGCGATGGTCGGCAAGACGATTTCTTTGGCTGTCCAACCGATCTGTGTTCGCTTGCCTTTGAAGAGCTGCCCGTTCGCTCGGTTAGCGATTCCGTCGAGGGCTTGGATGGGGAAACAGGCTTCTGGATAGTCGGCGGCAAGCAGATCGTTGCTGTCGAGTTCGGTTTTAATCGAGTCGAGCATGTCACAGGCGTGGCCTTCGTCGCTTCCGATCAAACAAACAAAGTCGCGATAGCCATTGAGGACCGCCCAGATACAAGCGACTTCGGCGAGCGAACTTTTCCCGGATCCGCGAGCCATTGCCAAAGAGAAAAGACCGCCACGGATGACCGCTTCTTCGATCTTGTTGATCACCTTCAAGTGGTCCGGCGACCAAGCCAGGTGAAATGTCAATCGGAAGTAGTCTTCGCAAAATGCTCGGAAGGAACCGGCGGCCTTGGCTTTCCGCTCGGGATTCTCGACTGCGGGCAGTTCTCCAATGTCGCGGCCGGCGAGAGCGATCGCGGCGTTGCGCGCCCGGGCACTCTCTTTGAGCTTTGCATACGGGTCGACATGGGAAACCGGTTTCGGTGCATGCCGTTTCTCATGTAGCCAATCGGCATACGCCAATAGGTCGACATGCCGGCCATCTCCGATGCGATTACCGGCTTCGACTCGGTGCCGATGCAGTTGCCGTTCGTTGATGACGGTACCGAGCGGCGTCGAGTTGAGTAGCCGGCAGCACTCGCTCGGTTTCAGTTTGCGTGGGTCATTCGCCACGGCCGGCCTCCTTTAACATCCATGCGGTGTAGGTCAACAGGTTCAAGCGGCCGGCATCATTGGTCGGTGCGCCGGCCTCGATGTCGGCTTCAACTTCGGCAACGGAAACCCTTCGCCGTCGCAACTTGGAGAACAACGCGGCCGTTTGTTCGGCGGTCATCGCATTCGGGTTCAGTTCTTCGTTACTGCCTTCCATGGCGGGCTCCCTCGGTGGAATTGCGACTGCGCCAACACGTCGGCGACTTTCGCGATGAAGTGCATGTTTGCGGTCAGTGGCCGCATGTTTTCGGCGGCGACGTGGGGCCGAACCTGGCCGCCTGTGGGGATGAAAAGAAAGCTGCGAATTACTCGAACATTACTTCCGAACTTCGCTTGAGGTGTCTCAAAACGCATGGCTCATGTGTGTCAACGCAAAACGAATTCCACGCTTTTCGGAGACACCAACCATGCACGCCAACGACATCGCCTTCGGTATCGAAATCGAAACCCACATGCCCGGCAACGACCGCACGCCGATCGGCGGTTACCACAACGGATTGCCGGTTGCCTGGCTTCCGGCGGGTTGTAAAGCCGAACGAGATGGCAGCATCCGCACGCCGGCCGGACGCAAACCTTGCGAGTTTGTTTCACCGGTCCTTCGCGGACGCGAGGGTTTGCAAAGCGTTGAGACCGCGGTGGACGCGATCAAAGACCGCGGCGCCCGGGTTAACGAATCTTGCGGGCTGCATTATGCGGTGATGACGATTATGTGGAGTCGGTAAGATTCTGGCGTTGGTTCACAAGCGGTTTCACTGAAAACGCTCTAAAATCTTCGATTGAACTGAACATAACTTCGTGAACCTTGGTGCTGAGGGTGTCCATTTCGGACGTTCAGCACTTGGAGGTATTTATGACGAAGTTAAGTTTGAGATTGTTGGTCGATGGAGCGATCGACGCCATGAAAGAGATGCACTACACCGACGGGACGCTTCGGCACTATCGACGTTGGTGGGATCAGTTTGTTGCTTTTGCTGAGTCGGAGAGTGACGATTCGTACTCCGTCGATCTAAGTAATCAGTTTCTTCGGTCACGCGGCATTGAAGACATCCACGATAAGGAAATGACAAAGAACCAACGGCATTTCCGCTTGGCGATGCGGACACTCGGAGAGTACGCCTTGCATGGCTGTGTGACGCGTCGGCGGCACCGCGATCTGTTGATCCCATTCTCTGAACACTGGAAGGCGATCGCTGAAAGCTATGAACATTTCTGTGGCGACGGCCGGCGAACTCCCCTTCGTTGCCTAAACAACCGTATGCTCTTGCTGCGACAATTCTGTTGCTTTCTCGATCGCCGTGGTATCGTGACGCCTCGAGAGATTGATGCCAAAGCACTCGAGGCCTTCGTTGCAAAGCAGTCACACGTTCGACCGCGCACCCTTGCGAGTCAAGTGTCACACATTCGGTCTTTTTTACGTTTTCTTTGTATGAAAGGCTTGGTCGATTCAGCTTTGGTTGATGACGTTCCAAAGATCCGATACTTTCAGCAGGATCGCATACCAACGGTTTGGAACGCCAACGATGTTGCCGCGCTACTCGGTGCCGTTGATCGCTCATCGCCCGGTGGAAAGCGCAACTACGCGATCTTAATGTTGGCCGCCAAGCTCGGCATGCGCGCAAGTGACATTCGCTTGTTAACACTTGATGAGATCGACTGGGACGAGCCGGCGATTCGTTTCTGTCAGTCAAAGACAGGAGTCGCGGTGGATTTACCACTTCCCGATTCCGTTGGCGAAGCGCTCGTTGATTACTTGCGAAACGGCCGACCGAGTTCGGATGCTCGCGAAGTCTTTCTTCAAAGCAACGCTCCCTACGGTCCCATCGGTTCACGCTGCAGTTTCTATGACATGGTGGCGAAGTATCGGCGTCTTGCGGGGATTCAACTTCCCAAAGAAAGTCGAAAAGGCTTGCACGCCTTACGGCATGCGTTGGCGAGCCGAATGCTTGAAGCCAAGGTTCCACTGGAGACCATTGCTGGCACCCTTGGTCACGTTTCTGAAGAGACGACTCGGACGTATCTGCGCATCGACATAGATTCGTTGCGAGCCGTCGCTTTTGATCCTGAGGAGGCTCGTCATGAAGAAGTCGTTTGAAAGCCAGTTGGCCGATCACTTGGAAGCATTTCTGTTGATGAAGCTTTCCTGCGGTTACCGCTATGTTGCCGAAACGAGCGAACTCCGTCGACTCGACCGATACCTTCACGCCAACGCTTGCCCTCCCGATCGGATTGATCGTGACCTTGCCGAACGTTGGGTTCGCTTGCGCAAGCACGAACGTCCCAGAACCATGCGAGCGCGGATGTCGATGTTCATCCAATTTGCGAAGTACGCTCGGCGTCACGGAGTTGCCGCCTATTTGCCGGATTCCAAATTGGCAACCACGGCAACACAGCTGGACTTTGTGCCCTACATTTTCACCCACCAACAGATACATTCCTTGCTCACGCGAGTCGATGGATTGGCATCGGACCCTCGCTCGCCGGAACGCCATCTCGTGATGCCGGAACTCTTTCGGCTGCTCTGCTACTGCGGCCTGCGAGTTTCGGAAGCCTGCAATTTGACGGCCGAAGATGTCGATGCTGAGGCTGGTGTGCTGAGAATTCTTGACACCAAGTTTCGTAAAAACCGGTTGGTTCCAGTCGCACCTTCGATTCGAGACCGGCTGCGTACCTATAAGCAACGGATGGCATTCCATCGTGAATCGGATCCGTTCTTTCCCACTGCACGCAACAAGCCGTTTCATCAACGCTCGATTTACGGATTGTTCCGACGCTTCCTTAACGAGTGTGGGATCCCGCATGGCGGTCGAGGCAAGGGACCGAGACTTCATGACCTTCGACACACCTTTGCAGTTCACTGCTTGGAACGTTGGTACCGTGATGGCCAAGACATCAATACGAGGTTGCCGCTACTGGTTACCTATTTGGGCCACAGCACACTGAGCGGGACTCAGCGATATCTTCAGTTGACGCCTGCCATTTTCCCTGACATCAACGGGCGTCTGAATCATTGGTTTAACGACCAGGTGTCAAAGGAGGCGGCGCAATGAAACCGACCAACTTTGCAAAACACCTTTCACCCTACTTGACCGAGTATCTTCCTCGTCAACGTAACGCGAGTGCGAATACGGTCAAGTCATACCGGGACACGTTTTCGCTGTTTTTGAAATACTTCGAAACGACTCTTGGCATTGCACCGGAGAAGTTAACGCTCGAACGCTGTTGTCCTGATTCGATCCTTGGATTTTTAGAGTATTTAGAAACCGTCCGAAACTGCAAGTCTCGAACCCGCAACCAGAGACTGGCAGCGATTCATGCGTTCTTTCGTTACGTACAGTCGGAAGCACCTGACCAGATTGAACGCTGCCAACAGATCATGGCGATTCCGTTTCATCGCTTCGAGCGAAAATCGGTTCCCTACTTAACCGTCAAGCAATTGGAACTGTTTCTCAAACAACCAAATTGCCGCCATAACGAAGGAATGCGACATGCGGTAATGCTCCGAACGCTTTATGACACAGGGGCACGAGTTCAAGAAATGTGTGACTTAGTCGCGCGCGACGTCCGCCTCGATTCTCCGCCGAGTGTCACGCTGACTGGAAAGGGCCGAAAGACCCGTATCACTCCGTTGATGTCAACGACGGTCGAGTTTCTTCGTGGTTACATGCAACAGAACGAACTCTGTTCCGTTGTGGCAGAAACGCGGCCACTCTTCTTCAATCGCCTTGGTCAAAAACTTTCGCGATCAGGTGTGTCGTACTTGATCGCAAAGTACACCAACTCGGCAAGACAATGTGATCCGAGCTTTCCATCCCAGGTGAGCCCTCACACGTTCCGCCACACCAAAGCGATGCACCTGCTTCAATCGGGGAATTCACTAACGGTGATCCAGGCAATCCTGGGTCACGCCGACATCAAGACGTGCGGAATCTACGCAAGCGCCGATCTTGAGATGAAACGCAAGGCGATGCAACAGACGGACCAAACCGGCCCGCGGCAGTCAGCACCTACTTGGCAGCAAGACCAATCGCTGCTGAATTGGTTGAAGGATCTTTGAGCGAGGCCCAGCCGATTATGCGGAGTTGATTTACCGGGGCAACCGTGGCTCTACATTCCAAGTTGGATCAACTCCGCATAAATACTGACTGAACATAATGCAGCTTATGCCGAGCTCGACATAACCTCCATATCACCATTTCTTGGAACGGCGACGCAGCGGCCTTGGCTCGACTGATTTCCTTGATCGCCAACCATGAAAAAGCCATCTACGCCTCGACCGGAACGCGACGCCGCGAACGAAACCAATGGGCCAAACAAATCAAAACCTACGGCAACAAGGATGCGGCGAAGACACGCTGCGAATCCGACCGCTACCACCTCTTGAACCTGACGCACCTGGCACGCGGCCGACAACGGATCGAGATTCGGGCCTTCGCCGGAACGCTCAACAAAACCAAACTGATCGGCTACATCCAGATGATTTTGGGCTTGGCCGAACTGGCCTTGAACCAAAAACGATGTGCAGGCTGGGACTACGCCAAGAAACCGGGAACAAAATCTTGCTGGGACCGACCGGACGCCGGCCACGGGGAAACGGAACTCAACCGACTGTTCTACCGACTGGGTTGGACCAAGGGCTGGTACAAGGGCAACCTTCGCAACAAACGATTCGGAGAACTGACCGCCGGCGAGATCGGATGCGACTTCCGCCCGGTCAAAAAGAAGCTTCTCGAACTGGCCCGCAAGTATGACCGGGCGATTTGACCGCCACCGCTTCGATGCTTCAAACGCCGCGCTGGAGAGCGCGGCGTTTCGCCGTTTTGTGGCAACCACGTTGGCCTTGGTGTCCACATTTTGGAAGGTCCAAGAATAGACGCGGCTTTCGGCGAGACGCGACACGCGGCGAATGTGGGCGACACGGGCGGCATCGAGAAACCTGCAGAAACCCTGCAAATTACTGGCTGGATTCGCTTGCTGTGTTCGGAAACGCATGGCTCATGTGTGTCATCGGAAGACGGTTTTTCATTCACCCAAACGGAGAAACAAACATGACCCTTGGCGAATTGATCGGCTTGCTTGAAGAGTACCGCGACGAGCACGGCGAAGACAGCGAAGTGCGGTTGATGACGCAACAGAATTGGCCCTTTGAAAACCGCATCGCGGGTGTCACCAGCGGCGCGGAAATGAACGAGGCGGAGCACGACGACCCGCACGAATTCGCGGGCGACCAGGACGTCGCCGAAGACGCGATGGTCTACATCGTCGAAGGCGGACAGATTTGCTACGGCAGCAAGCGGGCATGGGATACCTGCCGCGATTGCTAATCGCGAACAATCACGCCGGCGGCGCTCGAATGCGCCGCCGGCCTTTCGGCCCGACAACATAGGAACGAACCAATGACGAACCGAGACAAGATCGAAGACGCCTACGCGACAGCGCACATCCGAGCGTTGACATTGCTGGAAGACCTGCACGAGACGGTCGAGGACCTGCCGGCGCCAGGAAACGACAAACACCCGATCGATTGGGGCCACGTCGGCTCCTTGAATCATCTTTGTGAACAACTGGCCGAGTTGAAAAAGCACTTCGCGTCGGATGAAGACTGATCGGCAGACGCTACCTTGCCCAACACGCCGCGACGTTCGCAACCTGTCGCGGCGTCTTCTCGTGTGCGGGTTCTTTGCCGCGTGCCCATTGGACGGCGTCCCGTGGCAAATGTCACGGGCCGATGGAAAGTTGCAAAAAGACTGCAGCTTCTTTCTGGACTTCGCTTGCTGTGTTTGAAAACGCATGGCTCATGTGTGTCACCGATACGGTTTTCATTTCTATCGCCAATGTAGACACCACCATGGCCAATCCAACTGTCCGCCCGACTTCCGCAGACCTTCTTTACCTGCACACGCAAACGCTCGAGCTGCTCGAGGACTTGCACACTGCCGTCAAAACGTTGCCGCTTTCGGCCGCGTCCGACGACGCAAACTTCGACCTTGCCTTTGGCGAACTCGACGACTTGCACGACGCGCTTGATGGGCTGGCCGCGCGAATTCGCCGCGTCACAACCGAGTGATCTTACCTGCGGAGCGGCATTGTTCGCAGTCTTTGAAGATTCTTTCAAAAGACTGCGAATTGCTGCCGGACTTCGCTTGCTGTGTTTCGAAACGCATGGCTCATGTGTGTTAACGCCGACGGGGCGAACTAAGAAACAAACCTTTCTACCGGAGACAAAACCATGGCAAACGAAAACAAAACCGCCGAGCTTCGCAGCGCGATGCAACAACTCGACCCAGCGACCTACCAAGACATTCGCGAAAGCTACTACCGCATCGCCGACAACCTCAAACCGCTCGCCGACGCTTTGGAGAAGGCGGACGCCGACCAAGGCGGCCTCGCCGGCCCGCTGCTCGACGAACATTTTCTCTTCCTGCAAATGTACGACCTGCTTCGCAAAAGCAAACTCGGCGGGGTGGTTTGAATCGAAAGCCGAAACGCCGGCCCGATTCTTCATGCGACTCGGTCCGGCGTCGTCGCGGGCGGTTCCCGCGGCCTGACGATGGCAGCCAACCATACGAATCGAAGCATTGGAGACAGACGAATGAAGAAGGTAGACGTAAAGATCGGCGGCGAGTACTACGCCAAGGTCACGAACAAGAAGGTCGTTGTGCGGATCGACGCTGAGAACTCCTCGGGCGGTTGGGACGCGACGAACCTTTCGACCAACAAGAAAGTTCGCATTAAAACGGCGGGCCGACTCCAAGGTCCGGTGCGGACGACCGAAGCGGCTTCGGAAACCACCACGCGAGCGAAGAAGCGAGTGGCCAAGAAGAAATCCGATACCAACACAGGAGGCAAGAAAAAGCTTTCCTGCGTGAAAGCCGCCTTGCAGGTTTTGGAATCCGCCGGCGAACCTATGAACACGCAGGAAATGATCGCCGCGATGGTTGACCAGAATCTTTGGGAAAGCCCCGGCGGAAAGACTCCGCACGCGACGCTGTACTCGGCGATCCTTCGCGACTTGGCCAAGGGCGACGAAAGCCGGTTCGTGAAGACGGAACGCGGCCGGTTCACGGTTCGGGCATAGGAGGCCGGCGAGATGTTTATCGGAGACGTTCGACAAATCGAGGACCTTGCGGAAGGAGAAACGGCAACGCCGGAACCCGACATGGGATACGAACTGAGGACCGCAAATGGCGACCGCTTTGAACTCGGCACGGTGGAACACCTGGTTCGGCGCGGCGACATGATCATCGCCCGAACAACCGCCGGCGAGGAGTTCGCGGTGGTCGGCCGGAACGCGCACGTCTTGGTCCCACTCTCTTTCTAGCTTCAACAATTTCTACCCTCGGCGAACACTTCGCCACACACGCCCGACGTTGGCCACGGTCGGGCGTTTTCTCGTCGGTCGGCTACTTGGTCACGCGACTTCACGAGGCCACACGCGGCGACGACGGCCGCGATTTCTTGAAGCGGGAAAACATTGCGAATCTCTGCGGATGTTTTCCGAAGTTCGCTTGCTGTGTTCGCCGGCGCATGGCTCATGTGTGTTCACGCGAACGCCATTTCTTTCCACAAACGCGGAGAACCCAAATGCAAAACCTGCAACCTCAACGCTGGCGATCCACGGTTGTCTTCGCCGACGCCCGGCGAATTGAAGTCGATGAACCCTTGCCAGTCCAAACGATCGTCGCCGACGCGAAACGAGCCGGCGCGACCAAGGTCGAACTGGAAAACGGCACCGAAATCTTCCTCAACGAAAACGGAGCACAACGATGAACAAAGTTCAAACCCTCAGCCCGCGACCGATTGAGCCGGCACCCGCTTACGAGAACGGTCACCAAATCACACGCGACCTTTTGCGGCACATCGAACTGCAACTCGACCGAATGATGCGGCCGGACTGCAAGGACCTGCGTTGGACGCATGTGCGGGCGGTCAATTTGATCAACGCCCAATTGTCGGAGGTCGCAGCATTGCTCGATGAAACCAACGGAGTTCGCAACTGATGAACGGCAACACAAACTTTAAGGCGGGCGATCGCGTCCGCCTGATTTCGATGACCGACGACCCCGACCCGATTCCCGCCGGCACCACTGGAATAGTCGTCGGTGTTTATCCGCAACGCGATTGGCTGCAACTCGATGTCGATTGGGACAACGGCCGCTCGCTGATGCTCTCCATTCCGCCAGACCGTGTTGAACGCATCGATTCCGCACCGAAACCCCAACAAGGAGAATGAGCCATGTCCACTCGCGCCTTAATCGCCCTGCAACTTCCAGACAATACCGTAGTCGCCACGTACTTGCACTTTGACGGCTATCCCGATCACGTGATGCCGATCCTCGAAGGCGGCTACCTCGATCCAGACGAAGCACTCGAGTTGATCGAAGGTGGCGAGCTGCGGTCGATATCGCCGCGGCCGGCCGAACCCGAGTACTTCGAGGACAGCCTACCAACCGGAAAGCTGCAGTCCGCCGAAGGGCTACCACGACTGGCTCGACACCTGAACGCCGAGCACATTTACTACTACGGTGATGATCGCTGGACGCAACAAAAGGTTTGATCATTGATCTACTCCCAATACGTCATCCACGATGCTTGGAAGGGTGCCATTCTTTGGTTCGGCGTGATCCCAGCGTCGATGGCAGGAGACACACAACCACCGCACATCTAACGGCCTTTCGTAGTCAAAGTGAGCTGCTTCAATCCGTCGGGAGCGACGACCGCAATCCTCACAGTGTTCGGGTCGAATGAGATTCCCCTTTGAGATGTGATAAGCAACTAAACTTTGAGCTGCTCTGGCACGACGAGATGCCCTGCGACGCGGCTTGCGCACCGCTTTGCGCTGTGATTCTACTTTGCACTCCGGCGAACAATACTTCTGTCGGAGACGCTCTAAAGGACCGAACCAACAGCCGCATGATGGGCATACCGAAACGCTCGGGAGCCGACGGTTTCCGCCCTTCAGCCCCGCCATCCATCTTGTCTCGTCGATTGTACGGACGAGTTTAAGTTCGATCACGCTTGGCCTCCTTGCCGGTGAACTTCTCCCATCTTTGAACGATAACGTCGCAGTAAGGCGGATCGAGCTCCATCAAGAAGGCTTTGCGTCCGGTCTGCTCGGCCCCGATCAGTGTCGAGCCGCTGCCGCCGAACAGGTCGAGCACGTTTTGTCCTCGCTTGCTGCTGTACTGGATCGCATTGACTGCAAGCTCGACTGGCTTTTCCGTCAGGTGAACCATCGCTTGCGGATTGACCTTTTTTACGTGCCAGAGATCGGTGGCATTGTTGGGGCCGAAGTATTTGTGGCCCGCGCCTTCTTTCCAACCGTAGAAGCAGATTTCAAAAGCCCCCATAAAATCTTTTCTTGTCATTACGGGATGTTGCTTGTCCCAGACAATCGCTTGGCTGAAATAGATGCCGGCTTGTTTCAGAGGACCTGGATAGTTTCCCAGATTTGCATAGCCTCCCCACACATACGCGCAGCCGCCGGGCACGAGAACACGAGAAGCGTTTTCGAACCAAGCGAGCAGTAGCCGATTGAATTCATCCTCGGAGATAAAGTCGTTGGCCAATGGCCGATCCTTGGCCCGCATCTTTTGATCACCTTTGGCCTTCTTACCATCGCCGGCGAACGTGCTATTGCCGGCCGCGATCGCGTTCTTGCTGCGGGGACTCACGGAGACATTGTAAGGCGGATCCATATGAACCAGATGAATTGGTTGGCCATTCAGCAGCCGGTCCAAATCCTCGGTCTTTGATGAATCGCCGCACATCAAACGATGGTCACCGAGGACCCATATGTCGCCAAGTTGGGTAGTCGGTTCATCCGGCGGCTCAGGCACTTCATCGGGATCGGTGAGCCCCGGTTCAACACTTGGATCAAGGAGCTTGGCCAGCTCGTCACTGTTGAAGCCGAGCAATTCGCAGTCGAATCCGACGTGTTGCAGCTCGCCAATTTCGAGTGGCAACAGGTCGTAGTCCCACTCGGCATTCTCACCGGTTCGGTTGTCGGCGATGCGGTAAGCCTTCACGGCTTCCGGCTCAAGGTCCGTTGCGACGTGAACCGGGACCTTGGCGAGGTTCAACTGTTCGGCGGCTTTCCAACGCGTGTGGCCGACGATGATGACGCCGTCGGGATCAACGACGATCGGTTGCCGAAAACCGAATTCATTGATGGACTGGACGACCGGAGCAACCGCGTCATCGTTGATGCGAGGATTCTTTTCATATGGCTTGATACGATCAAGCGACCACATTTCGACCTGCATGGAGAGTGTCCTTTTCCAAAAGGGGAAGAAGCGGAAAAGGTTCGGTCGGTGGTTGATTTGATGGTTGGTTGGGGCGTCCGATGCGTTCGGGCTAGTGTGTTGCACCGCAATGAAACGTTGTGAGGCTCCACTACAAACTTTTAGATTCTTGAAATCGTGTGATTCGTTGGCACATGGCAATGAAGTCTTCCTGCGACATCGTATTCTTCGCTCGATTCACTGTTTTCGTCACCAATTGACAGTTTGAAGGTGAGAAGTCGCCTCCGTCGGCCAGTGCAATGATGTGATCGAGTGCAAAGTTATCCGGAGTCAACTGCTCGCCGGATATCGCACAGCAATAGGCTTGTTCATCCAGTTTCTTGCGGAGGTAGTCGATCGTGACAACATGATTGTCGATCTTGCGCTGGCGTTTCCTCTTTTGTTTTTTATGCCGCCGATCGAATAGCCAGGCAGCATACGCCATGAGGTTGATTCGTTTTTTGGACGACTCAATCGATTCTGCTTCCTGGCGATGACGGTACAGCTGTCGATCGTGGAGCACTCTTCCCAATCCACAACGGTTCAATGCTCGAACGACGTCACAGGGCCTCATCGCATGATAGTCTTGGACTCTTGCTGTCGAAGCTTCCAGGACTGCAGCCTCATTCGCAACGCGTAGTCCCAAGGGGTTCTCGAACGTTTCGATTGGTAGGTTCTCAATGTCGCAGTCAGTTCCGTCAGAATTGCTGTGTCCCAGCAATCTGTAGCCTTCGGCGCTTGCCGAGATGGCCGTTGGCGACTCACCTTCCTCTCCCGAAGTCTCCTCTCTCGAATCCGCTGTGCATTGACGCAGCATGCGATCGCCCGATACCAAGGGTCGCGATGCTTGCTCCGCTGAGCCTCTCTCGCGATCCACGCCGAAATTGATGCTCTGCACCCTTCCAACCACGCTTTGTCTCGGTTCACCCAAGTCACTCTCCAAAGTCGGACAAAACAATCAAACTGTGCTTGGTACCCCCGCTGATTCGGCGGCCCTGACATGAGACACATTTCACGGGAGGACCCGCTCGCATTCGAATCCGTCACGCAAAAGTGTCACTTGCCCCCTCGCGTGCGCGATATTGCGCATCGCGCGGGTGTGGGCGTGACAGCGTGACGTATTTAAAAAGAGAGAGAGTTTTTCCCTATATTTACGGGTTTTTCCTTCGCGGAGATCCGTCACGAATCCGTCACACAAGCCCGTGACGGATTGAGACGGATTCGGCCGAAATGTTCTCTGAATCGGCTGGTTAACAGGTGGAAGCGTCACAAGGTGGTGACGGATTGTGACGGATTCGTGACGCATTTCTCATGCGTGGATGAGCCGGTAGCCCTGGGCCGGGCGGGTCTTGGTTTCGATCGTGATCGCTTCGATGTCGTCTTGCTGGAGCAGCGTGAGGACGACCTGGTCGAATTCTTGTGATTTCAGTCGCATGGCTCGCATCAGTTCCCGCCGCGCCATCTGATTCTCCGGCCGTTCAAGCAGCAGCTTGGTGAACTTCAAGCATTCTTTGTGGAACGGGTTCTCAGCAACGTGGACGGAAGCCAGGTAGAGTTGTCGGCGCGTTTGGTGCAGGGCGAACTCGCTGGCCCAACGGACCGCGGCGAGTGTGATCTTCGGATCCAGATGGTTCTCGCTGCAGGCATAGATCAAAGCCAGCTTCTTGGCATGTTCGCAGGTACGGCTCCAGGCGGCTCGGGCTACCTCATCGCCGGCGTCATCCGCTTTGTCGTATTCGACCTCGGTCTGTTCACGCAGCTCCGCGATCGCCACATCCGCATCCGTAGTGAACTCGACAACTGCCGGCTTGGGATGAACGGTCATGAAGTTGCCGCCGTTGGGCGTGAAGTCCGCCCACCATTTGGCCGTCTCCAGGATGCTGTCCGGCAGATCCCGCGCCGATCCCGGCGTTTGCCCTTTGCCACGCTTGCCCACATCGATGATGTTCAGCCGGGCAAAGAAACCGTTGGTTAACATCCGCCTGGAAAGGGACTCGTAGAAATACTTTGGCGTGGCGGTTCCGAACAGCGTCAGGTGCGGCTGGTCGACATAGATCGCATCCTTCTGGTTCGCCTTGACGCGAATGGGATAGACATCGCCAGCCGATGTGTAGAGTGTCAGCAGAATGTTTGGGATGGATTCACGAGCGTTGTCGCGATCAAGATTGATCTGCCGCAGCACGCCATCCATCTCGTCGTTCTGAAACAACATCCGTCCCGAGCGAACCAAGGCGTCTTGGATACCCTCGCCAGAAGCGAACTTGTCGCCGATCGATCGGGATTCACCGATCTGAAACAAGACTTGCGAATTGACCTTCCGTGGAAACTCCTTTCCGGTACCGCTGCCGGCAAGAGCCAGCAGGTAGATGTTGGTTCGCAGATCGCCATTCGTGCAGACCTTGCGACCAGCAAGAAACGACTGCAAGGCCATCGCACCGCAGAACGCGAGAGCGACGTTGGGGTACGGCGCATTGGCGAGCGTGAAGTCCATGACCTGGCGAACAAAGCCTGGCACCTCGTACATCGACTCGGGCAGCCGACCGGGATCGCGAGTGGCCTCAAGTTGTGGTTCGTTGACCGGAGAAGCAGTAACCACACTCTGCGATTGCAGATAAAAGTGGCTCAGATCGACCGCCGGCAATTGGTGGGCCGGTGCTTCTGAATCACGAAGCCAGCCAAACGGTCGATCGTGCGGTTTGGTCGCCGCTTGATTGACTTTGTGCCGGAGTTCCTTCTCGGACCAGGGTGGATCACAACGCGGGTTGAATTCGGCCGCCAAGATTGCCATCGCACGATCAGCATCGATACCGAAACCGTGGACGAGCGCGGTCGCCGCCGCGTAAGTTTGCGAGTGACCGCCACTGCCAGAGACTGCCGGCGGCATCGCGGAAAGGTAGGCGATGGCCCGGGCTTCAACATCGGTCGCGTCAGTCGGCCGGACTGGGGGCACTGTTGGCGAATTGTAGGTAACGCTACCGCCACGTCGTACGATGACGGCATCGGCAAGGGCCTTCACGCAGGCAGCCAACATGGGTGCGGGAACAGTCGTCGGCTGGGCATCGAGGGTTTCATAGATTTCGCCGCTAGGATGAATACTGGGGCCGACAACGGTTTGCGCGCCGGTGGAACGCAGCTCGACGATCATCGATCCACGTTGGTCGGTATGTTTCTCAGTGGTCGCGCCCGCGGCGATGTACCAGCGGTGGGATTTTGTCGCTGACGGCCGGCCGGTGATCGCCAGCGTCGGCGGGAGGTATTGGTCGGCCAATTCGATCGCTTCTGGGCAATCGAGATCCACGTCGACCAGCCAGCCGGATGGTTCGCCCAAGATCAATCCGATGTTGCAACCTTCGGGGAAGACTTCTGGGTTCAAACGAAGGCTTGTCCAGTCGCGTCGAGCCGGCGACTTGGAATGTGGCCGCAGCGGAACAGCGAACCATCCACGCTCGCGGTAGTTTGCTACCCACGAGCGCGCTTCCATCGGTTCGGGGTCCACCATCGACATCTACTCCCCTGCAATTCTCAGAATGACTTCGGTCAACGACTCAGCGGTCGACCGGATCCATGTGCGGAATCTGCAGAACCAGGGTTTGAAACTCGTCGATGGTTTCGTTCAGATCGTTGTCGCCGAATTGTTTGGCGACGTCCCGACACGTTTCAGCGGCTGCGAAGATTTCGTATCGCCACGTGTTCCAGCGATGACGATCTCCGGTTGTCATCGACCAGGCACACTTGGACCAGAGATCCGACGCAACGGGGCATTTGACGGGCAGCGTCATATTGTGATGAAGTCGATGCACGACCGGATCGCTCGACTCGTCGGTATCCGTTAAGTCGTACTTCGCAGACTTCGTGTTCATGGGATCGTTTTGGTAACAATCCTCATCGTCTTCGTCGTAGAACTCGATGGCAAGACTGCGAAGCTGCTTACTTGGAGGCAGATCGCTGACGATATGGAGTCCGTCGAAGGGTCCGTCAAATAGCTCGAAGCGTTGTTGCACAAACAATCCTTTTGAAAACGCGGGGAAAAGAAGAGACATGGGGATCGGGGTCAGAAAGGAGCCTCTTCGAGAGCCGTATTCGGGATCTCGGAAAGCCGATGGCTGACGATGCGGTCGTAGCGTTGCCCGGCGATCGACCGGACCGTGATGGACTCGGGTGTGGCCAGTAGTCCAGCATCAGCCAGTTCAAGGGCTTCGTCCGCGTCGTCAGGACAGGGATCGAGGCATCGGTCCCGCCACCACGTTTCGGCTTTGCGTCTGGCGAAGCCGGAATGCTCAATACAGATGAATTCGCTTTGCCAGTGATCGAGGCCAATCATGTAGTCGACTCGCAAGCAACGAGGCGCATCGTCCTCAGCGTCCCGTTTTCGGTGGACGCGATAAACAACGTCGTGGACGTCGTGTTCTGTATCGGTGACTTCGCCGGAAAGCACGCCGGCATCGCTTGCATGCGCTTCGTGCGACTCGCGTTCAGGCGGTGGAAAAGGATGGCCACATTCCGGACAGTTGGCGTAACCACATGCGACTAGCGCGTGACACTTCTCGCACTCTTTCGCGGGCGGCATCTGACCGGATCGCGATTGTTTTTCCTTAGGTTTGATCTGGTCAATTGGCCCGTGGCGTTCGATATTCCCACCGAAGTCCAGGACCAGGCAATTCTGTTTGTCAGGATGCAATCGAAAGCCGCGGCCAACGCATTGATAGAGCAGGCCCGGCGACATGGTGGGACGCAGCATCACCACACAATCAACACGAGGTGCATCGAAACCGGTTGTCAGCACGTTGACGTTGCAGAGATATCGCAGCGGTTCTTGGCCGAACAACTCGTTGCTGGCATCGCCACGAAAACGGCCAAGAATCTCATCACGCTCCGCCGCAGGCGTTTGTCCGGTAACAAATCCACACTCGATGCCATGGTTGTTTCGCAGAGTTTCGACGACTTGCTGACCGTGTGCGACGCTGGTGGCGAAGATCAACACGGCTCGGCGATCGGCTGTCAGTTCAACGATCTCGGCACACGCGGCCGACACCAGTGACTCGTCGCCAGCCAAGGCATCGACTTCTTCGCTGACGAACTCGCCAGCCCGCATGTGGACTCCGGAAAAGTCTGCTCGATTGACGCCGGCCTTCGAGATCAGCGGACAAAGGTAGCCATCGCGGATCAGTTTCTTGATTCCGATCTCGAAGCAGACGCTGTTCAGAAAGTGATCCGGCGAACAGATCATGCCCGAGTCGAGGCGGAACGGCGTGGCAGTAAGGCCGATGACCCGCACGTTCGGGTTGATGACTTTACAATCGGCCAGGAACTGCCGGTACATACCGTCGCCAGCACGACTGATTAGATGACAGTTGTGTGAAAGTATTCCATGAGCGTAATACGAAGGATGTCCGCTGACCTGGAGGTTGTACACAGCGATAGGGCTTTCGCATTTGACAGTCTCAACACGGACCACCCGCAGCAAAGTAGGAAGCGAGTTTTCGATTTGTCCGCCCGCTTGGTCCTCGTCGCCACATGCGCTCGTCCGTCCAATTCGATCGCCAACTTCAGCTTTGGATTTGCCACGTCGATTTTGATATGGTTCGGAAGACGACTGGCTTTGTAACCGCTTGTCGGGATGGGATACTCCGCGATCCAATCCGCACCCAGATTCTGCAAGAGCATTCTCTGACTTGAAGTCAACTGACCGTTCCCGCCACGTTCCGGCGGTTTGTGATTGATCAATTTCAGTGTCTTGCTGACCTTCGCCCTGGACTGACTGTCGAACATCGGGTTCTGAACCTTCCTTGAGCAGGATATCGAGCAGAACCGCTGCCTCCTCCATGCTGATCGGCTCATGCAAGCTACGATCTCGCCCTTTGGATTCCGTTTCACCCACGGCCGAAACATTTTGTCGCAACACTCGCAGTGCTTGATTGCTTGATGCTCCGCGAGTTCCCGCCACGTCACCTGTTTCGATTGACTGTCGGTCGGTTTTCGTTTTGCCAAGCCCGCACATTTCGGAGAGCAGAACATCTTTCGCTTCCACTCGCCTTCTGACATGCAATGACGTGGTGTCCCGTCCGCATGACGATAGACTTTCGGCTGAAACGGTTCGCCGCAATGCAAGCACATCTTCTCGGCGGAAAACACGCGATCCCATCTCCAACGCCTCTGCGCGGAGCCAACCTTCGCAGGTGAAGATTGGGTGATTTGGTGTGCACCGGATAACGGTTCCATCCTCAACCTCAATTTCAATGAGTCGTTCCGAATTTCTCGCTGAGATGGCCTCAACTTCGCCAATGCCTGTCGCGGTGTGCACAGGCTGGCCAACGTGCAGATTTTCGATTGGGATATCACCCCTTGGCGTTGATACCAGGGTGCCATCGGGAAAACACTCATCAACAACGATCAGGTCAAACGGATCGAGATCGCAGGCTCGCTTGTAGATGCTCTGGATGCCGGCAACCAATACCGGAGTATTGGTGTCACGTTTCTTGAGGCCGGCCGAGTAGAGTCCGACTTTGATATCGTGGCATAGCCGGCGGACCTTGTCGGCGTTCTGTTCCAAAAGCTCTTTGACGTGGGCCAAGATCAACACGCGACCATCCCACTGCCCAACAGCGTCGCTCGCAATCTTCGCCAAGACCAAGGATTTGCCGGCACCGGTGGGCAACACGGCAACCGGATTGTCATTACGCTGGCGAAGATGGCTGTAGACCGCATCGACGGCAGCTTGCTGATAGGCACGCAGCTTCATCAGAGTGCCTTCCCGTTGTGACGTTTACCAAGCCATCTTGGGACGGCGTTGGGCGACATCTCTGACTGGCCTCGCTTGCAATCACCACAGATTCGGTTGGCCGGTCCGCTGGACGAGAACGGCTGATTGCACTGCAGGCAGATTCGTTCGATGTTTGGCTTGTCCTCTTCGACAAGCGGAGTTACCCAGACAAGAGCCTCGCCTTCGAATGGCTTAGGAAGTTCCACGCCTGCCTCAATCTCTGCGCGGGTTCGACGTTTCAGCCTTCCTTTCGGCTTGACTTCCGGAAGGATCTTTTCAATCGCTAGACGAAAGATCTGAGTATCGTCTTCATACACGCCACCCCACTGAAGCGAATCCAAGATCGCTTTGAGGACGTTGTCGACGTCGCGTCGTCGTCGATCGGGTGTGTAGAGCTCGATGTTGACCGACAGCGGGCCGGTGAGTGTTTTGATGTCGCGTGTCTGCAAATACTCCATGACTTGCTTGCGATAGTTACGTCCGCGACGACTTATCAGCACCCGCTGGCCAACGTGTCGCCAGTAAGTGTTGATCGTGGGTGGGAAGGGCAACTTGAATTTAAACATGGTGCAACACCTTCAGCATGGAAACGAAAACAGCCGACCGGCAATCCGTGCCGGCCGGCTGTTGAACTTGGAAGCGATCAGAAAGAGGCCGCGGCTATCGCTTCCAAGGCGCGTCGGTCGAGGCGGCGGACTGCGGACCAAAGACGACCGGGCTGGCGGTTTCCAGACTTCCGCTACCGGGATCCCGCTTGCTGTAACCCTTCACCTCGTTCTGCAACTCGCCGGTATCGCTACGACGTTTGAGGCGAACGTGGATGACGCACGGCAAGTTATGCAGGTCGGTCGAATCCGTCGGGGCGAGGACACCGACGGCGCGGCAAATCGCCGAGAGTTCCCGACGCGCGATCTCGACCGCCGTTCCGTTTGGATTGTCGAGATTCAGTCGCACCCACAACAAACGTCCAGAATGCTCGCCTTCGATGATTTGAAACGTGAGCTGAAGGTATGAGCCGGCTCCCGATTTAGTCGGCTTCATTTCGCTGTCGGTGATGACGGCGACGTATTTGCCGACGGGAATCGGCTCGAGATCGTTGGCGGGTTCGACTTCGTTGGCGTCAAAGCCTTGTAGATTGGCCATGGATGGTTCCTTGGTTTGGTGAAGTAGGAAAGGTCAGTGAAGCGGTAGACGATTAACTTGCCGACAAAGCGGTGACGAAGGCGGGCCAGGAAAGCGGCAGTTCCTCAGCGATGCCGTATCGGTTCTTGGCGACGCAGCTCGGCGAACCATAAGCACGAATGACACGCTCACCGCCATCCTTGCCAACGGCGTGTGCGATGGTGCGTTTGCGATTGAAGCCGCCGTCCTCGGTCTGTGTTCGCAACTTGCGAGTTGCAAACAACACGGCGTCGCACCACTCCTTCACCAACGCCGCAGCATGTTTGTGAAGGCGAGGTGAGTAGCGGTCGTAGGGCGACGACTCGGGATCCTCGAATCGCTCGACCTTGGAGTGGGCGATCAGCACGACGACCATGCCGCGAGAACGGAGGACGCCGAGCAAATCGAGCACTTCACGCCACAGAGAGAGGGCGTGCATGTAACCGCGAGCATAGCCGCCATCGACTTTTTCGATCGATTCGACGCCATACTGCTGACAGAGTTTGTCCCAGACAAGACGCTCTAGCCAATCAAGAGAGTCGATCACGACCGTTTCGTAATCGTGCTTCTGATTGACGAGCGTTTTTAACGCCGCGATCACGTCGTCGAAATTCACAGCCAATGGAAATCGATCGCAGTCGATCTCATCAAGCCCATCTTCGGTTTGAATGAAGATCGGCTTGGGAGCCTGGCTGCCGAAGGTCGATTTGCCGATACCTTCGACACCGTAAAGCAAGACGCGTGGCGGTTTGGATTGCCGGCCGGATTGGATGGATTCAAGTAGGTTGGTCACTGTTTGGTAGACTCCTTGGTTCGTTGGTTGACTGGCTGGTTAGAGAGACTGGATGTGCTCGATGTCGAAATTGCCGTCGCGATCGCTGGTCACGAGGTAGTGCTTGAAGTCAATTTGCACCACGAACCGCTGACCGGTTCCGAGTTGCTTCCGAAGGGACTTGCACGCTCCGGTGAATTCACGAGATGCTTCGTTGAAGCGGTCGGCCGATCGCAAATAACGACCAACCGCGAGAGAAATGGCGACGCGACGTTCGATGTCTAGAGACAAGTCAGGCATAGGGGCTCGATGGTTGAGGTTATGTTGAGCACACGTTTCCGATGGCTTTCCGCTACCTCTAGACCTTCCAACTTTTCAGACTGAAAGACGAAGCGCCGGCCAAAAAACTTCAGACGAGGTACTCGTGGAGACCTTGCTCGCGAAACACGACGGCGATCTTTGCCAGCCAGTACTTGAGCGTCGAAAGTGGCACATCCATGATTTGCGAACACTCTCGCAACGAATGGTCGGTACGCAGCTTGAGTAGCCGTTGCCAGTGCTCGGGCAGCGTTGCGATGGCCACGGCCAGATCGTGACGCAAATCAACCAACTCCGTGTCCGACAGCTTTGCCGTCTCGATGCGGCTCCGGTTGTCGTCTTCGCTGATGCACTGGATCAACTCGCGACGTTCACCGCCGGATTCCACCATCACGTTCAGCGACGTCACCTCGCGGTCATCGCGAATCTTGTGCAATCGATAGGCACGCAGGTTGGTGGCAGCTCGATTGACGACCATCGTGATGAACGGATTTCGATGGCCGATCGTCGCATCGTGCGATCGCATCGCCCGGTCGAGTTGTGCCTGCAGTTCCTGATGCAGATCCTCCGCTTCGTGTGGGGCGAATTCGGGGCAACGTAAAAGGCGACTGACGGCGCGGCGAATGACCGTTTGGGCAAACGGGTCTTGGGTGAGCGTCGGAACCGTGGATGTGGTTTTGGGCTGAGAGGGTGCTGAAACAGGCATGTTCACTCCGTCGATGGGCGATGTTGAGAAGGCCGCATCACGGCAGCGGCCACACCCACCGGCGAAGTTGCACCAAATCGCACTCGGCGATCACTGCAACGGCGATTCCCCCTGTAAAACGCAGGGGAATCGCACTGGAAAAAATGTTGTTGCAGTTGCACGAAATCGCACTCACTGCAACTGCAACAACTTTCTGCCCCCGGACAGAGGGAGAAAGGACGCCGAATCTGGAGCCAAGATTTTTCAGCGAGTTGGACCAAACGTGTCCATGCCATCGGTCAACCTGGACGGCCACTGTTCTTCCAGACCTTCCTCTTGATGGAGCCTCGCTATGCACGCCTACGTTGAACAGCTTTCTGGCACTGAACCGGTCCAAACCGAGATGGTTGGACGCCTCGCCCGCCTGTTGCTCGATCCGTCACTGGACCGCTGCGACATCGCTGACGGCATCTTGTCCGACATTGAGCTGATCCGATTCCTCTGCGGCTACCAGCAGATCGTGATCGAGAACACGGCGGCGCCGGGGACAAATTGGATGATGGAGCAGAGAGGTTCACACGAACTCAGCTTTGTGGCCCATGCCCTCGATAAACCACGCGAGCAATTCATCATGCCGCTGCTCCTTGGATCGCTTTGTGATCACAGCGGCCGGCCGTGGTTTCAGTCCTCGGTCTATGAATTCCTCCCAGCCGTCGAAGGAATCAAGACGACCAACATCGGCGGAAAACCGATGTTCAAAGCCAACCTGCGACCGGAACAAATCCGGAGCCAGCCGGCGGTGCAAATGAACGCGGCCTTGAACTGAACGTCATCGCGGGGCTCGATGTCCACTTCGTTTATCAGCGCTAATTCAAAATTCTTTTCCTGCAAATTACGGCACGAAAGCATTTGCTAGCAAAATTCCGCTTGTCGGAATAATCGGCATGATTAGATTTGTTGTAGCACGAAACGAAGTCTATCAGCGCTAATGCAAGCCGCCACATCTAACCGCCAAGGATGCCGATTCATGAAGCGAGCCAAACCAAGCCGGGGACGACCACGCCAAACCGAAATCACCGAAGGCCAATCGCGAGCACTCGACGAACTGTCCGCCGCGATCGATCGCCATGGCATCGCACCCACGATGACCGAACTCGGTGACCGGCTTGGTATCAGCGCCGCCAGCGCCCACCAATTGGTTCTGCAACTGGAACGCAAGGGCTATGTCGCTCGACAGCCCCGCAAGGCTCGCAGCTTGCGGGTGGTCCGTCGGCCAAGTCAAACGCTCGCATCAATGACGAGTGTGCCGATGCTTGGTGTGGTGAAAGCTGGCCCGGCAATGCTCGCCGAAGAGAATTGTTTGGGTGAAGTCATGGTTGCTTCCGACCTGGTCGGTCGCAGCCAATGCTTCGCCTTGTCGATCAGCGGTGACAGCATGAAGGACGCGGACATGCGAGACGGCGACATCGTGATCGTTCGACGACAGCAGCTTGCCGAAAACGGTGAGATCGTGGTCGCGTTGATCGATGATGAAGCGACCGTGAAGCGACTCGATTTGAACGACGGAGCGATTCGCTTGTTGCCTGAAAACCGGAAATACAAGCCGATCGAGATTCAACCTGATAGCGACTTTCGTGTGCTTGGAAAGGTTATTTGTGTCACCAAGAAATCTGAAAGTTAGCTGTCATGCCTCAACCCACTCCGTTGTCCACCTTGCTTCGCGTGATTCCCAACGAGCTCCTCAAACGATGGTTCCATGATCATATTCCTGGGCCGTTCGATATTCCGTGGGAGACGCTGGGTGAGAACGAAATCGAACCCATGATCGTGCATCTGGATGAACTGCCATCGAGCATTCGCAAAGATGCCGAGATTGATTTGCGGACGATTCGTTCGTTTGCCAGTGAAGCGGGAATGCGGGCGATCGAGGATACGGCACGGATGCACGGAGAGCCGGACTTGTTGTCTCGCATTCCCGATGGACTCAATCTTAACGGGCGAGCGATGTGGGTTCGTCTGCACGAGTGGGAGATCCTCCATGCGGCTACGACGTTGTTGCATTTGGAAGAAGCAACATTCTGGCGTAAGCGAAACGGCGTTCCGGCCAACGTTGAAATCGCGGGCGACGCGGCCGAGCAACTCGGTAACGCGGTCTCCAACATGCTGCGTGAGGAAGGACGAGGCCAACACGTCACCGTCGAGCGACTGGAAAACAACGGCATCGTTTACTTCATCGTCCATCCCGACGACTTTGTCCGCAGCGACAATATGCACGACGATCAGGGACGCTTGGCGACCGTGTCGATTCGGCCGACCCTCGATATTATCTTTGCCTATGAGCGTCACGCCGGATCGTTCGAACTCTGCGCGAATCTGCCGAAGGCCCACAAAGAGCGACTGGAGCCAATGTTCTCACGCACGGTGCTTGGCTGGCAGTTGCCACCATACGAGGACGAAAGCGGCTACTACATTGATCACTTGAAAGATCCAAACACGCCACTGCCAACCGATCCGGCAGACGAAATTCGGGTCCGAATCGAAGAGATCAAGATGTTCAATCCATCGACACGTCGACGGATTTCAACGGACATCAACAAACACGACGAAACCGATACGATTCACCGGGCGATCAGCGAGGAGCTTCGATCGTCGCACGATGTGCTGGCAAACTTTAGCGTCAACTCCGTTGGCATCCGATTCGTGTTTCCAGCCACACGGTACGCCCGAGCGGGTGCTCGAATCATTCGTATCACACCCGGCAGTTGCAACCTGCGGAGCCTGACACCGGACCGTGCCGAGATTGTCCAGAAGCACCTTCGCATGTGGGGAGTCGACCATGCGCCGACGGACGAGCCCAATCTGGTCTCCGTGGGAGCTTAGCCCACCGGCGTTCACTCTTCGTGACGCCAAGCCGCTTCATCAAGACCAGTTCGCGATCCTTCGTCGCCTCCGCTTGGTCAAACCGACCACGCCTGCGACCGAACAGCAATGCAAAGATTGCGGCGAGCACCAACCAGTCATCTATACAACGGATCGTGAAAGCATCCGTCACGGATTCATCGTCTGCGAAGGCTGTGGTCCGGCGGAGGTTCTACCCGAATCCCTTGACCAGTTCGTGTTCGATACGGAGCAGCTACTGGAACATCTCTTTGTCGATACACGACTCGCGATCAAACCGATCGACTCGGATCTCTTGTGGCATATCGGCCGACGCACACTCGAGGGACGCAGTCGGGAATTGTTGTTTCTGCGTTGCGTGAATGCCAAGAACGGGACGAGCATCGTCGAACAGCTTGGTCGTCGGACACGATCGCTGGTTTTCACGCCATTGACCAGCTCTGCCGCGAGACTGGACACGATGGTTTCCAACTTGGTTATCGGGATTCAGGACGTCGTCGAATTCGCGGAAGACGGCTTGCGAATCGATTGGGAGGCCGTCGAAGATCGCCTGATTAAATCGAGTGAATCCGATGTTCAAAAGCCCAAGCCGCAACCACGCCGGTCGTCACGCACTGCGAAGATCGAACTGTTGGTCAATGAGTTAACGCAGCATTTGCGTAGTGCTGCTGATCATGCTCACGCAACCGGCGAACTGCTGCCTCGTCCCACGCAGCAAGAACTCGCGAGACGAACCCGCATGTCAAAGTCCGATGTCAGTCGCTGCCTCAAAGACTCATCTTCCAAGCAGCTGCGACTGCTTTGGCAAACGGCGGAAGATCTGCATGCCGTTCTGCGTTTGCCGCCCAAACAACTTCGCTGAATCTTTCTTTTCGATTGGCTCCGACTTTTAGAACCGCAATTTGGAAGGTCTGGGGATAGGGCGGTCTGTTAACCGCCTGTTCCCACTTTACACTTCTAGGTTCTGCCTGTGCGAATATCTGATTCAAAATCCGACCCCGATGAAACACGATTGAGGCGCCGCGAAATCGTCGACCTGCTGACGCGTGCCGTCGTTCGCTACCACCGAGTTACCGCAATGTCGGGGAACTCCGCCGAATCTTCTGATGATGACCGACAGGATGGCTTGATCAAATCGGAAAACGATCGCTCTCTGTGACTCGGCCGCGGTAAACACGCCCGGCACTTATTTGTTTCAAGTCACGGAGAACTACATGAGCAACCCATTGGGCCAAGAGTTGGCCGCGCTACGCCGAATGTCGGTCAGCACCCTTCAAGACAAGTACTTCGAGGTCTTCGGCGAGACAACGACCGGCCGCAACAAAGCGTGGCTGCAGAAACGGATCGCGTGGCGAATGCAAGCCAATGCGTTTGGTGGCCTAAGTGATCGGGCCATCCAGCGAGCCAGTGAGCTCGCCAACGAATCGGATCTTCGTGTGACGGCGCCGCGCGAGCCGTCACGCTTGCCACCACCCCCGGCGGTGAACCGTGAACTTCCGCCCAAGGACGAACGGTTGCCGCCGGTCGGCGATTGCCTGGTTCGCGATTACAAGGGGCGGGAATGCATCGTCACCATCCTGCCCGATGGTTTCGATTTTGAGGGCGAGCACTACAAGACACTTTCGGCAGTTGCCAAAGCGATCACGGGCCAGCACTGGAATGGCTTTCGGTTCTTCAAAATTCACAAGCAGGAGTCAGCATGAGTCGCGAGCAAGTAAAACAACCCATTCGGTGTGCGATCTACACTCGCAAGTCGACCGAAGAAGGTCTCGACCAAGAGTTCAATAGCCTGGATGCGCAGCGTGATGCGGGCGAGGCGTTCATCACAAGCCAGCGAAGCGAACGCTGGGCATGTCTCGAAGAGCGTTACGACGACGGCGGCTTTTCAGGTGGGAACCTCGAGCGACCCGCGATGAAACGTCTCATGGCCGATATCGAGGCCGGCAGAATCGACTGTGTCGTTGTCTACAAAGTTGACCGGCTCAGTCGCAGCCTGCTCGACTTCTCTCGGGTGATGGAAACCTTCGAGAAACACAAAGTGGCCTTTGTGTCTGTCACGCAGCAGTTCAACACCGCCAGCTCGATGGGCCGGTTGATCCTCAATGTGCTGCTCTCGTTCGCCCAATTCGAACGTGAAATGATCAGCGAACGCACCCGAGACAAGATCGCGGCGACCAGACGCAAAGGCAAATGGTGCGGTGGCGTGCCGGTCTTCGGATTCACGATCGAAGAAACCAAGCTCGTGGTCGTACCCCACGAAGCCGAACGCGTGCGGCAGATCTTTGATCTTTACCGACGAACGCATTCCCTGCTCGAAACGGCCAAGGAAGCCAATCGCCGAGGTTGGCGGACCAAGCAGTGGACGACAAAGAAGGGATCAACTCGCGGTGGCCTGCCGTATGACAAGAACCGCATCTACCAGATGTTGACCAACGTCACCTACATCGGCAAGCTGACGTACAAGGACGAGATCCATGAAGGCCAGCATGAGGCGATCGTTGATCCTGAAGTCTTCAAGGAAGTCGGAGAGTCGCTGCGAAAGAATGGTCGCTCTGCCTTACTCAAAGCGACAACCAGCTTTAACGGCATGCTGCGTGGGATCCTGCGATGTGCCAAATGTAATCGTGCCATGCGGCATACAACCACCGGGCGGGCAGCTAAGCGGTATCGCTACTACGTCTGCGGCAAGGCGGAAAAACGAGGCTACGACACTTGTCCATCGCCTTCGATTCCTGCCAAGCAGATCGAAAGCTTCGTCGTCGAAGAGCTTCGTGTTTTCGCAAACGACGACCAGCTCATTCGTGACATCTACGAACGCTGTCATGAGCAGAACCGCGAA
Organism: Stieleria bergensis; assembly: GCA_007745635.1. Lineage (GTDB taxonomy): Bacteria > Planctomycetota > Planctomycetia > Pirellulales > Pirellulaceae > Stieleria > Stieleria bergensis. Next base: position 6,616,247 of record CP036272.1, read on the forward strand.
GATGTCGATTCGCAAACTCGTGAGGCCGATTCGATCGCGAAGTTTCTAAAAGACGACCACGCCGAGATGACCCACCTTGTCGCAACGGCCGCTGGTCCTGACCTGATTGAAGCAACGCAATCTCGCATTGATAAAAGCGAAACACGATTGAAAGAGCTGCGTGAAGCAATCGACAACCATCGGCCGATTCGCGTCAGCCATGCATCGATCCGCAAGACCCTCAGTGAACTGGACAAAGCCTGGGACACGATCCCACCGCGAGAACGTTGCCGACTGATGGAGTTGTTGATCGAGCGAATTGACTACGACGGCGTTGAGGGCACGCTTGATATCACGTTCCATCCCGCCGGACTCGCGTCACTCGGCCAAGACGGCAATTTTGCCCGGCACATCACGGAGACTTTGAATTGAGCGACCTATCGAACAAGGCAAACGAAACACCGCCGCGCACGTCGGCGATACGCCGCACGTTTCACATTGCCCGCGTAGATCGCGGAGCCCGCGAGGTGCGCGGCGGTACGGCCCCACCGCGGCCCAGAACGGGCCAACTGCCGAGACTGTCCCGGCTGATGGCGCTCGCCATCCATTTCGACCACGCTTTGGCATCGGGCCGCCTCCGATCACAAGCCGACTTGGCGCGAGCAGGGCAAGTCACACGAGCTCGCCTCAGCCAGATCATGAACCTCTGTAATCTCGCCCCCGATCTCCAAGAAGAGCTGCTGTTCTTAAAGCCCTATTTCAACGGCCGAGCGCCCATCACCGAACGTCAAATCCGCCCGATCGCCGCCGAACCCAACTGGGACAAACAGCGCCGCCGTTTCAAGAAGCTCACCGGTTCTGCCGGTCGTAGTGATCAGGAATAGGCTGAACGTCAGATAACAAGCAGCTATGCCAGCCCAATTCTTACGCAGTTCGCTGGGTTTCAAATCCATGAAACGTTTGCCGCTGCTTTCGCGCGTTCCATCGAGGTGGCGCCCACGACTTTCTTGGTCCAAGCATAGCGCATGTGCAGGGACGCGGCGAGGAAACGCTACGGAATGGTCAATGACCACAACGGAAAGATCCCTCGCGACTGGTGGCTCGCGGATTGGGAGCGGCAAGCCATTGTCGCGTTCCATGACAAGAATCCACTGGAGGGTTATCGCCGATTGACTTTCATGATGCTTGACGATGACATCGTTGCGGTGAGCCCTTCGACGGTTTATCGCGTTCTCAAAGCAGCGGGGCGTTTGGACCGCAAATCCGCGACCAAGTCGCTCAAAGGAACAGGCTTCAAACAGCCTAAAAAGCCGCATAGCCATTGGCATACCGATGTTTCTTACATCAACGTTGGTGGAACGTTTTTTTACTTGATCACGGTACTCGATGGCTTCAGTCGTTACATCGTGCACCATGAACTTCGCGAGTCGATGACGGAAGTGGATATTGAGATTGTGATTCAAGCAGCGCTGGAAAAACATCCCGGTGTGAAGCCCCGAATCATCAGCGACAATGGTCCGCAGTACATCGCGAAAGACTTTAAAGCATTCGTTCGCTTCAACGGTTTGACGCATGTGACGACGAGTCCTTACTACCCGCAAAGCAACGGAAAGCAGGAGCGATTTTACGGGACGTTGAAGACGGAGTGCATTCGTCCCAATCCGCCGCGAGATCGTGACGAAGCGGTCAAGCAAATAGCTGCTTATGTGTGTCATTACAACGAGACGCGTTTGCACAGCGGGATCGGTTACATCACGCCAGCGGACTGCTTGAATGGCCTGTCCGGCGAGATCCATGCAGAGCGTGATCGCAAGCTTGAAGAAGCTCGTTCACGCCGTCGCGAGCAAGCATCACTTGCAATCGCGAGCTGATGTGAGAGACTGAGAGAACTTGGTCGGAGGATAGGGCACTGGTGAGGACCAACCCGAGCGCCGTGCCAAGTGAAACGTCGAAGGGCAGCGGTGTCAGACGATGCCGCTACTCTTCCCTTCGATGTTTCCACAATGCGAAAAAACTTCGGGCAGGATGCCTGATCTTCACGGCAGGAAGCCGCCATCCTGTACTACTCGCCGGTTAGCAAATTCCAATTCCCGTTGAACCAAGACAATTCTTCTTGACGCAATATTTCATATTGTCTTTTAGCCCAGCATATCATGTCGAATCCTAACTCAGTCTCGCTAGTCGTTGACCTCGATGGGACACTAGTTCACACAGATACACTCGTCGAATCTGTCTTTCGGCTTTTGAAGAAGAATCCGTTGCTCCTGTTTGCCCTTCCATTCTGGGTGCTCCAAGGGCGCGCGTCGTTGAAACAGCTTGTTGCGCAGCGGATTGACCTGAATCCTGCATTGCTTCCATACAACCACGATGTGCTGGATTACTTGCGTAGTCAGAAGGCCCAGGGGCGAGTAGTGCATTTGGCGACGGCGGCGCATGAATCTATCGCCACCTCTGTTTCTAGCCATCTTCAGCTATTTGATTCGGTCCTAGCATCGAGTGACGGGACCAATTTGAAGGGAAAGCGTAAGCTGGAGGAGATCCAGCAAAGGATTGGCACTGACTTTTCCTACGCGGGTGATAGCTCTGCTGATATCCCAATTTGGAAACAGGCGAAGTCTGCGATCTTGGTTGGCGTTTCATCGCGTACGATGGCGCGGCTCGGTGACGACATAGAGATCGAAAAGGAATTCTCTTCTCCCAAGGTTACACTGAAAGTATTCCTTAAGGCGATTCGCATCCACCAGTGGATGAAAAACTGCTTGATCTTCGTTCCGCTCTTGACTGCTTTCGCCTTTACTAATGTTCCCTTGGTAATAGCTTCGTTGCACGCGTTTCTCGGTTTTTCGTTAATGGCATCAGCGACCTACATACTGAATGACCTGTGGGATCTCGATGCCGATCGCATACACCCAAGAAAACGTAATCGCCCGTTGGCGTCCGGAGCGTTGTCAATTCCGCAAGGCATCTTGATCGGCTGTTCGATGTTAGCTTTTGGGCTTGCCATCGGAGGTATGCTGTCACTCAGTTTTCTCTTGATGATGGTGCTCTATCTTGTCACGACTCTGTCTTACAGTTTCGTGTTCAAGACCTATATCATCATCGATATAATCTTCCTCTCGTTGCTATTCACCATCAGAATTCTGTCAGGTGCCGTCGCAATTGAGGTGCCTGTTAGTGCTTGGTTACTCTCTTTCTCGGTGCTTGTGTTTTTCAGCTTGGCATTGGTGAAGCGGTGTTCGGAACTAGTCAGTTTGAAGTCCCGTAGTCTCAAGGCGGCATCGGGACGCGATTATCAAGTTTCCGATTTGGTCATACTTTGGCCATTGGGAGTTAGCACGGCAGTGTCTGCCGTGGTCGTTTTTGGGCTGTTTATCAACGACTCCGAAACCCAAGCTAAGTACGCAACCCCCGAACTCCTCTGGGGCGCTGCGATCGGACTCATCTATTGGCTGTCACGGCTGTGGATCAAGACGGCACGTGGGGAAATGCACGATGACCCAATTGTGTTCGCATTGAAGAACCTCGGAAGTGTGATCACGGTCGGGGGGATTGCCCTGTGGGTGCTCGCCGCGCATTTCATTGACGTTCATTGAGTGTTTCCGACAGTGCGACAAGCAACAGATCGTAATGTGTGACTCTGGGAAGCATATCAAGGCTGCTAAACGATCAAGTACTCTGTTGCATCCTGATTTCGTCGTCCGACAAAGTAGCAATTAATGTCTAAAGAAATGACAGCGCCGCGCCCCATAATGCGTTGGGTGATCATTGGGCTCATTCTTGTAACGTACTTAGGGGTTACTAATCCGCATCCGGACTTTACGAGGTTCAATGCGCATGATAGTGGTAGCTATATGGCGCTCAGCTATAACCTGATTCATGGCAACGGGTACACCCGAAACATCGCGGAAGGTCAATACATTCCCCACACGTTGTGGCCACCTGGGATGGCTACATTACTCGCACCGGCAATCGCATTGAGTGGCGAGACGGTGAACTGGCTTGCCGTCAAGATGACGATGATCACGGTCGGGCTCATTGGGTTGGTACTTCTGTGGAAGTACTTAGTTAGGATTGGGGAGGGTGATTCCTCAAAGGCCAATGTTGTGACGCTGTTTGTAGCATTAAACCCTTACTATTGGCATTTCAGTCGTGTTGTGCTGGCTGAAGTTCCCGTCGTAGTTTGGATCATTGGAGCTCTTTACGTTATCGATCGCGTGTGGGCCAAGCGCGAGTTGCGTTGTCGTGAAGCTGCATTATGCGGGGTCTTTGTCGGTATCGGTATGTTAATCAAGGGGTCTGTGCTTGGTCTGGTGGAATGCCCCCGAAACTTGGTCCAGGGTTATGAAGGTAGGGATTGGGTTACTGAATCACATTCGTTGTGCCGCTTCGACGTAAGGAGCGCAGCGACTGGAGTTGAAGCGGCACAACGG
>CP036272.1:6620665-6624933 GCA_007745635.1 Stieleria bergensis
GGACTTGTTCCGATCGCATATTGGTTCGGGCCAAGACGTACCGGTCTCGGGTTTAAGCCATTTGTCATGCGTTACCTTTTATTCGCATGCATGTTCTGTGTCCCATATCTTTCCTGGAGTCTTAGAAACCGAGGAATCGATACTTCCGGATTAGGTCTCGATGGGGTCAATCAGGTGCAGATGATTCTCCGGGAAATCCCGGAGGTCCCGCAGAGTCGATACCGGACTCCCGGTGAAATTCTGACGACGGTCAAGCAGAATGTGCTGTGGCACGGACTCTATCACCTCCCGCAACAGTCTGTTCCGGGGTTGGCGCAAGTGGACATCTCTTCCATGCGATTAGGCAAGTACATTGCGCTGACGCTTTGCGTGCTCGGAGGGCTGCTTATAGTGCCTTATCGTTGGTACGGCATCCCAATTTGGCTGGCAGTGTTGCCGATGCTCGTCTTGATTCTACCGTTGAGCATCGGGGGATCGGCCCGCTATTGGTTTCCGATCAGTACGTTGTTTACTGTTCTAGGGGCACTGAATCTCTGTGATCTAATGCGGTACTTATGCGAATGGAAGCTTAAAGTTATCTGTGGAAAACGTCTGGCCTTGCTCGTGATAGTGTCTTGGTTCAACGGGAATTGGAATTTGCTAACCGGCGAGTAGTACAGGATGGCGGCTTCCTGCCGTGAAGATCAGGCATCCTGCCCGAAGGTTTTTCGCATTGTGGAAACATCGAAGGGAAGAGTAGCGGCATCGTCTGACACCGCTGCCCTTCGACGTTTCACTTGGCACGGCGCTCGGGTTGGTCCTCACCAGTGCCCTATCCTCCGACCAAGTTCTCTCAGTCTCTCACATCAGCTCGCGATTGCAAGTGATGCTTGCTCGCGACGGCGTGAACGAGCTTCTTCAAGCTTGCGATCACGCTCTGCATGGATCTCGCCGGACAGGCCATTCAAGCAGTCCGCTGGCGTGATGTAACCGATCCCGCTGTGCAAACGCGTCTCGTTGTAATGACACACATAAGCAGCTATTTGCTTGACCGCTTCGTCACGATCTCGCGGCGGATTGGGACGAATGCACTCCGTCTTCAACGTCCCGTAAAATCGCTCCTGCTTTCCGTTGCTTTGCGGGTAGTAAGGACTCGTCGTCACATGCGTCAAACCGTTGAAGCGAACGAATGCTTTAAAGTCTTTCGCGATGTACTGCGGACCATTGTCGCTGATGATTCGGGGCTTCACACCGGGATGTTTTTCCAGCGCTGCTTGAATCACAATCTCAATATCCACTTCCGTCATCGACTCGCGAAGTTCATGGTGCACGATGTAACGACTGAAGCCATCGAGTACCGTGATCAAGTAAAAAAACGTTCCACCAACGTTGATGTAAGAAACATCGGTATGCCAATGGCTATGCGGCTTTTTAGGCTGTTTGAAGCCTGTTCCTTTGAGCGACTTGGTCGCGGATTTGCGGTCCAAACGCCCCGCTGCTTTGAGAACGCGATAAACCGTCGAAGGGCTCACCGCAACGATGTCATCGTCAAGCATCATGAAAGTCAATCGGCGATAACCCTCCAGTGGATTCTTGTCATGGAACGCGACAATGGCTTGCCGCTCCCAATCCGCGAGCCACCAGTCGCGAGGGATCTTTCCGTTGTGGTCATTGACCATTCCGTAGCGTTTCTTCCAGGTGTGGAACTTGTTGGCCGCCAAGCCAAGCCAAGCCACAGCAGCAGTTGCTTTGCAGGCAGCTCAGTTTGTTTCGTCCAATGGTTGATGTAATCGACGATTTGGTCTCGTGTATCGTGAGGAACCCAGCGACCGGTTAGAGCTCCCATTTTCTTTTTTTGAGCGGATGTTCTCCTCCATCAGCTCAGAGATGACTTCGTTCTTAGCGTCGAGTTTCTCACGCATCTTCTGGAGCTTGGCATCGTGCTTGGACGTTTCAGCCTTCGTCGATCGCGGCGACTCAAAAGAGCGTTCAGCCTGTTGAAGCACGGAATTGATCCAGTTGTGGATCATCGTTGGCTGGACGTGCATCTCGTCAGCGATCTGCGAGACAGGAATTTGGTCTTTAAGATGCCTGCGAACCGCATCAGCCTTCTGTGAAGCGGTGAAAGATCGTCGTTTTTTTGTCATCAGAATTCTCCTCGGGGGGTGAGATTAATTCACCGGAGGCAAAATTCCAATTCCATGAGAGGCAAGACAATAGTTCTTCTTCTATTCGTCAATCTCTGGATCTATGCTTGGTCGTTCGTGCAGAATCCCTATAGCGAAAAAGAGTCACTTAGGGAATTGGCATTGCTCTATGAAGCGGTTGCAGAGGGCATGGAAGGCTATGATGCAAAGCTTGGCATCAGTGTTCACACCCGGAACCCTTACGCATTTCGATTGATGACGGGAATGACGGCTCCCATGCGCATCGAGATGCTGGGGATCGATCCCAAATACACTCACGCTGTTCTCAATACCGCGGCTGGTTTTGAACCTCCTACTGGGAGTGAGGTTCTAGAGAAAGTCAATCCCTGGATTTTCGTCCGTCTAGCAGAACCGACGACCGCCACGAAAATTGGTCCATTGCAATAAAGATTCATTAGTCCTTTTCTGGGCCCCATCACAGCAAAACTATCATTTTCAATGAAACAAAACAGCAATGCAGTCTCTTGGAGCTTTGTAGCCTATCTCTCGACGTTATTCTTGTTCATTCTCTTGAGATTTTGGGCGCTTGATTCAGATTTCCCTTCTGGCATCACGAAGTCGGGAACTGTTTATACGGATGAAGGTTGGTACTCAAACGCTGCGGTTCGTCAAACGCATTTCGGAGATTGGTACTTTCCAGGAGACTTTAACCCAATCGTAAATCTGCCTGTTGCACAGTTAGTTTACTTTGCTGCTTTTTCGTTGTTTGGAACGAGTTTTGTTTGCGGCAGGGCGATCACCGTAGCGTTGTCCGTGTTGCTGATCGCGTTCGTTGCCCGAATGATTAATCGCCGCGCTGGTTCGTTGGCGTCTTCGATATGTTTAGCGTTAATGTTAACGAACTTCCTGTTCTACGCTTACAGTCGACTAATGCTTTTGGAAGTGATGGCGATGACATTTGTGTTCTCTTCATTTCTGCTGTTGGTTCGAAAAGATTACTCTTATCCAACGGTTATCACGGCGGGATTGATGCTTGGTCTTGGTATTCTGACAAAGACAACGATGATTTTCATGGCCCCGGTTCTTGTGCTCGTGATGCTCTTCTCAGAGAAATCGCGCCGACGCAAAGTTGGAAACCTCGTGGTGTTGTTCTGCTCCCTTGCAACTGTTGTCGGTGGCTTCGTTCTCCTGGCGAGGTCTCAGTATCCAGTGGACTTCAATTACTTTCGCGAACTGAACTACAGTAAAAGGTCATTCGGTGGACTATCGGAGTGGGCGCTGAATCTCCCGTCCGTGGTTTTCGGATTATTTAACTTTGGCTACGGATTTGTTGCACTTACGATTTGCTCTACGTTGTATGCGTCATTGAAAACTAAACGGTACTGGCGGAATCAGTACTTTGCTTTCTTTGCCTTGTATGCGTTCTCCTATCTCGGACTGCTGTCACTGGTTTCCTACAATCCTCCACGATATTACTTGCCGCTACTCATTCCGATTGTCTATTTTGCTTCAACGTCGCTTGCTGCACTCGTTAATGAAGGCAATTTAAAGAGGCAAACTGCCATATTCTTGGTGTTACTCGTCGTCGCCTCTCAGGGACAACGCATCGTTCGGCATTCGCTAGACCCGGAGTATACCCTTAAAGCCATGGCGAGGTCTGTGGCATCAATCGTCGCTGACGGCGAGACTAGTTCCGAGTTTAGGAGAAAACTTGTTGCCGGCCATATGATTGATACTGTTGCCATACAGACTGGGGTGAGGGCGATGAATGACACTCTCTCTACAGAGGACTTTATACAGCGTGCTTTGATTCTTAAGCCTGCTTATCTATTGGTTCACAAGAATCTAGACACGATGTCAAAGCTTGAGAGTATTGGTGTCGACTTGAAGAAGATGGGTGAGTGGCCAGTATTTCGCAACTACGATACAAAAGGCGATGATGTAACGCTGTACCAATTGGACTGGAGTTCTCTCAGCGCCGACTCGGAAACGCATAACGGGGCCGGTTCCTCGCTTGGCTTCCCTGGAATGCCCCCGAAACTTGGTCCAGGGTTATGAAGGTAGGGATTGGGTTACTGAATCACATTCGTTGTGCCGCTTCGACGTAAGGAGCGCAGCGACTGGAGTTGAAGCGGCACAACG
>CP036272.1:6625565-7107266 GCA_007745635.1 Stieleria bergensis
CTGTATCTATTCCACTATTCGGCGTTGGCTGAAAGCCAAGACAACGGGATGCGGAATGCTCATTAGGGGCCGCATGACAGGGCAGACAACCCAACTAGCGGAGCCCGGTGAATCGAGAAAGTAAATCGGATAAAAAGACAAAGATTAGCTTGAGTGACAACACCCTCAAATTATCATTCGGGTTATGCTGATTTTCATGCCGTATACACCATGCGGTCAGGCTCAACCCTTACTATCTATCAGCACCCCTCCCACAGGTCCGCAGGTAGTCCCACTCTGCATATCAGCAGGATCAACCGTGTTAAAACAAATAATCATACCAATAGTTGGATTAATACTAGCACTGTTAACCGTAAGCGAAGGCAGCGCCGGAATAGTGGTAAATAGTGACGGCGTTATCACGAACGCTGAACTTACAATTCCAATTGGAGCCGCAACGGGCAATCCCGGAACCTACAACGTATCATTCATCGAAGGAAGTTATCAAGAAATCGGTACCGGGCTGATCAATTTCACGCCATGGTGGGATGCATCCCCACAGGGTGACACCGCAAGGGCACTTAACGAAATACTAGTTAATCATATAAGGAATTACGTCCCATTAAGCACACTGGACACAGGTGCGATATACTTATTCGCATATGGTGAGCGAGATTACCTGACAATTTACGCCGCAGAGACAATTAACGAATACGACGTATGGAACACCGACGATGACTACTACGATATGGGACAAGCCACCAATATTGTGGGCTCCGATGTCCAGTATTTGCATTACGCAACATTTAATGGCCCGGGTGACAGCGCCGTCCCCGAACCCAGCACCGCTATCGCGATGGGCTTACTCGGCATCGTAGGCTTTGCAGGTAACCGCAGGCGTCGTCGTCAAGTGTCAGTTGCTTAGCATACTCACCAAGGCCACCTCTGGCCCACTGTTTCCATCGTCTCTCGTAACCCTCGATCATCTTCTGATGGATCGAACCTTGCTCGTAAAGCCTGGTCACGCGTGAGACGAATCGCTGTCTGGTTTTCTTAGCCACGCGCAGCGTCACCGTCGGTCCACAGCGTTGTTTGTTAACCAACGTGGCACCGCCCGGCAGAGAGCGTGAGAGTCTATGGCCGGAGAGGCCAAAACCGGATCGCACGTATTTGCTCACTCTGGAACGTGAGAGTACTCTCAGAAAGTCGCCAGTTTCTTAAAGACTGTAAAACACAGCGAATAAAACGAAAAAGCCGAGGCGTTAAACCTCGGCTTCTAGCATGTCTGATTCAAGCGGACGGTACCGCTCTCTGGAGCAAAGCTCCCCGAGACGAACCCTCCTCGAAATCGTTCTCTGTGTTCTTGAGTGCCTGAAAACACTGGATTCTGGACAGTTTGTGAAAAGTACTCGGTTTGTGAAGTTGCGATTTTCTCGTCGCCATCGCTCACATAGGACTTTTCTTCGAAATACGACTCGATCTCGTCTGATGATGTAAACTCAAGATTCGTCGGGCAGGTTTGAGTTCGGCGGAGTTTTTTGACCACACGGGATTGAATTCCCAGAACTGACCACCGACCCAGAACGCGTCATCCGCGAACTGGTCGAGTTCCTTGGTATCGAACCAACCGAAGAGGAGCTCGCATCGGCCACCGCGCACGTGAACCCCGAACTCAGAAAGCACGGGTGAGACCATGAGCGAAGCAAAGCCATTTTCACCGGACGACATCACGTTCTGCATCAAGACCATCCATCGTCCGTGGTCGTGTCATCGGTTGGTCGAGTCGCTCCAGGAGCACTTTGTCGATCCGAAGATTATCGTCGTCGATGTGACTCCAAGGGAGCCTTACCTGGCTTGGGCTCGACGCTTAGATGATGACGATGGTCCAAGCATCGATGAGGTGCCATCCGAAGAGCTGACCTCGGTCTATCTCATCGAAGAAGCCGAAGAGGCTGAGCATTCGTTGCGGCGCCACTGGGAATCGATCTTCGACGAGATACTGTCGTCCTGGTGCGCAGATGAGAAACTATGGCCTGGCAAACGCACCTTTACGATGTTCCAAGAGTGGTTTGACACGCGACTCATCGACCTAGTGTTCGACTTGGCGGACGAACCAATTCACGAAGATGCCTAACTCGGTGCCTCGGAGTTGAGAACCGGCTGTTAACCCGTGCACCAAGAGGTCTTGTGGGTAGTTGCCTCCTGAGGTGAGACCGCCCCAAACGTAATTGACGATTGTGTTAAATGTAGATTTGTCTTTTCAAAAAGACAAACGCTCCATCGGTTAACACGACCGCGTTAAACCGATCGTAGATTATTGCCTCGGAAATCCTTGTTTGCGACGGTGCCGCCCGTGGGCAAGGTGTTTGCGGCAGCCCAACCCAGATCCTTCGCGACAACTGCTGACGGCGCGCTCGAATATCGCGTGGGACAATGGCGAGAGCTAGGCGATGGCTTTACGGGCGACATCGTAGCTGATTGCATCTCGAAACTGACTTCCTGACCTTGGGAGAAACCGAGTGTGACAATACGCACCCCCCGTTGGCGCAGTGGGCATGGTTAGGTAAGGTTAGAGAAGGTCACGGGGCTGCGGTTCGAGGTCGCTACAGACAGAAACTAATGGACAAACTGAAAGACTTTCTTCGCATTTCGGAAGCGGCTGAGTATCTGGGCGTTTCGTCGAAGACGCTTCGGAATTGGGAAAATGCGGGCAAAATCGATGCGTATCGACATCCGGTGAATGGCTATCGGTTGTTTAAGCCGGAGGAGCTTGACGCGCTGCTTGCGAAACTAAACGACGAACTGCCTAGGAAAAAGCAACCAAGAAAGCCGCGGTAAGAGTACCGCCCGATGTGATGCGGCATGATGATCAACTTGAATTGAAGGAATGGGGCAACGAGTGTCCGACGGCAGCAACTGGATAACGATTGGCGAGTCGCAGTTCCCTTGGGAACGCGAGACGCTCGATTTGTTCGGGAAAGATTCCCAGAGCACGAGCCCTACCGCACCTGGTCGAATTTTGAATTCATTGCCGATGATGAAGGCGAAGAGGTGACGACAACCGGATGGACCCTCGAAGAGATCAAAGCGTGGCAACCACCAAAACGCACCAGCCGCAGACGATTCGAGGAAATCGAAGCGGTAATTGGAAGATGAATCACGCAACCTGAGAGAGAAACAACAGTGAATCCTGACCGGGGCAAGAAACGTGGCTTTTGAAATCGTCAAATGCGAATCGTGCGGAAAAACAACGCCCGTTCCGCCCACCTGCGAAACCTGCGGACGCAAGATATGTGGACCTTGCATCAGGGGAGACCGGTGCTTGGCGTGCCTCGGGGAGACCCGAATTGAGAACCACGGGGATGAATTGGAAGACCGAATCCTTCAGTTCTTACGTCGGAATCCGTTATCGCGAGCGAAGGAGATTGCCAGCGGAATTCACGTCGACTTTGCCGCTGTCGGTCGCCTCCTGTATGGCTCGCTCGCCGGTCATGTAACGAAGAATAAAGATGGCGAATGGTATTGCACTTCCGATTCGCGAATTAGTGGCAGCATAGTGTCGTCCGCGCCACCAGTTCTCCCGCCTCCCACACACAGCACACTTAACTCGACATCATCGCCCCAGTCGGACACCCGAAGTTCAGACATGCCCACTCCGCCCCTTCAAGAAAACCCTGGGAATCTAATCAAATCGACACCCCTCCCACCTGTTCCATCGTGGCAGGGGACTTCTTCATCGCATATCGATCGCCGCGCGACGCTTCAAAAGCGTATCGGCAGCATCTATCAATCGCTCTGCGCACCTGAGTTTGTCAGCTCTGCCAGTAAAATCGATGGCGCGTTCGAAGCGATCGAACAATTGAAGGCGTCGATCCAAAACATCGGATCAGAACTCGAAAAAGTTCCGGCAATTAGCGTCGCGATGCTTGGACCGAGCCGGCATGGAAAGAGCACGCTGCTCAACGCATTGGCTGGCTGCACGATGCTGCCCACGTCCGACGTCAAACCCTGCACCGCTTCAATCGTCAGCCTGAAACGGGAGGACGATTGGGGATTTCGAATCGAGTTTATCAAGAAGGAGCGTTTGGAAAGAGAGCGAGCGCGTGCGGTCCAAGATGCCGTCGATTATCTGAAGCGATCGGCGAAAAAGATGATGGGGGACGAACAGCCCGACGATCCCCACTATTTGCATTCAACCCTTGAGCGATTCATCCAACTCTTCGGGATCGATTCAAATCTGCCGCCAGACCAACTGATTCAGGAGGTGCATACGGCCGAGATTCCCGATGCGGTGCAGCGTTTGCTAGGACAAAAGGCAACGCCAAAGTCCAACGACCTCCAGCAAATGGAACGAATCGTCGAGAAGTATCTGTCGACAAAGGATATCTACTGGACGATCGTCAGTGAATGCGAAATCAGCGGCCCTTTTGAAAACTGGCACCCCAACCTCCGACTCGTCGATGTCCCTGGTACGAATGACACGGACCCTCAACGCACAGCGATCACCAATCAATTGCGAGAAACGGCCAAGGCCGTTGCGATTTGCACCAGCGACAGCAATCTTGGAAACGACATCCAATCCTGGCTCCGCAACTCCAGCGTGCTGGGCAATTTCCTTGAGGCGACCGAGCAGTCGCGCCAGCATCTTTTTATCATCAAAACGAAGCTGGATTCCGTTCACTTAGAGATTGATGAGTCTCAGATTGACCCGAACGATGAGGGATCGGAGCAACGCGTCTTTCGTGACGCCCTTGAGCTTCACAAGCAGCAGCAGACGGAATCCTACCGAGAGATGTTCCGCCGGATCGCGTCACCGCTGTTGCCCGTTGGAGACTCAAAAGAACAGAGGCAGACGCGTGATGAGATGTTGAAACGGATTGACGAGATCAATGTGGTTTTTGTCTCAGCGCCGGCCTATGAGGCGTTCGAGGGACGACTCGTAGGTCTTCCCATGCAAAAGAGAAGGTACATCGAATTTTTTGGTGGCGACAAAGAAGCGACCGGTATACCCGCGCTACATGACTTCACTAATGAGATGGCTGAAACCTATCTGGCAGAATTCTACTACAACGATATGGAACGTCAGTTGGAAACGGAGGTGGACCGGCTGGTCCGCTTTTTTCGCCAACAATGGACAACGCTTGACGCGCAGCTCAGTGGCGGCAGCCAAGCGATAGCGGAGTTGGTTGACGAAATTGATCAGACTATCGTCCCCTGGTTGGAGAGCTCGGTTGCCAAGGGCATCCGTTCTTTCAAAGAGCTGGCCGGTGATTCGTCCCAAGGGATCACCACTCAGTTGCAGAGCACTGCGGCATCCATTGACGCGTTGCTTTCCCAGCGACAAGCGAAGTGGCGTCATTACTATTGGAACTCCATCAAGGCGGCGTGTCGGAAAGCGGGAATCCACACGACGAGTCGTGGTGAGTTCATGGATTTCAACCAGGATATCTGTTCGCTGTTTGTTGACGATTTGATTCTAAGCTGGACGACCTACCGCGAAACCTGTATTCGCTCCAGCACGCAAACCATTGCGGATGATGTCGCAGCGGAGTTGCTGATGAAATTGGATTTGGCGGCGTCGCGGACGGATGTACCGGCGGCAACGGAAGCCATCGATGCAATCGTCACGAACCTCTCGACGATCGCACGATCGAAGCTGGACGATCTACGCCGTGAAGTGGATGCGGCGATTCAAGAGGTGGAGTCGATCCGTAAACCTGCCTACCAGGCGATCCAGGAACAAATGCAACAGACCTACCGCATCGTTCAGAACGAGAGTGGGACCGGGTGTCAGGAACGAATGCGCACCAAGCTGTGCGACGGCGCCGGAGCGAATGTCCAATCGATGTGGGCCAAGGTGAATGGAATGATCTCGGGAGCCGTTGGTGGTCTTGAATCAAAAACCGTCGCTTCCATGAAGCAGTACGGCGATTCGGCCTCGGGAGAGCTACGCAAATCGGTTTCCCGATTGCGAGAGATCGGCAAGACGGCCCAACGCGACGTGATGCTGCGACAAATGGAGAGTGTTCGGGAAACGGTCTTGCTGCTTTGGAATTCGCTTTCCGAAGTGGGCGATTTGGTTGTGGAGACCGCTGAATCGGAGATCATCGACGTTGCTGCCGCGGCGCCCGCTCTGGAAGCTCCGGCGAACTCTCCCGCCACCTCGCCGGCAGCGAGTGCCACGGAAGCCGAGGCAACGGTTGAGGTTGGAGAGCCCGCGAGGATCGAGGAATCACGAGAAGAGAGCGATTCATCGACGGCAGTGGAAGAAACAAGCGATTCGGCTTCTGGCTCGGAGGAGGTCTCTCACTCGGCGACGGAGACGCCCACGGACGAATCGCCAGCCGAAGCTCCCGGCGCCGACGGTTCATCCGATTCGCCCCACTGGCTCAAAGTCATGTGCGAAACGACGACCTATTTGGTGCAAAAAGACCGCGCGGGTCGATCGGCGCCAGCCGATGATCTTGTTATTCGGATTTTGGAGACATTGATCGATCATCACGGGAAATTGACATTGGCCGCGCTTGCCGAACGTGTGGATGTGCCAGGGTTCAGGCTGCGTGGAATGCTCTCCGCTGTCCAACGAATTTTGAATCTGGACGGCCAACAGATTCTGCAGATCGAACGGACTTCGGATTCGGTTGAATTGAACGAAACACTGATGAGACAGGAATTCTCGCTTTAGCGGAATCATCTTTCGGAAGAACTTTCATGGGTTTAAGCAAACAAAGACGTCTCGATATCATCAGCGCACTGCGCCGCGGCACGGTTCCTAAGAGCAGCTTGGATGCCTTCGCTGTTGGTTTGGATCACTTCCACGATGCGATCGACCAGGAGTTTGCCGACGTCAAAAGCGGTCGCTCGGTTTTTAAGGCCGTGCGAGGCGAATACGGCTGTGGCAAAACATTCTTCGCCCGCTGGATGGCCGAGCAGGCGAAACGAATGGGGTTCGCAACTTCCGAAGTACAGATTTCGGAGACAGAGACTCCGCTCTATCGGCTTGAGAAAGTTTACCGCCGAATCAACGAACGACTGGCCACCTCGGATACACCGGACGGAGCGTTTCGCAATGTGGTTGATTCCTGGTTCTTCACCCTGGAACAAGATCTCTTGGCGGAAGGAACGATCGATGAAAACGATGAAGCGATGCTTGTTTCAGAGACCAACGAACTGATGGAACAGCGTTTGGCGTCACTGGGCGAAATAGCGCAAACCTTCAGTCTGGCTCTGCGAGGTTACCGCAAGGCGCAATCGGAGAACGAATTGGCGATGGCGGATGGGATCGCCGCTTGGCTGGCCGGGCAACCCAATGTCGCAGCAGCTGCAAAACGATTTGCCGGAATCAAGGGCGACATTGACCATTTTGGAGCATTGACGGGGCTGCAGGGTGTTCTGGCGATCCTTCGTGATTCAGGGTATTCCGGTCTTCTCCTCGTGCTGGATGAAGTCGAAACGGTCCAGCGAATGCGTAGTGACGTCCGCGAGAAGAGCCTGAACGCGCTGCGTCAGTTGATCGACGAAATCGACGGCGGCCGCTTTCCGGGCCTGTACCTGTTGATCACTGGCACGACTGCGTTCTATGACGGGCCGCAAGGCATCAAGCGGCTCGAACCGCTGGCTCAAAGGTTACACGTCGACTTTCAAACGGATGCTCGTTTTGACAACCCGCGTGCGCCTCAGATTCGATTGCCCGCGTTCGATCAGGAACGTTTGGTCGCAGTTGGTGTTCGGATCCGAGACATTTACGCATCTCACGCTGATGCTCCCGACAGGATCCGCGAGCTGTGTGACGATCAATACGTTGGCGATTTGGCAAATGCCGTTGCCGGCAAACTGGGCGGCCAGGTGGGGATTGCGCCGCGCGTCTTTTTGAAAAAGCTTGTTTCCGATGTCTTGGATCGAATCGATCAGTTTCCCGATTTCAATCCTCGGGAGCATTACGCTTTAACAATCGATGAGTCGGAATTGACAGCAGTCGAACGGCAAGCTGCCTCGGCAGATCACGTGGATGACATCGAGCTGGATCTGTGAGCAATTTCCAGTACCTCCATCCTGCGATTCAGCATCACATCGTCAACGCACTCGGTTGGCGAGACCTGCGGCCGTTCCAGGACGACCTGATCCCGAGCATCGTTCAGGGAGAGCACCACATCATCCTTGCGCCCACCGCTGGCGGGAAGACTGAGGCCGCACTCTTTCCGTTGTTGACTCGCATGGCAAACGAGGACTGGAGTGGGTTGTCGGTGCTCTACATTTGTCCCTTGCGGGCCCTGCTAAACAACCTTCATGAACGTGTCGAACAGTACTCGGGGTTTATCGGCCGGGAAGCCGGGGTGTGGCACGGGGACACGAAGGTTTCGAAAAAGAACGAAATGCTTCGGAATCCCCCCAGCGTCATGCTGACGACTCCGGAGTCTCTGGAGGGCATTTTGATCTCGCCGAACAAGGATCATCGAGCGTTTCTGTCAGGTGTCCAAGCGATCGTCATTGATGAGATCCACTCGTTCGCAGGCGACGATCGCGGCTGGCATTTGCTATTCGTCATGAATCGAATCCGCGAAGTCGCGGGGCGCGAAATGCAGCGACTTGGGTTGTCGGCAACGGTCGGCAATCCCGAGGATTTGATGAAATGGTTGACTGTCGGCTGTGCGGGAACCCAACGCATCTACTTGCCCGAGCCGGCGAAAGCCTTAGGCAATGCCGACGTCACGTTGGACTACGTGGGCAGTATCGATAACGCAGCGACTGTGATTTCGCGACTCCACCGTGGTCAGAAGAGACTGGTCTTTATCGACAGTCGTAGCAAAGCGGAACAACTCGGCAATGAGTTGCGTGAACTAGACGTTGATGCGTTCGTGACGCATGGGTCACTGAGTCGTGAGCAAAGATTGCTCTCCGAAAAGGCGTTTGCCGAACGAAGCAACTGCGTCATTGTCGCGACGGGCGTGCTCGAGCTTGGTATCGATATTGGGTCGCTGGACAAGGTGATCCAAATCGAGGCACCGAACGATGTGGCCGGATTCCTGCAACGAATGGGTCGGACTGGCCGACGCGCCGGCACGACCCGGAATTATCTGTTTCTGGCGACGAAACTGCCATCGATGGCCAGAGCGGCGGCCTTGATCGAATTGTGGCGATCGGGATACGTCGAACCGGCGTTGGCGCCGGCGTCACCGCTCCATATCGCTGCGCAGCAGATGCTCGCGCTGTCGTTGCAATGTAACGGCTCCCCCGCGACGGACCTGATTCATCATTCCGAGGAGATTATCTCCTATTCAGGGATTGAAGAAGGAAAGATGTCGGATCTGTTGAACTGGATGATCGAGGAAGAGATCGTTTTCTCCGACCAGGGAGTGATCTCGATGGGACGCGCGGGCGATGACGAATACGGTCGCCGAAATTTCATCGATCTCGTGTCAGTGTTTTGCACGCCACCCTTGTTCACGATCCGGCATGGGCGACAAGACGTCGGTTATGTGGATCCAATGACGTTCGCCCAAAAAAGAGAGCCACCCTGGTACATATTGCTTGCTGGTCGATCTTGGAAGGTGAACCATATTGATTGGCGTCGAAAGGTCGCTTTCGTCGAACCGGCCCAAGCGTCTGGTCGATCTCGCTGGTATGGACTCGGACCGCACCTCGGATACGAACTCTGCCAATCCTACAAGGCAATCCTGACTCAAGATTTCCGCCGAGACTGGTGGTCACAGCGTGTCGTCGACCAAATGCTCGAGATGCGGATGGATCATGCCTGGCTGAAGCAAGACGGATCGACTTTAACACTGGGCGACGAGAATCGAGTCGAATGGTGGACGTTTGGGGGAACCCAAGGAAACGCAACGCTATCAGCAGCTCTCAACCAGCAAATGGGCGTCGACATTAAGAGCGACGGTTTAAAGATCTCGATCGATCTTTCCAAGTCGCTCACGGAAGTAGAAGAGGCGATCAAAGCACTGAAGAACACCAACTTCAACGTAGTCCGTCCCGCAATCAGCGACCGAGCCATCGACGGACTCAAGTTCAGCAAATGCCTGCCACATGACATGGCAACCCAGGTCCTCGAAGACAGACTAAGAAACGCAAAGGTAGCGAAACGAATCGCAGCGCAGCCCGTCTCCGTCGTCACTGGGCATTCCTGAGACAAGCCAGTCCCGTGGGGTCAAAAACTGGAACGAACATTTTGGCCATTGAAATCCGACTTTGCGTCGGCAGATATAGTCGGATTTTCGGTCGCGATCGATGTCAGCTGTAATCAGTCGTCGAAGCGAAGCTGACCGAAAAGCTCTCGGGCTTGTTAACCAAACGCGGATTTGTCTTTTCAAAAAGACAAATGTTCTCTCGGTTAACACGACCGTGTTAACCGAGTGCGAAAAAGTTCGTGGACGTCTAGTTCGCTAAACGGCCAGACCGAACCGGACGGATTTGACGTAAACGCACGGCCGCATGATGCTTACGCGAAACCTACAAACCGAGACTTGTTGCCGAGAGCGTCTGGTTCGGGGAGCTTTGCTCCAGAGAGCGGTACCGTCCGCTTGAATCAGACAAACTAGAAGCCGAGGTTTACCGCCTCGGCTTTTGTCGTTTGATTCGCTGTGTTTTGCGGTCCTTGAGAAGCTGGCGACTTTCTGAGAGTACTCTCACTTTCCAGAGTGAGCAAAAACGTGCGATTCGGTTTTGGCTTCTCTGGCCACAGACTCTCACGCTCTCTGCTGGGCGGTGACACGCTGGTTAATAGACAACCCGCTGTGGACTGACGGTTCAGCTGCGAGTGGCTAAGAAAACCAGACAGCGATTCGTCTCACGCGTGACCAGGCTTTACGAGCAAGGTTCGATCCATCAAGCGATGATCGAGGGTGACGTGAGACGATGGAAACAGTGGGCCACCGGTGGCCTTGGTCAGTTCGCTAAGCAACTGATTCTTGACGACGACGCCTGCGGTTACCTGCAAAGCCTAAGATGCCGAGTAAGCCCATCGCGATGGCGGTGCTGGGCTCGGGGACTGCGCTGCTCGAGCTCGCGACACTGTACTGGAATCGAACAGTATCCCCCCCCGTCATCGTATATGTTGCGAAAGAACCATTGGTAACGGACGACGATGTGATGTTGACAGTCGCTGATGAGTCGTACTGTGCTCCACTCACGTAGTCTTTATGGATGTACAGTATGCCGGAACTTGTGAATCTCCATCCGAACCCCGACTCGCCCGTGATATTCGTCAACGTCGCGACGACTGGATTGATGTCACCTGTCCAGTTAGAAAAGTCCGCAATGCCAAACGATGAGCTCTGGGCGTATTCATTCCCTTGTGGCGTGTATTGCATAACTCCCGAAGATCCCTGTGCCCGCAGCCCTTGGCCCACTCCACTACCAAAATTGGTGCTAAATGCTGCAAAAGTTAGTGTGCCGCTGGCGTTAACGGTGACTGAGTTTCCATCGGAAGCCTCAACAATATCAACAATGATTCCTGCTTCTGCACGCTGGCTTAAAAAAAGTAACGCGATGGCCAGCGAGGTGAAGCTAGCCTTAGAAAAAATCTTCATGTTCATTTCAATGTTTGCCAGTTTTCTGGGTGCTTTGGGTACTCAGGGTGAGTGACTGAGAGGAAAATCGTGTTCTGCTCTGATCGAATCGTGCACGCAAAACGGGGGGGGTGATTCTGTGATAATCAGTGGAGACGTACACCCAATGGACGATAGGTCAGTCTGCTGGATTAGCTGTTGTTGATGTCTAAATTGTTAAATTGCTTACATTAGGGAAGAACCGTACATTAATAATCGATGATCGGAATGGAAGGAGAAGTTAACAACTTTTCGGGAATTTTGGTGGAACAACGTCCCGATTGAATTCCTAAAAACTAATCGGTTTGTCATCTCGATTTCGCAATCCCGATGCGGAGACTTACGTTCATCGGCGCTGTTTAATACACAACGTATCGAATACTGGTCATTTGCTATGAGCGTTTCGCCTAAGTATCCTTCAGCCAAACATCACCAGGCCGGATCCTGACCCTTGGGAGACGCGCGTAAAAAAGCCTTGCTCCGTGTCCGTGCAGCGAACTAGCTCAGGAATGGAGACGAAGTCTGCGTGCGGTAGGTCACCATCCGCATCGAAACATCTAACGCTCCGGCGAGAGATACTCCCGCCATGTCACCCGCTGCACAACCCAGTCCATCACCCGAGCGATCCGCCGCACTTCACGCTCGGTCACACGATCATGACCTTTGTCCACACGAGGCAAGAACAGAATCGCCTCCTGTATCTCCGGAGCCAGAGACAACATCCCCATGATCTGTGAGAGTCGTGCAGGCGTCACGTGCCCGAGGCGTGCGATCTCGCCTTGATCTTCCACGATGCCGTCTCGGATCAGCTGATCAAACCGTATCGCCAACGCCATTAGCTTGGTGACTCGCTGCAGTCGTCCGCGATTGGACGTTGGTGGTTCACCCGTTTTGAGTTCACGGTGTCCACACGGTCCACGTGTAAAATAGACTTCATGCTGTGTCTTCATCACGCCAGTACCTCCTGTCTCTCTGTGGACATCAGGCTCATGGCCGCTGGCTTGTAAGTAATCGACAGCCTGCCGGCTTCACCGTCGTAGCTGACCTGCGTAATGAGTGATTCAATGATTCGGCACTGCTGGCGCGGGTGCAGATTTCTCCAGAGCCGGCTAAAGTCGCTCAGCAAGTCGTGGACGTCTTGATCTTGGATCTCTTTGTCGGTGCGAGACTGTTGCTCCTGCGTGATCTTCGCGATGCGTCTCTCGGTGGATTCAATCCGTGATTTCAGCTGACAGAGTCTGTCACTATCTGGGGAGAGATGCTGTGCAAGGTGACCTAGCTCGGCGCTGTCTTGGCCTAACTGCCGTAGCAGCCTACTTCTCTCGCCTGCCAGCTTCTTGATGGAGTCGTCTGCCTGATTCTTTATCACATCGATCGTGCTTTGGATCAGCCCCTCGTTCTTGCCGATAGCCTTAATCTCGTTGACGACAAATTCTTCGATCTCGCCGGCGGGGATGGACGGCGCGGGACACTTGTCCCAGCCACGCTTCTGAGCCTTCTGGCAGACATAGTAGCGATAGACCTTTGTGCCTTTGGTGGTAAAGCTATGGCTCATCGCACAATCACACGCTGCACAGTGAACGAGACCCCGAAGTAAAGCCTTGTGCTTGTTGCGATTCTCCAGTCCACAGGTTGTTGCGTTACCTTTGAGGATTTGCTGGACTTTCTCGTAAACGTCTGGATCGATGATGGCATCGTGTTCTCCTTCGTGGACCTCCGTCTTGTAGCACACCTTGCCGATGTAGACGGGGCTGGTGAGTAACTTGTGGACATGGGTCTTATCGAACTCACGGCCACCGGTCACCTTGCCCTTGCCGGTCACCCAGCGTTTGGTTTTCCAGCCACGATCGTTTAGAATCCTGGCGACTTCCAGTGTGGATCTGTACTCGAGGTACAGCTGAAAGATCTCTCTGACCTGGGTTGCTTCTTCACGATTGACTTGCAGCTTTGTTTTCTTAACGTTGTAGCCGAGTACCGGGCGTCCACCTGCCCATTTACCTTTACGGCGTGCAGCGGCAATCTTGTCACGGGTCCGCTCTGAAATCATTTCTCGTTCGAACTGTGCGAAGGAGAGAAGGACGTTGAGTATCAGCCGGCCCATGGAGGAACCGGTATTGAATGCCTGCGTGACGCTGACAAAGGCGACTCCGTGGCGGTCGAAGGTTTCCATGATCCGTGAAAAATCCATCAGGCTGCGGGAGAGACGGTCGACCTTGTAGACGACCACGCAGTTGATTTTGCCATCTTGGATATCCTGCATCAGGCGCTGTAGTGCCGGTCGTTCCATGTTGGCTCCGGTAAAACCGCCATCGTCGTAACGTTCGGGCAGGCAAGTCCAGCCTTCGTGCTGTTGGCTTTTGACATAGGCTTCGCCCGCGTCACGCTGTGCATCGAGGGTGTTGTACTCCTGCTCGAGACCTTCTTCTGTGGACTTCCTTGTGTAGATGGCGCAGCGGAAGGGTGCTTGGTTCTTTTCCCGTTTCATCACTTGGCTCCCTTCTTGCGTAGCCCAAAGAAGTGGTAGCCATTCCAGTGTTTACCGGTAGCGGCCTTGGCCACAGCGGTGAGGGATTTGTAATGCTCGCCGTCGTAGATAAAACCGTCGCCTGAGACGTGTGCGTCGATAGGCCGGCCTTTGTAGATGCGGCGAAGGACGGTTCCGGGGACCAGGTCACGGCTGGGCTGGATGTTGGGTTGATGGACCACGGTGGGTGCATTGCCGTCGTACTGCGAGGCGCCGCGTTGAGAAATACCGCGAGGTGGCATCGTCCTTAGGTCGGCGTCATTGGCTATTTCCAGTGCACGCTGTCTTGCACGCTCGGATAGGCCGCCTTGGGCATTGGCTTGAATACGCCATGCGATCCGTTTGATGAGCCACTTTTTATTGCGGGCATTAGTCCCTTCGTTGTAGACCGCTGTGTAACGTTCGCGTAGCTCACGGGTCGTCATCAGCTCCATCTCGGCTACTGCTTGATTGATGTTGAGAGTCATCGGGTCTCCGTGGGTAAGAGAGAAAACAAATTCAAATTCAGTAAACCACTGTGGACACACTGAGCCGTGAATCTGCCGTGTGATCAAGCCCCTCAGCCACGCTGCTTATCGCAGAATTGCACTGTTTTCTTTTTCTCTCGCTTTCACTTTGTTTCCCGTGTTTTCTTCGCTCCTTGCCGACTGCCTTGATGACCGCATGGCTCAATAATTCCGACAGTTCTCGGCGTAGTTGCAATTCTTCGGTTGTCACTGAATCCATAAAACTCCCTATCTGTCGATCGTGGTGTTAACCGGGCTGTCCGCTATCTATAGGCCTTCTCCTTTTGGCCTCAAACTGACGAAGGATTCTCTGGATTTCATCTAAATCGCCGAAATAACGACTCTCAAAAGATTTCTCCCTGGCGATGGACCAGACGTGTCAGGGCCATTGAAGATCATTCACAGATCAACAAGAGGTTCGAGCAGACAGGAGAGATATGTCACGACAGTTTTCGATACCGACCATCCTGCGTATGGTCCCCAATGAGTTACTTCAAGAGTTTTTTGTTATCCTTGGCCACAGTGAGTTTGATCCGTGTTGGCCACAGCTTGGTAAACGTGAACTGGATCCAATGCTTGATTACATCACCGACCTGCCAGCATCGCAGGCAGCCCAAATCGACCAAGAGCTACAGGCGGTCTATGAGCTGAGTTGTCAGTCGGGCATGTCGGCGATTACAGAATCCGCCAAGCTGCATGGTGTCGGTGATCTGCCGCTGTTAATGCCACAAGAAATGAGTGTGCATGGGCGGGCAATGTGGACACGGCTGAATTACCCAGAGGTGTTCAACACGGCACAGCTACTGCATGAGGTTGACCACCTGAGTTGGTGGCGAAAGCGTAATGATCTACCGGCTACAGAGCCTGTCGTAAGCCCCGAGACGATCCGGCAGCTAGAGCATGGGATTTCATGTTTACTGAAAGATCAAGGCAGAGGACGACTGTGCACGATAGAGACCTATCGCCGCGGAGACGTGCATTACTTCTTTGCTTACCCCGACGACTACAGCGAAACGGCTCACAAGCACGATGATGCGGGAAACCTAATACCTGTGGTGATCAATAAAACAATGCAGGTGGTTTTTGCGTATGACCAAAGTGCTGGATCACTGGAAACGTATGCCAAGCTGCCCAAGCGAATGAAGGAAGGGCTGGAAAACTGTTTTGCGGCCTGCATCCTCGGTGGTACGCTCTCGGATCAATCGCCCACTAAAACGTTTGAGATGAATCAGCTGAAAGATCCTGATTTTCACCTGCAAACCGATCCACAGGACTGTGTGGCTGCACAGGTGGTACGCATGCGGATCGCCCACCAATCCAACGGCAGGAAGCTGGACGTTGCTATTGACCGCACAAATCCCGGTGAATCGATCTACCGTGCAATCCAGGAGACTCTGCAGAGTGACGTGAGAAGTCTTAGTCAGTGGAATATCATCTCTGTGGCCATCCATTTCGAGTTTCTACCCAAAGCGGATCGTAAACCTGGCCGTCAAACCATCACTGTTAGTTTCCCAAATACATGCAACGTGCGAAGCGAGCGTAGCGAACGAATTGAAATCATCCAAAAGTATCTCAGGCGGTGGAACATCGATTGTGGACGATCCACTCAGACGGCTTCTCACACGTTGGGAGCTACAGCCGCCACGGTTTGATGCGTATGACTTTCGCCGGCCGCAGGCAGAATTTCTATACCGGTTGATTGATGCTGCTGTTCTCGTTCCAAGTACACCTGTGGGCACATGGGACTGTGCAGACTGTGGATCGGTGTGCAGGCTTATCTATGTAGACCAGCCTGGTGGCGGTCAGCGTACGTTTGCGGCATGTCCACGCTGTGGGCCGATGGAAGTTCGCAGCGAAAATCTCCGGCGGTATGAAATTGATACCGGCAATCTCCTTGACGCCGTTTTTCGCAGCTATCGCCTTTCAATTGAACGATTGGACCCAGTTGGTCTCTGGCGAGTTGGTCGCGGGAAGATCGCTGATCGATCACGCGAAGTCTATTTCGTTCGATCCTGTGAGCGTGGCGCGGTGTCCACAGTGTGTGATGTACTAGGGAGCCATGGCAAATGTTGCGTGTTCGCGCCGACTCGGGCAAGCAGCCGAACACTGTCCCAGCAATTGAGCTGCGTGGTCATTGGCCTGGAGGACGTTATTGATTGGCAGGACCACGCGTTCCTACTGGATGATGATGCCATCAATGGCCGGTTTGGTTCTTTGGAAACTCTGCCGAAGCCAACCAAATCCAAGCCGAAGCGATCCACGCGTGCAGCAGCGATTGAAGCCTTACGCCAAGAACTCAATGCCCACATTGTGGCTGCGGCCGATCATGCGTTCGACACCGAGGCCAGAACCGGAACGCCGGTTTTACTACCCAGGCCCACGCAGGCTGAATTAGCTGCCAGAATCAACGTCTCCGCGCCGACGCTGAGTAGATGCATGGAGGATCGTTCTGCTCCAGAGCTGCGAATCCTCTGGGATGCGGCTGATGATGTTTACGAAGTGATGAAGTGGCGAAAACTGGCCGCAAAGAATCGTCGCTAATTTCAACCTGAATTTCACTTCACTTGATTTCCTGAAACTGAAATCTGAAATTTCACTTCCATAAAGCCCGTGATTTACCGACTCAAATCGGTTCACGGGCTTTTTCTATTTGATTTCGTGAAATCTCGCCGGAGGGTGTGCCACGCATCGGACGTGGCTGAAAGCACCCCACGCCACGGAGGCGAGTCTCACGATGGAACGAAAAACACCAGCAGCCCGGTTTGATCCATGCAGGGATCCATACACCACTTCTTTAATCCGAAAGAAGGTCACGGCACTCACCAGTAAACGGCCATTCTCCAGAGCGGACCGCGATGACCTGTATCAAGAAATTCTGTCAGCGGTCGCCGCGTCGGCTGAAAACATCGATGACGAGATCGGCCATCGAAATCCTTACATCACGGCAATCGTCGAACGCCAAGTCTCCTCCATTCGCAAACGACAGCAGGCAAGCAAGCGTAACAACGCCGGTGTCTCAAGCCTGAATGTCGCTGCCGAATCAGATGACGGCCGGACCACAGATTTGATTGCCACACTTTCTCTCTGCGATGGCGACAGACGGGTTTGTCGTGAGCGCCGGCTCTCTGAAGAAGAAGTCTCCTCGCTGCGGATCGACCTGGCTGAAGTCATTTCCGAGCTACCCAAAGCATGGCAGCAAATGCTCGAGCTGTGCAGTCACCACAGTCTCTCTGAAGTCTCACGCCAAATGAACGTCCCACGCACCACCCTTTGCAGCTGGATGTCACAGATCCGCGCGAAGCTGGTGGAAAGAGAAATCCATAAATATTTCCAGAATTGAACGTCAATTCGGACACAAATCCCTAAGGCCTATAGATAGGCACCCATCACAAAGGATGAATGAAATGATCAAGAAAGTAGATAGCACCAAGTGCCCAACAGACATCGACCAAAGAGTCTCGCTGTCACTGAGTTTGCAACGTTACCTCCGGGCTTCCGCTGAATTCGAGACAGCGTCTCAGGCGTTTACGGACGCTTGCAACTCTCTCCGCAACGACCTTCCACGCGATGGACGCTTCGTCGCCCAGTTCAGCTTCCGTCACTACCTGGTGACCAGCGACCGGGATGGAAATTTTGATGTGGAACGCATCGAGACGCTTTAAGCACCCGAGGGACGCTCCATGGAATTTCAGATCAATGATTCACGGCCTGCAAGACGTCGCTGCCTGCGATGCGGGAAGGATTTTTCGTCGCGTGGTCCGGGGAACCGAATCTGTCACCCCTGCAGGAAGATCAACAACCGACTTGGTTTTATCCCCGAGTCGGTCATGCAGAAGCTCCGTGGAACCAAGCGTCGTAATGGATTCCCAATGGATCCGGAACAGATTTAGGCGGATCCAGAACAGATGTAGCCGGATCCAGAACAGATGTAGCCGGATCCAGAACAGATGTAACTGAATTTTTGAGAACGGACTGAGATACAGACTTACCAATGGCTGACCCCAAACAACTGCTTACCTATTCCGCACTGAATTTATCACCAGCCAGCGAAGCGAAGGCTGGGAATGTCTCGAAGAACGATACGACGATGGCGGCTTCTCCGGCGGCAATCTTGAACGTCCCGCCATGAAACGTCTCATGGCCGATATCGAGGCCGGCAGAATCGACTGTGTGGTTGTCTACAAAGTCGACCGGCTCAGTCGCAGCCTGCTCGATTTCTCTCGGGTGATGGAAACATTCGAGAGACACAACGTGGCCTTCGTCTCGGTCACCCAGCAGTTCAATACCGCTAGCTCGATGGGCCGGTTGATTCTCAACGTGCTGCTTTCCTTCGCCCAGTTCGAGCGCGAGATGATCAGCGAACGCACCCGAGACAAGATCGCGGCGACCAGACGCAAAGGTAAATGGTGCGGTGGCGTGCCGGTCTTCGGATTCACGATCGAAGAAACCAAGCTCGTGGTCGTGCCCCACGAAGCCGAACGCGTCCGGCAGATCTTTGACCTCTACCGTCGCACGCATTCCCTGCTGGAAACGGCCAAGGAAGCCAATCGTCGTGGCTGGCGGACCAAGCAGTGGACGACCAAGAAGGGATCAACTCGCGGTGGTCTGCCGTATGACAAGAACCGCATCTACCAGATGCTGACCAACGTCACCTACATTGGCAAGCTGACCTACAAGGACGAGATCCATGAAGGCCAGCACCAGGCGATCGTGGATCCTCAGGTCTTTGCCGAAGTCGGAGAGTCGCTGCGAAAGAATGGCCGCAGCGGCATGATACGAGCTTCAACCAGCTTCGACGGAATGCTGCGAGGCATCCTTCGGTGTGCAAAATGCAATCGAGCCATGCGGCACACTTCCTCTGGCCGTGGCACGAAGAGGTATCGTTACTACGTTTGCGGCAAAGCCGAAAAACAAGGCTATGAATCTTGTCCATCGCCTTCGATTCCCGCAAGGCAGATTGAGGGGTTTGTCGTCGACGAACTCCGCGTGTTCGCAAACGACGACCAACTCATCCGTGACATCTACGAACGCTGTCATGAGCAGAACCGCGAGGACGTCGATTCGCAAAAACGTGAAGCCGATTCGATTGCGAAGTTTCTCAAAGAGGACCACGCCGAGATGACTCACCTTGTCGCAACGGCCGCTAGCGCTGACTTGATTGAAGCAACGCAAACACGCATTGATAAAAGCCAAACACGATTGAAAGAGCTACGTGAAGCAATCGACAACCATCGGCCGATTCGCGTCAGCCACGCATCGATTCGCAAGACCCTCGGTGAACTGGATAAAGCCTGGGACACGATTCCACCGAGAGAACGCTGCCGACTGATGGAATTGTTGATCGAACGGATCGACTACGACGGCGTTGAAGGCACGCTTGATATCACCTTCCAGCCCGCCGGACTCGCGTCACTCGGCCAGGACGGCAATTTTGCCCGACACATTACGGAGACATTGAATTGAGCAACCTATCGAACAACTCAACCGAAACACCGCCGCGCACGTCGGCGATACGCCGCACGTTTCACGTTGCCCGCGTAGATCGCGGCGCCCGCGAGGTACGCGGCGGAACAGCCCCACCGCGGCCCAGAACGGGCCAACTGCCGAGACTGTCCCGGCTGATGGCGCTCGCCATCCACTTCGAAAACGCCATGGCATCGGGCCGCCTCCGATCGCAAGCCGACTTAGCGCGAGTCGGCCAAGTCACACGCGCTCGCCTCAGCCAGATCATGAACCTTTGTAACCTTGCCCCAGATTTGCAAGAAGAGCTGCTCTTCCTAAAGCCGTACTTCAGCGGCCGAGCGCCATTAACCGAGCGTCAAATCCGCCCCATCGCCGCCGAACCCAACTGGGACAAGCAGCGCCGCCAGTTCAAAAAGCTTATCGGTTCTGCCGGTCGTACGGACTAGAGATAGCGTGAACGTCAGATAACCCTCGCTATGTAGCGAATGGTTGCGGGCTGTAGCGGCTGTGCGGCCTGCTTTCAGTTGAGCCTGTCGCCAGCTTGCAAATGGCAATGTTTTCAGACGCGATATTCGCAACCTGCAGAAACTCCGGGACGGATGCGAGGCCTCCCGACGAATCGCGTATCGTGGGAACCCGGCATGAAGTCGTCGCCAAGTAGTAGCAAAAATTGGAATTTGACGATTCTTCAAGATTCTTGTTAACGATTTCTGTTCGCATTCGGCATACGGTAGACGGAAAGATGTTCACGTGGGCCGAGTCAATGAAAGAAGATCAGAAACGAGAGTTGTTTACAGAATGCTGGCTCAAAGCTGAGCCGGCGGTGTCCGCGTATGTTTTCGCATCCGTCTCTCGGTTTCATGACGCTGAAGACGTTGTTCAGCGGATTGCTCAAGAGCTGGCGCGACGCTTTGATGAATTTGACTTCAATCGGCCGTTCGTCGCATGGGCGTTGTGGATTGCAAAGTCGCGCGTGATTGATTTCTACCGGGCTGAGCATCGCACGCGGGTCGTTTTTTCCCACGAATTGCTCGGCCAACTCGCTGACACAATCGCGGCTCAGGCTGATGGTCGGAGCAACCGTCGCGAAGCACTGGAAGCCTGTTTGGAGGAGCTGCCGCCAAAGTCGCGCCGGTTGCTCGATTTACGGTACGTCGAAGAACTGTCAGCCGACGAGATGGCGCAGGAAACCGGATCCACCAGTGGCTCGGTGCGAGTTCTGCTGTCGCGCGTGCGGACGGTGCTCGCCAGTTGCATTGAGCGACGCCTCGCAGTGGAGAATGCGTGATGTCCGTAGACGATGGATTCATCGACCGCATTCTTGAAGGAGCGGTGTCCGACGAAGAGGCCGTGGAGTTTCAGACGTGGCTGAAGGTTCCCGAAAACCTCGAACGCTTTGCGCTTCGTGCCGAGCTACATTCGGACTTGCGGCGTTCCCTGCGGCGCAGACAGATTCAGAAGAATGCGCTGGATGGGGGTACAGACGGCCTCGTCACTGACGCTGTTTCGTCGCGGGAGCAACTCGCATCGCCAATTCCCCGCTCGCGACAGTTGTTGGCGTTGACCGTAACCGCGCTCGTGATGGCAGCCTGCATACTCATCGCATTCGTGCAGCCTGAAAGCAACAGGGATCCAGTCCCTGCTTACGCTTCCGTGGCTTCTGTGGCTTCCGTTGTCAGTCACGTCAGCGGGGTGCTTACGAAAGACGGTTCAACTTGGAACGACGCACAACTCCCTGTGGGCAATTACGAATTAAAGAAAGGCCTGCTGAACCTGCAGTTTGGCGGGGGAGTCATGGTTTACGTTGAGGCTCCTGCCCGCTTCGACGCGGTCAACGAAAAGCGTGTGGTGCTGCATAGCGGGCGACTGTCGGCTAACGTGCCGCCCCAAGGGATCGGGTTCACGGTGGAAACTCCCGAAGCGGAAGTCGTTGACTTTGGCACTGAGTTTTCCGTCGATGTGGAAGGCGGCGCGAGTGAGGTGCATGTGTTTGATGGGCTCGTGCGCGTCCATCCCGGGGCATCCAACTGGCGCGATGCCTCCCGGTCAGTTGAGCTTCAGGCGTCGCAGGCCCTGCGGATTACTGATGGGGCGACTGAGCCCGAAGACATCTCGATCGCGACCGACAGGTTCATTCGCAACTTTGACGAACCGAGATTGAACTACGCTCGCGCGGTCAAGCGGTTATCGCCGCTGGCTTACTACCGAATGCCAATCCGCGACCGAGGGCTGGTTTCTGAACCGCCCGAATACTCCGGTGTGGTTTTAACCGGTGAAGGCAAACGTCCTCCGCATGCCAAGGGTGTATTCGCCGGCGGTTCTTTGAGAGTTGGAGTCGACTCAAGCGGTCGGGGTGGACGCGTTGATTCGCCACCGCGATTGAGCACCGGACGCTTCTCGCTGACCGCGTTCGTGTATCTGGAACCGCCCACGCGAAACGCATCGGTCGCCACGAATCTAGAAGGAGAGCGTGGAAACTTCGACGTGTCGATCGATGAGAACGCAGTGCTGAAGGCAACCATTAGGAGCAACGATGGAGCGGCATCGACCATCGCGCGCGGATCAGTCTTACCGCAAAAGACATGGCGACACGTTGTCGTGACCGTTGACGGTCAATACTTGCAGCTCTACGAAGACGGAAAGCTTGTTGCGTCCACACCTTGTGCGGCAATGGCAGCCAGCGACTCCGAGACGTTCTGGTTCGGAACGGACGCCGAAGCGACGCGGGTATGGGACGGTCGGCTCGACGAGGTGGCGTTGTTCAACCGGGCACTTACTGAAGAAGAAGTCGCGGCGCTCTATCGCACCGCCCAAGAGGAGATTGCCAGAACATGATGACGAATCACCGGAAACAGCCATGGCCTCAGCTTCTGGCGCGAGCTTTGGCAGCCGCGCTTTGTGTGTTGCCGGTCATTGGTGCGTCGTTGCTGGTGGCGGCCGACCGGCCCAACATTGTGATCATCCTTGCGGATGACCTTGGGTACGGAAGCCTTAACAGCTACGACGCGGATGAGTCGCTCATAGCAACGCCTAACATCGACCGGCTGGCAAAGCAGGGCCGACGATTCACCGACGCGAACACTCCTTCCTCGGTGTGCTCGCCAACTCGCTA
Source organism: Stieleria bergensis (assembly GCA_007745635.1). GTDB lineage: Bacteria > Planctomycetota > Planctomycetia > Pirellulales > Pirellulaceae > Stieleria > Stieleria bergensis. Next base: position 6,648,708 of record CP036272.1, read on the forward strand.
CGGGCTGCTGACAGGGCGATACGACTGGCGGACGAATCAGAAGCACGGCGTTGTCAACACGACCGACCCGCTGCATATCGACACATCACGTTCAACAATCGCGTCGCTTCTGAAGTCTGCTGGATATCGCACGGCCGCGATCGGGAAGTGGCACCTCGGGTACGGCACAACGAAGGCGGACTTCACGAAACCGCTGACACCAGGACCGCTGGACATTGGCTTCGACTATCACTTTGCCGTGCCGCAGAACCACGGCGACGCTTCGGGAGTTTACGTCCGCAATCGGCAAGTCGTCGGCTTGCGTTCAGATCGCAATGTTCCCGTCGGCAAGTCACCCTACGGTCGAGACTTTATGGGCCTCGATGCCCCTCAACGCGTCGATGAAAACGTGATGGATGAGCTGACGACCGATGCCGTCAGGTGGCTCGACAAGCAGACGGCCGATACGCCTTTCTTTTTGTACTTTGCGCCCGTTGCGATCCATTTTCCCTACACGCCGTCAGCCAAGACAAAGGGCAAAAGTGGAACCGGTCTCTATGGTGACTGGATTCATGAGTTGGATCAGTCCGTCGGTCGGATTCTCGACGCCATCGAGCAAATGAAGGCGACCGAAGAGACGCTGGTCATCTTCACCAGCGACAATGGCGGCGTACTGATGACCGAAGGGACACGTCCCGAGGCGGAAGCGTATCGAGCGGGGCTACGCTGCAACGGCCACTTGCGCGGTCGCAAGCACAGCATTTACGAGGGTGGTTTTCGAATTCCGTTTCTTGTTCGCTGGCCGGGACATGTTCAGCCGGGATCCGTTTGTGACGAAACGATCAACCTCGTCGACATCTACGCCACGCTTGCCGCGGTGATCGATCAGCCGCTTCGACTGGACGAGGACATCGCCGAAGACAGCTTCAATGTGCTGCCGGCAATGCTCGGCACGCTACACCAGGAACCGCTTCGGCCGTCGATGATTGTTCACAGCCCCAACGGCAACTTTGCAATCCGTTGTGGCCCGTGGAAGTACATTGAAGGCAAACCGAGCCCGACATTGAAACGCATCCCGCGGCGAGACGAGCTTCACGCTCAGCTCTACAACCTGCAGGACGACCCGGGCGAGAAACATAACGTTATCAACGAATATCCTGATGCCGCGAACCGGTTGGCAAGTTTACTTGAGCAGCTGCGCAACGAAGGAAGGTCATCAACGCGAACGTCTCAACGAGAAAACACCAAATGAACAAGCACCTGCTTTCATTCATATCACAACTGCTCCTCGCATTCCTGCTGGTGATTGCCTTTTCCGCAGGAACTCAGGCAGCGGATGATCGGCGGCCGAACATCGTTTTCATGTTCGCTGATGATCTTGGTTACGGCGACCTCGGCTGCTACGGGCATCCGTATGCAAAGACGCCTGCGCTTGACCAATTGGCTAAAGAAGGAACGCGATTCACGCAATATTATGTGACGGGCGTGACCTGTAATCCGAGCCGTACGGGGCTGATGACAGGCCTGTTCCCCGCACGATTCCCAAAGTACGCAGCCGATTTTGGTTTTGGTGAGCGTTTGACGATCACCGAGTTGCTAAAGGAACGCGGCTATCGGACGGGCCACTTCGGCAAGTGGCATATCGGTCCGGATGAAAAGAACGGCACGTACGGCATCGACACCGTGAAAGTGATCGGCAAGAGCCGCGACAAGACGACTGGTGACGCCGGACGCGACGACGACCTGTATTCGGCGGCGATCGACTTCATCAAGAAAAACAAAGACGAGCCGTTCTACGTCAACGTGTGGGGACACGCGACACATTTTCCCGTCAACACGGCTGAAGGACTCGTCGCTGAGTTCAACGATGTCACCGTAGACCGCAACGACTTCTCACCAACAATGCAGCACAAGTTCGATGAGAGCCAGAAGATCAGCGGCGATCTGGACGAGTCGATGCGGCAGTACCTCGGCGACGTATATCAGATCGATCGCAACGTCGATCGCCTGTTGAAGACGCTCGACGAACTGGGACTGAGCGACAACACGATCGTTGTCTTCTCCAGCGACCATGGGCCAGCGCCGGTGATTCTCAGCAAGCAGGAACCTCGGAAATACTCGAACAACATGCTCGGCTACGCGGGCGAATTTCGTGGCGGCAAACACGAACAATACGAAGGCGGCACGCGCGTCCCGTTTATCGTCCGTTGGCCGGGCAAAGTCGAAGCCGGTCGAGTCGATACGCAAAACGTCTGCTCGTTCATCGACTGGCTGCCGACGCTGTGTGCGATTGCCGGAGTCGACGGATTACCGAAGCCAATTGACGGCGAAGATATCTCCGATATCTGGTTCGGTACCGATCGTGAGCGAACAAAGCCACTATTCTGGAAGACAAGTGCAGTCGGCGCGACGCCAGCGATGCGGGAGGGCAACTGGAAGTTGCATCTGCCACGCAAACAACGCGGTGAACCAGAACTTTACGACCTGTCGATTGACCCCAGCGAGAGTCACAACGTCGCTGAGCAGCATCCAGACGTCGTGAAAACGCTTTCCAGAAAAGTCAAAGCCTGGGCCGCCACGCTGCCCACGGAATACTCCAAGAAAGATGTGAGAAGCAGGTAAAGCTCGTCCACTACGAAGCAGCTTGCCTAAATTTAGAAACGACGAACCGTAAAGACGAAAATCTATGAAACTTCATCACGCCTTGCTCCTCTTGCCGATCGTTGGTCTTGTTTGCCTGTCAGCTAAGGCGAATGGCGAACCGGGACGACCGCCGAACGTCATTCTCTTTCTGGTCGACGACATGGGTTGGACGGACGGGGGTGTCTTCGGCAGCGAATACTACGAGACGCCGAACATCGATGCCTTTGCCAAACAAGCGATGCGTTTCACCAACGCCTATGCGCATCCGCTGTGCTCGCCCAGTCGGGCCTCGATCTTGACCGGGCAGGAGGAATCTCGCCACGGCATCCTTTCCGCCCACGGACATCAGGAGCCAGAGCCGTGGGGCGCGCAGGTCTATCAGGCTGCTACACCAACAGACGAATACCTGCTCACCAAGAGTCGCCGTTACCTGGATCCGGATGCCACGACGCTGGCCGAAGCTTTTCTCGGTGCCGGCTACCGCACGGCTCACATGGGCAAATGGCACCTGGGCTTGACTCAAGAGCATTGGCCGGACCAGCACGGCTTCGAGGTCACGTTTCACTCCGCACCAGATCCCGGACCTCCCGGCAGCACCTATTTCTCACCGCACGGAGTTCACGCTGACGGTGAGCCTGGTGCGGCACGTCGAGTCGGCAATATTGTCGACGGACCAGAAGGCGAACACATCGACGACCGGCTCGGTACCGAGGCAATCAAGTACATCACCGAACATAAGGACGAACCAGTCTACCTAAATCTGTGGATGTATGACTGTCACGGCCCTTGGGAAGCGAAACAGGATCTCATTCAGAAGTTCGCCAGGAAGGAGTCTGAGCCCGACGGTCATACGAACCCGGTCTACGCCGCCATGCTGAAGACGATGGACGACAACTTCGGACGAGTCATGACGGCGCTCGATGAACTCGGTATCGCCGACAACACCATTGTTGTTTTCTTTTCCGACAACGGCGGCAACACCCACAGCATGAGTGCGAGCGAACAGAAGCGGAAGATGGCCAATCCGAAGAGCAAGACGTATGGCTACACGAAGATTTACAACGACTACGCTGGTCTGCAGTATCCGACGAAGAATCTCGGTCTCCGCGATGGAAAAGGATCGCTTTATGAGGGCGGCGAACGTGTTCCTCTGATGGTTCGGTGGCCCGAACACATTCCTGCGGGCTCGGTCAGCGAGACAATCGTCAATAATATCGACCTGTATCCCACGCTGCTTGAACTGACCGGCCAGGCCGAACCTGAGAATCATGTCATCGATGGGAAGTCCTTCGCGAAGGTGCTCACAGAGGGCGTTGAGGCAACGGACCAAACGAGCGTCAGCTATTTTCCGTATCACGGCGGAGGCATCTCGGTGCGTGACGGCGATTGGAAATTCATCAGGCGTTACACCCGCAAACCGGACAGCTACGATGGCCTCGTCGAACTATTCAATCTCAAGGATGACCTCGCCGAATCGAAGAATCTCGCTGCCGAAATGCCGGAGAAAGTGGCCGAGCTTGATCAGTTCATCAAAACGCACTTTGAACGCACCGGCGGCCTTCCCCCGAAACTCAATCCAGACTTTCAACCGAGAACGACCACATCCGTAGGTTCGAGAATCCCGACGCACGGGCTGGTTCCCAAGCAATGCGAGCTCGAGTCGATCGACGGCGGCATACGCGTGATTGCCCAGGGGAAGAATCCCTTCCTGGGAACGGCCCAAGTGAAACTGGACGGACCGATCACGCTGCGCCTGCAAGCTCGGGGCGTCGATGGCAAGAGCGGGACGGGACGTGTTCAGTGGCGAACCCAAAAACAGACTGAGTTTCCTGCAACCGGCCAGACGGTGGACTTCGAAGTTCCTGAGTCGACAACCTGGCAAGACATCACAGTGCAAGTGCCTGTCGAGGGACGAAGTCAGTTGCTTCGTCTGTATGTCCCAGCCACTGACGGTCTCGACATCCGCTCGATCCGCTGGAAAGCCCAGGACGGGAAACCGGTCCAGTGGGATTTTTCAACGGATGCCCGGTAAGGCACGAACGCAAAAGCGGGATTCAGATCTCGCCCACAACGAAAAAGAGATCCATCAACGGAAATCGAATATGCTGAAATCTTTAACATTCTTTGCCCTCATCGGCTGCTTACTGTCGTCACTTGTGTCGGCAACAGAAGAAAGCCCCCCCAACATACTTTTCATTCTGGTGGATGACCTTGGGTATGCAGACCTGGGCTGTCAGGGCAGCAAGGAGATTCGCACGCCTCACATCGACCGGCTTGCAGCTTCAGGCCTTCGCTTCACCGATGCTTATGTCACTGCTCCGCAATGCGGTCCGTCGCGAGCCGGGATCATGACCGGAGTTCACCAGTCCCGCTTTGGCTACGTGGACAATGAAAACAACCATGGACTTCCTGATCCGCACATCCTTCCCTTGATGCCCGAATATCTGAAACAGGCGGGGTACCGGACCGGTCTCGTCGGAAAGTGGCATCTCGGTCAGGGCACCGAATCGATGCTGAGCAAGACACAGAGAGACGAATATCGCAAGGTTCGGAAGACGGACGCTTTCTCGCCAAAACGCGTTGAGGCCGCCGAGCCCTGGAAACGAGGATTCGATGAAGGGTTATTTTTTGTCGGCGGCGGCGGCCACTACTTTCCTTTCCGCGAAAGACATGTAAACAATCCGAGCTCCAACTACTTCACGTTCAACGGCACTGCTCAGCAACCTGAAAGCTACAAGCGTGAGGCCAACGCCTTCAAGACCGATTTCCTCACCGACGCGGCGATTGCCTTCATCAAGAGCACGGACAACAAGCCTTGGTTTCTTTATCTCGCCTATACCGCGCCTCACACTCCGCTGCAGGCCAAACAAAAGGACATTGCAGCAAACACACATATCAAAGATCCAAACCGGCGTATCTTTGCCGGGATGATGACCTGTTTGGATCACAACATCGGGCGGCTGCTGGGGCATCTCGATCAGCGGGGCCTTCGTGAAAACACTCTGGTCGTTTTCCTCAGCGACAATGGCGGACCGACAAGTAAGAACAAATCTCGCAACGACCCGTTTTCCGGCGTGAAAGGCGATGTCTTTGAAGGAGGCGTCCGGGTGCCGATGATTGCATCCTGGCCCGGTACACTCGCCGAGGGCAAAGTCGTCTCCGGACCTGTCATCTCGCTTGATCTGCTGCCGACGTTTACGGCGGTGGCTGGCAAGCGTGCTGAGCATCCTCTTTTGGACGGCAAGAACCTTTTGCCATGGCTGACAGGCAAAGCTGAGTGCCCCAACGAGACGCTTTACTGGTCCTGGCGTGGGAATTTCAACGCCGTACGTCGGGGAACACTGAAAGAAATTCGAAATGGTAAGCCCGTCAAGTCAGTCGACGGCAAATCCATCCCTCCTCACAACTTCGTCGACCTCGCGACGAACCCAACGGAGTTGGCTGGTGAAGATTCGCTGAAGGATGAAAACAAAAAGCAGCGTTTATCAACCGCGCTCGACGCATGGCTCAGCTCGGTGAATAAAGATGCGAACAAACTGACCCCGAGCAGCAGTAGCCCACCGCCGAGGTGACGAGCTCGCAACCTCCGAACGCACTTTCCAGAAAAGTCAAGAACTTGAGTAACGGCCCTGCCCCAGGGAATACTCCAAAACCAAGGGCGGGAAGCAGATCTTCGCCGCAGCCTCACCGGGACTCATGGTCTCGTCCCCTACCAGATCAAGTTATCCCGAAGCAACAGAAACCTAATCGGAATACACCCCATGAACCGCCTTATGTTGACACTATTAGCGCTCAGTACTGCATCGAGCGTCTATGCGCAAGAGAAGCACCTCTTCATTTTGTCAGGCCAATCCAACATGAAGCGGTTGGATCCGGAAGCGTCATTCTCGCCAGCGGTCCGAAAAGCATTCGGCGAAGGCGGTGTCATCGTGGTCAAGGATGCCGAGGGTGGGCAATCGATCAGACGCTGGTACAAGAAGTGGAAGGATGTGAAGAACTACAGGGGCATGAAGCCTGATACAAGTGCTGACCCATCGACCATCGGCGATCTCTATGACAGGCTCATGAAGAAGGTCGATGCGGAAATCACCGGGAAGACCATCAAGACAGTCACGTTTGTTTGGATGCAGGGTGAAGCGGATTCAGGGAAGCACTATGTTGTTTACGAAAAGTGCCTCAAAGGACTGGTTCAGCAGCTAGAGGAAGACCTAAAGCTTGGAAAAGTGAACGTTGTCATTGGCCGCCTAAGCGACGCCAAAATGGAAAGCGCTGGTTGGGTAGAAATCCGTAGAATTCAACAGAGCCTCTGCGAAGCGAATCCTGATTGGGAATGGGTTAATACGGATGACGTGAACGGAGAGAACAACGGAGTCCACTACACCAGAGCTGGTTACGTAGAATTCGGAAAACGACTGGCCGAAAAAGCAATACGGCTTGTCGATTAATGTGCTGAACCACAGGGGAAGCCTACTCAGTACACGTCCGCATTCTTTAAATTTCATCATAACCATCGAAACCACCCATCGGTCATTGTGTGGAATGCATTAGATAAGAGTTGCGTCGCAGTAATTGTTATTCTTTCGTTTTGGCGCTCGGCCGACGTCATGGGGGCTGGAAGGCCGGGGACATTGCAATGAAAGTCTTTTCCTGATTTTCTCGTTAACGATATCAGCAGGCGATCGGCATTCTTTTGAAAGTCACTGCCGGTACACGAAGAAATTGCCAAATCACCATGACGAATTACTTTCGAGATTCCTTGCAGCGAAAAATGATGTGTGCTGCGTCAGCCTTCTTCTGCACGTTGTTCATTTTCGGCGCGATTGCTTCGGGCGAGAGACCCAACGTCGTTCTGATACTGGCGGACGATTTGGGATATGGGGACCTGTCGTGCTACGGACAGCAGTCTTATCGCACTCCCGCGATCGATCGCCTCGCAGCTGAGGGCATCAAGGCGACCGACTTTTATGTGCCAGTTCCCTACTGTGCGCCTTCTCGTGCAGCGATGCTAACCGGGCGATTTCCACTACGAAATGGAGTCACTAGAAATCCGCACCCGGACACGACTCCTGAGGCGGATGTCGTCGGACTCGATCCGTCCGAACGCACGCTAGGCGAAGCGTTCCAGCAAGCAGGCTACCGAACGGCTTGTATTGGCAAGTGGCATCTCGGTCACAAGGAGCATTTCTATCCGACGCGGCACGGCTTCGATTCCTACTACGGAATTCTCTACTCCAACGACATGCTGCCCGTTCAGATTCTTGAAGACGAAAAGGTTGTTGAGAACCCAGTTGACCAGAGAACGCTCACGACAAAGTACACCCAAAAGGCAATCGAGTTTATCAACACGAGTGAAGACCAGCCGTTCTTCCTCTATTTCCCTCACGCGATGCCGCACAAGCCACTCGCGGTTTCCGACAAGTACTATACGCCTGATACTCCGGATGACCTCTACGCGGACGTGATTCGAGAACTGGACTGGTCCGTCGCAAAAGTGCGTCAGGCCCTCGAAGCCCGTAAAATTCTTGATAACACGATCCTGATTTTTACATCGGACAATGGACCTCACTATGGCGGAAGCACCGGCGGACTGAAGGGTAAGAAGGCAACGCCATGGGAAGGTGGAACTCGCGTGCCCTTCATCATCCGCTATCCGGATGCATTTCCTCAGCAGAGCGTGATTGATGTGCCTATCTGGTCGCTCGATTTGTTTCCCACTTTGCTCGCGTTGTGCGGGCTTGATGCACCCAAAGACCGATTGATTGACGGCCAGGACATCACCGCCGTGCTTAAGGGACAATCTCGAGAGCATGCTCCTATCGTCACCTGTCACGATGAAAAGATCATGACGATCCGAGATGGAAAATGGAAACTCTACCTGACCAGGCCCAAATACCTTTCCGCCCGCGATCTTAATCCAGACTACGTCGACCCCAAGACGCCAAACGGCACGACGATTATTGCCCAGACGGAACAGCCGACTTCAATGCAGTATCCGGGAGTCGTGCCGAAGCGATTCAAGAATCAAACACCGCTATTCAATCTCTCCGTAGATCGCGTGGAAGAAGATGATGTGACGGAAGACCATCCAAAAGTTGTTTCGGACCTTCGCAAGAAGTACAGAGCCTTTGTCGACTCACTTGACCAACGCTGATTGCCCATAAGGATGACCCTCATGCCGAACCCGACCAACCATGATCACAAGACGCTGGGAAACAATACACTGGGAAGACGTGACTTTCTTTCGACTGCAGGTTCCAGCCTTGTCGCAGCCAGTATCTGTTCGCAGTCACTGATGGCCGACGACAGCAAATCTGCGAATCGGATTCCACTCGGGTTGGATGGCCATTCCCTACGTGGGATGAAGTGGAAGGCAACGCGGCTGATCGAATTCGCAGCCGAACAGCGGCTCGACGCCGTGCTGTTAAACAACCTGAACTACTTCGAGAGCCTGGAAACGTCGCATCTTCGGAAGCTGAGGGATTTGGCCGGGCAGCACGAAATTGCGATCTACATCGGTGCTGGTGGTATTTGTGCCAACGCTGCGAAGTTCTCTGACAAGTACGGTGATGCCGAAGCCCTTGTTGCGAAGGCAATCGAAGTCGCATCAGCGCTCGGGTCACCCAATGTGAATGTGCGAATCGGCAGCATTGACGATCGATTTTTGGAAGGCGGCATTCAGCCGCGCATCGACGAAGCCGTACGAGTCCTGAAGGCCTCAAAAGAACGTGCGATGGACGCAGGATTGACGTTCGGTTTCGAGAATCACGCCGCAGACCTGCGATCTGATGAATTGCTTGAGCTGATCGAGGAGATCGGGACTGAGGTGTGTGGGGAAATGCTTGATCCTGGCAACGGCCTCTGGGCCATGGAAGATCCGATGGTGCATTTGGAAGCACTCGTGCCGCACGTCGTCTGCAACAGCCTGAGAGACTATATGGTCTGGGAATCGGAAGAGGGAGCAACTTTCCAATGGACGGCCGTCGGTGAAGGTCTCATGGATGTTCCGTCGTACGTGCAAACTTTGGCAAAGGCAAATCCAGGGATGCCGATATTCGTCGAGTCGATTTCCAACTCAGCACGCCCGATTCCGTTTCTCACCGACGAACACTGGCAGGGCTATCCAGAACTGGCTGCCGCCGACATCGTCGATTTCCTGAAGCTTGTGCGTCGCGGTCACAAAATCGAGATCGACAAGCCTGAGCCCGGGATGGATCAAAAGAAATTCGACCAACAGCACCAGCAAAACGAATTCCTCAAGAGTGTTGAGTACCTGCGAAAGCATGCAGGCGCGGGGCTCAAGGCTTTCCCATCGTAGTGGACGAGGTCACGAGTCCCTTTCGCGAAGAGCCATGGCGAGGACTCGTAACCTCGTCCACTACCGATGAATTTTCAAAACCATCGAAAACCAATCATGAGATACACTTGCTGCTTCTTACTGTTCGCCTTCGCATTCACATTGAGTCATGCGAAATCAACGGCTGCCGAACGTCCCAACATTGTCGTCATCCTGACTGACGATCAGGGATACGCGGACATCAGCCTGAATCCGCATCACGCAGCGGAAGTTTCCACACCGAATATGGATGCTTTGGCGCAAGACGGTGTCGTCTTTTCCCAAGGCTATACAGGCGGCCCTGTTTGCTCGCCGACTCGAGCCGGAATCACGATCGGCGGCTACTCGCAGAGTGTTGGTGTTTATACAGCTTCAGACGGTGGGGCTGGATTCGATCCGAAGAAAAAGATCTTCCCTGGATACTTGCCCGATGATTACGTCTCGTCGGCGATCGGCAAGTGGCATCTGGGGGTTGATGATGACTATCCCGAATTGAAATGGCACGCGTTGAATCGAGGCTTTGATGAATGTTACAAGTTCATGGGCCGGGGCGGTCACAGTTACTTCAATCTGAGGAGCGATGTCGACGGTAAGTTCATGGGACCGATCTACCGCAACAAAGAGCGGATCAATGATGAAGGCTACATGACAACTCGGTTGACGGAAGAGGCGGTCGCGTTCATCGACCGGAATAAGGAGAAACCGTTCTTCCTGTACCTCGCCTACAACGCCGTGCACGCTCCCGCCGAAGCACCGGAGGAAGACATCAAGGCCTTTCAGTCAAAGTTCCCGCAGCTTAGCAAGGAACGCGCCGTCCTAATGGCCATGCTCAAGCATCTTGACGACGGTGTCGGCGAAGTGGTCGCCAAATTGAAACGCAAGGGCATCTTTGACAACACGCTCCTGTTCTTCCTGACCGACAACGGCGGATCAAAATCAATGAGCGCTGACAACACGCCGCTGCGTGGTTTCAAGCAAACACTCGATGAAGGCGGGATTCGCACTCCTTTTATCGTCTCGTGGCCCGACAGGTTCAGTGGTGGTCGAACGGTGGATACACCGATCATTTCCTTCGACATTCTTCCCACGGCCCTCGATGCGGTTGGGTCGAGGCCGGTCACACACGACTTCGCGGGAAAGAGCATTCTGCCGCTGTTGACCGGCGAATCGACACTGCACCACGACACGCTGTTCTGGGGCATCGGACCGGACAACGAATGGGCCGTCCGCCGAGGCGACTGGAAACTGCACTGGATCAAGAGCCGTCTGGAACTCGTCAATCTCGCGAGAGATCCTTCGGAGCGAGAGAACCTGGCTGACAGCAATCCTGAGAAGGTGAAAGAACTGAGCCTCGCGTTTGACCAATGGCTTAAAAAAATGGCGAATCCAATCAAAGGCGGTCCCAAACGCAAGGATGGGATCCAGAAGCCAGCCGATGTTGCCGCCCAGAACAAGAACATGACGCCGCGTGAAATCGAACGTGCGCGAATCCGCGAAGAGAAGCAAGCTGCAAAGAAGGCGGCCAAAGAAAAGGAAAAGGCCATGAAAAAGGTGGCAAACAAAACAGACGAGGACGCAGCCACGACCGAGGCAAATCGACCAGTCATCGAAGCGCCGACCACGAACGTGACAGGGCCGCATCCCGGCAGCCGATTCGATCTGAGCCATTGGAAACTGACTTTGCCGACCAGTGCAGACAACACTTACGGTGGACATCCGAAGGAGATTTCCGCAGCAGCACTCAGCGATAGTTTTAAAGACCCCCACTTCTACACGGATTCAAGCGGAGCGATGGTCTTTTGGTGCCCCGTCGTTGGGGCAACGACAGAAGGCACGCAGTTTCCCAGAAGCGAGCTGCGTGAAATGCTCCAGCCAGGTAACCCGCGCAATAACTGGTCGTTCACAGGTTCGCACGAAATGACCGCGCGCTGTCGGGTGCTTGAGATTCCCAGCGATCCCAAGGTGGTCATCGGCCAAATCCACAGCTACACGGGCAAGTCAAAACCACTCGTCAAGCTTCAGTACTACAAAGGCCGCATCGAAGCTCTGGTGAAGGAAAGCCCGACCAATGGTAAAGACAAAAAGCTCACGTTTCCTGATGTTGAGCGAGGCAGCGACATCGATTGGACAATCAGGCTTCAAGGCGGTGTGCTTGCCATCACCGTCAATGGCACAACACAGGAAGAGAACGTTTTGGAAAACGACAGGGCCTGGGCAGACCTGACTTTCTACTTCAAAGCCGGCGCCTACCCTCAGGACAACGCAGGAGAAGTGAGCGAAGGTGCTCGGGTTTCGTTTTCCCGCTTAGTTGTGACACATTCAGACGACTGAACCGGAAGCGATGAGTCAACGCGAACACAATTGGTACAGAACAACAAGACAAATGAATCGAATTCTTTCAGCAGTTGCCGTACTTTGCTTGGCGGCCGCGCATTCGCATGCTCAATCCGAATCGCAGAAACCCAATGTCATCGTGATTCTCGCTGATGATCTCGGCTATGGTGATCTTTCGTGCTATGGGGCCGACGATATCGCCACGCCAAGTATTGATCGCATGGCGGCTGAGGGAGCGAAGTTTAACAGCTTTTATGTTTCACCCGTTTGTTCTCCGACACGCGCGGCGCTGATGACTGGGAGCCATTCGACTCGCGTTGGCATCGGTGGTGTCATGTTTCCTCGGAACAACCACGGATTGAATCCTGACGAGATCACGCTTCCGGAGTTGCTGAAGGATCAGGGCTATGCGACGGCCATCATTGGCAAGTGGCATCTCGGCAACCAAGACATGTTTCAGCCGCTTAAGCACGGATTTGATTATTGGTATGGAACCCCCGCCTCCAACAACCAGTTCTACTATCCAAATACCAAGACGTATGCGTTGGACTGCAAATATCGTGAAGGCTATTCGTGTGATGGGATACTTAAGCGAGAAACGGCTGCATGTCCACTAATTCGCGACAACGTCGTCATCGAAGTTCCCGCCGACCAGATGCAGTTCACTCAACGGTACACGCGGGAGACGATACGCTTCATCACCCGAAACAAGGACAAACCGTTCTTTGTCTACCTGGCCCATAACACGCCGCACATCCCGCTACATGCTTCCGAAAAGTTTATAGGCAGCAGCAAGCGAGGCATCTACGGCGACACGATCCAGGAACTCGACTGGAGCACCGGAGAGATTCTGCGGTCTCTGAAAGAACTGGGGCTCGACAACGACACGCTGGTCATCTTCACATCGGATAACGGCCCCAACACGGGCAAAGGCGGCAGCGCCGGACCGCTGAAAGGCGGCAAAGGTTCCACACTCGAAGGAGGCGTCCGAGTCCCGTTCGTCGCTCGCTGGCCGGAGGCAATTCCCGCAGGCACTGAATCCGATGAACCCATCACCGGCATGGACCTGCTGCCGACGCTGACCAGACTCGCGGGCGGCGACGTTCCAAACGACCGAGTGATTGACGGAAAAGACATCTGGCCGCTGCTCGCCGCCAAGCCTGACGCGAAGTCGCCTCACGAGGCCGTCTACTATCTGCGAGGTCGAGGAGTTCAGGCGATCCGTATTGGCAGCTGGAAGTATCGCATTGCTACTGAGAAGTCGCCGAAAGATGAGAAATCAGAACGAAAGGCCGCCAGCGACACCAAGCCGAAGAAGATCAACGTCGAGACACTCTTTAACCTGAGCAACGACCTCGGCGAGCAGACGAACCTTCTCGATAAGCATCCCGAGATCGCCCAGCGTTTGAAACGACAGCTTTCAACCTTCGAGACAGATCTCAGAAAGAACTTACGTCCGGCGGGAGTAGCGAGCGAATAATGAATATTGGCATTTCCAAACACGTGATTTGCTCCGTTGTTCTGGCATTCCCGGGGCTTGTCGAAGCTGCTGATAAGCCGAACATCGTTGTCTTTCTGACCGACGATCAGGGTTACGGTGACCTGGGCTGCTACGGCTCCGATTCGCTTGAAACGCCGAACATCGATCGGCTGTGTCAGCAAGGCATGATGTTCACGGACTTCTATGTGCATCAGCGGTGCTCGCCGACTCGTCTGGCGTTCATGACGGGTTCGCACGCGCATCGTGCTGGTTGCACCAAAGTCATCTACAACAGAGACCGCATCGGAATTCACTCCGATGAAGTCACGACGCCCGAGCTTCTGAAAACAGCCGGCTACACCACGGGGATCGTCGGCAAGTGGCATCTTGGTGAATGGGACGCATTTAACCCGACTCGGCACGGATTCGATTTCTTCTACGGCTTCATGATCGATCTCGATCAGGGCACGGGCATTTATCGTAACCTCGAGCGGATTGAGTCGATCAAGCGAAAGACCGACGGACAGCATTCGCCGAAACTGCTCGACGCCGCGGTTGGCTTCATCAAGCAAAACAAAGAACACCCGTTCTTTCTCTACTGCGCATCGCCGCTACCGCACACGCCGTGGATTCCCAATGAGCGTTTCAGAGGTACGTCGCGGCGAGGCACCTACGGTGACGTGATTCGCGAAATCGACTGGCAGGTCGGTGAACTGATGAAAGTTCTCGACGAGCAGGGTATTGCTGAGAACACCTTGTTCATCTTCGCGTCGGACAACGGCCCAGTGCTCGGGATCGACGGCGGCGATGCTGGCCCGCTTCGCGACGGCAAGTGGACCGATTTCGAGGGTGGCATTCGTGTCCCGTGCATTATGCGCTGGCCGGGTACGATCGCGCCAGGTTCGACGAACCGTCAGATCACGGGGATCATCGACCTGCTGCCGACGTTCTGTGCGATCGCTGGCGTCGCCGCGCCGGGCGACCGTGTGATCGACGGCCGAAACATTCTGCCTTACCTGAGGGGTGAACAGGTTGAGAAGCCGATTCACGAATCATTCGTCGTCCCCGGCTCGGTGATTCGTCACGGTAAGTGGAAGCTGCTTGTTCGAGAATTGAAGCCAGGAGGCAAAAGTGGACGCGAGGGAAAGCGACCATCAGCTCCGGCAGGATCACTATTCAACCTGCAGGACGATCCAGGTGAGACGCGAGACGTCTCAGCCGACCATCCCGAAATCGTCGCAGACCTGCGTCGTCGGATGGACGCAGCGGTCAGGGAACTGGAAGCCAACAGCCGACCGATCGGCAGACTCCCGGGTGCACCAGTTCCCGAAACAAAGAACAACGTCAAGAAAAGGATTAAACATTAAATGCGTTTCACGCTCGTATTATCAATCTTCGCCAGCGCGATCATGTCGCTTTCCACACATTCGGCCTGCGATGCGGCTGAGCCGGACAAGCCGATGAACGTGCTGTTTCTGGTTGCCGATGATTTGAACAGTTGGCTGCTGGATGATGCCGATCGCTACGCGGGCAAAGTCGTTGCCCCCAATCTGCGAAAGTTTGCCGCCAGTGGTGTTAACTTCACGCGAGCCTACACCGCAGCGCCGGTTTGTTCGCCTTCTCGCACCGCGTTCTTTTCTGGCGTAGCGCCCTGGAAATCGGGTATCTACAACAACGCGCAGACGATCAACAAAAGTGAGGTGGTGAACCGGGATGACGTACTGTCGCTGGCCGGGCTGTTCAAGAGCGACGGTTACAACACCTTCGGGTACGGCAAAATCACTCACGGCTGGGACCAGAAAGAACACTGGGACGATAAAGTCGGCCACAAAAGGGACCCGGCTCCTCCCGGCGCGCCTCTGGCAGGACTCAGTGGCGGTGAACAGGATTGGGGAACAATCCATCTCACTGAAGAGCAAATGAATGACACCGGCGGGGCCAACAAGGCCATCGCGGTCTTGGAGAAACAACACGACAAGCCATTCTTTCTGGCGTACGGCACGTTCAATCCTCACATGCCCTGGTATGTGCCGCAAAAGTATTTCGACATGTACCCCCTGGACCAGATTGTCCTTCCCGAACTCAAGGAGGATGACCTGGATGACCTTCCTCCGCTGGCCAAAGCGGTGAGCGATGGGATTGGGAGCTTCGCCGACAAGGTGATCGAGTCCGGCAAACACAAAGAGGCCGTGCAGGCTTACCTCGCGACGACCACTTATGTCGACACGCAGATCGGACGTGTCCTCGATGCCCTCGAAGGGAGCCCCTATAAGGACAACACCATTGTGGTCTTTCTCACCGATCACGGGTTTCACCTCGGTGAAAAACATCACTGGCAAAAGACAACTCTTTGGGAGGAGGGAACGCACGTCTTATTGATGTTTCGCGCGCCGGGAGTCACCGAAGCCGGGGGTCTGTCTGAACGGTTCGTTTCCCTGATGGACATCTATCCGACTCTTGCGGAACTCTGCGGCCTCACGCCGCCCGCGTACATCGATGGACGCTCGTTAGTTCCGCTGCTCAAGGACCCAAAGGCCCCGTGGGAAAGCACCGCCATCACCGGTCTATGCGACAAAAGCAAAACGGACCTGGCCTACATCAGCATCCGCAATGAACTCGGACGCTACTCCCGCTACGGGGCGAAAGAAGAGGAATTCTACGACACGACCAAGGATCCTCACGAATGGACCAACCAGATCGTCAACCCGGACTACGCCGCCACCATCAAGAAACTTCGCGGCCTGGTCCCTAGTTTCGCCGAGGCCGCTCACCCCCTTCCCTCCGCCCTGACCAAGAAGCGCAGGGAGTCTCGAAGAGCGAAGGCGAAATAATCCAGTCCTTTCACATCATAAAAACAAGCGGAAGAAACAGGATCAAACATGAACCCTTCACCTCCTTATCACGCTTCACGTCGAACGGCGTTGAAATCGATCGGCGCGACCACCACGCTGGCTGCGTCCGGTCTGGTGCCATCAATGATCTATGCCGCACCGTCAACATCCGGCAGCGACAAGTTACGTGTCGGACTAATTGGCGCCGGAGGGCGAGCCAAATGGCTGACGCGTGCCTTGGGTCGCGAATCCCATCGAGCCAAATTGGTTGCCGTCTGCGATTGCTACCTGCCGCAGATCGATGCCCTTGCGGCTGACAACAAAAACGATCCGCGGGCCGGTGATTCCTGGAAACGCTATCAGAACTACGAGCAGTTGTTCGATTCTGAAGAACTCGACGCGGTGATGATCGCGACGCCCGATCACGTGCGCGTGCGTGCGGCCATTATCGCTTGTGCCAAGGGGCTGGATATCTACGCGGAAAAGCCACTCAGCTTCAGCATTCCGGAAGGTCGCGCACTGGTTGAAGCAGTGCGAAAACACAAACGTGTGCTGCAGGTTGGTACGCAACAACGCAGCACGCCGATCAACCAGTATGCCTGCAAATTCGTCCGCGAAGGTGGACTCGGAAACGTCAATACGATCCTCGTCAAAAATTACTCGGGCTCTCAACCTGCGACGGGTCTCGAGCAGCAATCCATTCCCGAAGGCATGGATTGGAATCTTTTTTGTGACCAAGCGAAGCTGCTTGACTATCACGAACGACTTCATCGTAGGTGGCGGAGTTACGACGCATTCACAGGCGGCCCCATTTGCGATCGTGGTTCGCACGCACTGGACATGGTTCACCTTGCCATGGGGTGGGAGAACGTCGCGCCAACGCGGATCGAACCCACCACCGAAGCGAAGAGTTACTGGGATCGTGGGGTTCGACTGTACTATCCCGACGGCACTGTCATTCGGCTGGAAAGTACGGATGGTCCCGCGTTCGGCGGCATATTCATCGGCCAGCAGGGCAAACTCGAAATCAATCGAGGACGCTTTGCGTGCAATCCGAAGGACTTACTCGCTCCATTCACCGGGTCACAAACGGAATCGCACGTCGCAAACTGGCTGGACTGCATCGAAACCCGTGAACAGCCCAATGCACCGGTGGAAGTCGGCCATCTGATTAGCAGCGTCGCGCACCTGATCAATATCTGTCGGATTACCGGTCGCACGATCAATTGGGACGCGGACAACGAGCAGATCATCGGCGATAAGGCAGCCAATGCAATATTGACCAAGGAACGACGTCCTGAATTTTCTCTCCCTAGTGTTTAACAACAGGAATTCAAATGACTGCAGATTTACTGGGGCGCTCTGTTCGTTCAACGACGCAACGCCATATCTCCATCCTCGTACTTCTTGTGAGCTCGTTCTGCAGTGGCTCCGCGTTCGCTGGTGATTGGGTGACCTTGTTCGATGGCAAGAGCCTCGAAGGTTGGAAACCATCACGTGACAACACACAATTCGCGTTGTCCGACGGAGTCATTGTTGGCACCAGCTCCAGCCAGACTCAGTTCTTGCACACCGTTGAATCGTACGGCGACTTTGAACTCGAATTGGAAGTCAAACTCCACGACACGGACCTTAATTCAGGCATTCAAATTCGGACTCAACTGACGCGAACGGGCGATAACGGAAAAGTTCGTGCATCCATGCACGGACCACAGGTGGATATTGGAAAATCTCCCGGGCGCAGTGGCTACATTTTCGACCAGGGAAACGGCGCATGGATAACGCCGAAAGAAGAACTGATTCGCAATGAAGCGATGGTGAACGGCCACTGGAACACACTTCGAGTCTTGGCCAAAGGGCCGCGAATTCAAACATGGATCAATGGCAAACAGGTGGGGGATGTCACTGATTCCGAAGCCTACGCGAAGTATCCCTCGGGTGTGATCGCACTGCAGGTACACGGTGTCAAGAAGTCACCGGAGACAGCACGCCACGTTTCGTTTCGGTCGATTCGCGTCCGTCGGATCGAGAAGAAATAATCGCGAGCGACAATCCAAACGAGTGAATATCACCAACCATGAAAATAGCCTTGCACACAGCACCAGTCAGGAAGCCGCAATGAGTAGTACCAGAATCACCCCAGCAGTTTTGCTCTTATGCGTTGGATGGTTGTTGGCCGGCAACTGTGTTGCCGCAGAGAAGCCAAACATCGTGCTCCTTTTCATCGACGATTGGGCGTGGAACGGTACGCCAATTCCGATGCGCGACGGTATGGAAAACTCGCGTATGCCGATCTTGCAGATGCCGAATGTCGAGCGGCTGGCTCGTGAGGGTATGAAGTTCACAAACGCGTATGCTTCGCCGCAGTGTTCTCCGTCGCGAGTCTGCGTGCAGACCGGACAATCCTCCCCGCGGAACGGCTTCACCGTGTTCATGAATGACCGCGGACAGGACTACTTTGACGAAAAGGGGTATCCCAATTTCCCCGTCGTTCCCTGTATCTCGGACATGACGATCGACGCAGACGCGGTGACGATCCCGGAAGCGTTGAAGCCGCTGGGTTATGTCAGTGCGCACATTGGTAAGTGGCACATGCGAGGTGATCCGGCGGACGAAAGCTACGTGCTGCACGACGGTGACACCAGCAACAAGCCAGGCAATACGCTGCCCGCTGGCGCAAACCAACGCCTGCCCGACGACCTGACCGATCCCAAGCTGATGTTCAGCGTCACTGAGAAAGCGCTCGGTTTCATGACCGAGCAGGCACAAGCCGGCCAGCCGTTCTATCTGCAGATCTCCCACTATGCGATGCACGAAGGTCGTGAGTGTCTGCCGGCAACACGCGAGAAATACACGCGACACCCTCTCGTGCAGGCTTACTACCAGAAGATCGGGAAGACAGCCGAAACCGTAAAACGCAAGGAAGATCCAGCGATCTGGCTGGGCATGGGCGACGATCTCGACGGACGCATCGGAGCCGTGCTCCAGCGCATCAGCGAATTGGGGATCGAGGACAACACGTATGTCGTACTGGTGTCGGACAATGGGTACCGACACAAAGAACTTCAGTTGACGGAGGGGCTGACTCAGCCACACCATGCCGCCAAGTGGTGGGTCTGGCAGGGTGGCATCCGCGTCCCGATGATCGTCCGAGGTCCCGGCATCAAGGCAGGTTCTGACTTCACGGGCAATGTCGTCAACTACGACTTCCTGCCGACATTCGTCGACTGGGCCGGCGGCGATCCGACCGCACTGAAGAACATCGACGGCGTAAGTCTCGCTTCCTACATGAAAGGGCGGCCCCCGACGGAAGTCTTTCTCAAGCGGAATCTCTATTTCCACTACCCGCACTACCGATCGAGCATGCCTCACTCCGCCGTCGTGTCCGGCGATCTTAAAGTGCTTCATTTCTACGATCGCCCTGAAATTCCGATGCTGTTTGACTTGTCCACCGACATGGGCGAGGTGACCAATATCGCCGCGCGGCATCCGGACAAACACCAGAAGCTCTACACTGATATGATGACCTACTTTGAAAAGGTCGGAGCCAGAATCCCCAAGCTGAACCCTGGTGCTGACCTGAAGGTTTATGAGCAGGACAAAGACTACCGAAAGCGAAAAGACTGGGGAGCCTTCAAAGGGAGTCGGCCACTGGAAGAAGATGAACGGTAGCCACACGTGCGCAAATTCCCGCCTGTTCGGGACCCAAAAAGAAGAAGCCTTTGAAGTTTTGACAACAATGAAAGCCGTGCCATAATGAAGCAAACATCAATCGCTCTGTTCTTTCTGCTGTCTGCATTCAGTGTTACCACGCAGGCAACCGCTGGCGATGACCTAAAACTGACCGAGACGGATGATACGATCCGCGTCATGCTGCGCGGAAAACCAGTTCTCCAGTACATCAAGAAAGCGCAGCCAGTTCCCGAAGGGACTCCGGAGTACTTTAAGCGTAGCGGCTACATTCATCCGGTCTACACGCCGACGGGTCAGGAACTCACTGGCGATTATCCGGCAGATCATGCGCATCAACACGCTCTGTTTTTCGCTTGGGTGAAGAGCAAGTTTAACGGTCAGAAGGTAGACTTTTGGAATCAGGCAAAGGATCTTGGCAGAATCGAATTTCGCGAAGTGGTGAATCTGCGTCGAGAGGAGCGAAAGGTCGCCTTCACCGTCAAGCACGCGTTCATGGTAAAGGACGGTGACAAGTGGATCGATGCACTCCACGAGACTTGGACCGTCACCGTTCACCAGACGCCGGCGGATCATTTTCTTTTCGACATCGTCAGCGTTCAGCAATGTGCGTCCGACAAACCGCTGGGCTTGGCGGAGTATCACTACGGCGGCATGGCCATTCGCGGTAACTATCAGTGGCTGAAGGAAAAGGAAGATCACAGCATCGATCCGGGCGAGCTGAAGTTTCTAACGAGTGAAGGCTACGATCGCTGGGAAGGCAATCACACTCGCCCCAACTGGGTCGCATTCTCCGGCAAGATCGATGACCAGGACGTATCCGCTGCCGTGTTTTGCAGTCCGAAGAACTTCCGAGCGCCACAGCCCGTACGGATCCATCCAAACAAACCTTATTTCTGCTTTGCTCCGATGGTTGAGGGTGCATTCAAAATCGAGCCAGGAAAGCAATACGTTTCCCGCTACCGCTACCTAGTGACATCGAACGCAACCGAAGCGAACATGATCCAGAAACACTGGAACGATTACGCGAGATTGGAAAAATAATTGGTGCGATCCTATTGTGTTTGCTGGGCTATCGGACGCTGGGCATGCTCGTTCTTGCACTTTCCGTTTTGAGTTGACACTTGCTGAGCCAACTCGCGCGGTACAAGAATGTCACCATTTTGACACGTCTTGATTTTCGGTGCATCGCGGGTTCCAGTCGGCGTAAGGCTTGGCATTGCACATCGTTAGGATTTCGCTATCGATCTGGGCATGATCGCCAATTTGAGAGTTTAGAGCACGCAGCTCTAAGCATATGGCCGTTTAACGGGCGATAAGATTCGATAGCTACGCAGCGGCACGGTAAGACTTAAGATGTCCGCCGAGTTCAATGTGGCAAACGATGCGGTTCGACTTCAAATCAACCGTCGGCAGCGCGTCATTGTCGCGAACTGGTGGCAGATGATCTCGATTCGAATGTCCACGTCGGTGATTGTACCAGTCTTCTGACACACGAAGGATGTAGTCCATGTGCTGCTCGCTGACCACGCAGAACGCGTTCAGCACTTCGTGCTTGAGCGTTTGAATGACTCGCTCGACAAATGCTTGCAAATTCGGCGATCGCGCTGGCGTCTTCTTAATATCACAGCCAGATGAACGAAAGACTTCGTCAAACGAGTCGACGTACTTTGAGTCTTGGTCTCGCTGCAGTATCGCACACGGCAGTCCCTCGTCTTGAAGGAACATGTCGAAGTTGCGCGCTTGCTGCGTCGTCCATTCACCAGTCGGATTGGCTGTGCATGGCGATATCCAAATGCGCCGCGTCTCAACATGGATGAAGACGAGGAAGTAGAGATCGACCATGCCCTTGACCGTCCACTTCCGTTTCGACGCAAAGTCACACTGCCACATGGTCGCGGCATGGCGTTTCAGGAAGTCCGACCACGTGTCGGGATGGTCGCTAGGATCGGGACCAAGGCCGGCTTCGACCAGGATGTTCTTGACCGTTTGGCGTGAGATCCGATGACCCAGCCGGCGCATCGCTTGAACGATCTTGGTGTAACCCCAGCCAGTCTCCTTCCGAATTCGGATGATCGTATCGGCAATGCTCTCGTCGATCTTTGGCCGGCCAGGTTTGCCCTCCGACTTGGATTTCGGCCTTTTCGTCGGCCCGTCCTCCATCTTTCGGATCCAGCGGCGGAAGGTCGAGTAGCTGACAATCGAGATTAGCTCTTTGATCCGCGGGCCAAGCTTTTTGCCGTGGCGAACCAATCGGCGGCGTTCCTGATTGTTCAGCGTGATCCGATCGGGTAACTTGCTCCGAAGGATTGCATTTTCCGCTCTCAAATACGTCACTTGCTGGGCTAGTTCCTGCCGAGTTAGCGACGCGAGCAGTGTCAAAAGTGGGTGAACAATCGCGGCCATTCGTGCTGCCGAGTTCCTTGCAATTCCTGAAATAATCGGGGTGGCATCATTTTTTTACCCCGCTGAAACGACGAGCCTACGGAACGATTCGCCCGCCGCAATGGCCGTAGGCTTGAACCGAGTCGGGCCAGTCAGATTGTCGCTGCTTCGATCAAAGTAACCGGCACAGACTACCACTGGTGGAGCTAATTTGCGGGCACATTCTCTCCCCCTGTTAACCACTCGCAGAACTGCGAGAACAAGCAGCTTTGGTTAACAGCGAAGCAACCAACAGCTTTCGCATTTGATTCGTCGCTGGACCAATCGAAAGAGACGGGAATCGCGTCAAAACAGCCGCCTAAAGCAGAAAGAGCCTGCAAAATCCACTGACTCTCTCCGGATTGGTTGTGTACAGGGAGCTCCGTCGTAGATGAATTGGACCATCGAGCCTGGGTGACAAAACAGTGGACAACCAAGAAGGGAACGCATCGCGGCGGAAAGCCCTTCAACAAGACCAGTCTGCATCGCTTGCTGACCAACGTCACGTATATCGGAAAGCTTCGTTACAAGGATGAGGTACACGAGGGTGAGCAGGATGGCATTGTCGATCCCGACGTTTTTGAAAAGGTCCAAGCGAGACTGAATCGAAATGGTCGCTCAGGCGGGAGCGAAGTTAGAAACAAGCATGGCGCACTCCTCAAGGGAATCCTGCGTTGCAAAGCCTGCGATTGCTCGATGACGCCATCCCATTCGACGAAGGCTGGCAATAAACGCTATCGCTACTACGTCTGCCTTCAGGCACAAAAGCGAGGTTGGGATAAATGTCCGACGAAGTCTGTCCCAGCTGGCGAGATTGAACGCTTTGTTGTCGAACAAGTCCGTGCGATTGGCCGCGACCGTTTGCTAGCACGGGAGTCAATCGAGAAAGCTTCGGCATCAGTGCGTGAACAAATCGCTGCACTAGCCACCGAAGAACTCCTCATCCAACGCAATTTAGCTCAGTGGCAGAACCAACTCGCCGATGTGATTCGTAAGTTGCCGGCCGGAGATGAGGATTCCGTCCTGCTTGGAATCTTGGCCGACTTGCAGGATCGAATACGCGAGAACGAAAAGCGTCTTTCGGAGATTCGTATCGACTCCGATGGTTTGCGGAAGACCATGGTCGATCCCGACGAAGCTGCTGAGGCACTCGCGTCCTTCGATGAATTGTGGGACACGCTTGTTCCACGAGAGCAAGCCGAGACGCTGCAGATGTTGATCCGCCAGATCGAGTATGACGGCATGAGCGAGAGGATTGCCATCACCTTTCACATGGCGGGCATCAAGTCGATTGAATCACGGCTTCTGGCGGAGACGCCCGAATGAGTGATGAGATCAAGATCGAACTGGCCATATCCTTCAATCGCAAAGGTCCGGGGGCGCGGCGTGTCGCCAGCACTGAAAACGAATCCGACACCGATCGTCTCGATCGACTTCTTGGTAGCCGTACTTACCGATGAGGCCGTTGGTCTTCTTTTCGACGAATTTGCGAGTAAACGAGTCTTCGTAAGGATTGAATTTGATCGTCGTCTGAGTCATGGGAGTCTCCTTGGCCGGAGACTTGCTGAGGCGTGGACGACGGACGACGAGCCAATGAAAAAGCGGAGGCAACTGTGTCGAACCAAGAGAACTTGGTGTCGCCCACAATCGCCTCCGCTTTGCGGCCGGCCGAATGTCAGGTAAATGAAGAGTGATGAAGTGTTTAGGGTGTGCTACGCCGCGGATTCGATGACGGTCATGCGGAAAGGCAGGCCGTTTTGGACTTCCAACAATTCGATCTCTCCGTCGACTTGCTCATCGAAGTAGTGGAACAGCTCCACCAACTGTCGTTTGATGGCGAAATCTTCGGTCGCGAGATGCCTGTTGGGTCCGCTCTCGCTTCGGAATTTGTGTTCGCGAAAGACCTTTGACGCGTCGCTCAGTTCCGGTTGGCCGTCACGAAATGGAATGCGTTCGATCTTGCCGAAGTTGATGCGTTGCAGCGTTTCGATCAATCGTTGACGCTGGTGTGAGAGGGATAACTTGCGTGCAGGTTCCATTGGGGACCTCCTTGTCGGATCAATCAGCGGCGACCAGCGACAGGCTCGGGGCTGGGCATCCGCGATTGCTTCCGACTCGATTGGAGCGAGCGTTGAAGCCTGTCGCCCCTTACTGGCGAAATTTCGTTTGGGCGTCGAATTTTCGCTGTGCTGCAAGCCGATTTGATGCTGCGTATGTTCCTGGAAATCTGATTTATGCAAATGGGCATAGATTCGTAGCCAGACGATTTCATCGTGAAGCTGAGATGGACGAAGTCGACACGCCCGTTTTTGCTGTAAATATCGATCGTGAGGCGATCATCGAGAGCGATCGTAGCAGCACCTCTAGCAGTTTGAGCGATATCGAGCTTACGGCAATTCCTGTGTGCGATGTTGATCTCGTGCACATGTCACAGATATCGGATGAAGAGGAAAATCGATTTCAGCTGTCCGTGGCCACCTATGGTCGAGAACAGGGGCGACACAATGGTGGACAAGCTTTTGGTTGGGGCGGAAGTCCTTTGCACTTTCGCCGCGGAGTGCACTACCGCATGGTCAACGTCGGTGCTTCCTCTCTGGTCGACCGAACGCCACCTGAGATGGGTTATCCAGTGTGCCAAATCTGCGGCCAGAGCGTTTCGCCACTGGCTTCGGTTCGTCAGATTCAGAACTTCCGAGACAAACATCAGGAATGGTGCGGGCAAGAACCGGCCAACGTTGGCTTCTACGCGGATGTGGTTGCTGATGCGATCACGATGGTGAATATGCAGGACAAAACGACCGCATACACAGTCCTTGAATCGATCCGGCAAGCGGCTGCGTCAGTTTTGGATATGCACCTTGATGACTTGCAAGTGCTAATTGTCGGACACGTTGATCGTGACGAGGTCGACGGCAATCTGTGGGACCCCATGCCTGGCGGTTCAGGTTTGCTGACTCAAATGCTAAACAACTTCCCGACCATCATTTCAACTGCAGCAGAAATGCTGGCTGGCTGCCCGATGGACTGTGGAAGCTCTTGTAACCATTGCCTTCAAACCTTCCGCAATGCTTACTACCACAGATACCTGGATCGTCATGCCGGGCTCGAGTTTTTCGAGCGAGCCGGAAACCGACTAGCAGAAGAACATGATATTCCGTCGTTGCAGCCTTCGCCCGAGAACAACCCGATTTCGCCAGCCGGAGAGGTTAACGACGCAGAGGCCAAACTGAAGCACCTTTTGGCGATGGCAGGGTTTTCTACTGGCAGCTTTCAACAGCAGATCCGATTTCAGTATGAATTTAGACCCAGCCCAAACCTGAGTAGTACAACACCGGACGTCTTTTTTGATCCCGACCCAGATGATCCTGATGACATGGGGGTGTGTATCTATTTGGATGGCATGAGTGATCACATTCATGGAAATGCCAGGACCGCTGCTCAGGACAATGAAATTAGGTCGTGGCTACGGAGCAAAGGATACAACGTTATAGAGATCACTCGCGTTGATCTGGATGATAGCGGAGCAATGCGGCGATATCTGAAGAAGCTTGGCCGAATACTCGTTGGAAAAGAGTTTGCGAAATCACTGGATGACAACAATGATCTGAATGCCGCTTTGGGGCAATCATCACAGAACCGACCGCAACCAACTCCGGTGCCAGTCGAAAAAAAGAGCCCCAAAGCAAAGGTGTCTTCTGAGTATGAAGAAGTGCTGGAACTCGTTGGTGGTGAAGTTAGTCAATTGGTTTCCCAGCTTGCTGCGGAAGGCATTGCTGTTCCCGAGCCTGGGTATCCACTTGACGACGAAGATGGCGTGACCATCGCAGAATGTGAACTGGCATGGCCCGATCTCTCTGTGGCCTATTTTCGCGAAGGCGATCAATCATCCGCAGATCAATTCAAGGAGCGTGAATGGACTGTAATCGTTGGCCAGGACTTGAGTGCGGATCTCGCCGCCATCCGAAAGGCAATTGAAGGGAGCGACTCCGCCGGCGGGAGTAACCCTTCATGAGCGGTCCGCAGCTGGCAATAAGCAATGAGTTTATGGAGGCATTGGCAAAGCTTCCGAAATCTCAACGCAAGAAGGTACAGGAATTTGCAAAAAAGTTCCGGGCCGATCCGAAATCTTCCGCGATCAATTATGAGAAGATCCACAACATGGCCGACGATCGTGTTCGGACTGTGCGGATCGACCAGAAGTATCGCGCCGTTGTCTTGCACCCCGACACAGGCAACACCTATGTGCTTGTATGGGTTGACAACCATGATGAGGCAATGGACTGGGCGAGGAACCGAACCTTTGAGGTGCATCCAGAGACTCAGTCTTTGCAGATACTGAACGTCGAACAAGTACAGCGAGCGGTTGATCAGGCGAAAGCTGCGCCACCACCGGTGAAATCGTTATTTGCCAATGACGACGACACGATCTTGTCGTTTGGTGTTCCAGCCGTCCTACTGCCCGCGGTCCGTCAATTGCGAACAAAGGTTCAACTATCTGAACTCGAGGGCGTACTGCCCATAGAAGCGTACGAGGCTCTCGTATGGCTAGCAGAGGGAGAGTCGGTTGAAGACGTCAGGCAGTACGTTGGGATGCTCGCCGAGCAAGAAAGTAAATTAGCCTCTGCGGAGCTCAGTCAAGAAGACACTTCAATTGCAGAGAACCAGTCGGCGAGAAGATTTAGCCGTGTCGATAGCGACGACGAGTTGGATCGAATTCTGTCTGCCCCGCTGGAGCAATGGCGTGTCTTTCTGCACCCGCTGCAGAAGCAGATGACGCAGCAGTCATTTTCTGGTCCTACCCTGGTACTTGGGGGAGCCGGAACTGGAAAAACCATTGTCGCGATGCATCGGGCTCGAAAGCTTGCATCGAGCATCCAGTCTGACATGCGTGTCCTTTTCACTACCTTCACAAAGAACCTGGCAGAGAATGTAAAGTCAGTGCTTGAAACGCTCTGTGGCGATGAAATGGAACGCATCGACGTACAGCATGTCCACGAACATGCGATGTCTTGGCTTCGCACGTCTGGGCCAACCCAGGTTGCAACTGATGAAGAAATTGCATTGGCTTGGGACCAGGTAGCTGTGGCCAGCGCGTCCGAGCATCTATTCCACGCAACGGTTCTCTTCCAGCAGATCCAGTAGAACCTTGGTTAGGTCGGTTATGGCAATCAACTCATGAACATTCTTCAACACCTGGGGGACGAATACGCAGAATTTTTCTTCGTCCTCGTCGACACTCATGCTCATTCCGACCCTAACTGTGGGCTTTGGCGATACGCGCCTCAAGGCCGACACGAAATCGGGTTGGCCGAATAGTCCGTTGGCAAGCTCTGCCTTGTTGCCAAACACGGTGAAATCGTCATCCAGAACAGGAAGATCGATCGCCTTCGCCTTGCCGCTTCTCGCTAGTAGCCCACCGGCCAGCGACCCCAAGACTCCCTTCCATTTCGGAGTGAGTTGAAGCTTTACCTCAGGACGCAAAGATGCCCCTGGAATCGCCCTAGTGTACCGTGTGCCATCGTCACCCGTACCGAATCCAACCTCGAGCGTGATGGGATGTTCGCGATGCAAGAGCTTGATTTTGCTGTTGGCAAGCCACCTCCCTTTCACAAAATCGCCGCCTAGCTCGCGTGCCGCCTCTTCCCAAACGTCGTCGGGGAATACTAGAAGATTTCTTAGCCAACTCATTTTGCATTACCCATAGCTTTTCCAAAGTCGGATAGCTCAACTTTTGCGTCGGAAGAGCCGTTCCGCTTTTCCTGTGCCAGAGAGCTTTCCGGGGATGCTCCGGTACCGATAGCCACTGCCGACACAACACAAACCACTGTGCACGCAATCGCAGATGGTCTTGAAGACACAGTTTTGCTCATTGAATTTCACCGTTCGTTAGGGACTATTTGCGAAAGCCAACTAATCAATTAGCTCGCCGGATTTCTTCTACAATCTCGGCCGACGACTTCTGGCCGCTTTCGATGTCCGCGATGTCTGCGTCGGTCAGAGAAAACGATTCAAATTGTTCCGACACCAAGCCAAAGTATTGGACGATCGTGGTCGTGGTCATGCGGCCTTGGAAATCGATCACTTTCGTTCCATGCTGCGGAAAGCCTACGGAAACGCCACCTCCGTCCAGCTTAGGAAGCAGGATGAGTGATTCCGTCCAGCCGATCTCTCGGGCCGTGATGCTTCCGTCCCCGTCCAGTTGGTACGAGCCAGCGCCACCGTCGGGCAGAATCAGTGTCACGTTGCTTGCGGGTTTGCCTTCGAATCGAATCACCAAACGTGGCGTCGAAATGTAGTGCATGTTGGTCAGCGCTGCGCAAAATAGAATTGCCGTGATCGCTACCACAAGGACGACAACCGTCTTCTTCGATTTCATCAGGTGAGTCTCCGAAAGTGCGTCCAGGCGTGTTTGCTTCACCAAGCGTCCTCGAGGCGCAAAAGTCCCTACGAATCCGAGCCGGTTTTGCTGAGCGACTCATACCGCCGAAACGCCCGTTTAACTTCCGTTGGATCCATGAAATCTTGCCAGACGGTCGCTTTCATCTGCTTGGTGGGGTCCACGTCCGCTTTCTTGGCGAACTCCGGGTAATCCGCCGGGCTGGCATAGCGGATGAAAACAAAATGCCGACTGATTTCTCGTCCATGCTCGCCCGACACCGTGATATCGACCAATTGACCTGGCTCTTCCTCATCGTGGACTTCCCGAGTCGTCACGGACACGCTGGCGGACTTGGGGAGTGCTTGGTCTTCGTTCCGCTGGACGACAAACCCTTCGAACCAGAATGCCCGCTCTCCACCATCGGGGGCCTGGTCGATCTCGAGCGTAATCTCTTTTTGCTGTGTTGAACCCGGATCGCACCAGAGGACCTTTTCCCACCCCTTCATCCAGGGCTCGTCACCAAGGTTCTCCAGGACCGAGCGACGCAACTGCACGACCGACATCACGCGCCGTTCCCTCGCTTTGGCCATGATCTTCCAAGTGTATTCGACTGTTGATCCGTCCCGACCGCCTGGGCTAGATCGAACGACACACGTGCTAGAGATTGCCGGAAGGTCGCGCCCATCCGCAAATGCGGTGATTGGGAGTAGAAAAAGGGCCATCACGGTAGACGCAATTCTCATCTTCGTACCTCTGTTGGAATTCTGGTGTTCAAGGACGCGCATCTGGGGTTCGGATTCCAGAAGGGATTTCACCCGCTAGCTGGATTATCCGCGGGCAAAAGGGTTCGCGGGCGCGAGACAGCGGTTGCTTCATAAAACCTTCATCGTATTCTTGAATCATCGCTTTCACCTCCAGCCGTTTCATTGTTTGTCATTGGCTGCAACCATAACACAACACCATTGGAAGGTCCTTCTGGCAAAGCAAATCCCTGGTTCGGTTTGTCCACGGAGAAGACAACGCGGCACAGTTCGACGGGCCATGCAATGTTTCTCGGCTTGTGGGGTCGTTCCCACGCACCGCCACCAACACCGCCATGGCCGGGATTCCAATCGACGGGTTCGGTGATTTCAATCACAGGAGTGTCATCCAATAAAGCGATGATGTTCCATTTGCCCTGTTTTCGGCAGCGAGTACTCGATGCTGCTCGGCTAATCGTTCATTAAGACGTGCTTCTCGGAAGGCAATGAAGACGCCGTATAACGCCATCAGTGCCAAGGTGATATTGATCAAACGAATCATGGGTTTGCAGTCAGTGCTTTTCGGGTCAGCAACCAATCGGCGGCGTTCCTGTTTGTTCCGGGTTATCCGATCGGGTAACTTACTCCCAAGGATTGCATTCTCCGCTTTCAACTACGTCACTTGCTGGGCTAATTCCTGCCAAGTTAGCGATGCGAGCAGTGTCAAAAGCGGGTGAACAACGCGGCCATTCGTGCTGCCGATTCCCTTGCAGTTCCTGAAATAATCGGGGTGGCATCATTTTTTACCCCGCTGAAACGACGAGCCCACTGAACGATTCGTCCGCCGCAATGGCCCAGTCTTGATCCGTGTCGGGCCAGTCAGATTGTCGTTGCGTCGATCAGAGTAACCAGCACAAACTGCCAGTCGTGAAGTCGTTTTGGGCGACATCCTCTCTCCCTGTTAACCACTCGCAGACATACGAGAAACAGCAGCGTCGGTTAACAGCAACGTCCCCCATAAACTTCGGATTTGCGTCAACAGAGGACCAATCGAAAGGGACGGCAACCGCATTGCAAAAGGGGGATTCAGCGTGATAAAGGTCGCAATATCTGCTGAGTCTCTCCGAATTGGTTTTGTACGGGGAGCTGATTAAAAAACTACGGAACTAGCAACCGTCCACTTAACGCCCGGGAGCCAAGATCAGGCCGCCGGGCGTTTTCTCGTTTTGGCCCCGTTTTTCTCGGCCTGCCGCGATCTCTCTCCCGCCGCCAAAAGCTCTCGGGTTCGAACCCGTCTCGTTCGAGAGAACCTTGTGACCCCCAAGTTCACACCCGCACCCCGAGAGAAAGCTACAAAACCTCTCACTCTCTCTGATTAACAGAGACAAATGGTTCACAGGCTGATCTCTTTCGACGGGCCGAATGTAACCCTAGCAGTTCTCAGCAACTTTCCGGATTGATTCCGAGCCTTGTACCTTGC
The DNA here is from genome assembly GCA_007745635.1 of Stieleria bergensis. Classification (GTDB taxonomy): domain Bacteria; phylum Planctomycetota; class Planctomycetia; order Pirellulales; family Pirellulaceae; genus Stieleria; species Stieleria bergensis. The sequence continues at coordinate 6,680,021 of CP036272.1, forward strand.
TCCTCGATCCATGCGAAGAGCGCCGTGTTGTCCTCGTAAGTTCGTTGTTCGTCCCGTTCCAAATACTCATCTATTCGCTCGATCGGGCATTCGCATAATGCTTCGAGCGGGTTGGCCGTTCCATGCGGTGGTCCGGTATCCCAATGGAATTCAGTGAACAGGAATCGCGTTCCCATCTTGTGGCGAATACCGATGAACCCGTGATCGTCCTCCCGGTAAACGCCAAGATTGAGATTTCGCGAATAGAGTCGATAAAGCCGCCCGTGGCGACATTGTTCGATTGGAATTCGATCTGGATGGTCTTCCATGATGGATGCTGCACTAACGGTTTTTTTCCCCGGTATTACATTGTAGCGCAATGGGTTTCATTCGTGGCCCCGGGCGTGAACCGGGTAGGTAAGTCTCGCTGGCTGTTAACTTCTTTTCCGTTGGCCTTGGCTGGGCGATCATCGCGGCGAAGGTGTTTTCATTCAGTTTGACACAGAAGCAATTGAGAATTGGGCAGCACGCCCTGATGTTCAGGAACATGGACTCAAGCTTCTCGGCGGCTACGAAGCTTGGAAAGCGGAACGAAACGGAGCTCAGAAGAAATTTGTTGAGGAAGGTGGGCTGCTGCCATATGTCATGTTGCACTCCTTTGCACACTTGCTGGTCACATCGGTTTCGCTCGAATGCGGATATCCCGCGAGTTCGATCCGTGAACGCATCTATGCAATCCCTGATGTAGGTTATGGCGTCTTGCTGTTCACGGGCACGTCGGACGCGGAGGGCACCCTTGGTGGACTTGTACAAGTTGGGCGTCGCATTCACGAACACATCCGCACGGCACTAAACATGGGGGAACTGTGTTCCAACGATCCCGTTTGTGCTCAGCATGATCCAGCGAACCAGCACGAACGACGCTATCTTCATGGAGCGGCTTGTCACGGATGCTTGTTGATCTCGGAAACATCCTGTGAACAGCACAAGGAGTTTCTTGATCGGGCACTCGTGGTTCCCACTGTCGACAGCCTTGGCATCGAGTTCTTCGGTCGCAGCTAAGAATCGGAGCCATCCCATTGTTCAACGATCTCGTTCTACTGAGAGACAGTGATCTGAAAAGCCTGATCGATGGGCTAGAGGCTCGTCGTGTTACTTTGCCTACGAACAGCTTGCAGATCAGCCGATTGATCTCGACGGGCTTGGTCGATCGCGTCGTAGACGCGATCAATTCTCAGCATTCACTTGGTTTCAAATCAGAGCATTTGGTCGCCACATTGGAATTGATTCGAGCAGATCGCAATCATCGCAAGAGCCGAGAAGTTGAACTCGAGTTGGTCACTTCGGGCCCGGAGGCTGCAGGAATCACCAATCGGGAAACGGCCGTCGTTGTGAGGGAAATGTTCGCGCACGCACGCGAGTCCGTCTTGGTGGTTGGCTACGCTGTATTTCAGGGACAACAGGTATTTGAAGCACTCGCGAATCGCATGGAATCAAATCCCGATTTGGACGTCAGGTTCTTCTTGAACATCGCCCGTCCAGATCGTGATCGGAACAAATCGGATATCCTTGTCTCGCGATTTATTCAGCGATTCAAGTCCAAGAAGTGGCCATCAGGCTGTTGTCTTCCAGAGATCTACTTCGATCCGAGAAGTGTTGCCGACGATGCCCCCGTTAGATCATCGCTCCACGCAAAATGTGTCGTCGTCGATCGAGAGCAAGTCTTCGTTTCTTCGGCCAATTTCACAGAAGCCGGCCAGCAGAGAAACATCGAAGTCGGCCTGCGTATCGAGCAACACGCTCTGGCAGAAAAACTGACCATGCACTTTGAACGCATGCGTGACGCAGGCCTATTCCAGAGAGATTGCTAGTCATCGAATCGTGCCAGCTAATCGAGCTGATAGCATTCCGCGGATTGAAATCCTGCCTCAAATTAAACGGACATATCGATCTTACCGGCTGCGTCATGCTTCAGCGTCCGATAACGTGGACTATGTGGCGAAGAATTGTGGATCGTGATGGTGGGGCCGTTAGACGTTTTGTATTTCGATGCGAAACGCTGAATGCCTATTTCTTCTTTGAATCGCGGTATGTGGGGGCCTCTTCGAGCGTAAAAATGACGACTTCTTCACCCGTGTGGGTACTGATATCGTGGTGTAGGCTGCGAACCTTGATTTCAGTGATATCCTGAATCAATGTCTCCAACGCTGGACGAGCGGTTTCGATCAGTTGGGTCCGAACCTGTTTCAGCAGGTCTCGCCCTTTCTCTGCGGGGAAAGTTGTTACCAGATGCTGCTCGGCCGCCGTCAAGACGCCCTGCAATCGAACCACTAGCAAGTCGTCAATTAAATGAGCCCGTATATCCTTCGGGCCCCGCCCCATGTAATCCTGCTCGAAATGGGACAGTCCTTTGCAGACCGCGGCTTCAATTTCACCCTGTGTTTTCATGCAATCGCTATGTGATTCATGCATTAATCAATGCATTCGCTGCGGGCTCGTCGAGCGAAAGGTGGGCGAAAGGTGACCAGCGTTCCCCGATTCTTGTTGTGCATTCTACAAAAACGGCGAACGGGGTAAGCCACAATCGTCCGGGAGGAAGCCTATTTCCCCCATGGATTCGAGTTCGCAGGCGCAGCAAAAGAGCGTTGCGGTCCGGCTGGCACGTGCTTGAGCACTTGTAGGATGTTCTTTTATGCGTAGACTGAACTTATCTTTGGACCTTGTCTCTGCACCGTGTCAACTAGATCGGCGGGGCATCGAGCGGTCGGAGTCTCGTTTTCAGCGTGCCGAAATCACGCGTGCAACGATTCTTTAAGAGATCGGACGCCATTCTCTTGGGCGTATGGTGAGATAGTCGGAGCTATTCCCCATTGCCGTTATTGAATTCCTCGAGAATCGAGACAGCGCAAGATGGCAAAATACCGCCATAGAACTTTTGAAATGTTTGACTTTCTTGAGGAAGCGGCGTGTGCGCTGTCTTCCAGGTCGACTCGTCACGAGGTTGAATCTGATGATCCAAAGTCGTGGACGTTCCAGCATTTGGTCGCTTCACGAAGTGCGAAAATGATCCACGTCAAGTTCAAGCGGAAAGAATGCTTAGACTCGCAGCTCTCTATTGAACTCCGCTCTGATTTCTCGCATCTGGCAGATTCCGTCGTGAACGACAGTCGTGTCCTGCTGGACTTCGCGGGCCTGCGCGGGTTCAGTACGGAATGTATCGACGAACTAAAACGGTTCAAAGCAAAGCTCCAGTCGAAAGGCACTCGCATCGTTTTGTGCAACTTGGAATCAGCAGTTCGATCCTCTTTCTTCCCGCATCGTCTTGGGAACGATCGCACGAGCAGCGGTGTTTCTTGATGCGCAAACCGATGTGCGAAGGTCCGCGACGGGTGCCTTGGTGGGAGCACGGGGTGATCTATCAGATCTATCCCCGATCGTTTCAGGATAGCGATGCTGACGGCGTGGGTGACCTTGCGGGAATTGAGTCTCGGCTGGATTATCTCGCTGAGCTTGGGATCGATGCGATTTGGCTGTCGCCGATTTATCCCTCTCCAATGGCGGATTTCGGCTACGACATTGCTGACTATTGTGAAATCGATCCCATGTTCGGCGATCTCGCCGGGTTCGACCGGCTGCTTGCGGCGGTCCACGGGCGCGGGCTCAGGCTTCTGCTCGATTTCGTTCCCAATCATTCGTCAGACCAACATCCATGGTTTGTCGAAAGTCGCTCTTCGCGTGAGAACGTGAAGCGAGATTGGTACATCTGGCGTGATCCGGCGCCCGACGAAGGACCGCCGAACAACTGGATCAGCGACTTCGGTGGCTCATCATGGCAGTGGGACGAATCCACCGGCCAGTACTACCTTCATGCGTTCCTAAAATCACAGCCCGACCTCAACTGGCGCAAGCCCGAGGTACGCGAAGCTATGATGGCGGTGCTGCGATTCTGGTTCGACCGCGGCGTCGACGGATTCCGGATCGACGTGCTCTGGCACATCATCAAGGCCGAAGGACTGCCCGACAATCCGATCAATGCGTACTGGACGCCCGACCGCACGCAGCGCGACCGGCTGATCCAGCTCTATTCCACCGACCAGCCGGAAGCGCATGCAATCTCTGCCGAGTTTCGCGCTCTGGCAGACAGCTATGGCGACCGCCTCCTGATCGGCGAGATCTGTTTGCCCAACGACCGCCTTGCCCGCTGGTACGGCACGCCGGATCGTCTTCAAGTGCATCTGCCGTTCAATTTTCAGCTCATCGAAAACGCCTGGGACGCAGCCTCGCTGCGACGGACGATTGTCGCTTACGAGGAGTCTGTGCCTTGGTTCGGCTGGCCCAACTGGGTAATCGGCAGCCACGACGCGCCGCGCATTGCTGCGCGAGTTGGCGAGGCGCAGGCACGAATTGCAGCCATGCTTCTGCTGACGCTTCGCGGCACGCCGACGCTGTACCAGGGCGACGAAATCGGCATCGGCGAGGTGCAGATTGCGCCCGATCGGATGCGCGACCCGCAGCATCTGCGTCAGCCCGGGCTGGGGATCGGTCGCGATCGCTCGCGCACGCCGATACCGTGGGATGAGTCGGCAAATGCGGGGTTCAGCACTGTCGATCCCTGGCTTCCGCTCAACCAAGACTGGCAGTCGCGCAACGTTGCAGCACAAGATCGCAGCAGCAACTCACTTCTGTGTCTCTACCGATCTTTGCTAACGCTGCGGCGATCACACGACGCACTCGCCATCGGAGATTTCACACTCGTGGACGCGGCGGACGAAGTGCTCGCCTACCAGCGGCGACATACCGACGAGTGCCTGATGATCGCGTTGAACCTGGGCGACAAGACGCGGCCGTTGACCCTGCCCACGGATACGTGCGTCGCCGAAGTGCTTTGTTCAACGCTTGCGGAACGACCGATGGACGACACGCTTGCCCCGAACGAAGGTGTCGTACTGAGACTGAGGGAGAAACGCTAAGATGCGAATTGCCATGCTGGCCCCGATCGCTTGGCGCACGCCCCCGAGAAATTACGGGCCCTGGGAGCTCGTCACCAGTATGCTGACCGAGGCGCTCGTCGCACGTGGGATCGACGTCACTCTTTTCGCCACGCTCGACAGCATCACCGCCGCGGAGCTCGATGGCGTCGTGCCAGCTCCCTACGGGGAAGATACATCGATCGACGCGAAGGTCTGGGAATTCCGCCACCTGGCCCACCTGTTTGAACAAGCCGACCGGTTCGATCTGATTCACAATCAGGCGGACTTCCCTGCCCACGCTTTCGCGCGCCTGACCGACACGCCGATCGTGACGACGATCCACGGCTTCTCGTCAGAGCGCATCCTGCCGATGTATGCGGAATACCAGGACCTGGTTCATTACGTTGCCATCAGCGACGCGGATCGTCATCCCGACCTGCGCTACGCGGCGACGATTCATCACGGCATTCCTATCGACGATTTTCCGCTGAATCCAGCCGGCAGTGACGATCTGCTCTTCTTCGGACGCATCCACCCCGACAAGGGTGCTGCTGAGGCGATCGCTGCCGCCCGCACGTGCGGACGCCATCTCCACATGTACGGCATCGTCCAGGATAAAGACTATTATGAGCGGGATGTCGAGCCAGCCGTTGATGGCGCGCGGGTAACCTATCACGGCGCTGTCGGTGGGGCGCAGCGGCTGCGGGCCCTTGGAGACGCACGTGCGCTCCTGCACCTGATCAATTTCGACGAGCCGTTTGGGCTTTCGGTTATCGAGGCGATGGCTTGTGGTACGCCGGTAATCGCAACGCGGCGCGGATCGATGCCTGAGCTGATCGAGGATGGCATCACTGGTTTTCTGGTCGACAGTCTTAGCGAAGTGAATCAGGCAATCGAGCGTGTCGACGAGATCGATCGCAGCCGCGTCCGCCGCGCCGTAGCAGATCGATTTTCCGTTGATCGGATGGCGGATGACTATCTAACCCTGTACCGCCGCGTTGTTGGCACCTAGAAAATGCCAAGCAGGGACCGAGCAATTTGGCCAGCCTGCTTTCAGCCTTTTTCCTTCTTCTCTTTTTGCAACTTCCGTTTTTCCTTCGGACTCCGCTGCGCCTTTTTCTGTTTTTCTCTTTTGCCTTTGTCTTTACTTCCCTTGTCACCCATCTCTGCGTCTCCTTGATCGATAGCGAATGTCATTGTTAACAACGTCGTCCTGCGAGCTGCGATCGATCCGGTGTACGGTAGGACGGATAGATTCCGACGTGAATTCACCGCAATGGGCCGTCGGCAGCTTTGTAAGCTTGAGTGGATATCAGTTGATTCTCGAGCGCAGTCTAACCGAGCAGTCTTGGTTAAAGCGAAGAATTCCGACTAGTTCGGAGGCTAATGAAGAAAGAAGGGATGGACTCTAGATTGCAATACGAGGTGTCCAGCGCAAGCCAAATTCATTTGTCGTTTCTCCAAGATGCCTGCAAAACAAGAACAAGTGACTCGAATTATCAGCGATACCATTGTGCTTTCACGCGGCGGCGGTACTATGAAAGTGCCGAGAGCTGATCGGAAGATCTTTTCATCGGCACCAAACCGGACGACAAGATAAAGAGCAATCTGAGAAGCCCAGTCAGCTGGGATCCCGAGGGCTCGTTAAAAAGTAAGCCGATGTGGCGGAATACCTTTAGGTGTTCTACCGCGTCGGCTTTTTTTGTGCGCGTTTTTCTCTGGCAGACTAACCCAGACGCACGGAACGGGGAGTGACCAAATGAATGAATCCAAATCGACCTTGACGCAACAAGTTGCCCGTGTCGCCGGCGCGATGCAACAGAAGAGGACGGGAGTCGCTCCCACAGCGGTTAATGCAATCCTCAGTGGCAACACGTTGGTCGTGACCTTGGACGATGCACTCTCACCTGCCGAGCAGGCGTTGTTGCGTACTCCACAGGGAGCAGCGCAGGTACAAGAGTTTCACCGACAGCTATTCGCCAGTTCGTCCACGTCGATACGCGAGAAAATCAAGACAATTACAGGTCGGGATGTGCGAGAAGCAACCGCCGAAATCGATACAGGAACCGGCGTTATCGCCCATACGTTCAAGTCCAGTGTGATGGTGCAGGTGTATTTATTGTCTCCTGAATTGGATTCGTACAAAGGTAGTGACCGTGAATCGATGGAGCGATCCGATGATGACGGATTCCATCCGCTGTCGCAGGTTGATGATTCTGACTGAATGAAGCCAACTTATTGATCGAGTTCTGATTGAACTTTGGCATTCACCGGCATGGGCAACTTTAGCTCAGGTCGCGAAATCGAATGACACTTTCTCGAACGCCTTTAGGAGGCTGCTATGGGAATTCTACTGTGGATTGCGATGGGACTGTTTGCCGGAGTCCTTGCGAAGTGGATGATGCCTGGGTCGGACCCCGGTGGGATTGTCGCCACGATGCTGATTGGCATTGGCGGTGCGATCGTCGGCGGAATGATCGCAACAGCGATTGGATTCGGAAGCGTGACCGGCTTTGACGTCCGCAGTCTGGTGATCGCCACCGGAGGTGCCGTCGCTTTGCTGTACGGCTATCGAGTCTACGCGCCCAGATTGTGGGCAACCGGGCGCGACTTTTAGGACGAATGATTCGGCAACGGATCTTTGGATCGTCAGTACGAAAGTTTGACTGACAAATGATGGTTGTATCGGGAGCATTTGTTTTCTCGATAAGCCGATCGATGTCCGCCCTGCCAAAGGAGGCAGTCGCGATGGAAATGATGGCAAACGTGTGGATTCCCAGTGCTTGGCAACTGCTACTTGGGGCAGCATTGATCGCTTCCCTGGTGGTCGTGCTGCTCATTGCGGTTTTCGCAAAGTGGGGATCGTACTGGCTTCAGGCGTACATGTCGGGCGCGGACGTGAACATGAAAAGCCTGATCGTCATGAGCTTTCTGAGGATTGAACACCGTTTGATCGTGACCGCCAAGGTCATGGGCCGGCAGGCAGGTTTGCGAATTGACCGCGAAGGCGGAATGAGCACCGATCGTCTACTTGCACATCATCTGGCTGGCGGTGATGTGATGACCGTGGTTCGGGCTATCATCGCCGCACAACGAGCCGGAATCGACTTGGACTTTGACCGCGCCACCGCGATTGACCTGGCAGGGCGTGACGTGCTGCTGGCGGTGCAAACGAGTGTTTCGCCGCGAGTGATCTCCTGTCCGCGTCAGGACGGCGAGGGCAAAAAAACTCTTAGCGCGGTTGCCAAGAACGGTGTCGAACTTCTGGTTGGTGCTAGGGTGACGGTTCGTACGAATCTGGACCAGTTAATCGGAGGGGCGACCGAAGAAACGATCACCGCTCGCGTCGGTCAAGGAATCGTTTCTGCGATCGGATCGGCGAATTCGCACATGGACGTACTAGAGATGCCGGCGCAGATCTCAAAAGCTGCGATGTCACATGGCTTGGACGCCAACACCGCCTTTTCGATTGTCTCGATCGATATTGCCGACATCGACGTCGGAGAGAACATTGGGGCACGCCTGCAGACCGATCAGGCAGACGCTGATACTCGCATTGCGAGAGCCCAGGCCGAAGTGCGTCGCGCCAAAGCGGTGGCTCAAGAGCAGCAGATGAAGGCCAAGGTAACTGAAGCCCGGGCGGAATTAGTGCTTGCCGAGGCCCAGGTGCCCGCAGCGCTGGCCGCTGCATTCCGCGCTGGCCACCTTCGAGCGAAACCAAAGCAAGGTGCGCAGGGCACACAACCCAACGAACCGAAACAAGGCGCGACACGCGACCGACCGAACGGTCCTCGGAATGTCGGCGATGACAAAGGGCCTTCCATGATTCCCTTCCCAAGGGCGAGAGAGGCAAACCAATGAACCGAATAACGAATCACACCTAGGTGCCAAGATGTCCAAACTGCTCTATCACGACGAAGCTCGCGAAGCGATCCGACGCGGTGTCGGTCAACTAGCGAGAACGGTACGCAGCACCCTTGGCCCGTGCGGCCATACGGTGATGCTCGCTAATTCGTTTGGGCCGCCGACAGTCACCAAAGATGGCGTCACCGTTGCCGACGCAATCGACCTGGATGACGCCGACGAAAATATCGGCGTGAAAATGGTTCGTGAAGTCGCGTCAAAAACGAACCAGGTGGCGGGCGATGGCACGACAACCGCAACGGTACTGGCAGACGCAATTTTCAACGAGGGACTGCGAGCGGTTGTCGCCGGCGTCAATCCGGTTGGACTCAAGAGCGGAATCGAAAAGGCGACTGCAGATGTGGTGCGTCACTTGCAGTCCCGTTCCGTCGCAATCAAGGGGCAAAAGGCGATGGCTCAGGTCGCATCGATTGCCGCCAACAACGATTTGACGATCGGAAAGGTTGTCGCCGATGCGTTGCAACAGGTTGGTTCCGGAGGCATTGTCACGATCGAAGACGGGAAAGCGGTCGACAACGAAGTCAATTGGGTCAAAGGGATGCAATTCGACAACGGATACCTGTCGCCCTACTTCGTCAACCACCCGGAATCGATGGAGTGCGTCTTGGAGGATCCCTATGTTTTAATCCACGAAGCAAAAATCTCCAATGTCCAGGAATTCCTGCCCCTACTGGAAAAAGTTGCGGCGGCTGGCAGACCGCTGTTGATCGTGGCCGAAGACGTAGAGGGTGAAGCGCTAACGACGCTGGTGATCAATGGTCTGCGAGGAACATTCACCTGCTGCGCCGTGAAGTCACCGGGGTACGGAGATCGTCGCAAGGAGATGATGGAAGACATCGCGATCATGACCGGTGGCAATACGATTGCCGAGAGTCTCGGTTTGCAGCTGAAGAATCTAGGACTCGACTCACTCGGGCGAGCCAAAAAAGTCATCATCGATAAGGATCACACAACAATCATTGATGGCGCAGGGACGAAGTCGGAAATTCAAGCCCGCATCGCTCAGATCGATAGCGAACTTGAGAAAGCGACCCAGGACTACGACCAAGAGAAATTGCGGTCACGGAAAGCGAAACTGTGTGGAGGCGTTGCCACGATCAGCGTCGGGGGTGCCACCGAGTCAGAAGTCAAAGAGAAGAAACTGCGCTTCGAGGATGCGTTGAATGCGACTCGCGCTGCAGCCGAGGAGGGAGTCCTTCCCGGCGGCGGCGTCGCGCTGATGCGTGCCGCGGCGGCCTGCAAGCCCGCGAAACTCAGCGACGGCGAACAGGTGGGCTACGACATTGTGCTGCGTGCCTGCCGCTCGCCACTGATATGGATTGCGGAGAACGCAGGCGGGAACGGTCGTTTGATCCACGAAAAAGTCGCCGCGGAGAAAGGCAACTATGGATACAACGCTGCCGAAGATCGATTTGAAGATCTGGTGGTCGCGGGCATCATTGATCCCGCGAAGGTCGTTCGTTGCGCATTGCAGAACGCCGCCAGTGTTTCCACGCTACTGCTGACCAGCGATGTGCTGATCACGAACACAAAGTGAAATGAACTTACAAAGGTTCGACCATGAACGCTCTCCTAGCCAATACACCCTGCGACGTTTTGCTTGACGGCAATCAACGTTTAGGTCCGAAGCTAATGGCTCATCCCGGCGGACTCCAGTACATGGCGATTTACGGGTTCTCAAGCAAGAAATCGTATGACCTTTTCTGTGCCAATAGCGACCAGTCATTCATACCCTACCCGTTGGTGAAAGGCTACTTGAAGAATCAGATCGCTGATTCGGTTGATACGGTGCAACTGGTTGTGATTGATGCCGCAGGACCGCAGGAAACTCATGTGAATGCGGCAACCATGAAGTCCGTCTTGGAAGCAGTGGAGCAAAAAGAGAATCAGGTGGCGCTCTCATTTCGCTTGACACTGGATCGAGAATCACAGGCTTACTCTGTTGAAAAGGCTTTAGCCAAATTGGAACTGGCGAGCAGTCTGGCGAAGACTCAGTAAATGGCGTGATCAAGCGCTGCGACCTGTTCGAGCCCAACGAAACATGAAGAAGACGTATCAGTAATAGAAATCCAAACCAGGAGACTTTCGGATGAAGTGGGATCAAGTGAAACGCGATTGGCTATCGGTCAGCCAGCAAATCAAGCTCAAGTGGGGCAAGTTTACAGACGAGGACCTGGCCATGATTTCCGGTGATCGGGAGTCGTTTGTCAGGCTATTTGAGCAACGATACGAAGACGACCAGACGACGGCAGAGCAGAAGATTGACGCGTTCGTTCTCGGGCTGACGTTGCCGACAGAGCGGTCGAAAATCCTCTCGTGGTCCCAACATTGTTGGAACAATATAAGGAGTCTTACCCGTGTCCGACCTCGCATCTAGCACGTATGTTGCTGCTGCCCCAAACAGCGAAAAAGCGGCCGCAGCAGACCAACTGAAAAAAGAACTTGCCGATCGACTCATTGCATTGATTGACAACGCCGAAGCCCGGGTTCGATCAATGCAGAAGAAAGCTGCCACCAAGTTTACGAGACGTCAATCGCGACTCGCTCAGTTTGCCGCGACCCGAACGCGGGTCAACAGGATCATCAACGATCGCTTGGGAGTTCTGATGAGCCAGAGCCAATTCAACGACGGCCAGTTAACGCACAGCGATGGCGTCGGATGCACCGCGGGAGCGAAGTGCAATGGCAGTACGACCACGGTCACTTTTCCGACGTCCGCGGCGCGACAAAAGCGAATGGAATTTTCGTTCGATGTCTTTCACGACAGTGACGTCGACAATGCGGTCGTAGAGTATCGCTTACAAATTCTTCCCGTTTTCGTGAAGTTCGTGTCCCATGACCAACTGGCCATTTCGATCGATGACCAAACCGATTCGGATGTCGTTGCTTGGGTCGATGCGAAACTCGTTGGCTTTGTCGAAACCTACTTCGACGTTTTCTTTCACCCTGAATATCAGAAGTCGCACATGGTGACTGATCCTGTCATGGGCATTTCATTTCCCAAGGCGATGGCATCGAGTATTCGCCAAACGGATGGCCGAACCCTTTATTTCTTTACTGACGAATCCTGTCGGCAGTTCAGCGAAGACCCTTCTTACTACCTCGGTACAACGCTTCGGTTCAACCATGGAATCAAGCTGCATGGTACCGTTTCACACCGGAGAGAATCATGACCCTTGGTAACCAAATTCCCGACAAGACGCTTCAGAAGAATGTTGACCGTAAGTTGATGCAAAAGTGTCCTGGATCAGCACGAATCAGTGCGGCTGTACGAGGTGGGGATGCCACTGTCACGGGCACACTCAAGAACGAATATGAGCGAAAGCCAATTGTTCGATGCGTGGCAGCGGTGCAGGGAATCCGGCGTGTCGTCGACCAGTTGCAGGTGCTGGATAAGAAGAAGCCAAACGGATAGATGATCTAGCAAATGCTCATCATTAAATTTGTCGGAGGTCCATTCGATGGCCATCAGCAGTCTTGCTTGACGAGCCCGAGCCAACTTCCAACGGACGTGATTTGGCTTGTGTGCGAGGATGGATTGCGACTGATTGGCGGGGGCGACCATCAACAACGTGGAGCTTTCACAAGTGTCGCTCTGTATGGGCTTGACTGGGAAACCGGGACGGCACGGTATCGGTTTGCAGGCGCAATCTCAGCCAAAGATTTTGACGATTCCCTATTCAACATCACATGACGACTAACGAGAACAACAAATGACCATCAGCTTCGTCACGATCGGCAATCCACATGCTGCCGCCGGCAGCCACGACGGCATATTCGCCGCACCCAACAACTAGGAAAGAAGAATGAAAATATTGGAAGGGAGTCCCGTCTCACCTGGCTTCGCAAGTGGGATTGCGATCGTCTGCGACTACGAGGTCGAACGTAAGGTGACGTTGCCGGATCGCGATATTCTGTACGACGACGTGGAAACGGAATGCGATCGGATTGACGATGCGCTGGACCGGTCCCAGCGTGAACTGAAGATGGCTGAACAAACTGCCAGCGGTGATCCGAAACTCGCAGACGCCGCAGCGCTGCTGTCCGCTCATGCGTCAATGGCCAGTGAAATTGCGGCGACAGTCAAGAAGCAGATTGGATGTGATCTCGTCAATGTCGAGCAGGCTCTTGATTCGGTCATCCGCGACTGGATCAGCCGATTGCAAAAACTCGATAACGAATACCTTCGGCAACGCGAACAGGACATCCGTGACGTGGGCCAGAGGATGACTCGCAACTTGGCAGGCGTGACACCGTTGAGCTATGAGATGCTGCCGCCGGGATCCGTCATTGTGACGCGCGAACTGCTTCCATCCGAAGCGGTCGGGCTAGCCAACAGTGGTGTGGTCGCAATCGTTTCCGAGTACGGAGGGAAGTTTAGTCACACTGCGATCGTCGCCCGATCACTGGGGATCCCGGTGATCTCGGGGATCGCGAACGTGACCACACGGGTTCCGTCCGGCGCGAAATTGCTTGTCGATGGCCTTTCGGGAGTCGTCACGATCGGTCCGGACGAATCGGAGGAGGCGGACTTTTCAACTCGACAGCTCGAGCACGAGCGGCAAATCTCATCGCTGGCATGCGAAGAAGAGCAACCCTGTGTGACGCAGGACGGAGTGGCGATTTCACTGCTGGGAAACGTCGGATTGCCGGATGAACTGGATCAGATCGCGGATCATCACTTAGGCGGCGTTGGGCTGTTTCGCACCGAATTTTTGTTCATCGATTCGCACAAGCGTCCGGGCTTCGACTTGCAGGCGAAAGTCTATGGGGACATGGCAAACAAGTTAGCTGGTTTGCCGATGGTGATTCGGACCTTTGATCTCGGGGGTGACAAACTTCCTCCGTTCCTGGCACTTGATGATGCCAGCGTTCGTTCGAGCCTTCACCTGCGTGGCTTACGATTCTCACTGTCCGAAAAGGATCTTCTTGACGCCCAATTGCGGGCGATTGTTCAAGTTGCGCAGACCGCCGATGTTCGCATTTTGTTCCCGATGGTGATCGGAAGTCACGACTTTTCTCAAGCAATCGCGGACGTCGATCGTGCCGTGCGGCAACTCGATGTGCTGCGCCGACCTGCCGTCGGCGCGATGATTGAAACACCTGCTGCACTGTTTGCCTTGGACGAGATTTTAGAACTGGCAGACTTTGTCGCGATCGGCACCAACGATCTGACTCAGTACATGCTGGCGGCCGATCGTGACTTGTCCGAGGGCACGGACGATTGCACGGCCATGCATCCAGCTGTCCTTCGCGCCATCAAGCGGGTTGTCCAATCAAGTCAGCGTTGGATCTGCTCAGTATGCGTCTGCGGCGAAGAAGCCGGCGAATCCGACTTTGCTTGCTTACTCGTCGGCCTAGGTGTTCGAGAATTGAGTCTTAGCCCTAGTCGAGGCGCAGCCGTTCGCCATGCGATCCGTCGTGTCGATTCACGTCGAGCCGCTGAGCTTGCCGAACGGGCGCTTCAATGTCGAAGTCCAAGTGAAGTTCGCGAGCTGTTGACGTTGGGACTATCGGACTGCGCCACGACGTTCATTTCGCCAGAAACGTCGCCGGACTTATCGAGCGATTGCTCATGATTGCTCGAATTTCCGAACGACTCCTGATCTGTCCGGCTGACTTGGAACCGTCGCGAGACGAATTCGAGGTGATCGGTGTGTTCAATCCAGGCGTGGTTCGGATTCGCAACGAGGTCGTGATGCTCGTGCGAGTTGCGGAGAAACCAGTCGAGCAACGTGCCGGTTTCATAGGACTGCCGCGATGGGAAATAGATGGCGAGTGTGTCGTCGACTGGTTCCCTGAATCCGATTGGATATCGGTCGATCCGCGGGTTGTAAAATCAACGTCAACGGGTCTATTGCGGCTGACGTCCGTCTCCCATCTCCGCGTGTTTCGCAAGCGTGATGGAAGCTCCGAAGGATGGTTGCCAGGGGCGGTATTCTTGCCGGAGACAGCGACGGACGAGTTCGGCATTGAAGATCCTCGAATCACCAAGATCGACGAAACTTACTGGATCACTTACGTCGCTGTGTCACGAGAGGGCGCCGCGACATCGCTCGCTTCCAGCGATGATATGGTGACGATCAAGCGACACGGATTGATCTTTTGTCCAGAGAACAAAGACGTCGTTCTGTTTCCCCAACAAATTGACGACCAATACGTTGCCCTGCATCGTCCCAATCCAAATTCGCATTTCAGTCCGCCACAAGTTTGGATCGCTCGATCACCCGACCTGTTGCATTGGGGCGATCACCAGTGTCTGTATCGAGGGCAGGCCGGATGGGAATCGGACCGCGTGGGTGGGGGAACTCCGCCACTTCTGATTGAAGAAGGCTGGCTGCATCTCTACCACGGCAGTCGTCGAGATGAGCGTGAGGGTCATGTCGGCGAGTATTCCGTGGGCGCCCTGCTGTTGGATCGAGACAATCCGGCCCGCGTGCTCGCGCGATCCACGCAGCCGATCATGCGACCGATGTCAGAATTCGAGCGAAACGGCTTCGTACCCCGCGTCACATTTCCGACCGCAGCGATCGAGCACGATGACCTGATCAGCGTCTTTTACGGCGCAGCTGACACTTCGACCGGCGTCGTCTGTTTCGCGAAACAGGACATTCTCGGCGCACTCAATTGACAATGAATCGAAACAAAACAAGGAACCTCCCATGCCAGACTCGGACTTAACCAAAATCGCTTTCGTTGGCGATTACCTGCCGCGAAAGTGCGGCATCGCAACGTTCACACACGACTTGCGCGGCGCGGTCGCCAGAGCCTCTCCGGCCCAATGTGTCGTCCTGCCTGTAGATGATATCCCAGGCGGTTACGACTACTCGTCCGAAGTCAGTTTTCAGATCTCGGAACAGGATCTAGACGCCTATCGTCGCGCAGCCGATTACTTGAACTTCAGCAATGTCGATGTGATCTCGCTACAGCACGAGTTCGGCATTTTCGGTGGCCTTGGAGGCAGCCACATTCTGGCCTTCTTGCGTGACATTCGGATCCCGGTCGTGACGACCCTGCATACGGTCTTGTCCGAACCCGATGCGACGCAGCAGAGAGTCATGGAACAACTGACCGAACTCTCGACGCGACTGGTCGTGATGACCCAGCGAAGTCGCGAGACATTGTGCCAAACCTACGCGGTCCCCGAAAGCAAGGTGGACTTGATCGCTCACGGCATTCCCGACGCTGCGTACGCGGATCCGAGCGAATTCAAGGAGCAGTTCGGAGTGAAAGGCAGGCAGGTCGCACTAACGTTCGGGTTACTGTCTCCGAACAAAGGTATCGAGTACGTGCTGAATGCGATTCCCGAAGTCATGGGCGAGTTCCCGAACTTTGTCTATCTGATTCTGGGGGCGACGCATCCCAGCTTGGTGCGCAGCGAAGGCGAACGTTATCGAATCAGCCTGGAACGAATG
This sequence comes from Stieleria bergensis, assembly GCA_007745635.1. GTDB lineage: Bacteria > Planctomycetota > Planctomycetia > Pirellulales > Pirellulaceae > Stieleria > Stieleria bergensis. The sequence continues at coordinate 6,696,309 of CP036272.1, forward strand.
GCGAAAGAGTTGGGTATCACAAAGAATGTTAGCTTCTACAATCGATTCGTGGAACTGGAGGAATTGACGCAGTTCATCGGCGCAGCGGACCTCTATATCACTCCTTATCTAAATGTAGAACAAGCCGTTTCCGGGACGCTTGCCTACGCGTTCGGCTGCGGACAAGCCGTCATCTCGACGCCATATTGGCACGCCGAAGAGTTGCTCGCTGACGATCGCGGAGTGCTCGTTCCGTTCGCCGATTCGAATGCGATCGGCCAAGAAATCATCGCGCTGTTGGGCGACGATCAAAGACGACAACTGATGCGTGATCGTGCCTACGACATGGGGCGCGACATGAGATGGAGTCACGTGGCGAAAATCTATTTGCAGTCCTTCCGCGACGCACAAGCGAAGTACGCCAGCGATCGCAAGCCGCTGGCGGTGCGAACGCTCGATGAGCAACCGTTGGCTTTGCCGCGAATGAACTTGGAACACTTGCAACGGATCAGCGATTCCAGCGGCATCATTCAGCACGCTTGTTATTCGATCCCCAACCATCACGAAGGATACTGTACCGACGACAACGCACGGGCCCTGATATTGACAGTCTTGCTGGAAGAATTGGGCACCGATTCGCAGGAATTGCACTCGCTGGCATCGACCTACGCCGCGTTTCTGAATTACGCATTCAATGCGGAAACCAGCCGCTTTCGTAACTTCCTTGGCTTCGATCGACGATGGCTTGAAGAAGATGGTTCCGACGACTCGCAAGGCCGCGCGGTCTGGGCACTCGGTACCTGTGTCGGTCGTTCACGGCGGCGAGGCTTTCAGTCGTGGGCGATGGAGTTGTTTCCCAAAACGCTGCCCGCCTGCGAAAATAGCACATACCCACGCACCTGGGCACTTGCGCTGCTTGGTGTCCACGAATATCTGCGCCGGATGAGTGGTGATCGAGTCGTCAGTCAAACTGGAGAGCGTTTGGCTGAGAAACTCGTCGACCTATACGATCAAGTGGCAACAGACGACTGGCCTTGGTTTGAGGACATCGTGACGTACAACAACGCCAAGCTATCTCACGCATTGATTCTGAGCGGGTGTTGGAATGACAATCCGCGGATCACGCAGATTGGTATCGAATCGCTCCGCTGGCTGTGCGGAAAACAGTTATCGCCCGAAGGCCGATTCCGTCCAATTGGATGCAATGGTTTCTTTCGCCGTCACGGATCGGCCGCCGTTTATGATCAACAGGCAATCGAAGCACACGCCATGGTATCGGCCGCGATCGCGGCCTATGACGTCGTCAAAGAGCCGTTTTGGTATGAACAGGCGCACTTGGCCTTCGACTGGTTCCTTGGTCGCAACGATCTCGGATTGCCGATCTACAATGCAACGACAGGCGGATGCTACGATGGGTTGGCCGAACATCAGGTCAATGAGAATCAAGGAGCCGAGTCCACTCTCGCGTTCCTGCTTTCCTTAGCAGAAATGCAGCGACTTGAAGTTTCTGTGACCGCATTCAAGACTGATGCCAGTTCCGAAACGAAGTGGCAATCGCAGGAATCGGTCGGCGGTACTTATGCCACTTAACCGAACGGAGATCGTACTTTCCCCCAACAATCGACGTGTGGTGCTTCGTCCCTTTGTGCCTCCAGGTGACGACCGAATCCTTCGGCTCATCGCTCGCATTTCAACGTTGTCAAAAGATGAGGTTGATGCGCAACTGCACCATGTGCTGGAAGAGTTCCACGGTAGACATCAGAGGCCGCGTGAATTCTTCCTTGGACAGTATGAAGCGATGCGCCGTCATTTGCCGACCGACACGGCACCGAGCGAAAACCGCCAACTGTTGCTCGGTGCTTACTTCACTCAGGAATATGCGCTGGAATCAGCAGCCCTGTTCAATCCGTCGATCGTCTGGCATCCCAACCAGTCGAACCTTGCGGTCGGCTCTCGTCGCTTCGTGTTGAGTCTGCGGGCGGTCGGTGAAGGACACATCTCATCAGTCACGTTTCGTTTGGGGGTCATTGATGCGGACAACCAGTTGTCGATTGATGAACCAACGAAATTCGTGACGACGCCCCAGTTCGTCCCAGATGCGGTTTACGAGAAAGACTTGTTTCTCCGCAAACTGGTCGAACTTGAGTTGGGCAACCCGTTCACAGATCGTGTGCTGTCTACATTGGACTACGATTTCACGTTGGATCAACTGGAAGACTCGCTGAGAACTGGTTTGCGAGAACATTGGCCCCAACATCACGAACTGGCCCCAATCGTTGAGCAAGTCGTCACGCTCGCCAAGTCAAACTACGAAATCACCTACTTACCGGAACACGAATTGTCCGAACGGCTGATATTTCCTTTTGGACCCACTGAAACCAACGGGATTGAGGATGCTCGCTTCGTGCAGTTTCAGGAGGAAGATGGCTCGTCGCAGTACTTCGCCACCTACAGTGCTTATGACGGAAAGATGGTGTTGCCACAGTTGCTTGAAACACAGGATTTCCTCCGTTTCAAGATGCATACGCTGAATGGGCCGGCGATTTCGGATAAGGGGCTCGCGCTGTTTCCCCGCAAGATCAACGGGAATTACACGATGTTGTCGAGGCAAGACGGTGAACATCTCTACCTGATGCACTCTGAAATGCTCCACTTCTGGCATACGAAACAGATGATCGTAAAGCCAACTTACCCTTGGGAGTTTGTTCAGATGGGCAATTGCGGCTCACCGATCGAGACCGATTCGGGATGGCTGGTGCTAACTCACGGTGTCGGCCCGATGCGCAAGTACTGCATCGGCGCAATGCTGCTGGACCTGAACGACCCATCGCGAGTCATCGGCCGCTTAAAAGAACCGCTGCTAACTCCCAACGAAAATGAACGGGAAGGTTACGTCCCCAACGTGGTGTACAGTTGCGGTAGCGTGGTCCACAACGGGCATCTCGTGCTTCCCTATGCCATGTCGGACTACGCCACGACCTTTGCCACGATCCCCATTGATGAACTGCTATCTTCGATGATCTAAGGGAAATCGACAGTGGTAGGTCACGTCGACCTCTTCGATCCATCGCGCGTATTAGCAACCACAATAGCCGTCATGCCGCCCGCGATTTGGCCAACTCTACAACCCGCGCTGCCTTGGTTGGCCCACCTGCTTGGCTGCCTATCCCAACCACGGCAGGAAGCCGGCCTCATCTAATCTTCCACCCAGTGAGAAGTAATCAAAATAGAGTTTGACACCCAGCTCCGCTCACATACGAGCATCGGAATTTGTTTCCATTCCGGCACGTGCGAAAAGAAGGCTTGAATGGAATTGGAGTGGGGATTACGAATTACTTCGTCGTATAGCCGTTTGCTATCGCCGTTCGCTGACGTTGCAACGTGGCTCGCGGCGGCGTTATAGAAGGTGCGCCAAACCGCGCGGTACAAAAACCTCGGTCGCTAGAAATCGAGTGATTTTCGGTGCGTGAGCTGGGATTGGCAGACGCGACGTTGCGAACTTTTAGGTTGAGGCGGGGCAATTTTAGTTGCTTGGCCGTCGATTTTGCACGGCTTGGTCAGTGACTGCGCAGCAGCGGTCGATTGTTCTTTGACAATTTGGTGAAACCGAGACCGAGCTAAGCGGCTGCTCGATACGACTTCAGCAGGCCACCAAGTTCCTTGTGACACTCAATCTTGGTTGTCTTCAGGTCGATAGTTGGCGGCGAGTCTGTTTCGCGGATCGGTGGCAGGTTGCCTCGCGCTGAATGACCGCGACGGTTGTTGTACCAGTTGGCGCCCACAGAGAGGATTTTATTGAGTTGTTGATTGGTCACGACCACGAACCCGTTGAGCACCTCGTGCTTCAGAGTTTGGATAACTCGCTCGACATGAGCTTGTAAGTTCGGGCTCGCAGGAGTGATGCGTTTTACCTTGCACTTCGTTGACTCAAACACTGTATCGAACGACTTGGTGTATTTGGCATCATTGTCGCGAGATAGGATTTCACAGGGGAGATCTTCGTCTTGCAGGTGCATTGGGAAGTTGCGTGCTTGCTGAGTGGTCCAGTCTCCGGTTGGGTTTTCCGTGCACCGTGAAACCCAAATTCGGCGAGTCCCCAGGTGAATAAACACCATCAAGTAAACGTCGACCAATCCCTTGACGGTCCACTTCTTCTTGCAGCCAAAATCACATTTCCACATCGCTGCTGCATGACGCTTCAGGAACTCTGACCAGCTATCTGGATCGGTGTCGTCTTCCGGCGCGATCCCCGCGCGAACCAGTACATTCTTTATTGTTTGCCGAGAGACAGAATGGCCAAGTCGAGTCACAGCTTGGCGAACCTTGGTCAGTCCCCAGCCGGTTTCTTTCCGGACTCTGACGATGGCATCTTCCAGGGGCTCTTCGATCCTTGGCCGCCCACCCCTGCTGGACTTTTTCTTCGGCTTGGCTGCTCCATCTTCAGACTCACGAACCCAGCGGCGGAAGGTCGAGTAGCTGATGATCGTGAGCAGCTGACGAATCTTCCCGCCGAGTGGTTTGCCATGTTTAAGGATCTTTTCCCGGTCCTTCGGTGTGAACTCAATCCTCTTTGGGAGCTTCGAACGCAGGATTTGGTTTTCGGCTTTCAACAGACGGTTCTGAGCCGCCAATTGTTGCCGAGAACTTGATGCAAGCAGGATCAAAAAGGGGTGTGCGGTAACATCGCTGGGGCACGCATCGAGCGGTAGAAAGGGGCTTGAAAACACTGGGAAAATGGATGTGGCGAGGTTTTTGTACCCCGCTAAGAGGTCGAAGATATTCGGGGTCAATTTTCCCGGTAGATCAAAGCCATCGAGACGCGCCCACAGGCCGCACGGGACGCCACGTTTCGGCACGACAATCGCGCAGGTAGAACAGGGGCTACGCAAGAAGTCGCCACACAGTCGGCCGACTGACTGGTTAACTGAACAGAGTAAAAAGCTGTTGACCAGGAGATCCAACTTCGTCGCCACGACGGTTAAGATCTGACAGCCGTCGCCTCTTATCACGTCGCACGATCGGCAAGCGATGTCTCTCTTTGTGTTAACCGAGACAGGATCGAAAGGCCCAGGAGTTGGGACCGAATGAGGCCACCGAAGAATTGGTTTGGCCCGTCAGTCGCGTCCGTCCAACGCTTTGCTCATTTCCACGAAACAGAGACTCGGTAACAATTGAGTTGTGTATGGGGAGATCGTTTTCGGTACGCAGGTAATCGATCGCTTCTTGCTGTTGCCGATTCACCCAGCCGGCAAGCAAGATGGCAATCAGCTGCCACGGTTGCAGAATAAACTTCATCCTCGCCTAAGTGGCTGGTCAAAAAGCAACACAATCATTGATGCGTTGCAACCTGAAAAGCATGATCACTGAAACAGCGAAGCCCTGCCTTGGCATTCGCTCCAGTCAAATCGATGGTGAGGAAAGTGCGGATGCGTATTTGCTCGCCACATCAGGCCAGAATAAAACAATGGGCAACGGCACTGAAACAGAAATTGGCTGGAGACAGTGGGCGGCGGACTTTGTTGAACCCAACTAAAGGTGAGATGCATCGCAGAGGCTAGCACCAACCGCTTGTTGGCGACCAGTTTTGAACGAAAGGCTTTCCTTCACTGGCCGAGATGGATGGTGGCATCAAGAACTCCGTTAAACGTTCAGCGACGTCGGCTAGCGCCAGGTTCCCGCTTCCGAGATTTCCCTTGCGCAGGAAAGCAATCCACTGTGAAGCTTTTTGACTATCCGCAGTGAACTCTGATGTTAAGGCCAACGGTTGCGACCCAGGAATTGCTGTCTTTCGCCGTTCAAAGGTCGCGCAAATGGCTTTTTGAACAACTGCGCCTTCGAACTTAAATTGATTGCAGAGTGTGTAGAGGTCGAAGAAGTCTTTCATACGACTGTTGGCAATCCCAAGAGCTACCATGGCTTGAAACTTTTCAGCTACGACTGTCTCCCTTGGATACGACAGAAGCTCGGGAGACGGAAAGTTTAGAACGGTCGGGAACTTCGTTGTCACTGCAGCGGGTGTGATAGCGTCGCCAAATCCGATGTCAACCTGAATCGGAATTCGTGCTGAAACGAGCTGTGCCTCAAGCTTCATACGAATGCCCTCGTACTCCTCTGCTTCTTTCATACGGTTCGCAGTGACAGTTTCCGACACGAAAACAAGTCCATCTTCGTCGACTTTCTGGTTGCAAAGCGAACGGAAGCAATCTTCAAATCGTTCAAGATCTGGCGCCCCAGCCCCAAGTAAATCTAGGTCGCGAGTTGGCCGGTGTTGCAACCTACTCCAGACTTGAAACATCACCGCTCCTTTGACAACGAACTGCTCTCGATACGTCGATTGGGCGACACGATAGAGGAGCCGTTCGAGCGCGTAACGGATCAGTACTAAGTCAAAAGCTTCTTTATTCTCTCGAGCGACATTCATTAACCTCGCACGTACCGACGCAGCCATGTTCTTATGAGCCATGCCCGTCATGAGGTTGCCTCCAGATAAGGACGCATCACGTTCGCCATGCGGCAGGCATTGGCTGCCTTCCAAAGCTGATCATTGGTCGCTTTACGTGTGCGCCGACAATCCCTCAGAGCTTCGATCGCTACGTCGAGGCCGATCTTGTTTCTGTACTTAAAACAGTCTGCGACCGTTTTTGCTGGTGAATAAACAGTGACGGGGATCCCCTCGAGCTCATGCTGCTCAACGCCAAATGTACGAGCCGCACCGGAAAAGCGAACAACGCGAATCGGCGGGTAGCTTATCTGCGGCTTGCGGTCTTTCTCGCCGATCGCAAGCCAAACCTCATAGGGCGATTGCGTCGTCAGGTCATGGACCCGCAGCGCGCTGAGCAAGCAGACCGTCGAATTCGGGGAAAGCTTGCAAGCCTCGACGATGGATCGAAACTCAGTCGGTTCCGCTTCAGGAAGCGTGTAGAGGCCGCGGTGAGGGCGGTCGAGCACTCCCTGCCTAAACAACAAGTTGAGATAGGAGCCCGAAACACCAATGGCCTCTACATCCCGTGGCCGCACCACTTCCATGCTGTTGAACAAGTCCAGTACGAGCTCTTTTTTCGTCGCAGTCAAGATTTCTATTCCGTCGGGAGATATCCGCAAGTCCCGACATATTCTAAGTCCAGGATCGACCGCCATCAAGTTTGATACGGCAAAGGATGCGAGATCCCTTGAAGCCAAAAAGCGGAGCGAGCTTTTGGATTGGGGATTCCTTACCTTTAACGTGATTCAAAGTGTTTGGCTTCGGCCGAGGAGATGGCGGGAAACGCCCGCGCGGTACAAAACCTCGAGCACTAGAAATTGAGTGATTCTCGGTGCGTGAGCTTGGTTGGCCAGACGCGATGTTGCGAACTTTTGGGGCGAGGTAGAGCGATATCCCCGTTGCATGGTCGTCGATTTTGCACGGCTCGGTCACTGATCGCGCAGCAGCGAACGATATCCCACCAGGTTTGCACGTTTTGCCTGTTGGCAGAGATCAGCAACCTGTTCTCCTCCCTTTTTGATTTCGCATCGAAACCGGTCGGGACGCACACGATGCCCCGTGTCGGCGCTACAATCGCGCCAAGTAGAACTGGGCCAAGGCCAGACGGTGCCACACTGTCGGCCGACTGACTGGTTAACAGGCCAGAGTAAAAAGCTGTTGCCCAGGAGATCCAACTTCGTCGCCACGACGGTTAAGATCGGACAACCGTCGCCTCTTATCACGTTGCACTATCGGCAAGTGATGTCTCTCTTTGTGTTCAACCGTTATTGCCACGAAGAAATGGAGAACCGGTGAACACAATCTGTTAACCGAGGCGGCATCAAAAGGCCCAAGAGTTGGAACCGAATGAGGCCACCGAAGAATTGGTTTCGCCCGTCAGTCGCATCCGTCCAACGCATTGCTCAATTCCACGAAACAGAGAATCGGCGTCAATTGAGTTGTGTGCGGGGAGGTCTTAAGCGTCGCAAGCGCTAATAGATCCACCGCCATAACGCGATTGCCGCGAATAGACGACGTTCAGCCGAAACGGGATCTCTGTTTCGTCATTCACTTCCGAGTATTGATCTCGTCAAGGTGATGGCCTTGGCCGACACAAGTCGTCAGCTCACAACCACCCTCTTAGCTTCGCGAAAGCAGATCGCATCTTTCCCAAATCGCAGCAGGCTTGAGGGAACAGGAACTACAGAGAACGGCTGTTTCGTCGTAAATTAATGGTTCCGCCGACTGTCGTATCAGCAGTCTCACAAGCAAAACGGAGTGACCATCCATGAGCGTTTACCAGTACGTCTATTTTGCCGCAGTCGACAAACCTCTCGATAACCAGCAACTTGAGTACATGCGTCACCAGTCGACGCGGGCGGAGGTGACGCGGTGGCAATTCACAAACGAGTACCATTACGGTGATTTCCACGGCAACTCGCTTGAGATGATGCGACGCGGATACGACGTGCACCCGCACTACGCAAACTACGGTGTCCGCAAGTTGATGTTTCGATTGCCATTGGGCCTGCCCGTGGGTGCGAAACCGTTCAAAGCCTATGCGACCGAGTACGGCCTCGAATGGAAGAAGGACAAACGCGGAAAAGGGGGCGTACTTTCGATCCAACCTGAATGTGACGCGGGCTTCTACAGCGAGGATTACTTCGACTTCGAGCGAATGGTCGCCTGCCTTCCGAAAATCCGCGAAGGGTTGATGACCGGTGACACGCGGGGGCTCTACCTTGCCTGGCTGGCATCCAATTGGAATGAAGAATCTCTCGAGCCGCCCGTACCCGCTGGCCTAGGAAAGCTCCCGCCCGAGCTTGCCGAATTGACTGACTTCTACGAACTCGATAGCGATCTTCTCGCTGCCACCAATGAACAGTCGCCGAAACTTCCCGGCCAAGCTGCCCGTGAGCCGGACATAGATCAATGGTTGGCTAACCATTCACCCGATACCCTGCGCGCACTCATGCGGCGTGTTCTTCACGATGACGCGGCAGCGGTGCGCGCCGAATCGCTAGCCGCCATGCGGAACCAGTCCGGCAAGGCCACGTGGCCGATCAATGCCGGCTCTCGCACGCTCGAAGAACTCCGGGAGCTGGCAAACACAAAAGCGGATCAACGGAAGAAACGCGAACTTGCCAGCGAGAAACGCAAACTCGAAAAACGACTCGCCAAAATACGCAAAGATCCCGCTGCAGCGATCGCGGATGCCGAAAAGCTAATTCAAACTCGTTCGACTCAAAATTACACAAAAGCCGCGCAGGTGCTCGCCGAACTCCGCGAAGCGGTTGGTGGCGATGAAGGATCGCGAATCGCTGACCAAGCCGCCAAGAAGATTGCCAAGAAATATCCAACGCTCAGTTACGCCAAGCGGGCGTTCAAAGAAGAAGGATTGAACTACCGATAAAACGCCGCGTAAAATAAACCCGCAAGAGGCCTGGCGTGCTCACCGTAGCTAAGGAGGTAAAGCACCGACTCGCCTACCATGCTCGTAAACATCAGCCAACTGATAAGGACGTTCCAGGTTGCTGTTGTCGTAAACCAAGACATGGGGCATGCATGCGATGGCGCGTTGAAGGTTCGCTTTCGTTCGCTCGAATCGCGATTTCAGTTTTTCGTCGGGCACGTCATGCCCACCCTGGCTGGCTCGCATCGCCACACGTCGGATCGATTCGCCGACCTCATGTAACTGGATAAAGATCAACACCACGGTGTAACCCGCATCCGAGTACTTGGCGAGAGTGTCCACTTTGTCACCGACGGGATCGGAGAGCACCGTTTCAAAGATGAAACTCTCGCGATGAGTCACCAGTGAAGATCGGATAGACGCTGCCAACTCGGCCGCCTCGTATGCGGTGATCTCCAGTCCTTTTGCGATAATATCCGCATTGATGAAACGAAGGCCACAGTCGGAAAGAAAGGTTTCAAAGAAGGTTGATTTGCCCGCGCCATTCGATCCGGCGAGGGCTACAACGATGGGCCGTTGGTCCAGAAACGCAAACGGTAGGCTCAACGGTCGTCACCGACTTCTTCAAACTGCCGATCGACAAATCGACCAATGGTTTCAGTACCGTCGGCTTCGATACGTCGAAGTAGATCGGGCTTTCCCGGCACCGGTTTGTAATGTGGATAAGGACGCTTCTTCAGATAAGCGTCCACTTGCTTGCGCCCCTTGGCGGTATCGACCTCAGCGATCGCTTGCGAAAGGAGGCGTTCGGAACCTGATCGCAGAATCAGCATCGAGCGGTCGCCGCGCAAGAGCGGTTCGATCGACTTGCCCAAACCGGCCCAGAACTCAATCTGTCCGGCAATGCTCCGCTGCGAGAAGGGCACGACTGCTCGTGCGTCGTCGACAAGTTCGTCCGATAGTTTCACTGGCTGTCCCATGAATCACCTCTACCCATATGGTAGCATTTTGCTACCGACCAGTCCAGCAATTTTGAAAACCAGAGCGAAGCGGACGCGAAACGTGTCTCCCCTCGTCCGTCAGTTGCCGTAATTTGCGGTGTTTTTGGCCGTTCGACGCTAACCACTCAGGCAACCGATCCAACCCCGATTTGAGCTGTATTTTAGAAAGCGAAAACTCTCGCGAACCAGTTAACGCCCGTCGGTCCCGCATGACCCGCGGGCGTTTCTCGTTTCCGCCCCCTTTTTCGCGGTCTTTCCACGCTGCGGCGGCCGAATCCCACGTTCCAACTTTCGCGGAGAGACTCCGGACTGCCGAGTCCAACCCGCGCGGTACAAAAACTTCGAGCACTAGAAATTGAGTGATTCTCGGTGCGTGAACTTGGTTTCCCAAACGCGTCTTTGCGAACTCTTGAGGTGAGGCGGGGCAGCTATCTTTGCTTGGCCGTCGATTGTGCTCGGCTTGGTCACTGACCGCGCAGCAGCGAACGATTGCTCTTTGACAATTTGGTGAAGCGAAGACTGAGCTAAGCTGCTGCTCGAGATGGCTTTAGCAGGCCACCAATCGTCGCGTCTTATCACGTCGCACGATCGGCAAGCGATGTCTCGCTTTGTGTTCAACCGTTATTGCCACGAAGAAATGGAGAACCGGTTAACACAAGCTGTTAACCGAGGCGGCATCAAAAGGCCCAAGAGTTGGAACCGAATGAGGCCGCCGAAGAATTGGTTTCGCCCGTCAGTCGCATCCGTCCAACGCATTGCTCAATTCCACGAAACAGAGAATCGGCGTCAATTGAGTTGTGTACGGGGAGGTCTCGCTTTGACGAGACCAACATCAGCCACTGAGAGCTGGTGAGACCTCTGCCTTGACTGCCTTTCCACCGCGGGTACGGAACACTTCGGAATTGATGGGATAGGCGATGCACTCGAGTCGGCGTGACCTTGGAAAGAATCCAATGCACCAGAAACATCAAACCAAATGTCACTGGCTTCGACTTTGATTCCAGTCGTTGCTCTTGGCGAAACTGAACGACTTTGCGATCTACGAAGCCACCAAGCCGATGCTTGCGATAATCCCGGTCGGTACAGAAAAGGCGAAAACGCTTACGAGCCTCTCGATTGCCGCAGAGCTTTTGCAACCCTTTGCCCAAGCCGCCAGGTAGCATCCCTACCCAATAGATGGGTCGACTGTAAAGCCTTGCACTGTTGCGAAACCGCTGATCGGTTTCACTGTCTGTTCGCCCTGTTCGGCACCAATGGTCCAATGTCTGTTGGCGATAGCGCGATTGAAATTCGGAGCTGAGGAACGGAAGACCGCTCCGGAACATACTGACTTCAGCCGCTTTCCAGGCCTTGGAATGAGCGATCAAGGAATCAATATCACAACGAAGATCAGCCAAGCCATCCTCACCGATTGCTTCCTCAATCTGTTGACTGTTCTGGTCAATGAATGCCGTTAGCCCTTGAGGATCCACATCATCAAAGAGCGGCCACGACTTCAATCGCAAACCGGCAAGCACGTAATGCATCACCAGAATTGCAGGAATACCAGACTCAAGATCAACCACGACGTACCCCGATTCGGTACGAAGTAAGTTCGCTGTTGATACCACTGCGGACTTGCTGACCTGCCAGCCAGAGCCCACCATTCCAGATTCGCGGAATAGCGTTTCCAGGCGACTCATCAGCGACAACAGTTCATCAATTTCGCCCTGTTCAGCATCCTGCTGAGGCGTCTTTGACCAAGGCAACGAGTTGCGAAGTCGGCGGGTAAAAGCTGGAGCTGGCCGAATCCCTCTTCCCTTGATGAATTCAGCCGCTAGCGAATAGGCACCTTCTTCGGGATTCCAGCGTACATAAAGCGGCTCTGCGATAGCTGCTTCAGGTACAAACACGCGAATCAGCTGCGAGGCAACTCGCCTGCGATAGTAACAAGCAAAGATCGCATCTCGATTCGCTTGGTAACCGAAGGGTGCTTGAAAGAATGCGCGGTAAATAAACCGAGTCAACAACCCTGGCGCAAAGATCTTTTCAACACACTCGGTCTCACGCCCAGAATAATCGGTAGCAGAAACCAACACGGCTGTAGCCGCACGCCCATTACCCAACACACGCACCGGTTCAACGTGCGTTGGTTGTAGACGCCCCCCAGGTTCACTGATGGAGTCGCTGATTTGGGGATTGAGTTGGCTCTGTTGCTGCATAACAAACTATGAAGTTAGCCGGCGTTCACCGGACCATTCAATGTGCTGAGGCAACGATCACAATGCCAGTAATTGCGATGATTTCACCTCTAGTAGGAGTGCGTGAAAAACACACTCCCGAGGAGGTTAGCAATAACCCTCACCCGGCCGCAATAGCACTCAAAACAGCAGCAAATCGTCAAAAAACGGGGCTCTTTCAGGGGTCAAGGAGCTGGAGCAATGCGGCGGAACCGCGCGGTACAAAACCTTCGAGCACTAGAAATTGAGTGATTCTCGGTGCGTGAACTTGGTTTCCCAAACGCGTCTTTGCGAACTCTTGAGGTGAGGCGGGGCAGCTATCTTTGCTTGGGCGTCGATTCTGCTCAGCTTGGTCACTGACCGCGGAGCAGCGAACGATTGTTCTTTGACAATTGGGTGAAACGAAGACCGAGCTAAGCGACTGCTCGAGATGACTTCAGCAGGCCACCAAGCTCCTTGTGGCATTCCGCGCGGTACGCAACACGGGCGGTTACTCGTGGGGCGAGGCCGAAGAAGAAACTGAAGCCACCAGCAAAAAGGCCCGCGCATTGGCACCTGATCGGCTCGCCGCCTCTCAGCTCATCCAAGGAATCACCAAAGAGATCATCAAGAATTTTAGCAACAGCTGGGACAGCCGCCTAGTTTCCCCGGTTGATCAAAGCCATCAACACGCGCCCACCGGCCGCACAGGATGCCACGTGCCGGCGCGACAATCGCGTTAGGTAGAACAGCGGCAAGGCAAGAAGTCGCCACACAATCGGCCAGCTGACTGGTTAACAGACCAGAGTGAAAAGCTTTTAACCAGGAGCAAATAACGGCACCTCCGTCACGTTATAGCGCTCTCGCGTGGCGAAACAATGGTGCTCTGGTTAACACAAGCGAGTCAACCGAGCAAAAGAGATTCGCAGCCGTTTCCCTCGTCAGACGGCCCGCCGAGCGGGACGCGAAATCGCTAAGCTCATAGCAAGAAGACACTTAAGAAAAGTTCTCCAAGAGAGAACGTACCGTTTTCCGTATTGTACGGGGAGGCACTTTACACCCCGCGCTACGATCGGCTGCCTTATCGCAATGTACCAAGACCGACATTCCCGTTAGATCAGGTAGAAAGCTGAATTGCGGGCTAGTGACACCTATCAATCGGTGTTAAACCGTGCTAGGTTGTCGGCACCCACTTAGCGGGGACTACTCGTTGACATTCGGCCAATTTCGGTCGGCACGATCTCGTCGCCTCCTCTGAGCCAACTCGAGGAGTCACAATGTCAGCGTCCCCGTTCGCTATGTTGCCCAATGCGCCGACTGCCAATCACGAACTTACCACCACCGATGTAGCGATTCCCGTCCAATCGCGAAACGGCATTGGACGCAAGCGAGTCCCAACGGCAGTCGTCTATTGCGAAGCAAACTTCGGGTCCATCGACGGCAAGACCGCCAACGGACTCGTCCGTCATTCCGAGAAGTACCAGATCCTCTCCGTCATTGACAGCGAAAAGACGGGTCTGGACTCCGGCATCGTGCTTGATGAGAAGCCGAATGGAATTCCCATCTGCCGTGACCTCGCCGATGCACTGACGCACGCCCCCAGCAAACCCGACTACTTTATTTTTGGTACGGCACCGGCGAGTGGCATGTTGTCGTCACACGAGCGCGGCCTAGTGCTCGAGGCGATGGATCTCGGGATGAATATCGTCAACGGTCTCCATGAATTCTTGAACGACGACCCAGTGTTCGCAGCGGCGTGCATCTCGAAGAACGTGAAAATCCTCGACGTTCGAAGGCCTCGCGCCAAAAAAGACCTGCGACTCTTTAGCGGTCGAATCGCCGAGGTCACCTGCCCGCGCATCGCCGTGCTCGGCACCGACTGTGCAATCGGCAAGCGCACAACCGCGAATGTCCTCGCCCGCGCGCTAAATGATCGCGGCGTGAAAACGGTGATGATCAGTACGGGCCAGACCGGCTTGATCCAGGGTGCCCGCTACGGGTTGGCGCTCGATGCCGTCCCGTCACAGTTCTGCTCCGGTGAGCTAGAATCCACCATCGTCGAAGCATTTGAGAACGAAAACCCCGACGTAATCATCATTGAAGGGCAAGGCTCGCTGAGTCATCCCGCCTATGCGACATCGTCCTTCATACTCCGAGGAAGTTGTCCGGACGGGGTCGTGCTGCAGCACGCCCCAGGACGAACAAGCCGCTGTGACTTTGACCAGATGGCAATGCCGACTCCGGCCGCCGAAATCAATCTCATCCAAACCTTTGCGAATACGAAAGTCATCGGCCTCACGATCAACCACGAAAGCATGTCCGACGCCGAAGTCGATGGGGCCATCTCGCGGTACGAGAGCGAACTCCAGATTCCCGTCACCGATGCGTTAACCAGGTCACCCGACCGATTGGTGGAGATGATCCTCGCAGCGTATCCGAAGCTTGAGAAGAAGCTGACCGTGGCCGCATAATGAGCGCGCCGCGTTTGGAGATCGACCTCGACAAGATTGAGCACAACGCCCGCTCGCTGGTCGCACGGCTGGCCGATCGTGGCATCTCGGTCACGGCCGTCACAAAGGCCGCACTTGGCTCACCCGAGATTGCCCGCTCGTTGCTACAGGCGGGCGCGAGTGGACTCGGCGACTCGCGCATCGAGAACATCGAAGCGATGTGTCATGCCAATGTACCGGCGTCGATGACTCTCATCCGATCTCCCATGCTCAGTCAAGTGGAGCGACTTGTCACGCACGTCGAAGTAAGCTTCAACACCGAATTGGACGTCATCCGCAAGATCTCGTTCTGCGCGCAAAAGGCGAGGCGGACACACGGGGTCGTGCTCATGGTCGAACTCGGAGACCTTCGTGAAGGCATCATGCCCGGCGAACTTGAGAACGCCGTACGCCAGACACTTCGATTCCCGTATATCGCTTTTAAAGGTATCGGCACGAACCTCGCTTGCCGTAGTGGAGTGTCACCCGACGCCAGGAACATGGCAGAGTTGTCTACACTCGCCGAATCGATCGAGGCGAAGTTCGGCCTAACGATTGAGGTCATCTCGGGCGGGAACTCCGCCAACGTCCCGTGGGCGCTGAGCGGCGCGGACACTGGGCGAATCAACAATCTCCGCTTGGGTGAATCGATCCTGCTCGGTCGCGAGCCACTTCATCGCCAAAGAATCAACGGCCTGCACACCGACGCCATCACACTCATCGCCGAGGTGATCGAGTCGAAGGTCAAGCCAACGCAGCCATGGGGCGAGATCGGACAGACCGCATTCGGGGCCAAGCCACCCACCCAGGATCGAGGTGACATCTGTCAAGCGATCCTCGCCATAGGACTTCAAGACACCGATGCGTGCGGCCTCGAGCCGCCTCCCGACATCAAGATCGTTGGGGCCAGTAGCGACCATCTGATCGTGGAATCGGGTCTCCACCTCGTCCCCGTTGGCACCGAATTGACGTTCCAACTCAACTACAGTGCGCTGGTCCGTCTCATGACGTCACCCTTCGTCACGAAGGTCATCTCACCAAAAATTGGCTTGCCAGATGCGACGTTGCGAACTCGGGAGACGGGGCGGGCGTTTTTTGATGCTTGACTTAATAAGCCATCAACCGAGTTCTGCTTTGGGGACGGAGTTTGAGCCTTGATGGGTTGCCTGGTTTCACTTGGGTGTCCAAGGCGTTTTTGACTGGGTGGCTGGGTTAGAAGGGCGTGCGTTTGACGGCTTGGCAGTGCGTTGACGCGGTGAGAGTGCGTTTGATTGGCCCGGTGGATTGAAATGGCTTGGTTTTGAGGGTTTTAGATTTGGTAATGGCATGCCGCTAGCCGGATCGATTTTCAATGACTCGATTTCCTGCTCATCAGTCGTGGCCCCGTTGTTGTTGATCATGGGGGTGGCCGCTGGTGCGGAGTAAATTGGTGCGTGCAAGCACAGCACCCTACGATTCTCCCCGAGCAATTCCATCGTCTATCGCGACTTCCTCCTTCGCGCTCTTCGCGTCCTTCGTGGTTTATTTCCGGTTTATAACCAATGCCGGGGATGGCAAGTTTTTGGTGCTACCCGCTATTGGGGACGCTGCCGCACGACCGATCGATTTAACGAATCGCAAGCGGCATCCACTGCCAAGGGAACGATTGATCGACAAGCGTTTGCCGCGTCAGTCCGTTCCCAGGGTGCGCTGCGCGACCCTGGGCTATGGGGTAGAACACCTTCGGCGTTCGGAAATCTGGATGCGATTGTGAAAGCCATCGCCTTGGCTTTGGCAGGTTACTTGGGCGTGTTTCTCTGATCATGTGTTCGAAGGAACGTCAGGCTGGACTGGCGAACAACGTAGGTGCTCCACTTTCACAGCCCAAGGTCGCGAAGCGCACCTTGGGTAGGAGCTGTGCAACCAGTCCTTGATCCTGAGGATCTCGGCCGGTAAACCGTCCTAGCAGCTGGCTCTGCTCTTGCGGAATCGGCAAGTCCTGGTGATGTCAGCACGTACAAAAAGAGAACCCTGTGCGAAAAGTGGCAGGAGGGTTCTGTACGGGGAGGTGCGAATGCATGGTCAAGAAAACCACTTCATTTATTTCGCAAATCCATCGTGCAATTCGGATCAGACGGGACAGGATCGCCCACCTGATTGACTGGGTGAGTAAAGAGATAGCTCCAAACACGGTCCCACTTTTCTCTGCCGCGCACGACGATGGAATGAGCTCTACTCGAATTCTCCTGAACATCGCAGTTGGTGATCAATCGGCGGGAATGGCTGAACGGCTTTTGAGTCTCATCGACATTGACGATCGAGCCAAACTCGGCCAACCCTAACATTTGCCAGGAACGACAGTAGTGATCTCCAGTCCAGCCGCCATCGAGAATATGGGTAAACCCGAAGTAACGATTCGCGGGCGTTGCAGATTCAAGTCCTTGCCAGGATTCCAGCTGATCTCGTGGTCCGGAGAACATCACGACCCGTGCGACCTTTTGATGCTTTGCCCAACGAGCGGCAGTGGTCGAGCCGTGCGAAATACCTGAGAGAATCACCTTGTCCCAGAGCAGATCGCTTTGGTCATCGGTGAGAAATTGTTGCCAGTTTCCCTTCGGATGATTCTCTGCGAGCCATTTTACAAAGTGCAGCGAGCGAGCCGCAGCACCATCGTGTTTAGGAATGCTTACTAACGGACTGTGATCGTCGCCTGTGGCGGCTTCAAGTCGAATGTCACCGAGCACTTTGCCACGATCCCGAGCTTCGGCTTCGATCTTCGAAAACCAACCATTGGCATAGTGGGGTTGAATGTCGTGGAGTCCATAGCTGGCAATGCTTTCAAAAAGCTGCTGGTTGTGGCCCATCAGCCAAATCACCAGCTTACCTTGCGATGGGACTCGGGTGTCGACAACGGCATGCTGAAGATCTTTGGGTCTCCCCTTTTCATCAGCAAATACATAGTTGATGACAGGATGTTATTTCGCATCGGGATTGATGTCACTGACTCGCGCGGACAGGTCGAAACGTTTTCCCAGTCGCGGCTCAAGGAAGGCGGCTACCGTTTGACCGAGAAAAGTATTCCCTTCACCATTGAAATGGCAGTCGTTAGGGTTCTGTAGTTCGGCGAGGCGCGGTGAGATCGCTGCAAACAGGTCGTTGACCTCTACCTGGTGTTCCGCCATCACTTTTGCGGCCGCCGCATTGCGATCGATCACGGACGCCGATGAATACTTGCCGGGCACAGCGGGTAGCGGTGGGTATTGGCAAAGATGAGTTTGGCTCCGGTTCCCTGCATCCGCGTGATGAGCTGTTCGAGGCGACCGGTGTAGTCGGCGAGTTTGGTTTGACGATCGTGAATCCCAAAATTGAATTGAATAATGTCCCACTTTCCATCGCCCAGCCAAACATCCATTTTCTTAAGCCCCGTGGCAGTGGGTCCACCGTTTGCTGGCGCACGATGCACGTTCGCTTTTCCGGCGAGTTCTGAGCGAACGGTCCGGGTGTAAGCGCGAGATACAGAATCACCAATTAGCAGAACTCGCGGCAGGTCTGGATCGTCTTCGACAAAATCCCAGGCATTCGATTGCCCTGCCACCTTCTGCCGCTTGTGAATCGGCAAGTAAAATCCGCCCAACTCAGATTCCAGCACCTTTTCCCAGGCTTGTTGTTCTGGTTGAAGAGTCGCCACCCAGGCCTGATACTTTTTATCAAGTTCAGCGGCGGACTTGGCTTCCTGTGCGCTGGCTTCCTGTGCGCTGGCTTCGGCAGCGCCAGTGGGTTCGGCTTGGTTTTGCGCGGCTGTCAGCGAGGCGAAAGCCACGAAGATGAGCATAAAGATTGCGGTCGTTTTCATTTGTTTACTTCGCAGTTCGTTCAAGCTGGGATGGTTCCCGGTAGAGAAACGCGTCTGGCGTCAGTCACGAAAGCAGGAGTGACTTCAACCTTCCTTCGTTTTCTGGTAAGCCTTCTTAGTCATTGGGTGATCGTCTGTTTCCGGCTCTGATCATCGGTCATGCCTTTTTGTTGGATCGCTTGAAGTTCGGCACGAAGTTTCCTGACGACATCGGGATGACGTTCCCAGAGATCTTTCGTTTCAAAAGGATCATCGGCAAGATTGAAAAGCTGGCCGATCGTCGGATCGTCGGGCAGCGTTCCTTTCGGTGGTTCCCCGCCGTAGTTTTGGGCCACGTGTCCCCCCGTCCATTTCGTTCCGAACACGGCCTTCCACTTAGCGTCACGAATGGTCAAGAAACCGGCGTAGGAAGCCGTCACCAAAGCCGGGCGCCGGACAATGCCATCTTTACGTTGCAAGAGCGAAGGCAACTGGTTGACGCTATCCACGCCAGCGTCTGGGGGCAACGGTGATCCACACAACGCGGCAAACGTGGCGAGCAGATCTGTCAGGCTGATCAGATGATCGGTGGATGCGCCAGCTGGAATCTGCCCTGGCCAGCGGGCAAGAAACGGAACGCGTGTGCCACCGTCCCAAACATTTGTCTTCAAGCCGCGATACGGTCCCGTCGGCTCGTGCCCGTTCTCTCTGGCAATTGGGCTATTGATAGGGCCGTTATCCGTGGTGAAGATCACCACCGTGTCGTTGCTGACTTTCATTCGATCGAGCGCCGCAAGTATCTTTCCGACACTCTGGTTGACCCAAAGAATCTTATCTTCACGTTTTGTGAGGCCAGTCTTGTCAACGAATCGGTCCGGAACTTCCACCGCGCCGTGAATCGCATTGAGCGGTAGGTAGACGAAGAACGGTGTGTTCTCGTGTTGTTGTTCATGCGATTCGATGAACTCGACTGTTTTGGAAACGTAGATGTCGTCGACCTTATCTCGAACGCAGGCCGGGTCACGCATGATGCCTGAACGATCTGGCAACGGCTGACCAACCACTCGGTCATCCTGAATGAAGAAAGGCAGCCGGTTGCAGTTCGACGGCGTACCGAAGTACGTCTCAAATCCAACATCGGTCGGTCCGTTGTGAAACGGCTTGGTGTGGTCGATTCCCTTTGTCACCAGGGCGGCGACTTTGACGTCCCTGGTCTCCCAATTCGATCGCCAGTTCGCGGGGTCACCCTTGACTGGCGTCCAGTCAAGACCGAGGTGCCATTTTCCGAAGCCACCGGTTCGATACCCCTGTGACTTCAGATAAGAAGCCAATGTCGTTTGCCCCTTTGTGATCATTGCGGGAGCGTAATAGGCGAGTACCTTTTCCTTCAGATAGGAACGCCATGGATAACGACCGGTAAGCAAGCCATAGCGCGTCGGCGTGCAAACCGACGAAGGCGTGTGTGCGTTCGTAAACCGAATTCCTTCGGCTGCGATCCGGTCGATGTTGGGTGTTTTGATGGGCGAATCAGGATTGTTGCAACTGGCATCACCCCAGCCAAAATCATCTGCAAGAATGATCACAATGTTGGGCAGGGTGGGTTTCGCAGATGATCGATTCGTCGCAGGCCGAGGCGTGCTGGCTTGACGCGGCTGTTTTTTTGCGTCGCGTGACAATTTCTTGATGCGGATGTTTCGGAAGGCGACCTTGCAGCCTTTGCCGTGATCCTGCAGGGCAATCACACCGTTTCTGCGAGACAGCCGTTTGTCATCGTCACTGACTTTGGAGAAGACCACGCCGTTGATCTTCTGGGTCAGTGTGTTGCCTTTGGCGATGATCTCCATGGTGTTCCAGGCATCTTGGTGGAATTGAGCGACGATCTCTTCTTTGTTGGCGACTTGCTTGACGGACTTTTTCCCATCGGCTGTGATCGCGACTTCCTGCCCTGCGGTCGCCATGAAGAATCTCGCCTCGTGGGCCGGGTCGTCCTTGGCCAGGAGGGAGTGATGCCAGAGGCCCATCTTGTTCTGCGGAGCGACCTCGACCTGGTAGCCGAAGACCTGGTGGTCGCCCTGGTCATCGCTGCGAACCTGAACGCCAGAGTTGCCAGCTTCGTATTTGAAGTCGAGACGAAGCACAAAGTCGGAAGGCGTGCCGCCACGCCAGATGATCCAGTTCTTAGTCTTCTCCATTCCGGTGCAGGAAATCGCACCGTCAGCAACTTCCCATGCGCCCTGGCGATGGTCCCACTGGTCGAGATTCTTTCCGTTGAAAATGAGGTTGAAGCCAGGCTCGTCGTCTGCTGGCTCTGTCTTTTTGTCAGGCTCGGCAGAGAAACTGCCCGCGCCCGGAGAGAAGTCCCAGGGAATCGTTTCCGCACCGAATTGTTCGAGAAAGGCTCCGGAAGAGAAGGCGAGGAAAAGACTTTGATCACCAGGCTGGTTGCGGTGCTTCGCGTAGAGTTCCTTCATGCGGGGAATGAGTCGTTCCGCTTTCGGCCCCAACAACTCAATTGCCCGGCAGGCGTGCAGGGCACTCCACCAGTCATCAAGTGAGCTGTCTTTGATGAGGATTTCGAGCGCGCGGTCGCGGTCCTTGGAGGAGGCTTCGGCCAACCAGGAAGCGGCTTCCGTTCGGACTGCAGCTGCGGCGTCACTGAGCAAGCTGGTGGCCAGAGTGTGGAGAGCGGCATCGTCAGCGAAGTTGACCCTCATTCCGACCAATGCCCAGTAGCGTTCGGCGGCGTTCGGGCTTTTCAGGAATTCCACAAGGGCCTCTCGATCTTCTGTTCCCACCGCATCGGCGGCTGTCCATGCGGCGTCGAGATCGGGGGCGTGCTGGGTCTTGCCTTCCAGGATGTCGCGGATGGGCGCATTCTTTTGACGAACGAGATCGCGCATCACCGACTCCGGGAGAGCGCCAACGTCCCGAATCTCTCGGCGGGTTTTGACATAGGCTTCGCGAAGCCGTTTGATTGCGGCTTGTTGCGCGGCGTTCAGCTCACCGTCGAGCAAGTTGATGGTGTTATCAGGATCAGCGATGCAATCGTAGAATTCCTCAACTGGCTTCCGGGGGCCAGCATAGGCTCTTTGAGCTGCGGTGAGCCCAACGAGATTGCTGTCCGCCAAACGAGTGATCTCGTTCCTGATCTCGCCCAAGTCGGAAAAAACGCTGGGCTGGTTGTACGACAGGTGCGGCATGTAGTTGCGGACATACAGAAACTGTTTGTCTCGCACAGATCGCGCCATCTCCATCGCCTCATCGACTCGATCCCGGGTGCCGTAGACCGTCTTCCGCTGGTTTTCGCAATCAGGCCCTAGAAAAGGAATTCCCTGCATGTAATTCGGAATGGGTTGTCCGGTCAGATTCAGAACCGTGGGCGGAAAATCGACGAAGCTGACTAGCCGGTCCAATGGTGTGCCGGGTGCCGCCGGAGCGAGGTGCTGGAACTTTTTCGGAAAGCGAACCATTAGGGCAACGCGCATTCCCGAATCCAACAACAGGCGTTTGTGCCGCGGCATACCGGAACCGTGGTCGGAGTAGAAGAACACGATCGTGTCGTCGGCGAGGCCGTCTTCTTCCAACTGGTTAAGGAGACGACCGACGTTCTTGTCCATGACCGTAACGCAGTCGTAGTATCGGGCCACCGCCTTGCTGATTACCGGAGTTTCCGGGTAGTAAAGCGGCAGTGGCATGCCAGCGGGACTGCTAATCTCCTGCTTCGTAAGCTTTGACTGAATGTGCTCCTGAAACACAGCATAGGGCCAGACCATGGTGCGTGACTGATGTGTTGTCATGTCGTTGAACACCGAGAAGAACGGCTGGCCGGGCTTCCGATCTTTCCAATGTGCTTGGGCTGACGAAAGATCCCACGACTCATTGATCAGTCGCGTGTTCTCAGCGCAGTTGTAATCGGTCTTGACGTTGTTCGACGTGTAATAACCGGCCTCGCGAAGCAGGGACGGAAAGCCTTTCACCCCCGTTGGGATCTGGTTGGAGGACCGCATTTGGTTGGTCCCCATGCTGGCGTTGTACATCCCGGTGATGAGCGTCGATCGCGATGGCGAGCAGACCGGAGAGACCGCAAAGGCGTTGGTGTAAAGAATGCTCTCGTTCGCGAATGCGTCGAGATTGGGGGTTCGGGCGGAACTGTCCCCGTAGCATCCGAGTGTCGGACTCATGTCTTCGACGGTAATCCAAAGGATGTTCGGCACGCCTTCGGCTTGACCGATTTGTGGTCGGGCTGGCTGAGGCGGGACCGCTTTGCGCGGACGAGCCTTCGTTGGCGGCCGCACCTTCTTCACCGTCTTCCATTTCTTGCCATTGATCGAAACGAGAACGTCGAAAGAGACTGGAACTCTTCGGGTAAGCCGGCCGCCGCGATCACGAGAGAGAACGACCCGGTCGATCTCGATTACTTCTGGAAGTTCAATCTGAGCCCATCCCGGGGTCTTCGCCGGGATCCAACTATGGGCGTTTCCATACTTGCCATCGTTGAGGAATTCGATCTGGTGTTTTTCTTCATAACCTCTTAGTAGCGAAGACGCGGTTGCTTTTGCGCCAATCGAATGCAACGCGAAGTTCTTCGGCAAGTCGCCAGAGAAGATCTCCAGTTCGTCGATGCAGGGTTGCGCTTGCGAGCTCGCCAGCACATCCACTCGCACGTACTTTGCCTTCGTCGGAACGAACGAGAATGAGTTCGCTGCATTCGGATCAAAATCATGGCGAGCGATGACGGCTGTCGGATCGCCAACGACCTCAGCTTCTTCAGCAACGCTGAAAGCTTCCCGGGATGAAGGCGGTGGCTCAAGACTTCGAATTTTGACGTTCCGCAACCAAAACGGCAGGCCGTGATCCTGGAAACCGATGTAGCCCTGTTTTGATTTGCTTTTCAAATTTGGATCTGACAGCTTGACCTGATTGACTAGCACCCCGTTAAGCCTGACTGTGACTTCGCCTCCCACGCTGGTGACATTCATCTGATTCCATTGGCCAGCTGGCTTTGTCATATTGGCTTTCGGAGCGACTCCCGGCAAGATGCCTCCGGTGACGGCATGTGCGTCAAGTTTCGTCTCGCCGGCCGAGTCACGTATTTGCACTTCAATCACTGCCCCAACCGCTTGCTGGCGATCGGGAACGTTGAAGTAGAAACCACCGTTGCCATTTTTCTGGTGTTTGTATTCAAACACGCATTGAAAATCCTGATACTCGTTCTTTAGCCACAGATAGTCCCCATATCGCTTCCAATCGGTTTCACCTTTGCGTGGCTGCAGATGAGCGACACCGTCTTCTCCGAGTGACCAATTGCCTGTCGTCTCAAAATGCTCCTTCAAATCGCCGCCGGCAAGCAAATCAATCAAACCGTCCGACGTGGAGTCGCCGCTGGCCTTCAGCGTCATCAAGTACCGAACGATGTGCTTCAATTCGTCCGGTCCGTTGATCAGTCCGACCGGCATCAATGATGTCTTGCTAGGTGCTTTCACCTCGATGTCATCTTTGTCGATCGCCTTCAACGCACCATCCATCATCTGCAAGGTGACACGGTTCTCGTCTTCACCGGACAAGAACCCCAGCAAGACCTCGCCGTCAATCGTGAGGACCGACCACGATTGAAAGTTGGGCGAAACAGCCCTGCTTGGCGCGGCGACGGACTGAGCCAGATATTGTGGCGTGAACCGTTTTGCGACACCGGCGAGGGAAGGACCGATGACACCACCACCCTGGCCGGAATCGTGGCACGCGACGCACTTTGTCTTGAACAGCGCCGCGCCTTTCTGTGCGTCTCCTTTTTTCCAGGCGGTCGTCCAGTCGATCGCCTGGTACTCGGGGGGCATGGCTTCGTTGGCCGAGAGTGTCGCGCCCTTGGCGATGTCGGCCTTGACGTTTCTCGTTTGGGCGAGACCTGGGATTCTTGCGGCAAGATGGTCCATTCCCAGCGTGTTGGCAAAGACAGCTGCCGTCTTACGGTGCGCGAGATCGGTGTCGTAGATGGCCTGCCGGATCATGCGGCCGATTACACCGATTTCCGGAGCGTCAGGATTTGACGCCGCTGACTGCTGCCACCAATCCATCATGGGAAGGCCACCGACTTGGAAGCCATACGTTTGGGATTCTGTTTCTAGATTTGACTTCGGATCGTCTACATATCCGAAGCCGTTGACGTGCTTCTTAGCCGCGGCACTGATTTTGACCCCATCGGGGATCGTGCCGTTTTCAACCGTGTCATTCCATTTCCACATCGCCGCCGCAAGTGAGACGCGGCGGGCTGGCAAGTCGCCTGCACCGAATTGTTTTTCAAGCTCATTCCACGTCGTGTGTCTTCCGATCCAGCGTTGAGCCGCTTGACGAACAAGACTGTCGCTGCTGGAGGCCAATTTGGTAACGAACTCGCGACGGACAACTCGACTGGCGGCTCGCAGTCCAGCGAGCTGCTTGATGGGGGAATCACTTGCCAGCAGCGACTCTACCTGGGATTCGCTCAACCGATGAAACCGACGCAGGATGTCGGCGGCGGTGCTGGCCTGTTGTTCATCTCGTGACGTCAGCGATTGGGTAAGCGCAGCGACGACTCGCTGATCATCGTGGCGTCCGGCAAGCCACGCCAGCGAATACCAAGCCGGACTGCCTGCGGCCGCATCGAAAAATCGCTCGCGAACGGCAACTTCGCCACTCAACCGGCGTGAAATGATTTCTCGATGTGCGTTGAATCGTCGCTTCCATGACGGCGATTCAATTTCACGCAGCAGCGTGTGAATGTCTGCCCTGGTTGGGTCATAAGCGTGAAGGGCCAAAGGATTTCCTGGGTTTGAAATCACAACAAGGTCCGTTCGCTTCACCGGCGACGCCTCATTGCGTTCCATGAAACAGATGCTCGCAAATAACCGCCCGTCGTTGCCCGTGAACACCGCTACCGGTCGAGCTGTCCCTTTGCCGACGAGCAACGGCTTCTGACTGCTCGCGAATGACGCACCGCGGGTTGACAGCGGGAATTGTCCCAGTTCGCGACTGCCCCATCGAGCAACAATCAGCGACCGCTGATACGCTTTGCCCAGATGATCTTCTTTGTAGTAACACGTGCCAAACGGTACGAAACGCCCAAGGTCGGGATCGATCGTTTCGATTAAGTCATTTCGATAAGGCTCTTTTGCCTGCAACCAACCTCGCGACCATTGGTAGTGCGATCCCTCGGTGACATGAGCCAATCGTCCGAAAGTATGAAGCGCGCTGCCTTCCTGGTCGTTGTCGTTGCCGAACAGATTCCAATGTTCATCAAAGTCCAGGTCGCAGATGTTGCGAAACCCTTGAGAAATGACGGTCACGTCATGCGACTTGGGGTCGTAGCGAACAACTCCACCTACGCCGGTCCACGGCGTCTTGCTAGCCTGGGGTCCACTCAGGAATGTCCAGTGCCAGACGTGTCCCGGATTGGTCTTTCGCCGAAACGGCCCAGGCTGCGGATCGCCAAACGCGATAAACAGACCGCCATCGGGCCCCATCTTCATGCCATGAAATCCCTGATGGATATGCCCCAACGGGATGCCCCAGAGCACTCGTTCAAACGTCACCTTGCCTGGATCACGAATGACGTTTGGCAATCGATACAACGCGGTAACGGTCAAGACGTAAAGATCGTCACCCGATATCTGTAATGAATAAGACCAGGTGTCAGGCGGCAGTTTTGTGATCGTCTTTCGCTCTTTGAATCCACCATCGCCGTCGGCTTCAAACAAATACACCGCGTCGCGGCCACCGACGTAAAGATTGCCGCGCGGGTCCATGTCCATACTGATGTAGAACGCTTCAGGATCCGAGTGAACCAAATCGAGTTGAAGACCATCGTCGACACATCGATAGCTGTCTTGGCCAATTGCAATGCGGCATAACGCCAGAGCGATGACGCAAATGTAAAGTCTCGTGGAAGCCATGTTCTAGTCAACGACTCGGCGGGTTATGAGCTGATTGCCCGATAGAAAATAACGTCAACCTGCTAGAGCGGGTGCTGCCCTAAACGCACGAGATCGACCGATAAGACGCAAGCCAATTTCCATGCTGGTGCGCGATTCGTATTATAGTTCAGATGATTCACATGATGTGACCAATGTTTTTCTCTGGGGGGTGCGCCTTTTCACGCTCTGTGCTTTCGCACTACTTGTCACCAAAAAATGACCAGAGCAACGATAGAGTATCCAGCGTCAATGCTGGAATTGAATTTGGATCCAGAGTTCGTCATCGCTCACAATCCTCCGACCATCGCGACCTCGCTTAGATGCTCATCATCGCCGGCGCGGTACACAAATCTAAAGCAAAAAAAGCGAGCGCGTTTCGGCGCAGCCCTGGACGACGTCCCGGTCGCCATCCATGCATGGCTGTCGAGCCCCAACGATTTCCGTCAAGCGGTTACCAGTGTGATTGAGTGCGGAAGGCGATGCGGATACGACGGCCTCGATCGTCGGTGGCATTGTGGGGACAGGTGTCGGGAAAGCAGGTCCCCCCACCGAATGGATCGATGGCATTTGGGAATGGCCACGAAGCATTGGCTGGATGCAACGTCTGGGCGAAACGCTGGCGCAGTCGCTTGACGGCAATCGCACCGTGAAACCGCCTACGATTCTTCCCATGGCAGTGCGTCTCCGCAATCTACTGTTCCTATTCGTCGTTCTCTTTCACGGCTTCCGCCGGCTTGCTCCACCTGACTGAGACACTGACTGAACCATGAACGACAACCGCAGCGCGATCGAAGAGACTTTGCGCCTGCATGTCGATCGAAATGCAACGATGAGAGACAGTTCAACAACGACCCGATCAGTCGTTTTGGCGTTAGACACGGTTTGGTCGCGGACGAACGCTGCACCGAAAAATCGGGCCTAGTAGCCGGCGGTTAGCGCCGCAGACGCTAGTTGCCATCAGTCGTGCGGGGTAACTGCTGGCAAATGATCACCGGCAAACCATTTCGTCGGCCGTAGCGATGATCTGGACGGTCTAAATGACTACACTGTTCACAGACGAGATCACGGAACTCTCTCACTCTTCACGCCCTTGAGGCAATTCGGAGCCATCCAGCAAGATGAAATCCCGTTCAACCCTTGATCCCTCCCGACGCATCGCCCTGAAGGCGGCTGGAGTCTCGATCGCCCTGCCGTTGCTTGAATCCGTCCACACAGCGGAAGCGGTTGCGGCGAAGAACCGGGACGCAGCATCAAAAAGGATGGTCTTTGTCAGCACGGGACTGGGGATGAACCCCTCGACGTTTTTCCCCGACGAGTATGGCGCTCAATTCGCTTCGTCCCCAGTTTTGCCAGCGATGATGAAGCATCGCGGTGAGTTCACGTTGTTTTCGCACATGGACCATCCGAATGTCTTCACCAAGCACGCCGGCATCAAATCACTGCTCAACGGCGTGCTGAACAAAAACGCTCGGCCTGGCCAGAACATCTCGATCGATCAGGTCGCTGCCAATCACCTGGGCTATACATCACGCTTTCCTTCTCTGCACATCTCGCTGGGAGGCGCCGAGAGCGCTTCCTACAGCTCCTCTGGAATCCTGCTAAGACAGGAGACTTCGCCAGAAGCTCTGTTCAAGAAACTGTTCGTAGCTGATTCGGCGGCGGCACGAAAGCAGCGTGCATTGAAACTGGAAGAGCAGGGGAGTGTCCTTGATCTGGTCCGTACACGAGCGAGTCGACTGGAGCGTGACATCAGTCGATCCGATCGGGCCAAACTGGACGAGTACCTGACAGCGATCCGAGAAGCCGAAGAACGCCTGCAGGGAATGCGCCGTTGGCAGGACATCGACAAGCCAAAGGTCACCAAGGAACAGTACGATCCTGCGGCGCGAGGACACGGCAGCTTGGACTACGGATTCCTCGGGCCGGTCATGTTTGATCTGCTGGCGCTGGCGCTGCAGTCAGATTCCACCCGTGTCATCACCGCAAACTTCTCGATGCACAATCGTGTGATTGAAATCGACGGCGTGACCAAGGGCTATCACACGCTTTCCCACCACGGAAACCGCCCGAGCCATCTACGTGAGCTTCAGATCATTGAAACGTTTTACATGCAGCAGTTATCGCGGTTCATCGAAAAACTGAAGGGAATCAACTCGAATAGCGGTTCTCTCCTGGATGACACGATGGTGTTCTTTGGCAGCGGCATCAGCGATGCCTCCCGACACTCGAACCGCAACCTGCCAATCATCTTGGCTGGCGGCGGGCTCAAGCACCAGGGTCATTACGACGCTGTGCAGCGACACAATGGCAAACAAACTCCCTTGAACAATCTCTTTACCACCATGCTTCAGCACTTCGGGATCGAGATCGAATCCTTCAATGGCGCGACCGGAAATCTGAATCACGTGCTGGCTTAATATGAATACCAAAACTGCCTTTCCACTGGTGTGCCTGTTCCTGCTGGTCGCTGCTGAACGACTGCACGCGGACGATCCCTACTCGCCTGTTCAGCCGTTCCTCAATCGCTATTGTGTTGCTTGCCACGGGGCAACCAAGCAGAAAGGCGAAGTGCGTCTGGACGACTTCGCCCAGATCGACGGCGCTCTCTGGAGCGACCTCTATGACCAGATCCATGACGCCAGCATGCCCCCTGAGGACGCTCGCCAGCCCTCGTCGAATGAGCGTGCCAGCATCGCTCAACTTGTGCTACAGATCTCGCGAGATGAAGCCTTCTCCATTCCCACTGGGTACCGCCGCCTGAACCGCCGAGAATTTCGCAACACCGTGCGTGACCTGCTTGGCCTAAAACCCGGAATCTATGACCCGGCAGGGCGAGTCTTCAAAGACGAAGTCGACCACGGATTCGATACCAATGCGGACGAGCTGGTCATTTCCAATGAGCTGCTTTTGGAGTATCTCGAATCAGCCGAACACAGTTTACGGATGGCGTTGTTTCTGACAGACCTTCAGCCGCCGGTCACAAAAGTTGTGGCGTTCAAGCCCGGCAAACTTCAGAGCGGAGATCGACGCTTCACCACAAACAAGAAGCATTCGACGGTCCTGCGTGGATCGGGACAGTACTCTGCAAGTGAAAGCCCACGCGGAGTCGCAATCTCGGGTTACTACAGGATCACTGTTCACGCCGCCGGAGTGGATCGCAACCACTACGGCAACATGAAGTTCCCGCCCGTAAGCGGTCCGATCAAGATGGGCATCGGCACACGACTCGATAGCGAAGGCAAGCAGTCCACGTCGAATCTGGCAAAGTCATTCGATCTTTTAGATGACCAGTTCGAAGTC
Organism: Stieleria bergensis; assembly: GCA_007745635.1. Lineage (GTDB taxonomy): Bacteria > Planctomycetota > Planctomycetia > Pirellulales > Pirellulaceae > Stieleria > Stieleria bergensis. The sequence continues at coordinate 6,726,407 of CP036272.1, forward strand.
TACAGCACTGTCGTCTGGCTTGAGAAAGGCGCCTACCCTTGGGTCGGTTTCCTCAACGGAGCGGGCAAACCTGCGTCCAGCATTCGCCAAGCCATTCGGCAACGAAAAGTCGACCCCAAAGAAATCAGTCCAGAGAACTACAACGGACCGGGCGTTGAAGTGACTCGATTCAGTCTCGAAGGCCCACTGGACCCTCAATGGCCGCCCCCTACCTACCGGACCATTTTCCAGACCGACGAGATGCCCGACTTCGAGAAGGCCGAAGTCCGCGCTCAACTGATGCAGCGTTTTCTGACGCGTGCATTCCGTCGCCCAGCCACCGATCAGGATGTCCGGGACTACCTTGATTACCTCGACCAACAGTATCAGAGGACGTCGGATTGGCAGGAAGCATTCATCAAGACCTTTGCCGCCGCCATGGCCTCGCATGATTTCCTTTACATCAAAGAAGAAATCGGACAACTGCCGCCCTTGGAACTGGCCAGCCGGCTTTCTTATTTTCTCTGGAGCACAATGCCCGACGCGGAACTGTTCCAGCTGGCAAGATCGGGCAGGCTCCTCGATGCGGACGTCTATTCGGCCCAGGTTGAACGCATGCTCGGCGATCCGAGAACGGATGAGTTCGTCCACGGCTTCGCCACCCAATGGCTCTCGCTGGACCTGCTCGGAACCATGCCACCGGACATCAAAGACCGACGCTACTCGGCCTACCATAAGCAAAACTACGAGACGGCGTTTCGCAACGAAACGCTGCACTTCTTCAGGCACGTGCTTTTTGAAAACCAACCTGTCGGCGACTTCCTTGATTCAGACTACTCCATCATCAACGACACTCTGGCAAACGTTTACAACCTGCCCTTTGACGGTGGCTCGGAATTCCAACGTGTCTCACTGCCCAAAGCATCCCTGCGCGGTGGACTGCTAGGACACGGCAGCATCCTGGCCCTCACGTCTAACGGAGTGGAAACGCTGCCGGTGACCCGCGGCCACTGGATCCTTGACGAACTGCTGGGAACGCCACCGCCTGCCCCACCCGAAGAGGTCCCCGCTCTTGTCCCCGATCTGAACGGAGTCGACACGCCAAGAGACCAACTGGTCCGACATCGCAGAGACCCCGCCTGCTTTGAGTGCCACAAACGGATGGATCCACTGGGCCTGGCTCTGGAGAACTTTGACGTCATCGGAAGATACCGCGCAGCATACGAAACAGGGGCAACAATTGATCCTGCCGGTCAAATCTTTGGCACCAAGTTCCAAAACGTGACAGAGCTGCGAAAACTCCTTCGCACACAACAGGATCCATTTGCCAAGAGCCTGATCATCAAACTGGCCGAATACGCCAAAGGCAGGCGACTCAACCGGCGCGACCTCGAAATCGTCGATCAGGTCGCGGCAAAATCGAAGCAAGACGAACACCGATTTCAGTCGATGCTACGGCACCTGCTGGCCAGTGAACTCCTGCTTCACCGCTAACTGAACTTCACACACCTGAATCGATTCATACAAGTCTCGGGGTTCACAATCATCTGAAATCCGTGACGAGCGCGGCCCTGATCACCGAGCGTACTGACCAGCACGCCGCCATCAGTCGATCGATGCGAACTGGATGAAGGCGACAAGCGTCGACAAAGCGGACAAACGCGACTGCTCGAAGCACTGCCTGTCGACAGGATCGCGTAACACTTCGCCGAAAACTGCAACATTCCCCGAAACCTTCGCTTTCAGCAACAGAATTTCAACTCATGAAAAACACCCTGACCACCATTTTGGCCGCGCTGATGATCTCGCTGACAGCGGCGCCGTTGTGCCGTGCAGACGAGGCGCCACCCAATGTCGTTCTGATCTTTGCCGATGACCTCGGTTACGGAGACTTGGGTTGTTACGGCGCGACGAAAGTACAAACGCCCAATCTGGACAGGCTTGCCGCTCAGGGACGCCGGTTCACGGACGCTCATTCGGCCTCTGCGGTCTGCACTCCGTCTCGCTATGCACTGCTCACCGGCCAATACCCCGTGCGTGGAAACGGCGGCCGTGGCGTTTGGGGGCCGGCACCCATTACGTCTCCGCTGATCGTCAAGACCGACCAAACGACGATTGCCGATGTCTTCAAGAGCCGCGGTTACGACACCGCCGTCATCGGGAAGTGGCATCTGGGGTTCGGCAACGAACGCAATGCGTGGCAGGAACCGTTGCGCCCCGGGCCTCAGGACCTCGGCTTTGATTACTACTTTGGCATGCCGGTTGTTAACAGCGCCCCTCCATATGTCTATGTGGAAAACGATCGCGTCGTGGGAAGTGACCCTGATGATCCGCTGGTTTATCTGGGCAGGAATGCCAAAGGCGCCACGGCGATCACTCCCATTCCCCCAGAGGCTGCCAATCGCAGTGCCAACGCCTTCGGCGGAGCGAAGGTGGCTCACCAGTTGTTCAACGACTACCAAGTGGGAACAACCTTCGCAAAAAAATCAGTTCAATGGATCACCGAGCGCAAAGACAAACCGTTCTTCCTGTATCTGGCGACAACCAATATCCATCACCCATTCACTCCCGCCAAGCGTTTCCAGGGCACCAGTCAATGCGGTCTTTATGGCGATTTCATCCACGAACTGGACTGGATCGTTGGCGAGGTCCTGACCTGCCTGGAAGAACAGGGATTAAGCGACAACACGCTGGTCATCTTTACCAGTGACAATGGGGGCATGTTCAACCATGGCGGACAGACTGCGTTCAAAGCTGGGCATCGACAGAACGGTACCCTGCTGGGGTTCAAGTTTGGCATCTGGGAAGGCGGGCACCGGGTGCCGATGATCGTCCGCTGGCCGGGCAAAGTCAAGGCCGGGACCACCTCCAGTCAGGTGATCAGCAATGTTGACATGCTTGCCACGTTTGCGGCGGTCACTGAACAAACCATGGAGAACACTCAGCAGGCAGACAGCGTCAACATGCTCCCTGCCTTTCTAGGCGAACCCGAGCAACAGATCCGCGACCACCTGGTTCTTGCACCCAACAAAGGCACTCATCTGTCGATCCGCAAAGGCAAGTGGATGTACATTCCGTCGCAAGGCAGTGGCGGTTTCGGGGGCAGGACTCCCAACAACCACACATTCGCAGGACCGGCAGCCGCCAGCTTTGTCGGTTCTGTCAACAGCGACATCGAAGACGGAAAAATCAGGAAGGATGCGCCGCCTGCTCAACTCTACAACCTGGAAGCCGACGTTAATCAGATAATCAACGTGATCAACGAACACCCCGAAGTTGTCAAGGAACTGAGCTCGCTGCTGGCAACCTACAAACCAAAAACCGGCCCCACGACTCGCCGCACAGGACGAGGCAATCCGGCGAAAAAAATTCCCGCCACGCCAAGTTCCCGCGCTGCATCGTTTGATTTTGAATCCGGCACGCTGGCGCCCTGGAAAATTGTCGACGGTCAATTCGGCCACATCATTGGCAGTCGAGACAGGTTCTTCCACAACAAGGGCGCCTACAACAAACAGGGCAAACACTACCTGACGACGCTTGAACCGTCCGCAGATGCCGAAAAAGGCCTGGACTCTCAAACCGGTGTCATTGTGTCACCGTATTTCATCCCCAAAGCTGGCAAAATGACGTTTCGCGTCGGCGGAGGAGATGGAGCACTGGTGTACGTGGCACTGTGTACAGCCGATGGGAATGAAGTCCAGTTTGCGCGCGGATGGAAAGATCAGGTGATGCAAAATCGCGAGTGGAATCTTGCCCCTTACGCCGGCAAGAAAATGTTCATCAAAGTGGTCGACAAAGCAATCGACGGCTGGGGACACATCACCGCCGATGATTTTCAGTTTGATGGTGAAGTCCTGACGGAATTCCCAGAGATCCCCTAAGTGTTACCGGCCGAACTGTTGTGAATTCTGGAGCAGCGATTTCGCCTAGATCCCCTGCCTTGAAAGAGATGCGAGGCAAGAACTTCTCCGGCTCAGCATGTGCTGCTGGATGTTGATTCGATCGCTGCGGACGTTGCTTTGACAAGACGCGCTTCAATAATGCGTTCACTTTATAACCCATCAACCGGCTTGGGATGTCGAGGTTTGACAGGGTGCGTGCAAGCACAACACCCGACCGAATGCAAAGCTCTTCAAAGCACTGGTGCGTGCAAGCACAACACCCTACGTCGCTTGAATTCCAGCACGACCAGTGGCAATCGGTTGATGGTCGCCGTTCGCTCCGCGAAAGGCGACTCTTAGCAGATGAGGAGATGTCCCACCTTGTCTCGCCCTAGTTCTTCAGGAAGCTCTCGCTGACGACGATCGCTCGAATCAGATCGCGAAGGCCTGCGTCGGGTTCGGCCATCTGCTCGCAAATCCGGTCGATGACAGAGCGATCGCCAACTTCGACTTCGCGGCCAAGCGCGTAGGTCATCAGTTTCTCACTCAGACTGCGAGTGAACTGATCGTGCCGCTTGATCAATAGGGTGCGAAGTTCACGGATGTCATCGAACTGTTCGCCGCTGGGCAGCTGGCCCGAAGCGTCAACCGGCAAGCCCTTGCCGTACTGAGTCCGCCAAGCGCCGATGGGATCAAAACTCTCCAAGGCGAACCCCAGCGGATCGATTTTGCGGTGACACTCGGCGCAGGCAGCGATGCTGCGGTGCTTGGCCAGCTCTTCACGAACGGTCAGAGCGCCGCGGATGTCGGGTTCAATCTCCGGCACATCATCGGGCGGGGGCGGCGGAGTGTATCCCAAAACCTTCTCCAAAGCATAGATGCCACGCACGACCGGCGAAGTGTCCACACCGTTAGCCGAAGCCGTCAGGAAACTGCCCTGGGTCATCAGCCCTCCACGCACCGTGCCAGCGGTCGAGACCCGGCGCAGATGGTTGCCTACGACCGGAGGCAACTCGTAATGCGCAGCCAATTCACGGTTGACAAACGTATAATCGGCATCGAGGAAACGTTTGGGCGGCAAGTTTTGATCAAGAAGGTGACGGAAGAACAGCGTCGTCTCGCCCGCCATGGCCGACTCAAGATTGTCCCGATAATACACACCGAATTCACCCGACACCGGCATCTCACCCAGGTTGTCCCAGTCCAGCCAGCGCCGCACGAACTGATTGACAAACCGCTCAGAGCGAGGATCCTTTAACATGCGATCAACTTCGGCATCAAGCACCTTCGGGTCGCTTAAGTGACCCGCGCCAGCATGAGCCAGCAGCTGGGCATCAGGCTGTGAAGACCAGAGAAAGTACGACAAGCGCGAGGCCAGACTGTACCCGCCAAGCGTTCCCTGTCCCTCTTGCAGATAGATAAACGACGGCGAGCACAAAATCGTCTGGAACCCAAGCTGCAATGCAGCCAGCGGCTCCAGGCCTGAATCAAGCTTTGCGATCACCATCCGCTCAATCGGCTTCAACTCGTCAGCCTGCAACGGGCGACGAAAAGCACCGGCGGCAAACACACGCAAGCGTTGAATGATTGTGTTACGGTTCAGATCCTCGGGTTGCAGGTCGCCATACATCAACCGGTGACCCGCCGGCGGCCACTGTTCAAGGTGCGGGCCTTCGACTTGGATGTCAAAGATGCGAAGTTTCGGACCGCGATAAACCTTCAGCAGGCCATGAGATTTCTCATAGCCGGATTTCATCTTGGCGAACGGCGCGACCTCGGGATGTTCGGCGGCTTTCTGTGTGATGATGCGAACCAAGCGTTTCGCGGCACTCGTTCCGTTGCGAAATCGCACTTCAGGCTCGAAACCCTGATCGATGTGAGTGGTCCACTCGAACCACGCCGGCTCCTCGCTGGTCAGTTCGGCCAGACCGACGGAGCGTTCGGTGGTGATGTTGCCGGTGCTCTCAACGCTGCCCTCCCGGTCAACCATCGCCAGTTCCAAGACCAGCGGGTCACCGTTGCGGAAGTCATCCAAGGCCGTGCCATACGGGTGATCGCGATCAATCGCCGCAGCCTTCACACGCACGGTGTACATGCCGCTATGAGCCACGCCGCCATACAAGGGACGGAACCCGATGTGCCCACCTCGATAGTGACGGCCATACAGATCGGTGTATGGCGTGTCTGGGATGAACCGAAAGCGGTCAACATGAAAGAGCTTGGGCAGATTCTCCTTGTCTTTGCCAGTGAAGTAGTACGGCGTCTGCTGGGCGTACTGCTTTGACTCCGGTCGAGGCCCGAAATGCGTCGCACGCCTGATCGCTTCCTCGGCCGCACCCAGGTAATGATCCAACAGCATGCCAGAGGTCACCAGTTCGCGTCCGTTGTTGTCAAACCCGTCCACTTTGACATCCGGCGGGAAATCCGCTGCGGGATTCCATGCCTGAACATTCAGTGACAGAAGGTCACCGATCGTGTGTTGATACTCGAACCGGTTGAGCCGTCGCATGACGGTGTGTTGACCGTGAGATGTCAACTCGGCACGCGCGTCGGCGATTCCCGCAGTGATCGACGCGATGGTCTTGGCCTTCTCGTCTGCACTCGGTTGCCGCTTCTTTGGCGGTGGCATCTCGCCGAGGTTCAGCTGATCAACGATCTCCTGCCAGAGCTCCAACTGGTGAAGGTCCGTGATCGCATCGCCCAGACCGTCGAAGCGGCGGTCAGATTTCTGGGTGTCCGGGCCGTGACAGTCGATGCAGTAGGTCGCAAGAAACTGCCTGGGCAGCTCGGCATCGGCTACTCCACTCAGAGCAACCAGCATCGCCAGGCACAGTGTGGTCAAAGTTGTCTTGTTCATGTTTTGCCTGTGCCTTACACCAGTTTCATGGGCGAAAATGTGCCTGTGCTCTTACCAAACCGATCGGTCTGGATGCCGAACCACTGCAGCGTCGACAGCCACAGGTTCGACAACGGCACACGTTTGTGCTCCTCATCCGGGCAGACCACGTGGCCCTGGTGGTTCATTCCACCGCCGGCAAGGATCACCGGCAGGTTCCGGTTGCTGTGGCTTGATCCATTGCCCATTCCGCTGCCCCAGACCACCGCGGTGTGATCGAAGACCTGAGCTTCCTTCAGCTTTTCGATCAGGTGACCAAACTGTGTCATCAGGTAGGTGTCGACAATCTGGAGCTGTGCGAGGCGCTCTTCCGATTTGCTGTGGTGCGACAGCCCGTGGTAGCTGCCGACATCCAGTTCAGAGGTCCGAAACCCCATGGGGATCTCGAACGTGGCGACGCGCGTCGAGTCGGTCTGCAGCGCCAGTGTCAGCAAATCGTAGAACAGCGGAATCTCTTCAAGATGCATGCGCTCCTGATCCGCCACAGGGTCGATCGGGGACGCGGGCTTGGGTTGATCCAACCACGCCTGCGACATCTGCAACTGTTTCTCGACTTCTCGCACACTGGTCAGGTACTGATCTAGTTTCTGGCGGTCTGCAGCACTGAGTTTCCCATCCAGCTGCCCAGCGGATTCACGCAGGGCATCAAGCACGCTGGCCCGATGCGTTAATCGCGTGCGTTGTCTACCAATTGACGCGGCATCAGACTGGACGAACAAGGCCGCGAACAGGCGCGCCGGGTTATTGACCGGCGGGAGACGCACACCGGAGCGAGTCCAACTGAGGTCCGTGCCGTTGTCCAATCCAGCCGTGATCGACGGGAAACGCGTGGCACTGCCAACGTGCTCCGCAGCCGCCTGGTCGATGGTCATGTTCTTATCGGGAAATCCAGCAGACTCGTCCTTGCGGATGCCAGAGAGAAAGGCCTGAACGCCCTTGTGCCCACCGTTCATGCCGTCATCAAGGTTCGAGAAGACCGTAAAGTCATCCCGGTGAGCATCAATGTTCTGCAGCGTCGGGCTGGTCTTGTAGTCCTTGCCGGCCGTCTTGGGAAAGAAGCTGCCGGGATAGTACCCAAGGTGGTTGCCGATACAGACCAGACGCCGAGGATTGGCATCCCGTTTTTCCGCTGCCCAGCCCAACTGACTTTCCATTAACGGCAGTGCCAGAGCGATGCCCGTTCCCTGCAGGAACTTGCGGCGGTCCAGAGGTTTCGTTTGTTTTATCATCACTCACTCACTGGTCATTGAAGGCGTTATCAGCAGCAACGAGGACGCGAATTTGGTCCACGCCATTGCTAACATTCAGAGCAACCCGAAGCACACGCCGATCGGGACTTAACGTCACCACATCAGCGTTGTTAATTCCCCGGCGAAAAATATTTCGAAAGTCGGTTTCAGGAAGCGCCATCCGAGCGTCAGAAGCATCCAATAGATCTTTCTGCATGATCAAAGCCACGATTGGGCGATCAAAATGCAGCTCACCCTGAAACGTTTGATTCTTGGACTCGCTGTCATCCTGTCCCGGATTGTATTGCAAAAGAAAGCTGTCGACGCGCACGTCTTGCGTCAGCTTCACGGTGTGTTTTCGGAAAGGTCGGCTGTAGGTCCCCGGTTCCATTGCATCGACCAAGCAACCTTGTTCCAGAAACGCATCTTCGCGTTCAGGAAACAGCAATAACGAATCACTGTCGCGGACCAATCCCGGTGAATGTCGTTCCCCCGGTGAGGCGACACGGACATCGCCAATCAACTGCTCGACGCCAAAGGAGACTCGCCATGTGTTCAGGAACTGACTGATAGCATACGGGATCTCGCGAGGCGACTGTTCACTCGCGGAGAGCGCGACCGACTGTCCGCCAACAAGACGGCGGCGATCTTCCAATTCGATCTCGCCCTCAAACACCGAGATCGCGGTGTCCCCTTTGGTGTCCACATCGACTCCGAACGATGTTCCCAAGTCCGTCATTCGCTGGTGCAGAGTCTCCAAAATAAACCCTTTGATCGCTCCAGGAACTCGCACCGTCGCCACGCCGTGCTGAAGCTGTGCCGAATTCGGCCCCAGCAGCTTCAACTCCGCTGGTGCCTGAATCGCAAGCCGGGCACCGGACTGAAATCTAATGGTGACGCGGCCATCCACAAGCTTCAAAACTTGCCCGGATCGCAGGGGATCGCCAACGGAAACCGCTTGCACCTTGCGAGCATTCTGAACCGTCGCGACAACATCGCCGGAACCGGTGCCAACGTCGCCTGTGAGAAACACACACAATGAAACCACCGCTGCAACGGCACACGCTGCGATCCACCCGCGTGCGCGACCGCGTGACCAACGGCGTGCCGCGGGACCTGATTGCAAACCATCAGCGGGCGATGGCTGAGCGCGGCTTTCAAGACGCTGGCGCACCTCGCTTGAGAGATCGATGGCACGTTCGCTGCGTTTGAGACAATCGTTGACGGCCAACGGCAGGCGATCGGAATCCAGCACCGACAGTGCCGCTAACGCATTCCCGACACGCAGCTCATCAACAAAGAGTGACAGACGTGACTCGTCCTCGTCAAACCACTGCAGAAGCTCGCGGCAGTCGGTATCGCTCAGCGCATCGTCCTGAAACTCTTCCAGCATCCGTTGCAGTCGTGATTCGTTCATGCGGTTGCCTCCTCATCGAGGCGACGCTCGATGCACACGCGAAGCGCTCGGCGCGATCGGCTTAACGTACTGGAGACCCAAGTCACGGTCCGGTTGAGTGATTCGGCAATGCTGCGACACGACTGCCGCTCTTCGTAACGCAGACGCACGACCAGGGCCGCTTGAGACTGCAAGGCCGTCAAGCATTCACGCATTGCCGAAAGCGACTGCCGCTGATCATTGTCACTCAGTTCGGCCATGCGCTCGCCCACACGAAGCCGCAAAGCGTCGCTGAACTGATCCAGGTTCCTGAATTCTCTTCGCTGACGTTCGAGTTCCGACAGAATGAAGTGCTTGCAAATCACACAGAGCCAGACTCCGAAATCACGCTGGGGCTGATATTCATTCAACTGCTCGTACGCTCGAATGAATGTCAGCTGAACGACTTCCTGCGCGGCATCAAGATCCGGCAATCGATTCGCCGCGTACCCCAGCAGCATGGCCTGGTATTGCCGGACCACCGCATCGTAGGCGTCCAAGTCGCCACCAAGGATTGTTTTGATCGTTGCCTGTTGCATTGAGCCATCTTCCACAGATTCAGTCAGTTTCGAAAGTAGGGTCGAATCCGACCTTTGTCACAACCATTCTGATTCTTTTTCCCTAAGATCTCTAGAAATTGCCGAATCTCAGCAAAATGCCCGCCTCTGTCCCCGCCCAGCGTGCCTCCCCGGCCAGCGTTAGGCTTCACATTCAAAAAGAGGGGCACCACTCACCACAGGCGACCAGCTTCGCAACGAATCGTCGATTTGTCCCAGGCAGACGCCTAGCAGCGCCCCGTCGCTTGCCTCGAACAGCCAGCCGCTGATCATGGGCCAGCGGGATTCGCCCGCTGGCAGTCACAACGCCTCCGGGTTTTCGGCGAAAAGCAGTTTCAGCCTCTTCGTCTCCTCGTCACTCCAATTGACCGGCGCCGTTACGGCGATCCAAGCGTCGATGTAACTGGCCGCGGAGAGATTGTGGCCATAGCCCGCTGGGACGCTTGTCGCCATTGGCAAATCGAAACCGACCTGCAGGAACGTGACGATGGGATACCAACTCATGTAGGGAGAAATGTCAGGTCCTCTCTCGCCACTGAGCCACTGCGGTCGCTGGTAAAGCAGTTCTGTTGAAAAGAAAGTCATGGGGTCACTGGCATGTTGGATGTAGACGAATCGCATCGGCCCCCATGGCTTGCCCGTATTTTTCAAGGCGTTCTCTCGTGCAGTGAATCGAACAATCCTTCCATCACGAAATGTCGGAAGCCAGACGGGAGAATCTGCGTTCCTCGCTTTCGTGATGTCTGCCCAAGAGGTGCTGGGGAAGGGCGGTCCGCTCCAGACGGCACCCTGAATTGGATCCTCAAACAACGTGAACAGGTCGGCACAGGTCTCCGACCCATAGGCCCCAAGACTCAGGCCGTGTAGATAAAGCCTTGGCCGAGACTCAGGAGGAAGCGATCTCCAGTGACCGTAGATCGTCTCGAACAAGACCCGCGCTGAATCCCGCGACCCCTCTGGATCGACCAAGAGTGTCAGCCAGCTCGGTAGGTAAGAATACTGAATCGTGACAATGGCCGTATCGCCAGCGTGCAGATATTCAATCGTGTCCACGGCTTCCGGTTGAAGCCATCCCGTTCCGGTTGGATTGGCGACGACTAAGACAGACCGTTCGAAGCCTCCGACACGAATCAATTCCTGCAAAGCCAACTCGGCCCGCTGTTGCGCCGTCGCTCTGCAGCCCAAGCCCACGTAGACCCTTAGCGGGGGCTTTGCCTCCCTGCCGATGAACTCAGCGATCTGTCCCCTCTCTGGACCAGACACGACAAAGTCCTTCCCACGCCTGGAAAGAACATCCCAATCGATTAGCGAATCGACACTCCCGGAAGCCAATGCACTTACCGGCCTTTCGATCCCCTCGTCAACGAGACCATCGATCTCAAGAAAGGCCCTGTCGGCGATCCGCAAGGTCGGTTTGATCACAAGATTGGTGGTGAGGGTCAGCACGGCAAGGATGACCAGAAACGTGCCCATCAAGTAAGAATAACGTCGTGAGAGGATTCGTCTCAATCGCCGGTCGACGAGACCATAGACACTCCTGAACGCCCGAGCCATCATTAACAAGACGAACGCCAAGGGGATTGAAATCATCACCACGTACGGTGAATAGACGCCGCGCACGGGCTCCATCTCCATCAGGCTGCGAATCGAATTCTCCCACACCGTTGCCCGCCACAGAGTGACAAGCACGATACAGCCAAGGCAAGCCAGAGTGATTCGTTTGCCAAAACAAATCCATCTCGCAGCGAGAACGGGTAATTCGAGACATTGCCATAACCAGTGAACGCCAACACCAAAACCGTATCCAGTCGCCAACGCAAAGCCGGACTCCACCCCCTGCACAACGTACGTTCGCGGGATCAGTGACGGCGTCAGCGATGCACAGAAGAGCAGCGTGCCGAAGACCACTCCGACAACTGAAAGCGACGCCAACAGGCCGCGATGCGGCGAAACCGAAGAGCTATTCACAAGCAATCTCACACGTCGTTGGAGGTCTTGAGCCAGGCATGACGCAAAGGATAACGGAAACAGCACCGATACCAAGAACAGAGTTACCAACGACGTCAACAACAGCCTCGGCACAGCGCCCTTGAAAAAGCCAATGCAACGATAGCGGCCCGGTTCAACAACGAGCGACACAACCGGTGGCGACACCGGTGGCATGAAGACCGACGACGCCGCAATCAGCACAGCGAGCGCGAACAGAGACGGTGACGATTCAAGCGTCTCGGCACTACTGATGGCAATCGGAGCAAACAAGCACAGCTGTAGTGGTCGTCGGCAAGAGCATCCCCAAGGCAGCGGTGAGCGAAAACAATCTCTGCGAAACGTTGGCTGATTGCACTGGAGTTGACGGAACAAGTCCGAACACCAGCGAATGTTCGGACTTCGTGGCAAACGTCAGGACGCCTACGTTGCGTCCTAACCTAGAAGTCTAATCGAGAGTTCGAGCAGACGCAGCATCTTATCGTCGCCCACGACAGCGAATTCCATGGCCTCTGTGAACCGTCTCGGGACGACTCGACACCTCGATAAACTTCTCGATGCTGCCCCAAAAAGCACCATTGTTTCCAAAGAGAATTTGAGTCACCCATCCATCGGTCACCATCGGCCGACCCCAATGAGCAAATACACTCCGCAGGACTGAATTCAACACTCGCGCGTCCAATTTCGCAGAAGCAAACGCCCAGTCGAGTCACAGTCGGGCATAAACTTCATCGCACAAAAAGCGCGTAGGACACCCCAGCCATGAAACCCCGCGCCCATGAAAACCCGCAAGAGAATGGCAAAATGAATTCGTCAACGGTTCCGTGCGAGGCGAGCCAATCGCCATCATGGCCGAGTTTGAACAGGGCGGTTTCTTGTCTCACTCTGCTCGACCGAGTAAATTAGGGGCGGAGTCCACCAACGCCTCAAAGCCGTCTAGACTTGCCTGCAAGTTTCACAGGAGACGCCGCGCAGGAAGCCAAACGGGGTCGCGGCCATAACGCTGGGGACGGAAAGAGGCGTCTGGCGTGGTCACCCAACACAACCGCGTGCTGAAATCGATTCGGAGTCGGACTAGATAGTGGATACTCAATACTGGCTCGATCGGATTGCAAAGCTGAACAAAGCTCGAAACAATGCGCCTCACAAGCCACTGTTGCTGCTGACGGTGCTTGATCTTGCAGATGCGAGTGATTTGCCAAGCGAGTCCGTCTCTCTGACGCCAGAGATCGCGTTTCGCTTCGAGACATTTGCTCAGATTGTCACCTACCGCCGAACGCAGCGGATTGATATTCGGATGCCATTCCATCACTTGAAATCCGATGGTTTCTGGCGGGCGTTCACTCAGGAAGGCTCACTGTCGAAACATCGTTCGGTGACCCAATATGTTGTGCCGGAACCTGGGTTCGTCGAGGCGTGTTCGAAAGCAAGTTTTCGCGAGTCCGCCAGACGCTTAATCATCGCAAAGCACTTTGAACCGGCAGAGCGGAACGCGCTTTATCACATGGTTGGGCTAACGATTCCAGATGATGATCAAATCGCCCGCGATGCCAACTTCGAAATCCCCGAGGGTGCGGAGCGAGCTGGAAGAAACGGGCGATTCCGAATTGATGTTGCTGCGGCCTACGCTTTCACGTGTGCATTGACTGGCTATCGAATCACGACACTTGATGGTGGGTCAATCGTCGATGCAGCACACATTCATCAGTTCGCCGACTCGCGAAACAATGATCCTCAAAATGGGCTGGCTCTCGGCAAGAATGCTCACTGGCTCTTCGATCGAGGCCTTTGGTCGATCGACGACGATTTCCGAGTGCTGGTGGCGGTCGATGCGTTCACGGAGGCTTGTCCGGATCAAACTTCGCTGACCGAATACCACGGCGAGCGTTTGCGACTCCCGATCAACGAGAAGCTCTGGCCCGACCAGCATCACTGTCGCTGGCACCGCAAACATCGCTTCCGAGGATCCGTGTAACTGGGCTCACTGGAGTAGACGTGCAAGCGTCACTGCGTCACAATTATTGATGTGGACACTTCCCAACGACAGTCAAGCGACTTACTAGCGAGCGTGGATGCGTATGGCGACTTCGCCGTTTCTCGAAATTCCTTCAGCGAACTGGATCGCTTCGAACGATCTGGCCTTCGCCGTTTTCGATGGCTTTCCCGTGAACGTTGGACACTCGCTAATCATCACGCGGCGAGTCACACCCACTTGGTTTGATGCAACGGCGGACGAACAATCCGCATTGATGGAACTCGTCAACGTTGTCAAACAGAAACTTGACCAATCGCTGCACCCAAAACCTGACGGCTACAACGTCGGTTTCAACGCCGGCGATGCAGCCGGACAAACCGTCCCTCATCTCCACATCCATGTGATCCCAAGATACTCAGGCGATGTGGATGACCCACGGGGCGGCGTTCGATATGTGATTCCTAGCAAAGCGAATTACCTAAAGGACGACCTGACGGAAACTTCCAGCGAACGGGCTTCCGACGAACCGAGCCCCAGCCAACGGGCAAGCAGCCAACGGGCAAGCAGCCAACTGGTAAGCAGCCAACTGGTAAGCAGCAACGCGAAACCTGCGGCCACCTTGAGTGTCGGCTACCCCGACTCGCCGCTGTGGGAACAACTGTCGTGGAGAATTGCCGGCGCCCATGCGGTTGATGTCCTGGCCTCGTTCGTTCAGGCATCGGGGCTTGCAATCATCGAAGAGCAACTCTTCAAGGCGCTGCGCAGTGGAGCTCAAGTACGAATCCTGGTTAGCGACTACCTCTATATTTCTGCACCAAGGGCACTCCAAACCTTGCTCGGCTGGTGCGAGTTGGCGGCAGAGGATTTTGATAACGGACGGCTACACGTTCGACTGATTCAGACAGCCAAGCTTCCGACTGATCCGGAGTCATTTCACCCCAAGGCATGGCGGATTGTCGAGGGATCACGCGACTTCATTTCCGTTGGAAGCAGCAACCTCTCAAAAGCCGCGCTTGTCAGCGGTGTGGAATGGAACCTGCTGTCAAGCTCCACTACGTCGGAACCGTCTCACGTTCAATTCTCGGAGGAATTTGACGCACTGTGGCAGGCCGCGTCACCGTTGACGCCGGAACTTGTCGCCTCGTATGCAATCTCGGCGGCGAAATATCGTCAGCAGCATTTTGTGCCTGAGGCGAAAGACGCTCAAGAGATCCCAGCACCGCGGCCCTGGCAAGTTGAGGCCTTGGCTTCGCTGGCGCGCTTGCGCGACGCAGGACACAGCCGAGCGCTGGTCGCAGTGGCAACGGGCATGGGTAAAACGTGGTTGGCAGCTTTCGACGCTTGCCAGGTTGGCATGGAAATCGGCAGGCGCCCCAGGGTCCTGATCATCGCGCATCGGGCTCATATCCTTGCCCAGGCCGAAGCGGTGCTCTCACGTTTGCTCGACCACCGCTTCAGTTCCAGTCCAACCGCATGGTACATCGGCAATCAAAGCGAACTGTCGAGCAACTTGGTCGTCGCATCGATCCAGAAACTTTCTCGCCCCGCAGGGATCCAGCGACTTGCGACCGAACACTTCGACTATGTGATCATGGATGAGGTGCACCACGCCCACGCACCGAGCTACCGCCGAGTGCTCGCGCAACTTAATTGCGACTTTGCACTCGGGTTAACCGCGACTCCTGAACGGACCGACGGCGTCGACGTTGCGACGATCTTTGACGACAACTTGGCGTATCACGCCAGCATTGGCGAAGGGATCGCCGAAGAGGCTCTTGTCCCCTTCCACTATGTTGGCATCAAAGACACGGCTGACTTTCGGCAGATCCCTTGGCGAAACGGGCGGTTTGACCTTGCCGAATTGGAGCAACAAGTCGCTCGTAGCGAACGCATGGATCGGCTGTGGTCAACGATGGAACAACACCCTGCCGACCGGACGCTCATTTTCTGCTGCTCGCGGCGACACGCGGTGTTCGCACGAGACTGGCTGACGGCGCAGGGCGTCTCCGCTGCGGCGGTCTTTTCTGGCGAGGGAAGCGATCCCTACGGTGACTCACTGGAGCGATTGCGGACAGGCGAATTGCACGCCCTATGTGTCGTCGACATGTTCAATGAAGGATTAGACATTCCGGCGGTGGACCGCGTTGTCATGCTGCGCCCAACCGAGTCCAAAATCATCTTCCTCCAGCAACTTGGCCGCGGCCTGCGTGCGAGTGAAGGCAAGAGTCGCTTGCTGGTCATTGACTTTGTAGGCAATCACCGCGTCTTTGCTCAACGGATCATCCACCTGCTGTCACTGCAGTCCGCAAGCAATCAGTGGCACGCGCTCAAAGATTGGCTCAATGGCAAACCGGCCAACCTCCCCGAAGGTTGCCTGCTGGACGTCGAAGTGGATGCCAAAGACATGCTCAAACAATTCCTACCGAAAGGCAGGAACGCGGGGATCGAAGGGTATCGCGCGATCCGCGACGACCTGGGGCGGCGACCAACCGCAATGGAGGTCTTTAGCCGGGGATTCCTGCCACGCACGATCGGCGCCGCTGAAGGAAGCTGGTTTCGATTCGCGGATGCCGAAGGTGATTTAGATGAGTTGCAACGGCAGGTGGCGGCGGAGTTCCATGAATGGTTGAAGACGCTGGAAACGACCAGCTTGAACAAGTCTTACAAAATGGTTGTGCTCCGTGTCCTGCTAGATTCCGGACAGCTGTTCACAGGGATTGAGCTCGACGAACTCTCCAGGCAGTGCCGTCGATTCATGCTAGAACACGAGGTACTGCGCCGTGATCTCGAAGGAAAAAACCATGCCGTCGACCACGAAAATGCCAGCCAACGCGAGTGGGCAGCCTGGTGGATCAAATGGCCGATTGGGCGTTGGCTTGATGCTCAGAATAAAAAGGTTTGGTTCGAGCGTACCGGCGATCGCTTTCGATTGCTCATCCAATGCGCGGACGATCTGAAACCATCACTCGAATCCATGACAGAAGAACTCGTCGACTGGCGCCTGGCGGCTTACGCCAAAAGTCGTCGGCTTGTTAAAAGTGCGGTTGGCGATCTTGCCTTTGAGGGAAAGGTGTCGCACGCCAACGGCCGGCCAATCTTGTTCCTCCCGGACAAAACGAAATGCCCAGATCGGCCCGTTGGTCCAATCGTGGCAACACTGCCCGATCGCTCGCAGTGGGAATTTAAACTCGTCAAGGTCGCGTGCAATGTGGCAAAACCGCTCGGTGAAAAAGGCAATCAGCTGGGTGAGTTACTGAAGCGGTGGTTTGGCTCCAACGCAGGATTGCCAGGCACCGGTTTCCAAGTGCGGTTCGAATCCAAATCGGGAGCGTGGCATGTCTCGCCGGTGGGCGCGGCCATGCAGCCCGATGTCCAGCTAGAGAGACCGCCTGAAGAGACGTTCCAGCAAGTGCAGCCAAGCGTTGAATTGGCGTCCCGATACACAACACATGCCCCGGTTTACGACCTATCGGCTGCGGCCGGTGACTGGGGACCGCAAGGAAGCCCTGCCGAAGCTGGCTGGATCGCGGTCGCAGATCAATCGCTGTCGCAGGGCATGTTTGCGGCTCGGGTGACAGGGCAGTCAATGGAGCCAAGAATTCCGAGCGGCTCCTGGTGCCTTTTTCGTCCCTGCCCAGCCGGATCGCGCGAAGGACGATTATTGCTTGTGCAAATCAACACGCAGACAGATCCAGAAGACGGCGGCCAGTACACCGTCAAGCGATACCATTCCGTCAAGCAATCGATTGAGGACGGATGGGAGCATCATTCTGTTCAGCTTGAACCGCTCAACAAGGGTTACCAGCCAATCGAAATCTCCAGCGAACAAGCCGACGACATCCGCATCGTCGGCGAATTCATCAGCGTGATCGAACCCAACGATTCGTAACCACCGCAACGCGACGAGCTCTTTTTCTGTCGATGCGTCAGCGTTCGCTGTCGCGAGGACCAGAACAGCTGGAAAGCAATCGTGAACAGAGATTCCAAACCACAGTCCATCGCAGGACAACAGACTGTCCCGCTAGATCCTTCATTCCCTCGTCGCATCGTCGACACCACCATCTTGTTCAACAGAACGAAGCCCCGTAAAATAGTGCCACAAGACGGTCTACGCACCACTCAAATGGCGGCTCTAACAGACGCAACCGTGGCTCACAACTCAGAAGTGACGAAGCTGATTCGAACACGCGGGGACACGACCCGCTAGAATCTGGGATTTGCTAAAATCATCACGTGGATCCATTGACGAATTCTTGTCTCAAAGTGCTTCGCTGAGATTAAAAATTCCGATCGTCTCGACGCACATCACAATTTACGACATCAACGCACTGATAGCTGCCATCTGAGAGCATGCTCTTCCGGATTGGTAACCGACCTTTGTCATTCGCCTTGCCCCCGTAAAACTGCATGGCATTCGCGCCGTAAGACTCTGAATTCACTTTAGAAATCGCAACCTGTAAGCACATCACTTGATCGGCCATGTCAGAATGGGTTTTTGCAAAACTGTCGGGCGCTGCTGTTCGGCGGGATCCTCAAGAGACGGAACTCTTTAAGACTGAGGATGCCGGCGAGGGCGAGTACGCCGGTACGGACGCCTTGGTCCGTGAAGTCATTCAAAATTCAATGGACGCGGGGACCGGCGATGGACCGGTTCGAGTTCGATTTGCCTTGCACGGAAACGATTCCTTGCCCGATCCCGGGCGAATTGCGAGCTACTTTAGGCGACTGCAACCTGGCTTGATGTACCGAGATATCTCGTTCAATGGAGCGGGCGAGCCTCAACTACCGCACGGCTTCCTGGTTTGTGAAGACTTTGGCACTCGTGGCTTGGGTGGAGATCCATACCGTGCGACCGACCCACCGGACCAAACCAAAGGCGAAGACTTCTTTTGGTTCTGGCGAAACATCGGGCGAAGTGGCAAAACGGGCGATGATCTCGGACGTTGGGGGCTCGGCAAAACCGTCTACCGTGCCGCCAGTCGTGTTGGTTGCATGCTCGGGATGACCGTTCGCCACTCCGACGGCAAGCAGTTGCTGATGGGACAAGCCGTGCTGAGAATCCACAAGCACGATGGAACAGAGTACGCACCTGAAGGATTTTGGTGCAGTGGTTGCAACGAGACCGAGACTCCTCTGCCCATTGATGATGAGGCGTCTCTTGCACGGTTCGCGTCGGAGTGGAAACTTGCGCGAAAGGGTGAACCGGGACTTTCCGTCGTCGTTCCCTATGTTGCGGATGAACTAAAAGCCGAAAGCATTCTTAGACTAGCAGCCGTCAACTTTTTTTTGCCGATCGTGCAAAAGCGACTGGTGGTCGAGATCGCCGGTGATGGGCTCCCTGGCGGACAGGCTGAGTATCGCGTTGACGACCAGACCATTGAATCGGTCTGCAAGAAACTCAACTGGACCGGCAAAGCAAGACAGAAACTGAATGCGGCACCACCAGTCGAATTCGCAAAGAAGTGTCTCGCCCCAACGACAGAAGTCATTCCCACCCGGTTGCTGGGTGAGTCTCGGATTCCGTCAATGTCTGAAGAAGCGTTCGACACAAGGACGTTACAGAAACTGCGGCAGCGATTTGCCGACGAAGAATTGGTGGCCATCCGAGTCCAGTCCGCGCTGCCGAAGAAAGCCGGTGGCCATGAGATCGGCGAGTTGAATGTGTTCCTGCAACGCACTGCGGTGAATGATCGATTTGAGTCGTACTATGTCCGTGAAGGAATGACGATTACCCGGCTCAATTCCAAACTGTCCATGCGTGGCACGCGGGCGTTGGTCACCGTTGATCCTGGACCACTGGCATCGTTGCTTGGTGACACGGAGGGCCCATCACACGTTAGCTGGGACACGTCGAACGACGAACGTCCAAACCGAGTCTGGAAGACCTGGAAGGGACGCGTCAAATTCTTCGCCAAGATCGTGGACTCACTTGTCGAGCTACTCACTCCGCCCCCGGATAAAGCTGACTTTGACCTTCTTAGCGATTTCTTCTCGATCGAGCAGCTTGAATCGCCGCAGAGAAAACGAAAGCCCAAATCGGAGGGTGAACGGACGCGAGACTTCGATCCACCCGATCCATCACCAAGATGGTACCGCATGCAGGGCAAGGGAGGCGGTTTTCAGATCTGCGACTCTAGCCAGCTTCCAACACCGGTTGGAGCGACACTGCGAGTCTCCGTCGCCTACGATATGCCGAGTGGCAATCCGATGAAGCACTGGAGCAAATTCGATTTCAACTTCCGTGACAAAGCCAGCCACATTAAGTTTAAGCTTCGGGGCCTGAATGCGAGAGCGACAAGCGGCAATGTCATCGAGATAAAAGTCGAGGACGAAGACTTTGATCTTGTTGCAACAGGCTTTGACATCCATCGAGACTTGATCGTCCGAATCGACGAAGTTCAAGAAGAGGCAGAACACGCTGATAAACCACAGGAGGTCGCATCATGATCAAGCGATTCAATTCCCTGGGGCGAAAGCGCGTTCCTCGCGACTGTGTCTCGATTGAAGTTGTAGATGGTGAACCACGAACATTCTCCGCTCACATTGACTTCAAAAATCACAACTGGGATGCAAACGGAACCGTTGTTCTAGAAGCAACCTGTGCCGGCTCTTCTTTGGTTCAGCGATTTGACTGTGGGACGGTCGGCGCACTAAAACAACCGATCGGCCTGCCCTTGAATGATCTACACGGCCAGAACGTATTCTTCTCACTGAAGATAATCGATCCCAGTCAGCACATTGGTCGGTTACTTGGCGTTGCTGAAAACATCCGACCGATCACCACGGGAAAGCAAACCGTCAGCGGGCGAAAAGGCATCCTGCCGGTCGAGCACGCGCCGCTTGGCCAAGAACTCTGGAAACTGGAATACCGAGATCACGACGTTTTCCTACTGGTCAATCAAGATGTACCAAGCCTTTCAGAGAGCATCCGCTCCGACCCCGTTTTCTTTTCGCTCATCTACCCTCAGATCATGCGACAGGTTCTCCACCGCGCAATCGCGGACGGAGCGGAAACAGATGAGGACGACGATCGATGGCCAGTTCTCTGGCTAACGTTCGGTCGAAAACTCCACCCTGATCATGAAGAACCACCTGCTCATACCGATGGCGAAGACGTGATTGATGACTGGGTCGAAATGGTGATTGCCGAATTCTGCAAACTGCACGAACTAAAGAACAAGTACGTACACTCCGGCTATGGGGGAAATTAGTCAGATGCGACTTAGACAATTCAACCAAGCTGGCGTCGACGCGTTTAGCAAATTCCTCACCGCGTGCCGTGAGAATCCCAACGAGCGCGTGCCCATGGAACTTGCGGAAAGCGACCAGCATACAATCCTGATCTCGGATGAGATCTTTGTCGAGCCTCGCGAATTCTCTACGCGACGTGATGCAGCGGATTACTTTCATCGAATCCTTTCTCCGCTATCTCCGGACGCAGTCCGAAAAGACGCAGGGATGTGGACTTGGCTTTCGCTATTTTACTTCGATCAGATCTGCCCGAATCCAAACGGCAACCGAAAGGTCCGAAACGACTACACATATCTCTTTATGCCCGATCAGTCTCGGCATTTTTATCGCCATTTGCTGTTTATCGCGTGGCAGGTCAAACAAATTGCTTCAGAGCACAATCGGCTGTTTCTCGATTCGTCACTGGTCACTCTCGATAAGTTGACGACCGAGGTGTTCAAGCGATTGTATCTCACTCGTATCCCTTGCGTGTTTGAGTTGCTCGACCGACTTTACTGGGACCGCAGGACCAATCGCCCCGCAAAAGGAATTGTGTCTCCGCACAAAATCAGCGCTGGCGATCTGATGCATCGCCTCCCCACACGCATCCGACAACTTGAAAAGACGTACGACCTACAGAGCCTGAACGCCGACCAACTGCTAGAAATTCTTGGCAATGAATTTCAACAACGAGCTGCCGAATCAAACCCTCAAATGGAGTTCATCTTGGAATGATCCCAAATCCGAGTACAAGACTTCACTGAAGACTGATGCCAAGCGACAAACGTTGACGCGCTGACATCACGACGGTGCCTCTTGGCTTCGGAATTCCTGCCCGTCTAAAGCAGGCCATCGCCCAATGACCAATCGCCACTTTCGATGACAGGGTGTTAACTCATTGACTTTGCTCATTTGCGTCACGAACAATACGGTTAACAATTGGTACTCGGCGGTTCCTCACGAGCGGGAGACACGCTGATTTTCGTCTCGCAGCGTTCAGGTTCGACTGGACCAAACGAGGTTGGCTCTAAACAATGGGGCGGGTGCAAACGAGGGGGGGGGACCATCATGAACGAAGTTAATCTTGTTGAATCCCTTGGGCTAGTTTCAGCGCCGGAAACCGCCTGTGTGTTGTGCGCCTTTTGCGCGAATAGGTGCGGGAGATGATCGAATGAAAGAACGTTCGCAACATTTGCTCATTTGCTTCCAAATTTGAAAGCAAATGAGCAGCGTTTGACTGATTTCTGTCACGCAAACACTCGTCGCACAAGCCACAAAGGTATCATCAAAAGTTTCAATTACCGTTGGGACATGCCTCAATCGAACGCTCTCGCACCGCCTCCACACACCGCTGTGCTTCCCTTGGCTCGTCCAGCAACCTGTGTCGAACACCGACGGCGTTCGGGTGATTGATCGCAACGCTTACCCAGGGTGCGCTTCGCGACCCTGGGCTGTGAGTATGGAACACCTACGGCGTTCGGCACAGACGTCGGGTGCCGTGCAAGCACGGCAACGGACGTGATGATTGGTTGAGGTGGCCTAAAGTGGTACGCGAACCGTGCCCAACGCGGCCGGCTGGAAGAGGAGGGTTGGGCCTACGGGGGCTCGGTGGCGGGAATAGGCGGGGCTGAGGTCTTCGAAGGCCGGTAATTCGAGGGCGCTTTCTAGATTCCCGTTTCGGACGAAACGGCTTCGCCGAATCTCTATCCAAGGATGGACTTGCGGCGAAAGACCATCAAAGCTGGCCGCGTCCCGGAAATGATCTCCGTCGGCAACCGACGTTGACATCAACAGAACGTACACCGCCTGCCTCTCTAACCGAACCGGATGCTTCAAACGGATGTACCGAAAGCAGTCGCGCAACTCTCCCTCTGCTCCTGGCGTCACCTGGCATCTCGCAATCTCAACGGCCTTGCCCGATTCCATCCGCAACAGCCGCAACACGTGACTGGCAAGCAGCTGCCGGTTCTTACCTTGAGCCGCCTGCGCCGACGGCTGGTCGCTGGCCTGCTCGGTGGGGATCGCTCGCGCCGGACGAACAGGCGTGTCTTTACCATGGTCGTCGAACATCCCAAGATGTGTCACCAGCTTGTCACCACGACCACCAACCAACTGGAATTCGAACCCGACTTCTCCAGTGACATCGTTTCGCAAGTTGTGCCACCCAGGGTCCGCGAACAACTCGGCTCCGTCGGCGACTGCCAACTCTCTGGCATGTCCTCGGTTATGAATCTTCAAAAGCGTGGCCGCCAGTTCACTGGCGATCGGATCGGCACTCTGGCTGGAAATGTCTCCGTCTTCATAGAGGTTCTTCGTCAGGTCATACAACACCGTCGGCCTGGCATCGCCACGCGATCCCTGTGACGACCACCGCCCCCAAGGCATGACAAGACCGCCATCGACAATCAGCTTGTGTGATCCCTGTCGGATCGCCAACGCATCATTCAGATAAGGCGGCCCAAGGTGACAAAAGAAGACACGCGGGCGATCGTCGGCTGTTTTCAGCGAACCCGTCCAATAGTCGAAAACGTCGTAGCTGTCTTGAGCTTCATCAGCCGCCAGCGAGTGACCCGCAAGACGGGCCAGCGTCGCGTACAGATCCGTCAACGTGACGATCGACCGATTGACTTTTGCACCCTCTAGAACCGCCGGCCAAGAAACGATAAAGGGTACTCGGATGCCGCCTTCCCAGAGCTTTGCTTTCTTGCCTCGCAAGCCGCCGCTTTCTTGATTGCGGCCAAGATTGTCGCCGGTGTTCGGCCCATTGTCACTGGTAAAGATGATCAGCGTGTTCTCATCCAGCTTGTGTCCGGGCCAGCGAGGATCGTCGGTCGAGCGCAGCTTCTTGAGCAGCCTTCCAAACACGACGTCGTTCTCAAGTACCATGTCTTCGCGGTCGCTTGCGATCCCGCCGTCACTGTAACGACTCTGGCCTTGAATGGCTTGACCACCGACATGATCGGGAACGGCATAGTCGCCCTGCGGGTTCCTCTGGAGGTGATTCGCATTGGGCACATAATAAAGAAAGAAGGGCTGGGCAGCCTGTGCGGCCTGGCGATCAAGGAACGATTCTGCCTCCTGTAGATAAAGGGGTCCAAGGTCGCGTTGATCCCAATCGGGAGCCGCCAGAATTCGTCCGGCTCGATTCTTCATGCCGATCAACTGCATGCGACTGCGATCGGTGAAGACAAAACGATCGTTGCGAATCAGAACACGCGGTTCGGTATCCAGCGGGTCCTCGGTGTTGCCAGGCACTCCAAAGTACTCATCAAAGCCGTGATGCGTCGGCCCATCGAGCAACGGTTTTGTGAAGTCCACATCGTGAAAGTAGAAATCGTCCGCTGGCTGCCCGTCTCCATCATCAAAGGACATGCCAACGTGATACTTCCCGATGCCGGCGGTGCGATATCCATTCTGTTGCAGCATTTCAGGCAGCGTCGTCAGAGCCCGTTGAATCAGGGGCTGATTCGGTCCGTGCGGCAGCCAACCCTGGTACTTCAGAGACGACCGATGAGCGAATCGGCCAGTCAACAAGGAATACCGTGTCGCACTGCACATCGACGCCGGCGCGTATCCATCGGTGAACAGGGTCGCTGAACGCGCGAATGATTCGAGATGCGGAGTCCGCAGCGTTCTCTCGATCGGCGGTCCACTGGGACTCAAACGCACGCCGAGATAGGCGCTCGTGTCCCCAATCCCCATATCGTCTGCCATCATGACGATCAGATTGGGCTTGGCGGGCCGTGGGTCTGCGGCCTGGCAGGTCGTCCCCAAGCCGATCAGGAGGACAAGGCACAGGAGCTTGTTCATCATGCGAATAGATCCAATACGGGCTCGCCTTTGTGGGCAACAGTGAACGGCCGACCGGTCGGACTGATGAGCTCCTGGCCGATCGGAATCCCCAGTGCGTAAGCAATGGTGGCGTTGAAGTCGGGAATCGTCACTGGGTTCTCCACCACTTCTTCGCCGCCCGGGGAGGTTTTTCCGTAGACGTAACCACTTTTGAAGCCGCCTCCGGCCACGACGCTGGAAAACGCTTTGGGGTAATGGTCGCGGCCTCGGTTCTGATTCGTGACCGGAGTGCGCCCAAATTCGGTGGTCAGAACCACAACGGTGTCGTCCAGTTTCCCGATCCGTTGCAGATCATCAAGTAAAGCGCCGACCGTGCGGTCCATCGTGTTACACAGCACAGGCATCGCGGTAAAATTGTCGGCGTGCGTGTCCCAGCCTGTGTAGCTGACTTCAACGGTGCGAACGTTGCTTTCGATCAAACGGCGAGCGAGCAGACATCCCTGGCCAAAGGGGTCGTCCCCGTATCGGTCTTTTGTCGCTTGGTTTTCGCGATGAATATTGAAGGCGGCCAGATCAGCGCTCTCCATCAAGCGGACGGCATCTTCGTACATGTCACCGTAGGCTCGAATTGGCTTGGAACGGTAACGCTGAAGAAATTCGGCATCCAGATCACCGGCCAACCTGAGACGCCGATCGAAGCGTTCGGAGGGAACATTGCGATTAGCATGCTTCAAGCCAAAGCGTGGATCGCTGATCGCCAATGGCTCGAACTCGGGTTCAAAGAAACCGCCACTGCCGTGAAAGCGACTTTCTTTACCAATGAAGACCGAACCGGGCATGGTGGTGTTGAGCTTCCCGTGCGTTCGCTGCGCCCAGGCACCTAACCCCGGATGCCGAATCGTCGCCCGCTGATCGTAACTGGTGTGCATGAAATAGTTGCCCTTCTCATGATCGCCCGCCGTCGAGGTGAGTGAGTTGACGACGCAAAGCTTGTCGGCATGGCGAGCCAATTGAGGCAGATGGGTGGAAACGCGAAAGCCATCGACGCTGGTATTCATGGACTGCGTCGAGCCCTGGTTCTCATGATTTGGTTTCACGTCCAAGGTGTCGAGATGGCTCATGCCTCCTGCCATGAAGAGATAAATCAGTTGCTTGGCAGGCTTGCTACGCGGCGCAGGCCCCGGCGCGCCGGCTTCGGCGAATGACTCGCTGGCGCCAAAGCCGAGTGTGCTGCCCGCGCTAACACCCAGAAAGCTGCTGGCGGCAAGTTCAACAAATCGACGGCGATTGAAATGAGATTGTTGGCTGATCATGGTGAGCACACTATTGAATGAAGAGGAATTGGCGGGAGTTAAGCAATGCCCAGACGAGATCTTCAAAGGTCTCGTCACCATGTTGTTCGTAGTCGGCAAGGATGCGCTTCGTTTCGCGTTCGGTTGGTTCACGAGTCAGCATGGCGCGATAGACCACGGCAATCTTTTCTTCGGGGCTAGTTGCCGCTTGCATTTGTGAACCCAGAACGGAGTTTCGATTGTGCACCGCAACCGCCAGCGGACTGTTCAGCAAATAAAGTGACTGAGGCACCGACGCGTGCGATGACGCATTCTCGATCACGTCTCGATCCGATTGGCCGAAGTCGCGGAGAAAGTGACCGCGCCGAGCGGGTGAAGGCAGATCAACAGCACGAGCCATTTCACGAGCCACATCACGAAAGCCTTTCAACTGGCGTTGTTCTCGTTCCAGCCAGCGTTTGCGTTCCTGTTCGTCTAACTCTTCGGGAGGCTTGGGAACCCTGGCTGCCTTGATGAAATCAAGCGTTGCGGCCGAGCCCACGACGGGCTGGTTCCCGGTCATGGTCATCATCATTCCTTGGGGCCCCGCGTCGCCCTCGGTTAGATCAACGAAAACCGTCGCTCGATTCAGTTGATCGATCTCGCGTGTCCTCTGCTTCAACTCACTGGTCAGCCGCCGTGCTTCCTGTTCCTTTCCGGCTTTGTAGGCGGCAAGAATAAGCGACTGGTACTTTTCTTGCTCCTGACTGAACTCACGATTGCGTGCTCCGGCAACTTTCATTCGCTCCAAGACTTCTTCCATCGGCCGGACTTCCAAGCTGTGATGCTTTGCCCGAGTCTCGGCAATCCGCCGAAGCAGTTTGGGGCGATTGGGTGTGTGCGTGTCGATCTCGGGAAGAACCAGCGTTGCGATTGAATCCCAAAGTTGCTCGGCACTCATTCGCTTCATGAACGGGCCGGTAAAATCAAAGGGCGTTCCCAGCGGATGATCGGTGCCTTCCATCTGGCGGCGGAAGAGATCGGTGTGAAGCAGGACGCTTTGGAATTTGCGAATGTCATAATCTAACTCGCGCATTAGGTCTTCCAGATAAGCGAGCAGCTCGGGCATTTCGATCTCGGTCGCATCACTGAGATCATCCACCGGCTCGAAGATTCCATGACCGAATGTGCGTTTCCAAATCCGATTGACAATGACGGTGGTGAAACGCGGGTTGTCCGGTGAAGTCAGCCACTTCGCGTAGGCGTTTTTGCGAGTGATTTGATCGGCTTGCGGCGGAACGTCGGCGCCGAACATCGTCTTGGGCAACACCACGTCTAACGGCTTGGCATCGTCGTATTGGTAGTCGTGGGGAAGCGTGAGAGGTCGATCGAGGTGCCTGACTTGAGTGTAGGTGATACTGTTTCCGAGCTGGGAAATGTTGCCTCGAATCGGCTCATTGAACTCCGCCAGCTTTCTGTCGGCGGCCATTCCAGCATCGACGTGTTGGCGAAATTGTGCTTCGGTCAGATTGTGTTCCGCTAAGAACTTTGCCGCATGAGGCTTGGCAAGGAAGTCTGCAACTTTTTCTTCACTGCGAAAGTACGGAAAGCCTTGAATGGGAATCGCGTCAGAGTAAGCCTGCTTCTCTTCGCGTGTCAGCGCAACGAGCATCTTGCTACGGTTCACGCCACCACCACGATGGTCAAAATCGTAGGTAAAGGCGGCCATCCTGAAAAAGTCCATTTGCGTCCACTCGTCGAACGGGTGGTCGTGGCACTGGGCGCATTCCAGTCGCGTGCCCAGAAAGACGCGCGCGGTGTTCGACATATTGTCCAGGGGCATGCCGGTGTCTCGAATGTAATACGCCGCGGCCGGGTCATCGAAGACCAGTCCGTGGCCGCTGACCAGACGGCGAGCGAATTCATCGTACGGCGTGTTCGCATGAATCTGCTGACGGATCCACTCGCGGTACACCAGCGACCAGTGCTGTCCCGAGGGAACACGCAAAAGGTCAGCCCAGAATTGAAAGTGATGCGCGGTGTACGCCGCGTCATTGGCCAGCAGGTTCTGGATCAGATCCGAGTGTTTGTCGGCGCTGTTGGAATTCAGAAAGTCAGCGGATTCAGACGTGGTTGGAATCCGGCCAACGATGGTCAGGAACGCTCTGCGAACAAATTGCTGATCGTTAATCGTGGCGTTGGGCTTGAGCTGCTTGTCGGCCAAGTGCGCCAACACCAGCTGATCGATTTTTCTGGCGGCACGCTGACGGTCGAATCCCTCCGCTGTTGCGGAAAGGGAACCGAACGCAACGAGACAGATTGTGCAAAGCGTCAGCCGGAACAATGGCTGCCTGGTTTTTATCAAGAGCTGGAACATCGTTTACGGCTTGCGAATGTCGGAAGGTGTTTCCTATCGATAACAACTAATACCACTGACGACTGTCAGGTAACATGCGTCCCCAAACTTTACAACCATTTTCAAGGCAACCTCACTTCCAACGGTGCCGTCAGATCATCGCTTTCGGCGACCCGCTGGTTGTCCACCCAGACATAGAGCTTGCTCTGGTCTCCGGGCTGGTTGCTGTCCCAGTCCTTTCTCCACAGGATCTCGACGTCGTGGCCGTGGTAGCGTAGGTCTCCTAGATACAGGTATTCCCAAGCATTCGGCGGAACCAGTGGATGGATCGTGAAGCGATTCTCATGACTGGCTTGAAAACCGATGAGATCCTCGATCAGCATGTCGGGGAAGGTGGAATGGAAGTAATCCTGAACATCTCCAAAGCCCTTGCCCATCGCGGGATGGCTCTGGACAACATCGCCACCACCGGGCATTCGGTAGCCGCCAGTGCGAGGCAGATACCACTCACCGATTGTTCGGCGACGACCGTGAAGTTCAACATACTGCGTCATGTGATCGTAAAGCAGTTGCCGATCCGCGTCACTGATCTCCCCTCGCGTCGCTTTGTAATTCCGCAGGTAGTTGGCATAGGCCTTGTAGACGATCGAGTTCTGAAAGGGCCAACCGCGTCCATTCCAACCGTAGGACATTTCATTGAAGAAGTCGTGGCGATACTCGGCGGTCGACATCCCGAAAGGTTGCTTGAAGCCCAGTTCATCATCGAACTGTTTCCAGGCAACATCGAACTGGCTATCGGCCGAAGGCAACAGATTGAAATACCAAGGCGTGTAGCCAACGGTTTCGCGAATGATGCTAAGTTGATCGCCCACGCCGCCTGCATGCAGGTTGTCACCGGCAAGGCGAGAATAAAAGAAGGGATCGTCGCTGGCACCTCGCTGGCTGTAGAACAGATACTTGTCGTCCTTCGTTGGACGATGCCACAGGGACTTGATGATTTGCTGTTGAAGCTGCCTGGCGCGTTGGGTGTATTGCTGGGCTTTGGCACCAGCCTGTGCGTCCGGAGTCGCTTCGGCCTGTTGCGCATACAACCTGCTGAGGGAAGCGTAGTTCCCATACATGTAACAATTGAGCGACGGTCGAACGGTAAAGCAGTTGGGATAGCTGTTTGGCCGTTTGGACTTTCGCTCGCCGTCCCTGTCGACATACCAGTCGTGATTGCCACCGAATGGCTGGGGCTTGGCGCTGTAGTTGTCCAGATCAAAGGGCTGAGGATAAATCAGCGGGTCATTCTTTAGGCCTTCCTGAAAGGCCGCCTGCCAGCCTTTGCCATCGGTGAAGTAGCGCCGCCAGAGTTCCTGTCCCTTATACGGTTCTTCCTGGTTGATTTCAGCGGTGTAACGAGAGAAAGCGCCCTGTGCGGCGATCAGCCCCAACGTGGTCGAGATCGTGAACTCGTTGGCGTCGTACATGTCCAGACACTTGTACAGTCCATCGGTCGTTTGCCCCGGAGCTTTGACCTGGAAAATCAGATCCCAGATCGCCTGGTGACGCTCCATCGCCGGCAGCAGTCGGTCGCGCCACTGAGCATCGGGATGAATCTTCAGCATGGCCTCCGAAGCGTCGACCATCCAGCTGGTGTAGTGATGGCTTTGCGGCCGCGGCAGCGTCGACAACCAGGTGTTGTTCTGGTGCTGCATTTTGCGAGCGGGAGGCCCGGCCAGCCAATACTCTGCATACGATTTCAAGTACCTTGGATCACGCATCCAGCGGAGATCATAAAACTGGTGTCCAGCAGGCGCCGGGATGGCACCGCTGTTGGAAGCCCAACCGGGAAAGCCGGGGAACTCGGTGAACACATAGAATTGATCGCCGTCTTCCTCCCATTGTTTGAGATGCTTGCTGATCATCCACCAGCGATAGTTGAAGACTTCGGTGTAGTCTTCGTTGGAACAGAGAAATTTGGGGACGTTCTGTTGCAAGAACTCTTCGTTGTTGTGCTTTTCCAGCCAGCCGTCAAACTCGGGTCGATTGCCGTTCAGGTGAGAGTAACCGTTGAACTCGTCCACATCCTCGGTCAGTGTCCGCTGGGCTTCCTTCCGGATCCGCTTTAATTCTTTATCTGGGTCACTCAAGGGCAGCGATGGACTGGGGGCATCGTCGGCATGAAAGCGACAGGCCAGCATGCCGCCGGAAAGCCGTGGGTGAAGCTCGACCTCGATGCGAATCTTCGACGTCGTGACGGGCTGGGCAAACGTCACTTGGTTGAACTGATCTCGCTGAACACCGGGACTGGTTTCGTTCAGAGCAACTTGTTTCCAGCCGCCGTCATTCCAGGCGAGCACCTTCCAGGACTTGGGAAGGTTTTCCTGGCGCTCGTTGCGAAACGAGGCCGCAGCCTGAGCTTCATCAAACCAGTACACGCCCACATTCTCAAAGGTTCCAGGTTCTGAAAACTGAAACTGGACCCACTCGGTGCTGCCACGATTTGGATGAAAGCTGAGGCGTGGAATGCGGTAGTCGGACGAGGACGCGGGCTCGTCCTCGTCGATCAATGCGGTGACATTGGCGCCGCGAACCGACGACGAGACCCGAGGGGCATGCCGTGTTTCGGGAAACGGTTTGACATTCGCTCGAACAGCAAAGCGACTCCAGTGGCCAGACAGTTTGGCGACAAGTTCAGGGTGCTCGTCGGCGACGTTATTGGTCTCACTGCGATCGTGTGTGAGGTCATAAAGTTCCCAAACGATCGGTTCACTGCGATCATTATCGGTGACCAGTTTCCACCGCCCCAGACGAACTGCGGCGTGCGTCTCATGCTGCCAAAAGATCGGTCGATCCTCCATTTCCCGATCCGGTTGCCGCAAGTAGGGCAGCATGCTGACACCTTCGAGTGGCAGCCGAGACTTGCCACCGTAGCTTGCCGGGTACGCTGCGCCGGCGGCATCCAGCAAGGTGGGCATGATGTCAATGAAGTGAAAGTAGGGCTGATTGGACACCGTGTCCTTGGCTGAGAAACCGTCCGGCCAGTGGACGATCAGAGGAGAGGCAATGCCTCCCTCATGGGCGAACTTTTTGAACTTACGAAACGGCGAATTCGAATAGGAAGCCCATCCCTGTCCCTGCGAAGTGGCCCAGCCGCTGAGTTTCTTCCATTGATCGTAATTGGATTTTTGATAGCCAGTCCCCCCCAGCTTGTCCTTGTGCGACCAGGCACCTTCCTCCCGCGATCCCCGGCGAGTGAACTCGCCATTGCGAAACTCGCCCTCGGGGTAATCATATTTCCCGCCCGCGAAGTGAGTGCCGAAAACGCTCATCTCACCCGAGCATCCATTGTCCGAAACGAACAGGATCAGTGTGTTGTCGTAGACGCCTTCTGCCTTCAACTTGTCGACAACGCGTCCAATGTTCTGGTCCATGCTGTCGATCTGAGCGTTGTAGATAGCGCGTCGAAACCGAGCCTCCGCCGTGACGTCTGCGGGCAGATCTTTCCACTTCGGTAGCGGGTTGCGATTGGTTCCGGTCTGCATGCCGGGCATGATTCGAACGTTATTGAAATAACGCACTTCAGGCAATCGTTGCCCCTTCGGGACCACTCCCGATGCTTTCTGTCGCGCGAGTTTTTTCTCCCGCATCTCATCCCAACCGTCCCCGTATTCGGCAATCCAGTTCGGGTCATTGAGCTTCGCCTCGTATTTGGCGATCGTTTCATCGGGTGCTTCAAGAGGGAAGTGCGGTGCGTTGTAAGTCAAGTAGAGAAAAAACGGCTTGTCGTCATCCTTGACCGCATCGTCGATGTATTCCAAAGCCACATCAGTGAAGTATTCAGTGGTATAGAAATCCTGATCGGGCTGATAAGGGTTCTTCAGCGTCGTGTTCTCGTTGTCTCCGGGAATCAACAGTTTCCCGTCCCGGTAGATGTCACAACCTTGGAGCACTTTCCAATAGCTGTCGATATGGGTACGAACCACCGTGGATCGATCAAAGCCACGGTGTTCGGGAAGCGAGTGGGGTGGAGGATCGCGATGCGCTGCGGCATGCCATTTACCGCTGGTAAACGTGTTGTAACCAGCTTGCTTCAATGCTTCGCCCAGTGTGACCCCGTTTTCATTCAGCGACCCTTCATAGCCGGTGCCCCAGTCGCCATAGACCATGAAGCCGACTCCGGCCTGATGCTGATAGAGGCCGGTCAGCAAACTGGCGCGCGATGGGCAACAACGCGCGGCGTTGTACATCTGCGTAAAACGCACACCTTTCTCCGCCAGAGCGTCCAGTCGAGGCGTTTCGATCTCGCTGCCATAGCAACCAAGGTCCGAATAGCCCAAGTCGTCAGCCAGAATAACGATGATATTCGGTTTCGAATCCGCGGCCACCCATCGTGAACATGGAAACAGGCAAACCAAAAGGAGCGCAGCGGAAACGTGACAGAAGGGAAGTTTCATGATCAAACTGAAAGCGGGGAAGAAGAATTGTGAGACTGGCGCGAGTGATCGCGAAACAAGAAGATCTCTTTTCATGTGGTGTTTCCATTCATCGTTCGTTACTCCGCCTCCACGAGCACGCGAAACTGATCCAGATTGCCTGGATTTTCCTGCAATTCGATGATCAGCGTTCGCCGGTCGGCCGCCAGAATCACGGTATCGAATCCTGGACGCTGATCTCCCTGGGGGCGAGGCTCAATCATCCGAGGCCCTGGGTATTCGACACCGGGAAGTCCAAAGACGACCTCTGATTGTTTCAGCAAGCGATTGGCTATGATCACTCCGACGATCGGTTTGGCAAACGTGATCTGGCCGCGAACGCTCCGCCTTCGATTGGGATTTTTGCCTTCCGGATGAGCATTCAGCTGAAGCAGATAGCTCGTCAATTTCTGCTTCGTCAGCAAGACTGGCTTCTCGCCAGAGCTCGTCTTGGCGAATTGACCGGGATCGACCATGTCCACGCGAATCGTTTCGTTGGAAACAAATCCACGGCGTTCCGGGAACACGACGATATGATCATTGTCCTCGTAGTTCCCCGGATGAAAATCGGGGCCAGGAGAGACAAATCGCATTGAACCGGTGGTTTGCAGAACACCGGAATTG
Organism: Stieleria bergensis; assembly: GCA_007745635.1. Taxonomy (GTDB): domain Bacteria; phylum Planctomycetota; class Planctomycetia; order Pirellulales; family Pirellulaceae; genus Stieleria; species Stieleria bergensis. The sequence continues at coordinate 6,760,078 of CP036272.1, forward strand.
ACCGGCCAGGCCTTTTCAAACGCAGAGGTGTCATAGACGATGGAGTCGATCGCGCTGGGTCCCGCACCAGCTCGGACGGCTTCGCCTTCCCTTAGCAAATGAGGCCTCTCTCCGAGCTGCTTCTTCTCGGGCGAGCTGACTTCGACCTCGCCCTCAAAGACGCAGACATCGGTTGTTCCGTCGTCTCCAACGGAGACACCGAATGAGGTTCCCAGATCGACCACATGCGCCGTGTCCGTGTCCACGACAAAGCCGATGGCGGACTCTGGAATCGTCGCCGTGATGACGCCGCTCATCAGGCTCACTCGCATTTCATCAACGACTTCAATCTTGGCGGGCCCTTCGATGGTCAGCCGTGCTCGGTTGACAAAGTCCAGCCGAACCACGCCGCGATCAACAATCAGCTCGCCTGGTTGAACCCTCTGACCGGACAGCAATGCGACGCCTTCGCGATCGTATGCACCCACCGCTTGCGTAATGATCGCTGGCGGGCGCGTGCCCTTCGACTGACCAATGCCGGGGTTTCGTGTTGCCAGCCAAGCGATGCTACCGAACAGCACCAGAAATGTGGCCGCGACAGAGGCAACGAAGGCAAACACCTTCCTTCTGGACCGATCAGCAACCATTGATTTCGGTTCAACCTCCACGGCATTTGCCGAGTCCGCTGGAGGCGGAAGACAGTCGGCCAGCACAGCCCGCAGCGCCGAGTGCGCGGCGATCTGGTCAAAATAGAGCTTTCGAACCGCCTCGTCTGATTCGACGCGTTTCAACAGGTCTTCGCGCCCGTCATCATCCAACACTCCGTCGAGCATTTCCTGGATCAGCGAAGCTGCAGAACGTTCATCAACACTCATTCGGTTGCCCCCTTTTGAAGACGTTCTTCAACACATGCGGCCAATAAATTTCGCATCCGATAAAGCAACTGCTTGATGGCCGAAGTTGTTTTGCCATGGTCTGCGGCCAGCGTCGCAATCGCAACCTCCTTGCCGTAACGACTGTGCAGCAAAGCTTTATGGTCGTCCGAGAGTCGCTCGACGCATCCGCCCAACAACTGAATCCGCCGCTCGGTATCCTCTGCCATGACCTCTGCGACGGGAGCCAGTTTCTCGGCAATGGCTTCATGAACGACCAAGCGATCGCGTTTTCGATCTCGCAGATAGGCTAGCACTTGAAAGCGGGCCGTGCTGTAAGCCCAGGACTCGAACTTCGCGTCACTGCGAAAATCGTCAGCCTTACGAATCAGAACCAAATTGGTCTCTTGCAACACGTCCTGTGCCGCTGCTGAATCAGCCAGCAACGACAAAATAAAGGCATGCAATCGGTTCTGAATCGCCGTCACGGCAAGGAAATACTGATCGGATGTCATACTCAACACGCATTTAGGGCCCCAACGACAATAAATACCACTGTCAGGCATCAGGTAACGCCGCACACCGGTTTTTCATTGAAAAGCCCGTGCTGGCGATTGAAAGCCCCCTCACGGACGCAGGGCCGGCACTTCGCTGCGTTCACCCAAGCCGGCACCGTTTCCTTCCGAAGCGGTCACAACATGAAGTTCCAGCTGCACATTTTGATTCCGATCGCCAGCGTTTGAGCAAGAACTCATCTGTCGTCGCTGACTGTCACGCGTGTGTACGGACTTGAGAGGTAGGTTCGCAGTTTTTGATCTTGGTAGTCGATGATTTTCCGATGGTTCGTGAAGACGTCGAGATGCTTAGCCCCCGATGCGATTGGGATTTCCGCCACCCACGCGGTTCCTTCGCGCTTCATCTCCATGCTGTTTTCGTTTGGAATCAGCTCTTTCAAGTAACTGGGGCTTCCGTCGGGCCCACGATCACTGATCCACCAAATCCTTCCGGACTCTTCGCCAGAGTTGTCTGCGAAACGGACGGTGACTTTCAATCGCTTGCCATCCACACGGGTTTCAATGCGGGGCGGTGTAAGAAGTGGCTGCTTGACGGACTCCGGGAAAAAGTGACGCAACAGGAATGCAGATTTATTCTGCTGATCGCGTTCGGTCCTTGGATGGCCTTTGCCGCCGTGGCCGGTGTTGGCCCCAAGGTACACGGGGATGGTCGGATGATGACTGCCACCCCAAACCAGATCGTAGGCAACCATGTCGTGAGTGCCTGGATGAAACAGCATCTCGACGCCACGCTCACGCAAAGCGTTGAGGTTGCGGGAGATAAACACTTGATCGGAGATCCCGGCAGCGAAGGCCTGCAGATCTTTCCACGACTGTCCGGCATCGAGAGCTCGTTGGTTGAAGTTAGGACCGTAATGCCCGCCGGAAAAGCCTCGCTGCGAGCCGCCTTGGGCAAGGTGTCGATCCCAAGTTTCCCGATCACAGAGGCGCAGAGGCGAATCCCAGATTGGCGACACCGTGGCGTGAATCGCGGTCATGCGATCATCGTGCAGGATCGCCATTGACGGAGAGGCCCCATTTTTGGACCCTCCGCTGGCTGCGATTTTGCCTTTTTCAAAATGATCGACTTCAGCGTAGGCCGTCGTGATGGCGCGCATTAAAGTGGCTGGCCATGCCCAATACTGAATTTTGAACCTGGGATTCAAAGTCTGCGCAAAACGCTTTTCCGATTCCGAAGACAACTCACGCTGACCGTAGGTGCCTGGCTCTTGGACGACGGTGTACACCAATCCCACACCACCTTCGATCAACTGCTGAAACACAGCGTTGGGCCTGGCATCTTGCTTCAATCGGTCCGGCGTACTGGAACCGGTCAGGTGAAACCCCTTGGCCTTTCGATCGACGGGCACGACCATGCGAACGGGGACGCGATATGCCTGCCCTTTCCAAAGGTCGCCGACATTGATGGTGACTAGTTTTTGCCGTGTCGCAACTCGGCCTTGGACAACGTGCCAATCCTGCAAGACTTCGATTTCCAAAGTGCTTGCGTCACGAATCGCCTCCATGTCAAAAACATCCATCGCTGGAGATTCGGAAGCAATGAATAGAATGGCGATTGCAGCTGATAAAAATGACTTGGTCAATGGCATGACAGATTGCTAATGCAGCGGTTACTTGGTGAGAGACTTCAAATCAACGTGCTGATTGAAAGGGAAGTGGATTGAACCAGAAATCCAACGGGCCTCTTGCCGTTGATCCGCTAGCCTCACACGTCACTCAATCCTGGCAAAACAATGACTGGACGACACGTCCGTCTGCCGGTGAAATGAGACGCAGTGCTGCGGCCCGTCTTGGGGATTCAGTTCGTTTGGCCCACAGCGGACCATGATAAACCACTTTTCTTAAAATTTCTGTAATGCCTTGCTGCTTCACGACAATACTTGGTTGTGATGGAAAATTCAGACACCGTACAACGAATGACGATCGAGTGGACGCGGGCTCAGCCTGCGGTGCGGCGGTTTATCGGCACCTTCCTGCGTGATCGCGTGGATTGCGAAGATGTGCTGCAGGATGTCGCTCTGGTCGTTGTTGAGAAATTTGAAGATTGGGACCCCCAACGCCCTTTCATTCGCTGGGCTCTGGGGATCGCAAGACGGGTAGTACTGGCCCACCTGCGAAAAAAACACCGCGACAAACAGGTCAAGTTTTCCCAGGCGATTGACCAAGTTGCTCTGGCGATCAAAAAACTGGAACCCCAGGCGGAGGAAAGGAAGGCATCACTTGCCGATTGCCTTGGGCAAGTCCGTGGACAGAGTCGCGAGCTTCTTGCCCTGCGGTACTCCGAGGGACGTGAACTGAAGGAAATCGCTCAGCGGCTTGGCATGACAGCCAGCAATGTGGGTGTCATGTTGCATCGCGTGTGTGCGTCCTTGCGAAAATGTTTCGACGGAAAACTAAAAGCGGAGGGAATGACGTGAGCGACATGATCCGCCAGACGGACCGCTATCTTGACGATGAACTCAGCGACGAGGAATTGGCCGAACTGTTTCAATGGGTCGGAGAAAACACAGCGAATGCGGACCAATTTGCTCGCCAAACCATGATTGATCAGCACACCAGTGAGTTGCTCTGCGGTGGTGATTTCCTAAGCACTACTCGGCGATCAAACACTAATCAGCAGGCGTCCCCGATTCAGGCCAATCCTTGGCGAGCCCACTTACGTCCACCACGACGGATCGCTTGGGTGGCAGCGTTCGCGACGACGGCTTTGCTGCTCATTGCATTGTTTCCGCTCAGGGATGCCCCCAAGCCGACTCGCCCAGCAGACGCGATTGCTGAAATCACTTACGCGTCAAACGCCTTCGTGGCTGACCGCGTTTGCTCTGTCGGAGACTTTATCGGCCGCGGATTGCTGGGCAATCCGCTTGGCAATTACTCAAAGATGCCACGCGGTATCGAGCCGTTGCGCACCAGCGACACCGCAAATAATGGCCGGGACGTTGTGATCCTAAGCGAAGACCGGCGAACGTTATCCTTGGACCTTTCCGCAGGCTCAGCGGTCGATCAGATTCGCGTGATCCTTGATGCCTCACCCAAGCAATCTCGGATCGATTGCAGTGTCCGGCAAAGACCCGCCGGATGTGAACGGTGTTTCGCTGGGTGACAACCGCATGACTTTGAATCCAACAACGAGAAAAAGGTGAATGGAATGCACCGCTTTTCATAATGCAAGCAACCTGATCGACGAGTCTTCTTGCGAGGCGTCGGCGTCAGTCTCGCACTGCCGATGCTGGAGTCGCTGCAACCGGCAGCCGTCGCTGATGAGCAGGGGCCCGCCGCAACCGCGAAACACTTTGTCTGTGTCGCACCGGACTACGGCATCTATCCGCAAGCGTTCTTCCCTCGTGAAACGGGACGCAACTACAAAATGCCCGATACGCTGAAGATGATGGAGCGGCATCGCGAGGACATGACCTTGTTTTCGCACCTGGATCATCCCGGAGTCGGCGGTGGGCACGCTTGCACACGGACCTTTATGAACGGAATGAAGGCCAGCGATGCAGGCGGCGATCGGAGTCGACTGCTGTCGCTCGATCAGCTGATCGCTCGCAATGTCGGCATGAACAACCGCTTCCCAGCATTGGTGACTGGCAATGGAGCTCCGATTTCATACACCGAAGCGGGGATTCCTGTGCCGTCGGTTCCGACGGTCGATCGGTTCTTCAACCTGCTGTTCGTTGATGAAGACGCAAACACCAAAAACCGCCAGCGGAAAGCTCTTGACGATAACGCCAGCATCCTCGATGTGCTGCTTGAGGATTCGCGTTCACTTCAGCCACAACTGGCATCACAGGATCGCGACAAGTTGGAGGAGTATCTGACCGCCGTCCGAGAAACAGAGCGCAAGCTTGTTCGACGAAAAGACTGGATCGAGATCCCGAAACCCAATGCGAAACCGCCGAAGCAGGATGAAGACGAACCCGAGCAGTCTGGGTATCCGCACGACATGTCAATGTTTTTTTGAAATCATGGTACTGGCCTTGCAAACGGAATCAACGCGTGTGCTGACGTATCAGATGCCGGGCGGCAACCGAATGTTCCCGTTCGACGGTGTCACGATGGGATACCACACGTTGACGCACCACGGCAAAGATCCCGAGAAAGCCAGCCAAATTCAAGTGATCGACCGTTACTACCTCACACAACTCGCTGGATTCGTCGATCGGCTGAAAAAGACCAAGAGGGCTGATCGATGCTGGAGAGCACGATCGTGTTGTTCGGCAGCGGCATGGGCAATGCAAGCGCACACAGCAGTCGCGATGTACCGGTACTTGTCGCCGGTGGCGGACTGAGACACGGCAATCATCATTCGTTCCCGAAAGACGCTGGAAAGGAAACGCCGCTCTCCGATCTTTATGTCACGCTTCTGAAGCAGTTAGGCATCGAAACGGACCGCTTCTCCAGCAGCAGCGGTGACCTGGATCATTTGCTGTCCTGAATGACTTTTCCGCAACTTGGCAACCGAGTCACCCGGCGCCTTCTGCTACCGGTTCAATGAGTCATCATCGAGTTAGAAACTTCAATGAATCGCCACATCACCCTACTGCTATGCCTTTTTCTGTCGCTGGTCGCTTCACCACTGCTCGCCAGCGAGGCTCACAAGTCGATCAAGGACTTCCTGCACGAACACTGCATCGAGTGCCATGGTTACGGTGATCAGAGCGGCGATCGTCGATTTGATCAGTTGCAGTTTGACTTCACCCAACCGCAGGAAGGCGAACTGCTTCAGGAGGTTCTTGACCAACTGAACCTGGGACAGATGCCGCCCGAGGACGAAGCGCAGCCTTCGCCAGACGAACTTCAGAACATTGTCTCGGTCCTCACTCAAACACTCGCCCAAGCGCGCGAGCAGGCGCGCGAGCAGGCGCGCAGCCATTCGACCGGGCGCGTCGTCCTGAGGCGACTCAATCGCACCGAATACCTCAAGACGGTGCGAGACCTGTTTCGCTTGAACATGACCGACTTTGATCCAACTGTCGCGTTCCCTGCCGACGATTCTGTTGAAGGCTTTGACAATATCGGCGAAGACTTACTGACATCAGACTTCTTACTGTCCCAGTATCTGAACGCGGCGGAAGAGATCGTCGACAAAGCCATTCGCCCCGGTCCGCAGCCAAAGATCGATCACATCATTTCGGAAGGCGACGCGATTCACGGCGGTGGGCATTCGGATCAACGCGGGTTCAAACGAGCCCTGGTACGTGATCAGTTCACACGAGCCTATGTCAAACGCAAGTACGCCGGCGCGCCGGCCGATGGCGCGTACATTCTTCGCATCCGCGCCAACACCGTTCGCTGGAAAGAACATCGTTTCGATTTGGATGGCCTTGGCTACGATCCGTCCGAGTCACCGCGGATTCATGTTCTGGTGACCAATCGGCGTCTCGGCATCGTTTCAACGCGAACCTTTGGCGAATATGAAATCCGTGACGGAACACCAGCGGACATCGCTTGGAACTTGAAGGTCCGCTGTACGATCAATGGCCACTTCCCGGATTCGCTCGCTTCTTCAGCGATGTCCCAGAGCAGCCCACGGAAGCGGATCTGCGACGTTGCCTCACCCGGTTTGCTGCGAAAGCGTGACGTGGTCAAGTCGACTCGCAGCGTTAGAAAAGTACATCCAACTGGGAACGGATCGACTTGAACAGACGGGCGATTTCTGGGAATCATCCAAACTGGCGATGCGTGCCATCCTGGCTTCCCTGGGATCCCTTTACCTCGTCGAACCCGACAAGGATCGCTCCCACCGAGCGCTCAACGACTTTGAACTGGCCACGCGTCTGTCGTACTTCCTGTGGAGTTCCATGCCGGACGATGAATTGCTGGCCCTGGCTGCAAACGGCTCCCTCGCGTCATCGGAACAACTTGTCCAGCAAGTGGATCGCATGTTGAACGATTCAAAAGCGAATGCATTTACCGAAAATTTCCCAGGCCAATGGCTGGGGCTTCGGCAGCTTGGCGAGATGCCCCCCGATCCAGCAAACAACACCTCTTACTATGCCGACAATCTTGAATCGGCCATGCGGCAGGAGACACTGCGACTGTTCAATCACTTGCTAATCGAGAACGAAAGTGTGCTGCGATTTGTCGACGCCGATTACACATTCGTCAACGGTGCGTTGGCTCGGCACTACGGCATCGAAGCCGTCGACACAGACGAGTTCCAAAGGGTAGCGTTAAAACCTCAGGACGGTCGCGGCGGACTGCTTGGCCACGGCAGCATCTTGACACTGACATCCAACGGTGTGGAAACGCAGCCCGTTCGACGCGGTATCTGGGTGCTGGAGAATTTGCTTGGCACACCACCGAATCCACCGCCGCCGGATGTTCAACCAGTTGAACCCGACACCCGCGGCGTGAAAACCATCCGTGAACTGATGGCAAAACACCGGACGATTCAAACTTGTAACGAATGCCATCGCAAGATCGATCCGATCGGCCTAGCCATGGAGAATTTTGACCACGTGGGTCGATTCCGAACACGTTACTCCAAGCTCTCACCCATCGATCCCTCCGGAGAAATGCCAGACGGTTCCCGGTTCAACGGTGTCAACGGCATCCGTTCCTACCTACTGGATCGCCCCGACCAGTTCACGCGATGCCTGACGGAAAAACTCATGACCTATGCCCTGGGCCGGCGACTGGCGTTCGTTGATCGCGGCGACATTGATCGCATCGTGTCACAGTCCGCCGAGAGTGGCTACGGCTTTAGAGACGTGATCAAACGGGTGGTCACCAGTGAAGCGTTTCGATCCAGATAACTTCGGTCCTATGTTGCTACCCCTTTCGACTGCGAACAATACGATGCGTTTCCTCCTTCTCACCTTGTCACTGTTTCTGCTTGCCACACCCTTGCGCGCAGACAATCCTCCCAACATCATCCTCATCATGGTTGATGACATGGGACGCGACTGGGTTAGCTGCTACGGTGCAGAAAACCAAACACCCAACATCGACCGACTTGCCAAACAAGGCCTGCGGTACACGACAGCATGGTGCACGCCGATCTGCACACCCACTCGAGTCACGCTGTTAACTGGCCAGTATCCGTTTCGCCACGGCTGGGTACAGCACTACGATGTGCCTCGCTGGGGAGGTGATGGCCTGGACTGGAACAGATTCACGACCTTCGCCAGCGCCATTCGCGACGCCGGCTACGCGACAGGTATCGGCGGCAAATGGCAGATCAACGACCTGCGATCACAGCCACAGGCCTTGAAACATCACGGCTTCGACGAACACTGCGTCTGGACGGGCGCCGAGAAGGGGCATCCAGAGACCGAAGAACGCTACTTTGGCGGCCACATCATGACCAACGGCAATCGCGAGACCGCCGCCTACGGACCGGACACCATCAATGACTTTGCCTGCGACTTTGTTCGCCGCCACAAAAACGAACCGTTTCTGTTCTACTACCCGATGCTGCTGGCTCACGGTCCGTTCGGTGCAACGCCGCTGAACCGAGACAATCCTCCGACTGAAAAGACACAGCAATACGCTGGCTATGTGACCTACATGGACAAGCTGGTTGGCAATCTGATCGACGCTGTCGACGATGCAGGCGTTGCCCAGAACACGCTGATCCTGTTTGTCGGTGACAACGGTTCATCCGCCGCAGGGACACTTGGCGCGAAGCCTTACAATAAAGGAAAAGGGCAACGAGCGAGCTGGGGCGTGCATGTGCCGTTCATCGTTCGCGCTCCGTTTTTGATCCCGCAGGCGGGCCTGTACTCCACAGATCTCGTCGACTTCACCGACATCTATCCGACACTTGTCGAACTGACCGGCGCCAAACTGCCCAGCGGCGTCACACTTGATGGCAAGTCACTCGTCCCGAGTCTTTCCGGCGACGAAGACCCGTTCAAAAAGCGGAACTGGATCTTCTCACAAATTGGAGACTTTCGAATGGTTCGCGACTGGCAGTATTTGCTCGACAATCAACAGGGTTGTTACCAGATTGAAGACGATCCGCAACAAACCAAGAACCTCTTCACGTCCAAAGAACGCATTGTTCCTGGCCGCCGCGCCCGTCTGCAAAAGATCCTCAATCGCTTGCCCCCCAACGCCCCGGCACCGTTTCCAGAATTTCAGCACAAACACGACCCGACAGCGAAGTGAAACCACGAATCACTCAAGCGTTGATCTGAATGGTCGCTTCCTTCGGCGAGCGAGTTTGCAACACAGAGGAAGAGACCGAAAAAAACTCAGTGACCTCTGTGGCTCTGTGTTTAATTTGCCGCCCCATGCTTACGTCAAACAACTGGCTCACGCCAGTCACACAGTTCAGGCATTCATAGGGCTTGCTGATTGAGTCGAACACCTTGGTTTTTGCTTGGCTTGGCGGCTTGCTTGCTGTTTCGAGTGCAAGGCTTTTGGCGACTTTGGGCGAAAAGCCTTGCACGTGATTGCGTTCCAAGCGACTATCCCGAACCAGTTGTAGAACACCTACGGCGTTCGGAGACAATGTGTGTAGGGCCTGTGTGTGGGGCCTGTCCCCAGGGTGCGCTGCGCGACCCTGGGCTATGGAATAGAACACCTTCGGCGTTCAGGCATTCAAGACTGGGGACAGTCCCCGGAGGATGATTGTGATTCCCTCTTTCGTGCTCTTCGCGTCCTTCGTGGTTTATTCCCGGTTTTGCGACGATTGCCAGCCTGTCCCCAGGGTGCGCTGCGCGACCCTGGGCTATGGGGTAGAACACCTTCGGCGTTCAGGCATTCAAGACGGGGGACAGCCCCGGAGGATGATTGTGATTCCCTCCTTCGTGCTCTTCGCGTCCTTCGTGGTTTATTCCCGGTTTTGCGACGATTGCCAGCCTGTCCCCAGGGTCCGCTGCGCGACCCTGGGCTATGGAATAGAACACCTTCGGCGTTCAGGCATTCAAGACTGGGGACAGTCGCCGGAGGATGATTGCGATTCCCTCCTTCGTGCTCTTCGCGTCCTTCGTGGTTTATTCCCGGTTTTGCGACGATTGCCAGTCTGTCCCCAGGGTGCGCTGCGCACCTTGGGTTATGGAATAGAACACCTTCGGCGTTCGGAAATGATGCGTGATGACAAACCGCTCGATGGAATCTCGCTGGCAACCGTGGTGTATTTCCCAGATTCTGTTGGCCGAAGAAAACTCAGCCTCGAGGCCCGAACGCCGTAGGTGTTCTACACTTGCTATTGGGCGTTGCGTCGAGAGAGCAAGTGCCACCTGCTGCATTGGAGTTAGCCAGAGGTGGCTCTACCATCCGAGCCAGCAGTGTTGATTAAATCAGCAAGCCCTTCATAGTTCCTCCATCAGAGAACGCGTGAATCCCAAAGCATCCCATCGCAGGAAATTTCCTTGCGATGGCTGTTTGCCGTCGTTCGCGTCGCCAGCTCAGACACTGCTGTGACTGAGCGTCGCCGATGGTGACATTGAACCAGTCGCTGGACCTGGACCGATGCGACGGGTTACTTGACTGGCCGTTCGCCGTAACCATCCCAAACCCATTCAATGGCGTGCGGCAAGAACTGCTGCTTGGCGTTGCGGATCCCGTGCCCTGAGTTCCGGCAGAACAGGTACTGATACTCGTACCCCTTGGCCTTGAGCACTTTGGCCATGCGATGGTTGGCTTCCACCCAATCATGCATGTCATCACGCATCACATTGGGGTTCAACAGATCTCGGTCACCCACTGAGATGAACAAGCGGATCGGTTTCTTGGGCTGATTAGCAATCAATGTTTCATGAAATCCCCAGGCACCATCGGGGTACTGTGGATCAAACGGCCAAGCTTGATTGACGAAGGTCCCTGAAGTGGTCAGGACGCGGCGGTACAGATCGTTGCGGAACCAAGCCATAATCAAAGACGCTGAACCGCCGGAACTGGACCCCATCACAGCTCGTCCGTCGGGATCTTTTGTCAACTTCACCTGGCACTTGTCTTCCACTCGTGGCAACACCTCGGTCTCGATGTATTCGGCGAACAGGCCTGACATGTTGTCGTATTCACGACCACGTTGATGCCCCTGAGCGTCGCCGCCACCATTGGCGATTTGAATCAAAATGATCGCTGGAATTCGTTTTTGTGCGATCAGATTATCCAGGATGCGAGGCAGCGTCCCCTTTGACTTGCCCTTTGGTCCATCGTGAACCACCATGAAAGGAGCCACAGATCCCGGCTTGTACTGGGCCGGGATGTAAACCGTGATTTGTCGCTCGTAATCGATCTCATGCGTGTCAACGATCAGCGTCTTTGGATTTTCAGGATCGACCTTTCCAAAGACTTTTCTTGCGATTCCAGGATTGAAGATCTTAGTCTCCCGTGAATCGATTTTGAACTGTTGAATCGATCCACGAGGCACGCCATCGACCACGTTGTTTTCAGGAGCCGAGACATACTCAGGCCCGATCACAAAATTATCATGAACGTCAATCTCGGGATCCTCGCCAGTCGGGAGCACGGTAAACGCGGGTGCTCCCGGCGCGTCGTATTGGCGAATCGGCGGTGCCGCAGTAACAGGACTGAGCATCGCTGACGCGACTAGCAAGGACAAAGAAAGTGGCTTCAACATCAGTAATCTCGCAAGGTGTGTGACTTCGAACCTAAACCGACAGCAGGTCCCGCGTGGCTCTGCGCTGCCGCTAGGCTGCAAAACTTTGGTCCGCCATCATAACTGAACAGAGGAATTGGCGTTTGAAGAGTGCGATAAAAAACAACACCGCTGTCACATTCTAGCGGTCGTTGGCGCGGAAACAGCACGAGACACTCAACCACAACAGGGCGTTTGATTAGTCGCCCGATGGCGGGGCGCGACGTTTGCCTTTCCAGTCTCGCATGTCGTCGGTTGTTCCCACCCTGTTCTGCTGGTTGGTGATCCCTTCACAAACCAACGGCATTAGCGGATCGGCGGATTCCTTCATCGCCCAAGCCATGGCTCGAAACAAGACGATCCGCAACTCCGGATCATAATAGCTGAATGTATTGTGCCCTAAGGTTGTGCCGAACACTCGGCCAGCGCCTGATTCCAAGGTCCAGAACATTGGCGAGCGAGACTTGGACAGCATCGATTCAGGCACCCGCGCAGAGCTTCGTTTTGGTGGCCCTGTTCGTACTGTGCCCAGAACATTGACTCCATCCATCCGATGAAGGTCCCAGTAGAATTCGTCGACGATGGAGAGCTTGTTGGGGAATCCCTTGAAGATCGGATGCGCATTATCAATGGTGATGTCTTCAAAGATCGCTCCCCACTGCGAACGTCCTTCGTCCCAAGCCATGCCAAGACATTCGGCTAGTTTTTTGCCTTCCGACGAAGGCCGCATGATCGCCGTCTCATGGATCGCAACCACACCGCCGCCGCGTTGAAGATACGACCTGAACATCGAATACTGCCGTGTCGTTAGCTGTGGCAAATGCAAGTACATGACGACAAGATCCGCATTTTCAAATTGTTCCTGGGACGGAAACAGATACGCGTGCTCGATCGTGAACCGAGGGACTTTAGCAAGCAATCCGGTCATCAGATCCCGAACGCGAAGGTAATCGTGAGCGCCTGGCTGATGTGGTTTGTCATACCCCCAGACCCACACAATGCGTCGATCTTTGGACGGCTCAGATTGTTCAACTCGACCAATGATCTGTTCGACCTTCGACCGAGGGATCAACGGCTTCGGCTTCTGCCAGGTATGTTGTGCTTGGCAGATTGAAGAGCCAAGGATCAGAAACAGGAACACTCGAGTGAGCATGGTCAGTCTATGGGATGGAAGCATTGTGATTTGAATCGCAGGATTTATAAAGCAACCCAACGTTGGCGTGGCCATGTCTTTCCGGCGATCACTGCATGTGGATTACTTCGGCTTGGAAGCCAACTGATGAACGGTGCTTGGGAATGTCCCAGTAAAGACTTCCCCTCGGGCACCACGAGTGAACGCGTTCCTGGACGAACTTCGATGGATTGCCTAACACGCGTGCTGGGTGAGTGATCTCTGCGGGGAAGCGTTACATCCAGCCTCCGCTGCGTTGCAACAGGCGACGCAGCGAAGCAGGCCGAAAAGACAACGATGGCAGAGAGAAAAGCAGATCGAAAAAGCATGGCTCGCATCTGGAAAGGAGAGCTGGTTACCGCAAGCGTTGGCGAACAACGGCGGGAAGGCGTGGATCCTTTAGATTGACCACCTTGACGTTCCTGTCGTTCTTCAATGGTCGACCGAGAGTGCTGCGACCGCTAGCGACTTGGCGTCTTAACTCCAACACCATTTGCTCGACCCGCTGTGGCTGTTCGGCGGCCAAGTTCTTGTCCTCATGAGGATCCTGAGAGAGATCGAACAACTGCACGAAGGGAGGCTTGAGTAGATCCAACTCCGTTGGCTTACCGGAGAAGTTCTGTAGCGCCTTGGCCCAGGCCACATCGGGCATCGGGTCACTGCCCAGAGCGTTCTCTGAATTGGCCTGGGTTCCGCTTCCTGGGCAAAGACAAAGTTTCCAATCACCGTCTCGAATCACAAATGAAGCCACAGACTGCAGGACCAGTGTTTTTCGAAGTCCCAGATCATCTGGGTGCCGCAGTAGATTGGCAAAGCTGATCGAGTCAGGACCTTCATCAGGCTTCATTTCCGTACCGGCCAGTTCAGCAAAGGTCGCGAATAAGTCGTTCAACCCGACCAATGCCTGGCAGGTTTCTCCCTGCGGCGTCTGGCCCGGCCAACTGGCGATCAATGGGACTCGCAAGCCTCCCTCGTACGCAGAGAACTTGTATCCTCGATGCGGACCACTTGGATAGTGTCCCGCTTTTTCAAGTTGATGAATCTGTGCAGGGGTGGATTTGAGCAGATTGCCAGCATAAGGCGCCGGCCCATGATCAGAGGAGAACAGGATCAGAGTGTTCTCGTAAAGATTCTTGTCTTTGAGCGATTTCACGACCCGCTGAACGGAGTGATCGACTTCCATGACAAAATCGCCATACACCCCGAGTTGACTTTTGCCTTGCCATTGTGTGCCAGGACTGGTGGGCGTGTGAGGTGCAGTGAGCGCAAGGAACAGAAAGAACGGCTTACCTGTTTGTTGCTGTTGGATGAATGACTCGGCTTCCTGATAAAAGGTCTCAAGCACTTCGTGATCTTGGAAATCCTTTTCAGCAGGCCCGACGCGATTGAAGGCACTCCATCCTTTTTGCGCGGTGATGTCGCCTTGCCAGACATGATTCCGAGCAAACGCGTAGGGGTACATGTCCAGAGATCCCGGCAGAATAAAGCTCTCATCGAACCCAAACTGCACGGGGCCGTACTTCAACGGTTTTGTATAGTCGACATTGTCGGGACCCTGTTTTTTGCCGTCCAGGGTCGTCATCGTTGTCCCGAGATGCCACTTGCCGACATATCCGGTTTCGTATCCGGATCGTTGCAGGAGTTTGCCAAGCGTCGATTTTTCTGTACCGGGTTTTGGCCCCACGAACCCCCAGGGTCCACTGTTCACCGCCGCACCAAATCGCCACGGGTAGCGACCGGTCATCAATGCTCTGCGAGTGGGCCCGCAAACGGAGGCATTTGGATGCGCATCAGTAAAACGGACTCCGCTGCGAGCCAAGCGATCGATGTTAGGCGTCTCGATCAGACAACGTTCCCCGCCATAGCAGGCCACATCGCCAATCCCCAAGTCGTCTGCCAGGATAAAAACGACATTGGGCTGTTTCGCAGCGGAAACACTGTGAAACGTCAAGAGGCAAAGCAAGAGAGTGTTAAGAAGCGATTTCATTGATCATCAGTGCAGGAGGGCTGGTTTCATCGACCATCAGGTCGGGGATCAGAATCGTCAAGCGACAGGTCTCAGGGCAACGCGAACGGCCGTGGCTATTGCCAGTTTCGTTCGGGCCGTGCACAGAGTCGATTGGCTTCGTCGTCATCCAGGAACTGCAGCGTCTTGGGGTCGAGTTTAACGGTCCGCCCCAGCATCCAAGCGATGGCGGCGGCATGACAGGCGATGTGCGACTGCCGCATGGCGTTTTGATTGGCGACCGGCAACTCACGGGACTTGATGCAATCAAAGAAGTTTCGGCTGTGCGCTTCGACATCCAAGCCGGAACCCTTTTGTGGCAATGGCTTGACCGCCGACATCAACTTCTCTGGGGACACCACAATCCCGCCGCTATCGCCGACTTCGACAATGCCTTTGCTGCCGACAAATCGCACCGGACAAGTCCCCAGTGACTGAATCCATCCCGGACGCTGGCCAAAGGGCGTTTGCAGGAAATCGATCCGCAGCGGCGTCCCATCGGCATAAGTCGCCGTGACACCTTTTTCATCCGCAGCGTATTGAACAGGCACGGTATCATCCGCATGATGAGCCCACTGGCAAAGATCCACGGTGTGCGCTCCCCAGTCCAAGAGCCGCGCCCCGGAATCAAAGTCATAGTAGCCTCGCCATCGACCGTTGACATAATCTTGATGATAAGGCCGCCAGGGAGCGGGCCCTAACCAGAGGTTCCAATCACATTGTTTTGCATTGGGGGTTGGCTGTCCCGGCAGCCATTGTGTTTTGATCTCGGGAACGTAAACCGTCGCATGCAGTGACTTGAGATCGCCCAGCACGCCGTCATGCACCAACCGCACTGCCTCGACAAAGTTCGCAACGGAGCGACGCTGCGTACCGGCTTGAAAGACGCGTCCCGTTCGATCGATGGTTTCGGCAAGTTGCTTACACAGATCGATGGTGATGCCGCAGGGCTTTTCGCTGTAAACGTCCTTGCCCGCTTCGGCAGCCAACATCGATGCCGTGGCGTGCCAACGGTCGCCGGTGGCAATGAACACCGCGTCAATGTCCTTGCGGTCGAGCAACTGACGAAAATCACCGAGCGTTTCGCAGGCAGCGTCACCGTACACGTTGTCGACAAGCTTCTTGCCGGCATCCCGTCTTGTTTGCTGAACATCAGCAATGGCAACGCATTGAACATCTTTGTGCTTCAGCATTCCGCCCAAGACGTATTTGGCTCGGGGGCCAATCCCAATCACACCCAGACGAATGCGTTCACTGGCAACAGCACTGGCGGCAAGCACCTGCTCCTGTTGCCCGTAGCCGCCAGCGACGACCCCCGATGCAACGCCGACACTTGTTTTCAAAAAGGCTCTTCGATCAGACATCGCAGTTTACGCTTAGAAAAGGAATGAATCTGAAGCGGGGTTTCTCATGACAGCAATCGAGACCTGCATTAAGATCAACAGCGCAGCCAGCGACGATGCGTTTCCCGCATCCTGAATTGTAATCGAATCTCGACTGCGCAGGTCGGTTGTCAGCCAGACCATCCAACGCAGCGTAGAGCCACAGTGGGATCCAAGATGAAGAACGAAAAGGCGATGGTCCGATATGATTACTCTGATCGAGTGGTCATTGTCACCGGTGGAGGGAGCGGGATCGGCTTGGGGATCTGCCAAGCGTTTGCGGAGTCCAATGCGACCGTCATCTGTGTCGACATTGATCAACCGGACTCAACGGAACTGCCTGACCAGGTCGTCTTTTATCACTGCGATGTTTCCGACCAAGAACAATGCTCGTCGACCGTCAGGAAGGTCATCGATCGCTTTGGGCGCATCGATGCCTTGATCAATAATGCCGGGATCCAGCCAGCGGATTCATACCACCCGATCGACGAATTGCCGGAGAATGTCTTTGACCGGATGGTTGGGATTAACTTCCGTGGCTACCACCTGATGGCTAGAAACGTGATTCCACAGATGAAGCAACAACAGCGCGGCGTGATTTGCAATATCGCAAGCGGGCAAGCGCATCGCACGGCCAGACATGTTGGCGTTTACGGCCCCATCAAAGCAGCCAACATCATGCAAGCCAAGCAATGGGCCGTTGAATACGCTCGCATGGGCATCCGTGTGGTCTCGGTTTCTCCGGGTGCGATTGACACGCCAATGGTGCGTGCGAGCCTGGAAGCCCAAGGCGGTGGCGAAGCACTGGCAAATCGTCACCCGGTCGGAAGGATCGGCAGAGTGGATGAAGTTGCCAATGCGGTGATGTGGCTGTGCAGCGATTCAGCCTCGTTCGTGACCGGGGCTGACCTGGAAGTGGACGGTGGACTGGGTGCGTTTGGCGCGTTTGCTGATCCGTACGAAGGGAAGACCTAAGCGGCACAGAGAGTGGCACAGAGAGTGGCACAGAGAGTGGCACACAGAGTGGTGCACAGAGTGGTGCACAGAGTGGTGCACAGAGTGGTGCGATTGCGCCGGAGAGGCATCGCCTGGGTTGTGGTGGAAGAGGGCTGTCGCTTAACCACATTGCGTGCCGAACTGGCCTGAACGTTCTCGAATCATGCGCTTATAAAATGCGGTGTAGGCATCCGTTTGAACGTGGCTGTCGGTTAGCCGATCAACGGACCCTAGGCCTTGGGTTGGCGTGTTCCTGAGTATTCAATAACTTCACTGATTCGGCACTGCGAAGGCCAATGAATCGGGGATACACTGAATCAATCGTGACTAAGAAAGAACGGTCTTGGAGGAGAGCCGCCACACGACGCTGGTTGTGGATTGTTGCCCCTCTTCACCTGGGATCTCTTGTCACAAACAACGCGCCCCAGGCATCTCAACTGTCACAAGCTTCAACATTCATCTTCAGAGTGGGCCAACCAGATGAAAGCGTTAGTAAAACGGAATGCTCAGCCAGGACTGTCACTTGAGGACGTCCCAGAACCAGAAGTTGGCATCAACGACGTCTTGATACGAGTCGATCGCACAGGGATCTGTGGCACAGACCTGCATATCTACAAGTGGGACTCCTGGGCGCAGAAAACGATCCCCGTGCCCATGGTGGTCGGACATGAATTCGTCGGCGAAATCGTTGATGTAGGCAGTAACGTTTCCGACTTCAAGGCTGGCCAGATCGTCAGCGGCGAAGGCCATGTGGTCTGCGGTCGCTGCCGTAACTGCTGGGCTGGACGTCGCCACCTGTGTGCAGACACCGCAGGGATCGGCGTCAATCGGCCTGGCGCTTTTGCGGAATACATCGCGCTGCCAATGACCAATGTCTGGCAACACGATGACTCGATCGATCGAGACATCGCGGCGATCTTTGATCCTTTGGGCAATGCGGTTCACACCGCAATATCATTCCCCACTCTGGGCGAAGACGTTTTGATCACAGGGGCTGGCCCCATTGGCTGCATGGCGGCAGCCGTCGCCAGACACGCCTCAGCGCGAAACGTTGTGGTCACCGATGTGAATCCCTGGCGTCTGGAATTGGCCAAGCAACTCGGAGCCACCCGTGTCGTCGATGTTCGCACGGAATCACTCAGCGACGTTCAGCGTGAACTGGGCATGAAGGAAGGCTTTGATATCGGATTAGAAATGTCTGGCAACGCAGATGCGTTTCGCGATATGATCAGCCAAATGTGCCACGGCGGCAAAATCGCGATGCTGGGAATTCCCACCGAAGAGCTCGCCATCGATTGGAATGATGTGGTTTTCAACATGTTGACCATCAAGGGTATCTACGGTCGCGAAATGTACGAAACTTGGTACATGATGTCCGTGATGCTGCAAAACGGCCTCGACATCTCACCCGTTGTGACACATCGCTATCATTACACTGAATTCCAAAAAGGGTTTGATGTGATGCTTAGCGGGCAGTCTGGAAAGGTGATCTTAAACTGGCAATGATGAAACCGAGAGTCAGCGGTGACGTCTCACCGGATTGACCTCGATCAAGTCGATTGTCTTTTCTTCTTTGAATGAAAGCGAATCAATGTACGGCGAATTTCAAAAACATCTTGAACAGCAACTCACTGAAATCCGTGACGGCGGACTGTATAAATCCGAACGCGTGATTCAGTCGCCCCAGGAAATGCGGATTCAAGTTGGCGATGGCGAAACGGTCTTGAACCTGTGCGCGAACAACTACCTGGGACTCTCGGATGACCAGGGAGTCGTAAAGGCGGCTCAGGAAGGACTGGCCGATTGGGGCTACGGACTTTCCTCCGTTCGTTTCATCTGTGGTACGCAACAGATTCACAAACAGCTTGAGCAAAAGATCAGTGAGTTCCTGGGAACGGAAGACACGATCCTTTATACCTCTTGCTTTGATGCCAATGGCGGTCTGTTCGAGACACTGCTGACCGCTGAAGACGCCATCATTTCAGATGAACTGAATCACGCATCGATCATTGATGGCGTGCGGTTGTGCAAAGCGCAACGGTTTCGTTACAAAAACAACAACCTGAGCGACCTGGAAGCACAACTTGAAAAAGCAAGCGAGGCACGCTTTCGAATGATCGCCACCGACGGCGTGTTTTCAATGGATGGCGTCATCGCGGATCTTCCCGGAATCTGCGACCTGGCTGATAAACACAACGCATTGATGATGATTGATGATTCCCATGCAGTCGGCTTCCTCGGTAAGACCGGACGCGGGACGCATGAACATCATGATGTGATGAACCGAGTGGATGTGATCACCGGAACGCTGGGCAAAGCCCTTGGC
Organism: Stieleria bergensis; assembly: GCA_007745635.1. Taxonomy (GTDB): domain Bacteria; phylum Planctomycetota; class Planctomycetia; order Pirellulales; family Pirellulaceae; genus Stieleria; species Stieleria bergensis. Next base: position 6,779,942 of record CP036272.1, read on the forward strand.
GGAGCCAGTGGTGGTTACACCAGCGGGCGACGTGAGATCATTGACCTGCTGCGTCAACGCAGTCGACCGTATCTGTTTTCAAACTCGGTCGCCCCACCGATTGTTGCGGCTTCCTTGCATGCCATCGATCGGCTCACGCAATCCACCGAACTGCGTGATCGCCTGGAATCGAACACGACGTTCTTCCGCAGTGAACTCGGCAAACTGGGATTCGAAATCATCCCAGGCGAACACCCCATCGTTCCGATCATGCTCGGCGATGCCAGCCTGGCATCGGAAATGGCAAACCTGTTGCTAACCAAAGGTCTGTACGTGATTGGTTTCTCGTATCCAGTCGTTCCAAAGGGGAAAGCACGGATCCGAACGCAAATCTCCGCCGCACACACCGAAGAAGACTTGGCGTTTGCCGTTGAGAAATTTGCTGAAGCCAAAAAAGAACTAGGGATCTAGCAACGCCGCTTGGGTCCACGTCTTCGCAAGGAGCGAATCCCGTCAGGCTAGACGGGCAATGGAGCTCGGCACTGGTGTTGAACCAGGCCGATGCACCAATGACACGGACCCGTTTTCTGACATCACAGCTTGGGTGGAGCGGACGAGACTGCCTGGCCAGAAGTGACTTGCCGATGGGTTGATGCAAGGCGAAGCGACTGACAAAGCCAGTCGTGATCACGCGTTCCAGCAATCGTTACTCGCTGGCGTTCAGTCCCACGACTTGCTTGCCGCTCTGATCCACAACGACCGCCTGCCCGGACGATCCGCCGACGACGAAACGCGTGCCTTCCTGGTCACCGCCAAGTGTGTATAAGTATCCCCCAGGCAGCTTGACATTGATCTCCCGCTTGGCATCGTCGGTACGATACACGCGAAACGATCCATCGCCACAGGCAATCGCGATCCGATCATCGCGACCGACATAACGGAGCTTGGTGACTTCGGATTTCAGACCACTGATCGTTCGTTCAGCCTTGCCGGTTTCAACGTCCCAGACCTTGACGGTCTCGTCTGCAGAACCGCTCGAAAGCTGGCGACGATTCACGTTCCAATCGATCGCTGTCACATGATGCGTGTGACCTTCAAGCGTCTTGATCAACGACCAATCGGCTGTATTCCATAACTTGATCATTCGGTCGGCGCCTCCCGAGGCAAGCGTTTTACCATCCGGCGAAAATCGCAGACTGACCACCGTGTCCGAATGTGGCTGGTCCATTCGCTGAACCAACTGACCATCGGCAAGATCCCAAATCAACAACTCTCCGTTCCGCGAAGGCTGTCCACCTCCGGTCGCCAGGTAACGGCCACTGGGATCTCGGTCCAAGCAGAGCACGCGGTCGACAAACGGACTCTCGCCAGCCACAGACCCGATGACACGAGCAAGCTGCCAACGCGTGGGATCGAATCGCACGACAGAATAAGTCCCGTCAGTTGCTTTGGCCAGTAAGTTCGATTCACCGCTTGCGACAATGGCTTGCTGAGCTGACAACTCGGGGACCTGGGCCAACCAATGACCTGAATCCGACCAAAGACTCCAAGTCGACGAGGCTTCACTGTAGGTCAACAAACGCTTTGCACCGGCAAGCACAACCAGGCCGCGATCGGAGGCGTTCGATGGCTCTGCGATCGCCTTGGCCGCCGCCTCTGTTTTCATTCGCTCCGCTTGCAAGGCTTCCGAGGCTTGGACGACTTGCTTTTGCTGAGTGACTTTTTCGGTCAACTCAGAGAGCAATTTTTCGCCACGTTTCTTTGTTTCCTCCGTGGCTTTAACAGCACTTTCAGCAGCAATTAACTCGGCCTGCTTTGCCTGCGAGTCTTTGCTAGCCTTCGCAGCCACATCGCTGGCCGACTTCACCGCTTCGGCCAACTGCTTGGCATCGGGGATCTCGCTGAGCTGCTTCTCCTGATCTGCTTTTTGCGTTTTCAGCGTGGCAAGCTCTTGTTGGATTGCGTCCAGCCTCTGGTCAAGCTTCTTGATTGAATTTGAAAGTTCAGTGCGTTTTAAATTTGCCTGCTCTTGGGCGGCCTTTGCCCGAGCGGCCTTTTCGGTTGCCGTTTCAGCGGCCAGCTTGGCGGCTTTGGCTGCTTGTTGTTTTTCTTCTCGCGCCTTGGTCTTAGCGTCAAGATCTTTGCCGAGGGCTTCCAAACTCTCCTGTTCGGCTTTCACGTCCGCCTCGGCTTGAGACAAATCTTTCTCGTCTGCCGCAACCAGCCGTTCTCCAACCAGTGACATCCATCGCGTTTGCTGATAACGTTCAACGGAGACCGGATCCGACTTGGCAAGCTCAACCCACTTTGTTTCCGCAAAGCGATAAACACCAAGGCTTCCAGACTCGTCCACCGCCCACAGCCCCTCTCCATCGGGAAACACTGCTACAGAACCCATCGGTGATGGCAACTTCCCAATCGCCTGAACGTTTCCGTCATCAAGATCAAGCGTTGCGACATGCCCCGCATGATCGATGGCAACAACGCGCGTTGGCTTCGCCGCACCGATGCCAAAGTGAGTTAGCGATTCACCGAGCAGGGCATACTCTTTCAAAGCCCATTGCTCTTGAACTCGGCTAGCGACCCATAATTGTCCTCCAGAGCCCGCCATCAAAAGACGTCCGTCAGGCGCCCAGATGATCTTTGTAAGGTCTGCTGACAATTGGATCGGTTCGACTTGCTGAGCATCGACACGCAGGATCCAGAGCTGTTTTTCTGATCCAACAGCGACCGCATCACCGAGATCATTGACAGCCATCATGGCAACCGCCGCCCCTTCGCCAAGCCAACTCGATGGCCGGTCAAACCCCTTTGTCCAATCCCAGCGAGTCTTGCCGAGCTCGGCAACGCTCACTTGCCCCTGCGGTGCAAGGCTTGCCACATGAGTCCCCGTTCGATTCATTGCCATTGCAATCACCGCTGGCGCATCAACGGTGGGAATAGCCACCGCCTCTGGCGATGACCTGGCCCAAATTTTGACGTTCCGATAGCCGCTGGAAATCAGCTGGCGTCCTTCAGCATCCAGCACCAGGTCACGAACAAAGTCTTGGTGCGCCGCCATCGCTTGCCCGCCGTTAACGGTCGTCAGTTCAGCGACGGCCGTGGCGTCATCGCCTGCAAAAACTTGAATGCGATTCCCAAAGCTCACCGCGGCAAGTCGAGCATCGGGAGTCATCGCGGAGCTGTAGTTCGATTTCAGTTGCCGAGGCAATGGCTGAAAAGCAATCGCTTGCACCGATGACTGCATCGCATCGACTTTCGCGCCGGTTTCAATCCAGCGACGGAGCAGGGCGAGCTCGATCGGGCGAAGCGTTGACGCGGAAACTTCGTTGTCCTCTGGCGGCATCACAGGATCATCGCGATGCGTGGCGAGCACAAACAAGCGACTGGCGTCAGGCTTGCCGGGAATCAGTACCTCATCAACATCCGATGCCCGCATTGTTTCAACGGTCTCTAGATTGACGCCAGCTTCGGCTTCCTGGTCATTGTGGCATGCGAGACAACTCCTCTTGATCACAGGGGCGATGTCACGGCTGTACGAAACCTGTCGATCAGCGGGAAGCTCGGCGACTTCCAAGTCAGCCGCAGACAGATTGCTCAAGCCTGCCAACCAAAGGCCGGTAAAAACCAACCCCTTCAATCGGCACGGGAAGATTCGGATACTCATTGCTCTTTCGCCTTGTCAGTCGGCTTGAGTGTCAGCCAAAGATCATTGACTTCGATCGAGGGCCGCACTGAAAACGAAGCCGTGATCGCGGCTTCGCTGGGGTCGGCATCCTTGCTGTCAACTGGGACATCAAGCTGCTTTCCGATCACGCGGATCGAGTGGTGCCCCGATTCAATCTCACCGGATTTCAGAATCAGCTTGACAGACTTCGCGGTCTCGCCTTTTGATTCGGAGATCACGGGATTGCAGGTCACTCCAGCGGGCAAGCCTTGAAGTTTGATTTCAACTTTCCCGGCGAAGCCGAACTCTCGCTGGATTGAAACAGGGATCTCCAGCGGTTTGTCACTCGCAAGTACAAATCGATCGGATGCCACCGAAAGCTTGTAGGCAGGAACTGCCGGACGGATCGAAAGCCGGTAAAAGTGACGCGGACCGAAGGCCTCTAGCATTTCGGTAAGATTGAGATCCACCTGCCCATCGGACTTCGGTGTGAATTCAATCGCGGCATCATAGCCACCGCGGGTCTGATCGTCGTTGCTGGCCAACACCGTCCCAGATTTCGCCTCCACGGCTTCCAGTTTCGAATCCAACAGAAAACCGTCTCCTTTGGAGCGTACTTCGGCACGATACTTGGTTCCAGATTGGGCTGCGAATGAAACCGTGTGTGATTCCTTGGGACGCCGAATGTGCCCAAACACCTCCACCGGAAGCTTTGCCTCAAATGCCTCGCGGTAATAGGTCGACTCGCCGAACGTTTCGCCTGCCAGAAAGCACCATCCCAGCGTGTCGGGCATCGAAGCGATGGGTGGCGAGACTTGATCGCCCCTTTGGACTTGAACCGTCGAACCAGGATCGATGTGATAGCCAAACGGGATCGTTTCGGAGCCAGTCACAACGGCGTGATCCAAAAACGGCCCTTGGGTCACATTCAAGATGTACACGTATGCTGGTGAGCCTGCGAAACCAACGGTGCTATTCGGCGTTGACGGAAACGCAAAGAGACGAATCAGCAGCTCTTGATCTGCGGCAGGCGTAAAGACAAGTTGGGGGTCCAACCCGCGCTGATCATCCGATTGTGCGAGCACGTTCCCACGCAAATCCGTGATCTGCAACACAGCATCCATTGGTGAGCGAAGCAGTTGGTTGGCGGTGGCCGAAAGAATCAGTGGCCTTCCTTGACTGACGCTGATGCGGTAGCAGTCACTATCACCACCCGCTTGAAGTCGCCCCGCAACAACGGCTGGTAAGTGAAGCGAATTGGCCTGCTGCCGTTCGTTGTTTGGTTCTTTTTCTTCAGTGACTGCAAACCGCGAGACAAGAATCGGAATCAACTGTGAAGCCGATTCAGCATCAAAAAACCGAATCCATGCGACTCCGGGAGCAGCGTCCTTGGGAACCGTGAACTCTAGCTTGCCAGAATCTTTGCCGATGGCAATCTGGATGTCCTGGCGACTGGATTCAACCGTGGGCGGCCACGTCGGAAACTTCCCCTCAGCCACCGCAGCGGATTGCACACCGGTGGTGATGACGGGAGGAAAAAAACGATCCAGCTGGACCTGTGCGAATGCACTCCCCGTGCCCGTGGCCAACAGCCACAGCTGCACGAAGCTGAAAAGAATCCATTGCCTGCCGATCTGTCCAAACTCCGCCCGGACCAAGACTTTTTCAACCACCATTAACCCATTAACTCTTCAATCGGATTGGCATCACTGACCAAGTGTGTCGGTCGACCTTCCGGCGTATACATCACTTGCCCTGGATCGATGCCTAACTTGCGATAGATCGTCGACACAAAATTCTCTGGCGACAGAACGCGTTCAATCGCGGTATAACCTTGACGATCCGTTGCGCCGATGACTTGGCCACCGGGTGTTTTGCCGCCTGCGAAGAGAACGCTCATGGCATTGGACCAGTGATCGCGTCCACCTCGATCATTGATCTTGGGCGTTCGACCAAATTCGCCTAGCACAACGACCAAGGTCCGTTCCAGCATGCCTTGTTGCTTCAAATCGGAGATCAGCGCCGCGACGGTTGCCTCAAACGGGGGCAACTTCTCATCCAGACGCGGAAAGATGTCGACGTGATGGTCCCAACCACCATGGTAGAGCGTCACGAACGGCACGCCTGCACCGACCAGCCGCCGGGCGAGCAATGCCTGCTGACCAAATGTATTGCGGCCATACGCGTTGCGAATCTCACCCGGTTCTTGATGAATATCGAATGCAGCCTGGGCTTCAGGGCTGCTGATGATCTGCATGCTCTGATCGTAGAACTCGTCAACCGCCAGTGCGGGATCGCCGACTTGCGCGTGATGAAAACGGAGCATCTTGTCGATGTTCTCGCGAATCGCCTGGCGCGACTGAAATCGACCGTCAGTCAAACCGGACGGGATCGTGACATCACGAACTCGAAAACTGGAACTGTTGGGACTGTCTGGAACAATGAAGGGTGCATACTTGCTGCCCAGGAAATTGGGCCCACCAGATCGCGACATCCGTGGCAACGAAAAGTACGCAGGGATTCCATGCGGCGCGCCAATTTCTTTGGAAACCACACTTCCAAGACTTGGGTGAAAGCTCACAAACGCTCCGCAGCCAACCGGAATTCGAGGCGGGGCCCCGGTCATCATGTAATGATTTCCCGCGCCGTGGTTGCCCTGATTGTGTCGAATCGAGCGAACAATCGCCAAATCGTCCGTCAGTGCGGCCAGTTTTTCCATCCGCTCGGAAAACAGGATTCCGGGAGTCTGGGTTGCGATCGGATTGTAAGCCCCGCGAATCTCAACAGGCGCTTCGGGCTTGGGATCAAAGGTTTCGTAGTGACTGGGACCACCGTCAAGCCATACCAGAATGCAAGCATCGGCATCGGTTTCCGACCGTTTGGCATTGGCTGGCTTTAATGGGCCAGTGCGATCGGATCCAAGTGCGCGTGCTCCAAGTGCGCCGGACAGGCCACCGGCAACCAAGCCGCCCAGGCCGAGTTTTAAGCCATCCCGCCTGGAGATGCCTTCACAGTTTTTCCAACTCATTGCCATCGATTCGAATTCCTCTTTGCGAGTCAGTCGCACTCAATTCTGAATAATGAATTCTGGGGAGTTAATCATCGCCCACATCAAGTCTTCGATCACTGCACGCCGGTTGTCGCCAGCAGCGTTCAGCAATTGTTCGGCGTAAACGTTTTCTTCAGCCGTCGGTCGTCGCGAGAACATGGCCAAATAAAGCTCCTGGACGACTTCCGCTGAAGTCTTGTCACTTTTGGCCAGTCTTGCCGCTCGACCCGCGTCACTTCGAACACGATTGTCTAATTGCCGCGAGTTCATCAAATGCAAAGTCTGCGTCACCGAAGAGTCACTCACGCGTTCGCAAGGCGGATCCTTATTTTCGTCGGGACGGCCAAAGGTATCCAAAAAGACTGAATCAATCCGATGCGTCCAAACTTGATTCGCACGTGAACCCGGAGCCAGTGCCGAAAAAGAGTCAGCCGTTTCAGTCACCAACGCCACCGAATCCAGCAACACCTCCGCTCGCAGTCGATGCCGATAGTGCCGAGAATAGTTCAGCCGGTCACCCTGATTGGTTTCGTTCGGGACCGAACTCAGCCCGTAGACTTGCGACAACGCAATCGTCTTGATCAATGCCTTTTGGTCATAATGGGTTTCCTGAAAATGCTTGGCCAATTCACCGAGCAACTTGGCATTACTAGGCGGATTGGTACTGCGCAAATCATCCACAGGATCGACGATCCCACGTCCCATCAACTGAGCCCACACTCGATTCACTTGCACCTGGGCGAAGTATTCGTTGTCTGGCGAAGTCATCCACTCCGCCAAGGCTTCGCGAGGGTCGGTTCGGTCGGCAACCTCGGCGCTTCCAAACAAAGGTTGCGGCGCTAACACTTCATCGGTGACCGGATGTCGAACTTCACCTTTGTTCGAAACGAACATGATCTCTTCACTGCCCGAGATCGGAGGCGACAGCCCCGTTCCCTTGCGACCGATTTTGCCAAAGTAGGCAGCGAAGGAATAAAAGTCGTGCTGACTCCATTTTTCAAACGGATGGTGATGGCACTTTGCACACTCCAATCGCACACCCAAGAACAACTGACTCATCAGCGTTGCAATCTCGTCAGGACTACGGCGATCACGATAAAGCGTTGCCGCCCCATTGTGCCAAGTGCTTCCCTTCGCCGTGATCAAACGCCTGGCAAATTCGTCGTACGAAACGTTGTCGCGGAATTGCTGACGAATCCAATTGTCATAATTCAGGACAGCTTTGATGCCCACGCGATAGGGGTTGGGACGCAAGAGGTCAGCCCACTGGTTAGCCCAGTGGTCCACGTACTCTGGCTGCTGCAATAAGCGGTCGATCAACTGGGCCTTCTTGTCCGCAGCATCAGAATCAAGAAACTGGCGTGCTTCTTCAGGTGATGGTAGGCGACCGATAATGTCCGTGTAAGCTCGCCGCATGAAGACATGCTCGGGGGCCGGCTGGGAAACCTGCACCTGAATCTGTGCCAGCTTTTCATAAACCAAGGCATCGACGAAGTTGCGGCGTGGTTGCTGAGCATAGAAATCGCTGGGCAACTTCTCTGTTCGAGGGATCGAGACATTGGCCACACAGATCACATTCATGTAACGAGCCATGACCGCAGTCTCACCCGGAATCGGTCCCGCTTTCAATCGCCCTTGCTCGTCGACTGCGACAACCGTTGCATCATTGGACAGATAGCCAGTCAGCTCCGTCACCTCTCGCTCGGTTCCGTCACTGTAATGTGCAGTCACCGACAACTGAGCCTCAGCGGAAGGCGACAAAGAGAATTCTGTTTCGGCAAGTTTCACTGACTCCAGCCGAGGCTCATCATTCAGACGCCGCGGCGCACCTTGCCGAATCCAACTGGCAAGCTTGGTAAAGGACTTGGAATGGGGTTCGATCTTGCGTCCACCGCCGTGCGGCAATTCCGCTGTCGCTTTCTGGATCAACAAACTTGATTCCGGAGCCAACACCGACAGCCGACGACCACGCGATTGATGCACCAGTGCGTTGTAGTCAAAATCAGAATCAAATCCGAGCAGCGATAACTGAAACCCGTTCTGCCCACGCTGCTTCCCATGACAGGCTCCGGCATTGCATCCGTGAGCAGCTAAGATTGGCTGGATGTCCAGCTCGAAACTGACCGGAACGTCGACCGCCGAGTCCGATCCTGACCAGCCCGATCCTGACGAGTCCGCGGCGACGGAATCAACGGGATCTGGATCCACAGCCATTGCATTTTGGGGACACATCCATCCCGATAACATCGCCACTGAAATGACGAACGCGAACGACAACCTTGTAAGCAGGCGATCTGACATCGGTAAATGCGAAAGAGGTGGGATTGGAGGCGGGATCCCCTAGTATAGCCAGTGGCGAAGTCCCCGGGCGGCGAAAAACCGCAGAGCCACTGTTGGCTTGGCTATTCAACGCATCAAGCTGAAAGAGTTTGCCTAACCCATCGCCCAAGCGAGTGTGGATGGCCGTGAAATGAAGCACAGCAAGACGTTGCGGATGCCGCTACTGCCTCGCGACGGCGCCGCGCGGTGGGCAGCTCGCAGCCCAAAGCTGAACTCTGGAGATTCTCAATGCAGGCTTGATTGAAGATTGTTCATCGCTACGATCGCTAGTCGTAGAGCTCGTGTCAGTGAATTTGGTGAGAAAGGGTTGATCGATGAACGACGAAGCCAGTTACATCTGCAATCACTGCGGCGAAGAGATCATCGTGCCCGTCGACCCATCGGCGGGATCGCGTCAGGAGTACGTTGAAGACTGCCCGGTGTGCTGCAATTCCAATGTGATTCATGTGGAAATTGATGAGGACGGCGATGTGAGTTCCTGGGGCGAAGGCGAACAAGACCTGTATTGATGTTGCTGGTCTGAAGCCGCAAAGCCGCTGTGATAAGAAGAGATTCAACCCGCTTCCTGTTTTAAACAGCCCAATTTGAAGCTGAGAAGCGGCAGAAAACTATTTTTTCAGGCACAGCAGCCATCGTTACGGGTAAACTGAACGTCCCGCCTCACGGTCCCCGTGGAACCGACCCGCCATCCAACCTGCCGTTTCAGATCGCATGAATTATCGCATTCTGCATCTGCTGTTTCTTTTGCATGCTGTCATCCCGGCTAGCGCTGCGCTTGCCGACAGCGATTCAGCAGTCTTCAAGAAAGACATTCTGCCGATCTTGCAGGCAAAGTGTGTTCAATGCCATGGCTCGGAGAACCAGGAATCCATGGTCCGTCTGGACACCCTGTCCACGGATCTGATGAAGAACCGGGCGGCGGCCGAAACATGGCACGAAGTCCTGAACGCTCTCGATTCTGCCGAGATGCCACCGGAAGACGAGGATCAACTGACCGACGAAGAACTCGCGTCACTGACTGGCTGGATCCGAAAAACACTCGATGACTATGTCAAAGCCACAAGCCGACGAAGCGGCCGAGTGGTGCATCGGCGATTGAATCGTGTGGAATACCAAAACACCCTGTTGGACCTGCTGGGTCTGGACATGGATTATGCCCTAGACCTTCCACCGGACTCGCCTTCCGAAGATGGCTTTCAAAACAACGGCCAGGCGTTGCAGATGTCTGCGTTTCAGCTGGAGTACGCCCTGGCCACCGCACGCCGCGCCCTCGATCGCGTGATTGTCAGCGGACCGGCTCCGCAACAATACGACCACGAATTCACGGAGTCCAATGTACGCAACTGGCGCGGCAACGTAGAACGCAGCAATCGCCTGCAACGTTCACAGGTGTTCCTAGGCACGATGGTCAAGGACTATCCGGAAGCAGGCGAGTTTCGGATTCGAGTGACATTCAGTGCTGAACTGCGCCCCAACAAAGGCTATCCGATTCTTGAGCTCTCGGTAGGCTACCGCCCCGACACTCAAATCCTGTTCCGTAACGTGGACTCGGTGGAGATCAAGTCGGAAGCACAACAGACGCTGGAGTTCCGCGGGCGATTGGAAAATCATCCACTGCCAGTTCGTGGACAAGGAAAATACCCCGGCCTTGTCGTTCGTGTTCGCAACGCCTACGACGATGGCTCCCAGCGTCCCAAGGCTCAAAAGGGCAAATTTCCGGACGAGCCCAACCTGCCCGTGATCAATATTCACTCCGTCCAGTTCGAAGCACCCTTCTTTGAACAATGGCCACCACAGCTTCATCGGCAGATCATCGGCGCCCCGGCGGAGCAACAGAACGACGAAACAAGCTGGGCTAATAAATCCCTGACACAGTTTTTGCCTCGCGCTTTTCGACGCCCCGTCACTGAACAAGAGATTAAGCGGTTTGTGGACTTCTTTCAGACCGTTCGCCCCGAGTTCCCCACCGTTGAAGAGGCGATGCGAGAAACGCTGGCCATGGCGCTCATCAGCCCCGACTTCCTGTACTTGGTCGAACCGGCAGGCGATGAAAAGCGACCGGTGACGAGCTCGGAACTCGCCTCGCGACTGTCGTACTTTCTGTGGAGCACGATGCCGGATGATCAACTTGCTGCCCGAGCCGCCGATGATTCGTTGCTGAACCAAACAGTGCTGGCAAGTGAAGTAGAACGCCTTCTTGCCGACAAACGGTCCCAGCGATTCGTCGATCAGTTCACGCGCCAATGGTTGAATCTGGATGTCGTCGACCGAGTGGCGATCAGCAAAAGCTATTATCCAAAATTCCCCGAAGGCCTGAAGCAAGACATGATTGGCGAAACGCAACAGTTCTTTGCGTTTCTGTTACAAGAGAATGACAGTGCGCTAAAACTGCTCCAGTCAGACTTCACGATGATGAATGAGCCTCTGGCCAAACACTACGGTTATCCAGATGTCTGGGGCCGAGACTTTCGGCCAGTCAAGCTTAACCGTGACGATCATCGTGGGGGACTTTTGGGGCACGCCAGCGTGTTGCTAAGCAATTCGACGGGCGCTGATTCTCATGCCGTTCGTCGCGCGGTCTGGATTCGTGATCGGCTGCTTGACGACCCGCCAGCACCTCCACCGCCGGATGCCCCGACTCTGGATGAAGCCGATCCGGAATTCCTAACGCTCTCCATTCGAGAACAACTGGAAGTGCACCGAGAGCGAGCCGCCTGCGCGAGTTGCCACAAAGACATCGACCCCTGGGGCATTGCTTTAGAAAACTTCGATGCGGTTGGACTCTGGCGAGACGAAGTCCGTCGGCAAAAAGGCAAGCGGTTCGATAAGCTGCCCGTCAACGCAGTCGATACGTTGCCCGACGGACAGGAACTCAATGGCGTTGATGGCCTTCGCAGGTATTTGCTAAACAACCGCAAGCAGCAGTTCGCTCGGGCGCTGGTCACGCGTTTATTGACCTATGCACTCGGCCGAAAACTGGAATTAACGGATGAATCGGCAATTGACGATCTAACCAATAAGTTTGTCAAGAATGACTATCGGCTGGGTGACCTTGTGACACAAATTGTGACAAGCGAATCCTTTCAGACCAAATAACGGCGGATCAATTCTGCTGTCACAGCAGAGTAACACTGAAGATCAACCTCGATCGAGTTGGGAACAAACGATGGCAAGAAAATCGTGGCACCTTAACCGCCGTACCTTTTTAATGGGAACCGGTGGCGTTTCTCTAGCGTTGCCGTGGATGGAGTGCATGGCAGACGCGGCTCCGGCAACCGCTTCGGCGACTGATTCTCCACGCCGCCTGTGTGCAATGTACTGGGGATTCGGCATCGGCTTGCCCAAAGAAGACAGCGAACATGCCAACTGGAGATGGTTCCCCAAAGGTGAAGGGCGTGACTTTGAATTCACTGATTCACTGCGGCCACTCGAATGTTTCCGCGACGACTTGACCGTGCTTGGAGGCCTTTCGCACCCCAACGGTCGTAAAATGGGCGGCCACGACACGGGTGACACCTTTTTAACCGGCGCCTTCCTCAACAATCAGTATCTCGAAAACACGATTTCCGTTGATCAGGTCGCCGCCGCTTCGGTAAGCGATCAAACGCGTTTCTCATCACTCGTGCTTTCCACCGATGGTGGAGTCGGTGAGCCAACGCGATCGAGCACCTTGTCCTATAACGACAAGGGCCGACCGATGCCAGCGATGCATCAACCGCAACAGATCTTTGATCGCTTCTTCGGCGCGGGAGATGCAGACTCGATCGCACAGCGCCGCCGACTAAAAAGCGCTTCCAAAATGCTGGACCGTGTTTTGGAAGATTCACGGTCACTCAATCGACGATTAGGAAAACAAGACCAAGAGAAATTTGCCGAATACCTCGCCTCCGTACGCCAGATCGAACAACGAGTCGAACGTTCACAGCGCTGGCTGGAAATCCCACGCCCCGAGCTGCGTGATGAAGAACGCGACATGCTGAGCCTGGAATCAGATGACAAGGCGCCTCGACTGTTCATGCGAACAATGTACGACCTGATGTATTTGGCGTTCCGAACCGACTCCACACGAGTCGCCACTTACCAGATCACCAACATGGCGGACGCATCGTCGAATGCCGGCAAGTTCCCGCAACTCGAAGGGTTCAAAAGCAACCTGCATGGCCTGGCGCATGGCTGGAACAAGCCCGAGGGAGCCGTCAAACTGGGACAATGGGATCAGTTCATGGCCGAACAGTTCAGCTATTTTCTAAGGCGATTGGCATCGGCACAGGAGGGAAATGGTTCCGTTCTCGATCACTCGCTAATCCTGTATGGCAGCAGCAATTCAACGACCCACCACAACCATAACTACCCGCTGATTCTGGCGGGTGGATCAAACCTGGGACTTCAGCACGGTCGTTACTTAAAGCTTGGCAGCGATGTTCCGATGGCCAATCTATTCGTCACCTTGCTCAACTGCTTTGGCAAAGAAACCGAAGCATTCGCCGACAGCACCGGCGAACTCTCCGAACTCACCCACGCCTGATCTAACGAAGCACAGGCGACTTGACTGGCTAAACTTAATCATTGCCCCTATCCTGCGCGACCAACCTGCAACCGAGGCTCCATGGACAAACACAACGAGGACGATCAAATGCCCCGCCACCAAATTCAACGCCGCCACTTCTGCGCAGCAACAACGGCGACACTGGCCGGCAGCCTGCTAATGCAATCAGCATTTGCCCAACACGCCAAGGCATTGAAATTCAAATACATGCTTGGTTCCTGCATGTATGGCGAAGGCAGCCTGGAAGAGATTCTTCCCGAAGTCCGCAAAGCTGGAGCAACTGCAATCGACATTTGGCCGCGGGTTCATGGCAATCAGCGTGAACAGGTCGATGCGATGGGCGAGGAACGTTTCCGAGGGCTACTGCATCAGCATCAGGTCACCCTCGGCTGCATCACGCAGTACAAACTCGGCCCCTTCGGACTGCAGGACGAGATGCGTCTGGCACAACGGTTCGCCTGCCACACCATCGTCACCGGAGGCAAAGGCCCCAAGGGATTAAAGGGGGCGGAGCTAAAAAGCGCGGTGGGTAAATTTGTCGAGCAGATGAAGCCTCACCTGGAAATCGCCGAAGCCACCGGCGTGACCATCGCAATCGAGAACCATGGCAACAATCTGATCGAATCACCTGACTCTCTCAAATGGCTGGCGGAACTGCGACCTTCGAAGCATTTGGCCATCGCGTTTGCCCCCTACCACCTGCCACAGGATGCGGACTCACTTGGGCAATTGATCAAGACGCTCGGCGATTCGATTGCTGTGTTTTATGCCTGGCAACATGGCATGGGCTGCATGAACAAACTGCCAAAGGAACAAGAATTGCTTCAAATGCCAGGCCGCGGCGACCTGGATTTCACGCCGCTGATCAAGGCACTCACCGAGATAGACTACCAAGGCTGGACGGAGATTTTCATGCATCCAGTTCCCCGTGGCGTGCCGATCTTGGAAACGACCGACCAGGTCACTGCGGAAATCAATCGAGCACGAGATTACCTTGAAGCGCTTCGCTAATCGGGTTTCACCCCACTGCGCTGCGTCTCACTTCTTGCTGGTGTGTTCATCAACGAGCTGCCTGACGATCGAGGGTGTGACGGCATAACTTCGCACTCGACTGTTCCTGGCAATGTTCACGCCCAAGAAGTTTCCATCGAGGTCAAAGAGCGGTCCGCCACAGTCCGTCGGCTCCAAGACGGCATCATGCGAAACGACCTTTGCGAACCCATCTCGACGCCCACTCTTTTCCATCTGGTCGGCGGCATGCCTGGAGGAGGATGGAAACACGCCCAAACGGATCGTCTTTTTCAACTCTTCTTCGCCGCGCAGAATCACTGCGACAATCGTATCGTTGGGGTCGACGGTGCCCAAGAAATTCCGCATCTCCATGTGAGTTCGAATCCGTTGATCGTTCATCTTGGTCACCACGTCCCCGACCTCTAGGCCAGCTTTCTCAGCGGCACCGTCTTTGGTGACCTGACGCAAGATCGCACCCGCTTTGTCTTTGTAGTCCTCGGGCATCACACCGAGGTAGCCGCGACTCTGTTGTTTCTGGGACTGGAATGTTTTGCGACTGACAATACTCACCACTCCCTGACCGGCTGGATCGGGGGTCAACAGAAACAAGCCGGCCCGGTAGCCCTTGGCAGATGAATCGCTGTCAGATGAGTCGTTGTCAGATGAGTCCGTGAGTTCAACCCCTGTCTGATGCGGCTTGGGCGCTTGCAACAGGACCAAATCGTTCTTGCTATCGCGAGCAACAATCTTGAGCTTCACCTGTTTGCCGGACAGCTTTGTCGTCGGATCTTGATGCACCATCGAGCTCTTGCTGACCATGAAATCAGTGTCTTGAATCAGGGTCGCCAAGATGGTCACGTCCTCGTTGTCGCTCAACTTGCTAACGACTTGGACACATCCATCATCAAGCTTTGATTCCAAGTCTTGAAATTGCTTGGGCAGGCTGGCAAGTTCGCCGATCGGCGTCGGCTTTGCGAACGCTTTCTTGCTGTAAACAGGCAATTCGACTTTGGGCGCCGCTTCACGCTCGACCTCAAAGGGCATGCTCAGATCCAGTTTCTTCTCCTCGCGCAAGACCGTGACAACGATCGTATCAGCCCCCTCATCCCGAGCCGCAATGAGTGCTTTGCGCAGTGCGTCAATCGACACGGTCTTCTTGTCATAGACCGATAGAATCACGTCTTTGGCTTTCATGCCGTGCTTCGCAGCCAAGGTGTCATCAAAAACCTTGAACACCTCGACGCCAGCCCCATCCGCGAGCCCCGAGCCGTTGAAACCAAGCTTTGGCACGGGCGGCCCAATTTCCGTGAACGTTTTCTCACGGTTCAATTCGTTCCAATACTTCTTGAACGAATCAACCGGCACCTCATAGTTCCGCTCCATGCTTCTGCCGATGCGCGAGTGAATTCCAATCACTCGTCCTTGCAAATCGAACAGTGCACCACCAGAATCGCCGGGCTCCATCAAGGCTGATGATTGAAACATGCCGTCGCCTCTGCTGGTGCCGACAATTCGGCCAAAGCGAACAAAGGGGACGCCACGCGTCCCCTGACCACCGGGAAAGCTAATACTAAGGCAGGGCTGATTGCGAACCAACGACTTGGACTCGCCCATCTCAACAAACGGCAAATCATCAACATCACCCGTTATCTTCAACAGGGCACAGTCGACTCGTGGATTGGAACCTTTCCCAACCGCCGTCAGTTGGCGACCATCTGGCAACGTCACTTGATAACGACTGCCGGGCCGCACCGCGTGACCGGCCGAGAGCACATGCCCTTCCTTGCTAACGATGACACCACTAAAGCTACCGCCACGTTGCCCCAGGGAGACAACCGCAGGTTGAACCAATTCGATGGTCGAGAAAATTCTGCTCTGCAGATTTTGGGCGTCTAAATCTGCAAAGACCGTTGAATCAGGCAGTGTCGCAAACGCAGCAAGCAAGACAAAACAATGGCGGACCCAGTGTAAAAAATGCATAACAACTTCAATCGGCTGGATAATAAAATTGCGAATGATCCTCCCCGATTACAGCCACCAATTGGAAGCACAACGCGCAGAGAGAATGCGTAACAGCGGAGGAGAGACTGCTTGACTCATAGCCGCAGTGCGGCAGAGACCGCCAGCAAGACGTCGCTCGTCTTATGAAATTCTAACCGAGCGTCAAACAGAGGAGGGCAGAGAGTTTGCGTTTTCACCAGCAATTCGCCGTCGAAATCGAATTGTCACAGATGGGCAAAACGGTCCGCCTGGCGTTTCCCTGCCTGCTAACCGGTCAGGTCGCCGCAAGTCTTGACACGGCAATGACCCGGAAAAACACCGCAATCGGATCTGCCTAGCAAGGGGCAATGCGCCGTACGGGCCGCGCCGTACAGGCCGCGCTGGATGGGCCGCGTTACGACTGAGCGGGTCCATCTCGGCCGATTGAATCTCGGCGAGGCTCGCACCGTTGCTGAACATGACGCACCCAACACGGGCGCGTTCGGCCTGCAGCCAGGTCGTCACTCCGAGCGGTTTCGCATGTGGTCGGCTGTGCGAAAGAAATTTTGCTTAAGCTGTGTCGCCAACAGAGAATCGGTGACGCGTTCATCGATTGCCCGATTCATACACAACAACCATTGGTCACGCTCATCTTCGCCGATCGGAAACGGCAGATGGCGAGCTCGCAACATCGGGTGACCGTATTCTTCAATGTACAACGAAGGCCCACCGAAGAACCCCGACAGGAACTTGAAGAACTTGTTTCTGGACTCGGTCAAGTCGTCTGGATGAAGCGCCAGAATCGCCTGAGTCTCAGGCAGTTCGGCCATCAAGTCATAGAACCGATCGACAAGTCCTCGCACACCCTCTTCACCACCAAGCTGTTCGTACGTTGTCACGCCATTCATGGATTTGTTCGCAGACAAAAGACAATTCAATTCAACGGCCAGCCATTCGCTTTACCAACGACCGTGCTAGCGTCACCGCTAGAATGACTCCAGCGTCACGCAGGTGCCTTCACCCAGCAACCACCGAAGACTCCCTCGCCGGCTCAATCGTATCCTAGAGCGTGGCCGGCGACGACCTCAATTCTCATCCACCGCCGACGGCTGAGGCAATGAAATGGCTGGCATCCCTCAACATGCAGTGAAACAGCATTCCGCCTTGCAGATTCCTGAAAGCCACAACTCACGCGTCATTGGACATGAGAGAAGAGATCCAGGTCCCTTGCTGAGACATACAATCTCTTTGATCCTTGATCACCTAGCCTTCTGACGCACAAAGCCACCGGGCACGAAGCATCGCTGGATACAGCGAACCGGTAAGCTCGACCTTGTCACTTTGTCTCTTCAGTCAAACTGCTGTTAGCCGCGACCCTTAAGAGACCAACACGGCCGACTTGCCAGGCTCGGCGATCGACCTGCGGGCCGCCAGTCGAGACAAAAGGAAGTGGGTGGGCAAGTAAATCAACAGTGGCAGACCCACCATCATCATCGTCAGCCAAGCTGCTTGCGGCATCATTGTTTGTGGGGCATCACCGCTCATCCCAAAGACATAATTCACATTGCAGGGCTGGTTGGTAAAGTCCAGTGGATCGCCAGGCGCAGGCAACCAAAGGTAACCGACTGCCATTGCCGCCCAAGCCGTCAGCGTCCAGAACGCCAACGCTCGGCGATCGTAGCCAAGCCTGACGACGAGTGCGATCAAGAGAATTGGCAGCCAAAAGTGGAAGAATGAAAGCCCCCGAGCCAGCAAAGAGATGTCGCTGTCAAACATGTAGCTCGTCATCCCCGTCACCGGCAAGCCTGCCAATTGCCCGACAAAATCAACCTGCCAAAGCACTTGTGGCAGCATGATTCCGACCGCTGCCATGGATGCATACAAGGGCTTTCCCGTCCAAACCGCGGCCAAGGTTAAAAACAGTGCGATGTCACAAAAGTAGATGAAGTTGGTGGGGCCGTACTCCATCCAGTAATAAGGAACCAAGACGCACATGAAGACCGTGAAACCAAGCTTGACCCACATTGGGATCGAGGCGGAAGGAGATTGCATGAAGTCGACCTGCTGAGCGGAATGCGAACGAGAAGGGAGCGGTGGAACGCCCACCAACTGATTCGACACGCTCTGGGCAACACGCGTCTAGTTTCCAGTGCCCATCGCGATCAAAACGCCGCGCACGTTCTTCCCTTTCCGGGCCAATTTCCTCAAAAAGCTTCGCCACTTGACGGCCCAAGGCATCGCAGACGCGAAGCGCAGTTCAACGGCGTAGGTAAAAAACATTCCAGCGGCGCCGATCAAATCGACTAGCTTCCGGGGGCAACCTTGGCGACATGGCTCTGGAAGCGACCAATGAGTACACTGTCTGCTCAAGATGCTTGTACCACACCCATGATGAGGCGAACTGAAGATGCGATGCCTGTTTCTTGTGCTCTTGATGGCCGCTGCGTCGGTCGGCACCGCCGCTGAGCGACCGAACATTCTTTTCTTCCTGGTCGACGACATGGGCACCGGCGACACCTCCGTCCCCTTTTTCTATCAAGACGATCAGCCTCAGAAGATCCCACTGAATGATCTTTACCGAACCCCGAACATGGCGAAACTGGCAGCAAATGGCCGACTGTTCACCAACGCATACTCCTATTCGGTCTGCTCGCCGACGCGCATCAGCCTGATAACAGGACAGTCTGCTCCGCGACATCGAGTCACGACCTGGACGCACCCCAAAGAATCCTCCGTCGACACCGGGTTGGTCAAGACAGCAAACGTGAAGAGCCCTCCTGGCTGGCGCATCACCGGTGTCGATCGCTCTCTGCCTTTGCTGCCCCGATTGATGAAGCAGGCCGGGTACCGAACGCTGTTTGCTGGCAAAGCTCACTTTGGCCCCGATGACACACCGTCCGGGGATCCTCGCAACCTGGGTTTTGATCTCAATATCGCAGGCTTCGGTGGCGGCGGCCCAGGGAGCTACTGGGGAAAGTACAACTATTCGGCGAATCATCGCACAGGTGCTCATGTTTGGGACGTGCCTGGTCTGGGAAAGTACCATGGCAGTGACACGTTTTTAACCGAAGCGATCACTTTGGAGATGAATCAGGCAATCGAAGACTCGGTCACAGCGAACGAACCGTTCTTTGCCTACATGAGCCACTATGCGGTCCATGCCCCCTGGCAGTATCCCGATGCTCGTTTTAGCGCCAACTATCCGCAGCTCAAAGGGCAGGGACTTGCCTTCGCAACACTTGTTGAAGGCATGGATCAATCCTTGGGTGACATGCTGGCCAGGCTGAATGAACTTGGCGTTGCCGAGGACACGCTTGTGATCTTCTTTTCAGACAACGGCAGTGCATGGTCGGCAAACGGACCGTATCGAGACAAGAAAGGCTCGCGTTATGAGGGCGGAGTGCGAGTGCCGCTGATCGTGGCCTGGGCCAAGCCAAATCCTCAGAATCCCTTGCAACAACGGCTTGCAATTCCCGTCAACTCGGTCGAGCACGACATCGTCACTTGCGTGGACATGATGCCGACCCTCTTAAAAATCGGAGGTGCCAAGTTGCCTGAAGATGCCGTCATTGATGGCCATGACATCACACCATCGTTCACCGGTACACCTGGACCACATCGGCCACAGGAGTTCCTGGTCCATTTCCCGCATCGCCATCGCAACACGCTGTTCTCAAGCTATCGAGCCGACGCCTGGAAAATCATTTACAGCTACGCTTCGCAACAGTGGGAGCTGTACAACTTAGAAGACGATCCGTTTGAACGAGCGAACCTGGTCAAACAACGCCCCGAACTCGCTTTATCATTGGCGAAGAAACTGATCCAGCGTCTGGATTCACAACAAGCGATGTACCCTGTCGATGTCCGTGACGCCAAAGCCGTCAAGCCTAATCTGAAAACGCTGTAAACCAGCTTGCTCGGCACCAGGCATCGGTCATCACGAAGCGATCTTTCAGTTTCTGCAAACAGCCTGACCGGCGTGCCGCAACCCTTACAACGGATGCATCAGTTCGGGGCAAAGACTAAGGCCCCCAAAAAGCCGGCCGCAAACACAGAAATCGCAAGGCCGAGCAAAGCAAAGGTCAAAGCATTAATGATGTAGGGGACCGAACCGTCCCAGGTTTTGATCAAGTAATAGAAGAAATAGAACGGAACAAACAGCACGAGTAGACCTTCGGTCGTGTCGTCTTCAAAGGCCACAATCAACATCCAGATGCTCCCCACTGTCGAAAGACAAGAGGCGCCGATGAAAATAAGGAATCCAAGAATCAATCCCAGTGGTGGCAGAATGAAGCTAAGCACCGAGGCGACAACACAAACCACCAATCCTACAATGATCACGACGCCGGGGCTGATCCCGCCGCCACCTCGTGACCTCGGAGCCCTGCCACCCATCGCTGCGCCAGAAGCCGGCATCGGCATGCCTGGCGAATTATAATAGCCTCCAGCCCCTGCCGGTGCGGCCGCGCCGCTTGCCGGCATGTTCCCGAATGGGGCGGCCGAGGCCATCGGCTGAGGCCCGGGGACGTTGTCAAACATCCCACCGCCTTGGCTTGGAAAGCCTGTCGGACTAGCAGGTGCCGCTGCAGGCCTGGGGACGGCTTGTGCCGCCGGTGCTCCGGGGACTTGTAAGAGCTTCTGACAGTAGGGGCACTTCACCTGTTTGCCGGCCATCGATGCCTTGACTCCAAGGATCTGACCGCAGGGACACTTTAGCTTTTGTTTCTGCTCGGCGACTGCTCCACTGGAACCTGGACTCGCAACCGCACTGGCTGTCACAACGGCCGGCGCCGCCCCAGGCACCGTCAGCACCTGCTGACACTTGGGACAACGGACGCTTTTTCCAGCCGCGATGCCACCTACATTTAGAGCTACACCGCAACTGCAAGTCAAAGTCGACATCGGAAACCGTTTGATAAAAATTTGGATGGAAATGTCGTCTGGCAGCCCAGACGATCCCTTTGACCTCCCATCGCAACGCTTGGCAGGCATTCCCCGCTGATACACGACCGCTAACAATCGAACACACCTAACGGTGGATCATGAAACACCGGCTGGGGCCGACCACATTCTAATCGACGTGATTTCCCCAGTCCAGCATGGCCTAGACATTCCCAGCGAGATCCAGAATCGTCTGACCACCGATCTCGGCAATAAACGGTGACAAGCCCCCTGCGTTTCAGGGCACTTTCTTTGGCCAGCTCAAGCCAGCATTTTGCGGCCTATTGTCAAACGACGAACCGCTCTGTGATAAAAAACGTTTGTGATTCTTTTAGAATCTTGTTAACAATCTCAGCTCGCCTTCGGCAGACACTAGCCTGACCTGTGATCCACAACTTGCATAGATATGAGAGAAGAAGACAAACGAGAGCACTTCACCGAATGCTGGCTCAAAGCAGAGCCAGCCGTGTCGGCGTATGTCTTTGCATCGGTTTCTCTGTTTCATGACGCCGAAGATGTTATTCAGCGGATTGCCCAGGAATTAGCGCGTCGGTTTGACGAGTATGACTCGGAACGGCCATTTGTTGCCTGGGCGTTGTGGGTCGCCAAGTCACGAGTCATTGATCACTACCGCGCACGCGGGAGCAATCAGGTTGTGCTGCCCAACGATTTGCTGGGTAAACTGGCTGAGACGATGGCACAGCAAGCTGACGGCCGGAACCAGCGTCGTGAAGCACTCGAGGCCTGTCTTGAAGCATTAACGCCAAAATCGCGACAAGTCCTGGACTTGCGGTACGTTGAAGAACTGTCCGCAGAGGAAGCAGCCCAACGGGTCGGTTCCACCAGCGGTTCCGTACGTGTCCTGCTTACCCGCATACGGACATCACTGGCCGGTTGCATTGAGCGACGGCTAGGCATGGAGCATTTGTAATGTCCATCGATGATGCATTCATTGATCGTGTCCTTGACGGCACAGTCTCCGAATCGGAAGTCGCAGACTTCCAACGGTGGTTGCAAGATCCGGACAATCTGGAACGGTTTGCCCATCGCTCGGAGTTACACGTCGATTTGCGTCGCTCGCTGCGGCGACGCCAGTTACAAGAACAAGCGTTGCACGCCAGCGTTGATTCCACGTCTGCAAGCCCAACAGAATCTCGGCAAGATCATTCACCGCTTACTTTCCGCTCGCGAAGAATCCTGGCGCCTGCCGTCACCACGCTGGTCACTGCTGCATGCCTTTTCATCGGATTCATGTTGCTGGAGACAAAGCCGTACGGCAACGATGAAGACACTGCATCAGTTGTCAGTACAGTCAATGGCCTCTTGATCAAGAAGGGCTCAGCGTGGAATGATGACACACTTCCAGTCGGAACGTACGAACTGCGACAAGGCCTGCTGAACTTACAGTTTGGTGGAGGCGTGATGGTCTACGTTGAAGCACCTGCTCACTTTGACACCGTCAGCAATAAACGCATCGTGTTGCATAGCGGGCGTCTCTCAGCCACAGTCCCTCCCGCCGGGATTGGCTTCACCGTCGAAACCCCCGAAGCGGAAGTGGTTGACTTTGGAACGGAATTCTCGATCGATGTCGAGGGTGGCACCAGCGAAGTGCATGTCTTTGATGGGCTGGTCCGAGTTTCTCCCGGCGAGTCAAAGCAGCGAGACGTCTCCCGGTCCGTTGAGCTGCATGCCTCTCAAGCGGTGCGAATCACAGACGGTGCAACGGAACTACAGGACATCTCGCTTGCAACGAATCGATTCATTCGCAACTTTGATGAACCGAAACGAAGCTACGCTCGCGCACTGAAGAGCCTGTCACATTTGGTGTTCTATCGCATGCCGATCCGTGACCAGGGCTTGGTGTCTCAGCCGCCTGAATACTCGGGTGTTGTATTGACCGGTCAAGGGAAACGTCCGCCGCATGCGCGCGGAGTCTTCGTCGGCGGTTCGCTGCGCGTGGGTGCTGATTCCACGGGCCGTGGAGGACGTGTCGATGCACCACCACCGCTAAACACAGGACAATTCTCGCTGACACTGTTTGTTTACTGGGAACCAGCCACACACGAACCCTTCATCGCTGAACACCAATCAGCGATCGCCACAAACTTACACCATGGCCAAGGTAACTTTAGTCTGAACCTTGACCAGCACGGCATGTTGCAGGCAACCATCAAGAGCAGCACCGGACAGATGACCTCGGTCACCGGCGACTCCGCATTGACGCCCGAGTCGTGGCGACAGATCGTTGTCACAGCAGATGGCCAGCAATTACGACTCTACGAAGACGGCAACTTGGTTGCAGCCCAGTCCTGTACCGAACTCGCAGTCAGCGGCGCCCAGACCATTTGGTTCGGAACAACTCCCCAGGCAACGCGAATGTGGAATGGCAGAATCGACGAAGTCGGGTTGTTCGATCGACCACTTTCCGCAAAAGAAGTCGCCGCGCTGTATCGGACCGCCCAAGAGGAGATCGCCCGATCAAAATGATGACGACAGAAGATTCCCTTCCCCGATCCGCACACCACCCAAACTCATTCAACCGTTAGGCATACGCATCATCTATCATCGATGATTCTGGCTCCGTTACGGTCATGCTTTTCCATCCCGCCCGATGCTCTCCCAGTGGAACACCTATGAACCCCTCGCGATTTCTATTCAGCGTCACGCTTTTCGTTCTTGCATCAATGGGAAGCTTGTTTGCGACTGCCCCCCGACCCAACGTATTGTTTCTCGCGGTCGATGATATGAACGACTTTGTCGGCTGCCTTCCGTCGCGCCCCAATGCAATCACGCCCAACATCAATCGACTCGCCGCTCGTGGCGTGTGCTTTACCAATGCTCACACGGCGGGAGTGTTTTGCGCGCCCAGCCGTGCAGCGATCTTTTCTGGGCAATACGCATCGACCACCGGGTGTTACACAACGCCAAATTATTTTGTACACCATCCGAAGATTGAATCGCTGCAAACAAGTTTTTCAAAGGCAGGTTACACAACGCTCGGTGCGGGCAAGCTGTTTCACCATCCGGCCGGAGCGATTGACCAGCGTGATTGGACCACGTTCTTTCTACGCAATCAGTTTCAACGTGATGGCGGTTGGGCTCTGGAATCATGGAGCAGTGACACCCCCGTCCCGCAGCCTTTTCCTAACAGTGTTTACAACAAAGGAAAGCAGATCACCGGCGGTCTGTTCTTGGAATGGGGTGCGATCCCCAACGATCGAGAGGAAGAGCTGGCGGACACGATCCGAGCCAACTGGGCCGTTGAACAACTGAGCCGCAAACATGACAAACCCTTCTTCCTCGCATGCGGATTCTATGCGCCTCACTACCCGAATTACTGCCCTCAGAAGTACTTTGACATGTACTCTCGGGACGCGATCGAGACCCCGGCCTTCAAAGAGGACGACTTAGCTGACCTGCCGGACAAGGTTCGCAAGCAGCGTCAGAATCGCAAGGCCTTTCACTATGACAAACTGGTTGCGATGGACGCTTGGAAAGACGCCTTGCACGGCTACCTGGCCTGCACCAGCTATGCCGACGCCATGGTGGGACGAATCCTGAACGCACTGGAATCAAGCCCCTACGCCGACAACACCATCGTCGTGCTGTGGAGTGATCACGGGTATCACCTGGGCGAAAAAGGCCAGTGGGGCAAACACACCTTGTGGGAACGAACATCGAATGTGCCGTTCGTATGGGCCGGTCCCGGCGTAGCGAAAGGTGCCAAGACCGACGTCACCGTTAGCTTGATTGATCTCTACCCAACGCTGGTTGAACAATGCCAACTTCCATCGCCGCAGCAAACGCTCGAAGGCGTTTCGTTGGCGTCGACATTAAGAGATCCTGCCAATGCGAGAGACCGCAATGTCTATCTGCCGTACATGAATCCCGGTGAGTACGCCATCATGAATCGCGACTGGCGTTTCATCCACTATGACGACAAGAACCAAGAGTTGTATCACGTCAAAGAAGATCCACACGAGTGGAACAACCTTGCGTCCGAATCACAGTCTGCGGAGATCATCAAAGAGCTCCAACAATCAGCACCGACCACGTTCGCCGATCCCGAACCAAAGTTGAACGCCAGACGGGATCTCGTTGTCGAAGCTGGAAAATTCCGTTGGCAGAAGGGCAAGGGCAACTATGTCCCACATCCAAAGTACCTGCCTTATTCTGACGCAACTGCCCAGAAGAAGTGATCGCCCAAGAGCCGCGAAGCCGTCTCCAAGCCCGTCTGGCAGCGAACGCTTACCCACATTCACAACAAAGCATTTCCACGTTAGCGAAACACCCCGTCAGAAATGAATCGATCCCTTCTTGCTGTGCTCGTCCTTTGTTTGTCCGCCGCGCAGCTAATCGCCGAATCGGACGTTACAAAACCCAATGTCATCGTGATCCTAGCCGACGACCTCGGCTACGGCGATCTCTCCTGCTACGGGGCGAAGGATCTTGCAACACCCAACATTGACCGAATGGCCACAAAGGGCGTAAAGTTCAACAGCTGTTATGTGTCTCCCGTTTGTTCTCCGACACGCGCGGCATTGATGACCGGCAGCCATTCAACTCGAGTTGGCATCGGCGGCGTCCTGTTTCCTCGGAACAACCATGGATTGAATCCCAGCGAAATCACCTTACCCGAACTGCTGAAAAATCAGGGCTACGCAACGGCGATCATTGGCAAGTGGCACCTGGGGAACGAAGAGATGTTCCAGCCGCTGAACCATGGGTTCGATTACTGGTACGGGACACCCTCTTCCAACAGCCAGCCCTATTATCCAGCGTTAAAAACCTATGCCGATGACTGTGTCTTTCGTGAAGGCTACACGCGTGATGGAATCCAAAAGCGAGAGACGGCAGCGTGCCCACTGGTTCGCAACAACGTCGTGATCGAAGTCCCTGCGGACCAAACACAGTTCACTCAGCGGTACACCCGAGAAACGATTCGTTTCATCACTGAAAACAAAGACCGTCCGTTCTTCGTGTACCTGGCGCATAACATGCCGCACATTCCATTGCACGCCTCCGAGCAGTTCATTGGCACGAGCAAACGCGGCCTCTACGGAGACACGATCCAAGAACTGGATTGGAGCACAGGAGAAATCCTACGATCCTTGAAAGAACTGAAGATCGATCAAAACACTCTGGTGATCTTTACGTCAGATAACGGCCCCAACACCGGCAAAGGCGGCAGCGCTGGACCGTTGAACGGTGGCAAAGGTTCCACCTTGGAAGGCGGTGTGCGGGTTCCGTTCGTTGCTTGCTGGCCCGGCAAAATACCCGCCGGCAGAGAAAATGATGAAGCGATTACCGGCATGGACCTGCTGCCGACGGTTTCCAAATTGGCCGGCGGCAAGGTGCCCAGCGATCGTGTGATCGACGGGAAAGACATCTGGCCGTTGCTGGCTGGCCAGCCAGATGCAACGTCTCCACATCAAGCCATCTACTACTTGCGCGGCCGAGGCGTCCAGGCAATCCGTGTTGGCAACTGGAAATACCGAACCGCGACCGAGAAACCCGCACAGAAGAAACAATCCAAGAAAGTTGCGATCGAGACACTTCACGATCTGAGCCAGGACCTTGGCGAGCAGACCAACCTGCTCGACCAACATCCCGACATTGCTCGTCGTCTCAAGCAACAAATGGCTCGCTTTGAGTCGAACCTGCGTGAGAACCTTCGTCCACAAGGAGTGGCCAACGAACGATGATCCGTCCAACTGCGAAAACCATTGCGATCCTGTGCGCGTTTCTCTCGTTTGCCGCTGGAAACCTTCAGGCATCCGACAAACCAAATATCGTTGTTTTTCTGACCGACGACCAAGGCTATGGGGACCTCGGTTGCTATGGATCACAGACCCTAAAAACGCCTAACATTGACCAACTGCGTGAACAGGGCATGAAGTTCACGGACTTTTATGTGCATCAGCGTTGCTCACCGACTCGACTGGCTTTGATGACCGGTTCGCACGCCCATCGTGCCGGTTGCACCAAAGTCATTTACAACCGGGATCGTATCGGAATCCATACCGATGAAGTCACCACACCGGAGCTTCTCAAGAAGGCTGGCTACACGACAGGGATTGTCGGCAAGTGGCATCTAGGTGAATGGGATGCATTCAATCCGACCCGCCATGGGTTTGATGAGTTTTACGGCTTCATGGTCGACCTTGATCAAGGCACGGGAATTTACCACAACCGAGAACGTGTCGAATCGATCAAACGCAAAACGGACGGAGCCCACTCGCCGAAACTGCTTGACGCCGCGATTCAGTTCATCGAGCAAAACAAGCAGCGTCCCTTTTTTCTCTACTACGCTTCACCGCTGCCACACACGCCCTGGATCCCCAACGAGCGTTTTATCGGCACTTCACAACGAGGCACGTATGGCGATGTGATTCGCGAGATCGATTGGCAAGTCGGGGAAATCATGAAGGCCCTCGATGCCAGCGGCATCGCTGACAACACACTTTTCATTTTCGCCTCCGATAACGGCCCTGTGCTCGGCATTGATGGTGGCGACGCTGGTCCGTTTCGTGACGGCAAATGGACCGACTTTGAAGGCGGCATTCGCGTCCCCTGCATCATGCGTTGGCCAGCGACGATTCAGCCGGGGTCTACCAACCGCCAGATCACTGGGATCATCGATTGGCTGCCGACTTTTAGTGCGATCGCAGGAGTGAAGCCACCGGACGGCCGCGTGATCGATGGTCGAAACATTCTGCCGTACTTAAACGGCGATCCGGTGGAACAACCGATCCATGATTCATTCGTTGTGCCGGGCTCGGTCATTCGCCACGGGGCGTGGAAGTTGCTCGTACGAGAACTAAAACCCGGTGGCAAGAGTGGCCGAGAAGGAAAGCGTCCCTCCGCACCGGCTGGCTCGCTTTTTCACTTGGAAACCGATCCTGGCGAGACCACCGACGTTTCAGCCCAACATCCACAAATCGTCTCCGACCTGCGACGCCGGATGGATGCGATGGTCAGTGAACTGGAAACCAATCGCCGCCCCATCGGCAAACTGCCGGAAACATCGACCGCAGGCACCAAGACAATCCTCAAGAAAAGGAGCAAGTAATTCATGCGTTTCACATTCCTGCTATCACTGGTTGCTGGCTCATTCCTCTTGGCCAGCGGCTTCATCGCCCCGTCCCCGAATCTGGCATCTGCGGCACCACCGTCTGGGCAAACGTCAGAGCCGCCGATGAATGTGTTGCTGCTGATCGTTGACGACCTGAACACTTGGCTGCTGGAAGATCCAACGCGTTACGCGGGAAAAGTCATCGCCCCGAACATTCAACAGCTGTCAAAACAGGGTGTTTTGTTTCACAACGCCTACACGGCCAGTCCCGTTTGCTGTCCTTCGCGAACGGCGTTCCTGTCGGGCGTTGCACCCTGGAAGTCCGGTGTGTCGCGCAATGGAGTAAAGGTCGGTGACAGCGAAATCTTGCACGACGTGGATTCGCTGTTTAAGACGTTCAGTGATGAAGACTATTGGATCGCCAAGTTCGGCAAAGTGTCGCATGGCTATGACACTGGTGTGAAGTACGACGCGTCGCTGAACCACAAACGAACGCCTCCGCCGCCAGGAGCGCCGCTCAATGGCATTGCAAGAAACGCCAGTGGCGGCATCACGGAACGCGACTGGGGAGCCACGCATTTGGAGGAAGACCAAATGAGTGACAAGCTGCTGGCCGATGCCACCATCGATGCACTCAAGCAAAAACACGACCGTCCGTTCTTCATTTCATGTGGTCTTTTTCATCCACACTACCCTTGGTACGTCCCACAGAAGTACCTCGACCTGTATCCGCTGGACGAGATCCAATCACCACCGGTCAAGGACCAAGACCTGAACGATGTCCCCGAGTACGGGCAGCGATTAGTGAATCTTAGCTGGAACGAAAAGGTGGTCGAAAACGGCTTGGCCAAGGAAGCGATTCGCGGCTACCTGGCTAGCGTTTCGTTTTCTGACTTTCACATCGGCCGCATCCTTAACGCTCTCGACGAAAGCCCACACCGTGACAACACCATCGTTGTACTGATCAGCGATCATGGTTTTCACCTGGGCGAAAAACAGCAATGGACCAAGGCGACGCTTTGGGAAGAAGCCACTGACAGCGTGATGATGTGGCGCGTGCCGGGCGTGACCCAACCGGACCAGATCTGCCAGCGCCCCGTCTCCTTGCTGGACCTCTACCCAACGCTTGTCGATCTGATCGGGCTGGAGAGGCCCAAGCACCTTGATGGTCACTCCTTGCTACCACTGCTGAAGGACGTACGGTCACCGAGGCAGCAGCCCGCGATCACCGTCTACGACGGACACATGTCAGTGCGCACGCAAGACGCTCGCTTCATTCGCTACTGGGATGGGACAACAGAACTCTACGACCGAACCACGGACCCGCATGAATGGACCAACCAGACCAATCATCCTCAGTTCGCTGCGATCAAGACAAAGCTCGCCAGCCTGCTGCCTGCGAAAGATGAAGTCGCCCAGCCGCTTCCCAGTCGCCAAGCCGGGGCCGTGAACTCTGTGCCTCGAAAACAAAAGCCACCTCAGTAGAACCCATAGCGACAACCAATCAATCCAACTCTTCACACCGAGCGGCGATCAACGCGATATGATAGAGCCCTGCACGTTGCCCGTCATGAAGCGAGTGATTGACTCGCCGATCACAGCTCCATCGCTTTGACTCTCTTCCAACACGGTTTTAGGTCCAATGAACCTTCGATTGACGATATGCCTGCTGGTTTCGCTGACAGGTTTAATGACCATTCCTGTTGGCGATGCGGTTGGCCAAAACAGCGGTGAAGCAGCATCGACAAAGGTCGATGCATCAGCTCTGCTTGCCGCACCCCGACCGGTCCCCGAACATCTCAGCGAATGGTTTGATCGCATGGAAGCTGCGAACCGACGATCCCAAGAGGTGTTCCGAAACCTGTCTGCCAAGCAGATGAGCTTCAAGCCATCCAATGGGACACACACGCCCAGGTGGAATGCCGAACACATGGCTGGTCGCCAGTTACTGTTCTTCTCTCAGATCTACCACGCTCTTGATCCGAGCATCCCAGTGGTCAACTTGAACCCTCGCCAGATGCCGAAGGACTACGAACCTCGGCATCCAGATTGGGATGGAAAACAAGAAGCCCGATTCATGCAACGAGTCGACGACTTCTGTCGCCGCTATGCGTACCTTTTAGAGGACATGCCGCTGGATCGCAAACCGCCAGCCACTCCCTGGCCTTCGCTGAAAGCTCTGTTGCTGCAGATGGAACGCCATTACGACGAACACACGGCCAATGTCGAAAAGAAGTTTGAGCTAGCCGATTGGCCGCAAGAATGACAGCGAGTCATCACTGAGCAAGCTCGCTTGCTTGCTCAGTGCTTCACCGAACAGATCGCTCGGCAATGACTGCCGAGCCACTGAATGACCGGTAGAGCCGGTCTCTAACCAGCCAGTCTCTAACCAGCCAGTGCAGCACCGGGTGTCGTGGAGTGCGCGTTCTGCGGGAAGTCGAAGGTGAGTACCAGCGGCTCTGATCCGGTGTTTTCGATCTCCACACCGCCGCTGTTCAGTGCAGCTTGGGTGATGAAACCGATTTCGGAATAGAGCTGACCGAGCACCATGTCTTGGTTGTACTGCACGCTCAGCTTCCCAACTCGACCGCTGCCACCATTGGTGTGGAACAGGGTTGGAGTCTCGGGGCAAAACTGAGTCTTTCCACCGGGCTGCACCGTCAACCGCAGGATCGAACACTTCTGGTCGCCCAGGAAGTCACCGTAGATAATCCATTTGGCATCCACGCCTTCGCCGGAAAACTCTTCGGAGGTGATCGCCGGACGTTTGTTATTCAGGACAAAGTCGGGATCTTGGTTGGCTTCGAAGTCAAACTTTTCCACCAAGTATTCCCAGTCTTCGTGCCGGTCTTTGGGAAAGTCTTCTTCACGGCAGGCATAGAACGCATCGGCTGCCCCGATCCGTCCGTCGAGCGTCAAGTCCTCGGCGAGGAAGTGCTCGTCCATGGTCACGTGCAATTCGTGCGTGCACAGGTCGGTTGGCGAGTGCAAAACACCGTTGGGCATCACGAAGCCATTATCGAGCTGCATCATGACGTGCGGCGACAAATGCCGAACGCCGTTGTATTCGCCCTTCCCAAAACTCTGCATGCATTCAAGAAACTGATCCTTGCTGACAAAGGGATACAGTCCCATCGCGGTGGTGTGATAGTGCGACGGACTGACTCCGGGATTGTCGAACGAGTTGATGTCATAGACTTCCCACTTTGACCAGTGAAGGTGGTGTGGAATTGGGTTCAGGTTATCAAACTTCTTCGAGACAATCGGCCAAGTGATGTGACCAAAGAGTTCTTTCGCGAACGCGGTGACCTTCTGACCCATCACTGCTTCCGGATTGGCGGTGATCAAATCTTGCAGCGAGATGACTTGGCCGCTGGGAGTCAGAACGTGTGATTCACCTTCACGAAACGGAGCTTTGTTGGTTCGCGTATCAACCACACCGGTGACAATCGGAACCGTGCAGCACATCCACAGCTCATCCAGTCCTGTCCCGTTCATGTAGTCCGGGTAATACGATTTCGCATCCAGTCGAAGGCGTTTTCCTGGCGTGCAAAAGGTACGGCCAGCGTAGCGGTGCAGCAACTGAAACACACCGTCATTCTGATTCAGGCAGTCGTCAAGAATCGAATCTGATCCTCCACTCGCTCCATCGATCACATCTTGTTGTGGGTACTCGTGCAGTTTATCCGCGAGAATTGACTGGGAAGAAGCCATGTGCAATGCGCCTCAAGGGGTCCAAGTGAGTGTGTCAAATCCAAAATTTGGACAGGTTCGGTCTTTTGATTTTGCTCAATCACGCCAAAGATGGAAAAACGGGGTCATCCGGCGTGATTGTGAGTCGTGAATTGTAGAAGAAACCTTGCTCAGAGGGAATGGAACGTCGAGTCGCAGCGGCGAATCAATTTCGTTTGTTTGGCGGGAAAATGTTCGTTCCCCGCACTGCAGTCAACTGGCGACCAATCCGGGGCGATCGGTTGTAGTAGAATAGCACCCCCTGCATCCCCATTCTCCCACCACGCTCGAGCGTCCCTGCTCCCGCCGCGTTTGCATTCAAAGGCTCATCGATGGTTTATCGCTTGATTCAGCTCTTGCTGCCTGTGCTCCTGATCAACTGCCCCACGTTGCTGGAAGCTAAAACCGTCAAGGTCTTCATCCTGTCGGGACAGTCCAACATGGAAGGCAAAGGCAACCCGGCTCACCTCGACACCTACAAAAATGACCCGCTGATCCAGCCATCCTACGCTTCGCTGAAGGACGGCCAGGGGTGGAAGCAGCGTGACGATGTTTGGATCACTTATCCCTCCAAGAGCTCTGGCGCCAAACATGGGCCGCTGAGCGTAGGCTATGGCACCAAAGGCGAAGACTCCATTGGGCCTGAATTCGGTTTTGGTCATGCGATCGGTGACGCGATTGATGAACCGATCCTGATCATCAAAGTCGCCTGGGGCGGCAGAAGCATTCACAAACCCTTTCGTCCGCCAAGCGCTTTGCCATCGGATGATGAACTCAAACAGATGGCGATCG
Organism: Stieleria bergensis; assembly: GCA_007745635.1. Lineage (GTDB taxonomy): Bacteria > Planctomycetota > Planctomycetia > Pirellulales > Pirellulaceae > Stieleria > Stieleria bergensis. Next base: position 6,813,054 of record CP036272.1, read on the forward strand.
ATGCGAAACTAAAGTTTGATGCGCAAATGGAAAGCTACCAAGCCAAGCAGAAGGAGGGCAAGAAGGCCAGAAAACCGAAACCAGCTCCGACCTTTGCAGAACTTAAACAACAGTTTGGAGAGAGCTATCGACAACTGATCCAGCACACCAAGGAAGAGCTTGCGACCATCGACGAGAAGTTCCCGGCGCTGAAAGGTTACGAACCTGAAATCGCTGGATTTGTCTGGCACCAAGGCTTTAACGACAAGATTCGTGCCGAATACCGCGAGACCCAATACGCCGACTACACGAAATGGTTGGCAGCATTCATTCGCGATGTCCGCAAGGATCTTGAGGCACCACAGATGCCCTTCATCATTGGTGAACTCAGCACTGGCGGAATCCCAAGTCGCGGCGATTTTCAACTCGCGCAAGCCAACACCGCCAAGCTACCAGAATTCAAAGGCCGAGTGGTCTTTGTCCCAACGGCCGAGTACTACGACACCCGCGCTGACGAACTGTATCAACAGGGATTCTGGAAAGGCACTGAAGAACAGAAAGCTCAGTGGCAGGCAGTTGGCAACGATCGTCCCTATCACTACCTCGGTTCTGGAAAAACGTACTACCTGAAAGGCCGTGCGTTCGCTAACGCAGTGCTAGAAGTGATGGCCCACTAGCGCCATCTAACAGCACACAGCGCCATCAAACGCCGCGCGCACCTGATGAACACCCAGCCGAAACGCCACATTCTTCATGAGCCTTCAAGACGATGCACTTCCTCTTGCGAATCCTTCCACTGTGTTTGCTGTTTGTCCCAGCGGTCGCCCATGCTGAACTCCTGGCTGGCGCTGCTGTCGTTGACGTGACTCCGCAAACGTTTCCCGTGCTTGTCAACGGAGGCATGACCAGCAGGTCAATCAGCAAGGTCAGCTCGCGTTTGCACGCCCGCGGCTTGGCACTTTCCGATGGACAGACAACGCTGGTCATTGTCGTCGTTGACAGCTGCATGATGCCCCGACCACTGATCGACAAAGCCAAGCAACTGGCCTCTTTGAAAACCGGCATTCCGACAGATCGGATGCTGATCTCTGCCACACACACCCATAGCGCCGGATCTTGCATGGGCGCCCTTGGAACGGAGCCTGATCCAAACTATGTCCCGTTCCTGACGACCAGCTTGGCCGACACCATTGCCAAAGCAGCGGACAACTTGGCTCCCGCTCAAATCGGCTTTGCCAGGATTGATGCCGCCGAATTTACCGCCCTGCGTCGTTGGATCCGGCGTCCGGACCGCGTGGTCAATGATCCCTTTGGCAATCCGACAGTACGCGCCAACATGCACGCCGGAGCCAAACCTGACGATGTCACAGGAGAATCTGGCCCAGAGGATCCAGAACTGTCACTGATTTCCGTGCAGACTCCAGACGGCAAACCTATCGCGGTGCTGGCGAACTTCTCCATGCATTACTTTGCCGGGCAGTCCGGCATCAGCGCGGATTACTTTGGATTGTTTTGCGCTGGTCTGAAACAAAAGCTCGCGCCGCAATCTGACTTCGTCGGCATCATGTCACACGGGTGCAGCGGAGACATCTGGCGGCGAGATTACACGGATCCAGATTCGTGGACGCAACTGGCCACCGTTGATGACTACGCCAACGGACTCGTCGAACGGGCGATCAAAGCGTACCAAACCATCCAGCATCGCCGGGACGTTGACCTGGCGATGGCCGAACGACGAATGAAGTTGCGTTACCGAGTCCCCGATCAACAGCGTCTGGAATGGGCCAACCGAATCGTCTCTGAAATGGGTGACAGACCTCCCAAAACGCAAGAAGAGATCTATGCACGCGAACAACTGTTCTTGCACCAGCGGCAGGAAACCGAGGTCGTGGTACAGGCCTTGCGGGTCGGTGACATCGCTATCGCCACAACGCCCAATGAAACCTATGCCATCACGGGTCTGCGTCTTAAAGCAACAAGCCCGCTGGCCAACACGATGGTGATCGAACTGGCCAATGGAGGCGACGGCTACATTCCACCCCCAGAGCAATTCCCCTTGGGTGGTTACAACACCTGGCCAGCTCGTTCAGCAGGCCTGGAGGTTACGGCGGAACCCAAGATTGTCGAAGCTGGCATGGATTTGCTAGAACAGGTTTGCGATCAACCGCGTCGTGAACCACAACTTAGCCGCGGACCGGCCTCTAACGCGATCGCAGCATTGAATCCCGTTGCCTGGTATCGGCTGGATGAGTTTACTGGCCCGCGTGCAGTTGATTCCAGCGGACACCATCACGATGCCATCTACGAAGCAGGAGTCACTTGGTACCTGGCCGGTCCACACTCAAAGCGATTCTGCCTAAACGGGCAAACCAATCGTTCAGCCATGTTCGCCGGCGGGCGTTTACAAGCTCGCATGCCCCAAATCGCCGACCGCTATTCGATTTCATTGTGGTTTTGGAACGGCATGCCGATCGACGGTCGTGACGTCACCGGCTGGCTGTACTCACGCGGCCGCGACCATGGCGCATCTGCCTACTCGGAACACCTAGGCATTGGCGGCTCAAGCGGTAACCCTGGTCGCCTGATCTTTCAGTCCGGCGACAAACCCAATGACGTTGTTGCTGGAACGACAGTCATCCCACGTTGGAAATGGCAGCACGTTGTGTTCGTTCGGGAGGGAGCGTCCATCCGAATCTACCTCAACGGCAAACTGGAGCTTCAAGCAACAGCGGCCAATGAATTCCCCCAAGGCTTTGACCGGTTGTTTTTCGCAGGCAGTAGCTCCAATCGTGCAAACTGGGAGGGACGACTAGACGAGATCGCTTTGTTTGATCGTCCTCTCACGGCCAAAGAAATCAACACGTTAGCCCCCTCGCAAACAGAGGCTGATGTTCGCTAAACTCGATCCCTGGCGTCACTCTTCCCGGCAGAACTGCTGGGCGGTGCAGGGGTGCTCCTCGAGCCATTGCTGAAACGCTTGCTGTCGCCCATCATGCTGGATGAACCATGGTAAAACCGTCATCCCGCTTGGCAACGATCTTGATGGATACGGACCTTCCCACACCCTAAGATGATGAGCATGCCAAACGCGAGCAGATGGATGCGGCTGATTGTGAACGGAAAAGCAGCATCGGACCCTTTGTTACGTCCCGCGATTTCAGCAGTCCGCGACCTAGGACATCAAGTGGAAGTCCGCGTGACCTTCGAAAACGGTGACGCGGCGAGGTACGCCGGCGAAGCTGCCAGCGAGGGAGTGTAGGTCGTGGTTGCTGCTGGCGGTGACGGCACCATCAACGAAGTTGCTGGCGGACTCCTGGCGACAGGCATCTCAGGGAACACTGCCATGCGCGTCATTCCCTATGGGACCGCCAATGATTTTGCGACCGGAACAGGAGTGCTGAAAGGCGATCCACTCAAAGCGCTGCGTTTAGCGGCCACAGGTGCCGCCACACCGATCGATGTCGGCAAGGTGAATGAGCACATTTTTGTCAATGTCGCCAGCGGTGGCTTCGGTGCAGAAGTGACCGCCAACACACCACCCCAGTTAAAGAAAGCGATCGGTGGCGCAGCTTACTCGCTGATGGGGATCGTGACAGCTGCCAAAATGAGTCCCTACCAGTGCCGGTTCACTGCTCCCGATGGCACAACGGAGGACGGAACCGTGTTGATCATGGCTGTTGGCAACGGGCGACAAAGTGGCGGAGGGTACCAAGTCACGCCACATGCCTTGCTGAATGACGGCCTGCTGGATGTCGTTGTGATCCATGACGCAGAGATCACCCAACTGGGCACAGTGCTGGGCGAGCTGCTGGACTTGCAAGCCAAGTCCAATCAGTTTGTCTCGTACCGTCAGGTTGCCTCGCTGGAGCTTGAGTCAACAACACCGCTACAGTTAAACCTCGATGGCGAGCCTTATCGCGGGACGCGTTTTCACTTCACCGTGATGCCCGGCGCTCTTCCGTTTATCCTGGGACCGGACGCTCCACTGAAGACCAACTGATTGGACAACCCAAGGCACTGTTAGCGCCAATTTGAAATCAAGCTAAGCCGGTGGCTCGCTCTCGGGGCCTTCTTCAAACCCGATGAAGGCCACTTGCAGATCGGCAACGCCAGCGAGTGAACGTATCCATTCCCAGTACTCGCGATCCTGCTGCTTGGAATCACTTTCCAGCACGATGGCGCATTTGTTGTCCTGGACAACCCCCACCGTGATCATCGGGTCAGCACGCAGCAAGCGTAGCAATTCATCGCGATCAGAGATCTCGGATTCAAAGGTGATGACTAATCCGCTGGTTGGCATTTTTTGTAGCCACTGGTTGGATTGGATTTAGAATGATTGATCTCAACAGCCTGGCACCTGATGGTACCACAGATGGCTTTCGCGTGTCGCTCTCGGTGGCATTCCAGGGGACTAGCCAAGCCGCCGGGTTCCGGAAAAGCGGCTTGAGCTGCCCTCCTTTCTCTGGCTCGCATTGGGACAATGCCTTTCCGCGGTGCAAAGCAACGTAGAGCGCGTGCTTGCACCAATGATTTGAAAATCATCAGGTAAGCGACGGTAGGGCGTGTGATTGCACGCACCCTACGAATTCAATCCAGGTCCGAAGGAATCCCAATGGCCTCCAGAAAACCCGTTAGCGGCCAAAATGAAAAGCAGTTCCAAATGGTGCCAGAGTGCCAGTTAGGCGATCGTCAGCCAAACGCGACGTCCTGGCGGGACTAGTAGCGCACTCGAAAGTCGTTCTGTCCAGACACGTCCGTGCCTCGCATCAGATACACCGTTCGTTTGGACAAATCCAATGGTCCCGCCGGATCCGATGGCGTGGCCTCGCTGTGACGATACACTGACGATGTTGGCATGTATCGCAAAGTCATGCCACGGCGTGAATGATCAGACTGATTCGCTTCCGAGCCGTGATAGAGATACACATCATGAAGCGACATCTCGCCGGGTTGCAAGATAATATCCACGGCTTCTGATTCATCAAATGCCGCTTCATCGAGCTCCAGATTCAGAGCAATATTAGCCGCATCGCTGTGGTTGTGCTGAGCCAGTTGCCGGGATCGATGTGAACCGGGAATCACGCGCAAGCAACCGTTCTCAGGCGTCGACGCATCCAACGCAATCCACACGGTGCAGGTTGCCAAGGGTCTGATCGGCCAGTATTCACCGTCTTGATGCCAGGGAGTGCGCGTGCCAACTTTCGCCGGCTTGGCAAAGAAGCTGGAATTCCATAACGCGAAATCGCTGCCAATGACCTGTTCAACCATGTCTAACAGCTCAGGTCGCCGAGCAACATTCAAGAACCAAGGATCGAACGCCAACAGTGCAGAACAGTAATCATGATACTCCGGATGACGAGCGACCAACCGCGTGTGTGCATCACGAATCTCGTCCAGAGTCGCGTCATCAAAGCGGAACGAGGGCGTGACGTATCCGTCACGATGGTACTGTTCAATTTCAGAAGGGGTTAACATGAGCTTGCTTAAAGAGATCGAAATTTAACAGTGGCATAACACGGAGCAATCATCACTTCACCAGCAGACTTGGCAACCAAAGGCTGAATGCGGGAATGAACGTGATCAACAATAACGTGATTAAGAGCGGAATCAAAAACGGCACCGTGCCACGCGTCACCGTTTGAACAGAGCTACCGGTGACCGAACTAAGCACATACAGCACCAGCCCAACCGGAGGCGTCAAAAGCCCCAGGACCAAGTTAAGAATCATCACGATCCCCAGATGCAGCGGATCGATGCCAAACTCCAGCGCGGCCGGCATTAGCACCGGAACGGTGATCAACAGCCCCGCCACGGGCTCAAGAAACATTCCCGTCAGCAATAAAGCAACGTTGATCAGCAGCAGAAACACGATCGGGTTGTCAGTGAACTGGAGCATCGCCTCAGTCACCGCTTGCGGCCCCTGTTCCCGGGCAATCACCCAGCCGAACAGTCCCGCGGCGGCGACGATCAACATGATCGATCCCGTCGTGGATGTCGTCTTGACCAGCACGCCACGGAAGGCTTTGAAAGACAACGAGCGGTAACAGAGGCTTAGAATCAGCACCCAGATCACCGCTGCTGCCGCAGCTTCTGTGGGAGTAAAAATCCCGCCCAAAATTCCGCCCAGAATGATCACCGGTGTCAGCAGGACGGGCAGCGCTGACGTAATGGCTTTGGAAACGGGCATGTCTTGGCCGCCCGCTTCCTCGGGCACGGGATTCCTCTTGGCCTCTCGATAGACGAACAAACAAAGGATCGACGTGAGAACCAACGCGGGTAGCACGCCCGCGAAAAACAAAGCTCCTACCGAGACGCCCGCCGAGACCGCATAAACGATCGCAGGAATACTCGGTGGCATGATCGGACCGATCAACGATGACGCACCTGTCAGGCCGAGCGCAAACTTTTCGTCATAGCCGCGTTTCTTCATCGCCGGCACAAGCACAGATCCCAATCCAGCTGCATCAGCGATCGCAGCGCCGCTCATCCAAGAAAACGTCAGGCTACTGAACACGTTCACAAAGCCCAGGGCGCCGGGAATCTTCTTGAATAACGTCAGTAACATTCGAAACAGACGATCAGCAAGACCGCCAGCGTTACTGAGATAGCCAGTCATGATGAATAACGGCACCGCCAGCAGCGGGAACGAATCGACCGAACCGACCGTCTGCTGAAGCGCAACACCCATCGTAATGTCCGGCGACCAAACCACATAAACAAGGCACGGCGTCAGCATGCTAAACGCAACGGGCACGCGCAGGATCAAAAGCGCGAGCATCGCGATGACTAATCCACCAAGTATCATGCGCTCTGCTCCATTTCCAATTGAAACCCTTCTTCTTCCACATGGACGTCGCGGGGAATCGGTTTTCCCGTCACCCAAACTTGAAACAGATCCAACAGGTTATGCACTGCCATCAGCAGCAGCCCGATCATGCCCGCGCCGTACCAACAGCTTTTCGGCACACCCAGCCCCGGCGATCCCACTTTGCCAACGTACCAAACGAAGCGAGCACCGCCGATCATTAGCAACAAGCAAGCGGCAACCACCACCACATAACCCAGGCATTCAATGAACAGCTTTCCTCGTTCACCGACTCGTGACGAAACCATGTCCACTGCGATATGACGCCCCTCGGCCATGACGAATGCGGCCGAGATGAATGTCATCCAGATCAAGGCAAGCCTCGCGACCTCCTCGCTCCACTGAAACGGATCCGACAAGACATAACGAGCAAACACATGCGTCCCCATTGTGACCACGATCAGCAGCAAGAACAAACATGCGACCGTCTTTTCGCCCAGCACGATCCAGCGAGTCAACGTCGCCAGCCTGCTCGCCGGACCGGCGCCAGTTGGCTTAGCATTCGATTCTGATGGAGCGTCCGCTGCTAGCGACTCAACTCCAGTCTTATTCGTGTTCATTCATCATCCTCCTGCGATCGTTCTGCGGTGATGCGATTGTAGACATCGCTGAACGCAAAGCCTTTGGAAAAGTAATCTCGGCATCGTTGGCGGAACGCATCCACGTCGACGTCTTCGACAATCTGCATCGTTCCGTCCACTCGCCATTCGTCGATCAGCCGTTTTTCGTCCTTGATCAACCCAGCGTAAACCTCGTTCCCCAGTTCCTGGATGGATTCGAGTAGTGCTTTCTGCTGATCAGCTGTCAGGCGTTTCCACTTGCGTTCGTTGACTAGAATCTGCAACGACGACTGGATGTGACCGGTCAGATTCAGACACTCCTGGACTTCGTGAAAACCCATCGACTTGATCACTGGCACCGGGTTCTCTTGGCCGTCGGCAATCCCCTGCTGTAAAGCAAGATAGACTTCGCTAAATGAAATTGGCATGGGACTTGCGCCAAGCGCCTCGCCGGAAGCTTGAAAGATCCTTGCCGCGGGCGAGCGCAGTCGAAAACTCTTTAGATCATTCGGATGGCGAATGGGAACATTCGATGTCACATGCCGTGACCCATAAGCCCAGGTATCCAGCACGCGCACGTCATACTTTTTGCGTAGCGCCTCCCACTCAGGAGCCATTTCATCGCTTCGAGCGATTTCCAGCATGTGGTCAAGATCGCGAGAGACGAACGCGGCGTCCAGAACACCAATCGGTGGATGCCACATCCCCAGAAACGATGGACCTGAGATGACCAGGTCAATCTCTCCAGCGACCAACTGCTCAAGCAATTCAGATTCGCTGCCGAGCTGTGACGCTGGATAGACCGTGACATCAAGATGGTCAGTCTTCGCACGAAGCCGCTCGGACAGAAACTCTGTCCCATAGGTATGCGTGGGCGAGTTGACTTCATAAACATGGCCCATTCGCAACATCACCGTTTCGTCTCCGGCTTGTTGAGAATCACAGCCACAGAGCAACAAAATGGGAAGCAGCAACAGCGGGCATAGCCATCGATCAAGCAGAGAGTCATTTATCATTCACTAAAATCCACTTGCAAAAGGTCGCCACGATCAGAGGGGTTGGCATGTTGTCGGCGGTCCCTATTCCGTGCGGTGAAATGGTTCCACTTGCTTCACTGAATCGTTGGCCCGCCACAATCAACGTTGTTCCATACGATTCATCAAAGACCGCTCTGCAAAAGACGTGGCGAATCAGGCCCTGGATGAATCGAGGATCTTAGCATACTTCGAATGCATTCACATCGTGGGGTCTCTCTGGCCGACAAAGGATTAGAGCCAGAATTTTGTGGCTTGGAATGGACGGTTCAATCCCCCCGAAGGTCAACCAACGAAGGCACCGAGATCTCGGACTTGCCTCGAATCATTGAGCAAGCAACTTGAATGAAAGACTGCCACTGCTCGTCCGGCACCTTGCCCCACGGGGCGATGACGGGGATGCGAACAGTGTTTCGCCAACGCTCAGGCGATGATCTCTTTGACCACTCTGCCGTGCACATCGGTCAACCGAAAATCTCGACCGCTGTAGCGGTAGGTCAGTTTTTCGTGATCCAGACCCATCAGATGCAAGATGGTGGCGTGCAGGTCGTGAACATGCACTTTGTTTTCGACAGCAGCGAAACCGAATTCATCCGTTGCACCGTAAGCCATGCCCCCCTTGACGCCTCCACCGGCCAGCCACATGGAAAAACCATGATGGTTGTGATCGCGACCGTTACCGTTCTCGGCAACAGGCGTGCGACCGAATTCCCCCCCCCAGACAATCAGCGTGTCTTTCAGGAGATCGCGTTGTTTTAAGTCATTGATCAACGCGGCGATTGGCTGGTCTACATTTTTGGCTTTATCAGCGTGCGACTTGATGTTTCCATGATCGTCCCATGGTTGCCCGTTGCCGTAATAAACCTGCACCATCCGAACACCGCTTTCAACCAAACGTCGTGCAGCCAAGCAACCTTTGGCAAACTGTCCTGAGCCATAGGCATCGAGGGTTTGCTTGGTTTCTTTGCCCAGATCAAAAACACCCTGGGCCTCGGCCTGCATGCGAAATGCCATCTCCAACGATTCGATTCGGGCGTCCAAGCGGTTGTCTTGACCACCGCGTTGCTCCAAGTGAATCTGATTCATCTTGGTCAGCAAGTCTAACTGCTGACGCTGTGCCGCTTTGGTCAGATGCGAATTGCTAATGTGCTCAATGACCCGTTTGGGATCGACGTCTTTAGCGTGATTGATGTGGGTTCCTTGGAAGACCCCTGGCAGAAAACTGTTACTCCAGAGCTGCGGCCCGACCACCGGCTTGCCGGGGCAAAGCACCACAAACCCAGGCAAGTTTTGATTCTCCGTTCCCAAACCGTATAACAACCACGATCCCATGGCGGGGCGTGTCGGCTGCGTTTCACCACTGTTCATCATCAGCAATGACGGTTCATGGTTGGGAATATTGGTGTGCATTGATCGAATCACACAAAGATCATCAATGCACTCGCCGACTTTTGGAAAAAGATCACTGACCTCCAATCCTGACTCGCCGTAGCGTCGAAACTTGAACGGTGACATGAGCAGACCACCGGTCCTTCGCTCTGTCTTCAGGTCGGCCCCTGGTGGACGTTTGCCATTGTATTTTTCAAGTGCCGGTTTTGGATCAAACGTATCGACTTGCGACGGGCCACCATTCATAAAAAGGTGAATGATGTGTTTCGCGCGAGGCGCAAAATGAGTGGGTTTGGGATCAAGCACTCCAGCTGTCGATGCACCAAGCGTTTGGTCCTGGGCCAGAATGCCAGCCAAACCGAGTGACCCTAAACCAATCCCCATTCGCTGGAGGGATTCACGTCGATTCAAAGCGGGGTTGGGCTGAATGTATTGCATGGAAAGACTTTGCTTTAAGATTCGTCTAGGGAACTGATTTTCACAGAACGAGATTAATCGACATACATCAATTCGTTGCTACCGAGCAGCACTTGGGCATAGCTTTGCCAACGCGTCAATTTATCCTCGGCAGCTTTCTCACCGGCCAGGTAATCCAATCCCAGCTGCAGCTCAGGCTGACTTGGCGAACGACCGTAGGCCAACTGAAAGGCGCGTTCAATTCTGGACGAATCATCCGCTGGTGCTTCGGTGTGCAAACGTTCCGCGAACGCTTTCGCCCGGTTGATCATGAAGGGGCTATTGAGCACAAACAGCTGTTGCTGTGGGACCGTGGTCTCGGTTCGCTTCGAACTCGTGATGTTCGCGTCGGGAAAATCAAACAACCGTAACAGGCTGTCCAATTCGTGGCGACTGATCTTTGCATAAACGGTTCTTCGCACGTTATTGGCATCGCTTAACTTTGTCGACGGCCCCTCCATGGTTCGATCCAACTGGCCAGAGACATCCAGCACGGAATCTCGCCATGCTTCAACATCAAGACGTCGGCGATTGGCTCGCCAAAGGAATCGATTGTCTGCGTCAACTTCCCGATTTGTCGCGTTGCTATCGGCGGCAAGACGGTAGGTCGCAGAAAGCATGATCTCGCGGTGCAACTGCTTCACGGACCATCCATTTTCGATGAACCTGGATGCGAGGTAATCCAGCAGAGCAGGGTGGGTAGGTGCTTCACCGAGGTTTCCAAAGTTACTGGGCGTGCCAACGATCCCACGTCCAAAATGGTGCTGCCAAATCCGATTGACCATCACTCGTGCCGTCAGCGGGTTGTCGGGACTGGCAATGGCATTGGCCAGTTCAAGCCGCCCACTACCGGACGTGTACGATGAACGCTGCTCGCCGGCAAGAATTCTCAAGAACCGGCGCGGCGCGACTTCGCGCTGGCGAGCGGGGTTCCCGCGAACGAACACCTTCATGTCAGCAGGCCGACTCTCGGTGTAAGCGTGAGCAATGGGATACATGGATGGCGCCGAGCTTTTTGCTGTTTCGACGGCAGCCTTCAACGCAACCAACTGTTCCTTGGCAGGCCCCTCCAGAAACTTCTCTAGCTCCTTATCTGGCACAGCCAATGGTCCATCTTTTCCCAACACCAAATTCAACAGTGGCTGTCGTGTCGGTTTTTCGGTGTAGATGCAAAACTGCACGCTGGCTTGTTCACCACAGCCGCCTTGGTCAGAGCCGCTATTATCCAAGCCACCAACCGCTTCGAATCGATCGTAGCCCTCCGGTACATCAAACACGATGGTCGATTCCGCATGGACGCCGATCCCCTCTGGATACGCTTTTCCACCAACGCGAATGGGCTGACCTGAGTGGTTTGTGTTCACTCGGGGCTGACCACCTTCGTGCCGCTTCCACTTCAGTTCAGACAGCTTCAACTCACCTTTCTCTCCGATCAGCTTCGGTGAAATCCAATCGGCGTGGTCACAACTTTTGCCGTTCCCGCCATCGTTAACAACCAGATACAGTTCTTTTGCACCGCGAATGTCCGCCGCGATCTTCGCCGTTGGCCGAGCTTTGGTCACCGTCCGCGTGACAAAACGAGGACTGCCAGGCGTGTGAGGAAGCCCTTGACCGCTGGAGTTGCGATCAACCAAACCATCTCGCAGACGGATCTCAAGGTCAACAAGATCCTGAAATTGCTTGGCGAGGTCCTTTACTTGATCGAGGGACTTGGCATCCTTTTCCTTTGCCGGATCGAGGGTGAAGTCGTACCAAGGATCTAACGCGGAGACTTTCCCTTTCTGCTTGGGATCCAGAAAACCAACCCATCGGTTCAACAGGTACTCGTTCAGTGAACTGCTTTCAGCGATCTCCTTTTTCGCGTTGTTGTTTCCATCCGCTTGAGCGAGGCGAACGCGCCAAGCAGCGACCATGTAATCCGCGATTTGATCCACCCGCGTTTCCGCTTCAGCAACCTTTGCTTCGGCAAAGAACTTCTTGACGCCCTCCTCCGCTTGCTTGATGACTTTTTGACCCTCGTTGTAGTTCGCAATTTCTTCCTGCGAACAGAGCGGCGCGTTATGCAGCTTGGAGCTATTAAAGATGCCCGCGAGCGAATAGTAATCCTGCGTGGGAATCGGATCGAACTTATGGTCATGACAACGGGCACAAGACACCGTCAATCCCAAGAAACCACGCGTCAACGTGTCAACGCGATCGTCCAATTCGTCGGCCATCGCCTTCGCTTTATCGCTGTTCTTATAGTACTGTGCACCGAGCCCAAAGAAGCCAAGTGCAATCAAGTGGTCGTGATTGCCTTCAGCCCTGGGCCCCACCAAATCGCCGGCCACTTGCAACCTGACGAACTCGTTGTACGGCAGGTCAGAATTGAAGGCTCGAATGACCCAATCGCGATAACGATAGCCATTGGTGTTCGCTCGTACCGAGAACGTATGCGCTTGATCTTCGGCATAGCGTGCAACATCCAACCAGTAACGTCCCCAGCGTTCTCCATAATGCTCCGAATCAAGCAACCGATCCACCAAGGCTTCAAAAGCCAACGGCGAATCATCGTTCACAAATTTTTCAACCTCCTGAGGCGTCGGCGGCAAACCGATCAGGTCAAAGGTTGCTCGGCGAATCAAGACTCGCTTGCTGGCCGGACCAACAGGAGACAAACCAAGCTGTTCGAGCTTGGACAGCGTAAAGTAGTCGATCTTGCTGGTCGGCCAATCCTTGCGTTTCACGCTTGGCAAGGCAGCTCGCTGAACCGGTTGGAACGACCAGAACTTTCCCGCTTCGTCAAAGTCGATTGCTGTTTCAGGAACGGATGTGTCATCGCGTGGATCAGGCGCACCCATCTCAATCCACTTCTTAAAATCTTCGATCACCGCGTCCGGGAGCTTGCCCTTGGGCGGCATCTCAAAACCATCGTAGTTCAGAGCGTCAATCAACAAACTTTCATCGACATTGCCAGGCACAATCGCTGGTCCCGAATCACCACCCTGCTGGGCAGCCGCTTTGGAATCGAGCTTTAACCCGCCTTGGATATTCTTGGCCTGCAAAGAATGGCATTGATCGCAGTGTTCAACCAAAACGGGACGGATCCGAGTTTCAAAAAACTCGATCCCTTCTGCCGTAGGCGCATTGGTTTCATCGCCGATCACACAACAAGGAAACACAGCCCAGGTCAGCAAGATCCATGGAGTCACCCATCGAATCGGATTCATTTTAACGTTCGTATGAAGCATCCAACTGGTCGCCAGGTAGGAAGACAGAATTGTCAGGCAGGGCGGGGAAAGCAGTTGTCGCGTGGAATTGATTGGCGGCAACTCTTAGGGAGGGGCTCCTATTCTAACAACAATTTGAAGAATTCTCTGCACCAATTTTTCCCTCGCGAAATTCGGCAATTCTTTGCTCGTTTTCAACGCAATGCCGCCCGAAGACCGCGTCAGACACCACTCCCCCTGTAGCGGCGACGGCTCTGGGTCAGCAAGCAATCTGCCGGGCCATTCACCTGTCGCCCGCTGCACCAATGACGGCCAGTCCCTGTGAGTGCTAAGATCAGAAACTTCTCGTTGAGCTGAACCATCTACTGGACTGCGATGAATACTCAATTCTTCCTAACGATCTTAAGTGGCATTCTTGCCGTCAGTGCCGCGGTCGCAACGATCTTATTAAAGCGTTTACTCAACCGCCGGGACGCCACCCCAGCGGGACCGTCTGCAGATTCTAAAATCAATCCCTACGCGCCGCCGTCGACGCTAGAGAATCCGGCTAACACGGACACAGACGCCGCCTTCCCAACATCCAGTCCCCCTTTACGAAGCGTGCTACTCACTCCAGTGGCGACCGTCGTCATGGGAACCGGCGCTGGGATCGTCTCACGCTTGCTGCGACCCTATGCAAACGTCGATGGAGCACATTACGACGCGCTTGGGGCTTTGCTGATACTATTGGTCGGTTGCCTGATCCTGATCAGCCTGAACCGAGGGACCCCAGGCCCACTCGGCCACTGGCTTTACCAATTAGAAAATTTTGCGATGTGGTCTGGGTTTGCCTGTGGATGGTCGCTGATAAACGGTGCCTTCTGGGCAGACATGATCGCCGTCAGCCTCGCATGGTGCCTAGGCTGTGCAGTGTTCGGCAGTCTGGTTTTGCTGGCATTGCAATGGTTGCGGCGACGTCGACACTCGACTTGAAACGGGACAATGCCGTTCGATCGGATTGGTACCGCTTGAGGCATTCAGAGAACATGGCGAAATCAAAGCGCGTGCAAGCCCCGGGAAGTCCATCGCTCCGCTGAATGCACTTGCGGAAACCCTTCCCGATGATGATGCCTGCCACATTACAGGACGACAGTTCGAGCGGGATGTTCAGGCGTGCTGGTTCATCGAAGCCATGTGATTGTCTGGCAATTGCAGCAAGCACGTTTGGGAAGCTGGAATCCTGTGGCATGATGCGTCGCGCTCTGATAAGCTAACAGGCGATGAGTGGCTCCATTGAAGCCTCTCATTCCCGCCACTCCCTCACCCACCGCGCAAGGAACATCGATGTCACGTTCATGCGTTTTAATCTTCGTGGGACTTGTCGTCGGAAGCATGACCCTGCATGCGTCCCCGTTACCAGCCACGGAACCGCTTCACCAGCAAGTGGATGCGTTGATTGAATCCCATCCAGACTTTCGCGCCCCTGCGGCGGCGCGAACCGATGACGCTTCATTCCTACGGCGCATTCATCTGGATCTGGCTGGATCGATCCCCAGCGCCACTGAAGTCCGAGAGTTTCTCGCGGACCAATCGCCCGACAAACGCGCAAAACGGATCGACAAACTGCTGGAATCGCCGCAGTACGCACGGCGGATGCAGCATGTGTTCGACGTCATGCTGATGGAGCGTCGACCGAGCATTCACATCAAGGTGCAACCGTGGCAAGACTATCTGCGCGAGTCGTTTTTGCAGAACAAATCGTGGCTGGACCTGTCACAGGAGATCCTCGCTGCGGACGGAGTCGACGAACAAACGCGTCCTGCGGCGCGCTTCCTGCTGGATCGTGAACTCAAGATTGACAGCGTCACCCGTGACGTCGGTCGCCTCTTTCTGGGACGCGACCTGGAATGCGCTCAGTGTCATGACCATCCAGCAATCGACGATTACCTTCAACGTCACTATTACGGAATCGCAGCGTTCATCAACCGCAGTTACATCTTCAAGGACCCCAAAACAAAACAGTCTTTGATCGGCGAAAAAGCGGAAGGCGAAATTGAATTCACATCGGTTTTTACCGATGAAAAGGACGAAACTTCACCGAGGATCCTGGATGCGCCGCCGATCTCCGATCCGCCCAACGGCGATGAGCTCTACAAGATCAAACCGGAAAAGAATGTGCGATCGGTTCCGATCTACAGCCGTCGCTTACAGCTCGCAAAATCAATCACTGATCCGTCGAACCGGTCGTTTCGATTAAACATTGCCAATCGCATCTGGGCAATGATGATGGGTCGTGGGCTGGTAGAACCACTGGACATGTGGCATGAGGACAACCCACCGTCACACAACGAGCTTCTTGACCGGCTCGCTGATTCACTCTTGCAACATGACTATGACCTGAAATACCTGATCCGTGAACTGGCGTTATCCAAAACGTACCAGCGAAGCAGTCAGAGCCACCCACCGGTAAGTCTCGATCCCGGACAAACAACTGACTATTCGGTTGCAATTCTAAAACCTTTATCACCTGAGCAACTGGCCTGGTCGATGATGCAAGCCACCGGCTTGGTCGATCAACAAGTTGCAACACTGGTTGCCAAGCAAAGAAAGGCCGACGATCCCCAGCTTGCAGATGATCCGGTTTGGCAAGAAAACGCGCTCAACACGGCGCTGCGATCCAACACGGAAATCTTTGCCAAAGTCTTTGGCCACGAGGGCGTCCGGAATGATGGGTTCGATGCCTCGGCAGACCAAGCATTGTTCCTTCGCAACGGCGATTTACTGCAGCGTTGGGTCACGCTTAAGAATGGACTTTCAGATCGATTGACTGCTCTCGACAACGACCAAGTTGCCGAAGAATTCTACCTGTCGATCTTCTCTCGGTTGCCAACTGCCGAGGAAGCACAGCCCATCGCCGATCTGCTGGATCAGAGCAAGCAACGCAAAATCGATCTACAGCATTTGGTATGGGCCGGGCTGACGTCCAGCGCCTTTCGCTTTAACCACTGAACACTCAGGTTGCCGGAGAAAACTGATGCGAAGAGACGAGGACTGCAACAGGTTCGACCATCTGATCGCCCGCCGAAACCTCTTGATCGGGGCGGCGACAGGCGTGATTGGAATGGGGGTGCTGAGTCAAGCATCCAATGCTGCGCGTTTAGAGCAGAAACAAAAACGAATCTTGCAAATCTACCTGCAAGGCGGCGTGAGCCAGCTGGAATCCTGGGATCCCAAACCTGGCACCAAGTATGGCGGGCCGTTTCAAGCGATTCCAACCTCGGTCCCCGGAATCCATGTCTCAGAGCTCTTGCCACACACGGCAAAACGCATGCATTTGCTCTCAATCGTCAGAAGCATCAATTCGAAAATTGGTGATCATCGCCAGGGCATGCTGTTCATGGAAAAGGGACGACGAGCGGGTGAGTATCCGTACTTTGGCTCCGTTGCGTCTCGGTACCTTGCGCCAGCTGACAGCGAATTGCCTGGCTACATTCATATCACCAAGCGTGGCATCAACGATTCGACCGCAGCGTTCCTGGGCGCCAGACACGGTCAATTGAAAATACTAGGCGTTCAGCCTCCAGAGAACCTTGATGCTCCACCGGCAATCGACGCGTCCGCGGACCTGGCAAGAGAACAACTGCGTGTTCAGTTCAACCAACGGTTTTCCCAGCAACGCTCGCGAGCACTGACCGACGTGTACAACAGCTCCTACGAGCAGGCCGCCAAACTGATGCACCGCAAGGGAATGTTTGAGGGACAAGAATCCGAACGGGATCTTGATCGCTACGGTCGTCATGATTTTGGGCGCCACTGCTTGCTTGCTCGAAGCTTGTTGGAAAACGGCGCGACGTGTGTCAAAGTCACGCACCATGGCTACGACACCCATGCAGAGAACTTCAACTTCCACCTGGAGCAGCTTGGTGAATTCGATAAAACCTTTTCAATGCTGCTGGACGACATTCACGACCGAGGCATGCTCGACAGCACGTTGATCATGGTTTATTCCGAAATGGGACGCACACCCAAAATCAACACAAAGTACGGCCGCGACCACTGGGGCACTGCTTGGTCGATGGCGATGGGCGGTTGCGGGATTCAGCCAGGAGCGATTGTTGGCAAGACCAGCCAAGACGGAACCAAAGTCACCGATCGAGAAGTCGACGCCGGACATTTGTTCCATACCTATCTATCGGCGCTGGGACTCGATTCGACCGAGGACCATGACTTTCCAGGACGATCCATTCCGATTGCCGATCCGGCCGCCGACCCAATCGAGGAGTTGCTGTCATGAACCGAAGTGCAACCATCGACCCGGCAAACATTCACCAAGTCAATGAATTCAAACATCCGAATCCACTGACCACGCTCAAAGCCGATCCCACCGGACGCTTCGTCGCCGCCGGTGCTCAAGACTTGGACATCCAGTTATGGAATTTGAACGACGGTCATTTGGAAACGCTTACCGGACACAAAAGCTGGGTCCGATCGATCGATTTTTCAGCAGACGGAAGCCGCATGTACACCGCATGCTGGGCAGGAACAGTCAAGATCTGGGACCTCGCAGGCCCGAGTCCTGAACTGATTCGTTCGCTGCAAACGCATCAAGGCTCGACACGCTGTGTTCGAGTCAGCCCGGACGGGAAAGCAATCGCCACCTGTGGCAACGATCTGTTGGTCAAAGTCTGGGATATCGAAAGCGGCCAACGGAGACAACAATTTGATGGCCACCAGCGGCACGTCTACGGTGTCGACTTTCACCCCGACGGAGAACATCTGGTCTCACAAGACTTAATGGGTGTCTCATTTGTTTGGAATCTCAAGACGAATCAGCAACAAAGGACGATCGATGCCAGCATGATGACGGGCTACGACAAAAAGTTTGCCGCCGACATGGGAGGCGCTCGAGACCTTCGCTTCAATGCCGATGGGACTCAGTGGGCCAGTGCCGGGATCACGAAAGTCGTCAACTCTTTTGCCGGTATTCAAGATCCAATCATTGTGGTGTTTGACTGGGAAACGGGCCAAGCCACTCGGCAACTAAAAGCCGCTGATAAATTCAAAGGAGTCGCATGGGGAGTGCAATTTCACCCCCAAGGATTCATCATCGGCGCGGGAGCCGAAAAATCCGGCAAAGGCGAACTCTGGTTCTACAATGTGGAACAGGACGAAGCCTTTCACACGTTCGCCATGAAGAGTGCCGCCCGCGGATTGGATCTTGTCGGCAAGGACCGCCTAGCCGTCGCACATGCTGATGGTGCCATGCGCTTGTATCAAATGACCGAACCGGCAAGCAGTGACTCGGACGAGGAAAAACCGACCGAGACCGCCAAGGCTGAACAGAAAGAAAAGCAGTGAGAACCGTTTGAGCCAGCCCGTCGTGGCAGCAGCCACTCCATTGAACGGTGATCGGTTATTGCCAACCGTTTTGCAACCATTCAAAGCGGTTGCTGCAAAGCCGGCAAGGCGATGAAGAACTTGATGATCAACGCATTGAGCAAGTCAATGAAGAACGCTCCCACCAGCGGGACCACAAGAAAGGCTTTGAACGAGGGTCCGTACTTCGCGGTGACGGCGTTCATATTGGCAATCGCGACCGGCGTTGCCCCCATTCCCAGTCCGCAAAAACCAGCAGCAATCACTGCGGCGTCGTAGTCCTTGCCCATGACCCGAAAAATGATGAAGACGGCGAACAGCGTGATCACCAGGACTTGCACGTTCAAAATCACAAAGATCATGCCGAAGGAACTGGAGATCGATGCCAAGTCCATGCTCATCAGGCTCATCGCTAAAAACAGCTGAAGCGCAATGTCGCCCACGTGACCGTAGTCACCTTCGCAGAGCGGCTTGCCCCGTTTATCAGCAAGATTCGTCACGACAATGCCGATGAGCATTGCGGTCAGAAAACCGGGCAGCTTGATATTGTTCGAGAACAGCCAGCGATTGACCAGCTCACCAAGCGAGAGGCAGATCGCAAGCACAAACAGCACGCCAAAGGAACGCCGCATCGATAGCGGCTCCTCAACGTGCTCTTGATCCTCGTCGGTGACACTCTCTTTTGCAGCGGACGAAAGGTTGTTCTTTTTCACCAACAGTTCAGCAACCGGGCCGCCGATGATCCCTCCGGCGACCAAACCAAAGGTTGCAAATGCAATTCCAATGACTTGCGCGTTTTGCAATCCCGCAGCAGCGGCCTCCTGGCCCCAGGCAATCGCCGTCCCATGGCCACCGGCCAACGAAACACTGCCAGCAAAGAGCCCATAGGCGGGCCGCGCCCCAAAAGCAGAGGCCATCAGGACTCCGGTCACGTTCTGAATGACCAGGAACACAGCGGCACAAGCCACCATGATGCAAAGTGCCTTGCCGCCTGATCGAAGCCGCGAGAACTTCGCGGAAATTCCAATGGTGGTAAAAAAGACCATCAGCAACGTGTCGCGAATCGCCATGTCGAAGCTGATCTTCGGACCACCTGCGGCGCCAATCATCGCCACGATGATGCTGCAGAGCAATCCGCCAGTCACCGCAACGGGAATGCTGTACTTGGTCAACAAACTAACGCGCTGCGTCATCTGTTGCCCGACCCACAGAACCAAGATTGCCAGAATGACAATGTCAGAACCTTTGACGATGATCTCTTGCACGTTTAAATCCTACCTTGGCTCCTACTTTAACCCGTGACCGCCAACAACGACACCAGTCAACCTCAGGGTATACAGGATCCTGCAACGAACAACCCATTGCGTCACCACGATCGAGAGATCTGATTGACGCGTTGGTCGGTATCACGCCTCGACATCCCTTGGCCTTCAGCTCAATCAAGGTTGCCCGCCGGTGCACACCTTGCGAAGCACGTCATTCACAGGCCCAAGGTTTTCAGTGCCGGTCGCTCCGTTGCCCCTTGCAGGTTCTTGATCGTCTGCCGAACAACGTTGGCCTTGTCGCGGCTCAGATTCTTGGGGAAGTCCGTTTCCTCATGCTCGAAATAATTCGCCGTCGCCTCAAGCTGAGGAATCACCCGCTGGGCATGCGCACCGTAGCTCTCAAGCATCTTCATGACCTGCACGATGCGTTTCTGGCTGCCGTGCTTCTTTTGTGTTCGTGCGTAGTCGGCCAACAGCTCGATGCCCTCGTCAATCCGATGCTGCGCGAACAGCTTTAAGCCGGCATTTTGAATGCCATCGGCGAACATGATCCCGCTGGGAGCAGGTTCGACAATCGCCTTGTGGATTGACGGAAGAAGCGGCTGCAGTTCATCGAAACGAAGGTTGTCATAAACGGAACTGAAACTCCCTCGCGCACGACCATCTTCATTCAAAAGTCCAGCTCGCACGGCGTGAAGCAACAACTGACGATCAACACCATCAAGCGAGCGGCCAAGCAATCCGCCCCGTGTATTAAACAGAGCAAAGGACAGGTAACGCTGTTCCATGTTGCGAGGATCTTGCGGCGATGCGCTGCGAGCCAAACGCTGCAGCATGATCGGAATCGCTGGCTTCGCAGGCTGTCCGATTCCGGCAAGCGCGTCTGCGGCTAAGACGCGAAGCCATAGATCGTCGGCTTGCAAGGTCTTGACCAAGGCTGGAACCGCCGCAACACCTCGTCCCCGTTGCAGCTGCAGCGCCTGACATGCACCATAGCGAGAAGACAGGTCTGGCGATTCAAGCAAGGCCACTAGCGACTCGGACACGTCCTCTTTTCGACGCCCCAGAGCTTCGGCCGCCCGTTGACGAACGGTTGGAGACCAATTGGACAAGCGTTCCAACAGTTGCACGGTGGTCAGTGAATCGTAGAAACGATTGCGATCATTATTGCTCCAGCCGCGACCATCAGCGACCAGAGACCATGCGGTGTCGGAGTCGACTTCAGCAATCACTGGCTTTCCCTTACCGGTCAGGTAAAGCTGCTCTCTGGGAGTCGCGTAGGCCAACAAGAAGGCTCCCGTACAGTCCCAGCCCCGATAGCTGTCCGGCCGTGATTGCGGAGGACCTTGATGAATGAACGTGCCGTCCCAGCGACGTGCCAGATCAAAGTACCAACCGCCATACTCATTCATCCACGCCCCCGTCGCATGATGACCAGACCGCGCGATGCCAGGCATCGCCCACAGCAGATTGAAAAAGTTCCCGGTGTGCCCGCAGTCGCGTTCCGGCCCATGACAGGCGACGCTCATGCGCGAGAAATATTCAGCGTGTTCGGCTTCACCAAGCAAGTCAAACAACACTGCAGCCATGCCGTTTTTCCCATTGTCATCATGGGTTTGAATCCAGGGATGATGGTCGCCATAAGGAATCGCACCTTTACCGGAATAGAACCGCAACAGCTTGGCGCTCTTTTCAATGGCATCGGCGACCTCTGGATCATTGATGCCAGCCTTGCGAGCCATCACAAGGCCAATGGTCAGTGGAAGGCCCGGTGCATTCATCATCCCATAACCACCAAGTCGCCCGTCGCTCTGTACAAACCGATGCCCCCAGGAGCCGACATCACTTTGACCAAGAGCCGCCTCCATTGACAACCGCCGCAAGCCAGGCAGCACCGATTCATCACCCGTTGCCATCACGTATTCTGAAAGAAACAGGATGACATAACCGTAGTGCCAAGTCTTGTAACCGCTGGTGGTGAACTTCGAGGCCCACTCGGCTTCCCGCTTGATCAGCGGCAGGTGTTGCTTTTGGCCACTGGCTAGTAAAGCCAACGCGTTAAGCGATCGAGTGATTGGAACAGCACGATAGGATGGACTGGCCACACGATCGGCCAACGACGCCACGCCAAGCTCAAGAACACGCTCCGATTTCGGGCAATCCCAAGGAGCCGTTGCGCTGTAACTTCCCAGCACAGGAATCTTCAACAACACGTTCTCGGTGTTTCCATCACGCCAACGAAGGAGGCTGAGCTGTCCTTGCCCAGCTTTGGTTTCAGCTTCCGATATCGCTTTGCCAAAACGAACACGGGGGTCGCCTTCAAATTCTTTTCCACTGAGACCAAGGATCACATCGCCGACGCGCAGAACTCCATCGGCCGGAGACCCCGAGTCGACTTTCGTGATGCGGATTTGCCGGGCCGCACTTGTCTCCAGTCGGTGACTGTAGATCCAACCGCGAGCACCGGTTGGGCCTAAGTTCCAATCGTGGGAAAAGCCAGACGGGATGCTGTCGCCTTGCGTAAAGTCGGGTTGATCCGCGTCGGGTCCTCCGCCAGCAGCCGAAACACTGTCGGCAAATGCGAGGCATGTGAAAAGCCAAACGACGGCCAAAGCGCGATGGAGAGATTTGTAATGAAGAGTCATGAATCAAACATTTCAAGATGGAGGTGGACTGCTGAGGGGATCGTGTCGTTTGCGCCCCGTTTTTCTCTAGCCGAGCCGTGGTGTCGGTTCAGCGATGCTTGGCAACAGCCCTTGTCGGCACTGACCAGCATCGTGAATTCACTTTGACAGAGCTTCGGTTGCCAGGAGTTCGCCAAGTCGCTTCACCGCGTTGGCGTTCATCAACAGGTTTCGGTCAAGTGGCAAGTCATTTCCGATGATCAAGGCCTTGAGATGAGCGTCGCCTGCGGCCAAGTCACGCAACTCCGACGGAACATCGATCTTGCTCAGGTTTTCATTGGGGAAGGGCGGTTGCAAACTGACCAACCACCGCAAGCTTGGCGAATGAAGGTCCAGGCGAGATTGCGTGATGATTGATGACAGACCACTGACAGCGTTCTTCTTGTAGCCATGAATGCACATGTCGTTTTCACCCATGTGATACACGACACCTGCCAATTCAACGTCATGCCCTTTGTCTTTCAACTCTGCAACACTGCCCTCAACAAAGGAGATAAACGCTTTGTACAGGTTGCGATCTTTGGCAAGAGAGCCCTGGGGTGTCCAATCCAAGATCTGGCTGCCACTATGCGTGAACTTGGCAATCGCGATGGGGCTGTCGCTTTTTACGCTGACTTGATGGGCAAAACTAAGCTCCGGCCCAAAGGTGTCATAAAAGCCAGTCGGCCCCAAGGCCTCCCAGCCATTGGAAACACTGACGCCGCCACCGATGCTGTACTTGAATGCAATGCCCTTGTTGTCTTGCAACAGTGCATCTCCCTTGATCTCCTGGATAAATGCCCGCTCACCTTCCATGTTGCGATGACCGGCCAGAACATACAGTTTGATTTTCGCCTTCTCTTGATACGGCCATTCCACCAGCGCAGGCCGTCCCGGACTGTCTTTTCCAATGTTGGCCAAATAAGCCTTGGCGTACCCCATGCCATGCCCCAACTGGCCTAAGGTCCCAAAGTGATAATGCAGTCCTGTCCGATTGCTAACCGTCATGCCGTTGTGATTATTGGGAATGTACTGAACCAGTGCATCTCGCCCACAAGCGGCCTTCTGACCTTGGCTCAGTTCATCCATCCGCTGACGGTTATCCATTCCCCAAACCGATTTGCAATGCAATTCGCCGATATAGAAACGCAGATCTTTGACGCCAAGATCACGACGCCAAGACTTGATGAAATGGCTTAGGTTGTCTCCATAGGCCTTTCGATAGTCGTCGTTGAACATATCGTTTTCGCCTTGGTGCCACATCAAGCCTTCGATTCGATAGTCAACGCCCTGCTTGTCGAGCTCTGCGAGTGAGTCCTTGACCAGTTTCAAGGCTTTGGGGTACAGCTTGAACCCTCCGGGATGATCTGGATTCCAGTCTTCACCGAGGGTGGTTCCACCCACGGCACACTTAATGATGGCGATCGGTGCCTTGACCTGCTTACGAATTTCGCGGCTAAAGCTTAGCTCAGGGCCGACCCAGTTATTCACCGACTTTAGCTTCACCCAGCCGTTGGACAAATGCGCATCGTTGCGGCCCATGTTGTAACTGTAGAGCACATCGGTTTGCTCTTCGTCCAAACCATGGAAGGGCGGAAAGTTTGCCACCTTACTGACATGCGAATCAGCGCCTTCCATGTTGGATTGGCCGGCGAAGATAAACACTCGCAACGTCTGATCGTCATCCGCATTCAGCATGCCGGTCCAAAGGGACACCAGCGATAACACCACCAAGCTCATCAAGAGTTTCTGCATTGTCTTCACCTGTCTCCAAATCGGGTTGTCTCTCTGAGTCACGCAAGCGCCACCACAGTCACACGGAATCGTTTCCTAAATCCCAAGCCATCAACTGATCACGCAACCTTCACCGATCGCGTGACGCGCCAGAGTATTTCGTTATTTCGTACGAAAGACTTCGCTATCAACCAGTTCAACGATCAGGTCAGCAAACTTGAGGTCGTTTTCGCCAGCGGCAACCACGATGCCTGAGACGATCTGTCTCTCGCGATAATTGAGCGAACGACCGGTTGCGTAGGTCATTAACTTCTCAGACAAACAGCCAGCAAATCGCGTGGGTTTGGCAACGAGGTATTTTTTCAAGTCGGTCACATCACGCAAGTCCTCACCCGAGGGCAGCGTTCCGGTTGCGTCGATTGGTAATCCGTCGGCGCGTTTGCTTTTGCCATCTTGTTCGGTATAGACCGGATAGGTCTCTCTCCAACGACCGATGGGGTCAAAGTTCTCGAGTACAAACCCGAGCGGATCGATTTCCCGATGGCAGGCGGCACAGGATGGCTCAGCCATGTGTGCAGCCAGTCTTGCCTTTGGCGATGTCGCACCTGCCGTATCAGGGGTAAGCGCTGGAACGGCCTTCGGTGGCTCCGGCGGCGGCGATCCCAGAATGTTCTCTAGCAACCAGACGCCACGAAGCACCGGCTGGGTATCAACCCCATTGGCCGTCGCCATCATGATCGCTGGCATCGATAACAATCCGCCGACTCGTCCTTCAGGATCAACAGCAACCTGCTTCATCGCCTTGCTGGTTTTCTGCTTTCCCTTTTTGGCTGTCGCCTTAAAGCTTGGCAGGTCGTAGATTTCTCGCCCCACGGCTTCATTGGTGAAGACAAAATCAGGAGCAATCAGTTGGGTGACGCTTTGGTTTCTATCCAACACATGCTGAAACGTCATCACGACTTCTTTGCGCATGCCCTGGCGATGGTCATTGCTAAACAAACGGATCAACCGCGCGTCCGGCATCAAACGATCAACCGCATCGAGGCCAAGCCACTGACTCGTAAAATCCTCAGCAAAGGTGTTGGAGTTCTTCAGTAGGCGACGGGTCTGTTTTTCCAGCTCGCCTGAGCTTGAAAGGCGTCCTGATTCGGCCAGCTTCAACAGCGTTTCATCAGGCGGTGCTGAGGTTAAGAAATACGACAGCCTGCTCGCAAGTTCATGATCAGAGAGCTGTCCCGGACCGATACTGCGATACAGAAACGCGGGCGAAATCAGCGCTGTGCGGACTGCCAGGTGCAAGCCATCATCGAGCGACCCTGTTTTTTGATGCTCTCTTTGGACCAGTTTTGTGTACCGATCGATTTCAGCTTGCGTCGGAGCGCGTCGAAACGTTGAACGCAGAAATTTCGCCAGAAAGCGTTGCAAAGCGGCTTGGTCGAAGCGGTCAGCGAGTTCGCCAACAAACTGCTCTCTCTTTCTAGCCAATCGCTGCTGATCACGGTCTTGGTATTGAGCCATGGGGCCAGTGATCCGAAGACGCTCGATGGCGATGAAAGGGCCTTCTTCGAAAAACTTATAGACCAATGTCTCACCGCTTGAAACCGCGTTACTGGACACGGATTTAACGGCTTGCTTCAGGGCGTCACTGCCTGGCTGGAGCGGCGGCACGTCCAAGTCCTTGCTCGCCATCACTTCCTTCAGACGCTCCCAACCGCTTCCACCACGTGCCGGAGAGCGGAGTTTTTTCCAGGCCGCAGCGATCTCTGGTTCTTGCACCAACAGCGTTTCCAAGAACTTGGTATATGCCGCTTTGTCTTCGTAATCAAATGGGCCATTCGCATAACGCATGCGAATCGTCGCACCAGCATCAAGACCGATTTCAAATTCGAATGTCTGTTTCGGTCCAGGCTTAATCCGCAGTGAACTTTGCTTCGCTTCGTCGCCGGTCATTTGAGTCGCTTCGACCAGCAAGGCTGGCACAGGCTTCGATGCGTTGCGTGGATCGAAGCTAGACGCCGTGATTTCGATTCGGTAGCGTCCACTGACAGGAGCTTCAAACTTCGTCGGCCAAGTCGCATGCCGGTTCACGTTCGTTCCCGAGGATGCAAGTCGCATCGCCCCATCGATCAGGCAAGCTGAAGAATAGCTGATCACAAGGTCCTTCGCAGGGACATCAAAGGTCTTGATTGACACCGTTTTTCGCGGGGGCGGGAAAAACTGATCAGCGATCTGCGTTGCTGCATCCGCCATGGATTCCAAGTGCGAGGCAGCAATCACCAAGGCCTCGCCTTGGTTGTCAAAGCCATGTTGTTGATTGTCTGGAGGAAATCCAGCGGGCAGCGAGTAATCCGTTAACCCGAAGATTTGGGAAACCGTGTTGGCGTACTCGCGACCGCTTAAACGACGGAGCGGAGTGCCGCCGAGCGGACTGTTGTCGATCAGCGTTTTATCTAACCAATCCAAAACAACGCGGCGATCAGCCTCGCTGGGTTGATCCATGTCCACCGGTGGCATGATCTTCTTTTCGATCATGGTATGAACCAGCTCCAGCGACTTGACGGCGTCAGGCTGGTTCCAGGATGAAGCCTCCAGCGGAAGAACAAAATCGCCTTCAGCTGCCGAGCGATCATGGCAATCCATGCAGAACTCCTGCAGCACCGCCCTTGCGTCCCGCTTACCTTTTCCTTCAGCCCAGCACTGAACCGACGACCAAAACATCACGGTGGCGATCAGAACAAAAACACCCTTACGACCAAGCATCGATCCCTCGCTTGGTTTCAGAGAAGGAATCGACAGGGGAACCGAGTTGCTTGAGGATAGAAACAAACACGTCGCCAAGTTGCTGTCCACGCGCATCCTTGGGGTCGGCCGCCAGATGCTGGCCGTGCTTCAATCCACCGCCTGCGACAATCGTCGGAAGGTCACGGTTGGAGTGCCGACTGGCATCACCCATCCCGGTCCCAAACATCACCACAGTTGTGTCTAACAAAGGCTGGCCGTCCGCATCCGTCTTTTCTTTCAGTTGCGAGATAAATCTGGCCAGACACCTCATGTGCTCGGTCTCGACGCGGACTAAATCGCGAATCAAATCAGCATCGTTGCCATGATGCGACAACGCGTGATAACCGGCGCGAACCGTCTGTCCGTCAATCGTAAAGACCTGACCCAACCCGGCAATGAACAGAGTCGCGACGCGGGTTGCATCGGTTTGCAAAGCCAACGCCATCAAGTCAAACATGATTTGCTCGCACTCCAGCATCAGCGTTGGCGCCACTGGGTCATAAGCGGGCAGCTCGTAATCGACCTCCACGGTCTCATCGGCCAAGTGGTTTAACTGTCGACTCATCCGTTGCTCAAGTTCTCGCAGTGACGTGAAGTATTCCGAGAGCTTCTGCTTGTCGTCTTTCCCCACCGCTCGCGCCAGTTGCTTGGCGTCTTCTTGCACCAAGTCCAGCGCGCTGCGACCACTTTTGAGAAGGTATTCACTTCGCTCACGATCATCGGCAGTGGCGAAGAGTTTTCGATAGACCACGCTTGGCCGATTGATCATCGGCAGGGGAACGCCCCCTCGCGTGTAAACCATCCGCTGTATACTTGGGATGCCTCCGGCGCAAAGCTGAAGTGATTCGAAACGCGTCGACGTTCCAATCGTCTCCGCAGCAATCTGATCCAACGTGACATCCCCGACGCGTTGACCGCAAAGATAATTGTCCCAGTTGCGATGCCCATTTGCCGCACGATGATCGAACCCTGAAAACACGGTGAAGTCTTTCCGATGTTGCTCGAGCGGTTTCAGCAACGTGGTCGTTTCGTACTGGTGCCCCGTTTGCTTGGGATAAAACGCTTGACGATAAAGGCCCAGGTTGGAACCCACACAGATCAGGCGCTTCGCGGTTCCCTCGGATGATTCATGACCGGTTGCCTTGCCCACCTCCCCAGCCATTGCCGAGGGAGCCGATTGCAGCGCTGGCAGTGTCAGCGTCAAGCCGCCCGACTTCAACAGGAAGCGCCGATTTTTGCGATCTGGTTTCATGATGATCCAAAAGAAGATGTAGCTGGCGGCAGAGCGGCCAAGGTGGGACAAACGAGGGTGGGGCGGAGGACAGTGTTGATGACTTCGATTCAGCACCCAAGTCAGCTCCCATTGTACACACAGCCCTCCCTTCACACGATGAACGTGTTTCAATTGAGCAGACAAAAAGATCGAACGAGGACCGCTTCGAACCGGAATGACTCGATCGGTTTGGCGCGATCAAACACAATCGTCTTCTGGAGAGCCCCAGAAAGCCCAAACGTCGAGGTCGCAGGCCTCTGATCGTTAAAATCAAACTTCCCAGCAAGCTCGTGCCGAACTTCGGCAGGCAGTCCGTGGGGTACGTGCTTGCACCGACAAATCACCTGCAATCGCCTTGTTTCTGAGGCATTGGTGCGTGCAAGCACGGCAACCTGCGAACTCAATCCCGCGACCGTGGCAACGGCTGTGTTTGGCCGCTGTCCCTGGGTGTGAAACACCTTCGGCGTTCGCGGAATGCGAGCCGAGCTGGCCTGGCAAGCTTTAGGGACTGCGACGGTTACCAAAAGCCGCCAAACCTTCCGCATTCAAGCGGTTATTCGCGGCAAACCGATCAAAGCAATGATTCAGGTTCGATTGTGACGATGCTGCGTCAAGCAACTGCTGCGCGAGTTCTGCGCGTGGCGACGCTTCCCAACGTTCAGACGCATCCCAGGGCGAAACATGTTCAAGCCGTTGTCGACGATTCTCTGCCTGCTTGGCTGCCTTTTGCTGGTAGGCGCGCATTCGACTCCTGTTCACGCACAGGGGTTTGGCATTGAATTGCTAAATACCGCAATGCCCGTCTCGGGCGGGATGGCGGGGACCAGTATCGCTCGCCCTTTGGACATCACCTCGGCGATCAACGGTAATCCCGCAGCTCTGCGACAACACCACGGCACAAAGTTCTCCTTCAGTGGGACCTGGATCGAACCAACATTCAATGTGGCCAACGCAGGGAACCATCCGCTGTTTGGCGTGACCCCTTTTCCGCAAAACAAATCCGAAGCCCAGGGAGTTGCAGCTGGCAACATCGGGTGGACGCGAGAACTTGGCGAGCTCGGCTTACCGGCAACGTTGGGTGTTGCCCTGGTCGCTGGGGCCGGGGCGGGATCTGACTTTAGGCATGTCCCCGAATCTAACGGGACCTATGCCAGTATTTTGGCACTGGACATTATCAGCAGTGCTGCTGTGGACGTAACGGATCGGCTCAGCGCTGGAGCATCGATCATTCTGTCGAACACAACACTTGCAGGTCCCTTCGTCGGATCGACGGGTGCGTCGTACGATTATGGACTGCGTGGATCATTGGGCGTCACTTATGACGTGATGCCAGAGACGACCGTCGGTTTCTACTGGAAAACCAAGGTCGGTTACACCTTCAACAACCTCGTAAACTTCGGTGGCGGGTTTCAGGACGTCTCGCTCGACCGACCAGAGACGTTTGGTTTTGGTCTGGCCGATAGCTCGCTGATGAATGGCAAGCTGTTGTTGGCCATCGACGCAACCTATTTAGTGTATTCTGAGACGTCTCTGCTGAGAGCCTTTTACGAAGATCAGTGGGGCATCCAGCTTGGTGCACAGTATTCATGCACCGATCGACTTCGCTTGCGACTCGGCTATGCCTGGGCTGAAAATGCGATGCGGGACATTGTGCCGGGTTCCGGTGGCGGAGTCGCCCCACCGGGCGGTGCTGAGCACATTCAGTACGTTCAATCACTCTTTCCAGCGTTCAATGAGCATCGGATCAGTGGTGGCATTGGGGTTCGCCACGTACTTCCTGGCGTGCACTTTGACATGAATGCTGGAGGAATGTTCGAGGACTCGCAGACGTTTGGTGACACGACGACGTCGCTTGCCTCGTACTGGGTGGGCGGCGGCCTGACCTTTGAATTCTGCCGCGGATCAATGCGATAGCCGTTGATTCGTTGCCAAACACGTCGCTTTCATCCGATCGCATTGCGTTGCCAGCGGTTGACGTCTGACAGTCTGTGGGTCATCGCTTAACGACAGCACTCGCATTGCATGCCATCAACGCTGATTTCGACCGGGGGTGGGCTTCCCAGCAGGGGGCCAAAGGAGCGATTGAGAACGATATCGTTCAGATCGACTATAATGACCCTCCGCCTACCATTTCGTTCAGTGTTCTGCCCCGCCATGCTTGTTGCCGCCTGGTAGTTTCCAGCTGCGGCAGAGTCCTCAGAACCCAGCTGAACCAACCACTCGATACTCTCATTTGGCCGGTCCGGCCTCGTCCGGCCCGGGTCAATGCTCACCATGCAAATCCATCGACATGCGAGGCGACTGGTCGCCGGTTTAACGATTCTCATCCTCGCTCAGTGCCTTTCAGAAACGCACGGGGAGGCGCCCGTTGAATTGATCTCCCAGCGCTGTCTGGATTGCCATACGGGCGATGAAGCGGAGGCTGGCATTGACTTGGAATCGCTCCTCGAGCAAACCACTGCATTGGACGTCAACAACCATCAGCTGGTAGAAAAGTGGGTCAAGATTGAAGCAGCAATCCTGGACCAGCGGATGCCGCCCGAGGGTGAAGACCCGCTGTCTGAGAATGAACGGAAACTCGTCCAAGATTGGTTTCATCGCCAATTCGTTCTAAAGAATGGTCAGCCTCATATTGGGCCCACGCCGCTGCGCCGGCTCACTCATTATGAGTTCATCAACACGGTCGAGGATTTACTGGGCGTCCAACTTCGTGCGGACTACAACATCTTGACCAGCGTCAATGTGGAAAAGAGCTTCGTCGAAAAGATCCTGCCGCTTGAAGTTCCTGGGGAAAGCGGTTTCGTCAACGATGCTCATGCTCTCGCATCACAGCCCTTTGCGATTCAGCAATACATCAGGTGCATTGACTTTGCATTGTCCAGGGTCAAGGAAGACGGCGATTCGTTGCAACGACTGTTTGGACTCGATCGCCTGCCAGATCAACTTTCCGACCAGCAACTGCGCCAGATTGCCAAGCACTTCCTCCATCGTGCCCTCCGCGGACAAGCGACTGACGAACATGTCAAACAGGCGATGGCTGTTTACACTCAAGCCATCGCAGCGGGCACTGAACAGCAGTCTGCCCTGAAGGCAATGATGCGCACGGGATTACTGCTGCCGGAATTCTACTATCGACTTGAATCAAACGAAGCCAAATCAACGCCTTACGAAATCGGCGACCATGAATTCGCAACGCGGCTGGCTTACTTTCTGACCAGCTCTACGCCTGACGATCAGTTGCTGGACGCTGCGGATGCTGGCACACTTCGTTCACCCGCGGTGCTTGAGCAACAGATTGTTCGGCTACTCAATCACCCACGCCGCATCGCGCTTTCCGAACGTTTCGCCGCCCAGTGGATCGAGTTTGATGAACTGATCAACGATTCCCAGTCAGGCAGCAACGGCATCTCGACCACCAGCCGAGCTCAGTACGACGAGATGCTGTATTTCTTTGACGAACTGTTTCGGTCCAACCGGAGCGTGCTCGACATCGTGGACTCGGACTGGACGTACATCAGTCGCTACAACATGGGCCAGTATGGCAAAGACCAGTTCAAATCGCGTCAACCGTTTGACCAGGGCATGGCCGATGTACTCGCTCATCGCCGTTTAACGGGAGCCCAGCGGCGCGGAATCGAATCCATTTATGACCCACCAACCCTGCAGACGGTGACGGGCGATCGCTACGGCGGAGTGATCACATCTGCCGCTGTCATGCGACTAACATCAGCGCCTGCACGTACCAGCCCGGTACGCCGAGGCGTTTGGTTGCTTGACAAAATCCTTGGCAACAAATTAGAAGCGCCAGAGAACGTTCCTCCGATCGACCAAGCGATCGGCTCCTTACCAAAGGCAAACCCCAGCAAGCTGGAGATCCTGAAAGCCCATACGGAAATGGAGAGCTGCATGGTTTGCCACAAAACGATTGACCCGCTTGGCATCGGCCTAGAAAACTTCGATCCAACAGGTCGCTGGCGGACAGAGTATCGTGATCAACAACCGGTGGTCAGCACGGGAGTGCTACCGGGCGGCAATGAGTTTTCTTCGCCACGCGAACTGAAATTGCAGTTGCTGGAAATCTATCAAGAGCAGATCGTTCGCAACTTCATTCGCCGATTGCTCTCCTATGCCATTGGTCGCTCGCTAAAGCCCTACGACCGGGTCACGGTGGACCATCTCTATGAACGTGTTGTCGAGGCGGACTTCAAGAGTGGTGCTG
This sequence comes from Stieleria bergensis, assembly GCA_007745635.1. Lineage (GTDB taxonomy): Bacteria > Planctomycetota > Planctomycetia > Pirellulales > Pirellulaceae > Stieleria > Stieleria bergensis. The sequence goes on from CP036272.1 coordinate 6,845,836, forward strand.
TGATCCGGGAGATCATTGCCTCGCCGCAGTTTCAATCAAGACAGGACAAAGAACGATGACCAAGAACGCCTATCAAATTTCCCGACGTCATCTTCTGCGTGGGACAGCCGCTGCGATCGGTCTGCCGCTGCTGGACATCATGTCGCCTGCAATCGCTTCGCCAGCGGCTCGTGCGAAAGAACAAGCCGCAGCCAAACGACTCTGTGTCCTGTACAAAGGATGCGGCGTGTTTCCGCATGCTTGGGACATCCCCAGTGGAACGGAGACCGAGTTCGAACTCTCCAGCTTGTTGCAGCCTTTGGCAAACGTCAAGGATGACATTCTGATCCTTCGTAACCTGGATCACATCTTTGGCAACAACAACGGTGGTCACCTCGTCGCTCCCTCGCTAAGCACGACCGGCGCACTGCCCGATCGGCAGCGCAAGAGCTACCACAGCATTGACCAAATCGTTGCGGATCAAATTGGAAACGAAACGCCGATCAAGTCGCTGCAAATGACGGCGGACTCGCTGTGGAGAGCACATCCCTGGATCAACTACCTGTCACACGACGAACAGGGAACACCGATCGCGCCGGACAGAGACCCTGGACTGGTGTTTGACAAGCTTTTTCGTGGGATGAACTCCCGGCCGTACCGAGAACGAACCCGGAGCGTGTTGGACTCGGTTCGCGAGAGTTCTGGCGATGTGTTGCGAAAAGCGAGCACCGATGACCGCGAAGTCCTCTCGCGGTACTTTGATTCCATTCGAGATCTCGAAAAACAGCTCGACTCCTTCGATGGAGGATCGGACAAGACACGTGACGACAAAATCAGGCAGCTTGATGATTTTACGATTGAGGCCGAGCTTCCCGGTAAGATCAAAGCGATGCTGGACTTGATCGCGCTGAGCTTCTGGACCGACAGCACGCGTGTTTCCAGCCTGATGATGGCCAACACCAACAGTCGCTGCACATACAGCTTCCTGGGCTTGAACGAGGAAATGCACTACATGTCGCATTACGTTCGCAACCGAGGCATCTTGCCATCGTTCAATAAAGTCAACCAGTGGCACACCGCTCAGTTCGCCTATCTGGTCGAGAAACTCAAAGGCTATCCAGAAGGGCAGGGCAACATCCTGGACAACTCGATCGTCTTGTTCATGTCCGGGATCAAACACGGAGACTATCACACGCTGACAGACATCCCAGTGATTCTGGCCGGCAAAGGCGGCGGCACGATTAGCACCGGACGCCATGTTCGCTATCCAGAACCGACGCCGTTTCCCAACCTGCTATTGACGCTAACCAATCTGATGGGCGTCGAACGGGACAAGGTCGGTGAAAGCACCGGAACACTGGAAGGGATCGAAAAGCCAGCGGGCTTCCCGATGTCAGTTGTCGATGATGGATCATGGCAGGTCTCCAGCGACGACGGCAAAACGGTGCTGGTGCGCGGACTGCTGACCGTTAGCGATGACATCAACGACACCAATGCCTATTACCTGCTTCTGTCAGACAAATCAAAACTGGAGATTCGCGTCCCCTTTATGGTGATTCACCGACTGGTCTTTGATGCCAAGGTAGGACGGGTCGTCGAAATCAAGGGAACCTGGGGAACCCACCAAGGCAGGAAAGTCATCACAGGCCTGGAATATCAAAAGTAGCCCCGCTCGTAAAGCCACTTCCGGCATCACACCGGTGCATCACATGGAGCCAGCAAACCTTGAAGGATCAATCCGTAACGGACAAACGCTTGACTCGTTTGCTGTACATTGTCCCGGTTGCCATGACCGTGGCTTTGGCGTTGATGGGACGAAACGGGTGGTGCCCTCAGGGAGATCCATTGCCTTGGTCGCTAGACATCTGGTCCCCGCATAACTCTCAGCACTTGTTGGATGCTTACTCTCTATCACACATCCAACACGGCATCGGGCTGTTTCTCTTGCTTGGCCTGATCAGCAAAGGGCGTCTTTCGTTCGGCTGGAAGGCCGTTATTGTTGCAGCGATCGAGGCTGGATGGGAAGTTCTGGAGAACACGCCGCTGATCATCAATCGCTATCGCGAAGCCACCATCTCACTGGATTACTTTGGCGATAGCATTAGCAACTCATTGAGTGATTACCTCATGTGCTTGCTGGGACTGTTCGTCGCCGACAAACTTGGCTGGAAGTGGTCACTGACCCTCTTTGTGACCTTGGAAACCATCAGTTTGATCTGGATCCGGGACAGTCTCTTGCTGAACATCATTATGTTAGTCTATCCCAATGATGTGATTCGCCAGTGGCAGTCTCCCTAACGTCCCATCGATGACTCAATCGTTCCCCTCTAGCGACGCGGAGACAAGACTTGGGATCATTTTCCTTGAAGAACGGCAGAACTGGAACGACAAGACAAAGCGAATCACCGTCACCTGGGACTCCCCACTGTGCCAACGCACCCACGGGAACCGTGCACCGACAGCTGAACGCCGCCGCCGACTTGTCTTTCCACAGCAAAGTGAATCCACTCCCATCGCCTTCGACGTGCGGATGACGATCAAGGCTCATGGAATCAGCATTATTCCCAACCCTCGATCGGGCCTCTGCGAAACGGCCTGCTTTGCCCAGATCGTTGCTGTCCAGCTGTCTGCCGAAGGTTGCCAGGCTCTGCCGGATCTCGTAGCCTTCAACGGGCGTCTTGTTGAAAGTCGATTGTGTGTACAATTGCCCCCGTGCCAGTGTGGCTTTGACCGATGCCCTTCCGATTGCCAGTTCGCGGCAATCGAACTCTCCAGCTAGGCCTTCGCATGAGATTCGCCGTCGTCTCACTCCTTCTGCTTACGCCTTTCGTGGCGACGGCGGACTATGCCATCGTGGTTTCCCAAGCAACGCACTCCGACCCGCAGTGGAAGTCGGTTGTTGACGCGTTAGTGGAAAAGTATCCCGATGCCGAGATTCATCCCTACACTGATGATGTCACTGAGGCGTTGGGCACGCTACGAAAACAGCACCCGCGAAAGACCTGCTTTGTCGCCACACCGACTGAAGCCAACCGAGCGTTCGTCGCTGCTGTGCACACGCTGACGCGAACGTTTGACGATGATCCATACACTGACACGCAGTGGGGGATTCTGACGGGGTACGATGCCGCCAACGCGTTGCGAATTGCCAGGCACCAGGTGCCGCTGACAATCAACAACGTTTCCTCAGGAACCGAAGTCGCATTGGAAATGTGCAACCAGGGCGTTTGGTATGACGAACTGGTGAAGCACAAAAAAGTCAGCCGGCAAAAGGACGGTGTCCGCCAGGAAGAGCGTGGACCAGCCGACACCACCGCAGCGCTTGCTGAAACTCTGACCTCGCAATCCACTGACCTGTTCGTCACCTCTGGCCACGCGACGGAGCGAAACTGGCAAATCGGCTTCAGTTACAGGAACGGCTACTTCCAATCCAAAGACGGCTTAATGTTCGGTAAGCCCACCACGGGCGATCGCTTTGAGATCGAATCGACGAATCCCAAAGTCTACCTGCCGATCGGCAACTGCTTGATGGGACACATCGATGGCCCCGATGCGATGGCGCTGGCCTGGATGAACCGTGTTGGCGTCAAACAAATGATTGGCTACACGGTGGTGACTTGGTACGGGTATGGCGGCTGGGGCGTGCTGGATTACTTCGTTGAGCAGCCAGGGCGCTATTCAATGAACGAAGCCTTCCATGCCAATCATCATGCACTGATTCATCGCCTGGACACCTACTTCGATGATGCCGTCGATACAAAGCTAGTGGTAGGATCACGGCAAATGGTTCGAGCAACTCCCAATGCTGACGGACGCCAACAATCGCTTACGTCACAAGATGCTGCTGGATTACTATGGGACCGAGACACGGTCGCCTTTTACGGTGATCCGGGTTGGTCAGCCACGATGGCCGATCGCAGCAAGGCCTTCGATCAAACACTCACAATCGAAGGCGACACATACACATTGACAATCATCCCCAATCGCGGCGAAAAATCCTTTGAACCCATCAACACCAACGGTGCCCAGCGCGGCTGGCGTCCCATCGTGGAACTGCTGCCTCATCGCATTGGCGATGTGAACGTTCTCTCTGGCGCGGACTTAAAACCGGTCATCACCGATGACTTTGTCCTGATCCCAAATCCCAAGCGATGCGATCCAGGCCGCAAGTATGAAATCACCTTCACTGCAAAGCGACTTCCATAAAAGGTGCCACACGCACTCGCTTCAGACGATTATCAACCACTCGGCCATCAGACGCTGCCTCGCAGCTGCGCCGCACTTTGAATCCAACTCCGACGACGAACCTCATTTGACCTTTCCTCCGCCATGCTGATCCAACACCGCCCCAATCTTTTTTGCTTGTTAGCAACGACCTTGCTGTTGTTCAGCTGCCAAGCAACCGCACAAGAGCACACCAAACTGTTCGCCTACATCGGCACATTTAGTTCGCCGCTGAAGGACATGTTGCCAACTCAAGTTGACCTGCCGCCTGGCAACGGGCGCGGCATTCATACCTTTGAGGTCAATCAGCAAACGGGTGACCTGAAACCGATTGGAGTGACCGAACTGGGAACCAGCCCCAGTCGCTTGGCAGTCAGCGCCGACGGAACGCGACTTTACTCCGCCAACGAGACCGATCGATACAACGGCACAGAAGAAGGCACCGTTAGCGCGTTCGAGCTTGACAAGACAACCGGCGGCTTAAGACTGATCAACACGGTCCCCTCGGGCGGTGCAGGCCCCACCTATGTCAGCTTTCATCCCACAGGCCGCTTCCTGTTGGTGGCAAACTACTTTGGCGGTTCCGTCTCAGTGCTTCCGATCAAAGAAGACGGGCGACTGGGAGCGGCCACGGACGTCAAAGTGATGGAAGGCAAGATCGGCCCTACGGTGGCGACCAACGCGCCACCGGGAAGCAAAGCGTTTAGCGGACATGATCGCACACACGCGCACATGATCGAATCTGATCCGTCGGGTAAGTTTGTGCTGCATGTCGATCTGGGCATGGATCGAATTTTCGTTTGGAAGTTTGACGCTGAAACCGGGACGCTTAGCCCCGCCGAACAACCCTTCGTCAGCCTGCCCCCAGGCGATGGCCCCAGACACTTTCACTTCCATCCCAACGGCCAATGGTTTTATTCGATCCAGGAAGAAGGATCCACACTGGTGCTGTTCGACTACGACGGAAAAACCGGTCGACTGACGCAACGACAGACGATTTCAACGCTGCCACCAGGCTATGCAGGCAGCAATTTCTGTTCAGAGATTCAGATTTCGCGCGATGGACGATTCGTCTATGCCGGCAATCGATTGCATGACAGCATCGGTCTCTTTTCGATCGGCAAGGACGGCACACTGAACTATGTGACAGAGACATGGACGCGAGGCAATTACCCACGTAGTTTCAGCTTTGATCCCTCCGGTCGATTTCTGTACTGTGGAAACCAGCGTGCCGACCACGTGAGCATCTTTGCCGTTGATCGACAGACGGGCAAGCTAGAGTTCACCGGACGTTACATCCCCGTCGGCAACCCATCGCACGTCACCTTTGCCCAGGCCACCCCTGATCATAACGGCAAAGGCGATCAGCAGCGCAAACGGAATCCAACCGCCACCGCATTTTCGCAACCCTCTGATTCATTCAAAGCAATCCGGACGGACCCGAATAGGGGACAGTGATTGACGGTGCGGTTCCAAGACGGCTTCAGTCAGAGCCGAGCGTCTAGTTGGACATCGCCTGGGATTCCTCAAGTGCTGCCAGCAGCTCGTCGGCGACTTCGTCAAGATCCCTCTGACTCAGCTGCAACAGTTGCAGAATACGGGGATCCACCTCATCCGTTTCGACGGTCCCGGTGAATCCGATTCCCAACCGAGCTGCCATCACGTCCGCAACATGCACGACGGCTGAAAATGGTAGTGTGTCCTCTTCACAGCTCAACGGATCATGATGCGTTCCAGCCACATCGACTAGGAACTTGGGGAACTGCCATTTACGACAGATGCCAGCGCCGAAGTCTTCGTGGGTTGCACCTAGAATCCTTGCTTCAGCATCGCGAAAGGTGATTGGCTCGCGATCGAGCGACAGAGCAGCGATCATTTTGGCAAACTCCTCGCGGTGGATCTGCATCTCAATGATCACACCGATGTCATGAATGATCCCTGCAAGGTATGCCTGGTCCGGTCTGCCACGGCGACTTCTTTTCATCAACAGACTGGCAGCGGTTGCCACGGCGACAGAATGCGACCACAGTTCAGACGGATGGAATCCACCGGCCAAAGCATCCACCATGAATAGTCTGTGGCAACTTCCCGCAACCGCCAAGTTGCGGACTGAAGTGAATCCCAACATCGTCACCGCCTGCTGAAGCGAATCGACTTCGCCGGGCAATCCAAAGAACGAAGAATTAACCGTCTTTAGAATTCGTGAAGTAAGAGCGGGGTCCTGTTCGATCTTGTTGTAGAAATCTGCTGCCAGCGCTTGCTCATCATCAACCAAACTCATGATTTCCATTGCCACCTTCGGCAATGCAGCGAGGTTATTGACCCTATCAAGCGTCCAGGCAATGACGGGTGCAGGCTCGGGCGTCCCTTCAGGGATCCTTCCTAAATCAATCATGAGGTTCCTTCCTTCTGCCGTGATTTCTTCGATTCACCGACGGTTAACGTGACCAAACCGCGATGCAGATTCGAGCTCTTTGGTGGATGGGATGCCAATGGCTTGGCAATGAAAGACCGCTCAGCGATGAAACGGTTCACCTGCAGCGTGTTGCTGAATTCGTTAGCGACGCGATGGCTTAGAGCGGGAGAGACCGTAAGCGTCTGCACAATGAGTGCCAGAAGCGCAAAGCACAGCCAATGCCACCTCGAGTCGCAAGCCGTTTCAGAGAAAGTGTTTGTCATCGTTTGATCCATCAGATACGTTCACCATTGATACGCGACGCTGTCGCCGGTGTTCACAAGCAATCGACGCTGTGCATCAACACTGAAGAACACAGGATGTCTACCAAGGACGAGCAAGTTTCCTGAATCACGACGCTTACGAAAAGTGGGCTGCAGGGTCCTGAACGCATCGCCTGAAGGGCCGCCGAAACGATTGTTGCCGAACCGGTGAACAATAGGTTTGATTTCCAACACAACAAGCAATACTTCCTCCAGTGCCCGTTCTCCCTCACCTTGCACCGGAACTTGATTGACAGCCGGGAACGGACTGATTGCATCAGCACCGCTAGAAGCACTCAGTTCAATCACAACGAAGGATGGTTCTGTCGATTTCTATACCGAAGGGGCTCCGATCCACCGCGGACGACGGTTTGCTTCCGCATCATGGAACACGGTTTTATCCATTCGGTTCCGATAGCAAGCTAGGCAGCGATGCCATCACTGCGGCAACGAGATCACAGCGATCCAGCGTGCGTCTGACAGAGACGGTTTCGGGATGACAAAATAGTTCAGGTAGAAAACACGTCGTTTCATGGTTTTCCAATGCAATCTCAGTAAGATTGGTTGCTTCCCCACTTTGCTTTGGCGGCTTTCCTGGTCGCATGCTTGACCGGTACGTTTGATGAGGCCACCTGTCTGCCTGATCCACCTATGCTCCAAGCGTGAGTGCTTGCCCACCGCCCCTGCGGCCCACCATCCTATCGCTGAGTAACGCCTCAAGTGCTTCGTCCACTACTGATCACCGCCTTCACGTTTAGCCTGCTCACGCAGCTTATCAGCCCACTGGCCTCCTATGCGGTGGCAGAGCAGAACCAACGACCCAATCTTTTGTTTGTGATTGCGGATGATTGCACGCACCTGGATCTCGGTTGTTATGGAGGTCAGGCACACACGCCAAACATCGATCGCCTCGCAGAACAAGGTCTGCGGTTTACTCGGTGCTTCCAAACCACCGCAATGTGCTCGCCTACTCGGCACACGCTCTACACAGGACTCTATCCAGTCAAATCGGGCGCATGGACGAATCATACCTTCGTTTATCCCGATGTAAGCAGCATTGCCCATGACTTAAAGCCATTGGGCTACCGTGTTGCGCTGTCTGGTAAAACACACATCAACCCACCCTCTGCTTTTCCGTTTGAGTATTCTGCGCTTCCCAAGAAGAATCAAAGCCGAGAATCGGTGATTGACTTTCAGGCCGTTGAAAAACTGTTCAGTGACTCCAAAGCGGCGGGCACTCGATTCGCCTTATTCGCCTGCTCCAACGAACCGCATGGTCCCTATACCAAAGGCAAGGAATACCGAAAGCGATACGACCTGGCAACCCTTAAGCTACGCCCCAACTTTGTCGACACACCAGCGACTCGCATTGAGTATCGCAACTATTTAGCAGAGATCACCTTCTTTGATGCTGAAGTGGGTCGGCTTTTGAAGTTGCTAAAAAGACATGGCCACGCCGACAACACACTGGTCGTCGTCGTCAGTGAGCAAGGCAGCGCATTCCCCGGTGGCAAGTGGACCTGTTATGACAAAGGATTGCAATCAGCAATGATTGCCAGGTTACCAGGCAAGATCGCAGCCAACCGCACGACTGCGGCGATGGTTGAGTACGTGGACCTGGTGCCAACCTTTGTCGAAGTTGCCGGAGGTCAACCGCGTGGGGAACTCGACGGGCGATCCTTTCTGCCGGTGCTGAGCGGAGAAACAGACCAGCACAAGTCGGTTGTCTACGGCGTCCAAACGTCGCGAGGGATCTTTAATGGGCCACCGCACTATGCGATCCGCTCGATCCGCAACGATCGATTTAAGCTCGTGCTGAACCTTTCTCACGAGCAAACGTTTCAGAACTATGTCGTGAAGCACCCGTTCTTTTTGGAATGGAAACAAAAAGCTGCCACCGGAGATGCTCACGCAGCGGCACGAGTGAAGGCTCATAGTACTCGACCAGCCATTGAATTCTACGACGTCCTGAACGACCCTTTGGAAATGCATAACCTTGCCGAGGCGACAGAGCATGCCGACACGATCCAACAGCTTCGCGATCAACTTCAAGACTGGATGAAGTCGCAAGGTGACCGCGGGTTGGAAACGGAACTGGAAGCCTATACGCGGATGACTCGCGGCAATCCGGAGGTAAAGAAATTCCACGACACTCACGGGTTGGTCAATGAAACCTTGTTTGGCCAACCGCGCCCCGCTGGCAAGCCACTGTTCTCCAAAGATTCACAATGAAGCGTCGACATCGCAGGGCAACATGAAAACGGCTTGCCCCTTCACTGATCACTCCTTTATCAATTGACTTCCATCATGGTTTATGGCAACACGCGAACCATCACTCAACTCGTCTGCTTTGCGTTTCTCCTTGCAGCCTGGCAACCAACACCAGCGACTGCGGAACGTCCTAATGTTGTCATCATCTTGGCGGATGACATGGGATACTCCGACATCGGTTGCTATGGCGGCGAGATCGAGACACCCAATCTTGACGCGTTGGCAGACCATGGACTGCGTTTCACTCAGTTCTACAATACGGCGCGATGCTGCCCGACACGAGCTGCACTCATGACCGGATTGCATCAGCATCAAACGGGAATCGGTCACATGACCGAGACACCGCAGGGCCCTCGCAAGGACGATCGCCCAGCATATCAAGGCTATCTGAATCGGCATTGCGTGACGATGGCAGAGGTCCTTCAACCCGCTGGCTATCACACCTACATGGCTGGCAAATGGCACCTTGGTTATCACGGCAAAGAGAAGTGGCCTCGCCAGCGCGGGTTTGAACACTTCTATGGTTCCATTGCCGGGGTCACCAGCTATTTCAAGCCGCAGGGCGGTCGTGGTGTGATGCTGGAAAACGAAAAGCTCGATCCACCCCTGGATCCGGACTACTACACGACCGACGTTTTCACGGATTACGCATTGCGTTTCATCGAAGAACAGGACGACGATGCGCCGTTCTTTTTGTATCTGGCTTATACGGCACCGCACTGGCCGCTGCATGCTCGCCAAGAAGACATTCAGAAATACGTGGGCAAGTACCGGGACATTGGCTGGGACCGACTTCGCCAGCAGCGCCTGCGCAAGCAAAAACAACTCGGCATCGTCGACCAGGCCACCACGTTACCGCCGCGGGACAAAGGGGTTCGCGCATGGAGCAAATTGACCGATCAGCAGAAGGAACAGCTCGATTATCGCATGGCCGTCTACGCAGCGATGGTCGATCGAATGGATCAAAACATTGGCCGCCTGGTCGCATCGCTGAAAGACCAGGAAAAACTGGACAACACACTCCTGGTCTTTCTGTCCGACAATGGCGGCTGTGCCGAACCGTACAAGGATCTTGGTGGCGGTCGATTTAGCGACATCAATGACCCCGATCAATCTGGGGCCATCAGCTATGGACAAGGCTGGGCAAACGCAAGCAACACACCGTTTCAAAAATTCAAAGTCTTTAGCCACGAAGGCGGCATCTCGACTCCGCTGGTGATCCACTGGCCAGCCGGACTGAAGACCACACCAGGAACAATCACGTCGCATCCCTCTCAGTTAATCGACTTGATGCCAACGATTTTAGAAGTCACCGGAGCGGACTATCCCGAGCGGTTTGCCGACCATCCAATCCATCCGCTGGAAGGCAACAGCCTTGCTAGACTGCTAAACGGTGAAGCCTGCCAACCCGCGCCGTGGATGTACTGGGAACACTCCGGGCACAAAGCGGTTCGACACGGTGACTTCAAGGCGCTGTTACCACGCCGAGAGAAAGCCTGGCAACTTTATCACCTTGCCAATGACCGTCAGGAAACGATCAACTTGGCCTCCACGGAACCAGCGCGACTTGCCAAGATGGCCGCCAAGTGGCAAACCTGGGCAGATCGAGTCGGTGTGACGCAGCAAGCAAAACCCACGCCAACCACAAACTCGGCAAAGTAAAAACGCGCTGCCCCGCTCGAAGCAGTCGCCCGCTAAGCAAAGCTGCGGTGCGCTAACCGTTGCCCCGTGCATTTGAAGCTTCGCCTGATCCGCCATCACAGGCTCTCACTAGACAGTTGCTTTTTGGCGCAGGCCGCGCCAGCCAACCCAGCCGCGCCAACCGACCCAGCAAAGAGCAACTTGCCCGGCCAAGAGCCAGATGACAAGCACCGTCACGGCAAGACAAACGTGAAAGATGGAACGCTCCATCCTGACAAAGAACAAATGACTGGCTTCCCGCGTGCGTTCAATGGTCTCCGCAAGATTGGCGAGACGCTCATCGACATCGGTCAGCGTGAGAACCAGTTTGGCTGACAACCTGACAATCGCATCGACGTTCTTCTGCAACTCAAAGGCAATGGATTCGTTCTCGATCGCTTCCAAGCTGTCGCTCAGTGTCGAGACCTTTTGCCGGACGGTTCCAATCTTGCCTAACAGGCCACGGGTATCCGGTCTTTCTAAATCAAACCCAAGCGTCTCGGCAGATTCGGAAACACGCTGGAGCAGTTCGATCGAAGACTCCGCCGTGGCGAGCCATTGATCGGTTCTCACGACCGTCGTCGTGATCGCCTGGGAATGTTTTCGCAACTTGCCTCGCACCACTGCTTTCTTGATGTCGACCTCGGCAAGAAGTTCCTTGAGCTCTGTCTCCAGTTCGATGGTGGTGATTCTTGCATCAGCGACCTGCTTGCCAACACGAGTCACGCTCTCTTGGAAGGCGACAAAGGTCTGGTCAATCGCTTGGTCAACCTGCTGGTTAAAGGTCTGCACGCGAGCATGACCAACCCACACGCCACCGACGGCAACCACACTGAGCAGGGAACCGAACAGCCCGAATACAAACGCGAGCACGCGACAAAATTTACCAATCATGATGATTGCTCGCTAAGGAGACTTGATTTTCGATGCCGGTTTCGATGCCGGATGCCCCGACCCTTACGGCCCTGACAGAGCTTGATCTTGACGCTGAAGGAGACATTTCCGTAGTCGCTGGCATTGCTGCGGCCCGACGGGCGATCCAGACGTGCAGCGGCTACAGATTCTAGCATCCGTCAGCCCCCGAATCGGTTAGAACCGATGTTTCTCAATCCAATGGACGCTTTCCCTGATCAACTCTTTGAGAGGATCGATTTCAGAACACCGCCATGTCATCCGCCACCAGTCGACGAGTCGACGAAAGTGATGCAAGGCGAGCAGGGCAAGACGAGCCCAGACAGACCATGCCACTGGACATCAAGTGACCGCCGCGTTTCTTTGTGGTTCGTTCCATTTCCTGAATTCCAACCAGGATGGGAGCGATACAATCTTGTGACCACGGCGTGGAAACCCCCAGGCAGATTGAACCGGAGAAACGAATGCGTTACTTGCAACTCATCATGGCATGTCTTATCGGCATGCCCCTCACTTCAATTGCTGTCAGTGAGGAACCCTCCCCTGAGTCCGTCTTTGAGACACGATTGAAACCGATTTTTGATTCGCCTGATCCATCAAGTTGCATTCAATGCCATCTGTCTGCGGTTGACCTAAAAGACTACATCCTGCCATCCAGCCGGGAAACGTTTCTCTCGCTACGGGCTCAAGGGCTGATCGACACCAAGCGTCCCGATGAGTCAAAAATCCTGCACTTGATTGCAATGGGCGACTCCGATCCCGACGCGCTCTCCAAACGCATTCACGCCAAAAATCGCCAAGCAGAATTCGCAGCGTTCTCACATTGGATCAAAGCCTGTTGCCAAGAGGCTGACTTGCTGGCCGCCCAACCAGCATCGGAATCGGCGACAGCAGGCCCCAGCGTGACGGATGAAGTGATTCGCCACGCGCGAAAGGATCGCGTTCTTGATTCGTTTGTGCGAAACGTCTGGTCCCAGCGGATGCGATGCTTTCCCTGTCACACTCCAGGTGAACTTGATCCCAGCAACCCATTGCATCAAAAACCGATCGAGCGTCACCGAGAATTTGTCAAGCGATATGGCGCTCGGATGAATCTCTTCAAAGACACACCGCTCAGCACCATGCGATCACTGATCGCCAGTAGTCAGAAACGCCATGACAGTCGTTTGCCGCTGATTAATCTTGATCAGCCTTCGAAGAGCTTATTGATCCAAAAGCCGACGGCCAAACTGCCCGCCAAGGGCGCCGACGGCAAGCTTGGCAGGCCGTCTTCTGAGATTCCGGTATCGCACATGGGTGGCATCAAAATGCACGCCGGCGATCAATCCTACAAGGCTTGGCTGCACTGGCTAGGAGACTACGCCGCGTCGGTCTCGGGAAACTATCATTCCGCCGATGAACTGCCTGCTGACAACTGGTATCCGACGCAACACGTTGTCCGCATCAAGGGCATCCCGGAATCCTGGCCCAACCTGTCAAAGGTTCAGGTCTTTGTCCATCGCTGGGACGAATCAGCCAATGACTGGATGGCACGCCCGGTCGCGTTCACGCAGGCTCTGGTCACACCACGCAAGATCCTGAACGGTTCGCTTTTTGTGATCGCCAAGTCCGACGCCAGAAAAGACTTGGATCCCTCCGGCATCACGCTTCAACCGGGAAAGATCCAGCTTCGCCTTTACCGCGATCATGGCGACCGACTCGACCAAGCCCCGACTCTGCTGCTGAACGATCGTGCGGCGGACGCTACAGCAACGTTGCAGGCAACGTTTGGCGTTGGGTTTAAACAGGCTGACATTGTCGACAGCATTGACCCATTAAAGTGACGCGGCTGCCAAACAGCATCCACTCAAGACGCCGAACGGGGAATCGCTGCTCAGCGAACGCGCGATTCAACCTAGCGGCGACGCATCAATAGTCGCCCTGGATCATTTCATGACCGGCACGTGTTCCCAGCGCGTGCCAGATCGAAAGATCAATCGACTCGGTCACACTGCGCACCGATCCGTCAAGAAACGCCGATTGCACCAGGCCAGAGTGATAGCTACGTGAGGTAATCATTGCATACGTTGGATTACCGGAGTTCCCATCGCGTCCTTCCTGCCATGAGTTGTAATCCATCTCCTCATAGAAGGCGCCGTCGGTGTAAGTCACTCGCGTATTCGGGGCAAGTGAGACAGTGAAACCAGTGTGGTGCACGCGTCCATCAGGCCATTCAGTGTGACCGGTGTTCTTGAACTGAGCTCCGCTGGCAACAATCGCTTCGGCTTCAGCCTGTGTGGTTGGCATGGCCGTTGTCGTTGGCCCTCCGTTGCGAGTGTACGGTGTCCAAGCCTTCACTTCACTGATCAACAGCGTTGTGCTTGTTCCGTCCAGGCAGTCACGGAAGCCGAGAAAGCTATCCGGATAAAACATGCCTTCACCGCCACGACGCGTTGCCGGATCAAAAACGAACCAACGCCCGAGATTAAAACCGTACGTGGTCGGGAATAACGAAGGTCGTCCGTCGCTAAAAACCCGTACTCGATAACCACCGGGATCAGAGGGACAGGAAAAGGTCGGAACTTTGACACCATCAATCTCAGGTTGTGAATCCCAACCGAGTGACAGGTCAACTAAGTCGCGCAGATTGGACTCTTCGATATAGTTCAAGATTCGCCCATGAACGCCCCAAGCTTGGTTGTTCCCCGTCGCGTTCACCCTTAGGTCAACCACCGTCGAGGCGGGGAACTTCTTGAATGCTGACTCATAGTTGTGACAGGCAAGGGCAAGCTGTTTGAGATTGTTCGAGCAAGACATGCGACGCGCGGCTTCACGGGCGGCCTGAACCGCCGGCAGCAAAAGACCAACAAGGATGCCAATGATCGCAATGACGACAAGAAGCTCGATAAGTGTGAAACCACCCTGGCGATGAGTTTTCATAAAACGCTTGAAGCAAATTCTAGAGGAGTAAGTGAGACCACCACCACACTGGCGATTGGATCGTCCCTGGCGACCTCATGTCATAAGCACATCGCATGCCAATCATCAAATTCAGTCAAACTGCGGCGGCGCTACAACCGGCACGGCATTGGCGGCGAATCTTTCGCCACCGGTGGCGGAAATTCATCCGCCAAACATCCTGCACCACCTCTCCCCCAGGCGAACAGGAACGTTGGCAAACGGCTGCCTAAACTCGCGGTTTCACTCGCTGAGTCAACTGAATGCAGTGCATCGAGTCCCACAGAACTCCTAAGAGGCAAAGCGAACGGAACTCAAGCCGCCCCAATGGTCGCCGATGATTCGGATGCAACGGGCAACGTCACAGGTTCAATGGCCCGCTGACGGCATCAAACCAAGAGAAAATAACTCAGGATCTGCACCGGTCAAGCAATCATTCTGGGACAGCCACACAGGTCGCTCACATTCCCAAGCGATCAGCCAGCAAATTCATCAACGGGGACTTGCCAATGAAAGCGTTGGGCCGAAGAATTCCCAACCATCAACTTGTTTTGCTGGCGGTTTGATCTTCCTGCACAACAGCCAGGATCGCTGGTAGGCGGCCCCCATCCTGAAGGCAGGATCGGGGCAATTGACTCTGCCGATTCCTTCCGCGACGATACCTTTTGTCAGTTCGAAATCTGCCCGCCACAATCATCGTGGATCACCCCATGAACAAACCCCTTGCGATCGCCCTCCTAAGCATCACTTTGATCGCCTCGGCGACCAGCGCAGAGCCGCCTGAAACCATTCGCCCGGCCTTGGTTGTGAGCGCGGTGCCCCAGGAAATCAGAGATCAGTTTGCACTGAAGGATTTTTACCAACAGTGCCTTGTGGTTGGGGGCATGCCGATCGTAGCGTCAAACAAAGTCCATCCAAGCGCGATCAGTGAAGCGGCAATCATCGTCTCATCGATGCTCAAGAAACGCCCCGACATTCTGCGCCAGTTAGCTGCGAATCGAATTCGCCTGACCGTGATGGCAACTTCTGAACGAACCTGTGATGTGCCAGAGCACGCTGACCTGACACCGAAAGACTACTGGAACCGACGCGCGCGCGGATTGGGTGCAACGCGTGCTCGCCCGAGTGTCTCCTGTGGTGAAGAGAACGTGCTGAATCTCAACGGCGATCCCTATGATGCAGAGAGCATTCTGATTCATGAGTTCGCTCATGCGATTCACCTGATGGCCCTTCGCGACTTGGATGATGGCTTTCAGGCGAAGCTGGATCGATGTTATCAATCAGCGATCCAAAATGGACGCTGGAAGGAGACGTATGCGATCTCGAACGATCGAGAGTACTGGGCAGAAGGCGTCCAAAGCTGGTTCGATTGCAATCGCGAAAACGATTCGGTTCATAATCACGTCAACACACGAGACGAACTGAAACAGCACGATCCCGAACTGTACGCTCTGGTTCAATCGACCTTTATCGATCAGTCGTATCGTTACCTGCGTTCGGATGCACCCCAACGGAAGCAGGAGCCACACTTAAAGAGCCTCAATCGCCAGACCATGCCTTCGTTCCGCTGGGAGCGTCAGGAGAAACAAGCGACGAAGGAACCGACCTCGCCAGCCGCCGCTAACTGATCAAGTATCGAAGCATCACACCATGAGCAAACCAGCTGCCTTTCAAACTGCGTTTTCAACGACTGAATTTCGACGACGGCGTGAACTCGTTTGCGAAACGATCGGCCGTGCCACCGCCGTCATTCAAGGTGCATCGGCGACAGGAGCGATGGATCGCTTTCGCCAACACAACGATTTCTTTTATCTCTGTGGCGTGGAGGTTGCCAATGCTTATCTCACTCTCAACGGAACCACCAAGGAATCCACACTGTACCTGGTCGGCCAAGATCGGCATCTCGCTGAACAAGAAGGAGCGGAGCTCAACAGCGATGACGCTGAAACAGCCATTCGGCTGACCGGAGTCGATCACGTCAAGCCCATCACGGCTCTGGAACCGGATCTCAAGAGCTGCGATGTCGTGTACACGTGCCATCAAGCAGCTGAAGGCCGGCAAGCGTGCCAGGATTCGCTCAATGGCGCTGCGAAACGGTTGAATCAAGATCCCTGGCGTGTCGCCCCGCCCGCGGAACAAGCCTTCATCGAATTGATCGAACAACGCTGTGCTCCCGTGGCAATCAAAGACCTGTCCACGACCATTCTGGAAATGCGGCGATCGAAGTCCGCCGAAGAAATCACGGTCATGCGCGAGGCCGGACGCATTGCAGCTGTGGCGATCGCCGAAGCGATCAAATCGACAAAGGCTGGCTTATTCGAATCCGACCTTGCGGCCGTTGCCGAACTGATCTTCCTGACCAGCGGAGCGACTGGAGGAGGCTATCGACCGATTGTCGCTAGCGGCGACAACATCTGGAACTTGCACTATTTCCGCAACGATTCGCGGCTAACTGACGGCGACCTTGTGCTGTTTGACTACGCGCCGGACTTACACAACTACACCAGTGACATTGGACGGATGTGGCCGGTCAGCGGCCGCTATCTACCGTGGCAAAAAGAGCTTTACGATCTGGTCGTTGACTATCATCTCACGCTACTGGACATCACTCGCCCAGGCATGACTCCGATTGAAGTCCGACAAAAAGCAGCCGCGAAACTCTCCTCCAGAGTGGCCAACACTCACTGGTCAAAACCATCCTTCGCCAACGCCGCCGAAAAGCTATTGGCAACCAGTCGAGCAATGACACACGCGGTAGGCATGGCCGTTCATGATGAAGGTGGCTATCAAGATGACCAAACTCCACTCCAACCCGGATGCGTGTTCGCGCTGGATCCTCAGCTTTGGGTTCCCAAAGAAAGGCTCTACTTCCGCGTGGAAGACTGTGTGTTGGTCACCGATGGCGGCCTGGAGAACTTGACTCCCAATGTTCCTCACAGCAGTCACCAGATCGAAGAACTGATCAGAGAGCCCGGACTTCTGCAGCTCCAACACAAAGAACTCGAGTGACAAATCGCCTCTGGCAAGAGACTCAGGGAGCTGCGTGCAAGACGCGTCTGGTTTGTGTTGGATCAATGAACAGCAAGAGTAAGCCACCGGCCAATTGAATCCCGACCAGCACCCAGAAAAACCCTTGCATGGAAAACGCTGATTCCATCAGCCCCGCCGAAGAGGCGCCCAAGCCGTTGGACAGATTCAGCATTGCCATGTAAGCGGTGAACTGAGTTGCCGCGACCGGTGGCCAAGCGATTTCCATGAACATCGAAAACATTGACACCTGAAAAAAGCCTTGCAGCATCGCGGATAGCAGAAACAACGAAGACACCACCGTCGCCTCGGCCCACCAGGACATCAACAGTCCATGCAGCCCCCAGGTGATCGCCATCAGTGACAACGCAGTGAACAGAGCGCGTTTGGGTCCCAACAGTGAGGCAATCAAACCGCCTGCCACCGAACCGCCCAGCCCGAACCAGACCGACAGGCCGCCTTCCAAAGTCAAGTAGTCTGACGTCGACCAGCCAAGCTCTTCTTTCATGTACACGGGCCAGACAATCAGGTAAGCATTAGTGCAAATCAATGAGGTCAGGGCAAAGACTGCTGCTAACCAAGATGATCGGACGGAAAACGATTTGCCCAGCTTGGCAAACAACTCCTTTACAGAGGCCCTTTCTTCATCTGCATCCTCCGCTCCGTAAGTCCCCAGAGCGACGAAGCGATCCTGTCGCCTCTCGCGGAACAGTAACGGAAACAACGCAATGAAAAACAGGATGCCAATCTGCAAAGAGACCGCCGCCACGATCCCGCTGGTGAGTAACAAACCGCCTAGAAAATAGGAGCCGACATAGCTACCTGCATACGAGGAACCATACATGAACCCGTTGGCAATCCCCCGTTTCTCTGGCGGCAATTGATCGATCGCCATCGCATCAACGGAGACGTCTTGCAAGGAGGCAAACGTGTTTGCCAGGAGGATGACAATGCTAAGCGCCTTCAGACTGGCTGATAGATCTGGAATGAACAGCAGCGAAGCCAAGCTGAGCATGATGCCCGTCTGTGCAGCCAGGATCCAGGGCCTGCGCCGACCCATTCGATGAAATCGAAACCGATCAACGAACGGCCCCCACACCCATTTCAAAGACCATGGCCAACTGACCAACGCAATGGTCACGCCGATTGCCGCTGTCGAAACTCCCTGATCAATCAGATAAGTCTTTAAACCAACACGCACGAATCCGTCCGGAATGCCCTGAGCAGCATACAGCAGACAAAGCGTGGTGATACAAATGCCGGGCGACCGATCAAGCGTTTTCAAGTGATTCACTAGCCAATCCTATCCTTCCGTGTTCTCTGATCGATCCATGCCTGTGCGCTGCCGCATCCATCGAACAAGCAAACCTAACGCTGATTGTCGCCGCGAAGCTATTCCTTTCGAAAACGCAACAGATAATTTTCCTTGAACGACGGAATCTCAACTTCCTCGACAAGAGAAAACCCAGCCGCTTCAATCTCTTTGCGAAACACTTCCTTGCCCGCGCGAACATGACCGAGCGTCCAGTCTCGGGTCTGTCCTGGAATCCGCTCGAAGTCGATCACAACCATCGTGCCCCCAGGCTTGAGCGCTTTGTAAATCGACGCCAGAGTCGATTGCGGAAATTCAAAGTGATGGTAGGTATCACAAACAAAGACGAAATCCACTGACGCTGCAGGAAGCCTGACTGAACGATCCGTGCCGAGCACACAAGTGATGTTTTGAACCCTGTCAGCGTCTGATTGCTTGTTGATGTGTTGCAAGAAATTCGTCGAGAGATCGACGGCATAAACCCAACCTTGATCACCCACTTCATTGGCAAACAATCGACTGTAAAAGCCTGTGCCGGCACCGATGTCCGCGACCGTCATGCCGGGTTGAATCTGACACGCCGACAACACACGTTCTCGAGCAGAAAACACTTCACGACTCTCAACCTCAAAGCGTCCAATCCACTCTTGGACATCGAGCGTGGTGTCAAGAAACCGTTCATTGATCCCCGGCTTGACACTTTCTGCGGAAGGCTGAGTGGCCTCCTGAGCGGTCAGCGAGCTGGCGGAAGAAAGAAAAACAATTGCAAACAGCAGCGGTAATGGCTTCATCGTTGGCAGATCCATAGGCGAGAACTCAGCGAAAAGCCAATTATAGGCAAATCCATCCATCCTGCATTGCCTTTCTTTTGACGCACCGATCTGGCACGGAAAAACACTCAGGAAAACGACACACAGGACTGGCCAGTTGACCGTCGCAATTCACCGGCAATGGCATCGCAAACAATGCCATCGCATACAATGGCATGGCATACAATGGCATCGCATACAATGGCTTGGAGGCGATCGATTGGATCAAAACAGGCAAGACACCCGACGACGCTTAGAATGCGGCTCGCAGACGAACACCGAACAGTGCCAGAACGTCTTGGCTGGGATCGAGCGCTGGGTCAACGATCAGCTGAAGGTCAGGTGTCACGGCCAAGTACTGGGTGAGCTGGAATCGATAGAAAGCCTCGCTGGTGAACTGATCTTGTAGCGTCCCATCAGCGGGCTTGCCAAAGCTGAGGCCAAGACCAGCGACATCATTGTTTTCACGACGCAGCCCCAAACCAGTGCTGAAGGTCGTCTGCATCAATGCAGCGTCGCCATCTGAGTAGCCGAATCGGAAGAACGGCAACCACTTTTCGTCAAGGTACTTTTGCGCCGTGAAGGCGACGCCCCAACCTTCCGGAGTGCCCGCGTCTTGTCTTGCATCGGTGTGCCACAGCGTGGCATGGATGTTATCCAGATAGAGACGATCTCGGGATGAGGTGAGTCCAAGTTCCAGATAACTGAAGTACTCGTTGTCGCGGAAGAAGGTGTTAAAACCAGCGAGCGTTGGCTGGCCGTTGGCGTCGGCAAATCCACTTTGCAGGTACACGTGATCGGTCAGCATCGCACCGGCAGCGATTCCCAGGCCTTGATTTGGAACGGCAATTGTTGGATTGGTCGAAAACCCCAGATTGATAAAATGAGTGAGCGGATTGATCATGCCATAGACATCAATAAAATCCGTCACGTCAATCTTGCCAATCGCGAACACCAAGTCCCGTTCACAGAGAGACTGTTTCCAGTAGAGGTTTGTCACCCCGTAATTGAATTCACTGAAGAACGTTCCCGTTGGCAAGATCGAACCCGCTTCAAACCCAAGATCGAAGGGCGTAATCTCCGTCCCCATTCGGTGACGATTCTCGCCTTTGAACACCAGTTGTCCGGGTTGATTGGTACCGAGACCAAGCAGCGTCCACTGGCCATAAACACGCACCAACCCGCTTGCAGCATCCCGCTGCCCCAGGCTGCTAGAGGCGGTTTGATAAAACATCGATTCATCGATGCTCAACTGCAATCTGCAGGTCTCGTCCAACCGGGTTTTGAACTCAAACCAAGGCTCAGCGCACCGCTGGAGTCGATGGCACCGAAACTGGGGAACACTAACAGCGTTGTCTTCGGCCAACTGCCCGCCGACGCTGGAGGGACCGCCGAACGGTTCAACACTTTGGTAGGTTCCCAACGCTTGATTGTTTGAATCAAGACGCGACGGCGATGCGATATCCTGTGCCGACAACCAGGACGCTTCTCCAATGCCAATGACAAGGAACGCCAGTGCTGCTAACCAGGGCATGGACGGATGCGGTGAACTCATACCACCGCCTTCGGCAGCGAACAGCAGACAGATTCAGCCCATCAAACCGGGTATCGATTATTCCATGTGAGTTAGACGGTTGTACCGACAAGGCAGTTCTGTCGCCCAGAGTTTGGCATGAATGCAACCTGTGACCTGCGACGGAGCTAGTGCTTCAGATGGCCGATCAACGCCGTGGAGCCTCTGCCCACTTGTTCGCAAGTTGCCACCGCATCGCCGAAATCAACGTCCAGCGGCTCAACGCGATCGGCTTTCAAGACGGCCACCTTGCCGGACCAGGGATCTGGAGACCCCGGCAAGTACACTGCCACGACCCCAGCTTCATCGTCTCGTTCGGTCTCGAAACCAAGTCGCAAGCACTCATCGAAGCGAACGACGACCGGCTTCATCTGAGCCTTGGCATGATCACCACCAATGCTGTCAGCCATCAGATCTTTGATGATCGTGTAACGAGGAAAAAACATCGCCAGCTTCTTTTCGAAGATCGCCGAAACGTTCCGGCTGAACGACCAGCGTGCCAGCAGTCCAGCGGCAAAGCAAAGCAGCAGCAACAGTGCAATCGACAACGCAAAGAGCAACGCAATGCCACTGGGTGTCTTCACGAACCCTGGAAGCAATTCTCCCAACGTTGTCGCGAGCGACATGACAATGGGGACAATCTGTCCGATTAGCGCGCCGATGACGATCAATGGCAACAGAAACAGCAATCCACCAATTGCCGTGGTCCGCAAGAATCGGATGGGATTGGTTCGTTGATTCATAAGAGGTCACAAGCCGAAAAGGGATCTTTCGAACCGAATGGCTGTCCCCCAGTGAGGACAGCGTCACCATCTGATTCTGCTCCATAGGGTAGCAGGAAACTTGCCTACTGACTCAGTGCGTTAAGCTTTGCTGCGGCCGGCTTGACTGCATTCTGGTAAGCCTCGGTGGCTGCCTGCAGTTCCTGCTGGATCGCTGCATACTTGGCTTTCATTCCGCCAGTTACCGGCCCCTCGGTCATCTCCATCATCTGATGCAGCCAAGTCAGCTTTGAGAACGCTTTTGCGGGCAAGTTGATGGTTTCAGCCAGCGTTCTGCCAGTGGGCACGAAGGCTGATTCATAAGTGGAGGCCGCCTCTGCGATGATTTGGCTCTGTTTCTCGGCCTCAGCGAGCACAGTTGCATCAACGCCCTTACCCTGCAGTGCTTTGACTTGCGCTGCGGACGCCTCGCTTAGCTCCAGTGCTGCGATCACGTTATTGGTGTTCTTGATGACCGTCTGGTGCAGATCCAACCAGAACACCATGCGGGCATCGGTTTGCTCACGCGTGTAGGGTTCATTCGGGTTGATCCGAAGTTCAAATTGACGTTCTTGTGAAACGCCATCCACTGTGAGACGAGCCGTGTAAGTGCCCGGCTTGGCAATCGGCAGAATCGGCGTCGGCGGGCGATTGGGAACCGTTGGCGGCGCAGGATAACGCATGTCCCAAACGAAGCGATTCAACCCAGCATCATGCGCGTCATCGCCAGGGGCTGCATAGCGAAGCCTGAGCTGGTTCTGGCCATAGGTGATGATCTGGTCACCCGATTCATCCAGGATGGTGATACTCACATCCTTGACCCCTTCGACCAATCTAAAATACATCATCACACCGAGCGGCTTGGCATCACCGGCGTCGACGAATTTGCGTTTCTTTTCACCGTTGACGACACCGAGTTCGTAATAGATGTGAGACGGACGCATGTTTTGAATAAAGTACTTCTTCATGCCACCGGGATCGCCACCGGGTGCATAGCTCATCCACCAGCTGAAGCCAAAACGAGTGTGATCCTGTACCGAGTACAGATAGGCTGGCTGATCGGCGACTTGCTGGCAGCATTCACGCAACGGGGTGAGATCATCCAGCACCCAGAAGCCTCGGCCATTGGTCGCAACCACTAAGTCATTGTCTTTCACGCGAAGGTCCGTGATCGGCACAACTGGCATCTTCTTACGAATTGACTTCCACGTCGTTCCATCATCGACCGACGCCATCACACCTCGATCGGTTGCCAAGTAAAGCAGGCCCTTTACCTGAGGATCCTCGCGGAGGGTGTACGTCGGCAGATCCTTGGGCAAGTCACCGTTGATGCTGGTCCAAGTCTTGCCAAAATCGGTTGTCTTGAAAACATAGGGTGCATAGTCGTCGGCGGTGTTGTAGCGTGAGATCGCCACATACAGCGTGCCAGCGTCATGCGGAGAGGCTTCCAGCGAACGTATGTAGGCGTAATCTGGCAACTCGGGAATGGAGCGATCCTGCCATCTCTGTCCCCCATCCATCGTCACATGAATCATCCCATCATCGGAACCCGCCCACAGCACGCCTTTCTGCAATGGCGATTCTGCCAATCGCGTGATCGTGCTGTAGATCTCTTGGCCAAAGTATTCGGGCAGCCAAGGAGTTCCGGTGATGACTTGCTTGTCTGGATGGTTACGAGTCAGATCGGGGCTGATTTGCTCCCAGTTCATCCCTTCGTCTCGCGTTCGGAACACAACCTGTGCACACGCATAAATCGTATTCGGATCGTGCTGGGAAATGATGAAGGGAGAGTCCCACTGGAAACGGAACTTGAGGTCGGAGGCATTCTGGCCGAAGATCGGCTCAGGCGAAATGTTTCGCACTTCGCTTTGCCCGGTGGTCAAATTGTTCTTCGTGAAGGGACTGCCACCGCCCAGCGGCGTTCCACTGGCCATGCTGTAAACGATGTTAGGATCATTCGGATTGGGAATCACATCACCGGTCTCTCCATTGCCGACGATGGTAGTTTCATAACCCGAGATGCCGCCCCATCGAGACGCACTTGGCACCTTATAGGCCAAGATATCCTGGGAGTTGCCATAAACGTTGTAGGGGAACTGATCATCGGTATGCACGCGATAAATCTGACTGATCTTTTGCGTGTATTGCTGAGACCAACTGAGGCCGCCGTTCAGGGTCACCTGCACGCCTCCATCACAGGTCGCGATCATGCGATTTGCATCGTTTGCATCGATCCAAACATCATGAAAGTCATCCTTAATGCCTGGCTCCACCGTCCAGTTTTTGCCAGCGTCTTGGGAAGAGAAAATGCGATTGTTGGGGCTTCAGAGCTGATCGGCGTTGGACGGGTTGGCATAGATGTGTGTGTAGTAAAAGGGCCGACCAATGATTTGGAAAAAGTCGCTGACCAGACTCCACGTTTGAGCTCGGTCATCGGAGCGGTACAGGCCTGGCTTGGTCTCCGAATCAATTAGCGCGTAAAGGCGATTTGGATCGGCTGCCGACATCGTTAACCCCTGGCGCCCGCGACCGCCCTCGGGTAATCCTTCCGCGTAGGTAAATTCGGTCCACGTTTCGCCTCCATCGGTTGTTTTCCAAAGCCCGCTATCGGGCCCTCCCGTTTTCGGGCCCCACGCCTTGCGTTCAAACTCCCAAATCGCGGCATACAGTTCCTGAGGGTTGGCCGGATTCATGACCAAGTCAATCACGCCTGCCTGGTCACTTTTGAAGAGCACTCGTTTCCAACTCTTGCCACCATCTGTTGTGCGATACACTCCGCGTTCCGGATTGGGACCGAAGGCATGCCCATAAACGCCAACGTAAACGATGTCAGGATTCGTCGGATGGATGCGAACTTGGGAGATATGATGCGACTCCTCCAGTCCCAAATGCGTCCAGGTTTCGCCGCCGTCGTCTGACCTGTAGACCCCATCGCCCCAGCTGACGTTGTTCCGCATCTGAGGTTCGCCCATCCCGACGTACATGATGTCTGGGTTACTTGGAGCGATCGCAACTGCGCCCACCGAACTGCTTTGAAACTGACCATCACCCAGTGGCATCCAGGTCAGACCTGCGTCAATGGTTTTCCAGAGGCCGCCAGAGGCACCAAAGTAAAAGACATTTTTGTTGATTGGATGTCCGATCACGGCAGAACCGCGATTGCCCATCATGGGACCTATGAAACGCCAGATCATGGCATCGGTATTGGGCTGTTGCTTCGCAGGAGCCGCTACACGGGGAATCGGTTGCGGTCTTTGGGGTCCTTGAGCAAACGTCGCAACCGCCCAACTGGTGACCAAGCAAGCCACTGTAAACCTAAACATATAATCTCTCATTGATCGTCTCGCCTCTGGCATCCCGTTTCAATGGGTACGGTTGGTAACTTTAGAATCTTGTGATGATCTCGCTGCCGCTTTGCGTCCCCAGTGTTCACCAGATCGGTCTTTTAATGGACTCTGAAATAGCACGGACAGAACCGTCCCTCCACGCAACGTGAACAGCCCTTGACTGATCGCTGCGTGAGGTCATCCCGGCATCAGTCGCTCGTTGATCGCTCTTGCCTTCCTGCTGAGAACTGAATTCAATGCCCCAGTTCCCGCCAGCATGGCGATCAAGCACTTGATCGTTGGGCGTAAAGGTCGTCGCTAAACCACCATTGACGACCATCGCACCGTCACCGATTGCCTCCATTCTTGGGTCATCACCCAACCAAGTGCCAAAATTCACGCCATAGGTCTGAGGAGCGACATGAGGTTTTCCGTCCTTAAGACGAATCCGATGATTGGGTTCAGACGGACACAAGTCCGTCAAAATTTGCAACGCCGTCACACCGCTGTCGACCTGTTGGCGCAAATCACGATCCATCTGGATTCGCTCGGAATCGGAACCCTGTTCCAAAATCGAGATCACAACGACAGAAAACAGTGCTTCAGTGATCGTGAACGCAGACATGCCGCAAACTTTTTTCAGCTGGCGCGACACTGAGTCTCGATCGATCGCCTCTGATTCCATAAAAGAGCCCGAGCACCTGTCATTGACCTTTGATTTAAAGGAAAGGGATCGAAGGATGTCCAAAGTATAGTTGACACGACAACCGTGCGGATGTCTTTCCTGCGTCACTTTTCCTTTCATCGCTAGGCACTTGGCAAACATGGACCTGAGCGAAGCGTGCCCCACCGCTGGGCACGCGAATCCAGATTCGCTGCCAAGTGATCGTTCGCTCGCGAGGCGTTGAGACGCGAAATCGACTTGGGTTTGCCATTTCTTGGGCCTCCAGGGCGGCCAAGCCCCGAGCCATACGCACCGAGAGATTTGGGTACAATAGTCACACGTGCTCTTGACCACCCTCCTGGTCTCAAAAGAACTCGCTTCTTTAAACGGAGCCGCCCCGCCACCCGCTACCTCGCGACGTTACTCATGTTCTCACGCCGACAGTTGCTCCAGCAAACCATCGACTCGGTCGGCGGACGAAGCGCTGCCGGCTTGCTTGCGGAGTCAAATCGGCGTCATTCAACGGGAAAAACAGCCGCAATCCGTTGCCTCTTTCCACTGAAAACGAGATGCGTCAGTCACCTGTTCACCCCTCGTGATCCGCTTCAAGGCGACTTGACCGCGATGTCAAGCACGGTCGTCAAAGACATTTCGACGTCGTTCGTTCGGTTCATTCACCCAAAGTAGATTTCGTTGACCGCGCCCGATGGCTCGGATGATCGGTCAGCCCATTGTTATGAAACCAATACTCATCTCCCAACTCGCATTGGCGACCGTTTGGCTGCTGACAGGTTCGCTGGCCGTTGCTGATCAAGACAGCAAAATCGTTTTTGAAAAACAGATCCGCCCGATACTGAAACAGCACTGTTTTCATTGTCACGGTGAGGAGGAAGAGGTCAGCGCGGGCCTTGATTTACGACTCCGGCGTTTTCTTGCTCAAGGCGGTGACTCCGGTGCGGCCATCATACCGGGCGATCCAGAAAACAGTTTGTTGATCGAGGTCTTGCGATCGGGCCAGATGCCCGAGGGCAAAGACAAGCTGCCGGATCAGGAAATTGACTTGATTGCTAAATGGATTCAGCAAGGCGCACCGACGGCGCGCAGCGAGCCAGAAACGGTCGCCGAACTGGACGCCTTCACCGAAGAAGAACGCAACTGGTGGTCATTGCAACCCATTGCCGCGCCCCAGGTGCCTGCAGCCAATGAACTGACCGATTCAACGAATCCAATCGATCGATTCATCGCTCGGTCGCTGCAGCAGTCAGGCCTGACCTTTTCACCCGCTGCCGATGCTCGAACGCTGATCCGCCGCCTGCAATTTGATTTGACGGGTTTACCGCCAACGCCAGACGAGATCACTGCCTTTACCGAACAGTCGAAAGACGCTCCCGAGTCCGCATACCGATCCTTGCTAGAACGATTGTTGAACTCGCCAGCGTACGGTGAGCGCTGGGCCCGACACTGGCTGGACATCGCTGGCTATGCGGATTCAAACGGGTTCGACGAGAAAGATGTCGTTCGCGAACATGCCTGGAGATATCGCGACTATGTGATTCGATCGTTAAACAACGACAAGCCCTACGACCAGTTCATACGCGAACAGCTTGCCGGTGATGAGATCGCGGCTTCGCTGGGCATGCATGCGAATTCACCAGAGGAACAAGATCGCGCGCGGTATGCTGAATTGCTGACCGCCACTGGCTTTCTACGCATGGCGCCCGATGGTTCCGTTAGCCAAAACAACATCACCACACGCAATCAATGCGTCGCCGACACGATCAAAATCATCAGCACGACGCTGTACGGCATGACCATTGAATGCGCCCAATGCCACAATCACCGCTATGATCCGATCACTCAGGCAGACTACTACAGCCTGCGGGCGATTTTCGATCCGGGGTTCGATGTGCCCCGTTGGCGTGTTCCCAAGAATCGCTTGGTTTCCTTGCAGACCAAGCAGCAAGCCGAACAAGCGGCAAACATTGAAAAGGAAGCCAAGAAGATCGACGCGGAACGCAACGCTCAACAGAAACAGTTCATCGCTGAAGTGCTGGAAAAGGAACTCGCGAAACGCGATGAAGCCATTCGAGACGACCTGCGTGTCGCCTACAACTCCAACGCCAAGCAACGCACGAAAGAACAGACGAAGTTGCTTTCAGAGCATCCCAGCATCAACAAACTCAGCGCTTCGAGTCTGTATCTGTATGACAGCACCTACAAAACCAAGCATGCGGCAACGCTCAAGGAAATTGCCGCTCGCGCCCAGGCCATCCGTGACACCAAACCAACTGAAGAATTCGTCCACGCGTTCACAGAGTTAGCCAACGATCCGAAAGCTGTTGTGACCACTCATGTCTTTTTCCGTGGCAACCCAGAGGCACCGAAGGAAAAGGTTTTGCCCAGTGACTTATCCGTGCTGGCAAGCTGGCGATCGACAGAACTGGCTGAATTTAGTGATGCAGTGCCGACGACCGGTCGGCGACTAGCGTTTGCACGATCAGTGACCGATGGCAGGCATCCGTTGCTGGCCCGAGTGATCGTGAACCGAGTTTGGAAGCATCACTTTGGACGCGGACTGGTCTCCTCAGCCGGCGACTTCGGCGTCTTAGGTGAACGTCCCTCGCATCCCGAATTACTGGATTGGCTGGCCACTGAATTCATGGAATCGGGCTGGAGCTTAAAAGCGCTTCATCGCTTGATCCTGACCAGCCAAACCTGGCAGCAGTCCTCCAAGCGATCGAAGCGAGGTGATCAGATCGATCCCGACAATCAATTGCTTAGCCGCCAAAAGACTCGGCGACTAGAAGCCGAAGCGCTGCGAGATGCGTTGCTGGCCGTGACCGGAAAGCTGAATCGCAAACCCTTCGGGCCGCCGATCCCTGTGATGCCGACGACAGATGGTTCAATCGTCGTCGGCAACGACACGACCGATAGCGCGGGACGACAAACGGGAAAGTACATTCCACTCCATGGCGAAGAGTATCGCCGCAGCATCTATGTGCAGGTTCGCCGCAGTCGCCCGCTGGACCTATTGACGACATTTGACGCTCCCAGCATGACGGACCCCAACTGCATCTCGCGGCCTGAAACAACCGTCAGTCCGCAGAGTCTCCTCATGATGAACAACTCTGGCATGCGAGCTCACGCCAGACACTTCGCGCAGCGATTACAAAACACTGGGCCTCCCGATCAGGACTCTCAGATTCGGACGGCGTTTGAACTGTGCTACGGTCGCAAGGCAAGCGAAACGGAAATCGCCAATTCCAAAAACTTCATCAACGCACAACAGCAGTACTACAAAGACAACCCAGCCAAATTCGAAAACGAATCGGGTCCGGCTGAAAAGGAGAATGCCTCCGCACAAGCCTTGGCACTCGCCGCGTTTTGTCATGCTCTCCTAAGCACCAACGAATTCCTCTACATCGATTGAACCATGAGTCACTCACGACGACATTTCTTGCAAAGCAGTTACGGCGCCGGACTGGTGGCGTTGGCAACACTGATGGACGACCGAGAGTCACTTGCCAATCCGAAGATCGCCGGCAAGACCGGACGCTTTGACAACAAGCCGAAGCCGCCGCATCACCCGCCGCGGGCAACGGCGATGATCTCGATGGTGATGCAGGGAGGCCCCAGTCAAATTGATCTCTTTGATCCCAAGCCAGCGCTCGATGACTTGGATGGCAAAGACTTTCCAGGCCAAGTCAAATACGATGACGCTGCCGGAGCAACCAAAGAGGTCATGAAGGCTCAGTGGAAGTTCCAAAAGCACGGCCAATGCGGCATGGACTTCAGTGAACTCGTGCCACACATGGCATCGATCGCCGATGAGATCACGATGATCCGCTCGATGCATACCGGCGTCAACAACCATGGCCAATCGATCAATGCACTTAACAACGGCAGCATCTTGAATGGACGGCCTTCGCTGGGCAGTTGGCTCACCTACGGACTGGGGACGGAAAACCAGAATCTACCAGCCTTTGTAGCCTTGACCGATCCGCGCGGCTTACCGGTTCTGGGCGTCGGAAATTTCACCAACGGCTGGTTGCCATCGATCTATCAAGGCACCGTCGTTCGGCCCACTGAGCCGCGAATCTTGAATCTGGATGCCCCGATGTCACTGCGAGGGGAGGCACAAGAACGCTACCTAAGCTTCGTCCAAAATCTAAATCAAAGTCACCTTGCCAATCGCCCGGGTGAAAATGAATTGGACGCCAGGATTCAAAGTTTTGAACTCGCTGCCCGCATGCAGTCGGAGGCCAAAGACGTCTTGGACTTCAGTGATGAAAGCCAAGCAACACTGGAGATGTACGGCATTCACAACAAAGAGACAAAGGATTTCGGCACGCGCTGCTTGCTGGCGCGACGGCTCGTCGAACGCGGTGTTCGCTTTGTTAACTTGTACACCGGGAACCAAACTTGGGATCATCACAATCACTTGGCGACCAAACTCCCTGCCGCCTGCAAGTACGTGGACCAACCCGCTGCGGCTTTGGTTAAAGATCTCAAACAACGCGGCTTACTGGATTCCACCATCGTGCACTGGGGAGGCGAAATGGGGCGACTGCCGGTGATTCAGAATCGAGCTGGCGGCAAGACCGATCGCAAAACGGTTGGCCGCGATCACAACACTTACGGCTTCACGATGTGGGTCGCCGGGGGCGGATTCAAGGCCGGTTATACCCACGGCGAAACGGACGAATTTGGCCACAACGCGATCAAGGATGTCGTCAATCATTACGACTACCATGCCACCTTGCTGCACTTGTTTGGTCTCGATTCAGAACGCTTGACCTTCCCCCGAAACGGCAACGAACAACGCTTGATCCTGAACAGCAAAGCCCGAATCGTCTCCGAATTACTCAGCTAACAAACCATGACAGACGCCCCACCGGACGCCGAGTTCACATGATCCACTTTGGCGTCAGCCACAGTGGTTTGCTTGCTGGAAACAGACCAAACAGGACCACCGGATAGGCGTGTGTGACGTTGATCCACAAGTCATCGGTCACGGGGTCGATCTCCAACACTCAGCAAGAGAGCGAAAGAAGAGCGGGGGACTCATCAGTGCGAATCAACAACATCCATGATGTGGTCGATCAGTGTCGATGAGCATCCCTCTTTCCAGCAAGCCACCGTGGCCGAGCGACCATGAAGCTGGCGGCACGATTAGGACGCTGCAAGCAGTCAGGCTGGCTGGAGCAAACCTGACTGAACGAATCAGCCTAACGAAAGGAATCAGCCTGGATCCTTGACATCCAGCGTGACCTTTTTGATCTTGCCGGTGAACCGTGTTTTCACTCGCCCCACGCCAAGATCCTCGGCGACGGGAGTTTGGTTGTCGAGCCCCACATCAGCGGTTTCATCGGCAGAGAAAATCAAAGGCTGTGTCTTCTCCACACGACCTTGGGCGACCTCCTTGCCGTTGACAGAAATAGTGACATCGCCCCCCTTGCCAATCTCGTCGGTGGTCTTGCCATCGTAGGCAAAATCAAGAACCACGACGGCGTCCCCGGCGGGAACCTCAGCATCAGCGGCAACGGTAAAGCGTTCCAGGCCCAGATAGTTGTAGGTATACACAGGCTTTCCTGACTTCATATACAGACACCAGCCACCGAACTTACCACCCTGTGTCAGAATCACACCTTCGGCGCCACCTTCGGGAATTTTCAGTTCGGCAGTAATCTTCTTCGAACGATTCTTGACATTCATGAACGTGTTTTCAAGCATCCCGTCCATGCCGTCGTAAAGCGTCAACGAGGTTCGGTCACCTAGAATCTCAGGGCGTCCGGCAATGGCTGGGTTCATCCGTGCAATCACGCGATCGTCGATGGGTAAGGCGTTGTACTTCTTGGCCTCGCTCATGAACAGTGCCTGCAGTTCCGCAAGCTTTTCAGGATTTTCCTTGGCCAGGTTCCTGGTCAAGCTGAAATCACTTTTCACATGGTACAGATCCCAAACATCGGTTTCCAAGGGCGGCATATCAACCGCCTCCCATGGCGCCCGGTGCAGGGTCCGAGCGAACCAACCGTCGTGATAAATCGCACGGTTGCCAAACATTTCGAAGTACTGGGTGGTATGGCGTTCTTTGGCGCGGGGATCGTTGAACGTGTACAGCAAACTCGTTCCCTCGATCGGTATCTGCGGCGTCCCATTAACGCTTTTGGGTTCCGGCAACCCAGCGGCTTCGAGAACCGTCGGTGCGATGTCAATCACATGCCCGAACTGGCTTCGCAAACCGAGGTCCTGTTGAATCCCATTTGGCCAGTGAATCACCATTCCGTTGCGAGTGCCACCAAAGTCGGAGGCAACTTGCTTGGTCCATGAAAACGGAGTATCAAATGCAACGGCCCAACCAGCAGCCATGTGTGGGAACGTCTCGGGTCCGCCCCATTCGTCGATCAAGGGCAGCAAGTCTTCAACCTTTTCGGTCACGTTATTAAAGTAAGTCATTTCGTTGTACATGCCAACGAATCCACCTTCGGCACTGGTTCCATTGTCACCGGCGATGTAGATGAACAGCGTGTTGTCCATTTCCCCAATGTCGTCAATGGCCTCAACAAGACGACCGACTTCGTGGTCTGTCTGCTCAAGAAAACCGGCGAACACCTCCGCTTGTCGTGCGAACAAGCGATGCTCATCGTCGGACAGTTGATCCCAATCCTTGATGTCTTCAGGCTTGGGTGCCAAGGCGGTGTCAGCAGGGATGACGTTCATGCTTTTCTGCCGCGCGATCGTTTCTTCGCGAACCTTGTCCCAGCCCTTGTCAAACTTGCCTTTATATTTGTCCGCCCATTCGCGTGGAACGTGATGCGGTGCGTGAACAGCACCGGTCGCGTAGTACATGAAAAACGGTTTGTCGGGTGTAATGGATTGCTGTGCTTTCATCCAGCCAATCGCTTTATCCGTCATGTCAACCGTGAAGTGATAACCCTCTCTCTCTGGCGGGGTGACCCGAGTCAAGTTGTCATAGATCAGCGGATACCACTGGTCAGTCTCACCGCCGATAAATCCATAAAACTTGTCAAAGCCTTGTCGGGTCGGCCAACGATCGAACGGACCTGACACACTTGTTTCCCAGGCAGCTGTCTCGTGCCATTTACCGAATGCTCCGGTGCAATAACCGTTAAGCCGCAGCATCTCCGCCAAGGGCGCCACACTATTGGGAACCTGTCCAGTGTTGCCTGGAAAACCTGTTGAGCTTTCCATGATCGAGCCAGTGTTGGCCGTGTGATGATTGCGACCGCACTTTAGCGCCATCCGAGTCGGCGAGCACAATGCCGTCGTATGAAAGTTGTTGTAAACCAATCCAGCTTTTGCCAGTTGATCAAGTGTTGGTGTTTGAATCGGTCCGCCAAACGCGCTGGGGCCGCCAAAGCCAATGTCATCGATCAACACGATCACAACATTGGGAGCCTTCGCAGGTGCCTTGACTTCAAAGAATGGCGGCGTTTCTTTGACGTTACGAACATCAAGCTCGTTGAACTTGGGCCGAGGTGGTTCCTGAATCGGTAAATGGGTCCGATCAAGCGTGTCTTCCGCGATGGCGACACTGCCAATGAGACATGTGAACAACACACCAAGTATGAATTGCCTGGAGAATGTATTGGGCATCAAAGTTCCCTGGTTCATTAAGATAAGGTTCTGCAGACTGGACGGTTTCGCTGCACCTTTACGATGAGGCGGTCCGATTATACAGCAACGACTAGGCCACGCCGGAAAATGCTGCCGGAAAGCAGGACAAGCATCGGAGCGTGAGTTGAAAACAATCGCCTCCGATCATGAAATCAGCGGCTGGACCTTGGCGTGAACCATTTCAGTTTGGCGACCCAGATTCGATTATTGGCTCCCCGAGCGACCAGCGGCTTGGGATCGCTGTGATTCGGCCCCGGCCCCTGCATCCATTCAGCCGCTGTCACCCAGGTTTCGTTGTCACTGATGTTTGTGATACCGAAGTTGCCAAGCCTCGCTCCCCGTTCCGGCACTAATACCTGTTCGGTGGAGCGAATGATTTGCAGCGCCTCTGGATCAACCTTGGCAATGAACAGCGGGGCTCGATGGCGAAAGACATGATCGTTTCCTGCACCTTTGCGTGCATAAACCAGCCACAGTCCATGTTGGTGATGGTGGACCCAATGCTGCTGGGTGTTGTAGTTGCCGAGTTCACTGCCATCATCAAGCGTCCACTTCTTTGGCGTGGAGAATCTAAGCGGATCGCCAACGTCGCTAACCGAGACGTATCCATGGTCGTCATTGCGCATGGTCAAAAAATAGCGGCCACCATGCTCGGCGATTGACGGTTCATAGAGGCCACGCTTGACCGGAATGGTCAGCTCGTCACCATGTTCCCGGTAGCGCATGGTCTGGCCATCAAAGGTGCATCGCATCACAGTGGTCGCATACTGTGCTTTGCCCATCTCCTTGAAATAGATCGGCAACAAGATGTCACCGTTGGGGAGGTCGAGCCGTTGAACGCTGCCCGCACCAGCGCTCTTGAACTTCGGTTCGTCGGGCATTTCAATCGTCCGCCATGCTGTCCAAGCGGTGGCCTTCGGAGCGTAAACGGCATACGCTGTCGCTCTCGGCCGCACGTGGCGAACGCGATTGTTTTCATAGACCACTGTCTGACCGGTACCGAGCAGCGTCCCGGTTTTCTGATGCCACTTGGGACTAAAATCGCATACCGTGATTTCCAGGCCTTTGTTGCCGTCGAACTCATAGGGAACTCTAGCGAATGAAGCGAGCTTTTTGGGAGTCGTCCAAGACGCACCGTTGTCGGAGCTACGCATCTCGTTGAGCGCGTAGAACACGTCCGACCCCGAGAGTTGAAGCTTCTGCAGCGTCATCACAACCGTTGGGTCACTCCCTGGCATGAGCCCCGCTCTCGCATGCACCCAGCAGAACTTGCCATCAAATCCTTCGGTAGCGACAGTGGTTTCGGTGGAAAACGGCGGCTTGATAACCTGAGCCTGCAAAGCGTTGCCACTGACAAAGAAACAGAACAGCGATAGGGCAAACACTCGATTCATCACTTCATACTCGGGAGATTCAAGGCCAAGACAGTTCAGCGAACACCAACCACAGCAGGCGACGCAGTGAATTCTACACCACACCGATGGCAGGCGTTCTGTCCCTGCGCTCAACCACCTCCAATGGGCACTCATTGCCGTCCCGCGCGCCGTCCCATTTCAAGACGCTACGCCAGGATGTCGCGAATCACGCGCCCATGAACGTCGGTCAATCGAAAGTCGCGACCGGCGTAGCGATAGGTCAACTGCTCGTGATCCAGACCAAGCTGGTGCAGGATGGTGGCGTGAAGATCATGGACGCTCGCTGCGTTCTCAACGGCTTTGAAGCCAAATTCATCTGTCGCGCCGTACGTGGTGCCACCGCGGATACCACCGCCTGCCATCCAGACGGTGAAGCCATAATGATTGTGATCGCGTCCCGAGCCGCCTTCGGAAACCGGCGTGCGTCCAAACTCGCCGCCCCAAATGACCAAGGTGTCATCCAGCATGCCGCGTTTCTTGAGATCCGTTAGCAAGGCGGCGATTGGGCGATCAATCTGGCCAGCCAGTTTGCGATGATTGCCTTCAACATTGCTATGCGAATCCCAAGGCTGGCCAGCACCATGCCAAAGCTGAACGTAACGCACTCCACGTTCCAGCAAACGACGAGCCAACAAAGTCTGCCTGCCATGCACACCCGATCCATACATGTCTTTGATGTACTTTGGTTCATCCGATGTATCAAAGACCTCCGCCGATTCGGTCTGCATTCGAAAGGCGAGCTCGAAGGATTGAATCCGCGCATCGAGTCGTGGGTCGTGCCGCGATCGACGATGCTCTGCATGATTCGCTTGCAACAGATCAAGCTGTCGACGCTGGGTGGCGACCCTAGCATGTGGACTGCGGATGTTTGCGATCAACTGGTCCGCTC
Source organism: Stieleria bergensis (assembly GCA_007745635.1). Classification (GTDB taxonomy): domain Bacteria; phylum Planctomycetota; class Planctomycetia; order Pirellulales; family Pirellulaceae; genus Stieleria; species Stieleria bergensis. Next base: position 6,881,971 of record CP036272.1, read on the forward strand.
GCTGGTGCTGCGAATTGATAAACGTGCCCTGCATGCTGCCGGGCAAAAAACCAGCTTTCCAATTCGCCACTCCACTGACAGGGTATCCGCCTGGGCACATGGCTATGAACCCCGGCAAGTTCTGGTTCTCTGTTCCCAGTCCATACAGCAGCCAAGAACCAACACTCGGTCTCGACTGAACCGAATCGCCGCAATTCATCAGCAGCAATGACGGCTCGTGATTGGGAACCTGAGCGTACATCGAACGAATCACAGCGATGTCATCGGCATGAGTGGCTGTTTGCGCAAACAACTCGCTAACTTCCAAGCCGCTTTGACCGTACTTCTTAAACTTGAACGGTGAAGGCAATGCACCGCCCGTTTTTCGCTCTGTCTGTAAACTGCTAGGCAGTGGCTGACCAGCAATCTTCTGTAACTCTGGTTTCGGATCAAAGGTATCAAGATGCGATGGACCACCGTTTAGAAAAAAGTGAATGACACGCTTTGCCCGAGGTGCAAAGTGTGGACGCTTCGCAGTCAACGGATTCATCAGTTGACCGGCTGATAAGGCTGACCTTGGCTCGGTTGCCAAAGCAGATGCTGGATCGGTCGCCAACGCTCCGGAATCCGCAAGCACGCCAGCCAACCCCAGCATGCCTAACCCAACGCCAGAGCGCTGCAGCATCTCGCGGCGATCGATCATCAGTGAATTTCTTTTGCCATCCATCATGATTCATCAATCCACAAACATTAGTTCATTGGACATCAATAACACTTGAGCAAATTGCTCCCACAAGGCCAGCGACTCAATCTGCCTGGCCTCCTGTTGACTGGTAAAGTCATCTCTCGCATGCCAACGCGACGGTTGCTTGTCATCCGCAAGCGTCACCGGATCAACCAAACGAATCTCCGGAGCCCAAAGAAACTGGTCGTAGCCGAGATGGCCATTCACATCCACAATAAAATCAAGCATCTCGCCGAGCTGCACCTTGACCCGATCGACACGGACTGGCTTTCTGGATTCGTGAATCAAGCCGGTCCGTAACACGCCGGATCGACTGGAAAGCACCCAATAGCGGATGCCATTGCCACGGGCGGGCTCATGGATCAATTCTGAAGTGATCGAGACAACCCCCGAACGCGGCGCCGTCCAACGTCGCACCACCGCGTGCTGATGATGATTCCCTGGATGCCCGCCATCGGCCGTAAGCTGTGCCCAGCCTAGCATTGAATCCGGCCACGCGGATCCGCCTTGCCAAGCATCTCCCGTAAAATGGGGCAGGGCATTAAACGACTTAAGCGTTCTCGCGTCCGGATCAATTTCACCGACCCCATAGGACCAAGCGGACGGCACAGCCTCTTTGCGAACGATTGAAACATCATCAACAACAGGCTGCAAGAACTCCATCGCTCGGCGAAGCTCCGTCGAGGAAGGATCGCGTTGGAAGACGATTTGATACAGCCTTTGCACTCGTTCAGCTGACAAGGGCTGCCTGAGAAAACCGGCTCGCTTGATCAAGGATCGCGCACGTCCAACCAACAGATCACCATTCATTGCAAACAAAGCTTGCTGCGGTGCAGTGGTCTCACTGCGTTTGCTGGTGTGTAGTTCCGGATTCGCGAAGTCATAAACTCGCAACACGGGCGGCAAGAACTCTCGATCGATCCAGCCATAAACAGAACGACGATTACTGGTTTGACCGCTCCCAAACATCGCTACACTTTGGCCGCCCATTGTGAGATCGAATTCGCCAGAGAGCGCCAGCAGTGTGTCACGAAACTGCTCGTAGGTCAGCCGACGTGAATTCATTCGCGAGAGCAAGCGATTGCGTGGATCCCGTTTCATGACCTTAGCGACCAGCGACTGATCACTCGGCAATCGTGAGCTCTGTTGATAGGTCGCCGAAAGCATGATCGTGCGATGAAGCCACTTGGTACTCCAACCGTTCGCGATGAACGCGCTGGTCAGCCAATCCAACAATTCTGGATGGCTAGGCGGATCAGACCGCAGCCCGAAATCGCTCGGTGATGGCACCAGTCCCGTGCCGAAATGGTGCCTCCAAACACGATTCACCCAGACCCGCGCGGTAAGCGGGTTGCTGGGATCAACGATCGCGCGAGCCATTTCCAGCCGACCGCTTCCAGATTGAAACGGCTGTCGGTTTGAACCCGCCAGGATCTCTAAAAACTGCCTGGGAACCGCCTCTCCGGCCTTGGTCGGATCACCGCGGCGGAACACACGAGGTTCGCTGATGGAAGGTCGATCGTTTAGCACCACAGCATGGGGTGCTGCATGGGGTGACTTGAGGATCTGTTGATCGACCGCTTTCTGTAACTTCCACAACCGTTCAGTGGTCTTGATGTCCCAGAAGTACTCGCTGTTAACAATGGGAACATCGGGGATCACGCAGGGTGAACCCGAACCGTAAAGAACTTGTCGCAAAGCTTCATCGTCAGGATCTGGCAACGCTGTTGGCGCCGGCTCGCCCGCTGACTCTGCGTCAGTGCATTGCTTAATCCACTGTTTATCAATGGCGCCGAAGACTTGCTGATAGCGTTTGGCAACGTCGACGGGACTCACTGGTGATTCGCTGAATGCCGCGGCAACACGAGGATTCAACGAATCAGCTTGCTTGGCCAGTTGCTGCGTCACGCCCTGTGCGCGACTCGAGAACTCTTCGTCCGCTAGATCGGCAAAGGCAATCCAAGGCTGAAAGACTGGATCATGCTGTTGTCTGACGTGGGATAGGAATGACTCCCAACGCCAAACGTTGCTAGGGAACACGGCATCAGGCGGCAGGAGCTGTCCGAACGTGAGCGCGGGATACTTTTCCAGATCAAGCTGCGCCAACAGATAGCGGTCTATCTTTTCCCGAATCCTCTCTCCGGCGACCTGACGTTGCTCGGCGGTTGCCTGAGCAAGCGTTTGTTTCCGCTGTTGCAACTCCTGAATAAACTCAACCGACGGCGACGCTTGTTCTGGTTCTGGCACGATTGGCACCAAGTCTTCGGTGCTGTTTTCAAAAACACCGTACAGCGAATAGTAGTCTGCCGTGGGAATCGGATCGTACTTATGGTCATGGCAACGTGCACAACTGATTGAAAGCCCAAGCAGACCGCGGCCGACCACGTCAATCCGATCGTCGATAATGTCCGGTGTCACGCCTAAGAAACGGCGGCCAAGCGTGAGGTATCCCATCGCAGCCAAATCTGGCGAGTCGTCCGCGACCACTTGATCAGCCGCCAGCTGCAACAGCACAAATCGGTTGTAAGGAAGGTCGTTATTGAATGCCTGAATCACCCAGTCGCGATACAAGGACGCATGCACGAAGCGTCTTTCTTCGCGACCGTAAACATAACCCTTGACGTCTGAATACCTGGCCACATCAAGCCAATGCCGCCCCCACTGTTCGCCATAGCGTGGCGACCGCAGCAAGCGATCAATCAGCCGCTGATAGGCATCATCGGAACGGTCTTGTTCAAACGCCTTGACCTCATCGGTGGTCGGTGGCAAACCGGTCAAGTCGTACGTGGCGCGTCGGATCAACGTTCGCCGGTCGGCAACCGATGCGTGAGACAGCCCGGCAGTCTCCAGCCTAGCAAGAATGAACGAATCGACTTCATTTTGGCACCACTGCGCTTGCTTCACTGTGGGCGGATTGTGTCGAACAACAGGCTGGAACGCCCAATGTTGCCGTTGTGCCCGGCGCAGCGACTCGGCACTGTCCGGGGTGCTGGTTTGCGGCCAAAACGCTCCGCTCTTGATCCAACGGGAAAGGACTTCAACCTCGCCCGGTGTCAGTCTGGGGCCGGACTCTTGCGGTGGCATTCGCAAGTCATCATCTGACTCGTTCACGCGATGCAACAATTCGCTTTGCTCGGGCTGACCGGCAACGATTGCTGGTCCGCTTTCGCCACCGTCATGCAGGCCCGCCGCCGTATCCAGACGCAACTCAGCCCATTGCTTCTTCGAGCCATGACAGCTTTGGCAGCGATCGACCAGCAGCGGCCGAACGTATTTTTCAAAGTAAGCTGAACGCTGATCATTCGCAACCTGCCCCTGCGCCACCCCAGAGACTGCCAGCAGCAGAAGGACCACGTTCAGCGAACACACATTCAAATGTCGCAGCAGACGAGCAAACCCCATCGAACCTCTCACCTTGAGTTGCAAACGGCTCTCGCCGATACCAACAACACAGATTCGTCAGTGACCAAACGAATATCATACTGCATAGAAGGCCGGGCGAGTGGAACGGAATGCCCATTCTGCACGGGCTGCAATGGGTCACTCTATCCCGCCGAGGGCCACCTGATTGACCAGCCCAGGCTACCGCCAGGACCGGACATCTAGCGGAGTTTTGGGTCCGCTTTACTTGCCGAAAACGAGCCAATCATGCGGAAAACAGGGCCCTCGGCCGAGCAAGAAAGCTTGCCTATCGGCGGCGGCTCGGATTTTGTAGACTCGCGCATTGAAGAATCAACACGCGCGTTCCACACCGGTCCGCGTCGGGAAGATTCAGTCATCGCCGGATGCAGAGAAGGAGCTTGATGATGGCAATGAAAACTTGGATGTCGTGGTGTTTAGCCAGCGTGATGGTTGCGTCCTTGGGATGTCGCTCGACAGGGAAACGCGACACGGATTTAGCCTCCGAACTCGCTGCCGCAGATTTCTCATCCGCCCAGCAACCGGCCTCGCCGTGGGAAACCCAAACCTTTGTTCACCAGGCGAAATTCCAAGAGGGCACCGGCCCCATCGACGCCGGAGACTTGCCAGCATTCACCGCCACCGACTCGGGGCTCAGGTACCGAGTGTTACGACATTCCAGCGGCAAGATCCCCACGGCCAACAACACCGTCTCGGTGAACTACCGTGGCTGGCTCAACAGCGGCAAAGTCTTTGACAGCTCCTACGAACGCAACAAGCCAACAACGTTTCCGCTGGACGGAGTGATTCCTGGTTGGACAGAAGGGCTACAACTTGTTGGCGAGGGTGGAATGATTGAACTGTGGATCCCCTCTCAGCTAGGCTACGGAGAGCGCGGCTCCAAAGGCTCGATCCCTCCTCATTCGCACCTTCATTTCATCGTCGAACTGATCGATGTCAACTAACATCACAAGAAGTTCAAGCGACGGTTGATCACGCTCCGGGCACTTCGCCCGGACTTGCAGTCATCAACGTGAGAGTCACTCAATCAGCGACTGATTCCGACACCACTTGTTCCTGCGTCGTCTCCATCGCTTGTCGCTCATCATGCAGGAGACGCAGCGCTTCTTCCTCGCTGATCTGGTTCGGCGGAGTGACCAAGCTCACGACGATGCCGGCCAAAGTAGCACTGATCACCGACGGAATTGTCGCTCCGCCCCAGAACGCATCCCAAGCCGGGTTGAACTTAAAGGCAATGGTGCAGACGGCGCCCCCAGAGATGGCAGCAATGCCTCCCTGCCACGTCGCGCGCGGCCAGAACTTGCCCATGATGGATGCCACCACAAGACCACTGAGGACAAAGGCGATCATGTCCTTGATGTAGTCAATGATGTCATCACGCGGCAGAACAACAGCCAGAGCTGCTCCCGTGATTCCAACCAGTCCCCAGCGTGTGTAACGAATCACGCTCTTGGGGCTGGGCACCTTGCCGGTAAACATCAGGTAAATGTCCCGCAACAGAACCGAGACGGCGGCGATAGCGTCGGAACTGGCCGACGACATGGTTGCACTTAACCCCGCCAATAACACAACCAAGCCTATCGACAGCGGCAACACATCGCGAGACATATACAAGAACGCATGATCGTGCTCCTCCAGGTTCGGGTTAAGGTGAAAGGCACAGATCCCGATGATCGCTGGAACAAAGCAAAACAGAAAATACAGAACCGTCGTCAGGTAAAAGGTTTTCCGTACCGTCGAGACGCTGTCCGCCGAATAAATCCGCTGCCGAAACGAAGGCACTCCCAGAACACCGATCGCGATGGCGACCATCAACGAGATCGAGGGCAACAGCTTGTCACCTCGTAAGAAATCAAGCTGAGTCCCAGTAAGGCTGCCAAGTTCGGACAACCCGCCAACTTCACTGACCGCAAAGAACGCCATCAGAATGAAGCCGAAGAACAACACCACCGCCTGGATCGTGTCCGTCCAAACAACCGCCACGTACCCGCCAATGATCACATAGACACTGAATCCCGATGCCAAGACCAGCTTTGCCAGCCAAGGATCCATCAAGCCAATGTAAGCCAGGTACTTACTGCCGCCCAAGATATGCGCGCCCAACCATCCGATGGAAGCAAACAAGATGAAAATCGCCACCAAGCCCTTCATCCATCGGTTGGCTCCATAATAAAACGCAACCTCTTCGGCCATCGTCATGAAGTTGTGACGACGCGCATCGCTAAACAAACCCGCCAGCAGCAACATCCCAATCCCGCCACCAATCCCATACATAGCTCCACGCCATCCATACCCGTATCCCTGACCGACCGCGCCGATCGTGGAACCGGTGCCAACCAACGTCGCCACCGTGGTGCCGAAACTGAGAAACAAAGGGATGCTTCGATTGCCAAGCAGAAAGTCCTCACCACTACGCTGACGGCGCGCGATCCAGACACTCATCACAATCATGGCCGTCACGTACAGACCAAAGACGGTTAGGAACAGAGTCGGGCTCATTCGGCAGGCTGCCTATAACAAACGCAATCAATTTCGACCTTGCAATCCACCATCATCATGGACTGCACACAGGCTCGCGCCGGAGCATGCTCGCCACCAAAGTACTCTGAATAGACTTTGTTGAACGACCAAAAGTCCCGTGTATCATCCAGCCACACGCCACAGCGGACGATGTCCTCTTTGGTGTAGCCAGCCTCGGCGACGATCGCCAGCATGTTTTCAATCGCTTTGCGAGCCTGAGCAACAATGCCGCCTGTGATGATCTCGCCATCTTCCATCGCGACTTGACCTGAAACATACAACCACCCGTCGGCTTCGACGGCCCGTGCGAACGGCAAGGTTTGCCCGCCAGCCCCTGGCTTTGATGTTCCGTAACGTTTGATACTCATGTGATCTCCTTAAAGAGTCGAATGGGTTTGTTTGCCGTACAGATAACGGCCTGTTCTCTCGCCGGTCAACTGCTGATCGGCAAATGCAACTGAGCCATTGACCAAAACGCGATCAATGCCCACCGCCGGTCGAATGGGGTCGTCGAATGTGGCCACGTCGTTAATGAGCTCTGCATCGAAAACGACCAGATCCGCAAAACAGCCAGGCTGAACTCTCCCTCGATCGGCCAAACCAAACACTGACGCCGGTAACCCCGTCATCTTATGAATGGCCTGCGTCAGCGGCAGCAATGATTCGTCGCGCACATACTTGCCCAGGACACGCGGAAATGTACCATACAACCTGGGATGCGGGTGCGGGTCAAGCGGAAGCCCGTCCGAACCGATCATCGACCGCGGATGACGCAGAATCTTTCGCATGTCTTGTTCATCAATGGAAAAATAAACTGCACCCGCTGGCATCAAACGCTTGGCAGCGTCCATTTGCGAAACACCCCAGTCACTGGCGATTTCGGCAAGCATTCGGCGCGACTGCTCAGGATGCGATTCTGATCGCGTGATCAGGATGTTGACGCGCTCATCAACCTGCTTCAAATCCAAATTGCTGGACCCCGCCGAATAGGGATAGCAATCCATGTGCACCCGGTCGCTGTGAGCCGTCGCGGCGATGGCTTCCAACACTTCCTCGCTGCGTCCCCAATTCTGAGGACCTGCACACTTCAGGTGCGAAACGACCACCGGCAGGCGAGCTTGGGATCCAATCGAGAAGGACTCTTCCAACGCATCAATGATCTCGTCGAATTCACTGCGCAAATGCGTTGTGTACAGACCGTGATGCTCAGCAGCCACTCTGGCCAAATCAATCACTTCGTCCGTCGGTGCAGGCATGGCGTTGGCATAGGCCAATCCTGTACTGAGCCCAATCGCTCCGCTGGCCATCGCTGATTCCAGATCCCTGCGCATCGCAGAGGCCTCCGATGCGTTGGCCGGTCGACTCAGATCACTCATGTGTTTGATACGCAGTGAGGTGTGCCCCACCAGCGCTGCAACATTGACAGCCGGCTGAGTGGTTTGCACGGCCTCAATGTAACGATCAAAGGATTCAAAGACGAAATCTTCCTGCTGACCCAACAGATTCAACGGTTCCGGCGGTTGCTGGTCCAACCGCATCGGCGCTGCACTAATGCCGCAGTTGCCAACGACCACACAAGTGACGCCCTGGCTAATTTTTGGAAAGCAATCCGGTTTGGCCAGCACCGCGTTGTCATCATGGGTGTGAACGTCGATGAAGCCAGGGGCGATTGTTTTGCCCGTGACATCGCAGGTCGCCCTGGCCACTGCATCCTGCAGGTCGCCAACAGCAACAATCCGATCTTGACGGAGACCAACATCAGCCCGCTGAGGCGGCGAGTTGGTGCCGTCGATGACGGTCCCACCAGTCAGCACAAGATCCAGTTGATTGTCAGCCATAGAGGGACGTCCTTTGGTCACACAAAATGCCGCGGCGTGCCTGGCATCAGACAAACGGGACACCCAAAAGCAATCCCATCGCCGTATCCAATGACGGTTCGCCACCACGAGCCAGAGGTGCGGTGACACACCCGCTGGCGAAACGTCCCGCTATTGTCGCAGCCTCGCTAGAAGCACGCCAGAGGGCTAAACGCTCGCAACACCAGAGAGCGAGCAGCGGGTAAGCGAGCCTGGAATCGGTGATCAGCCGGTGACCGACTCGCAAGCGGCAATCTCCTGCAATCGCCGCTCGACGTCATCAATGGTTTCATCCAATGTAGAAGTCCCTGCCGTCAATCCAACGGTCTGCACATCACTGAACCAGTCAGGGTCGATCTCATCGCTACACGTGACATGCAGAGCGGGGACACTCCGTTGCTCGCAAAGCGTCACCAGTCGCTGAGTGTTGTTGGAGTTTCTGCCACCGACGACAACCACCGCATCGACACGCCCCAACAGATCTAGCATGGCCTGCTGCCTGCGCTTGGTGGGATGACACACGGTGTCCACGAAACGAATGTCCGCCGCTGGATTTAGCGTTTCGATCTGCAACCGAATCTGATCCACAACGGCCGTTGGCATCGTCGTCTGACAGATCACACCCAGCCGTTGGTGACCGTACGCTTGCACCTGCTGGGCACTGGAGATCACATCGTAGCTTTCCAGATCATCAACGATTCCAAGCACTTCAACATGCCCGGACTTGCCAATCAGCAAGACATGGCGATCCTGGCTGGCCAGTTCGAACGCAGCATCGTGCACGCGACGCACCAGAGGACAGGTGGTGTCGATTAACTGCTTGCCCTGATTCTGTAATCGGCTGCGCTCGCGATTGCTGACGCCATGTGCGGTGATCAGAACGACAGGACGATCAGGCAGCGACTGCCGATCATCCTCCGCTGCCTGAGCAAACCCAGCGGCACTCAATTGATTGATCACGGCCGGGTTGTGAACCAATTCACCATGGACGGTTACCTGCGTTGGGTCGCTGACCTCGCGGGTGATTTGTAGCGCATCACGAACGCCAAAACACATTCCCATTTCGGTTGCGCGGACAATTTTCATGCTTCATTTCCAGTGAACAGAATGCCTGACTTTGCACTGCAAAGCAAATAGACAAAAAAAACTAGGCGGGGGACCAACCGCCAGACAAGCCACGACCTTTGCGTTTCTCGCCATCGGTTTGACGCTGTACCTGAGCATCAGCGACGACTCTTTCCAGTTCGCTGATGTACTGCGTGAATCGATCGCGTCCGTCACTGGTCAGGCGATACATGGTTTGCTGACGCGTGCCTTTGCCGCCCTTCCAAACCTCAACCAAATTGGCTTCACTCAAAACCCGCAGGTGACGACTGAGGTTGCCATCGGTCAATGCACAGAGTTGCTTCAGGTCATTGAACAACAAGCCTTCAGAGTTGGCAGCCAATGACGCCAGGATCCCCAGGCGAGCTTTCTCGTGCATGACCCGATCAAGCCCTTCGTAAGAGAATCGACCGACTCCTGCAGCCTTGGCCGCCCCTTCAATGGGGACGGAACCACTTGTTTTACGAGGCATCATTTCGCTCCAATGTCCAGTACAAGATCCCCGCGCTCAGCATTTGCCCACCGCCAAACGACACGCCCATCAACCAAGGGGAAAACGCATGCGAACCTTGGCCAAAACGCAAACAAATGCACCCGCAGAACACATAATAAACCCCCGACCAAACGATCGCCGAAGGCAGTAAGCGATACGAAGCGAAGATCCCCAGACCAAAGATAAAACACCACAACCCTGGCAGCATCCAAGCCACTGAAGTGGCAAACAAGCTGACACAGAGCGTTAACAACGCACCGACCACCAGGCAGGGCAAGAACTGTTCGACTGCTAAACGTGTCAGATCGCGAGCATGCCCGGGCCCTACATCGCGAACCCGAACCAAGAGCTCAACTCCGGCAATCGACACGTTGATCACTGCCACACCGACCCACAGCATCAAATACCGCCCCAGATCCTCTTCTGGCGAACGGACCCAAACCGGCTGCAACAACGCCGCCAACACCCCCAGCAGTCCCGAACAGCCAACGATCAACGAGCGATAGCCACGAAACACTTCGCTTCGCGCCATCTGCTGGCGAATGTCGGAGATTTGCTGAAGTGCTTCGCGTAATTCCACGACTCTGCTGCCCCGGGGCCCCAAATCCATTGCTTTGCAATACAAAGTACAAGCGGGATCGGCAAGAGTCAAGCGGTTTCTTCAGTCAAACTGAGCGCGTCGACGCATTGACAGGCAAATGATCGCGTTGAGCGCCGCTACCATTCGCCTTCGCTGGCGAATCGCTGGCGAGTGTTTTCGCGAAAGCGCCCACCGGCTTCGGTCAGCTGCTGCAATAATTCATCGGTGGTCAGACCACTTGCCTCTCGCGCGGCGGGGATGACGGTTTCACATTCGTTGGCGTCCATGAATCGTGCTGCCTCCAAGATGCTGTCCTGGTCTTCTGGGGCGATGACCAGAAAGCCATGTTTATCGGCGTGAATTAAGTCGCCGGGGGAAACCATCCGCCCAAAGACATCAACCGAGCAGCCCCAGTCGACCGGTTGCACATGGGCGTGACCGACACAGAGTCGACGCGCCAATGCTTTAAATCCGGCGTTGGCCATTTCATCAACATCCCGGATCGCTCCATCCACAATCGTCCCCACACATCCTAATGCGCGATGCGTGTTGCTGTTCACCTCGCCCCAAAAGGACCCAATCGTCCCAGGCTTATCAAGGTCCTGAACACAGACAATTTTTGGTCCTGGCACGCTGGCAACATAACGCCGATACTCCTCCCAGGCTTGCGGCTTGTTCTGTCGATGCGACTTGTTGCTGGGTTCAATCACCACCGTGACCGCGTAACCAATCATGGGTCCCATCTGCGGCATGAAGTCGTGGGTTTCCTCCAGATTAAACGCATCCGCAGCGGGATCTTGCTTGGTAATCTGTTCCCATCCGTTGTAGATCGTCGGCGTGTTCCAACGCTTGAGCTGCAGCAGGTCAGCATGGCTTAACTTGTTCATGATTCACTGAAGGTTGTCGAAGGAGACTGCGTTCGAAATCTCGAGTTATGAAGCAGCTTTCTGGCTTCGTCCCCGATAGAGCTTCGTGTCGTTCGTCAAACTGTTTCCAGTGCGCAACGCTGAATTTGCGTTCCCAAACTCTGATCACGTGCCTGGAAACGCTTGAAGCTACCATCTCAACGTATCAAGCATCGTCAGCCGCTCACACCCCGGGAGCGATCGATGCGTCCAGAAGGGGAACTTGGTTCCTAAAACCTGAGAACAGATGATCGCAGCAGATCGATTTTCTGGCACTTCGATTGCCCGACGGTTTCGCTGGGACCGGGTCATTGATTTGATACCGGACCAAGCGAAACGCATCAAGCACTTCCAACCAGAACACCGCGTTAGTTCTTCCTGATCACTGCCAGCCAGTCTTCGCCGGGCTTTGAATCGGGTGCGGAGAATTTCACCGGCGCCCCGGCAGTGACACGTTTGATCGCCCCTGTTCGCAGCTCGCCGCCCGTTCTGGGATTGAACCAATGCACGGAGAACTCTCCAGAGGCATCGGTTAGATCCAGCGCCGCCTCGCCACCTTCGGGCAAGTAGACCAGGTAAACCTGATTGGCTTTGGCAAAGCAAAACCGCGAGATCCCATGATCGGGATTACCAACCAGTGCATCAGCGTTTTTCATTTCCCAGAACGGGATTTTGTGATCGTGAAAAAAGTGAATGGCGATGCGGCAGTAGTCCCAGCTTTGGTCACGACTTCGCCAGTCTTCGCAAACAATGTCGTTTTGATCAAATTGATAACCGAAGTAATACTCGTTGCCGGCACCGCCGGCCATCAACGTGCCCCACAGGGTTTGCTTGCGCACTTCATGCTGGGTGTGAGCCACCTGGCCATTACGGTCATGACCATCAAAGCCGTTGTAACCGAGGTCGGGACACTGCGCGTGTTTGGCAGAGCCCGACTCATCAAAAGCCACAATCCAGGGCTTGCCAGCGGTAGCAGATGCTTGCACCCACTTCACTGTTTGGGCGTGTGTGGTTTGCAAACTGCTATTTTGCAATGAGGCGCCGGTAAGCTTTGAACCATCGCCGAGTAGTGGACCGTACACTTGATCCTGCTGTCCGGGAAAGGTGTGAATCACGATGTTGTGATCATAGGTGTCCAAGGCGGCGATGTAGTCAATCATCGCTTTGACTTGCTCCGTTGTCTGAGTATTTTCTTCACCCAGATTCCAGTTCAGCGCCAAGTTATGACCAAAGCGTGCGATCAGTTCGCGACAATACAGTTTGCGCTGCGTTCCGAGATGACCACCGTCCAGGCTTTCAACAACCCGTCCCTGATTCCCATTGTGACCACGCGTGTGATCGTCGATTTCTGTTTCCTGCATTTTAAAGTGCAAGTACATTCCGCGAGCGGTGCCGTGATCGAACACGATGCTCCACTGGTCTAGCTTGCTGCAGTCATAGTGCAATTTGTCGTCACGATGGATGAAGGGCCAAACGTTGTCACCATCGCCACCGGCGTTGTAAGTTAAGAACGAGAATGCGTTGCATCCTTTGCCGGACAGGTAGTTAACCGCCCCGATCAATCCCTTCCCTTTGCCGCCTTTCCAAGTGGGATCACCGGGGCGCCAATCTTGCACATGGGGCTGCCAACTCTTGACGGGCGCCTTCTTGGGATTACCGGCAATGGTGTTGTCGAAATCTTTGAATGCGAGCAACGTCTCCGGCGCGTCCGCACCGACTTTCAAGAAGTACCGACCGCTGCCAGCAAATCGCAGATAGTGTTTGCCAACATATCGCAACCGCCCCTCAGACCGAAGGTCGCGTCCCTGTTTATCCGTTTCACCAATTTCGATGGTCCCTTGCTTGCCATGGAAAGCGTCCATTGACTGCGACGTCACCCCACCGAGCGCGGCAAGTTTCCCGCGATGAAAGCGAATGGTGTATGCCCATTTGCCGGCGCGGTCGGGAGCAAAGTGTGCGCGCCAGACGGTGCCGTCCTCTGCAGATGAGTTGCCCGCGTCGCCATCAGCGGCAAAATAACCTGGCACGGTGTATTGCGTGCCATCTGTGTGCCGAAACTGAACCGTCATGCGATAATCAGTAAACGGGTTGGGCGCGTTGTCTTTTTCGTGTGCGTAGGGGCCAGCGAGGTCGACCGTGACCTTGTGCCAAACCCGATGCTCACCGCTGACGACCACCGACCCATCACCATCGGCCTGGCGAGGTTGTTGCAGGGGCAACTGACTAACCGGCGTCGTCGGACTGGTGTCACTGGCCATCGGTGCAGTGGGAGGGGCTTGTTTATCAAGAGACGACTTCGCTGCCGCCAGCGTGGCTTCGTCGGCTGGAATGAAGGCAACGGCCCGAACACGAGCTCGACTGAACTCCTTTCCGTCTTCGCTGGCAATCGTTGATTTCACTCCAACGATCGCCCCCTCGGTTACCAAGATACCTTTCCATTGGTGATTGAACTTCGGTCCCTCTTCATAGGTTTGTGCCGCCAATGGACTCTGGTGATGGCCGATTATCTTTCCGTCAATGGCAACCGAATAAGTTGACCTGCCATCGTTCTCGCCAACCGCTAGCAAGACCACGTCATACCGTCCGGTTGGGTAGGGGAAGGTGCGTTCGGCCGAAGCGGACTTGGCCTTATCGGGATTGATAGCCAACCACTTACCTTGATCCACGTAATAGTTTGTCACCTTGCCGCTAGCAAACAGGGTTGCCGGCATCAGCAATCTGGCAGCGGCATCAGTGCTGGCTTTTGGCCGCTTCGCTGTGGCGACTGCGGGTGTGGATGCAGCAGCGGCAACCAACGGGAAGGCCTCTGGGGCTTTGCCAGCTTTCACCATCGAATCGGGACCAGGACCAGATGGCCGCTGAAAATTGCGGTCGGTGGTCATCAACCATTTATCAAACTCGAAGCCGTCTTCGCGCATCGAGAAGGAAATCGTGTGAACCCCTGGCTGCTTAATGTCCAAATAGATTTTATGAGGCTCACCGCAGTGCTGCTTGTCGGTCCGCTGTTTACTCTCCCATCGCCAAGTGCGTTTGCCTTCGCACCATTGGAGTCGCTGACCACTTGCAGGCCATTGACCGTCGATACCAACATGCAACCCGTTGTCTTCCGAATTCGTTGAATGAGCGCGAACCCAGACGTAATATCGTCCTGGCGTTTGGATTTCCACTTTGTAACTCAGCACCGCCATCTTGCCGGCTTCGGGACAAAAGTTCTGATTTCGAATCAGCTTGTCGCCGTGCGAGCGCCGAGTGTCGGGAAGGATTTCAAGGTAAGCACCACCACTGGCTCCACCGACGTGGCTAGGATCACCATCCGGTGTGACGGCTGGTGACTGTCCTGCATGCGTCAGATAAAACGCACGCACATCAGCCTTGGTTTGTTGAAAGAAATGCTCTGCTTCAACAGAGACCATTCCATCCTGCTCGGCGAACACAAGTGATTCGTCAGCCATTGGCCGCTGGGCAACCGCAGCGGTGGAAAGGAACAATAAAAGACCGGTTAGGAAGAGAGTGCTTCGCATCGATTTACCTGAGATTGAAATCTGCGTGAGAGCTTCGAAGGGAGGGAATGATTCGTTTTGGAGAAGTCAAATGTTAGCGGGAACGGAGAACGCTTTGGCGATCGCGTGAGCCACTTCGGTTGTCGACGATGAGCCGCCGATGTCGGGAGTCCTGACGTCTCCATCTTGCAAAACCTTGGCCACGGCTTGCTCCAACCGGACAGCGCTTTCCAAACAAGCTTGGTCGCCGTAACGATCGCCTAGCCAGTCTAACATCATCGCGGCAGACAAGATGGTCGCCATCGGATTGGCCACGTTCTTGCCAGCGATCTGCGGTGCAGTGCCGTGCGAAGGCTGAAACAGGGCGTGATCATCCCCGATCTCGCCGGACGGCCCAAGCCCCAAACCACCGACCAGACCGGCCCCCAGGTCAGACAAGATGTCGCCGAACTGGTTCTCCATGACCAGGACATCAAAGTCCCAGGGCCGCTGGACCATGTACAAACTCATCGCGTCAACATAGACGGCATCGTGATCAATGTCCGGGTAATCGCCAGCAACATCTTGGACGATGTCGCGAAAGAACGCCATGCTGCGAAAGACATTGGCCTTGTCGACACATGTCACCATTTGCCGCCCATCGCTGGGCCGACCGTTTCGCCGCTGGGCCAAACGGAATGCAAAATCAGCAACCTTAGATGTACCGGTCCTTGTCACCACCATCGTGTCCGTAGCGACTTCATTGCCAACACGTGAACCACCGCCAAAGGAGGCGAACAAGCCTTCTAAGTTTTCGCGGATGACAACAAAGTCAATCCCTGGGCCGATGTCCTTCAATGGACAAGGTGCACCGGGATAAAGCTTCACCGAACGAACCGCAGAATGAACGTCCAAGGCGCGTCGCAAACCGACCATCATCGTGGGCTGAACCTCTGTCCCATCCGCTTGCCTGACATCCGGCAAACCGATCGCCGACAACAACACAGCGTCCGCAGCCAAGCAAGCATCCAAAACATTCTGCGGCAGCGCTTCGCCTGTGTCCCGGTAAAGTGAAGCACCTGCTTCGTAAGCAGTCAGCTGCAAACGGAATCCTGGTTCAGTTTCTGTTAACGCATCCAGGACAACCTGGGTTGCCTGCATGCACTCAGGTCCAATGCCATCCCCTGGAAGTAACGCGATTTCGTAGGTTCTCATCTGCTTTGACTCGGTAACTGTCCTTGAAGTGATTGCTGGTGTGGTAGAAAACCGTTCGGCCTGGGTGGCTCGTTGAGCACTTTGCTGTTCATGCCGCTCCCATAACTTCACGGTCTTGCTAATGACCCAGGAAGCGACCGTTTGATCGAATCGGCGAAAGTGATCAGACCGAAGGTGTTGGTCAAACGCCTGGCGGTCGTCGTAACGCTCGTATAAAACGCACATGGCTTCGGCTTCGGGATCAAAGCACACATCAAACTGCTGGCACGCGGGTTCCAAGGCCAAGGAGTCCGCGGCCTGCTTCAACATGGCCTGCCGAAAATCAGCGACGTACTGTGGTTTGATCTCGAATTCTACAGTGACAATAAACATGTTCTGTTTCGATCGTTTCAGTTGGGAAATCGTTGGCGAAGTTCGTCGCATTGCGGTTCAGTCAAAAAACGCGTCGGCTGTCCACGCAGCATCAAAAAGAGACGCGCGGTCTCTTCCAATTCCTCGGTGGCATTAACCGCTGAGTCCAGATCCGCACCAGCAACCACCGGTCCATGATTGGCAAGCAAGACAGCCCGTGAAAGCCGCGCCTGTGATTCGACCGCCGCCGCCAGTCCTTCATCGCCAGGCGGAAAGTAGGGCACCAGCGGCAACCGGCCGACTCGCATCACGTAGTACGCGGTGATCGGTGGCAGAACATCTGCCGGATCGATGTCCGCCAAGCAAGACACCGCGACCGAATGCGTCGAATGCAAATGAACAATGGACTGATCGTTTGATCGAGCATCGTAAACAGCGCGATGCAGGAAGCACTCTTTGGATGGTTTGTCACCGGAAAGCAGCTCACCGGTGCTTGAGAGTTTGGAAATCCGATCCGGATCAATTCGCCCCAAGCAAGTGTTGGTGGGAGTGATCAGCATGCCGTCGGGCAGCTGGACGCTCATGTTCCCCGAACTGCCAAAGGTCAGCCCACGTTCAAAAAGCGATCGGCCATGCAGCGCGATGCGTTCTCGCAATGCCTGTTCGCTCATGTCGCCACCTGGATTGCTTTCTCAAAGAACTGGTCATCGCCAAAGTTTCCCGATTTCAACACCAGGGACAGTGGCTCGGCAGAAACCGTCTCCGTGAGAGGCACGCCGGGACAAATCTCGGGACCGACACGAATCGCATGAATGCCCAACTTGCGCGTGACCGCTCCTGCAGTTTCTCCGCCAGCAAGCACCAGTCTCCGCACCCCATGATCGTCGACCAACTGCTTGGCCAGCCTGCCCATGGCGGTCTCAATCGCCTCGGCCACCACGGCGGTTCCAAAGGCTTGCTGCAACTGAGCGACACGTTCCGGATCGCTGGTGGAATAGATCATCAGCGGTTCCCGATCTGGAACCGCTCGCAAGAAGTGTTCCATGTCCGCCAAGGCGTTTTCCGGCGATGCCAGGAGTCGTTCAATGTCCAACGCCAAGGACGCACAGCGAGACTTTAGATAGTGCACCTGCCGATTGGTCGCTGGCGAGCAACTGCCGGACAAGACCGCTGCACGACCGCGATCCGCCACACGATCAAAGGCTGCCAAAGCAGAGGGTTCCGAATCCACTGCCGTCAGCAAGCCCGACTCACGCCAAGCCTGCGGCAACCAACGCGCGATCCCGGAGCCTCCCGTCAAAAACTCTAGCTGCGTTGTTTGTTGTGCTAGTCGTTGCAAATGATCATCATCACAGGCATCAGTGATCACCATTGCGATCCCATCATCGG
The DNA here is from genome assembly GCA_007745635.1 of Stieleria bergensis. GTDB lineage: Bacteria > Planctomycetota > Planctomycetia > Pirellulales > Pirellulaceae > Stieleria > Stieleria bergensis. The sequence continues at coordinate 6,900,007 of CP036272.1, forward strand.
CCAGCGACTGCATCGACGACCGAACCTTAGCGGCACGGAGATCGTTCCAGTCAATCAGTCCGACCGACTTCGTCGTCTGACGCTGCAACACCCGCACAAGATTCGCATCGGTCATCGGGTTCAAGGGATGATTGTGCATGCCCGATTCATTCAACAGTTGTCCATTGACGAACAAGTGGCCCTGATAAACGGTTCGGCCGTTGGCTGGGAATGCCGGACAAAAGATCGTTTGTGCTACGCCCAGTTCATTCATCAAAGATTCTGCCACCGGGCCGATGTTCCCCGCCGGTGTTGAATCAAAGGTCGAGCAGTACTTGAAAAAAAATCTCTGAGCGCCAGCCTGTTGCAATGCAGCCAAACTCTGTAGCGACATCGAGACGGCGGCATCGCGATCGATGGAGCGTGATTTCAGCGCGACCACAACCGCGTCAGCTTGAAGAGCCATCAAGTCGGCAGGATTGGGAACACCGAACACCTGAACGGTGCGCATACCAGCTTGAACAAGGTTGCTGGCGATGTCCGTCGCCCCGGTCACATCGTCGGCAATGCAGCCCAGGAACAATGGCGGATGAGATGAATCCATCAGTGCGTCTCCGACTCAATGGCAATGGCTCGCACCGGACAACCGTCGCCACCGATGATCTTTAACGGCAGGGCGATGAACTGGACTTCAGAGGTTTGAATCTGATCCAAATGAGCCAGCCCCTCAACGATCACGACACCGCCACGAAACAACGTCTGATGAACCTCTGTCAGTTCCTGTATCTGATTGACGTCGGCGACCGAAGGAGGCTCTACGCCAAGCAACGCGACTTCTCGCGAAACCATCCACTGAGCAAGTTCCAATGAAATCCGTGGCAATTCCTCTCGATAAGCCGGTGTTCCGTAACGTTGATGCCAATCGGTGCGCAACAGCAATCGACTGCCGGGCACCACACGATCGGCGACGTCTGCCAAATGCTGGATACCGATCAACTCGCTCGGCGTCGTGGCTGACAAGTCGACCACCAAGGCTGGACCAACCAACACGCTCAAGTCCTGCTGATCGAGCGTGTTGCCATCGGGCAGAAAATGTCGAGGCGCATCCATGTGCGTTCCGGCATGCGAATACAACTCCAGCGTCGTGGCGTTCCAGCCATCCTGCTGAAGTTGCCGTGCACTGCGAATGCTGACCCCCGGCATTTGGTGATCCACTGGCAGGCTAAGATCAATGATCCGCATGAGAGGACTCCTGTGCCAAGAGATTTCGAACCGGTGTCCGAGCCTGTGCCGATTGATAAACCGCTTCCTGAACCTGCAGTGTCTTGAGGTACTCACTGCCGCTGGTTTCAAACGGTTGATCATTCAGCAAGCATGCAATGAAATGCTGCTGGGTGGCAAACACACAGTCTCCGGCAAAGTTGGCCGCTGAAGGATTGTAGTGATGCGGCTGCTCTGACTGGCCGAGTCGCTGGATCAGCAAACGCCCATCAGTCAGCAAACGAATTGAGCCGCCGCTGCCTTCAACCAGTGTTTGACCGAAGGTGTAACGTGGGTTCTTGGCGTTTGATTCGTTGTAACGATTGGCGTCCCATAAGCCTTGCGCGCCAGACTGAAACTCGAACACCACCGTTCCCGAGTCTTCCCCAGCGATCGCTTGATTCAACGTTCGCAGCGACGCATAGACTCCGTCGATCTCCCCGCCGAGAAACCGAAACGTGTCGATAAAGTGAACGCCTGTTTCGAAGATCAAAAACTTTGGCATCGTGCGAAAGTAAGGCTGTCGAGCCATGTAGGCATCCTCTTGCCAGCCGTCTCCTGTGCGCGTCTGGGTGCTGATCGCATGCAACCGATCGCCGATCACACCCTCGTCGATCAGCTTGCGAATCTCCCGGTACCAGGGCTGAAAGCGAAAATTCTCATGGACCATCAACGGCACGCCGGCGTTCTGCGCCGCCGCCACCAATTCACGGCACTCATCCATCGTCGGCGCAAGTGGCTTTTGACAGATCACCGCAACGCCGCGTTCAACGGCGGCTTTCGTCAATTCAAGATGTGAATCAGGCCGTGTGATCAGATCGACGAAGTCCGGCTTTTCAGCCTCCAGCATCTCAGTAAAGTCAACGTAGACGCTTGGCACCCCGTGCTGATCGGCAGCCGACTGGGCAGCTTGACGATTCACATCGCAGATCGCCGATAGCTCAACACCTTCCAGCCGCGACCAAGCTTCATAGTGAAACTGGCTAAAGTACCCAGCGCCAACCGCAACCCCTTTCAGCTTCTTCATGGCTCGATCGCCTCCTGGACTTCTGCTGCAACTGGTTCAGGCTGGGTGCCTGCATCACTTTGGAAGAAGAACTTCGTGTACAGCAACGCGCTCAGCACGATGACAAACAAGCCAATGAACAACGCCAGCCGCAATTTGAGTGCCGACGCGGTGATGGTTTTCAGCTGCCGCAGTGGGTTCATGAACAGCCAAGCAAACACTGCCAGCAAGTTCATCGTCGCCGCGAAGAGGAAGAACGAATTCGCCGTTCCGGTAGATTCTGCAAAGAACGGCACCGTCACGCTTGAGACGAAATACGGAAACGCAACAGCACTAACCGCTGCCCCCAGGTTTCCAACCATGTTCATCGCGGCGGAAACTGCACCGGAACGACTTCCGCCAATGTCCATGCAAAAGGCCCAGCTGGGACTAAGCGTCATTTCCACACCAAACAAAGCCAGTGAGAAACAGGCGATGAATGGCCAAACCGACGCGGAACCAACCGTTTGCGTGGTCATCAAAAGTCCGATCGCGCCCAGCGAATAACCCACCATCGCGGGCAATCGCCGGGACATCACAGGGTGCCCCAACTTGTGAAGTGCAGTGACCAGATACCCAGAACACCACAACGCGACCGCACCAAACAACAGTGGAATCGATGAACACCAACCGTACTTCTCGCCCCAAGATTCAACAATGTAGGGACGCAGCCAAGTCATGCTGATGAAAAACGTAATATTGCTAGCCGCATACTGAAACATGGCCAGCAACACATTGGTCGAGGTCACCACCTGGATGTAGGGAACCTTCGGCCCACTGTTGCTTTCCGCTTGGGCAATGCCGGATTGAATCAGATTTAACTCGCCTTCGTTCACGCTCGGGTGATCGGCGGGATCATCCCGGTACCAAAACCACCACACAGCGCCCCAGACAAGCCCAATCACGGCGTTAAGAACAAACGTCGCTCTCCAACCAATCGCATTGATCACGATCGGCATCAGCACCAACGACGCGGCGGCACCAATCCGCGCCCCGGAATGAAAGATGCCCTGACCAAGCCCACGCTCCTTGGCCGGCAACCAGGAATACAGCGCTCGTGTCGCACCAGGGTATGCACCCGCTTCTCCAGCGCCAAACAGAAAACGAACGACCAGCAATCCGATCGCTGTGAAAACGAAACCCGTCCAAGCGGTGAACAGACTCCACACGACCACCACAACGGTCAACGCATGCCTGGCTCCCGCTCGATCACTGTACCAGCCTGCTGGTATTTGAAACAACGCATAACCGATCGCAAAGATGCCAAAAGCATAGCCCATCATCTGATCGGTCAGACCAGTGAGATCACTTTGCATCGCACCTTTCGCAGTGGAAATGCAGATGCGATCCATGTACGTGTTGACGGTGTGAAAGAACAACAACATCACCACAACGTAACGCGCTTTTGATGGTTGGTTGTCCATCATGCCTTGATCGGCGACCTACTGAGTGTTCGAGAATGAGGAGGTGGAGAAGACTGAACGAAGTGGTGCAAAACCGCTCAAGGGAAGCATCTCTTTTCAAAAACGCACGCGAGCAGCAAGATTCGCTGGATTCATTTGATTCGCTCAATGAGAGAAGATTGTAGACCATCTGAACGTTTATTAAAATAAAATGTTTTCTAATAATCATTCGACAGACTCAGATGATCGGAAACCTTGCATGCGACTTCAGAAGACCTTCGAGGACCTAAGCATCCAGCAACTGCATACCTTCCGGTTGGTCTATGCGCACGGAGGCTACTCCGCTGCTGCTGAGGCGGCCGGCTGCTCCACGCCAACGGTTTGGCATCATGTCCAACAACTCGAGCAAGCTTATGGAACAGAGTTGTTCACCAAAGTTGGCCGTCGTGTGGAACCAACCGATGCGGCCTGCAGACTCTACGAAGCGGTTGAAGAAATCCTGGCCCGGCTCGATTCAACCTTTGCCCTGGTCACCGAAGACGAATCGGCACAGATCACGCTAGTGACCGGTGTCCGAATGATGATGGAAGACCTGGCCGAGCCGCTGGCTTGTTTTCGCACCCAGCACAGCAACGCGATCCGCATCTTGCAGGGCAACGAGCAACAAGCCGAAGAACTGATTCTTTCCGGCCAAGCTGACATTGCCTTTGCGCTTGAACCCGGTGCCGGCAACGCATCGCCATTGATTCATTACGAACCCGCTTTTTCGATCAGCTTTTTAGCTGCTGGATTACCAACGCACCCGTTTTGGAAGACCAAGTCATGCAGCATGCGTGAATTGGTCAAACATCCATTGGTGGTCACCGCGCCGGGAACTCACGGCCGTGATGCGTTGGAGCAAACGTTGCATGCTCAGAGGCTGACAGCCGAGATCGTTGTTGAAACAGACAACAGCGGATTCACGATCGCCTGCGTGCAAGCGGGCATGGGGCTGGGGATTCTGGCTGGACGTCCTGACGGCTGTCTCAGCAGGCAGCTTGTCACGCGGTCACTGAGTCGCCAACTGGGCACGCGCAACATTGTCTTCATGTGGCGCAAAGGCAGACGACTGACCAATGCACTGTTACGTCTTGTCGAAATCATCCAATGCCGACTGTAAGCGTCGGCAGTGTTTAGCGAACGCGGCTTGCTGAACGCGTGAAGACACGGCACCGCCAACATGGTCAGGCACTGACTCCTAATTTGCCAGTCGGACGGGCGCGCCTGCGGGGGAATCCAGTATACTCCAGATATCGAATCCATTCCTCGCGGAGACCCGCCTGATGTTCCACCGATTCCTTTTGCCGCTTGTCGCCGGAGCATTGCTATCGATGTCAGTGCCCGCGACGGCCGCTGATGATCTCGTTGCGCCCTTAGCTGATTCACCTCGTTATCAGCTTAGTAACTTGCGGACGGAAACTGACCGGTTCGGCAAATCGGTCATTGCCATTGACTATCGTCGCACAAAGAAAGGGCCTGGATCGGTTTCCGTGAGCGGTCGTTCCGCTAGTGGACGCACCAGCGTGTCTGCCTATCTGTCGACAACACAGGACTCTGGAACCGTCCGACTCTCGAGTCTGTTTGGTGGTCGCGGCACGATCAACGACATCGAATTCTACTTGGTTCAAAACTATCGGATTGATGCCAGCAAAACGGTCAAGGTTCTAGTGTCCAACCCCGTGCGACTGGGCAATCCCGGTGGTTCAACCGGCACACGAAGCCTGACTGCGGCCGAGAAAGCGCAGCATCAAGAGTTCGTTCGGATCATGAACGATGATTCGGCGCACAAACCCAACAAGGAATACAAAGTCACGATCAAGCCTCCAGAAGGTTCCGATTTCGTTAGCAACACCGTCAAGCTCACCAAGGGCACGCGACTGCAAGCTTGCTACCAAGACAGCTGGCATCCACTGACAGCCATTTCAGAGAACAGCGACGGGACCGTCAATGTACGCTGGGACAAGTATGGCCCAACCTACGACTGTGCCATGAAGCGTGGCGAACTGGTGATTGAAACCAGCCTTGTCAGCCGCCTGAGCTCACACCCGACATCACGCTTCCCGGAAACTGTCCCCAATTGGGCATCCGAATCGGCAAAAACAACCTCGGCTCCGTCAGCAGATGCCAAAGGACGCAAGAGCTATCCCGTCTCCATTTCTGTGCCACAAGATTCAGAGTTCGTTTCGGCTGATCTCACCGTCAAAGCCGGAGTCAAACTTCAGGCCTGCTACGCCGGAAAATGGATACCGATCACAGCATTGAGCGAAAACAAAGATGGAACATTAAACGTTCGCTGGGATGAATACGGCGCGGGATTCGATTGCAGCATGCTGCGCAGCGAGCTGATCATCAAGAAAACCATGGCACAGCAACTGAAATCTAATCCAGATGCGGTCGCCGAAAGCACTCCACCGCTGCGCCGCAAAAACTATACGGTCGCAATCCCAGTGCCGACCGATTCAGCCCTGGTCCCAGCCGATGCGGTTTTGGCACCAGGCACCAAACTGCAAGCCTGCTACGCTGGCAAATGGAATCCCATCACCTTTCTTTCGCATGCCTCCGACGGAACACTGAACGTCCGATGGGATGACTATGGACAAGCCTACGATTGCAGCATGGTTCGCAATGAACTGATCGTCAAGAAGTCTGTCTTAAGGACTTTGCAGAGCGGTTCGGCAGCGGGCCAGATGCGCACCTTTACCGACGCAACCGGCAAGTTCAGGGTCAAAGCCAAAGTGGTCCAGCAAACGGCCACCGAGGTGACCTTGCTAACCGAACAAGGCAAAGAGGTAACGCTGCCACTGACAAGGCTAAGCGAAGCCGATCAAGAGTTCCTCAAGTCATCGGCGACTACAGAGAACCCCTTCCAATAGGCGAACTTGGCTGGCGCGACAGCTCCAGCCTTGCTTGTGATGACTTCAACTCGGTTGCTGAAATTGCACGTAGACATCACCAAAGTCATTCAAGGGGACCTGCTCCAGGACGCTGCGAATTGAATCGGCGTCCACCCAGTCGGGTAGAGCAAACTCCAGCGTTTCCCCGTCACTGTATTGAAACTCGCAGGGAGCGATGTCACACAACTGCTGGATGCAACTCAGGGTTCCTTCGATGTTTTCGGGGGTGTACTCCAGCGAGAGAGCACCGACGGGCCTGGAGAGCCCGGCGATGACCTCTTTCTCAAATCCTTCGACATCGATTTTGACGAACGCAGGTGTTCCATAGCGTTCAATCAAATTGTCCAGCGTCTCGACCGGCACGATCGCGCGCTGATTCCACTGACTGGTCGCGAAACGTCCGCTTTCCTTTACCATTCGAACCCACTCAGCAGAAAGCGTTGAGATCGTGCTCTCATTGCTGATCAGCATTTCGGCTTCGCCAACCGATGCTCCCAGCGCGGAGCGGACCAGATGGAACCGTTCAGATCGACGAAACACGACTTCCAGATGGCGAATACAGGGCAACTGGGGTTCAACTGCAACGACGGTTGCACCAAGTCGATGAAACATTCGCGAGCGATGACCGACGTTGGCCCCCACGTCAAACACGATGTCTCCGTCAGAGAAAAACTGCTGATAGAACGCGCGACCTTTTTGATCCAATTCTGAATTGCGCCAAAAACGCCGTGCTCGGCAACGATTGGAGAACCATTGATACACGCCCTTCAGCGGTGACTGCTGCACGATTTGCTTACTGGACTGAATCATTTCAATGTGCCCCTGGTTTAGGTATTCGTTTTCGTTGCGTGTGAACTGCGCTTGATTGCCCGACGCAGTGCCATGCGCTGCCCACTGCGGTGAAGCCGCGCGCTGTGTCTCGCATTGAACAACAACGGCTTGTCTTACTCGCCCGCCAACACTCAGCACAAGACGGCTAACCCTCATCTCGCGGACCTTCTTGACCTGATCTACTGGAACCGAGGAAACAACAAAGCAGGGCAGGCTGGTGGTGCGAGGTACAGCTCGCAACGACGAGGCTTCACTCGCTTGTTTCCATGATGCTAGCGACGTCCGTTTCGGAAAAGCCGGATCACCGCTGCGATTTTTCCCCGCTGATCCAACGAACCGCGTGCGAAACGGTTAACCTCTTAGGCAAGTCAGATTTGAGAAAGACGCTGCCACCGCAGTCAGTGGAGGCGTTTCTGTCTTAAAAGCAAATGCCTGAGCGTTCCCATGGTTGCCAAGGAGATTCCCGCGTGATGAAGACACTTAGAGCTCTCGTGTCGCTACTTGTCTGTTGCCTGCCAGCGATCACCGCGTCTGCCCAGGATTCAAACGGTCTTGAACTGGTCGAATCAGCGCGTATTTGGGACGGAGCACCACACAACGCGTTCACCGATTTGATTCGTTTTCAAGATCGATGGTACTGCGTCTTTCGCGAAGGGCAACAGCACGTCTCTTCTGATGGCGCCTTACGAGTCATCACTTCATCGGACGGGTGGAAGTGGAACTCTGCGGCCCTGATCACGTCAGCGGACTCCGATCTGCGCGATGCCAAGATCACAACGACACCCGATGGACGGCTCATGCTGGCGGGTGCCGAGGCAATGAATGAACCGATCACACACAAACACCAATCGCTGGTTTGGTTTTCTACCGATGGCAGCAACTGGACGCAGCAGCACGAAGTCGGCGATCGCGACAACTGGCTCTGGCGCATCACCTGGCACAAAGACAAATGCTACGGTTGGGGCTACGGCTGCAAAAGCAGTGATCGCGGCATTCGATTCTTCGAGAGCTCCGATGGAAAGTCCTTCAACCGGCTGATAGAAACGGCGGATGTCGAAGGCACTTACCCCAATGAAACTTCGATGGTCTTTTTAGGGGACGACACCTGCTATTGCCTGCTACGACAAGACGGACGACCCAACTCGGGCTACATCGGCAAGTCAAAGCCGCCTTACACGCAATGGGACTGGAAGTCATTGGGCGTTCGAATTGGCGGGCCGGACATGATCCGTTTGCCCGATGGCCGCTTCCTGGCCGTTGTCCGCTTGTATGATGCTCCGGTCCGCTCATCCGTGTGCTGGCTAGATCCAGAAAACGGCACACTCACCGAGGCACTCAAACTGCCATCCGGCGGCGACACCAGCTACGCAGGCATGGTCTGGCACGAAGACCGATTGTGGATCAGTTACTACTCGTCCCACGAAGGCAAAACCGCCATCTATCTCGCCAAAGTCAAAGTCAACGGTCGGTAGCGACCACCGGACGCACAGAACCAATGCCTCCAGAAGCTTCGCGACGCGGACGCTTGCACAACACCCGTGATCGCGTTCGTGAAGAACACGGATCCAAACGCGATGACAGATTTCCCTCGGATCGCTGCCAGCCGTGATTGTGTGATGAGATGAAACCGCCAAGCGAGCCTGCTTGGGAATGGCCGGGCCAGCGTGGCGCTGACCACGGCAGGGCAAGAGGCCGTGTCACGCTGCACGGGCTAGCTCCCCGAAGCCTCCCAGTCCCCCTGAACACACAGTCAGACAGCCTGCATAACCCTCATCCGAGGGCGGCAAACTGATTTACTTGACATTTGCCACTGGCATACGCTAAATCATAAAATAACATTTGTGCATGTCGGGCTACTAAACGGTGTTTCGCCCGCCAGCTTTCAAACCGCTTTTCTGGTGAACCTGCTTTGATTCCCAGTGTTGCTCGAGCCGCAATCACGCTGATACTCGCTGGATGGTGCGCCGTCCTGCCGGTGTTCGCGCAGCTATGCCCGTGCACGGTGGCAGGTCCGATTAGCTCGGCAAGTGCGGACATCAATCCATCGTCTGCAAGTCTGGCAACCGCCAAGAAGAGCTGTTGCGGACATTGTTCAGCTCAGCCCGCCCCTGACGCTGCGGCGATTGGCTGGGAGTCCGATGACGACCAATCAGCATCTTGTCGCTGTGACGATGTCTCACGGTTTGAGCTCTTTTTAGCCGAAGTGTCCAACACGGATCGCTCGGTTTCTGATGCCGTCGAGCCACTGTCCACTGTGGCAGCCTGGATCAGCACAGTCGAAGCCAGCGAGATGACGTTCGAAAGAGCACCGCCGTTTGTGCTTCCGCATCTACGCAAACTTGCCTGCCTAGGAGTCTGGCGGCTCTGAATCTCTCTTTGATTGTTGACTCACTAAAGTATCAAAATCAATTCGAGAGAATTCCATGTCTAAAAGTCTGTACCTATCTTTCTTTGTGTTGGCGACATTCGCGTCGTTTGTCTCCCAACCCCTCAACGCCCAAGCACCCGAGACAGAGGCTGAAATAGCCACCTGTGCCTGCTGTGGCGACCAATGCAAAAGCGATGACTGCCCCTGCGTTGGCGGCACCTGCAAATGCGATTCCAAATCAGGCGACTGCGCCTGCTCCGCCCCCGGATGCTGTTCGAAGCCCAAGACCTGTGAGAACGGCGTCTGCAAACAGAAATCCGCAGCCGGGACGGCCAAGTGCGACAAAGCCTGTTGTGCTGATTCGCTGACGTGCACCAAACCCTGTTGCGCCGAAGCCGTTTGCACCAAGCCTTGTTGCGTTGCCACGGCAGCCTGCACGAAACCGTGTTGCGCTGAAGCCGTTTGCACCAAGCCTTGTTGCGTTGCTACGGCGGCCTGCACGAAACCGTGTTGCGCCGAAGCCGTTTGCACCAAGCCTTGTTGCGTTGCCACGGCAGCCTGCACGAAACCGTGTTGCGCTGAAGCCGTTTGCACCAAGCCTTGTTGCGTTGCTACGGCGGCCTGCACGAAACCGTGTTGCGCTGAAGCCGTTTGCACCAAGCCTTGTTGCGTTGCCACGGCGGCCTGCACCAAACCGTGTTGCGCTGAAGCCGTTTGCACCAAGCCTTGTTGCGTTGCCACGGCGGCCTGCACCAAACCGTGTTGCGCTGAAGCCGTTTGCACCAAGCCTTGTTGCGTTGCCACGGCGGCGTGCACGAAACCGTGTTGCGCCGAAGCCGTTTGCACCAAGCCTTGCTGTCAGGACGTCAAATGTGACAAGCCCTGCTGCCAAAAGAAGGTTGCAGAGAACCCACCGACGGCAACCACGAGCGTTGGCAAAAAATAGCTTCCTTCGAACTCGAAGCTGTAATCAATGGTACTGACGGAGGCCCAGGACTCCGTCAATCAGCAAACCTCGGACCTTCACAGGTTCGGGGCTTCTTTTTGCCACCGCATCCAAGATGCACTGCTCGACAAACCGCTTAGGGGTGCACGCGAGTCTGATCCGCTTGATAGCCTAGATTTTGGTGAAGTACCAATCTGAAAGCTTGGAGAATGGCTTATCTGGTCGACCAAACGCTTTTGCAAACGAGAACTCAAGTTTGTAATTTTGCTGTGTGGCTCGAATGTCGATTCCAAAAGCCCAATTCTCGCTGGCAGTCAAGGCACTGGTATCGAACGTGTAAAACGTATTCCCCTTGCCCAATCGCTTGCGCAGCGTCTGTCTCAGCGATGACATGTTTCCCATGACGGCATTAGCAGTTCTAAAATGCTCTTGAAATTGGCCGATCACATACCAATCGCTATATTGGCCCACTGAGCCCGCATTCAAGAGTCGAAAATGCTCTTTGACTTCATCCGGGGAAGACCCCGGAGAGATGTGCGTCCCCCTTAAAAGACCGCCAGAGAATTTGGTGACCGAGATGCACTGGGCTAAACCGGGATAGGTGATTTGCCTTTGTGCCGCACCAAACACATATTCTGAAATTGAAATTGACTCAGTGATTCTGGGAATGGATGTCACACGCATCGGGGGCCTCACTTTCTCGCGTAGCGGTGTTTTTTACCTGATGATCACAGAGAAGCTTATTAGAGTCGATACCGCTAGACCAAATCGAGTTGGCTTAAGCAATTCCTACGTTAAGAGACAAAGCAGTCGAACTGATTTAGGTTCGTGACATCAAACGTTCTCGTCAGAAAGCTAAATCAGCGCCCGCCAAAAACAGACAAAGTTTCGGACCGCGAGTAACAAACCGATTTGATCAGGAAAACCTGACTCAACTCAGTCTCAGAATCAGAGTGTCCGGCGAGGCACGCGAAGCGCTTGCTGACGCTAATTTGTTCGCTATCAATTGGGTGCGAACTCAGCTAAAATGAGTGGATGGATCATCACCAAAACCATCCCGCCTGTTCCCCTTCGACGCCATGCATCTCGACGACCATTGATGGCCGGTCGATGCAACGACTGTGTTGGGCGGCATTCTTGTTGGTCGCGTTTCCGTTAGCTGCCAACGGCCAGGCAACAGACGAAGCACCTGCGAACAACCAACCGTCAAGCAAAGCAGGGCAGGGCGAAACTCCTGCGACTGATTTTCAAAACACCGCGAGTCAATTCCTGGGCAAGTTTTGCCTCGATTGCCACGACTCGACCGATCCAGAGGGCGATGTCCGACTGGACAACTTGGACGTTGATCTCTCTGTCACCGAAACAGCCGACTCTTGGAACCGCATCTTCAATCAGGTTCAATTTGGTGAGATGCCGCCGGAAGATGAAACGCAACCATCGGCTGATCAACGAGCGACGTTTCTCAGGCAACTCGATCATGAACTGACTTTGCATGGTCGCGGTTTTGAGCTGGACAAAAAGCTGCTGCTCCCACAGTTTGGCAACTATATCGACCACGGCAAACTATTCGATGGCAGCGTCACCGAAAAACCATACAGCCCAGCGCGTCTCTGGCGACAACGGCCAATCATCTATGACGCCATCTGGGGCAACGCTTACGGACGTGCTCCCTGGTATAGCGTCAAGATTGGTGGAACGGGAAATCATCTGATCGCCCGCGGGCCTCACAAAGGCAAGCTGATGGCAACGCGGTATTTCCAAGATCAAAAGTACGCCAATCCGTTCTTTGAATTTGTCCATCACGCTTCAGGCTTTACCGATTACGCGTCGATCGTTGCTGACCAGTCATCACTGGAAGCATTATTGGTAAACGCCGAAACGATGGCTCAGATCCTAACCGTAGGTCAAAAGGTTCGGATTGTCACTCAGGTAAAAAACAAAGGCAGTCGGACGGGAAACAACGAAGCGATGTTTGTCGGCGGCGTGACCACCACGGCAAACGAGTACCGAGGACGGGTCCCAGTCATTTTCAACTACATCGTCAAATCCGCACAACCGGTGACGCGCGACGATTTTGACCAGGCTCTTGATGTGGCGTTCGCGTTGTTCCTCAGACGTTCGCCCAAGCAAGAGGAATACGAGCACTACTGGCGGAACGTCTTTCAAAAGAACGCCGAACTCGGCAACGAGATGGCTTTACAGGCTGTCTTGATCTATGTCACCTTAACACCCGAATTCGTTTATCGCATGGAGCTAGGTCTCGGCGAGACCGACGCTGACGGCCGCCGTTTCCTGTCACCTCAAGAGTTGGTTTACTCGCTGCATTATGCGTTGCACAACAAGCCGGCCTTTGGTGTGGATGAGATCGAAACCATCGATGTCTATACCAAACAGAGCGAAGCTCCGATCCAGCGCACCATGACCACTCCACGCCCCGCCTGGGCCGCTGGGCACAGTGCATTGGTCAAGGAGATGCTGGCCGGCAAGCTCAAGACGCGAGACGATGTCGAACGCGTCGTGCGACAAATGCTTGACGCGCGGCAAAACGGCTGGGTCACCACTCACAACCGCACCTACCTTTCCACCACTAACCCTCGAATCCTGCAGTTCTTTCGTGAGTTCTTCGGTTACTACAAAGCCGATGAGGTCTTCAAAGACATTGACGAGTTCAAAAAACGTGATGGCTTTCAGCAGTTTGTTCAGGGCAGTGCATCCAAGTTGGCCTACGACACAGACAGCTTGATTCTGCACATACTTCAGGAAGACAAAGATGTTCTCAAACAGCTGCTAACAACGAACAAAGTCGTCTCGGTGTATTGGAATGGCAAGAACGATGAACAGCAAGTTAAACGGGCCGGTGGCGCGGAAAAGTATCGACGCACCCATCCTGTGCAAAGCTACAACCTGGATCCGTACGAGCACGCCTACGATAAAGACAATCACAGTGATCCACAGATTCGCAAGAACGGACAGGTGTTCCGCGCTCCAGCGGAACAACGCTGTGGGATTCTGACCCAACCCAGCTGGCTGATTGCGCATAGCGGCAACTTTGACAATGACCCTGTGCGGCGCGGGAAGTGGATTCGCGAAAAGCTGCTCGCAGGTGTGGTCATGGATCTACCGATCAATGTTGATGCTCAGATTCCTGACAACGAACATCAAACGCTGCGTGAGCGATTCCAAGTCGTGCACGAGAGTGCCTGCTGGCGTTGCCACAAGAAAATGAATCCACTCGGCATGCCATTCGAAGCATACAATCACGTCGGCAAATGGCGTGCGACCGAACAGGGCCAGCCCGTTGACGCGAGCGGCTCGATCACACTGAGCCACGACGACAGCTTACATCAAGACGTCCAAAATGTTCTCGAGCTGATGGAAGCTCTCGCTGAATCCGACCTGGTTCGGCAAAGCTTTATCCGGCACGTTTTCCGATACTGGATGGGGCGCAATGAAATGCTCAGCGACTCCCAAACGCTGATGGCGATGGACAAAGCCTATGTGGAAAGCGGCGGCAGCTTTAAAGAGTTGCTGGTGGCATTGATGACTTCCGATTCCTTTCTCTACAGAAAATAGCCACGATGAAGAACTCAAATCGTCGAAATCTCTTGAAGGGACTCAGCCTAGGAGCAGGAGCCGTGGCTCTGTCTCCGTTTGTCAGGCGGCTTGATGCTGCGGAGAATCAAGAACCACCCAAACGCTTTGTGTTTGTGGTCAAGAGCAGTGGGCTGCAGGGAGAATACCTGAACCCAGAAGGCCTGGAGCATCGGGGTGATAAACTGGTCGACTCGACTCTGGCGGAACGCTCCCTTCCAGAAAGCCTGAAGCCGCTGGCCCCTTTTCAAGATCAACTAACGATCATTCAAGGCCTAAGCGGCAAGATGACGCGACTGGGACACAGCGCTCACTATGGTGCACTGGGCGGATACAAAGCTTCACCGCACACGCCGCCACTTGCAGCAACCATTGACGGCTACCTTTCGGAAACGTTTCCCTCGGTCTTCAACCATGTTGGTTTCAAGATGGGTGAAGGAAGCCAGGGAGTAACGTTCCCCGCCATCTCGGCAAAAGGCAAAGGCCAACAGCTTCCGTTTCAGCAAAACCCAGTTGCAGCCTTCGAGAACCTGTTCGGTAGCATCCTAGAAGGAGGTGATCTTAAAAAGAAGTACACGCGCACTGGCAATGTCCTAGATGCGATGTCATCGGATATTCGCAAGCTTCAACAGAACCTGCCGAGCACCGAACAGGAAAAGCTAGGACACTACCTCAGCGGCTTTGAAGCCTTGCGCGATCGCCGCGTCAAACTGGTTTCCATGCAAAAGACACTCAAGGAGCATGCTCCGGAACTGGACGACAAATACACCTCTCGCTTTAAGACCCAGCATTTGGAAGCGCACTTTGACATGGCGGCCTCGGCGCTTGTCACTGGCCTGACCAATGTCATCACGATTCACGCCGATGGACTGGATTCGGTCTACTCTGGAATTGGCATTGGCAACAACGTCCACGCGATCGGTCATGGCGCTGGCTACGCGACGCTGTCGGCTCAAGATTGCCGAAATGCCATTCGTCAATTCCATGTGGAACTGATCTCCGGACTGGCTGCCAAACTGAAGGCGATCCCCGAGGGCGATGGCACGATGCTGGACAATACACTGATTGTTTACACCAGTGATAACGCCGCCCAGCATCACTCGGTGGGAAATGACTGGCCGATGGTCGTCGTGGGCAACTTAGCAGGCCGACTGAAATCGCAAGGCAGATTCCTGGCTTATCCTCAGTACGGTCGGGCGGGACACAAGCACACGATTTGCAATTGGTTCACGACGCTCTGCCATCTTGCTGGCGTTCCACAGGACCTGTTTGGACAGCCTGACCTAGCGTTAGGCAAGCCGGAAAATCAATCGGGACCTTTGGCTGAGCTGCTGTCATGATCGTCAACTCACTTTGCCGGACAATCGCTCTCTTCTTGGTCGCTGGATTGGGTCTGACCGAATGGGGCATCACAGGGGTTTCTGCGCAGCAATCTACGGACATTGCCAGCCAAACCTCAATGACCACCGCCAAAGCTCGAGCCATTCTTGCCGAGCGAGGCAACGAGCTTTCGGACGACGACCTTGCTCGAATTTGCCAAGCGTCCGATCTGGTTCAGCTGGATTTGACGGACTGTCATCAGATCACCGATCAAGGGCTGCTGCACGTCGCTGAAGTGACGGCGCTGGAATCCTTAAGCCTGCAGAACTGTCATCGCATCAGCCTGAAGGGCATTCAAGCCATCTGTGGACTGCCAAAACTAACCACTCTGAACCTCAGCAAGACTCGTTTACCTTTAACGGATGTCTATCGCGAACTAAAGCAACTGCCCGCCCTGACGCGACTGGAAGTAAGAGACATTCGCGGATTCAAAAGTGAAGGGCTGCAGGAGCTCACTGAGCTGACCTACTTGGATCTCTCCAATGCGAACGGTGGTATCACTGACAATGATCTCAAACCACTTGGATCATTAACCCAGCTGACCTCTCTGAATCTAAACGGGAGCCGCAATTGGGGCGCGAATAAGACATTAACAAATGCCGGTCTGAAACATCTTGAGTCGCTCACGGAGTTAGAGTTCCTGGGACTGTTTGGTCACTTTCAACTGACCGCTGAAGGCTACAACCCACTGTTTGCCAAGCTTGAAAAGCTGACGACATTGGAGATGGGATTCAACTGGCCGCTTAAAGGAACCGAGATCGCGCTTCCGCCAACGCTGGTTCATCTTGACATGATGGAGTCGTTCCAGATGACTGATGCGGGGGTCACCCAATTGAAAGAAACGCATCGCCTGAAGACGCTCAACCTATTTTACTGTTTGGAACTGACCAACAAGAGCCTGCAGCGTTTGCGTGACATGCCGAATCTGGAATGGCTTCATCTCGGCTGCATCGCGGCACTGACGGATGAAGGCCTTGTCGAGCTGCAACATTGCCCGCGGCTGACTTATCTGAACCTTAGTGACAATGATCATTTCACTGATGCTGGGCTCGCGAACTTAGCCGGACTTCACTTGCTGAAAGAATTGCATCTCTGGAGTCTTCCCAATCTTGAAGGCAGTGGGCTGGCAGTGCTTCAGGAGATGCCAGAGCTGAGAACGCTAAACCTTGCTGATTGCGATCATCTAACCGACACCGCGTTGAAGCATGCCGGCCAGCGAACCAACCTAGAAGAACTCTACCTTGATCATTGCACGCAGATCACCGACACTGGGCTTGCGGAGCTATCTCGACTGTCCAAGCTGAGAGAACTTACCTTGACGGGCTGCCTAAGCTTGACCGACGCTTCACTGGACACGCTTAAGCAACTTGAATCGCTGGAATATCTGGTTCTGGATAGTTGTCCTGGGCTGACCGCCAGCCGGATCGAGCAACTTAAGCTCGCGTTGCCCAACTGTGCAATCATCTTCGATTGACTCTCGCGCTAGCTAGTTCGCAATCACGACGGGCCAGCGGAGCGATGACCAAAAAACAAACCAGGGGTGATCCATCGTGCAGAGCCGGATTCTTGAGCCAGAATTAATGGACAACCCGAGTCTCGACCAGCGTGAACATTTTCACGCGCTCGATGGACTGCAACGGCTTAATCGCTGGACGAAGCTGATCGATTTGGTATGGCGTCCAATTGAGCAAATGGCCCGGGAAAATCCTGCCTCCTCCTTGCGGATTCTAGACATCGCTACCGGCAGCGCTGATGTGCCGATTCAACTGGCTCAAAGAGCTGAGCGACGGGGAATTAGGCTGGAAGTCGAAGCGAGCGACATCAGCCCGCAGGCTATACAATTTGCAGAGGACAACAGCCAGAAGAGTAAAGTCTCTATCAAGTTACATCATCTTGATGTGTTGTCTGAACCGATCCCTGACGGGTATGACATGATTATGTGCGCGACTTTCCTGCACCACTTAACCACCGAACAAGCCGAGATCGTACTTGCCAAAATGATCGAGGCTGCCACGCAGAAAATCGTTGTCGTCGATTTGATTCGCAGCCGATTCAACTGGCTACAGGTCTGCATTGCGACGCGTTTGCTTTCTCGATCACCGGTGGTTCATTTTGATGGGCCACAGTCGATTCGCGCTTCCTTCACGATCAGCGAAATCGAGTCGATTGCAGCCAACCTGCCACTCCAAACTTATCAACTAACAAACCACTGGCCCTGCCGATTCATGCTGGTTGGAACCTGTCATGACTGATTCAGTTCTCCAGGCGACCCTCAACGTCACCGAGGCATCTCAGCGAGACTGGGATGTGCTTGTGATTGGTGCCGGTCCATCCGGAGCCATCGCGGCGAGGCAATGCGCTCAAGGCGGCGGCAAAGTCTTATTGGTCAATGATCAGAAACTGCCTCGCGACAAGGTCTGTGGTTGCTGTCTAAATGGCGCAGCCTTGGAGGCGTTGAATCGGATTGGGCTGAACAAATTGGTCTCTGATTGCCATGCTCCAATACTCGAGAATTTCGTTCTCGCCAGCGGTCAACAACAAGTCGCTCTACCGCTAGGTGCCGGAGTCTCGCTGTCACGACAGCGACTTGATTTGGAACTAACACAGGCAGCGATTGACGCCGGGGCGCAGTTTTTGGATGAAACGAGAGCCACCCTGCATGCGAGCGAAAAACAGCATTGCTCGGTCATGCTAAATCATTCGCAATCGGAATACGCCACCCGCGCCAGGATTACCATCATCGCCAGTGGATTGGGACGGCGTGTGTTCTCTAACCGACTCGCCGATGAACGCCGAACCAATCGAAACTCCAGGATCGGAGCTGGCGCGGTCCTTTCGGAGGTTCGTTCTGATTTCAAGCCGAAGACCATTTACATGGCTTGCCACCGAAGCGGCTATGTCGGTTGTGTGCGTCTAGAGGACGGGCGTCTTGACCTGGCAGCTGCACTGGATGCAAACGCTGTCAAGCAGGCCGGCGGCATCGGTCCATTGGCCAGCATCATCACCAACTCTGCGGGACTTCCTGCGTCTGATGCTGTGGCCGCAGCAAACTGGCGCGGCACTGCCAAACTCACCCAGTCCAGAGCGACGGTTTACGGGGATCGCCTTTTCGTTGTCGGTGATGCAGCTGGATACGTTGAACCGTTTACCGGCGAAGGCATGGCTTGGGCAATCGCGTCGGGAATTGCTGTGGCACCACTTGCACTTCAATCACTCAAAGTAGGAACCACGGAGACCGGTCCAACTTGGGCGAAGTCCAGAACACGGCTGCTTGGGGGAAGAATGTGGAAGTGTCGTCTGATCAGTCAATTACTACGACGGCCAAAGCTCGTAAAAGCCGCTGCCTGGGGATTGACTCATGCGCCCGGTCTTTCGCGTCCCTTTATTAGGTCTCTGAACCGCCCCTTTCCAGAACTTCGCTCCTAGCTCAGCGATGAAAGCGTTTAGCAAGGCTTCGCTGGAGTGCTAATCCAGCAGCGCTGCTTCGATCATCAACCCGGGACCAAAGGCTAACGCAAGACATGGTTTCGGCCTCGACAATGCTGCCAAGCGTTGGAGGATAAACAAGACTGTTGGAGAAGACATATTTCCGTATTCGCGGAGCACATCCCGAGAAATCTCCAGTGCCTCCGCGGGCAGTTCCAGCGATCGTTCAACAGCTGTCAAAATGCGTGGACCACCGGGGTGAACGGCCCAAGACCCAATGTCGTTAAGTGCCAGGCCATTGCTCTCAAGCCACCGGGCCAACCAGGGACGAAGGTGCTGCTTGATTGCATCGGGAACTAAACTAGAAAGCGACATCTCAAAACCGTGATTGCCTATCTGCCACGACATCATCTCGGTTGAATCAGGTGCAAGGTAAGAGCCGGTCGCCTTGATCACGTAAGGTAATTCTCCCGTGCCACTCGGCCGACCACTTACAAACGCCGCAGATCCATCTGCGAATAATGCGTTACCCAACATCAGTTTTTCATCCCACTGCGTGCGATAATGCAAGCTGCAGAGTTCCGTTGCGCAGAGCAGGGTTTTACTTGATGGATCGGCGTTTCCAAGAGCAGCTGCGACACGCATCCCATTGATTGCCGCATGACAGCCCATAAAACCAATTTGCATCCGCTGGACATCGCGACGTAAATTGAGTGCTTTGATTAACTGCACATCAAACCCGGGTGCATCAAAACCTGTACAAGAAACCGTGATGAGATGAGTGATAGCATCCGCTGAGACGTTAGCGCTTTCGAGCGCTTTGTGCGCAGCACCAATTGATAGCGGACCGACGTGCTCGGCATACAACGCCATCCTCTGCTGGGTGCTTAAACCCATTGAAGTGCCGGGCTCTGAATCCTCTTCAACCCAATCGTAAGCTGCTTTGTAGGGAATGCAGGTGTAACGATTGCTCACCTGAGAGCGTTTGAGCATCGCCTTCAGCAAACGCTTTTTCCGTTCATCGCCACAGAGCAAATCAGCGGACATTGCCGCCGCCTCTTCTTGGCTCATCTGATTGACGGGCACCTCTGTGCCGAATCCGAGAATACAAGGGTTCAAATGAAATTCCTTATCGAAAGCCCGTTGCCTAACCGCTACCTTTCACTGCCAAAGTCTACCACCACTTCAAGTTTTGACCTCCGGCCATCACAGGGTCCAAGTTAGCCCCAAATTTCCTGATAAATTCCAACTGATGGAAGAACCTATTGAAGAAAGACCAGGTCTCAGCGTCTAAAACACTAGATTCTCCGCAGCCCAGCCATCAATAGAATTCCAGGGCCAGTCCGGGTCTCCATCCGCGGTGCGCAAGCACATGGCGCGCGGCATGTCATTGGGAAGCGACCGGGTGATTGTTAAAACTTGAAAGATGGTCTCCCGGAAGGCAGAATCTTCCCTCCTAGAACGTTTCTATTTTCGTCAGCTGCAACCGACGGGGAGACCATCCATGAACGAAGTTAATCTCATTGCAGCCCTTGGCCAAGTTCCAGCGTCGGAAACCGACCGTGTCCTTCGAGACTTTTTGCGAGGCTAAGTGCGGGAGATGATCTGCGAAGTCATGGCCGCTGAAGTCACCGAACTCTGCGGTCCCAAGCACGAACCCTCCTCCAGTGATCATTACCGCGCTGGCTCAGCGTCAGGGCTCAGCGGACTGGGACTGTCCCCGATCTTGAATGCCAGTCCGGACCGAATGCCAGTCCGGACCGAATGCCTGAACGCCGAAGGTGTTCTACCCCATAGCCCAGGGTTGCGCAGCGCACCCTGGGGACAGGCCCCACACACATCGCCTCCGAACGCCGAAGGTGTTCTACAACAGGGTCCTGGCAAGCCCATCAGAACGCAGGCAACTCCAAGGCTTCTCGCCCAAACCCTTGCACTAGAAAAATGACACCAGTGCCGCTGGCCATGCAAACGCTGATAATCCGCCGGGGACAGTCCACCGAAGCTGGAAAACGTCGCGTAACCGGGAATGAACCACGAAGGACGCGAAGAGCACGAAGGGTGAGGTCACAATCATTCTCCGGGGACTGCCCCCGTCGCCTCCTGTCCCCGAAGCATCCATGTGCAGCAGAGAACATTTGCTCTCCGCTGGGTGTGCCCAAAACCGCGTGTGGAACACCTACGGCGTTCGGAGGTTTGATGGTTCCAATGACCCAAGGTGCGCTTCGCGACCTTGGGCTGTGAAAATGGAACACCTACGGCGTTCGGCAGGCCAGCCTGACGTTCCTTCGAAGCACATGATCAGAGAAACGCACCTCAGTCACCTGCCAAATCCAAGGCGGTGGCTTCCACAATTGCATCCAGAGTTCCGAACGCCGAAGGTGTTTCCAGGCAGGAACATCCTCGCCTGTTGTTAGCCCAGTCATTCGGCATCAATTGATCCTGTCACAGATCAGGGAGAAGAAAAACACAGAGGGCACTGAGCCTCCTCCGTGATCTCTGTTCCTCTGTGTTTCAATTTTTCGAGTCCAGGCTTTTGAGCTGACGCGGCGAAGCCCCTGTAAGCTCAATCAAGTAATCACCAGAGAGACCATCAAGAGATTTAACAACAGATGGGACATCCCCGAACCTTAGGCAAGGTTTGTGAAGGCCGTTCAGAGTTCTCCTGAAACCAGGCGAATCGCTTGGAACAGTGCCTGGGCATCCTGAAACGCTGCTTGTTGCATCTGCGCAGGGGACTGCCCAAGTTCGTTGGCGAGGCTGGCAGCCTGTTGTGGCCCCTCCGAGTCCAGTTCTGCAAAAGACTCCTGCAATAGTTCATAGGCTTCGGCTCCCGATTTGGTGTGGATCAACGGAGCTATCAAAGCTGCCAACTGAGTCAGGCTAGGTTGGTAGTGCTGTAACGTGAACGCAATGTCATAGGCGTCTTTCGCTTTATTGCGTCTGGCGAGTGGGAAGGCTTTAATCAAGATGAACGCTTCCGGTTTAACTACCTTTACGGAGATCTCCTCGACGACACCTGGATTACTTTCCAGTCGAAGAGTGCGGTGTTCATTGCAGAGCAATGCGAGATCCAGTCCCGGTAGGCTTTCAACAGAGACGCCGCCAATTTCGATTTTCATGACATCCCTGCCCTGAAAGCGCGGTGTGGTCAACAGATCGATAGCGACTGGAGTGGTTGTTTGAGGCAACTGACGCAGATACTGAGTCGGATTGGGCCGTTGGCTGCGCTGATAGCCATGATCGACAAGATGCTGGTCTAAGTCAACATTCTGACGAAGTCCATTGGGGGGCAGGACTAAGTCTACATCAATAGACCCCACATGACCTTGGCCTGGAAAGTGCAACTCAGGTACCCAACCACCGACCAAGACGAACTCGCCACACTGAGCCAACGTTTCCACGACTTCGAACATGACTCGATAGGCAGCTTCCTGGGGTGTCATCTAGAGCTCCCTTGCAGTTCTGGTGGCGGCATCGAAAGATTGACGAAGGATCTGGTCATAGAGGGTATCTGCCGCTTCCTGCCCCCTGCCATCCATGGTCCTTAAGTCGAGGTAAGTTTGTAGAGCCGACGTCACTGGCACAGGCGTTTCTGAGAGATTAGCGAATTGGCTTTCGTCTAAGGGACGATAAAAAGTCAGGTTCGCTCCGCTTTCAACCCTTCTCGCACCACAGGCTTCCTCGAACCCCAGTAAGGCTTCTGACTCCCAAGCTTCTTCGGCAAGCAAAAAGGAGGTAACCGAGTAGCGAACTTCAGGTGCGATTCGCCAGCCGGCTGCGAGGTGCGATAAGGCATGAAGCAGGTTCTCTTTCTGAAGCCAATCTGCCACCTTGGCTTCGATGTCGGCCAGGCCACCGCGCATGTAGTACATCACCTGCTCTCTCCGCGTCGATCGCATTTCTGCCACCCAGTCGTCGAGCAGGCGTTTGGGGCGTTTAAGTCGAAGGCGTCGTTCATCAACAACGACATAGCCCTCGTCTACCATGCGTCCCTTGATTCGCGAGACCAGCCCAGGGCTGACTTTCACATCAGGGTGTTTGGCAAGTTCGTTGACCTGCCAGGTACGTTGAGGTTCCTGCAGCATTGCGCGTGGAACGCGACTGGAACGTGGTGAAAAGATTTTCAGCGTCTTCTGGTCGTGCTTGCCGTGCGAACTGGGGATCCCACGATGTTGGACATAGAGACTGTGTTCAGGAAATTGCAGCACGCAGTTTCCGGCAAAGTCCATCCATGAGACTCCCGCCTGTTTAGCGATTTCAGCTGTCCGGTCTGAAACGGCCGCCGCATAGAGCAGCGGTTGGGCGTTTCTCATGCGAGCCTCCTGCAGCAGAATCTTACAGGCACCTTCCGCGCGGGCAGGGGTGATCAGCCGATACGACTTGAAGACCAAGGGAATCGCCCCACGTGCAGGTGGGGTGATCTGCAGTTCGCCCACTTCGGAGTCTGACACTATCGCGACCTGGAAATCGCCGAGTCCAGCCAACGCGCGTTCTATTAAATTCGCCAGATTTGGTTTAGCAGGCATTGGTTGTTCACTGATAATGACGTATTTACTGCGCAGTAAATATAGCATGAATAGTGAATATTATTGTTGGAAACCTGTCCCAAATGAGCAAAAAAGGGAGTGCCGCGCCAGCCACGGCCCTGCTCCAAGCTTCGGTGGCGTTCATCCAGGGCTTTGTCGACCGCGATGCAGAAACCGACCGTGTCCTTCGAGACTTTTTGCGAGGCTAAGTGCGGGAGATGATCTGCGAAGTCATGGCCGCTGAAGTCACCGAACTCTGCGGTCCCAAGCACGAACCCTCCTCCAGTGATCATTACCGCGCTGGCTCAGCGTCAGGGCTCAGTGGACTGGGACTGTCCCCGATCTTGAATGCCAGTCCGGACCGAATGCCAGTCCGGACCGAATGCCAGTCCGGACCGAATGCCAGTCCGGACCGAATGCCTGAACGCCGAAGGTGTTCTACCCCATAGCCCAGGGTCGCGCAGCGCACCCTGGGGACAGGCCCCAGGTACACCTACGGCGTTCGGCAGGCCAGCCTGACGTTCCTGCGAAGCACATGATCAGAGAAACGCACCTCAGTCACCTGCCAAATCCAAGGCGGTGGCTTTCACAATTGCATCCAGAGTTCCGAACGCCGAAGGTGTTCTACCCCATAGCCCAGGGTCGCGCAGCGCACCCTGGGGACAGGCCCCACACACATCGCCTCCGAACGCCGAAGGTGTTCTACAAACGGTCCTGGCAAGCCCATCAGAACGCAGGCAACTCCAAGGCTTCTCGCCCAAACCCTTGCACTAGAAAAATGACACCAGTGCCGCTGGCCATGCAAACGC
Organism: Stieleria bergensis; assembly: GCA_007745635.1. GTDB lineage: Bacteria > Planctomycetota > Planctomycetia > Pirellulales > Pirellulaceae > Stieleria > Stieleria bergensis. The sequence goes on from CP036272.1 coordinate 6,924,504, forward strand.
TGAGAATCTGCCGGGGACAGTCCACCGAAGCTGGAAAACGTCGCGTAACCGGGAATGAACCACGAAGGACGCGAAGAGCACGAAGGGTGAGGTCACAATCATTCTCCGCTGCAAAAAATTTGAGGGGCGCGTGCAGTTACATGAACCCGCTGCTGGAAATTACCAAGCGAGCGTTCGATCAGTTTGAGCGTTGGCTCCCGCGTTTCCGTAACTCTTTGTGCTTCGCGGTCAGATCCAACGCCGCTTCATAGTCAATGATCAGCAACGTGGCTGGCTCGACTGCGTACGCTGAGACCGGTAGTGGATCACCCATCGCAGCGGAGATCATTCCCAGCGATGCTCCCCGCTCGATCTAGCGGAACAGGCTTTCTGATCCATCAGGGTGTGCCATAACGGCTTTCACACGACCTGCAATAAGAAACCCGACTTCGGTGACGGGACGATTAACGCGATAGATCAAGTCACCGACTTGATCTCGCTGGATGCGAATGCGTTCTGCAACCGCCTGCAACACTTCGTCAGAGATTTCCTTGAAGTGCCCGTGGGACTTCATCAACGTCAATGTGTCTTTGTCGGCCGGAACGGAGATCCAGTTAGCGCATCATCATTCGAGGGTGCGGGAAGCGGAGTCTCGTGATCGCACTGGTCAGTTGTCATCTCGGTCGGCTGATTGATCCGTCTTCATACCCTCGGTCGCTTGCAGCGTACGAGCGACTTGTTGACTTTCAAACAATTCGTCCAGTTTCTGAATTCGCTCGGGAAGCCCCCGTTCAACCAATGCGTCATAGGTGGTGTACCCGTCTTTGGTTGCGACGTAGTCTGCTCGCCTCCAGAACAGCAACTCCACGGATTCGGGAAGCACCTTTTCAATGTCGGCGATCCCTTCAGGAGTCATCTCTCCCGGACCGATCACTTCCACCAAGACTTTCCAGTGATCACCGATCCAATTGAAGTGCGCCTCGATGGCCTTTAGATCGGCCTGCTTATTGACAGTCTGTAACACGATGGGCTTCAGTTCTGGAATCCGCGCTCGCTGCTCTTCGGGTGCTTCACTCTGATTTGTCCACTCAACATGCAAGCTTCCGCTGCGATCACGTAATTGCGCCGCACTCGTCCGTAAGTAGAACCGTAACTCAGGATCATTCAAACGCTCTCGCAAAGTCAGCTCCAGATCTTGAACCTCGTACGCGGCGATATTGCGAATGGCGTCAACATAAGCCACAACGACTCCCGTCCCCAATCGATTACCGTACTCGATGCGAGTCAGTTCAAATCCGGGCTCGCGTTCATACGTTTCGCGGATCACCTGAGACGCCAACAACTCCCGATCTTCGAAATCATTGGCGGGTTTTACAAGGAAGGTTCCATCCAGTTTGGGGCGAACCGCCTGAAGCGATGACCCCAACGCACAGACGTCGCGCGATCGCACGGATCGAACCACCAAGTCAACTGGCGATTCAAGTCGCTCGCCCATCGTCTCTTCAATCATTGCCACCCAACCAGGTGAAACCGTCCGCTGCGTTCGAACCGTGGCAAGCACCTGGATTCCACGCGGCGTTAAGCGATGTTCTAACTGATCCAAGCTGGCCCGATGGCTGTTCGAGAGCTGCTCCTCCAAGGTTTGTGTGATCACTTGCTGGACCTTGCGATCACGGGCAATCCGCAGCAGCGAGTTGGAAAGGATCACGGCGATGACAACAAACACCACCACGGTGGGCCCAAATTGCCGAACGACTTTTCTGCCTGGAATCGGACGCGAAAGTCCAGCGATCGCAAACGTTACCAATGCGACCAACAATATCGAAACAAAGTTAGCAAGGAACAGCAACAACGCTCCGAAGGCGCCGGAAAAGGCGCCCAACGCAAGACACAGCCCACAGGTCGAAAGCGGGGGCACGATCGCAGTGGCAATCGCCACCCCGGGCAGCGCCGGACTGACGCGTTCATCCAGCAGAGCGTAGGTGCCGGCAAAACCCGCAAACACGGCAACCAAGAGGTCAAGAATGTTCGGCTGCGTCCGTGCCAACATCTCGGACGTTGCATCACCGAATGCGACTTGCGGTAGCCCGACCAGCAACCCTGACAAAATCGCCAAGAACGCTCCTAGAATTTCTGTTTTGAATGCCCGCCACAACAAACGAGGATTCCCGCGCAGCATCGCCAGAGCGATTCCAAAGATTGGCGTCATCAAGGGCGAAACAAGCATCGCGCCGATGATCACCGCCGCACTGTTGGCCATCAAACCAAACGAAGCGATCAGTGACGACGTGAGCAGCAAAACAAAGAATCGTCCTCGTGGCTGGGACGAAACCGAGATTTCACGGACGATCTCTTGAGTCCGCTTGGGCGAAACTCGGTAGATCTTAAACATGGGTGGGCTCGAAACGTGGCGTTGGAAAACAGACGAATGAGGGGCTGGCGAACTTCACGCCCCTCGCGGAAACGTCATGGACTCAGGCGATGAAAACACGCACAGAACAGGGAAGGGCAAGCTGAGCGACAGCGGACTGAACTCGCGTCGCCGCCATTATCGCTCATCAATCGAACTGATCTTAAACGCAGGCAGTGCCTGACACAAATCAGACACGGGTATCAAGCCAGGAAAGCGACTCGGTGAGCGGCATAACCATTCCGTCCTGAAATGTCCAAGAAGGCAACGCACCCCTAATCGTCGCGACCAGCCAGATCAGCACTATTCCTCGACGCCGAAAATCCGTTTGCTGGCAGCGGGCGATTGAATGGCGAAATGGAAACAACGTCGCTTTGGCTTGGCACAACGGCTTCTCAAATCTGATTTGCCGACTTCATGTCTGCAGCTAACCTTTGCTGATACGCTGCATGCGCCTCGGCGTCTTCCTGTGCTCGTTCACTGTAATAGATCAAGCCGAGTGCGCGACGGGAACGCGTGGCCGAACGGTTGCCATCAGCACGATGTATCGTCATTGCATGATGCACCAGCAAATCCCCCGGACCGGCCGGGAAAGCGACTTCATTCAACCGATCGCTATCGGTCGGATAATCAACGATCCCTTGGCTAAAGCCCAGTGTGCCGGTCCTGGCATGCTCGCGCATGCCTTGCTTGTGAGATGACTGGACGTAACGGACACAACCCGTCTCCTGATCCACGTCTTCCAAAGCCAACCACATGGTCACTGCTTCGCAGGGGTCAAGCATGAAGTAGTAACCGTCTTGATGTGCAGGAGTCGGTTGCCCCACTGCGGGCGGCTTGTTGAAGTATTGCATGTTCCTGGGAACAACCGGACCATCGAGCAATCGCTGCGCCAAGTCAGGAAAGCGACCGACGGTCAAGAGTTGATGGAACCAAGCATCATATTGCCCCAGCTGCTGGATCTGCTTCAAAGTGGCCGCATCATCACGATCTTCATAGAAGACGTGCTCAGCAGGAAGCCTCGGTAAAACGTCGCCAATGAATCGATCCACGTTGGCAACCAGTTCTGTCATTTCCCCATGATCAAGATACTGGGGGAAAGCAACATAACCGTCGCGGTCGAATTGCTGCTGTAATTCTGGCTCGGGAATCGTCGTCGACATGAAGGGTGTTTCAAGTTGAAGTTGTCAGTTCAGGAGATCGCGACGGTGCAGCCAAGTGAATCCGTGGAACCGCTGTCAAAGCTTATTTCCCGGTGTCACCGGTCTGGCTGGCCTCTTGAAACAGATCCAGATGTGGCCAGCGGAAACCAGGTTTCTTGTAACGTTTGCTCTGATACTCCTTCTGTTCGGCAATGAAGGTGGCAATGTTCTCTGGGTCAGCAAAGGGATCGTTGATTTCCAGTTGAAACTCACGCATCGCTTGCAGCAAACGCTCTCGGATTGGCTGATGCTCAGCACTGGCGGCAAGGTTCTTCCATTCATAGGGATCTGCTTGCAAATCAAACAATTCGTACTGCGGCGGATACAGGAAACTTTGCACCTCCTGTTCTTTGGGTAACTGGCTGTTGCGATAACGGGACTCAGCCAATCGATTCAGTACCCGATCGGGATTGAAGACCAGTTTGTAACGCTGATCACGGATCCCAAATTGCATGTACAACAGATTCGGCGATGAACCGGTGGTGAACGTATGAATGTATCGCCGCGGCGGAGCCTTTCCGGAATCAAGATCCTGCAGAGCCATACCGGGCAACTCGTCCGGAACCGGGATCGAGGCAGCACGCATCATCGTTGGCAGGATGTCAATCGTGGAAACCATGCCGGTTTCGACTTTGCCTTTGGAGAAGTGTTCCGGCGCATTGACGATCATCGGAATCCGCGTGCCATTCTCGTAAATGCTGCCCTTGCCGCGAGGAAAATCCGCACCATGATCGCTGATGTAAATCACGAATGTATTGTCGCGATTTCCGGTTTGATCCAGCTTGTCCAGAACCATGCCAATGCCTTCATCCAGGCGGTTCATGCAATTAAAGTAATCGCGAATCTCCTCGCGCAAATGAGGCGTATCGGATCCAATCCATGGGAACGGCTTGATCGGCTCAGTGACTTGGCGGGTCGGAAACCCATGCTTTGACCGTGCCACAAATTTCCGATGAGCGTCGGCATAGTTGATGATCAGCAAGAACGGCTTGTCCTGTTCCGCCGCGTTCCGCATTACCGTATGAGCTTCTTCGGCATAGGTTTCGATGCTGATCGTTTTGGAGAAGTTCGAGTTATTAATGGCACGATGATCGATGAAATCCTCCACCAATCGTTCGGGATTAATGTGTGTCTTGCCAAGGAAACCGGTGTAGTAGCCCGCCTGCCGAAAGTACGCCGGCATCGTTTTAAACTCTTGGTACATCGCAAACCGGTGCGTGGCCAGTCCGATGTGCCCTGTCTGACGAGTGTACAGTCCCGTTAAGAAGACAGAACGCGATGGACTGCAAACGGAATAGGGCACGTAAGCGCGCGTGTACCGAACACCTCCGGCCGCCAATGAGTCTAAGTGAGGCGTGTGGACGCGTTGTTCGCCATAGCAACCGAGGTGTTCACTATTGTCTTCCGAGACGATGAACAAAAGGTTCGGCCCAGCAGCCAGCGCTGGCGCCGCCTGCAAGAGCAACACAACCCAGAGGATACCCGTGATGAATCGACCCATCGTTTTCCCGTAGTTCGTAGCAGTGTGATTTCACGTGATAGCGTAACCGGCCACGGCCCATCTGGCAACGAAAGCGAATCGCCGCCAGACAGTGACAGGCTTTCTGGGCCAGGCTGCTTGTTGATTGGCCAGCTTGTTGATTGGCCAGCTGACCTTGGGCCCAGACTTAGAAGCTTGAAGCGCCACCACCGGCACCCCCGTGCTCGACTCGCTGCTAACGTTCACGGTGGCAATCAAGGCCCGGGCATGGCTCGGCAGGCTACGGTTTCGGTCCAGCTTTCCGCTTGGTCGCGTCTAGCTGTTTGAGCATCACTTCCACGGCTTTTTCGATCTGCTTGTCCTGCCCTTTCTCAGTAGACTCGGGATCGTTCTTGACCCGATAGTCAGGTTCGGTCTGGTTGTTTTCTAAATACTGGCCCTTGGTATTCTTCATGCCAACCTGAGGCACACCGACTCGCATGTCCCCCGAGAGCGAGGTTTCCCACCAGACAGCGGTCATGGTGCCGGGGACCGGCATGCCCACCATCTCACCAATCTCCAGCACGTTGTAAGTGTAGGGAAACGCGTGTGCATCACTGTAGTTGCCTTCGCCGATGACCAAGATCGACGGCTTATTCCACTGGTCCAACGAGTCACCTCGGTATTCGCGGCCACGAACATGCATGGTCACATACTCTTTGCCCATCAGCAGTTTGGCCAGATCGTTGTGCAACCAACCACCACCATTCCATCGGGTGTCGACAACGATGGCTTCTTTGTCAAAGTTACGTCCCAGGATTTCAGAATAGACAACGCGAAAACTGGAATCGTTCATGCCTCGGACATGCACATAACCAAGCCGCCCGCCGGAAAGCGTTTCCACCAAGTTGCGACGATTCTTGACCCACCGTTCATACATCAACTGTGACTGAGCAGCCGTCGAGATCGGCATGGTGATTTCATCAAATCGCGTCCCGTCCTCGCGAATCACTGATAGTCGAATGCGCTTGCCCGCTTTGTGGTTCAGCAGGCTGGCAAGGTTGGCCGATCCATCCAAGTCCGTTCCATCAATCGCGGCGAGTTTCATGCCGGCGCGAATCTGGCTTTTGACTTTCTTTAGCGGACTCTTATCAAGAACTTCGGCAATCAACAGTGGACCACTGGTGTCGCGCTGATCGAAAAGCACACCCAACGCAGCCGTCTGATCGGCGCCCTTTGCCTTGCTCGGCCGGTAAGACACTCCAATGTGTGATGCATTGAGCTCGCCTGTCATCTCGGCCATTAAGTTCGCGAGGTCTCGATTGGTGGTGATCGATGGAAGCTTCTTAGCGTAGGCTGCCTTCATTGCCTTCCAGTCAATCCCATGAAAGTCCGGCTTGTAAAATTTATCGGCTATCTGTCGCCAGCTGTGCTCAAACATGTAGGCCCGCTCCGCCTGGGGCTTCAATGTCATGACAGTGCTCGTCGAGATCGGCTTTGCGCTATCAATCGAATCAACGGATGCATGGCTAAGCGATGATCCAGACAACATGAAGATCGTCTTTTCATCATCAGAGAATTGGAAGCTTGCACCATCGGCAAGCTTCTTCAGCAGCTTGGTATCGTCCTCTCGAAAGTCACGCATCCAGAGCTCACTGCCTTCGGCATGGCTCTGCAGGAAGAACAACTTGGACGCATCCTTTAGCAAATAGAACTGTGTGATTTTGGCGGAGTTCTTGGTCAAACGAACGGTTCGATCGTCGAGCCCCTCCCATTCAACCTGCACTTTGCGAACGTCCTCTTCATCCTCTTTGTCTTTGTTCGCCTCATCCTTCTTGTTGTCCTCTTTGAGTTCCTGTGCGAGTTCGTACTCTTCCTTGCTGAGCGTGAATTGATCGTACGCATCTTGATTTAAAAAGGCGGCCATCACATCGTATTCCCGTCCCCAGCTGCCATGATCGCGTTGACCATAGCGAGCGCTGGCCCAATAGATGACATTGCCACCACGATTCCAGGCAGGTGCTCCATCTTCATAACCGGAGCGGCTAAGATCCACTGGCTGCTCTGAACCATCCGCAGGAAAGATTCCAATGTTGGGAATGAACAATCGCCCACGAGCCGCATAGTCTGACGTGAGCCATTGACTGTCGGATGACCAAGCGAAGGTAATATCACCGTCGGCATATGAGTAGTTGTGCACCTTGCTGAGCGCAACATTCGTGTCCCCGGTTTCTCGATTCAGAATCTGAATTTCATCGCGGCCTGCCAGGAAGGCAATTTTTTTGCCGTCGGGTGAATACAGCGGCTGAAAGCTCTCGGTGTCCGCCGAGTGAATTTCGGCCTCTTCAATCTTGGTTGCGGTAAAGAAGTACTTTTCACGTTTGTCGGTTAATGAAGCTTCATAGAGTTTCCACTTTCCATCGCGTTCACCGGCATAGAGCAATGTGCGTCCGTCTTGATGAAAGGACACACTACGCTCTTGTTCAGGTGTATCGGTGATCCGGACGGTGGTGCCAAAGTCTCGACTAACGACAAAGACTTCGCCGCGTGAGATGATGGCGATCTCTTTTCCGTTGGGTGAAACAGCAAACTCTGACACGCCGCTGAGCTGTTTGGTTTCATAATCATTGGTTTGGGAATCGGCTTGGAAGCTGATCTCCAACTGCTGTGGGGCTTTGCCGGCTTGCTGGGTGTAGATCAAGCCATGCTGGGTGTAGCAAAGCAGTCCGCCCTGTGACACGCTAAGATGCCTTACGGGATGTGTTTCAAAGCTGGACAGGCGTTTTTTCTTGCCACCGTTTGCATCCATTCTCCAGGCATTGAAGTTATTGCCTTGATCCTCAGACAAGTAATAAATCGTCTCACCAAGATAGTAGGGATCGTGATCACCACCTTTGAACGTCGTCAACTGCGTGTGCTTCCCTGTCTCGACGTTGAATTTCCAGATGTCACGCGCAAAGGCTGAAACGTCATGCTTGCGAAACTCAATTTCGTAAGCTTTTTCGTCTCGATAAACGATCTCCTTGCCATCCTGACTGTAACGAGCTTGCGAAGCGGGAATGGTGGTGATCATGCGAGGCGTTCCACCACTGGTTTTGACCTCATACAACTCGGCTAAGCGGCTGGTGGGAAAGAGGCTTGTCTCGGCGCTGTCATTACGGGCCGAAGAGAACAAGACCGCATGGCCGTCAACCGAAAAATCGGTCGGGACATCATGGGCGCTGTGAAAGGTTAATCGCGTTGCCTTGCCACCTTCAGCCGGCATCACAAACACATCCAGATTGCCGTGGCGATCGCTGGCGAAAGCGAGCTGCCTGCCATCTCGCGACCAGACGGGGTGTCCGTCCCAAGCGTCGCTTGTCGTCAGCGCCCGCGCCACACCGCCTTTACTGGAAACAACAAACACATCGCCTTGATGACTGAACGCAATCATGTTTCCGGCTGGAGAGATGGCAGCATGCCGAAACCAATAGCTGAGGTCCTGGCCGAAGGCGGTGGTGGTAAACGCAAAGACCACGCCAACGCTAAGAAACAGACGCGACATCAAACGCAGTGACGGTGCATTCATGAGAGGGGTGACTCGAAACATCTGGGAGGTTCTAACGGCGGATGATTTGAATTGTGTTGCAGTCGCACGACAAGCCTGAGTGGCACCGGGCCGTGCTCTGCCGAGCCCGATGACCCACCGCTAAAGCCGTGGAAAACAGGTCGGCGAAACAGGAACGCGACTGGAGGGCAAGGTCGGCGTAGCGCAATCGATCATGTGCGACAACGGTTCCCTTGTGCGGCTCAGCTCAGCCAGTCAATCAAACGCTTCGTCACTGAGCCCCGCCGTCCTGACTCATCATAGTCAGGGTGTAAAGAAGGTGGCTTGGCCAGCCACGGCGGCAAGGAGATTTCGGCCGGAGAAATGAATCAGCCCGCAGAGAGGGCAGCTAGCATGCCGAATAGCATGGCCTCAGAGAATCAGAGGCCGACAACAGGGGACGCACTTGCTACCGCAACGTGCTTGTCTCCAATAGGCATCAAAACACGAGCACGATGCGCCAGCGCGTGCGTCTCTCTTCTTCTTCCATGATTCATGAATTCGTCAGCCCCCCTCTCGCCGCTGGTTCGCCGGCAGGGGACGGGTCGAGACGACTGGTCGATTTCCCTTTTGCACCTGCGCCGCTGCCGGGCGAACGGCCTCCACCGCGACGACCACCAGCACCGGCCCCTAGCGTCGCCGCCCCTTTGCCATTGGAAAGTCGAGGAATCGTGCGGAAGTCTGAGCGGGGAGATAAGATTCTGCTATCGTGGAGGTAGGCGAGGTTTGAATTTCCGTGTGCAGAGATCTTGGGACATCTATCCACGCGCAGTGGTTCCATGTCTCCCATCACCGCACCGTACCAGGAGCAGCCTAAATGACGAGACGTTTTTTGCAACGGGCGGTCTTGTGTGTTTGTTTGACCGGAGTTCTTTGTCCCCTTGTTGATGCTGAAGACAACCTTGGATTGGGTTATGTTCGCCGGGGTGATGCCATTCACTTCGTCGGCGGCGAGAAGAATGCCAACACTGGGGAAGGCACTCGGATCGATCAGCCCGGAAAGGGTGTCATCTTTGGCTTCCGCCGCTCGATGACGCGTCCCGTCAAACTCTGTGCGGCACCCGATGCGGCCAGTTTCGAAGTATTGTCGGAGGAATACACTCGCGACAAAAACAAGGTCTACTACAAGTGGATCAGCCCAGGTCGCTTCTTGATGATTGAGCTGCCGAACGCGGATCCAATGACATTCGCTGTGGTCGGATCGAACCTTGCACGAGACAAGCACCAAGTGTGGTGGTACGACATTGTGATTCCAGACGCCAATCCAGCAACATTAACGATCGTCAGGGAAGGGTCTGTCTATCGAGACGCGGAGCGCGTCTGGTATCAACATCAACTCATTGCCGGCGCCGATGCAGCGTCGTTCCGTCATTTGGGTTCGGGCTACTATCGCGATGCGGAAGCCATTTACTGGGGCCCAAAACCAATCGCAGGTGTTGATTTGGCGACCTTTAAGGTCTTAGGTGATTCCTTCATGGCAGTCGATAAAAACCTTGTGTACCGAAGTGGTCAACGACTACCGAACATTGACCCGGAGACTTGCCAATTCATTTTGCACGATCCCTATGGCTACCAGATTGTCAGCGACAAGCATGGCGTCTACCTCAATTCACAACGGTTTCTGCATGCCGATCCAACTTCCTTTGAAATGATTGACAATCGGGTTGGCAAAGACGAAAACCATGCGTTTCTCGTGGACACTTATCAGTGCAATCCAGTCACACTTTACTGGGACAAAGATCAACTGAACGTTGAAAAATTGGTTTACGAACACGGCACAAACAAACCACTTGCGATCATTGCGGCGGAAGTCGCCGGCGACAAACTGGAAAAGGTTCGCATCTTACCGCCGCCCGGTGAGGCCACGGCAAAACCGGTTTCAGAAGCACAGCTCCAAATCTTTCGCCGCGCCGACCTGATCCAGCAAATGCAGGCTGCGGGCGACATGCTCAAAGAAGCAAACTAGCGATGCCAGCAAAACCTGCTACCAACGCAGGGTTGAGCTTGCCCTGAACAGCGACGGGTCTGACTATGAGGTTCACTTTTTCTTAGACGTTGGTTTTGGCTGTGCACGCCGCAGTTTCCGGATCACCCTGGCCTTGGCAGGGTTGGGAACGCGACCGGTTTTGGGTTTCATCGATGGGAGGTTCAATTCGGTTGAGACCAAAACCTGTTGCATGACACGCACTAACTCATCGTGAGAAAGCCTGTCTTCTTTTTGATCCAACTTCCTTGAATTCAGCTGTTTGGCAAACGACTCGCACATGTGTTCGCCAAGCATGCGATAGGATTCAAAACGGGCGTTTGAGAACGCTTGATCGATTGTTGGATCGTTGGGAAACTCAGACTGCTGTTGAAACTTGATCAACTCATCAGACTCATCACCCGTCATGCTAGTTTTGAAGTACAGCAACAATCCTGGCTCGTCGCGATCCGGATAGTGGATCTGAGCACCAAAAAAGTGAGACTCACTCAGCGACGTTTGTTGATCAATGGAGACGCTCTCCAAGGGCAGGTTCGATTCATCAGCGAGTGAAGTGAATTCAATCCCATGTTTTGTTCGTGCATTGCGTAGCAGCTTGGTGAAGTCGGTGAACTCGGACTTCGCATCGCTACCGGCATCGAGGGCAATCACCAGTCGACAGCGACGCCGCAATAATGGATCAACGCCGAGGTTATCAAAAAAGCCTCCGTCGGCAACGAAGCACAACGACCTGCGTTCTGCGCGCTGTGTCATACTGAGCAACACACGAATGGGAGAAATGGGCAAGTAACGGTTGATCAAGACGCCAAGTGTATTGGAAACCTTGGGCCGAAAACCTGGGTTCTCAATCCATTGGCCAAGCCGGACGTTCAAGACGAGCAATAACAGCATGAGCAGCGGATTGCTGGTCAAGTGCAGAATGCTGGTGGCTGCGCCTGAGACGGCCATCGCCTCCTCCAGCGAGTACCTGCTATTCATAAAGTCCTTGGTTTTGACGTACTTTGTGCGGGTCGATCCACAGAACCTGTTGGAAAACAGGAAGTAATCAAACGGCTCGGCACGAGAGTTTCGTTTTCGCCGGCCCGGAAAGTACGCCGAACCAGAAATCAGGTGATACGGATAGCCGCGAGAAACGGTGTCCAGTTTGGTCAAGGGGATTTTTAGACGATCGTTGGTTTCGTGGACGATCCAGGCATTGGCCAATCGCCCGGCATACTCCTGATGAATTGACGTTGAATTCAAATCCACCAGCAACCCCAGTACAAGAAACACGAACCCGGCATAGAACATCACGGAGAGCCGAAAGGTTTGGTCATGAAGTCCGACGACGCCCCAAAAGACGGTTGCCGGAGATCGTAATGCGCCCGGGTAATACAACTCAAGAAGCTGCCGGTTCGTCTTAATCACCTCCTTCAACAACTGCTTATCGTACTCGTTGTTCAATGTGAGTTTTCTCTTATCGATCAAACTGGAGAGGGCATCTGCCCGTTTACGAAGCTTTGCAAAACGACTGAGATCGACGGAACTTCGGTTGCTGGGGAGCTCAACATGCTGGAAGAAACGGGGGTTGATCAAGCAGCAATTTACGTAGTAAAGCATGACAGACTTCTGGCGAGACACTTTGTCGCGGGACCGCATCATCCGGACCAGATTATTCCGTTCGAATTCACCAGCAAGCCATTGCATGGGAAGCCGGCTCAAGGATCCCCAAGCCGCCAACATTGAGCCAACTTCGCGCTGTCGTTCATCGACTTCAGCGCTGCTCTGACGTAGCCGACTGAACTGCTCACGAAGAGCCCTGACATGAATCACTTCAGTATCTTCGAGCGACTTATTGCACTTCGGAATCACCAACGCGTGCTCGAAGGCCTGGTAACGTTCTAGCTTCGACAAGGCGGTTAGAATGTGATTGTCGCCCTCAGTCGGACCTGCTTTCATGGCAAACTTATTGATGCGTTTGCCGATGAGATCCGAGGGCGGACTGGATAAGACCTGCTCCCACAACGGTGACAGCACACCCCATTTCTTCCATTCACTGATCTCCTGTTGCTTCAGCAACAAGTGATAACGATCGGAGTTAAATCCCGAAACGTTTTCGCGAGCAGCGAAAACCAGCAATAGAAACGGAACGCCGAGGATCAAAATCCGAGTGACCGCCCACAAGCCGACACGACCAACAATCCGTTTCGATTTCCCACTCTCAATCAAGACAGAGGGTTTTAGATAAGGCAATAAGGCAACGCAAATCGCAATACTAACGATGATGACCAGCGGACGGGTCAAGCGTTCTGGGGAAACCTCTTCACTGATGATTCCCATCCAGTGAGCGAAATGCCCTAACGAGATATCTCCAGTGCCCAGTAACAAAGCAAACCCAGTCATCAAGGTCACGATGGCCGCCAACAGAAATGGCTTCGCGAATGCGCCAGTGGTGTTGCCACCGCGACGCACAAAACTAAACAGCCACGCCAGCAACCATAGCAAGACGCAGATCACTGTTGGAAAGAAGGCTGCCGTGACGTCCGAGTCGAACCCCAGAGGATTAATAAAGAAACGAAAGCTCTCGTAGTTGACCCATTGGTGACAATAAGCGATCAAGTTCGTGGAGAAGATCAACGCACTTGAGATCACACCCAAAATCAGAACCGAACCCAAAAACGCTCGGTTGAGAAACGAGCCGAGAAACCGCAATTGATTGCCGCCATGCACAATCTGTGAGATCCGATGATTGTCAAAGGGCTGCTCGGCGGGCTGGAGACTTTGAGGTGCGGACGGCTCCTCATTGACATCAACAGACTGCGACTTGCGCGGAACACCCGGCGGTAGTGTCAGCGAGTAAGAGCTCAAAAACGCGCCAACATAACCGCCTCCGGAGATCGTCGACATGTAGTCGACGTAAGGCATGATGCCTCTCTTGATCAGTGCCTGAATGAAACCTAAGCCTAATGCCCCGGAGCGGACGCCGCCGCCAGAGATGGCCAGCCCAACCGTTTCCTGATCATCGCCTGTTTCGTGATCATCATCAAAGGCAATGCGCCGGCGACGCTGGATCTCTTTGGACTCTTCTTCAAAGACATGGTGTTCAGAATAGCGATTCTTTAAAACTCGACCCATAACGACTTGGTCAGCAATGCGGATGCCCGAGCGTAGCAGCCAAGAGAATGCATGGAATGAAAACAGCGGCAGGCCAGGGGAGGAGCGCCAACCGCTAGAGGGCTAGTCCAAAGTATCAAATCAGCGTTTCGATACAAGCCGCTCCCAATGCCGAGCGGTGTTTGTCAACCAGATTGATGCCAGTGAAGCGAGTTAATCGCATCGGAACAATCAGCGTGAGTTGAACGAATCCCAGGCTGGCAAACATCGGCAAGACATTCGTCTTGCGGAAAACAAATCGACTGCAGTCTCCCTACTGATTAGATTCGGTCGCATAAACGATGAAACCATCGCTCTTGCCCGAAGATCGCCCCTTGATGTTGCGCCACACAACTCGCAGTTGCTGTGTGACTGTGAAAACTACAAGCAGGCCGCGCCAGAGAGTGGATGGCGTCTCTTTGAATTAAGTTGACACGTGATCGTTTATCATTCCGCGATTCCCTCGCTTGTGCTGCGGGCCTGTATGCATTGCGCAACATCAAAAAGGATCGACGGCAGTTGTTGAACCCGGAACAAGTTAAAGCACTCCCAAGATCCAGCCTTCCCGCAGTGCGATCTCGCGCTCCTGATCAGTCAGCGGAACGTTCAAGTAGTGACCGAGTGTTTGTTGATCAACAAGTCGTCGCAGCCAAGCCGCTAAACAATACGCATCGTGCTGATCAGCACTGCGCCCCTCGCGCGGGTAGCGTTTGCGTAGCAGTGTCGGATAGCCTTCGCAAATGATTGACTTCTCCTGCGGAGGGTCCCAACCATCAAACGGCCACCAATGGACCTGGTACTGGAACTTTGCTTTCAGCCAATGCAACCAGGGAATCCCAGCGTGAGTCGATTTGGCAACCGATCCCTGGACGTCAAATTGGAAGACGGACTTTGCTGATCCGGACCATGATTCCGTCAAACGAAGCTCACGACTCGATCCGCATCGTTGCTGTACCAAAGACTTCTCGTTCGCACGCAAATCATCAATGGAAACCGTTTCCTCACCGGTGGCCCAGTGAGCGACAAAGTCCTCTAGAAACTGATTCCAGTCATGGATCTGGTTGCGTTGGAAGTAGTCGATTGGAAACGAGAATCCATGATCGATAGCAACGATCATTCGTCGCTCTTCCTGCAAGTGCTCCGCCAGCCACCAGGCGATTTCTTTCCGATTCCAATTGCGTTTTCGATTGTCGCTGGAAGCTGGGGAAGTGACGATGCGGGGCTCGCTACCTGGTGAGGCTTTGTAGACCTGCAGGGCCGCGGATCGGCTAAGCGGTGTTTTCGCACCCGAATAGTCAATGCCGATGGCTAACTCAAAATCATCGTGTGCCCGCATCAGATCACCCACTGCCGGTCGCTTTTGGCGTTCCTGTGGCTTTTTCACGGCGGCACCGCTGGCTACAGTACTTGACCGAATCCCAGCTGCGTTCCCATTTCTTGCGCCAGCTAAACGGTCGCCCACAGACCGCGCAGAGCTTACGGGGCGAATCGGTTTTGTTGTTTTTGGCCACGTGCCGTTTCCAAAATCAGGGGGAGATAGGGAAGTTTAGGACTTCGTCCAGCCGTCGCCGATCATCGCATTCGGAGGACGCAATTTCTGTTACAGAATCGCCAATTGACCGGAGAACATACTGACGTCGCGTAACGATCCGAAACCTGCGCCCCAAACGATAGATTCTCTCTGCTCACCAGCGCTCGCAGCCAACCTTCTCTTGCACCTGGAATCACAAATCTGATGAATCCGCCGCTCACGTACACGGACTCCGGATTGTATTGTCCGGCCGGCGATTTCTTCATCGATCCGATCCGTCCGGTGAAGCGAGCCGTCGTCACGCACGCTCATGCTGATCACGCTCGCCCCGGTTCCGAATCTTACTTAGCTTGCGCCGTTGGCAAACCCCTGCTGAGAATGAGATTAGGAAGCGAGAGCGACTTCCACTTCCTGGATTATGGCGAAACCATCAACCTTGGCGGAGTCAACCTAAGCTTGCATCCGGCTGGTCACATGCTGGGATCCGCTCAGGTTCGATTGGAGCATAAGGGTTACGTTGCCGTTATCACTGGCGACTACAAATTAGGACATGAACCAACTTGCCAGAGCTGGTCACCTGTTGAGTGCAATCTGTTAATTACCGAGTCGACCTTTGGATTGCCAGTCTTCCGCTGGCCTCCAGAGGAGACCGTTGTCAGGCAAATCAATGATTGGTGGCGTGATAATCAAGCAAAGGAGATTTGCAGTGTGTTGTATGGCTATGCGATCGGCAAGAGTCAGCGAGTGCTGGCTGCACTTGATGATAGCATCGGATCGATCTTTACACACGGGGCCATCGAGAAAGGAGTTCAGGCTTATCGCGACAGCGGCGTTGCGCTTCCCGACACCAAGCATGTCGCGTCAGCGGAATCAAAACAGGACTTTCGTGGAGCATTGGTACTGGCTGTCCCAAGTGCACACGGCACGACTTGGATGAAACGCTTCGGACAAGTCAGTACAGCCATGGTGAGCGGATGGACCATGATCCGCGGCTGGAGACGCCGGCGCTTCATGGACCATGGCTTTGTGATCAGCGATCACGTTGATTGGCCAGCGCTGATGCGGGCGATCAGACTATGCGATCCCGAAGAGGTATGGGTCGATCACGGCTACAGTGACATCGTCGCGAGGTACTTGAATGACACCGGTCGCAAGGCCCGAGCGGTGGAAAGCAAGATGTCGAGAATTGAAGAGGATCAACCGCAAAGCTCGCCAGCTGCAAGCGAGGCCTATCAATGATTCACTTCGCAGAGCTATACACACGGCTCGATCGGACCACAAAGACCAACCAAAAGATCAGTGCTCTGATTCATTACTTCGAAGCCGCTGATCCCGCTGACGCTGCTTGGGCGACGTACTTCCTTTCCGGCAACCGATTGGGACGCGTGATCGCCACTCAGCTGGTGCGCACATGGGCCGCCGAAGAAGCAGACATCCCCGCCTGGCTGTTTGAAGAGTCGTACCAGACGGTTGGTGATCTGGCGGAAACCGTTGCATTAGTCGTTCCAGACGGAAACCACCACTACAGCAAATCGCTTGCTGAGTGCGTTTGTGAGGATTTGCTGCCCATGCGAGATCTTCCGGAAGCGGATCAGCGATCGCGAACGCTACAGATCTGGCGAAACACGACCAAGCAGGTGAGGTTTGTGTTCATGAAACTCCTGACCGGAGGATTTCGCGTGGGCGTCAGCAAGCGTTTACTCATTCGGGCATTGTCAAAGCACTCCGGGGTCAACACAGAGGTCATCGCTCATCGATTGATGGGAACATGGGAATCAACGGCGGAATCGTTTCTGCGACTCGTCGATCCCGATGAAGGTGACTCAGTAGCGAGTCGGCCGTATCCGTTTTGCCTTGCTCACGCGGTTGATAACAAACGATCAATCGAACAGCTTGGCGAGCACAATGAATATGCGGCCGAGTGGAAGTGGGATGGCATTCGCGGACAGCTGATCCGCCGCCAGGGCCAAACCTTTCTCTGGTCGCGTGGCGAGATCCTGATGGAGAATACATGGCCCGAGATTGAAGCGGCAGCGGCAAGTCTACCCGACGGCACCGTCTTAGACGGAGAAATTCTAGCCGCCGCCACAGTGGGCGACGTCCTTCCCTTTGATCAGCTACAACGTCGCATCGGGAAAAAACGGGTGGGTAAGAAACTGCTCAAGGAAGTCCCCGTCGTTTTTCATGCGTTTGATCTATTAGAGCGCGAGGGCGAAGACATTCGTCTGGAGCCCTTTGCATCACGCCGGAAAAAGCTAGAAGCATTGCTCCGGAAAGTCGACCCTCCAAACTTGCGGATCACTCAACTGATGCAACAAACGGCTTGGGATCAGCTGGCAAAGATCCGTGAAACAAGTCGTCAGCATCATGCCGAGGGCCTGATGTTGAAACGGCTCGATGCGTCGTACTCAGTAGGCCGAGTCACAGGAACTTGGTGGAAATGGAAAGTCGATCCACACACCATCGACGGCGTGTTGATCTACGGTCAAAAAGGTCATGGCAGACGAGCGAATCTGTTCTCGGATTACACGTTCGCCGTCTGGGATGGTGACGCCCTGGTACCATTCGCAAAGGCCTATAGCGGTTTGAGCGACCAGGAGATTCGTCAAGTCGATCGTTTCATTCGCCAAAACACTTCGGAATCCTTTGGTCCCGTGCGCAGCGTAACGCCAACGCTGGTCATGGAAATCGCATTCGAAGGCTTGAGAATCAGCAAGCGACACAAATCCGGGGTTGCCACCCGGTTTCCCAGAATTGTGCGATGGAGGCATGACAAGCAGCCATCCGATGCCAGCTCATTGGCTGAACTGAAGGCGTTGCTGGACAGTCCAACGGAGCCGATCGAACAGCCATGATCAACGCCGAAGTCACAACCATCGCCTCTCCAGATGACTTGGTCAACGAGTACTTTGAAAGCCAACGTTGGCGCGCGTTTCGTTTCCAGCGATCTTGCTGGCGCGCCTACCAACAGGGACAAAGCGGAATTGTTCACTCCGCTACGGGCACCGGCAAAACACTGGCGGTATGGATGGGTCCACTCATCAAATGGATGCGAGAGAACCCCGACACCGTGCGTTGGAATCCCAAACGTCCGCCGCCGGTCCGTGTCCTTTGGATCACGCCGCTTCGCGCTCTCGCCGCTGACACCGAGGCCAGCTTACGTGCCCCACTTGATGCGTTTCAACTGCCATGGCGACTGGAGTCACGAACGGGCGATAGCAAGTCATCGATGAAAGCTCGCCAGCTGAAGCGATTGCCCACCGCCTTAGTCACCACTCCAGAAAGCTTGTCGCTCTTACTGACACACGAGCAAGTCTTAACGCAACTCGCTGGCTTGGAAGCGGTGATCATTGATGAGTGGCATGAACTGCTGGGATCGAAACGAGGAGTCCAGACCGAGTTGGCACTGGCACGGTTGAGAAAACTTAATCCGAACCTAAGGTCTTGGGCTCTCTCAGCAACACTCGGCAACATGCAGCAAGCTGCAGACACGCTGGTTGGCTGCACTCCCAACGAAGCGCCGCGGCTGATTGAGGGCTATCGCAAGAAAAAGCTGAAGTTCGAATCAATCATTCCTGCAACGATCGAGCGGTTTCCTTGGACCGGACACATCGGGACCAAGATGGCACCACAGGTCGCGCAGCGTCTCAATGAAGTCGATAGTGCGTTAGTCTTTACCAACACAAGATCACAATCTGAGATCTGGTATCAGGAGCTCTTAAAGCTGCGGCCAGACTGGGCTGGCAGCATCGCACTTCATCACGGGTCCTTGGACGCGGAGGTACGATCGTGGGCGGAAGAAGGTTTGCGCAATGGCGAATTGAAGGCCGTCGTTTGCACCAGTAGCCTGGACTTGGGAGTTGACTTCACGGCGGTCGACTTTGTGGTTCAAGTCGGCAGCCCCAAGGGCTCGGCAAGACTGCTGCAACGCGCTGGACGGAGTGGACATCAACCGGATGCGGTGAGCCGATTAGCGTTTGTTCCCACCAACGCGATTGAACTCGCAGAACTCGCCGCTGCACAGCAAGCCATCAAAGAGCAAAACCTAGAGTCGTACCGCTTGCTGGACAAGCCGCTCGACGTACTCGCCCAGCACGCCATCACGATCGCAATTGGAGGCGGCTTTCGCCCCAGCGAATTGCTGGACGAAGTCCGCAGCGCGTCCACGTACCGCACGTTGAATGATACTGAGTGGCAATGGATTCTAGCCTTTGTCGAGCATGGCGGCAGTTCCCTTAAAGCCTACCCTGACTTTCAGCGTGTCGAAGTTCAAGACGGCCGTTACAAGGTGACGAAAAAGCGGGTCATGACCATGCACCGCATGAACATTGGAACCATCGTGTCAGACACGGCCATGGTCGTCAAATACATGTCTGGAAAGCGACTCGGAATGGTCGAAGAAAGCTTCTTATCCAAGCTGAAAAAGGATTGCGTGTTCGTTTTCGCCGGAAAGCTGGTCTCGCTAGCCCGAGTCCAAGACAACGTGGCCTACGTGCGGCGTGCAAAAGGAAAGCCCAACGCTGTACCGAGATGGATGGGCGGCCGCATGCCGCTTTCGGCCGAGCTTGGTGATCAACTGCGCAGGAAGTTCGACGAAGCCTCGCGGGGTCAGTTCGCCGGCAAAGAGATGAAAGCAATCCGACCCTTGCTGGAGGTCCAAACGCGTTGGAGCGTGATTCCCAGAATGGATCAGTTACTGATTGAACAACAGAAAAATCGCTCGGGGTGGCAACTGTTTGTTTACTGCTTCGAAGGTCGGCTCGTCCATGAAGGTCTCGCTGCTGTCGCTGCCTATCGTCTTGCACAAGCCCAAAAGACGACGTTCTCGATTGCCTGCAATGACTATGGCTTCGTCTTGCAATCCACAACTCAGATCGATCCGTCAGCGTTGCTTGACGGGAGCGTTTTCTCTTCCGATTCCTTGGTCGAGGACATACATAAAAGCATGAATGCGACCGAGATGGCCAAGCGGCAATTTCGACAGATCGCTCGAGTCGCAGGGCTCGTTCACCAAGGGCTACCAACCCGTCGAAAAAGTTCTAAACACTTGATGGCCAGCAGCAATCTGTTCTTTTGTCTTGGTTCAACGGGAATTGGAATTTGCTAACCGGCGAGTAGTACAGGATGGCGGCTTCCTGCCGTGAAGATCAGGCATCCTGCCCGAAGGTTTTTCGCATTGTGGAAACATCGAAGGGAAGAGTAGCGACATCGTCTGACACCGCTGCCCTTCGACGTTTCACTTGGCACGGCGCTCGGGTTGGTCCTCACCAGTGCCCTATCCTCCGACCAAGTTCTCTCAGTCTCTCACATCAGCTCGCGATTGCAAGTGATGCTTGCTCGCGACGGCGTGAACGAGCTTCTTCAAGCTTGCGATCACGCTCTGCATGGATCTCGCCGGACAGGCCATTCAAGCAGTCCGCTGGCGTGATGTAACCGATCCCGCTGTGCAAACGCGTCTCGTTGTAATGACACACATAAGCAGCTATTTGCTTGACCGCTTCGTCACGATCTCGCGGCGGATTGGGACGAATGCACTCCGTCTTCAACGTCCCGTAAAATCGCTCCTGCTTTCCGTTGCTTTGCGGGTAGTAAGGACTCGTCGTCACATGCGTCAAACCGTTGAAGCGAACGAATGCTTTAAAGTCTTTCGCGATGTACTGCGGACCATTGTCGCTGATGATTCGGGGCTTCACACCGGGATGTTTTTCCAGCGCTGCTTGAATCACAATCTCAATATCCACTTCCGTCATCGACTCGCGAAGTTCATGGTGCACGATGTAACGACTGAAGCCATCGAGTACCGTGATCAAGTAAAAAAACGTTCCACCAACGTTGATGTAAGAAACATCGGTATGCCAATGGCTATGCGGCTTTTTAGGCTGTTTGAAGCCTGTTCCTTTGAGCGACTTGGTCGCGGATTTGCGGTCCAAACGCCCCGCTGCTTTGAGAACGCGATAAACCGTCGAAGGGCTCACCGCAACGATGTCATCGTCAAGCATCATGAAAGTCAATCGGCGATAACCCTCCAGTGGATTCTTGTCATGGAACGCGACAATGGCTTGCCGCTCCCAATCCGCGAGCCACCAGTCGCGAGGGATCTTTCCGTTGTGGTCATTGACCATTCCGTAGCGTTTCTTCCAGGTGTGGAACTTGTTGGCCGCCAAGCCAAGCCACAGCAGCAGTTGCTTTGCAGGCAGCTCAGTTTGTTTCGTCCAATGGTTGATGTAATCGACGATTTGGTCTCGTGTATCGTGAGGAACCCAGCGACCGGTTAGAGCTCCCCATTTTCTTTTTTTGAGCGGATGTTCTCCTCCATCAGCTCAGAGATGACTTCGTTCTTAGCGTCGAGTTTCTCACGCATCTTCTGGAGCTTGGCATCGTGCTTGGACGTTTCAGCCTTCGTCGATCGCGGCGACTCAAAAGAGCGTTCAGCCTGTTGAAGCACGGAATTGATCCAGTTGTGGATCATCGTTGGCTGGACGTGCATCTCGTCAGCGATCTGCGAGACAGGAATTTGGTCTTTAAGATGCCTGCGAACCGCATCAGCCTTCTGTGAAGCGGTGAAAGATCGTCGTTTTTTTGTCATCAGAATTCTCCTCGGGGGGTGAGATTAATTCACCGGAGGCAAAATTCCAATTCCATGAGAGGCAAGACAATTTGACGTCTTCTGCAATTACGATCCTGAGAACCTACTGTTGCAACAAGCCGAACAAGAGGTGCTTGACTTGCAGCTTGATGCGAATCGCCTGCAGCGTGCCATTCGTCGCATTGAAGACAGTGAAATCATTCTTGTCTCTCCCGAGAAGATGACGCCGCTGGCGTTTCCATTGTTGGTCGACAAACTGCGTGAACGCTTGAGCAGCGAATCACTGGCTGAACGTGTCGCGCGCATGCAGAAACAACTTGAAGCTGCGGCAGGTTAGAACGTGCACGGAAGAAACCCGGTCACGATTAAGAATCATCAGCTTTGGCTTTGCAGCCCAGGAGGAGTGTTCGATCCGGCTGCCGGAACCCTGTACGTCGCCGACACACACTTTGGGAAAGACGCGACGTTTCGGCAACATGCTGTGCCCGTCCCGGAGGGGACAACTGATGAAACTCTACAGAAGATCAAGCGCATGCTGCACATGAGTTCGGCGACAAAACTGGTCATTCTCGGCGACATGTTCCATGACCAAGCAACTCTGACCCCATCAACCGTGCACTCCTTGGAGCCGTTCTTCGATGAAATCGCACCCGTCAGTGTCTACCTGGTCCCCGGCAATCACGACTCCCAATTGAGACGACTGCCGAGCCACTGGCCGATCCAACTCGTCAAGCCCGGTACAATCTGGAACAACCTCATTGTGTCGCACTATCCTGTCGTCCCCGAAGACCCGTCAGCCATTGTGCTTGCGGGTCACATTCATCCAGCCGTTCGGATTAATTCTCGCACCGACCGTCTGAAACTTCGCTGCTTTTGGTATCGCGAAGGCACACTCGTATTACCGGCGCTCGGCAGCTTTACGGGCTCGCAGATCATCGAGCCCAAAACCACCGATCAGGTCTGGCTCGTCGCCGACCATGAAGTGATTCAGTGGGGCTAACCCAGCCAACTCCATTTCCATGGCAAGCCAACTCAGTGGAACTTAGCGAGGCCGACGTTTCAGCGATCAGCCGCTTCTGATTCGCGCTGGCCGCTGGGCCGCTGATCACTCTCGCGCAGTCCCGATCGTTCTCGACTACCTTCACGGGCACCGTCGCGGGCACGTAAACCCGTTCGTTCACCGGCGTCTTCACGCTTACCGCCTCGAGACCGTCGCTCCATCCAGCGAAAGAACTCATCAAGCGTGATGACTTCATCCTCACCAGCAGGATCCGCGAAATATTGTCGTTCGCGTGCTCGCCGCTCCGGTGTCATCTCGCCTTCACGCATGGCCAACCATTCTTCGAACGACACGCGCTTGTCGTTGTTCTTGTCGTAGGCTTGGTAGATTCGCTGGGCTTTGCGATACAATGCGTTTGCTTGAGTATCCAGACGCGGTGAATCTCGTCGCGACACTTCTCTCGCAGCATCGCCCTCAGCAGGTCGACGGATGATCGAGCCTTCTCGATCGCGAAGATTGGGCAGACTGCGTTCCCGAGATCGCAATTGGGTGCGCAGGCTAGCCACTTCACTGCGCAACTCCTTGATCATTTCGAACAATGCGCGTTCACGATCATTCTGCGGCTGAAAATCGGGCACTGGTTTTGCCTCCGATTCCCGTCGCTGATCTTGCTGAGCGGACGCGATAGGAACAGCACCCATCAAGAACACCAGTAACAGTATGCCGCTGCGTGACATTTTAAACCTCTGGTCAATTGAAACGAAGTGGAATGGGACGTTGGCCGAATTCGCTAGGATAACGAAACACGACTGACCTTGCCTGGTGGCCAGAACCCGCGAACTCCAATTTGCACCTGCACACAATCTTGCGCCGGTGTCGCGCACTGGGCCTCATGACTTCCGTCAGACGCAGCCATTCTTACACCTCCTCGAGCGCGTCGGGAATTACAATGTGTCCTTTATCTCACCACTGGCTCTTTCTCTTTGGTCTTGCGTGAACAAAATGATCACCGCCTACCGTCACCTGATTATCCTCGTTTTCCTGTGTCTCACGCTCACCGCTCAGCACAGCCAGGCTGTCGAAAACGAATCGGCTCACCTGCGACTCATTACGTACAATGTATGGTACGGATTCAGCAAAGTCCCAGATCGCAAGCCCGCGTATCTGACCTGGATGAAACAGCAGGCCCCCGACATCGTGTCACTTCAAGAGCTTAATGGTTACACCGAAGAACGATTGGCCAAGGACGCCGCGGCTTGGCAACATCCGCATTCTGCACTGCTTAAAACCAAGGGCTTTTCAACTGGCATCACCTCACGATATCCGATCGAGGAGATCCAGCGCACGCTGACCGGGTTTCATCATGGCTTGCTGCGAGTCAAAATTCGTGGGCTGTATGTGTATGTGATCCATCTTCACCCCAGCAACTGGGAAACACGCCTCGGAGAAACGGAACTGATCTTGAAGGACGTCGCTTCACTGCCTGAAGGATCGCACGTTATCTTAGCGGGTGACTTCAACACCTTCTCCAGCGACGATGCCAAGTACTATCAACATGGCAAGCTGGAGCCCTTCTTCAATCAACGCGATCAGAAGTACGGCGAGAAGAATCTGCGCAGGGGCAAACTGGACTTTAGCGTCATCGAGCATTACAAAGCGGCAGGCTTTGTGGACTTGGAAAACTCCCAACGCGGCCCGGACTTTGCATTCACTGGCAGCTTTCCAACCAAAATCGAAAAGCCCGGCGATCACGGCAGTGCTCGACGACTGGATTACGTCTTTGCCAAGCCTCCATTGGCCAAACACGTTTCGCGTGCCCAGGTCGTCGCATCGGAAACGACTTGGATCCTGTCGGATCACTTGCCGGTCATCGTTGACTTCGCGACACTGCCGGCGGAATGAGACCACCGCGCCGCATCCTCCCGTCCAAACGACGGAAGTCTTGGCAAGCTTGCCTGCTGACCGGAGGTGTTCGGTCAGCGAGCGGTGTGCAGCGCTGCCCGCTCCGCTGGAGCGAACGCACTAGCACTTCGGTTTCTACAAGAACTTAAATTGAAACACTTCTTTCAGCGCTGAAAGCCCCAGCGTTGGCAACGAAGCAATCGCCACGATCTCCAGCAGGTGCCTGGCCTGCAGCGGTGTGGTGCCAAGCACCAAGTTCCCCGGCGTGGTGTAGATCGCTAGCAGTGACAGTGCAGCGGACAGAGCAACCGCGCCAAGCAGAGCGCGATTGCCTAACGGATCCTTGCGAAACAACGTGCTCGAGGACCGTGAATCAAAGACGGTTTCAATACTCACAGCGAAGATTCCATCAAGAAAACAGCACGACACCCTAGAAAACCGCCCTGCAAAACCACCCTGAGAGCCGGGAAGTTTTTGCAACAGTTGGCGGGGCTCACTCATTCAATCGAGCACCAAGCCTGCATCTTACATCGCAGAGACAGGGGAGACATTGGCAAAGTTTGCAAACCCCCAATTCGCGCAGTGGCAAGTGCCGACAGCGGAGAAAACGGCAGATCAAGGCGTCTAGCAGATCCTAGTGTCTGGCTGCTCGGATCGAGACTCCGAGCGCAATCCACGCGTCTCAGTTCATCGATGGAAACTCCGCACTCGGGCTGACTGATGCTGAGTCTGCCTGTTCTAAAGGTTAAGCTTGATCGGATAATAAGTCGTCATGCCGGCTCGGCTGAGGCCAGCATACATTTGCCCTGGAGCGCCGCCATTGGCCATCGCTCGATTCGCACCTGCGGCATAGCCTGACTTGTTCGCTGGAACATTATCGGCGGCCTCATTCCAGGCTCGCGCTTGGATCACACATTTGTTGCCAGGAACCAACATGAAGTCAATGTACGCTGAACTTCCTGGGAACCCTGTAGTCAACCAGTACGTTGCGTTTGCGCAGCCAAACCTTGCTGCTACCTGAGCCACCTCTTCAATGTCCCGTGCGCCACTGTTCTGATTGCAGGCCACATACATGATCGTCACTGCAGCACCGTTTACGAAGTTGGCCAACGCATCCAGCTTGGTACCGTTTAGCGATCCATTGAGATGCAATCCATACAAGCCGCCGGCGGTACCGAGCACAATGGCGCGACAGCCATCGATACTCGGAAATCCAATCTCCGTGTTATCGGATCCGATCTCTCGTTCACACAAATAAATCACGTTGACTTGCCCCATGGATTGATTGCTCGATCGTGAATTCACAATGTAGCTTTCCAACGCGATGCAAGCAACCAACCGTTGCTGGGACCAAACGGCGCGCATGGCTTGCCTTGGTTCGCGGCAAAC
Source organism: Stieleria bergensis (assembly GCA_007745635.1). GTDB lineage: Bacteria > Planctomycetota > Planctomycetia > Pirellulales > Pirellulaceae > Stieleria > Stieleria bergensis. The sequence goes on from CP036272.1 coordinate 6,950,664, forward strand.
GCGTCTCGTTGAAGGCACACGATGAAGCATGGTGGTCAGCGGAGGACAGGGCGGTGCAGAACGAGAACGCGCGACGTTGATTTTTCCGCAGCTAGCGACTGCGATGATCACTAAGCGACAAACCGTCACTCGCAGGCCGCCGATCGACCTGAATGAGAATCCGCCAACAAATTCCCCTCATCTCTAGAACCGAATGCAGATCAACACTGTACCGGGATAAAATCGCAAATCAAAATGCGGCATGAATCTGATTCGCTGCCACTGCGAATCAGCTACACTGAAGTGTGATTCTGCACGGCGAAACTTGATAGAGACATTGAGATGAAATTGAAGCATTGGTTTTTCGCATCGCTATCGTTGTTGTTTACCAGTTCGCTCTCCGGGCAAGAGGCAGCAACCACGGCCCCCATCCAAGAGAGCCAACCAGCTCCAACAACCGAGTCTGCCCAAGCGATCCAGCGTTTGGTGAAGGACTACGTGACCGCGTTTAACGCCGCAAACGTGGAAGAACTTGCAAGTTTTTGGGCAATAGACGGAATCTTCGTCGATCATGCTACGGGTGATGAAGTCAAAGGACGCGAGGCACTTGCCGAGAGCTTTCGCGAAACCTTTGAGCTGCACCCTGGCTTGAAACTGGAATGCAGCACTCAAGCGATCCGCGAGACATCGCCAAGGGAAATCGTCGAAGACGGCCAGGCCATTGTGACTCGGGCCGATGGCACCGTCTCGCGAACGCTGTATCAAGTCCAGTACGTCAAAAAGGACACGGGCTGGCAAATCGTTCGCGTGACTGACAATGTGTCGCCTTCCCAGCCCGCGAGTAGCGGCCCGGCGGCAGCGGATCCGTTGAGCCAACTGGATTGGCTGCAGGGCGAGTGGCAGGACAAAGCTGGCGACTCGACCATTCGCATGAGCTGCCAACGGACTCGCGGCGGTAAATTTCTGTCGCGTAAATACACCGTCACCATTGGCGAAGACGTGCGATCATCGGGCCTTCAGTTGATCAGCTGGGATGCCGCTTCGCAACAGATTCGCAGCTACCTTTTCGACGAAGAAGGAACGGTCGTTCAAGCGACTTGGACCAAGGATGGTGATCAGTGGAGAATCGAATCGGTGGGAACATTCGGTGACGGAGGACAGGGATCTTCAACGTCGATCGTGACGCCACTGGATGAAGCAAGCTATCGCGTGGAAAAGGTCAAGCGAGTGATCGACGGCCAGATCTTACCGAACCTGGAACCCGCAATTGTCGTTCGCCAACCGGAATGACCAACGCGGCAGGATGCCCATCTCTGGCGGGCTGGCTCCGGTTGCCGCCATTGAACAATCAAACGCCCCACCTAACCCATCTCATTTGTGATGAAAACGATGTTCAGCATTCCCATCAAGGCACGCTCTGTGCTGCCGGCCTTATTGGCCATGGTGTTGTTACCCAGTGCAGAACTGTCTGCACAGCGTGGACGTGGCGGAGGCGGCGCCAGACCATCGGTCAGTCGGCCATCGGCACGACCATCGGTCAGTCGGCCATCAATGAGCCGTCCAACCTCGCGGCCATCGATGTCTCGACCGACCTCGCGGCCTTCAATGCCATCGATGTCTCGGCCATCATCGCGGCCTTCGATCAGCCGGCCTTCGATGCCCAGCACAAGGCCCTCAACGCGCCCCTCATTCCCATCAACCAGACCGTCGAATCCCAGCACGCGTCCATCGCTGCCAAACACGCGACCATCACTGCCAAACACTCGGCCTTCGCTGCCAAACACTCGGCCTTCGCTGCCAAACACTCGGCCTTCGCTGCCAAACACTCGGCCGTCGCTGCCAAACACTCGGCCTTCGCTGCCAAACACTCGGCCATCACTGCCAAACACTCGGCCATCACTGCCAAACACTCGGCCTTCGCTGCCAAACACTCGGCCAGCACTGCCAGGAAACAGGCCATCACTGGGAGATATCCAAGACTTCATCCGACCGGGTCAACCTGGCACACGGCCCAGCAATCCCGCCGGTGACTTCTTGCAGAATCGTCCGTCGACTCTACCAGCGCCCGGGACTCGACCCGGCGGCGGAGATCGACCTTCGGTCATGCCCCTGCCCGGAGAAGGCAACCGACCCGGCGGCGGAGATCGACCAGGCGGCGGAGATCGTCCTTCGATCATGCCCCTGCCCGGAGAAGGCAACCGACCCGGCGGCGGAGATCGTCCCTCCATTACACCGCTGCCCGGAGAACGTCCCGGTGGTGGAGATCGACCTGAGCGGCCCGGCACGTTACCGACTCGGCCTCAACGCCCACCGGGAGCTCGTCCGCCGGCCAACCTTCCTGTCCACCGTCCAGTGCTTCGTCCCCCAGGGTCGCGTCCACCAGGATGGCGACCACCAGGGGCGCGTCCACCGGGTTGGCGTCCGCCAGGCTGGAGACCACCTGTGCACCTTCCCGTCTATGGTCGCCATTTCTGGAATCGCTATCCATGGCGTTGGGGTTGGCACCGCTATCCTGTCAACTGGTATCGCTGGGCTTCAGTCCCTTTGATCACCTCATGGTGTTTCCGTGTGAACACGCAACCGGTGTACTATTCCTACGGAGACAACATCTACTACGAAGGTGACAATGTTTACTACGAAAACAATGTCATTGCCTCGGCGGATGAGTACGCAGCCCAAGCTCAGGAGATCGCTGCTGCGGTCCCTGATGACGTCGACACAGACGACGTGGAATGGCTGCCGCTAGGTATCTTTTCAGTCATGGAACGAGATGGTGACGCTGAAGACGCGACGCTGTTTTTACAGTTGGCTGTCAACAAAGACGGCATCATCGCTGGCACGGTGCAGAACACCACAACCGACGATGCCTTTGAAGTCGAAGGCACGGTGGACAAAGAGTCTCAACGTGCTGCTTGGGGTCCGGTTGGAAAACCGTGGCCCATCATGGAAACTGGAATCTACAACCTGAGCGAAAACGCGACCGACGTGTTGCTGCACTTCGAAGGCGGTGAAACTCAGCAGTGGAGTCTTGCTCGACTGGATGAGCCCGAAAACTCCTCCGACGAGCAGTAGCGTCTGTTCGCGTCAGTCCATGTGTCAGTCAGTCCACGCGGCGTCTCGCCGCGTGGGGATGAAATCAGCACGCCGCAGCAGGCCGCTTTGACGGATGCTATCCATTGATTAACCGCACGGTGAAGTAACCCAATAGAATCCCGCGCAGCGACCAAGCGATCGTGCGGATCCAATTGGTGTTCACTAACTTGCGATAAGCATCTTGGTCGAAGCCATTGACCAGCGTTGAATGGCAGGGCACGCTGACAAAGAACGTTGTCAGCCAAACAACCCCGATCAAAGCCAGTCCAGCCCAAGCGGCCCATCGCGGGAATCCTGCCGGCGACATGGCAATCAATCCCATCGCCGAGATCAGTTCGATCAACATGGGCAGGGCAACGATCGGCGTGATCAACCGAGTATGGTCCGTTTCATAACGCGCAAACTGATCGGCACCCACGCGATCAAACAGTTCATAGTGAACAACTTGAACCATCCAGATCAATCCCATCAGATACCACGTCGACAGCAGATTGGTTAAGAAAACGAGATTGGCGTTCATGAATCAGACGTGCTCTACGGGTGGTTGCTCTAATAGGATCGCGTGCTGACGATCGATCATCGTGAGATCAGTTCTTGTGAATGCGTTTCAAGAAGGATTCGGCATGATGAAGATGTGACTCTCGTTTTTGATCATCCATCTTCTCGGCCATGCGGCACATCATTGCCCAACGCGGGTTGCTGCCTAACTCATCGCGATGCAGCCAGATCCATCGCCAATACAAACCATCCCAGACTTCGCACCATGCTTCACGCCGATAATGACTCATCTTGCGAAGATACGACGAACCGGAGAAATAGGGCTTTGTCGTAATCGCTCCACCGTCTGCATTTTGACTCATCGCATACACGTTGGGCACCATCACCCAGTCGTAGCTGTCGACGAACATTTCCATAAACCAGCGATAGATCTCGTCCGGGTGGATTTCACATAGAAACATGAACCCACCTAACACCATCAATCGTTCGATGTGATGGCAATACCCTGTATCCAATAAACGATGGATCACGTCATCCACAGGATCGATGCCCGTGGTACCATCGTAGAAGCACTGCGGCATTGAATGATGATGTTGCCAACGATTGGTTGTTCGCATGGTGACGCCAAGATCTTCATAGGTTGCACGCATGTACTCGCGCCAGCCAATCAACTGTCGAACGAATCCTTCAACCGAATTGATGGGCACCTCGTTTTGCTGGGCAAACTTCAACGCAGCCTTCAGGACCTGATCTGGTGTTAACAGCCCAATGTTCAGAGCCGGCGTAAGCATGCTGTGCCAAAGCCATGATTCACCTTCAACGATTGCATCTTCAAATGCCCCAAACCGTTCAAAACGGTGTTCCAAAAAATGCTGGAGCCATCGTTTGGCAGCTGCATGCGATGTGGGATAATACAATGTGTCAAGATTGCCTGGATGACTGGCAAACCGTTCGTTGACGTACTGCACGGCCTCTTGATCAAAGGCATCACGCTTTAGCTTCAATCGTTCCGGAATCTCACTCAGTAGGTTCTTGGGTACTTTCTTGCGATTGTCTTCATCAAAACTCCAGCGATCTCCCCGCGGCTGATCTCCCTCCATCAAGACACTCAGACGCCGGCGCTGCCACTTGTAAAAGTCCGCCATGAACCAGCGTTTCTTGCCCTGGCGGTATTCCCTGTTTTGCTCCGTGGTGTTCAGAAATCCCGGGTTCGGCAACAGCTCAAGCCTTAGACCAAATCGATCACAGACTTTGCGAATGTGTTTCTCGACCAAGAAATCTGTGGGCTCGACTACCGCAAGCGTCTCTCCTTTCATTTCCGCCAGACTCAACACAGCCGGCAGCTGATCAATCAATCGCGGCTGATTGGGGTTGTAGTCGATGTATGTCAGATCGTGATCTTTACTCTGTAACCCTGCCGCGTACCGCTTCATGGTTGCACGGTGAAGCCATACCTTTTGCTGGTGGATTTCCATTGGACACGCTGGATCGCCAAAGAAAAACGAATCTTCAACCAGCACAATCTTGTCTGGATTTCGCTTTAGACCGGGATGTTTGGCGAACAGCTGATGGGGCAAGACCAAGAGAATCATGACGAGACATTTCCATCAACCAAAGCAACCGATCAATCGACACAACGCTAAATGATAGATCGGCGGAAAGCATCCGCAGCCGAGCGTTGGGGAATGCCTGGAAGTGACGTGCAAACCCATGGTGTTGGATTCCTGAATTGACCCACCATGAGAAGGAAACTTTTCCAACAAATCGCGAACCTGCGATAGAGTTTGACGTTCCTATTGTCAATCGCATCTTGGAGGCAACCATCCAGCGAACAGCTCGTTGTCTCTACTGAGCAGATCCTCATCCAGGGTCACGCAGCGCTCACCGACATGTCCCGAACGCGCTGCAACGGCACTCCAAGATTCGAAACCAGCTGGTAGCCAATCAGGCGACCAGCATGGGAATGCTCGGCAAGTAACTGGCTGACCACTTTGGCTTCGAGCCAAAGGTGCCGTGGGTTCGAATCCCACTCGAGCAACTTGCCTCGGCGGCGTTAGGAGCGAGTAAGCAAATGGATCCTGCGTTCACTATTCGAAATGATCGCTCAGATTTTCCACATCTGATGAACTCGTCCTTCATATCAACTCCGCTCCGAGGCTCCATTCAATCATTACCTTTCAACCATCAATCAGTGTCACCCATAGGAGGTGCATCATGATCATTAGCGGAGCGGGGCGAGAATTCATTATCAAGGACACGCACCGCGGCTTGTACTACGAAGATGGCAAGCTAACCAAGATCCTGGAAGCAGGGCACTACAAGATTCCACCGCGAAAGCGATTTTTGACGCAACTGCCCACCGTTGAGTGTTTGTTGGTCGACGTTCGCGAGCGCGAGCTAACGCTGAAGGGTCAGGAAATTCTGACGGCCGACAAGGTCGCCATTCGCGTGAGCATTTTAGTTCAGTACCGAGTGACAGACCCCAAGGCCGCCGTCCATACCGTGGACAGCTTTGAAGATCGACTATACAGCGATGTTCAACTGGCCGCTCGACGCGCACTCGCATCGATGACGCTGGAAGAAATCCTGACCAACCGGAACCGACTCAGTGAGGAGATCCTGTCCGACGTGACGGAATCTGCCGGCAGCTATGGTGTCACGATTCGACGCGCGGACGTAAAGGACTTGATCTTCCCGGGAAACCTACAGGAGATCATGAACCGCGTTCTCGCCGCCGAACGGCACAGCCAAGCACAACTCGTTGAAGCGCGAACACGAGCCGAGGTAGACAAGATTGAGGCCGAATCTCGAGCGGAAATCACACGGCGAGATGCTCAGGCAGATGCCGATGCACGACGACTGCGTGAACAAGCCGAGGCAGCAGCGACCCAGGCCAAGGCTGAGGCAGAAACGCAAGCCTATGCGCTACGCGTGAAGGCTGCCGAGGCATTGGAAGATCACCCAACACTGTTACGTTTGACAGAACTGGAAACGTTACGCGAGTTGGCTCACAACGGGAACGCTCGACTGTATTTCGGCCTCGACCGAGTCCGCCTGAACGAAACGGATTCGTAATGGAACAGCCCTTTTAACGCGGCGCCTCGCCGCGTGGGGATGAAATCAGCAAGCGGCGGCAGGCCGCTTTGACGGGCGTTTCTATGCGTGGAACGACTTGATTCCGCCGGTCTGATCGATCTTTAACGCTACGTCCAAAGCGCCGTAGTGCTCAATCGGATTGCCATAGGCATTGAGTATCGTCGTGTACAAGTTACCGATCGTTTTGTGTCCAGGCTGGTTATAGCCCGGCAAACGAATGTAACGTCGAGCAATGTCCAGCCGCGCGTTGTTTCCAGCCAGCACAACAAACGGCCACTCGCTGCCCTTGCTGTGGTGAGTTTCTCCGTTGTTCGGCAAATAGAACAACATCGTGTTGTCAAACATCGTGCCATCACCTTCAGGCACACGCTTCAACCGACTGACAATGCGATCGATCAACGTCATGTGCTGATGTCGAACCTTGTCCCGGATCCCCAGTGCTTCAACGCCACCGAATGACTTGCCGTGACCCACATCATGCAGATTCACGTTCTCACCTTCGATGCCTGGCAACCCAGTGTAGGGCGTTCCGAGTTCATCCGCGGTGAAGGCAACCACGTTGGTCATGCCCGAGATCAGTGTCGACAACAAGACCTCAACCAACCCATCCTGACGATCAACGGTGGTAAGATCTTCCGCCATGTATTTGGCATCAAGCTGTGGGATGTGCTTGCGAATCACATCGCCCATGGCATCCACACGTGCATTGCGTTGCCGAATGTCGTTCAAGGCATCAGCGTAGTTGCCAACTTTGCGTTGTTCGAAACCACTCAACTGCGCCGCCAACGAGGACTCATCATTGGAAAGAAACTTCAACACCTGACGCTCAAGCTGATACCGCGTCTTGGCATCCTGATTGGCTGAGACAGACTTGAACAGCTCCTGCACGGCGATCTTTGGCGAACCAAAGGCATAGTTGGGCTGCTGTGGCCCGCGAGCGGAAAAGCCTTTTTCAATCCCGTTGACATTGCCGCGTGAGTTGCCGCCACCACTGGGGAAGCAAGCCAGTTCAATGTGGTGAAACGGCGAGGGGCACAAGTCTGCGAGCTCGAAGTCAACCGTTGCCCAGCGAATCGTGCTCAGCCGCTCATTGGCTTTATAGGCTCCCAACGCGGAACACCAAGTGTGGTGCCCCGTCGTACACATCTTGCCTGACAAGCCTTGCAAGATCGTCATGTTCTGTTTGTGACCGGCCAGCGGACTCATCCAGCCCGGCAATTCATGCTCGTCCAGATCCGCCACAAAGGCTGACTTCTGTTTCTCCGCTGCAGCCTGTTCTGCATCAAAGGTGGGTAGTGCCAGCGAGTCTGGCAGCAGCCCATTGCCCTTGTGCATGAAAATGAAACGCATCGGCGGCTTCGACTCCGAACGCTGATCGGCTAACGATTGCGACGCCAAACTCAACGCTCCAACACCAGCCAACGACTGTGAGAGGAATTCTCGGCGAGAGGTCATGGTTTCTTCCTGAGGTAAAAGAGTTGGGTCAAATCAGCCGCTTGATTGTAAGCCGCGGCCAAAGATTCGTTATCAAAGTCGATCCAATCACTAGGCCGAACCGTTCATCGCGAATCGGCAACGGCTAGCGATTAGATCAGTTTCCAGTCTGCTGAATCAATACATCAATCGTCGTTCGAGCCTATTTTGTCTTTGCGATACATGAACGAGTCCGACGTCAACAGCGAAACGATCACCGCTCGGAAGCTGCCACCGCTCTGCAAATAAGCTTGATCGGCATCCATCAAGGTCTGCGAATCGGACAGCATCTCGTTGCGGCCCATAAAGTACCGAAACGCGTGCCTGACGAAGGACTGCCGCACGCGATCAGACTTGGCCATTCGATCAATCAAATCAAAGGCGTCTTTCACCTCGCCGTCTAAGGCCGGGTCACCGGTACCCGACAACATTCCCGAGGCATCGACGGGCGCCGCCTTCTGATTGGGGTCACTTTGTTTTCCTTTGCGTATGAGCAGATTGCTCTCCCAATCCCCGAGGCTCTCCTTTGTCCGATAGCGCCCGAAATCGTCAAAGATCTCGAAAGTCAACCCTAGCGGATTCATGTGCTGATGACACTTCCAGCACGCTTGCTGGCCGGTCACTGAATCCAACCGTTGACGCAGCGTGCGGTGTGGATCTTCAGGAATCTGTGCGTCAACCGTGATCGGTACATCGGGCACCCGTCCCGCCAAAAGCTTCTCACGAATCCAGCGTCCACGTCGCACGGGATCGGTCTCGGCGTTTTGCGAATGAGCAAGCAACCAGGCGGGATGCGTCAAGATCCCCATGCGATGTTTGATCACAAAGGGTTGCTCGACGGGGTAATCCCAAGTCTGGATATCGGGATACTCACCGCGTGAGAACACGCCATCGTAATGCAAGGGACCTGCCCCAGTGACGTGAGGCAAGTTATAGATTTCGGCATGACGATACTTTTGCCCACCATGAAAAAACCAAGGGTAAGTATTGGGAGTGATCCCTTTGCCAAACGTGTTCTCAAAGAACACCATAAACCGACTGAAGTCACGAAGATGCACGCGGCGGCGATCTTCACGAATGTTATCAATGCGAATGATCTTGAAGAGTTCTTGATGAGTTTCAAAATTGTCGAGCAGCGCTTGCTCTGTGTTCTCTTTCCAATCAGTGTCCTTCAAGCCTTCGTAAGCCCGCCGCCACTGTTCGACAAGCTTTCTACCCTCTTCGTTGCTCTTCGTATGCAACACAAAGTATTCGTTGGTCGTCAGCAAACGTGTGAAGACCTCTTTGTCCTCACGTAGAATGCGATCGACAATCAAGTCCGCCTCGCCAGTCACCGAGCCCGCCGTGCCGCTGTAACCACGTTCAAGGTTGTCATAGAATCCTCCACTGCGAGCAACATCTTTGAACAGTTTTGTGCTACTCGGGTAACCGAAGAACTCGCGAAAGAATCGATTGATCTTGGGGTGCGTGACCTGACTACCATGAATCGTAATCCCCGAAAGCGTCGGATCAGCCACCGCATAAAACGACTGCTTATCGTCCAGCAACCGGTTCACCTCGCGGCGGTAATCTTCTTTTGTTTGCAAACGTCCTTCGCGAGCGGCCTGAAACAGCTGAGCATCAGGGATGCGATCATCAATGGCGTAAGCAATCGCATACGCTGCCTCGCGCGGGGACAGTTTCCGGCGGCCAAACGCATCCGGCTTACCAGCACCGAACTCCAAGCGGTATAAAAATTCGGACTTCAGCAGCACACTGATCAGCATCTGCCGCAGGCCTTCGACATTACCACCGAGTTCAATCGCGGACTTGAGCAGTGGCAGGTATTCGTGCAGCTCTGACTCGGTGGCCTGTCGCTGCAGCACGTTGTCGAACTGAGCATGAATCGCCGCTATCATGACCTCGTCACTGGGCATCGATTCAAGACCAACAATTGCCACAAAGGCTTCCGGCGCATGAGAAGGCAACCATTTGTCTTTCGGATTCGGGAACTCCAACTTGCGTGGATCGTCTTCGTGATGCACGGCCGCCATGATCTGCTTGTCAGCGATCCACTGGGCATTGTTTAGCATCACTAGCAGGTGACCACCATCAAGCGTAGCAGTATCGTAGTAACGCACTCCAGAGTGATCGGGCAAGACGATCGGATTGGTGACACCATAGAACTTTGACTGTCGCGACCGGCCATCAAGTTTAAAGATTGCGTTGACGCGTTGGTGAAAGATTTGGGGGCTGACCAACCAACGCCGCGCAGGCGTGAATGGCTTGGTAGTGATCGAGCCATCGAACAGTTGATCGTGATCCACGTAATTTCCGTAAGCCGGTTCGCGGAGCTTCTCGTCCAACTTTGAAGCATTCCGCGATCGCAGTTCGTGGCGCAGCCACTTTGTCAGTTCTTGACGCTCAGTGTCACGAGGCTGCTCTGCGTCCTCCGGTGGCATCAACTGAAAGAACAACTGATCCTGAGATCGGTTCAGCAGGTCGATCTTGGCGGCCTGGCTAAGTGTTTGAAACTGATCAAACCGAACACCCGCTTCTGCCGATTCACCTTGATGGCAGTCCAAACAGGCTGAATCAATGATCGACCGAATCGGCCCCGGCATCGCTAGCGCAGCAGCCTCGTTGGCTGTTACGGTTACTGGTGCCAGGCAAAGACTGGTCCATAGCAGTACAGACAGGCCCAGCCACGATCGCGAACGAACATTAAAACGCAAGGGAGGCTCCCGAATAGGCGGAGGGTTGGATGGCATGAGCACAGGCAAACAATGCGATTCCAAGCTTGATCGCTGTCTGGTCGTCAGACAATCAAAACCAGTTCATTGTTTCCCTAGCCACGGCGATCGGCAAAACCAGTGATCACTGCCAATCATGACGATCAATGCAGCGACTTTCTGCCGGGAAAGGAAATCGAGTGACGGCCGTGGGGAAGGCAGGAAGGGGTTAGAATTATAGTTCATTCCCAAACGCAGGTCCACAATCCAGATTCTAACGCGGACCTGGCCACACAGCTTACCCACACGCGAGACTCGCTGTTTCATGAAGTCGCTCACCCTGGTCGTCCTGCAGAGCACTCTGGCGGCTGCCTTGGTGCTTTCTGCGAGACCCAATGCTGTTGATTTGATTGCGATTCTGCTGGTGGTGATCGGCTTCTTTTGGGGAGCCTGGGCCGTGGCGGCGGTGGGAGTTCGAAAAGTGCGCGTGATGCCCGAAGCAAACGAACGAACTCAGCTGGTCACCACGGGCCCCTTTCGATTCGTTCGGCATCCGATGTACACAGGACTAAGCATCGCCTGCGTGGGCTTTTCGTTGATGCCATTCCACCCTTGGAAAGGCATCGCATTGGCGGTCCTGATCGTCGTCTTGGTGTTGAAATCCAACCTCGAAGAAGAGCAGTTGAGCGCTCAGTTCGCAGAGTACGAGGCCTATCAGAAACGCACCAAACGGTTCATCCCGTTTGTGATTTGACAGTTAGGATCGCGCGACCAGAGCCGACCCGCTCGCCGCATCCTGACACTCGGCTAGCCGCGCTGCGACTTGGCTCTGAACCGACGCAAGGGTTGCCCCGACTGAGATTGCGAAAACTTCGCTTCATGCTTGGTCATTCGTCTGCGGGTTCGCTTCCGCCAGAGTCTGAATGAGCTCGCTTTTAATTCCCGCCGCATCAGCTTGATCACTTCGCCAGGTGAGATTCCGAATTGCTGGCGAATCGCATCGAAACTCGTTCGATCCTCCCAAGCCATCATGATGATGCGATCTATCTGAGCACAACAAAGTTGTCTCCTCTCGTCAGTCATCTCGTTTTCCTAGATCTAAAAGGAGAGCGAAAACACATCGAATCATTCCGGATTCACTTACGGATTCCGGAAATTCGCAAACCAAGTTAACCGACCCTCACCCAGAAAGACCGCGTTCCAAGCCCTGCTCAACACCGCTGTGATCCAGCCCCGCTGCCATGACCGTTCACCGTCACAAGGCCAGCACTTGGCTCTCTAGCCGGCTTGCTATAGTTGGTTACCAATTCATTTGTAGGAGACAGTGATGAAACGACGAATGATCATTCTGACGGCGATGGTGGGGCTCATCGGAGTCGGTGTCACAACCTGGGCCATGGCTGCTCGTGCGATGTATGAGTCAGCGGAATACAAAGTGCTGGAAGCTGACGGTAAAATCGAAATTCGCCAATACCCCGATTTGATGCTTGTCTCGACCCGTTCTGAAATGGATTCACAGGGACGTGACGGCAGCTTCATGCGATTGTTTCAATACATCAGCGGTGCCAACGAAGACAAGCAAAAGATTGCCATGACAACGCCTGTCTTCATGGAAGGAAAGACCAGCGACGCCGAGGTCTCAATGGGTTTTGTCTTACCGAAGGAAGTGGCCGCCAATGGCGTTCCTGATCCGCAAGGGGCTGGTGTGACCATTCGCAAACGCGAGGGCGGACGCTTCGCGGTCATTCGTTTCGCTGGCCGGCTCGACAAAAAGCTGGCCAAAGAACAGGAGGCAACGCTGCGCCAGTGGATCAAAGCGCGAGGGCTAAAGGGTGCAACCACGTCTGAAGCAGCAGGCTACGATCCACCGTTCACTCCACAACGCTTGCGTCGCAATGAAGTGTTGATTCGCCTGGACGATGCCGATCAGACCCAGACAGAATCATGAACCACCCGCGAGGAAGTGACTGGCAGGTCGAAGTCTTCTTTGACGGAGACTGTCCGCTGTGCCTTCGTGAAATCAGATTCCTTCGCTGGATGGATCGTCGCGATCACATCCGTTTCACCGACATCGCTCATCCCAGTTTTCGCCCTGCCGATTATGGCAAATCGATGACCGAGTTCATGGACGAGATCCAAGGACGTCTACCCGATGGTTCTTGGATCGTTGGTGTCGAGGTCTTCCGTCGCGTCTACGCTGCGCTACGCTTTCGGGCGATCGTTGCGATCACGCGACTGCCGGGAATCTCTCATGGCTTAGATTTCGGCTACAAGCTGTTCGCGAAAAACAGATTGAAATTAACTGGCCGATGTAAAGCAGAATCCTGTGAACTGAAGTGATCCTCCTGCGGTTGTCGCGTTGGCAATGGACGTCGTTGTCCGCTCGCGATTCACAAACCTCTTAGGAGACCACGATCAATGTTCGGTTCCGCTAACAGCAAAGTCAAATTGCAAACCAAGTACAACAAGCTCATGCAAGAAGCCTATGACCTCTCAACCGTGAATCGCAAGAAAAGCGATCAGAAGCGGGCTGAGGCTGAAGAGATCGGCCAGCAACTGGACGAACTGGAACGGCAATCCTAAACACTTCGATCATGTCTGGCGAAATCGGGTTCGTGGTCGGCCCGTCCCCGTAAATTGATGCTCAACGCGCCAAACCGTCTCGGACAAACACTGGCGCCAGAGCGGTCAAAGCAACGGCGCTGCTGAACCAGCATTCTTGGTTTCAATGATGAACCGCCTTCGCAGCGAATCGGCCACCTCCTCTCGACCTCCGATCGGAGTCTCTCAAGCCCGGGCTGTGTTGAACAGACACTACTCCCCCCAAGATCACTAGGCAAGCGAACCGCCCACGGGGCGGATGGGTACATCACTGGCCCCCGGGGACAGCCGCCATCTTGCGGTTCTTTTCTATCTTCCGACCCATTTTTCCGTTGTACTGGGACACGGCGCGTCTAGCTTGCAGGCTCAAACAGTTTTGTTGCCCCATCTAGCCTGCCAAGACGATGTCAACTCAAAGACTCCTGTCGGTTACCTGCCTGACACTTTTCTCCGTACTATGGACCAGCCACTCCGAAGCGGGGATCATGAACTGGTACAACCAGGCGAAATCGATCTCCGGCAATGTCGTGGCTGATAAGACCGGATACACCTTTAACGGTGGCAACAGCGCGATTCAATACAACTTCGGCGACCTAGACGAAGACAACAACACAACCACTGTCGGCGCCGGTGCGGCTTTTGAATTCATCTACAACGCATCCAACAATGGAGGTTCCATTGCGTTTGCCAAGTACGAAGGTTGGGCTGGCGAGGACACGATCCTAAAGCTGGAACAGTGGAGAAACACCGGAGTTTTCGGCATTACAATCCGTGGATACTCGGATCACCGATTCCCAAGCGCGTCCTCGCTCTTCGATGCCGACACGCACGTGATCTTCAATAACCGTCCGGATGGTGAGATGGAGATTTACCTTAATGGTGTCTCCGCGGGGTCGCTACACGCGGTTCGTGGATTGTGAATGGTGATCTGCCGGGCCAAACCAACTATCTCGGTGGCAGCCCAAATGAATCACTCGTCGGCGAGATTTTTGGCGTGGGAACCTACGAACGCGCCTTAACCCCAGAAGAGATCGGTGGCCTAGCGCGAGCGTTCGCTGTCCCCGAGCCAAGCTCGCTAGCAATGCTTTCCATTGGTTGCGTTGGACTGATGTTCCGCCGCCGCAAACGTGCGTAAAGCACACTCGATTGAAATTCAGTGATTGAAAGGCACGCCACAAAGCGTGCCTTTTTTAATGCGCGCCTTGGAACTCCTCAACCCGATCCCGTTCAAGTGCGGTTGAATGCTTGCAACACGCATTCGATAGAGTGCCGTGCTTGCACGCACCAATCAAACCGTAGAATGCCTGCGAGAAAATTGGTGCGTGCAAAGCACGGCACCCTACACGGCGGGTACCAACGCTTGCTGAACGACGATGTAGAATGGTCCTCTTTGACCTGAGAACCTAAACCAAGATGACCTCAACCGCCGGGGTCATTCACAGAGGAAGACGCATGCTCACCCGGTTGCTATCACTTGTTGTTTTCTCAATGACTGCGCTACCACTGTGGGCAGCGGACAAGCCGAACGTCATCATGATTCTCTGTGACGACGTCGGATTCGAGTGTTTTAGTGCTTATGGCAGCCATGAATACGCGACTCCCCGGCTGGACGCCTTGGCGGCTGGCGGCGTTCGTTTTGAAAACTGCCACTCCACGCCGCTTTGCACTCCCAGCCGCGTGAATTTGATGACCGGCAAGTCCAACGTCTATAACTACAATGACTTTGGCGTTTATCCCAAAGGCGAGCCAACGTTTGCCAACCATTTCAAACAGCATGGCTATGCGACCGCTGTTGCAGGAAAGTGGCAGTTACTAACAAAGAAGGGCGGCATCACACCGCAGGACGCTGGTTTTGATAGCTATTGCCTGTGGAACTTCCCGGGCGGAGGGTCCAAGCGGTATTGGAATCCATCGTTGGTCCAGAACGGCAAATTATTGGATCTTCCAGCCGAAAGCTATGGCCCTGACATCACGACGAACTTCCTGATTGATTTCATCAAGAGGAATCAAGATGGACCGTTCCTGGCCTACTTTCCGATGATCTTGCCGCACAATCCATTCCCCGTCACTCCAGACAGCAAAGTTCCTAAGTCAACAGACAGTAAAAGCAATTTCATCGACATGGTGCAGTACATCGACAAAAACGTTGGTCGCTTGGAGGACACCTTAAAAGAGCTTGGACTCAGAGAGAACACGCTGATCATCTTCACCGGCGACAACGGCACCAACTCCGTCCTAACATCGGAACTCAATGGCCAGCAAATTCGCGGCGGGAAAGGCTACACTCACGACTACGGCACCCACGTCCCATTAATCGTCAACTGGCCGGGCAAAGCATCGGGCGGGCAAGTCGTCGATGATCTGGTTTGCTTCTCGGATCTATTCCCCACCATGGTCCAGGCTGCTGGCCTGCCGGCAAAAACAATCGAAGACGGCGATGGCTGGAGTTTCTGGCCGCAGTGCATTGGCCAACGCGGCAAACAGCGCGAAGCGATCTACTGCTACTATTTTCCCAGGCCATCAGCGAAGAAATACAACGACAAATACAGCCACTACGAAGTTCGCTTTGCCCGAGACAAACGCTACAAGCTTTACGACAATGGCCAGCTCTACGACACCGTGAATGACGTGCTTGAAAAGCAGCCGATTGGCAGCGATCCAGCCAATGCCACCATCCACTCCGTGCGTCAGAAACTGCAAGCGGTAATCGACTCCTATCCAGCAGCGGGACAGAACGCGAATCGAAGAAAACCCTAGAACCCTTCTGAAGGCAACTTGGGTCGCACCGAATCCTCTGCGTGGCCAGAGAGAAGCTGATCAAATGGAATCTTGATGAATGATTCCGTTCGATAACCGTTGTCTTCAAACAAGCATAAGAGGCTCTTTTGATCCGGTGACACCTGCAATGCCGAGTACGCAAAGTGTCCCGGAATGACTTTGACGATCTGCCAAGACTGGCCATGATTCCGTGAAACCGCAAACTGACCCGCTTTTCGGCCTGCTGCTGAGGGAAACGAAGCCCACAAGTCCCAGTTACCATCTGGTTTGACGGGGCCTTTGACAACCGCCCCCATGCAAGCGACCGATGGCAAAGTCGTGTCCTCTTGCAGAGCCGTCCATGTTTCCCCACCATCGCGACTGATGGCTTTCTTGCGAAAACGCTTGCCACCTTGGTTGCGACTGATCAAAACCAAGTCACCGTTGGCTGCCTGGACGACCTGACATTCGTTAGGAAAACCCAACTGGCTGGCGTCTTGCAGGAATTCAGTACGCTGCCAGGACTGGCCATTGTCATCACTGTAAGCGACCACAACTCGCCACTCACGCGATCGCTTACCGCCCTGTGTCACTGGATAGGTGCCCCACAGCCCCGTCACGATTCTTCCTTGATGCGGCCCCTTCGTCAACTGGATCATGGCGCCTGGGGTGTTGGCATTTAGCAAGGCGGGATGTTTGACCTGCCGGCTAATATCAACTGGCTGGGACCAGGTTAAACCGTCATCATCACTATGGCACAGGAATGTCAACACATTGGCTGTGGGATCATCGTAGCCAAGACTGGCCATTTTAATCCAACCGGCATCGCGGGCATGTCGCCCATAGGGAAACCGCGCGAACATCAACAGGATCCGGCCATTGTCTAACTGAACCGTAAGCGGATCGTTGATCGAGTTCTTGCCGTCTTCGTACGCAACGATCTCTTCGCTCCAAGTCTTGCCACCGTCAGTGCTTCGCTTAAGCACAATGTCATTCTGTGCGTGATCATGCAGCCCCAATCGGCGCTCGCTGAACGCCAGGATGCTTCCTTGCTTGGTGACCAGCAACGACGGAATGCGATAGCCAAACTGCTTGGCATCCTTAGCATGTCCCAGACGCGGAACACCATCAGGAATTTCACGCTGCTGAAAGAGGGTTTGTCGTTGCAGCGGCCATTCAACTTCAGAAGCCAGCGCGATCTCCAGGTGATCGATCAAGACACCTGTCTTTGGGGGACTAGTGACCAAAAATCGCAGTTGCTGGACTCCCTTGTCAACTGGCACAACGACGCGGGAGAGAAATCCACGACCAACACGTACCTTCTGATCACCGTTGAAGATTTCCTGCCAGCCGCTTGCATTCTTTGCCTCGATACGAAATGAAAAGGGCTTTCTCACCGTCCATCGCTAGGCCCAAAACGCAAGAACACTTTCTGCAGCCACCTTTTCAGCCAACTGCAATGTCGCCACCGTCTTGGTCCCGCCGGTCAGCTGCAAACATTGCTGACCGGTTTTGGCGTGCCGATCATCGATCAGTGCGCGACCGGCGTTAACATGCCAAGCACCAAGCTTCGTTTGCAGGTTACTGAAGTTGCCGGGCCGTGCCCGCTCAAATCCCAAGACACGATCCGACACATCGCCGCCGCCCCCTTGAGATCCCTCGGGTTCCCTTGAACGCTCTTTCCACTCGGCAGACGTCACCAACGACTGTAACTGCGTGGACAAACGCGATGCTAATTCAGGATTCTCGGCGGCGAGGTTCTCTGTCTCCACCAGACCGCCGGAATAGTCATAGAGTTCTGTCGCGCGCACTTGACCGGACGCTTTGTGCACCCACTTCGTCAAACGATGAGTTGGCGTGCGCAGCGAATATCCCATTAAGCCTCCGGCCCTGGGGTACTGACTGACCGCCGCTGATTTGATGACCTGTTCGGGATCACCGAGAACGGAAACCAAGCTGCTGCCTTCCAACTGTTCGTTCACTGGCAACCCAGCCAGTTCAGCCAAGGTCGGATACAGGTCCACAAGTTCCACCAGAGAATCACTGGCCTGTCCAGCGGCGTGCATGCCGGGAGCACGGATAATCAGTGGGACCCGAGTATCGAGTTCAAAGTTCGTTGTCTTTCCCCACAAGCCTTGCTCGCCAAGGTGATAACCATGATCCCCATAGAGCACGACGATCGTTCGCTCGCTTAACCCCGTCTGTTGCAGTTCCCTGAGCACACGCCCGATCTGCGCATCGATATAGCTGACACAGGCGTAGTAAGCTTGACGAACGCGGCGCTGATTCACATCAGGAATCGGGCCGGAACCAGGCTGGTCGGTGTAACGCCTTAGTTCACCGGAACGATGTCCCGCAAAGGGTGGCGCGTTGTCAGGCAAGTTGACATCAGCCGGCAGATCAACACCTTCGTACAGGTCGAAATACTTCTTGGGGGCAATGTAGGGCGAGTGCGGCTTGATGAAACCAACGGCTAGAAAGAACGGTTGATCTTGATCGCCTAGCTCGCTGAGTCGCTCAATTGCCGCATTGGCCACCTGGCCGTCATACAAGACATTATCCGCCACATCAGGCGATTCCGTCGCGGGCCCGAACACCAGTTTTGTCGTCCAGTCATCTGGCCCAGGATTCTGGGGACGGTAGATCTTTTCATAGATCGACTTCGCGGCCGCGATGCCTTGCTCTGTATAGTAGTAGCGCGGTCCAAAGCGGAGCGCGGGAACGGACCAGCTTTCGGGATCCCCCATGGTGTCCCATTTGGTGACACTGGCGCCGTCGGGAAAAACGCCGTGGTAGATCTTTCCAATGGCGGCGGCATGATAGCCATGCCGCTTGAAATGCTGCGGCAGTGTGACGATGTCAGGATGCTGAGTGCGAAAGTGCGAATGATTCCCAGTCACACCAATGGAATCGGGCCGCATCCCGGTCATCAAACTCGTGCGTGATGGATTGCACACAGCTTGCTGGCAGTACGCATGATTGAATCGACGTCCACTAGCGGCAAACGCATCAATGTTTGGGCTATGGATATGCGAGGCGCCGTAACAGCCAAGTTCGGGACGCAAATCGTCAACCGCGATGAACAGCACGTTCGGTCGCGACTGACGTTTGGAAATCAGTTGGGTCGCCTGACCCGACGAAGAATTAGCAAGAAAACAAAGCAGCCACAGCGTAGCGAGCGATCGGCACATCATGTTTCAACATCAATCGGCAGAGAACAGGTTTTCGTCATATCATGTTATAACACGAATGTCATTGCCAGAGAACGAAAACTTTGCCAGCCGATCCCACAAACTGCCAGAGCGATCAAGCGCGACGCCGGTTAGCCGAAAGACATTACCAAAACCTACAGTGCTAGAGGACGCCTTAAAGGCCCCTGCCAGTGGACTGCTGCGTCATCCAAGGACGACACAGCGTTCACGATTCCCGCAGCGAACACTTGTTGCGCCACGCAAGATCAAGCCGTCGGCGCTGGCAACAGTGCCTCAGTTTTCCAGCTGTTTTAGATCGAAACCTTTCTTCTCTAACAGCTGCTTGATGTCCTCGATTTTGCGAAAGCGTTCGATGGTCATTGGTCCTGTATAGACTTCGCTTTGAAGCTTTCGCGGCGGATCGATTTGATAGGTCTTCATCAGCTCGGCAACCGATTTATTGAACGTCACCAGCGTCCAAGTCTTTTCTGTCCAGCTGTTCATGAACACATCGTAGCGTTCTTGAGGATCCTGCCAGAGATCGTAAACCGCTGGCACGGTTGCAATGTACCTCTCTGGCCCACGCCAACCCAACTCTGGTGCCGGTGCTTCCGTTCCCGCCATGGCCCCGTTGTCGCCGCGCAAGTTAAACACGGCCTTCCATTTACCGGAGCGGACAGCGCCGGGAGACAACTCTGTTTCGGTGAAGTAATACCAAGTGTCCCGTTTCCAACCGTCCTGGCCCATCAACAACGGTGTCATATCATAGCTATCAAACACGATCGGCTTCCCTTCACGATCCAGCTTGGGCACATCGACGCCAGCGAGCGAGGCAAAGGTTGCCAAGAGATCCAAACCGCCAACAATCTCATGTGACTCACGGCCAGCCTCGATTGTCCCGGGCCACCAAGCTAGCGCCGGCACGCGGCTACCGCCTTCTCGACAATTCCCTTTTGTCCCGCGAAACGGCGTGTAACCCGAGTCTGGATGAACATCTTGCCAGGCACCGTTATCGACCGTGTAGATCACCAAAGTCTTTTCCTTGATCCCCAATGCCTCGATCTTTTTCAGCACTTCGCCAACGTGATGATCGAGCTCAACAACAGAATCTGCGTATGGACTCTTCGCTGGAGACGCTCCCTTGAACGCCTTGGCAGGCAGGTTGGGCTGGTGGTTTTTGCCGAAGTTGATGCTCATCAGAAACGGCTTGTCTTGCTTTGCGAGTTTCTCCATGTGCTCCAAGGAAACCTTCGTTGTCAGCATATCGATTTCGGCGATGTTTCGATCGTCGATCTTGGCGACTTCTCGCACTTTGCCACCGGCTTCGCCTTCCAGAAGACCCGTGGTGACCTTTTCGAAGAAGGCTCGCAGTTCGGGATCCATGTCAGGGTTGAACGATTCAAGCGGATAGGTGTAGGCGTTGAGGTGATACAAGAACGTGTTCCGCATCACATCAAACCCGTGGTTGATGGGCATCGCATAGTCGGCTTCGCCCAAATGCCACTTTCCTGAATAGAACGTGTTGTAACCGGCTTGCTTCAACACCGAGGCATAGGTCCATTCCGCAGCTGGCAAGCCACCGCCTTGTCCCTGAAAGGCCACGGTTGTCATGCCACTTCGGTTGGGGATTCGGCCAGTGAGCATCGCCGCCCGGCCGGGCGTACAACTAGGCTGACCATAGAAGGACCAGAACTTCATGCCTTCACGAGCCATCCGATCAAAGTTAGGCGTGGGCATCCCTCGGCCGACCCCGCCACCATAGCAACCGAAGTCTCCGTATCCTGTGTCGTCAGAAATCAAGACAACGATGTTCGGCTTTTCAGCCAAACTCAGGGAGGCCAGCGGCACTAAAACAACGGCGGTAATCCCTAAGAGGCGAAGGAGAACCATAGCTAAAATCCTGTGAGTCAATGGATATAAACTGTACTTGCTGCAACTCAACACGTTGAAGCAAAAAACTGTACGCCATTGGATTGCGCCGCCTGGTTGATTCCCAGGGCGGGCATGAGGTTGAGCCGCCATCGGGCAAGAGACCCGGCACTGTTTCCGGCCAAGCAATGCTTGGCCCCACGGGGAATGACGAAGAAAACACAAGAAACACTCATTGACATCTCGTGAGATAGCGATATATTGATAACAGAGAGTTTACAAATGGCAAAGAAAACCACCAAGACACAGACGGCAGCGACATCCAAGCCAGCCGGCAGCCCCGAAGCATTCGCAGAAGCGGCGGAATGCCTCAAGACGCTGGCTCATCCGGTACGGCTGCGGATCGTGCAATTACTGCTACATGGCCGATACACCGTGGGCGAGATTGCTGAAGACTGCGGGATCCCAGACAACGTGGCATCAGAGCATCTACGCCTGATGCAGCGCTGCGGATTCTTCACCAGTGCTCGAGATGGCCGGCGAGTGTACTACCAGATCGCTGAGGCACACTTAGCGAACCTCATGAACTGTATTGAGAGCCGATTCCTGGACTCGGCAAAACCGTAACCCTTTTTTTGGACAAACACCTCGTCGGCTCACGACATGTCGACTATTAGAATCGAAGGAGATTCCCATGAGTTCCTTTCTTACCATTTCCGTCCAGCAGCTTGCCGAACGCAACCAGACTGGCAAGACGGAGGTCATCGATGTCCGAACACCCGTTGAGTTTCGCGAGATCCACGCGTCCATGGCGCGCAATGTTCCGCTTGATTCGCTCGACGCGAAAAACGTCATGGCGCAACGAAACGGCAGTGCTCACGAACCTCTGTATGTGATTTGCCGAAGCGGCAGTCGATCCACCAAAGCGTGCCAAAAGTTTATTGACGCTGGCTTTGAGAATATCGTCAACGTTGACGGAGGAACCACCGCCTGGGAACAAGCAGGCCTGCCCGTCGAGCGTGGCAAGAAAGCGATTTCGCTGGAGCGACAGGTTCGAATCTGCGCAGGCCTGATCACGCTCAGCGGCTCCGTTGCTGCAATCATCACGGGCAACGTTTACCTGGCAGCGATTCCTGCCTTCATTGGTGCCGGGCTGACCTTCGCTGGGATCACCGACACCTGTGGCATGGGAATGATGCTCGCCAAGATGCCCTGGAACCAATGCCGAGATGAATCATGTTCAGCCTAGCAATCATCTTCGGAGCCATTATCGGTTTTGCGTTGGGACTAACCGGTGGCGGCGGCGGTGTTTTCGCTGTGCCATTGCTAGTTTATGGCATGTCCTTTGCACCTCGTGAGGCGGTAGGTGTCTCACTTGCTGCAGTGGGCGGGACGGCACTGCTGGGCGTGGCTCCAAGATTGATTCGTGGTGAAGTGGAATTGAGAACAGGCGTTCTGTTCGCGGTCGCTGGCATGCTGGGTGCTCCGCTGGGAACCTCAATTTCTGGCATGATTTCCGAAACGTTGCTGTTGATGCTCTTTGGTTTATTGATGTTCGTCGTTGCTTGGCGGATGTGGGCGAAAACGCGCAACGCTACGGGAGACAAGCAGGGTGCAGGCAACACGGATCTGGGCGTTAAAGGGACTAGCAAAGAGTCCAGTGATTCAGAAAACACATTGCCGCAGTGCAAACAACCGACCTGCCAGCGGGATGAAGCCGGTGAGTTAAAGCTGACCTCCAAATGTGCCGTCATGCTGGCCGCCGTTGGCTTCTTGACCGGAGTGTTATCAGGCATGTTCGGCGTCGGCGGCGGATTTGTGATTGTTCCGGCTCTGGTACTTTTCAGCGGAATGAAGATTCATCAAGCCATCGCCACTTCACTGTTGGTGATTGTACTGGTCAGCATAAGCGGGGTGACATCATACGTCGCGGCAGGCCACTCGTTGCCATGGAAGATCGCGGCGTTGTTTCTGCTGGGAGGTTTCTTTGGAATTTGGGTGGGCGGTCGCTTATCGACTCATTTCAAGGGTCCAACGCTTCAGAAAGTGTTCGCGGGCGGAGTTGTCTTTACGGCTGCGTTTGTGTTCTCCAAAACCATTCTTTCCACTTCATTAAATCTAACAAACGGGGACTGAACCAATGTTCTTAAAATACTTCTACGATCAGAAACTTGCACACGCCTCCTACATGGTCGGCTGCCAACGGGCAAAAGCGGCCCTGATTGTTGACCCGGGCCGCGACATCGCTCCCTATCTGGAAGCCGCGGCCAGCGAAGGCTTTGAAATCACTGCGGTTGCTGAGACTCACATCCATGCCGACTATGTCTCTGGTGCTAGAGAACTTGCTGACCGAGTCGGAGCCAAACTGCACGTCTCCGATGAGGGACCGACGGAATGGAAGTCTCTTTACTTGGACCAATACGACCACCAGAAGCTGCACGATGGTGATCAGTTTATGGTTGGTGGCATCAAGCTAGAAGTGATGCACACCCCCGGCCACACTCCGGAAAGCATTTCGTTTTTATTGACAGACCAAGGTGGTGGAGCCGAGCACCCAATGGGCATCTTCACGGGTGACTTTGTGTTTGTTGGTTCCATAGGTCGCCCGGACTTACTAGAGGAAGCTGCAGGCATTGACAACACAGCTGAACCTGGCGCCCGTGATTTGTATCAATCGATCCAACGCTTCCGCCAGCTTCCAGATCATCTGCAGGTTTGGCCCGCCCATGGAGCTGGCAGTGCATGCGGCAAAGGACTGGGTGCGATTCCATCGTCGACCGTTGGTTATGAAAAACGGGTCAACCCAGCACTGCAGTACACCAACGAAACTGATTTTGTGAATTACATTTTGACTGATCAACCCGAGGCCCCGAAGTACTTTGGGCTAATGAAGCAAATCAACAAAGAAGGGCCGGCCATTCTTGGCAAGCAAGGCAACACACCTACGCTACCGGTGACAGAGATCGATGACGCGGTCGCCAACGGCACGGTGATTGACCTGACGGGCTCCGCCCAATTCGGAAAACAACATGTCGGGGGAACACTCAACATTCCCAGCAAGATGCTCGCGGCCTGGGCGGGTTGGCTAGTGGACTATTCCCGACCGGTCTACCTGATCTCGGACGGACTCGATGATGCTCAAGAAGCGACGCGTGTCCTTCAGAAAATTGGCATCGACCGAGTTGCCGGCTTCATCGATCGCTCGGCATTGATCAGCGCTGGCAGGGCGACGCAATCTTATCCAAATGCGAGTCCGCAAGAACTTGCCAAGGACATTGAGAATCAGCAAGCGCTCCTCATTGACGTGCGAAACATCACCGAATGGAACCAAGGTCACATCCCCCAGGCCCAACATCGGTTTCTTGGTAAACTCCCTGACACAATGAATCAGTTGCCCAACGATCAACGAATTCTCATTCAGTGCCAGAGCGGTGCACGATCTGCAATTGCTGCCAGCCTGCTACAAGCGGCCGGACTGCTGGTCACCAACATGACAGGAGGTTACTCAGCCTGGACGCGGCAGGGTTTGCCAGTCGTCACCAGCAGCGAACCTGTTTGCAGCACAGCATGCAACCTATGATCACGTCAACCGCCACTCCTTGTTGTGCCCCATCGTCAATCCCCACCATCATCCCCCGGTTCTCCGATGAAAACCTTCCTATCTCTCCTCAGCCTGTTGCTGCTAACGCCGGCTGCCTTCGCTCAGACCCTGCAACACAGTCCGCTCACGTACAGCTATCCAAAAATTGATGAGCTTGGCAAAGTCGTGCGACTGCCAGCAGCGCAGCAACAACCAAGACCGCGTAGCAAAATCGTCGTGGACTTAATCAAGGGCGGTGACCCGTCGAAGCTGAATCCAGGAATTGAGAAAGTGGCACGTTTTGTCAACATCTACGCTGGCGCTGGCGCCAGACCGGCGGAGGTTGACATCGCCGTCGTGCTGCATGGAGACGCGACCCTTATCTGCTTGAAGCCTGACGTCTATACCGAGCGATTCAAGTGCGACGAGAACCCGAACGCGGAGTGCATCAAGAAGCTACGCCGGGCGGGAGTCGAGCTCTTTGTCTGCGGCCAGTCACTTGTGGGGAAAGGCCAACATCCAGACGAGGTCGAAGCAAACGTAAAGGTTGCGGTATCGGCCTTGACGTCCCTGGTGAACTTGCAAGCTAATGGTCACGCCTATGTTCTTCTAGGCAAGTAGACCATCAAATTGCGAGACTCGATGACTGTTCCATCAGACCGTCCCCATGAGCCTCGATGACTTACCCGGCGGTGGCTGTGAAGTCTGGCGAGCTACAGAGGCGGGTGACTTCACCGCGGCGAACACACACGCGACTTCTCTACCAACACGCTCCATCCTGGACGGCATCGATTGCTGCCGATTGGTGTAAGTCCAAACCTTGTGACGGATAGCCATGGATGGGGCGTCCACCACACCTCTGCTAATTACAGGGCTAACTCAAGATCTCATTGACGACTTCGCCGTAGACATCGGTCAACCGAAAATCTCGGCCGGCATAACGATAGGTGAGTCGCTCGTGATCTATGCCTAAGAGATGCAAGATCGTGGCGTGCAGGTCATGCATGTGAACTTTATTTTCTACCGCATAATAGCCAAAGTCGTCCGTGGCTCCGTGACTGTAACCCGGCTTGACGCCGGCACCGCTGAGCCACACGGTGAAACCCGCCGGATTGTGATCACGACCGTTCTTACCCTGAACCACCGGTGTGCGACCGAATTCGGTCCCCCAAACGACGAGGGTGTCGTCCATCAACCCACGTTGCTTCAAATCGGCAAGCAAGGCCGCAATGGGCTGATCAACGGAGAGTGCATTTTTGGTATGTCCAGCCACCAGATTGCTATGCTGATCCCAAACATAACGCGTACTGACTTGGACAAATCGGACACCGGCTTCGCTAAAGCGGCGAGCCAACAAACAGCGATGAGCAAACTCTGCGGTTTCCTTCTGATCGACCCCGTACTGCTCTCGCGTCGCTTTGGACTCACCTGAGATGTCAATCAGTTCCGGAGCAACTCCCTGCATGCGAAAAGCCATTTCATAGCTTTGAATCACACCATCAACTTGAGCGTCCTTGGTTTGGGAATAGTGTCTTTGATTCATCTGTTGCAACAGCGCCAGTTGCCGCTGCTGATCGGACTTGTCAACACCATGGTTTTGCAAGTATTCGATCGTTGCATCGTCGGCCTTGCTTGCCGAATGCCCAAGCGTGGTAGCTTGATGCTGTGCCGGCAAGAAAGCCGATCCAAAATTTCTGGTTCCACCATGACCTGCTGGTGGCGTGATGCTCACAAAGGCCGGCAAGTTTTCGTTTTCCGTGCCCAGACCATAGCTAACCCAAGCGCCCACTGAAGGCCGCAACAAATTGTCATTGCCGGTATGAATCATGGCCACCGCTTGGCCGTGCGAAGTGCCGCGGGTATGCATTGACTTGATGAAACACAGATCGTCAGCGTGCTTAGCCAAGTGCGGCCATAACTCGCTGATCCAAGCACCGCTTTCGCCGTGCTGCTTAAACTTCCAGGTGGTATCCAAAACTTTCCCGTTGCCAGCTCGATGCTTCAAAGCGACATCCAAGTTATCAAGCCCCTTAAACGGCAGATCCTGACCGTCGAATTCGCTCAGTTTTGGCTTGGGGTCAAAGGAATCAACTTGAGAGACACCGCCATGCATGAACAGAAAGATCACACGTTTGGCCTTGGCTGGATGGTGCACGCTGTCAGCATTCCCGGCGGCGGCAGCAATTTGCTGTGCAAAGGCTTGGAAGGCGACGGCGCCGAATCCGCAACCTGAAGCCGTCAGCATCTGGCGGCGGCTAAGGTTATCTGAAAATCGGTGACACTGTTTCATGGCGAGGTTCCCTGTCATCATTCGACCAATCGGAATTCTGCGGAACTGAACATCACTTGGATCAATGAGGCGACTGCCTGCGTGCGAGTCTTGCCGTCGGCGGTTAACTCAGCGACGTACGCTCGCCCCATCGCCAACTCTTGCTGGTCAGCCTGGCGACTGAGAATGCGCAAAAATAGCTGAGCGATGATCTGGTCGACGGAAAGCGATGGATCGCTGAACTGCTCACTGGTGGATTTCGCCATCTCGATCGCAAAGCTCGAATTCATCATAAACAACGCTTGCGCCGGAACAGTGGTCACCGAGCGTACTCCAGCAACCAAGTCCGGATTGGGCAAGTCGAACACAGCCAATGAAGGTGGCACAGCACCGCGAACGATGGGCAGATAGATGCTGCGCTGGCGCAGTTCGTCGGTCTGAGCCAGCGAAGCATGCCGCTGCCCGCTTGTCTGGATCGCATAGGTCCCTAGATGAGCCACCACAGACTCGCGCGGCTTGGCATCAAGTTGCCCCGCGATGACCAGCATCGAATCACGAATGGATTCAGCGACCAGCGGTCGACGGTTCTGATGCTTGAAACGCTGATTATCGGGATCTTCGCTGACGGCAACACGCGCTGCCTGCTGGTAGGTTTTGGACGTGACAATCTTGCGAATCAGTGATTTCGTCGACCAATGTTCACTCACATACTCTTGGGCGAGATAGTCCAACAATTCGGGATGCGAAGGCAGTGCACCGCGTGCTCCGAAGTTATCACTGGTTGCGACGATGCCACGACCGAATAATTGCTGCCAGACGCGATTGGCCATCACGCGGGCAGTCAGCGGATGATCGGCTCGGGTCAACCAGGCCGCAAGTTCAACACGTCCGGATTGCCCGGCTGGAATCGCGGGCGGCTTTGCTCCTGGCTGACTGGCAACTTGCAAAAAGCCTCGCGGGACGCGGGGACCAAGATTCTTGGTTTCGCCTCGGATGCGAATATTTAAGTCACCTAGCCGATCGCCTTTAGCGTCCATTGCCGCCATCGCTTGGGGCACTTTGGGCTGACTGGATTGCAACTTGGTTAACTGCCGACGAAGCTCCTTGAGCTGCAACCCGGGAGATTCGCCCTCCGATTTGTCCGCCGCCTTCAGTTCATCGACGGAAACAAGCTGAACGGCGTCCGCCAGTAAAAATCCGCCAGCGTTCTCATCAGTCAAGAAAACTTCAGCGACAACGTTTCCGGTGCTCTGTTGCTGGTCAAAACGAAACTGGCCCAAACGAAACCAAAGACCATCAATGTCCGGCGTCACCGTTTGATCGATCACCAATTTGGTTTCGCCGTCTGCGTGCCGAATCGTATAGGCAGCCGTCTTGGCCAACGATCCGCCGCCGCAAAAGCTGACCCGCAAGTCGTACTTCCCGGGCTTTGGCAAACTTGCCTTCCACGTAATGGTGTGTGGCCCATCACCACCATTGTTCGCCAAGTAGTGTTGACCGACATGATTGGTTCGATAAGTTGACTTCCGCCAAGGCCCTGTTTTCTCCGCTGCGGTGTCATCGACCACGATACCTTGCGGCGAGGCTTGCTGAACAGCTTCCAGCTTTTTGATCTGCTGTATCACTCGATCGACATCGGATCGATGCTTCTTCATCGCTGCCTTGGATGCGTCATCGACAGCCAAATCCGTGTTTGTCCAACCAGTGACGTTCACGTTGTTCATTAGCACGCGATCGGCTGTCCGTGTGCTGTGCAAGATGCCAGCCATCGCATAGTAATCGGCGGCAGAGATTGGATCGAATTTGTGATCATGGCAGCGTGCACAGCCCAAGGTCAGCCCCATCGCTGCGCGACCAATCGTGTCCAGTTGCTCATCAGCGATGTCCAAATGCATCTTGGGCTTATCACGCTCAGTCAACATTTTGGCCGAGACCATCAAAAATCCCGTCGCGATCAATTGGCGATTACGTTGTTCAGCGGAATCAAAAGGCAATAGGTCACCAGCAATTTGCTCTCGCAAAAACTGGTCGTATGGCATGTCTTGATTGAACGCATCGATCACATAGTTGCGATACCGCCAGGATTCAAAAAACGTCAGGTTAAAGTCACCCCCATTCGAATCCGCATAGCGAGCAACGTCCAGCCAGTGCCTGGCCCATTTTTCACCAAACTCTCTGCGTGCCAACAGCCGATCAGCAACGGTCTCAACAGCCACTTGAGGTGACTGCTGATGGTAGAGACTGAGAAAGGACTCTCTTTCCTGGAGTGAGGGTGGCAAGCCAATCAAATCCAGATACAGACGCCGCACCAACTTATCCGGTTCAGCGACCGAAGTCTCTGGTTGAATGAAACGATCAATGGACTGATCATCGGAAAACGTACGGAGCGGCTGGAACGACCAAAACTGGCGTCCTTTTTCAATATCGACTTTGGTTTCCCTGGGAAGCTCCGCTGCCGTGGTGCGAGGATCAACGGCGCCGTGTTCTATCCATTGCTGAAAGTCTGCGATCGTTTGTTCAGGCAGCTTTCCTTTGGGCGGCATCTCGAAGGATTCATACTTCAGCGCGTCAAGCAATAAACTGTCGCCAGACTTGCCCGGAACAATGGCCGCTCCGGAGTCACCGCCCACTTGCCAACCTGATCGCGAGTCCAGGACCAATCCGCCTTTAGACTTCCCCAACTCGCTGGAGTGACAGGGGTAGCAATGTTTGACAAGAACAGGACGAATCTTGGCTTCAAAGAAATCCACCTTCGCTGTTTGCTCTTGAGCAGTGACTTGCCTCACAGCACACAAGCTGAACGAACCGATGACAAGCAAGACGATCTGATAAACAAACGTTGTCTTCACGGGACGGTGAACAGGGATGATCGGGAGGGAGGGAAGGAGGAGGGAAGATCGACCGTCGCACAAGCCGACCGACCTACAATCATAACCGAGACTGTCGGCAGCATTGTCGATTCTGCGGCTGATTGGTTGATTTGCCCATAAAATGGCCGCCCAATCGTGAAAATCGGTCTCCTTTCCTGACGGCAAGGGACGACTTGATTGGTTACGTCACGATCGCCAGGAGGCGCTGGCTCGGGAAGGGGCTGGCTCTACAGAAGCACCGTCGATGACTATGATGGACGGCATCAAATGATTCCCGGGAAATGACAAATCCCTGCACCCTGCCTTGAGAGCGATTCATGTTGCGTTTTTGTCTGTTGTTGATGGCCTGCGCTTCCGTGCCATGGACGGTGGCAGCCCAGCGGCCGCCCAACGTCGTCTTCATACTGGCCGATGATCTGGGTTGGAGCGATACAACTTTGTATGGAACGACATCATTGTATCGAACGCCCCATATTAAACGGCTCGCCAAACGCGGCATGACCTTCACGCGAGCCTATTCGTCCAGTCCGCTTTGTTCGCCGACCCGCGCCAGCATCTTAACGGGACTGAGCCCAGCGAGGCATGGAATCACCACTCCGCGCTGTCATCTGCCTCAAGTCATCTTAGCAGCGACGGCCACCAAAACAGCAGCGCCACAGAACAAGTCCACGATTCCTGATTCAGTGTCCAGGCTGAAGACGGATTACTACACATTGGGTGAAGCGTTTCACGATGCAGGGTACGCGACAGGCCATTTTGGTAAATGGCACCTGGGCCCCGAACCCTATTCACCGTTGCAACATGGTTTTGACATTGATGTGCCACACTGGCATGGCCCCGGACCGGCAGGTAGCTATGTAGCGCCTTGGAAATTCAAAGACTTTGACCACGACCCAGACGTACCAGACCAGCATCTTGAAGATCGGATGGCAACCGAGGCCGTGGCGTTCTTGGAACAACACCAGGACAAACCGTTCTTTTTGAACTACTGGATGTTCAGTGTTCACGCACCATTTGATGCCAAGCAGGCACTGATCGAAAAGTATCGCTCGCAGGTTGACCCCGATAACCCACAGCGCTGCCCAACCTATGCGGCGATGATCGAAAGCATGGATGACGCAGTGGGCACCTTGATCGACACCCTTGATCGCCTGAAGCTAAGCGACAACACCATCATCGTGTTTGCGTCCGACAATGGCGGCAACATGTACAACCGTGTCGAGGGTGAAACACCGACGAGCAACGCGCCACTGCGTGGTGGGAAAGCCACGATGTACGAAGGCGGTGTCCGTGGACCATGCTGCGTCATCTGGCCGGGTCAAGTCAAATCGGATAGCCGAAGTGACGAAATCATTCAGAGCAGCGACTTCTATCCAACACTGGTTGAGATCAGCAAACTAACGTTACCGCAGCAGATCCCATTCGATGGCGTGAGCATCGTGCCTGCATTGCAGGGCGGCCGACTTGAGCGTGATGCGATCTTCACTTACTTCCCACACAATCCCGCGGTTCCAGACTGGCTACCACCATCTGTCAGTGTTCATCGTGGCGACTGGAAACTGATTCGAATCTTTCACGGAGGCAAAACCGACCAGCATCGCTGGAAGCTGTTCAACCTAAAAAGCGACATTGGCGAAACGCAGAATCTGGCGGCAAAACATCCCGCTTTGGTTCAAGAGCTAGACGCGTTGATCGAATCGCACCTTGTCCAGACTCAAGCCGTGCGTCCACTGGCAAATCCAAACTTCGACCCCACAAAGCATCACCCCGAACGAGAAGGAATCGCGTTCAACCGCCAAGCGAAACCTGCCAAGCAAACAGCCCAGCGAACCGCCGGATGGCTGCCCAGCAAGGACTGTTCGCTCGCCAAAAAGAGCGGCCAGCTTGTGGTTACCTCGACAGGCAACGACCCTTACCTAAGCTTCAACTTCCCCAAGCCATTGGAGACAGGTTCATTCAAACTCAATCTGACGCTGACTTCCAATGCTCGTGGAGATGCTCAATTGTTCTGGGGCGAACGTGGCGCTGACCGACCGTTCTTTCGCGAGCGTAGCAAAACGTTTCCCATCAAGAACGATGGAAAACCACATCAGTACACGATTCTGATGGAAACCCAGGCCGACCTGACCGCGATCCGATTGGATCCTAGTCGTGGTCCTGGCACCATCCGAATCGAGTCCATTGAACTTAAAGACCAAACCGATGAACTGATTTATCGGTGGCCCCTGAAGTGAGCTTC
This sequence comes from Stieleria bergensis, assembly GCA_007745635.1. Lineage (GTDB taxonomy): Bacteria > Planctomycetota > Planctomycetia > Pirellulales > Pirellulaceae > Stieleria > Stieleria bergensis. The sequence continues at coordinate 6,982,890 of CP036272.1, forward strand.
CCACCAGCGAGCGCCAACGCAGTCAAGCATTGGCGCTGCCGTGGCATCAGGCGGAGTGAGCTCCCGGCGTGCCGGCTTCAACGACAAACGTTGCTTTGGTTTCTATCGGAGACCCTGGTTTATCGACAAACGGTGTGCAGCGGAAGAACGATGTCCAGGTTTCGGGGGTGACGAGGCAACTGACATATCCGCGATTGGAGTTGTACCATTTGACAAAATCGTTCTGTTCTGCGGCACGCACATACTCCGCGATCACATTCCCACCGTTGCCGCCGGACGACATCGCGGTGCCAACGAATTCAGTGGCCACCACTGGCGAGTTCGCTTCTTGAAAACCGAGCTGTAAATCGTTGACCCAGTTGACGTGAATGTCGCCAGTAAGCACGACGGGGTTGGGAATTTCACGTTCATGAAAGAAGTTCAATAGCCGCCGCCGACTGACTTCGTATCCAGGCCATTGATCCATACTAAAGCGTTGATCATCGCCTTGACCGCGATTCAGCGGAGCCATCATGACCTGCTGAGCCAAGACATTCCAAGTGGACTTTGATTGCAACAACTTGGACATCAGCCAGTGCTCCTGCTGGTCTCCGAGCATGGTTGCTTGCGGATCAAACACTTTATCAACCATGGGTTTCTGCCCATCGCCATTGGGCTGATCGGTGCGATACTGGCGAGTATCAAGCACACTAAAGTCTGCCAACTGACCGTAGCGACACGACCGATACAGCTTCATGTGCGGACCTTGGGGGAACGATCGTCGCCGCAAAGGCATGAATTCATAATAGGCCTGGTAGGCGTTCATTCGACGCGCCAGAAACGCTTCGGGAGAAACACCGTCCTGTTCCGATACCAAGTTGGCATAGTTGTTATCGAACTCATGATCATCCCAAGTAACGAGCCAGGGGAATAAACGATGCGTGTCCTGCAGGCTCTGATCCAATCGATACTGAGAGTAACGTCGCCGGTAGTCATCAAGGCTGACGATCTCATTGCCCAAGTGCTTGCGGACTCGGTGATCGACTCCTTTGTATTCATAGATGTAGTCGCCCAAATGCACGACGAGATCTAGATCCTCTTGCTGCATATGCGGATAGCCATTGAAGTATCCGGACTCGAAGTGCTGGCAGGAGGTAAAAGCAAAACGCAATTGTTCCGGCATCTCATCCTTGGCCGGCGCTGTTCGCGTTCGCCCCACAGGACTGACTCCATCGCCCACATGGAAACGATAGAAGTACCAGCGAAATGGCTTCAGGCCACTTACCTCGACATGCACCGAATGCCCCAACTGTGGCGTCGCCAAGGCATCGCCTTTCTGAACCACATGGGCGAACTTTTCATCCGTTGCCACTTCCCACTGCACCTTCACCGTTGCATTGGGCATGCCGCCGTCTTCCAGAGGCCGAGGTGCCAAGCGAGTCCAAAGGACCACGCCATCGGGAGTCGGATCTCCAGAGGCGACGCCCAACTGAAAGGGATCGTCGGCAAACGTAAGGTTCTCGACAACCTGTCCTTGTGCAACCGTCGCAAGTGTAGGAATCGCGGAGACCGCGGCAAGGTAACGCAAAAATTCACGACGCTGCACACCATACGTTCGCAGATTAGAAGAAGAGCCCGCCATCACTGTGTTTCCTGTGTACGAAGAAGCCAATGCCAACACGACCAGCCACTGTCTTGCCGGACGCCATTGTACTCATGCGCCCCCCTTCATACTGACTAACAAACGAAAAGCAGGCATGGGATGTCGAAACTTCCCATGCCTGTTCTCTGCAGTAGGCGAGACCTTCACCGAGCTTGCTACTTTTTCTTCTTGAACAAGTCACCGACTTTCTTGAATCCTTCGCCAATTTTCTCGCCGGTCTTCTTGATGCCTTTGCCAACCTTTTCACCGGTCTTCTTGACGCCCGTGCCGACTCGTTTGGCAGCACCCTTGGGGTCGGTAACGGTTTGTTTGACGAGTGAACGATCAAAGGCATCGTCAATATTTTGAAACGTTTTCTTGGTGTTTTTGGTGCCGTGAATCAAATCACCAACGACGTCTGCTCCCAGGCTGAATGGGTCCGTCCCAATCATATCGTTCATGACCATTCCGGCTGGATTGAGCTTCTTGATGGACGCCAGCGTCGCGACTCCATCGATGGCACGTTTTTCCTGTCGTTGTTTGTACTGAGCTTGCGTGATCTTGCCGGTGCGCAGATCTTCCTTGTCCTCCTTCATCTGTCCCGCCATGCCTGCTGCGGCACCACCGACAGCCAATGCTCCGGATGCAACTCCGAGTCCTTTGTACGGGGACTTGGATTTCTTTGGAGCAGAACTTGGACCGCGTGTTCGTGGCGAAACTGAATTCGGCGTCTTTGCGACGACGCGACTTCCTGGCTTGCGACCGACTGGACTGGCCGCACTGGGACGACTACCGGAGGTGGCCAAACGCCGCGTCCCCATCCGATTGGGAGTGCGAGTGACGCCGGGAGACCGGTTGGGCGTCGTGGGCTTCAAAAGACTCTTGCCCGGTGCTTTCGAGCGATGTGGACTTGAGGGCGTGCGTCGCAACGATTGAGGATTACCGGTCCGCGTGGCACCGGTCGCTCGCGTCCTTGTGGGGCCGCCTGTTGGTCGGTGACTGCTCTGCGCGAGGCGGGACGGCGGATCGTTCTTGCGAAAACGGCGGACTTCGTTTTGGCCTTCATCAATCAAGACCCCGCCGCGTTGCGGAGGGAACCGACCGGCTCCAGCTCGATCGACGCAATAAGCAGGAATTGCAAAACAGACGGCGCCACTGAGCGATAGAAGGATTCTGCGAACTGACATTGGATTTCCATGGGTTGGGTGGTTTGCGGGAGCGGTTTGCACTCTGTCAATCCATGCGGAAGCCAAGCCTGTCAGGGGACATGATTAAAACAATAAAACCCGATAGAACAGACTGAAGGGGAAATTAGCCGCTGGACATTTATGCATCATCAGGGAGAATATTTTGGAAAGCTGTACGCAGGGGCCTAAGTTGACGTGCTGGCAATCGTTTGCCCCCTGGAAACTAAACCCATGGCCAGAACAGAACAGGGAAGCCTGTCATGTCAGAAAACACGATTGCCGTACAAAGCTGTATCGACCGCATCACCCGTGGCGATAGCGAAGCGAAGGCTGAACTCATCCAAGTCGCCTACGAGCGTTTGCAGCGAATGACTCGCAAAATGAAACGCGACTTCGATCGCGTGGGTCGCTGGGAGCAAACCGACGACATCTTTCAGAATGCTTCGCTGCGTTTGTGTGCAGCCTTAGAGCAAGTTGACATCATTGATGCCCGACACTTCTTTCGACTTGCCGCAGTACAGATCCGTCGCGAGCTGATCGACTTGGCCAGGCACTATCACGGACCTCAGGGCATGGGGGCCAACCATCACACACAGATGGGCAGCGCCGATCAAGAATCCAGTTCTGCCATGCCGCCAGCCTATGACGCGGCAGAGGTCACCAGCGATCCTGGCAAGATGCAACAATGGTCTGAATTCCATCAAGCGGTTGAAGAACTGCCGCAACGTGAACGCGAGGTCTTTGAACTGCTTTGGTATCATGAACTGCCCCAGGATCAAGTCGCTGAACTGCTGAACGTTTCGACGCGACAAATCAAGCGTCTCTGGAGAACAGCAAAACTGTCTTTACATGATCGCTTGCATGGAGAAGTTCCCGATTAAAACACCACTGCTTAAAAACCTCCAGCACCATGATTGCCGTTTCAATTCCCAGCTCGATGCCTGAACCAAACGTTCGGCTCGATTTCGCTTTAGATGGTTGCAGCCTTGATGTCCGATGAATCAGCAATTGATGACTTGCTAGATCAATGGGAATCTGCAATTGAGCGTGGGGAGACGCTCTCGGTCGATGACCTGTGCCATGATCAGACGGACTTGAAAGCCGAGGTCTCGCGACGAATTAGCGCTCTGCAGGCGATGGATCAACACATCCAGGATCCCGCCGATCGACCGTTGGATGGGCTTGGCGGCAATCTGTTTTCAGTCGCAACCGGTCGGTCTGCAACGGAACCGCCAATGCTGGCCTTTGAAACCGATGTCGATGATCTGGTGTTTCATGCCAAAGGTGGCTTGGGTGCAGTTTATGTTGGTGGTGATCGTCAGCTAAATCGTCGTGTCGCGGTCAAGTTCATTCACCGTGCTCTGGCCAGCGACAAAGAGAGCTGTGACCGATTCCAACTGGAAGCTGAAGTCACCGGACGTCTCGAACATCCGGGCGTGATCCCAATGTACGGCGTCGGCAAATCAGAGGATGGCCGACCGTTTTATGCCATGCGGTTTATTGATGGGCATACGCTGGACGAAGCGATTCGCCGATTCTACGGCGATAGCTCACGGCGCGAGCAGTGGCAAAGCATCGAGTTCCGTCGCCTGCTGCAATGCTTTGTGTCAATCTGTGAGACCATTGCCTATGCACACAATCGCGGCATCGTGCACCGGGACATCAAACCAGACAACGTTTTGCTTGGCCGCTATGGAGAGACCATCGTCGTCGATTGGGGCTTGGCAGTTCCCGTGATTCGCGATGAACGCTTCCGGATCAGTGGAGAACAGACCTTGCTGCCTCGCAGTGGCAGCAGTCCCAGCAACTCATCGCGCGGTGCCGGAACGCCTGCCTACATGAGTCCTGAACAAGCTTCGGAACTCGCGCCGACTCCAGCCAGCGATATCTATAGCCTCGGCGCAACGCTCTTTAAGGTACTCACCGGCCGGCCACCGGTCAGCGGAGAGTCGCTACAAGAAATCAAAACCAACGTGATCGAAGGCCGCCTGCCACGGCCCACCGATTTGCGGCGTGGTGTTCCAGGTGCGTTGGAAGCCATCTGTCGCAAGGCAATGTCATTGAACCCCAATGATCGCTACACCACAGCGATCGATCTGGCTCGTGATGTCGAGCGGCACCTGGCCGATGAACCGATCGAAGTTTATCGTGAATCGGCTTCTCAGACCTTGGGGCGCAGCATTCGTCGACATCGCTTGGCTGCCTTCGTCGCATTCATTGGCTTAACGGGTTGTCTGTTTATCGCCGGGTTAGCCTCCGTTTGGTTGGCGAGCTCGGCACGAGAAGAAAGCCAGGCCCGCGGGAAAGCCGAAGCGGCTACAAAGAATGCTGAACTTGCCAGGCGTCAGAACCTGGGCGCCTCGTCGATGTTCTTGGCAAAGTCGCTTTCACATGAGGTCGACCTGCGCTGGCGAATCCTGGAAGCGGAAGCTGCTTCACCCTCTCTTCGCCAGCTAATGACGGAGATCAATCAAATCAACCTGGCTGCTGGAAAGGCCGCGGCGGACACCACCGAACTGCAACGCTGGGTCGAGAAACGCTGGATTGCCAATAGCAATGCCTTCCGCTCAACCTGCTGGGCGATCAATGGAATTGATGGCACACAGGTCGCACGCGTGCCCGAGATTGTCAACGGCAAGCGTGCCTCTAGCCTGGGCAACAACTATCGACACCGCGATTACTTTCATGGCGAAGGCCGCGACTTCACAAACGCCGAACTCCATTCGCGCAACGATGTTCTGCCACTGGCTGAAAAAGACGTTTATGTCTCAGCCGTGTTCGAAAGCGTGAACACCAAAACGCTGATGGTGACGTTCTCGGTTCCGATCTGGAGCGGACCACCGGAGGAAGTGGGACGGCATCGCATTGGAATTCTGGCGGCACCGGTTGAACTGGGAGACTTCGGCGTTGGCAAGAATGCGATGCTAGCCGACACGCGAAAAGATCAACTCAACGGTGCTGCCGGCTTGGTGCTACATCACCCCGACCTAGGCAAGCGTCATGAGGGGGAAGAGCTCCCGTATCTTGATCAAGCAACCTTAGATGTTGCTCGGCGATTGACGGAGTCAGACTTAAACAACCCCGGACTGACACGAAACTTCTACGATCCTGTCACCAAACAGGAACGGTTGTCATCCATCGAACCGGTCATGATTCGAGGCCGAAAACACCCCGAACGCGAAACCGGTTGGGTCGTGATTGCAATGGAACAATTACCAGAGCATGTGGACGAGTGAGCACGTGATCACTCAACCGCCTTGAACTTGGCGTCGCCGCTGATGCCGTTCATGCCTGTGCCACGACTGCAATAAGTCGCTGTCAACGTGTAGTCGCCAGGATGAACGATCGCCCAAGTGCCACCCAGAAAGCGTGCGCCGTATCCAAATCCGCTGACCTGGATCGTCTTCGACTCACCGGCTGCCAATTCGACTTGCTTACCAGCGCGAATCTCCATTGTCGTGATTCGCGGGCCATACTTCACCTGAAACGCACCCGCGGGGTTTGCTTTTGAAGGAGTCACTTTAATCTTCAGCCACGCGAAGTCACAGCCGAGTGACTCGTTGACCGTGGCGGGTTTGTCGCCAGTATTCTTGAACGTAAGCTGCCACTTGATGTCACTGCCTTCAGGAGGCGCCGCGTATTCAGGCCGTTTGGGGAGCTTGCTGGTAACCGCTTCAGGATACTGAGTCAGGTTGCGATACCCGCGATGACTTTTCAGCCGCTCTTGTGCCGTGCCTGATTTCTGATCATTCAATTGCTGCATGAGCTTGTCAGCGTTTGCTTCCCAGTCAGCGTTCGCGTCAAGAAACTCTTTGTGAGCTTTCAACTGCTGGGCTGCTTTCGGATCAATCTTCACGGGCTCTGTGACAGCAATAGAAATTTCCACGTCAGTTTTGGTTTCCTGCTTTGGTTTCCCGACGGGCTTGCCCACCGTTGGAGGTGCGAAACCGATCGTTGGTCTTGCTTGGATTGTTTCAAAATCATCGTCGGCTGAAACGTGCAAACCACCAAACGCTAGGAGGGCGACGGCGGTCAATCGAAGAGGTGTAGACATTGGATCTTGGGGGTGAGGGGTGGTTCCGAAGTCGTGGATGGAACCTGCAACGGTTGCCAACGCGGGTGCCTTCAAGTCAATAGCATCCAACCGATTGATGACTGAAATAGCTTCTTGAAGAACGTCGCGTAACCGACAGGAGTTTTCGCAGCGAGTGAGGAGCAGTCGCTGCAAGTGACAATACAAGTAACGAAAAAAGCCGATGACTCTTAGTGAGCAATCGGCTTTGAGTTGATTTTTGGTGCCTTCATTCCAGCCCAGCCACTTAGTTGCGGCCGCCGCGGCGGATTGGCAAGCGTCGCTTGAGTTCAGATTGGACAGCGTTGACAGCTGCGTTTCGAACTGACTGACGCATGTTGTCGGTACGAGCGGTTTGGAAAGTCCGTGGTTGGCGTGCAGCATTGCTTCCATTGTTGACACCCAGCGAACGGTTCTTTCGTTGCACCGATTGTTGCGTGGCCTGAACTTGGGCCGCGAACAGGGGGCTGGTGTTCGTCGGGTCGGTCTCTGCGACCACCCACACCATGTTGCCGCTGCGGCTATCGAGGACCTTCATTTCCAAAATGCCCTCGGAAGTATTGATGGAGTGCTGCAGGTCCGCCAGCGAGTCCATTGGAAACCCATTGGCATCGATCAGGATGTCACCAGGCTCCAAGCCGGCGTGAAAGGCTGGGGAGTTGGGTACGATCGTGTTGATCCGCTGCCCGTAAACCGCTTCGCCGTATCCAGGAGCAACAGCAACAACTGGGCCGCTATCTGGTTCACCGATGTCGATGCCACCACCGACCACGTCGATTTCGACGGTCGAAACCGTCACACCTAGAAAGTAACCGTCTGAAACCGCTGGTGGAGGCAGGATGGGGCCAAATCCAGGATTGCCGCAGTAAGGTTTCTGAGCCGAAGCCAATGGAGCCAGGTAAACTGCAGCGATCAGGGCCAAAGTCTTCAAAGTGTTTTGCAGGAAAGTCTTCATCGTTCTTCTCGTGTTCGTTTTTAAGGTTTTTGGTGCCGTGCGAGCGGTTTGCCTCGCCTCTGATCAGCCATGCGGAAGCCGATCACACCAGGGGACCTCAAATCGAAAAAGAATCTTCAAAAGTTTCCTGCCCGGCCAAAAGGACACGATTCCAGCCGGTTTCAGCCCTGTTTTCTCCAGTTCTCGTGCTTCAAAAAGACGTGCAGAGATCTTTGCTGGCACAGGTCTCGCACAAGATTTCGTAGCAAACCGTCTTCACAGCTCCCCAAAACGATGCTGTCACTTAGGGCAGGGCCTTCGCCGTCGACAGCAAAGTCAAACGCTCGCAGAGGCCGACTCGGACCGAACCGGCTCATCATTCTTGAAGGATCGACGGAGCGTTTCAGAGTGTGCTGCATCGATGGGCTTGAAACTCAGCTGGCAGCGCGGCGTTTACGGCGAGTCAGCACTGGAATGATGCCAGCGAATGCCAGGACCGCTAAGGAACCGGGCTCGGGAACCGCAGAGACTTGCTCGAGCCGGAAGTTTGAAAATGAACCAAGTGTGTTTCGATTGTTAGAGATCCCGACGTACTGGAAATCCCCGTCACTGGTATAGGAATGAGTGCCTAGCAAAGCACCGGTCTCTGAATCACCCTGGTAAAAGCTAATGTTACCGAAATCGGTCGTGTTATCATGTGTTCGCAAGTCAAGCACGACGGTTAACTGCTGGTCACCGGTTAATCCGTTCGGCCCATCGATATTGTTGTCAGCACCAGGGCCACCAAAACCATCTAACTCGCCAGTGTCTCGGTAGAGCAACGACCCTTGGCCAGAACCGATACTTTCCGCGAAGTGACGATCAGTGTTGGCATCATCATTAAAGAAGCTGATGGCCAGCCAACCTCCGCTCGTCGGACTGATAGTGGCCGAAAGATCGAATAGACCGTCAGCGGTACCCTTGGAGTCGTTAACGAAGCTACCCAGGTCCAAGAACGCACTTTGTGTGTTGAACGTTGTTGCACCATTGTCCTGAAAACTACTGCCAGCCTGCCACGTTGCTGAACCACCCGCAGTGACGATTCCGCCGGAAAAGGTGTCAGCGGTCGTTCCATTGAGTGCAGCGCCTCCGCCGCCAAAGTTCTCAACAATCACGACTTCAGCAAACAATGACGAAGACATCAGGCAGACCGTCGCCAAAGCGGCGATCCAATGTTTTGTAAGGCTCAACATGGTGGGAAACTAAGGTGTAGAGAGCAGGGGACACTTCTTTCTGGACTCAATGCGTGCCTGCCGGCAAATCATGTGATGGCACGCTCAATCAGTTCATTCGTTATCAGAAAGCTAGTTTCTTGGTAATGAAAACCTTCACTTCTTGATCCAAATCTCACTTGTTTCCCCAAATCAATCCAGAAGGGGTCCAGTTATAACGGCAACCAATCACAACGCAAATTCCACTGCGTCACCTAATAGGAGCGTCTTTAGATCCGACTCTGATCATGAATCGGTGACAGAGCGGTGCTTGCCACGACCAACTCACCCAATGGCGCAAACACGCCTCAATCCCGGGGGTTACTGAACTTGACCAAGACATTGCGACGCATCACTCGCAATGAGCCAACGGGGCCCAAGAGTTCCTAGAGCGACAATCCAAGCTCGTTACACACCGAATCCACGATCGGCTGATGAATGGGCTTTCGATCGAAGAAGAAGGGATCAGCGTTGTGACTGGCGGGCTTGTCCATGTCGATCAGATCCTTGACAAACCCATACATTTCATTGATCGCAACGCCATGGCGACGCATGACTTTCTCAGCGATCGCGTTGTACTCTATCTCCGATCCTTTCACGAACAGTTTGGTTCCCGAATGCCGAATCGGAGTTGTGCTGGCCCAAATCAACTTCGCTCCACCGCTTTGGAGGCGTTTGACGAGCTGGTCCAAATTCTGCTCGTATTGCGCTGGGCTTGTGGCCCGGACTCCGCCGGCATCAATCGGCATGACCCGAAACGAGTTCATTCCCGGAGCTCGGTAAACCAAATCGCCGAGACCGAGATTGAAATGAATGACGTCCCAGCTTTGATTCTTTAGTAACTGATCAAGCTGGTTGAGCACCGTTTGTGTGTTGCGCACTTCACCTGGCTGAATTGCGGCGAAAACCACCTTCACTTTGCCTTTGAGCGCTTTGGAGACCTCTGCCGACGGCTGCTGATAAATGCTGTCGCCAATGATCAAGACCTGTGGCAGCGACTGATCCTGCGCAACCACCACCGTGGGCAGGAGCCAGCAAGCAAGCAAAGCAATAAGACGTAGGCGGCACAACATTGACTATCCCATCAACTGGTTGAGGTTTCCAGTGCTGTCAGCGAATCGTTCGACGGGCACATCGATCGCATTGAGCATTGAGACAAACAGATTCGCCAGCGGCACCTTTTTGTCGCCTTCGAACGCATGCAGTTGGCCATGCCGAAAACCAAGTCGATTGCCGCCAGCCAATTGGAGGGGATAGTTTTTGGTACTGTGCGAGGCATGCGGATGAGCCGATCCCCACAGCACCAGGGTCCGATCCAACAGATTGCCATCGCCTTCGGGCGTCTCATGCAAACGTTTCAGAAAATAGGCATGCTGTTCAGCTCGCCAGCGATCCCACTTCCCAGAGTAGTCTTCTGGACGCTTGTGAGCGATATCGTGCGTGGCTCCTTTGTAACCTAAGACATAAGTCGCATAGTTCCATAGCTCACTGCCCTGCGACTGCTCGCTCTCTAGCATGAGCGTTGCATACCGAGTGCTATCGGTTTGAAAAGCAAGATAGATCAGGTCGTACATACAGCGGATGTACTCTTGTGGCTCTTTGTGAGAGACTTCGATGTTAAGCCCTTTCGTGTCAATGTCAGGCAACTGAGCGTGTGTCCATTGGCTTGTCCGCTCCACGCGTTTCTCGAGTTCACGAATCGACTCCAGATATTCAGAGACTTTGACTTGGTCTCCGCGACCGAGTTGCCGCTGAAAGCTGTGACTGTTGTCCAACATCAAATCCAGAATACTGGCCTCTCGTTTCAAGCCTGCACGGACTTGCTGAACTCCCTTGCCGGCATAAGGCTTGAACAGGCGATTGAAGATCTCCTGCGGTTTGTGGAGCGATGGAATGGCTCGCCCCGGACCTCGATGGGACAAGGTTTTACTTGAACCGTACGAGCCGGTCCCTCCCTCTGTCCCTAAAACAAGAGAGGGATAACGCGTTTGATGACCATGCCGATTTGCAGCAACTTGATCGATGGAAATGTTGTTCGTTTTTTCGTGCTCAGTCATGTCCGCGCCGGTGGCGAAGACATCACCGCTGCTGTGACCACCCATCTTCCAGCCGCCCTTGTGATCCAAGCCACGCAGGTAGCTCACTGAATCAACCAAGGGTTCGAACGGCGCAGCAGATTGATTAAACGACAGTGGCCCTGGTTCGTTACACGGCCACCAGCTCCAATCATGATGGGGCTGATTTCCGCCAGGAACACCGGTCTTTCCGCCCGGCATGTAGGCCCCGTAGGCAAAATAGCTGACAAACAGACGCTTGGGTAATTCAGCACCCGCAGAGCGTTCGGCGTGACACATTCCGTTTAGCAAAGGCAGAGCGAGGCCGAGGCCACCGCCCTGTAGAAGGTCGCGGCGGTTCAGATGCCAAGATTTCGTTGTCATGATTAATCCTTGCTTCCCCGAAACGTTTCGCTCTGACAGATCAACACGATCATGTCTTGCAACTTGTTTCCATGCTTGTTTGAGTGCGTTACCAGAGCCTCCACTGCAAACCGGTCACGCCATGATAATTCGCGGCCGATTGCATAGCTTAGCAATCGGCGGATCAGATTCTCCGCGATGTCCTGTTTTCGGTGTTCCAACAAATAATTCTTTAGTTGTCGTATGCCGTCAACCTCAGGACCGTGCGGCAATCGCGCTCGCGCCGCTACCTCAACGGTGCTGATGGAACGCAAATAGTCTTGATAACCGGCAAGGTCGCGGTGAGTGTCTTTCTGAAAGCCACTGACCCGGACTCCCTCCTGAGGCACCAGAGGCTGGTATTGGCCAATCGCATTGTATTGCTCAAAGGGGAGACCCCAGGGATCAAGCTGAGCATGACAATCGTTGCAACTTTCCTTTTGGCGATGCTGACGAAGCAGATCTCCAATCGTGAGCGCCGATTCGGCGGACTCACCTGCTGAATCCGACAGAGCAGGGACGTCCGCAGGCGGTGGTGCAACTTCGTCACCCAGAATTGCCTCACGCAGCCAGACCGCGCGGTAAATCGGATGTGGCGCCGACCCCGTCCCGTTGCCAATCAAGATTGAACCATGGGTCAGCAATCCACCCAGTTGATCGCTGGCCTGAACCGGGACAGGACGCAACTGGTCACCTTGAATCCCCGCAATGCCGTAGTGAACTGCCAGTGGCTGATTGACGAACACAAAATCGGAGTCAACCAGATTCAAAACACTGGCGTTGCGACGAATAAGCTCCGCCACAAACCCGACGGTTTCATCGTGCATGTAGTCGCGAATGGTCGGTCGATAAGGAACCTCCGTCCCTCGCCGCTCTCCGGCTGAAACATAGTACAAGAAACGAGGGAACAGCTCACTATTGATCGGCACTGTCTTTTGCTTGTTGAGGCTTAGCCACTGGGTGGTAAAGTTCTCGACAAAATCATGTGAACGGGGATCGGCCAACAATCGCCTCACCTGCTGCTCAATGACGCTGGGATCATGAAGCGTTCCTTGAGCAGCTAGATCCATCAATTGCTGATCAGGCATGCTCGCCCAAAGAAAGTAAGACAGTTTTGAGGCGAGTTCATAACCGTTCTTGCCTGTGTTTTCATCGCTGCGATTTAGAGCAACTGCCGGTGCGGCGTCAGTGTGATATAAGAACTGAGGTGAAACCAAAGAAAAGGAGAGTGTCTCTCGCATGGCAGCCTCCAATGACCCCAATTCTGGCAGCACCAAGTCATAAATTTGCACGAACCGAGCGACCTCTTCAGGCGTTGCAGGTCTTCGAAAGGCGCGCGACACAAATCGCTCGATCACTTGCCGAACGTACTCGGCTGGATCTTCATCCCGCAACGAAGAATCAAAGAGGATCTGGGTATGATGCAGCGGGGGCCACTTTTCTATGACAGGAGCTTCAAACTCCATCCAGTTGATCACCGCACGTGGCATTGCCAAATCGCGTCGACCGTCGTTCAGAGTACCATCGTCATAAAGATTCTGGGGCGTAATGGCCATCGAGTCTGGGCCACGCTCGCCGTTTTTAATTTTCCCTGGCTGCGGCGGAAAATTCTCGATGCGACCACGAAACTCAATCACACGCGGATTATCGGGACTGTTGCGGAGCCGAACCGTGCCAACAGGTTGCACGCGCTGCGTGGCACTGTTGACGTTGATTCCATAGCCCATGATCAAACGCAAGGGCAGCTCATCCACACCGGGAGGAAAGATAGCTGAAGCCTGCACGCGAATACGAAACTCCCCCGTCTTTGGAAAACCTTTCAACCCCATGCCCCAAGCAGGACTGTGGCGACGATTGCCCCACACACCGATCTCATCAAGGCCGAGTTGTTTTTCTCGGCCATAGGGCTGCCACTCACGGCGCGTCTTATAAACTTCAGGCTGTTGTGGATCAACAATCGCACTGGCCATCGCTGAACGAGCACACTCCAAGTAGCGATTGATCTGCTCGGGGCCCAAACGCATCAACTCCGCCGTGTTGTTGAACTGGTAAGGCTTCACAGGATCGTTAGGCAGCTTTTCTGTCAGCTTTAGATCGATGCCCAACAAATCACGCATGGTGTTCTGGTACTCGACATTGGTGAGCCGCCGTGCCGTGATGGGTCGCGCATGCTCAGCATCCCTGCCGACTTGTATTCGCAGTTGCGATTCAATCCAATCAATCGCTTCGCTGCGATGCTTTTCGGAAGGTTGCGATTCATCTTCCGGTGGCATCTCCCCGGATTGCAGCTTGTCAAGAATCAGCGACCATTGCTGGACATCTCCTCCGCGTGACAAGTCCCCCAAACCTGGCAACGAAAGCTCGCCCTTGCTGGCATCGTCGCCATGACAGTCAACGCAATGCGACTGAAGAAACGGCCACACCTTGGACTGCGAAGCAAGTGAACGCGACGCGGACGAGTCTTCTGCATGCGTCTGTGCACCAGCGACGACGCCGACGAGAAGAACGCAGATCGAAAGAAGAGAGGTTTGTTGTCGCATTACTCGTTATCCAACTTCAACAATTTCACCATCGCTTTGCCAAGGCCGATCCCGACGTCCATGTAGGTTTGCGCGTTACCGTTGTAATGGCTATTGGATGCGCCGCCTTGACTAAGCGGGTTTGTGTAAACGGTTGCCACGTTGCCTTTGAAGGTCGAGTATTTACCGGATTCGCCATCAACTGCAAGCTGAGCCTCCAGGATAAACTTCTCGTTTCCGGCAGCGTTTTCTTTTTGAGTTTGCCCCAACGTTCCGAGGACAAACTTGGCGTTTGGCGCTTTAAATTCTTTGCGAAGCGTTTTGATCAGGTGCACGAGATTCTTCTCATACTGCATCGCGTGCGCTTCAACATATCGGTCTTTGTCCCCCTGCCACCAGACAAAACCTTGAATTTCGTAACCGCGGCCTTTCCAATGAGGGAACTGTTCGTCGAAGTTGTCCAACACCTCATGAGCGGCCGAAAAGCAGTCGTCGTATTGTTTGCCCGCATACCAGTTAATGGGCTCAGGATCGGCCCCTTTCTCCCATGACAAGGGAGATTCTTTGTAGCCCGCGTAGACCTTACCATCGTGCTCAAAGCGTTCGCTTCCCGGCGGCAGAAAATCCCAAGAGAGCGAGCGATTGCCCTGGGAGGTCTTCAGAATCAGAACGGGTTCATCGATGGCATTCCCAACGATGTGTCCAAAACCGACCTCGGGGCCGATCCGACCTCCATCGACACCCAGCCATCGACTGCCGCCAGCCGTGACGACACCCTTGTACCAAACGTCATCACGGGACACCCACTGTCCCTGTTCATTCATCAAGTAGGGATACATACCATGTTGCTTGACGAGCGTCGAGAGAGCCCCCGGCACATCCATGCGAGCGATCCAGCCGAGGCCATTGGCGTCGTTGCTAAAGTAAGTGATTTTGAACGGCACCTTCTTCCCAGCTTCTAGTTTGATATCAACTCGAACTGCTCCTTCACCCGCTCGCTTGCGATGCACCTCTTTGCCGTCGACTTCCATCACGTTATCCATTGATCCGCCATAGCCGGGACGGAATTGATAGACTCCTGTTTCGTTAACTTGAACAGAGCCACGCGTTACCTGCACGCCACCGCCAGGATAAGGAGTTGGCTCGGTGCCACCGAACTTGTCTAACTTAAGCGTCTTGAGAGGCTTGAGAGAGTCGTAGTCAACTGCCGGGTCATACTGTCCCTCGTAGACAGACACGGTGGGTTCCAAAAACTGAGATCCCCACCGACTGCTGCCTCCGTCTACTTTTCCTGCGCCGACCATATTGGACTGGCCTGACAGGATAAAGACTTTGACGGGGGACTGGGCCAACGCTGATTTTGCTGAGACGGCTACGATGATCAATGCCCATAACATCGCGCGTGCAGGACTACGCCATTGCATGAAGAGCTACCTCATTTTCCTTGCTGATAAATCGGAGTGCGAAATGCTTCCCACCATGGTCTTCCTTTTGGATTTAGCGCCGATGCAAGCGGATAAAGAAGGGCCAGGCGAAGGTTATAATAGCATGTGAGCCAGCGAATGTTCGGGTTTTGGAGCCCAATTCGAACGCTGGCCTGAAGGAGTGGACTCGCGAGTCCGAGCACAGTGCCAGGTTGCACCGCCGTTCACCTTGGCCCGGCAATTGCGAATTGCCATCACGGTGGCCTCTCCTGGGGTGCCGAACCACCAAAAGCTAGCGCCGCCACTGAAGTGAAAAAGCGATGTCACGTCAATACGTCAGCGCAATGGCGTCACGGCTCCTCATTCATTGTTGACGGGCTGAGAAATCGAAGCAAGCGAACCATTTAGCGCTCGGGTTACGTTGCTCCATGCTCAACGATAACTTCCTGCAGATTTTTCCGCCGAAGATCAATCCACTCTTGACAAACGGTGCCGGGAGTAAGGTAATACGAGAAATCCTTTCAGGGTGTGAAGATCCGCCCTTTGATTAAACGCATGGTACTGGCAGGTACGCGTGGCTAGGTCCTGCTGCTTTTCCTTAGGAACCTTGCGTTTATGTGTCGTGACCCTCGTTCAGAGGTGCTCGATCCTCATCAGGTCGAAGCGGTGCACCTCTATAATCGGACCATTGATGGCCTTTATCTCTTAGGCAAAAATCCAGACACCGGCGAGGACTTTTCCTATCGCCAGGGCTGGCTGGTGGACAAAATGAACCAGCTGTTTGCACATCTGTGCATTGAGCTGCTCAGTTATGGCGTGCTGTCGAATCACTATCACCTCAACGTTCGCACTCGCCCCGACATTGCTGCGTCTTTGACCGATCGCCAGGTGGCCGAGCGTTGGCTGAGTGCGTTGTCAGGTCAGCCGGACAAGGACGGGAATTTCAAGCAGCCCTCTGAGCAGGCTATCGAGATGTTGATGGCCAACAAGGAGAAGCTGGAGAAGTGCCGAGCTGAGTTGAGTGATTGTTCGCACTTGATGAAGCAACTCAATCAGTACCTTGCTCAGCGGGCGAATTACGAAGACGGTCGACGTGGGAGTTTTTGGGCTGGGCGTTATGGATCGACTCGGTTGGTCGATGATGCGGCTTTGTTGGCGTGCACGGTCTACATCGACTTGAATCGGATTCGAGCGGGTCTTGTGATAAGCCATTTGACCAGCATAGCAGTGGGGCGTTGGGGCACCGGATCACAGAGGTCTTGCGAGCGCAGTACGAAGCGGATCAGGCTCAGGCGGAGGCGTTGGCTCGTCGGCACCGCTTTGATTTGCGAGAGAAGGGTGCGGATCGTTGCCGGGTGTTATCGAAGTTGGAGCTTGACGAGGCGCAAGATGCGGTAGGTTCGGCGCCGAGTCGATCGGGGAAGCGTTGTAGCGACAAGGGGTTCTTGCCGATCAGCTTTGAGCGTTACATGGAGTTATTGAAATGGACGCTGGGGATGCATGAGGACGGCGAGATTGAGCTTCCTGCGGCGCTCAGGTTTTCCAAGTTACCGGCGAAGGCTTGGTTATCGATGGCGAACCGATTTGGCGAGTTGTTTGGGAGTGTTGCCGGTTCGTTGGACTCGATGTCAGAGGAGCGGAAGCATGTGAGCGGAGATGCCTATTTCATCCGCAAGCAGGCTCGCGTGGTGTTGCAGATCTGAATCGCAGTTAGACGGAAGCCCCTATCGGTGGTGGCCGCCGATTACCTGTCATCTTTTTCAAGCTTTCTGAGAGCTTGCGGGCTAGAGTTGTGCGCCCTGCCTGCTGCGGAACGCTCCAGAATGCCTCTGGGCCGGCCACGAAGCAATAAAATCCCAGCCCCGCCGACCGACAAAACCACCCACCCCGCCTCCTGCTCCCAGGCAGCCCATCCTGCCATTCCTCATTAGGGCCAGACCCCTTCCTGACGGGGTCAGGCCCCTTCGAAGAGACCCCTTCGAAGAGAGGCGAAGAGTTAGTCGCTTGCTTGCGACTGCAGCCACTCGATGAGGTGGTCTTCCATGAAATCGTAGAAGGGGTTGTGCCGACACCTTACAAACAGCGAACTCGGGATCATCAACGCGCTCGGCTCCGCACGCATACTGATCGCTCCCAACGAGTCGCGATGCTCCAAATTGGATTCTCCATAAACAGGATCGCTGGGAGAAAATGGCACAGCAACATGGGACAGCGAAACGACCCCATGAGGCCATACCCCGTCCACCGCGAATTCGCGCCAACTCCCTTGCTGCCGAACAAACAATGCGACCCGATTCGATTCCCCCGACTGATTGCGTAGCACTGACAGCCTGTACGACCGGCCTTCACGGGCAAGTCGCGGCTTAACGGTCGACTCAAATGAAAGGTTCAGCAAATTGCTCAATCGCTCCATGCGATTCACGTCAAATAGCACTAGCTCGGACGACGTTGTCGACAAGCGATCAAACAGCAGCGTGATCAACTTTGGTACAACCACCGTCGCATCAACTACCGACTGCATGGCTAAAACCGCTGGCAGTCGATCTAACTTCTGAGCTTTTTCCAATGCCGCGAGCTTTCGCTCCACTACCTTTGTCAAACGCCAAGCTTGCACATTGGCATTCATCGGCCATGAACTGTATTTGTACGGATCAATCTCCGCAAATACGCTCGACCACTTGGCTTTTTCGTTGCGAGAAAAAAGCCCCACCGCATGGTACAGGTGCGTCATCCTCGCCAATGGATTCACACCAATCATCGGTGAAAACAACAGTACCGATTCGATGCTCGGCAAGCTCGAATCTTCAATCGCCGAAAGCACGTAGTTCAAACTCAACGCACCACCGTTGGAATACCCAGCCAAAATCAGTGGCAATCCCTCAGGCACCAAATCACGCAACCCCTTGACGGCTACCTGAACCGCCGCTGCCCAGTCCTGCCAAGAAACCTCTGCTAAAGCGCGCGGACAAGTCCCGTGCCCAGGAACCCGCAGCCAAACCACCGTATATCCCTCTGCGTGCAAACGCTCCCCAATCGCTCGCATCGAATAGGGAGAATCACTAAGCCCATGCAAGAGCAGCACACCGCCAATAGGACGCTTCGCTTGCAAACAATGGGAACGATTCCAATTCCGTGTCGCCGTCTCCAGAGGATGGCAAACGCTGCTCGAATCAAAGCGGTTGTATGCCCCCGTGAACTCGTCTGCCCAGTCAGAACAAGCAAGTTGCTCCAACTCGTCGAACACCCTTTCCTCCTGCGCAAAGTAATCATCCAACGAATACTGCTCGGATATCTCGCTCGCACTAAACTCAGAGGACGGCTTCTGTAAATGCCAACCCTGCAAGTCGGGAAGCGATCGAGCTACTCGCGCCCAGAAATACAGCCCCGCGCTCAATGCCAGAAAACTTAGAAAAGCTAAGTTCGCGAATCCCAACAGAACCAAACGAAATACTCGACTCCTAAGACCTTGGTCGGTTGACTCAGTGATGAACCCAATCGACTCTGAAACCATACCAATGACGGCTAACACTGCCATCACCATGACGCCCCACACGGCGGCACGCAACATAAACGATCTTTGCCTGATGGTTGGATGCACAATCTCGCCGCTATACGCTTGAAGTCACTTCAGAAAAATAAGTTCGACCGGACAAAACACAGCCAGCCCTTCACTTGTTTAATCACATGATCATAACGAAACCCAATCCCTCGATTCGTCACGAACCCACTGAACTTGCTCTCGGCGGGAAAACGAACGACACAACTTCTCGCATTCCCTAACCAAATCCCCAATGCCGTGAAACCCTGACCAGGACTTGAGCCCCCCGCCACAGGATGACAAGACCTGAACTACAGGAAACATGAGATCTCCTCCAACCGCTTCTTCTTTAATGCGTGCTTGGGCACCATCTCACCGTCGGCTGGATATCCGGCAACCAAAATCAAAAAGGGACGCTCGTGATCTGGCCGGCCACAAAACTGATTGAGAAAGCCCATCGGATTCGGCGTATGCACCAACGTCGCCAATCCGGCCTGCTGACACGCTGCAATCAATATCCCTGTAGCAATACCGACACTTTCGTTGATGTAATAGTTCTTGCGATCCTCACCGACTGTCACCCCACCGCGCCGCTGAGCAAAGATGCAAATCAACCAAGGCGCGGTTTCCATGTAAGGCTTCTGTGCATCCGTTCCAATCGGAGCCAACGCATCGAGCCATTCCTCCGGCGCTCGCTGCTGATAAAACAACCGCTCTTCGGCTTCGGCCGCTTCACGAATCTGCCTCTTCAAATCCGCCGAACCAATACAGGCAAAGAACCATGGCTGGTGATTAGCCCCCGACGGTGCTGTCCCCGCTGCTGCCACGCAAGACTCAATGATCGCCCGACCAACCGGTCGCGCTGAAAAACTGCGGACGGATCGACGCCTTGACAACTCCTGATGGAACGCCACTGCTCGTTCCCGCATCGTCTCAATCGGCAACTCTTGAAAATTCTCCAGCGGTACATGAGTTTCGTCAGAAGTCTTCATCGCTCAGCCCCAATCTCAACACGCATACTGCAAAACTGCCTCAACCTCACCATTTTCGCAGAACGTGGAAATATTGATAGTCGAAAGCGCAATGAAGCCCCTAGCCAAATCCCCCCGCTTGAATCTCTTCTCGAAACCTAAATCTGAATCATGATTGAATCGCCACAAGCTATACTGCAAAACCTAGCCTCTCTCCCACACCTGAATATGCTGTAGCGGATCTCATGGTCTTTGATGATCTGTCGCTTCTCTCGCCGTCACGAGCTGCATGAATACTCCTGCTTCTATCGCCTGCCTGCTGACGCTCCTGATCTTGCCTACCAAGGCCCGGAGCGACGAACCTGACCAGACCGAGCCCTTCAACGCTATCGTCAAACCATTTCTTGTGAAATACTGCAACGATTGCCATGGCCCCGATCAGCAAAAGGCTCAACTGCGCCTCGATCGACTCGATCCCGACCCCCTACACGGTAACGATGCGGAAGTGTGGCAGGAGGTGCTTGACCTGATCAATGTCAGCGAGATGCCCCCCGAAGACGCCAAACTCCAACCCACTGCAACTGAACGCCAAGCCGTTGCTGACCGACTAACGGACATGATGCGGCAAGCATTGGAATCGCAACGCTCAAGCGGTGGGCGCAATGTGATGCGCCGCATGACAGCCTATGAATACAGCAACACGCTTCGTGACCTGCTGCATCTTGATCTACGCTTTGCAACAGACTTGCCACCAGAAGCTGCTGCAAAGGAAGGCTTCAAGAACAACTCCAGCGTCTTAGGCACATCCGCTCTCCATATCGAATACTTCGAACGCATCGCTCGACGAGCGTTGGAAAGAATTATCCTGGCGCCAGAAGAACAACCGCCAGAATACTTCGTCCGAGTGGAGCCAGAGCAAGCGTTCCCAAACAAGCCGGCAACACCAACGAACCCAAAGCAATCGAAAAAAGCAAAGCCGAAAACAAGTGTCAGCATGACACTCAAAACCAATCGACAAACTCAAAGCAGCAGTAAAAAAAACGCTGGAAAGTTTGTCCTCGACCACGGAGAACTCACTCCAGGAGGAATCCTGCTGGCCGGCAATCGGCCAAGCGATAAAGCCTCTGACCCCTATACTGCACCCAGAAAGCAAGGGGGCGCTGGAGGAGACGGCCGATCGGGGCACCAACCCGAATTCCGCGTTGAGATGTACAACGTGCCGCATGATGCACCGGTGAAGATTCGTGTTCACTGCTCCGCGGTCCCAGGTGCAGGACAAACCTTCCCCAGACTCTCCTGCGAACTAGGCTCTTTCCGTGGCGCAGGCGTCTCAGATCAAAAAGAAGCCGCCAATATTGAAGTGCGGTCACAACAACCTCGGACATACGAATTCTCAGTCCATGGAGCCAACTTTCCGTTCCAGTCCAACAAACCAGGGCGACCTTCCTACTTTCGGATCTTCAATGATTATCGACGTGGCACAAGCAGCCTAGCCTATGAGGACTTGCCCAAACTCAATATCGACTGGGTCGAAATCATCTGCAATCACTATCCGCAGTGGCCAGCCAAGCCCAAACAATCAATTCTAGCGGACGCTCTGCCAATCGAGAATGAATCCGTCGCGATGCGTCAGATGCTAACGTCTTTCATGCCGCGCGCGTTTCGCCGCCCAGTAAGCGAACAAGAGATTGAACGCAAAGTAGACTTGTTTGAGCGACTGAGAAAACAAGAAAACTCGTTCGAAGCCACAACGATTTCAACCTTGACCGCGGTACTGTGCTCCCCTCACTTTCTCTTGATCAGCGAACCTGAAACCGCAACGCTTTCCGACCCAGGCTCGCTAGAAAAACGTAGGCTGACGGACTTCGAACTCGCGTCACGTTTGTCTTATTTCCTTTGGAGCTCCATGCCGGACGATGAGCTCTTTGAATTGGCGAAGCAAGAAAAACTCCATGATCCAACAACCTTGCTGGCGCAAACTCGGCGCATGCTTGGTGACCCTAAATCAAAAGCCTTCTCCCAACACTTCACCAGTCAGTGGCTGGACCTTGCGGGAGTGCGGCGACTGGCGGTGAACCCGGAGTACTTTAGCTTTCGCGAGACCACCAAAGACCTGTTTGAACAGGAGTCGATTCGCTTTGTTGACCACGTACTGAGGAATCAACTTAGCATCAGCGAGTTCATTGATTCGGACTTTGCAATATTGAATCCTGATCTTGCCAGACACTATCGGATCCCCGGGATTAGCGGAGGCTTTGACGTCCACAACCTCGATCGCAAACATCACCGCGGTGGCTTATTAACTCAAGCAAGCATGCTCTTTGGCAACTCAACTGGTGCCGAAACACATCCAATTCGACGCGGAGTTTGGATCTTGGAACGCCTGCTTGATGACCCACCACCACCTCCTCCGCCCAATGTCCCCGATCTCCCTGAGCCTGAACCGCAAGACGAATCAAAGCTCTCGCTAAAAGAGCGACTCCAAGCTCATGCACAAGTCGCCAGTTGCCGTGATTGCCATAGCAAGATTGACCCGTGGGGCGTCGCCTTAGAAAATTACAACGCCCTGGGGCAATGGCGTGAAGGAAACGTTGACACCAATGTGAAACCCCCGTTTCAAGTGGTTAGCGTCGATCCATCCACGAAGCTAAAAAACGGCAAGACACTCAACCACTTGGGCGATTTAAAAAACTACATTCTGACAGAAAAACGATCGCAATTCCGTCGCGCCGTGGTCAGTAAAGCCATGGCATACGGCCTCGGTCGCTACCTCGAACTAACCGATCGCTCTGCGGTGGACGCAATCTGCGAAGTGGTGCAAGACCATCAAGATCGATTCGACATCATCATCGAACAAATCGTCCTGTCAGAACCCTTTTTGACGCGATAAAAGACTCAAGCTTAGGGAATCAACCATGAAATCATGGCACTTAAAGCGACGAACCATCCTCAAGTCGGCCGGCGTAAGCGTGGCCTTGCCGTGGATGGAATGCATGGGTGACGAAACCACATCCGATCGAAAGAAGCGTTTCTTTGGTGGCTACTTTGCCTATGGAGTGCCAATGCCAGCAGATGATGCAGAAGACCGACTGCAAAACGGCTGGTTCCCAGTTGGTACAGGCAGGGATTACAAAGCCCCAGAAATGCATCAATGCATTATGCCACTGCGGGATAAAGTCACGTTCCTGTCCGGCCTCTCGCACCCGTCGATGCGGACCACGTCGGCTCATAAAGGTGCCGACGTTTTCTTGACGGGCGCCAACCTGCTAAAGACATACGATAAGCAATCAATTTCCATTGACCAATCCATCGCACAGTCGATCGGCAATCATACGCGTTATCGATCATTGGTAATGTCCTCCATGGGCGGCGTGAATCGACCTTACCGTTCATCAACGCTTTCCTTTGATCGTAGTGGTCGACCGATCCCTGCGCTGAATCGACCAGCAGAGATCTTCCGCAGGCTATTTGGTGAAGTCACAGAGTCAGAACGCAACGCTCTGGCAAGTCGTGGCAGTATCATCGACGAAGTACTGGACGAAGCGAATAGCTTAAACCTTCGCCTTGGCGCCAACGACCGCCGGAAGTTGGATGATTATTTGGCATCCGTTCGCGAAGTCGAAAAGATGACCGAGCGAGCGAAAAAGTGGCAGAAGACACCGAAACCCAAGATCGATTCACGTGACATGGACTTGGAAGTCAACGCCAATACGCCACGAGAATACCTCGCAATGATGTATGACCTACTCGTGCTGGCGTTTCAAACCGATTCCACTCGCGTCGCCACCTTTCAAACAGCCGCTGAGGAAGCCGGCCCGGCAGAAGGATTCCCACGAGCGATCGGTTTACCCGCTGGCGCCCACCGATTGTCCCATGAAAAGAAAGATTACGCCGATGTTGCCAAATACATTGGCTTTCTGAACCAGCTCCACGCCGACTTCGTTGGCAAACTTGACGCGATTCAAGAAGGCGACGGAACATTGCTCGACAATACGCTGTGCTTCTACGGCTGTGCGACCAGCAAGACACACCGTGCAACCAACTATCCCATCATCCTCAGCGGTGGCAAGAACATGGGATTCAATCATGGGGCACACCTCCACTATCAAGATGACGTACCGCTTGCCAACCTGTTCGTGACCATCGCCAATCAACTCGGGCAGCAGACAACGCGTTTCGCCGATAGTACCGCGGACATCAGTGAAGTCCTGACCACTTAGCTCGTCAACAAGCAAACATTCAATGCGTTTCTATCTGAGCAGACTGCGAATACGGCGTCAGAAAATCAGCCATCGATTAGACTAACCGCCTACAAGTTATTTATGTTCTCTCGAGGCGATTGTCGTTCATGTTGTCTTCACTCAAGTTTCCAATCGGCTGGCTGACACTTCTGTTTCTTGCGCTGCTTTGCAGCCCAACAAATCACCTGCATGCGGCGAAGCCGAATGTGATTCTGATCATGACAGATGATCAGGGATATGGCGACCTTTACTGCCATGGTAATCCGACGCTGAAAACGCCGCATCTTGATCAGCTGCATTCAGAATCAGTGCGATTTACGGACTTCCATGTTTCGCCCTTTTGCACACCGACGCGAGCCGCGTTGATGACCGGTCGGTACCCCGCGCGAACAGGCGCGTACCGAACCTCCTCTGGACTGACCTCATTACATGCGCGTGAAAAAACCCTGGGCGACCTTTTCACACGCAATGGATACTCCACGGGAATGTTTGGCAAATGGCACCTAGGTGACTGTGCTCCATCACGACCAATGGACAAAGGGTTTGAAACCAGCACCTGGCATCGCTGCGGTGGCCTGACACAGATTTCTGATTACTGGGGAAACGATTACTTTGATGACACCTATTTAGTTGGCGACCAGTGGAAGAAGTTCGAAGGTTATTGCACTGATGTGTGGTTTGACGAATCGATGAAGTTCATCAGCGACTCAGTCACCGACGCGGGTGGCAGCAAGCCTTTCTTTGTTTATCTAGCCACCAATGCCCCTCATGGGCCCTACATTGTTGCTGACAAATGGAAACGTCGTTTTCTTGAAGCGGGCATCAAGGAACCACAGGCGAGCTTCAGGGGAATGGTCGAAAACTTTGACTGGAACATGGGTCGCCTGCTCAAGTTCCTGGACGACGAAAAGCTTCGACAAGACACCGTTGTGATCTATTTGACCGACAACGGCACCTCCGCTGGAGCACGGTTCGGAGAGGGATCGCGAATCTATGGATGGCCGGTCAACCCAGCCGAAAACGCCAACATGCGTGGCGGAAAAAGCTCGGCCTATGATGGTGGACATCGTGTGCCGCTGTTTGTTCGTTGGCCGGCCGGCAAGCTTGGACAACCACGCGACATCCAGACGCTGACCGCACACCTGGACATCACTCCAACACTGATCGACTTGTGTGGCCTATCACGCCCCGACTCTTGGCCCCCTTTAGACGGTCGATCACTCACCCCATTGATCACCGACCCCAACCCGGCCTGGAAAGAAAGAACCTTGCACACGCAAATGCATGGCGGCAATGGGTATCGCAAGCCAGGTGACCTGTGGGAGATCGGCGCCGCGATGACAACACGCTGGCGCCTGGTCGAAGGCAAAGAACTCTACGATATCAAGGCTGATCCAGAGCAGCGCAACAATCTCGCTAAGCAGCATCCAGAGATCGTCAAACAGTTGACTGCTGATCACCAAACTTGGTTCGATTCGGTAAAGTCCGGTATGCAGCCCACTCGCATCCTGGTTGGATCTGAGTTCGAAAACCCAACCGACTTAACCAGCCAGGAATGGACCGTTTCACCTGGAAATCCCCCCTGGGCTCGCAGTCATGTCACGCGACGAATGATTGCCAACGGACCGTGGCGGATAAACGTTGCCAGGGAAGGCCAGTATCGCATCTCGCTCTCTCGCTGGCCGTCATCGACCGACCAGCCCATTGATTCAACGCAGGCGGCGATCAAGATTGCCGGCCAGAAAAAAACGCTCGTCATCAACGATCCCAAACGTGACACCACCGCGGATTTCCTGCTGGATCTGCCTGCTGGCCCAACAGAGTTGTGGACGGAACTCACCACGCCCGATGGCAAAAAGCACGGAGCCTATTTTGCGTCCGTCGAACGAATCGATTCGGCTGAGCCTAGCCAACCCAGTGTCCTGTGGACGCAGTATGGACTGGCAGATCACACCCTGAAGCTTGCAGCGCACACCGATGCCGACCCGCTGAATCCAATCGCCGCCATGGCCGAGCTCCAACTGAAAGAGAAGAACGGCTGGCAAACGATTGCCGAAACGCAAATCGATCCTCTGACCGCGATGGCGACCTTTCGCGTCGAAAACTGGGACAGCACTCAACCGAAGGCCTATCGGGTCATCTGTGGCAAAAGTCAGTGGACAGGAATCATTCGTGCCGAACCCACCGATCGAGCCGTTCTTAAGCTGGCGGCGATCGCGTGCGTGAACGACAAGTATGCTCCTTATGCGGAAGCCATCGAGCAGATCGTCAAGCAAGACCCCGACCTGATCTTTTTCGCAGGCGATCAGATTTATGAGAGCAACGCCGGCGGACAAATCGTCGAAGCGAACACGACGCAAGAGGTGCCCAAGGCGATGGCGAACTACTTAGCCAAATGGCGGCGGTTTGGAATGATTTTTCGCCAAGTCCTACGTGACCGACCCTCAATCATGATCACCGATGACCATGATATTTATGCCAACGACCTTTGGGGTGACGGCGGTCGGCGCATGAACGGCAGCCGCACGACGGGCGGTTATCCCATGCATCCTGATTGGGTGAATGCTGCTGAAAAAACTCAGACCTGGAACCTGCCCGATGCACATTCGCCTGGCCCGTGGGGTGATGGGATCAACGCCTACTTCACAGCCTTGGAATATGGTGGCGTCAGCTTTGCCATCCTGGAAGACCGCAAGTTCAAATCTCCGCCCGCCACGGTGGTCAAGCAAGCGATTCCGGACCCAAGAACGGACAAGCCGAATCGCACCCCAGAAGTCATCATGGACCCTGCATTTGATGCTTCCAAACTTGACCGACCTGACTTGCAACTGCTGGGTAAAACGCAAGAAGACTTCCTCAGCGCCTGGGCGCTGGACGTCAAACGAAATCGTCAACTCGCTGCGGTGCTTTCACAGTCACCCTTTGTCAACATCGGTAACTATGACGTCACTTACGGGGACATGGACTCCAATGGTTGGCCTCAGTCAGCACGAAATCGAGCCCTAAAAGCCATCGTGCCGTCCGGAGCGGTGATGATCAGCGGCGATATCCATTTTGGAACTCTCCATCAACACGGGATTAACGACTGGGGCGATGGCCCCTGGAGCTATTCGCTGCCAGCTTTCGCATCCAACCCCAACCGCAAATGGCAACCCAGTGTGCCCGCACAAGGCCGCGAGTTCCCTGGTGTGACAGGTTCAGGAAATCATCACGATCGGTTTGGCAATAAGTTAACCGTTCGCGGCCTAGCCAATGGATACAACGGTTACGGGATCATCTTATTTGACAAAACGAACCGTCAGGTCACCCTGCAATTGCACACCATGAACGCCGATCGCAAACCGAGTAACGAAACGGTCCCCGGATGGCCGCTGCAAATTGACGTTCGATAAACCCGCTTCATGAAAAGTGACCGCTCCCACGCTGCCCAAACGCTCTTGCGATCCGGCTGGCTAAAGTCCGGTCTGCGCCTGCATCGCAGCCGCCAGAGAGCAAACGAACCCAGGCAGGCGACTCCTGAGAGCCCGGCGGGAATGGCACCGGCAAACGCAACTTCTGCCTGAAAGCCCTATCCCACAGCTCTCCCACCACAGACTTCTGTTGACGGGAATCGGCGATTTGGGTAACCAAGAGACATGAGCAAGACCATCTTTTTTTCAGTCGGTGAACCCAGCGGCGACCAGCATGCCGCGCGCCTGGTTCGTGAATTGCTAGCACAAAATCGCGAGTGGAACCTGCGCGGCTTTGGCGGCAAGCATATGCAGCAGGCTGGCTGCCAGATCGACCTGGACCTGACAGAACATGCGGTGGTTGGAATTTTGGAAGTTTTGCCGAAGATCAAGCAGTTCTTTGGTTTTGCCGATCAAGCCGAGGCCCTGTTCGCTGCGGGCGAGGTCGATGCGGTGGTGCTCGTCGACTTCCCGGGGTTCAATTGGCACATCGCAAAGCGTGCTAAACGCTATGGGATTCCCGTGTTCTACTACTGCCCGCCGCAATTATGGGCTTGGGCTGCTTGGCGAATTAAAAAGATGAAGCGAACGGTTGATCACGTCCTCTGCGTGCTACCGGTCGAGCAAGCGTTCTTTAGCCGGCATGGCATGAGCACCGAATTGGTGGGCCACCCCTTTTTCGATGCCGTGGCGGAATCCACTCTGGACGCTGATCGGCTGCAACAACTTTGCCGCGCCAGCGAAAGCGAATCCACCGTGGCGGTGCTCCCTGGATCCAGAACACATGAGGTTCATCGCAACTGGCCGATCATGGTGCAGGCCATTAAACGGCTATCAGAAAAGCATCCGGACGCCCGCTTCGCCGTGGCTGCTTATCGGGAAAAGCATCTGGAGTTTTGCAGGTCACACCCCGAAGCGAGCCAACTGCCGATCGATTTCTATCTCGGTTGCACCAGTGAAATCATTGAGCATTCCAAATGCGCGATGATGGTCAGTGGTTCGGTCAGCCTTGAATTGATGGCTCGACAAACACCGGCGGTCGTCCTGTACCGGATTGGGCGTTTCCTGAACCTGTTTGCCAAACTGGTTGTACGAGCCAAAAGCATGACGCTGCCGAACATGATGCCGTTAGAGGAAACGTCACTCGAGCACTCACAAGACACTGAGCTACCTCCGCCGGCAGATCGAGTGTTTCCGGAAATCGTCTCAGTAGGCAACTCAGCGCCTGCGGTTGAATTTTTGACCGAGACCATCAACCGGATGCTGTCAGACGCAGACTACTTTGCCAAGAAACAGCGCCAACTCACGCAACTTGGCCAGCGTTATGCGGAGCCGGGAGCGACCAGCAGGGCCGCCCAAGCGATTGACAGCCATCTCCCCCGCAATGACCAGCCCGAAACTCAGCGGGCCGCGTGACGGACCGCTCAGGCGATTCAGCAAGCTCTGACGGCCTAATCGTGCCGCCAACAGCGTCTCCTACCCGGCCCATCCGCTCCACTGGCCTGGGAATCACTCTGGTCGCATCCTGATGCAGCGTTCCGTTGGCCTGTTCACCCTCTGGTCCGGCGAAAAACTTGTTTTTTGCCCATCCCCCGCCGTTCGGGCAAACCATCGGCCTGTTGATTACGTAGGTTCAAGGTTGAATTGCGTCTCGGTTGGGGTCCTAGCAGGCTCCTGATCGGCGGCGACGTTCTACACTTGATTCGATTCGCTGCCAGAGTTGCAGCCAGAAATCAGCCGAATTCCGAAACATCCGTGCACTGAATCCGCTTGGCCCGTTTGATGACTGAACAAGACAACAACGATCCGTTTA
This sequence comes from Stieleria bergensis, assembly GCA_007745635.1. Taxonomy (GTDB): domain Bacteria; phylum Planctomycetota; class Planctomycetia; order Pirellulales; family Pirellulaceae; genus Stieleria; species Stieleria bergensis. The sequence goes on from CP036272.1 coordinate 7,012,365, forward strand.
ATCGTTACTCGCTTGGCGCTGTGATGTCTGGCGAAGGTGGCGATGAAGAACTGACCACCACTTCTCCGATCCGAGTGACGGGCATCATCTGCTTGGTGCTCTCACTGTTCAGCGTACTTGCGCTGATCGAATGGCGACTGATTGGAATCGGGGCCTTGAGCCTGATCTTCGGTGCGATCGCCCTGCGGAAGACACGCGCCGGTGAACCTCCCGTCGGAACGCTGGCAGCCAAACTTGGCATTAGCATCGCGCTGTTATTCAGCTTCTGGGGCGGCATGATGCAATACATGAAACAAGAGACCATCGGCGGACAGGCGGAGCATTTTGGTCGCGAGTACATCCGGCTTGCCGCTCTAGGCGAAAAGAACTACCTGCGAGAACTTCAAAAAGAGCACCAACAGCGCTACGGGACCAACATGGACTTGGACGCACGTTATGCAGCCGAAGCAGCAGAAGCGGCGCGGTTGGCGGCGGAACGTGGTGGAGCCAATGACTACGACGATTTCAGCGAGACAGTCTCAGCCAACTTGATGAAGTACCCTGAAGACATGCAATGGCATCGCTACGCACCGATTCTGTTGCACACGCACTACGGGCGGCTGATGGCCGACGTTTACTTTGCCAATGGCACCGGCCCGAACGCTTTGAAGATCAAAATGACCTTAGAGTATTCCTTTAACCGGGAAGACGGCGGTATTGAATGGCGCGTTGATGCGATCAGTGAAGACCAAAAGGCTTTGGTTGCCGAATCGATTCTGTAATCGTTCCAGCGATCAATCACGACAGGCCGCCAGCGAAGACACTCAACGGGCCGTTGCTGTGGCCAGCGGCGTTGTTTAATGGAAATCCCTCGATCGCTGTCGCCACTGTCCCACTTGATCGGACAGGTCAGTCAGATGGTCGACGATCACATGGATCACGCCTTGGCGGTTTTCTAGCTTTCCGCCCACTAACCAAGCCTGGCTTGTCTTGGCGATCCGCAAAAAGCGATCCCAGGTATCTGGAAAGATCACCAGATTCACTGTCCCGGTTTCGTCTTCCAAGGTCACAAAGTAAATCCCTTTGGCAGTCGATGGGCGCTGACGCAACAGCACCAATCCAGCGACTCGCACGCGGCGACCATCGCGCAACTGCATCAATTCAGCAGCTGCGGTGACATGCTGGTCTTGAAGATCGTCGCGAAGGAATGAAATGGGATGCGCTTTCAAGCTTAGACCGACCGTCTGATAGTCTGCATGAGTTTCCTCACTGGGCGACATTGCAATCAGCTGATCAGGAATCTCCTCATCGTCTTCGATACTGGAAAACAGTGGCGAGCTCGCTGGATCATCATCTTGACCCAGCGCCATCCAGATCGCTGCTCGCCGATCACCGACCAGATCAGACAGAACGTCGGCATCAGCCAATAGCGACAACACGGCCGGGCGAAGCTGGCAGCGCTGCACCAGATCATTCACACTTCGATACGCGCCGCCGCGCTTCCGCTCGGCCACAATCGTCTCTGCGGATTCAACTGGCAGCCCACGCACCATCTGGAATCCAAGCCGCAGGCCTGGTTGACGACGATTAGGATCGGCCTCCAACGTGCTTTCCAGATCACTGGAATTAATATTCACCGGCCAAATGTAAACACCATTCTTCTTGGCGTCGGCGACCAGCTGGGCGGGAGCATAAAAACCCAGCGGCTGACTGTTTAACAGTGCACAGCAGAACGCGGCTGGGTAGTGACACTTGAGATAACAGGAGGCGTACACCAAAAGCGCAAAGCTGGCCGCATGCGACTCTGGAAAACCATATTCACCAAAGGCCCGGATTTGGTGAAAGACTTGCTCGGCAAACTTGCCTGTTAAACCATTGGCCTGCATGCCCTTCATCAGCTTTTCGCGAAACTTGTCAATCACGCCGGGGCGCCTCCAAGCCGCCATCGCCCGCCGCAACTGGTCAGCCTCACCGGGCGTGAAACCGGCCGCGACCACCGCAAGACGCATGGCCTGTTCCTGGAACAACGGCACACCGAGCGTCTTTTCTAAAACCTTTCGAATGGCATCACTTGGATACACCACCGCATCGGGATTTTGGCGTGCGGTTAAAAACGGGTGAACCATGTCACCTTGAATTGGGCCAGGACGCACAATCGCCACTTCGATGACAAGGTCGTAGAAACAACGAGGCCGCAAGCGGGGCAGCATGCTCATTTGCGCGCGGCTTTCAATCTGAAAGACTCCGACGGTGTCCGCTCGGCAAATCATGTCATACGTCGGCCGGTCATCTGGCGGAAGATTGGACAGCGATAGCGAAACCTGATGATGCTTGGCGACTAAATCGAAACAACGATGAAGAGCGGACAACATCCCCAAAGACAGCACATCGACTTTCAAAATCCCCAGTTCATCCAAGTCGTCTTTGTCCCACTGGATCACCGTGCGACCCTCCATCGCTGCATTCTCCAGCGGGCACAGCGCCGAGAGCTGTCCGGCGGACATCACCATCCCACCGACGTGTTGAGACAGATGCCGAGGAAATCCCATTAAGGATCGGACGAGGTAAACAAAACGCTGCCCGATGTCTGATTGAATGTCCAGTCCACACTGATCCAGCCGATCGGTAAATCCATCCTCATCGGGCTGGCTACGGCTCACATGCCCGACAAGCTTTGAAAAGGAATCGAGCATGTCGTTGGAAAGCCCCAGCGATTTGCCGACTTCACGCATGGCGCTCTTGCTGCGATACGTCGTCACGGTTGCCGTCATCCCAGCCCGATCACGACCGTACTTTTGGTACAGATACTGCAACACCTCCTCGCGACGCTGGTGTTCAAAATCGACATCGATATCCGGTGCTTCATTGCGTTCGCGACTAATGAACCGCTCGAACAACAAATCGTTCTGGGTGGGATCAACACTGGTGATTCCCAGGCAGTAACAGACCACGGAGTTGGCTGCACTCCCACGACCTTGGCAAAGGATGTCTTGGCTGCGAGCAAATCGAACGATGTCCCAAACGGTCAGAAAGTAGGCTTCATAGCTCAAGTCTTCAATCAAGCGGATTTCGTGCCGCAACAACTCCAGCACACTTTCTGGAACGTGTTCCGGCCAGCGCTGCTTGGCGCCTTCCCAGGTCAAACGCTTCAAATGCTCGATGGCCGTCATGCCTTTCGGGGCCAGGTCCGACGGATACTCGTACCGCAACTGCGAAAGGCAAAACTGACAACGCGATGCAATCTCCAGGGTTCGCTCCATGGATCCAGGCGCTGCGGCGTACAGCTGCTGGATTTCAGCCAGAGGCTTGAGGTGGAACTGGCTATTTGCCAAACGCTGCGAATGCACCTGATCGATGGTGGTCCCATTTCGAATCGCAGTCACACAGTCGTGCATCAGCATCCGCTCAGGATGGTGGTAGTGGACGTTGCCACTGGCCACCAACGGCACAGCTGACTGCTGCGACCACATCTGCAACTGTTGCAGCACGCGTCGATCATCCGGCCCATAGTGCAGCGAGCCCAACAAATAGCCTCGATCAGCAAAGCAGTCTCGAAACGGTCCGCCAAGGAACTCAGCTGTCAATTCAATCGACTGATCGCCATCATCGGAAGCCTGGCGTTGAGCACCATCGTTGGCCCAAGAAGCTGACTGAAAAGCACCGGCCAACAGGCCCTGGGAGAATTCACAGACGTCGGCCCAATGCAGCAGGCATTGGCCTTTCTGGGCACGCAAACGGCCACGAGAAATCAGCTGACACAATCGACCATAGGCTTCTCGATCCGACGGCCAAACCACCAATGGCGGCGCATCGCTCGGATGGATCTCAGCCCCAACGATGTATTGAAGTGGCTGATCTGCGGCAAGGGCATCATCTTCCTCCGCCAAGTGCTTCGCAGCCCCATAGCCACGAACCACACCGGCAAGCGTGTCAATATCGGTCAGCGCTAAACCCGTGTAGCCCAACCGCGCGGCTTGCTGCACCAGCTCATCGGGATGAGAAGCGCCGCGCAGGAAGGAAAAGTTGCTTTTACAGTGCAGTTCGACATAGCCCGCCATGAGCCTCTCCAACCTCCGTCCCATTTCACTCGTTAGAAAGCCAGAAATCCCGCCTGGGCGCATTGCCAACACCATCCCGGTCGGCCGGCTACCACCGGTGTGATCAGTCCGCAAAGGGGGGAGGCGGTTGGATTCGCGCTAGCGCCAGCCACTGCCTGAGAGGTGTTTTACCCAGAAATGCAGCAAGATGCCGCTTCTGAGGCGAATGCAGCGCCCCAAAGCAACGTTTTTCTGGCATCATAAGCAGGGCCAGGCAATTCGGCTAGCGATCTGCACTCAACAGCTTTGCATTTGCCTCGACTGACAATCTTTCTTCTGCATTGACACCTATGAGCACCTCTGACCAAGCCAATCTAAACCAGGGCCGGCAACCGCCGGGAGGACCACAAAGAGAGCTCGGAGAAGAGGATGCGCTATCAATTGCCTGTCAGTCTTGCGGCGCAGAGCTGGTGGTTGCCAGCAACATTCGTTCCACCGTTTGTCCGTATTGCGCCTCACCATCGATTGTCGAGCGGCCACCGACGCCCAATCGCCCGGACCCAACCTTCGTCGTCGGTTTCGTCCGCGATCACCAGCAAGCAACCAATGCGGTCAAGGAATGGATTACCAGTCGGCACATGTTTGTCCGTTCGGACTTTAAACGAGCATCACCCGAATTGACCCGCGGTGTCTATCTTCCGGCCTACCTATATAGCGCGATCTCGGACAGCCAATACAGCGCTGAAATCGGCGAAAACTATACCGAGACAGAGACTTACACGACCACCGATTCCAATGGCAAGTCAGTCACCAAAACGCGGACGGTCACCAAGACAGAATACCGATCGTTGCAAGGCCGCCACGAAGGCTACTTGATTGACATCGTGGTCAGTGCTTCACGCGGTGTAGCCAACGATGCATTAGGAGCCATCGAGCCATTTGATTTACGAGCCATGCGACGCTATGAAGCGGGCATGATCGCTGGCTGGATCGCAGAGGAGCCCTCGCGGACCGTGGACGAATGCATGCGTTTAAGCCATGACGAAGCGATGCAAATCATCCAGCGCAAATTGCAAGGTTTCATGCCCGGTGATTCTCATCGCAACTTGCGGCACCGCACCAACCTGCACGACGAAATGGTTCACCTGATCCTCTTGCCCATCTGGTCCTTTGCGTTGCGTTATGCGGACGACCAGCCACCACTGAAGATTTTGGTCAATGGCCAGACAGGACGCGTCAACGGAGAGGTGCCGATCTCCTATGGCAAGATTGCTTTAGCGGTTGCTGCAGTGTTGCTGGTCGTTCTGATTTTGTTCCTGCTGTTCGGTGGAGCGGCTGGGTTGGCCAATTAGCCACTGCCTGTCAACGCCTTTGAGATACCTCGTCGAACCCATCTAGTTCTATGGATAACTTGCAAGTCACTCCCGAAGCCAACAGCGAAGACGGCTCGCTCTGCGCTCGATGCCATTCACCGCTAGAGCAGGGTGACCTGCGCTGTGCGATCTGCGGTGAAGTCGCTCCGGCAAAAGAGCGCGCGACGCTGACGACCGTCGTGACAAAGATCCTGCGCTGCACGGGCTGCGGAGCGGCGATTGGCTATGACATCAAGCATCAAGCGCCAGCCTGTTCATTCTGCGGCGGCGTGGTTGAGGAGGAATCGGTTTCGGACCCCATGGAACAGACAGAGATGTTCCTGCCGTTTACGGTGACAGAGCAGCAAGCACAGCGAGCGCTAAAACAGTGGCTCGCCAATCAAGGTTGGTCGCGTCCCAGCGATCTTGCCAGCACGGCAACGTTTGCCGGCCTCAAGCCACTGTGGTGGGTTGGCTGGGTGTTTCACGCCGAAGCCCAAGTCAGCTGGGCCGCGGACTCTGATGCGGGTTCACGCCGATCGAGCTGGGCCCCGCACAGTGGTCAAACCACTCTGCAATTCAATCGAGTGCTGGTCTCTGCCTCGCGCGGCCTGACAAACCAAGAAGCCAACGCGATCACTCCCGGCATGAACCTACAGACCGCGCAGAGTGGCCCTGGAGGAGCCAGAGCGGACGCCATCATCGAACAATTTGATGTCCAACGCTCACAGGCTCGCCGAGAAGTGATTGCCGCGATCGAGCGGCTGTCCGCAGAATCTGTCCAACGCACGGAGATCCCCGGTCGCAAGTTTCGCAACGTCGCGGTGTCGCTGGTCCTTCGCGGACTGCACACGCAGCGCTACGCCTTACCAGCTTATGTGATCGCTTATCGCTACAAGGAACAGCTTTATCGCGTCGTCATCTGCGGACAGGACGCCAAATTAGTGATTGGCAAAGCCCCGCGATCGCTGATGAAAACAGTGGTCCTGCCCATCGTGATTGTCATCGTGATTGCGTTGATCTTTCTGCTGTTTTCAGCGTTCTAGTCGCCCGCGGCTTTTTCTGTTGCCTTGGTGGTTTGGTTCACCGATAATAGGAGGGTCGTGCATCGATACAGCCATTCGGCTGCCCGCCTCTTCTTCCCCCCAACGCTTATGTTCCGCTCGCACTTTGGTGCCGGTTGTCGTCTCTGGCACACTGCAATCATCGCGTTGGGCGTTGCCGCAGGCTGTTTGGGCAGGACCGGTGCAGACGAGCCTAGCGCTGCTGAACCGCCCAACGCACTCCTGTTTGAATCCTCCGCCTCAGGAACAAGCGTGCAGTCGATCCTGGCCAATCGCTGTGGCAAGTGCCATAGTGAAACCGTTCGCAAAGGGGCACTGAACTTAGCCAAGATGGAAGGCATTCGCACAGGCGGCGAAACCGGTGAAGACCTAATCGCTGACACGCTGGACGACAGTTACCTGTGGACGGTGATCGATAACGGTGAAATGCCGCCGGATGACCAACCGCCACTGACCGATCCAGAAATCGAACAGATCAAGAACTGGATTCAGGTCGGCGGCCAGTCAAGCAACCAGAACCAGACAACCAAAGTCACCCTCGACCATCATGATGTGACTCCCATTCTCTTGCTGCGTTGCAACACCTGCCACGGCCCCCAGCGGACCGATGGTGGATTGGATTTACGCTCGCGAGAATCCATGTTGACCGGCGGTGACAGTGGCCCGGCGATGGTGGTTGGGCAGGCTGATTCAAGCCTAATGATCAAGCGGATTGAATCGCAACAATGCCCACCGAGCGAGTCACTTTTAAAGTTCTTTGTGCGCCGTCCCAGCGAAACCGAAATCAAAACGCTCCGCCAATGGATTGACTCTGGAGCCAAGCTCTCCACGCAAGAAACGGATCGACAGGGAATCACTCCCGATCTGCTGGTCACCGACCAGGATCGCCAACACTGGGCATTTCAGCCGATCCAGCCTCCCACTCACGCCACCTCGATCGACAGCCTGATCGCTGACAAGCTGATCGACGCAGGCCTAAAACGGAGCCCCGCAGCCGGTCGAGACACCTTGATCCGCCGAGCCTATCTGGACCTGACCGGACTGCCACCGAGCTGGCAAGAGTACCAGCGCTGGCATCACCATCAAGCGGACGACTGGGATGCGCAAATGATTGATCACCTTCTGGATTCACCGCGTTACGGTGAACGCTGGGGAAGGTACTGGCTGGACTTAGCCGGCTACGCTGATTCCGAGGGCGGCATCTCGGCGGATCCACTGCGGCCATTGGCTTGGAAATATCGCGACTATGTGATCGATGCATTCAACCGAGACCTGCCCTACGATCGCTTCTTAATCGAGCAACTTGCGGGCGATGAACTGATCGACGTTGACCAAGCGGATAAAGTGACCGCAGAGATGGTGAACAACTTGGTCGCCACTGGCTTTCTACGGATGAGCATTGATGAGACCGGCTCAAGAACGATGAACTTTGTCCCCGAACGGCTCAAAGTCATCGATGACGCCTTGGCCATTGTCAGCAAAGGCTTGATGGGATTGACAATGGAATGTGCTCGCTGCCATACGCACAAATACGATCCATTGCCACAGCGTGATTACTACCGCTTGAAAGCAGTGTTCCAAGGTGCATTGGATGAACACGATTGGCGAACGTTCAAGAATCGCAAGCTATCCCTTGCCACCAAGTCACAGCGCGAACGCATCAAGCAAATCAATCCGCCTCTTGAAAAACAACTGAGGTCCCTGCGAAACAAAGACAAGCAACTCAATCAACAGCTCACACTGCAACTGCTGCGCGATCACTACCCTGAACAAAGCGAGCGGGATCATCAAGAAACACTGGCAGCGTTGCGCGTTGCCGACAACAACCGCTCACTGAAACAGAAACGACTGTTTGAACGATTGGTCACTGCACAGCTGATGCCACCGGACAAGCAATCGGCTGCGATCACCGCGATTGAAACACAGATCGAAGAAACGATCACAGCCATCGAGACGTTGGAGCGTCAACTCGTCCCCTCGACGCAAATCCGTGCGTTGTGGGATCAAGGCCGCCCCTCACCAACCTACATGCTGTTACGGGGCGAACATGATAAGCCCGGAGCGCCTGTTTCGCCGGGAGTCCCCGCCGTGTTGACAGATGGCGAGACTCCATTCGATGCCCGCGCCCCCTTTCCAGAAGGGACGCCGAAATCGGGTCGCCGCTTGGCCTTCGCAAAGTGGTTGGTCACTCCCCAGCATCCACTGACGGCACGTGTCATGGTGAATCGAATCTGGAGTCACCACTTTGGCACCGGATTGGTTCCAACGATCGACAATTTTGGAGTGCAGGGATCGCCACCGACTCATCCAGAACTGCTGGACTTCCTGGCGGATTCCTTTGTCAAATCAGGCTGGAGCGTGAAAGCGATGCACCGTCTGATCATGACGTCAAAGACCTACCAGCAATCGAGCGCCATCAGTAAGCAGACTGCCGAACGAGATCCGCAAAACCTGCTCTACAGTCGAATGAATTTGCGACGGATGGATGCCGAAGCCCTGCGTGATTCGCTGCTGCAGCTTGCCAATCGACTCGATGTCACGACAGGTGGACTGCCGGACCCAGTCTCCATTGATCGCGATGGTCAGGTCACTGCGAAACCCAATGCTGCCGGACGTTGGCGGCGCAGCATTTACCTGCAGTATCGGCGCACTGAAATCCCATCCATGATGGACACGTTTGACTACCCCGCAATGGGACCGAACTGCCTCACACGCAATGTCTCGACGGTGTCGCCTCAAGCACTGCTGCTGATGAATAATGCACGTGTCCGCGAACTGACCGATCACTTTGCCCAGCGGATCCTCGAATCGAACAACGTTCACGGTCCGATAGAACCACTGATTCGACGGACGTATGCGCTGGCTCTTAGTCGGCAACCAGACCAGACGGAACTACAACTGGGCAAACAGGCCATCGAAGCCTTCATCGCGGACAGCGATGGGGATTTGCCCAAAGCTTGGCAGGCCTACTGTCACACTTTGATTAATTCAGCCGCCTTTCTTTTTGTTGACTAAACATGCCAGCGCCAACACCCAATCGACGCGACTTTTTCTCCAACACCCGTGACGGTGTATTCGGAGTCGCGCTGGCAAGTCTGCTTAGCCAAGACTTGCTGGGTGAAGAACCTCGCCAGCAGCAAGCACGGCGGACCTACGATAACCGCCCCAAGAAACCCCACCACGCGCCGGCGGCCACGTCGATCATTCATCTGTTTATGAATGGTGGGCCCAGCCAAATGGATCTGTTTGATCCCAAGCCGCAACTGGATCGCTTCAACGGCAAACCGTTCCCCGGCAGCCCCGAAGAGATCGGCAACTTTGGTTCAGCGGGCGTCGGGGTGGTGATGGGAAGCCAATACAAGTTTCAACAGCATGGGCAGTCGGGGATGTGGATGGCTGACGTGCTGCCCGAAACAGCCTCCATGGCGGACGAGCTTTGTATGATTCGCTCGATGTGGACGGATCATCCAAACCACGACAACGCGCTTTACAAGATCCATAGCGGACGCTTGTTCATGGGCTATCCAACCCTTGGCTCCTGGGTCGCCTATGGCCTGGGCAGCGAAAACTTGGACATGCCAGCCTATGTGGTTCTGACCGATCCGCTGGGCTGGCCTAAAAATGGTGCCAGAAACTGGACCGCTGGCTTTTTGCCGCCGGTTTATCAGGGCACCGTGTTTCGGCCAACCGGCGCACCGGTCCTGAACCTAAAACCACAGTACCAGCAATCCGATGCGATCAATCAAAGCGCCAGAGAACTGTTGCGTCAACTAGACCAACATCATGTCAGCTCGCGCCCGCACCAAGCTGAACTTGGCGCCAGAATTGAATCGTATGAACTTGCTGCCCGAATGCAGTTGACCGCTAGCGATACGTTGGACTTAAACAACGAATCCCAAGCGACACTGGATTTGTATGGCGTTGGGAAAAACCCCACCGACAGCTTTGCTCGGCGCTGCTTACTGGCCAGACGATTGGTTGAACGAGGCGTGCGTTACGTGCAGGTCTTTCTTGAAGAACAGCCTTGGGACAGTCACGTTGACCTAAAAGACAATCACCGCTCCGTTTGTCAGCGCACCGACCGTCCCGTTGCTGCTCTGTTAAAGGACCTAAAACGCATGGGACTGCTGGACAACACTTTGGTGATCTGGGGCGGAGAGTTCGGACGGACGCCTACCGCGCAGAAAACAGGGACTCGGTTCACCGGCCGCGACCACAACATGCAAGCCTTCACCAGCTGGATGGCAGGCGGAGGCACCAAAGGTGGACTGACCTACGGAGAAACCGATCCTTTCGGACACAAAGTTGTCGAAAAGCCCGTCAGCGTGCATGACTTCCACGCCACGATTTTGCATCTGTTGGGATTACACCATCATAACCTGTTCTTCCCACGCAGTGGATTGAACGAGCGATTGACCGGAGTCAACGAACCCCATGTGGTTCAAGAGATCATCGCCTGATCAAACGTGCGACGATTTCTTGCCGCCCATCAAGTGATAGTGCAAATGCGGAACCTCTTGACCACCGGCTTCGCCACAGTTGATGACGACGTTGTAACCGTCATCCAAACCTTCCGCGGCAGCAATCTTGGCTAACGCCACCATGCAGTGCCCGACAATCAACGCATCGTCGTCGGTTAAATCGGCCAGCGATGGAATCTCCTTTTTCGGGATCACCAGCACGTGCACAGGAGCTTGGGGGGCGATGTCTCGAAACGCTAAACACACATCGTCTTCAAACACGATGTCTGCTGGGATTTCGCGATCGATGATCTTCTTAAAAATGGACGACATAGCAACGGTCACCGTAAAACGTTCTCTAGCTGGCTAAAAGATCTTGCGATTGCGATCAGGCGATCGCCTACACGGACAAGCTAGGCAAGCAGACAAGCTAAGCAAGCGGACAAGCTAGGCAAGCGGGCCAGTTGCGCCAACCTACAAGCCAGTGCAATCACCATCCGACTCGGCAGTGAGTCGGTTACTTCGTTGACTTCTTCAACCAGTTTCGAACCAGACTTGCCTCGGGAAGGTTGGTTTGCCGAAACTTGTTCACCGTGCCTGCGGGTTCATCGTATAACAACATGGTGGCGTCTGACAGTTCGGTTGCCACAGGCGAATCCAATAGCAGGGAAGAATCCGAAGCGTTCATGCGACCGACGATTCGCAGTTCACAGTCATGTTGCGACTGCCTGGAAAGCCATCGAGACATGGTTTCCAACCCACCACAAACGAGCAGGCAATAAACATGCGCTGGCGGGCCATCTTTCAGCAGTTCGCGCAGTGCCTGTCCGCCGCTTAGTCCGGCCGGAGCGTCCAGCGAGAACTCGAACGAGTCCTCGTTACGAAGGTCTCGAAAACGATCCAACGGGTCCACCACGACCACGATCGGATCCACGTTCTCGGCTTCGTCACCACGCTCCTTAACGATTTGAACCAATTCACCCATTTGCTGAACCGCGTCACGTGGCTTGACAACCTGAGCTTTGATTCCAGCCTCTTCAAACCAAGACTCCATCGACAACTGATCGCTGCTACGGTTACCGTCAAAATAATACAACTCAGTCGCTGGGTTTTCTTTCATCATGCCAGCAAGCGTGGCTGATAAGACTCCGGCGCGAGCCTGGGGGGGCGCGATCAGAATGGCGTTTCGCCCCGCGTTCCGAGTGAAGGTGACGGACACCGGAGGCCCAATCTCCACCGCTTCGCCCAGCAAACCGCTCAGCGAATCGGCTTCCTCGTTCGGTGCATCCACCACGGCCTGAGCGAGCTCTGCGGACCAGTTGCATGGTCGATTGCCTTGAAACACAACCGGTGGCGGCAGGTCTTTGGCAAACTCTTGATCGCGATCGGCGATGGATTGCAGCATGGCAACGTGATCATCATGATCCAGCCAAGCAACCTGGAACGGTTGATTGCCCTCAATCAAGCCACTGGCATCATTGTAGATCGCTTCGCCGGGACGAGACAACAACCGTGCAGCGGTGTTGTCATCGGACAAGATCAACGCGGCATCGGATTCACCACACTGCAAGGCAACACGCACTGCCATCTGGCCCAGCGTTGCTCGCGGCAATGAAAATGCCCCGGCCAAGGACTGAGTGCTCAGGACAACGTGAACGCCAAACGATCGCCCTTGACGAACCAAGCGGTCCAGCAACATCGCACAGTCAGCAGCCACACGATCATCGCGAATGAACAGTTCTTGGAATTCATCAATCACCAACATGATTCGCGGCAACGAATGACCACTGACCTTTCGATAGTGAGCCAGTTCCTGCGTGGAATACTGGCGGAACAACTCGCCGCGATGCTGTAATTCGGCATCTAAACGCTGCAAGACGCTGCGTCCAAACTCGCGGACGCTTTCGATCCCAATCACGCGTGCATGTGGCAGTTGACCGTCGGCGTAGACCTTGAACTCCACCCCTTTCTTGAAGTCCAACAGGTAGAACTGCAGTTGGTCAGGAGTGTAATCGTGAGCAGCGGAGGAAATCACCGAGTGCAGCAGCGTGCTTTTCCCTGACCCCGTTTTCCCTGCGATCAGCACATGCTGTTTGACGCCTTCGCCTAACTGCATCGCCAACTTTCGCTGTCCACCTTGGCTACCGATCACGACCTGGATGCCGTGATCCGTACTGCCATCACCACCTGGCTGTTGAAGCAGCGAGTGCAGCGGAACCTCCACGCGAGCGGCAGCGTTGGCCGCATCACCAATTTGCTGGACCAGTTGGTCACGTAACGCTAGCGGAACATTGGGCGCTGGATCAAACGGCAGATCTTCCAGCCCATCAACCTGCAGCGTCCAATCACCATCGGCATTGACATTGAACTGCAACAATCGATCATCGACCGGCAAAGGCATCTCTGACACCCAGGGTTCATTGTCCTTGCACAGCAGCACCACAAAAACGCCGCAGCGTTGTCCACTTTCAATCAAGGCCTTCAGATGCTTGTAACCGCCGCGAGTCAGCCCTTCAGGCATGCCCACCGCAGCGATCACTTGGTAGGGCTCCGCCATCGAACCGGCCAGGATGTTGTAGTCTTCGACGCGTTGAAAACGTTCTCTCAAACTAGACTGCAAGACGTCCTCAGCGTGCTGCGCGATTTCTCCCAGTCGCGATTCGATCTGACTTTCGGTTGTCCAGACGCGATGACCAACCAGAGCAGCGTCATGATCGGCCAAGGCCATGAACGAGGTGAAGTGCTGGCCTCGGCCGATGGGGTCAATCAATGTCAAATTCGTTCGACCACCAGCAGCACCGCTCAAGGAACGCCAAAGCATCTGATGCACCATCGCAAGTGCCGCATCCCATTGCTGTGGAGCAGCAGTAACGACCATTCCACTATGCAGGCGACGATGCATTGCAATGGGCAATGAATGCGGCATCTCATCGTCTTGGAACATTCCGGGAACGGTGCTCGACTGCCGCTGGGCATCGGCGACTTGGTCATCATCCCCCTCAGATTCGGAAGACGCATTTAGCAGGGCAGGGGAGACCAGTCGATTGAGATACTTGTCGATCTGTAGCGTTCCAAGCGGCAAATAGTCGAGCTGCTTGGAGCCCTGAGCCCCTTTTTGGACCACATCCTCCCAATCAGGGAAACGCAACTGAGTTTGCTTTCGAGCACGCTCAATCCGCTGAAAGCCATTTTCCACGCCCACTCGCAATCGCTTGGTCACACGAGCAAGTTCGGTACGACGACACGCCTCTGCATCACGTGCTTGATCGCGCAACTCAACATCGGTTGCTGAGAGCGTGGACGTGATCTCATTAGCGACCGCTTCAGCGAGTTTGAGCATGATGCCGTTATTGGCTTGATAACTCTCTTGAAAAGCCTCATCCAAACCATCGCGTTTGATGCTCAGCGATTCATACTCGCGTGACTCCTGATCAGCCAAACTTTTTTCCAACGAAGCAATCTCATGGATCTTGGATTTCTCGGCCTCGGCCAGTTCTTGATCTCGTTCACGAAGCAGGGTCGCCGCGTCACTCTTGGCTTTTTCAGTGGCAATCTTTTGCGTCGCTTCGGTGACTTCTTTGGCGGCGTTGCCTAAACACTCGAACTCGGCATACAGTTTTTTGGTTTGACGGCGCAATGGAATCAGCATGCACACATAGCTGACGAAGCCCAGCACGGCGACAACCACAACACTGATCACCATCACCATCCAAACCGACGGCGGTTGCAGGAGCCAAACGCCAGCGGCAACGGTGGTCGACAGGATCACAAAAATCAGCGGCAGCCAGAAGGAATCGACAATGCCCGCCATCGAGTCCGATCGCAAATGCGATAACAGATCCTGGCAGCGATCCGCGAGCTCTCGCAAGCGTTTCAAGCCATCGTCGATTGTTTTCGGAACGGGCCCCCCAAACTCGGTCTTCGATGTCTCAATCGGTTCGACGACCGGCAACTGGTCCAGACGCCGCAATGAGATCTCACGGGCCTGTTGGATGTCTTCGCCAATCGGAGCCATCGCGGCTTTGATTTTGCCAAACTCTTGCTCGCGCGTCCGCGCTGGTTGATGCTTGACGGACTCATGTTTCTGGTTGGCCGTTGCACAGCGAACGCGATATTGCTGTTCGATCTCGGCAGTGCCATCGGCCAAACGCTTGCGGTACTTCGCAGCCAGGCGGCGAATGTCTTCGCGCACCTGTAGCATTGTCTCTTCATATTCCCAGAAGATCTTTTCCTCGGCCTGATCCCATTGGCCCAGGGTGCCACGGCGCTGCTGGCGACACTGCTCGGTGACTTGTCGTCGATGCTCTTGCTGCGTTTTTTCTTCGAGCTGCTTTTGAACGATGTGGCCGGAGACCATGTCCATCCGCTGCTGCTGGCAACGCTGAAACCGCGCCGCAAGAGACTCCATCAGCCAGCGTTGGCGCTGTGGCGAATGCAACCCAACAGGTGCAACACTGGAGTCTTTCATGATGGTACTCATTAAACATTGCTGTGATGCTGCGCGCTGGCTCCGGACAACCCATGGAACCACACACTGGGAGCTCAAACCCACTCAGGATCAGCAGAAGAGAAGCGAACCGAAAAGGATGAAAAAGAGCAACCCTCGGCGCAGCAGCAATGCGTCATCGTGCTGCCGACGGCCACCGCAGCTAGTATAACTAATAACGAGCAGGGTGATCAGCAATCAAAAGATTTGTCGGCGGCTCGTCTCTTCATCTGACAATTCCCGCTGAGCCTTGGCGATCTCAGTGGCAAAGTGATTGAGATTGGCGGCGAGACGACTAAGGCTGGGAGCGACGCCTGAGAGATGAGCCGTCTCGAACTGACGGCTCCGATCGTCTTGCCAATGCTGCTTGGTGCCTTGCCACTGACGCGCAAAATCCTGGAACTCGCGCGCCAGACGCTGTTGAGCGTCTCGTAGGACGGCGACATTCAGTGGCTCCAACGGCATTGATCTTATTCCAAAATCATGTCATCAACCGTATGACCACCCGGGATCATCGGCAAGACGTGCTCTTGATAAGGCACTTCAACATCCAACACATAAGGACCTTTGTGCTCAATCATTTCACGGATGGCACCTTCTAGGTCACCCTTCTTGCGAACCGTTGATGCACCGCAACCATAACCCTTGGCGATCTGCACAAAGTTAGGGTAGCGATCATCCGCGTACGCAAAACGCTCGGCCTGACTGTTGCCCTTGGCTTCGTTGTGGCTGATTGGCCCCAGGTACGTGTGGGCGCGATTGCGATCCATGAAACGATCTTCCCACTGAACCACCATCCCAAGGTGCTGGTTGTTCAACAGGAATACCTTCACGGGCAACTCTTCGCAGAAACAGGTCGCGAGCTCCTGCACATTCATCTGGAAGCTTCCGTCACCGTCGATGTCGATGACCAACGCACCTGGCAAAGCAGCTTGGATCCCCATCGCTGCTGGCAAACCAAAGCCCATCGTGCCCAAGCCACTGCTGGAGTGCCAAGTCCGTGGACGACGGAACTTGAAGAACTGGGCCGTCCACATCTGGTGCTGGCCAACGCCAACGGTGATTTGTGGATCCATTTCAGCAGTGATGTCGCTAAGCGTCTTAATCGCGTGTTGCTGCAGGATGCCATCAAACCCATTGTCGTAAGTCAATGGATACTTTGTTTTCAATTCCGCACAGTGCTTCCGCCACGGATCGATGCCAGTCTTAGTCACGGTCTTGTTCAGTTCCGATAAGACCTGCTTGACGTCGCCGCGAACCGGGATGTGAGCTTCCTTGTTCTTGTTCAGCTCCGATGCATCAATGTCCACGTGGATGATCTTGGCATCTTTGGCGAAGGCTTCCACCTTGCCTGTGACGCGGTCATCGAAACGGACGCCCAAACCGATCAACAAATCGCAATCGCGAACGGCATAGTTGGCATACGCTGCACCGTGCATGCCCAACCAATCCAACGAGAACTCGTTTTCGGGTGGCACTGCACCGATACCCATCAGCGTTGTCACGGTGGGAATACCGGTGTTACTGATGAACTCGCGAAGCTCTTCGCTGGCGTTGCCAAGAACGATCCCGCCACCAGCGTAAATCACAGGGCGACGGGCCAGCTTGATGGCAGCGGTGATCTGACGAATGGTCTCGGCGGGTACAGCCGGTGGAGCTGCTTCATAGCCGGGCAAGTCCATCGGTGGATCCAAGGGAACTTCGGCAACGTCACTCAGCTGCACGTCTTTTGGCAAGTCAACCAAAACAGGGCCAGGACGACCACTGCTGGCGATGTGGAAAGCTTCTTTCAAGACACGTGGCAGGTCTTCAATCTTTGTCACCAAGTAATGGTGCTTGGTGATGCCACGACAAACTTCCACCATCGGTGTTTCTTGGAACGCGTCGGATCCGATCGCACGAGTCGGAACCTGCGCGGTGATCGCTACCATGGGGACGCTGTCGAGTTTGGCATCGGCAATCGCGGTCACCAAGTTGGTGGCGCCGGGACCACTGGTCGCCATCACGACGCCGACGCGGCCGGTCGCGCGAGAGTAGCCCTGTGCTGCAAACGCACCGCCCTGCTCGTGACGAGGTAAAATCGTTCGAATCGAGTCACCGTATCGAGTCAACGCTTGGTGCATTGGCATACTGCAACCACCAGGATAGGCAAACAAGACATCGACACCGTGATCTACCAAAGATTGGACAACAATGTCGGCTCCGGTCATCATGCGGTGGTCAGTTTTTGCAGCTTCAGCAGTACTCATCGGTGAACAAAACGGGTAAGATGGAGGAAATGGCGCACCTGGCTAATCAGTTTTCGTCACCACTGAGT
Organism: Stieleria bergensis; assembly: GCA_007745635.1. Taxonomy (GTDB): domain Bacteria; phylum Planctomycetota; class Planctomycetia; order Pirellulales; family Pirellulaceae; genus Stieleria; species Stieleria bergensis. The sequence continues at coordinate 7,030,060 of CP036272.1, forward strand.
GACAATCCGTCCCCAGCAAAGCTGGGAATCTGTAGCGACGCATTGATGGCCGGGGAAGTTCGCTCAAGCGAGTCGAACAGGGCAACCTACACGCTGAAAATCGCGTCAAAAAGACGACGGAACCGCATCAACCTAGGGCCGTTTTTGGGGCCTGCCGCAATTAGCGGAACGCCCTCAAACGATGGTCGGAAAAAAACTGCCATTTACGCAGCAGCCAAACTTTCAGAACCTACTGCTAACGTAAGTGGGGGACGGTACTTAGGCAATGCGAAAATCGGCATCCAAACGTGACTACTTGGTTGAATCTGCTGGCAATTGCAATGGGTGGGGCTATCGGTGCGCTCAGCCGGTACGGTATTACCGTAGCAGCCTCGATGGTTCCTGGCGGTTCGTCGCTCTGGGGAACCACGATCGCAAACTTGCTCGGATGCATCCTCTTAGGCGTTGTCTCCGCCCTAAACCCAGGTGAAACGGCGGCTTCAGAGCGTTTAATGCTGGCGATCCGAGTTGGATTTCTAGGCTCACTGACTACTTTTTCCACCTTCACCGCTGAATCTGTCGGGCTGGCCAACGAGGGCCGCTGGGGGGGCAACGCACTGTACTTATTAGCCAATTTAGTGATTGGTTGGATTGTGCTGTTCGTCGCAGCAGAAACGGTGAAAGGCTGGACCCAATGAAAAAATGATCTGGATGATTTCCTTGCAACGGACTGCAAACGCCTCTCATCGCCTGGCCGCGCCGACCGACCGTCGCTGTGATCGACCGGACGGTGCAAAACAGTGCTGTCGGAAACCGAGCAGCCAAGAGCTGATCCACCGAGTGCGAAATTCGCGCCTCAAAAGCTCCCCTGCGCATCACTCCGCTGCACCGGCGGTCGCACAGTTGTTGCTGATCCTCTTGGCCGCCTTACTGACCAGCTGGCAACAACCGGTCTTCTCGCAGGGCAACGATCCCTTCAGCCCAACGCTCTCGCCACTGCAGCGCTCCACGGTCCCAGGGCTGCGGCGAAGCATCCCGATGACGATCACTCGGGGCCTGGCATCGAACACCGCACCGTCATTTCTAACCACGCCGGCTTACTGCGACAGCGAAACGCTCCGACAGTCGGCAACCCTCCGCTCGGTGCGCTGTTTAGACGAGGCGACCTGGATTGCGGTCGGCGATCATGGCACGATCTTGATGTCTTATGATGGCGGCCGGCACTGGGACCTCGCAGACAGCCCGGTTGATTGCCGACTGAACGATGCCATTTGGCTCAATCGCAGAACGATCCTGGTGGTTGGTGGCGGCTATGAATCCCTCACTCAAATGGGACGGGGCGTCACTCTGGGCAGTCGCGACGGTGGCCAAAACTGGTCCCTCGTTGGCAATGCCATGACTCCGCCGCTGGACACCCTGGCGTGGGTTGATTCACCTGATGCTTTCGCTGGTGATCGTCAGCCGGGCGCGTCGGGAACCTTGCTGGCTGCCTGCAGCCCCGCGGAACAAGACCCACTCAGTGGCACGCCCTTGTTTCAGTGCTCGGGAACCGCAGGCCCATTAAGCACACTGGGTCAATGGCAACCCGTCACGGAACAATCGTTGCCCATGCAACACGGCGCCTTGCCCCGTTTTGTGCGCCCTGCGATGACACCGACCAGCATTCAGCGTTGGGTGACGCAATCAAGCCACACTGAAATGTCCGCTGCGGGACGAGCCTCAACGACGTCGCCAAAGCCTATCATCCGAGCTTCTTGCCAAAGCGCCGAAGGAACATTGATTTGCGTGGGCGATCACGGTCAAGTCTGGCGCGCCAGTCACTCAGCTGAACCCCTTCAATGCGTGCGTCAACCAGACACGTCCACCGGGATTGTGGTCATTGCGGCGAACGCTCATTCGATTCCCTGGATGTTGTTGGGTCGCGAAGCCCTTGAAGCTCGCATTCGCGTCACTCTGCTTGTCGGTGTTCCCAAACCCCAAGCGACCAATGCAACAACAACGCTGGGAACAACAGCGCTGGGGAGCGCTGCCTTACCGGACGGGCTGGAACAAGCCGCGATGCAGATGGGCGTGACGAGCGTTCAAACCTTTCTCAATCATTCCGATCAGCACGAGCAATCGCTTTTTCGCTGGCTCGAGCTCATGCAACCGGCGATCCTTGCCGTCGATGGAAACCTCACATCCACCGTCCAACGTCAGATCAATCAGTTAGCCGCCCAACGACGGAGCTGTCAAAAAGTGGTCGTCTTTTCAAGTGGCCAGCGACGCGGTGCATTGCTGCATCAAATGACGATGTTGCCATCAAGCGGATTATTGGCCGGCGACTTTGCCGCTGACTGCCGAATGCTGACCGAACCGCTGACCAAGAGCAGTCCTCACGATCCGCAAGCCAACGGCCTTTCGCTGCAACTTCGCCACAGCGTCAGTGATGCAACCCTCCAAAGTGATTCCCTGGCCAACGGAGTCCGGCTGAGGCGAGGGCAGCGGTTACCGGATCGGCTGCACGCTGCCAGCGGTCGCCGGTTACAGGTGTTACAAGCGAGGCTGAAGCAGCTCCCGCTGTTCACTCATTGGCTTCAGTCCACCGCCAACGCGGATGTCACGGTGGAACAAGAAAAACAGCTGCGACTGATGCTGGACCAAACCGATCGCGACGACCGCTTCCGGATCATTTACCAGCTCGCCAGTGCGTCCTTAGGCCAGCCGAGTCATCTCGCCATCCTAAAAGAGATCGCTCGCCGCTTCCCCGAATCATCCGCTGGACGCGCGTCTCAATTGCATGTGGCGGTTCGTCAGACCAGCGTCGAATGGCAAGCGACTGCCTTTGAGCATGATGTCAAAGCCTCCACTGACAGCAACGCAGCAAACGCCACGCCAAGTTCGAGAATCGCCGCGAACGGCGACACCGGGTTGCCCATTCAGCAAGCCAGTGCTCAAGAGTTTCAAGAACTTACCCCTTCTGCTCAGGGACACACGTTTTCTCTGTCACCCTTTCAGCAGTCCCAGCACGCCATCGGCCGACAAGTTCCCTCAGGTCTGAACGGAGCACCCACAGGAAGAGTGCATCGTGTCGGACAAGGTGTCGTTCAAGCATCCGCCGAGTCCGTAAAACAAGCGAAAACAAGCAACATCGCAAACGCTCCCCTCGTGCAACCGAGACCGGTGAATCAGCCGCAGATGCCTGAACTCAACACGCGAGCCGAACTGGATCTCTACTGGCAAACCCATCCGGTCCGATTATTGGTCCAAGACGCGATTGAACGGTCGCTGAAAAGCAAAGCCCGCAACGCTGTCAACGCAGGCAATTCGCTTGCGAGGTATCGTTCTGGCGAGTATCAACAAATCGCCAAAGCTTCCGGCCCGTGGTCTCAGCTGCTGTCAACGAAACCCGCTGTCGCTGCACAGACTCCCGTGGCTTCCAAACAATGGACGACTGCCGACTACACCCGGACTCCACCTCATTTGGACGGCAAGCTTCATGAATCCATGTGGCAACATTTTGATGCCGTCGCGGCGACCACCAAGGGCGCAACGCCCATTGAATTGGATCTGAGCTGGGACAGTCATTTTGTTTACCTTGCCGCACGCGTCCCCGCGTCACAGTTTCGCAGCGACTCGCAGTCGCCACCAAACGATTCTCCCCAAGGCTTCCTTCGTGATGATCAGCTGGTCGGTTCTGATCGCTTGCAAATCAGCATTGATTGCGATGGTGACTTATTGACGGCCTTTGAACTAGCCATGACACGCAGCGGAAAATCGAATGACTCTTTGGACGGGTCTCCTCACTGGAATCCAACCTGGTACTTTGCCAGCGATGTTAGCAACGGCCTGGTCACCACTGAAATCGCTATCGAACGACAAGCCTTTCCGGCCGCCGCTTTGACTGGACAGCAATGGTTGGTTAACGCCGAAATCATTCCTGCGGGTCGAAAAACGGGACGCGACCTGTTGCCACGACCGACATCACGAATTCGGGCCGATTTTCGAGCGACCACCCGGATCGCCGTCGCCCCCTAGCTCGATTGCTTCTCTGGGCAATCGCGACTTCATCGAACCAGGGCTGGGTTCGATAGGGTGATTTCCGGGACATTGGTGCGTGCAAGCACGGCAACCTACGAACCTAAACACGGTCCGGGGGGAAATGCGGGCTCTGCCCAAAGGCAACCCTGTTCAAAGCAGTGCAGCGAAGGACGCATCCGCCCTCGTTCTCGCCATGTCTGGGATGCCCTAGCCGGCGGGGGACTCTTGGTCAGGGATTGGCTGACGATCGACCGTTCGCCATGCGATCACCGTCACGACCAGGTAGACCAACGAGGCAATCCATTCGACCGTGGTTAACTGATTGTAACGCCGATGACCGGTATCAAATTGATCTGGGTCAATGATGTCATTGTTGGCAACATCGATGACTGCGTCCAACTGAGCGTGAACGAGGAACAGACCTAGTAGCGACAGGGCCAAGATCGCGGTGACGATCAGCAAGACATTTCCAAACCTTGATGCCTGTTGTCGGACTTGCCAGCTGTTGAGGCCCATGAAACCCACTGTGACCACACCCAAGTCTTGCAACAAGACCGTCACCCGCTGAGTGATCAAGCCTCCATCCATTGGATCGCTCAGGACGTCATGTGAAATGCGAACAACAAATCCGGTGTAGAACGTTAGCCCGCCCCAGAACAGGGCAAAGGAAAACAGCAACAGGACGCGACAGACCAAAATCATAACGATCGAACCTCAAGCAATGAACAGCAACGCGGACTACTCAACGGACTTGCTTTTCTGCAACCGTTTTTTACGCTTTGCAAGCTGTGGCAGAAAGAACAGATAGACTCCCGTCCCCCATAAAATCACTAGCACGACCGCTGTCGGCAGAAAGATCCCCAGCTTGACCGTGTCGCTGAAGAAGCTGCCATCGTGGAGGCTCTCGATCAAGTCCGATCGCCGGAACGCGACTTGCAACACATCACCGGTCGCGGTGTCCAATTGGACTTCCCAGCGATTCTTGGCACGAACCTTCAGCATGCCTTTGCTCGGTCGCACATCCAATCGATCGATATCGTCCCAGGACTGGACCTCGGCTTCTGGCACGTTCTGAACAATTTCCAAGACCCTGGTGAAAGAGAGCTTTGGTTCTCGCTGGGCGCCCTTTTGCGTGCCGGGCTGAATCCAAGCCGATTGCTTCTTGAGCTGCAGAACCACGCCGGTCAACAACACACACAACGCTGGGATGGCGATCAAAATGGATCCCCAGCGGTGAACAAGGCGGTTCAAACGAGATGCTTTCATGGGGACATTCTGTCTCAGGCGACCGGTTTGTTGTACTGGTAAAGGAACGTCGAATGAAGTCAGCTGGCAGGAGCCAACGCCAGCCCTGTTCGTTGAAACCGATTTTTTACAGATTGATCGCTCAGGGGACGGCTAAGTTTTGACTTTTCCGTACAATTTTCGTTGTCGATCGGATCCGCCACAGTCAAGCTGATCGTCGATCCTGATCCTACGCCCACGAGATTCCATCATGCTCATTCGTCGCTTGGCCGCCGGCCTGATGATTCCGGTCCTGCTTGCCACTACACTCTACTTCCCCGTCACGCTGTCTGCCCAGACAAGTAGCGAGACGGATTCTAGCCAGCGAGCCAAGCTAATTGCTGGTGCCCTAACGTTTCGCAGTGTTGGGCCAGCCTTCATGTCGGGCCGAATCGGCGATGTCGCGATTGATCCGGTGGAACCCAACACATGGTACGTCGCCGTTGCCTCTGGCGGTCTCTGGAAAACCACCAACGCAGGAACAACGTTTCAGCCAATCTTTGACAACAAACCGTCCTACAGCATGGGCTGCGTCTCCATTGACCCATCGGCTCATAGCACGGTCTGGCTGGGGACGGGCGAAAACAATGGCGGACGGCACATCGGTTTCGGAGACGGAGTCTACGTCAGCCACGATGCTGGCAAGTCCTGGAAGCACAAGGGGCTCAAGCAGTCCGAGCACATCAGCAAAGTCCTTGTCGACCCACGCGACAGCGACGTCATCTTCGCGGCCTCGCAGGGTCCACTCTGGTCACCCGGTGGTCAGCGCGGCTTGTTCAAGTCTACCGACGGCGGCAATACATGGAACCTAGTGCTCGGGCCCGGCCTGTTGAGCAGCGCCGACAAAAAACTGAGCGACGACGAGCGAGCGGCGATCAATGACAAATCCTACACCGGAGTCACTGACGTCATCTTCGATCCCACCAATCCAGACGTCATGTATGCAGCAACGCACCAACGACACCGCAACGTCTGGGCAATCATCAACTGCGGCCCCGAAACGGGGATCTTCAAATCCACTGACGGCGGCGAGTCCTGGGATCGACTTGGCAACGGCCTTCCTGGGGGCGACATGGGCAAGATTTCGCTGCAAGTGTCTCCACAGAAAAACAACTATGTGTATGCCACGATCGAATTACCAGGACGCAAAGGCGGTTTCTGGCGCAGCAACAACTCCGGTGCCAGCTGGACCAAGACCAACGACTTTGTGTCGGGAGGAACCGGACCGCACTATTACCAAGAACTGTGGGCTGACCCGCACCGCTTTGGCGTGCTGTACCAAGCAAACAACTCCTTCATGCGAAGTGAAGACAACGGCAAGACGTGGGATAACATCGAGGGTCGCTACAAGCACGTCGACAACCACGCGGTTGCCTTTCACCCAACCGACAAAGACTTTCTATTGGTCGGCTGTGATGGCGGCGTCTACCGGTCGTATGACTACTGCAAGACTTGGCTGTTTTGCCCCAACTTACCTCTGACCCAGTTTTACAAAGTCGCCGTCGATTACGACTATCCCTTTTACAATATCGCCGGCGGGACTCAGGATAACAATTCACAGTACGGCCCCTCACGCACCAGGAACGTCCAAGGCATTCGCAACAGCGACTGGCAAATCACCATTGGCGGTGATGGTCACGACACGGCGATCGACCCCAAAGATCCCAACATCATCTATGCTGAATCTCAGCAAGGCTACTTGCGACGCTTTGACCGCCGCACCGGCGAAAGCATTCGCATCCAACCCCAGCCAGGTCCCGACGAAGAGTCTTTCCGATTCAACTGGGACTCTCCAATCCTGATCAGTCCGCACGACAACAAGCGGCTGTACTTTGGGTCTCAGTTCTTGCATCGCAGCGACGACCGTGGCGATAGCTGGAAAAAAGTCTCCCCGGATCTTTCGCGGAACCAAAACCGCTATGAATTGCCCACGATGGGACGTGTTCACAGCATTGATGGTGCGTATGACTTGTACGCCATGAGCCAGTACGGCAACATCACCTCAATCGATGAATCGCCCTTGGTCGAAGGCTTGCTGTACGTTGGCACCGACGACAGCCTGATCCATGTCAGTGAAGATGGTGGCAAGACGTGGCGAAAGACGGAACGGATTTTTGATGTGCCAGATTCTTTCTTTGTCAATGACATCAAGGCCGACTTGCATGACGCCGACACGGTGTACGCATGCCTGGACGATCACAAGACCGGTGACTATCGACCGATTGTGGTCAAAAGCACCGACCGCGGCCGCACCTGGTCGTTGATGACTGGCGATCTTCCCGAGAAGCATCTTTGCTGGCGAATCATTCAAGATCACGTCGATCCCCAACTGCTCTTTTTAGCCACTGAGTTTGGCATCTTCACGACGCTTGACGCCGGTGAGCACTGGCACAAGCTAGGTGGTGGACTGCCAACGATCTCGTTCCGAGATTTAGAAATCCAGCGTCGCGAAAACGACTTGGTCGCAGCATCCTTTGGCCGCAGCTTCTATGTCCTGGATGACTACAGCCTGCTGCGCAACGTAACCCAGAAATCTCTCAAAGACGATTTGCACTTGTATCCCGTTCGGCGAACTTTCTGGTACGTGCAGGAAAACAAGCTCGGTGGCCGGAAAGGCTATCAAGGCGACAGCCTGTATAACGCTGACAATCCCGACTACGGCGCCGTGATTCATTACCATGTCAAAACTGGCTGGAAAAGCAAAGCCGCCAAGCGAAAAGAAAAAGAAGCCAAGATCAACAGCGCAGGCGGCGATGTGCCCACCGCCAGCTTCGCCGATCTGCAAGCTGAGCAAGATGAAGTCGCACCGCGACACTACTTGGATCTCTCCGATGCTCGTGGCAACGTCGTCGCACGACTCGACCTTTCCATCGGCAAAGGAATGCACAAAGTGGTTTGGAACATGCGGTACCAAGGCCTGTTCTCTCGCGGTTCAAGCCCGCTGGTTCCACCAGGAACTTATTCAGCACAAGCTTTTCGCAGCGAAGGGGATTCCACGGTCGCGATCGGTAACAAGATTGAGCTTGAACTCGAAAGCATCATCTCTCCGACGATGCCAATTCCAGATCGGAACGACGTGATCAAGCAAGTCAACCAGATGGGACTGGTCGCGAACAAAGTCCAGACACTTAATCGCAAGCTGTCCGAACGACTAAGCGACGTCAATAGCCTGATCAGTCGCATCAAAGCACATCCGCGCGGGACAGCCAAGTTGCTCAATCAGGCACAACGCCTGCGACTGCAGCTGCAGTCTTACGATCGCATACTAAATGGCGACGAGCTGAAAGATGAACGCTGGGCGATGACCAAACCCGGCATCAATCAACGCATCAGCAGCGCGATCTCAAGCGCAGCATCTGGGACCTCCGGGCCGACAAAGACCGCGTTGGAGCAATTCAAGATCGGTAAGCAGCTGTTCAGCAAGCTGGAACCAAAGCTCAAGAAATTGCTTGATCGTGATTTCGAGTCACTGGAAACCGCCATCGACGTCGCGCAAATTCCTCGCGTCGAAATCGAGCTCGATTCCGGCGAAGAAGAGGACTAAACCTCGCGGCCGATCGTTGCGCTGATGTCCCACCACAGGGCATTGCATCCGAGAGGCTTCGAAAACGGGGGCCATTCGCTGGCCCCATTCGCTGGCCCCATTCGCTGGGGCCAAGCGAGATTTTGCGATCGACCGTGAAAACGCTAGCGATTAAGTTTTCGGTTTTGGTAAACCCACAACGTCTAGAAATGCCCCTTTTTGCCGACGTGAAATGGAATGAACCCGATCTCCCATCCCATTGGCCGAATCACGGGCGCGACCTCAATTGAACTTGGCGATGTCCTCCAAAGCCTGTGGAGTGGCTATGGTGTGATTCAGCGGGCGACGCTCGTGGGTGCGGAGCCCAGGCATGTCATTGTCAAGCACATTGATCTGTCGCAAACGCGCGCTAATCGACGAGGCTGGGGCGGAGATGTCTCGCACGAGCGAAAGGTTCGTTCCTATCAAGTTGAATCGAATTTTTACCAGTCGCATGCGAACCAGTGCGACTCATCGTGCCGCGTCCCAATTTTAATCGGGCTCGAAGCGATGCCCAATGAGAGTGGCTGGCTGATCGTGCTGGAGGACCTGGACGACCAAGGTTTCGCACAACGCAAAAGCAAGGTCGATCAAGCTGACATCCTCGCCTGCTTGCGCTGGCTCGCCAACTTTCATGCTACTTTCCTGCAGAGCACTGCAGCGGGACTTTGGCCGATTGGCACTTACTGGCATCTGGCAACACGCCCTGATGAACTTGCAGCAATGCCAGAGGGAACGCTCAAGCGATCAGCAAAGTTAATTGACACCAAACTAAACGCCGCCTGCTTTCAAACGCTGGTGCATGGGGATGCCAAGCTGGCCAACTTTTGTTTCTCTGAACAAGTCGGCGCGGATGTCGCTGCGGTGGATTTCCAATATGTGGGTCGCGGCTGTGGAATGAAGGACGTTGCCTACTTTATCAGTAGTTGTCTGAATGAACAGCAAGCAGCAATGCAACAGGAATCTTTGCTGGGGTATTACTTCCAGCATTTGAGCAAAGCAATTTCAAGCCGCCGGATCAACGTCGATTTTGCCGCGTTGGAACAGGAATGGCGAGCGTTGTATCCCCTGGCCTGGGCGGATTTTTGTCGCTTCCTCTCTGGCTGGTCTCCGGGGCACTGGAAGCTGAATCGCTACAGCGATCAAATCACGCGTTCGGCACTGGATCAGCTAGGCGCGTGTTAACCGCCAGCGAACACTGTTGCAGTGGAAAACCGTTCGCTTCACGCGAGCACAGCACTCATGATCAGCAGATCAATTCCAGCCCGCCATCGTCGGCTCTAAACGATCCCGGCACAGAACCTTGCCAGCGGCTACAATGGTTCGCTCCCACCGATTGCGATTCGCTCCCGCCTCCGCTTGCACCCATTTATTCAACCATGTGTGCCGCTGCCAGCCTCACTGTCCATCACCGCTCGGTTTGCCGGTTTGCCGCGTTGATCTTGGTGATCTTCGCTGGCCATTGGTCGAACGCTCAGCAGACGATGGATTACGAGCATGACTTAAAGCCGATTTTGGCACGAAAGTGTTATTCCTGTCACGGCGCGTTGAAGCAAGAAGCGTCGCTTCGATTGGATACCGCACAACGGATCCAATCAGGTGGCGACAGCGGTCCAGCCATCGAGTCGAATGAAGTGGACGACAACCTGCTCTGGCAAAGGGTGCAAACCGAGGACGAAGATTCCCGTATGCCGCCCGAGGGCGAACCGCTGAGTGATGCCGAACTTGCGATCCTCCGGCAGTGGATCGAGCAAGGCGCGCCAGCGCCGGACAACGAAGCGCCACAAGCTGATCCCCGTCAGCACTGGGCATTCCAGCCTGTGTCCGAGGTTCAGCCACCGAGCGGCCAAGGGCACCCAATCGATCGCTTCATTCGGAAAAAACTCAAACAGGCTCAGCTGCAGCCCGCCAACCGAGCGGACACTCGAACGCTGGTTCGGCGTCTGTTCTTTGATCTGCACGGGCTTCCCCCGACGGCTCCTGAGCTTCGGCATTGGACGTCAGTCATCGAACAATCCTCCGCGATCGACAGCTTGATCGATCATCTGCTAGCGAGCCCACGCTATGGGGAACGTTTCGCCCAGTCGTGGCTTGACTTGGTTCGCTATGCCGACACACATGGCTTTGAAGTCAACACGCCAAGACCACATGCGTGGCCCTATCGCGACTATGTGATTCGGTCCTTTAACGACGACACGCCCTATGATCAGTTCATCCGCCAACAGCTCGCCGGCGATCAACTCAATCAGGACGCAGCCACGGGTTTTCTTGTCGCGGCGGCAGTGCTGTTACCTGGCCAGATCGGTAAAGATGACGCGTCCAAGCGATTGGCCAGGCAAGATTCGTTGGATGAAATGGTCGTGGGAACCAGCGCAACGTTTCTAGGCCTGACCGTTGGTTGTGCCCGCTGTCATGATCACAAGTTTGATCCCATTAGCCAACGCGATTACTACGCCATGCAGGCTTTCTTTGCCGGCGTCGATTACGGAGATCGTGCGATCAAGGATGCCGACTTCCAGGCAAAGCGAGCTCAAGCCGACGAACTGGGACAACGAATCAATGATCTCGAGGCACAACTGCTCGCGCTGAAGCCCAAGCCACTGACCGGCAGATCACTCGTCATCGACGACGAAGACCTGGATCGAGTGACGATCCTCAAAGAGAAAAATGGTCACGGTATCAACCCCGCTGGCACAAAACGTGGTTACAAAGCTGATCCCGGCAACAGCGATCGAATGCCGAATCTCAGCAACGGGCGATACACCTGGTGGGACAACCACCCCGGAGAAGACGTCTTCACTTGGAATCCCAAAACCGCTGGACGTTTTCGAATCTGGATTTCCTGGGGCGCCCACGGTAGTGGCGTGCACACGCGCGACGCCCATTATGTCCTGGATCGCGATGGAGACCTGGCCACGAAAGACGATCAACACAAAATTGCCCAGGCTGATCAGTTCTACTATGCAGGGCAACAAGACGGCGACTCAGAGAAGACGCCTCGGTGGAGCGGATTGCAAGATGCCGGCGTGCATGAACTGACCGAGAAGTCCAAACTGATCCTACGCGGTGGCGAAACCGGTTCTGGCATTACGGCCGACGTGATGGTTCTGCAAGAGGAGGATCCGACAGCACCGTCCACCCCATCGTTGCCTCGATTGATGGTTCCTGTGCAGTTTGACGTCAATCGCGAAACCTTTGCCGCTATCGACGCCAAATTCGTACGCTTTACGTCACAACAGACGACCAATCATGATCGTTACGAACCCTGCATCGACGAATTGGAAGTCTTCTCCAGCGACTCCGAAACCAAGAACGTCGCCTTGGCCTCCGGCGGCGCGATCGCCACATCCTCTGGGAACTACTCCAACACCGGTCGGCACCAATTAAAGCACATCAACGACGGGCGATACGGGAACGATCACAGTTGGATCTCGCACCAAAAGGGACAAGGCTGGGTACAGATTGAGTTGCCTGAAATCACATCGATCAATCAAATTGTTTGGGGACGCGATCGCAACGGCAAGTATCAAGATCGTCTCCCGGTGCGGTACACGATTGAGGTCTCTCGCGATGGCAAGCAATGGCACCCCGTTGCAAGCTCGCAGCAACGCCTTGCCTTTGGCACACCGCATCAACGATCCACAACGCTGGCTCGCAACGCTTCGCCAACCCGCCGCGCCAGCTTACTAGAAACAATCAAAACCATGGACCAACTGCAGGGCCAAGTGGCGACGCTGCGGAAACCGAAACTTGTGTATGCTGGCAAATTTCGCCAGCCCGATGAAACTCATCTGCTCAATCGTGGCGATCCCGAACAACCGCTTGATCTCTTGTCTCCAGTGGTTCCAAGCATTCTGGGTGACACCGCCTTCGCATCAGAAACCACCGACGCCCAGCGCCGTCTGGGGCTTGCCGATTGGATCGCATCACCTGATCATCCACTCACCGCGCGAGTGATGGCCAATCGCATTTGGCAGTTCCACTTTGGACGCGGGCTCGTGGAAACGCCCAGTGACTTCGGCATGAATGGGGCCCAGCCGACTCATCCAGAACTTCTGGATTGGCTGGCCAATCAATTGATAACAAGCGGTTGGTCGATCAAAGCCATGCATCGCTTGCTGCTAACCTCGCAAACCTATCAGCAATCGTCCCACATCGACCCCGACAACCAGGCAATTGACGCCGATTGCAAACTGCTTTGGCGTTTCCCATCGCGGCGTCTGGAAGCCGAAGCCATTCGCGACAGCATGCTTGCGACCAGCGGCGAATTGAATTTGCAGATGGGCGGTCCGGGGTTTGACTTTTTCAAATCCCGCGGGGGACTCTCTGGCTTTCCACCTGTGGAGTCGTTTGGAGCCAACGAACTGAGGCGGATGATTTATGCCCATAAAATCCGCATGGAGTCGGTACCCATTTTTGGAGCCTTTGATTGTCCTGATGCCGGCCAACCGATGCCGAAACGGTCTAGCTCGACCACGGCAATCCAGGCATTGAATCTCTTCAACAGTTCGTTCGTCTTTGAGCGCGCCCGGGCAGTTGCTCAGCGAGTCAAAGCCAAACAAGCTGACCCATCTCAGCACGTGATCGAAACCTTTCGCCTGATGCTTGGCCGCGACCCAAGCAAGATGGAACGCGGTGCGGCGCAGCGACTCGTGGATCAATCCAATCTGTCAAACTTGGCTCGCGTGCTGTTGAACAGCAACGAGTTTCTGTTTCTTCCCTAGGCCTTCCGTGGCAACCGTCAATGATGAACAGCAACGACCGCACCGCAAGAATGGCAAATCATCTGCCAAGCAAATCGCTGCTTGATCGACGCAACTTCCTTGGCCAAACGATTTCGGGATTGTCTTCGTTGGCGTTAACCTCATTGCTGGACCAAGACGAGTCGCTGGCTGAAAGTCCTACGTTTGATCCTCGTCGGCCGCATGCTGCTCGGCCAGGTCACTTTGAAGCCGCTGCCAAGAACGTGCTGGTGATCTTCTGTGCCGGGGCATGCAGCCAGCTGGAGACCTACGACTACAAGCCTGAGTTGATCAAGCATGACGGCAAGCCCTTTACCGATGGGCCGGCGGTGACGTTCCAAGGTCCATCGGGTAACCTCGCTCGGCCGCAGTATCCGTTTCGTCCCAGAGGCCAGACCGGCAAGATGGTCTCGGACATGATTCCACATCTTGGCGAGATCGTGGATGACATCTCATTCATTCACACGCTGACCAATAAGTCGAACACGCATGGTCCGGCTGAAAACTTTCTTTCCACAGGATTTATCCTCGATGGGTTCCCCAGCATGGGAGCCTGGGCGTCATACGCGCTGGGAACCGAGCGGGAGAATCTGCCAGCCTTTGTCGCGATCCCAGACCCAAGAGGCGTGCCTCAGGCGAGCGTCAACAATTGGGGGCCTGGATTCTTGCCTGCTGTTTTTCAGGGCACGCCGTTTAGTAGCACACAGCCGATTGGCAACTTGAAGCCCCCGAGCGGGATCTCGTCGGATCAAGATCACTCCGCCCGAGAGCTCTTGCAGTTGCTTAACGAACAACACTTGGCCAGCCATCCCAACGATAGCGAACTGGCCGCTCGCATCGCCAGCTATGAATTGGCAGCACGCATGCAATTGTCGGTCCCTGAAATCAGTGATCTGTCAACGGAAACCGAACAGACACTCAAGATGTACGGCGCGGATTCATCGAACAAAAACAAAGCCGCCTTTGCAAGAAACTGCATCCTGGCACGGCGCTTGATTGAATCAGGCGTGCGGTTCGTTCAGCTATTCAACGGGGCCTACGCCAGTGGTGGAGCTCTAAACTGGGACGGACACCAGAAACTCAAAGAACAGTATGATGTGCACGCCCAGATCATGGACCAGCCTGCAGCAGCCTTGTTCAAAGATCTCAAACAGCGTGGGTTGCTAGAGGACACGCTGGTGGTTTGGTGCACCGAATTTGGCCGGATGCCAATGTTCCAGAAAGGAGCCAAGGGAAGAGACCATAACCCACACGGATTCACCGCTTGGCTGGGTGGGGCAGGGGTCAAGCCAGGTGTCAGTTATGGCAAAACCGATGAATTGGGCTTCAAAGCGGTTGAGGATGTCTCCAGCGTGCATGATCTACACGCCACCATGCTGCACCTGATGGGGCTCGATCACACTCGTCTGACGTTTCGGCATAACGGACTGCAGCGCCGACTGACCGATGTACACGGTCACGTGATCAAACCCATTCTGGCCGGATAGCTCAGTCAACGGCGAGGACAACTGCGTGATTGGGCGACAAGCAAAGCGTGTCACCCTTAACGGAGTGACCACGCGAATCCATGATCACACGGCCTTCAAACGGCATCTGAAGATCCTCGGTCATTGAAGGGTCACAGAGACGCACCCGTACACTGATGCTGGATGCCTCGCGATGGTAATCCAGCCGGTACAGACCCACCTCGGGATCACACGCAACGGTCAGATTTGCATCACAGAACAGACCACTTTCCTGGGACTGCTTACGAACCGCAATCAGTTGCCGATACCAGGCCAACGTTTCTGAGTTGCCCGCGGTGACCGGCCCGATCTTGGCTTGATGAAACGCAGCCGGATCGGTCGGCAAGACGCCTTGGTCCCAGCTGTGATGCGGGTACTCGCGTTTGCGTCCATCGATCACACATTGCCGCAAGAAGGGATCAGAGAAATCAACGAAGAAACAAAACGGATTCGGTGATGCGAATTCCTCGCCCATGAACAGCATTGGAATGGCTGGCCCCAGCAGCATCAAAGCCGCCGCGGCGCGTTGCACATCGTCGTCAGCCCATTGGTGCATGCGAACACCCAATGGATGGTTGCCGATAAAGTCATGATTCTGAATGCTGTAAATCAGACCGTCCGAAGGAACGCGCGGTTGGTTTTCTGCTGGCTGATCGCTTTGGCGCTCAGGCTCGCTACGCAGCGTCCCTTGGTAGACATAGCCCCTCGACAAGGTTTGCACCAAATCACTGGCTCCGTGATAAGGGCGATGACAATGTTGTTGTTCCGGACGCAGGGTTGTAAAAACACTGTGCAGAAAATCGTCGGCCCACATGGCGTCAAAACCCACACCGCCTTCGCTGCGGGGAACCAGCATCTCGGGGTCATAGACGTTTGATTCCGCGATCATCAACACTGGGCGTTTGGTTTCGTGCTTCCAAGCATGAATGGCGTCTGACATCTTGAGCGCCACATGGGTTGGGCTCTCGTCAATCATGCAGTGAATCGCATCGACTCGCAATCCATCGAGGTGATACTCTTCCAACCAGTGCACGGCGTTGGCGATAAAGAACCGACCGACCTGGCGTCCGAGTTCTGGATCATCAAAGTTCGGTGCATCGCCCCAAACGGTTTGATGCTTAGATGACAGATACGGGCCGAACTCGTTCAAGTAATTGCCTTCCGGTCCCAAATGGTTGTAAACCACGTCAAGGATCACCGCCAAGCCGGCTTGATGAGCGGCGTCGACCAAGCGTCGGAAATCGGCGGGCGTTCCATAGGCTGCCATGGGAGCGAACAAGTCGACCCCATCGTAGCCCCAGTTCCAACGCCCAGCGGAAGCCGCCACGGGCATCAACTCAATCGCTGTCACGCCCAGCTCGACAAGCTCCGGCAATCGCTTGATCGCCGCCAGGAATGTGCCCTGTTCGGTGAACGCACCGAGATGCAATTCGTAGATGATTAAGTCCTCGCGAGACACGCCTTGCCAGCTCTGATCCGTCCACTGAAAAGCCGGGTCAACGACTTCGCTGGGGCCATGGACGCCAAGCGGTTGAGAGCGTGAAGCCGGATCAGGCCGCGGCGCTCGATCATCGACTGAATACTGGTAGTGCGTTCCGGCGGGAGCGTCGATTACAAAGGCTTGAAAGTACCCATCGGCGGTGGCTTGCATCGCCAGACGCGTTGCAGTCTGGACCTCGGGATCAAACGTCGTCGCCGCGCCATAGATGAGTGAAACCGTTTGCGCCCCGGGCGCATAAACGACGAACCGCGTCTGGCCGTCTGACAGTAAGTGGGCGCCTAGGATGCGATGGAGTTGATGGTCTGGATAAAGACTCGGTTCTGTGCTCATGATGGACTCAGTCGGGGTGCAGCAACGCGTATTGGGGCTTATGATGACAGGTTCACTGATCATCGCCACCCCATCTTTAGGCTCAAAACGTTCCTTGAGACAGCTTGTTGATGCCAACCTCTGATTCAACTGCCGACATCGCTTCGACTTCCTCACCACCGACTCGTGTGCTCTTGATGGCCGGTTCGATGGAAGGTGGCGGCAGTGAGCGGCAGGTGTTGCTATTGGCAAAGCATCTTGACCGCAGTCGCTTTGAACCACACTTGTATCTTTCGAATCGATCAGGGAAGTTCCTGGATCAAGTCCCTGATGATGTACCGATTCACGCCTTCGATCAACAGCCGCAGAAACGGATCTTCTTTGAACGGATTCCAGGGCAGGCCTTACGCCGCCAAGCCAGTTTTCTGGCCTCGGTGGTAGCGGCGCAACAGATCCAGGTGCTGTACGATCGGACGTTTCATATGTCGATGCTGGCCGGGACGTTGCCCAAAGTGAATTCCGCTTTGGCAGCGAAACTGCACCGAGTGGCAACGATTGTCAGCCTGCCACACCTCGCTGTGCCGATGTTAGAGCCGCGCTACCTGTGGCTCAAGCGACGTCGCCTGGCGCAGGCATATCGACTGGCTCAATCGGTCGTTGCGGTCAGCCAACAAGCTGCCGCATCCGCAGCGGGCTTCTATAAACTGCCGCCGGATTTGGTTCAGGTGATTCGCAATCCCGTCGACCGAGCACAGATTCAGCGAGATGCTGAAGTAGGCTTTGAATTTGATCGCCCCAACCACACACATTTGGTCTGCGTCGGACGCATGTCAGAAGAGAAGGGGCACATGGACTTGCTGGCTGCGATTCCCGATGTGATCAAGCAATGGCCTGAGACGCTGCCAGAACCGATGTTCCATTTCATCGGTGATGGTGAATTGTATGGAACGATTCAACGGCACCTGGACCAACAGCAGCTTTCAGGCGCGGTGCAAATGCCTGGCAGTGTCGCCAGTGCAGCCCCAATCATCGCGGCCGCCGATGCCGTGATTCTGCCAAGTCGCTTCGAAGGCATGCCAAACGTCGCGTTGGAATCGTTTGCTCTGGGAACTCCATTGATCGCCACTCGAGCCGGCGGAACACTGGAACTGCAAGGTGATCAGCCGACTGCGTTTTGGGCCAACCCCAAGAATCCAACGTCACTCAGTCGAGCGATACTAGAGTTTGCCAATCAACCTCATCAGGCCGATCAACACGTGATGGCCGCGATGGCGATCCTGGCCAAGAATCACGACCTGACAAAAACTGTCAAGCAGATTGAATCTCTCTTGCAACCAAAGCAACGGCAAGAAGCCCCCTAAAAACGATCCGCTTCGTTAGGGAGCTACGGGCTTCAACGTCACGCCGCCGCACTGAATCATCGGGCCCGCTTGCTGCCGCTTCAAACTTAACTCCACTGATCCTGCAGTGAGTTCAACCGTCCCCAGCGAATGAGTCTTGAAGTCCAACATCCAGCGGGGCGTTGACGTGGAATCCAAATCGGGACGCTTCACTAACTTGTTGGAACAACGTGGCACCTGGCTGGACACTGATTGATGACCGATCGTTGCCGTCACGTTGACATCATCGCTGTCGCAAACCGAGTGCAGCCAAACTTCATAACGTCCGGGGTCTTGGACCGCGATGCGCCAAACCAGGCGATCATCGGCCTCTGTCCAGTTGTCTACCCAACCATGCGCCCAACTAATGCCGTACGCAAAGCCCGGTTTTCCATGCAACACGGCTTCAACCGAAGGAATGTAGGTGGGTCGCTGGCTCATCACCGGTACCGCTGAAGGCTGTTGAATCGAGGCTGCAACCTCGGACCAGTAGCGGTCAATCGGGGTTCGCATTTGCGCGACGCGTTCCGGCATTTGCTTGGCCAAGTCAACCTTCTGTCCGGGATCGGCCAGCAGATCAAAGAGAGCCGGCTTGCCGTTCTCGATTGTCAATCGAAACTGATTGTCACGTGCCGCTGCGCGATGAAACTGCATGCCCGCGTCGGATTGATGGCGAATGGTCAACAAACAGCGATCCTGCAGCGAACCATCATGGCCCTCGGCAATCAGGTGCGATAAGTCTTGACCGTCAAGCTCAAGCGAACCAGGCAGATCGACATCACACCAACCGGCCAAGGTTGGCAGCAAATCGATATGCGCTGTGATTTGCTGAATCTTGCTGGGTTCAATCCGTTGCGGCCAGCGAATGTAACAGGGCACACGACAGCCACCTTCGTGAACACTGCCTTTCGCACCTCGCATGCCGCCGTTGTAACGCTTGCCATTGGGTCCATTGTCGGTCAGAAACAGGACGATGGTATTCTTTGCCAGGCCTTGTTGATCCAGCGTCGCTAACAAGCGCCCGACATTGGTGTCAATGTTGTCAACCATGGCATAAACCGCGGCAGTCTTTTCAGGAAGCTTGCCGGCCTGGTGATACTTTTCAAACAGCGGCTGTGGAACTTGAAATGGACCGTGAGGAGCATTAAACGGGACATAACACAGGAAAGGTCGATCCGCTGATTGCTGGATAAATTCAATCGCAGCATCGGTGATTACATCAGTGATATAACCTTTGGTAGCGACCGATTTTCCATTTCGTTCCAGCAGTGGATCGTCATACAAGTTGAAGTGGCCGCCACAGAAACCAAAGAACTCTTCAAATCCTTGCCCATTGGGATGCATCGGCATTTGGGCCCCGTTATGCCATTTGCCAAAACAGCCCGTGCGGTAGCCAGCGGCAGCGAACAGTTCCGCGATGGTTTGTTCTTCCGCCCGCAACACTTCGCGGCGACGGGTGACGCCAGAAACCCCACCGCGTTCAGGGTATCGTCCAGTTAACAGTGCAGCCCGCGTGGGTGCGCAAACCGGTGAGACATAAAAGCGATCCAGACAAACACTTTGGCTGGCCAGCTGATCAAGCACAGGAGTCTCAATCAAAGGATTTTGATGACAGCCTAGATCTCCCCAACCTTGATCATCGGTCATGATCAAGAGCACGTTGGGAGGCGCGGCGTTGACGGTGGCTTTGTTCAAACCAATCACACACACAACCAGCAGACAAGCGACCAAGCGTGTAAAGTACATTGACATTAACGGCAGCAGTGACATCATACAGAGCAATCCCAGAGACGAGTCAGCGACAGAGCCCGGCAGTATAGTTCATCCGACAGCGGAGAGCGACTGCGGCGAATCACAGCGTTGATTGCTAAGCTTTCAAAGCGGCAATCAGAGAAGGCTTACTTGCCGATGCAGAATCGGCTGAAGACACGATCAAGAATATCGTCGTTGTAAACAGCGCCCGTGACTTCGCCTAATGCGGCGGCCGCGAGCCGCAGTTCGCTGCACACATATTCGTGACCATCCTGGCCCCGAACCAAATGGATCGCCGTGTCGATCGCGACTTGAGCCGCGGCCAACGAATCCCCACAACGAGCCGCGGTGGAAGCCACAGCGTTGCCAGAACTCGCGTCCAGTTTCTCAATCGCTTGCTGAATCAAGCCTCGTAAGTGATCGACACCAAGCCCAGACTGTGAACTGGTCACCGTCCAGTGTTGATCCTGTTCAAGCGAGTAGAGCTCGGTGGCGCTCAGCAAGTCACCTTTAGTCGCGACCCATAAATCAATCGACGAACGGCGTTTCTCGGCAGCCAGTTCCGTCAGGCGATCAACAATCGCTTGTCGATCTGGATCCTGCCAGTCAACACACCACAACCGAATCTGGGCATCACTACCGGCGCGGGCGGCATGTCGCTGTGCTTGCTGAGCGATTTGCTGTTCAGCGGATTCGCCTTCCACCGATTCGATCCCAGCGGTATCGACCAACGTGACGTCATAAGGGCCCACCGTCGTCGACACGGCCACCACATCGCGTGTCGTCCCAGCAACGTCGGCCACGATGGCGACTTCCTGGTCGGCCAAGGCGTTGATCAAACGGCTCTTGCCGGCATTGGGAAGCCCTCGCAAGGCGACCGTCCAGCTGGCCACCGCCCGCCCCCGCGAGGTGAGCTGCTGCTGAGTTGACTGCACGGCATCCTTCACCACCAGCAGGCGACTCACAAGATCGTGATCGCTGATGAACTGAATGTCCTCATCAACGAAGTCCAATCCCGCTTCGACGTCCGCCATCAAATCCAAGAGCTCACTCCGCAGCGATTCAATGGGCTGAGACAAGTTACCAGCTAATTGCCGCAACGCATGATCCAACGATTGTCGCCCTTCAGCATCAATCACACCCAACACCGCTTCGGCCTGCGTCAAGTCAAGTCGACCGGCCAAAAAGGCCCGCAACGTGAACTCGCCCGGCCGCGCGGCGCGACAACCTTTTCGAGTTGCTTGTTGAACAACAGCCTGCAGAATGGGCAACGAACCGATGGTATGGATTTCCATCGAGGGTTGCCCGGTGTAACTTCGCCCCGTCGGCCAAAGCAGAGCCTGAACGGGCAGCGATCCTAATGGCGCACCGAGATCAATTTCAGCATCAACCTGATGAGCGAGGCGCTCGTTGGTCGGCTGCACCCCCAAGACCCGCGCGACGTGCATGGATTGCGGGCCACTGATGCGCACCGCTCCACGCACAGCAGGCGAGGAAGGCGTACCGATCGCGACGATGGTATCGTCAACATCAAGGACATTGGAAAGCGGCATAGGGACCGTTAGCGCTGCATGGCTGGCGTCGCTGGCAATGCCGATGTCAACGACTTCGCTGACGAACGACTGGCCTTGGAAAGACTTGGTCCCGCTTGCTCCAATGCGTCAAGCACCTGCCCTTGGGTGAGCGTCTCTGGCAAAACAATCGGTTGATTGGGACTGCCACCAGGGTAGATCGCCAGCAAGGGAATGCCTTTCTTCCTGAGTTCATCCAGCTTGTTGGTGATCTCTGGATCAAAATCGGTGTAGTCAGCCAGCATCGCCACGCCCCCAAGTTCACGAAGCTTTGCCCCGGTCGCGTTGGTGTCGACAGCGATCAGGCTATTCACTTTACAAGACGCACACCAGTCGGCGGTGAAATCCAGCATGACGGTCGTTCCTTGGGCTTGCAACTCCTGCAATCGTGCTTCGCTATAGGCCTCCCACTTGACGGGCTCTCGATGCAGCACGAAAAAGGTCATCCCACTGATAACAACGGCTGAGGTGACGCCGATCGTCCACGCTCGCAACTGTTTGCCAAAGGACATATAAGGTGGCGTCTTACCAACCACCCACAGACCAAACCAAACACCGATCAAACTGATGAACACCCAGACTTGTTCTGTTTCATTAAAGCTGATGAAGAAAAAGGCGACAGTTCCCAAGAACAGAAACGCCATGAACTCCTTCAGCGTCTCCATCCACTTACCAGGCTTAGGCACATAATTCATCAAACTGGGGAAGGCCGCCAACAAGATGTACGGCAAAGCCATGCCAACACCCACGGCCATCACCAAAGTCACCGATTGGACAACCGGCAGATCAACGGTGGCCGCCAGTGCCGTCCCCATAAACGGACCTGTGCATGGCGTCGCTAGGATGGTCGCGAAAATACCAGTGAAGAACGCCCCGACCAGCCCTTGTTGGTCTTGCAGCTCTTGTGACGCTTGAGACGACGCAAACTTTGGCGTGGGCAGTTCCCAAACACCGAGCGAAGAGAGCGCCATCGCGAAGACCAAAATCGTCAACGCAAACCGGACGGGCATCAGCGTCATGTGATCGCCCCACACCAAACCAACACCACCTACCAGCACGGCAAACACGGCAAAGGCAGCCAGGATCCCTGCCACGTAGGCGAGGTTCAATAGGATGACTCGGCTGCGTGCTTCACCAGCTTGCTTCACGAAGCTCATGACTTTCAAGCCAATCACAGGCAAAACACAGGGCATCAAGTTCAGAATCACGCCACCGCCGACGGCCAAGAACAACAACCAAGCGAATCCTGACTTTGCCGGATCGCTTCCCTCGCTAACGGGAGCGGCTTCTGAGTCATCGTCCTCGACGAAAGGGTTGTCTTCAACAGCGCCCTCATTTTTGGCATCGTCGGTTGGAGCCGCAGCGCCAGGTATCTGGCTCACCGCAGAGTCGGGTGCCGTGTCAACATTCGGGTTGCCCACGCCGGTGGTTGACGCCAGCTTGTCGACCCATTTGATCTTGGCAGCGTTGTCCATCGCATCAGCACGGAAGCCATGTTCCATGTGGACTGCTTTGAACTGCGTTTGCGTTGTTGAACCCGCTTGGACCGTGGTCGAAAAGTACATGGCCATGGGACGCAGGCAAGATGAATTCGTGCAAGCCTGGTACACGATCATGCCTTCGATAGTGTACTGCTGATCGATCGCATCTTCAGGAACCCGAATCGGCAGCTTCCAGGTGACTTTGCCTTCGTAATAGTTTGTTCCCAACGTATCGGATTTCTGTAGATTTCCGTCAGCAACAGGAGCACCAATTTTGACGCCCTGTTTCTTGATCACAACAAAGTTGGTTGCGCTTTTGCTGTCGTCAATCGCCTCTTTATAAACGTGCATTGGCGATTCTGGGATCGCTTGAAAGACCAAGTATCCAGTGTCACCTGGTGCCAGGATCGACGTCACACCCGCATGCCACTTGACGGGATAGTCTTTGTCTTGAAACGGTGTCGCGCCGGCAAACGGATCACCGGTTTTCATCGATGGCTGCTGCTTGACACTCAACAAGGCATCCATCGCAGGCGATGGTGAGTTGACGACAGGCGATGGACTACCCGAGTCAACCGCAACGGCCATGATCGTTTCGCGAACCGGCTGGCATTGCTGGGCTTGGCAAACCAAGCCAGTGACGCTCACTTCTAACTCACCACCAAATCCGGTGGGCACGCGAATCGGCGCCGTCCATGTTACTGACTTGGAATAGTCCTCGATCTCAACGCCAGGGAACTCATCTTTAAAGCTTTTCTGTGGCGGACGATCTGGCTTGAATGCGCCTGCCACTTCAACCCCTTTCGGCGCGGTCACATTGATCTTCGTCGGCAATGGCCCCCCCTTGCCTTGGGTGATCGAATAAATGTGCCACTGACCGCCCAAGGTCGCGGTGACTGACAACGTGCCATTGCCACCGTTATTGGTGTACGTTGCGCTAAGAGCATAAGGCTCCGCCTGCCCGACAGGATCCAATCCAGGCAGTGCCAAAGGATCACCGAATTCAAAGTCCACTTGGGCGGAAGCTGTCCCCGAAGTGAACAGCCCGGCCAATAAAGCAAAACCGACGAGCATCGTGCGCAACGATACCGCAAGGGCTCGGTCAGTCTTATTGAAGTGTGACATCATTTGTTTCTCGTTTTGGATCGGGCCCAAGGCCCGACGAACTCTCGGGAGAGTGATTCGGCGATCGCCTGCGAACAGGCGCTGTGTTAATCAACAAGGCTCAGCAATTCATTCAGTCGCGCGGAGACCGCTGACCAATCCTCGAATTGTCGTCGCTCAGCGGCCAACCAGACGAGCCAGTTGGCCAACGAAATCATCTGGGATGACTCCGCAATGAGCTCGATGGCTCGCGTCAATTCCTCTACAGGATAGACACTCGGGAATGTCGTTTTTTCATTATATTCCGCCACAACGGCTTTCAGGATTTCTTGCCGTTGGGACTGGTAAAGCGCAAATCCGGAAACCCACCGGGCCAGGTCGACCGCCGGGAAGTCCACTCGCAAGGCATCGTAATCGATGATCCCTGAAACTTTACCTTGATCGAACAACGCATGCTGGCGCCGTGTGTCCCGCAACACAAAATGCACAGGCAACCGCCGGGCAGCAAGCTTGCCCAATTGTATCGACATTTCGCCCGCAAATCCGCCCCATTTTGCCCGCAAAAGCGTCTGTACCCGGACCAGTTGATCGACAACCCTCGGACTAATCCTACCCTGCAGCGGTAGCCCCCAAATCGAGGGCAATTGCGTGGTGAGCTGTGCGATCCGCCGTGTCCTCTCGGTGATCGACTCAGCAAACGCCTGAGAATTCCCCTGACGGCGGAGCGACTGATGGACATCGGCCAACGCGCTCACACCCTGACAAATCTGTTCAACATCCGCATCCAACGCCAGCGGCCGACCGGGCAAACAGCGATTGAGCTCCCAAATTCGCCCGTTGTCGTCTCTCATCGACGTCAGCTGGTGTCCGAAAACCGACCGATGGTCACTGCAAGCGGCGCCGACTGGCAACGGCTTGAGCAAGAACGCACAGTGCTCCGCCGCTGATCCGATCACTTGATGAATGTGATCTACGCGGCGCTGTGTGACTTGACTTGGCCAACAGCGCAGCACGTAACCGTCTGTCTGCTGTACCCTGGACCCCTGCGTCGACGACCCTGGACCACAAGCGTGATAAACACGCGCACCGCTCAGCCCACCAGCCAGCAAGCGATAGTCGCTTAGCTCATAAGGCCGGCCAAAAGCTTGCTCGATGGCGCTCGGAATCATCACGGCAACACCTTTCTGCTGGCGAGGATGCTTGCTGTTTAGCAACCGCTGGACGGGCAAAGGTGACAACGGGTCATTGTGCTAAGCCTGAAGTTCATCCAGCGCTTGACCAAGATCAAAATCATCGGTTCGCATCGTGACCAGACGAGCTGGCGCGTCTGGCTCTGTCGATCCGTCACCCATCGCACCGCTGTGCAGATCAAGCTCAATCCACAGAGTTGCCGGTGGCATCACAGCAGCCACGCGATCAGCCCACTCAATGATCACCCAGCTGTTTTCAGCCTCGAATAATTCTTCGACGCCAAGCTCCAGGAATTCATCTTCGTCAGCCAGCCGATAGGCATCTAAGTGATGCAATTCGATGGACTGCCCACGCTGTGCACCGCGATAACTGGAAAGCAGATTGAAAGTTGGACTGGTCACTTCGGCTGGATCAAGCCCCAATGCCGCGGCGATCTGTTGGGTCATCGTGGTCTTACCAGCACCCAAAGTGCCAACCATCCCGATCACCAATTGACGTGGCATGGTCTGAACCAACGCTTCGGCCAAGCCCGTCAACCGAGGCAGATCAACGGCATCAATCGTCAGTTCGTTCATAAGTTTTGAAGATCTTCGGATTAGCGAAGTGGGGTGCCGTGCTTGCACGCACCAATGTCCCTGTCGTCACTGCTTTGAAGATCTTCGATTCCGGTGGTGCGGATGCGAAAAATCCACGTGATTGCGGCCCAACGGTGCGCTGCCATTTTATTGGTGCGTGCAAGCACGGCACCCTACCAACCGAGCCCCGGTTCGATGAAATCGCGATTGCCCAGAGAAACCCCGGGGAAACGCAACATCAACCAGAATGAGAACAGGTTCAAAGCAGTGGTCCTGGCACGCACCCGAGGATAAAAACATTGACGTTACGGCACCAATGCGATCGCACCACCCCAGAAAGCACCCGCGGTTGCCGCACCACGCCAGCTAAGTGGAATCGGTTGGCAAATCCATGGTGCACAGTTGCCCGGACGATAGTAGCCCAATGGATAGTGACATTCGTTTGGCGGGTGAATCCCCATCTTATAAGGCAGGGCGAACACGTTACCAAAGAAGTGAGCCGAAGAAGCAATCGGTTGCAAAATCGGGCCGGCACTGTGACCGTAGCGCTCGAGGTTCACTTGTTCGAAGTAACGTGTGTTGCTGCAGATGTTGGACGCATTCCAAGTCATCGTCATTGGAGTCCATTGACGTTGATTGTAGGCGACTTGCTCTAACAAGCACTCTTTGGGCAGACCCCAATTCTCAGTCACATAGCCCAAATCACCTTCGTTCAAGCTGGACAACGCTATCCGCTGCTGATTGCCGTCTGAAGTTTCAATGACGACTTGTTCGTAACTGAGATCAATGAAGCGACCGGTGCCCAGAACTTCACCATCGATTCCCGTCCAGTCGCGAACTTGCTGACCCGCACTGAACCGCTCCACGGCTTTCCGAAAGCGGCGCTCATCGGTCGCTTCAGGGCGGAATGGCGGGCTGGGATCCAGCGAGATCTTATCGAGGGTCTGCTCGGCGATTCGCTTGCGAAAATCTTCGCAAGAGAACTGATCTCGCTTGGGCGTCAAAGGTCTTGGTTGAGTTTCCAAACGAGGTTGACCGAACTCGACTCGCGGTGCGGCATTTTCCGGCGCTGTCTCCTCTTGCGGCATCGGTCGCTTGGCTGGATCAAGCTGATTGAATGGATTCGGTGTGAGCTGCTCTCTCAGTCCACCGCCTGCGGGTGGAGTGGCCGCTGGCTTGTCAGTGGCTGGCGCTGGAATAGTTGGCGCTGGCATAGCCGGTGGTTGTGGTGCCGCGAATCCAGATGCTGCATCACTAGGTGCTGCATCACCAGGTAATTGCAATGAGTTCGGGATTGAGGGCGGGTTCGCTGGCTGCCGCAGTTGATTGCTTTGCGGAGGCGTTGGCAACGTCTCGCTGGCTGGCGGCAACTGGGACGGGAGTGCAATGTTTTCTTGCGGCAATTGGCCGACCATTGCTGCCGGTGCGCTGCCCTGTAGAACGGACTCGGCCTGCGCCGAACGCACGGGCACGGCGATCGTGGGGCTCTTGCCCTGATCACGCACGAAGGGGTTGTTAAACAGGTCAGCTGACTTGGCTTGCTGATCCGCTGCCACTGGTCCACCTTGATTGGCTGGCAGTCGGTAGTTCCCAGTCGCAACTTGCTGGTCCTGAACCTGTCGAATCGGGTTCACTGGAGCTTCCAAGTGAGTTGGCTGCACGAACTCGGCCGTTGCAACCATGGAGCTATCGCCAACCCACTGGCCTTGCTGGGCCACTGCGTTGGCATGAACCGGTCTTTGATCAGACGCCAGCGCGATTTGGCCTGTTGCCTGAGGAGCGGCGAAGGCTGGCCGGCGAAACTGCAACGTGTTGGAGGTTGCTGCATTCGTCGTGACGGGAACTGTTGCGGTGGGGACTGCAGTGCTTGCTAGCCGCCGCGATGAAGCGATCGCGGGCTGGGCCGGCGCTGCGATCGCGGGCTGTGAAGCGCCTGCTGGCGGTGCTTGCACGTTCGGGCTGCGTCGCCAGCGCAGGTTCCAACCGGGGTTGCTGGTGGTTGAAACATTAGAGAGTGCAGGCTGCTGAGCGTGCACGGGCGCGTCCCAGCCAACCAGCGAGGGACCAAGGAGCGCTGAAGAAATCAGGATCGCCATGGCGCGACGTTTGACTTGGTTCAGTCGTCGCGCGAATGCTCCGTCACGTTTTCCTGGCGAGGCTTTAGGTTGCGTCGCTAGACTGAACGTCTGGGCTGTAATTTGGCGCTTCTTGCGTGATCGCAATGTCATGCGGATGGTTCTCCCTAACCGTCGCGGCGGAAACGCGAATGAATTTTCCATCGCGTTTCAAATCTTCGATCGTTTTTGTTCCCAGGTATCCCATGCCAGCTCGCAACCCGCCGACCAATTGGTAAACGTAATCGCTAAGCGGGCCTTTATATGGCACACGACCTTCGACGCCTTCGGGGACCAGTTTTCCTTCCTGGACACCTTTTTGCCGGTATCGGTCGCTACTGCCTTTGACCATCGCTCCCATCGATCCCATGCCGCGATACGTTTTAAACGTCCGCCCTTGGTACAGGATCATCTTGCCGGGACTTTCACTCAAGCCGGCAAACAGGCTGCCGATCATCACCGTGCTGGCCCCAGCAACGATTGCTTTGGTAATGTCACCGCTGAAGCGAATGCCGCCGTCCGCAATGACAGGTATATCGTATTTGTTGGCGACCGAAGCCGCTCGTAGGATCGCAGAAACCTGAGGCACACCCACACCACTGATCACTCGAGTGGTGCAAATCGAACCAGGTCCGATGCCAATCTTGATCGCATCGGCACCCGCATCAATCAGTGCTTGGGCACCTTCTGCCGTGGCCACGTTTCCGGCGACAACATCGATATCCCATGCCGATTGGGCTTTGATCTCTCGGACCGTCTCCAACACATTGCGACTATGGCCGTGTGCTGAATCCACTACCAACAGATCCACACCCTTATTGATCAGGCTCTGCGCCCGCTCCAGGTCTCCCACTCCGATCGCTGCACCGACTCGCAATCTGCCCTGGCTGTCTTTGCAAGCGCGAGGGAATCGCTTCATCATGTCGATGTCACGAATCGTAATAAGACCCGTTAGTTTTCTATCTTCGTCAATCAGAAGAAGTTTCTCGACTCTTTTTGCCGTTAAAATTCGCTCAGCTTCCTCAAGCGTTACATTCCCCGTCCCCGTCACTAGGTTCTCACGGGTCATGACCTCAGAAACTGGGATGTCTGGGTCTTCTAGGAAGCGCAAATCGCGGCGTGTCAGGATCCCAGCCAGGGTTCCATCAGCTTGGACGATGGGAATACCGGACACATTGGCTTGGTCCATTAATTCCGCAGCCCGACCCACCTGCTCGGTCGGGGGCAAGGTGACCGGGTCGACGATGATGCCGTTTGCCGACCGCTTGACCTTCAAGACTTCCTCGGTCTGAGCTTCGACGGTCAGGTTTTTGTGGATGATCCCCAATCCGCCTTCTTTGGCCAGGCCGATCGCCATTTCGGCCTCGGTGACGGTGTCCATGGGAGAAGACAGCAGTGGAATCTGAACCCGGATCCGTTGAGTCAGCCGGCTGCTGACGTCGACTTCGCTGGGGACGACCTCGCTGTAGCTTGGCTCCAGCAGAACGTCGTCAAAGGTCACCCCTGTGTAGCTGATTTTGTCTTCAAACATGCTGATTCCGATTCGTGAAAGGCCGAGCCGATGATGAATCAGGCAGTATGACGCACGAGGGCAGAGCCGGGAAGTGCCGACGTGGGGCCCACCAACCAGCCGAGGGGCATTCGCCCACGCTTCCCCGAGGCCCGCCGTCAAAGACACGCGGAAAACCCTGGCCAGAGCATGCCTGGGTGGCAAAGGCCGTCACTGTCCGACGTTCTTTCCGCCGGCAAGTCGGTCTTCACTCACTTGTCGGCGTGGCGGCTGTGCCCAACCGGCTATCGGCTCGGGTACTGCTGCTTGGCTTTCTCGGTCATGTTAGGCGAATAATTCATTGCCTCAACCGCCGGACGCTGCCCGTTGGCGGGATACGTGGCCTTGACGGCGGCACGCAACTGACTGCGCAGTTCGGCGACGACTTCTTTCATCTCCCCGCGATCGGCCAGATTGGTGATCTCGCCCGGATCCGCCTGATGATCATACAGCTCATGACCCGCCTCACCATCGTTCCACAAGTTATAGCGGTACTGGGGCGTGCGAATGGAATAGCCATCGACCAGCTTCTTGGCGTTACCGGGACGATACAACTGAGTCAGCGCATAACCGCGACCTTGGCTGGTCGGATCATCCATTAACTTGCGCAGTGATTGCCCCTGCAAAGTTTTCGGGGACGGAACATCGGTCAGATCCATCAGGGTTGGAAAAACATCAATCAAGCCAACGGGTTCACCCACGACGGTACCGGGATTGATTCCCGGCCCTGCGATGATCAACGGCACCTGAGCGCTGTCTTCGAACAGAGTCAACTTCTGCCACATCCCATGTTCACCCATCGCGTACCCGTGATCAGAAGTAAACACGATGTAGGTTGAATCGGCCAAACCGGTTTCGTCCAACTTCTTCAACACCTTACCCAGCTGGGCATCCATGAAGCTAATGCTGGCATAGTAAGCTTGCCGCACTTCCTTGCGTTGCTGCTCGGTCATGTCATCTTGAATTTTCCGTTTCATGGTGAGTGCCATCGGCGGCACATCTTGTTGGTCTTCCTGCCAGCCTTGCACCACAGGCATTTTGCCCAACGGATAAGGTTTGAAGTATTCCTGGGGTGAGGTGTACGGCGTATGGGGACGATAAAAACCAACAGCCAGAAAGAAGGGGCGATCGTTTCGCTCCGCGCAACGTTTGAGAATCCAATTGGCATCTTCCGCAATCATGCCATCGGTATGCAGCTCATCAGCTCGCGGCGAGGCGAACCAAGAGAGCGTTCCACCAAAGGACCCGGGTACCAGCGAGGTGGTTTCATCTTCTTCAACAACGCGATCGACGCCGGCTGGATTGCTTTGCAGTTCCCATGAAGTGGGATCACCGTGACCGGCGGTGCCAACGCTTTTGGGCACGTTATAGTGATACAGCTTGCCGACTTTGGCAGCGAAGTAACCATCGAGCCGAAAAGCCTGTGGCAGGCTGATGGCTTCTGGCACGCTGTGTCGAAAGATCTGTGCATTGCGCACAATTCCGGTGCTGTTGGGATACATGCCTGTCAGCAACGAGTTGCGACTGGGACCACACAATGGGAACTGACAGTAGGCGTTTGAAAATCGCGCACCTCTGGCTGCCAAGCGATCAATGTTCGGAGTCTTGACCAGTGGGTCTCCATAACAACCGAGTTTGGCATGCAGGTCGTCGGAAATAATAAACAGGACGTTCTTTCGCGTTCCAGGTTGATGCCGGTCTGGAGCGGCTTCAGGAAACGACTGTGCCGCTCCTGGACTTGCGAAGAACGAAGCGAGCAGGGCAAACAACAATCCAAGGCGTGAGATCATCAGTAACAAGTCGTTTGTCTGGAGAAAAGAAAGTTATCGACAACCCATTCACTGACGAATCAATTGCAAAGAGTTCAGCCGCATCAGTTCCGCATCGCATTGATCTGCAACACAAGCGGTCATCGATTGCTTGCCCTTGGGCAAACGAACCGTTCCTACCACAACCGTCTTAAACTGATTCGCGGTCGCGGTGGCTTGAACGGTGTGTTCAATTTGCTGGGGCTTTGACTCTGACAGAAATTTCAGCTGCAAACAGCCCCCGGAATCGACCGCTGCCGAACCATAGGACGCCTTGACAAGGTAATCGCCCGCAGCCTGCACGTCCAATTGCCAAGTTGCAGATTCGCCTGCGTTTCGCCAACCTTCGATGGTGTCCCAGTCGTAGCCCTCGAAAACGTACTGAACATGATCACCTTTCAGTTTGGCCCAGCTTGGCGACAGTTCAACGACGGCCTCATCCGGATGCCCCACTGGAATCGCGACAGGCTGATACGTTTGCCCCTCGGTGACATCTTCGAACCAGGCCAAAAACTCCTTGCGCAATTGGTTAGCGATTTCAGGATGCTGGCCAATTAAGTTTTTGGTCTCATCGGGATCCGCTTGCAAGTCATAAAGCCGCCACTGCTTGCGCTGCTGAGATGAATCCGTCACCGTTGCTGCCACCTGACACATTAACTTCCAACGATCGCCGCTAATCGCCCAGCGTTGATGAGGATTGGGCGTGTATCGATCCCAAGTGTGGTACACATAGCGATGGTGCGGTGCATCAGAATCGTTACACAGCAGACTCGCTAACGACCTGCCATCAAGTTGGCGATCTTCGGGCAACTTCGCGCCGGCAAGTTCACAGAAGGTTGGCAACCAATCAATATGTGACGTTTGGGCATTGATGATCATTCCAGCAGGAATCCTGCCTGGCCATTGAACAAAACAAGGCGCCCGGACTCCGCCTTCGTAAACACTCGCTTTGCGGCCATGCATGCCTCCGTTGTAATAAGTGCTAACGCCGCCATTGTCGCTGGTAAAAATCAGCACTGTGTTTTGCCATTGACCTAACTCCTTGAGTGTTTGTTTTAGGCGGCCAATGTTTTGATCGATGCGTTCGATCATCGCATAGATTCTAGCCTCGCGAATCGGCAGTCCCGCATCCAGGTAGCGCTTAATGAACGCATCGCCTTGAGGCTGATCGTAGTGTGATGTGTCCAATAGAAAGGGCGAATGAGGGGCGTTGTACATCAGCGCACAAAAGAACGGCTGATCCGAGGCCGTGTCTGACTGCCGAATGAAGTCGATCGCTGCATCGGTAAACAGATCGCTCACATAGCCGCGTGACCGCACCGGTTGACCATTATGATACAACTGATCAGCGAACTGATACCTTTCAATGTGCCCATGGTAATGTCCCATGAACTGATCAAAGCCACGCTGCTGGGGTTGATAGCCGGGGTACTTGCCCAAGTGCCACTTGCCAAACAAACTCGTTCGATACCCGGCACGCCGCAGCAATTCGGCGACGGTGACTTCATCCTTGCCCAAGGTATCTCCACCGAACCGAGTGTTGTACAGTCCAGTCCGCAAATAATAGCGGCCGGTCATGGTGCCAGCACGAGTTGGTGCACAAACCGGCGCAGCGTAATACCGACTGAGCGTCGCACCTTGCTTGGCAATCGCATCCATGTGGGGAGTCTTGATGTGCGGATTCCCCGTTGCTCCTGTGTCCCAATACCCTTGATCATCGGTCATGATCAAAATCACATTGGGGCGCTGGGCAATGGACTGGGCAAACACTGGGCTCGCTAGCAGGACCAGCGCCACCCATGCACACAGAGACGTCGCACAAGAAACCCTACTCATGATACAAACCCAACAAGGAAGTCAATCAACCGAGACCCGTTCGATCAGCCGCGCCGACGGAAGTACGAAGCTGAAGCCGGCCAGGGGACGGGCTTAGGCAATCGATTGCTCAAGCAGTTCAATCCAAGGACCGACATAGTGGCCGTTGTCATGAAACGTTCGGCCACTGACCAGATTGCCATCAATCACACAGGGCTCATTGACGAAGATGCCGCCACAAACTTCTAGGTCGAACCGGCATTTCTCGACGGTGGCCATACGGCGACCTTTGACGCAGTCGGCGTAGGCTGGAATCTCGACTCCGTGACAGACACTGGCGATCGGTTTACCCGCGGCAAAGAATGCCTTTGTCACACGGACAAGGTCCTCGTCATAGCGGATATACTCCGGAGCTCGACCGCCCGAGTACATGATGCCAATGTAATGATCAGGGTCAATTTCGGCGAAACTGACGTCCGCATCGATGGTGTAACCTTCCCACTCTTTGGTGATGGTCCAGCCTGGTTTGACTTCATGCATGACCATTTGATACTTGCGTTTTTCGGGCGCTGCAACGACTGGCTGAAAACCAGCTTCAATCAAACGATAATAGGGATACATCGTATCCAGGGTTTCAGTTGCATCCCCAACAACAATCAAGACTTTGGGACGTTCAGCCATATCACTTTCAGCGTAAAGAAGAAATCAAGAAACAGAGTTAGCAGACTTAGTCGACCAGGCATCAAACCACTTCAAAGCCTGCGCGCTGATCACGGCTTAGCATTTCGTTGGCTTCGCGATCATCAATCACCGTCTCCGTTTTGGGATCCCATTTGAGCTCCCGTCCTAGACGGATCGAAATGTTTGCCAGATGACAGGTCGTAGCACTGCGATGCTGGCTTTCGATGTCAGAGATCGGTGTCTTTCGAGTATGAATGCAGTCAAAGAAATTGCCCATGTGATTGATGATTGCATCAAGCTTGCCAGCGCGGCCTGGACGGTCCAGGTTATCAAAGCCATAGGCGGAAAACTGTTCTCTTGGTAACGGGTTTTGTTGCAACTGCTTGACAGGCGTTCCATCAATCACGCCACGGTTGACAAAGAAGCGCCCCTTGTCGCCTTCGAACAGAATCCCTCGCCGGCCAGTATCACGAACCAGCAACTGAACTCCGTTTTCATAGGCGATATCGGCTGCAAAATCGGTGGCCACAGAATAGCCGTCTTTGACGTTGGGCAGTTTCCCCTTTCCGGCAATGTGAACTGGCAAACTATCGATGGCCCATTGAGCGATATCAATGTGATGGGCTCCCCAATCGGTCATTTTGCCGCCCGCATAGTCCCACCACCAACGAAAGGTGTAATGACAGCGCTGTGCGAGATAGGGCTGGTCGACCGCCTGACCCTGCCAAAGATCCCAATTCAGGTGTTCGGGGACAGGCGTTGAAACAAAGGGTCCGCCCGTAGGATTTTTATCGGTTGCACAGGTGACTCGTTTCAGCTTGCCAATCCGTCCAGCGCGGACCAATTCAACGGCTAATCGGAACCGCTGGTCGTTACGCTGCCAAGTCCCAACCTGTACCACTCGATCATGTTGAGCGGCAATTTTGCGAATAAGCTTGCCTTCGTCAACGGTCAATGTCAGTGGTTTCTCGACATAAACATCTTTGCCAGCACGAATGGCGTCGATCAACATTTTGGCGTGCCAGTGGTCTGGGCTACCAATCAGAATGACGTCCACATCGGGGCGTTGCAGTAGATCTTGGTAGTCCTCGAAAATCTTTGGCGTGCTGCCAAAACTGGCGCGAGCCTGTTCGCGCACATGTCGATCGACATCGGCGATGGCAACAATGTCCCCGTATTGCCTCGCTTTTTCTGTGATCACGGAACCCTGATAACGCATGCCGATCGAACCAACCCCCAATCGCTCGACTTTGGCGCGAGGCTTGGCGGACTGCGTTTGGGCCGCCCAGAGTGGATGATGGCAGAGCGATAACGGCGCAACGGCGGCGGTGGAAGCCAAGAATTGGCGGCGATGAAGCATGGCAGGATTTTGGGGAGGGCAGGGGGAATCGAAGGGAAGCCGCTAGATAAAAAAGCGAGTTGTCAACGAAGCCCCCATCATAACAGGCCCCAGGACCGCATGATAGAACCAAGTCAGCTTGATCCAAACGGAGTGTTTACCAGCCTCTCACACCGCAACACTGAGTACTTCCCCTCATGTCTGCGAGCGGCCAGAACTTGTCGCAACTTAGAACCTAAAATTGTGCGTCGAAGTCCGCTGGAATCTAACCTGAAGACGCATCTATGAATCCGTTTAAACGCGAGTGGTTTACCAACGTCACTGACAGTCATCGACTGGCGACGGTCCCGGTGCTCTTTCTGCTCGGTTGCCTGACCCTTGTTGGCGTGATGTACTGGTTATCATCGACTCAGCAGCGCACTGCCGCGGCAATCAATCTGGCCGGCCGCCAGCGGATGCTGAACCAGCGACACATGAAGGAAACGATTCTGAGCGCATCGGGGGCCAAGGCTGACATCCAAAAAACCCGGCAACTGTTGCTGGATTCGTCTGTTGCGCTTCATGAGGGCGGCGACCATCCCTTTGGTTACATCGTGCATGAATCACGGCCAATGTATACACAGGCACTGCAGGACTTTGATCAGAAACTCGATGAGATCATTGGGCTGAGCGACAGCTACTTGGCGGCGAGCAAAGCTGACCCAGAAGCTGCACAGGCAATTCTTGCCAAAATGCGACCCAAGGTAGCCGAAACTCATCAAGCGGCGCACCACGTCGTGAACACGCTGGCGGACCTCTCTAAACAAGACACTCAGAAAGGCCTACAGATTGCGGTTGGGTTGGCGATCTGCATTGGACTGATCGGTGGGCTGTGGGCGATCCTCGCCAGTCGATCGCTTACCAAGCGAGTGGGACGCGTCGCGCTTGGCCTGGAACACTTGGCCGCTGTTGAATTGAACATGGTCAGCGAACAACTTCGCGAATCCGCTTCATCAACCAACAGCCAAGCGGCTGCCGCGGCGACCGCGGCTGGCCAAGTTCGTGGCAACGTGGCAAGCTTGACAGAAGCATTGTCCCAGTTTGAAATCAGTATCCGAGAGATCTCCGAGAACGTTTCTAAAGCGGTCAACATTGCCCGCGAAGCCAACGTGAAGACTCAAACTACCGATGCAACGATTCGTCGCTTAAGCGATAACAGCACGTCAATCTCTGAGGTTGTCAAAGCAATTAACAGCGTTGCCGAACAAACCAACCTGCTGGCACTCAATGCGACCATTGAAGCCGCACGGGCCGGTGAAGCAGGCAAGGGATTTGCCGTTGTGGCCAACGAAGTGAAAGAACTGGCGAAGCAAACGACGAAAGCGACCGAAGACATTGTCGAACAGATTGAACGCATTCGCTGCGATACTGACGATGCGGTCAACGACATCGCCGTCGTCCAAGAGGTGATCAGCGAGATTAATGAAAGCCAGGATGCGATTGCGGCTGCGATTGAAGAACAGACCCGCATGACAGAGGGCATTTCACGGGACATCCGTGAGGTCTCCTGCGGCGCAGACGACATCTTCGCCAGTGTCTCCAGCGTCACCAACGCCGCCGAAACCACCTCGGAGTCCTCCGAACAAACGCGTCAAAAGGCGAACATGATTCTGACCACCGCCTCTAGACTGCTTGAGATGGTAGGCATGAAAAAGCAAAGCCGCGAGAGCATCGCGGCTTAGCAGAATCATCAGCGGCACTCAGGCCGCTTGCAGGGCGCTGACCAGAGACTGGCCAGACATTGAGATCAGTCTTTACTTGGCTGCGGATTTAGCAGCGGGTTTAGCAGCGGGTTTAGCAGCTGGTCGCTTGCGGTTGCGAGGTTTGGGAGCGATGTCCGTATCCTCGGGCACGCCAAACTGCTTCTGGGCGTCAACCAATTGTTTGGCCAACTTGGCCTGCACCTGCTTGTAGTCCGAGCTGCCATAGACGCTTTGCAGTTCGTTGGGATCTTTATCCAGGTCGAACAGTTCCCAGTCGTCGAGCTTCTTTCCTTGCAAGGCATAGTAGCGAATGAGCTTGTGCTTGCCATCTGTCACGCCATAGTGACGCGCGACGTTATGAGCCCCTGGGTTTTCGTAGTAGTGGTAATAGAACACGCTGCGCCAATCAGCGGGTGTTTTGCCTTTAAACAAGGAAACCAAAGATCGCCCCTGCATATCGGCCGGCACTTCGACGCTGGCGAGGTCCAAGAATGTCTCGGCAAAGTCCAGATTAGAAACGATGTCTTTGTTGATCGAACCTGGGGCAACAACGCCAGGCCAGCGAACCAGCAATGGCGTTCGCAACGACTCTTCGTACATCCATCGCTTGTCGTACCAGCCATGTTCACCCAAGTACCAACCTTGATCTGAGGAATAGATCACGATGGTATTTTCGGCCAACCCACTTTCATCCAAATAATCCAGGACTTCACCAATCCCATCGTCAACGCTTTTCACGCATCGCAAATAATCTTTCACGTAGCGCTGGTACTTCCATTTGATGACTTCCTCTTCGGTCATTGAATCCTTGGCGGCGAGGTAAGCTTCATTCTTGGGGCCGTAAGCGGCATCCCAGACCTTCTTTTGCTCGGCATTCATGTTGCCATAGCCCGTCAGCTTGAGGTCATTGGCGTTCAAGTGATCGCGGACGGTCATTTGCTGGGCCGCGGCAGCTTGTGTGCGTCCCTGATAATCGTCCCACAAGGTTTCCGGCTCGGGGATATTCACGTCATCAAGCCAGTTCAGGTACTTGGGCTCGGGACGCCAGTTACGGTGAGGCGCTTTGTGCTGGTACATCACCATGAACGGACGCTTTGGATCACGATCGTTCTTCAACCAATCAAGTGTTTTCTCGGTGATGATCCGGGTGGTGTACCCGGTGTGAGGTCGAGTGACAGGCTTGCCATCCGCACCCGCCGTGATCATCGGTGGATTGTAGTACGGACCCTGTCCCTTTAAGACATCAAAGTAATCGTATCCCTGAGGTGTGGTGGCAAGGTGCCACTTTCCAATGACCGCCGTCTGGTAGCCTGCTTTCTGAAGCAACTTGGGAAAAGTCTGCTGATCTCCGTTGAAGCGATTGCCATTGCGAATGAAGCCATTCAAGTGGCTGTACTTTCCGGTTTGAATCACCGCTCGACTTGGACCACAAATGCCATTGGTGACATAACAGCGGTCGAATCGCATTCCCTCGCGGGCGATGCGATCCATATTGGGCGTGGTGATCCGAGTCGGATCGTAAGCACTCAAGGCTTGCGTGCAATGATCATCGGTAAAGATGAAGACGATATTGGGTTGCTGACCCTGATCAGCTGCCGCCGATCGGAGCATCGATTTCGGCAAGCAAAGGGAGGCAAGTGCCACCGAAAATGCTAGTAAAGTCAGTCGAGACGCGAATGGAAAACGAGTCATTGTGGGTGATGTCGTGGGGCTGTGGGGAAAAGGAGAGACCTAGTGGCGCCGCGACTGACCGAGTCACTGAACGCCAATCCGGCTGTTAAAAGCCTAATCGTTGCCGCGACGAAGCACAAATCACGGCCGTTTTCTCTGGCAAACGATGGCTCTCAAGCGACCCAGACTGGAGGCTGAGGCCATTTTTTCGGATTTTAGCGGACTGCCGTGGATTTCGGGATCAATCACAGCCACGTCTGCCGGGTGGCAACTAAACTTGTCGGCAAGACTTAAAATAGAAATGGATTGTGTCTCTTGCCCTGACTTCTGGGCGGCGTCCGGCCGCAACAGTTGACTTCCCACCTCATTCACCTCACCTGGATTCGCTCAACGAAATGTCTGTTCATCGCTTCGCCTCGCTCCGGCGCTACTGCATGGCCTTGGCCGCATTCACGATCGCGCCTGCGATCTTCGGTAACCTTGCGTTTGCTCAATACAGCAACAAATCAGGCAAAGGACCGGCTTACGTGAGCCCGCCGGAAAATGATCCAAACTACGCACTGATGGGCGAGTTCGCTGGCAGCATTGAAGTCCGTGACGCAGAAGGCAAGAAAGAGAACCAACGCTTTGCACTGCAAATCCGAGCCGTCGCTGGTGACCGATTTGAAGCCCGAGCATTTCATGGTGGCTTACCCGGCGAAGCCAGCCACCAAAGCGAAGCGATGTCGCTGATCGGATTGCGATCCGGTGAATCACTGGTTCTCTCCGGTGCTCCCTGGGCGATCTTTGTGGATCCCAATGGTTGTTCACTCTTGGATGCCAAAGGGAATCGCGTTGGTC
This sequence comes from Stieleria bergensis, assembly GCA_007745635.1. Classification (GTDB taxonomy): domain Bacteria; phylum Planctomycetota; class Planctomycetia; order Pirellulales; family Pirellulaceae; genus Stieleria; species Stieleria bergensis. Next base: position 7,069,574 of record CP036272.1, read on the forward strand.
GTCTCAAGCGGATGCTGCGCGTCAGCCCGACTTTGGGCGCTCAGCCACCTGAAGGTGCCGCTGTGGTCTTTGACGGCACTTCGCTGGACAACCTGATCAATGGCAAAATGACCGAAACAGGTTTGCTGCAAGAAGGCTCAACAATCAGCCCCATGTTCCAAGACTTCTGCCTGCACTTGGAATTCCGAATTCCCTACATGCCACAAGCCGAAGGGCAGCAACGTGGTAACAGTGGTCTGTATCTGCAAAGCCGCTACGAGTGCCAAGTTCTGGACTCCTTTGGCACTGAAACCAAAATCGATGGACTCGGTGCCCTGTATCGAACCAAGAAAGCCGACATCAACATGGCCTTTCCACCGCTGCGTTGGCAAACCTACGACATTCACTTCACAGCTCCACGCTGGAAGTCCGACGGCACCAAGATTCGTGACATGCACATCACCAGCTGGATCAATGGAGTAAAAGTGCAAGATAACGTCGCCTTGAAAAACAAAACCGGTGCCGGGAAACAAGAAGAACCAAACCTGCTACCAACCCTGTTGCAGGATCACGGTGACCCGGTTCGCTTTCGCAACATCTGGGTGATTGATCGTGGAGTGCTCCATCACAAATTCCCCGTCTTCGCCACCGGCAAACAACGTGCTGCTGCCGCGATGCACGAATGGGATCAGCCGAAAGAACAGGAAAAGGCTGAGCCGAAACCTGAGCCAGCTGCGAAAGATGAAGCAGCTAAACCGGAAGCGGACAAGAGTTAGGTCCGCGGACGAGCAGGTTGGTGCGTGCAAGCACGGCACCCTATAAAGGCGAGGTGATTGCCATTCCGCTTAGTGGAAGCGATAGCTTGGATTGCTTTGGTCGAAGTCTTCTTCTTCCAAGCCGACGTTCACTTGCAAACGCATGTAGTTGTACTCTTCGTCAAGCACTGGCTCACCATCGGCTGACGTCGGCCAAGTCCAGGCTTTGTATCGCACTGGCATCTGCAACTGATCATCAAAGAAAACCTGAGCACGATGAAAGCGGAAGTGGTCTGCTTTCTCTGCATGCTCGATCTCGATCACCGTGCACATCGAATCGCCGAACTTGACGTTCTTGCGAATGGCGACTTGGCAATCACCATACTTGCGATCGTTCAGGCCGGTTTGAATGATTTGTCGCAATAAGTTTTCGATGCCAATCTGGCGAACCGAGTAGCGTTGTCCACGCATGGCTAATGGACCATCGGGATCAACTTTGACAGTCAAAAAGCTGGCCAAGCCACCCTGGTGCACCAACAACTTGCCGTCGTTCTTGTTCTCGACCCAAATCACTTCACGTCCTTTCACCGCCTTGGGCTGGATGAAGTCCAAGTACACGCTTAATGGCTGAACAATGTCTTGGCCCTCGGTACGACGATTCTTGATTTTCAGTTTGGCAAACTGCAATGGAGGCAGCTCACCGTCCACTCGGCAGCGTTTAACAAACACTGCGGTGTAATCGTTCACGTTCGAACGCACATGATTCAAACTATTGACCGCGATCTGCAAGGCCGAGTCAATCGGGTGCTCTGCCGTCAGTGGTCTGCCTAAAGACACGTTGTTGGCCGCGATCAACGCCTCTGGCGCTGCCGCTGTCACCAGCGTGTCCTCGGCTTGACAGTCCATCGTGGCAAACATGGAAACCGTCATGGCAAGCATGCCAAAGGCTTGACGCAGACCTGATGTCGTGTGGTGAAGTAGTTGTCGTCGCATGGTCGTCACACCAGATAAGGAGAAAAGAAAAGAGAATCGATAGGGTGAACCATGCTGCTGACTCCGGGAATGTCCTACTTCAATCAAAGCGTTGCTTCCGGAATCGAATGCATGGCGGTGGGCGTCCGCTTTCAAACTCACGCGTGACAAATCAGCACATCTGACCCATCCTGTCCCTACTTGTATCGACCTGTAGCGAAATCCCTCGCAGATTTCTAGAGATCTTTTTAAGGATTCGATTTGCTAGCAAATCAAGATTGACGTTGCCGCGGACTCATAAGTTCTCTAGTTTCGCTGGCCTATGAATCATGAATCATCTGTTCACGTTGAATCAAGCAGCTGGCGAACAGCGGATTCGAGGCTTTGGATCAACTGAATTGATCTCTAGCGGGCCTGCCATCGGATGCACGGCGACACCAGAGTTAATGGCAAGTGGGCCAGCAACCACCACCGGTAAGGAAACCAAATATGTCTGACAGCACCGCCGTCATCCTTCCTTTTCCCAAACCATCTCTCATCGAAGGGACGGTTGCCGATGGATTTGAAGCTGTCGCCCAGGCGATGAAAGACAACTTCACTGAGCGCGGTGAACGTGGCGCGGCATGCACCGTTTATTATCAGGGGCAGAAGGTTGTTGATGTATGGGGCGGGCATCGCTGCCAGGACAACCAGATGGCGTGGAACCAAGACACACTCTCGCTGTCGTTTTCCGTCACCAAGGGCATGGCTGCGGCGGCGACCGTGGTGGCATACAACGAAGGCCTTTTCGAGCTTGACGCGCCGGTTTGCGACTACTGGCCAGAGTTTGCTCACGGCGGCAAAGAAGCGATCACCGTTCGCCAGTTACTAACACACCAAGCTGGATTGGTCGGAATTAACCAGCGTTTGAACGCGGAGATTCTGGCCGACCATGATCAATTGGCAACGATTCTTGCGAAGCAGAAACCGGTTTGGCAACCGGGCAAGCAGCATGGATACCACACGCTGACGTTGGGCTGGTACCAGAACGAACTGATCCGGCGCGTCGATCCACAGGGACGCAGTCTAGGGCAGTTCTTCCAAGACGAGATCGCCCAACCATTGGGTATTGAGTTCTATATTGGACTACCTGACGACATCGCACCCGAACGTCTGACCAATGTACGTGGCTTCAACCGCTTCAAGGTGCTTGGCAATCTTGACCAGCTGCCGTGGAAGATGGTGATGTCTGGAATCCTCCCATGGTCACCGGTGGCCAAAAGTATCAACTTTCTGAGTGTCAGCAACCCAGCCACGCTGGGCAACGCAGAAATGCGTCGCGTCGAGATCCCTTCTGCGAATGGGATAGGGCAGGCAAGGGCAGTGGCCAAGGTCTATGCGGCCCTGATCGATCCACGCTCACCACTGAAGATTCATGCAGCGACGCGACGAGAGTTACTGGCGGACCCTGAGCGCCCCGTGGGTGGCAACCATGATCAGGTTCTCAAGATTGCCACTCATTACGGATTTGGCTTCTCACGGCCGAGCAACGGCTTTCCCTTTGGCAGCGATCACCAAGCCTTTGGTTGCCCTGGCGCCGGCGGTTCCTTTGGGATGGCGGATCCAACACGACAATTTAGCTTTGCCTATCTAACGGGCAAGATGAGCTTTCGCATCTTTGATGATCCCCGCGAGCGCGCCGTCCGGCAGGCTTGCAAAAAGTGCATTGATGCCCTTGAGGGGTCCACATCACAGATTGTGGCAGCCTAGGGAAGCGATCGATCGTGTTCGATCCTGTCAATCAATGATCTTGGTGAGGCGGCGGAATTCTTGGGCCGCCTGTTGCGAGCAGTTAAGCAATCTCGGCCGCCTGGCCGGAGGCTTTAGACTGGCTCGGGTTCGTTGCCATCAGCGACTTCGGGCGACTTCTTTTTGCGTTGAACGAAAAAGACCCCCAGCGGTCCAGCGAGGATCGCCGGTAACAGGACCAAGTCACCAAGCAGTGCTGCCATCAACAGAAAGAACATCAACCAAGCGAAGTGCAAAATTGGGACAAAGGTACTGAGGGCGAAGACCATCAACCCACAGGCGCAAATCAAAGAGGTGTGAACCATCGCACCAGCGCAATGCGCAAACGCTTCTCGAATCGCATCATAGCGAGTCAATCCGCGAGCGATCCCTCGCCGGAACCACGTGAGCACGTGCACCGTGTCATCCACGGCGATGCCAAGCGCGGCACTGGCGGTCATCACGGACCCGATCTGTGCGGGGATACCCATCCAGGCGATTCCGCCAAAGACCAGAATTGCAGGGAACAGGTTCGGAATCATGGTCATCGCGGTTGCGGTCACACTTCGCAAGACGAACAGCAACACGAGTGCGATGACAGCAAAGGCTACCAAGAAACTGCGATACAAATCATTCAACAGCTCTCGTTGCGCTTTGTAGATCAAGGGAATCACTCCGGTGTAGATTCCTTCGGCGCCAACATCGGCCAGCAGTGGATCCAGGGCTTTCTGGATTTGATTGGAAAACACCCCATAATCCAAATCGCCAATCGCTTCGGCGCGCACTGACACGCGCCACAGGGTGTGATCGCCATCATCGACCATCATCTTGGCCTCTCGGAATTGCGCTGCGATCCGATGGCCGTTAATAAAGGTCCGCTTGGCAATGTCTGCGATGCTGTGGCTTTTGGGTAACTCAGGAGCCAGATTGGCAGCAGAAAAGATCGCCAGCGAATCATCAAGCGATTCAATCTTGGCTTGGACAGCCGTGACAACACCGATTTGATCGACCCGATCTGGAATCACTTGATTATCGATCTTTAAGACGATTTCCAGCGGCACCATCGGGCCAATGTTCTTTTCCAACCAGCGATAGTCGGCAATCGCATCACTTGAAGGCAGGAAGCGATCCTGCAGCTTGACGGTGGACGTGATCGAGGGCAACTGTGCCGCACAGGTGAACATCAGCCCCAAACAAGCCACCGAGCACAACCAATGATGACGGATGATGGCATCAACGATGCGACGTGAGAGCCACTGAGAGCTGTCACTTTGATCCTTGCTAACACTCGACTGGCTAACAATAGGCTTGGGTGGAAACACTTGCATCAAGGCTGGCAAGAGCAAGAACAACACAACCACACCGCACGCGACGCCCAGTGCCGAGTACAAACCAAACTCTTGGATGGGATCGATCTTGCTTTGCACCAAAGAAGCCAATCCAATCGCAGTGGTCAGCGCCGCGATCACACAGGGAAACAATCCCATTTTGACGGCTCGCATCGAAGCTGGTAACGGGGAACGGGGTTCCGCTTGAGCATCACGAAAGTAGTTGACTAAGTGCACCGCCGACGAAATCGACAGGATATAGATCAACGGCGGCAACATCGTCATCAACAAATTCATTCGGCCGCCGCTGAAGTACAACACCGACAGGCCAACGATGGTGCAGTAGCCGGCAGCAAACAACACAGACAGCGCAAGTCGCAAGCTGCGTAGTCGCAAGCCGGCAACCAGCAACGTCAACAGTGCCGAGAGTCCCGCTAGCTGAAACAGCAAGCGACGACTTTCTGAGTCGATCATGGCAGCGTCCACCGTGGGACCGGCAAGCTTTAATTCAGCGGGATCGAGCTGAAACTCCTGTTCAGCGATTCGCGTCAGTTCGGCGACCGCGGCACTGCGGTCGGCCATCCCTTTCGCTGACGTCGTCAAGACGACACAGGTGGTGCGCCGATCGGGACCAATCAACACCCTTTCGAGTCGGTTGATGGCACCATTGACCGAAACATCTGATTTCGTGATCAGTTGACGCATGACGTCAACGCCGGTGCGTGACCGATCGAAGTACCCACTTTCCACAGCCAACTGTCCCAGTTGTCGCGTTTTGGGATCTTTGATCGTACAGTTCGGCCAGCTAATCACAGCGATTTCGTCAGTACCAAACTGCTCCTGGAACCAATCATAGGTATCCGTCGCGGCAAAGTTTTTGGGCAGCCATTGCCGGGGATCATTGGAGGTCGTCTTCACGGCTCCACGCGCACCATACAAGAAGACCGGCGCAAGCAATAACGCGATCAGAATGATGATTTGAGAGCGGCGTGTGACACCACGATGTTCTGAATCGGCTGGATTCATGACATCAGGGGCCCTACGAAAAAACGATGTCGCAAAATGACTACCTTATCCAAAAGCACAATGAATCTTTGATTGCCCACGATGCTGGCTTTCACAACTCAGGAACTGCGTCTAGACGGAGAATTCCAGTCGCTGTCTTGATGCCCATGATCTGGCCAAGGCATCCACTGAGAATCACGCTGAAAACATTACTGCCCATCACATTACTGCCCAGCACATTTGCTGCACTGACGAAACAGAACAACCCGATGGAACGACCAATCAAGTTACCTTCGTCGCTAAGCCTTCAAAGGCAGAACCTGACCTAGCAAACTAACACGACGGCCGATGATAGTTGAGGCCAAATGCAGGCAATGCGATTGACCAACAGAGCAGCGTGTTGATTCCACGCTGAAAGACATTCAACCAGGCGATGGCGAGGCTACTTTTTTGAATCAGCAAAACACTCTGGCAGAAAGCCAGCGGTCAGCTCAGCAAACTGTTCGGGGCATTCCCAGTTGGGAGCATGTCCACATTCGTCGATGAACTCTAAGCGAGAGCCACGAATCCGTTCACGGAAATCGTAAGCGGTGGAGACTGGAGTGATTTGGTCTTCGCTTCCCCAGACGATCATGGTGGGCAAGTCGAGATGTTCCAGCTCTTTTTCAACGGTACGATCTCGAGTCGCTCGTGACATTCGCAAGATGAAGCGAACGTAGTCACGGTCCATCACTGAGGTGTACCAATCGTCAACGAGTTCGTCGGTGACAAGTTCCTGGCGGTGAACGATTCCGCTGACGGTATCGCGAATGAATTTACGCGACGGACGAGGCCGAGAACCACCGATGGGGCTGCGTTCGAACAGACCCGCGCTACCAGCCAAAATCAAACCTTTGGCGAGACTAGGATGCTGCGCACACAGATCGATAGAGATCAAACCGCCAAGAGAATTGCCGCAAAGAACAAGGGGGCCCAAACCGAGATGCTCGATGAGCTCGGCAACATATTCGCTTAGATCACGGATCTCGTTGATCCCGCTTTCTCGACGACCCGGCATGGGATCGATTGGCAACTGCGGTGCAACCACACGGTAATCGTCGGACAGACGTTCCATGACGCAACGCCAGTGCTCGGGCGTGCCAAACAAACCATGGAGGAATAAGACGCAGTTCTCGCCAGAACCCATGTCCACAATCCGATTGGGATCGAACTGAGGTCTAGACTTGGATTGACGTCGAGTGAAACTTGATAGTAGCACGGCAATGAGGCTCTCTGAAAACTAGCTGACGTGAGGGACGATAAATATCAGCTGTTGCTAAGTCTATACGGTGTTAAGGTGCACGTCGAATCAGACAAGCAAATTCCGGCCAAATTCCGGCCAAACGGCAGCGCGACGCGTCGTACAGTCAGCGCCACTGATCCGATTTAGCAATCATCCACCCCCATTTCACGTCTGCAAGGGTGTTTCACACCTCTCACTCGCACGGAACCAGAGTGACCCCCAAAGGGTGATTTGCACCGGGTTTCCAGATGTGGAAGATTGCCTTACGCAATGCTTTCGCGACAATTCTGGTTCAGCTCCGCGATCCATCAGAAGCCAGCGAACTCGTCGCTGACACACGGTTATACCCAGAAGCCCTGACAACGCAACAAATCAGCCTCGAAAAACCGCTTGAAACCTGCGTTTGCGCTCAACAGCGTGTCAGGCGTCCGCAAAACGCCCTTCTATTGGCCAGGCTGCCAACCTTGAAATTGGGTTCAAAGGAAGGCTGATCTGGCTTAGCGATCGGACTTTTTGCCTCCCAATCGCTGTCCCAGTTCCGACAGCGAACGGAAAATCACGAAGTAGGAGGGAACCAGCAACAGCGCGAAGACCGTCGCTGCAGACATCCCTCCAACAACGGCCATCCCCACTGCAACTCGGCTTGCCGCACCAGCACCGGAGGCGACCAGCAGCGGCAAGAAACCGAGAATCGAGGACAGGGCCGTCATCATGATCGCTCGGAAACGCAACCGTCCCGCCTTCTCAGCCGCTTCCTGTTTGCTCAAACCCTGTTCAGCCAAGCTGCTGGCGAATTCAACAATCAGAATAGCATTCTTACTTGCCAAGGCAATCAAGAGCACGATCCCAATCTGCGTGTAAGTGTTGTTATCGCCACCACCGATGATCACCGCGACAACCACGCCAAACGTTGCCAGCGGCACAACAGACATCACCGCCGCGGGACTGGTCCAACTTTCGTATTGAGCAGAGAGCACCAGGAACACAAACAGAAACGCCAAACCAAAGATCAGCAGTTGACCACCGCTGGCGAGTTTTTCCTGATAAGACATCCCTGTCCATTCAAAGGAATAGGTGTCAGGTAATCGGCTGGCTGCAAGTTGCTCCATCAGCGACAACGCATCACCTGAGCTAACACCGGGCGCCGCGGAGCCGTTGATCGAGGCACTTCGATACATATTGTAACGGCGGACAACGTCCGGCCCGAAGTCTTCACGCACGGAAACCATTGCTCCCAGCGGAACCATCTCTCCCTGTTGATCACGAACATAGAGCGAAAGGATGTCTTCTCTTGAAGTTCGGAACTCTGCTTCAGCTTGTATCCGAACCTGATACGAGCGGTTGTTATAAGTAAAGTCGTTAACATAAGCGGATCCCATCGAAGCTTGCAGCGTCGAAAAGATTGCCGATAGCGGCACGCCCAACGCCAATGCCTTCGTTCGATCCACGTCAACGTACAACTGAGGCACGTTGGCTCGGAATGCGCTTGTAACGGTCGACAACCGCGATTGATCTGAAGCCGACGCAACCAAGTCTTCGGCCGCAAACTGCAATTCTTCTAAGCTGCCAGTCCCACGTTCTTGAAGTTCCATTTGGAAACCACCCGCGTTGCCCAAACCATCGATTGGAGGCGGAGTGAACGAGAACAAAATTGCATCCGGAACGTCGGCAAACGCTTGTTCCAAACGTTGCCGGATCGCAGCAACACTCTGACTGGGATCTTTGCGCTCTTCCCAGGGCTTAAGGACCAACACGGAGAAACCCACATTGGAACCGTTGTTACCACCCAGCAATGAATAGCCAGCAACGGACAACCAACTATCGATATCTGGAATCTCTTCAAAGATCGGATCTAGCTTGGCAAAGACTTCTCGTGTCCGCTGTGAGCTCGCTGCATTGGGCAACTGAACGTTTACAAAGACAACCCCCTGATCCTCGTCAGGCACAAAACCTGTGGGCAGACCGGAGTACATCCAAGCGGTCACGGTCATCAGACCCACAGTCACGACAACGACTACGGTCAACAGGCGTACCAATCGGGCGACTATCGATCCGTAAAGGTTGGTGAACTTGTCCAGCAGCGTGTTGAACCAAACAAATGGTCCGAACGTGACTTCCTTCGGTGGACGCAGCAAGACACCGCACAGTGCGGGACTGAGTGTCAAAGCGTTGATGGTACTGATGAGTACCGACCCAGAAATGGTCAATGCAAACTGCCGAAACAGTTCCCCGGTGATGCCGCCCATAAAGGCACAAGGGACAAAAACCGCCAACAAGACCAACGTGGTCGCAATGACCGGTCCGGTAATTTCACCCATCGCCTTGATCGCCGCTTCTTTGGGCGCAAGTCCGTCTGCCAAGTGCCGCGAACAGTTCTCCACCACAACGATCGCGTCATCGACCACGATGCCAATCGCGAGAACAATTCCAAACAATGACAGCATGTTCAGCGAGAACCCAATGCCCTGCATGATGGCAAGGGTACCGATCAGCGAGACAGGAATGGCAATCACGGGAATCAATGCCGCACGCCAATCTTGCAAGAACAAATAAATCACCGCGACGACCAGAACAATGGCGGTAATCAGAGTGACATAGACTTCGTTGATCGATGCGGTGACGAACTTGGTGGCGTCATACTGGACGCGGTACTCGACGCCCTTTGGCCAAGTTGCTTGAGCTTGGAGCTCACTGAGCTTGTTGGAGACCAAATCGGCGGTCTCCAACGCGTTGGCACCCGGCAGCTGATAAATCGCGATGACCGCCGCTTCACCGCCTTTATAGGTACTGTTGTTGGTGTAAACCTGTGCCCCAAGTTCAATCCTGGCGATATCGCCAAGGGTCAGTTCTTGGCCGGGACCATCACTGCGAATGATGATGTCTTCGAACTGCGATGCCTCGCGGAAACGGCCTTGAGCGTTAATGGTCAGTTCGAAAGCGGTTCCTTTGGGAGCCGGTTCACCGCCCAAGGTTCCCCCGGCCAGCTGGATGTTCTGGACTGCGATTGCATTGACCACATCGTCGGTGGTCACTCCGCGTTGGTCCAACTTGCGCGGATCGAGCCAAATCCGCATGCTGTAGTCACCGGCACCAAAAACAGTTACGTCACCAACACCGGCCAAACGCGCTATTTCGTCCTTCAGCTCCAAACCATAGTTGCTTAAGAACAGGCTATTGAACTGACCATCGGGCGAATTGAGCGTGATGAACTGCAAGGTCTGCGTCGATCGCTTGGCCGTTGTCACGCCTTGGGCGCGAACTTCCTGCGGCAGCCTTGGTTCTGCCTTTGCAACCAGGTTCTGCACCATCACCGTGGCGATATCAATGTCCATCGCCAAGTCAAACGTGATCGTTAATGTGTATGACCCGTCATTGCCGCTGGTCGACGACATGTACAGCATGCCTTCGACGCCGTTAACGGCTTGCTCGATGGGTGTCGCCACGGTTTCCGCAACCGTCGAGGCAGCAGCACCGGGATAGATCGCTGAGACCTGTACCGTTGGCGGAGTGATGGGTGGGAACTTTTCGACGGGCAAAGCGCCGAAAGAGACGAGTCCTGCAACGATGATCACAATGGAGATCACGGTCGCAAAAATGGGTCGTTTAATGAAAAATACAGACATTGTCTGACTGGACCGCGAAAGGATGGAGATTTATAGAAATGGCAGTGAAAGAAACGACAATCAACGAATCTCTATGACTTCTCTGCCTCTGCGGGTTTAGCATCGGATTGCTCGTCGGTTCGGTCAGGGGTCGATGGTGTTGGGGGGCTGATCACTGCATCAGCTTGCTGGCCCTTGTCCGCGTCACCGTTTTCCTTCTGGTCCTCGTCATATCGCACTCTTAAATCGACATTCAGCATGGGCGCGGAGTCTGTCGACAGCACAATTGTTTCGGGGGTCACTGGCTGACCGGGGCGAGCCTTTTGCAGACCATCGGTGACAATCCGTTCGTCTTTGCTCAACCCTTCGCTGACGATTGCCCAGCCGTCAATCAGATGGCTGATTTCAACCTGTTTCCGCTGCACCACGTCTTCTTTGTTTAGGGCCAGCACTGCCGTGCCCAGCTGGCTTCTCAAGATCGCCCGTTCGGGAATCAGAATCACATCGCGCTGACGAGTCAAGGGAACTCGAATCAGCACGAACATACCGCTAACCAGGTCGGCGCCTTCGTTATCGAACAGCGCTCGCAGTGGCAACGTACCGGTGTCGATCTCGACGCCGGTCGGTGCGGCGTATTCCAGCCGACCCATGATCCAATTCTCCTCTTTGTCTCGACGAATATAAACCGGGATGTTTGCCAACATCTCCGGGGTCATCTTTTTGACTTCACCGGGTGACCGTGCCCGCATCAGGCGTAACAACATGCTGTCGCTAATGCTGAAATTTACGAACATCTTGCTGGAGTTGACCACGGTGGCCAGCGAATCACCTTCCTTGACGAGGTTGCCAAGCTTGACCGTTGTTTTGGTTACAACGCCACTGATCGGTGCACGAACTTTGGTGTAGCGAACATCAAGCTTGGCTCGTTCAAGATCCGCTTCGGCTTGTTGAATTTGCGCGCTCGCCTGTTCGATGCCTGCTTTCTCGGCGCCAACCTTTGCGTTGGCTGACTCCAAAGCTGCGACGGCTTCGTCATAAACAGACTGTGATCCCGCTCCCGATTCCAGCAATCGCTTTTCTCGACCAAACGTTCGATCCGCGTTGGTCTGATCTGCTTTGGCCGTATCGAGTGCAGCTCGGGCGACTTCCAATGAAGCTCGCGCGGCAGCCAGGGTGGCCTCGGCCGCTGCTTCGGTGGCGAGATAAAAGTCGGGCTCGATGTTGTACAGAATGTCACCTTTTCCGTCCTCGCCACCATCCATCGAGATTTGCTGGCCGGGCTGAAAGAGGATCTGCTGCACAAAGCCCTGCACGCGAGCCCTGACCTCTGCGTCTTCCGTCGGTTCGGTACTACCGGTTTCCTCGATGAATAATGTGACGTCTTGGGTGACAGGAAGACCAACTTTGACCTTCGGCGGCGGCGGGGCAACATAGGCATTGTCCTCTCGCTTGTCGCAACCAGCAGCAACCAGCAGTAGGCCACACAATAGGCTAACCAGACTCGTCTTGGATCGCCAAAACGACTGCTGAGCTGCTTCGGTCTTCGTTGATTGCCGATTGCGAGTGAATCGCGATCTCTGATGGATGTCCATTCTTTCTCTATTTCCGAGAGGCTAAATTGCGAGTCGATTAGGTTGCCAGACTGAACGGATGCCGGCGAAGGTTGCGACCAAGCGATCATTCTTCCAGGCAAACAGCTTGCCTGGCGAACAACCGCTTCCGAAGAGGTTAAGGTAAAGCGAGCCGTAATGCGATGTAGGGTGCGATATTGAACACCAGGGTCAGAAGCTTGAACATCGCTAGGTAACGAAAGTATTCTCGATCCAAGTCCGTTTCATCAAGGTTGAACCAGCGGCGATGAATCTTCTGCACCCAGAGCCGAAAGTTGATCAACATCACCGTCGCGTACAACAGAAAGGCGATATTGATCATGCAGCACCAGCCCAGCGCCGTTGTCATGGTTTGCAGCGTTTCCATTGCGTTCTCCTTTTGATGACTGATTCTATGCTGAACGATAGCGATCGGTCGTGTTCAATGGTGAATTGACGGAGCGATTTGCGGAACAAGATCGAGGGACGATCTGCTTTAACGGCTGACTTTGCGAACCGCACCGGGGACGAATCCGGGGTACTGCCTCATCGCGCTGCGTTTTGCATCTTCGCTGTTTCGCCCTGGCATGATGACCCAGCCGGGAGCCGAGGGATTGCCCGCTTGCGGATACATGGTGACTTCCCAGTAGCTAAATAGCCCGGCGTTGACGGCATTGAAGGCCATGTTTGCGCGTGCGATCTCGTTGGCCATCTGCTGCTGGCTTTGCAGCGCCGCGGCGGTGGACTGCAAGCGAAACGCTTCGTCGCTGCGGAGCGAATCATCTTGGGGTGCGCCAACCCATTCCTCCCAGCCAGCTTTCAATAGCTTGGCATCTTGATCGGCGAACAACGAAAACGGCACCAGATATTCCTCGCCGTCGGATTGCTCCAACAAGACACCTTGAACTCGCATCACCAACGGCTTGGCTCCTTGTCGTTCAATCCAGCCCTGCAGATCCATGTCTGTTGGCTGGTCCAGTTGCCCCTGAGCAGCCATGGTCCGCTGCAAGATCACTTTGTAAGCATCAGGCATGTTGTCGTACAGCCGATCATTGACGAACAGTTTTCCGCGTCGGACACTCAGCTGAATATCGCGTTGGTCGTAATCGACCGCTCGACCGACAACCTCAAACCCGGATTTTGTTTTCCAGACTTGTTTGCCTTGTAGGGTTTGTTGCGACTGCTTCAATGCCTCTTGGCTCTTGAGAAACCGCTGATCGACCTCGGACAGATCTTTGATTTCATACATCCCAAGCTGACCATCTTTTCGCCGCAAAACGACTTGCTCGTCATTGAACGCGAACAGCTCGGCTTCGAAAACGAGCTTTCCTGTTTTGTCGGACCACAGCCTGGCATCGGCGGTTCCCAGCATGACGCCTGCACACAGGACGGCTAGGATCAGCCTTGAGATTGGATTTATCACTCTTGTCTCCGGTCAATAATATCGGGTCAACCTGTTGTTCTGTCGCTGCACCCTGACTGTGTGGGCATTTCAGTCACTCAATCGGTTTCGCCGCGTGAGCATCTGCAAATGATCATCTGTATCGTATCTTACGGGCCAAGCGATAGAATCAACTTGCCAGCCCTACAAGGGACATCATTCAGAGCCATTGCAGATCTTCATCACTTTGGCCGTCAGGGTGAGGGGCATTCTATCTTCTTGATCGACTGCGAACAATCAAAATCACCGGCCACGGAGACAGAGAACTGTTCACAGAGGCGCAGGAATCAGCACCCGGCGATGGCACCGCCGATCCAACAAATGACGCTCCACGCCATGTCGCCTTGGGCAGCCTCGCCGGTGTGGCGACCTTCTAATTGCCAAGGCATCACACAATGCTGGCGAATCTAACGACGTTCATGATTTGTACAGTCTATCCTCTTAAGATAGAATCAATAGATACCTTCGAAGACGCCTCGTTTAGGGTTTTGCGCAGTGGGCACAACGGACACCACACAATTGCTGGTCGATTACGTTTCCGGCAAGCACCAAGCGGCTGATCTACTTGTCCAGGAGGTTTACGACGAATTGTATGCGCTGGCGAGTTCATTGCTACGGCGGGAATCGCCTGGACACACGCTGCAACCAACAGCGCTTGTCAATGAGGCATACATTCGACTGCTTGATCAGACGCGGATCGATTGGCAGGGGAAGACGCATTTCTTCGCGATTGGTGCTCGCATGATGCGGCGAATTTTGGTGGACCATGCTCGCGGAAAGAAACGCGAAAAGCGTGGCGGCAACCGAGACAGGATTCAACTGCATGACGACATGTCCGTGTCCAATCGCAGCGATGAGGACGTGCTGGCGATCGATGAAGCCATTGATAAACTGATGAAGGTCAATGCTCGGCAAGCCAAAATGGTCGAACTGCGTTTCTTCGGCGGCTTGTCTGTTGCGGAAGTTGCTGAGGTGTTGGCAGTGTCCAAACGCACCGTCGAAGCGGATTGGACAACGGTTCGCGCCTGGCTACGACGCGAGCTCTCGGGGACCGCCGCAACATGACTCCGCAAGAGCATGAACTCGCTCATCAAATTCTCCTACAAGCTGTCGAGCTACCGCATGATCAGCGACAATCCTTTCTAGAACAAGCTGCTCTAAGCGAGGTCGTGCGCCGCGAAGTCCTGTCACTGCTGCAGTATCACGATCAGCAAACCTTGTTGCCAGAGGTCAATCAGCCAACACTGGATCGGAACGACTCCAGTGTCACCGACACACTGCTGCCGAATCAGACGATTGCCAATCTGAACGAGCTGCCTCAAGAGAGCCTTGTTCACGATCCCGATCTAACGCCACGGGATCGATTGTCGTTGCCAAGCAGCGATGAAAATGTCGAAGCTCACTTTGAACGCTGTACCAATTTGCTGCTACGACGGCGTTTAATCGTGGTCGCCACTTTGTTCGCCATCCTCAGTCCACTGGGGACAATGGTCGGCGTACTGACAGGCAACTTTCATTCCACTGAACTACTGCTTCGTGGTATCAGCATGGTGCTGCTAGGAAGCTTGGCCTACCTGCTGCATCGCACGCGCGAACCTAGATTGTCCTTACTGCGATGCATTGACGCCTTGGTCTTGCTGACTCCAGTGATCAGTGTTTGCTACACGGAATGGTTCATGCTGAACCAATACATCAAAACGGATTCACTGCCCGAGATCGAAGCGCTGCGAGTCCTAACGGTATTGGTCGCGTCGATGCTGGTTGTGATTTACAACGGATTCATTCCATCGACGTGGATACAAACCGCGATCAACAGCGCTGTAGTGCTGTTTGTCCCCATGACGGTTCTAGGCGTGCATCGCAGGATTCATGGCTACGACCATGGCGATGGCTTTATCTTCTACAGTGCATTGACGTGCAGTTTGATTGTGATTGGCATGACCACTGTCTTTTCGCGCATCGTTCACAACGTGCGTCGCGATGTGGAAACCGCGAAATACTACGGTCAGTATCGTTTGATTCGCGAAATTGGTCGCGGAGCAATGGGCATTGTTTACCTGGCGAAGCATCAGTTTCTAAAGCGCCCCGCAGCGATCAAGCTGATTTTAGGAGACGTCGCTGGCAGCCGGAACGCGATCAAACACTTTGAAAAAGAAGTTCAAGCATCAGCCGCCTTGTCGCACTGGAATACCGTCCAGATTTACGACTATGGGATCACCGAAGAAGGCGATCTGTATTACGTGATGGAGTACCTCCATGGCGAAACACTTAATCAACGACTCTCAGCACAACCAGATCGCCGCATCGGAACCCATAAGTTGCTGGAAATTGTCATCCAGCTTTGCAACGGCTTGCAAGAAGCTCATTCTCAAGGCCTGGTCCATCGCGATGTCAAACCGGCGAACATTTTTCTGGCCGAGATCGGCGGACAATCCGATGTCGTCAAGTTGCTGGATTTCGGTTTAGTCACTGACACCAAAAGCTCCAGTGATCCAAAGAACAATGTCGGTGGCACGCCGTCCTACATGTCGCCGGAGCAAATCCGTGGTGAGACACTTGACGGTCGCAGTGACATCTATGCGTTCGGTTGCGTGATGTACCACTGCTTGACTTCAAAGCCGCTGTTCTACAGTGCCTCGATCAGCCAAACACTTTCCGATCAGCTGTTCGAACAACCTGATCTCAGCCCACTGAAACACCAGTCGGTTGAACTGCAGCGGATTGTCAAAACCGCACTCGACAAAACACCTGAAAAGCGATTTCAGACCGTGACGCAATTGCGCGACAGTTGTCTTCGATTGCTGCAGGAATTGCCCCCGGACGATGCGACCGCTGTCAGTTCCTCAATTTGACACGCAAAGGCGGCTTGGCCAAAAGACTGGAATTCGCAATGGTGACCCTGGGCAATGATTGAGGCCCTGGCTCGCTTCAGTTACGATGCACTGATCGGTTCAGTCTCATCCATTGCTCGGGTAACTCAGCGTTGCACCACCTCCGTCCGCCGCGTCGATTGATCGCTCTGTTTGCCCAACACCGCATGGTTTGGGCCATCGTGTTTGCGTTGTTTTGTCATGCAATCCACTCTCTCGCGGACGACTCAGTGTCCGTCGTGCAGTCCAGCGGTGTTTCATCGTCAGAATCCTCCGAGCGTTTGCAAGTCACCATGCCGGGACTGCCCAACGCTAAACGCCTCTGTGACCAAGTCTGGGTGGGTGATCAACCGAAGAACCAACTGGCCTTTGATCAACTAGCCAAACAAGGGATCCGCGTGATCATCAGTGTCGATGGAGCGGCACCGGAAATCGAACAAGCCAAACGAGCTGGGCTTCGGTACGTTCATCTTCCCATTGGCTACGATGGGATTGACGAGTCTCGCTCCACGGAACTCGCCGCTGCATTGGTTCAATTGTCAGGCCCCTTTTATGTGCACTGCCATCATGGGCGGCATCGCGCCCCGGCTGCAGCCTCGGTCGCGTGCATTCGCACAGGCTGGATTAATGCTCGCCAGGGACAGGCCTTCTTGACTCTCTGTGGCACGTCGCCGCAGTACAAGGGTTTATATCGGAGTGTGCATGATGCCAAACCTGATCGCCACAATCGCCTGGCGGGGCTTGATCTGGACTTTCCTACAGTCACCCAGACCAGTGACCTGGTGCAGCGCATGGGGCAGATCGACAAGACATTCGAGAAACTCCAACGCGGCTGGAATCAGCCGGTAAAAAAAACTCAGGCGGCGGATCTCGGACACCTCAGGTTATTGCTAGACGAACAATTCACTGAGCTTTCCCGGGCCCATCGCAGGGACTCGTTTGTGCCCAGTGAGCAGCGGCTACCGTTTGCCAAAGAACTGCAAGCGACCGGCGATCTGATCGATTCTCTGCAACACCAACGCGACCAGCCAGAGGCGGCACGCGCCACCCTAAGATCGATTCGCTCCGCCTGCCAACGCTGCCATCATGCACTGCGAGATTAGCGGTGGCTATAGGCGAATTGCGTTTTGTGACCTAAGATCATGCCGATTCGCCAACTTAGGTCACTGCTGACATGTCGCCCATCGCGCTATTATTCGTTTACTGCATTTTCATTTTCACCGCCGCTACTGCTGGCGGTCGGTTGTCCGAGATCATTCGGATGACTCACCTGCGTACCCAGTTGCTGATGAGCGCTGTGGGTGGACTGATGATTGGGGTGGCACTGCTGCACTTGCTACCACATGCGGTGGAACTCTTGCAATCTGCCTCCTCCGCTGGCCTGGGCGCTCTGTTCGGATTGCTGTCAATGTTCCTGCTGATTCGATTGTTTCATACGCATGACCATGGCGTCTTAGACTCCGACAATGAAGCGACTGAACATGACCGACACTGTTCGCATTGCAGCCATCACCCAGATGAGCATGACCACACGCACGGGCATGACTCGGCTGGAGATGACAAGCCTGACCAGAGTTCACCTAAACATGGGCACAACCATTCCCGACGGCTTGGATGGGGTGGAGTCTTTTTTGGTTTGTCTTTGCACACTCTAATTGACGGAGTTGCCCTCTCTAGCAGCGTCATCGCAGACACGAAACACGGCGCTTGGATGGACCTGGCGGGCATTGGCACCTTTCTTGTGATTGTGTTGCACATTCCCCTGGACTCGTTCGCCATCACGTCCGTCATGAGTCGACAAGGCTGGTCGGTGTCGGCCCAGCGACTGGCAAACTTTCTGTTCTCGATCGCTTGTCCGTTAGGTGCATTTTTGATGTATGCAGGCGTGACGACGATTATCAGCGACGAGCGCGTCTTAGGCTGGGGACTTGCCGTTTCAGCTGGGTTCTTCATCTGCATCGCATTAGCAGACTTATTGCCCGAGGTGGCCTTTCATGATCATGACCGAGCCAAGCTGACGATGGCTCTCTTACTGGGCGTCTCAATCGCATTGATCATCGAGAACCTGCCCGGGCATCGGCATGACCATAAACACAGCCATGACGAACTAAGTCCGCACTCGCATTCGGGTGCGCCGCCCAGCACCCCTGATCTCAACGCCATTGAACCGCTAAGCCATTCAATGCCAACGATCCTAGACCATCACAGTGGATCACCGAACGCGTCAACCAATGGTGGCTCGTTAACATTCAGCAAGGCTTGATCGATCACAGCCTGCAAGGCCCGCCTGGCCGTCACATCGTCTCGGGTGGGACGGCGAACCAAGGACTCTTGCAGTGGTTTCGGACCCAGCCGAAACAACTGACCATTGCGAAACAGCTTGTGAGTTCGATTGAGCGCAAAAACGTGCCGATCAAAACGATCCTTGTCCCAGCCCGGACGTGGATCATACCAAAAGAATGCTGCGTCTCGAGTGCCGGCTTGTCCCTTTAAAACCGGCAGAAAACTTTGCCCATCCAGATCCGCTGGTGCTTCCTGAGATGCATTGGCGAGATCAAGCAAGGTTGGAAAAAAATCTGATGCCTCGACAAGGTCATCGCGCACTTGAGGCTGAAAGCGAGCAGGGCAGTGCACTATCAAAGGCACATGGATTCCCGTTTGACGAGGCGTTGCTTTGCCGCCCGCGATCACTCGCCCATCCTGCATCGTTGATCGCACATCCAAGTGCGTGCCATTGTCACTGTAAAAGATCAAGATCGTTTCGCGAAGTCGATCGCGCTGCTTCAATCCTGTGACTAGATTGCCAACGGCTGAATCCATGTATTCAATCATGTCTTTGGCGTACTTCAAATCCGTTTCCTGAGGCACCGTGGGATTGTAACTTGGCGTATCGGGCGTTGGCTGAAATGGCCAGTGAGGCAGTGCCATCGGATAGTAGACAAACCGAGGCGTTTCGCTGGGCTGATCAAGAAACTGGAGGATCTTGTTGACCCAAACATCTTCGCCATACTGCCCGTCGTAGGTCTTTAACTCACCCGACTGTCCTTGAACGCCTTCAAGCATCGTCGGATTCGCGTAGCGTGATCCTTTGTCTTCGGTGTGCAACGAGTGGAAGAGCGCATACTGGTCAAAGCCCGCGTCTTTCGGGTGCATCCCGGTACGACGACGCTTCGCTGCATTTGGGAAATCTGGCGGGTCGTAGGACTGCAACTGCCACTTGCCGAAAATCCCGGTTCGATAACCAGCCTTCTGCATCGCGTGTCCGAACGTGTTGGCATCCGGGCGCAAAATTCCGAAGTACAACCAGTTGCGATGATTGTCCAGACCCGTCATCAGCTCCACGCGTGTTGGAGTGCACAGTGGTTGGGAGTACGCATGCGTGAATCGCACACCTTGTTCTGCCAACGCATCAAGGCTGGGAGTGCGGTAAGAAGCACCACCGTAACAACCTAATCCTTCAATTCCTACGTCGTCAGCCATGATCAAGATGATGTCCGGCTGTGTCTTGTTCTGCGCCGAAACGGGCCGAAAAATGGAAGAAGTCACAGTGAAAAACAAGATGGCTGCAAAGAGTGTCAGCAACCTAGCAAAACGATCGATCATCTTTGAAGAGAAACCATAGAAAGGAAGGAGGGCACAAAAACCAGCGCGTCGAATTTATCGGAATCGACGCCAATTAGAATGCCTGAACAAGCAACCAGTGGCTGGATCAGGCTATTCTACCAATCACCAGCGTTGTTTGCCTGCCCACCTTTTTTGAAACCTCTCGCTCACGGTCACTTTCATGGCTCGAAAGCTCGTCGCCCTCTTGTTTACCTGCTGTTTCGTTTTACAAAGCTTTGCAGATCCGCCTGCCAAGACAACGTCTGTTCAACCCAATGTGATCATCATTTTTATCGATGACATGGGTTTTGGCGACGTTGGCTTTAACGGCGCCCAAGGACCTCGGACGCCTCACTTGGACCAAATGGCCAAAGAAGGCATGCAGTTTCGAGATTTCTACGTTGGCTGTGCGGTCTGCTCTGGGTCTCGAACAGCCCTGATGACAGGGACACATTATCAACGTTTGAGCATGAGTCCGGTGTTATTTCCCAACAGCACCAAGGGATTACACCCCGACGAAGTCACGATTGCAGACATGCTAAGCGAGGCTGGATACGCCACGACCTGCATTGGCAAATGGCACCTGGGACATCTGCCTCCCTGTCTACCAACTTACCAGGGCTTTGATTCCTACTATGGCATCCCCTATAGCAACGACATGTGGATTGATCCTGCAAATCGATTGGCAGATGACTTGGTGCTTCGGGAAGGCGTGACGATTGAGCAACTAAAAACAGGACAGAAGTTAAAGAACCGCGTCCCATTAATGCTTGATGAGGAAGTCATTGAATACCCGGTCGACCAGTCCACCGTGACAAAGCGTTACACCGAACGAGCTGTTCATTACATCCAGGAACAGAAAGATCGACCCTTTTTCATCTATCTACCGCACACCATGGTCCATGTTCCATTAGCGGTTTCCGACGCGTTTAAGAATCGCACCGGTGAACTGATTTGGGATGCCATTGAAGAAGTGGATTGGTCAGTGGGCCAGATTTTGCAAGCGTTGAAGGACAATAAGATCGACGAAAAGACGTTGGTCATCTTCACCAGTGACAATGGCGCCGCGGTTGGCTCTTCGCTACCACTGCGAGCGAAAAAGGGAAGCGTCTATGACGGTGGGATTCGTGAACCCACTGTCATGCGTTGGCCAAGCCAGATCCCAGCCGGCACAATCTGTCATGAGGTGAGTGCGTCGATTGACATCCTTCCAACACTATCTCACTTATGCAATGGCAAGTTGCCATCCCGCCAGATCGATGGCCGGAACATCTGGCCATTGATGAACGGGCAGCCCAATGCTGCGAGTCCACACAACACGTATTGTCTCGCGCATGGCCCGGGAACCGTCCGCTCCGGTCAATGGAAGTATTACCCTTGGAAAGAGGGCCAATCTGGACGCAGGAAGCAGAACTCGACCGCGATCTCTGATCCTCAATCCGAGGTTCAACTTTATGATACCGTCAACGATATCGGCGAAACAAAAAATGTCGCCGCACACTATCCGGAAGTCGTCTCCCGGCTGCAAAAGGCCTGGGAAGAGCATCTGGTGGAGCTAAACGCAAACAAACGCCCCACAGCAGAACTTCAGCGCCCCGAGGGATCACTACCAGCAACGCGTCCCGGCAACAAGTCGGCGGGCACCAAGTCGGCGGCCACCACGCCGGCGGGCAAATCCATCAACTGGAAAGCCGTCAAGTCAAACGACACTTATCAAGCAAGGTCCGCACCACATCTGGTCAATCAACCGTTCACGATTTCTTGCTCGCTTGATGTTGACAAAGAAGAGGGCGTGATCGTTGCTCACGGCGGTTCGGTCACCGGCTATTCGCTTTACATCAAAGATGATCAGCTCGTGTTCGCACTGCGTCGTAGCAAGGAGCAGATCCACCGCGTCAGCGCATCACTGACGGGCAAGACAAACATTGCGGTCACTGCCACAGCGGACCGCAAGGAGTTGTCCATTCAGATTGATCAAGCTTCTCCGGTCACAGCTTCTCATGCTGGGCTATTGGTGCGTCACCCCAGCGAAGATCTTTCGATTAGCCACGACAATGCTCATCCGGTTGATCCCGAATCCCCAATGCCAAACTTCAAAGGAACCATTCAACAGCTGAAGGTCAGCGCCGCTGGTTCAAAAAAGTGACTCCGATTCTGGCGCCAAGGTTTGAATTTGGGATCTCCGAAGTAGACATCCTGATGAACTGCCGTTGCAGCGATTTGCTAGAATCATCTTCCTGGTTTCACTTACTCACTTTAATTCCCCAAACGTAGAGAGTTGTGCTGGTCATGAAATACTTCTTAAGTTGCTTCATTGTGCTCTTGATGACAGCCGTTGGTCAGGCAGCGGATGACGGTAAAGGCACCTACACGGATCCGAAAACCACCCCCGCTTCGTTTCAGATTCAAGGTGAATACGAAGGCGTTGGAAGAGAAAACGAGACCTATGGAGCACAAGTCATTGCGTTGGGTGATGGGAAATTCCACATGATCGCCTATCAGGGTGGGCTCCCCAGTGCAACACAAAGCCATAAGGATCCCTTCTTGGAGCTTGATGGTGAAACCAAAGATGGCAAGGCTGTTTTTGATTACGAAGAATCGATGGTCAAGATTGTCGTTGGAGGCGGAAAACTCAACGTCGTCAATCGTGATGGCGAGACCGTTGCGTCGATCAATCGCCAAGTTCGTCAGAGCCCGACGCTAGGAGCCAAACCGCCCAAGGATGCAATGGTTCTGTTTGATGGCAGTGGTGCTGACGCGTTCGAAAACGGGCACGTCGATGATGAACTTTTGTTAGCAAACTGCTTTACCAAAGAGACCTTTGGTGATCATCATCTGCATCTCGAATTTCGCACGCCGTTTAAACCGACTGCTCGAGGCCAAGGTCGCGGCAACAGTGGCGTGTATGTGCAAAGCCGGTACGAAGTACAAGTCCTCGATTCGTTTGGGCTAAGTGGTGAAAGCAACGAATGCGGAGGCATTTACCAAGTTGCTAGACCGAACGTCAACATGTGCTTCCCACCGTTGCAGTGGCAAACGTATGACATTGACTTCACGGCCGCGCGGTATAACGATGCCGGAGAGAAAACAGTGAACGCACGGATCACCGTCCGCCACAATGGTGTCGTGATCCACGACGAGATCGAACTGCCCAAGCACACACCTGGGCGACATCAAGAAGGCCCAAAGGAAGACGGCTTGTACTTACAAGGGCACGGCAACCCGGTTTACTATCGCAACATCTGGGTGGTTAAGAAGTAGAAACGTACAGGATTGGCAAACGGTTCCATGGCGTGGGGGCTAAACCTCCTGCGCCTCCTGCTGCTCCGTTTCAGTCGCCTGCGGCTGCTCACGTTGCTTCGCTTTCTCAATCAACGCCGGCCCAATGGCCTGGCGAAACTCTGGCTGCTCGACCAACGCCATGAAGGCTGGGCTTTGCATCCATTGCCACCAAACACCGATTTGGAATCCTTCGCTAGCATCAATGGATTCCCAAGTCACCTCGTCACGTAGATCCGCCAAGGCCAGGTTGATTTCCTGTTGATTGACACCACGCTGAAATGATGGGTCATCAAGCACATCTTTGACGTTTGCTGCATTAGCATACTGGTCAACTGCTAAGATGGATTCATCGGCACCTAACGTGCTGAGCAGGATTCGCGTTGGGTTTTGCTGTGTGAGGAATCGCCCGAGATAACTTCGATACGTTACTGCGGCAACTTTCTGTGGCAAACCCTGGGGCTCTGCTGCTGGGCCATCTTCTGCCGACCAACGCGCCTCTGGATAAACCAAGATCGACGCGCTACAGATCAAGCCAAAGACAACCAGGGTTAGTGAACAGCCAACAACCATTCCGCAATACTTGTTTACCAGTTGCAGCCTGCGACGCGTTCGCGACCAGCAGGTAAACAGCATGTCACTGCTCAAGATCACGATCAGAGCAATGATTAGGCCGATTCCAAAGACACCCATTCCTCGATTGAGCAAACCTGAGGTTCCGACCCAGTTTTCAATTCGTTCTTCGTAGTTCATTCCCATATAAGGAGCGAACATGGAGGCGACGACGATTCCAACGGGGATGATGAGTTGCCGAAAAAATCCCATTTGAAATCCGATCAAGGCTGACAGGCTGAGACAGACGATCAGCACTGCTGTCAAAGGATCACCTTGTCGCATAATCAACCCTGCGACAATGAAAGACAGTGTCGGAACGATGAATGCAAGCCAAACCGGCATGACAACAGGTTGCACTGCTACCTTCCGCTTTTTCTTTTCAGTTGGCTGCTTTTTCTTAGAAGAGAACATCGAAACTCGTCAGATAAGAGCGGCAGAGAATCAGAAGAGACGTCGCAAAGACCTCATGAGCATACGGCATCGGGCCGTGGGGCGTGCGATCGACCCGAGCATTGGCATGTAAATTTCGGGTTCAGTTGTCCGAAATGTGCAAATAAACCCGATTTTCACCCCATCCCTGACGGTTGGTGATGTGGCATCGCTTTGGGGCCACATTTTACTTGAGGTTTTCTTGCAGAAACGCCCACAGATCAGCGTACTCCTCGATTCGTTTACTGATGGGTGTTCCCGCACCGTGGCCGGCTCGGGTTTCAATCCGAATCAGAGTAGGGTTTTGACACTGCTGGGCAGCTTGCAACGTGGCTGCGAATTTAAAACTGTGCCCTGGCACGACTCGGTCGTCTCGGTCAGCGGTTGTAATCAGGGTTGCCGGATAACAGGTGCCTTTTTTGATGTTGTGGAGTGGTGAATAAGACAACAGGTTTTCGATTTGATCGGCTTCATCGCTACTGCCAAATTCTGCGACCCAAGCCCATCCAATCGTAAACTTTTGATAGCGCAACATATCCATCACGCCAACCGCGGGTAGGCAGGCACCGAACAAATCTGGTCGCTGTGTCATGACGGCGCCGACAAGTAAGCCGCCATTGCTACCACCTCGAATGCCAAGCCGGTTGCTGCTGGTGTATCCTTGATCGATCAGAAACTCGGCCGCTGCGATGAAGTCGTTGAACACATTTTGCTTTTTCAGACGCATACCGTCTTCATGCCATTGGCGACCGTATTCACCTCCGCCACGCAGATTCGCGACGGCATAGATTCCGCCAGCATCCACCCAGGCTGCGTTTCCAGCGGAAAACGATGGAGTCAGTGATACATTAAAACCTCCGTAGGCGTACAACAAGGTTTGATGCGATCCATCGAGTTCGATGTCCTTTCGCCTAGTAATGATGATCGGTACTTTGGTGCCGTCTTTACTGGTGCAGAAGACTTGTTCTGTCACAAATCGATCCAGGTTCAGATCGATTTCACTTCTTCGCCACAGCGTGCCTTGATTGGCCTGTTCTGGATTGCTTAAGTCAACACGATAAATCGCACCTGGGGTCACGTAATTAGTAAACGAAAAAAACGTTTCCTTAGCATCTTGTTTGCCGTAGAAACCACTGACTGAACCTAAGCCTGGTAGCTGGAATTCATCAATCAGCTTCCCATTTAGGTCGTATCTTGTGACATAGCTTCTCGCATCTTGAAGCGCGTTCACGTAGAAGGTTTCGCCAAATAAGCTTACCGACTGCAAGACGTTGTCGGTCTCGGCGATCACTTGTTTCCAGTTTTGTCGCTCGGGTTGTTCGACGTTAATCGCGATCACTCTCCGCTTGGGAGCCTGATGGTCGGTTAGAAAATACAGAACTGCACCGCGGGATCCGATAAACTCATATTCAGCGTCAAAGCCCTCGATCAATGTCGAGACAACTGCCCCCTTTGACTGGAGGTTGAGAATCATGATTTGATTCTGTGGCTCGCTACCCTTCCAGTTATTCACAACAAGGTAACGTCCATCATCTGTCACTTCGGGTGAAAAACCCCACTTTGGGTGATCCACTCGCTCGATGATCAGAAGGTCTTCTTGCTGGCGGGTACCGATTCGATGGAAGTACATCGTTTGGTTTTCGTTCGTACCGGTTAGCTCTGCACCTTCGGTCGGCTCTTGATAGCGTGAGTAGTAGAATCCGGAGCTATCTGGTAGCCAAGCCACGGAGCTAAACTTGACCCATCGCACCGTGTCCTCGAGGTCTTTGCCAGTTGCGATCTCTCTAACTTTCCAAGTTCTCCAATCGCTTCCACCATCAGCGAGACCATAGGCAAGAAGCTTGCCGTCATCGCTGGGCACGCGGCCAGCCAATGCGACGGTGCCGTCTTGGCTTAGCTTATTTGGGTCCAGTAAAACCTGAGCGGGAGATTCCAAGGAACTTGTCAGGTACAAGACGCTCTGATTCTGCAGGCCGTCGTTGTGTTGATAGAGATAACGACCGCCGTGAATCGACGGGATTCCATAGCGTTCGTAATTCCAGAGTGTTTCAAGGCGTTTGCGCATTGCTTCACGATTCGGCAATCCCTTCAAGTATCTCTGCGTCACCTTATTTTCGGCTTCGATCCACTGTTGGGTTTCTTTGCTTTCGGTGTCCTCGAGCCAGCGGTAGGGGTCGGCGACCTCGCGTTCGTGATAAGTATCAACTGTTTTGGTCGTGCGCGCGACAGGATACTGCATGGTTTTCTCTGTTGGCTGGCGTGCTGGTGGATCCGCTCTCAAGCCGATGGAGCAGGCGAATAAGATGATTAATTGCAATCCCAGTCGTTGGAAGCTGATTCTCATGGTTCGTATTCCCTGGAGGATTGATAGGTAGCCTGATCGGTGTCGGCAATCTGAGTCACCGGTGGATTGCGGAGTTCGTTGACGGGAGTGTACTGGATGGAGTCGCCGTTGAAAAACGAAGCGTGTCCTCAAGGGAGCATGATTGCTAGCAAACGGCCATTCGTTTTTTTTGTGAGGAATTTCTTTTTGGATGTTGACCATCAGTGTGCGAGGGTCTTTTAATAGTGGTTGACTGCCTGTCGGGGAGAGCCCGGCGTTTCTGAGCGGTCTTTAGAAGTGCACGCAATGATGCCCACTTCAGTTCATCGTTTTTTGGATGGCTGGGTGTGCGCGCCGTTGCACTGCTCCGGCCTCACACTTTCCTTCATTGGTGAGGGCCTCTTCTTATGCCTCGAAATACTCGCTCTGAGATTCTCGACCCCGACCAGGTGCAATGTGTCTTAGTTGGCACCAAAGTCGCTCATGGACGGTTCTTATTTGGCAAGGTGTTGTCGATTCCGGTGACTCAAAAGAACACCAAAGCAAGAAAGAAAGCCAAGCGAAGCCTGCCGGAGGCTTTGCATCGCAAGGCGCGGCGGGACGCTGGCTTTGAAGACGACTTCACCTATCGCCGACGCTGGATTGTGCAGCGGATCAAACGCTATGCCAGATACTTTGGCATTGATTTGGTCACCTTTGCGATCATGTCCAACCACTATCACATGGTCATCAGGACACGCCCTGATTTGGTTGCTCGGTGGAGTGATACAGATGTTGCTCGCCGCATGCTGATGATCAGTCCGAGACGCAAGACGCCCGAGGGTGATCCTTGTGAGCCCACCGAGCAGGAGCTCGACATGATTCGCAACAACCCAATTGAGTTGGCCAAGGTGCGTCGCAAGCTGAGCGACACTTCGGCGATGATGGGACGGTTGAATCAGTACATCGCGACGAGAATCAACTGGGAACAGGGAACGGACGGGCATCTTTGGGGTGACCGATACCACTCGGTGCGACTGGAGGACGAAGCGGCGGTGATGGCAGCGACGATGTATGTGGACTTGAATCCGGTTCGTGCGGGTTTGGCGACGGTAGTTGAAAACGCACAGTTCTCTGGCGGCCAGCGTCGTTTGTTGGCGTATTCGATTGAGCGGAATGTGCCGATCGACGAGGCGGAATGGATGCTGAAGTTGGGATTGGGGTGGCTTCAGGAAGATGTTTGGTTGGGCAGGGGTGCAGAGGCGGCAGATGCCTTCCTCTGTCCGATCCCGCTAAATGAACTGGAGCCACAGAGCGGTGAGAAGCAAAGTGTGAGTGGTGCGCGGTGCAGTGACAAAGGCGTGTTACCGATATCGCTGGAGCGTTACTTTGAGATGCTTGACTACACGGCTCGATTGCTCGTTGACGGCAAACCGGGCAAGACGCCTGAGTATGTGGAAGCGATTCTGACTCGGCTTGGGATCGCGGCGGGTGGATGGTTGACGCTGATGACAGACTTTNGCCGGTTGTTCCCGCATGTGGCTGGGACTGGAGACTCGCTGGAACGGATGAAAGGTTTGCGCAGCGATCGGCCTCTAGCGGTTCGGCGAGAAGGATTAGCGTTGCTGCCGGGGAGCAGCTAACAACACTTCATGACAGAGCCATCTGAGTGACCTCGAAAAGCCGGCTTTGATCTGGCTGGGCTAGGGGTCTGCGCCAAGGGGGTGGAATCTGTTCGTTTTGGACATCCTACAGGGTGATTGAACGGTTGGTTGATGGTGTAGATCGCAAAAGCAGCCAACAACAAACCCCCTGTCCATTCCAAACCACCCAGGTTGACAATTTTTTCCACATGGGGACAGTCCCAAAATTCAAAACCTGTATTGGTGACTGTCCCACATTAAAAGCTTGGTGGCGTCCACTCTTCTGAGAAAGGTTGGTATACTAATGGAACTACTGCCTGCGAGGCGAAGTTCCTGAACCCCAATCATGAGCACCGCTACTTGCTCTCTGACTTTTCTCTAATGCGAACGGTTGGATGTTCCCTCCGACATTCGTTGCTACAGTCGATGCATCGAGCACCCATGGCCTGGCTGGCGGCCGCTCTCGTCTGTGGGATCACTTTGGATCGTTTCGCTTTCAGTGATTCTCACCAAAGCATCGCGGCGTGGACCGTCATCGCAGCCACCTGCGTTCTAGGTATCTTCTCGCTTCGATTCCTCGATACGACTCGCCGACGATCTCTCTGCATCTGCTCTTCTCTCATTACCGCCACCCTCGTCGCCAGCATGGGCGGACTCTGGCAACGAGCAAGTGAACATCGCTTCACGAATGCTTCCATCAATCGCTGGCTCTCGCTGTCTCCCCAACCCGTCGTCGTCAAAGGCTCACTGCTGACAACCGTTTCCGTAGGCCCCAACCCGCTCGCTAATCGCTTTGCCAACTCGCGATCTTCGTCAACACCGCTGCATCGCAGCAGGCTAATCATTCGCCTCGACTCCATTCGAGGCACGAACAAGTTCCACCCCTGCTCCGGTCGCGTTGCCCTAAACGTCGATGGCGACCTGAGCGCCTTGCGCCCCGGTTGCAGATTACAAGCTTACGGGTGGCTCACACCGCTTATGCCTCCAAGCAACCCCGGGCAACCTGACCTGCGGGGGCATTATCGCAGTCTCGGCCTCCACGCGCAAATCAACGCTAAAGACACCAATGCCGTCAAGGTCATTAGCCCCTCCCAACAAATCATCCAACCCTTAGCTGCTCGGATCTCTCGCAACGGAAGACTTGCCCTCTCATCCACATGCAGCGACAACACTCAAGGACTTGCTACCGCACTGATTCTCGGCCAACGGGAGGGCATCAACGAATCCTTTCGCGACAAACTCCTCGCTACCGGCACCGCTCACTTGCTTTCTGTCAGCGGAATGCATTTGGCTATCCTGGTCGCTGCTATTGCCTCAATCCTGTCCCTGTTCGGAGTCTCTTTCACCACCCGGTTCTGGGTCATCCTTGCGGTCAGTGTGATGTATGTACTGGTGACCGGCTGCAGACCACCTGTCATTCGTGCCGCTATCCTGGTGTCTATCCTACTGCTTGCAATGACTTTTCGTCAGCGATCACAACCACTTAACACACTGGCTCTGGCTGGTCTCATCCTCCTGCTCTACGAACCTACTCTCCTTTTTTCAACCGGCGTTCACTTATCGTTTCTTGCCGTCGCCACACTCATGATCGCCGGTGTTTCCCATACGCCCAATTCGCCGTCGGTCAAACATGCGATGGATCGGGAAGCTGCATTCGATCGCTTGCTGAATAAAAGCCTTCCCAAATGGCGTCGGGTCGCAAATCGAGCTTGGCGAACTCTAGCTCAACTCGCCTGGTTCAGCTTGCTGGTGAGCGTGATCTGCACTCCTTTGACCTGGTATCATTTCCACCTCATTTCTCTGATCAGTGCGGCCACAAATGTCTTTATTTGGTTTGGCTTAATCGTCGCTTTGCCCGCAGGTGTTCTAACCGTTCTCCTACACCCTGTCGCTGCACCACTGGCATGGCTGACCGGAAAAATTTGTCACCTGTCGCTGCTGTATATCTCGGAAGTTGTCCATCAAGCCGCTGACCTTTCCGGGAGCCACTACTGGCTTCCCTCTCCGCCCGCTCACTGGGTCATCCTCTTTTATGTCGTCCTTGCGCTCTCTCTGCTGTTACGGACGCGGCACGCTTTCTGGTATCGATGCTTGTGGATTGCTGCTTGGTCAGCCATCGCGCTGGGACTTGCCGTCCACAAAACAGAGATTCCCAAAGGCTCGCTCGAAGCGACCTTCCTGGACGTCAGCCATGGCACCTGCGTCATCATTAGGGACGATGCTGGATCCGTTTGGCTTTACGATTGTGGCCGCCTTGGAAACGCAAACGGCAGCTCACGTGACATCGATACCGCTCTATGGTCGCAAGGAATACACGCCATCGATGGAGTCTTCCTTTCTCATGCCGATGCGGACCACTACAATGCTCTGCCAGGTTTGTGCAAACGTTTTACCATCGGGTGCCTCATCACCCCTCCTGGCATGTTACAGGAACAAGGCGAAGCGCTAGGCCCCATTCAACAAGCCATCGCTAAACATCGAATTCCCGTCTATGAAGTTTCCAGCCAATCCGACAACAACACACCTTTTTTTCGCCTACACGACCAAGCCTCTCTTCCCCTGATTTTACATCCACCACCGGAGCGCGTCGCTGGAAGCGATAATGCCAACAGCATGGTGCTGCAGTGGAACCACGGCCCAACCGCTCTACTACTGCCCGGCGATTTAGAGGATACTGGCGTCGGCCCTGTGACTGCCAATCCTCGCCCCCCTTACGGTGGTGTAATCATGGCTCCGCACCACGGTAGCCTGAATCCCAGTTGTGAAACCGTCTACGCATGGGCTCAGCCTCTGCACACCGTGATCAGCGCTGGGGATCGAGCCAACCGCCCTGAAACCCTCTCGAAACTCGCCCCGCTTGGCGGACTCGTTCATCTGACCGCCAATGACGGAGCGATACGAGTTCGAATCGCCAGCGACGGCAAGGTTGAAGTACGCCACTGGAAAACAGAACCCTGGTGACGCTCCATCTAAATGCCCACTCTCTCTCCAGTCGCTGAGATTCCCAACTGCCTGTTCGCCGATTGTCGCCAGCTATCTTTGACCTACACTGAAGGGGGTAGGGATTCAGTTACTGACTGCAGCGACGAACATGCCAGGGCGACGCTGCTTTAAACCGCTGCACCCCGGCTCGTGAATGCGTCTGCTTCCCCCAGTGCAAAATCCAGTGCAAAGAGATTGCTGAGCTGAATTGAAAGTCCGTGGCCAATCCCCTCGTCTGTGTGTACGATGATGGGTCAACCAAAACACCTGAAGAGCGCCCATTGGCTGCGCATATGTTGTTATCAGTTTTATCTGTCCTGCTAAACGTTTCAGTCACCTGCTTCTTTCTCGCCTACCTGGTAGCGTTGCTGTTGGAGTTGTCGCGAGTCCGCTGGACGATTCCCGGTCGGTTTGTCGCCGTCCTGTTGATGATGTCGGTTGGATTGCTCGCCCATGTCAGCTACTTATTTCTGCGAGTCATCAACTCGCCGACCGGCAACTCCTCGGGCTTGTTATCGAGCTGGGCTGAATGGTCCCTATTATTAGCACTCGGCCTAGCAATCTGTTTCCTGATTGCCTTCATCAGACGTCCTGACACCATCATCAGTTTCTACTTCCTTCCACTGGTTCTCTTCACCATTGTCGTTGGCACTCAACTGGGCAGCTGGGAGCCATTTGCTCGCGACCGAGCAGCCGATGTGTGGGGAATCATTCACGGGCTGATGATGGCATTGGGCACAGGGGCCGTGTTGATTGGTTTCCTGGCGGGCGTCATGTACCTCGTCCAGTCACGCCGTCTAAAACGCAAACAACTCGGCGGTACCCGGTTGCGTTTACCGACCCTGGAAACCCTTGATCGAACCAATCGCCAAGCGCTAGTGATCAGCACTTTTGCTGTTGCCATTGGCGTTGTCGCGGGCATCATTATGAATTTGAATCAAACGGGAAAGCTGAATTGGTCCGATAGTGGCATCATCTTCAGCTTCGTTCTGTTTGGATGGTTACTGGTGGCATCAGCGATCGAGTTCTTCTACTCGCCCGCTAGCCGCGGAAGAAAAGCGTTTTACATGACTTTGGCAAGCCTAGGATTCCTGTTACTGGCTTTGTTTAGCATTGTCTTCAGTTCGCATGGGGTGAGCTGATGAAGTTACAAATGATCGGTTGCAGTCATCATGACACCGCGGTGGATTTCCGAGAACGAATCGCTTTCAGCAGCGACCAAGTTCCGTCCACACTGACACGTTTTCGCCAGACGTTCCCACAAGGCGAACTCGTCCTCCTCAGCACCTGCAACCGCACCGAACTGTATACCACAACCAGTGACGATGGTTCGATTGACCGCGACGCGGTCGTCTCGTTCTTAGCGGATCAACATCAAATGTCTCCCGACGATGTTGTCGCGCAAATGATTTACCGAAGCGGCAATGAAGCCGTAGAGCACTTGTTCACGGTGGCCTCCAGCCTGGACAGCATGGTCATCGGAGAATCTCAAATCCTGTCCCAAGTCAAACTGGCTTACGATTTAGCCTGCCAGACCGGATCCGCGGGCCCGCTGACACATGCCGTGTTCCAAGCCGCCAATCATGCCGCCAAACGCGTTCAAACTGAAACAAACATTCACCGCCGTCGTGTCAGTGTGCCAAGTGTTGCCGTCGGCGAGATTGTTCCCGAAGTCTTTGACTCACTGGTCGGAAAGCATGTGCTGATTTGCGGTGCTGGTGAAATGGGTGAGGAAACCTTGCGTTACCTGATCCAAGCCGGTGCCAATGACGTCACGATCCTGAATCGGAGCCATCATCGAGCGATCAAGCTCGCTGAAATGTTTAGCTGCAAACACCGCCCTTGGGACGCGTTCCTGGATGAAGTAGTACAAGCCGACCTGATCGTTGGCACGACCTCTGCTCCTGACCCTATTTTAACCGCTGAACAATTCTCTCTACTCCAAACGAAACGTCGCGATCGCATCCTGTTGGCTCTCGACCTAGCCGTCCCGCGGGACTTTGATGCGAAACTCGATGACTTTAACAGTGTCTTTCTCTATCAGATCGACGACCTACAAGCCGCCTGCCAACGCAATCGACACGAGCGAGAGAAAGAGTGGCCTCGCGCTCAGCGGATCATTCATGAAGAAACCAGTCGCTTGCTCAGCGATCTAAATCATCGTGCCACTGGGCCTGTGATCAAGCGTTTGCGTGAACATGCTCAACAGATCAAACAAGACGAGCTGGTGCGTTTGCTACCTAAACTACGCGCTTTAGGTGGTGAACCAGCGATGGAAAAAGAGATTGAAAAAGCGCTCGATCGCTTGATCAATAAGCTGCTCCATCCGCCATTGAGCAGTTTGAAAGCGGATGCTGCGGAGGGCCATGAAAAGGGCCTGGTCAAAGCCCTTCGTGAACTCTTTCGTCTGGGCGAATGAGGTTTGCTAAACCACGTGGAGCGAAACCCGCTCGACAGGGTCTTCAAAGCCGGCCAAGGGTCACCACGTGCGTTTGGCCAGCTTAACGAGGTGACGACTCAGTCCCATTCGTCGTCATCGTCGTCGTCCGGGTCAACGTCAACGTCGTCCTCTTCGTCGTCGTCAACATCACCTTCGGACCAGTCATCTTCATCCCAGTCGTCTTGCTCCTCGTCTGGATCTTCTTCTTCGTCGTCGTCGAAATCATCGTCGCCTAAGTCGTCATCGACTTCTGCCCAATCTTCATCGTCTAGATCGTCGTCATCCAGATCGTCTTCGTCCTCTTCATCGTCGTCGTCATCATCGTCGGTCGCTAGATCATCCCAGTCCTCGTCCGTCTCTTCTTCATCGTCGTCGTCGTCGTAGTCCAAGTCGCCTTCATAGAGGTCGTCTTCTTCGTCCTCAATGACGGCTTGCACATCATCGAACGCAACATTCAGACTGGGTTCAGTCCACCACTGTTCATCAATCAAGGCAGTCGGTGACTCTGGGGAAATTGTTTCATTCATCATAGCAGCGTTGATATCAGTTGTTACCGAATCCGAGCGATTAACCGAGACGAAAGCGACTAGGCTCACGACTGACTCCTTAACTTCAATGTTGAAACGTTTTAGGTGGGGTGGTTGGGAGAATGATCAGTTGACTCTTGAAGCGGTTCCCAATTGATCCGCGGTAATGCGTCTCGGTTGGGTAACCCAAAGAGCTTCATAAAATGTTTCGTAATATCGTAAAGATAGGGTCGCCCCAGATCTTCACTACGGCCAGCAATTCGGATCAGCTCTCGATCCATCAGTTGCCGCAACAGCTCACCGCAGGCGACTCCACGAACCGACTCGATGTCTGCCCGTGAAACAGGACCGCGATAGGCCACTACCGCTAGCGTCTCCATCATCGGCGATGATAACCGAATTGCTTCAGGCAAATGTCCCAGTCTGGCCAACCAAGGTGCATAAACTGACCGAGTCATCAAGCGGTAGCCACCGGCCAACTGCTCAATTCGTACCGCTCGCCCCAATTCGTCGTAAAGCTTATTGAGGCGGCGGACAAGTGTACGGGCCTCCGTGCCATCCGCCAAGTGAGCCAATTGCGCTAATTTTCGAGTGTTCAGTGGCGTTTTGGCGACCAGTAAAACAGCCTCTAGACGCATCTGTTTTTTGCCGACATCCTCGTCGGGATCCAACCCCCTAGCCGCCGCTCCACTTCGCGGATCTGTCGCGCTCTCGGTGACGGAACTGTGGGAGGAATTCCCATGCGTGGCGTTCTGCCAGCCGACGTCGTAGGGCCTGCGTGTTGCTGGAATTGCACCCGCGAACTCTCCGCTCGCCGCCGACGCCGCTGCCCCAAACGCCGCCCCCACGGCTGCTGTGCCTGGATGCTCGATCGCGAACTGGCTTCGGTACAACTGGTTTCGGTAGAACTGGCGCATCAACTTTTGTTTACACTATGAATCGACACACGTGGGCGAGTTTCTCTTTACGGTCTTCTCTCGCCTTCCTGGATCTGCTGGCAGTTTTACACCATCGAAAACGGCTGTTCTATTGTGAACCGCCAAGAAAGCTCACTCTTTAAAATCTTTATGTCGGACGCCAACGCTCGCAAATCTGTCCGTTCTCCCGCTTCTTCGTCCAAGACGCGGAAAAAGACGAGACGGGTCATCGTCATCACGTGTTCGCTGATCACAGTGTGCGTTATTGTCGCTGTGATCGCGTTTCAAGGGCGAGTCACGGGAACCGAATTCAATCCTCAATCCTTCGACACACGGACCTTTTCCTTTTATGAGATCCCCGGCTTACAGATCCAATTGACTCCCATTCGAAGGACGGTGACCACACCGGAAGTCAGTCGTCACCTAAGAAACAAGGGCTGGATTAAAGTCAGCCGCAAAACCCCCACCACCACCTGGCATACGTTGAACATTGCACGCGGCTCTGCAAACACCTCTGAACTGGCTTCTTTGCTGCATGACTCGATCGAGTTGTTTGACTATGGCAACGGCGATTTCTATTGGAAAGAGTGGTCCGATGCCCATCGCCAGCAAGCGGCTGTGCTGTGGCCGATCGTCCAGAAGTTGGCGAGTCGCGAACTGTATGTTTTCGTCCCTGAATTACTGGCGATCGCTCGCACTTCGCGCCCCGACGATCCCCCCAGCGTACTCGCCAATGCACTCGATCAATGGCTCATCAACCAATACGCCATCATGGTTGATGATCTGCGTGACGCACAGCGACAAAACCTGGCCGACGAGCTGCTTGAAGAAGCTTTAACTGACTATCCTTCTGCCGAGCTGTTACTGCAACGCAAAGAATCCCCGGCACAAACGGCTGCTGAGAAATAAACGCCGCCTGAGCGATCGAGCCGCGCGCCAGCTGTGCACCTCTGCTCACTCTGTATCGACGAGCCCCCTGAGATGATTTACCTCGACAACAACGCGACGACAACTATCGACCCGCTCGTTGTTGACGCGATGACTCAGCAATGGGCCCGAGGTCCCTTCAATCCCTCCAGCCAACATCAACTCGGCCAGCAAGCAAGCCAACAGCTTGACCTTGCGTTGCTGGAAATGGGCCGTTGCCTGAACTCCGACTTTACCACTCCTGGGGGCCCCAGGCTGATTTGGACCAGTGGTGGCACCGAAAGCAATAACTTGGCGTTAGCTGGCCTTGGCGACGATCCCGCCGCCCCGCTGATCGTCAGTCGAATCGAACATCCCAGCGTTTTGAGATTCGCCCAGCTCGCCGAAAAAAGCGGCCGCCAAGTGTCCTATCTGAATATCTGTTCTGACGGCTCCGTCGACCTTAACCATTTACAAGAACTTCTCGACGCCCAACACTCGCTGTCGCCAGTTGTCGCCGTGATGTCGGCCAACAATGAAACCGGTGTCATCCAACCGATTGAGCAGTTAGCAAGCCTGTGCCGCGCCGCCGGTGCACTGGTTCATGTGGATGCGACACAGTCGATCGGCAAAGAACCATTGGATCTTGCTACCCTGCCGATCGATAGCCTCTGCTTTTCTGCTCACAAATTTCATGGCCCCGTGGGTGTGGGAGCACTGTGGCTGGGTGCTGGCGTCAACATACGACCTCACTTGATTGGCGGCGAACAACAACTGCTGTCCCGCCCGGGAACCATCCCCGTCCCTTTGGCTGCCGGCACCGCCAAAGCCCTCTCGTTAGCGGTGGGGAACCTGTCTGAACACCGTGCTACCATGGTCAGACTTCGCGATCTTCTGGAACAGCGACTGGCTGCGGCGATCCCCCCCCTGGTGATCCATGGCGTCGACGCAAAACGTTTACCAAACACCACTTGCGTCTCTTTCCCTGGGACGGACCGTCAATCGATGCTGATGGCATTGGACATGGCCGGTGTGTGCTGCAGTAGCGGTTCGGCATGTAGCAGTGGAAGCAGCCCCCCCAGCCATGTTTTGCTGGCGATGGGCTGTGATGACGCCTTGGTGTCCAGCGCGATTCGGTTCGGTGTGAGCCGGTTTTCCACAACCGGTGATATCGATACAGCAGCCGAACGTATCTGCTTGGTTCACAAACGGTTAACAAGCCGTTGAGATGTGGAAAACATTGTGGAAAACTTGCTTGACTTTCCACCTCGTCCGGTAAAATAGTCAACAGCGTCCAGTCCGCCGGGTTCTCCCACGATACCTCTTTGGCGTTTTGCCAGTCGTGGAAAGCGTTTGAGACGTGATCCAACCCGTGAGCGATTGTCGTCCTTTCCACCCACTGCCTTCCGGTGACCGCTACCGAACTTAACTCAAACACGCCACCACCGACGTCTCGTGTC